>NZ_AFOY02000028.1 GCF_000217955.3 Pseudomonas fluorescens HK44 | reverse complement strand
GTGTGCGCCCAGCATGGGCGCAATCTTGTGGGTGAAAGTCCCGCCGTAAGCTGACCACAGCGAACGAAGTGAAGCGCAACTGCATGAGGGTGACCGAGTGTGGGGAGGAAGCGTGAATCGAAGCCATGAGCCGATGTACAAGAACCGGATAAAAGGCGCGGCCGATCAGGGCGAGCGGGCACAAAACCGCGAAGCTCTTGTGGTCAAGGATCAGGCTGTGTAAATCCGGCGGTTGTGTGGTGAAGGATTGCGTTCTTACCTGGGGAGATCTCGCCTTATGCCTGAAAGGGCGACGGTGCCAGCCGGAGCGAGAAGTCAGCAGAGGCCGTAGTAGTCTTTTTTTTTGACGAAGGGCCGAACGAGAGAAAGCGTTATAGGCCATGTTGATACGAAAGACCGGAAGTCAGATGCCTGCCAAACGCGGGGCGGATGGAGACTGCGAGCGGTGAAGCCGTGAGGAAGTCCCGTCAGCGACGAGGTCAATCGCCCGCAAGATGAATCCGACAACGCAGGGCAAGGGCTGCTGGAACGGGCCTTTGCGAGAGAAAACCTGAAGCGGGCGTGGAAACGGGTCAAGGCCAACAAAGGTGCAGCGGGAGTCGACGGTCTGGATATTGATCAGACGGCCGAGTACCTGCTGACCCAATGGGCGGCGATTCGTGAACAGCTTCTATCAGGTGTCTACCGGCCCAGTCCGGTACGGCGTGTAGCCATTCCCAAACCTGACGGCGGTCAACGCGAGCTGGGTATCCCAACGGTCACCGACCGTTTGATCCAACAAGCGCTGCTGCAAGTCTTGCAGCCATTACTCGATCCGACTTTCAGTGAACACAGCTACGGCTTTCGTCCGGGACGCTGTGCGCAGGGCGCCGTTTTAGCGGCTCAGCGCCATGTTTCTTCAGGACGTAAAGTGGTGGTGGATGTTGATCTGGAGAAGTTCTTCGACCGGGTCGATCACGACATCTTGATGGATCGTTTGCGCAAACGGACCACGGATCAGGCGGTTATCCGGCTGATTCGTGCCTATCTGGATGCGGGAACGCTGATCAATGGAGTGGTCGAGAAAAGCCGCTGCGGGGCGCCGCAAGGCGGCCCGCTGTCGCCGTTGCTGGCGAATGTGCTGCTGGACGAAGTGGACCGAGAGCTTGAGCGCAGGGGACATTGTTTTGTGCGCTATGCCGATGATGCGAACGTTTATGTTCGCAGTCAGAAGGCGGGGCAGCGGGTAATGGCCCTGCTGAGGCAGCTGTACGAAAAGCTGCACTTGAGCGTCAACGAGAGCAAGAGTGCAGTGACGAGCGCGTTTGGTCGCAAGTTTCTGGGCTATGAGTTGTGGTCAGCCCGCGGCGAAGTCAAGCGTGCCGCATCCTATAAAGCGCAGAAGCAGTTCAAGCAACGAATACGCTGGTACACCCGACGCTCGTGTGGCCGTAGCTTGCAGCAGATTGTCGATGACCTACAACCTTACATTTTGGGATGGAAAGCTTACTTTGGGTTGTCGCAAACCCCAGCCGTCTGGCGTGCGCTGGACGAATGGATACGACACCGGTTGCGAGCGATCCAGCTTAAACAATGGAAGCGCGGAACGACGACGTATCGTGAGCTGCGAGCACTTGGCGCGAATAACCAGGTGGCGCAGAAGGTGGCAGGAAACACCTGCCGCTGGTGGCATAACAGTCGTCTTGACCTGAATCGCGTGCTTAATATTGCGTGGTTCGACAGGCTGGGATTAGTGCGTTTCTCATAACCTCAATCTCTCGAACCGCCCGGTGCGGACCCGCATGCCGGGTGGTGTGGCAGGGGAGCGGCCTATGAAGGCCGTCCCCTATGCCGATTATCACAGGGTAAAGAGGAGGGCTTAACCCGCCACCAGCACCCGGATAGCTTCCAGTCGCAGTGCCGCTTTGTCGAGCATGGCCAGGCCTTGTTCGCGCTGCTGGCGCAGGGCAACCAGTTCGCTGTCGCGCACCGTCGGGTTGACCGCTTGCAGGGCAGTCAGGCGCGCCAGTTCTTCTTCGGTGTCAGCGGCCAGGCGGCGTTGCGCTTCGGCTACACGTTCGGCGTGGCGCGGGGTGATCTTCTCTTCACCGGCATTGATGCGCGGTGTCAGTTGATCACGCTGGGCCTGGACGAACTTGTTGGCGCTGGCGCGTGGCACGCTTTCGAGCTGGTCGTTGAGGGTCTCGAACGAGACACGGCTCGACAGGTCGTTGCCGTTGGCATCGAGCAGGCAGCGCAGCGCAGCCGGCGGCAGGTAACGGCCCAGTTGCAGCGAACGCGGGGCAACCACTTCGCTGACGTAGAGCAGTTCCAGCAACACGGTGCCAGGCTTGAGTGCCTTGTTCTTGATCAGCGCAACGGCGGTGTTACCCATCGAACCGGACAGCACCAGGTCCATGCCGCCTTGAACCATCGGGTGCTCCCAGGTGATGAATTGCATGTCTTCGCGAGACAGCGCCTGGTTGCGGTCGTAGGTGATGGTCACACCTTCGTCGTCGCCCAGCGGGAAGCTGGCGTCGAGCATTTTTTCGCTCGGCTTGAGGATCAGCGCGTTTTCCGAATGGTCTTCGCTGTCGATGCCGAACGCGTCGAACAGGGTTTCCATGTAGATCGGCAGGGCGAACTGATCGTCTTGTTCAAGGATCGCCTCAACCAGCGCGTCACCTTCGCCCGCGCCACCGGAATTGAGCTCCAGCAGGCGGTCACGGCCGCTGTGCAACTCGGCTTCGAGGTTTTCACGGGTGGTACGGGCTTCGTCGATCAGCGCTTGCCACTCGCCGTCATCGGCGTTTTCCAGCAGCGGCAGCAGGCGCGGGCCGAACTGATGCTGCAAGGCGTTGCCGGTCGGGCAGGTATTGAGGAACGCATTCAGCGCTTCGTGATACCACTGGAACAGGCGCTCTTGCGGGCTGGTTTCCAGGTACGGCACGTGCAGTTCGATGACGTGCTTCTGACCGATCCGGTCGAGACGCCCGATCCGCTGTTCCAGCAGGTCCGGATGCGATGGCAGATCGAACAGCACCAGGTGGTGGGAGAACTGGAAGTTGCGACCTTCACTGCCGATTTCAGAACAGATCAGCACCTGGGCGCCGAATTCTTCGTCGGCGAAGTAAGCCGCCGCGCGATCACGCTCGAGGATGTTCATGCCTTCGTGGAACACCGTGGCCGGGATACCGGAACGTACGCGCAGGGCGTCTTCCAGGTCCATCGCGGTTTCGGCGTGGGCACAGATCACCAGCACTTTGGTGCGCTTGAGCATTTTCAGCTGATCGATCAGCCACTCGACCCGTGGGTCGAAGCGCCACCAGCGTTGTTCTTCATCTATATCCGGCTGAGCCTGGAAGCTGACTTCCGGGTACAGCTCGGCGTGCTCACCCAATGGCAGTTCGAGGTATTCGTCCGGGCACGGCAGCGGGTACGGATGCAGTTTGCGTTCCGGGAAGCCTTGCACCGCAGCGCGGGTGTTACGGAACAGTACGCGGCCAGTGCCGTGGCGATCCAGCAGTTCGCGGACCAGACGGGCGCTGGCTTCAGCGTCGCCAGCGTTGACGGCGGTCAGCAGCGCTTCGCCTTCGTCACCGAGGAAACCCTGGATGGTTTTGTGCGCGGCCGGGGACAAGCGCCCCTGGTCCATCAGCTCCTGAACGGCTTCGGCTACCGGGCGATAGTTTTCGCTCTCGGCGCGGAAGGCCTTCAGGTCATGGAAACGGTTTGGATCGAGCAGGCGCAGGCGTGCGAAGTGGCTGTCCTGACCCAGTTGCTCCGGGGTCGCGGTCAGCAGCAGCACACCGGGAATGGTTTCCGCGAGTTGCTCGACCAGCGAATACTCAGGGCTGACCTGATCTTCGTGCCACACCAGGTGGTGCGCTTCGTCGACCACCAGCAAGTCCCAGCCGGCAGCGAACAGCGCGTCCTGGGCCTTTTCGTCGTCCACCAGCCATTCCAGAGCGACCAGTGCGAGCTGGGTGTCTTCGAACGGGTTGCCGGCATCGCTTTCGATGAAGCGCTCTTCATCGAACAGCGCGACTTGCAGGTTGAAACGACGGCGCATCTCCACCAGCCACTGGTGCTGGAGGTTTTCCGGCACCAGGATCAACACGCGGTTGGCGCGGCCCGAGAGCAGTTGGCGATGGATCACCAGACCTGCTTCGATGGTTTTTCCCAAACCGACTTCGTCCGCCAGCAGAACCCGCGGCGCGATACGGTCAGCGACTTCACGGGCGATGTGCAATTGGTGGGCGATCGGCTGCGCACGCACGCCACCCAGGCCCCAGAGCGAGGATTGCAACTGGCGGCTGGTGTGTTCCAGGGTGTGATAGCGCAGCGAGAACCAGGCCAGTGGGTCGATCTGCCCGGCGAACAAACGGTCGCTGGCCAAACGGAACTGGATGAAGTTCGACAATTGGGTCTCAGGCAGGGTCACCACTTCGTTCTGCGCGTTGAGCCCGTGGTAGACCAGCAGGCCGTCGACGTCGTCGACTTCGCGCACGGTCATTTTCCAGCCTTCGAAGTGAGTGATCATGTCACCCGGCGAAAACCTCACGCGAGTGAGGGGCGCATTCCGTAGCGCGTACTGGCGAGTGTCGCCAGTGGCCGGATAGAGCACGGTCAGCAAGCGACCGTCCTGTGCCAGAACGGTGCCTAAACCTAGCTCGGCTTCGCTGTCACTAATCCAGCGTTGCCCCGGTTGATACTGCTGCGCCATGCTGCCTGACTCCCGCCTTGAAAAAGCCGACTATATTAACGGATGCAGGTCCCGAGGCCAAAGGGTTACTCGCGCAGGAGCGGCCGAAGGTTCGGGCCGCGTTGGCTCGCAAGTTTGCGACCGATGGCTCAAGTCGCCACCTCAGCAGCCGACAGCCTGCTGTCAGGAGACTAATAACTATGCTGCCACCGATGCTCCCCTTGAGTGCCGTGCCGATAACTTCCCAGCAGGATCCGATTCGCCAGCGGCCGGATATTCCGCCGGTGGAGCCGGTGGAGGCGAGCTCCAGCGAAAGTACGATCGACCTGCACAAGCGCCATGCCGAAGAGTCGGCGCAGTTGTTGCGCGAAGAGCAGCGGCGTCGGCAAGAACGCGACAAGCGACGCCGCGAAGCCGCAGAGGATCCTGAAGAGCACCTGGCCGTGCCGGGTGACGAATTGAACGCCGACAACACGGTGCCTGTGGTCCCGCTGATAGACGATCAGCCGCGCCAGGGGTTGTGGGTCGATATCGAGGTCTGACGCTTACACACTTTTTGTTGCGCTGTGATGCGGCTGGCGACTGGTCAGCGCCGGCCATTGGCCGCATTATTGGCAAACCTTGAGCGGGCAGGGTGACGGTGGTCACTGTGCTACGCCTGTATTGACCTTGAAGATGTAAGCCACGCCATGAGCCAAGACGACAAGCTGATCGACCTCAACACCGAGCGTGCCAAGCGCGTGCATGACCTTAATGAAAAGCGCCTGAACGAAGTGCGTCAGGCTTTCGAGCAGGCCATGCCTTTGGGTAAAGCGAAGAAAAAGCCGAAAAACAAACCGAAAAAGCGTTGATCCTCCCTGTTTCCATTGATGCAGGTCAGTTATTTCCCTTCCTTTTACGCCCGGTCTTGGGCGGCATTGATCCCGGTCAATTTTCTTCTGCGCCCGATTGGTTAACTTAGCCCCATCGCAACAGGGCAAGTGCAGGAGGCCAGTCATGTTTTTCGACAATGTGGTGATCGCCGGAGTGCTGACAGTCGGCCTCATGGTTCTGTTTTTTACCGGGTTTGGATTTTTTATCTGGAAAGACGCACATAAGCGCAAAAAGCCTTAGGTCTTTCTGGACGCACGAGCACGCAAGGCATTTTGGGCGACTTCGGTCGCCCTTTTTTTTGCCTGCGGTTTCTTGCGGAGTCAGCGCTTGCAGGTGTACTCGATTCAAATGCGGGAGCTGGCTTGCCTGCGAAGGCGGCCTGACAGCCGACCAATCTCCCGCAGATGTACACCAATCAAAATTGTGGGAGCTGGCTTGCCTGCGAAGGCGGCCTGACAGCCGATCAATCTCCCACAGGTGTACATATCCATTTCTGCGGTGATGGCCGCTTACGGTTTCGCTTTTACAGCGACTCCCTTTGGCAGACGCCCCAAAGGAAGCAAAGGTCTTCGCCCCAAGCGTACGGCACCTCGCCTAGGCTCGGCGTTCCCTCACTCCGGTGTCCATCAGGGGGCATCGCCTACGGTCTGCTGCGCGACGACCTCCTCTCGATGTGTCCGGCTACGCCGTACGGCGCTGCGCGCCCACCCCCTGATGAACACCTCCACTCGGCCTTCCGATAGGGGCGGGTGGATCAAGATCAAAGGCAACAGCACGGCGGCCTACCGGCCGGCCTGAGTGGTTGGGGTGCTGGGCGTGCGATACAAGGAGCTACCGCACGCTGCGAGGTTTTGGGAATCGCGGGCATAAAAAAAGCGCGACCTCCGAGAGGGCGCGCCTTTTGGGTTTGGCTATGAATCAACTGCCGAGTGCCTTCGACGCCAGCCAGAACAGGCCGGCCGACAGGGCCACCGTTGCCGGCAGGGTCAGGACCCAGGCCAGCAGGATGGTTTTCACGGTGCCGCCTTGCAGGCCGCTTTTGTTGGCGATCATGGTCCCGGCCACGCCCGAAGACAGCACGTGGGTGGTCGATACCGGCAGGCTGAAGATGTTCGCCAGACCGATCATGCCCGCCGTGGTGATTTGTGCCGACATGCCTTGAGCGTAAGTCATGCCTTGCTTGCCGATTTTCTCGCCGATGGTCAGTACCACGCGCTTCCAGCCAACCATGGTGCCCAGGCCGAGTGCCAGGGCGACCGCCAGAATCACCCAGAACGGGGCATATTCGGTGGTGGTAGTCAGGTCTTTGCGCAGTTTGTCCAGGTCTGCCTTTTCGCGGGCATCGAGGCCAGGCAACTTGCCGACCTTTTTCGCCGTATCGTCCAGGCAGAGCAGGTAACGACGCACTTCAATGCGGCTTTCTTGCGACAGCGAGTGGTAGTCAGCTACACCCTTGAGGGTGCCAAGCAGGGCGGTGATGGTCGGCTCGGTCTGTTGCGGGTTGCAGCGGAATTTCTCCGGCAAATCGCCATCCAGGCTTTTGCCCAAGGCCAGGAACTCACCCAGGGTATCGGCATTGCGCTTATAGAACTGGCTCAGGTGCAGGGTCGCATCGCGAGTGCGTTCGATCTGGTAGGTGGTGCTGCTCAGGTCGAGTACGAACTGTGCCGGCACGATACCGATCAATACCAGCATGATCAGGCCGATGCCTTTCTGGCCATCGTTGGAGCCGTGAACAAAGCTGACAGCCATTGCCGAGATCACCAGTACCAGGCGATTCCAGAATGGCGGGTGTTTCTTGTCGTCAAGCTTGCGGCGTTGGTCCGGTGTCTTGTGCATCTTGGACAGGGGACGCCACCACTTCAGGGCAACCAGCACCAGCGCGGCTACCAGGAAGCCGGCTATTGGCGAGAACACCAGCGAGGAGCCGATATCGATCGCTTTCTGCCAGTTGACACCGTCAGCCAATGGAATGTCGTTGATCAGGGCGTTCGCCAGACCCACACCCAGGATCGAACCGATCAGGGTATGAGAGCTGGAGGCCGGGATACCGAAGTACCAGGTCCCCAGGTTCCAGGTGATGGCCGCAGCGAGCAACGAGAACACCATCGCCAGCCCGTGGCCGGTATTCACATTGATCAGCAACTCTACCGGCAGCAGGTGGACGATGGCATACGCCACGCCAACGCCGCCCAGCAACACGCCGAGGAAATTGAACACACCGGAAAAGAACACTGCCAGATGAGGCGGCATGGCTTTGGTGTAGATAACAGTGGCAACCGCGTTAGCGGTGTCATGAAAGCCGTTGATGAACTCGAAGGCGAGGACAAAGGCCAGGGCGAGCAAGAGGCTCACAAGCACCCAAGCATCCAGTCCGCTGAATAAATCGATCATGAAGGTTTTCTGACCCGGTCATAAGGGGGCGCGATTATGCCAGAAAACCCTGCTAATCAATGCACTTGCTTCTCATCGGTTACATTCTTCAATGATTTAGTGTGTAACAAGGCCCTAAATCCCAGCGTTGCCGTAGGTTTTTCAAGCCTTTGATTTCATTGGGTGTTGTGGCGCACGCCGGCATTTCAGCGACTTCGATGGAAGGCTGAACGGGGTGTGTGAAATATCTGTAAGGAGGGCCAGCCAAGCGCCAATAACCTCTTCCGATAGGAGTGAGGTGGCAATCGCCGGCTTTTAGCAGGCGCGATATGGGACGCCAATTCATTCAGCGTGTAGCTGAAGGCGACGCAGGCCCTGAAAACTCAAACCTTCGCGATTATGGCTCTTCGGCTTTGAGTTCCTTTTCCATCTTCTGCAGTTCCTGGGTAAAGGCCTGATCGAGGATGCTGGCGCGTTTACGCCAAGGTTTGCGTTCCGGGTCGGGCTGAGCGGCGTAGGTGGTGACTTCCCCGCCGTAAACTTCCTTGTAACGTTGTTCCTGGCGCTCAAGTTCCGCGCGCAGTTCTTCTTTCGTCACAGTGTTACCTAATTGAGTTGAGATAAATTCTGGTGATACGCACTGCTTTCGTTGTGTCGGTCACACGCGTCTCGAGCAGAGAGTCCGGGAAGACACCCATTGCGACAGCGTTGTGCTTGACAGCTTCCTTCGTGCAGGCGGCCACGGCACCAGAGCAGAATTACTGACGTAGCATCAGTTTCTTTATTTTTTTGCAAACGCATGGGTCGGGCATTCGAAATGAGCGTCAGGCGTTTGCCGACAGGAAGCGGGGTTGAAACCTCGCGCTGCCTGAGTGATTGGATCCCGTAGTTGCCAAAAGGCACGGTCATCACTGAGTTGCATTATAGCGGCCGATCGGCAGAACACTATCTCGAATAACTTAAAAGTGCTTCGTTCTGTGAATTTGTTTTGTCACCCGCAAGTTTTGTGTGCGATGCACTTTTTGGCAACGTCTTTACAAGCCCCTTTCCTGGCGCCTTTAAGTCGTACAAGTTGGGTGGATTAGAACGCGGCTGTTATTCAGTGCCAGCTAAAGTGTCAAAATCTGTAATGAGCGGTCCCGTCCTTATCGGAAAATGTACCCGCAGTCCTCATGCCATTTGGCCCTGCTACCAGTTGATTGCGATTATCGATTAATGGTTCGATAATCGCCCAACCTTGACTGCCGATGCTTGTGCGCAAGCTCAGGGGCAGCTTGTAATAGCTATCGAACTCTGGGGAATGACCTGAAATGAACGATCAGTTGCGCAATTCCTTTGCTTCAGTGGCGCCGCCGATCGTTGCTTCGCCGGCCAAGCGGATTCAGGCATTCACTGGCGATCCTGACTTCATGACCTCCCTGGCCCGTGGCCTGGCAGTGGTCCAGGCCTTCCAGGAGCGCAAGCGGCATCTGACCATCGCGCAAATCAGCCACCGTACGGAAATTCCCCGCGCCGCCGTGCGCCGTTGCCTGCATACGCTGATCAAGCTCGGCTACGCGACCACCGACGGTCGAACCTATTCGCTGTTGCCCAAAGTCCTGACCCTCGGCCATGCCTATCTGTCCTCGACGCCGCTGGCGGTATCGGCCCAGCCTTATCTGGACCGCATGAGCGAACAACTGCACGAGGCTTGCAACATGGCCACGCTGGAAGGTGATGACATCTTGTACATCGCCCGTTCGGCAACGACCCAGCGACTGATCTCGGTCGATCTGTCGGTGGGCGGGCGGTTACCGGCTTATTGCACCTCCATGGGTAGGATTCTTCTGGCCGCGCTGGACGATGCATCGCTGCACGATTACCTCGAACATGCCGAATTGCAGGCCAAGACCAGTCGCACCCTGCATACGCGTGAGTCGTTGCTCGAATGTCTTCAGGAAGTTCGGCGCCAGGGCTGGTGCATTGTCGACCAGGAGCTCGAGCAAGGCCTGCGCTCGATTGCCGTTCCGGTGTATGACGCATCCGGTCAGGTGCTGGCTGCGCTAAATGTCAGCACCCACGCCGGACGGGTCAGCCGCAACGAACTGGAGCAGCGTTTTTTGCCCGGGTTGTTGAGTGCCAGCCGTGAGTTGAGTGCCCAGCTGTTTGCGTAAGCTGTTCGATAAACGCCCAGAGTCGCGTTTGGCGAATTGACGCTGTTTCCCTTGCCTCATTAATGTCGCGGCAGCGTCATTTGCTGCTGTTGGCCACTGCTCCTGGCGCCGGAAGACGACCGAATAATAATGAAGCGGCGATTGCCCGCACGCATTCGCCTGCGTTTCTTGCCTGGAATAAAAATAATGAACCAGCCTCAATCCGCTGTCGGGAACTGCCTCGATGTGCAGTCCTTTATCAATGCCCAACCGCTGTCGCGCTATCAATGGCGGGTGGTGATCCTGTGTTTCCTGATTGTGTTTCTCGATGGCCTGGACACTGCGGCCATGGGGTTTATCGCACCGGCGCTGTCTCAGGATTGGGGGATCGACCGCGCCAGCCTCGGCCCGGTGATGAGTGCAGCGCTGATCGGCATGGTCTTCGGCGCACTGGGCTCTGGACCGTTGGCTGACCGTTTTGGACGAAAAGTCGTACTGGTCGGCGCGGTTCTGTTGTTCGGCGCCTTCAGTCTGGCCTCGGCTTACAGCACGAATGTCGAGCAACTGCTGGTGCTGCGTTTCCTGACCGGGCTTGGCCTGGGCGCCGGCATGCCGAACGCCACCACGCTGCTGTCGGAGTACACCCCGGAGCGCAAAAAATCCCTGCTGGTGACCAGCATGTTCTGCGGCTTCAACCTGGGCATGGCTGGTGGCGGATTCATCTCCGCCAAGCTGATCCCGGCATTTGGCTGGCACAGCCTGTTGCTGATCGGCGGGATTCTGCCGTTGATTCTCGGGGTGGTGCTGTTGCTGTGGCTGCCGGAGTCGGCGCGCTACCTGGTGGTGCGCAATCGCGGCACCGACAAGGTGCGCAAGGCACTGGCGCCGATTGATCCGGCGACTATTGCCCAGGCATCGAGTTTCAGCGTGCCTGAACAAAAAACCGTAAAGGCTCGCAATGTGTTCGCGGTGATTTTCTCCGGTACTTACAGCACCGGTACGTTGTTGCTGTGGCTGACCTATTTTATGGGGTTGGTCATCGTCTACCTGTTGACCAGTTGGCTGCCGACCCTGATGCGTGACAGCGGCGCGAGCATGGAGCAGGCCGCCTTCATTGGTGCGCTGTTCCAGTTTGGCGGCGTGCTGAGTGCAGTGGCGGTGGGGTGGGCGATGGACCGGTTCAATCCGCACAAGGTGATCGGCACTTTCTACTTGTTGGCCGGGGTGTTTGCCTACGCTGTAGGGCAAAGCCTGGGCAACATCACACTGCTCGCAACCTTGGTGCTGGTCGCCGGCATGTGCGTCAACGGCGCGCAATCGGCGATGCCGTCGCTGGCGGCGCGCTTCTATCCGACTCAAGGTCGGGCCACGGGCGTGTCGTGGATGCTCGGGATTGGCCGTTTCGGTGCGATTCTCGGCGCCTGGATGGGGGCAACGTTGTTGGGCCTGGGCTGGAATTTCGAACAGGTGCTGACGGCATTGGTGATCCCGGCGGCGTTGGCCACCACGGCAGTGGTGATCAAAGGCTTGGTCAGCCATGCGGATGCGACTTGAGCAGAGTTTTTTGTTGAATGTGCGGGCCTCTTCGCGGGCAAGCCTTGCTCCTACAGGACTTCAGTCGTTTACAAATGGCGTGATCAACATCCCGTCGTAGGAGCAAGGCTTGCCCGCGATGCTTTTCGGTAGCGCAATGGGAACGATAGGAAGACAACAATCTGTTCGATAAACGAACACTTAGTCGATTATCGGATTGTTTGGGTTATTTCGGCGGCTTAATCTTCAGTCATTCCGGCGCTGCTCATCGCGCCTTGTCCTCCACATCGGTTTACTGAGAATCGGGAGTCCAACCCCATGGCTGAAATCCTTTCGCTGCACGACGCGGTGAAGCAATTCGTCAACGACGGCGATACCGTCGCGCTTGAAGGCTTCACGCACTTGATTCCGACCGCAGCGGGTCATGAAATCATTCGTCAGGGCAAGAAAGACCTGACGCTGGTGCGCATGACCCCTGACTTGGTCTATGACCAATTGATTGGTGCCGGTTGCGCTCGCAAGCTGATTTTCTCCTGGGGCGGAAACCCGGGTGTGGGCTCGCTGCACCGTCTGCGCGATGCCGTCGAGAAACAGTGGCCGCATGCGCTGGAAATCGAAGAGCACAGCCACGCCGACCTGGCCAATGCCTATGTTGCGGGTGCCTCTGGCCTGCCGTTCGCGGTGCTGCGGGCTTACGCCGGTTCCGACTTGCCGAAGGTCAACCCGCTGATCAAAAGCGTGACCTGCCCGTTCACCGGCGAAGTGCTGGCGGCGGTGCCATCGGTGCGCCCGGACGTCACGGTGATTCACGCGCAGAAGGCTGATCGCAAGGGCAACGTCTTGCTCTGGGGCATTCTCGGTGTGCAGAAGGAAGCTGCATTGGCCGCCAAGCGCTGCATCGTCACGGTTGAAGAAATCGTCGACGACCTGAAGGCGCCGATGAACGCCTGTGTCTTGCCGACCTGGGCCTTGAGCGCGGTTTGTCATGTGCCCGGTGGCGCGCATCCGTCCTACGCCCACGGTTACACCGAACGCGACAACCGCTTCTATCAGGCCTGGGACCCGATTGCCCGCGACCGTGAAACTTTCACCGCGTGGATCAACGAATACATCCACGGCAGTGCTGACTTCAGTGAATTCCAGGCCAAGCTGGCCGCTGCAATGGAGGCTCAATAATGGCTTACTCCACCAATGAAATGATGACCGTCGCCGCCGCTCGTCGACTGAAGAATGGCTCGGTGTGCTTCGTCGGCATCGGCCTGCCGTCGAAAGCGGCCAACCTGGCGCGTCTGACTTCCTCTCCAGATGTAGTCCTGATCTATGAATCGGGTCCGATCGGTGCCAAGCCGACGGTATTGCCGCTGTCGATCGGTGACGGCGAGCTGGCGGAAACCGCCGACACCGTCGTCCCGACCGGTGAGATTTTTCGCTACTGGTTGCAAGGCGGGCGTATTGACGTTGGTTTTCTTGGTGCCGCTCAGGTCGACCGCTTTGGCAACATCAACACCACCGTGGTCGGCGATTACCATCAACCGAAAGTCCGCCTGCCGGGTGCTGGCGGTGCGCCGGAGATTGCTGGCTCGGCGAAAAGCGTGTTGATCATCCTTAAACAGTCGGCTCGCTCGTTTGTCGACAAACTCGACTTTATTACCTCCGTCGGCCATGGCGAAGGCGGCGACTCGCGCAAGCGTCTCGGCCTGCCGGGCGCCGGTCCAGTGGGGATCATTACAGACCTGTGCATCATGGAACCGGAAGCCGGCAGCAACGAATTCGTGGTTACCGCGCTGCACCCGGGCGTGACCCGCGAGCAAGTGATCGCCGCCACCGGTTGGGCTGTCCGCTTTGCCGATCAGGTGGAGCACACCGCTGAACCGACCGACATCGAGTTGGCTGCGCTGCGTGATCTTGAAGCGCGTACTGCTGCCGCCCACGGCCAAGCACCGGGAGAAGCGTGATGCGCGAGGTTTATATCTGCGATGCGATTCGCACACCGATCGGCCGTTTTGGCGGTGGTTTGTCGACGGTTCGCGCTGACGATCTGGCCGCGGTGCCGATCAAGGCTCTGATGGAGCGCAACCCGAGCGTCGATTGGAGCGCCGTGGACGAAGTGTTCCTCGGTTGCGCCAACCAGGCCGGCGAAGACAACCGCAACGTGGCGCGCATGGCATTGCTGCTGGCCGGGTTGCCGGAAAGCATTCCCGGCGTGACCCTCAATCGCCTGTGCGCCTCGGGCATGGACGCCATCGGCACGGCGTTCCGGGCAATTGCCAGCGGTGAGATGGAGTTGGCGATTGCCGGCGGTGTCGAGTCGATGTCCCGCGCACCGTTCGTGATGGGCAAGGCCGATGCGGCGTTCTCGCGCAACATGAAACTGGAAGACACCACCATCGGCTGGCGCTTCATCAACCCGTTGATGAAGGCTCAGTACGGCGTCGATGCGATGCCGCAGACGGCCGACAACGTGGCCGACGATTACGCGGTTTCGCGTGCTGATCAGGACGCTTTCGCACTGCGCAGTCAGCAACGGACGGCCGCTGCGCAAGCTGCCGGTTATTTCGCCGAAGAAATCGTCCCGGTGCGCATTGCCCACAAGAAGGGCGAAAGCGTGGTCGAGCAGGACGAGCATCCGCGCGCTGACACCACCCTGGAAACCCTGAGCAAACTCAAGCCGGTCAATGGCCCGGACAAAACCGTCACCGCTGGGAATGCCTCGGGCGTGAACGACGGTGCCGCCGCGTTGATTCTCGCGTCTGCCGAAGCCGTGAAAAAACACGGTCTGACCGCCCGCGCTCGGGTATTGGGTATGGCCAGCGCCGGCGTCGCGCCACGGGTGATGGGCATCGGCCCGGTGCCGGCGGTGCGCAAGTTGACCGAACGCCTGGGCGTGGCGGTCAGCGATTTCGATGTGATCGAACTCAATGAAGCGTTTGCCAGTCAGGGCCTGGCGGTGTTGCGTGAACTCGGTCTGGCCGACGACGCGGCGCAGGTTAACCCGAACGGTGGCGCCATCGCTTTGGGTCATCCGCTGGGCATGAGCGGTGCGCGGCTGGTACTGACGGCGCTGCATCAGTTGGAAAAAACCGGCGGCAAGAAAGCGCTGGCGACCATGTGCGTTGGCGTTGGCCAGGGTCTGGCACTGGCCATCGAACGGGTCTGATGCGCCGCCGCGTTATCGAACAGGAAAAGAGGACGTTTCATGACTGACAAGCCTGGTTACCGTCGTCCGCAAGGGGGCACCCAGCCGGAATATTTGCATCCGGCCTATCAATCGACCAACCGCCGTTCGCCGTCCAGGCCGTTAGTGTTTTTGCCTCACTCATTGTCGGAAATTACCGGTCCGACCATTGGCGCCGAGTCTCTGCAAGAACGGGATAACGATCTGACCGCCCAACATCAGGGCGCGCCATTGGGTGAGCGGATCATCATTCACGGCCGCGTGCTGGATGAGAACGGCTTGCCGGTGCCGGGGATTCTGCTGGAGATCTGGCAGGCCAACGCCGCTGGCCGCTACAACCATGACCGCGACCTGCATGATGCGCCGCTGGACCCGAACTTCACCGGCACCGGTCGCACCGTGACCGACGCCGATGGCTGGTATCAGTTCCAGACCATCAAGCCTGGCGCTTACCCGTGGGGCAACCACCCCAATGCCTGGCGCCCGGCGCATATCCATTTCTCGCTGTTCGGGCCGAGCATTCTGACCCGGCTGGTCACGCAGATGTACTTCCCCGGTGATCCGTTGCTGGCCTACGACCCGATTTACAACTGCGTACCCGATACCAGCGCCAAAGAGCGTTTGATCGCCAGTTTCGACCTGGAAAAAACCATCCCGTCCTACGCCCTCGGTTATCGTTGGGACATCGTTTTGCGCGGCCGCGATGCCACGCCGATGGAGAAATAAGATGACGCTGAACGCGACGACGTCCCACACGGTCGGGCCGTATTACCACATCGGTCTGACCTGGTTGAACCGTGAAAACCTGACCGTTGAACAAACCCTCGGCGAACGTGTGACGATCACCGGGCAAGTGGTCGATGGCAACGGCGATTTCGTCAACGACGCGATGCTGGAAGTCTGGCAGGCCAATGCCGCTGGCAAGTATGACCATCCAGAAGATCAGCAGGACAAACCGCTGGACCCGAATTTCGAAGGGTTTGGCCGAGTGCCGGTGGACGCAGAAGGGCGATTCCGTTTCACCACCATCAAGCCGGGGACAGTGCCGGGGCTCAAGGGCAGTACACAGGCGCCGCACCTGGTGGTGCTGGTGTTTGCCCGTGGCCTGGTCAAGCACTTGCTGACGCGAATCTATTTTGACGGTGAACCGGCCAACACCGGCGACCCGCTGCTGGCCTGTGTGCCTGAAGAGCGCCGCACGACCTTGATGGCGAAAGACAATGGCACGGGCACGTTGCAGTGGAACGTGATTCTGCAGGGCACCGATGCCGAGACGGTGTTTTTCGATTACTGAGTTCACCGCGCTTCTGTGGCGAGGGAGCTTGCTCCCGCTGGTCTGCGTAGCAGACCCAAAACCTGGCTGTGCAGTTCTTCATATTGAACTGGTCGGCCGGATTTACGACCGCTTCGCGGCCGAGCGGGAGCAAGCTCCCTCGCCACAGGTTTATCGCAGTGTTCGGGTTTGTTCTGTGGAGCGGGGCTGTTGCAAAGTATGTCTAGACTCTCACTGTCCCCATCGAGTGCAAAAACATGACAACAATAACCAGTCTCTACACCGCTGAAGAGCGTGGCAAAAGGATCTTTGCAATTGTCGGGGCTTCTTCCGGCAACCTGGTCGAGTGGTTCGACTTCTATGTTTACGCCTTCTGCGCGATCTATTTTGCCCCGGCGTTTTTCCCCTCCGACAACCCCACGGTGCAACTGGTTAACACCGCCGGAGTGTTCGCCGCAGGGTTTTTGATGCGTCCCATCGGCGGCTGGCTGTTTGGTCGGGTGGCCGACAAGCACGGGCGCAAGAACTCCATGATGATTTCGGTGTTGATGATGTGCGCCGGCTCATTGCTGATCGCCTGCCTGCCGACCTACAAGGACATCGGCGTCTGGGCACCGCTCCTGCTACTGGTGGCTCGCCTGATTCAGGGCGTGTCGGTGGGCGGTGAATACGGCACCACCGCGACCTATATGAGTGAAGTTGCACTCAAGGGCCAGCGCGGTTTCTTCGCCTCGTTCCAGTACGTGACCTTGATCGGCGGCCAACTGTTGGCCGTGTCGTTGGTGGTGATCCTGCAACAGTTCCTGACTGAGGACGACCTGCGTGCCTGGGGCTGGCGGATTCCGTTCGTGGTCGGTGCTGCGGCGGCATTGATTTCGCTGTTCCTGCGCCGTTCGCTGAAAGAAACCACCAGCAAGGAAATGCGTGAAAACAAGGATGCCGGCAGCATGGCCGCGCTGTTCAAGCACAACACCGCCGCCTTTATTACCGTGCTCGGTTTCACCGCCGGTGGTTCGCTGATTTTCTACACCTTCACCACCTATATGCAGAAGTACCTGGTGAACACCGCCGGGATGCCCGCCAAGACCGCCAGTTACATCATGACCGGCGTACTGTTTCTATATATGTGCATGCAACCGCTGTTCGGCACGCTCGCCGACAAGATCGGCCGGCGTAACTCGATGCTTTGGTTCGGTGCTCTGGGAACACTGTTCACCGTGCCGATCCTGCTGACCTTGAAGTCGGTGACCAACCCGTTCCTGGCGTTTGGGCTGATCACCGTGGCATTGGCCATCGTCAGTTTCTACACCTCGATCAGCGGTCTGGTGAAAGCCGAAATGTTCCCGCCGCAAGTCCGTGCGCTGGGGGTGGGCCTGGCCTACGCGGTGGCCAATGCGATCTTCGGCGGTTCGGCCGAGTACGTGGCCTTGAGCCTGAAATCGGTGGGTATCGAAAACTCCTTCTACTGGTACGTGACGGCGATGATGGCGGTCGCCTTCCTGTTCAGCCTGCGTTTGCCGAGACAGGCAGCGTATTTGGAACACGAACTTTGACTTGTCGGCGCGCGCCTGAAGCGGGCGCGCGCCGCGTAAGGAATCCTCTATGCAACGACCGGGCAATCAATTGTTCGATGCCTATTTCACGGCTCGAAATATGCGTGAGGTGTTCAGCGATCAGGGCCGGGTTCAGGCCATGCTCGATTTTGAAGCCGCATTGGCTCGGGCCGAGGCGCGGGTCGGGCTGATTCCGGCATCTGCCGTTGCCCCGATCGAGGCGGCTTGCCGGGCCGAGCACTACGACTTTGCTGCTCTTGGCGAGGCGATAGCCATTGCCGGTAACTCGGCAATTCCGTTGGTCAAGGTGTTGGGCAAGCAGATCGCCGCGCATGATCAGGACGCCGAACGTTATGTGCATCTGGGCGCAACCAGTCAGGATGTGATGGACACCGGGCTGGTGCTGCAATTGCGCCAGGCACTGCACTTGATCGACAGCGATCTGGCGCGACTCGGCGAAGCGTTGGCGATCCAGGCCCGACGGCATGTGGTCACGCCACTGGCCGGACGTACCTGGTTGCAACATGCGACGCCAGTCACGTTGGGGATGAAAATCGCCGGTTGGCTGGGGGCGGTGACGCGCAGTCGGCAACGTCTGCACGCACTCAAGCCGCGCCTGCTGGTGCTGCAATTTGGTGGTGCCAGCGGAACCCTCGCAGCCCTCGGCGAGCAGGCCATGCCGATTGCCGAAGCGCTGGCGCAGGAGCTGCAACTCACGTTGCCGGAACAACCCTGGCACACCCAGCGCGACCGGCTGGTGGAGTTCGGCGCAGCACTTGGCCTGATCGCCGGCAGCCTCGGCAAGCTGGGCCGCGACATCAGCCTGCTGATGCAGACCGAAGCGGCGGAAGTCTTCGAACCTTCGGCACCGGGCAAGGGCGGCTCCTCGACCATGCCGCACAAACGCAACCCGGTGGGCGCGGCGGTGCTGATCGGTGCTGCGACGCGCGTTCCCGGATTGCTGTCGACACTGTTCAGCGCCATGCCGCAAGAGCACGAACGCAGCCTGGGGTTGTGGCATGCCGAGTGGGAAACCCTGCCGGAAATCTGCTGCCTGGTGTCCGGTGCCTTGCAGCAAGCGCAGTTGATAACAGAGGGGCTGGAGGTCGACGCCGAGCGCATGGCGCAGAACCTCGATTTGACTCAAGGCCTGGTGCTGGCTGAAGCCGTCAGCATCGTCCTCGCCCAACGGATCGGTCGCGACAAAGCCCACCATCTGCTGGAGCTGTGCTGCAAACGCGCGGTGGCCGAGCAGCGACATTTACGTGCGGTGCTCGGTGATGAGCCGCACGTGACTGCCGAGCTATCGAGTGCTGAACTCGATCAATTGATGAACCCTGCGCACTACCTTGGTCAGGCTCAAACCTGGGTTGAGCGTGCGCTGGCCGAACATTTTGCCCTGACTGCCTGAAGGAGAATTTTTGTGGGATTCGTACAACTCGCCGACGGCGAACTGAACTACCAACTCGACGGTCCTGAACACGCTCCGGTGCTGGTGCTGTCCAACTCGCTGGGCACCGATCTGCACATGTGGGACGTGCAGATTCCGGCGTTCACCCAACACTTGCGCGTGCTGCGTTTCGACACTCGCGGTCATGGCCGTTCGCTGGTGACGCCGGGGCCGTACAGCATCGAGCAGTTGGGTCGTGATGTGCTGGCGCTGCTGGATGCCCTGAACATCGAGCGCGCCCATTTTTGCGGTCTGTCCATGGGCGGGTTGATCGGTCAGTGGCTGGGGATCAACGCCGGCGAGCGTCTGCACAAACTGGTGGTGTGCAACACCGCGGCGAAGATCGGTGATCCTTCTGTCTGGAACCCGCGTATCGAGACCGTACTGCGTGACGGTCCGGCGGCGATGGTCGCACTGCGCGATGCGTCGATTGCCCGTTGGTTTACCCCGGACTTCGCCGAAGCCAATCCAGCGGTGGCGAAACAGATCACCGACATGCTCGCCGCCACTTCACCGCAAGGTTATGCCGCCAATTGCGCGGCGGTACGCGATGCCGATTTCCGCGAGCAACTGGCATCGATCACGGTGCCGACCCTGGTCATCGCTGGCACCGAAGACGCGGTCACGCCACCTTCCGGCGGGCACTTTATTCAAGAACGGGTGAGCGGCGCCGAGTACGCCGAGTTCTACGCCGCCCATTTGTCCAACGTTCAGGCCGGCAGCGCGTTCAGTGACCGGGTGCTGGGTTTTTTGTTCGCTGAACAGTCTATCTGAGGAGCGATTTGTGGACGAGAAACAACGTTACGCCGACGGCATGCAAGTGCGTCGCGCGGTGCTCGGCGATGCCCATGTCGATCGCAGCCTGGCGACCCTGACCGAGTTCAATGCCGAGTTTCAGGACATGATCACCCGCCACGCCTGGGGTGACATCTGGACTCGCCCTGGCTTGCCACGCCACACCCGCAGCCTGATCACCATCGCCATGCTGATCGGCATGAACCGCAACGAAGAGCTGAAACTGCACCTGCGTTGCGCGGCGAACAATGGCGTCACCCGCGCCGAGATCAAGGAAGTGCTGATGCAGAGCGCGATCTACTGCGGCATCCCGGCGGCCAATGCAACCTTCCACCTGGCCGAGTCGGTGTGGGATGAGTTGGGTGTCGAATCGCGCGAGTAGTCGCGACCTCCGGCCCTGACACGACTGTCAGGGCCGTGCTGCTTCAGCGACGGTGTGCCTCAATGGGAGTTGCTGTCCCAGAACCAGCTCCACACGCCAGGCAAATGCACCGGTTGCGCGGCATCGCGTACGGTGCGGGCCATGGCGGCCCGTTGCACGGCTGCCTGGTCGTCGTAAAACGGTTTGGCGGCGGTTGTCACACCGGTCTCGCGGGCGCTGTCGAGCAGAATCTGTAGGTACTCCCCCATATGCCAGGACGTGTAGCGATTGAGGTCGTGAAACGTCACCACCACTGGAATAACACCGTCGACCGTCGGCAGTTCGCCGGCCGCAATCCGTTCGCGCACCTCGGACATTTGCCTGAGCATGTTGGAACGCCGGCGCGGGCTGCCATTGAAGCCCCATATTTTTCCGTCATTGGCGCTCAGGTCGGTCAGCAACACATGCAAGCCATGGTGTTGATACGCGGCGAACGTACGTTTGTCGTAATTCCAGAACGGTGGCCGCAACAGTACTGGCGTGCTGCCGGTGATCGCCGCAATGTCCGCAGAGCCTTGGGTGAGCGACTGTTCGAGTTCTTCCGGGGAGAGCGAGCGGTGATTGGTATGCCACTGCGTGGCGGTGTGGAAGCCCAGGGTCTGGCCCTCGGCATGTTCACGCTGCATGATTTTTTTGCCCAGTTCGCTGCCACCGGCCCGGGGGGCTTGTGTCTGCACGAAGAACACGGCCTTGATACCCGGTTCAATCGGGTTGTTGGCGAGTACATCGAGAACGGCACTGGTCGGATTGAAAAAACTGGACGCGCTTGGACCGTCGTCGAAGGTCAGCAGAAAGCGGATCGGCGGGGTCGAGCGCAGAATCTGCTCGGTCTTCGGGGTCAGTTCGATCGGCGGGCCGATACAGCCGCTGAGGCCGACCGTTACAGCAAGGGTTAATAAAACAGCGGCGATCAATTTCATGTTTTTTGGCTTGGCCCGCGATAGATCAGGATGAGCGCAGGCCGTCAGCGCGCAATTATTTACCACGCGCAAGACCATCGCTCCTATGGAAGTCTCCATAGGAGCATAACGGTGCTGAACGGTTCATGTCCTTGCGGTATTTTTATCGCGTCAGAGCAGGCTGATCGGATAGCTGACGATCAGGCGGTTTTCGTCGAACTCATTGTTGCTGTAGTCCCGGCGCATGGTCGAGTTGCGCCACCTGACGTTGAGGTTTTTCAGGCTACCGCTTTGCACGGTGTAGCCGATTTCGCTCTCGCGGCCCCATTCCTTGCCGTTGGTGACGGTCCCGGTGTGCACGTTGTCGCCGCTGATATAGCGGTTCATCAGGGTCAGGCCGGGAATACCGGCGGCAGCGAAGTTGTAGTCGTGGCGCAGTTGCCAGGATTTCTCCCGGGCGTTGTCGTAGCTCGAATTGTAACTGTCGTTGGCCAGCGTCCCGCCGCTGGTGCCGTTGACCCGCATCCAGGCATTGTCGCCGGTGAGCTTCTGCAAGCCGACATAGAAGGTGTTGCCGCCATATTTGGCCGAGAACAGCCCGGACCAGGTTTTGTTATCGAGGTCGCCGGCCCGTGCGCTGCCATCTTCCTTGCCATAGAAGAAGCCAAGGTTGGCGCCCAGCGTCCAGTCGCCCAGTGGCTGGGTGTGGACCAGGTTGATAAATTGCTGGCTGTAGATGTCCTTGAGCTGGGCATTCCACACCCCGATTTGCGTGCGCTTGTCGTTAAAGCTGTATTCGGCGCCCTCAAAGTTGAAACGGTCGGACGTGACGGCGGGTTTGCCGGTCATCGACATGTCACTCATGCTGCTGTCGTCACGCGGGCTGTTGCCGCGCATTTGACCGCCGTAGAGCGTCAGGCCGTCGATTTCCTTCGAGGTGACCTGGCCGCCGCGAAACGTCTGGGGCAACGAGCGTCCATCGTCCGAGCGCAGGATCGGCAACACCGGCATCCATTCACCGACTTTCAACTCGGTCTTGGAAAGCTTCGCCTTGAACGCCACGCCCAGACGTCCGAAGTTATCGGCGGGGCGACCATCGTGGTCCAGCGGCAGCAGCTGCGTCCCGCCAGTGCCGCGTCCACCATCGAGTTTCACCGAGTACAGGCCCAATACGTCCATGCCGAAACCGACGGTGCCCTGGGTGAACCCGGATTTGGCATCGAGGATGAAGCTTTGCGTCCATTCTGCCGCCGTGCCCTGCGCATGGGTCGGGTTGGTGAAGTTGCGGTTGAAGTAGAAGTTGCGCAGGTTCAGGTTGGCTTGGGCGCCGTCTAGAAAACCCGACTCTTCGGCTAGCGCCGGGAGGGCTGCGCTGACCAGTGCGGTGGTCAATAGAGTCGGCAAAAGCTGTTTTGCACAGGTGGAAGGCTTCATGAAGTCGGGTCTCTCTAATTGTTAGGGATGAAGCAGGACGCAGCCGCAACCAAGGGGTTGCAGACAAAAATTCGAATTCGGGTCAACGAACGGGAGAGATCAGCCGGAGCGGGTAGGGTGTGCAGTCATGGTGCCGGACCTGTTGTTATTGGTTCTTGTCGGTGGGGAATGGTGCGGGGGATCAATGGAGGGATTCAATCGGGCGTACCGGGTTTTGGGCGATAATCGAACACTAATAGATGCCTGTCGAGGGGCTGGTGCATGGAACATTGTTAATTAAATCCCCAGGTTATCCGGGTCAATAGTGAGGGCCGGGTTGTGTGATCTATTAATGGCGCGCCTGTGTGTGGGTTGATATTAAGTAGAAGTATTTATTGCTTTGGTTGTAAGCGCTTTCCTACAGTTCTTGTTGTCATTAAACGGCTATTGATAATCGCCAGTTAACCTTAAGAAACGGTGTTGTCGATTATCGTGAAACGGTTTAAAGGGATCCGTGGGTATGGCTGGAAAAGAACAGTGGCCTTGCTATATTCAAAGTCCTCAGGGCGGGCAAGGGAAAGTTTCATGCTTCGTCAGGGGTGCATTTTTCGTCATGCCGAAATAACAAGGAGAAGTACCATGAGCAATAAAGTCAATCAGCAAACCTTGGCCACGGTTGTTGGACGTGCCGTGCTGGATCCGGGGTTTGCCGATGCACTTCACAATGATCCTGCCACGGCAGCTAAAAATATTGGTGTGCATCTAAGTGCTGATGAAATTGCGGCGGTTAAAGGCATTGATGCTGCAAAACTGTCAGCCGCCTCTGCCGGTATTCGAAGTAATCTGGGGACGCGTGCCATATTTGATACCCAGCAACAGCAAGCGCGCATGGATTAACGGCCGGTGATGCCATTTGGCGTACCCCGAAAGGTGGGTCTTTCACGCAGGTACGCCGAATGGCTTTATGAAATGTCATGAGGCACAGCGGTCGAGCGCGGAGTGAATGACTCATGTCTGTCACCTTGGCTCCAATGGATAACGCGGACTTTGCAACGTTCGCCGAAAGAGCCGTTGCTGAATATGGTGACGGTATGGTCGTCGCGGGGGAGTGGGCCCATGAGGAGGCCGGGCAAAGGGCCCGTAGTGTCTTCGAGCAATTGTTGCCGCAAGGGCGGTTGACTGAAAAAAACCAACTCTGGGTGATCAAGGATCAAGCGCGTCGCATTGGCGAGTTGTGGGTCGCCGAGCGACACACCTGTGCCGGCAAGAGTGCCTTCATTCTGGACATTTACATTGACCCCGGAGAGCGCCGCCGGGGTTATGCAAAACAATCACTGTCGGCCCTCGAGTCATGGGCACGCCAGGCGGGATGCGAAGAAGTGCGACTGCATGTCTTTGGTCGCAACGATGCGGCGCGTCGTCTTTATGAACAATCAGGGTATGGCGTCGCCAGTCTGACGATGGCGAAGCCGTTGCCGCCTACCTAAGGGAAGGTTGAAAAATGGAAATCGGGAACAGTGGTCTGCGTGAGCTATCCGATGACGAGTTGTTTCAGGGCACGACATTCCTGCCGGACACGGAGCTTTCACGATTTGAGGTATTGCTGGAACGTGTCAGTCGCAATCGCTACACAAGCTTTGTTGCGCTGTACACCGAACTTTTTCAACTATTTCCCAATGCTCCGCAGCTGGCGGAGTTTTTCGAGCAGGCGTTTAATCTTATCGTGCCGCCGACCCGCGAGCAGCGCGTGATTATTAATGATCCGGTGTTTCAAGTGTGGAGTGTATTGACTGCTCATTATGCCAACCTGGTCATCACGAAAAAGGCGGCGAATACTGAAGCGTTAGAGCAAATGTTGATCGAGTTCCCACTGATGCTGGCGCGGGTGAAAAAAAACGACAGTGTTCACATGAATGATTATTGTCCCCCGGTGTATCAGTTTGATGTTGATCCGTTGGTGACGAGAGTGGCGCCGCCCAGTTATGAATTTCCGGGGGATGAAGCGACCCGTAAACAATTGGAGCGTCATGGTCATTCCGTGAGTTTCTTTTGCGATGTGGTGAATATTGCGCTGTTGCGGATAGAGCACACGTGGCCCGCCTGTCGTGAACAGTTTAGAAAACTGGTCAAGTCCATCTGTTATTTACCCGATGGTTCATTTCGAAGCTGTTCGGCTTCGCGCTTCACCGGGATCATCCTCGTATCGAACCGGGATGATTCAATACTCGACCTGGAAGAGTCGCTGGTGCATGAGGCGACTCATCAATTGCTCTACAACATTGTCGAAGTGTGCCCGGTCGTCAAGGATGAGACCTCGCGGGAGGCGTTGTTCACCTTGCCGTGGTCGGGGCAGAAGCGTGACCTCTATGGCTATTTCCATGCGTTTTTCGTGTACGTCGCGTTGGTCAAATACCTGGAGCGGGTTCGTTCGCGCTCGTCCCATGAACTGCAGCGGGCGCAAAAGCGCCTGGTGTTCATCCTGCAAGGCTTGATCAAGGCGTTGCCCGATTTCGAAGCCAGCACCGATTTCACCCCTCAAGGGCGCCAACTGCTGGAAAACCTGGTTCAAGAAGTCAGAGCGCTGGAAAGTCAGCACGCCGGGTTGTTGGCGATATCGGGGGCTGCGGCAGGGGCTAAACGCATGCTGGGCCTGACCGGTTAACGCCAGGGAGGCGGACATGGCGATGTTTGATGCTTCGCAATTTCCCGAGGCCGGCGTCGGGCTGGAATACCATTTGCCACGGCGCACGCCTCAGGGTGAGTTATCGTGGGAGGGGCTCGACCCGACCGTCGAACGGATTCTCGCCGAGGGCTTGCTGCCCTTCGATTACGTCGAGTTTCAGCCGACGCACTGCATTCTGGAACCGCGTCTGCTTGAGCTCGCTGTGCAAGTACCGAGCTTGCTGCATTCTTCCAGTTTGTCCTTGGGCAGCGTGGGCATCGCGATGGACCGCGAGTTTTTGCAAATGACTCGGCGGCTGTGCGAGAAAACCCGCTCACCCTGGTTGGCTGAGCATATTTCCTGGTCGCGGTTCCACGGTGGCGACACTCAGCATTTCATTTTGCCGACTCTGGCCCAAGAGGTGGCTGACACGGTGGTGGCCAACGCCATCGAATTGCGTGACCTCACGGCAACGCCACTGGTGCTTGAAAACGCGCCACGGTTGTTTTCGTTGCACGATGCACAAGAACCATCTGAAGGCGCGTTCATCTCCAGGGTGGTGGAACGCAGTGGCTCGGGCTTTCTGCTGGACCTCGACAGCGCGATCGCGACCGCCAGAACCCTGGGTTACGACCTGAACAACTACTTGCGTTCGTTGCCGCTGGACCGGCTGATTGAAATACATACCGGCCATCCGCGGCGGGATTGGGACATCTTGCGTCACTTGTTTGATTCATCGCCGGTGAAAGCGATCACCCTTGAGTGGGATATTTCCCGCAAAACCGATGATGCAGAATTGTTGACGTTGATCACGGCCATCAAGTCCCTTCGGCCCAAGGCCTTGTACTGGCGGGGTTTTGCCCGGCAGGAGCCGCAAACGCAACTCGAGCAGGGGGCGCAAACCCTGTTGAAACTCAGGGAAAGCACCTGGCTCAGCGTCGGCTCGGCATCGTTTTTTATCCGGGATCGGCAGTGGGACCTGAGTCTGGAATTCGGTGTGAAGTTTCTGCCGTTGCTGCGCCACTTCCTGACTCCCCAGACACTGGGCAGTGCCTTGTTGCTGCCGGGTGTTTTGCAGAGTCCCGAGCAGGACGACAACCTGGCGTTCCTGCGGGAACTGATCAGCCAGGGTGTCCTGCAACCGGTCGAGACGCCCTCTGACACTGACACTTGCGTTGAGCGTAGCCAGCCGGCCAGCCTTTGGGCCCATTGGGACGCGGCGCTGGAGTTTTACCTGAGCACCCGGACCGGGTCGCATACGCCCTACATCAGCGTCAGCGACCTGGAAACGCAGCTTGAGCAAAAGGCCTCGGCGCGACGCCAGCCGTCGGCGTTCAAGGATTATTTCTCCCATCCTTTCGTTGCCCTGGAAAACCCGCTGCTGGCGCCTTCCTGCGCGATCGCCCAATCGACATTGCTCGACTCGCTGTGCGAGCGCCGCACGTCGCGAACCTTCAGTGACCAGCCGTTGAGCGCGCAGCGATTGTCCCTGTTGCTCTACTACACCTGGGGCGCGACGGTCATGGAGCAGAACCGCATGGGGGATTATTTCCTGAAGAAAACCTCACCGGCCGGCGGTTCGCTGCAGGGCACCGAGGTGTATGCGGTGCTGATGAATGTGCAAGGTTTCGAACGCGGTCTTTACCACTATTCGGTACGCCGCCACGGGCTTGAGCTGCTGTCACGGGAAGACCCGCGAGTCTGGATCAGCGAAGCCTGTGGTGAACAGCCGTGGATCAAGGACGCAGCGGCAGTGTTTGTGTCCACGGCGCGGGTCGAGCGGATGGCCTGGAAGTACGAGTTCAGCCGGGCACTGCGAGTGGCGTTGATGGATGTGGGGCATCTGAGTCAGACCTTTTCACTGGTGGCCACCGCCCTTGGGCTGGGCTGTTTCACCACCGCGGCATTACGCGATGAACTGTTCGAAAACCGGCTGGGACTCAACTATCTGGAGGAGCCGGTGTTTCTGGTCAATGGGGTTGGAGGGTGAGGCGTTCTGTCATTTGAAATGGGTCCCCCAAAAAACGGTGATGAAGGCTAGCTACGGGTGTTTAAGCTTGCCTACGTAGTGCCCATCAGAAGCTACAACGCCTTGCGTCACGGCCTACACCTGCGCCAGAATCCGCCGGCTTGTGCGCTTTGGGCGTCGCCTCTATTGTTTTCGTGTCGCTGATTATCAGTGATCGGGTTTAGTCGCTCGCGGTTCTCCAAGGCGCATCACGCAACAATCAGTCAGGTATTCTTTATCCCTGCACTTGATGGTGGCTGTGCGCAGGGCGCTTCGGCGCGCCGGATTTCCTTGGGTCCCCGGTCGACTAACCTGCGTACAGCCGCCACCCTTTGTTTAGTCGCGAAGTGGTGGCAGCTCCAACCTTAAGGACCCAATACCATGTTCAAAGCCACTCCAAATCCGCCTGAAACCGACCCCGTTTCCCCCTACGCCTCCCTCGACTCAAAAGAACTCCACGCCGCCGCGCACCGTGCGCTCGACCACTACCTGGTACTGCCTGAGACCAAGACATTGTTAGCCGACCGACGCCCCGGCTGCATTTTCGTCATCGCCCCCGACGTCGACTCTGAAACCCTGCTGGCCCACGCCTGCGAAACCCTCGCCTCGGTCAATGTCATGGCCAGCGATCTGGCCTTTGAGCTCGAAGGCCCCAAGCGCAATACCGCGCTGGCGATTCAACAGATGATTTCCCTGGCCGAGTTGGCGGTGAATCGGGCGCTGGATAACCTCGATCCACCTGAATCGACGTAGGCGCAGGCTCCTACGCGGGACACAGCCCAAAAAAAGCCCACCAAATGGTGGGCTTCGTTTTTGCTTCAGAACATTGCTATCAGAACATTTTCAGCTTCGGTGCTTGTTCTTTCACCGGCTCGTTCTTCGCGGTTTGCGCGTTCCAGCCACCGCCCAGTGCCTTGTACAGATTCACTTCGCTGATCAGTTGCGACAGGCGGTCGGTGATCAACGATTGCTGCGCGCTGAACAACTGACGCTGGGCGTCGAGGAAGGTCAGATTGCTGTCGACACCGATGCGGTAGCGACGCTCGGCCAGGCGGTAGTAATTCTGGTTGGCGGCCACCAGATCACGCTGGGCCTGCAACTGTTCGTTGAAGGTCAGGCGTGCGGCGAGGCCGTCGGAGACTTCCTGGAAGGCGGTCTGGATCGACTTCTCGTACTGCGCGATCGTGATGTCTTTCTGGATTTTCGAGTAATCCAGGCTGGCGCTCAGGGCGCCGGCATTGAAGATCGGCAGGTTGATTTGTGGCTGGAACAGCCAGGTCCCCGACCCCCCCTTGAACAGACCGGAGAGATCCGGGCTCAGGGTGCCGGCATTGGCGGTCAGGCTGATGCTCGGGAAGAACGCTGCCCGTGCCGCGCCGATGTTGGCGTTGGCAGCCTTGAGCTTGTGTTCGGCTTCAAGGATGTCCGGGCGACGTTGCAGCAGGTCGGACGGCAGACCGGCCGGTACTTCGCTGAGCAGGTCATCGGACAACGGTTTGCCCGCTGCCAGGTTGGCCGGTAAACCGGTGCCCAACAGCAGCGCCAGACTGTTTTCATCCTGAGCCACCAAGCGAGTGAATTTCGCCTGTTGGACCCGGGCAGTTTCCACGGCCGTACGCGACTGGCTCAGGTCCAGCGCCGACGCCACGCCGACTTCGTTGCTACGGGCGGTAAGCCGGTAGCTTTCTTCGAAGGTGGCGAGGGTGTCCTGGGACAGTTTCAGCTGTTCCTTGTCGGCCTGCCAGGTCAGGTAGGCGTTGGCCACGCTGGCCACCAGGCTGATCTGGGTGCTACGGCGTGCTTCTTCAGTGGCGAAGTACGATTGCAGCGCTTGTTCGTTCAGGCTGCGAACGCGACCGAACAGGTCGAGTTCATAGGCGCTGACGCCCACGGTGGCCGAGTAGGAGCTGGTGATGCCCTCTTTGCCGGTTTGCGACATCCGCGCCGGAACCCGCTGACGGCTGCCGGTGCCGGTCGCCGAGACGGCCGGGAACAGGTCGGCGCGCGAGATGCGGTATTGGGCCGCAAAGGCGTCGATGTTCAGCGCCGCGACACGCAGGTCGCGGTTGTTCTCCAGAGCGGTCTGGATCAGCTGTTGCAGCGCCGGGTCACGGAAAAACTGCTTCCAGCCTTGTTCGGCGGCGGCCTGGCTTGCGGCCTGGGCCGGCGAATACGCCGGACCTTCTGGGTATTGCGCCGCAATCGGTGCGGCAGGCTGCTGATAATCCGGTATCAGCGAGCAGCCACCGAGCACGAACGCGGCGATGGCTAGAGAGAGTAGTGACTTGCTCATTGGCCAGCCTCTTTAGGAGTTTCAATAGCGTCGACATCCTGGTCCGCAGTCTTGCGTTGACCCATCGACGACACGGTGACAAAGAACAGTGGGACCCAGAAGATCGCCAGTACGGTGGCCGTCAGCATACCGCCGATGACGCCGGTACCGATCGCATGCTGGCTACCCGAACCTGCGCCGGTGGAAATGGCCAGCGGTACCACGCCGAGGACGAACGCCAGCGAGGTCATGATGATCGGTCGCAAACGCATCCGACAGGCTTCGATGGCTGCGTCAGTCAGGCTGCGCCCTTGTTCATGCAGTTCCTTGGCAAATTCGACAATCAGAATGGCGTTTTTCGCCGCCAGACCGATGGTGGTCAATAGACCCACCTGGAAGTACACGTCGTTGGACAGGCCGCGCAGGCTGGTGGCGAGCAGGGCACCGATGATCCCCAGCGGTACAACCAGCATTACCGCAATCGGAATCGACCAGCTTTCGTACAGCGCTGCCAGACAGAGGAAGACCATCAGCAACGACAAGGCGTACAGCGCCGGAGCTTGCGAGCCGGACAGACGCTCCTCATACGACAGACCAGTCCAGGAAATACCCACGCCTGCCGGCAGTTTCTGGGCCAGGGCTTCGACTTCGGCCATGGCCTCACCGGTACTGTAGCCAGGCGCCGGAGTACCGAGGATTTCCACGGCCTCTACGCCGTTGTAACGCGCCAGTTTCGGCGAGCCGTAGATCCACTCGCCCTTGGCGAACGCGGAGAACGGAACCATGGTGCCGTGGCTGTTGCGTACGTACCATTTCTTCAGGTCTTCAGGGCTCATGCGAGCACCCGGCTGGCCTTGTACGTAAACCTTTTTCACTCGACCACGGTCGATGAAGTCGTTGACGTAGCTACTGCCCAGCGCGATTGACAGCGTGCTGTTGATGTCGGCCATCGTGATGCCCAAGGCACTGGCCTTTTCATCGTCGATTTCCAGCTGGTATTGCGGTTCGTCGTTCAGGCCGTTCGGACGCACCTGCGACAGCACCTTGCTCTGCGCCGCCATACCGAGGAACTGGTTGCGGGCAGCCATCAACTTGTCGTGACCGATGCCGGCGCGATCCTGCAGGAACACGTCGAAACCGGTGGCGTTACCCAGTTCCAGTACCGCAGGTGGCGCGAAAGCGAACACCATGGCGTCACGGAAGGTGAAGAAGTGCTGTTGGGCACGGGCCGCGACCTTGAACACGCTGTTGTCGGCGTTCCGCTCACCCCAAGGCTTGAGCATGATGAACGCCATGCCCGAGCTCTGGCCACGGCCGGCAAAGTTGAAGCCGGTCACGGTAAACACCGAGTTCACCGCATCGCCTTCACCGCCGTCCTTGCCAGGACGCAGCAGGAATTCCCGCATCTCGTCCACGACCACTTGGGTACGCTGGGAGGTGGAGCCGGCCGGGGTCTGGACCTGGGCAAACAGTACGCCCTGGTCTTCTTCCGGCAGGAACGCCGTTGGAATGCGGGTGAACAGCCAGATCATGCCGACGACGATGATGATGTAGGCCAGCAGGAACGGCGCCTTGTGCTTGAGCATGTTGCCGACACCGCGCTCGTAGCTTTTGACGCTACGGTCGAAGTTACGGTTGAACCAGCCGAAGAAGCCGCGTTTCGGAGCGCCGTGCTCGCCTTTCGGAATTGCCTTGAGCATGGTGGCGCAAAGCGCCGGGGTGAAGATCAAGGCCACCAGGACCGACAACGCCATGGCCGAAACGATGGTGATCGAGAACTGCTTGTAGATCACCCCGGTCGAACCGCTGAAGAACGCCATCGGCAGCAGTACTGCCGACAGAACCAACGCGATACCGACCAGTGCCCCCTGGATCTGGCCCATGGATTTCTTGGTGGCTTCCTTGGGCGAGAGTCCTTCTTCGCTCATCACCCGTTCGACGTTTTCCACCACGACGATGGCATCGTCCACCAGCAAGCCGATGGCGAGCACCATGCCGAACATGGTCAGGGTGTTGATGCTGAAACCGAACGCCGCGAGGATCCCGAACGTACCCAGCAGAACCACCGGTACGGTCATGGTGGTGATGACTGTGGCGCGGAAGTTTTGCAGGAACAGGAACATCACCAGGAATACCAGCACGATCGCTTCGACCAGGGTTTCAACCACACCCTTGATCGACTCGGTCACCACCGGAGTGGTGTCGTACGGGAACACCACTTCCATCCCTTGCGGGAAGAACGGCTTGAGGTTGTCGATGGTCTTGCGTAGCGCTTTAGCGGTGTCGAGGGCGTTGGCGCCGTTGGCCAGTTTCACTGCCAGACCGGAAGCCGGGCTGCCGTTGAACTGGGCGCTGACGCTGTAGTTCTCGCCACCGAGGCCGACATCGGCGACATCAGACAGGCGAACCTGCGAGCCGTCCTTGTTGACCCGGAGCAGGATTTCCTTGAACTGCTCGGCTGTCTGCAAGCGGGTCTTGCCGATGATCGTCGCGTTCAGTTGTTGGCCGGGCAGGGCGGGCAGGCCGCCGAGTTGACCGGAGGAAACCTGGACGTTCTGCGCGGCGATGGCGGTTTTGACATCGACCGGGGTCAGGTTGAAGTTGTTCAACTTGGCCGGGTCGAGCCAGATACGCATGGCGTACTGGGCACCAAACACCTGGAAGTCACCGACACCGGCAGTCCGTGAGATCGGGTCCTGCATGTTGGAAACGATGTAGTTGGACAGGTCGTCCTTGGTCATGCTGCCGTCGCGCGAGACCACGCCGATGACCATCAGGAAGTTTTTCACTGCCTTGGTCACGCGGATACCCTGTTGCTGCACTTCTTGCGGCAGCAGCGGGGTGGCCAGGTTCAGTTTGTTCTGGACCTGAACCTGTGCGGTATCGGAGCTGGTGCCCTGCTCGAAGGTCGCGGTAATGGTCATGCTGCCGTCGGAGTTACTTTCCGAGGACACATAACGCAGGTTATCGATACCGTTGAGCTGCTGTTCGATCACCTGTACCACGGTGTCCTGCACGGTTTGTGCAGAAGCACCCGGGTAGGTGACGGAAATGGCGATCGCCGGCGGGGCGATGCTCGGGTATTGGTTGATCGGCAACTTGAGGATCGATAGTGCCCCGACCAACATGATCACCAGGGCAATTACCCAGGCGAAAATTGGACGGTCGATAAAAAATTTCGACATGGTTTACTCCGCTTTGCCGCCTGCTACTTTGTTTGATGCCTGCGCAGGGGCCGGGTTTTTCGCTGCTATGTTAGTCGCTTCGCTGACTTTGACTTCAACGCCCGGTCTGACGAATTGCAGTCCTTCGGTGATCAGGCGATCGCCGGCCTTGAGGCCGTCTTCAACCAGCCATTGGCTGCCAACGGTGCGACTGGCCTTGAGCTGACGCAGTTCGACCTTGTTGTCCGCACCGACCACCAGAGCGGTTGGCGCCCCTTTGAGGTCACGGGTCACGCCCTGTTGCGGCGCGAGAATCGCCGCCGCGTTCACACCTGCTTGCAGTTGTGCATGAACGAACATGCCCGGCAGCAGGGTGTGGTCCGGGTTCGGGAACACGGCGCGCAAGGTCACGGAACCGGTGGTCTGGTCGACCGACACTTCAGAGAACTCAAGCTTGCCTTGTTGCTTGTACTGGCTGCCGTCTTCGAGGGTCAGCTTGACCATGGCGGCATTCTCGCCAGCCTTTTGCAGACGACCGCTTTCCAGTTCGCGGCGCAGTTCCAGCAGCTCGACCGAGGACTGGGTAACGTCGACGTAGATCGGGTCCAGTTGCTGGATCACGGCCATGGCGTCTGCCTGACCATTGTTGACCAGCGCACCTTCGGTAACCGAAGAGCGGCCGATGCGACCGGAAATCGGCGCATAAACCTTGGTGTAGCGCACATTGATCTGCGCGCTTTTCAGGGCCGCTTCCGATTGCAGGCGGTTGGCCACGGCGGTGTCGTATTCCTGACGGCTTACGGCTTGCTCGCTGACCAGTTGTTTGTAGCGATCGGAAATCGACTTGGTCGATTGCAGATTGGCTTGCGCACTATTCAGCGTGGCTTCATAGACCGAAGGGTCGATCTGATAAAGCTGCTGGCCTTCCTTCACTTCGCCGCCTTCTTTAAACAGGCGCTTGAGAATGATGCCGTTGACCTGTGGACGAACTTCCGCGATGCGGTAGGCCGTTGTGCGGCCCGGCAGCTCGGATGTCAGGGTAAAGGCTTGAGGTTGAAGGGTTACGACGCCGACCTGAGGGGCTGGAGCGGCAGGGGCCGCCTCTTCCTTTTTACATCCGCTGAGCAGCGATGCCAGGGCGACGGCAGTAACCAGAGCGGTAACAGCTGGCTTGAATTGCATGAAGATCCTCGGGTCAGGCGCGCAACAGGCGCACCAGAAAAGTGGAAAGGTAAAAAAATTGTACCGGGTGGATAAGTAGCTTGCTAAGGAATATACTTACGTTCATGGTTGTTTGTAAATAGCCTGACTCAGTAACCACCCGGTTACAAAAGTCGATGCAAGGTGAGAATTGTAGGCTGGGGACGAGACCTCAGAGCGCTCGCCCCCACATTTGTTCAGACGGTGTACAGACATCGCTGAAGCATTCCTGATTGAGGTTTTACTGCCATGGTCCGTCGCACCAAAGAGGAAGCTCAAGAAACCCGCAGCCAGATACTCGAAGCGGCAGAAAAGGCCTTTTACGAAAGGGGCGTGGCGCGCACGACACTGGCGGACATCGCTACCCTGGCCGGTGTTACGCGCGGGGCCATCTACTGGCATTTCAGCAATAAGGCCGATCTGGTTCAGGCCATGCTCGACAGCTTGCATGAGCCGCTGGATGAGATGGCCCGGGCGAGCGAAAGTGAAGAGGAAGAGGATCCGCTGGGATGCATGCGCAAACTGCTGATTCATTTGTTTCATCAAGTTGCCCTGGACCCGAAGACCCGACGCATCAATGAGATTCTGTTCCACAAGTGCGAATTCACTGATGAAATGTGTGATCTGCGCCAGCAGCGCCGGGAGGTCAGCCTCGATTGCAATGTGCGCATCGGCCTGGCCCTGCGTAATGCGGTGAATCGGGGGCAGATGCCGGAAAACCTCGACACTGCCCGTGCGGCGATCAGCATGCATGCCTACATCAATGGCATCCTGTATCAGTGGCTGCTCGCTCCTGACAGTTTTCAACTGCACTCCGAAGCCGAGCGTTGGGTCGATACAGGGTTGGATATGCTGCGCTTGAGCCCCAGCCTGCGCAAATGAAACAAGATGCGTAATCGGATTCGTTTCTGTCAATAGACGCGGGCGAAGGTCAACTCTTCGCCCGCGTTGTCGTAATGGGTGCTTTTATATACGGACGCGCTTCGCGATGACAGGTAGCAAGCTACGTATTTTGTAGGAATTTTGTGTCGTAGATGTGAAAAGGTGAGAGCAATCCGGAATGGGCGCTGCTTCAGCCCAGCGTGATTTCCACCTCGAAATTGAAAGGCTCATTCTCTCCCATGCTCGTGATTTGGGTTGAGCAATTGATTTTGGATGAGCCAATGGAGGTGACGGTGTTTTTTACCCTTGCCCTGTGTGTTGGCGACAGAACGCCGAAGGACGTATTCATTATCATGCCGAGATCAAAACGTACCCCGACGTTCTGATCGATAAAATCCACGAACTGATTGAACATGATTTTGTTTTTTTGCCAAGGATAGGCGTATGTATAGGCGAAATCGGATTTGAATGCTGTATTGCCGTACGCGGGGAGCAGGAATGACTCACGCTCTGATGTGTGCAGTGGCAAGCTGGTCTGTGCAATTTTAAACGTGTGAGAGGAGTTGTTGATGAGTTTGACTATCACGCGAGTGATGTTCGAGCGCTTGTTTTGATTTCGCCACTGTTCGATTTTTTTGTTCTGGGCGTGCTCCGAATTAATTTGATCTAACAGGCTGATCAATTCAACCTTGGCGACCCCAATCAACTCATCCAGTGCTTGCTGGTTTTCCTCGCTGAATAGAAGCGGCGTCAGGTTGTAAAGCACTCCAATGGATGTGTAGTTGAAAAACGAGAACAGGTCTTCGTAGTTGTTGCTGGTGTCTTTGATGTCGTTCATGTCGATTCCTTTCGATTAAGTAAGTGGTTTCAGGGACTTATCGGACCACGGTTCAGCGCTCCATGATGACAGCGAGCACATTGTAGTTGTAGGGGAAGCTGTCGCTTTTAGCTTCAAGAAAGGACTGACTGTAGATCGGTACCTCCCCAACGGACAGCGCGTGGTGCTCCCAAAAGAATTCAACTTTCGGTGGCCGATGATTCAGGCGTTTTCGATGAGTGTATTCAAAGGCTGTTTTGATATGCACGGTTTGACGGTAATTAGTGTAAACGGCCTGAGTGCTAAAGATGGTTTTTCTAATGTTGTAGTCGATATTGATGCTTTGCGGCAGCTGTGGATTGCCTTTCAAAGTAATTAGTTGAGTGCTGAGCGGCATGATTTTGGAGGGGAATGCTGGCGGAGTATCATCCAGGACGACATCGTCCCGCCAGAGTATCGAATCTGTGAGGTTGCTGAGAGTCAGTGTGAACGTGAGGTTGTTGTGTGGTGGTGCGTCCATGCTGGGGCACTTGTTGGTTTTGTTGGTGGTTCAAAGTAACCCCGCTGTAAGTTTTGGTGCAATGCAGATGTTGTTTCATTAGTTGAACGTCTACCCATAAAGCCCGGGTACTTCTACCCGGGCTTTTTTATGAATGGAACTTACAACGTTGGATAGTCGATATAACCAACCGGACCCTTGCCGTAGAACAGCTCTGGACGCGGTTCGTTCAATGGTGCATCGGCTTTCAGGCGTGCCGGCAGGTCCGGGTTGGCAATGAACGGCACGCCGAAGGCGACTGCATCGGCCTTGCCGCTCGAGAGCCAGGCGTTGGCGCTGTCCTTGGTGAATCGTTCGTTGGCAATGTACGGGCCGCCGAAAGCTTCTTTCAATTGTGGGCCGAGGCTGTCGCCGGCTTCTTTCTCGCGCGAGCAAATGAACGCGATGCCGCGTTTGCCCAGTTCGCGAGCGACGTAGGTAAAGGTCTCGGACAGGTTGTCGTCACCCATGTCGTGGGAGTCGGCGCGGGGTGCCAGGTGCACACCGACGCGACCTGCACCCCAGATTTCGATGGCGGCGTCGGTCACTTCCAGCAACAGGCGAGCACGGTTTTCCAGGGAGCCACCGTAATTGTCGGTGCGCTGGTTGGTGCTGCTTTGCAGGAATTGGTCGAGCAGGTAGCCGTTGGCGCCGTGGATTTCCACGCCGTCGAAACCGGCAGCCTTGGCGTTTTCCGCACCGACGCGGTAAGCGTCGATGATATCGGCGATTTCAGCGGTTTCCAGTGCGCGTGGCGTTGGGTAGTCGGCCAGTGGGCGAACCAGGCTGACATGACCTTTTGGCTGGATGGCGCTCGGTGCAACCGGTGCTTCGCCGTTCAGGTAGGACGGGTGGGAAACCCGGCCCACATGCCACAGCTGCAGGAAGATTTTGCCACCGGCGCCGTGCACCGCTTTGGTCACGTTGCTCCAGCCGCGCACCTGGTCGTTGGACCAGATGCCGGGGGTGTCCGGGTAGCCGACGCCCATCGGCGTGACCGACGTGGCCTCGCTGAGGATCAGGCCGGCGGACGCGCGCTGCACGTAGTATTCAGCCATCAGTGCGTTCGGTACGCGGCCTTCGTCGGCGCGGCAGCGGGTCAGTGGCGCCATGATGATGCGGTTTGCCAGTTGCAAGTCGCCAAGTGTGATCGGATCGAAAATAGTCGTCATTTAATACAACCCTCGTGAGGTATCAGTTGGTAGCAGGGGCCAGTTCGGGATTACCGCTCTGACGGAAAGTAATCAGGGTCACCAGCAGCGCCAGGATCGCCAGCGCAGCGGCCGCGAGGGGCACGCTGGTCAGGCCGAAACCGTGGGCGATGACGCTGCCGCCGACCCAGGCACCGAGTGCATTGCCGACATTGAAAGCGCCGATGTTCAGGGTCGACACCAGGTTCGGTGCCGCGTTGCCGAAGGTCACTACATTCACTTGCAGGGCGGGGACGGCGGCAAAGCACGCGGTGGCCCAGAGGAACAGGGTGATTTCGGTCGGGATCAATGCAACGCTGGTCCAGGTCAGCACGGTGGAAACCACCGCCATGCTGATGAACACGCCAATCAGTGTCGCCGCCATGCCTTTGTCAGCCAGCTTGCCGCCGATGATGTTGCCGACCGTCAGGCCCAATCCGATGAGCACCAGGGTCCAGGTCACGCCACGTGGCGAGACCCCGGTGACTTCACCCAGCAGCGGTGCGACATAGGTGAACAAGGTGAAGACCGATGCGGCGAACAGGGCGGTCATGCTCAACGACAGCCAGATACCGGCGCCTTTGAGGGCGCGCAGTTCGGCGCGCATGTCGAGTTTTTCTTCGTCGCGTTTGGCCGGCAGGAAGCGGATCAGGCCGATCAGCGCAATCACGCCGATCACGGTCACCGCCCAGAAGGTCGAGCGCCAGCCGGCTTCCTGACCCAACGCAGTGCCCAGCGGTACGCCCAGCACGTTGGCCAGGGTCAGGCCGGTGAACATCAGGGCCACGGCCGAAGCACGCTTGTTGGCAGGCACCAGACCTGCCGCCACCACTGAGCCGATACCAAAGAACGCGCCATGGCACAGGGCGGTGACGACGCGGGCGAACATCAGCACCTGATAATCACTGGCCAGGGCGCAGAGCAGGTTGCCGATGATGAAAATGCCCATCAACGCGACCAGTGCAGCCTTGCGTGGCAGTCTGGCGGTGGCCAGTGCCATGAACGGCGCGCCGATGGCCACGCCCAGGGCGTAGCCGGTCACCAGCCACCCGGCGCCAGGGATCGACACACCAAGGTCGGCCGCCACATCGGGCAGCAAGCCCATGATGACGAACTCGGTGGTGCCGATGGCGAAGGCGCTCAGGGCCAGAATGAGTAGCGAGAGGGGCATTGTCGATTCCTTATCGGCTAAAGGGTCAGAGCTCTTTGCTGAAGGTGCGGAGGAACTCCTGAATGGTTTCCTCGTTGCGTTTGAAAAAATGCCACTGGCCGACTTTACGGCTGCTGATCAGGCCGGCGCGTTGCAAGGTCGCCAGATGGGCGGAAACAGTGGACTGCGACAAACCGCAACGTTGATCGATCTGCCCGGCACAGACGCCGTGCTCGTTACTGTGGGATTGGTCGGGGAATTCGACGGTGGGGTCTTTGAGCCAGTGCAGGATTTCTCGCCGTACCGGGTGCGCCAGGGCTTTTATTATTTCGTCGAGGTCAATGGTGGGCATGGCAGTGCTCGGGTTGATAAAACGTTATATCGCGATGAGGCGAACTTTAAATCGGTATTTCGCGATATACAAATATGATTTTGATCTGATGTCAGCCTAAATCGGTATATCGAGTTATAACGATATGTTGATTGTAAAAATACAAGGGGGCAGTGCTAAGCTGCGCCCATGAACTATCTCGCACATCTTCATCTCGGTGGCCAGCGTCCCGGTCAATTGCTCGGCAGCTTGTATGGCGATTTCGTCAAAGGTCGGCTGCAAGGGCAGTTCAATCCGGAGATCGAAGCGGCCATTCAGCTGCATCGCAGCATCGACGTGTTTACCGACCGCCATCCGTTGGTCGACCTGGCGTTGTCGCGATTTACGCTGACGCGACGGCGGTATGCCGGGATCGTGCTTGATGTGTTTTTCGACCATTGCCTGGCGCGGGACTGGACGCTTTACGCTGACCGACCGTTGGAACAGTTCACCTCGGATGTGTACCGGGTGCTGGCTGCCGAACCGCAGTTGCCTGGGCGACTGGCGCAGATTGCCCCGCACATGGAGGCGAATGACTGGCTTGGTTCTTATCGAGAGTTTGCGGTGCTGGACCAGGTGCTGCGGGGGATTTCACGGCGCCTGTCGCGACCTGAAGAACTGGCCGCGGCGATGGAGGAGTTGCAGCGGTTGTATGAACCGTTGAGCGATGATTTCCGGTTGTTCTATCCAGAGTTGCAACGGTTTGCGCATAACCATCTGACTGCACAAATCTAATGTGGGAGCAGCCGCCCGGCTGCTCCCACAGGGGATTTGCGTCAGGCCGCGATCGCAGGACGCAAAGGGCGTTGCTGTGTTTCCGGGATTGTCCCAAACAACGCCTTCTGCACCGCTTGCTGCGCCGCAAAGGCCAGTGCCGCGCGTTCCTGGCCGTGGCAGGCAATCGGTGTGAGCAAATGGATCTCGACGTCACCCTGATCGTTGGCGAACAGGCGCATCAAGTGCGAGAGCAAGTCGTCATCGCCAATGAACGGGGCGAGCGGGTCGATCTGGCCGTCGCGCAGATAACGAACGGCCACCGGTTGCAGCGCCACGTCTGCGTCGATGGCCGCGGACAGCAAGCGACCATGAAAGGTGCGCAACGAACGGCCATCGGTGGTGGTGCCTTCCGGGAACATCAGCAACGGATGGGCTTGCTCCAGGTGGCGGCTCATCTGTTTGCGGATCAGTTGGCTGTCACCTGAACCCCGACGAATGAACAGACTGCCAGCCTTGGCCGCCAACCAGCCGGCGACCGGCCAGGTACGCACTTCGGCCTTGGACAGGAAGGACAAAGGCGTAAGCATGCCCAGCAGCGGGATGTCGGTCCAGGACACATGGTTGCTGACCCAGAGCATCGGCTTTTGCGGCAGTTCGCCGTGGACCGTTACGCGAAAGGGCAGGGCGTTGCTCAGCCGCGTCATGAAAAACCGCGACCAGCGTTGGCGCCGCAGCATCGAGTTGGCCACCCCCATGCGCTCGAACAGCCCGAACACGCTGGCCATGCTCAAGCCCAGCGCGACCACCAGCAGCACTCGCGCGATCCGCGCGTACACCCTTAGCCGGCGCATTACACAGCCGCCTTGAAGTGCTTGGCGTAACGCGGGCACAGTTCGTCGCGCTTGAGCAGGATGAACACGTCGGCGACCTGGAAGTCTTCGTCCCAGCACGGCTCGCCGCAGATCTTCGCGCCCAGGCGCATGTAGGCCTTGAGCAGTGGCGGCATTTCGGCGATCACGTTGGACGGGATGTCGAGGGTCGGCAGCGGTTTCTTCGGTTCGGCACGCAGGTGCTCGGTGCACAGATAGCGTTCACGCAAGCGCTGCATGATCGCTTGGGCCTGAATGCCGCCGTCGTGCATCGGGATGCTCGCGCAACCCATCAGGTAGCTGTAGCCGCCCTGATTCAGCACTTCGGCCAACTCGCCCCAGAGCACGGCGATGGTGCCGCCGTTACGGTAGGCCGGGTCGACGCAGGTGCGACCGATTTCCAGGATCGGACCTTGCAGATGGACCAGGCCGTGCAGGCTGAATTCTTCTTCGCTGTAAAAACGCCCCAGGCTGCTGGCGGCCTGATGGTCGAGCAAACGCGTCGTTGCTACCAGGCGTCCGCTATTCAAATCACGCACGCCAATGTGGGCGCAGTGAACATCATAGTCATCCATGTCCAGACCCAACTCTGCGCCTTTGAGCTTGGCATTGAACTCGCCGCTGAAAACGTTGAAGCGCAGGGCCTGGGCTTCCTGCAACGCCTCGGCGCCGATCAGGCGTTCGGCTTGCAGGCGGCGTTCATTGCCGGTGTCGCTGATGCGGGCGATCTGAGTCATTGCGAATCTCCGTACGGGCTGCTCACCCGTCTTGGGTTGCAGTCGATCGACTTTGTTGTGCAAAGTCAGGCTATGTAGCCCCGGTGTCATCGCCATGAAGCTTTGGTGATGCTTGTGTGACAGCCCCTGAGGACCCGTTTATGCCTTGGCAAGCCTTGTTGAACTGTAACCAGCGCCAGCCCGAAAACCCTGATCTGGCAGAGGGGTATGCGACGTTGCTGCATGTATTGGGCGCGGTGACACCGTTCGAATTGGCGGTGCGCGGCGGGCGGATGATGGCAACGCCGGGGTTGGCTTTTCTGGTGGGGTATCAGGCTGCGTTGCGCATGTTGTGGCCCAGCGCACCGCCGAGCCTGGGGGCATTGTGTGCGACCGAACAGCGCAGCCTGCACCCGGCTGACCTGCAAACCCGGCTCAAGGATTTGCGTTTGAGCGGGCGCAAGGATTTCGTGACCGCGGGTGATGCGGCGGACTGGCTGTTGATCGCCGCACGCAGCGAAGAGCAGGGCGAGTCACCGCGTTTGAGTCTGGCGGTGGTGTATCCCGGCGAACCCGGCGTACGGGTTGAAAAATTGCCGGCTATCGCCCTGATGCCGGACATCAGTCACTGCCGGCTGTTTCTCGACAACGCGTTGTGTGAGCTGCTCGCTGGAGATGGCTGGGACGCGTACGTCAAACCGTTCCGCACCCTGGAAGACATCTATGTGCTCAGCGCCATGAGTGCCTGGCTGTACGGTGTCGGTCAGGACAGCGCCTGGCCGCAAAACCTCCAGCTGAAGTTGCTGGCACTGTTGGCCGGGTGTGCGGAAGTCTGCCGCCAACCGCCGAACAGCGGCGCCGGGCATGTGTTGCTGGGCGGGTTGTTTGCGCAGTTTGATGGGCTCAAGGCAGCACTCAATGAAGCCTTTGCCGACGGACCGCCACAATGGGCGGCGTTGTGGAAGCGCGATCAGGCGGTGCTCGATCTGGCGGCGGGGGCCCGGGCCAAGCGGTTGGCCAAGGCGTTGGCGGGATCTTAGTCGCTTTGAAGGGCCTCATCGCGGGCAAGCCTTGCTCCTACGGAATTGAGTCAGGCGCATTCTCCGCAAACGACATAGATCCGTAGGAGCAAGGCTTGCCCGCGATGGCGATCTCATGAGTAACCGAAACTTCAAAATTGTCATCTGGCTCGACTACGCTCAGAGGGTTAATCCCTTTGAGTGTCTGCCGTGTTCAAACGCCTGACTCTGCTGTTCATGTTGCTGGTCAGCCTTCCGGTTCTGGCGGAAAACTGGCCTGCTGAACGATGGTCGCCGGGACCCAAGATCAGCGGTCCGGCGCTTCAGGCCCTGGAGGATTACGCCTTTGCACCGCGCGACGACGGCAGCCGTGCAGGCGTTCGCACCGATGTCTTGCTGGTGATTCGTGACGGGCAATTGATCTACGAACGCTACGCCGGCCCAACCACAGCCGACACACCGCACCTGACCTGGTCCGTCAGTAAAAGCCTGATGGCCACGGTACTGGGCGTGGCCTATGGCGAAGGCTTGTTCAAACTGCAGGACCCGGCGGCCAAGTTTTATCCACCCTTGCAGAGCCATCCGAATGTATCCGTCGCGGATTTGCTGCATTGGGCCTCGGGGCTGGATTGGCAGGAAACCTATGAATATGCACCGCTGAATTCTTCGATAGTGGCGATGCTCTACACCCATGGACGCCAGGACATCGCCGCGTTCGCTGCCGGCCATGACGAGTTCAGCCCACCGGGTCAGGCGTTTCGTTATTCCAGCGGTGACAGCAATCTATTGTCCGCAACGCTGAAGACCATGGTCGGTGCGCAGCGCTACGCCGACTATCCATGGACTGCGTTGTTCGGCCCCTTGGGGATTCGCAGTGCCGTTTGGGAGACTGATGCCACGGGAACGTTTGTCGCCTCGTCCTATGCCTATATGACGGCGCGCGATCTGGCGCGGATCGGCTTGTTGATGCAACGCGACGGTCGCTGGGGTAACCGGCAGTTGCTGCCAAAGGACTGGGTCGAGTTCAACCGCCAACCGTTCATTCGCTTCAAGGCCAATCAGGATGAAGCCGTACCCGGCGGGCATTGGTGGCTCAATCGGGCGGTCGACGGCGCCGAAAGACCTTGGGAGGACGCACCCGATGACACCTTCGCGGCGCTCGGCCATTGGGGGCAGGCGCTTTACGTGGTGCCTAGCGAGAACCTGGTGATCGTGCGCTATGGCGATGATCGCGACGGCAGTTACCAGCACAACGAGTTACTCAGACTGGCACTGGCGGCATTTGCGCAGAAGGTGCAGCCATGAATCCCGGAATTATTCTTCGTCGGCCACGGCTCAGCGTGTTGCTGTTGTTGATCGTTGTGTTGCTCGGCTGGATCTGGCAGGAGCGAGTTGCGTTGTGGGCGTTCCCCGACATCATCAGCGCCTACACTGCCAAGGAATATTGCTCGTGTCGGTATGTCGAGAACAACCCGGCGGACTATTGCCAGGGCTATGTGGCGCAGTACGTACCCGTCAGCAGTTTTCTCGATGACGCTCCCAACAAGCGCGTGACGGTCAGCGGCATGGGGCGCAGTCATATCGCCGCGTGGCTCGGGATTCGTCAGGGGTGTCGGTTGAACCCATAGGTACGGTCTTTTGCCTGGCGCGGTTTGCAAGCGCGTTCACTCAGGCTAAGGTTCGGCTCAGGTTTACTTGCCCATGAGTGTTTATGTTCAAGCGGTTTTGCTGCACAGCCCTGGCCTTGCTGCCGTTGGCTTTCGTTACCTCGCCAGCCCACGCCGACTGGTACCTGGACGGTGAGTCTTCACGTCTGTCGTTTATCTCCACCAAAAACGCCAACCTCTCCGAAGTTCAGCGCTTTCTGGTGCTGCATGGCAAGGTTGACGACAACGGCCAGGCGCAAGTGCAGGTCGAACTGGAGTCGGTCAACAGCGGAATTCCGCTGCGCGATGAGCGCATGCGCAAAGAGCTGTTCGAGATCAAGACGTTCCCTGAAGCGCTGATCAGCACGCAGATCGATTTGCGGCCGATCAAGGATCTGGCCCCCGGCGCGCAACTCGAATTGCGTTTGCCACTGACGGTCAGTCTTCACGGCAAAGTGCACGCTTACAACGCCGAGTTGCTGGCGACACGCCTCGATGATCGACGCTTTCAAGTCGTAACCCTGGAACCTCTGGTACTTGATGCGGAGGATTTCGATCTGCTGCCAGGGCTGGAAACCTTGCGCACAGTCGCCGGCCTGTCGGCCATCAGTTTGTCGGTGCCGGTGGGTGCGGTGCTGATTTTCACGGCGCGCTGACATGAGCGGTGCAGTGTTTCCCTGGCGCGAAGGCAATCGCTATGAGCTGTTGATCGACGGGCCGCAGTTTTTTCCACGGATGCTGGCAGCGATTGCCGCTGCGCAGGAACAAGTCGAACTGGAGCTGTACCTGGTGGAGGCGGGCGCCTGTGCCGAGGCGATGGTTCAGGCGCTGGTACAAGCCGCCGAGCGCGGTGTGCGCGTGCGTTGTCTGTTCGATGATTACGGCAGCCTGGCATTCACCCTGAGTCTGCGGCGACGCCTGATAGAGGCTGACGTGGAGCTGCGTTTCTACAATCGCCTGAGCTGGCGGCGCTGGGTACGCAACCTTTACCGTGACCACCGCAAGTTGCTGCTGGTCGATCAGACACTGGCGGTGGTCGGTGGCACAGGCGTCACCGACGAGTTCTGGACCCCCGGTCGTGACACCAGCGAGTGGCATGAAGTGATGGTGGAAATCGGCGGCCCGCTGGTGCTCGACTGGCAGTTGCTATTCGACCGTCAATGGATTGCCAACCGCCACCGCCGTGCCTGGAAACCTGTGTCGCACTTCGGTTTGCCGCGTCTGCCGCGAGTACCGTCGATGGGTAAGGGAATGGGCCGGGTAGCGTACGCCGACGCCAGGCAACACCGGGACATCCTGCAGTCGCTGTTTCGTGCATTGAACAGCGGTCAGCAGCGAATCTGGCTGGCCACGCCTTACTTCCTGCCAACCTGGAAAGTCCGCCGCTCGCTGCGCAAGGCTGCTGCACGGGGCATCGATGTGCGCCTGCTGCTGACCGGGCCGCGTACCGATCATCCTTCGGTGCGCTACGCCGGGCATCGTTATTACCCGCGCCTGCTCAAATCGGGGGTGAAAATCTTCGAATACCAGCCGTGTTTCCTGCACCTGAAAATGGTCCTGATCGATGACTGGGTGAGCATTGGCTCATGCAATTTCGATCACTGGAATCTGCGTTTCAATCTGGAGGCCAACCTGGAAGCCCTCGATCCGACGTTGAGCCTGGCGGTGGCGGCAAGTTTCGAGAAGGACTTTGCCTTGAGTCAAAGGGTCAGTCTTGAGGAATGGCAACGCCGACCACTGTGGCGACGGGTCAAGCAGCGGGTGTGGGGATGGGTGGATCGGATGGTGGTGAATCTGCTGGATCGGCGGGGTTAGCCGGTTACGTGGAACTGTGGCGAGGGGGCTTGCCCCCGTTGGACCGCGAAGCGGTCCTAAGACCGGCAAACTCGTTCTGTCCTGAGAATGAGTTTGCAGGTTTTATGGCTGCTACGCAGCCAAACGGGGGCAAGCCCCCTCGCCACAAGAGCCCGCCAGATTTCAGGGGGGGGTTAAAGCAACTCGAAGCTCTGCTGCGTCACGTCCTCGGAATCTAGGCCGATCTGCACGTTGAACTTGCCAGGCTCTGCTGCATATTTGAGCTGGGCGTTGTAGAACTTCAGGTCGTCCTCGTCGATGGTGAAGTGGATGACTTTCTGTTCGCCGGCCTTGAGCATCACTTTCTGGAAGTTTTTCAGTTCTTTGAGCGGGCGAATCATCGAACCGACCACGTCCTGAATGTACAGCTGCACCACGGTTTCACCGTCGCGCTTGCCGGTGTTTTTAACGGTCACGCTGGCGTCGATTTTGCCGGACTTGTTCAGCGTGGTCGACGACAGGGCCATGTCCGACAGGCCGAAGCTGGTGTAGCTCAAACCGTAGCCGAATGGAAACAGAGGACCTGTGGTGTCATCGAAATACTGCGAGGTGTAGTTGCCCGGTTTGCCGGGGGTGAACGGGCGACCGATGCTCAGGTGGTTGTAGTAGGTCGGAATCTGCCCCACCGAACGCGGGATGCTGATGGGCAGCTTGCCGGACGGGTTGTAGTCACCGAACAGTACGTCAGCAATCGCGTTGCCGCCTTCGGTGCCGGTGAACCAGGTTTCGAGTATCGCGTCAGCCTGTTCCTTCTCTTCGAGAATCGTCAGCGGACGGCCGTTCATCAGCACCAGCACCAGCGGTTTGCCGGTGGCTTTCAGGGCCTTGATCAGGTCGCGCTGGTTGGCCGGGATGTTCAGGTCGGTACGGCTCGATGACTCGTGAGACATGCCACGCGACTCGCCTACCGCTGCCACGATGACATCGGACTGCTGGGCGGCTTTCACTGCTTCGTCGATCATGACCTGCGCCGAGCGCGGATCATTCACCACTTCCGGGGCGTCGAAGTTGAGGAAGTTCAGGTAATCGAGGACTTTCTTGTCCTCGGTGATGTTGGCGCCACGGGCGTAGGTCAGCTTGGCCTTATCGCCGAGGGCGCGGGTCATGCCATCGAGCAAGGTGACCGACTGCTCCGGTTTACCGGCGGCAGCCCAACTGCCCATCATGTCGATCGGTGCCTTGGCCAGCGGACCGACCAGAACGATTTTCGCGGTCTTCTTCAGGGGCAGGGTTTCGTTCTGGTTCTTCAGCAACACCATGCTGCGACGTGCAACGTCACGGGCCTCGGCGCGGTGCAGACGGCTGTCGGCGTAAGTGTCGGCCGGATCATCCTCAGCCTTGCCGATACGCAGGTACGGGTCCTTGAACAGGCCCATGTCGTACTTGGCGCCCAGCACTTCACGCACCGCGTTGTCGATGTCGCTCTGCTGGATCTCGCCGGACTTCAGCAGCCCAGGCAATTCCTTGCCGTACAGGGTGTCGTTCATGCTCATGTCGATGCCGGCCTTGATCGCCAGCTTCGCCGCTTCACGACCGTCGCGGGCCACGCCGTGCTTGATCAGCTCGAAAATCGCCCCGTGGTCGCTGACCGCCAGGCCCTTGAAGCCCCACTCTTTGCGCAGCAGGTCCTGCATCAACCACATGTTCGCGGTGGCCGGAATGCCGTTGATCGAGTTCAGCGCAACCATCACCCCGCCAGCACCGGCATCAATCGCGGCGCGGTACGGCGGCAGGTAGTCCTGGTACATTTTTACCGGGCTCATGTCGACGGTGTTGTAGTCGCGACCGCCTTCGACTGCGCCGTACAGGGCGAAGTGCTTGACGCTGGCCATGATGCTGTCGGCCGCGCTCGGGGTCTCGCCCTGGTAGGCCTTGACCATCACTTTGGCGATGCGCGAGACCAGATAGGTGTCTTCGCCGAAACCTTCGGAGGTGCGGCCCCAGCGTGGATCACGGGAGATGTCGACCATCGGCGCGAAGGTGATGTCGAGGCTATCGGCCGCGGCTTCCTTGGCGGCAATGCGCCCGCTGCGGCCAATCGCGTCCATGTCCCAGCTCGAGGCCAGGGCCAGAGGGATAGGGAAAATGGTCCGGTGGCCGTGGATCACGTCATAGGCGAAGAACATCGGGATCTTCAACCGGCTGCGCATGGCCGCGTCCTGCATCGGACGGTTTTCCGGGCGAGTGATCGAGTTGAAGGTGCCGCCAATATTGCCGGCAGCGATTTCCTTGCGGATCATCTCGCGGGGCATTTCCGGGCCGATGCTGATCAGGCGCAATTGGCCGATCTTTTCTTCAAGGGTCATCTGCTTCATCAGGTTGCTGACGAAAGCGTCCTTGTTTTCAATCGGTGCGGGCGTTGTGTCGGCCCATACCGAGTGACTGGCCAGGCCGATGGCAAGGCCCAGCAAACACAGCTTCTTCATGAATAGTTTTCTCAAAAGCCTAAACGGACGCAGTGGTTACGCGCCGGTCAGCCAAAAATTAGGGGGCGTCTGTTGTTGTTCGACTAAATGCAGCAAACCTCTAAACTCTTTTTGCGCTGGGCATCTTTTAGCCGATTGGCCCGATGCAATCCAGTGGCGGGGGGGGATTATGCCCCAAGAGTTCGAGTTGAAGGCGCGCAGGAATATTTCCAGGGTAATGGGCAAGGGAGCATCACTCGCATGAATGTACAACAGCGCTATCGTTCGGGCTGGCAAATCGCGGTGTTGATAGTGCTCGGCACGGTTCTGGCCGGCTGTGGCATCAACACCATTCCGACCCTCGACGAACAGGCCAAGGCGGCCTGGTCGCAAGTGCAGAACCAGTACCAGCGTCGCGCCGACCTGATCCCCAACCTGGTGGAAACGGTCAGAGGTTACGCCAGGCATGAAGAGGAGACCCTGACGGCGGTGGTCGAAGCGCGGGCCAAGGCGACCTCTATCCAGGTCGATGCCAGCACCCTCGACAACCCGGAAAAACTCAAACAGTTCCAGCAGGCCCAGGATCAGCTCAGCGGCGCCCTCAGTCGTTTGATGGTGGTGTCCGAGCGTTATCCGGACCTGAAGGCCAACCAGAACTTCCTGGCGCTGCAATCGCAACTGGAAGGCACCGAGAACCGTATCGCCGTGGCGCGCCGGGATTTCATCCTGGCGGTGCAGAACTACAACACCGAACTGCGGACGTTCCCTGGCCGTTTGTGGCACAGCGTGCTGTACAGCGACCTGCCGTTGCGCGACACCTTCGAGGCCACCAGCCCGGGTGCCGACAAGGCGCCGCAAGTGAAGTTCTGATCAGCGCAGGTTCCCGGCGGGCTTTCAGTGCTGTCGGGATACCACCCCATGAATCATGAGGAAAGAGCCATGAGGCATGAGCCATTAGGGATGAGGTGCCAATGCGCGTTTTGAAAATCAGCCTGGTGGTGATGCTTTGGATCTTTTCCATCACCACTCAGGCCGAGCTGAAGTTTCCGGCGTTGACCGGTCGGGTGGTGGATAACGCCCAGATGATCGAGCCGGCGGTGCGCGAGCAACTGACCCAGCAGCTCCAGGCCCACGAACAGGCCACCGGCGAACAGTTGGTGGTGGTGACGCTGCCGGACCTGCAAGGCACCAGCATCGACGACTATGGTTATCAACTGGGGCGTTACTGGGGCATCGGTCAAAAGGACAAGAACAACGGTGCGTTGCTGATCGTCGCTCGCGCTGAGCGCAAACTGCGGATCGAGGTCGGATATGGCCTGGAGGATCGGCTGACCGATGCGCAAAGCTCGGTGATCATCAATCAAGTGATCACTCCGGCGTTCAAGTCCGGCAATTTCAGCAAAGGCATCAGTGACGGCGTTGCCGCGATGCTGGTGGTACTGGGCGGCAACCCACTGGATGAACCGTCGACGATTTATGATTCGGGCGGTGATCGGAGTAGCGACTTTATCGGGCGTCATCCGACATTGTTCGTTTTTTTTGCGGTCCTGTTTATCCTGACGATTTTTATCTTGCAGATGCTCGGCATCCTGCCCCGTAGCGGCGGTCGCGGGGGTTCCGGCGGGTTTGGTGGCGGAGGCTTTGGTGGTGGCTTCGGAGGGGGCGGCGGCTTCAGTGGCGGAGGGGGCAGTTTCGGGGGCGGCGGTTCGTCGGGCGGCTGGTGATAACAATAATGAGTGAGCATTCAAAACCATGGCATTACTGACGGAACACGAACAGCGCAAAGTCGCCGAGGCCATCGCGCGTGTCGAGCGCGACACCGACGCTGAACTGGTCACCGTGCTCGCGGCCCGGGCCGACGACTACGCGTACATCCCGCTGCTCTGGGCCAGCCTGCTGGCGCTGATCGTGCCGGGCATCGTGCACTACGTTTCCGGCTGGCTGAACATGCACACCTTGCTGCTGGTGCAGTGGGTGAGTTTCATCGTGCTGTGCCTGGTGTTCCGGATTCCGTCGATCACCACCCACCTGATCCCGCGGTCGGTGCGCCACTGGCGCGCCTCGAACCTGGCGCGCCGGCAGTTTCTGGAGCAGAACCTGCACCACACCGTCGGCGGCACCGGCGTGCTGATTTTCGTCTGCGAAGCCGAGCGTTATGTGGAGATTCTGGTGGACGAAGGGATTTCCCGGAGGCTGGATAACAAAAATTGGGACCCGATCGTCGCAGCCTTCACCCGGCAGGTGAAACAGGGCCAGACGCTGCAGGGCTTTGTCACCTGCATCGAGGCCTGTGGCGAACTGCTCAAGGTGCATGTGCCGGTGACGCAGGCGCGCAATGAGTTGCCGAATCGATTGGTGGTTCTGGGCTGAAGCTGGTTCTGGGATTTAGAACCGGGAACTTTGTGGCGAGGGAGCTTGCTCCCGCTGGGGCGCGAAGCGGCCCTAAAACCAGCAAACATGGTCCATCAGGTCATCGCGGTTGCCTGTCTTGCGGCTGCTTCGCAACCGAGCGGGAGCAAGCTCCCTCGCCACAGGATGTGCACCGTTCGTAAATAACTGCGTGTCCCGACGCGCCATCCCCCCTAAAATACCGGTCATTCCCCGATCCGCACCGCCCGAGGCGTTTTTTTACATGTCAGTTACCGCAACTCCCGCCAGCCTCACGCCGGATCATCACGCGCAATTCATCGACCTGCTGAGCACCAGCCTGACGCAGAAGGCCTTCATCAAACTGGTACTGGCCAAGTACGTCGGCGCTGAAGTCGACTTGCAGCGCATCATTATCAAGCAGCTGACGGTCAAGGAGCAGCCGTGCCTGTCCTTCGTCTATCGCTACAAGACGCGTGACATCACCAAGAATTTCCCGGTCGAAGAGGGCATCGCGACGATTGCCGCGTTGTTGCCACAGGACTTCAAAAACGCGCACCTGCTGGCGCTGACCGATGAAGCCCAGCTCGAATACAGCAAGAAGGGCAAGAGTTCGCTGTTCAAGAGCAAGCCCCAGCAACTGCGCGAAGTGCCGTCTGCCGAGCACAACCGCGAGAAGAACCGCTTCCTTGACCTGACCCGGCCGTTCCTCGCGGATCTCGGTGTAACGAACAGCAAGCACGAGCTGATCCCGGCGATGTCGCGCAAGTGGAAGCAGATCAACAAGTTCATCGAAGTCTTCAGCCATGCGCTGACGTCTTCTCCGCTGGCGCTGGATAAACCGGTACGGGTGGCGGACTTCGGTTCAGGCAAGGGCTACCTGACCTTCGCCATTCACGATTACCTGCGCAACACCTTGCACGCCGAAGGTATGGTCACTGGCGTCGAGTTGCGCGAAGACATGGTTACCCTGTGCAACACCGCTGCCGCGCGCCTGGAGCATCCGGGGCTGGTGTTCAAATGTGGTGATGTACGTAGCGTGGCGCCGAGCGAGCTGGACGTGATGATCGCCCTGCATGCCTGTGACATCGCCACCGACTACGCGATCCACACCGGCATTCGTTCCGGTGCGGCGATCATCATGTGTTCGCCGTGCTGCCATAAGCAGATTCGCCTGCAAATCCAGAGCCCGGCGCTGCTCAAGCCGATGCTGCAATACGGTTTGCACCTGGGGCAGCAGGCCGAAATGGTCACCGACAGTCTGCGGGCGTTGTTCCTCGAGGCCTGCGGGTATGAAACCAAGGTGTTCGAGTTCATCTCTCTGGACCACACCAACAAGAACAAGATGATCCTGGCGGTCAAACGCGCTGAGCCGGTGGACCCGGCGCAGCTATTGGTAAAAATCCAGGAGCTCAAGGCGTTCTACCACATCACCGAGCATTGTCTGGAAACCCTGCTGCGGGCCGATGGGCTGCTTATTTGAACGGTTTGATCTGAATACCTGTCGGTAACGTGCCTGGTTGTGCCGGGCGCACCGCCGTCTTGCGCCCGAGCATCACGGTGACAATCACCCCGACCGCAAACAGCCAGGTAATCGGTTCGATGTGTTCACCGAAGAACAGCGCCGAGAAGGCGATGGTGAAGAAGATCTGCAGCAGCTGGATCTGACTGACCCGGGCGATGCCACCCATCGCCAGTCCGGCGTACCAGGCGAAGAAGCCGATGAACTGCGAGAACAGCGACACGTAACCGAAGGCCCACCAGGTTTTCGCCGAAATCTCGCCTTGGTGCTGCAGCGCCAGGTATGTCACCGGGCCGATCAACAGCGGTGTCGACAGCACCAGCGCCCAGCAGATCACCTGCCAGCCGCCCATCTCCTTGGCCAACCGGCCACCTTCGGCGTAACCCAGACCACCGATGGCAATTGCCCCAAGCATCAATAAATCACCGGCCTGGATACTTCCGGCACCGCTGATCAACGCGTAACCCAGGACCAACGCGCTGCCCAATGCGGCACAAGCCCAGAAGGCTTTCGACGGCCGCTCATGGGACAACCACGCCGCATACAGCGCCACGCACAATGGCTGTAAACCGTTGACCAGTGCGCCATGAGACGCCGGCAGCGTTTGCATGGCCCAGGCCGAGAGCACCGGGAAACCGAGAATCACTCCAGCGATCACCAACGTCAGGCCTTTGACCTGTTTCCAGGTCGGCCATTTCTCTCGCCGCCAGAGCAACAACATCGCCGCCGGAATCGCCGCGAACAACGCTCGGCCCAGACCATTGAGCAGCGGATGGACTTCTTGCACCACGATCCGGGTGAAGGGCAGGGTCAGGCTGAAGATGACGACGCCGAGCAGGCCCAGAGCCATGCCGGTGTTTTCGCGCGAGGACATAACGGTAACCAGAATTCGAAAGTGGCGGGAGAGCGTTCATCTAGCCATAAACCTGGAGCGCAGCGCTGCTACAGCTAGGCACAGAGTGACACGTACAGTTTGAAGTACAGCACCGACCGCGTGGCGAGGGAGCTTGCTCCCGTCGGCCGGTCCGCGTTCGGGCGAAGCAGTCGTAAGAAGCTTGACTCGGTTTGTCTGAAATACAGTGGTGCATGGTTTTGGGGCCGCTACGCGACCCAGCGGGAGCAAGCTCCCTCGCCACAGAAATATTTCCAGACCACTCATTTGACTTGCTACTCGTAGTAGCTGGTTATTACCCGTCCCGCTGGATTCGGACTACCTTGAATACTCCTTCCTGCCCACGTTTTTACCAGAGGAGTCATCCCCATGGCCGCGAAAAAAATTCTGATGCTGGTCGGCGATTACGTCGAAGACTACGAAGTGATGGTGCCGTTTCAGGCGTTGCTGATGGTCGGTCATACGGTGCACGCAGTGTGCCCCGACAAAACCGCCGGGCAGACCGTTCGCACCGCGATCCATGACTTCGAAGGCGACCAGACCTACAGCGAGAAACCCGGTCACCTGTTCGCGCTGAACTTTGACTTCGCCAAGGTCGATGCCGCGGACTACGACGCGTTGCTGGTGCCGGGTGGTCGGTCGCCGGAATACCTGCGCCTGAACGAAAAAGTCCTGCAACTGGTGCAAGCCTTCGACAAGGCCGGCAAACCGATTGCGGCGGTCTGCCATGGTGCGCAATTGTTGGCGGCGGCGGGGATTCTTGAAGGCCGCGAATGCAGCGCTTATCCCGCCTGCGCGCCAGAAGTGCGTTTGGCCGGTGGCACGTTCATCGATATTGCGGTGACGCAAGGTCACGTTCAGGGCAATCTGGCGACGGCTCCAGCCTGGCCGGCACACCCGAGCTGGCTGGCCGGTTTCCTCGGTCTGCTGGGCACCACAATCACCTTGTAAGCGGAGGCCTGCGCATGTGCGAGCTGTACGTCAAAGCCGACCCGATCCTGTACGAGTCACGCTCGCGCTCGCTGCGCATCTGCGGGGTGGTGACCACGCTGCGGCTGGAAAACCAGTTCTGGGACATCCTCAGCGAGATCGCCGAGGTCGATGGCATGACCACCAACCAGTTGATCGCCAAGCTCTATGAAGAGGTGATGGACTACCGGGGCGAAGTGGTGAATTTCGCCTCGTTCCTGCGGGTCAGCTGCACACGTTACCTGAGCCAGCGCCGGGTGACGACGCCGGAGTTGTCGGTGGTGCGCACGGTGGTGAAGTAGGGTGGCGTGGTCTTTACTCTGAAGCGCGAACCCCCTCAATCGCGAAGGAGAAAAAGCATGTCCGGATGGTACGAGTTGAGCAAAAGCATCACTGGCCAGTTTCGCTTTGTGCTGAAAGCGGCCAACGCCGAGACCATTCTCACCAGCGAGCTGTACACCACGCGCAGCGCCGCCGATGACGGCATCGCCTCGGTTCAGGCCAATAGCCCACTGGATGAACGCTACGAGAAAAAAACCACCAAGGATGGTCATCCTTACTTCAATCTCAAGGCTGCCAATCATCAGATTATCGGCAGCAGCGAGGCTTATTCTTCCGACGCCGTACGGGAAAAAGGCATCGCCAGCGTCAAGGCCAACGGACCGACCAAGGTGATCAAGGACAAAACCTTGCCGGTGCTTTGAATACCCTGAAAATCCCCTGTGTGCGAGCCTGCTCGCGATGGCGTCGCTCCCGGCGCCACTAAACCTCGACTGGAATGGATAACTTCGGGCTACCCAACGCATGGCTCTTCGAATCAAAAAACCTCAACTCCACACCAGTCCCTTCAAACACCTTCGTGTAATGCCGCTTCTGGCTCTGGATGAACGCCGCGCTGCGCGGGTAAATCGAGACGGCCACGGTCTTCGGTTTCGCCTGGCGCAGGGCATGAACGATGTGAGTGTCCTGCTTGCCCAGGCTGTGGCCGAAGATGCACAGCGCGTCGCTTTGCTTGAGTAACTGGTCATAGCAGAACGACAGGTAATCCGAACTGCGGATGGTCTTGAGCTTGTCTTCAGAGCTGCCTTCGCTGACGAACAGCGGCACGTCGTCCAGCGTCTTGATCGTGTTGTTGATCGCAAAACTGCCCAGCAGCGTGCCCTCTGTCGAGGTCAGTTTGCGTGCGGTGCCGTCCTGGTTGCGCACCAGATGCAAGCCGCCGTGCAGGTAGAGCAGGCGGGTTTTATCCGCGGTGCTGGCGCTCAGGTCGAAGCTCGGCTCGGTGCCGTGAAACAGGTCATTGATGACGTCGGGTTGGTGCTGGATCGCCCAGTAATTGAGCAGGTCGTAGTTGGTGGTGAACACCGTCGGATAGGTACTCAACTCCTGATTGATCGCCGCCAGGCTTGAGGCCTGCACCAGGCGCCACGGGATATGCACCGCGTGCACGGTGTTGATCAGCGCTTCCTTGATCGCGTAGTAGCGATTGCGCGGTGCGGCAGAGCTCACGGCCAGGGCCTTGTTGACCCGGCTGGTGGTTTTCAGTGCGCTCAGCACTTGCTCGAAACTGCGGGTTTGCATCGCGTCGAACACGCTCAGTTCGGACTGGCTCAACGGCTTTTCTTCGACCGTGCGGGCGTTCTCGAACAGCGAGTCGTAACCAAAATCATCCCACACCGCACGGCTGGCGCCATTGCCCACCAGCAGGCCGCTGAACGGGGTGGTTGCGCGCAACGCATTCCAGTCTTCTAGTCGGGCATCAAATTCCTGGAAATCGCTCATGCGTCGGTCATCTCAAACGGGTGGAGTGCAGGGCGCAGACTTTATCACGACCGGGTGTTGAGCCAGATCAAGATGCGCGGTAACGGATGGGTCGATCCTTTGGGCCTGCGCTGAATCGGGGTTGCCGGTTCGGCCCTATCGAAGAGGATTGGTGATGACCAGCACGTTTTTCATTCCTGCCGTGAACATCATGGGCACCGGTTGCCTCGACGAAGCCATGAACGCCATTCGCAACTATGGTTTTCGCAAGGCCTTGATCGTGACGGACGCTGGATTGGCCAAGGCTGGCGTGGCAGGGTTGATCGCTGACAAACTGGCGATGCAGGACATCGACTCGGTGATATTCGACGGTGCCAAACCGAACCCGAGCATCGCCAACGTCGAAAGCGGCCTGGAACTGCTCCGGCGCAGCCAGTGTGATTGCGTAGTTTCCCTGGGCGGCGGCTCACCCCACGATTGCGCCAAAGGCATCGCGTTGTGCGCCACCAACGGCGGCAAGATTGCCGATTACGAGGGCGTCGACCAATCAGCCAAGCCGCAATTGCCGCTGATCGCGATCAACACCACCGCGGGCACCGCCAGCGAGATGACCCGTTTCTGCATCATCACCGACGAATCGCGCCACGTGAAAATGGCCATCGTTGACCGCAATGTCACGCCGCTGCTGTCGGTCAACGACCCGACGCTGATGGCGGCCATGCCCAAGGGCCTGACCGCAGCAACCGGCATGGACGCCTTGACCCACGCCATCGAAGCTTACGTTTCCACGGCCGCCAACCCGATCACCGACGCCTGCGCACTGAAAGCCATCGAGCTGATCAGCCGCAACCTGCGCCTGGCCGTGCACGACGGCAGCGACATGATCGCCCGGGAAAACATGGCGTATGCGCAGTTCCTCGCCGGCATGGCATTCAACAATGCTTCGCTGGGGTTTGTGCATGCAATGGCGCACCAGTTGGGCGGTTTTTATGACTTGCCCCACGGTGTGTGCAACGCGGTACTGCTGCCGCACGTGCAGAGCTTCAACGCGCCAGTGTGCGCCGAACGCCTGGCGGTGGTGGCGCAGGCTCTGGGGGCCGACGCGCTCGGAATCAGTTCGCAAGAGGGCGCCCAGGCGGCCATCGTGGCGATCCGCGCGTTGGCCAGGGATGTGGAGATTCCCGGCGGTTTGCGCGACCTCGGCGCCAAGCTGCAAGACATTCCGATCCTCGCCGCCAATGCCTTGAAAGACGCCTGCGGCCTGACCAATCCACGGGCGGCGGATCAGCAGCAGATCGAGGAGATCTTTCGCAGCGCGTTTTGAAGTGCTGTATCGAACGGGTTGAATCGACAGACCGGGCAGGCGATAGTGCATGGCTGATCTTTTATCGATTGATGACGTTCGCAAGGAACAGGGAATGACCTTGAAATACAGCTGGCTGGGATGTGTGGCAATGAGTGGTGCGCTGGGCGCAACCCAGGCGTATGCCGAGTGTGTAACACCACCATTGCCTGAGGGTGTATCGGGTTATTCGGTGTGTAAGGACTGGCCGGCCTATGACGGCCAGACCATCATCGCGCTGTCGCAAATCGAACCGGATCCGACCCTCAGCCAGGAGCCGGACGGCACCGGAATGTACGACCTGAAACTGGCCGTGGTGTCCAATGTCGACGGCAAGCCACTGGCCCGCTATGCCAAAGCCTCGGCGTTCAGCTCCGATGCCGTCCGGTTCGAAGGGCTGAGCATCGACACCGCGCGCTACAAGCTTACTTCCGACCTGCGGGCATTCGGTGTGCGTGCGGGGTTCACCGGCTCGTCACGGGCCAATCCTTTCGACGAGGCCTGGCTGTCGCTGTATGTTCGCGAAGGCAACACACTGCGCCCGGTACTGGAACAATTGGTGATCGAATCCGCAAGCGGTGAGTGGGATACCAACTGCACCGGCGAATTTTCGCGCACCAAACGCACCCTGGACATGGCCAAAACCAGCAGCAATGGTTTCGCCGACCTGATCGTCAAATCGGTAACCACCGGCTCGCAAAACACTATGAAAAACGGTGATTGTGAGTACAAGGATACGGTGGGGAAAACGCTACTGACGACGCTGCGGTATGACGGTCAGCAGTATGTTGTTCCCAAAGAGTTAAAAGGGCTCTGAACCGATGCTCTCAGGACTTAGCCACCTGACCCTGGCGGTCACCGATCTGGACCGCAGCGTGGCGTTCTATCATGGCCTGTTGCACCTGCGCCTCGACACCACCTGGGACCGCGGCGCCTATCTGTGGTTGCCAGGGTTGTGGTTGTGCCTGTCTCTCGATCCGCTGCGTCGGCCGGAAGCCGCAGTCGATTACACCCATTACGCATTCAGCGTGGGCGCCAGCGACTTCCCGGTATTGGTTGAACGACTGCGAGCCGTGAGGGTTCTGGAGTGGCGGGACAATCGCAGCGAAGGTGCGTCGTTTTATTTTCTGGATCCAGATGGGCACAAGCTTGAAGTCCATGTCGGGAATCTGGCGTCGCGACTTGAGGCGTGTCGCCGGAAACCTTATGCGGGGATGCAGATTTTCACGTCGTAACGGGGCGCACTGAAGCGTTCATCATGAGGTATGACTCTAGATCATGGCTCCTTGAGTGTTAGTGGTTACATCGGCTTGAAACCGCTGATACAAACACGCAAATGTGGCTGATTTTTCTGAGCTTCGTTGGCGGTATCGCCGTATGCGCTATTCTGATCGGCATTGTGGGCACTCGTCGGCTGCGCCCGTTGTATCAGCGTCATGAGCTGGCAATTACCCGGATGTGCGGGGTAATGTTCACCGGCTTCGCTGTCAACGCCTTGCTGCATGGGGTTGCGGGGTGTTGGCGAACAAGGTTTGAGGCTGCACGCAAGGCTGCGACAGCTGCATCAGGACATCCTGTTTAGCGATGGCCGGGTCGAGGGATTGATACTCACGGCTGCACTCTTGGACAGTATCCATCTTTGATGACCACCAGTAATTCCGCGCCGCTGGCGAGCTACATCGATCTTTTGCTCGACGTCGTGTGTGCGGTCGATAGTCAGGGACGCTTCGTCTTTGTCAGTGCCGCTTGCGAGCGAGTGTTCGGTTTTACCCAGGACGAGCTGATCGGCCAGCCGATGATCGAGATGGTCCACCCGGCCGATCGCCAACGGACCCTGGACGCGGCCCGGGAAATCATGCGCGGCCAGCCCAACCCGAACTTTGAAAACCGCTACCTGCGCAAGGATGGTCAGGTGGTGCATCTGCTCTGGTCGGCGCGTTGGTCTGAAGTCGACCAACTGCGCATCGCCGTAGCCCGTGATATCACCGAACGCAAACAGGCTGAGTCCCGACAGGCCGCACTGTACGCGATCTCCGAAGCAGCCCATGCCGCTGAGGATTTGCTGGCGCTGTTCAAACGCATTCATCAACTGATCGGCGAATGGTTACCGGCGTTGAACTTCTCGGTAGCGCTCTACGACGAGCACTGCAAGCAATTGAATTTCCCGTACCACGTCGACGATCACGAGCACGATCCGGTGTTTACCGTGACTGGCCAGCTCTGCGCCGAGGTAATTCGCACGGGGCAGTCGGTGTTGGTGACGCCCGACCAACCTGCTGCGATGCCCGGACTTTACGAGGTCATGAATGGCCAGGATCCACCCTGCTGGTTGGGCGTACCGCTGAACTCACAGAAAGGCACCATCGGTGCGCTGATCGTCAAAAGCGTACCCGGTGGCGAACACTATACCGAGCGCGACAAGGAGCTGCTGCAATACGTCTGTGCCCAGGTCGCGGCAGCCATTGAGCGCAAGCAATTGCACAGTCGGCTGCAATACATGGCACAGCACGACCAGTTGACCCGATTGCCCAATCGCGAACTGTTGCGTGAACGCCTGACTGCAGCCCTCGGCAGAGCTAGAAAAGAGTCTGGACGCATGGCTCTGCTGTATGTCGATCTGGACCATTTCAAACAGGTCAACGACACCTATGGCCATGGTGTCGGCGACATGTTGCTGCAAGCCGTGGCTAATCGACTGCAAGGCTGCGTGCGTGAGTCCGACACGGTAGCGCGCATTGGCGGTGATGAGTTTGTCGTCCTGCTCGACAGTGTTCAGGCGACCGAAGACGCGGCGCGGGTCGCGATCAAGATCCGTCAGGTCCTCGGCCAGCCGATGCGTCTGGACAGCCATAGCCTGAACATCATGCCGAGCATCGGTATCGCGCTTTACCCCGAGCATGGCAGTGAGGAAAAGCAATTGTTCAAGCACGCAGATGAGGCCATGTACGCTGCCAAGCGCTTGAGCGGGCGTCTGGACCGCGCCTGATTCGACTTTGGCGCGGGGCACCGTTCGTCGCGGCAGGCTCAACTTTTCTAAACCTTTGTGGTGTTTTAACTTCAGACGTCAGACGGGGGAAACCCGCTGCACTCATTTGCCTGTTCAAGGAGGGCGCGACCATGAAGCATATGGCCAGCCGATTACCGACCATCAGTTTTGCCGTGTTGCTGGGCCTGGGCGCCAGCAATGCTTTGGCCCAGTCGCCAGCCGAATTCATCAACGACGCCTCGGCCAAAGGTATGGCCGACATTGAAGCCAGCCGCCTGGCTCACCAGAAAACCGAATCCAAAGAGGTCAAGGATTACGCGATTGTGGTGATCAACGACCGCACCACGGCCAACCAGCACCTGGCGAAAATCGCCAGGAAACTCGATCTGCCCGTTGCCCCCAGAGACGAGGTGGCCAACAAAGCCAAGGCATTGGTTCCTGAGGTCAAGGACGGCGACTCGTTCGACGCGACCTTTGCCGCCAGCCAGGTACAAACTACCCAGGAAGCCATCGATCAGTTGAAGCAGGAAGCACAAACCACTGACGTGCCGGAGATCAAGGCCTTCGCCGCGGAAACCCTACCCAAGCTTGAAAACCACCTGCAAATGGCCAAGGCCCTTCAAGCCAGCCGTCAATCGGCTCGGGTGGATGGCTGAGTCATGCATACTCACACGATCTGTAGCAGCTGGCGAAGCCTGCGTTCGAGGGTGAAACCCTCGCAAAACCGTGTTATCGGCACCTCAGAAATGATGCAGTGTCAGATTTACGGCCGCTACGCGGGCCGAACGCAGCCTTCGGCAGCTGCTACGGAGTAGGTGACGAGCCAGTACCGCTGTGAGCCTCGCCACAAAAACAGTCCCGGTACTTCAGCCCGACAGCTTCGCCCCAACCGTCCAACTGAAATACCCCAGCACTTCACAACTGCTGTTCACCAGCATGAAGTTCAGCTTGCACTGCTCTACACCGATGCTCAATTGTTGGAAATGCCAGTAGTGATCATCGGCTTTCACCGGGAGTGGTTCGGTGAGGGTTCCGGGGTTGAGGGCGGGCAAGGTCAGGCCCCGGTGTACCTCAAGTTGCGGTTTTGACAGCACCCCGGCATCACCCACGGACAGGTCGTAAAACACCACGCTATGCTCGGCGTGCAGGCCGACGGTTCGGCCCCGTAAATGGACGGTTTTTCCCGAGTTTGTGGCCAGCTCAAGGCAGATACCCTTGGCGGCCGGCGTTGTCCTTTGGGTTGCGCCAATGGTGAAAATGAAGCCGTTGTCGATCGCGGTCGGGTTTTGCGGGTCGAGGCTTGGTTGTGGGTAGCGGGTGAGCAGGGATTCGGCATCGACAATCAGCAACACATTGGTTGCCTGCTCAGTGGTGGGTGACGGGATTGCGCTGGTATCTGTGGACATCACGGCTTCCTTTCATGATGTGGGTGGATCGCGACGCACCGCTGCGGCTTACGCAAGACATCCAGTTCCAGGCGGGACGCGAGGCAGAGGGCAAAGCCCCTTGTCGCCAAGGGGCCGTCCAGATCAGTTACGGATAGTGATGAACGGATCCCACGAGCAGCAACCTACAATCTGGCAGTCCCGGTTCACGATCAGGAAGTTGAAGTGATAGGTCACGCTGCCGGTGGCCAGGGTTTCCGAAGACCAGTAATGGTTATCGACTTTCTGGCAGCTAGGCACCGACGGGTTGCTGGTGTTTGGCACGGCAACACAGGCGGTGGCCTTGCGTGGAGTCGGTGTCGAGATCAGCTCATTACCCGCGTTGCCGATGAACTTGTAGAAAACCACTGCCGTTTCGAAACTCTGCGACAGGCTGGTTTCGCGCCAGCGAATCAGGTCACCGACCGAGGCTTTCAAATTCAGTTCGCCACCGGCCTGGCCATTGATCACGTTGTCCCGGTTGGTGACCATGTACACGTGATTGACATCAATCAATGTTGGCGCGGCAGGGTTTTTGCTGATGTTCGGGTAGTTTTTCAGAATGGATTCGGTGTCGATCGAAACAAGCACATCCGTTACTCGAGACATAGTAAAGCTCCTTGTTCATAGTGAGAGCCTGGCATCTACCAGGCACAACAACGCTTGATTGCCTTGCGGCTGTTGTAAGCGCACTACTATGAGGAACCCACGGATCACAGGGTATGAGCTGGCCTGGCTCCTTGCCTATAAAAGTGATCGGTCCGGGTTCCTTCCAACAGGCCGCGTCTGGACTATAGATGCCGATATGAAGCTGTCAAAACAGAGGGCGTTTCACTCGATGAGCGGTCGTTTTACTTCTAATTTCCGATGATTTGGCGATAAGGAAATGGTGATCCAGAACGTTTCCCAAGCGTTGATCTCCCTCTAAACCGTGTGCCATTGAGCAACGATTACCAATCCCGGCAGCTTCACTTCCAGGGTGTCAGAGAATTAACCGTCGATGGCTTTGAGCAAGCCTTGCGCCGATGTTCGATCCAGGCTGATGGCCTTGAGTCCGGAGCTTGCGACCAGCAGTGCCTTGAGGTCTTTCAACGTAATGCGTTGCGTATTTCTTACGCCGATCAGAGCAACTGCAATGCATCCGGACGTGCACCGGGAAATACGCTCTGCAACTGTGACGCGGATAAGCCCCACGTTCTGCCAAGCAAACCACCGAGCAGGTTCCGATAATTGTTGAGCACCGGGTAATCGCGGTTTTGCAGCAGGCTTTGCGGGTTGACCGCCACCTGTTCGCCAACGATTCGCCCGCCGCGAACATTGCCGCCGAGTACCCAATAGACCGTGCCATGCCCGTGATCAGTGCCCCTGGCGCCGTTTTCACGAAAGGTGCGGCCGAACTCCGAGACCACCACCACGGTGGTGTTGTTCCATTCATCCCCCAGCGCCTGGGCGTAGGCGACCAGACCTTCACCAAGGTTCGCCAGATTGTTGGCCAGTTGGCCACTGGTGCTGCCTTGATTGACGTGGGTGTCCCAGCCGCCGACATCGACGAAACCCAGTCGGTACTGGTCGCGCATCAGTGTTGCCATACGTCGGGTCTGCGCAGCAAAGTTCTGCGCATTCGGCGCACCACGATTGGCCTTGACCATCTCTTCTTGCAGATCCTTTGACACCTGCTGGCGAAGTTCAAGGCCACCGGCTGCGGAGGCGGCATAAGGTGTGTTTTGGTACATCGACGAAAGAATCGCCGATTGCCGAGCATCGAAGGCCGGTTTCGAGGCACCGCGCAATGAGATGTTAGGGATGGCGTTGCCGCCCTGGAAGCTCAGGGGCAAAGCATCGGTGAACGCGATGGGCGCACTGTTTGGCACCTGACGCGACAAACGTGCAAGAAAGCCCGAGTCGTAACGGTTGCGCTGTTGGGTCGGTTCGCCAGACTCGATGTTGTCCTGGGTTTCGAAGTGACTGCGGGACAAATCATCGGTTCCGGCGAATGGCACGAACGCGATCTGCTTGCGTTGCCACAACGGGTAGATCGAATCGCGTAAAACCGGGTTCAGGCCCCAATGGCTGTCCAGTGCAATGGCGCTGTTGGGGTTATGCGAGTCCGGCCGGGCAATGGCGAGAGTCGGACGCGACTCGTAGTAAAAATCGCTGGAACAGGGCACCAGCAGGTTGTTGCAGTCGTAGCCGCCGCGAAGAAAAACGATCAGAAAGCGTGGCGCCGAAACGGGGGCAGCGAACAGCTTTGCACTAAACGACAAGGACGGAAGCGTCGCGGCTGCCGCAGCGGCAATCAGCAGTTCTCGACGATTCATGGCGGCACCTCGTTACGCGGTTTAGCGGTTATTGAAGTCAGGTGAGGCGAGCAAAAAGGTGTTCCATTCCTGAGGCGACACGGCCTTGTTCAGCGCGTCAAGGGTCGCTGCTGAAAGGTGTGGAGAGATGGCCTCGTAGAATAACGGTGTGGTGATCATTGGAAACCCGGGACCGGGCAGGTTGCTACCTTGCGGGGTAAACAAACGGTTATCACCACGCCCGATTGCCCGGGCGATTTCGAAGCGTTTGGACATCTGCCCCGAGCTCGACCAACCGCTGGACGCAAGCGGCCAGCCATCCGGTGTCACGCGACCGAATACTGGCTGTCCCAACTGATTGAGCCAATTGATCATTGGCCTGGCGTTGGCCAGCGGCTTGCCGTCATAGGCCAGCCGCACCGCCGACACCACAAACTGCATCGGGTCCTTGAACTTGGTCCCAGCGCTTTGCAGCAACTCCCTCGACTCGAACAACGTACGCATCACTTGGGCGATATCGCCGTCGCTGTCCTGGAAGGTCTTGGCCATCCGTTCCACCAGCGCGGGCGACGGCCGATCGGCGACGAAGTATTCGGCCAGCTGTTGCGAGATAAAATGCGCACAGGCTTTCTGCCGGGTGATCAGCTCCACGGCCTGACGGATCTCGTCAAAACCGCTGCCTCTGATCAGTTGGCCAAGCAGTACCTTGTCGCTAAAGTCATGACGACGAGGATTGAATTCGAACAGCCCTTCGCGCACTACCAAGGCCTGTAACCGAGGAGCAAACTTCTGCGTACGACCATCGAGCGGCATCAGCCCGGCGCCGGTCAGAATCAACGCCAGTTGCTGCACATCCTGCTGGGTATAGCCTGAACCGACGCCCAGGGTGTGCAGCTCCATTAATTCGCGGGCGTAATTCTCGTTGACCTTGCCCCGGGCATTTTGCACGTTGTCCAGGTACTCAAGCATCGCCGGACTCTTGAGGGTGGCCATCACCAGGTCCTTGAACTTGCCCAATGCGTGTGGACGAATTGCGTGTTCTGCGTAGTCCGCCGTCAGCACCCGTATGCGAGCTTTGCCCTGAAACACGCTGAAGTGGTTGAGCCAGAAACCCACCAACTGCTCTTTGAGCTGATTAGGCCCATACACCGCATGCAACAGCACGGCTTCACGCGCTTGTTCTGCAAGTTCGTTGACGTGTTGTTGTGCATCTTTTTTTGCAGCGTTTTTGGCGTCGCCTTCGGGCATGGCCTTGAGCTGTTCCTGCTGGCTCCTGAATGCCAGCAACAATGATTCAGGCGGCGTGCTCAATACCGGATAACTGTGCAATAACGCGTTGATTGCCGGTGGCAGCGGGGTGTTGATGCGGTCGGCCAATTGGGCTTGAAGCAACCCCCCGCGGCCCATGCTGCGCAAGCGCGCCAGGCTGGCGGCATCCAGATCGAAGCCATCGCGGCGTAGCCAGGCAATGTCGCTCGGGTTGAGCGCTGCGGGTGTACCGGCCAAGGCGAGGGAGGGAAACAACAGCAAACAGGCCGACAGACACAACGGGCGCAAAACGGCATGTGGCACGTGCATGTAGGAGGTTCCCGAATATCAAGAGAGACGTCGACAGCAGCCAGTGTAGTTTCCACCTGTGCAGCTGACGCGATGCTGAATAACGTGCATCTGGAACAGCTCAACAAAGATGGCGTTGCACTTTTTCTTGCAGGTTCTGCGAGCTGTGGAAGGTCAACTTTTCTTTACACAGTTCCTGTGGGTGGGTTCAGGTATTAGACAGATATCTGCTGGTACAAATATTCATACGCCAAGCAGGAGCGCGGCGGTAAAGGGGGCATGGTTTTACGGGGTTACTCTATTGGCCGATGAGCCTCAGGAGGCAGCATGTTGTTACGTTACGCGGCATTGGTAGCAGTGGTCATAGCGGCCTCCGGTTGCGTACAGGAGCGGGTGGTTCATGACCGGCGTCCGCCGCCACGCGAGTACGTCGAAGTCATCGCACCGCAGCCACCACCGGTCCAGGTGATCGAAGTGGAGCCCGCGGGCCGGCCGGGGTATGTCTGGTCGCGCGGTTACTGGCGCTGGGAAGGCGGGCGTTATGTCGCCGTTCGCGGGCACTGGGAACCGGAACGCCGGGGCTATCGTTATGTGCACCCGCATTGGGAACAGCGCAACGATGGCTGGCATTGGCAAGGCGGGGGCTGGGCCCACTAGATCCAGTGTTTCGCTGAATCAAAAACAGCGACCTGTGAAGACAATGCCAGCCAGTTAAGCGCTCCCACAGGTTTGTGCCTTAACTGGCTGGCATTGCCTTCATAGGTTGCTCTTTTTTGTGCAGGTCTTTTGATATGAACCTGCGGGCTCGTCTATCGATCGGACTTGCCCGACATCGGCGTAACCACCTTCACCACATCATCCCCCAACCGAATCTTGACGAACCTGGCAGGGCCGTCGCTTACTGGCGCCCCACGAGCGAAACGCAGAGTTTAGCGCGTCGCTCATGTCCTGACCCATTACAGGAGTACGCGATGAGTTGGTCTGCCAAACAGTATGTGGCTTTCGAAGATGAGCGCACGCGCCCGGCGCGCGATTTGCTGGCCGCTATCCCGAACACCGATGCGCGTTCGGTGATCGACATCGGCTGCGGCCCTGGCAACTCTACCGAATTGCTCGTGCAGCGCTTTGCCAATGCCGCAGTGCGTGGACTGGACAGCTCGGCCGACATGATCGACGCCGCCCGCAAACGCTTGCCGGACGTACGCTTCGACACCGCCGACATTGCCACCTGGAGCGAACCCGGCCCGTTTGATGTGATCTTCGCCAACGCGGTGTTCCAGTGGTTGCCCGACCACGCCACGCTGTTGCCGTCGCTGGTGGCCAAACTCGCACCCGGCGGCAGCCTGGCGATTCAAATGCCCGACAACCTCGATCAACCGTCGCACCGGATGATGCGTGAAGTCGCCAGTAAAGGTCCCTGGGCCAGCAAGCTTGCGGACGTCGCCGGGCAACGGACGACCCTGGACGATGCCAATACTTACTACCGGATGCTGTGTTCGTGCGCCTCGCGGGTCGATGTGTGGCGCACCACCTACCATCATCCGCTGGCGGGCGGTCCAGCGGCCGTGGTCGAGTGGTTCAAGGGCAGCGGTTTGCGACCGTTTCTTGAACCGCTCGACGCGACGGAAAAAGCTCAGTACCTCGAGCATTATCTGGAAGCACTTGAGCCGTTCTTCCCGGTGCTGGCCGATGGTTCGGTGCTGCTGCCGTTCCCGCGTTTATTCATCGTCGCGACCCGCTAAGGTTCTCTGTTGCATCAGACCTGAAGCTGTCGCCCTCAGCGCTGTTGCAACACTTTCAACGCCGCCGAGGCCAGGAAGCCGGAGCGGCTTTTCTCTTCCGGGTGATGCAGCACGTATTCGTCGATACGGGTCAGCAGATAGCCGGGCAGGGTGATGTTGAGTTTCTGAGCCTTGCCCAGGTACTTGGTGACATCGATGTCCACCAATGCCCAAGTCACACCGGCGTACTGCGGATTGGCCGCGTGTACGGTGACCGTGTTGGCGGGCGGAATCGCCGAGCCGTCTTCGGCGAGTATCTCGAAGTGGCCTTCGATGGCTTCGCGCGCCATGGCGATCGCATCGTCCAGGTCATCACCGGCTGAGAAGCAGCCCTTGATATCCGGGACTTCCACGCCCCAGGCGTGTTCGTTATCGCCCATTGAAATCGCAATTGGGTAAAGCATGTTCGTTGTCCTCCGGGTGCTGTTCGCCGATTCAATGCAGCAGGGCCTGTTGCAGGATGCTGACGGCCGTTTTGGTCAGTAAATCCTTCTTCGGGTGTGGGACGGTGACCAGACCGGGCTTCGTGGGATGCTTGAAGTGGTGGTGACTGCCCCTGACCCGTACCAGATACCAGCCGTCTGCGACGATTTGGGTTATCAAATATCGGCTATTCACATCACTTCCCTGTGCTGTGTAGGTGGTTACTATACCTACTGAAAATTAGTTATCAACACTATAACCACCGTTGGTGGCGACAGAATGGATGAGTGGTTGGAAACAGTGTAGGAACCCCCGCAAGGCGGAGCGTTTGAGAACAGCACTGGAGTGTTTCTGATTCCTTCAACGCCAGCGCAATGAGTGTTTTTGTTGAATGGCGGGCATAAAAAAACCGGTCACACAGGACCGGTTTTTTCTTGTCTCTGCATCCCCCGTCAAAACCATCGCGACGTTGGACTCAATTATGTGGAGCGGTGAAGGGAACAGAAGTATTAATGAAATACGGGATGTTTGGGGTGTTTTTAAGTTCAGGTGTACAGCTTGGTGTACAAAAAATATAGAGAGTTATTGGATCAGTTTTCCGTTATCTCGCCAGCTAATTGCACAGGCAGTAGCTGCCGATCGGCATCCATCAGCAGCTCCAGCAGCCCTGCAATGGCTAGCAGGGCGGCGTTTGTTGGCTCGTTCGGCTTGAGCTTCGAAGCAGAAAGATTAAGCAGCTCAACAACTTTAGGGAGGGTGGGAAACTTCTTCAGCGCCCACGCAGTGAACTCGGCCGGGCGAAACCAGTGGAAATCACCCACTATTTGTTTACCTGTGTAGGGGCAAACGCCTGGGTTAGGGAGGGGGCTCATCGATAACAGCCTCCAGTGTGCCTGCCGCAAGCGCCATTGATATATGGGTCAGCACCTGCTCCTGCTTGCGCCCATAAGCTGAGCGAACGGTCAGTGGCGGTCAGTTGCTCTCCGCTTCTTCGTCTTCCTCGGCGCTAACGCCGGTGAGCGATCTCGCTTTGGCGCCTCTCCAGTTGTAAATGGACACCCTTGCGGCTTCATCTGTGATCGCGATGTGTCGGTGTAGCACCTCGACGCTAACTTCCATACTTTCATCCGTGGAGCACAGGGACTCGATCGCGCCAGTTAAGCTGCTAAAGGCAATTGGTTGCAAAGCAAATAGGCTCTGCCGACGGTGCCAGTGCTGCTGCTGAGCGAAAAAACGCGCTAGCGAGCCGTAGAAGTATTTTGGGTAGGTCGCCCCTTGCCGCAGGTTTAGCTCTGTCTGGATCACCGATGGGTCGACGGGCTTGCTGTGGTGCAGCAACACCTCGTTGATGGCTTGGCGCATGGCATCCAGGTCGACGTTTTCATAGCCCAGCTCCGGTGTGGTGTAGAGCATTCGGTCAACTTGTACGAGCTGGTTGGTGAGGGTCAATTCGTTGATGTAAAGCTTAGCGTGACGCAGGCTGCGGCTTTTCAACAGCTGCGCTAGTTCGTTCGTAGTCATGGGCGCCCGCCCGCGCTGCAGCGCTTGCAGAATCACGCTTTTCTGCGAGTACAATTCGAACTCAGGGTTTAGGCTGATCGAGTCAGTTTGCGATTTGCCATTGAAGTAGATGCCATGAGCTTCGCCATGCATTTTTACCAAGTAACGAACGATGTAATAATCGTGTTGCCGTAGCACTGGGGAGTCACTATGGGCTTCGCTCAAGTGGGAAACTTCCCGCTCGAGGTTGGCGAAGTAACCATGCAGCGCGTCAAATATTGCTGTGTCATCGATTGAGTCGAAGTCGATGAAGCGGGTGTGCCGATAGACACCTTTGCCTGAGACGTACATCAGCGGCGAGTCATGCAAACCATGCCCGACGATTTGCTCGGAGAACGGGCTGCGGGAAATGCCGCGGCTGTTGGCATACCGGGTGATGTCCAGCCATGGAAGGCCGTTGGTGTGTTCACTGAGCACTGCGGCGGCGGCCTCGTGCTTCTTCAAGCGCAGCGGGCGTACTTGGCCGTCAGCCAGCGCCACTTGACCTTGGGCTTGCAAGTAGTGCAAAGCGCCATGCGCATTCTTTTCATCGCATCCGAGGCACTTTTGCAGCTCCTGTAGTACGGTCTGCTGCGCGATCGCCGTACCATGTAGGGCAAAGTAGTCTTCGAGGAGCCCCAGCGGCGGCAGTGTTAGGGACGAGAGAGAAGCCAAACGGCCATGGCTGACGAATGTCAGAAACTCATGGAAGTATGCCTGATCGTTGAAACAGGCACATAGATCGCCCATTTGCAGGCGCAGCTCATCATGACGCAGGCCTTGGGCTGCCTGCCAGATGTCATCGGTATCCAATGTCAGGCAATTGTTGAGCTGTTCATTAATTATGCTTTCCAACTGGCGAATGCGCTCGCGGGACACGCCGAACTTGATGCCGACTTCCGATAGGGTCAGACGTTCGTCGACAAAACCCCATCGGTGCTGAAAGATCAGCTGACGTGTCTCGTCGAGCCCTGCGAGGTAACTGTCCAGCCGACCCAGTAAGAAGTGACCAAGCGCCTCGACAGATTCGAACGAGTGCGACCGAGTAGTAATCAGCGAGGTTTGGTCTGTTCGGAAATCCAGGGTTCCGTTGGCGATGCGCTGTAGCTCGTCTATCAACCTTTGCCGCACCTGCAACACTTGAGTCACTGAGCGGTTCCCCCAGGTTTTGACTGCTGCTTGATCCAAAGATCTGAAATTCAGAATAGTTTGGATACTCACAGTACCTATAGAGCGCTCGAGCTTGGCGACAGCTTTGCGTTCGGAGGTGTCCAACTGCATTAAGTTGAGCAGCATGTCGTCATGAACGTCAAAGTGGGTGGGGCTCATGTCGGCGGCCTCCGGCTGCATAGGCAAAACCCCCTCTGAGGCATTCATATACAAGGCTTTGAGCTCATACCAATCGTCCCGATAAGTTTTGCCGACTCCCCCGAGCTTCAGCAAGCTTTCTTCAGAGAGATTCAGGATGTCCTCCAGGCGCTCTATCGGCGCTAGATCCCCGGCGGCTTGGGCCGCGCTTCGCTGCAGCCGCAAAATCAACTTGTCGAAACGCTTGCCCAGGTGGGCATCACGAATGGCTGTGTGTGGATGCGGCAGGCACAGCGGTTCTGCGGCGGGCGCCGGATACTGCTCATCCGACGACGTCTCGACGTCATCAACCGCGTCATCGAGCACGTCAGTAGGCCGCGGCTCGGTCGCTTTTAGGTTGTTGTTCGGTAATTCCCACAGCGCCAGTAGTGCCCAGAAGCCTGGCAAGGTACGTAGAGATAGAAAGCCTTCGGTGTCCAGTCTGGCTACCAACTGGTCCAACCGTGTGGATACTGCGACCAGTGGTAGCAATCCCGCTGCGTTCATCTGTGCATCGAGGGCTTTGAGCGCCGCGGCCACTTCCGTTGTATCAAGCATGTTCACTGCTCCTCAAGCGCATCAGGAACACCGACGTTGAGCGAAACAGGCGTGTGATTTCATCGAGCTGTGTCCGCGATAAGGTCAAAAGATCAGTACGGTTGTTGACGACCCCGCGATAATGCGCGAGCAACGCGTGCTGCGCGTTTTCCTGGGCATTCGCTGAGGCAAGCTTAGGGGGCTCAGTAGGTTTCGGTGTAGCCATTTCGGCCGAGTCCAAGATTGGAGCGTCTTGCTCGCTATCGGCCACACCGTCCAGCGATAACGTTGCCTGCAGTTGCGCGATAATACGCGCCATCTCTGAAACTGTGAGCCAGGGCAATGACTTATGCACAAACTGCAACGCTAGGGCTTTGGGGCTAGGCGGCAGCCCGTGCTTTGCCAAGTCAGCGGCATAAGCCTCGGCCACAGCGTCGGTGATAGGCGCGGTCTCGGCGTGCCAGCCAAATGCAGCAAGAAGAAAGCCCTGGTAGGAGTCGAAGTGCGTCGCTACCTGGTCGACCGAGAGGTCGTCCAGGCTACTTTCCAACGCCTCGATTAGCGGTACGCGACCGGTCACCTCGTAGTAGCGCCGAAGCTGTTCGACCAAAGTCTCACGGCTGTTGAGGCGATAGCTCAGGCGCTCGATCAACTCCAGCACCCGTGCCGCGGACTGGCTGTAGGTCACTTCGATGGTGTCGTCGTGTAGGCTTTGCTGTTCTTCATGGGCCTCATCTAAGTCGCCCTCCACTGGTCCCTGGCGCTTGTTTTGCACAGCCTTTACCAACTGCTGGACATCCTTAAGCCGGTCTAGAGAGCCGACGAAGTCGAGCACGTGCACGCAGTCTTTGTTTGCGGTTTTACGCAGTCCCCGGCCCAACTGCTGCAGCCATACGGTCTTCGAACCGGTGTAGCGCATGAAAACCAGCAGGTTGGTTTCAGGAATATCGATTCCTTCGTTAAACAGGTCGCAGACCAGGATGTAACTGAGCTCCCCCTCGCGAAAATTCCGGATGTTCTCGCGCCGCAGGGCTTCTGGCATTCGCGAGTGTACAGAGGTAGCAGTGCCCGCTTCGAAGAAGCCCAGTAGGTGCTGGAGGTGCCTGATGTTCCGGCAGAATACGATACCTTTGACGCTGCCAAGTTGCTTTTTCTTGATCGTCGCCTCGATCAGGCGCACGACTTCTTGGTCTTTTTTATGCAGGAACAGCCGTTTATCCAAGTCAGAAACCGACAAGCCACTTTCCAGTTGATCGATACGTTCCTGGTCGATGTCATCGAGCATTACCATGTACTTGGGGAAGGCCAGCTTTTTATTCTGTAGTGCCCAGATCAGATCGTAGCGGCCGATGTGGCCGTCAGGTCCTCCGAAGAAATCGCTGACACTCTTGTTGTCGGTGCGCCAGGGCGTTGCGGTGAGGCCAATCAGCAAACGCGGCTGGAAATGCGTCACTACCCCGGCGTAGGTGCGCGCCGGGGTGTGGTGAGCTTCGTCGACGATCACGTAATCGAATCTGTTCACCGACAGGGTGCCCAGTTGACTGTAGAGCGTGTCAAAACTGGCGAACACCAGGTCGGTATCCTCGGGCCGGACGCCCGCAAAACAGGCGGAAAAACTGTAGTTGCCCACGCCCAGAACGTTTTTGAAGGCGGTGACCGACTGCAGCAGTATCTCGATCTGATGGGCAATGAACAGCACCCTTTGGCCTCTTGGACCGCGCTCGAGCAACTGCTTAATCAATAGCGCAACGGTGTAAGTTTTGCCCAGACCGGTGGCCATCTCAATCAGCAGTTTGCGTTTGCCTGCGTCGACGTGCTCCAGGGCCTGCTGGATTACTTGCACCTGGTATTCCCGCGGTTTGATCTTTCGGCCTATCTCCGAACCATGGACCACGAACAAGTTTTTCAGCTCGTCGCGGTCGATTAGTTCGACACCCAAACGCAACGCACGCACCTTTACCTCGGAGGTGAAGTACGAATTGGTGACCAGGATCATCTGCTTTACACCAGCAAGCTTGGCCCCGGTGACCAACTGATTGAGGGCACTGACGTCCACCGTAATGCCCAGCTGGCGTTGCTTGACCTCCACGGCGAACTTGCGCCCACCGCGGTAGGCGAAAATGTCCACCCCACCGTCACCGTGGCGGTAATCACTGCCCACCTCTGTGACCACCGCATCCTGCCAGCCAGAGGCCTCCAGCAAGTCCTTTACAAAATGCTCGAAATCCTTATGGCTCAGGCCATCCACTGACCTGAAATCTTCAATATGCATTGCTTCCCCTAAACACCCATTCAATGCCAGGCACGAGCGTTTCAACGCGGCATTTCGGTGTGCAGAGTAGCAAGTTTCACACGATCCAGCCCCATCTCGCAGCCTTGTCGAACGCCTGGCCAGTGGAACTTGCCTTAGTTCAATCGGCGAGCAGCCAGCCCGATGCCAATTCCGTCGTGCACCAGCACTTTCATACGAGTGGCGCGGCGGTTGGCGAACAAATAAGCGCAGTGCGGCTTCGCCGCACCGAACACCGCCACGACCCTCGCCAAAGCGGCGTCGGCACGTATGTCCATGGGCTCAGTGGCGAGCCAGATGGTGTCGCTGCGGATCATCGCAACAGGTCTCGAAGACAGATCGCGCTGGCAGCAGCGCTTTCGGTCGTCCAGTTCACTTTGACGGTGCCGCGTGAGCGTGGGATTTCGAGGCAGATCATGGCCGGGGTGATATCCGATCGTGACGCCGACGACGGTAATGTCACCGGAATGAAGGCAGGTTGCAGGACGACACTTTTCTGCGATCGCAGCCGAATCCACTTATATACGAGGTTCGTGTTAGGGCCAGGTATGGCAAGGCGACGTGCGTGCTGATGAGTGCCGAAATCAGGCTTTACTTGTCACCGTTTCGTCTGTGGTGATTGACCGGTGATTGACAGAGTATCTTCAAGGGAGGGAGTTACAGGCGTAACTCCTTGATTTTATTGGTGGGCCCACACGGACTTGAACCGTGGACCAAAGGATTATGAGTCGCCGCCTGATGCACCGAGGTCAGTAAAGTCTAGGCTAGTACAGGAAGGGTACAATAGCTTTAACCAGTTGATTACATGTAGGTTTGGCTAGTTTTCGCTAGGGGGGTAAAGCTGGGCACTGTACTGCTGTTGTACCTTCTCATGGGCCTGGAGCAGGCGACAATCACCGGTAGTTCGGCTGAAAACTTAGCCGATGCTCCGTTGCCAAGCAATTCCGGCGCCTGGCCAGAAACTAACCAAGAACCGGGTAGTTCGTCTTGGCAATGTCGCGACACGTTTTCAGAGTTCACAAAACGTGTCGCGTAGCTGCCCACAATCGCATCAAGACTGAGTTGACTGCACCTGCTCTCTAGCGATGTCCTGGGCCATCTTCACGACCAGCTCTAGGTTAACGTCTGCGTCGGGGACATGTTCTACGGCTCGGGACATGCGGCGAGTAGGATGTGGGGGGATTCTTCCCTTGAAGAGTTTCGCCACCAGTGCATATCGCTTTGGTAACCCCCTGGTAGCAAGAAACTCAGGATGTGCAGCGATTTCGATAGCCAGCTTCTCCAACCCATTGGTGTTGCCGAGTAACGCACGTTGCCTGATGTTGGAACGTTCCTCTCTATGTTCATCAATCAGATCCCCAATTGCATCCTCAAGGTTGCTTGACCACAAGGTCTGGAATTTTGCTACCCGATTGGCACCCGCTCCAGGGAACATGGCGCACAGGTAATAGGCCTTTCCCGTTTGCGCCGCTACTGCCGATTCCTCGAGCTGAAGCCTTTCCCGTATCGCCTCAACCGTAGGGAAGCGAGTGTTGGTCTCGTCCTCATCGAACTCCTCCTCCCACCCCTCGGAGCCCATCTCACTCTCGATAAACCTGACGAGATCGAATTTGAACTCGAACCAATAGATGGCACGCGGCTTTTCTGCCCTGATTGCCGCTAAAAAAGGCTCTCTTGATAGGATTAAAGTGGGTGATGCTTCTTGGTTGCCGTAATAGGCTTCAATGCCTGCGATCTCGAGCTCCTCACAGAGCTGCAACACCTGCTGTCGGCGCTGATTGAAAACTGACCCACCCTGCCGATTGAAATTGACCCAGGGCGGATTGCTGATTTGGCATCAGCAATTGTGGATAAGCTTAGCAGTCGTGTCCCGGTGGAAAAGGCATTAAGCCCCACCGCATGTGGGCATGCGGCAGGGTATTTTCGGTGCGGATCAAAACAACTCATCGTCCTCGGCACCATCCTCGTCTTTGCGCTTTCGTTCACGTGATTTGATCTTCGTCTGGGCGACCAAGCTGCTGTGTTGCAGGCGGTAGGACTCGTTGCCCGTTTCGACGATGTGGCAGTGGTGTGTCAGCCGATCCAGCAACGCCGTGGTCATCTTGGCGTCACCAAACACACTCGACCATTCCGAGAAGCTGAGGTTGGTGGTGATCACCACGCTGGTGTGCTCGTACAGCTTGGACAGCAAGTGAAATAACAGGGCACCACCGCTCTGACTGAAAGGCAAATACCCCAGTTCATCGAGTATCACCAGGTCTGTGCGTAACAGCCCTTGAGCGATGCGGCCCGTCTTGCCGTCGTACTTTTCGCGCTCCAGCAGATTGACCAGATCCACCGTGGAGTAGAAGCGCACGCGTTTGTGATGTGTCGTGATCCCGGACACGGCCAAGGCGGTGGCGAGGTGTGTTTTGCCTGTTCCAGGCCCGCCGATGAATACGACATTCTGCGCGGTATCGGTGAACTCCAGGTTGGACAGATCCCTGACCAAGCGAGCGTCTGCGCTGGAAGCGCTAAAGTCGAAGCCGGCCAAATCACGATGCATGGGGAGTTTGGCCATGTTCATCTGGTGGTTCACTGAGCGCACCGCTCGATCCGCATGTTCTTGTTGGAGAAGATGCTCAAGTAGCCATTTCGACGAGGTCGTTGAGGCTTCGCCTTGCGAGGCCAGTTCTTCCCAGGCGCTGGCCATGCCATGCAGACGCAGTTCTTTGAGTTCCGCCATAAGATCACGCATTGCGAGTCTCCTCATCGGTGGTACGGAGCCGGTCGTAGCGTGCCGTATTGGCGACAGGCGCTATCTTGAGTTGCAGGCTGGTTTCGGCGGACGGAGGGGCTGCTGTCGATGTCAGTCGAGCCAGGACATTCAGGATGTGGTCAGCACTCAAGCTGCCTGATTCAAGTACCAACTCCACAGCCACCAACACGGCATCGAGCCCGGCGATGGGGACAGCCGCCAGTACCTGCGTCATGATTCGATCACCATTGGTGTGACGCCTCAGACCGCGTTTTAGCAGTTGCAAAGGCTTCGGCAGATCAGCAAACGGAGCGCCATTGCGCAGCGCTCCGGGCTTGCGCTCGATAAGCGGGATGTAATGCTGCCAGTCGAAACTGACCTGATCTCGATCAAACAGGCGCTCGTGACTGGCAATCGTCGTTTCATCGGCGATGACAACCACCCGAGAAGGATACAGACGGCTGCTGACCCATTGGCCGACCCGCTCACACGGCACCGAATAGCGATTTCGCGCCACGCTGATCAGACAGGTGCTGGAGACCCGAACGGTGCGCTCGACGTAGCCATCAAAGGCAGTCGGCATGGGCATCATTTCCACCCGTTCCAGTTCCAGGACGTCCGCCACGGTCAGCCCGTTGTACTGCGGGTGCACCAGTTCGTCCCAGAGCGCACGGCAGCGTTGGCCGAGCCAGGCATTCAATTCCTCGAAGGTGTGGAACATGCAGTTTTGAGCATCGAGCCAGATGCGCCGTCGGCTGTCTTGGACGTTCTTTTCAACGATGCCTTTTTCCCAGCCGGAGGCCACGTTGCAGAAGTCCGGGTCGAACAGGTAGTGCGCGCACATCACGGCAAACCGGGCATTGACCGTGCGCCCCTTACCCTTGTTGACCTTGTCGACAGCGGTCTTCATGTTGTCGTAGATGCCGCGACGCGGCACCCCACCTAACGCGCCAAACGAGCGGGTATGGGCATCGAACAACATCTCGTGGCCTTGGCTGGGATACGCAACCAACCAAAATGCGCGACTGGCGCACAGCTTCATATGGGAGACCTGGATGCGTCGGAACAGGCCGCCGATCAGCAGACCTTCTTCGCTCCAGTCGAATTGAAAGGCCTCCCCGAGTGCAAAGGTCAGCGGCACAAAGGCCCGTAAAGACTTGCCTTGCTCGCCGCGCCACGAGCGTATGAAGGCGGTGAGCTGGCTGTAGCCGCCGTCGTACCCCTCGGCCTTGATCTGTTCGAAGAGTGCTTTGGCACTTCTGCGATTGTGCTTTGCCCGAAACGAATCGGCCTTGAGCGCCTGCTCCAGCGTCTCGTGAAATGGACTGAGTTTGTTGAAGGTTGCGCACCGTTGGTACGCCGGCTGGGTGGCTTCGGGTGCTCTGACCCATTTTCGGATGGTGTTTCTCGACAGCCCGGTACGCTTGGCTATCTGGTGCAGCGAGAGCTTGTCGCGGAAGTACATCCGCCGGATTTTTCCCAACATTTCCATGCTGATCACCCTGTGTTCTCCTGCTCGGAAAGCGAGCAGAAGCAGTTGAACACCTGGGTCAGTTTTCAGTCGGCAGAACAGCCTTTACTGGGTCAGTTTTCGGTCAGCGGCAACAGATTGGATGCAGTTTGGCCAATCGCTCCAGTTCAACTGGGTCATTTCCAACCATTGGCGTCATGATGTATCCAGGGTGAATGCTGTTGACACGAATCTTGTAGCCACTTCGGCCAGCATGCAACGCAGCTGATTTGGTGAGATTACGGATTGCGCCTTTACCTGCGCAATATGCTGCGTATTCCGGATGGCCAACGATACCTTCGATGGACGACAGATTGATAATCGATCCACCTTTTTCCCGCAGATTTTTGAAGGCATGTTTTACGCCGAAGAAGCTGCCATTGAGGTTGACTGAAAGCTCCTTGCTCCAGTCGTCAAAGCTCATGGTTTCGACATTGCCGGGTACCGCGATACCAGCGCTGTTCATGACGACATTCACGAAACCAAACTTCGATACTCCAGCCTGAAACGCTGAAATCCATTGGCTCTCATCACGAACGTCCAAGCGTGTAAATATTGCCTCGCCACCTGCAGCCCGGATTGCTTGCACAACTGAACTGGCCTTCGCCTCATCGATGTCACAGATGACAATCTTGGCGCCTTCTTCTGCAAAGCGAATGGCGCTGGCAGCACCAATGCCTGATGACGCGCCGGAAATTAATGCAACCTTGCCTTCAAGTCTTTTCATTCTGGTGCACCTCAACGATAGGAATTGTTGAGGAGACGCTATCCGTACTTCGCCAGCCTACCTAGCCAGTATCGGCAACGGGTGCATCGTGCGGGAAACGACTGCGATGCCACGCCGGCTTGCCGATTCTGGATAAAGGAATGCTCACTCGCCTTGTATAAAAGCTCCACGAACACCTGAAGTTTTCCGGAGAGCAAGATGAGTAGCAAAAAAGCGTTGGTCACTCTGCCTAGCAGCGCGAGCATCGACGACATCCTTGAGTGCCTGGAGCGCGATGGTGGGTGCATTGTTAAAAACATGCTCAAGCAAGAGACCATCGACGGATTATGGGCTGATTTGGCTGACGTGCTGGACGTTGCTCCTAACGGCGATGGTTCCTTTGTTGGGCGTAAAACAAGGCGCATATCGGGGTTGTTCTCCCGGTCACTGCACATGCAAGAACTCATCACTCAGCCACAGTTGTACGGCGCAGCAGAGAAGCATCTGTGCAAGCCTTTCAAATACTGGCTCGACGGTGTTCAGCACGTGTCCATCCCAGCGCTGCAGATGTCATTGACCCAGGCAATCATGATCATGCCTGGTGAAGGAGCACAGCCGCTGCATCGGGATGATATTGCACACCACCGCCGTCACCCTGGCCCAGACAGTCAGATCCAGGTGTTGTATGCGTTGAGCGAATACACCGAAGCAAATGGTGCGACGCGAGTTATTCCAGGTAGCCACAAATGGGATGACGATCGTGCGCCAACGTACGAGGAATCCGTGCCGGCTGAGATGAATGTTGGTGATGGCCTAATCTACCTCGGATCGACGTACCACAGTGGTGGTAAGAACACGACCGTGGACAAACCACGTACTGCGATCGCGACTACCTTGGTTTTGGGTTACTTGCGCCAAGAGGAAAACCAATACATCGCGGTGCCTCGTGAGCGCGTCCGTGAGTTCCCAGAGCGTGTTCAGCGCCTATTGGGCTGGAGCACGAACCCACCGTTCTGCGGATGGATCGAGATGCGCGATCCCAATTACCTGGTTGCTCCAGATGCCGCTTTGAACACCACCGCCGAAGACATCCTTTAGCACTCATTAATCGGCGACGACGCTTGGAGAACCAGCAATGCGCAGTGACATTAGCTTTGAAACTACCGATGGCTTGACGCTCCGAGGGTGGCTGTACACTCCTGAAGGACAGGCAAGGAGTCAGTATCCGGCCATCGTCATGGCCCACGGGTTTACTGCTGTAAAAGAGCAGTACCTGGATAAATACGGTGAAGTATTTTCGCAAAATGGTTTTGCCGTATTGATCTACGACAACCGTAATTTCGGATCGAGTGATGGTCTTCCTCGGCAGGAAGTTGATCCCGTCCTTCAGATCCGCGATTACCGAGACGCCATTACGTTCGCATGCACGCTTGAGCAGATCGACAGTCAGCGGATCGGCATTTGGGGGTCAAGCTACAGTGGTGGACATGTTTTACAGGTAGCGGCTTTTGATCGCCGGGTGAAATGTGTAGCGGCACAGGTGCCTGATATAAGCGGGTCGATGGATGTGCGCCTCGCCATTCGCCCCGATTTGCTACCTGCAGTCATTGATGCATTCGAGGTCGACCGGGCTGATCGCTATGCGGGCAAAGCCCCTATGATGCTCGAAGTCGTTAATGAAGACCCTACGAGTGATTGTGCTCTTCCAGGGCAGGATTCCTACGATTTCTTCGTCCACAGCGGACGAACCATCGCTCCTGCTTGGCGCAACGAGGTAACGCTCAAGAGCGTTGAGATGCTCAATGAGTATGAGCCGGGGTCTGTCATTGATCGCATAAGTCCGACTCCGCTGCTGATGCTTGTGGCCAAGCGTGATACGTTGACGGTCACGGATTTGGCGCTCAAAGCATACGAGCAGGCGCTTCAGCCGAAGGCCCTTGTTCTACTTGAAGGTGGTCACTTCGACCCTTACGTCAAATACTTTGAAGCTTCGAGTAAGGCGGCGACGGACTGGTTCTTACAGCATCTGTAGATTTATTTGCGAAGCTAAAAGCCCCGGAAATTTCCGGGGCTTTTTTCGTCAGTGTTCTTGGCTGTCAGGTTGAATGTGATTGGCGTACGTGGCGGCGATCCCAAGGTCTCCGCGACCCTCAGCAACGGCCATCTCCATGCAGTGAAGGTTGGCCGTGAAGAGGCTGGCGCGTTGTCCTGAATCAAGCATGGTCTGGCGCCACGATTTCACTGCCGCTACGTAAATTGAAAGGGTTGCCTGATCAGTTCGATAGTCATCAGACTTGTGGTGCTTGATGACCGCAGTCAGCTCAGTTTTGAGAAGATCCAGGAAATAATTGAGACATCCTTCGAGCTGCTCGATACCTACTCCTGCTTTTTTGGCGAAATCTACGGCCTCCAGAAAGGCGCCGATACTGGTGTTGTAAAATGCGCCAGCCATAGCAGCATCCAACACGTTCGCTGCGCCGACTAACTCCCCTATCCAGCGTGAAGCTCCGCCTGGCATTCGTAGCAAAATCTCATGACGGAGCCAGACTTCCTGGGAGCCTGAATAGTGAATCAGCGTACTCTCATGGCCGATATCGTCAGGGTAAGCTTCAATTGCGGCGTCAAGGTAGTGACCTCCGTTAGCGCGGATATAGGCCTGCAGTTGAGTTGCATCTTTAGCCGATCCAGTCATGAAATTTACGAAATCGCGACCTGCGATCAAGTGCTCCTGACCACTCATGACGGTTCTGAAAACGTTGTAATCCAAAAGTACAACCAGTACTACTGAGCTTGCTTCCAGCGCCGCGCCGATACTTGATGCCTCCCGAGCGCCCTTCTTAACCAGTGGAGCACACCGACGAGGCGTGCGGTTCCAGACAGTTACGTTCACGCCGTTTTTCATATACAGGTTCGCGAAAGCGGAGCCCATCAAGCCTGTGCCGAGTAGCGTTACATTTTGAACCATGGTATTCCCCCGAGGTAATAGTTTGGTTGGGTGTAGCGGTGCAACGACGAAGACAACGGTTGAAGAGGGGGGGTGATTGAGGTGCTCCATGCCTAATAATTTCGAAGTGGATTTCCCTGCCTCTTGGTAAGGCGGCATCAATTGAGTCGACGGAGTTGGCAACGTAAATTCGTGGTGGTTTTGGGCTGATATGCGCCGGCATACTCGTCGAAATTACGGAAGGTCGCAGGTTGTTTGAGACCTCATTGGAGCAGCTCAATGCAACCTTTCATTGATGCTGCGAGGGACTCTACGCTCGGAAAGTCAGGCGGCTTATCCGAATTTGGCAACTCGATGGGGCCAGTTGGTCATACCGCGCACTGTCGACGTTAGTTAGGGTTAAGATGGAGACTAAAGCTGGAATCTTTCCCAGCAAAAACGGGTCACCAACGCTACGAAAGGAGCGGCCACGGCGTGCTACTAGAGTATGAAGAAAGTGAAGCCGGGGACGTCAGCCCCTACAGCCGTGCCGGTAAGCGGCTAAAAAAAATCGAAGAGATCAACGATGCCGCTGCCGTTATCTTTGTGCGGGACGGCTACGCGCAATTCTCCGCCCGAAAGGTTGCCAAGGAGTTGGGCATTAGCCTCAACAATCTTCAGCACTACTGTGGCAACACGGAAAATCTTTGCCGGCAAATGATCAAGGCAAAGCTTGGTCACTTCGTAGAGGCCGTGAATCACCTGGTTGAGAATTCCTCCGCTGAGACACCGATCGAGCGTTTGGCAGTTGCCATTCGAGAAAACTCATCAGCGACATTTGATACAGAAACTGGAAAGTTCTTTTTTCAAATGGGAGCTCTGGCCAGCCACGATGAGTCGATCAAGGATTTAATGGGCAGTCAGTACAATCACTTCCTTAACGGCTTCTGTCAGTTGATCACTGAAATCAATCCCCAGTTACCGGCGGACAAAGTCCGGACTTACGCTGCTCTGATCGCGACGCAAATTGAGGGGATTTTTTTCTACCAGGATCAATTGAGTCCAACGTCAGGGCTTCGCGAACAGATGGTCGAGACCACGATCTCATTTTGGACTGCCACTTTGGCGCCTACATCAGCAGATAACTCTGTTTAGCTGAGTTAGTGCGCCCCGCGCCTGAGGGCGCGGAGTGCAGAGATCAGACCTTGAAGTGTCCTACTTTTTCTTCGAGTGATTTAGCTAGTTGGTCAAGGTGAATGCTGACGGTTTCCAGCTCTTGACCGTTCAACGCCAAGCTCTGGGTGAAGTCCCTGATGTTGCTTACGTTTGCACTAACTTCATCAGCCACGTTACTTTGTTCCTCTGTGGCCGTCGCGATCTGCAGCGTCAAGTCATTTATCTTTCCGACCCCGATGCTCATCTGCTGAAGTGCTTCTCCCACCTTGGCAAATTCTTCTACCGTGGTGCCTGTCAGTAAGTGGCTTTCGCTCATCGCCGAGACCACATTGGAGGTGTTCTGTTGAAGGGCTTCGATGACTTGCTGGCTCTCTGTTACAGAATCTTGAGTGCGCCGAGCTAACGTTCGAACCTCGTCTGCGACAACTGCAAATCCTCGACCGGCTTCGCCCGCGCGGGCTGCTTCGATTGCTGCATTCAATGCGAGCAGGTTTGTCTGTTCGGCGATCCCTCGAATGACCTCTAATACGGAACTGATCTTGGTACTGCTATCGGCGAGCGCTTTGACCTGAGACATGTTCTGGCTCATCCCATTGGAGAGCTTTTGAATTGTTTGGCTCGCGTTGACGATGATTCGATCGGCTTGTGTGCCTGCGAGATTACTATCTTGCGCTGCATCAGCTGCTGATGCGGTACTCCTGGCAACTTCCTGCGCAGTCGCTGCCATTTCAGTAGACGCCGTAGCGACCTGATCGACCTCACTAGCCTGAGAGTTCAACCTGACGCGAGATTCCTGTGCTATCGCGGAGGCGTGCGTTGCGGCCTCACGAGTCTGGTGGGCTGATGCTTGGATCTCTTTGATCAGAGGATGCAGTTTGTCCAGGAAGCGGTTGAACCATCCTGATAGCTCTCCGAGTTCATTAGGCTGGCGGTAGTTGATTCGCTTGGTAAGGTCGCCGTCACCGGTCGCGATTTCCTTGATCATGAGTGTGATCACACTCAAGGGTTGAAGCGATTTATGAATGACTATCGCGCTTAACAAGAGACCTAATGTTCCGAGCAGCGCACCGAACATAATACTTTCCCACATCCCTGATCGGCGTCGTGTATCCAACTGGTCTGCCAGCTTGTCTGCAGGTGCCATCAGCGTATCCCATGGTACGTCTATCTTTACGGCCCAAGGTGCTGACTCGCCAATAGGAGAGAAGGGCAGTAGCAACTGAAAATTGTCGAGATCATGGGCAGCTGATAGCCCTAAAGTAAACGTAGCAGCCTTAAGTTGTGCACCATTTCCGGGCCATACCTGGGAAGCTAATTTGCCAGCTGAACTAGCCGAGGCGCTGTTAGCAGCGACTATCCCTTGGTCGCTCACGATGCTGACGGCAGAATGCCCATCGTATATATCTCGGGAGAGCTTTTCGCTTTGCTCCTGAAGATCAGTCAGACTCAAGTCGACGACCAGCACGCCGACATACTTGCCCTTTTCCAAGTAGGGAACGGCAAGCGATACGAGACCTTCAGTTTGGCCATTCAGAGTGTCGAAGTAAGGGGCAGTAATGCAGGGCTTAAGCGTACTTTTCGAGCAGCTGTACCAATAATTCATCGGTTGGCCGCTAGCATTCGGTTGATCGCCGTTGATAGTTTTTTCGTCTAATGCTGCTAATTCGAAGGTAGCGCTGCCGTAACGAGAGTAATAGGTTGAGAAGCGGCCTATTTCGTTTGAGCCGAACTCTGTCTTGCCTTTGAAACCTTCATCTTCACCACCTGCTTGATTGGGTTCAAAAGCTACGTATAGCCCCAAGAAAGCAGGGTTGGCCGCAATCGCTTGATGAATGCTTTTGACCATATCTTGCCGCAGGTTTCCGGCGCTGATCCTGCCCTCTGAGTATTGATCTCGAAGCGTACCCATCTGCAGAGCTACCTGTTGAGCTAGGAGCTTGGCATCGCTGAATTTTTTCTCTATTCGAGCTTGCTGGGCTCTACCGTTGCCGATGAGCTGATCGCGAGCTGCGACTTCTAAGAGAGAACTGCTCTGCGTTCGGATTTCATCTGAAGATACCTCTCCCTGGTAGGCGTTTAGGGCTACGACGCTCGCAAGTGTCGTCACCAGGCATAGTCCTGTTAGAGCTAGCATCCTGAACTTCATTGAGTACATCGATAGCATGAGCAACGCCTCTGTTGGGCGCAATGAGCTGCGCGCATTGCATAAAAAAGGGCGCCTAGAAGACGCCCTGAGGGAAACCTGATTTAGAGCTCAGCTACAGCTGAGGCTCATAGGAGGGGGACCGTTTTGGCAGCTATAGGCCGACCCTCACTGTTCCCGGTTTTGGCTGTGGATCGAGCGTTGGACGACTGGTGATCGCCGTCCCCTTCGTATAGCTTCCTTTCCCCATTGGAGCCACGATGAGTCTCACGGCCAAGTAGTAGGAGAATCCAGAAATAGCAATCACAGGGATGGAAGCGCCCAAGTAGCGGAACCATCCACTCATTGCGACTGTTACAGGGTCGTATAGAGCCAAGTAACCAACCACCGCGACAATGCTGATTAATACAGCTGCCCAGTTCACGCCGCCCCAGTAGGCATAGTTGCTGTTGCGAGTCGCGAAAAGACTGGAAGCATCGAGCTGCTCGCGTCTCAGGATGAAGTAATCAACCAGCGTGATCCCGGAGATGCCCACAAACATCACGCCGTTGTACGACAGCCAACTCATAACCTTGGACAGCAACCATTCGGTCTCAAAGGCAAAATACACACCAGGCAGCAGGAGGAGGGCAAGAAGCATTTCCCATTTCAATCTTGCGAAGAATTTGACCTGCTGAATTGAAACCCCTGCCAGGTAGATCATCACAACCATCGTGGCAATGTTCGCCGTCAGAACGATGGTCATCACGATTGAGCCGAACACTTGCCCGCCAACCGCGATCATCCAAATCGTTGGGTCGTAAGTGCCTGCGCTAATGGCTGCAAGGGCCGCGACGGTAGAGACAACCGCTGCTCCGAGGATTCCAACGCCAATGATTGAGGGGCCCATGACATGATTTTTGCTTTTTACCAGGCGGGTAAGACCACCCATGACTGGCCACCAAGTCATGGCATTGGAGACGCCAAACTCAACGGCAAGTGCCAGGCCCTGTACGGGATCATGCGATAGCATCTGATCTGGGGCCACTTGGTTGTGCCACAGATTTTCGAGCCCGAATTTATGCACCAGGATGCCAAACATCACTAGGGTGATCAGCATATGCAACGGCCCGATGTAACCGTTGAGACGTTCAAAAAACTTCGGGCCTTTGCATGCAATAAACCAGACAAGGAGCAATGCAGCCAACGCAACGCCAATCACCAAGTGCTCATGTGAGTCGCCGGTAACCTGGCTTCCTGTAACCGTGGCGGCGACGTTCGCTGCTCCCCTGGCGGTCAATGCTTCAACTACGTAAGACCAGCCGATCAAGGTTGCAAGCAAGCCAAATAGGGGAACGATGATTCCTCTGTAGCCGAAAGAAGCTTTAGCGGTATCAATAGGGTCGGTACCGTATTTGTAGCTAGGTACCCCGGAGGCGAGCGAAACCAGTGCCATGCCGATGATGAGGCCGATCACATACCCCATCACGCCGAGTCGCCAATCTCCTACATAAGGTAGATAGCTACCTATCAGGAATGCCCAAGTGGCTGCACTGAAAGCACAGCATGTCCAGAGGAACGAGCCATAGGTTTTATATACCCGGTTACCTGCCAGAACTGGCAGTCGACCCGCAAGTGCTTCTTGTTCGACACTATGTGAAGTGCTCATGCGTTTGCTCCTACTGCAAGCAAGGTACCAATCCAAAGGACAGCACCAAAGAGGATCCATACAGACGCCTCTCGAACTAGCGAAGCCGCGCTACTCCAGCATTCGGAGGAGGTGTGCTCGGGCTGGTTCATGGCCTCCAGTTGTTTCAACAGATCCGTGTTCAAGCTTTCGCTTGTATTCATCATTCCTGTGCCGTGTTCAACGTCAGCTTTGCTCATGTCGTTGCTCTCTGGACGAGTTCTTACGATGCCGTCCGCTTTGGCTGTTTTAGAAAATTATTATGGCAGCGGTAGTAAGTGTTGCTGGACGCTTTGTTATTGCTTCCCTTCGACGGTCAGTGAACCTGTCCATAGCGCCCTGTATTCAGCGTACGCTTGGCGGCTATTACCTCGTATCCGTTTTTGGCAATCCATTTCAAGACTGTCTCCTATTGGTAACCTCCTTTTGCTTTGCCGATATTGGCTATGGCCAGGTACCTACCTGTCGTTACTTTAGGGACTCAGCCTAAAAAATGTGGAGTACGTCCATGAGCACTGAAATGCGTATTGTGGTTATTTCTGGAGCGGGTTCTGGAATTGGCCAGACGACCGCCATCCATTTTGCCCAGCATGGTTACTGCGTAATCGGCTGTGACCTATCGCAATCTGGTTTGGATGAGACGGCCCAAAAAGTGGAGTCTGGGAGCTTTCATGCACGGCTTGTAAATGTTTCTAAAGAGGATGAGGTACGAGGACTCTTTGAGTTCGTCAAATCCTTCAATTTCGCGCTTCATGCCGTTATCCCTTGCGCGGGTGTAGCTCGCACAGGACTGGTTCATGATCAAGCGAGGGAGGATTGGGACTTCATGTTGGGCGTTAACCTGACGGGTACCTGGTTAATGTCGAAGTACTCGATGCCGATTTTCATGGAACAGAAAGGCGGCGCTTTCGTTGCCGTGGGATCCGATGCATCAGTGCGCGGTGCATCGGGATATGCGGCTTACTGCGCGTCAAAACACGGAGTTTTAGGGCTTGTGCGGTGCCTGGCTTTGGACTATGGGCCTTGGGGAGTGCGTAGTAATGCGGTGTGTCCAGGCTTCGTACAGACTCGGATGATGGACAGCTTATTTGCGGAGGCGAGTGACCCTGAAGCAGAGATGAAGTCCTACGCTAAAGAGGTACCTTTGGGCAGATTTGCTCAGCCTGCTGAGGTGGCGAAGGTCATCTATCACCTGGCTTCTGAGGAAGCTAGTTACACGAATGGGATCGTTTATTCTCTGGATGGAGGAGCGACCGCTGGGCATTTTGGATAACCAGGTTTCGCGAGCATTTGGGTAGTTTCTTCTCGGATCCGTCGTCAAGGAGTGAGTAAATTCGCACCAGTCTGGGTCGTCTGACCCAATAAAATGCACAGTCGGTATCACTTCACAAAAAACGCAAAGCCCAAAGCGGCGTTGCGTTTTTTTTTGCTCGGTCTACAGCGCGCGTTTTAGGCACCTTTCTGTGCATAAGCGGGGGAGTAAGAGAGATTTTGATGGGGGCGGCATGAAGCTTGCAGTTGAGTATATGTCACCTAAGTTAAGCGAGATTTCATGATGGCCATGCACACACCTCAGAACGACACCAGGTTTCGATTTATGGAGTCGCATGATGCGTTTGAGCACGCTTGTGGCCTAAATGAATGGGACGACAATCGCTACCATCAGCTTGAGAAAAAAACACAGTTCCATGGAGCCATTGCGAGCCATTCCATTGCCGGTAAGGTTCAAGTAACTCGCGAGACAATGGACAGTCCATGTGTCGAGCAAATTTGTCATGTTCCGCTTGATTCGATAGTCATCGTTAACGTGCGATCCGATGAGGATGTGCTTCTCAATGGCAGGTACGTTAACGCCAACACTTTTCACATTTCGTCTGGGCGCTCTTTCCATGCGGTATCAAAAGCGCCTATCGAAGCATTGATGCTTACCGTCAGTAAGGCTGCTTTTCTCGAAACATTCAAAACTGAAACTTTCCTGAATATCGAGTCGAAGCCATTCGAGCGATTTATTCAGCCCTCGACCGAAACCCAGATCGATTTCGAGCTGAATCTAAAATCACATTTGAGCAACGTTCAGGCTGGAGTCGGGCAAGATCCATTCAGTTCGAGTCTGGATAAGGTTTTTAGCTGCGTCCAAGAGATTTTGGATTTTGAAACTTCTACTCGGCTCGTCGTTCCTCCTTCGACACGGACGTACATCGTCGAAAAGAGCTGCGAATTTTTCGCTCACCATGTCCAGGATGAAGACATTGGAGTGCTAGACCTGTGTAACCATCTCAGGATCAGCCGTAGAACGCTTCAATACAGTTTCGAAGATGTATTGGGCATGACTCCGCTGAACTATGTAAGGTCAGTGCGACTGAACACCGCACGAAAATTGCTGATGTCCTCACCACAGGAAACAATCCAAGGCGCTGCGCTTGATGCTGGCTTCAGCCATCTGGGTAGATTTTCAAAATACTATCAGGAGTTTTTCGGAGAGCTACCATCTCAGACTGTGAGCAGATTGGGCGTGCACCGACGTAATCATTAAGAGACACTCAAATGTAAAAAGCCGGCTCATTCGGAGCCGGCTTTTTATCGCATAATCCTTAGCCCTTTACTCCTGCCACCAGATATTGCGAGTTGAAGCCCAAGGCACCGTGACCGGCATCCTGAGCGATCTTGAGGTCATCCGCGAGTGCCGAGATATGGCTGGCCCGCAGTCCGCTTGCCTTAAGTGCGTCGCGCCACTGAACGACG
>NZ_AFOY02000027.1 GCF_000217955.3 Pseudomonas fluorescens HK44 | reverse complement strand
TTTTTTGTGGGCGAACACTTATTATCGGGCCTACTGTTATAGGCATCATGCCCTTCCACGGAATGAAGAAGAGACATCCCATGTACCTACGCTTGAGCCTCGCACTGTTCACCGTCCTGCTCGCCAATACCGCCTGCGCTGCCACTGCCGCCGCCCCTGCTCCAGCCCCGGCACCCGCGGCCCTCGCCCCACTGCTCAGCACCATTCAGGAGCGACTGGTGATTGCTGACAAGGTCGCGCTGAGCAAGTGGGACAGCGGCAAGCCTGTCGAGGATCGTCAGCGTGAACGTGAAGTCATTGCCGACGCTATCGCCGAGGCGCCCTACTATAAATTGAGCAATGAAGCCGTCGAGCAGTTCTTCTCGGCACAGATCGAAGCCAACAAGTTAGTGCAGTACGCGCATTTGTCCGACTGGCACGCACAAGGCAAGGCGCCTAACGAACCTCGGCCCGACCTCGTTGGCCTGATCCGACCGCAACTCGACTTGTTACAAACACGCCTGCTGCAGCAACTGGCCGATTTCACCCCATATCGTAATGATCCACACTGCCCGTCATGGCTGGCCAAAGCCAATAAGGCCGCGACCCAAGTACCGCTGCGTGAGCTTGCGCTGGTACGCGCCACTGCTGAATTGTGCAGTGTCCATCCGTAGGCGCTGGCGAAGCCTGCTCCTACCCAACTCATAACCCTGACCTATGCTGCAACCCAACGCTTTCGTTTATTGGTCGTTTTTTATGGGTCGTGGTTTTCTGTTCATCCTGGCGCTGATCGCCCTGCCCGCTACCGCGCAGATCTACCGTTACACCGACGCCAACGGCAATACCGCCTACAGCAATCAGCCGCCCGATGGTGTGAAGAGCCAGGCCGTCGAGTTGCCGCCACTCAACAGCATCGAACGCCAATCACCGATAGCACCCGAACAACCGCTCCTGCGTGCTGACAAAAACGCCGTGTATTCAGTACTGGAACTGACTGGCCTACCCAGCGATGAAGCCCTGCGCGCCAACAACGGCACCTTCACCGTCGGCGTGCAGATTCAGCCACGCCTGCAAGGGTCGCATCTGTTTCGATTGCTGCTGGACGGCCAACCGTATGGCCAGCCAAGCAACGTGCCGCGCTTGCAACTGGTGAACATCGATCGCGGCGAACACAGTCTCGCGGTGCAGGTGCTCGCCGGAGAAAGCCTGGTGCAGCAAAGCCCGACCATTACCTTCACCGTGCAGCGGGTACACACCCCATGAGGTGCCGGATAATCGCCATGTGCCTGTGGCTGACCGCTCTGCCGGTGCAGGCCGAGGTCTACACCTACGTCGACGCCCAGGGCAATCGGGTCTTCACCGATCAACCCCGACCTGGAAACGCCAAGCGAGTCACACTGGCGCCGGGTAATCGCATGTCGGCCAATCCCGGCAATGCAGCACCGCAAGCAGCCCCAAAAAAGCCTGAGGAAAAACCACTGTTTCACTACGACATGCTTCGCGTACTCGTACCGGAACCGGACGCTTCGGTGCGCAGCAGTGCGGGTGAAGTGATCGTCAGTGTCACCAACGAACCCACCTTGCAACGTGGTCATCGCTATCGGTTGTTACTGGACGGCCAACCGACCGCCGATCCCGGCCCGAGTCCGGTGTTCGCCTTGAGCAATATCGATCGCGGCACCCATCAACTGGCGGTGGAAATCCTCGACGAACACGGGCGGATTGTCGAACGCACGGCTAGTCAGCCCTTCCACATGCTGCGTATCTCTCTGGCGCAGAAGCGCCAGGTCAAGCCCTGCACCCTGATCGATTACGGCCAACGCCCGGAATGCCCGCTCGCGGATAAGCCCGAAGAAGAAAAAGTCGGGATTTTTTCTTTCTTCTGAACACCGCTCAGGTTTGCGCACTATATTGGTGCAATGCGCTGCACCCTACCCATATTCCAACCCATTTTGGTTCGAAAATACCCGAGAACGCCGGCAGAACGCCGCGTAATCGCGCGTCAAACGCCTGTTTCAGGGCCTGAACGCTTCTTTTCGGAGCCTTGGTTTGGTTTTTGCATTTTCCTCGTATCAGCGCCCAGTTCACGCGCGCGATTCAGACCCGTCTGAGCCGCCACGCTCCAAAAGAGGTCCTAATGACCATCAGCGACGCACTGCACCGCTTGCTACTCGACAACCTGACGACCGCCACCATTCTGCTCAACGCCCAATTGCGCCTTGAGTACATGAACCCCGCGGCGGAAATGCTCCTGGCCATCAGCGGCCAGCGCAGCCATGGGCAGTTCATTAGCGAGCTGTTCACCGAGTCGACCGAAGCCCTCAACTCCTTGCGCCAGGCCGTCGAACAAGCGCACCCGTTTACCAAGCGCGAAGCGATGCTCACCGCGCTGACCGGCCAGACCCTGACCGTCGACTACGCGGTGACGCCGATCCTGAGCAATGGCGACACGCTGCTGCTGCTCGAAGTCCACCCGCGTGATCGCTTGCTGCGCATCACCAAAGAAGAAGCGCAGCTCTCCAAGCAGGAAACCAGCAAGATGCTGGTGCGCGGCCTCGCTCACGAGATCAAGAACCCGCTCGGCGGGATTCGCGGCGCCGCTCAGTTGCTGGCCCGCGAGCTGCCGGAAGAAAGCCTCAAGGACTACACCAACGTCATCATCGAGGAAGCGGATCGCCTGCGTAATCTGGTCGATCGCATGCTCGGCTCGAACAAACTGCCGTCGCTTGCCCTGTGCAACGTCCACGAAGTGCTGGAGCGCGTCTGTCATCTGGTGGAAGCCGAGAGCCAAGGCTGCATCACATTGGTGCGCGACTACGACCCGAGCATTCCGGACGTATTGATCGATCGCGAGCAAATGATTCAGGCCGTGCTGAATATCGTGCGCAATGCGATGCAGGCCATCAGCACCCAGAACGAGTTGCGCCTGGGCCGCATCACCCTGCGTTCGCGCGCGATGCGCCAGTTCACCATTGGCCACGTTCGCCATCGCCTGGTGACCAAGCTCGAAATCATCGACAACGGCCCGGGGATTCCGGCAGACCTGCAGGAAACCATCTTCTTCCCCATGGTCAGCGGCCGCCCGGACGGTACCGGGCTTGGCCTGGCCATTACCCAGAACATCATCAGCCAGCACCAGGGCCTGATCGAATGTGACAGCCATCCAGGCCACACCACGTTCTCGATCTTTCTGCCCCTGGAACAAGGAGCCACATCGACATGAGCCGTAGTGAAACCGTGTGGATCGTCGATGACGACCGTTCTATCCGTTGGGTCCTGGAAAAAGCCTTGCAACAGGAAGGCATGACCACGCAAAGCTTCGACAGCGCCGATGGCGTGATGAGCCGCCTGGCGCGCCAACAACCGGACGTGATCATCTCCGACATTCGCATGCCCGGCATCAGCGGCCTGGACCTGCTGGCACGGATTCGCGAGCAACACCCAAGGCTGCCAGTGATCATCATGACAGCGCATTCCGACCTGGACAGCGCTGTCGCGTCCTATCAGGGTGGTGCGTTCGAGTACCTGCCCAAACCTTTCGACGTCGATGAAGCGGTGTCGCTGGTCAAGCGCGCCAACCAGCATGCCCAGGAACAGCAAGGCCTGGAAGTGGCGCCAATCCTGGCCCGCACCCCGGAAATCATCGGTGAAGCTCCGGCGATGCAGGAAGTGTTTCGCGCCATCGGGCGCTTGAGCCACTCCAACATCACCGTGCTGATCAACGGCGAATCCGGTACCGGTAAAGAACTGGTGGCCCACGCCCTGCACCGCCACAGCCCGCGCGCGGCCTCGCCGTTTATCGCGCTGAACATGGCGGCAATCCCCAAGGACCTGATGGAGTCCGAGCTGTTTGGTCACGAAAAAGGCGCGTTCACCGGCGCGGCCAACCTGCGGCGTGGACGGTTTGAACAAGCGGATGGCGGCACACTGTTCCTTGATGAAATCGGCGACATGCCAGCCGACACCCAGACGCGCCTGCTGCGGGTACTGGCCGATGGCGAGTTCTATCGCGTCGGCGGTCATGTGCCGGTCAAGGTCGATGTGCGCATCATTGCCGCGACTCACCAGAACCTGGAAACCCTGGTACACGCCGGGAAATTCCGTGAAGACCTGTTCCACCGTCTGAACGTGATCCGTATCCACATTCCGCGCCTGTCGGACCGTCGCGAAGACATTCCGACCCTGGCCAAGCACTTCCTCGCCCGCGCCGCACAAGAACTGGCGGTGGAGCCGAAGCTGCTGAAAAGCGAAACCGAGGAATACCTGAAGAACCTGCCGTGGCCAGGCAACGTACGGCAGCTGGAAAACACCTGCCGCTGGATCACGGTGATGGCGTCGGGTCGCGAAGTGCACATCAGTGACCTGCCTCCCGAGCTGTTGAGCCTGCCGCAGGATTCGGCGCCGGTAACCAACTGGGAGCAAGCGCTGCGTCAATGGGCCGATCAGGCGTTGGCGCGTGGTCAATCGAGCCTGCTCGACAGCGCCGTGCCGAGCTTCGAGCGGATCATGATCGAAACCGCCCTCAAACATACCGCCGGCCGCCGCCGCGACGCTGCCGTATTACTCGGCTGGGGCCGCAACACCTTGACCCGCAAGATCAAGGAGCTGGGGATGAAGGTCGATAGCGGCGATGACGATGAAGGGGATGAGGGTTAAGCAGCCGTTAGATCTTCGCTGATCTCCAGATTCAATCGCGTTCAAGCTCGCTCCCACAGGGTTCAATGGTATTCACACAATGATGGAACACTGAAATCCACTGTGGGGGCGAGCTTGCTCCGGGCGGCGATCCGACGATGCTTTTAGGGCCTGTATGCACCGCCTCAATGCACCGTGAACCGCAATCGCGCATTCCACGGGAAGCAAAACCCCGCCTCCGGCAACACAAAAACCCCTAATACAAAAAAGCCAAAGCCCCGATTTACGGGGCTTTCAGCGCTGCATGAAAGCTATTTTCTGCAACATTTCTAAACCTGGCACGCCCCCTGCAATAGTCCAATCAGTGATTCGATTCACTACCCAGTTTCGGGGGCCTTGGTACAGGCAGGCCGGGGATTCCCCTCTTTACACCCGGGGTTCATCACGCAGACCGCGACGAACCCCCTCCCGTTTTGGGGAACCTTGGTACAGGCAGGCCGGGGATTCCCTCTTTTATTGCTCCTGGAGATGGATCTCCAACCGCCAGCGGTCATTGACCTCGCTGCCGGCCCACTCACCCTTCAGGGGGCGGGCCGCCACCAGCGTCAGCAACAAGCCCTTGTCACTCAATCGCACCCGCCAGTTCACGTCCTTGTCGTTGAGCTTCAACTGGCCGTTTTGCGCCTTGCCTTCAGCTTCGAACAGCAACGCGACGCTGCCGTCGATGAACTCGCCGTGGGTCTTCGGTTCATTGTTGAACCACACCACCAAGCCATCGGGTTCGACCTCAACCTGCTGCAATACCGTAGGGTCGGGCTCGGTCAGGCGACCGATCATCATGCCGACCATGACGCCGACGATCGCCAATGAGGCCATCACCCGAGGGAATAGCTTCGGTCGCGGGTCCACTTCAGGCGTAGAATGCTGCCCATCTTTACCTTCGGAGCCGTGCATGTTTCACGTCATCCTTTTTCAACCAGAAATTCCGCCGAATACCGGCAACGTTATCAGGCTGTGCGCCAACAGTGGCTGCCACCTGCATTTGATCGAACCGCTGGGCTTCGAGATGGACGACAAGCGCCTGCGCCGCGCCGGCCTCGATTACCATGAGTATGCCACCTTGCAGCGCCATGCCGACCTTGCCAGCTGTCTGGAAAGCCTTGGCCATCCGCGCTTGTTCGCCTTCACCACCAAGGGCTCGCGGCCGTTCCACGACGCCAGCTTCGCCGAGGGTGATGCCTTCCTGTTCGGTCCGGAAAGCCGTGGCCTGCCCGCCGAGGTGCTGGACGCCCTGCCCGCCGAACAGCGCCTGCGCCTGCCGATGCGCGAAGGCTGCCGCAGCCTGAACCTGTCCAACACCGTGGCGGTGGCCGTATACGAAGGCTGGCGCCAGCTCGGCTTCAAATAACACCACCCTCACCAGATCGTTCCCACGCTCCGCGTGGGAATGCCTCAAGGGACGCTCCGCGTCCAGTGACGCGGAGCGTCACGGGCTGCATTCCCACGCGGGAGCGTGGGAACGATCAACGGTTTCCTCAGCCCATGAAAAAAGCGCCGTTGAAGGCGCTTTTTTCGTTGTTGCAGCGAACGCTTACTGAACGGTCTGTGCGCCGTCTTGCTGCATGCGTTGCATTTCTTGCGCGTACAGGGCATCGAAGTTCACCGGAGCCAGCATCAGGGCCGGGAACGAACCGCGGGTCACCAGGCTGTCCAGGGCTTCGCGAGCGTACGGGAACAGGATGTTCGGGCAGAAAGCACCGAGGGTGTGGCTCATCGAGGCTTCGTCGAGGTTCTTGATCAGGAAGATACCGGCCTGCTGGACTTCAGCGATGAACGCCACTTCGTCACCGTTTTTCACGGTAACCGACAAGGTCAGCACCACTTCGTGGAAGTCGGCTTCCAGCGATTTCTGGCGGGTGTTCAGATCCAGACCAACGCTCGGCTCCCACTGCTGGCGGAAGATCGCCGGGCTTTTCGGAGCTTCGAAGGACAGGTCACGCACGTAAATGCGCTGCAAGGAGAATTGCGGTGCAGTTTCTTCTTCGTTCGCAGCAGTGTTCTGTTGGTCAGTCATCTCAGATCCTTTCTGATCTTGGGGTCTTATAGGGTTTGCTGATCTTAAGGGTTCAGTCAGGCCGTGAGCAGCGCGTCGAGCTTGCCGGCGCGGTCCAGGGCAAACAAATCATCACAACCACCAACGTGGGTGCTGCCGATCCAGATCTGCGGCACGGACGTACGTCCGGCTTTCTGGGCCATCTCGGCACGCACCTGCGGCTTGCCATCGACCTTGATCTCTTCGAAGGCTACACCCTTGTTCTCGAGCAGGTACTTGGCTCGCGAGCAGTAGGGGCAGTAATCGCTGGAATAGACGACGACGTTTTTCATATCACTTCACCAGCGGCAGATTGTCAGCTTTCCAGCTGGAGATCCCGCCGGACAGCTTGGCTGCCGTGAAACCGGACTTCAACAGCTCGCGAGCGTGGGTACCGGAGTGCTGGCCCAGGGCGTCGACCAGAATGATGGTCTTGGCCTTGTGCTTTTCCAGCTCGCCAACGCGTGCAGTCAGTTTGTCCTGCGGAATGTTCAGCGCGCCAACAATGTGACCGGCGGCGAAATCCTTGCTTGGACGGATGTCGACAACGACGCCCTGGTCCTTGTTGACCAGCGCTGTCAGCTCGGCGGTGCTGAGGCTGCGGCCGCCACGGCTCATTTCGCGGGCGATCAACAACGCCAGCAGAACGACGAAGATACCGACGAGCAGATAGTGGTTAGTGGCAAATTCAATCAGGTGAGCAACCATCAAGGAGGTTCCAGGGCGTTAAAATGTCGGCCAGTATACACAGCCGCCATGGACGACCAAACCCCGCCCGGCGGTGACGTGGAATGAACTTGCCTTTAAACTGCCACTCCCTTTTTCCATCGCCCCTTTAATTCAGCCACGAGTGGAATCCATGACTACCACGCCTAAACCTTTGGTCCTGATTATTCTCGACGGCTTCGGTCACAGTGAAAGCCAGGAATCCAACGCCGTGTTCGCGGCCAAAAAGCCGGTCCTCGACCGCTTGTACGCCACCGTACCGAACGGCCTGATCTCGGGCTCGGGCATGGACGTTGGCCTGCCGGACGGGCAAATGGGCAACTCTGAAGTCGGCCACATGAACCTCGGCGCCGGCCGCGTGGTGTATCAGGACTTCACCCGCGTGACCAAAGCGATCCGCGATGGCGAGTTCTTCGAGAACCCGACCATCTGCGCCGCCGTGGATAAAGCCGTTGCTGCCGGCAAAGCCGTGCACTTCATGGGCCTGCTGTCCGATGGTGGCGTGCACAGCCACCAGGATCACCTGATCGCCATGGCCGAACTGGCCTTCAAGCGCGGCGCCGAGAAGATCTACCTGCACGCCTTCCTTGACGGCCGCGACACGCCGCCAAAAAGTGCACAGTCGTCGATCGAACTGCTGGATGAAGCCTTCAAGACGCTGGGCAAAGGCCGGATCGCCAGCATCATTGGCCGTTACTTCGCCATGGACCGCGACAACCGCTGGGATCGCGTGTCCCAGGCCTACAACCTGATCGTTGACGGTAACGGCGAATTCAACGCCGCCACCGCCCAGCAGGGCCTGCAAGCCGCCTACGAACGTGGCGAGAGCGACGAATTCGTCAAAGCCACCACCATCGGTGAGCCGGTCAAGGTCGAAGACGGCGACGCCGTGGTGTTCATGAACTTCCGCGCCGACCGCGCCCGAGAGCTGACCCGGGTCTTCGTCGAAGACGATTTCAAGGACTTCGAACGCGCGCGCCAGCCGAAACTGGCCGGCTTCGTCATGCTGACCCAATACGCGGGCAGCATTCCTGCACCGTCGGCCTTTGCGCCGGGCAGCCTGGAAAACGTGCTGGGCGACTATTTGGCGAAAAACGGCAAAACCCAGCTGCGCATCGCCGAAACCGAAAAATACGCTCACGTGACCTTCTTCTTCTCCGGTGGTCGCGAAGAACCGTTCCCGGGCGAAGAACGCATCCTGATCCCGTCGCCGAAAGTCGCCACCTATGACCTGCAACCTGAAATGAGTGCACCGCAAGTCACCGACAGGATCGTCGACGCGATCGAAAACCAGCGCTACGACGTGATCGTGGTCAACTACGCCAACGGTGACATGGTCGGCCATAGCGGCGTGTTCGATGCCGCAGTGAAAGCCGTCGAGTGCCTGGACCTGTGCGTCGGCCGCATCGTCGATGCCCTGGAAAAAGTCGGCGGCGAAGCACTGATCACCGCCGACCACGGCAACGTCGAGCAAATGTCCGACGAATCCACCGGCCAGGCGCACACCGCTCACACCACTGAACCGGTACCGTTCATCTACGTCGGCAAACGCGACCTCAAGGTTCGTGAAGGCGGTGTACTGGCAGACGTGGCACCGACCATGCTCAAGCTGCTTGGGCTTGCGAAGCCTGCCGAGATGACGGGCACGTCGATCCTGGTGTAATCAAGTCTTTCAAACGCTGCTACACCCTGTGGGAGCAGCCGGGCGACGTTCGTCTGCTCGCGATAGCAATCTGACAGCCAACTTCACTGTTGAATGTTTAGACGCCATCGCGAGCAGGCTCGCTCCCACAGTGGTTTGTGGTGTTTTCAAGAGACAAAACCTGCCTTCAAATCCTCGCCCCCTGCTCCAGTTATCACACAGCCAGAAATGGACGTTTTTTTTACAGTCTTGGCCGGGCATACTAGGCTGTCCTTTTCCCCCTGGTGTCGCCCGCCTCTATGCTTCGCGCCCTGATTGCCCTTGCCCTGACCTGCCTGCTCCATCCGGCGTTTGCCGATGAACGCGCGCAAACCCAACAACAGTTGGACGCCACGCGTCAGGATATTGCCGAGCTGAAAAAGCTGCTGGGCAAGTTGCAGGAGGAAAAGTCCGGCGTGCAAAAGGACCTCAAAGGCACCGAGACCGAGATGGGCAAGCTCGAGAAGCAGGTCGATGCCCTGCAAAAAGAGCTGAAGAAAAGCGAATCCGAGATACAGCGACTCGATGGTGAGAAAAAAAAACTCCAGAGCGCGCGCATTGAACAGCAACGACTGATCGCCATTCAGGCCCGCGCGGCCTACCAGAATGGCCGCCAGGAGTACCTGAAGCTGCTGCTCAACCAGCAGAACCCGGAAAAATTCGCCCGCACCCTCACCTATTACGACTACCTGAGCCAGGCACGCCTGGAGCAGTTGAAGAATTTCAACGAAACCCTGCGCCAGCTGGCCAATGTCGAGAAGGACATCGCCCTGCAACAAGCCCAGTTGCTGGTGCAGAAAAGCAGCCTCGACAGCCAGCGTGACGAACTCGACAAAGTCCGCCAGGAGCGTCAGCAAGTCCTGGCCAAGCTCAATGACGACGTGAAAGCCCGCGACCAGAAGCTGCAAGCCCGCGAGCAGGATCAGGCCGATCTGTCTAAAGTACTCAAAACCATTGAGGAAACCCTGGCCCGCCAGGCACGAGAGGCAGAAGAAGCGCGACAAAAAGCGCTGATCGCCCAGCAGGAAGCCGAAAAAAAGCGTTTACGTGAGGCTCAGGCCCGGGCAGAAGCCACTGATGCCCCACGCAAGCCCGCCAAACCGGCACCCGGCGCACTGGTTTCAAGTGCCGGCGAGTCCTTCGGCGGCCCCTTTGCTTCCGCCCGCGGAAAACTTCCGTGGCCTGTCGATGGTCGATTGCTTGCGCGTTTTGGTGAAACACGTGGTGACGATGCCCGAACCAAGTGGGACGGCGTGATGATCAGCGCCTCCGCGGGCAGCCAGGTGCATGCCGTACACGGCGGCCGCGTGGTGTTCGCCGACTGGTTGCGCGGCGCCGGTTTGCTGGTGATCCTCGACCACGGCAATGGTTTTTTGAGTTTGTACGGCCACAACCAGACGCTGCTTAAAGCGGCCGGTGACGTGGTCAAGGCCGGTGAATCCATCTCCACTGTCGGCAACAGTGGTGGCCAGGACACACCTGCGCTGTATTTCGCTATTCGTCAGCAGGGTCACCCGAGTGATCCAGCACAATGGTGCCGCGCGCAAGGATAGGCGTTGAGTCACCTACATTAGGAGTTCGTTCGACATGCTGCATTTGTCCCGCCTCAATTCGCTGGCCCTGACGATCGCTCTGGTGATCGGTGCGCCGTTGGCGTTTGCCGCTGAACCGGCCCCGGCGGTTGCGCCTGCGGGCACGGCCGCGACCACCAAGGCGCCATTGCCGCTGGAAGAGCTGCGCACCTTTGCCGAGGTCATGGACCGGATCAAGGCAGCCTATGTCGAACCGGTTGACGACAAGACCCTGCTGGAGAATGCCATCAAGGGCATGCTCAGCAACCTCGACCCGCACTCCGCCTACCTCGGCCCGGAAGACTTTGCCGAGTTGCAGGAAAGCACCAGCGGCGAATTCGGCGGCCTGGGTATCGAAGTCGGTGCCGAAGACGGCTTCATCAAAGTCGTTTCGCCAATCGATGACACGCCTGCCTCCAAGGCCGGCATCCAGGCGGGCGACTTCATCGTCAAGATCAACGGCCAGCCAACCCGCGGCCAGAGCATGACCGAAGCCGTGGACAAGATGCGCGGCAAGATCGGTGAGAAGATCACCCTGACCCTGGTCCGCGACGGCGGTGCGCCGTTCGACGTGACGCTGGCCCGCGCGACCATCCAGGTCAAGAGCGTGAAGAGCCAGTTGCTGGATTCGGGCTACGCCTACATCCGCATCACCCAGTTCCAGGTCAAGACCGGCGAAGAGGTCTCCAAGGCCCTGGCCAAGTTGCGCAAAGACAATGGCAAGAAGCTCAGCGGCATCGTGCTCGATCTGCGTAACAACCCGGGCGGCGTGCTGCAGGCGGCGGTGGAAGTGGTCGACCACTTCATCACCAAAGGCCTGATCGTTTACACCAAGGGCCGCATCGCCAACTCCGAGCTGCGTTTCTCTGCCACCGGCAAGGACGAAAGCGAAGCAGTGCCGATGGTCGTGCTGATCAATGGCGGTAGCGCCTCGGCGTCGGAAATTGTCGCCGGCGCCTTGCAAGATCAAAAACGCGCGGTGGTCATGGGCACCACCAGTTTCGGTAAAGGCTCGGTACAAACCGTGCTGCCACTGAACAATGACCGCGCACTGAAGATCACCACCGCGTTGTACTTCACGCCGAACGGGCGCTCGATCCAGGCCCAGGGCATCGTTCCGGACATCGAAGTGCGCAAGGCCAAGATCACCAACGAGCAGGACGGCGAATACTTCAAGGAAGCCGATCTGCAAGGTCACCTGGGCAATGGCAACGGCGGCGCCGACAAGCCAACCAAGTCCAGCGGCAAAGCCAAACCGATGCCACAGGACGACGATTACCAATTGGCCCAGGCCCTGAGCCTGCTCAAGGGCCTGAGCATCACTCGCGGCCACTGAGATGCGTTTGCGGGTCATCCTCAGCCTGATGTGCTGTCTGGCGGGTGCTGCTCACGCGGCGCCTGCCGAGACGGCGGCGCCGCACAAGGCCTACCTGAGCCTGATCATCGATGACCTCGGGCAAAACCTGCCACGCGACCGCCGCGTGCTGGCACTGCCCGGCCCGGTGACCACGGCAATCATGCCCGATACTCCCCACGCTGCCGAATTTGCCCGCGAGGCCCACCGCGCCGGCAAGATTGTCATGCTGCACATGCCCATGGATCCGGCTACCGGCCCGTTCGCCTGGCATCCCGAACTCCCCATCGAAGAGCTGGAAAAACGCCTGAATGCGGCGTTCAACGCCGTGCCCTATACCAGCGGCATCAACAACCACATGGGCAGCCGCATGACCGCCCAGCAACCCGCCATGACCTGGCTGATGGCCGAGCTGCAACGTCGGCACAAGTTCTTTGTCGACAGCCGTACCAGCGCTCAGACAGTCGCTGCCGCCGAGGCGCAGAAGATCGGTTTGGCGAGTGTTTCGCGCGATGTGTTTCTCGATGACGAGCGCACCGAGGGCGCAATCTTCACTCAGCTACAGACCGCCATCAGCCTGGCCCACAAGCAAGGCTCTGCGGTGATGATCGGCCACCCTTATCCACAAACCCTGGCGGTGCTTGAGCGCGAACTGCCCAAGCTCAAGGCCCAGGGCATCGACTGGATCGATATCAAGTTGATGATCAGCGTGCGCAGCAATCGCGCGACAGCGGCCCATGGCACCGATGGGAACTACCGCACCCGCTGAAACGCACCACCGAGCCTCGGACTCAGGCCTTCTGCGATGCAATAACTATCTATGCCTTCAGGTACTCAGGCACGTGCCAGGATAGAGCTCGCTCCGAATTTCATCCCCAAGGAATGGCCATGAAATACATCCATCATCTAACCCTTTACTGCCTGCTGATCACCAGCACCTGCCTGCAAGCACGGGACCTGGGAGAAGGTGCCGCCAACGAATCAGCCTCAAAGGCACTGCAAAACAGCGATAAGCGCTACGCACTCTGGAGCGGTATCGGACGCCTGACCTTCAGTTCCGGCGCTTCATGCACCGCCTCCCTGCTCGACACCCGAAACAGCGAAGGCAAAGCCGTAGGGCCTGCGTATCTGATCACCAGCGGTCATTGCGTGCTCTTCGAATACGGTACCGCACGCACCAACGTGCCCATCGTTGCGAACATCACCTTCAACTACTTTTATGACGAACCTGAGCGGCAGATCACCTACCCGGTACGCACCGCCCTTTGGAGCAGCACTGTCGGCACCGATCTCGCCGTAATAAAGGTTGAGCACTCACTGGCGAGCCTCATCAATTCAGGTATCAAACCACTCAAACTCGCCGCCCACCAGAGCGACGAGAGTCGCGACGTGCTGAACATTGGAGCTCCACCAGGGTTCACCGAACAAGGCCTGCGCATGAGCGCTTGCTCGGAACAATCGGCCGGTAGCTTTATCGGGCATCCGGGCGTATTTCCCCAGGCATTCAGAAATCGATGCGACGCAATCCGCGGCGGCAGCTCCGGAAGTCCGATGCTGGATCGTAGCAACAGTGATATCACCAGCATCGTCAGCAAGTACGCATTGGCTGCCGACGGAACAGACCGATCAGAGTGCAGTTACAGCGACTCCTGCGAGGCGAGCACCTACAACTACAGCTACGTCGCCAACTTTCTGCATTACTGTTTTATCAATGGTGTGTTCGACGGCAACTCGACAAACTGCCTGTTGCAACCTGTGGACATCGCAATCGAAGAGCCCTGGAACATCCGAAGCCACGTCTACATGGACCGGAGCACTGGCCAGGGAAATATTTTGCCAACCTGGAACTACAGGTTCTCTATCAGCTCACCCTTCTATCGATACAAAACAACACGCAATGCAAAAGACTGCCGTATACCCAGTCATTACAGTGCAGCGTTTGACTCCGCCACGCCCTATATCAATCGGACCATAGGGTCTCAAACCGGTGTCCATGTGCTGTGTATCATTGGAGTCGATAGCGCAGAACAACCCATCACCACTGCATTGTTACGCAATGCATTCACGTGGGCGGTCTACCTTGTTGAGCGCACATCAGTTGCTCGAAATGCACTGAACGCTATCAGAGATACCGCGCCATGATGTCGTCCACCACGCCTTCCTTGCGCAATTGATCCAGCGCAGCCTGAAGCCTGGCGACGATTTCGTCGGACACGTCTTTGTTCAGCGCCAGATAAAGCTGCGCACTGTTGAAACGCAGTACGGTCTTGAGCCCGGTCACACCATCCTGCCGAGCGAGGTAACGGCCGGCAGGATCTCCCGTCGCCCAAAGGTCGATCTGGCCGTTGACCAGTTTCTTCGCGTTGTCCTGATCGCGCAGCACCACGATCGGCTTCAGACCCTGCTTGGCCAGCGTCTCGGCAATCGCATCACCTTTGTAGGCGCCGATCTTGTATTTGCGCGCCTGCGCCAGCGATTCGAGGGTGATCTTGCTGTCAGCCTTGGCCAGCATGATCCAGTCGTCCGGGCCGATGGGGCCTACCCATTTGAAGAGTTTCTCGCGGTCCGGCAACCGCGCCATGACGAACACCCCATAACCAGGAGTTTCCAGGGCGAGCTTGTAAATTCGCTCCCAAGGAAAACGCAGGGTCAGGCTGTAGGTGATTTCGGCGCGCTTGAACATCTCGCGGACGATGTCCACGGCGATGCCATTGATATTGTTTTCCTGAGCGAAGTTCTTGCCGTTCTTCGCCATGTTGTAAGGCGGGAAGTTTTCCGTCAGCAACACCAGGTCGGTGCCGGGACCTTCTTCGGCGCGAGCCCCGTTGATGAGCAATAGAGACGCGCTGGCGAGGACAAGAAGAAGACGTTTAAGCATGTCGGGCTACCGGAATCCATGGCGTGCCCAAGAGTGCCTTGAGCCCGCCATACTGTCTACTGGCCTTTCGATAACGGCCTTATATACATCATTAAAATAATGGGTATCACAGTCACCGTGGTAGATAGTTACCACCCTCCACCCAGCCTCACCTGATTAATTGCCAATACCCGGCGACAGGCCGTTTCTTCAATTAATCAGAGGCACCATTCAATGAATTCGATCCCCGTACTTCTTGCCAGTGCAATGTGCTCACTGTGTGCACCCAGTTTTGCGAACAACAGCGATTATGGCGAAGGCCTGCAGAACCTGACCCCTTCCAAAATCCTTGAAAATACCGACGACTCCCGTGACCACTGGCAGGGTATCGGGCGCCTGGCGATCAATCACGGTAGCTGTACCGCGGCCCTTCTGGATACACGCGATGAAATCGAGTTGCCGGAAACTCCCGCTTACGTACTTACTGCGGGACACTGCATTGAATTGACCAATGGCAACATCGTGACCGACAGCCCGGTCAGCGGCACCATCACATTCAATTATTTCACCGACACCTCCAAGTTCAAGGCCTATCCGCTGAAGACGACGATATGGCGGAGCATACAAGGTGTTGATATGGCTATAGTTGAACTGGATGTCAGCCTTCAAAAGCTCATTGAGGAGGGTATACAACCGTTGAAACTGGCGCGTGATACACCAGCGAACGGTACCGATGTCTTGATCGTGGGGGCGCCAAAAGGTTTCGACCAAATTACATTGCGCATGGCGGCTTGTACTTTGCAGCCCACCCAGGACATTGTTGAAGGTCCATGGGTGTGGCGGAACACCTTTATGACTCGCTGCAAGGACATTCGAGGCGGCAGTTCCGGAAGCCCCGTGCTGGATCGCTATTCAAACGAGATCGTAGGGGTAGTGGGCACAGGCAATTTCGAGGTGGATATTGTCCCATGCCGCTATCATGCGCCCTGCACGCGCGTTGGAAATGACTATGTGGCAGTACACGGAAATGTGTATGGCAACCCCACGGCGACTCTCAACGGGTGTTTCTCACAAGGCCGTATTGCTCCAAATCCACCATCGTCCTGCCAACTCTACCCGGCTTTTACCGTTGACGGTGGCGCAGCCGAGCTGGACATGTACAAGAGAGTCAAAAAGTCCGATGGTGGCTCCTTAGTCATTCCGACTTGGAACTATCGATTTTCGAGCAGCGCTCCCTTCTATCGGCATAAAACTGTTTCCACCGCAATGAAATGCGAGGAACCTGAGAATTACAGCGATCCAATAAGCTCAACAGATGCACAAATCAATTCTGAGATAGGTACGAAACCAGGGTTCTATTTTCTATGTATTTTGGGTCTGGAGTCGGCTGCACAGCACTCGTCAAGAGGACTCTTAAAAAACGCGCTTTCTTTACCCATAGAATTATTGGATACATCAACCGCGCAGGCCAATTTGTCCATCGAAAGCGACGTCTTTGTAACACTAGCGAAAGAAGAAGAACCGTATCGGACCTACTCCATCAAGTTTGGTCCTGTCGAAACAACGGATTGCCATAAGCCCGAAAAATACATTGAAGACATGACAATGGACTTCTTTATTGCGAGCGAGAAACTTCCGGGGAAGCTTTGTGTCATTGCCTACGACAAATCGGGACAGGCGTCCGAACCGAGGATCGATTTACTCAACCCCGTGACAGGGCCTCGTAAGGCGACTTCATCCAACGCTCAGGTTGCTCCATAACGGCAACCCGGAACGTTTTCTCCAGCCCACTGGCTTCTATCGCATCACGATGCCGCGATGTGCCATATAGGCCTTGGCTTCCTGCACGGTGTATTCGCCGAAGTGGAAAATACTCGCTGCCAGCACCGCACTGGCGTGACCTTCAAGAATGCCATCAGCCAGATGCTGCAAGTTACCGACGCCGCCAGAGGCGATCACCGGGATCCCCAGCGCATCGCTGATGGCACGCGTGACGCCCAGGTCGAAGCCGTTTTTCATGCCGTCCTGGTCCATGCTGGTCAGCAGGATTTCGCCGGCCCCCAGACCTTCCATCTTCTTCGCCCACTCCACCGCATCCAGCCCGGTAGGTTTGCGACCGCCGTGGGTGAAGATCTCCCAGCGCGGGGTTTCGCCCGGCAGTGAAACCTTCTTGGCGTCGATGGCGACAACGATGCATTGCGAGCCGAAATGCTGCGCCGCTTCGCCGACGAATTCAGGGTTGAACACCGCCGCGGTGTTGATCGAGACCTTGTCCGCACCAGCATTGAGCAGGTTGCGGATGTCTTGCACGCTGCGCACACCACCGCCAACGGTCAGCGGGATGAACACCTGACTGGCCATGCGCTCGACAGTGTGCAACGTGGTATCGCGGCCATCGACGCTGGCGGTGATGTCGAGAAAGGTAATCTCGTCGGCACCCTGCTCGTCGTAGCGACGGGCGATTTCCACCGGATCGCCGGCGTCACGGATGTTCTCGAACTTCACACCTTTGACGACCCGGCCGTTATCCACGTCCAGGCAAGGGATGATGCGTTTGGCCAGCGCCATGGTAAGTCCTCAGCCTTTGTACGAATCGCAGAAAGCTTGCGCTTGCGCGACGTCGAGGGTGCCTTCGTAAATCGCCCGGCCGGTGATGGCGCCGATGATCCCCGGCGCCTTGGCGTCGAGCAGCGACTTGATGTCACCCAGGTTGTGAATACCGCCGGACGCAATCACCGGAATCCGCGTGGCGGCGGCCAGTGCTGCGGTGTACGACACGTTGCAGCCCTGCATCATGCCGTCTTTGGCGATATCGGTATAAACGATCGCAGACACGCCGTCGGCTTCAAACTGCTTGGCCAGGTCGATGACCTGCACGGTGCTGATTTCAGCCCAGCCGTCGGTGGCCACGAAGCCGTCCTTCGCATCCAGACCGACGATCACCTTGCCCGGGAAGGCACGGCAAGCTTCGGCGACGAAGGCCGGGTCCTTGACCGCTTTGGTGCCGATGATCACGTAGCTCACGCCCGCTTTCACATAGTGTTCAATGGTTTCCAGAGAACGGATACCGCCACCGATCTGAATCGGCAGGTTCGGGTAACGCTTGGCGATCGCCGTGACCACTTCGCCATTGACTGGCTGGCCTTCGAAGGCGCCGTTCAGGTCGACCAGATGCAGACGACGGCAACCGCCCTCCACCCACTTGGCAGCCATGCTCACCGGATCATCGGAGAACACTGTGGAATCTTCCATGCGGCCCTGGCGCAGACGTACACAGGCACCGTCTTTGAGATCGATAGCGGGAATAATCAGCATCTGGCAAACCTTTAAATTCGATTTTTCAGCGTTGCTCGGAAATCAGTTTTTCTCGAGCGCCCACAAGTCGCTTTCGATGCTTTCGAACCTCTCTTTGAGGTGCGTCTGCACATCGAAAATCGCCCTGTTGTAATAGTGCGGAGCAATTTCGCGGGTAAACAGCTCAAGAATTTCAGCTGCCTCGAACGAGCCAAGGTCAAGTTCGAAGCGATCCTCCATGAAACGCTTGATCTTGCTGTTGGCCTCGCTCTCTTGCTCGGGTGTGAGCGTGAGGATCGGCGGCTTTTTCTTGACGGCCATTACCAGCGACCGTCCCACGCAGCGAAGTTCTGCAGCAATTGCAGGCCATGGGTATGGCTCTTCTCCGGGTGGAACTGCACAGCGAAACGCGAACCTTCGGCCAGCGCTGCGGCGAAGTCGACGCCGTAGTGACCGCTACCCACGACCTGCCGCGGATTGCCGGCGGCGATGTAGTAGCTGTGCACGAAATAGAAACGCGCCAGGTCCGCAATGTTGTGCCACAGCGGGTGATCCACCGTCTGCTTCACTTCGTTCCAGCCCATGTGCGGGACTTTCAGGTGTTCGCCGTCTTCATGCAGACCTTTGCCGAAAAACTTCACCTGGCCGGGAAACAGACCGATGCAGTCGACGCCATCGTTTTCTTCACTGCGCTCGAGCAAGGCTTGCATGCCCACGCAGATGCCGAGGAACGGACGGTCCTGGCTGACTTCACGCACCAGCGAGTCGAAGCCCAGGCGACGGATCTCCGCCATGCAATCGCGAATCGCGCCCACGCCGGGGAAAACCACCCGGTCGGCTTCGCGAATCACGTTGGCATCGCTGGTGATCAGCACCTTGCCGGCACCGACGTGCTCGAGGGCCTTGGCCACCGAGTGCAGGTTGCCCATGCCGTAATCGATAACCGCGACCGTCTGCATTACAGCACGCCCTTGGTCGAAGGCATTTGCCCGGCCATGCGCTCATCCAGCTCGACAGCCATACGCAATGCGCGACCGAAGGCCTTGAACACGGTTTCGATCTGGTGGTGGGTGTTGTGCCCACGCAGATTGTCGATGTGCAAGCTGACGTTGGCGTGGTTGACGAAGCCCTGGAAAAACTCCTGGAACAGGTCGACATCGAAGCCGCCGACAGTGGCGCGGGTATATGGCACGTGCATCTGCAGGCCAGGGCGGCCAGAGAAGTCGATCACCACGCGCGACAGCGCTTCATCGAGCGGCACATAGGCGTGGCCGTAACGACGGATGCCTTTTTTGTCGCCGATGGCTTTGGTGAAAGCCTGACCCAGCGTGATACCGACGTCTTCCACCGTGTGGTGATCGTCGATATGCAGGTCACCCTTGCACTCGATATCCAGGTCGATCAGCCCGTGACGGGCGATCTGGTCCAGCATGTGCTCAAGGAAGGGAACACCGATATTGAATCGGGCCTTTCCGGTGCCATCCAGGTTGATCGAGGCTTTGATCTGGGTTTCCAGAGTGTCGCGCTCGACTGACGCCTTACGTTCGGCCATCACCAGCTCCGCAAAATCATTGGGCGAAAAAGGCAACCATTATAGGGGCGCGGACGCCAAACAGAAACACGCGAGGTGATATCCCTGACGGGCTGAACCCAATGCCGCCGGGGACATACCTGTCATGACATGTAGGAGCAAGGCTTGCCCGCGATGACAGTACGCCTGACACACCGCGTTATCGTTCATCGCGAGCAAGCTTTGCTCCTACAAGGGGAGTCATGTGTTTAGTGGAACAGGACGGCTGTTTTCTGCAACGTCACCCAAACGCCCCACGCCAGCGGAATACCCACCACCAGCCATGCAGCAATGGCCAACGGCACGCTGCCCGAGGAGGCTTTCCACTCCAGCACCGTGGTGCTGTTCGCGCCTTTGTCGTGACCCAGCGCCTGTTCGGCGGCCAGTTCGGCGTCGGTCATGAAGTACTTGTCCGCCACCGGACGCACCAGCAGGTTGCAGAGGAACCCCAGCACCAGCAGGCCCGCAAGGATGTACAGGGTGATGTCATACGCAGCCGCGCGCTCGACGCCGATGCTCAACTGATACTCACGCAGGTAGTTCACCAACACCGGGCCGAGCACGCCGGCAGCGGCCCAGGCGGTCAGCAGGCGACCGTGGATCGCACCGACCATCTGCGTACCGAACAGGTCCGCCAGGTACGCCGGCACCGTCGCAAAACCACCGCCGTACATCGACAGGATGATGCAGAACGCCGCCACGAACAGCGCGATGTTGCCCAGGTGGCCGAGGTTCGGGATCAACGCATACAGGGCAAAACCCAGGGCGAAGAACACGAAGTAGGTGTTTTTACGGCCCAGGTAGTCGGAGAACGACGCCCAGAAGAACCGTCCACCGATGTTGAACAGACTCAGCAAGCCGGTGAAACCGGCAGCGATTGCGGCGATCGACGCCAATTGCGAGGCATCCAGCTGACCAAAGGTCAGATCGTTACCGAGCAATTTACCGGCGAATACTTCCTGCAACAGCGGTGACGCCATGCCAAGGATGCCGATACCGGCCGACACGTTCAGGCACAGCACCAGCCACACCAGACGGAACTGCGGGGTTTTCCAGGCGACGTTAACGTGTACGTGACGGTGAGTGATCATCGCGTTCGCGGCTTTTTTCGCCGGGGCGGTCCAGCCCTCAGGCTTCCAGCCGGTCGGCGGAACGCGGTACGACAGCGCACCGCCGATCATGAACACAAAGTAGATCGCAGCCATCACCAGGAAGCTCTGCCACACGCCCACGCCAGCCGGCGAAGCGAAATGACCCATCAGCGCTGCTGCCAGCGGAGCACCGACCATCGCACCACCGCCGAAGCCCATGATCGCCATGCCGGTGGCCATGCCGCGCTTGTCCGGGAACCACTTGATCAAGGTCGAAACCGGCGAGATGTAACCCAGCCCCAGGCCAATCCCCCCGATGACGCCGGAGCCGCTCCACATCAGCCAGATCTGGTGGGTATACACCCCCAACGCGGAAATCAGCAGACCGCCGCACCAGCACAATGCCGAGACGACACCGGCCTTGCGTGGCCCGGCATGTTCCAGCCAGCCACCCCAGATCGCTGCCGAGCAGCCGAGGAAGATGAAAAACAGGGTGTAGATCCAGCCGAGCATCGAGATCGGCCAGTCACACTGGGACGAGAAAATCTGTGCAATAAAGCTCATGTCGGGTGCGCAAGCCATCGGCGCAGTCACGCCGAGGGCTTTGGACAGCGGCAGCCAAAACACCGAAAAACCGTAGGCCATGCCGATGCACAAGTGGATGGCCAGCGCGGCCGGTGGAACCAGCCAACGGTTGAAACCGGGCCTGGCGATGATCCGCTCCTTGGACAGGAACGCTGACTGGGCGGGAATAATCCCCGCCTCGGTACTCGTGCTCATTTGTGTTTCCCCCAATTATTAGTATGGTTCGCCAGACACTCTTCACTCTCGGCCTTGTTGCACGCCGGCATGACCGTTTTATTGAGTAGAGCTCCGTTCGGGTGCGACGACAGGTCGCAGAAGGACCGACGAACGGACAAAGATTACCATTTGCCCGTGGCAGAAAAACCAAACAGATATCACCCTTTATGTGACATCTGTTCCGATCACACGCTAAAAAACCGTTTCACCCGTTGACCGGCAATGTCCGAACAACCCATTCACAGGAACCCCTATGCCCATCGTCGTTGAATCGCTGAACGAACCCAGCTATCAGGATCAGCAGGATCTGCAGAAGATCTACCACGACGCCCCACGCTGGCTGATTGCGCCGTTCAACGATGAGCTGCAATTGATTGAACACAGCCTGCGCGACGGCTCGCTGATCGCTGGACGCTTCAATGACCGCCTGCTCGGGGCGGCACGCCTGCATCGGCAGCAGGACATCTGGCACCTGTCGCAATTGTGCGTGCGCAAAATTACCCGTCGCCGCGGCGTGGCTGAACGCCTGGTCTGCGAAGCACAAAAGATGGCCGAGCTCGCGGGGGCAAAATTGCACCTGCAGGCCCCGGCCGGGCACCTCGAAGCCCAGGCACTGGCCGCCAAGCTCAAATTGCCGCTGGATCTGCTCTAGTCGATCACTGACCAGTCGTCGGTTTCGGGGCGCTATACTCCTTGGCTAAATTTCGACATTGACTCATTACAAGGACTCGCCCATGAAAGCGTTCGGCAAAATCCTGGGATTGGTGCTTCTCGGGTTGTTGCTGATCATTGTGGCGCTGGGCTTTGCCCTGACCCACTTCTTCGATCCCAACGACTACAAAGACGAGATCCGCCAAATTGCCCGCGACAAGGCCCACATCGAGCTGACGCTCAATGGCGATATCGGCTGGAGCCTGTTCCCCTGGCTCGGACTTGAACTGCACGATGCCGGCGTCGCAACCCTGGCCAATCCAACCCAGCCGTTTGCCGACCTGCAAATGCTTGGCCTGTCCGTGCGGGTGCTGCCGTTGCTGCGCCGTGAAGTGCAGATGAGCGATGTCCGCGTCGAGGGCCTGAACCTGCGCCTCAACCGTGACAAGAATGGCCACGGTAACTGGGAAGACATCGGCAAAGTCCCGCCTGTCGCCGCAAAGGCGGGTGCGCCAGCTACCGGCAGCACCAGCGAGCCGGCCGCCGAAATACCTGCCTCCCCGGAAAAACCGGCCCAACCGATTCGTCTCGACATCGACAGCCTGACCGTGAACAACGCGCGGGTTGAATACAACGATGAGCGAACCGGCAAGCAGTTCAGCGCCGAAAGCATCCAGCTGAGCACCGGCCCGGTGCACGACGCGACCAACATTCAGGTCAAGCTGACGGCATTCCTGGCCAGCAACCAGCCGGACGTACGTGTGCGCACCGAACTCAACGGCGAGCTGCGTTTTGAACGCGCCCTCCAGCGCTACCAGTTCGAAGACATGAAACTGGCGGGCGAAATCTCCGGCGAACCGCTGCAAGGCAAGATCGTGACCTATGCCGCTCAAGGCCAACTGTTGCTGGATAAAGCAGCGAACATCGCCGAATGGACCGGCATCAAGATCTCTGCCAACCAGTTGCGCGCGCTCGGCGAACTGAAAGTCAACGACCTGGACAAAACCCCGCAAATCAGCGGCGGCGTGTCGATTGCCCAATTCGACCTGGCGAAGTTTGTCGACAGCATCGGCCAGAAACTCCCGGCCATGGCCGAGGGCAGCCTGAGCAAAGTCGAACTGGTCAGTCGTCTGGCCGGCACCCCGAGCAGCGTGGTGCTGGACGATCTCAACCTTAAAGTCGATGACAGCAGCTTCAGCGGGCGTATCGCCGTCGAGGATTTCGCCAGGCAATCGTTGCGCGTGCAGCTCAAGGGCGACACCTTCAACGCTGATCGCTACCTGCCGCCAAAATCCGCCGAAGCCAACAGCGCTGCGGTTGCTCGTCAGTCGGAAGTCAGCAGCACCGAGACCAACGCACTGGCCGGCGCTGGCAGCACGCCACTGCCGAACGCCCCCACCAAAGGCGCCTGGAGCAACGACAAACTGATTCCGGCGGAACGCCTGAGCAAACTGGATCTGGACGCCGACCTGACCTTCAGCCAGCTGACCCTCGGCAAGCTGTCGATCCAGAATGCCGCGCTGAAAGCCAATGGCCAGGGCGGCCTGCTGACGCTGGAAAACCTGCGTGGCGATCTCTACAACGGCAACTTCGCTGCCAAGGGCACGCTGGATGTACGCCAACCCGTACCGTCGCTGAGCCTGCAGACGCAGATCAGCAAAGTCCCGGTGGAGAACATTCTCGAAAGCCAAGGGAAAAAACCGCCAGTCAAAGGCCTGGTCACGCTCAACAGCAACCTGACCGCCAACGGCAACAGCCAGAAAGCACTGATCGACAGCCTCAACGGCACGGCCAGTTTCGTGCTCAATAACGGCGTGCTGCTCAACGCCAACCTTGAGCAACAGCTGTGCAAAGGCATCGCCACCCTTAACCACAAAACCCTCAGCGGCGAACCGCACGGCAAGGACACCCCCTTCCAGGAGCTCAAGGGCAACCTGACGTTGCGCAATGGCGTGGCCAGCAATCCAGACCTGAAAGTCCGTATCCCGGGCATGACCGTCAACGGCAACGGTGACGTCGACCTGCGTGTGCTGGGCATGGATTACCGCATCGGCATCATCGTCGAAGGTGACAAGAGTGACATGCCGGACCCGGCCTGCCAGGTCAACGAGCGCTATGCCGGTATCGAGTGGCCATTGCGCTGCCGTGGCCCGCTGGAACTCGGCGCCAAGGCCTGCCGCCTGGACAATGAGCGTCTCGGGCAGATGGCGAGCAAACTGGCCGGCGACAAGCTCGGCGAAAAAATCGATGAGAAACTCGGCGACAAAGTCAGTCCAGAACTGAAAAACGCCCTCAAGGGGTTGTTCAAGCGATGAAAACCGAGCAGTTCTCAACCGCGGTGCTGGACTGGTACGACCGCCACGGCCGCCACGACCTGCCCTGGCAACAGGGCATCACCCCGTATCGGGTGTGGGTCTCCGAAATCATGCTGCAGCAAACTCAGGTCAGCACCGTACTGAACTACTTCGACCGTTTCATGGCGTCGTTGCCAACGGTCGAAGCCCTGGCCACCGCGCCGGAAGATGAAGTGCTGCACCTGTGGACCGGGCTGGGTTACTACACCCGCGCCCGCAACCTGCAAAAAACCGCGAAGATCGTCGTTACCGAGTACGGCGGCGAGTTTCCTCGGGATGTCGAAAAACTCACCGACTTGCCGGGCATCGGCCTGTCTACTGCGGGCGCCATCGCCAGCCTGAGCATGGGCCTGCGCGCGCCGATCCTCGACGGCAACGTCAAACGGGTGCTGGCACGCTTTACCGCGCAAGAGGGCTACCCCGGCGAACCGAAGGTTGCCAAACAGCTGTGGGCCAACGCTGAGCGCTTCACGCCTTACGATCGGGTCAACGCCTACACCCAGGCGATGATGGACCTGGGCGCTACGCTCTGCACCCGCAGCAAGCCAAGTTGCCTGCTGTGTCCGCTGGAAAAGGGCTGTGAAGCGCACATGCTTGGCCTGGAGACCCGCTACCCGATCCCCAAACCGCGTAAAACCGTGCCACAGAAGCGCACGCTGATGCCGATGCTCGCCAACCGCGACGGCGCCATTCTGCTTTACCGCCGCCCTTCCACGGGCTTGTGGGGCGGTTTGTGGAGCCTGCCGGAACTCGACGACCTCGGCGATCTTGAACATCTGGCATCGCAACACTCGCTGGAACTGGGCAAGCACGTTGAACTGCCGAGCCTGGTGCACACCTTCAGCCATTTCCAACTGGCTATCGAACCCTGGCTGATCCAGGTCCAGGAGGCCGGCCATCACGTGGCCGAGGCCGACTGGCTCTGGTATAACCTCGCCACCCCGCCGCGCCTGGGCCTTGCTGCCCCGGTGAAAAAACTGCTGAAGCGCGCGGCCGATGCATTGAACGCAGGAGAGTCGTCATGACCCGCACCATCATGTGCCGCAAGTACAAAGAACAATTGCCAGGCCTGGAGCGCGCCCCGTTCCCGGGCGCCAAAGGTCAGGACATTTTTGACCACGTCTCGGCCAAGGCCTGGGCCGACTGGCAAAAACACCAGACCCTGCTTATCAACGAAAAACGCCTGAACATGATGAACGCCGAAGACCGCAAATATCTTCAGGGCGAGATGGACAAGTACTTCTCCGGCGAGGAATACGCCAAGGCCGAAGGCTACGTTCCACCTGCCGAGTAATCCCGTAAAAACGGGGGTTGGATCGTAAGCGACGGTAATAATTAAATATTTTTTGAAAACTTGCTTGACGACCCCCTGAAAAACCCGTTTAATGCGCCCCGTTGCCCAGATAGCTCAGTCGGTAGAGCAGGGGATTGAAAATCCCCGTGTCGGCGGTTCGATTCCGTCTCTGGGCACCACATTCAGCTTTCATGTGGTGTCAGCATCACGTGAAAGCCCAACAAAAAACCCGCCTCGTGCGGGTTTTTTGTTGTCTGCGTTTTTTGATTGACCTGCAATCCCTGAGGTCAGCTTGCATCAGCCCAATGGATGTTCAGCGTACGAACTCCACTATCGCTGAGGTCAATCGTGTGACGTAGTTCGCGGCCATTGCGCACTGTCACGACGACGTACTTACCAGCGGGCAACCGAGTCAACACAATCGGGCCCGCTTCATTCAGCGTCAGCACTTCATGACCTTTGGGCCCCTGAATGGCCACCTTGACGTCAGGCACGTACTCATTGGACGGTCCAGTGGAAAAAGTCATGTGCAGGTTATAGCCTCCGATCCGTTGAATGGCGCACGATTCGTCCTGACCGATACCACCGGACATGAAGTTAACGCCGTTCTGTTGTTGCTGCTCCAGCTGTACGCCCTGCGGGTCAATCGGGTCACGACAGACCTCCGCCTGAACACTGGAAATAGGCAAGCCAGCGAGCCCGAGCAGGGCAACGCCGGATAGCGCGAGTAAACGCAAGGATCTCATGATGACGACTCCCGGACCCGTAACGAGTCCAACGAATGCGATGCCACCCATGAAGCCGATGCCATAAAACGGTGACACCCGGTGCTATCCCCTACATCACAGCTCAAACCGAAAACCGGTAAGAATACTGCTTACACTTTTATGACTTCCCGGTCAGAGCCTTCGTTTAGATCAATTGGTTGTGAAAACCACCGCCGATACGACTACTGGTTGTCAGCCAATTCGCCCGCCAAGCCACTATCGCGGACAACCGGGCAATCGCTCCTTGGGAAATTCATCGACCTGCGCTTCAATAGCACCCTCCCCCTTGCTCCTGAACTAAGGATCGAAGCCCATGGCATCGGCGAACAAGCAGCACAAAAGAACCCAACGCGCGAAAGCCAAGGCCAAACAAAATCGCGTGCAGCGCGCGAGTGCTCCGGTCGAACTGGACCCGAACGATGAGCGTATCGACTTTGAGTCGGTGGACCTGACCGAGCTGTTCATAAAAATGCGCGATGCCGAAAAGACCAGCCAACAAGCGCTGTGCACGGCTTTCCTGGAAGACCCGCTGCTCGAAATCGTGTTTGAACAGGAAGGCGAAGAAGGCGCCACCGATTTCATCCTCGCGGCACTGATCGAGTATCGCCAGTGGTCGACCGAAGCGGACGAAGCCAAGGCTTTGGCATGGATCGAAAGCCCGCAGTTCCAGGCGGACTACGTGGCCGCCTCCGAGGCGCTGGTGAAAGCACCACGATAATTTCTGCGGTTCGAAAAAACGGCCACTGCCAGCGATGACAGTGGCCGTTTTGCTGTTAGCCGCCCCCAGCCTCTCAGCGTCCTGACGGAATAGCCCTTTCCTTCCAATCAACCGGACGCGTCCTGCAAAGCCGAATGGCCGATTGCAGGCATCCTTTGATGCCTGCCGGCCGACTCCTATCAATCGACCGCGCACCTCAACCATGACCGCGGGAGATTGCATGAAATCACCGACACCCACCCTCCAGCCGGATTCCTGCCTCACACCACTGCTAAGCAACCTCGGTGAACTGATCCGCCAGGCACGCCACAAGGCACTACGAGCGGTCGACACACTTCAAGTGCAAACCTGCTGGCAGATCGGCCGACATATCGTCGAATTCGAGCAGAATGGCGCTGAGCGGGCGGCATATGGCAAGCGGTTGCTGCCAACACTCGCCAAAGTGCTGACTACAGAGTTTGGCAAGGGATTTGATTCCTCCAATCTTCGATACATGCGCCTCTTTTTCCATGCATTTCCAATTTGTGACGCACTGCGTCACGAATTGAGTTGGACCCACTACCGCACCTTGCTACGCGTAGAAAACGACAGCGCACGCCGCTGGTACATGGACGAAGCCGCCACACTGAACTGGTCAACTCGGGCACTGGAACGACAAATCGGCACGCTCTATTACGAACGTCTCCTGACCAGCAAGGATCGCCCGGCGGTCAAACAGGAAGCAGCAACCGACATCAAGGCATTGCCTAAAAACCCACGCGAGTTTGTTCGCGACCCGGTGGTCCTCGAATTTCTTGGGCTGCCCAACGCTGGCGTCTTGCAGGAAACCGGTCTGGAACAGGCGCTCATCGATCAGCTACAGGGCTTCATGCTTGAGCTGGGCAAAGGTTTCGCTTTCGTTGCACGGCAACAGCGCATCAGCACCGAGAGCAAGGACTTCTACATTGACCTGGTGTTTTACAACTACCTGCTCAAGTGCTTCGTGATCTTCGATCTCAAACGCGGCGAGCTGACTCATCAGGACGTGGGCCAGATGGACATGTATGTGCGTATGTATGACGACCTCAAGCGCGGCCCCGACGATAGCCCCACCGTCGGGATCATTCTCTGCGCACAAAAAGATGAATCAGTAGTGCGTTACTCGGTCCTGGAGGGTAACGAGCAGCTATTTGCCAGCAAATACAAGCTGGTACTGCCGAGCGAAGAAGAACTGCGCAAGGAGTTGGATCGCGAACAGGTGCTGCTTGAAGAGCGACTGAGCAATCGGATACCCCGGTAGATTGTTCATGATCTGCATGAAGACTATCGTTGGCAGCAAACCGCGCCCAGGCCTGCCCCCAATGACTCTGTCGAACACGCCCTCACCGGCACCGTCGTCGCCAGCCCGGATGGAATTGCCGCCACCAACCACCGGCCCCAGCGAATCATTCAAAGAGCCAGCCGCCGATGGTTTTGTCCTCGGCGGCTTTACCTGGCGCCATTCCCTGCAAAATCCCAATCGCCCGGTGGTGATCATCAACGCGGCAACTTCGGTGCGCTGCCGGCATTACTTTCGTTTCGCCGATTACCTGTTTACCAACGGTTTCGACGTCGTGGTTTACGACTACCGCGGTATCGGTGAATCCCGGCCCGACTCATTACGCGGATTCAAGGCGTCCTGGTCGGACTGGGGTGCGCTGGATTTCGAAGCGATGCTGCAACGGGCGACACGGGAATTTCCAGGCCAACCGATCGATGTAGTCGCTCATAGCTTCGGTGGCTGTGCGGCAGGGTTGGCCGCTTCCGCAGAGGTGATCCGGCGCCTGGTCACCGTAGGCGCGCAGTTCGCTTATTGGCGAGACTACGCGTCAGACAGCCGCTGGCGGATGCTCATCAAATGGCATCTGTTCATGCCGCTGATGACGAAGTTCTACGGTTACTTTCCCGGCAAACGTCTTGGCTGGCTCGAAGATACGCCAGCCGGCGTCGTCCACGACTGGAGCACGCCGGCCGCTCGCTACGAAGAGCGGCCCAGTGGCCGTGTAATCGCCGCAAAAGCCCAAGGCCTGCCCTTCGCCGCCGTCACCGCGCAAACCCTGGCTATCAGCCTTAGCGACGATCCATACGGTACGATTTCTGCCATCGAGCGCTTGCTCGGCTACTTCAAAGCCAGTTCCAACACGCACCTGCGAATCGCCCCAGAAGACATTGGCGAAGTGGTGGTCGGACATTTCGCCTTTTTTCGCAGCCCGTACCAAGCCACACTATGGCCCATTGCGTTGTCCTGGCTACAGAACGGCGAATTGCATCCCGACACGCCAGGACGGTTGGTACCGCGCAGCGTACCCACCTGACTGCGCTCTCCCACACGAATACGGAACAAAGTAGATGGCCGCCACGAACAAGCAACAGAAACGCGCCAAACGCGCCAAGATCAAAGCCAAGCAGATTCGCATCAGCGGCAGAAAACCCATCGCCATGCATGACGACCCGAACGCGCCAGCCGAGCAGATGCCTGAGTACACTCTGGCGATGTTCAGCAAAATGCGTGAGGCGCAAGCCATCAGCCGTAACGACATGCTGCTGACCCTGCTGTCGAACCTCAGCGAGATCATCAACGACCATCCAGAGTTGCTGGACATGGAAAACGCCGAGAACGAAGCCATGGCCGCCACTCACCTGGCCGCCGACATGCTGATCGACTACCGCATGTGGGCCGATGGCGTGGACCGTGAGGCCGCCCAGGCCTGGCTGACAGAGCCGCAGTTCATCACCGACTTCGGCAATGCGCTGGACAGCTACCGCGAGTCGCTGGAAGAGCCAGAGGCAAAAGCCGAATAACCCGCCCCTGAAGCTTGCGAAAACAAAAACGGCCGCTGTCATCCCTGACAGCGGCCGTTTTCATTACGCAGGGCGAATCAGCTCAACGCTACCGCGCCACGCTGTTCCAGTTTGCGACGGCGAGCCACAAACAAACCGGCAGCCACCACCAAAAGACTCAACAGCCCCGTGGCAAGGATTTCCACACGATGGGCATCCTGAAACAGCATGATGGTCAGGGCCGCCACGATGAATACGATCACCGCGTAGGTCAGGCCCGGAAACAGCCACATGCTGAAGGCGATTTTTTCGCCGCGTGCCATGCGCTGTTTGCGCATGCGCAGTTGCGAAATCGCGATCACCAGGTACACCAACAGCGCAATGGCGCCGGAGCTGGCCAGCAGGAATTCGAACACCGCAGCCGGGGCCACGTAGTTGGCGAACACTGCGAGGAACGCCGCGCAGGTAGACAACATGACGGCCCAGTACGGCGTGCCGCTCTTGTTGGTGCGCTGGGAAACGGCCGGTGCATCACCACGTTTGCCCAGGGAGAACATCATGCGGGATGCGGTGTACAGCGCCGAGTTCAGGCAACTGGTCACAGCAACCAGCACCACGAGGTCGACGATCAGCTTGGCGTTCGGGATGCCCATGCGCTCAAGCACGGTCTGATAGGAACCGACGCTGGCCAGAACCGGGTCGTTCCATGGCACCAGCGCCACAACGATGAAGATCGATACGAGGTAGAACAAACCAATCCGCCAGATCACCGAGTTGGTGGCCTTGGAGATTTGCTGGCCCGGGTTCTTCGACTCCGCGGCCGCGATGGTCACGATCTCGGTGCCCATGAAGGAAAACATGGTGGTCAGGATCGCGCCCAGTACGGCGCCCATGCCGTTTGGCAGGAAGCCCTGGGTGTCGAACAGGTGCGAAACGCCGCTGACCTGGCTGCCTGGCAGGAAGCCGAAGATCGCCATGACACCAAGGACAATGAAACCGATGATCGCCAGGACTTTGATCAGAGCGAACCAGAATTCGAACTCACCGTAGTTCTTCACGCTGAACAGATTGGTCACTGTCAGCAGCAACGTGATGATCAGGGTAAATGCCCAGATGGCCACGTTAGGGAACCAGGCATGCAGGATAGTCGCGGCGGCGTTGGCCTCCAGCGGGATTACCAGAACCCAGAACCACCAGTAGAGCCAGCCGATGGTGAAACCGGCCCAGTGACCGATGGCGCGATCGGCGTAGGTCGAGAAGGAGCCTGTGTCCGGAGAAGCAACGGCCATTTCGCCAAGCATGCGCATGACCAGCACTACCAGCATACCGGCGGCGGCGTAGGCCAACAGCACGGCCGGGCCGGCGGCGGCGATGGCGTGACCCGAGCCAACGAACAGGCCGGCGCCGATAACGCCGGCAATCGACAACATGGTCACATGGCGCGGTTTGAGCCCCTGTTCGAGGTCATTAGAGCTTTGGGTACTGCTCATTGAAACTACCTTTATAAGGATAAGCGATTGCGTCCATCCCGCTTGGCGTCCTTCTCGTAAAAAGAAGCCAACGGGGCGTTCTGGATTCTGCACGCAATAATTGCGCCAAAATGTTTCAGACCCCCTCTACCCCGGCGATCTCGCCTTGACCGGACAGTCATCGCAAGTCATTGAAATTGATAGCACTTAGCCAGAACGTTACCCTGCCACACACTTTGTGGGCGAAGTCATGCACCAGAAACACACCAAAAAAACGGCTTGCGCACAATAAAAGTGCAGATCGGGAGCGTTTGTCCGGTTAGCGCTTCCAACACCCGGCCAAAGCTGGCACCATCGCGCCTTTTTTTACGCGACACCCGCACAGACATGGCTTCAACGGGGGGATGGGTTGTTGATGGCGCGACAGTCTGCTGTGCTGAGGCGACAACCCGCAACGCACTGCCCGTTTACGCCCCGTGGGGCTGTTGGCCGCCATTCGACCGCTATGCTAGCTTGGCGCCTCGCCAGGAAGGCCCGGCCAACAGCAGGAGCACAACAGACACAATGAGGACCGCACATGGCTGAGGCCGCGCCCGCGCTTGAAATCCGCAACTTGCACAAACGCTACGGGACGCTTGAGGTGCTCAAAGGCGTCTCGCTGACCGCACGCGACGGCGATGTGATCTCGATCCTGGGCTCCTCCGGTTCCGGCAAGTCCACTTTCCTGCGCTGCATCAACCTGCTCGAAAACCCACACCAGGGCCAGATTCTGGTGGCCGGCGAAGAGCTTAAGCTCAAGCCTTCGAAAAACGGCGAACTGGTCGCTGCCGACGGCAAGCAGATCAATCGCCTGCGCAGCGAAATCGGTTTTGTGTTTCAAAACTTTAACCTGTGGCCGCACATGAGCGTGCTCGACAACATCATCGAAGCGCCTCGCCGCGTGCTCGGGCAAAGCAAGGCCGAGGCCATCGAAGTGGCAGAAGCCCTGCTGGCCAAGGTCGGCATCGCCGACAAACGTCACGCCTACCCTGCAGAACTTTCCGGTGGTCAGCAACAACGCGCCGCCATCGCCCGCACGCTGGCGATGCAACCCAAAGTCATTCTGTTTGATGAGCCGACGTCCGCGCTTGACCCGGAAATGGTTCAGGAAGTACTAAACGTGATCCGCGCCCTGGCCGATGAAGGTCGCACCATGCTGTTGGTCACCCACGAAATGGGCTTCGCCCGTCAGGTGTCCAGTGAAGTGGTGTTCCTTCACCAGGGGCTCATAGAAGAGCAAGGATCACCCCAGCAGGTGTTCGAAAACCCGCTTTCGGCGCGCTGCAAACAATTCATGTCCAGCAACCGCTAACGGAGCTATCTACATGCAGACTTACAAAAAACTCCTCCTGGCTGCGGCCGCCACACTGGTGTTCTCGGTCAACGCAATGGCCGCCGAAACACTGAAGATGGGCATCGAAGCGGCTTACCCACCATTCAACAACAAAGATGCCAGCGGCCAGGTGGTCGGTTTCGACAAAGACATCGGCGACGCGCTGTGCGCCAAGATGCGGGTCGAATGCGAAGTCGTCACCTCTGACTGGGACGGTATCATTCCGGCACTGAACGCCAAGAAGTTCGATTTCCTGATCTCTTCGCTGTCGATCACCGAGGAGCGCAAGCAGGCCGTTGATTTCACCGACCCGTACTACTCGAACAAACTGCAGTTCATCGCGCCGAAAAACGTCGATCTCAAAACCGACAAGGCCTCGCTCAAAGGCAAGATCATCGGCACTCAGCGCGCCACTTTGGCCGGCACCTGGCTTGAGGACAATTACGGCGACGACGTCACCATCAAGCTGTATGACACTCAGGAAAACGCCTACCTGGACCTGACCTCCGGTCGCGTCGATGCGATCCTCGCCGACAAATACGCCAACTACGACTGGCTGAAAAGCGATGCCGGCAAAAACTACGAGTTCAAAGGTGATCCGGTGGTAGCCAGCGACAAAATCGGCATTGCCGTGCGCAAGGGTCAGGATGAACTGCGTAACAAGCTGAACGCCGCATTGAAAGAAATCGTCGCTGACGGCACCTACAAAAAGATCAACGACAAGTACTTCCCGTTCAGCATCTATTGATTCTGACTGGCCTGGCCGGCGCCGCTCTCTGACCGTGCGCCGGTCCTTGGCAAAGCCTGCCGCGATTTGAAAAGAAATCCATGACTATCGATCTCTACGGATTTGGCCCGGCGCTCGCCGCTGGCGCGCTGATGACCGTCAAACTGGCTCTCTCGGCGTTGTGCCTGGGGCTGGTGCTCGGCCTGCTCGGCGCCTTGGCCAAGACCTCCCCGTACAAGCCGTTGCAATGGCTTGGCGGCACTTACTCGACCCTGGTTCGCGGTATCCCGGAATTGCTCTGGGTGCTGTTGATCTACTTTGGCACGGTCAACCTGATGCGTGCCTTGGGCGAGTTTTTCGGCAACCCCGATCTCGCGCTCAATGCCTTCGCCGCCGGCGTGATCGCCCTGGGCCTGTGCTTTGGCGCCTACGCCACGGAAGTCTTTCGCGGCGCGATTCTGGCAATCCCCAAAGGTCACCGCGAAGCCGGTGTTGCGCTGGGTTTGTCGAAATGCCGGATCTTCACCAAATTGATCATGCCGCAGATGTGGCGCATCGCCCTGCCGGGCCTGGGCAACCTGTTCATGATCCTGATGAAAGACACCGCGCTGGTGTCGGTGATCGGCCTGGAAGAAATCATGCGTCACGCGCAAAACGGCGTCACCATGTCCAAGCAGCCGTTCACCTTCTACATGGTCGCAGCCTTCATGTACCTGGGCCTGACGATTCTGGCCATGACCGGCATGCACCTGCTGGAAAAACGTGCCGCTCGCGGCTTCGCGAGGAGCACGCAATGAACTGGGAAGTCATCATCAAGTGGCTGCCGAAACTGGCACAGGGCGCGACCCTGACCCTGGAACTGGTGGCCATCGCCGTCGTCCTCGGCTTGCTGCTGGCGATTCCGCTGGGCATCGCCCGCTCGTCGCGCCTGTGGTACGTGCGCGCAGTGCCATACGCGTACATTTTCTTCTTCCGTGGCACGCCGTTGCTGGTGCAACTGTTCCTGGTCTATTACGGCCTGGCGCAGTTCGATGCGGTCCGCGCGAGCGCGATGTGGCCCTACTTGCGCGATCCGTTCTGGTGCGCCACCGCCACCATGACCCTGCACACTGCGGCCTACATCGCCGAGATCCTGCGCGGGGCGATCCAGGCCATCCCGAAGGGCGAGGTCGAAGCCGCACGGGCGTTGGGCATGTCGCGGCCCAAAGCGCTGCTCTACATCATGCTGCCGCGTGCCGCGCGTATCGGCCTGCCGGCCTACAGCAACGAAGTGATCCTGATGCTCAAGGCCAGCGCCCTGGCCAGCACCGTGACCTTGCTCGAACTGACCGGCATGGCCCGCACCATCATTGCCCGGACCTACCTGCCCGTGGAGATCTTCTTCGCGGCCGGCATGTTCTACCTGTTGATGGCCTACATCCTGGTGCGTGGCTTCAAGCTGCTGGAGCGCTGGTTGCGCGTCGATGCCTGCCAGGGACGCTGATCGGCCGGTGCTTGCGGGCGAGCAGTTGCTCGCCCGCTTCAAGGCACTGGACGAGTTCCTGACCGAGCATCAGGCGCTTTGGCGACCGCGGCCGTTTACCCATCGGCAACTGCCGTGGGAAGCGGCCTGTCCCGAACTGGCAGATTGGCTACGCCAGCGTTCGCTGGAAGACGCGGAAACCAGCCACAACCATCCTGAGCATCTGCTGGCACCCGCGCCTTTTCCAGGACTGGCTGCGCAGGCCATCGCGCTCAGCGCTGTAGGCGAGTTGCCCTTTCATACAACGGAGCCTTCGACCCGAAGGCTGAACGTCGACGTGCCCGGGCGCAAATGGCGGCAGATTGAAGCGTTCGCCGGTTGCCTGCAATTTGCCGCAAGACCTCGACACTGGCTGGACTGGTGCTCGGGCAAAGGTCATTTGGGACGACGCCTGCTGCAAGCCGACCAACAACTAACCTGTCTGGAATATGACCCGGCGCTGATCGCCAGCGGTCAGGCGCTGAGTCAGCACCATCACCTCGCAGTCAATCATCTTCAACAAGACGTGATGGCCGCCGATGCGGCAGCGCGCCTGAGCGCCGATCAGACACCCGTCGCCTTGCACGCCTGCGGCGATTTACATGTGCGGCTGATGCAACTGGCCAGCGCGGCCGGCTGCAAACAACTGGCCATTGCGCCCTGCTGTTATAACCGCATCAGCGCTCGCCAGTATCAGCCGCTGTCCGACGCAGCTAAAGGTTCCGGCCTACAGCTTTCCCTCGACGATCTGGCGCTACCGATGAGCGAAACCATCACCGCCGGTGCCCGCGTCCGACGTCAACGCGACACGTCCATGGCCCGCCGCCTGGCCTTTGATCTGCTGCAACGGCAACTGCGCGGCTGCGACGACTACCTGCCCACACCGTCGCTGCCCAGCGCCTGGCTGGATAAACCCTTCGCCGATTACTGCCGCGACCTGGCCGCGCTGAAAGACTTATCCACAGTCCCGGCGCAGGATTGGCCGGCGCTGGAAGGCGCTGGTTGGAAACGCCTGGCCCAGGTGCGCAATCTGGAACTGCTACGCGGCCTGTTCCGGCGCCCGCTGGAGCTGTGGCTGGTACTCGACCGAGCGCTGTTTCTCGAAGAACGGGGTTACTCGGTGCGCCTGGGATTATTCTGCGAAACCCCACTGACACCACGCAATCTGATGCTGCTCGCCGAGCGTCGATAACCCCCTCCACACCGACCATCAGCCTGTGGATAAGTCTGTTGATGAAACTTGGCGAAAGCCTTTGGATCCATGGCTTTTAGGCCGCAAAAGCGTTTGGTCATTTTTTATTCACATTAAAAAACAGACGAAAAAACAGCCAGTTGCGATTTATTGAGAACGGCTCCACAAAATGAGCCGTAAACGCAGCGAAACCACCTGCCGTTGTGCATAAGCATTAAGCCGAATGGTCATAACCAACTTCCTTCGCTTGAACTATCGTTGCCAGGCGTCAGAAATCTCTGGCGCTCAGGACAGCAAGGAGCTGGGACACAATGACCACATTGAAGAGTGCACAGGAAGCGGTCGATACCGTCGCCAACGAGGCCATCCTCGCGGCCATTCAACAAACCTTCGCCGTGGGCGGGGCCATCATCAACAACGCCACTGGCGAAGTCATCGCCGCACTTCACAACAACGTGTTAATGCCTTTTCCGGGGAACGGCACCACCTACTTCCTCCCCCATGACCCGACCGCCCATGGTGAGCGACAGCTGGTGGACTGGTACTACGCAAAAGCGGAATCGCTGAAGCTTCCGCCGCCGAATAAACTGACCATCGTGACCACGCTCGACCCTTGCGCCATGTGCGCCGGCGCTCTGCTCACCGCTGGATTCAACGTCGCCGTGAGTGCGATCGATGACTACGCGGGGATCAACTACAACAGTCAGTTCACCTTCCCGTCGTTGCCGCCGCACATTCGTCAGCAAGCGCAAAAAACCTGGGGCTATTACGCGGTCGCCGCGCCTGTCAGCCGTGCTTATCAAGGCTCAATGAGCCCGGTGTTTGGTGGCCAGACCATCGACTCGGCGGCGTACTACCTCACCAGCTCGATCTTCTCTGCCAGCGTCGACACTGTGCGCAAAGCGAGCAACAACAGCGGTCTTGAGCCTTCGAAACTGAAAAACCCGGCCACGCTGCCGGCGAACAGCCCGGTACGCCAGGCATTGACCAAATTGAGTCCGTTCGCCTTGACGGTCACCTCCAGCGACCCGCGTGACCCTGGTGCGGAACTGGCGCCGCCCCTGCTGAAAACGGCCCAGCAGGCCAGTGTATTCAACTCTGTGGCCCTGCTTGATCCTTTCGGCAACCTGCTGGTGTGCCTGGGCGGCGTGGAAAACCAGTCGCCGATTCGCACGGCATTCATGGAAACCACCCGCAGCTATGCGGTCATGCGCTGGACCCTGATGAACGACCCGGACCCGGCGGTACGTGCCCAGGCCGAGCAGTACCTGACGCACCCAAAATACGGCACCTTCGTGTTCCTCTACGCACCAGACCCCACCACCCCTCAAGCAGTGATGACTTTCGGCGCGTACGGCTCGACCATGGAAGGCCCGGTGCCGCAAAGCTACCCGTCGAACCTGCAATACGTGTTGTTGCCAGGAAACACCACGGCCCAGGCGCTGTCGCAACTGGCCCAGAACCTGCCGCCGTTCTATACCCAGAGCGTGCAGGTGGCTCCTGCCCAAGTTCTGAGCCAGGCCCTGATCAACGCTGTTAAAAACGGCGTGTGACCCGGCTAACGCCATCCGCGAGACCAGGCCCGTCGAACCCTCGGCGGGCCTGGCCTGCGACGACAACGTCGCGATTGGAGCCATGTCATTCGTCAACAAAAGTATCCTGGCGGGCAACACGTTTTACAAAGCGCGATAACCGCGAACTGATCATGAGCGGCGCTCGTGCGCTCAAGCACACACAAGGACACGAGCCTTATCAGAGACCCGCTGAAAAATAGTCAGTAATCAGGGGTTTACAGAAGCCCGCCAATCGCTATAATCGTCGCCCAACACGCCGGTATAGCTCAGTTGGTAGAGCAACTGACTTGTAATCAGTAGGTCCCGGGTTCGACTCCTGGTGCCGGCACCATACAAGGTTCCAGAGAAGGCTTTCAAAATCTCTGAAACCCCCGAAAAACCCGCCTTCTGGCGGGTTTTTTCGTTTTGGGGTTCTGTCGAATTCCGGTGAATCCTTGTGGATTCCAACCGGTTTAAGGGTAGAGTTTGGGGTAAAGGTCACTTCGATAAAAGGGAGTACCCTTATGTCGCGCACCACTGCTCCACTCTCTGATTCGGCTTGCCGCTCAGCCAAGCCCACTGACGCGCCTACAAGCTATTCGACGGCGACGGCCTCTACCTTCTTATCCAACCCAATGGCCGCAAAGGCTGGCGGCTCCGTTACGTCAAACCTGACGGACGGGAAGGACTGACCTCGTTCGGCAACTACCCCGTCATTGGCCTCGCCGATGCACGCCGCAAGCGCTTGGAGATCAAGCGAATGCTGGCGGATGGCATTGACCCCATAGAGACCAAGCACCAAGCCAAGGCGGAAGCCGTGATCAAAGGCAGAACCTTTGAAAGCGTTGCGCTGGACTGGCACACGGAAATGTCGGCCAAGTGGGCACCAGGCCACTCCAAGACTGTAATGAGTCGCCTCAAAACCCACGTGTTCCCGCTGATCGGCGCCCGCGCCATTGTCGACCTCGACACCCATGACCTCATGCAGCCCTTGGAAGCGATCAAGAAGCGCGGAACGATCGACGTTGCTTTAAGGGTACAAAACTACCTGCAGAGCATCATGCGCGAGGCAAAGCGCCTCCGGCTTATCACCATAAACCCTGCTTACGATCTCGAAGGCTCGATCAAAGCCCCACGGGTGGTACATCGCCCCGCTCTACCTTTATCGCGACTGCCAGAACTGCAGGAGCGGATCGACACCTATAAAGGCCGGGCACTTACCTGTCTGACGGTGATGCTGTCGCTGCATGTGTTTGTACGATCCAGCGAGCTGCGTTTCGCCTGCTGGAGTGAGTTCGACCTCAAGCGCGGCACCTGGGAGATACCGGACACTCGACCCGCGTTGGAGGGAGTACCCTTTTCCACAAGGGGTACGAAGATGGCAGGGGATATCCATTTAGTACCCTTATCGCCGCAAGCAGTGGCGCTACTCGAAAAAATCCATGCACTCACAGGCAAATTCGCATTGGTCTTCGCAGGCGATGCCAAACCCTGGAAGCCCATGTCCGAAAATACCGTGAATAACGTGCTTCGGACGATGGGATACGACACCAAAACTGATATCTGTGGACATGGGTTTCGTTCGATGGCCTGCAGCGCACTGATCGAGTCAGGATTGTGGTCGGAGACAGCCATTGAACGGCAGATGAGCCACAAAGAACGCAACAACGTCCGCGCCGCTTACATCCACAAGGCCGAGTTCATCGAGGAGCGCAGGCTGATCATGAACTAGTGGAGCCGATATCTGGAGGCCAACCGGCAGGAACATGTTACTCCACACGAATTTGCAAACCAGACCGGGACGAACGTCACGCGGCTCAAGGCGAAAAGCCGCTTGAGGGAGTAGGCCGTTAACCTACTCCTCGTCCTGTCCACCCATGTGCGCTTTGTACGCCTGCCTTTCATAAGTCTGTCCCAAGCATCGATCATCGGCGCGTCAATATGATTGCTCAACAAGCAGCCATCATCGTTTCGCTGCATATCCAGTTCGACGTTATGTTCGGAGCTAGCCCCGTTATGTTCGGAGCTGCTGGCGTAATGTTCGGAGCTCTGCAGCGGACCTACGAACACTTGCTCCCGCGTAGGCAAGTCACACGGCCAAAAGCCAATCGCCAATCGCGGCGCAGCAAAGTAAGCGTACGTTCTCGAAATCTCGATGATCCGCTTGTCCACGCGGGTCCATCCAAGCAGGGCTGCAAAGCCGCCCTGCTTGGATGGACCTCACTTAAAAAATCTAAAACCCATGCAACTGTCTGTGGAAAACCACAGATTTCCACCGGTGGATAATTTCATCCACAGCCGCAGAACTCCCGAAAATTAGAGTCTTGACCCGAATTATCCACAGGCGTAGAAAAGATCGGGCAAAGCGCTGTCATTGACAGCAACCCAGGTAGCCAGAACCTTTAAGGCTACGCCACACCGTGGTGGTTCTCCCAAAGTGCGATTAGCGTCCGGCGGCTCGCACGGTCACTCACCGAGTGATGGATGCCAACTTCAGATCATTGCCATTGCGGCAAATACATCCCCCGACCCAGCTGCTCTGCAGCAACCTATCCGCTTGGCCATTTCACTGCGCCAACCTGCGCCCGTCTCTTTCTTCCGGAAAGAGACGGGCGCTCCTACCGCAGCTGCAGCCCAACTCGTACAAGGCTTTGCGGCATTCCCCCTAGTGACAATCGGCGTGACAAACACCGAAGTCGCCAGCAACAGCGATGCAGATGATGGTGCCGCAGCCCACGGAATGGACTGCACCTGACTGACAGTCTGGCATGCCCCGGTCATCGCTTCACTGCCTTCACCTGACTCAGGATCTCGCGGCATTGGTCTCGTCAGACAGTGCAGCCTCCACCCGCCCACTTCTTCGGAAGTGTTCAGGAGGCTAGATCTTGAGATGCCCAAGCTCCCGGTCGTAAAGAGCCGCCAGTCCCGCGTTAGTGGACAACCCTCACAGGTCGCAGGGGCCTTGATCCCTGATAACACTCAACATCCTAGGCGGGATGACGTGGGGAAGGTTTCAAAGATTTTGGCTTCGAGAGGAGTTTGATCATGGCGTTGGTCGGTAAACGAGATGGGCGCAATTTTGGCTATGGTCGGCAGTTGAGCTATGCCGGGCCGCAGGCATTGCGCGATCTGTTTGGCGGCGGACATTACGGCACGGTCAAAGCGCACAGTGATCGCTGGCAGGCGTTTGTTCGGTGGTGTCGCTCGGAGGATGGACCAGGATTTAACGATGCACGGCAAATTGATCGGCAGACCTTGCTGGAATACGCCGGATATCTGCGTCAGCAAGTTGAACAAGGCGCTATAGGCATCGCCACCGCGCAAAACCGATTGTCTAGCGTGAACCGGACCATGGCGGCGCTTCGCGGTGATCAGTATGTGAAAGTGCCGAGTCCAAGCAAGGCGTTGGGAATGCGGCGCACCAGTGTTCGTCAATCGGTGCCGCAAGGCCAATACCGTGAACACGTGAAGCGGATCGTCGACGAGCTTTGCGAACACCAAATGCCGCGCGCGGCGGCCATCGCCCAGTTGGCGCGAGCCACCGGCATGCGCTTGCGCGAGGCCATCTTGGCCGACCTTCCGCGCCTGCGAAGAGAGGCCGAACACTACGACAAGATCAACATCCAGGACGGCACCAAAGGTGGCCGCGGCGGCGCAACCGCGCCTCGTTGGATCACGGTGGATGACCATATTCACGAAGCGCTCAGGTACGCCGAACAGGTCTCTCCCGACGGTAGCCGCAACCTGCTGGCACCGAACGAGAGCTACCTCGATTTCCAACGGGAAATCGTCCGCCCCGCCCGAGATATCCTCCATACGCACAACCTCAAAGGCTTCCACGAACTGCGCGCGGCTTATGCGTGCGAACGCTATGAGCAGATCACCCATCACCTAGCGCCCATCAACGGTGGCAGGTGCAGACGCCTCGATCCACGCCTTGATCGAGAGGCACGCTTACAAATCAGTTATGAGCTGGGACACGGTCGAATCGACGTGGTATCGGCGTACATCGGCGGTCGGATATGAGTAAACCATTCAGCATGGAACTCTTGATTTCCGGGATCGTTCATGGCACCTCGACAACACGAGCAAGGCACTTTCATCAGGCAAAAAATATCCAAGCAGCAATTCTGAAACGTTGGCAGCTAGAGAATCCATGGAAGTGGAAAGAAAAGCATCTGAAATGGTTCTTGAACAGTTACCTTCGAAATCGGAAAGCCGTCACTGTTTACTCTTACTATCTAACAAGCAGGTACATCGTGATGCGTATGGGTAGACCCTGGCGGTTGGATAACCCACGCCCAGGTATCTCAAGGAGAGCAGATACCTCGGAGGGTTAAGACTCGTATACCCATGTCGAATACAAAGCTCGACGGCAGCACGAAAAAATCGCACCATGGCCATACGACATCACCAGGAGCTACCGCAGCTCGCGTAAGTAGCGACGAAAGTAGTTCGCCAGCAGGGATTGTGAAATGGACTTTGAAGTTCTAATTGACAGCAGCTTTATTAATTTAAATATAGATCCTAAACTAATCCCAATAGAAAACAAACATGTACTTAGCATAATAAATGACTTTGAAGACGGTGATTGGCGTTACGAAAAATTTAGTAATTTCATTTGGGACAACATCGCACAAACCGCGCTATCTCATCAAGAACGTAAAAATCTTGAACACAAATCACAGTCAACCCTAAAGCGTGCGGCAGAGAACCTAAGACTCACAGATAAGGAACAAGATATAAGCAAGGGTAGTGAGCTAGCAGAAATTGTTCTATATGCCATCATGAAGCATAAATACAATGCCCTACCTGTTGTTCCAAAAATATTCTACAAACAAAATGCTCAAGACAATGCCAAGGGCGCGGATAGCGTCCATATTGTTCTGGAAGGGGACGACGATTTTTCTTTATGGTTCGGGGAAGCTAAATTTTTCAACAGTATTGAGGATTCAAGATTACCAAGCATTATTACCTCCGTAGGAAACTCATTAAAAACAGATAAACTAAAGAAAGAAAACAGTATAATCACCAATATCGCTGATATTGATCTCTTAGAAATAAATGATCAGCTGAAGAAAAAAATAAAAGACTCGCTATCGCATCAAGCCTCAATTGACACATTAAAACCGAAGATCAACATACCAATATTACTGCTACACGAGTGCGGCATCACAAGTGCATCAACAGAGATCTCTGACGACTACAAAGAAAAAATAATCGCATTCCACTCAGAGCGAGCAAACTCTTATTTCAAGAAACAAATAAAGAGCCTGGCCAATATACATTTCTACGAAAAAATAAAATTTCACATAATTCTTTTCCCTGTGCCTGAGAAGGAGCCCATAATAGAGGCATTCGTAAGCGACGCGGAACATTATAAAAAACCGAAAAAAAGCAGGACTAAGAAATGGAAATCTTTGAAGAATGTGGAAGAATAAACAACCTGATCACCGAGGGTAATGAATTTTCAGCACGCAATGAACTTATAAAACTACTCGATTACTTCCAACGCCAGAAGCTAGAATACACTCCACTTCTAAACAACTTAATTAGACAAACTGGTCTGTACCCATACCTAGAACTTGGCAGCTCAATTTGGCAAGATAGGTATGTGCACGAATCTTTTAAGGTAGACACAGGAGCACCAGAGCTAGTCACCTTGCACCGTGAGCAGTCATTACTTCTTAGCAAATTACTCTCGGGAAAAAGTGTAGCGGTAAGCGCACCAACAAGTTTCGGAAAGAGTTTTGTTATTGACTCTTTTATTTCAATAAAAAAGCCCAAAAATATTGCCATAATCGTTCCAACAATTGCCCTCACCGATGAAACAAGACGTCGACTACAAAGAAAGTTCGGACTAGACTATAAAATAATTACCACATCAGACCAAGAGCTTTCCGATCAAAACATTTTCATATTCCCTCAAGAAAGATCAATATCTTACGTAGATAAAATTGACGTGTTGGATATGCTTGTTATTGATGAATTTTATAAAGCAAGTTCTGTTTTTGATAAAGAAAGGTCTCCATCCCTGCTAAAGGCTATTTTGAAGCTCGGCGACAAGGCAACGCAGCGATATTTTTTAGCCCCCAACATAAACAAGTTGAAAGATAATATCTTTACTAAGGGTATGGAGTTTTGCAGCCTTGATTTCAATACCGTTTTTTTAGAAAAACAAAATTTATACAAAGAAATAGGAAAAGACGAAACCAAAAAAAGCCAGGAGCTCCTACGAATACTGGACTCCACTACTGGCAAAACTTTGATCTACGCGGGCACCTATACAAATATTGAAAAATTATCCACTCTCATATTAAGCAATCGAAACAAACAAAACACCAAGCTACTTAGCAATTTCAGTAAATGGCTTGCTAAGAATTATGACCCTAACTGGGGACTCACCCACATGGTTCTGCGGGGAACTGGAATTCACAATGGCCAGCTACACAGATCCCTAAGCCAAATCCAGATAAAGCTTTTTGAAGAGCCGGATGCACTTCAAACCATAATTTCCACCTCATCAATTATAGAAGGAGTTAATACATCCGCCCAAAACGTAATACTATGGAGTAACTTAAGTGGAAAAGGCAGAGCGCGAATAACTGACTTCACCTATAAAAACATTATAGGCCGAGGTGGACGAATGCTTCGCCACTTTGTTGGGAAAATTTATATTCTTGAAGAACCACCAAAAGAGACAGATAACGCACTCAATCTTGAAATCCCGGACGAACTAGTTTCTGACTTGGAAAGTAGAGTCGCCTCTGAAGAACTGACTCCAGAACAAATCGCTAAAATTATTGCCTACCGAGAGGAAATGTCAGAGCTCATTGGGGAGAAGAGCTATAAAGATATAAAAAACAATAGCATGCTTCAAAGCAGCAATTCGTTCCTTATTATGGATATCGTTAAAGACCTCAAAAACAGTCCTGCCTCATGGAACGGACTCGGATACCTTAATTCACCAAACCCAGAAAACTGGGAAAGATTATTATACAAAGTCATTCGACTTCAGCCGGCTGGCTGGGGAACTGACTATACGAAAGTAGTTGAATTTGTAAAAATTCTTTCCCAAAACTGGGTAAACACGATCCCGGAACTTCTACAGCAGCTCAACGACATTGATGTTGGAGTTGACGACTTCTTCAAATTAGAAAGAACTGTAACGTTTAAACTTGCCGCCCTCTTCAATGACGTATCTATAATACAAAAAGAAATTCTCGGCGATAGTGCACAAGACATTTCACCGTTTGTATCAAAACTATCTCATGCCTTTCTCCCGAAAGTCGTATATTAACTAGAAGAATATGGACTCCCACGAAACATCTCCAAGCAAATTCATCATGCGGGCCTTATAGACTTCAACTCTGAAGAATTAAACATATACCAAGCGATTGATAAACTACAAACCTTGAATACACAAGGGCTCAACCACCTTATCGGCGAACTGGATGAGTTCGATTTATACATCCTAGATTACTTTTTTGATGGCGTCGAAACACAGACTCGCAATAGTAAGCCTTGAAATAGTATCGATCAATCTCAATGGGCTCCAGTACCTTTATAGTCATGGAGCCTAAAAACTTACAATTCCACTTTAACAACCGGCAAGGCCCTATTCGCCAAAATTCCGTCATAACTGGAGAACATAACCCGGTCAGCTATTGCAGAACAAATAAATCAGTCCTCTTTTCGATCTTCTTTTCGCCACTTAACTCATCATCTCTTAATTATGACTTTTATCTCGGTGGTAATTTCTTACGACGCAGGCTGAGCACGAATCCTTCCGGCAGTGGTTTGAATACATCCCGCTCTTGAGGCCAGCGCTTCGCTCTACTCTGGAATGCACGAAGCGCGTCAATATCTAACGTTGCTGCAATTACAAAATCATTATCACCACCACGCACACGGGCTAAATCACGCATGAATGACTCTTTGGCGGGAGCTCGAACACGGCTATCCCCATACTTCCTATTATTCACCAAAATGGTATACGCATGAACATCGAGTGCAGCGGACTCAATAAGTGCTGAAAAGGTTTCTAAGTCCTGATTCCAACTCAAAACCATAAGTGCATCAACCTCACCTTGAAACTTAACCCTGGCCTTACTATTTTGTAGTTCAGAACAAACCATGACACCAAAACATGTGCCATTGTGAACATAAACAGGTTTTTTTCTCAGACTGGCTACTTTACTGTATGCCCATTGCTTCCCGTACATTGAGGTAAGTAATTTATCTTCCCCCACCGCCGGTTGTAGTTTAGGTTGCCAGATTTTAACTGAAGCAGGGAAGCCAAGCCGATTATCGGACAACACCAAACATGCCTCACTTATTACTTCATCCCCCTCAAAATGTCGATATTCAGTACCAGCAATCAAACTAATACCTACAGCACTTAGTCTTGCAGCAATGCTATCAACCCACTTCAAAGGTAACGACAATTCCGGAAACAAAACATAATGAGGTTTAGGATTGAGCCTTATAGCCTGATTTACCAGTTCTGCGATGCGGCTGTACCGATCAAGAGACAGATTTGATTTGTTACATGCCATAGCAGCCCAATCGCTATCATCTGTCTTAAGGTTAGTCAGAGCAACAACAATTTTTTTGCTACGCTCGGTTCCAATATATAAATATTTAGTGGAGCGTTTATGTAAGCTACCTCCATCCTTGTCTTGTTCTAAAGCAAGCAAGGTCGGTTTGATCCAAACCCCTCTCAGGGCCTGAGCATATTGCGCCCAAATTACTGCAGGGTTTATCTCAGAGATCTTGTGGTTATTACAAGGCAGACCAACGCATTCCGGCGCAAGCTCTGCTATTTCGGCCGGTGTTAGTGGCCTAGTCGGAAAGATGTAAGGAAGAAAGCTCTCTGTCTTACGCCCCCCCGCCTCAAAAAAACCGAGTCGAGACACGCGGGTTGATTTCAGAAAGCTTTTTAATGCGTCAACATCTAATAACTGAGTTCGCTCGAAGCACTTAAGGAGCAGTCTTTCGACCTTATCGTCTCGCTTACCGATTAAAGTTTGTGCAGAACGAGTGCTTAGTATTCGTTTGTAAGGTTCCTTAGCCAAATCTGCCATCGCGATGAGTGGAGCTTTTTTGTAAAAATCTTCCGATCCAATTCGAAAATCTAGAATATCTTCGACACCAGTCAGTGCTTCAATAATAGTTTGCAGAAATAATTCAGCCAAGCGTGCTTCTTTTTTCGAGCGATTACTGTTTAACAACCTTCTAGGGTCATAACAACGAGCAGCTGCATCAACAAACATCCATGACAGCGTACCTTTGACATATCGCCATAACTCCTTGCCTGCTTTTGCCTTGGCCCCATTCATGCCAATTTCCCGACCCGGAATTATATGGCCTGCTAATTGGTCAATAGATGCGAAAGCACGTACTACTATTTGCTCAGCTTGAGCCCATTCATTCATACTAATTGCAAACCCAAGGAGCCGCGGCAAATATGTAAAGTGAGCAAACAAGTTTTCAGGTCTTACAATATGATTGTGGGCAAACTGGTAGAACTCCTCGCGCTGTTTTACCCACTCACTTGGTGGCAAATCTCTAGCCAATGTCTCGACATGACGTAATTGCAACGACCAGCTAAGCCTGCGAATGGTCAAGCCGTCGGCGCGGCGTAACGTATCTGCTTGCTCGCCTACACTTCCCGCTGCTGAGAGCACTCGAGCCGCCGTAGAATCCTCCAATTGATCAGGCGAGGGCATAAGACGGTGCTCACTGGAAAGTTCATAAATTTCCTTCTCGATACTATCGAGCAAGTCAAGTCCAGCTCGACCATGTAAAATAAATAACTTTTGCTTTTCAGCCTGCAACTTTATCCGAGTACTACCTTGTAATTCCTTTCCCTGCTGAATCTCCCAGAGCTTCTCTTTTTTCTTCGACCTATCTGCCAGCTCAGTTTCTTCTTGGAAAATACAATCATCGCCCAAACGATCTTGCAAAAAAACCATGAACTCCTTTGTATTATTTATACAACCTGTGTCATGCAAAACCATAAACATATCATCGACGTAACGCCCATAATGAATTGGCGCGACTTTTTCTCTTATAAGAGTATCCCAATGATGCAATAGAACATTAGACATAATGCGTGTAGCTGTTAGACCGATGACTAAGCCGCCTGGGATATCCGCCTCACCCTTTACTAACCCCTTACTAAATTCCTGCGCGCCCTCGGACCAGTTAGCTAAGAACCTAGTCAATTCTTTAGTGAATAGCTGTTCCGCCTTGGATAGTTCAAGTCCAAGTTTGCTTTGTAGCAACGGAGATGCAATTGCCAACGGGTCCACAAAATGATAATAACTTTTCAAATCAAGCGATACAGCGACCACGTCACGATCTTTCTCAAGCTCAAACCGAATAGCTTTTAGACCATCATTACGCCACTTTTGATAAGGTTGGAAATATGGCGTAAAGGAACCTATTGCACTTATGTGAAAAGGCTTATCTGCGTTCCTGTCCAAACTATCATCATTTCTAATACGTTTTAATCGTGCACCGTAACAATCCCTACCCAAACAAGCGTCAAACTTATGCCCGATGGTGTTTATCCAAAGCGCAGATAATATATGCGCATCCACAGGAAAATCGCCAACAATACGAAACTCAGGAACTAAGTCATTATTACTTTTAAGACTTTCAAACGCCCTTACTGGACAAGAAAAGTGAATATGCCCATTTGCGCTCTCTCTCTTCGGCTCAACAGAAAGCTTTTTAGGTAACAAACGAAACTCACCAAGTAATTTCTTATCTTCGGAAAACCCTCGATTAAGTTGCACTCTAACTAGTAAATCTTTCAGATTTTCTAATAATTTTTGTTCGTACTCGGCAAACTTTATAGCGGTTGGAAATGTATTTTCAAAAAAACAATCAGCTTTTGCCTTACGATAGGCGACTACTAAATCTTCAAGGCGTAAGCCCTTCCAGTCGGTAAACGTTGCCGAGTAACTCATATGCACTCCTTTGCTAACAACAGGCGGTCGATAGGCCCACTGAGCTTGTATGGGGAGGGGAGGACGTTATTTGATATATTTCCAAGAACTAATCGCGCGCTCTTAATCAAGCCATAGCAATTTCACGAATGCAAGCTAGCCCCCACCACTAAACGAGAAATCTTCGCCCGTTTGAAAACTACAGCCCCCAACTGACCACTTGATGCTGATAACGGCTCTTATCATGATTGAGACTTTCGACCCATTGACATAACGAAAAAGAGCTGTACGTATGTAATTAACGATGCTAAGGCGTCGAACACGTACATCCTCCTTAGGTAGTCCTTCATCTAGAAGCACCTTCCAGCCTCAGGATAGTTTTAGGGATAGAATAACAATTACCATTAGATAATTTCGTTTATTTACAGATAGTTACTACCTTGCTTCGACTCCTAGTGCCACAAGGTTCCAGAGAAGGCTTTCAAAATCTCTGAAACCCCCGAAAAACCCGCCTTCTCAGGCTGTGTGAAAACTCCAGCTCAGCTCTAAGGTTCGCGTTGCTACGCGAAATCCTTAAGGAAGTTCTGAAGTACCCACCGATTTTTGATGCCTTCTCTGCGTGAGGTTCAAAAAACGCTGATTTGGTCGAAAAGCAGACCTTTCCACTCTTTAATTCATGATTTTTCCTCTAATCGCGCTGTTTCAGGGCGATTAGCCCGCATTACAGGCGCACCTCTCCTGCATTCAACAATCGTTTTCGCACCATCCACAAGTTCGACAAGGCGAACAACGTCGTCTGTTGAGCGATGTTTTTCGTCAGACCACGAAAGCGCACTTTCGTATAGCCAAACTGGCGCTTGATCACTCGAAATGGGTGCTCAACCTTGGCTCTGACTTGCGCTTTCGCATACTCAATTCCGCGTAGCGCACTGCCGATCACCGTGTCTTTGCCATGCTCTTTGTACGAACTGGGCCGTGCAGAAATCGACCAGATCATCTTGCGATCCTGATGTTCCGGGCGCTTCTGCACCCCGGTGTAACCGGCATCGCCACAGACGTGAACCTCTTCCCCATGAAGCAGTTGATCCACTTGTGTCACGTCCGCCACGTTGGCAGGAGTACCGACCACGCTATGAACCAAGCCCGAATCCGCATCGACGCCAATGTGGGATTTCATTCCAAAATAGTACTGATTTCCTTTCTTGGTCTGATGCATCTCGGGATCGCGTTTCTTGTCTTTATTCTTGGTTGAGCTGGGGGCATGAATGATCGTCGCATCCACTATCGTTCCGTGGCGCAACATCAATCCACGCTCACCCAGATAACCGTTGATAACCTGCAAAATCCCGCCCGCCAGGTCATGCTTCTCCAGCAAGCGGCGGAAGTTGAGGATCGTGGTTTCGTCAGGAATTCGATCCAGATGCAGCCCTGCAAACTGACGCAGGATCATCGTTTCATACAGCGATTCCTCCATCGCCGGATCGCTGTAGCCGAACCAGTTCTGCATCAGATGAACCCGCAACATGGCCAGCAACGGATACGCCGGACGACCGCCTTCACCCTTTGGATAATGCGGTTCGATCAAGGCAATCAACCCCTTCCAGGGCACGACTTGATCCATCTCGATCAGGAAGCGCTCACGGCGGGTTTGCTTACGTTTGCCGGCATACTCGGCATCGGCGAAGGACATCTGTTTCATCGGGGCTCAACCGGTCGATTCGTGTGAGGGGGTATTTCACCAGAGTTGGAAGTCTTTTTCAGAGTTTCCTTAAAGCTTTTACGAGCTGAGTCGCTCAGAAAGAGCGAGAGAACGCCAAATTTGATCGTTTATTGATCGGTGTTTGGCGCTCGAATAGTTTTCACACAGTCTGTTCTGGCGGGTTTTTTCGTTTTGGGGTTCTGTCGGGTTACGTCAAAATCTGGTGGATCCCATCCGTTTTAGGGGTAAGGTAATTCGATAAAGGGGGAGTACCCTTATGTCGCGCACCACTGCTCCACTCTCCGATTCGGCTTGCCGCTCAGCCAAGCCCACTGACCGCGCCTACAAGCTATTCGACGGCGACGGCCTCTACCTTCTAGTCCAACCCAATGGCCGCAAAGGCTGGCGTTTCAGGTATGTAAAACCTGATGGTCGTGAAGGACTGACCTCCTTCGGCAACTACCCCGTGGTCGGCCTCGCCGATGCGCGCAACAAGCGCCTGGAGGTCAAGCGGATGCTGGCGAAAGGCATCGACCCCATAGAGACCAAACACCAAGCCAAGACGCAGGCCGCAATCAAAGGCCGTACCTTTGAAAGCGCTGCACTGGAATGGCACAACGCGATGTCTGCCAAATGGGCACCGGGTCATGCCAAGACGGTTCTGAGCCGCCTCAAAACCCATGTCTTCCCGCTGGTCGGCGCTCGCTCTATTGTCGATCTCGGCGTTTTTCAAGGTAGTTGTCGCGTCAACCGTCTAACTATGCCGCTCTTTTCTCGACCTGTTGCTCTCGATCCGGGTTCAAAAACACGGTACCGATCGGCTCCCAGTTACGCGTCTGACCCGACCAGCGCTCCGGGGTTTTCCCCTTGGCTCGTTCGTACAGCTCATGTCGCAGGGCCAAGACTTGATGATCCAGCCCTCGATGCCGCTCGACTGGCGTGACAAAACGGATCCGGCTATGCCGGTGCTCGTGGTTATACCAACGCCATAAAAATCCCTCACCCAAGCTCGTGCGGCGTCCAAACTGGCAAAACCATCCTGTGGCCATTGCGGGCAGTACTTCAGCGTTCTAAACAGCGACTCCGAGTAGGGATTGTCGTTGCTCACCCGTGGTCGTCCCCGCGAGGGCGTGATGCCCAGCTCGTACATCTTGCTCAACAGCGTCACCGATTTCATCGGCGCTCCGTTGTCCGAGTGCAGCACCAGCGGTTCGCGTAAACACTGCTCGCCGATCACGCTGCGTTGCAGCAGTGCGGCGGCTTTCTCGCCGCTTTCCGCGTCGTAGACCTCCCAGCCCACGGCCTTGCGGCTGTAAATATCCTCGATCAGATAGAGATAGTAGTACTTGCCGCGTATCGGCGACGGCAGATACGTGATGTCCCACGACCAGACCTGATTGGGCGCTTTGGCCGCATGAGTCGTCGGTGCTGCGTACCGCCTGGGGCGCTGACAACGGCCTCGATGTTGCTGTTGACCCGCCGCACGCAAGACGCGATAAAACGTGGCCTCCGACGCTAGATAACGCCCTTGATCGGCCAGGCGCGGCACGATCTGGCTGGGCGGCAAGTGAGCATAATCAGCGCCGTTGCACAGCGTCACAATCGCCTGGCGCTCGACCTCACTCAGCGCATTACGCGGCGTTGGCCGTGTGACAGTCGTTCGGGCATCGGTGCGGATAACGTTTGTTTCAGTCCACCGTTGCAAAGTCCGCAGCGATAGTCCGATTTCCCGGCAGGCCCTGATTTTTCTGGCTCCCGCCACGACCGCGTTGCTCAGCCAGCCAACGAGTAACTGCCGTTCTGGCAAAGTCGTCAGTTGTCCTCGTTGTCGGTCCCCCAGTAGTCGTTGAGCTTTTTTCGCAGCACCAACAACGCAGCTGTTTCAGCAAGTGCCTTGTCTTTTCGACGCAGTTCGCGCTCAAGTTCCTGGATGCGTTTCTATCCTTGCGAGACTGCTCCCGATCTTCTTTTTGCTGGGCCTTTTCCGATTTCTGGCCGGTGATGAAGGCTTGTCGCCAGGCAGTGATTTGCTCGGGGTAAAGGCCTTTGCGGCGGCAATACTCGCCCAGGTCGATCTCGGACAAGCCGGCCGCTTCAAGGACGACAGCAAACTTGGTTTCGGCTGACCAACTCTCGGCCGGTGACTTGTTTTCGGACACTGCACTTCCTTCAGAACTGAGCTGCTTGCGCCAGTTGGACAAAGACATTTCGCTGACCCCTTCGCGCCGGGAAACCTCGGCCATCGACAGGTTCAGTGGGGGAAGCAGCATCTTGAGTAATGCGGCTCTGCGTTCAGGTGAATAGTACGGCACAACCAATCTCTTTCCGCCCCCGGTATGCTTTTTAGGAAAAACCGGAGAGGCGACAACTATCCTGACACCGGGGATCTGGACACCCATGACCTGATGCAACCTCTGGAAGCGATCCAGAAGCGCGGCACAATTGACGTCGCTTTAAGGGTACAAAACTACCTGCAAAGCATCATGCGCGAGGCTGCACTTGGAAAGCCTCATTTCCTTGATCACCCTGGAAACCTGCATAGGAGCGGTTTGTCGGGCGGCCAAAATTTCTTCCTTCTCTCGCACTGAAAGAAAACCGCGACGATCTACAATTTCGACAAGGTTGATCGCCAATGCCCGCGCATAGAGAGAGTGGGGGGGCCTACCGGAGACCGGATCGTGATGCACTGGTTGCTACCAAGTCCAGTTAAGGAAGAGGATGCCCCACTACCGAATTCAGTCAACCTAAGATGCCGCTGCCGCAGACTGCGCCAAGGTCCGCCGGGCCTTCTACGGACTTGAGATTTTGCGCCCGTGTTGCGGTCGAGCGCAGCCTTCGGCAGCGGCTACCGCTGTCCGAGAGCGTGCGGTGAGCTGATTGCGCTTAAATGCCCGACCACCGGTAGCTTTTTGCCATAACCTGTGCCGCCAGAGCGCTATATTGTCAGCCGAAACCTGCTTTACCTGCTATGTTGTTTTTATGGGTCAACTTCGCTGGATCAGCCCTCTGGGAAGAGTTCTTATGACTGAATTTACGCCCGTTGCCCTCCCTTTCGTTGTCGATCTCGACGGCACCCTACTGCGTTCCAACCTGCTCCTGGAAACCGGTATGGCCTTTGTCAGGCATAAGCCTTTAAGCCTATTTAAACCGCTTGGTTGGCTGGCCAAAGGCAAGACCGCCTTGAAAGAAGGCTTAGCTCATGCGACAGATATTGATGTCAGTCTTTTGCCCTATGACCCTGAAATCATCGCGCTGATCAAAGCGGAACGAAGCAAAGGCCGCTCCATTATTTTGGCAACAGCCAGTCACTATACGCTGGCCAAGCGTATCGCCGATCACCTACAACTGTTCGACGAGGTACTGGCTACCAATGCCGAGCGAAACCTGTCAGCGCATCGCAAGCGTGATCTGCTGGTCGAGCATTATGGAGAGAAGGGATTTGATTACGCCGGTAACTCTCATGACGACATTCCAGTCTGGGCTGCAGCCCGGCACGCTTATGTGGTCAATCCTGAGCCAGGTGTGGAGCGTCGGGCGCAAAAGCAGGGTAATGTCGAACAGGTTATTCGTTCCAATCCATCAGGAATAAAGGATTGGTTTAAGGCGCTGCGCCTGCACCAATGGATGAAAAATACGCTGATTTTCGTGCCTTTGCTGGCTGCGCATCAGATAACCAATCCTTTACTGCTGTGGCAAGGTCTACTAGCCTTCCTGTTCTTCGGGCTGTGTGCTTCCAGCGTCTATCTGCTCAATGATTTGCTCGATCTGGCGGATGATCGTCATCACCACTCCAAGCGCAATCGTCCATTTGCGGCGGGGCGCTTGTCGATCAAGTCAGGGTTGATAGCCTTCCCTGTCTTGCTGGTCATGGCATTTGATGGTGCAGCCTTATTGTTGCCCTGGCAATTTGCTGGAGTGCTGGTTGCCTACTACATCCTGACCCTGGCCTATTCGATGTCGTTGAAACGGTATATGGCAATCGATGCCATCGCGCTGGCTATGCTCTATACCGTGCGCATCATCGCCGGTGCGGCAGCTTGCGGACTTGAACTGACCTTCTGGATACTAGCCTTCTCGATGTTCATCTTCCTCAGTCTGGCGCTGGTTAAACGCTACGCCGAATTGCGCGAGGCACGCAGCAAGGGGGAAACCGAGAAAACCCGTGGCCGTGGTTACTATCCGGGTGATCTAGAAATGATCTCGTCGCTGGGTGCCTCGTCTGGTTACCTGTCGGTGATGGTGTTGGCTTTGTATATCCATGGGCAAGATACGACAGGGCTTTATCTCAATCCCCAAGTGATCTGGCTGGCCTGTCCGCTGCTACTATTTTGGATTACCCGTGTCTGGATGCTGACTTATCGCGGGGAAATGCATGACGATCCAGTGGTATTCGCCGTCCGTGACCGTGTCAGTCTGATTGTCGGTGTGCTGTTTTGCGCTGTGTTCTGGGTCGCGACATGAGTGCCCCCCTTGACTCCTGGGGGCGCTACCCCCGCGCCCCGCAGGATGCACATGCTTGCAGCTGGCGTAGCGACACACCCGACCTGTTGAGGCGAGTCGTCACCTCTCATGGCAGCACCCTACCGTATGGCAATGGCCGTAGTTACGGCGACAGTTGCCTGGCCGCCAGTGACCAGGTACTGCACATGCGCACTCAGGATCGTTTCATGCAGGTTGATTGGCAGCATGGCACGGTACAGGCTGAGGCGGGTGTAACCCTGGCCGAAATCCTGGCTGCTGCAATTCCTCAGGGCTGGTTTCTCTCGGTCACCCCCGGTACGCAGTTCGCCACCTTGGGCGGCGCTATTGCTAATGATGTCCATGGCAAGAACCATCATCTGCGAGGCACTTTCGGCAACCATGTTCGTAGCTTTGGTTTGTTGCGTCATGGCCAGGAATTGCGGACCTGTTCGAAGAGCGAAAATTTCGAGCTGTATGCCGCCAGCATCGGTGGCCTGGGGCTGACAGGCGTGATCACCTGGGCGGAAATCCAGCTGATCCCTATTCGCTCCAGCCAGATCGACAGTACCGTGGTGCGTTTCGACAACCTGTCCGAGTTCTTCGCCTTGTCCGCTGAGCTGGATCATCAGCACGAATACAGCGTGGCCTGGATCGACTGCATGGCCAAGGGTGCTCAAGCGGGCCGCGGTGTGTTTATCGTCGGCGATCATGCCCGTTATGGCTCACTGGACGTGGATGCGCGACCGAAACTGTGCGTACCTTTGACCCCTCCAGTTTCCCTGATCAACAATCTGTCCCTGCGCGCGTTCAATGAAGCGTACTGGCGGATTCATCCCACGACACGTACACGCAAATGGGAGAGCTACGAGCCGTTTTTTTACCCGCTGGATCGCCTTCTTCACTGGAACCGTATCTACGGACGCAAGGGCTTCCAGCAGTACCAGTGCGTGATTCCTGATGCTGTGGCCGAGGTGTCCATGCGCGAACTGCTGGGTGTCATAGCCGATTCCGGCCAGGGATCTTTCCTTGCAGTACTCAAGCGCTGTGGCGAGATTGCCTCACCCGGCCTACTGTCCTTCCCTTTGCCCGGCACCTCGCTAGCCCTGGATTTTCCACAGAAAACCGACCTGGCACCGCTGTTCGCCCGCCTGGACGCCATTGTGCGCGAGGCCGGTGGCCGGCTGTACCCAGCCAAGGATGCCCACATGAGTGGCAGTGACTTCCGGCAGGCCTACCCGGCCTGGGAGCAATTGGAAGTACTGCGTGATCCGTCCCTAATGTCCCGCTTCTGGAAACGAGTCGCCGCATGAAACGAATTCTGATTATTGGCGCTACCTCCGCCATTGCTACGGCTTGCGCACGCCTGTGGGCCGCACAAGGAAGTGAGTTTTTCCTGGTTGCTCGCAACAATGAGAAACTGGAGCAGACGGCGGCCGATCTGCGAGTTCGCGGTGCCAAAGCAGTGACCTTGCATAGCATGGACGCCACCGACGTTGCCGCACACCCAGCGATGCTGGAGAGTTGCTTGAGCGCTTTGCAGCAGATCGACATCGCTCTGATTGCCCATGGCACCCTTCCCGACCAGAAAGCCTGTGAACTGGATGCCGGTGTGGCCCTTCAGGAGTTTGCCAACAATGGCACCTCGGTTATTGCTCTGCTGACCCATCTCGCCAATCAGTTCGAGATCCAGCATTGCGGTACCCTGGCGGTAATTTCCTCGGTGGCCGGTGATCGGGGAAGGCCTTCCAACTACCTGTACGGTACCGCCAAGGCCGCTGTTTCCACCTTCTGTGAAGGACTGCGAGCCCGGCTGTTCAAGGTCGGCGTGCATGTCATTGATATCAAGCCTGGCTTCGTCGATACCCCTATGACCCAGGGCCTGCCGCTGCCGGCACCGTTGGTGGCCAAGCCGGAGCAGGTCGCCCTGCGTATCGTCAAAGGGATCGAGCTCAAGGTTGGCACTCTCTACGCTCCGGGCTTCTGGGCACTGATCATGCTGATCATTCGCAGTATTCCGCAACCGATCTTCAAGAGACTTAACCTGTGAACGAAGGCCTTTATCTGTCAGGTTGGCGGTATCGGGCCGTCATTCTTTCGGTGGTATTTTCCGCACTGGGCTATCTGGGCTTTTCCCTATGGGGCGGCTGGCAGGAGGTCAGCAGTGCAATTGGCAAAGTCGGAGCACTCGGCATCGCCATTGCCCTGCTGATGTCACTGGCCAACTACGGCCTGCGCTTCCTGCGCTGGCAGGGTTACCTCAAGGCCTTGGGGCATGTCGTACCATGGAAGGCCAGCTTGCAGATCTATCTTTCTGGTTTTGCCCTGACCATTACGCCCGGCAAAGCTGGTGAAGCCCTACGCGGCGTCTTGCTTAAGCGCTGGGGGGTGCCATACACGCAGAGTTTCGCGGCCTTCTTCAGTGAGCGCCTGTCTGACCTGCTTGCGGTAGTGCTAATGACGCTATTCGGACTCAGCCTGTATCCAGATGCGCGTTCAATTATTGTGGTGGGTGTTGCACTGGTGGCGGTGGGTTTCGCGGTACTTTCGCAGCGCCGATTAATTGAGCAGCTCGCGCACTTTGTACCTGAACAGGGCGGGAAGCTCGTCGGGCTTTTACGCCACCTATTCAATGTGCTGCTGGAAGCACAGAGATGCCATCGTCTAGGTCTGCTACTAGGGTCAACACTATTGAGCGTGCTTGCCTGGAGTGCTGAAGCACTGGCCTTTCACTGGATATTGAACTGGATGGGAGCAGATATACCGCTGACTTTTGCAGTTTTTGTCTATGCGCTTTCTATGCTCGCTGGCGCGCTAAGTTTTATGCCGGGCGGCCTAGGTGGCGCCGAAGCAGTGATGGTCGCACTGCTGGTGTGGAAAGGCATGCCTAGTGCCAATGCAATTGCCGCGACAGTTTTAATTCGTTTGGCAACACTTTGGTTTGCAGTAGGAATCGGTGCGATTTTTTTCGGGGGAAAAGTAGGTGAGCATGAATATCGAAAATAAAACCAAAGCTCTCTTTCCAGGCAATATGGTTAATTACATAAATTTCATGATAATTACCATTTGCTTTTTCACCGTTTTAGCGACAGGAATAAAAAACCTTATTACAACTGGGATATAATCGGGTACGTTGCTTCCGCATATAAATCTGATGGGAACGACGAGAGCGAGTTAACAAGAATAGTATTTAAAGACCTATCTACAGAAGTTAGCCCAGATACTTTTTCATACTTAACGGGTAACTCACCATACGATAAATACAAATCAATAACGTACAAGAATCCCTCCTCGCTAGAAGAGCAAATACCATTTTACTCTATAAGAACCATGTATTTGTTCGCAATGAAAGCTGTTAATTATCTCGGATTCTCGTACTCATCTTCGACATATTTAGTGAGCGCATTTTTTTGCTTCTTTTAGTGTGCTTGCGATATCCGGAATACTTTTTAACCAAAAAATCCCTCAGATATTTCTTCCTTTAATAATTATTTTTTCGGGCATCTTTGATATTTCACGATACTCAACCCCTGATTCCACCGCCTGCTTCATAGCGCTGGCGTTTATTTTCTTTTTTTTGAGGAGAAATCCGCTAGCGATTGTTTTTGCTACACTTCTACCTCTTGCAAGAACTGATTTTGTATTATTTTCATTTTTTGCTGCTTTAGTTAGCTTTAACTCCCTTTCAAAATTATGGTCCATCATTTCCTTTATTGCTTCTTTGATCTTGTATTTTGCAATAAATAAAATCAATGGCAATTATGGATTCCTGACTATATTTAATTTCACCTTGATAGGTATTGACCCATACCCCGCCAGCATGGCGCTATCTAACAACCTGATTGACTACATAAAGGCATATGCTCGCGGAGCTTTGGCCTTTTTAAGCCACCCCCACCTTTTGGTTTACTCTATGGGCTTTGCATTTTTTTGCCGAAACTTTATGGCGCGCAAAAAATTTAATGATTTATGCCTTGTCTCCGCAGCATCCTTGGCATTTGTTATTTTGCATCTGATTATCTTCCCAGCATACATGGATAGATTTTTCTCTTTTCCTGTAGCGATTATTTTGATTTATATTATAAAACAATCACTTTTTAATAACGCCCAAGATACCACTCCATATCAGATCAGCGAATCAAAACAATAACCACACCAACTTCAGCGGTAGTCGCAACAACTCTAAGTTATGTCTGGTGCCGCACCATACAAAACGAAGCCCCTGCAGAAATGCAGGGGCTTTGTTGTTTCTGGGGTTTGGAAAAAACCACACTCCCGCCTAGGCCCCCTTACCAAGAAAAGGCGCGGTTTCCACTTCCAGCATCAGCAACACCATTTCCGTCAACTCGGCGTCGGACTTCTGTCCTGCATAGAGGTCATGGAGTGCTTTGGCGAAGGGAATACGCAGGTCCTGGTTTTCTTCGTGGGCGCTATCGCTGTATTGCATGAGTTCGCTGATGGCGCGCATCACTGCCGCTTGCCACCGAGCGGTGGTCCTAAGACCATCGCCGGTGATTGCAATCAACTTATCCTTCGTCAGCTGGCGAAGGGCGGGGTCCCGCAACGGCTTATGCGGCTTTGGGTTGCGAGTGTTCTTTGACATACCGGACGATACTCAGCGTTTCCTGCCGGAACTGCTCGTAGTCGATCTGCTGGGCGTTAATAAAGGTGCTGCCCATCATGGTCAGCGACCCCATAAAGCTGGCTTCGGAAATTTCCTCGTCGCTCGCGCCAAACAAGCGCGCGGCTTCGGTATGGAACAGGGCGCAATACTTACAACGGGTCGCCCCGGACACTGCCAGACCTATCAACTCCTTGTACTTGTTAGGAATCCTGGTTTCCGCCAGCCAGAAATCCCTGGCTACGCCCCAGAATCCGTTCGCTCCACCTTCCGGCATCTGCTTGATCCACTCCGGTACCTGACCCAGGGTCTGTTCAATTTCCCGATAGGTATCACGAATGGCCATTTGGCACCTCCTTACCTCTCTGGAGACATCTGCACCAGAGGTACAACTTAGTTTAGTTCGCTGGCGGCCATGCCAGAGCCGGCAGCAGGACGACTCCAGCAACGAATCCTTAAATATCGTAGAAACAACAAGATGGATTTAGACTTTTTTGGCGCAATGACGGGCCACTAAATGCTTGGAGTTATCAAACAAAGCCCCCGCCGTAATGCGAGGGCTTTGTTGTTTCCGGAGTTTGGCAAAGCAGGTCTTAGTGACCGGCACTCTGACCGCCATCGACGTGCAGGATTTCACCGGTGACGAATCCGGCGGAGTCCAGATACACAACGGCCTGAGCGATGTCGCTGATCTCGCCCATGTGCCCGACCGGGTGCAAATTGCCCAGCGCTTCGTAGGTTTCTTCGGCGTGCATCGGCGTTTTGATGATGCCAGGGCTGACCGCGTTCACGCGAATGCCGCGCTTGGCGTATTCGATGGCCAGGGATTTGGTTGCCGCGTTGAGGCCCCCTTTGGTCAATGACGCCAGTACCGAAGGCACACCGTCGACCGCGTGGTCCGTCAGGCTGGTGGTGATGTTGACGACGTGGCCGCGGCCTTGTTTTTCCATCTCGGCGATGGCGAGTTGGGTGATGTAGAAGAAACCATTCAGGTTCACCGACAGCACAGCGGCGTAGTCTTCGTGGGTATAGGCGGTGAACGGCTTGGCGACGAAGATCCCGGCATTGTTGACCAGGGTGTCGATACGGCCAAAACGTGCGATCGCTTCATGAACCACGCGCTGGGCTATCGCCGGGTCGCCGATGTCGCCCGCCACGGTGAGGATGTCCGGGTCGGTGGACGGTTTGATCGAACGCGAGGTGGCAACCACCCGGTAATCGAGATCACGGAAGGCCTTGACCATGCCTGCGCCGAGACCTTGGGATGCACCGGTAATAACAATGACTTTTTTCGAATTGCTCATGATGAACCTCTACAAAGTAATGGAGTTTTAAAAGTGATCAATCAGGCTTCAGCGGGGGCCTGTGCCATTTGTCTCAGCATCTGTTCGTAGTACTCGACCGATTGCGAACCGGACACCAGGTGACGACCGTTGAGGATCATGGCTGGTACCGAGTTGATGCCGTGCTCGCGGTAAAACGCTTCAAGCTCACGCACCTCCGTGGCAAACGCTCCGGACGCCAACACCTCACGCGCACGCGCCGCATCCAGACCCGCTTCAGCCGCCAGACGGACCAGCGTCTCGCGATCGCTCGGGTTCTGGCCGTCGCTGAAATAAGCGCGCAGCAAGCCGTTTTTCAGTTCGATCTGCCGCCCTTCCTGCAATGCCCAGAACAACAGACGGTGAGCATCGAAGGTGTTGTAGAAGTGGCTGCGCTTCTCCAGATCGAACGTGAAACCGATGGCTTGACCACGGGCGATCTGCATCGCTTTGCCGGCCGCGATGTCCTCGGCGCTGCGCCCGTATTTGCGCATCAGGTGCTGGACCGCGTTCTCGCCTTCGGCCGGCATGTCCGGGTTCAACTCGAAGGGTTTGAAGGTCAGCTCGACCGACACTTCACCGGCCAGGTTCTCGATCGCTTGCTCCAGCGCCGTCACACCCAAGGCGCACCACGGGCACACCACATCGGAGATGAAATCGATGCTGACGGGCCGACTCATGACTGCCCCTCTGCCAGTTGTTTTCGATACTGGGTGGTGGTGATCCCGGCATAGCCCCAGTTATCGGTGTCGACTTCTTCGATCACGATGTGGGTCAGGTCGGGACGTTTGTTGAGGACCCGCTCCAGGGTTTCAGTGATTTCGGCGATCACCTGAGCTTTCTGCTCCGAGGTAACGCCATCGCGGGTAATACGTACGCTGACGAAAGGCATGACGACTCTCCAGTGACCTTCCCTTCGGGATGAGGGGCAGGTAGTGGAGTCGACTGTATGACGTTGCTTGGAATGGATAAAGATGGGTTCAAGCACATCATTAGTGACGTGATGTAACTAATATGGGCTGGGCATTGATATGCCTAAACCAGCGTTCTGATCCTGAAAAATCCTGGAAGAACGCTGGTTTTGAGAGTGTTTATGGGCCATATCCAATGCCCGGTTCACTCGCACTGATAGGGTCGTCGCCAGTTTTTTCGAAATTATGAAAATTATGGCTGGGCAATTATTATTGCCCAGCCATAATTTTCACTAAAACGCCCCCGACCATAGCTTCCAATTCGCCACACTTGCAGCCCCTCCACTCGCACGCTAACCTTCAGCCGTCGCTGCCAAATCAGCGAACGGGCGTAGGAACCCGAGTTAATCAAGGCGCAACAGCGCCCCATCAGCTATTGCAGGCGCTTTTTTTTGTGTCCGCGATATCGTGCAATGGTGGCTGTGCGCGGGACACCTTCGGGTGTGCCGGGTGCCTTGATTCCCGGTTTTCCTACCCCGCGTACGGCCGCCACCCAATCCCGTAGGAAGGACGGTTGCGGCTCCCAACAGTCAAGGAGCTAGACAATGCACACCATAAATCCGTCCAAAGCCTGCATTTTCAATCAACGCATTAATCCCTCGAACACCCTTCAAACACTTATCGTCACCAGCGACCTCCCACATCTCGGAGGTGCCCAATGACTAACCCCCAAGACCTCAAAACCGCCGGCCTCACGCCCTTCTCCATCCACTCCGACCACCCTCTCTTCCGCGTCAACAGCGGCGTGCCGATCCGCGAAGCCTTGTCCCACGTGTCCGACTTGCTCCACCTCTCCAAACTGCTGGCCGAAGACGCGGCGATGGAGCGCAATACGGACCGCTATGCCTGGGCATCGCACTATTTGCAGGAGATGAGTAAGGCGGTGATCGATGACGTCGTGAAAGTGCTAGGCGCGCCGGATAACAACCGCAACCAGTAACGCCGCTGTCTGAACCTGATCCGCACGCAAGAAAAAGCCCCGAACCAGTCGGGGCTTTCTCATTTCGGCCTCGTATCAGGCCTCAACCACGCAACCGGTCATCAGAAGATGTTGATCGGGTAATCCACAAACACACGGACTTCGTTGCCGCTGACGTTGTAGTCGCTGGACTTCTGCGACACGCGCAGGACCGAGCTGCGCACTTTCACGCTCAGGTCTTTGGCCGGGCCGCTTTGGACCACGTATTTGAACTGGTTGAAGATTTCGCGCTCGGTGCCGCCAGTGCTGGTGGCGGTGGTGATGTTGTCGCCACGCACGTACGCCACGTTATAGGTCAGGCCTGGAACGCCAAAGGCGCCAAAGTCGAGGCCGTAGCCCAACTGCCAGCTGCGTTCGTCTTCTGCGTTGAAGTCGGACCAGTAGGAGTTGGCGAGGTAGATGGTGTTGCCACCGTCACCGACACGACCCTGTTCTTTCTGATAGCCGCCGTACGGGTAGCCGAGGTTGCTGTCACCGGTGCTGCGCTGGTGCGCGAGGGTGAACGAGTGCGGGCCGGTGACGAAGGTTGCGGCCAGGCTCCAGATTTTGTTGTCCTGGCCTTCGGTGTCGTGTTCGAGGGCGTACGACTTGTCCAGCTTGGTCTGGTAACCGTTGAAGTCCAGGGTCAGGGACTGATCGGTGGCCAGCGGGAACACATAGTTCAGGTTCACGTACTGTTTCTTCAGGACGTCTTCTACGTTGGACGCGTAGAACGCACCTTTGAATTGTTCGGTGAACTGGTAGCTACCGCCCAGAACGTTGATCGACTTCAGACCACCGCTGTCACGGCCTTCGGCGCTCTTGCGCGATTCGGCGGTGAAACGGCCAGCATTCAGCTCCAGGCCTTTGATCTCCCTGGAGGTGATCAAGGTGCCGGTATAGCTTTCAGGCAGCAGACGGCCGTTGTCGTAGTTCAGCACCGGCAGGACCGGCATCTGGTCACCGTAGGTCAATACAGTGTTGGACAGACGGAGTTTTACCGCCGCGCCAGCTTTGGACAGGTCATCGGCAGCTTCGCCACTGTCGCCTTGCTTGAAGAAGTCGATACCACCGGCGCCGCTACGACCCTTGCCGCCATCAAGGCGCAGGGCGTACAGACCGAAAGCATCGACGCCGACGCCGACGGTGCCTTGAGTGAAGCCCGACGAGAAGGTACCGATGGCAGACTGGCCCCACTCGGCTTTGTCTGGGTTACCGTCCTTGTAATCGCGATTGATGTAGGCATTGCGCAACAGCACTTTCAGGCTGCTGTCTTCAACAAAACCCTTGGACTCCGCCTGGTCGTTAGCCATGGCTTGAGTAGCGCTGAAAATCCCCAGAGCGATCAGACCGATCCGCTTGTTCAACATCTTATTTTCCTTATTACGGGTTGATACGCGCTGTGACCGCTGGCTGAAATGGCTGCTATTGCGCTCTTTTTTCACTCCAAAACAAAAGGCCCGCCCACGCAAAAGCGAGGCAGGCCCTTATTATTTTTTGGAGTCGTGACGGTTGGCCACAGGCGTGGGGGCGAATCCTAGCCGCGCTCTTAACCATGTGTCAATTTCGTGAATCGTCTGTAATCAGGCGAAAATCGTCTAAGAACTTACTGGTCGGCGATCGCCAATTGAACGGTATGGCTGTCCACAAACGGCTCGAAACGGGTGACTTTGCCGTCAGCCAGAGTCCACAAATGCGCGACTCGGGCGCTTATCGGGCGGCCCGTGGCCTTGTAGATTCCACCCTGCGGCTTCAGTCCATTGCGCATCGGCGGCTAACGCAAGGTCAGTGAAATCAATGAGCACAACCGTCCAGGCCACAGGCCTGAACCGGGGAAGAGGTTTCGCTTGCCTGGGTCACGACCGATAGGCTCAACCAGGCCGCAAAAGCTTCAGGCTTACCGAGCCATGGGCTGATGTCGACCACGGTGAATTGACCGCCCTGTTCCAGCACCAATGTCGGGAAGCCTTGGCCGCCAACCTGCGCCAACAGTGCGCGGCTTTTCTTGATGTGGTCCTGGGTTTCGTTCGTCAGTGCGTCCTTGAACTCGCGCTTGAAGGACTCTGCTTCCAGACCAATCGACACGGCGAGTTCCAGCAACACCGCTTCATCGGCAATCCGCCGACCTTCCACGTAGTGCGCGCTCTGCAAACGCCCCAGCAATTCGAGCCCACGTCCGGCGAGCTGCTCAGCGGCCAGCACGGCAGCAATCGGTGGCGCGGAATCAAACACGGCGGTGTGATCACGCAACAGGCCTTCGAAATACGCCTCACCAAACGGCTGCCCGGTGTACTCGGCAATGCGTCGGTCGTGAGGCATCACGTAATCGCGCAGTTGAGGTGAAACCGTCTGCCGGTTGGCACCGGTCATCATACCGCCGCCATGGGCGATCACCGGCAAAACAGCCTGAGCCGCTTGCACCAAAGGTTTGGCACCGTAGCACCAGCCACACAGTGGATCGTAGATGTAATGAAGGGTCGCGGTAGACATGGAAAGCTCCAGCAAAGTCGTAGGAATTCGATGCCGGCAGACTATTCCTATGACGGCGAGGAAAAAACGCCGTAATGGCTTTTAGTCTGTTTCGCAAATCGGTCAAATGGCCTGCCTGAGCCACCGAAGGCTGGAACAATCCGCTCCCCACCGTTTTTAAGGGCAAAAAAAAAAGCGCTGCCATCCGGGCAGCGCTTTACCAATCCTTTGCTTTCTATCCTTCCATCACATCCCACAAGGCTTCAAGTTCTGCCTCACTGAATAAACCAGCGGGATAACGCTCGATCATCATCCTGCGCGGGTCAGGTTCTCTGACCTGTCGCGTTCCGTTGGATTTCAACCATTGCGCCAGCACCTGAAGCGATTCGCCATTCATTACCAAGGGATGCGATGTCCGCTCGCTGACCACATTCATTTCCGGCGCTCTCTCCTGGTTCGTGAGCGGCTAACTTATCCAAGGTTTATGACAGAACAACGCGGTTCTACATTCCCGAGAATTGCTCTCAAACCGATACAAGAGCTATGCCAAAGTGCCTGCCAGAACGGCATGTAGACGTAAAAAAACCCGCAGTCCATAGGATCTGCGGGTTAGATCAGGGATCACTCACATAAACCGGATAAAGCACGGGTTAATCCAGTGCCACCGATTGTTACAACTTCACTCAACCTTTGTGCGGTGCCGGCTGTTGTTGGGTAAGGCAATGAATATTGCCGCCACCCAGTAACAGTTCACGCCCCGGCACCATCACCACTTCATGCTGCGGGAACAGGTTCTGGAGGATTTCCTTGGCTTGCGTGTCCAGCGGATCGCCAAAGCTCGGCGCAATGATGCCGCCGTTGACGATCAGGAAGTTCACGTAGGAACCAGCCAGACGCACGGAAGGGTTACGTTCCTGGGTACCGTCCACCGGGTCGACACCGGCGCACTCTTCCTCAGTCGCGTAAAGCGGCCCCGGAATCGGCATTTTGTGCACCGTAAATGGGCGGCCCTTGGCGTCCTTGGTGCTTTGCAACACTTTCATCGCCGCTTGGCAACGCGGGTAGTTCGGGTCCTGCGGATCGTCGGTCCAGGCCAGCAGCACTTCACCGGGACGCACGTAGCAGCAGAAGTTATCCACATGACCGTCGGTTTCGTCGTTGAACAAACCGTCCGGCAGCCAGATGATTTTATCCACAGCCAGCTGTGCGCTGAGCACCGCTTCGATATCGGCACGGTTCATGTGCGGATTGCGATTGCGGTTCAACAGGCACTCTTCGGTCGTGATCAGCGTGCCTTCACCATCGACGTGAATCGAACCGCCTTCGAGCACGAAGCCCTCGGTGCGATAACGCGGACTGCGTTCGATCTCGAGGATCTTGCCGGCCACTTGCGAATCACGATTCCACGGCGAATACAGACCGCCATCGAAGCCGCCCCAAGCGTTGAAGTCCCAGTCGACACCGCGGACTTCGCCGCTGTTGTTGATGACGAAGGTCGGGCCGGTATCACGGACCCAGGCGTCGTCGCTGGACATCTCGACGAGGCGGATATTCGGCACATCCAGGCGCGCACGGGCGTTTTCGTACTGGGCCGCCGAGACGGCAACGGTCACCGGTTCAAAACGCGCGATGGCCTTGGCCACCGCAACGTGAGCGGCTTGCGCCGGCTTGCCACCCAGGCGCCAGTTGTCTGGACGCTCCGGCCAGACCATCCAGGTCTGGGTCTGGGTCGCCCACTCGGCAGGCATGTAAAAACCGTCAGCGCGAGGCGTGCTGTGCAAAGTAGTCATAGCGATCAGGACTCCAGGGAACCGTCGAGGGTTTTGATTGCGCCGTACAGGTTTGGGCGACGATCACGGAACGAACCCCAGGCGCTGCGGATGTGCTCCAGCTCGTCGAGGTCGAAGCTCTGAACCAATACGCCTTCTTCGGTTTCGTTGAGCTCCTGGACTTTCTCGCCGAATTGGTTGGCGATGAACGACGAGCCGTAGAAGGTGATGTCGTAGCCGTCCTGCTCTTCATTGCCGATACGGTTGCTGGCGATCAGCGGCATCAGGTTGGCACCGGCATGGCCCTGCTGAACGCGCTGCCAGTGGTCGCGGGACGAAATGCTCTTGTCGTGCGGTTCGCTGCCGATGGCGGTCGGGTAGAACAGGATTTCCGCGCCTTGCAACGCCATGCTGCGGGCGCATTCCGGGAACCACTGATCCCAGCAGATGCCCACGCCGATTTTCGCGTAACGGGTGTTCCAGACTTTGAAGCCGGTATCGCCCGGGTTGAAGTAGTACTTTTCGTGATAGCCAGGGCCGTCCGGGATATGGCTTTTACGATAAATCCCGAGGTTGCTGCCATCGGCATCGATGATCGCGATGCTGTTGAAACGTGCGCGACCTGCCAGTTCGAAGAAGCTGATCGGCAGCACGACGTGCAGTTCTTTGGCGATTTTCTGGAAGTGCTTGATGGCCACGTTGTCGGAGGCCGTGGTGGCCAGTTGCAGGTAGTCCGGGTTCGGCTTCTGGCAGAAATACGGGGTCTCGAACAATTCCTGGATCAGGATGATCTGTGCGCCTTTGGCTGCGGCCTCACGGACCAGCTTCTCAGCGGTCTCGATGTTGGCTTCAAGGTCCCAGGAACAGGCCATCTGGGTAGCGGCGACAGTAACGATACGACTCATGAAGCATCTCCCGGGCGGGTTCAGAGGGTCGATTGTGGCATCGACCGATGACAGAAATGGGAACGGCCAGGCGCGGTGATCCACGCCGTGACGTCAGGCGACTTTATAACCGATAAAAATCGGCTTTAAAAGCGATAAAAACTCACTACCTCGAAAATACTTCAAAAAATACCGATAACAATCGAACTTAATGCAATCCCTGTGGGATGTGTTTAGAGGTCTTCGTCCAACACCTTCGACAGGGTATCGACAAAAAAATCCACGCTGTGTCGCGAGGTCACCATCGGTGGTTTGATCTTGAGGATGTTCAGGTAGTCGCCGGTCGGCTGCATGAAAATCCCCAATTCGCGCAAGCGGTCGCACAACGCCGTGGTTTCTTCCGTGGCCGGTTCCAGGGTTTCGCGGTTGCGAATCAGCTCCACGCCCAGATAGAAGCCCGAGCCATGCACCGCGCCCACCAAAGGATGGCGGTCGATCAACGCCTCAAGCCGCTCTTTGAAATACCCACCAACGATCTGGGCGTTTTCCCAGAGCTTCTCTTCCTTCATCACATCCAGCACCGCCATGCCGATGCGGCAACTGACCGGGCTGCCGCCAGCCGACGAGAAGAAATAGCCTTCGGCCTCCAGCGCCTCGGCGATTTCTCGGCGGGTAATAACCGCACCCAATGGCTGGCCGTTACCCATGCCCTTGGCCATGGTGATGATGTCCGGCACCACGCCCTGCTCTTCAAAGCCCCAGAAGAACTTGCCCATGCGGCCGTACCCGACCTGCACTTCGTCGGCGATGCACACGCCACCCTGGGCGCGGACCAGTGCATACACCTGCTTCAAGTAGCCCGGTGGCAGCGAGATCCCACCGGCATTGCCGTACACCGGCTCGCAGATAAAACCTGCCAGTTGCCGCTGCTGCTCGGCAATCTTCGCCAGGTTGTGTTCGACACTGCGCACGTAATCCGCTGCGCTGTCGGGACCACGGAACTCGCCACGATAGGTGTTCGGCGCCGTCACTGGATGAACCCAGTCCGGACGACTGCTGAGAGCCTTGGGGTTATCGGCGATCGACGTCGACACCGCGTCGGCGGCCACCGACCAGCCGTGATACGCCTCAAGCACGCTGAGCATGTCGCGACCGCCGCTGTAGGCCCATGCCAGTCGAATCGCCAGGTCATTGGCCTCGGTGCCGCTGTTGACCAGAAACACCCGATCCATCGAGTCCGGTGCCAGCGCCAGCAGGCGCTCGGAGAACTCGGCGATGGCCGCATAGTGGAAACGCGAGTTGGTGTTGAGCAACGACCACTGACGGCTGGCCTCGGCCGCCATGCGCGGGTGACCGTGACCGAGCACTGCAACATTGTTGAGCATGTCCAGGTAGGAGCGGCCCTGCATGTCGATCAGGTGATTGCGCCAGCCCCGCTCGATGCGCGGTGGATCGACGTAATAGTGTTTTTGCGAACGGGCAAAACTTGCGTCGCGACGCGCCAGCAAGGTGTGCGGATCGAGTTCGGCCTCGGCGTCGCAGGCCAGTCCCAACAATGCTGCGGGTGATGGACACAACGCCTGCCAGGCAAGTGCGCGGGACGGTGAACAAAACAGCGGTGGATTGAGCTCGGCGCCACGGCTGAGTTGAACCCGCAACGCGCCGCCGACTTCACCCAAGACCTGCCCTTTGAGCACGGCCGCACCGGTGTGCAGCGAGGGTTTGACACCCCACAGGCGCACGCTCAATTGTGCGCTGTCCAGTTGCACGCGGCCGTCCGCGTTCAGGTGCACGACGCCGGCAAAGGGGGCTTCAACCGTTGTGCCCTGCGGCACCTGCAAGTCAACGTGCAGCGGGTACGTGTCCGGCTCGACGGCGCTGTCCGGACGCGTCTGCGATAAACGATATTGCCCATAACGACTGGCCGCCAAACCATGGGCTGTCGCCGCTTCGACCAGTAGACGTTGATCGATGCCGTCCTGCTCCCAGTTGCCCGCTTCGAAATGTGGACTCAGGACACCGAGGTCGATCAAGGCGAACTCGCGGCCCACCAGGCTCGGCAGCAATGGCGCAAAACCCTGGCTGGCAATCGCCGGCAACGACTGGCCGACCGCCGCCAGAATCGCCACTTCCATTAGCTCGAACGGCACGGAGGTCGCGACGCGGAAAATCTCCCACTCGTGGTTCAGATTGTCGCGACTGTATTGATTCTGCGGATCAATGCTGACCTGTTGCTCACCGCTGAGCACCAGTACCGCCGCCCGCGCGACGATCAGCGGCCACAGCGCCTGCAACTCTTCGTGCTTCAGCGGATTGACCGCGTGGTAAGCCTGCACCGCCGGCAAAATGCACAGGGGATCGCCGTCGGCATGGTGCAGCAGCGCGGCGCAGGTCACCGACAGATCGGTAATGCGCCAGGTACGAATCAGATCACCAAAATCAATGACTCCCTGCAACCGCCAGTGACGCTGCTGATCTCGCTGCCAGACCACGTTGTCATCGGTGATGTCCATGTGAATCGCCTGCACCGGCAACTTCGCCGCCAGTGGCTGCAAACGCCGCTCAGCCTGTTGCGCGGCCTCAGCGATCAATGCTCGCTGTCGCTCGTCGCTGATCACTGGCAGCAAGTGGTTGATCAATGCATTGGCGTGTCGGGCGTCCCACTGCAAGGTACGCTCAAGCCCCGGATGCTCGAACCCGGCCAGCGCCAGGTCCATTTCGCCACAAAGTTGGCCGAGGCCGGCAACCAGCTCATGACCAAGGTGTTTGAGGTGGGTCAGCGATTGGCCTTCGATGTAATCGAGCAAACGCACATGCAGTGCTTGCCCGGCGAGTTCCAGGGTCAACAGGTCCTCGCCGTTTTTCGCCGGAATCACCCGTGGCACATGCAAACCCGGCTGCGAGCCCAGATGTTTGAGTGCCGCGTGCTGGGCGTGCAGTTCCAGCGCTGCGTAGTCACCCCGGCAGATTTTCACGACGAAACGGCCCTGGTCGCTGTCGAGCCGGTAATTGAGATCCTGCTGGCTGCCCAACGACTGCAACGTCCCGCTCAGGCCGTAATGCTCGCGCAGCAGTTCCAGCGCTTGCTGCGCGGTGACTTGCGGGCTGGGCAGACTGGCACGGTGAATCAACGTGGCGAGCAACATACAACGACCCCTGGAATTTTTATAAGGCGTCTATATCGCCATTGCTGACCGCGATACGCAACCCCCCTTATACCGGTCAGTGATCGATAACGGCGGGGGCTTTCAAGCCACGCCACACAGCGGTGAACTTTCCCACGAAGCGTGTCGAACCCCAGGAATGTCCGGCGCTTTCTCACGCCCCTAGGCTGCCTTCCTTGGACAGGGAAGCCCGCCGCACATGCCAGAACGCTCATACCCGCTGACGTACAAAGAACAACTGCGCCGCCGCATTTTGCAGCCGCCGCCCTCACCCAACCTGTATCCGCCGATTGCCGATTTGCCGGTGAATCGACCCGCTGATCCCGCTCCCATCAAACCGCTGGGCTGCGTTTTCGCCAAAACCTGCAAGTTGCCCGACGGCATCATCAATTACGCCAGTCCGTCCGGTTTTGTGCCGCTGGATTCGTTGAAGGATTACGGAAACTTTGCCCTGCTGGGCGGGCGAGAGACCGACAGCTCTGGCGCCGTGCCGCTCAAGAAAATCAGTGGCAGTGCATTGCCAATCGGCCTTGGTGGCCTTGCTCTGGGCGGGTCATCGGTCAGTGGTGTCACAGCAGTCGGCGGCACTGTTGCCGCCGGCTTGCTAACCGGTCTGGTCGCCCTGCTCTGGCCCTCCGAGCTGGGCGGCAGCGCCCTCTATAGCGAAGAGCAACTGCGCTCGCTTGAACACGCCAACTCCCGGGTGCGCCTACGCGTCGAGCAACAGCCTGACGGCACCCTCAAGGGTTACGGCTTCTACACCGGCAACAACGCCGAATGGCAACGGATCCCGGTCATTCAGTTCCAGACACGCGAAGCCCGACAGGTCGCCGTATTCGGCGAAGGTCTGGAACTGATCTGGACCCCGGCCATCGACCCCGCCGACACCCTCGGCATCCCCGCACTGGAGGCCGCGCCGCAAACGCCGACCCTTTGGGTCTACCCGCCCACCGAGGCGAGCAACAGCATTCTGGTGAACCCGATTTATCCACCGGAGTATCAGGATTTCATCCTGGTGTTTCCGGCGGACTCGGGGGTGCGGCCGCTTTATGTGGTGGTGAGCGAACCGTGGAAAGGTCGCAAGAACCCAGATCATGACTACTTTCCAGCACCGAATACCAGCGAAATAACTGGCTTTCCCGGATTGGTGGAACAAAAAAGAAAAACCCCAAGACAGGGTGGAGGAGGACTGCGTGAACGCTGGAGAGATGCCAAAGGGCGAACACTATATGAATGGGACTCAAAGAAAGCCGAGTTAGAGGCCTACCGAGAAAGTGACCTCAGCCATCTCGGTGCATTTGACCCCTACACCGGCGAACGACGGGGACAGCCCAAAAAAGAACGACGCATCAATAGGTGACATTGGAGATGAACAACATGGGTATGAAAGTAAGGCTGGAGTGGTACGACAAAGAAACTGAAGCGTTAGCTGCTGATGAATTTTCTATAGATTTCGGTGACGACGACAGCATCCTTGCCGCACTAGGACTGAGCAATGAACCTGAAATATTTGATGGAGGATTTGACGTCCTGCCGAAGTGGGTAGCGATGATCCAGCCGCATTTCAATCATCAGATAGACACTAACCTTTTCGACTATCAAATATCTTTTCGATACCGCAATCACTGGTGATTTACGAATTGGGAACGAAGCCCTCCCCGCGAATAAAAGCGCAACGTCAAGAAATTCATGTGAGATCAGTATGGGTTTGAAATTGAAGTTGCACTGGTTCAACAAAACTACCGAGTTTTGTGAAGGAGAAATTTACTCACAACATCTGCGATATCGAGCAAGCCTGCTCAACAAGGCTACTCAGAGATCTGGAGCTTTTTTTAACCAGCTTCGCTTTAGCTGAATGAACCTATGGAATGAATATCCCCATGCGCCGAATTGCATTCTCAGACAAAAAAGTCCGCAACATCCCGCGCCGCCTTCGCGCCCTTGCTGCGTGGGCGGCCAGCTACGAAGGTTACTTTCCGGACGAGCTCCCCGTGGAACAAGGCTACGCAAACCGAAAAATTCCGGTCCTGGAAACCTTGGTTGAAGGGAAACAAACCACCTTCGCCATTCAAAAGGAATGCGCGCAACAACTCATCAATGCAGCCCATCACTTGCTTCAGGCCAGACCCGAAGACACCATCAACTGCCGAATAGTCGCGTCAATCCTCACGCCCGACATGTTCTCCAGCGGGATTTGCATTTACACCGACATGAGCCGTTATCGCGGTCATGTATTGCCATTCGACTACGAACATTTCTGCCAGACCCGCATCACCGACAAAAGCCTCGCCACCGAATGGGGTTTAATCGTCCCTGCTGGAATGAATGAAGTGGGGTTCCACTTTGTTCACGAGGATGAAGACGGGCAAAAGTTTGAATCTGAGCATTGGTACTTCGGAGAAGTCGATGAAGCGGACGATGGCTCCGAGAAAGAGCGCTGGAGATACAAAACCTTTAAATCCTTCCGCGCTGAAAACCCTGAACTTTTCGGCTAGGACATTTCATTTTTAGGCGAATGCCAGGCCGCCATCGCGGGCAGGCCTTGCTCCTACGGGAATGCTACAGCGATCGCAGGAACATGGTTTGCCCGCAATCCCCCCCTCTTGTGCCGCCCCTCTGCTGCCGACAAGCTATGATCCATCGCTTAATTGTTCGACGAAAAAGGCAACTCCCCATGCGCATTCTCATCACCGGTGGTGCCGGCTTCATCGGCTCGGCGCTGATTCGCCACCTGATCCGCCACACCGAACATGAAGTGCTCAATCTGGACAAGCTGACCTACGCCGGCAACCTGGAATCGTTGAGCAGCATTGCAACCAACACCCGTTATGAGTTCGTGCAGGCCGATATCGTTGATCAAGCCACCGTCAACACGGTATTGGCGCGGTTTCAGCCGCACGCGATCATGCACTTGGCGGCCGAGTCCCATGTCGACCGTTCCATCGACGGACCGTCGGACTTCATCCAGACCAACATCGTCGGTACCTACAGCCTGCTGGAAGCCACTCGCGCCTACTGGAACAGCCTGGCGGAGCCCGAGAAAAGTGCCTTTCGCTTTCACCACATTTCGACCGACGAGGTGTATGGCGACCTGCATGGCGTCGACGACCTGTTCACCGAGACCACACCCTATGCGCCAAGCTCGCCGTACTCCGCCAGCAAGGCGGCGTCCGACCATCTGGTCCGCGCCTGGCAACGCACCTACGGTTTGCCGGTACTGCTGACCAACTGCTCGAACAATTACGGGCCGTTTCACTTCCCCGAGAAACTCATTCCACTGGTGATCCTCAACGCCCTCGCCGGGAAGCCACTGCCGGTATACGGCAACGGCCTGCAAGTGCGTGACTGGCTGTTCGTCGAGGATCATGCCCGCGCGCTGCTCACCGTGGTGACCAACGGTGTAGCCGGTGAGACCTACAACATCGGCGGCCACAACGAACAAAAAAACATCGACGTGGTCCGCAGCATCTGCAACCTGCTGGAAGAGTTGGCGCCGCAAAAACCTGAAGGCGTCGCGCACTTCGCCGACCTGATCACGTTCGTCAAAGACCGCCCCGGCCACGATCAGCGCTACGCCATCGATGCCAGCAAAATTGAGCGCGAGCTGGGTTGGGTGCCCGAAGAAACCTTCGCCAGCGGTCTGCGTAAAACCGTGCAGTGGTACCTGGACAATCTCGAATGGTGTCGACGGGTTGAAGACGGTAGTTATCAAGGTGAACGTCTGGGCAACAGCGACTTCAAAGACCTGATCGCCTGAACGCAGCATCTCGCGCCAACCGCTGCTTTGAGCGAGAATGTTGTCCGTCACCACAAATTCACGATTGCTGGAAAAACCCCATGAATGTAGTCACCACCGACCTGCCGGGTGTTCTGATCATTGAGCCGAAGGTATTTGGTGACGAGCGCGGCTTCTTTTACGAAAGCTTCAACGCCAAGGCTTTCGAGGCCGCGACGGGTCTGAACCCGACATTCGTACAGGACAACCATTCCCGCTCGCAAAAAGGTGTGCTGCGTGGTTTGCACTACCAACTGGAAAATACCCAGGGAAAACTGGTGCGTGTCATCGCCGGTGAAGTGCTCGACGTGGCAGTGGACATCCGTCGCAGTTCGCCTCACTTTGGACAGTCGGTCGCCGTACGCCTGTCGGCTGAAAACAACCGTCAACTCTGGGTACCGGAAGGTTTCGCCCACGGCTTCGCAGTGCTGAGTGACTACGCCGAGTTCCTCTACAAAACCACCGACTACTACACCCCATCGGCCGAGCGCTGCATTCGCTGGGATGACCCGGCATTGGGTATCGACTGGCAACTCAGCGAAGCACCGCAGCTGTCGGCCAAGGACCAGGCAGGCAAACTGCTCAAGGATGCCGACGTCTTCGCCTGAACCAATCAGCGGCTGATGCCCCCGCGTTGCGCGAGTGTCTTGCCGAACAAGCCTAGGCATAATGCGCCTGTACCTTCAGGCGCCCGATGCTTATGACCCCACCACTTCCCCGCAGACCCCGCTGGCGTAGCCTGGCGCTGCTCGCTCTGTGCCTGGCGCCGTTGTTGTGGCCACTGCAGCACCTGGCCGAGCGTTATTACCGCAGCGAGCTGGTCGGGCAAAACCGCCAGACGCTTGACCTCTACGTCGCCAACCTGCTGGGGACGCTGCACCGCTATGAAGTCTTGCCGCAAATCCTCGGTGATCTGCCGGCCCTGCGTGCTGTTCTTGCCGCCCCACAGCAGCCGCTGGCCACCGACAACGCCAATCGCCTGCTCAAGGACATCCGCGCCCAGACTGGCGCCGAAGTCATGTACCTGATGGACACCAGCGGCAAGACCCTGGCGGCCTCCAACTGGGACAAGCACGACAGTTTTGTCGGGCGTAATTTTGCCTTCCGGCCGTATTTCAGCGAAGCCATGCAAGGTCGCCTCGGGCGCTTTTTTGGCCTGGGCACGACGTCGGCCAAACGCGGTTATTTCTTTGCGGGGGCCGTGCGCGATGGCGAGCAGATCATCGGTGTGCTGGTGGTCAAGGTCGACCTCGACCACACCGAAAGCCTCTGGGGCAAAACTCCGGAGCAACTGCTGCTGACCGATCACAACGGGGTGGTCATCATTACCTCACGCCCGGAGTGGCGCTTCAGGGCGACCCGACCGCTGACTGACGAAGAACGCCAGGCCATCACCGCCGTCCAGCCCTACCCGACCCGTGATCCGCAACCGCTGAACCTTAATCCAGACGCCTGGCTGATCCAGACCCAGCAGATCGAAGAGACCGGTTGGAGCGTCAGTATCCTCGCGCCCCGAACCCTGATCGACCGCCCGGTGCGCACGGTGGTGGCTATCGGCGGGGCGACGCTGCTGGTGTTGATGTTGCTGCTGGGGCTGATGATGCAACGTCGTCGCCACTATTTACAGCGCATCGCCTTCGAGGCCAAGACCCGCCACGAGCTGGAAGCGCGCGTTGCCGAAAGAACCAGCGACCTCGAAGGGCTCAACCGCCGTCTCAAGCAGGAAGTGCTGGAACGCGAACAGGCGCAACAGGAACTGGTGCGCGCCCAGGATGATCTGGTCCAGGCCGGCAAACTCTCGGCGCTGGGCACCATGTCGGCGAGCATCAGCCATGAACTCAATCAACCGCTGGCGGCGATTCGCAGCTACGCGGAAAACGCCGAAGTGCTGCTAGACCATCAACGCACCGACGATGCCCGCGGCAACCTGAAACTGATCAGCGAGCTGACCGGGCGCATGGCCTCGATCATCGCCCATCTGCGCGCCTTCGCCCGCCGCGACCGTCACGCCCCGGAAAGCGTTGCGTTGCAACCGGCGCTGGACGATGCACTGGCGTTGCTGGCCAAGCGCAGGCGGGCAATGGAAGTCGAGCTGATCCGTGATCTGCCGGCGGCCACGCTGTGGGTCGAGGCCGGCGAAACCCGTCTGCGCCAGGTGCTTGGTAATCTACTGGCCAACGCCCTCGACGCCCTGACCGAAAAAGGCCCGCCCCGTAAACTCTGGTTGAGTGCCGAATCCACCGCCGACGGCGTCAACCTGTACATTCGCGATAACGGCCCGGGGTTCTGCATGGAGGCCCTCGGTCGCGCCGGTGAACCGTTCTACACCACCAAGACCCGCACTCAGGGCCTTGGGCTGGGGTTGGCCATTTGCGACACGTTGATGCGCGCCTTCGGCGGTGAACTGTCGTTCGCCAACCACAAGGAAGGCGGCGCCCTGATCACCCTGCGGCTGCGCGCGGGCGCACCCGGTGTAAGTCTGCAACCGTCCGAGGACCGCAGTGAATGAGCAACCTGATCGACAACCGTATCCAGGTCGTGCTGATCGACGATGATCCGCATCTACGCCAGGCCCTGAGCCAGACCCTGGATCTCGCCGGTCTGAAAATCCTCCCATTGGCCGAAGCCAAGGGCCTGGCCTCGCGCCTTGAACGTGACTGGCCGGGCGTGGTGGTCAGTGACATTCGCATGCCGGGCATGGACGGTCTCGAACTGTTGAGCGAATTGCACGCCCAGGACCCGGAGCTGCCGGTGTTGCTGATCACCGGCCACGGCGACGTGCCTTTAGCCGTACAGGCGATGCGTGCCGGCGCTTATGACTTCCTCGAAAAACCGTTCGCCAGTGACGCATTGCTCGACAGCGTGCGCCGCGCCCTGGCCCTGCGCCAATTGGTGCTGGATAACCGCAGCCTGCGGCTGGCCTTGAGCGATCGTAATGAACTGAGTACCCGACTGGTCGGGCAATCGGCGCCGATGCAGCGCCTGCGCGAACAAATCGGCGCATTGGCACCCACCAAAGCCGACGTGCTGATTCTCGGTGAAACCGGTGCCGGCAAGGAAGTGGTGGCCCGTGCCCTGCACGATCTGTCGAGCCGTCGTAATGGCCCGTTTGTGGCGATCAATGCCGGGGCACTGGCCGAATCAGTGGTCGAAAGCGAGTTGTTCGGCCACGAACCCGGTGCCTTCACCGGCGCGCAAAAGCGCCGTATCGGCAAATTCGAATTCGCCAACGGCGGCACGCTGTTCCTCGATGAAATCGAAAGCATGAGCCTGGATGTGCAGGTGAAACTGCTGCGTTTGCTGCAAGAGCGGGTGGTCGAGCGTTTGGGTGGCAATCAGCTGATCCCGCTGGACATCCGGATCATCGCCGCGACCAAGGAAGACCTGCGCCAATCGGCAGATCAGGGGCGTTTTCGCGCAGACTTGTACTACCGCCTGAACGTCGCGCCACTGCGCATTCCGCCGCTACGCGAACGCGGCGAAGACGCGCTGATGCTGTTCCAGCATTTCGCCAACGAAGCCAGTGAGCGCCATGGCTTGCCACCCCACGAATTGCAACCCGGGCAACGGGCCCTGCTGTTGCGCCATACCTGGCCCGGCAACGTCCGTGAACTGCAAAACGCCGCCGAACGTTTCGCCCTGGGCCTGGAACTGGCGCTGGATAACGGTGCGCCGGACGGCACTCCGGCGCCGCACAGCGCAGTGCTCAGCGGTAATCTGAGCGAGCAAGTGGAGAGCTTCGAAAAGAACCTGATCGCCGCCGAACTGGCGCGCTCTCACAGCTCACTGCGCAGTGTCGCCGAAGCGCTGGGTATTCCACGCAAAACCCTGCATGACAAACTGCGCAAACACGGCTTGAACTTCGCCGATGGTGCTGGCGCCACCAGCAATGCCGACGAGCTCGATTGAGCCATGCCGACTAACCTTCACCTAAGCGTCCCACACTGCGAGGCCTGTGCATGAACCGCGACAGTCGTCACCTGGAATCCGTCCTCCACCGCGACATTCCCCTCACGCGGGATATGGGCCTCAAGGTACTCGACTGGCACGACCAGCAATTGCGCCTGCACCTGCCGCTGGAGGCCAACGTCAATCACAAGAGCACCATGTTCGGCGGCAGCCTGTATTGCGGCGCGGTATTGGCAGGTTGGGGCTGGCTGCATTTGCGTCTGCGCGAAGAAGGCGTCAAGGACGGGCACATCGTGATTCAGGAAGGCCGGATCAGCTATCCGCTGCCGGTCACCGGCGACGGCATCGCAATCTGCGCTGCGCCAAGTGCGGCGGTGTGGAAAAAGTTTTTGGCGACGTACCAACGCTATGGCCGGGCACGGTTGGCGTTGCATACGCGAATGGTGAATGTCGACAGCGATGAGGATGCGGTGACGTTTACCGGGCAGTACGTGCTGCATCGGTAAACCCTGTGGCGAGGGAGCTTGCTCCCGCTGGGTCGCGAAGCGACCCTAATATCAGCCACCGAGAGTATTCAGATGGAACGCGATTACCGGATTACGACCGCTTCGCGGCCGAGCGGGAGCAAGCTCCCTCGCCACAAAGTTGCGGTGTGCTCAGGAACGAGCCAGTTGCAGCAACTTCTCGCGCCACGCGGCTTTGGCCGGCAACGCCACGAAGAAACTGTTCAGCAACGATGCTCGCGCCGGATAACTGAACGGCTCACCGCTCAACTCCAGCACCTCGCCACCCGCACCTTCGAGCACGCCTTGTGCAGCAGCGGTGTCCCACTGAGAGGTCGGGGCCAAGCGTGGATAACAATCCGCCGCCCCTTCAGCCAGCAAACAAAACTTCAGCGAACTGCCGATATTGGCCAGTTGCAGTTCACCCAGGCTGGCACTCAAGCCAGCGAGCAAGCGCTCTTGCTCAGGGCTGGAATGTCGACGACTCGCGACCACGGTGAACGCTTCGCCAGCAGGCGGTACGTCACGGACCTGAATCGGCAGTGGCGCGGCATCCTTGTCGGCACGCCAGGCCCCGAGCCCGGCTCCACCGAAGTAGCAACGGCCATTGGTCGGCATCGACACGACACCAAACACCACACGTCCCTGATCGATCAGCGCGATGTTGACGGTGAACTCTTCACTGCCGGAAATGAACTCCTTGGTGCCATCCAGCGGGTCGACCAGCCACCAGCGCTGCCAACCGGCGCGCACCGATTGCGCAATGCTGGCGTCTTCTTCCGAGAGCACCGGGATGCTCGGATCAAGCGCTGTCAGCCCTGCCAGAATCAGATGATGAGCGGCAAGATCGGCGGCGGTGACCGGCGAATCGTCAGCCTTGGCGGTCACCGCCGTGCCGGTGCGCCAGAACGGCAGGATGACCTCACCGGCCTTCAGCGCCAACTCGACCACGGAGGCCAGCAAAGGATGAACCTGGGGGAAATCACTCACGGTTGAAACACTCCACGCTGGGTCAATAGATCACGGGCCAGGTACAACGCCGCCAAGGCGCGGCCTTCGGTGAACTGCGGATTCTGCGCCAGCGCCACAAGCTCCCGCAAATTGACCCGGTCCACGCGCATCGGCTCCGGTTCGTCGCCTTCAAGGCTTTCTTCGTACAAATCAGTCGCCAACACCACCTGAATCTTCTGACTCATGTAACCGGGCGACAGCGACAGCTCGGTCAGATGCTCCAGTTGCCGCGCGCCAAAACCGGCCTCTTCCTTGAGCTCACGCTCGGCCGCTGCCAACACATCCTCGCCAGGTTCAATCAAGCCCTTGGGCAACGACAGTTCATAGGCATCGGTTCCGCCGCAGTATTCTTCAACCAGCACCGCGTGGTCGGAATCGAGCATCGCCACGATCATCACTGCGCCATACCCGGCGCCCTTGCCGACCAATCGCTCATAGGTGCGCTCGACGCCATTGGAAAAGCGCAGTTGCACCTCTTCAACGCAGAACAAGCGGCTGGTAGCGACGATCTCGCGGGCTAATACTTCGGGTTTCTGGCGCATGGCGGCTCCTTGGCATGAACGCGGTACTATAACGCGGCTTTCTTGATTGTTTATGCCGGATATCCTTTTACCGCTGGAGAAGTTTTCAATGCCATCACTGCCCTGGCGCGACATTGATACCGTTCTGCTGGATATGGACGGCACGCTGCTGGACCTGCATTACGACAACCATTTCTGGATGGAACACCTGCCCAAGCGTTATGCCGAACTGCATGGTGTCAGTCGGGCCATGGCCGAGCTGGAATTGCAGCCATTGTTCGAGCGTAACGCCGGTCAGTTGCAGTGGTATTGCCTGGACTTCTGGAGCGCCGAGCTGAAGCTTCCGGTGCGCGAGTTGAAACTCGAAACCGCCCATCTGATCACGTTGCGGCCGGACGCCGATACCTTTCTGGCAGCGATCAAGCAGGCCGGAAAGCGCGTGATATTGATCACCAACGCCCACCGCGACTCGCTGTCGCTGAAACTGGAAAGAGTCGAACTGGCGCCCTACTTCGAGCGGTTGATCAGCTCGCACGATTACGGTTTCGCCAAGGAAAACCCGCAATTCTGGGACGCCTTGCGCGCAGACATCGACTTCGACCCACGCCGCAGCCTGTTTATCGACGACACCTTGCCGATCCTGCGCAGCGCCCGGGATTTTGGTGTGGCACATCTGTTGGCCGTGAGCCAGCCGGACAGCCGCAAAGCGCCGAAAGACACCGCCGAATTTATGGCGGTTGAGGATTATCGGGAGTTGATTCAGGGACTGTAGAGTCAATTGTGGCGAGGGAGCTTGCTCCCGTTCGGCTGCGGAGCAGACGTAAACCGGTTATGTGTTTTATCTGAACATATACCTTTATCGATTTGGGGCCGCTTCGCAGCCCAACGGGAGCAAGCTCCCTCGCCACAGGTTTTGCATCAATCAGGAATAGGCAGCACCTACCCAGGACAGGTTTTGTCTGAGTGCGACAAGTGGTTTGTTGGCTTGGGCACAAGCGCTAGAATCGCGCCCTTTGCCTGCGCCATGGAGCGACGATGGACATCAAACAGCTGAAATTTCTCATCGCCCTCGACGAAACCCGACACTTCGGCCAGGCCGCTGCGCGTTGCCACATTACTCAACCCACCCTGTCGATGCGCTTGCGCAGCCTTGAAGAAGAACTCGATCTGCCGTTGGTCAATCGTGGCCAGCGCTTCGAAGGCTTCACCGCGCCGGGCGAGCGGGTGCTGGCCTGGGCGCGCACCGTGCTGGCCGCCTGTGACGGTCTGCAGGCCGAGGCCGCAGCCTGTCGCGGCAACCTGGTCGGCACCTTGCGTCTGGGCGTGGTGCCGTTGTCGAGTTTTGATCCGCTGCCGCTGATGCAGCAACTGCATGCCGAACACCCGAACCTGCGCTTCGAACTCTCGGCCTTGAGCTCCGAGCAGATCCTCGAACACTTGGCAAACAATCGCCTGGACCTCGGCGTGTCCTATCTTGAACGCCTCGATAGCGAGCGTTTCGACTCACTGGCCTTCAGCGAAACCCGCATGGGCCTGCTCTACGACCAGCGCTTTTTCAGCTTCGATGAAAAGCCCTTGAGCTGGGAGGCACTGATCGAGCTGCCCTTGGGCATGCTCACCAGCGGCATGCACTTTCGCCAGTCCATCGACCACAACTTCCACAGTCGTGGCCTCAGCCCGCAGCCATTGTTACAGACCGACGCGGTCCATCAATTGTTGCAAGCTGTGCACGGTGGCCTGTGTTGTGCGGTGATGCCACTGCAAGGCGGGCTCGAAACACTGACCGAGCATTTGCGCCTGCAACCGATTGAAAATGCGCAAACCCTTGGCCGACTGGGGCTGATCATGCGCCGCGGTGCACCGCGCTCGGCACTGGCAGAAGCGTGTTTCGCGCACTATCAGAAATCACTGACGGGCTCTTGATCGACGCTATCTATCGGCAGATCAGTATTAGCGATTAGACGTGACACATTGACGCGCCTAGGCTTAAGACTGGATAAACCGCCGGTATTGCCCCAATGAAAGCCAAGCGTCCGGTCTGCGGGGCGCCCGCCCTCGAAATGCCAACGCCCGCCGCCAGTCAGAACTATCAGTATTGCAACCTCGACCACAGCGAATCGGCCAGCACCGCGCTCGCTGAGGAAGTGGCGTTGGCGATCGCCTACAACGGCATCAGCCAGGCGGTAATGCTGGTCACCCCGACCGATCTGGAAGACTTCATCGTCGGCTTCAGCCTCGGCAGCGGGATCATCAGTGACGTGTCCGACCTCTATGACCTGCAACTCAGCGGGTCCGGCTCGGCGCAATACGCGCAAGTCAGCATTTCCAGCCGCGCGTTCTGGAACCTCAAGCAGCAACGCCGACAACTGGCCGGTACCAGCGGCTGTGGACTCTGTGGCGTCGAAGCGGTGGAGCAAGCCTTGCCGCAACTCGATGTATTGCCCGGCGCACCTTTGCCCCCCGCACAATGGCTTGAAGGCCTGCGCCAGCGCATCGGTGAATTCCAGCCATTGGGCCAATACAGCGGCGCAGTGCATGCCGCTGTGTTCATGAACAACCAGGGCGAGTTACTGCTGGGCCGTGAAGACATCGGCCGGCACAACGCGCTCGACAAGCTGATTGGCGCGCTGATCCGCCAGAACATCCCGTCAACGGGCGGGCTGGCGATTGTCACCAGCCGTTGCAGCCTCGAACTGATCCAGAAAGTGTTGCGCGCCGGCATCCAGACCCTGGTCAGCCTGTCGTCACCCACCGGCCTGGCCGTGCAATGGGCACGCCGGCACAACCTCAACCTCATTCACCTGCCACAAAAAAGTGCACCGCGGGTTTATAGCCCAGCGATGGAGAACCAAGCGTGAGTCAACATCGTCAAGCCGACCAAAAACCCATCCCCCGCTACAAGCCCTACAAAGGCCCAGCCGGTGGCTGGGGCGCGCTGATCAGCGTCGCCCAGGCCTGGCTGACCAGCGATAACGCGCTGAAAAACCTCCGCATAATGCTCAAGACCAACCAGAACGGCGGCTTCGACTGCCCCGGTTGCGCCTGGGGCGATTCTCCGGAAAAAGGCATGGTGATGTTCTGCGAGAACGGCGCCAAAGCGGTTAACTGGGAAGCCACCAAGCGCCGGGTCGATGCCGCATTCTTCGCCAAGCACAGCGTCAGCTCGTTGCTGGAGCAGAGCGACTACTGGCTCGAGTATCAAGGCCGGCTGACCGAGCCGATGAGCTACGACGCCGAAACCGACCGTTACACCCCCATCAGTTGGGAAGCCGCCTTCGCACTGATCGGTAAACACCTGCAGAACCTGTCGAGCCCGAATCAGGCCGAGTTCTACACTTCGGGTCGCGCCAGCAACGAAGCGGCGTATCTCTATCAACTGTTTGTCCGTGCGTTCGGCACCAACAACTTCCCCGACTGTTCGAACATGTGCCACGAGGCCAGCGGCGTGGCCATGGCGCAAAGTGTCGGCGTCGGCAAAGGCACGGTGACCTTCGACGACTTCGAACACGCCGACGCGATTTTCGTCTGGGGCCAGAACCCCGGCACCAACCATCCACGGATGCTCGAACCCCTGCGCGAAGCGGTGAAACGCGGTGCTCAGGTGGTGTGCATCAACCCGCTCAAAGAGCGTGGCCTGGAGCGTTTCCAGCACCCACAACACCCGATCGAAATGCTCACCAACGGTGACAAGCCGACCAACACCGCGTACTTCCGTCCAGCGTTGGGCGGCGACATGGCGTTGCTGCGCGGCATGGCCAAGTTCCTGCTGAAATGGGAACGCGAGGCGCAACAGACCGACGCGCCCTCGGTGTTCGACCACGACTTCCTCAACGAACACACCGCCAGCGTGCTCGACTACCTGGGCGAGATCGACGACACCTCGTGGGAGCAGATTGTCGAGCAGTCCGGGCTGACCCTGGAAGAGATCGAGCAAGCGGCGCGCATGTACGCCAAAGGCAAGAATGTGATCATGTGCTGGGCGATGGGCATTACCCAGCACCGGCACTCGGTGCCGACCATCCAGGAAATCGCCAACCTGATGCTGCTACGCGGCAATATCGGTCGGCCGGGCGCGGGCCTGTGCCCGGTGCGCGGGCACAGCAATGTACAAGGCGACCGGACCATGGGCATCAACGAACGCCCGCCGGCGTACTTCCTCGATGCACTGGAGCGCCGCTTCCAGTTCAAAATGCCGCGTGAGAACGGTCACAACGTGGTCGAGGCCATCCACGCGATGCTCGACAGTCGCTCGAAAGTCTTCATTGGTCTGGGCGGCAACTTTGCCCAAGCCACGCCGGACAGCCCACGGACCTTCCAGGCCCTGAGCAATTGCGACCTCACCGTGCAAATCAGCACCAAGCTCAACCGCAGCCATCTGGCGCACGGTAAAGAAGCGCTGATCCTGCCGTGCCTGGGCCGAACCGACATCGACTTGCAAACCGAAGGGCCGCAAGCGGTGACGGTCGAAGATTCGTTCAGCATGGTTCATGCCTCCAACGGCCAACTGCAACCGCTGTCGAAACAGATGCGTTCGGAGCCGTCGATCATCGCCGGTATCGCCGCCGCGACCTTGGGCGCCACGCCTGTCGACTGGAATTGGCTGGTGGCCGACTACCGCCGTATCCGCGAACTGATTGCCGACACTATTCCGGGCTTCCAGGACTTCAACCAGAAAATCGAGAACCCGGGCGGCTTCTATCTGGGCAACAGCGCCAGTGTTCGCCGCTGGAACACTTCGTCCGGTCGCGCCAATTTCCGGCCGAACATCCTGCCGGCCGATCTGGTGCACGAGCGCACCCGCGCCACCGGGTTACTGCCGGACCTGATCATGCAATCGATGCGCTCTCACGATCAGTACAACACCACCATTTACGGTCTCGACGACCGTTATCGGGGGGTCAAGGGTCAGCGTGACGTGCTGTTCGTCAACGAAGCCGACATCATTCGCCTGGGTTTCAAACCGGGGCAGAAAGCCGATATCGTGTCGATCTGGGATGACGGTCGTGAGCGTCGCGTCAAAGGCTTCACCTTGCTGGCGTTCGATATTCCCGCCGGACAAGCTGCCGCCTACTACCCGGAAGTGAACCCGTTGGTGCCGCTGGAAAGCATCGGTAACGGCAGCCACACGCCGACCTCCAAGTTCGTGGCGATCCGCTTGGAAGCGGCAAGCGAGACCGGGCTGATCATGGCCAGGTCGGCTTGACACAAAGTCAAACCTCTGTGGCGAGGGAGCGTGCTCCCGTTGGGTTGCGTAGCAGCCGTGAACCTTGGGGCCGCTTCGCGACCCAACGGGAGCAAGCTCCCTCGCCACAGGACTATGTTCACCTCACATACTCAGCGTTAGAACACTTTCCAAACGCCCACAAAAAAGGCCGCTTTTGTATCAAAGCGGCCTGTCGCAAGTAGCAAAAGACCCGCGAAAATCCATTAAGTTCCGTCTATAAAACAATAACTTAGCAAATTGTGCACAAGTCGTGTTACTCGTCGGATTTCTATTGTAACCATCGCGACACAGCCTCAGGATCGCGCCGTCATCCCTTTGAGGCTCCTCTCATGAAGTTCTCCTCGATTCTCTTGTTGTCCCTTGGCCTGATCAGTGGCGCCGCATCTGCCGGTGGCACCGCCGAGGCAGGTGTTGGCGGCGCATTGGGCGGGGTACTTGGCTCGGTGGTTGGTCAATCGCTGGGTGGCAGCACCGGTTCGACCATTGGTGCAGCCCTGGGCGGCGCGGGTGGTAGTGCGGTCGGTGCCAACAAACACAGCCGTGGCGAAGCGGCCATCGGTGGTGCGCTCGGCGCAGCCGGCGGTAACGTGGTCGGCCGCAGCATGGGCGGCACCACAGGCAGCCTGATCGGCGCAGCCGCCGGCGGTGGCGTGGGCGGTGCGCTGGGTAACCATATGGGCAACACCAGCTATGACGAAGACCGTGGCGGTCGTGACCGTGGTGGCCGCCGTTACTACCGCGATGATGACGATGACCACCGCGGTCGTGGTCATGCCTACGGCCATCGCAAGCATCACCACCGGTACTATCGCGACTGATACTCGAGTAGTGTCACGCAGCGGATTCCAAAAAATCGCAGCCCTCGGGCTGCGATTTTTCGTTTCACACCACCAACCGCTCCAACGCCCCGCGTAACCCGGCAGGAATCGCCACCGGCTGATTCGAGGCCCGATCCACAAATACATGCACAAAGCGTCCTGCCGCACAGGCGTCCGCTTCCCCGGCCTTGAACACCGCCAATTCGTATTGCACCGAACTGCTGCCCAACTTGCCCACCCGCAAACCGATTTCAATGCGCTCGGGAAAAGCGATCGAGGCGAAGTAATCGCACGCCGAACTCACCACAAACCCCACCACTTCGCCGTCGTGAATATCCAGGCCACCGACTTCGATCAGGTAGGTATTTACCGCCGTATCAAAGAAGCTGTAGTAGGTCACATTGTTCACATGGCCATAGACATCGTTGTCGTGCCAGCGGGTGACGATCGGCTGGAAGTGACGGTAGTCGGAGCGTTGGGGTATCGGGTTGGACATCAGTGTCGGCTCCTGGAATTGAATAGCCAGTCTAAGGCGAAAACCGCGTTATCGTTCTTCGCGAGCATCGGAACGCCGCCCGGTCCGCTCCGACACGAGTGACAGTTCAGTCAGTCAGATTCGCCCGGGCCCACTCGCGCACCTCGGCAAACGGATAATCCTCCAGCGCCGCAAACCCCGGAATCGTCCGCGCCTTGAGCTTGGTAAACAGTGGCACGCTAATGCCGCACAAAAACCGGGTCAGCCGTTCCGCACCCGGCACATGGCCGTTGTACGCTTCGTGCCTGTGGATAAAGTCGCCACACAGCGCCTCGAAGTTTTTATCCACAAGCGTCGGCAACTCAGGCGGTTCAGGCAGACGGGCAACCTGCCCATGACACACCGAACAATGCCCGCACTGCTGCGGCGCATTTTCGTCGCCGAAGTACTGCGCCAATCGATAACCCAGGCAGTGCTCGGTGGCGAACAGATCGAGCATCGCGTGAATCCGGGCAATTTCGGTACGTTCATGTTGCGTGAAATAGCCATGCAACTGGGCGCTCAACGCCTGGGCATCGAAGTCCGTCAGCAGCAGGCTGTAGACTTCGGTCATCTGCTTGCTTTCCAGCTCGACCCAACCCTTCTCCTGGAAGTAATCCAGCGCCTTGACCACCCGGCTACGCTCAGCCTGATGCTGTTGGTACAGCGCCTCGAAATTCACCGTGGCCCAGGTTCGCGCGCGGCTGGAGGTCTGGATGATCGCCGCGACGAAGTCCCGACGTTCGCCCTCAAAGCGCGCCAACAAGGCTTCAGGCTCCAGCAGGAACTTGAAACGGTATTCGGCAAAGTAGGCGTAACGCGGTGCGATCAAGCCTTTCAGTTCAAGCTGCACCAGCAAGGTCTTGAGCGGCAGTTGGCGAATATTGCTCTGGTCGGCCAGCGGTCCCAGTAAAAACTCCCACTGCCCATCCGGTGCGGCGGCTTGCAGTTCGTCGAGCACACAGCGGATGCCATCCAGCTCCGGCGTGTCGCCGTACACGAAGTTTTCCAACACATTGAGGCTGTCGCGGTTGGCCAGCACCAGGCAGTCGGAAGGCTGCCCGTCGCGCCCGGCGCGGCCGATTTCCTGACTGTAGTTTTCGATGGATTTCGGCAAGTCGAAATGCACCACGTTGCGGATGTCGCTCTTGTCGATGCCCATGCCGAACGCGATGGTGGCGACGATGCAATTGGATTGCCCGCCCATGAACCGACGTTGAATGGCTTCCCGCTGCTCGTGGGGCAAACCGGCGTGATAGGCCTCGGCTTGAAGACCGTTTTGGCTCAGGTGCTGGGCAATCTGCTCGGCGGTTTTCTGCAAAGTCACGTAGACGATGCTCGGCTGCCCGGCACGCTGGCCCATCCACTCCACCAGACGCCGACGCTTGTCCTGCCCACGCACCGGTTCAACCAGCAAATTCAGGTTGGGCCGATAGAAACCGGTGGTCACCACATCGTTCGCCGCGATGGCGAATTTCGCTTGCATGTCAGCGATCACTTTGGGCGTAGCTGTGGCGGTCAGCAGCAAGGTTTGCGGGATGTTGAACTGGCGCTGGTAGTCCGGCAGCTTCAGGTAATCCGGACGGAAATTATGGCCCCATTCGGAGATACAGTGCGCCTCGTCCACCACCAGCAACGAGATCGGCACTTGCTGCAAAAAGTTGCGAAAGCGCTCGTTTTTCAAGCGCTCCACGGAAATCATCAGGATCTTCAATTCGCCGGAACGCGCCCGCGCCATCACCTCGTTGGCGTCATCGCGGCTCTGCGCCGAATCGATACTCGCAGCGGCAATTCCGTGGCGCTGCAAGAACGCCAATTGGTCTTGCATCAGCGCCAGCAAGGGCGAGACCACCAGTGTCAGGTGCGGCAGCAACAAGGCCGGCAACTGATAGCACAAGGATTTGCCGGAGCCGGTCGGGAAAATCGCCGCCGCCGAGCGCCCGGCCAACACCGCACTGACCGCCGCCTCTTGGCCGGGCCGGAACTGTGGATAACCAAAGACCTGTTCAAGGGTGTTGTGCATAAGCTGTCACTCCGTTGACTGCTGCCATGCCGAAAGCCTAGTCGGCGAATGCAGCGAGTCGAGAAAAGGTCGGGCGCAAAAGGAATACGGAATGATACAGGGAGAACGGTGCAACGCCCGTGATGCAATTCCGTGATTGATGGCGTTCAAATGTGAATCGAAGATCGCGAAATGCCCTACACAGTCTGGCGCACGTGCGCTGCGCGCTCTATCTGCCACGCCTGACAAGCGTGTGGGAAATTCGACATTTCGGCAGATCTCTGAAAAAGCCTCGTGAGGCCTGTAGGCCGAAGGCTCAACGGCCAGTAAACGCCCTACACAAACTGTCCATTGCGGCTGTCTTGCGAGACTTCTGGATCGGGTTCTATAGTTTGCGGCGCGGCTAACCCCCGTGTGTCGGCCTGCAGGAGCGACGTCGCGACTTCCTACAGGACACCTTCAATGAACCCGCTTGATCCGTCTAACAACCGTTATCGCCCACTCAAAACCAGCTACAGCGACACCCCGGTTCTGGTCATCGACACCGAGGCCAATCCCCACGCCATCCTGGACGCCGCCCGACAACGCATCCGCGCCTCCAGCGACTTGCTCGAAACGCTGTATTGCCTGTGCTTCAAGCAAGCGGATGTGAAAGACATTCCGAATATCGTCAATGCACTTTATCTGTTGACTCAGGACGGGAGCGAGTTGCTTGAGGTGGCTCGGCAGCGGATGCCGAAAAGCGACTGAATGCCCCCACGAACAACACCCCCCCTGTAGGAGCAAGGCTTGCCCGCGATGAACGATAACGCGGTCGGCCTGAATAATCGCCGCACTGAATCAGACATCAAATCTGTACGCAGCGGCCTAACAAATCTTCGTCCCCGTCCTACAACCTCATGCTCCTTGTCGGCTATCACCAGCCTGTACCCACACCTATAGTCGTGACTGTCGCTGCCAAATCAGCGGCTCGGGCTTGGTCACCCGAAAGAGAAGCACACATTTCCCTTAAAAATAGAGGCGCTCCTCAATGACCACATTAAATCCGTTTGTAGATCGCTACCGCCCACTTCAAAGCAACCTCACTGACACCTCGCCCCTGATCATCGACACAGAGGCCGACCCGCAAGACATCCTTGAAGCCGCCCTTCAGCGCATCCGCGCCTCCAGCGACCTGCTCGAAACCTTGCACTGCCAATGCTTCAAACACGGCGACGTCAAAGACATCCCCCATATCACCCACGCCCTGTACCTGCTGACTCAAGACGGCCGCGACCTGCTCCAGGTCGCCCAACAACGCATGCTGAACTGGAAAGCGCCGGCCTGAAGTCCGAGCGAACAGATCGTTCTCACGTTCTGCGTGAGAACGATCAAACGCAAAGCGTTGAAAGCCATCACCGAACACAGGAGATAACCGTGAACACGTTTTTTGATGAGCTGATGGAAAGCGTGCAACAGATGGACGAGATCGTACGGGGTGAACGCCCACCTTCCCGCGAATTCCATGTTGACGCGTTGCAAATCAAAGAAACTCGTAAGCATGGGAACGATCAACCGCGTAGCAAGGGCCTTCCACCCAAACCCTGCGCCCCATAACATTCCTGCCTGCCTCAACCGGACTGTTAACCATGAACCTCGCCCCCAACTTCCCCGACGACCACGCCATGCAGTTACTCATGCAGCTGCTGCACGAAGAGCTCGGCCTGCCCGAACGCAAAACCATCAGCCTCAACACCTCGATCAATTTCGACCTCGGCTGCGACGGTTCGGACGCACGGCACCTGATGGAAGCCCTGGAAGAACAGTTCGCCATCGACTTCGTCGACTACGACGCCTATCGCTACTTTCAGCCCGAAGGCTTCGACGTGTTTCTCAAACGCAGGGCCAAGGGCCGTGGCGACAAGGTGCCACTGACCATCGGCATGCTTTACCGGGCCATCAAGACCCAACGCTGGAATACACAAGAATTGAAAGGCATTCAGCCGAACACATAAGTGGCATTATTCTGGCTGTTTAGAGCTATTTCAGCTGGAATAATGGCAGTTCCAATGACCCGCCATATCCAAGCACAACTGCAAAGAATTGAAACCACGGTAAGGGGCAGGCTGGTTGTGTGATTTTTGGTCAAGCGGCAGCGCTTCACTTAAGTGCTATTATTCTGGCAGTTAAAGCCAAAAAATGAAGGAATAATGGCACATGGCTAAGAAAACGGCGCCGCTCCTGCCCTCCACAAACAAGCTGCTCTCCGAGTTTGGTGAGCGCCTGAAACTTGCTCGACTGCGCCGAAAACTGACGGCCAAGCAAGTGGCCGAGAGGGCTGGCATGTCACTGACCACATTGCGCTCTCTGGAGTCAGGCGGATCAGGTGTGACGATGGGCGCCTATTTGTCAGTTATGCAGGTGCTCGGTCTGGAGAAAGACTTGAACAAGCTCGCAGCCGTGGATGAGGTAGGGCGCCAACTGCAAGACGCGCAATTAACGCCGGGAGCCAACCTCGCCGCCAACAAACGCCAACGAGCTCGCAGCGTGAGGCCAACAAAAAAATCGTCTGTTGTCAGCGACAAGATGACGGAAGTGATTGGAGACCCCGCCTCAAATCTGAATCTTGCCCATGACTTCCCAATCAACACCCACTCTTTATCCAGTTTGTTGACCCAGAAAAAAAAGCCTAAGCCTACGACAGGTGAAAAATGACACTGATCGCCGTGTATGCAGATTGGGAATCCTTGAACGGCCCTAGGCGTCTTGGATTCCTCCACGCCAACAAGGTCCGCTCCAACAACGTATTCGAGTTTGAGTACGACGCTGCTGCATTGGCCGATCCTGAGTTGAACTTCACATCGCTCGATCCCCGTATCGGGCTCTACGAGGGCCGACAATTCCCCGGCCAACATCAATCACGCTTTGGCGTTTTTGCCGACTCAAGCCCGGATCGCTGGGGTCAATTGCTGATGAAACGTCGACTGGAACGAGATATCCGTGACGGACTGGTCCCCAAAGGCACCAAGCTGTACGAGTCGGATTTCCTTTTAGGTGTTCATGACCTCTATCGGGTCGGGGCAATCCGCTACAAGCTCAATGACGAAGGCAATTTCCTGGATGATCGCGATGGGTTGGCAGCCCCACCCTTCGTCGAGTTGCGCGCCTTGGAAGAAGCAAGTCGCGCCTTGGAAAGCGACCCGGATAACACGTCGCCCGATGGGCGCGAGTGGCTGAGAATGCTGATAGCGCCAGGTGGCTCACTGGGTGGTGCCAGACCCAAGGCCAGCGTTGCTGACGAGCAAGGCCATTTGTGGATCGCCAAGTTCCCAAGCACTCGTGATGAGTACGACGTCGGCGGTTGGGAAATGGTGGTGAATGCCTTGGCGAGTCATTGTGGCTTACGGGTCGCGAACGGAATTGCACGCTGCTTCGCGAGCGATCATCACTGCTTCATGGTCAAGCGTTTCGACCGTACCGAAAAGGGCGGCCGACTGCACTTCGCCTCAGCCATGACCATGACCGATCGTATTGACGGTGATGATGCATTGGTAGGCGCCAGTTACCTGGAGCTGGCTGAAGTGCTCATTAACCACGGTTCAGAAACCAAGGCAGATCTGCGCGAGCTGTGGTCCCGCATCGTGTTCAACATCCTGATCTCCAATACCGACGACCACCTGCGCAACCATGGTTTTATCCTTGACCCCGGCCGGGGATGGCGCCTATCCGATGCCTACGACATGAACCCGGTAGCACACGCCGACGGATTGAAACTCAACATCACCGACTCCGACAACGCGTTGGATTTGGAGCTCGCTCGCGAGGTTGCAGAGTACTTTCGTGTCAGCCGCAAAGACGCAGACGAAATTATTGAGAACTTCCAGGAAGTGGTCAGTCAATGGCCGACAGTGGCTAACGCTTTAGGGCTGTCCAAGCGTGAACAAGACAACATGGCGCCCGCGTTTCGGTTTTCCGTCAATTAAGATTCCTGGCATGGGCGTCGTTCGTCCAGCGCTCACAAAAAGCCGCCCCGAAGGGCGGCTTTCTCTTACCTCAAACCACTACCGAATCATTACAACTTCGGCCCAGCAGCCTTGATCGCGTCGCTCACGTCGAACTTCTTGAAGTTCTCAACAAACAGACCGGCCAGCGCTTTAGCAGCCTCATCGTAAGCAGCCTTGTCAGCCCAGGTGTTACGTGGGTTCAACAGGCCGGTTTCAACGCCTGGCACAGCCAATGGCACGTCGAGGTTGATAGTGTCGAGGTGTTCGGTTTCAGCACCGATCAACGCGCCGCTCTGGATCGCTGCGATCACGCCGCGAGTGGTCGGGATGTTGAAGCGTTTGCCGACGCCGTAGCCGCCGCCGGTCCAGCCGGTGTTGACCAGGTAGACCTTGGAGCCGAAGCCGCGGATGCGCTTGATCAGCAGCTCTGCGTATTCGCCAGCCGGACGCGGGAAGAACGGTGCGCCGAAGCAGGTGGAGAAGGTCGACTTGATGCCGCTGCCCGAACCCATTTCAGTCGAGCCCACCAGTGCGGTGTAGCCGGACAGGAAGTGGTAGGCCGCTTGTTCTTCATTGAGGATCGACACTGGCGGCAGCACGCCGGTCAGGTCGCAAGTCAGGAAGATCACTGCGTTTGGCTCGCCGCCCAGGTTCTTCTCGGAACGCTTGGCAACGTGCTCCAGCGGGTAGGCGGCGCGGCTGTTCTGGGTCAGGCTGACATCGGTGTAGTCGGCGTGCTTGGCGTCGTCGATCACAACGTTTTCCAGGACGGCGCCGTGCTTGATGGCTTTCCAGATGACCGGCTCGTTCTTCTCGGACAGGTCGATGCACTTGGCATAGCAACCGCCTTCGATGTTGAACACCACGCCCTCGCCCCAGCCGTGTTCGTCGTCACCGATCAGGTAACGGCTTTCGTCGGCGGACAGGGTGGTCTTGCCGGTGCCGGACAGACCGAAGAACAGGGTCACGTCGCCCTCTTCGCCGATGTTGGCGGCGCAGTGCATCGGCAGTACGTCGGCGGCCGGCAGCAGGAAGTTCTGCACCGAAAACATGGCTTTCTTCATTTCACCGGCGTAGCGCATGCCGGCGAGCAGCACTTTCTTCTGGGCGAAGTTGATGATCACGCAGCCGTCGGAGTTGGTGCCGTCACGCTCTGGCACGCACTCGAAGTTGGCGACGTTCAGAACTTGCCACTCTTCACGACCGGCCGGGTTGTACTGGGCCGGGTTGATGAACAGGCAACGACCGAACAGGTTCTGCCAGGCAGTCTGGGTGGTCATTTTCACGGCCAGGTAGTGCTCTTCAGCCGAACCTACGTGCACGTGGGAAACGAAATGCTCTTGCGCGTTGTTGAACGCCTCAACGCGGTCCCACAGGGCATCGAACTTGTCGGCCGGGAACTTGCGGTTGATCGGGCCCCAGGCGATAGCGGCCTGAGTGGTTGGCTCTTCAACGATGAAACGGTCGACTGGCGAACGACCAGTACGGTGACCGGTGCGAACCACCAGCGCGCCAGTGTCGGCAAGCTCGCCTTCACCGCGCTTCAGGGCTTCTTTAACCAGATCATCAACACTCAGATCGGTGTACACGGCGTTATTGGCTTGCGTCATGAGGTTCCCCGTCGGCCAGTGGCCGAGTGCTCCAAACGTTTTGTAGTAGAAAGTTGTGCACTACTACCGCGAAAAAAGTGGGCCGGATTATGCCAGAAAAGCCCAAAAATAGTAGGGCCCTCCCGTCAGGACGGCGTTATTCCGGCGTTTACCAGTGAATTTACCTGCACTGAAGCGTTTTAGTGACGGGTATCTGACGGCGTATCGACACCCGCTCCGGCGAACAATTGGGTGATATCGGCCGCATCGAACAGGTAGCGCTGGTTGCAGAACTGGCAGTCGATCTCGATGTGTCCACCGTGTTCGATGACCAGCGCCTGAGCATCTTCCTGACCCAGGCTGACCAGCGCATTGCCCGAACGCTCACGCGAGCAGCTGCAACGGAAGCGTAGTTTCTGCACGTCAAACAGGCGCACCTGCTCTTCGTGGTAGAGACGATGCAAGATGGTTTCGTTGTCCAGACTCAGCAGTTCATCGGCGGTCAGGGTGCTGCCCAGCGCGGTGATGTGCTGCCAGCTGGCGGCGCGGTCTTCTTCGTCTTTCAGGCGGTCGGCCGGCAGTTGTTGCAGCAGCAGACCACGGGCGCGACGGCCATCGGCGTGCAGCCAGAAGCGGGTGCCGACTTGCTGGGACATGACGAAATAGTTGGTGAAGCAGTCTGCCAGGGTCGCACCGTCGAGGTCGACGATGCCCTGATAACGCTGGCCCTGGGTCGGGTCGACGGTGAGCGCCAGCATGCCGTTGGGCATCATGTCGGCCAAGGTCGCGTCGGCGGCGATCAGGTCTGCGTCATAACGGGCCAGACCACGGATTTCACGCTCGCTGGAGCACTCGATCATCAGCAGCGACACCGGGCCTTCGGAACGCGCCTGCAGGATCAGCAAACCATCGAATTTCAAGGTGCCGACCAGCAACGCCGCAGCCGCCATCAGTTCGCCGAGCAGTTGCGCGACCGGCTCCGGATAGGGGTGTTTGGCGAGGACTTCGGCATAGCTACGCTCCAACGCAACCAGCTCGCCGCGGGCGTCGCTGTCATCGAAGATGAAGCGTTGGGTGTAGTCGGTATCCGGTAGATCAGTCATAGGTCTGGGTATCTGAAGTGAAGACTAAAGGATGACAAGGGCTGAGAGTCGCGCCTTGCGCACCGTTCTGGTGCATTAATATTGGCCATGACAGGCATTTTATGAACAATCCGGGTTTGTTCCAAGCAAGGTCGAACAGCGGCATAGGGACGCTGGGTGGTTTAGTCCCGTTAGTACTATCGGTTTTTTAAAGCGGACGCGGAGCGTCCGTGGCGGCATTCCCACGCAGAGCGTGGGGAACGATCACCTCTCACTCCGCGCTGCTGCCATGAAACTTGAACAGGTCCCGGCGCTGTTTCTTGCTCGGTTTACCGTCGGTGCTGACGCCCAGGGCGCCGGCTTTGCGCAGGGCTGCGGCGTTTTCGCGTTTGGCGATGCTGGCTTCGGTCTCAACGTACAACGTCTGTGCCTCGGGGGCGCCACGACGGACGATCGAAAGTGCCTGGACCACCACGGTGCGCTCATCGAAACCGGCGCGAATCTGAAACTCGTCACCAACCCTCGGCTCTTTGCCCGGCTTGCAGCGCTCACCCCGGCAATGCACCTTGCCACTCTCAATCGCTGCTTTGGCCAGCGCACGGGTTTTGTAGAAGCGCGCCGCCCACAACCACTTATCGAGACGGACTTTGTCGTCCTCTTCGTTTTTTTGTGCCATGGGTTTTCCTCATTCTGAAATATTTCTGAACTGTACTACCGTTTCTGTCGTGCCATGAATTTCACCGGTTCAGCATACAATGCGCGACGCTTTCGGGCCTCGCTCGGCAGCCGAGAATCCGGGCCGTAGATATCTGTCGCCTTTTAACCTTTATTCTGCGTGAATACCGCAAATTCGGCCGCTTTGCGGTGCGAACGGTTCCTCACCGGTTGAGCACATTTGAAGACATTTGACCATTTGACCGTTGTGGGTCTGCGCGAGTGGGTGGCGCTCCCTGATTTGGGAGTCGCGGGCCTGCGGGCGAAGATCGATACCGGCGCCAGCACCTCCAGCCTGCATGCCACCGAAATCGAACCGTTTGAGCGCGACGGGGAAACGTGGGTGCGTTTCAACGCGCACCTGGGCACGGTGGTGCAGTTGCGTCACCGCCGCTGTGAAGCGCCGCTGGTGACGATGAAAACCATTAAAAGCTCCAACGGCCAAGCACAGGTGCGTTACGTGATCAGCACCACCCTGGCGCTCGGCGATCGGGTTTGGCGAGTGCAGTTCACGCTCGCCTGCCGCAAGTCAATGCGTTATCGCCTGTTACTCGGTTCCAAAGCCCTGATCGACGGCCAGTTGGTGGTCAATCCAGGCATTAAATACGTTCAAGACAAGCCGGTGTTTCCGGTGTCCACTATCTCTTCCACAGGTGTTGCATGAAGATCGCTGTGCTGTCGCGGAACCCGCGTCTGTATTCCACTCGTCGTTTGGTTGAAGCCGGCATCGAACGCGGCCATGAGATGGTGGTGATCGATACCCTGCGCGCCTATATGAACATTGCCAGTCATAAGCCGCAGATCCACTACCGCGGCAAGCCGCTGGAAGGTTTTGACGCTGTGATCCCGCGGATTGGCGCCTCGGTGACTTTTTATGGCTGCGCGGTGTTGCGCCAGTTCGAAATGATGGGCGTGTTCCCGCTCAACGAGTCGGTGGCCATCGCCCGCTCGCGGGACAAACTGCGCTCGCTGCAGCTGCTTTCACGTCGCGGTATCGGTTTGCCGGTCACCGGTTTTGCTCACTCGCCGGACGACATTCCCGATCTGATCGAAATGGTCAATGGCGCACCGTTGGTGATCAAGGTGCTGGAAGGCACCCAGGGCATCGGTGTGGTGATGTGTGAAACGGCGACGGCGGCAGAGTCGGTGATCGAGGCGTTCATGGGCCTCAAGCAGAACATCATGGTTCAGGAATACATCAAGGAAGCCGGCGGCGCGGACATTCGCTGCTTCGTGGTCGGCGACAAGGTGATCGCCGCGATGAAGCGTCAGGCCAAGCCCGGCGAGTTCCGCTCCAACCTGCACCGTGGCGGCAGCGCCAGCCTGATCAAGATCACCCCCGAAGAGCGCATGACCGCCCTGCGTGCAGCCAAGGTCATGGGCCTGAGCGTGGCGGGCGTGGATATCCTGCGCTCCAACCACGGACCGCTGGTGATGGAAGTGAACTCGTCGCCGGGTCTGGAAGGGATCGAAACCACCACCAGCAAGGACGTGGCGGGGATCATCATTGAGCACATCGAGAAGAACGGCGGGCCGAATATGACGCGGACCAAGGGGAAAGGCTAACGCTCGGCCAGTCCCATGGTGGCGAGGGAGCTTGCTCCCGCTGGAGGCCGAAGGACTCCCCATCCCAGCAACCGCGTGCTTTCAGTCAAAACACGGTTGTCTGGTTTTGCGGCTGCTGAGCAGCCGAACGGGAGCAAGCTCCCTCGCCACAATGGTCACCTTCAGCGATTAAACCGCATCTCTCGGCAACATCAAACCAAGCGGCAACCGCACCCGAGCTTCCAACCCGCCACCCGAACGATTGCGCAGTTCAACATTACCGCCATGCATCGAAGCAATCCGCTTGACGATGGCCAGCCCCAGTCCGGTGCCCTTGCCGCCCCGCGCGCGGTCGCCACGGGTGAAGGGGTTGAAGATCGCTTCCAGCTCTGACGGATCGATCCCGGCGCCACGGTCCATGACGCTCAGCACCACGTACGGCGCGCTGACGTCACCCGAAACATACGCCGCCACCTCAACGCCGCTGCCAGCGTGATGCAAGGCGTTACCGATCAGGTTGTTCAAGAGGCGTTTCATCGATACCCGGCGCAACGGGAACGGCTGAATCGGCTCCAGGCGCAAGCGCACCCGCTCCTCGTTCTGGTTGTAAGGCGCCGCCACTTCGCGCACCAGATCACTCAGGTCGACCTCCTCGACCGACTCATCCCGACCATCGCGAATGAATGCCAGGAACTGGTCGAGAATCGCGTCCATGTCTTCGATGTCACGCACCATGTCGTCACTCAGGTCGCTGTGGTTGCCCATCAGCTCCAGCGACAGACGCAAGCGGGTCAGCGGCGTGCGCAGGTCGTGTGAAACCCCGGCGAGCATCAATTCACGCTCGCGGCCGGCCTGTTCAACGTCTTCCGCCATCTGGTTGAACGCCCGATAGACCTCGGTCATTTCACTCGGCGTGTCGCTGATCGGCAGGCGCACGCTGCGCCCCTGGCCCAGTTGCCGGGCGGCATCCACCAGCCGTTTGAGCGGCTGGTTGAGCTGGCTGACGAAAATCCACGCCGACGCGGTGGATAACAAGCCAATGGCGAGAAACCAGCCGAGTACGTTCCAGATTTTCTGGCCACGCAACGGATGCGGGTACAGCGGTACTTTCAACCAGCCGTCACCCAGGCTCGGGGCCCGAACCCAGAGCGCCGGCGGTGCGTGCATGCGCAATCGCACTTCGGTGTCGGCACCCAGTTCGTCCCGCATCTGTCGTTGGTAGATTTCGCTGTAGGGCCAATGCTGTTCACCCTCGGGAACACCGGCGCCCACCACACGAATCAGTGTCGCGGCATCGGCAATCTTCGCCCGGTTTTCTTCGTCCGCTGCCCAGTAGGCACGCAAGGTCAGCGCGACACCGTGGCTGTATTGGCGGTCCACCAGCACGTCTTCGTTCATCAACAGATAAACCAGGGTCAGCGCCTTGGAAAACAGCACGACGATCAGCACCAGCCAGAGCGTGCGAGAGAAGAAACTTTGGGGGAACCACACGGGGGTTTTCATAGACAACCGCTACATACTTTGCAGGAGCGAGCCAAGCTCGCAGAATTGCGGATCGCGAATCAGCCGGGTGACACGTTACCCGGCTGACCCGCTCCTACAAATCACCGATCACTTGGTCGCGGTGCCGTCCGGAACGAACACGTAACCCACGCCCCAGACCGTTTGAATGTAGCGTGGTTTCGACGGATCAGGCTCGATCATCCGGCGCAGGCGGGAGATCTGGACGTCGATGGAACGCTCCAGGGCATCCCATTCGCGGCCACGGGCCAGATTCATCAGCTTGTCGCGGGTCAGCGGTTGACGCGCATTCATCACCAACGCCTTGAGCACCGCGAATTCACCGGTGGTGAGCATGTGTACTTCGTCGCCGCGCTTGAGTTCGCGAGTCGCCAACGACAATTCGTAATCACCGAAGGTCACGCTTTCGTCTTCGCTGCCCGGTGCGCCCGGCACGGGAGCCGACTGGCGACGCAGGACCGCTTTGACACGCGCCATCAGCTCGTCCGGGTTGAACGGCTTGGCCAGGTAATCGTCGGCCCCCAGTTCCAGGCCTTTGATACGGCTCAACTCATCGCCCTTGGCGGTGAGCATGATGATCGGGATCTGATTGTTTGCGCCACGCAAGCGGCGGCAGGCAGTCAGGCCGTCTTCGCCGGGCAGCATCAGGTCGAGGACGACCAGGTTGAACACTTCACGTGCCAGCAGGCGATCCATCTGTTCGGTGTTCGGTACGGCGCGGGCACGATAGCCCTTGCTGACGAAAAAACGTTCCAGCAGGCTGCTGAGCCCCGGATCGTCGTCAACGATAAGAATTTTTTCGCCTTCAGCAGTGTGTGCAGTGCTGCTCATTGGATGCTCCTTTGATCTCGGTGCGCATTATGGCGTAGCTGCCGTGATACGCACCGTGTGCATTGTTAGCAGATTTTTCCTCTACCGCCAGCGACATGGCCTTTATGCCTACAGCCCGCGATGCCCCCATCGGGCAGAACGGCGGTTATAATGCGCAGCCTTTTGTGTCGGGCAACGTCTGATCGTTACTGCCGGTGGCGGCTTTTTATTTTTCATCGCCCGGCAGTAATTGTTCGATTCCACGGGTCAACGGGATGCCTTTTGATCCAGGTAGCGGCGCTGGCCAGGCCGCTCAACCAGACTCGCCGGGCCTTATTCCGTGCGCCTGCGAGCCTGCTTTCACAATTTGTCAGGTGGTTTTATGGACAGCATCAACAGCCGCATCGCCGAGGAACTCGGTGTACGCCCACAACAGGTCGAAGCGGCCGTCGCGCTACTCGATGAAGGCTCCACGGTGCCCTTCATCGCCCGCTACCGGAAAGAAGTGACCGGCAGCCTCGATGACACGCAATTGCGTCATCTGGAAGAGCGTCTGCGCTACCTGCGAGAACTCGACGAACGGCGCATCAGCATCCTTGCCAGCATCGAAGAGCAAGGCAAGCTGACCCCGCAACTCGAGCGCGATATCAAACTCGCCGACACCAAGACCCGCCTCGAAGATTTGTACCTGCCGTACAAGCAAAAACGCCGCACCAAGGGCCAGATCGCCCTGGAAGCCGGCCTCGGCGAACTGGCCGACAGCCTGTTCAACGACCCGAACCTGACGCCAGACACCGAAGCCGCACGCTTCGTCAACGCCGAAAAAGGCGTGGCAGACGTGAAGGCGGCCCTCGAAGGCGCCAAGTACATCCTCATGGAACGCTTCGCCGAAGACGCCAACCTGCTCGAAAAGCTGCGCAGTTACCTGAAGCAGGAAGCCACCCTCAGTGCCCGCGTGATCGCCGGCAAGGAAGAAGAAGGCGCCAAGTTCCGCGACTATTTCGAACACGACGAACCGCTGAAAAGCATGCCGTCGCACCGCGCCCTGGCGATTTTCCGTGGCCGCAACGAAGGCATCCTCAGCTCCGCGCTGAAAGTCGGTGACGAGCTGCCGGGCACCATGCACCCGTGCGAAGGCATGATCGGTCAGCAATTCGGCATCGCCAACCAGAACCGCCCGGCCGACAAATGGCTCGGCGAAGTGGTGCGCTGGACCTGGAAAGTCAAGCTCTACACGCATCTGGAAACCGACCTGCTCGGTGAGCTGCGTGACGGCGCCGAGACCGAGGCGATCAACGTGTTCGCGCACAACCTGCACGACTTGCTGCTGGCCGCGCCCGCTGGCCCACGCGCCACACTGGGTCTGGACCCGGGCCTGCGCACCGGTTGCAAGGTGGCGGTGGTCGATTCCACCGGCAAGCTGCTGGATCACGCCACGGTTTACCCGCACGTACCGCACAACAAGTGGGACCAGACCATCGCCGTGCTCGCGGCCCTGTGCGCCAAGCACTCAGTGGACCTGATCGCCATCGGCAACGGCACCGCCAGCCGTGAAACCGACAAGCTCGCCGCGGACCTGATCAAAAAATACCCGGCGATGAAAATGACCAAGGTCATGGTCTCCGAAGCCGGCGCTTCGGTGTACTCGGCCTCGGAACTGGCCTCCAAGGAATTCCCGGACCTGGACGTGTCGATCCGTGGCGCGGTGTCGATTGCCCGGCGCCTGCAGGATCCGCTGGCCGAACTGGTGAAGATCGATCCGAAATCCATCGGTGTCGGCCAATACCAGCACGACGTGTCGCAGCTGAAACTGGCCCGTGGCCTGGACGCGGTGGTCGAGGACTGCGTGAACGCCGTCGGCGTCGATGTGAACACCGCCTCCGTTGCGCTGCTGGCCCGCATCTCCGGCCTCAACGCAACCCTGGCGCAGAACATCGTGACCCACCGCGATGAAAACGGTGCGTTCAAAACCCGCGCGGCATTGAAGAAAGTTGCCCGCCTCGGCGAAAAAACCTTCGAACAGGCCGCCGGCTTCCTGCGCGTGATGAACGGTGACAACCCGCTGGACTCGTCTGCGGTTCACCCGGAAGCCTACCCGCTGGTGCAACGCATCGCCGCTGAAACCGACCGCGACATCCGCTCGCTGATTGGCGACGCTGCTTTCCTCAAGCGTCTCGATCCGAAGAAGTACACCGACGAAACCTTCGGCCTGCCAACGGTCACCGACATCCTGCAAGAACTGGAAAAGCCGGGCCGCGACCCGCGTCCGGAGTTCAAGACTGCCGAGTTCCAGGAAGGCGTGGAAGACCTCAAGGACTTGCAGCTGGGAATGATCCTCGAAGGCGTGGTGACCAACGTGACCAACTTTGGCGCCTTCGTCGATATCGGCGTTCATCAGGACGGTTTGGTGCATATCTCCGCGCTTTCAGAGAAATTCATCAAGGATCCGCGTGAAGCGGTGAAAGCCGGTGACGTGGTCAAGGTCAAGGTCATGGAAGTCGACATCCCGCGCAAACGCGTTGGCCTGTCGATGCGCATGAGCGACACCCCGGGCGAGAAGATCGACGGCGCTCGTGGCGCGCGTCCAGGTTCGGCACCGCGTCAGTCTTCGAGCCCTGCACCGCGTAAAGAAACCACGGCAGCCGCTCCAGGCAACAACGCCATGGCGTCGCTGTTCGCCAACGCCAAGCAGTTGAAGAAACGCTGATGGAAATCCCTGCGGGGTTGACCGAAAGCGCTTTTTTCAAGCTGCTGGGTTGCCGTTTGCACAGTCTTGAGGTCGGGGTGGCGCAAGTCGCCCTGGCGCTTGAGCCGCAGTTGCGCAATCGCGGCGGCAAGCTGCACGGCGGAGCGCTGTTCAGTCTGGTGGACATTGCCATGGGGCTGGCCTGTTCCAGTACCCATGGTTTCGACCAGCAGAGCGCGACCATCGAGTGCAAGATCAACTACATCCGCGCCGTTTCCGAAGGCGAAGTCCTGTGCACGGCGCGGGTGATCCACCCGGGCCGGCGCACGCTGGTGGTCGAAGCCGACGTGATGCAAGGCGACAAACTGGTCGCAAAAGCACAAGGCACGTTCGCTGTCCTGTAGATGCGCGTCATCAATTTGAGTTAATTTCGGCGTTGCGAAAGCTGCGCCGTCCTTCCCTGTGGGAGCGAGCTTGCTCGCTCCCACAGGGAAGGACGGCGATTAATCCCTGAATGACCGGCATTAGGCCTGTGCAGCCCAAAAACCAGGCGAAAACGCCAGTTTTAACTTCACCCTTGTAGACCGTCCTGCCCACCCCCATATTGGGGCGACTGACGCGTGAAGGAATCCAACTTGAGCGAACTTCTCAACCGCCGCCTGGCTCTGCTCGGCGAGCGCGCTAACCTCTCTCTGCTCGAACAGTGTCTTCACGGCATCGAACGTGAATGCCTGCGCGTGACGGGCGAAGGTCGCCTGGCGCAAACGCCGCACCCTGAAAGCCTGGGTTCCGCGCTGACCAACGAACAGATCACCACCGACTATTCCGAGTCGCTGCTGGAGTTCATCACGCCTGCCCTGCCGGACCCTGCGGACACGCTGGCGAGCCTGGATAAAATTCACCGCTTTGCCTACAGCAAGCTCGGCAACGAGTACCTGTGGAGTCCGTCGATGCCGTGCCCGCTGCCGGCCGAGGAAGATATCCCGATCGCCTACTACGGCACCTCCAACATCGGTCAGCTCAAGTACGTCTACCGTAAGGGCCTGGCCCTGCGTTACGGCAAGACCATGCAGTGCATCGCCGGGATTCACTACAACTTTTCCCTGCCGGAAAAGCTCTGGCCGCTGCTCAAAGAGGCTGAAGGCTTTGCTGGCACCGACCGCGATTATCAGTCGGCGGCCTATATCGCGCTGATCCGCAACTTCCGCCGCTACAGCTGGCTGCTGATGTACCTGTTCGGCTCTTCGCCAGCGCTGGACGCCGGCTTCCTGCGCGGTCGTTCCCATCAGCTGGAGCAATTCGACGCCGAAACCCTGTACCTGCCGTACGCCACCAGCCTGCGCATGAGCGATCTGGGTTACCAGAGCAACGCGCAAGCCGGGCTGACGCCGTGCTACAACGACCTGAACAGCTACACCGACAGCCTGCGCAAAGCGGTGGCCACGCCTTACGCGCCGTACGTCGAAATCGGCACGCACCAGGACGGTGAGTGGGTTCAGCTCAACACCAACATCCTGCAGATCGAAAACGAGTACTACTCCAACATCCGCCCGAAACGCGTGACCTATACCGGCGAACGGCCGATTCAGGCACTGATGGCCCGTGGTATTCAGTACGTCGAAGTGCGTCTGCTGGACATCAACCCGTTTATGCCGATGGGCATCGACCTGCCGGAGGCACGCTTCCTCGACGCGTTCCTGCTGTATTGCGCGCTGAACGACAGCCCGCTGCTGACCGCCACCACCTGCGGCAACGCCACCTCGAACTTCCTCAGCGTGGTCAAGGAAGGTCGTCGTCCGGGCCTGCAGCTGCAACGCGATGGCCAGTCGGTGACCATGAAAGAGTGGGCCTTGGAGCTGCTGGAAAAAATCGCCCCGCTGGCCGCGTTGCTGGATCAGAGCCACGGTGGCGACGCCCACAGCAAAGCTCTCGACGTGCAACGGGCGAAAATCCAGGACCCTTCCCTGACCCCTTCCGCGCAAGTGCTGGCAGCGATGACCGAGCACAAGGAAAGCTTCGCCCGGTTCTCCCTGCGCCAGAGCCAGGCTCACGCCGAGTTCTTCCGCAGCGAGCCGCTGGCAGCCGAAGAGCAGGCGCGCTTTGAAAAACTGGCGCGCTCGTCGCTGGCTCAGCAAACCGAGTTGGAGCAGAACGAAGTCGGTGATTTCGACGTGTTTGTCGGGTCGTATCAGGCGAGCATTCTGGCGATCAGTAACTAGGTATACACCTCTGTGGCGAGGGAGCTTGCTCCCGCTGGAGTCCGAAGGACTCCCAATTCCAGCAATGGCGTTTTACCGGATAAAACCCGTCGCTGATTTTGCGTCTGCTTCGCAGACGAGCGGGAGCAAGCTCCCTCGCCACAATGTTGTACACAGGATCGCTGCCAGGTTTTTCCGCTCATAAGCTCATTCTAAAAAGTTATTTATTTTAGAATTCTTAGATCATTTAGTCTCATTACACGCCGAAACCCCGGCCGCCTGATGAGGACTTTCATGATGAAACTGCACTTTCCCTTACGCCTCCTGGCGGCCGCATCCCTGGCTGCAGCGAGCTTTTTCGCTCAGGCGGCCGACGTCACCGTCGCCTACCAAACCACCGTCGACCCGGCGAAAGTCGCCCAGGCTGACGGCACTTACGAAACCGCCACCCACGCCAAAATCGACTGGCGCAAATTCGACAACGGTGCCGACATCATCGCCGCCATCGCCTCGGGTGACGTGCAGATCGGCTACCTCGGCTCCAGCCCGCTGACCGCTGCGATCACCCGCAAGGTTCCGGTCGAAACCTTCCTCATCGCCACCCAGATCGGCGCCGCCGAAGCACTGGTGGCCCGCGACGGTTCCGGAATCACAACCGCGCAGGACCTGATCGGCAAGAAAATCGCCGTGCCGTTCGTTTCCACCGGTCACTACAGCCTGCTGGCCGCGCTCAAGCACTGGAACATCGACCCGTCGAAAGTGCAGATCCTCAACCTCGCGCCGCCGGCAATCATTGCCGCCTGGAAACGCGGTGACATCGACGCCACTTACGTCTGGGACCCGGCGCTGGGCGTTGCCAAGGAAAACGGCAAAGTGCTGATCACTTCCGGTGAACTGGCCAAGTTCGGCGCGCCGACCTTCGATGCGTGGATCGTGCGTAAGGATTTCGCCGAGAAGCACCCGGACATCGTCAGCGCCTTCGCCAAAGTCACCCTCGACGCTTACGCCCACTACCGCAAGGACCCGCAAGCCTGGCTGGCGGATAAGGGCAACGTCGACAAACTGGTGAAACTCTCCGGCGCCAAGGCCAGCGACATTCCGTTGCTGCTGCAAGGCAACGTCTACCCGCTGGCGGCTGATCAGGTGATCACCCTCGGCGCGCCGACCACCAAGGCCATCACCGACACCGCGGCGTTCCTCAAGGAACAAGGCAAGGTCGAGGCGGTGCTGCCGGACTACGCCCCTTACGTCAGCGCCAAGTACATCACTAACTGATCGGGAGGTGACCGCGATGGCCTTGCTACAGCTGGAGCGTATCAGCGCACAGTACCCAGGCAGCCCGGAACCGGTGCTGGCGGATATTTCCTTAAGCCTTGGGCCTCAGCAATTGCTGGTCGCCCTCGGCCCGTCCGGCAGCGGCAAGACCTCGCTGTTGAACCTGATCGCCGGGTTCGTCGAACCCAGCGCCGGGCGCATCACCCTTGACGGCGTACCGGTCAAAGGTCCGGGCGCCGAACGTGGCGTGGTGTTCCAGGACGACGCGCTGCTGCCCTGGCAGGACGTGTTGGCCAATGTTGGTTTCGGTCTGGAACTGGCCGGTGTACCGCGTGATAAACGCGAAATCCGCGCCCGGGAAATGCTCGCGCTGGTCGACCTCGCAGGCTTTGACGCGCGTCGCATCTGGCAGCTGTCAGGCGGCCAGAAACAACGTGTCGGCCTGGCCCGCGCCCTCGCGGCTGATCCGCGCGTGCTGCTGATGGACGAACCCTTCGGCGCCCTCGACGCGTTCACCCGCGAACAGATGCAGGAACTGCTGCTGCAAGTCTGGCGGCGTACCGCCAAACCGGTGTTCCTGATTACCCACGACATTGAAGAAGCGGTGTTCCTGGCCACGGATCTGATTCTGTTGGCGCCGAACCCTGGGCAAATCGTCGAGCGCTTGCAGCTGGATTTTGGTCAGCGTTACGCCGCTGGCGAGTCGGCCAGAGCGATCAAATCCGACCCACGCTTTATCGAAACCCGCGAACATGTACTCGCCCGTGTGTTCTCCCAACGCAGCACTGCCCAGCGGCAGGAGCGCGCATGAGCAGTTATGAAATCCCGGCCACGACGGCCAGGTCCGCCAGCCCATCGACGCTGATTCCGCTGCGTCGCCGCCTCGGCACACGCTGGATCAGCGTACTGACACTGATCGCTCTACTCACTGTTTGGTGGGCTGTTACCGCCAATGGCCTGATCGAGCCGTTGTTCCTGCCACCGCCGTCGGCGGTCCTGCAAAAGGGCTGGTTGCTGGCGACGACGGGTTATATGGACTCGACCCTCTGGCAGCACCTGGGCGCAAGCCTCAGCCGGATTGGTCTGGGCCTGGGATTTGCAGTCCTGACGGCCGTGCCGGTCGGTATCGCCATCGGTCACAACCGCATCGCACGCGGCATTCTCGATCCGCTGATCGAGTTCTACCGGCCTATTCCGCCGCTGGCCTACCTGCCGTTGATCGTGATCTGGTGCGGCATCGGTGAGCTGTCCAAGGTGTTGCTGATCTATCTGGCGATCTTCGCCCCGATCGCCATCGCCACCGCGACCGGCGTGCGTACCGTCGACCCCGCCGCGCAGTCGCTGGGCGCGACCCGGGCCCAGCTGATTCGCCATGTGATTTTGCCGAGTGCCTTGCCGGACATTCTGACCGGTGTGCGCATTGGCTTGGGCGTGGGTTGGTCGACGCTGGTGGCTGCCGAGCTGATCGCCGCCACCAGCGGGCTGGGCTTCATGGTGCAGTCAGCCGCGCAATTTCTGGTGACCGATGTGGTGGTGCTGGGGATTCTGGTCATTGCACTGATCGCCTTCGCCATGGAAATGGGCCTGCGTGCGCTGCAACGCAAATTGGTGCCGTGGCATGGCCAGGCGCACTAAATATTCATGTGGGATCGCCGCACCGTCGCTCCCACAGTCGGCACCCCGAATTGAAGAGAAAACCATGAGCAGCCTGGCCATCACCCCACTCAGCACCGCCCTCGGCGCGCAGATCAGCGGCATCGATATCTCCCAGCCACTGAACCTCGAACAACGCGATGCAATCGAGCAGGCGTTGCTCAGGCATCAGGTGCTGTTCTTCCGCGGGCAACCGATCAACCCGCAACAGCAGGCACGCTTCGCGGCGAATTTCGGCAACCTGCACATTCACCCGATCTACCCGAATGTGCCGGAACAGCCGGAAGTGTTGATTCTCGACACTGCCGAAACCGACGTGCGCGACAACGCCGTGTGGCACACCGACGTAACCTTCCTGCCAACCCCGGCCCTCGGCGCGGTGCTCAGCGCCAAGCTGTTGCCGGAGTTTGGGGGCGACACCTTGTGGGCCAGCGGTATTGCAGCGTACGAGGCCCTTTCAGTGCCTCTGCAAAACTTGCTGCAAGGCCTGACCGCGACCCACGACTTCGTCAAATCCTTCCCGTTGGAACGCTTTGGAAACACGCCTGAAGCACTGGCTCAGTGGGAAGAAACGCGCAAGAAAAATCCGCCGCTGTCGCATCCGGTAATCCGCACGCACCCGGTGAGCGGGCGCAAGTCGTTGTTCGTCAATGAAGGCTTCACGACGAAGATCAATGAGCTCTCGGAAACCGAAAGCGAGGCGATTCTGAGGTTGCTGTTCGCCCATGCTACGCGGCCGGAATTTACCATTCGCTGGCGTTGGCAGGAAAACGACGTGGCCTTCTGGGATAACCGCGTGACCCAGCATTTTGCGGTGGACGATTACCGACCGGCCCGGCGGGTGATGCACCGGGCGACGGTGTTGGGGGATGTGCCGTTTTTCCGCTGAGCCACTGGCTTCTTTACTGCTTTTTTTGGCCCCATCGCGAGCTTGCTCGCGAAAGCAATCTGACAGGCACCAAAAGATCCGGCGCCGAACACTTACTCCGCCGTCGAAGGCTTCTCCCACAAATTGATCCCGCCCTCTTGGGCAAACCGGTCAATCTCTGCCAGTTCCTCAACGCTGAAGCTCAAGTTCTTCAACGCCCCAACGTTCTCGATAATCTGCTCCGGGCGGCTGGCGCCAATCAGCGCCGAGGTCACTCGCGGGTCGCGCAGTGTCCAGGCCAGGGCCATTTGCGCCAGGCTTTGGCCACGGCGTTTGGCGATCTCGTTGAGGGCGCGCACCAGGGCAATGTTGGCATCGGACAGGTGTGAGGCTTGCAACGAGTCACCGCCCGGACGGTTGACCCGCGCATCTTTCGGTACGCCATTAAGGTACTTGTCGGTCAACAGTCCCTGAGCCAACGGCGTAAACGCAATCACACCCGAGCCGAGTTCATCGGTGGCGTCCAGCAGGTCTTTTTCCACCCAACGGTTGAGCAAGTTGTAAGCCGGCTGGTGGATCAACAGCGGGACTTTCCACTCTTTCAGCAGTGCAGCCATTTCGCGGGTTTTCGCCCCGGAATACGACGAGATACCGATGTACAGCGCCTTGCCCTGCTGAACGGCAGTCGCCAATGCGCCAGCGGTTTCTTCCAGCGGAGTGTCCGGGTCGAAGCGGTGGGAGTAAAAAATATCCACATAATCGACGCCCAGGCGTTGCAGGCTCTGGTCGAGGCTGGCCAGCACGTATTTACGCGAGCCGCCGCCCTGGCCGTAAGGGCCGGGCCACATGTCCCAACCGGCCTTGCTGGAGATGATCAGCTCGTCGCGGTACGGCTTGAAGTCTTCGCGCAGCAAACGGCCGAAGTTGATCTCGGCACTGCCGTACGGCGGGCCGTAATTATTGGCCAGGTCGAAGTGGTTGATGCCCAGGTCGAAGGCGGTACGCAGCAAGGATCGCTGGGTATCGATCGGCGTGCTGTCGCCGAAGTTGTGCCACAAGCCCAGCGACAGTGCCGGCAGCACCAGCCCGCTGCGACCGACGCGGCGGTAAGGAATGGAATCGTAACGATCAGCAGCAGCGGTGTAAGTCATCGAGCCCTCTCTTGTTGTGAGCGACGAGGTCGCAAGCGTTGCCCAGCATACGCTCAGGCAGCGCATTCAAAACGGGGAGTTCGACTAAATGCTGAAACGTTTCATATCCTTCTTGATTTTGGCCCTTACGCCGAATGTGTATTGAGGGTGGCGACCTTTGACCGCCACCTAATCCAGCGCCATTGTGCTAAACGACGCCTATGCTCGGTATGACAAACACCGGCTCGGGAGCACACCATCATGCACACCACGATCATCATCACCTTCGGCCTGGTCTTGCTGGCGCTGATGCTGTTCATCGGTGAGAAGCTCGGCTTCAGCCGCCAGACCCTGACCTACAGCTTCGTCGTCCTGTGGCTGGCACTGACGGTAATCAACGGCGCCATCGGCATGATCACCGCCGGGCAACCGCTGACCTCCGAATTGATGGTGGGCTTTATGGTGTTCGGTGTGCCGGTAGCCGCTCTGGTGCTGTTCATGACCTTGAACATCGCTTGAGCAGCACCGGCCTCGGTCAGCGCACCAGATGCAGGAACTGCATGTGCCGCTCGTACTGATCGAGGATGTCGTTGATGATTTGCTCCTTGGTGTAGCCCATCAAATCGTAGTCCTGACTGCCCTCGCTCAAGTGCACCTCGGCGCGGTAGTAGCGACGATTACGCAGCGCCTTGGGACCCATCCCGCCGCGGGCGAAGGACGGTGTGAAGTAACCGCGCATTTGCGCCTGGTAGATGAACGGATGCTGATCGCCGTGACCGATTTCCAGGCTGACGTTGTCACTGGCCGGGTCCGGTCGAGCGACCACGTTCACCCCTTTCTCGACAAACACTGCCGTCACTTCTTCAATCGCCGGACGCACCGTCGTGTCGAGGAAACGGTACACCTCGTCACGCGACGGGAAGTGCACGGCCTGGCTCAAGCGCTGACGCCAGCCACCCTTGCCGCGCCGCGATGCCGAGACCGGTGCCAACGAGTGCAACTGGGCGATCTGCCTCTGCGATTCGAGGTAGAACGCCTTGTGCAACCCCCACATCATCAGCAACAGAATCAGCGAGAACGGCAATGAGGTCAGCACCACCGCCGACTTCAACGAATCGATGCTGCCGGCAAACAACAATGCGCTGGTGACCAACGCGGTCATCGCCCCCCAGAACACCCGCAGCCATTTCGGCCCGTCTTCATCGGCGTTGCCGCCCTTGGCCGACAGCGTCGAGAGCACCACGGTGCCGGAATCGGCCGAGGTGACGAAGAACACGAAGCTGATGAACACCGTGACGGCAATCACCGTTTTGCTCCACGGGTAGGTTTCCAGCAGCAGGTAGAGGGTCATCGACGGGGTCTCGATGGCCGACAGGCCAAGGGCACTCATGCCGTGGTTGAGCACCAGGTCGATGGCGCTGTTACCGAAGATCGACATCCACGCCAAGGTGAAGCCGAGCGGAATCAACAGCACGCCGAAGACGAATTCGCGGATGGTCCGGCCACGGGAAATACGTGCGATGAACAGGCCCACGAACGGCGACCATGCGATCCACCAGGCCCAGTAGAACACCGTCCAACCGCCCAGCCAGTCGCTGGGTTTGTCGTAGGCGTAAAGGTCGAAACTCTTCATCGGCAAGGTGCCGAGGTAATCGCCAAGGTTCTGGATCAGAGTATTGAGCAGGTGCTGGGTAGGACCGGCGAACAACACGAACAGCAGCAACGCGCAGGCCAGCAGCATGTTGATGTCGGACATCACCCGCACGCCTTTATCGACGCCGGCGACGGCGACGATGATCGCCGCGCCCATCATCAGCGTGATCAGGCCGACCTGAATCCACTGGGTGTGGGCAATGCCGAACAAATAGTCGAGACCGGAGTTGAGGTGCAACACGCCGAAGCCCATGTCAGCGCCCAGACCGAACACCGTGGCAATGATGCCGAAGCCATCCACCGCATAACCGATAGGGCCGTTGATGCGTTTGCCGATCAGCGGATAAAGCGCCGAGCGCAGGGCCAGCGGCAGGTTATGCCGATAGGCGAAATAGGCCAGCGCCATGCCGACAAAAGCGAACACGCCCCAGCCGTGCAGGCCCCAATGCAGAAACAGGACCCGCATCGCCTGGCGTGCCGCATCCGCTGTGCCGGCCTCGCCCTGCGGCGGTTGCAGCATGTGCGTCAGCGGTTCGGACACGCAGAAGAAAAACAGCGTGATGCTGATCCCGGCGGCAAACAGCATGCCGGCCCAGGACAGGTAACTGAATTCGGGCTCGTCGTGGTCGGCACCGAGCTTGATCTTGCCGTAGCCAGACAAGGCGGTGACCACCACGAAGACCAGATACAGGGTCATCGCCAGCATGTAGTACCAGCCGACCGTATTGGCCGCCCGGTTTTGCGCCGCGAGCAGCCAGGCGCCGGACTGTTGCGGGAAGGCAATGACCACCAGGCCGAACAGTAAAATGAAGGTCGCCGCGAAGTAGAACACCGGCGGATTCATGCGGATCTGACCGCTTGGAGGGGTGAACGATGCACTCATGAAGCGTGCACCTCGAGGGGGTAAAACGTGGCTGTAAAAAACAGACTCAGCAAAGGCTAGCCTCCTGTTGTGAGCGGGCAGCGAGCCACCGGTTTAACTTGAATGAACGTTCAAGTTAAACATGGATAGGCTGTGAGGACTAATCGCAAGGCTCGGCGGTACGTCTGTGGCGAGGGGGCTTGTCGGAACGCCGCATCGCCCCGTTGGGGCGCGCAGCGGCCCCGAAATCCACAACCGAATTCTTTCAGCTAAAACCGCGCAGGCAGGCTTTACGACTGCTTCGCCCGAGCGCGGACCGGCCGACGGGGGCAAGCCCCCTCGCCACAGGTGTTAAGTGTCGGCTGGCTTACTTCTGCGTCCCGTCATCATGCTGCAGATTGGCCTGGGTCAGGTTGCAGCCGGCCGGTACGCTGCGGGTCAGCCAGACGTTGCCGCCGATGGTCGAGCCCTTGCCGATGGTGATCCGTCCGAGGATGGTCGCGCCGGCATAGATCACCACATCGTCTTCAACGATCGGATGGCGCGGATGGCCCTTCTGCAACTGGCCGTCTTCATCGGCCGGGAAGCGTTTGGCGCCGAGGGTCACGGCCTGGTAGATGCGCACCCGCTCGCCGATGATCGCGGTCTCGCCGATTACCACGCCCGTGCCGTGGTCGATGAAGAAACTGCGGCCGATCTGCGCGCCCGGGTGAATGTCGATACCGGTGGCCGAGTGCGCGATTTCTGCACTGATCCGCGCCAGCAATGGCAGCCCGGCGCGGTACAAATGGTGGGCCAGACGATGGTGAATCACCGCCAGAATCCCCGGATAGCACAGCAGCACTTCATCGACACTGCGTGCTGCCGGGTCGCCGTGATACGCCGCCAGCACATCGGAATCCAACAGGCTGCGCAGACCCGGCAAGGCCAGGGCGAAATCCTGGATCAGACTGATCGCTCGCGCCTCGACTTCGGTATCGACCCGGGCGCTTTGCCGTGCGACATAGCGCAGCTCCAGCCGCGCCTGAGCCAGCAGCGCGTTCAGCGCCACATCCAGCGTATGCCCGACGTAGAAGTCTTCACTCTCCTCGCGCAGATCCACCGGGCCTAGGCGCATCGGGAACAACGCACCACACAGTGCTTCGAGAATCTCCGCCATCGCCGCGCGCGATGGCAGCTCACGCCCGCCCTGCTCGCCGCTGATACGACCGTTCTGCGCACGCCACTGGTCACGGGCGGTGCGCAATTGGCTGACGATGGTCTGTAATTGCCAATGGCTGGAACGCTGGCTCACGGTAAAACTCCTCACGTGCTGCGGCCGGACGATAAGGCCGCCTAAACGGCGTTCACTTTACGGTATGCGCTCAAAGCGGAATTAAGAACGAATTGTGCTGTTATCAGCACTTTTTGGCATAAGCGATATTGTCGGTTGCCCGAGCAAATCGGCCTGCCTATAGTCCAGTCATCTCCCTCAACCCGTGCGGCCCCATGATCAAACAACAGCTGGCTCGTTTTAATCGTCTGGATCTTCTCGCCAATGCTACCGCCCTGGAAAAACTCGAACGCTTGTCGACCTGGCTCGGTCGGGATGTCTACGTCAAACGTGACGACCTGACACCGTTGGCCATGGGCGGCAACAAGCTGCGCAAACTCGAATACCTTGCCGCCGACGCGCTCGCGCAAGGTGCCGATACGCTGATTACCGCTGGCGCCATCCAGTCCAACCATGTACGTCAGACGGCAGCGCTTGCCGCCAAACTGGGCCTGGGCTGTGTCGCCTTGCTGGAGAATCCGATCGGCACCGATGACCGCAATTATCTGGGCAATGGCAATCGGCTGCTGCTGGATCTGTTCGACGCCAAGGTTGAGTTGGTGGACAGCCTCGACAACGCCGACCAACAGTTGCAAGCCTTGGCCGAGCGTCTGCGCAGCAATGGCAAGAAACCCTATCCGGTGCCGATTGGCGGCTCCAACGCCTTGGGCGCGCTGGGCTATGTACGTGCCGGACTGGAACTGGCCGGACAAATCGAGGACAGCGGCCTGGCGTTTGCTGCAGTGGTGTTGGCTTCGGGCAGCGCCGGCACTCACAGCGGTCTGGCGTTGACGCTGAGCGAAGTATTGCCGGACTTGCCGGTAATCGGCGTCACCGTTTCGCGCAGCGACGAAGACCAGCGGCCGAAGGTCCAGGGCCTGGCCGAGCGCACCGCCGAACTGCTGGGCGTGAACCTGCCGGCGAGTTTCAAGGTTCAATTGTGGGACGAGTATTTCGCTCCTCGTTACGGCGAGCCGAACGCCGGCACCCTGGCGGCAATCAAGTTGCTGGCCAGTCAGGAAGGTCTGTTGCTCGACCCGGTCTACACCGGCAAAGCCATGGCCGGTTTGCTCGACGGTATCGGCCGGCAGCGCTTCAATGACGGCCCGATCATCTTCCTGCACACCGGTGGTGCGCCCGCGTTGTTTGCCTATAACTCGGCATTTTGAGCCAGCCGGAAAAAGATCTTCTGTGGCGAGGGAGCTTGCTCCCGCTGGGATGCGAAGCATCCCAAAAATTCGCGACCCGGCTCTTGCAGATACGTCGCGCTGTATTGATTTGCGGTTGCTACGCAACCGAGCGGGAGCAAGCTCCCTCGCCACAGGAATTGCATGCAACCTTTATATTCCAATAAAGAATAGCAAACTGAATTTATATCATTTTCACATCTAAAAGCCTCATCATATAGTCTCGCCGCAGGCGCAATTGCCGCGAGACGCATACGCTGCTTTTAGGGCACGATGTTGCAGCCGTTCTATTCTCGGTTTTGCCTGCTTCTCCAAAAAATGTCTTCATAAAAAAACACAGGGGCTTGTCATGAATTTTTCCGCGTTTCGTCGAAATCTGCTGGTGGGCTCGCTGGGCCTGGTACTCGGTGCTGGCCTGTTGGGGCAAGCGGTGGCTGGTGAGCAGCTGCAAAAAATCAAGGAAGCCGGCGTGATCAACGTCGGTCTGGAAGGCACTTATCCACCGTTCAGTTTCGTCGATGCCGACGGCAAGCTGGCCGGCTTCGAAGTGGAGTTCTCCGAAGCCCTGGCCAAAGAGCTGGGCGTGAAGGTCAAACTGCAACCGACCAAATGGGACGGCATCCTCGCGGCGCTGGAATCCAAGCGTCTGGACGCAGTGATCAACCAGGTGACGATTTCCGAAGAGCGCAAGAAAAAGTACGACTTCTCCGAGCCCTACACTGTTTCCGGAATACAGGCGCTGGTGCTGACGAAGAAGGTTGCGGCGCTGAACATCAAGACCGCCGCCGACCTGACCGGCAAAAAAGTCGGTGTAGGCCTGGGCACCAACTATGAGCAGTGGGTAAAAGCCAATGTGCCAGGCGCTGAAGTCCGCACCTACGAAGACGATCCGACCAAGTTCCAGGACCTGCGCGTTGGCCGCACCGACGTCATTCTGATCGACCGCCTCGCCGCGCTGGAATACGCCAAGAAGGCCAAAGACACCACCGCCGCCGGCGAAGCGTTCTCCCGTCAGGAAGCCGGTATTGCCCTGCGCAAAGGCGAGCCTGAACTGCTGGCCGCGGTGAACAAGGCCATCGATAAGCTGCGCGCCGACGGCACTCTGAAAAAGCTCTCGGAAAAATACTTCAACGCTGACGTCACTCAATAATGGAAGCAGGTTTCCAACTCGCGCTGGACTCCGCGCCCTTTCTGCTCAAGGGCGCGTATTTCACGGTCATCCTCAGCCTCGGCGGGATGTTCTTTGGTCTGTTGCTGGGGTTTAGCCTGGCCTTGATGCGCTTGTCGCGCTTCAAGCTGGTGAGCTGGATCGCCCGTGTCTACGTGTCGTTCTTTCGCGGCACGCCGCTGTTGGTGCAACTGTTCGTGATCTATTACGGCTTGCCGCAATTGGGCATCGAACTTGATCCGCTGCCAGCCGCCTTGATCGGCTTCTCGCTGAACATGGCCGCCTACGCCTGCGAAATCCTCCGCGCCGCGATCAGTTCCATCGAACGCGGCCAGTGGGAAGCCGCTGCCAGTATCGGCATGACCCGCGCGCAAACCCTGCGCCGGGCCATCCTGCCGCAAGCTGCGCGAACGGCGCTGCCGCCACTGGGCAACAGCTTCATTTCGCTGGTCAAGGACACTGCGCTGGCGGCGACCATTCAGGTGCCGGAACTGTTCCGTCAGGCACAGCTGATCACCGCCCGCACCTTCGAAATTTTCACCATGTATCTTGCCGCCGCACTGATTTACTGGATTCTTGCAACGGTGCTCTCGCACCTGCAAAACCAGTTGGAAGAGCGGGTCAATCGGCACGACCAGGAGTCCTGACCCCATGATTGTCGTGGAAAAACTGACAAAGCAGTTCAAGGGTCAAGTGGTGCTCAATGGCATCGATCTGAAGGTTGAAGAAGGCGAGGTGGTGGCGATCATCGGCCCAAGCGGCTCGGGCAAGACCACCTTCCTGCGTTGCCTGAACTTTCTTGAAGAACCCACCAGCGGCCGGATCAAGGTCGGCGACATCGAGATCGATGGCAGCCGCCCGTTGAACCAGCAGCAGAGCCTGGTGCGCCGGTTGCGCCAGCATGTCGGCTTCGTGTTTCAGAACTTCAATCTGTTCCCCCATCGCACGGCCTTGGAAAACGTCATCGAAGGCCCTTTGGTGGTGAAGAAAATGCCAAAGGACCAAGCATTGGCGCTGGGTCGAAAACTGCTGGCCAAGGTCGGCCTGGCAGGCAAGGAAGACGCCTATCCGCGCAGGTTGTCCGGTGGGCAGCAACAGCGCGTGGCAATCGCCCGGGCGCTGGCCATGGAGCCGGAAGTGATTCTCTTCGACGAGCCAACCTCGGCGCTCGATCCGGAACTGGTCGGCGAAGTGCTGGCGGCTATTCGCAGCCTGGCCGAAGAAAAACGCACGATGGTCATCGTTACCCACGAAATGAGTTTTGCTCGTGATGTGGCGAACCGGGTGGTGTTTTTCGACAAAGGCGTCATCGTCGAACAAGGTGAAGCGAAGGCGTTGTTTGCCAATCCGAAAGAAGAACGAACCCGGCAATTCCTCAATAAGTTCCTCAACTCCTGAAGCTAATTATCATACCCAAATATGCATTAACCACTGTCAACTTCCACGGACGGAAGTGACATCTACCGCACTATTCGACTCTCATCACTCCCGCCTTCTATCGATGTCCATAATTATCTAATCATCCGAGTCGAAAGCGGTATATAGATACCTCCTGCAACATCCTCCCGTCACGTAACCTCCAACACACTCATATAGATCCAATGCCAGAAAACGCCGGAAACACTGGCTCACAAATCGAGCGCATCCAGGAAAATGCTGAACAGCGTGTCCATCGATAGCTATTCACAGGTAGGAAACATCTGAATAGCCTGGTATTCCCACGTTCTCAACTTGCGTCTATTGACACTCCGCCGACCACTCCCTTATCTAGTCGCTAACAGGTATTTCATAGTGCTTTAATATATTTAATCGCCTACTACCCTAACGCCTTCGACACTTCCGAAATGGACTTCGCTGCGATGTTTCAAGGAGAACACACATGACTTGTATGTCGAACAAAGTTGAACTGGCGGCTCCCGGCCTGACACAGTCGTCCGGCTCCGCCATCAACATCACTACCGCTGCTTACCTGCTGATCGAGATACCGCCTTATGCCGGCATGGACGAAGGTGATCTGATCGAACTGTTCTGGGACAACTGCTATGTGGCCTCAAGGGTGCTCAACCGCGCAGAAGTCGGTCAGCCGCTCAACCTGCGGGTTCCCGAGAGTTTTATCCGCAATGGCAGCTCGTGTATCCACTACCGGCTCATGCAAGTCGGACAAGGCCCGGCGCTGTCCGCGGCGAAACAGGTCCAGGTCAAACTCGACTGCCCGGGTGGTCAGCCACACACCCTGTGCGCAGATGAAAACCAGCACCTGGAGCCATTGGGTATTCCCGAGATGATTCGCCGTCACGGGGTCAATCCGAACCAGATCAAACGTGGCGTGCCACTGATCATCGAACCTTATCTGAACATGGCGGCTGATGATGAAATCACCCTGCGCTGGGGCGATGTGCGCATGGACTTGCCCAGGATCAAACCCGGCGAAGTCGGCCACCCGATCAACGTCTGGGTGCCGTCAGCAGTGATTCTTGAAGCCGGTGAAGATAACCGGCTGGAAGTCACCTACTGCATCCTCGATCGCGTCGGTAACAACTCGCGCTGGGCGCCGGCGCGCACCTTGAAAGTCGGCTGCGCCAATACGTATTTCAAAGTACCACCCAAAGACCCGCTATGAGCCGCCGAACCCTGGCGACGATAAGGCGCTTACTGTGGCGAGGGAGCTTGCTCCCTCGCCACAGGATACAGAGCTAGCCTTCTATGCATATTCCTAAAAGTTAGTTCATTAATTTTTTATACGCGTTTAGGGTATATAAACCGGACCACCGGACATTCTTGATTTTGATTTCGCCGCACGCTGCGGCTTATCCATGAGAGGTGAGGTAGGTATGGTCAGGAACATAATCACCCCGGTGAAAATCGCCAGGGCATTGCGTGCAGCCAAGGAGCGGCGCTGATGTCTAATTTGGCAGATGCAAACGTTCAGAGTGATCTGGACATTCCCCCGCTGTTGTTGCCCGCGCACGTTTTGCGCAACGACGCACAAGCCCTCGAAGCAGCCCGTGAACTCGCTCAGGTCGCCCGCTTGCAAGCCGCGCGACGCGATCAACAGCGCAAGTTGCCTTGGGCACAAATCGAACAATTCACCCGCAGTGGCCTGGGCAGTATTGCCATTGGCAAGGCGTTCGGCGGCCCCGATGTTTCATTCGTCACCATCGCCGAAGTCTTCGCGATCATTTCCGCGGCCGACCCGGCACTCGGGCAAATCCCGCAGAACCACTTCGGGATTCTCAACCTGCTCCAGCACACCGCCAACGAACGACAGAAAAAGCAGCTGTTCCAGAGCGTGCTCGACGGTTGGCGGATCGGCAACGCCGGCCCGGAACGCGGCACCAAAAACACCCTGGAACTCAAGGCCCGCATCACCGCCGACGGTGATGGCTACGTCATCAATGGTCAAAAGTTTTACTCCACAGGTGCACTGTTCGCGCACTGGGTCGCGGTCAAGGCACTGAACGACGACGGCAAGCAAGTCATCGCCTTCGTCCGTCGCGGTACTCCGGGGCTGCGCATCATCGACGACTGGTCAGGCTTCGGCCAGCGCACCACAGCCAGCGGCACCGTGCTGCTGAACAATGTGCGGGTCGATGCGGATCTGGTGGTGGAAAACTGGCGGATCAACGACAACCCGAACATCCAGGGCGCCGTATCACAGCTGATTCAAGCCGCCATCGACGCCGGTATTGCCCGCGGTGCCATCGATGACGCCATCAGCTTCGTTCGCGAACGCGCACGGCCGTGGATCGACGCCAACGTCGAACGCGCCAGCGATGACCTCTACGTGATTGCCGACATCGGCAAACTGAAAATCGAACTGCACGCCGCCGAAGCGCTGCTGCGCAAAGCCGGGAAAGTGCTCGATCAAGTCAGCGCCGCGCCGGTCACCGCCGAATCCGCCGCACGCGCTTCAATCGCGGTCGCCGAAGCCAAGGTGCTGACCACCGAGATCTCGCTGCTGGCCAGCGAAAAGCTCTTCGAGCTGGCCGGCAGCCGCGCCACCCTCGCCGAGTTCAACCTCGACCGCCACTGGCGCAACGCGCGCGTGCACACCCTGCACGATCCGGTGCGCTGGAAGTACCACGCCGTGGGCACTTATCACCTGAACGGCACAAAGCCTGCCCGACATTCCTGGATCTGAACGACCAGAACACTTTTGACCAGATCTCTGGAGAAACACATGACTCTTTCTCACCCCGTCGCGGTCATCACCAGCGATGAGCAAGCCCTTGTCGTCGCCAGCGATCTGGCCGAAGGCTTCAAACGCGACAGCGCCCTGCGCGACCGTGAACGACGCCTGCCCTACCCCGAACTGGAAGTCTTTTCGCGCTCTGGCCTGTGGGGCATCAGCGTGCCGAGGGAATACGGCGGCGCCGGCGTTTCCAACGTCACCCTGGCCAAGGTCATCGCGCTGATCGCCCAGGCCGACGGTTCACTGGGGCAGATCCCGCAGAACCATTTTTATGCCCTCGAAGTGCTGCGCGTGAACGGTACGCCCGAGCAGCAAAAGCGCCTCTACGCCGAAGTCCTCGCCGGTCAGCGCTTTGGCAATGCACTGGCCGAACTCGGGACCAAAACCGCTCATCACCGGGTCACCAGCCTGACTCCCGATGGCAACGGCTTTCGCATCAACGGCCGCAAGTTCTACGCCACCGGGGCCATCTACGCACAACGGATTCCGACCACGGCGATCGATGAAAACGGCGTCCAGCAACTGGCCTTCGTCCCGCATGACAGCCGGGGCCTGACGGTCATCGATGACTGGAGCGGTTTCGGCCAGCGCACCACCGGCAGCGGTTCGGTGGTGTTCGAAGACGTCTACGTCTCGGCAGACGACGTGATCCCGTTTCAAAGTGCCTTCGAACGCCCGACCCCGGTCGGCCCGCTGGCGCAGATTCTCCATGCGGCCATCGACACCGGCATTGCCCGCGCCGCTTATGAAGACGCACTGCATTTCGTACGGAGCAAAACCCGTCCATGGATCGACTCCGGCAATGACAACGCCACCGAAGACCCGCTGACGATCAAAAGCTTCGGCCACCTGAGCATTCGCCTGCATGCGACGGAAGCACTGCTGGAACGCGCAGGCGAATTCCTCGACCGCGCCCAGGCCGACACCAACGCCGAAACGATCGCGGCGGCCTCGATTGCCGTAGCCGAGGCGCGCGCCATCAGCACGGAAATTTCCCTGGCGGCCGGCAGCACGCTGTTCGAACTGTCCGGCAGCCAGGCTACCCTCGCCGAGCACGGGCTGGATCGTCACTGGCGCAACGCCCGCGTGCACACCCTGCACGACCCGGTGCGCTGGAAGTACCACGCGATTGGTAACTACTACCTCAACGATGAAAACCCGCCACTGCGGGGGACTATCTGATGCCCTCGCCTCTGACAAAGAAGATCCTGCTCAATGCCTTCAACATGAACTGCATCGGGCACATCAACCACGGCCTGTGGACCCACCCTCGGGACAACTCGACCCAGTACAAGACCGTCGAGTACTGGACCGAACTCGCGCAATTGCTGGAGCGCGGGCTGTTCGATGGGCTGTTCATCGCCGACATCGTCGGGGTGTACGACGTGTACCAGCACTCGGCCGATGTGCCGCTCAAGGAGTCGATCCAGTTGCCGGTCAACGACCCTCTGCTGCTGGTGTCGGCCATGGCCGCGGTGACCAGAAACCTCGGCTTCGGCCTGACCGCCAACCTGACGTATGAGCCGCCTTACCTGTTCGCCCGGCGCATGTCGACCCTCGATCACCTGAGCCGTGGCCGGGTCGGCTGGAACATCGTCACCGGCTACCTCGACAGCGCCGCCAAGGCCATGGGCCATCGCTCCCAGGTCGAACATGACCGGCGTTACGACCAGGCCGATGAGTACCTTGAGGTGCTGTACAAACTCTGGGAAGGCAGTTGGGAAAACGCTGCGGTGATCAACGACCGCGAGCAGCGGGTCTACGCCCAACCGGGCAAAGTGCACAAGGTCGAACACCACGGCGAGTTCTATCAGGTCGAGGGTTATCACCTCTGCGAACCCTCGCCGCAGCGCACGCCAGTGCTGTTTCAGGCCGGCAGTTCGGATCGCGGCCTGGTGTTCGCCGGGCAACACGCCGAGTGCGTGTTCATCAGCGGCCAGAACAAGGCCTCGACCAAGGTGCAGGTGGACAAGGTCCGCGCCAGCGCCGCCGCTGCCGGGCGTAACCCCGAGGACATCAAGGTCTTCATGGGGCTGAACGTGATCGTCGGTGCAACCGAGGCGTTGGCCTGGACCAAGCACGCCGAGTACCTGAGCTACGCCAGCGCCGAGGCCGGGGTCGCGCATTTCTCGGCGTCCACCGGGATCGACTTCTCCGAATACGAACTCGATGAACCCATCCAGTACGTGAAAAGCAACGCCATCCAGTCCGCCACCAAGAACCTGCAAAACAACGACTGGACCCGGCGCAAGTTGCTGGAGCAACACGCCTTGGGCGGCCGCTACATCACCGTGGTCGGCTCGCCTGAGCAGGTCGCCGATGAGCTGGAATCCTGGATCACGGAAACCGGCCTGGATGGCTTCAACCTGACCCGCATCGTCACCCCGGAAAGCTATGTCGATTTCATCGACCTGGTGATTCCCGAGTTGCAGCGACGCGGGTCGTACAAGACCGCTTATGACGAAGGCACCTTGCGCGAAAAGCTGTTTCACGCAGAGGCGTATTTGCCCGAGCAACATACAGGATCCACCTACCGACACTAACCGTAGTGGCGAGGGAGCTTGCTCCCGCTCGACTGCGCAGCAGTCGCACAACCTGCTGCCGAGTTTTAACAGGCACGCCTCATAGAATGGTTTTGGGACCGCTGCGCGGCCCAGCGGGAGCAAGCTCCCTCGCCACAAATATGAGTCACACATTCAATAACTGACTGGAAACCCATCATGAAAAACAACCTGCTCACCCTCCCAGTCAAAGCACTGGCCCTGGCCCTCGGCCTCTTCAGTTCGGTAGCGTTCGCCGCCGACGCACCGCTGAAAATCGGCACCACCGCCGCCTTCGCCATCCCGCTGGAAGCGGCAGTCGAAGAGGCCGGCAAACAAGGCCTGAAGGTCGAGCTGGTGGAGTTCAGCGACTGGATTGCACCGAACGTCAGCCTGGCCTCGGGCGACATCGATGTGAACTACTTCCAGCACATTCCGTTTCTGGAAAACGCCAAGGCCGCCGCCGGTTTTGATCTGGTGCCGTTTGCGCCGGGCATCATCAACAACGTCGGCCTGTACTCGAAGAAATACAAAAGCTTCGACGAGCTTCCCGAGGGTGCCAGCGTGACCATCGCCAACGACCCGATCAACAGCGGTCGCGGTTTGCAACTGCTGGCCAAGGCCGGGTTGATCAGCCTCAAACCGGGTGTGGGTTACAAGGCCACCGAAGACGATATCGTCGCCAGTCCGAAAAAACTGAAAATCCTTCAGGTCGAAGCCGTGCAACTGGTGCGTGCGTATGACGACGCCGATCTGGTGCAGGGCTACCCGGCCTACATTCGTCTGGCCAAGACCTTTGATGCCACGTCAGCGCTGCTGTTCGACGGTCTCGACCACAAGGAATACGTGATCCAGTTCGTGATCCAGCCGAAAAGCAAAACCGACCCGCGCCTGATCCGGTTCGTCGACATCTACCAGCATTCGCCGGTGGTTCGCGCCGCGCTGGATAAAGCCCACGGCAAGCTCTACCAAGCTGGCTGGGAAGGCTGACCATGAATGCCGCCAACGCCCAGCTTCGACTGCAAACCTCACCGTCCAGCAGTGCAGAACAGACCGAGCTGCACCCTGAACTCAATCGCGCCCATGTGCGCTTTATCGGCCTGGGTAAAAACTACAACGGCGAGCAAGGCCCGGTCGCTGCGCTGCACGGCATCGACCTGGCGATCCAGCGCGGTGAAGTGTTCGGCATCATCGGCCGCAGCGGTGCCGGCAAGTCCTCGTTGATCCGCACCATCAACCGCCTCGAACAACCGAGCACGGGGCGGGTGCTGATCGATCAGGTGGACATCGGCGAGTTCGATGAGGACCGTCTGGTCGCGCTGCGGCGGCGGATCGGCATGATCTTTCAGCACTTCAACCTGATGTCGGCGAAAACCGTGTGGCAGAACGTCGAGCTGCCGCTCAAGGTCGCGGGAGTGCCAAAAGCCGAGCGTGAACAGAAGGTCCGTGAGCTGCTGCAACTGGTCGGTCTGCAAGGCAAACACACGGCCTATCCGGCGCAGCTTTCGGGTGGGCAAAAACAGCGCGTCGGCATTGCCCGGGCGCTAGTGCATGACCCAGCGATTCTGCTTTGCGACGAGGCCACCTCGGCCCTCGACCCGGAGACCACGCAGTCGATCCTCAGCCTGTTGCGCGAGATCAATCAGCGCCTCGGGCTGACGATCATTCTGATCACTCACGAAATGGCGGTAATCCGCGATATCTGTGATCGGGTGGTGGTGCTCGAGCACGGGCGGATTGTCGAGCAAGGGCCGGTTTGGGAAGTGTTTGGCAACCCGCAGCACGAGGTCAGTAAAACCCTGCTGGCGCCTCTGCAACACGGCTTGCCGGACCAACTGCAAAGCCGGTTGCAGGCGCAAGCGCAATCGTCGGAAGCCGCGGTAGTGCTGCGCTTGCAGTTCACCGGCAACAGCAATGATGAGCCCGACCTGGCGGCGCTGTTCAGTGCCCTCGGCGGGCGCGTGCGCTTGCTGCAAGGCGGCGTTGAACGGATTCAGGGGCATGCTCTAGGGCAATTGTTATTGGCGGTGACCGGTTCGTCCCTCGGTGCCGAAGCATTGCGTCAACGCGCCAGTCACTGGGCGCAACAGGTGGAGGTGCTGGGTTATGTGGTTTGATCGATTGTTGCAGGGCGTTATCGACACCTTTCTGATGGTCGGCGTGTCGTCGTTGATCGCGCTGTTGGCGGGTATTCCGCTGGCGGTGATTCTGGTCACCAGTTCCAAGGGTGGCATCTATCAAGCACCCGCGCTGAACCGCGCGCTGGGGGCCTTCGTCAACCTGTTCCGCTCGATTCCGTTTCTGATTCTGATGGTCGCGCTGATCCCCTTCACCCGCTTGATCGTCGGCACCACCTACGGCGTCTGGGCCGCCGTGGTGCCGCTGACCATCGCCGCCACGCCATTCTTTGCGCGCATCGCCGAGGTCAGCTTGCGCGAGGTCGACCACGGGTTGATCGAGGCCGCCCAGGCCATGGGCTGCCGACGCTGGCATATCGTCTGGCACGTGTTGTTGCCTGAGGCGCTGCCGGGAATCGTCGGTGGTTTCACCATCACGTTGGTGACCATGATCAATTCCTCGGCGATGGCCGGAGCCATTGGTGCCGGCGGCTTGGGGGATATTGCGTATCGCTACGGGTATCAGCGGTTCGATAGCCAGATCATGCTGACGGTGATTGTGTTGCTGGTGATGCTGGTGGCGGTGATTCAGTTGGGTGGGGATCGGTTGGCGAGTGTTTTGAATAAGCGCTGAGTTTGCCTGAAGTGATGCGGCGCCAATAAAACTGCTATCGTCGGAACGCCGCCCGGAGCAGGCTCGCTCCCACATCTATGGTTACCCCCTTTTCTGCAATACTGTTTTTGATGCGTGTTTGGCTTGCTTTCATCTATCCGGCGTCTGTGTGGGGTGGCAACCCCGCGCCTCGATGAGAATCGATGCCTAACGATCCTAATTATTCGAACGGCCTTTCAGCCGTGTGGGAGCTCAGGGTTGTCGTCAGGCCGGTTAGCCGTTCACGTCATCTGTTATCCAGCATCGCAAAACCAGGTGGGTGGTGCTCGGGTGACAGCAGGGTCAGGCGTTCATCGCGGTTGGCCCTGCATCAAATTCAGTGTGGTGGGCCAGCAATCGCCCAGGCGATCCTTGCCAGCTTGTTGGCCAGCGCGCAGACCACATGGTTGGAGTGATGGTGGGCCAATAGCTGCCGGACCCAGTCCGCCAGCCAGCCTTTCTGTCGGTCCAGTTGCATCAGGTAAACACGGGCACATTGGACAAGCAGGCGCCGCTGGTTGCGATCACCTCGCTTGCTGATGCCCAGCAGGACGGTCTTGCCGCCCGTAGAATGCTGTTTGGGTATCAGCCCGATTGAGGCCGAATAGCCTCGGCCGCATTTGAACTGCTTGCCATCGCCCAATTCGGCAGCCAGGACGCTGGAGGTGATCGGGCCTACGCAGGGCATGGTCATCAAACGAGCCGCCAGATCATCTTCGGCGGCCTGGCATTCCACTTCCTTGTCCAGCGTCTTGATCTGCCCATCCAGATAGGTGAAGTGCTCCTGCAACCTCGTCAGAAGTTTTTTGATGGGCACAGGAATTGAACTCGCTTCAAGCCGAGCGGGCAGTTCTTTGATGGGCTTGAAGCCTGTGGCCAGACTGACGCCGACCTCCAAAAGCGCTGCGTGAATCCGATTGACGGTCGCGGTGCGCTCTTTGATGAACGAATCGCGTGTCGAGTTGAGCATGGCCAGCAGCTGCTGAGCCTGGGTTTTGGGGTGTACAAAGCGCATTGTTGGACGAGTCGCCGCCTCGCAGATCGCTCGGCATCAGCGAAGTCGTTTTTGTTGCTTTTCACGTAAGGGCGTACGAGATGCGGGGCAATGAGCTTGGGCGTATGTCCCAGCTTCGCGACCTCCTGCGCCATGAAGTGGGCTCCGCCGCAGGCTTCCATCACAACGGTGCAGGGTTCGAGATTCATCAGGTGCTGCATGAGCGCCGCACGAGTAAACTTTTTGCGGTAAAGCTCATGACCACGATCATCTTGCGCGTGTAGATGGAAAGAGTGTTTTCCCAGATCGATGGCGGCAATAGCTACTTTGTTCATGGCAACGGTCTCCGATGAGCCCCCTGCGAAAGCTTAGTGGGCGATCACAGGGGGCGGCGGGGGTAGCCATTTCATTATTGGATCTGTGATCAACACGAATCCCCTGTGGGAGCGAGCCTGCTCGCGATGGCGATCGAGTGATCAACGAAAATCCCGCTCCCGCACGCCATAGACACTCTTTCACCTTTAATCATTGGGCCGCTCCACGGCGCAAATGCTAATCTCATCGCACTTTTAGCGGAGTCGAGCCGCAACCCGTCGAGGGTTCAGGGAAGACGACCACACTTTCACAACGGACATTGATCGGGTCATTCATGAATAAATCAGCAGGCGTGCTACTGGGAATCGTCGTTGCCATCGGTGCAATCAGTGCCGGCGGCGCCTGGTACACCGGTACGAAACTGGAAGGTGTGCTGCAAACCTCGATTGCCGACGCCAACAAAGAGCTGCAAACGGCGATGGTCGGCTCCAAAGGCACCGCGACCCTGGAGCTGGTGTCGCTGGATCGCCAGTTGTTCAGCAGTACCGCGCACTACCGCCTCAAGGGCCAGGGCGAAATGTTCGGCGAGAACCCTGAAGGCGTAGAGCTGCTGTTCGTTGACCACATCGAACACGGCCCGCTGCCATTCTCGCGCCTGGTGTCGCTGAAATGGCTGCCGGTCATGGCCACCAGTCACTACTCGCTGGAAAAGACCCCGACCACCGAGAAGTGGTTCGCCGCCACCAAGGACGCGTCTCCACTCAAGGGTGTGGTCAACATCGGCTATGACCATGCCACCAGCGGCAACCTTGAACTGCTGCCCGTCGACACGGCATTGGACGACAAGTCCACGCTGAAGTTTTCCGGTCTGAATCTCGACGTGTCGGCCAGCGCCCAGGCACAGAAGGTCAAGGCTGACGGTTACATGGACAGCCTCACGCTGACCAGCGTTGCCGAAGATCAGTCCCCGGTGAAAGTCGAATTGAATGGCCTGACCCTGGCCAGCAACCTCAGCAAAAGCAGCTATGGCTACTACCTGGGGGAAAACGTTGTCGAGCTGACCAGCACCAAGACCACCTTTGGCGACAAACAGTCGGTGATGACCTTCAAGAACACTGAAATGAAGAGCTCCACCACCGAGTCCGGGACCAACGCAGCCGGTCGTGCCGATTACAAGATTGGCGAAATCGCCCTCAATGACAAGGCCCTCGGCTCGGCGCAAATGGCCTGGAGCATGAAAAACCTCGATATCCCGTCGACGCTGTCGCTGGTGCAGATCTATCAGAACAAACTGCAGCCGTACGAAGCGGCCGCCGCCGCTGCTGCCGCTGCGGGTGAACCGGCGCCCGAGCTGAACCTGACCGACGCCGAACAGGCACAGGTCAAGGCGGGTCTGGAGACGTTGCTGGCCGCCCAGCCACAAGTCGCACTGGAGAACTTCTCGTTCACCACCCCGAACGGTGTCAGCCGCACCAGCCTGGTCATAGACCTGACCAAGCCGACATCGCTGGACCTGCCACCCGACCAGTTGGGCAAGCAAATGATTGCCCTGCTGGACTTCAATCTGAAGCTATCCAAGCCGATGATCACTGACCTGGTGACGGTACAGGCGCAGATGCAAGGCCAGACCGATGCCAAAGCGGTTGCCGAACAAGCCGCCGCGACCAGCGACATGTTCAGCAGCATGGCCGTCGGCACGCAATTGGCGACGCTGGACGGCAACGACATCGTCTCCAAGCTGCACTACGCCAATAATCAGGTGGACTTCAACGGCCAGAAGATGACCGTCGAACAGTTCGTCGGGTTCGTGATGAGCAAGCTCAACACTGCTGGCGCACCCCAGTAAACGACCCACCGCTGGACTTAAGCGAACGCTCTAGACCGCAGGTTACAAGCTAGCGCCCGGCCCTCCGAACTTGCGGATTGGCTGGGCGTTTTGCTGTCTGGTGCCCGCAAATCAAGGCTGTAGGGCGCACGGGGGTTAAGCCGTTGTACTGAGTCTGAATAAATGTTGTGTTCCTGATAGTGGTCTACCCTTGCGTGAAATACTGCGTTTGCAAAACCTTGTCGGGTGATTGCCCGACTTCCCGTTTCGAACCAGGCAAGGGGGGTATGAGACTCCGGCTCGCCATGTAAGGATGCTGACGAATGCCAGGTATTGCTCGTCCTTTTATTGTTCTTGGCTTGCGCCCTCTGATTCGCGTGGCCTTGTGCAGCCAACTGCTTTGGCCGAGTCTGGCGTTCGCGGATACCGCCTACGACCAAATGATTCGCGATGCGCGTACTGGTAACTACGCACCGGTGTTGACGCTGTTACGCAACGTGCCTGCTAACCAGGTGACCTCCGGCCAGGTCAGCGACCATTTGCAGATCGCCAGTTGGGCCGGTCTCGACGCCGAAGTGGTTCAGGTCTATGAAACCCAGGGGCGCAACCGGGTGCTGCCGATTCAGGCGCTGACCGCCACCGCTCGTGCCTACCGCAATCTCAAACGCTGGGACTCTGCCACCGAGCTCTACCGCAAGGCACTGGCGCTCGAACCTGCGAATGCTGACCTGCAACTCGGCCTGGCCATGACCCAGGCTGATTCTGGAAACCCCGTCGAGGCCGTCAACCGTGCCAAGGCTCTCGTCGCGGCCAAACCTGACGATCCGGCCCGGCGCCTGGCGCTGGGCTACGCCTTGACCCGTTCCGGTGCGACCTATGACGCGTTGTTCGAATACGACCAGGCGTTCATCCGCGCCGGGAGCAAACCTGAAGTCGCCCGCGAATACGTTTTCGCCCTGCAACGCGCACGGCTGCCAGAGCCGGCTTTGCGTCTGGCCCGTCAACGTCCGGGGGTGATCGATTCGGTGACGCAGCGCCGCCTCGAAGGTGATGTGGCGGCAGAGCGCGTGCGGCTGGCGGAATTTGCCACGCGCAGTGAAAAAGAACGTTACGACATCGCCGATCGTGCCTTGAGCGACTACGACCAGTTGCTGGCGACCTGGACCCCGGATGCACAGGCTCACGACGACGTGGTTCGTTGGCGCATCGACCGCATGGGCGCACTCAAGGCCCGCGCGCGCACGGCTGAGGTCATCGGCGAATACCAGAAACTGCTCGCTGAAAACGTGAAAATTCCAACCTACGCCATGCGTTGGGTGGCGGCTTCCTATCTGGATCAACGTCAACCGGACGTCGCGACAGACTTGTATCGCCGAGTGCTGGTCGCACCGGACGCCGACCCGGCTGACCGGGTAGAAGACACCACGGCGCTGTTCTACGCCTTGATGGAAAGCGACAAACCGCAGGAAGCACGCACCGTCGCCGAAAACCTGGCCAAGACTCAGAGCTCGCGGGTGGAGCTCAAAGGCTTGCCGATCGGCAATCCCAACGATTCATGGATGGACGCGCAACAACTGGCCGCCCAGGCGGGCATCTATAGCGGTAACTTGCCCGCTAGCCAGCAAGGCCTGGATGCCTTGGTCGAACAAGCACCGGGCAACGTCGGTTTGCGTCTGGCGCAGGCGAATGTCTACCTGGCGCGTGCCTGGCCACGCCGTGCAGAAAATCTGCTCAAGGAAACCGAGAGCATGACGCCGCGAGATATCGGTCTGGAAGTCGCGCAAGGGCATACCGCGCAGGATTTGCAGGAGTGGCGCCAGCTCGATGCGTTGACCGATGACGTCGCTGCGCGATTCCCGGACAACCGTGCGGTGCAGCGTTTGGAGCGTCAGCGTGAGGTGCACGACATGGCCGAACTGCGCGTATCGACCTATGGCGGCAAGAGTTATGGCGGTGGCAGCAACGGTGCCGATGCAGTCGCTGGCAGCAAGGACTTTGGCATTGAGACCACGCTCTACAGTCCACCGATCGATAAGGACTGGCGTGTGTTTGCAAGTGCCGGTTATGCCACTGGTGACTTCCAGGAAGGCACCGGTCGTGACCGTGTCGAACGGCTTGGTGTCGAGCGCCGAACCCGCGATATGACACTGGAAGCGCAAGTCTCCAATCACGACTTCGGCTATGGCAACAAACAGGGCGCGCGCCTGTCGATTGCCCGCGACATCAATGATGCCTGGCAGTATGGCGGCAGCCTCGACTACCTCTCGGCCAATACGCCGCTGCGGGCACTGAACAGTGACGTCACCGCCAACGGCGGCAGCGGTTTCCTGCGCTGGCGCGCCAACGAAAGCCGCGAGTGGAAACTGGCGGTCAGCCCGTCGCACTTCAGCGATGGCAACAATCGTCTCGAAGCATTGCTGACCGGACGCGAAGGCGTGTACAGCGCGCCGGGGGTGCAGGTCGACCTCGGTCTGGAGGTCGGCACCAGCCACAACAGCAAGAATGAGGACGTTCCCTACTTCAACCCCAAGTCGGACTTCAGCGTCCTGCCGACGGTCAGCGTCAATCACGTGCTCTATCACCGCTACGAAACTTCGTGGAGTCAGCAGTTCCAGGTCGGTGCCGGTACATACAGCCAGCGTGATTACTCCACTGGCGGTGTAGGCCTGCTCAGCTACGGCCAGCGCTTGAGCTGGAATGATGTGTTCGAGGTCGGTGCCGCGCTGAGCGCGATCAACCGGCCCTTCGACGGCAATCGAGAAACCGATCTGCGCCTGCTCGTCGACCTTACCTACCGTTTCTAGAAGAGTTTGAAGATGCCTCTGATGACCCGTTGCATCCTTCTGCTGGGCGTTTTGCTGATCAGCGCCTGCGCCCGGCAAGCCCCGACCTTTGCGCCACCGGCACAGCGACCGCTGCCGGCCAATGAAGCGCCATGGCCGAAAAACCATGTGTTGGGAATTGCCTATCACGATGTCGAAGACCGCGACCCTGATCAGGCGGTCGTTGCGGTGCGCACCGAGCGGATGATCGAGCAGCTCGCGTGGCTGCGTGAGAACGGCTACAAACCCGTCACCGTCGATCAGATCATCGCCGCGCGCAAGGGGGGGGCCGAACTGCCAGCCAAAGCCATTCTGTTGAGTTTCGACGATGGTTATTCGAGCTTCTACACCCGTGTGCTACCGGTGCTGCGGGCTTATAACTGGCATGCCTTGCTGGCGCCCGTCGGTACCTGGATCGATACACCACCGGATAAGCTCGTGGACTTCGCAGGTGATATGCGACCGCGTTCGGAGTTTTTGACCTGGACGCAGATCACTGAAATTTCCAGGTCCGGGCTGGTGGAAATCGCCGCTCACACCGACGCCAGCCACAAAGGCATCCTGGCCAATCCGCAAGGCAACCTGCAGCCGGCGGCGGCGACTCGTCGTTATGACGCTGCGACCGGTCGCTATGAGTCGGAAGCCGATTTCCAGGCTCGTCTGCGCAAGGACGTGGTCACCATTACCGAAAAAATCCGCAAGGCTACCGGTTATAACCCGCGTGTATGGGTCTGGCCGTACGGCACGGCCGATGGCACCGCATTGCAGGTGGTCGATTCCCAGGGTTACCAGATGGCCCTGACCCTGGATGACGGGCTCGATGCACTCGACAACCTGATGAGCAGTCCGCGTTTCCTGGTGGCCTCGGACCCGGATGGCGAACACTTTGCCAACAGCATCGTCGCGGTGCAGTCCAGCTCACCGATGCGCGTGGTGCATGTCGACCTGGACAACGTTTATGACCCGGACCCGGCCCAGCAGGAAGTCAATCTGGGCAAGCTGATCCAGCGCATGGCCGACATGGGCGCCAACACCGTGTTCCTGCAAGCCTTCGCCGATCCACAGGGCGACGGTCTGGTGCACTCGTTGTACTTCCCGAACCGCCACCTTCCGGTTCGCGCGGACATCTTCGACCGGGTGGCCTGGCAGTTGCGTACTCGCGCCCACGTCAAGGTTTTTGCCTGGATGCCGGTGCTCAGCTTTGCCCTCGATCCAAAACTGCCCCGGATCACCCGTTGGGACCCGGCCACAGGCCAGACCTCGGTTGACCCGGGACAGTATCGACGGCTGTCGCCGTTCGACCCGACCGTGCGGCGCATCATCGGTGAAATCTACGAGGACGTGGCGCGTCTGACCTCGGTCGACGGCATCCTCTACCACGACGATGCAGTGCTGTCGGACTTCGAGGACGCCAGTCCCGAGGCCTTGCGCACCTATGCGGCCAACGGCTTGCCGGGGTCGATGGCGGCCCTGCGCGATGATCCGGCGATGATGCAGCGCTGGACTCGGTTCAAGAGTCGCTACCTGATCGACTTCACCAAAGAGCTCACCGCCAAGGTTCGCGCCATTCGTGGGCCACAGGTGCTGACGGCGCGCAACATCTTCGCCGAACCGATGCTCAATCCGCCCAGTGAGGCTTGGTTCGCGCAGAACCTCGACGACTTCCTCGGCACCTACGACTGGACCGCACCGATGGCTATGCCGTTGATGGAAGGTAAACCCCTCAAGCAATCGGGTGAATGGCTCGAAGAGTTGGTGGCCACGGTCAAGGTTCGGCCGGGAGCACTGGAGCGCACGGTGTTCGAATTGCAGGCCCGGGACTGGACGAAGAAAAGCGGCGCCGACATCGATGGAGGGCAACTGACTGACTGGATGGGTCGCCTCAAACGCCAGGGAGCGATCAGTTTCGGTTACTACCCGGACAACTTCCTTGAGAACCAGCCGGACCTGAAAACCGTGCGTCCCGCGCTCTCCGACAAGTGGAATCCATAACATGCTGGATAGACTTCTAGCTCTGCTGGTCCTGGCGATCGTCCTGGGGATTCCCCTGGGGCTGATCTTTCTGGTCACCGGGCAATTCTTGATGGACTTCGTGTTTTTCTATCCGCTGTTCATGTCCGGACTGTGGATCGCCGGTGGCCTGTATTTCTGGCTGCACTGGGAGCGCCACTGGCCGTGGAAGGACGATACGCTGCCACCGCCGCTGGCGGGTGAGCCGCTGATTTCGATCCTCATCCCTTGCTACAACGAGGGCGATAACGCGGCCGATACCATTCATGCCGCGCTGGGCCAGCATTACCCGAACATCGAAGTGATCGCGATCAACGACGGCTCCAAGGACAACACGGCCGCCGTCCTCGATGCCCTCGCTGCCGAAGACCCTCGCTTGCGGGTGTTGCACCTGGCGGAAAACCAGGGCAAAGCGGTGGCCTTGCGCATGGGCGCCATTGCCGCGCGCAGTGAGTACCTGGTGTGTATTGACGGCGATGCCTTGCTCGCGCCGAACACGGCGGCCTATCTGGTGGCTCCCATGCTGGACAACGCCCGGCTTGGTGCGGTGACCGGCAACCCACGGATTCGAACCCGTTCAACGCTGGTCGGGCGTGTTCAGGTCGGTGAGTTCTCTTCGATCATCGGTTTGATCAAGCGCACCCAACGGGTCTTCGGGCGGATTTTTACCGTGTCCGGGGTGATTGTGGCGTTCCGTCGTTCGGCGTTGCATCGGGTCGGCTATTGGAGCCCGGACATGATCACCGAAGACATCGACATCAGCTGGAAGCTGCAACTGGATCACTGGAGCATCTTCTACGAGCCGCGCGCGCTGTGCTGGATTCTGATGCCGGAAACCCTGTCCGGGCTGTGGAAGCAGCGTCTGCGCTGGGCCCAGGGCGGCGCCGAGGTGCTGTTCAAAAACATCCGCGGCATCTGGCAGTACCGCCATCGCTACCTCTGGCCGCTGCTGTTCGAGTACTGCCTGTCCACCGGCTGGGCCTTCACCTTTTTTCTGTCGGTGATTTTCTGGGGCGTGGGCAAGTTCGTCGACATACCGGCCGCCATTGCCGTGCACCAGTTGCTGCCGCCGGCCTTCACCGGGCTGTTGCTGGCGATGGTCTGCTTGCTGCAGTTTGCGGTCAGCATCCTGATCGACCGTCGCTACGAGCGCGGGCTGTGGAAAACCATGTTCTGGGTGGTCTGGTATCCGTTGGTGTTCTGGTTCATCAGCCTGCTCACCACCCTGGTCAGCTTCCCCAAAGTCCTGTTTGGCCAACATCAGAAGCGTGCGCGCTGGGTCAGTCCCGACCGTGGCATCAAGCCGCTGAATGAGGATGACGATGACGAGGAGTTCAGCAAATGAAAATCATCAGAACCCGTCAACGACCATTTCTGGTCGTCATCGATGCCTTTTTCACGGTATTGGCCTGGATCGGCTTGCTGTACCTGCTGGTAAGCGGCCTCTGGCCATTGATTGATACCCACGAAGGGTTGCGTATCGAATCGACGATGCTCGACGGCTTTGGCACGCTGCAAATCTACTTGTGGGTGGCGCTGTTCAACGCGGTGGTCCTGATCTCCTGGGCGCGTTACCAGCACCGCAAGAGCAAAAGCTTCGCCCAGCGTCGCCTACCGGCACCGGTGATCGATGACAAAGGCTTGAGCATAAGCTTCAACCTGACCGAAGAGCATCTGGCTCAGCTGCGCGATCTGGGAACCATGGTGATCCACAACAACGAAGACGGCGACGTCAGCCACGTTGTCCCACGCTTCTTGCGCATCGATCCCGAGCTCCAGAAGCAGTTGCACCCGCCGGCCTCACTGGTGCAGCAGAAGGCGTTGGTGTTGGCGGCAAATGACGATCAGATGCCTATGACGTGAGCTGCGGTAAGGTTTGACTGAAAGTTTTACAGGGCTATTGCGGTCCGGGTGTTCAGGGCATTGGCGTCGTTCGTTGAAAGCGAGCACTATCAAGCCAATTACTGGTGCGTTGGAGGCCAGCTGTGACACAAAGAATTGACCGCATTGCCCAACTGCTCAACTGCCCGATCAAGGGCGAAGACATGCGCCGGGCGATCACTGAAGCTCGCAAGGACTTTCTGCTCGACGACGATGAAGAGGATGACGACGAGGAGGAGCCTGCCGAGGTGGACGTCGCGGATAAGCCGTCATCCAGGGCATGACTACCACCAGCTGCGGTTGCTCTCCAGTTCGCCCCTGCATTGCCGGAGTTGCCAGCCATAATCTTTCGCCTGTTGCTCGACCTTGCGCGCCACCTGCATCAGCCAGGGCTTTTGCAGATAACTCTGGCGGCTGAACCCGCCACGTCCTTCATGGTAGGCAAGGTACTGGCTGTAGGCATCCCACTTGGAAACCCCCAACTGACGCTGAGTGCCGGCAACGTACCAGCCGACGAACATGATCGCGTCGTCAAAGTTGTCTCGCGAACCGCCGTTGCCGGTCGCGCTCTTGTACTCGCTCCACACCGGATCCTGCGCCTGGGCATAGCCATACGCCGAGCTGACCCGTCCCCAGGGGATGACCCACAAAAAGTAGTATCGAGGGGGCAGGGCATCGTGCACAAAGCTGCTTTCCTGCTTGATGATCGCCATCGCCACATGCGGCGGCAGGCCCCAGATTTTCTCCATTTTCAGCGAGTTTTCATACCAGGCCGGGTATTGGCGGTAGATGCTGCAAAGGTTGCTTTGTTCTCTGGGCGGTGTCGTCGCGCAACCGGCCAGCAGGCCCAAGGCGATGAGTACTATTAAAAAACGTCCGTGCAAAAAAACACTCACTTGGCGGTTGGCCAATCCTTATCGGTTAAATAGGGTGCCCGATACAGCGTCGCGTTTTTACTCCGGCGCAATGTGCAAATCGGTCCCTTGGTGTGGCTGGCAGTTGGTCTGAAGTGCGTTGACCCTTGTACTGTAAATCGAGCACTATCAGGTACCTTTTTAAGTACCTTGGAGCCTGCCCATGGAGCAACTACTCGCTAGCCGCTCAGTCAGCATCACGGAACTCAAGCGCAGCCCCAGCACCGTGATAGAGCAGGCGGGGTCTGAGCCCGTCGCAGTGCTCAATCATAACCGCCCAGCGGCCTATCTTTTACCCCAAGCGGCATATCAACAGCTTCTGGATCGGTTGCAGGCTGCAGAAATACGCGAAGCGATAGCCACCAGCCGCAACGACCCGCGCCCAGCGATAGACGCCGATACGGTATTTACGGAACTGGATACACTGATTGATCAAGTCGCTAACGAGCAAAATCGCTCGTGAGGCAACTGTTGTTCTCCGCGATGGCGCGAGAGGACCTGCAGAATATTGCCCTTTACATTGCCCGGGACAATCCTGCCAGGGCCCGAACGTTTGTCGCAGAGCTGCGCCAGCGTTGCTTGTTGTTGGTCGAGCAGCCGGATCTTGGTGTTGCCCGGGATGACTGCGCTAAAGGCTTGCGTATGCTCAGTCACGGTCGGTATCTGATCTTTTATGGTTTGACCGAGAAAGACATCCTGATCGAGCGAGTGCTACATGGCGCGCGTGATCCAGGGCGACTATTCGAGCCCGGAAGCCGAGATCAATAAATCCCCGCGCTTTGTAGCACTTACTCAGCCGACGAAAAAGCCTCAGGCCATACGGCCTGAGGCTTTTTCGTGTTGTTTCGGGTGTGCCAGACGGCACTGGAGCCCGTTCGTTTTTCAGCAGCGATTACACACTGGAGCCCGCAGCGTTTTTCGCGCCATGAACCTGCTCGTCAGCGTGGTACGAGGAACGTACCAGCGGGCCGGAGGCGACGTTCTTGAAGCCCATCTTGTAACCTTCCTCGGCGAACCAGGCGAAGGTGTCCGGGTGCACGAAACGCTGCACCGGCAAGTGGCTGCGGGACGGTTGCAGGTACTGGCCGAGGGTCAGCATGTCGATGTCGTGTTCGCGCATGCGCTTCATGACGTCGATGACTTCCTCGTCGGTTTCGCCCAGACCCAGCATCAGGCCGGACTTGGTCGGAATGTGCGGCATCAGCTGCTTGAATTTTTGCAGCAGGGTCAGCGACCACTGGTAATCCGACCCCGGACGCGCAGCCTTGTACAGGCGCGGCACGGTTTCCAGGTTGTGGTTGAACACATCCGGCGGCTCGGCCGCGGTGATGGCCAGCGCCACGTCCATCCGGCCACGGTAGTCCGGGACCAGGGTTTCCAGTTGCACGTTCGGCGACAGTTTGCGGATTTCGCGGATGCAGTCGGCGAAGTGCTGGGCACCACCGTCGCGCAGGTCATCGCGGTCTACCGAGGTGATCACCACGTACTTCAGTTTCAGGTCGGCGATGGCGATGGCCAGGCTTTCCGGTTCGTTGACGTCCAGCGGCTTCGGACGACCGTGGCCAACGTCGCAGAACGGGCAGCGACGGGTGCAGATGTCGCCCATGATCATGAAGGTCGCGGTGCCACCGGAGAAGCACTCTCCGAGGTTCGGGCAGGAAGCTTCTTCGCAGACGCTGTGCAACTTGTGTTTGCGCAGCAGGGCCTTGATGCGGTCGACTTCCGGTGACGCCGGGATACGCACGCGAATCCAGTCGGGTTTGCGTGGCAGCTCGTCGCTCGGAATGATCTTCACCGGAATTCGCGCAACCTTTTCGGCGCCGCGCAGCTTGATACCCACTTCCATTCTTACCGGGTTTTTGCCGGCCGATTGCACAACAGTGACCATGTGTTTTTCCTTGTAGCGGGTGGTTCGGCCCAAGCCAACCTGTGGTTTGTCGTCAGGCTGGCAGGAGGGACAAGGCGTTGCCCTGTCCCTTCTGTGGTTCAGTCGCGATAGACCGGGAAGTCAGCGCACATTGCAGCGGCCTTCCTGGCGACCTGTGCCTCGACATCGGCATCGCCGAGGTGATCGAGGATGTCGCAGATCCAGCCAGCCAACTCAACGCTCTGGGCGACCTTGAAACCACGGCTGGTAATCGCCGGGGTGCCGATGCGCAAACCCGAGGTCACGAACGGCGATTGCGGGTCGTTCGGCACGGCGTTCTTGTTCACGGTGATCCCGGCCCGGCCCAGGGCGGCGTCGGCGTCTTTGCCAGTCAGGCCCTGACGGATCAGGCTCACCAGGAACAGATGGTTGTCGGTGCCGCCGGAAATCACGTCGTAGCCACGCTCGATAAAAACTTCGGCCATGGCCTGGGCGTTGTCGATCACGTGCTGTTGATAGGTCTTGAAGCCCGGTTCCAGCGCTTCCTTGAAGCACACGGCCTTGGCGGCGATCACGTGCATCAGCGGGCCGCCCTGACCGCCGGGGAATACCGCAGCGTTGAGTTTCTTCTCCAGTTCCGGATTGGCCTTGGCCAGGATCAGGCCGCCGCGCGGGCCGCGCAAAGTCTTGTGCGTGGTGGTGGTGACCACGTCGGCGAACGGGATCGGGTTCGGGTACAGGCCAGCAGCGACTAGTCCGGCAACGTGGGCCATATCCACAAACAGATAAGCGCCGACCTTGTCGGCAATCTGCCGGAAGCGCGGGAAATCCAGGGTTTTGGAGTAGGCGGAGAAGCCGGCAATGATCATCTTCGGCTGGTGCTCGACGGCCAGACGCTCGACTTCGTCGTAATCGATCAGCCCGGTCGCCGTGTTGATGCCGTACTGCACCGCGTTATACAGCTTGCCGGAAAAACTGACTTTGGCGCCGTGGGTCAGGTGACCGCCGTGGGCCAGGCTCATGCCCAGCACGGTGTCGCCGGCTTGCAGCAGGGCCAGGTAGACCGCTGCGTTGGCCTGGCTGCCAGAGTGCGGCTGGACGTTGGCATAGTCGGCGCCGAACAGTTGTTTGGCGCGATCAATGGCCAACTGCTCGACCACGTCGACGTGCTCGCAGCCGCCGTAGTAGCGCTTGCCCGGATAGCCTTCGGCATACTTGTTGGTCAGGCCGCTGCCTTGCGCTTCCATCACTCGTTGGCTGGTGTAGTTCTCCGAGGCGATCAGCTCGATGTGGTGTTCTTGACGTGCGTCCTCGGCATTCATCGCCGCCAGCAGTTCATCGTCGTAGCCTTTGATCTGGTCGTGCTTGCTGAACATGGTGGAATCCTCTGTTGTTCTCTGAATGGACTGACATGCTTTTGTGGGACGATTGTTCTTAGGCGTAGTCGGTGATCGACGGGCAGGCGCAGATCAGGTTGCGGTCGCCGAACACGTTGTCGACCCGGCCGACCGGTGGCCAGTACTTGCCTTCGATCAACGACGCCACCGGATACACCGCTTGCTCACGGCTGTACGGGTGCGTCCACTCGCCAACGATTTCCGCGGCCGTGTGCGGAGCGTTTTTCAGCGGGTTGTCGTCCTTGTCCAGGGTGCCGTTTTCCACTGCGCGGATTTCTTCGCGGATGCGGATCATGGCGTCGCAGAAGCGGTCCAGTTCTTCCCTGGATTCGCTTTCGGTCGGCTCGATCATCAACGTGCCGGCCACCGGGAACGACATGGTTGGCGCATGGAAGCCGAAGTCGATCAGGCGCTTGGCGACGTCATCGACGCTGATGCCGCTGCTGTCTTTCAACGGACGCAGGTCGAGGATGCATTCGTGGGCGACCAGACCGTTGCTGCCGGTGTAGAGCACCGGGTAGTGCTCTTCGAGGCGACGGGAAATGTAGTTGGCGTTGAGGATCGCCAATTGCGAAGCGCGCTTGAGGCCGGCGCCGCCCATCATGCGGATGTACATCCAGGTGATCGGCAGGATGCTCGCGCTGCCGAACGGTGCCGCGCAGACCGCGCCTTTCTTGCGTGCCATGGCCGCGTGCCCCGGCAGGAACGGCGTCAGGTGCGATTTCACACCAATCGGGCCGACGCCCGGGCCGCCACCGCCGTGCGGGATGCAGAAGGTTTTGTGCAGGTTCAGGTGCGACACGTCGCCGCCGAACTTGCCCGGTGCGCAGAGGCCGACCATGGCGTTCATGTTGGCGCCGTCGATGTACACCTGGCCGCCATTGTCATGAATGATCCCGCAGATTTCACGGATGCCTTCTTCGAACACGCCGTGGGTCGACGGGTAGGTGATCATCAGCGCGGCGAGGTGCTCGCGGTGCTCGATGGCTTTGGCGCGCAGGTCTTCGATGTCGACGTTGCCGCGGGCATCACAGGCCGTCACCACGACGCGCATGCCAGCCATGTTGGCGGTGGCCGGGTTGGTGCCGTGGGCCGACGACGGGATCAGGCAGATGTCGCGGCGCTCTTCGCCACGGCTCTGGTGGTAGGCGCGAATGGCCAGGAGTCCTGCGTATTCACCTTGGGAACCGGCGTTCGGTTGCAGCGAAATCGCGTCGTAACCGGTCGCGGCGCAGAGCATCGCTTCCAGTTCGTCAGTCAGTTGCTGGTAGCCGGCGCTTTGCGCAGGCGGAGCGAACGGGTGCAGGGCGCCGAATTCGGCCCAGGTCACCGGGATCATTTCGCTGGCCGCGTTGAGTTTCATGGTGCACGACCCCAGCGGGATCATGGTGCGATCCAGCGCCAGGTCCTTGTCGGCGAGCTTGCGCAGGTAGCGCATCAGCTCGGTTTCCGAGTGGTAACGGTTGAACACCGGGTGGCTGAGGATCGGCGATTGACGCACCAGTTCCGCCGGGATGCGGCTTTGCACCGAGGCGGCCAGCGCGGCGAAGTCCGGCAGGGCTTTGCCGTCAGCCAGCACGCTCCACAGGCTTTCGATGTCGGCCTGACCGGTGGTTTCATCGAGGGACAGACCCAGGCGCTCGCCATCGACGACCCGCAGGTTGATGCGCTGGGCGCGGGCCTTGTCGTGCAGGGCGGCGGTGTGGGCGCCGGTGGCCAGGGTCAGGGTGTCGAAGAAGTGTTCTTGCTCGACTTCAAGCCCAGTGCGCTCAAGCCTTTGGCGAGGATCGCGGTCAGGTGATGGATGCGGTTGGCGATCTGCGTCAGGCCTTTAGGACCGTGATACACGGCGTACATGCTGGCGATGTTGGCCAGCAGCACCTGGGCGGTGCAGATGTTGCTGGTGGCTTTCTCGCGGCGGATATGTTGCTCGCGGGTCTGCATGGCCAGGCGCAGGGCCGGCTTGCCGAAACGGTCTACGGAGACGCCGACCAGACGGCCCGGCATGTCGCGCTTGAACGCATCCTTGGTGGAGAAGTAGGCCGCGTGCGGGCCACCGAAGCCCAGCGGTACGCCGAAGCGTTGGGCGCTACCGATGGCCACGTCGGCGCCGAACTCGCCCGGCGGGGTCAGCACGGTCAGGGCCAGCAGGTCGGCGGCGACCGCGACCAGCGCATTAGCGGCGTGGAAGCGTTCGGTCAGTTCGCGGTAGTCGAACAGGTCGCCGTTGCTCGCCGGGTATTGCAGCAGAGCGCCGAAGAACGCGCTGACATCCGTCAGTTCGCGTTCGTCGCCGACCACCACGTCAATGCCCAACGGCTCGGCACGGGTGCGCAGCACGTCGAGGGTTTGCGGGTGGCTGTGGATCGAGGCGAAGAAGGCGTGGCTGCCCTTGTTCTTGCTCAGGCGTTTGCAGAAGGTCATGGCTTCGGCAGCGGCGGTGGCTTCGTCGAGCAAGGAGGCGTTGGCGATCGGCAGGCCGGTCAGGTCGCTGATCAGGGTCTGGAAGTTCAGCAGCGCTTCCAGGCGACCTTGGGAAATTTCCGGCTGGTAGGGGGTGTAGGCGGTGTACCAGGCCGGGTTTTCCAGCAGGTTGCGCAGGATCGGCGACGGCGTGTGGCAGTTGTAGTAGCCCTGGCCGATGTAGGTCTTGAACAGTTGGTTCTTGGCGGCGATGGCTTTGATCGAGGCCAGGGCCTCGGCTTCGCTCAAGCCGTCTTCCAGTCCGAGGACGCTGGTGCCTTTGATGCTGTCGGGGATGACGCTGGCGCTCAGGGCTTCCAGCGAGTCAAAGCCCACGTCTTGCAGCATGGCATCGACGTCGGTAACGCCCGGGCCAATATGGCGGGCGATGAATTCGTTACGGGTGTCGAGGAGGAGGGTCATGCGGATTCCTCAAGCGTCAGCGTGGTCTTTGATCAGACGGTCGTAAGCGTCCTGATCCAGCAGTTTGGCGATAGCCGAGGCGTCGGTTGGCTTGAAGCGGAAGAACCAGCCTTCGCCCAGCGGATCTTCGTTGACCAGCTCAGGGCTGCTGTCCAGCGCCGGGTTCACTTCCATCACGTCACCCGCCAATGGCATGTACACGCCGCTGGCGGCTTTTACCGACTCGACGGTGGCGGTTTCAGCGCCTTGTTCGTAGGCCTGCAGCTCAGGCAGTTGTACGAAAACCACATCGCCCAGGGCGTTCTGTGCGAAGGCGGTGATGCCGACCGTAACGCTGCCGTCAGCTTCGGTGCGCAGCCATTCGTGATCTTCAGTAAAACGCAATTCGCTCATGTGAACTCCTCAGGGGGCAGACTCCCCCGCTTCTTGTGGCGGGAGAAGATTTACAGGCTCGTGCCGGGCAGCGAGCGTGGCTGGAGAGTTCATAGCAAGTGCAGTGCCATTGTTATTTATTCTTTATAAATCAATTGGTTGATGTGTTTATTGGGGGTTGGACAGGGCGTATCTGTAGTGAATTCAATACAGAGGGCCCGGGTAAGCAGGGCGAAAGAGGGGAAGGGCGATGAGACGTCGACGTTACAGCGTTTTGTCTTGAATTCGGTACGCTGTAGCGATTTGCATACAGTGCTCATAAAAGCGCTTGTATGGGCGGCGGTCAGGTCTTGCCGGAAATACCGTATTTGCGCAGGCGGATGGCAATGGCGCTGTGGGAAGTATGCAGGCGTGCGGCGAGTAACCGGCTGGAGGGGTAACTGCGGTAGAGCTGCTCCAGCAGGCTCTTTTCAAACCCTTCGACGGCATCTTCGAGGCTGCCGACCTCACCGTCGTTTTGCCGCGCCACGGCCGTCGTGGCGATATCCAGATCGTCGATGCCCACCAGCGGGTTTTCGCAAATGGCGCTGGCGCGGAAGATCACGTTTTGCAATTGCCGCACATTGCCGGGCCAGCGGTTTTCGAGGAGTGCCGGATAAGTCGCGGGCGCCAGACGACAAACCGGGCGCTGGATCTGGGCACAGGCCTGCTGCATGAAGTGCTGGGCCAGCACGAGGATGTCATGACCGCGTTCTCGTAGCGGCGGCACTTGCAGATTGAGCACATTCAGGCGGTAGAACAGGTCCTCGCGAAAACTGCCTTCGCTGACCATTTTTTCCAGGTCACGGTGGGTCGCGCTAAGGATCCGCACGTTGACCTTGACCTCACGATCACCACCGACCCGGCGGAAGCAGCCATCGCTCAAAAAGCGCAGCAGCTTGGCTTGCAGGTAGGGCGACATTTCACCGATTTCGTCGAGGAACACCGTGCCCTGGTCGGCCAGTTCGAGCAGGCCGAGTTTGCCGCCGCGCTGGGCGCCGGTGAAGGCGCCGGGGGCGTAGCCGAACAGCTCGCTCTCGGCCAGGCTCTCCGGCAATGCCGCGCAGTTCAGGGCCAGGAACGGTGAGTCACGCCGCGTGCTGAAGGTGTGGCAGGCGCGGGCCACGAGCTCTTTGCCGGTGCCGGTTTCGCCCTGGATCAGCAGCGGTGCGTCGAGCGCTGCAATACGCTGGGCCCGGGCTTTCAGGGTGCGCATCGGGAGTGATTCGCCGAGCAGCGCCTCGAAGCTTTCGGCGTGGTCGTGATGGAGGGCGGCCAGGCGCTCGCTGATACGGTTTGGCACGTACAGCGTGAGCAAACCACCGGCCAGTGGCTGGCTGCCCAACTCGCCGGCTTCGCTGATCGGCATCGCATCGAGCAGCAAGGTCTGGCCGTTGAGGGTGACTTCGCGCATGGGCAGGCGGTAGCCGTGTTCGATCAGCGTACGTTGCAAGGAGGGTTCATCGAATAGCGCTGTCAGGGGCTCACCGGCCGGCTCACGCCCGCACAATGCGATCAGTGCCGGATTGGCCAGCAGCACGTGGCCGCGACCATCCACGGCCAGTACCGGGTCGGCTCTGGCAGCGAGCAAGGCGTCCAGTTGCAGGCGTCGACGCTGGCCGGGGAGGATGTCGACCATCGTCACCGCCTGCACGCCCCGCACACCAAGAAAGGCTTCGCGCAGTTCTTCCAGCACATCGGCGCCGAGGGTCGGCGCGTCGATGTAAACGTTCGGTGGCACCATTTCGACGGCATCCAGATTGAGGCTGCGCCTGCCGAGCAGGGCCAGCACTTCCTGGGTGATGCCGACGCGGTCGGTAAAGGTGACGTGGATGCGCATAGGAGGCCTGAAAGGGTTGCGAACCGGATCGCGGTGATAAATGAGTATGCCGGGCTCTGTTCGAGTGTGGCGAGCGTGATGCTTGCATGACGTGCCACACGGTCCTTTGTCGACAGTACCTGACTCGCGGGGCTCAGGTGCGGCCTGCGCTGCGCGAACAGGCCGCAAGATCCTCAAGGAACGCCTGGAGAATCGGCGGTGGAGCAGCGCCACGTCGGGTAATCACATCGAAGGGCGACTTCAGACGCAAGCTCGTTGGCGCCAACTGGTGCATTTCACCGGTTTTGATCCACTGAGAGGCGAAGTGCATGGGCAGAAAGCCCAGATAGGCGCCGGAGATGATCAGAATGGCCAGCGCCTCGATGTTGTCCACCGTCGCTGCGGCTTTGCTGACGCCCAGGTGTTCCAGGTCGTATTGCTGCATGTAACCCCGGGCGACGATTCGGCTTGCACCAATCTCTTCGAGCAGTTCGGCACGCTCGGCCTGGCTGCCATAGAGCGGATGACGCCGCCCGCAATACAGCCCGAGTGCTTCCTGATACAGCGGTGAGTGCAGCAGGCCGGGAACGTGGATCGGGAAGTGTCCGATGGCCAGGTGCAGTCGGCCGTCAAGCACGCGCTCTTCCAGTTCTGCGGGGGTGCCCACATACACGTTGAGATGCACATCATGCCCTCTGGACACGAAGCGCTGGGTGGTCCGCGGTATCGGTGAGTCAGGGTCGGTGATGGTGGTGTCGATGATCCCCAGGTTGAGCTTTCCGCTGATGTGCTGTTTGAGCACGTCGGCGTCCATGCAGAAGTTTTCCACCGCCGAGAGCAGGCGCTGGGTGGCTTCATGGATCGCCACCCCTTGCTCGGTCAAACGGAAGCCACTGCGCCCGCGCTGGCAGAGCTTGACCCCGAGGCGGGTTTCCAGATGGGTCATTTGTTCGCTGATGGTCGATTGGCCGGCATTCAAGGCAGCTTGCGCGGCAGAAAACCCCCCGCACCGGACAATCGTGGCAAACACCCTGAGCAACTTCAGATCGACATCATGCAGCTGAATCACCTTGAACCTCCCGCGTGTGGATGCATCGGTAATGCCGATATGAGTATCTGATGTTTAGCATTTTTTCCACGAAAACCTGCGCCCATAGTCACTCCAACGGCGGTCGCCTTGCAGTCCGCCAAGCCGATAACAAGAAGTGGAGAGGCTAGAAATGTCGAATAATGGTTATGAGTCCGGTCGCCTGAACTTGCCGTTCGTGGGGCATTGCACCTTTGGCAAATCCCCGGTGTGCACCGATTGGGACGCGCTGGATGCCGACGTGGCGGTGCTCGGTGTGCCCAACGACATGGGCACCCAGTGGCGTTCCGGCGCACGTTTCGGACCACGCGGAATTCGCGAGGCATCGACGCTGTTCTCCTTCGGCCACGCCGGCGCCTATGACCACGAAGATGATGTGATGTACCTGACCGCCGCCGACGTGCGCATGGTCGACGTCGGTGACGCCGATATCGTGCACACCGACATGGCCACCAGTAACGCCAACACCGAATACGCGGTGCGCAAAATCCTCGATGCCGGTGTCATGCCCGTTGTGCTCGGTGGCGATCACTCGGTGCATGCTCCGGTGATCAAGGCGTTCGAAGGGCGCGGTCCGATCCATATCATCCACTTCGATGCGCACCTGGATTTTGTCGACGAGCGCCACGGCGTGCGCTACGGCCATGGCAACCCATTGCGCCGCGCCTCCGAAATGAACCACATCGTCGGCATGACCCAGATGGGTATCCGCAACGTGTCGTCTTCCAATCGCGATGACTACGAGGCGGCCCACGCGGCGGGCTCGAAGATTCTCTCGGTGCGCGATGTCCGCCGCCTCGGCGTCGAAGGTGTGCTGGCACTGATTCCGCAGAACATCAACTACTACATCACCATCGACATCGACGGCTTCGACCCGTCCATCGCCCCCGGCACGGGTACGCCCAGCCATGGTGGCTTCCTGTATTACGAAGTGCTGGAAATCATCCAGGCCTTGGCCAAACGCAGCAAAGGCAACATCGTTGGCATGGACCTGGTCGAGGTCGCCCCCGTTTATGACCCTTCCGGCATGACCTCGATTCTCGCGGCCCAGCTGCTGCTCAACAGCATCGGCTTCATTTTCCATGAGCGGGCTCAGGCGCGTCAGACCATGAGTGAAGCCACCCCGGCCTGATTGGGTGGGGAATATCGATCATCGAACCACAATGCCCCGGCAGGACCTGACTGCCGGGAAGAGAGAATAAAAATGGACACGATCGTTAAGCAGTACCTGCAGAAATTCGGCGTCAGCGAGGCCACCCAGACCTTTCTCGGCAAGGTGCAGAAGATGTTCATCGGCGGTGCGTGGGTTGAGGCCAGCGACGGCCAGACCTCCGATGTCATCGAGCCGTCGACCGAGGGTCTGATCACCCGTATTCCCATGGGCACCACGCAGGATCTGGATCGCGCCGTGCAAGCCGCCCGAGCCCAGTTTGACGGTGGCGCCTGGCGGCAGGCCAAACCGGCAGAACGTGAGCGGATGATCCACCGCCTGGCTGACCTGATTGAAAGCAACGCCGCTGAACTCGCCGAAATCGAATCGATCGACATGGGCAAGTCAGTGGCTTTTGCGCGGGACGTCGATATTCAGGGCACAGTCGATACCCTGCGCTATTTCGCCGGCTGGGCCACCAAACTCCACGGGCGTACCGTCGAACCATCGTTACCGGGCAACTACCTGGCGTATACACGCAAGGAAGCGGTGGGCGTTGTCGGCGCGATCGTGCCCTGGAACTTTCCGCTGCAAACCATGGCCTGGAAGCTCGGTGCCGCTCTGGCAACCGGCTGCACCGTAGTGGTCAAACCCGCCGAGCTGACCTCGCTGTCTGCCTTGCGTTTCGCCGAACTGACTCAGGAAGCGGGCATCCCGGACGGGGTGATCAACATCGTGACCGGACGCGGTAGTGTAGTGGGTGCGGCCATGGCCACGCACCCAGGCATCGACAAACTCACCTTCACCGGTTCGACGCCGGTGGGCCGCACCGTCGGCCGCGCGGCGCTGGACGAAATGAAGCGACTGACCCTCGAACTCGGAGGAAAATCACCGGTTATCGTGCTGGCCGACGCCGATATTCCGGCCGCTGCCCAAGCCATTGCCAACGGGGTGTTCTTCAACTCGGGTCAGGTGTGCGATGCCGGTACACGCGCCTATGTTCATCGCAGCGTCTACGACGAGTTCCTGCGTGAACTGATCGCCTACACCCGGACCTTGAAAATTGCCCCGGGTCTGGACCCGGACTGCTTCATCAGCCCGCTGGTATCGGCCTTGCAAAAGGAGCGAGTGACAAGCTACATCGAAACCGGCAAGCGCGAGGGAGCCGAACTGGTCTACGGCGGCCAGCCTGTCGAGGGCCCCGGCTATTTCGTCGAGCCGACCATTTTTGCCCATTGCCGAAATGATATGCGCATCGTCCAGGAGGAGATTTTTGGCCCGGTGCTGGTGACCGCACCCTTCGACGATGAAGAAGAGGCGCTGGCCCTGGCCAATGACTCACCGTACGGTCTGGCAGCCGCACTCTATTCCAATGACCTTGGGCGGGTGCACAGTCTGATTCCACGGTTGAAAGCCGGTTCGGTCTACGTCAACGCCCACGGCACCCTCGACCCGTCGATGCCGTTCGGTGGCTACAAACAGTCTGGATTCGGCAAGGATCTGGGCGCGGAGCAGCTCGATTACCTGCTGGAGACCAAGGCGGTCTGGATCACCCTGCCCTGAGGCTTGGCTCATTCCAAAACGGTGCCAGCAACAACGCCAGGTAGGCACGCGTGACACTGACCCTGTGGCGAGAGGGAGCTTGCTCCCGCTGGGTCGCGGAGCGGCCCCAAAAAATGGGACTGCTGCGCAGTCCAGCGGGAGCAAGCTCCCTCGCCACAGGGTCGTTCACCCGAAAGAATGCGGTTATCTCGTCATGATCTTCCAACAATAAGAGTACGTCATGAACACTAACGCCAAGTCCGCCCCGAGCGTGTCCACCCGCGACGACAAGCCGGTCGTCGAAGGGCATTCAATCGACTTCATCCCCGAAAGCGAGCGTAGCGACAAACTGTCGAGCCAGGGCCCGTTCTGGTTCCTCGGCAATTTCACGTTCTTCACCATGACCATTGGCTTTGTTGGTCCGAGCGTCGGTCTGAGCGCTCTCTGGACCACCCTCGCCGGCACCCTGGGCATCATGTTCGGCACGCTGTTCATGGCTTTTCATGGTTCGCAAGGCCCACACCTGGGGCTGCCGCAGATGATCCAGTCGCGCGCGCAGTTCGGTTATCGCGGGGTGATTCTCGTGCTGTTGGCGACGCTGTTTGTGTTCGCCGGGTTCAATATCGTCAACCTCGTACTAATGATGCAGGGGCTGCACACGTTATTCGGCTTCAACCCCGCGGTGGTGGCGGTGGCCGTGACAGTGCCGGCGGCCATACTGGCGATCCTCGGCCATGACTGGATGCACCGCAGCTTCAAATGGGCGTTGTACCTGTCGATTCCGCTTTACGGTCTGGTGACGTTGGCGGTGTTGATGCACTGGGTTCCCGATGCGCCGATGCCGGTACTCGCCGCCGGTGAGGTTCCTGCCGCACCGCTGGGCTTCAACTGGACCGGTTTCATCGCACAGTTCGCTGCGGCGGCAAGTTACAACATCGCTTACGCCCCTTACGTTTCCGATTATTCGCGCTACCTGCCCAAGAACACTCCGAGCGGGAAACTGATCGCGGTGGTTTTTCTGGGTGCCTCGTTGTCCGGCGCGTGGATGATTTCCGTGGGTGGCTGGCTGGCCGATCACCTGCATTCCACTGATGTGCTGGTCGCTCTCGGACAAGTGGGCAACACGGTGTCGCCGCTCATTGGCACTGCAGTGGTGGTCATCACGATCCTGGCGTTCCTGCCGGTCATCGCGATGAACATTTACAGCGCGAAACTGACCACGCTGACCTGCGTTGACTCCATCAAGCACATCGAGCCGACGCGCAAGGCGCGCATTCTGGCGATTGGTTTCGTGATCCTGCTGCAACTGGGCGTGGCCTTGAGCATCCAGAGTTCAGGTAAAGGGCTGTCGGTGCTGGGTATCTACCTGGTGGTGATGCTGTACTTCCTGGTGCCATGGACCTCGGTCAACCTGACCGACTACTTCTTCGTCCGCAAAGGCCGCTACGCCATCCCGCACTTCTTCATGCCGCACGGCAACATCTACGGCAGTTGGGGGATGCGCGGCATCATCTCGTACGCAATCGGCTTCATTTCCATGATCCCGTTCTTTTACATCTTCGACGGCGTTGAACAGCGCGAGGTCTATGTCGGCCCACTCGCCAAAGCGCTCGGCAGCATCGACATCGCCTGGCTTGTCGGGCTGATCGTGTCGGGGCTGGTGTACTACTGGCTTAGCCGCTCGATCGACCTTGCGCGCGAAGAGGCGGTCATCCTCCTCATCGAAAAAACATCCCCGCAATACACCACCGGCGACAAGCAGGCCAAGTACCCGTTGCCGCTGCTCAACGAATCGACAGCCGGGAGATAACCATGGCGACTCAACAATACGACTACATCATCATCGGCGCCGGCTCGGCAGGTTGTGTGTTGGCCAACCGCTTGAGCGAAGACCCCGCCACCTCAGTGCTGGTGCTGGAGTTCGGCGGCAGCGATCGCAGTGTGGTGATCCAGATGCCGAGTGCTTTCTCGATCCCGATGAACACCAGTAAATACAACTGGCGCTATGAGACCGAGCCGGAGCCCTACCTCAACGGGCGTCGAATTCACTGCCCGAGAGGCAAGGTGCTGGGCGGCTCATCATCGATCAATGGCCTGGTTTACATCCGTGGCCACGCTTATGACTTTGATGAGTGGGAATCACTCGGTGCAGAGGGTTGGGGCTACCGTAACTGCCTGCCGTACTTCAAGCGGGCGGAGAGTTACGAGGCGGGCGGCGACGGCTACCGTGGACATACCGGGCCCTTGCACACCAACAACGGCAATAACATGAAGAACCCGTTGTACGGGGCCTGGATCGAGGCCGGTGCCGAGGCAGGTTACATCAAGACTGACGACTGCAACGGCTTCATGCAGGAAGGTTTCGGTGCCATGCACATGACGGTGAAGAATGGCGTGCGCTGTTCCACGGCCAATGCTTACCTGCGGCCGGCCATGGGGCGCCCGAACCTGACCGTGGTCACCCAGGCGATGACGCGTCAGATCGTCCTCGAAGGCAAGCGTGCAGTGGGCGTCATCTATGACTGCGAAGGCCAGACCCACAAGGTCTACTGCAAGCGGGAAGTCCTGGTATCGTCCGGGCCGATCGGTTCGCCGCACCTGCTGCAACGCTCTGGAATCGGGCCGGCCGAAGTGCTCCGCAAAGCCGGGGTCGAGGTGCGGCACGACCTGCCGGGCGTCGGGGAAAACCTGCAGGATCACGCCGAGGTGTACATCCAGTTCGGCTGCAAGGAGCCGGTGACGCTCAATAGCAAAATGGACCCCCTGAGCAAGCTGATGATCGGATTGCGCTGGTTGTTGTTCAAGGACGGGCTCGGCGCCACCAATCATTTTGAGGCCGGTGGTTTCATACGCTCCGAGCAGGGCTTGCGCTGGCCGGACATCCAGTTCCATTTCCTGCCGGCGGCAATGCGCTACGACGGCAAGAAGCCGATCAAGGGCCACGGCTTCATGGTGCTGACCGGGCCGAACAAACCAAAAAGCCGGGGCTATGTGCGGGTCCGCTCTTCCGACCCTTATGAGCACCCGGAGATCCAATTCAACTACCTGCAGCGAGAAGAGGACCGCGAAGGGTTCCGCCGCTGCATACGCCTGACGCGGGAAATCATCGGTCAGCCAGCGATGGACCGTTTCCGTGATGGAGAGATTGCGCCGGGCGCGCAGGTGACCAGCGACGAGGATCTCGATGCGTTCGTGCGCGAAAACCTGGAGAGCACCTACCATCCTTGCGGCTCCTGCCGCATGGGCGAGGATGACATGGCGGTGGTCGACTCCCAATTGCGTGTACGGGGCATCGAAGGCTTGCGGGTGATCGACTCGTCAGTATTTCCGACCGAGCCGAACGGCAACCTCAACGCACCGACCATCATGCTTGCCGAACGGGCATCCGACCTGGTGCGCGGGCGCAACATGTTGCCAGCGTCGGATGCGGTGGTCGGGTTGGCCAAGGATTGGGAAACCCGTCAACGCACGAAAGCGCCGGCACGTAATGTGAGGGTTTGATTTCAGGGAAATCAGGGAATCATCCAGTCCTGAAACAGGTGTAAGCCTTATTCAGGACAGGACACGGGACAAACTCAACAAAAAAGCCCCAGGCCATAAGACCTGAGGCTTTTTCGTTTTGCGTATGGTGCACCAGGCGGGATTCGAACCTATGACCCCTGCCTTCGGAGTCCTGAAAACCGACGTTTAGAATCAATACGGTAGCGGGGATTAGCTGGGAAATCAAAGGGTTGTGGTAGCAGGGGGTAGTGGGGTTTCGCCCTGGTTAGCGGGGCTAGTGTGGCAAGTTTGTGGCAAGCTCGATCGATTTCAGTCCGGCCGCATGCTCCAAATGACCAGTCATATGCATTCAAGATGACTAGCTTTCACACAACCTGGGCCGATTCCTGCCTGTCACGACTGATCGAAATCGAACCTAACCGGCCATTCACCTTCGGCGAAAATGCAGATGTAAAAGATCTGTCTTCATCGTTCAGCTCCCAACACGTCAGTGCCCTATGAGTTGTCGACGATACATACCCAACGCTCATCCGGCGTTCTTTGAAAATGGGTCTCCTTGCGTGGCGGATCCCCAAATGGCGGGCATTAAAAACCCGCCTCGAGGCGGGTTGGATGTTCAGCGTCGATCCTTGCACCGTCTGGATAGTTTCGAAAAACGACCGTTTTATGAAACCGTTTCCGCTATCGCAAGGAAAGGTCACCAGCACCTGAAAAGCAGTGCAATAAACCCGTCTCACGAATCACGTTCGTTAATTCGCAGTCGCTGACGGGTAAAACGAACTCTAATTAGGCTTACGTTGGTTTTCAATTCCACTGCTCCCCAAACTCCAAAAACAAGATTTTATACATTAAAGGTATAAATCAATACCTTCTGAGTATTTACGGTCAATTAATAGCAAATGCCCGAAAACTAAGGGCGATTACCGAACGCTTATCATGTTGACGGATTGAGGCCTATTTGTAGGCTGAAGTATGTTGCCGCACGTTGTTCATTCAATACGACACAGCGTATTAGTGCAGGATAAATAAAATATAAGGGTTTTAAATTGGATAAGGTAGCTGATTTTTTCACAGAGCTGATGAGGCGATATATGCCTGATCCGTTCGTCTTCGCGATCGGTCTGACACTATTGACCATGGCCCTCGCGGTGCTGGCACAAGGACAAAGTGCAGAACTCGTCTTGCAAAGCTGGGGCGATGGTTTTTGGAGTCTGCTGGCGTTCACTACACAGATGGCGGTGATCCTCGCCATGGGCTATGTCTTGGCAACTTCCCCCTTCATCGACGGGTTCCTCAATAGGATTGTGCAGCGAGTCAAGCGACCTGCGACCGCCGTTATTGTCGCCACTCTGGTAGGGGCGATTGGGAGTTATTTGAATTGGGGGTTTGGCTTGGTTATCGGCGGTATCGTCGCACGCAAACTGGCCATACAGGTGCGGGGGGTCCATTACCCGCTGATCATCGCTGCTGCCTACAGCGGTTTCACCTTTTATGGCCTGGGGTTGTCGTCGACCATTCCGGTGTTGATTTCCACTCCAGGCCACCCCCTGGAGTCAAAAATGGGGTTGATCGGGTTAACGGAAACCATTTTCTCGCTCCCCATGTTGCTGACCGCGCTCTGCGTATTGATCACCTTGCCTCTTCTCAACGCCTGGCTGCACCCAAAACACGCCCGTGATGTTGTTGAAATTGATCAAGCGCTACTTAATGATGACTCACCCAAGAGGGCCTCGGCCGTTGATGCACTATTTGCCGATAACACTTTCGCGGCCACGTTAAACAACAGCCGGCTACTCAGTTCAGTGATTGGATTGCTTGGCATGGGCTATCTGATCCTGCATTTCCTAAAAGGCGGCAGTCTGGATCTGAATAAGATCAACTTCTTCATTCTGTTTCTCGGCATTTTACTGCTGGGCACGCCCAAGCAGTACATCGCCAAGCTCAGTGAAGGCATTAAAACGATTTCCGGCATAATTCTGCAGTTCCCGTTTTACGCTGGGATCATGGCGATTATGCAAAGTTCTGGCTTGGTCAATAGCATCTCCCACAGCTTTGTTGGTGTCGCCAATGCTCAGACGCTGCCGTTCTGGGGGCTCATTAGCTCGTTCGTGATCAACTTTTTTGCACCGTCCGGGGGTGGGCATTGGGCAATCCAGGGCCCCTTCATGATCGAAGCGGCGAAATCTCTGAATAGCTCGCTTGCCCAGACTTCCATGGCCGTTATGTTGGGTAACGCCTGGAACGACCTTGTACAGCCTTTCTGGATTCTGCCTGCGCTCGCGCTGTCGCGTCTGCGACTCAAAGATGTGATGGGCTATACGGTGATCATGATGTTGTGGGTCGGCCTGATCTACATTGCAGTGGTAGTGCTTTGGGGGTATCTAAGCCATTAACAGAAAGGCGACGGGATTCCCTCTCCTTTTCCATTGAATTAGGGTCTGTCCCTGAGGGCCCCCCACAAATCTACTCCAACGCCTGCGCCTGTTGACATACCTCGTCTCGTAACGCGAGCTCAAGTCTCTCCAAGATTTTTCGGGAGTTTGAGCCGCGCCCGCTGCGCCAGTATTCCAAGCCCAGTCGCCACAGCGACAACACCCTTCGATGTTTAAGGCTGTTGCTTTGAAAGCGATGTTCATGACCCGCTTCGCGGGCCTGCAAACCCGTTAAGCAAATGATGTAGTTGGCCAATGCCGAGATCAGCAATAGCACCTCAATTCGCCTTGGACAATGACTCCGATGGCGAGTCACACCGACGCCAAGATGCTCACTTTTCACATCCCTGAAGCCTTCTTCTATCTACATGCGCTGCCTGTAAATCGCCGCAGTATTGCCCTTGCGGATCTTCAGGCGCTCGTCACGGTAGCGGGCGAAGTCGGAGGAGGTGAGGGTGGCGACGATGCGTGTTGCCAGCGGATGGCGCTTGAGCGCTTCCAGGCGTTTGATTGATTTCCGAATAGGCGCCTTTGTGCTTCGGAGCAATTTCGGATATGTAGCGATCAATGAGTTGATGAAAGGCGGTGCGTTCAGCCTCGACGCGAGAGACAAAAATGCCTCGGTCGATTTCGCTTTCGATCATGCGCGCCCAGGCTTGGGCATCGGCTTTGGTTTCGAAGGTTTTTCGTTGGGCTGGATAGCCCTTGCGGCGGATTTGCGCTTCCCACTGATACTCGCCGCGATTCCTGATTGTTGCCATTTCGGCCATTCCCGCCACGTTCAAGTGTGGCAAATTTGTGGCAAAAACGACTTTCAGGGCCAGGACAGGTTTCTGTCATGAGCGCTATCCCCTTGTCATACAAGGGAAAGAAGATGGTGCACCAGGCGGGATTCGAACCCACGACCCCTGCCTTCGGAGGGCAGTACTCTATCCAGCTGAGCTACTGGTGCAAGCGGGCGCCATGATACTCATATGCGCTGCGGGCGTCCATGCTGCTGAATAGCCTGATGTTTCGCGCCTGCCGAGCGGGTGTTTACTACGTTGATCAGAAAAATAAGGCAAATGCGGCGTTTTCGTTCTTTTTTTCGAACAGCCTATTGTCCTTTACCCCCTTTGATCCTAGGATTCGTTTGAGATTTCAAACGCTCTTGTCTGGGTGCTGAACCGCACGAGTTTCAATAGTGCGCTATTTATGTGCTTCAGCCCGGTGAATGATTTCCCTGACGGCAGCCTTCAAGGCGCCTTTCTACAATCATAATTTGCTCCGCGCGTGCGCGGTGCTGTTAAGGAAAGCCGACATGCAGCTTAAAGACACCCTGTTGTTCCGCCAGCAAGCCTTCATTGATGGCGCTTGGGTCGATGCGGACAATGGTCAGACGATCAACGTCACCAACCCGGCAACGGGCGAAATTCTGGGCACCGTGCCGAAAATGGGCGCTGCCGAAACCCGCCGTGCGATCGAAGCCGCTGACAAAGCGCTGCCGGCCTGGCGTGCACTGACCGCCAAGGACCGCGCGAACAAGCTGCGTCGCTGGTTCGAACTGATCATTGAGAACCAGGACGACCTGGCTCGCCTGATGACTCTGGAGCAGGGTAAGCCATTGGCCGAAGCCAAGGGCGAAATCGTTTACGCCGCGTCCTTCATCGAATGGTTCGCCGAAGAAGCCAAGCGCATCTACGGTGACGTGATTCCGGGCCACCAGCCAGACAAGCGCCTGATCGTGATCAAGCAGCCGATCGGCGTGACCGCTGCGATCACTCCGTGGAACTTCCCGGCTGCCATGATCACCCGTAAAGCCGGCCCGGCCCTGGCCGCCGGCTGCACCATGGTGCTCAAGCCTGCTTCGCAAACGCCTTTCTCGGCCTTCGCCCTGGCTGAACTGGCCCAGCGTGCCGGTATCCCGAAAGGCGTGCTGAGCGTTGTGACCGGCAGCGCCGGCGACATCGGCAGCGAGCTGACCAGCAACCCGATCGTGCGCAAGCTGTCCTTCACCGGCTCGACTGAAATCGGTCGTCAGCTGATGGCCGAATGCGCCAAGGACATCAAGAAAGTCTCCCTGGAACTGGGCGGCAACGCACCGTTCATCGTGTTCGACGACGCGGACCTGGATAAGGCCGTCGAAGGCGCGATCATTTCCAAATACCGCAACAACGGCCAGACCTGCGTCTGCGCCAACCGTCTGTACATTCAGGATTCGGTGTACGACGCGTTCGCTGAAAAACTCAAAGTGGCCGTGGCCAAACTCAAGATCGGCAACGGTCTGGAAGAAGGCACCACCACTGGCCCGTTGATCGACGGCAAAGCCGTGGCCAAGGTTCAGGAGCACATTGCTGATGCCCTGAGCAAAGGCGCGACCCTGCTGGCCGGTGGCAAGGTGATGGAAGGCAACTTCTTCGAACCGACCATCCTGACCAACGTGCCGAAAAGTGCTGCAGTGGCCAAGGAAGAAACCTTCGGTCCATTGGCGCCACTGTTCCGCTTCAAAGACGAAGCCGAAGTGATCGCGATGTCGAACGACACCGAGTTCGGTCTGGCCTCGTACTTCTATGCGCGCGACCTGGGTCGTGTGTTCCGTGTGGCTGAAGCCCTGGAATACGGCATGGTCGGCGTCAACACCGGGTTGATCTCCAACGAAGTCGCGCCGTTCGGCGGCATCAAGGCCTCGGGCCTGGGCCGTGAAGGCTCCAAGTACGGCATCGAAGATTACCTGGAAATCAAATACCTCTGCCTGGGCATCTAAGCCCGGCAGGCGTTCAGCACAAAGGGCACGAGAGCGCTGTCCCTTTGTGCGCTTCAAACAGATTTTTATCTGTGGCCGGGAAAGCTGTGGCAGTCGATCATCGCATGCTGCCGTAGTTGCCTCCCCGCCACGTATTCCTTGAGCCACGCCGACCGATGAGCGGCGAATGAGGACACTATGAGCAAGACCAACGCATCCCTGATGAAACGCCGCGAAGCCGCTGTACCACGCGGTGTTGGCCAGATTCACCCGATCTTCGCCGACCACGCGAAGAACGCCACCGTGACCGACGTTGAAGGTCGCGAGTTCATCGACTTCGCCGGCGGTATCGCCGTGCTGAACACCGGTCACCTGCACCCGAAAATCATCGCCGCCGTGACCGAGCAGTTGAACAAACTGACTCACACCTGCTTCCAGGTACTGGCTTACGAACCGTACGTAGAACTGTGCGAGAAAGTGAACGCCAAGGTTCCAGGTGATTTCGCCAAGAAAACCCTGCTGGTGACCACCGGTTCCGAAGCCGTGGAAAACTCCATCAAGATCGCCCGCGCCGCTACTGGCCGTGCCGGCGTGATTGCCTTCACCGGCGCGTACCACGGTCGCACCATGATGACCCTGGGCCTGACCGGTAAAGTCGTGCCTTACTCGGCCGGCATGGGCCTGATGCCAGGCGGCATCTTCCGCGCGCTGTACCCGAACGAACTGCATGGCGTGAGCATCGACGATTCGATCGCCAGCATCGAGCGCATCTTCAAGAACGACGCCGAGCCGCGTGACATCGCTGCGATCATCATCGAGCCGGTACAGGGCGAAGGTGGATTCTACGTCGCGCCTAAAGAGTTCATGAAGCGTCTGCGTGCCCTGTGTGACCAGCACGGCATTCTGTTGATCGCTGACGAAGTACAAACCGGCGCTGGTCGTACCGGCACCTTCTTCGCCATGGAACAGATGGGCGTTGCGGCCGACCTGACCACCTTCGCCAAATCCATCGCTGGCGGCTTCCCGCTGGCCGGTGTGTGCGGCAAGGCTGAATACATGGACGCCATCGCTCCAGGCGGCCTGGGCGGCACTTATGCCGGTAGCCCGATCGCTTGCGCCGCAGCGCTGGCAGTGATGGAAGTGTTCGAAGAAGAGCACCTGCTGGATCGCTGCAAGGCAGTCGGCGAGCGTCTGGTCACTGGCCTCAAGGCCATCCAGGCCAAGTACCCGGTGATCGGTGAAGTGCGTGCGCTGGGCGCAATGATCGCGGTTGAACTGTTCGAAAACGGCGACAGCCACAAGCCTAACGCCGCCGCCGTCGCCCAAGTCGTGGCCAAGGCGCGCGACAAGGGTCTGATCCTGCTGTCGTGCGGTACTTATGGCAACGTGTTGCGTGTACTGGTGCCGCTGACTGCACCGGACGAGCAACTGGATAAAGGTCTGGCGATCATGGAAGAGTGCTTCTCCGAGCTCTGATTACCCAGTGTGACCTGATCGACAAAAAACCCGCTTCGGCGGGTTTTTTTGTCACTGGCAACACATCGGCGGTTTTTGCGCTGTATCGAATGGCCGGCATTGTCTAAGGTGCAAGCATTGCCTCGGAGTGAACTGATGACCGTTGTAGATTTACCCGCTGTACCGCGAGTGCTGATCGCCGAGGCTGACCCTTGGTCTCGAGACCTGCTCAAGCAGGTGTTGCTGCATGTGCGCTGCGATGCGCGACTGGATCTGTGCGCCGATGGCCAGCAGGCACTGGAGCTGCTGAGTGAGAATCCCTATGACTTGGTGATCGCCGATTGGGAGCTTTCCGGTGTCGATGGCCTGGGCTTGCTGCGCAGCGTGCGTCAGCGGCGGCGTAACCCGGTGTTGCCGTTCATTTTGATGAGCAGCCGCAACGACAGCGCCAGCGTGCGCGAGGTATTGCCGCTGGCCCCGACGGCCTATCTGACCAAGCCCCTGAACATGGAAGGTTTGACTCAGCGCCTGCAGGACTTGCTCCTGAGCGCCGGCCAGACGGTTTCCTGTGACGTCCCGGCGCTGGCGCCCGGCATGACCTTGTCGACCTTCCTTGAGCATTGGCGTGAGTTGGCGGACGGCGCGCCGTTGCTCACTGACGTGGAACTGGCGGTCAAGCGCAGCCTGAACCCCAATGGCCTCGATCTGAAGCTGCTGGAGGAAGAAGTGCGCACTGACCCGCAGATCACCGCCGTGCTGATCGCCGCCGCCAACAGCGCCTCGCAGCACCTTGGCGATACTGTGCAGACCGTGTCCCAGGCCTTGAGTCGCCTGGGCACCGGGCAAAGCATGAACCTGATCCTTGGCCTGGCCCTCAAGCGCAGTGCGAAGTTGAGTGACCCGTGCCTGGCCGATTACGCCGAGCGCTACTGGGAGCTGTCACTGCACACCGCCGAATACGGGCGGACCCTGGCGCGGTTGCTTGATCTCGATCAGGAGCGTTGCTATTGCGCCGGGATGCTCCATCGCCTCGGCGATCTGGCGCTGTTACGTTGCTTGCAGGAGTGGATACAGGCGGGGGGCGAACTGGACGAGCTGGAAGAGGTCGGCGACGCGCTGGCGGAATTTGGCGCGGCCTATGGATCGGCGTTGCGCACTCGCTGGCGGCTTCCGCTGGAGTTGCGAGAGCTGATTGCGGCGGTCTATCAGCTCGGCGGCGGGGTGTATTCCCGTGAAGCGCTGGTGATGAATCTGGCGGCGCAACTCGCTCGCCTGACCGAGCATGAAGGCGTTGAAGAACTGGCCAAAAGCCGAACGGCGCGCCTGCTCAAAATCGGCCTGCCGGAACTGCTGCGCTTGCGCAAAAAGTAAGCCTGACACCAAACCCACAAGGGGACGGTGTTGAGTCTGTCAGCCGGAGATGATCCGGTTCTTGCCCTGGCGTTTGGCTTCATACATCGCGGCGTCGGCTCGGGTGTAGGGGGTTGTCGAGGGTTTCATCTTCGGCCATGAGGCTGGTCAGGCCCTGGCTGACGGTGATGCCGAAGGTCTGCCCGTGATGACTGAAACTCAAACGCTGGATTTCCTGTTGCAGGCGCGCGACCTCGCCTTGTGCATGCATCAGCGCCATCAGGGTTTGCGCGGCCTCGGGCCACTGCGGGTAGGGCAGGTCTTCCAGGTTTTTATTGACCATCGGCACAACGCTCAAAGGGCGTGCCGCGAGCTCGGTAGCGGCCACAACAAAGCCCGCCTGGATGGCGAAGTGCTCTTTGAGATAGGGGATTTTGAGCTTGGTTCCCGCGTTTTGTGGCGAGGGAGCTTGCTCCCGCTGGGCGGTATACCGCCCCAATCTGACGACTGCGTTTTGTCAGTTAAAACGTGTCGCCAGGATTGCGAGTGCTCTGCATTCGAGCGCGAGCAAGCTCGCTCGCCACAAGGTCAGGCAGGGCGCAGCGAGTAGGTTTTCAACTGGTGGGCGAAGTCGCGCAGCGATTGAATACCGCTGGCTTCGGCTTCGTGGACCCAGTCCTTGATGGCCGCCAGCATGTCGTGGCCATTTGAGCTGGTCTTGATCCAGATCTGCTGCAAGGCCAGGCGTTTCTCGTAAATTACCTTCAGCGCGTGGCTGTGCTCGAGCATCGTCTGGATGCGCACATGGTGCTTGTCATCCAGCAGGCTGGTTTCACGCGAGAGCAGGCGCTTGGCGCGATGGAATTGGTGGCGAACCGAATGGTCGACCTTTTCCAGCTCTTGCTTGACCAGCGGACCGATCACCAGCTTGCGGTACTGGGCCATGATCTGGAAGCGGTTGTTGAGGATCGCCATGGCGGTGTCCATGTCCAGGCTGCCTTTGCCTTCGACACGGTGGGCGATCGGCGCAACCCGCTGAACCTTGGCCAGCCGCAAGAAGCTGAAGACCTGGATCCACGCCCAGCCAAGGTCGAATTCCCACTTCTTCACCGACAGTTTCGCCGAGTTAGGGTAGGTGTGATGGTTGTTATGCAGTTCTTCACCGCCGATCAGGATGCCCCAGGGCACCAGATTAGTTGCCGCATCACGGCATTCGAAGTTGCGGTAGCCAATGGCATGGCCCAGGCCATTGACCACGCCAGCGGCCCAGACCGGGATCCACATCATCTGGATCGCCCAGATGGTGATACCGATGGTGCCGAACAGCAACAGGTCGATGACGCCCATGATCGCCACACCCAGCAGCGGATAACGGCTGTAGAGGTTGCGTTCGATCCAGTCTTCAGGGCAGTTCTTGCCGTAAATGCGCAGGGTTTCGGCGTTCTCCGCTTCGGCGCGGTACAGCTCGGCACCTTTGCGCAAGACTGTGGACAGGCCTTTGATCACCGGGCTGTGCGGGTCGTCGACGGTTTCGCATTTGGCGTGATGCTTGCGGTGGATGGCTGTCCACTCGCGGGTGTTCTGCGCCGTGGTCAGCCACAGCCAGAAGCGGAAAAAGTGTTTCAGGCCGGCATTGAGCTCAAGGGAGCGATGGGCTGAATAACGATGCAGATAAACCGTGACGCCCACGATGGTGATGTGGGTCATTAACAGGGTGACTGCCACCAGTTGCCAGGGCGACAAGCCGAGTAAACCTTCGTACCACATAGGCTGTATGGCCCTCGATAAAGAAAAAAACAGCTGGCGCATTATCACTCAGCACACAGATAAAACCAGTCGTGCTTTCAGATAAGAGTGGCCGGATGTTTCTTTAATCTATAATTCCAACCTTTTTTGTATGTCCATGGACGACCGAATGTCTGCTTCTTATCGCGATGCCTTGCGTACAGCGCTGCTCTACTTGATGTTTTCTGTCGTTTGGCTGGAGTGCACTGGTTATTTATTAACCAATTTATTCGATGAATCCGCTGATCTTCAGCGATGGCAACTGATCAACGGTTATGTCTGGGTCGTGCTTAGCGCCGGGTTTATCTTCATTGCCCGGGCGCATTTGCTGGGTTTTCTCGGGGTCAGCGCCAAATTACGCCAGCGCAACGAAGATCGCGCGCGATTACGCCAGGCGCAGGCGGTGTTCGATTGCACCCGTGAAGGGGTATTGGTCACTGATTGCCAGGGGGTGATCGTCCACGTCAATCGGGCCTTCATGGAGATCACCGGTTATCAGGCCGAAGAGGTGTTGGGCCAGAGGCCCAACCTGTTCAAGTCCGGCCATCATCCGCCAGATTTCTATCAAGCGATGTTCGAGAGTCTGAAATACACCCGCGAATGGAGCGGCGAGATCTGGAACCGGCGCAAAAGCGGTGAAATTTATCCGCAATGGCAGACCATCCGGGTCATTCACGATGACCACGGCCGGCTCAGTCACTATGTGGCGGTGTTTTCCGACATCAGCGCGATCAAGAACTCCGAGCACGAACTCGCGCATCTGGCGCACCACGATCCGCTGACCGACCTGCCCAACCGTCTGCTGTTCAGCGATCGCGTCGAGCAGACGCTTGCTTCAGCGCAGATCCACAAGCGCGGGTGTGCGTTGCTGATGATCGATCTGGACCATTTCAAGATGATCAACGACAGCCTCGGGCATAACGTTGGCGATCAATTGCTCAAAGCGGCGGCGGTGCGTCTGCAAGGCATGTTTGGCCCCGGTATTACGCTGGCGCGTTTGGGCGGCGACGAGTTTGCCGTGCTGGCCGAGAGCTGTCCGCAAGTGGTGCAGGCTGCCGCGTTGGCACAACGGATCATTGATGGTCTGAAAGAGCCCTTTGTCATCGGTGCTCACCCGTTGTTCATCAACGCCAGTGTCGGTATCAGCCTGTTCCCCAGCGATGCACTGAGCGCCGAACAATTGCTGCGCAATGCCGATTCGGCGTTGTTCAAGGCCAAGAGTTCGGGGCGCGACGGTTATGCCTTGTACACCGAGGAGTTGACCGCTCACGCCCAGCACCGGGTCGAGATGGCCTTTGAATTGCGTCGCGCGCTGGAGCAGCAGGAGTTACGGGTGTACTACCAGCCGGTGCATGACCTCAAGACCCGCCGTTTGGTCGGCGTTGAAGCGCTGGTTCGCTGGCAACACCCGCAGCGCGGGTTGGTGCCGCCGGGTGAGTTTATTCCGATTGCCGAACGCACCGGGTTGATCGCCGAGATTGATGCCTGGGTGATGCAGCAGGCCTGTCAGCAAATGTGTGCCTGGCAGAACGCCGGGGTGGTGTTGTCGTTTATTGCGGTGAACGTGTCTCCCCGCCTGTTTGCCCGGCGCGAACTGTTTGAACGGGTTGCTCAAGTGCTGCACGACACGGGACTGGACCCGGCGTGCCTGGAGCTGGAAGTGACTGAAAGCGCAGTGATGGAAGATCCTGAAGTCGCGCTGGAACAAATGCATCGTCTGCGCGAACTGGGCGTGCGGCTGGCCATCGATGACTTTGGTACCGGTTATTCGTCGCTGCTGCGACTCAAACGTCTGCCGGTGCAGAAACTCAAGATCGACCAGGGCTTTGTTGCTGGCCTGCCGTTAGATGAGGACGATACGGCGATCGTTCGAGTGATCATCGCCCTTGCGCAAAGCATGGGCATGCAGGTGCACGCCGAAGGCATCGAGCAGGTCGAGCAGGCGGCGTTTTTGCTCGAGCAGGGCTGCGATTTGGGGCAGGGTTACTGGTTTGGTCGGCCGATACCGGCTCATGAGCTGGACTGGGCGCGAGCCCCGGTGATTCGGTAAACACGCGGTCTGCTTTTGTGGCGAGGGAGCTTGCTCCCGCTCGACCGGGCTGGCGTTCCAGTGCGAAGCGCTCGCAATCCGGGTGGTGAGTTTTCCTGAAAGGCAGAGGTGCCTGATTTTGGGGCTGCTGCGCCCGAGCGCGGACCGACCCGCGGGAGCAAGCTCCCTCGCCACAGAGTTCAGAGTATCTTTCAAAAACATTCAATCCCAGCGCAAACCCTTGCCTATCAAATAATGCCTTTCGGTTATATAAACATTCTTAAATAGTATTTTTAAGAATATATGCGCCTATCTACTATTGCTCTCACGCCGCAAGCAGTGCCGCCACTGCCAGGCACATCTCATTGAAGGAGCAGCACCATGAGCGCATCTCTACGTAGCGTTGACGGCCAGGACGAAGCCACCATTTTGCGCGAGATCCAGAGCGCATTGCGCGATCTGCGCTTTGGGGCAGTGGAGATCACCGTACACAACGCGCAGGTGGTTCAGATCGAGCGCAAAGAGAAATTCCGTTTGCAGAACCCAGGCAACAAGCCGAGCTGAAGCACTACTCAACGGGCAACCCGATTCCGGAAAACCATAAGAACAGCCAACACAAAAGAATTCAGGAGCTGCACTATGTCGTCGATTCGCCGTTACGCTTTGGCCGCTCTGGCCAGCGCTATTTTTACAGGTGTCGCGGTTGCCAGGGATTATGAACTGCTCAACGTGTCGTACGACCCGACCCGCGAGCTGTATCAGGACTACAACGCCGAGTTCATCAACTTCTGGAAGAACGAGCACGCTGGCGACAACGTGAAGATCCAGCAATCCCACGGTGGTTCGGGCAAACAGGGCCGGGCGGTGATTGATGGTCTGCGGGCCGACGTGGTGACCCTGGCCCTGGCCGGTGACATCGACGAAATCGCCAAACTCGGCAAAACCCTGCCGGCCGATTGGCAAAAACGCCTGCCGGACGCCAGCACGCCGTACACCTCGACCATCGTGTTCCTGGTGCGTAAGGGCAACCCCAAAGGCATCAAGGACTGGGGCGACCTGACCAAAAACGGTGTTGAAGTCATCACCCCGAACCCGAAAACCTCCGGCGGCGCACGCTGGAACTTCCTCGCCGCCTGGGCTTATGGCCTGAAAGCCAACGGCAGTAACGAAGCCAAGGCCAAAGAGTACGTGCAGACCTTGTTCAAGCACGTCCCGGTACTCGACACAGGCGCTCGCGGTTCGACCATTACCTTCGTCAACAATGGTCAGGGTGACGTGTTGCTGGCCTGGGAAAACGAAGCCTTCCTGGCGCTGAAAGAACAGGGCGGCGCTGACAAGTTCGACATCGTCGTGCCTTCGCTGTCGATCCTCGCCGAACCGCCCGTGGCGGTCGTCGACAAGAACGCCGAGAAGAAGGGTAACGAGCAAATCGCCGAAGCCTACCTCAAGCACCTGTACAGCCCGGCTGGTCAGGAAATTGCTGCGAAAAACTTCTACCGCCCGCGTGACAAGGACGTGGCCGCCAAGTACGCCAAACAGTTCCCGACCCTGGAGCTGGTGACCATCGACAAGGATTTTGGTGGCTGGAAATCCGCCCAGCCAAAATTCTTCAATGACGGTGGCGTGTTCGACCAGATCTATCAGGCGCAGTAACCTGAAATAGCTGATAAATGAGCCCCGATCTCACCGTCGGGGCTTTGCGCGCTCTTAACCAAGGACTTTTATGTCGCGTCGTATCTCCCCCGTCATACCCGGCTTCGGGCTGACGCTGGGCTACACCTTGGTGTACCTCAGTCTGATTGTGCTCATACCTTTGGCGGCGATGTTTGTGCATGCCGCTCAACTCACCTGGGATCAGTTCTGGGCAATCATCTCGGCGCCACGGGTGCTGGCGGCGTTGAAGCTCAGTTTCGGCACCGCGCTGTACGCCGCGATCATCAACGGCATCATCGGCACGTTGCTGGCCTGGGTGCTGGTGCGTTACACCTTCCCCGGACGCAAGATCATCGACGCGATGATCGACCTGCCGTTCGCACTGCCGACGGCCGTGGCCGGTATTGCGCTGACGGCGCTGTACACGCCGACCGGTCTGGTCGGGCAGTTCGCGGCGGACCTGGGGTTCAAGATCGCCTACACGCCGCTCGGCATCACCCTGGCGCTGACCTTCGTCACGCTGCCGTTCGTGGTGCGTACGGTGCAGCCGGTACTGGCTGACATCCCGCGAGAAATCGAAGAGGCCGCCGCGTGCCTGGGTGCCAAGCCGTTGCAGGTGTTTCGCTACATTCTGGTGCCGGCGTTGCTGCCGGCGTGGCTGACCGGTTTTGCCCTGGCGTTTGCCCGAGGTGTTGGCGAGTACGGCTCGGTGATTTTCATCGCCGGCAACATGCCGATGAAAACCGAAATCCTGCCGCTGCTGATCATGGTCAAGCTCGACCAATATGACTACACCGGCGCGACCTCCATTGGCGTGCTGATGCTGGTGGTTTCCTTCGTCCTGTTGCTGCTGATCAACTTGTTGCAGCGGCGCATCGAAACCCCATAAGGAGGCGCGAAAAAATGTCCCAATCGTCTATTACCGTCGCGTCTTCGGCCAATGCTGCCCGTCGTGGCAGCGCCGTTTCTCGGCGAATTCTGATCGGCCTCGGCTGGCTGATTTTTGCGTTGTTCCTGTTGCTGCCGCTGTTCATTGTGGTGTCCCAGGGCCTGAAGCTGGGCCTTGGTGCGTTCTTCACCGCGATCTTTGAGCCCGACGCCTTGTCGGCGCTGAAACTGACCGTCATTGCGGTGCTGATTTCGGTGCCGTTGAACCTGGTGTTCGGCGTCAGCGCGGCCTGGTGCGTGAGCAAGTATTCGTTCCGTGGCAAGAGCATGCTGGTGACCCTGATCGACTTGCCGTTCTCGGTGTCGCCGGTGATCGCGGGCCTGGTCTACGTGCTGATGTTCGGTGCCCAGGGGATTTTTGGCCCGTGGCTGCAGGGCCACGACATCCAGATCGTCTTCGCCTTGCCGGGCATCGTGCTGGCGACGATTTTCGTCACCGTGCCGTTTGTGGCGCGCGAACTGATCCCGCTAATGCAGGAGCAAGGCACGCAGGAAGAGGAAGCCGCGCGGTTGCTGGGCGCCAACGGCTGGCAGATGTTCTGGCACGTGACCGTGCCGAACATCAAGTGGGGCCTGATCTACGGCGTGGTGCTGTGTACTGCGCGGGCGATGGGTGAGTTCGGGGCGGTGTCGGTGGTGTCCGGGCACATTCGCGGGGTGACCAACACCCTGCCGCTGCATGTCGAGATCCTCTACAACGAATACAACCACGTTGCCGCGTTTGCCGTTGCGAGCCTGCTGCTGATCCTGGCGCTCTTCATCCTGCTGCTCAAGCAGTGGAGCGAAAACCGTATTAACCGCCTGCGCGCCAGCGCCGCGGAGGAATAAGTCATGTCGATCGAAGTCCGTAACGTCAGCAAGAACTTCAACGCGTTCAAGGCGCTGAACAGCATCAACCTGGACATCCAGAGCGGCGAGCTGGTGGCGTTGCTTGGCCCGTCCGGCTGCGGCAAAACCACTTTGCTGCGAATCATCGCGGGCCTGGAAACCCCGGACGTCGGCAGCATCGCGTTCCATGGCGAAGACGTCTCCGGCCACGACGTGCGTGATCGCAACGTCGGTTTCGTGTTCCAGCACTACGCCTTGTTCCGCCATATGACCGTATTCGACAACGTTGCCTTTGGCTTGCGCATGAAGCCGAAAAACCAGCGTCCGAGCGAAAGCCAGATCGCGGTCAAAGTTCACGAACTGCTGAACATGGTGCAACTGGATTGGCTGTCGGATCGCTACCCGGAACAACTGTCCGGCGGTCAGCGTCAGCGCATCGCCTTGGCCCGTGCCTTGGCGGTCGAGCCGAAAGTCTTGCTGCTCGACGAACCTTTTGGCGCGCTGGATGCCAAGGTCCGTAAAGAGCTGCGGCGCTGGCTGGCGCGGTTGCACGAAGACATCAACCTGACCTCGGTGTTCGTGACCCACGACCAGGAAGAGGCGATGGAAGTGGCCGACCGCATCGTGGTGATGAACAAGGGGGTGATTGAGCAGATCGGTTCACCGGGCGACGTCTACGAAAACCCGGCCAGCGATTTCGTCTACCACTTCCTCGGCGATTCGAACCGTCTGCACCTGGGTGGCGACAACCACGTGCTGTTCCGCCCTCATGAAGTGTCGCTGTCGCGCACCGAGCTTGCGGATCACCACGCGGCGCAAGTACGTGACATCCGTCCGCTGGGTGCGACCACCCGCATCACCTTGAAGGTCGAGGGCCAGAGCGAACTGATCGAAGCTGAAGTAGTGAAGGATCACGACAGCCTGACCGGGTTGGCCAAGGGCGAGACGCTGTTCTTCAAACCCAAGGTCTGGCAGAAAGTCGCCAGCCTCTGAAAAACATCGCCGGCTTGCCTCTCCCACGGGGTCTGCACTGACCTGTGGCGAGGGAGCTTGCTCCCGTCGGCCGGTCCGCGTTCGGGCGCAGCAGTCGCAAAGCAGGCCACCTTGTCCTACCTGAAAAACGCGATTGCTGGTTTTAGGACTGCTGCGCAGTCCAGCGGGAGCAAGCTCCCTCGCCACAAAAGCGTCTTATGCTGCTGCATTTTTGCGATTAATTCGGACCCCACCCGCCCGCGCCTCGATCTGCTCTTTGAGCTCATGCCGCAAACCCAGCAAAAACGCCAATTCCGCCACTACAAACAACGGCCCGATAATCAACCCCGTCACATCATCGACAAACGCCGGTTTGCGTCCTTCGTAGTGATGGCCGACAAACTGGATCGCCCAGCCGACCACAAACATCGCGATGCCACTGCTCAACCAGAGCAAGGTGCTGTGCGCTGCGAGAATTTGACCTAGCCAAACGGATAGGCCCAGTAGCCCCGTCATCACCATGCCAAGGCGTACTTCCAGGCGCAAATAGAACCATGCCGACGCCAGCGCCAATAGCATCGCGGGAGACAGCCAGAGCCCGGCCACCGGCCATCCTGGCCGTGACAGCAATACCGCGACGGCGACCACGATCAGCGGAATGCCAATGAAGTGGCTGGCGATGTTGCGCGGGTCACGGTGGTATGCGGCGTATTGACTGAGGTGGTCAACGAGGCTTTTCATTGTCATTCCTCCTGTAGGGATCTCGATCATGCCCTGCGGTCCTTCGTTGCTCTGTCAGCCAGACGACAATCATCTTGGAGTTTTCATGGATATGCAGGCCTGGCGGTCACGCCTGATGAAGGGTCAATGGTTCAGCCATTTGCCGCCCTCGTTACAGGATAGTCTGCTGTCCCTGGCCCGCGTGCGGCGGTTGTCGCCGGGGCAACGGCTGTTCAAGCGCGGCGATCCACCGTGTGGGCTGTACGCGGTGCTCGAAGGTGCGATGCGCGTGGGCGCCGTGAGTGAGCAGGGCAAGGAGGCGTTGTTGAGCCTGATCGAGCCGCCGCACTGGTTCGGCGAAATCAGTCTGTTCGATGGCCAGCCGCGCACCCACGACGCCTATGGCGTGGGGCACTGCATTCTGTTGCACATACCGCAGACAGCGCTGCTCACCTTGCTCGAAGAACAGCCGCACTACTGGCGACAGCTGGCCTTGCTGATGAGCCATAAATTGCGCCTGACGTTCATCAATCTTGAACAGCTGACCTTGCTGCCGGCCCCGGCCCGCGTAGCGCATCGCTTGCTGATGATTGCCGACGGCTATGGTGAAATCGAACCGGCACGGCGCACCTTGCAGCTGCCGCAGGAGCAGTTGGCGTTGCTGCTTTCGCTGTCGCGGCAGACCACCAACCAGATCCTCAAGGAACTGGAGAACCAGGGCATTCTCAACCTGAGTTATGGTGAGATCGAGATCCTCGATGCAGGGCGGTTGCGGGCGTTGGCGGGCGTCTGAGCCGGCCACCTCATCCGAAATAACCGTTAGTGATGGGCTTTGTGCGCCAAGGCGCCTAGCCTGTGGTGATGATTATTCGAGGTGTGCCATGCGTTTGCTGTTAGTGGAAGACGAACCCGAGACCGCGAAACTTCTGGCCCAAGGGCTGAGCGAAGCCAGTTATGTGGTGGATGTGGCGGACAACGGCATGGCCGGGCGACGTTTCATCGAAACGGGTGAGTACGATCTGATCATTCTCGACGTGATGCTGCCGGGTCTTAACGGTTGGCAACTGTTGCAGCAGATCCGCCAGCTCGGCGCAACGCCGGTGCTGTTCCTGACCACCCACGATGGTATTGAAGACCGGCTGCGTGGGTTGGAGCTGCATGAGGATGACTACCTGCTCAAACCGTTCGCCGTGAGTGAGCTGGTGGCGCGGGTGCGCACGTTGCTGCGCCGTGATCGGGGGCGCTGAGCCTTCTGTGGTGTCTGGTAAATCGCTATCGCGAGCAAGGCTTGCCCGCGATGAGGCCAGCAAAACCGGCGCATATCCCGAAGCTTTACCGCAACCCATCGCGAAACTGCCCCGGCGTCATTCCGGTCCAGCGTTTGAAGGCGCGGCTGAAGCTGCTGGTGTCGGCGAATCCGAGCAGGTAGCTGATTTCGCTCAGCGAGCACTGTGGGTCTCGCAAGTGCAGCAGTGCCAGATTTTCACGACACTCATTGAGCAACGTATCGAACCGGCAACCTTCGTCCGCCAGGTGCCGTTGCAAGCTGCGCAAACTCAAGTGCAGGGTCTCGGCGATGCGTTCGGCGCTGGGTTCGCCTTCCGGTAGTTGTGCTTCGATGGCATCGAGCACCTTGCGCTCCCAGGTCAGCAGGCGCAGCTGCGTCAGGGCGCGCTTGAGTACGGTTTCATTGTGTTCGGCCAGCTCCGGGTTGGCGTCATCCAGATGGCTTTCGAAGTCTTCGATGGAAAACTCCAGCCGGTCTTCGTCAGCGGCAAAGAAGATCGGCGCGCGGAACACCGCATGCCATTGTTTCGGATCGACCGGTTCCGGGCGACGCAGGTACACCGCCAGCGGCGCGTAGTCCCGGCCCAGACGGTTGCGACAGGTGCGCACGTAGATCGCGGCGAAGGCATCGATTGCTTCCCGTGCTGGCGCCGGGCTGCCTTCTGGCACCTTGAGGGTGAAGCAATAACGATCTTCGCCACGGGTCAGTTCGAGGTCCAAGGCGTCGCTGATCACCTGGTGATACCGCACGATGCGCTCGAACACTTCACGCAGACTGCCGCTGGCCACCAACGCATAACCCAACGCGTGGAAGGTGGTCGGACTGACGAATCGCGACACCCGCAAACCAATCGCCGGATCGCCGCTGACTTCGACCGCCAGCTCCCACAGTCGGGTGGTGGCCGATAACTGATAGCGGGCGTTCGGGTCGTCCATCAGTTGCGGGTCGAGCCCGGCTTGCAGGCACAGCGCGTTGCTGTCGAGGCCGAGGGCGTCGAGTTGCTTGCGCAAAGCGCGGGTCCAGCTGGCGAGGGAGGTGGGTTCAATCATGATGATTGGCGCTTCCGGTCAACAGGTTGGCGTTCACAGCTAACGCCCGAAGCAATCGCACAGGGCAGGATGCGAACATCAATAACTAAAGGATGGAAGCATGTACGGTACTTCTGCAAGTCCTCAACGCCTGAATGCACAACAACGATCTGCACACATTCGTGAAGTGGTGCTCGCCCGCGGTGTCGAACTGCGTAAGCGTTACCCAATTCTCGATCATCAGGACGCCTTGGGCGTGGGCATTCTGGCCTTCGCCCTGGCCGGAATGATTGGCTCGGCGGCGCTCTACATGTCCGGACACATGGCCTGGTGGGCGTGTTTGCTGCTGAATGCATTTTTCGCCTCGTTGACCCATGAGCTGGAACACGACCTGATCCACAGCCTGTATTTTCGCAAGCAACGCCTGCCGCACAACCTGATGATGGGCTTGGTCTGGCTGGCGCGGCCAAGCACCATCAACCCGTGGATCCGCCGTCATCTGCACCTCAACCACCACAAGGTGTCCGGCAGCGAAACCGACATGGAAGAGCGCGCGATCACCAACGGCGAACCCTGGGGCATCGCGCGTTTACTGATGGTCGGCGACAACGTGATGTCGGCGTTTATCCGCATGCTGCGGGCCAAGACCTGGGCGCATAAATTCAGCATCATCAAGCGCTCTTTGAAAGTTTACGCGCCACTGGCGCTGGTGCACTGGGGCGCGTGGTACCTGTTTCTCGGTTTCCACGCGGCCAACGGTATTGCGTCTTTGCTGGGCTCCTCGGTGGAGTGGTCGGCGACCACGCTGTCGGTGATGCAGGTGATTGATATCGCCGCCGTGGTGATCATCGGCCCGAACGTGCTGCGCACCTTTTGCCTGCACTTCGTCAGCTCGAACATGCACTACTACGGCGACATCGAGCCGGGCAACGTGATCCAGCAGACCCAGGTGCTGAACCCCTGGTGGATGTGGCCGTTGCAGGTGTTCTGCTTCAACTTCGGCAGCAGCCACGGCATCCATCATTTTGTGGTGAAGGAACCGTTTTATATCCGCCAGCTGACCGTCCCGGTGGCGCACAAGGTGATGCGCGAAATGGGTGTGCGCTTCAATGATTTCGGCACGTTTGGACGGGCGAACCGGTTTGAGCGCAAGGCGCAGCAGACAACCGAAACGGTGCGGGCAGCCCAAGCGTAGATCGTTGTGGGGGAGTCAGGTGCAGGCAGATTGATTCATTGAACCGCAACTTATCCGTGTTAAACATTTGAGGACTACCGGGCTGTCGGTGATGACCGAGCGGTAAAAAATAGTGATTTCCGGGGCCGTCTCCTTGGCAGGGTGCGGCCCCTTTTTTTTGGTTCATCACGGATTACCGGGAAAGACGCTCTTGATCTTCATGAAAAAGAACTCGCTATCCCGGTAACCGTACGCCATCCGCTTGATGACCTTTATTCGATTGTTTATTCCTTCCAACTGACCGGTGTGCATCGGCCAGCGAACCCGACTGACGATGCCCCGCCAGTTAAGCTTTTAGCCGTTTGGCAAACTGGATCAGAGCCGGTATTTCGCTTTCATGTGCATGGCGCAGCCATTGCTTCCAGGCCGATCTCCAAGCCCAGGCAGCACTCGGCGTCCAGAGCGTTTTGAGTTCAGCCTTCATCAAATAGACCGTCATCAACGCTTGGTTGGCCGCCAGCAAATCCTGCAAATGGACCTGTTGTTCCGGCGTTTTCAGGTTCTGCGGGTTACGCAGTAACAGCCATCGCGCCTGCTTGATGACCTTGCGAGCCGGCTTGTCATGACGCAGCCGGTTAGCCTCGTCGACGCGGACCCGATCAATCACCTCTCGGCCATATTTGGCCACCACATGGAAAAGGTCGTAGACCACTCGCGCTTTCGGGCAATGCTGGCGAACCTCCAGATCAAAAGCAGTATTCATGTCCATCGCCACCGCTTCGATTCGAGCGCAGCCCTCCGGCCCCAGCTCCTCGAAGAACGGCCTGACTGCCGCTCGGCTACGGCCTTCACCGATCCACAGCACTCGTCGTGTATCGGCATCCAGCACAACGCTGGCGTAACGATGACCTTTGAACAACGCGAACTCGTCCATAATCAGGTGTCGCGGTTGCGCCTTTGGCAGCTCGCTCAACACCGCCTGCAAGGCACGACGCTCCAGGCAACCGAACGGTGTCCCAATGCAACCCAAACATCTGGGCTACGTGCAGAGTGGGAAGGCGCTCGCAGGCCTGAATGACCGTATCGGCCAAGCGGCGCGTCATGCGGGCATAGCGATCCAGCCAACTGACCGCCTTCCATGCGTTTGCCACAATCGCGGCAGCCAACCCGCCTGAGCAAAACGCTAAGGCGTACCGCACGACCTAGAATGGGAAGATCGCGAACACTTCGCTCGCAATACTCATGAGTGGTTGAACAAGGCTTTTGGCAGCCGCCACAGGAAGGGAATCGGGTGGCGTGGGGAATCAGTTCGAATC
>NZ_AFOY02000026.1 GCF_000217955.3 Pseudomonas fluorescens HK44 | reverse complement strand
TAGGGCAATGCCACTGCGCATCACCAAAATGCCCGCCGTTTCGGCAGCTTCGATCAAGGCACGGCTGTATTTTTCGTAATCCAGTCGAGCGATGTCAGCGTTCACGCCCAAGGTCCGACGGATATCGTCCACCACCTCTTTGACTTGAGATCGGCTATTAAAGCGACCGACAAATGCCAGCGGTTGATGCTCCTGTTGTTGCAGATACTCCAAGTACCAGTCTTGCTTACGTATAGCATCCCTCACGGTGTCCAACAGCTCCAGACTAGGTCGTTGAGGAGCAATCCCTCCCACTGTCCGCAGATCAGGCAAAGGCAGGTTTTCGACTGGTGGCTGCTGAAGAAACAAAAAGCCAAAAGGAATGTGAGCGAGATTCGCCCACTTTTGAGCTTGAAGGAATGTTGGTTTGGTCTCGCCAGCTTCCCATTCCTGTACTCGATCACGTTTCACTGGCAGCTTTTTCGCAACCTGCTCAGTGGAGAGGCCTGCACGCTCTCGAGACCATGTGAGCAGGCTGGGATTGACTAAGGCGGCTTGGCTCATAGGGTCGCAGGCAAATTAGATGGGGCCAGTAAACGTTCGAAAGCATCCTTGGCAGATGCATTCGACTGACGCTGGGTCCAGTTATCTGGCATTGCCTTTCTCCTTGGCTATTAAAGTAGCAGCGACTACAGATTAGTAGAGAAGCGGAGCTACCGACGGTAGAAGTGCGCGATTATGAGGTAAATCCGAAACGACCCGAAGCGCAAATATGTAACCCGCAGACAGATGGCATTACCCTGTTTCAATGCGTTTCATGAAGCAAGTACACCTTTTTCCAGCACGCCGCCGCACCTTCATCACCCGAATATCCGCAGTGACAGACCACATTGCGAAAATGGGACGATTTATTTTCAGAAATGCGGGGGGACAGACCACGATTATCGATGTAAGTAAAATGTGGTCTACCCACTTTCCACCAAATGAAATAGGCGACCTAAACAAGGTCGCCCATTTCTCATACCAACAACACCTCCACCTGCAATCGTCGCCCCACCACGTCCAGCAAATCACAACCATCGCGCAGTGAAGTCACCAGCACCCGAGCCAGCTCACTGTGAACCCCCTCACCCACGGCAATGTTCTCCAGCAGTTGGGTCGCGGTGCGGATGCGATAGGCCGCAGTTTCGTGCAACACGTCGAGCGGTGCGTGGGTATCGATCAGCAGTGACGGGATGGTGCAGTCAATGCCGGTGACTGGCATGTATCGATCCATGACAAACCTCCATTGGGTAAACGAGCGCGGCCACTCAGTGGTGGACGGTGGGCTGGCTCTCACTCGCTCCATCGGGAGTGTCGAGGTGGTCCAGTGCTCGGTTGACCAGCAACTCGGCCAGCACGGCCAACTGTTGAATGGCCAGTGCCACATTGCGCCGCGAGCCTTCGAGTTCGAACGCGAGGTCGGTGGTCATGGCGTTGATAGAGGCGAGGGTTTCGCTGGCGTGGACCAGTAAGGTTGGCGTGTCTACGTCGGGAACAATGGTGAATACATGGCTGACGGGATCAGGGTGATTGGGGTTACGCAAACGGGCACTGACGGTGCGTTGGGCGGTTTCGGAAAGCTCTAGTGGATCGAGGTCTTCTGATGTAGAGAGCGACGGGTTATCAAGTGGATTTCGGGTTGTCTTTTTCATAAGGAATCTCCAGGATTTTCAGGAACCCTGCGTTTTTTCGGCCTGTCAAAACCGTCCGCTCGGCTGCAGCGAAGACAGGAGATTATCTTCCAGGAATGTTGCTTGCCAGTTCATGGAAGGCGCTACGGTTTGCGGGAAATGTCCTAGGACGGGGAGAAACACGGGACAGGTAAGGTTTCAGCACATTCATGATTCTGGTCTGTCCGCGGTTCTTTCCTGATACCGGTTGGTGAGGTGTGATGTTTGTGGGAGTGGACTGCTTGGGATGATTGCTGGGCATTCAGCATTGGTGTTGGCTGATCGGGTGCTATCGCGAGCAAGCTTTGCTCCTACAGGGATTGAGGTTGCCTGACAGGGATTGTTAGCCCCGAGCTTTTCGGGGGGTTCAATATTCGGGGCAAAGCGAATGCTGAGAAATCAGTTTCGAAACTTTCAGCGTCGAACTCCTCCCGGTGAACTCAGCCGTCACCTTCCCCGCCTGCAATCCTTTGTGCATAACCCCTAAAGCAAAAAGGCATAACCCCCATCCAGATACGGCGCCTTCGGCCACACTCTTCTAGACTCAATAGATAGTCGTAGAAAGAACCGAACACGTCGCTTTGGTGCGGATGAATCAAAGGCGGCGTGGCAAGCTGCCGTATATGCCCTGAAGAGGTGCGGCAAAGACCGTACCGGGCCCAACAAGATGCCCGCTCAGGGTGCCTGGCCAACGGCCTGAAAATGCCACGATACCGTGACGTGGCGTGACCGCCGCAGCCGACACTTTCGGACAACCGACAACCACCTGGTTTGCCCGTGATCGTGAGGAATGCTGTATGCCTGATGAGATGTTGCACCTGTCTATGGTCAACAACCTGCTGGAGCGCCACAAGGGTTCGCCCGGCGCGCTGTTGCCGATCCTTCATGATATTCAGGAGGGCATCGGTTACATCCCCGATGCCGCCGTCCCCGAGATTGCCCATGCCCTGAACCTGAGTCAGGCCGAGGTTCGCGGGGTGATCAGCTTCTACCATGACTTCCGCACCGCGCCCCCGGCGCGGCATATCCTGCGTCTGTGCCGGGCCGAGTCCTGCCAGAGCCGCGGTGCCGAGCAGCTCGCGGCGCAATTGCGTGAACGCCTGCAACTGGACGACCACGGCAGCAGTGCCGACGGCAGCATCAGCTTGCGTCCGGTGTATTGCCTCGGTGCCTGCGCCTGCTCGCCCGCTCTGGAGCTGGATGGTCAGGTGCATGCGCGGCTCAGCGCCGAGCGCCTGGATGCCCTGCTTGATGCTTGCCAGGAGGACGCATGATGCCGGCTTTCTATCTGTCCCGTGATTCGCTGGCCCGTGCCGTGGGTGCCGAAGAGGTTGCGGCAGCCCTTATCACCCATGCCCGGGGACGCTTTGTGCCTCTGGAGTTGCAACGCACCAGCTCGCGCGGACTGTACTGGCTGGAACCGCTACTGGAAGTGGACAGCCCGCAAGGCCGTATCGGCTTCGGCCCGCTGACCGCTGACGATGTGCCGTCAGTGCTCGATGCCTTGCAAGGCGAGCCGTCTGCTCATCCGCTGGCCTTGGGCCTGGTGGAAGAGTTGCCCTATCTGAAGACACAACAACGCCTGCTGTTTGCCCGCGCCGGCATCACCCGGCCGCTGTACCTCGACGATTACCTGGATCATGGCGGTTTCGAGGGTTTGAAAAGAGCCATCACCATCGGTGGCGAACAGACCGCGACTGAGGTGTTCGATTCGGGCCTGCGTGGCCGTGGCGGCGCGGCGTTCCCGGCCGGGATCAAATGGCGCACGGTGCGCGGCACTCAGGCGGCGCAGAAATACATTGTGTGCAACGCCGACGAAGGCGACTCCGGCACCTTCGCCGACCGCATGTTGATGGAAGGCGATCCCTTCCTGCTGATCGAAGGCATGGCCATTGCCGGCATCACCGTCGGCGCCAGCTACGGCTACATTTATGTGCGCTCGGAATATCCACAGGCCGTGGCCACCCTGCGCGAGGCGCTGGACATCGCCCGGGCCGCCGGTTACCTCGGCGCCAATGTCGGCGGCAGCGGCCTGGCCTTCGACATAGAAGTGCGCGTCGGTGCCGGCGCTTACATTTGCGGTGAAGAAACCGCGTTGCTCGACTCGCTCGAAGGCAAGCGCGGGATCGTCCGCGCCAAGCCGCCGATCCCGGCCTTGCAGGGCCTCTTCGGCCTGCCGACCCTGGTGCACAACGTGCTGACGCTGGCCTCGGTGCCAATGATTCTGGCCAAGGGCGCGCAGTTCTATCGCGATTACGGCATGGGCCGTTCCCTGGGCACCATGCCCTTCCAGTTGGCGGGCAATGTTCGTCACGGCGGCCTGGTGGAACGGGCCTTTGGCTTGACCCTGCGGGAACTGGTGGAAGAGTACGGCGGCGGTACCGCCAGTGGTCGACCGCTGAAAGCCGCACAGGTTGGCGGTCCTCTCGGCGCCTGGGTGCCGCCTGGGCAATTCGACACGCCGCTGGACTACGAAGCGTTCGCCGCCATCGGCGCCATGCTCGGTCACGGTGGTGTGGTAGTGGCTGACGACAGCCTCGACATGGCCCACATGGCGCGTTTCGCCATGCAGTTCTGCGCCGAGGAATCCTGTGGCAAATGCACTCCCTGCCGCATCGGCTCGACCCGGGGCGTGGAGGTGATCGACCGCCTGCTGGCCGCGCCGGACCAGAGCAGTCGCGATGAGCAGGTGATCATCCTCAAGGACCTGTGCGACACCCTGCAGTACGGTTCGCTGTGCGCGCTGGGCGGCATGACGTCCTATCCAGTGGTCAGCGCCCTCAAGTACTTCCCCGCTGACTTCGGTCTGCAAGCCTCGGAGGCCGACCAATGATCACTCTCTTCGACCCGAACACCGATATCGATCTGGGCACCCCGGCTCGCCACAGCGAAGTGCAGGTCACCCTGAACATCGATGGCCAAAGCATCAGCGTGCCCGAAGGCACTTCGGTGATGCGCGCCGCCGCAATGCTGGGCACCACCATTCCCAAATTGTGTGCCACCGACAGCCTGGAAGCCTTTGGTTCCTGCCGCATGTGCCTGGTCGAGATCGACGGCATGCGCGGCTACCCGGCGTCCTGCACCACGCCAGTCAGCGAAGGCATGAGCGTGCACACCCAGACGCCGAAGCTCGCCACCCTGCGCCGCAACGTCATGGAGCTGTACATCTCCGATCACCCGCTGGACTGCCTGACCTGTTCGGCCAACGGCAACTGCGAGCTGCAAACCGTCGCCGGCCAGGTCGGCCTGCGAGAAGTGCGTTACGGCTATGAAGGCGAGAACCATCTGGACGACCAGAAGGACACCTCCAACCCCTACTTCGACTACGACCCGAGCAAGTGCATCGTCTGCAACCGCTGCGTGCGCGCCTGCGAAGAAACCCAGGGCACCTTCGCCCTGACCATTACCGGGCGCGGTTTCGAATCCCGGGTCGCTGCCGCCGGTGGCGAAAACTTCCTCGACTCGGAATGCGTGTCCTGCGGCGCGTGTGTACAAGCCTGCCCGACCGCGACGCTGATGGAAAAAAGCGTGGTCGAGCTGGGTCAGCCCGAACACAGCGTGATCACCACCTGCGCCTATTGCGGCGTGGGCTGCTCGTTCCGCGCCGAGATGAAAGGCGACCAGGTCGTGCGCATGGTCCCCGACAAAAATGGCCAGGCCAACCACGGCCACTCCTGCGTCAAAGGGCGCTTTGCCTGGGGCTACGCGACCCACCCGGATCGCATCACCAAGCCGATGATCCGCAAGCACATCAACGACCCTTGGCAGGAAGTCAGCTGGGACGAAGCGGTGACCTACGCCGCCAGCGAATTCCGTCGCCTGCAGCAAAAATACGGTCGCGATTCCATTGGTGGCATCACCTCCAGCCGCTGCACCAACGAAGAAACCTACCTGGTGCAAAAACTGGTACGTGCCGCGTTCGGCAACAACAACGTCGACACCTGCGCGCGGGTCTGCCACTCGCCGACCGGCTATGGCCTGAAACAAACCCTGGGCGAGTCCGCCGGCACCCAGAGTTTCGACTCGGTGATGCAAGCCGATGTGATCCTGGTGATGGGCGCCAACCCCAGCGACGCCCACCCGGTGTTCGCCTCCCAGCTCAAACGCCGCCTGCGTGAAGGCGCGCGGCTGATCGTCATCGACCCACGCCGCATTGATCTGGTGGACACGGTGCATGCCCGCGCCGAACTGCACCTGGCCCTGCGCCCAGGCACCAACGTCGCCATGCTCAACGCCCTGGCGCACGTCATCGTCACCGAAGGCCTGCTCAACCAGGCCTTTATCGACGCCCGTTGCGAAGGCAACGATTTCGCCCAGTGGAAGGCGTTCGTCAGCCGCCCGGAAAACTCGCCGGAAGTCCTTGGCGACATCTGCGGCGTCGCCGCTGCCGACATCCGCGCCGCTGCCCGTCTGTATGCCACTGGCGGCAATGCGGCGATCTACTACGGCCTGGGCGTCACCGAACACAGCCAGGGCAGCACCGCGGTCATGGGCATCGCCAACCTGGCCATGGTCACTGGCAACATCGGTCGCGAAGGCGTGGGCGTTAACCCGCTGCGTGGGCAGAACAACGTTCAGGGTTCCTGCGACATGGGCTCCTTCCCGCACGAGTTGCCCGGCTACCGGCACATTTCCAACGAGGTGATACGAGCGCAGTTCGAACAAGCCTGGAACGTCACCCTGCAACCCGATCCGGGCCTGCGCATTCCCAACATGTTCGAGTCTGCCCTGGCCGGCAGCTTCAAGGGCCTGTATTGCCAGGGCGAAGATATCGCCCAGAGCGACCCCAATACCCAGCACGTCACCGCGGCCCTGTCGGCCATGGAATGCATCGTGGTGCAGGACATTTTCCTCAACGAAACCGCCAAGTTCGCCCACGTGTTCCTGCCGGGCGCCTCGTTCCTGGAAAAAGACGGCACCTTCACCAACGCCGAGCGGCGCATCTCCCGAGTGCGCAAAGTCATGGAACCGCTGGGCGGTAAGGCCGACTGGGAAGGCACAGTGGCCCTGGCCAACGCCCTCGGTTACCCGATGAACTACCAGCACCCGTCAGACATCATGGATGAAATCGCCAGCCTGACGCCGACCTTCACCAACGTCAGCTACGCCTCGCTGGAGCGCCACGGCAGCCTGCAATGGCCGTGCAACGCCGCGGCACCGGACGGCACGCCGACCATGCACACCGAGGAGTTCGTGCGCGGCAAGGGGCGCTTCATGCTCACCGGCTACGTGCCCACCGAGGAAAAGGTCAACAGCCGCTATCCGCTGCTGTTGACCACCGGGCGCATCCTCAGCCAGTACAACGTCGGCGCCCAGACCCGGCGTACCGAAAACGTCGCCTGGCATGACGAAGACCGCCTGGAAATCCACCCGACCGACGCCGAGAGCCGCGGCATCAACGAAGGTGACTGGGTTGGCATTGGCAGCCGCGCCGGACAAACCGTCCTGCGTGCGCGGATCACCGAACGGGTAGCCCCAGGCGTGGTGTACACCACCTTCCACTTCCCGGAATCGGGGGCCAACGTCATCACCACCGACAACTCCGACTGGGCCACCAACTGTCCGGAGTACAAGGTCACCGCCGTGGAAGTCAGCCGCGTCTACCACCCTTCCGAGTGGCAAAAACGCTATCAGGCGTTCAGCGACGAACAGCAACGCCTGCTCGACGAACGCCGCCAGGCACGCGCTGCCGGAGCAAAAGCCGAGGTACGCCGATGAGCACCGCTAACCTGATCAAAATGGCCAACCAGATCGCCCAGTACTTCGCCAGCGAACCGGACCAGCAACAGGCCGTGCTCGACGTGCGTAATCATATGAAAATGTACTGGACGCCCGGCATGCGCATGGAGTTGCTGGCCTGGCAAACGGAGCATCAGGGCGCAGACTTGCACCCGCTGGTGCAATCGGCGGTCAGTGGGGCGGGCTGGGAGGCTTAGGTTCACCTGATCCATTGGAATTGCCCCTTGGCCTGTGAAGACAGGCCAAGGGCAACCTCATGCTCCGCTTGATAACGCCTCCCGTTCTTCCCCCTTCCCAAAAAAACCACCGTCCCCTTGTTATTTGCAGCGTCTCCTTCAGCAGATCAAATAGCGCATATCAACACTGACCTGATATTTCCAATTCATCCAAGGGCTGCACATTTCCCGGGGTGAGGGTTTGGCGCCCGACTATACTAAAAAGGGTTTAGTACACAGTGATGAATGCTGTGGGTGGAGGCATCAGACGTGATGGAAGTTTATAGACAGGGCCACCCTTGGAAGTTGGTGATTAATAATAATTTTCCATGATGCCTTGGTGTAGCGGAGAGGACTTTATATGAACACCCTGTTGAATGAACTGCACACCTATCATCATGAGGTGGCTAAAAAAATTACCCAAATCAAAGGATTACTGGGGAAAATGAAGCATGAGTCCGCGGGTGCCGATGATCGCAAGTTGTTGTTTCAGGAACTGGAAGCCTTGCATGGTGACGCAGAGCTGCATCACCATGAAAATGAAGAGATTATCCGGCGGGCCTTGCTGGAGACCGAGGCACCGATCCACCCACGGGTCAAGGATATCGAGCGCGATCATCTGGCATTTGGGCGCATTGCTGGACAACTCAAGGCGTTGGAAGACTCAACTCAGGAAATAAAAGTGATCGCTGATGCCATCGATGACTTCATCAAGAAATACTATGACCATATGGAAACCGAGGAGAACATCTTCTTTCCAATGGCAGACAAGTGGCTGTCAGACACTCAGTGGCAGGAAGTAAAGAGCCAGTGGCATTAATCGGAGTGCTCAACATCTTTAATCAAGACAGGGCTGTTATTAACTATTAGTGTTCACAACATCATTGCGTGGATGAAATGGGCGACCTGGGCAAGGTCGCCCATTTTTTTATCTATTTCGTGACAACTGAACACCGCTTCACCTCCAATCCTCAAACCGTACGGTTTCTCGGCTCAACAACCTTGGTCAACGCTGATTGACTTCCCCCATGCGTGAAGCAGCCCTTCAGGCTCTGGAAAAAATCTGCCTTTTTTTCCTGTCCCCAGCCAATTTTTCGCAGGTATGGCCTTTTGCAATTGCACGGTGATCTCTAGAATCTGCCCGGCGCTTCGCATGGAGGCGCTTTGACATCAATTAAGGAAGTCATCATGCAATTTGGAAAAATTCTGGGGTTGGCCCTGGTGCTTGGGCTGAGCGGTTGCGCCAGTTTTACCAAGGACGAAGTGGCTCCGGTGACTATGCCGTCCATGTCCGCTTATTCGAACAAGCCGAATGTCTATGTGGACTTCAACTTCTATCAGGGCGAGCCAAAAAGCGCTTCAGCTGTTGAAGTTCCGCAGGCGCGCGACATGCTCAAGCCTGAACTGCAAAAAGTGTTGAACGATTCCGGGCTGTTTGGTCGTGTCACGCTGGACAAATTCCAGCAGCAGCCTGGCGATTACAACCTGCGCCTCAAGGTTTACAACCACCCGCCGGGGGGTGGTCAGTTGGCCATGGCCTTTATCAGTGGGCTCACCTTTACCGTCATCCCTTCGATGGGGACGGATGAATACACCATGAGCCTCGAGGCGCTTGACCAACAAGGGCTGACCGTCAGCAATACCAGTAACCACGACGCGATCAATACCTGGATAGGCATCTGGTTTGTGCCGTTGATGGGTAACACTCCAAAAGCGGCGGTGAGCGATACCTTCAGTCGTCAGGTCAACGCATTGCTCAAACAAATGGTGGAGAGCAAGAGCCTGAAATATTCGGCACTCGATTCCCACGTGCCACGGGCCTGATAAAAAACAAGAGCCGCACTTGCGGCTCTTTTTTTACCCTTATTTCAGGGCCTGGATGAACTGCGGGTCGCTGTACAGGCTCTTCAGCAAATCACGAACCATCGGGTTGTAGGCATTGGCGGCATTCGGGATCGCAATGGGTCCGAAAAAACTGCTGTCCCATTGGTGGTTCACGTCCTTGGTCGCGTCATAAACCACTTCATTGCCCTTGAACAACGTAAAACGCGCTGCGAGTTGGCCAGTACCGGTCCCCACGCCTGCCGTCAGCTCATTCTTGACCAGCAATACGTCGAGGTGCCGCTGTGCCTGCGGATCCAGCAGGCCCGCTCGACGCAGTTCTTCGTTGATGGCCTCCTGAATATGCAGAGGGATACTGCCACTTGGCGAACGGATCGGATTAGCCCGAACCGTCAACGAGCCCTGGCCAGAGTCCGCCTTCACCTGAGCATTGCTGATCGATTGCAGCGGTGGGGTCTGTTTGAGCGTTTGGACGTTCTCGTAACTCGGCTCATAACGCGTCATGGTCACACCGCAACCTTGCAACAACACAAGCAACGGGACGAGCAGGAGGGATTTTTTCACGGCGTTTCCTTGCGTGAGTAAAGGGGAACGGGATTATCGTTAGATGGCAGCTGGCCATCAACCATCAATCGTCTCTAACCTTCCTGCACCGGCAACACCACCCGCGCCTCCAACCCTCCACTTGAGCGGTTGCGCACGGTCAGTGTGCCGCCGTGTTCCAGAACGATCGCCCGCGCCGCCGACAACCCCAGCCCCACGCCCCCCGTGCTCTTATTCCGCGACCCTTCCAGCCGAAAGAACGGCGCAAACACCTGTTCATAACTATCCGCAGGAATCCCCGGCCCACGGTCGAGTACCCGAACGATCACCTGTTCATCCTCCTGGCGCAGTTCAATCGCCGGCTCGCTGGCGTATTTGATCGCGTTGTCCAGCAAGTTGGTGATCACCCGTTTCAGCCCCAGCGGGCGGCCGAAGTAGACCAGTCGGGGTGGGCCGCTGAAGGCGATGTCGATGGACTGGTCGCGGTAGTCGTCGATCAGGGTTTGCAGCAACTCGGCCAGGTCGAACTGGGTTGCCTGTTCCAGGCGGGCGTCGTCGCGGAAGAACTCCAGGGCGGAGTTGATCATGGCCTGCATTTCGTCGACGTCGCGAAACAGCCGTTGTTGCTGCTCGGGGTCTTCGATGAATTCGCCACGCAGGCGCATTCGGGTCAGCGGTGTACGCAGGTCATGGGAGATGGCGGCGAGCATCTGTGTGCGGTCCCTGATGAAGTGCTGCAACTGAGCCTGCATGGCATTGAACGCGAGAATCGCCTGACGGATTTCATGGGGGCCGACCGGGTCGATGGGCGGTGCGCGAAAGTCGACGCCAAAGCGTCGGGCGCCTTGGGCGAACTGCTGCAGGGGTTTGGCCAGCCGGCGGGTGGCGATCAGCGCGACGATGCCGGTCGACAGCAGCACCAGCAGAATCACGATCAGGGTTCGCGGCCCTTCCGCCAGCCCCCAACTGCGTGACGACACGCTGAACATCAGCCAGGACTCATCCGCCAGTTGCACCAGCAAAGCGTAGTGACCGTTCTTCTGTGGCCAGTCGCCGGGTTGATAGGCTTCGACCCGGCGGGTCGGCGTGTTGAACAGACGCTGGGCTTCAGGTGAGGCCGTGCGGTAGGCCGCTTCGGGCGTGTCCGGCAAGTCAAGGCCTTGACGGGTGGCATGCCAGCTGACGCTGAAGGTGTTTTCGCTGGCGGCCTCAGCCAGGCGTTCGCGCTGCGACGTTTGCGAGGCTTCGATCATCCGGGTTATGGACGCGGTTTTTTCCAGCAGGCCGGTTTCGGCCAACGGTGGATACGCCCAGACGCCGGCCAACTGGATAAACAGCGCGTTGAAGGCCAGCGACGTGAGCATCGCGATGAGGGTGGTCAGGGCGATCCAGCGGGCCACTGTATCTCGCGGGCGCAGACGCAAAGCGGCCATGAGTTTTTTCACTGGCGGGTCACACTGGGGGTGAACAGATACCCGCCGTTGCGCACGGTACGAATCATCTCGGGGCGCTTGGTGTCGTACTCCAGTTTGCGCCGCAAACGGCTGACCTGAACGTCGATGCTGCGATCGAACGCCTCATGGGTGCGACCCCGCGCCAGGTCCAGTAACTGCTCCCGAGTGAGAATGCGCTGCGGATGCTCGACAAACACCAGCAGCAAGTCGAACTCCCCGGCCGACAGCGGGATCATCACCTGATCCGGCGAGCGCAGTTCCCGACGAGTAAGGTCCAGTTGCCAGTCGGCGAACTTGATCAGCGGGCGCGGCGCTTCCCCGGTCAGCGGGCGGCTTTCGCCGGCCCGGCGCAGCACGGCGCGCACGCGGGCCAGCAGTTCCCGGGCGTCGAAGGGCTTGCTCAGGTAATCATCGGCGCCCATCTCCAGCCCGACCACCCGATCACTCAACTCCCCCATGGCGGTCAGCATGATTACCGGCGTCGGGTATTGCTGGCGCAGGCGTTGGCACAGCGTCAGCCCGTTCTCGCCCGGCAGCATCAGGTCGAGAATGATCAGGTCCGGCGCCTGGCGCTCAATCGCCGCCCACATCGAGGCACCATCGGTGGCGACCTCCACCGCATAACCTTGTTGCACGAAAAATTTCTTCAGCAGCGCGAGGACCTCAAGGTCGTCGTCCACGATCAAAAGACTGCTCACCAGCGGCATCACTTAAGGTCTGAAAGAACCCACATCTAAAACCATTCGGCGCGCTCCGTCATATATTTCAATCGGGTAACAAAGCGACATCCAGGTAAAAAAGCAGACATCTTTGCGCAAGGCCAGACTGTCAGCATCAGGCTCCTTTTCCCGAAAACTGCTCGTTCATGCCCTTGCTCACGCGCTCCACCGCTGCCAGGAAGCCCAGACCGATGATCTCTGAAAACCAGCCGCTGATCCTGCAACAACGCGTGGTAAAACACGCCAACGCCAACCTGCACTGCCGCGAAGTCAGCCTGCGCCTGTCGAGCGACCAGCGCGAGCTGATCCTCACCCGCTACACCGAACACTACAGCCCCGACGGCCTGCAATGGGTCGAACGCAGCCACCGCGTGCCGGTGACCGACCTGCTGCGCTGGGTGATTGAAAATGGTGAGGCGCAAACGCTGATGCAGGGTGGGGACGCTTCAGACATCTTGCCGATTGATCGCTCTCATGCAGAGCGCAGGAACGATCAAGACGCTATCCTGAGCGCACGATCGGGCTGCAACGAACCACCCTATAACGGTCCACCATTGCCCAGCCTCCACAACACGCCAAAGGCCGCCGACCGCCCATGTTCGAGCACATAGACCTCAACCACCTCCTCGCGACCTACGGTTATTGGGCAGTTTTTATTGGCTGTGTCATGGAAGGCGAAACCATCCTGATATTGGGCGGCATGGCGGCGCATCAGCATTTGCTGAAGCTTTGGCCGGTGATTGCCTGGGCCAGCGCCGGCGGAATGTTGGGGGATCAACTGCTGTTCTGGAGCGGTCGTTATTTCGGCGCGCGACTCTTGCCTCGTCTCAAGCGCCAGCAAGCGCAGATCAAGCGCGTCAGCGGATTGATCGCACGCTACCCGTCGATGTCGGTTTTTTCGGTGCGCTTTCTGTACGGCATGCGGTTGGTGGGCCCCATGGTGATCGGTGCCAGTGGCCTGTCGCCGTTGCGTTTTTCACTGTGGAACATGCTCGGTGCAATGGTCTGGGCCACGCTGTTTGTCAGCGGCGGTTATTGGGCGGGCGAAGCGCTTCAGCAATTGTTCGGTGATATCAGACCTTACCGGTTGCCGATTGGCTTGGGTGTTGTGGTGGTCGTTGCGGTTGTGGGGTTGATTCTGCACCTGAGGAACAAGCGTAAGTTGCAGGAGTAAATCGGGCTGCTTTTACTCGGATCGAACCTACATTTTTCAAGGAAACGTCTTGAAGACAACGGAGCATACCGAGCGCTTAATCGAGGCTATTTTTTAAACCTCCTCCGTTCGTAAAGACCACTCGTAGGTATCAGCTTGCCAACATGTACTCATTTCTGTACGGTTTTCGCATCAAGCGAGGACAATACGATGCAAACCATTAATTACACCAATGCCCGGGCACACCTTTCCGAGACCATGGATCGAGTCAATGAAGACCGCGCGCCCCTGCTGGTAACCCGGCAAAAAGGGGAACCGGTGGTGATGATTTCCCTTGCCGAATACAACGCCCTCGAAGAAACCGCCTACTTGCTTCGCACACCGGCCAATGCCGAGCGTCTGATCAGGTCGATCAACAGCCTGCGTGCGGGAAAAGCCAAGCCTAGACAGCTCATTGAAGAATGAAAGTTCTGTTCACCCCTGATGGCTGGAACGACTACCTCTGGTTTCAACAGAACGATAAAGCCGGGCTCAAGCGGATCAACTTACTGATCAAGGCAACCCTGCGGGATCCGTTCGCGGGTCCCGGAAAGCCTGAGCCACTCAAACATAACCTTAGTGGTTATTGGTCACGCAGGATCACTGCCGAACACCGTCTGGTCTACACAATGGAAGGTGACGCGCTGCAGATCGTAATGTGCAGATACCACTACTGAGCAGCGGACCTTAGGAGCGGGGCCGCCAAGCTGTTGCCCGCGATGGCGTCTGTGAAATCGCCATCGCGGGCAAGCCTTACTATGGGAACGGGGGTAAGCGCATCGTAAACGGATCGATCAGTTGTAAACCTCTCTCACCACCCGCCCTACCCCCCGCACAATCATCTCCACCTCCCGCTCATCAATGGTCAGCGGTGGCAGCAAGCGGATGGTCTTGCCCCGTGTCACGTTGATCAACAGACCATGGTCCCGCGCCGCAATCAGCGTCAGGTCGCGAATGGGCCGGGCCAGTTCGATGCCGATCATCAAGCCCTGGCCACGGATCGCCAGCACCTGTGGGTCGCCATCGAGTTCGGCGTGCAAGCGGGCGAGCAAACGCTCGCCCTGACACTTGGCGTTTTCCAGCAAGCCTTGCTCTTCGATGATTTCCAGCACGGTGCAGCCGACCCGACACGCCAACGGGTTTCCGCCAAACGTGCTGCCGTGACTGCCCGGTGTGAAGAGTTCAGCGGCTTTGCCGCGAGCCAGGCAAGCGCCGATGGGAACACCGTTGCCCAGGCCTTTGGCGAGGGTCATGACGTCCGGGACGATACCTTCGTGTTGAAAGGCGAACCATTGCCCGGTGCGGCCGATACCGGTCTGGATCTCGTCGAGCATCAGCAGCCAGTTGCGCCGATTGCACACTTCGCGCAGGGCTTTCAGGTAGCCGGAAGGTGCGAGCTGTACACCGCTCTCGCCCTGAATCGGCTCCATCAGTACAGCGACGATGCGCTGGCCGTGAGCCTGGTGGGCCTTATCCAGTGCGGCAAGATCGCCGAACGGCACTTTGATGAAACCCCCCGGTAACTGCTGAAACCCCAAGCGCACCGCAGGACCATCGCTGGCCGACAAGGTGCCAAGCGTGCGGCCATGAAAGGCATTTTCCATGACCACCACCAACGGCTGCTCGACACCTTTGTGCCAACCGTACAGCCGGGCCAGCTTCAACGCGGTCTCATTGGCCTCGGCGCCGGAGTTGTTGAAGAACACCCGATCAAGACTGGACAACTGTGTCAGTTTTGCTGCCAACCGTTGCTGCCAGTCGATGCTGTACAGGTTGGAGGTGTGCAGCAACAGGCCGGCCTGTTCGCTGATGGCGCTGACCACCTTCGGGTGCGAGTGGCCGACATTGGTCACGGCCACGCCCGCCACCGCATCCAGATACTCACGACCGGCCTGATCCCACAGGCGTGTGCCCAGCCCTTTGGTAAAACTCAAGGCCAGGGGTTGATACGTGGTCATCAGGCAGGTGGCGGTCATGACATCAAGCTCCATCATTGGTCAGTGTTTTTGCAGTATCGTTAGCCACCCGAACTGGATAAACGCCCTAACACTTCAATCATTTTAAAGCTGAGCTTGATAATGGACTTACTGCTGGCAATGTCGGTTTACGTGAAAGTGGTCGAGGCCGGCAGCATGACCGCCGCCGCTCTGGAGTGCGAAATGTCGACCACCATGGTCGGCAATCATCTGCGAGCACTGGAGCAACGTCTGGGCGTCAGCCTGCTTCACCGTACGACGCGGCGTCAGCGCTTGACCGAATTTGGCTCGACCTACTACCAACGCTGCCTTGAGGTGCTGGGGCTGGTGGCCGACTCCGAACGGTTGGCCGAACAAACCCTGGGCGAACCCAGCGGTACACTACGGATTACCGCCCCGCTGACCTTTGGCACGGAACGCCTGGCGCCGGCCTTGAGCGAATACGTGTTGCGCTGCCCGCAGGTCAAGCTGGACGTGGTGTTGACCAATCAACGTCTTGATTTGCTGGACAACGGTTTTGATGCGGCGATTCGCCTGGGTAACACCGAACCGTCCAACCTGATCGCCCGGCCGCTGGAGGATTACACCCTGACGATGTGTGCATCGCCGGCGTACCTGGCACGCCGTGGCACACCGCAAAAGCCGGAGGACCTGGCCGATCACGACTGCCTGGCCTTTGCCTACCCGGCGGGCGATGAGTGGCGCTCGGTGGAAAAACAGTGGCGCCTGAGCGGCCCTGACGGGGAGATCGTCGTGGCGGTGAACGGCCCGATGCTGATCAATAGTTCATCGGGCCTGCACCAGGCCGCGCGCACCGGAATGGGGGTGGTGATGCTGCCGGATGCACTGGTGGATCAAGATCTACGGGATGGGAAACTGGTGGCCCTGATGCAGGACTATCAACTGCCCCGTCGCCCGATGAATCTGATTTACGCACAGGACCGATACCGTTTGCCGAAACTGCGCAGTTTTGTCGAGTTTGCGTTGCAGATGTGGAGGAAACAGAACTAATCGCGCACGCCATTATTACTGCGAAAGAAGCTTCTACACCTTGATTTCCGGCGCTACAGTGTCAATGTGCCATAAGTTGGTCTCTACAACTGGCCGGCCACTTGAAGATCAGGGCAGCAGGGGGAGCGATGATGGTTGAGTTGTCCAATATCGAGCCGTTGAAGGTCAGCCTGACTGACCTGAATGAAGACATGCTGCACGCGATTCTGGAGCTGGTCAGCGACGGGATCTGGGACTGGAACGCCAACACCGGGTTCGTCTACCGCAATCGCGGTTGGTACGACATGCTCGGCTATGCGCCGCATACACTCGAGAACACCGTGCTGGCCTGGGAAAACGCGATTCATCCCGACGATTACCAGCGGGTAATGATGCATTTCGATAACCACCTGCGTCAGCGCTCGTCCCATTACCAGGCCGAGTACCGTTGCCGCAAGCTGGATGGCCGCTACATCTGGATCGAAGATCGCGGTCATGTGATTGCGCGTAACAGCGACGGCTCAGTGGCGCGGATGATCGGCGCCCTGCGCAGCCTTGAAGACAAGAAGCGTCTGCTCGAACAACTCGAACGGCGCAATCATTCCCTCGAAGCGATGGTCGAGGAACGGACCCGCGAGTTGTCTCTGGTCAATCAGCAGCTACAGGCTCAACTGGACGAGAACCGCAAACTGGCAGAAAGCGACACCCTGACCGGGATCGCCAACCGCTACCTCCTGGAAAAAGCCCTGCCACTGGAATGCGAGCGCTCCCAGCGTTTTCGTCAGCCGCTGTCGCTGATCGCGATGGACATCGATGACTTCAAATGCATCAACGACCATTACGGCCATGCCTTGGGCGACGCGGCGTTGGTGCACGTGGTCGAAAGCGTCAAACGCTGCGTGCGCGAAGGTGACTTGCTGGCCCGTTGGGGCGGCGATGAGTTCATCGTGATCCTGCCCAACAGCTCCCTCGCCACCGCGCGCGCCCTCGCCGAAAACATCCGCCATGAGCTGTCGAGCCTGCCACCGGTGGGCGACTTCCAGGTCACGATGAGCTTTGGCGTGGCGCAACGCTTTGAAGACGAGCAACAAAGCGGCCTGCTGGCTCGGGCGGATCAGGCGTTGTATCGCTCGAAGATCATCGGCAAGAACACGATTTCCGGTTGATCCAGCATTACATACCGGTCTTCACCAACACCGGTTTCTCCTGATACCGCTCCGGGTACAGCTGTTTGAGTTGCGCCACTTTCGGCAGGTCGTTGATCACGATGTAGGGATACGTCGGATGCTCCGTCAGGAAGTTCTGATGGTAGGCCTCTGCCGGGTAGAAGCCGTTGTAGGTTTCGAGTTTGGTCACGATCGGTTTGTTGAAGGCATGTGTGGCATCGAGCTGTGCAATGTAGGCCTGGGCGACTTTTTGTTGCTCGGCACTTTCGACAAAGATCGCCGAGCGATATTGGGTTCCGGTGTCCGGGCCCTGTCGATTGAGCTCGGTGGGGTTGTGAGCAACCGAGAAGTAGATTTGCAGCAGGGTGCCGTAGCTCACCTGAGCAGGATCGAAAGTGACCTGAACGGATTCCGCATGGCCTGTATCCCCCTCGCTGACACGCTCGTATTGCGCGGTGTTCGCTGCGCCTCCGGCGTAACCGGAGAGCACATTCTTGACGCCTTTGACATGCTGGAACACGCCTTGAACGCCCCAGAAGCAACCACCGGCGAAAACCGCCGTTTCGCTGTTGGCCTTGGGTGTTTCATCGAGAGCTGGCGGCGCGATGGCGACTGCGTCCTCGGCAGCGCCGAATGAAAAGGCCATGCATTGACCTGCAACTGCAGCGATGGTTAGCCCGAGCAGGGTCTGGCGCCAGGTTAATCGGGTTTTCATGATGACGACTCCTGCATAAACAATTCTGAGTGATGTGGCGAGCACAACACCTGTGGCGAGGGAGCTTGCTCCCGCTGGAGCGCGTAGCGATCCCAAAAGGTCGCAACTCCATTCTGTCAGTTACACCGCGTACCCAGGTTTACAACGGCTTCGCCCGAGCGCGGACCGGCCGGCGGGAGCAAGCTCCCTCGCCACAGTGGTCAGTGCGCGCTCTCGGCAACTGAGTGCTCATCAACCAAAGGTAAACGCATACGCCGACACGCCCGGGTCAAGGAACTCGATGCTGAAGGTCCGATCTGCCACGTCGCCGGGTTGGCGCACCAATTGGTAGAGGCGTTGTTCGGTCACACTGCCGCTGCCATCCGGGGCGACGTCGGTGCCGTGGGCTGCGCCCGGGGCCTTACCGTCGATCATGACTTTGAAGCGCACCGGTTTGCCGTCGGCGCCGGGGCCCAGTACCAGGTGCAGGTCGCGGGCATGGAAGCGGTAAACGATGCGGCTGGCCGGGGCCGCCGATGTGGCTCGCTCCGAACCGACGTTCCAGTGGCCGTCCAGTGTCCAGTCATTCAGCGCCAATGTCGCGGGGGCGCTGTACGCGGCAACCTTGTCGGGCGCGAGGCTCGCCTCAGGTACGAAATGTTCCAAACGCTGGTAACCGACGTAGGTTTCCGGCGAGCGCACTTCGTTCATGTCCGGTGCCCGTTGCACGCCTTGGGCGCTGGCGTCGATCAGGCCATCGGCGACTTTCGCCGCGCCGGCTTCGCGCAACAGCTGCTGGATCACCCGTTCTGATTCGGCGTAGTTGCCCTCGCCAAAATGGTGGTAACGAATGCGTCCCTGAGCGTCGGCAAAATAGTGCGCCGGCCAGTATTCGTTGTTGAAAGCCCGCCAGATCTTGTAGTCGTTATCGATGGCCACCGGGTAGGTAATGCCCAGGTCCTTCATGGCCTTGGTCACGTTGCCCACATCCCGTTCGAAGGCAAACTCCGGCGCATGCACACCGATCACCACCAGACCCTGATCGCGATACTTCTCGGCCCAGGCTTTGACATACGGCAAGGTGCGCAGGCAGTTGATGCAGGAGTAGGTCCAGAAATCCACCAGCACTACTTTGCCCTTCAAGGCTTGAGCGCTGAGCGGCGGCGAGTTGAGCCACTGCACCGCGCCGTCCAGCGACGGCAGATTGCCTTCGACGGGCAGCGTCGCGGGAGCGTTGGCGGCCACTTTCATCGCACCACCGGCGGCCATCATGCTGGCGCCCGGTTGATCGTCAGTGGACGACGGAATCTGCCCCTTCATCGCCCCGCTGTTGGCCGGTGATTTACCCGCCAATCGACCGACCAGCGCCTGTTCAAGCCCACCGGTGGACGCGGTCGACACCCGCGCCAGAAGCCCGGTGTCCAGGCCCAGGGCGATGGCGGCCACACCCGCCAGCATCGCCGCACCAAGACCACGGCGCAGCCATTCACCGGCGCCGATCGAACGCTTCATCGCCGCGAAGACTTTACCGCCCAGCAACAAGGCGACCGCGAGGGAAGTGGCGGCGCCCAGCGCATACGCCAGCAACAGCAAGGTGGTGCCGATGCTTGCCCCTTGCAGCGCCGCGCCGGTCAGCACCAGCCCGAGAATCGGCCCGGCGCACGGTGCCCAGAGCAGGCCCGTGGCGATGCCGATCAGCAACGAAGCGCCGGGACGCGGCCGGGCATCGGCGCCCGCCACTTCCGACAGCCGACTGCCGGCGGCCACCAGTGGACGCGTCAGCCGTTCGGCGAGTTGTGGCAGCAGCAGCGTCAACCCGAACAGTGCAACGAACAGCAACGCGAGCCAGCGACCGTACTGATTGAGTTGCACCACCCAACCGCCGCCCACCGCCGCCAACGAGGCGACGAGCGCGAAGGTCAGCGCCATCCCCGCCAACAGCGGCAAGCCACTCTTGATAAACGGTTGCCCGGTACGAGCGAAGACAAAGGGCAGTACCGGCAGAATGCACGGGCTGACAATCGTCAGCACGCCACCGAGATAAGCGAGGACCAGAAGCCACATAACAAGGACCTGTATGAAGTGAAGGAAAAAGCCTGCCCATGGAGTCAGGCCGCTTGCGGCTTGAAGGTCATCGCCAGGCCGTTCATGCAGTAGCGCAGACCGGTCGGTTTTGGCCCGTCGTTGAACACATGGCCCAAATGCCCGCCGCAGCGCCGACAGTGAACTTCCTCGCGCAGCACGCCGAACGAGCGGTCTTCGCGGGTCGCGACGGCATGCTCCAGGGGCGCCCAGAAACTCGGCCAACCGGTATGGCTGTCGAATTTGGTGCTCGATGAAAACAGCGCCAGATCGCACCCTGCGCAGGCGAAAATACCGGCGCGGTGCTCGTTGTTCAGTGCGCTGGAATAGGCCCGTTCGGTGCCCTCTTCGCGCAGGATTTCGTACTGCTCGGCGCTGAGCATCGCATGCCACTCGGCATCGCTATGGGTGACCTCGAAGGTCTCGGCGGCGCTCGCCTCGCTGATCAGCACCGAGCGCCCGGTCATTTTTGGCAATACACCGGCAACCAGCGCCGCAAGGCCCAGCCCGCCGCCCGTTAGAAGAATCTGTCGCCGTGAAAACATGGCCCTCTCCCTAAATCCGCCGTGGATGACATGGAACACAGCCTAGGCTTGAGGTGATCGCCAAATCCTCACGTGGAGTTAAACAATTCGTGATAACTCGCCGAGGGAAAACCCCGCACAATACGTGCACTGCGCAACAGGATTAAGTCCCAATGGATCAACCCAAACGAGTCCTGGTGGTCGAGGACGACAAACACATCGCCGACCTGATCTGCCTGCACCTGCGCGACGAACATTTCGAGGTCGTGCACAGCGCCGATGGCAACGAAGGCTTGCGCCTGCTCGAGCAAGGCAGTTGGGACGCGCTGATCCTCGACCTGATGCTGCCGGGCGTCGACGGCCTGGAAATCTGCCGCCGCGCCCGCGCCATGGCCCGTTACACCCCGATCATCATCACCAGCGCCCGGTCGAGCGAAGTGCACCGCATTCTCGGCCTGGAGCTGGGCGCCGACGATTACCTGGCCAAACCCTTCTCGATGCTTGAGCTGGTGGCGCGGGTCAAGGCCCTGCTGCGGCGGGTCGACGCCATGGCCCGCAACCTGAGAATGGACGCTGGCAGCCTGACCTGCGACGGGCTGTTCATCGATCCGATCACCCGCGACGTGTCGCTCGACGGCAAGCGCCTGGACCTCACCCCACGCGAGTTCGACCTGCTGTACTTTTTCGCCCGGCAGCCGGGCAAGGTCTTCTCGCGCATGGACCTGCTGAACGCCGTCTGGGGTTACAGCCACGAAGGCTACGAGCACACCGTCAACACCCACATCAATCGTCTGCGGTCCAAGATCGAAACCGACCCGGCGCAACCGGTGCGGATTCTCACGGTGTGGGGCCGTGGCTACAAATTCGCCCCGGCGCAGGAGCAGCCATGAGACTGACACTCACCCAGCGCCTGTCGGCAGTGTTCGCCCTGTTGCTGTTGGTGTGCAGCGGCACGTCGGTGTGGATGCAGGTGCGCTCCAACCACATGCATGAGCTGGAAGTGGTGCAAGGTTTGTCCCGGGACCTGGCGCAGCATATTGCCCACGACACCCAGTTGATGGACGCCAATGGCCTGAAACCCGATGCATTGCGCGAGTTGTTCAGCCAGTTGATGCTGGTGAACCCGAGTGTCGAAGTCTATTTGCTCGACAGCAGCGGCCGGGTGGTCGGCAATGCGGCGCCGGAAGGCCACCTGCGTCGCGAGCAGGTCGATCTGTTGCCCGTGCGACGCCTGCTCAACGGTGAAGCCCTGCCGATTCTCGGCGACGACCCGCGCAGCATCGACGGGCGCAAGGTGTTCAGCGCCGCACCGCTCAAGGTCAACGGTCAGCAGGTTGGCTATCTCTACGTGGTGCTGCTCAGCGAAGAACACGACCGCTACGCCGAACGCGGCGCCACCAGCGCCGCACTGAACACCGCGCTGTGGTCGATCGGGATGGTCGCGTTGCTGTGCCTGATCGCCGGTCTCACGGCGTTTACCCTGATCACCCGGCCGCTGCGCCGCCTGACCGACACAGTCGCGCATTTCGACATTGACGGCGCACCGGTCGCACCGCCCTCGCCGGCGCCCTCAAGTACAACGGAGAACCTCGCCACTCAGGACGAAATCGCCGTGCTCGATGCCGCCTTCCGGCAGATGCAAAAGCGCCTGGGCGAACAATGGCGTTCCCTGACGCGCCAGGATCAGGAGCGCCGCGAGCTGGTCGCCAATATCTCCCACGACCTGCGCACACCGCTGGCGTCGCTGCATGGCTACCTCGAAACCCTGTCGTTGAAAGATGCCAGCCTGACCCCGGCCGAGCGCCGCCGCTACCTGGGCATCGCCCTCGACCAGAGCCGCAAGGTCGGTGGTCTCGCGCAGTCGTTGCTGGAACTGGTGCGCCTGGAACACGGTTTCGTCCAACCGGTGCTGGAGCGTTTTTCCCTGACCGATCTGGTGCAGGACATCTTTCAGAAATTCGAGCTGACCGCCGAAGCCCGGCACGTGCAGCTCAAGGCGAGCTTCGCACCGAACGTCTCGGCGGTCTGCGCCGACCTTGGGCTGATCGAGCGCGTGCTGACCAACCTGTTCGACAACGCCTTGCGCCACACACCCGATGGCGGTGAAATCGACATCAGCCTTGTCCCGCAAGGCAAGTTCGTCGAGATCACCGTCAGCGACAGCGGCCCGGGCATCGCCGCGGAACTGCGCGAAGGCTTGTTCCTGCGCCCTTTCAACATTGGCGGTGCGCGCCGCGACGGCGGTTTGGGATTGCGCATCGTGCACCGCATTCTGCAACTGCATGGCCGCGAGATTCACTTGCTCGATGTGCCGGGCCAGGGCGCAACCTTCCGCTTTTCGCTGCCGGTGGATGAGGAAACGGCGAGCGCGTTGGCGGTTCGCTCGATGAATTTGAATTCGCCCCAGCGATAATCCGCTAGTATCCCTGACATTGACTCAAGCAAGGACGCTGACCATGGTTTACCAAACCACCCCGCCTCAACTCCGCGCAGGTATCCGCTGATGCTCGATATCCTGCAAGGTACGCCGCTGTGGGTCTATGGGGTTTTCCTGTTGATCTGCTATTACGGGCTCAGGGCCAGAACGCCCAGCCAGGAAAGCAAACTCTCCCTACTGATCACACCGGGCATCCTGACGCCCTGGTCATTTTTTTCGCTGAATTACCACGAACATACCGAATTGACGCTAGGCAGCTGGCTCGCCGGTATTGCGCTGGGCAGTCTGGCGGCGATTGCGTTGTTCTCACGCCGTGGGGTGACGCTGGACAGTGACGGCAAAGACCTGATCGTTCCCGGCACCTGGAAGATTCTCTATATCTCTCTGCTGTTCTTTGCGGTGAAGTACTTCATCGGTTATCAATCCGCCGTTCACCCGGAACGCTCGGCCAGTGTGCAGATGCTGGCACTCACGGGCATCGCCTCGGGGTTTACGGTCGGGCTCTTTTGCGGTCGGGCAATCACGCTGTACCGCGAGTTGCTAGCGCTGCTGGCACTCAAAAACGCTCCCGCTGGTTAAAAAACAACCCACGCTTTATCGCGAAGGCCATGGTTGAAGTACTGGTCGCCGAAATGAACTGAATACCTAATGCCCGCCGGACTGCCTTTAGCCCCGCCCTCGAATCGAACGCGGGGCCTTTTTTGCGCAGCGATTGGCCGCTGTTGCGCTCACATCGGTCGCTGCGTTGCCCTGATCGTCCGGTGGTCCGTGACAACATCGCAGCGGTCCAATAGATTAGGCAACCCGAAAACGCCGATGCTGTTCTCGTCTTAAATTCTGTTTAAAGAAGTAGTGAAATTTCAATGCCAGATTCCAATACCGCTGAATCCGTAGTCACCTTGTCGTCCAAAGCGGAATACGAAAACTCCATCAATCTTTCACAACACGTGCCGCAGGCCAAAACCATCAGCGAGATGGTCCTGGATGCCTTCCACACCTCGAAAGAAAGCGACCAGATTCGCGAATTGCGCGCGGCCATCCGCCAGGCTCACGACCGTTTCGACGACGACAAAGCCTACGAACTGATGGGCGAGCTCAAACAACTCAAGGACGCCGAGGCCGCCGATATCGCTGCCCTCGAAGACCTGAGCAGCAAGTTCCCGATCAGCCGGATTCTGTCGAGTTTCAAGGATGACCCAAGCTTTCAGGAACTGGTCTATGGCCTGGCGCTGAAAGTGCTGAACCAGACCCATCAAGCCATCAGCAACCCAAGCAGCGGCAAGAGCAAAGCGGCCCGCCCCAAGAAAGAAATCGAAGTGTTCAGCATCAGCAAGGACGGCACCAGCGTCAGCCTGCCACTGCGCAACCCGCGCTCCAAGCCGAACGTCGACCGTGAAGCCTTCGAATTCCTCGGTTTCACCTTTGTGGGTGAAGGCGACGAGGCGGAGCTTGCCAGCGAGACCTTCATTGACAATGCCGGCACCGAACAACCGGCTACCCGCAAAGCCATCGTCACCGCCCTGCAACAGCAGACGGCGTTCGACGGTTACAGCATCGCCGCGCAATAACCGCTCCTCTTCTAAAAATCGCTGGCTTGCCAGCGATTGCGGCCACTCGGCCCGCCTGACAAATCCTGAATCCGGTCTACATTAAAAAGCCACTACCCAAAGCGCAGGGATTCGCTTATCCTTTTGGCTGTATATAAATACAGTAGTCGCAAAAGACAACTATCGTGAAGGCATGTGAGGTGGTGAATGGCCGTCGAAGTGGTATACCGCAGCAGCCGAGATCTGGAGCGCTTGTTCATGGATAAAGCCGAAGCTGACCGTCATGACAAAATGCTCGAACTGGCTGAATTACTGGCGCAAGTGTTGCAAAAAGCGGTTCCGTCGCTGACCGAGCAACAGGTGGAAGAAGCCGGGATCTACATGGCGAAAAACCGCGATGTGTTCGCCAAGGCGTTCAAGAGCCAGCCGGACGCCCTGTCCGAATTGCTCAACGTGCCTGTTGCAGCCGTTGAACCAGTTGAACCTGTTGAGCCAACGGAATCAGCGGAGCCTGCCAAACCCGCAAAATCCGCTAAACCTGCCAAGTAAGCAACGCCCGAATTGAACAGGCCCTGAGTCACTGACTCAGGGCCTTTTTCATGCCTGGATTTCAACTGTCCGGTTGTTCCAGTGCCTCGACCAACACCTTGAAGAACCGTGCTGCTTCCCCTCCCGTCACCACCCGGTGATCGAAAGTCAGCGACAGCGGCAATATCGGGTGCACCACAACCTTGCCCGCCATCGCCACCGGTTCGTCGCGAATGGCACCGGCCGCGAGGATCGCCACTTGCGGCGGTACGACCACCGGGTTGGCATAGCGCCCGAACAGGGTGCCGAAGTTCGACAAGGTCAGGGTCGCGCCCATCATTTCCCTGGCCGGGATCGAGCGCGCCTGCACGTCGGCGCGCAAGCGAGTGATGCCTTCTTTCAAATCATCTGACGAGCGATTGCCCACATCGCGCAACACCGGCACGAACAAACCGTCGGGGGTGTCGACGGCAATGCCCAGATTCAGGGTGTCGTGGTGCTTGATCGACAAGGACTTGCCATCAAACCCACTGTTGAGCATCGGCTCCACGGCACAGGCTGCCGCCATGGCTTTGGCCAAACGGATCAACGGATCACGCGCACGGCCCCAGCGATGCAGGTTGGCATCGGCGTAGATGGTCACCGGCACCACCTCGGCGTGGGACCTGGCCATGTTCAGCGCCATGCTGCGGCGCACCCCGCGCAGCTTCTCCCCGCCAAATTTGTCACGCTCGGTTTGCGCGGCACTTTCCACGTCGCTGCGGGTGATCAGCCCATCGGGGCCGGACCCGACCAGCCCAGTCAACTCGACGCCCAGTTGCCGGGCCAGTTGCCGCACCGCCGGGGTAGCGCGAGCGTTCATGTGTTCGCGGGTCGAGGGTGCGGCGCCAACGAAAAACCGATCGTCCTGACGGCTGCCGCCGCCTTCAAGCCGACCGACCACCGTGCCGGCATCCGCCTCGCCTTCATACCCCAGCAAGGGTTCGCCGACGTGCAGGATGTCACCTTCGTCGCCGAAGGTTTTCGCCACCACACCGTCGTAAGGTGCGGGAATATCCACCAGGGCCTTGGCGGTTTCCACCGATACCAACAGTTGATCGGCCTTCACCGTATCGCCGACCTTGACGTGCCATTCGACGATTTCCGCTTCTTGCAGCCCCTCGCCCAAGTCAGGCAATTTGAAATATTTCATCGCAGCCTCCCGGGCCTCAGGCGCCTCTTTAGAAGTGGTGCAGCACGCTGTCGCAGGCGTGAAGGATGTCTTCGACGTTGGGCATGTACAGCAACTCTTGCCGATACAGCGGTGGCGGAATGTCCGGCGCAGTGACCCGCAGGATCGGCGCCTGCAAATCCAGCAATGCACGTTCATAGAGGCTGGCGGCGATTTCCGCGCCGACGCCACAGGTTCGTGGCGCTTCATGGACGATCACGCAACGGCCAGTCTTGCGCACCGAGGCCTCCAGCGTGTCGAGGTCCAGCGGCTTGATGCTCGCGACATCGATCACCTCCGCCCAAATCCCTTGTTCCGCCAGCGCATCGGCTGCCTGCAAGGTTTCCATGACGCTGGCGCCCCAGCTGATCAGAGTGATATCGCTGCCTTCACGCAAGGTGAAACAGGTATCGAGCGGCAGGCGTTTGCCATCGTCGATCAACGGTTGCGGGTTCATTCGGTAGAGCCGCGTCGGTTCGAGAAAGACTACCGGGTCCGGGTCGTCGATGGCCGCCAGCAGCAGGCCATAAGCCCGCGCCGGTGACGAAGGAATCAGCACGCGTAACCCCGGAATATGTGCAAACAGCGCCTCGGTGCTTTCACTGTGGTGTTCCGGCGCACGAATGCCGGCGCCCATCGGCGTGCGCAGCACCATCGGGCAAGTGATCCGCCCGCGCGTGCGATTGCGCATGCGGCTGGCGTGGGACACCAGATGCTCCATGGTCGCGTAGATGAAGCCCATGAACTGGATTTCCAGCACCGGTTTCAAACCTTGGGCGGCCATGCCGATCACCAGGCCGCCGAGCATGGTTTCGGCCAGCGGCGTATCGATCACCCGCTTGAAGCCAAAGCTGTCGCGCAGCCCTAGCGTGGCGCGAAACACACCACCGTTCACGCCGACGTCCTCACCGAGCACAATCACGTTTTCGTCCTCGCGCATGGCCCGGTGCAACGCCAGGTTGACCGCTTCCAGCAGCGTGACTTTGCCGTTACTCATGAGCGGCCTCTCCTGCACGGCGCGCCGCGCGTTCAAGCAACCACTCGCGCTGCTCGGCCAATGCGGCCGGCCACTGGGCATAAACATGATCGATCACCGATTCAGGTGACTGATGGCCGGCCGCATCGAAGTTATCCACAGCGCCCTGCACCAGCGCCTGACACTCGGCAATCAGTGCCTGTTCGCGCCCCTCGTCCCACACGCCCTGCCCGGCCAGATAACGTTGCAAGCGCTTGACCGGTTCTTCAAGCCAGGCCTGTTTGACCTCTTCGGCCGGGCGATAGCGGGTCGCATCGTCTGCGGTGGTGTGATCGCCGAGGCGGTAACTCACACACTCCAGCAACACCGGGCCTTTACCGTGACGCGCGCGTTCAAGGGCGATTTGCACCCGGTCGTAGACCGCGAGTATATCGTTGCCATCGACTTGCTCGCCGTGGAAACCGGCGCCGATTGCCTTCTGTGCCAGGGTCGGCGCCGCGCATTGAATCCGCCGTGGCACCGAGATCGCCCACTGGTTGTTGTTGATCACGAACACCACCGGCAACTGCCAGGCCCCCGCGACATTCAAGGCTTCAAGAAAGTCGCCCTTGCTGGTGGCGCCATCGCCGCAGGTGGTTACAGCCACCCGGTGCTCGCCGCGAATCTTGAATGCACTGGCGACTCCGCATGCGTGCAGCGCCTGGGTGGCAATCGGCACGCAGATCGGGAAGTCCTCGACCGCCGCGGGCTCGGCAAAGTCGCTGCCGCGCTCATCGCCGCCCCAGTACAGCAAAATCTCTTCCATGCGCACCCCGCGCATCAATTGCACGCCGGTGTCGCGGTAATACGGGATCAGCACGTCTTCAGGATGCATCAGGCTGCCGACTGCCACGCCGATCGCTTCCTGGCCAAGCGTGGGTGCGTAAGTGCCGATGCGCCCGGTGCGTTGCAGGGCGACGGCTTTTTGATCGAAGAGACGGGTCAGGACCATTTGCCGGTAGAGGCGGGTCAGCAGATTGAAGTCGTCGGCCCAGGCGGGAAGTTCGCTCAACGCCTGGCCGTCGGGGGATAAATAGCGGGTGTAGGGAAGGTCGACCTTGTTATGAGACATCAAACAGCTCCTTGCACGCCGGGTCAGCGTGCCGTTGTCGGGCCTGACGCTTGTGGCGCCAGGCTCAAGGAGCAAGTCGACCAGGTAAGGTCCTCACTCCGTCATCGGTACAGCACTTTCTCTGCCAGCTCATCCGCCACCCGGGCCGGCGAGCGTTTTTCAGCCTGGGCGTGGGCGAAGACTTCGGTCAGCCGCGAGCTGATTTTCGAGAGGTGCGCGGTGATGTTCGACAACGCCTCGCCACGGTGTTTGAGCGATACATAAATCAACCCGCCGGAATTGATCACGTAGTCCGGCGCATACAGAATGCCGCGGTTCTCCAACTGATCGGCAACCTGCAGGTTGGTCAACTGATTGTTGGCCGAACCCGCCACTGCGGCGCAGCGCAATTGCGCAACGCTATGGCTGTTGAGCACGCCGCCCAGACCGCACGGTGCGAGGATGTCGCAGGGAGTACTGAGCAGCGATTCGTTGGCAATCGGACGGGCGCCCAACTGCTCGATGGCCAGTTGCACCTTGCCGGCGTCGATGTCGCTGACCAGCAATTCGGCCCCGGCGGCATGCAGTTGCTCGGCGAGCGAAAAACCGACATTGCCCAACCCCTGGACCGCCACCCGCAGGCCTTCGAGATTGTCACTGCCCAAGCGGGCCATGGCCGTGGCGCGAATACCGCTGAACACCCCCATGGCGGCATGCGGTGCTGGATCGCCGGCAGCGGTGGTGCTGGTGACATGCTGGGTTGTCTGGGCAATGCAGTCCATGTCGGCGACCGAGGTGCCGCTGTCGATGGCCGTGATGTAGCGACCGTCGAGCTGTTCGACCACGCGACCGAAGGCTTCAAACAAGGCACTGCGGCTTTCGACATGGGCCGGGCGAATGATCACCGCCACCCCGCCACCCTGTGCCAGGCCGGCCAGTGCGGCTTTGTAACTCATGCCTTGCGCCAGGCGCGCAGCATCCACCACGGCGCTTTCATCGTCGGGATAGGCAAGGTAACGGCAGCCACCGAGGGCGGGGCCCAAACGGCTGCAATGAATGGCAATCACCGCCTTCAACCCGGTCACCGGGTCAACGCTCAGGTGCAGCGATTCAAGGCGAGTGCTTTGCATGAGAGCGAACATCGTAGGGCTCCCGAATCACTTCTTGTAGTCGCCAGTATAGGCCTGCGGCTGAAAATTGCTGAAGCGCACCGGAATAAGCAGCAGGGGTTTTACAGCCTTTAAGACATAACCTGCAACGGCATGTGTAGAGCACTGGACGAATGCCTGAGACGGGGCTAAAACGAGGCATTCGACGGAGATTTTGATGAACCCGCGCCACGCTTTTTTCGCCTGTCTGCAACGCTCGCCACCGGCGCTCTTCGAAGCGGCGCTGTGGATCGCTGCCGAGCACGATCCGCAGGTGAAGCCCGAGGTGCTGCTGGAGCAATTCAAGGATCTGCAACAACGGGTCAGTGCCGGTTTACCCATGTTGCCGGTCAGCGAGTTGGCCCAACCGTTGTTGCGGCGACTCAATGACATGGGTTATCAACAGGACGAATCCATCCCGCTGCGCCCGCAGGCGGCGCTGCTCAACAAGGTGCTGGAACGCCGACGCGGGCAACCGCTGGCCCTCGGTTTGATCGCGCTGGAGTTGGCCCGGCGGCTGGAGATCCCAATGGTCGGGGTGAATTTTCCCGGGCACTTTCTGTTGCGGGTGCCGGGTGCCGATCATGTGCTCGACCCGTGTGGCGGTCGGCGCCTGTACCCCAACGACTGTCGCGAGTTGCTGCAGCGCCAGTACGGTCCGAACATGCAGCTCAGCGCCGAGCATCTGGTGACGAGCGATCCGGTCCAAATGCTCCAGCGGCTGTCGCGCAACTTGCGTCAGTTGCATTTAGCCAACGACGACAACATCGGTGCGCTGATCGATGCCGAACGGGTGCTGGAGCTCGGTAATGCCTGCGTCAGCGACTACCTGGCCCGCGCCAGCCTCTATCAACGGCTGGACTGCCCCAACGCCGAACGTTTCGACCTGGAGCATGCCTTGCTGCTCACCGACGACCCGATCCAGCGCATTCGCCTGACCGAACGGCTGGGGCATTTGCCACCTAACGCCATCGTGCATTAACCCTTTAACCACTGCATTCCTGTGGCGAGGGAGCTTGCTCCCGCTGGGCTGCGCAGCAGCCCCAAAACCGGCGAATGAGATCCTTCAGAAACAGTGTTACTGCCTGTTTTTGGAGCGCTTCGCACTCCAGCGGGAGCAAGCTCCCTCGCCACAAGAACAATCAGTGTCCGTTCAGTTATGGGGTATCGGGCTGATTCGCCGGGTGGGCCTTGATGAAGGCCGGATGCTGCGCTGCCAGCGCCGCAACCCGGCGAATCCGTGGATACGCCTCAAGGGAAATGTTGAACCGCTCGGCCGCGTACAGCTGCGGGATCAAGTAGACATCCGCCAACCCCGGCGCGCTGCCGAAACAGTAACCCTCATCGCCAATCAAGTGCTCGACCGCCGCCAGCCCCTGAGTGATCCAGTGGCCGATCCACTGCACCACTTGTGGCTCATCGTGACCGAGTTGGCGCAGTTGATTGAGCACGCTGACGTTGTGCAGCGGATGAATGTCGCAACCGATCAACGCCGCCACCCCACGCTCGTGCGCGCGCCTGGCCAGGTCCTTGGACAACAGCGGCACCTGTGGATAACGCTCTTCCAGGTACTCGATGATCGCCGGGGACTGGATCAGCAACTCGCCTTCATCGGTGCGCAAGGCTGGCACCCGGCCTTGCGGGTTGATCTGTAAATAAGCCGGTTGCTGGTGTTCGCCACCTTGCGGCGCGATCAAGTTGATCGGCAGCGCCTGGTAATCCAGACCTTTGAGTGCCAGGGCAATGCGCACCCGAAAGGACGATGTCGAACGGTAGTAGGTAAAGAGTTCCATAGCCTGAACCTCTTAGCGCGCCGGCAGGATTTTGCCGCGGCATTCGCCGAAACCAATGGAGGCGAAACCGTCACGGCTGCAGCGTGCGCGCAGGATGATTTCGTCGCCGTCTTCAAGGAACTTGCGCACCTCGCCCGAAGCCAGTTCGATCGGCTTTTTACCGCCTTCGGTGATTTCCAGCAGGCTGCCGAACTGCCCGTTTTCCGGCCCCGACAAGGTGCCCGAACCGAACAGGTCACCGGCCTGCAACTGGCAACCGTTGACGCTGTGGTGCGCGACCATTTGCGCTACGGTCCAGTACATGTATTGAGTGTTGCTCAGCGTCAGGCGATGGGCTGGCAGGTTTTGTTCGCGCATGGCTTCGGTGAGCAGCAGCACTTCCAGTTCAATATCAAAGGCGCCCGCGGCCTGATCGCGTTTGTCGGACAGGTACGGCAGCGGCTGCGGATCGCCCTCGGGACGCGCCGGTTGGGCACGGCGGAACGGCTCCAGCGCTTCAGCGGTGACAACCCATGGCGAGATGCTGGTGATGAAGCTTTTCGACAGGAACGGCCCCAGTGGCTGGTATTCCCAGGCCTGGATGTCGCGCGCCGACCAGTCATTCAGCAGGCAGAAACCGGCGATGTGCTCGGCGGCGTCGCCGATGGCAATCGAGTCGCCCATTTCATTGCCTTGGCCGATCCAGATGCCAAGCTCCAGTTCATAGTCCAGACGCGCACACGGGCCGAAGGTTGGCTCGGTCTGACCGGCTGGCAAGGTTTGGCCTTTCGGACGACGCACGTCGGTGCCGGACGGGCGAATGGTCGATGCACGGCCGTGGTAGCCGATTGGCACGTACTTGTAGTTCGGCAGCAGCGGGTTGTCCGGGCGGAACAGTTTGCCGACGTTCTGCGCGTGCTCGATGCCGACGTAGAAGTCGGTGTAGTCATTGATCTTGGCTGGCAGGTGCATCTGGCAATCAGCAGCCAACGGCAGCAGTTTTGCGCCTTGGGCTTCAATCTTGCCGCGCAGGGTGCTGCCTTCGGTGAACAGTTCCAGCATACGTTCACGCAGGGCCACGCGGGCGCCACGACCGAGGTCAAAGAACGCGTTCAGTTGACCGCCACGGGTGGCTTCGACGGCCGCACGCGCCGCACCGTCAAACAGACCGGCTTCGAGCGCCACTTCCAGGTCGAAAATATGCTCGCCGATCGCCACACCGCTACGCGGCGCCGAACCCTGGGTGCTGAACACGCCCAGCGGCAGGTTTTGCAGCGGGAAGTCGGTGTGACCGTTGGCGGAGGCAACCCAGCTACGAGTGGGGGTGGTCTGAGTCATGGGTTATCTCCGATTCGGGTTGAAAGTGGCGGGCAGCGAGGCCCAGCAAGCATCGTAGTTGTTTTGCAGCTGCGGGCAATCGAGGGCAAAACGGCTTGGGCGCAACACTTGGCTGGTCTCGAACATGAAGGCCATGGTGTTGTCGATTTTGCTCGGCGCAAGCTCGGCATTGATCGCCTTGGTGCAGGTTTCACCGTCCGGCCCGTGAGCGCTCATGCAACTGTGCAACGACGCGCCACCCGGCAGAAAGCCTTCGGCCTTGGCGTCGTAGGTGCCCTGGATCAGGCCCATGAATTCGTTCATCAGGTTGCGGTGGAACCACGGTGGACGGAAGGTGTTTTCGGCCACCATCCAGCGTGGCGGGAAGATCACGAAATCGAGGTTGGCCAGACCGTGGACACTGGTCGGCGACGTCAGCACGGTGAAGATCGACGGGTCCGGGTGATCGAAGCTGACCGTGCCGATGGTGTTAAAGCGGCGCAGGTCATATTTGTACGGCACATTATTACCGTGCCAGGCGACCACGTTGAGTGGCGAATGGTCGAGCTCGCAGCCCCACAACTCACCGAGGAACTTCTGCACCAGAGTGGTCGGTTGCTTGAGGTCTTCGTAGTGCGCAACCGGGGTCAGGAAGTCCCGTGGATTGGCCAGACCGTTGCTGCCAATCGGCCCAAGGTCCGGCAGGCGCAGCGGCGCGCCGTGGTTCTCGGCCAGGTAGCCACGGGCTTGCGGGTCGAGCAATTCGATGCGGAATTTCAAACCGCGTGGCAGCACGGCGATTTCCAGCGGTTCCAGCTCCAGCACGCCGAGCTCGGTGGCGATGCGCAACCGCCCCAGCTCCGGCACCAGCAACCACTCGCCATCGGCGTTGAAGAACACCCGCTCCATGGAGCGATTGGCGCGGTAGTGATAAAGGCTGATCCCGGCCGGTTTTTCCGACCCCGAGTTGGCCGCCATGCACACCAGACCGTCGATGAAATCGGTCGGCTCGGCAGGAATCTCCAACGGGTTCCAGCGCAGGCGATTGGGCGTCACGTCGCCCAGCGGTCCTCCGGCCAATTGCCGCTCCAGCTTGACGAACGCCGGGTGATTGGCCGACGGCTGAATACGGTACATCCAGGTGCGTCGCGCTTCACTGCGCACCATGGTGAACGCAGTGCCGGAGAACAGTTCGGTGTAGAGACCGTACGGGGCTTTTTGCGGGGAGTTCTGGCCGACGGGCAGTGCGCCGGGCAGCGCTTCGCTGCTGAATTCGTTGCCGAAACCTGACTGGTAAACCAGCGCTGGCGCCGTTGAATCAAGGTTCATGGAGCCTCCTGAACAGGGAGTAGGCCGTTGCCTATGGCTCCTTTTCAGAAGTCTCGGCACGCCCAGGTTATTTTTATCGTAATTCGATTACGCATAACGTAATTTGATTGGTATTGACCGTCAAGCTATAAAGACGCCCATTCATCCCGGGATCACACCGCCTCCATGGAAAAGCCGCGTAGCAGCACCGCCGACAGCGGTAAACAGAAAGTCCGCTCGGCCGAGGTCGGCACCGACATCCTCAAGGCCTTGGCCGAGTTGTCGCCATCGACGTCGTTGTCGCGTCTGGCCGAACACGTGCAGATGCCAGCCAGCAAGGTTCACCGCTATTTGCAGGCGTTGATCGCCAGTGGCTTTGCTGAACAAAACACCGCCACCAACCATTACGGCCTCGGTCGCGAAGCCTTGCGCGTTGGCCTGGCCGCTTTAAACAGTATGGACGTGCTGAAAGTCGCCGCCCTGCCGCTGGCCGAGTTGCGCGATGACCTGAACGAAACCTGCTTCCTCGCGGTGTGGGGCAACCAGGGCGCAACCGTGGTGCATATCGAACCCGCCGTGCGCGCGGTAACGGTGGTGACGCAACTGGGTTCGGTACTGCCGCTGCTCAGCTCATCCACCGGCCTGGTGTTCAGTGCTTATTTGCCGAACCGTGAAACCGTCGAGCTGCGGGAACTGGAAGTGCAGGCAACGGCAGCCCATCCTCTGGCCGATGACCAGGCCTACGCAACCTTGTGTGAACAGATCCGCGAACGCGGCCTGCACCATGTGCATGGTCTACTGATGCCGGGAGTCGATGCGCTCTCCGCCCCAGTGTTCAATGCCGTCGGCCAGGTGGCGGCTGTGCTGACCATTGTCGGCCCGACGTCGTTGTTCCACGCCGATGAAAACGGCCCGGCGGCGCAGCGATTGCTGGCGGCGACCCGGGCCGTGAGTTGGCGGATGGGCTATGAGCCCAGCGCCGTTGTCGGTTAAATCGTTCGGCGCTGAACGCCTGTGTTTACTCCAGTAGCGTCTGCTCGCTGGAATCGGGCTCTTCGAGCGCCTCCTTCATCAATGCGCTCATCACTGCCAGATCCACTGTTGTTCCACTGCACGCAGAGACAACGCTCAAACAGGTATTCGTATCACCCAAGCGCTTGGCAATCGCCTTCTGCACCTGCGAGAAACCCAACTTGCCGATACGCATCGTGGCCAGTTCCAGCATGCAATCGAGGTAGCTGGAGAAGACCTTCTTATAGTCACCTTCGTGGTAAGCCATTTCCCCCTCAAACACCCCTTTTGCCATCACGACGGCGCTCAATCCAAAACCGATCGGCGGGAACACACAGCCTACGACGGCAACCGCCGCTACCGCAGCGTCGTAGCTCAGTTTGGCAACAACCTCGATGAGGCTGGTGGTCTGGGCATCTACACCGTTAATGATCTGTCTGATCATCTCGCTGTAACAATGAGAGAAATTGAATACACGGCTATTGACTGGTAGTGCTGGCGGATCGATGTCGGCACTCCTGCGGTCTACCTCTTCGATGTAATCGCTGATCACCCGCTGGTCGGTGTATTTGACTCGCTTGCAGTAATAACCGCCTAAACCTCCCTCTTTCACCGACCTGGCGAACTCCGCCAGCGGTCGAAAGTACCGGCCATCTGGAGCATGAGGGGTATACAACAGATCCTCGGCAACTCCGTTGTTCATCATGCGGAAAACATAAACGCCCTGGACCTGACGGCTTTGCAGATGAAACCTGTACACACCATCACGTTGGGGAACATCAGGATAGTCAGTCTCGATTGGATTGAAGGGCTCTGGAACGCGCAACCGATCAATGGCCTGTTCGACACGCCCATAGTGCTCCCGCGAAAGCACACCGCTAAACAGTTCCGATAACGCAGCACGCTGCATCTCATGCAGTTGCAGGTTTACATACACATCACGCTTCAGCGCAAAACCAGGAGCGTCTTTATCCAGATAGTCCGCTTCCAGCATATCGATATATTTTTCACCCGGACGCAATGCCTTCGACCAGTTGACAATGTATTGATTCAGCAGATCGGACATTGGCGGATGCCCAGGCAACAAACGAATTCGTGGGTAAACACCCGGGTTATGTATTGGCCCGCTCTCCTCCGTAATGTGATGCTCTTTGATGATGAGCTGAGACAGGGTCATCTCTTGCGAACCGTCCAGTTCCACCATGATCAGGTCGGGGTTGACCGCCACGGTCTCACCGTTGTCCGCCATCAGATCGTCAGCCATCTTTTTAACGAGGTTGTACGCAAACTTCTCGTAACTGATCAGCGCCGCCTCGTGGCTGGCGAGCCGGGTCAACGCTTTAAGCTCGGTATTCAACCGGGCGAAATACTGTCGATGGTAGGGTGTGGCCGAACGATAACCGGCAGGAATGACCGCCTCCACTTCGCCCCGCAGCCAACCGACATTGAGCAAGACAGCGTGGCGTAACGCACCATGCCCCACCGATGGCCAGGCGTTGCGCTTGATACCCCATTGAACCGGTAGCTCTGCCTGTAAATGCCGCATGTACGTATGGGTGCGCTCTCGCTCGCTGGCGTGAGACTGCCGACTCAGGTAACTGCGTGCTTCTGGCAGCCTCGTCCAGTCGAACACATGGAAGTTCAGTTGTTTGAAGCTCGCAAACTCGAACCAGACCCTGCCCCCCGGAGCGTCCGGCGCATAGAGAACGCAAGCACCGTCCTCACCTTCCGGTCCGCAATAGACAATCATCCCTTGAAAGGGGATTTTCCAGCCATCGAACGAAATCTCTCCCGCTGAATAATTTCCGGCATTCTGACTGGCCAGTTCGACGATCTTGAGGCTGTCGTCACTGATATGCCCTTGCAACTTCGCGCTGAACGAACTCAGGTCCGTGCGACTGTCCAGCACGGTTTGCAGGGCATGCAGCACCGCTTCGCTGGTGTATTTTTCTTCAAATTTCTCGGCATACAGCGAGCGCATGCTCTCGCTGCCCATCACCTCAAAAAGGTCTTGTTCGGTCAAGCCTGACGGCAGCGCCTCGCCTTCAAGGGTGATCTCCAATGGAACAGAGGCCGGATCATACAAACCATTGAGCATGAACTCGGGAAGCGTCAGGCGATTGCGTTGAACAACCTTTTGCTGGCCCACATAGAACGTATGACGAGCGTTGACGAAAATCTGCTCCGGGTCGATGAGTTCGCCGGAGAGAATTCGGACAAACTCCTGGGCATAAAAATGTGCGAACGCCTTGAGGGACCTGGTTTCTTTCAGCCGTTCATCAAGCGCATGCTCTTTTTCTGCCAGGGATTGTTCCGTATCGACATAATACTGACGATCTTCTTCACTGGCACGCTGTAGCCAATCAGGTATCAGGTGAGGTTGTTCGACCATTGCTCGTTTCGAAGGGCGTCGAAGTTCTTCCTGAACTTCATTACCCGCACCCGCCATTAAATTATTAACACTCATGCACACTTCCTTTCGGCATCCAATGACACTACCAAGTACAAAATTATTATTAGTTACAGCCAATAAAATCCTTTAACACCCCGCACACTGATCGCGCGGGGCATTCTACCGACTCAATCCATTCATCGACTACTGCACAGACTTATAAGAAGCTGCTTATTGCGCTCGGTAATACTCGACGATACCGCGACCAAACAAATTCAGCTTTTCAATATTGAAGATTTTGTTATCCACGCGATAAAGCGGATCAAACGTCCATTGCCGGGTAAATACACCCGCATACTCGTCGCCGAACGCTGGAAACTCGTCATCCTGGACCTTCTCCATGATCGCCCAGCTCAGGGTTTGCGAGTAATCGACTACCCGCTGCCCAAGGTCATTGACCACTGTCGAGTTCAGGTAAGTCTCATCGGCTTTGATACCATACTTCAACTGTTCAAAATCCTTATCCAGCATCGCACTGATTTCTTTCAACAAATCCATATTCAACATCTCTGAAATCCTTTTAATAAATAAGTGATCGCCCCCTACACAATAGATAAATTCACATGAACCGGGCCGACGAACACCTTATAAAGATTCCAGTCATCAAAGTACATCCCAGAACATGTATGCATTCGTAAACAACCACAACAAAATCGTGCTAAACCCACACTTAAAATACTGAACCCCTGCACTGTTTCCCTGGCCACCGCCTGAGTTCCTCGCCCCACGCCCAACGTTCCATTGATCCGTCGCGCCTGGGCTTTTATCGCATGTAACGATATAAACAAGAGGTCGACAATTTGTTAGTTCGCGTTACCTTTGGCGACTAACTTGAGCACTTCTATTTCACGTTGACTCAACTGGTTTTGTACAAGAGTTGCCACCTCCGGCTAGTCCGGACCCGGGATCAACTCCAGCATCGCTGGCGTCGCCCGACGGGCATCGGGCCGTGGCAGCGACTGTTGCCTAGGCGGTAACAGTCAATGTCCCGAATCGCTATTTTTCCTTTGGGGATAAGGACTTATCCTTGCCTGACTTGCACGGCAAACCGCCTGAAAGCGCACACGCAGTGAAGTGTGCCCCTCTTGCACTGCGACTGAGTTCAGATGAGTTGAAATAACCCCTTCAGTTCATCGCCCCGTGTTCACTGACGTTGATTTGTTGCTCCTTGATCCAACGTCTTACCTTGGCCGCTGCGTTTACAGCGGCCTTTTTTATGGGCGAAATAAAAGAACCCCGTGAGCACGGGGTTCGATGAGAAGGGGTCAGAAACGAAGGTCATTGAGCGCGCCGGCAATCGTCCTCGGTATTACAGCGAATACTTCTGCAAATTCGCCATCATTTCCTTCAACGCTTCAATGTTGTCCTTGGGGTGCGTTGCGCCTTCGAAGTCGCAGATCTGTTGCCAATGAGCAGCAACGTCTTCCGGCGAGAAGCCCTCGCGTGGATCAAAACCGGCGCCGAGGCTGCGTTCCCAGCGTACTTTGCCCATCCAACCACCACCAACTTCGAACAGCCCGGAGGTTTCCTGGCAGTTTTCGCTGGCCAGGTACACCACCAGCGGGCTGACCAGTTCCGGCTTCAGTTGTTCGAAGACTTGTGGCGGGATCAAACCCTCGGTCATGCGCGTACCGCCCGTCGGAGCGATGGCATTGACCAGAATGTTGTTCTTGCGGCCTTCGATGGCCAGGGTGCGGGTCAGGCCATAAAGACCGAGTTTGGCCATGCCGTAGTTGGACTGGCCGAAGTTGCCGTAGATGCCCGACGTCGAGGCGGTGAAAATCACTCGACCGTAGTTTTGCTCACGCAGGTGCGGCCACGCGGCACGGGTGACTTTGTAAGCACCTTCGACATGCACGCGGTAAACCAGATCCCAATCACCGTCTTCCATGTTGTGGAAGGTCTTGTCGCGCAAAATCCCGGCGTTGTTGACCACCACATCGACGCGGCCAAAGGCATCGAGGGCGTGTTGCACGAGCTTGTCGCCGTCGGTCACCGAATCGTGGTTGGCCACGGCCGTGCCGCCAGCCTCGCGAATCTCTGCCACCACGCGGTCGGCTGCCGAGGCATTGGCACCTTCGCCTTGAGCCGAACCACCGAGATCATTGACCAGTACCTTGGCGCCCTGCCTGGCGAATAACAACGCATGAGCCCGTCCGAGACCGCCGCCTGCACCGGTGACGATCACCACTTTATCTTCAAAGCGCACAGACTCTTTCATTACCAAACTCCAGCAGGCCAGGGACAGTGAGCCCGAGTGTCAGGCACGGCGCGGGCGGTCACAATCAACAGGGCTGAGGCTGAATAGTGTGCAATAAGGCTGGGGGATGATGAGCGCCAGATACGCTGACGCCCTGCAGACAGTGTTCAAGGCGTAATCGAGTAGGAGGCGGCTTCACAGCCGCCGTCCTCTCACACCACTGTACGTACGGATCCGTATACGGCGGTTCAAGTTATGCGATTAAGCCGAGTCATCGTATCCAGTATTGAGACCAGTCCAAGCCGATCCCACAGTTTCTTCGGTAGCGCGTGATTCAGATGCGCAGCACCGGAACTCCACCATGGGCCCCGGCCATTGAACGCCGAAATGCAGGCGCGGTGCCTGCTGAGCCCCAGACGCATCAGGTGGCGAGCCCTTGTTGAGGGCCGTTTCCATTGACGCCATACGGCGCAGCGCAGCTTACGACGCACCCAGCCATCAAGCTTCTCCAGTGCTCGCTTGCCCTGAGTCAACTTGAAGTAGCCAGCCCAACCGCGCAGCACAGGATTTATTCGCTCAATGACGGTTGCCATCTTGCACCCCCGCGCTCCGCGCAGTAGCTCTCTGAGTCGGTCGCGCAAGCGATCCAGACTCATGGTTGCCACTCTCAGTCTCGGAGGCTGATGCCAGCTCATCCCGTAACCCAAATAGTCACAGACCCAAGTCCGTGCCACGCGACTCTTTTCCCGGTTCAGCGTCAGTTTCAGGCGCTGATTCAAGAAGCACTCGACACCGGCCATCACTCGTTCACCCGCACGACGACTGCGCACGTAAATGTTTGCGTCGTCGGCATAGCGCACGAAACGATGGCCCCGCCGTTCCAGCTCGCGGTCGAGTTCGTTGAGCAGGATGTTCGACAGCAACGGCGAGAGCGGGCCGCCTTGCGGCGTCCCTTCCTGCCGTCGGCTGACGAGCCCACCTGACATGGACCCCGCTTCGAGATAACGACGTATGAGCGTGAGCACGCGTTTGTCTGCGATTTGGCGCGCCACATAGGCCATCAACACATCGTGGTTGACCCGATCAAAGAATTTCTCCAGATCGAGTTCTACACACCAACGGTAGCCTGCGGCCACATGGGCACGGGCTGTTTCGATGGCTTGGTGGGCGCTTCTGCCCGGACGAAAACCGTAGCTGTAGTCCGAGAACAGAGGATCGAAGATCGGTGTGAGCTGTTGCAGTAGAGCTTGCTGGATCAGGCGATCCATCACATTGGGGATACCCAACTGACGGATTCCGCCTTTGGGTTTTGGGATTTCGACGGCGCGTACACCTTGCGGATGGTACTCACCGGCCAGCAACCGAACCTTGAGGATCGGCCAATACTGTTTCACGTAGCCCGCCAAGTCGTCGACCGTCATGCCATCGGCACCCGGTGCGCCCTTGTTGCTAACTACGCGTTGATACGCACGCTTGAGGTTAGCCGGTGCAAGCACCCGCTCCATCAACGTGTCCGGCTCCGCGTTCGTCCACGTCACAGACGCCGCCAATACCTCTGCGCTGTCAGCCGTCGTCCTCGGATACTGTCCGGGACTCGGAGTAACAGTCTTCTCTGGGAGAAATTTCTGCATTTCGGTATTCAACGAGACTCTGACGCCTACTGGCGGCATAACCTGTTCGGCCCTTGGTGACACGGTTATTCGCCACTTACTTCGGCCTCGGCTGACTTCTGCACGCTCATCCCGTCATCTCGCGACGCTCGGTAGCACAGTGGCAAACGTGCAGATCTCCCAGGGTAATTCGCGCGACCTTCCTGCTTATGCCTGTCGGATCTACGTCGCAGCGTCCCGTGCAAGTATTGGGCTTTGAGGAAGTTTGCCCCCTTACCCCGCTGCGCCGCCTCTATCCGCTTCCTGTTCGTCAGGCCAGCATTTTGCCTCGGGCTTCCTTCAGATTCGCAGTCACCCGCGACACCCTTGCCTCTGGCTAACACTTCCCCTTGCCGGGTGTGTAGAGGACTTTCACCTCCAAGTCACCAGCGTGGCCACCACAGCCAAGCTGGTTGCGCTTACGCGCAACGCGCCATGCCTGGCGCACAAACGAAACGGGCCTGCATCTGCAGGCCCGTTTTCAGTGGGGTGGTAAGGGTGTTTCAGGCATCAGCTATTGAACGCTGCCTGTTCGTTCTCGAGAAATTCTTCTTCAAGCAGCGCATCGGCATGGGCACCTGAGTTGATCGGCGTGACGCTGGCGCGTTTACCGCGCAATTTGCCGAACAGGTGTTCCAGGGCGTGTTCAAGCTTGGCGGCCGCCCCGTCGATGGCCAGTTCCAGTGTCGCGGCTTTATGAGTAACGGAAACCGGTTGATGGCCTTTTGGCCGCGCTTCAAGTTGGCAGCGCATGTCGTGTGGACCGGGTTTATCGCCGTTCTCGTCCCGCAGGTGGACTTCGACCCGTGTCAGGTCTTCTTCGTATCGTTCGAGCGTGCTCTCAATGGTAGTACGTACCCACTCCTCCAGTCGGATGCTGCTTTGAATATGGTTATCGCTATTGACTTGGATTTGCATAGTTCATCCCTTATTTCAGCTAGCTCGCGAGAGGTCCGGTGCAGTGTTTGAAACCTGGTTGGCCGTGACCTCTTGGTTACAGAGTTGGGCAGACGGAGAAACAATTCAACCCCTAAAAAAAGATAAATATTCCTACGCAAAAAAAGCCGGACAACCGGCAAAAGCGCTGTTAATGTCGGGAGTCGACTCGACCTGCAACGCCGCAACAAATCCTCACAATTGCCCCTCGCCCAAGGGGTGCAACCCGCGAAAAATCTCCGCCTCCTCCACCAGCCAGTCATGCACCGCGCGCACGCCCGGATGGCTCAGCGCGCCCGGTGAATACAGCAGCACATAGCGTTTGTAGTTGGGCACCGCGACGCCAAACGGCACGATCAGCGTGCCACGCTCCAGCTCATCGTTGAGCAAGGTCCGGCGGGCGATGGCCACACCCATTCCGGCAATCGCCGCCTCGATGGTCAGGTGGTTGCGGTTGAAAGTATGCCCGCGCCGCACGTCGGCGCCGTCGAAGCCGATGGCGTTCAGGTAAAACTCCCATTCCGCGTATTCATAGCTGCCACGCCAGGCGGTGATGTCGTGCAACAACGGAAAATGCACCAGATCCGCCGGCCCGTGCAGCGGCGGTCGACCGCGCAGCAGGCTCGGCGCGCAGACCGGGAAAATCTGCTCATCGAGCAAGGCTGTGGATAACAATCCCGGGTAACTGCCATCGTTCAAGTCGATGGCCAGGTCGAAGTCGCCTTCATGCAGCGCCACGCTGCTGTCCTCGGCCACCAGCCGCAACTGGATATCCGGAAACCGCTGCTGCAAACGCGGCAGGCGCGGCGTCAGCCATTTGCCGAGAAACGAAGGGATCGAGCGCAACCGCAGGATGCCGCTGATCATCCCCGCATCGAGCCGGCGCAATTCGGCGTCGATGCTGCCATAGGCCTCGTTGACGGTAATCGCCAGGCGCTGGCCTTCGGCGCTCAACTCGACGCCCCGGGCGCGGCGGTGGAACAGGCGAAAGCCCAGGCGCTCTTCCAACTGGCGGATCTGCTGGCTGACGGCGCCGGGGGTGATGTGCAGTTCTTCCGCGCAGCGGGTGAACGACAAGTGGCGTGCCGCACAGGAAAACACATGCAGCCAGACGTAGGTCTGGGCATGAAATTGACGACTCATCGTTTAGTCCTACTAAAGCCTGTCTTAGGAAGTTTCGTTGGTCAGCGCTGACCGAGCTAGGCAGTATCGCCGACATTGCGCTTGGCCTACAAAAAATGGCGGCGATTCCTACTCCATTGCTTGTAAGGCTTTAGCATGGCTATCAGTGTTTTCGATCTCTTCAAAGTCGGCATCGGTCCGTCCAGCTCCCACACCGTCGGCCCGATGCGCGCTGCGGCGACCTTCGCCCAGGCGCTGTTTGACCAGGGTTTGCTGGAGCAAATCCAGCGGGTGGAAGTCCGTCTCTACGGCTCGCTGTCCGCCACCGGCGTCGGCCACGCCACGGATCGCGCCTGCGTCATGGGCCTGATGGGCGAATGGCCCGACAGCATCGACCCGAGCTGCATCGGTCCGCGTATCCAGCAGTTGCGTGAACGCGGTGAACTGCTGCTGGCCGGTCGCCGGAACATTGCCTTCGATTGGCAACGCGATCTGCTGCTGCTTGACGAAAGCCTGCCCTACCACCCCAACGCCATGTCGCTGACAGCCTTTGGCGAAAGCGGCCAACTGTGGGAACAAACCTACTACTCGGTCGGCGGCGGTTTCATCGTTGAAGCGGCCGAAGCCGAGTCCGGTGTACCAGCCGCCAGCGACGTGGTGTTGCCGTACGAGTTTTCCAGCGCCGTGGAATTGCTGTCGCTGTGCAACCAGCACGGCCTGCGGGTTTCCGAGCTGATGATGGCCAACGAACGGGCCTGGCGCAGCGACGCAGAAATTCGCAGCGGCCTGCTGCACATCTGGTCGGTGATGCGTGAATGCGTCGAGCAAGGCCTGCGCCATGAAGGCATCCTGCCGGGTGGTCTGGATGTGCCGCGCCGCGCTGCGAAATTGCACCGTAGCCTGCTGGAAATCGGCAAACCGAACGTGATCAGTTCGACCCTCTCGGCGATGGAATGGGTCAACCTGTTCGCCCTCGCCGTGAACGAAGAAAACGCCGCCGGCGGACGCATGGTCACCGCACCGACCAACGGCGCGGCGGGGATCATCCCGGCGGTGCTGCATTACTACATGAAGTTCAACCCCGACGCCTCGGACGACGATGTCGTGGCGTTTTTCCTCGCCGCCGCGTCGGTGGGCATCCTCTGCAAAAAGAACGCCTCGATCTCCGGCGCCGAAGTCGGCTGCCAGGGTGAAGTCGGTTCCGCCTGCGCCATGGCCGCTGCCGGCCTCGCCGACGTATTGGGCGCGACGCCCGAACAACTGGAAAACGCCGCCGAAATCGGCCTTGAACACAACCTCGGCCTGACCTGCGACCCGGTCGGCGGGCTGGTTCAAGTGCCGTGCATCGAGCGCAACGCGATTGCCGCCGTGAAGGCAATCAACGCCACGCAAATGGCCCTGCGCGGCGACGGCAAACACTTCATTTCCCTCGACCGGGTGATCCGCACCATGCGCGATACCGGCGCCGATATGCACGACAAATACAAAGAGACTTCACGGGGCGGCCTGGCGGTGAGCTGGGTGGAGTGCTGACGAGCATTCCCTGACCGCCCCCGGCAGGCCGCTTCAAGCCGCCTGCCTGACGTGAGCCCGAGCAAGAATAATAACGAGGCGATACTGATGACCGATGTACGTACACCTGCTGCCGATAATCCTGCTATAGACCTCAAACGCGACACCGCTATAACCCGCAAAGGCTGGAGCAAACACGACACCACCTGGATGCTCGGCCTTTACGGCACGGCGATTGGGGCGGGCACGCTGTTCCTGCCGATCAACGCTGGCGTCGGCGGTTTCTGGCCGTTGCTGGTGCTGGCGCTGCTGGCTTTCCCGATGACCTTCTTCGCCCACCGCGGCCTGACCCGCTTCGTGCTGTCCGGACGTTCCGGGGACATCACCGAAGTGGTGGAAGAACACTTCGGCATCGGTGCCGGCAAGCTGATAACCCTGCTGTATTTCTTTGCGATCTTCCCGATTTTGCTGGTGTACAGCGTGGCGCTGACCAACACTCTGAGCAGTTTCATGGAGCATCAGTTACACATCGCGCCGCCACCGCGCTCGGTGCTGTCGCTGGCGCTGATTCTGGGCCTGATGGCGATCGTCCGTTGCGGCCAGGGCGTGATCGTCAAATGCATGAGCGTGCTGGTTTACCCGTTTGTCGCCGCGTTGCTGTTGCTCGGTGTGAGCCTGATCCCGAACTGGAACGGCGCGTTCTTCGCCTCGGCCAATGAAGGCATGCCGCTGCCGCTGTTCTTCAAAACCCTGTGGCTGGCGATTCCGGTGATGGTGTTCTCGTTCAACCATTCGCCGATCATCTCCGCCTTCGCCGTCGATCAGAAACAGCGTTACGGCGCCCAGGCTGAACCGAAAAGCAGCGGCATCCTCGCGATCGCCCACAGCATGATGGTGCTGACGGTGATGTTCTTCTGCTTCAGCTGCGTGCTGGCCCTGTCGCCGGCCGACCTGGCAGCCGCAAAGGCGCAGAACATCTCGATCCTGTCGTACCTGGCCAACCACTTCCAGACCCCGGTCATCGCCTATGCCGCGCCGTTGATCGCGCTGGTGGCAATCACCAAATCCTTCCTCGGCCACTACATCGGCGCCAGCGAAGGCTTTCAGGGCCTGATCGTGAAAAGCCTGCGCGACCGTGGCCGGGTGATGCCGGCCAGCTGGCTGAACCGCGTGACCGCGCTGTTCATGATCCTCAGTTGCTGGGCCGTGGCGACCTTCAACCCGAGCATCCTGGGCATGATCGAAACCCTCGGCGGGCCAGTGATCGCCTGCCTGCTGTTCCTGATGCCGATGTACGCAATCCGCCGCGTGCCATCGCTGCGCCAGTATTCGGGGCAAGCCTCGAATGTGTTCGTGGTGTTGATCGGCCTGATCGCACTGTCAGCGATCATCTACTCCGTCATGCCCTGAAACGGACCCTGATTGAACAAGGCGAGTCATTGAACTCGCCTTTTTATTGCCGATTTATTGACCCGGGGGCCGGACCGGCATGGCCCTTGCTTCGTCAGAATGGAGGCACACGGATGTTGTTGAAACCTCAGCGAACGGCCTGCCGGTGGTCTGGAAAAGCGAACCAATCCTGATCCCGGTCGGTCAATGACTGCACGATCCCATCAAGCGGTGACGCATTATGGATAACCCCTTTCAACTGATTACCGACGCTTTTGCGCCGGACTATCAGGTCAACCTGAGCATTCAGGGGCTCGACGGCAGCATCATGCTGACCCTCTCCAACGCCGGCCGAATCGTCGCCAAACGGATGATCAGCGCCGAACAACGCAATGACCCGCAACGCCTGAAACGGCTGGTGCAAAGCATTCAATTCGGCATCGCCATTGAACAAGGCCACAGCGCCGTGGCGATCCTCGAAGCGATGACCAACGGCGACAACCTCAAGTTGCCGCCGCCCTCCCCCAAGGCTCCACCCCCTCGGCCGGCAAGGTTTTAAAGCTCGCCCTTCTCGACTTCCGGATGCTCACCGGAGCCCACCCCGGTCGTGCGCTGCGGGTGTGCAATCTTCACCGACGGGAATTGCGACGAGGCATAACGCACCACCAGAATCGAAAACGCCAGTAGCAGAATGCCGCCGCACAGGTAGATGATCCCGATGTCCGGCGGGTTGTGGTGCGACACGTTGGAGATCAGCAGGCGCGTCAACGCGGTGATCGCCACGTAGATCAGAAAGCGCACTGGCATGTGGTTGGTTTTGAAGTAAATCCCGACCATCGCCCCCAGCTCGAGGTAGATGAACAGCAGCAGGATGTCATCGATCTTGATGTCACCCTCCTTGATCATCAGCAAAAACTCCGCCACCGCCGCCCAGGCAGTGACTGCACCGATGGCGAACAGCGCCAGGTAATGGAACGTCTCAACGAACAGGTTGCCCAGCGATCCGGCCAACTCATGGACGTTCTTGCGAAGCTTTTCAGCCCAATTGATATTCACGGTAGTTCTTCCTTAGGTCGGCTCAACCGATGATGCGGGTTCGACGTGACGGTTGTTCTGCATGCAGAAAAAAGGCCAGCGGCATGGAGTGAGATGGTAGCGGGGGGAAATGAGGCACGTTGGGGGACTTTGGGTAAATGTAGGACCGTTCTGAATTTGGTTTTTGGGCATCGGATGGATTTCTGGGGGCGCGCCAGCAGGAACGTGTCCTGCGGCGATTAGCAGCCTTCCAGGCGCTAAAAAACCATACAGAGCCAGCACATCGCTACGATTGTGCCCGACAATCTCTGCACGCTAACGTCAAACCGTCGCTGCCCATTCAGCGACCGGGCCTGAGAACCTGGGTAATATGCGCGTGCACCAGCGCCAAAAAATCACGACTGCCGGCGTTTTTATGTCCGAATTTCCGTGTAATGGCGGCTGTGCGTGGGAGACCTTCGGGTCTGCCGGGGCGCGTGCATACCGGTTTCTCAGCCTGCGCATAGCTGCCACCCATTCGCCTGAGAACGAACGTGGCCGCTCTACTTTGTTTCTGGAGTATTGCTAATGCACGCTATTGATCCGTCCAAAGTTCGCGCTCTTACCACCTCCGCCCCCTCGGAGGTGACTCATGACTAACCTCCAAGACCTGACAACCGCCGGCCTCACGCCCTTCTCCATCCACTCCGACCAAGCCCTGTTCCGCGTCAACAGCGGCGTCTCGATCCACGAAGCCTTGTCCCACGTGTCCGACTTGCTCCACCTCTCCAAACTGCTGGCCGAAGACGCGGCGATGGAACGCGGTAAGGACCGTTATGCCTGGGCATCGCATTATTTGCAGGAGATGAGTAAGGCGGTGATCGATGATGTGGTGAAGGTGCTGGGGGCGCCGGGCAATAACCGCGATTGAATGGAAAAAGCCCCGGGCTTCTCTTGAAGGCGGGGCTTTTCAGGTGTTCGACTATTTGCTCAAACTGCGCCTAACCGCTCAACCATGTCGGGGAACTTCTCCACCAGCCTGATCAACAAGGCGGCCTGCGCATTGGGCTTCGACTTTTCCTGCTCCCAATTTCTCAGGGTACTGGGACTGGTTCTGATTCGCTTGGCAAAAACGGCCTGAGACATATGCAACTTCGCCCGAAGCGCGACGATTTCTTGTGCCCCTACCTCCGGAGCCGGCTTGTCCTCCAGCGTATTGTTGCGCAGCGTAATCTTGCCTTCTCGTTGAGCTGCCATCTCATCAACGCCCTGCATCAACTCTGCAAACAGGTCGCGCTTTTTCATGGGGTACCTCGTGCTTTTAACTCTGTCTCTATGGCTTTCTTGAGCGCCTTCTCTTGGTCGGCGGTCAGATTTTCAAGCTCATCTTTGTCATAAATCGCGAACATCCAGAACTGACCGTCATTCATCAGCCAATAATAGATGACCCGCAAACCGCCTCGCTTGCCTTTACCCCGACGTCCATCTACCCATCGCAGTTTACGAAACCCACCTGTGCGGGGCATAACGTCGCCCGCATGCGGGTTCAACTGCATATCGACCTGAAGCGCTCGATACTCATCATCCGTCAGATAGTCACCGACAGTTGCCGTAAACGAGGAGGTTTCAAAGAAAACGGTTCGCATGACAAAACTATAGGCAAGTTGCTTATAGTTTCGCAAGCGACGATTCCCCGCGCTGACGAACAGTCATCCACAGAAGGCTCGCATACAACGTCAGATATTGGTCGGCTGTCAGGCCGCCATCGCGAGCAAGCTCGACTCCCACAGTTTTGATCTGTGTATATCCGCGAACGATCTGAAGCCGTTCACGCCCCAACCACTCAGGCCGGCCGGCAGGCCGCCGTGCTGTTGCCTTTGATCTTGATCCACCCGCCCCTTCGGGAGGCCGAGTGGAGGTGTTCATCAGGGGGTGGGCGCGCAGCGCCGTACGGCGCAGCCGGACACATCGAGAGGAGGTCGTCGCGAAGCAGACCGTAGGCGATGCCCCCTGATGAATGCCGGAATGAGGGGACGCCGAGCCTAGGCGAGGTGCCGTACGCTTGGGGCGAGACCTTTGGTTACTTTGGGGCGTTTGCCAAAGTGACACGCTGTAAGAGCGGAACCATAAGTGGCCGTGACCGCAGGAATGGATATGTACACCTGCGAGAGATTGGTCGGCTGTCAGGCCGCCTTCGCGAGCAAGCCCGCTCCCACAATTTTGATTGGTGTACATCTGCAAAAGACAGGCCGGCTGTCAGGCCGCCAAGATCAACAAATCGCAGCCTGCGGAACAAAAAGCCCCGCGCTTCTCTCGAAGGCGGGGCTTTTTTGTACAACCGCAAAACCTTAAGGCGCGTAAGTCAGCAACAACTCGGTCGGCACCTTGAAGTCCAGCGACATCATCACACTCAACGCCGTGATGGTGAAAATCGAAAACACGAACAGCTTGCGTGCCCACACCGTGTCATCCACCGCCTTGTAGCCCGTCCAGGCCATGTACAACCAGTACATGCCCATGGCCGCCGCAACCGCGAGATAACTCATGCCGGCGTAACCACTGAACGTCAGCATCAAGGTCGCCACCAGGAACGCCAGGATGTACAGCAGGATGTGCTTCTTCGCCACCTGAATCCCGCGCTTCACCGGCAACACCGGAATCGATGCCGCCAGGTAATCGTTGAAGCGAAAGATCGCGATCGCGTAGGAATGCGGCATCTGCCACAAGCTGAACATCACCAGCAGCGTCAGCGCCGCCATGTCGAAGCTATTGCTCACCGCGACATAGCCAATCACCGGCGGCATCGCCCCCGACAGACTGCCCACCAGCGTGCCGTGAACCGACTTGCGCTTGAGGTACAGGCTGTAGAAGCCGACGTAGATCACAAAGCCGATCACCGCGAACAACGCCGCCAGCGGGTTGGCCACGCGATACAGCAAGGCCACGCCGGCGACACCCAGGACGGTCGCGTAAACCAGTGCCAGTTTCAGGGAGATCAGGCCCTGGACCAGCACGCGGTTCTTGGTGCGTTCCATCTTCAGGTCGATGTCACGGTCGATGCAGTTGTTGAACACGCAACCCGACGCGACCACCAGGGACGTGCCGATCATCGCAGCCAGGAAAATGGCCAGATCGACATGCCCTTTCGAGGCCAGGAAAAACCCGCCTGCCACAGAAAGCACGTTACCGAAAATGATCCCCGGTTTGGTGATTTGGATAAAGTGCTTTAAGGACATCCGGACTTTCCTCAGTGCGCCATCATGACGGAATGGATGCTGAACATGATCCACAGCGACAGACCGACCAACAGGACAATAACCAGCGCCGCGAAGATAAACGCAATCACGTTGTTACGCTGGGCGGCGGAACGGTCCAGGTGCAGGAAGTAGACCAGGTGCACCAGCACCTGGATCACTGCGAAGGCCAGTACGATCCACAGGGTCATGGCTTTCGGCAGGGATGGGTACATCACCAGGCCGAAAGGAATGATGGTCAGGATCACCGACAGGATGAAGCCGATAGCGTAGGACTTGACGCTGCCGTGGCTGTCGTGGCCAGTGTGTGAGTGAGCTGCGTTAGCCATTTACAGAGTCCCCATCAGGTAAACAACGGTGAATACGCAGATCCACACTACGTCCAGGAAGTGCCAGAACAGGCTCAGGCAGCTCAAACGGGTCTTGTTGGTCGACGTCAGGCCATGCTTGTTGACCTGATACATCATGATCGCCATCCAGATCAGGCCGCTGGTCACGTGCAGACCGTGGGTACCGACCAGGGTGAAGAACCCGGACAGGAAGCCGCTGCGGTTCGGACCGAAGCCTTCGGAGATCAGCGTATGGAACTCGTTGATCTCCATGCCGATGAAGCCCAGGCCGAACAGGAAGGTGATGGCCAACCAGCCCAGCACCTGAGTCTTCTTGCCTTTGAACAACGCCAGCATGGCGAAGCCGTAGGTGATCGAGCTGAGCAACAGGCAGGCGGTTTCGCCCAGCACATAGGGCAGTTCGAAGATGTCGTGGCCCGACGGGCCACCGGCTACGTTGTTTACCAGTACCGCGTACACCGCGAAGATCGACGCAAACAGAATGCAGTCGGTCATCAGGTAGAGCCAGAAACCGAATACGGTCATCTCGCCCGAGTCGTGGTGATGGTCATCGTGCCCATGGTCATGACCATGGGCGTGTCCAACATTGGTCACTAAGTTCGACATGGTTTAAGCCTGTTCCAACGAGGTTTCAACACGGGTGGCGGTGGCCGGAATCGCTTTGGCCGCAACCAGACGCTTGTGCTGCTCGGCTTCAATGCGCTCGATCACATCGACCGGCACCATGTAGCCTTGATCATCACGGGCAGCGTGGATCACGAAATAGATCACGGTGCCAGCCAGGCCAAAGATGGCCATCCACCAGATGTGCCAGATCATCGCGAAACCGAACACGGTCAACAGAGCACCCATGACCAGGCCGGTCGCGGTGTTGTTTGGCATGTGGATCGGCTCGTAACGGGCCGGAGCCTTGTACGCAGTACCGTTTTCCTTGGCTTCGGTGAACGGGTCGATGCCATCGGCTTTCGGCAGTACCGCGAAGTTGTAGAACGGTGGTGGCGACGAGGTCGACCATTCCAGCGTGTGGGCATTCCACGGGTCGCCGGCTTCGCACATGTTCTGTGGCAGCTTGCGATCACGGATACTCACGTAGAGCTGGATCAACTGGCAGGCAATACCGAAGGCGATCAGGACCGCACCGACCATTGCCACGTGCAGGTACGGTGTCCACTCAGGGTTGGTGGTGCTGTTCAGACGACGGGTCATGCCCATGAAGCCCAGTACATAGAGCGGCATGAACGCGACGAAGAAGCCCGAGATCCAGAACCAGAACGCTGCCTTGCCCCAACCTTCGTGCAGCTTGAAGCCGAACGCTTTAGGGAAGTAGAAGCCGAAGCCTGCGATGTAGCCGAATACGGCGCCGCCGATAATCACGTTGTGGAAGTGCGCGATCACGAACAGGCTGTTGTGCAGTACGAAGTCAGCACCCGGGATGGCCAGCAGTACGCCGGTCATGCCGCCGATGGCGAAGGTCACCATGAAGCCCAGAGTCCACATTACCTGGCTGGTGAAACGCAAACGGCCCTGGTAGATGGTGAACAGCCAGTTGAACAGCTTCACCCCGGTCGGGATCGAAATCAGCATCGTCGCCAGACCGAAGAAGGCGTTGACGTTGGCACCCGAACCCATGGTGAAGAAGTGGTGCAGCCAAACCATGAAGCCGAGGATCGAGATCGCGCCGCTGGCGTAGATCATCGAGTGGTGGCCGAACAGTTTCTTGCCGGAGAAGGTCGAGATGACTTCGGAGAAGATCCCGAACGCCGGCAGAATCAGGATGTAAACCTCGGGGTGACCCCAGGCCCAGAACAGGTTGACGTACATCATTGGATTGCCACCCAGTTCATTGGTGAAAATGTGGAAATCCATGTAACGGTCAAGCGTCAGCAGTGCCAGGGTAGCGGTCAGGATCGGGAAGGAAGCGACGATCAGTACGTTGGCCCAGGTGCAGGTCCAGGTGAAGATCGGCATGTCCATCATTTTCATGCCCGGGGTACGCATTTTCAGCACAGTGGCCAGGAAGTTGACCCCCGTCAATGTCGTACCCAGTCCAGACAGTTGTAATGCCCAGATGTAGTAGTCCACACCCACGCCCGGGCTGTAGCCCAGTTCCGACAGCGGTGGATACGCAACCCAACCGGTACGGGCGAATTCGCCGACCCCCAGGGACACGTTCACCAATACCACGCCGGAGACCAGCAGCCAGAAGCTCAGGGAGTTCAGGAACGGGTAGGCGACGTCACGCGCGCCGATCTGCAGCGGCACTGCCAGGTTCATCAGGCCGGTGAAGAATGGCATCGCCATGAAGATGATCATGATCACACCGTGAGCGGTGAAGATCTGGTCATAGTGTTCAGGTGGCAGGTAGCCAGGCGACCCCTCAGTGGCCAGGGCCAGCTGGGAACGCATCATCACGGCGTCGGCAAAACCACGCAGCAGCATGATCATGGCAACGATGATGTACATCACGCCGATTTTCTTGTGGTCGACCGACGTCAGCCACTCGGTCCACAAATAGGTCCACTTCTTGAAGTAGGTGATTGCAGCAAATACCGCCAGACCACCGAGCGCGATCATGGCGATGGTCACCATCACGATCGGCTCGTGGAACGGGATTGCTTCCCAACTTAATTTACCAAACATCGTTTACTCCTCTGCCCCGGCAGCTGAATGCGAACTCATGTCCATCCCTTCCATACCGGCCACTTCCTTACCTTCCTTCTCGTGGTGCATCGGCTTGCCCGGTTTCATGCCTTCATACTTGTCGATGATGGTCTGGAACAGGTTCGGCGCGTACGAGGAGTAGAGTTCAACCGGGTTGTTCTGGCTTGGTTTGGAAAGGGCTTCGTATTCAGCTTTTTCAAGCTGTTTAGGTGCCTTCTTGACATCACTGACCCAGGCATCGAAATCTGCCTGAGAGGTGGCGATTGCTTTGAATTTCATGCCAGTGAAGCCAGCACCGCTGTAGTTGGCGGAGATGCCGTCAAACTCGGCATTCTGATTGGCGATCAGGTGCAACTTGGTCTCCATGCCCGCCATCGCGTAGATCTGACCGCCCAGGCCCGGAATGAAGAACGAGTTCATCACGGTGTCGGAGGTGATTTTGAAGTTAACGGGCGTGTTGGCCGGGAACACCATCTTGTTGACGGTGGCGATGCCTTGTTCCGGGTAGATGAACAGCCACTTCCAGTCCATCGCGACCACTTGAATGGTGATCGGCTTGACGTCGGATTCCAGCGGACGGTAAGGGTCCAGCGCGTGGGTCGACTTGTAGGTGACGTAACCCAGGGCAATGATGATCAGCACGGGAACGGCCCACACCGCGATTTCAATCTTGGTGGAGTGCGACCATTTCGGGGTGTAGACGGCGTCCTTGTTGGAAGCGCGGTATTTCCAGGCGAACAGGAAGGTCATGACGATGACCGGGACCACGACCAACAGCATCAGCAGCGTTGCGGTGATGATCAGGTTGCGCTCGTCCAGGCCGACCTGGCCCTTGGGATCGAGCAGGGTCATGTTGCAGCCTCCCAGCAGCAGCGTGCCGAGCAGCGGCAATAAGCCTAGTAGTCTGGGGTACCTGTTTTTACTCATCTCACGACCTCTAAAGCAGCTTGCGCAATGCAGTTGGGTTTTGATCGCCAACACTTCACCCTGCCAAGGGTTGGCATTTTTCTTGGATTGAATAAGGGCTTGCCCGTCGCGCGTTAAACGCTGGTCGACACATCCTGAGCGAGCGGTGAGTTCTTATTCGAATTCGTGGTCAAAGGCCTTGTTACAGACCAATTCCATTTGGTGCGGATAGTTGGAAGGCGCCGACACCTGGCGTCGAATGAAGCCCGTTACAGCCCCACGACCGCCCCTTGTGCCAAGGAGAGTGCCGCCCCGGAATTTCAGTGCGGGCGATTGTAGATATGTAACGTTGTATAAACCATGTCTCAACTCGAAATAATTTTTATCGGATACCGCAACAATCATTAACGAAACCTGCAAAGATTATCCACGATATCGAGACACATTCTCAACAACAACCCCCAAAAAACCAGCGCTACTGTCCGCAGTTCAGACAGCTTCAGCCCCTCTCGAAGCATCGTCGACCTCGCGCAAGCCCCTTTGTCACAAGGCCTTTGGCCATTCGTCCGAGCCTGTTAAAACTGCCTGCTGCAACGCATTTTCCGGCATTCGGAAAGGCCCGCCTGTAAGGTAAATTCCTTGTCAGTTTCAGCGACGACAATCGTCTTTGAAATGAGTTGCGACACCGTGTCTGTGACAACATGTCGCACGCGTGCCGCACCCTTCATTGTCGCGCGTCACGATCCTTTGACAGCCCCGCTGAAACGCAAAGCGCCCCGGCCTCTTTTCAAGGTCCGGGGCGCTTTATTCAAGGCCTGTGGCTGCGGCGAGCAGCCTCAGTTCAGGTGTTTGCGGTTACGCGAAATGAGCAGCGGCACCAGCACGACGGTCAATACGAAGGCCACCAGCGCCCACTGTGCCAGCGACAGGCCGAGGATCGGCGGGTACGGCGTCTCGCAGAAGCCATCGACCTGGAACCCCAGCGGGAAGATCTTCGCCAACGGCAAGCCATCGACAATCGGTTGCAGCACATCGATACCGCAGCTGACCGCCGGGTAGAACTGCGTATAGACGTGATGCCCGGCCGCTGCAGCGCCCGCGAGGGCGAAAATCACCACCAGCCCTTCGAACACGGTGATGCTGCGACGGGTGCGCATGGCGGCACCGATAAAGGCACTGATCGCGATCAGCAACAGCGCATAGCGTTGCAGGATGCACAGTGGGCAGGGCGCCTCGCCCAGCACCACTTGCATGTACAGCGCGCCACCGATCAGCGCCAGGCAGATGATACCCAGCAACATCAGGAAGCGCCGCTCTCGGCCCAACCGCCTCATTTCCTCGTTCATCGCGTTTCCCTTCTGACTATCTATTGCCCGCAAGTCTACACGCTGGCTCTGACCTTTGAGAGCCGGCGCATGCCGGTGGATATCCGGGAATAGACGATAAGCGGGTTAAGAAGGGATTAACTTTCACGTGTTTTGCAAAATTCAAGACCGCGGTGCGGCCATCGCGAGCAGGCTCGCTCCCACACTGGGCCGATGCGAGCACACATCTTGCGTACGCCGCAGTTCCAAGGTGGGAGCGAGCCTGCTCGCGATGAAGGCGACTCGGTCTCCCCGAGTCGCCGCCTCCGTTATTCCAGCGCAGCAGCCGGGCCGAAGAACTCGTAGCGGCTCTGCTTCTCCGGCACACCCAAGGCCTTGAGGTGGCGCTTGATCGCGGCCATGAAACCTTTCGGGCCGAGGAAGTAGGCGTCCAGGTCGCGCTCTTGCGGCAACCAGTCCGCCAACTGCTCCTGGCTCAACAGCCCAACCTTATCCGCCGCCGGGCTGACGCCGTCATCTTCGGCATAGCAGTAGAAGCGTTTGAGTTGCGGGTGACGCTCGGCCAGGCCGTCGATCCAGTCGCGGAAGGCATGCACGCCACCGTTACGCGCACAGTGGATAAAATGCACCGGACGTTCGGTGGCCAGCGCCGCTTCAAGCATCGGCAGGGTTGGCGTGATGCCGACGCCGCCGCTGATCAGCACCAGCGGTTTGTCGCTGGCGGTCAAGGTGAACTCACCGGCTGGCGGGAACAACAGGATGCTCGCGCCGACAGGGAACTGGTCGTGCAGGTAGTTCGAGGCGCGGCCACCCTCTTCGCGTTTGACACTGATGCGGTACTGACCGTTGTCACCCAGGGATGACAGCGAATAGTTGCGACGGATTTCTTCGCCATCAAGGATCAGTTTCATGCCGATGTACTGACCCGGTTCTGCCGCAAGAATCGGCCCCTTGTCCGCGGGTTCAAAGTAGAACGAAGTGATTTCCGCGCTCTCTTCCACGCGCTTCACCAGTTTGAATTCCCGCGCCCCGCGCCAGCCACCAACAGCGGCGGCCTTCTCGTCGTAGATCGCGGTTTCGGCGCCGATCAAAATGTCGGCCAGCTGATTGTAGGCCGCGCCCCAGGCGCTCATCACCTCTGGCGTGGCAATCTCGTCACCCAGCACTTCGGAAATCGCCCGCAGCAGGCAGGAGCCGACAATCGGGTAATGCTCCGGCAGGATTTGCAGGGCGACATGCTTGTTGATGATCTTCGCCACCAGATCGCCCAACTGGTCGAGCTGATCGATATGCCGTGCGTACATCAGCACCCCGCGAGCCAAGGCCCGTGGCTGGTCGCCGCTGGCCTGGTGCGCCTGGTTGAACAGCGGACGAACCTCTGGGTACTCGGAGAGCATCATGCGGTAGAAGTGAGTGATCAGGGCTTCGCCGCCGCTTTCCAGCAACGGTACAGTGGATTTGACGATGGCACGGTCTTGAGCGCTAAGCATAAGGGAGAGACTCCTGAACGACTGGGTTTATAGCTTTCTACCCATGACGTATCAGTTTCCATGCCAATAAATAAAACGATATAAATCAATAGCTTAAAAAACATGTGGTCATAACGACACAAGCAGTTTTATAGTCACCTCGACTACATGGAGTCAATATGACTGCAAAACCCCTCTTAACCGCGTTGCTGCCGCTGGTCTGCGACCTATCCCGCGAATTGCCCGAAGGCGAGCGTTATCGCCGCCTGCTCGAAGCCATGCGCGCCCTGCTCCCCTGCGATGCCGCCGCCCTGCTGCGGCTCGACGGTGAATGGCTGGTGCCGTTGGCGGTGGACGGCCTGAGCACCGACACCCTCGGCCGGCGCTTCAAGGTCAGCGAACACCCGCGCTTTGAAGCCTTGCTCAGCCGCTCGGAGCCCACGCGCTTCCCCAGCGACAGCACCTTGCCCGATCCCTATGACGGTTTGGTCGACGGCCATGGCGAACACCTGGAAGTCCACGACTGCATGGGCTGCCCGCTGTTTATTGACGAGCGTCCATGGGGCTTGCTGACCCTCGATGCGCTGGACCCGGAGCGCTTCGAACCGATCGAGCTGGACGCCTTGCAAGCCTTTGCCAGCCTCGCCGCGGCCACGGTCAACGCTGCCGAACGCATCGAACGGCTGGCCAATCGCGCCGAAGACGAGCACCAGCGCGCCGAGGTCTATCGTCAGGCCAGCGGTCAGCAGAACCGCGAAATGATCGGCCAGAGCAAGGCGCACAAACATTTGGTGGAAGAGATCAACCTGGTCGGCGGCAGCGACCTGACGGTGCTGATCACCGGCGAAACCGGGGTCGGTAAAGAGTTGGTGGCCCAGGCGATCCACGCCGCTTCACCGCGTGCCGACAAACCGATCATCAGCCTCAACTGCGCCGCGCTGCCTGACACCCTGGTGGAAAGCGAGCTGTTCGGCCACGTGCGCGGCGCCTTCACCGGGGCGCTGAACGACCGGCGTGGCAAATTCGAACTGGCCAACGGCGGCACGCTGTTTCTCGATGAAGTGGGCGAGTTGTCATTGGCGGTGCAGGCCAAATTGCTTCGTGTGCTGCAAAGCGGCCAGTTGCAGCGCCTGGGTTCGGACAAGGAGCATCAGGTCGACGTGCGCCTGATCGCCGCGACCAACCGTGACCTGGCCGAAGAGGTGCGCAGCGGCCGCTACCGCGCCGACTTCTACCATCGCCTCAGCGTCTACCCGCTGCTGGTGCCGGCGCTGCGCGATCGCGGTCGGGATGTGTTGCTGCTCAGCGGTTACTTTCTTGAACAGAACCGCTCGCGGATGGGCCTCAACAGCCTGCGCCTGAGCAGCGATGCCCAAGCGGCATTGCTGGCCTACAGCTGGCCGGGCAACGTCCGCGAACTGGAGCACTTGATTGGTCGCAGCGCATTGAAAGCGCTGGGCAACTCACGGGAACGGCCAAAGATTCTCAGCCTGAGCGCGGCGGATCTGGACTTGCCCCACACGCCATTCGAAACGCCCCCAGCGCCTGCGGCCATTGACCCGACGCCTGTGGTTGAAGTGTTCGGTGACCTGCGCCAGGCCACCGAAAACTATCAACGCCAGTTGATCACCGCGTGTCTTGAGCGCCATCAAAACAACTGGGCCAGCGCCGCCCGTGAGCTAGGCTTGGACCGGGCGAACCTTGGGCGGATGGCCAAGCGGTTGGGATTGAAGTAGTAACCAATGTGGCGAGGGAGCTTGCTCCCGCTCGGCTGCGGAGCAGCCGCAAACAGGTGTTCAAATTTTTGTCTGACTCAGCGCGAAGGACGATTTTAGGGCCGCTTCGCGCCCCAGCGGGAGCAAGCTCCCTCGCCACGGGGTTCAGCGTTTGGCATTAAGGTTAAAGCCTGCCCCGCTTACGTCGATAACCCGATATCAATAGTTGCTGGCGGTCCTACAATCGCCCATCACCTTTTCCACAGAAGGTTTTTATGTCCTCCAACAAAGCCCGCGCAGATTCACTTTCGCTTCTGCTCTTTACCTTGCGCAGTGGCAAGCTGATGGCGATCAACCTGCTGAAAGTCAGTGAAATCATCCCCTGCCCGCCCCTGACCAAACTGCCGGAGTCGCACCCGCACGTCAAAGGCATCGCCACCCTGCGCGGTGCCTCGCTGTCGGTCATCGACCTGAGCCGGGCGATTGGCGAGCGGCCGCTGGTGGACCCGAATGGGGGCTGCCTGATCGTCACCGACGTCAGCCGCTCCAAACAGGGCCTGCACGTGCAAGCGGTGAGCAAGATCGTCCATTGCCTGACCACCGACATCCGCCCACCGCCCTACGGCTCCGGGGGCGTGCGTTCGTACATCACCGGCGTGACCTCGGTCGACGGCACGCTGGTGCAGGTGCTCGATATCGAAAAAGTTATCCACGGCATCGCCCCGGCGCAGATCGAAATGGCCCCGACCGAACTGAGCATGGAAGACGCCGAAGTGCTGGGCAACGCACGCATTCTGGTGGTCGATGACAGCCAGGTGGCGCTGCAACAATCGGTACACACCCTGCGCAACCTCGGCCTGCAATGCCACACCGCACGCAGCGCCAAGGAAGCTATCGACTGTCTGCTGGACCTGCAAGGCACCACGCAGCAGATCAACCTGATTGTCTCGGACATCGAAATGTCCGAGATGGACGGTTACGCCTTCACCCGAACCCTGCGTGAAACCCCGGACTTTTCCCACCTCTATATCCTGCTGCACACCTCGCTGGACAGTGCGATGAATAGCGAAAAAGCCCGTCTGGCCGGAGCGAACGCAGTACTGACCAAGTTCTCCTCACCAGAGCTGACCAAATGCCTGATCACGGCCGCAAAAGCCGTCGCGCAGCAAGAACAAGGTCATTGAGCCTTGGCTGAGGAGTATTGCCTGCTGCTGAGGCGCGCCCTCGCCGGGGTGTTGCCCGCCATTGCCTGGCCTCCAGGCATTGTGCTGAACCAATACCGCCCCGATCTGGCCGAAGCCGTTCACGGGTTGATGGAACTGGGTTATCAGCAAGGCGGCGGTCGAGTACCGGCGCTAGAGGTGTGGTGCGAGCGCTTTGAAAGCGATGCCGAATATGACCCGGTACTGTGTTTCATCGCCTCGGATGCCCACGGCATTGTCGGCGTGGCCCAGTGCTGGACCAGTGCCTACATCAAGAACCTGGTGGTACATCCACGCGCTCAGGGCCAAGGCTTGGGGCGGGCGCTACTGTTACATGCCTTCAGTGTGTTTCAACAGCGCCGCGAAGGGTTTGTTGACCTGAAAGTACTGGAAGACAACCACCGGGCTCAGCGCCTGTATGAAAGCGCTGGAATGCGTGTCGTCCGAAGGGAACTGGTTCCAGACTGACACCGCTATCGCGAGCCTGCTCGCGATGAGGCTCGTACCAGCAACATCAAACTATCATGCATATCCAGCCCTTGACCAACACACGCCCAAGGCCAGCGACTGGCGCACAACTTGCTTTGGCACCATCCCTCGCGGTGGTTTTTCGTCATCGCTGACGTCTCTGGAATGTGACCTCTCCCCTAATGAATACGACGTTTTCCTGCGTAGGTTGTGGCAAATGCTGCAGTGACCACCATGTACCCCTGACCCTTTCCGAGGCCCGGATGTGGGCGGCCGACGGCGGTGCCGTGATCGTGCTGGTGGAAGGTTTTCTCGGCAATGGCCTGGGCCTTCCGGCCTTGCAACGCGAGCACGCCGAACGCCGTTCCGTGGTGGTGCCCAGTGGTGCGACCCAGGCCCATGTAGCGATCACCTTCGCCGCGTACAACGCCGGTCCCTGCCGGAATCTTGACGAAGACAACCTCTGCCGCATCTACGAGCGCCGGCCGTTGGTGTGCCGCATCTACCCGATGGAAATCAATCCGCACATCCCCCTGACGCCAACAGCCAAGGACTGCCCGCCCGAATCGTGGGAACAAGGTCCTGCGTTGATCGTTGGCGGTCAGTTGGTTGATCAGGCGTTGGCCGACCTGATCCAGCGCTCGCGTCAGGCAGACCGCGACGATGTTCAGGCCAAGGAAGCGATTTGCGAACGGCTGGGGATTCGCACCACGGCGCTCAAAGGTGACGGGTTTACCGCCTACCTGCCGGACATGGCGGCGTTTGCCCAGGCGATTGATCTGGTTCAGGCAGATCCGTTGCCAGGTTCGGCCAGTGAATGGCAGTTCCATGTGTCGGGCAACGACATTGCTGAGCAAGTGCAGGCCGCTGGCGCGAACGTGGTCACGGCAGAGCCTCTGAACTATGCGTTTATCTCGTTGCGCGCGGCCTGAGATTTATAACGCAGAGGGACGACTCAGCGCTTGCCCATCGAGCGACGGGTGCCAGGAGGCGCTGCGCCCGGGGTCTTGGTGTGACCATTCTTGGCGCCGTTCTTGTACCACGGCTGACTGGCGTTTTTAGCGCCGGCCAGCTCGCCCGGTTTGAACGGGAACTTGAAGGCCGGGATGACGGCTTTGGTTTCGCTGTCGGCGCTGGAGTCGACGCTGTCTGGCAGGTCAGCCTGTTCGTCAGCAGCAGGCGCTTGTATCGGGGAAGTCATGAATGCTCCGGGTGTTACAGTGAGTCGGGCCCGATGGGTGGGCCGCGAAAGGCCGGCAGTATACCTGCGTACCCATGATCTTTAACCTCCCGACGCATGAATGGTCACCTTTGCTGACAGCCCTGTCAGTTAGCCGTCACCCTGCTGACCGCAACGAAGGACTATAACTAGGCCATTATTCTCCGTCTTTTTGCCCCGGCGCTCGATGCTCATGCCCATTCCAGGAAAAAAACTGCTGATCGCCGCGCTGCTGGTGACGGTCACTGCCGTGGCCATTGGCGTTGCGTTCAAACCGGCGACAAGCAAACTCTCGGCCCCCACCGCGATTCCGGTGCGGGTGGTCAGCGTCGTCGAACGCGACGTGCCGCGCTATGTCAGCGCGATTGGCTCGGTGCTGTCGTTGCACAGTGTGGTCATTCGTCCGCAGATCGACGGCATCCTCACCCGACTGCTGGTCAAGGAAGGTCAGTTGGTGAAGGCCGGTGACCTGCTGGCGACCATCGATGATCGCTCGATCCGCGCCAGCCTCGATCAAGCCCGTGCGCAGCTGGGTGAAAACCAGGCGCAGTTGCAGGTCGCCCAGGTCAATCTCAAACGCTACAAATTACTGAGTGTCGACGACGGCGTCTCCAAGCAGACCTACGACCAGCAACAGGCCCTGGTCAATCAGTTGAAAGCCACCGCGCAGGGCAATCAGGCGGCCATCGATGCGGCGCAGGTGCAGCTCTCCTACACACAGATTCGCTCGCCGGTGACGGGCCGTGTCGGTATTCGCACCGTGGATGAAGGCAACTTCCTGCGTATGAGCGATACCCAGGGATTGTTCTCGGTCACCCAGATCGACCCGATTGCCGTCGAGTTCTCCCTGCCGCAGCAAATGCTGCCGACGCTGCAACGGCTGATCAGCGCAACCCCACCTGCGGACGTGAATGCCTACCTCGGCGCCGACACCAATGGCCAGACCGGCGACCTGCTCGGCGAAGGCCACCTGACGCTCATCGACAACCAGATCAATGCCAACACCGGGACCATTCGCGCCAAGGCCGAATTCAGCAACGCCGGGCAAAAACTCTGGCCTGGGCAACTGGTGACCCTCAAGATCCAGACCGCCGTCGACAAGCATGCGCTGGTGGTGCCGCCATCTGTAGTCCAGCGCGGGCTGGATCAGCATTTCGTATACCGGGTCAGCGGCAACAAGGTCGAATCCGTTCCGGTGCAAATGGTCTATCAGGACAGCGGGCTGAACATCATCACAGGGGTACAGGCCGGTGATGTACTGGTCAGCGATGGTCAGTCGCGGCTCAAGCCGGGGGCCAGCGTGCAGATTCTCGGCGAGCCGCCAGCGCTCACGCAAAGCACTGCGGCGGAGCGACAGCCATGAAGGTCCATGGCGGCATTTCGGCCTGGTGCATCGACCATCCGGTCGCCACGGCACTGCTGACCTTCGCCCTGGTGCTACTGGGCTTGATCGCCTTCCCGCGCCTGCCCGTCGCCCCTTTGCCGGAAGCCGAGTTCCCGACCATTCAAGTCGCCGCGCAGTTGCCCGGCGCCAGCCCCGACACCATGGCGTCGTCGGTGGCGACGCCGTTGGAGGTGCAATTCAGTGCCATCCCCGGCATGACCCAGATGACCTCCAGCAGTGCCTTGGGTTCGACCAACCTGACCCTGCAATTCACCCTCAGCAAAAGCATCGACACCGCCGCGCAAGAAGTTCAGGCCGCGATCAACACCGCCGCCGGCAAACTGCCCAAGGACATGCCGACGCTGCCGACCTGGCGCAAGGTCAACCCGTCCGACAGCCCGGTGCTGATCCTTAGCGTCAGCTCGACGCAAATGCCCGGCACCGAACTCAGCGACTACGCCGAAACCCTGCTGGCACGACAACTGAGCCAGATCGACGGCGTCGGCCAGATCTACATCACCGGTCAGCAACGTCCGGCGATCCGGGTCCAGGCCTCGGCTGACAAACTTGCCGCCATCGGCCTGACCCTGGCCGACGTGCGCCTGGCCATTCAGAAAACCAGCCTCAACCTGGCCAAGGGTGCGCTGTACGGTGAGTCGAGCATTTCCACGCTATCGACCAACGATCAGCTGTTTCATCCCGACGAGTACGGTCAGCTCATTGTCTCCTACAAGAACGGCGCACCGGTTCAGCTCCGGGACATCGCCACCGTGGTCAGTGGCTCGGAAGACGCCTACGTCCAGGCATGGTCTGGCGATCGCCCGGGGGTCAACCTGGTGATCCTGCGGCAACCGGGCGCGAACATCGTCGACACCGTGGACCGAATTCAAGCCGCGTTGCCGGGTCTGCAAGCGATGCTCCCGGCGTCGATACAGGTCAACGTGCTGATCGACCGGACCCAGACCATCCGCGCTTCGCTGCACGAAGTGGAAGTCACCCTGCTGATCGCGGTCCTGCTGGTGGTCGCCGTGATGGCGCTGTTCCTGCGCCAGTGGTCGGCGACGCTGATCGTGTCCAGCGTACTCGGGGTTTCGCTGATCGCCAGTATCGCGCTGATGTACATCATGGGCTTCAGCCTGAACAACCTGACCCTGGTGGCGATCGTCATTTGCGTAGGGTTTGTGGTCGACGATGCGATCGTGGTGGTGGAGAACATTCACCGCCACCTGGAGGCCGGTGACGGCATGCGCGAGGCGGCGATCAAGGGCGCTGGCGAGATCGGCTTTACCGTGGTCTCGATCAGTTTCTCGCTGGTCGCGGCGTTCATTCCGCTGCTGTTCATGGGGGGCGTGGTCGGCCGGTTGTTCAAGGAGTTCGCCTTGACCGCCACCTCGACCATCATGATTTCGGTGGTGGTGTCGTTGACCCTGGCACCGACCATGGCCGCCCTGTTCATGCGTGCGCCGGCACACGATGCCCACGCCAAACCCGGTTTCGGCGAACGCCTGCTCGCGCTGTATGAACGGGCACTGCGCCGCGCCCTGGCGCATCAGAAACTGATGCTGGGGATCTTCAGCCTGACGCTGTGCATGGCGATTGCCGGCTACGTGTTTATCCCCAAAGGTTTCTTCCCGATACAGGACACCGGTTTTATCCTCGGCACCACCGAAGCCGCCGCCGACGTGTCGTTTCCGGAGATGGTGAAAAAGCACCAGGCCCTGGCTGAAATCGTCGCCGCCGACCCGGCGGTGCAGACCTTCTCCCATTCGGTGGGCGTTTCCGGCAGCAACCAGACCATCGCCAACGGACGCTTCTGGATCTCCTTGAAAAAACGCGGCGACCGCGATGTGTCCGCCAGCGCCTTCATCGACCGGATTCGTCCGCAACTGATGAAAGTCCCGGGCATTGTGCTGTACCTGCGCGCCGGGCAAGACATCAACCTCAGCTCCGGCCCCAGCCGCGCCCAGTATCAATACGTGCTCAAGAGCAACGACGGTCCGACACTGAACCTCTGGACCCAGCGCCTGACCGAAAAACTGCGCGGTATTGCGGCGTTCCGCGACATTTCCAACGACCTGCAACTGGGCGGCAGCATCACCCACATCCACATCGACCGTGCCGCGGCGGCGCGCTTCGGGCTGACCGCCAGCGATGTCGACGAAGCGCTTTATGACGCCTTCGGCCAACGGCAGGTCAACGAGTTCCAGACCGAAATCAACCAGTACAACGTCATTCTCGAACTCGACACCCGCCAGCGCGGCAAGGCCGAAAGCCTCGCCTATTTCTACCTGCGCTCGCCGCTGAGTGGCGAGATGGTGCCGTTGTCGGCGCTGGCCCGTTTCGATGCGCCGACCATCGGCCCGCTGTCCATCGCCCACGATGGCATGTTCCCGGCCGCCAACCTGTCGTTCAACCTCGCGCCTGGCGTGGCCTTGGGTGACGCGGTGATCCTGCTCAACCAGGCGAAGAACGACATCGGCATGCCAGCCTCGGTCAACGGCAATTTCCAGGGTGCGGCCCAGGCGTTCCAGAGTTCGCTGGCCAGCCAGCCGTGGCTGATTCTGGCGGCGCTGGTGGCGGTGTACATCATTCTTGGCGTGCTCTATGAGAGTTTCGTGCACCCGCTGACGATCATCTCGACCTTGCCTTCCGCCGGCCTCGGCGCCTTGATACTGCTGTGGATCCTCGGTCAGGACTTCTCGATCATGGCGTTGATCGGCCTGGTGCTGCTGATCGGTATCGTCAAGAAGAACGGCATCCTGATGATCGACTTCGCCCTCGACGCCCAGCGCAATCGCGGGCTGTCCCCGCAAGAAGCGATTTTCGAGGCGTGTCTCACGCGGTTCCGGCCGATCATGATGACCACCCTCGCTGCCCTGCTCGGCGCCCTGCCGCTGATGCTCGGTTACGGCACCGGTGCCGAACTGCGCCAACCGCTGGGGATCGCGGTGGTGGGCGGTTTGCTGGTCAGCCAGGCGCTGACGCTGTTTACCACGCCAGTCATATACTTATGGCTTGAGCGGGTGTTCCATCGCTCCACACCAGCGCCTGCGCTGGCGACCACACACTGAGGCGGGTCATGCGCGTTCTGATTATCGAAGACGAAGAGAAAACCGCGGATTATCTGTACCGCGGTCTGACCGAACAGGGTTACACCGTGGACCGCGCCCCGGACGGGGTCGAAGGTTTGCACCTGGCGCTCGAAAACGACTACGCGGTGATCATCCTCGACGTGATGCTGCCGGGTCTCGACGGCTACGGCGTGCTGCGCGCCCTGCGTGCGCGCAAACAGACCCCGGTGATCATGCTGACCGCCCGCGAGCGCGTGGAAGACCGGATCAAAGGCCTGCGCGACGGTGCCGACGATTATCTGGGCAAACCGTTTTCGTTTCTCGAACTGGTCGCCCGCCTGCAAGCGCTGACCCGCCGCAGTGGCGGACATGAACCGGTGCAAGTGACGATTGCCGACCTGTGGATTGACCTGATCAGCCGCAAGGCCACCCGTGCCGGCACGCGGCTGGACCTGACCGCCAAGGAGTTCTCGCTGCTGAGCGTGCTGGCCCGGCGTCAGGGCGAAATCCTCTCGAAAACCGCGATTGCCGAGATGGTCTGGGACATCAATTTCGACAGCGACGCCAACGTCGTCGAAGTCGCGATCAAGCGCCTGCGCGCCAAGATCGACGGGCCGTTCGAAGAGAAACTGCTGCACACCATTCGCGGCATGGGCTATGTGCTGGAGAGCCGCAGTGCTTAGGGTAGATCATCACTCATTTCCTATGCCGCGTTGTCGCCTGAAAGCGGGCCAGGCAAGGCGCAGTCCGCCGGTAAGGGTCGTTTCCTTGCCAAGGACTGCAACGCAGCCTGGCCCGCTTTCAGGCACAACCCGAAGGGCCGGATCTGTTGTTGCGCAGGGCTGCGTTACTCGGAGCTTATTTGGAACGACCAAACCTCGCTCCTCGCGCCTTGCCCTGCGCAACAACAGACTCCGGCGCGGCATAGGAAATGAGTGATGATCTACCCTCGAAACAGTATCGCGTTGCGCCTGAGCGGCATGTTCACCCTGGTGGCGGCGCTGGTGTTTCTGTTGATCGGCTGGGCGCTGTATCAACAGGTCGAAAAGGGCCTGGCGCTGTTGCCGGCTGCCGAACTGGATGCGCGTTACAGCGTGCTCGAATCCACGGTCGGGCGCTTTGGTACGCCAGAGCACTGGGTGAAGATCAACAACAAACTCAACCTGCTGGGCGAAGAGGACAAGCGCATCAGCTTCTGGATCATCAGCGGCGATGCCAACTACGAATACGGCAACATCACCCCGCAGATCCGCGCCTTGGCGCAAGGGCCAACCGGCAAGCGCGACGTACAGCTGCCGGAACAGCCCTATCCGATGAAAGTGCTGGTCAGCCAGTTTCCGGCCAAGGACCAGCGCCCACCGCTGCGCTTCATGATCGGCATCAACACACAAACCTTCTACGAGACCCAGCATCACTTGCTGATCGCCTTGATCAGCCTGGCGATCATCGGCGTGCTGCTGGCCTCGGCGCTGGGTTACTGGGTGGCGCGAATTGGCCTCAAGCCCTTGATCAAGTTGTCTCAGGAAGCTCAACGACTGGCACCGCCGTTGCTGTCCTCACGGCTGCAACTGTCGCCGCTGCCACCGGAACTCAATCAGTTCGTCAGCTCGTTCAACGAGACGCTGGAGCGGGTCGAACAAGCCTATACGCGACTTGAATCGTTCAACGCCGATGTCGCCCACGAACTGCGCTCGCCACTGACCAACCTGATCGGTCAAACCCAGGTTGCCCTGACCCGTGGACGCTCGACAGAGCACTACTTCGAAGTGCTGCAATCAAACCTCGAAGAACTCGAACGGCTACGGTCGATCATCAACGACATGCTGTTTCTGGCCAGCGCCGACCAGGGCAGCAAGGCCACCAAACTGACCACCACCTCGCTTGCGGATGAAGTCGCGACCACCCTGGACTACCTGGATTTCATCCTTGAAGACGCGCAGGTCAAGGTTCAGGTCAGCGGCGATGCCCAGGTGCAGATCGAAATCGCCCACCTGCGCCGGGCGCTGATCAACCTGCTGAACAACGCGGTGCAACACACGGCTCCCGGCCAGGTCATTCGGGTGCAGATCGATGTTCAGGAGCATCAGGTCAGTATCGGCGTCGCCAACCCCGGCGAGCCCATCGCCAGCGAACATCTGCCGCGCTTGTTCGAGCGCTTCTACCGGGTCGACGCCTCGCGCAGCAACAGCGGCGCCAACCATGGCCTGGGGCTGGCCATCGTCAAGGCGATTGCGCTGATGCACGGCGGCAATGTGTTTGTGCGCAGTGATAACGGCGTGAATACGTTCGGGATCTATTTGCCGATCTGATTCCTGTGGCGAGCGAGCTTGCTCGCGCTCGGCTGCGTAGCAGTCGTAATTCGGGGCAGGTGGTATATCTGATTAAACACGGTTGATTGTGTTGGGGCCGCTTCGCAGCCCAGCGCGAGCAAGCTCGCTCGCCACAGGTCGGTGCGACTGTTACCCTTGATGCAACAGTCCTTTATGCAATCTGCTCTTTTTCCCGCCCCCCAAGACCTTTACCTTGGCCGCACCAAACAGCACTTGCCAAGCAAGAAGGTTTTCAAGATGTCCAACAGCATGGGTATTGCCAGCGCTTTCGTTTTGTCGTCCTTGTTCTTGTCGCCATTTGCCATGGCTGAAGAGTCGCCGGCATTTGTCGCGCATAATGCTGCGCGTACCGCAGCCTTCGACAAGTCCCAGGCTGAACTGACCGCAAAAGCACAGAAATCCGAGAAAGCCCGGCAAACATCGGCTGATCCGGCTCAACCACAGGTTGATAAAGATAGCTGATCGGCAATATCCCCCCGTTTCCCTCGACACTTCTCAGGGCTCTTTCCCTAGAGAAGTTGTCTTCAAGCCGCTGCTATCAGCGGCTTTTTTTTGTTGTGTATTTGTCAGTTAGTTCTTTGTTAATACCCAATAAGAAACACTCGGATCATTAAAAACAACAACTCTTGTTATTGGCCCAAGGAGCTGTATCCCGCGTGAGCATTATCCTCAAATTCTGTCCTCTATTTATTGCAATGAGCGCAACGATGGCCGTAAGCGTCCAGGCCGCCGAAGAATCCGGCCACGATGGTTTCGTTGAAGGCGCAAGCCTCAAGCTCAACGCCCGCAACTACTACCTGAACCGCAACCGTCAGCAGCAGACCCACGACAACATCGAATGGGGCCAGGGTTTCCTCGGTATCTTCGAATCGGGCTACACCCAGGGCCCGGTCGGTTTTGGCGTGGATGCCAACGCCATGCTCGGGCTCAAACTCGACGGCGGTGGCGGCACCAGTGGTTCGAGCATCCTGCCGATCAGCGATGACAACGGCAAAGCACCGGGCTCGTTTTCAAGCGGTGGCGGCACCCTGAAAATGCGCGCCCTGGACACCGAACTGAAAGCCGGTGACCTGTTCCTGAACAACCCGGTAATCGCCGGAGGCATGAGCCGGATGCTGCCGCAGACTTTTCGCGGCATCAGCCTGACCAACCACAGCTTCGACGGCTGGCTGATCGAGGGCGGCCAGGCGAGCTTCACCAAGCCTTACAACCAGAGCGGACACCAGCGCATCGGGACGTCCTACGGCAAACTGGCGGACGGTGACAAAAGCCAGCACCTGAACTGGGCCGGTGTGGCCTGGAGCGGTCTGCCGGGCCTGACCAGCAGCCTCTATGCGTCCGAGCTCAAGGACATCTGGAACCAGTACTACTACGACCTGGACTACACCTACGCGGTCAACGAACTGGTCAGCCTCAATCCGGGCCTGCACTACTATCACACCCAGGACACTGGCGAGGCGTTGCTCGGCAAAATCGACAACAACACCTACAGCCTGCACTTCACCGTGGGCGTCGGTAGCCACAGCGTCACCGCCGCTTACCAACGCGTGAACGGCAACACGCCGTTCGACTACATCTCTCAGGGCGACAGCATCTTCCTCGATAACTCGCAGCAGTATTCCGATTTCAATGGCCCGAATGAGCGTTCGTGGAAGCTCAAGTACGCCTATGATTTCGCTGGCGTCGGCGTGCCAGGCCTGACCTCGGCCGTGTCGTATTCGCGTGGCACGCTGGACCTGAGCAAGGTCGACCCGAATAGCCGCGGCTATGCCAGCTTCTATAACGAAGCGGGTAAAAATGCCAAACACTGGGAGCGTGATATCGATCTCAAGTACGTGGTCCAGGGCGGCACGGCCAAGGATCTGGCGCTGCGCCTGCAATGGGCCACCAACCGTGGCAGCAACGGCTATGGCGCGCTGGATACCGATACCGATGAATACCGGGTGATTGTCGACTACCCACTGAATGTTTTCTAAGTAAAACTCACAAAAAGGCCAGCATCCACGCTGGCCTTTTTTATGTTCGGGATCTATACATGCACTGAGATCAACGAACTGATATCTGCAATGCTGCCCGGCGTGTCCGGGAACTACGCTGATGATGTCCCTGTGCAGAAATCAGAACCATGAGTGCAAACCGCACACACCACTCCATAACGGGCTCTACCCGCCGACCGGAACTCCTGCTGGTTCTCGGCAGTTCGCTGACCGTCGTCGCGATCATCGCCATCGTCACCTTCCTGCTGATCCGCGAACACGCCAATGCCATGCAGGCGGCCACGCGGGGTGCGACCAACATCGTGCAACTGATCGACGCCGATGTGCTGCGCAACGTCGAGCTCTATGACCTGTCACTGCAAGGCTTGATCGCTGCCGCCCAGCGTGACGACCTGCAGAAGGTTTCGGCGCAGATCCGCCACCTGGTGCTGTTCGACCGTGCAAGCAGCGTACGTTTCAAGGGCGATGTCCTGTTGCTCGACAAGCAGGGCAAGGTGATCGCCGATTCGTCGTTGATTCAGCCCAAACCGGGCAATTTTGCTGACCGCGACTACTTCCAGGCCCACGTCAGCAACAGTGACACCGGGATGTTTATCAGCCGGCCGTTCAAACCCCGTTGCGACTGCGCCGACAGCGATCAGTGGCGCATCAGCTTCAGCCGGCGCATCTCGTCGCCCACCGGTGAGTTTCTTGGCGTTGCCGTCGCGTCCATGCGGCTGGCGTACTTCGATGAATTGTTCAGCAGCTTGAACATCGGCACTGACAGCACCCTCAACGTGCTCGACAAGGACGGCATACTGTTGGCGCAAAAGCCCATGCTGACCGATGACAGCATTGGCAAGAATTTCGGCAATCGACCCAACGTCATACGCATCATGCGTGAAGGCATTGGCCACTTCAGCAGCGTATCAAGCATGGACCACCAGGACCGCCTGTACACGTTCTCGCGCGTCGGCAACCTGCCATTGACGGTGATCGTCGCCCTCTCCATGGACGAAGTCTTCGCCAGCTGGAAACGCACCGCGTACGTGATCAGTGGCGCAACCGGCGTGTTGTGTATCGGTTTGATGTGGCTGACCTTGCTGCTGTGCCGCGAATTTCGCCTGCGCCATCACGCCGAGCAGGAAATGGCGCAACAGGCCGCCATCGACGCCCTCACCGGCGTGGCTAACCGGCGGACCCTCGACCAGGCCCTGAACCGTGAATGGTCCCGTGCCCAGCGTTCGGGCAAACCGTTGTCGGTGCTGATGATCGACGCCGATCACTTCAAGTCGTTCAACGACCGCCACGGCCATCAGGGCGGCGACGAGGCGTTGCGCGTGCTAGCCAGGGTCATCAGCGAAAACATCCGTCGCCCGTCCGATCTCGCCGCGCGCTATGGCGGTGAGGAGTTTTCCGTGGTGCTGGCCGAGACTGACAGCGCCGGAGCCCTGCGGATTGCCGAAAAGATCCGTGCGGCAATCGAGCAATTGCCACCGTTCGAAGGCGACGAGGGCCCCATCACCGTCAGCATCGGCCTCAGCACCTCGACAGGGCAACCGGGCGAGAGCCTGGAAAACCTGATGTATGCAGCCGACAAAGCGCTGTATCAGGCCAAGCACCGCGGGCGTAACCGGGTGGTCAGCGCGCAGGAATAGGTGGCGGATGTAAATCTCGGCAGCGGCTACACGCATAAAAAAA
>NZ_AFOY02000025.1 GCF_000217955.3 Pseudomonas fluorescens HK44 | reverse complement strand
CCCTCTATGACACCCGCAGCTTCGAGTTTCTGAACTCGCTCGCTCATAGCCGGTTGGGAAAGCCCAATGCGCTTGCCCAAGGATGCCAGGCTTTGCCGTGCATTCTTTTGCAGTGCCTCCAGAATCTGCCAATCTTTGCTGTCCAGCCCCATGCTTTTCCTCTACTGAGTAATCCGATGAATCATCGGTTGACGACGCTTCTTTCGGATGATTTGCCATCCAAGGTCGATGTGTCATTCGCTACATTCTGCGGACACCCCTTCTGAGAAACAAGAAATGACACCTTCGATATTGCTCCTCCCGGGCATTGGCAATTCCGGGCCAGGTCACTGGCAGACGATATGGGCACACACCGACGCTTCCATGGAGAGCATTGGGGGGCAAGACTGGAATCGACCAGTTTGCACAAAGTGGGTCGAGAATCTGGAGGCCGCTATTAGCCGAGCGGGGCCCGACATCGTGTTGGTAGCCCACAGCCTTGGCTGCCTGCAAGTCGCCCACTGGGCGCAATGTAGTCGCACATTGGTTAGGGCCGCTTTGCTGGTTGCCGTACCAGACCCCGACCGCTCCACTTTTCCGAACGAGGCGCTAGGATTTAGTCCACTTGGCCTGAAGCGTTTTGCATTTCCAAGTACCGTTGTCGCAAGCTGCAACGACCCATATGCAGATATGGATTATAGCCAGCGATGTGCAGAAGCCTGGGGCAGCCGCCTGGTGAACATCGGGCCCCAAGGGCACATTAATTCGGCCAGCGGACTTGGTGATTGGCTTCAGGGGAGAGCGTTGCTGGAAGATCTCGTCGCAATGTCTGTGAGACCCGTCCCAGATGTTCGCTCAACCGTTCACGACGCTAAAGAAAAGAACTCACTTCATTGTTCGCAAGGAAAGCCAAATGAATAACGCATCCAACGCCCCTGTTGTATTCATCAACGGCCTTATCGGTACGTTGAATGATCCTGAGATTCATAGACAGTTCGGTGATCGACCCTTCCTTGCACCTGATCTTTACGGCTATGGAAACCATCAAGGTACGCCTGTAGGGAATATCAATATTCAGGGACAGGTCGAACGAATACGCGAGGTGGTCGAAGCCGAGTTCAATGAATGTGCAGTGAATCTTGTTGGGCATTCGGTCGGTGGAGTGGTGGCCTATGCATTTGCCCACCGCTACCCAGAGCGCGTGAAGAGCCTTGTCAGTGTTGAAGGTAACTTCACCCTGAAGGATGCCTTCTGGTCATCGTCCGTCGCGAACATGTCAGTAGAGCAAGCAGAAACCATGCTGGAGGGATTCCGGGCCGATCCCGAGGCCTGGCTGGAGCGATCCGGAATACTGGAGCCCGCTGGCAAAACAGAAACCGCGAAGACCTGGCTTGCCCACCAACCTGCTTCAACCTTGCAAGCTATGGCCCAATCGGTAGTGGCGGTCACAGGGCGCCCTGACTATCAAACAATCTTAAGGAGCGTGTTCGCTTCGGTACCGGTGCATTTGTTGGCGGGTGAGCACTCAGTCGGAGGTTGGGATGTTCCTGACTGGGCAAATAAGGGAGCGACGAGTCTCACCATCATGCCAGACGTTGGACACCTAATGATGTTGCAACATCCCGCTGCGTTCGGTCGACTGGTTGCGGGCCTATTAGCCTGAGTGAGAGTTGATACACGCAAAAGCGTCTGCCGAAGGCACCATGCCTAAGCTAGGAACCCGTCCACTGATGCGGCAGCAGTTGTCCGATCTCGCTTGCTCGCTGCGTCGGCAGCCGCTTGAGAACATCCTTTAAATAGGCGTACGGATCATGCCCATTCAGCCGCGCCGACTGGATCAAACTCATGATCGCCGCCGCACGTTTGCCGCTGCGTAACGAGCCCGCGAACAGCCAGTTCGAGCGCCCAAGAGCCCACGGTCGGATTTGATTCTCACACCAGTTGTTATCAATGGGCACAGCACCGTCATCGAGATAGCGCGTCAGCGCTATCCAGCGTTTGAGGCTGTAATCCAACGCCTTGGCGATGGCCGATCCCTCAGGCACAAGCTGCCTCTGGGCGATCATCCAGGTATGAAGTACGTCGATGATCGGCGCTGCTTTTTCCTGTCGTATTTGTTGCCGGACATCCGGCCCCAGCTCGCGGACTTCTCGTTCAACTTCGTACAAGGCCGCGATGTAGTGCAGCGCTTTTTCGGCAATCTGGCTTTTGTTGGTTGCGTGTAAGTCGAAGAATTTTCGGCGGGCATGGGCCATGCAGCCGATCTCCATGACGCCCAGTTCAAAGCCTGCCTTGTAGCCCGCGAAGTCGTCGCAGACCAGCTTGCCATTCCAGTGGCCCAGGAAGGCTCGGGCATTTTCGCCAGCGCGGCTCGGGCTGAAGTCGTAAACGACCGCCGCCAGATCGGCGAACTGGCTGGTGGCATAGGCCCAGACGTAAGCACGATGAGTTTTCTTTGCGCCTGGCGTGAGCATTTGTACCGGAGTTTCGTCAGCGTGGACGACGCCGTGCGTCAGCACGGCTTCGCGCAGCGCATCGACTAGCGGTTGGAGTTGCACGCCGCAGTTGCCCACCCATTGCGCCAAGGTTGAACGGGCGATGGGCAGCCCGGCGCGGCCAAATATTTTCTCCTGCCGATATAGCGGCAGATGGTCGGCAAACTTGGCCACCATGACGTGGGCCAGCAAGCCCGCTGTCGGGATGCCTTTGTCGATGACGTGCGCCGGTACTGGTGCCTGGATCAGTGTTTCGCATTGCTCGCAGGCCCATTTCCCACGGATATGGCGTTCGACGGTGAACACGCCGGGCGTGTAGTCGAGCTTTTCGCTGGCATCTTCGCCGATGCGCTTGAGGGCGCAGCCGCATTGGCAGTGGCTGTTATCCGGCTCGTGATGGATCAGCGTGCGGGGAAACTGCGATGGTAGCGGTGCGCGCTTGGGTTGCTGGCGCACTTTAGCTTCGACTGATGTCGGTTGCAGCGCTTCAAGCTCAGCTTCGATGGCGGCGATATCGGTGTCGATCAAGTCGTCGAGCAAGCTGGCTTGATCCGGACTTAGCTGCTCGCTGCGCTTGGCAAACTTGAAGCGCTTAAGCAGCGCGATCTCGTGGGCCAGTTTCTCGTTGACCGACTTGTGATGGGTGATTTGCTTGTCCATCGTCTCGACACGCTGGATCAACTGCGCCGCCAAGGCACGCAGTTCTTCAGGGTTTAATTGATCGAGATTCGGATGCGAAGTCATGCGGCCAATTTTGCCAGAGAGGGCTGGTGGCGGCGACAGACTGATGGGCCAATTGCGCTGGCAAGCGCGCCATGTCGGTGGTTAAAGCATCGAGATAATTCCGCCTGCACCGACGCGCTGCCAAGGTAAACCGAGTACCAGGGCCTGAAGTTGCTCGGCATCCAACTCAACTTCGGAGCCATGCCGTACACCTGGCCAGAAGAAGCGTCCTTGATTCAAACGCCGGGCTGCAAGCCAAATCCCCACACCGTCATGCACCAGCACTTTCATGCGATTGGCGCGACGGTTGGCGAACAGATAGGCACAGTGCGGCTTCGCCGCACCAAACACCGCGATAACTCGCGCGAGCGCGGTTTCAGTGCCGGCCCGCATGTCCATGGGCTCGGTGGCGAGCCAGATCGAGTCGATGCGGATCATCGCAGCAGGTCTCGTAAGAAAGCGGAACACGCCGCTGCATTTTCTGCCGGCCAACTCACCACGACTGCGCCTTTTGAATGAGGCACTTCGATTCGGATCGTAGCGGGAAGAGGTTGATGCGTCGCTATCGGTGGCGATGCCTTGACCGGGATGAAGGCTGTTTGCAGCGTTAGAGTTTTCTGCGCATGCACCCGAATCCATTTATGGACGAGGTTAGCATTGAGGTTGTGGGTCAAGGCGACATTGGCAATCGAGGTGTCAGGCTGGGCGCACTCGGCAATGACCTGGGCCTTGAAGGACTTGGAATAGGAACGGCGTTCTTGTGGCATGGGCGTCCGCTTTAAAGGCTAAAAATGGTGTCCACTTAAATTTAGGTGGACACCATCGCCTTAAGCGATGGCATCAGGAAGGTGTGTTGCCCGGACGGTTACG
>NZ_AFOY02000024.1 GCF_000217955.3 Pseudomonas fluorescens HK44 | reverse complement strand
CCAAACAAGGTCTGCCGGTATAAACCCGCACGCTGGAAACCCAGGATCCTTAGAAGAAGTTTTTGCTCGCGCGCCGCCTTGAATTGGGCGAGCTTCGCTTGATGCTCTTGGCTCAAGCGATGGCGCATGGTTTCAAGCGCATGGATGTTCTGAGTATTCCACTCGTAAAAGCGCCCTTGAAAGGCCATGCGTAGACGCTTGAGTCGTGAGAACCAACTGGAGTTGGTGCCGACCAGGTTGTCGTCGTGCTGGCGATATAGCAGTGTGGGGACGGGATCATAATGGACAGCCCCCCCAGTCCCGGAGATAAGCTGGTATGCCCACCAATCGTGAGAAGGGACAATCAGGTTATAACCCGCCTCTTGCAGAAGCTCACGCGCCGCCTGGTTAAACACCATGGTGTTACCACCACCAATATTTTGAACCAAGGCATTGGAGAAATGCGGGGCAAGACTGAACTTGGGCGAATACCCAAAGGACACGCCTGACTCACCAATCAGTTCGGTGCGACCACAATAAAGCGCGGGGGTGTGCCCGGGGATAGTCTTTAACCAGGCTAACGCTTTCTGGAGCTTATCCTCCTTCCAGATATCGTCCTGATCGGACCACGCATAAAAGTCTGCTTTTATATCTGCCCGACAGGTCAACGAGAGGAAGTTGGCAACAAAGCCTCGCTGAGGCCCCTCAAAGATCTGGAGACGCCCCGCCCCCCATTGAATGCTTGATGCCCGCAGAAGGTCCAAGGTGTCGTCTTGGGAGCCGTCGTCTGAGACATAGACCGTCCAGTTACGATGAGTTTGCCTATGGATTGACTCCAACTGCTCGGCCAGAAACGGTTCCCCGTTGTAGGTACACATCAGTATTGCGACTTTTGCAGTAGAGCAATCGCTCAATTCGGTACTGATGGAAGCAAGAGAATAGTCAGAGCCCAAAATACCCACAAATCCCTTTCCTGTTTACTCGAACCTATTAAGGACACTGCTAAATTTTATCGATAAGCTCACCGACAGCAGACCGAGAACTTTAACATCACATCGCCACGCCGCCTAGCCAGGCGGCCAGTTTTAGCCACTCCTGCAAGGCATGGAAAGCCAATAGCCGCTCATCGTCCTTCAGTGATGCAGCCATGCTGATAACACCAAAATACGAGATCCGACTCGTTTACCCACACTCGCCCTCCCCTTAGTCCTCGGCCAGGTTCATGGCCAAACGAGCGCGATATGCCACGCTGAGCAAGAAGGAGCACCTGTCAAAGGATCGAACGCACGCGCCACAACTCCGGGAACAGCACAGTATCGAGCATCTTGCGCAGATAGCCGACACCTTCGGTGCCGCCGGTACCCGGTTGGAAGCCGATGATCCGCTCAACCGTGGTGACATGGCGGAAGCGCCATTGACGGAACGAGTCTTCAAGGTCGATCAGTTTCTCCGCCAACTGGTACAGATCCCAATATTGCGAAGGGTCGGTGTAGACCACACGCCAAGCGGCTTCGACTGAAGCGTCATAAGCGGTCGGGCTGGCCGGGTCGCGCTCGAAGCGCTGCGGATCAATCGCCAACCCTGCGCTGACCATCAACCGAATCGCCTCGTCATACAGAGACGGCGTGGCAATCGCCTTTTCCAGCTCCGCCAACAGTTCCGGTCGGTGCGCATGCGGACGCAACAGCGTTGCACTTTTGTTGCCAAGGATGAATTCGATCTCGCGGTACTGGAACGACTGGAAGCCCGATGACTGGCCCAGAAACGGCCGGATCGCGTGGTACTCGGTAGGCGTCATGGTCGCCAGCACCGTCCAGGCATGCACCAGTTGATCGAAGATCCGCGAGACCCGCGCCAACATCTTGAACGCCGGCGGCAACTCGCCCAGCCTGACGTGTTCGCGAGCCGCCTTGAGCTCGTGCAGCATCAGCTTCATCCACAGCTCAGACGTCTGATGCTGGATGATGAACAGCATTTCGTTATGGTCCGGGGACAAGGGGTGCTGGGCACTGAGAATCTTCCCCAGATCCAGGTAATCGCCATAGCTCATGGAGTCGGAAAAGTTCAGCTCGGCGTTATGCCACTCTTCCGTCTGGTTTGAAGGTGACTGAGCTGAAGATGAATAGGGACATTGGCTCATTGAGCAGGCTCCTCAAGTGGCGGTTTGTTCAGTGGACGCAAAATGGCCCTGACCGGACTCGCGTCCAGGTTGGCAAACCGCAGCGGCAGCGCGATCAGTTCATAGTCGCCTTCCGGCACGTCATCGAGCACGATGCCTTCAAGGATCGCCATGCCATGTCGCGCCACAGCAGTATGCGAATCCATGGTCTTGGACTGCTGAGGGTCCAGTGACGGCGTATCGATACCGATCAGCCGCACACCAAGGCTCGACAGCAGGTCGACGGTTTCTTTGGCTACAGCGGTGAAATCCGGATCCCAGTTCGTCAGCGGCGCCTGTTGATAAGTGCGCAGCAAGACGCGCTCGGGCAGATCAGCAAGGCGCCCTTCCAGTTGCCCGGGCTGAACCAGCCGATCGCTGTCCAGGCAATGCAAGACGCGACACGGACCGATATAGACATCCATCGATACATCGCCAATAGCTGCGCCATCAGCGCTGTAATGCAGCGGCGCATCGACATGGGCACCGGTGTGGGGAGACAGGGTGATACGGCCGACATTCACCGGGCATTCGGGCCCGAAGGTCCAGACACGCTCTTCCTGAAACGGCGTATCACCCGGCCATGTCGGTGTTGCGGTACTCAAGGGCGGGCTGATGTCCCACCACGACAGTGTTTTTTTCATTGCATAGCTCTCGGCAACTCTCGCATGAATGATACGAGTGATGCCTGTGAAGATTCTTGCGAAAACCGTCGGGAGCGCCCAAATGTTTCGCACTTAATGCCAAGAACCTGAAGTTTAGCGGGTGAAAATTTCAAGGCGTGAAACAGGCACATGGGCGACGCTTGACTCTCCCCCAAGGGGCCGACTTTATCCTTATCGTTTTACTGCCCAGGGACGAAGTGATGAGCAAACGGATACTGGTGATTCTCGGCCATCCATCAAGCAACAGTTTCTGTGGCGCCCTCACCGACCGCTACGTGCAGGCGGCAAAAAACGCCGGGCATGAGGTCCGTGAGTTGCGCCTGGGAACCTTGAGTTTCGACCCGATATTGCGCGAGGGCTATCAACAGGTTCAGCCGCTGGAAGAGGATCTGCTGAAGGCCCAGGCGGATATCACCTGGGCCGAACACCTGACGTTTGTGTATCCGATCTGGTGGGGGGCCATTCCCGCGTTGCTCAAGGGCTTTTTCGACCGAACATTCCTTCCCGGTTTCGCCTTCAAGTACCGCCAAGGCAAAGCCTTCCCGGACAAACTCCTGCACGGGCGCACAGCCGACTTGCTGGTGACCATGGATACACCGCCCTGGTACTACCGCTGGATCTATCGCATGCCCGGACTGCATCAGATGCGCAAAACCATACTGGCGTTCTGTGGCATCACGCCACTCAACACCCTGACCTTCGGCCCGGTCCTGGGCTCGAGTGAGCATCAAAGGGAACTCTGGCTCATGCAAGCGCAGGCTATCGGTGCTGGCTGAGTCTCACGGATAATCGCGTGCATCAACAGGGACACTCACAAAAGGGATTTTTCATGTTCATCGGCAAAGCCGCGCAACTGTCGGGCACGACCGTCAAAAGCATTCGCCACTATGAGGAGATCGGCCTCTTGCCGCCCGCGCGACGCCAGGGCAAATACCGCCTCTATGACCAAGATAGCGTCGAGCGGCTGACCTTCATCAAATGCGCTCAGCAACTGGGGTTCAAGCTCAAGGAGTTGCAGGCGGTGCTTCAGGGCCAACTTGGGCAGGCACTGCCGTGGCATCTGGCGCATCAGGTGATCGTCGATAAAAAGCAGGAACTGACGGACAGAATCGCAGCGTTGACCCGCCAATACGTGCAATTGACTGAATTCGAAGCCAGCCTCAAGCAGGCTCAATCTGACTGTCCGCTTGAGCGGGTTTGATCGATAGCGCGTTTCTGGACAGCTAAGTGTCGAGCACAGACAACTGACACCGTACCGGGCGCTATAGGGTGCGACTTCAGTCCTGCCTAACGCTCGGAGTCAGCATGTCCAAACCCATTACCGTTCTTCGCGATACCCATCCACTGCCGGTGCTTGATGCCTGCAAATGGGAGAAACTCGAAGGTGACCCGCACACCGTCAACCTGAACGCCTACACCAGCGAAGACGGCAGCAAGATCATGGGCACCTGGATCTGCACACCGGGCAAGTGGTACGTGGAGTATGTGAAGTGGGAATACTGCCACTTCCAGGAAGGCTACTGCGTGATCACCCCGGACGGCATGGAACCGATCCATCTGCGCGCGGGTGATATTTTCGTCATTGAGCCGGGCATGAAAGGTACGTGGGAAGTGGTCGAGACCGTACGCAAGTACTTCGTTTTCGCCTGATTCAGCAATAAAAAACCGAGAGCCCACCCGACGTGGGCTCTCGGAAAGATATCTATTGGGTTGCGCCGCACTTGTGGCGAGGGGGCTTGCCCCCGTTGGTTCGCGAAGCGGACCCACCCAGCTGATGGGTGTTTCAGATACACCGCATGCTCAGGATTGACGACTGCTTCGCAGCCGAACGGGGCGTTGCGGCATTCCGACAAGCCCCATCACCACAATCCCGAAAAAACCCTTAGTGGGGTTTGCGATAGCTGTTGATGATTGCCGAGAAATCCTTGCCACCTTCGCCACGCTGACTCATCGCCTGATACAACTGCTGAGCCACCGCGCCGAGCATTACCGGTTGATGCGCCTGACGCGCAGCTTCAGTGGCCAGCCCCAGGTCCTTGAGCATCAGTTCGGCACCGAAACCGCCGGTATAACCCCGCGATGCCGGCGCTGTTTCAACGATGCCCGGCCACGGGTTGTACATCTCCGAACTCCAGCAACGACCGGTCGAACTGTTGATGATCCCCGCCAACACCTGAGTGTCGATACCCAAGGCATCGCCAAGGGCCATGGCTTCGCTGACGCCGACCATGGATATCGCCAACAACAGGTTGTTGCAGATCTTGGCGATTTGCCCGGTGCCGACCTCACCGCAATGCACAATGTTGCGGCCCATCTGCGCCAGTACCGGTTGCAGGTTGGCGAACAATTCCGGCGTGGCACCGACCATGAAGGTCAGCGTCCCGGCCGCAGCACCACCGGTACCACCGGAAACCGGTGCATCCGCCATAGCCACACCTTGCTTGGCCGCGGCTGCGGCGACATCGCGGGCGGTTTGCGGGTCGATGGTGCTGCAATCCACGGCGGGAACGCCCTTGGCGATCCCGGCCAGCACACCGTCTTCACCCAGCCAGACGCTGCGCACATGGACAGCGGCCGGCAGCATGGTTATCACCAGTTCTGCGTCTTGGGCTGCCTCACGCGCCGTGGCGCTGATAGTGCCGCCCAGTTGCGCCAACTCGGCGAGTACGGCTTTGTTCAGGTCGACCAGATTCAGCGAGTGGCCAGCCTTGATCAGGTTGCGCGCCATCGGCGCGCCCATGTTGCCGAGACCGATAAAAGCGATTTTCATGTCCGGCTCCTTAACGCAAATTGATGGTTGTGTTCACACCGTCATTGACGCTGTCATCGTCGAACCAGCGACTGGTGACGGTCTTGGTTTGAGTGTAGAACTGCACCACTTGCTTGCCATACGGACCGAGGTCGCCGAGCTTGGACCCCCGCGAACCGGTGAAGCTGAAGAATGGAACCGGCACCGGGATCGGGATGTTGATGCCGACTTGGCCGACGTCGATTTCGTTCTGGAATTTACGCGCCGCCGCGCCGCTCTGGGTGAACAGGCCGGTGCCGTTACCGAACGGGTTGGCGTTGACCAGGGCAATGGCCTGATCGAGGGTGTCGACTTCCAGCACCACCAGCACCGGGCCGAAGATTTCCTGGGTGTAGATCTGCATGTCGGTGGTCACGCCGGAGAACAGGGTCGGGCCGACAAAGTTGCCTTTTTCGTACCCCGGGACGCTGATGTCACGGCCATCCAGCTCCAGTTTGGCGCCTTCCTTGATGCCGCTTTCGATCAGTTCAAGAATCCGCGCCTTGGCCCGTTTCGAAATCACCGGGCCAACGTCAGTGCCCGGCTCGCTGCCGGCATTCACCTTGAGTTTTTGCGCCAGGGCCTTGAGGTCCGGCAACCACTGCTTGGCCGCGCCCACCAGCACCACCACCGAGGTGGCCATGCAGCGTTGACCGGCAGCGCCAAAACCGGCACCCACCAGCGCATTGAGGGCTTGCTCACGATTGGCATCGGGCAGCACCACCGCGTGGTTCTTGGCGCCCATCATCGATTGCACGCGTTTGCCATGTTTGCCGGCCAGGTCGTAGACGTGAGTACCGACCGCCGTCGAACCGACGAACGAAACAGCCTTGATGTCTTTGTGGGTGCAGAGCGCGTCCACCACATCCTTGCCGCCGTGAACCACGTTGAGCACGCCGGCTGGAATGCCAGCCTCGATGGCCAGTTCCACCAGCAGCATGGTCGACATTGGGTCTTGTTCGGACGGTTTGAGCACAAAGGTGTTGCCGCAGGCGATGGCCATCGGGAACATCCACAGCGGGATCATCGCCGGGAAGTTGAACGGCGTGATGCCGGCGCAGACGCCGATCGGTTGGCGCAGGGTGTAGGTATCAACGCCGCCAGCGACGTTTTCAGCGAATTCGCCCATCTGCAGGCTGCCGATGGAGCACGCGTGCTCGACCACTTCCAGGCCACGGAAAATATCGCCTTCAGCGTCGGCGATGGTTTTGCCCTGCTCGGCGCTGAGGACCACGGCGATGCGTTTGGAGTGCTCGCGAATCAACGCCTGAAGCTTGAGCATGATGCGCATCCGCGCGCCAATCGGTGTCAACTTCCAGGTCTGGAAGGCGCGATGAGCGGCGCTGATCGCCGCGTCGACTTCTGCAGGCGTAGCGAACGGTACTTTAGCCAGCACTTGCTGGGTCGCCGGATTGACGATGTCGTGCCACTCGGTGGTCTGGGACTCGACCCACTGGCCGTCGATCAATAGCTTGACCTTTTGCACAGTGGTTTCTGGCGTGAGCGATGCGTTCATGACGGTCTCCTGGACTTGTTGTTATGCAGGGAGCCAAGGCGAGAAAAGTCGCCTTGTGATGAGGCGTGTGTCGCGAATTGGTTGTCGGACTGTTTTTGGAGTATAGATGTGCAAACTTCTAATAAGAACGCACATAAAAGCCGGTCCAACATGCAAAAAAACATCACATCATTAGGCTCATTGAACTGGGACGACCTGAAGTTTTTCCTTGAGGTCGCCCGCACCCGCAAGGCCAGCAGTGCCGCCAAACGCCTGGCCGTGGATTACACCACCGTGTCACGGCGGATCAGTTCGCTGGAAGGTTCATTGGGGACATTGTTGTTCGAAAAATCACGGACCAATGGCTTTGTATTGACCGCCGAGGGCCAGCGTTTGCTGGGCTATGCCGAATCCATAGAAAGCACGCTGCACATGGCGTGCGAGCAGGTGTCCGGCTCGGGCGTGGCGTTATCCGGCCATGTGCGGATGGGCTGCACCGAGGGTTTTGGCAGCTTTTTCATCACCCCGCAGCTCAGCCACTTCGTCGATGCCTATCCGGCGATTTCGGTGGATATCCTGCCGCTGCCGCACTTCATCAGCTTGTCCAAGCGCGAGGCAGACATTGTCATCGCCCTGGAGCGCCCGGAACACGGCCCTTATGTCTGCTGCAAACTCTGTGACTACCGTTTGCAGCTGTACGCGACCCAGGATTACCTTGACCAACACCCGCCCATCCGCCGCCCGGCAGACTTGGGCAAGCATCAATTCACCAGTTATGTCGACGATCTGGCATTCAGCTCGGAGCTGCTGTACCTGGCCAATGTACTGCCCGGCGCCAGCGCCAACCTGCGCAGCACCAGCGTGATTGCGCAATTCGTGGCCGCGCAGCAAGGCCGCTCGCTGGCGATACTGCCGTGCTTCCTGGCGGCCCAGGATCCACGACTGCTGCCGGTGCTGCCGGAGGAAATCAACATCACCCGGCAGTTCTGGATGTACTGCCGGGAGGACTTGCGCAAGCTCAAGCGGATTACGCTGCTGTGGGATTACATCCGCGCCGTGACCGAGCAGAATCAGGCGCTGTTGATGGGGGAAACCCGCACGATGCACTTCGCCGACTAGCCGGCGCTCACCACGATTGATACCCGGCGATTCTCGGTGCGTCCGGCGACGGTGGTGTTGGATGCCACGGGCTCGCTGCAGCCAAGGCTGGTCAGCACCGCGCCGACACTCTTGGCGCGGCGAAGGGATAGCTGCTCGTTATAGGCCTCTTTACCCGACGTGTCGGTGTGACCATCGATCCGCACGCGTTCAATGCCGCCCCCTGCTGTTTAAGCACCACGATCTGCGCCGGAGTGAGGCCTTTTTGCGGTGCCGTAGGGCAGCCGTTCAATGTCAGCACGGTCATGAACAAGGCAAAGGTCAAGAATCGCAGGGAACGCTGGGTCAGTGAAACAAGGTTGTTAACTCCTGGTTTGGACGTTGGCGACAGGGTGCTCCGACCCTGCCGTGTATTGCCCGCCTCGATCGAGACGTTTGGCTTGATACATTGCCGCGTCGGCGGCATTGATCAGCGTACCGGGTGTGGCGCCATGATCAGGGTAAATGGCGATGCCAACGCTAAGTGAGGTCAACACCTGGGTATCGCCCGGCAACTGAACCGGCAGCTCCATGCTGGCGATGATCTTTTCGGCAATTCGTTCGGCGTCTTCGGTTTTGTGCAATGGCGTCAACAGCACAGCAAACTCATCGCCTCCCAGGCGGGCGACCAGATCCTCTTCACGCAATTGCGCCCGGACTCGGGTTGCCACGGCAACCAGCACAGCATCGCCAGCGGCGTGACCGAAGTTGTCATTGATATCCTTGAACCGATCGCTATCGAGAAACAGCACGGCAACCCGTTCATCGTGTTTGCTGGCGTTGCGCAATGCACGAATCAGCCGACCTTCGAAAAACGCCCGGTTCGGCAAACCGGTGAGGCTGTCATGGCTGGCTTGGTGGGCGAGCGTTTGGTTTTCGCTTTGCAGGTGGGTTTGCCAGGACTCCAGTTCATCGAGCAAGGCATTGAAGTCGTTGCCCAGGCTGTCGAGTTCGGCAATGCGTGCTGGCGGCACGCGACGATCGAAGGCTCGCTCCTGGCGCGCTGCGTGAGCGACCTTGGCCAGGCTGCGCAGTGGACCGGTAATCCCTCGTAGTTGGCGTCGTGCCAGATACAACGCGACCCAGGCGCTGACCGCCGTACACAAGACAATCCCGGCCAGACCGCTGAGTAAAAAGCGCATCAGACTGCCGCCATGCCCGGTCAGCAGGATGCTGCCGATTTCCTGACCTCGATGGAGGATTGGCAAATTGATCGGCTTTTCCAGAAGTGATCGGGCGATCTGCATTTCCAGCTCGGAAACCAGACCGGTTTCCGGTCGCTGCCAACGAGCGAGCAATTGGCCCTTTTCATCGAACACCTGAGCATCGGCCACTTCTTCAGTAGACGCGATCAGCGCCAGCGCTTCAGTCGCCGCCACGCTGTCGTTGAACACCACTGCGGCTTCCACGGTGTAACTGATCGAACGGGCAATCAAGTGCAGGTTGTGATCGGCATACACCCGCAAGGCCAGTACCCCAAGCAGAGTCAGGGACAGACTGGCCATGGCCACCCCAACCAACGCGACAATCAGGTGTCCACGGCCAATGACCGATTGCAACGTCGGGCGGTTACCGGACCTGAACAGGCTCATGGGGCCGCCGCTTTACGGCGAGAGAGTTGCAAGACGCTGGGGTGAATGCGCACACCGCTGCGGGCCACCGAGTCGAGGTTGACCTCAAACGAAACTTGATTGTCATTGACCCGCAGGCAAAACAGGCTGCCTACCGTGCATTGATCGCCCCCCTCGCTGATACTCAGCACCGGATGGCCTGCCAAGGAAGCGAAGAGCGTGCTGCGCTCTTCATTGGTCAGTTTGCCGATGTAGACCGCGTCACACTCACCGGCGATCGCCTGGTAATTGGCCAGCAGTCGCCGAACGACCACCGGGCGCCCCGTGGCTTGAGTGGTACCTTTGACCAAATCGTCGGTGTACTCGGTGGGACCGACCACGCATAACTGCAATTGCGCTGGCTCCACCGGCCAGCGAGCGTAGCTGAGGATTCCCAACACCACTTGAGTGACCGACAGGGCGCGCTGATCAGCCATGCTCACTGGCGCCTGCGGCTCGGCGAAAACAGCGAGGCTCAACAAGCAAAAAAGGCCGGCCAGCAGTAGCTGCTTCCAGACAGCAATGCGTTCTGTCGTCCAGACAGCCAGCTTCATGCGGGCACTCTCGTTGATCGTCGTGAATGATGCGCAACGATAGCATACCCGGTGAAATGCTCACGAAAACAGCGAGCATTGATAGGCGCCTATTTGTTTATAAAATCCTGAAGTAACAATTTGGGGTTTCCTATTTTTCTCTGTTACACCCCATGCCTACCATCGGCGCCAACGTGACCTGTAACCGCACTGCGGTCCTAATAACAATAAAAGCTGACAGCGACGTAAGTGAGAACGGATCCACCGAGATCCGACTCATGAAAACCTCTTGCTACTGCCATTACAGCTCGATTCGGTCATGCACCGGCGTCGAGCCTTGAGTAGTTGAAGGCGTCGTGGAGGTTCACCGATGAAACTGGAAATATTCCGTACCCTCTGGGGCTATAGCGCGAGCAAGGCCCAGGCACTCGATGAGTTGGTGAACGCCGGCTTCGATGGCATGGAAGCTCGCCTGCCGCTGGAAGCCCGCGAGCGAGCCGAGTTCGGCGCCTTTCTAAAGGCCAATGAACTGGCTTACATCAGCACCGTGTTTACCGCCTATGACGTGCTGCCGGAACAATCCGCGTCGCCCGCCGAACACCTTGTTGATCTGGATAAAAAACTCGCTTGGGCTGCCGAGCTCAATCCACGCTTCGTCAATGTGCTGGCCGGCAATGACCGCTGGCCGCTGGCGCAACAGGTGGAGTTCTTCGGCCAGGCCATGGCGCTTGCACGCAAGCACGGGCAATTCTGCAGCTTCGAAACCCACCGCTCACGTTCACTGTTCAACCCTTGGCTGACACTTGAACTGATCCGACAGCTACCCGACTTGCGGTTCACCAGCGATATCAGCCATTGGGTCGTGACGTGCGAGCGATTGTTGAATGATCCGGCGGATGACCTGAGTGCCTTCGTCGAGCGCGTGCACCATATCCAGGCCCGGGTCGGTTATGACCAAGGCCCGCAGGTTCCCCATCCCGCCGCCCCGGAATACGCCCGGGAACTGGCCTTCCATCAACAGCACTGGGAAGCCATCTGGCGCTCCCAGCAGGCTCGCGGCTATCAGGTCAGCACCCTGACGCCTGAGTTCGGTGCCGACGGCTATTTGCACCACTTGCCCTTCACCAATGTGCCGGTCGCCGACCTGTGGTCGCTGAATATCTGGATGGCCAACACAGAGCGCGAACACTTCGACCGCTTCAATCACTCAACCCTCGCGTGAGGTGCTTGCAACATGCCTGAGCAGATCAATAACACTACGCTCCAAGCGAACTTCAAGAGCATTCCGGTGGTGGATATCGCCGGTCTGTTCAGCATCGAACGGGAACATCGGCTGGTCGTTGCAGAACAGCTCGGGGTGGCCGCCAGTGACGTCGGCTTTCTCTATATCACCAGCCACGGCATCGATCCGCAGCTGATCACCAACTTGCGCCAGGCAGCCAAGGACTATTTCGATCAGCCCCTGGACACCAAGATGCAGCACTACATCGGCACCTCGAAGACTCACAAGGGCTTTGTCCCGGAAGGTGAAGAGGTTTACGCCAAGGGCAAACCGGATCATAAGGAAGCCTTCGACATCGGCTTCGAAGTTCCGGAAAACGACCCGCTGGTACTGGCTAACACGCCGCTGCTCGGGCCGAATGAATGGCCGTCGCTGCCAGGTTTCAAGGAAGCCGTACAGGCCTACTACGCCGCGATCTTCGCCCTCGGTCGACGGCTGTTCGGTGGCTTCGCCCTGGCATTGGGCCTGGAGGAAGACTATTTCGACAGCATGGTCACCCGGCCGCCATCGAAGCTGCGTCTGATCCACTACCCGTTCGACGGTACGGCTCAAGACGCACCCGGGATTGGTGCACACACCGACTACGAATGCTTCACCATTTTGCTGGCTGACAAACCCGGGCTGGAGGTGATGAACAATCTTGGCCAGTGGATCGATGCACCGCCTGTTCCAGGGGCGTTCGTGGTGAACATCGGCGACATGCTCGAAGTCATGACAGCGGGTGCATTCGTTGCAACGGCTCACCGTGTCCGCAGTGTCAGCGAAGAGCGCTACTCCTTCCCGCTGTTCTATGCCTGCGATTTCCATACCCAGATCAAACCCCTGCCAGGTTTCGCCAAGACCGGGCAAGAGTATGAGCAGATCGCCATTGGCGAACACATGTACGGCCAGGCGCTGCAGACTTACCAATACCTGCGCAGGCGGGTGGAAAACGGAGAAATCACGTTGCCGGAGAAGGCGCGTAAGCCTTCGAGCTTCGGGCACCTGAAAAATCAGACACAACCGTCCTGATCATTGCTGTCGGCCACTACTTTCTAATCGGAGTCACCGAAAATGCTTTACAAAAATAACCGTGCTGCCCGTTTGTCCCTGCTCGCCGCCAGCCTGTTCTGTGCAACTGCCAGCATGGCTTCCGCCGCCACACCGGGCCAGTTGAAAATCGGTATGGAAATCACCTACCCGCCGTTCGAATCCTATGACAGCCAGAAGAATATCGTCGGCTCCGATCCGGAACTGGCTCAAGCCCTGGCCAAGCAGATGCAAGCGAAGGCGGAGTTCGTCGATACCAAGTTCCCCAATCTGATTTCCGGCCTGAACTCCGGGCACTATGACGCGATCATCTCCGGCATGTACATCACGCCCGAGCGTCAGACTCAAGCCATGACCATTGGCTACGCCGTGACAGGCGCGGCAATCATGGCGCCGAAAGACAGCACGCTGAATGCACAAACCCCAGAGGACCTCTGCGGCCTGAAAGTCGGACTGGAACAAGGCACCACCTGGGTCGCTCAATTGAAGAAACTCTCGACCGACTATTGCGTGCCGAACAACAAGGGCGCCATCACTGTCAGCGAGTTCCCATCGGCACCGGAAGTGACCCAGGCCCTGCTGTCGAAAAACATTCAGGCCCAAATGGAAATCGCCGGCGCAGCGAAGATGATCGCCGAACACACCAACGGTCGTGTCGTCGTCACCTCCCAGCATCTGGTCTATCCGCAAACCCTCGGCATCTTCGTCAAGAAAGGCAACGAGGAGACCTATCAGGCGCTGCTCAAGGCGTTTGATGGCGCGAAAAAAAGCGGTGACTACACAGCTATCCTGAAGAAGTACAACCTGGAAGAAGCGTCCAACTAAGACGACGCCCCTTCGCGGGCCAGCACGCGCCTACAAAAGTACCGCTCCCTGTACGGGAGCGGCTTACCCGCGAAGCTTTCAATGCGGTTCGAGGTACTTATGCAATTCGATTGGTCGTACTTTTTCTCCCTGTTCGCAGACTCTGCCTTCTGGCAAGCCTGCGTCACCGTAATCGAACTCAGTGCCCTGGCCTGGTTCATCGGCATGCTGCTGGGCTTTCTGCTGGCCTCGGCCAAACTGTCGACTTCGGCCTGGCTCAGACTTCCGGCGACCGCTTATATCTGGTTCTTCCGCAGCATTCCGCTGCTGGTGCTGGTGGTCTTCGTCTACAACCTGCCGCAGTTATTCCCAATGACCGGCTCGATACTGTCCAACCCGTTCTACTCCGGTTTGTTCGCGCTGGTGATCACCGAAGCGGCGTATATGGCAGAGATCCATCGCGGTGGCCTGATTTCAGTCGCCAAGGGTCAAAAAGAGGCCGGGCGCGCGCTGGGTATCGGCTTCCTGGGCTTGCAGCGTTTGATCGTGATTCCTCAGGCTTTTCGCATTTCCCTGCCGACCTTGATCAACGAATACATCACGGTGGTGAAACTGACGTCACTGATCTCGGTGATCTCCCTGACCGAACTGCTGACCGTCGGCCAGCGCCTGTACGCGCAGAACTTCCTGGTCATGGAAACCCTCGGCGCGGTAGCGGTGTATTACGTGTTTATCGTGAGCGTGTTCGGCTGGTTTTTGCAGCGACTGGAGCACCATCTGGATCTGAACCAACGCAAGCCGCAAACCCTCGACGAAACCGCCGTGAGCCGACTCAAGGCCCAATCCCAACCGCTGACCAGCACTGCCGGCTTCCCAGTCAACCGCGGTGCGGTTCCGGTTCTACAACTGGAGAAGATCCACAAGCGCTATGGCAATCACGAAGTGCTCAAGGGCATTGACCTGGCAGTCGGCAGTGGCCAGGTGATTTCGATCATCGGCCCGTCAGGCTCAGGTAAAACGTCGTTGATTCGCACCATCAATGGACTGGAAAGTATTGATCAAGGCGAGATCATGCTATTTGGCGAAAGCTTCATCGGCTCCAACGACACCCCCAACAGCGCGAGGGTTCGTAGTGGCGTGCGGCATATCGGGATGGTTTTCCAGAACTTCAACCTGTTTCCCCATCGCTGCATTCTCGACAACATTACTCTGGCGCCGCGCTTCCACGGCCGCGCAAAACCCTTGAGTGAACAACGCGCCTATGCACTGCTGGACAAGGTCGGACTGCTGGCCCACGCGCACAAGTATCCGCATCAGCTTTCCGGCGGACAGCAACAACGGGTAGCGATTGCCCGGGCATTGGCCATGGAGCCGAAGATCATGTTGTTCGACGAACCGACTTCGGCCCTCGATCCGGAACTGGTCGGCGATGTATTGAACGTGATCCGCGATTTGGCCAAAGAAGGCATGACCATGCTGATCGTGACCCACGAGATGGACTTCGCGATGTCGATTTCCGATCGGGTGATTTTCATGGAAGGCGGGAATATTCAGCTCGATGCAAGCCCGTATGCCATACGCAACAAGCAGACAGGCGAACGTGTCCGGCGCTTCATGGGCCTGACCGCCCAGACCGAAATGGCGCTGGCAGCCGAGTAGACCTCGGAGCGGGCCAGGTTATGGTGGCGAAAGGTCAAATCCTCTCGCCACCGCACTGCACCCGCTCACCCCAATTCCAGCATCAACCCGCTCAAGCGCTTGACCTTGCGTCGTACGGCCTCTTCAAAAATCCCGGTACGTGGTTCGATCAGGCTGAACCAGTCCTTGGCGCGGGTGATTCCGGTGTAGATCAGCTCTTTGGTCAGCACCGGGTTCAGCGCATCGGGAAGGATCAACGCCGTGTGGGCGAACTCAGAGCCTTGGGATTTGTGCACGGTCATGGCGTAGACGGTTTCCACATCATTGAGCCGGCTGGGTAAAACAAACTTCACACCGCCCTGACCATCGTTACGCGCAAAAGCGACGCGCAGCACCTGACGTCCAACCTCCAGGCCATCGCGCTCAGGCAATTTCAGGGCAATACCGATGTCGCCATTCATCAGGCCCAGACCGTAATCGTTGCGCGTCATCAGTACCGGACGCCCTTCGTACCATTGCTGATCACTGTCGATCAGCCGCGCCTTGAGCAACGCACCGGTAATCCTCTGGTTCAGCCCCTCGACACCCCACGGTCCCTTACGCACGGCGCACAGCAGCTGGAAAGCGTCGAAGGCTTGCAAGACATTGCGCGCCCAGTCGACCCAGCAGGGATCGTCGGGAAGTGAGTCGCTGGACGGACGCTGGCTGCGCAAGAGGCTCAGGTAATGTCGATACCCCTGCGGACCTTCTCCCTGGCCTTCGAGCAATAGACGCTCAAGCGCCCTGTCCTGCTCTCCCTTGAGGGACAGCGAAAAAAGATCGGCATGACTGCGGGCGGCCAGCAGCTTGCGGGCCTCATCGGCCTGCTGCTGATTGACCCAGCGCGCCAGTTGACCAATGCCGCTGCCTTCGCCAAATCGCCGCGAGTGACGCAGCATCACGACCTGCTGGGCCAGCGGATGAGTGGCGTCGGTGTCTTCCTGCAAACCGCTGGAACCAAGATTTTCACCACTGACGGCCTCCAACCAGTCGCGGGTCTGCGGGCTGTACCAACCGGCCTCGGCGTCGCGGCACAGATCACCGAGTACGGCCCCGGCCTCCACCGACGCCAACTGATCCTTGTCACCGAGCAAGACCAGCCGGGCATGCGTCGGCAACGCATCAAGCAGATTGGCCATCATCTCCAGGTCGATCATCGAGGCTTCGTCGACCACCAGCACATCCAGCGGCAGACGATTGCCGGCGTGATGGCGGAAATGCCGGGTTCCCGGCCGGCTGCCGAGCAGACGGTGGACCGTGGTCACGTCAGAGGGGATTTTGTCCCTGACGCTCTCGGCAACTTGCAGTGTGCGAACTTGCTGGCTGATGGACTCTGTCAGCCGCGCGGCGGCCTTGCCCGTGGGGGCGGCAAGTCGAATCCGCAGTGGCTTGCCCGCCTCCACGGCTGGCGCCTGGAGTAGGGCCAGCAAACGCACAACCGTGGTGGTTTTGCCGGTTCCAGGCCCGCCCGTAACGATGCTGAATGCACCACGGGTGGCCAGGGCACAGGCGAGTTTCTGCCAATCGATCTGCGCGCTGGAACTGGCCTGGCCAAACAGGCCACTCAGGCGTTCGGACAGGTCATCAGGCGTTGGCTCATGGGCGATAAGTCGTTGGCGCAACGCACTGTCGATGCGCCGCTCGTACGTCCAGTAACGGCGTAAATACAGTCGCTTGCCGGACAACACCAATGGGCGCTGCATTGCTTCGTCGCCCCCATCGGCAGCCAGCGCCACAAGACTGCTGGATGCCAGGACCTTGCACCAGTGAGCGCCCTCCAATGCTTCAAGCAATTGCGATGGCAACAACAGGGTACCGGTCTGCAGATCGCCTTCCGGCGGCAGGGATAGTGCGAAGTCCGGCTCCTTCAGCGTCTCGAACAGATCGAGGCACACATGTCCGTGTCCCAGTTGATGGCTGGTCAAGGCCGCCGCCAGCAACACCAGTGGATCACCATCAGGCGCCAGTTCATGGAGGAAGGCGACAAAGGCTTTGTCCAGCGCCCGAAGCCAGCCACGCTCGACCCAGCGTCCGAGCAACAGCAACAGGTCATCGGCACGGCTCAGCGGTGTCAGTTGCGCAAGGCTCTCGGCCGTCAACGGCGTGGGTAACAAGTCGGCAAAGGAACGGCTCATAGCAATACACCCTGCTCCCAGGCCGGTTCAGGCTTGGGTTCTGGTTTTCCCTGGAACAGCCGGTCCAGACGTTCGATCAATTCTCGTGGCGGGCGGGTGAAATACACGCCTTGGCTGGGGCCTCGAGTGCCCCGCAGGAACAGGTACAAGGCGCCGCCCACGTGCCGGTCATAGTCGTAATCGGCAAGTCGCGCCTTGAGCTGGCGATGCAGCGCCAATAGATACAACACGTATTGCAGGTCGTAGCGATGATCGAGCATCGACTTTTCCATTGCCTGCTCGGTATAGGCCGAATCGTCAGCACCGAGCCAGTTGGACTTGTAATCCGCAACGTAGTAACGCCCCGCGTGCTCGAATGTCAGGTCGATAAAGCCCTTGAACATGCCATTAAGCAGTACGGGCTCGGCAACGACACGAGAAGCGCCTTCATGGGTGTATTGACGCACCAGTTCGTCGAGCTTCAACACATCGACTTTATGGCTGGCAAACCAGAATTCCATTTCGACCCGGTACTCGGTCAGTTGCTCTAACACCACGGGTGGTTGCTCGGCACCAATGCGTAACGGCGCTTGCAACAAGTGCTGCAGCCAGTCGCTCAGGGTATTGATCCAACCCTCCCAACCACGGCGGTTGCAGCGGCGTGCAATGGCATTTTCGATGGATTTCGGGTCTGCGGCGAAACCTTCGTCGCCGGCCCACTCCAATAAACCATGGAGAAAAGTCCCGGGATTCGGCCCGCGTGGGAAGCGATGGATATCACCACCGCTGGCGAGCACTTCGCGTGGCGCCTCGGGATCAAGTCGCTCGTCGTCGAAAAGCTTTTGCGCTTGCGGGCTTTCCGGCGCCTCGTCACTGCCGACACTGAGGCTATCGCCAATGCGCAACGCACTGTAGGAGGCGATCCACCAGTTCTCGGCCGCCTTGCGCTTCGGTATCAGCGGTGCGAGCAACGTTGCCTCATTGCGTGGCGGGAGAAAACGTTCGGTTGTGACTTCAGGCATCTCGCCATAGCTCAATGCGCTGCAGCTTTGCTGCAAGTCTTCCAGCCAACGCTTCAGCGCCGTCGATTCCGCCAGCTTCTCGCCGCCACCCAGCAGATAGCCCAATGCCGACAGATGTAGCACCGAACTGTTGTTATTGCCGCGCTTGAGGTCGGTCACCCCCAGCCAGCAAGCATGCTGGGCACGGGTCAAGGCCACATAGAGCAGACGCAAGTCTTCAGCCAGGCGCTCATCGTCCGCCAGGGCAATCAGCTCGGAAGTTGGGCTCAACGTTATCTGGGCTTGCCCGCTCGCATCGTGGTAGTGCAACGGCAAGCGACTGCCATCCACCGGTTTTGCCGAACAAATGAACGGCAGAAAAACCAGCGGATACTCAAGGCCTTTGGACTTGTGGATGGTCACTACCTTGACCAGTTGCTCATCGCTTTCCAGACGCAGAATCTGCTCCTCACCGGCCTGCCCGGACAACGCCAGATGCTCGGACAAATGACGAATCAGGGCTTGCTCGCCATCGAGCTCGGCGGCGGCTTGTTGCAACAGCTCCGAGAGGTGCAGCAAGTTGGTCAGTATCCGCTCGCCATCGCTTCGAGCAATCAAGGCCTGAGGCAGTTCGAAATCGTGTAGCAACCGGCGCAACATTGGCAGAATGCCCTGACTGCGCCAGATCACCCGGTACTCGCGAAACTGCATGACGCGCTTCTCCCAGGCCAGCTCATCCTGGTTCAAGCGCGCAAGCTCTATCAGTGACAGGTTCAGCGTGATGCTGGCCAGCGCTGCACGCAGCGGTCGCTCGACATCCGGCTCGGCGCAGGCCTTTAGCCAACTCAACAGATCGTGAGCCTCCTGGGCCGCGAACACCGAGTCCTTGTCCGATAGATAAACACTGCGCACCCCCCGCGCGGACAATTCGTTGCGTACCGCCTGGGCCTCTTTACCATCGCGTACCAGAATCGCGATATCTGCCGGGAGCAACCCCTGTAGATCCTCTGCCCCCCGGACAAAACCCGCACGCCGCTGCTGACCGCCATTGAGCAAAGCTGTGATTTCACTGGCGCAAGCCGCAGCCAGTTGCTGTCGGTACACAACACCGGACAACGGTTGCTCGCTGGACAGCTGCCAGATATTCAACGCGGGTACGGCCTGACCGTTGATCTGCAATGACTCTTTGCGGCCTTGAGATTCAACCGGCAGAAATGGAACCGGGTTTTCGCCGCTGTTCTCACGAAACAGAAACGCACCACGCCCCTGCTCGCGGGCTTCGGCACGCTGGAACACGTGGTTCACCGCATCGACCATCCCGTGACTGGAACGGAAGTTGGTGCCCAGGGTATGCAAGCGACCACTCGTTGCCTGACGCGCGCGCAAGTAGGTGTAGATATCGGCGCCACGGAAGGCATAGATCGCTTGCTTAGGGTCGCCAATCAGAAACAGCCCGCATTCAGGGTTATTGTCTTCGATACGATAGATACTTTCGAAGATCCGGTACTGTACCGGGTCGGTGTCCTGGAATTCGTCGATCAACGCGACCGGAAACTGCTCGCGGATCAATGTCGCCAGACGCTCCCCCCCTTCGGCTCGCAATGCGGCATCGAGCCTGAGCAACATGTCGTCGAAACCCATTTCAGCACGCCGACGCTTCTCTTCTTCAAAGCGCGCCCCCACCCACTGCGCAGCATGTTTCAGGACCGCAGCGTCCGGGGTCGGTAATGCATCGAGACTGGTTTTCAGGCCGGGCATGGCATCCAGGCCTGGGTGACTCGGTGCCTGACCTTTCCAGGCCTCAGCCATACCATCGGGTGTCAGACGATTGAAGCCGGTGCCGATATCCAGTTGTTCAAGGCTGTCATCCTCGGCCCATGCACTGATTTTCTCGAACCAGGGCTCGAAGTAACGTGCTTGCATCTTGCGTCCGTCGACAGACTTGCTGGCAACGCCTTGCAGACAGATCTCACGCAACTCCTGCGCCCATTGTCGCCAAGGCGCCTTGAGCTCCAGCAACGCATCACGTCGAGCTTGCAAGCACTCGGCGATCAACTCGGCCGGCGCCTTCCCCTCGTCAGTGTCACGCTCACTGGCGAACAATCCGCGTACCCGTGGCAGCAAGGCGGCCGGGCCGCCCCAATGGCTGCGAACCCAGTTCAGCGCATCACCTTGCATGGGGTAGCAAAACAACCGCCAGTAATCGCGCAGGACTTCACCAAGCAGATCGCTGTGATCAACTTCAAGGGTTTGGGTGAACAGACTGCCACTGTCGAACGCATGCTCGCGCAGCATCCGTTGGCACCAACTGTGAATCGTCGAAACGGCCGCCTCATCCATCCACTGTGCCGCGATGTCCAAACGGTTCGCACAGCCAGACCACTGTTCGGGACTGAACTGCCCACGTAATTCGGCAATCAGGCTGTCAGGTGCTGGTGTTTCTTCGCGGAAAAACCGCGCGGCCTCGGTAAGACGTGTACGGATCCGTTCACGCAGCTCTTTGGTCGCGGCATCAGTAAAGGTCACCACAAGGATTTGCGGTGGCAGGAGTTCACGCCCAAAACCGGCAGACTCGTCACCGTGGCCAAGCACCAGGCGCAGATAGAGAGCGGAAATAGTGAACGTCTTGCCTGTGCCGGCACTGGCTTCGATCAGTTGACTACCGCGAAGCGGGAAGGCTAATGCCAGAGAAACTTTCGCCGTCATGAGTGCGACTCCTCACTGGTCAATGAGCGCCAAGGGGCTTCGAGCAGCGGACGGTAGAGCGTGTCACACCAATCGACAAAGGTTTCGTCGGCAATCAAGGCGTTGTAATCGGCAAACTGGCGAGCCAGTGCAGGACTTTCGCGGCGCTCACCATCGGTGGTTTGACCGTCGCCCTCATAGGCCTTGCGAGCGGCAGCCTCGGCTTTGACCGGATCAGTCTGTCCCAGCCAGGCGAAAGCCGTTTTTACCGCTATGGGCAATGGCTGGCGCATACCTGATTGCCAGGCCTGTAACAGATTGCCCAGGGTTTTCATCGCGGTGTCTTGCTCGATAGGGGCGAGCAGCAAGGTATCGTCACTGGCCACCAACCCCGTGGTCATCGACAAGCCGCTCGCACAGGCCACCAGGTGGTTAACCCAAGGGCGGATCAACCGATGCCATTTGCGAGTCTTGATCGAACCAATGCTGTTGGGAATCGTAGTGACAGCCAGCAACCCGCCATCGCTGCGTTGATGAAGACCGCTGAGCCAACCCTCCAGGCTCACTCCCTGCATTTGGAGCGTCACCGGCAAAGCACTGTTTTGCGATGTTGGCCACAACGCCAGCAACTGTTGATAACGTTGCAGCAGATCCGGTAGCGGCTCGATCAACTCACGTTGCAAGCACTCGCCGAAACCAGCCATCGGCAGCAAGCCGCTGTCCTGCAACCTTTTGGCCTGCGCATGCAGAGCTTGATCAGGTTGGTCGGGGCTGGCCAGCGCAGCTTCAAGCAAGCTGTCGCTCAGACTGTAGCGTTGCAGCGCATCGAGCACGAAGGGCTCTTCATCCGCCAAGGGCGCTTCAGCCGCTTCGAAAAACACCTTGAGACGCTGACTGAAAAAATGCCGCACAGGGTTGCGCAGGAAATCCTGTAGTTGACCAAGACTCAGCGGCTCTTCCTGAACATAGGCATCAAGCACTTCCAAGGCTGGAGCGCGGTCATGCTGCTCATGCAACAGCTGCCATTCTCGGGCATAGCTGAACAAATGATCGCCTTCATGGAAGTAGCGGGCACTGAAGGGTTGTAACGGATGCTCCTGGGTCATCGCCTCAAGGAGTTCTTTAGTGCCTTCAGTATTTTTCCAGCCGTTAGCCAGATGGTCACGCAGTTGACCGATCAATACCGATGCGGGGCGCTCGCTATTGTCGCGAATACTGCGCCCGACCCAGCTGATATAAAGCTGGTCCCGCGCCGAGAGCAAGGCTTCGAGCAAAAGATAGCGATCATCCTCTCGCCGAGACCGATCGCCGGGACGGTAATCGCTGCCCATCAGATCGAAGTCCAGTGGCGGCTGCGCACGCGGATAGTCACCGTCGTTCATACCCAGCAGGCAAACGAGTTTGAACGGGATCGCACGCATCGGCATCAGCGTACAAAAATTCACTGCGCCGGCCAGGAAGCGTTGAGACAAACGCCCCTGATCAAGACCAGCCAACCAAGCCTCGCGGACCACCGTCAGTGGCAATTCGTCCTGCAAACCAACCGATTCGCAAGTCTCCAGCCAGGTTTCGCGGAGCAACTCGAGTTGGGCCAGCAGATAGTTGTCATGCTCATTGCTGGCCAGAAAAAATAGCTGCATCAACGCTTGCAGACGCACGCCCCATTGCTCTGGCGATGCCGGTTGTGTGAGCTCTTTGTGAGCAATCTGCAACGCATCGAGTAAAGCTGTCAATGGGCCGATCAGTGCCGCATCCAGCCCACCGATCTCATCATAAGGTTCAATGCCATCGCAGGATTGACCACTGCCAACGGCATACCCCAGAAGCATGCGACGCAAGCCAAAACGCCAACTGTTTTGCTCAAGTTCATCAGGTAAACCAAGACCGGCGCGCTGTTCGGCGTTCATACCCCAGCGAACGCCAGCCCCTTCGATCCAGCGATGCAAGGTCGGCAGGTCGCGCTCCTCTACTCCGAATCGAGCGCGCAATGCCGGAACATCCAACAAATCCAGAATCTCACTGACCGGGAAACGGCTGTCAGGCAGCTTGAGCAAATGCTCGACCGCGATCAGCAACGGGTCGCGACCACGCTGGCCCTGGTCGGTCAGCGTAAACGGGATAAAGCGCCGATCCTCCCGCTCAAGCTGACCGAACACGGCGCGGATGTGTGGAGCGTAACTGTCGATGTCCGGAACCATCACGATCACATCGCGTGGGCGCAACTGTGGGTCAGCGCTAAAGCGCGCGAGCAACTGATCGTGGAGTATCTCCACTTCACGCTGTGCGCTATGGGCAATGTGAAAACGGATCGACTCGTCCTGCTTCAGATCGACCGCAGGCCAGAGCAGGCGGGTTTCATTCAGTGGACGCAACTCGAGGATGTCATCCTGCAATTGATTGAGCATGCTCAACGGCTGGCTTTCGCTAAAAAGATCGATACGTCCATCGCGAAAAGCTGATCGATAGCTGTTGGGATCGTCATAACTGTCGAGCAGGTTGATGTAGTCGCGCCCTTGCTTGCCCCAGGCGGCCAGCAGCGGGTGAGCATGTTGATGCAGGGTTTGCGGGTCAAGTACGACCGGCATGCCGGTCTTACGCGCCTGTCGCTTGTACTGATGCCTTAAAAGGTCTTTATCGGCGACGATGTCTGCCCAGTGGTGACGACATGGGTTGTGCACACAAAGCAGAACCTGGCTGAAGCGAGCCAATCCTGCGAGTGCTTCCAGGGCTTGTGCGGGTAGCGAAGAAATGCCAAAAACGATCACCCGTGAAGGTAACCCCTTAGGTGCAGTGTCCAGCCCAGTGATTGTCTCGATGAAGCGTTGGTGAACGCCTGCGCGGCTTTGCGCCATGCCTTGCTCACCGACGTCCAGCAACAGCGCACGCCACAACTCAGCCTGCCAGCAATTGGCCGGAGTGAGCGGTTTGCTCTCACCTCTACCGTTACGCAGTTGATGACGACCCGCTGCCCAATCTTCCAGCCAGTCCGCTCGGTACACTTGATATTGGTCAAACAGATCCGCAAGCCGCTCAGCGAGCTGATAGCGTTTACGCAGGTCGGTATCGTGAGTCAGAAAGCGTTGCAGCGGTTCGAAGTGCGGTTTATCGATCAGCTCTGGCAACAAACGCATCAATCGCCAGGTCAGCGGAGCCTTGTCCAGCAACGACTTCACTGGAATTTCATCACGTCCGAGCACTGATCGATAAAGTTGCCACATAAAGCTCCCGGGTAACTGCACATCAATGGCCGCAGCGATGCCACAGCCGCCCATGTCGTCATCTTCAGGGTCTTCAGCCAATGCCAGCTTCAGCCATTGGGCAATACCGTTGCTCTGCACCAGAGCGATTTCATTTTCCAGAGGGGCAAGCGGATAACGCCGCATCCAGCTGACCACCAGGCTACGCAGCTCGTCCAGGCGGTTGCCGTGAACCACCATAAAACCAGCACTGAGGAACGAGGCGTCCGCCATAAGGGCTTCCTTGGAGAAATACAAAAGCTAGGGCCGAACCTTAGCATTGTCAGGTGACTGTGACAGCCGGGAGCTGTCCGATGTTGTCGTACGAACTTTCTTGCAGGCAAAACAAAACCCCTACCTGCATACGCAGATA
>NZ_AFOY02000023.1 GCF_000217955.3 Pseudomonas fluorescens HK44 | reverse complement strand
ATTAACAAGGCGAAAACACACTGCCTTACCAACTCCTTCAGGCTTCGATGAACTGAAGCGTAACCGCTGTCGAAAACTGCGTAACTCTTTGTTTACCAAGGAGTTTTCCGTTTCGACTGCGCCGGAAGTGGGGCGAATTATAGACTTCCAGAATCTGCCGTCAACACCTATTTTCATAAATCTGTCATATCAGTCAAAAAGCCCCGAAAACACGAAGGCCGGTCCACCGCTATATAGAGGTGGACCGGCCTTCTGCCCTTCTACTTACAAACTAGGGAATGCGAACTGCGAGGCTTCATGGCTTGCACGTTGTGGCCAGCGCTGGGTAATCGCCTTGCGACGGGTGTAGAAACGCACACCATCCGGGCCATACGCATGCAGGTCACCAAACAGTGAACGCTTCCAGCCGCCAAAGCTGTGGTAAGCCACTGGAACCGGCAGCGGAACGTTAACCCCAACCATGCCGACTTCGATCTCGTCGCAGAACAACCGCGCCGCCTCACCGTCACGCGTGAAGATGCAGGTGCCATTGCCATACTCGTGATCGTTGATCAGTTGCATGGCGTCTTCCAGGCTGTTGACCCGAACGATGCACAGCACCGGCCCGAAGATCTCCTCTTTATAGATGCGCATCTCTGGCGTGACGTTATCGAACAGGCAGCCACCCAGGAAGAAACCTTCCTCATGACCGGCAACACTCAGACCACGACCATCGACAACCAGGGAAGCGCCGCAGGAAACACCGTCTTCTATATAGCCACTGACTTTGTCGCGAGCCTGACCGGAAACAAGTGGTCCCATGTCCAGGCCACACGAAGTGCCGGCACCGATTTTCAACGCCTTGATTTGCGGGACCAGTTTGGCCACCAGCGCATCCGCGACCTGATCGCCGACACACACGGCCACCGAGATCGCCATGCAGCGCTCGCCACAGGAACCGTAAGCCGCGCCCATCAGTGCGCTGACTGCGTTATCCAGATCAGCATCCGGCATCAGCACCGCGTGATTCTTCGCCCCGCCCAACGCCTGGACGCGTTTGCCGCGCTTGGTGCCTTCGGCGTAGATGTATTCGGCAATCGGCGTCGAGCCGACGAAGCTCAGTGCTTTGACTTCAGGCGCTTCAATCAACGCATCGACTGCAGCCTTGTCACCGTGAACCACGCTCAACACGCCTTTCGGCAGGCCGGCTTCCAGCAGAAGCTGAGCGATCAGCAGCGTCGAGCTTGGATCACGCTCGGATGGCTTGAGGATAAAGCAGTTACCGCAGACGATCGCCAGCGGATACATCCACAGCGGCACCATCGCCGGGAAGTTGAACGGAGTGATACCGGCCACTACGCCCAATGGCTGGAAGTCCGACCAGGCATCGATGTTCGGGCCGACGTTACGGCTGTATTCGCCTTTGAGGATTTCCGGTGCAGCACAGGCGAACTCGACGTTTTCGATACCGCGCTTCAATTCGCCCGCGGCGTCTTCCAGCGTCTTGCCGTGTTCTTCGCTGATCAATTGAGCGATACGCGCTTCGTTCTGCTCCAGCAATTGCTTGAAGCGGAACATCACCTGGGCGCGTTTGGCCGGTGGCGTGTTGCGCCAGGCCGGAAATGCAGCCTTGGCCGAGTCGATGGCTTTTTGAATGGTTTCGCGGCTGGCCAATGGCACTTTATGGATTGGCTGGCCAGTGGACGGGTTGAATACGTCAGCGCTGCGAGCGTTATCGGTCACCAGTTCGCCATTGATCAAATGCGGGATGAGGCTCATGCGGGGCTCCTGAAAAATTGTCCACAGACGCGCATCGCTGCGCGTCCGTTGTTTGTTCTTATATAGAAGGGCTAATCAGTCGATCTTGTTCAGCACTTCGCCGACCGCATCGAACAGACGATCGAGATCCTGCGGCTTGCTGTTGAAGGTTGGGCCGAACTGCAGGGTGTCGCCGCCGAAGCGCACATAGAAACCCGCCTTCCACAGCGCCATGCCCGCCTCGAATGGACGCACGATGGCATCGCCGTCGCGCGCAGCGATCTGGATCGCACCGGCCAAACCGTAGTTACGAATGTCGATGACGTTCTTCGAACCTTTCAGACCGTGCAGCGCATTCTCGAAATGCGACGCGACTTCGGCCACGCTCTGCACCAGGTTTTCCTTTTGCAGCAAGTCGAGTGCCGCGAGGCCGGCAGCGCAGGCCACCGGGTGCGCGGAATAGGTGTAACCGTGCGGGAATTCCACCGCGTATTCCGGCGTCGCCTGGTTCATGAAGGTCTGGTAGATCTCCGAACTGGCGATCACCGCGCCCATCGGGATGGCGCCGTTGGTGACTTGCTTGGCAATGCACATCAGGTCCGGGGTCACACCGAAGCTGTCAGCGCCGAACATCGAACCGGTACGACCGAAGCCGGTGATGACTTCGTCGAATACCAGCAGGATGTTGTGCTGATCGCAGATTTCGCGCAGACGCTTCAGATAACCCTGCGGCGGAACCAGTACACCGGCAGAACCGGCCAGCGGCTCGACGAACACCGCTGCGATGTTCGAGGCGTCATGCAGTTCGATCAGTTTGAGCAGCTCATCGGCCAGGGCGATACCGCCCTCTTTCGGCATGCCACGCGAATAGGCATTGCTGGCCAGCAGGGTGTGCGGCAAGTGGTCGACGTCCATCATCGCCTGACCAAACAACTTACGGTTGCCGTTCACGCCACCCAGGCTGGTGCCGGCGATATTCACACCGTGGTAGCCACGGGCACGGCCGATCATTTTGGTCTTGGTCGACTGACCTTTCAGACGCCAGTAAGCGCGGACCATCTTCACGGCTGTATCGGCGCACTCGGAACCGGAGTCAGTGAAGAACACGTGATTCAGATTGCCCGGGGTCAGCTCGGTGATTTTCTCGGCGAGCTGGAACGACAGCGGGTGACCGTACTGGAAGCCCGGCGAATAATCGAGGGTGCCCAACTGTTTGGCCACCGCTTCCTGGATTTCCTTGCGGGTATGCCCTGCGCCGCAGGTCCACAGACCCGACAGCGAGTCATAGACTTTACGGCCCTTGTCGTCGATCAGGTAGCTGCCTTCAGCGGCAACGATCAGACGCGGGTCGCGCTGGAAATTGCGGTTGGCGGTGTACGGCATCCAGTGGGCATCGAGCTTGAGTTGGCTGGCCAGGGAGACCGGGGCGTTTTCAGGCACGTTCATGAGCAAAAACCTCGCAGGGCAATAAACGGCGTAGGGATTAAAAGCGTTCTTGCAGCTAAGTTGCCACGACGATAAAGTCGGTGAAATCCAACTCTTCTAACCTTCAGTCAGGCAATCACTAAACTATGAGCAGCCGCCGACCCGACCCACTGGCGCAAGTCAGCGACTTTGATATCCGTCTGCTGCGGATCTTTCGCAGCGTGGTCGAGTGCGGCGGCTTCTCTGCAGCCGAAAGTGTGCTCGGGATTGGGCGCTCGGCCATCAGCCAGCAAATGAGCGATCTTGAACAACGACTGGGTCTGCGCCTGTGTCAGCGGGGTCGAGCCGGGTTCTCGCTGACCGAAGAGGGTCGCGAGGTCTATCAATCGGCGTTGCAGCTATTAAGCGCGCTGGAAAGTTTTCGCACCGAGGTCAATGGCCTGCATCAACACTTGCGCGGTGAATTGACCATTGGCCTGACCGATAACCTGGTCACCCTGCCCCACATGCGTATCACCCACGCACTGGCGCAGTTGAAAGAGCGCGGGCCGGACGTGCAGATCCAGATCCGCATGATCGCGCCCAATGAAGTCGAACAAGGCGTGCTCGACGGACGCTTGCATGTCGGTGTGGTACCGCAGGCCAGCGCCTTGTCGGGCCTTGAGTATCAGCCGCTGTACAGCGAGCGTTCGCTGCTTTACTGCGCGGTCGGCCATCCGCTGTTTTATGTCGACGATAAACAGCTGGACGATGAACGCCTGAATAGCCAGGACGCGATCGCCCCGACCTTCCGTTTACCGGCCGAGATCCAAGCGCATTATCAGGCGCTCAATTGCACCGCCAGCGCATCGGACCGCGAGGGCATGGCGTTTCTGATTCTGACCGGGCGCTACATCGGTTACCTGCCAGACCACTACGCCAGCCTGTGGGTGCAGCAAGGTCGCTTGCGCGCGCTCAAACCCGACGCACGTTTTTATGACCTGAGCCTGGCATCGGTTACACGCAAGGGGCGTCGCCCGCATTTGGTACTGGAAAGTTTTCTGGAAAGCCTTGCGGCGACTCGATAATCCGCACGAAAGGCCCAGCGTTGACGCTTTTATAGCGACAAGGCTTGTCGGATTCCCGTGGGTGCGCTATCAACGCACCGTGCATCCACTGACCCGCTCGGAACCGCCCATGACCTTTGAAGTCCCAGCCCACGCAGGCAAGCCTGCCAGCCGCATTCGTCAGAAGAACGAAGAGGCGATCCTCAAAGCCGCCGAAATCGAATTCGCTCGTCACGGCTTCAAGGGCACCAGCATGAACACCATCGCGCAGAATGCCGGGCTGCCCAAAGCCAATCTGCATTACTACTTCACCAACAAGCTCGGACTGTACATCGGGGTGTTGAGCAACATCATTCAGTTGTGGGACAGCACCTTCAACACCTTGACCTGCGACGACGATCCCGCCGAAGCGCTGACCCGCTACATTCGCGCCAAAATGGAGTTCTCCCGCCGCCAGCCACAAGCCTCGCGGGTGTTCGCCATGGAAGTCATCAGCGGCGGTGAATGCCTGACCGAGTACTTCAATCAGGATTACCGTGCCTGGTTCCAGGGCCGCGCGAACGTGTTTCAGGCCTGGATCGACGCCGGCAAGATGGACCCCGTAGACCCGGTGAACCTGATCTTCCTGTTATGGGGCAGCACCCAGCATTACGCCGACTTCGCGACGCAAATCTGCCGCGTCACCGGTCGTACCAAACTGACCAAGCAGGATATGGAAGACGCTGGCGATAACCTGATCCGTATCATTCTTAAAGGCTGCGGCCTCACTCCAGCCATTTAAGACGTTCAGCCATGCCTTTTACCCTTGCAGGCCTTTGCGAATACCGCGAAGAGATTCGCAAAAGCCGCTTCATCGCCCTCGCGGCACCGATCACCAGTGCTGCCGAGGCGCAGGCGTTCATCGAGCAGCACAGCGATCTGAACGCTTCACACAATTGCTGGGCCTGGAAACTCGCCGATCAGTACCGCAGCAGTGACGACGGCGAACCGGGCGGCACTGCTGGCCGGCCGATACTCGCGGCGATCGAAGCGCAGGATTGCGATCAGGTCGCAGTCGTGGTGATTCGCTGGTACGGCGGCATTCAACTGGGCACTGGCGGCCTCGCCCGGGCCTATGGCGGCAGCGCCAATAAATGCCTGCAAGGCGCCGAGCGGATTGCCTTGATCAGCCGGGTGCCGATCCGTTGTGCTTGCAGCTTCAGCGAACTGGTGCTGGTCAAACTGCGTGTGGCCGAGCTGGGCGGGTTGGTGGTGGAAGAAACCTTCACCTCCAATGGTGTGGAACTGCAACTGGCCATCGGTGAGACACAGATCGATACCTTGCAGCGTCAATTGGCGGATGTGAGTCGCGGACGGATTGTGTTGCAGCGCTGAAAAACAGGCTGCGATCTTTTGGGGCACCGGCGCCATGCCAACATTTCCGACACTTGCCCACAACCGCTGTGCACCCGACTGTGGATAACCTGAGCACACAGCGCTGTAACCCTTCCGCCACGTGGCTTTGCAGCCGTTGATCATTTTTCGTTCAACCGGCCATCCACAGGTTCAATTCCACCGCAAAACAAACAGTTAGAGCGGCATATCACCTTTAGAAGAAAGCCTTACAGTGCTTATGCCCGGGTTTTGAGCTTGCGCACAAATACTGTGGAGCAACCTGTGGATAACCCGTTCATGGCTGGCGCAGTCGCATAGCCGGCTTAGCCCGCAGCCACATGCTCATTTTTTAACCAGATTGCCGAGTACCAAATCTGCACCCCCTCCTGAACCTCGCCCTGAAGTAGTGCCTGACCCCGAATCAAACTTCTGCATTTGATCGCCCAACGTCTGGGCTTTACGCTTGGCGAGATCGGAACAGCGTGGCCGTGCTCTAGTTGGCCAAGGACCCGGAATGCGCTATCGCCCAATTGCTGCAAGACAAACTGAGCCTGATCGAAACCCGCATCGCCGAGCTCGGTGAGTTGCGCCAGGAACTGCAACAACGGCTCGGGCAACGTTGCCCATTGAACCCATGACCCTCTTTTATCAAGGAAGCCACTCATGTCTACGGTAAAAACCGCACTGATCATCGGCGCCTCACGCGGCCTCGGCCTGGGGCTGGTGAAAACCCTGCTGGCCGACGGCTGGCAAGTCACCGCCACGGTGCGTAACCCGAAGAGTGCCGAGGCGTTGCAGGCGCTGGGCAAGGTACGGATTGAAAAACTCGACATGGACGATCAGCAAGCGGTGATCGCCCTCAGTCAACAACTCAAAGGCCAGGTGTTCGACCTGTTGTTCGTCAACGCCGGAGTCAAAGGCCCGGAGGTGCAGACACCCGGTGGCGCAACGCTGGCCGAAGTGGGTCAATTGTTCTTCACCAACGCCGTGGCACCGATCAATCTGGCCCAACGCTTCGTCGGGCAGATCCGCGAAGGTAGCGGCGTATTGGCGTTCATGAGTTCGGTACTCGGCAGCGTGACCATGCCCGACGCCCCTGAATTGGCGCTGTACAAGGCCAGCAAAGCGGCGCTGAACTCGATGACCAACAGTTTCGTCACGCAGTTGGGTGAACAGAAACTGACCGTGCTGTCGCTGCATCCGGGCTGGGTGAAAACCGACATGGGCGGTGAAGGTGCGGACATCGATGTCGACACCAGTACCCGCGGGCTGGTCGATCAGGTGAACGCCTATGCCGGCAAGGGTGGGCATCATTTTGTGAATTACCGGGGTGAAACGATTCCCTGGTAATGGTTGCCTGACAGGACGCCATCGCGGGCAAGCCTTGCTCCTACACGATGTGTATTAATCCCAGAGCCGGGATACGACACATGACCTGTAGGAGCAAGGCTTGCCCGCGATAGACCGCGAAGCGGTCTCCACGTAAACTCTGAACTTCGCCCCCCGCGGCGACCCTGGATCAGCAGACAGGGCAACACTGAGCTGGCGAACCTGAACCCAACTTTCAGAGGAGCCGGCAAATGCCTGCGACCCGTATCTGGTTAAAAAATCCCCTCGCGATCTTCACGGCCAACGACCTCGATGCCCGTGGTGGCCTGGTGCTGCAAGACGGTTTGATCGTCGAAGTACTCAAGCAAGGCCAACAACCCGCGACACCCTGTGGACAAGTCTTCGATGCCCGTGAGCATGTGATCCTGCCCGGGCTGATCAACACTCACCATCACTTTTATCAAACCCTGACCCGCGCCTGGGCGCCGGTGGTCAATCAGCCGCTGTTCCCCTGGCTGAAAACTCTCTACCCGGTCTGGGCCCGACTGACCCCTGAAAAACTCGCGCTGGCGACCAAGGTGGCCCTGGCTGAATTGCTGCTGTCGGGTTGCACCACTGCCGCCGACCACCATTACCTGTTTCCCGAGGGTCTGGAAAACGCCATCGACGTGCAGGTCGAAAGCGTCCGTGAACTGGGTATGCGCGCCATGTTGACCCGTGGCTCAATGAGCCTCGGTGAAAAGGATGGCGGCCTGCCGCCCCAGCAAACCGTGCAACAAGGTGAAGTAATTCTCGCCGACAGCCAGCGCTTGATCGCCGAATACCACGAACGTGGCGAAGGCGCACAAGTCCAGATCGCCCTGGCGCCCTGCTCGCCGTTCTCGGTCACGCCGCAAATCATGTCGGCCAGTGCCGAATTGGCGAACACACTCGATGTGCGCCTGCACACCCACCTTGCCGAAACCCTCGACGAAGAGGATTTCTGTCTGCAACGCTTTGGCCTGCGCACCGTCGACTATCTGGACAGCGTTGGCTGGCTCGGCCCACGCACCTGGCTGGCGCACGGCATTCACTTCAACCCCGACGAAATCGCCCGCCTCGGCGCGGCGGGCACCGGTATCTGCCATTGCCCGAGTTCGAACATGCGCCTGGCATCAGGTATTTGCCCAACCCTGGAACTGATGGCTGCCGGCGCACCGCTGGGCCTGGGGGTCGACGGTTCAGCATCCAACGACGCCTCGAACATGATCCTCGAAACCCGCCAGGCGCTGTACCTGCAACGACTGCGTTATGGCGCGCAGAAGATCACTCCGCAATTGGTACTGGGTTGGGCCACCCAAGGTTCGGCGAAATTGCTTGGCCGCAGCGACATCGGCGAACTGGCGGTGGGCAAGCAAGCCGACCTGGCACTGTTCAAGCTCGATGAACTGCGCTTTTCCGGCAGCCATGACCCGATCTCGGCATTGCTGTTGTGTGGCGCGGATCGTGCAGACCGGGTAATGATCGGCGGCAAATGGCGAGTGATCGACGGGCAAGTCGAAGGGCTGGACCTCAAAGGCTTGATTGCCGATCACAGCCAGGCGGCGCGGCAATTGATCGCCGGCATCTGACCGGACGCCATCGTGGGCAAGGGCTGGCCCTTGCCCACGCTTGCCGACACCCAGGCTTATGAGCTGGCTTGATGAACCGACCGGTCAGGTTTTGCTAATTGTTTCTACAGGCATCTGTAGAATGCTCACTATCTGCACCCTGATGAGAAAAGAATATGTACGACTGGCTGAACGCCCTGCCCAAAGCAGAATTGCACCTGCACCTGGAAGGCTCGCTGGAGCCTGAGTTGCTGTTCGCCCTGGCCGAACGCAACAAGATCGCCCTGCCGTGGAGCGACGTCGAAACCCTGCGCAAGGCGTATGCCTTCAACAACCTGCAAGAGTTCCTGGACCTGTATTACCGGGGCGCCGATGTGTTGCGCACCTCTCAGGACTTCTACGACCTGACCTGGGCCTACCTGTTGCGTTGCAAGGCGCAGAACGTGATTCACACCGAACCGTTCTTCGATCCGCAAACCCATACCGACCGAGGCGTGCCGTTCGAAGTGGTGCTTAACGGCATCGCCAGCGCGTTGAAAGACGGTGAGCAGCAACTGGGCATCACCAGCGGTTTGATCCTCAGTTTCCTGCGTCACCTGAGCGAAGAAGAAGCCGAGAAAACCCTCGTCCAGGCGCTGCCGTTCCGGGATGCATTTGTCGCCGTCGGCCTCGACAGTTCAGAGATGGGCCACCCGCCGAGCAAGTTCCAGCGCGTGTTCGATCGCGCTCGTCATGAAGGTTTCCTGACCGTTGCTCACGCCGGTGAAGAAGGTCCGCCGGAGTACATCTGGGAAGCCATCGATCTGCTGAAAGTACAGCGCATCGACCATGGCGTGCGCGCCATCGAAGATGAGCGCCTGATGCAGCGGATCATCGACGAACAGATCCCGTTGACCGTTTGCCCGCTGTCCAACACCAAGCTGCGCGTGTTCGATGACATGTCCCAGCACAACATCCTCGACATGCTTGAGCGTGGGGTGAAGGTTACGGTGAACTCGGATGACCCGGCGTACTTCGGCGGTTATGTCACCGAGAACTTCCATGCGCTGTATACCCATTTGGGCATGACCCAGGATCAGGCCAAGCGCCTGGCGCAGAACAGCCTGGATGCACGGTTGGTCAAACCGTAAGCTTCACTGCAAAACCAATAATGAAATGGCTACCCCCGCCGCCCCCTGTGATCGCCCACTAAGCTTTCGCAGGGGGCTCATCGGAGACCGTTGCCATGAACAAAGTAGCTATTGCCGCCATCGATCTGGGAAAACACTCTTTCCATCTACACGCGCAAGATGATCGTGGTCATGAGTTTACCGCAAAAAGTTTACTCGTGCGGCGCTCATGCAGCACCTGATGAATCTCGAACCCTGCACCGTTGTGATGGAAGCCTGCGGCGGAGCCCACTTCATGGCGCAGGAGGTCGCGAAGCTGGGACATACGCCCAAGCTCATTGCCCCGCATCTCGTACGCCCTTACGTGAAAAGCAACAAAAACGACTTCGCTGATGCCGAGGCGATCTGCGAGGCGGCGACTCGTCCAACAATGCGCTTTGTACACCCCAAAACCCAGGCTCAGCAGCTGCTGGCCATGCTCAACTCGACACGCGATTCGTTCATCAAAGAGCGCACCGCGACCGTCAATCGGATTCACGCAGCGCTTTTGGAGGTCGGCGTCAGTCTGGCCACAGGCTTCAAGCCCATCAAAGAACTGCCCGCTCGGCTTGAAGCGAGTTCAATTCCTGTGCCCATCAAAAAACTTCTGACGAGGTTGCAGGAGCACTTCACCTATCTGGATGGGCAGATCAAGACGCTGGACAAGGAAGTGGAATGCCAGGCCGCCGAAGATGATCTGGCGGCTCGTTTGATGACCATGCCCTGCGTAGGCCCGATCACCTCCAGCGTCCTGGCTGCCGAATTGGGCGATGGCAAGCAGTTCAAATGCGGCCGAGGCTATTCGGCCTCAATCGGGCTGATACCCAAACAGCATTCTACGGGCGGCAAGACCGTCCTGCTGGGCATCAGCAAGCGAGGTGATCGCAACCAGCGGCGCCTGCTTGTCCAATGTGCCCGTGTTTACCTGATGCAACTGGACCGACAGAAAGGCTGGCTGGCGGACTGGGTCCGGCAGCTATTGGCCCACCATCACTCCAACCATGTGGTCTGCGCGCTGGCCAACAAGCTGGCAAGGATCGCCTGGGCGATTGCTGGCCCACCACACTGAATTTGATGCAGGGCCAACCGCGATGAACGCCTGACCCTGCTGTCACCCGAGCACCACCCACCTGGTTTTGCGATGCTGGATAACAGATGACGTGAACGGCTAACCGGCCTGACGACAACCCTGAGCTCCCACACGGCTGAAAGGCCGTTCGAATAATTAGGATCGTTAGGCATCGATTCTCATCGAGGCGCGGGGTTGCCACCCCACACAGACGCCGGATAGATGAAAGCAAGCCAAACACGCATCAAAAACAGTATTGCAGAAAAGGGGGTAACCATAGATGTGGGAGCGAGCTTGCTCCGGGCGGCGATCCGACGATGAGGCCATAACATTCAATACCAATGTTGAATGTCAGTCCGCCATCGCGAGCAGGCTCGCTCCCCCATTGAATCGGTGTTTAACCGACTTGCGCGACCTCGCTCAACTCCTCCAGCGTCTTGCCCTGCGTCTCCATTCCGAACAACCAGACCACGCCCGCGGCAATGGCGAAACACATCGCGCCCAAGGCGAATACCCCGCCCTGCCCCGTTATCGGGAACACCAGCCCGGTGACCAATGGCCCGAGCAACGAGCCAACCCGGCCAATCGCCGAGGCAAATCCGGAACCGGTGGCTCGCGCCGAAGTGGGATAGAGCTCCGGGGTATAGGTGTAGAGCACGGCCCACATGCCGAACAGGAAGAACTGCATCAGCAGGCCCGAACTGATCAACAGGCTGACGTTGCCGCCAAACACCGCGCTCTGCCCATACAAAAACGCCATCACTCCACCACCGAGCAAGGTGATGATGCACACCGGCTTGCGCCCCCAACGCTCCACCAGCCAGGCAGCCATGAGAAAGCCGGGAATCCCGCCAAGGGAAATCAGCACGGTGTAATACACCGACTGAGTCACGGCAAACCCTGACTGTTGCAGCAATGCGCTGAGCCAGGACGTCAGGCCATAGAAGCCAAGCAAGGCAAAAAACCAGACGCTCCAGATCATCATTGTGCGTTGGCGATACAAGGGTGACCAGATTTCATTCAAGGCCGAAAGAAAGTGCCCCGGACGACTCTCGACTCTAGGCAAACGAATCGGCTCCGGCAGATCGGCGCGCCCCAGCGAGCCCCGCACCTTGTCTTCAATACGCTGCAAAACCCGGTCCGCTGCCACGTGGTGCCCGGCCTGTGCCAGCCAGCGTGGTGACTCGGGAATGAAGAAGCGGATCGCCAGGACAAACACCGCTGGCACTGCCAGCACCAGGAAGATGTCGCGCCAGCCAACCAGCGGTAACAGGAAGTAGGACACCACGCCCGCCGCGACAAAACCCAGCGGCCAGAAGCCATCCATCAACGCGATGTAGCGCCCGCGCCGTTTGGCCGGGATCAATTCGGACAACATCGATTGGGCAATCGGAAATTCCATGCCCATGCCGATCCCCAGAAGAACCCGAAACAGCGTCAACGTCTCGACGCTTTGCGCCGTAGAACAGAGGTAACTGGCGATGCCCCACAACACGATGCTCCACTGAAACACCGGTTTGCGCCCGAAGCGGTCGGCAAGCATCCCGGACAAAGACGCGCCAAGCACCATACCGAAGAAGCTCGAACTGGCCAGCAATCCGGCCTGCGCCGTGCTCAGAGCGAACTCGGCTTTGATCGACCCCAAGAGGAATGTCATCATCGCCAGGTCCATGGAGTCGAAGAAAAACGCCAGGGCGATGATGATGAAAATGATCCGGTGATAACCGCTGATGGGCAGTCGTTCCAGACGTTCTGCCGCGCTATAGCCTTGCGTTTCCATGCCGTATCCCCCATTCGATAATCCTCGAATCGAGTGTGCGGGATCGCCTGGGGTCACTATTGCTGGATACGACCCGGCCACAGCTCTGAGCGACGTCTGAAACCTCTGGCCACAGACGTCGATTTCAAGGGCTGCTAGAGCGCCATTTCCAACTCGGCCTCTTTGGCGAACTGATCGATTTCACGCTGACCGGCCGCGGTGATCTGCAGAACACGCGTGTCGCCGGGCAGATTCAACCAGCCCGACTGCATGAACAGCTGCAACACCGCCGCCCCCAGTGTGCCGCCCAGGTGCGGTCGACGCTCGCTCCAGTCAGGACAGGCGCAGACTACGCGCGAGGTGCTGTGGGCCAGGGCCTGAATGAACACGCCGTGGGTTGCCAGCCGATTGGCGCCTTTGTGGGTCACGATGACACGCTTGTCCAGCTGTTCGATCCAGCCGGCATCGAGCATTCGCTGATACAGATCGGCTGCCAGGCTTCCCCCCAGATGGTCTTCACAGAGCCTGGCCCGAAGCAATGACGAAGGCGCCGTACGCACTTTCGTCAATGGGCTGGTGCGTTTGAGCAACTCTGGAACCTTGCCTGGCAAACTGGCCAGAGTGGCGCTGGCCAGCGCTTCAACCGCCGCACCGATTTCGGGAGCCGCAAGCCGGAAAAACCGCTTGCGCCCACGCTCCTCGACTTTCAACAGTCCACCGCTGGACAAACGCCCCAGGTGCGCATTGGCCGACGACGGCGACAAGCCTGCCAGCAATGCCAACTCCTCGGATTGCCGTGCAGTACCGTCCATCAAGGCCCACATCATCGCGCTACGCTTCGGGTCTGCCAGCAACGTGGCTATCTGGCTGATGCAAGGTGCATGTTCCATGTATTCACTCCCTGTTGAATCATTTGTCTACTGCTCTGGGACATCTTGACCAGTAATGTGCTGCCGGCCAAGGCGTGAAAACCGCCAAAAGCCGGGCGGTGTAACCAACGGATGCGACGAATCTCTTCGAAAAACCCGACCGGGCTGAATAATGATCGGCACAGCGTCCAACCGCTTGGAGCGAGGCTTCGCAACTTCGCTGACAACGGTGCGACACCAGGCGGACGTTAGTATATGCGCGATGATCTTCGGTTCCTGTCCGCCGGAAGCTTTTGGAGGTGATAGTTCCTGCCAGAATTTTCCCTATTTACGTGCGACTACTCGCCCGCACCGATCATTGCTGGCCATTGAGCCGACAATTGGGCACATCGTGACTTGAGCATTTCACTCAGCAGGTTCACCGGCTTACTCAATTGAGCGCGATGGGCGCACAGCAAATTCAGCGGTGCGCGCTCGCAGTGCAGCGTCGGCATCAGCACCTTCAAGCGCCCGGCCAATACATCGCCGGCTACATCCAGCCAGGACTTGTAGGCAATTCCGGCACCGGCCACCGCCCACAGACGCACTATGTCCGCGTCATCACTGAAGCGATCACCGCTGACGGTCAGGCTCACCTCCCGTTTACCGTCATGAAAACTCCAGTGGTCGTGAACCCGGCTGCCCAGCATGTACAACAGGCAATTGTGCTGGGCCAGTTGCTCCAGCTGGCGCGGTTCGCCATGCCGTGCGAGATAGTTCGGTGCAGCACACAACACGCGACGGTTGTCCGCGGCGATCGGCAGCGCCACCAGGCTTGAGTCTTCCGGCTCCCCGTAGCGCAGGGCAATGTCCACCGGTTGGCGGAACAGATCGGCAATCCGGTCTCCCAACAGCAGGCGCACCGTCAGTTTTGGATGCTCGCGCTGGAATTCATCCAGCCACGGCAGCAGTAAATTGCGACCGAAGTCCGAAGGTGCCGACAGCTGCAATACGCCGCTGACCTGATCCTGTCCGCTGGCCAGCAAACGACGCCCTTCATCCAGATTGCCCAGTGCTGCGCGGGCATATTCAAGGAAGCCTTCGCCCTCTGCGGTCAGACGCAGGCTGCGGGTCGAACGCGCCAGCAACCGCGCGCCCAATTGCTGTTCGATCCGCTTCAACGCAGCACTGGCCACCGCCGCCGACAGGTCCATGACCCGCGCCGCCGCAGACAAGCTGCCCAGATCTGCGGCACGCACAAACAACTGCAAATCGTCGAAACGCAGCATCAACCCACCTGCATTATCAAAAAAATATTGAAAGAGACTGTTCTTTTAGCCGGTTTTATCTTCAAGAGAAATCACCAATCATCCATGCCATCGAATGATCCGTGAGAAATCCCCCATGAAAGCCATTGCCTACTACCGTTCGCTACCTATCAACGATCCAGAATCGCTGCAAGACATCGATCTGCCCGAGCCGGTTCCAGGCAAACGGGATTTGCTGGTTGAAGTCAAAGCCATCTCGGTCAATCCGGTGGACACCAAGATTCGCCAGAATGTCGCGCCTGAAGATGGCGCGGCAAAAGTGCTGGGCTGGGATGTGGCCGGCGTGGTCAAGGCGGTCGGCAGCGACGTCAGTCTGTTCAAGGCCGGTGACAAGGTTTACTACGCGGGCTCCATCGCGCGCGCAGGTGGCAACAGCGAACTGCATGTGGTGGACGAGCGCATTGTCGGCCATATGCCAACGTCCCTGAGTTTCGCCTAAGCCGCCGCGCTACCGCTGACCGCGATCACTGCGTGGGAGTTGCTGTTCGAACGCCTGCAAGTGCGCGAAGGCAAGACCGCTCAAGGCCAAAGCCTGCTGATCGTCGGCGCCGCCGGTGGTGTGGGCTCGATCCTGACTCAACTGGCCAGTCAGCTCACCGCACTGAACGTCATCGGTACTGCCTCTCGCCCGCAGACCCAAAGCTGGGTACGCGAACTGGGCGCAAACCTGGTGATCGATCACAGCCAACCGCTGAGCGAAGAACTCAAGCGCGCAGGCCACCCTCAGGTGACACACGTCGCCAGCCTGACCGAAACCGACCAGCACTTCGAACAACTGGTCGAAGCCCTCGCGCCTCAAGGCAAGCTTGCGCTGATCGATGATCCGAAGGCACTGGATGTCACCAGGCTAAAACGCAAGAGCCTGTCGTTGCACTGGGAATTCATGTACACCCGCTCGCTGTTCGAAACCGCCGACATGCTCGAACAGCACAAGCTACTGAACCGGGTGGCCGGGCTGATCGACGCAGGCACATTGAAAACCACGGTCGGCGAACACTTTGGCACGATCAACGCGGCCAACCTGCGCCGCGCCCATGCACTGCTGGAAAGCGGCACATCCAGGGGCAAGATCGTCCTCGAAGGCTTCCAGGGTTTTAGATGACGGTGTGTTCCGCTTGCTGTTTCAGAAACGACGCACACCGTCAGTCTGAGGAGTTGATCCGCGTCACAAATCCGATTTGATTCAGGTCTACAATCGAGCTTCCCGCAATGCAGTCTTTTAGGTGAGGAAGTCAGCAATGAAGATCCTGATAAAAGAATTGGCAAAATCCCAGTGGCAGGTCCGCCTGGACAACCACGCGGTGAACTTCCGCAGTGAAGCCGAAGCTCGCGCTTTTACCTCGACCCTCGAGGCTCGCTTGCACGCTCCTCATCAACTCCCCGAACGCCAGCAACGAGCAACCGGCTGACTCAAGTCACGGCTTGCGCTGCCCGGGCAACTTGCAGCCGACGGGTGAGCATCGCGACGCTCACCACTAATATTCCGCACAGGCTGATGACCATCGCCATCGGCATCGCTGTGCCGTCGTGCAGTACGCCCACCAACGCCGCCGCTCCAGCGGCAACACTGAACTGCAAGCAACCGAGCATCGCCGAAGCGCTGCCTGCGCGCGCGCCCTGTCCGCTCATGGTGCACGCCGACGCATTGGGAATGATGCAACCCAGGCTTGCGATGCAGATGAACAGCGGGATCAGCAACGGCCACAAATGCTCGGTATGCAGTGAACTGACCGCCAGCAAGGTCAAGCCTGCCGCCAGATAAATCCATACGGTGCGCGCCAGCAAGAAGGCCGGGCCGCGCTTGGAGAGCAACCGGGCATTGACCTGCGCCACCAGAATGAAGCCCGCCGCATTGGTGCCGAACAGCCAGCCAAAGTGCTCGGCCGGGACACCGTAAAGCTTGATGAACACGAAAGGCGAACCGGCGATGTAGGCAAACATCCCGGCAATCGCGATGCCACCGGTCAAGGCATGTCCGAGAAAGATCCTGTCCGACAGCAGCCGACCGTACTGGCGCAGGGCACCCGACAATGGTTGACGTGGCTGGTTGGCCGGCAAGCTTTCCGGCAGGCCCACGGCAACCGCCAGGGCTGACAATGCGCTGAACACCGTCAAGGCGATAAAGATCGATTGCCAGCCATACAGGTTGACCAGCAGACCGCCGAGCATTGGCGCAAGAATCGGGGCCAGGCCCATCACCAGCATCAGCTGGGAAAAGACTTTCGCCGAACCCACCGCGTCGCACTTGTCGCTGACCACCGCGCGGGAAATCACCATCCCGGCGCAGCCGCCCAACGCCTGAACGAAACGGGCCGCGATCAGCCACTCAAGGCTTGGCGCAAACGCACACACCAACGAGGCCAGAGTGAACAGACCGACGCCCACCAGCAATGGAATGCGTCTGCCGAAGCGATCGGCCACCGGGCCATAAGCCAACTGACCAATCGACAAGCCCAGGAAATAGGCTGCCAGGGTCAACTGGACATGTTTTTCATCAGTACCGAAAGCTGCCGCCATGGCCGGGAAGGCTGGCAGATAGAAGTCGATGGCCAGCGGCCCGAAAGCGCTCAAGGCGCCAAGAATCAGAAGGGTGCGGAGGTTCATCAGGCGTCCAGTGATACGTCAGTCGGCAGCCCCACAGTCTAGCCGCGCCTGGACGCCTTGAACATTCAGATAGGTCGCTAACTATTAAAAAGGTTCAGGCCAGCGTCACTTCATAACCTTCTTCTCTGATCAGGTTGATGACTTCTTCAGCAGACAGTTCACCGCTCTCGACGCCAACCTCCTTCGTTGCGAGGTCGACCCGAACACCGGCCGCCGGATCCTTGGCTTGCAGCGCTTGGGTAATGGCCCGCACACAGTGACCGCACGACATTCCTTGAACGTTGAATACTTGCATGAGAGAGCTCCTTTGATGAGGTTGAAGTCAGTCTTGAGCTTGCCACCGTGGCAAGGTCAAGTTCTGCTTTGATCTGCCGGGCTGGCAATCATCGCCGCGCTCGGCCAAGCTTCGCCATCAATGACTCAAAAGCAGGAGATGCAGCCATGCGCTGGTCAGCTTTCAGCCTATTCAGCATGCTCAGTCTTTTCGCCGCTGCGCCCTCGGTCAATGCCGAAGACTACGGTGTGTTGATCATTTCTCGCGAGCGCCTGGAAGTCGCGACCTCGTGCGAGATTGGCGTGTACATCCAGGATCAGTTGTCAGCGCGGTTGTTCCAGGAGCAAAGCACCTCGTTCAATTTGCCGCCGGGTAACTACTCCTTGCGGCTCAAACTGCTGCCCGGCCAGGCGCCAGGTTGCAGTGCCGGGATGCTGGCACCGGGTTCGCAGAACATCACGCTGCGGGCGGGTGACCTGTTGAAATTCCGCATTGCCATGAATCAGCAAGGCATGTACCTCAAGCCCGCCGCGCTGGGGTATTGATCCACCCGTTTTCTGTGGGAGCGTGGCTTGCCCGCGATGCAGGCAACGCGGTGGTTCAGGCCAACCGCATCATCGTTCATCGCGGGCAAGCCTTGCTCCTACATAGCGCTTGACCTTGCCCGCGTGGCAAGGTTGATCCTGTAGGTCATCTCTACAGGGAGTAAGACCGATGTCCGATTCCATCACCTTCGATCTGCCGATATCCGGCATGACCTGCGCCAGTTGCGCCGGACGTGTCGAGCGTGCGTTGAGCAAAGTTGTTGGCGCAAGCAGCGTCAGCGTCAACCTGGCCACCGAGCAAGCGCGCGTCCAGGCCCCCCGCGACAGTTTGCCAGCGCTCATGGAAGCGGTGCAGCAAGCCGGATACAGCGTGCCCGCACACAGCCTCGAATTGAGCATTGGCGGTATGACCTGCGCCTCGTGTGTCGGTCGGGTCGAACGTGCCTTGAATAAAATCGCCGGGGTGAACAGCGTCAGCGTCAACCTGGCCAACGAACGCGCGCACCTCGAGCTCCTCGGTCAGATCGATCCGCAGCTGTTGATTGATGCCGTCAGCAAGGCCGGTTACACCGCCAGCGTCTGGCAAGCCGAGCAAGCCACCGATAACGATCAGGTACAGCGTCTGCGCCGTGAGCGCTGGAGCCTGCTGCTGGCAATCGTGCTGGCCTTGCCGCTGGTGCTGCCAATGCTGGTGCAGCCGTTCGGCCTGCACTGGATGCTTGCGGCCTGGGCACAGTTTGCGTTGGCGACGCCAGTGCAATTCATCTTCGGTGCACGCTTTTATGTCGCCGCGTGGAAGGCCGTTCGCGCGGGCGCCGGCAATATGGACCTGCTGGTGGCCCTGGGTACCAGTGCCGGTTATGGCTTGAGCATTTATCTGTGGGCCACCGCCAGTGCCGGCAGCATGCCGCATCTTTATTTCGAAGCTTCGGCGGTAGTGATCGCGCTGGTGTTGCTCGGCAAATACCTCGAGAGCCGCGCCAAACGCCAGACCGCCAGCGCCATTCGCGCCCTTGAAGCCTTGCGACCGGAGCGAGCGATTCAGCTGATCGACGGCCGTGAACAGGACGTCGCCATCAGCGCGTTGCGCCTAGGCGATCTGGTGCTGGTCAAACCCGGTGAACGTTTCCCGGTGGACGGTGAAGTGATCGAAGGCCAGAGCCATGCCGACGAAGCGCTGATCAGCGGTGAAAGCCTGCCTGTGCCCAAATATCCCGGCGACAAAGTCACTGGCGGTGCGATCAACGGCGAAGGCCGGCTACTGGTTCGGACTCAAGCGCTTGGTGCGGAAACCGTGTTGGCGCGAATCATCCGTCTGGTCGAAGACGCCCAGGCCGGCAAGGCACCGATTCAAAAACTGGTGGATAAAGTCAGCCAGGTGTTCGTACCCGTCGTGCTGCTCTTAGCGCTGGCAACCTTGATCGGCTGGTGGCTGTACGGCGCACCGCTGGAAACGGCGGTGATCAATGCGGTCGCGGTACTGGTGATCGCCTGCCCTTGTGCCCTCGGCCTGGCCACACCGACCGCGATCATGGCCGGCACCGGTGTGGCCGCGCGCCATGGCATTCTGATCAAGGACGCCGAAGCGCTGGAGCGCGCCCACGAAGTCAGCGTGGTGGTGTTCGACAAGACCGGCACACTGACGTCCGGCACGCCGCGCATCGCTCACTTGAGTGCCGTCGACGGCAACGAGGCGACCCTGCTGCAACAGGCCGGCGCCCTGCAACGTGGCAGCGAGCACCCGCTGGCCAAAGCCGTACTGGACGCTTGCGCCGAGCGTGACTTGCCGGTAGCCGATGTCAGCGCCAGCCAATCACTGACCGGTCGCGGCATCGCCGGCACGCTGGAAGGTCGCCAATTGGCGCTGGGTAATCGCCGTCTGCTGGAAGAAAGCGGCTTGAACGCCGGTCCCTTGAGCGAATCCGCCAACGCCTGGGAAGCCGAGGGTCGAACCTTGTCATGGCTGATCGAACAAAGCCCCGCGCCCAAGGTGCTCGGCCTGTTCGCCTTTGGCGACACTCTCAAGCCTGGTGCGCTGCACGCCATCGAAGCGCTCAACGAGCAGCACATTGGCAGTCACCTGCTCACCGGTGACAACCGTGGCAGCGCCCGAGTAGTCGCTGAAGCGCTGGGCATCAGCAATGTTCACGCCGAAGTGCTGCCGGCCGAAAAAGCCTCGACCGTCGCGGAGCTGAAAAAGACCGGCGTCGTGGCGATGGTCGGCGACGGCATCAACGACGCTCCCGCGCTGGCGGCGGCAGATATCGGCATCGCCATGGGCGGCGGCACCGACGTGGCGATGCACGCGGCCGGAATCACCTTGATGCGCGGCGATCCTCGCCTGGTGCCGGCGGCGCTGGAAATCAGCCGCAAAACCTACGCGAAGATCCGCCAGAACCTGTTCTGGGCCTTCGTCTACAACCTGATCGGAATTCCGCTGGCAGCCTTCGGCTTGCTCAACCCGGTGATCGCCGGTGCGGCAATGGCCTTGTCCAGCGTCAGCGTGGTGAGCAATGCTTTACTGCTCAAGACCTGGAAGCCGAAAGACCTGGAGGACGTTGAATGAACATCGGCCAAGCAGCCAGACACAGCGGCCTGAGCGCCAAGATGATTCGCTATTACGAATCGATCGGCCTGCTCAAGGCAGCCCATCGCACCGACAGCGGCTACCGCATCTATGGCGATGACGACCTGCACAGCCTGGCGTTCATCAAGCGTTCGCGCGACCTCGGGTTTTCTCTGGAAGAAGTCGGCAAACTGCTGACGCTGTGGCAGGACCGCCAACGGGCCAGCGCCGACGTCAAGGCACTGGCCCGCCAGCACATCGATGAGCTGAACCAGAAAATCCGCGAGCTCGGCCAGTTACGCGACACCTTGCAGGATCTGGTGGAACATTGTCAGGGCGATCACCGCCCGGACTGCCCGATTCTCAAGGAGCTGGCGTCGGGCTGCTGCACCGAGCCATCGACTGCCTGATCTGACGCTCACAAAAAATCCGGCCGAAGCCGGATTTTTCATTCAACCGATCACTGCATCCACGGTGGAGGCGGTTCTTCGGTTTTACTCGGCGGTGCGTCGTCTGCGGCGCGAACCGCTTGCCGACGCTCCTCGTCAAGGCGCGCGGCCTCGATCTCACGCATGATGCCGCCAACGTCCGCCAACTCTTCCGGCTCGTCGAACTCACCGGTCAGCACGCTGGCCGGGTGCAGGGTGCCGGCCTCATACAGCGCCCACATTTCCTTGGCGTACCTGGTCCGCTTCAATTCCGGCGCAAAGCGCCCGAAGTACGAGGCCATGTTGCCCACGTCGCGCTCCAGCATGCTGAACGCGTGGTTGTTACCGGCAGCGTCGACTGCCTGGGGCAGGTCGATGATCACCGGGCCGGCCGGGGTCAGCAGTACGTTGAACTCGGACAGGTCACCGTGCACCAGACCGGTACACAGCATCAGCACGATCTGCGAAATCAGGAAGGCGTGGTATTCACGCGCCTGATCCGCTTCCAGCACTACGTCGTTGAGACGCGGCGCGGCATCGCCGTACTCGTCCGCCACCAGTTCCATCAGCAGCACGCCTTCCAGGAAGTCGAACGGCTTGGGCACTCGCACCCCGGCACTGGCCAAACGGAACAATGCCGCAACCTCGGCGTTCTGCCAGGCGTCTTCGGTTTCTTTACGACCGAACTTGGAACCCTTGGCCATGGCACGAGCCTGACGGCTATTACGGACCTTGCGTCCTTCCTGGTACTCGGCCGCCTGACGAAAACTTCGTTTATTCGCCTCCTTGTAAACCTTGGCGCAACGTAACTCGTTGCCGCAGCGCACCACATAAACAGCTGCTTCTTTACCACTCATGAGTGGGCGCAGCACCTCGTCAACCAGACCGTCCTCGATCAGCGGTTCAATGCGTTTTGGAGTCTTCATCAGCTTTTATTGTGGGTCCTTTATTACCAAACACGCGAATGTCATTCGTTATACGGCAATCCTCTCCCGTCGGGGAGGGGTTGCCGACCTATGAACGTTGCAGATGCACCCAATGTGCCAGATTAGTCAGGCAAACCCTATTGAACGAAGAAGATCATAGCTGAGAGTCTGCCGCACGTTGGCGACTGGATCAGAAGGCATTTGCGACAGCGTCTGAGATCAGCCAAGCCACTCTTTGTAGGATTTTCACCAATAGTCCTCAATTTCTGCCCCTGGCGGCCGAAGTCATCAAGGAGAAAGGGATTTGTCCGACAATCCGCGAGTCATCAGCACTGCGTGGGCTTAATAAGAAAAAAATCTGGAGCGCGGATGAACATCAAACAAAAATTGACGTGGGCGTTTGCAATCATCGCCTGCTTGCCGGTTGTGCTGGTCGCCACCCTGGTGGTCATGAACCTGCGCAGCGATGCCAAAGATAACTTTGTCGACGGCAGCGGTCGAGAGATCCGCCAGGTCAGCAACGCCATGCAACTATTCTTTGACGGCATCAGCCAGAACGTCAACTACCTGGCCTCCCAGCCGCTGCTCAAAAATACCGACGCCAGCCTCAAGACCTACATGAGCGCCAATGCGACGCAGATTGCGCAAGGCGAGATGGACAAGCAGGTGTTTGCCTTGCTGCAAGACCTGGGCGCCAGTCATCCTTCATACGCGTACGCCATCATCGGCACCAGTGCCGGGGGTTACGTGTCCTGGCCCGATGATCCGAAGCTGGCCAACTACGACCCGCGCCAGCGTCCCTGGTACAAGGCGGCGCAAGCCAAACCGGGCAAACCGTTTCGCACGCAAGCGTATTACTGGGCTCAGGATGACGCGACTTACGTCAGTACCGTGCGCACCCTCGACAACAAGCTCGGCACCAATGGTGGCGTGGTCAGCATCGACGTGACGCTCAAGCAGCTCACCGAGATCGTCAAACAGATCAAGCTCGGTGAAACCGGTTACCTCATGCTGATGGAAAACAACGGCACTGTGCTGGTCGACCCGAAACAGCCAGAGCACAACTTCAAAGCGCTGAGCAGCCTGGGCGACGGTTACGCACAACTGGCCAAGGCCGGCAAAGGCCTGGTCGAAGTCGAGTTGAACGGTGAGCGCTACATGGCCAACGTCTGGCCGTCGGAGCAACTGGGCTGGACTTTCATCGGCCTGATCAAGCAAACCGACGTGATGAGTTCAGCCACTGCGCTGACCTGGCTGATCGCGATCATCGCCACCGTACTGGCTGTACTCTTCGCCGTGGTCGGCGCCAGTTTCGCCAGCCTCATCGTGCGGCCGATCCGCAGCGTTGCCAGCGGTCTGGAAGGCATTGCCCAAGGTGAAGGTGACCTGACCCAGAACCTGCAGATCCGTGGCAGCGACGAAACCGCGCAACTGGCCAACTGGTTCAACCAGTTCCTTGCCGCGATTCGCAGCCTGATCCAGCACATCGGCGGCGCTGCGACCAAAATTCTTGCCAACTCGCAAAGCGCGACCCGGGTCTCCAGCGACATGGCCGACGCGGCCGGGCGCCAACGTGAAGCGGTGGACATGGTGTCCACGGCGTTCCACGAGATGGTCGCCACCGCCAACGAAGTTGCGCGTTCCTGCAGCCAGGCCGCCGAGTCGGCCGACAGCGGTCAGCGCCAGGCCCGCGAAGGTCAGCAACAGATCGATGCCGCCGTGCACAGCGTTGACAAGTTGAGCCAGGAAATCGAGCAATCGGCGCAGTCGATGCAGCAGCTGGAACGCGACAGCAATGACATTCAGTCGATCCTCGGCACCATTCGCTCCATCGCCGAGCAAACCAACCTGCTGGCGCTGAACGCCGCGATCGAAGCCGCCCGCGCTGGCGAGCAAGGTCGTGGCTTTGCGGTGGTGGCCGATGAGGTTCGCGCACTGGCCAAACGCACTGCCGATTCCACCGCGGAAATCGACGGACTGCTCGGCAACCTGGCCAAGCGCACCAGTCAGGTCACCCAGCAAATGCACGCCAGCCTTGAGGTGTCGCAACAGTCAGTCAGCCGGATCGGCGAAGCACGCAACAGTTTTGGGCAAATCCGCGAATCGGTGGACGTGATCCGCGACATGAACACCCAGATCGCCACCGCCGCTGAAGAACAGCATCAGGTCGCTGAAGACATCAACCGCCACATCAGCCAGATCCATGGCGATGCGCAGTTGGTAGCCGAACTGGCCAACTCGGCACGGCTCGACTCCCAGAGTCTGGCGGGGCTGTCGAATGAGCTGGACGGGTTGGTGCGGCGGTTCCGTACTTAATCACCTCGATCGACCCAGCAGACACTACCCCCTGTGGCGAGGGAGCTTGCTCCCGCTGGAGCGCGAAGCGGTCCCCATTCAGTCAACGCGGTCTATCAGGTAGACCGCATTTTCTGGATTACGACTGCTTCGCCCGAGCGCGGACCGGCCGGCGGGAGCAAGCTCCCTCGCCACAATTACTGTTTGAACAGCTCGCCTGGGGTAAACCCGAACAGGCTTTTGAACGCTGCAATAAACGCCGAGGTCGAGTCATAACCGCTCGACAGCGCCGCCGTAGTCACGCTGTTACCGTCTTCCAACAAGCTCAATGACGACAACAGCCGCATACGCTGGCGCCAGCTGCGGAAACTCAATCCGGTTTCACGCTGGAACAGGCGCATCAAGGTTTTCTCCGAAGTCCCCAATCGTTCGGCCCATTCATGCAACGTCACGTTCTGCTCGGGGCTTTCGATCAGCTCGTTGCACAGCGCAAGCAAACGCGGGTGACGTGGCAACGGCAGAGAGAACCCGACTTCCGGCAGGCTCGCCAACTGATCCAGCAGCACCTCGACCAGGCGTGCTTCACGACTGTCGCCCTCCGGATAGTCCACCGGCAGCAGGCAAAAACTCTTGATCAGCTCACGCGCCAGCGGCGTGACTTCCAGCACCCGGCAACGCTCGTCCGCCCAGGCACATGCCTCACGCCGCACATAGAGGCTGCGCATTTCCGCGCGCATCGAGGTCACCACCTGGTGCTCCAGATCAGCCGGAATCCAGATCCCCCACTGCGGCGGCGCAAAGAAACTGCCCTCGGCGGTGTGTACGCCGAGCACGCCGCTGATGGCATAGGAAAACTGCACCCAATCGTGGCGATGAGGTGGCGTCCACGAACCGGCGCTGAGGCTTTCCGCACGGGCATACAGCGGGCGTGGCAACGCCGTCAGGGTCGGGATGGTCCGTTCGAGGGAAACTTGTCCGTTAGCCGGCATTGATTGGCCTTATGTCGCAAGACGGGCGGAAGTCTTGACCTTAGGCTAGGTCATCCCTTCTGACAATGCCTTCGGTGCCCGTTATGCATGCCTTCAAACACCTCAAACGCGTGGTCACCGACTGGTTCCTGTGCGGGATGCTGATCGCCACGCTGCTGTCGTACGTCTTCCCGCGCTTCGGTGCGACGGGTGGCACGATGCATGCCGAGTGGGTAATCAACATCGGCGTGTTCCTGGTGTTCTTCCTGCACGGGGTCAACCTGTCGAGCGAACAGATTCGCCACGGTTTGAAAAACTGGCGCCTGCACCTCATGGTCCAGGGCTTCACCTTTCTGGTGTTCCCGCTGATCTGGCTGGTGAGCGACAAGCTGCTGGGTTCACACATTCCGTCGCTGCTGATGCTCGGGTTCCTCTACCTGTGTGCCCTGCCCTCGACCATTTCCTCTTCCGTGGCCTTGACCGGCAGCGCCGGTGGCAACGTGCCGGCGGCGATTCTCAACGCCAGCCTGTCCAGCGTGCTGGGGATTTTCCTCACGCCGTTGCTGGTGAGTTTCGTGGTGGGCAGCGGTGCCGGCGGTATCGACCTGGGCTCAACCTTGCTCGATCTCTGCGCCATGTTATTACTGCCGCTGGTATTGGGTCAGTTGCTGCGGCCGGTGTTCGGCAAGTTTTTCAGTCGCCACAAGCGCTACACCAACATCGTCGACAAACTGGTGATCCTGCTGCTGGTGTACGCGGCCTTCTGCAACTCGATGGTTTCCGGGATGTGGCAGCAACAGGGCAACACGGTGATTCTCAGTGCATTGGTCGGCAGTGCCGTGCTGCTGGCGATTATTCTGTGGATGACCACTAGCACCGCCCGCGCCCTGAAGTTCAGCCCCGCCGATGAGATCGCCGCAGTGTTCTGCGCCAGCAAAAAATCCCTGGCCGCCGGTGCACCAATGGCCGCGCTGATCTTCGGTGCCAACCCGGGACTGGGCCTGATCCTGTTGCCGATCATGATCTATCACCCGCTGCAACTGGTCGTCTGTTCGGTGATGGCCGAGCGTTATGCCAATCGCAATCGGGTATTGGCCGAGCAACAAAATGCGGCGGCCCTCAGCGCTCAATAATCGCCGTCACACCCTGACCGCCAGCGGCGCATATCGAGATCAACCCGCGGCCCTTCCCGGCGGCGTCCAGCAGCTTGGCAAGGTTGGCGACGATGCGCCCGCCGGTCGCGGCAAACGGATGCCCGGCCGCCAGTGAACTGCCTTTGACGTTGAGCCGGCTGCGGTCGATCGAGCCCAACGGGGCGTCGAGGCCGAGCCGGGTTTTGCAGTAGTCCGAGTCTTCCCAGGCTTTCAAGGTGCAGAGCACTTGCGCGGCGAAGGCTTCGTGGATTTCGTAGTAGTCGAAGTCCTGCAAGGTCAGGCCGTTGCGCGCCAGTAAACGCGGCACCGCGTAGACCGGCGCCATCAGCAATCCTTCGGCACCATTGACGAAATCCACCGCTGCCGCTTCGCCGTCGCGCAAGTAAGCGAGGATCGGCAGGCCGCGCTCTTTCGCCCACTCCTCACTGCCGAGCAGCACCAGCGACGCGCCATCGGTCAGCGGTGTCGAGTTGCCGGCGGTGAGCGTGCCTTTGCCGCTCTTGTCGAAAACCGGTTTCAACGACGCGAGTTTTTCCAGCGTCACGTCCGGGCGCAGGTTGTTGTCGCGGGTCAGGCCGAGGAATGGAGTCATCAGATCGTTCTGCCAGCCTTCGGCGTAGGCCGCGGCCATTTTCTGGTGGCTTTCCAGCGCCAGCTGATCCTGCTCGGCACGGGGAATGTTCCAGGTCTGCGCCATCAACTCGCAATGCTGCCCCATCGATAGCCCCGTACGCGGCTCGCCGTTACGCGGAAACTCGGGGATCAAATGCCGGGGGCGCACTTGCAGGAAAGTCTTGAGCTTGTCGCCGGTGCTCCTGGCGCGGTTGGCTTGCAGCAGAATCTTGCGCAAGCCGTCGCTGACACTGATCGGCGCATCGGACGTGGTGTCGACACCACCGGCAATGCCGCAGTCGATCTGCCCCAGGGCAATCTTGTTCGCCACCAACAACGCCGCTTCCAGCCCGGTGCCGCAAGCCTGCTGAATGTCGTAGGCCGGGGTGGTTGGTGACAACCGCGAGCCGAGCACACATTCGCGGGTCAAGTTGAGGTCCCGGGAAAGCTTGAGCACCGCCCCCGCCACCACTTCGCCCATGCGCAGGCCATGCAGGTTGTAGCGTTCGATCAAGCCTTCGAGCGCCGCTGTCAGCATTGCCTGGTTGCTGGCGGTGGCATACGGCCCGCTGGAACGGGCGAAAGGAATGCGATTACCGCCGATGATCGCGACGCGGCGCAGCTGAGTCATGAAAAGCTCCTATTCTGTGAAAGGCATAACCCACAAGCGTAGGCCTTATCTCGTGGGTCGAACGACTGATCGCGATTCATGGTCCACACCTTGCCCCCCACTGCCGGAGAGCCTTCCATGTCTGACCGCTATATCGACTTCGCCAATTCGGCCCTCGGCCACCGCCTGGTCGGGGCCCTTGGCCTGCCGTCGCCGGTTCGTCTGGAACGCTGGGAGGCAGGCCGCCTGAGGCCCGTCGATGGCGCGCTGTTGATAGGTGGCGGCCCGTTGTCACAGAACATCAGCGCGTTTGCCAACAAACTCACCGAGCAGATTTACAGCTACGGCCCCGAACCCTTGCCGGCCCAGGCGTGGATTCCAGGCCACGGTCCCAAACTCAAAGCCGTGGTGTTCGATGCCAGTGACCTGATGCAGACCGGTCAACTCAAGCAGCTGCGAGAGTTCTTTCAGCCGTTGATGAAAAACCTCGAGCACAGCGCCCATCTGGTGATTCTCGGGCGCGCACCGGAGACCTTGAGTGACCCGTTCGCCGCCAGTGCCCAACGTGCACTCGAAGGCTTCAGTCGCTCGCTGGCCAAGGAACTGCGCAGTGGCGGCACCTTGCAGGTGCTGTACGTCGGGGCCGGGGCTGAAGGCCAACTCGAAGGGGCGCTACGGTTTTTCCTCTCGCCAAAGAGTGCTTATGTCTCAGGACAGGTGGTGCGACTGAACGCTTGCGATACTCAGGTCCAGGACTGGACTCGCCCACTGGCGGGACGCACTGCGCTGGTCACGGGCGCGGCTCGCGGTATCGGCGCGTCGATCGCCGAAACCCTGGCCCGCGATGGTGCGCAGGTGGTGCTGCTGGATGTGCCACCGGCCAAGACCGACCTCGATGCCCTCGCCTCCCGCCTCGGCGGCCACAGCATCACCCTCGATATTTGCGCCGAAGACGCCGCCGCGCAATTGATCGGGCAATTGCCGAACGGCATCGACATTGTGGTCCATAACGCGGGCATCACCCGCGATAAAACCCTGGCCAACATGACGCCGGAATTCTGGGATGCGGTGCTCGCAGTGAACCTGAATGCACCACAAGTGTTGACCAAAGCGCTGCTCGACAGCGGTGCCCTGCACGATAACGGTCGGGTGATTCTGCTGGCGTCGATCAGCGGCATCGCCGGCAATCGCGGGCAAGCCAATTACGCCGCGAGCAAGGCCGGGCTGATCGGTCTGGCGCAGGCCTGGGCGCCACTGTTGGCAGCGCGCGGAATCAGCATCAACGCTGTCGCCCCAGGCTTTATCGAAACCCGAATGACCGCGCAGATTCCATTTACCTTGCGTGAGGCCGGGCGACGCATGAGTTCACTGGGCCAAGGCGGACTGCCGCAAGACGTTGCTGAAGCCGTGGCCTGGCTTGCCCAACCCGGCAGCGGCGCGGTCAGCGGGCAAGCGCTGCGGGTGTGTGGGCAAAGTGTATTGGGGGCCTGAAGATGGCGACGGATTGGCATTCACAAAGCACTACACCGTATTTGCCCGAGTTGTATTGGCGGGCGGCGACGCGGCGCAAGATCACCGGCACCACCCTGCCCGAGGATGGCTTTCGTTGCTGGGTCAACGTTGACCCCAAGCGCTTGGCCGCCTATCGCAAGGTGTGCGGGTATACCGAAAACGGCGTGCTGCCACCGACCTATCCTCATGTGCTGGCGTTCGCCTTGCAGATGCAATTGCTCACTGCCAGGACGTTTCCGTTTCCGCTACTGGGGCTGGTTCACCTGGCCAATCGCATCCGGATTCTGCGCCCCTTGGGCGCAGTTGCTCGAGCGCGGGTGAGCGTGCGGGTGCAGAACCTGCAACCCCACGCCAAGGGTGCGGTGTTTGAGTTGATCACCACGATTGACGACGCACTCGGGCCACTCTGGGAAGCCGAAAGCCAGATGCTCTGCAAAGGCGTGAAGCTTCCCGGCGAAGCGATTGAGCCATTGTCGGATTCGGCTCTGACCATGGACGAGGTCACCCGCTGGTGGGCGCCCAGTGAGATTGGCCGGCGCTACGCCAGGGTTTCCGGTGACTACAACCCGATTCACCTGAGCGCTGTCAGCGCCAGACTCTTCGGCTTCCCTCGGGCCATCGCCCACGGTTTGTGGATCAAGGCGCGCACGCTCGCCGCCCTGAGCGGGCATCTGCCGACGTCGAATATCGAGATTGCCGTGCAATTCAAGAAGCCGGTGCGCCTGCCCAGCGAAGTCACCTTACTGGCCAGCGTTGCCGGTTCAAGCGGTGACTTCAAGGTGATCGGCGCCGGGGATCTGGAACACATGCTCGGCACCTGGCGACCGCTTGCCTGAGGCGGTTCAGTCGCGACAAATCAGCCGCGCCTGATAAAGAACACTCCCGCCATAATCAACACCAGCCCGGCAATTTTGCCGGCGCTGACGGGTGCTTCGCGAAACCCGGCCCAGCCGAAATGATCCAGGGTCATCGCCATCCCCAGTTGCCCCGCCAGCACCAGCGCCATGAACAGCATGGCGCCGATGCGCGGCCCGGCGAAAGCCGCCGTGGTAATAAAAAATGCGCCGAGCAGACCACCGCTCCAGTGCCACCAGGTCAGGCTTTTGAGAGTCTCCAATGCCGGGGTTTCGCGCTGCATCAGGACCAACAGCAATAACGCCACCGTGCCGACAAAAAACGAAATCAGCGCGGCGGCCAGTACGCTCGACACCTGTTTGGCCAACTGGCCATTGATGCCGGCTTGCAGCGGCAAAAACGCACCCGCGACAAAAGGCAGGCAAAGCAACCACCAGACGGGGGCCGGCATGCTGTTCTCCATTGAGTGAATGAGCCGCGCAGTATACGCCGCTCTCACCGTCAGCCGCAGGAGCTGCCGAAGGCTGCGATTTTTCAGGGTTCAGAATAGCCGTCGATTGCGCGGTATTGGGGACGAAGGTACGCAGGTTGGTCGGCGCCGTCGTCAGCGAACGCAGGTGGTGGTCAAGGTGCTGGTGGGGCTGACGATGAACGCATTACGAACCGCGCTTTGAACGGCATAACTGGCCACCGTCGAGCCCGGCAGGCAGGTACCGCCGCGGCTGACCGCTTCCAGCGTGGCGTTGTCCACCACCCGTTGCAACTTGCGCTGCTCCAGATAGAGCCGGCTGCTGTCGACCACCAACAGTGCACACTACAGCGCAAGACCGAAGGTCATTGCCGCGAGCAAATCGCGCCACGTTGCCTGGCAGGGCCGCAAAATTGCAAACGGGGAGACATCGAGCACTCCTTTGCCGGCGTACCGCCGAGCGCTACCTCCGGTGGTGCAGGCAGTGTAGTCAAGGCTCGAGCGCTGCGCCGGCAACTTGCCAGCACCGATGATTCAAGTGCTTTATTTCGGTGGGTAATTGCTCAATATCCGCCCTACCGTCGCGCGAATTGCGGCGCTGCGATCAGCCGGTTGAGGCGACCTGCTGAGCAACTGCTCATCGCTGCCACGCCAGACCAGCTTGCCATCCTTGCCGTCGAGCAGGTCGATCTGAAGCGTGGCGACCTTGTAAGAGACGTTGCGGGTTTCGTTGTACATCGGTGCGCCCCAGTAGCCGTTCCAGGGGCCACCCCAACCACCACCATAGTTGGTGGTGATTTGCTGCTGGCGATCCTCGACGATCAGGTAGGTCCGCACATTGACGTCAGCCTTGGCACCGGTAGCGGCCGGGCGCAGGCCACGCTGGTCAAGTTGATCGGCAACCGCCTGGCGAATGCGTTGTTCGGTGAGGTCGCTCTTGATCCGCGGATCGTCGGGACGGTATTGCACGGCAGGCTCTTTCCAGGCCCAGCTGCGATAGGCGGCGAAGTCGCGGCTGGCATCAAAATCGTGATTGACCTGGGTCGTTTGGCAGGCGCTGAGCAACACGGCGCACACCAGTAATGAGAGATGGCGAGACATGATTTTTCTCCGGGTCCAGGCAGGGAACCTAACTAGGAGGATACGCCGCTACCGCCCTTTCTACAGCTGTTCGTAACGCATCGCCACGCTCTATTTCGTTGCCTTGGAGGCCCGTTTCAGCGCTGGCACTCCAGACCGGTTGCCCGGTGCTGGCGTCGAACAGATCCACCCGAATCACCAGCACTTGCACCTGATAGGTACGAACGACCGGCACCGTGTTGTACATCCCGTAGCCGCCATAACCGTAGTCCTCCTGGACCTGCTTCAGGCGGGTTTCCTGGTGCAGGTCGGCGCTGACCCACAGGTCCGCCGGACGATTGTCGTGCAGCGGGCGTAACCCCCGTTGATCCAGCGCATTGCTGACCGCTTCGGCGATCTGCGCCGAGTCGGCCCAGGCCGAGCCATTGGGCAACCGGCCGTTGAGCCAGGCCCAGCTTTGGTAACGGCTGTAATCACGCGGCGCGGCTGGATAGGCACTGCGATCAAAGGTGTTGGCGACGTGTGGCGGTGCCGGCGGTAACGGATTGGAGCTGGCGACATACGGATTGCTGCCCTGACAGGCACCCAGCCCCAGACACAACATGATCAATCCCAAACGGCGTTTCATGATGCTCTCCACAGAAACCACGGTTCAGACCGGGCGACAGATCCAGTGCAGGTAACGCCCCAGCCCCGCAAAACTCGGGTGACGACGGTGGGCCAGTTCCATTTCCAGCAAGTCGATCAGTTCGGCACGGGCTTGAAACTCCACCGGCATATAGTCATGAAAAACCCGCACTCCACTCTGGGTTTCGACCTGCCACAAGCCTTCCAGTTGCGTCGCCAGTTCGCGCGGATCCAGAGGCATTTGCGGGGTCAGGCTCTGCTTCTCGCCGGCCATGTCATTCTTGCGCATCTTGCGGAAATGGCCCTTGAGCAAGTTGCGGTAAATCAGCGCATCACGGTTATAGAACGCCAGCGACAGCCAGCCGTCTTTCGTCGTCAGTTGATGCAGCACCGGCAAAATCGCGTGAGGTTCGGCCAACCACTCCAGCACTGCGTGGCACAGCACCAAGTCGTAAGGTTCTGTGAGCTGACCGAGCAGCTCTTGCCACGGTGCCTGGATAAATGATGCCGTTTGCCCTGCGTCGGCGAAGCGTTGGCGGGCGCCGTCGAGCATCGGTTCGGCAGGCTCGGCCAGGGTCACCTGATGGCCGCGCTGGGCGAGCCACAATGACATGTGCCCAAGGCCTGCGCCGATATCAAGCACCCGCAACGGTCGATCCGGCAGGGTTTCGGCCAGGTCGGCCTGAAGCACCGCCAGACGGATTGCGCCTTTGGCACCGCCGTAGATTTTTTCGGCGAAACGGGTCGCCAACTGATCGAAATGACGGTCGCTCATCAGCTGAACCGCCGTTCGCTGTCAGCCAACTTGCTGCGTACTACCTGTTCCATGTCCAACCCCAGCTCGCTGCACAGCAGCAGTAGATAGAGCACGATATCGCCGACTTCCTGACCGGCATGGGCGAGTTTGTCCGCCGACAACTGGCGTGACTGGTCTTCGCTCAACCATTGGAAAATTTCCACCAGCTCAGCCATTTCGACACTGGCGGCCATGGCCAGGTTCTTCGGACTGTGAAATTGCTGCCAGTTGTTGCGGTCACGGATGCAGTGTAGGCGTTCGGTCAGTTCAACAAGGTTCATCGGGCTCTCCTGAAGGCGTATAGCTTCGGGCCGATTTTCTCAGGAAGCAAGCTGTCGCTGCGCGACAGATCGCGAGCAGGCTCCCACAGGGGATCTGCGGTGAGCACAGTACCAATGTGGGAGCGAGCCTGCTCGCGATGACGGACTAATCGACAACGTTGAACTCGACCCGTGCCGTCTGTCCACCTTCATCGAGCACGCTCAACTCAACGCGCCCGAGCTGTTCGAACGTGGCGTTGATGCTCTCCTGGTTGGCGCTGTCGCCCAGCGGCGTGCCGTTGACGAACCACCAGCGCCGACCGCTGCCGCCAAGTGCCGAGAGCTTCAGCCGCAGCAGCTCCTGACTGGCCGCCGGCCGGCGCAGTTGATCACCGTCGCGTACGCCTACAATCGACAGTGGCGAAGACGCCGCCAGCACCGGCCCCGGGCAATCCGGGTCATCGGCCGGCAAGCGCGCTTCACGGCGCTCGACGCGAGGCAGCCATGGCTCCAGCGGCGCTGGCCACAACGCGATATCCCGCGCCACGGCGCCCGGGCATTTGGCGTCGACCCGCAGCCCCTTGGCGTTGACCCAGACTTTCTCCAGCAGCCCCACACTCAGCGGTTGGTCCAAGGCCTGCAAGGTCGGTGGCGTAGTGCCGTCCAACGTCCAGGCGAAGCGCTGGCGACGGCAATTCGGATCATTGCGGCTCATCGGTTGACCCAGCGGCCAACAGATCGCCGCCGCCCCGACGTTCGGGGGCACCGGTTGCACCGGCGCGCTGATGCCGCGCTGGCTGTCGCGATTGATCAGCACGTCGTGGACTTGCAACATCAACGGCGCCGCCGAGGCCAGGCCGAATTGTCCCGGCACCGGCGTGCCGTCCGGGCGGCCGATCCAGATGCCGATCAGGTAGCGCGGCCCGACGCCAATCGCCCAGGCATCGCGAAAACCATAGCTGGTGCCGGTTTTCCAGGCCAGCACCGGGCGCTGCACCAGTTCGGCGCGCGGGTCGCGGTCGGGACGTGCCTGACCGCTGAGAATCCGCCGCACGATCCACGCCGCCCCCGGCGACAGCAGCGGCCGCTCACGCAGCTCATCATCGGGCTGCAAACGGAGGTTGGCGCTCTTGCCGCCACGGGCGAACGCGCTGTAACCGCTGACCAGATCCTCCAGCCGACTGCCGGCACCGCCGAGGATCAACGCCAGGCTCGGCTCGGCCAGCGGCGGCAAGGTCAGCGGCATGCCGCCGATGCGCATTTCGGCGGCAAAGCGTTTCGGCCCGTAAGCTTCCAGCAGCTGCACCGCCGGCAGATTCAATGAGGTCGACAGCGCGCTGCTGGCCGGCACCGGGCCGCTGAAGCCCATGGAGAAATTACCCGGCCGATAATCGCCATAACGCCTGGGCACGTCCTGCAGCAGCGATTCGGAATGAATCAGCCCGGCGTCCATCGCCATGCCGTAAAGGAAGGGTTTGAGGGTTGAGCCGGGTGAGCGCATCGCACTGATCATGTCGACATGGCCGAAGCGCCGGTCGTCATTGATATCCACCGAGCCGAGATAGGCGCGCACCGCCATGGTTTCTTCCTCGACCACCAGAATCGCCGCCGAGGTGTACTCCGGCAGGCGCGCGCGCCAGCCCAGCAGCAAGTCTTCGAGACGTCGTGCAGGTTGGCGTCAAGGGTAGTGCGAATCAGCGGCGGGCTGTCCGGGCGGTTCAAGCGCCGCGCCAGTAACGGGGCGAGGCTCGGCTCCAGGCGGGGCGCCAGCAGCAAGGGCTCTTCCAGTGCCTCGTCGACCGCCGACTGTGGCCACACCTGAAACTGTGCCAAGCGCCGCAATACCTTGTCTCGCGCCACCTGTGCACGCGCTGCGTGTCGATCCGGGCGCAAGCGGCTCGGTGCTTGCGGCAATACCGCCAGCAACGCGGCCTCGGCGTGGGTCAGGTGTTGCGGTGACTTGCCCAGATACGCCCAACTCGCCGCTGCCACACCTTGCAGCGTGCCGCCGAACGGCGCGCGATTGAGGTAAAGGTTGAGAATCTGATCCTTGGACAGGTGCCATTCCAACTGCGCGGTACGCCACAGCTGGCGCAGTTTGCCGAACAGCGTTCGCGAGTGTGGATCGAGCAGCCGCGCCACCTGCATCGACAAGGTGCTGCCGCCGGACAACACCCGTCCACCGCTGAGGTTTTGCCACGTCGCCCGCCCCAGCGCCAAGGGGTTAATGCCGGGATGCTGGTAGAACCAGCGGTCTTCGTAGGTCAGCAGCGCATCGAGGTAATAAGGCGAGACCTGCGACGTTTCCACCGGGTAGCGCCACACGCCGTTGGCATCGGCGAACCGCCACAATGGCGTTCCGTCTTCAGCCAGCACTACGCGTGCGAGGTCGTCCTTGGGCAAGGGCAAGGGCCAGATCCGGTCAGCCAGCCACAACAGCGCAACCAGAAGCAGCACGCTACCCAAAACCCAACGCAGAAGCTTGCCCAGTGGGCGCAGACGTTCAGTTACTATTCGCAAATTCAAACCACCCAACCTCTATGCTTCAAGAGCGCTCGCCAGCCCGACAAGGGCCAAAGCGCTCAGCTCTGGCACCCACTCTTTCATCAGGACGTACACATGCAGGTAGATAGCTTTTTCGAATGGCTCGGCCAGGCGCTGGGTTCGGTCATCCGGTTCATCGTCGATACGCTCAGTGGGTTGTTCAATGCCTTGACTCACGCCAGCGGCAATTTTGTCGACGGGCTGTCGCGAGCGCTGGGCATGGAGCCTTCGATCATCAGCATTCTCGTGCTGATCATCGGCTTGATGCTGCTGTACTCGGCAGTCCGCGCCTTCATGCGTGCGTCGATTATCGCAGGGGTTATCTGGCTGGTGCTGGGGTTGTGGGTGTTGAGCTGGGTTGTTCACTAACACCGAGATCCCATGTGGGAGCGAGCCCGCTCGCGATGACGGTTTCAGGCTCGACAAACAGGTTGCCTGTAAGACCGCTATCGCGAGCAGGCTCGCTCCCACAATTCAGCTTACGCTGCAGCTAATGGCCCTGAATCACCATCTCCGGCACGGTTTCGCCGACAGCTTGCCAGTTCGGCCGGTACATCGACTCCACTTGCGGTGGCGGTACGCGGTAGGTGCCGGGGGTCACGGCCCGCGCCAGGTAGAGCAAGTGCGTGGTGCCGTAGCCGTCCAGGTTCAGCGCCGCGACGTAACGGTCATCGCGAAACTCCTGATGCTTGAGGCTGGCGTTCTGCATCGAACCACGCCATTCCTTGACCTTGCTGCTGGCGTTTTCCAGGCTCGCGGCGCTTTGTGCCAGGTTCTGGTTTTCCAATTCAAGACCTGCCGGCAGCAAGTCCACCACTAACGCATCCGGTACCCGCTGCTTGGCGGCGACCGCAATGTGCACCAGCACCAGATCGCCACTGGCCAGGGCCTTGAGGTTCAACGGCTGGCCGTTCATGCCCAGGTATTCACGACGAATGCTCAGGTTCTCGCCACCGGGAACCGGCGCCTGCTGTGGATAACCGGAAATAGTCAGTTGTTGATAAACCGGCTCACTGCCTTCGTTGCGCAGCGAGAGTGGCGAGGCCAGCAATGGTCCTTGCAGCTTGAGCCCCGGCTGGTCATTGCTCAGCTCACGGGTTTCATTGCCAACGCTCAGTTGCGCCGCCCAGTTGGCTCCCGGTTTGCCCAATAAGCCTCTGCCGGCGAGGAACAGCGAGTTGCGCTCCTGGGTCGACAGGTATCGGCTGGCGGCCAGTTGATCGGACAGTTCGAACAAGCGCTCTTCGAGCTTGCCCTTGTCCAGATTGTTCTCTTCCAGCAGGGCCAGAATCAGTGCCTGATCGCGCAATGGGCTGCCGTAATCGGCCAGCCAGTCATTCGCTTTGCGTGAGGCAGCAAGCCCGGCCAGCAAAGCCTGATCGGCACGCGGCTGATCGCCCATTTTCTGCAAGGCTATCGACAGCTGTACCAGCGGCAAACCGGAGCGGGCATCGGTGCGACGTTCGAACAGGCTGCGCAGCGCGCCCAAGGGTGCCTGTTGGCTACGGGCCAACACCAGTCCGGCGTAGGCCTGCACCGCAAAACGCGTGTGCTCGGCGTTTTCGCTGTAGTTCACTTCGATCAGGTTGCGCTCTTGCAGATAGCGCAGCAGTCGTTCACTGGCCTTTTTCAGCGCCTCGGGCGGTACGCCAAAACCCTGGTCGCGAGCACGCAGCAGGAAATCAGTGACATAGGCGGTCAGCCAGAACTCTTCTTCGCCATCGGCGCCCCACAAACCGAAGCTGCCGTTGTAGCGCTGCATGCCCAGCAAGCGTTCGATGCCGAGTTCGATCTTGCGTTTGCGGTCGGCGTCCGGCTCACCTTCCAGCCCCAGGCGTTTCAGGCTCGCTGCATCGGCATAGAGCGACGGATACAGACCGCTGGTGGTTTGTTCCAGGCAGCCGTATGGGTAAGCCTTGAGTGCGCGAATCTGCTCGCCAAGGTTCAGCGGTGGTCGGCTCGACAGGCTGAGCAAGGCCTCACGCCCGGCCGGCTCGAACAGCGACAACTCGCCTTCCGGCAGGCTCCACGGCTGATCCTTGAGCACCGCGCGATAGTGCTTGAGCAGCGCCGGATACGCCGGACGCACGCCCAAGGTCCACTCGCGGGTAAACGGCGGCAGGCTCTCGCCCGGCAGATCAAGACCATTGACCAGCACCTTGACCTTGCCCTGACCGAAACCGCTGAGTGCACGCACCGGAATCCGCAATGTTGTGCGCTGGTCCTGCTTCAGTTGCACGCTTTGCGGCGACTCGTCGACCAGTGCCAATTGGCCTTCGGTGCTGAGTTGCACCTCGAGTTTCTGCGGTTTTCCCGACAGGTTCGAGAGGTCCAGCGCCAACGTCGTCTGGTCGCCACCGGCGAGGAAGCGCGGCGCCGACAGTTCGGCAATCAGCGGCGCGGCGATGACTGTTTTACCTTCGGCCATGCCATAGCGATCATCGGTCCAGGCCTGGGCCATCAAGCGCAGCTCGCCGTTGAAGTCCGGGATGTTGACGCTGACTTCGCCTTCGCCCTGCTCGTTCAAGGTCACCGGTGCGCTTTGCAAAGCAACGATGGTCACGCTGGTGTCCGGGCGTTTGCCGCCCTTGGCCAGCGCCGCGTCACCACCAAAGGCCAGACTGGCCAAACGCCCCTGGCCAGCTTCGATCAACTGCCCGTAAACGTCGAGTTGGTCGGCGCTATAGGCCTTGCGGCCAAACAGGCTGGAGTACGGATCCGGCGTCGGGTACTCGGTGATATTGAGGATGCCGACGTCCACCGCCGCCAGCAGCACATGCACCTGTTTCGGTACGCTGCCATCGGCGTTCTTCGCCTGAATCTTCACGCTCAGCGGTTGTTTCGGGCGCATTTTTTCCGGCGCCGTCAGGCTCAAGCCGAGTTTGCGCTGAGTCCGGTCCAGCGGCAGGTGCAGCACGCCGACCGCACGTTTCGGGGTGACATTGGCTTTGCGCTCGCCGGGACGAATCACCAGCGCACTGACGTACAGATCGTGGCGCGCCCACTTCGGATCAAGCTTCACCGCGAAGCTTTTGCCTTCGGCCGGCACGTCGATTTCCTGCCACCACAACGGCCCGTCGGCCGACTCCACCAGCAAATAGCCCTTGCCCGCCGCCGGCGGGGTCACGGTGATGTTGGCGGTATCGTCATCGCCATAGGCCGGCTTATCCAGCGCCAGCTTGACCTGGTCCGGACGCACCGCACCGCCTTCAGCATTGTCCTGGGCGCGGTAACCGGCCCAGAAACGCACGCTGCTGACGATGCCGGTGTGCGGGTCTTCAACTTCGACGCGATACGGGCCCCACTCCACCGGGAAGCTGATCTTTGCCGTATCGCCGGCCTTGATGCTGACCGTTTCTTCGTCGAGGTTGAGGAATTTTTCATTGAAGTGATAGCTCCAGCCATCGCTCTCAGAGTAGTTCCAGTAGTAATCGCGGCGTTCACGGATCAGCCGGACCTTGAGGTTGTCGGTCGCCAGCTTCTGGCCTGCATTGTTGGCCATCAACAGCTCGAATTCGACCGGGCCATCGCCGTTGGTTTCCTGACCATTGAACAACGCGCGCAGCCCCGGCAAGCGATCCGCCGGCCAGACCGGTTGCACCACGCGCCGAGTAATCGGCCGGCCACCGGACTCGTGCAGGCTGGCCTGGACAATCAACTGCAGCGGCGACTTGGCGGCCGCCCATTTGCTCTCCAGCGAAATCACCGCCTTGCCGTCGGCATCCAGCAGCGCTTCATCCAGTTCCAGGTCCTGGCTCAGTTCTTCTTCGGTGACCGAACCGAACTGATAACCCGGCAAGCCTTTGACCGCTTCACGCAGGGGCCGCACGTAAACCTGGCCACTCAAGCGATTGCCCGACGCCGGCGCGCCGTAGAGGTAGCGACCGTTGACGCTGATTTCAGCGGTATCGGCCGGTTTGATCGGCGTCTCGCTGCCCTTGAGTTCAAGGGCCAGGCGCTCGGGCAGGAAGTCTTCGACCAGAAACTCATAGAGCTGCGGCTTGCCGTCACCCAGGTCGAACACCAGTTGCCAGCGCCCGGTCGGCGCTTCGCCGGCCAGTTGCAGTTGATATTGATAGAGCCCAGAAGCATCGGCGTCCCAGACGAACTTGCGGCTGACCTGCGCATCCGGCCGACGTACTTCGACGCTGACCGGTTGCGGTTTGACCGCATTGCCGTCCTTGTCCCGTAGCAAGGCATTGAGCAGCACGGTTTCACCAGGCCGGTAAAGATCGCGCGGGCCAAACACGAAAAATTGCAGCGGATGGGCTTGTGGCCCGCCGATCTTGAACTCGGCCAAGTCCAGCGCTGCGCTGTTGAGACGCAACATGCTGGTCTGCTCACCCTGATGGGCCAGCAGCACTTCAGCCTTTTTCGGCAGCGGCAATTCGGCGTGGCCGCCCTTCTCGGTTTTGCCCTGACCGACCACGCGGCCATTGGCGTCGAGCAGTTCGAGGCTGACGTCGTCCAGCGCTTTGCCACCTTCCAGTGCCTGGGTGAACACATCCAGACGGTTCTGGTAACGGTGCACCGACAGGCCGATGTCACTGAGGGTGAACAAGGTTGCCGGTTGCGAGTAGCTGTAAGTGCCAGCGGCACGCATCACCGCCAGATAAACCCCCGGTTGCTGCAACGGCTTGAGGCCGGCGATCGGCAGCAGCAGGGTTTCGCGGGTGTTGCGTGCCGGGTTCAGATCGAAACGGCCGCCGTAGACCAGATCGGCCATCGGCAGCAGTTCACGCGATTCATAGCTTTGCAGGCTGCTGTTGCGACCCCATTGGGTGAGGAACGCCGGCAGCGATTCGGGTTTGATCCGGAAGAATTCGACATTGATCTTGTCGACGTTGAGCGCGATTACCGGCAAGCCTTCCGCCAGACGAGTCGGCAATAAGGTGCCACGGCTGGCAAAACCCACCGTCGGATGCAGGTCTCGGGTTTCCAGGCGGCTGACGTAATCGGCAGCCAGTTTGGCGTCGTTGACCCCCAGCAGCCCGGCGTCGACGGTCAGCACCAGTTTGCGCTGCGGCTCAAGGTGACGCAGGCGCAGCTCCATCAGGTTGTCCGAAAGTTCCCAGGCGCCATCGACCTTGCCGGTCTTGCTGTCCACCAGGTGCAGTTTGTCGGCGAATTTCTGCTGCGGGTCCAGCGGCACCGAGACACTCACTGACAGCGTGCTCGCGCCATCGAGCTGGATTTCCGAGACATCCACCACGCTCAATTCGCGACCGGCGTAACGCTGCTTCAGCACAGCGACATCCTGCACGGCCTTGGCCTTTGGCGCCGTGACTGGCGCTGCCGGCACCGGGCTGGCCGGCGCGTTGGTCGATGTCGATGAATCGCAGGCGCTGAGCAGCATCAGCGCACAGGCCAGAAACAATCCTTTGTTCAGCATGGGACACTCGTCGGCAAGAGTCTTGAAGGGGTGAACTATAGCCCAAGCGCTGGCCGGGCAGATCAGATTGACCAACAACGTGGAATTGGAATGCTGATGAGGGTGATGAGCACTCTGTGGCCAGGGAGCTTGCTCCCGCTCGAGGGCGAAGCCCTCGCAAACCCGGTGAATACAGACTGGAAAAATGGGGTGCCTAATGGGGGGCCGCTGCGCGACCCAGCGGGAGCAAGCTCCCTCGCCACAAAAAGCCTGCTTTTCACAAAAGCACTGACGCCTGGATCTGCCGCTACAATGCCCGCTCTCGAAAGGAGCCTGAATGTCTACGTTGATCACCGACTGGCGCGATCGTGCGACCCATCGTCGCGTCTGGGCGCTTGCCGCGCCGATGATTCTTTCGAACATTTCCGTGCCGCTGGTGGCGCTGGTCGACAGCACGGTGGTCGGCCACCTGCCTCACGCGCATCAGCTCGGTGCTGTCGCGGTGGGCGCCAGCCTGTACACCTTTCTGGCCTGGGCCATGGGGTTTCTGCGCATGGGTTCCACCGGGTTTGCGGCGCAGGCGGCCGGGCGCGGTGATGGTGCGGCGCTGCGGCAGATCCTGCTGCAAGGCTTGCTATTGGCGATGGGGCTGGCGCTGCTGCTCGGGATACTGGGCGTACCGCTCAGTGGCGTGGCGTTGCACTTCATGCAGCCATCGGCCGAGCTCGATCAACTGACCCGCGAGTTTTTCCACACGCGGTTGTTTGGCTTACCGGCGGCGCTGGCCAGTTATGCGCTGGTCGGCTGGTTCCTCGGCACCCAGAACGCCCGGGCACCGCTGGCGATTCTGCTGACCACCAACCTGGTGAACATCGCTCTGAACCTGTGGTTCGTCATAGGTCTGCAATGGGGCGTCGTCGGGGCGGCCCGTGCTTCAGTGATCGCCGAATGGACCGGCGCCCTGCTCGGCCTGGCCATGACCCGTCATGCCCTGCGCGCCTACCCCGGGCATATCGCCTGGGCGGCATTGGCACTGTGGCAGAGTTGGCGACCGCTGCTGGCGGTCAACCGCGATATCTTCATTCGCAGTCTGGCGCTGCAATCGGTGTTTTTCATGGTCACCGTGCAAGGCGCGCGGCTCGGCGATGCGACGGTGGCGGCCAATGCATTATTGCTCAATGGTTTGCTGTTGACCGCCCATGCCCTGGATGGCCTGGCCCACGCGGTGGAGGCTCTGTGCGGCCACGCCATCGGTGCCCATGACCGTCAGACCTTGCGTCGGTGCCTGGTGGTCGCCTGCGGCTGGTCATTGATTGCCAGCCTGGGGTTTGCGCTGCTGTTCCTCTGCGCCGGGCATCTGTTCATCGAGATGCAGACCAACATCCAGAGCGTGCGCGACACTGCATTCGTCTATTTGCCGTACCTCGCCGCACTGCCGCTGATCGCCGTCTGGAGCTACTTGCTCGACGGCCTGTTCATCGGCGCGACCCGGGCCCGGGAAATGCGCAACGGCATGCTGCTGACGGTGCTGCTGTTGCTGCCATTTGCCTGGGCACTGCAAGGGTTCGGCAACCATGGACTGTGGCTGACCTTCCTGTTGTTCATGGTGCTGCGCAGCCTGACGCTTGGGGCATTCGCCTGGAACCTGCGCAAGAACGATGGCTGGTTCACATTTCAGCGCTCGTAGCCGTTCTTCGTCGTAATTTATGAATTCAGGAACGATCGCTCTGCCAGCGGTTGCGCAGGCTGTCGAGCCGCTCTTGCTGAGTGCGCCCCGGCAGGTGCTCTTCGGGTATGGCTGACGGGTATTGCAAACGTAATCGCAACCAGCCATCGAGCACCGTGCGTTCGCTGAAACCCTGCTCGAGTCCTTCCTGCACAAAAGACCAGATCGCGCCAAAGTCATGCCCCGTCGAGCGACTCCAGTGCCACGCATGGCGCTCCAGCAGACACGCCTGCAACATGCCCTGCTGGTGAAGGCTAAGGCTGTCTTCGATGGCCAGTTCACTGACGGCCAATCGCGGATTGACCAGATGCAACCACCCCAGACTGCCGATCGCCCGGTCTGCCCAGGTCCCGCCATACCAGTACACCTTATCGATCGGCCCCAGCCAGCGGCTCAACTCGCGGGCATCGCCGGCATCAAAAAAGTAACTGGCGATAAAAGGGTTGTAGTAACTCAGCAGGCCCTTGTAATGAAACCCGAAGGTGACCGTGAGCATACGGCGAAGGTGCCCGAGCAATTGCCCGCAGGGTGCGCAACTGACCAACAGCAACCCCGGCCAGTCCGCCGGCTCGTCGTGGCAACATTGCATCAATGACGATTGCGCCGACAGCTCGATCAACTGCGGCCCCTGGTCGCGCAATGCGTGCAGGTCAGTGTTCTCGAACAATGCGTAACGCGATGCGTCGGCAAACCGGTGCTGCAGGTTCCACCCTGCCTGCGGCGAACCCGGTACATCCAGCAAAAGCCATTGCGCCGACTGGGCAGCGATCATGCCGCACCACTTTGGCCAAGCCCTGCTACCGTGCGGCAGGCACAGATCGCTTGCCGGCAATGCATGAAACTCCCCCCGCCGGGTATCAAACACAGCAACACCAAGGGCTGACTGCCCTGAACCATTGTCAACAAGTCATGGCGACCCTGGGGCGGCAAATCCTCCAGTGCCGGGAGCGCCTCCCCGACCACTGAGGGCGGGGAGGTTTCGGCAGGCAGCACGCTGTCGATGTGCAACGTCGCCCCCCGAAATATGCCGGTGATCAATGGCTGGTCCGGGTCGCCCTCGATAAAGCTCACACAGACCTCAACCCCCGCCGTCAAACCGGCAACCGACTCTGCAGACAGTTGGGGCGAGACCGGCAGCCAGCAATGGCTGGGCCGTGCCCCCTGGCCCTGATAAAGCCAATCGAACTGCACGGCGATCCGTAGCGCAGGGTCACTGCGGATTTCGTCGACCTTGACCACCCAACCACGTTGCACGCTGTTCATCCGTGGCTTCGTGCCCGGACAAAACGCTACGAACGGAGTCTCCCAGGGAATCGCATCAATGCGGTTGTGGTAGTACGGCAGATGCGCCTGGCTACCCGAATGCTCGACCCGGGTCAGCAACCACTGGTGATTCCAGTCAGCAAACGGATGGCCCGACAACGGCATCAGCATGCCGCTACGTATATTCGGCAGGTCCGTTTCACCCTCTGCGACGGATTTGGGCAATCCATCATGACCTGCCACATCGGCATGAGCACGAACCGTGAAACGCCTGACTGCAGGTGCGCAACCCAACGCATCAAAGGGTGCGCTGTCACCTGGACGCACGTTTCGTTGAGAGTCGGCAAAGATCAGGTAATGACCGTGCTTGCGGTGCTGAAAATGGTAGTGAATCCGCTCTTGCTCGCACAGGCGCTGAAGAAACGCCAAATCCGACTCACGGTACTGGGTGCAAAACTCCCGCATGGGGTAGTCGTTCCGGAGCTCGAATCGACAGTTTTTTTCGTCTATGCCGTGCTCCTTCAGTACCTGAACCAGAATCTGCGGGACTGACTGGCCGGTGAACATTCGCTGGTTGCAGCGTTGCGCCAGGCAGGCCAGCTTTGGCCCAAGGCACAGACGCCAGAGCCCCGGCAGCGCGTCGTCATGAAGCGGAGTGAGGTCATGAATCTGTCCGTGGATACCGGTGCCCGCGCCCCCAAACCCCAGGTACGCCGAGCGAAACATCAGACTGGCGATATCCAATCGCTGCTCATCGATCGGTAGATCCAGCTGAAAGGCAAAGGGCTGGCTGATGGACTCGCAACCGGTAAAGGCGACAACGACAAAGGGTTGGGGTTGACCCGCTATCTCCAGACGAAATGACGGCTCGTTGACGGGATCGAACATCGGCGTTTCTCTACAGGAGGGACGGCCGGGGATTCTCGCTGAGAGACATGGCCGAGTAGAGTGCCGAAGTACAACTTAGGAAATGACCTACGCGAAATGAAGACCACACAGCGTTGATAGTGCGCAGGCGTGGCAAATCGCTACAAAAATAAAGAAATGCCGTACCAGGCCCTCCGAAAATTCCGCACTACGCGGAGTTTTTTCTGACAGCCTGGTCACAGCGGTTCGCTACCTCAAGAAGACAGGTAAGACGAGCGAGTCAGCCCCAGGCGCAAGGCATCGAGGTACTGGGTGCGCTCGCTAGCACTGATTCGAGCACTGGCCACCTTGTCGCGGTAGTGCGTCATCAGCTCTTCCGGCGACAAGTGCACGTAACGCAACATGTCTTCAATGGTGTCGTGGGTTTCGATACCGGCGTGGTAAACGCTGCCGTCGGCATTCTGGTAGATGTTCACCGAGTCGGTGTCACCGAACAGGTTGTGCATGTCACCGAGAATTTCCTGGTAAGCGCCCACCAGGAAAATCCCCAACAGGTAGTCTTCGCCATCATTGAGCCCGTGTACCGGCAGGCTGGTTTCAATGCTCTGCTCGTCGACGTACTGCTTGATCTTGCCGTCGGAGTCGCAAGTCAGGTCTTGCAGCACGGCACGGCGCATCGGCTCTTCATCAAGACGGTGCAGCGGCAGGATCGGCAGGACCTGGCCGATGGCCCAGGTGTCCGGCAGGCTCTGGAATACCGAGAAATTGCAGATGTATTTGTCGGCCAGCTTGTCGTTGAGTTCGTCGAGCACCTGACGGTGCGAGCGTTGACGGGCTTTCAACGAGTTGTGCAGGCGACGGCAAACGGCGAAATAGCATTGCTCGGCCAGGGCTTTCTCGGCCAGGGTCAGCTTGCCATCAGCGTACTGGCTGGCCACGTCGCTCATGTAGTGGGTCGCGCGCCAGTAGGTTTCGGTGACCATCTCGATATCGGTCGGGCCGAGCAGGTCGACCAGCCATTGCACGGTTTCCGGCAGCTCATCCTTGTTCTCGATCATTGGCACGTCGTCGTTGTGTTTCTCGACGTCGGTGACCTGTACCACCAGCATGGCGTGGTGAGCCGTCAGCGAACGACCACTCTCGGAGAAGATGTTCGGATGCGGCAGGCTTTGCGCGTCGCAGAATTCCTTGAGCATGCCGACCACGACACCGGCGTAATCGTCCATGTCGTAGTTGATCGAGCTGGCGTTACGCGAGTGAGTACCGTCGTAGTCGACGCCCAGGCCACCACCCACGTCGATGTGATCCACCGGCAGGCCAAGGTTGCGCAGTTCGCCGTAGTAACGGATCGCTTCCTTGAAGCCGTGCTGGTAGTCCGCCAGGTTGGCGATCTGCGAGCCCATGTGAAAGTGCAGCAAACGAATGCCTTGATCCAGACCGGCTGTACGGAAGCGCTCGACTACCGACAGCAACTGGGCAGCAGAAAGCCCGAACTTGGACTTTTCGCCGCCAGTGTCCGCCCATTTGCTCGATGCCAGGGACGACAGGCGAACCCGCAGGCCGACTTGAGGCTTGACCTTCAGCGAGGCAGCCTCTTCGATCACCAGGCCGACTTCGGATTCTTTCTCAATCACGATGAACACGTTGTGGCCCAGCTTCTGGCCCATCAGTGCCAGACGGATGAACTCACGATCCTTGTAACCGTTGCAGACGATGGTGCCGCCCTTTGGCGCCAGGGCCAGCACGGCCAGCAGTTCCGGCTTGGAGCCGGCTTCCAGGCCGATGGACACGTTCTGGGTGGCGATGATGTTCTCGATCACCGCTTCTTGCTGGTTAACCTTGATCGGGTACAGCGCGGTGTACTTGCTCTGGTATTCCAGACGCTCGATGTTCGCGTCGAAGGCCCCGGTCAGCTGACGGACACGGTCCTGCAGGATGTCCGGGAAGCGCACCAGCAGTGGCAAGGACAGGCCGCTTTTGCGCAGCTGTGCAACTTGCTCGAACAGATCGATAGGCGAGCTGCTCGGACCGTTCGGACGAACTTCTACGCGACCGGCGTCACTGATCGCGAAATACCCGGCCCCCCAATGGCGAATCCCGTAAACACTGCGGCTGTCCGCAACTGTCCATTGGCTGCCATCGTCTTTGCGTGTGCGTCGTACGGACATCGAAGTCCCCTATAAAGAAGTCAAAGAGCGCCACCCGGGTTGAGGGCTGGCGCAGTCTAAAGTGAAAAAATGACGATTAGCCTGCAACGAGGGGATAGACCTCAGTTGCAGCGCTGAGTTTAGAAACCGGTCAGAACAGGCTCTGTGAAAACCATGGAGACGACGTTCAACCTGAATCGGATCAGGACTGCATCAAGTCGGGGTGGTTTTCACAGAGGCTGCTAGCCGCCGGATTTCTTCGCTTTGAAACCGTGTTTGATCAGCTCTGCCAAGAGTAGCTCGACATGATCGCCCTGGATTTCGATGATCCCGTCCTTCAACGCGCCACCGGTGCCGCAGCGTTTCTTCAACGCCGTGGCGAGATCCTTGAGCGCGTCTTCGGCCAGCGGCACGCCGCTGATGGTGGTCACCGTCTTGCCGCCCCGGCCCTTGCTTTCGCGGCGCACGCGCGCGATGCCGTCGCCGGCCGGGATAACGGTTTGTTTGCAGATGCAGGCTGCCACCGGCTGGCTACAGTCCGGGCAATGTCGACCTGCGTCGGTGGAAAATACCAGGCCACCAAGGGCGGCGAAGGATGCGGCTTTTTTGGCCACCGGCAATCCTCTTGGGAGGACAAAGACTGGTCGCAGCAACGTTGGCACGTGCTATCGACCGCGAAGCCCCACTCAGGCAGGGGCAGCGCTACTGGACCGGACGCCCTTAAAAATAAGGAGTGCCGGTTCAGCTTGAAAAGGTCGCGCAGTGTAACGGCAAAAAGCGCACTTGCTAAGAGCCAATCGGCGCCATTTTATAGATCTTTTGCGACGCCCTTTACAGCGTCACCTCCACGCGCGCGCAGATAGCGCTTCAACGCCGCCAGAGAGTCCGGGCAGTAAGGCTTCTGCGTGATTTCCTGCATCACCTGTTCGATGGGAATAAAGCGGGCCTGAAGCACTTCTTCCGGCTGCAGGATCAACGGCCCGTCCCAGACCGCCGAAAACGCCGAACACCACAGGCGGTTGCCGGTGTCTTCAAAGAAAAAATGATCATGGGCGGTCAGTTCGACCCCGCTGACGCCCAACTCTTCTTCCAGTTCACGGGCCGCCGATTCGGCGTAGGTTTCGGTCGCCAGCACCATGCCGCCCGCCGCCACATCCCAGAATCCCGGATAAATGGCTTTGCTGAACGTGCGCTGATGCACGCACAATTCACCGGCCGAGTTAAACAACATGATGTAAGTGCCGCGCCCGATCAGCCCGCGCTCACGCAAGTCCGAACGCACCAAAGAGCCGAGCAGGTTGTCCTGCTCGTCGACCCAGGCGATGTGTTCGGCGTCCGAGGCCGCGCGGTGCGCAGCCTCATTCAGGTTATCGACCATGACTCAGCCCTGATTGAGCAATTGACGCAAATCGATAACTGCCGCGTTGGCCCGCGAGATGTAGTTGGCCATGACCAGCGAGTGGTTGGCCAAAACCCCGAAACCGCTGCCGTTGAGGATCATCGGGCTCCAGACGGTTTCCTGGGAGGCCTCCAGTTCACGAATGATCTGACGTACGCTGACCGTCGCGTTCTTCTTCGCCAATACATCGGCGAAGTCGACTTCGATGGCGCGTAGCAAATGCGACAGTGCCCAGGCCTGACCACGCGCTTCATAGAATACGTCGTCGATTTGCAGCCAAGGGGTTTCCACCCGTTCTTCATCCAGCTGCGGCACCTGACCCGGCGCCAGGGTTTCGGTTTTCAGCGCGGTGTTCAGCTTGACCCGGCCAACACTGGCCGACAGCCGTTGCGACAGTGAACCCAAGCGGGTCGCGACATCACCCAGCCAGTTGTTCAGGTTGTCGGCACGCGCATAGAACTGGGCGTTTTTTTGCGTTGGATCGGACAGGCGAGCCTGGTAGCGGCTCAGGGAGTTGATGCCTTCCTGGTATTCCGACTCGCTGGACGGCAGCATCCAACTCTTGTTGTCAAAGTTGAAACGCGGCTCGGCCTTGGCCAGATCGGCGTCTTCAGCCGATTGCGATTGCGAACGGGCAAAGTCTTTACGCAAGGCGCGAGTCAGATCGCGGACTTGCACCAGCACGCCATATTCCCAATTTGGCATGTCGTCCAGCCACAAGCCTGGTGGAAAACGGTCATTGGAAATATAGCCACCCGGCTTGTTCAGCAAGGTACCGGCGACGGTCTTGAGGGTTTCCACCGTGGTGTAGCCAACAACCATCTGCTTGCCTTCTTTCTCGGCAGCCAGTTGTGCGCTCTGCTGAACCGGAAACAGCGCAGGTTCATGGCTCCAATACCAGCCCAGGGCGAGGGCCACCAGCAAATACAGGCTGATCAAGGTGGCCAATGCGCGGCTGAACAGCAGGCCACCTAAATAGCTGCGGGTTGCCGACTTGGGTTCGGCGGCACGTTCAGGCGCGCTGCCTGTGCGGTTCTTCCAGTCCAGCATGGCGATATCCTTTCAATCACTTGAGTTCGTCGGTTCGACCACAACGATACAACAATGTGCCTTTGACCGGCATCTGCCGTTGGGGTAATCCCGAAAAATTACAACCGGACCTGCGGCGACCGTTGCCGCTGAACTCAAACGTCCATGCTTACGCTAAACGCCGATGACCTCCATGGAAATCTGCCGCACCTCGGCTGGTGCAAAAAGATGGGCGATACCTTCGCCGTCAGTCCTTCTCTGGACAGCCTGCCCGTCCACGGTCGCGACGTAACGCTGCTGAGCCAGCGGCTCGGCCGTGACGCTGGCAACGAGGCGGAAAACCCTTGGCGATCGCGAGGCCTGGACAGGCGGGTTTTTCATCAACTCGATAATCGCCTGATCGAAAGCGCGCACCGGCATCACCCAGTCGCCGTAGTCGGCTTCAGCCCTGATTAACCACCACTCGCCACGCTCGAGCTGTTGCAGCACCTCGCTGTCGATATCAATCAGCAGGCTGGCACGCAACTCGTCCAGGCCCTCGACAGATTGCCGATCGAGCAATGCCTGGCGGACGAGATCCAGCGCTTGCTCGCAGGAGTAAGCATGCTGGCGCTCCCACGCGGACAGATAAAGCTCGCTGACCAGTTTCATGCCTGCGGCTCCCCGTTCCACTCGTCGGAGCCCATGGTCCGGCTGATTTCATGTCTCCAGTAGATGCGCCGGTAGCTGAAGTGAACCTTCTCCAACTGGGTAATGTGCGCACTACCGGGGTCCTGGCAATGGGGCATAAGCACTTCTGCGCCGATGATCACCGCGTCTTCCAGTTCCATCGTGTAGAAATGCTCCTGCGTTCCGTGAGCCGAGGTGCGATACCACTCGACACGGCACTTGCTGAGCAACTCCCCGGAACACAAAGCGATGTTGATCAGCGGCGACGACTTGTCGATCGCCTTGGTAATGATCAATGGCTTGTGCATCCGACGCCCCGCCCCCGACCCTTTAGGCACAAAAATGCCATGGCTCAGGGCCTGAATCATGATCTGGTCCTCACGGCCCAACTGATAGATGTTGCCCACTGATGCCTCGGTGAAGGCGCCTTTGCTGATGAGACCTTGTCGTTCGCCGTGGAGGGTCATAAAGGCGGGGGTTGGCATGGTGGAGCTCCTTTTTATTTGGGTTGTGGGGCGGGGAAGTGACGGGGTTCGTCGTACATGTCTTCGATTTCATCGAAGGGCGTCCAGGGTTTGGCGAGTGCGAGGGTGATGAGGTAGCGCTCTTCGGTCGGGTTTCGGTAATCCTCGAAGCGACCCACTACCAGCATGACCTGATACTTATCGTTGGCTTGCCAATAGGTTATCCCTGCGAGAATTCCTTTGCGCAGGTAGGCCCGCCATTCAGGTGTATCGACGATCGTTGGATTGTTTCGCAGTCCCTTCGCCACCCAACCTTTCTCGCGCCATTGGTCTTGCAGGTCGAGAACGACCTTAAGCGCGTCATCAATCAGGAGCGGCTCGATCTGTGGAGACATGCGAATGCCGAAAATGACATTGTCGTCAAAGTCGACAGTGAAAAAGCGCGCCGCAGGCGTGGTAAACCCGAACTGCGGGTCGACGAATCGCAATTTTGCATCGACCTTGGGAATGCCGAACCAGACGTGCCCCCGTATCTCCGAACTAAACGGGGCTGAAGAGCTCCTGCGCAAATCGTCATATGTTCCACCCATTTTCAGGACGATTTCCGGCTCATCCCAGAGAGGTTGCGTTAGCTGATGTATGGCGGCCCAAGCTACAACAGCCAGAAGCAGAAGGCCGGCGCCGCAGCGCCAGCCCAATAACCGTCGGCGCAGATTCATAGCGCGCTGCCGCCCGATGCGATCTCGTTGATCGATTGCTCCAATGCGCTACGGTTGTGATCGCTGAGCATCTGATCAAAGCGTGCCGCCGCTTGGAGCACGAATGGCATTCGTTGCTCGATGTCCGACAAATCCGCCAACGGGTTGTTGCCAAAACCGATGGTCCGTCCGTCCTTGACGCGCTGGCATTGGCTAGTCAGGGTCAACTCGATAGCCTGTGCAACGCCTGAAGGAAACCCTGTGACGTAGGAAGCGTGGTTGCCACGCAGCAAAGCCGCTAATTGGCGGTCCTGGTAAATTGTCGGCTGGAGAATGTTTTTCTGCTCATGCGACGCCAAATACTCCACGCTCTTGGCAATATCCCCTGCCTCTATCGCCTCAAAAGCCGGCAAAACTTCGGGGTATATCAGGCCGAACTGGAGCTTTTTCTGCCCCACAGGCCAAAGCACCGGAAACTTCGGATGTCCATAAATTGCTTCACGCGCTTTCAAACACTGCTTCAACTCCCCCAACCCACGCTTCGCAAAAAACTCATGCAACGGATAAACATCCAGAAACAGCGTGGTATTACCCAACGCCATCATGTCGTGCACATGCTTGAATTGCTGCTGCACCAGCGACAGATCCTCTCCTCGTGAACGGAAATCCACGGAGGGAACAGGATTGCGCGCATCGGCTTCTTTATAGTCGAGCAACGCGTCTGTCTGTTCCGCCATCTTGTCCGGCGTCAGCAATCCGAACTCGCGGCGGCTGTCTCGCAAAACCTGCCTGGTCTGACGCTCATCATTGATGCGTTCAACGCTGTCCGCCGCGTGGAGCAATCCGCAGCCGACCTGCTTTGAAGCAAACGCCGCCAGCCCCGCCCACTGGAACCGCGAGTCATGCAGCCACAATCGGGCGTAGGCAGCGTTGATCGCGCGATTGCGCTCTACCGGGTCGGCAATCAAGACACCCTCCGGTGCGACGATTTTTTCAGCTTCGCGCTGGTAGGTACGCCAGAGGCATGAGCACGTGAGGATCGGTACGTCGGTGACCAAAGTCTTGCTGCCGTAAAGCCGCACCTCTTTGCATTCACAGTCAGCGACAGACGCGCTGTTGTGGTTCAGGTGCTGATCATCGCTACGGTGTTCTTCGAAACACTGGGTCATGATGTGGACGGCTTATAGGGGAATCCCTGAACCCTAACAGCCGAAAAAACCGTCAGCCTCACACCGACGAAAAATCAGAAAACCCTGACAGATGGGCTCCGTAACTCGATCAGCCGTTTCCTTGAAATTACGCAGAAAGCGCCTGAAACACCTGCCGACCGGGCCTTTTCTGTGCAATGACGAGGCAACTCAGACCAGTCGATCAGGAACTGAATAACCTCGCTTTGCAGTTTATTGATGTACGACACTCATGCCATTGGAAAGAGGTGCTAGCATAGGGCCATCAGTCGATCTCAGCATGCACCCTAACTAGTAGCCAGGATATGACCGAGCCAGAAGACCCCAGCCGTGAGCGCCTCAAGCACCACTTTGCCCAGCGGGTAATTCATCAAGCACGTCAGATTCTTGAGATATGGCAGCGCCTGCAACGCTGTGAATGGTCAGGCACTGACCTGGCAGAGCTGAGTGAAGCAAACCTGCGCCTGCTGCGTTTCGCCGAACGCTTCGAACAACCCGAGCACACCCACCTGGCACACAGCATCGGCCAGTCGCTTGCGGCCGTCGATGCCAACCGCGGGCGCCTGAGCAGCGGGCTGATCACCGACCTCAATCGCCTGATGCAGCGCCTGTCGCGCACCGGCCTGCGGCATGGCGACCAACTCGAACAAACCTTTCTACCGCCACTGCGCAAGCCGATCTACGTGATGCTGCAAGATCACGACCGCGCCGAGCGACTGGCCAAGCAACTCGAATTTTTCGGTCTCAGCGCGCAATCGCTGGACAGCGTGGCGGCGTTTCGCTCCTCGATGGTCGAGCGGCTGCCGGCAGCGATTGTCATGGACGTCGACTTCAGCGGCCCCGGCATGGGTTTGCAATTGGCGGCTGAAGCTCAGACCGGTCTTGAGCACAAACTGCCGCTGCTGTTTTTCAGCCTGCTGGAAACCGACACCCCGACCCGCCTCGCGGCCGTACGCGCCGGCGGCCAGGAGTTTCTGACCGGCACCCTCGATGCGTCGAGCCTGCTGGAAAAGATCGAAGTGCTGACCTGCGTCGCCCAGTACGAACCTTATAAAGTGCTGATCATCGACGACTCCCGTGCCCAGGCCCTGCACACCGAGCGCCTGCTCAACAGCGCCGGGATCGTCACCCGCACCTTGATCGAGCCGATTCAGGCGATGGCCGAGCTGGCGGATTTCCAGCCCGACCTGATCATCCTCGACATGTACATGCCGACCTGCACCGGCACCGAACTGGCCAAGGTGATCCGGCACAATGACCGTTACGTCAGCGTGCCGATCATCTACTTGTCGGCCGAAGACGACCTGGACAAGCAGCTCGACGCCATGAGCGAAGGTGGCGACGACTTCCTGACCAAGCCGATCAAGCCGCGGCACCTGATCACCACCGTGCGCAACCGTGCAGCCCGGGCGCGCAACCTCAAGGCGCGAATGGTCCGTGACAGCCTGACCGGCCTCTATAACCACACCCATATTCTGCAATTGCTCGAAGACTGCAGCTTCCGCGCCCGCCGCGAGAACAAGCCATTGAGCTTTGCGATGCTCGACATTGACCACTTCAAACGGGTCAACGACAGCCACGGCCACCCCATGGGCGACCGGGTGATCAAGAGCCTGGCACTGTTTCTCAAGCAACGCCTGCGCAAGACCGACTTCATCGGCCGGTATGGCGGTGAAGAGTTCGCCATCGTGATGCCGGACACCGATATCGAATCGGCCTGTAAAGTGCTCGATGAAATCCGCCAGCGCTTTGCCGAGATCCACTACCCGGCCCAGCCGCAGGACCTCTGGTGCACGTTCAGCGCCGGCGTGGTGGACCTGCACGAAGATTCCGACAGCCTGATGATGGCCAGCCAGGCGGACGAGGCGTTGTATCGCGCCAAGAACGCCGGACGCAATCGCGTTCAAGCGGCGCGGCCATCAAGTCAAAATGCCACTTTTTCACCAAAATCCACTGACTCGGTCATAACCCTGTAACACAAACGCAATAACTTCAGGCACTTGCCATTCTGTCGTTGGTAGAACCGCGATGCGCCTGAAGTTGCTGACCAATCTCAATACCCTGCTTTTAGTTGCGGTGTGCCTCGCACTCGGCGCCACCCTATGGTGGTCGCAAAAAGCCCTGGAGCGTCCTTATCTGTTGATGGAGCGCTACCTGGGCCTGTCGCAGCACTTTGAAAATCAAGTAGCGCGCAACGTCGAAGACTACCTGGCCAACGGCGATGCCCTGCGCCTGAGCAGCGCCAGCCAGGCCATCGAGACCCTGCAAAAAGAACTCGACGAACTGCCGGTCGGCCTGGCCGACAGTGTGCGGCCGAGCCTTGCCAGCCTCGATGACTTCAGCAAGACCGACCTGTTGGCCGCCGGCAAACTGGCGGGTGATCCGCAAGCCTTGCTGCTCCAGGCCGAGCGCGAACTGGGCTCCAGCCTGGAGCAACTCAGCCAATACGCCACCAGCGCCAATACGCCTGCCGCTGCCGCCTATCTTCCACCCTTGCTCATAGCCTCGCAGCACGTGGGCAAACTCTCACTGGCCCGGGACAAACTGGTCAGCAGTGGCCGCAGCGAACTGGCGGCCGATGTCGAGCGCGAAGTCAGCAGCATCCGCACTCAGGCCGAGCTGATCGAAGCGCTGCCGCTGCTTGGCGTGACCGCCAGCCAAGAATCGAATACCGGCGATTTCTCGGCGATGATGGGCCTGGAAAACACTGAAAAAACCGTCGCCGAAGATGCCGGTACCGGTTTCAAACGTGAACTCGCCAGCCTGCTCACCCGCTACCCCGCCGAACTCGGCCGGACCCGCGAACAGATTCAGAAGCGCGCCGACCTCAGCGCCGCCACCCACCTGAAAATTGCCGCCGTGCAGCAGGCCATTGCCGGACTGGAGCCGGCGGTTCGCGCGCAACACGGGCAAATCCAGGGTGAAGTGCGGCTGATGCAGGGCGTGATGATCGGCCTGATCCTGCTGATCGCGCTGCTCATCGACACCTTGCAACGTCGCCTCGCCCGTGTGCTGACCAACCTGGCGCCAGCGCTGTCGACCTGGGCGGAAGGCGACTTCAGTCGGGACATCCAGCTCGGCGCAACCAACCGAGAGCTGCACGATATTCAAGAGTCGCTGAATCGCCTGCGCGCTTATCTGGTGGATCTGGTCGGGACGATCCGCCTGAACGCCGAACAGGTGGCTGGCAGCAGCCGGATATTAGCCGAGCTGAGCAGCAACTTGCACAGCGGCGCCGAACATCAGGCCGGCGACACCGCGCTGATCCGCGATTCGCTTGGCGAGCTGGAAGCCACCATCCAGCAAGTCGCCGACGATGCCAGTCAGGCTGCCGACGCCAGCCGTCACGCCGGTCTTGCGGTCGAGCACGGGCAAAAGGTGATTGGCTTGAGCCTCGCCGGACTGCACGCGCTGGTTGGCGAAGTCCAGGGCAATGCACAAATGATCGAGCATCTGGCCGAAGAGTCGGCCACCATCGGCGGCGTACTGACGGTGATTCGCTCGATTGCCGATCAGACCAACCTCCTCGCCCTGAACGCGGCGATTGAAGCCGCCCGCGCAGGGGAAATGGGTCGCGGTTTTGCGGTGGTCGCCGAGGAGGTTCGTTCGCTGGCGCAACGCACCGCCGGCGCCACCGCAGAAATCCAGACCTTGATTGCCGGCCTGCAACAGGCTGCGCGGCAATCGGTGGAAGGCATGCGCGCTCAGGTCGAACATGCCGAAACCACCGCCAATCAGGCACAAGCGGCTGACGGTGCACTGGATAAAATCGTCGGGGCCATCCAGACCATTGCCGACACTGCCGTGCGCATCGCCGATGTGACGGCGCAACAAAGTGGTGCTGTCAGTGAAATCCGCGATCACAGCGAGCGGATTCATCAGTTGGGTGGGGATAACCTGGTGCGTATTGGCGAAGGCCGCAGTCAGGGCGAGAATCTGCTGGTGCTGGGTGGCCAGCTGCATACCGCCGTTCAAGCCTTCCGCGTCTGACACCAACTCTGAGCGACGCTGATCTCTGTGGCGAGGGAGCTTGCTCCCGCTGGGTTGCGCAGCAACCCTGAAACCTGCCACTCGGCTGTTTCAGGCATACCTTGCTCTATGGCTTTGCGACTGCTATGCAGTCGAGCGGGAGCAAGCTCCCTCGCCACAATGGATCATCGAAACCCCTGGCTCGGCAGTCATCGGCTCCGTCCGCTATCATGCGCTCACTTCCGATACGCGAGATTGTCATGCGCCGTCTGCTCTGCCTGATGCTGTTAGTGCTGGTCCTGCCGGTGAATGCCGCCGGCCTTTTGGACAGTCGCCCCAGTTCGACCCTAGGCTCGATCAACAACAGCGCCGACTTCCTGCCCGTGCGCGAAGCCTTTCAGCTGAGTCTGGTAGAGAGCACGCCGCAATCGATCAAGCTGCGCTTTGTCGCCACTGAGGGTTACTACCTCTACCGGCATCGCTTCCAGTTCCACAGCGAGCCCGCCGACATCGGCCTGGGCGCTGCACAGTTGCCTTCGGGCGAAAAAAAGCACGATGAATACTTCGGTGACGTCGAGGTCTACCACGGGATTCTCGACGTCGACCTGCCACGCAACAGCGCCGATCAGCGGGGTTTCACGCTGGCCGTCACCTACCAGGGCTGCGCCGATAAAGGCCTGTGTTATCCACCGGAAACCGAACGCCTGAAGATCGACGGTGCAGCCATTACCTCCCCGACCAGTGTCGCGGGCTTGCGCTGGCGCGAACTGGCGCTGTTCTTCCTCGCGGGCCTTGGCCTGACGTTTACCCCTTGCGTGCTACCGATGCTGCCGATCCTCTCCGGCGTAGTGTTGCGCGGTCAGGTCGGCGGGCTACGCGGCTTTAATCTGTCGCTGGCCTACGTCCTGCCGATGGCCGCCTGTTTCGCCGTGCTCGGCGCGTTGATGGGGTTGTTCGGCGCCCAACTGAACCTTCAGGCACGCCTGCAATCTGCGTGGGTGCTGGCGCCGTTTGCCTTGTTCTTCGCGGTGTTTGCGTTAGCGATGTTCGGCGTATTCGAACTGAAATTACCCCACGTGATCAGCAGCCGCCTGGACCGCATTGCCGGTCGCACTGAAGGGGGTTCGCTGTGGGGCGCGGCGGTGCTGGGCGTGGTGTCGAGCCTGCTGGTTTCGCCGTGTGTGTCCGCGCCTCTGGCCGGTGCGTTGCTGTATATCAGCGCCAGCGGCGATGCGCTGGGCGGTGCGTTGAAGCTGTTCGTTCTGGGCCTGGGGATGGGCGCGCCATTGTTGCTGGTCGCCACCGGCGGCGCGGCCTGGCTGCCGAAAAGCGGCCCATGGCTGGTCTACGTGAAAAACGCGATTGGCGTATTGCTGCTGGGCTTGGCAATCGGCTTGCTCAGCCGGGTATTGCCCGGCCCCATCACCTTGCTGCTGATCGGCTTGCTGGCAGCCGGGGTTGGCTTGTTCCTCGGGGCGCTGGAACTTGGCTATAAACCGCCGCGAAAACGCCTCGGCCAACTGCTGGGGATGCTCCTGGTGTTTTACGGGTTGGCATGTTGGTACGGCGCCTTCAGCGGCCAGGCCGATCCGTTCAGTCCGATAAGCCAGCCAAAAGTCATTAATGCTCCTGGCATCACCCAAGCGCAAAACCCGAGTGAATGGCAAACCATCAGCACCCCGGCGGAACTCGATCGCGTGCTCGCCGAAGCAAAATCCGCCAACACCCCGCTGCTGCTCGACTGGTACGCCGACTGGTGCATCAGTTGCAAAGTCATCGAACACGAGGTGCTTAACGAGCGCAACGTCGTCGAGCGCCTTAAAGGTTATCGACTGGTTCGCTTCGACATCACCGCCAGTAACGCCGAACAGCGCGCCCTGCTCGACCGTTACAAGCTGTTCGGACCACCGGCGCTGATGTTTTTCGGCAAGGACGGCAATGAACGTGGCGATGTGCGGGTGATTGGCGAGATCAATGCAAGGGACTTCGCCGAACGTGTCGCTAAAGCGAATGACCGGATTTAATCGGTTGGTCACATATTTCGCGCAATCATCGGTCATTGTGCTGGCTATTGCAGAGAACTGGACAGTCACAAAGGCTTTGCGGCATAGTCGCCGGGTTCTGATAACTGCACACAGATAACAAGGAACAGCCAATGGCGACCCTACTGGTACTGCACGGACCCAACCTGAACCTGCTCGGCACCCGCGAACCGGGCGTCTATGGGGCAGTGACCCTGGCCGAGATCAATCAGGATCTGGAACAGCGTGCGCGCAATGCCGGCCACCATTTGCTCTACCTGCAAAGCAACGCCGAGTATGAATTGATCGACCGCATTCACGCCGCTCGCGGCGAGGGTGTGGATTTCATTTTGATCAATCCAGCAGCTTTTACGCATACAAGTGTCGCATTACGTGACGCGCTGCTGGCGGTGAGCATCCCATTCATCGAAGTGCATTTGTCTAACGTGCACAAACGCGAACCTTTCCGCCATCACTCTTACTTCTCCGACGTTGCGGTGGGAGTGATCTGCGGCCTTGGCGCCAGCGGTTATCGACTGGCCCTGGAGGCCGCACTAGAGCAGCTTGAAAGACAGGCAACGGCTTGAACAACAAGCGTTAAACGCCCCTGACCGACCCTTGGGAGTTGATGATTCATGGATATCCGTAAAGTTAAGAAACTGATCGAACTGCTGGAAGAGTCCGGCATCGACGAGCTCGAGATCAAGGAAGGCGAAGAGTCCGTACGCATCAGCCGCCATAGCAAAACCCCGGCCCAGCAGTACTACGCTCCTGCGCCAATGCACGCTCCGGCTCCGGCACCTGTCGCTGCTGCCGCGCCTGCTGCTGCCGCTGCACCGGCCGCTCCCGCTGCGCCAGTACTGAACGGCAACGTTGCCCGTTCGCCAATGGTGGGCACGTTCTATCGCAAATCTTCGCCGTCCTCGCCGTCCTTCGTTGAAGTTGGCCAGAGCGTGAAGAAAGGCGACACCCTGTGCATCGTCGAAGCCATGAAGATGATGAACCACATCGAAGCTGAAAGCAGCGGTGTGATCGAATCCATCCTCGTCGAAGACGGCCAGCCGGTTGAGTACGACCAACCGCTGTTCACCATCGTTTGAACCGCGGAGAGCCAACGATGTTGAAACCTGCGAAGTTGGAAAAAGTTCTGATCGCCAACCGCGGTGAAATCGCCCTGCGGATCCTGCGTGCCTGCAAAGAGATGGGCATCAAGACCGTCGCCGTTTACTCCAAGGCCGACAAGGAGCTGATGCACCTGGGCCTGGCAGACGAATCGGTTTGCATCGGTCCGGCATCGGCCGCGCACTCTTACCTGCACATCCCGGCGATCATTGCCGCTGCCGAAGTGACTGGCGCCACCGCCATTCACCCAGGCTATGGCTTCCTCGCGGAAAACGCCGACTTCGCCGAACAGGTGGAAAACTCCGGCTTCGCCTTCATCGGCCCGAAAGCTGAAACCATCCGCCTGATGGGCGACAAGGTTTCGGCCAAGCACGCCATGATCGCTGCCGGCGTTCCAACCGTTCCAGGTTCCGACGGCCCGCTGCCGGAAGACGAAGAAACCGCTCTGCGCATTGGTCGCGAAGTCGGTTACCCGGTGATCATCAAAGCCGCTGGCGGCGGCGGTGGTCGCGGCATGCGCGTTGTGCACAAAGAAGAAGACCTCATTTCCTCGGCAAAACTGACCCGCTCCGAAGCTGGCGCGGCGTTCGGCAACCCGATGGTCTATCTGGAAAAATTCCTGACCAACCCACGCCACGTGGAAGTTCAGGTACTTTCCGATGGCCAGGGCCACGCCATCCATCTGGGTGACCGCGATTGCTCGCTGCAACGTCGCCACCAGAAGGTTCTCGAAGAAGCGCCGGCACCGGGCATCGACGAGAAGGCTCGCCAGGAAGTCTTCGCCCGCTGCGTCAAGGCGTGCATCGACATCGGTTACCGTGGCGCAGGCACTTTCGAGTTCCTGTACGAAAACGGCAGCTTCTACTTCATCGAGATGAACACTCGTGTCCAGGTAGAGCACCCGGTTTCGGAAATGGTCACCGGCATCGACATCGTCAAGGAGATGCTCAGCATCGCCGCCGGCAACCCACTGTCGTTCACCCAGGATGACGTGGTCATCCGCGGTCACGCGCTGGAATGCCGGATCAACGCCGAAGACCCGAAAACCTTCATGCCAAGCCCAGGCACGGTCAAGCATTTCCATGCCCCGGGCGGTAACGGTGTGCGGGTTGATTCGCACCTGTACAGCGGCTACGCCGTTCCACCGAACTACGATTCGTTGATCGGCAAACTGATCACTTACGGGGCAACCCGTGAAGAAGCCATGGCGCGCATGCGCAATGCGCTGGACGAAATCGTGGTCGACGGGATCAAGACCAACATCCCGCTGCACCGCGACCTGACCCGCGACGAAGGCTTCTGCAAAGGTGGAGTCAACATCCACTACCTGGAACACAAGCTGGCGGCACAACACTAAAGCTTGATCCAGACCAACAAAGCCGCTTTCGAGCGGCTTTGTTGTATCCGGGATTACTGAATGCAGAACCCTTGTGGCGAGGGAGCTTGCTCCCGCTCGGTTGCGAAGCAGCCGCAAACCATCCAACAGTTGTGTCCCAGGTAAAACCGAGGCGCCCATTTTTGGACCGCTTCGCGCTCCAGCGGGAGCAAGCTCCCTCGCCACAGGTATATCCCTGGCAAGCCGGTCGTCTTCTGCGCCGCTCTCGCGTAAACTTGCGCGCTTCTCGCAGCCCGCTAGGCTGCACACTATATTTTTCAAAGGTGCCCGCCATGCCTTGGCTGCAAGTCCGTCTCGCCATCAGCCCAGAACAAGCCGAAACCTACGAAGACGCTTTCCTTGAAGTGGGCGCCGTATCGGTAACGTTCATGGACGCCGAAGATCAGCCGATCTTCGAGCCGGAACTGAACACCACCCCACTGTGGTCGCACACTCACCTGTTGGCCCTGTTCGAGGGCGGCACCGAAGCTGCCAGCGTGCTGGCTCACCTTGAGCTGCTGACCGGCAGCCCATTGCCCGAGCATCACTGCGAAGTCATCGAAGACCAGGACTGGGAACGCAGCTGGATGGACAACTTCCAGCCAATGCGCTTCGGCCAGCGCCTGTGGATCGTCCCGAGCTGGCACGCTGCGCCCGAGCCTGATGCAGTCAACCTGCTGCTCGATCCGGGCCTGGCGTTCGGCACCGGCACCCACCCCACCACCGCCTTGTGCCTGGAATGGCTTGATGGCCAGGACCTGAAGGACTGCCACGTACTGGACTTCGGCTGTGGCTCGGGGATCCTCGCGATTGCCGCCCTGCTGCTGGGCGCCAAGGAAGCGGTCGGCACCGACATTGACGTGCAGGCGCTGGAAGCCTCCCGCGACAACGCCGGGCGCAACAACATTGCCGAAGCGAAATTTCCGCTGTACCTGCCCCAGGATCTGCCGCAGGTGCAGGCTGACGTGCTGGTGGCCAACATTCTCGCCGGACCACTGGTTTCCCTGGCCCCGCAACTGTCCAGCCTGGTCAAGCCCGGCGGTCGCCTGGCACTGTCGGGCATCCTCGCCGAGCAAGGCCCGGAAGTCGCAGAGGCTTATGCCAAGGACTTTGAACTGGACCCGATTGCCAATCGCGATGGCTGGGTGCGCATTACCGGCCGTCGGCGCTAAAATGAGCGCCTGCATACTCCGGATGGCCGCATGACCGATAGCTTCGTCACCCAGTGCCCGCATTGCCAGACCAGTTTCCGCGTCAGCCACGCCCAATTGAGCGTGGCCCGTGGGGTGGTTCGCTGCGGCTCTTGCCTGCAAGTGTTCAATGCCGCACGGCAGTTGCTCGAACAACGCACGGGCAAGGAAGCTATCGCCCTCAAGACCCCGCCTCCGGTTGCCCCCCCCACGCAACGGGCCATCAGCCAGAAGCAGTGGACAGCCACCGAACTGGATCTGGACAGCCTCGACCTCGACGAAGAACTCGCCAAGCTCGAACAACGGGAAATCCAGCCCACCAAAGAGTTCGGCCATGAGCGCAAGCACAAGGAAGACTCGCTGAGCGCCCGCCGGGATACATCCGAAGGCGAAGAGCCGTGGTCCGACAGCCTGTTCAGTGAATCCGCCGCCGAACGCGCGCTGGCCAGCGAGCACACGCACCCACCGACCGAGAGCCACCGATCGGCAGACATCGCCGACGAGCCGGAAAAACCCTCGCGCACCGAACCCTCGCTGTCGCTCGAACTGGTCGATCTGGACGATGAGCCAGAGGCACCGCAGTTGCGCTTCGACCAACCATTCGAAACGTCGGAGTCTCCAGCGAAACACGAACGCCTGTCCGCGACCGATGACGACCTCGACGACGAAGCCCATGAGCCCGAGCCTGCACGCAAGAAGCGCACACGCAACGAATCGGCCATGCATGACGAGGTGTTGCAGGACCTGGTCGACGACCCGCTACAGCTCGACTGGCAAAAACGCCGCTCACCCTGGGGTCGCCGGTTCTTTTGGGGCCTGATGGTCCTGCTAGGCGCAGCAGCGCTTGCCGGCCAGTACATTGCCTATCATTTCGACGAACTGGCCCGTCAGGACCAATACCGCCCCTGGTTCCAGCAAGCGTGCCCGCACATCGGTTGCAGCGTGCCGTCCAAGGTCGACATCGCAAAAATCAAAAGCAGCAACCTGGTGGTGCGCAGTCACCCGGACTTCAGCGGCGCACTGGTGGTCGACGCGATCATCTACAACCGCGCGTCGTTCTCACAGCCGTTCCCGCTGCTGGAGCTACGCTTTGCCGATCTCAATGGCCACCTGATCGCCAGCCGCCGTTTCAAACCGGGCGAATACCTCAATGGCGACCTCGCGGACCTCGCAGAAATGCCACCGCAAACACCGATCCATATTGCCCTGGACATCCTCGATCCGGGCCCCAAAGCCGTGAACTACAGCCTGAGCTTCCACTCGCCCGAGTGAATCGCTTCACTCGGCACCGAGTCTCACACCGCTGACGGCCACTTTCTGACTCCCGGCGCCTCGAACCAAACTGATGGCAATAACGGAATAACTGTTCAGATTTTATCCAATTCAGCCTTTATCCAGTCATCGAGAGCGGGTATCATGCCAACCCTTTTTCGAACTCTCATGATCCGACCCCACAACAGGGAAGTCCTATGTCGGCGGTACGCATCGGCCCATATACATTGCACAATGGCTTGATTCTCGCCCCGATGGCGGGGGTCACTGACCAGCCCTTTCGTCAGCTGTGCAAACGACTGGGCGCAGGGCTTGTAGTCTCGGAAATGGTCACCAGCGACATGAGTTTGTGGAACACCCGCAAATCGCGTCTGCGCATGGTCCACGAAGGTGATCCCGAGCCACGCTCGGTACAGATCGCCGGTGGCGATGCACAGATGCTGGCGGAGGCAGCACGCGCCAACGTCGAACTGGGCGCTCAGATTATCGATATCAACATGGGATGTCCGGCCAAGAAGGTCTGCAACAAGGCCGCCGGCTCCGCGTTACTGAAAGATGAAGAACTGGTGACCGAGATCCTGCACGCCGTCGTGGCGGCGGTTGATGTGCCGGTCACGCTGAAAATCCGCACGGGCTGGGACCGGGCGAACAAGAACGGCCTGACGGTGGCGAAGATCGCCGAGCAGGCAGGCATTACAGCGCTGGCGGTGCATGGCCGGACCCGTGCCGATCTGTACACAGGTGTTGCCGAGTACGACACCATTGCCGCGATCAAGCAGGCGGTGTCGATTCCGGTCTTCGCCAATGGCGATATCGACTCGCCCGAGAAGGCCCGGCACGTGCTTGACGCGACCGGTGCCGATGGCCTGCTGATAGGCCGGGCTGCCCAGGGGCGGCCATGGATTTTTCGTGAGATCGAGCATTATCTGCGTACCGGCGAAAAACTCCCGGCACCGGAATTGATCGAGGTGGAACGTATTCTGCTTGAGCATCTGGCCGCGCTCCATGCTTTCTATGGAGATGTCATGGGCGTACGCATCGCCCGCAAGCATGTCGGCTGGTATCTCGCAACCCTGCCGGGCGCCAGGGAGTTTCGCGCCCACTTCAATCGTTTGGATGGTACGGAAACACAATGCGCCAACGTTCGGGAGTTCTTCGCCGAGCGCTACAAGAGCCTGACAGGGGACGGAGAAGGGGTGGCCGCATGACGATGATGACCGAGACTTTAGTGAGTGGAACAGCACCCGTGAGCGACAACGTAAATTTGAAACAGCACCTCAATACACCGAGCGAAGAAGGCCAGACCCTTCGCGGGAGTGTCGAGAAGGCGCTGCACAATTATTTCGCCCACCTTGAAGGCGCTGCCGTCACGGATGTGTACAACCTGGTGCTCTCCGAAGTCGAGGCTCCCCTGCTCGAAAGCGTGATGAACTACGTCAAGGGCAATCAGACCAAGGCCAGTGAGCTGCTGGGACTGAACCGTGGCACCTTGCGCAAGAAACTCAAGCAGTACGATTTGTTGTAAGCATTCAATCAAACCAGAAAGGCGCCCGCGTAAAACCGGTCGCCTTTTTTGCTGACTTCCTTTGCTTTTGATGGAAATTGAGATGACCGACCAGACCACCCGCCTGCCGATCCGCCGCGCCTTGATCAGCGTTTCCGACAAGACCGGGATCCTCGAATTCGCCAAGGAGCTCGAAGCTCTGGGCGTCGAGATCCTCTCCACCGGTGGGACATTCAAGCTGCTGCAGGACAATGGCGTAGCCGCTGTGGAAGTCGCGGATTACACCGGTTTCGCAGAAATGATGGACGGTCGGGTGAAAACCCTGCACCCGAAAATCCACGGCGGGATCCTCGGTCGTCGCGGTATCGACGACGCCATCATGAACGAGCACGGCATCAAGCCGATCGATCTGGTCGCCGTTAACCTCTACCCGTTCGAAGCCACCATCAACAAACCAGGCTGCGATCTGCCGACCGCGATCGAGAACATCGATATCGGCGGCCCGACCATGGTGCGCTCGGCCGCCAAGAACCACAAAGACGTGGCCATCGTGGTGAACGCCAGCGATTACGCCAGCGTACTGGAAAGCCTCAAGGCCGGTGGCCTGACCTACGCCCAGCGTTTCGACCTGATGCTCAAGGCCTTCGAACACACCGCTGCCTACGACGGCATGATCGCCAACTACATGGGCACCGTGAACCAGGCCGCTGAAACCCTCACCACCGAAGGTCGCAGCGAATTCCCGCGCACCTTCAACAGCCAATTCATCAAGGCTCAGGAAATGCGCTATGGCGAGAACCCGCACCAGAGCGCGGCGTTCTACGTTGAAGCCAAGCCCGCCGAAGTCGGCATCGCTACCGCGACCCAACTGCAAGGCAAAGAACTGTCGTACAACAACGTGGCCGACACCGACGCTGCGCTGGAGTGCGTGAAGAGTTTCGTCAAACCGGCCTGCGTCATCGTCAAGCACGCCAACCCGTGCGGCGTTGCCGTGAGCCCGGACGCCGAAGGCGGTATCCGTCAGGCGTACGAACTGGCTTACGCCACCGACACCGAATCGGCTTTCGGCGGCATCATCGCGTTCAACCGCGAACTGGACGCTGAAACCGCCAAAGCCATCGTCGAGCGTCAGTTCGTCGAAGTGATCATCGCCCCATCGGTCAGCGACGAAGCCCGTGCCATCGTCGCCGCCAAGGCCAACGTTCGCCTGCTGGCCTGCGGCCAATGGTCGGCTGAGCGTGCCGCCGCCTGGGACTACAAGCGCGTCAACGGCGGCTTGCTGGTACAGAGCCGCGACATCGGCATGATCGGCAGCGAAGACCTGAAGGTGGTGACCAAGCGCGCACCGACCGAGCAAGAGATCAACGACCTGATCTTCGCCTGGAAAGTCGCCAAGTACGTCAAATCCAATGCCATCGTCTACGCCAAGAACCGTCAGACCATCGGTGTCGGCGCTGGCCAGATGAGCCGCGTGAACTCTGCGCGCATCGCTGCCATCAAAGCTGAACACGCCGGCCTGCAAGTGCAAGGCGCGGTCATGGCCTCGGACGCGTTCTTCCCGTTCCGCGACGGCATCGACAACGCCGCCAAGGTCGGCATCACTGCGGTGATCCAACCGGGCGGTTCGATGCGTGACAACGAAGTGATTGCGGCCGCTGATGAAGCCGGCATCGCCATGGTATTCACCGGCATGCGCCACTTCCGTCACTAATACGACAACGGTCGCACTGACGCCGGCATCTGCTGCGTTGGAGCCCACCTCGATGATGCTCATTGCCTAGAGGCAACTCCGCTCATCGAGGTGGGCTCCGCCTTGCATCTACCGACGTCATTGCAACCTCCTACGGCGTGAAGCGCTTTAGGTTCTAAAACAGAATTAGCGTCATCCGAGGTTTTGAAATGAATGTTTTGATCATTGGCAGCGGTGGCCGTGAACACGCCCTGGCCTGGAAAGTCGCTCAGGATCCGCGCGTACAGAAAGTCTTCGTTGCCCCGGGCAACGCCGGCACTGCCATTGAAGCCAAATGCGAGAACGTCGCTATCGACGTGCTGGCCCTTGAGCAGTTGGCCGATTTTGCCGAGAAAAACGTCTCCCTGACCATCGTCGGTCCGGAAGTCCCGCTGGTTGCGGGCGTGGTCGATCTGTTCCGCCAACGTGGCCTGGACTGCTTCGGCCCAACTGCGGGCGCTGCACAGCTGGAAGGCTCCAAGGCATTCACCAAGGACTTCCTTGCTCGCCACAAGATCCCGACGGCCGACTACCAGAACTTCACCGAAATCGAGCCAGCCCTGGCTTATCTGCGTGAAAAAGGTGCGCCGATCGTGATCAAGGCCGACGGCCTGGCTGCCGGTAAAGGCGTGATCGTCGCCATGACCCTGACCGAGGCCGAAGACGCCGTACGCGACATGCTCGCCGGCAACGCTTTTGGCGACGCCGGTTCGCGCGTGGTCATCGAAGAGTTCCTCGATGGCGAGGAAGCCAGCTTCATCGTCATGGTCGACGGCAAGAACGTACTGCCGATGGCCACCAGCCAGGACCACAAACGTGTTGGCGATGCCGACACCGGCCCGAACACGGGCGGCATGGGTGCCTACTCCCCTGCCCCGGTGGTCACCAGCGAAGTTCACCAACGCGTCATGGACCTGGTGATCTGGCCAACCGTGCGTGGCATGGCCGAAGAAGGCAACGTCTACACCGGCTTCCTCTATGCTGGCTTGATGATCGACAAGGCCGGCAACCCGAAAGTCATCGAGTTCAACTGCCGTTTCGGCGACCCCGAGACCCAACCGGTGATGCTGCGCCTGCAGTCGAGCCTGGTATTGCTGGTCGAAGCGGCGCTGGCACAGGCACTGGACAAAGTCGAAGCTCAATGGGATCCACGTCCAAGCGTCGGCATCGTACTGGCTGCCGGCGGCTACCCGGGCGATTACGCCAAGGGCGCGGCCATCGAAGGTCTGGATGCCGCTGCTGCACTGGAAGGCAAAGTCTTCCACGCCGGTACCGCACTCAAGGACGGTAAGGTGGTGACCGCCGGCGGTCGGGTACTTTGCGCCACCGCCATGGGCGCAAGCGTCGATGCCGCGCAGCAGCAGGCCTATAAACTGGCCGCACAAATCAACTGGGAAGGCTGTTTCTACCGCAAGGACATTGGCTACCGCGCCATTGCCCGTGAGCGTGGCGAAAATCAGGAATAAGCTATCCATTCGGCTAGGCAGGGGCCTATGGCCCTTGCCGTACTATTCCGGCGCCGCGCATAGTTATAATCTGGCATCAATCTACGAAGGGATTTCGCCGTGCGCTGGCTCAGGATTGCCATAGGCTTCACCGTCATTCTGCTGACCCTGCTCTGCATGCTCCCGGCCCAGGCCGCGCAAGGCAGTGGCTGGGCGGTATTGCTCGACGAACAGGCAGACCTGCAACTGAGCGATATCCGCTCGGCTCGCCACACCAACCAATTCAGCCCGATCGAACTCGACCAGATCACCGCCGCCGAACCCAGTGGCGCGTTGTGGCTGCGTTTCAAGCTCAGCCCTGGCAAACACGAACAACTGCTGCGCATCTTCGCCCCCGATTTGTTGCACCTGAACCTCTACGTTCTGGATGGCGATACGCTGATCGAGCAATTGACCAGCGGCAACGAGCAACCGCAGAGCGAGCGACCGCTCCCCAGCAGCGACTTCATGTTGCCGCTGCCTCAAAGCGACAAGCCCCTCGACGTTTATCTGCGTCTGGTTTCCGAACACGAGTTGCGGCCCTATATCACCCTGCAATCGGCGGTGATGGTGGCGGCGCACCAGAACCAGACGTTGATCTACGGCCTGTTTTTTGGCTGCATCGCGATGCTGATCCTGTATAACCTCACGCGCTACGGCTATAGCCGCTCGCGAAGCAGTCTCTGGCTGGCCGCGTGCGAGGGGTTGCTGTTGCTGAGCCTGGTGCTGCTGCTGAACCTGGCGGGTCCATGGCTTCCCGACTGGCATGCCGTGCAAACACCCGGCGCCTACCTGGCGCTACTGCTGACGGCCCCTTGCGGCCTGATGTTCGCCTACCGCTTCTTTGCCCCGCTGGGCCCGCATCCATTGAACAGATTGCTGCTGGGGGACATCCTGTTCATTGTCCTGTGCAGTCTGCTGTTGCTGTTCGTCGACACCCTGCCGCTGAACATCATCACCTATGCCCTGGTGGCCCTGGCGGGCCTGAGCATGCTCTTTGTCAGCGCCTATCACTGGCAAAAGGGTTACCGGCCGGCACGCCTGTTCGTCGCCGCGATGGTGGTGTTCAACGTCGGCACGCTGATCATCCTGCCGGCGCTGCTGGGGCTGACCCTGGTTGCACCGCAAGGCCTGATCATGACCTTGATGGCCTTCATCTGCATCAGCGGCGTGCTGATGAGCATCGCCCTGAGCGAACGCCAGCGCAGCATCACCGAAGACCGCTTCAGCGTCAGCCGCGAACTGGCTGCAAGTAATGCCGAGATCAATGCCAAAGCCGAGTTCCTGGCAAAAATCAGCCACGAAATCCGCACCCCGATGAATGGCGTACTGGGCATGACCGAGCTACTGCTGGGCACCCCGCTGTCGGTTAAACAACGCGACTACGTGCAAACCATCCACAGCGCCGGCAATGAACTGCTGACGTTGATCAATGAAATCCTAGACATCTCCAAGCTCGAGTCCGGACAAATCGAACTCGACGACGTGCAGTTCGACCTCAACGCACTGATCGAAGATTGCCTGAGCATCTTCCGCGCCAAGGCCGAACAACAGAACGTCGAGCTGATCAGTTTCATCCAGCCACAGGTCCCTCGCGTGATCAGCGGTGACCCGACGCGTCTGCGCCAAACGCTGCTGAGCCTGCTGGAAAACGCTCTGAAGAAAACCGACGAAGGCGAAATCCTGATCGTCGTTGCCCTCGACGAACGCAGTCACAAACCGCGCTTGCGCATTGCCGTGCAAGACAGCGGGCAACCGATGGATGCCGAAGAACGGGAAGCCCTGCTGCATGCCGAACTGCACAGCAAGAACTTCCTTTCCGCCACACGTCTGGGTGGTAACCTGGGGCTGGTGATCGCTCGCCAATTGATTCTGCTGATGCAGGGTGAATTCGGCATCAAGAGCGGCAGCAATCAGGGCAGCACACTGTGGCTGACCTTGCCGCTGGACCCCGAGCGCCTCGAACACCCGACCTCCGATCTCGATGGCCCGCTGCAAGGCGCCCGGGTGCTGGTGGTGGACGACAATGACACCTGCCGCAAAGTCCTGGTGCAGCAATGCAGCGCCTGGGGGCTGAACGTCAGCGCCGTACCTTCCGGGAAGGAAGCCCTCGCCCTGCTGCGCACCAAGGCGCACCTGCGTGACTACTTCGACGTGGTCCTGCTCGACCAGAACATGCCCGGCATGACCGGCATGCAGCTGGCGGCGAAGATCAAGGAAGACCCGAGCCTGAATCACGACATTCTGCTGATCATGCTCACTGGCATCAGCAACGCGCCGAGCAAGGTCATCGCGCGCAATGCCGGGATCAAGCGCATCCTCGCCAAACCCGTGGCCGGCTACACCCTCAAGACCACGCTGGCGGACGAACTGAGCCAACGCAGCAAAGGCCTGGCCGTCTCGCAGCAACTGCCAAGCGGCGTGCCTGCCGCGATCATGGTGCCGAGCGATTTCCGCATTCTGGTGGCCGAAGACAACAGCATTTCAACCAAAGTGATTCGCGGCATGCTCGGCAAGCTCAACCTTCAGCCGGACACCGCCTGCAATGGTGAGGAAGCCTTGAAAGCGATGAAGGCCCAGCGCTACGACCTGGTGTTGATGGACTGCGAAATGCCAATCCTCGATGGTTTCTCCGCCACCCAGCAATTGCGTGCCTGGGAGGTCGGCAACCAGCGAACTCGCACACCGGTAGTAGCGCTGACCGCACACATCCTGGCCGAACACAAAGAACGCGCACGCCAGTCCGGCATGGATGGCCACATGGCCAAGCCCGTCGAGCTTTCACAACTGCGTGAACTGATCGAGCATTGGGTCGCACAACGTGATCAGCAGAATAATCAGTCAACGGCTCAGACGTCCTGAGCCGACAGACCCCCACAGCGCCTGATAGACTCCTCCTCGACTTCCCTCGCCAGTGAGCTTGCCCCATGCTCCCCGTGTTATTCAGCGTTTACCTGAAGATGCTGGTGCTCTATAGCCCCTTCTTCGTGTTGTCCTGCTTCATCAGCCTGACCCGCGGTTATTCGCGCAAGGAACAACGTCGACTAGCCTGGAATGTCGCCCTCGCGACCCTGGTCTCCAGCGTCCTCTTGTATTTGTTCGGGCGAGTGATTTTCAGCGTGTTCGGCATTACCGTAGACGCCTTCCGCATTGGCGCCGGCAGCGTGCTGTTCATATCCGCTTTGGGCATGGCTCAGGGCAAGTCTGCGGTCCAGACCGACAACGTGCAGCAGGACGTGACCATCGTCCCGCTGACCATTCCCCTCACTGTCGGCCCCGGCACCATCGGGGCCTTGCTGGTGATGGGCGTCAGCCAGCCGCACTGGGACGACAAACTCACCGCCATCCTCAGTATTGCCATGGCCAGCCTGACTGTCGGCGTGGTGCTGTACCTGTCCAACCGCATCGAGCGGATTCTCGGTGACCAGGGTTTGCAGATTGTCAGCCGGTTGATGGGGTTGTTTGTGTGTGCGTTGGCGGCGCAGATTATCTTTACCGGGGTCAAAGGGTATCTGGTGCCTTAGTTCGTCGTTCATCACGAGATTGCCCATCGAAAAACAAGGCCTTGTCGTTAAAGCACAAGGCCTTGCCAATGTTGATCAAACCAAACGACTCAGAGCTTCAGTTTCCTCACCAGGATCTTGTCTGAGTAAGCGCCGATTTTCTCGTGAACCCGTCCACGGTAGTTTTCAAACACCTCCCGATTGAAAGCAAAAACGCCGCCATCCGGGATGATGACCACCTCTTTGCCGAATTCACTCCAGAAAAAGAAGCCATCCTCAATCACGGTGGTGCTATAGCGCAGTCCGTACAGGCAGACGACCACGTCGCCGGAATCAAGACGTTCGCAAGGTGCACATTTGAGAATACCCGAGCCACTGTTCGCGACGTTGCCGCGAAAGAAGTTCCAGGCAAACTCGTCCAGCCTCAACGCCGCGTAAGTTTCCTCAACAAGCTGACCTAAACGTTCCACCCCCAAGCGACCGATGATGGTATGGCTGACGCTCAGCAGTTGATTGACATTCGACACCCTCAACGGCTCGGAGGGGATGATAGCTTTGAGTGTGAAACCAGCCTTCAACAACCGCCCCTGGTAATAATCGAACCAGACTTTTTTTGATACTTGCCCTGGGTATTTATCATTCGCTGCCAGTTCCGCATACAGCAAACAGTCCTGTATATCCTGTTGGTCCTGCGGGCAAACTTCGGACACAAAGGATAATAAGCAGCTACCCACCACTACAGCATCAGCAAGCACTGACATATTGAACACCCTGTTCATCTACGCTAAATAAACCAACCCTCTATTGAAAGCCTCTTTCGACTTTACTAGCCTGCAATCTTTTTAAACAGATCATCACCGAACTGGTTAATGTAGCTATAAACCTGCTGACGCTTTCGATCAAACGCACGTTTATTAAACTTTCTAATGCCTGCCGCTTGAAAAAGGTGAAGCCCCTCTGTCTTGAAAGTAAAAAACAGAAATTCGCCATCGTAGTCTTTACTGAACACATCCAGGCCGCCCATGACCATTGCCATACCACCACCAGGGGCAACGATACAAGGAACTGCTTTGAAGCTGACAACCGAACTTTCCTTGCTTCCGGCGTCCACGATTTTCAGCGCTGCCTTATCGCCCTTGAGCTTGTCAAAGCCCGACGCTACCAGGCTCAATACATTTCCAGAGCCCGCACTGATGACGGTCTCAAGCACTTGCAGCAATGCTTCGTTCATGGTCAGCGTCAGCTTTTGGGAGTCATACTTCTTATACGTGTAGCTTTCTGTGACCCAGCCAATCGCCGACAAGGCTTCGTTATAAGCCATGTATCGCTGTTCTTGCGAGGTTTCGACAGGCAGTTTTCTGACGACGGCTTCGGCAAAAGCCTGGCTATCCAATGCATCCTGCTTATCATCTTCGCTAAGCCGCTCCTCAAATACCACAAGGGATGGACCGACGACCGACGCATCAATTCCCTGCGCAGCACCATTCAGCGAAAAACTGCCGCTCTTGGCAAACATCCTGAGTCGGGGACGCGCGGAAACTTCAGCTAACTGAGCCTCGATTTGCTCAAAGTATTTATCCTGCACCGCCTCAGAGAAAGGGGCATTCGCAACATTAATTATTTCGCTTTCCATATAAATATCCTTAGTAAATATTCGCCGCTCCATGCGACAAAAACAAAACTAAGGCACTCGACTTCAATCGTCAAACGCATTCACAGAAGCAACTTATTCCAATAGTTACCAACCCCATACAGCTCCAACAGCAAGCCATAGCCAGAGCACATGAAAGTGCGCTATTTATTAGCGGCGTTAGTTGTGAAAACCACTGTTAAAACGCAAGCGACCTCGGCGTGAGGTCGCAGTTATTCAGGAGACCGGCTTGGTTGAATACCAGCGTGGCGTATAAACCCACTCACCACCTTCAGCGCGCGGGAACACGCAGGTGGTGGATGAACCGATCAGCACCATGGTCCGCATATCCACCTGATCAGGCGTTAATGCACCGAGGGTCGTGACCCGCAGCGTCTGGCCCGGACGACCGATATCCCGCCCCAGCACCACGGGCGTTTCGGGCGTGCGATGCTGGGCGACGATTTCCAGCGCACGGCCCAATTGCCATGGCCGCGAACGCGAGATCGGGTTGTAGAAGGCCAGGGCCAGGTCAGCCTCTGCCGCGAGGTCCAGACGCTTCTCGATGATCGTCCAGGGTTTCAGGTTGTCCGACAGCGACATCACGCAGAAGTCATGCCCCAAGGGTGCGCCCGCTTGAGCGGCGGTCGCCAATGAAGCCGAGACACCCGGCAGGATTTCCAGATCGACGCTGTGCCAGCTCGTATCGGTAGATTCGTGCAGCGCTTCGAGCACCGCCGCTGCCATGGCAAATACGCCTGGGTCGCCGGATGAGACGACCACCACTGAACGCCCTTGCGCGGCCAGTTCGAATGCGTGACGCGCGCGCTGCATCTCCTCGCGGTTGTCGGTGCAGTGCAACACTTGATCGGCGCGGAACGGCCCGGCCATGCGCACGTAGGTTTCATAGCCGAGCACGTCGTTGGCACGCGTCAGTTGCGCCTTGACTGCCGGCACCATCAGTTCCGCAGCGCCAGGGCCCAGACCGATCACGGCCAAGCGGCCACGAGGACGACCAATCTGCAACGGGTCAAGCGGTTGCTCAGCCATTGCAATGGTGATTCCGTTAACGTCACAGACGCTGACCGGCTCTGCGAGCGCATTGCGCGCCAGTTCACCGAGACTCCCGGCAGCCGCCGTAAAGCGCAGTGGCACACCCAGCTCCAGCGCCACTTCACGCAACGCCGGGCTCGCCATCTGCTGATCGCTGGCCAACACGCAGGCGACCGATTGCACAGCCATTTTCGCCTGATGCAAGGCATCGCGTATCGCATTCGATAAATCTGCACTGTCAGCGCTCACCGCGACCAGAACGTTTTGCGGGTAGATCCGCAATTCATTGGCCGCAGGCGCGCGTTCGGCGCTACCAATATGAATCGCCAGATGCGCTTGCGGATCCTGCGGCAACTGCGCTTGATCCAGCCACGGGGCGGCGCCTTCGATACGTACGCTCTCACCGGCCAGCAAATCCGAAACAAAGCGCTTGCCCAGCTCCAGATCACCCAACGCATAGCCACTCGGCGGATTGAGCAAACACGTGCCAAAACGCAACTCACCGCTGGTGGTGATGGCCGCAGCCACGCCCAAACCGTCAGCTATCTCGCGGGCCAGCACGTTCACCCCGCCCAGCCCGCCCAGCAACGGCACGACCGCGCTGCCATCCTCGGCGACGGCCAGCACCGGCGGCTCAGCGCCTTTTTCCAGGAGCAATGGCGCCAGCGTGCGAATGACGATGCCGGCGGCGCACAAGGCAATGATCGGCGTGTCGTGTTGATAGAGCTGACGCAGAGTCGCGCCAAACTCGTGATAAACGCGGTCCGCGCCGTCGACCCGTTCGGCCAGGCCGTGGATCAAGGCGCCGGGGTACAGCTGTTGGATCTTGCGCGCGGTCGCGAGGCTGCCATTGCCAAGAATGACAATCGCCGGAACTGGACGAGTCATCAGCCTTGCCACCTTTCGCCGGGAACGATGATCAACGAAAAATACGGCGAGGACATCGGTTCGACCTGATCCAGCGGCACGATCTTCTGATTGGCCATGGTGGCGCGCTCAACATACAGCGCACGCTCTGCCAGACCGAGTTCTTCCAGCACCTGACGCACCTTGGGAAAGTTACGTCCCAACTTCATCACCACCGCCGCGTCGGCATCGGCCAAACGACGCTTGAGTTCTTCGTGCGGCAGCACCCCGGACAACACCGACAGGCTCTGATTGCGATACACCAGCGGCGCACCGAGCACCGAGGCGCCGCCGAGCATCGAGCAGACGCCCGGCACCACTTCAGCCTCGTAACGTTCGGCCAGACGATCATGCAAATACATGTAAGAGCCGTAGAAGAACGGATCGCCTTCGCAAATCACCGCCACGTCACGCCCGGCATCCAGATGCACGGCGAGCTGTTCGCCGGCCGCATCGTAGAAGTCGCTGATCACTTGCTCATAGGAAAGCGGCGCTGCCAAGGTCTCGGTGGTCACCGGGTAGACCAGCGGCAGCAGCGTCTGGGCGTCCTGCAAATGCGCTTCGATGATGCCGAACGCATTGCCTTTTTTACCCTTGGCGACGAAGTACGCCACCACCGGCGACTCGCGCAACAGGCGCAAGGCTTTGACCGTAATCAGCTCCGGATCACCAGGCCCCACGCCAAGGCCGATCAAACGTCCAGGTTGCTGCATCATTCAATCTCCGTGGCGAGGGCATTGACCGCTGCGGCGGCCATGGCGCTGCCGCCCAACCGACCCTGCATGATCACAAACGGCACGCCACGGCTGTCCGCCGCGAGCATCGCCTTGGACTCGGCGGCACCGACGAAGCCCACCGGGAAGCCGAGAATCAGCGCCGGTTTTGGCGCGCCGGCATCGAGCATTTCCAGCAAGTAGAACAGTGCGGTCGGGGCGTTGCCGATCACCACCACGCTGCCTTCCAGGTGCGGACGCCACAGCTCCAGCGCAGCGGCCGAACGGGTGTTGCCGAGCTCGCGGGCCAGGTCCGGAACACTCTCGTCACGCAAGGTGCAAATCACCGGATTGTTCGCCGGCAAGCGCGCACGGGTCACGCCTTCGCAGACCATCCGCGCATCACACAGGATCGCTGCACCGGCGGCCAACGCATCGCGTCCGGCCTTGCCCGCGCCTTCGGAAAATTGCAGACCGTCGATCGCATCGACCATGCCGCAGGCGTGAATCACCCGCACCGCGAGTTTTTCCAGATCGGCCGGAATCCGGTCAAGGTTGGCCTCGGCGCGAATGATCGCGAAGGAGTTGCGATAGATCTCCTGACCGTCGCGGATGTAATCAAGCATCAAGTGGGCTCCGTGGGCGGGCATCAAGCACTGCGCCGGCCGCTTCAATAGTGAGGTTGCGTGCTTGCAGGGCGCCGAAACCCGGCTGCCCTGCATCGCGAAAATAGAGGTCGTAATGACCGGGGCTGACTGCCAGCAAGGTGACCGGCGCGATGTGCGCGGCGGCGCACGAACGTGGGCAGCCGGACAGGTGAACGTGAACTCGCTCGCCGCGACTTTGCAGCTGTGTGGACAATTGCAGGGCATCACCCTTTGTATCTGCCAGACCTTTGCCGCACCCGGCGGATCCTGTGCAGGCGACCAGATGGGTCAAGGCTTGATCGGCACTCAGCAGAAAACCCAGGGCCTGCATTCCCTCACTGAGCGCTGGGGCATCCTGCCGGCGAATGTTCGGCAGCAGCAGGCTTTGCCAAGGGGTCAACCGCAGGCTGCCATCACCGAACGTCTCGGCCAGACGCGCCGCGCCTTTGAGCATCGAAGCATCCAGCCGTCCCAGAGGCGGGACAGCGCCGACATGGACCCGGCCTTCCTGGCGCTGTGGATAAGTACCGATGTGCAACCCCGGGCGCGACTCGGGACGCTGCCAGTCACTGATCGGGGTCAGCGGCACCCGCTCGGCCAAGGCCTGCACTACCGACGCCAGCGAACGCTCGGCCAGCAGATGCCGCATGCGAGTCTGATCCGACCGCGCCAGATCGAGAAACAGCTCCAGCACCGCCACCACCAAGGCGTGACCATCGTCGCGCAACACTGCCCCTGCCGGTGTATCCGCGGGGCAACCCGCCAGACCGAACGCCAGCCATTGCGCGCCATCGCGTTCAACCGCGCTCAACCAGAGGTCATGAGGATGTTCGAGCATCGCCAACGCCTCGCCACCATCCAGCTGCACGGCAAACTTGGCCGACAGTTGGTAAAAACGTTCGTGACTTTGCAGGGTGGCGAGGATCTGCTCGGCCAGCGGGCGCGTATCGAACAACATCTGTCGATCAATACCGGCAGATGGGCTGAGCATCAGGTTACGCACATCATCGCCAGCCGCCGTCTTGGGGCCCAACCCGGCGGCCAGCAGGCTGTCGATCAATGACCGGTGCTCGCTACCGATCCCGCGAATTTGCAGGTTGGCGCGGTTGGTCGCTTCGATCACCCCACCGGCATAACGCTCGGCAGCCTCGGCCACGGCCACCGCCTGGCCTGCACTGATCGACCCGCCATTCAACTTGATCCGGCAGATGCCACCGTCCGATGCCTGGACGATACGCAGCAACCCCGGACAGGCCGAGGGGCGTAAGGCGGTGTGCAGCTGACGTTCGTTCAAGGGGGCGACCGGCTAAGAGGTAGAAGCACTTCGCGAGCGAAGGCGCGGTATTATGCCTGCTTTGTCTGACGGCATGAAAAGCCTGCCCGTCGGAACATCAGGATTGAGGAATATAAATGGCCCCTTGGCTGACAGTAGTGGGAATCAGTGAAGACGGCTTCAAGGGCCTGGGCAAGAACGCTCGACGCGCACTGCTGAGTGCCTCGCGGATTCTCGGTGGCCAACGACAACTGGATCTGTTGCCCGTGTGCATCCGTGGCGAACGACAGCTCTGGCCGAGTCCGTTTTCCCTTGAGCCAGTGCTGACGCAACGCGGTGAGCCCGTCTGTGTTCTGGCCAGCGGCGATCCGATGCTGTTTGGTGTCGGCGCCAGTCTGGCGCGGCAAGTGCCGAGCGATGAAATGCTGATTCTCCCCGCGCCGTCCTCCTGCTCTCTCGCTGCGGCCCGAATGGGCTGGCCGTTGCAAGACGTTGTCACGCTGTCGGTGGTTGCCCGACCGGTCGCGGCGCTGAACGCTCAGTTGTTCAGCGGCGTTCGTTTGCTGGTATTGAGCAATGACCGACACAGCCCCGCCACAATTGCCACGCTGCTGCGTGAACGCGGTTTCGGGCCGAGCCGGATGACCGTGCTCGAACACCTGGGCGGCGAGAGCGAACGACGCGTTGACGGCATCGCCAGCAACTGGACCGAGCCGGTCGTCGCCGACCTCAACCTGATTGCCATCGAGTGCCTCGCCGCCCCTGATGCGCCGCGTTTGTCGCGCCTGGCCGGCTTGCCGGATGCAGCCTTCAAGCACGACGGCCAACTGACCAAACGCGATGTCCGCGCCATCACCCTCGCCCGTCTGGCGCCAGTGCCCGGTGAACTGTTGTGGGATGTTGGCGCCGGCAGCGGCTCGATCGGCATCGAGTGGATGCGTGCACACCCGAGTTGCCGCACATTGGCCATTGAGGCCGATGCTGGCCGCCAGCAACTGATCGAACACAACCGCGATGCCCTCGGCGTGCCCGGCTTGCAACTGATTCGTGGCAGCGCGCCGCAGGCGTTGGCCGGTCTTGAGCGGCCTGATGCGATCTTCATCGGCGGCGGCGTCACCCGCGACGGCGTGCTCGACACCTGCTGGGCGCAGCTCAAACCCGGCGGTCGGCTGGTTGCCAACGCGGTTACCCTGCAAAGCGAAATGACCTTGATGGCCTGGCGCGAACAACACGGCGGCGAGCTGACGCGCATTCATATCGCTCAGGCGCAGCCGCTGGGAGAGTTCGACACCTGGCGCCAGGCGTTGCCGATCACCTTGCTGGACGTGGTTAAACCCTTCGATGCGTGACGAAACCGCCGAACACCCCGCCCCCCTGCGCAGCGGCCTGACTACCGGCAGCTGCGCCACCGCCACCAGCCTCGCCGCCGCACGCCTGCTGCTCGGCGCGGTGACTAGCGATGCGGTGGAGATTGTGCTGCCCAAAGGCAAAAAGGTGCAGATGCGCCTGGAGTTTTGTCGCCTGACTGCCGACGGTGCCGAAGCCGGAACGATCAAGGATGCCGGCGACGACCCGGACGTGACCCACGGTGCATTGCTTTACAGTCAGGTGCGCTTGATCAGCGAACCCGGCATTCGTTTCAGCGCCGGCAAAGGCGTCGGCACCGTCACGCGTCCGGGGCTGGTACTGAGTGTCGGTGAGCCGGCGATCAATCCGGTGCCACGCAAGATGATCACCGACCACCTGCTACTGCTCGCGCAAGAGTTCAGCTACGGCGGCGGTTTTGAGGTGACGGTCAATGTCGAGAACGGCGAGGCCCTGGCGCTGAAAACCATGAACCCGCGATTGGGCATTCTTGGCGGGTTGTCGATCCTCGGCACCAGCGGCATCGTTCGGCCATTTTCCTGCGCGGCGTACATTGCCTCGATCCATCAGGGCATCGACGTCGCCAAAACCAACGGTTACCTGCACATCGCCGCCTGCACCGGCAACGCCAGCGAAGACACCATGCGCCGGGTCTACGACCTGCCGGAAATCGCCCTGATCGAAATGGGCGACTTCGTCGGTGCAGTGCTCAAACATCTGCGCAAAGTGCCTGTGGATAAACTGAGCATTTGCGGCGGCTTCGGCAAGATCAGCAAACTCGCCGCCGGACATATGGATTTGCACAGTCGCCATTCCAGCATCGACCTGCCGCAACTGGCCGAATGGGCCGCGGACATTGGTGCAGACGCAGCATTGCAGCAAGGCATCCGCGAGGCCAATACCAGCCAGCAAGCCCTGGCGATGGCCAGCGCCGCCGGTATCGCCCTCGGCGATGCGGTGTGTCGGCACGCGCTGGATTTCGCCCGCAGCGTAGTGCCCAGACAGGTTCAGGTCGAAGTGTTTGCCATCGATCGCCAGGGTGGCATCGTCGGTCATGCCGGAGCTTTTCAATGAAACGTCTGTTGCTGCTTGGCGGCGTCACCGAAGCCTTGGCGATTGCCCGAACCCTCGGCCCGCAACATATCTACAGCCTGGCAGGCGTGGGTCGGGTGCCGACCGACCTGAACTGTCAGGTGCGGGTCGGTGGCTATGGCGGCGCTGAAGGCCTGACGCAGTTCATCAAGGATCAGGGCATCGATCTGTTGCTCGACGCCACCCACCCCTACGCCGCGCAAATCAGCCGGAACGCCGCCACCGCCGCGCAACAAAGCGGCATCCCGTGCTGGGCGCTGCGCCGCCCGGCGTGGCAAGCGCAGGCCGGGGATGACTGGCGCGAAGTCAGCGACTGGGCCGAACTGATCGAAGCACTGAAACCGTTCAAGCGTCCACTGTTCACCCTGGGCCGCGAACCGTTGCAGCACCTGGATGAAATCCCGCCCGAGCAGTTCTGGACCTTGCGCGCGCTGGAGGTTTATCCCGGCAACGAGCGCTGTGAAGTGATCGGTGCACGCGGACCGTTTTTCATCGAAGACGAACGCGCGCTGTTCGAACGCCGGCAGATCGATGTGCTGATCAGCAAAAACAGCGGCAGCAGCGCCACCGAACCCAAGCTTGAAGTGGCCCGCGAACGCGGGGTGCCGGTGTTGATCCTCAAGCGGCCGGAGTTGCCGGGGGTTGAGCGGGAGTTCTTGACGCTCGACGAAACACTTGAGGCGTTGGCAGCGTTCACTCGATGAGGCAGGATCACTTGCTTGCATGAACAGTAACCTATTTGTTACCTTCAAGGCCGCCTGTGATCACACTCGAAGAATACCTTCAGGACAATGATACGAGCCCGTTCGGGCGCTGGTTCTCCACCTTGGACGCACAGGCGGCACGCAAGGTGTCCAACGCTCTGGTGCGGCTGGAGATCGGCAATACGTCAAACATCAAATGGTTCGACGGTCTCGGCGAATACCGTATCAATTGGGGCCCGGGATACAGAATCTATTTGGTGCAGGAGGGTAAGCGCCTCATCATCCTGTTTGGAGGAGGCGATAAGTCCACCCAGAAAAAGGATATCAAACAGGCTAAAACACTCGTTGCCGAATTTCGGACCCGGAAAAAAACTGAACGGAACATGAGGTAACGCAATGGCTCTCACCCGAAGTTACAAGCATACGATTGCCGAGCGCGCCCAGCGTGACCCCGAGTTCGCCCAGGCGTTATTGGATGAGGCTGCTACTCTGTTCCTCAATGGAGAACCGGAAATCGCTCGGATCATTCTTCGCGATCTGGTCAACGCCACCGTAGGTTTCGAAGAGCTGGCAAAGGAAACGTCAAAACCCAGCAAAAGCCTGCATCGAATGTTGTCTGCCAAGGGCAACCCAAGCATGGATAACCTGGCGGCAATATTTGCAGTCATTCGAACGACGCTCGGCGTAGATATAAAAGTGCATGCCGTACCTGCTCACTGACAGGAATGAATCGAAAGCCGCTGCGACACCACACCGCACGGCGGTTTTTTACTTATCGTCCCCGATCAGGCTAAATACCCGGCTTGATCATCCACCCAACCGGATATGCCCCATGTCCCGACAACGGCTAGCATTTGCCTGGATCGCCTGCTTCGCAGTGCTGTTCAATATGCTCGCCATGCCGATGTCCGGCGCGATGGCCAAGGCGGCCAGTCAGTCGCCGGCCGAGCAATTGTTGTGGGGCAGTTTCTGCTCGTCCAGCGGGACGAAAATGGTGGCGACTTCTCTGGGCAAACTTGAACAAAAAGCCCCTTCAAACGACGATCATTCAAATATGCAGCATTGCTGGTGCTGCTCTGGCTCGGCGCCTTTGATGGCGTTGCCAGGCCATGTTCCGCAGCTGTATTTCGCGCGTTTCGAGGCCAATCGAAGCCGACCTGCGCCGACCCTTGACCTGCCCACACCACGCCAGCAATGGCCCAGCCTCAATCCCCGAGCCTCTCCTCTGGTCTGATTACCCTCGCAATTGATCTGCGTGTCTAATCGTTCTGGAGAACTGCCATGTTGAAGAAACTCATCGTTCTGGCCGCCCTGCTGCTGCCCGCGTGCTTTGCCAATGCCCACGAATACAAAGCCGGAGAACTGGAAATCGCACACCCTTGGTCGCAAGAGCTACCGCTCAACGCGCCAACGGTTGCTGCCTATTTCGTGATTCACAACAACGGCAAAATCGCCGATCGCCTGCTCAGCGTTGCTTCGCCGATCGCAGGCATTGCCGAGCTGCACGAGCATGTGATGCAAGGTGATTTGATGAAAATGCAGCAAGTGCCGAGCGTCGAGATTCCGGCGGGCGGCGACATCACGTTCGCACCGATGGCCTGGCACGTGATGCTGTTGGAACTCAAAGACCGCAGCCTGCTCCGCGACGGCAAGCGCTTCCCGCTGACCCTGCATTTCGAAAAGTCCGGCGACGTGACCGTTGAGGTCGCCGTACAGAAACAACCACCCGCCGGCACCGAAGAGCACAAGCACGCCCAGTAATCACAGCCTGAAAAACCTGTGAACGCACGGCGCTCGCTCAGCGTCAGGCGATCAGTGCCGCGTAACACCTCGTTGAAGGTTGCACGCGGTAGCTGGATCAGCCTGTTCGCCATGTTGATGATCTTTATCGGCCCACTGATTTCTCAGTCGATGCCGATGGATCAACGCATGCCGATGCCTATGAACATGTCGATGGACATGAGCATGGACATGTCGGCGAACGCCCACCCCGAGCAAAACGCGCAAGCGACTACCGAACACTGCGCACCCAAACCCGATCACCATGCGCTCTGGGAAAAGTGCGGCTATTGCAGCCTGCTCTTCAACTGCCCGGCGCTGCCCGGCAACCTGTCGTTCGCGGCCTTCGACACACCTTCCGCCCACAGCTTCATCAGCCCCTCCCCCCGCCTGGGCCATGCCCGGCAAACCGTCTTCCCCGGCGCCCGCACCCGCGCCCCGCCCATCGTCGCGTAAACACCCCCCTACTCATACGGCCGACTGTAGAGAACGACAGCCGATGGCTGCTGGCCGTGTTGTTGACGACTGATTGACGGAACCTTTATGTCCAGGTTTTCTGCTGACACACGCTTGAGCGCTGCTCAGGCATTTTTCGCCCTGAACGCGCCACGCGCTCGTTTCAAACAGGCCACTGCCGTTCTGTGCGGTGCCCTGTTTTCCCCGCTGGCCTGCGCGGCCGAGCAACCGATAGACCACAGCCAGCACACTGAAGAGCTGAGCCCGACGGTAATCACTGCCATCGCCCCCAGTTCGCCGCTGACTATCGTCACCAACCCCAAAGACCCGCGCCAACCAGTGCCGGCCAGCGACGGTGGTGATTACCTGAAGACCATTCCCGGCTTCGCGCTGGTCCGCAACGGCGGCACCAACGGCGATCCGGTGCTGCGCGGCATGTTCGGCTCAAGGCTGAACATTCTCACCAACGGCGGCATGATCCTCGGTGCCTGCCCTGGCCGGATGGACGCCCCAACCTCCTACATTTCACCGGAAACCTACGACAAGCTGACCGTGATCAAAGGCCCGCAAACCGTACTCTGGGGACCTGGCGCCTCTGCCGGCACCATCCTGTTCGACCGCGAGCCGGAAAGCTTCGGCGAGCTGGGCACCCGGGTGAACGCCAGCCTGCTGGCCGGCTCCAACGGGCGTTTCGACAAACTTGTCGACGCCGCTGCCGGTGGCCCACAGGGTTACATCCGGGTGATCGGCAACACCGCTCACGCCGATGACTACCGCGACGGCAACAACGACACCGTGCCGTCGCGCTACGACAAATGGAACGGCGATGTCGCCCTGGGCTGGACGCCGGATGCCGACACGCTGCTGGAACTGACCGTCGGCAAGGGCGACGGCGAGGCACGTTCCGCCGGCCGTGGCATGGACGGTTCGCAGTTCAAGCGCGAAAGCCTGGGCCTGCGTTTCGAGAAGTCGAACCTTGGCGAGGTGCTGGATAAGCTCGAAGCGCAGGTCTACTACAACTACGCCGACCACGTGATGGACAACTACACCCTGCGCACGCCATCCGGCACCGGGATGATGGCCGGGCCCATGGCCTCCAACGTCGACCGCCGCACCCTCGGTGCACGGATCAAGGCCACCTGGCGCTGGGCCGATGTGCAGTTGATCAGCGGTATCGATGCGCAAACCAACGAACACCGTCAGCGCGCCGCCATGGGCATCGACACCTATAAGGACGTGCCGCGTAACAAGGATGCGGACTTCCATAACTACGGCGTTTTCAGTGAGCTGACCTGGTACGCCGCCGACCGTGATCGTCTGATCAGCGGTGCGCGACTGGACCGTGCTTCGGCCAGGGATTTTCGCCAGACCATTGGCTCCGGGATGATGAGCCGACCCAACCCGACCGCCGACAAGAGCCGTGCCGATACCTTGCCGAGCGGTTTCGTGCGCTATGAACATGACCTGGCGGACAGCCCGACCACGCTCTACGCCGGTCTGGGCCACGCTGAACGCTTTCCGGATTACTGGGAGCTATTCTCGCCAAAATCCGGCCCGGTCGGTTCGCTCAACGCCTTCGATTCGATCAAGCCTGAGAAAACCACTCAGCTCGATGTCGGCCTGCAATACAAAACCCACGACTTCGAAGCCTGGGTCTCGGGTTATGTCGGCGAAGTGCACGACTATATCCTGTTCGATTACACCCCCGGCATGATGGGCATGACCTCACGGGCCGAAAACATCAACGCGCGAATCATGGGCGGCGAACTCGGCGCAGCCTACAACCTCACCTCCCATTGGAAAGCCGATGCGACCCTGGCCTACGCCTGGGGCAAAGACACCACCCACGACACGGCACTGGCGCAAATGCCACCGCTGGATGCACGTTTCGGCCTGACCTACAGCGAAGACAACTGGAGCGCGGGCGCCTTGTGGCGAGTGGTCGCGGCGCAGAACCGCATCGAGCAGAACAAAGGCAACGTGGTCGGCAAGGATTTCGGCACGAGCCCGGGTTTCGGCGTGTTCTCGCTCAACGGCGCCTACCGGATCGACAAGCACTGGAAGGTCAGTACCGGCGTCGACAACCTGTTTGGCAAGGCGTACGCCGAGCACTTGAACCTGGCCGGCAACGCCGGGTTCGGCTACCCGGCCAATGACCCGCAAGCGATCAACGAACCAGGGCGCACGTTCTGGACCAAGGTCGATATGAGCTTCTAAAGGCATCGCGAGCAGGCTCGCACACAGGATCGCTGCAGAATCTGTGGGAGCGAGCCCGCTCGCGATCGGTTGCGCAGCGACCGCAAACAAACAACAAAGATCCACGCCAAGCGGAGCACCTGATGAACCAACCCAAACCGAATTTCTACAACCTGGCCTGGCGCTGGCATTTCTATGCCGGGCTGTTCGTTGCGCCATTCATGGTGATGCTGGCCTTGACTGGCATCGTTTACCTGTTCAAACCGCAACTGGACCCACTGATGTACGGCAGCCTGCTCACTGTGCCGGCCGGCCATCACCCCGTCAGTGCCGACGAGTTGCTGCGCCGTGTCAAAGAGGCTTATCCACAGGGCCAGATCAAGCAGTACCTGCCACCGGTCAATGCCGAGCGCAGTGCGCAGTTTGTCGTTAAAAATGCCGGCAGCGAGCTCAATGTCTTTATCGATCCGTATCACGCCGACGTCCTCGGCGAGCAGGACGCGAAGAAAAACCTGCAAGCCATCGCCCGGGCCATTCACGGCGAGTTGATGATCGGCACTGTCGGTGATCGGCTGGTCGAACTCGCGGCTGGCTGGGGCGTGGTGCTGGTGGTGTCCGGGATGTTCCTGTGGTGGCCACGCGGTAAAACCGGTGCGGGAATCGTGTGGCCACGGTTCAGCAGTCGCGGACGAGTGCTCTGGCGTGACCTGCACGCCGTGAGCGGATTCTGGGGCGCGGCGTTTCTGCTGGCGATGCTGCTCAGCGGCATGACCTGGACCGGTTTCTGGGGCAAGCAATACGCCGAGGTCTGGAACCGCTTCCCGGCGGCCATGTGGGATAACGTGCCCAAATCCGACCAAGAGGCCCGCAGCCTGAACACCGCTACCCGTCAAACCGTGCCCTGGGCCATGGAAAACACGCCGATGCCAATGTCTGGCGACCATGCCGAACACATGAGCCACAACGGTGGCAGCACTGCCCCGGCGGCGCCGACCATCAGCCTGCAAGACGTGCAGGACATCGCCGTTCAACGCAAGGTCGAGCCGGGTTACAGCATCACCTTCCCGACCACCGCCAGCGGCGTGTTTACCATCGCGGTGTTCGCCGACGACCCGCGCAACGACGCCACCCTGCATGTCGACCAGTACCGCGGTGAAGTGCTGGCCGATGTGCGCTGGCAGCATTACGGCAACGTCGCCCGCGCCACGGAAATGGGCGTGATGCTGCACGAAGGCAAGCTGTTCGGGCCGTTCAACCAGATTGCCGTGTTGCTGATCTGCCTGATGATCCTGCTCAGCGCCGTCAGCGGTGTGGTGATCTGGTGGAAGCGCCGTCCACAGGGCAAGCTCGGTGTTCCGCCGTTACGCCATGACCTGCCGACCTGGAAAACCGGGGTGGTGATCATCCTCGCATTGGCGGTGATATTCCCGTTGGTGGGTGCTTCGCTGATCGCGGTGTGGCTGCTGGACCGCGTGCTGTTGTCGCGCTTGAACCGTCAGCCTGAATCAGCCTCATCTTCATCCTGAATACAGCGGGAGACATGAAGAGGCGCCGAAGACTCTACAATGCCGGCCCACGTCGGGTCGTCAGTGAGCGGACACCTGCTGCTCCAAGGTGGCGCATCACAACGCACCAGCGCGCCAGACACGTCCCTTCATGGTGCGCCGCTTACCGGCGCAACCGCTCTAACACGACATTTCCTTGCCTTTCTCCGACCGGGCACAGCCCTTGCTAAAGACCCTTCAGTAGTCCGCATCTGCCAACCAAGAAAACTCATAAGTTCATGGAGATCGCACAATGAAGCGTCGCAGTTTGATCAAGGCTTTCACACTATCGGCATCGATTGCCGCGATGGGCATGACCTGGACTGTCCAGGCCGCCGAGACCATCAAGGTCGGGATTCTGCATTCGTTGTCCGGGACCATGGCGATCTCCGAAACCTCGCTCAAAGACATGGCGCTGATGACCATCGACGAGATCAACGCCAAGGGCGGGGTCAACGGCAAGATGCTCGAACCGGTGGTGGTCGACCCGGCGTCGAACTGGCCGCTGTTCGCGGAAAAGGGCCGGCAGTTGCTGACCCAGGACAAGGTCGCGGTGGTGTTCGGCTGCTGGACCTCGGTGTCGCGTAAATCGGTATTGCCGGTGTTCGAAGAGCTCAACGGCCTGCTGTTCTACCCGGTGCAGTACGAAGGCGAAGAGATGTCGCCGAACGTTTTCTACACCGGCGCCGCGCCGAACCAGCAGGCGATCCCGGCGGTGGAATACCTGATGAGCGAAGAAGGCGGCAGCGCCAAGCGCTACTTCCTGCTCGGCACCGACTACGTCTACCCGCGCACCACCAACAAGATCCTGCGCTCGTTCCTGCACTCCAAAGGCGTGGCTGACAAGGACATCGAAGAGGTCTACACGCCGTTTGGTCACAGCGACTATCAGACCATCGTCGCCAACATCAAAAAATTCTCGGCGGGCGGCAAGACGGCGGTCATTTCCACGGTCAACGGCGACTCCAATGTGCCGTTCTATAAAGAACTGGCCAACCAGGGCCTGAAAGCCACCGACGTTCCGGTCGTGGCCTTCTCGGTGGGCGAAGAAGAACTGCGCGGCATCGACACCAAACCGCTGGTGGGCAACCTCGCCGCGTGGAACTACTTCGAGTCGGTGGAAAACCCGGTGAACCAGAAGTTCGTCGCCGACTGGAAAGCCTACGCCAAAAAACACAACCTGCCGGGCGCCGACAAAGCGGTGACCAATGACCCGATGGAAGCCACCTACGTGGGCATCCACATGTGGGCGCAGGCCGCCGAAAAAGCCAAGTCCACCGATGTCGACAAGGTCCGCGAAGCGTTGGCCGGCCAGACCTTCGCCGCGCCGTCGGGCTACACCCTGACCCTGGACAAGACCAACCACCACCTGCACAAACCGGTGATGATCGGCGAGATCCAGGCCAACGGTCAGTTCAACGTGGTCTGGCAGACCGAAGGCCCGATCCGCGCCCAGCCGTGGAGTCCGTTCATACCGGGTAACGACAAGAAGCCGGAGTATGCGGTGAAGAGCAACTAAGCAGCAGGAACAAGCCTCCTACAAAACCCTGTAGGAGCAAAGCTTGCTCGCGATGGCGGTTCGTCAGACACACCGCCATCGCGAGCAAGCATTGCTCCTACGGGGTCAGCCGTCGCCTTTCAGGACGTAGCCATGTCCCTTTATCGCCTGTTTCTCGCTATCGCTTTTGTACTATCGCCGATGGTCGCCCATGCCGGGGACGCCGAAGACTTCGTCGCGGCCAATCCGGTGCAGCAAGCCAGGCTGTTGGAAACCTGGGCCGCGCAACCCGACCCGGCCCGCATAGAACTGATCAACGCCCTGCAACAAGGCCAGTTGACCGTCGATGGCGAAGCCAAAACCCTGCGCCTGAATAATCGCCTGCGGGGCTTGATCGACACCGCGCTGGCCAGCCACCAACTGCTCGCCGCTGACGCCAAAGTGCGTTTGAGTGCCGCGCAGCAACTGCAAAAAAGCGCCAAACCTGCGCAGCTCGCATTCCTCGACCGGCAACTGGCTGGCGAAAAAGACCCAAGCGTTCACGCCGCCCTGAGCCTGGCCCTGGCCAATCTGCAACTGGTGGACGCCGACCCCGCCGTGCGCCTCGCCGCAGTGCGCCTTCTCGGTGAAACCGGCGACCCGCTGGCCCGCACCCGCCTCGAAGGTTTGCTCGAATCCGGCGTCGAAGACGATGCCTCAGTGCACACGGCTGCCGAAACCAGTCTGGCGCAAGTCAAACGCAAACTGCTGGTCGGCGAATTGCTCGGTCAGGCCTTCAGCGGCATGTCGCTTGGCTCGATCCTGCTGTTGGCGGCCCTCGGTTTGGCGATCACTTTCGGCCTGCTTGGGGTGATCAACATGGCCCACGGCGAGATGCTGATGCTCGGTGCCTACTCCACGTATGGGGTGCAGTTGCTGTTCCAGCGCTTCGCCCCGCAAGCGATCGAGTTCTATCCGCTGATCGCTTTGCCGGTGGCGTTTTTCGTCACCGCTGGCATCGGTATGGCGCTGGAGCGCACGGTGATTCGCCACCTCTACGGGCGGCCACTGGAAACCCTGCTCGCCACTTGGGGCATCAGCCTGATGCTGATTCAGCTGGTGCGTTTGTTGTTCGGCGCACAGAACGTCGAAGTGGCGAACCCGGCCTGGCTCTCGGGCGGGATTCAGGTACTGCCTAATCTGGTGCTGCCATACAACCGCATCGTGATCATCGCGTTCGCGCTGTGTGTGGTGGTGCTGACCTGGCTGCTGCTGAACAAGACCCGCCTCGGCTTGAACGTGCGCGCGGTCACCCAGAACCGCAACATGGCCGCCTGCTGCGGCGTGCCCACCGGGCGTGTCGACATGCTCGCCTTTGGCCTCGGTTCGGGCATTGCCGGCCTTGGCGGCGTGGCCCTGAGTCAGGTCGGCAACGTCGGCCCGGACCTTGGTCAGAGCTACATCATCGACTCGTTTCTGGTGGTGGTGCTCGGCGGCGTTGGCCAACTGGCCGGCAGCGTGCTCGCCGCCTTCGGCCTGGGGATTGCCAACAAGATTCTTGAACCGCAAATCGGCGCCGTACTCGGCAAGATCCTGATCCTCGCGCTGATCATTCTGTTCATTCAGAAACGCCCGCAAGGACTCTTCGCACTCAAAGGACGGGTGATCGACTGATGAACCAGCCCCTGATGCTCACGGCCACGCAAAAGGCCGGCCCCAAAGTCACGATCGCAGTGGGCGCAGTGATTCTCGCACTGCTGCTGGTGCTGCCGCTGCTGTCATTGCTGCCTGCCGACAGTGCGTTTCACGTCTCGGCCTACACACTGACACTGGTGGGCAAAATTCTCTGCTACGCCATCGTCGCCCTGGCCCTGGACCTGGTCTGGGGTTACGCCGGTCTTCTGTCCCTGGGCCATGGCCTGTTCTTCGCCCTCGGCGGCTATGCCATGGGCATGTACCTGATGCGCCAGGCGTCGGGCGATGGCCTGCCGGCGTTCATGACCTTCCTCTCATGGACCGAATTGCCGTGGTACTGGACCGGCACCAGCAGCTTTATCTGGGCCATGTGCCTGGTGGTGCTGGCGCCGGGTTTGCTGGCGCTGGTGTTCGGTTTCTTCGCCTTCCGCTCGCGGATCAAGGGCGTGTACTTCTCGATCATGACCCAGGCCCTGACTTTCGCCGGGATGCTGCTGTTCTTCCGCAATGAGACCGGGTTTGGCGGCAACAACGGTTTCACCAATTTCCGCACGATCCTGGGGTTCGGCATCACTGAACCGGGCACGCGCGCGGTGTTGTTTGTCGCCACCGTGCTATTGCTGGTGGCCAGCCTGTTCATCGGCTGGCGCCTGGCGCAAAGCAAGTTCGGCCGGGTATTGACTGCCCTGCGTGACGCAGAAAACCGCTTGATGTTCTGCGGCTACGACCCACGCGGTTTCAAGCTGTTTGTCTGGGTCTTGAGCGCGGTGCTGTGTGGTCTGGCCGGTGCGCTGTACGTACCGCAAGTGGGGATCATCAACCCCAGTGAAATGTCACCGACCAACTCCATCGAAGCCGCCGTGTGGGTCGCGCTCGGCGGGCGCGGCACGTTGATCGGGCCGCTGCTCGGCGCGGGCGTGGTCAATGGCATGAAGAGCTGGTTCACCGTGGCCTTTCCCGAATACTGGCTGTTCTTCCTCGGCGCGCTGTTCATCATCGTGACCTTGTACCTGCCCAAAGGCGTGATCGGTTTGCTGAAAAAAAGAGGTGAACAATGAGAATCACTCCAACAGCCGAGTTCATGCTTGAACCGGTCTTTTTTCCACCGGAGCCCAACAAGGACGCCGGCAGCAGCCGCGACGCCATCGGTCTGGGGCAACGTGTCGGCCCAGGCCTGAACACCCTTCACGGCACTATCCTCACACTTGAAGACATCAGCGTCAGCTTCGATGGTTTCAAGGCACTCAACGCGCTGAACCTGTACATCGGCGTCGGCGAACTGCGCTGCATCATCGGCCCCAACGGCGCCGGCAAAACCACGCTGATGGACGTGATTACCGGCAAGACCCGGCCCAGTCACGGCAAGGCCTGGTTCGGTGAAACCCTGGACCTGACACGGATGAGTGAAGTGCAGATCGCCCAGTCCGGGATCGGCCGCAAGTTCCAGAAGCCGACGGTGTTCGAAGCCTTGAGCGTGTTTGAAAACCTTGAACTGGCGCAGAAAACCGACAAGTCGGTGTGGGCCAGTCTGCGGGCTCGTCTGAGTGGTGAACAAAAAGATCGCATCTGCGAGGTGCTGGAGACCATTCGCCTGACCAGCTCGGTCAATCGCCCTGCCGGTCTGCTGTCCCACGGGCAGAAGCAGTTTCTGGAAATCGGCATGTTGCTGATGCAGGACCCGCAACTGCTGCTGCTCGATGAACCGGTGGCGGGCATGACCGATGCCGAAACCGAATTCACCGCCGAGCTGTTCAAGAGCCTGGCCGGCAAGCATTCGTTGATGGTGGTGGAGCACGACATGGGCTTCGTCGGCTCGATTGCCGACCACGTCACGGTGTTGCATCAAGGTAGCGTGCTGGCCGAAGGGTCTCTTGCGCAGGTTCAGGATAACGAGCGGGTGATCGAGGTGTATCTCGGTAGGTAATTTGTCCTCGTAGGAGCAAGGCTTGCCCGCGATAAGGTCCGCAGGACCTTCAATACGATCTGAGATTTTACGACTGCTTCGCAGCCGATCGCGGGCAAGCCTTGCTCCTACAGGGGGCTGTGTGAACCACAAGGAAATTGAACATGCTGCAAGTCGACAAGCTGCACCAGTACTACGGCGGTAGTCACATTCTGCGGGGCCTGAGCTTTGAGGTGAAGGTCGGTGAAGTCACCTGCCTGCTCGGGCGCAACGGTGTCGGCAAGACCACCTTGCTCAAATGCCTGATGGGGCTGTTACCAGCCAAAGAAGGCGCGGTGAATTGGGAAGGCAATCCGATCACCTCGTTCAAGCCGCATCAACGGGTTCATGCCGGCATTGCCTACGTGCCGCAAGGCCGGGAGATTTTCGCGCGGCTGACGGTGGAAGAAAACCTGCTGATGGGGCTCTCTCGCTTCCCGGGCTCCGAGGCCAGGGAAGTCCCGGCGTTCATCTACGAGCTGTTCCCGGTACTGCTGCAAATGAAGCAACGCCGCGGTGGCGATTTGTCGGGCGGCCAGCAACAACAATTGGCCATCGGTCGCGCACTGGCCAGTCGGCCACGCTTGCTGATCCTCGACGAGCCTACCGAAGGCATTCAGCCGTCGGTGATCAAGGAGATTGGCGCAGTAATCAAAAAGCTCGCCGCACGAGGTGACATGGCGATCCTGCTGGTCGAGCAGTTCTACGACTTCGCCGCCGAGCTGGCCGATCAGTACCTGGTGATGTCCCGGGGCGAGATCGTCCAGCAAGGCCGCGGAGAAAATATGGAAGCCGAGGGTGTGCGCGGGCGGGTTACGATCTAGTCTGTAGCGTCCTGACGATAAATAAAATATATGACTGTCCTTGCGCCCATTTCAAACACTGCAGCACTGTTCACCCCCAGCTGGCACGCCGAGCTGGAGCTCGGTTACGCCCGCTTCGGCGACAGCACGCGCCCGGTCCAGCGCCGCCACAAAGGCCCGCTGCGGGTGCAAAAACACCTGTACGCCGAAGGCCCCGAGGTGTGCCAGCACATCATCGTCCACCCGCCCGGCGGCATTGCCGGTGGTGATCGGCTGGACATTACGGCGTGCGTCGGCACCGACGCCTGGGCACAGCTGACCAGCCCAGGCGCTGCCAAGTGGTATCGCGCCGCCGGGCCAGCCTGTCAGCGGCTCGATTTGAACGTCGCCGCTGGTGCCACGCTGGAGTGGCTGCCGCAAGAAACCATCGTGTTCAGCGCCGCTCAGGCTGAGCTCAGCACCTCGATTGAACTGCAAGGTGACGCGCGGCTGTTCTATTGGGACGTGGTGGCACTGGGTCGCCCGGCCAGCGGCGAACGCTTCGAGCGCGGGCACTTTCAGTCACAGCTGGAAATCCGCCGCGACGGCCAGTTGCTCTGGCACGAACGCCAGCGCATTGTCGGGGACGACGGTTTGCTTGATTCGCCAATAGGGCTGGATGGCCAGCCGGTGTTTGCAACGTTGCTGGTGACGGGGGAAATCGACAGCGATTTACTGGAGACCTGCCGCTCGTTGCCCAATGACGTGCGCGGGGATCTGACGCAGTTGCCGGGGCTGTTAGTCGCCCGTTGCCTGGCCAGTGAAGCCCTGCTGGCGCGAGGCTGGTTGATTGATTTGTGGCGTTTGCTCAGACCGGCCCTGCTCGGCCGCGAAGCAGTCCCCCCCAGAATCTGGAGCACCTGAATTGTTTTTCTGTGGGAGCGAGCTTGCTCGCGATAGCGATCCAGCAGCCAGCATCTGTATTGAAGGTGATGGCCTCATCTTCGGATCGCCGCCCGGAGCCGGCTCGCTCCCACAGGGGATTTGTATTCACAAATCCAACACCTTTTAACTGCCGATCATGGATTTCTACGATGGACCTGACCCCACGCGAAAAAGACAAGCTGCTGATCTTCACCGCCGGCCTGGTCGCCGAGCGGCGTTTGGCGCGCGGCGTGAAACTCAACTACCCGGAAGCGATGGCCTATATTTCCGCAGCGCTGCTCGAAGGCGCACGTGACGGCCAGACGGTCGCCGAACTGATGCACTACGGCACCACGCTGCTGAACCGCGAGCAAGTGATGGAAGGCATCCCGGAAATGATCCCGGAGATCCAGGTCGAGGCGACCTTTCCCGACGGCACCAAACTGGTCACCGTCCACCAACCCATCGTTTGAGGCTGCGCCATGACTTATCACATTCGTGATGCCGTGCATGCCGATCTGCCGGCGATCCGCGACATCTACAACGACGCGGTCCTCAATACGACCGCGATCTGGAACGAACAGGCCGTGGACCTCGCTAACCGCCAGGCCTGGTTCAGCACCCGGCAATCCCAGGGCTATCCTGTTCTGGTGATTGTCGACGCCGACAACAGCGTGCTCGGTTATGCCTCGTTCGGCGACTGGCGGCCATTCGACGGTTTCCGTCACACCGTCGAACATTCGGTGTACGTGCGTAGCGATCAGCGCGGCAATGGCCTCGGCCCACAGCTAATGGACGTGTTGATCGAACGCGCCAGGGACTGCAACAAACACGTGATGGTCGCCGCCATCGAAAGCGGTAACGCTGCCTCGATTCGCCTGCACGATCGGGTCGGTTTCACCACCACCGGGCACATGCCGCAAGTCGGTACCAAGTTCGGCCGTTGGCTCGACCTGACCTTCATGCAGTTGATCCTCAATCCGGGCGCGGAGCCGCCTGTCGCCAACAAGGAGTGATACCTCATGAACACTGCCCAACTGCGACGCGTGAACACCGAAAGTTTTGCGCACTACCGTCAGGGCTTGATCGACTTGCTGTTTGACGCCGTGCAGCACGGCGCCTCGATCGGCTTCATGGCCGACCTTGATGATGCCCAGGCCCGCGCCTACATCAACAGTGTCCAGGCCGGGCTTGAGGACGGCAGTCTGTTGCTGTGGGTAGTGGTTCACGATGAAAAGGTCCTGGCCAGCGTGCAACTGGCCCTGTGCCAGAAAGCCAACGGCCGCAATCGCGCCGAAGTGCAAAAGCTGCAGGTGCGCCATGACACGCGGCGACGCGGCCTGGCTCAACAACTGATGAATGCGCTGGAGCTTGCTGCGCACCAGCACAAACGTGGCCTGCTATACCTCGACACTGAAGCCGGCTCCGCGGCCGAAGCGTTCTATCAGTCCCTGGGCTACACCCGTGTCGGTGAATTGCCCAACTACTGCCAAAGCCCGGACGGTCGCTACACCCCGACCGCCATCTACTACAAGACCCTGGGACAACCCGAATGATTCCTGGCGAATATCAGATCAAGCAAGGCGACATCGAGCTCAACGCCGGCCGTCGCACCCTGAGCCTGACCGTGGCCAACAGCGGCGACCGGCCGATTCAGGTCGGTTCGCACTACCACTTTTTCGAAACCAACGACGCCCTGACGTTCGACCGTGCCGCCAGCCGTGGCATGCGCCTGAACATCCCGGCCGGCACCGCCGTGCGCTTCGAACCGGGGCAGAGCCGCGAGGTCGAGCTGGTGGACCTGGCCGGACATCGCCGGGTGTTCGGGTTTGCCGGCAGGATCATGGGCGACCTCGACTGAATCTGATCCCTGTGGCGAGGGGGCTTGCCCCCGTTCGAGTGCGAAGCGCTCGCACTCCGTGCTGACACGTTCGGTCTGGCACACCGCGATTGCAGGTTTTACGACCGCTACGCGGCCGGACGGGGCGGTGCGGCGTTCCGACAAGCCCCCTCGCCACAATAAATTTGTGCAAGGAACTGAAATGAAGATTTCCCGTCAAGCCTACGCCGACATGTTCGGCCCTACCGTCGGTGACAAGGTCCGCCTGGCCGACACCGAGCTGTGGATCGAAGTCGAAAAAGACTTCACCACCTACGGTGAAGAAGTGAAGTTCGGCGGCGGCAAAGTGATCCGCGATGGCCAGGGTCAGAGCCAGTTACTGGCCTGTGATGTGGTCGACACGCTGATCACCAACGCGCTGATCATCGACCATTGGGGCATCGTCAAAGCCGACGTCGGCCTCAAGGATGGGCGCATTGCGGCCATCGGCAAGGCCGGTAACCCGGACGTCCAGCCGAATGTAACCATCGCGGTCGGCGCCAGCACCGAAGTGATCGCCGGTGAAGGCATGATCCTCACCGCGGGCGGCGTCGACACGCACATCCACTTCATCTGCCCGCAGCAGATCGAAGAAGCATTGATGAGCGGCGTCACCACCATGATCGGCGGCGGCACGGGACCGGCGACGGGCACCAACGCCACCACCTGCACCTCCGGCCCATGGCATTTGGCGCGGATGCTTCAAGCGGTGGATGCGTTCCCGATGAACATCGGCCTCACCGGCAAGGGCAACGCCAGCCTGCCAGAGCCGCTGATCGAACAGGTCAAGGCCGGTGCTATCGGCCTCAAGCTGCACGAGGATTGGGGCACTACGCCGGCGAGCATCGACAACTGTCTGAACGTCGCCGACCAGTTCGACGTACAGGTGGCGATCCACACCGACACCCTCAACGAATCCGGGTTCGTCGAAACCACCCTCGCCGCGTTCAAGGGCCGGACCATTCACACCTACCACACCGAAGGAGCCGGTGGCGGCCACGCGCCGGACATCATCAAGGCCTGCGGTTTCGCCAATGTACTGCCGAGCTCGACCAACCCGACCCGGCCGTTCACCCGCAACACCATCGACGAACACCTCGACATGCTGATGGTCTGCCATCACCTGGACCCGAGCATCGCCGAAGACGTGGCCTTCGCCGAAAGCCGTATCCGCCGCGAGACGATTGCAGCCGAAGACATCCTTCACGACCTCGGCGCGTTCTCGATGATCAGTTCCGACAGCCAGGCCATGGGCCGCGTCGGTGAAGTCATCACCCGCACCTGGCAGACCGCCGACAAGATGAAAAAGCAGCGTGGCCCGCTGGCAGGTGATGGCCAGGGCAACGACAACTTCCGTGTCAAACGCTACATCGCCAAGTACACCATCAACCCGGCCATCACTCACGGCATCAGCCACGAAGTGGGCTCGATCGAAGTCGGTAAATGGGCTGACCTGGTGCTCTGGCGCCCGGCGTTTTTCGGGGTCAAACCGACGCTGATCCTCAAGGGTGGCGCGATTGCTGCCAGCCTGATGGGTGACGCCAACGCTTCGATTCCGACGCCGCAACCGGTGCACTACCGCCCGATGTTCGCCAGTTATGGTGGCTCGCTGCATGCCACCAGCCTGACGTTCATCAGCCAGGCGGCGCAGGATGCGGGCCTTCCCGAAGCGCTAGGGCTGAAAAAGAAAATCGCCGTGGTCAAAGGTTGCCGCGAGGTGCAGAAAACCGACCTGATCCACAACGACTATCTGCCTAACATCGATGTCGATCCGCAGACCTATCAGGTCAAGGCCGACGGCGTGCTGCTGTGGTGTGAACCCGCTGATGTATTGCCGATGGCGCAGCGGTATTTCCTGTTTTGAGATTCATACACGCATAAAAACCCGGCACGAAGGTCGTCAGTCTTCGTGCCGGGATGACAGCCTGTGCTGTGATCAGTTTGGTGGTTCGACAGTGAAGGGAATTTCAACCCGTTGCAGTTTTGCCCGATCCATTGCCTGCTGAGTCAATATCTTGAGCAACGCCTTCATCTCGGCGTCTATCAAACTCAGCTCGGCGGCATACTCCTCTTCAGTCATGATCCGCCCCGGAGCAAACTCGCTTTCCTGTTTGCCCAACTCTGCGGCGAGCACTCGAATGTCCTCCTTCAGCCGGGCTTTTTCCTCAAGTGACAGGGTGGGTTCAGTCGTCCTTCTCTCCAGCGCCGTGTAGAACTCCGTGGTCGCATCGATTCGGCGCCTGAAGGCTTTGAAAGCACTCCGATTGGAACCCTGGACATAAGACTCCCAGAATGGCTGCTCGATGATCGAATCGCAGAGTAGATCCCCCTCCTCCAGACTGAGCACACGCCGATAGGCACTTTCGATCATCTGGGGAGTGACACCGGAGTGCGTTCGAAACTGCAGGTCACGTGACTGCCAGGGGAGATCCAGTCGACCGGCCAGGTCCGTCATGTAGGCCAGATGGGTCTCGACCTCATCAATGGACCCCGTGTACTGGCCAGTTTCCGGATCGAAAACCCTGAATGTCTCATTGTTCTCCAGTCGCTCGGCAATGTTCTTATGGGCGATCCGGCTCAACTCATCGAGCCGCGATTTGCCTCTGGCCAACAGCACCAGCTCGGCCTCTATCAGGCTCGGGTTGGCAAGCCCATAGGCTTCATGAATCAGCACTTCAACGCCCATCGCATTGAACAGCTGCGCGCCGGCATCGACGCAATTGGTGGGCTCTTTCGCCAGGACAAAAAGATTCTTGCGCAGTTCGCTGTCTTTGGACATGGCCTCCAGCATTCGCCAGAGCTTGCTCGTCATGTCCACTCTGAATGCCGGATCGTTTTTGAAGTGGGCGGACTCGGTGAGTTTCCTGATCTGGTTGAAAAAAGGCACCGAACCGAACTCATCTTCGACGGCATTCCAGGTCGGCTGCCGGGCGACCCATTCAGGTCGCGTCATGCCCTCTTCCCAGTCAAGACTGTCACGCACGCCGCGAGGTGGATAAGGACGATCGGGGTCCAGGCCGACGGATCGAATATAGTGCCTGAGCGTCTGGAGATTGAATTCCGGCAACCACTGTCGCTCACGGTTCAAGAGCGTGCGAGCCATCAGCTCTGCCTGGACGGAGCCTGGCGCAACCAGAGGAATGTAGGTGATTACGTTGCGCTGCATATCCAGGTAAAAATGCCGGAACCGGGGCTGGGAGAACAGACCGTCGGGCCAGGTGCGAATGCCGGTATCAGCCAGGTACAACGAATGTAGATTGCGCATATGGCCGATATCAGGAACTCGCCCCAAAGGGTTCCCCTGCAAGTCCAGGGTCTGAAGCCGGGTAAGGTTTCTGAGGTCGGCCACCGATTGCCCATCCAGCACGATTCGATTCCCGCGCAAGGTCAACTCCATCAGCCCTCGCATATGACCGATGACGTGAGGAAGCCGTGTAAGTGGGTTGTTATCGAGGTTCAACGATCGAAGCCGCGGGAAGTGATCGAGAAAAGAAACCTGTGCATCGATCAACTCGGTTCGGTTCAAGTTGAGTCGGGTGACATGGTTGAAGTTGCCTTCCAGGGCCGGCATGGTCCCCAGATGGCGCCCCAGCGGAACATGTTCAAGGTCGAGTACCACGCCATGCAGATTCCCGAATGAATCCACATCCCGCTGGCCGATTCGCTGCCAGGATTCCCTGATCGCTTTGTACAACGCGTTTCTGGACTGCCATTCAGCGATGCCGGCAGCACTGAACCCGAAGGCCTCGGTAGGCGACTTCAACCAGCGTTGAAAATTGGTGTTTAGCCGATTGAATTCTGCTTCGAGCGCGCTCGCCCGCTCTTCCACGCTACTGTCGCTGCCGCCGCCCTCCAGATAGACCTGGGCCTCGGCCTCTGTCCAGCCGGGGCGAATGCTGCGGACCCGTTCTTGCGGTGTCAGTCTTGCGGGTAACTGGCGGACACCTTGAATGATGCCCTGCATGCCACCACGCAGTTTCATCGTGGCGGGGTCATATGCCGGCTTGCGGATCGGGTTATCCGCCAGAAGTGAGCTGAGGGTGTCCCGTGGCAGCGGCGCTTTTTGAATAGCTTGTCTCAACTGCACACCTTGATTGATCTCATACCCCAACGCGTTTCTTTCAGCATCAGGCAAGGCATGCAGCACGGATGCATAAAGGTTATCGGGCCCATGCAGGTGATTATCTTCGTCATCGCGTGCCTGGTATTGGCCGTCCTCGCTGACCAGGACTTTGCGCACGGAGGCATCTGCCGGGCCGACGCTGTCGCGCAACGGCCCATCGAATGAAGCATCACGGATTTCGATCCGAACGTTCTCGGACCAGTTCGGCAAAATCTGCAATGAATGCAGCGCCAGCCGTTCAGTATCCACATTGTCCACGGAGTCGAGGAAAAGGCCTTCGTAGGCGCGTGCTACACGCAACTCCCGCAAGGCCACGAGCACACGCTCTCTGAGTTGCAAGGGTATGCGCGATGGCTCCGTTATTTTGAGTAGGCCTTCGGCATCGACACTGGCCAGCAACTCCCGGGCAACTGAGGTGGGTAGCCCGCTAAAAGCGTCTTGAAGCACCAGCACTTGAGGATTGCTTGTATGCTGCTGCCGAAGGTTTAGCGTATCGAACAGACCTGCGCGACGCGTGTCAGCGTGCATGGCAAGCCTGCTTTTCAAGGCCTCGATACGGATTTGTTTATCTGTGGAGATCCGCTGCCCGAGCAGCTCGCGGATCTCTGTCTCGTCAGCGAAACTCACGGCGAGCTCTGGAAGCTTCCCTGCGCGGATCTCTGCGTGGGATATCTTCAGTGTGTTGGCCGGTGATGCGTCGATGTTGCCATACTTGATCGAACGCCCCCGATGTTCGGGCCCTTCAAATACCTCGATAGCTTTTTGTGTTGGCCATCCCCGCAACTCCGTCAGCAAACGTGGCACCTGCTCGACAAAAGCGTGCGGAACCTCATCGGCCAAAATCTGCTCGGGCAACTTCTGCACATCAACCCACGCATTGAAGCGCTCGATCGCATCGGTCATCAGCGCTGGTGGCGGTTCGCTCACAATATGCAGTCTGCGCAGTACGTCTTCGTCCACACCACTGGCAATACGAATCTGCTCCAGCGTGGCATCGGAGAAACCTCGACCGACGGCCCATGCGACGCATGAGTGCGGTTTTGTCCCACTCAATGGGTGGTCCAGCTCGGTTTTCCAGGCACCGCACCGTTGTGCGCAAGTTTCGGCTGATAAGCCTCCGGCCGATTCGGGTGCCGCAGGCGTGGGCTGGCCAGTGTGTGGATCCTCACTGACGACGAAATACCTATTCTCGTGCTTCAGGATGTCTTTTTCGCTGTGTCGATACAGGCCCTGCTCGCTCGGCTTTGCCTCTTTTGGCAAGATCATGTCATGCGCGTAGGGCGTCAGGTCCGCATTCCAGAGGCGGGTCTTGCCGTCAGGGAGCTCAACCTGTTTCAACTGGTCGATAAAGGACGATGGTTTGACAGGCGCCGGCGCACCGCCCGGCAACACATGCCCGGCAGCCATGATTGCCAACTGGGCGAAATTGATCATGACGCCAGTGAGATGGGCAGCGGCCTCTTCCTTGTCCCCTTTGCTCCACTCTTCAATCCCTTCCATGGTTTCGAACAGCATCTGCCCGACCATGACGGCCAGCACCGCCTCTCCAAGACCCGGGACCAACACGGCACCAAAGCTGAACACGTTCCAGCCGATGTCCAGGTAGCTGGTCAGCCGCCGCCAGCGCGTAGCGCTGTCTTCATCGTCGGTCGGCACGGCGATCTGTCGCGCATCCGCAATCGCTTTGTCCCTCCGCCACCGACCAAGCTGCAGCCAGAGATCGCCTGAAATGACATTGGTAATGGGCTCCGCGTCGGGGTTCTCGACCGCGGTCTCTCGCCACCACGGGCCCATGTCCAACGGTTCGCGCTGCTTCCATGTAAAGGTGGTGAACCGCTCCCGGACCCGGCTGAAGAATTTGCCCTGGTCTTTTTGCGCCACGAACCGACTGAAAAACCGTTGATAGTCCGAGGTGCGCAACTGGCTCGTCAGCGCCTTCATGAAGTCGGTGAACGAGGCATATTCCTTGAGCGGATGATCGGGGTCGTCGGGAACATAAGCGATCAGCGTTCCCTCCAGACGACTTTGCTCATGGATATCCTCGCGGCGAAACATTTCCTCGACCATAGCGCTGGGACCGTTGGCAAAAAACGCCTTGAGCAACGTGAATTGCTCAAACTCCTGCCCCGGTAGAAGCATCAGCCGACGCGACCACTCCATCATCGTTCGCTGATGTTCCGGAACCAGGCTGTCAAAGGTTGTTTTGATTGTCGACGGATCAGCCACTGCACTGAACAGCACAATACCGGTCAGCTTGAACCCCATGAGTGACAGCCGATGACAGTGCAAGGGGCGATTGCCCAGCTGTATGTTTTGCTGGCCATCGCGCACCTGTTGCAACTTTCCATACACATCGAAAGCTATGTCTTTCTTCAAATAGGCAATGAGCGCCGACTCGTTGAAAGCGGCTCTTTCACTGGCAATGGACTGTCGCTCAAGTATCGCCCTGGCCTTGGCATCTACAGGCCTCAGCAACGCCGTGATGTGTTGTTGATACTGCGCTCCGATGTCCAGGGTCCGACACAGGGCTGCAAACTTCTCGACGGTCAGTTCATGACGCCGGGGAGCGCCTTCGGCGTCCGTAGTAAAGACACCAGAACCATCGCGAAATGCCCCCGCCAGAGTTTCAGGTTCTTCGAAGTTATGCAGGGCGGCTTCCAGCAGTGTGGAGTGCCTGAGTCGACTGGCATTCGTATCGATCGTACCAAACCCCAGCTTGGCGGGAACATAAAGCCGCAGTGACGTCGCCTTGACATCCAGTTCCAGGTTCAACTGCTGTTTCAGCGCCGCGACCAGCAGCGGCTCGGCAAATTCATTGATGTCCTTTTGTAATTCCCCCAGCGTCTTGTCCAGCGTGTCCTGCAAGCGCCAGCGTTCATTAATGAGTTCTTTCAGGTATTGGCGATCGATACGGCGTGCGTTGATGTACCACTCGGGCAAGACTGGTTTCAGATCAGTTATCGATGCAAGCGTCGAAATCGATGCGTCTTTCAATAGCGTCGCAAGGCTGCCCGCTAAATAATCCCGATGTATAGCGGCATTATTGCCAGCGGCCGTCGGCGACATTTCTGGTAGTTCATTCATATTCGCAACTGTCCCTGTGCGTTCATAAGAACCACCAGCTTATTCAATCCGCCCGATAACAAAAGATTAAATAACTGCTGTAAAACCAGAATAAACACCCAACAACATTCAACTTCAGAACCTGAAAAACAATTAAATACCACCCTGACAACCACCGTGGCTGATCCTGCTCGTCAACGGTGGTTCTGACCCGGTCTTAAAGGCGCTAAAATGCGAGACAGTCAAGCGCTTACTGCGTGGAGCCTTCGACCATGCGTCTATCCGAATTCATCGTGACTCACGTCGACCGCATCGTCGATGAATGGGAGCAGTTCGCCCGAACCATAGCCCCCGACCCTGACTCCATGGACCGGACGCTCCTGCGCGACCACGCCACATCGATCCTGCTGGCCGCTTCCCGCGACATGAAGACCGCCCAGACCGCCCGCGAACAAGCGGCCAAGGCCAGGGGCGAAGGCCCGGAAAAAACCCCAGGCCTGGACAAGGCAGCCGCCAGCCATGGCGAGCTTCGGCATAACGTGGGGTTTGATCTGGTGCAGATGACCTCTGAGTTCCGCCACTTGCGGGCCAGCGTGATTCGCTTGTGGGTCAACAGCCTGGAGTCGCCGGACGTGGCGTACTTGCAGGACATGATCCGTTTCAACGAAGCCATCGACGAAGCCCTGGCCGAGTCCACCGCAGCGTACGCCGAGCAGGTCAATCGCTCACGGGACATCTTCCTGGCCATTCTGGGCCATGATCTGCGCACCCCCTTGCAGGCAGTGAACATGTCCACCGAAATGTTGCTACGCAAGGCCAAACTGGACACTGACGCCCAGACCTATGTGACAAGCATCAAGACCAGTGCCCGGCACATGGCGGCGATGGTCAGCGACTTGCTGGAGCTGGTGCGCAGCCGACTGGGCAGCAGCCTGCCGATCGAACCGGCACCGATGGACCTGGCCGCGGCCGCAAAAGCTGCGCTGGACGAAGCCGGCGCCGGACAGCCGGGCTGCAATCCACAACTGATCGTCGAAGGCGACGCCCATGGCATCTGGGACCGCGCGCGCCTCGGCCAACTGCTGCAAAACCTCGTCGGTAATGCCTTGCAACACGGTGCCAATCACCGTCCGGTAACCCTGAGCATCATGGGCGAAAAAGATCAGGTGACCCTGACCATGCACAACCATGGCGAGCCGATTCCCGCCGAGGCACTGCCGACGATATTCGACCCACTGGTGCGCAGCGCCAGCGAAGACCTCACCGGCCCGTCCACCAGCCTTGGGTTGGGCTTGTTCATCGTCAAACAAGTGGTGGATGCGCATCAGGGTACGATCGAAGTCAGTTCCAGCGAGGCCGAGGGCACGACCTTCAGCGTGGTGTTGCCGAGGGTGTCGCGGGTGGTTTTGTAGATGCGGGCAACGATGTTTAACGGAGTGGCTTAAGCCGGGAATTGTCCGACGCGTTTTGACGGTTGCAGGTGGGAAGGTCGATCACTAACCTCCAAGGGTCGCTGCCCATGCAGCGATCGGGCCTGGAAACCCGCAGAGCAACACGGCGTAACTGCGCGCCACATGACATACTGCGGTGCGTTTTTTTGCGCCAACAGTTCACTGTTATGGCGGCTGTGTGCGGGAGACCTTCGGGTCTGCCGGGTTTGCCGTTTTGCCTCGGTTTTCCAGCCCGCTCACAGCTGCCACCCTTTCGCCTGGAAACGAATGTGGCAGCTCCAGCCAAATAAACGGAGCGTCACCATGCACAAAGTCACCCCCAATCCCCCTGAAACCCCAAGCACCTCGCCCTACGCCACCGCTGACTCAAAAAAACTCCACGACGCCGCCGAGCGGGCGCTGGATCATTACCTCAAACCGCCCTTCCCCCAAGCCAAACTGCCCGATAAACGTCCGTCCAACATTTTTGCGGTGATCCCCGATCTGGACAACGAAACCCTGCTGGCTCACGCCTCGGAAACCCTGGCGGCGGTCAATGTGATGGCCAGCGACCTGGCGTTCGAACTAGAAGGCACGCGCCGACATGTGGCGTTGGCGATTCAGCAGATGATTTCGTTGGGGTTGTTGTAGGTGGATCGGGCGCTGGACAATCTTGATCCGCCCGAATCGCTGTAAGGCTGCATTGTGGCGAGGGAGCTTGCTCCCGCTGGAGCGCGAAGCGGTCCCAATACTGGCAGTGAGGATATTTCTGAAGGTTCTCATTCGTCGGTTTTGGGGCCGCTGCGCAGCCCAGCGGGAGCAAGCTCCCTCGCCACAGGTTGAGTGTTCATCCCTGTGCTACTCCACCACCAACCGCCCCAGCCGCTGCCTGAGCATGCGGTTTTCGGTGCGCAGCTGCTGCACTTCTTCGAGCAGGTCCAGCGCCAAGGCGACGCCTTCCCATTCCAGCTCAAGGTCTCGGTGCAACTTGGCGGCACGCTTGGCGACCGCCAGTTCATAGTCGTTGAAACGCCAATCCTTGGGCTGCGCGCCCTGAGGTTCGAGGATGCCGTGTTCGACGATTTCGATCACGTAGACGTCCGACAAATCGGTCGCCTCACAGAATTCTGCCATGTCCAGTTGAACGATCAGGGGGTTACTCATGATTGGCTACTCCTTCTCTTGACTCAAAAATGCTCCCGCGGATTAAAAGCGGCTTTCTTCGCCAGCTCCTGCCACAACGCTTTGACGTCATCGTCGGTATGTTTGGGCATCACCGCCTTGAGCTGCACGAACAGATAACCGCGTTGCCCGGCCTTGTTCAGCAGGCCGTGGCCTTTGGCACGCATGCGCTGGCCGTTCTGGCTGCCGGCTGGAACTTTCAGGTTGATCTTGCCGGTCAGGGTCGGCACCGCGACTTCCGCGCCCAGCGCCAATTCCCACGGGGCCAGCGGCAAGGTGATGATCAGGTTTTCACCTTCAACGTCGTATTTGGGGTGTGGCGCAAAACGAATGGTCAGGTACAGGTCGCCATTGGCGCCGCCACCGACACCCGGTGCGCCCTGGCCCTTGAGCCGAATGCGCTCACCATCGGTGACACCCGCCGGAATTTTCACGTTCAGGCTTTTGCTGGTATTGCTGACGTGCTGGCCGGCAGCGTTGTACTGCGGCACCTGGAAGCTGACCTTCTTCGATTCGGTCGACAGGGTTTCTTCCAGAAATACCGGTAATTCCATTTCCACGTCTTGCCCTCGACGACCGGCACTGCGGCCAGATTGTCCACCCCCGAAACCCGGGCCACGGTTACCAAAAATCGAACTGAAGAAGTCCGAAAAGTCGCCACTGTCCTGAGCACCGCCAAAGCCTCCCGCACCACCACGCCGCTGCCAACCCGGCGGGCCCTGGAACGGTTGGCCGTGCTGTCCGTATTTGCGCAAGTCGTCGTATTCAGCGCGCTTGTCGGCGCTTTTCAGCGCCTCATAGGCTTCCGAGACATCCTTGAACTTTGACTCGGCGTCCTTTTCCTTGCTGACGTCGGGGTGGTATTTGCGCGCCAGCTTGCGATAGGCGGCCTTGATCGCCTTATCGTCAGCGGTCGGCTCCACACCGAGAATCTTGTAATAGTCTTTGAAGTCCATCGAGGGAATCACCATCCGTTATCGATATCGCGCAGCCAGACACAGCATGCACTGATTGGCTGTCACAGGCCTGACCGATCTCAACAATATGATCGGGCAGCACATCAGAAGTTTATCGGCAGCCGGGGCGGATCAGTTGATCACCGAGTGGCTGCCACGCCATGTCCGTAAGTTTGGGGAACAAGGATAGTCTTTCAAGTGAGCGATGACCTTGAATTTAGCGGATAGTCGGCCTTCGATTCTGTGTCACTCTGACATACACTGCGCGGCCGTTTTTTAACCGGAACTCGAAAGACATGAAAAACGCATCTGCGGCCCGTGCCTGCGGTATCGACTTCGGCACGTCCAACTCCACTGTCGGCTGGCTGCGCCCTGGCATGGAAACGCTGATCGCGCTGGAGGACGACAAGATCACCCTGCCGTCGGTGGTCTTCTTCAACATGGAAGAACGCCGTCCGGTGTACGGCCGGCTGGCGCTGCACGAGTATCTGGAAGGCTATGAAGGCCGCTTGATGCGCTCGCTCAAAAGCCTGCTGGGCTCCAAGCTGATCAAGCACGACACCAGCGTTCTGGGCACGGCAATGCCGTTCAAGGACCTGCTCGGGCTGTTCATCGGCCAGCTGAAGAAGCGTGCCGAGACCGCCGCCGGTCGAGAATTCGAAGAAGTGGTGCTGGGGCGTCCGGTATTTTTCGTCGATGACGATGAAATGGCCGACCAGGAAGCCGAAAACACCCTGGTGGACGTAGCCCGCGCCATCGGTTTCAAGGACGTCTCGTTCCAGTACGAACCGATTGCCGCAGCGTTCGACTATGAGTCGACCATCGAAAAGGAAGAGCTGGTGCTGATCGTCGACATCGGCGGGGGTACGTCGGACTTCTCCCTGGTGCGCCTGTCGCCTGAGCGACGCGGCCACGACAACCGTCACGACGACATCCTCGCCACCGGCGGCGTGCACATCGGCGGGACCGATTTCGACAAGCAACTGAGCCTGCAGGGCCTGATGCCGCTGTTCGGCTACGGCAGCCGGATGAAAAGTGGCGCCTACATGCCCACCAGCCACCACATGAACCTGGCGACCTGGCACACCATCAACTCGGTGTACTCGCAGAAGTCGACCCTGGCGCTGGGAAGCATGCGTTACGACATCGAAGACACCGGCGGTATCGATCGCCTGTTCAAGCTGATCGACCAGCGCGCCGGGCACTGGCTGGCGATGGAAGTGGAGGAAACCAAGATCCAGCTGACCCACGCTGACAGTCGCCACGTGCCGCTGGACCGGATCGAGCCGGGTTTGAGCGTGGAACTGAGCCGGGCGCTGTTCGAGTCGGCCATCGACAACCTGCTGGAGCGGGTGCGCAACAGCGTGACCCAATTGCTCAACGACGCCAATGTGCGCGTCGATCAGGTGGATACGGTGTTCTTCACCGGGGGTTCGAGCGGGATTCCGGCGCTGCGTAACAGCGTGTCGGCAATGCTGCCTAACGCGCAGCATGTAGAAGGGAACATCTTCGGCAGCATCGGCAGCGGATTGGCGATCGAGGCCATGAAGCGTTACGGCACTCTGGCCTGACGCAACCCCTGTGGCGAGGGAGCTTGCTCCCGCTGGACTGCGTAGCAGTCCCCTCTTTTTCGGGATAAGGGGCCGCTTCGCGGCCCAGCGGGAGCAAGCTCCCTCGCCACAAGTAGATCAACTCAGGATCAAACCATCCCGACCAGCTTCAACTCGCTCTTCAGGTACGCGTAATAAATCGGCCCCGCCACCACCCCCGGCAGGCCGAATGCGGCTTCGAACACCAGCATTGCCAGCAGCAACTCCCAGGACTTGGCACTGATCTGCCCGCCGACGATCCGCGCGTTGAGGAAGTATTCCAGCTTGTGGATAAAGATCAGATAACCCAGCGCCGCCACCGCGACCCAGATCGACAACGATAAGCCGACGATGGTGATCAGCGTGTTGGACATCAGGTTGCCGATCACCGGCAGCAAGCCCAGCAGGAAGGTCAGCACGATCAGGGTTTTGGTCAACGGCAGCTTGATCCCGAACAGCGGCAGGAGCACCGCCAGGAAGATCCCGGTAAAAAAAGTGTTGAGCAGGGAAATCTTGATCTGGGCAAAGACGATATTGCGAAACGCTTGAACCAGCAGGTGCAAACGGTCGAACAGTGCCGCCGCCAGGGGTTTGCGTTGGGTCAGGTCAGGGATGCGCTGCAAGGCGATGATCGCTCCCAGCACCATGCCGATCAGCAACGTGACGAACATGTGCGCAGCGTCTTTGCCGACCAGTTGCAGGTCGCTCAGGTGCTTGCTCAACCATTCGCCAATGGCCACACGAAACTCGGCGGCGCTGGCCGGCAGATAAGCATCGATGAACGGAGGCAACTGACCGCGAGCCTTGTCGACCACCAGCATGAACTTGTCCAGGGAAGCCCCCGGGTTTTCCGCTTCGTGCAGCAGAAAACTGATAGCACCGGCAAAAATCAGCGCCAGTACGCTGACCACCAGCGTGCCGAGCAAGGCCACGGCCAGCCAGCGTGCGCGCCGCCCTTCGATCAGTCGTTGCAGCTGAGGGGTGAGCATGTTGACCAGCTCGAATACCAGCAACCCGGCAAGCAGACTGGGCAACAGCCGCAGTGGTATCACCAGCAGTAGCCCACCAAAAATGATCACCCAACTGACCAACAGCAACACGTGACGCTGAGAAAACGTTGGCATACAGCCTCAAAACAAACGGCGTTAAAGGATTGGCAGTCTGCCAGCCTTCGGGCATTGAAGCGAGCGGATGACTTCACCGCTGTAGGAGCAAAGCTTGCTCGCGATGAACGATGACGCGATCTGTCAGTTCCACCGCGGTGCCCCAATCGCGGGCAAGCCTTGCTCCTACAGAGGGGCACGGGGGGGCGCAGCTTATTTCTTCTTCAGGCAATCGCTCATGAAGGTTTTGCGCGCATCACCTTTAAGCGCCTGCGCGGTCGCGGTGGCGTTGCAGGTTTTCATCTTCTCTTGTTGAGGGGTCATGGGTTTGGCCGCTTCTGCTGCCGGCGCGGCTTTGAGGCAGGTACTCATGAAGGCTTTGCGCTCATCACCCTTGAGGGCTTTCGCGGTGGCGTCGGCATTGCAGGTGGCCATTTTGTTCTGCTGAGCTGTGGCGGCAAAGCCCTGGGAACAGAGCAGCAGACCAATCATCAACAAAGGGATACGCAGCATCTTCATGGAGTTTTCTCCTTGTTACCGCGCCGATGGGCGCGGCCTCGAACGGAGTGTAGACAAATGCCGTTACACCTTCACCTTTCAACTTTGCCGACCCGCAAAAAAGCCGAGAGCGAGTTATCCGCGACTCGCTCCCGGCTCGAACAACGCTGCAAGAATGGCCGTTAACGGGACGAGATCGCTTTGTAGTAGCCCTCAAACGTCTCGATGCGATTCTCGATAATCGAGGCGCTGTGTCGCTCGAAAGAAACCGCTCGCTCATCAGGCGCTACATAGGTAGCGCCTAGCTCTTTCAATGAAGTCCATTGGGCATAACCACCTTTCTGATGCAGCTTGGCAATTTTTATCGCCCTGAGCGTCGAATCATCCGAGCCTCGAGCCGGAATAACGGCAGGGCCAGAAGGTGCATCGTCGATAAACGCATACTCGGCGACGGCAGGGCCGGGCTTCAGGGTCAGTACCGGTTCAGGATCAAACGTGAAGTAACCCTCGCGGGTCAGATGGGCACTGGGAAACTCTGGCCAGGAATCGGCAGCGACCAGTTGCTCCGGGTGGCTCAAGTCACCAATGACAACATACTGATGGTCAAAGTTGGTGGCTTTGACAATGTGTATTTCAGATGTCCGGGGCTGGTTCGCGAGGATCGAGAACGTCACTTTCGAATTCTCCGAACAGTTCCCACCCTTGATGTTGATAGCGGCCTGTGCAGCTTCAGCAGTGGTGAGCTCGGCCGTAGGCAAACCGCTAGCCAAGTCGATTTTTCGGAGATTTTTCAGTGCAGCGATAGCCGATCCGCCCTTTTCCCAGATGCTCGGTAGTTGGTTGCCGGACAAAGGGAGAAGCTCCTTGGCGCGGGTGATCGCACGCTGCGCCATGTTCAAATCGGCCATGGTCTGCGACGAGACTTCAATGACCTTCTCGGCTGCGGTCATATGCTCACCCAGCATCTCCACGTAGCTATGCAAATCAGCCAGCGTGCCCGACGGGGCGTTGCCTGCTTTCGCTGCGAGGGCCAGCGATTCATATTGATCCTTACGTTCTGTTCTCTTCAGGTAACGAGCAGTCATTCCCAGCTCCCGCTGCGAATCCGACAAGGGCGTTGGTTCACCGTCCATGAACATGTTGTTCAGTAGTTCGGTGAATTGCTCAGGGGACAGCAATTTTTTCAGCTCGGGCAACAGTTCGACACTCTGGCGCATTGTTGCGGTCACCAAAGGGCTGTCGACTGCATCGTGAAACGCCCACTGGAGATAATTCAGGTCCAGTACCGACAGGTTCTCGTGTATTAATTTCAACCCATTCAAATAGTCGTTTTTTACCGACGGCAAAGGCTCAGAAGAATAGGCCCGCTCGACAAGGTCTTTAAAAACCTCCTGGATATTCAGCGACTCTGACGCCACACCCTCCCCATCAGATGCACCTCCACGCAGACGAAGCAAGGTGGGATTGAAAGCCGGTGGTATCGGGACCGGGAACTGCGCAAGTATCGTGGACAACCTGTCAGGCCTTACTGCATGGTCACGTACGGCCTGCTTCAGTGTCTGAACGTCACTCCTGCGAATATTCAAACCGTTCAGTTCGGCATCCGGGAGTGCCTGCAAGATCGAGGAGTAGAGGTCAGTCTCTGCGTGCAAGGCATTACCTTGATCATCGTAAGCCTGGAAGCTGCCATCTACGCGCGAGACTATCGTGCGTTTAAGCTTGGCGTCGTCTGTGCCGATACTGTCCAACACCCCGCCTTCGTACTCGAACAGCCTGACTTGAATGGACACATCCGAGGGCCAGCCCGGCAGGTTCTCAAGCGAATGCAGCACCAGCGTTTCGGTATCGAAGCTTTCGACCGACGCCAGGTAAAGCCCCTCATAAGCACGAGCAACCCTCACTTCTTCACGCGCATAGAGCGCCAGCCCCTTGAGTCGCGATGGCAAGCGCCCTTGGGCGACTATTTGCAGTTCCTCGGGTGTGGCGACCGCCAGCAACTCTTGCGCAACAGCGCCAGGCAGACCCGGCATTTCGGACTGAACGGCTTGTACCTGAGCACTCCAGCGCAACTCGTGCTCCAGGTAACGAGCATTGAACATGAAGTTTCGCTTGGCGCTGGCACGCCGTGCGATGTCCGCCCGCAGGATTTTTGCATGAGCCCCCGTAGTCGTGACCGACGCGCCTAACTCAACTTCCATCAATGTTTTTGTTTCACCTTCATCAAGGTGCGAAAGCAAGGTTGCAATAAGGTCGCCATCGTTCAGGTGGTCCTCGTTTATCCGCACAGGTGCAGAATCGTTGGAGCCTGTCTGCCAAATGACGCTTCCATCGCGCGCGACAAGTTGCAGTGGCTTTTCTCCGGGCCACACTCCATCCAGCAGTTGCAGCTGTGTGCGTATATCGGCCTTCAAGTAGTGCTGTGGTTGTTCACTGCTGATCTGATCGATGAACGTCTGAATATCCCGATCAATCCTGAATCGCGTAGCGGTATCGCTCAATAAGGGCAATGGAGGCTCATTGTCGATGTACATCCGGCGCATCGCGTCGACATGGGTGCGGCTGACCGTGCGGATGTCGTCGAACGAATCGGTCAAACCGTCAAGCGGCTGCCCCATCCGCGTCATCAACGTTTGCTCATCCCACGACTGAGGCTGTTCGCCTTCGATCACGAATGCCCCCGCCCCGTTACTCTCGACCACAGGTTGATAGGCATCCGGCCGGGTTGGATGCTGCACCCGGTGCTTGCCGGTTTGCGGGTCTTTTTTGAGTTCGAAGTGAGACGTATCGAGGCGCAGGATCGGCTTGCCGTCGTGCTGATGCAGCCACAATTCGTCGGGCTTTGAATCTGCGGCCAGAACCAGTGCCTTTTGCTGGTAAGGCTCAAGATTCTGCCCCCACAGACGTTGTTTGCCAGTGGGCAGGGTGACCGGTTTTGCCCCTTCGATAAACGGTGACAACCTGGAGAACGCCAGGTTGCCAATCTTGATGCCGCCGGCAAACGCTGCCAGTTGAACCACGCTTTCGGTGAAGCCGATCAGTTGTTCAGCGGCCTCCAGATACAATCCTTCAGACAGATCGAGTACACCTTCAACAACTTCACTGACCAACTGATAAGCCGTATAGGCCAGCATCAATTCACCCAGAAAAGGCACGAAGGGAGTCACCACCAATAACGCGACATTGAAGATGTCCAAGAGCATTTTTTGCAGATTTTCAATCCACGCCCAACGTTCCGTACGGTCGGCATCGGCAGTGGAAATGACCAGTGCCCGAGCGTCGTTGAGAATTTTGTTTTGCTGCTGCTGATAGAGATAAACCCACAGGTCGCCATTGAAACGGGTCTCGGTGTCGTTCTCGAACCGCACGACGCCATAGTGCAGACGTGGGTTTTCCACAGCTGTTTCGCGCCATACGGGCAGATCGACGCCCCATTCCTTCTCGTGCTGGGTGATCTGCACCAGTTGTCCATTGAGCGCGGCAAAAAAGTGCCCACGTTGCCGATGGTCGACAAAGCGACTGAAGAATTGCTGATAACTGAACCCGGACGAAGGTTGTGCAGAGGTCGACTTCTGGCCGGTGTCGCGTAATTGGCGAGTCAATTCGCGGCTAAACTCGACGAGTGACGGATACTCTTTCAATGGATGCTCGGGATCGTGCGGCACATAGACAATGATTCGCCTGTTTCCGTCGACGGGGGCATCGAGATCGGGGGCGATGAGCACGATGCCTTTCACAAGCGTGTCGAGCATCGTCAGGTGGTAGTAACGAACCGCAATACCGTCCAGGGTCAGACCTTTAAGTCCCTTGATCATGCCCTGTACAACGAGATAAGCCTCAGCCCCAATGTCTTTTTTCAAGAGCGCCATTTGCAGGGCGATTTTCAGCGCGGCCTGCTGACTTTTTATGACTTTGTGCTGCAACACCCCACGGGCCAGACCATCGGTGGGGCGCAAGTAGTTTTCCAGATAGTGTTTGTACCTTGCACCAATATCCAACTCCCGACACAACGCCGTGAATTGTTCAATGGACATATTATTTCGTATTTTCTTTATCTCAAAGTGTCCCTGCGCATCAGGTCGAGAGATAAATTCCGACCCCGACAGAAACACTTCCGAACGTGAGAAGTTGTGCAGCGCAGCATCCAGTAAGGAAACGGTGCGACTGACGGCACCACCATCAATATTTTGAACCCACGGAGATAACTTCACCGGAGAGTACAACTTCAGGAACGTTTCCCTGACATCGTCTTCAATTCCGTACTTTTCCTTTAACGACTGTCGTAGCAAAGGTTCGGCAAATGAATAGACGTCTTGCAAATCCATCAACATCTTGTCGACATCGTTCTGCGAGGACCAACTTGCCTCCATGGCATGCGCCACACTGAGGTGTTCGGCTCTGGAGGCGCTTTTGATCCATTCTGGAATACCTGGCTCCCCCACTTTCAAAGTACGAATCCTTTGCGGCGTCGCCTTGGTCAGCCAGGCTGGAATAGCTTTTTTTATAAACTCGTGATGAACACTCATTTCAGTAACTGGAGCAGTCGCTGCACTTTCTTTTACCGACGAAACCATCTGAAACTACCTGAGCAATTATTTAAATAAACAGCCTCCATTTTTAAAAAAACAGTGGCGCCGCAAAGTTAAAAGCGTACAACGCTCAGCGATCCGTTAATGGAGTGCAAGTCTGATTAGACCGTAAGATATTTCTTACTGAACGCCCATAAAACCAGACAACCAACGGCCTATTCAACGTGTCATGAAACCGTTCAAAAAACGTTGTATCGGCGACAATGCTCGGGCGTACAACCGTCGCGGCCTGATAAATCGTTGACGATCGCCCCCATCGGCAGCGCCTACTAGACAGAACCCCGACTTCGGCCGATGATTTGCCCGGTAAAACCACTTAACGAGAGAACCGCCCATGAGCAAACACAAGCGGCCCAACAAGGCCAAATCCATTGTCGCCCAGCCACTGTTCCGCAGCCGTCAGGAACAACCCGGCAAGGGCAAAGGCAGCTACCGCCGCGAAGCCTTCCAGTCTAAAAGCTGGGAGGCTTCTTACTTTCTGGCGGCATGAAGTTTCAACATCACCTCGCTCCCCCTCGGCATGATAAGGTCTGCACCTGATTCGTTTTATCTGGACCCGTGCATGCCCCTTTGTCTTTCCCGTCGTTGGCACCTGCGCCAACTGATTGCTGCCTCCAGCCTTGTCTTGCTTGTCGCCTGCGCGGAAAAACCTACCGCTGCCGACGCGCAACCGCTTCAAACCGCACCCGCCGTGACCACACCGGCCATCATTCCTCCGGTAGTTCCGACTGGCGACAATCTCGACATCCAGCCGACCCAGACCTTCGAGGAATGGCAAGCCGGTTTTCGCAAGGATGCCCTCGCCGCCGGTATCCGCCCGGATGTGTTCGACCGCGCCTTTGCCGGCGTCACGCCGGACATGAGCGTGATCCGCGCCGACCGCAGCCAACCGGAGTTCACCCGCCCGGTGTGGGAGTACCTCGATGGCGCGCTTTCCGCCGCGCGCGTGCGCAAAGGCCAGGCCTTACTCAGCCAGTACGCCGAGACCTTGAACACCATCGAGCAGCGTTATGGTGTTGATCGCCAGGCACTCGTGGCGGTCTGGGGCATGGAAAGTAACTTTGGCAGTTTCCAGGGCGACAAATCGGTGATCCGCTCGCTGGCGACCCTGGCCTACGAAGGCCGGCGCCCGGACTTTGCTCACGCCCAATTGCTGGCCGCTCTACAGATTCTGCAGCAGGGAGATATCACCCCCGAGAAGATGCTCGGTTCCTGGGCCGGCGCCATGGGCCAGACCCAGTTCATTCCGACGACCTACCTCACCCATGCGGTCGATTTTGACGGCACCGGTCACCGCGATATCTGGGGCAGCCCGACCGATGCATTGGCCTCCACCGCCCATTACCTGCAAAGCTCCGGCTGGCAGAAAGGCCAGCCTTGGGGCTTCGAAGTGCAACTGGCGAGTGGTTTCGACTATTCGCTGGCTGACGGTGCGATTCGTAAAAGCGTCTCCGAGTGGATGCAAATGGGCATCAAACTGCCCAACGGCGGCGTCGTTCCACCCGGTTCCGAACAACTGTCAGCCGCCCTGCTGCTGCCCGCCGGTTATCGCGGCCCGGCGTTCCTGATTCTCGACAACTTCCGCGCGGTCCTCAAATACAACAACTCGTCGTCCTACGCATTGGCAGTGAACCTGTTGTCTGAACGCTTTAACGGAACGGGCCTGATCAACGGCGAATGGCCGAAGGACGACCTGCCCCTGAGTCGTTCCGAGCGCATCGAACTGCAGAATTTGCTGAGCGCCAGCAACTACGACGCAGGGAACGCCGATGGCATCATCGGCGCCAACACCCGCAAGGCCATACGCAGCGCCCAGCAGTCGTTTGGCTGGCCGGCAGACGGTTACCCGACGCACAAGTTGCTGGAAGGTTTGCGTAACCGCTGAGGCTTGGCCTCAATCCGTGGCGAGGGAGCTTGCTCCCGCTGAGGTGCGAAGCGCCTCCAAATCGAATGCGTTCGTCGGTTATACGACTGCTACGCAGCCGAGCGGGAGCAAGCTCCCTCGCCACGGATCAGGCTGTTACTTGATCACCACATCCTGCTCCAGCCACAACGCCTTGCTCCCCGCATCCAGCCTCACCAACGCCCCCATGGGCAGCGTCAGGTTCGGGTCGCAATGGCCGCTGCGCCAACCGGCAAGCACCGGAATCCGCAATGGTTCGAAGGTTTGCTTGAGCAACTGCGCCAATGCATCGCTGTCCACGCCGGCCACATCCCCGACCAGCACCCCGCGCAGCGTGCTCAGCTTGCCGGCCAGGCGCAGATGGGTCAGCAACCGGTCGATGCGATACAACGGCTCGTTGACGTCCTCGATGAACAGAATGATCCCGTCGGTATCGATTTCGAAAGGCGTGCCCAGGGTCGCGGCAATCATCGACAGATTACCGCCCAGCAAACGCCCACGAGCGATGCCTGGCTCGATCATGCTCAACGGGTAGGCCACCGGGTGCGCCAAAGGGCTCCCGGCGCTCACCTGGCCTCTGAGCAGGCTGAACAGCGAAGACTCGGTAGGTTGTTGCTTGTTCCCCAGCAGGTCAGCGTTGAGCATCGGCCCGTGAAAGGTCACGAACCCCGCATAACGGCTGATGGCCAGGTGCAGCGCCGTAATGTCGCTATAGCCGACAAACGGCTTGGCATTGCGCCGCAGCAACTCGAAGTCGATCCGGTCCAGCAGGCGTGGGCTGCCATAGCCACCACGCAGGCAGAGAATCGCATCAATGGCCGGATCGCCAAACGCCTCATGCAGATCCTTCAGGCGAACGTCGTCACTGCCGGCCAGGTAGCCGTCTTTCTCCAGGACACCCGGAAAAATCCGCAGCGAATACCCGCGTGCACGCATCCATTGAAAAGCCTTTTCGGTATCCAGTGCCGCCGGGCCTGCCGGCGCAATCACACCGATCAGCCCTTCAGCGGGTAACGCCGGGACTGGAGCATGCTCAGAAATAACGAGGGTCGAGCGAGTGGTCATCCGTGATTCTCCCTGTGTGAATGCTTCAGCACACAGTAGTCAGGAACGGGGACAAACAGAAGAGGTTCAGTCGTCCCGCAGGGTCCAGGAAAAAACTGAGTGTGACGTGGTACCGAGTCAACCTTTGAACAAAAATGCCCGCAAGGCATATGCCTTGCGGGCATCGTGGATCAGGACGACATCAATTCGGCCTTGACCAGTTTCGCCTGCTCGTCGGCGTGGTACGAGGAACGTACCAGCGGGCCGGAGGCGACGTTCTTGAAGCCCATCTTGTAACCTTCCTCGGCGAACCAGGCGAAGGTATCCGGGTGCACGAAGCGCTGCACCGGCAAGTGGCTGCGGGACGGTTGCAGGTACTGGCCCAGAGTCAGCATGTCGATGTCGTGTTCGCGCATGCGCTTCATGACGTCGATGACTTCTTCGTCGGTTTCGCCCAACCCCAGCATCAGGCCGGACTTGGTCGGAATGTGCGGCATCATCTGCTTGAATTTTTGCAGCAGGGTCAGCGACCACTGGTAGTCCGAACCCGGACGCGCAGCCTTGTACAGGCGCGGCACGGTTTCCAGGTTGTGGTTGAACACATCCGGCGGCTCAGCGGCGGTAATGGCCAGCGCCACGTCCATCCGGCCACGGTAGTCCGGGACCAGGGTTTCCAGTTGCACGTTCGGCGACAGTTTGCGGATTTCGCGGATGCAGTCGGCGAAGTGCTGGGCACCACCGTCGCGCAGGTCATCGCGGTCTACCGAGGTGATCACCACGTACTTCAGTTTCAGGTCGGCGATGGCGATGGCCAGGCTTTCCGGTTCGTTGACGTCCAGCGGCTTCGGACGACCGTGGCCAACGTCGCAGAACGGGCAGCGACGGGTGCAGATGTCGCCCATGATCATGAAGGTCGCGGTGCCACCGGAGAAGCACTCTCCGAGGTTCGGGCAGGAGGCCTCTTCGCAGACACTGTGCAGTTTGTGTTTGCGCAGCAGGGCCTTGATGCGGTCGACTTCCGGGGAAACCGGGATGCGTACGCGAATCCAGTCAGGCTTTTTCGGCAATTCGGTGGTTGGAATGATCTTCACCGGGATACGCGCAACCTTTTCGGCGCCGCGCAGCTTTACGCCAGCTTCCACTTTGGCTCGCGGGGCCGGGCGCTCGGTAACATCCAGCGTCGGGATCATGGTTTGCACAGCGTCTTGCGCAGTAGTCATATCAGTCGATTCCGCCCGTTAGGGTCGTCTGCTCAGCATAGTCGAGGTGTTTGACGAGCTGCGCACGCAGCCGGGCACTTACCTCGGCAAATTCAATCGGCCCGGTGTGATCGCGCAGCTGGGTCATGGCCAGCCCGGCGTATCCACAGGGGTTAATCCGGCGAAACGGCTCCAGGTCCATATCCACGTTCAGGGCCAGGCCATGAAAGGAGCAACCGTGGCGGATCCGCAGACCCAGAGAAGCAATTTTTGCACCGTTGACGTAGACGCCCGGTGCATCGGCCTTGGCCACGGCGGTGACGCCATAGCTGGCCAGCAGTTCGATCAGGCACTGTTCCATCCGGCTGACCAGGTCGCGCACGCCGAAACCCAGCTTGCGCACATCCAGCAGCAGATACGCCACCAACTGACCCGGGCCGTGGTAAGTCACTTGACCGCCACGATCGACCTGCACCACCGGAATATCGCCGGGAAGCAGCAGATGCTCAGCCTTGCCGGCCTGCCCCTGGGTAAAAACCGGTGGGTGCTCGACCAGCCAGATCTCGTCGGCGCGGTCGCTGCCGCGCTCGTTGGTAAACCGTTGCATGGCATGCCAGACCGGCTCGTAAGCCATTTGGCCGAGCTCGCGAAAGCCCAGAAGTTCGGACATCACAACACCATGTGCACGAAACCGGTAGCCCGCAACTCGCTGTTGATGTCATACAGCTGTTCTTGACCGGTAGCGATGATGTGCAACTGGATGGTCGTGTACTTGCCATTGGTACTCTGGCGCTCGGCCAGGGTCTTGTGGTCGACGGTGGCGTGCTTCTCAAGGATCGCGATGATCTTGTCCTTGAAGCCCACACCGGTATCGCCGATTACTTTGATCGGGTAATCCGCGCAGGGGAATTCGATCTTTGGCGCATTTACTTCGGTGTCTGTCATGGCGTAACGGCCTCGTAAGCCGTGGCAACGGACATGACCCCGCTCCGGATTGGAACGGGGCCATGCAGGTCCACACTAATTCAGTTGAACAAGCCGTAGAAGAATAGACGGATGCTATCCCACATGCGGCGGAAGATACCACCTTGGTCGACCGCGTCCAGAGCAATCAGATCAGCGCTGTGCACGACCTTGTCGTCCAGTTTCACTTCGACTTTACCAATCACGTCGCCCTTGGCGATCGGCGCGACCAGTTGCGGGTTCATGGTCATGCTGGCGGCGAGCTTTTTAAGCTGGCCTTTTGGCAGGGTCATGGTCAGGTCTTCAGCCAGGCCGGCTTTGACCTGGTTGGTGGTGCCCTTCCAGACTGGAGCCTGAGCCAGCTCGGCGCCTTTCTGATAGAAGGTCTGGGTTTCGAAGAAGCGGAAACCGTAGGTCAAAAGCTTCTGGGTTTCAGCGGCGCGAGCGCTTTCGCTGTTGGTGCCGAATACCACGGCGATCAGACGCATGCCGTCACGTACTGCCGAGGACACCATGCAATAGCCGGCTTCTTCAGTGTGACCGGTTTTCAGACCGTCAACGGTCTTGTCACGCCACAGCAGCAGGTTGCGGTTGGGTTGCTTGATGCCGTTCCAGAAGAACTCTTTCTGCGAGTAGATCGCATAGTGAGCCGGGTCTTCGTGGATGATCGCACGCGCCAGAATGGCCATGTCGTGAGCCGTGGAATAGTGCTCAGGGTTTGGCAGACCGGTCGGGTTCATGAAGTGACTGTTGCTCATGCCCAGGTCGGCAACGGTCTTGTTCATGAGGTCGGCGAACGCGTCTTCGCTGCCGGCGATGTGCTCGGAAAGCGCGACGCTGGCGTCGTTGCCCGACTGGATGATGATGCCGTGCAGCAGATCGCTCACCGTGACCTGCGAGCCAACCTTGATGAACATCCGCGAACCGCCGGTGCGCCAGGCATTTTCGCTGACGGTAACCGGATCGTTTTCACCGATCTGGCCGCGACGGATTTCCAGGGTCGCAATGTACGCTGTCATCAGCTTGGTCAGGCTGGCTGGCGGCAGACGCTGGTCACCGTTGTTCTCGACCAGCACGTTGCCGCTGCTGGCGTCCATGAGCACATAGGATTTAGCCGCCAGTTGTGGTGGCGACGGCATCATCTCGACCGCAAAGGCGGCGGGCGAGAGGAGCAGCGGGACTAGCAGGCACAGGCGTTTGGCAAAGGTGGTGATGTTCATCCGTCTCTCGAAATCGCTAATGGAAACTGCCCTATGGGCAAAACTAATCAGACAACCTGCTTGGCTCTCTACGAAAACTGCCTGCGCGTCGACCAGACTGCGTTGAAAACAGGCTCGCAATGCTCATTTAGGTCCCTAAACTCCGCTTGCTCGCCTGTTTTCGCCTTGCCTGATCGTCGCTCGGCGAGTTTTCGCACGGAGCCGACTACTGCGGGTTGTCGCGTGTTCAGTTGTTCACTCTCTAACCCTTGCCGGGCTTTTATTGTTCAACGAGCCAACAACTCAGGTTCACCCCCCAAACCGCAAGTGAACCTTGAATCAGGAATTACTTATTCAGCCGTCACCAGGCTCGGAGAGCCGAGATTGGCCAGGCGCACGCTGTTTTGCACTTGCGCGATTTCACCCTGCGAGCCGATTGGCCCCAGGCGAACCCGATGCAGTGTCTGTTGGTTGCGCACGATAGAACTGATGAACACCGGAGCGCTCACCATCCCGCTCAACTTCGATCTCAGGAGTTCTGCAGCGTCCGGGTTGGCGAACGCGCCCACCTGCAGATACTGGCCAGAGGCTGGTACAGAAGCGTTTTTTTTTGCATCGACCTGCACCGGCACAACGGCCGCGGCATGTTGCTGCGGCGGTGGCGTCCATTGCTCGATGGTGCCGGCCGAAGCGGTAATCACCGGCGCGCTATTTTGCGCGACTTGCGGCTCGTTGAGCATCAACGGCGCGGGTCGGCCTTTTGCCGCCCACCACTCTTGCGGGTCGATGCCTTCAACCTTGACCCGCGCAGTGCCAATCTCGGCATACCCGAGTTTCTTGGCCGCGGCGTAGGACAAGTCGATGATGCGGTCCGAATAGAACGGCCCACGGTCGTTGACCCGCAGGATCACGCTCTTGTTGTTGTCCAGGTTGGTCACCCGAACGTAGCTGGGCAACGGCAGGGTCTTGTGTGCGGCACTCATGCCGTACAGGTCATACACTTCGCCGTTGGCGGTGTTCTGCCCATGAAACTTGGTGCCGTACCAGGACGCCGTGCCCGAAGCGACATAGCGCTTGGACTCGGCCAGCGGAAAGTAGGTCTTGCCCAGCACGGTATACGGATTGGCCTTGTACGGGCCGGTGTGCAGGGTCGGCGTGGCGTCGGGAATGCGCGAAATATCCACATCCCACCACGGCGCGCCGTCTTTGTGGGCACGGTTGATATCCAGGCCTGGCGTCGCGCGTACGGCGGTCGTGTATTTTTGTTGCGGTGCACGGCTGGTCGAACAGCTGACCACGAGCAACGACAACGCGGCGAAAGCCACCAGCTTCAGGGGGTTGCGGATTGGCGATGCCAGCATTACTTGACGCCCCGTGCTTGGACCAGCATTTCAGACAACTGATGTACAGCCATGGCGTACATCACGCTGCGGTTATAACGCGTAATCGCGTAAAAATTATTCAGACCCATCCAGTATTCAGGGCCATTGTCACCTTCCAGCCGGAAAGCGGTGACCGGCATATCATCGCGCAGCGCATCATGACTCGACCAGCCCAACGCCCGCAACTCCCCGACGGTTTTCGTCGGCTCGATGCCGGTGGTCAAGCCGCCGTCGACCTGATCGCCGCGCACATCGGCCCGGCTGACCACCGGCTCGCCAGCCACCCAGCCGTGACGCTTGAAATAGCTGGCAACGCTGCCGATGGCATCATCCGGATTGGTCCAGATATTGATGTGGCCATCACCGTCAAAATCCACCGCATAGGCGCGGAAACTGCTCGGCATGAACTGCGGCAAGCCCATGGCGCCGGCGTACGAGCCTTTAAGCGTGAGCGGATCGACCTGCTCTTCGCGGGCCAGCAGCAGGAACTCACGCAATTCCTTACGAAAAAACTCAGCACGTGGAGGGTAGTCGAAACTGAGGGTCGACAAGGCGTCGATCACCCGATAATTGCCGGTATTTCGGCCGAAAAAGGTTTCAACACCTATGATCGAAACAATAACTTGCGCCGGCACGCCGTATTCCTGCTCCGCGCGAGCCAGCGCCGCTTCGTGCTGACGCCAGAAGTCCACGCCCCGGGCGATCCGCGCATCGGTCAGGAACATCGGGCGATATTCCTTCCATTGCTTGACCCGCTCGGCCGGTCGGGAGATTGCGTCGAGAATCGCTTGTTTGCGCTCGGCTTCGCGGAACACGCCCATCAGCTGTTCACCGGCAAAACCATAGTCGCGGGTCATTTCACCGACGAATTCGGCCACTTGGGGCGAGCCTTCATAATCGCCGGCCAGCGCCTCCTGCGCTGCACCAAGGATGCTTACCAGGCCGACCCACGGAGCGCATCGAGTCACCCAGCCACGCATTACTTGCATTGAAATCTTCACCTTATTCAAACCTGTGCGATCCACTTACGATGGGTATGGATCGACATCAAAACCCCAAACGCTGACAGCAACGTCACCAGCGAAGTTCCGCCGTAGCTAATGAACGGCAACGGCACCCCCACCACCGGCAACAGGCCACTGACCATACCGATGTTGACGAAAACATAAACAAAAAACGTCATGGTCAGGCTGCCGGCCAGCAATTTGCCGAACAGTGTCTGCGCCTGGGCGGTAATCACCAGCCCACGACCAATCAACAGCAGGTAAATCAGCAGCAAGGCGCAAATGCCCACCAGGCCGAACTCTTCGCCCATCACCGCGATGATGAAGTCGGTGTGGCTTTCCGGCAGAAAGTCCAGGTGCGACTGAGTGCCCAGCAGCCAGCCTTTGCCAAACACGCCGCCGGAACCGATGGCAGCCTTGGACTGAATGATGTTCCAGCCAGTGCCGAGCGGATCGCTCTCCGGGTCGAGGAAGGTCAGGATTCGCTGCTTCTGGTAGTCGTGCATGATGAAGAACCACATGCCGACAGCCACTGGCACGGTCGCCGCAACCACGCTGAGGATCCAGCGCCAGCGCAGGCCGCCCATGAACAGCACGAAAGCACCGCCCGCGAGGATCAGCAGCGACGTGCCAAGGTCCGGCTGGCGCACGATCAAGATGAACGGCAACCCGATCAGGAACAGGCTGACCCCGACATGCTTGAGCTGCGGCGGCAACGTGCGCTTGGACAAGTACCAGGCAATCGTCGCCGGCATCAGGATCTTCATGAATTCCGAGGGCTGGAAGCGAATCACCCCGGGAATGTTGATCCAGCGCGTCGCGCCCATGGCGTTATGGCCCATCACGTCCACCACCACCAGCAAGATCACCCCGAGCACATAGCCCAGTGGGACCCAACGTGCCATGAAGCGCGGTTCGAACTGGGCGATGACGATCATCGACACCAGGCCGATGCCAAACGACGTCGCTTGTTTGGCCAGCAGGTCCCAGCTCTTGCCACTGGCCGAATACAGCACGAACAGGCTGCCGGCCGCGAGAATCAGCAGCAGGATCAGCAAGGGGCCGTCGATGTGCAGGCGTTGCAACAGCGTCGCGCGGCGACGCATCACATCCTCACTGGAGAGGATGCGATCAAAATTACTCTTCACGGGCCGTAGCCTCCGCGCTGATAGGGCTGTCGTACTCGGGCTTGAGTCGGCCATCCGGGCCCAGGAGCCAGGCATCCATGACTTGCCGCACCACTGGCGCCGCGACACCGGAGCCGGACTCACCGTTCTCGACCATCACCGCCACGGTGATTTTCGGGTTGTCGGCCGGCGCAAAGCCGACGAACAAGGCGTGGTCGCGGTGGCGTTCCTGAACCTTGGAGCGGTCGTACTTCTCGCCCTGCTTGATCGCGACCACCTGGGCGGTACCCGACTTGCCGGCGATCCGGTATTGCGAGCCGATCGCCGCTTTACGCGCAGTGCCGCGAGCACCGTGCATCACTTGCTGCATGCCATGGTTGACCTTGGTCCAGTCCGACGGATCACGCAAAACGATGTCCGGCATCGGGTTCGGGTCCTGCGGCTTCTGGCCTTCGATGGTTTTCGCCAGGTGCGGACGGTTCCACTTGCCCTTGTTGGCGACCAGCGCCGTGGCCTGGGCCAACTGCAACGGGGTGGACTGCATGTAGCCCTGGCCGATCCCCAGAATCAGCGTTTCCCCCGGGAACCACGCCTGGCGTCGGGTCGCGCGTTTCCATTCGCGGGACGGCATCAGCCCCGGCGACTCTTCGAACATGTCCAGCGAGACCTTCTGGCCGATACCGAACTTGCCCATGTACGCCGACAACCGATCGATCCCCAGCTTGTGCGCCAGGTCGTAGAAGTAGGTGTCGTTGGAACGCATGATCGCCGTGTCCAGATCCACATAGCCGTCACCGGTGCGGTTCCAGTTACGGTATTTGTGATCGTAGTTGGGCAGCATGTAGTAACCCGGATCGAAAACCCGGGTCGAGGCTGTCACGACGCCAGAGTCCAGCCCGGCAATCGCCACGGCCGGCTTGATGGTCGAACCCGGAGGGTACAGGCCGCGCAGCACACGGTTGAACAGTGGCCGGTCGATCGAGTCACGCAACTCGGCGTAGGACTTGAAGCTGATGCCGGTCACGAACAGATTCGGGTCAAAACTCGGCTGACTGACCATTGCCAGCACTTCGCCAGTGTTCGGGTCCAGCGCCACCACCGCACCACGGCGTCCGCCCAATGCGGCTTCCGCAGCTTCCTGCAGTTTGATGTCCAGGCTCAGGACGATGTCCTTGCCGGGGATCGGATCGGTACGCTTGAGCACCCGCAACACGCGGCCACGGGCGTTGGTCTCGACTTCTTCATAACCGACCTGACCATGCAATTCCGGCTCGTAGAAGCGCTCGATGCCGGTTTTGCCAATTTGATGGGTGCCGCTGTAACTCACCGGGTCCAGAGACTTGAGCTCTTTTTCGTTGATCCGCCCCATGTAACCGACCGAGTGCGCAAAGTGCGCGCCCTGCGGATAATGACGCACCAGTTGCGCCACCACTTCGACGCCCGGCAGGCGGAACTGATTCACCGCGATCCGGGCGATTTGCTCTTCCGTCAGCTCGAACAGGATCGGCACCGGCTCAAACGGCCGGCGCCCCTGCTTCATGCGTTTTTCGAAGACCGCCCGGTCTTCAGGCGTCAGTTGCAGCACTTCAACGATCACATCGAGCACTTGCTTCCAGTCACCCGAACGCTCGCGGGTCATGCTCAGACTGAAGCTGGGCCGGTTATCAGCCACCACCACGCCATTACGGTCATAGATCAGCCCGCGAGTCGGCGGTATCGGCTGAACGTGGACGCGGTTGTTTTCCGACAGCGTCGAGTGGTACTCGTACTGAATCACTTGCAGGAAATACAGCCGCGCGATCAGCACGCCGATCAGCGTGACCACCGCAATTGCCCCGAACACGACCCGGCCGCGCACCAGACGGGCGTCTTTCTCGTGGTCCTTGATGCGGATCGGCTGGGACATGGGGGCGCTGAACTACTTGTGGTAAGGGTGCCCGGACAGCACGGTCCAGGCGCGATACAACTGTTCACCGATCAGAATCCGCACCAGCGGGTGCGGCAGGGTCAGTGGCGACAGCGACCAGCGCTGATCAGCCCGCGCGCAGACTTCCGGCGCCAGCCCTTCGGGACCGCCGACCATGAAGTTCACCGTACGCGAGTCCAGCCGCCAGCGATCCAGCTCGACCGCCAGTTGCTCGGTGCTCCAGGGCTTGCCGTGAACTTCGAGGGTGACGATGCGCTCGTTCGGGCCGACCTTGGCCAGCATGGCTTCGCCTTCCTGGCGAATGAAGCGCGCCACGTCAGCGTTCTTGCCACGGGTGTTGAGCGGTATTTCCACCAGTTCCAGCGCCAGCTCGGAAGGAAGACGCTTGGCATATTCATGCCAGCCTTCTTCCACCCACTTGGGCATGCGTGAACCGACGGCGATCAGACGCAATCGCACAGCGAACCCTTATTGCTGGTCTTTGTTGAGCTTGGTGAAGTGCTCATGAGGGTTTTCCGGGCTGTGATGCGCGGCGCTGGCCGAACGGCTTTGCTCGGCACCGGCCCACAGGCGCTCCAGGTCATAGAACTGGCGAGCCGAGGCGGTCATCATGTGCACGATGACGTCGTCCATATCCAGCAGCACCCAGTCGCTGTCGCCCTTGCCTTCTTCACCCAGCGGCTTGACGCCCTGGGCCTTGACCGCCTCGCGAACCTTATCCAGCATCGCGCCGATCTGACGGTTGGAAGTACCGGTTGCGATGATCATGAAGTCAGTGATGCTCTGCTTTTCACGAACGTCAATTACCTGAATGTCCTGGGCCTTGACGTCTTCCAGGGCCGCCACGGCAACCTTGACCAGCTCTTCGCCGGCAAGTACCACGCCGGTGTGAGCCTCTACTGGCAGCGGGGCGCTCTTGAACGTGCCCTTGCGCTTTACTTTGCTTACGTCTTTGTCAGTCATATAAAACTCGTTTTTGCTCGTATGTTCGGGCGCTTCGATACACGCGTTCACGTGCCTTGAAGCGCGCCTTTTTCAGTTCGACGCACGGTAAAGTCCGTGCGCATCGATATAGGCCAGGACCGCGTCGGGCACCAGGAAACGTACCGACTTACCGCTGGCCAGCAGTTGACGGATCTGGGTGGCGGATACCGCGAGCGGCGTCTGCCAGACGAATGCAATCTGTCCGCTCGACCCTTTGAGGGCCAGCGGGTCGCTCACCGAGCGCGCTGCCAGCAGGTTGCGCAAGGCATCCGGCGGTTCGCTGTCGGCATCCGGGCGTTGCAGCACCAGGATGTGGCAATGCTGGAGCAACTCTTCCCAGCGGTGCCAAGTGGGCAGGCCGCAAAATGCGTCCCAGCCCAAAAGTAGAAACAACTGGTCATCAGCGGCGAGTTCAGCGCGCATCAGTTCCAGGGTGTCGATGGTGTAGGACGGCTTGTCGCGCTTGAGCTCGCGGTCATCCACCACCAACGGCGTCATACCGGCTACCGCGCGCTCGACCATCGCCAGACGGTCCTGCGCCGAAACCTGCGGCGTATCCCGATGGGGCGGCCTGGCGCTGGGCGTCAGGCGCAACTCATCGAGGGCCAGCGCTTCAGCCACTTCCAGCGCACTGCGCAAATGGCCGATGTGCACCGGATCGAAGGTCCCGCCCAGGACGCCAATACGCCGTGGGCCGGTTTCGCTGGCGGTCACAGCGGCGCTCTGGCCGAGATCGCCCAAGTCAGACCGGCTCCTGGCCGCGCAACTGGCCATCACCGACCACGATGTACTTCTCGCAGGTCAGACCTTCCAGGCCCACCGGGCCGCGGGCGTGCAGCTTATCAGTAGAAATGCCAATCTCGGCACCCAATCCGTATTCGAAGCCATCGGCAAAGCACGTCGGGGTGTTGATCATCACCGAGGCCGAATCGACTTCAGCCACGAAACGCCGGGTTTCACCCTGGTGTTCGCTGACGATCGAGTCGGTATGGTGCGAGCCGTAATGGTTGATGTGCTCGATGGCCTGGTCCAGGCCGTCGACCACCAGGATCGACAGGATCGGCGCCAGGTATTCGGTGCTCCAGTCTTCTTCAGTCGCGGCCACGACGTCGATGATCGCCCGGGTGCGTTCGCAACCGCGCAGTTCGACGCCCTTTTCGCGGAACTGTTCAGCCATCGCCGGCAGAAATGCCTTGGCGACCGCTTGATCGACCAACAGGGTTTCCATGGCGCCGCAGATGCCGTAACGGTAAGTCTTGGCGTTGAATGCAATGCGTTGGGCCTTCGGCAGCTCGGCGTGGGCACTGACATACACGTGGCAAATGCCGTCCAGGTGCTTGATCACCGGCACGCGAGCGTCGCGGCTGACCCGTTCGATCAAGCCCTTGCCGCCGCGCGGTACGATCACGTCGACGTACTCGGGCATGGTGATCAACGCACCAACGGCAGCACGGTCGGTGGTTTCGACCACTTGCACCACGGCCGCCGGCAAACCGGCTTCAGCCAGGCCGCGCTGAATGCAGGCGGCAATCGCACGGTTGGAATGAATGGCCTCGGAACCACCGCGCAGGATGGTTGCGTTACCCGACTTCAGGCACAGGCTCGCGGCATCGATGGTCACGTTTGGCCGCGACTCATAGATGATCCCGACCACGCCCAGGGGCACGCGCATCTTGCCGACCTGAATACCCGACGGCCGGTAACTCATGTCGCGGATCGAGCCGACCGGGTCGGGCAGCGCCGCCACCTGACGCAAACCGACAATCATCCCGTCGATGCGTGCGGGGGTCAGGGCCAGACGCTCGAGCATGGCTGGCTCAAGCCCATTGGCCTGGCCTGCGGCCAGATCCAGCTCATTGGCGGCGGTCAACTCGGCGCGAGCGTTATCCAGAGCGTTGGCAGCAGCCAGCAGGGCGCGGTTTTTCTGCCCGGTACTGGCACGGCCAATCACGCGGGAAGCGTCGCGGGCAGCGCGACCCAAACGGGTCATGTAGTCAAGAACGGACTCAGTCATGGTCTCTGTGGTCTTGGCAAAGAGGAAAGCGGCAGATTATAGCTGTCGCGCGCTCCTACTAACAGCAGTGACGGGCGGATGGTCGAAATGGGCAGTGTTCAGCCTCGATTAAGTCCGCAGTTGTTATCATTCCGCCATATTTTCCTGATCTCTTCGGCCGCCATGCCTATTCTGACCACAGCGAAGTTGCCAAAAGCCCTGCCCAACAGCTTTTTCAACCGTGATGCTCAGCTGCTTGCCTGTGAATTGCTGGGTAAAGTGATCCGCCATCGGGTCGGTGACCTGTGGCTTTCGGCGCGGATTATCGAGACCGAAGCCTATTACTGCGAAGAAAAGGGCAGCCATGCCTCGCTCGGCTACACCGAAAAGCGTAAGGCTTTGTTTCTGGATGGCGGCCACATCTATATGTACTACGCCCGCGGCGGTGATTCGCTGAACTTCAGCGCCCACGGGCCGGGCAATGCAGTGCTGATCAAGTCGGCTTACCCGTGGGTCGATGAATTCTCCGGCCCGGCAAGCCTGGCCCAGATGCTGCTCAACAACCCCGACGCCAAGGGTCGACCGCGCCCCTCGCAAAAGCTCTGCGCCGGCCAGACCTTGCTGTGCAAGGCGCTGGGCCTGAAGGTACCGATCTGGGATGCCAAGCGCTTCGATCATGAAATACTGTTTGTCGAAGACGTCGGTGCACCTCCCCCGCATGTCATCCAGACCACACGCCTGGGCATTCCCCATGGACGCGACGAACACCTGATGTACCGCTTCGTCGACAGTGCTTACGCGCCCTACTGTACCCGGAACCCCCTACGACGCGGCCAGGTCGAAAACCGCGACTATTTCCTGCTTCCGTGAGCACTGCTGCGGCAAGCAGCAAAAACACCCACAGTTCATTTGACGATTTGATGGAGTTGTATGTATGGGCCCATGGCTCGATAGCCTGACCGTCTGGTTGACGGCAAATCCGCAATGGCTGGCGGTGGCGGTATTTATAGTGGCCTGCATTGAGTGCCTGGCAATTGTCGGGTTAATCGTGCCCGGCATCGTGTTGCTGTTTGCCATCACGGTGCTGGCCGGCAGCGGCGCGCTGTCGCTGGGCGAAACGCTGCTGCTGGGCTTTCTTGGCGGCCTGTTCGGCGATCTGCTGTCGTACTTCCTGGGCAGACACTTCCACCAGAACATTCGGCGCTTGCCAGGGCTGCGTCACCATCCGGCATGGATCAACGGTGCCGAGAACTATTTCCAGCGCTATGGCATCGCGAGCTTATTGGTCGGGCGCTTTATCGGCCCTTTGCGCCCGATGCTGCCAATGGTTGCCGGGATGTTCGACATGCCGTTCCCACGCTTCTTTGCGGTCAGCTTGCTCGCGGGCGCCGGCTGGTCGGTGGCCTATCTGCTGCCGGGCTGGGCCACGGGCGCGGCAATTCGCCTGCCGCTGCCGGAAGGTTTCTGGCCTCAAGCCGGGTTGGTCGTTGGTAGCATCGCGGTATGGGTGGGCCTGAGCATCAACAGCAGCTTGCGCGGTCATCGCCAGGCCACCGCACTGATCGCCGGCCTGAGCCTGCTGATACTCGGCGGACTGTTCATAGGCTATCCGCACCTGAGCGCCTTCGATCAAGGCTTGATGACGCTGATTCAAAAACACCGTAGCCCGGCGCTGGATGAAGTCGCGGTGATGTTCACCCTGATCGGCGAATTCAAAAACATGTTGGTGATCAGCGCCGCGCTGACGATTCTGTTACTGATCACACGCCAATGGCGGCAGATGATCTTCGCCGGCAGCACGCTGCTGATCACCGCGGTGCTGAACACCGGAACCAAGAACCTGTTCGCCCGGATGCGCCCGGAAGTACTGACCGATCCGCTGACCAGCTACAGCATGCCCAGCGGTCATGCGTCGGGCTCGTTTGCGTTGTTCCTGACCCTCGCGGTACTGGCCGGCCGAGGTCAACCGCAGCGCATGCGCCTCACCTGGTTGCTGCTCGGTTGCTTGCCGGCAGCCGCCATCGCCCTGTCGCGGGTTTATCTCGGCGCACACTGGCCAACCGATATAACCGCCGGCGCGATGCTCGCGGCTTGCGTGTGCGCTGCCAGCCTGGCCGTGACCCAGCGCCAGCCCCCCTTGAGCCCTATGCCGGCCAAGGTCTGGTGGCAGGTATTGCCGGTAATGCTGGCATTGTTCGGGTTCTTCGCGCTGTGGCACTTGCCTCATACATTACAGCGGTATGCTTACTGACGAGTGTCAGGCAAACAATTCCCCCTGCAACTCGTCCAGCAGCGCCTGAATTGCATCCAGTCGCTGCTGCGGGTCGTCGAGTTGCAGCAGTTCGATCTTGTCCACTTCAGAAAACGGCAACAGGTACGCCAATTGATTGGCCAGTGACTGTTGCCCGGTCGCGTCGCTGCCCATGTTCAACGCTTCGACCATCGGGTGTTCGGCCAAGGCCTTGAGCAGTGCGACCAGATCGGCGTCTTCGTCCTGTAGCGGTTGTTCCGGTTCGTCCTCCAGCCACTCGACGTCGGCGACGGTCAACTGATCGCGTTGAATCTCGGTGTGCAGCACGTGGAAACGCCGCCCGCCCTGCACCCGGATGCCCAGCAGACCATTATCCTGCTGCTTGAAATCGGTAATCAGCGCTTCGCACCCCACCAGCGCATAGCCTTCAGGGGCAATGCCGACTTCTTCGCCGTCAAGAATGCACACCACGCCGAAGCCGCCTCCCTGTTTCATGCAGCGGCTGATCATGTCCAGATAGCGCGCTTCAAAAATCTGCAAGTCGAGGATACAGCCAGGAAACAGCACCGTGTTCAGCGGAAAAAGCGGCAAGCTCATAGACATTTCCTTACACCACCATCGACACCGCCAACGGCAGGAACACCGCCGTGGCCACGCCCATCAGACTCATCGCCAGCGCCGCGAAGGCGCCGCACTCTTCACTTTCCTGCATCGCCACCGCAGTCCCGACCGCGTGGGCGGTCATACCCAGCGCCATGCCGCGGGCTTCAGGGCTGTGCACACCGAGCCGGTTCAACAGGCTCGGGCCGAAAATGGCGCCAATCACCCCGGTGATCAACACGAACACCGCCGCCAGCGCCGCCACTCCGCCAATCTGTTCGGCCACCAGCATGGCAATCGGCGAGGTGACCGATTTGGGCGCCATGGTCATCAGGATCATGTGCTCGGCGCCAAACCACCAACCCAGCAGCACGCCCATGCCGGTGGCAACCACACCACCTATCACCAGCGTAGTAAATATCGGCCAGAACAGCTGTCGAATCCGCCGCAGGTTCAGGTAGAGCGGCACCGCCAGCGCAACGGTCGCCGGCCCCAGTAGAATGCTGAGGATCTCGGTACTTTTGCGGTATTCGGTATACGTCAGCCCGCACGCGAGCAACACGCCGATCACCAGCAGCATCGATACCAGCACGGGCTGCAGGAAGATCCAGCGGGTTTTCTCGAACGCTGCCAACACCAGTTGATAGGCGCCCAACGTAACGCCAATACCGAACAACGGGTGATGAATCACTGCCGCCAGCGCACCCTGCCAGTCGAAGATCATTGCGACCCCTCCGAGCGCACGGCGTGGCGCTTGATCAGCCGTTGCATCAAGACTCCGGCGAACGCCATGGACAGCAGCAGCGACAACACCAGTGCGCCAACGATGGCCCAGAAGTCCGCCGCAATATCGGCGGCGTATACCATCACGCCCACCGCGGGCGGCACCAGCAGCAATGGCAAATAACGCAGCAGGCTGCCAGCGGCCAGGCTCAGGGGCTCAGCCACTTCGCCACGAATGACCAGGAACCCCAGCAGCAGCAACAGGCCGATAATCGGCCCTGGCAGTACCGGCAAAAACAAATGGTTGAGGGCCGTGCCGAGCAATTGAAACAGCACCAGCCAGGTCAGGCCGCGTAGCAACATCCGTCATCTCCAGCAAAACTCGTCCCCACAAGCGGGCCGGACATTATAAGCATGGCACTCGCTATGCATGGGTATTCGCCAAAGGCATGGAGACTTGACCGGCTCTAATCGCCATGATGATCTAAAGTGGTTGTTCCGGGGCCAACCCCCCACCTGAAAAAATCAAAAAACCGATGAACCCAAGGAGAGTCTCAATGCCCTATGTTCCCGTTGCAGAGCTCAAAGATTATGTCGGCAAGGAACTCGGACGTTCCGAATGGCTCACGATCGATCAGGACCGCATCAACCTGTTCGCTGAAGCTACAGGCGATTATCAGTTCATCCACGTTGACCCGGTAAAAGCCGCACAAACCCCGTTTGGCAGCACGATCGCCCACGGTTTCCTGTCGCTGTCGCTGATCCCGAAACTGATGGAAGACATCCTGGTCCTGCCGCAAGGCTTGAAGATGGTCGTCAATTACGGTCTGGACAGCGTGCGTTTCATTCAACCGGTGAAAGTCGACTCCAGAGTCCGGCTCAAGGTCGAACTGAGCGACGTCACCGAAAAGAAACCCGGCCAATGGCTGCTCAAGGCCACCGCCACGCTGGAAATCGAAGGCCAGGAAAAACCGGCGTACATCGCTGAACCGTTGTCGCTGGCGTTCGTTTAACACCCGCCGGATGCGAAGCAGTTCCTACTGTTTCGCACCGCGTCTCTATATATCAGACACATAGCTGCGGCATACTCCCTCGCCTAATTGCCCGGATCCCGCTATGCGCTCACTTGCACCCCTTGCCCTGACCCTGTTGCTCACCGCGTGTGGTGACGGCGAATCGCTGTTGCCGCCCGACGCACGCCTGCCCGATGGCGGCCGCTATCGGGGTGACCTGGTCAATGGGTTGCTGCAAGGCCAGGGCCGGATCGACTACCCGAACGGCAGCTGGTACGCCGGTCAGTTTGACAAGGGCCAGTGGCACGGTCAGGGCGAATGGCACGGCAGCAACGGCGAGGTTTACCGCGGGGAATTCCAACAGGGACTGTTTCATGGCCAGGGCACGCTGACCACCAACGGCAGCAGCTACACCGGCGGCTTCAAACTCGGGCGGCGCGACGGTGAAGGCACCCTCAAAGAAGACGGCATGACCTACCGTGGCGAGTTCAAGGCCGATCAGTATTCCGGCCTCGGCCGCCTCGAACTTGAAGACGGCAGCCAGTATCAGGGCCAGTTCGCCAACGGCAAACCCAACGGTGAAGGCCAGCGTGGCGATGCCAGCGGCAACCAGTTCACCGGTACTTTTGTCGACGGTCAGCTGGAAGGCAACGGCACCTTCAGCAGCGCCGAAGGCGACAGCTACGTCGGTGGTTTCAAACAGAATCAGTTGAACGGCAGAGGCCGCTACGAGAACGCCGACGGCGACGTGTGGGTCGGCCAGTTCAAGGAAGGTGCGCTGAACGGAAAAGGCGAACTGATCGGCGCCGACAACAGCCACTACATCGGCCAATTCAGTGATTGGCGTTTCACCGGTCAAGGCCGCTTGAACCTGGCGGACGGCAGCTTCTACATCGGCGAATTCGATAACGACAGCTATCAAGGGCACGGCACGCTGGTGCTGACGGATGGCACCGTGCAAAGCGGCGACTGGATCAATGGCCAGCGCGTACGCGATGCCAATGGCAAGTTGCTGCCGGACACCCTCGAGCTGGGGTTACTGGCGCAAGGGCGCCTGCTCGAAGACGCCCTGGCCAATGTGCCCGCCTCGACCCCGGCGATCGAGCTGTACACCCTGACCGTGGGCGGCGACGGCAAGCAGAGCGTGTTTCTGCGCGAGTCCGATTACGTCAGCAACATGCTCGCCAGCCGCTTCGGCGCCTATGGCCAGATCCGTCTGGTCAACCATCGCGACCACCTTGGCGACCGGCCGATGGCCACGCGCGAGAACCTGCGCCGCGCTGCCCTGACCCTGGCCGAACGCAGCGGGCCGGAAGATCTGGTGTTCGTCTACCTGACCAGCCACGGCACCCACGAACACGAACTGGTGCTCGACCAACCGCGCATGGAGCTGGCCGACTTGCCGGCTGACGAATTGGCCGCCGTCCTCGCACCGCTGAAAAACCGCGACAAGATCATCGTGATTTCAGCCTGCTACTCCGGCGGTTTCATCCCGGCACTCAAAGACGAACGCACACTGATCATGACCGCCTCGCGCGCCGACCGAGTGTCGTTCGGTTGCTCGGAAGAGGCAGACTTCACTTACTTCGGCGACGCGTTGTTCGTTCAGGCGCTGAACCAGACCGACGATCTGGAGCAGGCATTCAAACTGGCCAAGGCCACGGTCGCCGAGCGTGAACTAGCAGACAGTTTCGAGGCCTCCGAACCACAGATCTGGGCGCCAAAAGGGGTATTGGCACATTGGCAATTACTGCGCAAGCAACAAGCACGCAAGGCACTGCAAAGTGCTGCTTTGACCAGCAAGGAAGCAAAGAGCAACTAAGCTGAATCAGTATCAAGGGGGAAACATTATGTACTTGACGCCTCAGCATGTATTGCTCGCTGGAGCCACCGGCCTGATCGGTGAACACTTACTCGATCGGCTGCTCAACGAGCCGACCATCAGCCGCGTACTGGCACCGTCACGCCGACCACTGGCCGAACATCCTCATCTGGAAAACCCGGTTGGCGATCCGGCGGTGCTTCTCCCCCAACTCAGTGGCCGCGTCGACATTGCCTACTGCTGCCTGGGCACGACGATCAAACAGGCCGGCTCCGAACAAGCCTTTCGCGCAGTCGATCTGGACTTGGTGGTGGCGTTCGCCAAACGTGCACGAGAAATGGGCGCACGGCACTTGATCGTGATCAGCGCCCTGGGGGCCGATCGCAGATCCTCGGTTTTCTACAACCGGGTCAAGGGCGAGATGGAATACGCATTGCGCGCACAGAACTGGCCGCAACTGACCATCTGCCGGCCTTCCCTGCTACTGGGTGATCGGATTGAACCGCGACTCGCCGAACAACTGGCAGGCCCGCTGTCCAAACTGATTCCCGGCAAATACCACGGTATCGAAGCCTGCCAACTGGCCCGAGCCATGTGGCGCCTGGCGCTGGAAGAACAGGATGGCTTGCGGATTGTCGAGTCCGACGAATTACGCAAACTCGGCAAGTAACCTTCGAAGCTACGCGGTTCCCTGTGGCGAGGGAGCTTGCTCCCGCTCGGCTGCGCAGCAGTCGTAATCCGGTCAATTCGATTTGCCTGAAGAGTCACGACGGCAAGTTTTGGGGGTGCTTCGCGCCCCAGCGGGAGCAAGCTCCCTCGCCACAAAGATTGCGTCAGCCCTTACAACCCGCCAGTCGCCTGAAACCCTACCCCTAACACCGTCAACACCGACAGCGGCAACAGCAGCGTGTCGAGCAGTGCGCTGGCCGGCAGGTCGATGCCTGGGTAGCTCGGTGCTTCGGCGCCAAAATGATCCTTGGCGCAGCAACCGCCGTCCAGCGCGTACAGATCAAGGCGCATCCCCGAGTACACCACTGGCGCGCCTGGCTTGGCCGCGTCCAATGTGCGTGCGGTGGCACAGCCGCCCAATTGCAGGGCAAGCAGAAGAATCAATAGCTTATTCATCGCTGCTCAAGTGGTGTTCGCCCCAACGCGGCAGCATGTCTTGCGGGATGTTCAACAAATTGAGAATCCGCGCCACGACAAAGTCCACCAGATCATCGATGGTCTGCGGCTGGTGATAGAAACCCGGCGAGGCCGGCAGAATGGTCACGCCCATGTTCGACAGCTTGAGCATGTTTTCCAGATGAATGCTTGAATATGGCGCCTCGCGTGGCACCAGAATCAATTGCCGACGCTCTTTCAAGGTCACGTCGGCGGCGCGCTCGATCAGGTTGTTGCAGGCGCCTGTGGCAATCGCCGACAAGGTCCCGGTCGAACACGGCACCACCACCATCGCAGCCGGTGAACCGGAGCCCGAGGCCACCGGCGACATCCAGTCTTCCTTGCCATACACCCGAATCTGCCCGGCAGCCGCGCCGGTGTATTCGGTGAGGAAGGCCTGCATCATCTGCGGTTTCGGCGGCAGCGTAACGTCGGTCTCGGTCGCCATCACCAGTTGCGCCGCCTTGGAGATCAGGAAGTGCACCTCGCGGTCTTCGCGCACCAGACAATCGAGCAGACGCAAACCGTACTGGGCGCCGGAAGCGCCGGTCATGGCCAGTGTGATGCGATCCGGACCATTACTCATTTAAGCGCCTCGGCCAACTTGCCATGCAGGCCGCCGAAGCCGCCGTTGCTCATGATCACCACGTGAGTGCCCGGTTTAGCCTGGCCCTTCACCTGCTCGATGATGCCATCCAGCGAGTCGCAGACCATCGACGGCACGGTGCACAGCGCAGCAACGGCGGGCAAGTCCCAGCCGAGGTTGGCGGGTGCGTACCAGATCACCTGATCGGCATCGACCACGCTTTCCGGCAAACCGTCACGGTGCGCGCCGAGCTTCATCGAGTTGGAGCGCGGCTCGATGATCGCAATCAACGGTGCGTCGCCGATGCGTTTGCGCAGACCGTCAAGGGTGGTCGCAATGGCGGTCGGATGGTGAGCGAAGTCGTCGTAGATGGTGACGCCGTGAACGTCAGCGACTTTTTCCATGCGGCGCTTGACGCTCTTGAACGCGCTCAATGCGGCGATGCCCATACTCGGAACCACGCCCACATGCCGCGCGGCCGCCAGAGTGGCCAAGGCGTTGGCAACGTTGTGCTGGCCGGTCATGTCCCACTCGACCACGCCTTGGGCGACGCCTTCGAACATCACTTCAAACTTCGAACCGTCTTCGCTAAGCAACTTGACCTGCCACTGCCCGCCCGTACCGGTGGTTTGCACCGGGGTCCAGCAACCCATTTCGATCACGCGCTGCAACGCAGGTTCGGTGGTCGGATGGATCACCAGGCCTTCGCTCGGAATGGTCCGCACCAGGTGGTGGAACTGGCGTTCGATGGCCGGCAGATCGGGGAAGATGTCGGCGTGATCGTACTCAAGGTTATTGAGGATCGCGGTACGCGGACGGTAGTGAACGAATTTCGAACGCTTGTCGAAGAAGGCGCTGTCGTATTCATCGGCTTCGATCACGAAGAACGGCGTGTCACCCAGACGCGCCGATACCGAGAAGTTCTGCGGCACGCCGCCAATCAAAAAGCCCGGGCTCATGCCCGCGTGCTCCAGCACCCAGGCGAGCATGCTGCTGGTAGTGGTTTTACCGTGAGTGCCAGCAACCGCCAGCACCCAGCGACCTTGCAGCACGTGGTCGGCCAGCCATTGCGGACCGGAGACGTACGGCAGGCCTTTGTTCAATACGTATTCAACCGCCGGGTTGCCGCGCGACATCGCATTGCCGATCACCACCAGATCCGGGGCCGGATCGAGTTGGGCAGGATCGTAGCCTTGCGTCAGCTCAATGCCCTGCGCCTGCAACTGAGTGCTCATCGGCGGGTAGACGTTGGCATCGGAGCCGGTCACATGATGGCCCAGCTCTTTGGCCAGGACCGCCATCGAACCCATGAAAGTGCCGCAAATACCCAGAATATGAATGTGCATAGTCAACCTCGTAAAACATCGAGGCAGGTTAGCGTAGGGAGGGGAAAATCGCACTCTTTAGTGAGATGACCACGACCACTGTGGCGAGGGAGCTTGCTCCCGCTGGACTGCGTAGCAGTCCCATTTTTAGGGCCGCTTCGCGCCCCAGCGGGACGGTGCGGCGTTCCGACAAGCTCCCTCGCCACAGGGAAGCGTCCATCCTTAACTGACTGGCATTAGGGCTTGCCCCCTCGCCACAAAAGTGTGCCCCGTGCGGTTTAACGGGCAATCCCGTGTTTGCGCAGTTTTCTATAGAGGGTGTTGCGGCTGACTCCCAGCTGTTCAGCGGTATGGGTCATGTGCCAACGCTGCTGCCCCAGCGCATTGAGCAACGCCAGGCGCTCGGCATCGTCCAGCGGATATTCGGACACCTCTTCCACCTGCGCCAACACTGGAGCCGGTCGGGCCTGGCGAATCATCACCGGCAAATCCTCAACCCCGATCCGTCCGTCATCGCACAATGCCGACAGGGTCCGCAGCACATTGCGCAATTGCCGCACGTTACCTGGCCAGGCGTAATCGAGCAGAGCCTGTCGCGCCGCCGCGTCAATCAGCACCGCCTCCCCGCCCGACTCTTCAGCCAGCAAAAAGTCCAGCAACTGCGACTTGTCGCTGCGTTCGCGCAACGCCGGCAAAGCGATTTCCAGACCATTGAGGCGGTAATACAAATCTTCACGGAAACTGCCGTCCTGCACCCGTTCGAGCAAATTCCGGTGAGTGGCACTGATGATCCGCACGTTGACCGGCAGCGGCTCGCCACCGATGGGCACCACCTGCCGATCTTCCAGCACCCTTAATAGTCGGGTTTGCAACGCCAGCGGCATGTCACCTATTTCGTCGAGGAACAGCGTGCCGCCATCGGCCTGCTGCAACTTGCCGCGCATGCCCTCTTTGCGCGCACCGGTGAAACTGCCACCGCGATAACCGAACAGTTCGCTTTCGATCAGGCTTTCAGGGATCGCCGCACAGTTGAGCGCGACGAAGGCTTTTTCCGCGCGCTGACTGGCCTGATGCACGGCCTTGGCGAAGGCCTCCTTACCTGAGCCGGTTTCACCGTTGATCAGCAGCGGCACATCACGTTCGAAGACCCGCAAGGCTTTACGAAAATCAGCCTGTAGCCCTTCATCCCCCAGACAAATGCCCGAAAGCGCCGGGCGCTCGGCAATGACCGGCTGTTGCAGCACCGGGGTCGGGACGCTGCGGGGCTGGCCGCGCAGCAGCGCAAACAGCACCCGCCCGTCGCGGGTGCGCAGTGGCCAACTGGCGCTGGCATTGACGCTCGCGCGCGCCAGCAGTTCGTCCAGCGAGCAATCGAAAAACGCCTCGACCGGTTGCCCCAGCAACCCGCCACGAATATGCCCCAGCAGGTTCAACGCGCTCTGATTGACCGCACTGATCCGCCCTTCTCCGTCGAACGCCAGCAGCCCTTCGCTGAACAGCCCGACCGACTCGGCCTGCAAGTGAAAGCGCAGCAGCCATTGATTGTCGAAGTAACGCAGGAAATAGCAGCTCTCGATCATCTTCGCCGAGAGGTTGACCAGCGCCATGGTGTGAAACTGGCTCTGACGCGAGACATCGTGGCGCGCCGACGAAACGTCGAGCACCGCCAGCAGCTCGCCGTGCGGGTCGAACACCGGGCTCGCCGAACAGGTCAGGCCGGTGTGGCGCCCCCGAAAATGCTCATCCTGATGAATGGTCAGCGACTGCCGCTCCACCAAGCAGGTGCCGATGCCATTGGTGCCTTCGCAGGCTTCGCTCCAGTCGGCGCCCAGCCACAGACCGGCGCGCTCGAAAATCTTCCGTTCGGCAGGCGCGGTGACACAGTTGAGGATCACCCCGCGGGCGTCGGTCAACAGCACGGCGTGGCCGGCACCGGAAAGTTGTTGATGCAGGCTGGTCATTTCGCCGCCGGCAATCTGCAGGACTTGCTGCAAGCGCTCGCGACTCTCCAGCACGCGACCGTGTTCAAGCACCGTCGGCGCCATGGTCAGGGCCGGGTCGAGGTGATAGTCCTCAAGACAACGCAGCCAGGAACGGGCGATGGACGGATCGCTACCCGGACCGTGCAAACGGGATTTGCCTTGGGTCACGGTCAAGACTTGCTGGGCATGGCGACTCAAATGGTTGCTGTGCATTTTTTATTATTCTCCCCGAACACTGTGCTGGGCCCAATGAAGGACTGTCACCACCTTGTGGCGAGGACGCTTGCTCCCGCTCGAGTGCGTAGCGCTCGCAAAAAATCATCAACGGCAGACATTTTGGGGCCGCTTCGCGACCCAGCGCGAGCAAGCTCCCTCGCCACAGAGCGCCCAGCATCCTCCTGCCTCGATTGCTTTGCAATGCTGGCAAGACCGCCCAGTCACAGGCTGTGCCACAAGCGGTACAAACTGTCACAAGCGCCGTACCGCATCTGCCACAGCCCCGGTTTCACCACCGTTCAAAAAAACCGTAAGCCCTTGATTTAGCTGACCCGCAAAGCACTGGCCCGACCTTTGCTCTACGCTTCACAAGCGCTCACTGCGCGTACTCCCTTATAAGCACAAAAGCCAAGGAGACACTCACCATGCGTTACGCTCACCCAGGTACTGAAGGCGCTATCGTTTCGTTCAAGAGTCAATACGGCAACTACATCGGCGGCGAATTCGTCGCGCCTGTCAAAGGTCAGTACTTCACCAATACCTCACCGGTCAACGGCCAACCGATTGCCGAATTCCCCCGTTCCACGGCCGAAGACATCGAAAAAGCCCTGGACGCTGCCCATGCAGCCGCCGACGCCTGGGGCAGCACTTCTGCTCAGGCGCGCTCGCTGGTACTGCTGAAAATCGCCGACCGCATCGAGCAAAACCTCGAAGTCCTGGCGATCACCGAAAGCTGGGACAACGGCAAAGCCGTACGTGAAACCCTCAACGCCGACATCCCTCTGGCCGCTGACCACTTCCGCTACTTCGCCGGTTGCCTGCGCGCTCAGGAAGGCAGCGCCGCGGAAATCGACGGCAACACCGTGGCTTATCACATTCACGAACCGCTGGGCGTGGTCGGGCAGATCATCCCGTGGAACTTCCCGATCCTGATGGCCGCCTGGAAACTCGCCCCGGCGCTGGCCGCCGGCAACTGCGTGGTGCTCAAGCCCGCCGAGCAAACCCCACTGGGCATTACCGTGCTGCTGGAGCTGATCGGCGACCTGCTGCCACCCGGCGTGCTGAACGTCGTGCAAGGTTTCGGCAAAGAAGCCGGTGAAGCCCTGGCCACCAGCAAACGCATTGCCAAAATTGCCTTTACCGGCTCGACGCCGGTCGGCTCGCACATCATGAAATGCGCCGCCGAAAACATTATTCCGTCCACCGTGGAACTGGGCGGCAAGTCGCCTAACATTTTCTTCGCCGACATCATGCAGGCCGAACCGGCCTTCATCGAGAAAGCCGCTGAAGGCCTGGTGCTGGCGTTCTTCAACCAGGGCGAAGTCTGCACCTGCCCGTCCCGCGCGCTGGTGCAAGAGTCGATTTACGACGACTTCATGAAAGTGGTGATGAAGAAAGTCCTGCAAATCAAACGTGGCGACCCGCTCGACACCGACACCATGGTCGGCGCCCAGGCGTCCGAGCAGCAATTCGACAAGATCCTCTCGTACCTGGAAATCGCCAAAGGCGAAGGTGCCGAATTGCTGACCGGCGGCAAGGTGGAAAAACTTACGGGCAACCTGGCGACCGGGTATTACATCCAGCCGACCCTGCTCAAGGGCACCAACAAAATGCGCGTGTTCCAGGAAGAAATCTTTGGCCCGGTGGTGAGCATCACCACCTTCAAGGACGAAGCCGAAGCCCTCGCGATTGCCAACGACACCGAGTTCGGCCTCGGCGCCGGTCTCTGGACCCGCGACATCAACCGCGCCTACCGTATGGGCCGGGCGATCAAGGCCGGTCGCGTCTGGACCAACTGCTACCACCTGTACCCGGCTCACGCTGCGTTCGGTGGTTACAAGAAGTCCGGCGTCGGCCGTGAAACCCACAAAATGATGCTCGACCACTACCAGCAAACCAAAAACCTGCTGGTGAGCTACGACATCAACCCGTTGGGCTTCTTCTAAAAACCGGGGGGCGACGCTGATGTTTCGGCGTCGCCCTTCAAATCGCCATCGTCGGATCGCCGCCTTAACTGACACACCAAACACCGCCCTGCCGCTCTGGCACGGGCTTTGCGTGCCTGTTCGACAGATTACCCGCTGCGTGAACAGCGTCGATCCACCCAAACCGCCACACCCGAAAGTCCAACAGATCGAACAATAAAAAACAGAGAGGACTTATGACTTCTTCAACAACGCTCAAACCCACACTCGGCACCTTGCATCTATGGGGCATTGCCGTCGGCCTGGTGATTTCCGGCGAATACTTCGGCTGGAGTTACGGCTGGGGCACCGCAGGCACCCTGGGGTTCCTCGTCACCGCGTTGATGGTGGCGACGATGTACACCTGCTTCATCTTCAGTTTCACCGAACTCACCACCGCGATTCCCCACGCTGGCGGGCCCTTTGCCTACAGCCGACGGGCCTTTGGTGAAAAAGGCGGCTTGATCGCCGGGATCGCCACGCTGATCGAGTTCGTCTTTGCGCCACCGGCCATTGCGATGGCCATTGGCGCCTACCTGAACGTGCAATACCCGGATCTGGACCCGAAAATCGCCGCGGTCGGCTCCTACTTCGTGTTCATGGGCCTGAACATCCTGGGTGTCAGCATTGCCGCGACCTTCGAACTGGTGGTGACCGTGCTGGCGGTAGCCGAATTGCTGGTGTTCATGGGCGTGGTTGCGCCGGGCTTCAGCTTCAGCAATTTCGTGCTCAACGGCTGGTCCGGCTCCAATGAGTTCACCGTCGCCTCGATCCCCGGCATCTTTGCGGCGATCCCCTTCGCCATCTGGTTCTTCCTCGCCATCGAAGGCGCGGCCATGGCTGCCGAAGAAGCCAAGGACCCTAAACGCACCATTCCACGGGCCTATGTCAGCGGTATCCTGACCCTGGTGTTCCTGGCGATCGGCGTGATGGTCATGGCCGGCGGTGTGGGCGACTGGCGTCAACTGGCAAACATCAACGACCCGCTGCCTCAGGCAATGAAAGCCGTGGTCGGCAACAACTCCAGCTGGATGCACATGCTGGTGTGGATCGGCCTGTTTGGTCTGGTGGCGAGCTTCCACGGGATCATCCTCGGCTACTCGCGACAGTTCTTCGCCCTCGCTCGCGCCGGCTACCTGCCTCGCGGCCTGGCCAAGCTCTCGCGTTTCCAGACCCCGCACCGGGCAATTCTGGCCGGCGGTGTGATCGGCATCGCGGCGATCTACAGCGATGGGCTGGTCAATCTGCAAGGCATGACCCTCACCGCCGCAATGATCACCATGTCGGTGTTCGGCGCCATCGTGATGTACATCATCAGCATGCTCAGCCTGTTCAAACTGCGCAAAACCGAGCCGTTGCTGGAGCGTACCTTCCGCGCGCCGGGCTATCCGATCGTGCCAGGCATTGCGCTGTTCCTGGCGGTGGTCTGCCTGGTGGCGATGGCCTGGTTCAATACCTTGATCGGGATGATTTTCCTCGGTTTCATGGTGGCCGGCTTCATCTACTTCCAATTGACCGCCAAACAGCGCTTCGACGCACCGGCGGACGCGATGCTCACGGGTATCTGAGTCGCACCGGCGCCGGGCAACTTTCCCGGCGCCTGCCCTGAAACAACGCAACACCCGTAGGAGCAAGGCTTGCCCGCGATAGCTTCACCGCGGTCTGACAGAGACACCGCGGCGATCCGATCGCGGGCAAGCCTTGCTCCTACGGGTCATCACTTACAGATTCAAGAGGACACCGCTCATGGCTGCATTTGTCCATACCGTCGGCGCCCGGACCTACCGTTTCGACGGCCTCAAGGAAGTCATGGCCAAGGCCAGCCCGGCGCGCTCCGGGGACTTTCTGGCCGGCGTTGCCGCCCTGAACGATGGCGAACGGGTCGCCGCGCAAATGACCCTGGCTGACATCCCGCTCAAGCATTTCCTGCAAGAAGTACTGATCCCTTACGAATCCGACGAAGTCACCCGACTGATCATCGACACCCACGACGCCAGCGCCTTTGCGGCCGTCAGCCACCTGACCGTCGGCGGTTTTCGCGACTGGCTGCTCAGCGATGCCGCCGACGAGCACAGCCTGCGGGCGCTAGCCCCTGGCCTGACCCCGGAAATGGCCGCCGCCGTGTCGAAGATCATGCGCGTACAGGACCTGGTGCTGGTGGCGCAGAAGATCCGCGTGGTGACTCGGTTTCGCGGCACCATGGGCCTGCGCGGGCGCCTGTCGACCCGCCTGCAACCCAACCACCCCACCGACGAACCCGCCGGCATTGCCGCGAGCATTCTCGACGGCCTGCTCTACGGCAATGGCGACGCGATGATCGGCATCAACCCGGCCACCGACAGCATCGCCTCGATCTGCGCCATGCTGGAAATGCTCGACGCGGTCATCCAGCGCTACGAAATTCCGACCCAAGCCTGTGTGCTGACCCACGTCACCACCTCCATCGAGGCGATCAACCGTGGCGTGCCACTGGACCTGGTGTTCCAGTCTATCGCCGGCACCGAAGCCGCCAACGCCAGTTTCGGCATCAGCCTGAGCCTGCTGCAGGAAGGTTATGAAGCAGGCCTGAGCCTCAATCGCGGCACGCTGGGGCAAAACCTGATGTACTTCGAAACCGGCCAGGGCAGCGCGCTCTCGGCCAACGCCCATCACGGCATCGACCAGCAAACCTGCGAAACCCGCGCCTATGCGGTGGCACGGCACTTCAAGCCGTTTCTGGTGAACACGGTGGTCGGCTTCATTGGCCCGGAATACCTCTACAACGGCAAACAGATCATCCGCGCCGGCCTCGAAGACCACTTCTGCGGCAAGTTGCTCGGGGTGCCGATGGGTTGCGATATCTGCTACACCAATCACGCCGAAGCCGATCAGGACGACATGGACACCCTGCTGACGCTGCTCGGCGTGGCCGGGATCAACTTCATCATGGGCATCCCCGGCTCCGATGACATCATGCTCAACTACCAGACCACGTCGTTCCACGACGCGCTCTACGCGCGCCAGACCCTGGGCCTGAAACCGGCTCCCGAGTTTGAGCGGTGGCTGGCACATATGGGCATCTTCACCCAAGGTGACGGCAAGGTGCACTTCGGCAACAACCTGCCGCCGGCCTTCCGCCAGGCCATGGCGCAACTGGGATGAGTAATCTGCTGATGGATAAACCAACCGTCGACCCGCAAAACCCCTGGCTGGGACTGCGCCGCCTGACTCCGGCACGCATCGCTTTAGGTCGTTCCGGCACCAGCATGCCGACCGGCGCGCAACTGGATTTCCAGTACGCCCACGCCGAGGCCCGCGATGCCGTGCACCTGCCCTTCGATCATGTCGGGCTCAGCCAGCAACTGGCCGAGCGCGGGCGCGACAGTCTGCTGCTGCACAGCGCCGCCAGCGATCGCCACAGTTATCTGCAACGGCCAGACCTGGGTCGCAAGCTGAGTGCCCCGTCCGCGCAACAGCTGCGCGAACATGCGTTGGCCAACCCGGGCGGCGTTGACTTGGCGATAGTCGTGGCCGACGGCCTCTCGGCGCTGGCCGTGCATCGGCATACCTTGCCGTTTCTGGCGCGTATGGAAGAACAGACTCACGCCGAAGGCTGGTCGTTGTCGCCCGTGATTCTGGTGGAACAGGGTCGCGTCGCCGTGGCTGACGAAATCGGCGAATTGCTGGGCGCAAAAATGGTCGTGATCCTGATCGGCGAACGCCCTGGACTCAGCTCGCCAGACAGTCTCGGCTTGTATTTCACCTATAATCCAAAGGTCGGCCTGACGGACGCCTATCGCAACTGTATTTCCAATGTCCGCCATGAAGGTTTGAGCTATGGCATGGCGGCACACCGTTTGCTGTACTTGATGCGCGAGGCCTGTCGACGGCAGTTGTCGGGGGTTAACCTGAAAGACGAAGCCCAGGTCCAGACTATTGGGTCGAAAAATGACGCTGATATGAAAGGAAATTTCCTACTGAGTCTGCCGGATGCCTGACCCGTATTGGAATTGCGTTGTTGATCCGCTTTCAGGCAGAGTCGACGAACGGCTGCTCGAGCAGTAAACCGATTGCCGTCGTATCCACTGGAAACTGCCGCCCTATCTACTTGAAAGTTGAGGCTTAGCATGCGGATTACTCAAGCAACCCTCGAGCACCTGGACCTTCTGACGCCATTGTTCGTCAAATACCGCGAATTTTATGGCGCACTGGCCTATCCAGACTCGTCCCGGGCCTTTCTGGAAAAGCGTCTGCGGCGCAAGGAGTCGGTGATCTATCTGGCCTTGCCCGATGATGACGACAACAAACTGCTGGGTTTTTGTCAGCTGTATCCAAGCTTTTCGTCCCTGTCGCTCAAGCGCGTATGGATCCTCAACGACATCTACGTCGCCGAAGACGCCCGCCGCCAACTGGTTGCCGACAACCTGATGCGCACCGCAAAGAAAATGGCCAAGGAAACCCAGGCTGTACGCATGCGCGTGTCGACCAGCAGCGACAACAAAATTGCACAGAAAACCTACGAATCCATCGGGTTTCGCGAAGACACCGAGTTCAAGAACTACGTCTTGCCGATCAGCGAAGAGCTCTGAGCTATTTGTGGTGAGGCGGGCTCTTGTGGCGAGGGAGCTTGCTCCCGCTCGGCTGCGAAGCAGTCGTAAATCTCCTCCCCTTTTTATCTGACACATCGAAAACTCAGGTCTGGGAGTGCTTCGCACTCCAGCGGGAGCAAGCTCCCTCGCCACAGGGGGAGCTCAGTACCGAACCACCGATCCAACTTGGAAATCCCTCGCTACAAACTCGACACGCTTTTCACCTTTCAGTCCGTATAATCACGAACCTCACGGGCTGTAAGAAAAACTCCACAGCCCTGTAGCCCAATTTTCGAAAATATTCGCACAGGCCTGCTGAGTCGGGTCGTTACCACAGGTGCCCACCATGGATTTCAACCCGATCGACCTAATCCTGCATCTCGATGTCTACCTCGACTTGCTGGTGACCAACTACGGGCCATGGATCTACGCCATCCTGTTCATGGTGATTTTTTGTGAAACCGGCCTGGTGGTGATGCCTTTCCTGCCGGGCGATTCGTTGTTGTTCATCGCTGGCGCGGTAGCGGCCGGTGGCGGCATGGACCCGGTACTGCTGGGCGGTTTGCTGATGCTGGCGGCGATTCTCGGTGACAGCACCAACTATCTTATCGGGCGAACAGCCGGCGAAAAGTTGTTCAGTAATCCGAATTCGAAGATCTTCCGCCGCGATTACCTGCAACAAACCCATGATTTTTATGACAAGCATGGCGGCAAGACCGTGACCCTGGCGCGCTTCCTGCCGATCATCCGGACTTTCGCACCGTTCGTCGCCGGCGTAGGCAAAATGCCTTACCCGCGCTTCTTGGCCTTCAGCGTGGTCGGCACCATCCTTTGGGTTGGCGGCCTGGTGACCCTGGGTTATTTCTTCGGTAACGTGCCGTTCATCAAGAAGAACCTGTCGTTGCTGGTAGTGGGCATCATCCTGCTGTCGCTGGTACCGATGATCATTGGTGTGATCCGCAATCGCCTGGCCAACGCAAGCTCCAAAGCCGAGTCGCGCTGAACGTCCATGTGGTTCCTCAATGCCTGGCGCCGCCAGCGCACGCTGGCCAAGCACCCCGTTGCCGATGAAACCTGGCAGCGGGTGCGCCAGCACCTGAGTTTTCTCGACGGTCTCAGCGAGACTGAAGACCGCTGGCTACGTGAAGCCGCGGTGCTCTTTCTGCAAGAAAAACACCTGACCTGCCTGCCCGGCGTCGAACTGCACCAGGAGCAACGCCTGCTGCTCGCCGCGCAGGCGCAATTGCCATTGCTGCACCTGGGCGATTTGAACTGGTATCAGGGCTTTCACGAAATCGTGCTCTACCCCGACGACTTCCTCAGCCCGCAGCGCCATCGCGATGCCAGCGGTGTCGAGCATGAATGGAACGGCGAGCACAGCGGCGAAGCCTGGCAACAGGGGCCGATCATTCTGGCATGGCCGGGCGTGATGGCCAGCGGGGGCTGGGAAGGCTACAACCTGGTGATCCACGAACTGGCGCACAAACTCGACATGCTCAACGGCGACGCCAACGGCTTGCCGCCGCTGCACAGCGACATGCGCGTCAGTGACTGGGCGAAAGTCATGCAACACGCCTACGACGACCTCAATCGCCAACTGGATCGCCACCCGCACGCCAACACGCCGATCGACCCTTATGCGGCGGAAAATCCGGCCGAGTTCTTCGCCGTCACCAGTGAATACTTCTTCAGCGCCCCGGACTTGCTGCACGCAACTTATCCACAGGTCTATCAGCAACTGCAGCTGTTTTATCGCCAGGACCCGCTGGCCAGGCTTGAGCAACTGCAAGCCACCCATCCGGGCTATCAGGCACACGACTAGCTTCCTGCCCGGGTCTATACGACCTCTGGTACGTGGCGCAGGCGACGGAATATGCCTATAATCGCCGCCACTTTTTGGTCAATCCGGCCAAGTCATTTGGCCACTTACGGGGGCACCGCCCAATGAGCTACAGCAAGATTCCGGCTGGCAAAGACCTGCCGAACGACATCTACGTCGCGATCGAGATTCCGGCCAACCACGCGCCGATCAAATACGAAATCGACAAAGACAGCGATTGCCTGTTCGTTGACCGTTTCATGGCCACCCCAATGTTCTACCCGGCCAACTACGGTTACATCCCGAACACCCTGGCGGACGACGGTGACCCCCTCGACGTGCTGGTCGTGACCCCTTACCCGGTTGCTCCAGGTTCGGTGATCCGCGCGCGCCCGGTCGGCATCCTGAACATGACCGACGATGGCGGTGGCGATGCCAAAGTTATCGCCGTTCCACACGACAAGCTGTCCCAGCTGTACGTCGACGTGAAGGAATACACCGACCTGCCAGCGCTGCTGATTCAGCAGATCGAGCACTTCTTTGCGAACTACAAAGATCTCGAAAAAGGCAAATGGGTGAAGATCGAAGGCTGGGACGGCGCAGATGCCGCTCGCGCCGCGATCATGAAGTCGGTTGCTGCCTATAAAGGCTGAGACGGCCTTGGCTGAACGCCACTGACCTCTTGAAGAAACCCCGGTTATCCGGGGTTTTTTTATGAGCGTTAAAACGCCAAGATAAACACAGCGTTTAATGAAACAAAGTCTAACGTTTAGAGATGTTTAATATGAACTAACAATATCCTGCACTACAGCAGAATATTCCCGCGAAAATTGATCCGGTTGTTTATTTAATCCGGCCACCCCCGCCCGTAAACTCCGTATTCATGAAAAAGCACAAATGCGGCCCACGCTTCAAAGCGCTCCTGAAAGAGGTGAACATCACCCCGACGGAATTCGCGGCCTTCTGCAACGTCGAGCCCCAGCACGTGAACAACTGGTACATCCGCGGCGTTCCCTATCCGCGAATGGACGAAATCGCTCGCCTGTTAAGCGTCAACAGCTTATGGCTGATCAAAGGCGAAGGCCCAAGGCACCCCGGCCCGGGCCAACTGGCCGACCAGACCGGCAACGTTTACGAGGCGCAGGAAACACGCGGCGTGTACACCGTGAACGTCGATTCGCTCGATGTAGAAATCCCGCTGTATAAAGAAGTCCCCACGGCCTACGGTGCCAGCGACACCCAGGTCGCCGAAATACCCGGCGAGTTCATCCGCCTGCCGCGACACTACCTCGAAAGCCTTGAAGTCGAACCGGCCCAGGCCATCTGCGTGCCAATGGTCGGCGACAGCATGTCGGAGAAAATCGCAGACGGCTCGACCCTCGCCATCGACCGCAGCCTGACCCAGGTCGTCGACGGCCAGATCTACGCCCTCGAACACGCCGGCATGCTGCGCATCAAATACCTGCACCGCCTCCCCTCCGGCGCCCTGCGACTGCGCAGCCACAACAGCAACGACTACCCCGACGAAATTTTCAGCGCTAAACAGATCGAAGAACAAAACATCGAAATCCTCGGCTGGGTCTTCTGGTGGTCCACGCTGAATAAACAGCGGCCACCGGTGCCGTTCTGCTGACACCGCGCCACCCTTTTAAGCAGCACAACGCTCTGGATAGCACTTCACGCTGGGAATTCCCTACAAAAATCAGTATGCTGCGCCCCACATTTGCATCGCCCCGCCCTGCGCTGGTCCGATCGCACCGACAAAGCAGATGACTTTCTCGCCAAGTCCCACAGCCGGACGCAAGATCCGGGTGTACGTTTTGAAGGCTGGTACGGTTTACCAAAAATAAACCAAGCCCGTCCCCGAGAAGCCGGCCACAAGCCGGCTTTTTAATGCCTGCAGGAAAGTCGTATTAGAGATATTCCGCCATGGACGACATCAAGCCCACCACAGTCGACCTGACGCAGCTCTCACTTACCGAGCAAGACAATCTCAGCGAAGTGGATGAAGCACTGGTAGCTGTGGTTGTAGAACGTCTTGCGACGCCTCAGCGAGTCGCCTGCCCGGAGCGGGCCGCAGCACCCGATATCAGGTCAATTATTCGGACAGCACCGAGGCCTGACTCGACGGGAACCGCCCCGCTCCATTTGCCCCTCTCCCCCCTATCTGCTAGTGTCGCGCCGGTTTAACGTCTACCGGAAATCGCCGCCATGGCCCGCAAAAAAGCTGCACTGGATTTCGAACAATCCCTCGCCGACCTGCAAACGCTGGTCGAGCGCCTGGAGAACGGCGAGCTGTCGCTGGAAGACTCGTTGACCGCTTTCGAGCAAGGCATCGGTCTGACCCGTGATTGCCAGGCTGCGCTGGCGCAGGCCGAGCAGAAGGTTCAGGTGCTGCTTGAGCGTGATGGCGAGCTGACCGAGGCTCCCTTTGACGCGGAACAGCCAGAATGATCGCGGCGTATTCGGCCAGTAGTCAGGCCCGGGTCAACGCGGCACTCGAAACCCTGTTCAATGCGCCGAGCCCTGAACTCGCACGTTTATATGAAGCCATGCGCTACAGCGTGATGAATGGCGGCAAACGCGTTCGTCCGTTGCTGGCCTATGCGGCCTGCGAAGCGCTGGGCGGTGAGGCTGAGCAAGCCAACGGCGCGGCCTGTGCGGTGGAGTTGATCCACGCGTACTCGCTGGTGCACGACGACTTGCCGGCGATGGACGACGACGATCTGCGTCGCGGCCAACCGACCACCCATAAAAAATTCGACGAAGCCTGCGCGATTCTCGCCGGGGACGGTCTGCAAAGCCTGGCGTTCAGTGCTTTGCTCGACCCGCACCTGAATTCAGCCGACGCCGAAATCCGCCTGCACATGGTCAGTGCCCTGGCATTGGCAGCGGGCCCGGCCGGGATGGTCGGCGGTCAGGCCATCGACCTGGGCTCGGTCGGTTTGAAGCTTGATCAGAAAGCCCTCGAATACATGCATCGGCACAAGACCGGCGCGCTGATCGAAGCCAGCGTCAAGCTTGGCGCCCTGGCCAGCGGCCGCGCCGAAAAAGACCAACTGAAATCCTTGCAGACCTATGCACAGGCCATCGGCCTGGCGTTTCAGGTGCAGGACGACATTCTCGACGTCGAAAGCGATACCGAAACCCTCGGCAAGCGCCAGGGCGCCGATATTGCCCGTGACAAACCGACTTACCCGGCGCTGCTCGGCCTCGACGCGGCCAAGGCTTACGCCCTGGAACTGCGCGATCAGGCCCTGCACGCACTGCGACCGTTTGACGCGTCGGCCGAGCCGCTGCGTGATCTGGCGCGCTATATCGTCGAACGCCGCAACTGATCCGGCGCTCGTTGCCCACTGCAAATCGGCCAAGTTCTGAGCTCTGCGTGGGCAGCGTGCGATGCATCAGGTAAACTGCCGCCTCTTTTATACCTATAACGATTCGCCTGATGCCCACGACGTTTCATGAGATTCCCCGCAAGCGCCCGACCACGCCCTTGCTCGACCGTGCCAACACGCCGGACAGCCTGCGCCGGTTAGGCGAAGCCGAGCTGGAAACCCTGGCGAATGAGTTGCGCCTGGAATTGCTCTACACGGTCGGTCAGACCGGCGGGCATTTCGGTGCCGGCCTGGGTGTCATCGAGCTGACTATCGCGTTGCATTACGTTTTCGACACCCCGGACGACCGGTTGGTGTGGGACGTCGGTCATCAGGCCTATCCGCACAAGATCCTCACCGGTCGGCGCGAGCGCATGGCCACCCTGCGCCAGAAGGACGGTATTGCAGCCTTCCCGCGCCGCTCCGAGAGCGAGTACGACACCTTTGGCGTCGGCCACTCCAGCACCTCGATCAGCGCAGCGCTGGGCATGGCGATTGCTGCCCGCCTGCAAAACAGCGATCGCAAGGCGATCGCAGTGATCGGCGACGGCGCACTGACCGCGGGCATGGCGTTCGAAGCGCTGAACCACGCGCCGGAAGTCGACGCCAACATGCTGGTGATCCTCAACGACAATGACATGTCGATCTCGCGCAATGTCGGCGGGCTGTCGAATTACCTGGCGAAGATCCTCTCCAGCCGCACTTACGCAAGCATGCGTGAAGGCAGCAAGAAGGTCCTGTCGCGCCTTCCCGGCGCCTGGGAAATTGCCCGTCGTACCGAAGAATACGCCAAAGGCATGCTGGTGCCCGGCACCCTGTTCGAAGAACTCGGCTGGAACTACATCGGCCCGATCGACGGCCATGACCTGCCCACCCTGATCGCGACCCTGCGCAACATGCGTGACCTCAAGGGCCCGCAGTTCCTGCACGTCGTGACCAAAAAAGGCAAAGGCTTCGCCCCGGCGGAAGTCGACCCGATCGGTTACCACGCGATCACCAAACTCGAACCGCTGGACGCTCCAGCCGCTGCGCCGAAAAAAGCCGGTGGGCCGAAATACTCCGGCGTGTTTGGCGAGTGGCTGTGCGACATGGCCGCTGCTGACCCGCGCCTGGTCGGCATCACCCCGGCAATGAAAGAAGGCTCCGACCTGGTGGCCTTCAGCGAGCGATTCCCGCTGCGCTATTTCGACGTGGCGATTGCCGAGCAACACGCGGTCACTTTCGCCGCCGGCATGGCCTGCGAAGGCGCCAAACCGGTGGTGGCGATTTATTCGACGTTCCTGCAACGCGGTTACGACCAACTGATCCATGACGTCGCGGTGCAAAACCTCGACGTGCTGTTCGCCATCGACCGTGCAGGCCTGGTGGGCGAAGACGGCCCGACTCACGCCGGCAGTTTCGACCTGTCATTCCTGCGCTGCATCCCCGGCATGGTGGTGATGACCCCGAGCGACGAAAACGAACTGCGCAAGATGCTCAGCACCGGCCATCTGTACAACGGCCCGGCGGCAGTGCGTTACCCGCGCGGTACCGGCCCGAATGCCCCAATCGAGAAAAACCTCGAACCGATCGAAATCGGCAAAGGCGTGATTCGTCGTCAGGGCAGCACCGTCGCCCTGCTGGTGTTTGGCGTGCAACTGGCCGAAGCGCTGAAAGTCGCTGAAAAACTCGATGCGACCGTGGTCGACATGCGCTTCGTCAAACCGCTCGATGAAGCGTTGGTACGCGAGATCGCCGGCAGCCACGAGTTGCTGGTGACCATCGAAGAAAACGCCATCATGGGCGGTGCCGGTGGCGCGGTCAGCGAATTCCTCGCCCGCGAGAACATCCTCAAGTCGATGCTGCACCTGGGCCTGCCGGACGTCTACGTCGAGCACGCCAAGCCAGCGCAAATGCTCGCCGAATGCGGTCTGGATGAAGCGGGCATCGAAGAAGCCGTACGTCAGCGCTTGCAGCTGCTGGGCCTCTAAATCTCCTGGATGCACACGTCTCCTGTGGCGAGGGGGCTTGCCCCCGCTGGGCTACGAAGTAGCCCCCAAAACCAGCCAACGCGATCTTCCAGCAAGAGCGCGTTGGCTTTTTTACGACGGCTTCGCAGCCGAACGGGGCGGCGCGGCGTTCCGACAAGCCCCCTCGCCACAAAAGCCCTCCACAAAAAGCCCTCAACACTGTGCCCATGAACTTCCCCCGCCTCGCCCTGACGTTGTCCCTTTTGCCTGCCGGTCAGCTTTTGGCCGACACCTTTGAGCGCGAGCAAGCCCTGAAACTTCCCGACGTGCTGATCAGCGCCAACCGCCAGGTCGAAGCGCGCAACGACAGCAGCGCCGCCAACACTGTGTTTACCCGCGACGACATCGACCGCCTGCAACCGAGCAGCGTGACCAACCTGCTAAGCCGGGTGCCGGGCGTACAAGTCGCACAAAGCGGCGGCCGTGGCAGCTTGCCGGGGATCTATATTCGCGGCACCAACTCAGCGCAAACGCTGGTATTGGTCGACGGCCAACGCATCGGCAACTCGACGTCCGGCGACAGTAATCTGCAGCACCTGAATATCCAGCAGATCGAGCGCGTGGAAGTGCTACGTGGTTCACGCTCGGTGATTTACGGCAGCGACGCGATTGGCGGGGTGATTCAGATCTTTACCCGGCGCGGCGCCGAGTCGGGTCTGCAACCGCGCGTGCACATGGGGTTTGGCAGCAACCAGACCTGGGAGCGCAGCCTGGGGCTGTCCGGGGGCGACGCGCAAACCCGTTTCAACCTCGGCGCCAGCCTTGATGACACGGCGGGGATCAATCGCACTCATACCTCCTACCCCAGCGATGACGACCACGATGCCTATCGCAACCAGTCCGTCAGCCTGAGCCTGAGCCATGCCGTCAATGACGATATCGAGGCCGGCCTGGATATCCTCGATAACCGTGGCAAAAGCGAGTTCGACAACCCGTTCGGTCGCTACGACATGAGCACCGGCAACAGCGTCCAGCAAAAGCCCTACAACGATTTCACTGTGAGCAGCGTCAGCAGTTATGTCGACGCACGCATCAACGATGCGTGGAAGTCCCGCGTGGAACTGGGTCACAACGAAAACCGCGAAGAGACCTTCGACAAACTCAGCAGCGATCACAGCGTGTTCAACACTTACCGCAATTCGCTGAACTGGCAGAACGACCTGACGCTGAACCTGCAGAACAGCCTGATTCTTGGCGGCGATTGGTATGAAGACCGGGTCAACAGCAGCACTCCCTTCGACGAAGACAGCCGCTGGAACCGCGCGGTGTTTATCCAGCATCGTTTCCAGGCTGAAAGCTTCTCCACCGAACTGGGTTTGCGCCGCGACCAGAATCAGCAGTTTGGCGGCCAGAACAGCTGGAGCGGCACCTTCACGCTGCCACTGAACCCGGACAACGACGTGCTGCTGAGCTACAGCGAAGGCTTCCGCGCACCGACGTTCAACGACCTCTACTACCCGGACTTCAGCAACCCTCACCTGAAACCCGAAACCTCGAAAAGCTACGAGGTGCAGTGGCGCAGTCAGCTGAGCGAAACCAGTCGGCTGGAAGCCTCGCTGTACCGCACCGACCTTGAAGACGCGATCATCTTCGGCAGCGATTCGCGCCCGGAAAACATCGCGTCGGCGCGGATCAATGGTTTCGAAGCCGCCCTCAAGCAGGAGGTGTTCGACTGGCAGAGCAACCTCGGCATTGCGATCATCGACCCACGAGATCGCGACAGCGGCCACACCCTGGCCCGCCGTGCACGACGGACGTTGAGCCTGGATCTGGACCGTCAGTTTGATCGGCTCGGCCTCGGCGCCACCTGGCAAGCAGTGAGCGGCAGCTATGACGACAAGGACAACCGCCAGCCGTTGGGCGGTTACGCCCTGCTCGGGTTACGCAGCCGTTGGGCGGCGAGTCACGAGGTCATGCTGGAGATGAAAGTCGATAACCTGTTGAACAAGAACTACAGCCGCGCGCTCTACGAGCATGACGGTAGCCAGTATGGGTATCGGGAAGAAGGTCGGGCGCTGATGTTTGGGGTGACGTGGATGCCGGAAATCTAACAAACAACACTGGCCACTGTGGCGAGGGAGCTTGCTCCCGTTCGGGTGCGCAGCAGCCGTAATCCAGTTGATGCGGTGTGCCTGATTAGAATCGGCTGCTGAATTTGGGGCTGCTTCGCAGCCCAGCGGGAGCAAGCTCCCTCGCCACAGGTCAACGCTGCGGTGCAATGAGTCGGCACAACTTGGCCGTCGCTTCGATCATCTGCCCGCTCGGCCGCTCCAGGCCTTTATCCGCCACCAACAGCAATTGCCCTTGAGCCACCGCAGTCATCTGTGGCCAGGCTTTCCAGGCGTCGAGCTGTGCCTGGCTGCTGGCGAGGATCACCTGGGGATTACGCGAAAGCACTGACTCCACACTGACCTGCGGCGCCGGCAAGGTCATGTCGGCAAACACGTTACGCGCACCGCATACCTCAAGCGCATCGCTGATGATCTGCCTGCCGCCCACGGTGTAGAGCGGTCGATCCCAGACCTGATAAAACACCCGAAGCGGTTCTTTGCGTTGATAGCGCTGGCGTAAATCGTCGAGCTGCTTGCGCAGATCAACCGCAAGCGTGCGCCCACGTTCGGGTCGGCCGAGTTGCTTGGCGATCGCTTCGATTTGGCGGGTCAGTTGTATGAGGTTATGCGGTTCGGCGACGTAGGTCGGGATCCCCAATCGACTCAGTTGCTCACGTTGCGCCGGGCCGACACTGCCAGGCCAGAGCAACAGTAAATCCGGCTTGAGACTGAGCAGGCGCTCCATATCCAGCTGACCGTAACGGCCAACAGAAGGGATGGCGTTGAGTTCTGCAGGACGCTCGCCAGCATCGAGCACCCCCACCAGCAGGTCGGCCGAGCCCAGTTCAACGACGATTTCCGAGAGTGACGGCGCAAGGCTGACCACCCGCTCTACCCCGACCGCCGAGCCATTGATGGCCAGCAGCAGAACCGCCAGCCAACGGCGCATCAGCCGAGTTGACGCGGAATACGGTAAAGGTAGAACAGCACCGCGGTCGACAGCGCCAGCAAGACCAAAGGCACTGCTTCAAGACCGACGAACACCGCCAGAGCACCGATCCAGGCCGGCAATGCCGCGACAAGGAATGCCCGACGACGTTTAGCCGCCAGGGCAACCCAGGCAGCGGGTTCTTCCGGAGTATCGAGGGCTTTCTGAGTGGCGATCAAGGCGTGTTTGTAGCCGCCGAAAAACCGCAGGCTGACAAACATCGAGGCCACCCCGGCAATGAAAAACGGCATCGCCAGCACCGGCAAAAACGCCTCGCTCTGGCCGAACACAGCGTTGATCACCAGCAGCGGCAGCAAGGCCAGCGCCAGGTATTGCCACCAGTTGACGGACAGTCGCCGCCGGACCTGACCACGAGTCACGCCCGGTCTGCCTCGCCCTGATGCTCGTTGCCCATCATGTGGTCGAGCTTGCTGGCCTTGGTCGCCAAGTAGAGCTTGTTGTGCGGATTGTGACCGGTGTGCAGCGGCACGCGCTCGGCAACCACGATGCCCATGTCGGTCAAGGCTTTGACCTTGCGCGGGTTGTTGGTCATCAGGCGCAGGGATTTCACGCCCAGGTGTTCAAGCATCGGCAGGCACATGGCGTAGTCGCGCTGGTCGGCGGCAAAACCCAGACGCTCGTTGGCTTCAACGGTGTCGGCGCCGCCATCTTGCAATTCATAGGCGCGGATCTTGTTCAGCAGGCCAATGCCACGGCCTTCCTGACGCAGGTAAAGCAACACGCCACGACCTTCGCGAGCGATTGCCTGCAACGCCGCCTCGAGTTGCGAACCGCAGTCGCAACGCTGGCTGAACAAGGCGTCGCCGGTCAGGCATTCGGAGTGCAACCGGCCGAGTACCGGGGCACCGTCGGCGACATCACCCAGGCTTAGTACGACGTGCTCGCGACCGGTGGCCTCATCGAGAAAGCCATGCATGGTGAATTGCGCAAAAGGCGTGGGCAGCTTGGAAGCGGCGACAAAAACGACAGGCACCGGTGTGCTCCTGATCTGTATGTACTGGAGATTCGCAGAGGCGGCATTGTAACAGCAGGTTCCGACAGACGCTTAGGCTGAATTATCGGCCATAACGATCAAAAAGTTTGATCACTGCCCTGCCGGCTTGGCACTCTCATCAAAGGGGTAAGGTTGTTTCCAGTGTTCGAAGATCGGTTTCAACTGGCCGGTTTTGACCAGCAATGCCATGCGCTGGTCGTACAGCGCCATCAGGGCACGGGCCCGTGGTGTATCGGCGAAACCAAGGTACAACGGCAGTTCGGTCAAGTGTGTACGTCGGTACAAGGACGGATCCTCAGCTTCTGCAAGCACTTCATTGATTTCCGTCAGCGCGTCGATATAGAAGTCCGCCCGAGCCTGTTTGAGCATCGGCAAGATTCCGGTGCGGCGTTCGATCTGGTTATAGCGGTGGATGTTCGGCAGGTAACTTTCGTAGCGATAGCCACGGACCCAGGCCAGTCGGTACGCCCCCAGAGTCTCCAGAGTCGGTACCGGGTTGCTCGCAAGGCCCAGGGCATAGATATGATCGGAGTCGAAATTCCAGCGGGGATACAGCACCTGATCGGCCTCATTGGAATAGGAGCCAACCAGCGCGTCCACTTCACGACGCTGTACCAGCCCCACCGAACGGGTGTAAGGCACAGTGCGAATATCCAGTTTCACCCCGGCCGGCTCGAACACGGCGCGCAAAATGTCCCAGGCCAGCCCATGACCATCGGCGGCGGTGTAGTCATCCCAGTCTTCGCTGGCCAGATGAATCACGGCCGGTGTCGTCGGCACATCCGCCGCACGGGCGAGCGAACAGAACACCGCAAAAACCAGAACCCACAACCAGCGCACCACCATCCTTTAGCCCTCAATCAGCCAATCAGGCGAAATACCGGACCAGTCCTTGCAACGCCAACCAGGCAAACACGCCTGCCAGCACGTCGTCGAGCATGATCCCGACGCCGCCATGCACATGTTGGTCGATCCAGCGAATCGGCCATGGCTTGAGAATGTCGAAGAAGCGGAACAGCAGGAACCCCGCCAATAGCCAGTACCAACCTGCCGGCACCAGCCACAGGGTGATCCACATCCCGACCATTTCGTCCCAGACGATGCCTTCGTGGTCGTGCACCCGCAAATCGTCAGCAACCTTGCCGCACAGCCAGAAGCCGAACAGCATCGTGATGCCGAGCATCAGCCAGTAACCCCAGCCGGGCAACATCTGCCATAAAGGAATAAAGGGTATCGCAACCAGCGAGCCCCAGGTGCCCGGCGCCTTGGGCAGGGTGCCCGAGCCAAAACCGAAAGCCAGGAAATGCCAGGGATTACGCCAGACCGATGGCGGCACGCGTCCTGCCGGGCTCTGCTTGGGATGATCTGTCACGGTGTCTCCCGAAAATGTTGATAGCCCCGGGCTTGCGGGGTGATGTCTTGCCCGCTCGCGTCCAGCAGCGTCACGCCCTGCCCCGCCACGACCTGCCCGATAACGTGAATCGGCCAACCGTCGGCGAGCAAGGCAGGCAAGTGCGCGGAAGGCAAAGTGAACGCCAGCACGTAGTCGTCGCCGCCACTCAAGGCCGCCATGCGGGCGGCATTCTCACCGAGAAAGCTCACCAGTGCCGTGGACAGCGGCAGCTTTTCGCTTTCGATCAGCAAGCCGACAGCCGAGGCCTTGGCGATATGCCCGCAATCGGCGAGCAAACCGTCAGAGATATCCAGTGCCGAGGTGGCTTTGCCGCGCAACGCCATGCCCAATTCAAGCTGCGGCTGTGGCGACCAATAATGCGCCAACAACGGCCCGGCAACATCGGCGGGCGCGACTCGCTCACCCAACACCAACGACAATGCACCGGCGGCGTTGCCCAGTTCACCGCCCACGCACACCAGATCACCGGGTTGCGCACCGCTGCGGGTCAGCGCCTTGCCTGCCGGGACCCGACCGAACACGGTCATGGTCAGGCTCAGCGGGCCGCGTGTAGTGTCGCCGCCCACCAGCTGTACACCGCAGTTTTGCGCCATGGCGTTCAAGCCACGGGCGAAGGCGTCCAGCCAATCGGCGGTCACCGTCGGCAAGGTCAGGGCAAGGGTAAAGGCAATGGGGGTGGCGCCCATGGCAGCCAGATCGCTGACCGCCACAGCCAGCGAACGCTGACCGAGCAGAAACGGGTCGCAAGGGTCTGCGAAATGCACACCGGCCACGAGCGTGTCGGTGGAAATTGCCAGCTGCTCCCCGGCGGGAACAGCGAGCAAGGCGCAGTCGTCGCCGATCCCCAGGGCAACGCCTTCACCGCCTTGCGCACAAGGCGCGGCGGCAAAGTAATTGCGGATCAGCTCAAACTCGCCCATGGCAATGGCAGTTCAAGCGCCGATCAGCGCTTGAACGCCTTCACTTCAGCTTCACGCAGGCGCGGGGCCAGTTTGTCGAGTACACCGTTGACGAACTTGTGGCCATCGGTGGAACCGAAGACTTTAGCCAGCTCGATGCCTTCGTTGATCACCACGCGATAAGGCACGTCGACACGCTTGAGCAGTTCCCAGGTGGACAGGCGTAGAACCGCCAGTTCAACCGGGTCCAGCTCTTCGATTTCGATGTCCAGGCAAGGCTTGAGCGCGGTGTCGATCTCGGTGCGGTGCGCCGGAACCCCGTGGAGGATTTCGCGGAAGTACGCGGCATCGACATCGGTGAAATCGTTATCGACCCGGAACTGCGCTTCGATCTCGTTCAGCGATTGCTTGGCCATGTGCCATTGATACAGCGCTTGGGTCGCGAGCTGACGGGCTTCGCGACGCTTGACGCTTTTCGATGGTTTGCCAGCATCCGCAGGCTTTGGATCGCGCGGGTTGAAACGATCGCTTTCGTCGCTAATCACTTGGCCTCCAACTGCGCCAGCAGGCTGACCATTTCCAAAGCGGACAAGGCAGCTTCAGCACCTTTGTTGCCGGCCTTGGTGCCGGAACGTTCGATGGCTTGCTCGATCGAGTCGACGGTCAGTACGCCGAAAGCGACCGGTACGCCGAATTCCATGGACACCTGGGCCAGGCCCTTGGTGCACTCGCCAGCCACGTATTCGAAGTGCGGAGTACCGCCACGAATGACCGCGCCCAGTGCGATGATTGCCGCGAACTCGCCCTTCTGAGCGACTTTCTGCGCAACCAGCGGGATTTCGAAGGCGCCAGGGGCACGAATGATGGTGATGTCGCTTTCGCTCACGCCATGGCGAACCAGGGCATCAACAGCACCGCTTACCAGGCTTTCAACAACGAAGCTGTTGAAGCGGCCAACAACCAAAGCGTAGCGGCCTTTGGGGGCGATGAAGGTACCTTCGATGGTCTTCAGGGTCATTCGACAAATCTCTTAAAGAGCCGGGACGCGTTCAGTACGCGTCCCTCAGTGATATTTGAACCGCGAATTCAAGACAAAAACAGCCGGTCTTTATTCGGAGGGCACGTATTCTACAACTTCCAGATCGAAACCGGATATCGCATTAAATTTCATTGGCGCACTCATCAGGCGCATTTTGCGTACGCCCAGGTCACGCAGGATCTGCGAACCGGCACCGACGATGCTGTAGGTGGTCGGTTTTTTCGGCTGCGCGTGATCGGCGGTTTCGCGGATATGCGCCAGCAACACGTCGCCATCGAGCGGGTGACCAAGCAACAGCACCACACCGCTGCCGGCCTCGGCAACCGCAGCCATGGCGGCGCGCAGGCTCCAGCGGCCTGGCTGCTTGACCATCAACAGGTCGCGCAGCGGGTCCATGTTGTGCACGCGAACCAGGGTCGGTTCTTCGGCGCAAATGGTGCCCAGGGTCAGTGCCATGTGCACGTCACCTTCTACCGAATCACGATAGGTCACCAGATTGAACTGGCCCAGTTCGCTGTCCAGCGGCTGCTCGGCAATCCGCTGAACGGTACGCTCGTGGATCATCCGGTAGTGAATCAGGTCGGCGATGGTGCCGATCTTGATGCCGTGTTCGGCGGCGAAGGTTTCCAGCTCGGCGCGACGGGACATGGTGCCGTCGTCGTTCATCACTTCGCAGATTACCCCGCTCGGCTCGAAACCGGCCATGCGCGCCAGGTCGCAAGCCGCTTCGGTATGGCCGGCGCGGGCCAGGGTGCCGCCAGCCTGGGCCATCAGCGGGAAAATGTGGCCGGGGCTGACGATGTCTTCGGCCTTGGCGTCTTTGGCAGCGGCCGCTTGCACGGTGCGCGCACGGTCAGCCGCAGAGATACCGGTGGTGACACCGACAGCGGCTTCGATGGACACGGTGAACTTGGTGCCGAAACCGGAACCGTTGCGCGGCGCCATCAAGGGCAGCTTGAGCAGCTCGCAGCGCTCGCGGCTCATCGGCATGCAAATCAGGCCACGGGCGTGCTTGGCCATGAAGTTGATGTGTTCAGGCTGGCAGCACTCGGCGGCCATGATCAGGTCGCCTTCGTTCTCGCGGTCTTCGTCATCCATGAGGATGACCATCTTGCCTTGGCGGATGTCTTCAACCAGTTCTTCGATGCTATTGAGCGCCACGCGGCACCCCCCTTCTTTCAAAAATTGAGTTTCAGGAATTGAGGTAGCCGTTCTCGGCCAGAAAACTTTCGGTAATGTTGCCCCTCGAGGATTCTGCTGCCTTGTCACCCAGCAACAGACGCTCCAGGTAACGGGCCAGCAGATCGACCTCAAGGTTGACCCGGCGACCTGGCTGGTAAGACGCCATGATGGTTTCGCTCAGGGTGTGCGGAATGATCGTCAACAGGAACTCGGCGCCATCGACCGCGTTCACCGTCAGGCTGGTGCCGTCGACCGTGATCGAGCCTTTATGGGCGATGTACTTGGCCAGGTCTTTCGGCGCACGAATGCGGAACTCCACGGCACGGGCATTCTCGGTACGCGCAACCACTTCGCCGACGCCGTCGACGTGACCGCTGACCAGATGTCCACCCAGTCGGGTGGTCGGGGTCAGGGCTTTTTCCAGGTTGACCGGGCTGCCGCTTTTCAGGTCATTCATGGCGGTGCAGTCGAGGGTTTCGCGACTGACGTCCGCTGCAAAGCCATTGCCCGGCAGTTCGACGGCGGTCAGGCAAACGCCGTTGACCGCGATGCTATCGCCGAGTTTGACGTCGCTCAGGTCGAGCTTGCCGGTTTCTACGTGGACCCGCACATCGCCGCCTTTGGGGGTCAATGCACGGATGCTGCCGATGGATTCGATGATGCCGGTAAACATGGAGTCCTCCTCGAGAACAAAACCTTCGCTTGTGGCGCAGGCCGGGAATTATACGCTCGCTGGCGGAACGGGGACCGCGATGACTCGCCAATCATCGCCCACCGCACGAATTTCTGTGATCTTAAGCGTTGGCGCGTCCTTCATTTGCGCGAGTGGCCAGTCCAGCAATGGTCGCGCTGTGGAGCCGAGGAACTTGCCCGCGATGAAGATATGGAATTCGTCCACCAACCCTTGCTGGGCAAACGCTCCAGCCAGACGCGGGCCAGCTTCCACCAGCACTTCGTTGACGCCACGGGCGGCGAGTTCTACCAGTAGCTTGCGCAGGTCGACCTGGCCATCGTCGCCGGGCACGATCAAGCATTCGGGGCCGTTGGCGTATTGCTCTTCCACCGCGACACAGGTGGCGACCAGCGCCGGGCCGGCCTTGAAGAACGGCGCGTCGAGCGGCACGCGCAGGCGGCCGTCGATCAGCACGCGAAGCGGCGGACGGCTCAACGCCAGCGCGGTTTGCTCGGCATCCAGCCCCAACTCATCCGCACGCACGGTCAAGCGCGCGTCATCGGCCAGCACCGTGTCGGCACCGGTCAACACGACGCTGGCCTGCGCCCGCAAACGCTGGACCGCCGAGCGGGCGGCGGGACCGGTGATCCATTGGCTTTCGCCACTGGCCATGGCAGTGCGACCGTCGAGGCTCATCGCCAACTTGACCCGCACGAACGGCAAGCCATGCTCCATGCGTTTGAGAAAACCTTCATTGAGCTTGCGCGCCTCGCCTTCGAGCACGCCGCTGCGGGTCTCGATGCCCGCCTGCTCCAGACGCTGCAGGCCGCGACCGGCGACTTCCGGGTTCGGGTCCTGCATCCCCGCAACGACTCGCGCCAGGCCGGCGTTCACCAGCGCATCGGCGCACGGCGGCGTGCGGCCATGATGGCTGCAAGGTTCCAGCGTGACGTAGGCGGTGGCGCCCCGAGCGTTTTCGCCGGCGGCGCGCAGGGCGTGGACTTCGGCATGCGGTTCGCCGGCGCGCACGTGCCAGCCTTCGCCGACAATCTGCCCGTCACGCACGATCACGCAGCCCACCCGAGGGTTGGGATGGGTGGTGTAGTGACCTTTGCGCGCCAGTTCCAGCGCGCGCGCCATGTAATGGGCGTCGAGAATCGCTTGCTCTGAAGAAATCGTCATGGTTTGACCGGCTCACGGGCCAGGCGATCGATCTCTTCGCGGAACTCGTTGAGGTCCTGGAAGCGGCGATACACCGAAGCGAAACGAATGTAGGCGACTTCATCGAGCTTTTGCAGCTCGGCCATCACCAGTTCACCGACCACGAGGGACTTGACCTCGCGCTCGCCGGTGGCGCGCAATTTGTGTTTGATATGAGCCAGCGCCGCTTCCAGGCGCTCGACGCTTACCGGGCGCTTCTCCAGCGCACGCTGCATGCCGGCGCGAAGTTTTTCTTCGTCGAACGGCTGACGGCTGCCGTCGGTTTTGATCAGGCGCGGCAACACCAGTTCGGCGGTTTCGAACGTCGTGAAACGTTCGCCGCAGGCCAGGCATTCGCGCCGGCGGCGCACCTGTTCGCCCTCGGCGACCAGACGCGAGTCGATGACCTTGGTGTCGTTGGCACCGCAGAAGGGACAGTGCATGGTGGCAGGCAACAAAAAAAGGGAGGGCCATGGTAGCGCATCCCACTGGCAAGACAAGCCATAGGGTTTGCGGTATACAGACGAGCTATATTGTCTGATCGATGGATTTCACTTTGCTGGAGCCGCAAATGCCGCTAAGGCCGCTTGTTTTACTCAGTCTCATCGGCCTGTTGGTCGCGTGTAGCAGCGCACCCAAACCGGCGGCACCAACCCCAGGCCCTGCGCCGCAGATGGCCCAGAAGAAAGCCCAGGCCTCGGCCGACCTCGGACCGCTACCCGCGTATCAACGGGAATTGAGCGGCACCTTGCAGGGCGTGCCGGCCGGCGCCGAGGTTGAACTGGCGCTGCTGGTGATCGACGAACGCTCCCGGCCACAGCAATTGCTCGCCAGCGCCAACCTGATCGGCAACAACAAGGCTCTGCCGTTCCATCTGCGATTCAATCCGGATGCCTTCCCGGTCGGTGCACGCGTCGAATTGCGCGGGCGCGCCACCCAATCCGGACAATTGATTCTGCACCTGCCGGCGCAACGCATCTTTGAGCCGACCACCCAGGCCCTGGGCCAGTTGCAGTTCCTCAAAGCGCCATGAATGCACCGCTCGACCTGCGACTGGCATTAACTGAACTGCTCGGCGATGCACAGCTTGTCCCGTGTCCGTTGCCTGAGACCTCGCTGAAACTCTGGCTGATCGACGGCGACAACATGGACCGCGCCTTCAGCCCGGAAGAAACCCGGCGCATTCTCCACGAGCCGCCGTACTGGAGTTTTTGCTGGGCCAGCGGCCTGGCGATGGCCCGTTATCTGGCGGAGCATCCGCAGTGGGTTGCCGGCAAGCGCGTGCTGGATTTCGGCGCTGGCTCCGGTGTCGCGGGCATTGCGGCAGTCAAGGCCGGCGCGCTGGAAGTGGTGGCCTGCGACCTTGATCCACTGGCGATTGCCGCCTGCCGGGCAAATGCCGAACTCAATGACGTCACGCTCAGCTACTCGACAGACTTTTTTGCCGAGGCCGATCGTTTTGATCTGATTCTGGTGGCCGACGTGTTGTACGACCGGGCCAACCTGCCGTTGCTCGATGAGTTTCTCAGCCGTGGCCGCGAGGCGTTGGTGGCGGATTCGCGGGTTCGCGATTTCCGTCATCCGTTGTATCAGCGGCTGGAAATGCTTGAGGCGATGACATTGCCGGATCTGGCAGAACCGGAAGAATTTCGGCATGTGAGCCTGTACCACGCGCGACGCGACTGAAAAGCATCGTCGGAACGCCGCCCGGAGCAAGCTCGCTCCCACAGTGTTTTTTGTATCGCACACAGATTTTGTGGCAGGCATTGATCCCTGTGGGAGCGAGCCTGCTCGCGATGACGGTTTATCAGACACCTGAGGACTTACTGCCGCCCCCCGCCAAGCCTTATAGTTCCCCCATTCACGTTTCTTCGAGATGCCTCATGAGTCAAGACACGCCGTATATCTTCGACGCCACTACCGCCGATTTCGACCAGTCGGTGATCGAGAACTCGTTCCACAAGCCGGTGCTGGTGGATTTCTGGGCTGAATGGTGTGCGCCATGCAAGGCGCTGATGCCGATGATGCAAACCATCGCCGAGAGCTATCAGGGCGAGTTGCTGCTGGCCAAGGTCAACTGCGACGTCGAGCCGGACATCGTTTCGCGCTTCGGTATTCGCAGCCTGCCGACCGTGGTGCTGTTCAAAGACGGTCAGCCGGTGGACGGCTTTGCCGGCGCGCAGCCCGAGTCCGCGGTTCGCGCACTGCTTGAGCCACACGTGCAAATGCCACCGCCGGCCGCTGCCGACCCGATCGAACAGGCTCAGGCGCTGTTCGACGAAGGTCGTTTCGCGGATGCCGAAGCCACGCTGAAAGTGCTGCTCAGTGAGGACAATACCAACGCCCGCGCGCTGATCCTCTACGCGCGTTGCCTGACCGAACGCGGCGAACTGGGTGAAGCCCAGGCCGTGCTCGACACGGTGAAAAGCGATGAACACAAAGCGGCACTGGCCGGCGCCAAGGCGCAAATCAAGTTTCTCGGCCAGGCCGCTGACTTGCCGGATGTCGCCGATCTGAAGTCCCGCCTGGCGCAAAACCCGCAGGACGATGAAGCCGTCTACCAACTGGCGATCCAGCAACTGGCCCGCCAGCAGTACGAGCCGGCGCTGGACTCCCTGCTCAAGCTGTTCATCCGCAATCGCAGTTACAGCGAAGGGTTGCCGCACAAGACCCTGCTGCAAGTGTTCGAACTGCTGGGCAACGATCACCCACTGGTGACCGTTTACCGCCGCAAGCTGTTTGCAGCACTCTACTAGGCCTGCTCGATCCAGCTATAGAGCGGCGTATCCCCGCCGCTCACTACCTTGACCTCCGGGCTATGGCGCAAGCGCACCAGCAGACGTTTACCGGCGACGGTGTTGCCGGTCAAACCCTCCAGTTGCTCCAGCAGCTCCGGCCCCGTCAGTTGCCCGGATTTACGCAATAGATCCTTGGCAAGCTGCCACAGCAGCTCATCCTGATTGACCGGTTTGACCACCGGATCGGCCACCACCGCAGCGCTTTCTGATGTGCTTACCTGCAACTGCGCGCCAAGCCGCGCCCAATCCCCATCGTCCAGTTCCAGGGTCAAATCCACCGGCCAATCGCCGATGCTTCCACGAATGCGCAACATTGGGGTTTCCTCAGATTTATGACGAACATGCTCCCACGCGTCTTGCGCAACGCCAAGCAGACAGTCAAACTCTCGCCACTCTTGTTATAAGATTACATAACAAAGCTTTCATCTTCCTTCCCGGAGAGATTCCATGCGCCGTCTGTTACTCGCTTTGCCGTTTGCTCTGTTGCCGCTGGCTATCGCTCAAGCCGCTGAAGTTCATGATCACGAGCATGAACACGGGAGCCTGGGCGCCCACGAACATGGCGTCGGGCGTCTGAACGCGGCACTCGATGGTCAGACGCTGGAACTGGAGCTGGAAAGCCCGGCGATGAACCTGGTGGGCTTTGAACACGTTGCCAGCAGCGATGCAGACAAGGCCAACGTTGCCGCCGCCCGTGCGCAACTGGAGAAACCGCTGGTGCTGTTCAGCCTGCCAAAAGCGGCCAACTGCGTGGTCAGCCAACAAGAACTGAACAGCCCGCTGTTCGGTGACAAACCGGATGCCGATGATCATGACGACGATGACGACCACGCGACCGACGGTAAAGGCCTGGCCGCCGAAGAGCATCACCACGACCACAGCGAAATCCACGCGCACTACCAATTCACCTGCGCCGCCCCTGGCGCGCTGAAGACCCTGGATTTGTCGCAGGTGTTCACGACCTTCCCCGCGACTCAGAAAATTCAGGTACAACTCATCAGCCCAAGCGGCCAGCAAGGGGTTGAAGTGACCTCCAAAGCTGCTGCCCTGAAATTCTGATCCACCGCACATCCCCCCTGTGGGAGCGAGCCTGCTCGCGATGAGTCCTGCGCACTCAACATTGATGCGACTGTAAGACCGCTATCGCGAGCAGGCTCGCTCCCACAGGTGATCAACACTCATGAAATCGGCGCTATGACCCAAGCACTTATCGAACTGTCAGACCTGGGCTTCAACTGGCCCGGTCACCCGCCTTTACTGGATATCCCGGCGTTTCGCCTGGAGCCCGGTGAAACGCTGTTTCTCAAAGGCCCCAGCGGCAGTGGCAAGACCACCCTGCTCGGCCTGCTCGGTGGCGTGCAGAAACCCAATCGCGGGAGCATTCGCCTGCTTGGCCAGGAGCTGACCGAGTTGTCGGCCGGCGCCCGCGATCACTTTCGGGTCGACCACACGGGCTACATCTTCCAGCAGTTCAACCTGCTGCCGTTTCTCTCGGTGCGCGAGAACGTCGAGCTGCCGTGTCACTTCTCCAAACTACGCGCCAGCCGCGCGATTCAGCGCCACGGCAGCATTGATCAGGCGGCGGCGACACTACTCGCGCACCTGGGGCTCAAGGATGAAAACATGCTCGGCCGCCGTGCCGATTCACTGTCCATCGGCCAACAACAGCGGGTCGCCGCTGCACGGGCGCTGATCGGCCAGCCGGAACTGGTGATCGCCGACGAGCCGACCTCGGCGCTGGATTACGACGCCCGTGAGGCATTTATCCGTTTGCTGTTCGCCGAGTGCCGCGAAGCCGGCTCCAGCCTGCTGTTCGTCAGCCACGACCAGAGTCTGGCGCCGCTGTTCGATCGTCACCTGTCGCTGGCCGAACTCAATCGCGCCGCCACGCCGCTCGAGGTCTGAAATGTATTTGTTTCGTCTAGCCATGGCCAGCCTGGCTAACCGCCGTTTCACCGCGATCCTCACCGCGTTCGCCATCGCCCTGTCGGTCTGCCTGCTGTTGGCGGTGGAACGGGTACGCACCGAAGCCAAGAGCAGTTTCGCCAGCACCATCAGCGGCACCGACCTGATTGTCGGCGCGCGCTCAGGCTCGGTGAACCTGTTGCTGTACTCGGTGTTTCGCATTGGCAACGCCACCAACAACATCCGTTGGGACAGCTTCGAGCACTTCGCCAACAACCCGAAAGTGAAATGGGCGATCCCGATTTCCCTCGGTGACTCCCATCGCGGTTATCGAGTGATGGGCACCACCGATGCCTACTTCCAGCATTACCAGTACGGCCATCAACAAAACCTGCAACTGGCCAGCGGCCGGGCGTTTGCCACGGATCCATTCGAAGTGGTGCTGGGTGCCGAAGTGGCCGATGCGTTGCATTACAAACTCGGCGACAAGCTGGTGCTGGCTCACGGCGTGGCGGTAATCAGCCTGGTCAAGCATGACGACAAACCGTTCACTGTGGTCGGCATCCTCAAACGCACCGGCACCCCGGTCGACCGCACGCTGCACATCAGCCTCGGCGGTATGGAGGCGATTCACATCGATTGGCACAACGGTGTGCCGGCTCAGGGCAGCGGTCGTATCAGCGCCGATCAGGCGCGCAACATGGACCTCACGCCGCAAGCCATCACCGCGTTCATGCTCGGCCTCAACAACAAGATTTCGACCTTCGCCGTGCAACGCGAGATCAATGAGTTCCGTGGCGAGCCAATGCTGGCGATCTTGCCGGGCGTTGCCTTGCAGGAACTCTGGAGCCTGATGGGCACCGCTGAAAAAGCGCTGTTCGTGGTCTCGCTGTTCGTCGTGCTAACGGGGTTGATCGGCATGCTCACGGCGATTCTTACCAGCCTCAACGAACGTCGCCGAGAGATGGCGATCCTGCGTTCGGTCGGCGCCCGGCCGTGGCACATTGCAACGTTGCTGGTGCTGGAAGCCTTTGCGTTGGCGCTGTCCGGGGTGGTTGCGGGCCTGGCGCTGCTGTACGTATGCATCGCCGCCGCCCAGGGCTACGTGCAATCGACCTACGGCTTGTACCTGCCACTGGCCTGGCCAAGCGAGTATGAATGGACGCTGCTCGGTGGCATTCTGATCGCCGCGCTGCTGATGGGCAGCGTTCCGGCCTGGCGCGCTTATCGCCAATCGTTGGCCGATGGCCTGTCGATCCGTTTATGAGGACATTGAAGATGCTCCGCGCTCTGCCTGCGCTGTTGATGCTGGTCGCCCTGCCCCTGTGGGCGGCCGCACCGAAAGACCTGACCTGGGCGCAAATGATCCCGCCAGACGCGCCGGCAGAAGTGCCGAACATGAAACCGCTGCACGACCTGTCGCAGATGAGCAGCGCGTTGTCCGCCGAGTCCGCGCCGGCGGCCAAGCAAGACATGCCCAATGCGCCAGTGGTGAAGAGCCTCGACGGCAAGAACATCCGCTTGCCGGGTTACATCGTGCCGCTGGAAGTCAGCGAGGAAGGTCGCACCACCGATTTTCTACTGGTGCCGTACTTCGGCGCATGCATCCACGTACCGCCTCCACCCTCGAACCAGATCGTCCACGTCAAAAGCGCGGTTGGGGTGAAGCTCGACGAGCTGTATCAGCCGTACTGGATTGAAGGGGCGCTGCAGGTCAAAGCGTCGACCAGCGAATTGGCGGATGCCGGGTATCAGATGGATGCGGACAAGATCTACGTGTACGAATTGCCGGAGTGAAACCGCTAGTTGTTCGTCGCTTGAAAGATAGCCTGCTCGCGATGGCGACACCGCTGTAGCAAAGGACGCCCCCCGATTCGCCCCCCACTGTTTCATTGAGCTGAGTCAAAAGCGCCGTTCCTGACGCTTCGTACCATTGGACATAGAAATTTTTAATCGTCCTTTGGAGCTTCCATGCACAAGTCATTGCTTAGCGCTTCCCTCATTGCATTCGCGCTTGCAACCCCGCTCGTCCATGCACACGATGCCGGTGACATCATCGTTCGCGCCGGTGCGATCACCGTCAACCCGAAAGCCAGCAGCTCCAGCGTCAAGGTCGATCAAGGACCATTGGCCGGCGCCAACCTGGGTGGCAAGGCCACCATGAACAGCAACACACAGCTGGGCCTGAACTTCGCGTACATGCTCACCAACAATATCGGCATCGAGCTGCTCGCGGCCTCGCCGTTCGAGCACGACGTGAACCTCAAAGGCACCTCTCTGGGCGCAGCCAACGGTAAGCTTGGCACCCTCAAACACCTGCCGCCGACTCTAAGCGTGGTTTACTACCCGCTCAACAACAAGTCTGCATTTCAGCCGTATGTGGGCGCCGGCATCAACTACACCTGGATCTACGACGAAAAGCTCAGCAATGAAGCGCAAGCCAACGGCTTCAGCAACTTCAAGGCGAAAAACTCCTGGGGTATGGCGTTCCAGGTCGGTGCCGACTACATGATCACCGACAACATCATGCTCAACGCCCAAATGCGCTACATCGACATCAACACCCGAGTGACCGTGGAAAACGACGCCGTGGCGCCGGGCACTCGGGCCAGGGTCAACGTGGATGTGGACCCGTTCGTGTACATGGTGGGCCTGGGTTACAAGTTCTAAACCCGAGTACACGCGAAAGGCCCTCTTGAGGCCAATACCAGAACTTGTGGGAGCGAGCTTGCTCCCACATGGGCTTGGCTGGGCTTTCGTGACTGCGAAAAGCTTAGCGCCCCAACAACCGCGCCAGCCCGACGCTCATCGGCGTCTGCTCGGGGAAGGTGAAACGCTGCAACAGACGCTGGTTGTTCGCCCGCGAATGGCGGATATCACCGGAGCGCGCCGGGCCGTAGGTAATCGGTGGCAACTGCCCCACCACCTCTTCCAACGCCTGGAGCATTTGTTTGAGGGTCGTCGCCTGGTTCCAGCCGACATTGACCGCACCCACTTCAAGCGTCGGCGTTTCGATGGCCTGCACCAGCAGGTCGACCAGGTCTTCGACATAGACAAAATCGCGGGTCTGTTCACCGTCACCGAATACGGTGATCGGCAGGCCTTTCTGCGCACGCTCGCTGAAAATACTGATCACCCCGGAGTACGGCGACGAGGGATCCTGGCGCGGGCCGAAGATGTTGAAGAACCGGAAAATCGCCGGCTCCAGACCGTGCTGACGACGGTAGAAGTCGAGGTAGTACTCGCCTGCCAGTTTGTCCGAGGCGTACGGCGTGAGCGGGGCCTTGGCGGTCTCTTCGTCGATCGACTCGCCTTCACCGTTATTGCCGTAGACCGCTGCGCTTGAAGCGAACAGCACGCGCTTGACGCCGGCCTGACGCATCGCCTCGCAGACGTTCAAGGTGCCGATGAAATTGCTCTGGTGAGTGCGCACCGGATCATCCACCGACGCCTGAACCGACGCCACGGCGGCCAAATGCGCCACCGCGCTGCAGCCGACCATCACCGTTGCCACCAGCGCAGCATCGGCGACGTCACCTTCGATCAGTTCGACCCGTGGATTGTCCAGCGGCAGGTTGCTGCGTTTACCGGTGGACAGGTCGTCGAGGATGCGCACCGAATGCCCCTTGGCGAGCAAGGCGTCAGCGAGGTGCGAACCAATGAAGCCGGCGCCGCCAGTGATCAAAACAGGGCCATCAGCCATGACGATAAAACCTATCCAGTAAGCCCGGGAGTGCTGCGCGCCAGGCGCGTGGTTTGATCCCGAAGGTGTGCAGAATTTTCTTGCAGGCGAGTACCGCGTGCTGCGGTTCTTCGGCGGCATCCGGCCGTGCGGCGTGAGCCTGCGCGGTCGGTGCTTCAATGGCCAGCGGGTGCAGATTGCGCGCTTCGGCGAGGATCGCCTGCCCCAGCGCCAGCGGCGTGGTCGCCTCATGCCCGGCGTAATGGTAAGTGCCCCACAGTGGCGCTGCGCAATCAAGTTGCTTGAGCACCGAAATAATCACCCGCGCCGCATCGTCCACCGGTGTCGGGTTGCCACGCCGGTCATCGGCCATCAGCAGCTCTTCAGGCAGCTCGGCACGCGCGAGGAAACGCCCGAGGGTGCCGTCGACGCTGTCATCGAGCAACCAGCCAAACCGCAGCATCACGTGTTGCGGGCAGGTCGCGCGCACGCTTTGCTCGATACGCCACAAGGCCTGGCCACGCAGCCCCAGCGGCACCGGTTCGTCTTTTTCGCTGTAGGCCGTCGCCCGCGAGCCATCGAATACCCGATAGCTGGAAGGCTGCACCAGGACAATATTGTGATGCTGGCACAGTTCGGCCAGCCGCTCGACCGCCCGTTCCTGGGCAGCCAAACGCGCCTCGGCCACACTCTCCGCCTGAAACCAGTCGAAGTAGTAGGCGAGATTGATCAGCGCGTCGGGACGAGTATCGTCGAGCAGCTGCGTCAGGCTTGCGGCGTCCCAGCCGTCTTGCGGTGGACGGGGGGCGAGGAAACCGATGTCTTCCTCTGCACCGAGGCGAATCAGCGCCTGCCCAAGGGCATTTCCGCCACCCAGTAACATAAGGCGCATTCGCATAGAGTCAGCAGGCCCAGTCTGTTTGGAACGATGATTTTATCGGCACAGCCCGCAGGCGTTGCCGTTGAGATTTGCCGGAATCGTTGCATTTTGCGGGTTTAAAGCGCAACCGTCACTCGTAAAGTGTAGATCCTCAGGTTTGACGCCCGCTCATTTGGGTAAACGGGCTTGTTGTGGCGAGGGGGCTTGCCCCCGTTCGACTGCGAAGCAGTCGCAATCCAGTGGACGCGGTGTACCAGATGGAATGTGGTCGCTGGTTTTGGGGCCGCTTCGCAGCCCAGCGGGGGCAAGCCCCCTCGCCACAGGATTACCGGTTAGCTGCGCAGACTTGCAACTTCCTGCCCCCAGCCGCATAAATTACCGCATGAACCTCCCCGTATCAGCCGACAGCGCCCTGGCAGGCTTTCACCCTGCCGTCAGCGCCTGGTTCAACAGCACCTTCCCGGCGGTCACCGCCGCGCAAGCCGGCGCGTGGCCGTTGATTCGCCAGCGTCGTTCGACACTGGTCGCCGCGCCTACCGGCTCCGGCAAAACCCTCACGGCGTTTCTTGCGGTCATCGATGACCTGGTCCATCAAGGCCTGGCACACGGTGGCGAGTTACCCGACGAAACCCTGGTGGTTTACGTCTCGCCCCTCAAGGCGCTGTCCAACGATATCCAGATCAACCTGCAAACCCCGCTGGCCGGTATTACCGAACAACTGCGACGCCTGGGTTTCCCCGAGTTACAGATCAACACCGCCGTGCGCACTGGCGACACTCCGCAAAAGGACCGCTCGGCGATGCGTAAAAGCGCGCCGCACATTCTGGTCACCACCCCGGAGTCGCTGTACGTGCTGCTCGGCTCCGACTCCGGCCGGCGCATGCTCGCCAGCACCCGCACGGTGATCGTCGACGAAATCCACGCCATCGCCGGCAGCAAACGCGGCAGCCACCTGGCCCTGAGCCTGGAGCGTTTGCAGGCTTTGTGTCTGGAACCGCTGATGCGCATCGGCCTGTCTGCCACGCAAAAACCCATCGAAGCGGTTTCGCGTTTTCTGGTGGGCACCGGCCGCCCCTGCGAGATCGTCGATATCGGCCATGCCCGCCGACGGGACCTGGGCATCGAAGTGCCGCCAGTGCCGCTGTCGGCGGTGATGGCCAACGATGTCTGGGAGCTGGTCTACGACCGTATCGCCACACTCGCGCGCGAGCACCGGACCACGCTGATTTTCGTCAACACCCGACGCTTGGCCGAGCGCCTGAGCCGTCACCTTAGCGAGCGCTTGGGCAAAGACGCCGTCGCCGCCCACCACGGCAGCCTGGCCAAGGAGTTTCGCCTCGATGCCGAACAGCGGCTCAAGCGTGGCGACCTGCAAGTGTTGATCGCCACCGCGTCGCTGGAACTGGGCATCGACATCGGCGACGTCGACCTGGTCTGCCAGATCGCCTCGCCGCGTTCGATCGCCGGGTTTCTGCAACGGGTCGGACGCTCCGGGCACCAGGTCGGCGGCACCCCCAAGGGCCGCCTGTTCGCCACCACCCGCGACGACCTGATCGAATGCGCCGCCCTGCTCGACTGTGTGCGCCGGGGCGAACTCGACACCTTGCTGATCCCCCACGCGCCGTTGGACGTACTGGCGCAGCAGATCGTCGCCGAGGTCAGTTGCCAGAAATGGCAGGAGCAGGCCCTGCTCGAAATGGTACGCCGCGCATCGCCCTATACCGAACTCGACGACACACACTATCAAGCACTGCTGCAGATGCTCGCCGAAGGCTATAACGGTCGTCAGGGAATCCGCAGCGCTTACCTGCACCGCGACGCGGTGACTCGCACATTACGTGGCCGGCGCGGCGCCAAACTGACGGCGGTGACCAGTGGCGGGACGATTCCCGACAACGCCGATTACAGCGTGTTGCTGGAGCCACAAGGGCTGAACATCGGCAGCGTCAACGAAGACTTCGCGGTGGAAAGCATTGCTGGCGACGTCTTTCAGTTGGGCAACACTTCGTACCGGATCCTGCGGGTCGAAACCGGCAAGATCCGCGTCGAGGACGCTCAGGGACAGCCGCCGACCATCCCCTTCTGGCTCGGTGAAGCGCCAGGGCGCAGTGCCGAATTGTCACTCGCCGTGGCGCGTCTGCACGCGCACCTCGATGAGCTGTTGGGTGCCACTCCCGGCGATGTACAACCGAGCATCGACTGGCTGACCGAGACCCTCGGCCTGAACCTCGCCAGCGCTGAACAACTGGTGGAGTACCTCGCCCGTGCCCGGCTGACGCTCGGTGCCCTGCCGTCTCAGGACACGCTGCTGATGGAGCGGTTTTTCGACGAGTCCGGCGGCACTCAACTGATCATTCACTCGCTGTTCGGCAGCCGCATCAACCGCGCCTGGGGGCTGGCCTTGCGCAAGCGCTTTTGCCGCACCTTCAACTTCGAATTGCAGGCCGCCGCCAGCGAAGATGCAATCGTCTTGTCGCTGTCCAGCAGCCACAGTTTCGAACTGGACGAGGTCTGGCGTTATCTGCACAGCAACACTGCCGAACAGATCCTCATTCAAGCGGTACTCGACGCGCCACTATTTGGCGTGCGCTGGCGCTGGAACGCCGGTGTCGCCCTCGCATTGCCGCGGTACAGCGGCGGACGCAAAGTGCCGCCGCAGATCCAGCGGATGAAAAGCGAAGACCTGATCGCCAGCGTGTTTCCCGACCAGATCGCCTGCCTGGAAAACCTCGTCGGCGAGCGCGAAATTCCCGATCACCCGCTGGTCGAGCAAACCCTCGACGATTGCCTGCACGAAGCCATGGACTGCGATGGCTGGCTGGCGCTGTTGCGGCGCATGGAACGCGGAGAAGTGCGCTTGATCAGCCGCGACTTGCCTGCGCCCTCGCCGCTGGCGGCGGAAATTCTCAGCGCCCGGCCCTACACCTTTCTCGACGATGCGCCGCTGGAAGAACGCCGTACTCAAGCGGTGCTCAACCGCCGCTGGAGCGACCCGCAATCGACCGATGACCTCGGCGCACTGGATGCCGAGGCCATTCAATCGGTGCGCGATGAGGCCTGGCCGCAACCCACCAGCGCCGATGAAATGCATGAAGCGCTGATGAGCCTGGCCGCCATCAGCGACGCCGAAGCACGAGCCAATCCGCAGTGGCCGCACTGGCTGCAAACCCTGGCGGATGGAGGGCGCGCCAGCCGTTTGCAGATCAATGCGGAGCACTCTGTATGGCTGGCACTGGAGCGCCTGACCTGCCTGCAAGCGATCTATCCACACCCGGCGTTGATACCGCCGTTGCAGGCCTTGCCGGGTTTCGATGAACCCTGGGACGTTGATGAGGCGCTGGTCGAACTGATCCGGGCGCGCCTGAGCGCTTTTGGTCCGCTACCGATTCATGCGATTGCTCAACCGCTGGGGCTTTCGACGGCTCAAGTCACCCAGGCACTGGCGCAACTGGAGCGCGAAGGCTACGTGTTGCGCGGGCGCTTCAGCCCGGCGACCTCGCAAGAAGAATGGTGCGAACGGCATTTGCTGGCGCGCATTCATCGCTACACGGTCAAACGCCTGCGTCGGGAAATCGAGCCCGTGGCGTTGCAGGACTTCATGCGTTTTCTGTTTGACTGGCAGCATCTGTCGCCGGCAACCCAAGGTCAGGCCAGCGCGGTGTTGCCGGCGATTGTCAGTCAGTTCGAAGGCTACCCGGCAGCCGCGTCTGCCTGGGACAGCGACCTTCTGCCGGCGCGGCTCAAGGGCTATTCATCGACGTGGCTGGATGAGCTGTGCCGCAGCGGCAAACTGGTCTGGACCCGACTGACGGTTCGCAACAAAGCCACTGGCGTAGGGCTGCGCAGCACACCGATTGTGTTGCTGCCACGGGCGCAGGTGACGCTCTGGAGCAGCCTGACCGAGCCACCGGAGGTCAACGAGCTGTCGCCCAAAACCCAGAAAGTCCATCAAGCGCTGAGCCAACATGGCGCGTTGTTTTTCGATGAACTGCTGCACGAAGCCCATCTGCTGCGCAGTGAGCTGGAGATCGCCTTGCAGGAACTGGTCGGCGCCGGGCTGGTCAATGCCGATAGCTTCGCCGGCCTGCGCGCGCTGATAACACCCGCCAGCAAACGCCAGGCGCGCAGCAGCCGACGGGGACGCGGAGCGTTTGTCGGCGGAATGGACGATGCCGGGCGCTGGGCCTTGTTGCGCCGTCAATCGACGCCGCCGGTTGTGGATAACCGTGGCCCCCCGAGCGAAACCCTCGAACACATCGCCCTGACCTTGCTCAGGCGTTACGGCGTGGTGTTCTGGCGCTTGCTCGAACGCGAGGCCGACTGGCTGCCGAGCTGGCGCGAATTGCTGCGCACTTTTCACCGGCTGGAGGCACGTGGAGAGATTCGCGGCGGACGTTTTGTCAGCGGTCTGGCGGGCGAACAATTCTCCTTACCCGAAGCGATCCCGCTGCTGCGCGAAGTGCGCCGCCGCCCGCATGACGGCAGCCTGATCAGTGTTTGCGGCGTCGACCCGCTAAACCTCGCCGGCACTCTGCTGCCGGGGCACAAAGTCCCCGCCCTCGCCAGCAACCGGTTGGTGTATCGCGATGGTTTGCCAGCCGCGGCCGAAATCGCCGGTACTCAGCATTACTGGCTGGAACTGGATCAGCCCAATACCGCTGAGCTGCACAAAAAACTGACCCAATACAGAACCCTGTAAACGGTTTTGGGTTACGCGCCTTTGATCTTTGCTTAGAGGTCAAATATCAAATGCCCGTCTCGCTATTTTTCCGCAAGAACCCAACCCCGACACTGCGCTCCTGAATCAAACCACCGGAGTTGCAGCCATGCCCATTGCCTTGCTCGCGCTGACCCTTAGCGCTTTTGCCATCGGGACGACCGAGTTCGTCATCGTTGGCCTGTTACCCACCATCGGTGCCGACCTTGGGGTCAGCCTGCCGTCGGCCGGCCTGCTGGTCAGCCTTTACGCGCTGGGTGTCGCCATTGGCGCGCCCGTGCTCACCGCCCTGACGGGCAAAGTCCCACGCAAATTGTTGCTGCTGTCGCTGATGGTGCTGTTCACCCTCGGCAACCTGCTGGCCTGGAAAGCCCCGAGTTACGAGTCGCTGGTCATTGCGCGAATCGTCACCGGCCTGGCCCACGGGGTGTTCTTCTCGATTGGCTCGACTATCGCCACCAGCCTGGTGCCGAAAGAAAAAGCCGCCAGCGCGATTGCCATCATGTTCACCGGCCTGACCGTGGCACTGGTAACCGGCGTACCGTTGGGGACCTTTATCGGTCAACATTTCGGCTGGCGCGAAACCTTCCTCGCCGTGTCGGCGCTGGGTGTGATTGCGTTCATCGGCAGCCTGATCTACGTGCCAAAAAACATCGCCCACAGCAAACCCGCGTCGTTGTTGCAGCAATTGCAGGTGCTCAAACAACCTCGTCTGCTGCTGGTGTACGCCATGACGGCAGTCGGTTACGGAGGTTCGTTTATCGCCTTCACGTTCCTGGCACCGATTCTTCAGGATATTTCCGGCTTCAGCGCCAGCACCGTCAGCCTGGTGCTGCTGGTCTACGGAGTCTCGGTGGCCATCGGCAATATCTGGGGCGGCAAACTGGCCGATAAACGCGGCCCGATCAGCGCGCTGAAACTGATCTTCGCCCTGCTCGCCGCTGTGCTGTTCGTACTGACCTTCACCGCCGGTAATCCTTGGCTGGCACTGGCCACCGTACTGGTCTGGGGCGCCGTGGCGTTCGGCAACGTGCCCGGCCTGCAAGTGTATGTGGTGCGTCAGGCTGAGCATCACACACCGAACGCGGTGGACGTTGCGTCCGGCCTGAACATCGCCGCCTTCAACCTCGGCATCGCTGGCGGTGCCTGGGGTGGTGGGTTGATCGTCGCCCACATGGGCTTGATCCATACCGCGTGGATCGGTGGCCTGGTGGTGCTGGTCGCGTTGGCGCTGACCGCCTGGAGCGGTCGACTTGATCGCCTCGGCCCGGTGTATGCCGAGCCGGTGCAGGGTTCGGCACAGATTGTCGCCGGGCACTGATCCTTCAAACCAACGCAGCCTTCGGGCTGCGTTTTTGTATGCTTCACGTAGCAGCTGCCGAGCCTGCGAGGCTGCGTTTCTGCATACTTCACGTAGCAGCTGCCGAGCCTGCGAGGCTGCGTTCGGCTGCGTAGCAGTCGTGAAATCAGGCTATGTGGTCTTTCAGTTAAATTGTGCACTCAGTGTTTACGACTGCTACGCAGCCGAACGCAGCCTCGCGGGCTCGGCAGCTGCTACGGGGGGGGTTGCTTATTGCCGTGTGGGGGGCGTCACCCCGAATCGTGCGCGATAGTCACTCGGTGCCAGGCCGGTGATTTTCTTGAACGTGGCGCGAAACGCACTCGGGTCCGAGTAGCCGACGTTCCAGGCGATGTGATCGATGGTGCCGTTGGTGAACTCGAGCATCTCCCGAGCCTTGCCGACCCGCAGGTGCTGGCAGTATTCGGTCGGTTTCAAACCGGTCGCGGCCCGAAAGCGCCGCAGGAACGTCCGCTCCTCCAGTCCGGCCTGCTGCGACATTACGCTCAGCGACACCTCCACCGCACCGTTGGCTTGCAGCCAATGCTGGACCTTGAGAATCGCTGCATCGCCATGACTCAGAATCGGTGCGAAGTTACTGCCACATTCGCTCGCACTGTCGCTGTGTTCGATCACCAGAAAACGCGCGGTGCTGGTGGCGATGCTCGGCCCCATCAGACGATTGACCAGCCGCAAACCCAGCTCCGACCAGGCCATTAATCCGGCAGTGGTGATCAGGTCGCCATCGTCGACAATGGGTTTGTCGGCGTTGAGCGCGACCTTCGGGTAACGCTCGGCAAATTTTTTCGCCGAGGTCCAGTGAGTGGTGGCGCGGCGACCGTCGAGCAGACCGCTTTCGGCCAACAGAATAGACCCCACGCACACCCCGCCAAGGGTCGCGCCGGCCGCGTGTTGCTGGCGAATCCACTGAATAAGCGCAGGCGATGCCTGACCTTCGGAAAAGCCGCCAATCGAGGGCGGGATCAACAGCGCGATCAGCGCGCCGTCAGCAGCGGGATGACTGTCGTAAATGCGTTGGGGCGCATGCTCGACATCCGCCTGCCAGTGGCTGACTCGCAACAATGGCAGTTGCGCGCTCTGATGCTCGGCGGCGATGCGATTCGCGACACCGAACAGATCCGTCAAACCATGCACCGCCGCCATCTGTGCGCCGGGATAGATCAGCACGCCCAACTCGGCGACTGCGCGTTCTACGCCCATTGTCAGTTTTCCCCCTTCTATTGTCGGTGCGGCCAATCCTCGAACGGCCGGTGAAACCCAATACTTCGTTCCACACCAACCCTTCCGAGGAAACACCCATGGCCAAGCAAGCACTCATCGTAGTCGATATCCAGAATGACTACTTCCCTCAAGGCAAATGGCCGCTGGTCGGTACCGACGCGGCTGCCGACAACGCCGCGCGGGTGATCCGGGCCTTCCGTGATGTCGGTGATCAGGTGGTGCATATCCGCCATGAATTCACCTCTGACACCGCGCCGTTTTTCACACCGGGCTCGGAGGGCGCGCAGTTGCACCCAAAAGTCCGCAACCACAGCCATGAACCGGTGGTGCTCAAACACTTCGTCAACGCATTCCGCGAAACCGAACTGGAGTCGATCCTTGACCAACACGGCATCGACAACCTGGTGATCGTCGGCAGCATGAGCCACATGTGCATCGATGGCGCCGCACGTGCCGCGGCCGACCTTGGCTACGGCGTCACGGTGATCCACGACGCTTGCGCCACCCGAGACCTGGAGTTCAACGGCATGACTGTCCCCGCCGCCCAGGTGCATGCCGCGTTCATGTCGGCCCTGGGTTTTGCCTACGCAACGGTGGTGTCCACCGATGACTACCTGGCGGCCAATCACTGAACCTGACCCCGGCAAGACCCCAAGGCCCGCAGCGCTGACACGCTGCGGGCC
>NZ_AFOY02000022.1 GCF_000217955.3 Pseudomonas fluorescens HK44 | reverse complement strand
ACGGCGGCTACAGCCAGCTCACAGCGTTTGTGCGTTCGTGGCGAGGTGAGCAAGGCAAGTCTTTACGCGCTTTTGTACCGCTGACGTTTGCACTCGGAGAGGCCTTCCAGTTTGACTGGAGCGAAGAAGGTCTGCTGATCGGTGGCCTGTTTCGACGCATCCAGGTCTCCCACATGAAGCTGTGCGCCAGTCGCGCATTTTGGTTGGTTGCGTATCCCAGCCAAGGCCACGAGATGTTGTTCGATGCCCATACCCGCTCGTTTGGCGCGTTAGGTGGGGTGCCGCGTCGCGGCATCTACGACAACATGAAAACGGCTGTCGACAAGGTCAACAAAGGCAAAGGTCGCACGGTCAATGCCCGGTTTGCCGTCATGTGTGCCCACTACCTATTCGATCCGGACTTCTGCAACGTGGCCTCTGGCTGGGAAAAAGGCATTGTCGAAAAGAACGTACAGGACAGCCGGCGGCGCATCTGGCTCGATGCTCAAAACTGCATGTTCCACACCTTTGAAGAACTGAATGTCTGGCTCGGCCAACGCTGTCGTGCGCTCTGGAGCGAGCTGGTGCACCCGCAGTACAACGGGCTGACGGTGGCGGACGTCCTGGAGTTGGAACGGGTCGAAATGATGCCAATGCCCACGGCCTTTGATGGCTATGTCGAACGCACCGTGCGGGTCTCCAGCACCTGCCTGATCAGCGTGGCGCGAAATCGCTACTCTGTGCCGTGTGAGCGGGTCGGCCAGTGGGTCAGCAGCCGTCTGTATCCTTCCCGGGTGGTTGTCATCGCCGATGAAACGATGATTGCCAGTCACGAGCGCCTCTTTGATCGAGATCAGGTCAGTTTTGACTGGCAGCATTACATCCCTCTCATCGAACGCAAGCCGGGAGCGCTGCGCAATGGCGCTCCGTTTGCCGATCTGCCGAAGCCGTTGATGCTTCTCAAGCGCGGCCTGAGACGGCACAGCAATGGTGACCGAGTCATGACGCAGGTACTGGCTGCTGTTCCCATCGCCGGGCTCGATGCCGTGTTGGTGGCGGTGGAGTTGGTACTGGAATCAGGCAGCTTGAGCGCCGACCACATCCTGAATGTCCTGGCTCGACTGACATCGACAGCAGTCCCTGCGTCCGCCGAAACCAGCCTTCAACTCAAGATAGCGCCTGTCGCCAATACGGCACGCTACGACCGGCTCCGTACCACCGATGAGGAGACTCGCAATGCGTGATCTTATGGCGGAACTCAAAGAACTGCGTCTGCATGGCATGGCCAGCG
>NZ_AFOY02000021.1 GCF_000217955.3 Pseudomonas fluorescens HK44 | reverse complement strand
TTTTTTTTTGAAAGCAAAACACAATCCCTGTGGGAGCGAGCCTGCTCGCGATGGGGCCGTGTCAGTCAACATTGATGCCAGCTGACACTCCGCTATCGCGAGCAGGCTCGCTCCCACAGGGTGATCAGTTTTATATTCGATACAGATCTTAATAAATAGCTTCTTATTCCTTAACGAATATAAACCCCGTCCCTATACTCGACCAGGAACAGACACGCACAAGAGAACTCCCCATGCGCAACGAATCAATTCGCTACCTGATTGTGCCGGGCTGGCAAGGATCGCCAGGGGATCATTGGCAAAGCCATTGGCAGAACAGCCTGCCGAACAGCGCACGGGTGGAGCAGGCCGACTGGCTGACGCCGCGTCGCGAGGATTGGGTTGCGGCGCTGGCCGAAGCGATTGATGCCGACAGCACGCCGGTGATCCTGATTGCCCACAGTCTGGGTTGCATTACCGTTGCGCATTGGGCGGCTACTGCGCCGTTGCAGGCGTTGCGTCAGGTTCGCGGGGCCTTGCTGGTAGCGCCTGCCGACGTCGAACGCCCGGCCTGTGCGCCTGCGTTGCGCAACTTTGCACCGATCCCGAGGCACCTGCTGCCGTTCCCGAGCCAGGTGGTGAGTTCTGACAACGATGCCGCTGTCAGCGCTCCACGGGCGCTTGAGTTGGCACGAAACTGGGGCGCCGAAGCAGGGATCCTGGCGGGTGCCGGGCACATCAACGTGAAGTCCGGTCACCATCGTTGGGAGCAGGGATTTGCCTACCTGTATCGCCTGCAAAACCGCATGGAACATCACGCCCTACGCCGCGCTTGAACCTCTTATTTATTTAAACGCCCCCGTCTCCCGGCGGTTCTGGGCGGGAGTCTGCCATGAGTTTGCATGAATCTTTCGGTCAGCCCTTGCTGACCTTTCCCGACGCTGAAAAAAGCCCGTTGAGCATTCGCGCCAAGGCGCTGGTGTTTGTCGACCCACGCTCGCGGCAGCTGCGCCAGGAGCTGGAGCAACTGGCGCCGCGCTCGATCCCGGTGTTGATTCGCGGTGAAACCGGCAGCGGCAAAGAGCTGTTGGCGCGATATATCCACCGTGCCAGTGATCGCGGCGGTCTGTTTGTATCGGTCAACTGCGGCGCCATTAGCCCAACCTACGCCGATGCCGAGTTGTTCGGTTATGCCGGCGGCAGTTTCAGTGGTTCGGCCAGCAGTCGCGCCGGCTGGTTTGGTTCGGCCAATGGCGGGACGTTGTATCTGGATGAAATCGGTGATTTGCCGTTGCCGATTCAGATCAAACTGCTCGCCGCCCTGGAGAATCACGAAGTCACCCGCGTCGGCGCGCAACAACCGAGCCCGGTGGATGTGCGCCTGGTGGCGGCGACCAGCATCGATCTGGCGCAAGCCGTGGCGGCTGGCAAATTCCATGAGCGGCTCTACCACTACCTCAACGAAGGTCGGCTCGAATTACCGGCCTTGCGTGAGCGAGTCGGTGATATTCAATCATTGGCCGAGTATTTCCTCGGCATCTACAGCCAGCGCCTCAACCTGCCAGTGCCGTTTATCAGCGACGCGGCCCAGCAGGTTCTGGAGCGGCACAGTTGGCCGGGCAATACCCGTGAGCTGGAGAACGTCATTCACTTTGCGTTGCTGGTGAGCAGTGGCGAGGAAATAAAGCCTGCGCATTTGAATTTGCCTCAGGTGCTTGCGCCATTGGAGTTGATCGAACGACAGGCAACGCAGGTGATTACATCCGGATCTGCCGGTGAGCGCGCAGCGCTTAAACGTTTGCTCGAAAGCCTGACGCAAACCGTTTAACCCCCCCCCTGTGGCGAGGGAGCTTGCTCCCGCGGGTCGGTCCGCGCTCGGGCGAAGCGACCCCAAAATCAGCAGGCGATTTTTGTCAGGTAAACCGCGGTTACCGGAATGCGGCTGCTGCGCATCCGAGCGGGAGCAAGCTCCCTCGCCACAGGCGTTAGGTGTCTTTTTTGTGTATGAGCAAAATGGAATATGAAAGTGAATAAAAGATATTGTTCGGGAATAAAAAATCTCGGTATCGTCCGCACCACACCAGCGATAGCACGTCACTGGCCTTTCATTTTTTAGCCATTGTCGATAACGACAAATAAGGACACTGCATGAAAAAGGTTCTGTTGTTCACCGCATTGGCGGCTGCCCTGACTGCGGGCCTGGCCCAGGCTGGCGAGAAACTGGTGGTTGCCGCAACGCCGGTGCCGCACGCCGAGATCCTCGAGCTGATCAAACCGACCCTCGCCAAAGAAGGCGTGGATCTGGAAATCAAGGTCTTTACCGACTACGTACAACCGAACGTGCAGGTCGATCAGAAGCGTCTGGACGCCAACTACTTCCAGACCCTGCCGTACCTGCAAAGCTTCAATGAAGGCAAAGGCACTCACCTGGTGACCGTGATCGGCGTCCACGTCGAACCGTTCGGCGGATACTCGAAAAAGGTCAAAACCCTGGCTGAATTGAAAGACGGCGCGACCATCGCTATCCCCAATGAAGGCAGCAACAGCGGCCGTGCGCTGATCCTGTTGCAGAAAGCCGGCCTGATCGAATTGAAAGATCCGAAAAACGCCCTGGCGACGCCAAAAGACATCGCCAAGAACCCGCACAACTTCAAGTTCAAGGAACTGGAATCGGCGATGCTGCCGCGTGTGCTGGATCAGGTCGACCTGGACATGATCAACACCAACTACGCGCTGGAGGCGGGTCTGAACCCGGCTAAAGACGCGCTGGTGATCGAAGGTGCGGATTCGCCCTACGTGAACTTCCTGGTCGCGCGTCCAGACAACAAGGACAGCGCAGCGATGCAGAAACTGGCCAAGGCCCTGACCAGCCCTGAAGTGAAGGCATTCATCGCCAAGAAGTACAACGGCGCGGTACTGCCGGCGTTCTGATTGAGCGGTAAACCCTTTTGAGGTTTCAACGCCGACGGCTTTCGATAGCGTCGGCGTTTTTATTGCACGCGAAAATCAAAAGATCGCAGCTTTTCGAGTCAATCCGGCCAGTTCCACGCCGGCTCGTCCAGCATCCCCTGACCAACAATCCCGGTCTGGCCGAAATTTTTCTCCAGCACGATGGCGTTGCATTCGGGGGCTTGCTGCAACGCCGCGATCAAGCGGCTGGCGTGGGACACCACCCACACCTGACACTGCTCCGAGGCGCGGACGATTAGCCGTGCCAATGCCGGCAGCAGGTCCGGATGCAGGCTGGTTTCCGGCTCGTTGAGCACCATCAGCGTCGGCGGTCTTGGCGTCAGCAGAGCGGCGATCAGCAGCAAGTAACGCAAGGTCCCGTCCGACAGCTCGGCGGCGGACAGCGGCCGCAACAACCCTTCCTGATCGAACAGGCTGTCGAAGACCGGCGTGTGCTGGGCCAGCACATCCCAATCGCGTTCGACCCGCGAGCGAATCATCGGGCCGATGCGATTGACCAACAGGCTGGCCGGGCGGTACAGCGGCCCTGACCAGATACATTCACGCTTGATTTCCGGGTCCAGGGAAAACGCTGAGTGCGACAGTTCCGGCAGGCCCAGGGCGATTGCATAACTGAAGTCTTCACTGGCAAAGCCCAGCCGCAAGCGCTTGGGCGACTGGCGCACGGAGGCCTCGACGGCCACCTCACCGTTGCGCATGCGCCGGCTGATGTTTTCCGGACCGGCCCAGAAAGTCGAGGCCAGACCACCCTCGCGCGCGAGTGCGTTAACCACACCGCTCTGAGCGGTTTCGGCCAATAGCCGCAGAGCGCGGTAGAGGTTGGACTTGCCGCTGCCATTGGGCCCGGTGATGAGATTCAGGCGCCCGAGCGGGATCACCAATTTATTGATCGAGCGGTAATTGGCCACCGCGAGGGTTTTGAGCATCCGGGAGCTCCTGCTGTGTTGCCCGGCAGTGTGCCTTACTGTCGATAACGCGATGATTTCTGAATGTGTGCAGTTGTTGCCGTGCAGCGCTGGAGCCCTGATCTAAGCTCTCAGTCGTACCGTCACGTGTCCGCCCGTATCACGCAAAGGAGCTTGCATGGCTGGTCCCGGATTGAAATGTATCGTTGGCCTGAGCCTGTTTGCCCTGCTGGCCGCGTGCGGCGATAAAAAGCCGGTCGAAAAGGAGCGCCCACGGGTGTTTGTGCAAGAGGTTCAACCGACCCATTTCGCCGCTTCGGTGACCCTGACCGGGGATGTTCAGGCGCGGGTTCAGACCGAGTTGTCGTTTCGCGTTGCCGGCAAGATCATCCAGCGCATGGTGGATGTCGGCGATCGGGTTTCCGCCAAACAGGTATTGGCCAGGCTCGACCCGAAAGACCTGCAGACCAGCGTTGACTCGGCCCACGCCCAGGTGGTTGCCGAGCAGGCGCGGGTCAAACAGAGCGCTGCCGCGTTCGTCCGCCAGCAAAAACTCCTGCCCAAGGGCTACACCAGCCAAAGCGAATACGATTCTGCCCAGGCTGCATTGCGCAGCAGCCAGAGCGCCTTGAGCGCAGCGCAGGCGCAGTTGGCCAATGCCCGCGAGCAGCTCAGTTACACCGCGCTGGTTGCCGACGCGCCCGGCGTGATCACCGCGCGTCAGGCTGAAGTCGGCCAGGTGGTGCAGGCCACAGTGCCGATTTTCAGCCTGGCCCGGGATGGCGAGCGTGACGCGGTGTTCAATGTCTATGAATCGCTGTTGAGCGCGCCGCCATCGGATCGGTCGGTGGTGGTCAGCCTGCTCGATAACCCGACGATCCACACCACCGGCACGGTGCGCGAAATCACCCCGGCGGTGTCGGCGCAAACCGGTACGGTGCAGGTCAAGGTCACCCTCAGTGCATTGCCCGAAGGCATGCAACTGGGCTCGGTGGTCAGTGCCACGGCCAAGGTGCCGGGCAAGTCTGTGATCGAGTTGCCCTGGGCAGCACTGACCAAGAACCTCAGCGATCCGGCCGTGTGGCGGGTGGATGCCAATGGCAAGGCACAGCTGCAGACCGTCAAGGTGGGACGCTACCTGACCGGCAACGTGATCATCAGCGAAGGCCTGAACGGCGGCGAGAAAGTCGTCACTGCCGGCGGTCAGTTGTTGCACCCCGACGTGTTGGTAGAGATCGTTACACCGCCCGCCGAAGGTTCGACGGGAGCCCAGCCATGAAGCGCGTGTTGCTGCTGTTGTCGGCGGGGCTGTTGTTGGCCGCCTGCTCGAAAAAGGAAGCACCACCGGAACCTGTGCGGCCGGTGCTGTCGATCGAAGTGCAGTCTTTTGACCAGCAAGACCTCGGGCGTTTTGCCGGGAGCATTCAGGCGCGCTTCGAAAGCAACATCGGTTTTCGTGTGCCGGGACGTATTGCCAGCCGCAATGTTGATGTCGGCAGCGAGGTCCGGAAGGGTGCGTTGCTGGCAACCCTCGATCCGACCGATCAGCAGAACCAGTTACGTGCCGCCCAAGGCGATCAGGCGAAGGTCGAGGCGCTGCTGATCAATGCCAGGGCCAGTGCACGCCGTCAGCAGGAACTGTTCAACAAGGGGGTGGGCGCTCAGGCGCAGTTGGACATCGCCCAGACCAACCTGAAAACCACCCAGGCTTCACTGGACCAGGCCAAGGCGGCGGTCAGTCAGGCCAGGGACCAGCTCAATTACACCGAACTGCGTACCGATCACGCCGCGATCGTGACGGCCTGGAACGCCGAGGCTGGACAAGTGGTGACGGCGGGGCAGCAAGTGGTGACGCTGGCGCGGCCGGACATCAAGGAAGCGGTGATCGATCTGCCAGCGGGTCTCGCCGAGCAGTTGCCCACCGACGTTGTGTTTGAAGTGGCTGCGCAACTTGATCCGAGTATCCACACCACGGCCATCATCCGCGAGATCGAGCCGCAGGCGCAAAGCGCGACCCGTACCCGCCGCGCCCGTCTGACCCTGGCCGAGACACCACGGGGCTTTCGTCTCGGCACGGCGATCAGCGTGACCTTGAGCTCGACCGTTGAGCCGCGTATCGAGTTACCACTGACAGCCTTGCAGGAAATCGACGGAAAACCGCGAATCTGGGTGATCGACAAACAGACCCTGACCGTTTCCCCGCGAGACGTCACGGTGCTCAGTCGTGGCGCTGACAGCGTGATTGTCGGGCACGGAGTCAAAAGCGGTGAGCGAGTGGTCAGCGCCGGTGTGAACAGCCTCAAACCGGGGCAGAAAGTCAAAGTCGACGAGGACAGCCCGCGATGAAAGGGAGCTTCAACTTATCCGAATGGGCCCTCAAGCATCAGTCCTTCATCGGGTACCTGATGTTCGTCGCTTTGCTGATGGGGGTGTTCTCGTACCTCAACCTGGGGCGAGAGGAAGACCCTACGTTTGCCACCAAAACCATGGTGATCCAGACCCGCTGGCCGGGCGCGACCCAGGAAGAAACCCTCAAGCAGGTCACTGACCGTATCGAGAAAAAGCTCGAAGAGCTCGACTCGCTCGATTACGTGAAAAGCTACACCCGGCCAGGTGAATCCACCGTTTACGTCTATCTGCTGGACACCACGCCTGCCAAGGTCATCCCGGATATCTGGTACCAGGTGCGCAAGAAGATCAGTGACATTCGCGGCTCTTTCCCCCCGGGCATTCAGGGGCCGTCGTTCAACGACGAGTTCGGTGATGTCTACGGGTCGATCTACGCCTTCACCGCCGATGGTCTGTCGATGCGCCAGTTGCGCGACTACGTCGAGCAGGCCCGCATCGAAATTCGCAGCGTACCGGGGCTGGGCAAGATCGAGATGGTCGGCCAGCAGAATGAAGTGCTCTACCTGAACTTCTCCACCCGTAAACTGGCGGCGCTCGGCATCGACCAGCGTCAGGTGGTACAGAGCCTGCAAGCGCAGAACGCGGTGACGCCGGCCGGGGTTATCGAGGCCGGTCCCGAGCGCATTTCCGTGCGTACCTCCGGGCAGTTCGCCTCGGAGAAAGACCTGGAAGCGGTCAACCTGCGGCTCAATGACCGTTTCTACCGCCTGGCCGATATTGCAGACATCAGTCGCGGTTACGTCGACCCGGCCTCACCGATGTTCCGCTTCAACGGTCAACCGGCCATAGGCCTGGCCATAAACATGAAGGCGGGCGGTAACATTCAGGTGTTCGGCAAGGCGCTACACGAGCGCATGACCCAGCTCACCGCCGACCTGCCTGTGGGCGTCGGCATACACATGGTCTCGGACCAGGCCCAGGTGGTGGAAGAGGCGGTTGGTGGCTTCACCAGCGCGTTGTTCGAAGCCGTCATCATCGTGTTGGTAGTCAGCTTCATCAGCCTCGGCGTGCGTGCCGGACTGGTGGTGGCCTGTTCGATTCCGCTGGTGCTGGCAATGGTCTTTGTGTTCATGGAATACAGCGGCATCACCATGCAACGGATCTCTCTCGGTGCGTTGATCATCGCCCTCGGGTTGTTGGTGGACGACGCGATGATTACCGTCGAGATGATGGTCACGCGTCTGGAAATGGGGGAAACCAAGGCGCAGGCGGCAACCTTCGCCTACACCTCGACCGCGTTTCCGATGCTCACCGGAACCCTGGTGACGGTCGCAGGCTTCGTGCCGATTGGCCTGAATGCCAGTTCCGCCGGTGAATACACCTTCACCTTGTTTGCGGTCATCGCCGTGGCGATGATTGTGTCGTGGATTGTCGCGGTGCTGTTCGCTCCGGTGATCGGCGTGCACATCCTCAGCGCCAATGTGAAACCGCATGACGCGGAGCCCGGACGCATCGGCAAGGCCTTCAACAGTGGCTTGTTGTGGAGCATGCGCAACCGCTGGTGGGCCATTGGCATCACGGTGCTGTGTTTCCTGCTGGCAGTGTTTTGCATGCGTTTCGTGCAGAACCAGTTCTTCCCGTCGTCGGATCGCCCGGAAATCCTCGTCGACCTGAACCTGCCGCAAAACGCCTCGATGGCTGAAACCCGCAAGGCTGTTGACCGTCTCGAAGCAACCCTCAAGGGCGATCCGGATATCGTGCGCTGGAGCACTTACATCGGCCAGGGCGCGATCCGTTTCTACCTGCCGCTCGACCAGCAATTGCAGAACCCCTACTACGCGCAGTTGGTGATCGTCAGCAAGAACTTCGAGTCACGGCAGGTGCTCAGCGAGCGCCTGCGCGAGCGCCTGCGCAAGGACTTCGTGGGCATCGGCAGCTACGTGCAGGCTCTGGAAATGGGTCCTCCGGTGGGGCGTCCGATCCAGTACCGGGTCAGTGGCAAGGACGTCGATCAGGTGCGCAAGCACGCCATCGATCTGGCCAGCGAACTGGACAAGAGCCCGCACATCGGCGAGATCATTTTCGACTGGAACGAGCCGGGCAAGGTGCTGCGCATCGACATCGCCCAAGACAAGGCGCGGCAACTCGGGCTGTCGTCCGAGGACGTGGCGAACCTGATGAACAGCATCGTCAGTGGTTCGACGGTGACTCAGGTTGACGATGATATCTACCTGATCAACGTGATCGGGCGCGCCGTGGATGCCGAGCGGGGGACACCGGAAACCCTGCAGAACCTGCAGATCGTTACACCGGGCGGGACGTCGATTCCGCTGCTGGCCTTTGCCACGGTGCGTTATGAGCTGGAGCAACCGCTGGTCTGGCGGCGCGACCGCAAACCCACCATCACCATCAAGGCGGCGGTGCGCGATGAGATCCAGCCGACGGATCTGGTGAAGTTGCTCAAGACGCAAATCGACTCGTTTGCCGAAGGCTTGCCAGCGGGCTACTCAGTCGCCACCGGTGGTACGGTCGAGTCCAGTAGCAAGGCTCAGGGGCCAATCGCCAAAGTCTTGCCGTTGATGCTGTTTTTGATGGCGACGTTCCTGATGATCCAATTGCACAGCGTGCAGAAGCTGTTTCTGGTGGCGAGTGTCGCGCCGCTGGGCTTGATCGGCGTGGTGTTGGCGCTGGTTCCGTCGGGGACGCCGATGGGCTTCGTGGCGATTCTCGGGATCCTCGCGCTGATCGGTATCATCATCCGCAACTCGGTGATTCTGGTGACCCAGATCGAAGAATTCGAGCACAGCGGCCTCTCACCGTGGGACGCCGTGGTGCAAGCTACCGAACACCGTCGTCGGCCGATCCTGCTGACTGCCGCAGCCGCGAGCATGGGCATGATCCCGATTGCCCGGGAAGTGTTCTGGGGGCCGATGGCCTACGCGATGATTGGCGGGATCATCGTCGCCACCTTGCTGACGCTGCTGTTCCTGCCGGCGCTGTATGTGGCCTGGTACAAGATCAAGGAGCCGAAGAAAATCGCGCAGTAACGGCGATAGCGTCCTGACAGGCTACGCCGCTTTACGCCAGACACTCGCCAACCAAGGCTGTTGATCCCTCGGCAATCCCGCCGGCCGGTAGTAATGCTCCAACTCGACAAACCCTGCCGCTGTCAGCAATTTTTGCCACGCCGCCAGATCGTGATACGCCCCAAATCGCGGGCCATTCCAGCCTTCGCGGTTATCCCCGCGCGGATTCGAACTGAACAACACACCGCCTGGCTTCAATGCCCCGTGCAACTGCTTCAGCACCCGAGGCAATTCCTGAACAGGAACGTGAAACAGCACTGCGTTGGCGAAGATTCCGTCGAAGCGTTCGGCGGGCAGATCGAGTTTCAGAAAGTCTTGCTGCCAGACCTCGCAGCCGCTGTCCTCGCGGGCCATTTGGGCGAATCGCTCCGAACCGTCGAGGCCGATGGCGATGTGGCCCATGCGGGTGAAAGTTTGCAAATCGCGGCCGGGGCCACAGCCGAAATCGAGCAGGGTGAACGGCGCCGAGCCCTGAATGTGCCGCAATAGTGCGTCGATGTTCTGGCTGACATCGTGGTCGCGTGTGCCTTCACGAAAACTTTCGGCCACCTGATCGTAGTGGCCCAGAGTGGTCGCGGTGATCTGTTTGAGGTCGTCGGGCGTGTGCTTCATGGCGGCTGCGCAGGCAAAGGGTGAGTTCGCCGAATATACGCCATGACGAGGGTGGCTGCTGCGCCGCCAATCGCGAGCAAGCTCGCACACACTGGATCGTGTCGATCCCCACAATTTTGTGTTCACCGAGTATCAAATAATGAAATGGCTACCCCCGCCGCCCCCTGTGATCGCCCACTAAGCTTTCGCAGGGGGCTCATCGGAGACCGTTGCCATGAACAAAGTAGCTATTGCCGCCATCGATCTGGGAAAACACTCTTTCCATCTACACGCGCAAGATGATCGTGGTCATGAGCTTTACCGCAAAAAGTTTACTCGTGCGGCGCTCATGCAGCACCTGATGAATCTCGAACCCTGCACCGTTGTGATGGAAGCCTGCGGCGGAGCCCACTTCATGGCGCAGGAGGTCGCGAAGCTGGGACATACGCCCAAGCTCATTGCCCCGCATCTCGTACGCCCTTACGTGAAAAGCAACAAAAACGACTTCGCTGATGCCGAGGCGATCTGCGAGGCGGCGACTCGTCCAACAATGCGCTTTGTACACCCCAAAACCCAGGCTCAGCAGCTGCTGGCCATGCTCAACTCGACACGCGATTCGTTCATCAAAGAGCGCACCGCGACCGTCAATCGGATTCACGCAGCGCTTTTGGAGGTCGGCGTCAGTCTGGCCACAGGCTTCAAGCCCATCAAAGAACTGCCCGCTCGGCTTGAAGCGAGTTCAATTCCTGTGCCCATCAAAAAACTTCTGACGAGGTTGCAGGAGCACTTCACCTATCTGGATGGGCAGATCAAGACGCTGGACAAGGAAGTGGAATGCCAGGCCGCCGAAGATGATCTGGCGGCTCGTTTGATGACCATGCCCTGCGTAGGCCCGATCACCTCCAGCGTCCTGGCTGCCGAATTGGGCGATGGCAAGCAGTTCAAATGCGGCCGAGGCTATTCGGCCTCAATCGGGCTGATACCCAAACAGCATTCTACGGGCGGCAAGACCGTCCTGCTGGGCATCAGCAAGCGAGGTGATCGCAACCAGCGGCGCCTGCTTGTCCAATGTGCCCGTGTTTACCTGATGCAACTGGACCGACAGAAAGGCTGGCTGGCGGACTGGGTCCGGCAGCTATTGGCCCACCATCACTCCAACCATGTGGTCTGCGCGCTGGCCAACAAGCTGGCAAGGATCGCCTGGGCGATTGCTGCCCACCACACTGAATTTGATGCAGGGCCAACCGCGATGAACGCCTGACCCTGCTGTCACCCGAGCACCACCCACCTGGTTTTGCGATGCTGGATAACAGATGACGTGAACGGCTAACCGGCCTGACGACAACCCTGAGCTCCCACACGGCTGAAAGGCCGTTCGAATAATTAGGATCGTTAGGCATCGATTCTCATCGAGGCGCGGGGTTGCCACCCCACACAGACGCCGGATAGATGAAAGCAAGCCAAACACGCATCAAAAACAGTATTGCAGAAAAGGGGGTAACCATAGATGTGGGAGCGAGCCTGCTCGCGATGGCGGCGGTCCTGCCAACATCGGCTCAGGAATACTGCACCTCTATCTCATCCAGCTGATGATCAAAACTTTTCAGCCGTGCCGTCCACGTATAAACCAGCACTTCAAAATCCCGATTGATCACCGCGCCATTCGGTGAATCCGAGCGTGGGTCGCAGAAATCCAGTTGATAGCGCTCGCGGGCCATGGCGTTGGCCACGTCAGACAGTTCGCGGGCGTTGTTCAACCAGTGCCAGCCTTCATCGGTGACCTGTTTGTCGAGGGCCAGGCATTGGGTTTTGAGGGCTTCGAGGCTTTTTTCCAGCGGAGTGCCGGTGAGTTCGCCCATGACTTCCTGAAAAGTACGTCCCGGTTGCCAGTAACTGCCCCAGAAATACCGGTCGAATACCGTTTCAACCCGGCGCAACGCCACCTTGGTGTCCCAGATCAGCACCAGGGTCTTGCCTTGTTCGAGTTGTTTTTTCTTGATCCGCCGGGTTTGCAGCGAAGCCCAGGCGACGACTGCAATCGACATCACCCCGATCAGCGCACTGGCACTGTCGAGAAAGATCAAAGCCTTATCAATCTGGTGCGCCAGCATCACGCCATAAAAATACGTAGCCGAGAGCAGCACCAGCGCGACAATTGCGCACCAGAAGCCGGGAGCATAAGGGTTTTTCATTATTGGAATCCCCATGACCAATGCGAGCCTTGACTGCCGGATCCGCACGCGCGAACCCGACATGTAAAAGCATAGCAACGGCCTCAGGGTTTCGTTGGCTGTGAACCTTGCGTTCGTCCGCTTTCCCAACCGCCGCCCAGCGCCAGGAACAAATCGATCTGGCTCATGGCGACCTGAGTATTGGCGGTCGCCACCTGCGCACGCACGTCGGTGTAGGTGCGGGTTGCCTGCAAATCGGCAAGGAACGACGCCCGGCCGGCCTGGAAGAAGCGGTGAGTCTGGTCCGCCGCCTGTTGCGCCGATTGCTCGGCATCGACCAAGGCATCGCGGCGTTGCAACAGCGCGGAATACTGCGCCAGACCGGTCTGGGTTTCGCGGATCGCGTTCAACACCACCCCGTCAAAGTGCGCCAGCGCGCCTTGGGTCGCCGCTTCAGCCTCACGCACCCGTGCCCGGGAGCCGTTGGACGGCACTGTCCAGGTCAACAACGGGCCGAAGCCCCAGCGATTGGTTTGCGGTTGGCCAAGGTGATCGAGAATACCCACGGTGCCGACGGTCGCGCCGATGCTGATGTCCGGGTAAAGCGCACCGGTAGCGACCCCGATGTCCGCCGTCGCGGCCGCCAGTTGACGTTCGGCCTGACGCACATCCGGTCGCCGTTTGAGCAAGGTGGCACCGTCACCGACCGGCAACAATTGCGCAATCTTTGGCAGCTCGTGACAACTGCTGGTCCCGGCGGGTAATTGATCCACCGGTTTGGCCAACAGCATCGACAAACGGAACAGCCCGGCCTGACGGGCGGCTTCATAGCGCGGCATATCGGCGCGCAAGGATTTGAACTGGGTTTGCGAACGGGTGACCTGGGTTTCGTCGCCGCGCCCGGCATCGCGCAGGCGCTGAGTCAGCGCGGTGCTCTGGCCTTGCAGGTCCAGTGAGTGCTCAGCGATTTCACGCTCTTCGTTGGCCGCGCAGACTTGGGTATAGGCCCGCACGACGTCGGCGACCAGGGTGATGCGCGCAGTGTCCGCCGCGGCTTGCGTCGCATCGGCATTGGCCTTCGCCGCTTCGATGCCGCGCTGCAACGTCCCAAACAGATCGAACTGATAAGACGTGGTGATGCCGATGTCACCGACATTGGCCACTGGAACCTTTTCCGGTATCAGAAACGCCTCGCCGGATTCCTGCAAACGCTGGGCACCCATCTTCACGCCACCGCTCCAGCCGCCCGCCGACTCGGCCTGTTCGACCTGGGCACGGGCGCGAGACAGGTTGGCTGCCGCCACCCGCAAATCGGTGTTGGTGGCCATGGCCTGGCGCACCAGCTCATCCAGACGCGGATCCTGGTACAGCCGCCACCAGTCGCCCGGCACCGGCGCCGACACTACGTTTTTTCCGTGCGCAGTCAGATCGCCCTGAAAGTCCGCGCGGTGCACCGCTGCCTCTTCAGGCAAATGGTAATCCGGGCCGACCACCTGACAGGCCGACAGCAGCAAGCCGAGACCGGCCGTCGCTAAACAGGCGGCCGCTTTCATTGCGCCGGCTCCTGCTCGGGCTTGTCGCCGATGATCGACACGGTCGCGGTACGCCCGGCAATCATGCGGAAATCTGCCGGTACGTCATCGAAGGCAATCCGCACCGGAATCCGCTGTGCCAACCGCACCCAGCTGAACGCCGGGTTAACGTTGGGCAGCAGGTTCGAACCGCTGCTGCGGTCACGGTCTTCAATGCCGGCGACGATGCTTTCGACATGCCCGCGCAACCGCGCACGGTCACCAATCACGCGGATATCGACACCTTGGCCGACATGAATACCGTCGAGTTTGGTTTCTTCGAAATAGCCGTCGATGTGGAAGGAATTGCTGTCCACCACCGACAACACCGGACGACCGGCAGTGACGAACTCCTGAGTACGCGGTGCACGGTCGTTGACGTAACCGTCCACCGGGCTGCGAATCACCGAGCGGTCGAGGTTCAGCTGGGCGCTGTCCACCGACACCAGAGCCTCGGACAACGCCACTTCGGCGCGGGCCACGCGGGACTGGCTTTCTTCGAGTTGCTCACCCGGCACCAGATTGCCCAGGCCACGGTTGCGCTTGGCTTCACGTTGCGCCTGAGCCAGGGTTTCCTGACGGTCGGCGACTGCCGCCTTGGCTTGGCGCAGCGCCAGTTTGAAACGGTCCTGGTCAATGCTGAACAGCACCTGGCCGCGTTTCACCAGTTGGTTGTCGCGCACTTCCACTTGCTGGATCAGCCCGGAAACGTCCGGGGCGATCTGCACGATATCCGCACGAATGTGCCCGTCACGGGTCCACGGAGCGAACATGTAATACATCACCATGCGCCAGACCACGACGACCGCAAAGGTCACCACCAGCAAGGTCAACACCACACGGCCAAGAGTCAAAATAGGTTTTTTCATGTCATCAGGTATCGACTGAGTGAGTCCACGGCGCCGAGCAGCAAGGCGTAAAGACCAACGTTGAACAATGCCCGGTGCCAGACCAGACGATAAAAGTGCAGGCGCGTCAGTAACCCGTGCACCACCAGGTACAGCACGTACGTAATACCCATCAGCACCAGCAACGTGGGCAGGAATACCCCGCTGATGTCCAGATCACCGATCATAAAGGCGCTCCATCGATACCATGGGGAAACGGCTCATCGGCCTCGCTGCCACCGATGAACTCCACGCCCGGCAACAGCGCCAGACGTAGACCTGCGAGGGCGTGCAGCAGGTGGAGGCGGGTTTCGCCGTCACCTTGCAGACCTTGGCCATTGAGTGCGCGCCGGGTGCGATCCAGGGTCATCAGCAACGGCGCCGGTGCCGGCAAGCGTTCGCCGGCCTTGAGGCAGGCCTTGAAGTACTCGCCGACCTCGGCCACCACCTGCCGCAGCAAGACGTTCGGTACGCCCAATACCCGTGGCGCGTACGCCAGCAAGTCAAGCAGATTCAGCGCCACGCGCACTTCGCGCAGCGCCACGCCGGTGTCCTGACCGGTCATCGCCAGACGCGGCAAATGCTGCATCAGCCGATCAAGCATCTGCACACCCAACTGCCGGTGTTCGGCAAGGTTCGCCGGCTCGGTCATGCCGACGATGTCGCGCCAGCTGAAACGGGTCAGGCGCTTGGCCGCCAGCTCCGAGCCAAAGGGCCGCGCCACCAGGGTCCAGATAAAGGCAAACAACAAGCCGATGGGCCCGGCGAGATTGGAGTTGGCGAAGCTCAAAAAGTCCGCGTCGTAGGCACCCTGGATGCTGATAAACGACGAGGTGTTGACGATGGTCAGCAACATGCCGAGGTAGAAACGCGGCTGTACGGTCAGGGTGCCGACGCAGATAAACGGCACAGCAAACGCCAGCACCAGCATCGGGAAGTCATGCAGGTTCGGCAGGATCAAAAACAGATAAAGGCTGGCGAACAGCACCGACATCGCCGTCCAGAAAAAAAACCGGTAAATCTGCGGCGCCGGGTCGTCCATCGCGGCGAAAAAGCTGCACGCCACCGCTGCCAGAATCACCGCGCTGCCACCGTCGGTCCAGCCGAGCAGAATCCACAGCACCGAGGCGACGATGATCGCCAGCACCGTCGACGCCGCCGAATAGAGCATCAGCCCACGGTCGAGAAAAGGTGTCAGCCGACCCAGCCGCCAATGCCGGTAGACCGCACGCCAGTTGTCCTGGCTTTCGCAGCGAATCGCCTCTTGCAGGCTGCGCAGGTCTTGCCACAAATCGATCCATTCACCCAGACGATACAGCGCGTTGGAAAACAGCAATGGCTTGCGATCATCCAGCGCTTCGGCACTCGGTTGCAGGGCTTCAAGTTGAGCGCGCAGGGTTTGCCAGTGCTCGACCGAAGCGTCTGTGCGGTCGAGCCATTCAATGGTCGAGGCCAGCAACGGCGCGAACTTGTCCACAAGCTCGGGAGTGCGCCGCTGCAAGGCATACAGCGCATCGTCCAGCGCATCCACCACCGGCAGCAGGTGAATCATCCGCCCGCGCAGTTCTTTGATGTTGCGCACGGTTTGCGGCCGCGCACCTTCGTGGGGCAACTGGCCGATCATCAATTCCAGGGAGTTGAACGTGGCCACCATCGAGGCGCGCAGGGTGCTGACTTCTTCGGGCTGCACGTTGCGGGTCAGGAAGCGCTGGCTGTAGGTCACCGCATCGCTGAACCACTTGCTGACTGAGTCATCGAACACCGGCGCCAACCGCCGTGGCCAGAACATACTGCCAACCACTGCTGCGCAGACAATGCCGAGGAAGATTTCTTCGGTCCGTGCTTCCGCCACATCCCACACCGCCAACGGGTTATCCACCACCGGCAGGGCGATCAGCGGCAAGGTGTAACCGGCGAGCATCAGCGCGTAGTTATTGGCGGTGCGCAAATGCATCGACAGAAACAGCAGGGTGCCGGTCCACAGCGCGATGACCAGCACCAGCACATACGGGCTCTGGACGAACATCGGCACAAACAGCAACGCCGCTGCCGCGCCGGTCAAGGTGCCGACAGCACGGTACAGGGCCTTGGAACTGGTCGGCCCGACGAACGGGCTGGAAACGATGTACACCGTGGCCATCGCCCAGTACGGACGCGGCATTTGCATGAGCATGGCGATGTACAGCGCGATCATCGACGCGGCGAAGGTACGCACGCCGTAAAACCAGTCTCGGGCCGGCGGTATGCCGCTAAAAAATCCGTTCACAGTGGGGTCACCGGTAACTGCTGCTCCGCCGCCTCGAATGCGCGAATCACCCGCAGCGCGGCTTCAAGATCCGCTGGATCGATGCCTTCAAGCACCACACGGCGCAAGCGCACCAGCTCGGCTTCTACCGCCTGCACCAACTCACGGCCAGTATCGGTCAGGTTCAGGCACTTGGCGCGGCGATCCAGGGGATCTTCGCCGCGGCAGACATACCCGGCCTGGCACAACTGATCGAGCAAACGCACCAGCGACGGGCTCTCCATCCCTGCCGCCTGCGCCACCGTCACCTGGCGCACACCCTCGCCCAGCCGCCCGATCATCAACAACGGGACCGCGCAGGCTTCGGAGATGCCGTAGTTGACCAGCGTAGTCTGGCAGATTTTCCGCCAATGCCGCGCGGCCACCACCATGGCACTGCTGATGTTCATCTGAAGGGCGTCGAGGGTCTGGGACACAGGTCAATTCGCACACTGTTAGTTTGCTAACTATCAATATCGCATTGGAGGGGAAATGCAGTCAAGTTTTGAAACAAATTAGCGCAGTGGGCAAAACCTGCGGTGAGGGGGCTTACCTTGATGCCGGTAAATGAACGGAAATCTATCGCCTGGCGATCCATTGTGGCGAGGGAGCTTGCTCCCGCTCGGCCGCGAAGCGGTCGTAAGCCGGCAATCGCGTTCCATCTGAATACTCGCGGTGACTGATTTCAGGGTCGCTTCGCCCGAGCGCGGTTTGAAACAATTCTTCCCCCGCTCGTCGCGGCAATATCTGGACAGTGATGAATATGTACTGAAGACGTATATACTTTTTCAGCACCTAATCCCGGAAACAAAACCATGTCCAAACAAGCCGTTTTTACGATGAAACTTGAACCCGAACTGCGCGAACAGTTCATGGCTGAAGCAGAAGCGTCCCATCGGCCGGCGTCGCAAATTGTCCGGGAAATGATGCGTCAGTTTGTTCAAACGCAACGAGAGTCGCGTGAGTACGAGGCGTTCTTGCAACGTAAAGTCGACATCGCGCGAGTCTCCATGCGGGCAGGCGAAGGCCTGACAAACGATGAAGTAGAAGCCGAATTTGCTGCCAGGCGTACTCAAGCAGCCAGACAAGGATGAGGGTAATTTGGACGCCAGCCGCGGCACAGGATCGTGCAGACATTTGGGACTATCTCCACGCCGTAAACCCACGAGCAGCCATCGAGATGGACAACCGATTCAGCGAATCGGTTTCTCGCCTCTCACTCCATCCTGAATGCGGTCCTGTAGGGACGATTTCTGGTACTCGCGAATTGATTCCTCATCAAAGTTACCGACTGGTCTATCAACTGGATCAGGGAACCGCGTGGATACTCGCTTTGGTCCATACCTCGCGCCAATGGCCTCTTGAGAAATGAACATTCCCGCGCCCTGCGCGGGAACGCATTGCAGCAACCTTAGCTCGCTTGCGCCGCCTGTGCAGCCAAGCGGTGTTGCAGCTCCTCCATCAAATCCAGCCCATCACGCAATGACACGTACGCGGCGTTGATCAGGCGATAGAAGTCTTTGTCGTTGAGATCGCGAAGGGTGATCGAGGTGAGGGTTTCCAGCAGATCGGTGCCGATGCGGACACGGCTACAGGCGGTTTCGTGGAGAAAATGGGTGGGTGCGAGGATGTTGTAGGCCAGAACGCAGACGGGGGTTGGGTTGGTACTCAGTGCTCGATAAGGAGTCATAGCGATCGCTCTCAAAAAAATAGTTTTTTGGGTAGTGATTAGGATCGCCAAATCCTGTCGCCGATGTGCGGCGACGAGGCGAACTATAGGGGGGCGTTTCGGGGTTCGCAACCGAGCGGGCAAGCTTCGGAGTTTTCCTCGGACTTTCGAGCCCTTTCACACATTGGCCAACAGTCGCCCCGCCTCCGCCTCAATAAACTCAAACACCTCTTCCGGCACGCTGTACTGGAACTGCTTGCGTCGATGTTTTGAAACCTTACCTTCGTTGTCCAGGCACATCATCACCAGCTTCGACAGGTCACTGCCGCGTATGTCGTAACGTTGGTTCACGGCTTTGACGATGCGGTCGTAGCGGTCGAGGAATTCGGTTTCTTCGCGCAGTTCGACTTCGAGAGCGCGGCGGGCCATTTGCAAGGTGAATTCAACGCAGCGGGTGGCGTCCCAGAAGCGGTAGATCGAGGGATGGCCAATGAACTCGAAAGCCATTTGGTCAGCGTCCAGCCAGGTGACATTCCAGAAATCGCGGGCCGGTTGCGAGAAGTCCTTAAGGGCGGCTAGATAGCTGGACTCTTCGTGTTTCATGGCCACGGACACCGGCAGCAGCAGGCCATTTTCCAGGGCTCCGGAATGACACAGGGTCTGGTGGATCAGAAAACGTGAAAGTCGACCATTACCGTCCATGAACGGATGGAGAAAGACAAAACCAAACGCCGTCACAGCGGCGGCCACCAGTGGATCGACCTTTCGCGAAGACTGATTGGCGAAATTCATCAGTTCGCCCATCAACTCACGGCACAGGTCCGGCTCAGGCGGGATATAACTGACACCGGCAGCGCCGCGCAGACCGTTATGCAGGTGGTTCTGTTCATGGCGAAACAAGGCGGCTTTGTCGAACGGATTGGAGACCGTGCTGTTCTGTAATTCCACCAAGTACTCTTCGCTCAGCTCGCGACCATCATGGGCCTGGCGCAACAGTTGAACGAAGCGCCGGGACTTTTCATCGCTGGGTTCTTCCCTCTCGATGGCAAAGGAATCACGGGTTTCGTGGAGATACGCCCAGTTAATGGCGCGGTCCATCATCTCTGCCGGTAACGTTGCCATGAAGGTTTTTGCGCGACCGAGGATGTCGAGGCTGAGCAGGGCTTCAAGCTCGGAAGTCCGCTCAACAGTGGCGCAGTAGCGAAGGGAGCCGAGGCCGTTAAACTCAATGCGCCAGCGTGTGTTTCTAACAGCAGGGCCAGTGATATACCGCGCTGGATCAAACAGCGGTGAAAATCGGCTATTCACTGATGCTTCGTAGTCGAGTCGCCGGTGGGTTAAACCTTCCCAGAGATAGCAGGCTTTTCGAACGAATACACCGTTCGGGGCCTTGGCTAATTCCTGGAGCAGCTCTTCAGCAGGCACAGACTCAAGTGCTTGGGCCAGAATGCCGAGATTGATACCTTCGTGTTTGAGCGCAAAAAAAATGTGTTCAAGGATCGAGTCGCTTGCAGGTGCGACTGACTGTGGAACAGCCAGGCAATCTCCGATCATGGATACGCGGGTGACGGGTTTGACCATCGCCACACGCGTAGGCGCAATGGCTTTGAGTCTTAAGGCATCATGCAGGTAGGCGTATCCAACCAAGGGCATCGTGCGCATCCACAGAAAAAGTTCAGAAATCCGATTAAAGCCCAGATTTTTTCATCGCTCATCAGTTTTTTGCACGATTTGCCGTTTTTCCTAAGATTTTTACACCCCCCGCCCCTTCCTCAGCAGCACATCCAGCTGATCCACCACTTCCGCCCAATCGGAATCGTCGAGGATGTCTTCACGCAGGAAGTCCGCCTGGCTCTTGGTCCAGAAAAACGCATCGGCCAGGTGCAGTTCGGGTTTGAGCGGTGAGTGGGTGGCGATGAATTTGTCGATGCTTTCGGCGTCGTCGGGCAGGCCGAGTTGTTTGAACAGGTTGGGGAGGCTGTGGGTGGGTGATTCCATGGGAATTGGCTCCTGAATTTTTAGAGGGTCGGGGACTGCTGCGCAGTCCATCGCCAATAATGGCTACTGACTCAGCTCGCACACCTCGGCATGAGGCACCATTTTCAGGTACTGGTCCATGCTCAAGTGCACGAGGTTGTTGTGGTTGCCGGCTTCGACGTAGATCTCTTTCTGACGGGTCAGCATCGGGTCGATGACCATGTCCAGGCCATAGGATTCACCCAGGGCCGGAACGGCGCCGCGTTCACAGTCGTTGAACAGGTGGGCCAGGGTGCTTTCGCGGGTGACTTGCCATTCACTGCTGCCGCGCACTTTGCTCAGGTCCAGATGCCGGCTGGCTGGCAACACGGCCATCAGGTAGTGGCCGTGGTGGTCGTCGAGGATCACCGATTTCGCCACGCGCTCAGCAGGAATGCCCGCTACCCTGGCGGTTTCCAGGCTGCTGGCCGAATGCGGGTGAGAGACTACGTCGAATTCGCAGTGCGCCTCTTCCAGGCTGCGCTGCACGGTTCTTGCCATACGCATGATGCACCTCGGTGTCCGTCGCAGGGCGGGCGGACGATAATTAAACAGGTTGGCGTCTCCTCTAAAGTCTAGGCCTGCTGCCGGAACCCGGTGATAAATCTGCCCACTGGAAACTCGCAAAAATTGATCAAGAATCATCCAGCCAAAGGCTCAACTAGACTATAAGCAGGGCCACCGTGTGGCTCGCGGACGGATGACTCTCCTGGAGGGTCAAGTGAACACTCGCTGGTGGTGTGCGGTTGCGTTGTTGTTGGGGTTGAGCGGATCGGCTTTCGCGACAGACACGGTTGTGGTGGTCGTCCCCAACCCGCTCGGCGTCTGGCTGATGATGGTGGGTATCGCGCTGCTCGTGGCGGAGGTGGTGCTGCCCAATTATGGTGTGGTCGGACTGGGCGGCATCACGATGTTCGTGATCGGCGCGGTGATGCTGAGCAATGCCGATGTCCCTACGCCACTGATCATCGGTCTTGGACTGATCAGCGCCCTGCTGTTGATCGCCCTGCTGATCCACGCCCTGAAAACCCGACCGCGCCACATCGTCAGTGGCGATGCCGGGCTACTCGGCAGCGTCACGCAGGTGACCGCGTTGCAGGGTCACAACACGCACAAGGGCTGGGTGCATTTGCAAGGTGAGCGCTGGCAGGTGCACTGCAAGACACCCTTGCATTCCGGGCAACGGGTGCGAGTGGTGGCGCGCAAGGGAACACTGCTGGAAGTGGCCGCGGCTGACGCGGCGCCGCAAGGAGAATGATCATGGGTCTGCAACTGGGTTTTGCCGCGCTGTTGGTGCTGCTGATTGCACTGGCAGGGTCGACCTTCCGCATCCTGCGCGAATACGAGCGCGGCGTGGTGTTCCAGCTTGGACGTTTCTGGCAGGTCAAGGGCCCGGGGTTGATCCTGTTGATTCCGGTGGTCCAGCAAATGGTTCGGGTCGATCTGCGGACCGTGGTGCTCGACGTACCGCCGCAAGACGTGATCACCCGCGACAACGTCTCGGTGAAGGTCAACGCGGTGCTGTACTTCCGTGTGCTCGACTCTCAGAAAGCGATCATCCAGGTCGAAGACTTCCTGATGGCCACCAGCCAACTGGCGCAAACCACCTTGCGGGCGGTGCTCGGCAAACATGAACTGGACGAACTGCTGGCCGAACGCGAACGCCTGAACTTCGACATCCAGCAAGTGCTGGATGCCCAGACGGATGCCTGGGGGATCAAGGTCGCCAACGTCGAAATCAAACACGTCGATCTCAACGAGTCGATGATCCGCGCCATTGCCAAACAGGCCGAAGCCGAACGTGAACGGCGGGCGAAAGTGATCCACGCCGAAGGTGAATTGCAGGCCTCGGAAAAACTCATGCAAGCTGCCGAAATGCTTGGTCGCCAGCCAGGCGCCATGCAGTTGCGTTACATGCAGACCTTGAGTTTGATTGCCGGCGACAAGAGCTCGACCATCGTCTTTCCGTTACCGATCGAGTTGCTCAAGGGCATGGCGGATTTGTCGTCGAAGAGCTGAGCTGTTGATTCACCTGTGGCGAGGGAGCTTGCTCCCGTCGGCCGGTCCGCGTTCGGGCGAAGCCGTCGTCATTCAGCCAATGCGGTGCGCCTGACAAAATACCGTTGCCAGGTTTAGGGCCGCTCCGCGGCCCAGCGGGAGCAAGCTCCCTTGCCACAAGAAGCGGTTCGCCATTGCTCCAATGCTTCGTAAGGCCCGTGCGCCCAACACTCAACGCACTCTCTGAGCCGCGCCGAAGCCTCTTGTTGTTTGCCTTCGCTGTCGGCCACAAACGTTTCGGCCGGTTGCTTGGCGTGCTGATGCACAGCGCTGAACACCAGTGTCCGCTGCTCGGCACTCAGCGCAAAAAACCCGGCCAAACGTCCCTCCATGGCGCCCGGCAACTCATGGTAATTAATCGCCAGCCCGGTAAATTCGCGGCAATGTTCAGTGCCCAATTGCAGCAGTTTGCCCAAGCGCCGAGCGATGAAGTCTTCTCGCCCCTCGAATTCGCCGCTGTAATAGTCACGGTTGAAATGATTATGCCAGTCGCTGTCCTTGATCTGCGCCAACGCCTGCAATAGCAACGGCGGAGGCACCGTCACCGGCAGTCGGGAAAACACCGGGCGCGTCCTCGACCCTCCCGCGGTACCCGACTGACACTGACTGTGGGCGCCTGTAGATTACTTTTCTTGAACATGCGCTGGCGGCGCCGTGATGTTGCCGTCGGCCCACGCATCCTCGCGGCTGGCCAGTGCGGTGGCGATCGACTGCACTTGAGTCGATTGCACCTGGTCCGGCAGCGGGTCGAGCCCGGCGCTGGCGAAGATCTGCCCGTAAGCGTTACGCAAATCCGCGTACGACAGATCGCGGCGCAGGTCGGCTTGCAAGGTGTTCAGTTCGCCCTGGATCAGCTCCAGTTCGCCGATGCCCGCTGCCTGGTGGCGGTTACGTAACTGGCCAAGAATCTGCCCGTCGATAGTCGACAGCTGCTGGTTGGTCTGGAACTGACGCAGCGCTTCACGGTAGTTGGCGTTGGCCACGTAAAGCTGCGCCAGCACCGCGATCGACATTGCCTGACGGCGTGCCTTGGCCACTTCTTCACCGGCCTTGGCCACGTCGATGGCCGCCGGGGCGGAAATCACGTTGAACAGGTTCCAGGTGATTTTTACCCCGTAGTCAGCCCACTTGTCGTTGACCAGAAACGAGTTGCTGTCGTAATGCCCGCCAGCCGAGAGTTCCAGCCCCGGTAGCAGCCGCAGCATGGCTTTGCGGGTTTCGGCGGTGCTGATGCGCGTCTGATAATCCTGCTCGCGCAGTTCCGGACGGCTGGCCAGGGCCTCTTGCTCAAGGCTGTCCATGCCGACCTTGAGCTCCGGAATCGTGTAATCCTCCGGTGTCGCCAACGTCAACTCGGTGCCCATCGGCAGGTTGATCAGGGTCGCCAGTTCGGTTTTCGCCAGCGACAGTGCCCGCCGCTGTTCTTCGAGCTGGCGCGTGGCTTCGATCAGCGAACGCTGATACCCCAAGGCCTGCACCGGGTCGCCGATGCGCTGCTCGCTCATGCTCTGGCTGTTGTTGCGCGCCGCATCGACCCGCTCCATCAGGCTGTCGATCTGCTTGAGCAGACGTTCAGCGGCCACCGCTCGCCAATAAGCCGAGCGCACGTCCTGAACGATGGTGTTGATGACCTTGCGCCGACGTTCCTGAACGATCAACCGTTGATCGCCTTGCTGCTTGGCGTTGATGTAGCTGACGCCGAAGTCAAGGACGTTCCACACCATGGTCAGGTCAGCGACTCTGCGGTCGCGGTCCTGGGAGGTCGAGGGTTCGAGGGATTGGGTGCCGGTGCGCACGCTCTGGCTGCTGGCGGCGCTGGTGTTGTTGCGCCCCACGTAACCGGCGTCCAGGGCCATGCGCGGCAGCATGTCGAAGCTGGCAAGGTCGAGTTGGCGCTTGGCCAACGCCTCTTCCATGATTTTCAATCGGCCTTCGAGGTTGTATTTCACTGCACGGGCCATGGCCTGATGCAGCGTCAGTGGGCCGCTAAGGGGCTCCTGATCCTTGTATATGCTCGCCAAATCGCTTCTGGCGCGCTGCTCGCTGACGCGGCGTTCAATCGGTTCACTGGTCACCGCACATCCGCTGATTGCCAGCGCCAGCAGACTGGCGCCGAATAGTTTCTGATTTTTCTTCATCCTTGGACCGCCCCTAGGTACCGCACAATTTCAGGTTTTTAATCAGGCCTGCATTTCGCTGATGCCGACCTGTTGCAACGCTGCAGCCAACGCCTGGATCTGCTGCTTCTCGGCGTTTTCAAGTTGTTGAAGTTGCTCGCCCAAGGTCAGTGCACCCAATGCACCGTGCAAGCCCTGAGAGGCATCGCCGCCGTGCTGGATCGATCTGTCGCCGAACGCGTTCGGGGAACTGTCGCCATTGCCCGATGCATGGCTGAACAGGCTCGACAGCGTGCTGTTACCAAACACTCCGCCATCGCCCCCGCCAAAACCCAGGAAGCCGTGAGTGGAACCATTCCCGCCACTGTCGCTGCTAGTGAACACCTGAGCGATATAGCTGGGGCTCAGTGCGCCACGATTGATGAAAATATCCCCCAGTGGGCGGATGCCATCGCCCAATACCCGCTGTTCGAACAGCGGCGCAAAGGTCAGCGGAGAACCGAGATTACCGGTCGGCGGCGTGAAAACAATCGGCTGCAACGGAACGTTCGGAGTGTTTTGCGGCGGTGCCGAGTCGCTGACCGAGATCACGACAGCCGGCACCGTGTTGATTGTGAAATTGTTGGAGATCGCGACGCCAGTGCCCGCGTTCCCGGCGCGGTCGGTCACGGTGCTGCTGTCCAGCCCGATAAAATTGGTCGCATCGTTGATATTGGCCGTCGGGGTCAGAGTGGCGGTCCAGGTCTTGCCGCCGTTGCTGCTGCTCAGGTTGGTGAGGGTGCCATTGGCCACACTGATGTCGGATAAATCGAAATGCTTCACCGCTTCGCTGAAGGTGAAGGTGACCTGCGAGGTCTGGCCAACGCCCAGGTTCGGGTTGGCGATGACGATGGTCGCCGTGGGGCGATCACTGTCCAGGGCGTAGTTGTTGGAGATGGCCAGTCCCGCTCCGGCATTGCCTGCCTTGTCGGTCACGTTACTGTTGTCGAGCACAATCAGGTTGGTCGCGTCGGTCACGTTCGCCGTCGGCGTGAACGTCGCGGTCCAGGTCTTGCCGCCGTCACTGCTGGCCAGGTTGGACAACGCACCGTTGGTCACGCTCAGATCGGACAGGTCAAAACCGCTCACCGCTTCGCTGAAGGTGATGGTCACCCCCGAGGTCTGACCGATGCCCAGCAGCGGTTTGGCAACGACGATGGTCCCGGTGGGCCGGTCGGCATCGAGCACGTAATTGTTGGACAGGGTTACGGTGCTGCCCGCGTTTCCGGCGCTGTCCTGCACATTGGCGGTGTCGAGCACGATCTGGTTGGTGGCATCGTTGACCGCGGCGGTCGGCGTCAGGGTCGCCGTCCAGGTCTTGCCGCCGTCGCTGCTCAGCAAATTGGACAATGTGCCATTGGCCACGCTGAGGTCGGACAGATCGAAACCACTGACCGCTTCACTGAAAGTGATGGTCACCTGTGAGGTCTGGCCAATGCCCAGCAGCGGATTGGCCACCACAATACTTGCCGTCGGACGCTGGGTGTCGATGGCGTAGTTGTTCGAATCGGTGCTGCCGCTGCCCGCATTACCGGCCAGATCGGCGATCCCGGTGTTATCCAGAGTGATCAGGTTGGTCGCGTCGGTGATGCTGGCGCTCGGGGTAAAGGTCGCGGTCCAGGTGATACCGCCATCACTGCTGCTGACCGCGGTCAGCGTGCCATTGACGATGGTCAGGTCGGCGTTGGTGAAGCCGGTCACCGCCTCGCTGAAGGTGATGGTCACCAGTGAGGTGTCGCCAATCTTCAGCGCGTTGTCGGCAACAATGATGGTCGCGGTCGGACGCACGGTATCAATGGTGAAGTTGCCGGAGTCAGTGGTTCCGCTGCCCGCATTGCCGGCCAGGTCGGCCACGCCGGCGTTGGCCAGGGTGATCAGGTTAGTCGTGTCTTTTATGCCTACTGTCGGGGTGAAGGTGGCGGTCCAGGTGATACCGCCATCGCTGCTGCTGACCGCGGTCAGCGTGCCGTTGGGAATCGTCAGGTCGGCGTTGGTGAAACCGGTCACCGCCTCGGAGAAGGTGATCGTCACCAGCGAGGTTTCACCGGCTGCCAGTGTCGGGTCGGCCAGCACAATAGTGGCGGTCGGACGCTGGGTGTCGATGGCGAAGTTGTTCGAATCGGTACTGCCGCTGCCCGCGTTGCCGGACAGGTCGGCCACGCCGGTATTGTCCAGGGTAATCAGGTTGGTCGCGTCGGAGGTGCTGGCGCTCGGGGTAAAAGTTGCGGTCCAGGTGATGCCGCCATCGCTGCTACTGACGGCGGTCAGTGTGCCGTTGGCGATGGTCAGGTCGGCGTTGGTGAAACCGGTCACTGCCTCGCTGAAGGTGATGGTCACCAGCGAGGTGTCACCGATTTTCAAGGCGTTTTCCGCAACCACGACCGTCGCAGTCGGGCGCACGGTGTCGATGACGTAATTGTTGGAGTCGGTGGTGCCGCTACCCGCATTACCGGCCAGATCGGCGATCCCGGTGTTGTCCAGAGTGATCAGGTTGGTCGCGGTCCGGTGGTGCTGGCGCTCGGGGTAAAGTCGCCGTCCAGGTGATACCCGCCATCGCTGCTGCTGACGGCGGTCAGCGTGCCGTTGGCGATGGTCAGGTCAGCATTGGTGAAGCGGTTACTGCCTCGCTGAAGGTGATGGTCACCAGCGAGGTGTCGCAATCTTCAGTGCGTTGTCGGCCACGATGATGGTCGCCGTCGGACGCACGGTATCGATGGTGAAGTTGGCGGAGCTGGTGGTGCCGCTGCCCGCGTTGCGGCCAGATCGGCCACGCCGCGGCGTTGGCCAAAGTGATCAGGTTGGTCGCGTCGGTTGGTGCTGGCACTCGGGGTAAAGGTTGCGGTCCAGGTGATACCGCCATCGCTGGCTGCTGACGGCGGGTCAGCGTTGCCGTTGGCGATGGTCAGGTCAGCATTGGTGAAAGCCGGTCACTGCCTCGCTGAAGGTGATGGTCACCAGCGAGGTGTCACCGATTTTCAAGGCGTTGTCCGCGACCACGATGGTCGCGGTCGGGCGCACGGTGTCGATGGACGTAATTGTTGGAGTCGGTGGCTGCCGGTCCCGGCGTTGCCGGCCAGGTCAGTCACGCCGGTGTTGTTCCAGGGGTGATCAGGGTTGGTCGCGTCGGTGGTGCTGGCGCTCGGGGTAAAGGTCGCGGTCCCAGGTGATACCGCCATCGCTGCTGCTGACGGCGGTCAGCGTGCCGTTGGCAATGGTCAGGTCGGCGTTGGTGAAGCCGGTCACCGCCTCGGAAAAGGTGATGGTCACCAGCGAGGTGTCACCGATTTTCAAGGCGTTTTCCGCCACCACGACCGTCGCGGTCGGGCGCACGGTGTCGATCGCATAGTTGTTGGAGTCCACCGACCCGACACCGGCATTACCCGCCGTATCGGTGTAGGCCGTGTTGTCCAGGGTAATCACGTTGCTGGCATTGTTGAGGCCGTTGGTCGGCGTCAGGGTCGCGGTCCAGGTGATGTTGTCGCTGGTGGTCAGGTTGGTCAGGGTGCCGTTGGAAACGGTCATGTCGGCGCTGCTGAAACCGGTCACCGCTTCGCTGAACGTAATGGTCACTGTGGATCCGCCGATGTTCACCGTGCTATTGGCGACCACAACGGTCGCCGTTGGCCGCACGGTGTCGACGGCGTAATTATTGGACGAGCTGGTGCCGAACCCGGTTACGCCCCGCGACACACTCGTCACGCCGGTGTTGTCCAGGAAGATCTGGTTGGTGTTGCCCGTGACGCTTGAACTCGGGGTAAAGGTCGCCGTCCAGGTGGTGCCGCCATCACTGCTGCTGACTGTTGTCAGCGTGCCGTTGGTGATCGTCAGGTCGGCATTGGTGAAACCGCTGACGGCTTCAGAGAACGTGAAGGTGACCAGTGAGGTTTCGCCGATTATCAGCGAGTTGTCCGCCACGACGATGGTCGCGGCGGGCGACGCCGGGTACGCGGTATTCAGGAGGCCGCCGTCGTTGTAGATCGCCGCTACCGCCGTCGGGCTGGTGCCTGTCGAACCCCCGCCCAGCACCGCACCACCGGCACCGCTGCCGGCTGCGTTGCCGGAAATGGCTGCGAAGTTGGCCGCGGTGATCTGGAGGGTGCCTTTGTTCCAGATCGCACCGACACCCTTGCCGCCGACCCCGCCGTTGCCGATGTAGCCAACACCGCTACCGCCACCACCGCCGCCACCGGCACCGATGTTGTTGGTGATGGTCGACGTACCGACGATAGTCAGGGTGCCGGTCGAGGCGTTGTAGATCCCGCCAGCCGCGTTGCCGCCTGCGCCGCCCACAATGTCCAAACCGGCACCGCCACCACCGCCGCCGATGGAAATCGTGCCGTTGGTGGCCGTCCCCCCGCTACCGCCATTGCTGTACCCGTGAACCCCAATCCCTCCGTTGCCACCGGTGCTGGTGCCACCGCGACCGCCCATGTGGGTGGCGTCGTAACCGCCGCCGTGGCCGCCCACGCCGCTACCGCCTGCCTGGCCGAGGATGCCCAACCCCGTCGAACCGCCGTTGCCGCCGCCCTGGCCACCCAACCCACCACCGCCACCGCCACCACCGCCATCGTATAAGCTCAAAACACCACCGCCGCCACCGCCGCCCGAGGCCGCGTTAGAGGTCACGCTGACGTTGTACAGGGTCAGGTTCCCGGCGTTGGAAATACCGCCGCCCATGGCCCCGGTCGCGCCAAATCCACCATTGCCACCCGCACCCGAGTACAGGCCTCGGGTAATCACCAACCCGTCGAGGGTCACGGTGCTGCCCGAGGCGATCTCGATCACCCGGGTCTTGTACTGACCATCCAGGGTCACATCCGCCACGCCGTCATTGTTCAGGTCACCGTCGATGGTGATGTTCTTGTTGACCAGCAGCTCGGAGGTGAGCTGCACGGTCATGCTGGCGTTGAAGGTGACGATATCGCCGTTCTGCGCCGAGGCAATCTCGGCGCGCAACGAACCCACGCCGGTGTTGGCGTTGTTGCTGGCGGTCCAGGTGGCCAGGCCCCATTGGTACTCGCTCATGGCCGTTTTCGACAGCACGTTGGCGCTTTCGATGTTGCCCGTGGCGACTTCCAGGTCCCAGTCGCCACCCACGCCGGTGCGGTTGTTCGAGGCGGCGATATCACGGCCGGTCAACTCTGCCAGCGAGTCGACAAAACTCAAGCCACGCGTACCTTCAGCGGTGTAGCAGGCGTAGATCAGGATGTCGCCGCCGACGTTCATGTCCTTGCCGATTTCAGCCAGCACCGCGCTGCGGGCCGCCACGTTGTCGGCCGACAGGTAGCTGTCACCCAGCCACAGGTCACCGGCGTTGCCGTGGGCGATGATCTGCACCGAGCTGATGCCCTGATGCTGACCGAGGTAGTCGGCAATCTGTTGCAAGCCGTCCTTGCTCGCGTCGAGCTGGACCACCTGAGTGCCGGGGGCCACGCCTTTGAGCAGGCTGTCGGCGTCCTTGACCCGGGCGTCGACGAACACCACGGTCTGCCCTGGCACGGCGGCGGGGGCTGACGCCACCGGTGCCGCATTGTCGGCCTGGGCGTGGGTGTCCTTGCTCGCGGCCGGGTGATCGGTGCCTTGGCCGCGTCTGTGGCGGTGTGGCTGTCAGTCTGAGCAGTATCGGCCACCGTGGCCGCCACCGCGCCGTCGAACAGCATCCGCGGCTCCAGGGACATGATCAATGGCGATGCCAGGACGCGTGCGCCCTCCGTGATCCGCGACTTGCCTTTGCTCCACCACATGTTGCTCACCCAGACTCGAACGTTCATACCGCGCAAATGAAAACGCCGCGATCAACTGATCGCGGCGTCGGCTTTCATACGAATGACATTGGCAGCGCTGGCAGAGCCATCGAGCCAAAAGGACAGTTCCGCGTATTGCGCAAACAGGTCCGGCGGCAGAATGGTGCGCCGTGACTCCAGGGAAACCCTGGATCTGACCTTGTGCAGACCTGCAACCCCAAGCGCCTGGTCGAATTCCGGCGCATCGTAGGCCAGGTGGTTGAAGTCATGTTCGAACCAGGGTTCGCCGATGAAATCGTAGATCAACCGCATGACCCGCTCGGGGGCCTGGGTCAGCAGGTCGTAATCAACGATCAGCAACGACTCGGCGTGCTCGCCGTAATAGGCTTCCTTGAGCGCGGCCCAGGCAAATCCCACCAGGCGATTGCGCTGTGCCAGCGTTTCGCAACGGCTGTAAACCGTATTGCGCTCGACCGCATCGCCGAACAGCTTGGTGTTTTCGAAAGGATTGGCGCGATACAACCGTTCAAGGCTGTCCATGACCCAGGCGACATTGCGCACGCAGGCGATGACCTTCGCTTGGGGAAACAGATCGTTAAGCGCCGGAAGCCGTGAGCTCCATTGGCGATTGGTGTCGAAGACAATCTGCTTATCGGCTTTGTCGGCGTAGTAGGAGTCGAACAGCCCGCGCAGCAAGCGACGGCGCAACGGTGTGTCGATCACCGCACCGAACTCGCTGCCGGCACTGCACTGATCGAGAATGCCGCTGAACAGGGCACCGACCGGGCTGCTCATGCCGGCATGAAAACGCGGATTCTGCAACAGAATCGCAGACAGCAGGGTTGAGCCTGAGCGCGGCAAGCCGGAGATAAAGTGGAACTTCTGCAATCCCTTCACCGTAGTCATCAGTCCTTTGTAGGACAAAGCGTAGCCTACGATTTTGGATCCGACTAGTGGGCTTTTGATATCAAATTGGAACTAAAACCCTGTGAAAGGTGCGGTTGTAACAAAAGCGGACAGGGTGAAACGCGCTTCTGTAGGAGCAAGGCTTGCCCGCGATGAACGATGACGCGGTATGCCTGAAGCACCGCGGCGCACCCATCGCGGGCAAGAGCTAGGCGCCCCCCCCGCTCCTACGGATTTACAGGTTATTTTTTAGGGCTATTGATGACAAACAACCGCGCCTGCGCATTTCCAGCGACTTTTTCGCTGATCTTCTGCCAATCGGCGGGCAATGGTGCGAACTCATCAGGTTGGTCAGCGGTGCTGAACAACCACACGCGATGCGCTCCGGGCGGCAGGTCGGTGAGCCGATCGAGGTAGATCTTGTCGGCGGCTTCCTCTACCAGCGTACCGAAACCGTAGGCATTCGGCCGACTGGACGTGCCGTTGGCCAAGACCGGGGTAAAGAGGCGCGGCTGAACGTCGGTGCGATCGTAGTAGACGTACGGCATATACCAGAGCAGATCGCTGATGACGACCTGATCACCCGGCTCGTAATGCTGATTGATGAACTCGACCGTCACATTGAGTTGGTCATTTGGATCGACCGTCGCGTTGTTTTTCAGGCCCACCCCTTCAATGCCGATAAACAGCATGAGCAATGCCAGGGCCAGCACTCGAGCAGATTTTTTCAGGCCATCGATGCTCAGGGCAATGATCAGCGGCAGCCCCAGCGCGAAAGCCGTCACGTAGCGCTCGATAAACACCGGTGAAATGAACGACACGAGGAAAACCAGCACCAGCGGCACCACTGCGTAAATCGCCAGCAAGGCACTCCAGCGGTAGACGCTACGATCACGTAGCACCGTCACCACGATCACGGCCAGCAACAGCACTGGCAATGCGAAAAACACCGACCTGGGCAGGAAGTCATCATCGCTCTGGATCATGAAGGTCCAGACCATGGACGGCAGGGAGCTGACGGTGACCGGATCTTCCCAGCCCACATCGCCGCTGGCCTTGAGCTCCGGCATGTGCTGAACCAGGCTCAGCAACTGCGGGACCCACGGCAGAAACAGCAGCACGATCGCCGCATTGGTCAGCCACCAGCCCGGGCGGTTGATGTGCCGCAACGGCTCGCCTGGCTGCACCCGCAGCACCAGCAGGTACAACCAATGGGCAATCACGCACAGGGCCGTGAAGTAGTGGGTGTAAAACGCGGCAGCCATCAGCAGTGCATAGATCACCAGATACCGTGCGCGCTGGGGCTGTTTGACCCAATACACCAGTGCAATCGTCGCACCCAGCAGCAACACGCCCAGCAGCGAATACATCCGCACTTCCTGGCTGTAACGCACCGCCGACGGGAATAGCGCCAGCAACAACCCGGCCAGCAACGCCACCCGCGGGTTGGCGATCAACCGTACCAGCCAGACGCCCATTGCCACCGTGGCGATCCCCGGCAACGCACTCAGGCCGCGGATCGAGAGCATGCCGTCGCCGAACAGTTCGATCCAGCCGTGCAGGACCATGAAATAGAGCGGCGGATGCACATCACGGGCTGCGTGAAACCAGATCCCGGCCAAATCGTACTGGCTCATCAGCAGGCTGGAGCCTTCATCGCCCCAAATCGCCGCAGCTGTCAGGTCGTAAAACCGCACGAATGCCGCCAACAGCAAAATTGGCCAGATCCCGTAATCGGTCAGCCATTGAAACAGACGCGCCGAGGCCGTCAGCCGAGTGCGCGCCGCACACCCATCAGGCTGGCCGGCAAGCTCTGTTTCTCTTCGGTATTCCATCTGTCCCCCCTGGGTGATCGAAAAGGCCCTATAAGGCTTGGACCTTGAACTGGGGGTGGATGCTGCCCCATTCCCTGCACGCACGCAATGTAGCGGCATTCGTCTTGGCGGCCACGCTGATCGGTGGTCGGCGGACTCGCCGGCCTCCCCCAAAAAACACAGGGATAACAACCATGAAAGTGTTTACCGGAACCCCAGACCTTCGCTTTCAACTATCCACCCAGCGGCTGGGCGTTGTGTAACGGGCAGACCCTGCAAGTCGGCCAGTTCCAGGCGCTGTTCGCCTTGCTCGGCCCCCCTAACCTGACCACCACCACGACCGTCCGCGGCCTTGGCATTGTTGTTCGGCATCGTGATGCTCCTTGCGCTAAAAACCACTCTCCCTCACGCCCAACGCCGCCAATCGGCGCCAGGCGGTCCCCAGCAACGACTCACTGCCGCCCTGCAACACCACCAGCCCCCGCAATGGCTGCACCGGGGTGACAATGCTGTCGAGGACTTTAAGCCGCACCGCGTATTGCGCTTGCACAGGCTCGGCGCGCTGGCTCTGATCGCGGCGCACAGCAATCGGCCCATGGTGGTCGGAGGTCAGCGCTTCCTGATCGACAACCGCCGCGCCGTTGGTGTCGATTTCAGTCAGCTCGACCGCCACCGCCGGGTGCATCGGGTCCTCGGCGATAAACCTTCCCGCCGCACCGGGTGTAACCCGCCACAGTTCGGCTTCGGCCACATAACCGCGCAGTCGCGCGCCCTCTTCGACAACCCGGGCCAGCGTCTCCTTGGGCGACAACCAGCGGCCAACGGCCAGTTGCGGCAGCAGATCGCGCACCTGACCGGCCTGGGGCGCCCGCAGCAGCAGGCGCTCGCGCTGCGCCGCCAAACCGCGATACTCGGCCACCGCCTCCGCCAGCCGCTGTTCGACGATGCCCGCATCGGCGGCGGTTTCACTGCGTCCGGCCTGACGGCGCATCTGCAATTGCTGAATCTCGATTTCCCGGCGCGCGATGGCCTGACGCGAGTCCAGGTCCGGCGACTCCAGCTCAAGCAACACATCGCCCTGGGCGACGATCTGCCCGTCACTGACATTCAGCTGCTTGACCCGTGCCGCCACCGGCGCATGCAAGGCGCTGACCCGGCCAGCCTCCAGCATGCTCGGCAGTTCCACCGCGCTGCGCCACGGCAGCACCAGCACGGCAATTACCGCCAACAACCCCAAACCACTGAGTAACGCCCGCGGTGCATGGGCCTGTTCGCGGCGGCTCCACCATTCGCGCCATTCGCGCGCAATCGGCAAGAAGATGAACCACACCAGCTCGACCATCATCAGGAAGATCCCCAACAATTTGAAGAACAGGTGATACACCGCCAACGCAATCCCGAAAAACAGCACCGCGCGCCACAGCCACGAGCCGTATCCCCACCACAGCAAACGCCGTTGCATCGATGGCGACCAAGGCTCCGGGGCTGGCGCGCCGTACCCGAACAGCGCCTCGCGCAATCGCCAACGACATAAGGCAAACGCCCGGCCCTGAAGGTTGTCCACTTCCCAGAAGTCGCTGAGCAAAAAATAACCATCGAAACGCATGAAAGGATTCAGGTTGACCGCAAGCGTAGTGAGCCAGGTCGCGCTGGCGAGCATGAACGCCGCCGTCCGCGCCGGCCCGTCCGGCAACAGCGACCAGGCAAGCAAGGCGATACACGCCAGCAGCAACTCGGCGAGCACCCCGCCCGCGCCGATCAGCAACCGCGCGCGCCGATCATTGACCCGCCAGGCATCGCTGACATCGGTGTAAAACATCGGCAGCAGCACCATGAACGCCACCCCCATGCTCTGCACCCGACAGCCGGCGCGTTTGGCCATGAAGGCGTGGCCGAACTCGTGACAAAGCTTGGCGAAGAACAACGCCACCCCGAACGCCAACGCACCGCCAAGACTGAACAAGTGCGGGAAGGTCGCGATAAAGCGCTGCCAGTCCCGCGACACCAGAAACACCCCCAGCCCCAGGGTCAGCGGCACACCATAGCGCAACGCTCCAGGGCCAAAACGCGCGAGCCAGGGCCACGCGCGATTGAGGAACGCGTCAGGACGCCACAGTGGAATCCGGAAGAACAGGTATTGGTGCAGCAAGATCTGCCACACACTCTGACGTTGCGCCGCGGCCTTGAGGCCATAACTGTCGCGCTGTTGCGGGTCGAGGGCGGAAATCAGGTCGTGGGCGCGCAGAAAACTCAGCAACTGCTCAAGCTCAGCGACGTCCAGAGGCAAGCCCGGTTCGCGATTGGCGGCGCGCAGCACTTGCTCGGGATCGCCCAAAGACCAATGACGCAGCAAGCGCATGGCCGCGGCACCGAGCTTGAAGTAGCGCCCGCGCAGCGGGTCGGCCAAGGTCCAGCGCGGCGATCCGTCCAGCGCCGGGGCGGCCATCTGCAACTGTAAATCGGCACGCAGGCTGGGCAATGTCATCTAGAGACCTACACTTTGGCGCAAGCCGGCCAGCGGCTTGCGCAACAGGTACAGCGCCAGCGGCGCACGATCCCCGAAGATTTTCGCCGTACCGCGCAAGCCGATACGCGGCGGCGCGGCCTCGAAACTGGCGTCGAGCCGATACGCCAGCTGGCCGCCGGCCGTCGGTTGCGCTTCGTAGGCCGAGCGCTCGAGTCTGGCCGAATGCCGTTGCAACGGGTCGCTGTCGAGAAACAACGCCACCTGCGCGCCCGGCTCCAGTGCAATCGCATCGCCGACCGCCAGTTCGATGCGCAGTTCCGCCTGGCTCGGGTCAGCGATTTCCATCAGCCGCTCACCGGTCTGCACCGGCTTGCCGGTCCAGCGTTCAGCGTCGGCGAACACCGCAATGCCGTCGCGCTCGGCACGCACTTCACTGCGTTTGAGCAGTTCACGGGCGTAATCGCGTTCAGCACGTTTCTGCTCGACCCGCGCGGCCAGCAAATCAATTTTCGAACTCGACTCGGCGTCGGCAAAGGCGCGCTGGGCGTTGGCCTTGAGCTCGGCTTGCGCCACGCCCAAGGCCCGATCGGCAACATCGGCCTGGGCTTTGAGCGTGGTGCCTTCGAAGCGCAGCAACAGATCGCCGGTTTTCACGTTCTGGTTGGGTTTGACCAGGAACTCGGCGATCACCCCGTCCAACGGTGCCGCCACCACCCGACCGCCGAGTGGTACGACCTCGGCCGGCGCCAGCACCGACTGACGTACCGGAATCAACAAACCCAGCACCAGCACTGCCGCCAAGGCGACCTGACGTTTGCGGGTCCAGCGCAAGCGCCACGGTTGACGCGGTTGCAGCGCCAGCCAGGCGTGACTGTAGGTGTCGCCCAGTTGCGACAACAGCACTTGCTCGGACAGATTCCACGGCACATCGCGAGCCAGCCACACACCGCCGAATACCTGGCCCTGGCGATCAATCAATGGCAGCCAAAACACCTGCGCAGCGGAAAGACTTTGCCAGTCGGCCTGAATCGGGCCGCTTAACGCGGTCGCCGGTATAACCCGCGCCTGTTTCACCAGCTCGAGCTTGAACAACTGCGCCACCGCTTGCTCGACGAACGCTACAAACGGCGCATTCGGCTCCACGGCGCTAACACCGGTGATCGCCCGCACCTTGCCGGCGATCAACAGCGCCGCGTGACGAAAGCCGAACAAGGATTGACCGTCGTTGGCCAGGCTGTAAGCCAGTTGGTCGGTGGTGCGCGCGGTGCGGGTCTGGCGCTCCAGCTCCAGAAAGCGCGCGAAAACCTGCTCGGCGCCACCCGTGACGGGCGCGTTCATTTGAGCTCCGCGAAGCGCGCCGTGCCACTCATCCCGGCCAGCAAGCCGCTGGCGTTGGGCACCGTTGCGACCAGCAGCAGGGTCTGGCTGCCTTCGTCGATTCGCGCGCCGAGGCGTTTTACCGTGGCATCGAGTGGCTGGCCGGTTTCATCGGGAATGAAGCTGAACGTCTGTCCGGGCTTGAGTTTGCTCATCCAGCGCGAGGGCACCAGCAGGTGGATTTCCAGGCTGCGGTTGTCGACGATGTCCAGCAGCGGCGCACCAGCGGCGACGCTTTCATAACGCTGAACCTTGCGTGCGACGACCTGTCCGTCAAATGGCGCGACGACGCTGCAGCGTTTGACCTGAACCTGATAAACCTGAGATTGGGCCTGGATTTCGCTGAGTTTGGCTTCGGCTCGCGCCACTTCGAAACGTCCGACCGAGTTCAACGAAGCGAGTTGTTTGTTGTGCGCCAACTCTTCGCCGGCACCACGGCTGGCGGCCTGCGCGGCGTTGAGCTGCGCCTGAAAGGCCGAGCAGTCGAAACGCGCCAGGGTGTCACCCTTCTTGAAGGACTCGCCTTCACTGAACGGCAACTCGACAATTCTGCCGGGCAGTTCACTGGCAAGTACCGCTTGATCGCGAGCGCGCAACACACCACGCGCTTCGCTGCTGGTTGTGGCATGACTGCCTGCGGTGCTGCTTTCCAGCAGCGGATCGTCTGGCACGGGCGTTTGCGCCTGTGCCACGCCTGCCAGCCCGATCAAACCTAACGCCAAACCACGAAAACGCTGCATAGCCGTGTCTCCCTGACAGATGGTCGGAGTCTACGACAGCCTCAACAAGCGTCAAGCAATTAGCCATCACTGCCCGAAATTGCGCCGTTTCAAAAAACACAATGGGGCAACGCCATTACCCAATCATCTGTGCAATGACGCTCGGTATCAGATCCCACATAAAAAATTCAGAACCTGCAAACCATCAAGATAGAAGGTTAAGGCCTTTGCTCGGGTTCGGGATTGAGTGAGGTGGCCCTAGCAGTTCTGATAGTTCCCAGTGTCGGGCTGAACGAGTAACACTGGACACCTTCATTACGTCGCTCCTGCCAATCAAAGGAAGCACTTCCATGAACCACACCAACACGACTCAACAACGCACCGTGTTGCTGGCGACCGACGACAAAAACTCGGTAATTGCTGAAGTGGTTGGCGACAAAACCACTCCCATGGCTTATTCCGCCTACGGCCATCAGTCTGCACAACAGGACGTCGTAACGCGGCTGGGCTTCAACGGCGAGCTGCGCGAAGCACAGATCGGCTGGTATTTGCTGGGCAACGGCCACCGCGCTTACAACCCGCGATTGATGCGTTTTCATAGTCCGGACAGTTGGAGTCCGTTTGGAGAGGGTGGATTAAACGCCTATGCATATTGTTCAAATGATCCAACCAATAGCAAGGATCCCACTGGGCACATACGCCTTAAGATCATACCAACTCGCTCTCTTATCCGAAGACCTCCCGTCATTGTTCAAAATCCGCAAAGACATAGCGTCACGACTCCAACTCCGCCAAGATCTAGCGTCATCGTTGAAAATCCAAAAATCTCACCACCCAAACCCACTGACACTCAAGAGAATTCTGTAAGAAGCTTGGGACTGACAATATCGAGTAAAGCCCTCCCCCGCTCGGCCTCTACCGGGGCTATACCAATATCTTCGAGCACAATCCTCGACGCAATCAAAACTCCTATCTCAAGCACGTCACTCTCCAAACAAAATGTCAGCGCCATGCACTCAGGCGCTTCAGCGCCACAACAAATGCCCAAACTAGAGCCGATTGGCATCCATAAAAATCAGCTACCGCCCGGAAAGAGAAGAATGCCAACGCTTCCCATTAGTGCATCAGAACAAGAGATCAAGAAAATACGCTGGCTAAATCCGTCCATCCGCTTAATCCGCGGCTCCTGAGGGCGATCATTTCGTGTAATAGCCCTGAGGCTTTATGGCAGATCAGTGGTCATCACACGCTACCGCTCGTGTAACGCCTCTGCCCGTGCCTTGATGATCGGTTTGAGCGGGTAGCTGAGGATGGTTTTCTTGCCGGTGATGATGTCTACCGAGGCAACCCTGCCGGAATGGCAGGGTGCGATCACCACGATCGCGCTAAACTTGGGAGACGCGGACGCAGTTGAAAAGATCTTAGCCCGTGAAGTTGCGTTCAGTGGCAAAGCCCGTGGCCTAAAACTGTCGAAAACTGCATTGTCTTGCCGGTTTGACAACCCGTCAGGCAGTTACTAGTGTTCATTGGATCCAATTTTTCCATTTCAATCAGGGTGCGTTGTCGTGACACAGAAGCCCAACCCTTTAAGTACGATCCCGGTCAGCGGCCCTATCCCCGCACACCTTGCGCGATCGGTGATCGAAGAAACCCTGCGCTCGGCGATTCTCGACGGCCGTTTGCCTTGCGGCACCGCGCTGCGCCAGCAAGACCTGGCCGACCTGTTCGGTGTCAGCCGCATGCCCGTGCGCGAAGCCTTGCGCCAGCTCGAGGCGCAATCGCTGCTCCATGTTGTCGCACATAAAGGTGCAGTTGTTGCGCCATTGGTCGAAGGTGACGCCGCCGAAACCTATGCCCTGCGCATCCTGCTGGAATCCGAGGCCCTGCGCCTGTCGATTCCGCTGCTCGACGACGACGATTTTGCCGAGTCGGCGCGCTACATCGACGACCTCGAAACGCAAACCGATTACGCCGAGATCGGCAGACTTAACCGATTGTTCCATATGTCGCTGTACCGCAAGGCGCCCAACCGCAGACTTCTCAGCCTGGTGGAAAGCGGTCTGTGGGAAGAGGAACGTTTTCTGCGCTTCAACCTTGAAGCCATGGGGCTCGGCAAGCTGTCCCAGGAAGATCACCGCGACCTGCTGCGCGCTGCACAAGCCCGAGACATCGCGCTAACCGTGACAAAGCTTGAGAACCACCTCAACCGGGGTGTCGAGGTCATCACGCGTTACCTGAACAGCCTTGAACCTCAGGGCAAGAAATCGTCGACGTGAATCGCACAAGGAAAGCCGTGCACGCCCGGAACACTCCATGGCTGACTGTTATCAGCGCCAGCCAGACGACGGATGTCAGGCTGATCTGCTTCGGCGAGTCTGGTGCCGATCCCGAGCAGTTCCGCAGTTGGACGCAAGCACTGAGCGAGCACATTGAACTGCTCGCGTTCAGACAGCCCGGCCATGGCGATCCGCAGAACCGGACACCCTACGAACAATGGCCACCGCTGTTGGTCGACGCCTTTGCGGCGCTACAACCTTACTTGTCCGAACCCCATGCACTGTTTGGCCATGGCCTGGGCGCAATTCTGGCCTACGAGCTGGCCAAATTGAGCGAAATCCACTGCCCGGGGCAAACCCGTCATTTGTTCATTTCCGGTTGCCGCAGCCCGGATACCCGACCCGCCTCTGCGCCGCTGCACAGCTTGCCGAACATCCGGCACGGTTATGCACCCTCCAGCCCCGGAGCACTTCCCGATGCAACGGCCGGCGATCAACTCGCCGCCTTCGAAGCACTGATCCACGGTGACTTGAAATTGCTCGAGTCCTGGGCCGATCCTTCCAGTCGCAGCCTGCACATCCCGATGACGGCCTTCTACGGCAGCGACGATCCGCTGGCCCCCCTCGAAAGCATGGTCAATTGGCGCGAGTTCACTCGCCGTGAGTTCGAACTGATAGAAATGACCGGTAATCATTTTTTCACCATCACTCAGCGTCATCGTCTGCTGCAGATCATCAACACCCATCTGGGCCTGCTCAGCGAGTAAGCGCCTGACGCCTGTGCCTCATGGCACAGGTTCTCGAAAAGCGCTGGCGACACCTTTCCCTTCTTCCCTCCCTGAAAACCCCTGCCCACCCCTGTGCCAGTGATAGCAGTGCTGGCTTTTTGGGCTCACTCTTGGTTTGCCGACTAAAAAAGGACGAGCGGCGTGTAAATCTGCCTGCACAGCCCTCGCGTGATGGACGAACAAAAGGAGGCTTGCCAAAGGACGGGAAGAGATGGGCCGTGCCCGCCTCCTGCCCACCACATCAAAAACCATTAACTTTCCAGCCACAAAGTTGCTCCGAGTGAGGCATTCACTCTTTTAAATTCTGACTTATATAAGCCGGAAGGAACAACTTCACCCAAATAAAACTTAGCCAAAAAGTTTTATCGAAACTTGTCACACCCGAAAAAACACACTTGACAAATAATATAAAAAACACTTGCCCGCTACTTGTTTCATGTATTAATTTTTCTCCGCCGACAACTTCAAGTTCCAGCGTACTTGTCGGCGCGGTCAATGCCCAGGGTCTGTAATACTCACCCGAGCAGCTGACTGCCAAGCACCATCGACGCACGCAACGCCTTGCCTGGCAAGGTCCGCCAACGCCATGAACTGCATCAACGTTTGTTTGAGGTACTTGTTCGTCTATTAAAAAGATCAGGCCGCACCGTGTTTGAACTTGCCTAATAAACTTCTGCCAACCGAACAATTTAACTCACAACTTATAGGCCTCTCATGAAACCCAATAAAGCACTTCTCGATCAAAAAAAAGCAGCGCTGAGCGCTCACCCTATCTTCGCCGAGATTCATTCACTGTCGATACTTCAACGCTTTATGGAAACCCATGTATTTGCCGTTTGGGACTTCATGTCACTGACCAAACGCCTGCAACAGGAACTCACGTGTGTGCAACTGCCCTGGCTGCCGCCCGAAGACCCTCAAGCGGCGCGCCTGATCAACGAAATCGTTCTTGGCGAAGAGTCCGATGACCGGCTCGATCACGGTCACTACAGCCATTTCGAGTTGTACCTGGACGCGATGCGCGAAATCGGCGCCAGCACGGCGGCCGTGGAGCGCTTCGTCGCCCTGCAAAAGGAAGGCGTGAGCTACGACGTTGCCCTGCAAAGCGTCGACGTCGACCCAGCCGCCTCGAACTTCGTCCGGCACACCTTGCACACCGCCCTGTATGCGCCGGGGCACAGCGTTGCCGCAGCGTTTTTGCATGGCCGTGAAAGCGTCATCCCACAGATGTTCCAGCGCATTCTCGACGATTGGGGAATAGGCATCGAACAGGCGCCGACCTTTCGTTACTACCTGGAGCGGCATATCGAAGTCGACTCCGAAGACCACGGCCCCGCCGCCGAAACACTCCTGGCACGCTTGGTCGATGGCGATCCGCAACGGCAGGAAGACGTCTACACCGCGGCCATCGCCGCCGTGGAAAGCCGTATCGCACTGTGGGACGGCTTGCGCCTGAGCATGCGTGAATCAGTCGCCGAGGTGAGTGCATGAACGCCGCCGACTACCAATCCTTCGCCGACGCCTGGGAAAACCGCGCGACCATCCGTACACGTCCGCGGCGCATGGTCGAAAACGACGACAAACTGATCTATCCCTTGAGCCGTCAACCGCTGGTGCTGAGCGAAACTTTTGTCCGCGAATGCCCGGAGCAACGCGACTTTGCACTGGTGCAGACGCTCTACAAGTTCATCAACGACGTGGTGATTTTCGAAACCGAGATCGTCGACAAGACCGCCCGCAGCATCGCCAAGAATCGCTTCGCCGTGCCCTTCCCGTTCGCCTGTCGCTATGACGCCATGACCGTGGTGGTGGATGAGGATTACCACGCGCTGGTGGCGATGGACTTCATGCAGCAGACCGTGGCCATGACCGGCATCTCGCCGATCGAACTGCCACGTGAAATCGAACTGAGCCGGGCGATTCCTGCAGCGTTGGCGCTGGCTCCGGAACATCTGCGCAGCGCCGTGGAGCTGATCTGCGTGGCCATCGCGGAAAGCACCGTGACCAACGACGTCGCGGCATTCGCCAAGGACGACACGGTCAAGCAATCGATCAAGGGCCTGATGGCTGACCACTTGCTCGACGAGGGCCGCCACTCGGGGTTCTGGTCACGGCTGGTGCGGATCTATTGGCACTCGGCTAACGAAGACGACCGCCAACTGATCGCGAAGATTCTGCCGGTATTCATCGCTCACTACCTGACTAACGACATTCAGAAATCGTTCGATTTCCGGTTGATCGAACACCTGCACATCAACGATGCCGCCAAGGCCGCACTCAAGAGCGAAGTGGCAGGCCTGGCCTTCCCGATCAATCGCCATCACCCGCTGGTCGCCAACATCGTGCGGTTTTTCCGCAGCAGTTCGCTGCTCGAATCTCCGAGCGTGCAAGACGCCCTGAGCGACTACCTGATCTAGCCGAGGAGAACATCATGAGACGTCTCGACATTCTGCTCATCGGTCAAAGCCAGGCCTTGAATGAGCTGGCGCTGGAGCTGGAACAACACGGCCATATACTGACGCGATTAAGCGACAGTCACACCCTGAACGAACAATCGGTCGATAACGCCGAGCTGCTGATCGACGACGGCAGCCTGGCCATCCCGGCGCAACGTCTGCGCGACCTGGGCGAGTGTGCACAACTGAGCGTGCGCCTGGGCCTCGGGCCAACAGACGCGAGCGGCCTGCCACCCATCGATGTGCTGTGCCGCTACGCATCGAGCGGCGGCCAAAGACTCATCGCTCGCGTCCCCGTCGCCGACGAACCCTCGGGCAATGGCCAGGCACTGCGCCTGAGGGTCATCGCCGAACTGGTCGATCGTGTCGCGCTTGAAGTCAGTCGTTTCTCCCGCGATGCCGAGTACTTCATACACGCTGCAACAGCCACGCCCGGTCGTCATCAGCGTGAAGAAAGCTTGTTGACGCTGGAGAGTCTGGCCTATGCCCACCGGCTCAACCTCACCGCGCAACCGCAGCTGCTGCAACTCGGGCAAATCCCGATGATCGAGCGGCTCGAGCAGAGCTTCAAAACCTTCCGTGAACGCCCGGCGCTGCACATTGCCGGGGAGGTGCTCAGCTATGGCGACTTGCACACCCAAAGCCTGGCAATTCAACAACAGCTACTGCCACTGATCGAGCAGTACCGAGCGGTTGATGGACCGGTGGTGGTGGGCATTTGCCTGCCGAAATCCAGTGCGTTGTTCGCCGGCATTCTGGCGATCCTCGGCAGTGGCGCGGTGTACCTGCCACTCGAACCCAGCCATCCGCTGCAACGTCAGCAGTACATCCTGGAGAACGCCGGCGCCGTGCTGTTGTTGCACGATGGCCTGCACCCGCTGAGCAATGAAATACCGGGGCTCGACATCACTGGCATCGACGCCCGCGAGGCAAATCCCGGCTTGCCGCTGATGCGCCAGCGCCCCGGCAGTCAGGCGCCGTGCATGGCGCTCTACACGTCGGGCACCACCGGTCATCCCAAAGGGGTGTTGCTCAGTCAGAACAATCTCGGGCACTTCACCGCGTGGTACGCCGATTACGTCGGGCTGACGGAACAGAGTCGGGTGTTGCAGTTTTCATCGCTGAGTTTCGACTCCTCGTTGATCGATATTTTCCCGGCACTGATCCAGGGCGCCGAGCTGATCGTGCCCAACGACGACCAGCGTCGTGACCCGCTGCTACTGGTCGAGTTGATCCGTCATCATCGGCTCAGCCACGCGTTTCTCCCGCCAGCACTGCTGAGCATTCTGCCGTTGGATCAGTTGCGCGACCTTGCGCATGTGATGACCGGTGGCGACGTCTGCGAACCCCACGTGATCAAGCAGCTGACCCAGCAAGGCAAGCTCTACAACCTGTATGGCCCGACCGAAGCCACGGTGCTGATCACCGCCCGACAATTGCAAGTCGCTGACAGCAATCGCAGCCTCGGGGCACCGATTGCCAACAGCCAGGTGCTGATCCTCGACGAGAACTTTCAGCCCGTGGCCGAGCAGACCGTCGGTGAGCTGTACATCGTCGGTCCAGGGGTGTGTCTGGGCTATTTGAACAACCCGCAGCAGACCGCCGAGCGCTACCTGCAATTGCCCTTGCCGGGCGGCCAAAACTTGCGCGCCTATCGCACCGGCGATATGGCGAAGTGGACCGCCGACGGTATCGAGCTCTGTGGGCGACGAGACAATCAGGTGAAGATCCGCGGCTACCGGGTCGAGCCGGAGGAGATCGAACGCTGCCTGCGCGACAGCCAGTTGTTCCGCCAGGTGGCTGTAGTGATCGACAGTCATCGACGGATTCTGGCGTTCCTCGCACAACCCCAGGAAGACCAGCCAGGCGCGGCGCGCGAAGCGCTGAAAACTCACGCCCAGCAGTTCTTGCCAGACTACATGCAGCCCATTGCCTGGACTGAATTGGCGAACATGCCTTACGCCAGCAACGGTAAAGTCGATCGGCGAGCGCTGCTGGAAATGCCGGTCAACATCCTCGAAAACCTTCAGCGTCGGTTACCGGAGTCCGCCGACGAGGCGCAACTGCTGGAGCTCTGGGCCGATCTGCTGGAGTTGCCGGCAGGCGACATTTCCACCGACGAAAACTTCTTTAATCTGGGTGGCCACTCAATCCTGTTGTCGCGCATGTTGCTGCAAATACGCGAGCAGTTCGGACGCAGTATCTCGATCAATCGCTTCATCGAAGTCCCGACCATCGCCAGGCTGGCCACGCTGGTCAGAGGTTCTGCCGGCGAAGAAGTGCTCAGCGAAAAAGCCCTGGCCGATGCCTTCCGCGAGCTCGATGTACAGCCCTTGCCGGTCAGCCGGATGGGCGATGTGCACAAGGTCATTGTCACCGGTGCCAATAGCTTCGTCGGCGTGCATATCGTCGAGGCGCTGCTGGCCTGGGGCGCCAGCGAAGTCGCGTGTCTGGTGCGTGACGGTGCCGGGCAAAGCGCTGCGCAGCGTTTTGCCGAGTCCCTGCGTGAGAACCGTCTGGAGCATCTGGACCTGACTCGGGTGCAGGTTTACGCAGCGGACATCACGCAACCGGCACTGGGCCTGACGCCAGAGGTGTATGAGCGACTGGATCGGGAGTTCGGCGCGTTGGTGCACAACGCCGCCAACGTCAACCACGTGCTCGATTACGAGTCGCTGGCCCGGGATAACGTCGAGCCGATTTTCGAGTGCTTGCGACTCTGCGAAGGACGCAGCAAGAAGATCTTCAATTTCGTCTCCACGCTGTCGGCCTCCAGCACCATCGACGCCGAGGGTCGAGTGCTCGAACAACCCGCCGCGCAGACTCCGCCGATCTACATCAAGAACGGCTACAACCTGTCCAAATGGGTCGGCGAACGGATCCTTGAGCGTGCTCGCGAGCGTGGGGTGCGGGTCAACCTCTACCGGCCGGGCAACATCAGTTTCAACAGCCTCACCGGCGTCTGCCAGCCGCACAAGAACCGTCTGATGCTGATGCTCAAAGGCTCGATCCAGCTCGGCCAGGTGCCGGAGTTCGCGCTGAACTTCGACTTGATGCCGGTGGACTTCCTCGCTCGCTTCATCGCCTTTCACGCCAGCCGCTACCAGCCCGAACAGGCGGTGTTCAACCTGCACAACCCTGAACCGCTGAGCTGGGACGCCTATGTCGCTTCATTCCGCGAGGCCGGCCGCGAGTTTCAAATGGTCAGCGTCGCCGACTGGCAACAGCAACTGGGCCGGGTCGACAGCGATAACGCGTTGTTTGGCGTGCTGGGTTTCTACCTCAACGGCTTCGAGGAGGACATTGGCGACATCTCGATGATCGGCCACGCCAATGCCCAGGCCGGTGTGCAGCAAATGGGCACGCACTACCCGCAAAAATCTCCGGCGCTGCTGCGTCGCGGCTGCGACTACCTGAAAGAAATCAACTTCATCTGATTCACCACCCGTAGAAATGGAGCAAGACCATGAGCACTCTGCAACCCGATACCCTGATCAAAAACCCGCACGGCTGCCACGTTGTGTCGTCGGTGGAAATACCCGCCGAGGCGTCGCGTGTCTGGGAAGTGGTCGGCAACTTCGCCGGCTTCGACAAGTTCATCCCGGCGCTGTCGCACATCGAGATGACCGGTGAAGGCGTGTCGTCGCTGCGTAAGAAGTTCTTCAAGGACGGTAACCTGGTGGTCGAACAACTCAACTCCCGCGACGATCAGGCGCTGAGCATGACCTGGACTACCGTTTACAACACCTTGGGCGTTGGTCAATTGTGGGCCGCCATGAGCGTCGAGCCCCTGAGCGCCGCCAAGTCCCGCGCAACCTGGACCATCATCGCCGAACCCGCCCAGGGCGGTGTCGAAGCCATGTCGGGGTTCAAGGAGTTCGTGCAGGGGTTTGCCGATGACTCGATGAGCAATGCGCGCAATCTGTTTGCGTAGGGCAATTTCGCCATAAAAAAACGCGATGAGTCAGACCGACCTCATCGCGTTTTTTGGCATCCATGCAACGGTTTAAATCTTGAAGCTATCTACCAGTTGCTTCAGGCGGTTGGCCTGCAACGAGGTGATCATCTTGTGAATCTCTTCCGCCGACTCCTGAGTGCGGTGGGTCAGGTTGCGCACTTCGTCCGCCACCACCGCGAAACCGCGCGCCCGGCCTCACCCGCCCGCGCCGCTCCGATGGCCGCGTTGAGGGCCAGCAAGTTGGTCTGCTGCGAAATGCCTTTAATTACGTCGAGGATCCCAGAAAGCTTGGGCTTTTCAGCTTTCCCTGCAAAACCCGCTAAAGGCCATGCTAGAGCGCTCAACCTACGCTTTTTTGATGACGTTTGATCATGCAGGGCAGGCGCTCTGCAACAATCACCGCGCAGGAGAGCGAGCCGCGTAGACAACGTATTCGCGTGGAGCTTTTAGCGGTCTCTGAAATGACAAAACCCCTGTCTGCGTAAGCAGACAGGGGTTTCGGAATTC
>NZ_AFOY02000020.1:2500-52898 GCF_000217955.3 Pseudomonas fluorescens HK44 | reverse complement strand
TTTTTTTGTGATGAAAATCAGTCGATTAAAAATCTCACGCGTGAGTTATTGAGAGTGCTTGAATTTATCTGTAGTGTTCTCACGCGTGATACAAAAAAGCGGAGCCACTGCAATGAAACGTCGCTCTCCAGCAGCCTCAGACACAACACCCGCGAGCAGCCAGGGAGAGCGCTCGAAACCTTCCGCGAAAAAACCATCGAGCTTCTATATGAAGCAGATGCGCGGAGGACTTAGCGCCGCCGGCTATGTGAAACATGAAACTTGGGTGCTTCCCGAAAACCGGAGCCTGCTCAAGCAAATGGAGAAACAGCTACGCCAGCCGATCCTGGCTGGTTCATTCATGTTGGAGGATTACATGAGCGCAGGTAACAACTGGAACATCGATCGCCTCTTCAGCGCCCTGCAGGCCCTTGATGAGGTGGTATCCAACGAAATCACCCTGACGTTGATTCAAGGCTCCGAGCAGAGCATCAAGCTTGAAATGAACGAGTTTGGCGGGCTGCCGATTTACATCGCCGTCGTCGGCGAGCAAATCATCGTCGACACGGTGCTGGTCGATCTCGAATCCATCAAGGACGTGCAGCGTTTCAACGATGCCGTGCTGCGCAGCCGGGAAATGTTCCCGCTGTCGTCGATCGGTATCGAATCCATGCCCAACGGGCAGACCGTCTACAGCATGTTCGGCGCACTCAGTTCCGAGTCCAGCCTGACCAACGTCGTGACCGAAATCAAAACGCTCGTCGACAACGTTCAGCGCGCCAGCGAAGCCTTCGAAGGCTTCTTCAACTAATTTCAGGGAGTACCGAGTCATGCAAAACCAATCGATCTGGAGCAAGTTGTTCACCGCACTGCGTGGCGGCGCCAGCGAAGTCGGCGAAGCCATCGCCGACCAACAGGCCCTGCGCATCCTCGATCAGGAAATCCGCGACGCCGACAGCGCCCTGGCAAACGCCAAGCGCGAACTGGTCACCATCATGGCCAAGCACAAACTCTCGGCTGAACGCGTGGCGCAGTACAACGCCAAGATCAAGGACCTGGAATCCAAGGCCATGGCCGCGCTCCAGGCCAACCGTGAAGACCTGGCACTGGAAGTGGCCGAAGCCATTTCGACCCTGACCAACGAACACGACGCCGAACAGAAGCAAACCACCGAGTTCGGTGCCTACGCCGACAAAATGCGCAAGGACATCACCAAGGCCGAAGCCCGCATCAAGAGCCTGCGCCAACAAGTAGACATGGCCAAGGCCCGTGAAAGCGTACAGAAAGCGCAGGTCAGCGCCTCCATCGCCAGTGGCGGCGCCAACGGCAAACTGGAAACCGCCGTCGGCACCTTGAATCGCCTGCAAGCCAAGCAGGAACAACGGGCTGCCGAGCTGGAAGCGAGCGACGAACTGGCGGACGCGTCCACCGGCAACGATCTGGAGCGCAAGCTGCGCGAAGCCGGCATCACCCCCGACCAGGGCAGCGCGAACGCGATTCTGGACCGCCTGAAAAAACAATCGGCCGAGTAACCGGCTTACGCACGCATTCAAAAGGAAGGGCACCGGTGTAATGCCTGTCAGTTAAGGGACTCCGAGTGCAACGCATGACCCGTAGCATCTGGCGAAGCCTGCGTTCGGCTGCGAAGCAGTCGTAAAATCAGGGTATGCGTTACGCCAGGCAGGCAGTGCAAGTAGAGCTCACGACGGCTACGCCGCCGAACGCAGGCTTCGCCAGCTGCTACAGGTCGCGTTACGGCGTAACTGACTGGCATTAACCGGCATGCCCTTCTTTTTGTTGATTCGAGGACAAGGATGGACAGGGTAACCGGCTTCAAGATCATCGCAGGCCTGGCCATGCTGATGGTCGCGATCCACCTGCTGAACGTGCTGACAGGCTACGGCCTGACGATGTTCGGCCTGGTCCCCCGAACCGCCCACGGCCTCGTCGGCATTGTGACCTCACCGTTTCTGCACGCATCCTTTGCCCACTTGATCGCCAACCTGGTGCCATTCCTGGTGCTGGGAACCCTGGTGATCGCCGAGGGCCTCAAACGCTTTGCGGCCGTCAGCGCAATCATCATTCTGCTCGGTGGCTCGCTGGTCTGGCTGTTCGGTTTCAACGGCATTCATGTGGGCGCCAGCGCCTGGGTCTTTGGCCTCTGGGCGTACCTTCTGGCACGTGCCTGGTTCCACCGCAGCTGGAGCAACGTACTGATTGCCGGCATTGTCGCCCTCCTCTACGCAAGCCTGATTTTCGGCTTTATTCCGCGCCAGGGCAGCTCATTTGAAGGGCATATTGGCGGCGCATTCGCTGGATTTATTGCAGCCCGGCTACTTCTCTCCGGGCCGCGCAGCAGGTCTAATGCAGCCCGGTAAACACGCGGGCACGAAAAACGTCCACGGCGGGTTTATTCGTCAAGGACGCGTCACCCCAGGGAGCCAGGGACGAATGTCGATTTTCCTCTTGTTACGTGTGTACGCAGCGTCCTTCTTCCACAAGTCTGGATGGGCCGGCCTTGCCATCGCCTTGGCCTCACACATTGCCACCGCCTGCCTGGGCGAGCTGGCGCGCCTCATCGGCCAACAGCCTTCGATCAACCCGCCCGGCGCCACCCGCGTCCCGGGTGGCGAACACGTCTATATCCCTTCCACCCGCCTGAAGGAAATCACCCATGGGATGGTTTAAACAGTTGATGGGCCTTGAGGCCCCGACACCCAAGGACAGTGCACCGGTTGCCGGCCCCCTCGGGCTCGGCCAGGGCAAAGCGCTGGTGTTCGACACCACCCTCAAGCTGTTGCTCGACGAAAAAACCAGCGTGGTCATTCACGGCACCCAGCAGATCTGGAGCGTCGGCACTGTCGACCTCGGCCAGTCGACCTGGCTTTCGCGCTACTACATGGACGACGAAGACTTCTGGCTGCAGGTCCACACCACCGGTGCCGTCGCCGGCCAGGTCGAGTCGGTGATCCTGTTCAATTACCAAAGCTACGTCACCCTCAACAGTGAATCCGAGCTGCGCAGGCTCGCAGGGCCGAACAGCCTGATCGGTCTGCCGACGTACACCCTTGACGGCGTCGAATACACCCGCGAATGGGGCACCGAGGCCGGGCAGACCGAGCTGGTGGCCTTTACCGAGCAGGTCAGCAATCCGGATCAGTCCTACGCCGTGGAACATCGTTCGATGCTCTACGCCCGCGAGACCGGCCTGACCGACCGCCGCGAATTCCTGCTGTTCTCGGTGGAGGAAGACGCCGAAGGCAGCATCAGCTTGAGCACCTCACTGGGTATCTCGCTGTACACCACCGACCTCACCACAATTTAAAAGGAACAGCCCATGCTAGAAGCACTCTCCGTCTCGCTGAACAAAGCCGCCGTCCTGGGATTTGTTTCGTACATCATCGGTGCCGCCGTGCTGTTCGCGATTTTCCAGTTCGTCTACACCCGCATCACGCCGCACAAAGAGTTCGAACTGATTCGCTCCGGCAACACCGCGGCCGCCATCGCCTTGTCCGGCGCCATCATCGGTTTTGCGATCCCGGCGAGCAATGTGATTGCCTACTCGGTCAGCCTGCTGGACTTCGCGGTATGGGCACTGATTGCCGCAGTGGTGCAACTGCTGGCGTTCCTGATGACCAGCCTGGTGCTCAAAGGCACCTCCGAACGCATCCGTAATGGCGAAATCGCTGCCGCCATCTACGTCGCAGCCGTCGCCATCAGCGTTGGCCTGCTCAATGCTGCGTGCATGACCCCTTCGCAGAACTGATCGCGCCACGGAGGCAATGATGAAACGAAGCAAGTACGTTCAACTGTCCCTGGCGGCATCGGTTGCCGTCGCAATATCAGGTTGCGGGCCGACAGAAAAAACCTACACAGTGAATCAGAAGTTCAACTTTCAATCCGTGCAGCAGTGCGTGGATCAAAAGCTTCCGGTGAGTGTCTGCTCCAATGCCTACATGACCGCCCTCACCGAACACCGTCGCATTGCACCGCTGTACGACAGCCAGGCCGATTGCGATGCCGACTTTGTCGCCGACTGGTGCCAGCAGGACTCCACCGGCAAATTCATTCCAAAGCTTGGCGGCTTCGAGCTGGCAGCCAATGGCCAGGTCACGCAGACCCAGCTGGATGCCGCCAGAGCACAATTGCCCGCCTCCGAAGTGAGCTCGGGCGGTTCAGGCGGAATGGTAAACGGTCTTCTGGCCGGCATGCTGATCAGCAACATGCTGAACAGCAACCGGGGCAGCTACAACTCCGAACCGGTTTACCGCTACCGCGACTCACGTGGCGATTACTCATCGTCGACGCTCAGCCAGCGCATCGCCACGGGCTCGAGCTTCACCAAATCGGACCAGGCGAAATACGGTAGTGGCTACAGCAGCTCCACGTTCAAGTCGAGCAGCTCCAAGCCAATCTCGGTGGAATCGTCCACTTCCCGGGGCGGCTTTGGCAGCCAGGCCAGCGCCCGCAGCGGCTGGGGTGGCTCGAGCAGTTCCGGTCGATCGAGCAGTTAAGGAGCGAGCGCCATGAAGAAAATCCTCTGCCAGGAACGTCACGACTGGAAGCAGACCGCCGAAAACCTCGGCTTCATGTTTCACACCATCGATGACGAACCCTACTGGGACGAAAGCGCGTATTACCAATTCACGCTCAAGCAGATCGAGAACGATCTCGAAGACCCGACTACCGAGATCCATGAGATGTGCATGGACCTGGTCGACCGGGTGGTGCAGAGCGAAGAACTGCTGGAGCGCCTGAGCATTCCGACGCCCTTCTTCGACATGATTCGCACTTCATGGCGCGAAGGCCATCCGCACCTTTACGGTCGCCTGGACTTCTCCTACAACGGCACCGGCCCCGCCAAATTGCTGGAACTCAACTACGACACGCCCACCAGTTTGTACGAGGCCTCGGCGTTTCAATGGGGCTGGTTGGAACAATGCATCGAGCGCGGCTTGCTGCCCAGCCATGCCGATCAGTTCAACAGCATCGACACCAAGCTGCATCAGGCCTTTGCGCAGCTGCAGATCAAACAGCCTTTCTACTTCGCCTCGATGAAACAATCGGTCGAAGACAAGGGCACCACCGACTACTTGCGGCTGATCGCCGAAAAAGTCGGGATCGAGTCACGCCACATCGATATCGAAGACATCGGCCTCAACAGCGAAGGACGATTCGTCGATCTCGAAGAACGCTGGATCCCTCACCTGTTCAAACTGCACGCCTGGGAATTCATTTTCCACGAGCCGTTTGGTGAGGCCATCGCCCAGTGTGACACGCAGTTTTTCGAGCCCGCCTGGAAATCGATCATCTCGAACAAAGGCATCCTGCCCCTGTTGTGGGAGTTCAACAAAGGGCATCCGAACCTGCTCGCCACACACCTGGACCCCGAGCCCGGAAAAGCGGTGCCGAAAGGCTGGGTGCGCAAGCCGTTCTTCTCCCGCGAAGGCGCCAACATCGAACTGCACACCCCGGATGGCCTGGTCGTGAAGGAAGACGGGCCGTACACCGATGCGCCGTTCATCCTTCAGGAGTTCGCCCCGCTACCGAAGTTCGGCGACAGCTACACGTTGATCGGCTCCTGGGTGATCGGCGATCAGGCCGCCGGCATTGGGGTGCGCGAGGACAACAGCTTGATCACCAAAGACTCAAGCCGGTTTTTGCCGCACCTGATACTTGATTGAACGACTTCCACCTCCGGAAAGCGCCCAAAGAAAAAGGCCCGTAGTGTTTGCTACGGGCCTTTTGTCTATATCCGGCGGATCTGATGATTAGAACGGAATATCGTCATCAAAGCTGTCGAAATCCGGAGCTGGCTGCGGTGCGGCCTGCTGTGGTGCCGGAGCCGAACGCTGTTGCGGAGCCGACTGCTGCGGACGCGGCGCTTGCTGACGCGGAGCCGATTGCTGGTAGTTGTTACCGCCTCCGCCCTGGCCCTGTTGGTCGCCCTGTGGACGGCCGCCCAGCAGTTGCATGGTGCCTTGCATGTCGACCACGATTTCAGTGGTGTAACGCTTGATACCGTCTTTTTCCCACTCGCGGGTTTGCAGCTTGCCTTCGATGTAGACCTGCGAACCTTTACGCAGGTATTCGCCGGCGATTTCCGCAACCTTGCCGAACATCGATACACGGTGCCATTCGGTCTTTTCGACTTTCTGGCCGGTTTGCTTGTCGGTCCATTGTTCGCTGGTCGCCAGACTCAGGTTGGTCACGGCGTTACCGTTAGGCAAGTAGCGAACTTCGGGATCCTGGCCGCAAGTGCCGACCAATATGACTTTGTTAACCCCACGGGCCATAACGTTCTCCTAGGCTTCGCACGCGGTCGGGGCCGGGTTGTTGACCAGGCTCTCGAGGGTCGTGCGATCCAATAGTTCGGTGTCCAATTTGATGTAAATGGCCGCTTCATCAGCAACCACCACTGCATCTGTTACCCCAACGACGGCCAGCAGGCGCTCGACCAGACCAGCTTCGCGGATCGCTTCAGGCGATAACGGCAAGCGCAGGCTCGTCACATAGGGAGGTTCACGCATGGTAACAGCAAAGGCCAACCAGAGGGCAGCCAGTCCTGCGCATCCAAGGAACACAACCGACAGACCGCCGTGCTGGAACAACCAGCCCCCCATGATCCCGCCCAGTGCCGAACCGAGGAACTGACTGGTGGAATAAACCCCCATCGCCGTGCCTTTACCGCCTGCCGGTGAAACCTTGCTGATCAGCGACGGCAACGAGGCTTCGAGCAGATTGAACGCGGTGAAGAACACCACCGTACCAATCACCAGAGCCCGCAAGCTGTCGCCGAACTGCCAGAAGAATAGCTCAGTGAGCATCAGCGTACTGACCGCACCGAGTAAAACTCGTTTCATTTTGCGTTTCTTCTCGCCGTAGATAATGAACGGGATCATGGCGAAGAACGAAATCAGCAGCGCGGTCAGGTACACCCACCAGTGCTGCTCCTTGGGCAGCCCGGCTTTCTCGACCAGCGCCAGCGGCAACGCGACGAAGCTCGACATCAACATCGCGTGCAACACAAAAATACCCAGGTCCAGGCGCAGCAGGTCCGGATGCTTGAGCGTCGGGATCAGCGCCTGACGGGCAACGCCGGATTCGCGGTGATGCAACGGACTGGTGGCACGCGGCACCATGAACATCACGATCACGATGCCAAACAACGCCATGCCACCCGTCGCCAGGAACAAGCCGGACAGCCCAAAGGCACGGGTCAGCAATGGCCCGACCACCATGGCCACGGCGAACGACAGCCCGATGGTCATGCCGATCATGGCCATGGCTTTGGTGCGGTGTTGTTCGCGGGTCAGGTCCGACAGCAAGGCCATGACCGCCGCGGAAATCGCCCCGGCGCCTTGCAGGATTCGTCCGGCGATCACGCCCCAGATCGAATCGGCATTGGCGGCCAAAATGCTACCGAGGGCGAAGACGATCAGCCCCAGGTAAATCACCGGGCGGCGACCTATACGGTCGGAAATGATCCCGAACGGAATCTGAAAAATCGCCTGAGTCAGGCCGTAAGCGCCAATCGCCAGACCGATGAGGGCCGGGGTCGCTCCTGCGAGATCCATTCCATAGGTCGCCAACACCGGCAACACCATAAACATGCCAAGCATACGGAAGGCGAACACCAGGGCCAGACCGCTTGCTGCGCGGGTCTCGCCACCACTCATGCGTTCGCTGTGGGGATCGTGCATGGAATAACCTCATGTGAACCGGCGGCGATTCTACCAGTCCCATCGGTTGACGGGGTATAGGGCGACGCTTTGTCGCGAGCCTGCCTCGCGCCGTTGTCAGGCGCCGTTCAGCAAGCGTCACTTGATAGTGTGCATCCATCCAGTATTTGCCCGTATACTCCTACGTTTTCGACGCCCGCCAAGCGAGGCCACCTTGGACAAGATCCTGATTCGTGGGGCTCGAACCCACAACCTGAAGAACATCGACCTGACCCTGCCACGGGACAAACTGATCGTCATCACCGGTTTGTCCGGGTCCGGCAAGTCTTCCCTGGCATTCGACACCTTGTACGCCGAGGGTCAGCGACGCTATGTCGAGTCGCTGTCGGCCTATGCCCGGCAGTTCCTGTCGATGATGGAAAAACCTGACGTCGACACCATCGAAGGTCTGTCGCCGGCCATCTCCATCGAACAGAAGTCGACCTCGCACAACCCGCGTTCGACAGTCGGCACCATCACCGAAATCTACGACTACCTGCGCCTGCTTTACGCGCGCGTGGGTATTCCGCGCTGCCCGGATCACGACATTCCGCTGGAAGCGCAGACCGTCAGTCAGATGGTCGATCTGGTCCTCGCCGAGCCCGAAGGCAGCAAGTTGATGCTGCTGGCGCCGGTGATCCGCGAGCGCAAGGGTGAACACCTTTCGGTCTTTGAAGAACTGCGCGCCCAGGGCTTTGTCCGGGCTCGGGTCAACGGCAAGCTCTTCGAACTGGACGAATTGCCGAAGCTGGATAAACAGAAGAAGCACTCGATCGATGTCGTGGTCGACCGCTTCAAGGTCCGCGCCGACCTGCAACAGCGGCTGGCCGAGTCGTTCGAGACGGCGCTGAAGCTGGCAGACGGGATTGCACTGGTCGCGCCGATGGACGACGAGCCGGGCGAAGAAATGATCTTCTCCGCACGCTTCGCCTGCCCGATCTGCGGCCACGCCATCAGCGAACTGGAACCCAAGCTGTTCTCCTTCAACAACCCGGCCGGCGCCTGCCCGACCTGCGACGGCTTGGGAGTTAAACAGTTCTTCGACATCAAGCGCCTGGTCAATGGTGAGCTGACCCTGGCTGAAGGGGCGATTCGCGGCTGGGACAGGCGCAACGTCTACTACTTCCAGATGCTCGGCTCACTGGCCTCGCATTATGGCTTCAGCCTGGAAGTGCCGTTCAACCAGCTGCCGGTCGATCAGCAAAAGGTCATCCTGCATGGCAGCGGCACGCAGAACGTCGATTTCAAATATTTGAACGACCGTGGCGACATCGTCAAACGCTCGCACCCGTTTGAAGGCATCGTGCCGAACCTGGACCGTCGTTACCGCGAAACCGAGTCCGCGTCGGTGCGCGAAGAACTGGCCAAGTTCCTCAGCACCCAGCCTTGCCCGGATTGCCGCGGCACTCGCCTGCGCCGTGAAGCACGGCATGTATGGGTCGGCGAGAAGACGCTGCCGGCGGTGACCAACCTGCCGATTGGCGATGCGTCCGATTACTTCGGCACGCTGAAACTGACCGGTCGACGCGGCGAAATTGCCGACAAGATTCTCAAGGAAATCCGCGAACGCTTGCAGTTCCTGGTCAACGTCGGTCTCGACTATCTGTCGCTGGACCGCAGTGCCGACACCCTGTCTGGCGGTGAAGCACAACGCATTCGTCTGGCCAGCCAGATCGGCGCCGGCCTGGTGGGCGTGCTGTACATTCTCGACGAACCGTCGATTGGCTTGCACCAGCGCGACAACGATCGACTGCTGGGGACCCTCAAGCATCTGCGCGATATCGGCAACACGGTGATCGTGGTCGAGCACGACGAAGATGCGATTCGTCTGGCCGACTATGTGGTGGACATCGGCCCGGGTGCTGGCGTGCACGGCGGTCACATTGTCGCCGAAGGTACCCCGGCCGAAGTCATGGCGCACCCTGACTCACTGACCGGTAAATACCTGTCCGGCCGCGTGAAGATCGAAGTCCCGGCCAAACGCACGCCACGCAACAAGAAGCTCTCGTTGTCGCTCAAGGGCGCCCGGGGGAACAACTTGCGCGACGTCGATCTGGACATTCCGATTGGCTTGCTGACCTGCGTGACCGGCGTGTCCGGTTCGGGCAAGTCGACGCTGATCAATAACACCCTGTTCCCGCTCAGCGCCACCGCACTGAACGGTGCGACAACCCTGGAAGCCGCAGCCCACGACAGCATCAAGGGCCTTGAGCATCTGGACAAAGTCGTCGACATCGACCAAAGCCCGATCGGTCGTACGCCGCGCTCCAACCCGGCGACCTACACCGGGCTGTTCACACCGATTCGTGAATTGTTTGCCGGCGTGCCGGAATCGCGCTCACGCGGCTATGGTCCAGGGCGTTTCTCCTTCAACGTGAAGGGCGGACGCTGCGAGGCCTGTCAGGGCGACGGTCTGATCAAGGTGGAAATGCACTTTCTGCCGGACATCTATGTTCCGTGCGACGTCTGCAAGAGCAAGCGCTATAACCGCGAGACCCTGGAAATCAAGTACAAGGGCAAGAGCATCCACGAAACGCTGGAAATGACCATCGAAGAAGCCCGGGTGTTTTTCGATGCGGTTCCGGCGCTGGCGCGCAAGCTTCAAACGTTGATGGATGTAGGCCTGTCGTACATCAAGCTGGGGCAATCGGCGACCACCCTGTCGGGTGGTGAAGCGCAGCGGGTCAAACTATCCCGCGAGCTGTCCAAGCGCGATACCGGCAAAACCTTGTATATCCTCGATGAGCCGACCACGGGTCTGCACTTCGCGGATATCCAGCAGCTGCTTGATGTACTCCACCGTCTGCGCGATCACGGCAACACCGTGGTGGTGATCGAGCACAACCTGGATGTGATCAAGACCGCTGACTGGCTGGTGGACCTTGGGCCGGAAGGCGGTTCCAAGGGCGGACAGATCATTGCCGTAGGTACGCCGGAGGAAGTCGCCGAGATGAAACAGTCGTATACCGGTTTCTACCTCAAGCCATTGCTGGAACGCGATCGGGCTTAACGTCCGCGCATGAAAAAGCCCCGGTCACTTCATCAGTGACCGGGGCTTTTTTGTACCTGACTTGTAGGAGCACGGCTTGCCGGCGATGGCGTCCTTGAAATCGCCATCGCGAGCAAGCTTGGCTCCTACAAGTTGGTCATAGCATCAGAACTGCGATTGCAGGTAGTTTTCCAGACCGACCAATTTGATCAGACCCAACTGCTTCTCCAGCCAGTACGTGTGATCTTCTTCAGTGTCGGCCAGTTGAATGCGCAGGATCTCGCGGCTGACATAGTCCTTGTGCAGCTCGCAGAGCTCGATGCCTTTGCAGAGCGCGGCACGGACTTTGTATTCCAGGCGCAAGTCGGCAGCGAGCATCTCGGGAACCGTGGTGCCGACGTCCAGATCGTCCGGGCGCATGCGTGGCGTGCCTTCCAGCATGAGGATTCGGCGCATCAGCGCATCGGCGTGCTGGGCCTCTTCTTCCATCTCGTGATTGATACGCTCGTAGAGCTCAGTAAAGCCCCAGTCCTCATACATCCGCGAATGGATGAAATATTGATCACGTGCTGCCAGTTCGCCCGTGAGCAACGTGTTGAGGTAATCGATTACGTCTGGATGGCCTTGCATCGCCCTACATCTCCCTGCTTGAAAGGCTGTAGTTTGAACCAAGCGGACTGATTGGTCACTCGAGTAGCACGATAAAAGCGAAGATACGCTGAGAAAAGTAGCTGAAATAACGCAAAAACCGCCCAAATGAGGGCGGTTCTGCTTATCGTTTAGACTTACTTAAGCTGTACGCCCAGAGCCTTTGCGATGCCTTCCCCGTAAGCGGTATCCGCTTTGTAGAAGTGCTGCAGTTGACGCTGAACCACGTCACTGGAAACGCCCGCCATCGCACCGGCAATGTTGTTGATCAGCAGGGTTTTCTGCTCATCGCTCATCAAGCGAAACAGCGCACCGGCGTGGCTGTAGTAATCGGTATCTTCACGATGATCGTAACGATCGGCCGCGCCGCTCAGGGCCAGTGCTGGCTCTGCGTATCGTGGAGCTTGCTTCGGCGCATCGGCGTAGCTGTTTGGCTCGTAGTTCGGTGTACCGCCACCGTTGCTGCCAAATGCCATGGAGCCGTCACGCTGATAGCTGTTGACCGGACTACGTGGCGCATTCACCGGCAACTGCTGGTGATTGGTACCGACGCGATAGCGGTGGGCATCAGCGTAGGCGAACACCCGACCTTGCAGCATACGGTCCGGTGACAAGCCCACACCCGGCACCATGTTGCTTGGACCAAACGCCGCCTGCTCGACTTCAGCGAAGTAGTTCTGCGGGTTGCGATTGAGCTCAAGCTCACCGACTTCGATCAGCGGGAACTCTTTCTGCGACCAGGTTTTGGTCACATCGAACGGGTTCTCGTAATGCGCCGCGGCCTGGGCCTCGGTCATGATCTGAATGCACACGCGCCATTTCGGAAAGTCACCGCGCTCGATCGCACCGAACAAGTCGCGCTGAGCGTAATCCGGATCAGTACCCGCCAGGCGTGCAGCCTCGGCCGGCGCCAGGTTCTTGATGCCCTGCCTGGTCTTGTAGTGCCACTTCACCCAATGACGCTCGCCTTTGGCGTTGATCAGGCTGTAGGTGTGGCTGCCAAAGCCGTGCATGTGACGGTAGCCGTCAGGGATGCCGCGATCCGAGAACAAGATAGTGACCTGGTGCAGCGCCTCAGGCGAATGCGACCAGAAGTCCCACATCATCTGTGCGCTTTTCAGGTTGCTTTGCGGCAAACGTTTTTGGGTGTGGATAAAGTCCGGGAACTTCAGCGGATCACGGATGAAGAACACTGGCGTGTTGTTGCCAACGATGTCCCAGTTGCCTTCCCCGGTGTAGAACTTCAGCGCAAAACCACGCGGGTCGCGTTCGGTATCTGCAGAACCGCGCTCGCCACCCACCGTGGAGAAACGCAGGAAGGTCGGGGTTTGCTTGCCAACGGACTCAAACAGCTTGGCACTGGTGTACTGGGTAATGTCGCGGGTAACGGTGAACGTACCGTAAGCACCCGAGCCTTTGGCGTGTACGCGGCGCTCCGGGATGTTTTCACGGTTGAAGTGGGCAAGCTTCTCGATCAGGTGAAAGTCGTCGAGCAGCAGCGGGCCACGAGGGCCGGCGGAACGGGAATTCTGGTTGTCGGCGACGGGTGCGCCACTGGCGGTAGTAAGCGTTTTATCCTGGCTCATGCTCAATCTTCCTCTTCAGTCTTGGAAACTGCCGGCGAATCGGCTGGGAGGGAGTATTGACCACGAGCACGGCACCATCAAATTCATTAAATTGTCTTGATCGATAGAAATTAACTAACGATCAAGCCTTGCAGACAGTAAGGGTATCGGCATAACGCTTCAGTGCACTTTTCTTGCAGGCACAAAAAACCGGGCACTAGGCCCGGCTCTTCGTTTCAGACTGACGTCTTACTCAGCGGATACAGCTTCACCGCCGACAGCACGATCAACCAACTCGACGTACGCCATAGGCGCGTTGTCGCCAGCGCGGAAACCGCACTTGAGGATGCGCAGGTAGCCACCCTCACGGGTAGCGTAACGCTTGCCCAGGTCGTTGAAGAGCTTACCAACGATAGCTTTCGAACGAGTACGGTCGAAAGCCAGACGGCGGTTAGCCAGGCTGTCTGTCTTGGCCAAAGTGATCAGCGGCTCAGCAACGCGACGCAGTTCTTTAGCTTTTGGCAGTGTAGTTTTGATCAGCTCGTGCTCGAACAGCGACACCGCCATGTTTTGAAACATGGCCTTGCGGTGCGAGCTGGTGCGGCTCAGGTGACGACCACTTTTACGATGACGCATGGTTCATTCCTTACCAAACACAACGTTCGGTGATTACGACGATCAGGCAGTCGCCTTGTCGTCCTTCTTAAGACTTGCAGGCGGCCAGTTGTCGAGGCGCATGCCGAGGGACAGACCGCGGGAGGCCAGAACGTCCTTGATTTCAGTCAAGGATTTCTTGCCAAGGTTCGGAGTCTTCAACAGTTCTACTTCGGTACGCTGAATCAGGTCGCCGATGTAGTAAATGTTTTCCGCCTTAAGGCAGTTAGCCGAACGTACAGTCAGTTCCAGATCGTCAACCGGGCGAAGCAGGATCGGATCGATCTCGTCTTCTTGCTCGATTACCACTGGTTCGCTGTCACCTTTGAGGTCGACGAACGCAGCCAACTGCTGTTGCAGAATGGTTGCAGCACGGCGGATAGCCTCTTCAGGATCCAGAGTACCGTTGGTTTCCAGATCAATAACCAGCTTGTCCAGGTTAGTACGCTGCTCGACACGGGCGTTTTCCACCACGTATGCGATACGGCGAACCGGGCTGAACGAAGAGTCAAGCTGCAAGCGACCGATGCTGCGGCTTTCGTCTTCATCGCTCTGACGCGAGTCGGCCGGTTCATAACCACGACCACGAGCTACTACTAGCTTCATGTTCAGGGCGCCGTTAGACGCCAGGTTAGCGATTACGTGATCGGGATTAACGATCTCGACATCATGATCCAGCTGAATATCGGCAGCGGTAACCACCCCCGAACCCTTCTTCGACAAGGTCAGCGTAACTTCGTCACGGCCGTGCAGCTTGATAGCCAGACCTTTAAGGTTCAACAGGATTTCAATTACGTCTTCCTGTACACCTTCGATGGCGCTGTACTCGTGGAGCACACCGTCAATCTCGGCCTCGACTACTGCACAGCCGGGCATTGAGGACAACAGGATGCGGCGCAGCGCGTTGCCCAGGGTGTGGCCAAAACCACGCTCGAGAGGCTCGAGAGTGATCTTGGCGCGGGTTGGACTGACAACCTGCACATCAATATGGCGGGGTGTCAGGAACTCATTTACCGAAATCTGCATGGATGCACCTATTTTCTAGCCCTTACTTGGAGTAGAGCTCGACAATCAGGCTTTCGTTGATGTCGGCGGACAGATCACTGCGAGCTGGAACGTTCTTGAAAACGCCCGACTTCTTCTCAGTGTCTACTTCTACCCATTCTACGCGGCCACGTTGGGCACACAGATCGAGAGCTTGGACAATGCGAAGTTGGTTCTTTGCTTTCTCGCGAATCGCGACCACGTCACCAGCACGAACCTGGTAGGACGGCACGTTTACGGTCTGACCGTTAACGCTGACGGATTTGTGCGATACCAGCTGACGGGATTCGGCACGAGTCGAACCAAAGCCCATACGGTATACAACGTTGTCCAGACGGCATTCGAGCAGCTGCAACAGGTTTTCGCCGGTTGCGCCTTTCTTGCCAGCAGCTTCTTTGTAGTAGCCGCTGAATTGACGCTCGAGAACGCCGTAGATACGACGGACCTTCTGCTTTTCACGCAGTTGGGTGCCGTAATCGGACTGGCGACCGCGGCGTTGGCCGTGGATACCAGGTGCTGCTTCAATGTTGCACTTCGATTCGATCGCGCGCACGCCGCTCTTCAGGAAGAGATCGGTGCCTTCGCGACGAGCGAGTTTGCATTTTGGACCAATGTAACGAGCCATTCTTTACAATCTCCTGGATTACACGCGGCGCTTCTTCGGCGGACGGCACCCGTTGTGCGGGATTGGCGTCACGTCGGTGATGCTGGCGATCTTATAGCCACAGCCGTTCAAAGCACGGACAGCGGACTCACGACCTGGACCTGGACCTTTGACGTTAACGTCGAGGTTTTTCAGGCCATATTCCAGCGCAGCTTGACCAGCACGTTCAGCAGCTACTTGAGCAGCAAACGGGGTGGACTTGCGGGAACCGCGGAAACCCGAACCACCGGAGGTAGCCCAGGAAAGAGCGTTACCTTGACGGTCGGTGATGGTCACGATTGTGTTGTTAAAAGACGCGTGGATGTGGGCGATGCCATCAACCACTGTCTTTTTGACTTTTTTACGAGGACGAGCAGCAGGTTTTGCCATGATTAAATTCCTGTCGATTCGCTGGGGCGATTACTTGCGGATCGGCTTACGCGGACCTTTACGGGTACGCGCGTTGGTCTTGGTACGCTGACCGCGTACTGGCAGACCACGACGATGACGCAGACCGCGATAGCAACCGAGGTCCATCAAGCGCTTGATTTTCATGTTGATTTCGCGACGCAGGTCACCTTCAGTGGTGAACTTCGCCACTTCGCCACGCAGCTGTTCAATCTGCTCGTCGCTCAGATCCTTGATCTTTGCGGCTGGGTTTACCCCAGTCACTGCACAGATCTTCTGTGCAGTTGTGCGACCAACACCATAGATGTAGGTCAGCGAGATAACAGTATGCTTGTTATCTGGAATGTTGACGCCTGCAATACGGGCCATTCAGTGGGACTCCAATTGACAGCTACCTACGCCCCGGAAGCCAAGAAATAGGGCGCGAGATAATATCGCTGTAATAACAAATAATCAACCCAGCAGCGCACTAGCTGCTGGGCTTGAAGCACAATCACACTCAGCCTTGGCGCTGTTTGTGACGCGGTTCCGCGCTGCAAATTACTCGAACAACACCTTCGCGGCGAATAATCTTGCAGTTACGGCACAGCTTTTTCACCGATGCACGAACTTTCATCACCAACTCCTCGAACCTTATGGGTCAGCGCAGCATGCCGCTGCCGTAACCCTTCAGGTTGGCTTTCTTCATCAGGGATTCGTACTGGTGCGAAACGAGGTGCGATTGTACTTGGGACATGAAGTCCATCACAACCACGACCACGATCAGCAACGAGGTCCCGCCAAGGTAGAACGGAACGTTTGCCGCAACCACCAGGAACTGGGGCAACAAGCACACGGCCGTCATATAAAGAGCACCGAACATGGTCAAGCGAGTCAGAACGCCATCAATATAGCGCGCAGACTGCTCACCTGGACGGATACCCGGAATAAAGGCACCGGACTTCTTCAGGTTTTCCGCTACGTCTTTCGGATTGAACATCAACGCCGTATAGAAGAAGCAGAAGAAAATAATCCCTGCACTAAACAGCAGAATATTCAACGGCTGACCAGGAGCGATCGACTGCGAGATGTCCTGTAACCAGCCCATACCTTCAGACTGACCAAACCAGGCACCCAACGAAGCCGGGAACAGCAAAATGCTGCTCGCGAAAATAGCCGGAATAACACCGGCCATGTTCACTTTCAGCGGCAAGTGGCTAGTCTGCGCAGCAAACACCTTGCGGCCCTGCTGACGCTTGGCGTAGTGAACAGCAATACGACGCTGACCACGCTCAATGAACACCACGAAACCGATAATCGCTACTGCCAGCAAACCGATGGCAACCAAGGCGAAGATATTGATATCACCCTGACGCGCAGACTCGAAAGACTGCCCGATTGCTCTCGGAAGACCGGCGACGATACCCGAAAAAATCAACATCGAGATACCGTTGCCAACACCACGCTCAGTAATCTGCTCACCCAGCCACATCATGAACATCGCACCAGCCACAAAAGTGGATACCGCGACGAAATGGAAGCCAAAGTCACCAGTGAACGCAACGCCCTGCCCCGCCAGACCAATGGACATGCCAATTGCCTGAACGAGAGCGAGGACGACAGTGCCGTAGCGGGTGTACTGGCTGATCTTGCGACGGCCAGCTTCACCTTCCTTCTTCAACTGCTCCAGCTGCGGGCTGACGGCTGTCATCAGTTGCATGATGATCGATGCCGAAATGTACGGCATGATCCCCAGTGCAAAGATGCTCATCCGCTCCAGCGCGCCGCCGGAAAACATGTTGAACAAGCTAAGAATGGTCCCCTCATTCTGTCGAAACAGGTCTGCGAGTCGGTCCGGGTTGATACCTGGAACCGGGATGTGTGCGCCTATTCGGTAGACGATAATCGCCAGGAACAGAAAACGCAGACGAGCCCAGAGTTCAGACATACCGCCTTTGCCGAGCGCAGAGAGAGCACCTTGCTTAGCCATTTATTCCTCGAACTTGCCGCCAGCTGCTTCGATAGCCGCACGCGCACCTTTGGTGGCGCCGATTCCCTTTCCGATGGTGACAGCGCGAGTAACTTCGCCGGACAGCATGATTTTCACACGCTGAACGTTGACGTTAATTACGTTGGCATCTTTCAGGGACTGCACGGTGACGATGTCGCCTTCCACTTTAGCCAGTTCGGACAGACGCACTTCTGCGCGGTCCATGGCCTTCAGGGAAACGAAACCGAACTTCGGCAGGCGACGATGCAGCGGCTGTTGACCGCCTTCAAAGCCTGGAGCAATGGTGCCACCGGAGCGGGAGGTTTGACCTTTGTGACCACGGCCACCAGTCTTACCCAAACCACTACCGATACCACGGCCCGGACGATGCTTTTCGCGACGGGAACCCGGCGCTGGACTCAGATCATTGAGTTTCATCGATTAACCCTCGACACGCAGCATGTAGTAAGCCTTGTTGATCATCCCGCGATTCTCGGGAGTATCCAGCACTTCTACAGTGTGACCGATGCGACGCAGACCCAGACCCTTAACGCACAGTTTGTGGTTAGGGATGCGGCCGGTCATGCTTTTGATCAGCGTTACTTTAACGGTAGCCATGATCAGAAGATCTCCTTGACGCTTTTGCCACGCTTGGCGGCAATGGATTCAGGAGACTGCATAGCTTTCAAACCTTTGAAAGTGGCGTGAACCACGTTTACCGGGTTAGTCGAGCCGTAGCACTTGGCCAGAACGTTCTGAACGCCAGCAACTTCGAGGACAGCACGCATAGCGCCGCCAGCGATGATACCGGTACCTTCAGAAGCAGGCTGCATGTACACCTTCGAAGCGCCATGGGCAGACTTCATTGCGTACTGCAGAGTGGTGCCGTTCAGATCAACTTGGATCATGTTGCGGCGAGCAGCTTCCATTGCCTTCTGGATCGCAGCAGGCACTTCACGCGACTTGCCACGGCCGAAGCCAACGCGCCCTTTACCATCACCAACCACGGTCAACGCGGTGAAAGTGAAGATACGGCCGCCTTTAACGGTTTTGGCTACGCGGTTAACTTGAACCAGCTTCTCGATGTAGCCTTCGTCGCGCTTTTGGTCGTTATTTGACATAACTTAGAACTCCAGCCCAGCTTCACGAGCAGCATCAGCCAGCGCCTTGACGCGGCCGTGGTACTTGAAGCCAGAGCGGTCGAAAGCCACCTGCGAGACGCCAGCGGCTTTAGCACGCGTAGCGACCAGCTGGCCAACCTTAGTGGCCGCGTCGATGTTGCCAGTGGCACCATCACGCAGTTCTTTATCCAAAGTCGAGGCACTTGCCAGGACTTTGTTGCCGTCGGCCGAAATGACCTGGGCGTAGATGTGCTGCGACGAACGGAACACGCAGAGACGCACGACTTCGAGTTCGTGCATTTTCAGGCGTGCTTTGCGAGCGCGACGCAGTCGAGTAACTTTTTTGTCGGTCATTTGCTATGCCCTACTTCTTCTTGGCTTCTTTACGACGGACGACTTCGTCCGCGTAGCGCACACCTTTGCCTTTGTACGGCTCTGGTGGACGGAAGTCGCGGATCTCGGCGGCCACTTGACCTACCAGCTGCTTATCGATACCCCGGATCAGGATGTCGGTCTGGCTAGGAGTCTCAGCGGTGATGCCTTCCGGCAGTTCGTAATCCACTGGGTGCGAGAAGCCAAGAGCCAGGTTCAGCACTGTGCCTTTTGCTTGCGCTTTGTAACCAACACCGACCAGCTGGAGCTTGCGCTCGAAGCCTTGGCTTACGCCTTGGACCATGTTGTTTACCAACGCACGAGTGGTACCGGCCATTGCGCGAGTTTGTTGATCGCCATTGCGAGCAGCGAAACGCAGCTCACCAGCTTCTTCAACGATCTCAACGGACGAATGGATATTCAGTTCAAGAGTACCCTTGGCACCCTTCACCGAAAGCTGTTGACCTGCGAATTTTACTTCGACACCGGCTGGCAGCTTAACGGGGTTCTTAGCGACGCGAGACATGCTTATCCCCCCTTAGAACACAGTGCAAAGAACTTCGCCGCCGACACCGGCAGCGCGCGCAGCACGATCCGTCATCACACCTTTGTTGGTGGAGACGATAGACACACCGAGACCGCCACGAACTTTTGGCAGATCATCGACGGACTTGTACTGACGCAGGCCTGGACGGCTAACGCGCTTCACTTCCTCGATGACCGGGCGGCCCTCGAAGTACTTCAGCTCGATGGACAGCAGTGGCTTGATTTCGCTGCTGATCTGATAACCCGCGATGTAACCTTCGTCCTTCAGGACTTTAGCTACAGCCACCTTCAACGTGGAAGACGGCATGCTTACGACGGACTTTTCAGCCATCTGGGCATTACGGATTCGAGTTAGCATGTCCGCTAACGGGTCCTGCATACTCATGGGCTAGACGCTCCTAATACAAAAAAATAAGCCTTGCGGCTACTACCTTCGCCGAGAAACTCCGCACGAAAAAAGCACGGGCTCAGGCGAGCCGGGTATTCTAGACACACCCCACAAATGAATCAAGCCCCAATAGGGGCTTGATTCAAGTTCAAGGTCGCCGGCGGTCAGGATCTTGCGATCCCGAGCACCGAGACTTTGATAGTGCTTACCAGCTGGCTTTAACCAGACCAGGTACGTCACCACGCATTGCCGCTTCACGCAGTTTGTTACGGCCAAGGCCGAACTTGCGGTAAACGCCGTGTGGACGACCGGTCAGGCGGCAGCGGTTACGCATGCGCGAAGCGCTTGCGTCACGTGGCTGCTTCTGCAGAGCTACTGTAGCTTCCCAACGCGCTTCTGGACTTGCGTTCAGATCAACGATGATAGCTTTCAGTGCTGCACGCTTCTTGGCGTACTTGGCAACCGTGAGCTGACGCTTCAGCTCGCGGTTTTTCATGCTCATCTTGGCCATTTTCCTACTCCAATCAGTTGCGGAACGGGAATTTGAAAGCACGCAGCAGTGCGCGACCTTCATCATCGTTCTTGGCAGTGGTGGTCAGGGTAATGTCCAGACCGCGGAGAGCATCGATCTTGTCGTAATCGATTTCCGGGAAAATGATCTGCTCTTTTACGCCCATGCTGTAGTTACCACGACCATCGAAGGACTTGGCATTCAGGCCGCGGAAGTCGCGAACCCGAGGCAGGGAGATCGACAGCAGACGATCCAGGAACTCATACATACGCTCACGGCGCAGGGTCACTTTGACGCCGATCGGCCAACCTTCACGGACTTTAAAGCCAGCGATGGATTTCCGAGCGTAGGTCACAACGACTTTCTGGCCGGTGATCTTTTCCAGGTCAGCAACAGCGTGCTCGATGACTTTTTTGTCGCCGATCGCTTCGCCCAGACCCATGTTCAGGGTGATTTTGGTAACGCGCGGAACTTCCATCACGTTCGAAAGCTTAAGTTCTTCCTTAAGTTTCGGTGCGATTTCCTTCCGGTAAATCTCTTTTAGTCGTGCCATGGTCTTCTACCTAGCAGTGTTCAAGCATCAACCGCTTTTTGGGTCGACTTGAAGACACGAATTTTCTTGCCGTCTTCTACTTTGAAACCAACGCGGTCAGCCTTGTTGGTTTCGCCGTTGAAAATGGCGACGTTGGAAGCGTGCAGTGGCGCTTCTTTTTCGACGATACCGCCTTGTACGCCCGACATCGGGTTAGGCTTGGTATGACGCTTAACCAGGTTCAGACCACCAACGACCAGACGGTCGTCAGCGAGAACCTTAAGCACCTTACCGCGCTTACCTTTGTCTTTGCCGGCGATCACGATGATCTCGTCGTCACGACGAATCTTTTGCATGTCGGATCTCCTTACAGCACTTCTGGGGCGAGCGAGACGATCTTCATGAACTTCTCAGTACGAAGTTCACGGGTCACTGGCCCAAAGATACGGGTGCCGATCGGCTCTTGCTTGTTGTTCAGAAGAACAGCAGCGTTGCCATCAAAGCGGATAATGGAGCCATCAGCACGACGAACGCCGTGACGAGTGCGGACTACAACAGCAGTCATCACTTGGCCTTTTTTCACTTTACCGCGAGGAATTGCTTCCTTGACGGTAACTTTGATGATGTCACCGATACCAGCGTAACGACGATGGGAGCCACCCAGCACCTTGATGCACATAACACGGCGAGCGCCGCTGTTATCGGCCACATCGAGCATGGATTGAGTCTGAATCATATAATTTCTCCGACCCCTAGTCCTTAGACTTCCACAGCGCGTTCGAGAACATCAACCAGTGCCCAAGACTTGGTCTTGGCCAAAGGACGAGTTTCACGAATAGTGACTTTGTCGCCGATGTGGCACTGATTGGTTTCGTCGTGCGCGTGCAGCTTAGTCGAACGCTTAACGTATTTACCGTAGATCGGGTGCTTTACGCGACGCTCGATCAGAACGGTGATGGTCTTGTCCATTTTGTCGCTGACAACACGGCCAGTCAGCGTACGGACGGTTTTTTCGGCTTCAGCCATGATTACTTACCTGCCTGCTGTTTGAGCACAGTCTTCACGCGAGCGATGTCACGCTTAACTTGCCGGAGCAGGTGAGACTGCCCCAACTGGCCAGTTGCTTTCTGCATACGCAGATTGAACTGGTCGCGCAACAGGCCGAGCAGTTGCTCGTTTAGCTGTGGCGCGTCTTTTTCACGAAGTTCATTCGCTTTCATCACATCACCGTCCGTTTAACAAAGGAGGTGGCGAGCGGCAGCTTTGCAGCAGCCAGGGCGAAAGCCTCACGCGCCAGCTCTTCAGAAACGCCCTCGATTTCATACAGGACTTTGCCTGGCTGAATCTGGGCAACCCAGTACTCCACGTTACCCTTACCTTTACCCATCCGAACTTCGAGTGGCTTTTTGGTGACAGGCTTGTCCGGGAATACACGGATCCAGATCTTGCCGCCACGTTTTACGTGACGGGTCAGAGCACGACGCGCTGACTCGATCTGACGAGCGGTGAGACGACCACGAGCAACAGACTTCAGCGCGAACTCGCCGAAGCTGACTTTGCTACCGCGCAATGCCAGACCACGGTTGTGGCCAGTCATCTGCTTGCGGAACTTCGTACGCTTTGGTTGCAACATTTGGCGTACCCCTTACTTAGCAGCTTTTTTACGAGGCGCTGGTGCTTGTGGCTTCAGCTCTTCTTGGCGACCACCAATTACTTCGCCTTTGAAGATCCAAACCTTTACACCGATCACACCGTAGGTGGTGTGAGCTTCGTAGTTGGCATAGTCGATGTCGGCACGCAGGGTGTGCAGTGGCACACGACCTTCGCGATACCATTCAGTACGTGCGATTTCAGCACCGCCGAGACGACCGCTCACTTGGATTTTGATGCCTTTGGCACCAATGCGCATGGCGTTTTGTACAGCGCGCTTCATAGCGCGACGGAACATAACGCGACGCTCCAGCTGCTGAGCTACGCTCTGCGCAACCAGCATACCGTCGAGTTCCGGCTTGCGGATCTCTTCGATATTGATGTGCACAGGCACACCCATTTGCTTGGTCAGGTCCTGACGCAGTTTCTCAACATCTTCACCTTTCTTCCCGATAACGATACCTGGACGAGCGGTGTGGATGGTGATACGTGCAGTTTGGGCCGGACGATGGATATCGATACGGCTTACGGACGCGCTTTTTAGTTTGTCTTGGAGATACTCACGCACCTTCAGATCAGCGAACAAATAGTCCGCATAAGTCCGACCGTCTGCGTACCAGACGGAGGTGTGCTCCTTGACGATTCCCAGGCGAATGCCAATGGGATGTACTTTCTGACCCATCTCTTCGACTCCGTTACTTGTCAGCAACCTTGACAGTGATATGGCAAGACCGCTTGACGATGCGATCAGCACGGCCTTTGGCACGTGGCATGATGCGCTTCAGCGAACGCCCTTCGTTGACGAAAACGGTGCTGACTTTAAGGTCATCAACGTCTGCGCCTTCGTTATGCTCGGCGTTGGCTACGGCCGACTCCAGCACTTTCTTCATGATCTCGGCGGCTTTCTTACTGCTGAAAGCCAACAGGTTGAGCGCTTCGCCCACCTTCTTCCCGCGGATCTGGTCGGCGACCAAGCGGGCTTTCTGGGCGGAGATTCGAGCGCCCGACAACTTAGCGGCTACTTCCATTTCCTAACCCCTTAACGCTTGGCTTTCTTGTCAGCCACGTGCCCACGATATGTGCGGGTACCGGCGAACTCGCCCAGTTTGTGGCCGACCATGTCTTCGTTAACGAGAACTGGGACGTGTTGACGACCGTTGTGTACTGCGATGGTCAGACCGACCATTTGTGGCAGGATCATGGAACGGCGCGACCAGGTCTTAACTGGTTTGCGATCGTTCTTTTCCGCCGCCACTTCGATCTTCTTCAGTAGGTGAAGATCGATAAAAGGACCTTTTTTCAGAGAACGTGGCACTGTCGTATCCCTCTATTTACTTGCGACGACGGACGATCATTTTGTCGGTACGCTTATTACCACGAGTCTTCGCGCCCTTAGTCGGGAAGCCCCATGGCGATACCGGATGACGACCACCAGAGGTACGACCTTCACCACCACCATGTGGGTGGTCAACCGGGTTCATGGCAACACCACGAACGGTTGGGCGAACGCCACGCCAGCGTTTGGCACCAGCTTTACCCAGCGAACGCAGGCTGTGCTCGGAGTTCGAGACTTCGCCCAGGGTCGCACGGCATTCAGCCAGCACTTTACGCATCTCACCAGAACGCAGACGCAGGGTCACGTAGACACCTTCACGAGCGATCAGCTGAGCCGAAGCACCAGCGGAACGAGCGATTTGCGCGCCTTTACCTGGCTTCAATTCGATGCCGTGTACGGTGCTACCAACTGGAATGTTACGCAGTTGCAGAGCGTTGCCCGGCTTGATCGGTGCCAGAGCACCTGCGATCAGCTGGTCGCCAGCGCTCACGCCTTTAGGGGCGATGATGTAGCGACGCTCGCCATCTGCGTACAGCAGCAGAGCGATGTGAGCAGTACGGTTTGGATCGTATTCGATACGCTCGACAGTGGCAGCGATGCCATCTTTGTCGTTACGACGGAAGTCGACCAGACGATAATGCTGCTTATGACCACCACCGATGTGACGAGTGGTAATACGGCCATTGTTGTTACGACCACCAGACTTCGATTTTTTCTCGAGCAGCGGTGCGTGAGGAGCGCCTTTATGCAGCTCCTGGTTGACCACCTTGACCACAAAACGGCGGCCAGGGGAAGTCGGTTTGCATTTAACGATTGCCATGATGCACCCCTTCCTTACTCAGCACTGCTGCTGAAATCGAGATCTTGGCCTGGCTGAAGGGAGATAACTGCCTTCTTCCAGTCATTACGCTTGCCCAGACCGCGAGCAGTGCGCTTGCTCTTACCCAGAACATTCAGGGTAGTAACACGCTCTACTTTCACGCTGAACAGGCTTTCGACGGCCTTCTTGATTTCCAGCTTGGTTGCATCAGTAGCAACCTTGAAAACGAACTGGCCTTTCTTGTCTGCCAGAACCGTAGCCTTCTCGGAAACGTGCGGGCCAAGCAGAACTTTAAATACGCGTTCCTGGTTCATCCCAGCAGCTCCTCGAATTTCTTCACGGCCGACACGGTGATCAACACCTTGTCGTATGCGATCAGACTAACTGGATCGGAACCTTGCACGTCACGCACATCAACGTGTGGCAGGTTACGAGCAGCCAGGTACAGGTTCTGATCAACAGCATCGGACACGATCAGGACATCAGTCAGACCCATGCCATTGAGCTTGTTCAGCAGATCTTTGGTTTTCGGTGCTTCAACAGCGAAGTCCTGAACCACGACCAGACGATCAGTACGCACCAGCTCAGCAAGGATGGAACGCATTGCTGCGCGATACATCTTCTTGTTCAGCTTTTGGGAGTGATCCTGTGGACGAGCCGCGAAAGTGGTACCGCCGCCGCGCCAGATTGGGCTACGGATAGTACCAGCACGAGCACGGCCGGTACCTTTCTGACGCCATGGGCGCTTACCGCCACCAGAAACGTCGGAACGGGTCTTTTGCTGCTTGCTACCTTGACGGCCGCCGGCCATGTAGGCCACGACTGCTTGGTGAACCAGCGTCTCGTTGAACTCGCCGCCAAATGTCAGTTCGGAAACTTCGATCGCTTGAGCGTCATTTACATTTAATTGCATGTCAGCTTCCCCTTAACCGCGAGCCTTGGCTGCTGGACGTACAACCAGGTTGCCGCCAGTAGCGCCAGGAACAGCGCCCTTGACCAACAACAGATTGCGTTCAGCGTCCACGCGCACTACTTCCAGGGACTGCACGGTCACGCGCTCAGCGCCCATATGACCGGACATTTTTTTGCCCTTGAATACACGACCAGGAGTCTGGCACTGGCCGATAGAGCCTGGGACGCGGTGGGATACGGAGTTACCGTGGGTGTTATCTTGCCCGCGGAAATTCCAACGCTTGATCGTACCTTGGAAGCCTTTACCTTTGGACTGACCGGTTACATCAACCAGTTGGCCAGCGGCGAAGATTTCAGCGTTGATCAGATCGCCGGCCTGGTACTCGCCTTCTTCAAGGCGGAATTCCATTACGGTACGACCAGCGGCAACGTTCGCTTTAGCGAAGTGGCCAGCCTGAGCAGCTGTTACACGCGAAGCACGACGCTCGCCGACAGTGACTTGCACTGCACGATAGCCATCGGTCTCTTCAGTTTTGAACTGGGTGACGCGATTCGGCTCGATCTCAATGACCGTGACCGGAATGGAGACACCTTCTTCGGTGAAAATACGGGTCATACCGCATTTACGACCGACTACACCAATAGTCATGTTGTAAACCTCATGAGTGTACGGGGCTTTCACCCGCTATGGCCGCCCATTTCAGAGCGTTACACGACTAAGACCGAGTCTTAGCCGAGGCTGATCTGCACTTCCACACCGGCCGCAAGATCAAGCTTCATAAGTGCATCAACGGTTTTATCCGTTGGCTGGACGATGTCCAGAACGCGCTTATGAGTACGGATCTCGTACTGGTCACGCGCGTCTTTGTTGACGTGCGGGGAGACCAGAACGGTGAACCGCTCTTTACGGGTAGGCAGTGGAATTGGACCACGCACTTGAGCACCAGTACGTTTCGCGGTTTCCACGATTTCCTGGGTGGATTGGTCGATCAGGCGATGGTCAAAAGCCTTCAACCTGATACGGATTTGCTGATTTTGCATTGGATTTCAGACTCCGGCTGCTATTCCCACCGGGCGCACTGCGCCCGTTAAAAGGAGGCGCAATTCTATAGACGGGCTAACACAGTGTCAACCCAATAAAAAAGCCCCCGCAAGCGGGGGCTTTTTATCAAATCAACGATTACTCGATGATTTTGGCTACGACGCCAGCGCCGACGGTACGACCGCCTTCACGGATAGCGAAACGCAGACCGTCTTCCATTGCGATGGTCTTGATCAGGGTGACAACCATTTTGATGTTGTCGCCTGGCATTACCATTTCAACGCCTTCCGGCAGTTCGCAGTTACCGGTCACGTCAGTGGTCCGGAAGTAGAACTGTGGACGGTAGCCTTTGAAGAACGGAGTGTGACGACCGCCTTCCTCTTTGCTCAGAACGTACACTTCAGCTTCGAACTTGGTGTGCGGCTTAACCGAACCCGGCTTAACCAGAACCTGGCCACGCTCAACGTCGTCACGCTTGGTACCACGCAGCAGAACGCCGCAGTTCTCGCCAGCACGACCTTCGTCGAGCAGCTTACGGAACATTTCAACACCGGTGCAGGTGGTGACGGTAGTGTCACGCAGACCAACGATTTCCAGTGGATCCTGAACCTTGACGATACCGCGCTCGATACGGCCAGTTACAACAGTACCACGACCGGAGATCGAGAATACGTCTTCGATTGGCATCAGGAACGGCTTGTCGATAACACGAACTGGCTCTGGAATGTAGCTGTCCAGAGTCTCTACCAGACGCTTAACAGCGGTGGTACCCATTTCGTTGTCGTCTTGGCCGTTCAGAGCCATCAGAGCCGAACCGATGATGATCGGAGTGTCGTCACCCGGGAAGTCGTAAGTGCTCAGCAGATCGCGCACTTCCATCTCAACCAGTTCCAGCAGCTCAGCGTCGTCAACCATGTCAGCCTTGTTCAGGAAGACAACGATGTACGGAACGCCTACCTGACGGGACAGCAGGATGTGCTCACGGGTTTGTGGCATCGGACCATCAGCGGCCGAGCAAACCAGAATAGCGCCGTCCATCTGTGCAGCACCGGTGATCATGTTCTTCACATAGTCAGCGTGACCTGGGCAGTCAACGTGAGCGTAGTGACGAATCGAAGAGTTGTACTCAACGTGCGCGGTGTTGATGGTGATACCACGAGCCTTTTCTTCCGGAGCGCTGTCGATTTTATCGAAAGCAACAACGGCCGAACCGAAAACTTCGGAGCAGACGCGAGTCAGAGCAGCAGTCAAAGTGGTTTTACCGTGGTCGACGTGACCGATGGTGCCAACGTTGACGTGCGGTAGGGAACGATCAAATTTTTCTTTAGCCACGACAATTAACTCCTTGCCTAAAGGGCTGAATCAGCCTTGCTTTTTGGTAACAGTTTCGACGATGTGCGACGGAGCTGTATTGTATTTTTTGAATTCCATAGAGTAGCTTGCGCGACCCTGGGACATGGAACGAACGTCGGTCGCATAACCGAACATCTCGCCCAGCGGTACTTCGGCGCGAATTACTTTGCCGGAGACCGTGTCTTCCATACCCAAGATCATGCCGCGACGACGGTTAAGGTCGCCCATCACGTCACCCATATAGTCTTCAGGTGTAACAACCTCTACCGCCATGATCGGCTCAAGCAACTCACCACCGCCCTTCTGGGCCAGTTGCTTGGTCGCCATGGAAGCAGCCACCTTAAACGCCATCTCGTTGGAGTCGACGTCGTGGTAGGAACCATCAAACACGGTAGCCTTCAGGCCGATCAGCGGATAGCCGGCAACAACGCCGTTCTTCATCTGCTCTTCGATACCCTTCTGGATAGCCGGGATGTATTCCTTAGGAACCACACCACCCACCACTTCGTTCAGGAATTGCAGACCTTCCTGACCTTCGTCAGCAGGAGCAAAACGGATCCAGCAATGACCGAACTGGCCACGACCACCGGACTGACGAACGAACTTGCCTTCGATCTCACAGCTCTTCGTGATGCGCTCACGATAGGAAACCTGAGGCTTACCAATGTTGGCTTCGACGTTGAACTCACGACGCATCCGGTCAACCAGGATGTCCAGGTGCAACTCGCCCATGCCGGAGATGATCGTCTGACCAGTCTCCTCATCGGTTTTAACGCGGAAAGACGGGTCTTCCTGAGCAAGCTTGCCCAGAGCGATACCCATTTTTTCCTGGTCATCCTTGGTCTTAGGCTCAACGGCAACCGAAATAACCGGTTCCGGGAAGTCCATGCGAACCAGGATGATTGGCTTGTCAGCGTTGCACAAGGTTTCGCCAGTGGTGACGTCCTTCATGCCGATCAAGGCCGCGATGTCACCAGCGCGTACTTCCTTGATTTCTTCACGGGCGTTTGCGTGCATTTGCACCATACGACCCACGCGCTCTTTCTTGCCTTTAACCGAGTTGATCACGCCGTCGCCGGAGGCCAACACGCCCGAGTAAACACGAACAAAGGTCAAGGTACCCACGAATGGGTCGGTAGCGATCTTGAACGCCAGAGCCGAGAACGGCTCGTCGTCGCTCGCATGACGCTCCATTTGCTTTTCCTCGTCATCCGGGTCAGTACCCTTGATGGCAGGAATATCGGTAGGAGCAGGCAAGTAGTCGATAACGGCGTCGAGAACCAGGGGAACACCCTTGTTCTTGAAGGAAGAACCGCAAACAGCCAGAACGATCTCACCAGCGATAGTACGCTGACGCAGAGCAGCCTTGATTTCCTCGATGGAGAGTTCTTCCCCTTCGAGGTACTTGTTCATCAGCTCTTCACTGGCTTCAGCCGCAGCCTCAACCATGTTGCTACGCCACTCTTCAGCCAGTTCCTGCAGCTCAGCAGGGATAGCTTCGCGACGAGGCGTCATGCCCTTGTCAGCATCGTTCCAGTAAACCGCTTCCATGGTCATCAGATCGATCTGACCCTGGAAGTTGTCTTCGGAACCGATAGCCAACTGGATTGGCACCGGAGTGTGACCCAGACGCTGCTTGATCTGAGCGATCACGCGCAGGAAGTTCGCACCAGCACGGTCCATCTTGTTCACGTAAACGATACGTGGAACACCGTACTTGTTGGCTTGACGCCATACGGTTTCGGACTGAGGTTCAACACCCGAAGTACCACAGAACACAACGACCGCGCCATCGAGTACACGCAGGGAACGCTCAACTTCAATGGTGAAGTCTACGTGGCCCGGGGTGTCAATGACGTTGAAGCGGTATTGGTCCTTGTGCTGCTTCGCAGAACCCTGCCAGAAGGCGGTGATAGCAGCAGAAGTAATGGTAATACCACGCTCCTGCTCCTGCACCATCCAGTCCGTGGTCGCGGCGCCGTCATGCACCTCGCCCATCTTGTGACTTTTGCCGGTGTAAAAAAGGACGCGCTCAGTGGTAGTGGTTTTACCAGCATCCACGTGAGCAACGATACCGATGTTACGGTAGCGGCTAATCGGAGTAGTACGAGCCATAAAGCCCTCGCAAAATTAGTGAAGCTAAAATTAGAAGCGGTAGTGCGAGAAAGCTTTGTTAGCTTCAGCCATACGGTGCACGTCTTCACGCTTCTTAACAGCAGCACCTTTACCTTCAGCAGCGTCCAACAGTTCGCCAGCCAAACGCAGAGCCATAGACTTCTCGCCGCGCTTACGGGCGAAGTCTACCAACCAGCGCATTGCCAGAGCGTTACGACGGGACGGACGAACTTCGACCGGAACCTGGTAAGTAGCACCACCTACACGGCGCGACTTCACTTCGACCAGCGGAGCGATGGCGTCGAGAGCTTTCTCGAAGATTTCCAGGGGATCGCTGTTCTTGCGTTCTTTAACCTTTTCCAGCGCGCCATAAACGATACGCTCGGCAACGGCTTTCTTGCCGCTCTCCATCACGTGGTTCATGAACTTGGCCAGGATTTGGCTTCCGTATTTTGGATCGTCAAGCACTTCGCGCTTGGCTGCTACGCGTCTTCTTGGCATGGATAAGCCCTCAAACGGTCTTCAGGTTCGCTCGGAATCGGTGCCCTTTCGGGACGCCTCCGACCTTACTCTTATCGACTCAGAAAATAGATAATTCAGTGTTTACAAAAAGCCGCTACTACTTAGGCTTCTTGGTACCGTACTTCGAACGACCCTGGTTACGACCTTTAACGCCGGAAGTATCCAAAGAACCGCGTACGGTGTGGTAACGAACACCTGGCAAGTCTTTTACACGACCGCCGCGGATCAGTACCACGCTGTGCTCTTGCAGGTTGTGGCCTTCACCGCCGATGTACGAGGAAACCTCGAAACCGTTGGTCAGACGCACACGGCATACTTTACGCAGTGCCGAGTTAGGTTTTTTCGGCGTGGTGGTATACACACGGGTGCATACGCCACGACGTTGCGGGCAGTTCTGCAGCGCAGGCACGTCGGATTTCTCGACGATACGCTTACGCGGCTGACGTACCAGCTGGTTGATAGTTGCCATCTACTAGCTCCACTGTTGTCTTGCGACGCTATTGTCTTGCAAGAAAAGCAAAATGGCAGGAACGAATTCCCGCCAAATTTAGGGGTACAAGAGTCTAAAGAGGATCTTGTCCCCAGTCAAGGCAAGGCCCCGACCTCCCCGCTCATCCAACCTCGACAAATTGTCTCGATTCGATGAGCGGGGGCGCCAGGGCCCCACACTTATTTATCGCAGAACTCAGTTACCACTCGAGTTCAGCGCTTCGGTCAGTGCAGCTTCCACTTCACTGGCGCTTACGCGCAACGGTTTGTCAGCATCACGGCGGCGCTTGCGCTCGCTGTGATAAGCCAGACCGGTACCTGCCGGGATCAAACGACCCACGACCACGTTTTCTTTCAGGCCGCGCAGGTAATCGCGCTTGCCGGTTACCGCCGCTTCGGTCAGTACGCGAGTGGTCTCTTGGAAAGAGGCCGCCGAGATGAACGATTCGGTCGACAACGACGCCTTGGTGATACCCAGCAGAACGCGAGTGAACTTGGAAACGAACTTGTCGTCGCCAGCCAAACGCTCGTTCTCTACCAGGACGTGAGTCAATTCCATCTGGTCGCCCTTGATGAAAGTGGAATCGCCGGATTCAGCGATTTCAACTTTACGCAGCATCTGACGCAGGATGGTCTCGATGTGCTTATCGTTGATCTTCACGCCTTGCAGACGGTAAACGTCCTGGATCTCGTTAACAATGTACTTGGCCAGCGCACTCACACCCAGCAGACGCAGGATGTCGTGTGGATCGCTCGGGCCGTCGGAGATAACTTCGCCGCGGTTCACTTGTTCGCCTTCGAAGACGTTCAGGTGACGCCACTTCGGAATCAGCTCTTCATACGGATCGCTACCGTCGTTCGGGGTAATGACCAGACGGCGCTTGCCTTTGGTCTCTTTACCGAACGCGATGGTGCCGCTGACTTCAGCCAGAATCGAGGCTTCTTTCGGACGACGGGCTTCGAACAAGTCGGCAACACGCGGCAGACCACCGGTGATGTCACGGGTCTTCGAAGTCTCTTGCGGAATACGCGCGATAACATCACCGATCGCGATTTTCGCACCGTCCGCCACACCGACCAGGGCGTTGGCAGGCAGGAAGTACTGAGCAATTACGTCGGTACCCGGCAGCAAGAGATCCTTGCCATTGTCATCAACCATCTTCACTGCAGGACGGATGTCTTTACCGGCAGCTGGACGGTCTTTGGCGTCGAGTACTTCAATGTTGGTCATACCGGTCAATTCGTCAGTCTGACGCTTGATCGTGATGCCTTCTTCCATGCCCACGTAGGTCACGGTACCTTTCATTTCGGTAACGATCGGGTGAGTGTGCGGATCCCACTTGGCCACGATTGCACCAGCGTCGACCTTGTCACCTTCTTTAACCGAAATCACGGCACCGTACGGTAGCTTGTAGCGCTCGCGCTCACGACCGTAGTCATCAGCGATTGCCAGCTCACCGGAACGGGATACAGCAACCAGGCAACCATCCACTCGCTCAACGTGCTTCAGGTTATGCAGACGGACGGTACCGCCATTCTTCACCTGAACGCTGTCGGCTGCGGAGGTCCGGCTTGCCGCACCACCGATGTGGAACGTACGCATTGTCAGCTGGGTACCCGGCTCACCGATCGACTGGGCAGCGATTACGCCGACAGCTTCACCGATGTTCACCTGGTGACCACGAGCCAGATCACGGCCGTAGCACTTGGCGCAAATGCCATAACGGGTTTCGCAGCTGATCGGCGAACGCACGATCACTTCGTCGATGCTGTTCAGCTCGATGAATTCAACCCACTTCTCGTCTACCAGAGTGCCGGCAGGAACGATGATTTCCTCGGTACCTGGCTTGAACACGTCACGGGCGATCACACGACCCAATACACGCTCACCCAACGGCTCTACAACGTCACCGCCTTCAATGTGCGGAGTCATCAGCAGACCGTGTTCGGTGCCGCAATCGATCTCGGTTACCACCAGATCCTGCGCTACGTCTACCAGACGACGAGTCAGGTAACCGGAGTTCGCAGTTTTCAACGCGGTATCCGCCAGACCTTTACGAGCACCGTGAGTGGAGATGAAGTACTGAAGTACGCTCAAACCTTCACGGAAGTTCGCAGTAATCGGCGTTTCGATGATGGAACCGTCCGGCTTGGCCATCAGGCCACGCATACCGGCGAGCTGACGGATCTGCGCAGCAGAACCCCGTGCGCCCGAGTCGGCCATCATGTACATCGAGTTGAAGGACTCTTGCTCGACTTCGACGCCATGACGGTCGATGACTTTCTCTTTCGAGAGGTTGGCCATCATCGCCTTGGAAACTTCGTCGTTCGCCTTGGACCAAAGGTCGATCACTTTGTTGTACTTCTCGCCCTGGGTTACCAGGCCGGAGGCGTACTGACTTTCGATCTCTTTCACTTCATCGGTGGCAGCACTGATGATGCGGGCCTTTTCATCCGGGATAACGAAGTCGTTAACACCGATGGAAACGCCGGAAATGGTCGAATAGGCGAAACCGGTGTACATCAACTGGTCAGCGAAGATCACGGTCTCTTTCAAACCAACCACGCGGTAGCACTGGTTGATCAGCTTGGAGATCGCCTTTTTCTTCATTGGCAGGTTGACGACATCGTACGACAGACCTTTTGGCACAACCTGGAACAACAGCGCACGGCCGACAGTGGTGTCGACGATACGGGTGTTGCTCACGCTGCCACCGTCACGGTCGTTGACGGTTTCGTTGATCCGCACTTTAACCTTGGCGTGCAGTGCGGCTTCGCCGGCACGGAACACACGGTCAACTTCTTGCAGATCCGCGAACACACGACCTTCGCCTTTGGCGTTGATCGCTTCACGAGTCATGTAGTACAGACCCAATACAACGTCCTGCGACGGAACGATGATTGGCTCACCGTTGGCTGGCGACAGAATGTTGTTGGTCGACATCATCAACGCGCGCGCTTCCAACTGGGCTTCCAGTGTCAGCGGTACGTGCACGGCCATTTGGTCGCCGTCGAAGTCGGCGTTGTACGCGGCGCAGACCAGCGGGTGCAGCTGGATAGCTTTACCTTCGATCAGAACCGGTTCAAATGCCTGGATACCCAAACGGTGAAGGGTAGGTGCACGGTTGAGAAGCACTGGGTGTTCGCGGATAACTTCAGCGAGAACGTCCCAAACTTCCGGCAGTTCGCGCTCAACCATCTTCTTGGCAGCTTTGATGGTGGTCGCGAGACCACGCATTTCCAGCTTGCCGAAAATGAACGGCTTGAACAGCTCGAGAGCCATTTTCTTCGGCAGACCGCATTGGTGCAGACGCAGGGTCGGACCTACGGTAATTACCGAACGACCGGAGTAGTCAACACGCTTACCGAGCAAGTTCTGACGGAAACGACCCTGCTTACCCTTGATCATGTCAGCCAGGGATTTCAGAGGACGCTTGTTGGAACCGGTGATAGCGCGGCCACGACGACCGTTATCGAGCAAGGCGTCGACAGCTTCCTGCAACATACGCTTTTCGTTGCGCACGATGATGTCCGGAGCGGACAGATCAAGCAGGCGCTTCAAGCGGTTGTTACGGTTGATCACTCGACGATACAGGTCATTGAGGTCGGAAGTCGCGAAACGACCGCCATCCAATGGGACCAGTGGACGCAGATCTGGCGGCAGAACCGGCAGAACGGTCAGCACCATCCACTCTGGCAAGTTGCCGGAACCCTGGAAGGCTTCCATCAACTTCAGACGCTTGGACAGCTTCTTGATTTTGGTTTCGGAGTTGGTTTGCGGAATTTCTTCACGCAGACGACCAATCTCGTGTTCCAGGTCGATAGCGTGCAGCAGTTCACGGACAGCTTCGGCACCCATGCGGGCATCGAAATCGTCGCCGAACTCTTCCAGCGCTTCGAAGTACTGCTCGTCGTTGAGCAGCTGACCTTTTTCAAGGGTGGTCATGCCTGGATCGATAACGACATAGCTCTCGAAGTAGAGAACACGTTCGATATCACGCAGGGTCATGTCCATCAGCAAGCCGATACGGGACGGCAGCGATTTCAGGAACCAGATGTGGGCAACTGGCGAGGCCAGTTCGATGTGCGCCATGCGCTCACGACGAACTTTTGCCAGCGCGACTTCAACGCCGCACTTCTCGCAGATCACACCACGGTGCTTCAAGCGCTTGTACTTACCGCACAGGCACTCGTAATCCTTTACCGGGCCAAAGATCTTGGCGCAGAACAGGCCGTCACGCTCAGGTTTGAACGTACGGTAGTTGATGGTTTCCGGCTTTTTAACTTCACCGAACGACCACGAACGGATCATCTCAGGCGATGCCAATCCGATACGGATGGCGTCGAACTCTTCGACTTGACCCTGGTTTTTCAGCAAATTCAGTAGGTCTTTCAAGGCCTTTCCTCCTGGCGGAGCAGAGAGCGGGCAATCCTGCCCCGCTCTCATTCGCGTCACGTGTTATTCGGTTTCCAGATCGATATCGATGCCGAGGGAACGAATTTCCTTGATCAACACGTTGAAGGACTCGGGCATGCCCGGCTCCATACGGTGATCGCCGTCCACGATGTTTTTGTACATCTTGGTCCGACCGTTCACATCGTCCGACTTCACTGTGAGCATTTCTTGCAGAGTGTATGCAGCACCGTATGCTTCCAGTGCCCAGACCTCCATCTCCCCGAAACGCTGACCACCGAACTGCGCCTTACCACCCAGCGGCTGCTGGGTAACCAGGCTGTACGAACCGGTAGAACGAGCGTGCATCTTGTCGTCTACCAAGTGGTTCAGCTTCAGCATGTACATGTAGCCAACGGTAACCGGGCGCTCGAACTTGTTGCCGGTACGACCGTCAGTCAGCTGCATCTGGCCGCTTTCCGGCAGGTCTGCCAGTTTCAGCATGGCCTTGATTTCGCTTTCCTTGGCACCGTCGAACACCGGAGTGGCCATCGGTACGCCGCCGCGCAGGTTCTTCGCCAGATCCAGGATTTCCTGGTCGGAGAAGGTGTCCAGCTCTTCGTTGCGACCGCCGATCTCGTTGTAGATCTCGTGCAGGAACTTGCGAAGGTCAGCAACCTTGCGCTGCTCTTCGATCATACGGTTGATCTTCTCGCCCAGGCCTTTGGCCGCAAGGCCCAGGTGGGTTTCAAGGATCTGACCAACGTTCATACGCGAAGGTACGCCCAACGGGTTGAGGACGACGTCGACCGGGGTGCCATTGGCATCGTGCGGCATGTCTTCAACCGGCATGATCACGGAGACCACACCCTTGTTACCGTGACGACCGGCCATCTTGTCGCCCGGCTGGATGCGGCGACGGATTGCCAGGTAGACCTTGACGATTTTCAGCACGCCTGGAGCCAGGTCATCGCCCTGCTGCAGTTTGCGCTTCTTGTCTTCGAACTTGTCGTCCAGCAGACGGCGGCGATCAACGATGTAGGCCTGAGCCTTCTCGAGCTGCTCGTTCAGAGCATCTTCAGCCATGCGCAGCTTGAACCACTGGCCATGCTCAAGACCGTCGAGAACTTCGTCGGTGATTTCCTGACCTTTCTTCAGACCGGCGCCGCCTTCGGCTTTGTGGCCGACCAGAGCGGAACGCAGACGTTCGAAAGTAGCGCCTTCAACGATACGGAACTCTTCGTTCAGGTCCTTGCGGATCTCGTCGAGTTGAGTCTTCTCGATCGACAGAGCACGAGCATCACGCTCAACACCGTCACGGGTGAAGACCTGTACGTCGATGACAGTACCCTTGGTACCGGTAGGTACGCGCAGGGAAGTGTCTTTAACGTCGCTGGCTTTTTCACCGAAGATCGCACGCAACAGCTTCTCTTCCGGAGTCAGTTGGGTCTCGCCTTTCGGAGTGACCTTACCAACCAGAATGTCGCCTGCGCCAACTTCAGCACCTACGTAAACGATACCGGCTTCGTCCAGCTTGTTCAGTGCAGCTTCACCCACGTTCGGGATGTCTGCAGTGATTTCCTCTGGCCCAAGCTTGGTGTCACGTGCCACACAGGTCAGTTCCTGGATGTGGATCGTGGTAAAGCGGTCTTCCTGAACCACACGCTCGGACAGGCAGATGGAGTCTTCGAAGTTGAAGCCGTTCCACGCCATGAACGCGATGCGCATGTTCTGGCCCAGAGCCAGTTCACCCATGTCGGTGGACGGGCCGTCGGCCATGATGTCGCTACGCTGAACCCGATCACCCTTGCTCACCAGCGGACGCTGGTTGATGCAGGTGTTCTGGTTGGAGCGGGTGTATTTGGTCAGGTTGTAGATGTCGACACCAGCTTCGCCGGTTTCAACTTCGTCATCAGCAACACGGACCACGATACGGCTGGCATCAACGGAGTCGATCACGCCGCCACGACGAGCCACGACGCAAACGCCGGAGTCACGAGCCACGTTACGCTCCATGCCGGTACCTACCAGCGGCTTGTCAGCGCGCAGGGTTGGTACAGCTTGACGCTGCATGTTCGAACCCATCAACGCACGGTTGGCGTCGTCGTGCTCGAGGAACGGGATCAGCGACGCTGCAACCGAAACTACCTGCTTCGGCGATACGTCCATCAAGGTGACGTCTTCCGGCGCCTTGACGGTGAACTCGTTCAAGTGACGAACAGCTACCAGTTCGTCGACCAGGACTTTCTTGTCGTTCATCGTGGCCGAAGCCTGAGCGATCACGTGATCAGCTTCTTCGATGGCGGACAGGAACACGATCTCGTCGGTGACCAGAGCGTCTTTTACCACGCGGTACGGGCTCTCGAGGAAGCCGTACTGGTTGGTGCGCGCATAGGCGGCCAAGGAGTTGATCAGACCGATGTTCGGACCTTCCGGCGTTTCAATCGGGCATACACGACCGTAGTGAGTCGGGTGTACGTCACGAACTTCAAAGCCGGCACGCTCACGAGTCAGACCGCCAGGGCCGAGTGCAGAGACACGACGCTTGTGGGTGATCTCGGACAGCGGGTTGTTCTGGTCCATGAACTGGGACAGCTGGCTGGAACCGAAGAACTCTTTCACCGCCGCAGCCACTGGCTTGGCGTTGATCAGGTCTTGCGGCATCAGGCCTTCGCTTTCTGCCATCGACAGACGCTCTTTGACCGCACGCTCAACGCGTACCAGGCCAACGCGGAACTGGTTCTCGGCCATTTCGCCTACGCAGCGAACACGACGGTTACCCAGGTGGTCGATGTCATCGACGATGCCTTTGCCGTTACGGATGTCGACCAGAGTCTTCAATACCGCAACGATGTCTTCTTTGCACAACACGCCCGAACCTTCAATCTCGGTACGACCGATACGACGGTTGAACTTCATCCGGCCGACCGCAGACAGGTCATAACGCTCAGGGCTGAAGAACAGGTTGTTGAACAGAGTCTCGGCAGCGTCTTTGGTTGGCGGCTCGCCTGGACGCATCATGCGATAGATCTCGACCAGCGCTTCCAATTGGTTGCTGGTGGAGTCGATCTTCAGTGTGTCGGAGACGAACGGACCGCAGTCGATATCGTTGGTGTACAGAGTCTCGATGCGAACAACCTGGGCCTTGGCGATTTTCGCCAGGATTTCGGTGTTCAGCTCGGTATTGCACTCTGCCAGGATTTCGCCGGTAGCCGGATGCACGATGACCTTGGCGGTAGTGCGACCCAGGACGTAGTCCAGAGGCACTTGCAGCTCTTTGATCCCGGCTTTTTCCAGCTGGTTGATGTGACGAGCGGTGATACGACGACCTTGCTCGACAATAACCTTGCCTTTGTCATCCTGAATATCGAGGACAGCAATTTCACCGCGCAGGCGCTGAGGCACCAGTTCCAAGCTAAGGTTTTCACCTTGCACGTGGAAGACGTTGGTGGTGTAGAACGCGTCCAGCACTTCTTCAGTAGTATAGCCGAGCGCGCGCAGCAGTACCGATGCAGGCAGCTTGCGACGACGGTCGATACGCACGAATACGCAGTCTTTCGGGTCGAACTCGAAGTCCAGCCACGAACCGCGGTAAGGAATGATCCGCGCGGAGTACAGCAGTTTGCCGGAGCTGTGCGTCTTGCCACGGTCGTGGTCGAAGAACACGCCCGGGGAACGGTGCAGCTGGGAAACGATTACACGCTCGGTACCGTTGATTACGAAGGTACCGTTCTCAGTCATCAGGGGGATTTCACCCATGTAGACTTCTTGCTCTTTGATGTCCTTGATCGCTTTGTTCGACGATTCTTTGTCGAAAATGATCAGGCGCACTTTTACCCGCAAAGGTACGGCGTAAGTCACACCGCGCAATACGCATTCTTTGACATCAAATGCCGGTTCGCCCAGGCGATAACCGACGTACTCCAGCGCAGCATTGCCGGAGTAGCTGATGATCGGGAAAACGGATTTGAAGGCCGCATGCAGGCCCACGTCGCGGAACTGATCTTTAGTCGCTCCCGCTTGCAAGAATTCACGATACGAATCCAGCTGGATGGCCAGGAGGTACGGCACATCCATGACGTCCGGCAACTTGCTAAAGTCCTTGCGGATACGTTTTTTCTCAGTATATGAGTAAGCCATCAGCGTTCCCCAGCTTGGTCACCTGCTTGTTTGGCCCCTCCCGACGGGAGCAGCCAGAAAATCGTGCAAACCCCATGGTTTGCGCCACCGCATCGGGTGGTTACAGCTCGTTATCAGCACCGACCCAGTCGGCTGCCAATAACGGAAAAAGGCCGGTGGCAAGAGCCACCAGCCATCAGCCTTTCGCTTAACGCTCGGGCTGGAGACGCAAAGTCGAAGCTTACTTCAGCTCGACTTTAGCGCCTGCTTCTTCCAGAACTGCTTTGGCTTTGTCAGCTGCGTCTTTGGCAACAGCTTCCAGAACCATGGCAGGAGCGCCGTCAACTACAGCCTTGGCTTCTTTCAGGCCCAGACCGGTCAGTTCACGTACAGCCTTGATCACGTTAACTTTCTTCTCGCCAGCTTCGGTCAGCATGACGTTGAATTCGGTTTGCTCTTCAGCAACGGCAGCAGCAACAGCTGGACCAGCCGATGCAGCAGCAGCGGTAACGCCGAATTTTTCTTCGAAAGCTTTGATCAGTTCAACAACTTCCATTACGGACATGTTGCCAACGGCTTCAAGGATATCGTTTTGAGAGATAGACATGACTCTAATTCCTGAATTGGGGGACGGCCTACGCGACCATCGAAATAAACAAAAAACGCGAGAAGATGGTGAGCCTTAGGCTGCAGCAGCTTCTTTCTGGTCGCGAATTGCCGCCAGAGTACGAGCCAACTTGCTGGTAGCGCCTTGAATCACGCTCATCAGCTGAGAAATTGCTTCGTCACGGGTCGGCAGAGTTGCCAGTACGTCGATTTGGTTAGCTGCGAGGAACTTGCCCTCGAACGCAGCTGCCTTGATCTCGAACTTGTCCTGACCTTTTGCGAATTCCTTGAAGATACGAGCAGCAGCGCCCGGATGTTCTTTGGAGAATGCAATCAAGGTCGGGCCAGTGAACACGTCGTTGAGAACACTGTATTCAGTGTCAGCAACAGCGCGTTTGAGCAGGGTGTTACGTACAACACGTACGTAAACGCCAGCTTCACGAGCCTCTTTACGGAGTCCGGTCATAGCGCCTACTGTTACGCCACGGGCATCAGCCACGACAGCGGACAGAGCAGCTTTGGCAGCCTCGTTGACTTCAGCGACGATGGCCTTCTTGTCTTCGAGTTTAATTGCCACGGGTTTAACTCCTGCTTGTTACCGTTTCATCCAGCCGGGGCCGGATGTCGTTTTGGTGTCTGATTCGGTAAGGAACCGGGAGCACCATCTGCGTAGGCTTGAGGTTTAAGACTTTCGTCGCCTACGGTCTTGGATAGCCCCCGCCAGGCAGGGACCCCAATTTTTCAATTGGCGCAATTACTTGCGCCAATCTGTGTCTTACGCGTCGAGCGAACCTTGGTCGATGACCAGACCTGGGCCCATAGTGGTGCTCAGGGTAACGCGTTTGACGTAAATACCTTTCGAGGAAGCTGGCTTGATGCGCTTCAGATCAGCGATCAGGGCTTCAACGTTTTCCTTCAGCTTGACGGCATCGAAGCCGACTTTGCCAACGGAGGTGTGGATGATGCCGTTTTTGTCAGTGCGATAACGAACCTGACCAGCTTTTGCGTTTTTAACCGCGGTAGCTACGTCTGGCGTTACGGTGCCGACTTTAGGGTTAGGCATCAGGCCACGTGGACCGAGGATCTGACCCAACTGACCTACAACGCGCATTGCATCCGGGGAAGCAATAACTACGTCATAGTTCAGGTCGCCGCCTTTCATTTCGGCAGCCAGGTCGTCCATGCCTACGCGATCAGCGCCGGCGGCCAGAGCAGCTTCAGCTGCTGGGCCCTGGGTGAACACAGCAACGCGAACGGTCTTGCCAGTGCCGTGTGGCAGCACGGTAGCACTACGAACAACCTGGTCAGATTTACGCGGGTCAACACCCAGGTTCACAGCAACGTCGAACGACTCGCTGAACTTGACAGTCGACAGCTCAGCCAGCAGAGCAGCGGCGTCTACAAAATTGTAGGCCTTGCCTGCTTCGATTTTGCCGGCGATAGCCTTTTGGCGCTTGGTCAGCTTAGCCATTACACACCCTCCACGTTAAGGCCCATGCTACGAGCAGAACCGGCGATAGTACGCACGGCTGCTTCCATATCAGCTGCAGTCAGATCCGCGTTTTTGGTTTTCGCGATTTCTTCCAGCTGAGCACGAGTTACAGTGCCAACCTTAACGGTGTTTGGACGAGCGGAACCGCTAGTCAAACCAGCAGCCTTCTTCAGCAGAACCGAAGCCGGGGTGCTTTTTGTTTCGAAAGTGAAGCTACGGTCGCTGTAGACAGTGATGATCACTGGAGTCGGCAGGCCTGGCTCAATACCCTGAGTACGGGCGTTGAAAGCCTTGCAGAACTCCATGATGTTCACGCCGTGCTGACCCAGAGCAGGACCAACAGGTGGGCTTGGGTTAGCCTGAGCGGCCTTCACTTGCAGCTTGATGTAAGCGGTAATCTTCTTGGCCATGAGGCACTCCAATTACGGGTTCGAACGCCTCGAAAGGCTCCCCGGTTACTTGCGCGTTTATCCCAGTGACGACAAAACCCCACAGCCTAGGGCTGCGGGGTTGGGATGCTTGTTCGGCTAGACCTTTTCGACCTGGCTGAACTCTAGCTCTACCGGAGTAGAGCGACCGAAAATGAGCACAGCGACTTGGATCCGGCTCTTTTCGTAGTTAACTTCTTCGACCGTGCCATTAAAATCAGCGAACGGACCGTCGGTAACACGAACCACTTCACCCGGCTCGAACAGAGTCTTGGGCTTCGGCTTGTCGCTACCATCAGCGACACGACGCAGAATTGCCTCTGCTTCTTTGTCAGTGATCGGCGCCGGCTTATCAGCTGTACCACCGATAAAGCCCATCACCCGAGGAGTATCCTTGACCAAGTGCCAAGTACCCTCATTCATGTCCATCTGAACCAGCACGTAGCCTGGGAAGAACTTACGCTCGCTTTTGCGTTTCTGGCCATTACGCATTTCAACCACTTCTTCAGTGGGAACCAGAATTTCGCCGAAGCCATCTTCCATGCCAGCCAGCTTTACGCGCTCGATCAACGAGCGCATGACATGCTTCTCGTAACCCGAGTAAGCATGCACAACGTACCAACGCTTAGCCACGGGACACCCTTAGCCAACAATCAAGGAAACAAGCCAGCCGAGCAGGGAATCAAGCCCCCACAACAGCAACGCCATAACCAGAACAACAGCCACCACAATCAGGGTGGTCTGCGTGGTTTCTTGGCGAGTTGGCCACACGACTTTACGAATCTCGGTGCGAGCTTCCTTAACCAGTACAAAGAAAGACTTGCCCTTGACCGTCTGCAGGCCTACAAAGGCAGCTACAGCGGCAATAACAAGCAAAGCGAGTACACGGTACAGGATCGGCGCAGCATGGTAATACTGATTGCCGACAACGCCAACAACCACCAAGGCGACTACTACAAGCCACTTGAGCAGATCGAAGCGAGAGCCTTGAGCTTCAGCTTTAGGAGTCATCTATGAAGATCCTGTGAAAAGAAAGCCAGACACACTGAGTGAATCTGGCAGGTCAGGAGGGAATCGAACCCCCAACCTACGGTTTTGGAGACCGTCGCTCTGCCAATTGAGCTACTGACCTAAAACAAAATTAGGCCGACCATTATGCCGGCCTAAAAAAGACATTACAACAACTTACTCGATGACTTTGGCCACGACACCAGCGCCAACGGTACGCCCGCCCTCACGGATAGCGAAGCGAAGACCATCTTCCATCGCGATGGTTTTGATCAGAGTGACAGTCATCTGGACGTTGTCACCCGGCATTACCATCTCAACACCTTCTGGCAGCTCGCAGTTACCAGTCACATCAGTAGTACGGAAGTAGAACTGTGGACGGTAGCCCTTGAAGAACGGAGTATGACGACCGCCTTCTTCCTTGCTCAGAACATAAACCTCTGCAGTGAACTTGGTGTGCGGCTTAACGGTACCCGGCTTAACCAGAACCTGACCACGCTCAACATCGTCACGCTTGGTGCCACGCAGCAGCACACCGCAGTTCTCGCCAGCACGACCTTCGTCGAGCAGCTTGCGAAACATCTCAACACCAGTACAGGTAGTTTTGACAGTGTCACGAAGACCAACAATCTCAACCTCTTCCTGAATGCGGACAATGCCACGCTCAACACGACCAGTTACAACAGTACCGCGACCCGAGATCGAGAACACATCCTCGATAGGCATCAGGAACGGCTTGTCGATAGCACGCTCCGGCTGCGGAATGTAGCTATCCAGAGTCTCAACCAACTTTTTGACGGCAGTAGTGCCCATCTCGTTGTCGTCTTGACCATTCAGAGCCATCAAAGCCGAACCGATGATGATTGGAGTGTCATCACCCGGGAAATCGTAGGCGCTCAACAGATCGCGCACTTCCATCTCAACCAGCTCCAACAGCTCAGCGTCGTCAACCATGTCAGCCTTGTTCAGGAAGACAACGATATACGGAACGCCCACCTGACGAGACAGCAGGATGTGCTCACGGGTTTGCGGCATCGGACCATCAGCGGCCGAGCAAACCAGAATAGCGCCATCCATCTGAGCAGCGCCGGTGATCATGTTTTTTACGTAGTCGGCGTGACCCGGGCAATCAACGTGTGCGTAGTGACGCACGGCCGAATCATACTCGACGTGAGCGGTGTTAATGGTAATACCACGAGCTTTTTCTTCTGGGGCGCTATCGATCTTGTCGAAGTCGACCTTTGCCGAACCGAAAACCTCGGAACAGACTCGAGTCAGAGCGGCAGTCAGAGTAGTCTTACCGTGGTCGACGTGACCAATGGTGCCTACGTTGACGTGCGGCTTATTACGTTCGAACTTTTCCTTAGCCATCGAAATCACCCCTAGGAGAAGAATTAAGCAAGTCACACTAACCATTAAAACAAAGGCAGATATTTTCATATCTGCCTTGTTATATGGAGCTCTTGAGCGGATTTGAACCGCTGACCTCACCCTTACCAAGGGTGTGCTCTACCAACTGAGCTACAAGAGCGAAACACTTTGCACAACCTGCAAACTTGGAGCGGGTAGCGGGAATCGAACCCGCATCATCAGCTTGGAAGGCTGAGGTTCTACCACTAAACTATACCCGCGTAAGCTTGCAGCTCACGCTAAAAATGGTGGAGGGGGAAGGATTCGAACCTTCGAAGTCGTAGACGTCAGATTTACAGTCTGATCCCTTTGGCCGCTCGGGAACCCCTCCTAAGCGAGCCGGCATTCTACATCATGCCAGCCTTCTGTCAAGCATTTTCTCATTAAAAACCTGAGGTTAGCTGCGTTGACTTCGCTTCGCACCGTTGACCGTTAAAGGTCTTCACTGCGAAGCGGGCGCCATTCTATGCAACCTATTCATCAGTTGCAACCCCCTCACACGGCATTATTTTATGTTTTAACTCATTGAATTCTTTAGCAAGGTTCTGCAATACGGAATCGTCAGCCAATCGCCGGCTTTCCGGGGTCACACGCATCCAATATCCAACAGAATCAGGAAGAGAAACCGATAGCTGCTGAACCCTGATGTCGAGAGCAGTCAATCGCTGTTCGAGCGCCTTCGCCGTCTCCTGACGAGCAAAGCCACCCAAGTAAAGACAGCTGCTATCCGCCTGCGCAGATTTACCCTTGTCACGCGCAGCTGCTGCATCAGGCGTCTCACTCAACAGGCGAATGTCCTGCTGCGAACCTTTATACAAACTCAACGGAGTGACGTCCTTCGCACGCAAGGGCGCCTCCTGCTGATGCCAAACGTAATAAAACACATTGAGGACCAGCAACAGCAGAAACAACCAACGCATAAAAACCTCAGGACAATGGGCACGCCATGGCCAAACCTACGAATACGAGATCCGGCACTACCCGCGCTTCTGGCACGATTCCGGAAACCAGGCCTGCATCGCCACCAGTAAGGAACACCGAGAATTCCTGCCCCCAATAGCTGCGCGCCAACTCCAGTTGCGTCAGGACAAACCCTCTCAACATTAATGAACAGCCACGCTCGACAGCCTCCACCGTATTTCGCCCTGGCTCAAAGCTCTCGAGCGCCCTGGATGCCGCGAGATCGTCATAGCGAATCCGCCGGGTATGGGTGCGTAACTGATTACGCATCAAGGGCATTCCTGGACAAATGAACCCTCCCAGGTGCTCACCATCCGCGGCAATAAGGTCTGCGGTAAGCGCAGTACCAAAATCAAGAACCAGACAAGCTCCCGGGGCAAGATGAAATGCCCCAAGCATCGCAAGCCAGCGATCAAGGCCCAGTCGCTGATAATCCTCGTAACCGTTGCGGACTCCAGACATTTCACGAGCCGGTGCCGCGCAGGACACCGTTACGCCGAATGTATCAACCAGCAAGGAAACAAGCGCAGCGGTCTCCTCATTGGTTCTTACGCTTACCAGGCGACAGTATTTGAGATTCAGCGCATCACAACCGTGCAGACTGTCCAGTAAGGCTTGATCCGAGTCGACAACCCCCTCGGCAACCAAGCGCGCCGCATCTGCGTGCAGCACACGCCATTTAATAAAACTGTTTCCGCAGTCGAGCTCAAGAATCATCGCGCAACCTCAGACTTAGCTCACCACCACTAAACACTTTTTCTACGCCACCCACCTTCAAACGCAATGCGCCCTGGCCATCAATCCCTATCACCTCACCGTCAATCCGGCTCACTCCAGCAATCAGCGAAACCGCGCGCCCCTGCCATAAGTGTCCCTTCTCCCACTCTGCCTGAAGTGACGAAAACCCTGCCGACTGGTGACGACGCAGGTGCTCCTGGAGAACAATCCCCAGATGCGCCACTAGAAGATTACGATCAAACACCCTTCCTGCTTCAAGACGCATAGAGGTCCATTGCTGATCGACCTCATCAGCCATTTGCATATTTACATTGATTCCCACACCCAGAACGACATGACACACATCAGCGGGATCCCCGACCAACTCCAACAATATCCCGGCGATTTTCTTCTCACCAACCAGGACATCGTTAGGCCACTTCAAACCAGCTCCGGCAATACCCAGATCACGCAGCGTTTGCATCACCGCCAGGCCGACGACCAAGCTGAGCCCCTCAAGCTGTCGCATGCCACCATCAATTCGCAGCACGAGGCTATAGTAGATATTTTCGGCAAACGGACTCACCCACTTGCGGCCGCGCCGACCGCGACCAGCAGTTTGTCGCTCTGCAAGCACAAGAAACGGCGCAGCCATTCCGCGCTCTATAGAGCGCAAAGCTTCAGCATTGGTGGAATCAATCGAGTCGAAGACTAGTACGGGCCAGTCGCAAGCAGGTGAATGCTCACAGATTTGCGCAGCATTGAGCAGAGTCAACGGCGCACTCAACTGGTAACCCCGACCACGCACCTTGTGGATAGAAAGACCCAGCTCAGCCTCGAGGTGCTGGAGCTGTTTCCATACAGCGCTACGACTGATACCGAGAGCAGCGCCCAGCGCTTGGCCGGAATGGAAACGGCCGTCCTTCAGAAGCTTTAACAACGTCAGCATGCAAGTATCGCCTCACAATGAGGCCCGCATGATAGCCATGCCCCGAGCCGTTGCATAGAAATCGTAAGAATCAACTTTCTTGCAGGCAAAACAAAACCCCTACCTGCATACGCAGATAGGGGTTTCGGAATTTAATCTTGACGATGACCTACTCTCACATGGGGAAACCCCACACTACCATCGGCGATGCATCGTTTCACTGCTGAGTTCGGGATGGGATCAGGTGGTTCCAATGCTCTATGGTCGTCAAGAAATTCGGGTACTGAGTCGTGACCTGATGGCCTCGCTTCAGCAAATTGGGTATGTGATAGCTTTCGGTGTTTTGTGAGCAGCTCGAACTTTCGGTTCGTTTCGTCTTCACACACACCGCAATCTGGCCTCTTTCGAGTTCGCAAATTGCTTGGGTGTTATATGGTCAAGCCTCACGGGCAATTAGTATTGGTTAGCTCAACGCCTCACAGCGCTTACACACCCAACCTATCAACGTCGTAGTCTTCGACGGCCCTTCAGGGGACTCAAGGTCCCAGTGAGATCTCATCTTGAGGCTAGTTTCCCGCTTAGATGCTTTCAGCGGTTATCTATTCCGAACATAGCTACCCGGCAATGCCACTGGCGTGACAACCGGAACACCAGAGGTTCGTCCACTCCGGTCCTCTCGTACTAGGAGCAGCCCCTCTCAAATCTCAAACGTCCACGGCAGATAGGGACCGAACTGTCTCACGACGTTCTAAACCCAGCTCGCGTACCACTTTAAATGGCGAACAGCCATACCCTTGGGACCGGCTTCAGCCCCAGGATGTGATGAGCCGACATCGAGGTGCCAAACACCGCCGTCGATATGAACTCTTGGGCGGTATCAGCCTGTTATCCCCGGAGTACCTTTTATCCGTTGAGCGATGGCCCTTCCATACAGAACCACCGGATCACTAAGACCTACTTTCGTACCTGCTCGACGTGTCTGTCTCGCAGTCAAGCGCGCTTTTGCCTTTATACTCTACGACCGATTTCCGACCGGTCTGAGCGCACCTTCGTACTCCTCCGTTACTCTTTAGGAGGAGACCGCCCCAGTCAAACTACCCACCATACACTGTCCTCGATCCGGATAACGGACCTGAGTTAGAACCTCAAAGTTGCCAGGGTGGTATTTCAAGGTTGGCTCCACGCGAACTGGCGTCCACGCTTCAAAGCCTCCCACCTATCCTACACAAGCAAATTCAAAGTCCAGTGCAAAGCTATAGTAAAGGTTCACGGGGTCTTTCCGTCTAGCCGCGGATACACTGCATCTTCACAGCGATTTCAATTTCACTGAGTCTCGGGTGGAGACAGCGCCGCCATCGTTACGCCATTCGTGCAGGTCGGAACTTACCCGACAAGGAATTTCGCTACCTTAGGACCGTTATAGTTACGGCCGCCGTTTACCGGGGCTTCGATCAAGAGCTTCGCGTTAGCTAACCCCATCAATTAACCTTCCGGCACCGGGCAGGCGTCACACCCTATACGTCCACTTTCGTGTTTGCAGAGTGCTGTGTTTTTAATAAACAGTCGCAGCGGCCTGGTATCTTCGACCGGCATGGGCTTACGGAGCAAGTCCTTCACCCTCACCGGCGCACCTTCTCCCGAAGTTACGGTGCCATTTTGCCTAGTTCCTTCACCCGAGTTCTCTCAAGCGCCTTGGTATTCTCTACCCAACCACCTGTGTCGGTTTGGGGTACGGTTCCTGGTTACCTGAAGCTTAGAAGCTTTTCTTGGAAGCATGGCATCAACCACTTCGTGTTCTAAAAGAACACTCGTCATCAGCTCTCGGCCTTAAGATCCCGGATTTACCTAAGATCTCAGCCTACCACCTTAAACTTGGACAACCAACGCCAAGCTGGCCTAGCCTTCTCCGTCCCTCCATCGCAATAACCAGAAGTACAGGAATATTAACCTGTTTTCCATCGACTACGCTTTTCAGCCTCGCCTTAGGGACCGACTAACCCTGCGTCGATTAACGTTGCGCAGGAAACCTTGGTCTTTCGGCGTGGGTGTTTTTCACACCCATTGTCGTTACTCATGTCAGCATTCGCACTTCTGATACCTCCAGCAAGCTTCTCAACTCACCTTCACAGGCTTACAGAACGCTCCTCTACCGCATCACCTAAGTGATACCCGTAGCTTCGGTGTATGGTTTGAGCCCCGTTACATCTTCCGCGCAGGCCGACTCGACTAGTGAGCTATTACGCTTTCTTTAAAGGGTGGCTGCTTCTAAGCCAACCTCCTAGCTGTCTAAGCCTTCCCACATCGTTTCCCACTTAACCATAACTTTGGGACCTTAGCTGACGGTCTGGGTTGTTTCCCTTTTCACGACGGACGTTAGCACCCGCCGTGTGTCTCCCATGCTCGGCACTTGTAGGTATTCGGAGTTTGCATCGGTTTGGTAAGTCGGGATGACCCCCTAGCCGAAACAGTGCTCTACCCCCTACAGTGATACATGAGGCGCTACCTAAATAGCTTTCGAGGAGAACCAGCTATCTCCGAGCTTGATTAGCCTTTCACTCCGATCCACAGGTCATCCGCTAACTTTTCAACGGTAGTCGGTTCGGTCCTCCAGTTAGTGTTACCCAACCTTCAACCTGCCCATGGATAGATCGCCCGGTTTCGGGTCTATTCCCAGCGACTAGACGCCCTATTAAGACTCGCTTTCGCTACGCCTCCCCTATTCGGTTAAGCTCGCCACTGAAAATAAGTCGCTGACCCATTATACAAAAGGTACGCAGTCACCCAACAACGTGGGCTCCCACTGCTTGTACGCATACGGTTTCAGGATCTATTTCACTCCCCTCTCCGGGGTTCTTTTCGCCTTTCCCTCACGGTACTAGTTCACTATCGGTCAGTCAGTAGTATTTAGCCTTGGAGGATGGTCCCCCCATATTCAGACAAAGTTTCTCGTGCTCCGTCCTACTCGATTTCATGACCAAGAGATTTTCGCGTACAGGGCTATCACCCAC
>NZ_AFOY02000019.1 GCF_000217955.3 Pseudomonas fluorescens HK44 | reverse complement strand
ACTAACAAGGCGAAAACACACTGCCTTACCAACTCCTTCAGGCTTCGATGAACTGAAGCGTAACCGCTGTCGAAAACTGCGTAACTCTTTGTTTATCAAGGAGTTTCCCGTTTCGACTGCGCCGGAAGTGGGGCGAATTATAGACAGATATAATTCGCCGTCAACCCCTAATTTCAGCCTTACTCGGATTTAAGCGTAATACGCGCAAATGCCTTCTTTCCGGCCTGGCAAACATGAGTCGCGCCCAGTGCATATATAAAGGTGCGATCAACCACTTCGCCATCTATACGCACACCACCCGAACCAAGCAGGTCACGTGCGACCGCCGAGTTCTTCACCAGCCCCGCCTTATTAAGCACAGCTGCGATCGGCATATCCTCAGCCGCAGTCAGGTCGATCTCTGGCAAATCATCCGGCAGTTCGCCTTCCTTCATACGGTTACCCGCAGCGCGATGAGCATTCGCCGCAGCTTCTTCGCCATGGAAACGCGCAACAATCTCTTCAGCCAGCTTGATCTTGATATCCCGCGGATTGGCGCCAGCTTCGACATCTGCACGCAACGCATCGATCTCATCCATGGAGCGAAAGCTGAGCAATTCGAAGTAGCGCCACATCAGCACGTCCGGAATCGAAACCAGCTTGCCGTACATGACACCCGGCGCTTCCTGGATGCCAACGTAGTTGCCCAACGATTTGGACATCTTCTTCACGCCATCCAGCCCTTCGAGCAACGGCATAGTCAGAATGCATTGAGCCTCCTGACCATAACTGCGCTGCAGTTCACGCCCCATCAGCAGGTTGAACTTCTGATCAGTGCCGCCTAACTCGACGTCCGCGCGCAACGCAACCGAGTCATACCCCTGAACCAGCGGATACAGGAACTCGTGGATAGCGATTGGCTGATTGGTCGAATAGCGCTTGTCGAAGTCGTCGCGCTCAAGCATCCGCGCCACGGTGTATTGCGAGGTCAGTCGAATAAAGTCCGCCGGCCCCATCTGATCCATCCAGGTGGAGTTGAAAGCCACCTCGGTTTTCGTCGGATCAAGAATCTTGAACACTTGAGTCTTATAGGTCTCGGCATTTTCGAGGACCTGCTCACGCGTCAACGGAGGACGGGTAGCGCTCTTGCCACTCGGATCACCGATCATCCCGGTGAAGTCACCTATAAGGAAGATCACCTGATGACCCAGATCCTGGAACTGGCGCAACTTATTAATAAGCACCGTGTGACCCAGGTGCAAATCTGGCGCAGTCGGATCGAAGCCAGCCTTAATACGCAGGGGCTGGCCGCGCTTGAGCTTCTCGATCAGCTCGGACTCGACCAACAGTTCTTCCGCACCACGTTTTATCAGCGCTAGCTGCTCTTCAACCGACTTCATAACAGACCCGCAAGGCTCAGATTCAAAGGGAACCAACCATACAAGATCGCGCACCAAATACAAGTTTTGCCCGGCGCACGGACACCAATCCGCGAACAGAGCATTCGCGACTTGCTTAAGAGATGATTTGGTTATATTTTATACAGTTATTTCATCTTCATCATGTCATTCATCTTTTCCAATTCATCTTTTCCAAAGTCAAATTACCCATGACCACAGAACCGTCTAAAGCGCCGCCGCTTTATCCGAAGACCCACCTGCTCGCGGCAAGTGGCATTGCCGCCCTCCTCAGCCTGGCGCTCCTGGTATTCCCTTCCAGTGACGTTGAAGCCAAAAAGACGACCCTGAGTCTTGAACTGGAACGCCCTGCAGAACAACTGACACAAGATCAAGACGCTGCTGACGCCGTTCAAGCCACAAACGAGCCGGTCGAATCTCCATTCGCCCAGATCGAAACCACTACCGACGATACCAAGGAAACAGCTAAAGCAGCGCCGGCACCGGTCGTTGAAGAGAAGAAAGCTCCAGGCCACCGGGAAGTGATCGTTGCCAAAGGCGACACCCTCTCCACATTGTTCGAGAAAGTCGGGCTTCCAGCCGCTTCGGTGCACGACGTATTGGCCAGCGACAAGCAAGCCAAGCAGTTCACCCAGCTTAAACACGGCCAGAAACTCGAGTTTGAACTGGGACACGACGGCCAGTTGACCAATCTGCACAGCAAGATCAACGACGTTGAAAGCATCAGCCTGAGCAAAAACGCCAAGGGCTATACCTTTAACCGCATTACCACCAAGCCAACCGTGCGCTCCGCCTATGTTCACGGCGTGATCAACAGCTCGCTTTCGCAATCCGCAGCGCGTGCCGGCCTGTCCCACAGCCTTACCATGGACATGGCCAGCGTGTTTGGCTATGACGTCGATTTCGCCCAGGATATTCGCCAGGGTGACGAGTTCGACGTGATCTACGAACAGAAAGTCGTCAACGGCAAGGCTGTCAGCAATGGCCCCATCCTTTCCGCCCGCTTCACCAACCGCGGCAAGACGTACACCGCCGTGCGCTACACCAACAAGCAAGGCAACAGCAGCTACTACACGGCCGATGGCAACAGCATGCGCAAGGCGTTCATTCGTACGCCGGTGGACTTCGCCCGTATTAGCTCGCGTTTCTCCATGGGCCGCAAGCATCCAATTCTGAACAAAATTCGCGCACACAAAGGCGTCGACTACGCAGCGCCTCGCGGCACGCCGATCAAGGCTGCCGGTGACGGTAAAGTACTGCTGGCCGGTCGCCGCGGCGGTTACGGCAACACCGTTGTCATTCAGCACGGCAACACCTACCGCACGCTGTACGGCCACATGCAAGGCTTCGCCAAAGGCATCAAGACTGGCGGTAACGTCAAGCAGGGCCAGGTGATCGGTTATATCGGCACTACCGGCCTCTCTACCGGTCCACACTTGCACTACGAGTTCCAGGTCAACGGCGTTCACGTCGATCCGCTGGGTCAGAAACTGCCGATGGCCGATCCGATTGCCAAGTCCGAGCGCGCACGCTTCCTGCAACAAAGCCAGCCGCTGATGGCGCGCATGGAGCAAGAGAAAGCCACCCTGCTGGCCTCGAGCAAACGCTAAGCCATGGCGCTCTATATAGGTGTGATGTCCGGTACCAGCCTTGATGGCCTGGACATTGCGCTGATCGAGCAAGCACCGGCGATCAAACTGATCGCCACGCACTACATTCCCATGCCCGAATCCCTGCGCGCCGAGCTGCTTGCCTTGTGCGCCAGCGGTCCCGACGAGATAGCCCGCAGCGCCATCGTCCAGCAAAACTGGGTGAAACTGGCCGCCCTGGGCATCAATACCCTGCTTGCAGATCAACACCTGAAACCTGACGACATCCGAGCGATTGGCAGCCACGGCCAGACCATTCGCCACGAGCCTGCACGCGGTTTCACCGTGCAGATCGGCAACCCCGCCCTGTTGACCGAACTGACCGCAATTACCGTCGTCAGTGATTTTCGTAGCCGCGACGTGGCTGCAGGCGGGCAAGGCGCGCCGCTGGTTCCAGCCTTCCATGAAGCCTTGTTTGAAGAGCGCAGCGGCAACCGTGCAGTCTTGAATGTCGGCGGCTTCAGTAATCTCAGCCTGATCGAGACCGGCAAACCCGTCTCGGGTTTTGACTGCGGCCCCGGCAATGTCCTGCTGGACGCCTGGATTCACCAGCAACGCGGCGAGACCTTCGACCGTGACGGCCAGTGGGCTGCAAGCGGCACCGTAGAGCCCGTGCTGCTGAAGGCCCTGCTCGGCGATCCGTTCTTCCTGACCAAGGGCCCCAAAAGCACCGGCCGCGAAGTGTTCAACCTGCAATGGCTGACACAACACCTGGCGCGCCTGCCCGCATTTGCTGCACAAGACGTGCAAGCCACGCTGCTTGAGCTGACGGCGTTGACCATCGTCGAATCGCTACAGGCCGCACAAACCGATACTCAAGAGCTACTGGTCTGTGGTGGTGGCGCCCATAACGCAACATTGATGGCGCGGCTCGCCAGCCTGCTGCCAGACGCCAAGGTCAGCAGTACTGCAGCCTACGGCGTAGATCCGGACTGGGTCGAAGCCATGGCCTTCGCCTGGCTGGCCCATTGCTGCCTCGAAAATATCCCGGCCAATCGTCCAGGCGTCACCGGCGCTCGCGGTTTACGCGTCCTCGGCGCCATCTACCCCGCCTGAACACCAGACAGCGAAACGCCGCAAAGCCGTGAGGCCATGCGGCGCTTGGTGATGCGATGACGTGCGATCAGATCGAAAACGAAGAGCCGCAACCACAGGTCGTGGTGGCATTCGGGTTCTTGATCACGAAACGCGAGCCTTCCAGACCTTCCTGATAATCCACCTCGGCACCTGCCAGGTACTGGAAGCTCATCGGATCGACGACCAGGCTAACGCCTTCGCGCTCGACAATGGTGTCGTCATCGGCCACTTCTTCATCGAATGTGAAGCCGTACTGAAACCCTGAACAACCGCCGCCCGTAACGAATACGCGCAGCTTCAAGCGATCATTACCCTCTTCATCGACCAGGCTCTTCACCTTGTGCGCGGCACCGTGGGTGAATTGCAAAGCCGTGGGGGTGAAGGATTCGACGCTCATGCTGACTATCTCCCGGTGTTACACCGCCATAATGCGTGATGACGCGCATTATCCGCTTCTCCCAGAAAATCGGTCAACTATTGTTACGGTATATCAATCAACACAATGGTCAGCCCGGAATACAAAAAGGCCCGTTAAACGGGCCTTTCTGCTGAGCGGGATAAAGCCTTAGGGCAGCATGCCCGCATGGGACAGGCCCAAGCGCTCGTCCAGACCAAACAGGATGTTCAGGTTCTGCACCGCCTGACCCGACGCGCCTTTGACCAAATTGTCGATCACCGACAGCACCACCACCAGATCACCGTCCTGCGGACGATGAACCGCCATACGGCAAACGTTCGCGCCACGCACGCTGCGGGTTTCCGGATGACTACCAGCCGGCATGACATCGACGAACGGTTCGTTGGCATAGCGTTTTTCAAACAGCGCCTGCAAGTCCACGGAGCGGTCGACCACGGTTGCATAGAGCGTGGAGTGAATACCGCGAATCATCGGCGTCAGGTGCGGCACGAAAGTCAGGCCGACGTCCTTGCCTGCAGCGCGACGCAGCCCCTGGCGAATCTCAGGCAAGTGACGATGCCCTTTAACGGCATAGGCTTTCATGCTCTCGGAGGTTTCGGAATACAGCGAACCAACGCTTGCACCACGACCTGCACCGCTGACACCCGACTTGCAGTCAGCGATCAGGCGCGAAGTATCGGCAAGACCTGCTTCGAGCAACGGCAGGAAACCCAGTTGCGTAGCGGTTGGGTAGCAACCCGGAACCGCGATCAGACGTGCTTGCCTGATCTGCTCGCGATTGACTTCCGGCAAGCCGTAGACCGCTTCTTCCAACAACTCTGGCGCACCGTGCGGCTGCCCGTACCACTTGGCCCATTCGTCCGCGTCCTGCAGACGGAAGTCTGCCGACAGGTCGATGACCTTGGTCCCGGCTGCCAGCAATTCACCGGCCAGCGCATGCGCTACACCGTGCGGAGTGGCGAAGAACACCACGTCGCAGGCACCGAGGGTTTTGATGTCCGGAACGCTGAACGCCAGACCATCGTAGTGGCCTCGCAGGTTCGGGTACATGTCGGCAACGGCCAGGCCTGCCTCGGATCGGGAAGTGATCACTACCACTTCAGCTTGCGGATGTTGCGCCAACAGACGCAGCAGTTCGACACCCGTGTAACCCGTGCCGCCGACGATACCGACCTTGACCATAAACCTGCCCTCAACGAACCCACTGGAAAGCCGTCGATAATAGGGCGCGCACCGCCCTGCGACAACCGTCAAGGTGACGTACGGAGGGCCATGTGTCCCGTCTCGGGCATACGTTCAAGTTTTGACGAGTGGATTTTGTTGCCAGACAAGGCGCCGCGACGAGTCATAGCTCGCTATGGCGAGGAGCGGCAACGCAGTATGGCGACAAAAGACGCCGCCAAAATTGAACAGTTATGTCCGAGACGGGACACTTTCTCTACTATTCGGGCTACCGTGAACCTGGGAATAACCAAAAATGCTTTATCTGTGGCTCAAAGCGCTTCACATCGTCAGCATGGTCTGCTGGTTTGCCGGCCTGTTTTACCTGCCGCGCCTGTTCGTCTACCACGCGCAAAGTGAAGACAGCATCAGCAAGGAACGCTTCAGCATCATGGAGCGCAAACTGTACCGCGGGATCATGGGCCCGGCGATGATCGCCACGCTGGCTTTCGGGATCTGGCTGATCAGCCTCAACCCCAGCGCCTACTTCGGACAAGGCGCCTGGATGCACGCGAAGCTGACCCTGGTGGTGATCCTGATCGGCTATCACCACATGTGCGGCGCGCAGGTAAAGCGCTTTGCCCGTGGCGAAAACACCCGCAGCCATGTCTTTTATCGCTGGTTCAATGAAGTGCCGGTTCTGATATTGCTGGCTATTGTCATTCTGGTCGTCGTACGGCCGTTCTAATCTTAATCAGTCGCCACTTATCGGGGTACTTCCAATGTCGCTGCCCGCCTTGCTCGAACAACGTTTGCGTCTGCCTGTCGTGGCGGCGCCGATGTTCCTGATTTCCAATCCACAACTGGTGCTCGCCTGCTGCCGCAATGGTGTGGTCGGCAGCTTTCCAGCGCTGAACCAGCGTGAAAGCAGCGGCTTCAAAGCCTGGCTGGAGGAAATCGAAGCGGGTCTGGCGCTATTGGAAAATCCTGCGCCGTATGCGGTGAACCTGATTGTTCACAACAGCAATCCGCGCCTGCAAGCGGATCTGGCAATCTGCATCGAACACAAGGTCCCGATCGTGATCACCAGCCTTGGCGCAGTAAAAGAGCTGGTCGATGCGGTGCACAGCTATGGCGGCCTGGTTTTCCACGACGTGACGACCCGACGCCATGCGGAAAAAGCTGCCGAGGCCGGCGTCGATGGCTTGATCGCCGTAGCAGCAGGCGCCGGTGGACACGCCGGGACCTGGAGCCCGTTTTCGCTGATTGCCGAGATTCGTCAGTTCTTCGACAAAACCCTGCTGCTGGCCGGCTGCCTGAACCACGGCCACGAGATTCTCGCCGCGCAACTGCTCGGGGCGGATCTGGCGTATTTCGGCACACGCTTTATCGGCACTACCGAAAGCCACGCCCCTGAAGCCTATAAAGAGATGCTGCTGAGTTCCAGGGCCGCCGATATTGTCCATACGCCAGCAGTGTCCGGGGTGCCGGCAAGCTTCATGCGCCAAAGCCTGATAAACGCCGGCTTTGACGTAGACGCACTGCAGGGCAAGGGTGAAGTCAACTTCGGCGCCAAACTCAAACCCTTGAGCGATGAAGCCAAAGCCTGGAAAACCGTCTGGTCCGCAGGCCAGGGCGTAGGTGAAATCGACGACCTGCCAAGCGTCGATCAACTGGTTGCAAGGCTGGACGCCGAATACCGCAAGGCGCAGGAATTTGCAGCTCAACTGCCCAAACGCTGGCCACGCTAACGCACAAGGTTTGGCCAGCCGATTCTGGCTGGCTTAAACTGCCGAGCACAGACCCCAGACTCGCGACAAGGATGCCCCGGCATGAGCGAACACCGTTTCAAGATCGTCTTCGACGGAGCCCTGCTTCCGGGCGTCGACATCACCACCGCGAAGCTCAATCTCGCCCAGCTGTTCAAAAGCGACGTCGCGGCCATCGAACGCCTGTTCAGCGGAAAGCCTGTCGCGCTCAAGCACGACCTGTCCCACACAGACGCACAAACCTATCTGAATGCCCTGTCGAAAACCGGCATCGATGCACGCATTGAAGCCGAGCCATCGATCGAGCTCAATCTGACCGACATTCACGAATCTTCATCCGCCGCTTACACGACGCCCACGCTCGGTGATAACGAATCACCCTACAGCCCTCCTCGCGCACCCGTTGGTGAAGCGCTGCCAGAGTTTTCGGAACTCAAGGTGTTTAGCGTGCAGGGCCGAATCGGACGCCTGCGTTATCTCGCGTGGTCATTGGTGGCGCTGCTGATCATCGGGGCTATCGCCGGCGTTTTTGGGCTCAGCCTGTTGGCCGGCAATCAAATGGTGCTGAGCACAATTGTTTGTGTCGTTGCGTTCGTGGCGTACCTCTACATAAACATCACCATCAGCGTGCAACGTCTGCACGATCTTGGCTGGTCCGGCTGGCTGTGGTTTCTGAATCTGGTGCCCTTTATCGGCAGCCTGTTTCCATTTGCACTCGCGGTGTTGCCAGGAAACGTCGGGGCGAATCGCTATGGCGCGCCGCAGCCCCCGAACAGCACGGCCGTCAAAATTCTGTGCGGGCTGTGGCTGATGGTGATCGCCGTGGTTTTTGTCGGCGCACTTGCCGGTGGTCTCAGCACCCTGACCGAAGAGTATGAAAGCACCTCGACCAGCAGTTATGGACGCAGCGAGCCGGCTGACGCGGTTAAAGCAGACGATGCGGCGAAAGCAGCTCAGCCCCCTGTAGACTATGAGAAAGAATAAACGCGCTCGGTTCCTGTGACATCTCTGTCCACAGGCCGCGAGCCGTTGCGATGGAGAATTGCATGACCCGTTACGCTCTGATCACTGGCGCCTCCAGCGGTATCGGCCTGGCCATGGCCGAAGCGCTGGCGCGACGGGGCCGCAGCCTGATTCTGGTGGCCCGTCAACGTGATCAGCTGGAAAGTATTGCTATCGAACTGACCCAGCGCTTTGGCGTCGAGGTGCTGTTCCGCGCCTGTGATCTGGGCGAACCGCTGCGCCTGTCCGGCTTTCTGCTGGAACTCGAAGAGGGTGACCGACAGATCGACCTGCTGGTCAATTGCGCTGGCATCGGCACCTGCGGCCCGTTTCTGGCTCAGGACTGGATGACCGAACAAGACTTGATCGAAGTGAACATCCTGGCCCTGACTCGCCTGTGCCACGCCATTGGCAACAGCATGGCCTTGCAGGGTGGCGGGCAGATTCTGAACGTTGCATCGATGGCCGCCTTCTACCCTGGCCCCTGGATGAGCACCTACTACGCCAGCAAGGCGTATGTACTGCACTTCTCCGAAGGCTTGCGGGTCGAGCTGAAAAAGTGTGCGGTCAAGGTTTCGGTCCTTTGCCCCGGCCCGACACGCACGGCGTTTTTCCGCACCGCGCAACTGGACACCGACAAACTGGCCAACAGCAAAACGCCGATGAGCCCCGAGGAAGTGGCCCTTTACACGGTGCGTGCGCTGGAGAAGAACCGCGCAATCATCATTCCCGGACGCCGCAATCGCTGGTTCGCGCTTTTGCCACGCTTCGGCTCTCGCTGGCTGACCCGAACCGTCGTGGGCATAGTCAACAAGGCGCACTGTCCGCGCTGAGCATCACTAAAAGTAAAGGTAACAGGCTGGGCTCGGGCATCTCCCGTGAGTACACTCAGCCCGGACCAACACTATGGAGAAACAGCTGTGGATACTCTGTTCACCAAAATCATCAACAGAGAAATACCTGCCAAGATCATTTACGAGGATGACCAGGTCCTGGCCTTCCACGACATTGCCCCACAGGCACCCGTGCATTTCCTGGTCGTCCCGAAAAAGCCGGTGCGCACGCTCAACGATCTCACCGAAGACGATAAGGCACTGGCCGGGCACATTCTGTTCACCGCGCAACGTCTGGCATTGGAGCTGGGCTGTGAAGAAGGCTTTCGCGTGGTCATGAACTGCAATGAACTGGGTGGCCAGACCGTCTACCACATTCATATGCACGTGCTGGGCCAGCGCCAGATGCACTGGCCGCCGGGCTGATTCACACCCCGCCCACTGTAGGAGCAAGGCTTGCCGGCGATAGAGTCGACACGGTCTATCCGGGATACCGAGTTGCCCGCATCGCGGGCAAGCCTTGCTCCTACATGACCCAGCGCAAACCTAACCCGGCCGATTGCGGTAAACTGGCCGCCGAGATTCTTCCCGGAGGTCAGCATGACTACCCAACGTCACTACTCGCCGATTGACCGTCTTCTGTTGCAAGCCGACACCGCCATGCGCACGTTGCTGCCCTTCAGTGGCCAGCCTTGTCGCCCATCGCCGGCCATCGTGCAGCCAGAGGCGAAAATGAGCGACGAAGACACCCGGCACGTCGCCGGCCTGATGCGCATCAACCATACCGGTGAAGTCTGTGCGCAGGCGCTGTACCAGGGTCAGGCCCTGACTGCCAAGCTGCCGCGAGTGCGTGAAGCAATGGAACACGCAGCCGAAGAAGAGATCGATCATCTGGTCTGGTGCGAACAGCGCATCCGCCAACTGGGTAGCCACACCAGCATCCTCAATCCATTGTTCTACGGTATGTCGTTCGGTATCGGCGCCGTCGCCGGGCTGATCAGCGACAAAGTCAGCCTGGGATTCGTCGCGGCGACTGAAGATCAGGTGTGCAAACACTTGAATGAACACCTTGAGCAACTGCCGGTCGAGGATGAGAAGTCCCGGGCCATTCTTGAGCAGATGCGCATCGATGAAGAGCAACACGCCGAAAGCGCGCTGGACGCTGGAGGCTTCCGCTTCCCGGCGCCGGTGAAATTCGGCATGAGCCTGATGGCCAAGGTCATGACCAAAAGCACCTACCGGATCTGACGGTAGCGTCGTTCGCGAAGGCCATACCACGGTCTAACAGAAAGACAACCGCAATAAAAAAGGCGATTGCCCCTGGGCAGTCGCCTTTTTTTGTACTCGAAAATCTTAGCTCGACATGTTGCGTGCGTAGAAAATCTCGAGCATTTCGTGTTTCACCCGCTCAGTCACCTGAGCACGTTGCTCAGAGGACAGGTTGCTGGTGGCGTCGCCGAACAGGTAGTTATCCAGTTCGAAGTTCTTCAGCAGCATTTTGGTGTGAAACAGGTTTTCCTGGTACACGTTCACGTCGGTCATCTGATACGCGTCGCGAGTGTCTTCGGAGAGGTAGTTCTGAATCGAGTTGATCTCGTGATCAATGAAGTGCTTATTGCCTTCGATGTCACGGGTGAAGCCGCGCACGCGGTAATCCACGGTCACGATATCCGAATCGAACTGGTGAATCAGAAAGTTGAGTGCCTTAAGCGGTGAAATGACGCCACAAGTCGACACATCAATATCCACACGGAAAGTTGCAATACCGTCCACCGGATGGATTTCCGGGTAGGTGTGCACTGTGATGTGGCTCTTGTCGAGGTGGGCCAGGATGATTTCGGGCAACGGACCTGGTGACTCTTCAATCTGACTGTCGGTCGGGGTCACCGGTTCTTCAGAGATCAGAATCGTGACGCTGGCGCCCTGGGGTTCATAGTCCTGACTGGCGATGTTCAGGATGTTGGCACCAATGATATCGACAACTTCTGTGAGGATCTGCGTCAGGCGCTTGGCGTTGTACTCTTTATTGATGTACTCAACGTAAGCCTGCTGGTCTTGCGGAGTTTCCGCATAGCAGATGTCATAGATGTTGAAGCTCAAGGTCTTTGTCAGGTTATTGAACCCATGGAGCTTGAGTTTGCTTTTCACCGTTTAAAAACTCTCTATGTATGCGGCCCGGCCGCGTGATCAAGCATGCCCGTCAGATGCGAACGACGCACCAGCGTAGGACGGTTAACACCTCTTCGCGATGGCGATTTTGGTTGTTTGTTCGGGTGTGTGATCTGTCGGTTGACCGATCACGACCCTGAAAAAAGTGGCGCATTATGCAGACCTGGGCCAGTGATCGCCAGAGTCTGCACCGCATTTATGATAGTTGAATGTCGAATCAACCGAGTTCGATGATTTCGTAGTCGTGGGTGATGGCTACACCGGCCGCACCGAGCATGATCGAAGCCGAGCAATACTTCTCGGCCGACAGCTCAATGGCGCGTTTGACCTGGGCTTCTTTCAGCGCCCGGCCCTTGACCACGAAGTGCATGTGAATCTTGGTAAAAACCTTGGGATCTTCAGTCGCACGTTCGGCTTCGAGGAAGGCTTCGCAGCTCTCCACGGCCTGGCGGGATTTTTTCAGAATGCTGACCACGTCGAAATTGCTGCAACCGCCCACACCGAGCAGGAGCATTTCCATCGGACGAACACCCAGGTTCCGACCGCCGGCATCAGGCGGACCATCCATGACCACCACGTGACCGCTACCGGACTCACCGAGGAACATGGCTTCGCCAGCCCATTGGATGCGTGCTTTCATCGCCAAGACTCCACTGCTAAAAAAGGGTCGCCAGCTTAGCACAGGGCCTTTGATTGACAGCGCCTGGCATCAGTCGTAAGCAACACACTCACAGTATTGATACATTATCGAATAACGACGGAATGCGTCTGTTAAGCTGGCGCCAATTTCATGGCGCCTAGCCTGCTGTTTTTCAACTGTCATCAGCGATACGTAAAAAATCACAACACACCGTGCAGTCTTTTCGGGATACAACCATGGTTGCTATTACCCCAACACCCAAAATCAAGAACCTCGACAAGTTCTTGATGCATTGCCTGCGCCGTCGCTATCAGGCCAAGAGCAATATCATTTGCGCTGGCGATCGTTCGGATACGCTGTTTTTCATCATCAAGGGCTCGGTCACCATCCTCATTGAGGACGACGATGGCCGGGAAATGATCATCGCCTACCTCAACGCCGGGGACTTCTTCGGCGAGCTCGGCCTGTTCGAACAAGCCGGGCAGGAACAGGAACGCAGCGCCTGGGTTCGCGCCAAGGTCGAATGCGAAGTGGCCGAGATCAGCTACTGCAAGTTCCGCGAGCTGTCCCAGCAAGATCCGGACATTCTCTATGTGCTCAGCGGCCAGATTGCCCAGCGCCTGCGCAATACCACGCGCAAGGTCGGCGACCTGGCGTTCTTCGACGTCACTGGCCGGGTTGCGCGCTGCTTGCTGGAGCTGTGCAAACAGCCCGACGCCATGACGCACCCGGACGGTATGCAGATCAAGGTCACCCGCCAGGAAATCGGCCGGATCGTCGGTTGCTCGCGGGAAATGGTCGGTCGCGTGCTCAAGGACCTCGAAGAACGCAATCTGGTCAACGTCAAAGGCAAGACCATGGTGGTATTCGGTACCCGCTAAGCCGACATCACCTCGGTGAGCATTTGCCGATACAAGGTATCCAGCCGCGCGATGGCATCCGGGGCGGCGAATTGTTCATGCAGGGCGATATGGCTCTGCGCGCGAACCCGCTGCTCCAGGCTGCAAGCCTCGTTAAAACGATTCACCGCCTCAACCATTGACTCTCGCTCGTCGTCCAGCAACAGCGCACCATGCACCAAACCTACCGGGCGCTGACCACCCTTGCTCTGGCGCCAGCGCTGAGCGGTGCCGACCATTTTGCGGCCATCGAGATTGACGTTGAAACGTCCATCACAGAAAGCACCCTCGACTTCACCCAATGAAGGTTTGCCACCGAGCTCCGTCAGCAGCGCGCAAATAGGGTCGCACAGGCGCCGATAAGCAGTTTCGATCCGACCGTGATCACCTTCGCTGCGCGGCGGTGCATACACCAGTGCAATATTGATCGTCGCAGCCGACTGCGGCACCGGCTCTCCACCGGTTTCACGCAGCAGAACCGGCCAACCATTCGCCGCCGATGCCTGGCAAGCGGCCTCGAACTCCGGCAAACGGCTCAACCGCCGGGGCATGACCAGCGCGCGATCGCTCGGCTGCCAGAACAACAAACCAAACTCCTGGTCGCCGGCACATACTGTCGCCAACAAATCCTGCTCGGCACGCAGACCGGCTTCGACAGTCAAGGCAATGGGGTAAGTCATGGCAGTGCGAATCCTTTTCGGTGGATACAAAAAAGCCGGCAACGCCGGCTTCTTCATTGAATCAGGTTCAATCGAGTGTAGAACCGCTGACCGCCACGCCACGCTCTGGAAAGAACAAGCGTTGCAGTTCAGTGCCCGGGTTCTCGGCGCGCATGAATGCTTCACCGACCAGGAACGAATACACGTCACTGATTTCCATCAGCTCGACATCGGCGCGATTGAGGATGCCACTTTCAGTAATGACCAGGCGATCACGCGGGATGCGCGGCAGCAGGTCGAGCGTGGTTTCCAGGCTGACATCAAAGGTGTGCAGATTGCGGTTGTTCACGCCGACCAGCGGAGTATCGAGAACCTTCAAGGCCCGCTCCAGCTCATCACCGTCGTGGACTTCGACCAGCACGTCGAGGCCAACGCCTTTAGCGACGGCTGCCAGTTCGGCCATTTTCACGTCATCCAGCGCGGCAACGATCAACAGCACGCAATCGGCGCCCAGCGCACGGGCTTCGACGATCTGATAAGGATCGATCATGAAGTCCTTGCGAATCACCGGCAGCTTGCACGCCGCACGCACCTGCTGCAGGTAAATGTCGGCGCCCTGGAAGAAATCGATATCGGTCAGCACCGAGAGGCACGTTGCCCCGCCCTTCTCGTAATCCCTGGCGATTTCGGCAGGCACGAAGTGCTCGCGAATCACGCCCTTGCTCGGCGAAGCCTTCTTGATTTCAGCAATCACCGCCGGGTGCTTGAGCTTGGCCTGGGCGATCAGCGCCTTGGCAAAACCACGCGGAGAATCGCCCACCCTGGCCAGTGCTTCCAGCTCGGCAAGCGTCACACGAGCGCTACGCTCGGCCACTTCCTCGACTTTGCGGGCGAGAATCTTCTCCAGAACCGTCGGTACACTCATGCCTCATTCTCCACTCTGAATACCGCAGTAAACGCACCCAACTCTTCAAGCTTTTCACGCGCAAGACCGGTATGCAGCGCATCATGAGCCAGGGCAACGCCCTCTTTCAGGCTGCTCGCATGATCCGCCGCGTACAACGCAGCACCGGCATTGAGCACAATCATTTCTGCGGCTTTCTGACCATTCTCGGTTTTGCGGCGCCCCAAGGCATCGCGAATCAGCTCGAGCGAGGCCGCCGGGCTTTCCACCGCCAGGCCGTGCAGGCTCTGGCTCTTCATGCCGAGGTCTTCAGGCTCGACCCAATATTCGCTGATCTGGTCATTCTTCAATTCCGCCACAAAGGTCGGCGCCGCCAGGCTGAATTCGTCCAGGCCATCCTTCGAATGCACCACCAGCACATGCTTGCTGCCCATGCGCTGCAAGACTTCGGCTAACGGTCGGCACAACGCCTGACTGAACACGCCCACCACCTGATGCTTCACGCCGGCCGGATTCGTAAGCGGGCCGAGCATGTTGAACAAAGTACGCAAGCCGAGATCGCGGCGCGGGCCGGCGGCGTGCTTCATGGCACCGTGATGGGACTGGGCGAACATGAAGCCGATGCCAACGTTGTCGATGCAACGCGCCACTTGAACCGGCGTCAGGTTCAGGTAGATCCCGGCCGCTTCCAGCAAGTCGGCGCTGCCGCTTTTACCCGATACCGCACGGTTACCGTGCTTGGCCACGGTGCAACCCGCCGCCGCCACCACAAACGAGGACGCCGTCGAGACGTTGAAGATGTTCGCGCCATCACCGCCGGTACCGACTACATCGACAACACCGTCGAGGGTTTTCAGCTCGACCTTGTCCGCCAATTCACGCATGACCGAGACGGCGCCGACGATCTCGTCGATGCTCTCGCTTTTCATGCGCATGGCCATCATGAATGCGCCAATCTGCGCGTCTGTGCATTGCCCGGTCATGATTTCGCGCATCACATCGCGCATTTCATCAGTGCTCAGGTCCAGATGGCCGACGATACGGCCCAGGGCAGTCTTGATATCCATGGAAAGTCCTTAGCGCGTGCCGCCGGTTTGTTTGAGGAAGTTGGCGAACAGCTCGTGCCCCTGCTCGGTCAGGATCGACTCAGGATGGAATTGCACCCCTTCGATGTTCAATGTCTTGTGACGCAGCCCCATGATTTCATCGACCGAGCCGTCTTCGAGCTGAGTCCAGGCGGTCAGCTCCAGGCAATCGGGCAAGGTTTCACGCTTCACAATCAGCGAGTGATAGCGGGTGACCGTCAGAGGACGATTAAGACCTTCGAACACACCCTTGTCCTCGTGAAATACCGGGCTAGTCTTACCATGCATAACCTGGCGGGCACGCACTACATCACCACCGAACGCCTGGCCGATGGATTGATGGCCCAGGCAAACGCCGAGAATCGGCAGCTTGCCGGCGAAATACTTGATGGCTTCGATGGACACGCCGGCTTCGGTCGGGGTGCATGGACCGGGAGACACGACGATGCGCTCAGGTTTGAGCGCTTCAATTTCGGCGATGGTCAGCTCATCGTTGCGCACAACCTTGACCTCGGAGCCTAGCTCACCAAGGTACTGCACAACGTTGTAGGTAAAAGAGTCGTAGTTATCGATCATCAGCAACATGGTTTGAAACCTCTTGAATTCACTGACTTTTGAGACGGCCTTCGAATGATTTACCCGCAGTCTTGCAACGCTCGGTCAGTTGCTGGAATGGAACCGGCAAAAGCGGCATTTCATACGGGTAAAAAAGGCAAACAGATACAGGTCCGGCCGGGCCGGCAGAGAAAGTTCAGGCGCGCCAACGCCAACGGGCGTGGGCCTTGATGACTTGATCCAAGAGTTTGCTGACGATCAACACGGGGAAGGTCTCATTCATACGTTCCCGCACAGTAACTTAGCTGAGCAGAGGGTGCAATATGGCGCAGAGCAAGCAATCGATGCGGCCTTTAGCCATAGCTCAAGCGCGGAAGTTTTTGGTACTGTCGTTCCGTTCACTACAACAATAAATAAATGGATTTGCTCATGATCAAACAGACGATGTTTGTACCGCTCGCCAGTTGTGTTCTTGCAATGGCCTGCGCCCAAGCCGTTGCGGCCCCCGCCCCCTATACGAAATTCATTGTTTTTGGCGACAGCCTGAACGACGCTGGGCAGTTTACCGATACCGGCGGTCCCGCAGGTGCAACCGAGCGGTTCACCAACCGCGTCGGACCGACCTACAAGGATGGTAACGGCGAGGTTCGCGCTGCCAACTCGACGCAATTGCTGGGGGGAAAGCTGGGGTTTTCGCCCGATCAAACGGCGGCCTCGACCTCGGCGGTCCGCGCCAGTGAAGGCCTGCCAGACGGCAACAACTGGGCGGTAGGTGGATACCGCACCGATCAGATCCTCGACTCGATCACCACCACCTCGGACACCGGTGAGCGCAGTCGGCCCGGTTATCTGCCGAGCAACAACTTTCGTGCTGACCCGAACGCGCTCTACTACCTCTCCGGTGGCGGCAACGATTTCCTGCAGGGCCGGGTAACGAGCCTTGATGAGGCCAACGCGGCAGCCGATCGCCTGGTCGGCAGTGTACAAACACTGCAGCAAGCCGGCGCCAAATACATCATGGTCTGGCTATTACCTGATATCGGGCTGACACCGGCAATCAACGGCAGCCCATTGCAGGCCTTTACCTCCCAGCTCAGCGCCCAGTTCAACACTGAACTGGTCAGCCAGTTGCAGCACGTCAATGCCGAAGTCATCCCGCTGAATATTCCGGTGCTGCTCAAAGAGACGTTCGCCAACCCGGCGCAATTTGGCCTGGCCACCGACCAGAACCTCACCGCGACCTGCTTCAGCGGTGACAGCTGTACGGAAAACGCCCGGTACGGGATCAACAGCGCCACGCCGGATCCGACCAAGCTGATCTACAACGACTCGGTCCACCCGACCGAAACCGGGCAACGCCTGATCGCCGATTATGCGTTTTCCATACTGGCAGCCCCTTGGGAACTGACGTTGTTGCCAGAAATGGCCCACGCCACCCTGCGTGCGCATCAGGATGAACTGCGCAACCAATGGCAATCCGACTGGGAAAACTGGCAAAACGTCGGTCAGTGGCGTGCGATTGTCGCCGGTGGCGGTCAGCACCTGGATTTTGACGATCAACGCAGTGCCGCCAGTGCCGACGGCAATGGCTACAACCTGAACATTGGCGGCAGCTACCGTCTCGACGAGGCCTGGCGTGTTGGCGTGGCTGCCGGTTTCTATCGTCAGAAGCTGGAAGCGGGCAACGACAACTCGCAGTACAAACTCAACACGTACATGGGTACGGCATTCGCCCAATATCAGCAAAATCGCTGGTGGGCTGACGCGGCAATGACGGCTGGGCATCTGGACTACGACAATCTCAAACGCAAGTTCGACCTGGGCGTCAACGAACGCGGGGAGAAAGGCGATACCAACGGCACTGTGTTGGCTGTCACCGCTCGCCTGGGTTACGACATCGCGCAGCAGGCAAGCAGCCCGTGGCACTTGTCGCCATTCATCAGCGCCGACTACGCCAAGGTACAAGTCGATGGTTACTCAGAGAACGGCAACGACTCCACGGCACTGACCTTCGGTGACCAGAAGCGCACCTCGAAGCGCCTCGGCGTCGGTTTGCAGGGCAAATACCAAATCACCCCACAGACCCAGGTGTTCGGCGAGTTCGCCCACGAACGCGAATACAAGGACGACACCCAGGACCTGACCATCAATCTCAACAGCCTGCCCGACAACCGCTTCACCCTGCAGGGCTACACCCCGCAAACCCACCTGAACCGCCTGAACCTGGGCGTCAGCCAGAAGTTGACCGCCGACCTGGCGCTACGGGCCAGCTACAACATTCGCAAGGATGACGACTTCACCCAACAAGGCATCAATGTGGGTGTCAGCCTGGACTTCTAAACCGCAGGCAATAAAAAACGCTGCCTCCTCACGGGCAGCGTTTTTTTGGGTGTTCTCTGATGTGGCGAGCGAGCTTGCTCGCGCTCGGCTGCGAAGCAGTCGCCATGAAGGGGCCTGCTACGCAGGCCAGCGGGAGCAAGCTCCCTCGCCACAACAAGCTCCTTCGTTACAGCTCAGGCGTCTGGGGTTTGCTCGGCCAGGGCCACAGCGCGGAACATCGCGCGGCGCTTGTTCAGGGTTTCTTCCCATTCGAGCGCAGGCACCGAATCAGCCACGATGCCACCACCGGCCTGCACATGCAGTTCGCCGTTCTTGATCACTGCGGTGCGAATGGCAATCGCGGTGTCCATATTGCCGTTCCAGGCGAAGTAACCAACCGCACCACCGTAGACGCCACGTTTGACCGGCTCCAGTTCGTCGATGATCTCCATCGCACGAATCTTCGGCGCGCCCGACAACGTACCTGCCGGCAGAATAGCCCGCAGTGCGTCCATCGCGGTCAGGCCGGCCTTCAGCTGGCCGGTGACGTTGGAGACGATGTGCATCACGTTGGAATAACGCTCGATGACCATTTTCTCGGTGAGTTTCACCGAACCGATTTCCGACACGCGACCGGTGTCGTTACGGCCGAGGTCGATCAGCATCAGGTGCTCGGCGATTTCCTTGTCGTCCGACAGCAGGTCCTCTTCAAGCGCCCGGTCAGCTTCCTCGTTGGCACCGCGTGGGCGGGTGCCGGCGATCGGGCGCACGGTGATCAGGTTGTCTTCGACCCGCACCAGCACTTCCGGTGAACTGCCAACGACATGGAAGTCGCCAAAGTTGAAGAAGTACATATAAGGCGTCGGGTTGAAGCAACGCAACGCCCGGTACAGATCGATCGGTGCGGCCTTGAAGTCGATGGACATCCGTTGCGACGGCACCACCTGCATGCAGTCACCGGCGAGGATGTACTCCTTGATGGTGTCCACCGCCCGCTCGTAATCGTCCTGGGTGAAACTGGAACGGAACACCGGATCAGCCGTCTGCTGCTTGCTGAAATCCAGGCCGCGACGTGGGGTGATCGGCTGGCGGAGCTTTTCCAGCAGCTCTTCCAGACGCGCCTGACCTTGCTCAAAGGCGTCTTCCTGCGACGGGTCGGCCAGCACGATGGCGTGCATCTTGCCGGCCAGGTTGTCGAACACCACCACCGCATCGGAAACCATCAGCAGAATGTCCGGCACACCCAGCGGATCCGGGTTCGGGCACTTGCCCAGACGCTTCTCCACATAACGCACGCAGTCATAACCGAAGTAGCCCACCAAACCACCATTGAAGCGCGGCAAACCGGCAATGGTCGGCACGTTGTAGCGCGCCTTGAAGGCTTCGACAAAAGCCAGCGGGTCTTCAACCTCGTGGCTTTCGACTTCGGCGCCATCGACGGTCACGCTGACGTGGTGATCATGCACCCGCAGTACCGTACGGCACGGCAGCCCGATGATCGAGTAACGGCCCCATTTCTCGCCGCCCTGCACCGACTCCAGCAGATAGGAGTTGGGCTCGTCGGCCAGTTTCAGGTAGATCGACAGCGGAGTGTCGAAGTCGGCAAGGGTTTCGCAGGCAAGCGGAATGCGGTTGTAGCCGGCAGCGGACAAACGCAGGAATTCTTCGCGGATCATGAGGTGCCTCGTGGCGTGAGGGTCTAACAGTCAGGTGTGCAAACGCGCCGGATAGCCGGCCAGGATCGAGTCAGGCGCGCCAACGCCAGCGGGCCAGGGCCTTGATGACTTTCATCCAGAGTTTGCGAGTGACCACCACGATGGAGTTTCCAGGAGGGGATTGAACAGCGTCGGGCAACGTTATCTCAGCGGCTGGATCCAGGCAACCGGGAATTAGCTTGCGCAGATCGTCGATCACCAGCGCCGGAGACTCTTCGGCAATCGGCCGGCCATGGTTATAGCCGTAGCTCAGGGCTACGCACTTCACGCCGGCCGCCTTGGCCGCCAGCACGTCGCTGCGCGAGTCACCGACAAACAACGATTGCGAGGCCGGTATATTGGCCATCTTCATCACGAAAAACAGCGCCGCCGGGTCAGGTTTTTTCTGCGCCAGGGTGTCGCCGCCGATGATCCAGCGGAAGTAGCGGCCGATTTTCATCTGATCCAGCAACGGCGCGACGAAGCGCTCCGGCTTGTTGGTGATCAGCGCCATTTCGACGCCCTGCTTGTGCAGCCACTTCAGGGTGTCGCGTACGCCAGGGTAGACCACCGTCAGTTCATGGCCGTCCGCGTAGGCTTCCATGAAGATCTCCAGCGCGTGCTCGGCCTCGACATCATCGACACTCGCGTGATCGATATTGCCCGCCAGTGCACGACGGACCAGCACCGGCGCACCGTTGCCCACCCATTCGCGCACCGCGTCGAGACCAGCCGGGGCACGCCCGAGTTTGAGCAGCATGTTATCCACAGCCACTGCGAGGTCCGGCACCGAATCGATCAACGTGCCATCCAGATCGAACATCACCAGCCGCGGCAGATGCCCCGGGAACAACTGCTCAAAACCACTCATGGGCGAGCCAGCGCCAGTTCGGAACGCATCTTTTCAATCACTTCCTGGTAGTTCGGGGCGTTAAAGATGGCCGAACCGGCGACAAAGGTGTCAGCGCCAGCGGCGGCGATTTCGCGGATGTTGTTCACGTTCACGCCACCGTCGATTTCCAGACGAATGTCACGGCCCGACGCATCGATCAGCGCGCGCGCTTCACGCAACTTGTCGAGGGTACCGGGAATGAACTTCTGCCCGCCGAAGCCCGGGTTGACGCTCATCAGCAGGATCATGTCGACCTTGTCCATCACGTACTTGAGCACGTCCAGCGGGGTCGCCGGGTTGAACACCAGGCCCGCCTTGCAACCGCCTTCGCGGATCATTTGCAGGGAGCGGTCGACATGCAGCGTGGCTTCAGGGTGGAAGGTGATGTAGGTCGCACCGGCGTCGATGAAGTCGCCGATGATGCGGTCTACCGGGCTGACCATCAGGTGCGCGTCGATGGGCGCGGTGATGCCGTATTTGCGCAATGCCGAGCAAACCATCGGCCCGATGGTCAGGTTTGGCACGTAGTGGTTGTCCATGACATCGAAGTGAACGATGTCGGCGCCAGCGGCCAGAACGTTGTCTACTTCCTCGCCCAGACGGGCGAAATCAGCGGAGAGAATCGACGGAGCAATAGCGAAGGGCTGCATGACGCACCTTTTTTGAGCAGAATCACGATGGCGCGCATTGTATACCTCATGCTTTGACGCGCGCACCGTGACCGCGATGATTGGGTCTGCCCCTAGTAGGCCGCTCGATAGATCTTCTCAATATCGGCGGTGCTCAATTTACGCGGGTTGTTGCGCATCAATCGCTCTATTCCTGCGGCCTCCACAGCCATCGCCGGGATTGCGTCTTCCGGTATCCCAAGGCTGTGCAGGCCCTGGGGGATTTCCACTGCGGCACAGAGTCGCGCCATGGCCTCGACCGCTTTATCCGCCGCCTCGTCAGCGCTCAACTGCGCCGTTTTCACCCCAAGCGCCTCGGCGATATCCTGCATGCGTTCGATACACGCCATCTTGTTCCAGGCCATGACATACGGAAGCAGCAAGGCGTTGCTCACACCGTGCGTCACGTTGAAACGTCCGCCCAGCGGGTAGGCCAAGGCATGTACCGCGCCGACCCCGGCGTTGCCGAACGCCATGCCGGCCATCAGGCTGGCGGTGGCCATGTCTTCACGGGCCTGCAAGTTCGAAGGATTGGTGTAGGCCTTGGGCAATGCCTTGATGATCAGCTTGATAGCGCCGATGGCCAGTGCGTCGGTGATCGGCGAGGCGTTGAGCGACAGGTAGGATTCGACAGCGTGCACCAGCGCATCGACGCCACTGGCGGCCGTCACGCTGCGCGGACACGTCAGGGTCATTTGCGGACTGACCAGCGCCACGTCCGGCAACAGATAATCGCTGATGATGCCTTTTTTCAGCTGCGCGACCTTGTCGGACAGTATCGCCACGTTGGTGACTTCCGAACCGGTGCCGGCGGTGGTCGGAATCGCAATCAGCGGCGGGCCTTTACGCGGCACCTGATCGATACCGAACAAGTCCTCGAGCGCCCCGTGGTAACCGGCATAAGCTGCAACACTTTTGGCGATGTCGATGGCGCTGCCGCCCCCGAGACCGATCAGGCCGTCATGCCCGCCATCGCGGTAGACGCGCATGCAGTCTTCAACGATGGCGATTTCCGGGTCGGGCAACACCCGATCAAAAATCTCGTAAGTACGTCCACCCAGTTGCGCCAGCGCCAACTCCACCGTGCCGGACTTGACCAGCGAGGCATCGGTAACGATCAGTGGGTAGTCGACATCCAGACGGGTCAGCTCGTCGGCCAACTGCTCAATGGCGCCTGCACCGGTGAGCAATTTGTGAGCGATTTTGAAAGAGGAAATACTCATGTGCGCAGCCTCTTATAAATAGGGAAGCTGGGCACAATAGTAGCTGGGGATTGGGGTTTGTCTGTTATTGCGCGAGTGAATGAGCAGACGCTCACAGAAATTCGCCCTGTGGGAGCGAGCCTGCTCGCGATGAGGGACTGACATTCACTCTTGATGTCGACTGACAGTCTGCTATCGCGAGCAGGCTCGCTCCCACAGGTAGCGTTACACCTGCGCGGTACGCAGTTTCTCGCTGCGGCCACGTAGCCATTCCAGGGTCAGCAGCAGGAACACCGAGAAAGCGATCAGCAGCGTTGCGGCGGCGGCGATGGTCGGGCTCAGGTTTTCGCGGATACCGCTGAACATCTGCCGTGGCAACGTCGCCTGCTGGGGACCGGCAAGGAACAACGTGACCACCACCTCATCGAACGACGTCGCGAAGGCAAACAGCGCCCCGGAAATCACCCCCGGTGCGATCAACGGCAAGGTCACGCGGCGGAACGTCGTCAGTGGCGAAGCCCCCAGGCTGGCGGCAGCCCGCACCAGGTTCTGGTTAAAACCTTGCAACGTCGCCGACACGGTAATGATCACGAACGGTACGCCCAGCACCGCATGCACGACGATCAGCGAGATAAAGCTGTTGCCAAACCCCAGCGGAGCGAAAGCCAGGTAACTGGCCACCCCGATAATCACCACCGGCACTACCATCGGCGAGATCACCAGCGCCATCACCAGTGCCTTGCCGGGGAAGTCGCCACGGGTCAGGCCAATCGCCGCCAATGTACCGAAGACCATCGCCAGCACCGTCGCCGCCGGGGCGACGATCATGCTGTTCTTCAGCGAACGCATCCATTCGGCCGAGGCGAAGAAGTCCTGGTACCAGTGCAACGAGAACCCTTGCAGCGGGTAGACCAGAAAACTCCCTGAGTTGAACGACAGCGGGATGATCACCAGCACCGGCAAAATCAGGAACAACAGGATTAGCCCGCAGAGCGTGCGCAAGCTGTAGAACCACACCCGTTCGATGGGCGACATATAAGGACTCAGCATTTCGATTCTCCCCTTAGCTCAGACGCAGGCGGCTCGCGCCTACCAGCCAGCTGTAAATCAGATAGAGCACGACGGTCGCCAACAGCAGCAGCCCACCGAGTGCGGTCGCCATGCCCCAGTTGATGCTGGTGTTGGTGTAGAAGGCGACGAAGTAACTGACCATCTGATCGTTCGGGCTGCCGAGCAGCGCCGGGGTGATGTAGTAACCAATCGCCAGGATGAACACCAACAGGCAACCGGCGCCGACACCGGCATAGGTCTGCGGGAAATACACCCGCCAGAAGCTGGCGAACGGATGACAGCCCAGGGAAATGGCCGCACGCATGTAGGTTGGCGAGATGCCTTTCATCACGCTGTAGATCGGCAGAATCATGAACGGCAGCAGGATGTGCACCATCGAGATGTAAACCCCGGTGCGGTTGAATACCAGTGCCAGCGGCTTATCGATGATGCCCATGGCCATCAACGCGCTGTTGATCAGCCCGCCCGATTGCAACAAGACAATCCACGCCGCCACCCGTACCAGAATTGAGGTCCAGAACGGCAACAGCACCAGAATCATCAGCAGGTTGCTTTGACGCGACGGCAGGTTAGCCAGCAGATACGCCAACGGATAGGCCAGCACCAGGCAGATCGCGGTAATGACCAAGCCCATCCAGAAGGTCCGGGCAAAAATCTCGAGGTAGATCGCCTGATCAGGGGTCGCCGGGGCAATTTCGCCGAGGTCATTGATCCGGTGGTCGACCGCCGCCAACAGGTAATACGGCGTGATGCTGCTGGTGTTGCGGCGTACCGCTTGCCAGTAGGCCGGGTCGCCCCAGCGCTCATCCACTGCTTCGAGCGCGTCTTTATAGGAGGCCGGTTCAGTTTTGAACGGCAGCGCTCGCGCGGTTTTGGTCAGCAGGCTGCGATAGCCGGCCAACTCCATATTCAATCGCTTGGACAGATCGCCCAGGCTTTGATTCTTGCGAGCCTCAAGGAGGTCCTCGCTGGCAGCCTTGAAGACCGGATCCGCCGGCAAGCCTCGGCCATCCCAGCTCGCAATGGCAGACACGGTGCGCGGCATCCCGCCGACCACTTCCGGGTTACCGACACTTTTGTAGAGCAGCGCCACGATCGGCACCAGAAACACCAACAACAGAAACAGCACCAACGGCGCGATCAGGGCCTGGGCCTTCCAGCGGTTGACCCGCTCGGCACGCGCAAGGCGCTGCTTCAAGGTGCGATGGGTGCCCTCGTTCAGGGGAACGGCGATGGCCATGGCGAACTCCGAAATTCTTTGATCAATCGTTAATGTGGGAGCGAGTTTTGTGGCGAGCGAGCTTGCTCGCGCTGGGCTGCGAAGCGGCCCCAAAATGCTGTTAACAACCACCCATTTTGTGAGTGCTGCGCACTCAAGCGGGAGCAAGCTCCCTCGCCACAAAACTCGCCCTCACAGGAGGGCGAGCCCTCTGCTTACTTCGCAGCCCACGAGTTGAAACGCTGTTCCAGTTGCTCGCCGTTGTCAGCCCAGAAACTGACGTCGATCTGCACCTGGTTGGCGATGTTTTCCGGGGTGGTCGGCATGTCTTTCAGAATGTCTTTGGACAACAGCGATACGGCTTGGGTATTGGCCGGGCCGTAAGCGATGTTTTCCGAGTAGGTTTTCTGTTGTTGCGGCATGACCGAGTACGCGATGAATTTCTTCGCGGCTGCGGCGCGGGTTTTATCCAGGCCTTTTGGAATCGCCCAGGCATCGAAGTCGTAGATGCCGCCGTTCCATACCACTTTCAGGTTGCTTTCTTTCTGCACGGCAGCGATCCGGCCGTTGTAGGCCGAACTCATGACCACGTCGCCGGAAGCCAGATACTGCGGCGGTTGAGCGCCCGCTTCCCACCACTGAATGCTTGGCTTGAGCTCATCGAGTTTCTTGAAGGCGCGGTCCTGACCGTCCTTGCTGGCCAGCACTTTGTAGACGTCTTTCGGCGCAACACCGTCGGCCATCAAGGCGAATTCCAGGGTGTACTTGGCGCCTTTACGCAGGCCACGTTTACCCGGGAATTTCTTGGTGTCCCAGAAATCCACCCAGCTGGTCGGTGCGCTTGCCAGTTTGTCGGCGTTGTAGGCCAACACGGTCGACCACACGAAGAAGCCCACGCCGCATGGCTGGATGGCGCCCTTCACGTAGTCTTCGGATTTGCCGAACAGTGCCGGGTCGAGCGGCTCGAACATGTCTTCGTCGCAACCACGGGACAGTTCTGGCGATTCAACCTCTACCAGATCCCAGGACACGCTCTTGGTGTCGACCATGGCTTTGACCTTGGCCATCTCACCGTTGTATTCACCGGCGACAATCTTGCCGTTGCCCGCGGCTTCCCACGGTGCATAGAAGGCCTTGACCTGCGCCGCCTTGTTCGCGCCGCCAAACGACACCACGGTCAGGTCGGGACCGGCCATTGCATGGGCCGCGCCCATCATGCCAAGTGCCAGTGCTGTGAGTTTCAGGGATCTCAACATTTATTGTTCTCTCCACGTGCGGTTGGTGTTGGTGAAGCCGGGGCGATCAGTTCGCCTCTAGAAGTGGATCGAGCGCGCGAACGTGTTCGACCTGCCAGCCAAGCGGTACCACGTCTCCGACCGCCAGCGCCGGATCGAGCTCGGCAATCGGCTGTTTCACGAAGAAGTCGGTCTTGCCGCAGACTTCCAGGCGAACACGGACGTGGTCGCCCAGATAGATGAATTCCGCCACCCTTCCCGAGAAGCGGTTGACGCACAGATCGCTTGCACCATTGAGGCTCACGCGCTCCGGACGAATGGACAGCGTCACTGGCTCGCCGGTCTTGCCGACATTCACTGCCAGCGCTTCGACCTTTTCACCACGCCCCAGCTCAACCACGCAGCGGTCACCGATGTGGCTGTGCAAACGGCCGTTGAGACGGTTGTTCTCGCCAATGAAGTTGGCAACGAAGGTGTTTTTCGGCTTTTCATAGAGCTCGCGCGGTGGCGCGATCTGCTGTATTTCGCCTTGATGGAAGACCGCCACCCGATCGGACATGGTCAGGGCTTCGCCCTGGTCGTGGGTCACGTAGACCACGGTCACGCCGAGGCGCTGGTGCAAGTGCTTGATCTCCATTTGCATGTGTTCACGCAGCTGTTTATCCAGCGCGCCCAGCGGTTCGTCCATCAGCACCAGTTGCGGTTCGAACACCAGCGCCCGGGCCAGTGCCACACGCTGTTGCTGACCACCGGAAAGCTGCGCCGGATAACGCTGGGCGAACGCGTCGAGCTGAACCATGCTCAGCACGCGTTTGACCCGGTCACTGACGTCGCTTTTGTTCAGACCACGAACGGTCAGCGGGAACGCGAGGTTCTCGGCCACCGTCATGTGCGGGAACAATGCATAGTTCTGGAACACCATGCCGATGTCACGCTTGTGCGGCGGCACGTTGTTGATCGCACGTCCGGCCAGCAGGATTTCGCCGGCGGTCGGCGTCTCGAAACCGGCGAGCATCATCAGACTGGTGGTCTTGCCGGAGCCGGACGGCCCGAGCAAGGTGAGGAATTCGCCTTTGCGAATCTCCAGGTTGAGGTCTTTGACGATCAGGTTCTCGCCGTCGTAGCTCTTTTGCACTCCACGAAAGCTGACCAGAACATCATTCGCCCCAGCGCTTGAATCGACCTCGCTCATACCCACACCTTTTTTGTTGATGACTGCTGTGGACTAAGCCTAGTGGACGCTGGGGACCGCGCAAATCGGGACGCAGGAGAGAATCGCCTCAGCCGGATGGAAGGTTGGGGGTAGGGATTGCCCTACAAGAATGGCGGGTTTGAGTATGTCGATGAGCGATAGTGGCCAGCATCAGGCTGCAAGCCACAAAAGCCGGTGGAGCCGGGCTTTCCGTCATGTCGCAAATGGACATGCCAACACGCACGTCCTCTGTAGGAGCAAAGCTTGCTCGCGATGGCGATTTCAAGGACGCCATCGCGAGCAAGCTTTGCTCCTACATTGAGCCGCAGTGAACCTGTGGAGTTGGTGGTATCAGAGGAGCTTGTGCTCCATCGCGTACTTAACCAGTTCGGCGAGGGAGGTGATGTTGAGTTTTTGCATCAGCCGCGCCTTGTGGGTGCTGATGGTTTTGCTGCTCAACGCCAGCTGCTGGGCGATGTCATTGACGTTGGCACCTTGGGCCAGGCGCTCGAACACCGAGAACTCGCGCTCCGAGAGCAACGAATGCAGCGGCCGCGAATCCGTCAGGCCGACCTCGAAGACCATTCGGTCCGCCAGTTCCGGATCGATATAACGCCCGCCTGCTGCGACTTTGCGGATCGCCGTCAGCAGCAACGCCGGATCGCTGTCCTTGGTGGCATAACCGGCGGCGCCAACCTTCAACGCACGAGCCGCCATTTGCGCCTCGTCATGCATCGACAGCACCAGGATCGCCGGCGGATTGTTCAGTGCGCGAATCCGTGGAATGGCCTCCAGCCCGTTAACCCCGGGCATGGAGATATCCAGTAACACCACCTCGCAGGGAATGTGGCGCAAGGTCTCGAGCAGTTGCTCGCCATTGCTCGCTTCCCCCACCACCAGCAAATCCTTGGCGAGGCCGATCAACTGTTTGATGCCTTCACGGACGATGGTGTGGTCTTCGGCTACCAGTACACGGATCACGTTCTTCTCCATTCTTCTTATTCAGAGCCAAGATCAATCGCGGGCAAGCTCGCTCCCACATTTGATCGGGGTGTGTCAGATATCAGTGCACTTACACAAAACCCTGTGGGAGCGAGCTTGCTCCGGGCGGCGTTCCGACGAAGACGTCAGCACAAACACCACAAAACCATCAGGCCTCATCCAGCGGCACACACACGCACAGGGTGGTGCCCTCGCCGGGCTCACTCTCCAGCGACAACTGGCCGCCCATGATCAGCACCCGCTCGCGCATGCCAACCACCCCAAAGGAGGTCGGCCTGCCCTCGGGGGCGACAAATCCTACGCCATCATCGCTGACCGTCAGGCACAGCTCGTCGCCTTCCAGCACCAGTGTCAGTTCAACAGTATGCGCCTGCGCATGGCGCATGACATTGGTCAGCGCCTCCTGAAGAATCCGGAACAGACCGATAGCCTTGGCGTCGCTGAGGGTCGGCAGGTTATCCGGAACTTGCACCAGACACGGGATCTGCGTGCGCGCTTCAAAACGCCGGGCCTGCCACTCGATGGCAGACGCGATCCCGGCGTCGAGAATCGGCGGGCGCAAGGCCGTGGCTACGTCCCGCACCAGCTGGAACAGTTGGGCGATCAGACGTTTCATGCTGTTGAGACGGTCACTCAAGCCTGGGTCGAGATCGGCGTAGGCCAGTTCGCACATCGAGGTTTCCAGCTTCAGCACTGTCAGCATCTGACCCAACTCATCGTGAACTTCCCGGGCAATCCGGGCCTTTTCCTCTTCCCGCACGCTTTCCAGGTGCGCAGACAGTTCACGTAATTGCTCGCGGGAGCTGGCCAGCTCCAGCTCGATGCGCTTGCTCTCGCTGATGTCCCAGACAATCCCGTCCCAGACGAATGCGCCATCGTCGAGCCGGCGTGTGATGGCCTTGATCTCGGCCCAGCGCTGCTCGCCTTGGCGAGTGAGAATCCGGCCTTGCCACGACCAGTCACTGTCGGTGTCCAGTGCATGATCCTGGGTCTGGTGATAACTCGCCTTGTCATCCGGGTGCACCAGGCTACGCAGGCCCATGTCGCGGTGGCTCAAGGTTGCTGGTGAATACCCCACCAGGCTCTCGCTGCCCTCGCTGATATAGGCAAAGTCGATTTGCCCGGTCACCGGCGCCCGCTCCAGGCGAAAGACCAGGCCCGGCACATTGGCGGCAATCCCCTGCAACCGTGCTTCACTTTCCTGCAGGGCAGCCAGCGCCCGGCGGCGCTCGGTGACGTCATTGAGGTAAACCACCAGGTATTCGCCGTCGCGAAATCGCAGAAAACTCAACGACACATCCGCCGGCAGAATGCTGCCATCGGCACGCACGCAGTTGGTTTCAAAGCTTTGCGGCCCATCCTCGCTGGCTCGGGCGCGCTTCCACAGGCTCAACCAGCGGTCCATGTGCAGACCGGGTTCGAAGTCGATCAGTGGCCGATCAATGACACCACCCGATGCATAACCGAGCATCTCCTCGGCCGCACGGTTGGCGTAACGCACATGGCTGTCCCAATTGACCCAGAGGATCCCGACCGTGCTTTGATCAATCGAAAACTGCGTCAGGCGCAACGCTTCTTCGCTGGCTTCGCGCAACGCGATGTCTTCGCGGGCCGCCAGTAAACGCTGCTCAAGGGTATGTTGCTGACGGCGCTGCCACAGCACAATGGCCATGCTGCTGAGGAACAACACGGCCAACAACAGGCAAAGGTTTTGCCAGAACCCCGGCGATTCGGCCAGACGCGGGTATTTGGGTTGCAACCAGCTCGCGTGCAACTGCTCAAGATCCTTGGCGGGAATCGCATGCAAGGCACTCTCGACGATGCCGGCCAACTCCGGCCAGTCGCGGCGGGTCGCCACCCGCAGCAACTGCGGCAGGCCAATATCCCCCACCACAGCCAACCCGGCGTATTCGGGCTCGGTCGACAAACGGCTGAGTTGAGCTTCATCGACAACTGCGTAGCGCGCCTGTTGGGTCAGCAGCAGTTGCAGGGCCTCACGCTCCATGGGCACGCCTTGCAAATTGAGATTGCTGTAAGTGCTGCGTAGATAATCGGCAATCGCGCTGGGCATGCGCACGGCGACCCGCGAATGGCTGTCGAGTTTTTCCAGTTCGATGGCGCCGGCGCCCTTCTGCTCGCCGACCACCAGTTGCGGGACGCGCATGTACGGGTCGCTGAATTGCCACAGACGCAAACCGGCGGGCGTTTGGATCATGCCCGGAGCGAGGTCGACTTCTCCTTCGCGCACTGCGTCTTCCAGTTGCGCCACATCGGGAAAGTTGCGCCACGAGAACTCGATATTCAGCGAGCGGGCCAGCCACTGCATCAATTCGACATTGGCCCCGGACAACCGCTGCAAGCGCCGGTCGTACTGTGCAAAAGGCGCTTGCAGCACCACACCCACGCGCAGTTCGTTGTGCTCGGCGAGCCACTGGCGCTGCTCGGCGCTCAACGGTACGCCATGCGCAGGCAACGCAGGTGCCGCCCATGCCATCAAGGGAAGCCAGCAACAGCCGATAACCAACAGGCAGCGAAAACGCATCATCCGAAATCTCACACACTGACAAATACTGACCAACCTATTAGGCTGCCGGGATTACTTCTGGCCTGGAATATCCGATGCCCCCTGTCTACCGCTTGGCACTGCCAGCATTGTGCCTGTCGCTGATCCTGCCATGTGCCTTTTCAGTTCAGGCCGCCGCCCCGGTATCCGCTGCCGCAGAAAAAACTGTCGAAGCAAAACCGGTCGAACGCCAGCCTCTGCCAGAGCGTAGTCAGGAAGACGCCGTCGCTCTCGAACGAACAGTTCCCGCGCAAGAGCAACAACCGTTGCAGGCCGGTAGTGACAGTTTTCTCGCACTGTGGAAACCGGCCAATACCAGCACCCCAAAAGGTGCGGTGATTATCATCCCCGGCGCTGGAGAAACTGCTGATTGGCCTCAAGCAATCAGCCCCTTGCGGCAAAAACTGCCCGATGCCGACTGGGGTAGCCTGAGTCTTACTCTGCCAGACCTGCAAAGCAATGCCCCGCAAGCGCGTGTCGTCAACGTCACACCCGCGCCGGCCAAAACCGAGACCGGCAGCAAAGATGCCAGCACTGCGGCCCCCATCGAGCAAGTGGCTGGCGGTGAAGGGGATATCGCCGATCGCGCGGTTGCCGAGACCAGCGAAGAGCAAGCCAAGGCTGATGCCGAACGGATCTACGCACGGATCGACGCAGCCATTGCTTTCGCCGAACAACAAAATGCTCGCAGCATCGTCTTGCTCGGTCACGGTACAGGGGCTTATTGGGCTGCTCGCTACCTGAGTGAAAAACAGCCATCGCACATCGAGAAGTTCGTGATCGTTGCCGCACAGACACCTGTGACCGCGAAGCCCGGACTGCCCCAACTGATCACCACCTTGAAGCTGGCCACCTTCGACATCTACTACAAGGACAAGGCCCTGGTGCAGAGCGCTGCCCTGGAGCGCTTGCAGGCCAGTAAACGCCTGAAGGCCTCGACATTCAGTCAGCTTGCACTCAAAACCTTGCCCGGTAACAGCGCAGCCGAACAGGAGCAATTATTCCGGCGTGTGCGCGGTTGGTTGAATCCGCAGAACACCGGGAGTTGATCGGCGGATACAGATTTATCGTCTGACCTATAACTGTGGCGAGGGAGCTTGCTCCCGCTGGGGCGCGAAGCGGCCCCAAGTCCTACCACCACGTTCCGTCAGGGACACCGCGTGTGCAGGATTGGCGACTGCTGCGCAGCCGAACGGGGCGATGCGGCGTACCGACAAGCCCCCTCGCCACAGGTTTGTGCCAACTATCGAAAATCCCGTCGCTCGCGAATCAACGTATAGGCGTTGTGCAATTCGCGGGTTTTGTCGGTCGCTTCGCGCACCTGGGACGGAGTCGCCCCGCTGCCGGCAATCTTGTCCGGGTGATGGCGACTGAGCAAACGTCGATACGCACGCTTGATTTGCGACGGATCACTGGTGGCAGACACCCCGAGCACCCTCAGCGCCTCCTGATAAGCCGCAGCACTGTTTACCAGTGTTTTTTTCTGTGGTTCGTAATCACTGGCCAGGGCCTCCACCTGCTCCGGCGTCCAGCCCAGCCACTTGCCCCACTGCGAAATCAGCTCACACTCGGCGCTTCCGGCACGTCCGTCGGCCCAGACCATCCGCCAACAGGCGCGCAAGACACCTTCGGCGGCATGCGGCTGCGCGCTTAAACGACGCAAGTAACCGCGCAAGCGATCATGCCCCGACTTGCCACGGTTGAACGCCGCGATTGCGCGCTTCTGCGCCGACTCGCTCATGTCCAGCGAACGCATTTCCTGACGCGCCTGGTAGATATGACCATCCACCACCCGGCCATCGCTCTTGGCCAGACGTCCCAGCAATACAAACAACAATTCATCGTTGCGCAACATCGGCCGACCACTGAGTCGCTCACGCAACTGCCCGAGGCTTTGCAGTTGCAAGCGCCGGTCCAGCGCCTGCCCCAACAGCGCGCCGAGCATGGCCCCCGGAATGCTGGCTATCGCAAAGCCCGCTCCGGCTCCGATCAGAGTCCCTGGCCACAACATATCAGTAGCTCGCTTCTATCAAGTGTTCGACGTGTGCCAGACGCTCATGAGTGCCGACATCGACCCAATGCCCACGCAATCGTTCACCACTCACCTGCCCTTGCGCCATGGCGTCGCGCAACAACGGAGCCAGTTTGAAGGCACCGTCCACGCACGCCGCGAAGAGCTTCGGATGCAGCACGGCGATGCCACTGTAGGTGAGCGTCTGCGCCCCCGACTGGCCGTCCCGCACCTGACCATCGACCAGACTGAAATCGCCGGCTGGATGATGGTCCGGATTATCGACCAGCACCAGGTGGGCCAGGCCCGCCATCGGTTGACGCAATGCCGTGAAGTCGTAATCGGTCCAGATATCACCGTTGACCACGACAAAAGCGTCATCACCCAAGAGCGGCAAGGCGCGGAAGATCCCGCCGCCCGTTTCCAGTGGTTCACCTTCCGGCGAGTACCGAATACTCAGTCCATAACGCGAACCATCGCCCAGGTAATCTTCGATCTGCTGCCCCAACCAGGCGTGATTGATCACCACCTCGCTGAAACCTGCCGCCGCCAGCGCTCGCAGGTGGTACTCAATCAGCGGCACCCCGCCAACGCGCACCAGCGGCTTGGGTGTGGTCAGGGTCAGCGGGCGCATGCGCTCGCCTTTACCGGCTGCCAGAATCATTGCCTTCATGCAGTCACTCCGACCGACTGGCGCAGACTGGCCAGCAACACATCCAGCTCCACCAGCTCAGGACGACGAGCGATGACTGCTTCTATATAAGCAAAGAAGCGCGGCACATCGCCGAGGTAGCGCGGTTTGCCATCGCGGTGGCAGATCCGGGCGAAAATGCCGATCACTTTCAGATGACGCTGCACCCCCATCAGGTCGCTGGCACGCAGGAAGTCTTCGAAATCGGGCTGAACCGGAATGCCGAGAGCACCTGCTTGCCGCCAGTACTCCGCCAGCCAACCCCGTACACGCTCCTCGGGCCAGCTGAGGAAGGCGTCCTTGAACAGGCACGTCACGTCGTAAGTCACCGGCCCGTACACCGCGTCCTGGAAATCCAGCACGCCGGGGTTTGGCTCGCTGAGCATCAGGTTGCGTGGCATGTAGTCGCGATGCACCAGCACTTTGGGCTGGGCCAGGGCGCTGTCGATCAACCTGTCGCTGACTTGCTGCCAAAGCATTTGCTGCGCCGAATCGAACTCGATGCCCAACTCTCGCTTCACATACCACTCGGGGAACAGTTCCAGCTCGCGGCGCAACAGTGCCACGTCATAGCTGGGCAGCGGAGCTGCCATCGGCAACTGCTGAAAAGCCAGCAACGCTTGCAAGGCATCCTTGAACAAATCGTCGGCATTTTCGCTGTCGATCACGTCCAGATAGGTCTTGTTGCCCAGGTCATTGAGCAAAAGAAAACCGCGTTCAAGGTCTTCTGCGTAGATTTTTGGCACGTTAATTCCGGATTTCGCCAGTAAAAAGGCGATATCCACGAACGGTTTACAGTTTTCCTGGGGCGGTGGAGCATCCATCACGACGAAGCTACGGCCGGCGCCTTCCCAACGGAAGTAACGGCGGAAACTCGCGTCGCTGCTGGCCGCAGTCAACGTGGCCGGGGGGACGGCACCCCATTCTTGCGTGGCAAACAGCGTTGCCAATTGCTCATCGAGCCAAACTTTCAGGTGCTGCAAGCGTACATCTTGTTCAGGCATTACAAGGGTCTCCGACGGCGCTAGCCGTCAAGCGGGTCATGCTTTATTATCCAGCATCTTTTTCAGACCATCGAGAGGCGTGCGGCCCACACCGCGGGCAGATGGCACGCAGGAAGCCCGGACTAATAAGATGGCATTGAAATCCCCCGCGTTTCGTAAAAAATTTCCGTTGTTGGTCACCGGCAGTTTGCTGGCCCTGCAACCTCTAGCCACTTCGTTCGTAGTCGCTGCGGAACAGTATGACTGCTCAGTCTCTGCTTCGGGTGCCTGGGACTGCGCGCCAAAAGCCAACGCAGCCCAATTACCACCGCGCCCTGTACATGAGGGCAGCGCGGTCAGTTCGGGCAACGAGTCAACGGCCGAGAGCAGCACAGCCGGTGGCGAAACCGCCAACAAGCCTGTGCTGGTCACCGAAGCCAAGGGCCGCGTCCTGAAATCGCGCAGCGCTGACTTTAGTCACCTCGACTGGGTCCCGCGTGAGAAGCTCACTGCTGCCCAATTGGCCGAAACAGGTCCTTATTGCTCTGGTTCCTATATCGAACCGATTCGTCCTGGCATGAATGACAAGACGAATAAAAGTGACGCGCCGACGTTTATCGGCGCCAAAGCCTCCCGCTACCAGCAGGAAGAACAGGTGGCGACCCTCGCCGGTGACGTGGTCATGCGCCAAGGCAGCATGCAGGTCGAAGCGGATGAAGCCAACCTGTATCAAACCGAAAACCGTGGCGAACTGAACGGTAATGTTCGCGTGCGCGACAACGGTGCGCTGATCGTCGGCGATCATGCAGAAGTGCAGCTCGATACCGGTGAAGCCCAGATCGACAACGCCGAATACGTGATGCACAAATCCCGTGTTCGCGGCAGCGCGCTGTATGCCAAACGCGCCGAAAACGCGATCATCCGGCTCAAGGATGGTACGTACACCACGTGCGAACCGAACAGCAACGCCTGGCAGCTCAAGGGCAACAACATCACCTTGAACCCGGCGACCGGTTTCGGTACCGGGACCAACGTGACATTGCGGGTCAAGGACATTCCGGTGTTCTACACCCCGTATATCTATTTCCCGATCGATGACCGTCGCCAGTCCGGCTTCCTGCCGCCAAGCTTCGGCACCAGCACCAAAACCGGCTTCATGCTGGTCACACCGTACTACTTCAACCTGGCACCGAACTACGATGCCACGATATATCCGCGCTACATGAGCAAGCGCGGCCTGTTGATGGAGGGCGAGTTCCGCTACCTGACCAAGTCCAGCGAAGGTCAGTTCGGCGCCGCGTACCTCAACGATGACGACACCGAACGCAGCAAGCAGACCGACTACGAAAAAACCCGCTACCTGCTCAACTGGCAACACAAGGGCGGGTTGGATTCGCGGGTAATGACCGAGGTCGACTACACCAAAATCAGCGACCCGTATTACTTCCAGGATCTGCAAAGCGATCAGATAGGCGTTCAAAACCGCGACTACGTGAATCAGCAAGGTGCCGTCACCTACCGTGGCGATACCTACTCCGCCCGCGTGAATGCACAGGCATTTCAGCTGGCGACGATCGCCAATATTACGCCGTACAACCGCCTGCCGCAGATCACCTTCAATGGTTTCCTGCCGCAGCATCCGGGCGGCCTGGACATGACCTACAACACCGAACTGGTGCGGTTTGACCGGAACCTGAGAACCGGTAACTTCACTGACGAAAACGGTGTCCAGTCACCTTTCCTGGATACCAACGTACAGGGTCTGGCACGTGCTACCGGTGATCGCCTGAACCTCGCACCAGCAATCAGCTTGCCGCTGAACTGGACCTACGGCTTCCTTAAGCCGTCGCTCAAATATCAGTACACCCAGTATGACCTGGACCTCGACGGTACCGGCAAAAGCCAGATCGCTGCACAAAGCGCGGATGCAGATCGCCTGAACGGCACCTTCAGCCGCAATCAGAGCCGCGGCGTGCCTATCGCGAGTATCGACAGCGGCCTGTACTTCGACCGTAGCACCCAGTGGTTCGGCAAGAACTACCGCCAAACCCTGGAACCTCGCCTGTACTATCTTTATGTACCCGAGAAAGACCAGTCTGACATCCCGATTTTCGACACCGGCGAAAGCACGTTCAACTACGCCTCGCTGTTTCGCGACAACCGTTTCACCGGTTCCGACCGTGTCGGTGACGAAAACAAACTGTCGCTGGGCGTGACCAACCGCTGGATCGAAGACAACGGCTTCGAACGTCAACGCATCAGCGTCGGCCAGGCCATGTACTTCAAGGACCGCGAAGTCCAGCTGCCGGGCATCGATGCAAAAACCCGTGCCGATGCGCACTCCAACGTTTCACCGTATGCTCTGGAATACGAATATCGCTGGAACCGCGATTGGCGGACCACGGCTGACTACAACTGGGACCCGGACAGCCGTAAACCGCGCTCGGGTAGCGCGATGTTCCACTACCAGCCGGAAGACAATCCGAACAAGGTCATCAACGCCGGTTATCGCTATCGCAATGACCAGGTTCGTTACGACCAGACGACGGGTAAATGGGCTGTGGGTGGCGGTGACTATGGCACCCCTGGCACACCTGGCTTCGTGAAGGATTACTACAAGATCAAACAGCACGACTTCTCGGTGATCTGGCCAGTCGTGCCGCAATGGAATGCCATCAGCCGCTGGCAGTACGACTACAACCGCAACCGCACCCTGGAAGCCTTTGGTGGTTTCGAGTACGACAACTGCTGCTGGAAACTGCGCCTGATCAACCGTTACTGGGTTTCATATGACGAGTTCAGTCAAGATGCCCCGCAAAACGAAAAAGGCGACCATGGCCTCTTCCTCCAAATTGTTCTGAAAGGTCTCGGTGGCGTCATGGGCACCAAAGTAGAGAGCTTCCTCGACAAAGGCATTCAAGGTTATCGTGAACGTGAAGACCAAGCTTTCTGATTGTCTGCGCCCGCTGATGCTGGGCGCGCTGTTCCTGGGTACCGCGGCTAGCGCCGCGGTTCAGTCCATAGACAAAGTGGTGGCCATCGTCGACAACGACGTGGTCATGCAGAGCCAGCTGGACCAGCGGGTTCATGAAGTTCAGCAAACCATCGCCAAGCGCGGTGGCGGCACACCGCCCGCCAGCGTGCTGGAACAACAGGTGCTCGAACGCCTGATCGTCGAAAACCTGCAACTGCAGATCGGCGAACGTTCCGGCATCCGCATCACTGATGAAGAACTGAACCAGGCCGTTGCCACCATTGCCCAGCGCAACAACATGACGGTGGATCAGTTCCGTGCGGCACTGACTCACGACGGCCTGTCTTACGACGACGCTCGTGACCAGATCCGTCGCGAGATGATCATCAGCCGTGTTCGTCAGCGCCGTGTGGCCGAACGGATTCAGGTGTCCGAGCAGGAAGTGAAAAACTTCCTCGCCTCCGACCTGGGCAAAGTGCAGCTCTCTGAAGAACTGCACTTGGCCAACATCCTGATCCCGACCCCGGAAAGTGCCAATTCGCAAGCGATTCAGAACGCTGCGCGCCAGGCCATGGAGATCTATCAGCAACTCAAGCAGGGTGCTGACTTCTCTCAACTGGCCATCGCCAAATCCGCGAGCGACAACGCACTGGAAGGCGGCGACATGGGCTGGCGTAAAGCCGCTCAACTGCCTCCTCCGTTCGACCGCGAGCTGAGCGCGATGTCAGTGGGTGAAATCACCCAGCCGGCACGTACACCGGGCGGTTTCATCATCCTCAAAGTGCTGGAAAAACGCGGCGGCGGCAATCAGGTGCGTGACGAAGTACATGTTCGCCACATTCTGGTCAAACCAAGCCCGATCCGCGACGAAGAAAAAACCAAGGCTCTGGCTCAATCGCTCTACACCCGTATTTCCGCGGGCGAAGACTTCGCTGAACTGGCGAAAAGCTACTCGGAAGACCCGGGTTCTGCCCTTAATGGCGGCGACCTCAACTGGATCGATCCGAACGCGCTGGTGCCGGAATTCCGCGAAGTAATGGCCAAGACCCAACAAGGTCAGCTGTCCAAGCCGTTCAAGACTCAATATGGCTGGCACGTTCTGGAAGTCCTTGGCCGCCGCGCCACCGACAGCACCAGCCAGGCCCGTGAACAGCAGGCCATGACCGTACTGCGTAACCGCAAATACGACGAAGAGCTGCAAACCTGGTTGCGTCAGATCCGTGACGAAGCCTACGTTGAAATCAAGCTCCCTGGCGTCGACCAGGCGGCGAAGTGAGCCCCAAGCGTTTTGCGCTGACACCCGGCGAGCCGGCCGGCATAGGTCCTGACCTGTGCCTGCTACTCGCCTCGCGAGCCCAGCCACATCCCCTGATTGCCATTACCAGCCGCGACCTGCTCCTTGAGCGGGCCGCGCAGCTGGGCGTGGTTGTCGATTTGCTGCCGGTAACACCGGACAGCTGGCCGGACACTCCGGCGCCGGCCAACAGCCTGTATGTCTGGGATACGCCGCTCAGCGCACCGGTTACCGCCGGACAACTGGACAAGGCCAATGCCGCCTTTGTCCTGGAAACCCTGACCCGCGCTGGCGTTGGCTGCCTGGACGGGCATTTCGCCGGGATGATCACCGCCCCTGTGCACAAAGGCGTGATCAATGAGTCGGGCATCGCCTTCTCCGGCCACACCGAGTTCCTCGCAGACCTGACTCACACCCCCCAAGTGGTGATGATGCTCGCCACACGCGGCTTACGGGTCGCGCTGGTTACCACGCACCTGCCGTTGCGGGAGATTGCCGATGCAATCACCCCTGAACGCCTGGAGCGGGTCACACGGATCCTGCACACCGACCTGCAACAAAAGTTCGGCATCGCCCGGCCACGCATCCTCGTTTGCGGGCTCAACCCGCATGCCGGCGAAGGCGGACACCTGGGCCACGAAGAAATCGACATCATTGAACCAACCCTGGAGCGTCTGCGCGCTGAAGGCATGGACCTGCGTGGTCCCCTGCCCGCCGACACTCTGTTTACCCCCAAATATCTGGAGCACTGCGACGCGGTGCTGGCGATGTACCACGACCAGGGCCTGCCGGTGCTGAAATACAAAGGCTTCGGCGCGGCAGTCAACGTGACCCTCGGCCTGCCGATCATCCGCACCTCAGTCGACCACGGCACCGCCCTGGACCTGGCTGGCAGCGGAAAAATCGACACCGGCAGCCTGCAAGTCGCCCTGGAAACCGCCTACCAGATGGCCGAGACCCGTTTATGACCGAGCATTACCAACACCGGGCGCGCAAGCGTTTCGGCCAGAACTTCCTGCACGATGCCGGCGTTATCGACCGCATCCTGCGCTCCATACACGCCAAGCCCGAAGACCGTCTGCTGGAAATCGGCCCGGGTCAGGGCGCGCTCACCGAAGGCCTGCTCAACAGCGGCGCCCAGCTGGACGTGGTTGAGCTGGACAAGGACCTGATCCCGATCCTCAACCAGCAATTCGCCGGCAAGAGCAATTTCAACCTGCACCAGGGCGATGCACTGAAGTTCGACTTCAACAGCCTGAATGCCGCACCCAACAGCCTGCGCGTCGTCGGTAACCTGCCGTATAACATCTCCACGCCGCTGATCTTCCACCTGCTGAACAACTCCGGACTGATTCGCGACATGCACTTCATGCTGCAAAAGGAAGTGGTCGAGCGTTTGGCGGCAGGTCCTGGCGGTGGCGATTGGGGTCGCCTGTCGATCATGGTTCAGTACCACTGCCGGGTCGAACACCTGTTCAACGTTGGCCCTGGCGCCTTCAATCCGCCACCAAAAGTCGACTCGGCGATCGTCCGTCTGGTGCCGCACGCCGTGCTGCCGCACCCGGCCAAAGACCATCGTTTGCTGGAGCGCGTCGTTCGCGAAGCCTTCAACCAGCGCCGCAAGACCCTGCGCAACACCCTCAAGGCTCTACTGAGCAATGCTGAAATCGAAGCCGCCGGCGTCGATGGCAGCCTGCGCCCAGAGCAGCTCGATCTGGCGGCCTTCGTCCGTCTGGCTGACAAGCTCAGCGAACAAGTCGCCGATCTGCCTGCCGACATCTGACAGGCCAGAAGCGTTATCGGGTAGGACACCAGCCTTCCAGTCTGGTTTACTATCCGATACCTGGCCTAGACTGATCTCAATCAGTTACGCCCCGCGTCCCGCTTTGCTTTTAAGGCCTCTTGCATGTCCGATCCTCGTTATCAGGTCGACGTCAGCGTCGTCACCCGCTATCTGGCAGAACAATCGCAACCCGAGCAGAACCGCTTTGCCTTCGCCTACACCATTACCGTACAGAACAACGGCCTGCTACCGGCCAAGCTGCTCTCGCGGCACTGGGTGATTACCGATGGCGACGGGCATGTCGAAGAGGTTCGCGGCGCAGGTGTCGTGGGCCAGCAACCATTGATCGGCGTCGGCCAGAGCCATACTTACAGCAGCGGCACCGTGATGACGACCCGCGTTGGCAACATGCAGGGGACTTATCAAATGCTCGCCGAAGACGGTAAACACTTCGATGCTATCATCGCGCCGTTCCGCCTGGCGGTGCCCGGAGCCCTGCACTGATGGCGACGTACGCCGTCGGCGACCTGCAAGGCTGCCTGGAACCCCTGCAATGCCTGCTCAAGCGGGTGGCCTTCGACCCTGCAAAGGATCATCTGTGGCTGGTCGGCGACCTGGTCAACCGCGGCCCGCAATCGCTGGAAACCCTGCGTTTTCTCTATAGCATCCGCGAATCGCTGGTGTGTGTACTGGGCAACCATGACCTGCATTTGCTGGCTGCCGGTTACAACATCGAACGCCTGAGGAAAGCCGACACCCTGCGTGAAATCCTCGAAGCCCCGGATCGCGAAGACCTGCTTGAGTGGCTGCGCCAGCAAAAGCTCATGCACTACGACGAACAACGCGATATTGCGTTGGTCCATGCCGGCATACCACCGCAGTGGTCCCTGCGCAAAGCCTTGAAGTGCGCAGCCGAGGTCGAAGAAGCATTGCGTGACGACAACCGCATCGCGCCCTACCTCGATGGCATGTATGGCAACGAACCGCTTAAGTGGGACGGCGACCTTAAAGGTGTAGCCCGCCTCCGTGTGATCACCAACTACTTCACCCGCATGCGCTTCTGCACCAGCGACGGCAAGCTTGATCTCAAGAGCAAGGAAGGCTTGGAGACCGCGCTTCCGGGTTACGCCCCCTGGTATGCACACCCGCAACGCAAGACCCGCAGCCAGAAAATCATTTTCGGCCATTGGGCGGCGCTCCAAGGTAAATGCAACGAACCCGGCATCTTCGCCCTGGACACCGGTTGCGTCTGGGGTGGCTCGATGACCTTGATGAACGTCGACACCGGCGAGCGCCTGCATTGCAAATGCGATGCCCAAGGCAACACCCAGCCGTACGTCCCCCCAACGCCCGCCGAACTATTGCCGGCCAGCGCCAAGCGCTAGGCTGCGCTTTCCGTCAGGCCACAGGAGCCCGCCATGAGCGAATTCAAACGTATCCCCCCAGAACAGGCCCAGGCACTGCGCGAACAAGGCGCGGTGGTGGTCGATATCCGCGATCCGGCAACTTTTGCCGCACTGCACATCAGCGGATCGAAGCATCTGGATAATCATTCCCTGCACGCATTCATCACCGCTGCCGACCTCGACGCACCGACCGTAGTGGTTTGCTATCACGGTAATTCCAGCCAGAGCGCCGCGGCGTATCTGGTCAGCCAGGGCTTTTCCGACGTCTACAGCATGGACGGCGGATTCGAGCTTTGGCGTACGATTTATCCTTCAGAGACGTCGCAAGGCACTGCCGAATAATTTTTTTCACCCGCTCAAGCCCACGCCCGCCGTGGGCTGACGAACGGTCAGTCATCACAAAACTACGCATTGCCCCCCTTACCTTGCAGATTCCGAACTATCCTTAGCCTCAGGCCATCCAAAACAGGGGAGAGCCGGTACACCGGCGCACGGATCATCGGGAGTAGCTTTCAGGGTTGATAGCTTTGAAGGTGTTCAGGGGGGTAAAAGGCAACTGCACTTTCAGTTGCTTGCCAGCATCCACTGATTGATCCGACGTCGGCTCCAGGTATCGAGCGAGGTGACGTCATGAGTATCTTTAGCCACTTCCAACAACGCTTCGAGTCCACACGGCAGGAAGAGCTCACTCTGCAGGAGTATCTCGAACTGTGCAAAAAGGATCGCAGCGCTTACGCGTCTGCCGCTGAGCGACTACTGTTGGCCATCGGCGAACCGGAGCTGCTCGACACCTCGACCAATTCGAGACTGTCGCGCATTTTTTCCAACAAGGTGATCCGTCGGTATCCGGCCTTTGAAGACTTCCACGGGATGGAAGAATGCATCGACCAGATCGTCTCCTACTTCCGCCACGCGGCTCAGGGTCTGGAAGAGAAGAAACAGATCCTCTACCTGCTCGGCCCCGTCGGTGGCGGTAAGTCATCCCTGGCCGAGAAGCTGAAACAACTGATCGAAAAAGTGCCCTTCTATGCGATCAAGGGCTCTCCGGTGTTCGAGTCTCCGCTGGGGCTGTTCAACGCCACCGAAGATGGTGCAATCCTCGAAGAGGATTTCGGCATTCCGCGGCGCTACCTGAACACCATCATGTCGCCCTGGGCAACCAAACGCCTGGCCGAATTCGGTGGCGATATCAGCCAGTTCCGGGTAGTCAAACTCTACCCGTCGATCCTCAACCAGATCGCCGTAGCCAAGACCGAACCAGGTGACGAAAACAACCAGGACATCTCGGCGTTGGTGGGCAAGGTCGATATTCGCAAGCTGGAAGAGTTCCCGCAGAACGACGCCGATGCCTACAGTTACTCGGGTGCACTTTGCCGCTCCAACCAGGGCCTGATGGAATTCGTCGAAATGTTCAAGGCACCGATCAAGGTGCTGCACCCATTGCTGACCGCCACCCAGGAAGGCAACTACAACAGTACCGAAGGCCTGGGCGCGATTCCCTTCACCGGGATCCTGCTGGCGCACTCCAACGAATCGGAGTGGCACACCTTCCGCAACAACAAGAACAATGAAGCCTTCATCGACCGGATCTACATCGTCAAAGTGCCGTACTGCCTGCGGGTCAGTGACGAAGTGAAGATCTACGACAAGCTACTGTTCAACAGCTCCCTGGCCAAGGCCCACTGCGCGCCCGACACCCTGAAGATGCTCGCTCAGTTCACTGTCCTCTCGCGCCTCAAAGAGCCGGAAAACTCGAACATCTACTCGAAGATGCGCGTGTATGACGGCGAAAACCTCAAGGACACCGATCCGAAGGCCAAATCGATCCAGGAATACCGCGACAACGCGGGTGTCGACGAAGGCATGAACGGTCTTTCGACCCGGTTTGCCTTCAAGATCCTGTCGAAAGTCTTCAACTTCGACCCGCATGAAATCGCCGCCAACCCGGTGCATCTGCTCTATGTGCTGGAACAACAGATTGAACAGGAACAGTTCCAGGCGGAAACCCGCGAACGTTATCTGCGCTTCCTGAAAGAGTACCTGGCGCCGCGTTATATCGAGTTCATCGGCAAGGAAATCCAGACCGCCTACCTGGAGTCCTACAGCGAATACGGGCAAAACATCTTCGACCGCTATGTGCTCTACGCGGACTTCTGGATTCAGGATCAGGAATACCGCGATCCGGAAACCGGCGAGATCCTCAACCGCGTAGCCCTCAACGAAGAGCTGGAGAAAATCGAGAAACCGGCGGGCATCAGCAATCCGAAGGATTTCCGTAACGAAATCGTCAACTTCGTCCTGCGTGCCCGGGCCAACAACAACGGCAAGAATCCGACCTGGCTCAGCTACGAGAAGCTGCGGGTGGTCATCGAGAAGAAAATGTTCTCGAACACCGAGGATCTGCTGCCGGTCATCAGCTTCAACGCCAAGGCCAGCAAAGAGGACCAACAGAAACACAACGACTTCGTTACACGGATGGTCGAGCGCGGCTACACCGACAAACAGGTACGACTGCTCTCCGAGTGGTACCTGCGGGTCAGGAAATCGCAGTAACACGCTGCCGGTCAGACCGGTTGTCGTTAGCCCGGAGCCTGCATGACAAATTTCTGTTACACAGGTTTCAGGAAGGTGTTTGGAAATCGGCAGCGAAGTCCAGGCAACGCGCAGGTGGTACGGGAGGCGCAAGATCGCGCCTCCTGCCACGCGCTCATTACCGCCAGACTTGCTCGCGATTTCTCAAGACAGCTTCTAAGGAGCAGTCATGAGCTATGTGATCGACCGACGTCTTAATGGCAAGAACAAGAGCACGGTAAACCGTCAGCGGTTTCTGCGGCGTTACCGTGATCACATCAAGAAGGCCGTCGAAGAGGCGGTCAGCCGGCGTTCCATTACCGATATGGAGCACGGTGAGCAAATCAGCATTCCTGGCCGCGATATCGACGAGCCGGTGCTTCACCATGGTCGCGGTGGCAAGCAGACCATCGTGCATCCCGGCAACAAGGAGTTCACCAGCGGTGAGCATATTGCTCGTCCGCCGGGAGGTGGCGGCGGCAGAGGCCCGGGCAAGGCTGGTAACTCCGGCGAGGGCATGGACGAGTTTGTGTTCCAGATCACCCAGGAAGAATTTCTCGAGTTCATGTTCGAGGACCTGGAGCTGCCAAACCTGGTCAAACGCAACCTGAGCGGCACGGACACCTTCAAGACCGTGCGCGCCGGCATCAGCAATGAAGGCAACCCTTCACGGATCAACATTATCCGCACCCTGCGCTCGGCCCATGCACGGCGCATAGCGCTTTCGGGCAGCAGCCGGGAGAAATTGCGGGTAGCAAAAGAGGAACTGGCGCGACTTAAACAGGAAGAACCAGACAACTTCGGCGATATTCAGGAAGTCGAGGCAGAAATCGAGCGCTTGAGCGCACGCATCAATCGCGTGCCGTTTCTCGATACTTTCGACCTCAAGTACAACCTGCTGATCAAGCAGCCCAACCCCAGCTCCAAGGCGGTAATGTTCTGCCTGATGGACGTTTCCGGCTCCATGACCCAGGCCACCAAGGACATCGCCAAACGGTTCTTCATCCTGCTGTATCTGTTCCTCAAGCGTAACTACGAGAAAATCGATGTGGTATTCATCCGCCACCACACCAGCGCACGGGAAGTCGATGAGGAAGAGTTCTTCTACTCTCGCGAAACCGGCGGCACCATCGTTTCCAGCGCCCTGAAACTGATGCAGGAGATCATGGCTGAGCGCTATCCAAGCAACGACTGGAACATTTACGCCGCGCAGGCTTCCGATGGCGACAACTGGAACGATGACTCGCCGATCTGCCGCGACATCCTGATCAACCAGATCATGCCATTTGTGCAGTACTACACTTATGTGGAGATTACCCCGCGCGAACACCAGGCCCTGTGGTACGAATACGAGCGTATCAGCGAAGCCTTTTCCGACACGTTTGCTCAGCAACAGCTGGTTTCGGCCGGGGATATCTATCCGGTCTTCCGTGAACTCTTCCAGCGCAGGTTAGTGACATGACCGCCAAAGAGCAGAAGCGCCAACCCATATCCACAGGCTCCGAATGGACGTTCGAGCTGATCCAGGCCTACGACCGGGAAATCAGTCGTCTTGCGGCCCGCTACGCGCTCGATACCTACCCTAACCAGATCGAGGTGATTACCGCCGAGCAGATGATGGACGCCTACGCCTCTGTCGGCATGCCGCTGGGCTATCACCACTGGTCCTATGGCAAACACTTCCTCAGCACCGAGAAGTCCTACAGTCGCGGCCAGATGGGGCTGGCCTACGAGATCGTGATCAACTCGGACCCATGCATCGCCTACCTGATGGAAGAAAACACCATCTGCATGCAGGCACTGGTGGTGGCCCACGCCTGCTATGGCCACAACAGCTTTTTCAAGGGTAATTACCTGTTCCGCACCTGGACCGATGCCAGTTCGATCATCGATTACCTGGTGTTTGCCAAGCAGTACATCATGCAATGCGAGGAACGCCATGGCATCGATGCCGTGGAAGACCTGCTGGACTCCTGTCATGCCCTGATGAACTACGGTGTCGACCGCTACAAACGTCCTTATCCGATTTCCGCGGAAGAGGAGCGACGCCGGCAAAAGGATCGCGAAGAACACCTGCAAAAGCAGATCAACGACCTGTGGCGCACCATTCCAAAAGGCGCAGACAAGTACAACGAGAAGGACAACGCACGCTTTCCGGCAGAACCGCAGGAGAACATCCTCTACTTCATCGAAAAGCACGCCCCGCTGCTGGAGCCATGGCAGAGGGAAATCGTACGGATCGTGCGCAAGATCGCGCAGTACTTTTATCCACAGCGTCAGACTCAGGTCATGAACGAGGGCTGGGCGACGTTCTGGCACTACACCCTGATGAATGACCTGTACGACGAGGGCCTGGTGACGGACGGCTTCATGATGGAGTTCCTGGCCTCTCACACCAGCGTGGTCTTCCAGCCCGGGTTCGATAGCCCTTACTACAATGGCATCAACCCCTACACCCTGGGCTTTTCCATGTACCGCGACATTCGGCGCATGTGCGAAGCGCCCACTGAAGAGGATTACCGCTGGTTCCCTGAAATCGCCGGGACCGACTGGCTGTCGAGCATCAAGTTCGCCATGAGCAGCTTCAAGGACGAAAGCTTCATCCTGCAGTACCTGTCTCCCAAAGTGATTCGTGACCTGAAACTGTTCAGCATTCTTGATGACGACCAGAAGGACGACCTGCTGGTGCCAGCCATTCATGACGAAGAAGGCTATCGGACCATTCGTGAAACCCTGGCAGCGCAGTACAACCTGGGTAACCGCGAACCGAACATACAGATCTACAGCATCGACCGGCGCGGCGACCGCTCGCTGACACTGCGCCATCAGCAACATGATCGTAAACCACTCGGGGACTCCACCGAGGAGGTGCTCAAGCACCTGCACCGCCTCTGGGGCTTCGATATTCACCTGGAAACCCTGCAAGGCGACCAGGTAATGAAAACCCATCATGTCCCGCCCAGAGGCGAGCATAGCGAGGGTGAATACGGTCGGATGGACCTCGCCGTCATTCATCTTTGATGTCACCCGGACCTCCGAAAGCTCGACGCAAGGGTTATCCTGTCGGGCTAACGGAGGTTTTTTATGCAGATTTATAAAGTCGGCGGCGCGGTCCGTGACCGCCTGCTCGGCAAGCCTGTTACCGACATCGACTGGGTGGTGGTGGGCGCCAGCACCGAAGAAATGCTCGCCAAGGGCTATCGCCCGGTAGGCGCCGATTTTCCGGTATTCCTTCACCCCAAAAGCGGCGAGGAATACGCACTTGCACGCACCGAACGCAAAAGCGGACGCGGCTACGGCGGCTTCACCTTCCACGCCAGCCCCGAAGTCACCCTCGAAGAAGACCTGATTCGGCGCGACCTGACGATCAATGCCATGGCCGAAGACGATCATGGTCAATTGACCGATCCGTATCACGGCCAGCGCGATCTTGAAGCACGCTTGCTGCGTCATGTTTCCCCCGCGTTCGCCGAAGATCCACTCCGTGTTCTGCGTGTTGCCCGTTTCGCCGCGCGCTATGCCGGGCTCGGGTTCACAATAGCTCCGGAGACCCTGGAACTGATGCGTCAGCTCAGCGAATCAGGTGAGCTTGAGGCACTGACAGCAGAACGTAGCTGGAAAGAAATATCCCGCGCCCTGATGGAAGATCAGCCACAAGTCTTCATCCAGGTTCTGCGCGACTGTGGCGCCCTGAAAGTATTGATCCCCGAGATTGACGCGCTGTTCGGCGTACCGCAACCCGAAGCCCACCACCCGGAAATCGACAGCGGCGTGCACACCCTGAGCGTTCTCGAACAGGCTGCCCTGCACAAACAGCCGCTGACCGTGCGCTGGGCCTGCTTGCTGCACGATCTGGGCAAAGGCCTGACACCCGAGAGCCAGTGGCCCAGACACATCGCTCACGAGCACAAGGGCCTGAAGCTGATCAAAGCAGTCAACGAACGCTTCAAGGCCCCGCGTGACTGCCAGGAACTGGCGTTGCTGGTCGGCGAATACCACACCCATGGTCATCGCGCGCTGGAGCTGAAGCCGTCGACATTGCTGGAGTTGCTGCAAAGCTTCGACGTTTACCGACGGCCGCAGCGCTTTGAAGAGTTCATCAAAGCCTGCGAAATGGACGCCCGCGGCCGCAAAGGCCTTGAGCAGAGAAGTTATCCACAAGCAGATTATTTGCGCGATGCGGCGACCGCCGCACGCACCGTGGCGGTTCAGCCTTTGCTGGAGCAGGGATTCAAAGGCCCGGAGCTGGGCGAAGCCTTGAAACGCGAACGGCTCAAGGCGCTGAAGGCCTACAAAGAGGCGGCGTCTGCTTGAAAAGCATCGCGGGCAAGCCTTGCTCCTACGAGACCTATGCCGAGCGCGTAAATGGCGTACGACACAATACTGTAGGAGCAAGGCTTGCCCGCGATGGCGTCATCAAGGTCACAGCAGAATCGAAGGGGTCAACTGCTCGCCGCGCCACTCAAACGCCACCGGCGCCAGAACCTGATCAATCTGCGCTTCACGCCTCAGCGTCGCAAAACTTTTACCCACGCCGGGATGGACCCTGTCCGGCGCTATCAGCGACAACGGCCACAGCACAAAGGCATTTTTCAGGATTTCCGCTCGTGGCAGGATCAATCCGTCGAAATTACCCACCAGATCGCCATACAACAGCACGTCGATATCCAACGGCAAACCCTTGCGATCCGGGGCATAACGACCGTTGTCGGCCTCGATAAACTTCAATCGACGGTCCAGTTCCATCAACGGCAGATCGGTAAACGCCGACACCACGAAATTGAAAAACGGACCGCTCTTGATCCCCACTGGCTGACTTTCGAACACCGCCGAACAGCGTATATCCACCAGAAAACCGGCAAGCGCTTCCAGCCCCGCCTGCAAATGAGCTTCGCGCTCGACATTGCTGCCGAGCCCAAGAAATACCTGAGTTAGCGACATCCGCGCTCGATCTCCACGCCCACGCCCGTTGCAGCCGGGATAGCCCCCGGTTTGGTCAGCTTGAGGCGCAGCCAGGTAACCTTGAATTCGCTCATCAAGACTTCGGCCAGACGCTCGGCAAAGGTTTCAACCAGTTGGTACTGCGCCTGCTCGGCGAACGCCTGAATACGTGCCGTCACGCTGGCGTAGTCGAGCGCCAGGGTCAGGTCATCACCGGCCGCTGCCGGGCGATTGTCCCAGGCGAAATTCAGATCAAGACGCAGGCACTGACGGATGCCGCGCTCCCAGTCATAGGCACCGATCACCGTGTCGACTTCCAGGCCCTCGATAAACACTCTGTCCAAGCACTCTTCTCCGCAGCACGACAAGGGCGCAATGCGCCGTTAGAATCAGGGCGTCCTCGCCCGGAATAGTTAGCATGTTTTGGTTACTGGCGATCCTCGCCTACCTGCTTGGCTCTCTGTCCTTTGCCATTTTGCTCAGCCGCCTGACCGGTCACCCCGATCCGCGAATGAGTGGCTCGGGCAATGCCGGCGCCACCAACATGTTACGCCTGGCCGGCAAAAAACTCGCCGTCCTGACTTTGCTCGGCGACCTCTGCAAAGGCCTGCTGCCCGTGTTGGTCGCAGGGCTAGCAGGCCTCTCGGTACAGCAACAGGCCTGGGTCGGCGTCTATGCCGTGATCGGCCATCTGTATCCGCTGTACTTCCGCTTTCGCGGCGGCAAAGGTGTTGCAACGGCTGCCGGCATGCTGCTGGGGCTTTACCCTCCGGCAGCGCTTCTGGCTATCGGCGCGTGGCTATTGACCTTCTACCTCACACGCACCAGCTCGCTGGCCGCCCTGATCGCCACGCCCCTGACCCTGCCACTGCTCGCCTGGCAGGAGCCGGGAGCATTGCTGCCCATGAGTGCTCTGACAGCACTGATCGTCTGGCGCCATCGCGGCAATCTACGCGACCTGTTTGCCGGGCGCGAACGGCATTTTTAATACTCTTGTCGAGTACGGCCCTGACTCACCCGTCTTTACACAGGTGACAACTGCTCCATCGGCCAGCGCGCCTGCACGCTGATCGCCAGACTTTCCTGCTGACCGGCCTGCAATCGCTGACACCCGGCAAAAGCGATCATCGCGCCATTATCGGTACAGAACTCCGGACGTGCGTAGTAAACGTCGCCCTTCATGTCGCCAAGCATTTTCTCCAGGGACACACGCAATGCCTTGTTCGCACTGACGCCGCCAGCGATCACCAGACGCTTGAGACCCGCCTGCTTCAGGGCACGCTTGCACTTGACGGTCAAAGTCTCCACCACCGCCTGCTGGAAGGCCAGCGAGATGTCGCTGCGTGTTTGCTCGCCGTCGTCCCCAGCGCTGACGCACTGTTGCCATGTGTTCAAGGCAAAGGTTTTCAAGCCGCTGAAACTGAAATCCAGACCTGGCCGATCACACATCGGACGAGGAAACACGAAGCGTCCGGCAACGCCTTGCACGGCCAATCGCGCGATTTCCGGACCGCCAGGGTAATTGAGGCCCATCATTTTCGCGGTCTTGTCGAACGCCTCACCGGCAGCGTCATCAAGCGTCTCGCCCAACAACGCGTATTGACCGATACCATCGACCCGAACCAGCTGAGTATGACCACCAGACACCAACAAAGCGACGAACGGAAATTCGGGCGGTTGCGGCTCCAGCATCGGTGCCAGCAAGTGGCCTTCCATGTGGTGCACGCCCAAGGCTGGAATACCCCAGGCAAACGCCAGCGCCTGAGCGCAGGAAGCCCCCACCAGCAAGGCCCCGACAAGCCCGGGACCCGCAGTGTAGGCGATGGCATCGATCTCGGTCGGCACGCAGTCGGCTTCAGCCAACACCTGACGAATCAAGGGCAGCATACGTTTGACGTGGTCACGCGAAGCCAGCTCCGGCACCACGCCACCATAGGCGCGATGCAGGTCGATCTGGCTGAACAGCGCATCGGCCAGCAGGCCTTTTTCACTGTCGTAAAGTGCGACGCCGGTTTCGTCGCAGGAGGTTTCTAATCCCAGTACTAGCATGGGTTTGCGCCTTGTTTAGGCTAAATTCGAAGGCGCGCATAATAGTCGCCACGTGATGCCCCGACCAGCGGTTTTCGATCAGAGGCTTTGCATTCCGAGCGATGAGGGGTTAACATCCGCAACCCTTAAAAACCGACGTCTTCAAGTGCACTTTTGCCGCGAGGATGTTGACCCCGGTAATGAATGAAGGTAGCTCTGGATGCCAGCCGTCAAAGTTAAAGAGAACGAACCCTTCGACGTAGCTCTGCGTCGTTTCAAGCGCTCCTGCGAAAAAGCCGGTGTTCTGGCTGAAGTTCGTAGCCGCGAATTTTACGAGAAGCCGACTTCTGAGCGTAAGCGTAAAGCAGCAGCCGCTGTTAAGCGTCACGCCAAGAAAGTTCAGCGCGAACAGCGCCGCGCCGTTCGTCTGTACTAATACGCAGACGTTCGTAGCAAGCTTCTGCCAAGCCCGGCCCTCAGCCGGGCTTATGGCATTTGCGGAAATCGCTTGATGCTTCACTGTCAAAGCCGCAGACGCGACCGAGACAAATCTGCTTCACACGTCAGACCTGGCTCTTTTGCCAGCGGTGCACGTCTCTTCTGACGAGCCTTCCAAGGCTACTGACGAGCACAACCTTTTACTGATTCCTCTCACGACGATCAGCCCAAGGCACGATTTTGCGTGCCCACTTATGAGCTATCCGAGGCCTCCCTTTGGCCAATGCGGACTCAGCGCAACACTTTCAAACAGTCGAATACCGATGCGCACTAACGTCAGCGGATTTTCGGCAGATACACTTCCCGACAGCGAATACGCAGACGATACCTGGTCGAGCCGCACATCCTCCGCGCCTCAACATTATGACCAGCATCAGGCCGCCTTTCGCGCGGATTAGATTTTCAGCGCAGTGATGACGAGAACGCCATGGCCGGGCTAATTCCCCAGAGCTTTATTGACGACCTTCTGAACCGCACCGACATCGTCGATGTGGTCAGCTCGCGCCTGCAAATGAAAAAAGCCGGCAAGAACTACACTGCCTGCTGCCCGTTTCACAAAGAAAAAACCCCCTCCTTCAGCGTCAGCCCGGAGAAACAGTTCTATTACTGCTTTGGCTGCGGCGCTGGTGGCAACGCCCTCGGCTTCATCATGGACCACGACAACCTGGATTTCCCCCAGGCTGTCGAAGAACTGGCCAAAGCCGCCGGCATGGAAATACCCCGCGAGGAAAGCGGTCGCCCGCATAAACCGCGACAACCGACCGACTCGCCGCTCTACCCACTATTGACCGCCGCAGCTGATTTCTACCGTCAGGCACTGAAAAGCCATCCGGCGCGAAAAGCAGCTGTCGATTACCTGAAGGGGCGCGGCCTGACCGGCGAGATCGCCCGTGATTTCGGCCTCGGCTTCGCACCTCCAGGCTGGGACAACCTGTTCAAGCATCTGAGCAGCGACACCCTGCAACAAAAAGCCATGATCGACGCCGGCCTGTTGATCGAGAACGCCGAAACCGGCAAACGCTATGATCGCTTTCGCGACCGCGTGATGTTCCCGATTCGCGACAGCCGCGGGCGCATCATCGCATTTGGCGGCCGGGTACTGGGCGACGACAAACCGAAATACCTTAACTCACCGGAAACCCCGGTATTTCATAAAGGCCAGGAACTCTACGGCCTGTATGAAGCACGCAAGAACAACCGCAATCTCGACGAAATCATCGTCGTCGAAGGCTACATGGACGTCATCGCACTGGCCCAGCAAGGCCTGCGCAACGCCGTCGCCACACTCGGCACCGCCACCAGCGAAGAACACTTGAAGCGGCTGTTTCGCGTGGTGCCCAACGTGCTGTTCTGCTTCGACGGCGACCAGGCTGGCCGCAATGCCGCGTGGCGCGCCCTGGAGTCAACGCTTTCGAGCCTGCAAGACGGACGGCGTGCGCGCTTCCTGTTCCTGCCCGAAGGCGAAGACCCGGACACGCTAATCCGCTCCGAAGGCACCGACGCCTTTCGCGCGCGGATCAATCAGCACGCCCAGCCATTGGCAGACTATTTCTTTCAGCAACTGACCGAGGAATCCGATCCGCGCTCGCTTGAAGGCAAGGCCCACATGGCCACCCTCGCCGCGCCGCTGATCGACAAAGTCCCGGGAGCCAACCTGCGCACCCTGATGCGCCAGCGCCTGACCGAAATTACCGGCCTGAACAGCGAAGCCGTCAGTCAGTTGGTGCACAGCGCACCACAGGATGCACCTCCCGCCTACGACCCGGGCATCGATTACGACGCCATGCCGGACTATTCCGACTACCACCAACCGCAAGAGGCCTACGCACCCCAACAGGAGTGGACGCCGAAAAAACCGGGCAGCGGCGGCAAGAAGTGGGATAACAAACCCTGGGACAAGAAAGGCAAACGCGATGAGCGACGCCCGCCCCGCACCCCGATTGCTGTCGAGGCCCCCACCTTGATTGCGCTGCGTACACTCATTCATCACCCGCAACTGGCCGGCAAAGTTGAGACCGCCGATCACTTCGCAAATGAAAGCAACACTTATGCGCAACTGCTGGTAGCCCTGATCGAGGCCGTGCAAAAAAATCCTAAGCTAAACTCTATCCAGTTGATGGCCCGCTGGCATGGAACCGAGCAAGGACGCCTGCTTAAAGCACTCGCGGAAAAGGAGTGGTTAATTGAAGGCGACAACCTTGAACAACAGTTTTTAGACACCATTACTAGGTTATCAGCGGGTCAGCACACACAGACCCTCGACGACCTCATCAAGAAAGCACGGCAGCCAGGATTGACTGCCGAGGAAGCGAATCAAATAGCAAATCAGATGCGCGACCTACTAAAACGGAATGTTTCCGCATCAAACCCGACCTCAAGTGGCGCGTGAGGTCATAGCTAAGGTATAATCCTCGGCTTGTTTTTTGCCCGCCAAGACCTTCAGTGGATAGGGTGTTATGTCCGGAAAAGCGCAACAGCAGTCTCGTATCAAAGAGTTGATCACCCTTGGTCGTGAGCAGGGTTACCTGACTTACGCGGAGGTCAACGACCACCTGCCGGAGGATATTTCAGATCCGGAACAGGTGGAAGACATCATCCGCATGATCAATGACATGGGGATCAACGTGTTCGAGGTTGCGCCAGATAAGGATTCCCTTATGCTGGCCGACGCCGATACCGACGAAGCAGCCGCAGAAGAAGCGGCGGCGGCGTTGGCAGCGGTTGAGACCGACATTGGTCGTACTACCGACCCAGTGCGCATGTACATGCGCGAAATGGGTACCGTAGAACTCCTCACACGTGAAGGCGAAATCGAAATCGCCAAACGTATTGAAGAGGGCATCCGTGAAGTGATGGGCGCAATCGCGCACTTCCCTGGCACGGTTGACCACATTCTCTCCGAGTACACTCGCGTGACCACCGAAGGTGGCCGCCTGTCCGACGTCCTGAGCGGTTATATCGACCCGGACGACGGCATTGCGCCGCCTGCTGCAGAAGTGCCGCCGCCTGTCGACCCGAAAGCCGTGAAAGCGGATGACGACACCGATGACGACGACGCTGAAGCCAGCGACGACGAAGAAGAAGCCGAAAGCGGTCCGGATCCGGTCATCGCAGCACAGCGCTTTGGCGCTGTGGCCGATCAGATGGAAATCACCCGCAAGGCGCTGAAAAAGCACGGTCGTGAAAACAAGCAGGCCATTGCCGAGATGTTGGCGCTGGCTGAGCTGTTCATGCCGATCAAACTGGTTCCGAAGCAATTCGAAGGCCTGGTTGAGCGTGTGCGTAGCGCCCTGGATCGTCTGCGTCAGCAAGAGCGCGCGATCATGCAACTCTGCGTTCGTGATGCACGCATGCCGCGTGCCGACTTCCTGCGCCAGTTCCCGGGCAACGAAGTTGACGAAAGCTGGACCGAAGCACTGGCCAAAGGCAAAAGCAAATACGCTGAAGCCATTGGTCGCTTGCAGGCCGACATCGTTCGCTGCCAGCAGAAGCTGACCGCACTTGAAGCCGAAACCGGCTTGAAGATTGCCGAGATCAAGGACATCAACCGTCGCATGTCGATCGGTGAGGCCAAAGCCCGCCGCGCGAAGAAAGAGATGGTTGAAGCCAACTTGCGTCTGGTGATCTCCATCGCCAAGAAGTACACCAACCGTGGCCTGCAATTCCTCGATCTGATTCAGGAAGGCAACATCGGTTTGATGAAAGCGGTAGACAAGTTCGAATACCGCCGCGGCTACAAATTCTCGACTTATGCCACCTGGTGGATCCGTCAGGCGATCACTCGCTCGATCGCCGACCAGGCCCGCACCATCCGTATTCCGGTGCACATGATCGAGACGATCAACAAGCTCAACCGCATTTCCCGCCAGATGTTGCAGGAAATGGGTCGCGAACCGACCCCGGAAGAGCTGGGCGAACGCATGGAAATGCCAGAGGACAAGATCCGCAAGGTATTGAAGATCGCTAAAGAGCCGATCTCCATGGAAACCCCGATCGGTGATGACGAAGACTCCCATCTGGGTGACTTCATCGAAGACTCGACCATGCAGTCGCCAATCGATGTTGCTACCGTCGAGAGTCTTAAAGAAGCGACTCGCGAAGTTCTCTCCGGCCTCACTGCCCGTGAAGCCAAGGTTCTGCGCATGCGCTTCGGTATCGACATGAATACCGACCACACCCTTGAGGAGGTTGGTAAGCAGTTCGACGTTACCCGTGAGCGGATTCGTCAGATCGAAGCCAAGGCGCTGCGCAAGCTGCGCCACCCGACGAGAAGCGAGCATTTGCGCTCCTTCCTCGACGAGTGATCACAAAACCCCCGGCCCTGCCGGGGGTTTTGCTTTCTGTAGATTAAATCCCCTTCGCTTCGCTCCCGTCGCCTGGCCCGTCTACACTCGAAACATTCCCCCAAAGCCATAACGAGACCGTTATGCCCGGACTGCCGGCCGTGCTTTTGCTATTGCTGATGACCTGGACCACAACAGCAGGCGCGCTGACTCTCACCGACGAAGAACGTGCCTGGCTTGCGGCTCACCCGGAACTGCGCCTGGGCGTCGACGCTTCCTGGCCACCGTTTGAGTTTCGTGATGAACAGGGCCGATACCAAGGCCTTGCCGCTGACTACATCAACATCGTGCGTGATCGCCTGGCAATCAAGGTCACGCCCATTGAGCCTGTGAGCTGGACCGAAGTTCTGAAACAGGCCAAACAGGGCAAGCTGGACCTCTTACCCGGCGTCATGTCGACACCTGAACGGCAGAGTTACCTCTCGTTCACACGGCCCTACCTGGACTTTCCGATCGTCATCCTGGCCCATGTAAAGGGTGCACAACCGCACAAGCTGGAAGACCTTTACGGTCTGAAAGTCGCCGTCGTGGAAAACTACGCCCCCCACGAACTGCTGCGCACCCACCATCCTGACCTCAATCTGGTTCCCATGCCCAATGTCAGCTCGACGTTGCAGGCACTGGCCACCGACGAGGTGGACGCCGTAGTCGGCGATCTGGCCTCAAGCGTCTGGAGCCTTCGCCAACTCAAACTCGACGGGCTCTACGTCAGCGGCGAAACGCCGTATCGCTACCAATTGGCGATGGGCGTACCGCGAGACGACAAAATGCTGGTCGGGATTCTGGATAAAGTGCTGGCGGACATGAGCCCCGGCGAAATCAGCGCCATCCAGGAGCATTGGGTCGGAAATGTCCTCGACCACCGCACCTTCTGGTCCGACCTGCTGATGTACGGCCTGCCCGGCGTACTGCTGCTGGTCACCGTTCTGGCCGTGGTGATCCGTATCAATCGCCGCTTGAGTTCGGAGATTTCCCGCCGGGTCGCACTGGAACAGGAGTTGCGCACCAGCGAATACCACTACCGCGGCCTGGTGGAGAGCCTTTCGGCGATAGCCTGGGAAGCGCGAATCAGCGATTTTACGTACAGCTACGTCTCACCCCATGCCGAAGGCCTGCTCGGTTACCCCCTGTCCCATTGGCTGATTCCGGGCTTCTGGCGAAATATCATCCATCCTGCCGACCTTACGCGCGCCCAGGCATTTTGCGATCACGAAGTACTTGCCGGACGCGATCACAGCCTCGACTACCGGGTAATCACTGCCGACGGGCGCTGCCTATGGGTACGCGACATCGTCAGCCTGATAGAGCACGGCCACGAGCCAATACTGCGCGGGCTGATGATCGACATCAGCGAAGCCAAAAGAACCGAAGAAGCCCTGCGCCTCTCTGAGCAGAAGTTTGCCTCGGTGTTCCAGCAATGCCCGGACATTCTGGTCATTGCACGCCTGTCCGACGGTTGCCTGCTGGAGGTCAACGAGGCGTTCGAAGAGCAAATCGGTCTCACTGCCGAAGAAGTGATCGGACAGACCGCCACCGAGCTGAACATCTGGGGCATCGCCGGTGTCGGCCCCGGGCTCTTGCAGCGCTTGCAAGCCGGCAGTATTCGCAATCTGGAGATGCCCTTTCGTCGCAGCAATGGCCAGGTGTTCACCGGCCTGATCTCCGCCGAACCCTTCGAACTCGACACCACCCCGGCACTGGTCGTGGTAGTGCGTGACATCAGCCAGCTCAAGGAAACCCAACAACAACTGCAAACCTCTGAAGAAAAATTTGCCAAAGCCTTCCATGCGTCCCCTGACGGCTTGTTGTTGTCACGCGTGAGCGACGGCCTGCTGATCGAGGTCAACGAAGGCTTCAGCCGCATCACCGGCTTCAACAGCGCTATGTCGCTGGACCGCTCGACTTTCGACCTCGGCATCTGGGTCAACCTGAATGAACGCAGGCAGATGCTCGACCTGTTGAAACGTGACGGCTTCGTGCGTGACTTCAGTTGCCATATACGCCGCAACGATGGGCAGATCCGTCTCTGCGAGATGTCCAGCCGGCCGCTGCCGATTGGCGATGACGATTGCATGCTGACCATCGCCCGGGACATCACCGAGCGGCATCTGATGCAGGAAAAACTGCAACAGGCCGCCACGGTATTCGAGAGCACCGCAGAAGGTGTATTGATCACCGACACCCAACAGCACATCAGCGCCGTCAATCGCGCGTTTACCGAGATCACCGGCTACAGCGAAACCGAAGCCCTGGGCCACACGCCAAGGCTGCTCGCCTCAGGCCTGCATGACAGCGCCTTTTATGCGGCGATGTGGCATCAACTGACCGCCGAAGGGCATTGGCAGGGAGAAATTTCCAACCGGCGCAAGAATGGCGAGCTGTACCCCAGTTGGCTGACCATCAGCGCGGTGCGCAATAAAGACCGGTTCATCACCCACTTCGTCGCGGTATTTGCCGACATCTCCAGCCTCAAGCACGCCCAGGCCAAACTCGACTATCAGGCCCACCACGACCCATTGACAGGGTTGCCGAACCGGACGCTGTTCGAAAGTCGGCTGCTGAGCGCACTCAACAACCAGCAGGAAAACGGTGGTCAGGGCGCCGTACTGTTTCTGGACCTCGATCGCTTCAAGCACATCAACGACAGCCTGGGTCATCCGGTTGGCGACCTGCTGCTCAAAGGCATCGCGGTGCGGCTCAAAGAGCAACTTCGGGACATCGATACCGTGGCGCGGCTGGGGGGTGACGAATTCATCATCCTGCTGCCGGGCCTGCAGCAAGCCAGCGACGCGGACCATATTGCCAACAAGCTGCTGAACTGCTTCACAGCGCCCTTCCAGGCTGGTGAGCACGAGTTCTTCATCAGTGCCAGCATTGGCACCAGTCTCTACCCCAAGGACGGCAGCGACGTCGCTACGCTGGTCAAAAACGCCGATGCCGCGATGTACCGCTCCAAAGCCAAAGGTCGCAACAGGGTTGAACGCTATACCCGCGACCTGACCGCACAGGCCAGCGAACGCGTGGCACTGGAGCATGAACTGCGTCGCGCTATCGAGCGCAATGAGCTGACGCTGTTCTATCAACCTAAAGTGAGCCTCAACCATCCGCGCCTGGTAGGTGCCGAAGCCCTGATCCGCTGGCGGCATCCAACCTTCGGCAACGTGCCGCCCGAGCACTTCATCCCGCTGGCCGAAGAAAACGGCATGATCCTGCAAATCGGTGACTGGGTACTGGAACAGGCCTGCCTGCAGATGCACGAGTGGAACCAGCGTTATGAAGGTTTCGGCCCGCTATCAGTCAACCTGGCCGGAGCGCAACTACGCCAGCCGAACCTGCTGGTGCGGATCGAACAACTGCTCAAGGACAACCGACTCAAACCGGGCTTCCTGCAACTGGAAATCACCGAAAACTTCATCATGAGCCAGGCCGAAGAGGCACTTGAAGTCCTGCATCAGCTCAAACGCCTCGGCGTGCAGTTGGCCATCGACGACTTCGGCACCGGTTATTCCTCGTTGAGCTACCTCAAGCGCTTGCCGCTGGATTTCCTGAAAATTGACCAGTCCTTTGTCCGCGGACTGCCGGACGACCCCCACGATGCCGCCATCGTCCGCGCAATCATTGCCCTGGGCCGCAGCATGCAATTCACGATCATAGCCGAAGGCGTTGAAACCCTCGCGCAGCAGCAATTCCTGGCTGCCGAAGGTTGCGAACAGATCCAGGGCTACATCGTCAGCCTGCCTCTGCCCGCCGACGAATTCGCCGCAACCTTTCTTCGTATAGCAGTTTCAGATTTTTCGGATAGCACAGCCAAGAAACCATCGCTATAATCCGCGGCCTACTGAGGGCCTATAGCTCAGTTGGTTAGAGCAGAGGACTCATAATCCTTTGGTCCACGGTTCAAGTCCGTGTGGGCCCACCATATGAATCAAGGCCTGCAGCTCAGCTGCAGGTTTTGACACCGCAATCAGATGTTCCCGAGGTACAGTTTCGGTACAGTCCGTACCGATCTTCCCTCGGAGAACGTATGGCAACTCTCGTAAAAACCCCTCTGGCACATGGAAGGTAGTCATTCGTAAGAATGGTTGGCCAACCACATCCAAAACCTTCCGTGCCAAGCGTGACGCTGAAGATTGGTCGAGCCGTTGATAGCAGTAGCAATCTGCGCTTACCTATACCTGTGAGGTGTCCAAGTCCGCGTACATAAGCGTAAATTAGACCGGCGTGGTGCTCCAATCCGCACTCCTGAGGATTGACTCAAGTTCGGCGGTGAAGGCCATTGCAGGTTTGGATTCGGCGATGTGAAAATCAAAGACCCCCTTCTGGGTCATGCCTCGTCCATTAGAAACCGTGCAGCTCATTTTTCGGAAAAGTGCCGTGCGGACTTCGAATCCACGGCCTTATATTTCCTCGCGCCACCTAATGGCGCCTTGAAGCAAGGCTATGGCGCTGGCGACCTTACGTCTGTTTGCGCAGCATCGGATTTTTATCGCTCACTGTTGCTCGAAAAACCAGTTTTTAGAGGCTCCCTAAAGAGCCGGCTAAAGTCTGCGGAAATACAACTGGGTCGTCGGCAACATCACTGGACCTAGCAGCCGCTTCGCAACGGTCTTCACGAACTTCATCGAGTCGCACGTTACGCAACTGACCGGCTTGCGAATAGGGGCGAAACCTAATCGCGTAGCGAAGCGCTTAAGCGTTTCTGGAGTAAAGGCGTTGATGTGTTCAAGCGGGTGGATTTTTCCATAATCGTCTCTAGTTCCGATGGTGCGCACTCCTGAGCAGTCAGGTGTCTCAAGCACTAGAATGCCACCGGTTGCGAGAAGTTCGCTCAATCGCAGCATTAAGCCGTGTGGGTCGTCAAGATGCTCTAAAACCTCAAAGAGTGTCAAAGCATGGAATGGGGACATGTTGGCAATGTCCTCAATCTCGGCGAATACTTTGGAGAAGCTGTTGTTATCGCGCTTTGCGGCTGACCTATCCACGCCATACGCCTCGAAACCGTACATTGAACACATTGAAAGGAAGCCACCATAGCCGCAACCGAAGTCCAGCACACGAGGTACTTCGGAACCACGTAAGGAACGGGTTAGTTGTTCGATTTGGAGGACGTGTGCTGTGTAGCCTGCTGCCTTCCTAAACACATTTGCAGGTGTCTTCGAATGTTTCTCGAACGCTTCGATGGCGTCCTGCGACATCCACTTAGAAAATCGGCGCTCATTCCATTCCGGGTCGAGAATATAGCGATGAAACATCAGACCGCAATCTTTGCAGGCGACAAAAGACCATTGCTGTTCTCGCAAGAACGGAGCTGGATGCTCACCCCAAGGATCCTCTTCGATGAAGCGCTGAACCGCACCTTCATCAAACCGTCCCGCAGACAATTCGACTAGGCCGGTGCCGCCGCAACTGATACATGCGGTTCGTACAGTAAATTTCGCAGTCTCGGTAGTGTTCATCTTTTTCCTATCCGATAAATGCTAAGGAAGGTCTGAAATAGACGCCGATAATTGATGTCTTCCGCGTTCGGGGTTCAAAAAATCGGTGGCCTGATTGAAAGTCAGGCCTATGCTTTGCCAAAATCATGCTTTCGCTTTTTTCTTGAATTGCACCTTTCCAAAGCGTTTGGCGCGCATCACAGGCGCAACCCTCCCACATTCAATATCCATTTTCGCATCATCCTCAGGTTCGACAGCGCGAACAGCGTGGTCTGCTGTGCGGTGTTTTTTACTAATCCCTGAAAGCGCACCTTCGTGTAGCCAAACTGGCGCTTGATCACTGGAAACGGGCACCAGAAGAATTATCACTCGCCCTGGGTCGCTGAACTCTATCAGCGTAGCCAACGGGACTAAGATCTGCTTCGTTTGCGGGACGCCTCCAATAATTGAATCGTAGGGGCTGGTGAACACATCTTCCGAGCTCGGCCGATAAGGGCGATTGTGTCCGCGTATTTTTGAGCGGACGCAATTACCCTTAACGCCAGGATCGCCATGCGCCAACGTAAGTCCTACCCGAAATCCTTCAAGACCCAAGTCGTCCAAGAGTGCAAGCAGCCCGGTGTTTCCGTGGCGGCTATTGCGATGAGGCATGGCATCAACGCGAATGTCGTTCGCCGGTGGCTACCGCTTTACCGCGATCAGGAGGCCGCCACTCTGCCAGCTTTCATTCCTGTGAATGTTGGCGCCGACGCCGAATTGACTTAGTTGCCGAGATGGCACTGACCCAGTCTGATTCCTCGCGAACCGTTGCCTGTTCTAGATCAGTGCCGATCTTGAGGTGGGTTAGTCTTACATCGGCACGTGGGTCAATTCGGCGTCGGCGTCAACAGAAAGTGTCCACAAATCGTCCCGCCTGCTCCCCTTTCCCGGCAACGTGTAACATGCTCGCCCACCGCCATGTGCCACCGGAGATGACCTTGCCTGATACCCGCCCTCCCGTCCTCGACGAAATTGACCGCCAGCTGATCGCGGCCTTGCAGATCAATGCCCGTGAAAGCGTGGCCATGCTCGCCCGGCAATTGGGGATTGCACGCACCACGGTAACGTCACGCCTGGCGCGGCTGGAAAAGGCTCGGGTCATTACCGGCTACGGCGTGCGGCTCGGACAGCGGGTGGTCGATGGCGGTTTGCAGGCTTATGTCGGGATCACCGTGCAACCACGCTCCGGCAAGGAAGTGCTGCGTCGGCTCAGCGCCATGGCGCAGGTCCAGCAGTTGTGTGCGGTCAGTGGCGAATTCGATTACGTGGCCTGGCTGCGTACCGATTCACCAGAACAGCTCGATCAGTTGCTCGACCAGATAGGCAGCGTCGACGGTGTAGAAAAAACCACTACTTCGATCATCCTCAGCAGCAAGATTGACCGCAGTCAGCCAGTTTGATCAATAAGCTCGTCACATTGCATCAACAACATGCAGAACGACGACACATTGCGTCTTATTAACGTGCTCGACGCTCCCTAGAATGGCGACAGTCTTTTCCTATACTCAGCACCGAGTGCGAGTCGCCAGCAAGGTCAGCCATGAACAAGAACAATCGCCATCCTGCAGACGGTAAAAAACCAGTCACCATTTTCGGCCCGGACTTCCCATTCGCCTTTGACGACTGGATTGAGCATCCGGCCGGTCTAGGCAGTATTCCTGCGCACAACCACGGCGCGGAAGTGGCGATTGTCGGCGCCGGTATCGCAGGTCTGGTAGCCGCTTACGAGCTGATGAAGCTGGGCCTCAAGCCGGTCGTCTACGAAGCCTCGAAAATGGGTGGCCGCTTGCGCTCCCAGGCCTTCGAAGGCGCTGAAGGGATCATCGCCGAGTTGGGCGGCATGCGCTTTCCGGTGTCGTCCACTGCGTTCTATCACTACGTCGACAAGCTCGGCCTTCAGACCAAGCCTTTCCCTAACCCGCTGACGCCTGCCTCCGGCAGCACCGTCATCGACCTGGAAGGCCAGACCCATTACGCACAGAAACTCGCCGACCTTCCTGCACTGTTCCAGGAAGTGGCCGACGCCTGGGCTGACGCACTGGAAGATGGCTCGCGCTTTGGCGAGATCCAGCAAGCGATCCGCGACCGCGATGTGCCGCGCCTCAAAGAGCTGTGGAACACCCTCGTTCCGCTGTGGGATGACCGGACGTTCTACGACTTCGTCGCCACCTCCAAAGCCTTCGCCAAGCTGTCGTTCCATCACCGTGAAGTGTTTGGCCAGGTCGGCTTCGGTACCGGCGGCTGGGACTCGGACTTCCCGAACTCGATGCTGGAAATCTTCCGCGTAGTCATGACCAACTGCGACGATCACCAACATCTGGTGGTCGGCGGTGTGGAACAAGTGCCGCTGGGCATCTGGCGCCATGTGCCGGAGCGCTGCGCTCACTGGCCGGAAGGCACCAGCCTGAGCTCGCTGCACAACGGTGCGCCACGCACCGGGGTCAAACGCATCGCGCGCGCCGCGGATGGCCGTTTCAGCGTGACCGACAACTGGGGTGACACCCGCGAATACGCGGCTGTGCTGACCACCTGCCAGAGCTGGCTGCTGACCACTCAGATCGAGTGCGAAGAGTCGCTGTTCTCGCAAAAAATGTGGATGGCCCTGGACCGCACCCGCTACATGCAATCGTCGAAAACCTTTGTGATGGTCGACCGGCCGTTCTGGAAAGACAAAGACCCGGAAACCGGTCGCGACCTGATGAGCATGACCTTGACCGACCGTCTGACTCGCGGCACCTACCTCTTCGATAACGGCGACGACAAGCCAGGCGTGATTTGCCTGTCGTATTCGTGGATGAGCGACGCGTTGAAAATGCTCCCGCAACCGATCGAAAAACGCGTGAAGCTGGCGCTGGATGCATTGAAGAAAATCTATCCAAAAGTCGACATCGCCGCGCGCATCATCGGCGACCCGATTACCGTGTCCTGGGAAGCCGACCCGCATTTCCTCGGTGCATTCAAAGGCGCCCTGCCCGGCCACTATCGCTACAACCAACGGATGTACGCGCACTTCATGCAACACGACATGCCTGCCGAACAGCGTGGGATATTTATCGCTGGCGACGACGTTTCGTGGACACCGGCCTGGGTCGAAGGCGCCGTACAGACCTCGCTCAACGCGGTATGGGGCATCATGAATCACTTCGGCGGTAAAACCCATGTCGAAAACCCGGGCCCGGGCGATGTGTTCCATGAAATCGGCCCGATTGCCCTGCCCGAGTAAGAGGAGTCCGAAATGCGCGTAGCTCTCTACCAATGCCCGCCGCTACCGCTCGACGTTGCCGGTAATCTGCAACGCCTGCAAAAGCTCGCGACAGAGGCCTCGGGCGCCGATCTGCTGGTGTTCCCGGAGATGTTCCTGACCGGCTACAACATCGGCGCCGAAGCGGTTGGCGCATTGGCCGAGGCGCAAGACGGTGCTTGCGCGCAGTACATTGCGAGCGTTGCCAAGGCCTCCGGCATCGCCATTGTGTATGGCTACCCGGAGCGCGCCGAGGACGGGCAGATCTATAACGCCGTGCAGTTGATCGACAGCCGAGGCGAACGTCTGGCCAACTACCGCAAGACTCACTTGTTCGGCGAGCTCGATCATTCGATGTTCAGCGTTGGACCGGATGAGTTTCCACTGGTGGAGCTCAATGGCTGGAAGCTTGGCTTTTTGATCTGCTACGACCTGGAGTTTCCGGAAAACGCCCGGCGCCTGGCACTGGCCGGTGCCGAGCTGATTCTGGCGCCGACGGCGAACATGATTCCCTACGACTTCATCGCCGATGTCACCGTGCGCTCGCGGGCCTTCGAGAACCAGTGTTACGTGGCGTACGCCAATTACTGTGGTCACGAAGGCGAGATCCATTACTGCGGTCAAAGCAGCATCGCCGCGCCGGATGGCAGTCGCATCGCCCAGGCCGGCCTGGATGAAGCATTGATCATTGGTACGCTGGATCGGCAGTTGATGCTCGATTCTCGCGCCGCCAATCGCTACTTTCTCGATCGTCGGCCAGAGCTCTACGGCGACCTGAACAAGCGCTGATCCCAGGTTTTCGCTAGCATGAGCACTTCTTAAGTAGCGGAAGTGCTCATGCCTGCGCCGACCCACCTTCTCCCTCACATCGAAACCCTGGCCAACGGCCTGCGGGTTTCACTTCGTCATACGCCCGGTTTGAAGCGCTGCGCCGCGGCTTTACGGGTTGCAGCCGGCAGCCACGACGCCCCACTGGCCTGGCCTGGGCTGGCGCACTTTCTTGAACACTTGTTCTTTCTCGGCACCGAACGCTTTCCGGCAAACGATGGGTTGATGGCTTACGTGCAACGTCATGGCGGACAACTGAACGCCAGCACCCGCGAGCGCACCACCGACTTTTTCTTCGAATTACCGCCTCAGGCCTTTGCCGGAGGGCTTGAGCGTTTGTGCGACATGCTCGCCCACCCGCGTCTGAATCCAGACGATCAGTTGCGTGAACGGGAAGTCCTGGAAGCCGAATTCATCGCTTGGACTCAGGATGCCGAGGCGCAACGACAAGTCGCGTTGTTCGACGGGCTTGCATCAGATCATCCATTGCGCGGTTTCCATGCCGGCAATCGCGACAGCCTGGCGGTGCAGAAACCTGAGTTTCAACAGGCCTTAAGCGCGTTCTATCAGCGTTTCTACCAGACCGGTCAAATAACTCTGAGCCTTGCCGGTCCGCAGTCTGTGGATGAATTGCGCAGCCTGGCCGAGCGCTTGAGCGCCGACTTCGCCGTCGGTGAGCAGCAACCACAAAACGCCCCGCCCGCGTTGATGGCAACCGCAAACCACAGTTATCAACAGGCTGACGAACGCCGACTCAACCTGCTGTTTGCATTCGAAGCCTTGCCGAGCGCTTCCCGTGAAGCGCTGGATTTTCTCTGCACCTGGCTGAACGCATCGAAACCGGGCGGCGTGTTCGCCGAGCTATGCTATCGCCAATTGATCGACAGCCTGAAGGCGGTGCCGCTGTACCAATTCGCCGGGCAAGCACTGCTGCAGGTCGAGTTCAACCTGACGGCCAGTGCCGCAACGCAGACCGGGACAATCAGCAAGCTGCTCGGCGATTGGCTGAGCTTCTTCGCCGGCCATGCCGACTGGTCGGAGCTGCGCGAAGAATATGCCCTGCTGCAACAGCGAAAACGTCAGGCCAGCAACACCTTGACGCTTGCCCGACTGGATGGCGAGAAGTTGGAGCCAGAACTCTCGGAGTCGGGTGTGATTGCCCTCAAGGCGATCTTGCAGCAGATGAATCCGACACCTATGGATAACCTGGATGTCACCTGGCAACTGCCGCCCGCCAATCCGTTCCTGCGCTCGGCCGAGGTGTCAGCACCGGCCGGTTTGATCCGCGGACAAACCAGCGCCCATCGCGGCTTGCGCACGTTTGCCCAGGATCGCACGCGCAGTCGCCGCGAACGCTCGCCCATGCAGTTCAGCCCGGCACTGGCAGACGATAGCGGCGAAGCGGCAGTTTGCCTGCGCTGGCGCCTCGACTCCGCACCGCCAGCCAATCTTCAGCCGACACTGGCCCGTAGCCTGCAAGACCTGTGCGATGACGCCAGTCAGGCGGGCGTCGATCTGTCCTTCAATGAAACGGGCAATCAATGGCTGCTGAAAATAAGCGGACGGCATGAGCCAATGCCGGCGATTCTCGAACAGGCGCTGCTGCGTTTGACGAAGCCCGCCGCCGATGCCTGGCTCAATACCGAATCACCAGCGCCGCTGATTGCAATCCGGCAGTTGCTTAAGGTATTGCCGGTGCATTGCCAGGGACAGGATGCGCACCCGACATCGCAGCCGGCCAGTGCCGATGACCTACAGCACATCTGGGCCAGCGCACGCTGGGATGGACTGGCTGCAGGTCTGCCGGCAACCAGTCAAACAGCGCTCACCCGCACCTTGAGCCGTGTTCCCGGCATTCCCGACAGCGAGATGACCGCGCCGGTCTCCATTGCCGGCCAACACCTCTGGAGCGCAGTACCTAGCAACACCAACGAGAATGCACTGCTGCTGTTTTGTCCGACGCCTACTCAAGAGCTGGCCGACGAAGCCGTGTGGCGACTGCTGGCACAACTCTGCCAAACGCCGTTCTATCAGCGCCTGCGGGTCGAACTGCAATTGGGCTACGCAGTGTTCAGTGGTGTCCGCCAGATCAACGGGCAAACCGGGCTGCTGTTCGGCGTGCAATCGCCGAACGCGCCGGTGAAAGAGATCCTCGAACACATCGAAGCCTTCCTGAAGCAACTGCCCGAACTGATCTCGACGCTCGATGATGCGGTCTTGATCAATCAACGCCAGACCCTGGCCGAACAACTCGACGGCAATGCCATGCCGCTTGCCCAGGCCTTTGAACTGCTGTGGCAGGGCAAACTGGGCGGCCATTCGTCGGATTACCTGTTCCAGTTGCAACAGGCCGTGTTGCTGCTGGATCGCACAGCTTTGCTCGACGCAGCAAGGCGCCTGATTCACGCAGCAGGTGGCCGCAGATGCCTGGCCACCAATGCCTGCCCGGACGGCACCTGGCAACCGATAGCCCGATCATTACCGGGGCTGTAATGGGCTTTCTTCGAGAGATGTCTCCAATTTGCAGAAACGTTTCAGTAACATAGCCCGGCAAGCCTCTGAACATCTCCTGCGGGAGGTGGACTATAGGTATAGAGTGAATTTTCTCACGAGCCTGAAGGAACGTTTTTATGACTTGGTCCAAACCTGCTTACACCGACCTGCGTATCGGCTTTGAAGTCACCATGTACTTCGCCAGCCGTTGATACTGCCCTTGGGTAGAACATGCGGTACAACGCCTCGGCCCGTCCGGGGCGTTTTTATTTTCAGCGTTGAAGTGATGGAGCAACCATGTTTGTCCAGATTCTAGGTTCCGCCGCCGGCGGTGGTTTTCCGCAGTGGAACTGCAATTGCGTGAACTGCGCAGGTTTTCGCGACGGCAGCCTGCGGGCCGAGGCGCGCACCCAGTCGTCCATCGCGATTTCCGATGACGGCCTGAATTGGGTCCTGTGCAACGCCTCGCCGGACATTCGCGCGCAGCTCCAGAGCTTCGCCCCGATGCAGCCGGGCCGCTCCCTGCGTGACACCGGCATCAGCGCGATCATCCTGATGGACAGCCAGATCGACCACACCACCGGCCTGCTGAGCCTGCGCGAAGGTTGCCCGCATCAGGTCTGGTGCACCGACATGGTCCATGAAGACCTGAGCACCGGCTTCCCGCTGTTCACCATGCTCACCCACTGGAACGGCGGATTGAACTGGAACCGCATTGAACTCGACCAGAGCTTCAGCGTCCCGGCCTGCCCGAACCTGCGTTTTACCCCATTGCCACTGCGTAGCGCTGCACCACCCTATTCGCCACATCGCTTCGACCCACACCCGGGCGACAACATCGGGTTGATCGTCGAAGACCTGCAAACGGGCGGCAAGTTGTTCTATGCGCCAGGGCTGGGCAAGGTCGATGCGCCGCTGCTGGAGATCATGGCAGGCAGCGATTGCCTGCTGGTGGACGGCACGCTGTGGGACGACGATGAGATGCAGCGCCGTGGCGTCGGCACCCGCACCGGCCGGGAGATGGGCCATCTGGCACAGAACGGCCCCGGCGGCATGCTCGAAGTGCTGGAGCAACTCCCCAAACAGCGCAAAGTACTTATCCACATCAACAACACCAACCCGATCCTCGATGAGGACTCGGCCGAGCGCGCCGAACTGGTTCGGCGCAATGTTGAAGTAGCCTACGATGGCATGAGTATCGAGCTGTAAGAGCGGAGACCGCTGCGCGGTCTATCGCGGGCAAGCCTTGCTCCTACGAGACCTTTGGCGAGCGCGCAAATGGCGTGCGACGCAATACTGTAGGAACAAGGCTTGCTCGCGATGAGGCCAGAGCAAACACCACAGAATCCAACGGTTATTCCCCGGAGAACCGAAATGACTGACACACCACTCTCCCCTGCCGAGTTCGAACAGGCGCTTCGGGCGAAGGGCGCCTACTACCACATCCATCACCCGTATCACGTGGCGATGTATGAAGGCCGGGCGACTCGCGAGCAAATCCAGGGCTGGGTCGCCAACCGCTTCTACTATCAAGTGAATATCCCGCTCAAGGACGCTGCCATTCTGGCCAACTGCCCGGACCGTGAAGTCCGTCGCGAGTGGATTCAACGCCTGCTCGACCACGACGGCGCGCCCGGTGAAGACGGTGGCATCGAAGCCTGGTTGCGTCTCGGCCAAGCCGTTGGCCTGGACCCGGAGCAACTGCGTTCCCAGGAATTGGTGTTGCCCGGCGTGCGTTTCGCAGTGGATGCCTACGTCAACTTCGCCCGTCGGGCCAGTTGGCAGGAAGCCGCCAGCAGCTCGCTGACCGAACTGTTCGCGCCGCAAATCCACCAGTCACGCCTGGACAGTTGGCCGCAGCATTACCCGTGGATCGATCCGGCCGGTTATGAGTATTTCCGCACGCGGCTGGGTCAGGCGCGGCGTGATGTCGAGCACGGTCTGGCGATCACCCTGCAGCACTACACCACGTACGAAGGCCAGCAGCGCATGCTGGAAATTCTCCAGTTCAAACTGGACATCCTTTGGAGCATGCTCGATGCCATGAGCATGGCTTATGAACTGAACCGCCCGCCTTATCACAGCGTGACCGCGCAACGGGTCTGGCATAAAGGGATCGCCTTATGAGTTTCGACCGCAGCAAGACCCCAAGCTGGCGTCCCGGCTACCGCTTCCAGTACGAACCGGCGCAAAAAGGCCATGTGCTGCTGTACCCGGAAGGCATGATCAAGCTCAACGAAAGCGCCGCGCTGATTGGTGGTCTGATCGACGGTGAGCGTGACGTCGCGGCGATCATTGCCGAACTGGATGCCCAGTTTCCCGGCGTACCCGAGCTCGTTGACGACATCGAGCAATTCATGGAGGTCGCCCGTGCAGAGCACTGGATCGAGCTTGCCTGAATCAGCGGCCCCGCCATTGCCGCCCAAACCCGAAATTGGCCTGCCGCTGTGGCTGCTCGCCGAGCTGACCTACCGCTGCCCGCTGCAATGTCCCTACTGCTCGAACCCGCTGGATTTCGCCGAACAAGGCAAAGAGCTCAGCACCGAGCAGTGGCTCAAGGTGTTTCGCGAGGCGCGGGAAATGGGCGCGGCGCAGTTGGGCTTCTCTGGCGGTGAGCCCTTGGTGCGTCAGGATCTTGCAGAGCTGATCGCCGAGGCCCGCAAACTGGGCTTCTACACCAACCTGATCACCTCGGGGATTGGCCTCACCGAGCAGAAAATCAGCGACTTCAAGAAGGCCGGTCTCGATCACATCCAGATCAGTTTCCAGGCCAGCGATGAACAGGTGAACAACCTGCTGGCCGGTTCGAAAAAAGCCTTCGCGCAGAAGCTCGAAATGGCCCGTGCAGTGAAAGCGCACGGCTACCCGATGGTGCTGAACTTCGTCACCCATCGGCACAACATCGACAAGATCGACCGCATCATCGAGCTGTGCATTGCCCTGGAAGCCGACTTCGTCGAGCTCGCCACCTGCCAGTTCTACGGCTGGGCCCAGCTCAACCGCGTCGGTTTGCTCCCGACCAAGGAACAGCTGGTACGCGCCGAGCGCATCACCAACAAATATCGCGCCAAACTCGAAGCCGAAGGTCACCCGTGCAAGCTGATCTTCGTTACCCCGGACTACTATGAAGAACGCCCCAAAGCCTGCATGAACGGCTGGGGCAGCATCTTCCTCACCGTGACCCCGGACGGCACCGCCCTGCCGTGTCACGGCGCGCGACAGTTGCCGGTGCAATTTCCAAACGTTCGCGATCACAGCATGCAGCACATCTGGTACGACTCGTTCGGCTTCAACCGCTTCCGCGGTTACGACTGGATGCCCGAGCCGTGCCGCTCCTGCGACGAGAAAGAAAAGGACTTCGGCGGCTGCCGTTGCCAGGCCTTCATGCTCACGGGTGACGCGAGCAACGCCGACCCGGTGTGCAGCAAGTCAGAACATCACGGCGTGATCCTCAAGGCCCGCGAAGAAGCCGAGCACGCTACCCAGACCATCGAACAATTGGCCTTTCGCAATGAACGAAACTCACGCCTCATCGTTAAAAGCTGAACCCTTGAGCGCCCTCAAAGCCGTAGCGGCCGGTGTCGATTTCACTGACTTGTGCGTCGGCGCTCAGGGTGTGTTCTGGAATGAGTACCGCCCCGAAGATGGCGCCTGCCGAATCTGGCACTGGCGCGAAAACACCGCCCATTGCCTGACCCCGCCGGGGTTCAGCGCGCGCAGTCGGGTCTATGAATACGGTGGCGGATCGTTTTGCTTGAGCGATGATGGCGTGGTCTTCGTCAACGAGACAGATCAGCAGCTGTATCGGCAATCGTTGGTAGGCGAAATACCTCAAGCGCTGACCTCGGGTGAATGCCGTTACGGCGATCTGCAATTTGCCGGCGGGCAGGTACTCGCCGTCGAAGAGCAAGGCAATCAGCATCGCCTGGTGGCCATCGATCCGGCAGACGGTAAACGTCAGCTGTTGGTTGAAGGCGCAGACTTCTATTCGGCGCCAACCTTGAGTCCAGATGCCAGGCGGTTGGCCTGGATCGAATGGAGCCGGCCGCATCAACCCTGGACCGCGACCCGCTTGATGGTCGCCGAACGCGACACCAACGGCGCTTTCGGCCAGCCGCGCTGCGTAGCGGGTGATGCGTCTGAAGAGTCCTTGCAACAGCCTCGCTTCGATGATGCCGGCCGCCTGTATTGCCTGACCGATCGCGCCGGATTCTGGCAGCCGTGGGTCGAAACCGATTCAGGTCTGCAGCCGCTGCCCAGCAGCGACGCCGATCATGCTCCGGCGCCGTGGCAGCTTGGCGGTTGCACTTGGTTGCCGCTTGGCGAAAAGAATTACCTGGCGAGCTGGACCGTGGAGGGTTTCGGACGCTTGGGGCTGTGCGCTGGCAATTCCACCGAGGATTTCACCGGCGACTACAGTCGCTTCCGAAATCTGGCGCTGGATCAGGAATCTGTCTACTGCATCGTGGCTTCGCCGGTCAGCCCTTCTGCGGTGATTGCCATCAACCGCAAAAGCCATCAAGTCCGGGTGCTGGCGGGCGGAGTAGCACCGCTGCCCGCCGAGCACATCAGCCAGCCACAAACACTGCGCTACCCAAGCGGTGCCGGCGAGGCCCACGGTTTCTTTTATCCGGCCATGACCGATGTCGCCAAACCACCGTTGCTGGTGTTTATTCATGGCGGGCCAACGTCGGCGTGCTACCCGATGCTCGATCCGCGAATCCAGTACTGGACACAACGGGGCTTCGCGGTCGCCGACCTCAACTATCGCGGCAGTAGCGGCTACGGTCGCGCCTATCGGCAGGCGCTACACCTGAGCTGGGGCGACGTGGATGTCGAAGACGCCTGCGCCGTGGTCGCCTACCTCGCCGGACAAGGTTTGATCGACGACGATCACGCGTTCATTCGCGGTGGCAGTGCCGGCGGTTACACCACACTCTGCGCGCTGGCATTTCGGGACGTCTTCACCGCGGGCGCCAGTTTGTATGGCGTCAGCGACCCGGCTGCCCTGGGCCGCAGCACCCACAAGTTTGAAGGTGACTATCTGGACTGGCTGATCGGCGATCCGCAGCAGGACTCCGAGCGCTACGTCGCCCGTACACCGCTGCTGCACGCGAGTGAAATCCGCGTGCCGGTAATCTTCTTCCAAGGCGAACTCGACGCTGTAGTGGTGCCGCAACAGACCCGCGATATGCTCAAGGCCCTGCAAGACAATGGTATTCCCGCCCAGGCCCATTACTACCCGGACGAGCGCCACGGCTTTCGCAAGGCCCACAATCAGGCCCATGTGCTGGAGCAGGAGTGGCTGTTTTATCGCGCGGTGATGGAGCAGAAGAACGCGTGATCGGTGACAGGAATCGGAGCAGCTTGAAAAGATCGCAGCCACTGGGGCGGCGATCCAGCTTCTCAGCGCTTGCGGATCATCTCAGGCCAGTATTTCCAGCCCGTGCTTCTGCACGATGCTCAGCAGCTTCAATGCCATGCCACTGGGGTGCTTGTCGCCCGCTTCCCACTGTTTGACGGTAGAAGCACTGGTATTCAAATATCGGGCGAACACCGGTTGGCTGACATTGTTACGCTCGCGCAGTTGCTTGATCTGCTCGGCGGGAATCGCCTCTGGCACCTGTGCCAGGCATGACTCATCGAACTGGCGCATGGTGGTCTTGCTGATAGCGCCGATCGACAACAATGCAGTAGCCGAGTCGTGAACCGACTCAAGGGCTTCACTCTTGAACTTCTTACTCATGATGTACCTCCACAAACTCCCTCATATCCAGCAGTTGCTGGACCTGTGTGTCACTCAACCTCTCGTAGGCTTTGGCCAACTCTCGAAAGGCAGCCAACTCCGTTTGGCTGATGTTGCTCTGGTCTTTCTTGGCAAACAGAAACTGGTAAACCCAGTACCGTCCTCCCTTGGCCAGAACAATCGAACGGTGACGGTTTTCGCTCAAGCGCTTTTTCCAAACGCCGCCTCCCAGACTGTCTGCCTGCCCTTTAAGCAACTCGCGGAACGCTGACCTGAGCTCGTCATCGCCGATCCAGGCTTTGCCTGCCTGGACGGTAAAACGCTTGGTCTTGAACAGCCTGATCGTCATGGACATCCCTTCCCATTACCATACCACCCAGTGGTATACACTTACAAACCAAGCCATCCGCAGTATCAATGCGTGATGGCATCGGCAGTCCTCGCCGACTCCGTAAAAAAGCCATTGTTCTGGCAATCACTCAAGCACTGAGTAGGGTTTGGAAAATCGCTGAGACAAAAAAACGCCCCATGCCAAAAGAGTCAGGCATGGGGCGCTGCGTTATACCGCGAGACGGTTAGGGAATTAGAGAAGTGCTGGTCTGTTCAGACCGCGATGCCTTTGCGGCATTGGAGTTGGGCCGTGCGCACCCGGGAGAAAGCTCGAGCCAGGCGCAGGAGCATTTCGTCGATATTGGCCTTGCTGACTGTCAGCGCCGGCGTAAACCGCAGGCAATCGGGTTTCGGGGCGCTTAACAGCAAACCTTCGTACAGCGCCGCATTCAACACGGCGTCAGCCGAATCGTCACTCAGTGTCAGCCCCCAGAGCAGCCCCTGGCCACGCAGTTCACCGTGCCCGTAACGGTTGGCCAATCGGCTCAACCCTTTGCGCAGGTGTTGGGCGCTATCGCGAACCTGTTCGAGGAAGCCGTGATCCAGCACGCTGTCCAGAACCGCCAGCGCCGCCGAGGCCATCAACGCGTTGCCATGATGGGTGCCATCCAGTTCGCCCGACTCGAGGCAGCAGGCTTTACCGCGCGCCAGAAGCGCCGCCACCGGCACCCCGCCACCCAGCCCTTTGCCCAGCACGACAATGTCGGCACGCACGCCGTAAAACTGTTCGGCAAGCACACTGCCGCAACGGCCAATCCCTGTTTGCACTTCGTCGAGTATCAGCAGGATCCCCAACTCACGGCATAGGCGCTCGACACCTTTGAGGTAATGCTCAGTCGCCGGAACCACCCCGGCGGCGCTTTGGATCGGTTCAAGCAGGATGGCGACGGTCTGCGCATCTACTGTCGCATGTAATGCTGGCAGGTCATTGAACGGAACGTGGCTGAAACCCGGAAGCTGCGGCTCAAAGCGATTGTTCTGACAGTCCGACGCGGACATGGCTGCGAAACCATGACCATGGCAGCTACCGCTGGCGGTGATGATTCGCGAAGCGCCGCCACGATGCAGTTGCCCCCACTTACGCGCCAGCTTGATCGCCGCTTCGCAAGCTTCACTGCCACTGTTGAGCAGGTAAACCTGGTCGCTGCCGGTACTGGCGCACAACCGCTCGGCCAGATTGAGTTGGCCGCGGTTAAGCAGACCCGAACCCGGATTGATCAGTGTTTGCGCTTGAGCAGCGATGGCTTTGACCAGCACCGACGGGCTGTGGCCGAGGCTGTTGGCCGCGCCACCTTGGGTGAAATCCAGATACGCGCGGTCGTCACTGTCCCAGAGCCAGGAACCCTGGCCGCGAACAAAAATGTGCTGGGGTCGCTCGACACTGGGCATCAGGCACTCGCTGGAAAGGTTGTCGTGCCTGGAAGGCCGAAAATGCTCCACCACCAGATCATCCAGGCTCGGCTGTTGGCGATGCAGGCTGAACAGGTTCATGCGCGCATTCCTTCAAGCGGCGAGCCCAGCAGACGCGAAGACCAATCCTCGACGCGCCCGGTACGCAAGCGTTTGAGTGCAATATCACGCCAGCGCGAAGACAGCGCCGGGCAGTCGACGAGTTTTTTCAAACCGGCATGCTCAAGCGGCTCCCGATAAAAACAGCGCAACGCCCAGGCCACAGTCAGGCCGGGGTAGCTGCGCTGGATCAGCTCGAACGGCTGATCGGCGCTAATGAAACCGGGTTTTAGAACGCGATAGAACCAGCCACAGCGTCCCGTGTCCTGGGCCAGTTGCGGCAAAATCGGCACGTCCCAGCGATGGCTCAACCGATAACACGGCGAGCGCGGTTGGCTGACCTGCAACAACGCACCGCCCCAGCGAAACATATCGCCGAGGCACACCTGCTCTTCAGTCAGGCCAAGGGTTGAAAGGTTTTCACCGAAGGCCGGCGCGTTCCAGTCGATCTGTGGATAAAGATTGCGCCAGTAAGCGTAGTGCTCGGCCGGGTAATGATGCAGGGCGCGTTCGGGGCCGGTATGAAAACGCGGATCACCGTGCTCATCGCTGCCCAGGCCTTGCGGCCACAACCAGAGTCGATTGGCAATCCGCTGTTTGTCGGTATCGCTGATCAAACCCTGCCCGAGATTTTTTGCCTTGCCTATGTAAACACCATCAACGTAAACGGTATTCATCGCGCTTTCTGGCCCTGTAAGCCTTGTGAATACGGTTAGACTAGGCTTCTGTCAGGCGCTGAGCCATTTCGATTTTCCAGCTTTTTCGATAAGAATTACTTATGGATTTTAAGCAACTGCGTTATTTCGTCGCGGTGTATGAAGAAGGCCATGTCGGACGGGCCGCCGAACGCCTGTCGATCTCCCAGCCAGCGTTGTCGCAACAGATCCGCCAACTGGAACAAAACCTCGACGTGGGCCTGTTCGAACGCAGCAGTAAACGTCTGCTGCCCACTCTGGCCGCGCATACTTTGTACAACCACGCCCTGCCGTTGCTCGACGGTCTGCAGCGTGCGCGCGAGGCGTTGGGCAACTTCAAGGGTCAGGCATTGCGCACTTTGGCCATCGGTGTGCTGCAAACCGTTCACACCAGCCTGGTACCCAAAATGCTGGAGCGTGTGCGCACGGCGCAACCGCACCTGGTGGTACAGATCTATGAACTCACGGGGCTGGAAATCGAACGTCGATTGCTCAATGGCTCACTCGACATCGGCATCAGCTATCTGCCGCCACGCCAACCCGGGCTGCATGGCGTTTTGCTGTATGAAGATGAACTGACCCTGGTGATTCCTGCCGATCATCCGTTGCGTGAATTCAAGAAAGTCTCCATGAGTCAGGCAGCGGAGTTGCCGATGCTGTTGCTGGGGGAAGAGTTTCAGGTCCGGCAGATCTGGCAGGGGCAATTGGCCAATCTCGGACGCCGCCCGCAAGTTCAGGCGGAACTGAACAACATGGCGGGGATCCTCGACAGTTTGCCCCACACCAGACTGGCCACTGTCCTGCCCGGTCGCTCGCAGCAGGAACATGGAAACAAGGCACTCTTGTGGAAACCCTTGAGTGAGCCGCGGGTCCCCCTGAAAGTAGGATTGGTCTGTCGAGACGTCCAACGTCAGCAAGCGACACTGGAGTTGCTGCGCAACCTGCTGGAAGACGTGATGAACGCCCCGGCCGGGCGGATGACGAGCCCGACGGTACTCGATGTTCAGGGCTGAACAACGGCAAAAACATAAACCGCAGACAAAAGAAAACCCCGCCGAAGCGGGGCTTTGCAGACTGTTTCCCTGACATCCATTTCACTCCGCCATCCTGGCAGAATCCTACGTGTCCGTGTTATTGCTTTGCGCTTCCTGCGCGACGTCCATGTGAAGTAGATTAGCTCTGGATCCAATTTTGGAACAGGGGGAAAACAGCAGCACGTCACGTAAGCAAATGCTTACATGGCGTTACACTTCTCAGAATTGCGCCGCATCCAACAGGAACAGCGACTCACTACCGGCCTTGACCGAAGCGCTCAGCGAATGAATCCGTGGCAGCAGGCGAGCGAAGTAAAAACGCGCAGTGCCCAGTTTGCTGGCATAGAAGTCGTCCTGCGCCTCTTTGCCAAAGGCTGCCTTGGCCATCAGCGCCCACATGTAGGCGTAGGACACATAGCCAAACACTTGCAGATACTCGACCGAGGCTGCGCCGATTTCGTTCGGGTTATTTTTCACACGGTCCAACAGCCAGGCGGTCAGTTCGTCCAGCGTTTCGACCGCGTCGTTCAACGGCTGGGTGAACTCGGCCAGATCAGCGCTCGCGGTGGCGGTGAAATGACGAATCTCATCAGCAAACAACTTGTAGTACGCCCCGCCGCTGCCGACGATCTTGCGCCCGACCAGGTCAAGCGCCTGAATGCCGTTGGTGCCTTCGTAGATCTGGGTGATCCGCACGTCACGCACCAGTTGCTCCTGGCCCCACTCACGAATGTAGCCGTGGCCGCCGAAGACCTGCTGGCCGTGAACGGTGGTTTCCAGGCCCAGATCCGTGAGGAATGCCTTGGCGACCGGCGTCAGCAAGGCCGCCAGGTCTTCAGCGCGTTTGCGGGTGGTCACGTCTTCGCTGAACTTGGCGGTATCCAGTTGCATGGCCACGTAGGTTGAGAATGCACGACCGCCCTCGTTCGAGGCCTTCATGGTCAACAGCATGCGACGTACGTCCGGGTGAACGATGATCGGGTCGGCGACCTTGTCTTTGTTCTGCGCACCCGTCGGCGAACGGCTTTGCAGGCGATCACGGGCGTATTCAACCGCGTTCTGGTAAGAGCGCTCACCGCTGGCCAGGCCCTGGATACCAACGCCCAGACGCTCGTAGTTCATCATGGTGAACATGGCCGCCAGGCCTTTGTTCGGCTCACCCACAAGGTAACCCACGGCTTCGTCGAAATTCATCACGCAGGTAGCAGATGCCTGGATACCCATTTTGTGTTCGATCGAACCGCAGTTAGCCGGGTTACGCGCGCCGAGACTGCCGTCGGCGTTGACCATGAACTTCGGAACCAGGAACAGCGAAATACCTTTCGGACCTGCAGGGGCATCCGGCAGTTTGGCCAGCACCAGGTGAATGATGTTTTCGGTCAGGTCGTGTTCACCGCCGGTGATGAAGATCTTGGTTCCGCTGACTTTGTAGGAACCGTCCGCTTGCGGTTCAGCCTTGGTACGGATAATCCCCAGGTCAGTCCCCGCATGCGGTTCGGTCAGGCACATGGAGCCTGCCCAGACACCGGCGTACATATTTGGCAGGTAAGCAGCTTTCAGTTCTTCGCTGGCGTGAGCGTTGATCGACAGGCAAGCCCCGGCAGTCAGCATCGGGTACAGACCGAATGACAGGCTGGCGGAGTTGACCATTTCTTCGACCTGAGCCGAAACCGCTTTCGGCATGCCCATACCACCGTAGGACGGATCACCACCGACGCCAACCCAACCGCCTTCTGCATAGGTCTGATAAGCCTGTGGGAAACCAGCTGGCGTGGTGACGGCGCCGTCGCTCCAGTGGCAGCCTTCTTCGTCGGCGGCACGGCTCAGCGGTGCGATGCTTTTGCTGGTGACTTTGCCGGCTTCCTCAAGGATTGCCTCGACGGTCTCGGCATCGACGGTGTCGGCCAGGGCGGGCAGTTCAGCCCACAGTTTGGCAACCTCGAAAACTTCATTGAGGACGAAGCGCATATCGCGCAGGGGCGCTTTGTAGTCAGCCATGGCAAACCTCGTGAGAACTTGAAAAGTGATTCGTAGGATCGGGTTTCAGCAAGGTATTGAGTGTACCCGAACAACTTTTACGACACATAGGGTCATCTCGTGACCTATTTGTAATTTTTAGTCATCAGAAAAAAGATCGCAGCCTGCGGCAACTCCTACAGGTCCATCTGTATTGTAGGAGCTGTCGCAGCTGCGATCTTTCAGAGGCAGCACTGTCGCGCAGGGAGAGACTTGTACTCGAGCTGGTCGTTTCTCCGTCAGCAGATCATCCAAACCTACTGCTGCAAATCGCCCGAACAATCACCGTCCAGACGTTGAGTGCGCGCTCATCACTCAACCCGCAACGCCATCCATACGCACCGCACCACGGCGGCTTTGCCCGAATGCCATCACGCAGTTTCGCCCCTCGCCCTTGGCGCTGTAGAGCGCCTGGTCAGCGGATTTCAGGACTTCTTCCGGGGTCCGCTGTTCCAGTCGCTCGGCGACGCCGATACTCACCGTGACCGATACGCTTGAGGCGCCAGAGCCCGCACGGCGCTGCCGACCTTGCTGATCGTCTTGCGGACGGCTGTCCTGATTGCGCAACTGAATGTTGTAGGTGGCAATCGACTCACGGATGACTTCCAGGTGCGGCATGCACTCTTCAAGCGTCTTGGCGGCGAACACCAAGGCGAATTCCTCGCCCCCGTAACGATACGCCCGGCCACCGCCGCCGATTTTCGACAACTTGCTGGCGACCAGCCGCAACACCTGGTCGCCGACATCGTGCCCGTGGGTGTCGTTGAATTTCTTGAAGTGGTCGACGTCGCTCATCGCCAACACATAGTTGCGGCCCAGGCGCTGCATGCGCTCATTCAAGGCGCGGCGCCCCGGCAGGCCGGTCAGCTCATCGCGAAAAGCCATTTGATAGGCTTCGTGGGCGACCGCCGTGGCAATCATCAACATCACCTGGCTGCACATGATGTTCAGGGTAAACGGCAGGATGAAGGTCTTGGGCAACATCCAGAACAGCCCGAGCAAGCCCACCAGTTGCGCGGCATGTAGCGGCCGTGGGTTACGCCAGTATTGATACGCCAACAACACAAAGGACGCGAAGAACACCGGATACGACAACTGGATCAAACTCATCCAGGCACCATGGAGGGCCGGCCAGCGTATTTCCGACAGCCACATCAACAACGTCTGTGGGTAACTTTGCTCCAACCCCAGTGCAACGCTGCCGAACACCAGCAGTACGGCGAAGCGCGCGACCATGTCCTGAAACAGATGGGTGCGCTCCTGCCAGGCAGCAAACAGCCCGTACAGCAAAGGCAGCAGCAAACAGCAGAGATGGAAAACCACCGCCGCGTCGTCACGAACCTTGCCGTAATCACGGTAGTAATCGGTTTGGGTGTCGAGCAGGAAGTAGGTGATGTACACCGTGACCATCAGAAACAGTTCACGTTGGCGTCGGTAAACCGCGCAGTACGAGCCGCCGAGCAACAGCACCAGAGTCGGCAGCACGTTGAACAGTGAGGTGAAAAAGACGTTGAGATCCTTGACGTAGGCAGCTGCGAGCCCCGCAAGCAACAACAGTAATGAGGGTAAAAAGTGACTGAGACGTACAGCGCAAGAACGCGGCAAGGGTAGAGCTCCGGCCCGGCAAATCAATAGATGGCATTGTGCCTGCATTCCTGGCATTTAAGCACATGCAATGTGACGTACATCACACCGCACACTCTTTAACGGCAACAAAAGCGTTCTACTTAGCGTTTTAGTCGGGAATATTTTCAGCCGTTTGCAGCGGGCAGAAAAAAGCCGCTGCTCCCGAAGAAGCAGCGGCTGTTTGAAGCGCTCCGCGGGACTTAGTAACCCAGTGCGAAGTCTTCTTCTTTCATGTCCATCAGGTTGTTAGCGCCCGACAGCATGGTTGCAGCGTGAGTGCGGGTACGCGGCAGGATGCGCTGGAAGTAGAAGCGCGCTGTCTGCAGCTTGGCGGTGTAGAACGCCTCTTCGGTGGTGCCGGCAGCCAGTTTCTCGGCAGCCAGGCGCGCCATGTCAGCCCAGAAGTAGGCCAGGCAGGCGTAACCGGAGTACATCAGGTAGTCCACCGACGCGGCACCGACTTCCTCGCGGTCTTTCATCGCGGCCATACCGACCTTCATGGTCAGTTCGCCCCATTCCTTGTTCAGTGCAGCCAATGGCTCGACGAACTCTTTGACCGCTTCGTTGCCCTCGTTGGTCTGGCAGAACTTGTGGACGATCTTGGTGAAGCCTTTCAGAGCCTCGCCTTGAGTCATCAGCACTTTACGGCCCAGCAAGTCGAGCGCCTGGATACCGGTGGTGCCTTCGTACAGCATCGAAATACGGCTGTCGCGAACGTTCTGCTCCATGCCCCACTCGGCGATGAAGCCGTGGCCGCCGTAGATTTGCACACCGTGGTTAGCGGATTCAAAGCCGACTTCAGTCATGAAGGCTTTGGCGATCGGCGTCATGAACGCCAGCAGTGCATCGGCTTTCTTCTTCTCTTCCTCATCCACGCCGTACTTGACGATGTCGACCTGCTTGGCCGTGAAGTAAACCATCGCACGGTTGCCTTCGGCGAATGCCTTCATGGTCAACAGCATACGACGTACGTCAGGGTGAACGATGATCGGGTCAGCGGCTTTGTCTGGCGCTTTCGGGCCAGTCAGGGAACGCATTTGCAAACGATCGCGAGCGTATTTCAGACCGCCCTGGAAGCCGATTTCGGCGTGAGCCAGACCTTGCAGAGCCGTACCCAGGCGTGCGGTGTTCATAAAGGTGAACATGCAGTTCAGGCCTTTGTTCGCCGGGCCGATCAGAAAACCGGTGGCCGCGTCGAAGTTCATCACGCAGGTGGCGTTACCGTGGATGCCCATTTTGTGTTCCAGGGAACCACAGGTCACGGCGTTGCGCGCACCGATGCTGCCGTCAGCGTTCGGCAGGAATTTTGGAACGATGAACAGCGAAATGCCTTTGGTGCCAGCAGGTGCATCCGGCAGGCGAGCCAGAACGATGTGGACGATGTTGTCGGCCATGTCGTGCTCACCGGCCGAGATGAAGATCTTGGTGCCGGAAACTTTGTAGGAACCATCAGCCTGAGGCTCGGCCTTGGTGCGCAGCATGCCGAGGTCGGTGCCGCAGTGCGGTTCGGTCAGGCACATGGTGCCGGTCCATTCGCCGGACACCAGTTTGGTCAGGTAAGCCTCTTGCTGCTCAGGCGTACCGTGTTCGGAAATGGTGTTCATCGCGCCATGAGACAGGCCTGGGTACATGCCCCACGACCAGTTGGCCTCGCCGACCATTTCGCTCACAGCCAGACCCAGAGACTCCGGCAGACCTTGGCCACCGTGTGCTACGTCGTGAGCCAGGCTTGGCCAGCCACCTTCGACGAATTGTTTGTAGGCTTCCTTGAAGCCAGTCGGGGTCTTAACGCCGGACTCGCTCCAGGTGCAGCCTTCGGTGTCACCCACACGGTTCAGCGGAGCCAGCACCTGCTCACAAAACTTGGCGCCTTCCTCGAGAATGGCGTCAACCATGTCCGGGGTAGCGTCCTGGCAAGCCGGAAGGCTCTGATAGTGCGCTTCGTAGCCGAGCAGTTCGTCACGAACGAAGCGAATATCACGCAAGGGGGCCTTGTAGTCAGGCATAGCGATAAACCTCTGCTGATGTAACCGGGAATGAACGACCGAAATGATGTGTTGTGACGGTCAAACAGTTGTTTGAAACATACGTTTACGCCGAAATCTTGTCAAGCGTCGATCTTTTTCCGTTCGTCATGACCCACATGAATAGCGCGCACGCAAAGGACCGCAGCCGGTGCGCAAGGCAACAAGCCGTGTTGGAAAGATTAGTTGAACGAGAAGGACATGCCTGTCAGAACGCCGCGCCTGGAGCGGCGTTCAGGTAAATAGGTTCAGCGAGGGATCAAGCGAAAGTATCGATCAACGTACCAAGCATTTCGTCAGCAGCCTTGGCGACTTTGACGCCCAGTTCTGCCTGGGTCTTGCCTTGGGACATATCGACCATATTACTGGCCAGATTCGATTGCTGGCTGCGATCGACCGAACGCAATCGGTCGATCTGAGCGTCGGAGGACTGGCTGGAGGCCGAACGATCGACTGTGGTGCCGGCGATCTGGCTGGCGGCTTGATCAACACGGTTCTGCCCAGCCTGAATGGAACTCAGACCAGCATAAAACGCGGTGTTTCCCGAAATGTCCATGGAGCAACTCCATCCTGCACAGGATAAACAGCGCTCATTGAACCAGAGACACCCACAAAAGGCCCGACAAAAACACTAATGGCACAGTGCCTTGCCATAGGCAAAACCTAGTCGAGCAAATCCAGCTGAAGATACTCCGCCACTGCTTCTGCCGTGACCAGCTTGAGTTTCGGCACCCGCCCCAGACACGGTGCCGGCAGCCGTTCTGCCAGCGTGGCGAGGTTCTCTTCCAGCCGCGACGTCTTGGGGTCAATGATGTTGGCCACCCAACCCGCCAGTTGCAAACCGTCCCGGGCAATTGCCTCAGCTGCCAGTAACGCGTGATTGATGCAGCCCAGACGCACGCCAACCACCAGAATCACCGGCAAACCCAGCGCCACTGCCAGATCCGAGAGATTGTCCTGATCAGCCAACGGCACCCGCCAGCCGCCCGCACCTTCGATCAAGGTGAAATCGGCCTGTTTGTCCACTATGTGCCGCATCGGCGCCAGCAACGACTGGACCGTCAGCGCGAAACCCGCCTCACGTGCAGCCAGATGCGGTGCGATGGCCGGTTCGAAGGCCACCGGATTGACCTCGGCATAAGTCAGCGGCAACGAACATTGCGCCAACAGCGCCAACGCGTCGGCATTGCGCAACCCTTTGGGCGTCACCTCGCAGCCAGACGCCACGGGTTTCCCGGCCGCGGTGCTCAACCCCGCCAGCCGCGCGGCGTGTAACAGGCCGGCGGCAATAGTGGTCTTGCCGACGTCGGTATCGGTACCGGTGATGAAATAGGCTGCGCTCATAGTGGTTTCTCCAACACGGCGTAAACCACCTGATAAGTCGCGGGCAGCCCTTGCGCCTGACGAAACTGCTCATAGGCGTCGATCAACCCCATGATCCGCGCCCGACCTGTCAGCCCGCCCGGCCGACCAGGATTGAGATTATGCGCGCCCAAAGCCTTGAGTTCGTGAGTCAGGCTACGCACATCCGGGTAATACAGCACGTGCGGGCAACTTTGCAGACTGATCACGTTCAAGCCGCTGGCCGCACACAGCTGTTGATACGTGCTGAACTCGCGGAAGCGATTGACGTGCACCAGGCCATCGACTTGGCGCCAACTGTCGCGCAATTCATGGAGCGTCCCCACGCAGAGACTGGCAAACGCCAATACACCGCCAGGTTTCAGAACCCGATAAGCCTCGCTCAGCACCGCCCTGAAATCAGCGCACCACTGTACTGCAAGGCTGGAGAACACCAAGTCGCAGCTCGCGCTCTGCAACGGCAAGCGCTCGGCATCGCCGGCAATGAAATGTGTCGCGCCACCCAAGGGTCGTGCGTGCTTGAGCATGCCTTGGGCGATATCCAGCGCCAAGCCTTCGCTGGCATCGAATCGCTCACCCAGCGCACGGCTGAAATACCCTGTGCCACAGCCCAGATCCAGCCAGCGAGCGGGCGTTCGATCAGTAGGCAAACGCCCCAGCAATTCACTGCCGACAGCCCGTTGCAATTCGGCAACGCTGTCATAGCTGGCCGCTGCACGGGAAAAGGATGCCGCGACCTGACGCTTGTCGGGCAAGCCTCCGGGCAGGTTGGGAAGGGCTAAATCAGTCATCGCCGGACTCATGCAAAAAGGCCTGGATGGCCCCCGCCACACCGTGGGGGTCTTCCAGAAGAAACGCGTGACTGGCCTGTTCAATCAGACCAATTTCGACATCGGGGAGTAACGCCAGCAGCTCACCGGCGGCTTCGGCCGGAACCAACCCGTCAAGCCCGGCGAACAAATGCAGCTGCGGACCTCGAAAGGCCTGCAAGGCTTGCCGATTGTCCAGTTGTGCGAGCACTTCCAACCCGCTCATCAACTGCGCCTGCGGAGTATTCGGCGCCCCCGCCAGTAACCGTCGCGACAACCCGCGCGGGTCTTCGGCCCCCTGGGCGCAGAGCAGGCTGAAGCGCTTGAGGGTCATGCGCGGGTCCGCGCTGCACCCAGCCAGAAACGCATCGAAGGTCTCGCCCGGCATGGCGCTCGACCACTCGGCATGCGCCACAAACGAAGGGTTACTCGCCAGCGTCAGCAAGCCGCAGCAACGCTCGCCACGTCTAGCCGCAAGCTCTGAGGCGAGCATCCCGCCGAGCGACCAGCCGCCGAGCCAGGCATCTTTTGGCAGGGTCGTATCCAGTTCGTCGAGCCATTCATCGAGGTCGCTCGACTCCAGTTCCGGCAGCGGTTCGATCTCGACGCGCAGGTGTTCGTCCAACCCCTGCAAGGCTGCAGCCAAAGGCTCCAGCGGTGAGATGCCGAGCCCCCAACCGGGCAACAGAATCAGACGATCACGCATGGTTCGGCTCCGCTCCCAGTTGCTGAAGACAATCGGCCAGACCTTCTAACAATAGCTGGACCTGCGCTTCGCTGTGCGCCGCTGTCAGGGTCACGCGCAAACGTGCGCTGCCGGCTGGCACGGTGGGTGGGCGGATCGCGGTCACCATCAGCCCGCGCTGACGCAGCATCTGCGAAAAAAGCACTGCGCGTCCGGCGTCGCCGATCATGATCGGCTGGATCGGCGTAGCGCTGTCCATCAACTCCAGACCCATCTGCTCGGCGCCCTTTCGAAATTGGCGGATCAGCACGTTCAAGTGCTCGCGTCGCCAATGTTCGCTGCGCAGCAACTCAAGACTTTTCAAGGTCGCGCACGCCAGGGCCGGGGGCTGACTGGTGGTGTAAATGTACGGTCGGGCGAACTGGATCAGGCTTTCGATCAGGTCATCGCTGCCCGCGACAAACGCGCCCGCGGTGCCGAACGCTTTACCCAAGGTACCAACCAATACCGGCACATCCTCCAGACTCAAACCGAAGTGCTCGACGATCCCGCCGCCATTGGCGCCCAAGGGACCAAAGCCGTGGGCATCATCGACCATCAGCCAGGCGCCTTTGGCCTTGGCCTCGCGAGCCAGCGCAGGCAGGTCGGCAATGTCGCCGTCCATGCTGAACACCCCGTCGGTCACCACCAGCGTATCGCCGGTGGCCTTCTCCAGACGTTTGGCCAGGCTGACCGCGTCATTGTGCAAATAGCGATTGAAGCGCGCCCCCGACAACAACCCGGCATCCAGCAATGACGCATGATTGAGTCGGTCTTCAAGCACGGTATCGCCCTGTCCGACCAACGCGGTGACCGCGCCCAGGTTAGCCATGTAACCGGTGGTAAACAGCAACGCGCGCGGGCGCCCCGTCAGATCGGCCAAGGCTTCTTCGAGCGCATGATGCGGACTGCTATGGCCGATCACCAGGTGCGAAGCACCGCCACCGACACCCCAGCGGGCAGCGCCGGCACGCCAGGCTTCGATCACTTGCGGATGATTGGCCAGGCCCAGGTAGTCGTTATTACAGAACGCCAGCAATGGCTGGCCATCGACCACCACTTGCGGACCTTGTGGGGTCTCCAGCAAGGGACGCTGGCGATAGAGGTTTTCGGCACGACGGGCAGCAAGGCGTGCGGCGAGATCAAAAGACATGCAGGCCTCGAAGGGTCAGAATTCGGAAGCGATGTCGCATTACCTTGTGGGAGCGAGCCGGCTCCGGGCGGCGATCCGACGATGAGGTCATAACATTCAACATTGATGCTGGCTGTTACAGCCCAATCGCGAGCAGGCTCGCTCCCACAGTGTTTTTGCATTCCTTCAGAAGGATCGGTGGAGACGTCAAACAGCGGCGTTGTAGAACTGTTCGCTGCTTTTCTGCTCGACCAGCGCTTGCTCGATCGCTGCCTGATGCACTTCGTCGGCGTGCTCTTCGCGGGCTTCCGGCAGGATCCCCAAGCGCCCGAACAGTTGCATGTCCTTGTCGGCCTGCGGGTTGGCGGTGGTCAGCAGTTTATCGCCGTAGAAAATCGAGTTGGCACCGGCGAAGAACGCCAGGGCCTGCATCTGCTCGTTCATGGCTTCGCGGCCGGCGGACAGGCGCACGTGGGATTGCGGCATCAGAATACGGGCGACGGCGAGCATGCGAATGAAGTCGAACGGGTCGATGTCGTCGGCATTTTCCAGCGGCGTACCGGCGACTTTCACCAGCATGTTGATCGGCACCGACTCCGGGTGCTCCGGCAGGTTGGCCAGCTGGATCAGCAGGTTCGCGCGGTCGTCGAGGGACTCGCCCATGCCGAGAATACCACCCGAGCAGATTTTCATCCCCGAATCACGTACATACGCCAGGGTTTGCAGGCGTTCGCTGTAAGTACGGGTGGTGATGATGCTGGCGTAGAACTCCGGCGAGGTATCAAGGTTGTGGTTGTAGTAATCGAGGCCGGCTTCGGCCAGGGCTACGGTCTGGTCCTGATCGAGACGGCCGAGGGTCATGCAGGTTTCCAGGCCCATGGCCTTCACGCCTTTGACCATCTCCAGCACGTACGGCATGTCTTTGGCCGATGGATGCTTCCAGGCGGCGCCCATGCAGAAACGCGTCGAACCGATGGCCTTGGCGCGAGCAGCCTCTTCGAGGACTTTCTGCACTTCCATCAGTTTTTCTTTTTCCAGGCCGGTGTTGTAGTGACCGGACTGCGGACAATATTTGCAATCTTCCGGGCAAGCACCGGTTTTGATCGACAGCAGAGTCGACACCTGGACGCGATTGGCGTCGAAGTGCGCGCGGTGCACCGTCTGCGCCTGGAACAACAGGTCGTTGAATGGCTGAACGAAGAGTGCTTTGACTTCGGCCAAAGACCAGTCATGACGCAGGTTTGCAGTGGTGCTGGCGCTCATGGGCGTTTCCTTGTTTATGCTTGGCAAGCGGCTGTGGAACGGAATATCCACAGACGCGACACGGATGTTCGGCATATTTAAGGAAGAGCTATGCGCTGTCAACCACGATACGTAGGACAAGTCTACATCTGGTTAAACAATAAACAACTTTGCGTGCTTTGCGATGAACGGTCCGACACCCTTCAACCGATTTGCACGCCCTGCGAAACCGAGCTGCCCTGGCTCGGCGATCATTGCCAGGTCTGTGCCCTGCCCTTGCCCGCAGCTGGCCTCACCTGTGGCCAGTGTTTGAAAGACCCACCAGCCTTCGAGCACGTCATCGCCCCCTGGACCTATAGCTTTCCGCTCGACAGTTTGATCACTCGTTTCAAGCATGCGGCAAAGTGGCCGTACGGTCGCTTGCTTGCCGAACTTCTTGCTCAATCCCTGCAACATCACTTCGATGAAGGCCTCAAGCGGCCCGACGCTTTGGTGCCGGTGCCCCTGGCCCGCAAACGGCTGCGTGAGCGAGGTTACAACCAGGCGGCAATGCTCGCCCGCTGGCTCAGCGACAGCCTGGGGATCAGCTGCGATGAGAACCTGCTGTCACGACCCCAGGACACCACCGCGCAACAGAATCTGGACGCCAAGGCGCGCAAACAGAATTTGCTCAGGGCCTTCGCATTGAAGCCGAATGCACAGATCAAGGGGCGCCACCTGGCGTTGGTCGACGACGTGCTGACCACCGGCGCCACCGCGCAAAGCCTGGCACGCTTGCTGATCGGGGCGGGGGCGGGGGCGGCACGGGTCGACGTTTATTGCCTGGCGCGCACGCCAAAACCCGGGGAGCTGACTTGACTCTCACGCGCCAAGCCGCCAACGTCCGAATCCATCACTACCCGCTCGCAGCCCCTTGCCATGTCCTTGCCTACTTTGTTGTCCCAACACATCGTCCGTCGTCCGCAGCGCATCGCCTTGCTGCAACACATCGCCGAACAAGGCTCGATTACCCGCGCCGCGAAAAGCGCCGGGATGAGCTACAAAGCGGCGTGGGATGCGATCGACGAGTTGAACAATCTGGCGCAGAAACCGCTGGTGGAACGCAGCGTCGGCGGCAAGGGCGGTGGTGGCGCAAAACTGTCCAGCGAAGGTGAACGGGTGCTGCGGCTCTATCAGCGCTTGCAAGCCTTACAGGCACAGGTACTGGAAGCTGCCGAAGACACCAGTGACCTCGACTTGCTCGGGCGCCTGATGCTCAGGACCAGCGCGCGCAATCAGCTGCATGGCACCGTCGCCGCCATCGACACTTACGGTCATAACGATTTGATCAGCCTGGAACTGGCTGCCGGGTTGACCATTCAGGCTCAGATCACCCACGACAGCACCCTGCGTCTGGAACTGGAAACGGGTACTGATGTGGTGGCGTTGATCAAGGCTGGCTGGCTCGATTTACTCGCTGCCGAGCAACCCGCAACACCCGGACACAATTGTCTGAAAGGCACTGTCGAGGAGATTCTCGACGCCGAAGATGGCCCCAGTGAAGTTCGAATTACCCTGCCCAACGGTCAGACGTTATGCGCCCTGGCCGAGCCGCTGCACCTCAAAACCCTGGGTTTGAGCGCCAAAAAGGCCGTTCAGGTGCAGTTCTCGCCCTCCAACGTTTTGCTCGGCACACCGATCTGACTCAGGCCTGTTGCTACGGATTGCCAGTGTTCCTCAGCCGCGTAACTGCAACATTTGTGTCATAGACGCTCCCTAAGGTGGCTGCAAAAACCAGCAGGGAGCCTGATGTGAGCCTATTAGAAGAAAACCAAGCCACCGACCTCGAAAAAATCGTCGGCCTCAGTCGTCGTAGTTTTATCAGCGCTGGCGCCCTCTGCGGTGCGGCGATGTTCCTCGGTGGCAACCTGCTGAGCCGTAGCGTTCTGGCCGCCAGTGTCAGCGCAGCTTCGAGCAAGTTGCTGGGCTTCGACAGCATTGCAACCGCCACCAGCGACACCATCACCCTGCCGCCCGGTTACAGCTCTTCGGTGTTGATCAGCTGGGGCCAGCCACTGCACAAGAACGGACCGGCCTTTGACCCGAGTGGCAATGGCAGCGCCCAGGCCCAGGAAGTCCAGTTCGGCGACAACAACGACGGCATGAGTCTGTTCGCTTTCCCCGGCGACGACCATCGCGCACTGATGGCAATCAACAACGAATACACCAACTATCGCTACCTCTATCCTCACGGCGGCATGCCGCAGTCAGCCGAAGAAGTGCGCAAAGCGGTGGCCTGCGAAGGCGTGTCGGTAATCGAAGTGCAGCGTAAAAATGGCCACTGGCAATTCGTTCAGGGCTCGCACTACAACCGCCGAATCCACGGCAATGCGCCGCTGCAGTTGAGCGGCCCGGCTGCTGGCCATGAGCTGATGAAAACCAGTGCCGACAAGGCCGGCAAGAATGTGCTCGGAACCTTCCAGAACTGCGCCAATGGCAAGACGCCGTGGGGCACTTATCTGACTTGTGAAGAGAACTTCACTGACTGTTTTGGCAGCAGCAATCCCGAGCACAAGTTCGATGCCGCACAAAAGCGCTATGGCGCATCGATCGCCAGTAAAGAGATCAACTGGCATCAGCACGACCCGCGTTTTGACCTGGCGAAAAACCCCAACGAACTCAACCGTCACGGCTGGGTGGTGGAAATCGACCCGTTCGACCCGCAATCGACCCCGGTCAAGCGCACCGCCCTGGGCCGTTTCAAACACGAAAACGCCGCCCTGGCCGAGACCCACGACGGTCGTGCGGTGGTGTACATGGGCGACGATGAGCGCGGCGAGTTCATCTACAAATTCGTCAGCCGCGACAAGATCAATCACACCCCCCCAAAGCCAACCATGACCTGCTGGACCACGGCACGTTGTACGTCGCACGTTTCGATGCCGGCGACAGCAACCCCGACCATCCAAAAGGTCAGGGCCAGTGGATCGAACTGACTCACGGCAAGAATGGTATCGATGCCGGCAGCGGTTTTGCCGATCAGGCCGAGGTGCTGATTCACGCGCGCCTGGCCGCCAGCGTCGTCGGCGCCACGCGCATGGACCGCCCGGAGTGGATCGTGGTCAGCCCGCAAGACGGCCAGGTCTATTGCACCCTGACCAACAACGCCAAGCGTGGCGAAGACGGGCAACCGGTGGGCGGGCCAAACCCACGGGAGAAAAACGTCTACGGGCAAATCTTGCGCTGGCGCACTGATCACGACGACCACGCATCGCTGACATTTGCCTGGGATCTGTTCGTGGTGGCGGGCAACCCGAGCATACACGCCGGCACACCGAAAGCCGGCTCGTCGAACATCACGCCACACAACATGTTCAACAGCCCGGATGGTTTGGGCTTCGACAAGGCCGGTCGCCTGTGGATTCTCAGCGACGGGGACTACAACAACGCCGGCGACTTCGCCGGCATGGGCAACAATCAGATGCTCTGTGCTGATCCTGCGACCGGTGAAATCCGCCGCTTCATGGTTGGCCCGGTAGGCTGTGAAGTGACCGGCATCAGCTTTTCGCCGGACCAGAAGACCTTGTTTGTCGGCATTCAGCATCCGGGGGAAAACGGTGGGTCGACCTTCCCCGAGCATGTGCCGAACGGTAAACCGCGCTCCTCGGTGATGGCGATTACCCGGGAAGATGGCGGGATCGTCGGCGCCTGATCGGGCCCCATCGCGAGCAGGCTCGCTCCCACCGGGTTACGTGTTCACAGATCCAATAATGAAATGGCTACCCCCGCCGCCCCCTGTGATCGCCCACTAAGCTTTCGCAGGGGGCTCATCGGAGACCGTTGCCATGAACAAAGTAGCTATTGCCGCCATCGATCTGGGAAAACACTCTTTCCATCTACACGCGCAAGATGATCGTGGTCATGAGTTACCGCAAAAAGTTTACTCGTGCGGCGCTCATGCAGCACCTGATGAATCTCGAACCCTGCACCGTTGTGATGGAAGCCTGCGGCGGAGCCCACTTCATGGCGCAGGAGGTCGCGAAGCTGGGACATACGCCCAAGCTCATTGCCCCGCATCTCGTACGCCCTTACGTGAAAAGCAACAAAAACGACTTCGCTGATGCCGAGGCGATCTGCGAGGCGGCGACTCGTCCAACAATGCGCTTTGTACACCCCAAAACCCAGGCTCAGCAGCTGCTGGCCATGCTCAACTCGACACGCGATTCGTTCATCAAAGAGCGCACCGCGACCGTCAATCGGATTCACGCAGCGCTTTTGGAGGTCGGCGTCAGTCTGGCCACAGGCTTCAAGCCCATCAAAGAACTGCCCGCTCGGCTTGAAGCGAGTTCAATTCCTGTGCCCATCAAAAAACTTCTGACGAGGTTGCAGGAGCACTTCACCTATCTGGATGGGCAGATCAAGACGCTGGACAAGGAAGTGGAATGCCAGGCCGCCGAAGATGATCTGGCGGCTCGTTTGATGACCATGCCCTGCGTAGGCCCGATCACCTCCAGCGTCCTGGCTGCCGAATTGGGCGATGGCAAGCAGTTCAAATGCGGCCGAGGCTATTCGGCCTCAATCGGGCTGATACCCAAACCAGCATTCTACGGGCGGCAAGACCGTCCTGCTGGGCATCAGCAAGCGAGGTGATCGCAACCAGCGGCGCCTGCTTGTCCAATGTGCCCGTGTTTACCTGATGCAACTGGACCGACAGAAAGGCTGGCTGGCGGACTGGGTCCGGCAGCTATTGGCCCACCATCACTCCAACCATGTGGTCTGCGCGCTGGCCAACAAGCTGGCGAGGATCGCCTGGGCGATTGCGGCCCACACACCGAATTCGATGCAGGGCCAGCCGCGATGAACGCCTGACCCTGCTTGTCACCCGAGCACCACCACCTGGTTTTGCGATGCTGGATAACTGATGACCGTGAACGGCCAACCGGCCTGACGACAACCCTGAGCTCCCACCACGCTGAAAGGGCCGTTCGAATAATTAGGATCGTCGGGCATCGATTCTCATCGAGGCGCGGGTTGCCACCCCCACACAGACGCCGGATAGATGAAAGCAAGCCAAACACGCATCAAAAACAGTATTGCAGAAAAGGGGGTAACCATAGATGTGGGAGCGAGCCTGCTCGCGATGGCGTCAGCAAGATCAACACTCATCTCAAGCCCAACCACTAAAGACGTCCCTTCTGCGCTACCATGTTTGGCCGGACGCGGCAGCCTGCTGCGCGCAGGAGTCAGCATGTCTCACCCGTTTGAAACACTTACCCCCGATCTGGTGCTCGACGCCGTAGAAAGCATCGGCTTTCTCAGCGACGCCCGTGTCCTTGCGCTCAACAGCTATGAAAACCGTGTCTATCAGGTTGGCATTGAAGATGGCGAGCCACTGATAGCCAAGTTCTACCGTCCGCAACGCTGGACCAACGCCGCCATTCTTGAAGAGCACCGCTTCACCTTCGAACTCGCCGAGTGCGAGGTGCCAGTGGTTGCGCCGTTGATTCACAACGGTGAAAGCCTGCACGAACACGCCGGTTTCCGCTTCACCCTGTTCCCGCGCCGAGGCGGCCGTGCGCCAGAGCCGGGCAATCTCGATCAGCTCTACCGTTTGGGGCAATTGCTTGGTCGCTTGCACGCAGTGGGTGCCACCCGCCCCTTCGAACACCGCGAAGCGCTGGGCGTCAAAAACTTCGGCCATGATTCTCTGACCACCTTGCTTGAAGGCAACTTCATACCGCGCAGTTTGCTGCCCGCCTACGAGTCGGTCGCCCGCGACCTGCTCAAGCGCGTGGAAGAAGTCTACAAAGACACGCCGCACCAGAACATCCGCATGCACGGTGATTGCCACCCCGGCAACATGATGTGCCGTGACGAGATGTTCCACATCGTCGACCTCGACGACTGTCGCATGGGGCCAGCGGTGCAGGACCTGTGGATGATGCTCGCCGGTGATCGTCAGGAATGTCTTGGCCAATTGTCGGAACTGATGGACGGCTACAGTGAGTTCCACGACTTCAACCCGCGTGAATTGGCGCTGATCGAGCCACTGCGTGCCCTGCGCCTGATGCACTACAGCGCGTGGCTGGCCCGTCGTTGGGATGACCCGGCGTTTCCCCACAGCTTTCCGTGGTTTGGCACCGAACGTTATTGGGGCGACCAGGTGCTGGCATTGCGTGAACAACTGGCGGCGCTCAACGAAGAACCGTTGAAGCTCTTTTGATTCACCACTGTCCCCTTGTGGGAGCGAGCCGGCTCCGGGCGGCTCGCTCCCACAGGATTTGGTGTTCACAAATGCTCTACCCATTCAGATACGACATCCGCTGAAAAATCTCCTTACAATCCCCCCTTTGTTAGCTGCCTAAGCAAGGATTCTGCATGCAAGCCGCCAACCCGCGTCGCGGGTACCTATTGGGCCTGAGTGCCTACATCATCTGGGGATTGTTCCCGCTCTACTTCAAAGCCATCGCCGACGTACCTGCCGTGGAAATCATCATCCACCGGGTACTCTGGTCGGCGCTGTTCGGCGCCTTGCTGCTGATGGTCTGGAAGCACCCGGGCTGGTGGCGTGAACTGCGCGAGAACCCACGGCGGCTGGCAGTCCTCGCACTGAGCGGCACATTGATTGCAGCCAACTGGCTGACCTACGTCTGGTCGGTGAACAACGGACGTATGCTTGAGGCCAGCCTCGGTTACTACATCAACCCGCTGGTGAACGTGCTGCTGGGCATGTTGATCCTTGGCGAACGCTTGAGACGCCTGCAGTGGGTCGCTGTCGGGCTGGCCACCGTTGGCGTCGCGCAGCAGGTCTGGCAAGTCGGCAGCCTGCCGTGGGTGTCGCTGGTATTGGCGCTGACATTTGGCTTCTATGGATTGATCCGTAAACAGGCTCCGGTCAAAGCATTGCCCGGGCTGGTGGTGGAAACCTGGATGCTGGTGCCGATTGCCCTTGCCTGGCTGCTCTTCAACCCCACAGCGAGCAGCGCACAAGCGGCGTTCTGGAGTACGTCTGAAGCCTGGTGGCTGGTCGCCGCCGGTCCGGTAACGCTGGTGCCGCTGGTTTGCTTCAACGCTGCGGCACGGCATCTGCCCTACACCACTCTCGGCTTCCTGCAATACCTGGCGCCGACGCTGGTGCTGCTGCAAGCCGTACTGCTGTTCGGCGAGCACCTGTCGTCCACCACGCTGGTGGCCTTCATGTTTATCTGGGCAGGTCTGGCGGTTTACAGCGTCGACGCCTGGATGAGTTTGCGTCGGCGCCGCTGATCAAAAAACGCACAACACCTTACAGGCCACGGTTGACGTGGCCTGCAAGCATCCTTCCCAAGGTTATCCACAGCGTGATCCCCGCCGTTTGTGCACAAGCCCTTGAAACTGCTGGTTTTTTGATCAATCCCTGATGAGCCCCGGCCCGCGGGGGCTGGCGACGTATCTCTACAGGTTATCCACAGGCAGGTGCACGCTTTACTTGGATAACCCGTTTACGGCTCGCTGCGCAGCACCAACTCCACCATCAAATCATCGGCCAGGGTCTCCAGCCGCGACTGCAGCACGTCCAGTGAAAGGGTCAACGGCACCGCAAGAATCGCTTCGGCGTGGAACAGTGGCTCGCTGCTCATCGGCGCCGGACGTACGTCGGTTACCAGGCGTTCAAGGTTGACCCCCTGCTCACTCAGCAAACGCGTGATGTCCCGGACTATTCCCGGCCGGTCGTTTCCGACCAGCTCCATGGCAATCGGCTTCCAGGTGCAGGATTGCTCGATACTGCTTTCGGCGATCAGCACCCGAATCCCTTGAGCGGACAACGCCTGAAGTGCATCGACCAGTTCGTCATAGCCCTCGGCTGGCACGCCAACCCGAAGGATCCCGGCAAACTGCCCGGCCATCCGAGACATGCGGCTCTCCAGCCAGTTACCACCATGCTCGGCAATGCATTGGGCGATGCGCTCGACCTGGCCGGGCTTGTCCGGGGCGAATACGGTGAGTACGAGGTGATCCATGGCACAGCCCTCTTGTCATGACTTTTGTTATAGAAAGGCAAGTATAGGCAAGGAGGCCAATTCAGCGCGGCAGCAAAAAAATCAAAGCTCCATAGCAGTGAATTCAATATTATGTGTACAAGTTTTTAGATTTATCTGGAACAATCCAATAGTTTTTTGAGAACATCCTGTCCCCCGGCGTGACCGGACTGCCTGGCCGGGTCGCTAAACGACGTAATTAGTCTAATTTTCACAACCGCAATTCATCATGTAGTATGCCGCAGCGCGCACTACATAACGTTGGATCGATGTCTGCCCAGGCGCCATCGCAACCCTCAAAGCCCTGTCAGAACGGCGTTATGCCGTTGATTGGAACCACCCAGCCGCCAGCAATGGCATGTACTGGTAGAGGGGTTTGTGGTTTAAATGGCCAGAGGCTTCATTGTCAAATTGAAGAGCTGAAAAGCGAAATAGCTGAGCAGAGTGAGGCAAGCAATGACTGAACACGTTCAAGTCGGTGGCCTGCAGGTCGCCAAAGTCCTGTTCGACTTCGTGAACAACGAAGCCATTCCCGGTACCGGCCTCACCGCCGACAAGTTCTGGGCCGGTGCCGACAAGGTCATCCACGACCTGGCGCCGAAGAACAAAGCCCTACTCGCCAAACGCGACGACCTCCAGGCGAAAATCGATGCCTGGCACCAGTCCCGTGCTGGTCTTGCACATGACGCTGTGGCCTACAAAGCCTTCCTGCAAGACATCGGTTATCTGCTGCCAGAAGCGGCCGATTTCCAGGCAACGACGCAAAACGTCGACGACGAAATCGCCCGTATGGCCGGCCCACAGCTGGTGGTTCCGGTCATGAACGCCCGCTTCGCCCTCAACGCTTCGAACGCCCGCTGGGGTTCGTTGTACGACGCGCTGTATGGCACTGACGCCATCAGCTCCGCCTGCGGCGCGGAAAAAGGCAAAGGCTACAACAAGGTTCGCGGCGACAAGGTCATCGCCTTCGCCCGCGCCTTCCTCGACGAAGCCGCGCCATTGGCTGCCGGCTCTCACGTCGATTCCACCGGCTACAAGATCGTTGACCGTAAACTGGTGGTCGCACTTAAAGGCGGCAGCAACACTGGCCTGCGCAACGACGCACAGCTGATCGGCTTTCACGGCGATGCGGCGGCGCCGACCGCGATCCTGCTGAAAAACAACGGCCTGCATTTCGAAATCCAGATCGACGCCAGCACACCGGTCGGCCAGACCGACGCCGCCGGCGTCAAAGACATCCTGATGGAAGCCGCGCTGACCACCATCATGGACTGCGAAGACTCCGTGGCCGCCGTCGATGCCGATGACAAAGTGGTGATCTACCGCAACTGGCTCGGCCTGATGAAAGGCGATCTGTCGGAAGAAGTCGTCAAGGGTGGCAAGACCTTTACCCGCACCATGAACGCCGACCGCACCTACACCGCCCCAGACGGTAGCGAACTGAGCCTGCACGGCCGCTCGCTGTTGTTCGTGCGCAATGTGGGCCACTTGATGACCATCGACGCGATCCTCGACAAGAACGGCAACGAAGTTCCGGAAGGTATCCTCGACGGCCTGGTCACCAACCTCGCGGCGCTGCACAGCCTCAACGGCAACACCACCCGCAAGAACAGCCGTACCGGTTCGGTCTACATCGTCAAACCGAAAATGCACGGCCCGGAAGAAGCGGCGTTCACCAACGAACTGTTCGGACGCATCGAAGACGTGCTCGAGTTGCCGCGCAACACCCTCAAAGTCGGCATCATGGACGAAGAGCGGCGTACCACGATCAACCTCAAGGCCTGTATCAAGGCTGCCAGCGAGCGCGTGGTCTTCATCAACACCGGCTTCCTCGACCGTACCGGCGATGAAATCCACACGTCCATGGAAGCTGGCGCGATGGTGCGCAAAGCCGACATGAAGGCTGAAAAGTGGATCGGCGCCTACGAAAACTGGAACGTCGACATCGGTTTGAGCACCGGCCTGCAAGGTCGCGCGCAAATCGGTAAAGGCATGTGGGCCATGCCCGACCTGATGGCCGCCATGCTCGAGCAGAAAATCGCTCACCCGCTGGCCGGCGCCAACACTGCCTGGGTGCCTTCGCCGACCGCCGCTGCATTGCACGCGTTGCATTACCACAAGGTTGACGTGTTCGCCCGTCAGGCCGAACTGGCCAAACGCGCACGCACGTCAGTCGACGATATCCTGACTATCCCGTTGGCACACAACCCCAACTGGACAGCAGAACAGATCCAGAACGAACTGAACAACAACGCCCAGGGCATCCTCGGTTATGTGGTGCGCTGGATCGACCAGGGCGTGGGCTGTTCGAAAGTGCCGGACATCAACGACGTCGGCCTGATGGAAGACCGTGCGACGCTGCGTATCTCCAGCCAGCACATCGCCAACTGGCTGCGCCATGGCATTGTCAGCCAAGCTCAGGTGCTGGAAACTCTCAAGCGCATGGCGCCGGTGGTTGACCGCCAGAATGCCAACGACCCGCTGTACCGCCCGCTGGCGCCGAACTTCGACAGCAACATTGCCTTCCAGGCAGCGGTCGAACTGGTGATCGAAGGTACCAAACAGCCAAACGGCTACACCGAGCCGGTGCTGCACCGTCGTCGCCGCGAGTTCAAGGCTGCCAATGGCCTGTGAATAAGCGTTAGCGACATGAAAAAGCCCTGATCGAGAGATCAGGGCTTTTTTTGTTGATCAAAAGATCGTCCCCAGTTGATGCTTGACCAGTGCCAACAGCTCTTTGCTATCGATGGGCTTGAGCAGAAAATCCACCACGCTCAAGTGCATGGCATCAATGACATCTCGGGCCTGGGCGTCACCGGAAACGATGATAATCGGCAATGCCGCCCGTTCCGACTCACGCACTTCGCGGACTAGCTCCAGACCATCGATGTGACGCATCCGCAAATCCGTGATGAGCAAACCGATCGACTTGTTCGAATTCAACAGTTTGAGAGCGCTTTCGCCACTGGCTGCCGTCATGCACCGGATGCCGTCCAGAGCAAGAATCTCCGAAAGCAGCTCCCGCGTGTCCTTGTCATCATCGACGATCAGCACACGCTGTGCTGGCAAATCCGGTTCGTGCATGACTGCACTCAGCGCTTCACGCTCGGCATCACTCAAAATATCGTGGTCGGACATAAATCTCTCTACATGTTCAGATTAATCCCCTAGCACCATAGTCGGACATCGCTAAGCAGAACCTAAATGTGCGCTTCGCCGAATAGTTTTCCAAGTGGGCTAACCAGCGGTTTTGCGCATTAATAGCGTAGGGTATTTCCGAAATCTCGCTTCCTGCACCGCGACCTAGACTTACGTCCAATGGGCACTCTTCACGCAGGGGTCGACCATAGCAGTCACTCCGACAACAACAAATCGAAAAAGACTGCGGTAATGGTTATGAGTAAAGCGGACGCCTTCACCCAGGCAGGGAAAACAGCGGTGTTGCAGAACATCCAGGGCACCTTGCAGTTCCTTCAGCGTTTCCCGCCGTTCAATCAGATGGAACACGCGCACCTGGCCTACCTGGTCGAACAATGCCAACTGCGCTTCTACGGCCCGGGCGACAGCATCATCAAGCCTGCGGACGGACCGGTTGAGCATTTTTACATCGTCAAACAAGGCCGGGTGGTCGGCGAACGTCCGCATACGACCAAGGGTGGCACCGAGACCACCTTCGAAATCACCACCGGCGAGTGTTTCCCCCTCGCCGCACTGTTGGGTGAGCGCGCGACCCGCACCGAACACCTGGCTGCCGAAGACACCTTTTGCCTACAGCTGAACAAGCAAGCCTTCATCAAGCTGTTCGCCATTTCCAGTACGTTTCGCGACTTTGCCCTACGCGGCGTCAGCAGTCTGCTCGATCAGGTCAACCAGCAAGTCCAGCAAAAAGCCGTGGAAACCCTCGGCACCCAGTACTCGCTCAATACCCGCCTCGGCGAATTGGCCATGCGTCATCCCGTAACCTGTAGCCCTACGACTCCACTGCGTGAAGCCGTGACCCTGATGCACGAGCAACAGGTCGGCAGCATTGTGGTGGTCGATGAGCAGAAAGCCCCGCTGGGGATTTTCACCCTGCGCGACTTGCGTCAGGTGGTCGCCGATGGCACCAGTGACTTCAATCAGCCCATCGATCGGCACATGATCCACGCGCCGTTCTTCCTGACGCCGGACCACAGCGCGTTCGATGCAGCCATTGCCATGACCGAGCGGCACATCGCCCATGTCTGCCTGGTGAAAGACCAACGCTTGTGCGGCGTGGTCTCGGAACGCGACCTGTTTTCCCTGCAACGCGTCGATCTGGTGCACTTGGCACGCACCATTCGCAGCGCGCCACGGGTGGAAAACCTGGTGGCGATACGCGGTGAAATCGGCCAACTGGTCGAGCGCATGCTCGCCCACGGCGCGTCCTCGACCCAAATCACCCACATCATCACCTTGCTCAACGATCACACCGTGTGCCGGGTCATCGAGCTGACGCTGGCCGATAAAGGCGATCCCGGCATACCGTTCAGCTGGCTGTGCTTCGGCAGCGAAGGCCGCCGCGAGCAGACACTGCACACCGATCAGGACAACGGCATTCTCTTCGAGGCGCGCGATGCGGTGCAGGCGGCCGAGATTCGCAGCAAGTTGTTGCCGATCGCCCAGCAGATCAATCAGAGCCTGGCGCTCTGCGGCTTTACGCTGTGCAAGGGCACTATCATGGCTGGCAATCCGGAGCTGTGTTTGTCCCGCGCCGAATGGGCGCGGCGTTTCGCGGCGTTTATCCGCGAAGCAACGCCCGAAAATTTGCTCGGGTCGAGTATTTACTTCGACCTGCGGGTGGTCTGGGGCGATGAACAAGGCTGCGAGCAATTGCGCCGCGCGATTCTCGATCAGGTGGCAGACAATCGGCTGTTCCAGCGCATGCTGGCCGAAAATGCCCTACGCCAACGCCCACCTGTTGGGCGTTTCCGCGAGTTCGTGCTGGAGAAAAAGAACGGTGAAAAAGCCACTCTCGACCTGAAAGTCCAAGGGCTGACCCCGTTTGTCGACGGTGCCCGGCTTTTGGCGCTGGCCCATGGCATTGGGGTCAACAATACGCTGGAGCGCTTTCGTCAACTGGTGGCCAAAGAAATCATCGACCCGCTGGACGGTGCGGCCTATGAAGAGGCCTATCACTTCATCCAGCAAACCCGCATGCAGCAGCATCAGCGACAGACCCGTGAGAACTTGCCCTATTCCAATCGGGTCGATCCGGACAGCCTGAATCAGCTGGACCGGCGAATCCTGCGTGAGTCCCTGCGCCAGGCTCAACGCCTGCAAAGCAGCCTGACCCTGCGGTATCAGCTATGAAGCTGTTTTCCTGGCTGCGCCCCGCAGCGCTGACATTGACGGTCGCGCAGCAACAACGCCTGGACCAACTGCCAAGCGCCCCGACGCTGGGCGAATGCAGCCTGCGCGAGCAACGCTGGGTGGTGGTCGACCTGGAAACCACCGGGCTGAACCTGAACAAGGACGTGGTGCTGTCGATCGGTGCCGTGGTGATCGAAGATGGCGCGATCGATTTCAGTCAGCAGTTCGAGCAAACCTTGCAGCGCGGCAACCATAAACTCGGGCCTAGCGTGTTGCTTCATGGCCTGGGCCCAAGCGCGATTGCCGCTGGCAGTGATCCGCGGGACGCGTTGCTGGATTTCATGGAGTTCGTCGGTGACAGTCCGTTGCTGGCGTTTCATGCCCCGTTCGACCAACACATGCTCGGTCGCGCCCTGAAGGACAGCCTGGGTTATCGCTTGCAGCATCCTTTCCTTGATGTGGCCGACATGGCGCCACTGCTGTGCCCACAGGCGAACATCCGCGAAGCCGGACTGGACGACTGGATCAACTGGTTCAAGCTGCAAGTCTTCGAGCGCCATAACGCCAGCGCCGACGCCATGGCCACGGCTGAATTGGTGTTGATCCTGTTCAACCGCGCGCGAATGCAGCAGATTCACAGCCCACTGAATCTGCAACAGCGGTTGAGCCAGTGGAAACGTCGGCAGCAAAGCCATTCCTTCTAGGTGTTCAGCGCCTGTTCTGACGTCATCGCGGGCAGCCTTGCTCAGACAACACGCGAACCTGAGCAAGGCTTGCCCGCGATAGCGATCTTGTCAGCACCACTAAACCCTCGCCAGCCGCGTTGGAACTTACTAGGCTAGATCTCTTGCCTATGCTCCCTGAATACAGCCGAGGAATGTCCATGTCCGCCCCCAGCATGACCTTGTTCCACAACCCTGCTTCGCCTTACGTGCGCAAAGTGATGGTGCTGCTGCACGAAACCGGTCAACTGGACCGCGTGGCGCTGCAACACAGCCAACTGACCCCGGTCAGCCCCGATGCCGCGTTGAACCAGGACAACCCGCTGGGCAAGATTCCGGCGCTGCGCCTGGACGACGGTAACGTGTTGTACGACAGCCGGGTGATCCTCGAATACCTCGATCAGCAACATGTCGGCAACCCGCTGATCCCTCGCGAAGGCTCGGCTCGCTGGCGGCGCCTGACCCTGGCTGCGCTGGCCGACGGGATCATGGACGCCGCGGTACTGATCCGTTACGAACTCGCCCTGCGCGCGCCGGAGAAACACTGGGACCAATGGCTCGACGCCCAGCGCGACAAAATCCGCCGGGCTCTGGCGGTGCTGGAAGCCGACGCCATCGCCGAGCTGACCAGCCATTTCGACGTCGCGGCCATCAGCGTTGCCTGTGCGTTGGGTTACTTGGATTTGCGCCATCCGGATCTGACATGGCGCGACGCTAATCCGCAGTTGGCAGCATGGTATTTCGAGGTCAGTCAGCGGCCTTCGATGCTGGCAACGATGCCGAAACTTTGAGGCTAGCGACACCATCGCACTAGCAGTTCTGATAGTAGGCAAACCCTGAAAAAGCTCCGATGCTGATAGTCTGGTTTTATGGACCTTGCTCGGAGCTCAGCCAATGTCTACGCACTCACGCAAAACAATCCTGTTGGCAACCGATCAGCAGCGCTCAGTGTTGATCGCCCTCGACGAAAATCGACCTCATCCCATCGCCTACACACCTTATGGCCATCGCCCACACGGGAACGGTTTGTTGAGCCTGCTCGGGTTTAACGGTGAAATGCCGGACCCGCTGACCGGGCATTATCATTTGGGCAATGGGTATCGGCAGTTCAACCCGGTGTTGATGCGGTTCAACAGCCCGGACAGTTGGAGTCCGTTTGGGAAGGGGGGGTGAATGCATATGCCTATTGCGCAGGTGAACCCGTCAACCGGGATGACAGAACCGGGCATATGTTCAAATTGCCGCTAAAAACACCACCTATAAAAGGTAGCCTTACTAACCGGGTCGCTTCCCCCAAAAACGCACTGCTGCCGATAACCGAGATTATTGAACCTTCAACAACTAAAGGAACAACGAGCATTGTCGCCAAGCAACTCGCAACCCCCGACATCGCTTCGAACACGACACCCATACAGAAAAAACACCCCCCCACACTCTCAAGCACTACCGACGTCGAGTTTCGTAATTCACTCCACCGAGCAGCCGAAGAGGGAAATCCCATTAGCCTGACCGCTAACAATTCAGGGACGGCACCTACGCCCGCGACGGTTCCTAAGGTGAGACCGACACGCTCGCGAAATACGCATGTACTAGGTGGCAATAGAGACTTTCTGGAACTAAAAATCAAAGCATCAAAATCTGCCGAAATACCCAATCAATCCAAGGGAATTCGAGATGTCTGACTTTCATCAAATTTTTTCCAATTGATGACCGACGTCAGAAGGGTTGCAGTCTTATACGAGAAGCGCCTGGCATGCCGAAGTAAGCCAGCGGCCGTCGATGCTCGCGACTCGGCCACCGGTTTGAATTTGCAGTAGCCGCGGGAATCAGCAGTCGGGTTTATCCGCCACAAACCGCCGCGCCGGGTTCACCGCCGCGCCAAACTCACGCAATGCCTTGGCACCGATCAGCAGCGGGTAATTGAAACTGCTGCGGTCGGTCAGGTTGACCTCGACCGTGCGCTTGATGCTGCCCAGGCACAGCTCCAGCTCGACGACCGGACGCTTGGCGACGTCCGCCGTGTCCTTTTCATCTTCCTCGTCGGCGCGGCTTTTGATTTTGCTGATCCGCAAGACTTTGTGTTCGAAAACCTTGCTGCTTGCATCCTTGGTACCCAGACGGAAGCGCACCCAGTCTTCGCCATCGCGGGTGAAGGTTTCGATGTCTTTGGCCGACAGGGAAGCCGTCAGCGCGCCGGTGTCCATTTTGGCCTTGAGGACCTGGCCACCGATTTCCGGCAGCTTGATGTATTCGTAACGACCATAAAGGGTCGGCTCGGCTGCCATGACCGGCAGGGCCACAAGGGCTAACAATGCGAGGATGGATTTCACGTAATGGATTCCCTGGGAGTAGGACGACGGGATTTTAGACCGCCGTTGTAATGATCGTTCGAGCATACCCAGACAAAAGTGAAACATTCGTCAGCCACCCGGATTTGGCCTCTGGGCCGAAGCTGCTTATCATTGCGCGCCCAAACGCTTTCAAGAGTTATTTATGCGCCGCCTGCTCACCGGCTGTTTCGTCACCTTGCTGCTGTTACTCAACACCCTGGTCCTGTTCGGCCCGTTGATGGTGTTTGCCCTGCTCAAACTGCTCTTGCCGGGGCGCTTGCGTGATGATGCCAGCGCGGCGGTGATGTGGCTTGCCGAAACCTGGGCCGAAATCGACAAGCTGATTTTCGCCCTGTGCATCCCCACACACTGGGACATTCGCGGCGGCGAGGGCCTGCGGGTCGACACCTCGTATCTGGTGATCAGCAATCACCTGTCCTGGGTCGACATCCCGGCGCTGATCCAGACCCTCAACCGGCGCACGCCGTTCTTCAAGTTCTTCCTGAAGAAAGAGCTGATCTGGGTGCCGTTTCTGGGCCTGGCCTGGTGGGCGCTGGATTACCCGTTCATGAAGCGCTACAGCAAAGCTTTTCTGGCCCGCCACCCGCAATTGCACGGCAAGGACCTGGAGATCACCAAAGCCGCCTGCGAGCTGTTCAAGCGCCAGCCGGTGAGTGTAGTCAATTACCTGGAAGGCACCCGCTTCACGCCGGCCAAACGTACCGAACAGCAATCACCCTTCAAGCACTTGCTCAAGCCCAAGGCCGGCGGCGTCGCATTTGTATTGGCGGCGCTGGGTGAACAACTGGATGCGGTGCTCGATGTGACCGTGGTGTATCCACAGGCAAAGATTCCGGGGTTCTGGGATCTGATCAGCGGCGCGGTGCCAAGGGTGATCATCGACATCAGGACCCGTGAGCTGGATCCTGCGTTGTGCCGGGGCGATTACGAAAACGATCCGGCGTTTCGCCAGAGCGTCCAGAACTGGGTCAACCAACTCTGGACCGAGAAAGACTCACGCATCGACGCGTTGCGCGCCGAGCGGGCTGAATCAACCGTCGGCGCCCCAGATCCCGCCAAGGCTATTGAGTAGCGAACCGCCGACACCCTGCTGACCGAGGAATTGCAGCAGGATCGGGGTGAACTGGCCGATCATGCCGCCGTCCATGCCCAGCGCGCTGAAGGCGCTGTTCAGGTCATTGGTGTTCTTCACGTTGTCCAGGTTGCCCAAGGCGCTTTCCAGTGGCGACTTGCCGGAGGAACCGCCGAGCAGCCCGCCCAACATCCCCAGACCACCGCCAGCCGACAGCATGCCCAGCCCCGGCGCGTCCTGGGTCAACTGTGAATAGTCGGTCGAGCTCAACTGGTTTTTCGCCAGACCGAGCATGGCGCTCGTGCCACCGATGGCCTGTTCCGGGGTGACGTTCAGCACACTCAGCGCGCTCAACAAACCGGCTGTTTGTGAAGTCGGTGCAGCGGCAGCCGTCTCGTCGTCGTCCTGCATGCCGGACACAACACCCGCCACATCGTTCAGGCTGAAGCCGGCAGCGAAGACCGGGCTGGTCGCCAGGGTCATGAGCGAAGCCAAAGCAAAACCGCGTGAAATCTTCATCGAAACCAACTCCTGAACCCTGAAAGCCACCCGAATGCGGGCGGAAAACTGCTGGTTTGACCGGAATGGGTCAGGCATTGTTCCGTGGCTACGCCACCCTTTTTAGCACTGCCAGGCGAAGATCCAGAAGGCGATCATCGACATCAAGACCCGTGAGCTGGATCCTGCGTTGTGGCAGGGTGATTACGAATACGATCCAGCGTTTCGCCAGAGCGTCCAGAGCGGGGTCAACCAGCTCTGGACCGAGAAGGGCTCACGCCTCGACGCCTTGCGCGCCGAGCAGGTTGAATCAGCCGCCAACGCCCCAGATCCCGCCGAGGCTGTTGAGTAGCGAACCGCCCACGCCCTGCTGACCGAGGTATTGCAGCAGGATCGGAGCAAACTGGCCGATCATGCCGCTGTCCATGCCCAGCGCGGTGAAGGCGTTGTTCAGGTCACTGGTGTTCTTGACGTTGCCCAAGGCGCTGTCCAGGCCTGCCGACTTAGCAGGCGAACCACCGAGCAGGCCGCTCAAGCCACCCAGGCTGCCCAATGCATTGCTGCCCGATAGCTGATCAAGACCCGGCACTTTATTGGTCAACTGAGAATAATCGGCCGCGCCCAACTGATTCTTCGCCAGCCCCAACATGGCTCCCGTGCCACCAATCGCCTGCTCCGGCGTGACGTTCAGCGAACTCAGCGCACTCAACAGGCCTGCTGCCTGCGGGGTCGGTGCGGCGGCAGCCGTCTTGTCGCTGCCCTGCATACCGGACACGGCACCGGCCACATCGTTCAGGCTGAAGCCTGCGGCGAAGACCGGACTGGTCGCCAGCGTCATGAGCGAAGCCAAAGCAAAACCGCGGGAAATCTTCATCGAAACGAACTCCTGAAACCTGAAAACCACCTGCAATCAGGTGGCGGAAACCAGCCGTTTAACGGGCCGCGACATTAATTGTTCCCGGCCATTGTGCGCCGCACCGGCTTGCGTGAAATCTAGCCGAAAAACAATTTTCCTGCGCTGCATCCGATCTCTGACCCACTGCGTATATCAAGCACGGACAGACATTCCTGGCCGATTCCTCACCTAGGACAATCACCATGAAGCGCACTTCGATTAAAGCCCCGTTGATCGCCAGCCTGCTGAGCCTGGCCGTGACCTGCGGTTTGACCCTCAACAGCGTGCACGCGGCAGACATGAGCCATGACTCTGTGATGGTTGGCGGACAAGCCATGATGCCGAGCAAGGACATCATCGATAACGCCGTGAACTCGGCGGATCACACCACTCTGGTCGCTGCGGTGAAAGCCGCCGGCCTGGTCGACACCCTCAAGGGCAAAGGTCCGTTCACCGTGTTCGCACCGGTCAACTCGGCGTTCGCCGCCCTGCCCGCCGGCACCGTCGATACCCTGCTCAAACCCGCCAACAAAGCCACGCTGAGCCACATCCTCACCTACCACGTGGTCGCCGGCAAACTCGACATGGCGACGCTGGCCCAGCAGATCAAGGCCGGCGGCGGTAAAGCCGAACTCACCACCGTCAGCGGCGGCAAGCTGTGGGTGACGATGAACGGCCCGCACAACATCACCCTCAAGGACGAAAAAGGCGCCACCGCCGACATCACTACCTACGACGTGTACCAATCCAACGGCGTGATTCAAGTCATCGACAAAGTGCTGATGCCGAAAAGCTAAGCACGGACGCCGGCCCTGATGCACAGGGCCGGCGTTGCCTTGAGGGCTGTCGCCGTGAATGGAACGACAACGCGCCGTGAACTAACCTCAGCCTGCAACCGACAGCGCATACCCACCAAGATTGCCTGGAGAACGGTCATTTCCACCGCCGACGCCGAACCGCTCAGACAGCTGCTCGCCCAATGTTCACTGGGCGATCGCCGTGCCTTCGAGACGCTCTACCGCAACGTTGCACCACGCCTGCATGGCGTGGCGCTACGCTTCATGGGACGCAGCGACCTGGCCGAAGAAGTACTGCAGGAAAGCTTCGTGCGCATCTGGAACAATGCCTCGCGCTACCAGGCGCATTTGTCGGCGCCCATGACCTGGATGATCAACATCACCCGCAACCAGGCCATCGACCAGTTACGCAAACACCGCGACCGCCGCCTCAGCGAACGGGAAGAACAGGCGCTGGTCGACGAAGCGCCCTCGGCCCACGAGTTACTCAGCAGCGACCGTGAAGCCAGCGCGCTGAAACGCTGCCTGGAGACCCTTGAAGGCATGCAGCGTCAATCGATCACCGTGGCCTACTTTCAGGGTTTGTCCTGCTCTGAGCTGGCCGACCATCTGGCGGCGCCACTGGGCTCGGTCAAGTCCTGGATTCGTCGTGGCATGGAGCGCCTGCGCAGGTGCCTTGAATCATGAACTATCAAACCAGGCGCTTGCGCCGCGCCCTCGCCGCCGACTACGCCATTGGCCTGATGCCCGCCGCCGCGCGCCGCCGCTTTGAGCAGCTACTGCTGGACGACGCCGAACTGCGCGTTGAGCTGGCCAAGTGGCAAGAAAGCCTGGCCAGCCTCAACGAGCCGCTGGTGGAAGTACCCGTGCCCGACCGGATATGGACAGCCATCAATGCGCGGATCGAGCCCCAAGAACTGCACGTGCCGGCCAAACGTCCGTTCTGGAACGGGTTGCGCGTGACAGTGGCCGTCTGCTCGCTGCTGGTGGCCGTGACGCTGGGCATTCTCTACAACCGTGACAGCAGCCAGTACAGCGCAACCTTACTCAGCGCCAGCGCGCAGCCTGCGTTGCGAATCAAGGCTCACGACGATTACCTGCAAGTCGAACCGCTGGCCCTGGCCACCGTCGCCCCCGGACACAGCCTTGAGCTGTGGGCGGTTCCAGCGGATGGCAAACCGATTTCCCTGGGCGTAATCCCGGCCGGCGGCAAAGGCCGGGTCGCGTTGAGCGAAAAACAGCATGCGCTGCTCGGTAAACCGATAGCGCTGGCAGTCAGCCTTGAGCCTGAAGGCGGTTCGCCGACCGGGCAACCGACGGGGCCGGTGTTGTATCAGGGGGCGTTGGCGGGGTTGTAGGTCCGTCAGGTTCCGTCCGACGGCATTTTGGGAAAACACCTCCTTACCCGAACCTTGTCGCTCCAGAGAATGGCGCTTATAGTTCGCCCGTCGCCCACATGGCGATTCGGGTTTGGCGACTCGGGGGATGTGATGCAAAAGCTCTGTGCTCTCTTGCACGCGTTTTTGCACCCGCAAGGCTGCTTTATGGCAGCTGTGCGCGGGAGACCTTCGGGTCTGCCGGTCTCCATCCCCGGTTCGCCAACCTGCGTACAGCTGCCACCCATATCGTTTGGCGACGATTGAGCGGTCGCTCTCTTCTTAATCAGGATGGAGTTCTACCTATGAACCGCTACATGCCCATCACCGGCGTCGACTGCAACCGCGCCTCCCTGCTCATCGACACCGAAGCTCCACTCGACGTGCTCCACGAAACCGCTGCCTACCGCATCCGTACCGTCACCCAACTACTGGAAAACATCGCCTTTCGCGATGAAATCAGCAGCGACGCCGTGGTGCTCCATGATTTCGCCCAACTTCTGGCCATTCCCCTGCGCGACGGCTGCGACCTGCTCGACGTGATCGGCCGCCGACTACGCGCCAGCGCCACCCCCTAAACCCACCGCCCTGCCCTGATCGTTCCCACGTCGAGACGTCGAACTGTCCGCGTGGGAATGCCGCCCGTGACGCTCTGCGTCATCTCCAGCCGTAGACCCTAGCAGTTCTGCTAGTAGGCAGCCCTGACCGATTGCGTCACAGTAAAACCCCGAATCGACGCGCCTTTCAGGGATCCCGCCCATGCCGACCAATCGCGAAACCCTGCTTTGCCGCTACCGCTACGACCCACTGGATCGCCTGACCGCTTGCGCGCCATCGGTGCAGACGAGCACCCAACGCTTCTACCTCAAAGATCGCCTGGCCACCGAGATCCAGGGCGCGGTGCAGCATTCGATCATGCAGCACGAGGATCAATTGCTGGCACAGCAACGGCGTGAGAGTCGCACCGTGGAAACCCGTTTGCTCGCCACCGATCAACAGCGGTCAGTGTTGAACGCACTCGACGCGATGCCCCCGCACGCCATCGTCTACACACCCTACGGCCATCGCCCGCCGGTAAACGGCTTGCTCAGCCTCCTCGGCTTCAACGGCGAACGACCGGACCCGGTGACCGGGCATTATTTGCTCGGTAATGGCTATCGGGCGTTTAACCCAGTGTTGATGCGGTTTAACAGTCCAGACAGTTTGAGTCCGTTCGCTAGGGGGGGGATCAATCCCTATGCGTATTGTTCGGGAGATCCTCTGAATAGGAGGGATCCTACAGGGCACTTCTCTTTTTTCCCGAAAGGATATAACCCTATCAAGGGCCTTAAAAACATGCTGGGAATCAGGAAACCATCGTCTCTCAAAAAAGAGCCACTGCCAGACGGAACAAAATCCTTAGTTGGATACCACGGAACTTCGGAAACTAGCGCACGAAATATATTAAATAACGGCGTCCAAGAGGGGCATATAGGAAAAAACACCTCGAATTTTGGCGACGGGTTCTATGTATCGGATACCTTAGACGTAGCCCAAGGTTACGCCCGAGATCACCTGAGAAATAATCACCGCGCAGTCGTGTTGAAGGTCTACGTACAAGACATTCAACAGAAAACAATGGGCGTTGATTACGCCGTGGGCACTGGCGGGCACGAAGGAGAAATCGTCTTTTTTCCTTCTACATACAACGATTTGTCATTCAAACGCGACGGCTCGTTCCGACGTGATGAGCGTGGCACTTACCGTCAAACTTTAAACAAGGAAATCCGTTCAACGACAAATGACCCGACTCGGTGACCGGACATTTTCTACTGGGATTTGGCTATCGAGCGTTTAATCCAGTGTATATGCGATTGAACGACCCTCAAGGCAAGTCCGTTGGTTCAACGTCAAAAGGGCAACATCACGTCGCCCTTCTTTCACTTGGAACGCCCTTACGCCGCACTAAACAACTTACGCAGATTATTCACAAACTTCTTCGGCACGCCCGCATCGAACTCGCCATACCCACGTGGCACGTCGTCCAGGCTAATCACCTCAACCCCAACGATGTCGGCGATCTTGATCCGGTCCCACATGATCGCCTGCATCAGCTGGCGGTTGTACTTCATCACCGGGGTCTGGCCGGTGTGGAAGCTGTGGGATTTGGCCCAGCCAAGACCGAAGCGGATGCTCAGGCTGTCCATCTTCGCGGCGGCATCGACGGCACCTGGATCTTCAGTCACGTACAGGCCCGGAATACCGATTTTGCCGGCAACCCGAACCACGCCCATCAGCGAGTTGAGTACAGTGGCCGGTGCTTCGTGTTTCACCCCCGAATGGCCGTGACCACGGGCTTCGAAGCCCACGGCGTCGACGGCGCAATCCACTTCCGGTTCGCCCAACAATGCAGCGATCTGTTCGTGCAGCGGAGTGTCCTGGGACAGGTCGGCGATTTCAAAACCCTGGGCCTTGGCGTGAACCAGGCGGATCGGATTGACGTCACCGATGATCACCACTGTCGCGCCCAGCAGGCGAGCGGAAGCGGCAGCCGCCAGCCCCATCGGACCCGCGCCGGCGATGCAGACGGTGCTGCCCGGGCCAACACCCACCGTGACAGCGCGGTGGTAACCGGTCGCTAGAATGATCGTTGACTCCTGCGTGGGAATCCCGCCCGCGACGCTCTGCGTCATCTCCAGCCGTTGACCCTAGCAGTTCTGATAGTGGGCAAGCCCGGCCAATTGCGCCACAGTGAATCCTTGAATCGACGCACCTTTCAGGAAATCCCGCCCATGCCGCTCAATCGCGGAACCCTGCTTTGCCACTACCGCTACGACCCACTGGATCGCCTAACCGCTTGCGCGCCATCGGTGCGGACGAGCACCCAACGCTTCTACCTCGAAGATCGCCTGGCCACCGAGATCCAGGGTGCGACGCAGTGTTCGATCATGCAGCACGAGGATCAACTGCTCGCACTACAACAGCGTCAAAACGGCGCAGCGGAAACCACCTTGCTCGCCACCGATCAGCAACGTTCGGTGTTGAACGCACTCGACGCCACGCAGCCTCATCCCATCGCCTACACGCCTTACGGCCATCGCGCTCCCGGAGGCGGTTTGCTCAGCCTGCTCGGTTTCAACGGCGAACGGCCGGACCCGGTGACCGGGTGTTATTTGTTGGGTAATGGCTATCGGGCGTTTAATCCGGTGTTGATGCGGTTTAACAGCCCGGACAGTTGGAGTCCGTTTGGGGAGGGTGGGTTGAATGCGTATGCGTATTGCACAGGAGATCCGTTGAATCGAGTGGACAATACGGGGCATAGCTGGGCACTAGTCAGGACCAATCTGAAGCTCCTGGCTCAACAAGCAAAAAAAATTGCTCCTTCAACAACGGCGCAAAAAATGCCAAAAACTCAACATATGCTAAAGAGGCGTCAGATTGCAAAAGGAGTTGTAAGCTACGAGGACACATCTGAAGGTGGTCGACGAATAAATTTTATCGGCCATGGAGTAAAGCCCGCTCCAAACGAAAATTCATTATTAACGACTAGCGAGGGCGAATGGGGCCCACTCAAACTATTCATTGCTGCAAAAAAACAAGGAATCGACTTTGATTCATATAACAACGTTCGAATTTTGTCTTGCTACTCTGCGGAGGGAGAAGCCAATTCTTTTGCAGCAATTTTTGCAAAATTATCTAACAAGCCAACTAAAGGTTACTACGGCGAATTGCTCACAAGGCATGACCTAGCCTTAACCGAACATAAAATCCCCACAAGTCAATTTACCATTATCAAACGAAATCCCTTTGACCCTCTCAATAAAAAAGAAAGAAAAAATATTTCGACTTTTCCTTCAGATCCATAAGACACAGCCCATAAAAATGCAACAAGAATCATAACAAATCGATTTAATGTCCAACCCAACAGTCCAAGATATATATACAAATCAAAAGGACGACATTAAGTCGCCCTTTTTTTCACCTACAGCCCTTACGCCGCACTAAACAACTTATGCGGATCAATCACAAACTTCTTCGGCACGCCCGCATCGAACTCGCCATAGCCACGTGGTGCGTCGTCGAGGCTGATGACCTCGACGCCCACGATGTCGGCAATCTTGATGCGGTCCCACATGATCGCCTGCATCAGCTGGCGGTTGTACTTCATCACCGGGGTCTGCCCGGTGTGGAAGCTGTGGGATTTAGCCCAGCCCAGACCGAAGCGGATGCTCAGGCTGCCCATTTTCGCGGCCGCATCGACTGCACCCGGATCTTCGGTGACGTACAGGCCAGGGATGCCGATTTTGCCGGCAACCCGAACCACGCCCATCAGCGAGTTGAGTACGGTGGCCGGTGCTTCGTGTTTCACCCCGGCATGGCCGTGACCACGGGCTTCGAAGCCCACGGCGTCGACGGCGCAATCCACTTCTGGCTCGCCCAACAGCGCGGCGATCTGTTCGTGCAGTGGGGTGTCTGTCGACAGGTCAGCGATTTCAAAACCCTGGGCCTTGGCGTGAGCCAGGCGGATCGGGTTGACGTCACCGATGATCACCACTGCCGCGCCCAGCAGGCGAGCGGAAGCGGCAGCCGCCAGACCGACCGGACCTGCGCCCGCGATGTACACGGTGCTGCCAGGGCCAACGCCGGCAGTGACTGCGCCGTGGTAACCGGTTGGCAGGATGTCGGAGAGGCAGGTCAGGTCACGGATTTTTTCCATGGCCCGGTCGCGGTCCGGCAGTTTCAGCAGGTTGAAGTCGGCATACGGCACCATTGCGTATTCGGCCTGGCCGCCTGTCCAGTCACCCATGTCGACATAACCATAGGCACCGCCCGGACGGGCCGGGTTAACGCTGAGGCAGACACCGGTGTGCATTTCTTTGCAGGAACGGCAGCGCCCGCACGCCACGTTGAACGGCACCGACACCAGGTCGCCGATTTTCAGGTTCTCGACGTCGCTGCCCTTCTCGATCACTTCACCGGTGATCTCGTGGCCCAGCACCAGACCGGTTTGAGCCGTGGTGCGACCACGCACCATGTGCTGGTCGGAACCACAGATATTGGTGGATACCACGCGCAGGATGACGCCGTGCTCGATCTTCCTGCCGCGTGGGTCCTGCATTTTTGGATAGTCGATTTTCTGTACTTCGACCTTGCCATTGCCGAGATACACCACACCACGATTACCAGACATGCTTTCACCTCGCTGTTGTTTTTATGAAACCGCGTTACCAACTGAGGGCAACGCGTAGATTGCTTGGGTTAGTGCTTGTGTCTTGTGTTGTTTGTAAGGGCCTCATCGCGAGCACGCTTTGCTCCTACGAGGTGACGTCGGCCATTAAATAACGGGACGACGCGATCACTGTAGGAGCAAGGCTTGCCCGCGATGGGTCGCAAAGCGGCCCCAAAAATCTAAAGAACTACTGTTCTGTTGGCGTTGAGAAACACCCGCCGTTCAATGTGATAACCCACCGCTCGGGCCAACGTCAGCCCTTCGATATCCCGGCCTTTGGCAATCAGGTCTTCGGGATAATGGCTGTGATCCACCGCTTCCACGCCTTGGGCGATGATCGGGCCTTCGTCGAGGTCGTTGTTGATGTAGTGCGCCGTGGCGCCCACCAGTTTCACACCCTTGTTGTACGCCTGGTGATACGGCTTGGCGCCTTTGAAACCGGGCAGCAAGGAGTGATGGATATTGATCGCTTTACCATCGAGCTTGCGGCACAGCTCCGGCGACAGCACTTGCATGTAGCGCGCAAGCACCACCAGTTCTGCACTGGACTCTTCGATCACCTGCCAGACTTGCCGCTCTTGCGAGGGCTTGTCGTTGGGGTCGAGCGGGAAGTGGTAATAAGGAATCCCGTGCCAATCGGCCAGCGGCTTGAGGTCCGGGTGGTTGGACACCACCGCGACCACATCCATCGACAGTTGGCCGATGCGCTGGCGATAGAGCAAATCGTTGAGGCAGTGATCGGCCTTGGAGACCATGATCACCACTTTTGGCCGGTGGTGCGGCGGAGTCAGCTCGAACACCATGCCGAACGCGTCGGTCCGTCCGGCTAAACCGCTGCGGAACGTCTGTTCGTCGAAGGCGTCGGGCTGACGGAACTCCACACGAATGAAGAAGCGGCCCGAAAGCCGATCATCGAAGGAATGGTGCTCGGTGACGTAGCAACCCTGTTCGAACAGAAAGCGGGTCACCGCATCCACCGTGCCCAGGACGCTTGGGCAATGGGCAGTCAAAATCCATGTATCTGGTGCGCGGCTCATAGTGCGGTGACTCCTTTGTGGCGAGGGAGCTTGCTCCCGTCGGCTGCGTAGCAGTCGTAAATCTACGGATTCGGTCTCACTGGCGGAATGCTATAGATGGCATTGGGGCTGCTGCGCAGCCCAGCGGGAGCAAGCTCCCTCGCCACAGATCAGGCCTGGACGCTAAGGCCATATTCAGCAGCCGCATCCTGCAACCACAGCCACCAGTAATCCGAGAAGCTGCGACGGATCAGCAGTTCCCAGGTGTCTTCGGCGGTGTGGCGGATCACCAGTTGCGACTTGGCGAACACCGTGCCCACCGCTTTGCCCACCGGGAAGTTGTTAGGGTGCACGTCGTAGCTGGTGGACTTCATCAGCACTTCGCGGACTTTCGGGCCGCTCAGCTCAAGGATCTGCTGGCCGCCGCTGACATTGACGATGGAGATGTGCAGATCGCCCAGGGCTTCACGCAGTTTTTTCTCGGCAGCGAATTCTTCACCACTCGGCACGATCAGCAACCACTCGTCCGGGCCCATCCATTGCAGGCTGGTTTCGCCTTTGGCGACCACGGTCAGCGCGACCGGCAGCTCAAGGCCCAGGGCCTTGTGCACGCCCGCGGCGAATGCCGGGTTGTGGGCATCGCCACGAATGGTCAGATGGCCCAGGAGTTTTTTCTCACGCACGGTGACACCGGCGTTTTTACGGCCCTTGCCCACCAGGCTTTGCAGGCCCGCGTGGTGCAGCGACGACTCGGCCTTTGCCCCAGTGGTTGGGCGCTGTTGGTAAACGTTGGCTGTGGTCATAAAGCACCTGTCTTGAATTCTGTTGGTTCCGGCCCTGGTGGTGGCTACGCTGCCGCCATCGCGAGCAAGCTCGCTCCCACAAAGGTTACGCGATCTCCTGTGGGAGCGAGCCTGCTCGCGATGCAGACAACGCGGTTCAGCTGACACCCCACAGGATTCGAGGCCACTAGATGTTCTGGCGATCGCCTTTCGGATCGAAGAACACCGAAGAAACGATTTCCGCTTCGATCACGCTGCCATCGGCCAACGGCGCGAACACGCGCTCGCCGAGGCGCTTCAAGCCGCCTTTGACCACACCCATGGCAAACGAATAGCCAAGGGAGTTGTGGGCGTAGCTGGAGGTCACGTGACCGACCATGCTCATCGGGATCGCTTGCTTGGTGTTGAACACCAGTTGCGCACCTTCCGGCAGCCATTTGGTCGGGTCGATCGGCTTGAGGCCGACCAACTGTTTGCGCTGATCACGCACACAGTCTTCACGGTTCATGCCACGCCAGCCGATCCACGAGAACGGTTTGGTGCGACCGACGCACCAGCCCATGTTCAGGTCGTCCGGGGTCATCGAGCTGTCAGTGTCCTGACCGACGATGATGAACCCCTTCTCGGCCCGCAGGACGTGCATGGTTTCAGTACCGTACGGCGTCAGGTTGTACTTCTTGCCCGCCTCGACGATTTTTTCCAGAACGCCCATGGCGTAGTCGGCCTGCACGTTGACTTCGTACGACAGCTCACCGGTAAACGAGATCCGGAACACCCGAGCCGGCACACCGCCTACCAAACCTTCTTTCCAGGTCATGAACGGGAAACCGTCCCTGTCCAGATCGATGTCGGTGACTTCGCTGAGCAGCTTGCGGCTGTTCGGCCCGGACAGGGTCATGGTCGCCCAGTGGTCGGTAACCGAGGTGAAGTACACCTTCAGGTCTGGCCATTCGGTCTGGTGGTAGATTTCCAGCCATTGCAGCACGCGCGCAGCGCCGCCGGTGGTGGTGGTCATCACGAAGTGGTTGTCGGCGAGGCATGCAGTGACACCGTCGTCGAAGACCATCCCGTCTTCTTTGCACATCAGGCCGTAGCGGGCCTTGCCCACGTCGAGCTTGGTCCAGGCGTTGGTGTAGACGCGGTTGAGGAACTCACGCGCATCCGGGCCTTGAATGTCGATCTTGCCGAGTGTCGAGGCATCCAGCAGGCCGACGCTTTCACGCACGGCCAGGCATTCACGTTTCACCGCGGCATGCAGGTCTTCACCGTTTTTCGGGAAGTACCAAGGACGCTTCCACTGACCGACGTCTTCGAACTCGGCACCGTTTTTCACGTGCCAGGCGTGCAGTGCGGTGCAACGCACTGGTTCGAAGATGTGCCCACAGTGACGACCGGCTACCGCACCGAAAGTCACCGGCGTGTAGTTCGGGCGGAACATGGTGGTGCCCATCTGCGGGATGGTCACGTTCAGCGAACGGGCGGCGATGGCCAGACCGTTGACGTTGCCAAGCTTGCCCTGGTCAGTACCGAAGCCCAGTGCGGTGTAACGTTTTACGTGCTCGACCGACTCGAAGCCCTCGCGGGTCGCCAGTTCGATGGCGGCAGCGGTGACGTCGTTCTGCAGGTCGACGAATTGCTTCGGCGCACGTGCGGTAGCCTTTTCATGCGGCACCTGGAACAGCGCCAGAGTCGGCTCTTCGACACGGCTCAGGGCTTTGGGCAGGACGCCTTCGACCGCTTTGAAGCCGGCTTCGCTGGCCGCGCGCACGCCGCCTTCAAAACCGTCGGCCAGAGTATCGCCGAGGCTGTAGACGCCATTGATGCCGCCCACGCAGACGCGTTTTTGCGGTGCTTCGCCCGGAATGAAACCGAGGATGTCTTCACGCCAGATCGGTTTGCCACCCAAGTGCGAGGCCAGGTGAACCACTGGGCTGTAGCCGCCGGAACTGGCAACCAGATCGCACTCAAGCCATTCGCCAGGGCTGGTGACGGTGTGCGCCTTGACGTCGATCGCGGCAACACGAGCGGCGGTGACGCGCTTGCTGCCGCGCGCTTCGATGACGGCACTGCCGGTCAGAATACGGATGCCTTTGGCACGTGCTTCTTCTACCAGCGCACCGCGAGGATTGCTCCGCGCATCGGCGATGGCCACCACTTGCAGGCTGGCGTCGAGCCAGTCCAGCGCCACGCGGTAGGCGTGATCGTTGTTGGTCGACAGCACCAGTTTCTTGCCCGGTGCTACGCCGTAACGGCGCACGTAAGTCGAGACGGCACCGGCGAGCATGTTGCCCGGCACGTCGTTGTTGCCGTAGACCAGTGGACGCTCGTGAGCACCCGTCGCCAGTACCACGCGCTTGGCGCGAACCCGGTGGATACGCTGACGAACCTGGCCGATCGGTGCGCGGTCGCCGAGGTGATCGGTGAGGCGCTCGTGAATGGTCAGGAAGTTGTGGTCGTGGTAACCGTTGACGGTCGCACGCGGCAGCACCAACACGTCAGGGGTGTTTTTGAGTTCGGCAATGACACTGGCGACCCACTCGGTGGCGGGTTTGCCGTCGAGGCTTTCACGGGAATCGAGCAGGCTGCCGCCAAACTCTTCCTGCTCATCGGCCAGAATCACTCGGGCACCGCTGCGCGCAGCCGCCAGGGCAGCCGCCAGACCGGCCGGGCCACCGCCGACAATCAGCACGTCGCAGTGCTGGTTCATGTAGTCGTAGGTGTCCGGATCGTTCTCGGTCGGCGAACGGCCAAGACCTGCAGCCTTACGAATGTACTTCTCGTAGGTCATCCAGAACGATTGCGGGTACATGAAGGTTTTGTAGTAGAAACCCGGTGGCATCAGCTTGCCGCCGACCTTGCCGAGAATCCCCATCATGTCGTTGTTCACGCTCGGCCAGCCGTTGGTGCTGGTGGCGACGAGGCCCTGGTACAGCGCCTGTTGAGTGGCGCGCACGTTAGGAATTTGCGTGGCTTCGGTGGCACCGATCTGCAGCACCGCGTTCGGCTCTTCGCTGCCCGCGGCGAAGATCCCGCGAGGACGCGAATACTTGAAGCTGCGACCGATGATGTCGACGCCGTTGGCCAGCAATGCAGCGGCCAGGGAGTCGCCTTCAAAGCCTTTGTAGAGCTGGCCGTTGAAGGTGAAGCTCAGGACTTTGTTGCGGTCGATCCGTCCACCGTTGGACAGGCGATTGATCTGGCTCATACCTTCGCTCCCAGAGCCTGCGCGGCCGCTTTCGGACTTTCAGTCTTGTCGGTGAACTGCGGCTTGGTGCCGATCTTGTAGGTTTCGAGAATCTCGTAGGTCACGGTGTCGCGGGTGACGTTGAAATACTGACGGCAACCGGCGACGTGATCCCACAGCTCGTGGTGCAACCCGCGAGGGTTATCGCGGAAGAACATGTAGTCGCCCCACTCCTCGTCGGTGCAGCTGTTCGGGTCCAGTGGGCGCGGGATGTGCGCCTGGCCGGATGCATGGAATTCCTCTTCGGAGCGCAGCTCGCCGCAGTGAGGACAGAAGATATGCAACATAGGGATTTCTCCTGTTAGTGGGCGACTGCAGCAGCGCCGTGTTCATCGATCAACGCACCGCTGTGGAAACGGTCGATGGAGAAAGGTGCAGCCAATGGGTGCATTTCACCCTTGGCAAGGCTGGCGGCAAACACGTTGCCCGAGCCTGGAGTCGCTTTGAAACCACCGGTGCCCCAACCGCAGTTGAAGAACATGTTCGGTACCGGCGTTTTCGAGATGATCGGGCAGGCGTCCGGGGTGGTGTCGACGATGCCGCCCCACTGACGGTTCATGCGCACTCGGGACAAGACCGGGAACATCTCGACGATGGCCTGGATAGTGTGCTCGATCACCGGATACGAACCGCGCTGACCGTAGCCGTTGTAACCGTCGATACCGGCACCGATGACCAGGTCGCCCTTGTCGGACTGGCTGATGTAACCGTGTACGGCGTTGGACATGATCACGCTGTCGATAATCGGTTTGATCGGCTCGGATACCAGCGCTTGCAGCGGGTGGGATTCGATCGGCAGACGGAAACCGGCCAGTTTGGCCATGTGCCCGGAGTTACCGGCGGTGACTACACCGACGCGCTTGGCGCCGATGAAGCCCTTGTTGGTTTCGACACCGATGCACACACCGTTTTCCTTGCGGAAACCGATCACTTCGGTCTGCTGGATCAGGTCCACGCCCAAGGCATCGGCCGCACGGGCAAAGCCCCAGGCCACGGCATCGTGACGGGCCACGCCGCCGCGACGCTGAACGGTAGCGCCCATCACCGGGTAGCGAGTGTTTTTCGAGCAGTCGAGGTACGGAATCTCGTCAGCCACTTGCTGAGCGGTGAGCAGTTCACCATCGACGCCGTTCAGGCGGTTGGCGCTGACCCGACGCTCGGAATCACGAATGTCCTGCAGGGTGTGGCACAGGTTGTAAACGCCACGCTGGGAGAACATCACGTTGTAGTTCAGGTCCTGGGATAGACCTTCCCAGAGTTTCATCGCGTGTTCGTACAGGTGGGCCGATTCGTCCCACAGGTAGTTGGAACGCACGATGGTGGTGTTGCGCGCGGTGTTACCGCCGCCCAGCCAGCCCTTCTCGACCACGGCCACGTTAGTGATGCCGTGTTCCTTGGCCAGGTAGTAGGCGGTCGCCAGACCATGCCCGCCGCCGCCGACGATGACCACGTCGTAGACTTTTTTCGGAGTCGGCGTGCGCCACATCCGCTGCCAGTTTTCGTGGTGGCTGAGGGAGTGTTTGAAGAGGCCGAAGCCTGAGTAGCGTTGCATAGTCATTTACTCCAAAACCGCGCTCAGCGATAAACCGGGAAGTCCGCGCACAGGGCTGCCACATGCTTGGCAACATTGGCCTCGACATCGGCGTCGCCGAGGTTGTCGAGGATGTCGCAGATCCAGCCGGCCAGCTCAACGCACTGGGTAACCTTGAAACCGCGCGTGGTGACCGCCGGGGTGCCGATACGCAGGCCCGAGGTGACGAACGGCGATTGTGGATCGTTCGGTACGGCGTTCTTGTTCACGGTGATGTGGGCACGACCCAGGGCGGCGTCGGCTTCCTTACCGGTCAGGCCCTGACGGATCAGGCTCACCAGGAACAGGTGGTTATCAGTCCCGCCGGACACTACATCGTAGCCACGTTTGATGAAAACGCCGGCCATTGCCTGTGCGTTGTCGATCACTTGTTGCTGATAGACCTTGAAACCAGGCTCCAACGCTTCCTTGAAGCACACCGCCTTACCGGCGATCACGTGCATCAGCGGGCCGCCCTGGGCACCGGGGAAGACTGCCGCGTTGAGTTTTTTCTCGATTTCTTCGTTAGCCTTGGCCAGGATCAGGCCGCCACGCGGACCGCGCAGGGTCTTGTGGGTGGTGGTGGTCACCACGTCGGCATACGGCAGCGGGTTCGGGTACAGGCCGGCAGCGACCAGACCGGCAACGTGCGCCATGTCGACGAACAGCAGCGCCCCCACCTTGTCGGCGATCTGACGGAAACGTGGGAAGTCCAGAGTCTTGGAGTAAGCCGAGAAACCGGCGACGATCATCTTCGGCTTGCATTCGACGGCCAGACGCTCGACTTCGTCGTAGTCGATCAGGCCGGTTTTGGTGTCGATGCCGTACTGCACGGCGTTGTACAGCTTGCCCGAGGACGACACCTTGGCGCCGTGGGTCAGGTGACCGCCATGGGCCAGGCTCATGCCGAGAATGGTGTCGCCGGGTTGCAGCAGGGCCAGGTAAACGGCGCTGTTGGCCGACGAGCCGGAGTGCGGCTGGACGTTGGCGTAATCGGCACCGAACAGCAGTTTGGCGCGTTCGATGGCCAGCGCTTCGACCTTGTCGACGTGCTCGCAGCCGCCGTAGTAGCGTTTGCCCGGATAGCCTTCGGCGTATTTGTTGGTCAGGCCGCTGCCTTGCGCTTCCATGACGCGCTTGCTGGTGTAGTTCTCTGACGCGATCAGCTCGATGTGATCTTCCTGGCGCAGCTCTTCGGCATTCATCGCCGCCAGCAGTGCATCGTCGTAACCCTTGATCTGGTCTTGCTTGCTGAACATCGCGTCTCTCCCAGCGGCGGCTTGTGCGCCTTTCGTCTCGGTGAGGCACGTACCTTACGGCAGTGCCCTTTGGAAGCGATGGTATGGCCGGCGCAGACAGGTCAAATGCCTATGGACGCCACGCAAAGGTGCGTTTACGACATACACCCAAAGAGCGACCACTGACCGGCGCTCGCGACACACCCGGCAGCTCCTACAGCAGGTTCAACACAACGTTGCGTGTAGTCATGTGCATAATTGCCTGACGTCTTTGTATTTTTCTGACAGACACATCGCGTGTGCTCCCCTGCCAATCTTGGGTACAGTGCGCACCATCATCGACCACGGAGCCGGCCATGACCGACAAGAGCCAACAATTCGCCAGCGACAACTATTCCGGTATCTGCCCGGAAGCCTGGGCCGCCATGGAACAGGCCAATCAAGGCCACCAACGCGCTTATGGCGACGATGAGTGGACCGCACGCGCCTCGGACGATTTCCGCAAACTGTTCGAAACCGACTGCGAAGTGTTCTTTGCCTTCAACGGCACCGCGGCCAACTCGCTGGCGCTGTCGTCGCTGTGCCAGAGCTACCACAGCGTAATCTGCTCGGAAACCGCCCACGTCGAAACCGACGAATGCGGCGCGCCGGAATTTTTCTCCAACGGCTCCAAGCTGCTCATCGCACGCACTGAAAATGGCAAGCTGACCCCGGAATCGATCCGCGAAATCGCCCTCAAGCGCCAGGACATCCACTACCCGAAACCGCGCGTCGTGACCCTGACCCAGGCGACCGAGGTCGGCAGCATCTACACCCCGGAAGAAATCCGCGCCATCAGCACCACTTGCAAGGAACTGGGCCTGAACCTGCACATGGACGGCGCGCGCTTCTCCAACGCCTGCGCATTCCTCAACTGCTCGCCCGCCGACCTGACCTGGAAAGCCGGCGTTGACGTGTTGTGCTTCGGCGGGACGAAAAACGGCATGGCGGTGGGTGAGGCGATTCTGTTCTTCAACCAGAAACTCGCTGAAGACTTCGACTACCGCTGCAAACAGGCCGGGCAACTGGCGTCGAAAATGCGTTTCCTCTCGGCGCCATGGGTCGGCCTGCTGGAAAACGACGCCTGGCTCAAACACGCCCGTCACGCCAACTACTGCGCACAGTTGCTGGCCGAGCTGGTGAGCGACATTCCAGGTGTTGAACTGATGTTCCCGGTGCAAGCCAACGGCGTGTTCCTGCAGCTGTCGGAATCGGCCGTCGCGGCGCTGACCGCCAAGAGCTGGCGTTTCTACACCTTCATCGGCAAAGGCGGCGCACGCTTCATGTGCTCATGGGATACCGAGGTAGAGCGGGTGCGGGAATTGGCGGCGGATATTCGGGAAGTGATGGCGGGGTAATACCCCACCAGAATGCAATGAAACTTTGTGGCGAGGGAGCTTGCTCCCGCTCGGCGGCGAAGCCGTCGTGAATTCAGCAAACACGGTGCACCTGACAGACCGCATGCTCAGGATTTGGGGCTGCTCCGCAACCCAGCGGGAGCAAGCTCCCTCGCCACAGAAAGCTGATCGTTCCCACGCAGAGCGACACTAGTGACGCGCAGCAAAGGAATGCAGCCCGGGACGCTCTGCGTCCCTTCCCCCGGAGTAACGGCTTAAAACTCGATCCGCACATCTCCTTTCGGAATGCTGCAGCACGACAGGATGTAGCCCTCGGCTTCGTCCTCTTCGGTGATCCCACCGTTGTGCTCCATCTCGACCTCGCCGCCCAGCTTCATCACCTTGCACGTTCCGCAGATCCCCATCCCGCAGGCTTTCGGAATCAGCAGGCCAAGCTTGGAGGCGGCGGCGTGGACGGTCTCGCCCGGCGCCACACGGATGCTTTTGCCGGAGGCGGTGAATTCCACCTCATGCAGGTCAGCGGCGTCGATCGCCGGCGCGTCGGCCGCCTGTTCGGCGTGTTCCACGGCGTCGGCGCGAGCCTCCGGCGGCGTGGCACCGAAAGACTCCTCATGGTAGCGCTTCATATTGAAGCCAGCGTTCTCCAGCAGGCGCTTGACCGCATTCATGTACGGCGTCGGGCCGCAGCAGAACACTTCACGCTCAAGGAAGTCCGGGACCATCAGTTCGAGCATCTTGTGGTTCAGGTAACCGCGATACCCGGCCCATGGCTCACCGAAACCATGTTTTTCGCAGATCAGGTGCAGGCTGAAGTTTTCGATCCGCGACGCCATGTGTTCCAGCTCGCGGTGATAGATGATGTCTTTTGGCGAGCGGGCGCTGTGGATGAACGCCATATCGACATTGCCGTTAGTGTCGAAGAACCAGCGGGCCATGGACATGACCGGGGTGATTCCCACACCACCGCTGAGGTACAGCACTTTCGGGTTCGGGAAGTCGATGGCGTTGAACAGCCCGACCGGCCCGTGCACCGCCAGTTCCTGGCCTTCATGCAGGGTGTCGTGCAGCCAGTTGGAAACCTTGCCGCCCGGTACGCGCTTGATGGTTACCGAAAAGCTGTAAGGCACCGACGGCGAACTGGAAATGGTGTACGAGCGCATGATCGGCACGCCCTCGATCTCCAGCTCCAGGGTGACGAACTGCCCCGGTTTGAAAAAGAACATAATCGGCTGGTCGGCCATGAAGCAGAAGGTCCGCACGTCCCAGGTTTCCTGGATGACTTTGACGCAACGGACAATGTGCCGGCCATTGGCCCAGGTCTGGGTGGTGACTGGGTTCAGGAAACTATTGGACATGCTGATCTCCACGGTCGACTGTCGACCTCATGTTGCCGATTCTGCGTATAGCGCAGATTGCCCATTTACCTATCTGCGACATTCACATGCTTATCGCGACCAGCCCACAACCACCGGGGGTTGAGCGTCGGGAACAGATTGGGCCATGTCGCCCATGGATAAGGTTCCAGCCTGCGCCGGCCCCACACTCGCCTCAACAGATAAACGCTGTTTTCTGCCTTGCGTAGCAACCCTGATTAGCCACTATTCGCCGGCCACACAGATGGCCATGAGGACTTAAACGATGGACGTCACCACTACCCTGAGCTTGGGCGATCCGCTGGAACCCGCACGCAAGGCCACCGCGCAGATGCTGCAAGAGCGCGAGCGTACATTTTCGCTGCCACAGCCGTTCTACTCTGATGAGCGCTTGTTTGATATCGACATGCAGGAGATCTTCCAGAAAGAGTGGCTGATCGCCGGCATGACCTGCGAAATCCCGACCAAGGGCAACTTCCTGACCCTGCAGATCGGCAAGAACCCGATCATCGTGATTCGCGGTGCAGAAGGTGTGGTCCATGCCTTCCATAACGTCTGCCGCCACCGTGGTTCGCGTCTGTGCACCAGTGAAAAAGGCAAAGTCGCCAAGCTGGTCTGCCACTACCACCAGTGGACCTACGAGCTGGACGGGCGCCTGCTGTTCGCCGGCTCCGAGATGGGCGACGACTTCGACATGAAGCAGTACGGCCTGAAACCGGTAAACGTGAAAACCGCTGGCGGCTACATCTTCGTCAGCCTCGCGGAAAACCCTCCGGCCATCGATGACTTCCTGTCGACACTGAGCCATTACATGGAACCGTACGACATGGAAAACACCAAGGTGGCGGTGCAAACCACCCTGGTGGAACAGGCCAACTGGAAGCTGGTGCTGGAAAACAACCGCGAGTGCTACCACTGCAACGCGTCGCACCCGGCACTGCTCAAAACCCTGCTGGAATGGGACGACGTCACCGACCCGCGTGCCGACCAGGCGTTCAAGGACCACGTAGCCGCCTCTGCCGCTGCCTGGGAAGCCGAGAAGATTCCTTACGCACACGCCAGCTTCGGCCTGCGTAACCGCATCGTGCGCATGCCGCTGCTCAAAGGCACCGTATCGATGACCCTGGACGGCAAGCAAGCCTGCAAGAAACTCATGGGCCGGATCCAGAACCCGGACCTGGGCTCGATGCGCATCCTGCACCTGCCGCACTCATGGAACCACTGCATGGGCGATCACATCATTGTGTTCACCGTGTGGCCGATCAGCGCGCAGGAAACCATGGTCACCACCAAATGGCTGGTGCACAAGGACGCTGTCGAAGGCGTGGATTACGACGTCGAGCGCATGCGTGAAGTCTGGGATGCCACCAACAACGAAGACCGTCGCCTGGCCGAAGAGAACCAGCGCGGGATCAACTCCACGGCGTACCAGCCAGGCCCGTACTCCAAGACCTATGAGTTCGGCGTGGTGAACTTCGTGGATTGGTACAGCGAGCGCCTGTTGAACAACCTGGGGGCCGAGCCTGCGCCGTACCTCAAGGGCGTGCCGGTACACGGTTAAGCTCTAAAGTATCGCGAGCAGGCTCGCTCCCACATTGATTGATGTTGTTCGCAGCATGTGTGAACACCACCAATCCCCTGTGGGAGCGAGCCTGTTCGCGATAGCGTCCTAGCAGTCACCACTCCCCCCCCTGAATACACTCTCCCGGTCTTTAGAACTGTACGAAATATGATCTATCGCGTTCCAGCCTATAAGGAACGTGGCGTGCAGCCTTCAGCGAACAAGTTATCCACACCTCCACCCACAGCTAATGGGGACAACTGTGGAAAGACTGAGCGTTTTCTCCACAGAAACTGAAGAAAATCCGTGACTTATTCAATTGATCGGTTTTCGACGACTATTGACTGTTTTTTGATCAAAAGCCTGTAAGCCACGTTATTCATGGCTCACAGAGGATCGCAAACACCTTATCCACAGAAGCGCCAACAGACTTTGGGGGCAACTGTGCACATTATTCAGTGTGTTGTGGAAAACCACGTCAAGGCTGCATATTTCGTGGGTTCGAGCAGTCAGCGGAGGACAAAAACCGGCATTTGGTTATTTATTGACCAGAAGCTTGAAAGCCACGATCTGTATGGCTTACAGCGGACAGCAAACATCTTATCCACAGAAGCGCCAACAGAGATTGGGGGCAAGTCGTGAACGACCGATGCCCTTATCCACTGAAAAAAGCTCGAAAAAACGCGGGGTTAGGCTGGTTGTTTTTCGTACAAGGGCTTGCAGGGCTTGATATGCGTGGGGTGTAGCGAGGGGTGAACATGTTATCCACAGAAGCGCTAACAGGGATTGTGGGTAAAAGCTCATAACAACTGTGGGAGCGAGCCTGCTCGCGAAGAGGCCATCAAATTCAACGATGATGTTGACTGACAGATCTCTATCGTCGGATCGCCGCCCGGAGCAGGCTCGCTCCCACAGGGATTTGCTTATGCTTAAGGCCGATACATCAAATAGGCTTCACCCGTGACCCGAATCATCGGGTGGGGTGTGATCTGGCAGGTATCGACGATACGGAAGCCATGTCGCTCGTAAAACCGACGGGCGCCGGTGTTCGCCGCATAGTCGATCAGGCTCAAGCCATTGAGCCCCAACTGGTTGGCACGGTCGTAAGCGTAGGCGAGGAATTGTTGGCCCAAGCCCTGATTGCGCCAGCCCTCATGCAGCGCCAGGCTCGAAATATAGAGGGTGTCGGGGATTTCCAGCTTGGCATACGGCGCCAGGACCGGATCGGTGACGGGAGCGGCCAGCGGATCGTGACGCATCACGTAGCTGTGCAGCATGCCAATGACCTTCCCCTCTGCCTGCGCGATCAGGCAGTTTTGATAGGAGAAATCGACGTCTTCACGGGCGTAGCGACTGGCACCGACATCCAGCAGGTCCTGGCCGGGCTCTGCCAGTTGGCTCCAGATGTAATCCGCGGCACCTTCCGATGAAATCTGAAACAAGCGAGCAATCTCCCGCGCATCCGCGCGCAGGGCTGCACGAAACTCAACGGTCATTATTTTCTCCGACAGGATAATAGCGAGGGTACTTCACGCTTTGAATTTCAGGCAGGTAACAGGGACGCGGAGCGTCCCGGGCGGCCCCCCTTTGCTCCGCGTGGGAACGATCACTGTGTGAAGATCAGCGAACCACGCCTTCTTCGATCAGCAACTTGAGAATCGCTTCAGCCCCGGCTTCGGCACTCAGGCCTTTGAGCACTTGCCCACCGCCACCGCTGGCCTTGGCCGTTGCAGCTTTCATCCGGTCGGCGCCGCTCTTGGCCTTGATCACTTTCAGGCGTTTTGGCCGTGGCTTGGCCGGCTGCAACGTTGCAACCGCGAGCAATTCGTCGTCGATGATTTCAACATCTTCGGCGTGCAACACGCCGCGTCGAGCCGGGCCGAACGCACTTTGCCGAGGTTTTGGCGCGGCGTTATCCACCGTGGCGAGAAACGGCAGGCGCACTTTCAAGCGTCGACGCTGACCGCGAGGCAAGGCTTGCAGCACCAGGGCCGAATTGCCGTCGATGGACTCGACCTGCGCCAGCCCGACCACCAGCGGCCAGCCCAGGCTTTCCGCCAGCAGGAACGGCAACATGCCCGAGCCTTCACCGGTTTCCGCCTGACTGCCGGTCAGCACGACCTGCGCACCGGCATCGCGCAAATAAGCGCTCAACGCTGGCAGCGCATCGGCGCCCTGGGGCTGTTCGAGCACGTGCAACTGTTCCAGGCCCATGCCCAGATAAGCCCGCAGCGCAGGCTCCTCGACGTCACCGGCGTGCAGCACTTGCAGGTTACCACCTGCCAGTTGCAGACCGAGTTCAACCGCCCGCGCATCCTGTTCGGCGCGGCGTGGCCGGCCCGAGGTCGGGTGAGCGCCGATCGACACCAGGCTGATTACATGAGTACTCATAACCCTTTCCTTCTCTTAAGCCGCATCGCGCTTGGCGTCGTTGCGGTAAGCCTCTACCGCCGCGATCAAGGCCTGAAGAATTTCTGCGCTTTCGCCTATCACCGACAGGTCGGCGCGTTTGATCATGTCGCAGCCAGGATCGAGGTTGATCGCCACCACCTTGTCGCAGGCACCGATGCCTTGCAGATGCTGGATCGCCCCGGAAATCCCCACTGCCACGTAGACACGTGCCGTGACCCAGGTGCCGCTGGCGCCGACCTGACGGTCGCGGGCCATGAAACCATCGTCCACCGCGACCCGCGATGCACCTTCGGTAGCGCCCAACGCTGCCGCTGTCCTGTGGAAAAGAGCCCAGTCCTTGACCCCGTTGCCGCCCGAGAAAATGAACTCGGCTTCGGCCATCGGAATCGCTGCCGGGTCGACCGCTACCGCGCCCAGGTCCTCGATCCGCGACAGGCTGCGCGCAACCGTTGTGGATAACTCCACCGGCAACGCTTCATGGCGGGTTTCGCTGACCGGCTCGGCACATTCCACCGCCGCCAGAATCAACCGTGCAACAGGGCGCGCCAAGTCTTGCAGACCGGCACCGGCGCGGCCGATGCACTCCTGATCCTTGACCTGCCAGACCCGCGTGGCCGGGCGTTCGCCGAGTGCCGCGGCAAAGCGTCGACCCAGTTCACCGCCACCGGTGCGGCTGTCCGGCAGCAACCAGTGACGAGGGCTGAACTGGTTATCCACAGCCCGCAGACCCTGCACTCGCTGTTCCGGTGCATAACCCTCGAATTCTACGCCATCAAGTACCAACAGGCGGTCGACGCCCGCGGTGGCGAAGGCGCTTTCCTTGTGTTCGCCGAAGACCACCGCCAGCACTGCACCGTCCTTGCCGGCCAGTTGATGGGCCAGGCCCAGCAGGTCGCGGTCGTGGCTGCTCAAACGGCCGCCGACCATGTCCGGCACCACGCTGATGTAGAACGCAGGTGCAGCCACCTGATGCAGCGGCAATTGCACTTCAACGGCGGCCGTACGCTTGGTCGCCCCGCCCTGCTGTGCACCACTGCGGTCAATCCGCTTGATGCCATTGGGGCCGATGAAACCCATGCCGTGAGGATTCTTGCGAATGATCCCGTTAGGGCCCATCCAGCTGTGTTCCACCGGTTGCATGGCGGCATGCAGCGGATGCAGACGGTTACGGGCGATCCATTCAGCGCGCGGATCGCGGCGGATAATGTCGCTCATCAGTGGGCCTCCGCGGGTTGACGTTTAGTCGGTGCCGGTGACTTGCTGGGCGCCGCGTCTTCGAGCAGCGCGTCGGCCACCAGTTCGGCGATGTCCTTGATCAGCGGTCGTGGTTCGACCACGCCTTCGAGCATCGCGGTGCACTGTGGACAACCCACGGCCACCAGTTCGGCGCCGGTTTCGCGAATGTCGTCCATGCGCATGTCGGGGATCCGTTGCTTGCCCGGAATGTCAGTGATCGGCGCACCGCCGCCACCGCCGCAGCAGCGCGAGCGGAAACCGGAACGTTGCATTTCCTTGACCTCGATCCCCAACGCGCGCAGTACCTGGCGCGGCGCCTCGTATTCGCCGTTGTAGCGGCCGAGGTAGCACGGGTCGTGATAGGTCACGCTGTCGCCTTTGTGCTGACCCAGGTTGAGCGCGCCAGCGTCGATGATTTCGGCCATGTAGGTGCTGTGGTGCTGCACCAGGTAGTTGCCATCGAAGGCACCGTATTCGTTTTTCAACACGTGGAAACTGTGCGGATCGCAGGTGACGATGCGGTTGAAGCTGTATTTGGCCAGGGTCTGGATGTTGCGTTTGGCCAACAGCTGGAAGGTTGCTTCATCACCCAGACGGCGGGCCACGTCACCGCTGTCACGCTCTTCGAGACCGAGCACCGCAAAATCGACTTTCGCAGCTTTCAGCACTTTGACGAAGGCGCGCAAGGTGCGCTGGTTGCGCATGTCGAACGCACCGTCGCCGACCCAGAACAGCACGTCGGTGGATTTCTTCTCGCTGAGCAGCGTCAGGTTCAGATCCGCCGCCCAGTTCATCCGCCCGCCCGGGGCGAAACCGCCCGGGTTGTCGGTGGCGATCAGGTTTTCCAGAACTTCGGCGCCCTTGTTCGGAGTGGCACCTTTTTCCAGGGTCAGATGGCGGCGCATGTCGACGATCGCGTCAACGTGCTCGATCATCATCGGACATTCTTCAACGCAGGCACGGCAAGTGGTGCAAGACCACAGGGTTTCCGCATCCACCAGACCGTTGACGATCGGTTGATGCGGATTACCCGCGTGCTCGCCAATTGGCTTGCCTGGGTACGGGCTGCCAGCGAACTTGGCATCGGTGCCGCCAGCCAGGCCGACGACCATGTCCTGAATCAGTTTTTTCGGGTTCAGTGGCTGGCCAGCGGCAAACGCCGGGCACGCCGCTTCGCATTTACCGCACTGCACGCAGGCGTCGAAGCCGAGCAGTTGGTTCCAGGTGAAATCCTTGGGTTTTTCCACACCGAGCGGTGCGCTTGGATCGTTCAGATCCAGCGGTTTCAAACCGGTGGAACGACCGCCACCAAAACGTTCGGCGCGACGGTGCCAGGCCAGGTGCAAGGCACCGGCGAAGGCGTGCTTCATCGGCCCGCCCCAGGTCATGCCGAAGAACAACTCAGACACGCCCCACAGCACACCGACACCGAGGATCGCCGCCAACAGCCAACCGCCGAAGTTTTCCGGAAGAATGCCCGCCACCGGCAAGGTCACGAGGAAGAACGACGCCGAGAATGCCAGCAAGCTTTTCGGCAGGCGCATCCATGGACCTTTGGATAAACGGGCCGGCGGGTTACGCCGACGCAGGTAAACAAAGATCGCACCGACGAACATCACTGCCGTCATCAACAACAGTGCATAACCGAGGAAGCGGTTATGCAGGCCAAAACCGTGAACCAGGATCGCCAGCACAATCGACGCCACCGCACCACCCGCCGTGGCGACGTGGGTGTTGGCGATGTATTTGTCCCGCGCCACCACGTGGTGCAGATCGACCATGTAGCGTTTGGGCATGGCCAGCAAGCCGCCGATCAGATCGACCTTGGACGCACGGCCCCGGCGCCACATAGCCACCCGCCGCAACGCGCCCAGGACAGCCAGGCCCAGGGCAGCAAACAGCAGGATGGGAAGAAGGGTGTTTAGCATGGTGGAGCTCCCAAAGACCTCGGGGTCATGTACGCGCCGGTAAGGGCGAGCACCTACTTGTGGCGAGGGAGCTTGCTCCCGCTGGAGTGCGAAGCGCTCCCAAAACAGTCGCCAGTGCCTATCTGATGCACCTCGGTTGCAGGTTTTGGGGCTGCTTCGCAGCCCAGCGGGAGCAAGCTCCCTCGCCACAGGTGATGGTGGTGATGTCGTTAGAAATCCTTGCAAAGCCGCAGTGCGTCGTAGATCGCCGCGTGCGTGTTGCGCTGGGCCACGCAGTCACCGATGCGGAACAGCAAGTAGCCGTCACCCGGTTGGCTCAGCGAAGGCTGAGGCTTGATTGCGAACAGGGCTTCGATGTCCATCTGGCCTTTGTTGCGCGAGCCTTCCTTCAGTGCGTAGTAGATTTCTTCGTCCGGCCGCACGCCGTTCTCGACCACGACCTGGTCAACCACCCGCTCCTCTTTGGCGCCGGTGTATTCGTTTTCCAGCACCGCCACCAGCTTGTCGCCTTCGCGGTAGACCTTATCGAGCATCATGTCGCCGGTCATGATCACTTCTTTCGGGTACATGCTGCGGTAGTACGTCGGGAACGACGTACCGCCGATGGCCACACCCGGCTTGATGTCGTCGGTGACGATCTCGACCTGGCTGCCCTTGTCGGCGAGATAGTCGGCAACCGACATCCCGGTGAACTCGCAAATGGTGTCGTAGACCAGCACGTTCTTGCCTGGTGCAACCTTGCCGTCGAGCACGTCCCAGCTGCTGACCACCAAACCTTCAGCCGCGCCCCAGTGTTCGTTCTGCTCAAGGAACGGATGACCGCCAACGGCGAGCACCACGATGTCCGGACGCAGGTCGAGAATGGTCGCCGCGTCGGCGGCCACGCCCAGGCGCAGGTCGACTTTCAAACGCGCCAGTTCCAGCTGGAACCAACGGGTGATACCGGCGATCTGGTCCCGTTGCGGGGCTTTCGAGGCGGTAGTGATCTGTCCGCCGATAAATTCTTTCTTCTCGAACAGGGTCACGTCGTGGCCACGTTCGGCGGCGACACGTGCCGCTTCCATCCCCGCAGGGCCGGCACCGACCACCACGACTTTGCGTTTCACACCGGTCGATTTCTCGATGATGTGCGGTACGCCCATGTATTCACGGGAGGTCGCGGCGTTCTGGATGCACAGCACGTCCAGACCCTGGTACTGACGGTCGATGCAGTAGTTGGCACCCACGCATTGTTTGATCTGGTCGATCTGGCCCATCTTGATCTTGGCGATCAGGTGCGGGTCGGCGATGTGCGCACGGGTCATGCCGACCATGTCGACGTAACCGCCTTCCAGAATACGTGTTGCCTGGTTCGGGTCCTTGATGTTCTGCGCGTGCAGCACCGGGGCCTTGACCACTTCCTTGATACCGGCCGCCAAGTGCAGGAACGGCTCCGGTGGATAACTCATGTTGGGGATGACGTTGGCCAGGGTGTTGTGGGTATCGCACCCCGAGCCCACGACGCCGATGAAGTCGATCATGCCGGTGTCGTCGTAATACTTGGCGATCTGCTTCATGTCCTCATGGCTCAGGCCATCAGGGTGGAATTCGTCACCGCAGATACGGATGCCGACGCAGAAGTCCGGACCGACTTCCTTGCGCACAGCCTTGATCACTTCCAGGCCGAAACGCATGCGGTTCTCGAAGCTGCCGCCCCATTCGTCGGTACGCTTGTTGACGCGCGGGCTCCAGAACTGGTCGATCATGTGCTGGTGCACCGCCGACAGTTCAACGCCGTCCAGGCCACCGGCCTTGGCACGCGCAGCGGCGCTCGCGTAGTTGCCGATCACCCGCCAGATCTCTTCCGGCTCGATGGTTTTGCAGGTCGCGCGGTGCACCGGTTCACGGATCCCCGACGGCGACAGCAGGGTCGGCCAGTGCTCGCCGTCCCAACGCGAACGACGGCCCATGTGGGTAATCTGGATCATGATCTTGGCGCCATGCTTGTGCATGGCATCGGCCAGATTCTGGAAGTGCGGAATAATCCGGTCGTCGGCCAGGTTGACCGATTTCCACCAGCCTTGCGGGCTGTCGATGGCCACGCTGGAAGAACCGCCGCAAATCGCCAGGCCGATCCCGCCCTTGGCTTTCTCTTCGTAGTACTTCACGTACCGATCGGTGGTCATCCCGCCGTCGGTGGCGTAAACCTCGGCATGCGCGGTGCTGAGCACGCGGTTGCGGATGGTCAGTTTGCCGATTTGAATCGGCTGGAACATTGCTTCGAAAGCCATGACAGGATCCTCGACTTACAACGGCTTGACGGTGAACAAGCCGTCGTCGTGGCCTTCTTCGGAGCCACCGTAAACCTGTTCAGCGACGGTGCGAATCTTGCTGCCCCGCGCTTGCAGGATCTGGTCCATGGCACCGGCAAACCAGCCAGTGAACATGTAGTCGACCTTGCGTCCAACCTTGCCGTAGACGTAGACGAACGCCGAGTGCTCGAGCTTGACGCTGGCGGTGCCTTTGTCGAGGTCGATGTCCTGGATCTTGAACAGGCCCCAGCCACGTTGCGACAGGCGCTTCATGTAGTGCTCGAACACCGCAACGCCTTCCAGGCCGTGGCATTCAGCTTCTTTTTCACACCAGTGCCAGGCGGACTTGTAGCCAGCCTTGTAGAGGATCTCGGCATAGGCCTCGCTGCCCAGCACTTCCTCGATGCCCATGTGGTTGTTGACGAAGAAGTGACGCGGCACATACAGCATCGGCAGGGCGTCAGAGGTCCAGACACCGGTTTCGCTGTCGACTTCGATTGGCAGTTGCGGGGCGATCTTGGCCATGAAAACTTAACTCCAGAAAATTTGTTGTGTTGCCCGCTGCTCGGGTGGCAGCGGGAAAGGATTCAGAGGTACGGTGGCTTATTCGCCCCAAACGTCCTTGAGGACGTTGACCCAGTTTTCGCCCATGATCTTGCGCACTACGCGCTCGGAATGGCCGCGCTTGAGCAGCGTCTCGGTCAGGTTCGGGAACTCGCCCACGGTGCGGATGCCCAGCGGGTTGATGATCTTGCCGAAGCTGGTCAGACGGCGGGCGTAGCCCTTGTCATGGGTCAGGTATTCGAAGAAATCCTGGCCATGGCCCTGGGTGAAGTCGGTGCCGATGCCGATGGCGTCTTCGCCGACGATGTTCATGGTGTATTCGATGGCTTCGGCGTAATCGTCGATGGTCGAATCGATACCTTTGGCCAGGAACGGCGCGAACATGGTCACGCCGACGAAACCGCCGTGATCGGCGATGAACTTCAGTTCTTCATCGGATTTGTTGCGCGGGTGCACTTTCAGACCCGACGGCAGGCAATGGGAGTAGCACACCGGCTTCTTGGATTCGAGGATGACTTCTTCGGAAGTCTTCGAACCGACGTGGGACAGATCGCACATGACACCGACGCGGTTCATCTCGGCAACGATTTCACGACCGAAACCCGACAGGCCGCCATCGCGCTCGTAGCAACCGGTACCGACCAGGTTCTGGGTGTTGTAGCACATCTGCACAATACCGACGCCCAGCTGCTTGAAGACCTCGACATAGCCGATCTGGTCTTCGAAGGCGTGAGCGTTCTGGAAGCCGAACAGGATGCCGGTCTTGCCCTGCTCCTTGGCTTTGCGGATGTCGGCGGTGGTGCGCACCGGAATCACCAGGTCGCTGTTCTCGCGAATCAGCTTCTGGCTGGCGGCAATGTTGTTGACGGTGGCCTGAAAGCCCTCCCACACCGAAACGGTGCAGTTGGCCGCGGTCAAGCCGCCTTTGCGCATGTCTTCAAACAGCTCGCGGTTCCACTTGGCAATAATCAGCCCGTCGATAACGATGCTGTCGGCGTGCAATTCGGCTGGGCTCATCAGGCAGTCCCCTATTAGCGATTCATGCGCCGAATCGTCTGCCGGCGCTTTGGGTCAGCATATGCTTGAGGGACGGGGCAGCCGGGTGCAAAAACGACAGGGGAATTGCCGAAAGCGTCAATACGCGACAAAGGGTCTCACCGCAGGCCCTTTGCCCTCCTGTTCTTTCCCGAATAGTTGGGCCAGAATTCGCCGCATCACTGGATGCATCACTGGAACAAGGGGCGGCAACGCGATGAAATCGATCTTCCTGGCTTTGGCACTGATAGCGACCGGCGTACAGGCGGCAGAAGAAGCCGACAAAAACCCATGCGATGCAGTCGAAAACGACGTCCAGACCCTGGAGTGCTCGACCTATAGCAAAAACACCGCCGAACAACTGCTCAAGGACAATTTCCAGGGATTACTGGATCGAATGAAAACCCAATACGCGAACAACAAGGCGCAATTGGCAGACATCACCGGCAAACTCCAGACCGCCGAGCAGCTCTGGATGAAATCGCGGGATGCCGATTGCGCGATTGCAGCGTTCCCTGCAGCGGTGGGCAGCAAGACCTACACCATGGACCTGAACGATTGCCTGGCGAGCAAGAGCGACGAACGCTCGGAGTTTCTGGAATCGATCGGCCAGCAGTAAGCGCGGCTCTACTGCCCTGCAATAGCACCATCATCTCAAGGCGTGTTCATGAAATTCTGCGGCATCGAAATCAAAGGCAGCGAAGCGATCTTCGCCGTCGCCTCCCTCGACAATCAGGTGCTGACCCACGTCGCCCTGAACACCAAAAAAATCGCCCTCGACGACGATGATGAAGCCGCCAACGTCAAAGCCTTCGCCGCGCAAGTCGGCGCCTTTATTCGTGACAACGGCATCGAGCGCATCGCGATCAAGAAGCGCAGCAAAAAAGGCGAATTCGCGGGCGGCCCGACCACCTTCAAGATCGAAGGGGTTTTCCAGTTGCTGGACAACTGCGAGGTGACGCTGCTGTCACCGCAGACCATCAATGCGCAGAACAAGAAGTTCAACTTTGCACTGCCGGCGACGTTGAACAAGTATCAGCATGAAGCGTACAAGGCGGCGTGTTCTGCCCTTATGAAGAAGTAACCCAGCCCTCCAGACAAAGATGATCAAATGTGGGAGCGAGCCGGCTCCGGGCGGCGATCCGACGATGGCAGTGTGTCAGCCGACATCAATGTCGAATGTGCCGGCCCCATCGCGAGCAGGCTCCCCACAAGGACGCTGCGGTGCTTTCAAACCACCTCCCGCCCATCCCCCAACCGCCGGCGGTCTTCTCGCGGGCAGCGGGCAAATCGTGTCCGATAACTGCGGGTGAAATACGACGGCGATTCAAACCCGCAGGCGATGCTCACTTCCAGCACGCTCATGTCGGTCTGGCGCAGCAGTTGCCGGGCTTTTTCCAGTCTTAATCCCAGGTAGAAGTTGCTCGGCGTGTCGTTGAGGTGCAAGCGGAACAGCCGCTCAAGCTGACGTCGCGTCACCTTGATCGTATCCGCCAGTTCCAGGGTGCTGAGCGGCGGCTCGCTGTGCTGTTCCATCTCGCCAATTACGTGCACCAATTTCTTGTTGCTGATGCCGTAACGCGTGGCGATCTGCATGCGTTGGTGGTCTTTGCGCGGGCGAATGCGCCCGAGCACGAATTGCTCGCTGACCTGGATTGCCAACTCGGGGCCGTGCGCCTGGGCGATCAGGTCCAGCATCAGGTCGATAGAGGCTGTGCCACCGGCCGAGGTAATGCGGCGCCGGTCGATCTCGAACAGCTCCTGGGTCACGCTGAGCTGTGGATAAGACTCCTTGAAAGCATCGATGGCTTCCCAGTGCAGGGTCACGCGGTGGCCGTCGAGCAACCCCGCTTCGGCGAGGATAAAACTGCCGGTGTCGATGCCGCCGAGGGTCACGCCGTCGTGATCGAGGCGACGCAGCCAGTGTTCCAGTGTCGGGTTGACGAACTTCAACGGCTCGAACCCCGCGACCACTAACAAGGTCGCGCCCTTTTTCAGCGGCTCCAGCGCCGCATCGGCGTTGAGCGACATGCCGTTGCTGGCCAGTACCGGACCGCCGTCGGCGCTCAGTACGTGCCAGCGGTACAACTCGCCGCGAAAGCGGTTGGCCACCCGAAGCGGTTCGATCGCCGAGATGAAACCGATGGCCGAGAAACCCGGCATCAACAGAAAGTAGAAATCCTGGGACATGGAGCGCACTCGGATGGCGGGCAGCGTGGAACAGGTGATACGCCAATTACTACCCCGCCACAAGAGCACAGGTCGCTGCAGTGCAAGAGCTGGTCGCCGCTGTGCGTTTTCTGCCAGGTTCAGCTGCGTAACGTGACATCACCGGCACGCAGAGATGCCGGACCCCACAATAACGACCTGCCGAGGATCCCACCATGAAACGACTGATCAGCAGCTGCGTTCTCGCACTCAGTGGTACCGCTTTCTTGAGTTCCGGCGCGATGGCTGCCGACCCTGCCGCCTGCCAGAACGTGCGCATGGGGGTGGTGAACTGGACCGACGTGATCGCCACCAGCGCCATGACCCAGGTTCTGCTCGATGGCCTCGGCTACAAGACCAAACAAACCAGTGCTTCCCAGCAAATCATCTTCGCCGGCATCCGCGACCAGCGCCTGGACATGTTCCTCGGCTACTGGAACCCGTTGATGACCCAGACCATCACCCCGTTTGTCAGCGGCAAGCAGGTGAGCGTCCTGAGCGAACCCAGCCTCAAGGATGCCCGCGCCACCCTGGCCGTGCCGACTTACCTCGCCGACAAGGGCCTGAAAACTTTCGCCGACATCGCCAAGTTCGAAAAAGAACTGGGCGGCAAGATCTACGGCATCGAGCCAGGTTCGGGTGCCAACACCCAGATCAAGGAAATGATCGCCAAGAACCAGTTCGGCCTGGGCAAATTCCAACTGGTCGAATCCAGTGAGGCCGGCATGCTCGCGGCGGTCGATCGCGCCGTACGACGCAACGAAGCCGTGGTGTTCTTCGGCTGGGCGCCACACCCGATGAACGTCAACGTGAAAATGACTTACCTCACCGGCAGCCAGGACGCCCTGGGCCCGAACGAAGGCTCGGCCACCGTCTGGACCGTGACCGCCCCAAACTACGCCAGCCAGTGCCCGAACGTCAGCCGCTTGCTGAGCAACCTGACCTTCACCGCCGAAGACGAGAGCCGGATGATGCAACCGCTGCTCGATCACAAGGACGCGTTCGAATCGGCCAAGCAATGGCTCAAGGATCACCCGCAAGACAAGCAGCGCTGGCTTGAAGGCGTGACCACATTCGACGGCAAACCGGCTGCCGAGAACCTGCAACTGACCAGTCAATAACATCGAAATGAACCCCTCTTCGCAGCCGGTTTCGGCTGCGAGCGGGCCCGCTACGCCCAAAAATCATGCCTGAAGGAAACCGCACCATGAACCACGACGTCATCATCACCTGCGCACTCACCGGTGCTGGCGACACGACCGCCAAGAGCCCACACGTGCCGGTCACCCCGAAACAGATCGCAGCCGCTGCTGTGGAAGCCGCCAAAGCCGGCGCCACCGTGGTCCACTGCCATGTGCGCAACCCTGAAACCGGCAAGTTCAGCCGCGATGTGGCGCTGTACCGCGAAGTGATGGAGCGCATTCGCGAAGCGGACGTCGACATCATCGTCAACCTGACGGCCGGCATGGGCGGCGACCTGGAAATCGGCGCTGGCGAAAACCCGATGGAGTTCGGCCCGAACACCGACCTGGTCGGCCCGCTCACCCGTCTGGCCCACGTCGAAGAGCTGCTGCCGGAAATCTGCACGCTCGACTGCGGCACCCTGAACTTCGGCGACGGTGACACCATTTACGTCTCCACCCCAGCCCAGCTGCGCGCTGGCGCCAAACGCATCCAAGAGCTGGGCGTGAAGGCCGAGCTGGAAATCTTCGACACCGGTCACCTGTGGTTTGCCAAACAGCTGATCAAGGAAGGCCTGCTCGACGACCCGCTGTTCCAGCTGTGCCTGGGCATCCCATGGGGCGCACCGGCTGACACCACCACCATGAAAGCCATGGTCGACAACCTGCCGGCCAATGCGGTCTGGGCCGGGTTTGGCATCGGTCGCATGCAAATGCCGATGGCGGCTCAAGCGGTGCTGCTGGGCGGCAACGTGCGGGTCGGGCTGGAAGACAACATCTGGCTGGATCGCGGCGTACTGGCGACCAACGGCCAACTGGTCGAACGCGCCAGCGAAATCCTCAGCCGTCTCGGCGCCCGCGTTCTGACCCCAGCCGAAGGCCGGGCGAAGATGGGCCTGACCAAGCGCGGTTAAACCACACCACACCTATCACCTGTAGGAGCGAGCTTTTGTGGCGAGGGGGCTTGTCGGAACGCCGCACCGCCCCGTTGGGTCGCGAAGCGGCCCCAAAACCTGCAACGGCGGTGTGTCAGGCACACCGCATGCAAAGTTTTACGACTGCTTCGCAGCCGAACGGGGGCAAGCCCCCTCGCCACAAAAGCTCGCTCCCACATTGGATCACCGAATACTTCCAGGAATTTGCCATGAGCTTTATCACCGAAATCAAAACATTCGCCGCGCTGGGCAGTGGAGTCATCGGCAGCGGTTGGGTCTCCCGTGCCCTCGCCCATGGCCTTGATGTGGTGGCCTGGGACCCGGCGCCCGGTGCCGAAGCCGCGCTGCGCAAACGTGTCGCCAATGCCTGGGGCGCGCTGGAAAAACAAGGCCTGGCACCCGGTGCATCACAGGATCGTCTGCGCTTTGTCGCGACCATCGAAGAATGCGTGCGCGATGCCGACTTCATCCAGGAAAGCGCCCCGGAACGCCTTGAACTGAAACTCGACCTGCACAGCAAAATCAGCGCGGCGGCCAAGCCCAATGCACTGATCGGCTCCAGCACTTCGGGACTGTTGCCGAGCGAGTTCTACGAGGGCTCGACCCACCCGGAACGTTGCGTGGTCGGCCATCCGTTCAACCCGGTTTACCTGCTGCCACTGGTGGAAGTGGTCGGCGGCAGGAACACTGCACCAGAAGCGGTGCAGGCCGCCTTGAAAGTGTACGAATCGCTGGGCATGCGCCCGCTGCATGTGCGCAAGGAAGTACCGGGGTTCATCGCTGACCGTCTGCTCGAAGCGCTGTGGCGCGAGGCACTGCACCTGGTCAACGACGGTGTGGCGACCACCGGCGAAATCGACGATGCGATCCGGTTTGGCGCGGGGCTGCGCTGGTCGTTCATGGGCACGTTCCTGACCTACACCCTGGCTGGCGGCGATGCCGGTATGCGGCACTTCATGGCGCAATTCGGCCCGGCGCTGCAACTGCCATGGACATACCTGCCGGCGCCGGAACTGACCGAAAAACTGATCGACGACGTGGTCGATGGCACCAGCGATCAACTGGGCAAACACAGCATTTCGGCGCTGGAACGCTATCGTGATGATTGCTTGCTGGCGGTGCTGGAAGCGGTGAAGACCACCAAGGCCAAGCATGGCATGAGCTTCAGCGAGTAAGCGCAAAACCCTGTGGCGAGGGAGCTTGCTCCCGCTCGGCCGCGAAGCGGTCGTAAAAACCGGTAAAGACGTTTTATCTGATAGAACGCAACTGCAGGTTTTGGGACTGCTACGCAGTCCAGCGGGAGCAAGCTCCCTCGCCACATGTGTTAACCCATGAACATTTGTGGAGCGGCACCATGCCAACCCTCACCACCTACACAACCACCATCGCCCCCGATTGGGTCGACTACAACGGCCATCTGCGCGATGCGTTTTACCTGCTGATTTTCAGCTACGCCACTGACGCGCTGATGGATCAACTGGGCATGGACAGCAACAACCGCGAAGCCAGCGGCAACTCGCTGTTCACCCTCGAACTGCACCTCAATTATCTGCACGAAGTGAAGCTCGGCGCCGAGGTCGAGGTGCATACCCAAATTATTGGTCACGACCGTAAACGCCTGCACCTTTATCACAGCCTGCATCTGGTAGGCGACGCGCAGGAACTGGCGGGCAACGAACAAATGCTGCTGCACGTCGACCTCGCGGGACCGCGCTCGGCACCGTTCAGCGAGCCGGTACTGAACAAACTGCTGGCCATGACCGCCTTGCAATCGGACCTGCCCACTCCTACCTATATTGGCCGCGTGATCGCACTACCGCCTGAAAAATAACAATCAAAACAAGGAGCTCGCATGAACACCGCCGCCGCTGTTGCCGACTTCCGCAGTTACCCGCTAATCAGCGCCTTGACCGCCGTGCAAACCCTGGCAGATCACGTGCGGGTGACCTGGGCCGATGGCCGGCTCAGCCCCTTTCATCATCAATGGCTGCGCGACAACTGTCCGTGCCCGGTTTGCGTATATGCCGTGACCCGCGAACAGGTGCTGGAAATCGTCGATGTCGCTGAAGATCTGTGCCCTGCCGTAGCCCAAGTGGATGCGCAGGGTTGTCTGGCTATCGATTGGCGGGACGGCCATACCAGCCGCTTCGATCCTGGCTGGTTACGTGCTCACGCCTATGACGACGAATCCCGGGCCGAGCGCAACGCCAACAAACCGAAAAGCCGGCTGTGGAACAGCCAACTGAAGCTGCCGGTGTTCGAGTATCAAGCGGTAATGGACGATCCCAAGGCGCTGCTGCAATGGCTTCTGGCACTGCGCGATATCGGCCTGACCCAAGTACGCGGCGTCCCCACCGAACCCGGCTCGCTGACGCACATCGCCAAGCGTATTTCGTTTATCCGCGAGAGCAATTTCGGTGTGCTGTTCAACGTGCAATCCAAGGCCGACGCCGACAGCAACGCTTACACTGCATTCAACCTGCCGCTGCACAGCGACCTGCCGACGCGCGAGTTGCAACCGGGGCTGCAATTTCTGCATTGCCTGGTCAATGAGGCGGACGGTGGCGAGAGCATTTTTGTCGACGGTTTTGCCATTGCCGACGCCTTACGTCAGGAAGACCCCGAGGCCTTCCGGGCGCTGTGCGAGATCCCCGTGGAGTTTCGCAACAAGGACCGCCACAGCGACTACCGCTGCCTGGCACCGATCATCGCCCTCGATACGCTGGGACAGGTATCGGAAATCCGCATGGCGAATTTCCTGCGGGGGCCGTTCGATGCCTCGGTCGAGCAGATGCCCAGCTTGTACCGGGCCTATCGACGGTTTATCGCCATGACCCGCGAAGCGCGTTTCCGGCTCATCACCCGGCTCAACCCCGGTGAAATGTGGTGCTTCGACAACCGCCGAACCCTGCACGCCCGTAACGCTTTCGACCCTACCAGCGGCGCCCGGCATTTCCAGGGCTGCTACATCGATCGTGATGAGTTGCTGTCGCGCATTTTGGTGTTGCAACGCTAGACCGTGTCATCGTTCATCGTCGGAACGCCGCCCGGAGCAAGCTTTGCTCCTGCGAGGGTATCTGATTACCCCCCTGTAGGAGCAAGGCTTGCCCGCGATGGCGTCGCCTCAGACAGCACACTCACACCTGATTCACAGACAAAAAAAGCCCCGATCAAGCCGTGACAGGATCGAGGCAGAAGTTACTGTTGAGGAGCTGTTGCGCGAGGGTGACCAAACCTTCGTGAAGCCAGCTGAATCCAGTGTGCCTACTCCCCACTCACGCAAGTTAGTCGAAAACGACCTATTCATAGGTATAGCGGCCATTGCGACAAATCGTCCTTGCCGCGCCCCATCACCCCTACCAGAATCGAACCACGACACCGTTCCCTGAAGAAGGATTGCGTCATGATGCACGCTGATTTGATTGACCAGGAAGACCTGTTGGGCCAGCTCAAGGCACGCGGATTTGAAGTCCCGATGGGGGCCACTGCAGAGCAGGCCTGTGAATGCGCGGTACGTGGCCTGGATGACACGCGAGCCTATGAGCTGCGCAAGATGGTCAAGGACATGTACACCAGCAGCGCAACGATTCTGCCCGCCGTGCGCCAGGCGATCGACAAGCAACTGCTGCCGGCATTGGCGCTGTACCAGCAAAGCCGTAGCGCCTGATCACTCTCTGTGGCGAGGGAGCTTGCTCCCGCTCGACCGCGAAGCGGTCGCAAATCCGGTAAACGCATTTGACTGACATTGCGCGTTCTTCAATTTGGGGCTGCTACGCAGCCCAGCGGGAGCAAGCTCCCTCGCCACAAAAGCGCGCTCAGTTATAGCCTTACGCTGGCGAAAGTCGACTCATTACGCGCCTGACTCAACGCCGACATCGGTCCGGACAACGGTGCCAGCACCAGTGCCTGCGGGATCGGCATCATTGCCACCTGTTGGGTGGTGTTAGAACCGACGCGCTCGTCGCGTGGTGGAATGCCGAAGTATTCGCGGTAGCACTTGGAGAAGTGCGGGGTCGACACGAAGCCGCAAACCGAAGCCACCTCGATGATCGACATCGGCGTTTGCTTGAGCAGTTGCCGAGCACGGATCAGTCGCAGCTTGAGGTAGTAACGCGACGGCGAGCAGTGCAGGTATTTCTGGAACAGCCGCTCCAACTGACGACGTGACACAGCGACGTACACCGCCAGTTCATCGAGGTCGATCGGCTCTTCAAGGTTGGCCTCCATCAGCGCGACGATTTCCTGCAACTTCGGCTGATTGGTGCCCAGCATGTGCTTGAGCGGCACGCGCTGGTGATCCTGCTCGTTGCGGATGCGCTCGTAGACAAACATCTCCGAGATCGCTGCCGACAGTTCGCGGCCGTGGTCGCGGCTGATCAGGTGCAGCATCATGTCCAGTGGCGCGGTGCCGCCGGAGCTGGTGAACCGGTTACGGTCGAGGGTGAACAAGCGCGTGCTCATGGCCACACGAGGGAAAGCTTCCTGCATCGACGCCAGACACTCCCAGTGCACGCTGCAATCGAAACCGTCCAGCAGACCGGCACACGCCAGGGCCCAACTGCCGGTGCAGACGGCGCCAAGACGGCGCGACTGACGGGCCTGGCTTTGCAGCCACGACACGTGTTCACGGGTTACGGTGCGTTGAATGCCGATGCCACCGCAGACAATCACGGTATCCAGGGGCGGGGCTTTGTGCATCGCCGCATCCGGCGTGATTTGCAGGCCGTCACTGGCCCAGACCTGGCCGCCGTCAACGGTGAGGGTGCTCCAGCGATACAGCTCGCGACCAGACAATTGGTTGGCCATGCGCAGGGGTTCTACTGCGGAAGCCAGGGAAATCAGCGTGAAATTGTCCAGCAGCAAAAAGCCGATGGATTGAGGCGCACGGTTCTGGGGTTGGGCCCCGGAGTTGAACGACGTCATCGCGGTATCTCCTCACACAAAGCGGGTGATGGCCTCAGGCGGAGGCTCTTGTTATGGCCATCGTTCTCTTGCGTGAGACGGGGCTTTGTTATGACAGAGCAATTGCCATGCCTAAAATTGAATGCGCATTCAATAACTCCTGAAAACGACGTCGCGATGTGTCTATATGTGTCTATAGAGCTCAGTCGACGCGTAAGGGTTATCAGGCTGGCAGATGCCCTACCCCGCGGGGTGTGAGCAAATCGGTAGCACTTTTGGGAAACGCATCAAAAGTGCCGGGGAAGAGTGTCACCCCAGGCACAGGTGACGAGCGGTCAGCGCCCGGAATGACGCCTGACCGCCGGGGATATTTGTTGCCTGATTGCGACGCGCTAAAAGGTGGCGCTCAGTTGGATCAGTGTTCACTTAGCGCGCAGTTTTGATCATCCCTGTGGCGAGGGGGCTTGCCCCCGTTGGACCGCGAAGCGGTCCCAGAGTTTGCATCCTTGTTCTTTCAGGCATACCGCGCTCGCAGGTTTCACGACTGCTACGCAGCCGAACGGGGCGTTGCGGCGTTCCGACAAGCCCCCTCGCCACAGGTTTTTAAAAACCCTAATCAACATTCAACCGCGCTGACCGCCAACCCACCGCGCGATGTCTCTTTGTATTTATCGTGCATGTCGGCGCCGGTATCGCGCATGGTGCGGATCACCCGGTCCAGCGAGATGAAGTGCTGACCGTCACCGCGCAAGGCCATTTGCGCAGCGTTGATCGCCTTCACTGCGGCAATCGCGTTGCGCTCGATGCACGGCACCTGTACCAGCCCGCCAACCGGGTCGCACGTCAGTCCGAGGTTGTGCTCCAGGCCGATTTCCGCCGCGTTGCAGAGTTGCTCCGGCGTCGCCCCAAGAATCTCCGCCAACCCGGCCGCCGCCATCGCGCAAGCCGAACCGACTTCGCCCTGGCAGCCGACTTCGGCGCCGGAAATCGAGGCGTTCTTTTTACACAGTATCCCGACCGCTGCCGCACCGAGGAAATAGTCGACGACGTTGGCGTCCGTCACCACCTCGCTGAACTTCATGAAGTAGTGCAACACCGCCGGGATGATCCCTGCCGCACCGTTGGTCGGTGCCGTGACCATCCGCCCGCCTGCCGCATTTTCTTCGTTGACCGCAAGGGCGAACAGATTGACCCACTCCATGGCGCTCAAGGTCGAGCCGATCACGTTGGGCTTGTTCAGCTCTTGCAGGCTGCGATGCAATTTAGCGGCGCGGCGGCGCACATTCAGACCGCCAGGCAGGATGCCTTCGTGCTTGAGGCCCTGCTCGACGCAGTCCTGCATGGCGCGCCAGAGTTTCATCAGGCCGCCGCGGATTTCTTCTTCCGAACGCCAGACCTTTTCGTTCGCCATCATCAACTCGGCGACGCGTAGGTTGTGTTGCTTGCACAGGGCAAGCAGCTCCGCTGCGCTGGAAAAATCGTAAGGCAACACGGTGCGATCCAGATCGACCACGCCGCTTGAAGCCTGCGCCTCATCAACGACAAAACCACCGCCGACTGAATAGTAGGTGTCGCGGTGCAACTCAGCGTTTTCGTCTTCAGCCACCAGGGTCATCGCATTGGGATGGAATGGCAGGTTCTCATCGATCAGGCGCATGTCCCGCGCCCAGATGAAGGGCACCGGCAAGCGACCGTCGAGCAACAGGGTGTGGGTTTCACGCAAGGTCTCGATGCGAATGCCGATTTGCGACGGGTCGATCGCGTCCGGCCATTCACCCATCAAGCCCATGATCACCGCATTGTCGCTGCCGTGACCGATGCCGGTAGCCGACAACGAACCGAACAGCTGGACCTCAATCCGGCGCACCTGCTCCAGCAGCCCCTTCTCGCGCAGCGACTCGACGAATAACGCCGCAGCGCGCATAGGCCCCACAGTGTGCGAACTAGAGGGGCCAATACCGATTTTGAACAGGTCGAAAACACTGATAGCCATGACTTGCGAGACTCCTCGATGAGCAGATTCCAGGCGTCAAAGCACCCGGTGACGGAGCTGCTACGCTCAAGCTGCGATCCGCCGAGATAACCGCATCATCGGGCTTTTGCGATGTCGTTCGACGTCTCACACCGACGTACCCATGCCCACCAACGCCGCTGGCCGCAGACGGCACGTTTTGGCCGTTTTTTTACAGTTCAGAGGACTAAAAAGCGCTGAATAAAGCTGTAAACGACCTCACCGACACTGGAAGCGACCATCCCTGTACTGGATACGACGCACCCTGTAGGCGTCAGAATTTCACTGGTCCATGATCAGTCTCGACTCGATTGCACGGCGCTGTGGTAGAGCAGTCTTCATAACGCCGACCAACCGCAACACTCATAAGTGCGGTCAGAACACCGCCAAAAAAAACACTCAGGAGTCCACCCATGAAAATAGGTTCCCCGTCGTTGTTGTTGGCCGCGATGCTGAGTCTGCCGCTTCTGGCTCATGCCGCAGAACCGGCGCAGTGCAGCACCGTAAACTTCTCCGATGTCGGCTGGACCGACATCACCGCCACCACTGCGACCACCAGCGTCGTGCTTGACGCGCTGGGCTACAAGACCAAGACCACCATGATTTCCGTGCCGGTGACCTACAAGTCCCTGGCCGACGGCAAGAACATGGACGTGTTCCTCGGCAACTGGATGCCGACCATGGAAAACGACATCAAGGCCTACCGCGATGCCGGCACCGTGGAAACCGTGCGCACCAACCTCAAAGGCGCCAAGTACACCCTGGCGGTGCCACAAGCGCTTTACGACAAAGGCCTGCATGACTTCGCCGATATAACCAAATTCAAGAAAGAACTCGACGGCAAAATCTATGGCATCGAGCCGGGTAACGATGGCAACCGCCTGATCCAGAGTATGATCGACAAGAACGCCTTCGGCCTCAAAGACGCTGGTTTCAAAGTGGTCGAGTCCAGTGAAGCCGGCATGCTCTCGCAAGTCGACCGCGCTCAGAAGCGCGATACCGCTGTGGTGTTCCTGGGCTGGGCACCGCACCCGATGAACAAGCGCTTCAAGATCCAGTACCTCACCGGTGGCGATGATTATTTCGGCCCGGATTTCGGTGCGGCGACAGTCCTGACCAACACCCGCAAGGGCTACACCCAGGAATGCAGCAACGTTGGCCAGTTGCTGAAAAATCTGGAGTTCACCGTAGACATGGAAAGCTCGCTGATGGGCAACATCCTGGACGACAAGATGAAACCTGAAGCAGCCGCCAAGGCCTGGCTGAAAAAGAACCCACAGGTACTCGATACCTGGCTCGCTGGCGTGACCACCATTGACGGTAAACCTGGCCTGGAAGCCGTGAAAGCCAAGCTTGCAAAGTAATCGTTGACGCCGGGCGAGTTCGCTCGCCCGGGCTGTTTTTTTCCTCGCATGCGGACGTTCACTACCATGCTGATTGATCAGAAAATCCCTTTAGGCCAGTACATCGCTGCCTTCGTTGAATGGTTGACGCAACACGGCGCCAGCACATTCGATGCGATCGCCACGACACTGGAAACGATGATCCACGGCGTGACGTTTGCGCTGACGTGGTTCAACCCGCTGGCACTGATCGGATTGATCGCATTGCTGGCTCACTTCATTCAACGCAAATGGGGCCTGACCGCTTTTGTCATCGCCTCCTTCCTGCTGATCCTCAACCTGGGTTACTGGCAGGAAACCATGGAAACCCTCGCCCAGGTGCTGTTCGCCACCTTCGTCTGCGTGATCATCGGCGTGCCGTTGGGCATCGTCGCCGCGCACAAACCGATGTTCTACACGATGATGCGTCCGGTGCTCGATCTGATGCAGACCGTACCGACGTTCGTGTACCTCATTCCTACCCTGACCCTGTTCGGTCTGGGTGTGGTCCCGGGTCTGATTTCAACGGTAGTGTTCGCGATTGCCGCGCCTATTCGTCTGACCTACCTGGGTATCCGCGATGTGCCGCAAGAACTGATGGACGCTGGCAAGGCCTTTGGCTGCTCGCGCCGTCAGCTGCTCTCGCGTATTGAACTGCCCCACGCCATGCCAAGCATCGCAGCCGGTATCACCCAGTGCATCATGCTGTCGTTGTCGATGGTGGTGATCGCGGCACTGGTGGGCGCCGATGGCCTGGGCAAACCCGTGGTCAACGCACTGAACACTGCTGATATCGCCCTGGGCTTCGAAGCCGGGTTGGCGATCGTACTGCTGGCGATCATGCTCGACCGTATCTGCAAACAACCCGAAGCTAAAGTAGGGGGTGACGCATGAGCATAATCCGCTTTGATAAGGTCGACGTGATCTTCTCCAAAGATCCACGCGAGGCCCTCAAGCTGCTGGATCAGGGCATGACCCGCGACCAGATCCTGAAGAAAACCGGGCAAATCGTTGGCGTTGAAAAAGCCAGCCTGGACATCGAGAAAGGCGAAATCTGCGTGCTGATGGGCCTCTCCGGCTCCGGTAAATCCAGCCTGCTGCGCTGCATCAACGGTTTGAACACGGTCAGCCGTGGCAAGCTGTTCGTCGAGCATGAGGGACGCCAGATCGACATCGCTTCCTGCACCCCGGCAGAGCTGAAAATGATGCGCACCAAGCGCATCGCCATGGTGTTCCAGAAGTTCGCCCTGATGCCCTGGCTGACGGTGCGCGAGAACATCAGCTTCGGCCTCGAAATGCAGGGTCGTCCCGAAAAGGAACGTCGCCAACTGGTCGACGAAAAACTCGAACTGGTGGGCCTGGCCCAATGGCGCAACAAGAAGCCCGACGAACTCTCCGGCGGCATGCAGCAACGTGTGGGCCTGGCCCGTGCGCTGGCGATGGACGCCGACATTCTGTTGATGGACGAACCCTTCTCGGCACTTGACCCGCTGATTCGCCAAGGCCTGCAAGACGAACTGCTGGAACTGCAACGCAAGCTGCACAAGACCATCGTCTTCGTCAGTCACGACCTCGATGAAGCGCTGAAACTCGGCAGCCGTATCGCGATCATGAAAGACGGCCGGATCATCCAGTACAGCAAGCCCGAAGAAATCGTCCTCAACCCGGCCGATGACTACGTGCGGACCTTCGTCGCGCACACCAATCCGCTGAACGTACTGTGCGGTCGCAGCCTGATGCGCACGCTGGACAACTGCAAACGCATCAACGGCTCGGTTTGCCTGGATCCGGGCGGCGACTCGTGGCTGGACCTGGCCGAAGGCAACACCATCAAAGGCGCACGCCAGAACGGCTCAAGCCTGGACCTGCAGAACTGGGTACCGGGGCAAGCGGTGGAAGGCCTGGGCCGTCGCCCAACGCTGGTGGATTCGAACATCGGCATGCGCGACGCGCTGCAGATTCGTTATCAGACCGGCAACAAGCTGGTGCTGCACGACAACAATAAAGTGGTAGGGATTCTCGGCGACAGCGAGTTGTACCACGCGCTGCTTGGCAAGAACCTGGGGTAAGGCAGCAGACACGAAAACGCCGCGAGAGGATCGCGGCGTTTTTGTTGGTGCACAGAACCTGTGGGAGCGAGCTTGCTCGCGATGGCGGTGGGTCAGTCAACATTGATGCTGACTGTTATGCCCTCATCGCGAGCAGGCTCGCTCCCACAAGGATTGCGGTGCAGTTGATGCACCGCGTCGCTTAAGCCTCAGCTATACACCCGGCCCAGGAGCTGCCGATGGCTTTCAAACTGATCGAGCACGTCACGGGTGATCTGATCCTGAGTGAAGCCCATCAAGTCGTACTCCTGACTGCCGTTGTGCAGGTACACCTCGGCGCGGTAGTAACGCGTGCGCGCTTCATCCGGGTTCGGCGACTCGCTCGGCGTAGCCAGATAGCCATCCAGGCTCACTTCGTAGACAAACGGGTTGCCCTCTTCCATCTCGATCCGCACGCCCATGCAACGCCTGGCTTTACCCAGCAACGTCTGAACATCCAGCCCTTGAGTACGCAATTGCGCCGCCGCATCTTCCAGCGCCGGGCTGACGTGCTTGTTCATGAACCGCTGAACGATCGACTGGCTCGGTTGCAGGTCCAGCTGGGTCAGACGCTCGCTGAAACCACGACGACCACGTGCCGCCAGCTCGGCTTGTTCCTGCTCGATCTGCACATCCTGGCGCATGGCCTTGTGCAAGCCGAACATGAAGAACACCAGCACCACCGAGAACGGCAGACCGGCCAACACGACCATGGTTTGCATGGCTTCGAAGTTACCGGCGAACAGCAGGCCAATGGTCACCAGTGTGATCACCACCGACCAGAAGATCCGCAACCAGTGCGGGGCGTCTTCGTCGACGTTGCCGCCCTTGCAGGACAGGTTCGCCATCATCACCGCGCCAGAGTCGGCCGGAGTCAGGAACAACACGAAACCGACAAAAATCGACACGCCGATCACGATTTTCGACGCCGGGTAGTGCTCAAGCAGTTGATAGATCGCCATGGACGGCTGTTCCAGCGCCGTCTTCCCAAGCTCCACTGCCCCGTGGTTCATCACCAGATCCAGTGCCGAGTTACCGAAGATCGACAACCAGGCCAAGGTGAAGCCCAGCGGAATCAGCAGCACGCCGGCTACCAGTTCACGCACGGTACGACCGCGGGAAATACGCGCGATGAACATGCCTACGAATGGCGCCCAGGAAATCCACCAGGCCCAGTAGAACAGGGTCCACAGGCCCAACCAGCGCTCGGATTTGGCGTTGTCGGCTTCGTACACGTACAGGTCGAAGGTTTTCAGCACCGCGCCGTTCAGGTAGTCGCCGATGTTCTGCACGAAGCCGTTGAGCAGGTGCAGGGTCGGGCCGAACAGCAGGACGAAAATCAGCAGGCCGCTGAACAGCACGATGTTCAGGTTGGACAAACGGCGGATGCCGTTTTCCACGCCCGACACGGCAGCGATGGTCGCCACGGTGCTCATCACGATGATCACGATCAGCAGGTTGGTGTTGCTGTGCTCCATGCCGAACAGGTTCTCAAGACCCGACGACACTTGCAGCGAGCCGATCCCCAGGTTGGTCACCAGACCCAGCAGGGTCACGAACATGCCAAAGCCGTCTACCGCATGACCGGCCGCGCCTTTGACCCAACGCTCGCCCACCAGCGGATACAGCGCCGAACGCAACGCCAGCGGCTGGTTATGACGGTAGGCAAAGTACGCCACGGCCAAGCCGACCAAAGCGTAGATCGCCCAGCCATGCAGGCCCCAATGCAGGAATGTCAGTTGCACCGCCTGACGCGCTGCCAGGTTGCTACCGGCCACGCCTTCCGGCGGATTGAAGTAGTGATCCAGCGGTTCGGATGCACCGAAGTACAGCAGCGAGATACCGATACCGGACGAGAACAGCATCCCGGCCCAGGCGCCATAGCTGAAGTCCGGAGTATCGTCCTTGCTGCCCAGTTTGAGCTTGCCGTAGGACGAAAACGCCAGGCCGACGACGAATACCAAATAGGCGGCGATCACCACCATGTAGTACCAGCCGAAACTGCGCGACAACCAGGCCTGAGCGATCCCCAGCATTCTCCCGGCTTCTTGTGGTGCGGCGATGAGGATGGCGGTCAGCAGCAGGATCAATGCGGTCGAGGTGTAGAACACCCAGCCGTTGACCGCCACCTTTTCGGGTGGGGTCTTTATAAGAGAGGCAGAACTCATTGCACAGATGCTCCAGGCAGTGCGAGAGAAAGACACAAGGCAAAGCAGTACCCGACCAATCGGTTAGTTGGCAGCCGACCAGCGAGTGATATAAAGACACCTCGAAAAAAAGCCCGAAACCGCGGCAGCAGTGTTGAAAACCGACCTCGAAGATCGCGTGCGCGCCCATGACACAGCACATGACCCTGAGCGTCTTGCCCATTCAACACGTCCATTGAATTCGGTTCGCAGCATGCCCCGTAAGGGTTTCGAGCATTTTCGGATGTCGTTTTTCCGCCAACCACTTGTAGGAAAAACCTGTAGGCAGCGACGATTTGTCGCAGATCTTATTCTTTGTTGATTGAACGTTCAATCAAAACAAAATAGACTGGCCCTCAATCCGGTAGCCGGTTTTCGTCCACCGGGAGGCCTAAGGAGATGTGCAAGATGCCCAAGGTCGGTATGCAACCCATCCGCCGTCAGCAGTTGATCGAAGCCACATTGCAGGCCGTCGATCAGGTCGGGATGGGGGACGCCAGCATTGCGCTGATCGCCCGTTTGGCTGGTGTCTCGAACGGCATCATCAGTCACTATTTTCAGGACAAGAATGGCCTGATCGCCGCCACGATGCGGTATCTGATGAACGTCCTCAGCGAGAACGTCACCGCGCGCCGCCTGGCGCTGAGAGATAACAGCCCGCGGGCTCATCTTCAGGTGATTATCGAAGGCAACTTCGACGCCAGCCAGGTCAATGGCCCGGCAATGAAAACCTGGTTGGCCTTCTGGGCAACCAGCATGCACCAACCGTCTTTACACAGGTTGCAGCGGATCAACGATCACCGCCTGTATTCCAACCTGTGCTGCGAGTTCCGCCGAGCGCTGCCGCTTGATCAGGCACGCAGCGCAGCACGCGGGCTGGCGGCCCTGATTGATGGTTTGTGGTTGCGCGGCGCGCTGTCGGGAGACGCTTTCGACACCGAGCAGGCACAACGAATCGCTTACGAATATATGGATATCCAACTGGCCAAGCAGGAGTTGCTGGAGCACACATAACCGCTCGGCCCCTGAACGGCGACTGATCAACGTGCCCAGGCTGTATGGCACGTCCAGTGGCTGACGCCAATAACTAATGCACTTGCGAGGACTCTATGGCCCGTTTCGAACTGCAAAAACTTTACATCGACGGCGGTTACTCCGACGCCAGCGGCGACGCCACCTTCGAAGCCATCAACCCGGCTAACGGTGAAGTTCTCGCCACTGTGCAACGTGCAACCTTCGCCGACGTTGAGCGCGCTGTCGTCAGCGCCGAAAAGGGCCAGAAAATCTGGGCCGCAATGACCGCCATGGAGCGTTCGCGCATCCTGCGCCGTGCCGTTGAAATCCTGCGCGAGCGCAACGATGAACTGGCTGCGCTGGAAACCCTGGACACCGGCAAGGCGTACTCCGAAACCCGCTACGTCGACATCGTTACCGGCGCTGACGTACTGGAATACTACGCAGGCCTGGTGCCCGCCATCGAAGGCGAACAAATCCCGCTGCGCACCACATCGTTCGTTTACACCCGTCGCGAGCCACTGGGCATCGTGGCCGGTATCGGTGCGTGGAACTACCCGATCCAGATCGCTCTGTGGAAATCCGCTCCAGCCCTGGCGGCCGGTAACGCGATGATCTTCAAGCCAAGCGAAGTCACTTCCCTGACCACCTTGAAACTGGCTGAGATCTACACCGAAGCGGGCCTGCCAGCAGGCGTGTTCAACGTTCTGACCGGTAGCGGCCGTGAAGTCGGCACCTGGCTGACCGAGCACCCACGCATCGAAAAAGTCTCCTTCACCGGCGGCACCGACACTGGCAAGAAGGTCATGGCCAGCGCTTCCGGTTCGTCCTTGAAAGACGTGACCATGGAACTGGGCGGCAAATCCCCGCTGATCATTTTCGACGACGCCGACCTCGATCGCGCCGCCGACACTGCGATGATGGCCAACTTCTACAGCTCCGGTCAGGTCTGCACCAACGGCACTCGCGTGTTCGTACCGAGCCACCTGAAAGCTGCTTTCGAAGCCAAGATCGTGGAACGCGTCGCGCGCATCCGCGTCGGCAACCCGCAAGACGAAAACACCAACTTCGGCCCGCTGGTCAGCTTCGCCCACATGGAAAGTGTGCTCGGCTACATCGCCAAAGGTAAGGAAGAAGGCGCACGCCTGCTGTGCGGCGGCGATCGTCTGACCGACGGCGAGTTCGCCAAAGGCGCCTTCGTGGCACCGACCGTGTTCAGCGACTGCACCGACGAGATGACCATCGTTCGTGAAGAAATCTTTGGCCCGGTGATGAGCATCCTGACTTACGAAACCGAAGAAGAAGTGATCCGCCGCGCCAACGACACCGAGTTCGGCCTGGCCGCTGGCGTCGTCACCAAGGATCTGAACCGCGCTCACCGCGTGATTCATCAACTGGAAGCCGGTATCTGCTGGATCAACGCCTGGGGCGAGTCCGACGCCAAGATGCCGGTCGGCGGCTACAAGCAGTCGGGTGTCGGTCGTGAGAACGGCATCAGCTCGCTGAACAACTTCACCCGCATCAAATCGGTACAGGTCGAGCTGGGCGATTACGCCTCGGTTTTCTGATCTGACGCACAACCTGTGGCTGGGGCCTTTTGTGGCGAGGGAGCTTGCTCCCGCTGGGCCGCAAAGCGGCCCCAACCCAGGCACCGTGCTTCTTCAGACAAACCACAGTCGCTGATTTTGCGCCTGCTGCGCAGCCGAGCGGGAGCAAGCTCCCTCGCCACAGTGAGTGGCAGCAAGGCAAGCGCGACCTGACCACAATTCAAGAGGGTGCATTCAATGTCCCAGGAATACGACTACATCATCATCGGGGCCGGCTCTGCCGGTAACACCCTGGCGACCCGTCTGACTGAAGACGAAGGCGTCACCGTCCTGCTGCTCGAAGCCGGCGGCCCGGACTACCGTTTCGACTTCCGCACGCAAATGCCTGCGGCACTGGCGTTCCCGCTGCAAGGCCGTCGCTACAACTGGGCCTACGAGACCGATCCAGAGCCACACATGGACGGCCGCCGGATGGAATGCGGTCGCGGCAAGGGCCTGGGCGGCTCTTCGCTGATCAACGGCATGTGCTACATCCGCGGTAACGCCATGGACTACGACGGCTGGGCGAAAAACCCTGGCCTGGAAGACTGGAGCTACCTGGACTGCCTGCCGTACTTCCGCAAAGCGGAAACCCGCGACATCGGCCCGAACGACTACCACGGTGGCGAAGGCCCGGTCAGCGTGACCACGCCTAAAGCCGGCAACAACCCGCTGTTCCACGCGATGGTTGAAGCAGGCGTACAGGCCGGTTACCCGCGTACCGAGGACCTGAACGGCTACCAGCAAGAAGGTTTCGGCCCGATGGACCGTACCGTGACGCCTAAAGGCCGTCGCTCCAGCACCGCACGTGGTTACCTGGACACCGCCAAAAAGCGCTCGACCCTGAACATCGTCACCCACGCCCTGACCGACAAGATTCTGTTCGAAGGCAAGCGTGCGGTTGGCGTACGTTACCTGGTGGGCAGCGCCGAAGAGCGCGTTGAAGCCCGTGCACGCAAAGAAGTGTTGCTGTGCAGCGGCGCGATCGCTTCGCCGCAAATCCTGCAACGCTCCGGCGTCGGCCCGGCCAAGCTGCTCAAGAGCCTCGACATTCCCGTGGTTCACGACCTGCCAGGCGTCGGCGAGAACCTGCAGGACCACCTGGAGCTGTACCTGCAATACGCATGCACCCAGCCGGTTTCGCTGTACCCGTCGCTGCTCTGGTACAACCAGCCGGCCATTGGTGCCGAGTGGCTGTTCAACGGCACCGGCATCGGCGCCAGCAACCAGTTCGAGGCCGGCGGTTTTATCCGTACACGTCCGGACTTCGAATGGCCGAACATTCAGTACCACTTCCTGCCGGTAGCGATTAACTACAACGGCAGCAACGGTGTGAAAGAGCACGGCTTCCAGGCGCACATGGGCTCCATGCGTTCGCCAAGCCGTGGCCGCATCCAGGTCAAATCCAAGGATCCGCGCCAGCACCCGAGCATCCTGTTCAACTACATGGCTACCGAGCAAGACTGGCAGGAATTTCGCGACGGCATCCGCCTGACCCGTGAAATCATGCAGCAGCCGGCACTCGACGCGTTCCGTGGTCGCGAGCTGAGCCCGGGCATCGAAGTGCAAACCGACGAGCAACTCGACAAGTTCATCCGTGAGCACGCCGAAACCGCGTTCCACCCGTCCTGCTCGTGCAAAATGGGCACCGACGAAATGGCCGTGGTCGATGGCCAGGGTCGCGTCCACGGGATGCAGGGCCTACGCGTAGTCGATGCCTCGATCATGCCGCTGATCACCACCGGTAACCTGAACGCGCCAACGATCATGATCGCCGAAAAAATCGCCGACAAGATCCGTGGCCGTCAGCCACTGCCACGCAGCAAGGCCAAGTACTACGTAGCGGGCGACGCCCCGGTGCGTGGCAAGCCGTTGCGTGAAGTGGGCCCAACCGCGCAGTAACCGTTACACCGCAGCGCGGCCATCGCGAGCAAGCTTTGCTCCTACGGTACGGGGGTTGAATCACGTAATGGTGATCACCCCCAATCCTGTAGGAGCAAGGCTTGCCCGCGATGACGTCCGTCCAATCAACGCCTTCCTTCCTGCCTCACACCGCATAAACCCTTCCCACACCGCTTCACCCTTGATCCCACCCCCCGCGCAGGCCTACTCTAGTCACCGCGCAAACGTTTCACCCCCCGCCCCCATCGACAAGCCGCCACCTGGCTGGCCACGAGGCTTACTCATGTTTGATGTCGTGTCTTCGAGCAAATGGCCCACCGGCTACCTGATCAATCCCAATGTAGAACCCCTCGATCCGAAGTGGCTGAAGGAATTCAGCAAGATCCCTGCCGCCGCCGTCAGCGACTGCCTGGGTCGCAACGTCGGTGGCCTGGGTTTGAAAGCCTTCCACGGCAATGCGCCGATGTTGGGCAGCGCGCTGACGGTTCGCGTGCGCCCCGGCGACAACCTGATGATTCTCAAAGCCATGCAGATGGCCCGCCCGGGCGACGTGCTGGTGATCGACGGCAGTGCCGACCTGACCCGCGCCGTGTTCGGCGGCATCATGCGCGCCATGGCCCTCAAGGCCGGGATCGTCGGCGTGGTGATCAACGGCGCCCTGCGTGACCTCGACGAGTGGCAAACCGGCGAACTGCCGGCCTACGCCATCGGCGGCGTGCACCGAGGCCCGAGCACTGACGGTGGCGGCGAAATCAACGTACCGATTTCCTGCGCCGGCATGCTGGTCGCCCCTGGCGACCTGATGATTGGCGACGGTGACGGCGTGGTAGCGGCATCGCGCAGCGAACTGCCGGAGCTGCTGGTGCGTTGCCACGACCTGCTCGCCCGGGAAAAGGCCACGCTGGCGGCTATCGAAGCCGGAACGCTGGACCCGGATCGGTTTGATGCCATCTTGCGCGCCAAGGGTTGCCCGGTCTAATCGCCAAAAGCATCGCGGGCAAGCCTTGCTCCTACGGTTTTGTGGTGAATCTCACACCGATGATTCAACCCTGAACCTGTAGGAGCAAGGCTTGCCCGCGATGAGGCCCTCAAGGTCGCCGATACTCACAAGGAGGTCCCCGCATGTTCGATTTCCACCCCCAGCTCAAGCAGCGTTTCGCTGCCTTGCGCACGGGCGCTGAATTCTTTTCGCTGCGCTATGTGCGTGAGTCGGGTCAGTACCTGTCGGTACGCAAAAACGTTGCCGAGCCTCCAAGCCTGAGCCGTGACGAAGGGGCGATGCTGACTGCACGGGTCAATGGCGTCGAAGCTTATTCCGCGACCAACGACCTGTCGCCATCAGGCCTGCAAGCCGCCCTCGACCGCGCCGAACGACAGGCCCGCTCGATTGCCGCCCACGCCCTGCTCGATCTGCGCCAGCAAACTGTTTCCAGCGATCGCGCCGATTACCTTTCACCGAATCTTGCACAACCCTTCCCGTCCCTCAGCGATTGCTACCAACTGCTCGGTGCCGAATCCGCCGCCGTGCCCAAGGACGAGCGACTGGTGAACTGGCAGGTCAGCATCGGCATCACGCACGTCGAGCAGATCTACCTCAACAGCGCCGGCGCCGAATTGCGTCAGGCGCAACGCTTCGTCTACCCGGGGCTGGATGTCACCGCCTACAACGGCAACGACAGCCAGACCCGCAGCCTGGGCCGCGAAAACTTCGGCCAGCAAGGCGGCGCAGACGTAATCAGCCGCTGCGGCCTGATCGGCGCCGGCCCGCACGTCGCCGATCAGGCGCTGCAATTGCTGCTCGCCCCCAATACCCCGCAAGGCAAACGCGACCTGCTGCTGATGCCGGACCAAATGATGCTGCAGATCCACGAGTCCATCGGCCACCCGCTGGAACTGGACCGAATCCTCGGTGACGAGCGCAATTACGCCGGCACCAGCTTCGTCAAAACCAGCGATTTCGGCAGCCTGCAATACGGCTCAAAACTGCTCAACGTGACCTTCGACCCGGACATTCCCGAGCAGCTCGCCAGCTACGGCCATGACGACGACGGCACGGCGGCGAGCAAACAATTGCTGATCCGCGAAGGCTTGCTGATCCGCCCACTGGGCGGCGCGCTGTCGCAATTTCGTGCAGGCCTCGACGGCGTCGCCAACAGCCGCGCCTGCGGCTGGAACCGTCCACCCATCGACCGCATGGCCAACCTCAACATCGAGCCTGGCGACCAGTCGCTCGAACAGTTGATCAGCGGCATCGAACACGGCGTGCTGATGTCGACTAACCGCTCATGGTCAATTGACGACGCGCGGAATAAATTCCAGTTCGGCTGCGAGTGGGGCCAGTTGATTGAAAACGGCGAACTCAAGGGCGTGGTGAAAAACCCGAACTACCGGGGTATTTCTGCGCAGTTCTGGCGCAACCTCAGCGCCGTTGGCGACGTCGGCACCTTCAAGGTGCTGGGCACGCCGAACTGCGGCAAAGGCGAACCGAACCAGGTGATCCGCGTCGGCCACGCCTCGCCGGCCTGCGTGTTCAGCAACATTGATGTGTTTGGAGGAGACGCCTGATGAGTACGGCATTGAGTCAGGTCGAACAATTCAAAGGACTGGTGGCCTGTTTGCGCAGTGCCCTGCGCGAGCCTGAGCAGTTCACCTTGAGCTACGCAGCCGAATCGTCGGCCTTCGTACGCTTCAACCACGCCAAGGTGCGCCAGGCCGGCCAGGTCCAGCAAGCCAGCGTCGGTTTCAAACTGATCAATAACGGCCGGCATGCAGACCTCAGTATCACCCTCGCCGGTGATCCCGAGGTCGACCTTCAGCGCCTGGCCGAAGGTCTGCAACAGCTGCGCGAGACCCTGCCGCTGTTACCGCAGGATCCGTATCTGCTGCTCAACCACACGGGTTGGCAGAGCAAGAACGTGCAGGACCACCCGTTGCCGGACACCGAGCAGGTGGTTGCCGAAATCGCCCGAGCCGCCGAAGGGCTCGACCTGGTCGGGTTCTACGCCGCCGGGCCCATCAGCCGGGGTTTCGCCAGTTCGTCCGGTGCCTTTGGCTGGCATCAGGCCAACAGCTTCAATTTCGACTTCAGCCTGTTCCACGCCAACGGCCAAGCGGTGAAAGCCAGCTACGCCGGGCACGACTGGAACAGCGAAGGTTTCGCCAAACGCTTCCAGCAGGCCCGCGAGCAATTGGAGTTCTTGGGGCGGCCACTGCGCACGTTGGCGCCGGGTCAGTACCGCGCCTATCTGGCGCCGGCCGCACTGGAAGAGATTGTCGGCATGCTCTGCTGGGGTGGTTTCTCCGCGCAGTCGATTGCCAGCAAAAGCAGCCCGCTGCAAAAACTCTACGCGGGTGATAACAGCTTCAGCCCATTGCTCTCACTGGATGAAAAAGTCGGTGGATCCCTGAGCCCGGCGTTTTCCGGCGAAGGCTACCCGCGCAGCGATCTCGGGTTGATCGTTGCGGGCAAGGCTGGCGAGCAGCTGGTCGGCTCGCGCAGCGCCGCCGAATACGGTCTGACCGCCAACGGCGCCAGCGGCGGTGAGTCGCCGAGTGCTTTGAACATGGCCGCCGGTGCGTTGCCGGAAGCTGAAATCCTCAAGCAGCTCGGCACCGGCTTGTATATCAGCAACCTGTGGTACCTGAATTACTCGGACCAACCGGCCGCACGCCTGACCGGCATGACCCGTTTCGCGACCTTCTGGGTCGAAAACGGCGAGATTCAGGCACCGGTCAGCACCATGCGCTTCGATGACAGCGCCTACAGCCTGCTCGGTTCGCAGCTGGAAGCACTGACGAGTGAACGTGAGCTGATTTTGTCGCCCAGCACCTACAGCCAGCGGGCCACGGCTTCGGCGGTGTTGCCGGGAGCGCTGGTCAGCCGCCTGACATTGACGCTGTAAACACGTAACACCTTGTGGCGAGGGAGCTTGCTCCCGCTGGGTCGCGCAGCGGCCCCGAAATCAGCAAGCGCGGTTCACCAGACGGACCGCACTGGCTGGATTACGACTGCTGCGCAGCCGAGCGGGAGCAAGCTCCCTCGCCACAAAGAGCAAGTATTACCTGTACAACCCACACGAGGTCCCATGCCCAACCGTCCGGCTCTTGATGCAATCACCGCCCGTTGGGTCCCGTGGGTGGTGGCGATTGCGTTTTTCATGCAGTCCCTCGACGGGACCATCCTCAACACCGCCCTGCCCGCCATGGCCCTCGATCTGGCCGAAGACCCACTGCGCATGCAGGGCGTGATCATCGCCTACATGCTCACGGTCGCCTTGCTGATTCCGGCGTCGGGCTGGGTTGCCGATCGCTTCGGCACCCAGAAAATCTTCTTCGGTGCGATCCTCTTGTTCAGCCTCGGCTCTTTGCTCTGTGCACTCTCCAGCACCTTGACCATGCTGGTCGGCGCCCGGGTGATTCAGGGGCTGGGCGGCGCATTGATGTTGCCGGTCGGGCGCCTGGTGGTGCTGCGCGCTTATCCGCGTTCGGAGCTGGTGCGGATCATGGGCTTCATCACCATCCCCGGCCTGCTCGGGCCACTGATCGGCCCGACCATGGGCGGCTGGATGGTGCAATACCTGACCTGGCACTGGATCTTCCTGATCAACCTGCCGGTCGGGCTGGTCGGCTGCTACGCGGTCTGGAAGTTCATCCCGGACCTGCGCGGCTCTGAGCGCACGCGCTTCGATGGCTTGGGTTTCCTGCTGTTCGGCGCGGCGATGGTGCTGATCACCATTGCCATGGAAGGCCTGGGCGAACTGCACCTGCCGCATTTGCGGGTGATGTTGCTGTTGTTCGGCGGCATGGCGTGCCTGGCGGCTTACTGGCTGCGGGCCGGGCACATCGACAATCCGCTGTTCGCGCCAGCGCTGTTCAAGACCCGGACCTTTGCCGTGGGGATTCTCGGCAACCTGTTCGCCCGGCTGGGCAGCGGCGCCCTGCCGTTTCTGGTGCCGTTACTGCTACAGGTCGCCTTGGGCTACTCGCCCTCCCTGGCCGGGATGAGCATGTTGCCGCTGGCCGCGGCGGCGATGTTTGCCAAGTCGATCGCTCGACCGCTGATCGAACGCCTGGGTTATCGCATCGTGCTCACCGGCAATACCCTGGCACTGGGAATCATGCTGGCGAGCATGGGCCTGGTCAGCGAACAAACGCCTTATTGGTTGCTGCTGGTGCAACTGGCGATACTCGGAGCAATCAACTCCTTGCAGTTCACGGCGATGAACACCGTGACCCTGATCGACCTCGACGACGCCAGCGCCAGCAGCGGCAATAGCCTGCTGTCGGTGGTCGCGCAGTTGTCGCTGAGTCTCGGCGTTGCCTGCGCCGGCGCCCTGCTGGGCGGCTTCACGGCGCAGGTCGGCAATGATGGCGTGGACACGGTGCTGGGCGCGTTCCAGCTGACCTTCGTGACCGTCGGAGTCATGGCAATGCTCGCTGCGACGATCTTCTCGCAACTGTCGAGAGAAGACGGACGGCGCGTCAAGCGTCCGGAATCGCACATAGAGCCTTAGGGCGAATGGCCACTGGGCTGGTACACTGCGCGACATTTTGTTTTGCAGGCCAGTCCCGTGACCACCATCGCCACCGCTTTTAATACTTTGCCGCTGTCCGCCGCCATGCTGGCTAACCTCGACTCCCTCGGTTATGCCCAGATGACGCCGATCCAGGCGCAAAGCTTGCCGGTGATCCTCAAGGGGATGGACCTGATCGCCCAGGCCAAGACCGGCAGCGGCAAAACCGCCGCCTTCGGTATCGGCCTGCTGAACCCGATCAATCCGCGCTTCTTCGGCTGCCAGGCACTGGTGATCTGCCCGACTCGCGAACTGGCTGACCAGGTCGCCAAGGAAATCCGTCGTCTGGCCCGCGCCGAAGACAACATCAAGGTGCTGACCCTGTGTGGCGGCGTGTCGTTCGGTCCACAGATCGGTTCGCTGGAGCACGGCGCGCACATCATCGTCGGCACTCCGGGGCGCATCCAGCAGCACCTGCGCAAGGGTTCGCTGGTGCTCCACGGCCTGAACACGCTGATCCTCGACGAAGCCGATCGCATGCTCGACATGGGTTTCTACGATTCCATCGAAGAAATCATCGCCCAGTGCCCTGAGCGTCGCCAGACCCTGCTCTTCTCCGCCACGTATCCGGTGGGCATCAAGCAGTTGGCATCGAAGTTCATGCGTAACCCGCAGCAAGTGAAGGCCGAGGCGTTCCACGACGACACGCAGATCGAGCAGCGTTTCTTCGAGATTTCGCCGGAAGAGCGCATGGACGCGGTGGTCAAGGTCCTCGCCCATTACCGCCCGCAATCGACCGTCGCTTTCTGCTTCACCAAGCAGCAAGTGCAGGAAACCGTCGACCACCTGACCGCCAAAGGCATCTCGGCCGTTGGCCTGCACGGTGACCTGGAACAGCGTGATCGCGACCAGGTGCTGGCAATGTTCGCCAACCGCAGTACCTCGGTACTGGTCGCCACCGACGTCGCTGCCCGTGGTCTGGACATCGATGCGCTGGACATGGTGGTCAACGTCGAACTGGCCCGTGACTCGGAAATCCACATTCACCGCGTTGGCCGTACCGGTCGTGCCGGTGAGAAAGGCATCGCCATCAGCCTGGTAGCGCCGTCCGAAGCGCATCGCGCCCAAGCCATCGAGCAACTGCAGAAGTCACCGCTGAGCTGGGATCAACTGGGCAGCCTGACCTCCCAGGGCGGCGCCCCGCTGCTGCCGGCCATGAGCACCCTGTGCATCGGCGCCGGCCGTAAAGACAAGGTTCGCCCCGGTGACATCCTTGGCGCACTGACCGGCGATGCCGGTGTTCCTGGCGCCCAGGTCGGCAAGATCGCGATCTTCGACTACCAGGCCTATGTCGCCGTGGAGCGCGGGATCGCCAAGCAAGCCGTGCAGCGCTTGAGCGACGGCAAGATCAAAGGCCGCTCGCTGCGCGTACGGATTTTGTAACAAGCGCAGCCCACCTCTGTGGCGAGGGAGCTTGCTCCCGTTGGCCTGCGAAGCAGGCCCAAAACCTGCTACCGCGTTTTAACAGTCAGAACGCATCCGCTGGCTTTGCGAGTGCTACGCACTCGAGCGGGAGCAAGCTCCCTCGCCACAAAAGCACTTGCCAGCCTAGCTAACGAAACTTGAGGACACCGTTTTGCGCTCTACCGAAGTCGTGATCATTGGCGCTGGCGCCGCTGGGTTGATGTGTGCACTGACCGCCGCCGGGCGCGGGCGCAAGGTGATGTTGCTCGACCACGCAAACAAGGCCGGCAAGAAAATCCTCATGTCAGGTGGTGGCCGCTGCAATTTCACCAACATGTACACCGAGCCAAGCAATTTTCTCTCGCAAAACGCCCACTTCTGCAAATCCGCACTGGCGCGCTATACCCAGTGGGATTTCATCGCGATGGTGGCCAAGCACGGCGTGCCGTACCACGAGAAAAAGCTCGGCCAGCTGTTCTGCGATAACAAATCCAGCGACATCCTCGGCATGCTCCTCGACGAGTGCGATCAGGTCGGCGTCAGCCTGCACCTCGACACCTCGATCCAGCAGATCGAAAAACTCGACAGCGGCTACCTGCTGGAAACCACGCTGGGCCAGTTGACCTGCGAATCGCTGGTGATCGCCACCGGCGGCCTGTCGATTCCAACCCTGGGCGCTACCGGTTTCGGTTATCAGGTGGCCAAGCAGTTTGGCCACCAGTTGCTGCCCACCCGCGCCGGCCTGGTGCCGTTCACCATCACCGACCAACTCAAAGAGCTATGCACCGAACTCTCCGGTACGTCGGTGGATTGCCTGGTGAGCTGCAACGATCAGAGCTTTCGCGAGAACATCCTGTTCACCCATCGCGGCCTCAGCGGCCCGGCGATTTTGCAGATCTCGTCATTCTGGCAATCCGGTGACACAGTCGAAATCAATCTTTTGCCCGACCACGACGTGCCGAGCTGGCTGCAACAGCAGCAAGCCGAGCGGCCGAACAGCGAGCTGAAAACCCTGCTCGGCGAAATCTTCACCAAGAAGATGGCCAACCTGTTGGCCGATAACTGGTTCGCCTCCAAGCCAATGAAGCAATACACCCACGCTGAACTGGCCGATATCGCCACAAAACTCGCGAGCTGGACGCTGGTCCCGGCCGGCACCGAAGGCTATCGCACCGCCGAAGTCACGCTCGGCGGCGTCGACACCCACGAAGTCTCGTCCAAAACCATGGAATCGCTGAAAAGCCCCGGCCTGTACTTCATCGGTGAAGTGCTGGACGTTACCGGGCACCTGGGCGGCTTCAACTTCCAATGGGCCTGGGCCTCGGGTTACGCAGCGGCGCAGTACGCCTGACTTACACATTGTGAGGGGCGGGGTTTTGTGGCGAGGGAGCTTGCTCCCGCTGGCCTGCGAAGCAGACCCAAAACCTGTCACCACTGTCTGCCAGACACACCGCATGCATAGGGTTTACGACGGCTACGCCGCCGAGCGGGAGCAAGCTCCCTCGCCACAGGGTTCAATGCAGACCTGACAGTTTTACCCAGGAAGGAACAGTTTTTGCTGTCAGATGTGATCGGCGCCATTGCGTCGTCGTCATTACTGGCTCAATTTAGCTGCATTGCCCCGGAAGGCCTCCGCACTTCATGCCATCAACCTCGTTTCGTCAGACTCTGCGTCGCCTTTGGGCGCTGGATAAATTCAGCTACAGCGTGCGGGTGTTCATCGCCCTGACCGGCACCATGGCGCTGTGCTGGTATAAAAATGAAATGGGCCTGCTGATCCCGCTGTTCCTGGGGATTATCGCCAGTGCCCTGGCCGAGACCGACGACAGCTGGCAAGGCCGGCTCAATGCGTTGGCCGTGACCCTGGTGTGCTTCAGCGTTGCCGCGTTCTCGGTCGAGCTGCTATTCCCCTATCCGTACATCTTCGTGGTCGCCCTGGCACTGGCCAGTTTCGGCCTGACCATGCTCGGCGCCTTGGGCGAACGCTATGGCGCGATTGCCTCCGCGACATTGATTCTGTCGGTGTACACCATGATCGGTGTGGACCAGCGCGGCGGCGCGGTCACCGATTTCTGGCATGAACCGGTGTTGCTGGTGGCCGGCGCCGCCTGGTACGGCTTGCTCTCGGTGTTGTGGCAGGCGCTGTTTTCCAACCAGCCGGTGCAACAGAGCCTGGCGCGACTGTTTCGCGAGCTGGGGTTTTACCTGAAGCTCAAATCATCGCTGTTCGAGCCGATCCGCCAGATGGACGTCGAAGCCCGCCGGCTGGAACTGGCGCAGCAGAATGGCCGAGTGGTCGCAGCGCTCAACGCTGCCAAGGAAATCATCCTGCACCGGGTCGGCAACGGTCGGCCGGGCTCGAAACTCAGTCGTTACCTGAAGCTGTATTTCCTCGCCCAGGACATCCACGAACGCGCCAGTTCTTCGCACTATCCGTACAACGCCCTGGCCGAAGCCTTTTTCCACAGCGATGTGCTGTTCCGCTGCCAACGCCTGCTGCGCCAGCAAGGCAAAGCCTGCCGGGCATTGGCCGAGTCGATACAGATGCGCCAGCCGTTCGTCTATGACGACAGCTTTGCGCAAGCCCTGAGCGACCTGCACGCCTCCCTCGAACACCTGCGCATCCAGAGTAACCCGGCCTGGCGCGGTCTGCTGCGTTCATTGCGCGCACTGGCAGCCAACCTCAGCACTCTTGATCGCTTGCTCAGCGACGCGAGTAACCCCGACAACCTGGCCGACGCCAGCGACAGCAGCCTGCTCGACCGTTCACCGCGCAACCTCAAGGACGTCTGGACGCGCCTGCGCACGCAACTGACGCCGACCTCGTTGCTGTTTCGGCATGCCCTGCGTTTGCCTCTGGCCCTGACCGTCGGCTACGGCATGGTGCATTTGATCCACCCCTCGCAGGGCTACTGGATCATCCTCACCACGCTGTTTGTCTGCCAACCGAACTACGGCGCCACCCGGCGCAAACTCGGCCAGCGGATCCTCGGCACGGCGATCGGCCTGACCCTGGCCTGGGCATTGTTCGATCTGTTCCCCAACCCGCTGGTGCAATCGTGTTTCGCGATTGCCGCTGGTGTGGTGTTCTTTATCAACCGCACCACCCGCTACACGCTGGCGACAGCAGCGATCACCTTGATGGTGCTGTTCTGTTTCAACCAGGTCGGCGACGGTTACGGGCTGTTCCTGCCAAGGCTGCTCGACACCTTGCTCGGCGGTCTGATCGCGGGGCTCGCGGTGCTGCTGTTCCTGCCAGACTGGCAGGGTCGTCGGCTGAACAAAGTGCTGGCCAATACCCTGACCTGCAACAGCATTTACCTGCGCCAGATCATGCAGCAATACGCTGTCGGCAAACGTGATGACCTGGCCTATCGGCTGGCTCGACGCAATGCCCACAACGCCGATGCGGCGCTGTCGACCACCTTGGCCAACATGCTCATGGAGCCGGGGCATTTCCGAAAGGACGCCGACGTCGGTTTCCGTTTCCTGGTGCTTTCCCACACCTTGCTCAGCTACCTCTCGGGCCTCGGCGCACACCGTGAAATCCAGCTACCCGCTGACGTTCGGGAACAGCTGATCAACGGTGCCGGTGTCAGCCTGGCGGCCAGCATCGACGAAATCGCCCAAGGGCTGGCGAGCAAACTGCCGATTGCGATTCAGAGCGACGACGAAGAAGCCCTGGCTGCCGGGCTCGAACAAATGCCTGACGAGATCGACGAAGGTCAGCGTCTGGTGCAAACCCAACTGGGGTTAATCTGCCGGCAACTGGGGCCGTTGCGCACGCTGGCGGCGCATTTGATCAAGGATACGAGCGAGGAGTGAGCGCGCCCCTGTGGCGAGCGAGCTTGCTCGCGCTCGGGTGCGCAGCAGCCGTAAAACCGGTAAATGGTTTTCTACCTGACACATCGAGCAGCTTGTCTTGGGTCGCTTCGCAACCCAGCGGGAGCAAGCTCCCTCGCCACAACAGCAGACGTCACATCCCATGCTGCCTGAGCAACTGCTCATAGCTACCATCAGCCTTCATCGCTGCAATCTCGCGGTCGAACCCGGCAACAATCTCTTCATGGTCAGGGTTCTTCAGGCTGACCAGAATGTGCAGGCTGTTTTCACTCAAGGGATTGGGCAGGAACTCCACGGCATTGCGCACCTTGGAGGATTCGCGCGCCAGGTAATAGCGGGCGACGAATTCGTCTTCCAGCGTCAGCTTCACCCGGTCTGCGGCGAGCATGCGCACGGCCATGGGGAAGTTTTGCACCTGGACTTTCTGCAAGGCGGCGTCACCGTCAAACACGGGTGAATAGGCGTAGCCGCGCACCACGGCAACCGGATAGGTGTGCAGTTGCTGCAAGTTGTTGTATTCGATCGGCGTGTCTTTACGCTTGAGGAAAAGTACCCGGTTGAGCAAATACTCACTGGAAAACTGCCCGATGTGGGTTCGCTCTTCGTTGAACCAGGCATTGACCAGCACGTCGTAACGCCCTTCGCCCACACCCAGCAAAGCCCTGGCCCAAGGCACCTGCTCGAAATCGCTGGCATAACCGGCCCGCGCCAGCGCGGTACTGACAATGTCAGTCGCCACCCCGCCATTGACCAGTGTGGCATCGGTAAAGGGTGGCCAGGCATCGGCCACCAGCCGCAGTTTTTCTGCTGTGGCGATCTGGCTCAGCAACAGCAATCCAATCAAAGCAACAGCTCGATGCAATCGCGGCATGCTAAAAAATCCTTAGCGGGCGGGCAGCCCAGCGTGCTTTTAGCCAAAACTCGAAGGCCGGCATGCCGAATCACGGCCACACCCCCGGCCCTAACAGTAGCTCATTGAAGCCACAACAAACCGCTACAAAGCAGATTACAAAAAGATGACAACGCCGCGAGAAATGAATGATGGCATTTTGGCCTTTATCACGGTTTTTTATGCCGCAAGACATCCGGCAACGGGACGCTTAGTATCGGAACAACGTTGTTCAAGGAATGTGAAGATGACAATTGATTGGGTCTGCAAACACCACAGCGATCTGGGCAAAGAGCAGTTGTACGCCATTTTGCAGTTGCGCACGCAAGTGTTCGTCGTTGAGCAGAAATGCGCCTATCAGGAAGTCGATGGACTGGACCTGGACGGTGACACCTGCCACTTGATGGCCTGGAACGGCGATCAGTTGGTGGCCTACCTGCGTTTGCTCGACCCGATTTCACAGGGCGGCGACGTGGTCATCGGCCGCGTGGTGATTGCTCCTCAGGCGCGGGGCCTGGGCCTGGGTCATGAGTTGATGAGTCAGGCTTTGATACAGGCTGAGAAATACTGGCCTGAAGTGCCGATCTATCTGTCGGCCCAGGCGCATTTGCAGGGGTATTACGGGCGCTACGGGTTTGTCGTGGTGGGCGAGGAATATCTGGAAGATGACATTCCGCATATCGGCATGCGCCGTTCTTGAGGGCCCCATCGCGAGCAGCGGCAACACCGCAAAAGCTCAGGGGTATTCCAGCACCGCTTTGATCTGCTGCACATGCTGTTCGATCCAGCGCGGATCAATTGCCCCCCAGCTCAGGATCCGATAACGCCCGGCATGGTTGCGCGCGCCCTCTTCCTGCTCGAACTCGCACACGATATCCAGATCGGCCAACGCGGCGATGGTGTCCTGGGCCGTACGCCGCGGCATGCCGGTCACGTCGGTGAGTGCCGGGACGTTGCTGGCCAGACCGCGGTCGATCAGGTACGCCACATACAGGCGGCGGTAAAAGCTGCTTTTGGTCTTGCTGACGTCCATTCACCCGCTCCATGTTCAGACGATCTATTGATCTGCTATTGCATATCCCGCCAGGTGAGGTACACCCGCAAGTCGAACTCCAGCTGGTGATAGCCCGGCAGCATATGCTCGCACAACTTGTAGAAAGCCTTGTTGTGATCGGACTCTTTGAAGTGCGCGAGTTCATGCACCACGATCATTTTCAGAAACTGCGGCGCGGCGTCCTTGAATAACGAGGCGATGCGAATTTCTTTCTTGGCCTTGAGCTTGCCGCCCTGCACCCGCGAGATCGCCGTGTGCAAACCGAGGGCACGGTGGGTCAGGTCGAGACGGTTGTCGAACAGCACTTTGTCGATGGCCGGCGCATTGCGCAGGTATTCCTGTTTCAACTCCAGCGCGTAGCTGTACAGCGCCTTGTCACTCTGCACTGCGTGCTTGTCCGGGTAACGCTGGCTCAGGTAGTCCCCCAGTCGATCCTGATCGATCAACTGGCGCACTTGGTCTTGCAAGGCAGCGGGATAAGCCTGGAGGTACTTCAGCGCGGTCATGGGCCAACAACAGAGTGACGAAAGACCGCCAGTGTAGCGAATTCAGGCAGTCAGCGCGCTCCAGTCAAACGGCTGCGCAAACCCAGCGGCATCCTCGGCCATCAGCGGCCTGGCTACCAGGAAACCTTGCACATACTGGCAACCGTTGGCCTCAAGCCATTGATACTGCGCAACGCTCTCCACGCCTTCGGCGATCACCAGCATCCCGAATTGCTTGCATAACTCAATGACGCTGCGCGCCAGCGCCGCATCCCGGGGTGAATCGAGTATCCGGGCAATCAGGTGCCGGTCGAGCTTGAGCGTGTCCAACTGCAGATCGCGTAAATGAGCCAACGAGCACGGCCCTGAACCAAAGTCATCCAACGCCACGCGCACCCCCAGGTGACGCAACAGACGCAGCTGCTTACGTGACTCATCAACATTTTGTATCAAGGCATCTTCGGTGATCTCAACTTCCAGCTGACACGGCTGCAGCTCATGACGCTCCAGCACCTGACGCAATTCAGTGACCAGGTTCGGCATGCCGAACTGGGTACTGCTCAAGCTCACACCAAGCACCAGATCCTTGGCAAACAGGCTTTCCCAGGCCTTTCGCTGTTGGGCGCCGTGATGGTAAATCCAACTGCCGAGACGACTGATCAGCCGCGCCTCTTCCAGCAGCGGTAAAAACAACCCTGGAGGCACATCGCCAACACTCGGATGCCGCCAGCGCAGCAACGCTTCAAACCCGCGTACGCGACCGTCGGCAATCGCCACCTGCGGTTGATACACCAGGTTGAAATCCTGGTTTTCGATGGCCGTGCGCACGCTGTCTTCAAGCATCAGCCGTGAGCGCGCGCGACCGTTCATTTCATGGTCGTAAAAACGATACTGCTGACGCCCGGCACGCTTGGCCTCGTACATCGCGATGTCTGAGGCACGCAACAAGCCGTCAAGGTTGGAACCGCAATCGGGATAGGTCGCAATGCCGATGCTCGCGCCGAGCACCACATCCAGCCCTTCAATCTGCTGACAGATCGAGATTCGCTCGATGAGCTTCTCGGCAATCTTCGCCGCTTGCTCGGGACACTCCAGATCGAGCAACGCCGTGAACTCATCGCCGCCCATGCGCGCCAGAATATCGAACGGCCGCAGGCAGGCTTTCAACTGCTCGGACACCCAGCGCAGCACCCGGTCACCGGCATCGTGGCCCAAGGAATCATTGACCCGTTTGAAGCCATCAAGGTCCAGGTACAACAAAACCCACGTACCGTCGGAGCGCTCACCACGCAACAACAGGTTTTCGACAGTCTGGTAGAAACCACGGCGATTGAGCAGCCCGGTCAGCGGGTCTGTGACAGCCTGGAACTCCAGCTGTTGATGCAGATGGCGGACTACCGACATGTCGAGCACGGTCACCACCATGGCCTGCTGTTCGGACGGCAATGGCGCACAGGACAGCGCCACCGGCACTTGCTGACCCGGCGCGGTGCGCAGGATTGCATCGTGCACGCGCCAGGTCTCACCCCGTTGATAACCGGCATAAATATCAGAATCAGCCCACACCGGCACGTGCGGTTTTTGCAGGAAGTCCACAAACTCCGCGCCTTGCAATTCGGTGACTGTCGCATTGAGCAGGCGGGACATGGCCGGGTTTGCGAAGCGGATCAGACCATCATCGCCCACCACCAGAATCCCTTCGGCGGCGTTATCCAGCACCGAGGCATTGAAAGCGCGCGCCGCTTCCAGATCCTGGCTCAACCGCTGCAAGGCCCGGCGATTACGCTGGTGCTCAAGCAGGGCCTGGACTTTGGGTTTGAGGATTTGCGGGTCAAACGGTTTGAACAGGTAATCCACCGCGCCGCTGGCATAGCCCTTGATCACCGCATCCTGGGACTGTTCGTTGGCGGTCAGGAAAATGATCGGGGTCAAACGGGTACGCTGGCTACCGCGCATCAAACGCGCCACTTCAAAACCGTCCATCCCTGGCATCTGCACATCAAGCAGCACCAGGTCGATTTCATGTTCGAGTAACAGACTCAAGGCTTCAAAGCCGGATGCCGCGGTCATCACCTGCCAGTCCTGGCGCTGTAACAACGCACGCATGCTGACCAGGTTTTCAGGGTAATCATCCACGATCAATAGAACTGAGCTGCCTTCAACTGACTTGGGTTGCGCGCATTCCATGCTGCTTCTCTTGTAGTGACGTCAGGCCGGTACTGTCGAAAAAAACCGGACAAATACTGCGACTCCACTCTAGACCGGGATATACAAAAGCAGTAGGTGTCATGGCGCCATCACCGACTCAAAGCCCCAGACTCCGACTAACGGTCAGCGACGGAGGCACCGAGACCGGGAAACGCGACATTCCGACAGAGCATTGACGCCAGTTATCCGCCAGACGGGCATTAACAAGCACTCCTTCTACGCTTATAAAGACCGCCCTCTAATGCGCAGGCTAGAGCTTCTGGTACGCGCGCCCAGCTAGAATTCGCGGATACTTTGACCCTGATCGATCTCGCAACCTGGAACCTCAGTGTCCCTGTCGGCAACTCTCCGTACACCGTTGATACCGCCAAACTGGTGGACGGTTTCAAGGATCAATATTTCCATTCCGACACCGGCACACTTCTCTTCTGATCCCCGGTGACCGGCTCTCGTACTGAAAACGCGATTTACTCGCGCACCGAGCTTCGCGAAACCTACAGCAACGGCACCTTGCGCAACTGGCTCTACCCCGGCGGCGCCCTGGGTATCAGCGCCGCCGGCTACTCATGGGACACCCGGATCAGCACCAACTGGCGCGATAAACCGCTGTACTTCAAGGCCGGGGTGTACGTGCAGGACAACACCGGGTACACCAGCGAGGGCGGGAAAGTGACGTTCAGCAAGCTGGATATTGATCACAACAAGAGCTGACGACTTGATCTCAACTCTCCTGATCGTTCCCACGCGGAGCGTGGGAACGATCAGTTCAGTAGGAACTATCCCATTGTGGCGAGGGAGCTTGCTCCCGCTGGGTTGCGAAGCAGCCCCTAACCTTTGCCACCTCATTTCCTCAGACACACCACACCGCCCGGTTTACGACGGCTACGCCGCCGAGCGGGAGCAAGCTCCCTCGCCACAATGACTGCGCAACGGTCCTACCGTCCGGTTGCCGCCCCCAAAATCGCCGCTTACAGTTCATCCCGTCAGCCGACTCCGGTCAGCGGCAGGGTTTCGCAGCCCTAACAACATGGGCCACATCCGCCCCAAAAAGTTATGCTGGCAACCTCTCGCCAGCAGGGTGATTTATGGCGGCTGTCTGTGAGAGATCTTCGGGTCTGCCGGGTTCTCTCGTTGCTCGGTCTGCAAACCCGCGTACAGCTGCCACCCAATTTGTTTCGCAGCGAACGGTGGCAATCTTTCTTTAAACAAGAGGGTGCACCCAATGACTACCCAATACCCGCCCCGCCGCTTTTTTTTTGCTGACGCCGAAGAAAAAACCGCTGCAGCACATCTGAGAACACTTTACAAATAAGAAATATTTATTACACTTCATTACAGGAAAAATTCTTATGATCGCAAATAATGCTGAGCCTATAGGTATTTTTCAAATCTATACCGCACCGCCTCAGGGGAACTGCGTTCCATGAACACTCGAGTCATCCGCAAAAAAGCAGTCTCGGCAATCACTATTCTCGCTATTGCGGCCATTATTTATAGTTTTCCGATAGCCACTCTTTGGTTTGTTATCGTGCTTTGTATTTGCGGTATTTATGATTTCCTACGCAATGGCATCTTCGATACCGACATCATCAAAAAGTATTTTATAGGTGGCGGCCGTAATACATGGTTGCTCGCGCCTTTGAATACCTTTTTCGATGTGCTGTGCAAGCCAAGCCGTTACGTTTACAAGTTGCGCGAGCTTCCCGAAAGCCACCAGCATGACATCAACTACGTGATTGAAACCGCGATGGCTCACAAGGAAGAGATCATTGCATTCCTCGATGCGCGCATGGCCCAGAAAAAGCGTGGCATGTTGTTCTTCCAATGGTATGGCCGCAAGATCGATACCGAACTCCAGATCCCCGCACTTCAGAAAAAACTGCCTTATATTAAGACCATCGGCGTATCGGTTTTCAATGAAAATCAGTCGACCTCCTTTCACTTCGGGCCATTGCGCATGATGTACCGCGTGCTCTACAACATCATGCCGGCCGCTCATCATGACGGTGTGTACATTCAAGTCAGGAAGCAAAAACACTACTGGCACGATGATCCGCTGTTCATCTTTGACGACACCCTGCTGCACGCCTCCTTCAATAAGAATGACGCCAAGCGCTACTGCCTGTTTCTCGACATACTGCGCCCGTCCTGGGCCTCTTTTATCCTGAACGGCATCGTTGCTTCGTTTGCAGGCGCAGCCTTTGCCTTGCGCCGGTTCTTTTACAAAAACTGGAAACTTATTCAGTAAGCATCAACAACGGGAAAAGCCTGCTTACCCCATTGCGATCACCCAATAAAAAACCCGCCTCTCGGCGGGTTTTTTATTAGTGCAATTAAACGTTCAGGTCTTAGTTAACCTTGGCGTTCAACTCACCCTTCAAATAACGCTGGAACATCGCTTCCAACGAGATCGGCTTGATCTTCGAAGCATTACCGGCAGTCCCAAACGCTTCATAACGTGCAATACACACATCACGCATTGCAGTCACAGTCGCGCCGAAGAATTTACGCGGGTCGAATTCGCTCGGGTTGGTAGCCATCAGGCGACGCATCGCACCGGTGGAGGCCAGGCGCAGGTCGGTGTCGATGTTGACCTTGCGCACGCCGTGCTTGATGCCTTCGACGATTTCTTCAACCGGGACGCCGTAGGTTTCTTTGATGTCGCCGCCGTACTGGTTGATGATCGCCAGCCACTCTTGCGGCACTGAAGAAGAACCGTGCATCACCAGGTGGGTGTTCGGGATGCGCTTGTGGATTTCCTTGATGCGGTCGATGGCCAACACGTCGCCGGTCGGTGGCTTGGTGAACTTGTAGGCGCCGTGGCTGGTGCCGATGGCGATGGCCAGGGCGTCGACCTGGGTGCGTTTGACGAAGTCAGCGGCTTCTTCCGGGTCGGTGAGCATTTGGCTGTGATCGAGCACGCCTTCTGCACCGATACCGTCTTCTTCACCGGCCATGCCGGTTTCCAGCGAACCCAGGCAGCCCAGCTCGCCTTCTACCGATACGCCGCAGGCGTGGGCCATGGCTACGGTTTGTTGGGTTACACGGACGTTGTAGTCGTAGTCGGTCGGGGTCTTGCCGTCTTCGCCGAGGGAGCCGTCCATCATCACCGAGCTGAAGCCCAGCTGGATCGAGCGCTGGCAGACGTCAGGGCTGGTGCCGTGGTCCTGGTGCATGCACACCGGGATGTGCGGGAACTCTTCGATCGCCGCCAGAATCAGGTGACGCAGGAATGGCGCGCCAGCGTATTTACGGGCGCCGGCCGAAGCCTGGACGATCACCGGGGAGTCAGTCTTGTCAGCGGCTTCCATAATGGCGCGCATCTGCTCAAGGTTGTTGACGTTGAAGGCTGGAACGCCGTAGCCGAACTCGGCTGCGTGGTCCAGCATCTGGCGCATGCTGATAAGTGCCATGGTGTGTGTCTCTCCCGGTTGAGGGTCGTTAATCGTGCAAGCCTGCCGTAGCGGTGGCTGCTATTCAAGTTAATGCAGATCGGGGGTAAGACCGGCCTGCGAATTCGGTACAACATAAATCTTGTGTGTTACGAAGAACCCTGTGGCGAGCGAGCTTGCTCGCGCTCGGCTGCGAAGCAGTCGTAAACCAATTGACTCGGTCTTTCCGAATCACTGAGTCGACTGGCTTAGGGACCGCTTCGCGCTCCAGCGGGAGCAAGCTCCCTCGCCACAAAAGCTCTGTGATCAGCGGTGTTACTTGGCTTTACAGCCGCGGCCGATCAAATCGTTGGTGGCGACCCAGTACACCAGGCCTTCCTCACCTTTGACGTGAAACGCCAGTTTGTCATCGCTGTACAGCGAACCGCTGCCTGCCGGCTCCAGCTTCAAGCGGTGCACCTGATCGTCACCACCCAGGCGCACGTCAACAGCCTTGTGGCTGTTGTCAGCGTAGTGCCAGAGCACTTGTGCCTGGCTGTCGCAAACCCAGTTCGTCCAGCTATCGGACGCAGCAGGCGACGACGCGAACGGGTTCATTGTGGCGCAACCGGCAAGTACTGCCAGCGACCCCACAGCTATCAAGCCTTTCATCAATGTTCCTCGGCTGGCGGCGCACGCCACCAGCACTGGGAGTGTTTGAGTCAGACCGGTCAAGGGCAACCATGTTCCTTGGCCGGGGTCCGTGTCTCGTATTTATCCAGGCCATCCGGCCCGGAACGCTTGTTGAGCACCGGGTTGGTTTCTGCTTGCCAGTCGGCCTGATAACAACCCTTGTCCGACGCGCCGGCATCCGGTTCCTGCGCGGCTTTCGGGGTACTCCCGCAGCCGGCCAGTACGCCCGCTGCGATCAATGTCGCTAACGTCTTGACCATGTAAACACTCCTTTGCCTGGCCAATGGACGACCCTTAGGCCTTTGCCCGGCTTTCCAGGACTTCAACGGCTGGCAGCACTTTGCCTTCGACGAACTCGAGGAACGCGCCACCGCCGGTAGAAATGTAGGAGATTTGCTCGGCAACGCCATACTTATCGATGGCTGCCAGGGTGTCTCCGCCGCCCGCGATGGAGAACGCCGAGCTATCGGCGATGGCCTGAGCCAGGACTTTGGTGCCGTTACCGAACTGGTCGAATTCGAATACGCCGACCGGGCCGTTCCACAGAATAGTCTTCGACGACTTCAGCAGTTCTGCGAAGTGCGCTGCGGTCTGTGGGCCGATGTCGAGGATCATGTCGTCTGCTGCTACGTCGGCGATCAGCTTGACGGTCGCAGTAGCGCTTTCAGCGAATTCCTTGGCAACCACCACGTCGACTGGCAACGGCACGCTGACTTTGGCTGCGATGGCGCGGGCGGTGTCCAGCAGGTCTGGCTCGTACAGCGATTTGCCGACCGGGTGACCGGCAGCGGCCAGGAAGGTGTTGGCGATACCACCACCGACGATCAACTGGTCGCAGATCTGGCTCAGGCTGTTCAGCACGTCGAGCTTGGTCGAGACCTTGGAGCCGGCAACGATGGCGGCCATTGGCTGGGCCGGGGCGCCCAGGGCTTTGCCCAGTGCGTCCAGCTCGGCAGCCAGCAACGGGCCAGCAGCGGCGACTTTGGCAAACTTGGCCACGCCGTGGGTCGAACCCTCGGCACGGTGAGCGGTGCCGAAGGCGTCCATCACGAACACGTCGCACAGGGCGGCGTATTGCCGGGCCAGCTCGTCAGCGTTCTTTTTCTCGCCCTTGTTGAAGCGCACGTTCTCGAACAGCACGATGTCGCCAGCCTTGACGTCAACACCGCCCAGGTAGTCGGACACCAGCGGTACTTCACGGCCCAGGGCCTTGCTCAGGTAGTCAGCGACGGGCTTGAGGCTGTTCTCGGCCGAGAATTCACCTTCGGTCGGACGGCCCAGGTGCGAGCAGACCATCACGGCTGCGCCTTTTTCCAGGGCCAGCTTGATGGTCGGCAGCGAGGCCAGGATTCGCGCATCGCTGGTGACAACACCATCCTTGACTGGGACGTTGAGGTCTTCGCGGATCAACACGCGCTTACCTTGCAGATCGAGGTCGGTCATCTTCAAGACGGTCATGGGTCGCATTTCCTGGATAGCTGTTTTAGAGAGCAGGTTTTTTAGAAGCAGAGAGCTGAAAGACAGAGAGCTTAATAGCGGTTTGCAGATAGTGTTCTGCAACATCCAGCATTCGGTTGGCAAAACCCCATTCGTTGTCGAACCAGGCCAGCACGTTCACCAGCCGTGGGCCGGAAACGCGAGTCTGACTGGCATCGACGATCGCCGAATGCGGGTCATGGTTGAAATCACAACTGGCGTGAGGCAACTCGGTGTAAGCCAAAAGACCCTTGAGCGGGCCGCTGGTGGCCGCCTCGCGCAGGATCCGGTTGACCTCGGCCGCGTCGGTATCGGTGACAGTTTGCATCGTAATATCGAGGCAAGACACGTTGACCGTCGGCACGCGTACAGCTTTGGCCTGAATTCGCCCGGCAAGTTCCGGCAGTAGGCGTTCTATGCCGCGCGCCAGGCCGGTGGACACCGGGATCACCGACTGGAACGCCGAACGGGTGCGGCGCAGGTCTTCGTGATGGTAGGCGTCGATGACCGGCTGATCGTTCATCGCCGAGTGAATCGTGGTGATCGACACGTAATCCAGGCCAAAGGCCTGATCCAGCAGACGTAACAGCGGCACGCCGCAGTTGGTGGTGCAGGATGCGTTGGACACCAGCCGTTCATCGCCGGTCAGGCAATCCTGATTGACGCCGTAGACGATGGTGGCGTCGACATCCGCCTCGCTGGCCATCGGTTGGGAAAACAGCACACGCGGAGCGCCGGCGTCGAGAAAACGCTGGCCGTCTGTGCGCGTGTGGTAAGCGCCGGAGCACTCCAGCACCAGATCGACGCCCAGCGACGCCCAATCGATGCCTTCGGGGGTGGCACTGCGCAGGACCTTCACGCAGTTGCCCTTAATATGCAGACAATCGCCGTCGACCTTCACCTCGCCGGGAAAACGCCCGTGGGTGGAGTCGAAGCGTGTCAGGTATTCGATGCTGGCCATGTCAGCCAGATCGTTGATTGCCACAATTTCAAACCCGGCCGCCGCCCCTCGCTCGAACAAAGCACGCAAGACGCAACGACCAATCCGGCCGTAGCCGTTGAGTGCAACTTTGTAAGGACGCGGTTGAGGCATGGGGTTCTCGATTACCGTGGTGAATCCGTCAGTTCAACGTTGAATGTTCCATTGTCATCGCGGGCAAGCCTTGCTCCTACGGATAGATGATTGCCACGGGATTCGGGCACGACATAAATCTGTAGGAGCAAGGCTTGCCCGCGATGGTGTCAGAACAGGCAATACATCACCTGGACTTAGTCTTCCAGCAGCTCTTCAGCCTGACCCAGGATGTTTTCCAGGGTGAAGCCGAACTCTTCGAACAAGGCCGGCGCAGGCGCCGACTCGCCGTAGGTGGTCATGCCGATGACGCGACCTTCCAGGCCCACGTACTTGTACCAGTAGTCCGCGTGAGCAGCCTCGATAGCAATACGGGCGCTGACCTGCAACGGCAGAACCGCTTGCTTGTAGCCGGCATCCTGAGCATCGAACACGCTGGTGCATGGCATGGAAACCACGCGCACCTTGCGACCCTGTTCAGTCAGTTTGTCGTAGGCCTGAACGGCCAGGCCGACTTCCGAACCGGTGGAGATCAGGATCAGCTCAGGCTCGCCGGCGCAGTCCTTGAGCACATAACCACCACGGTTGATCAGTTCGATCTGCACCGCGTCACGGGTTTGGTGCTGCAGGTTCTGACGCGAGAAAATCAGTGCCGTAGGACCGTCTTTACGTTCCAGGGCGTTCTTCCAGGCCACGGCCGATTCAACGGCATCGGCTGGACGCCAGGTGTCGAGGTTCGGCGTGCAGCGCAGGCTGGCCAGTTGTTCGATGGGCTGGTGAGTCGGACCGTCTTCGCCCAGACCGATGGAGTCGTGGGTGTAGACGTGGATCACACGCTGCTTCATCAGGGCGGACATGCGCACGGCGTTGCGGGCGTATTCCATGAACATCAGGAAAGTCGCGCCGTAAGGCACCAGGCCGCCGTGCAGGGCAACGCCGTTCATGATGGCGGTCATGCCGAACTCGCGAACGCCGTAGTACATGTAGTTGCCGCTGGCGTCTTCAGCGCTGACACCTTTGCAACCTTTCCACAGGGTCAGGTTGGAACCGGCCAGGTCAGCCGAACCGCCGAGCATTTCCGGCAGCAGTGGGCCGAACGCATTCAGGGCGTTCTGGCTGGCTTTACGGCTGGCGATGGTTTCGCCCTTGGCCGCGACTTCAGCGATGTAAGCCGAAGCTTTTTCAGCGAAGTCTTCTGGCAGCTCACCGCTCAGACGACGAACCAGTTCGTTGGCCAGTTCAGGGAATTCGGCGGAGTAGGCAGCGAAACGTTGATCCCAGTCGGCTTCGACTGCGCGACCGGCTTCCTTGGCGTCCCACTCGGCGTAGATGTCGGCCGGGATTTCGAACGGGCCGTAGTTCCACTTCAGCGCGGTACGGGTCAGAGCGATTTCCGCGTCACCCAGAGCGGCGCCGTGGCAGTCTTCCTTGCCCTGCTTGTTCGGCGAACCGAAACCGATGATGGTTTTGCAGCAGATCAGCGTTGGTTGCTGGCTTTTGCGTGCAGTCTCGATCGCGGTTTTGATTTCTTCCGGGTCGTGACCGTCAACGTTGCGGATCACCTGCCAGTTGTAGGCTTCGAAACGCTTCGGGGTGTCATCGGTGAACCAGCCTTCGACTTCGCCATCGATGGAGATGCCGTTGTCATCGTAGAAAGCGATCAGTTTGCCCAGGCCCAGCGTACCGGCCAGGGAGCTGACTTCGTGGGAAATGCCTTCCATCATGCAGCCATCACCCAGGAACACGTAGGTGTGGTGGTCGACAACGTTGTGGCCAGGACGGTTGAACTGCGCCGCCAGGACTTTTTCTGCCAGGGCAAAACCCACGGCGTTGGCCAGGCCCTGACCCAACGGGCCAGTGGTGGTTTCAACACCCGGGGTGTAGCCAAGCTCCGGGTGACCCGGGGTGCGGCTGTGCAGTTGGCGGAAGTTTTTCAGGTCATCGATCGACAGGTCGTAGCCGGTCAGGTGCAGCAGCGAGTAGATCAACATCGAGCCGTGACCGTTGGACAGGATGAACCGGTCACGGTCGGCAAACGATGGATTGCTCGGGTTGTGCTTGAGGTAGTCACGCCAAAGCACTTCGGCGATATCCGCCATCCCCATAGGGGCACCGGGATGGCCGCTGTTGGCTTTTTGCACGGCATCCATGCTGAGGGCACGAATGGCGTTGGCACGCTCACGACGGCTGGGCATCGCTGTTCTCCTGCTGATACTGAATCGAGAGTGAATAAAACGAAACGGAAAAAAGGCGAGCATTTTCCCTCAGCGGACAGCCTCGGGGCAATGACAGATAGTCATCTGGAGACGTTTTTCCAATGGATAACGCAGGTTTCTACTGGTGAAACCTTTCCGCGCTTCGTTTGTAGAGTGAAGCACAGCCCCGGAAGTGCCATCTATCGAGCAATATCAAAACTTTTTGATATTGGCCTTGCAGGGATTTCAGCGCATCACTAGACTGCTGGCCTTATGAACTTACGCGTGCCTTCCATTCGCCATGACGATTGCGATGAGCTGGCGGCCTTGTGCAAGGCCGGCGGCGATCCGTTGCGGCTGAACGTTTTGCGCGCACTGGCCAACGATTCGTTCGGCGTACTCGAGCTGGCGCAAATCTTCGCCACCGGCCAATCGGGCATGAGCCACCACTTGAAGGTGCTGGCCCAGGCCGACCTGGTAGCGACCCGCCGTGAAGGCAACGCGATTTTTTACCGGCGCGCCCTGCCCCACACCGAATTGTTGGGCGGCAAGCTGCACGCGGCACTGCTAGACGAAGTGGACAACCTGACCCTGCCCAGTGAAGTACAGGCGCGGATCAGCCAGGTCCACGGGCAACGAGCCGCTGCCAGTCAGGACTTTTTCTCACGGGTTGCGGAAAAGTTTCGCGCCCAGCAAGACTTGATCGCCGGCTTGGCGCAGTACCGCGAAAGCGTGCTGGCGCTGCTCGACAAGTTGAGTTTCAGCGAAGGCGCCACCGCCATTGAAGTCGGTCCCGGCGACGGCAGTTTTCTGCCGGAACTGGCGCGCCGCTTCAATCAGGTCACGGCGCTCGACAACAGCCCGGCGATGCTCGAACTGGCGCGTCAGGTCTGCGAACGTGAAACGCTGGCTAACGTCAGCCTGCAATTGGCCGATGCATTGGATGGCGTAAGCCTTGAGGCCGATTGCGTTGTACTGAACATGGTGTTGCACCATTTCGCCGCGCCAGCCGATGCGCTCAAGCACATGGCCGGTTTGCTGCAACCAGGCGGTAGCCTGTTAGTGACAGAGTTATGTAGCCACAACCAAAGTTGGGCCAGGGAGGCCTGCGGTGATCTTTGGTTGGGGTTTGAACAGGACGATTTGGCCCGTTGGGCCACCGCTGCGGGACTCGTTCCCGGGGAAAGCCTCTATGTAGGCTTACGTAATGGTTTCCAGATCCAGGTCCGCCATTTTCAGCGACCGGCTGGCGACACTCACCATCGGTAAATTTCAGGAAAACATCGAGATGAGCGAATACTCCCTTTTCACCTCCGAGTCCGTGTCTGAAGGGCATCCGGACAAAATCGCCGACCAGATTTCTGATGCGGTGCTGGACGCCATCATTGCTGAAGACAAGTTCGCCCGTGTGGCGTGCGAGACTCTGGTGAAAACGGGCGTGGCGATCATCGCCGGCGAAGTCACCACCTCGGCCTGGGTCGATCTGGAAGACATCGTCCGCAACGTGATCCTCGACATCGGCTACAACAGCTCGAATGTCGGCTTCGACGGCGCGACCTGCGGCGTGATGAACATTATCGGCAAGCAGTCGGTAGACATCGCCCAGGGCGTTGACCGCAGCAAGCCGGAAGATCAAGGTGCCGGCGACCAGGGCCTGATGTTCGGCTACGCCAGCAACGAGACCGACGTGCTGATGCCAGCACCGATCACCTTCTCGCACCAGCTGGTTCAGCGTCAGGCTGAAGCCCGCAAATCCGGCCTGCTGCCATGGCTGCGTCCGGACGCCAAGTCGCAAGTCACTTGCCGCTATGAAAACGGCAAGGTTGTGGGCATCGACGCGATCGTTCTGTCGACCCAGCACAACCCGGAAGTGTCTTACAAAGACCTGCGCGAAGGCGTGATGGAGCTGATCGTCAAGCACGTGCTGCCAGCTGAGCTGCTGCACAAAGACACCCAGTTCCACATCAACCCGACCGGCAACTTCATCATCGGTGGCCCGGTGGGCGACTGCGGCCTGACCGGTCGCAAGATCATCGTCGACACCTACGGCGGCATGGCCCGTCACGGCGGCGGCGCGTTCTCCGGTAAAGATCCATCGAAGGTTGACCGTTCCGCTGCTTACGCCGGTCGTTATGTCGCCAAGAACATCGTCGCTGCCGGCCTGGCTGAGCGTTGCGAGATTCAGGTTTCCTACGCTATTGGCGTCGCTCAGCCGACGTCGATCTCGTTGAACACCTTCGGCACCGGCAAGATCAGCGATGACAAGATCATCAAACTGGTCCGCGAAGTGTTCGACCTGCGTCCATACGCGATCACCACCATGCTCGACCTGCTGCACCCGATGTACCAGGAAACCGCAGCCTACGGCCACTTCGGTCGTACGCCGGAAACCAAGACGGTGGGTGACGATACATTCACCACCTTCACTTGGGAAAAGACCGACCGCGCCGACGCCCTGCGCGCTGCTGCCGGCCTGTAAGACTTTCCTGGCTGCACAAAAAGCCCCGCACGGTTCGCCGTGCGGGGCTTTTTCATGGGCGCTGATCCGGGCTGGACACACCCTGAAAACTACCTGCGCTCGCTAGCCTCCCTGCTGATCTAGCCTTCAGGCATCCCCCTCGAGCAAGGATGCTCATGATGCTGCCCACGCTTCGTCTGCTGATCGGTTTTTGGCTGATAGCCGCTTGCCTGAACGCTAACGCCACTCCCTGCCCTGACTGGCTGCCCATCCGGGCCCAAGCCGAAATCACCGCGCTGCAAGAGCAAATCGAGCGCTGGGACGACAGCTATCACCGGCGGGGACGCTCGCTGGTCGCCGACGAGCTCTATGACCAGTCCCGTGCCCGCCTCGCCGCCTGGCGGGTGTGCTTCGAGCCAACCTCAGCAACTGAAAATCCGCTGCGCACCGCCCGAGGCACGGTGCCCCACCCGATTGCACATACAGGCCTGGAAAAACTCATCGACGGTAAGGCCGTCGAAGCCTGGCTCAAGACACGCGACGATATCTGGGTTCAGCCCAAAGTCGATGGCGTAGCGGTCACGCTGATTTACCGTGAGGGTCTGCTCCAGCAGGCGATCAGTCGCGGGGACGGTGTCAACGGCCAGGACTGGACCACCTCGGCGCGCAAGATCGCCGCCATCCCCCAGCAACTGCCGCAGCCACTGGATTTATTGCTGCAAGGCGAACTCTATTGGCGCCTGACGGATCATGTGCAAGCCAAACGCGGCAGCTTGAACGCCCGCAGCGCCGTGGCCGGGTTGATGGCTCGCAAAGAGCTGAACCCTGTGGACGCTAACGGAATAGGGCTATTCGTCTGGGACTGGCCGCAAGGTCCGACCAGCTTGCCAGAGCGCCTGGCCGCACTGAAAGCGCTGGGTTTCCCTGACGGTGAGTTTTACAGCCAGCCCGTCAGCGCATTTGCCGATGCCGAGCGTTGGCGCGATCACTGGTATCGCACACCTCTGCCGTTTGCCAGTGACGGTATCGTCTTGCGTCAGAGCCAACGTCCGGCGGCGCAGCGCTGGGAGGCGAAAACACCGTTCTGGAGCGTGGCCTGGAAGTACCCTTTCGCCCAGGCACTGGCTGAAGTGCGCAAGGTCAACTTCAAGATCGGGCGCACTGGACGCATCACCCCGGTGCTGGAGCTTGCCCCGGTCATGCTCGATGACCGTCAGATCAAACGTGTGAGCGTCAGTTCGTTGCAGCGCTGGCAGGCCATGGATATCCGCCCGGGCGATCAGGTTGCCATCAGCCTTGCCGGGCTGACCATCCCACGACTCGACAGCGTCGTGTTGCGCAGCACTGAACGACCCGAGGTAAGCGCGCCGCGTGCAGAAGACTTTCATCACCTCAGCTGTTGGCAACCGACACCGGGTTGCGAAAGCCAGTTTCTCGCGCGACTGACCTGGCTCAGTGGCAAACAAGGCCTGGCGCTGCGCCATATAGGCCCCGGTACCTGGGAAAAACTGATCAGCGCCGGACGCCTCAAGGGTTTGCTCGATTGGTTGACCCTCGACGCCCAAGAGCTTGCTAACATTGGCGGCTTCGGCGAGCGCAGCAGTGTCCGCTTGCTGAATAGCCTGCAAAGCACCCGGCAACAGCCCTTTTCACGCTGGCTGAAAGCATTGGGCTTGCCGCCCACCGGTGAGGCCAGACTTGCAGACTCATGGAAATTACTGGCGCAACGAGACACTGAGCAATGGCAGACCGAAGCCGGAATCGGCCCGGGGCGCGCAGCGCAATTGAGCGCATTTTTCCGCAACCCGCAGGTGCTGGCCTTGAGCGAACAATTACACGCTGCCGGGATAGACGGTTTCTAGATGTTTAGAGAGCCGGCAGTTTTGAACCCAATGGGTATCGATGCGCTCCAGCAGCCCATCTGCTGCCGATCTGATGATTTTTTAAACGGAGCCTTTATGAAATTTCTTTCACCGCTCGCCATGCTGACCCTTTGTGGCGTCATGGCGACACCGCTGATGGCTGCCGAAGAAACTCCGCAACTCACTGGCTGCGCCGCCAAACGCCAGTCCATCAGCAACCAGATCGAACAGGCCAGGGCGCATGGCAATGCCGGGCAACAGGCTGGTCTGGAAAAAGCCCTGAGCGAAGCCACCGAGCACTGCAACGACGCCTCCTTGAAGAGAGAACGCGAGAACAAGGTGCTCGACGCCAAGCACGAAGTCAGCCGCCGTCAGGCCGACCTCGACAAGGCCATGAAAAAGGGCGATGCCGAAAAGATCAACAACCGTAAAGACAAACTCGCCGAGGCCCGTAAGCAATTGCAGCGAGCACTGGATGAGCTGGACAAGTAAATCCGGACGAGGTGAGCACACTGAGCACAGGTGCTTTTGTGGCGAGGGAGCTTGCTCCCGCTCGGACGCGTAGCGTTCGCAGTCCGGCGGACACGATTTCCCGGGATAATCGCGATAGCCGATTTTGGGGCGGCTTCGCCACCCAGCGGGAGCAAGCTCCCTCGCCACAGAGTTATCAGTTGAACCTGAAATCAGTGATCACGAAACTGTTTATGGCACGCACTACAGGCGTCTTCGACTTTCTGCACAGCCGGGCCCAGGTTACTGGCCTTGTACGGCTGAACCTGGCTGGCAATCACCAATTCACCGGTGGCGGCTTCAAGCGTGCGAGCCATGTCCTGGAAACGCGCCTGCTGCTGCCAGACACCGTCTTTGGCGCTGGTGTTGCCGTCCTCACGAACCTGTGGGAAATGCTTCCACGGCTCATGGGACAAGGCGTCGAGCTTGACTGCACCTGCGGTAAAACGCGGGCCATCGAACGGGATACGTCCCCGCAACATGCCGCCCAGGTCTTCGCCGGTCTTGAGCATTTGCTTGAAAATCGCCTTGCGCTGACCCAGCGGCGAGTTCGGATCGACACCGCCACAGGCCGACAGCGTCAGGCAGGCCAGCAATACAACAGAAAGTCTTTTAAGAGTCATGGTGGCTTCAGGTCACGGGAAACGGCGACCAGTATCCTCGCGTCGTCGGCAAAGACCAATAGCCCTATTAACAACAAGGGTTGCTTGAACGCTGGAAGCGCTCGGGCAACCTGCACAGGAAATACTGCATGAATAGCCGTTTCAAGGCCTGGCGCAACACTCTGCTCTGGACCGTACCGATGGTCGCCCTGCTCGCCGGTTGCAACAGTGGCGACACCGCAAAACCACAAACCCATGCCATCGCCACCTATTCCAGCGCGACGTGGGAAGCTTTGCCGGCGGTATCCGATAATGACTTGCTGGCCGGCTTCGGTTCCTGGCGCAGCGCCTGTATTCGCCTGAAGTCCGACCCGGTCTGGGGCGCGACCTGCGCAGCGGCCGCAAACGTGCCGCAAACCGCAGACGCCATCCGTGGCTTTCTCAAGGAACAGCTGGCGGTCTACGGCCTGCGCTCCTCCAGCGGCAATGCCAATGGCCTGATCACCGGCTATTACGAGCCGGTCTATCCGGGCAGCCTGACGCAGAACCCGGTGGCCAATGTGCCGGTTTACGGTGTACCGGACGACATGATCATCGTCTCGCTTGAGAGCATTTACCCCGAACTCAAAGGCAAGCGCCTGCGCGGTCGCCTTGAGGGCCGGGTGCTGAAGCCTTACGACGATGCCGCCGCCATTGAAACCAAAGGGGTCAAGGCGCCTGTGCTGGCATGGCTGACCGACCCGATGGACCTGCAGTTTCTACAAATCCAGGGCTCGGGCCGCATTCAACTGGAAGATGGCCGCCAACTGCGCATCGGTTATGCCGACCAGAACGGTCACCCCTACCGCCCAATTGGCCGCTGGCTGGTAGATCAGGGCGAACTGAAGAAGGAAGACGTCACCATGGGCGCCATCAGTGCCTGGGCCAAGGCCCACCCGACGCGCATTCCTGAACTGCTCGGCAGTAACCCGAGTTATGTATTCTTCAGCCGCAATCCTGACAGCAACGAAGGCCCGCGCGGCTCGTTGAACGTGCCACTGACCTCGGGTTACAGCGTAGCGGTGGATCGCAAGGTGATTCCGCTGGGCAGTCTGCTGTGGTTATCCACCACCCGCCCTGATGGCAGCGCACTGGTACGCCCCGTCGCCGCACAGGACACCGGCGGCGCGATCACCGGTGAAGTTCGTGCCGACCTCTTCTGGGGCACGGGCGATGCCGCCGGGCAACTGGCCGGCGACATGAAACAGCAAGGGCAAATCTGGATGCTCTGGCCAAAAGGCGCGGCGCTGCCGCAACTGCCGCAGGTGGCTGATGCGGTAAAGACTACCCCTTAGGTATTGTGTCGACTGGGCTATTGCAATCGCGAGCCTGCTCGCTCCCACATCTATGGTTACCCCCTTTTCTGCAATACTGTTTTTGATGCGTGTTTGGCTTGCTTTCATCTATCCGGCGTCTGTGTGGGGTGGCAACCCCGCGCCTCGATGAGAATCGATGCCTAACGATCCTAATTATTCGAACGGCCTTTCAGCCGTGTGGGAGCTCAGGGTTGTCGTCAGGCCGGTTAGCCGTTCACGTCATCTGTTATCCAGCATCGCAAAACCAGGTGGGTGGTGCTCGGGTGACAGCAGGGTCAGGCGTTCATCGCGGTTGGCCCTGCATCAAATTCAGTGTGGTGGGCAGCAATCGCCCAGGCGATCCTTGCCAGCTTGTTGGCCAGCGCGCAGACCACATGGTTGGAGTGATGGTGGGCCAATAGCTGCCGGACCCAGTCCGCCAGCCAGCCTTTCTGTCGGTCCAGTTGCATCAGGTAAACACGGGCACATTGGACAAGCAGGCGCCGCTGGTTGCGATCACCTCGCTTGCTGATGCCCAGCAGGACGGTCTTGCCGCCCGTAGAATGCTGTTTGGGTATCAGCCCGATTGAGGCCGAATAGCCTCGGCCGCATTTGAACTGCTTGCCATCGCCCAATTCGGCAGCCAGGACGCTGGAGGTGATCGGGCCTACGCAGGGCATGGTCATCAAACGAGCCGCCAGATCATCTTCGGCGGCCTGGCATTCCACTTCCTTGTCCAGCGTCTTGATCTGCCCATCCAGATAGGTGAAGTGCTCCTGCAACCTCGTCAGAAGTTTTTTGATGGGCACAGGAATTGAACTCGCTTCAAGCCGAGCGGGCAGTTCTTTGATGGGCTTGAAGCCTGTGGCCAGACTGACGCCGACCTCCAAAAGCGCTGCGTGAATCCGATTGACGGTCGCGGTGCGCTCTTTGATGAACGAATCGCGTGTCGAGTTGAGCATGGCCAGCAGCTGCTGAGCCTGGGTTTTGGGGTGTACAAAGCGCATTGTTGGACGAGTCGCCGCCTCGCAGATCGCCTCGGCATCAGCGAAGTCGTTTTTGTTGCTTTTCACGTAAGGGCGTACGAGATGCGGGGCAATGAGCTTGGGCGTATGTCCCAGCTTCGCGACCTCCTGCGCCATGAAGTGGGCTCCGCCGCAGGCTTCCATCACAACGGTGCAGGGTTCGAGATTCATCAGGTGCTGCATGAGCGCCGCACGAGTAAACTTTTTGCGGTAAAGCTCATGACCACGATCATCTTGCGCGTGTAGATGGAAAGAGTGTTTTCCCAGATCGATGGCGGCAATAGCTACTTTGTTCATGGCAACGGTCTCCGATGAGCCCCCTGCGAAAGCTTAGTGGGCGATCACAGGGGGCGGCGGGGGTAGCCATTTCATTATTGGAATGCATTCTCCTGTGGGAGCGAGCCGGCTCCGGGCGGCGATCCGACGATGAGGCCAGTAGCAACACCAAAAACCCATGCCAGATTCAGATCGACACAAAAAAGAAACTGGCAATCAGCCCCATGCCGACAAACCACACCAGCGAACGCAAGATTGCCCAGTCTGCCAGGTAGCAGATGATGTAAAGCAGGCGGCTGGTGATGAACAGCACCGACAGCACGTTGATCGTCACCAGTTCGGCATTGCCGACCAGATGCGCGACGATGACCGCAGCGGCAAACGCCGGGGTGACTTCAAAGCTGTTCAACTGGGCCCAGTGGGCACGCCTGGCGAACCCTTCGAGGGACTCAAGAAAATCTCGCGGATCATGATTATCCCGAAGCCCGAACTTGCCGCCGATCTTGGCGATGGCAGTGCAAACGTACGGCAAGAAAATCGCGATCAATACACACCACAGGGCAACATTCATTGCAGATTCCTTTTAGCGTTTTGTAAGCGCTCGCTCAGAACTTCATCACGAGCATGCCGGCCAGTACCAGCCCACAAGCCAAGAGCCTGGGCCTGCCGAAAGGTTCCTTGAGGTAACGCATGCCGAACAGCACCACCAGAATCACACTGATCTCGCGCAACGCCGCCGCTTCGGCAATTGACCCCAACTGCATGGCCCAGAGCACCAAAGCGTAGCTGAACAACACGCAGAACCCGACGCTCAACCCCAGTTGCCACTGTTCACGCCAGAACAGCATAAAAGCCGGACGCTTGCGCACCAGCGCCAACAGCGGGAACGGCCAGGCACTGAACAGCGTGACCCAGACCAGGTAATCGAGCGGGTGCGACCAGCGCCGTAATGCCTGCCCATCGATGAAGGTGTAGCAGCCAATGCACAAGCCGATCAGCACCACCACCGGCAACATCGACCACGGCAAACGCTCCCCACCACCGCCCTGCCAGAGCAGGCACAGCATGCCGAACGGGATCAGCAAAATGCCGAGGATCTGCTGGATCGTCAGCACTTCGCCGGCAAAGATCAGCGTCAACGCCAAGACCACCAACGGCGACAAACCGCGCATCAGTGGATAGACCAGCCCGAGATCGCCGACCCGATAGGCCTGGATCAGCAAATAGCGATAGAGCAACTCGAAGGCCGCCGAAGCAAGTATCCACGGCCAGATGTCCATCGGCGGCAGCGCGACGAAACCCAGCATCAGCGCGACAAACAGCATCGCGACGCTGTCCATGCAGGCCACGACCAATAACCGCTCGGCACTGAATTTGATCAGGGTATTCCAGGCTGCGTGCAACAACGCCGCCACCAATACCAGAATTGTCGCAAGCACCCTGCTCTCCTTGCCCGCATCAACCGAATTGATTCGCCATATGTCAGCGGCTGTTTATACTGCAACCGACCACGCCGCACTCAGTTGCGCACATACCTATTCCAATAAATTTCTGCTGCTACCCGATCCTCACGGCCCCGGGAGTTCGCATGCGTATGCCTGATCAGAGCGTCAAGACTACCGACAGAGACCTTGCGCATGCCACTCGCCTTGCTTGCACTGGCTGTTGCCGCCTTCGGCATCGGCACCACTGAATTCGTCATCATGGGCTTGCTGCCCGATGTCGCCCGCGACCTCGCCGTGAGTATTCCGCACGCCGGCCTGCTGATTACCGGCTACGCCCTGGGCGTGGTGTTCGGCGCGCCGATCCTCGCGATCGGCACCGCCAACATGCCGCGCAAAGCCACGCTGCTGGGCATGACGCTGATGTTCATCCTCGGCAATATCCTCTGCGCGCTGGCCCCGAACTACGCCACGTTGATGGCCGCGCGGGTGATTACTGCGTTGTGCCACGGTGCGTTTTTCGGCATCGGCTCGGTGGTCGCTGCCGGCTTGGTGGCGCCGAACAAACGCGCCCAGGCGATAGCGATGATGTTCACCGGCCTGACCCTGGCCAACGTACTCGGCGTACCGTTGGGCACCGCGCTCGGGCAGTACGCCGGCTGGCGCTCGACCTTCTGGGCGGTGTCGGTGATCGGCGTGATCGCCGCCATCGCCCAATGGGTCTGGCTGCCGAAAGAGATCGCCATGGACAAGGCCAACCTGGCCAGCGAATTCAAGGTGCTGGGCAAAACCAATGTGTTGTTGGCGCTGGGCATGAGTGTGTTGGCGTCAACCAGCCTGTTCAGCGTCTTCACCTACATCGCACCGATCCTGCAGGACATCACCGGTGTGAGCCCGCACGGCGTAACCATCATGCTGTTGCTGTTCGGTGTGGGTTTGACCGCCGGCAGCATGCTCGGTGGGCGCCTGGCCGACAGCCGCCTGTTGCCGTCACTGGTCGGCATGGCCCTCGCCGTCGTGCTGGTGCTGGCCGCGTTCAGCCAGACCAGCCACTCGGTGATCCCGGCAGCCATCACCCTGGCACTGTGGGGTGTGTTCGCCTTCGCGCTGTGCCCGATCCTGCAACTGCTGATCATCGACCAGGCCTTTGAAGCGCCAAATCTGGGCTCAACCCTGAACCAAAGCGCCTTCAACCTGGGCAACGCGGCCGGCGCGTGGATCGGCGGACTGGTTGTCGCCAGCGGCGCCGACCTTGCAGACCTGCCGTGGACCGGCGCACTGGTCAGCGGCTTGACCGTACTGACAGCGCTGTTCTTTATCTACCTGCAACGCCGCAGCGCAGTGACAGCCAACGTCCCCGGCTAAGTCTTTGGATGAAGCTGTGCAACAACACAAAACCCCGTGGCGAGGGAGCTTGCTCCCGCTGGGGCGCGCAGCGGCCCTAAAACCTGCAATCGAGTTTTGTCAGACGCAACGCATTAATCGATCTGCGACCGCTTCGCGGCCCAGCGGGAGCAAGCTCCCTCGCCACAAGGACCGCGGTCATTCGACGGCGGGATCGTCCTGGAACTGGTCCTTGACGTACTTGATCTCGGTCCGGCCATGGGGCGCAGGCAAGCCGTCTTCGCCCAGGTTGACGAAGACCATCTTCTCGACCGTCAGGATACTTTTACGGGTGATCTTGTTGCGCACTTCGCAGGTCAGGGTGATCGACGTACGACCGAACTCGGTGGCGGTGATACCCAGCTCGATGATGTCGCCCTGGCGCGAGGCGCTGACGAAGTTGATTTCGGAAATGTACTTGGTGACCACGCGCTGGTTGCCCAGCTGGACGATCGCGTAGATGGCCGCTTCTTCGTCGATCCAGCGCAGCAGACTGCCGCCGAACAACGTGCCATTGGGGTTAAGGTCTTCGGGTTTTACCCATTTGCGGGTGTGGAAATTCATGCTCGCTCCTGACCGTCTTGCCGATTGATGCTGGCCATCATGGCAGACCGGGCAGTCATGCTCCATGAGGCTTCGACTATAGTCGCCATTAACGATCTTCATCTGGCCGACAGAAACCCTTTGGAAGTCTGGGCCAGACGGCTATAATCGCCCCCGTTTCAAAACGGTCATCTTCGATTGATACCGTTTTCCCGCCACCTGTCCGAGGGGCGCTGCAGCAGGTTCGACCTGTCAGGCTCGGATGGGGCGTTGCCCGGCCACGATCGGCTGGACACTAAACGCACAACGGCGCCCATTCGCATACTTACGAATGGAGGCTCTTCATGAGCGCTGTCAACACGCCTGCAGATTTTAACGACTACAAAGTTGCCGACATGTCCCTGGCTGCCTGGGGCCGTCGCGAAACCATCATCGCCGAATCCGAAATGCCAGCCCTGATGGGTCTGCGCCGCAAGTACTCTGTCGAGCAACCACTCAAGGGCGCGAAGATCCTCGGCTGCATCCACATGACCATTCAGACTGCCGTGCTGATCGAAACCCTGGTTGCCCTGGGTGCCGAAGTACGCTGGTCGTCCTGCAACATTTTCTCGACTCAGGACCAGGCCGCTGCCGCTATCGCCGCTGCCGGCATTCCGGTTTTCGCCTGGAAAGGCGAAACCGAAGCAGAGTACGAGTGGTGCCTGGAGCAAACCATCCTCAAGGATGGCGCGCCTTGGGATGCCAACATGATCCTCGACGATGGCGGCGACCTGACCGAGCTGCTGCACAAGAAGTACCCGGCGATCCTGGACCGCGTCCACGGCGTGACCGAAGAAACCACCACTGGCGTACACCGTCTGCTGGACATGCTGGCCAAGGGCGAGCTGAAAATCCCGGCCATCAACGTCAACGACTCGGTGACCAAGAGCAAGAACGACAACAAGTACGGCTGCCGTCACAGCCTGAACGACGCGATCAAGCGCGGTACCGACCACCTGTTGTCCGGCAAGCAAGCGCTGGTCATCGGTTACGGTGACGTGGGCAAGGGTTCGGCCCAGTCCCTGCGTCAGGAAGGCATGATCGTCAAAGTCTCCGAAGTTGACCCGATCTGCGCCATGCAAGCCTGCATGGACGGTTTCGAACTGGTTTCGCCGTTCATCGACGGCATCAACAACGGCACTGAAGCAAGCATCGACAAGGCCCTGCTGGGCAAGATCGACCTGATCGTGACCACGACCGGCAACGTCAATGTTTGCGACGCAAACATGCTCAAAGCCCTGAAGAAGCGCGCCGTGGTCTGCAACATCGGTCACTTCGACAACGAAATCGACACGGCTTTCATGCGCAAGAACTGGGCATGGGAAGAAGTGAAGCCACAGGTTCACAAGGTACACCGTACCGGCCCTGGCGATTTCGACGCACAGAACGACGACTACCTGATCCTGCTGGCCGAAGGCCGTCTGGTTAACCTGGGCAACGCCACTGGCCACCCAAGCCGCATCATGGACGGCTCGTTCGCCAACCAGGTTCTGGCGCAGATCTTCCTGTTCGGCCAGAAGTACGCCGACCTGTCGCCAGCCCAGAAAGCCGAGCGCTTGACCGTTGAAGTACTGCCGAAGAAACTCGACGAAGAAGTGGCCCTGGAAATGGTCCGCGGTTTCGGTGGTGTGGTCACTCAACTGACCAAGCAACAGGCTGAATACATCGGCGTGACCGTCGAAGGCCCATTCAAGCCGCACGCTTACCGCTACTGATAGGCACAGACTGTCCGCTCCCCCTGTGGGAGCGGGCTTATGTAGGAGCCCTGTTTACTGTAGGAGCAAAGCTTGCTCGCGATAGCATCACCACGGTGTTCCTGAAACACCGCGGCGCTTGCATCGCGAGCAAGCTTTGCTCCTACAGTGAGCGCGGCGCCTACAAGGCTTACGCGTTTGCAAGGGTATTCCTATGTCCCAAGACCGCCGCTACAGCTTCGAGTTCTTCCCTACGAAGACCGATGCCGGGCATGAAAAGCTCATCGCCACTGCCCGTCAGCTGGCCACGTACAACCCCGATTTCTTCTCCTGCACCTATGGCGCCGGGGGTTCGACCCGTGATCGCACCCTCAACACCGTGTTGCAGCTCGAAAGCGAAGTCAAAGTCCCTGCCGCACCGCATCTGTCTTGCGTTGGCGACAGCAAGGCTGACTTGCGCGGCCTGCTGGCTCAATACAAGGCGGCCGGCATCAAACGGATCGTTGCTTTGCGCGGTGACCTGCCTTCAGGCATGGGCATGGCCAGCGGCGAAATGCGCCATGCCAATGACCTGGTGAGCTTCATTCGTGAAGAGACCGGCGACCACTTCCACATCGAAGTCGCCGCTTATCCGGAAATGCACCCGCAAGCCCGCAACTTCGAAGACGATCTCGCCAATTTCGTGCGCAAGGCCAATGCCGGTGCCAGCAGTGCGATCACCCAGTACTTCTTCAACGCCGACAGCTACTTCTACTTCGTCGAGCGTGTACAGGCGATGGGCGTGAACATCCCGATTGTTCCGGGCATCATGCCGATCACCAACTACAGCAAGCTGGCACGCTTCTCCGACGCCTGCGGTGCGGAAATTCCGCGCTGGATCCGTAAACAACTGGAAGCCTACGGTGACGACACCCAAAGCATTCAGGGTTTCGGCGAACAGGTGATCACCGAAATGTGTGAACGCTTGTTGCAAGGTGGTGCACCAGGGCTGCATTTCTATACCCTGAACCAGGCTGAACCTAGCCTGGCGGTATGGAACAACCTGAAACTGCCGCGTTAAAACAGCACCAAAGATCGCAGCCTGCGGCAGCTTCTACATCGAAGTGATGTAATCCCTGTAGGAGCTACCGTAGGCTGCGAGCTTTCGATTCTCGGATCGCACGCCAAAATCCCTTGTGCTAGAGCGCCCACTTCCAACACTCGCTTCTGGCTATTGCCTAAATCTCGTCGTAATCTCCAGCGATGCCCGTCATTGCCCAATTGCTGACAGCCGTGCTTTTTGCTTGCCTGAGCCTTTCCGCTCGGGGCGAGAAGCTGCGCATTGTCACCGAGCCCTGGACACCCTACGTCTATGAGGAAAACGGCCAGGCCCTCGGACTGGACTACGAAACCACCGCGATCGTCTTCCAGCGCCTGGGGATCGAGGTGCAGTGGCAGTTCCTGCCATGGAAGCGTTGCCTGGCCATGCTTGATCAAGGGCTGGCCGACGGCGCGCTGGATATCTTCCACAGCAGCGAACGCGACTCCACCCTGCTCTATCCCGGCGAACCACTCTCGGAAGTCGAGTTTGTGCTGTTCTATGCCAATGATCGCCCTCACCCCTTCCACACCCTTGAAGACCTGCGCGGCCTGACCATCGGCACCTCGCCCGGCTATCTGTACAGCCAGGACTTCAGGGACTCGCCCCTGTTCACCCGCGAGCCCGCGCCGACCCATGAAGCCAACTTTGGCAAGCTGCAACGTGGTCGCATCGACATGCTGATCACCGACCGCCGAGTGGGTCAAACCCTGCTCGACACCTTGAAACTGCGCGACCAGATCAGCGAAAGCCCCACGATCATCAGTCACCAAAGCCAGTTTCTGGCCCTGCGTCGCAATGCCGGCATGGACCTGTTGGTGCAGCGTTTCGGTGCCGAGCTCAAGCGCTTCAAACGCGAACCGGCCTACGCTCAATTGAGTGCGCGTTATGGCGCCGGCCCGGTACCTGACGCTGTGCAGGTCACGCCGCAAGCCGGCAACGGGAAAACCGTTGAGCAGCAGGAAAGCAGCGCGCCGTGATTGCTCTGTTATACTCCGGCCTTCCCGCCAGGCTTACGCCCGGACGCTCGGTCTTGTTTAAGGCATCTCGACACCGCTACAGCGCAGCTTTTCGGCCCGCGCGAGCACTCCAAGATGAGCCTTCAAGCCCCAGCAGGACCGGGCGCGATTGCGCTTCTCCATAAACGCCATTCGCGCCAGGCAAGACTATCCCATTGGGCCAAGCCCTAACTAAAACAGGATTACTCATGTCCTTTGCTTCCCTCGGTCTCTCCGAGGCTTTAGTCCGCGCCATCGAGGCAGCGGGCTACACCCAGCCTACCCCGGTGCAACAGCGGGCCATTCCCGCCGTGTTGCAAGGTCGCGACTTGATGGTTGCGGCGCAGACAGGTACGGGTAAAACCGGCGGTTTCGCCTTGCCGATTCTGGAGCGCTTGTTCCCCAACGGTCACCCGGACAAATCCCAGCGTCACGGCCCGCGCCAACCACGCGTCCTGGTCCTGACCCCGACTCGCGAACTGGCCGCCCAGGTCCACGAGAGCTTCAAGCTCTACGCCCGTGACCTGAAATTCGTCAGTGCCTGCATTTTCGGCGGCGTTGGCATGAACCCACAGGTTCAGGCCATGTCCCGCGGTGTCGACGTGCTGGTAGCCTGCCCGGGCCGTTTGCTCGACCTGGCTGGCCAAGGCAGCGTCGACCTGTCCCACGTGGAAATCCTGGTACTGGACGAAGCGGACCGGATGCTCGACATGGGCTTCGTCCATGACGTGAAGAAAGTCCTCGCCCGCCTGCCGGCCAAACGTCAGAACCTGCTGTTCTCGGCAACCTTCTCCAAGGACATCACTGACCTTGCCGGCAAGTTGCTGCACAACCCGGAACGCATCGAAGTCACGCCACCGAACACCACGGTCGAGCGCATCGAGCAACGGGTGTTCCGTCTGGCCGCCAGCCACAAGCGCTCGCTGCTGGCACACCTGATTACTGCCGGCGCCTGGGAACAGGTTCTGGTTTTCACCCGCACCAAGCACGGCGCCAACCGCCTGGCCGAGTACCTGGACAAACACGGCCTGAGCGCCGTCGCGATCCACGGCAACAAGAGCCAGAATGCTCGCACCAAAGCCCTGGCCGACTTCAAGGCCGGCGAAGTGCGTATCCTGGTGGCCACCGATATCGCTGCTCGCGGCCTGGATATCGACCAACTGCCACACGTGGTCAACTTCGAGCTGCCAAACGTCGATGAAGACTATGTGCACCGTATCGGCCGTACCGGCCGTGCAGGTCGTTCGGGCGAGGCGATCTCGCTGGTTGCCCCGGACGAAGAAAAACTGCTGAAAAGCATCGAGCGCATGACCAAGCAGAAAATCGCCGATGGCGACCTGATGGGCTTTGATTCCAGCAGCGTCGAAGCCGAGAAGCCAGAAGTTCGCGAGCGTCCGGATGTGCGTAACCCGCGCAATCCACGTGGCCCGCGCGGCGACGGTCCAAACGGCAGCGGCGGTGGCGGCGGTCGTAAAGACAAGGGCAAGGACAAGGGCGGAAAGGAAAAGCCGGCTGCCGGCCGTGGCGAACGCCCGGCTCAAAAGCCGCGTGAAGGCACCCCGGCCCGCGAACAACAGCGTCCGGCACCCCGCGCCGCTGCTGACCGCGCACCGGACGAGTTCCTCGACGACGATATCGATAACTTCGGTAACCGCGTCGACTACGTTCCGCAGCAAAAGGCCCCTCAAGGCCGTGGCCGCCGTCCGGGTGCTCCGGCACCAGGCGCTGCTGGTGCAGGTGCTCCACGCACCGGCCAGCCACAAGGTCGCCAGAACGGTCCGCGTAACAGCAGCGGCGCCAGCACTGGCACCCCGCCTGCCAAGCGCAGTGGTCCACGTAGCGGTGCTCCACGTGACGGCCAGGCTCGTCGCGAGGAGTCGCGCAACCGCCGCCCTGCCCGTGACGACCAGCCGCGTCAGGAACCCGCAGTGCAGAACCCGCGCGGCACGCAGCCGAAGATCATGCACAAGGAGTCCAAGGCTGATCGCTTCCCGACGCCTGAGCAGCTCGATCAACTGCCAAGCCGTCCACGTGGCGAGAAACCGGCGTTGCTGACGCGCAACCGCTGATTTCTCCTGCGACACCAAAACCTGTAGGAGCAAAGCTTGCTCGCGATAGCGTCATTGGGAACACCACGGAAACCAAGGTGAACCCATCGCGGGCAAACGGAACGCCGCCCGGCCGCTCCTACAAGGGCAGAAACAAAAACGCCCCTGATCTCGCGATCAAGGGCGTTTTTGTGTCAGCAACGAAAATTATTTCGCTTGAACACCTTCAAACGTGATGTCCAGGTCCAGGGTCTGGGAAGTAGGACCTGGGCCTTTGATGCCGAACTCGCTCAACTGCAGGGTAGTCGTGCCGTTGAAGCCGGCACGGTAGCCACCCCACGGATCCTTGCCTTCGCCGTTGAAGGTTGCCTTGAACACGACTGGCTTGGTCACACCGTGCAGGGTCAGGTCGCCGGTCACGTCAGCGGTTTTTTCGCCAGTGGATTTGACACTGGTGGAAACGAACTTGGCTTCAGGGTATTTCGCTGCATCCAGGAAGTCCGGGGTACGGATGTGCTTGTCACGTTCAGCGTGGTTGGTATCAACGCTGGCGGTTTTCAGCACAACATCGATTTTGCTGGCTTCTGGAGCCTTGGCGTCGAAGCTGAACTTACCGTCCCAGTCCTTGAAAGTACCGTGGATGAAGCTGTAGCCCAGGTGGCTGATCTTGAAGTCGACGAAAGCGTGATTGCCTTCTTTATCGATCTTGTATTCTGCGGCCATCGCTTGCCCTGCCGACAACAGCGCAGTACCGATTGCCAGAGCGGCGAGAGTCTTTTTCAACATGCTTTCTATTCCTTGGAGTCGAGGTTGAACATCAGGCTTTGCGTCCCAGCATTCGCGTCAGGGTCGCATCACGGTCGATAAAGTGGTGCTTCAGTGCTGCCAACGCATGGAGGCCGGAAAAAATCACCAGCGCCCAGGCCAGATACAGATGAATCGCACCAGCGGTGTCTGCCTGGTCCGGTAGACCGGAAATCAGCGCAGGAATTTCAAACAGACCAAACACCGGAATCCCGACACCGTCTGCGGTGGAAATCAGGTAACCGGCAATCATCACCGCGAACAGGCTGAGATAGAGAAAGGAATGACCGAGCTTGGCGCCGAGGCGCGTCATACGGCTATAGCCTTGCAGCGTTGGCGGCGGCGGGCTGATAAAGCGCCACAACACCCGCAGCAACATGATCGCCAACAGCGTCAGGCCGATGCTTTTGTGCAAGTCCGGCGCTTCTTTGCGCCAGTTGCTGTAGTAGTCGAGACCGACCATCCACAAGCCCAGAGCAAACAGACCGAAGACTGCCAGTGCCACGCCCCAGTGCAGAAAGACGCTGACCCAGCCGTAGCGGGAGGAAGAGTTACGTAGCTGCATTACCCAAATCCTGTAAGAACTGCGACCAAGACTATCGAGTTATCTATCGATTTAAAGCCGAAAATTTCGCTTTGAAATATCGAGAAATACGATCAAGAGTCTGAAAGAGGTGGGTTAAGGAAAGATTAACCCCCAACGTGCGACCCAAACATCAGACGCTCTAGCGTGCCCTGTCAGCGTAAGTGCACGTCAATACAAAAACGTAGCGCACCTCTGTTTCCATGTACAAACGCCACAATAGGTTGTCCGCTCGCCTGGCATTGCATAGGCTTGCGCGATTGTATGTCCGCGCACGTCACGGATCGCCTCGAGGAGAGTGAAAATGGGCTTGAATAATCAGTGGATGCAGCGCGATCTCGCGGTCCTGTGGCATCCCTGCACCCAGATGAAAGACCACGAACAGCTGCCGCTGATCCCGATCAAGCGCGGCGAAGGCGTATGGCTCGAAGACTTCGAAGGCAAACGCTACCTCGACGCGGTCAGTTCCTGGTGGGTCAACGTGTTTGGCCACGCCAACCCGCGGATCAACCAGCGGATCAAGGACCAGGTCGATCAACTGGAACACGTGATCCTCGCCGGCTTCAGCCATCAGCCGGTGATCGAGTTGTCCGAACGCCTGGTGAAGATGACGCCGGAAGGCCTGACGCGGTGTTTCTACGCCGATAACGGTTCGTCCTGCATCGAAGTTGCGCTGAAAATGAGCTTTCACTACTGGCTCAACCGCGGCCAGCCGAACAAGAAGCGCTTCGTCACCCTGACCAACAGCTATCACGGCGAAACCATGGCCGCGATGTCGGTCGGCGACGTGCCGCTGTTCACTGAAACCTATAAAGCACTGCTGCTGGACACCATCAAGGTGCCGAGCCCGGACTGCTACCTGCGCCCCGAAGGCATGAGCTGGGAAGAACACTCGCGCACAATGTTCGCCGCGATGGAACAGACCCTCGCCGAAAATCATGAAACCGTCGCTGCGGTGATCGTCGAGCCGCTGATTCAGGGCGCTGGCGGGATGCGCATGTATCACCCGGTGTACCTGAAACTGCTGCGCGAAGCCTGTGACCGTTACGGCGTGCACCTGATCCACGATGAAATCGCCGTCGGCTTCGGCCGCACCGGGACGATGTTCGCCTGCGAACAGGCCGGCATCCGTCCGGACTTCCTGTGCCTGTCCAAAGCCCTGACCGGCGGTTATCTGCCGCTGGCAGCGTGCGTTACCACGGATGAGGTCTACAGCGCTTTCTACGACGACTATCCGACCCTGCGCGCCTTCCTGCATTCCCACAGCTACACCGGTAACCCGCTGGCCTGTGCGGCGGCGTTGGCAACGCTGGATATCTTCGAAGAAGACAACGTCATCGAGAACAACAAGGCCCTCGCCCAGCGCATGGCCAGCTCGACCGCGCACCTGGTTGACCACCCGCATGTTTCGGAAGTGCGTCAGACCGGCATGGTGCTGGCCATCGAGATGGTTCAGGACAAGGCGAGCAAAACCGCCTATCCCTGGCAGGAACGTCGTGGGCTGAAGGTGTTCCAGCACGCACTGGAACGTGGTGCACTGTTGCGGCCGTTGGGCAGCGTGGTGTATTTCCTGCCGCCCTACGTGATTACCCCCGAGCAGATCGACTTCCTTGCCACGGTTGCCAGCGAAGGGATCGATATCGCTACCAGCAACAAGGTCAGCGTGGCGGTGCCGAAGGACTTCCACCCAGGCTTCCGCGATCCGGGCTAACAGACACTGAGTAACCCAGTGGCGAGGGGGCTTGTCGGAACGCCGCAACGCCCCGTTCGGCTGCGAAAGCAGTCGTAAACCCGGCCAACTCGGTGTGCTTGAAACTAACCGGGTTGGCAGATTTGGGGGGCCGCTTCGCGACCGAAACGGGCGTTGCGGCGTTCCGACAAGCCCCCTCGCCACAAAGCGCCACTCGATCCAACTTACTACGCCGAACATCAGATTCAGTAGAGAACCAGAATGAGACTGTCCCGCTTCTTTATCGACGCCCCCTTGAGCCTCGGCGAACATGAATTGCCAGAGGCCCAGGCGCACTACATCAGTCGCGTACTGCGCATGGCCGAGGGCGATGCGCTGCAAGTGTTCGACGGTTCAGGTCAGGAGTTTCGCGGTACGCTGGCAGAAGTCGGCAAAAAGCGCGTGCGCGTGGCGTTAACGGAAAGCTTCGCCGGGCAAGTCGAGTCGCCGCTGCAGATTCATCTGGGCCAGGGTTTGTCTCGCGGCGAGCGGATGGACTGGGCGATTCAGAAAGCCACCGAACTGGGCGTGACTGAAATCACCCCGATTTTCAGTGACCGCTGTGAAGTCCGGCTCAAGGACGAACGCGCCGACAAACGTTTGCAACACTGGCGTCAGGTCGCTATCAGCGCATGCGAGCAATGCGGTCGTTCGCGAGTGCCGCTGATCCACCCGCCCCTGTTGCTGGCCGACTGGCTCAAACAATCCGAGGCCGAGCTGAAACTGGTGCTGCACCCGGTGGCCGAGCCGCTGGTCAGCCATGCGAAACCTTCGACACTGGCGTTCCTGATCGGCCCGGAAGGCGGGTTGTCGGACGTGGAAGTCGATCAGGCTCAAAGCGCCGGTTTCCATTCCGCCCGCCTCGGCCCACGAGTGCTGCGCACCGAAACCGCGCCGGTGGTGGCATTGGCCGTGGCACAGCAGTTGTGGGGCGATTTCTAGTCCCCTATCGCGAGCAGGCTCGCTCCCACAGGTACAGCGGCGTTCTTGTGGGAGCGAGCCTGCTCCGGGCGGCGTTCCGACGATGGCCGCGCCTCGGTTTAAAGGACGTAAAACAGAATCGCCACGAAGTGCAGCAAACTGCCGGCGATGACGAACAGGTGCCAGATGCCGTGGGCGTGGCGCAGTCGGCTGTCGAGGGCGAAGAAGATGATGCCGACGGTATAAAACACCCCGCCCGCCGCCAGCCAGGCAAAACCGACGGTGCCCAACGCCGCCAGCAGCGGCTTGACCGCCACCAGCACGATCCAGCCCATCACCGCGTAGATCACGATCGACAGAATCCGTGCCTCGGAGCGCGGTTTGATCTCTTGCAGCATGCCGATCACCGCCAGCCCCCAGACGATCCCGAACAGCGTCCAGCCCCACGGCCCACGCAAGGTCACCAGGCAAAATGGCGTGTAGCTGCCAGCGATCAGCAGGTAGATCGACAGGTGATCGACCTTCTGCATGATCACCTTCGCCCGCCCGCGCACGCTGTGATAAACCGTCGAAACGCTGTACAGCACCAGCAAGGTAAACCCGTAAATCGCCACACTGACAATCTTCCAGGGGCTGCCATCCAGACTGGCAATCACCAGCAACCAGACCGCCCCTACACACGCTGCAACCGCCCCGAACAAATGGCTCCAGGCGTTGAATCTTTCTCCGTGATACATGTGTCTCCAACCTCAAAAAATCACTGCAACATCGCACAAGCCTCAGGCTTGTAGCCTGAGAGCGCAATGTTTCTAAAAGATGATGCGCGTTGCAAACACTCTATTGCGTTGACGTCAGCCTGCCATGGCTCGCTCGACGCTGATCAACATCTCTCGAGTGCCGCTCAGCAATTGCTTGAGCAGCGATTCGTCTTCATCCATGTACCCCTCGTATTCCGCCAGATTCCGGCGCTCGTGACACAAGGCAAACAATCGAACCTGAAGTTTGCTCAACCCGGCTGTGTGAATCAGGCATTGGAAGACCAAATAGCGTTTGTCCGATCGATAGCCGTGCAAACGCAGCGCGGTCAGCGCAATGGCATGGGCGGCGTTGTAGGCCAGGTCAAACCGGCTGGCGAAAGAGAGCTGCGCGCTTCCCGCATCCTTCAAGCGATCTGTCGCTGAACGCATTAACCCTTCACATTCCTTGCGATCAGGCGGTTCGCCTTTCAGTCCACCGCTGCGTAGAAGGTTCTCAAGACTCTCGTTGCTGCCCATCCTTGGACTCCAAAGGGTTTTCACCTATCAGGTTGATCTTTTCCTGTTGCGCTACCCGTTGCACGAAGCTGTTACCGGCAGCCAGTTTCGCCGCCCAGTCTTCAGGGGTGTAGAGCGTCGGATTGAGAGGACGGCCGAGTTGTTCTTCCATTGGCATCAGCCGTTCCATCACGTCACTGTAGTGCAGCCCCTCGCCTATCAGCATGAGATCAATGTCACTGGATGCGTTCGCCTGATCCTTGGCAACGGATCCATAGACAAATGCCCAGGTCAATTGACCGGCAAATGGTGCCAGGGCGAGACGCAAAGGATCGGCAATCCCGAAGGTTTTACGAACGATGCCCAGCAGTTCCTGATAGATCGGGCAATCGGGATTGGCCTGATAGTGGGTCTGATTACCTTGACGGGTCATGCTCAGTACCCCCGCTGATTGCAAACGCTCCAGCTCACGCATCAAGCTGCCTTTGCCAACCTGAGCCCAACGAGCGATTTCATTGGCGTAAAAGCTTTGATCCGGTTTGCCAAAGAGTAAACCCAGCACCCTTTGCTGAGTCACGGTAAACAAGGCATTACTTAATGACAGTGTTTGCACGGCAACGACCTATAAGTCCCAAAAAGGGAACGATAGGTCCCTTTTGGGGACTTATCAAGATAACCCATCATCCAGAACCAACCCCGCCCCCACCAACAACTCTTCCAGCGCCAGCAAATCCGGGACTTTTGCCACGTGTTCGGCGACCTGTACCGCGGCGTGTTCCAGCGAGCACAGCGGCACGTCAACATAGCTCAATTGGCTATCGAGCTTGTAGGCGCGTGGAATGCCTTGCACCAGCAAGGCGATGAAGTTGGACCGCAAGGAGCCGTCGCGGCCGGTGAAGAATACCTCAGGCCGCGCTGCGATGTAGTTTCCATCCCCAGTTCGGTGCCAAAGCAATGCACGCTCTCGACTCAGCCGCTTTCAATAGCCGGAATCAGGGTTGGATGAGGATTGAGCGTCCAGTTGCGGCAGATCTTGCCTTTGAGACCGAGGGATTCGCCGTAGGTCGGCAGGATCAGTTCGATGGCCGCGGTGTTGAAACCGATGCCGTGATTCAGGGAATGAACGTTGTGTTTTTCGTAGATTGCGCGAATCGCCATCATTGCCATGAGCACGAGCACAGGTTTGATGTGCCGTGGGTCGCGGGTGAACAGCGGTTCGATGTGGAACGGCTTGTCCGCCACGATCATGTGCAAGTCATGCAGCTTCGCCGGGGCAGCCTTGACCGGCGAGCGGGACAGAAAATCGGCCTGCTTCTGGTTGTTGCCCTCCAGCACCACACGGTCGCCAGGCAGGATCAATGCCTCCAGCGCCGCAACGATCTTGTCGGTGGGCAACACCACAGCGTCGGCCAGCCCCTTGACCAACGCCAGACGCCGTTGCTTTTCGCTGCGCCGCCGCGTCCATCGCGAGTCGGGGGATATTGTTGTTGTCATGACCACTCCACGGGTTCGCTGTCGTGGGAGTCACCTTAGGAGTGTTGGGTGGGGGGTATCAATCAAGCAGAGTGGTGGATTATTACGGTTAGGGTAATGAATCTAATTTGCTCAATAATTTGATAGGCCCAAGATCTATCTCCTACAATATCTAAGAACTATCAGAGTCAAAATCGTAGCAACCTCACTCCCGCACCCTCGCATCTAATCTAAACGAATAAGGTGATGATGAATGTCTAGAATGTCCACGTCTGAGCTCAGCCAAAACGACTTCTAGCTTATAAACATGCACCTTATAGTGTGAAAACTTATTAGAACTATTGCCCACCTGAACATACATCTCGGTTAAGAGCGGACGCTCATCATATTTTTTGTCATAGAATTTAACTTTCGTCTTCTTAACTACCGGATGCGCTGAACTACGTTTTTGTCTGGGCAGTTTTTCAAAGGCTCGTTCCTGTAGAGTTTTAAAATCACTGGTTTCTTTTGCATGTTTGGGGGAGGATGCTTCGGAAAACGAAGGTAAATCTCCTACAGCAGATGATCGTCGATTAGGGACTGGTGGGTCCGGCAAATCAAACGGCGCATGATTTTTGGAAACGTGGTTCGTCTCAGGAAAAAGTGGCTGCCCCACTTCACGCGTAGCTTTCGACATTTTAGTCACTTGCCGGGTAGTCCATTGATGCCACGGAATATTTCCCGTTGGGTCACTAAAATTAACAGGATCCCCCGAACAATAGGCGTACGAATTTAACCCACCATCACCAAACGGACTCAAACTATCCGGACTATTAAACCTCATAAACACAGGATTAAACGCCCGATAACCATTACCCAACAAATAATGCCCCGTGATCGTATCCGGCCGCTCACCATTAAAACCCAGCAAACTGGTAAAACCACTTTCTGCGCGACGATGACCATAAGGTGAATAAGCAATCGCAAGCGAACTCCCACCAACTGTGTCCATCACTGAACGCTGCTGATCAGTGGCCAACAAAGCAGTTTCCAGTGAATCGCCCAAACGTTTCTGTTGTGCCAATAACTGATCACCCTGCTGCACGATCGAACAGCGCGCCAAACCCTGAATCTCCGTGGCCAACCGGCTCTTGCAGTAAAAACGCTGAAGAGTGTCCGGCTTGGCCGAATTCAAGCCAATCAGACGATCCAGCGGATCATAGTGATAACAGCAGAGTAAAGTCTTGTTCTGCGAAGGCATTGGCTGGGCTCCTGCTGGTCCTTGATGCACGACATCCAGACTCGTAGTTCGCGTTGAGCTTGTCTACTAGCAGAACTGCTAGGTAGGCGGTTCGACGCTTCCAGCTCGAGGTGTCGAACCGCCTACATGGGGATTAATCGTCTTGGCAGCCGCACAGAACTTGTGGCGAGGGAGCTTGCTCCCGCTGGACTGCAAAGCAGTCCCAAAAACCCGTACCGCATTTTTTCAGACAAATCCCATGAATCGGTTTACGACCGCTGCGCGGCCGAGCGGGAGCAAGCTCCCTCGCCACAATTGATCGGTCCGGTCTGGATATCTAGGTCGGCTGCTCGGCCGTCTTCGCGGGCAAGCCCGGTTCCCATAGAATTTGTGTCAATCACAGTAAAGTGTTTCAACTCGGGAAAAGTGGGCTTGCCCCCGAAGGCGCCTGAGATCCCTCTCGAACCAACCCCGCCCCCACCAACAATTCTTCCAGCGCCAGCAGATCCGGGACTTTCGCCACGTGTTCGGCGACCTGTACCGCGGCGTGTTCCAGCGAGCACAGCGGTACGTCGACATAGCTCAACTGGCTGTCGAGCTTGTAGGAGCGTGGAATGCCTTGCACCAGCAAGGCAATGAACTTGAGGTGCGGGCGCCCGCCGAGGGCGTTGAGGACGACGATACGTGCGCGGTCGCCGATCACGGTTTTGTTGCCGCAGGCCGCTTCGAAACTCAACAGCGGGATTTGCCGCTCGCGCCAGGTCACCTGGCCCAGGTACCAGGCCGGCGAATCGAGGTCAAAGGCACCGGGCTGATAGTCAATCAGCTCGGCGACGGCGACATTGGGCAGGATCAGGTTGCGATCGGCCAAGGGCAGCAGCAGCCCGGTAAGGTTGCTGGTGCGGTGCTCAAGCATGGGTTTTGCTCCACAAGGCGATGCTGTCGAGCAACACCGATTCCTGGTACGGCTTGCCGAGGTAGTCGTTCACGCCGATAGCCATCGCCCGGTCGCGATGTTTCTGGCCGGTGCGCGAGGTGATCATGATGATCGGCAGGTGCTGCAACCGTGGATTGTTGCGCACCTGCATGGCCACTTCAAAACCATCCATGCGCGGCATTTCGATGTCCAGCAGCATCAGGTCAGGCATGTGCTCTTCGAGCAACAGCATGGCGTCGACGCCGTCCTTGGCGGTCAGCACGTTCATGCCGTGGCGTTCGAGCAGGCGGCTGGTGACCTTGCGCACGGTGACCGAATCGTCGACCACCAGGACCAGCATCGAACGCCGCGGCTCGGCCTCCGTGGCCGACTCCTGAATGACCCGCTGCGGCGACACCTGCGTCTGCATGGCGCGGATATGCGTCAGCAGGTCGAGAATCAGCACCACCCGGCCATCGCCAAGAATGGTCGCGCCGGACAACCCCTGCACCGCCGCGAACTGTGGGCCGAGACTTTTCACCACGATTTCCCGGGTGCCGGTTGTCGCATCGACCTGCACCGCGATACGTCGCTCGTTGCACTGCACCAGCAACACCGGCAACGGCAGGCTCTGGCCCAGCAGTTTCGGGCGGACGCTGGTCTTCAGCAGTTCACCGAGATAGCACAATTCATAACGTTGCCCGGCGTATTCGTATAACGGCGGATCGAGCTGGTAATAACCTTCCAGCTCAAAGGGCAGCACGCACACGATGCCTTCGATGGTGTTCAGCGGGATCGCGTATTGATCCTCGGCACACTGCACCATCAGCGCGCGGTTGACCGACACGGTGAACGGCAGCCGAATGCGAAAGTGCACGCCTTGCCCAGGTACAGAGTCGATGACCATCGAGCCACCGAGTTGCCGCACTTCTTCGTGAACCACATCCATGCCGACGCCACGCCCGGAGATCTGGGTGATTTTCTCGGCAGTGGAAAACCCTGGCTGCAGAATGAACTGCAACACGTCGCGATCGCTCATGTCACTGTCGGGAGCAAGCAAACCGCGCTTGATCGCCTTGCGCCGCACCGCGTCCAGCGGTACGCCGGCACCGTCGTCGCGGATGTCGAAAATGATGTCGCCACCCTCACGGGACAGGTCCAGGGTGATTCGACCTTGCTCGGGTTTACCGACCGCACGGCGGACTTCGGCGGATTCCAGGCCGTGGTCGACAGCATTGCGCAGCATGTGCTCAAGCGGTGCCGCCATGCGTTCCAGCACATTGCGGTCCATCTCGCCTTCGGCGTTCCCGACAATGAACTCGACGTCCTTGCCCAACTCGCTGGAGACCTGACGAACGATACGCTTCAAGCGCGGCAGCATCCGTTCGAACGGCACCATGCGTGTGCGCATCAAGCCTTCTTGCAGTTCGGTGTTGATCCGGCCTTGCTGTTGCAGCAGATTCTCTGCGTCGTGGTTGCAGCGCTCGAGAGTTTCCTTAAGGTCGAGCAAGTCGGAAGCCGACTCGAACAACGCCCGCGACAACTGCTGCAACTGCGAGTGACGATCCATTTCCAGCGGATCGAACTCTTCGTAGCCCAGACGTTCGGCCTCAACCTGCTGCCGGCTGAGAATCCGGCCCTGGGTTTCGGTGTCGAGCCGGCGCAACTGATCGCGCATGCGCTCGATAGTGGTTTCCATCTCGCTCAGGGCGACTTGCGCATCGTTGACTTGCTGCTCGATGCGACCGCGGAAGATCGAGGTTTCCCCGGCCAGGTTGACCAGATCGTCCAGCAGCTCGGCCGAGACCTTGACCATATCGGCGCCAGCATCAGGTTGCAGCGCGGCGGCCTCAGGCTTGGCCACCGGTGCAACTTCAACCACCGGAGCCGGCGTCGGGGCCTTGTCAGCCGTTGGGTGAGTGAAGGCCTTGATCGCGTCGATCAGGCTATCCGCTGGCAGCACCGGCTGACCGGCGCGGGTCGCATCGAGCATCTGCGCCAACCGGTCATGGCTGCGTTGCAACAGATCGAACAACGCCGGTAAGGCGTGCAGCAAGCCCGTCGACAACCCTTCGTAAAGAAATTCCAGCTCATGGGCCAGGTCGCCAATCGGGGCGATTTCGACCATTCGCGCGCCGCCCTTGAGGGTGTGCAGATCGCGCAGCAGGGTTTCCATTTCCTGACGGTTCTGTGGGTCCGCCTGCCAGCGCGACAGCGCCGCGCCCGAGCTGTCGATGATGTCGAAACCTTCCTCGAGGAAGATCTCCAGCAGTTCCGGATCGCTGCTCGCCGCATCATGCGCAGCCGCCGCTTCGACCCCATCGGCCATGCTGCCAGTGCATTGCCGAAATTGCTGGATCGCCTCGATCAGCGCACCCGAATCGCTCAATGGCTGATGGTTTTGCAACTGTTCGAGCAACACCGCGAGGCGGTCGTGGCTCTGTTGCAGCAACCTTCCCAATGCTGGCGAATGACTGAAGCGCCCGTCGACCAGACCTTCATAAAGGCTTTCAAGTTCGTGGGCCAGATCGCCGACCGGCCCAACCTCGGCCATCCGCGCGCCGCCCTTGAGGGTGTGCAAGTCGCGCTGCAACGACGACAGCGGCGTAGCGTTCTCCGGATCATTGAGCCAACGCTGCAAGGCCTGCCCGGCACTTTCGAGGATATCCACCGCCTCTTCGAGAAAGATCGAAACGATTTCATCGTCAATCGTCAACGCCTGCGCCTGTGCCAGCTCGCTGGTAGCGCTGCCCAGTTCGGTAATGCTCAGCGTGCGGCTGCCATCGCTGCGAATCAGCCCCATGGCCGACGGATCAAGGCCCTCATTGAGCAAATCACGCAGGGCCCGCACCCGCGCCGGTTGCGAGCCGACTTCCTGACCGGCGGCCAGTTCGTCGAGCATGTTGATCAGCGCTTCGTGAGCGCTTTGGGCCTCGTGGAAGAACCGTTCGTTGACCGCCAGGCTGCTTTCTTCCACCGCGCCATAGAGGTCGAGCAAGGCTTCGCACAGCTCATCCACCGGATGCAAATCGGCCAGGTGCGCGTTCTCGCCCAGGGTCGTCAATTCATCCAGCAGTGCGCTGAGTTCCTGCCGCTCGCCGGGGTGTTGCTGCCAGCGCTGCAACAGGTTTTCGGCGTCCAGCAGGATGTCCATGCCCTGGGCCAGGAATGTGTTGATCAGTTGCGGATCACGCTTGATCCGCAGCCCCGTATTCGGTGCATTGAGGATGGCGTCCAGGCGCTCGGCAAGCAGCGCCTGAGTGCGCCCGATCAAGTCTTCGGCGCCCATGATCGGCGTCAGCGGATCACTGTTCACTTGCTTGAGCCCACGCCGCAACAGGTCGCCGGCTTCGAGTAGCAGTTCGACTTCGTCCAGGTCCAGCGCAATCTGGTGCGCCTTGTACTCGCGGGCCAGATGATCGAGCGGTGCCGCCAGTTCGGCAATCGGCAACACACCCGCCATCGACGCGCTGCCCTTGAGGGTGTGCAGCGCACGCTGCAACTCATCACTGACCTGCAACGGCACGTGCTCGGCGGCCTGATCGAGAAAGCGGTCGAGGCTCTGGAGGTGGCTTTCAGCTTCGTTGCGGAAGATCTCCAGCAACTGCGGATCAAGCATCTCGCCATCCTGCGGCGCAGCGTCCGGCAGGGTTTCGTCACTCTTCGCCAGGGCATGGGCGCGGGCGGCCAGGCGGTCGACATCTTCGCGCTGACGCTGGGTGTTGGCGGCGAACTCGGCGATCAGCTCAGGAAGCAGTTGCAGCACGTCATCCAGCAGTTGATAAACCGGTTGAGCCGGTTCGACACTGCGCTCCAGCACCCGGTTGAGCAGATTCTCCAGCGCCCACGCCAATTCGCCCAACACCAAAGCGCGGACCATTCGCCCGCTGCCTTTCAAGGTGTGGAAAGCGCGACGCAACTCGCTCAGGACCGAGGTGCTTTCGGGGCTGGCCACCCAGCGCGGCAAGTATTCGCGCAGGATATCCAGGACTTCATCGGTCTCCTCGAGAAAAACTTCGTGCAGCTCGGCATCCACTGGTTCTTCATCGGCCGGCGGCGGCAGCAGGCTGCCCGGCGTGATCAGCGCGGGCGGATTGACGGCACGGGCCGGGCCGGCCAACACCTCTGCCAGCGACTGGGCGATCTGCGGGTTATCCAGCGCCGGCAGATCCGGCAGATCCGGCATCACGAACGCCAAGCTTGGGCTCAGCCCGTCTTCGAGCAGCGGCACAGGCACCTCGCCGGGGAAGTAACCCAGTGCTGCCAGGCTTTGCTCAGCGACATCGAGGATCTTTTCACCGGGCGCCTCGGGGTCTTCGCTCAAACGCTCCAGGTAATACTCGATGCTGGTTATGGCGTCGGCCAGGCTGTCGAGTTGCGGCCAATCGGGACGCGTCTGGTCTGCCAGCAGATGCTCGCGAATGAAACCGTTGCAGGCTTCCAGCAGGCTCGCCGCGCGGCTCAACGGAATCATCGCCAATGCGCCACGCACCTGAGTCAGCACGGCTGGAAGCGGCTGCAAGACCTGACGATCCCAATCGCTGTCGATGTAGTCGACGATCATGTCCTTGGCCTGTTGCAGGCAGATCCGCGCTTCCTTGATGACGATCTGGTGGATCTGCGTCAGGTCGGTAGTCGGCAACCGGCTCTCTTCGCGGTTTTCCTCGACGGTGCCAACCATTCCCGCCAGGGTCGCCTCGACATAAAGCAGGGCACCGGCGACATCCATCAGGATCGCGTCGTTCGGCTCGCGCTGGCCTTGGGCCAGGCTCAGGACCACCGCCAGTTGATCGATGATCACCTTGCGCGGTTGGCCGAAGCCGAGCACCGCCAGGGTATCGGCGATTTGCCGCAGTGGCGCCAGCAGGCTATCGAGGTCCGAGACTTGTTGACGGTCGCTGCGCACGAACAGGTCGAGGCGCTCCTTGACCCGCACCAGTTCTTCGCAGAGCGCGGCCAGTACCGAGCGCATCGCGTCGCGATCCGGGCCGGCCAGACGGGCGCGTTCTTCATCGACCATTGCACTGTCCGGCAATGCGTCGTCCAGGGCATAACGCTCTTTCATGGCTTGCATCTGCGCAGTGGGATGTTGTGCCTTGGCAATGTAGAACAGCAGGCTTTTGAGCAACTCAGGCGGTGCCGGCTGATTGATTTGCGAGATGCCGTGTTCGAGCAGGCGCTTGAGTTCCTTGTCAGCGTCCTTGAACAGGCTGCGCAGCGCCGGACTGTTGGCGACACTGCCGCTGAGCATGCCTTCGACCAGCGCCGAAGCGACTTGCCACAGCGACCCCAATGGCGCGCCGTCACACAGCGTTTCGAGGCGCGCAAAGACGTTCGCCAGATAGCCGAGATTGGTGGTGTCGTCCTGTTCGCCAAGCAACCCTACCAGCCCCATCTGCAACATTTGCCGCAATTTGCGCAGCACATTCGGCAGCTCGGACGGCTCAAGCATCGCCAGCGTATCGTCGTCCAATGCGGGAAGCGCTTGCCACTGCGGGCTGAACAGACTGGTTTCCGACAACAGGCTTTCACCACGGGCGCTACGCAGGTCGTTGATCAGCGGCAACACCACCAACGGCAAGTCACGACGGGCGCTGTGCACGCGGTCGAGGTAAATCGGCAGTTGGCCGAGGGCTTGTTGCAGCAGGCGAATGGCTTCATCGCGGTGGCTGACGCGGTTGTGCTGCAACGCCGCCGCGAGCTGCTCCATCTCTTCGGCGAGCAACGCCGCGCCGTAGAATTCGACCATCTGCAAACTGCCGTGAACCTGATGTATCCCCGCCAGGCACTCCTCGATCGCGTGCGCCGTCTGCGGTTCTTCGACCCGGTTGTCGAGGGCCATGCTTTCAAGGGCAATAAACGCCTGTTTCAACGTTTCGGCAATTTCGCCCTTGACCCATTCAAGGGCCACATAGTCATGCCGATCACCCATAACCACTCCCATCAAAATGCTTTTCCAGCAGACATCGTTCAAGCCTTGTCGGCGCTGCGCTCAGGCTCGGCCGGCAAGGTGAAGCCAGACACCGAACGCCGCAGCTGGCTGGCCATCTTCGCCAGGTTGCCGATGCTCTCGGCGGTGGCCGTGGAGCCCGACGAGGTCTGCGTGGTGATCTGCTGGATCACGTTCATCGTCAAGGATATCTGACCCGCCGAAGACGTCTGTTGCTGCGCCGCGTTGGAAATACTCTGGATCAACGCCGCGAGCGTTTTCGATACGCCTTCGATTTCTTCCAGGGCCACCCCCGCATCCTGCGCCAGTCGCGCGCCACGCACCACTTCGGTGGTGGTCTGCTCCATGGAAATCACCGCTTCATTGGTGTCAGTCTGGATCGCCCGCACCAGGGTTTCAATTTGCCGGGTGGCCGCCGACGAACGTTCCGCCAGCCGCTGGACTTCATCGGCAACCACCGCGAAACCGCGTCCGGCGTCACCGGCCATGGAGGCCTGGATGGCGGCGTTCAGCGCGAGAATGTTGGTCTGGTCGGCAATGTCGTCGATCAGGCTGACGATGTCGCCGATTTCCTGGGACGACTCGCCCAGACGCTTGATCCGCTTGGCCGTGTCCTGAATCTGCTCGCGGATATTGTCCATGCCGTGAATGGTGTTGTGCACCACCTCGTTGCCCTTATTGGCGATCTCCACCGAGCGCTCGGCAACGGCGGACGATTCGGCGGCATTGGCCGAGACCTGATCGATGGACTGGGCCATCTCGTTGATCGCCGTCGAGGCTTCGCAAATCTGCTGCGCCTGATGCTCCGAGGCCTGGGCCAGGTGCATCGCGGTCGCCTGGGTTTCCTGCACCGCAGCAGCAACCTGGCCGGCGGTCAGGTTGATGGTCGCGACCAGATCGCGCAGCTGATCGACCGAGTAATTGATCGAGTCGGCGATGGTCCCGGTGAAGTCTTCGGTCACCGATGCCGTGACCGTCAGGTCGCCATCGGCAAGGTCTTCGATCTCGTCGAGCAAGCGCATGATCGCGTTCTGGTTACGTTCGTTCTTCTCGGCAGTTTCCCGCAACTGGCGATTGGTTTCACGGACCATCACCAGGCCGATCAGGATGATTGAAGTCAGCGCCAGCAAGCCCAGCACGTAACCGCCGATGGTATCGGTCGAACGCCCGCCCACCATGTTTTCGAAGCCGTTGGCCAGGTGCGAGGCTTCATCGAGCAAGGTCTGCGACAAGTTGAAGATGTTGCCCGCCGACTCGCGGACCTTCAACAGTTCAGGCGAAGTTTCGAGGATCTCGTCGACCGAGCCCGAAACGAATTCGAACAGCTCGGCAATCTCGGTCAGCCGGGCACGGGCGTCCTGGTCTTCGACCTGGCTGATTTTCATCAGCGGATTGCCTTGAAGCATGCCGTTGAGCACCTGACCGAAGCGCGCGGCATCACGGCCAAAGGCATCGGCAGCCTGTTGGGCATTTTCGTCGCCGGCGAGCACCGTGTTGACCGCGCCCAGGATCCGTTCGGCCAGCAACGACTGGCGCTGAGCCATGGCGACCTGAGTAGCAGGTGCGCCGCGCTGGAGCAGGATTTCGACGACTTTTTCGTACTCGACCTGCAACTGCGGCACGGTCTCGGCCAGGGTCGCGGCGACCTGATGCAGCGACAGTACAGTCTGTTCACTGGAAAGGATCGCATCGGTATTTTTCAGCAGGCGCTCCCAGTCCAGCTGCACCGCTCGCATTTGCGCGTGTACCTCGTGGGGGGCTGGTGGCAGACCGGTGGTCGGGTCGCCTTTTTTCAGGTAACCCCAACGTTGGGCGAAGTCGTTACGCGAATCACTCAGCAGCTTGAACGCCGCCGCTTTGCCGGCCGCCGCTTCAGTGGCGTTTTTGGCAATGCGCTGGGACAGCACGCGCAGCTCTCCGGCGTGCCCAATGTATTGCTTGTCGTAGGAGGCCTGGGTATTGAGGTAGGCGAAGTTGGCGAACAGCAACACGATGAACACGATCAGCGCCATGAACAGCACAATGATCTGTGCACGACTGCGCGACCCTTCCGTAGCCTTGCCTGTATTTGCTTTTATCATCGATCCTCGCCCGTTCTGCCCAATTCAACTCTCGCCCTTGTAGGAGCAAGGCTTGCCCGCGATAGGAACGACGCGGTTTTGCAGGCTCACCGCGTAATCGTTCATCGCGGGCAAGCCTTGCTCCTACAGGGCTACACCGCTACATCCATGAACCGTGGGGACTGTGCCAGGGCAAACGGGCTGAAGACCTGCCAACGCTGCTCACGCTCGAACTGTCCCTTTATGAAAGCCCCCGCCGGGCCGTTCTGCGCGTCCAGTGACGCCGGCTCGAAACTGGCCTGGTTAAAGTGCTGCATGCCCAGCACCTCCTCGACCATCAATCCGACGAACACCTCTTTATACTCAACGACCAGTACACGCCGCTGCTTGCGCGGCGCAGACAATTCAACCCCGAGGAAACCGCACAGATCCATGACCGGCAACAGTCGTCCGCGCAGGTTGGCCACGCCCCTGACCCACGACTTGACCCCCGGCAGCTGAGTCAGTCGCGGCTCGTGCAACACCTCGCTGACCTCGCCCATCGGCGCCACGTACCAGCACTCGCCGAGGCGAAAGCCGATCCCGCTCCAGCCGTGGTTGCGGGTTTGCTGCGAAGGCAGGTCAGCCGCCAGCAGACGGCAGCGCTGATCGATCTGCAGCAGCAGTTCGAAGGCAGTCAGCGATTCGGCCATGGGTCGGCCGTCAGCCTGCCAGCACGTTGTTCAGGGTCTTGATCAGGGTGTCTTCTTCCACCGGCTTGGTGAGGTAGTCCCTGGCGCCCTGGCGGGTGCCCCAGACCTTGTCGGTTTCCTGATCCTTGGTGGTGATGATGATCACCGGGATGTGCCCGGTTTCCGGGTCTTTGGTCAGCTGGCGGGTGGCCTGGAAACCGTTGAGGCCGGGCATGACGATGTCCATCAGCACCGCGTCGGGTTTTTCCTGACGGGCCAGTGCCACGCCGTCTGCGCCGTTTTCGGCTTTCAACACTTCGTGACCGTGCTTTTCCAGCATGCCAGTCAGTTTGTACATTTCGGTCGGCGAATCATCGACGATCAGAATACGTGCCATGGTCTTCCCCATTCTTGTAGACGCCGGGCCCGCTGGCCGAGCGTCACTGTGCGTGTCTTACTGCGGCGAAACAACGGCAAAGCCCGGTACATGGGCCTGGATCGCGTTCAGCAGTTCTTCCTTGCTGAAAGGTTTGGTCAAAAACTGGTCGGAGCCGACGATGCGCCCCTTGGCCTTGTCGAACAACCCGTCCTTGGACGACAGCATAATCACTGGCGTGGACTTGAACGCGCTGTTGTTCTTGATCAAGGCGCAGGTCTGATAGCCATCCAGACGCGGCATCATGATGTCGACAAAGATGATGCCGGGATGATTGTCGGCAATCTTGGCCAGGGCATCGAAACCATCAATGGCCGTGATGACCTCACAGCCCACGTTTTTCAACAACGTTTCGGCGGTACGGCGAATCGTTTTCGAATCGTCGATCACCATGACCTTCAAGGCGCTGGAATGCTGTTCCATATCTGCTCTACCGTCGCCTTTGCGAATCAAATTGTCCGTTTGCAGCTTACCAAGGGCTCGAAACCCTTGATGTTCAAGGGCCAGAACGATATGGCAGCCTTTTTAGCACAGTCTCCAAATCCAATCTATCGAGCAACCCTCAAGGTGGTTTTTCCTTGACCGGGAACACACTCAGCGCCACTCTGACGCCACTTTTTCATGTCGCTTCGACCACCCAAATTTCGAGGAAAAACCCATGAGCGTTCGCGTCGGGATTGTCATGGACCCTATTGCCAGCATTTCCTATAAAAAGGATAGCTCGCTGGCCATGCTGTTGGCTGCCCAGGCGCGCGGCTGGACGCTGTTCTATATGGAACAGCGTGATCTGTACCAGGCCGAAGGTGAAGCCCGGGCGCGGATGCGTCCTTTGAAAGTCTTCGCCAACCCGCAAAAATGGTTTGAGCTGGAAGCCGAAACCGATGTGCCACTGAGCGATCTGGACGTGATCCTGATGCGCAAGGACCCGCCGTTCGACATGGAGTTCGTCTACTCCACCTACCTGCTGGAGCAAGCCGAGCGCGCTGGCGTACTGGTAGTCAACAAACCGCAGAGCCTGCGCGACTGCAACGAAAAACTGTTCGCCACGCTGTTCCCGCAGTGCACGCCGCCGACCGTAGTCAGCCGCCGTCCCGATGTATTGCGCGATTTCGCCGATCATCACGGCGATGTGATTCTCAAGCCGCTGGACGGCATGGGTGGTGCTTCGATCTTCCGTCACACCAAAGGCCATCCGAACCTCTCGGTCATCCTCGAAACCCTGACCCAGCACGGCAAACAGCAGATCATGGCCCAGGGTTACCTGCCGGCGATCAAGGACGGCGACAAGCGCATCCTGATGATCGATGGCGAACCGGTGGATTACTGCCTGGCGCGGATTCCCGCCGCTGGCGAAACTCGTGGCAACCTGGCCGCCGGTGGCCGTGGCGAAGCACGCCCGCTGACCGACAAGGACCGCTGGATCGCCGCACAGGTCGGCCCGACCCTGCGTGAAAAGGGCTTGCTGTTCGTCGGCCTCGACGTAATCGGCGAGCACCTGACCGAAATCAACGTCACCAGTCCGACCTGCATCCGCGAGATCGACAACGCTTTTGGCACGAACATCGGCGAAATGCTGATGGCTGCCATCGATCAGAAGCTTAAAGCGCGTTGATATAGAACACCCAAGTCACCACCAACATTGCGTTATCATGCGCGGCCTGTGAAAAACGCGATGTTGGTTTTCTTGTTATGACACTTCCGTCCGATCTGCCTCCCGAACTCGCCCACCGCGGCGTGCGCCCGGCCGATCGCCTCGGTTTTACCCTGTTTCTCGCGGCGCTGATTCACCTGGCCTTGCTGTTGGGCGTCGGGTTCACCTTTGTCGAACCCAAGCAGATCAGCAAAACCCTGGAAATCACCCTCGCTACCTTCAAAAGCGAAAAAAAGCCTGCCAAAGCCGACTTCCTCGCCCAGGAAAACCAGCAAGGCAGCGGCACCCTGGATAAGAAGGCGATCCCCAAGACCACCGAGATCGCACCATTCCAGGACAACAAGGTGCAAAAGGTCTCGCCCCCGCCGGCGGTCAAACCCCAGGTAGAGGAAGCCGCGCCGAAGGCCGCCGTGACGACCATCGCACCCGCGCCGAAGAAAGCCGCGACCAGGAAGCAAGAGGTCAAGGCCGAGCCGACGCCCAAGGCGGCGACACCGACATTCGACAGCTCGCAGCTGTCCAGCGACATCGCCAGTCTGGAAGCGGAACTGGCCAACGAACAACAGCTGTATGCCAAGCGCCCGCGTATCCACCGCCTGAGCGCCGCCTCGACCATGCGCGACAAGGGCGCCTGGTATAAGGACGAATGGCGCAAGAAGGTCGAGCGTATCGGCAACCTGAATTACCCGGAAGAAGCCCGGCGCAAGCAGATCTACGGCAATTTGCGACTGATGGTCTCGATCAACCACGACGGGTCGCTGTATGAAGTGCTGGTGCTGGAATCTTCCGGCCAGCCGCTGCTGGATCAAGCCGCGCAGCGCATCGTCCGCCTGGCCGCACCGTTTGCGCCGTTTACCGGCGACCTGTCGGATATCGACCGGCTGGAAATCATTCGCACGTGGAAATTTGCGCGCGGAGACAAGCTCTCCAGTAACTGACCGACGGATATCTATTGATTGATCCGACGCCATCGCGGGCAAGCCTTGCTCCTACAGGTCACCCTTGGACATGAAACCGTGCTCGCCCTGTAGGAGCAAGGCTTGCCCACGATGAGGCCCACAAGCGAACCCCTATCAAAAAGACGCCCACGCAACCATTTCCTACGCATCCCCAGCTTGTCAGTTTGCCCCTCCAACGCCACACTAGCGCCTATGAAGAACGTCAGCCCGAGCTACCTCAAGCATCACTTCCTGATCGCCATGCCTCACATGGCCGACCCGAACTTTGCGCACACCTTGACCTACATCGTCGAGCACACGGCCAATGGTGCCATGGGGTTGATCATCAACCGCCCACAAGACCTGAGCCTGGCGGACATTCTCGAGCAATTGCGCCCCGACATCGAACCCTCGCCGCTGTGCCAGCACGTGCCGATTTTCACTGGCGGCCCGGTGCAGACCGATCGCGGCTTTGTCCTGCACCCGATCGGCTCGACGTATCAGGCCACGGTCGAACTGGATGGCCTGGCGCTGTCCACTTCCCAGGACGTGCTGTTTGCCATCGCGGACGGTGTTGGCCCGAGCAAAAGCCTGATCGCCCTCGGTTACGCCGGCTGGGAAGCCGGGCAGCTGGAGACCGAGCTGGCCGACAATGCCTGGCTGACCTGCCCGTTCGATGCCGACATCCTGTTCAACACCAGCAGCGAACTGCGCCTGGAAGCAGCCGCCAAGCGCCTGGGCATCAACCTCAGCCTGCTAACCAGTCAGGCGGGACACGCCTGATGGCCCTGCGTCTGATTCTGGGTTTTGACTACGGCACCAAACAGATCGGCGTTGCGGTCGGCCAGGTGATTACCGGCCAGGCCCGTGAGCTCTGCACCTTGAAGGCGCAAAACGGCATTCCTGACTGGAATCAGGTCGAAGCCCTGATCAAGGAATGGAAACCCGACGCTGTGGTGGTCGGCCTCCCGCTGAACATGGATGGCACACCCAGTGACATGTGCTTGCGGGCCGAGAAGTTCGCCCGCCGCCTGAATGGCCGCTACAACCTGCCCTTCTATACCCACGATGAACGCCTGACCACCTTTGAGGCCAAAGGTGAACGGCGGGCACAGGGCGGGCAGAAAGGCAGTTACCGCGACAACCCGGTCGACGCCATCGCCGCCGCCCTGCTGCTGCAAGGCTGGCTCGACGAAAACGGGGCGTTGTTCGAATCCTGAAACAGCCGAATCCTGAAGAGGCGCCGCAGTGCCTCTCTTCGCTACAACCCGAGCCGCACTGTGCACGCAGCGTGCTCGGGCCCATGAAGGAGCAACCATGAGCCTGCCCAATCCCGCCGAACTGATCAGCCAAATGGCGGTCCGTCTTGACACCTATCTGGCCAAACGGGGCATCAGTGAACCGCGCTACATCGGCATTCGCACCGGTGGTGTATGGGTCGCCCAGGCCTTGCTCGAAGAGCTTGGCAGCGACGCGCCACTGGGCACGCTGGACGTTTCCTTCTACCGCGACGACTTCAGCCAGAGCGGCCTGCACCCGCAGGTTCGCCCTTCGGCGCTGCCGTTCGAAATCGAAGGCCAGCATCTGGTGCTGATCGACGACGTACTGATGAGCGGTCGGACCATCCGCGCCGCCATGAACGAACTCTTCGACTATGGCCGCCCGGCCAGCATCACCCTCGTGTGCTTGCTCGATCTGGATGCCGGCGAGCTGCCGATTCGTCCGAACGTGGTGGGCGCCACCCTGTCGCTGGCGGCCCACGAACGGGTCAAGCTGACCGGCCCCGACCCGCTGCAACTCGAACTGCAAGACCTCGCCCTTTAATTCGCCCTTTTAAAGAGTCCATTGCGATGACGCCTTTAGACACCAAGCGCCCGCTGCAGCTCAATGATCAGGGCCAGCTGCGCCACTTCCTCTCGCTCGACGGTCTGCGCCGCGAGCTGCTGACGGAAATCCTCGACACCGCCGACTCGTTCCTTGAAGTCGGCGCCCGGGCGGTCAAGAAAGTCCCGCTGCTGCGCGGCAAGACCGTGTGCAACGTGTTCTTCGAAAATTCCACCCGCACCCGTACCACCTTCGAACTGGCGGCCCAGCGGCTGTCGGCAGACGTGATCACCCTGAACGTGTCGACGTCGTCGGCGAGCAAGGGCGAAACCCTGCTCGACACCCTGCGCAACCTTGAAGCCATGGCCGCCGACATGTTCGTCGTGCGCCACGGCGACTCTGGCGCTGCGCACTTCATCGCCGAACATGTGTGCCCGCAGGTGGCGATCATCAACGGTGGTGACGGCCGTCACGCCCACCCGACCCAGGGCATGCTCGACATGCTGACCATCCGTCGGCACAAAGGCAGCTTTGAAAACCTTTCGGTGGCCATCGTCGGCGACATCCTGCACTCGCGGGTTGCACGCTCGAACATGCTCGCGCTGAAAACCCTCGGCTGCCCGGACATCCGCGTGATTGCGCCGAAAACCCTGCTGCCGATCGGTATCGAGCAGTACGGCGTGAAGGTCTACACCGACATGACCGAAGGCCTGAAGGACGTCGACGTGGTGATCATGCTGCGCCTGCAGCGTGAACGCATGACCGGCGGCCTGCTGCCGAGCGAGGGCGAGTTCTATCGCCTGTTCGGCCTGACCACTGCGCGCCTGGCCGGTGCCAAACCGGATGCCATCGTCATGCACCCGGGCCCGATAAACCGGGGCGTGGAGATCGAATCGGCGGTGGCCGACGGTCCGCACTCGGTGATTCTCAATCAGGTGACCTACGGGATCGCCATTCGTATGGCCGTGTTGTCCATGGCCATGAGCGGGCAGACTGCCCAGCGCCAATTCGAGCAGGAGAAGGCCCAGTGAAGCTCAGCATTCTCGGCGCCCGCGTCATCGATCCGAGCAGCGGTCTGGATCAAGTCACCGATATTCACATCGAAGCCTGCAAGATCGTCGCCATTGGCGCCGCTCCAGCCGGTTTCGTCGCTGTCGAGACCATTGAAGCCAAAGGTCTGGTGGTCGCTCCCGGCCTCGTCGACCTGAACGTCGCTCTGCGCGAGCCGGGTTACAGCCGCAAAGGCACGATTACCAGCGAAACCCGCGCCGCTGCGGCGGGCGGCGTCACCAGCCTGTGCTGCCCGCCACGGACCAAACCGGTGCTGGACACCTCTGCCGTGGCCGAACTGATCCTCGACCGCGCCCGCGAAGCCGGCAATGCCAAGGTCTTCCCGATTGGCGCCCTGAGCAAAGGTCTGGACGGCGAACAGCTGGCCGAGCTGATTGCCCTGCGCGATGCCGGTTGCATTGCTTTCGGCAACGGTCTGGAGAGTTTCCGCAACACCCGCACCCTGTGCCGGGCGCTGGAATACGCGGCAACATTCGACCTGACGGTGATCTTCCATTCGCAAGATCATGACCTGGCCGAAGGTGGCCTGGCTCACGAAGGCCCGACCGCGAGTTTCCTCGGCTTGCCGGGAATTCCCGAAACTGCTGAAACCGTGGCCCTGGCCCGCGACCTGCTGCTGGTCGAACAATCCGGCGTGCGGGCGCACTTCAGCCAGCTCACCAGCGCCCGTGGCGTGGCATTGATCGCTCAGGCTCAGGCCCGTGGCCTGCCGGTGACGGCCGATGTGGCGCTGTATCAGCTGATTCTCACCGACGAGGCGCTGATCGACTTCAACAGCCTGTATCACATCCAGCCGCCACTGCGCACCCGCGCTGACCGCGATGGCCTGCGTGCCGCCGTGAAGTCCGGGGTGGTTCAAGCCATCTCCAGCCATCATCAACCGCACGAGCGCGACGCCAAGCTGGCACCGTTCGGCGCAACCGAGCCGGGCATCAGCAGCGTTGAACTGCTACTGCCGCTGGCCTTGACGCTGGTGGAAGACGGCTTGCTCGATCTGCCAACGCTGCTGGCACGCCTGAGTGCCGGCCCGGCCGACGCCCTGCGCCTGCCAGTGGGCAAGCTGGCGGTGGGCGCTCCGGCGGACCTGGTGGTGTTCGATCCAGCCGCCTCCACCGTAGCCGGTGAGCACTGGCTGTCGAAGGGCGAAAACTGCCCGTTCCTCGGCCATAGCCTGCCAGGCGTGGTGCGCTACACCCTGATGGACGGACGGATCACCCACCAGGCGTGAGGCGCGTCACCTGTGGCGAGGGGGCTTGCCCCCGTCGGCCGGTCCGCGCTCGGGCGCAGCAGTCGCAAAACCAGCTAGTGGGTTCTATCTGAAAGAACTCGGCTGCTGATTTGGGGCTGCTTCGCAGCCCAACGGGGGAAAGCCCCCCCTCACCACATATTCAGCGGCTCTGCGCGTTACGAATCGAAATCTGGTCATTCAACGTCCAGAAGTCATACAGCCCCTCCCAACATCGCGAACCCACCCATCACCCCGTACACCCCCCGCCCTGAGCTACATGCCCTGATACAGGCAGATGCAAATAGCTCTGCCAACTAATACATCTCCGTAAGCCACTTCCTTAAACCCTGAGGAAATAGCCATCCAACAATCAGGGAAGCGCGGCATTCATGCAGATTGCCTGAAGGGAAACTCTGAAAAAGACTTCCAACTCTGGTGAAATACCCCCTCACACGAATCGACCGGTTGAGCCCCGATGAAACAGATGTCCTTCGCCGATGCCGAGTATGCCGGCAAACGTAAGCAAACCCGCCGTGAGCGCTTCCTGATCGAGATGGATCAAGTCGTGCCCTGGAAGGGGTTGATTGCCTTGATCGAACCGCATTATCCAAAGGGTGAAGGCGGTCGTCCGGCGTATCCGTTGCTGGCCATGTTGCGGGTTCATCTGATGCAGAACTGGTTCGGCTACAGCGATCCGGCGATGGAGGAATCGCTGTATGAAACGATGATCCTGCGTCAGTTTGCAGGGCTGCATCTGGATCGAATTCCTGACGAAACCACGATCCTCAACTTCCGCCGCTTGCTGGAGAAGCATGACCTGGCGGGCGGGATTTTGCAGGTTATCAACGGTTATCTGGGTGAGCGTGGATTGATGTTGCGCCACGGAACGATAGTGGATGCGACGATCATTCATGCCCCCAGCTCAACCAAGAATAAAGACAAGAAACGCGATCCCGAGATGCATCAGACCAAGAAAGGAAATCAGTACTATTTTGGAATGAAATCCCACATTGGCGTCGATGCGGATTCGGGCTTGGTTCATAGCGTGGTCGGTACTCCTGCCAACGTGGCGGACGTGACACAAGTGGATCAACTGCTTCATGGGGAAGAGGTTCACGTCTGTGGCGATGCCGGTTACACCGGGGTGCAGAAGCGCCCGGAACATCAGGATCGCAAGATGATCTGGTCGATTTCTGCACGGCCCAGTTCGTACAAAGAGCATGGCAAAGACACGGTGATCGGCAGTGCGCTACGCGGAATTGAGTATGCGAAAGCGCAAGTCAGAGCCAAGGTTGAGCACCCATTTCGAGTGATCAAGCGCCAGTTTGGCTATACGAAAGTGCGCTTTCGTGGTCTGACGAAAAACATCGCTCAACAGACGACGTTGTTCGCCTTGTCGAACTTGTGGATGGTGCGAAAACGATTGTTGAATGCAGGAGAGGTGCGCCTGTAATGCGGGCTAATCGCCCTGAAACAGCGCGATTAGAGGAAAAATCATGAATTAAAGAGTGGAAAGGTCTGCTTTTCGACCAAATCAGCGTTTTTTGAACCTCACGCAGAGAAGGCATCAAAAATCGGTGGGTACTTCAGAACTTCCGAAGCGGGCTTCATCACAAGCAGAAACAACCCACAAGGTTATTAGACGCAGATTTACAACTCATCAGTTAGTATTAAACCAGCAAAAGGAAAGCCAACTAAATACTGCCCTGAAAGCAGAGACTATAAAATGGAGTAACACATGAGAAACGGACTGACACTGCCTCCAATCGTCACCATGGGCACTACCGGAAATTCAGGTGGCTTTACTGTTGACCCCGGATTCCAATGGGGCAAGTTTGCAATAGCTGATTGGCAGGGAGTCGGAGAGGCCATCATCACCAGTGACGGCATGACTTACTCATTGCCACTATGCGATGGCTCCGCCATTTCCCCAGCTGAAATGGATATGTTTCACGCATGGCTAGAAATGAAAAGCGGCATAAAAGCTTTCACGTACGAATTAACAATGTTAGACAAAGCAATCAATAACAACGACGCTTTCAGCGCCATAAAAGACCTTTGGAAAATCACAGAGAGTGACAACTACCTATTAAACAAAGCGCCGAGCATCACTCATGCGTATTTTAAAAACAAACTCATGAATTTCAGCCTCGCCGACGCCTTTGCGGCACAACAGAAACTGAGTAACAAAGAAGCACTGATCAGGGCAGCGTCTACCGACCTATACGGCCTAATATACAAGAAATTGACTCCCGAGCTTTCGGGCGGAACATTCACACCAGTAAAGGCATTCACGCACTACCTATGGGGAGACGGTTCGAAACTCAGCGTTAACATCAACAATATCGGCCTGAACATAAGAGCCCATGAAATCCCGCTATTAGCTAACACAATAGCCAGCACGCGAGAGGCTGGAAGCTACCGCCTATCAGATCCAAAAGTAGCCTATGACACGCGACATGACAGTGCAATCACTGCTGCTTACTTAGGCCGAATAACTCTAAAAGCCGAAGGGGATTTTACGAGACACACAAACGGGTCCTGGACGTTTGACGGTGTTTTGAACGCTTATAATGATATTTATGATTTCAACGAAAGCAACCGTTCGACACTACTGGAGACCTTGACTTCGGCAGGCAGGGTACTTTCAGGAACAAGTTATGAAATTGAAATACCGGGCGAATACAGAATCCACTTAAGCGGAACTGGTTTTCAACCCAACTAATTCAAAACAAGCATACTATGCCACTTGCTTCCAGCACTCAAGAAGCCATTAACATGAACAAAAACCAAAATCACTTAAACTACATCTACCCGCTTCTTGTCCTGGTAACATCTGGCGCAGGCATAGCCACTATCATAAACAATCTTTCAGCAGGTGTTTATCCTATCCACCAAGACTCAATAGGCCTACCAATCGGCGCAATAATCCTTGTATGCCTGACGCTGGGAACAATGCACCTTCTACAACTACCCCACCGCATAAAAATGAAAAACGGCCACCCCGCAGGCGCTAGACTAAAAACACTTTCATTTATTTCAGGAGCAATATCCTTCCTCCTTCTAGCAGGCAGCATTGATTATTGGTACATGCCCGACCACATCATCATTGCACTATTTTACAGTTTCACCGCAATGGCCTATTTTGCTCTTCAAATACAATTATTGAAAAAACATCATCCGGCTTAAGCCGGAAAGATCGCAGCCTGCGGCAGCTACGCGCATCCTGTAGCTGGCGAAGCCTGCGATCTTTTGACGTGCTTAACGGCTCTGCGCGTTACGTACGGAAATCTGGTCATTCAACGTCCAGAAGTCATACAGCACCCCCAGAAAGAACAACCCGCCGGTCACCAGGTACAGCAGGCCCGTCAGCCACTTGCCTTGGTACATGCGGTGCAGACCGAACACGCCCAGGAAGGTCAGCAGGATCCAGGCAACGTTGTACTCGATAGGGCCGGCGGTAAAACGCAGGTCCGCTTCACGGTCCATGGCTGGGATCAGGAACAGGTCGATCAGCCAGCCAATGCCCAGCAACCCGAAGGTGAAAAACCAGATCGTACCGGTGACCGGTTTGCCGTAATAGAAGCGGTGAGAGCCGGTAAAACCGAAAATCCACAGCAGGTAACCGATCACCTTGCTGTGGGTGTCCTGGTGTGAAACATCCTGACGATAGGTGTTCATGGGTTCCCTCATTTGCCTCGATAGATAAATATTCTTGAATTCTTTGTGACTTTTTTACAGGCGACCGACGTGTGGCAAATGCTACCTCACCTCCCGTCAAAGCCTTGTAACACCTGACTTCTGTCCGACAATTGAGTCCATTTGCCGCTTCTTTGCTGCAGTTGACCCCCGGGTTGAATCGACCAACGGCCTCGGAAAGGACAAAAAAGCTGTTATAAAGTTGCGCGCTTACCTACATAGAGCCTTGCCTAATGCGTCCATTTTTCAAGACATGGCTAACCATTTGCCTATTAATGCCACTGGCCGCCCACGCCACCAATCGTGAGCAACGTCTTCCGAACGTTAATGGTTACACCCCAAAATCTCATGTTTCTGCCGTTACCAGCAAAAACAAACACCCGGTAAAAGGCCTGACTCATCTGAGCAAGGCCGACAGCAAACCGGTCCCGCCGATGGGGGCCAAACAAAGCAGCAATGTACTGAGCCGTGCGGTAAACGTGCTTGGCACTCCTTATCGTTGGGGCGGCAGCAGCCCAAGTAAAGGCTTCGATTGCAGCGGTCTGGTGAAATACGCCTTCAATGGCGTGGGTGCAGCTGATCTGCCACGTACCTCGAATGCCATGGCTGCCGGTCACGGACAGAAAGTCGATCGCAAGGACTTGAAGCCGGGCGACCTGATTTTCTTCAACATCAAGAGCCGCAAGGTCAACCACGTCGCCATTTACCTGGGCAACGACCGCTTCATCCACGCACCGCGTCGTGGCAAGTCGGTGACCATCGACACCCTGAAGAAACCGTACTGGGAAAGCCATTACGTGGTTGCCAAGCGGGTTGAAACGAAAGAATCGAAAGCCCTGCGCCTCGCTCAGCGCTGATCCGAAGCAAGTTCATTGTGGTGAGGGGGCAAGCCCCCTCACCACAGACCTGCACTCCCCCCTCAGAAATTATCCGGTGACCGTGCCCTCTCCCGCGCATGCTCACGACTGATCAGGCCTTTGTTCACCAGATCCCTCAAGCTCATATCCAGCGTCTGCATCCCCAACGAACCCCCGGTCTGAATCGATGAGTACATCTGCGCAATCTTGTCTTCGCGGATCAGGTTACGGATCGCCGAGGTGCCAAGCATGATTTCGTGGGCCGCCACCCGGCCACCGCCGATTTTCTTGATCAGCGTTTGGGAAATCACCGCCTGCAACGACTCCGAGAGCATCGAGCGCACCATCGACTTCTCATCGCCTGGAAACACGTCTACCACCCGGTCAATGGTTTTCGCCGCCGAGTTGGTGTGCAGGGTGCCGAAAACCAGATGCCCGGTCTCTGCCGCCGTCAGCGCCAGGCGGATGGTTTCCAGATCGCGCATCTCCCCCACCAGGATCACGTCTGGGTCCTCGCGCAATGCCGAACGCAATGCCGTAGCGAAACTGCGCGTATCGCGGTGCACTTCACGCTGATTGATCAGGCATTTGCGTGATTCATGGAGGAATTCGATGGGGTCTTCGATGGTGAGGATATGGTGATGCCGGTGGTTATTCAGGTAATCGATCATCGCCGCCTGGGTGGTCGACTTACCGGAACCTGTCGGCCCGGTGACCAGCACCAGCCCGCGCGAGACCTCGGCAATACGGCGAAACACATTCCCCATCCCCAGATCTTCCATGCTCTGGATTTTCGAGGGGATGGTCCGGAACACCGCGCCCGGACCGCGGTACTGATTGAACGCATTGACCCGAAAACGCGCCACACCCGGCGCCTCGAAGGAAAAGTCGGTCTCCAGCGCCTGCTCGAACTCCACCCGCTGCTTGTCGTTCATGATCGCGTAGATCAACTCGCGCACCTGCTTGTCATCCAGCGCTGGCAGGTTGATCCGCCGCACATCGCCATCCACCCGGATCATCGGCGGCAGTCCCGCCGACAGGTGCAAGTCGGAAGCCCCTTGTTTGGCGCTGAACGCCAGCAGTTCAGTGATATCCATAGCACTCCCCAATTCCAGTAGAATGCCGCGAACCTCAGACTGCCGGCGGCAAGTATCCCGGCCTGAAAAGTCGCCGAGCGATGATCAGGCAAGGCAAAAGTCGAGGAAGAAGCGGAGTTGACGTTAGTCAATGAGCATTCTGAGTTGACTTTTAACGCAGCATGATCGAGCACAGGCACTTTTAAGGCGGGATTGAATGTCCACGATAGCAGACAACATTGCGCAGGTAGCTGCGCGTATCCGCGCAGCGGAGCAAGCCGCGCAACGTGCCGAGCACAGCGTCCGCCTGCTGGCCGTGAGCAAGACCAAGCCCAGCGATGCCGTGCGTGAAGCCTACGCCGCCGGTGTGCACGACTTTGGCGAGAACTATCTGCAGGAGGCCTTGGGCAAACAGCTCGAGTTGACCGACCTGCCCTTGATCTGGCACTTCATTGGCCCCATTCAATCGAACAAGACGCGTGCTATCGCCGAGAACTTCGCTTGGGTGCATTCCGTGGATCGCTTGAAAATCGCACAACGCCTGTCCGAACAGCGTCCGGCCGAGCTGCCGCCCTTGAACATCTGCATTCAGGTCAATGTCAGCGGTGAAGCGAGCAAATCCGGTTGCACCCCGGCCGACCTGCCGGCGCTGGCCAGCGCTATCAGTGCGTTGCCACGGTTGAAACTGCGCGGATTGATGGCAATTCCCGAGCCGACCGAAGATCGCGCCGCTCAGGATGCGGCCTTTGCGACCGTGCAAAAGCTACAAGCCAGCCTGAATCTGCCACTCGACACACTTTCCATGGGCATGAGCCACGACCTGGAGTCGGCCATTGCCATGGGCGCCACCTGGGTTCGTATCGGTACGGCCCTGTTTGGTGCCCGCGACTACGGTCAGCCGTAACGTGGCTGACTTACCTCTCTATAAGGACCTGACATGAGCAAGACACGAATTGCCTTTATCGGTGCCGGAAACATGGCCGCCAGCCTGATCGGCGGCCTGCGCGCCAAAGGTCTGGACGCTGCACAGATCCGCGCCAGCGACCCGGGTGCTGAAACCCGCGCACGGGTAACTGCCGAACACGGTATCGAAACGTTCGCCGACAACGCCGACGCCATTCAAGGCGCAGACGTGGTCGTACTGGCGGTCAAACCCCAGGCGATGAAAGCCGTGTGTGAAGCACTGCGCCCAAGCCTGGCGCCGAATCAACTGGTGGTGTCGATTGCCGCGGGGATCACCTGCGCCAGCATGAACAACTGGCTCGGCGCTCAGCCGATCGTGCGTTGCATGCCCAACACCCCGGCGCTGCTGCGTCAGGGCGTCAGCGGTTTGTACGCCACGGCCCAAGTGACTGCCGAACAGCGTCAGCAGGCCCAGGAACTGCTGTCAGCCGTTGGCATCGCCCTGTGGCTGAACGAAGAACAGCAACTGGACGCAGTCACCGCCGTTTCAGGCAGTGGCCCCGCGTATTTCTTCCTGCTGATCGAAGCCATGACTGCTGCGGGCGAGAAACTTGGCCTGCCACGGGACATCGCCGCCCAGCTGACCCTGCAAACCGCGCTGGGCGCCGCGCACATGGCCGTCGCCAGTGACGTCGACGCCGCCGAGTTGCGCCGTCGCGTGACCTCGCCAGCAGGCACCACCGAAGCTGCGATCAAGACTTTCCAGGCCGGTGGCTTTGAAGCCCTGGTCGAAAAAGCATTGGGTGCTGCCGCACACCGCTCTGCCGAGATGGCCGAGCAACTGGGTCGCTAATCAGCTCTTACAAAGGAATCCATAATGCTCGGACTCAATGACGCTGCCATTTTCATCATTAAAACCTTGGGCAGCCTGTACCTGCTGATCGTGCTGCTGCGTTTTATCCTGCAATTGGTTCGGGCGAACTTTTACAACCCGCTCTGCCAGTTCATCGTGAAAGCCACTCAACCGCTGCTCAAGCCTCTGCGCCGGGTAATCCCGAGCATGTTCGGGCTGGACATGTCGTCACTGGTACTGGCGCTGATCGTGCAGATGCTGCTGATAGCCGTCATCCTGCTGCTCAAAGGCTTCCTGGTCGACGTGCTGCTGTTGGTGCCTTGGGCGCTGATCGCCATCTTCTCGCTGTTTTTGAATATTCTGTTCTACGCGATGATCATCAGCGTGATTCTGTCCTGGGTCGCCCCGGGGAGCCACAATCCGGGCGCAGAACTGGTCGCTCAGATTACTGAACCGGTACTCGCCCCATTCCGCCGTATCGTGCCGAACCTGGGTGGCCTCGATATCTCGCCAATCTTTGCGTTTATCGTGATCCAGTTGCTGCAAAGCTGGCTGATCCCACGCCTTGCGTACTTTGCCCTCATGCCGCAGGGACTGCTCGGGCTCATCTGATGAGCTACTTTCGCTGGGACGGGGATGATCTGATCCTCGACTGTCACCTGCAACCGGCGGCCCGCAGCGATGATTTCTGCGGGCTGCATGGCGATCGGCTGAAGATCCGTCTGACCGCCCCGCCGGTCGAAGGCAAGGCCAATGCCTATCTGATTGCGTTTCTGGCCAAGGCGTTTGGCGTGTCCAAGAGCCAGGTGAGCCTGATCAGCGGTGAGCTGAACCGGCAGAAGCGGGTTCGGATCAGCTCGCCGAAGAAGCTGCCGGAGTTGCCGGGGTTGCTGCGTCCAGCAGGCTGACCGCGTCATCGTTCATCGCGAGCAAGCTTTGCTCCTACGGGTCACGGGCTGTATGCAAATCCGCGACCGACACAAACGCTGTAGGAGCAAGGCTTGCCCGCGATGGCAGCACCTCGGTAGAACTGAATGAAATCAGGCCCGGCCTTTGCTTGCCGCTGGGGGCCCTGCTCATTAGACTTACGCCTCATTTCAACGAGAGCAGGGTCGATGCCAACTGCCTTTCCCGCCGATTCTGTTGGTCTGGTGACGCCGCAAGTGGCGCACTTCAGCGAGCCCCTGGCCCTTGCCTGCGGCCGCTCATTGCCAGCCTATGACCTGATCTATGAAACCTACGGCACGCTGAACGCCACGGCGACTAACGCCGTGCTGATTTGTCATGCCTTGTCCGGTCACCATCACGCTGCCGGTTATCACAGTCCCGAAGACCGCAAACCCGGTTGGTGGGACAGCTGTATCGGCCCGGGCAAACCGATCGACACTAACAAGTTCTTCGTGGTCAGCCTGAACAACCTCGGCGGCTGCAACGGCTCCACCGGCCCGAGCAGCATCAACCCGGACACCGGCAAACCGTTCGGCGCCGACTTCCCGGTGCTGACCGTGGAAGACTGGGTTCACAGCCAGGCGCGTCTGGCGGACCGGATCGGCATCAACCAGTGGGCCGCCGTGATCGGCGGCAGCCTGGGCGGCATGCAGGCGATGCAGTGGAGCATCACTTACCCTGATCGCATCCGTCACTGCCTGGCCATTGCCTCGGCGCCGAAACTGTCGGCGCAGAACATCGCCTTCAACGAAGTGGCGCGCCAGGCGATCCTCACCGACCCGGATTTCCATGGCGGTTCGTTCCAGGAAGCGGGCGTGATCCCCAAGCGCGGGCTGATGCTGGCGCGGATGGTCGGGCACATCACCTACCTGTCGGACGATTCCATGGGCGAGAAATTCGGCCGTGGCCTGAAGAGCGAAAAGCTCAACTACGACTTCCACAGCGTCGAGTTCCAGGTCGAAAGCTACCTGCGTTATCAGGGCGAAGAGTTCTCCGGGCGTTTTGATGCCAACACCTACCTGCTGATGACCAAAGCGCTGGACTACTTCGATCCGGCAGCGAACTTCGACGATAACCTGGCGAAAACCTTCGCCGGTGCCAAGGCCAAGTTCTGCGTGATGTCCTTCACCACCGACTGGCGCTTCTCCCCGGCCCGCTCGCGGGAACTGGTCGATGCGTTGATGGCGGCCAAGAAAGACGTTTGCTACCTGGAGATCGATGCTCCGCAAGGCCACGACGCCTTCCTGATTCCGATCCCGCGCTACTTGCAGGCGTTTCGCAATTACATGAACCGAATTTCGCTTTGAGGAAGACATGAGAGCCGATCTGGAAATCATCCAGGAATGGATCCCCGCCGGCAGCCGCGTGCTCGACCTCGGCTGCGGTGACGGCGAGCTGCTGACTTGGCTGCGCGATAACAAGCAAGTGACGGGCTACGGGCTGGAAAACGATGCGGACAACATCGCCGAATGCGTGGCCAAGGGCATCAACGTCATCGAGCAGGACCTGGACAAGGGCCTGGGCAACTTTGCCAGCAACAGTTTCGACATCGTGGTGATGACCCAGGCCCTGCAAGCCGTGCATTACCCGGACAAGATCCTCGACGAAATGCTGCGGGTCGGTCGCCAGTGCATCATCACCTTCCCCAACTTCGGTCACTGGCGCTGCCGCTGGTACCTGGCGAGCAAGGGCCGGATGCCGGTTTCGGAGTTTTTGCCGTACACCTGGTACAACACGCCGAACATCCACTTCTGCACCTTTGCAGACTTTGAGGCGCTGTGCCACGAACGTGAAGCCAAGGTCATCGATCGACTTGCCGTCGATCAACAACACCGACACGGGTGGGCCAGTAAGCTATGGCCTAATCTATTAGGTGAGATTGGCATCTACCGCGTCAGCAGTCCTGGCCTGCAGGATCACCAGGTAGCGGTTTAACGAGGTTTTTCGAGGAGAGCGATCATGGGTCGTCTAGCCCTGTTTCTATTAACAGCCTGCCTGAGCGTCAGCGCCATGGCCGCCGAAGCCATCAAAGGCGAGCGCCAGGAAATTTTCGGTGACGTGACGGTGCACTACAACACCTTCAATTCCACCTACCTGACGCCGGACATCGCCAAAAACGCCCAACTGATCCGCAGCAAGAATCAGGGCGTGATCAATGTGTCGGTGATCAAGGCCGGCCAACCGCTGATCGCCAATGTGACAGGCACAGTGAAAGACCTGACCAGCCAAAGCGTCCCGCTGAAGTTCAAACAGATCACCGAAACAGGTGCGATCTACTACATCGCCCAGTTCCCGGTGGATCAGCAGGAAGTCCGCACCTTCGAGATCAAGGTGCAGACCGGCGACAAGATCAACACCATCAATTTCAACCAAGAGCTCTTCCCCGGCGAATGATCAATTTCACGCAACTCGTATTGGCCAGCCATAACGCCGGCAAACTCAAAGAACTCCAGGCCATGCTCGGCGACTCGGTGCACCTGCGCTCGATTGGCGAGTTCAGCAGCGTCGAGCCTGAAGAAACCGGCCTGTCGTTCGTCGAAAACGCCATCCTCAAGGCCCGCAATGCCTCGCGCATTTCCGGTCTGCCGGCACTGGCCGATGATTCGGGGCTGGCGGTGGACTTCCTCGGTGGTGCGCCGGGTATCTACTCGGCGCGCTATGCCGATGGCCAAGGCGACACGGCGAACAACGCCAAGCTGCTCGACGTGCTGAAAGGCGTCCCCGAAGCTGAACGCAGTGCGCAGTTTGTGTGCGTGCTGGCGCTGGTACGCCACGCCGATGATCCGCTGCCGATTCTCTGCGAAGGCCTGTGGCACGGGCGCATCCTGACCGAAGCCAGCGGTGAACACGGTTTTGGCTACGATCCGCTGTTCTGGGTGCCGGAGCGCGAGTGCTCCAGTGCAGAATTGAGCCCGGCCGAAAAAAACCAGCTCAGCCACCGCGCCCGTGCAATGGATTTGCTGCGCCAACGCCTGAGCCTGAAATGACCCATGACTCATCCGCGTCGCCGCTGATATACGGCGGCGCGCAATCGCCTCGGGTGGCCCTGCCCGTGCTGCCGCCCCTGGCGCTGTACATCCACATTCCGTGGTGCGTACGCAAATGCCCTTATTGCGACTTCAACTCCCACACCGCAAGCCCCGTGCTGCCGGAAGAGGAGTACGTGGACGCCCTGCTGGCTGACCTCGATCAAGACTTGCACGCGGTTTACGGCCGCGAACTGAGCTCGATCTTCTTCGGTGGCGGCACGCCGAGCCTGTTCAGCGCGCAAGCGTTGGGCCGTTTGCTCAAAGGTGTGGAACAGAGAATCCCGTTTGCCAGCGATATCGAAATCACCCTGGAAGCCAACCCCGGGACCTTCGAACAGGAAAAGTTCGTCGCTTACCGCGCCCTGGGCATCAATCGCCTGTCGATCGGCATCCAGAGCTTCCAGCAAGAGAAGCTCAAGGCCCTGGGCCGGATCCACAACGGCGATGAAGCGATTCGTGCGGCTGGCATGGCCCGACAGGCCGGGTTCGATAACTTCAACCTGGACCTGATGCACGGTTTGCCCGATCAGTCCCTGGACGATGCACTGGACGACCTGCGTCAGGCCATCGCGCTGAAACCGACTCATCTGTCCTGGTATCAGCTGACGCTGGAGCCGAACACAGTGTTCTGGAACCAGCCACCGACTCTGCCGGAAGACGACACCCTGTGGGATATTCAGGAAGCCGGTCAGGCGCTGTTGGCCGAACACGGTTACGCCCAATACGAAGTGTCGGCCTATGCCCAACCTGGTCGCCCGGCGCGGCATAACCTCAATTACTGGAGCTTCGGCGACTTCATCGGCATCGGCGCCGGGGCTCACGGCAAGCTCAGCCATCCGGACGGACGCATTGTCCGCACCTGGAAGACCCGCTTGCCGAAGGACTACCTCAACCCGGCAAAAAGCTTTCAGGCGGGTGAGAAAGCCCTGACCAATGAAGAGCTGCCGTTCGAGTTTCTGATGAATGCCCTGCGTCTGACCGAGGGTGTCGAGGCGCGCCTGTATCCGGAACGCACCGGACTGACACTGGAAAGCCTTGCACAAGGCCGCCGTGAGGCCGAACAAAGTGGCTTGTTGCAGGTCGAACCGTCACGTCTGGCGGCGACGATGCGCGGACAACTATTCCTCAATGACTTGCTGCAGAATTTTCTGACTTAAGGAAATCGAATGGATTTGGTACTCGATCTGCTTGCCACCGTGTCCCGCTGGAGCCGTAGCAACCTGTCGGAAATCGCCTTGGCGCTGGTGGGCTGCCTGCTGGTGCTGTTTGGCGCCGATATCAAAGGCTGGATCGATCAACGCCTGGGCAGCATCGCCGGCGCCTTGCGCGTCCCGTTGATGGCCCTGGTGTGCATGATCGGCAGCGGCGCCGCACTGCTCTACGCCACGCCGTGGATTGTTCGCGGCCTGAGCCAGTTCAACAACTACAGCCTGGCGCCGGTGTTGCTGGTGGTGCTGGTGTTGATCGGCGTCGTCGCCGACCGCCGCTGACATTGCGTCAAGCACCAATCCTGTAGGAGCAAGGCTTGCCCGCGATGAACGATGACGCGGTGTACCTGTTACACCGCGGCGTATCCATCGCGGGCAAGCCTTGCTCCTACGGAGGCGTAGGTCAATCAGGACAGCTTTTCGAACTTCAAATCCCACACGCCATGCCCAAGACGTTCGCCGCGGCGTTCGAACTTGGTGATCGGACGCTCGGCCGGGCGCGGCACGCACTTGCCGTCTTCGGCGAGGTTGCGATAGCCCGGCGCGACGTTCATCACTTCCAGCATGTATTCAGCATACGGCTCCCAGTCGGTGGCCATATGCAGCACACCGCCGACTTTCAACTTGCTGCGTACCAACTCCGCGAACGACGCCTGAACAATGCGACGCTTGTGGTGACGACTCTTGTGCCACGGGTCCGGGAAAAACAGCATCAGGCGATCGAGGCTGTTATCGGCCACGCAACGGTTGAGCACTTCGATCGCATCGCAATCGTAGACCCGCAGATTGGTCAGGCCTTGAGTCAGTACGCCATTGAGCAACGCGCCGACACCTGGACGGTGTACTTCAACGCCAATGAAATCCTGATCCGGCGAAGCCGCGGCCATTTCCAGCAGCGAATGGCCCATGCCAAAACCGATTTCCAGCGAGCGCGGTGCCGAGCGACCGAACACCTGGTCAAAGTCCACCGGCGCGTCGGCCAACGGCAGGACGAACAGCGGCGTGCCTTGGTCCAGGCCGCGCTGCTGGCCTTCAGTCATGCGCCCGGCGCGCATCACGAAACTCTTGATGCGGCGGTGTTGGCGCTCTTCGCCTGCTTCCGTCTGGATAGGCGTGTCGTTCGATTCAGTCATCAATGGCTCTTACTTGATCAGACCATCCAGCGGCGAGGAAGCGCTGGCATAGAGTTTTTTCGGCATGCGCCCGGCGAGGTACGCCAGACGACCTGCAACAATGGCGTGTTTCATCGCTTCAGCCATCATGATCGGCTGTTGCGCGTGGGCGATGGCCGAGTTCATCAGCACCGCTTCGCAACCCAGTTCCATGGCAATGGTCGCGTCGGATGCCGTACCGACACCAGCATCCACCAGCACCGGGATCTTGGCTTCTTCGAGGATGATCTGCAGGTTGTACGGGTTGCAGATCCCCAGGCCCGTGCCGATCAGACCGGCCAGTGGCATGACGGCGATGCAGCCGATTTCCGCCAGTTGACGGGCAATGATCGGGTCATCGCTGGTGTAGACCATCACGTCGAAACCTTCCTTGACCAGCACTTCGGCGGCCTTGAGGGTTTCGATCACGTTAGGGAACAGGGTTTTCTGGTCCGCCAACACTTCCAGCTTCACCAGGTTGTGGCCGCCGAGCAGTTCACGGGCCAGGCGGCAAGTGCGCACAGCCTCGGTAGCGTCGAAGCACCCGGCAGTGTTCGGCAGGAAGGTGTAGCGATCCGGCGACAGGACTTCGAGCAGGTTCGGTTCGCCCGGGTTCTGGCCGAGGTTGGTGCGGCGCACGGCGAAGGTGACGATCTCGGCACCCGAGGCTTCGATGGCCAGGCGGGTTTCTTCCATGTCACGGTACTTGCCGGTACCTACCAGCAAACGCGACTGGTAAGTACGACCGGCCAGGACGAAAGGCTTGTCGCTGCGAACGTTGCTCATCGGAAATCCTCTGTTGGGGTGAGGCTCTTGCAGAATGCGTGTGGGGCGCGGAAATCGCCTGTGGGCTACTAGCCGCCGCCGATGGCGTGAACGACTTCGACCGAATCGCCGTCGTTCAGCGTTGTTTCAGCATGCTGGCTGCGCGGGACGATATCCAGGTTGAGTTCAACCGCCACCCGGCGTCCGGTCAGCTCCAGACGGGTCAGCAGGGCCGCAACGGTTTCACCGTCGGGCAGTTCAAGGGATTCGCCGTTCAACTGAATGCGCATGCCGAATGCCGCCATCATTTTTAGGGGCCAGCATTCTAGCCCGATCAGTCAGGTCGACCCAAGCCATTCGTCTTGAAATGGACCCTTAAGTCAGCTCAAGCGCCAGGCGGCTATCCCAAGGCACAGCCAACCCACGAGGAACGCCAGTCCGCCGAACGGCGTCACGATGCCCAGCTTGCTGACACCGGTCAGGGTCAGCAGGTACAGGCTGCCGGAAAACAACAGGATGCCGATGGCAAATGATACGCCGGCCCAGATGATCAAACGCCCGGGAATCTGCGCGGCCAGCAGTGCTACGCCCAACAGCGCCAGGGTGTGCACCAGTTGGTAGGTGACGCCGGTGTGGAAAATCGCCAGGTATTCGGCACTCAGGCGGTCTTTCAGGCCATGAGCGGCAAACGCGCCCAGCCCCACGCCGGTGAAGCCGAAGAAAGCGGCCAGCATCAGAAAGCCACGCAGCATGAGGAACTCCAGTCAGAATCATCGGGCAGGGTCTGTATAATGGCCCGCTCGACGGGTTCGGCCAAGCCATCTCTATGCTGCGTTTATTGTTCCGACGTTTTACAAAAGCCCTGCTCTGGTTCGCCGGTGGCAGCGTGTTGCTGGTGCTGGTGTTTCGCGTCGTTCCGCCTCCGGGGACGGCGCTGATGGTCGAGCGCAAGATCGAATCCTGGGTGGATGGCGAGCCTATCGACGTGCAGCGCAACTGGCAGCCGTGGGAAAACATTTCCGATGACCTGAAGGTCGCGGTAATGGCTGGCGAAGACCAGAAATTCCCCGAGCACTGGGGTTTTGACTTCGGCGCGATTCAGGCTGCACTGGCGCACAACGAACTTGGCGGCTCGGTCCGCGGCGCCAGCACCTTGAGCCAGCAAGTGTCGAAGAACCTGTTCCTGTGGTCCGGTCGTAGCTGGCTGCGCAAAGGGCTGGAGGCCTGGTTTACCGGTCTGATCGAAGTGTTCTGGCCCAAACAGCGGATTCTTGAGGTGTACCTCAACAGCGTGGAATGGGATGACGGCGTGTTTGGCGCCGAAGCGGCTGCACGGCATCACTTTGGCGTGAGCGCCCGGTCGCTGAGCCGTCAGCAAGCCAGTTTGCTGGCCGCCGTACTGCCAAACCCGCGAGTCTGGAGCGCCGGCCATCCGAGCCCTTATGTATTGCGACGCGCAAGCTGGATTCGGCAGCAAATGAGCCAGTTGGGTGGCGACAGCTACCTGACCGGACTCAACGCTTCGCGCCGGGCACCGTGGAACCAGTAGTCGATCACGACATCCTGAACACTGAAGCCTCCCCCTGTGGGAGCGAGCCTGCTCGCGATGACGGCTGATCATTTAACATCGATATCGACTGATCCGACGCTTTCGCGAGCAGGCTCGCTCCCACAGGGGCCGGTGTAAGGCAGGAATATAGGGCACAAACAAAAACGCCCCGATCAATGATCGGGGCGTTTTTTATTGCGTTACCGCTTAAGCAGCAATCGACAGCTTGAGCTTGTTCATCGCGCTCTTTTCGAGCTGGCGAATACGCTCGGCCGACACGTTGTACTTCTGCGCCAGGTCGTGCAGCGTGGCTTTTTCTTCTGCCAGCCAGCGCTGGTAGAGGATGTCGCGGCTGCGGTCGTCCAGCACTTCCAGCGCTTCGTGCAGGTTGTGGGTGGAGTTGTCAGTCCAGTCGGCATCTTCCAGTTGACGGGCCGGGTCGTACCGGTGGTCTTCCAGATAGTTGGCCGGCGACTGGAAAGCGCTGTCGTCGTCCGCTTCGGCGGCCGGGTCGAAGGCCATGTCGTGGCCGGTCAGGCGGCTTTCCATCTCGCGAACTTCCCGCGGCTCTACGCCGAGGCTTTCAGCTACGCGATGGACTTCCTCGTTGTTCAGCCACGCCAGACGTTTTTTCTGGCTGCGCAGGTTGAAGAACAGTTTGCGCTGGGCCTTGGTCGTGGCGACCTTGACGATGCGCCAGTTGCGCAGGATGAATTCGTGTATTTCAGCCTTGATCCAGTGCACCGCAAAGGACACCAGACGCACGCCCATTTCCGGGTTGAAACGCTTGACCGCTTTCATCAGGCCAACGTTGCCTTCCTGAATCAGGTCAGCCTGGGCCAGGCCGTAGCCGGAATAGCTACGGGCAATATGTACAACAAAACGCAGGTGGGCGAGCACCATCTGCCGAGCCGCCCCCAAATCCTGCTCATAGTAGAGACTCTCGGCCAGTTCACGCTCCTGCTCCGGTGTCAGCAATGGAATGCTGTTCACCGTGTGCACATAAGCCTCCAGGTTCGCGCCTGGGACCAGAGCATACGCAGGTTGCAAAGAAGTGGTCATACGAAAAAACCTCCGACGCACATAACTCGTGCAGTTCAGCACTGCGAAAAATTGACCGGGGACCGAAGGACAAGTTCCCCTACACGCTGAAAGGTCATACAAACAATAAGACACTACTTCGGTGCGAGTTCTCTCAAATGACGCGCTACCGCAATCCAAGCACCGATATACCCCAACAGCACTGCACCTAGCAAGAGTGACAGACCATCGGCAACCGGCACCCCGGCCAACGCGAAATTACTGCCATACAAGCCGGCCAGCCCAACCACTGCGTCGTTCAGCCAATTCAGGCCAAACGCCAGAACACCCCAGGAAAGAATCCCCGCACCGAAGCCATATAGCGCGCCCATGTACAGAAAAGGCCTGCGCACATAGCTGTCAGTGCCGCCGACCAGTTTAATCACTTCTATCTCTGTGCGGCGGTTTTCAATATGAAGACGAATGGTATTGCCTATCACCAAAAGTAATGCAGAAACCAGCAACACGGTCAGGCCGAAGACAAACCGCTCGCCCAGTTTGAGGATGGCCGCCAAACGCTCGACCCAGACTAGATCAAGTTGTGCCTGTTGTACCTTCGGCAATTCGGAAAGTTTTTGTCTTAATGCTTCAAGGGTCGCCTTGTCGACTTCCTTCGGAGTGACCAGCACCACACCAGGCAACGGATTCTGCGGCAGCTCCTTGAGCGCCTCGCCCAGACCGGACTGCTGCTGGAACTCTTCCAGCGCCTGTTCGCGGCTGATGTATTCGGCATCGGCTACACCCGGCATGCCTTTGATCTGTTCGCGCAGTTGCTCGCCTTCGTTGGCGCTGACATCGATCTGCAGGTACAGCGAGATCTGCGCCGCACGCTGCCAGGAGCCCCCCAGACGTTCGACGTTGTTCAGCAGCAACGACAGGCCCATCGGCAAACTCAGGGCAACCGCCATCACCAGACAGGTGAAGAAGCTGCCGATGGGCTGCTTGCCCAGACGCCGCAGGCTGTCCAGCAAACTGGCGCGGTGACTTTCGACCCAGGCGCGCAGCAAGGTGCCGAAATCCGGACCATCATCTTCGTCGCGCTTTTTCTTCTGTGGTTGCGGATCGGCGGCCTTCGGGGCCACGCGTTCGGAAACCTTCGGACTGCGTGTTGCACTCATACCCCGGCCTCCCCGTCGCCGATCAATCGGCCACGTTGCAAAGTCAGCATGCGATGACGCATGCGGGCGATCAGCGCCAAATCGTGACTGGCGATCAGCACGCTGGTGCCCAGACGATTGATGTCTTCGAAAACACCCATGATTTCTGCCGCCAGACGCGGGTCGAGGTTACCGGTCGGCTCGTCCGCCAGCAGCAAGGCCGGGCGATGGACGATGGCGCGGGCGATGCCGACGCGCTGTTGCTGACCGGTGGACAGATCGCCCGGATAGAGGTCGGTCTTGTCCGAGAGCGCCACGCGCTCCAGGGCCGAATCCACGCGCTTGGCGATTTCAGCCTTGGACAAGCCGAGAATCTGCAACGGCAAGGCGACGTTGTTGAACACCGTACGGTCGAACAGCAACTGGTGGTTCTGGAACACCACACCGATCTGCCGGCGCAGGTACGGGATCTGCGCGTTGCTGATGGTCGCCAGGTCCTGTCCGGCCAGCAGCAGTTTGCCGGTGGTCGGACGCTCCATCGCGAGCAACAGCCGCAGCAGGGTACTTTTACCGGCACCGGAGTGACCGGTGACAAACAAGAACTCGCCCCGACGGACTCGAAAGCTCAGCTCATGCAAGCCGACGTGACCGTTCGGATAGCGCTTACCGACCTGTTCGAAACGAATCATGAACGCTCCCGCTCGGCAAACAATGCCTGGACAAAGGGTTCTGCTTCAAAGGTACGCAAGTCATCGATGCCTTCACCGACACCGATGTAGCGAATCGGCAGACCAAACTGCTTGGCCAGGGCGAAAATCACCCCGCCCTTGGCCGTGCCATCGAGTTTGGTCAGGGCCAGGCCGGTCAGTTCGACCGTCTGGTTGAATTGCTTGGCCTGGTTGATGGCGTTCTGGCCAGTACCGGCGTCGAGCACCAGCAGCACCTCATGCGGCGCATCGGCGTCGAGTTTGCTGATCACCCGGCGAACCTTTTTCAGTTCTTCCATCAGGTTGTCTTTGGTGTGCAGGCGACCGGCGGTATCGGCGATCAACACGTCAATCCCACGGGCCTTGGCGGCCTGTACCGCATCGAAGATAACCGAAGCCGAGTCGGCGCCGGTGTGCTGAGCGATCACCGGGATCTTGTTGCGCTCGCCCCAGACCTGCAATTGCTCGACCGCCGCGGCACGGAAGGTATCACCGGCCGCGAGCATGACTTTCTTGCCTTCAAGTTGCAGCTTCTTCGCCAACTTACCAATGGTGGTGGTTTTGCCAGCGCCGTTGACGCCGACCACCAGAATCACGAACGGCTTGTTTTGCGAGGTGATTTTCAGCGGTTGCTCGACAGGCTTGAGCATGCTGGCAAGCTCGACCTGCAAGGATTTGTACAACGCATCGGCGTCGGCCAACTGCTTGCGCGCGACCTTCTGGGTCAGGCTCTGGATGATCACCGATGTAGCTTCGACGCCAACGTCAGCGGTCAGCAGGCGGGTTTCGATGTCTTCGAGCAGTTCGTCATCGATGATCTTCTTGCCGAGGAACAGGCTGGCCATGCCCTCGCCGATGCTGGCGCTGGTTTTTGACAGGCCTTGCTTGAGGCGGGCAAAGAAGCCGGCTTTGGTTTCTTCGGTGCGAGCCGGTTCGACTGCAACCGGTGCTGGCGGCGTTACCGGTGCCGCGACAACGGGTGCCGGCGCTGGGGCAGGCACAGGTTCTGGTGCCACAAATGCAGCAATCACCGGCTGAGGCAGATCAGGCTCATCAACCATCAGCTGTTCAGCCGTCGGATCGATGACCGGGACCGGCTCGACCACCAGCAGTTCTACCGCTTGCTGGACCACTGTCGGCGCTGGAATCGGTGGCGTGACATGCGGCGCCAGCTCGTTTTCGACCAGGGCCACCGGCTCTTCCGCCACCGGCAACGTCAACCACGGTTTGTGTACGACTTCTGGCGCGCGCGGAACTTCAGCGACTGGCGCAGGCGCTGGCTCGACAACCGGCTGCACTATCGGCTCGGCTGTCGGCAATGCGGCGGCGGCCGGCGCTTGCGCAACGGGCGCAGCTTCTATGACCGGCTCAGGCGCAACCTCAGGACGTGGCTGTGGCTGTTCGACGGCGGGTTCCTGCGGCTTTTTGCGCAGCCATCCGAACAGGCTTTTCTTCTCGCCAGCCGCAGCTGGGGTCTTCTTGTCGTCGTTGGAACCAAACATGGAGGACGGCTATCTCACGGTAGCGACGCGCCAATGGCGCCTCGGCAAATAAATATTCGATGCAGAACAGACTGCGTTTCACCCAGCTTGTTCACGCGCAACATTTTGTCGAAGTGCTCAACAGCACCTCAAGGATCGATTTCACGAAGGACTGAACTGGCAAAATCGGCGAAAAAGCGGAGTTTAGCTGATAAACAGAGGCTTTCCGCCGTGAACCCATACAACCTGATCAAGCACAAATGCCTGATAGGCGTGGCCGCCAGCAAAACGGACCGTTATCCTAGCACCCTCTCGCCCGCCGACGCTAAGACCAAGCGGGCAGCCCAACAGGTTTAAAAACGAATGAATGCTCTAGCCCGCCGCGCTGCAGGCCTGCTGCTCAGCACAGTTTGTCTGCCCCTTTCAGCTTTGGCTTCCGCCCCCCAACCGACCCACGAATTCACCCTCGACAACGGTCTCAAGGTCGTTGTGCGCGAGGATCATCGGGCACCCGTGGTGGTTTCCCAGATCTGGTACAAGGTTGGCTCCAGCTACGAAACCCCGGGCCAGACCGGTTTGTCCCACGCCCTGGAACACATGATGTTCAAGGGCAGCGAGAAAGTCGGCCCCGGCGAAGCGTCGTTGATCCTGCGCGACCTCGGCGCCGAAGAGAACGCCTTCACCAGTGACGACTACACCGCGTATTACCAGGTGCTGGCCCGTGATCGCCTGGGCGTGGCCTTTGAACTGGAAGCCGACCGCATGGCCAACCTGCGCCTGCCGGCCGACGAGTTCAGCCGCGAGATCGAAGTGATCAAGGAAGAGCGCCGCATGCGCACCGACGACAAGCCGATGGCCAAGGCTTACGAGCGCTTCAAGGCCATGGCCTACCCGGCCAGCGGCTACCACACGCCGACCATCGGCTGGATGGCCGACCTGGACCGCATGAAGGTCGAAGAACTGCGCCACTGGTACAAATCCTGGTACGTGCCGAACAACGCCACGCTGGTAGTGGTCGGTGACGTAACGTCGGACGAAGTCAAAGCCCTGGCTCAACGCTACTTCGGGCCGATCCCGAAGCGCGACGTGCCGCCAGCGAAAATCCCACTGGAACTGGCCGAGCCCGGCGAGCGCCAGATCACCCTGCATGTACAGACGCAATTGCCGAGCTTGATGCTGGCCTTCAACGTGCCAAGCATTGCCACCGCGCAAGACAAACGCTCGGTCAATGCCCTGCGGTTGATCGCGGCGTTGCTTGATGGCGGCTACAGCGCACGCATCTCGGCACAACTGGAGCGCGGCGAAGAACTGGTCTCCGGTGGTTCATCGAGCTACGACGCCTACACCCGCGGTGACAGCCTGTTTACCTTGTCGGCATCACCGAACACCCAGAAACACAAAACCATGGCCCAGGTCGAAGCCGGCCTGTGGAAACTGCTCGACCAACTGAAAACCACCGCGCCATCGGCTGATGAAGTTGAACGCGTACGCGCGCAAGTGATCGCCGGCCTGGTCTACCAGCGTGACTCGATCACCAGCCAGGCCACTGCCATTGGTCAGCTGGAAACCGTCGGTCTGTCATGGAAGTTGATGGACACCGAACTCGCCGAGCTGCAAAGCGTGACCCCGCAAGATATCCAGAACGCTGCCCGCACCTATTTCACTCGCGAACGTCTCAGCGTTGCGCATGTACTGCCACTGCCCGAGGAGACCGCTCATGAGTGAGAGTAAAAAACCACGCCTGGTCCTGATCGGCCTGGTACTCGTCGCACTGCTCGCTTCGCTCGGCTTTTACTTCAGCCGTTCGACCGATACCCATGCCAGCGAAGCCCTCGAGCAGGCCAAGGCCAGCAAAAAGCTGCAATCACTGGCCGAACTCGACGGTAAAGCGCCGAGCCACCGCTCGCTGGACGTGCAAACCTGGAAAACCGCCGAAGGCTCCAAGGTGCTGTTCGTCGCAGCCCCGGAGCTGCCGATGTTCGACATGCGCCTGATCTTCGCCGCCGGCAGCAGCCAGGACGGTGATACGCCAGGGCTGGCCGTACTGACCAATGCCATGCTCAACGAAGGCATCGCCGGCAAAGATGTCGGCAAGATCGCTGAAGGTTTCGAAAGCCTGGGCGCCGACTTCGGCAACGGCGCTTACAAGGACATGGCCGTCGCCTCGTTGCGCAGCCTGAGTGCTGTGGATAAACGCGAACCTGCGCTGAAGCTGTTCGCTGAAGTGGTCGGCAAACCGACGTTCCCGACCGACTCACTGGCGCGGATCAAGAACCAGTTGCTCGCCGGCTTCGAATACCAGAAACAGAACCCCGGCAAACTGGCGAACCTGGAGCTGATGAAGCGCCTGTATGGCAGCCACCCTTACGCGCACTCAAGCGACGGCAACGCGCAAAGTGTCCCACCGATTACCGTGGCGCAACTGCGGGCCTTCCACGAGAAAGCCTATGCAGCGGGCAACGTGGTGATTGCACTGGTGGGCGACTTGTCACGCAGCGAAGCCGAAGCGATTGCCGCACAGGTTTCTGCTGCACTGCCAAAAGGCCCGGCACTGGCGAAAATCGAGCAACCGGTTGAACCGAAAGCCAGCATCGGTCACATCGAGTTTCCGTCCAAGCAAACCAACCTGATGCTCGCGCAACTGGGCATCGACCGTGGCGATCCGGACTATGCAGCTATCTCCTTGGGCAACCAGATCCTCGGCGGCGGCGGCTTCGGCACCCGGCTGATGAGTGAAGTACGTGAAAAACGCGGCCTGACCTATGGCGTTTACTCCGGTTTCACACCGATGCAGGTCCGTGGCCCGTTCATGATCAACCTGCAAACCCGCGCCGAAATGAGCGAAGGCACCCTCAAACTGGTGCAGGACGTGCTCGCCGACTACTTGAAAACCGGCCCGACCCAGAAAGAACTCGACGACGCCAAGCGTGAACTGGCCGGCAGCTTCCCGCTGTCCAATGCCAGCAATGCCGATATCGTCGGCCAACTGGGTGCCATGGGCTTCTATGACTTGCCGCTGAGTTACCTTGAAGACTTCATGCGGCAGTCGCAAAGCCTGACCGTCGAGCAGGTCACCGCGGCAATGAACAAACACCTGAGCACGGACAAAATGGTCATCGTTTCTGCTGGCCCGACCGTACCGCAAAAGCCGTTACCGGCCCCCACTGACAAACCATCCGAGCAACCGCTCGGGGTTCCGGAGCATTAATGGCCAGTCCATCGCGTCCCAAGAAACCTGTTCATAACGTGCATAACGGCGTGAACCAATTGCGCATCATCGGCGGCGAATGGCGCAGCCGGCGCCTGAGCTTCCCGGACGCTCCGGGCCTGCGCCCGACGCCCGACCGCGTGCGTGAAACCCTGTTCAACTGGCTCGCACCATATGTGGCCGGGGCCAAAGTGCTCGACCCGTTTGCCGGCAGCGGCGCGCTGTTTCTTGAAGCGCTGTCCCGAGGCGCCGCCATGGGCCAGGCGCTGGACGCCAGCAGCCTGGCGGTTTCCAGCCTGAAGGAACATTTGGGAACGCTGCGTTGCACCGTCGGCCAGGTGCAAACCGCCGATGCCTTGCGCTACCTGGAAACCCAGCCAGCGATCGCCTACGACCTGGTGTTCCTCGACCCGCCGTTCAACCAGAACCTGTTGCCCGCCGTTTGCACGCTGCTTGAAGAACGCCAATGGCTCGCCGACAACGCGTGGATCTACACTGAAAGTGAAACCGCGCCATCGACCCTCGGTCTGCCAGGGGGGTGGCGCCTGCACCGGGAGCAAAAGTCCGGGCGGGTCTACTATGCGCTGTGGCACCGTATGGCAGAGATTGCCGGTTAATCCACCGGCCTGAACAAGGTACGTGCCGGGATCAACAACCCCAGGCACGCACCGCTGCATCGAGAACTACCGTGCCTACACCGCCTGATCGTTTCACCCCCGCCTTCGGCCTTGGCAACCCGCATCTGCAAACCTTGTGGGGACCGCTGTGGCGCAAAACCACTCATCTGGATCGACAACGCGAACGTCTGTGGCTCGACGACGGCGACTTCCTCGACCTCGACTGGCACGGGCCGCACAGCGCCGATGCACCCTTGGTGCTGGTGTTGCACGGCTTGACCGGTTCTTCGAACTCGCCCTATGTCGCCGGCCTGCAAAAAGCCCTGTTCGCCCGGGGTTGGGCCAGCGTGGCGCTGAACTGGCGCGGCTGTTCGGGCGAGCCGAATCTGTTGCCGCGCAGCTATCACTCCGGCGCCAGCGAAGACCTTGCGGCGGCGATCAACCATCTGCGAGCCACCCGCCCGTCGGCGCCGCTGTACGCGGTCGGCTATTCGCTGGGCGGCAATGTGCTGCTCAAGCACCTGGGGGAAACCGGCAGTGGCAGTCAGTTGCAGGCCGCGGTGGCGGTCTCGGTACCCTTTCGCCTGGATCAATGCGCCGACCGCATCGGCCAGGGACTCTCGAGGATCTATCAAGCGCACTTCATGCGCGAAATGCTCGCCTACATCAAGACCAAGCAACAGAAGTTTCTGCACGACGGCCACCACGAGGGCCTGGAGACCCTGGCCAGACTCGGGTCACTGGAGAACCTGCGCACTTTCTGGGATTTCGATGGCCGGGTAACTGCGCCACTGAACGGCTTCAAGGACGCACATGACTATTATCGCCGAGCCTCCAGCCGTTATTTTCTCGGTGAGATCCGCACGCCGACCCTGATCATTCAAGCGGCCGACGATCCTTTCGTATTTCTCCACAGCTTGCCGCACGCCAGCGAGTTATCGGACTCCACGCAGTTCGAGTTGCAGGCCAAGGGCGGGCATGTCGGCTTTGTCGACGGCACATTCCGCAACCCCGGCTACTACCTGGAACGACGCATCCCGCACTGGCTGACCAACACAGGCCGCGAGTAAGGTCATGGAGGCCACCCAATACCCATGTGGGAGCGAGCCTGCTCGCGATGGCGGACTGTCAGTCAACATCATTTGTGAATCTGACGGCCTCATCGTCGGAGCGCCGCCCGGAGCAGGCTCGCTCCCACAGGGGATTTGCGATTAGTCGCCGGTCGCGACGGCCCGCGCAGGATCGGTAATCCATTCGCTCCACGACCCGGCGTACAGCGAACCCAATGGATAACCGGCCAGGCACAGCGCAAACAGGTTATGGCACGCGGTCACGCCCGAGCCGCAATACGCCACCAGCTCGGTCGGCGAACGATCGCCCAGTTTCGCGGCAAAGCGCTGCTTGAGCTGATCGGCGGGAAGGAAACGCCCGTCGGCGCCCAGGTTGTCGGTGAACGCCGCGCATTGCGCGCCGGGAATGTGCCCGGCGACCGGGTCAATCGGCTCGACCTCGCCACGAAAACGCGGCAGACCCCGGGCATCAAGTAAGGTCAGGGTCGGTTGACCGAGGCGCTGTTGCAGTTTTTCGGCACTCACTAACAAGGTGTGGTCCGGCGCGCCGGTGAAGGAGCCACGGGTGATTGCCGGAGCATCCAGGCTCAGCGGTAAACCCGCCGCGTGCCAGGCCTTGAGGCCACCGTCGAGAATGAACACGCCGTCGCGCTTGCCCAGCCACGCCAGCAACCACCAGGCCCGCGCGGCATACATGCCGGGACCGTCGTCATACAAAACGATTTCGCTGTCGCTATTGATCCCCCAATCCTGCAAACGCTGAATCAAGTGGTGCGGCGTCGGCAATGGATGGCGACCGGTGACACCCTTGACCACGGGTCCGCTGAGGTCACGTTCGAGGTCCGCAAACGAGGCACCCTCGATATGCCCCAGGGCATAGCTGCGCTGGCCGTAATCCGGGTCTTCGAGGGCAAAACGACAATCCAGAATCACCAACCCGGCCTGAGCCTTTTTCTGGTCCAGGGCGTTCGGGCTGATCAGTTGCGCAATGGGCATAGCGGGCTCCTTTATGTCTTTGATCAATCCTACTGCACTTCTTCCAGGGCCTGGGCCAACGGCACGTAAAACTCCTCGAACAAGGCATTGACCGCCTCACGCGCTTGTTCCGTGACAAATCCTGCTTCCAGCACCAGCACCTGATACACGCCACGTTTAATGGCTTGCTCGCTGAGATGGTTGGAATTTTCCCGTGTGGTGCACAGAAAACGCACCCAGGACGTGAGGATGATCCAGGCATTGAGCGTCAGGGATTCGATCTGGACCTTGTCCATGCACAGGATGCCGGCGTCGACGAAGCCTGCGTAAATCGCCGTGCCCTGGATCAGGCAACGCTGGGAAAAACGCCGGTAGCGGGCAGCCAGTTCCACATCGTTGTCGAGCAAGTGCTCGAGGTCGCGGTGCAAAAACCGGTAACGCCACATGGCCGACAGCAGTTCCTGCAAGTAGAAGCGCTTGTCTTCAACGGTCGCGGCGCGGCCCTGGGGTGGGCGCAGGAAACTCTCTACCAGGGCTTCGTACTCATTGAACAACACGGCGATGATCGCCTGCTTGTTGGGGAAGTGGTAGTACAGGTTGCCCGGAGAAATCTCCATGTGCGCAGCGATATGGTTGGTACTGATGCTGCGTTCACCCTGTTGATTGAACAGCTCCAGGCTGTTCTGCACGATGCGCTCGCTGGTTTTTATTCGTGGGGCCATGGCTTGAGCTTTAATTCTTCAGTGCGTTGCCGGGCATCTTACGACCTATCCGCTGGCGGATAAATCATCGCTTCCCGAGGATGTCATTTGACTTTATAGAGCATAGACTCTAAAAACTTCCTCATTCTAAAAAAAACCGGAGCTACCATGCCCGCCGACATTGCCTACCTGCAAAGCTCCCAACAGCCATTGAGTGAGCTTCACGATCTGTTTGCCGCCCAGCGTCAGGCCTATGCAGCCCACCCGATGCCGCCGGCCGCGCAACGCCAGCAATGGCTCAAGGCACTGCGTGAGCTGTTGAGTGACGAGCGGCAGGCCTTGATCGACGCGATCAGCCAGGATTTCAGCAACCGTAGCGCCGATGAAACCCTGCTCGCCGAGCTGATGCCGAGCCTGCACGGCATTCAATACGCCAGCAAACACCTCAAAGGCTGGATGAAAGCGTCCCCGCGCAAGGTCGGCATCGCCTTTCAGCCGGCGGCGGCCAAGGTGGTTTATCAGCCGCTGGGCGTGGTCGGGGTCATCGTGCCGTGGAACTACCCGCTGTACCTGGCCATCGGCCCATTGGTCGGCGCGTTGTCGGCGGGCAACCGGGTGATGCTCAAACTCAGCGAATCCACCCCGGCCACCGGGCAACTGCTAAAAACGTTGCTGGCCAAAGTGTTCCCCGAAGACCTGGTGTGCGTGGTGTTGGGCGAAGCCGAAGTCGGCATGGCCTTTTCCAGGTTGCCCTTCGATCACCTGTTGTTCACTGGCGCCACCAGCATCGGCAAACATGTCATGCGTGCGGCGGCAGAGAACCTGACGCCGGTGACACTGGAATTGGGTGGCAAGTCTCCGGCAATCGTTTCCCACGATGTACCGCTCAAGGACGCCGCCGAACGTATTGCCTTCGGTAAAACCCTGAATGCCGGACAAACCTGTGTCGCGCCGGACTACGTGCTGGTGCCGGAAGAACGGGTCGGCTCCTTCGTCGAAGCCTATCGTCAGGCGGTTCGCGGGTTTTACCCGACACTCGCGGACAACCCGGACTACACCGCGATCATCAATGAGCGCCAATTGGCCCGGCTGCGCAGCTACCTCAGCGACGCCACCAGCAAGGGCGCGCTGCTGATCCCGGTCTTCGAGCAGGATCAGGACCGACGTATGAGCCATAGCCTGCTGCTGAATGTCAGCGACGAGATGATCGTGATGCAGGACGAAATCTTCGGCCCGGTGCTGCCGATCGTGCCTTACAAAAATCTGGACCAGGCGTTTGCCTACATCAACCAGCGGCCACGTCCGCTGGCGCTGTATTTCTTCGGCTACAACAAGGCCGAACAAAACCGCGTCCTCAACGAAACCCATTCCGGTGGCGTGTGCCTGAACGACACCTTGCTGCATGTTGCGCAAGACGACATGCCGTTTGGTGGCATCGGCGCTTCAGGCATGGGCCATTACCACGGCCACGAAGGCTTCCTGACGTTCAGCAAAGCCAAAGGCGTGCTGATCAAGCAGCGCTTCAACGCGGCGAAGCTGATTTATCCGCCTTACGGCAAGTCGATCCAGAAGCTGATTCAGAAGCTGTTCATCCGCTGACGCCTCATGACCGGGTAATCACAATAATGAACCCACGCCTGTCCGAATCCCCCGCGCTGACACGGCGCGGCCTGCTCAAATTCAGTCTCTGCGCCAGCGCCTTCCTGACCACAGCAGGCCTCGGCGCCAGCCTCAGCGGTTGCTCGGCCAGCACCCCGGCCAGCGGCTTCGCCATTTTGCGTGGCGGTGATTTGCCGTTCTTGCGTGCGCTGATCCCGGTGATGCTCGACGGCGCTGTGGCCGTCGAAAAACTCCCGGCCGCCCTCGAAGGCACTCTGCAATCGCTGGACCATGATCTCAATCACCTGTCGCCGGAAATGCTCAAGCTGACCCGACAACTGTTCGACGTGCTCGGCATGGCTATCACTCGCGGGCCACTGACCGGCATCTGGGGCCACTGGGAAAACGCCAGCAGCGACGACATTCGCCACTTCCTCCAGCGCTGGCAAAACAGCTCGCTGAGCCTGTTGCGCATGGGCCACAGCTCGATCCTGCAACTGGTGATGATGGCCTGGTACAAACGCGCTGAATCATGGACACGTTGCGGGTATCCAGGACCGCCCACCGTTTGAGACCGAGGTGCCCCTATCGCGAGCAGGCTCGCTCCCACAGGGGTTTGGCGATTCATGTGGGAGCAGCCGGGCGGCGTTCCGTTTGCTCGCGAAGGCGGTAGCCGCATCACCACCGATTCCAAAACAACAAGAGACCCCAAAGATGCCCGTACCCGATCCGTTCCGCGAAGGCCTGGCCCGTGGCTGGAAAACCTACAACGGCTCGCAACTGGCCAATGATCTGACACTGGAAGCCGACATTGCGATCATCGGCAGTGGCGCGGGTGGTGGCACTACCGCCGAAATCCTCAGCGCTGCCGGCTACAAGGTGCTGCTGATCGAAGAAGGCCCGCTCAAGACCAGCAGCGACTTCAAGATGCTCGAAGACCAGGCCTATTCCAGCCTTTATCAGGAAGGCATCGGCCGCATGAGCAAGGACGGCGCGATCACCATTCTGCAAGGCCGCGCAGTCGGCGGCACGACGCTGGTCAACTGGACCTCAAGTTTTCGCACCCCCGAGCCGACCCTCGAACACTGGGCCAGGGAACACGACGTCAAGGGCCACAGCCCGGCGGAAATGGCGCCCTGGTTCGAAAAAATGGAGCAGCGCCTCGGTGTCGCCCCGTGGATGGTGCCGCCCAATGCCAACAACGACGTGATCAAAAAAGGCTGTGAACAGCTCGGCTACAGCTGGCACGTGATCCCGCGCAACGTTCGCGGTTGCTGGAACCTCGGCTATTGCGGCATGGGCTGCCCGACCAACGCCAAGCAATCGATGATGGTCACCACCATTCCTGCGACCCTGGAAAAAGGCGGCGAGCTGCTCTATCTGGCCCGCGCCGAACACCTGCTGATCAAGGATGACAACGTCACCGGCCTGCACTGCGTGGCAATGGATGAGCGCTGCGTGGCGCCGACCGGGCGCAGCATCACCGTCAAGGCGCGGCACTATGTGCTGGCCGGCGGTGGCATCAACAGTCCGGCGCTGTTGCTGCGCTCAAACGCCCCGGATCCCCATGAACGCCTTGGCAAGCGGACCTTTCTGCATCTGGTGAACATGTCCGCCGGGCTGTTCGACAACGTGATCAATCCGTTTTACGGCGCGCCGCAGTCGATTTACTCCGACCACTTTCAATGGCTGGACGGCACCACCGGCAAAATGTCCTACAAGCTGGAAGTACCGCCGCTACACCCGGCGCTGGCAGCGACCTTGCTCGGTGGCTTTGGTGAAGAGAACGCTCGGCACATGCAACAATTGCCGCACACCCACGCGATGCTGGCCCTGCTGCGTGACGGCTTTCACCCGGACAGCCCTGGCGGCAGCGTCGAATTACGCGGCGATGGCTCACCGGTGCTCGATTACCAGGTTTCAGCCTATGCCTGGGATGGCATACGTCGAGCGTTCCACAGCATGGCCGAGATCCAGTTTGCCGGAGGCGCCAACGCGGTCATGCCGATGCACGCCGATGCGCGCTACGTGAAAACCCTCGCCGAGACACGCGCGCTGATCGACGGCCTGAGCCTTGAGCTTTACCGAACACGACTGGGCAGCGCCCATGTGATGGGCGGATGTGCCATGGGTGAAGACCCGAAAAACGCCGTCACCGACAGTCTCGGCCGTCATCATCAATTGAGTAATCTGTCGATCCATGATGGTTCCCTGTTCCCCACCAGCATTGGCGCCAACCCGCAATTGTCGGTCTATGGACTGACCGCGCAACTGGCGACAGCGCTGGCCATGCGTTTAAAAAAACCATGAAAAAACCCATAATTCGCATCGTCTATAGTGCTTTCTTTCCCCAAAGGCGACTTGGCCGACCGGGAAGGCTGCGATACCATCCGACTCCCCAACGGACTCCCGCCAGGACGACGCGATGAACCGAGTGTTGTACCCAGGTACCTTCGACCCTATTACCAAGGGCCATGGCGATCTGGTCGAACGCGCCTCGCGCCTGTTCGATCACGTGATCATCGCCGTCGCCGCCAGCCCGAAGAAAAACCCGCTATTCCCCCTGGAACAGCGTGTGGAGCTGGCCCGCGAGGTCACTAAACATCTACCGAACGTCGAAGTTGTCGGATTTTCGACGCTGCTGGCGCACTTTGCCAAAGAGCAGAACGCCAACGTGTTCCTGCGTGGCCTGCGTGCGGTGTCGGACTTCGAATATGAATTCCAGCTGGCCAACATGAACCGCCAGTTGGCCCCGGACGTGGAAAGCCTGTTTCTTACGCCGTCCGAGCGTTATTCGTTCATTTCTTCGACATTGGTCCGTGAAATTGCCGCCCTGGGCGGTGATATCGCCAAGTTCGTCCACCCTGTCGTGGCCGACGCGCTGACCCTGCGCTTCAAGAAGTAGGCGCGGCCGCAGATTCGGGCCGCGTTCGGACGATCTCTTGCAGTCCATCGCGGCCGCGTGCACTGCGCGCCTCAATACGGCACAATTGTATGCATTAGTTTTCAGATGCCTGGGCAGACTACCCCGGCAGGAGTCCCAATGTCCCTGATCATCACCGACGATTGCATCAACTGCGACGTCTGCGAACCCGAGTGCCCGAACGCCGCTATCTCCCAGGGCGAAGAAATCTATGTGATCGACCCGAACCTCTGCACCCAGTGCGTCGGCCACTACGACGAGCCACAGTGCCAGCAGGTTTGCCCGGTGGATTGCATACCGCTGGACGAAGCGCATCCAGAGACTCAAGAGCAGTTGATGGAGAAGTACCGCAAGCTTACCGGCAAGGCTTAAGTATTCGGTGTCCTTAAGGACGCCATCGCGGGCAAGCCTTGCTCCTACGGGTACGTGTGATCTGTAGGAGCAAGGCTTGCCCGCGATGCTTTTAAGCTACTGCTGCTGTTCAAACCCCTCCCCCGTACACCCCAGGCAGCGGACGAACGCCGCTTTCGCCGGATCGACCACCAGCGCCTGCCCCGCATCGCCTACCCCGCCACCCAGCGCGGTAAAGGGCAAGGACACGATAAACACCCCCGCACCAATCACCGTCGCCGCCACCAGCAACGGGCGGGCGATCAGCAGATCGCCGATCATTGCGTAGGCCGGTGGGTTGTGGATGCTGTAACTGGGGTCGCCACTGCCGCCGTCGGACGCCTGGGCAGATAAGCCGATGCTCAACAGCAGCGCGGCAGCAAGGGTTCGAATCGATGTCATGGCACGGTCCTTCGGCTAGGCAGTCAGACCACTAACTATAGACCGTAGGAATTCTCAGCTCTGACAACGCGGGCAAAAGACGCTGGCGCGCTGCCCGAGGCGAACTTCACGCAATTCGGTACCACAGACCTTGCACGGTTCACCGCCACGGCCATACACGAACAGCTCTTGCTGGAAGTAGCCCGGCTGGCCGTCACCGCCAATGAAGTCGCGCAGCGTGGTGCCGCCGCGTTCGATTGCGGCGGCCAGAATGCGTTTGATCTCGATTGCCAACTTCAGATAGCGCGCCCGGGAAATTCCCTTGGCCTCGCGGCGCGGGTCGATCCCGGCAGCAAACAGCGCTTCGGTCGCATAAATGTTGCCAACCCCGACCACCACCGCGTTGTCCATGATGAACGGCTTGACCGCCATCGAACGCCCGCGTGACAGCTGGAACAGCCGCTCGCCATCGAACAGATCAGTCAGTGGCTCCGGCCCCAGACGAACCAGCAGCTCGTGATTCAGTGGATCGAGGCTCCAGAGCATCGCGCCAAAACGTCGCGGGTCGGTATATCGCAGGGCCAGGCCGGACTCGAGTTCGATGTCCACATGCTCGTGCTTGAGCGCTGGCAAGCCGACCTCCACCAGGCGCAAATTTCCCGACATGCCCAAATGACTGATCAACGTGCCGACCTCGGCGTTGATCAGCAAATACTTGGCACGTCGCTCCACCAACACGATGCGCTGCCCGGACAGCCGCACATCGAGGTCCTCGGGGATTGGCCAGCGCAGACGCCGATCACGCACGATCACGCGACTGACGCGCTGCCCTTCAAGAAACGGGGCAATACCGCGACGGGTGGTTTCAACTTCTGGTAGTTCAGGCATGGTGTTCCCGGATCAGTTGAAAACCGACACTCAATGGTGAGCACCGAGCTCGCGGATCGTCTGTTTGAGGTTTTCGAATTCGTAGTCCGAGAGGCCGACATAATCGAGCACCAGTTCCCCGATGTTATTCCATTCGTGGTCTTCGGTCTGATTGCCCAGCACCCGATACGACGCGCAAATGTGTTCAGCCATCTTCAGGATCGCCAGCAAGTTCTTCAACTCGCTGTTACTGGATGATTCGTCGCTGAAAATCGCCAGCGCATTGTGATGATTGGCAATAGCGTTGGTCACATGCTCCGGCAGGCGCCAGGACTTCGCGGTGTAGTAACCGACCACGGCGTGGTTGGTGTTGAGTACGCGGTTTTCGGTATCAACCACCCGGCACTCGGCGCTGGCACCGGCGTAGGCTTCTTCCAGCACCGGCATATAGTTGGGGAAACGCTTGAGCATCAACGGCACACCACAATCGTGGAACAGGCCTAACGCATAAGCCTCGTCCACGGCTTGCGAACCAATGCGCTTGGCCAGGCTCAGACTGGTCATCGCCACGTCCTGGGCGGTGTCCCAGAATCGGTTCAAGGTGATGATAGTGTCGTCATTCATCTCGCCCTTGATCGACTGTGCGTTGATCAGGTTGATGACCGAACGACTGCCCAGCAGGTTCACCGCGCGCTGGATCGAGGCGATCTTGTTGCTCAAACCGTAATACGGTGAGTTGACGATTTTCAACAAGGCACCAGAGAGGCCGGGGTCTTGGGAGATCAACTTCGCGATCACTTCCAGGTCCGGGTCCGGCATGTACTGCTCCATCTGCAAATCCACCATGATTTGCGGTTGAGGCGGCACGCTGATGCCTTGCAGGGCCTGTTGAATCTGTTCGGAAGATAGCTCTTGGGACATAAGTACTCACTCTGGGCCAAGGGGCGATTCTAGCGGAAAAAAACCGCCACATGGGCGATCTGTCCGACGCAACGCCCAGAAACAACCGCGCTGCGACTCCCATCTAGCGCTATAATCCCGCTCTTTTTTTTCACCTGGAGCGACGTCATGTCCCTGCCAAGCTTGCGCCTCAAAGCCAACGCCGACCGTCGCCTGCGCGCCGGTCACCTGTGGGTCTACAGTAACGAAATCGACGTAGCCGCCACCCCACTGCACGGCTTCAAGGCTGGCGATCAAGCGATTCTCGAAGCTGCCGGCGGCAAGCCGCTGGGCATTGTCGCCATGAGCCCAAACAACCTGATCTGCGCTCGCCTGCTGTCGCGCGACATCAAGTTACCGCTCGACAAGTCGCTGCTGGTGCACCGCCTCAACGTTGCGCTGTCCCTGCGCGAGCGCCTGTTCGACAAGCCGTTCTACCGCCTGGTCTACGGCGACTCCGACCTGCTGCCGGGCCTGGTAGTCGACCGTTTCGGCGACATCCTGGTGGTGCAGATCGCTTCGGCGACCATGGAAGCCCACAAAGAAGACGTGATCGCCGCACTGACCCAAGTGCTCAAGCCAAGCGGCATTCTGTTCAAGAATGACTCCGCGGCCCGTGACGCCGAAGGCCTCAACCGTTACGTCGAAACCGTGTTCGGCCTGGTGCCGGAGTGGGTTGCCCTGGAAGAGAACGGCGTGAAGTTCGAAGCGCCGGTCATCCAGGGACAGAAAACCGGCTGGTTCTACGACCACCGCATGAACCGCGCGCGCCTGGCACCTTATGCCAAAGGTAAACGCGTGCTGGACCTGTACAGCTACATCGGCGGTTGGGGCGTGCAAGCTGCCGCTTTCGGTGCCAGTGAAGTGTTCTGCGTCGATGCCTCGTCCTTCGCCCTCGACGGTGTCGAGCGTAACGCCGCACTGAACGGTTTCGCCGACAAAATGACCTGCATTGAAGGCGACGTGTTCGAAGCCCTGAAAGAGCTGAAAGCCAGCGAAGAACGATTCGACGTTATCGTGGCCGACCCTCCGGCGTTCATCAAACGCAAGAAAGACATGAAGAACGGCGAAGGCGCCTACCGTCGCCTGAACGAGCAAGCCATGCGCCTGCTCAACAAGGACGGCATCCTGGTCAGCGCTTCGTGCTCGATGCACCTGCCCGAAGACGATCTGCAGAACATCCTGCTCACCAGCGCCCGTCACCTGGACCGCAACATCCAGCTGCTGGAACGTGGTGGTCAGGGTCCGGACCATCCGGTACACCCGGCTATCGCTGAAACCCGCTACATCAAGAGCATCACCTGCCGGTTGCTGCCTAACAGCTAACCGCTCACTGTTGCAGGAGCGACTCAGCTCGCTCCTACAACAGCTTCAGAATAGTCCCGCACCAGTCGCATTGACTTGTCCCCTCATCAATTCAATCCTCGTCTCCCCCGTACGGATCGAGAGCGTAGTTTGATGACTTACATCACACACTCCAACGAAAAGTCCTCAATCATCCTGCTGCTGATGACCATGACGCTGCTGGCGGTCTTCCCTCTCGACGTGCTCCTACCCTCTTTCCCTGCCCTCTCTGACCACTTCAGTACCTCGACCTCCGATATCGCCCTGTCCGTCAGCATCTTTGCCATCGGTCTGGCATTTTCACTGCTGCTGATTGGGCCATTGTCCGACATGTTCGGCCGCAAGAAGCTGCTGTTGAGTGGCATTGCACTGGCCGCGGTGGGTGCAACCGGTTGTCTGTTGGCCAGCGACTATGTCTGGTTCCTGGGCTTTCGTGTTGTTCAGGCAATGGGCTGTGGGGCGTTTGCCTTGTCTCAGGCGCTGCTCCAGGATCTGTTCGCCGGCCAAGAGCTGGAGCGCCTGCGGATCTGGATGGCGACTGCCGGCGGGATTTTCATTTCCTGTTCGCCACTGATGGGCACCTGGCTGCAGTTGTACCTGGGCTGGCGGGGCAGTTTTTATGCATTCATCACCTTGGCGATTATTGTATGGCTCAGATCCTGGTTCCTGCTCAAGGAAACTCGCAGCAGCAGCCCGTTGCCCAGGCGATTTTTCGCTACCTATTGGTTGCTCTGTTCCGACATTCGTTTTATCGGTTACTGGCTCATTTCCGCGCTGGCCTTCGCCTGCCATTTCTCGTTTATCGTAATTTCGCCGATCGTTTTCATGGAACACCTGAACCTTTCGACTTACCAGTTCGCCTGGGCGCTGTCCCTGTATGGCGTGGCCTATATCGTCGGCGGGATTATTGCCCGCATCTTGCACCGCCGGCTGGAAGGCGACACACAGATCATCATCGGTCTGAGTGTGATCGCGCTGTCAGGGCTGGGGATGATGTGGTTGGTCTGGCTGTTCGGCCTTTCCGTCGCTACGGTCCTGATCCCCATGCTTATCTGCACCGCCGGCACCACCATCTGCCGACCCATCGCCAATTCCAGGGCGATGAGCCTCTACCCACAACACGCCGGCACCGCGACCTCTGCCGGCAGCCTGTTGATTTTCATGTGTGGGGGCCTGATCAGCGTAGTGATCAATTTCGCGTCCGAAGGCCTGATCACGGCTCTGTCCTTGTGTTTTTTGACCTTGAGTGCCGCAGGTCTTGGCATGAATGCGTTGATCACACGCCGACATCAGGCACTGACCAGCGGCTGATACCTGCCAATCGTCATCCCGCACGCTCCGTGAGCACTGGATCAACACTTCCCGGCATTCCTTCCTGACGCCAGCGGTGTAGAATCGAACGATTCATCGCCAGTCATCCCCCGGCGGGTTTATGAGCTCAGGCTGAGGCGCGCGGCGATCCCGCAAAGTCATCGGCAACTTTCGGACACACGGCCATTTCTGAGTGTTCCCGAGGTCAATAGAAGCTCACTCCCCTTTTGATACCTGCTTAGCCGCCCGGAGTGCTCCATGCCTGATTACCGCTCGAAAACATCCACCCATGGCCGCAACATGGCCGGCGCCCGTGCACTGTGGCGCGCCACGGGGATGAAAGATGACGACTTCAAAAAGCCGATCATCGCCATTGCCAACTCGTTCACCCAATTCGTACCGGGCCACGTCCACCTCAAGGACCTCGGCCAACTGGTCGCACGCGAGATCGAACGTGCTGGCGGCGTCGCCAAGGAATTCAACACCATCGCGGTCGATGACGGCATCGCCATGGGCCATGACGGCATGCTGTATTCGCTGCCGAGCCGCGAGATCATCGCCGACTCCGTCGAGTACATGGTCAACGCCCACTGCGCCGACGCCATCGTGTGCATCTCCAACTGCGACAAGATCACCCCTGGCATGCTGATGGCCGCCCTGCGCCTGAACATTCCGGTGATCTTCGTCTCCGGCGGTCCGATGGAAGCCGGCAAGACCAAACTCGCCAGCCACGGCCTCGACCTGGTCGACGCCATGGTCATCGCCGCCGACTCCAGCGCCTCTGACGAGAAAGTCGCCGAGTACGAGCGCAGCGCCTGCCCGACCTGCGGTTCGTGCTCCGGCATGTTCACCGCCAACTCGATGAACTGCCTGACCGAAGCCCTCGGCCTGGCACTGCCAGGTAACGGTTCGACACTGGCCACCCACAGCGACCGTGAACAGCTGTTCCTGCAAGCCGGCCGTACCATCGTCGATCTGTGCAAACGCTACTACGGCGAGAACGATGAGTCGGTGTTGCCACGCAACATCGCCAACTTCAAGGCGTTCGAAAACGCCATGACGCTGGACATCGCCATGGGCGGCTCGACCAACACCATCCTGCACCTGCTGGCCGCCGCCCAGGAAGCCGAGATCGATTTCGACCTGCGCGACATCGACCGTCTTTCGCGCCACGTGCCGCAACTGTGCAAAGTCGCGCCGAACATCCAGAAGTACCACATGGAAGACGTGCACCGCGCCGGCGGGATCTTCAGCATCCTCGGTTCCCTGGCCCGTGGCGGCCTGCTGCACACCGACCTGCCGACCGTGCATAGCAAGACCATGCGCGATGCTATCGCCAAGTGGGACATCACCCAGACCAACGACGAAGCGGTGCACCACTTCTTCAAGGCCGGGCCTGCGGGCATCCCGACCCAGACCGCGTTCAGCCAGTCAACCCGTTGGGAAACCCTCGACGACGACCGTGAACACGGCTGCATCCGCAGTGTCGAACACGCCTACTCGCAAGAAGGCGGCCTGGCCGTGCTGTACGGCAACATCGCCCTGGATGGCTGCGTGGTGAAAACCGCGGGCGTCGACGAGTCGATCCACGTCTTCGAAGGCAACGCGAAGATCTTCGAAAGCCAGGACAGCGCCGTGCGCGGCATCCTTGCCGATGAAGTGAAAGAAGGCGATATCGTCATCATTCGCTACGAAGGTCCGAAAGGCGGCCCGGGCATGCAGGAAATGCTCTACCCGACGTCCTACCTGAAATCCAAGGGTCTGGGCAAAGCCTGCGCCTTGCTCACCGACGGTCGCTTCTCCGGCGGCACCTCGGGCCTGTCCATCGGTCACGCTTCGCCAGAAGCCGCTGCCGGCGGTGCAATCGGTCTGGTACGCGACGGCGACAAGGTGCTGATCGACATTCCGAACCGCTCGATCAACCTGTTGGTCAGCGACGAAGAGTTGGCTGCGCGCCGCGTAGAGCAAGACAAGAAAGGCTGGAAACCGGTTGAAGTGCGCCCACGTAAAGTGACCACCGCACTGAAAGCCTATGCCTTGCTGGCAACCAGCGCCGACAAGGGCGCCGTGCGTAACAAAGCGATGCTCGACGGACTGTAATGCTGACCCGTTGAACACAAAAATGCCCCGCCAAGTGCGGGGCATTTTCGTTCCCGCGCTCCCGCGTGGAAATACCTCAAGTGACGCAGAACGTCACAGCCTTATTCCAAAAACCACAGCAACCATGCATTTTTGATATTAATTCGTTAGATATCAAGCTGTTAGGCTTCCCGGTTCGCAATCGCCCCGGAACGCGATTGGCACAAGCCTTTTTGGAGCCTCAATGAATCTGCCACTGATCCTCAATCTGCTGGTGTTCCTGGCCTTGCTGTTCGGCCTGGCACAAACCCGCCACACCACTTGGAGCCTAGCCAAAAAAGTGTTGGTCGCGCTGGTGCTGGGCGTGCTGTTCGGTGTTGCCCTGCACACTGTTTACGGTGCCGACAGCCCGGTGCTGAAGGCCTCGATCGGCTGGTTCGATCTGGTCGGCAACGGTTATGTGCAGTTGCTGCAAATGATCGTGATCCCGCTGGTGTTCGCCTCGATCCTCAGCGCCGTCGCCCGTCTGCACAATGCCTCTTCGCTGGGCAAGATCAGCTTCCTGACCATCGGCACCCTGCTGTTCACCACCGCCATTGCGGCGCTGATCGGCATCGGCCTGACCAACCTGTTCGGCCTGACGGCTGAAGGTCTGGTCGCTGGCACCCAGGAAATGGCTCGCCTGCAAACCATTCAGACCGACTACGCGGGCAAGGTCGCCGACCTGAATATCCCGCAGTTGCTGTTGTCGTTCATCCCGCAGAACCCGTTTGCCGATCTGGCCCGGGCCAAACCGACCTCAATCATCAGCGTGGTAATTTTCGCTGCATTCCTTGGGGTCGCGGCGCTGCAACTGCTTAAGGACGACGTCGAAAAAGGTCAGAAAGTGCTCAACGCCATCGACACTTTGCAAGCCTGGGTGATGCGCCTGGTGCGTCTGGTGATGAAGCTGACCCCGTACGGCGTATTGGCGCTGATGACCAAAGTGGTTGCCGGTTCCAACCTGCAAGACATCATCAAGCTCGGCAGTTTCGTGGTGGTGTCGTACATCGGCCTGGGCCTGATGTTCGTGGTTCACGGCCTGCTGGTGTCGCTGGCCGGGATCAACCCGCTGCGCTTCTTGCGCAAAGTCTGGCCGGTGCTGACCTTCGCCTTCACCAGCCGCTCCAGCGCCGCGAGCATTCCGCTGAGCATCGAAGCGCAAACCCGTCGCCTGGGTATTCCACAATCGATCGCCAGTTTCGCCGCCTCATTTGGCGCGACCATCGGCCAGAACGGCTGTGCCGGTCTTTACCCTGCGATGTTGGCGGTCATGGTGGCGCCGACGGTGGGCATCAACCCGCTGGACCCGCTGTGGATTGCGACGCTGGTAGCGATTGTGACCTTGAGTTCGGCAGGGGTTGCCGGTGTTGGGGGTGGTGCAACCTTCGCTGCGCTGATCGTACTGCCGGCCATGGGTTTGCCGGTGTCACTGGTGGCGTTGCTGATCTCGGTTGAACCGCTGATCGACATGGGCCGCACCGCCTTGAACGTCAGTGGTTCGATGACTGCTGGCGCGATCACCAGCCAGATCATGCAGCAGACCGATAAAGAACTGCTGGATGCGGATGAGCATGAGGAACTGGCTCAGGCTTAAGCCACCCACCCCTTCAAGTCTAAACATACAAGCGAGCTTGCTCCGGGCGGCGTTCCGACGATGCTTTTAAGCTTTTTCCCAAACCTCAAAGCTGTAGGCGGGTTTATCACCTTCCGCCGGATTCGGAACATTCGACACCAGCTTCCACTGCTCCAGATCAAACTCCGGAAACCACGCATCGCCCTCGGGGCTCAGCGCCACGCGGGTCAGGTACAGCCGATCGGCCTGTGCCAGGCCTTGCGCATACAACTGCGCGCCGCCAATCAGCATCAGCTCATCGACGCCCTGCTCCAGCGCCCATTCCTGCGCCCGAATCACCGCGGCTTCCAGCGACGGATAGACTTCCGCGCCTTCAAGTTGCAGGTCGGTCTGACGGCTGACCACGATGTTCAGCCGGCCCGGCAGCGGGCGACCGAGCGAATCCCAGGTTTTGCGACCCATGATGATCGGCTTGCCTAGCGTTGCGGCCTTGAAGTATTTGAAATCCCCCGGCAAGTGCCAGGGCATGCTGTTGTCGACGCCGATCACGCGGTTTTCACCGAGGGCTGCGATCAGGCTGAGGGGGAGAGTTTTTTTCATGCCGGCGAGGATACCAGAGCCTCGCTTACCCCGATAAGCGCCACAGCGGTTATGCTCAGCGTTCATTTGAGCGACGGGATGCCGCGTGACTGAACTGACCACACTGCAAACACTTTGGCTGACCGAAACCATCCGCCTGCGCGAGGAACACGCAGGCCCGCTGGAAGACCAGGAAGCCAACCGTCTGGCCCGCAGCGCGGGTGGCGACCTGCCGACCCGCATCAAGGCCCGCGCCCTGTGGCTGGCCGAACGCGATGGCTTGACCGGCGCGCTGCGCCATTGGCTGCAAGGGGCGCGACTGGCGTTGATCGTTCTGGCCGTATTGGCAATCGTCAGCGGTGCCGGGCTGGCATTTGCCGCTTTGAACGACGGCCAGACACCGGTCAACGTGTTCTGGGCCCTCGGCAGTCTGCTGGGGTTGAACCTGATTCTTTTGCTGAGCTGGGCCTCGGGCCTGATATTCGCTGGCGATTACGGCGCCACACTCGGGCGCTTGTGGTTGTGGCTCAGCGACAAACTCGCCCGCGACGCCAAAGCCGCACAACTGGCGCCAGCCCTGTTGCTGTTGCTGCAACGGCAGAAACTCAATCGCTGGGCGCTCGGCGTGCTGGTCAACGGTTTATGGCTGCTGGCGATGCTCAGCGCTCTGGCGATTCTGCTGACGCTGATGGCCACCCGGCGCTACGGTTTCGTCTGGGAAACCACGATTCTCAGCGGCGACACGTTCGTGGTCATGACCCAGGCTCTTGGCGCTCTGCCGGCACTGCTCGGCTTCAGCGTGCCGACCGTGGAGATGATCCGCGCCAGCGGCGATACCGCGCTGAACATCGAAAGCGCCCGGCAAGCCTGGGCCGCATGGCTGGTGGGCGTGTTGCTGGTGTACGGCGTATTGCCACGCTTGCTGCTCGCGCTGTTCTGCCTGTGGCGCTGGACAACCGGCCGCGCGACATTGCATCTGGACTTGAACCTGCCTGGCTATGCGCCGTTGCGTGAACAACTGATGCCGAGCAGCGAGCGCCTCGGCGTCAGCGATGTCGCGCCCGAGCGCCTGCATCAGGTCGAAGGCGGCGCCAACGCGCTGGACAGCGACGGTGCGTTGCTGGTGGCCATCGAGCTCGACGACCAGCGCCCATGGCCGCCGCAACTGCCAAAGAACGTCAAAAACGCGGGCATCCTCGACAGCCGCGAGTCCCGACAAAAATTGCTGGAACAACTGACGCGTTTCCCGCCGGAACGCCTGGCCATTGCCTGCGACCCTCGGCGCTCGCCGGATCGCGGCAGCCTCGCGCTGATCGCCGAACTCGCCCGCAGTGCCAGCGCGACACGGATCTGGCTACTGCAAGCGCCGCCCGGTCAGGCACTCGACGCCGAACGCCTCGGCGACTGGCACGCCGCGCTGCAACAGTTGGCATTGCCGTTCGCTGACTGCGCGCCGATGAACTGGCTGGAGTCGGGCCATGACTGATTCAAAAAAGACGCTGCTGAAACTCGCCGTGGTCGGCCACACCAACGTCGGCAAAACCTCATTGCTGCGCACCCTGACCCGCGACGTCGGTTTCGGTGAAGTCTCCCATCGCCCGAGCACCACCCGGCATGTCGAGGGCGCCCGGTTGTCGGTGGACGGCGAAGCCTTGCTCGAGCTCTACGACACACCGGGACTGGAAGATGCCATCGCCCTGCTCGATTACCTGGAGCGGCTGGAACGCCCCGGCGAACGCCTCGACGGCCCGGCGCGGCTGGCGCGTTTTCTCGACGGCAGCGAGGCGCGTCAGCGTTTCGAGCAGGAAGCCAAGGTGCTGCGGCAACTGCTGGCGTCCGACGCCGGCCTCTATGTGATCGACGCCCGCGAGCCGGTGCTGGCCAAGTACCGCGATGAGCTCGAAGTGCTGGCCGGTTGCGGCAAACCGCTGCTGCCGGTGCTGAATTTCGTCAGCAGCGCCAACCACCGCGAACCGGATTGGCGCGAGGCCCTGGCCCGTTTGGGGCTGCATGCGCTGGTGCGTTTCGACAGCGTGGCGCCGCCCGAAGATGGCGAGCGGCGGCTCTACGAAAGTCTCGCGCTGTTGATGGAAAGCGCACGCGCTCAGCTTGAGCGATTGATCATCGACCAACAGGCGCAACGCGCAGCCCGCCAGCAAAGCGCGGCACGCTTGATTGCCGAACTGCTGATCGATTGCGCCGCCTGTCGACGTAGCGTGGTCAGTGACGCTGCACAGGAACAGCAGGCCATCAGCGAACTGCGCAAAGCCGTTCGCCAACGTGAACAACGCTGCGTCGAAGCGCTGCTCAAGCTGTACGCCTTCCGTATACAGGATGCCGCCGCCAGCGACTTGCCGTTGCTGGACGGCCGCTGGGGCGATGATTTATTCAACCCTGAAACCCTCAAACAACTGGGCGTACGCGTCGGCGGCGGGATCGCCGCTGGCGCGGCGGCCGGTGCCGGCGTGGATTTGCTGGTAGGCGGCCTGACCCTAGGTGCTGCGGCTCTGGCCGGGGCGATTGCCGGCGGCGCCCTGCAAACGGCGCGCGGCTACGGCAGCCGCTTGCTGGGCAAAATCAAAGGCCAGCGTGAGCTGACCGTTGACGACAGCGTGCTGCGTTTGTTGGCATTGCGTCAGCGGCAACTGGTGCAGGCCATGAACCTGCGCGGACATGCGGCGATGGACAGCATTCAGGTCATCACACCGCAGGACAAGAGCTGGCGCGAAGGCAAACTACCAGAGGCGCTGACCAAGGCGCGGGCACATCCGCAATGGTCTTCGCTCAATCCTCATGCAAGGTTGAGCCAGGCGGAACGCCAGGAGCAGATTGAGGTGTTGGCGCAGAAAGTGATCAAGACTTGATCGTTCCCACGCTCCCGCGTGCGGCGACTGGCCGCGGTATACGCGTGGGAAAGGCCGCCGGCAGGCGTTTGCCTTTGCGCTCCTTGAGGCAATACGGGTATTCGGGGATCTGCGGCGCGTTTTCGAGGGTCAGCAACTATTTGCGCAACAGGCGCAGACCGTTGAACACCACCAACAGGGCCACGCCCATGTCGGCAAACACCGCCATCCACATGGTGGCGAGACCCACGAAGGTTATCCCAAGGAAGATCGCCTTGATGATCAATGCCAGGGCGATATTTTGCGTGAGGATATTCGAGGTCTGTCGCGACAGCCGAATAAATGCCGGAATTTTGCGCAGATCATCGTCCATCAGGGCGACATCGGCGGTCTCAATCGCGGTATCGGTGCCGGCGGCGGCCATGGCAAAGCCAATCTGCGCACGGGCCAGCGCCGGCGCATCGTTGATGCCATCGCCGACCATCCCGACCCGATGCCCTTTAGCGTACAAGCCTTCGATGGCCTTGAGCTTGTCGGTCGGCAGCAGGTCGCCTTGCGCCTGATCGATACCCACCTGGGCGGCAATCGCCCGAGCGGTGTGCGGGTTGTCGCCGGTCAGCATCAAGGTCTTGATGCCCAGTTCATGCAACTGCCGGATCGCTTCGCGGCTGGATGCCTTGACCGTATCGGCCACCGCGAACAGCGCCAAAGGACCCGAGGTGTCGAGCAACAGCACCACAGTCTTGCCCTGTTCTTCGAGGGCAAACAGTTTCTCTTCCAGCGCCGGTGAGCACAGGCCCAGCTCTTCCACCAAGCGGTGATTGCCCAAGTGGTAAACCTGACCATCAATCTCACCGCGCACGCCCCGCCCGGTCAGCGCTTCGAAGTTATCCACAGCGAGCAACGTCAGCTGTTTATCCACAGCTGCATTGGCGATGGCCAGCGATACCGGGTGATCGGAACGCCCGGCGAGGCTGGCGGCCAGGATCTGCGCAGTGTTTTCGACCGTGGGGTCGAGGGACAGATAATCGGTTTGCACCGGCTTGCCATGGGTGATCGTGCCGGTCTTGTCCAGCGCCAGGTAATCCAGTTCGTGACCGCCCTCCAGGTACACGCCGCCCTTGATCAGGATGCCTTTACGCGCCGCCGCCGCCAGGCCGCTGACGATGGTCACCGGGGTAGAAATCACCAGTGCGCAAGGGCACGCAACCACCAGCAGCACCAGTGCACGGTAAATCCAGTCGAACCAGGCCGCACCCATGAACAGCGGTGCAATGAGCGCCACGGCCAAGGCGAAGATGAACACCACCGGCGTGTAGATTTTCGAGAAACGATCAACGAACCGCTGGGTCGGCGCCCGTGCGCCTTGGGCGGCTTCCACGGCATGAATGATCCGCGCCAGGGTCGAGTTGTCGGCAGCGGCAGTGACTTTGAATTCCAGCGAACCGGACTGATTGATGGTCCCGGCGAAAACCTTGTCGCCGACGGTTTTCTCGACAGGCAGGCTTTCACCAGTGATCGGCGACTGATTGATGGTCGAGCTGCCAGACACTACTTCGCCGTCCAGGCCAATACGTTCGCCGGGGCGAACCCGCACCCGTGCACCGAGATCGATACTTTTAGCTTCACGTTCGATCCAGCTTCCGTCTTCCTGCTGCACCGTGACCTTTTCCGGGGTCATCTGCATCAGCCCGCTGATTGCATTGCGCGCGCGGTCCAGGGATTTGGCTTCGATCAGCTCGGCCACGGTGAACAGGAACATCACCATCGCCGCTTCCGGCCACTGGCCGATCAACACCGCACCGGTTACCGCAATGCTCATCAGCGCGTTGATGTTCAGGTTGAGGTTCTTCAGGGCAATCCAGCCCTTTTTGTAGGTGCCCAAACCACCGCTGAGGATCGAGATCAGCGCAACGATCGCCACCACCCAGGTCGGCGCGGCGCTGGTGAAGTGAATCACCTCGGCCGCCAAAGCGCCGACACCCGACAGCGCCAACGGCCACCAGGGCTTTTTCACTGGAGCCGGACGCCGGTCATCCGCGCTGGCGCCCTCCTCGATCGGCTCGGCCAGCATGCCGATGGACTTGATGGCGTCGATAATCGGCGCAGTGCTCGGCAGGTCGTGAGTCACGCCGAGTATGCGGTTGATCAGGTTGAACTCCAGTTGCTGCACACCCGCAAGCTTGCCGAGCTTGTTCTGGATCAGCGTCTGTTCGGTCGGGCAGTCCATGGCGTCGATGCGAAAACGGCTCAGACGCGCGCCAGCGGTCGGCGTTGCACTGAGTTTGATCAATGAAGGCGCTGCGGCGCTCGAACAGCAGGAGCCGCCACCACTTGCGTGATCGTGTTTCTGAACCGGCTGAAGTTTTTGCCCGTGATCGTGATCAGCGTGGGGTTTGTGGGTGTGCTGGGAATCGCTCATAAAGTCGCGTCCAAAAAGGTGCCTGTTGCCAAGTGAACACCCTGTAGCCACTATAGGGTCAAGCAGCCAATCGGAGATGATTGAAATGAAGATCGGTGAACTGGCGAAACTGACCGACTGCCAGGTCGAAACCATCCGCTACTACGAGCGCGAAGGCCTGTTGCCGGAACCGGCCCGCAGTGAAGGCAATTACCGTTTGTACACTCAGGCCCACACCGAACGCCTGACCTTCATCCGCAACTGCCGCACCCTCGACATGACCCTCGAAGAAATCCGCAGCCTGCTCAGCCTGCGCGACAGCCCGCAGGATCAATGCGAAAGCGTCAACGCGCTGATCGACGAGCACATCCACCACGTCAAGGCGCGGATCGACGGCTTGCTGGCCTTGCAGACACAGCTGCTGGAACTGCGCCAAAGCTGCAGCGAACGGCCGGATATCGAGCAGTGCGGGATTTTGCAGCAGCTGGAAGTCAGCGGTGGCGTGGCGGCGAGCGAAGCCGAGCATTCCCATGTCGGCCGAAGCCACGGGCATTAAGCGGCTCGGCGTAGCAGCAGCAACAACATGGCTAACGCGGCCAGCACTGCGCCGGTGATGAACGTGCTTTGTGCGCCGACGGTTTGCCACAGCCAGCCGGCGAGAACACTGGCAATCAGCAGGCAAACGCCGCTGATCAGATTGAAAATACCGAACGCCGTGCCCTTCAGTTCGTCGGGGGCCGTATCAGCAACCAGTGTGGCGAGGATGCCTTGGCTGAATCCCATGTGCAGTCCCCACAGGGTTACGCCCAGCATCATCGTCAGGATCGAATCGCTTTGCGCGAGCACCAGGTCCGCCAGCACCAACAACCCCATGCCGAGGCAGAGCAATTTCGTGCGGCTGATGCGATCGGACAACCAACCGGCCGGGTAGGCGGACAACGCATAGAACCCCGACATGACCACCATCACCAACGGCACCCAGGCGGCTGACAACCCGGTCTGCTGCGCCCGCAATACCAGAAACGCTTCGCTGAAACGCGCCAGCGTAAACACCCCTCCGACGACGACCACCCACCAATAGCCGGACGAGAAGTCGTGAAGGACACGCCAGTGAATGGGTGATCGAAAGGTGTGTTTGCCGACAGCGTGCTCGGGCTCTTTTACACCGGTGACAATCAGCGCCACCGCAATGGCCGCGGGGATGACGGCGAACCAGAGTACCTGCTGGATATCGGTGAGCCAGAGCATCAGTACGATGGCCAGTGCAGGACCGACAAGGGCGCCGACGGTGTCCATCGATTGGCGCAAGCCGAAACACGCACCGCGAATTTCCAGCGGAGCTACGTCCGCCACCAGAGCATCGCGCGGCGCGCCGCGAATGCCTTTGCCGATACGATCGAGAAAGCGCGCGGTGAACACCACCTCCACCGAGTGAGCCAGCGGGAATAACGGCTTGGACAGCGCAGCCATACCGTACCCCAGCAACAGCAGGCCTTTGCGTCGACCGATAAAGTCGCTGATCGCCCCCGAGAAAACCTTGACCAGCATCGCCGTCGCCTCGGCGATGCCCTCGATCACCCCGACGGTCAGCGCGCTCGCGCCCAGGGTCGTGACCAGAAACACCGGCAGCAGGCTGTGCACCAGTTCGGACGAAACATCCATGAACAGGCTGACAAAGCCCAAGGCCCAAATGGTTCGCGGAATACGCAGAGACTCCGATCCGACCTGATTCACGTGTTCATCCTGTCGTGCTCCAAGGCCTTATCGAAGGCGATAACCGGGCTCTATAGGTGAGTATTACGCCGAGCGAGTGCCGGAAATACTCGCTGGTACAGACGCTCAACAACGTCGAGCAGACGCTCGCCCAGTTGTCTCCAATCCAGCACTTGCTTGACCAGCCAGGCACTGATCAGCGAAACCAGCAACGACCCGGCAATATCGAATGGAAAGTGCACGCCCAGGTAGACACGCGCCCAGCCAACCAACACCCCCAGCAGCAAAACCAGCAGGCCCAGCTTGCGCAGCGAGGCCAGTATCAACCCAAAGGCTAGCGCAAACATCACCGTAGCGTGGTCGCTGGGAAAAGATGACTCAGCGGCATGTTCCATGAAGTTTTGCCCCAGCCCCACCATGAAGGGACGTGGGTGAAACCAAAGGCTGCTGATCAACAGATTGCAACCCAGCGCGAAGACGATACTCAGCGTTGCAGTGATCGCTACCGCCCGCTGCCGGCGTGTACCTCGCAACCACAATCCAGCCAGCAAAAGCGGCACACAGTAGATCAGCCACTGTGCCAGAAACATCGCCAAAGACCGCATGGGCGCCGAGGCATCAGCGCTGGCGTTGATCGCCAGGAACAGGCTGCGATTGAGTTCTTCCACACATAGACGCCATTCAGATCATCAGAAAATCCCGCACTGCGATAACACGCTGAGCGGTACCTATCATTCTAATTGCAATCGCCCGGACAGTCGGAGTACCCCGCCATCCGGGCTTCAGGCGTTTGACACCTGTTGTGCCACAAGTTCTGCCGCCATACGGCGTGTCAGCAACTGGGTAAAACCCGCTGTCAATTCGAGCGTTCGACAGTGTCGGACTGGGCTTTCTGACTGCTCGCTACAGCCTGCGCATGTTCAGATTGCTGATAGTGGACCATCGCCACATCACGTGCGGCGTCCATTCGAGCCTGAACCTTGTCGCCGCCGCCTTCGGCCATCGCAGCCACAGAAGCGCACATCAGGGAAACGACCAAAAAAGCTTTCAGGGATTTCATCGGGAACTCTCCAGTAGTTGGGTTCTGCCAGACCCTGTATTGGCCTGACTGGAGCTCATCCTATAGGGCGCTATTTATCGGCCCTTTCCCCGGGAGATGAACTTTCTGACATGTAGGCTTTTAGATTCGCGGCGCTGACGCTTGATCGTTCCCACGCGTGGGAACGATCAGATTACGAGAGGTGGAGGTATTCAGACCGCCATTGGCGCGGTCATTGGCGCGTGGTGTTCGTAGCCTTCCAGCGAGAAGTCGCTCGGCTCGATCTGTTCCAGCCACTCCGGCTGGTACACGCCGGTCTTGGCGAACTCCGGCACGCGGTCGGATATCACCAGCTTGGGCATCGGGAACGGCTCGCGCTTGAGCTGTTCGTTGAGCATGTCCAGGTGGTTTTCGTAGACGTGGGCGTCACCGATGAAATAGGTGAACCAACGTGGCGTGTAACCGGTCAGGCGACCGATCAGACTCAACAGCGCGGCACCTTCGGTGAGGTTGAACGGCGTGCCCAGGCCCAGGTCGTTGGAGCGGATGTAGAGCGTCAGGGAAATCTCTTTGGTCTCGACATTCGGGTGGAACTGATACAGCAGATGGCACGGCGGCAGGGCCATTTCATCGAGCTGGGCGCAGTTCCAGCCGTGGAACAGGATACGCCGGCTGCCCGGGTCCTTGATGATAGTGTCGACGCACTGGCGAATCTGGTCGATCGCCTTGTACAGCACCACATAGGCCTGGCCGTCTTCTTCGCCTTCGGCGATCTGGCGATAGCCCTGGCTCAACGTCTGCTCGATGGCAGCCTGATTGCTGACCGGGATCTGCTTGTACGCCGGCCATTTGCGCCATTGCACGCCGTAGATCTCGCCCAGGTCGTCTTCGCCCTGACGGAACGGGTTGGCCAGCCACTGGGCGTTTTCATTGGCATTCTGGTCCCAGACCTTGCAGCCCAATGCGCGGAACTGCGCCGCGTTGTTCACGCCCCGCAGGAAACCGACCATCTCGCCGATGGCCGATTTGAACGCCATCTTGCGGGTAGTGATCGCCGGGAAACCTTCTTTCAGGTCATAGCGCAGCATCGCGCCGGGAAAGCTGATGGTGTTCACGCCGGTACGGTTGGCTTGCCTGGTGCCGTTCTTGATGACGTGGGCGACCAGATCGAGATATTGCTTCATGAGTTACCTGTGTCCTTGAACCCGGGGGCCATCGCCCCGGGGTTCGAATGTAGAGCGCGACGGCTTAAGCAGTCGGGGCAACCGGAGCCGTCGGGGCACGGTGATAAGCCAGCCAGATCAGGAACAGACCGGCGAGGATCATCGGTACGCACAGGACCTGACCCATGGTCAGCCAGTTCCAGGCCAGATAGCCCAGTTGCGCATCCGGCACGCGGACGAATTCGACGATGAATCGGAAAATACCGTAGAACAGCGTGAACATCCCGGACACGGCCATGGTCGGCCGCGGCTTGCGCGAGAACAACCAGAGGATCAGGAACAACGCTACGCCTTCCAGCGCGAACTGATACAGCTGCGACGGGTGACGCGGCAGCTGTGCCGGGTCGCTGAACGGCGGGAAGATCATTGCCCACGGCAGGTCGGTCGGCTTGCCCCACAACTCGGCATTGATGAAGTTACCGATACGCCCGGCCCCCAGGCCGATCGGCACCATCGGTGCGACGAAGTCCATCAGCTGGAAGAACGACTTGCCATTCTTTCTGCCGAACCACAGGGCCGCCAGCATCACGCCGATGAACCCGCCATGGAACGACATGCCACCCTTCCACACTTCAAAAATCAAGGTCGGGTTGGCCAGGTAAGCACTCAGATCGTAAAACAGCACATAACCCAATCGGCCGCCGACAATCACACCCATCGACATCCAGAAGATCATGTCGGAGAGCTTCTCCTTGGTCCAGGTCGGGTCGAAGCGGTTCAGCCGACGCGATGCCAGCATCCAGGCGCCGCCGATACCGATCAGGTACATCAGGCCGTACCAGTGGATTTTCAGCGGGCCGATGGCCAGGGCCACCGGGTCAATCTGCGGGTAAGGCAGCATTGCGACTCCTCGTTAGAGTTGAAACGTAAAATTCCTGGCGCGACCGTGCCACGCCTGGATTAAGCCAGGATTGCGTCGCTGTTCCCGGCAAAAAGAGCTCAAAGCAAAAAGCTCAAACCCACGCAAAACAGCAACGCGGCAAACAGTCTTTTCAGCAACCGCGGTGACAGCTTGTGGGCCAGTCGCGCACCGATGCGGGCAAAGACCATGCTGGTCATGGCAATGCCCAGCAGCGCCGGTAAATAAACGAACCCGAGACTATGAGCCGGCAAGCGTGGATCGTGCCAGCCCAGAATCATGAAACTTAATGCACTGACGAGCGCAATCGGCAGACCGCAGGCCGAAGAGGTGGCCACGGCTTGCTGCATCGGCACACTGCGCCAGGTCAGAAACGGCACCGTCAGCGAGCCTCCGCCGACCCCGAAAATCGCCGAAGCCCAGCCGATCACACTGCCGGCCAGGGTCAGACCGAATTTGCCAGGCACTGTCCGGCTGGCCTTGGGCTTGACCTCCAGTGCCAGTTGCAAGGCAATGATCAACGCGAACACGCCGATGATCTTCTGCAAATGCGGTCCCGAGATGGCTTCGGCCGTCAGCGCGCCAAAACCCGCGCCGATCAGAATCCCGACAGTCATCCAGACAAAAATCGGCCAGCGCACCGCGCCTTTCAGATGATGTTCGCGCACCGCATTGACCGACGTGAAGATGATCGTCGCCAACGACGTGCCGACGGCCAGGTGAGTCAGCACCGACACATCGAAACCCTGCAAGGTGAAACTGAACACCAGTACCGGGACGATGATGATCCCGCCGCCCACCCCAAACAGCCCGGCCAGCACGCCGGCGCAGGCACCGAGCAGTAGATAGAGCGGAAATTCCATGGCTGCATCCCGAAATAAGTGCGGCATGGTAACGGATGCAGGGCCTCAAGCTCCACTGGATGGCGATGGATACCCGACAGCTCTATGCGTACAGTGGGCAAAAAAGCCAAGAGGGATAACCCCATGTGCTTGATCGTTTTCGCCTGGCGGCCGGGTCACGCAACGCCGCTGATCGTTGCGGCCAACCGCGACGAGTTTTATGCACGCCCCAGCCTGCCGCTGGCGCAATGGCCCGAAACGCCGCTGGTGTACGCCGGGCGCGACCTGGAAGCAGGTGGCACCTGGCTGGGCATTGGTGCCGACGGGCGCTTTGCCGCATTGACCAATATCCGCGACCCGCACCAGCCGCCAGCGCGCAAATCACGAGGCGAGCTGGTGGCGCGGTTTCTCACCGGCGACTTGCCGATTGATCAGTACTTGGCCGACGTTGTCGACAGATCACCGGAATATGCCGGGTTTAATCTGCTGATCGGCAATCGTCATGAGCTGTGGCATTACAACGCGCGGGAGCCTGGGCCCGTCAAGCTGCAATCAGGCATCTATGGAGTGTCGAATGCCGGGCTTGATACGCCGTGGCCGAAAGTGCTCAAGGCCAAGGCAGCGTTGAGTGAAGTGCTGACCGACCCACAGCCACAGGCCTTGCTGGCCCTTTTAGGCGACCCGCAAACGGCGCCATTCGCCGACTTGCCGGATACCGGGGTTGGGCTGGCGACCGAGAGCTTGTTGTCGAGCGTGTTTATTGCCAGCCCCACGTATGGCACGCGGGCGAGTACCGCGCTGATTGTGCGGGCCGACGGGACGCGGCTGATGGTCGAAAGGAGTTTCGGACCGTATGGCGGGCATCTTGGGGAAGTTGAGATCAGGCTTTAGCCCTGGCGCGATACTCTGTGGCGAGGGAGCTTGCTCCCGCTCGGCTGCGAAGCAGTCGTTAAACAGTCATCGCGCACAGACTGATAGAACACGCTGACCGATTCAGGAGCGCTTCGCACTCCAGCGGGAGCAAGCTCCCTCGCCACAAAAGCCCACTGTCACAGGCTCAGAGAGGCTTGATCGCCGCCGGATTGATCATCCGCGCCAACCCGAGGTTCTTCAGCGCCAGTTGCAGCGAGCTGTGGATCACCTGCGGGTTGTCGATGGTCATCAGCTCGGCGAGCAGATCCCTGGCCCAGCTCAGGTTGATCTGGCGCAGCATCCACTTCACTTTCGGCAAGTTGGTGGCGTTCATCGACAAGCTGTCGAAACCCATCGCCATCAACAGCACCGCCGCCGCCGGATCACCGGCCATCTCGCCGCAGATACTCACGGGTTTGCCTTCGGCATGGGCATCGCGCACCACGTTTTGCAGCGCTTGCAGCACCGCCGGGTGCAGGTAGTCATAAAGGTCGGCCACCCGCGGGTTGTTACGGTCGACGGCCAGCAGGTATTGGGTCAGGTCGTTGGAGCCGACCGACAGGAAGTCCACTTGCCGCGCCAGTTCCCTGGTCTGGTACACCGCTGCCGGAACCTCGATCATCACGCCAACCGGCGGCATCGGCACGTCGCAGCCTTCATCGCGAACTTCACCCCAGGCCCGGTGAATCAGGTGCTGTGCTTCTTCCACTTCATGAGTGCCGGAGATCATCGGCAACAGAATCCGCAGGTTGTTCAGGCCTTCGCTGGCCTTGAGCATCGCGCGGGTCTGCACCAGGAAGATTTCCGGGTGGTCGAGGGTCACGCGAATCCCGCGCCAGCCAAGGAACGGGTTGTCTTCCTTGATCGGGAAGTACGACAGTGACTTGTCGCCGCCGATGTCCAGGCTGCGCATGGTCACCGGTTGCGGGTGGAAGGCGGCGAGCTGCTCGCGATAAATCGCCAGCTGCTCCTTTTCGCTCGGAAAGCGCTGATTGATCATGAACGGCACTTCGGTGCGGTACAGACCCACGCCTTCCGCACCGCGCTTCTGCGCCCGTGCCACATCCGCCAGCAGGCCGGTGTTGACCCACAGCGGCATGCGGTGACCGTCGATCGTCACGCACGGCAAGTCGCGCAGCGCATCCAGCCCCAGCGCCAGTTGCTTCTCTTCTTCGACCACGTCGGCGAACTGCTTGCGCAGCACGTCACTCGGGTTGGTGTAGACCTCGCCGTGATAGCCGTCGACGATCATCTGAATGCCGTCGACCTTGGAATACGGCAGATCGACCAGACCCATCACCGTCGGGATCCCCATGGCTCGCGCCAGGATCGCCACGTGGGAGTTGCCGGAACCGAGTACCGACACCAGACCCACCAGCTTGCCTTCCGGCACCTCGCCGAGCATCGCCGGCGTCAGTTCTTCGCTGATCAGGATGGTGTTGTCGGGATAGACCAGCGTCTGCTGACGCTCTTCCTGCAGGTAAGCCAGCAGGCGTCGGCCAAGGTCTTTGACGTCCGAGGCGCGCTCACGCAGGTAGGCGTCGTCCATCAATTCGAAACGGTTGACGTGATCGGTGACCACCTGGCGCAGTGCGCCCTGGGCCCACTGACCGGTCTTGATCACGGTGGTCACCTCGCTGCCCAGCGAAGCGTCGTCAAGCATCATCAGGTAGACATCGAACAGCGCCCGCTCTTCCGGCCGCAATTGCGTGGCGAGCTTGGCGGACAGCGCGCGCATATCGGCGCGCACGCCTTCGATGGCGGTCTTGAACAGCCCCAGTTCTGCGTCGATGTCAGCGATGGCCTTGTCAGGCACCACGTCCAGATCGGCCGGCGGCAACATGACCACCGCGGTACCGACCGCCGCACCGGGCGAACCAGGTACGCCGACAAACTTTGCTTCCTGAATACCCTTGCCCTGACGCCCCAGACCACGGATCGAACCGGTGGCCTCGGCGTGGGCGATAACGCCCGCGAGCTGGGCGCTCATGGTCACCAGGAAGGCTTCTTCACCTTCGTCGAACTGGCGACGTTCTTTTTGCTGGATGACCAACACGCCGACAACGCGCCGGTGGTGAATGATCGGGGCTCCGAGGAACGACGCATAACGCTCTTCACCGGTTTCGGCAAAGTAGCGATAGCGCGGGTGATCCGCGGCGTTTTCGAGGTTGAGGGGTTCTTCACGCGTGCCGACCAGGCCAACCAGACCTTCGTTGGGCGCCATGCTGACCTTGCCGATCGAGCGCTTGTTCAAGCCCTCGGTGGCCATCAGCACGAAGCGGTTGGTTTCGGGGTCGAGCAGGTAGACCGAGCAGACCTGGCTGCCCATGGCCTCTTTGACGCGCAACACAATAATCCCCAACGCCGCCTTGAGATCCTTGGCGGAGTTAACTTCCTGGACGATCTTGCGCAGCGTATTGAGCATGGCTCGGGGTCGAACTCCGTCGTCAGTCGCGCGCTAAAAGGCGCGGGGCAAGCTCTTTGAGAGCGCGGCGATAAACCTCGCGCTTGAATGTCACCACCTGGCCCAACGGATACCAATAACTGACCCAGCGCCAGCCATCGAACTCCGGTTTACCGGTCAAATCCATCCGCACCCGCTGCTCGTTGGAGACCAGGCGCAGGAGAAACCACTTCTGTTTCTGGCCAATGCACAGCGGTTGGCTGTGCGTTCTGACCAGGCGTTGCGGCAAACGATAGCGCAACCAGCCCCGGGTGCAGGCGAGAATTTCAACATCTTCACGCTCCAGACCCACTTCTTCGTTCAACTCGCGGTACAAGGCGTCTTCCGGCGTCTCCTGAGGGTTGATACCACCTTGAGGAAACTGCCAGGCATCTTGATTGATACGGCGAGCCCATAGCACCTGGCCGGCATCATTCGTGAGAATGATCCCGACATTGGGGCGGAAACCATCGGGGTCGATCACGGCAACAACCTCGCAAACGCATGTCGTCGCATTGTTCCACAAAGGTTGTGAAGGCGGCAACGAAGCTTCCTACGTTATGTGCACTCTTGTGAAAAGACCGTATTCTGGAGGCCTTTTTACAGACTTTTCAGCGAGTAACTGCAAATGCGTCTGGCTTTATTCGACTTGGACAACACACTTTTGGGCGGCGACAGCGATCACGCATGGGGCGATTACCTGTGCGAGAGGGGATTTCTCGATGCCGTTGCCTATAAAGCACGCAACGACGAGTTCTACCAGGATTACCTGGCCGGCCAGCTGGACCAGGCCGCATACCTGAACTTTTGCCTGGAAATCCTCGGCCGTACCGAGATGACCCTGCTGGACGAATGGCACCGCGACTACATGCGCGACTGCATCGAACCGCTCGTGCTGTCCAAGGGACTCGAGTTGCTCGCCAGCCATCGCGCTGCCGGCGATAAACTGGTGATCATCACCGCCACCAACCGCTTCGTCACAGGGCCGATTGCCCAGCGTCTGGGCGTCGAAACCCTGATTGCCACCGAATGCGAAATGATCGACGGCCGCTACACCGGACGCAGCACCGACGTACCGTGCTTCCGTGAAGGCAAGGTGACGCGCTTGAATCGTTGGCTGGAAGAAACCGGCATGTCACTCGAAGACAGCTATTTCTATAGCGATTCGATGAATGACCTGGCGCTTCTGGAGGAAGTGGCAAACCCGGTCGCCGTGGACCCGGACCCGAACTTGCGGGCCGAGGCACAGAAACGTGGCTGGCCGATAATGTCGTTGCGCGACTGAAGTCAGCGACTTTATCTGTGGCGAGGGAGCTTGCTCCCGCTCGGTCGCGCAGCGGCCGCAAATCCGGCCGACGCGCTCCGCCTGACTAAACGTCTTAGCAGAATTCAGGAGCGCTTCGCGCTCCAGCGGGAGCAAGCTCCCTCGCCACAGTTGATCGCATGGATCAGGTCAAACCGGCTTAGCGCCCATCAACCCGGCAATCGCGATAAAGCAGACGAAGCTGAACAACGCCAAGGCAAACGTAAACTTGCCATTGCCACCCGGTGCAGTGCGCAGCTTGTTAAGCCGCACCAGCAGCCAGAACATCGCCAGCGCACCGACTGTGTAGGTCACGCTGGAAGCCAGAATCCACATCTGCCCCAGCGGCCAGCCCACCAGGTGCACCATCCACCATCCGGTGAACGGCATGCTCAGCAACGCCAGGCCCATCACCAACCAGACAAACACCCATGGACGCTGCAAGGTGCGCGCGTGCGCCGTCGCGTCACCGTTACGGCGCGTGCGCCAGACCCAGATCGCCAGGCCCAGCGCACCGACCAGCAACAACACCGTTGCCAGGACATGCGCTACTTTCAGGGCGGTTAACGTTTCCATTGTTCGTTTTCCTTATGGACTGGCCATCAGCGTAGACGCTCAGCCGAGGAACAGCTTATACGCCGGGTTGTCGCTCTCATCCCAATACGGGTAACCGATTTCTGCCAGCGCCGCCGGCACCAGATGGCGCTCTTCGTGCGGTACTTGCAGACCGGCGACCACCCGACCATCGGCCGCGCCGTGGTTGCGGTAGTGGAACATCGAGATGTTCCAGCGCCCGCCGAGCTTGTTGAGGAAGTTGAACAACGCGCCCGGACGCTCCGGGAATTCAAAGCGCAACACCACTTCATCGACGACATGCGCCGCGCGACCGCCAACCATGTGGCGAATATGCAACTTGGCCAGCTCGTTGTCGGTCAAGTCGAGCACCGGGAAGCCCTGCTCGGTCAGACTGGCGAGCAGCGCACTGCGTGGATCGTTTTCCGGGTGCGTCTGCACGCCAACAAAGATGTGCGCTTCGCTGCCGGTGTTGTAGCGGTAGTTGAATTCGGTGATCTGGCGTTTGCCGATGGCTTCGCAGAACGCCTTGAAGCTGCCCGGTTTCTCCGGGATGGTCACGGCGATGATCGCTTCACGGCCTTCACCCAGCTCGGCGCGCTCGGCGACGTGACGCAGGCGGTCGAAGTTGACGTTGGCACCGGAGTCGATGGCCACCAGGGTCTGCCCGGTTACACCGCGCAACTCGACGTACTTCTTGATCCCGGCCACACCCAAGGCGCCAGCAGGCTCGGTGATCGAGCGGGTATCGTCGTAGATATCCTTGATCGCCGCACAGATCTCGTCAGTACTGACGGTGATCACTTCATCGACATAATCCTTGCAGATGTCGAAGGTGTGCTGGCCGATCTGCGCCACTGCCACGCCATCGGCAAAGAGCCCCACAGTCGGCAGTACCACGCGCTCACCGGCCGCCATGGCCGCTTGCAGGCAGTTGGAGTCGTCCGGCTCGACGCCGATGATCTTGATCTCCGGCCGCAGGTACTTCACGTACGCGGCGATCCCGGCGATCAGGCCGCCACCGCCCACCGGGACGAAAATCGCATTAAGCGGGCCGGGGTGCTGGCGCAAAATCTCCATCGCCACGGTGCCCTGCCCGGCAATGGTGTGCGGATCATCGTAAGGGTGGATGTAGACGTAGCCCTTTTCGTCGACCAGTTTCAGCGAATAGGCCAGGGCTTCGGGGAAAGAATCCCCGTGCAGCACCACTTTGCCGCCGCGCGAACGCACGCCTTCGACCTTGATCTCTGGGGTGGTCTTGGGCATGACGATGGTCGCTTTCACGCCCAACACCTTGGCTGCGAGTGCCAGGCCCTGCGCATGGTTACCCGCCGAGGCGGTGACTACGCCACGGGCGCGCTCCTCATCGCTCAATTGGGTCAGCTTGTTGTAAGCCCCGCGAATCTTGAACGAGAACACCGGCTGCAAGTCTTCGCGCTTGAGCCAGATCTTGTTGCCCAGCCGCTCGGAGAGCTGGCGAGCAGTTTGCAATGGGGTTTCTACGGCAACGTCATAAACGCGCGAGGTGAGGATCTTTTTGACGTACTGTTCGAGCATCGGAAAGCATCACTGAGCGGGTTGGGCAGGGCCAAGGAGTCTAACCCGGCTTTTGCCCGGGCGACCACACGAATCCAGAGGTTTTACAGCGCTTTTGTGGCGAGGGAGCTTGCTCCCGCTCGAGCGCGAAGCGGTCGCAACAAGGTTGAGTAGTTGAACCTGAAGAAATCGGGACTCAGATTCTACGACTGCTGCGCAGCCGAGCGGGAGCAAGCTCCCTCGCCACAGAAGCCTCCCCGGCATGCCATACATACTCATTGGCCAATCGGACAATGACCTTCCCTGCCCCGCAGCCTATAATGCTGGCCTTCAGTTCCCCTTGCCCGCTTTCGGAGCCCGCATGACCCAGGATCAACTCAAACAGGCAGTGGCTCAAGCCGCCGTCGATTTCATCCTTCCAAAACTCGACGACAAGAGCATCGTCGGGGTCGGCACCGGCTCCACCGCCAACTGCTTCATCGACGCACTGGCCTTGCACAAGGGCGCGTTCGACGGCGCAGTTGCCAGCTCCGAAGCCACCGCCGCGCGCCTCAAGGCCCACGGGATTCCGGTGTACGAGCTCAACACCGTCAGCGATCTGGAGTTCTACGTCGATGGCGCCGATGAAAGCGACGAGCACCTGAACCTGATCAAGGGCGGTGGCGCAGCCCTGACCCGCGAAAAAATCGTTGCTGCCGTGGCCAAGACCTTCATCTGCATCGCCGACGCCAGCAAACTGGTACCGGTCCTGGGCACTTTCCCACTGCCGGTCGAAGTGATCCCGATGGCCCGCAGCCACGTGGCCCGCGAGCTGGTGAAACTGGGCGGCGATCCGGTTTACCGCGAAGGCGTGTTGACCGACAACGGCAACATCATCCTCGACGTCTTCAACATGCAGATCACCAACCCGGTCGAGCTCGAGACTCAGATCAACGCCATCGTCGGCGTGGTCACCAACGGCCTGTTCGCTGCCCGTCCGGCAGATGTGCTGCTACTGGGCACCAGTGAAGGCGTGAAAACCCTCACCGCTTAACCCCAACACCCTCCCCTGTAGGAGCAAAGCTTGCTCCCACATTGGTATGGCGGTATGACGGCGCTTGTCAGGGCTGTGGTTTCTTGAAGACATAAAACAGGTTGGGTTCGCTGACCAGGTACATCGTGCCGCTGTCGTCCATGGCGATCCCTTCCGCTTGCGGCACCGTCTTCTGCAAGCCCTGACGCCCCTTGCTCAGCGACATCGTGCTCAACGGCCGACCGTCGATATCCAGTTCCAGCACCAGATGCGACTCATCCGACAGCGCCAGCAAATGGCCGCTGCACTTGTCGTATTGCAGGCTCGACAGGTCGCGCACGAACAGCCCGGCATCGCGCTTGGGGTTGTTGACCACGTGCACCGCATAGGACTTCTCCGGGTTGTAATGCGGGAAGCCCTGCACTTCGTAGATCAGCATCGGGTCGCGTTCCCTGGCGACGAACAGTCGCTTGCCCACCGAATCATAGGCCAGGCCTTCAACGCCCTTATTGCTGCTCATGTGCACGCCAAGGGCCAGTTGCTCGGCCTCCGCGGCGTCCAGAAACGTCGTTTGATCCTTCAGATGAATCTTGATCAGGCGCTGCTGATATTCATCGGCGATCACATAGGTATCAGCACTGATGAACTCCACCGCTTGCGGGTCGCCAAACCCGATCAGCGTCACGCGGCGCAGGATTCGCCCCTCGAGGGACAGTTCGATCAGCTCGGGGTTTTTATTGGTCACGGTGAACAGGCTGTGGCGCACCGGATCGAAGGTCAGCGCCGAAACGTCCGCGCTCAGCCCGTCAATGACCTTCGCCTCGACAACCACCTGGTAATCGTCGAGCGCCATGGACTGGCCGTCGGCCGGGTGCAACCAGGCTTGCAGGTTGAACCAGCCACGCTCGAACAAACGATAATGTTGCCCGGCCGCGCCCACCGCCACGACTGTAGCGAAGAGCACAACCAGGACTCGGCTATGCGGTTTAACGAACACTGCTCTTGAAGCTGCCGGCGCCCGGCAATTCCAGCACCAGTTCATCGCCAACGTTCAACGGACCGACACCCGCCGGAGTGCCGGTCATGATCACGTCACCGGCTTGCAGCGAGAAGCAGCCTGCCATGTACTGGATCATTGGCACGATCGGGTTGAGCATCAAGCTGCTGTTGCCGTCCTGGCGAACTTCACCGTTGATGGTCAGGCGGATACCGATGTCGGTCAGGTCCGCGAAGGTGCTGCTGACCACGAACGGCGCCAGCACGCAGGCGCCGTCGAACGACTTGGCGATTTCCCATGGCAGGCCTTTGGATTTCAGCTCGGCCTGCTTGTCGCGCAAGGTCAGGTCCAGCCCCGGCGCAAACCCGGAGATCGCGTCCAGCACTTCTTCGCGGCTTGGCTTGGTCGACAAAGGTTTGCCGATCAACACGGCAATTTCCGCCTCGTAGTGGACCGAGCCACGCTCGGTCGGAATCGCAAAACCACCTTCCAGCGCGACCACGCAACTGCCCGGCTTGATGAACAGCAGCGGCTCGGTTGGCACCGGGTTATCCAGTTCCTTGGCGTGTTCGGCGTAGTTACGCCCGATACACACCACTTTCCCGACCGGGAAATGAATACGTGTACCGTCGACATACTGGTGCTGATAGCTCATTACCGACTCCTGCCTTATTGATTCATCAGGGACAGCGGCTTCAAACAGCGAAGATCTTGCCCGGGTTCATGATGCCGTTCGGGTCGAACACCGCCTTGACCGCTTTCATGTACTCGATCTCAACCGGGGAACGGCTGTAGGTCAAGTAATCACGCTTGGTCATGCCCACGCCGTGCTCGGCGGAGATCGAGCCGTTGTACTTCTCGACGGTTTCGAACACCCACTTGTTGACGGTCGCACACTTGGCGAAGAACTCGTCCTTGCTGAGGTTCTCTGGCTTGAGGATGTTCAAGTGCAGGTTGCCGTCGCCGATGTGGCCGAACCAGACAATTTCGAAATCGGGGTAGTGTTCGCCGACGATCGCGTCGATTTCCTTCAGGAATGCCGGGACTTTCGACACAGTGACCGAAATGTCGTTCTTGTACGGCGTCCAGTGGGAAATGGTCTCGGAGATGTATTCGCGCAGTTTCCAGAGGTTTTGAAGTTGCGATTCACTCTGGCTCATCACGCCATCGAGCACCCAGCCTTCTTCGACGCAGTGTTCGAAGGTTTCCAGCGCATGGTTGGCCACTTCCTCGGTGGTCGCTTCGAATTCCAGCAGCGCGTAGAACGGGCAATCGGATTCGAACGGTGCCGGCACGTCGCCGCGCGCGAGGACTTTGGCCAGCGCCTTGTCGGAGAAGAATTCGAATGCAGTCAGGTCGAGCTTGCTCTGGAACGCGTGGAGCACCGGCATGATCGAGTCGAAATCGGCGGTGCCGAGGACCATCGCGGTGAGGTTTTTCGGGGCGCGATCAAGGCGCATGGTCGCTTCGACCACAAAACCCAGGGTGCCTTCGGCGCCGATGAACAGCTGACGGAGGTCATAACCGGTAGCGTTCTTGATCAGGTCGCGGTTCAGTTCCAGCAGGTCGCCCTTGCCGGTCACGACTTTCATGCCGGCGACCCAGTTACGGGTCATGCCATAGCGAATCACCTTGATCCCGCCGGCATTGGTGCCGATATTACCGCCAATCTGGCTGGAACCTGCGGAAGCGAAGTCCACCGGGTAGTACAAACCGTGCTCTTCGGCGCGGTTTTGCAGTTGTTCAGTGACCACGCCTGGCTGGCAGACCGCAGTACGGTCGGTCAGGTTCACGTCGAGGATCTGGTTCATATAGTCGAAGGAAACCACCACTTCGCCATTGGCCGCCACGGCAGCAGCGGACAGCCCGGTGCGTCCGCCCGACGGCACCAGCGCAATCTGGTGCTCATTCGCCCAACGGACGATGGCCTGGACCTGCCCGGTGGTCTTGGGGAACACGATGGCCGTCGGGGCCGGGGCGAAATGCTTGGTCCAATCCTTACCGTAAGCATTCAGGGAGTCGGCATCGGTCAGCACCTTGCCAGGCTCAACCAGGGTCTTCAGCTCTTCAATCAGGGCGGGATTGGTCATCGACAGAACTCTCGAACAATTCATGGTCATCCTGAGTACGCTTCACGTCGCAGGAATGAGTGTTTGCGGGGTGCATATGCTAGCATACCGCCCCCGCAGGATAGTGCCCAAAGGCTGTTCTGCGGCGACGGCGTTCCTGCCGTCCGGGTCAGCTCACGCTGTCCGATTCCCTGCCATTTTTCTCCGGGACACAGGTTTACGCAGATGAGCAAGACTTCTCTCGATAAGAGCAAGATCAAGTTCCTTCTTCTCGAAGGCGTCCACCAATCGGCTGTCGACGTCCTCAAGGCGGCGGGCTACACCAGCATCGAGTACCTGACAGGTTCTCTGCCGGAAGCCCAGCTGAAGGAAAAGATCGCTGATGCGCACTTCATCGGCATACGCTCGCGCACTCAACTGACCGAAGAAATCTTCGATCATGCGAAGAAACTGGTGGCTGTAGGCTGTTTCTGCATCGGCACCAACCAGGTCGACCTCAACGCTGCTCGCGAACGCGGCATCGCTGTCTTCAACGCTCCGTACTCCAACACCCGTTCGGTGGCTGAACTGGTGCTGGCGGAAGCGATCCTGTTGCTGCGCGGCATCCCTGAGAAGAACGCTTCCTGCCACCGTGGCGGCTGGATCAAAAGCGCGGCCAACTCCTTCGAAATCCGCGGCAAGAAGCTGGGTATCGTTGGTTACGGTTCGATCGGTACTCAATTGTCTGTCCTGGCTGAAGGCCTGGGCATGCAGGTGTACTTCTACGACACCATCACCAAGCTGCCACTGGGTAACGCCACTCAGGTCGGCAACCTGCACGAGCTGCTGGGCATGTCCGACATCGTGACCCTGCACGTTCCGGAAACGGCTGCTACCCAGTGGATGATCGGCGAGAAGGAAATCCGCGCCATCAAAAAAGGCGGCATCCTGATCAACGCCGCTCGCGGCACCGTGGTCGAGCTGGACGCCCTGGCGGACGCGATCAAGGACAAGCACCTGATCGGCGCGGCCATCGACGTATTCCCGGTGGAGCCACGCTCCAACGACGAAGAGTTCGAAAGCCCGCTGCGTGGCCTGGACAACGTGATCCTGACCCCGCACATCGGTGGTTCCACTGCCGAAGCACAGGCCAACATCGGTCTGGAAGTGGCAGAGAAACTGGTCAAGTACAGCGATAACGGTACGTCGGTATCGTCCGTGAACTTTCCGGAAGTGGCCCTGCCGGCTCACCCTGGCAAGCACCGCCTGCTGCACATCCACGAAAACATTCCGGGTGTACTCAGCGAGATCAACAAGGTCTTCGCCGAAAACGGTATCAACATTTCCGGCCAGTTCCTGCAAACCAACGAGAAGGTCGGCTACGTCGTGATCGACGTCGACGCCGAATACTCGGACCTGGCGCAAGAGAAGCTGCAACACATCAACGGCACCATTCGTTGCCGCGTGTTGTTCTAACGCTCCAGTGTCAATGAAAAGGGAGACCCTCGGGTCTCCCTTTTTCATGCCTGGAAAAAACTTACTTTACAGTCACGGTGATTTTTTTCGAGACAATCGGCGGATCGAACGGCACGTGGTTCTTGTCGCCCAGCTCCAGTTGCAAGGTGTGCTTGCCCGGCGTCAGGGTCACATCGGTTTCGGTCTGGGCCTTGCCGAAATGCAGGTGTTTGGCATCCGCCGGGATCGGCATGTTCTCGGCCGGCAACTTGTCGACGTCGATCAGCAGGTGGTGGTGACCGGTGTGCGGGGTCTGATCGCCGGCCGGCGCCAGGGCAATTTTTTCAACAGCGAATCGGACCTTGAAGGTTTTATCCACGGTTGCACCGTCCGCCGGAGAGACGATATACACCTTCGCACCCTCAGGAGCCTTGGTGCGTGGGACGTCCGCGGCGCTCGCCAGCATCGAAGCGCTGAGCATCAGACCGGCGAGAACTGCACGTGACATAAAGGTTTTCATTCTTTTCTCCAGTATTGAACTTAATCTTTACGGTTGTGACAACTTCGTGGCAATTCGTTGTCGAAGCACCTCAACACCATAGCAAAGCGCACCGAAACAGCGCGTCGCACATAATGAATTCAAGGAGTGACCATGCGCTTTCTGCCTGGCCTGATACTGTTGCTGCCCCTTGCGAGCCCTTTTGCTCACGCTGAACTGATCGACGATGTAAACGACCGTGGCGAGTTGCGCATTGCGCTTGAAGCCAACACTCCACCCTTCAATTTCAAGGAAGACGGCAAGCTCAGCGGCTTCGAAGTCGAACTGGGCCAACTGCTGGCCGACGAGCTGGATGTGCGCGCCGACTTCGTTGTCACCGACTCGACCGATCTGTTGCCGGGGGTCGAAAGCGGCAAGTACGACGTCGCCATCAACCACATAGCACTGACTTCGGAGCTCAAGGATCGTTTCGACTTCAGCGAACCTTACAGTTATTCAAGCGCACAATTGATCGTGCGCCAGGAAGAACAACGCCCGCTCGGCACTTTGCTGGCGCTCAAGGGCCAGGCCCTGGGTGTGGCGCAAGGCAGCCCGTTCGTCGAACAGGCGCGCGGTGTTGAAGGCATTGACCTGCGCAGCTATCCCGACGCGCAGCAGCCGCCAAAGGATGTGGCGGACAAACAGATCGACGCAGCCATCAGCGATCGCTTACCGGTCCCCTACGCCATCCGCGACAGTCGTCTACCGGTAAAAGAAGGTGCCGAGGCTGGCCCGACCCTGAGCCTGGCGATTCCGTTTCAGAAGGGCAACCCGGCATTTCAGGCCAGCCTCGACCGGGCCCTGCAACGGATCAAGACGGACGGCCGATTGATGACGCTGTCACAGAAATGGTTCGGCATGGACGCGAGCCAACCGCCAAAACCGTAACGGCGACACAGGTCATTGTGGCGAGGGAGCTTGCTCACGCTCGGCTGCGAAGCAGTCGTAAATCAGTCAGCGTGGTTTATCGGGAAGTACTCAGTTTCGGGATTTAGGGGTGCTTCGCACCCCAGCGGGAGCAAGCTCCCTCGCCACAGGTTTTGTGTCTGGCGTTAATCCAGTGCCGCCAACGCGAGCGCAGCCTCGGCCAACTCCAGCTCGCTGAACACTTGCACCCCATTGCGGATCAGCAAGGCTGCGGTGACGCCCTCGCCGCTGACTTTGACCCCGCTGAAGGTCCCGTCATAGGTCAGCCGATTGCCGCAGGATGGGCTGTTGGCCTTGAGCACGGCGATGCGGATTGCGTGTTTTCGGACCAATTCCAGCGCCTGATGGGCGCCCGAGAGAAACTCGGCGCTGACGTCCTCGCCCTCGGTCGTCACCACCCGCGCAGTACCATCGAGCACCTGAACGCCTTGCCCACCCGGGATCTCGGCCGCGGCCCGTGGCGTTGGCAAACCGCCGGCGACTTCCGGGCACAAAGGGATCACCCGACCTTCGGCGATCCACTGTTCCAGCTGATTGAACGGCCCGCTGGCCCCGCCGTCGTAACGCACGCGGTGGCCCAGCAGACAACGACTCACCAGAATTTTCCGCATGATCAGAATGGCTCGTTGCCGCGCCGGCGAAACCAGCCCGTCAATGACAGGCGCTCGCGGGTCGCGGGCAGGACTTCATGAGGCACTTCGCCCGACAGGAACACCACCAGACAACCGCCAGTGGGCACCACATCGTGCTCTCTGCCCTCCTCCAGGTACATCCGCAACTGGCCGCCATGCTCCGGCAGCCAGCCGTCATTGAGGTAGATGACCGCCGACACCATGCGTCGGTCGTCGTCGCGAAAGCGGTCGACGTGCTTGCGGTAGAACGCACCCGACGGGTACAGCGCGAAATGGCTCTCGAAATCCTCAAGACCGAGAAACAACCCACGGTTCATCGCCTCGCGCAGGCTGTCCATCAGCCCCAGATAGCTGTCACAGGCCTCGTCTTGCCCAGGCTCAAGCCACTGAATATGGTCGCCACGAATGCCTTCGCGAATCTCCGAGAAAGGCCCGCGCCCCACTGCCGCTGGCGCCAGCTCACCTTCGGCTGCACGTTTACGGCACTCAGCCGCCAGTTCCCGGGTCAGAGCCTGGGGCAGGAAAATATTCTGCTGCGACCAGCCATGGGTAGCCAGGTCGTCGACGATACGTAACAGCAGCGGGTGATCAGAGGGTATTTGCATGGCGCGCATAGTATTCCTGCGCCAGAAAATCCGACAGAGCCGTGTAGCGGAGGATCGTCGGATAAGCTGACGAACCTGATACGAATTCTCGACAACCTGTGTCCGGCCCCGGAGAATAGTCGCCTGCTGACAGGAGTCCTTATGCGCCGTTTGCTTTTTTCACTGTTGATACTCTGCACTTTGCCCGCCTGGGCAGACGGCCACGACCAGTTGTACAAGGTCGCCGGTTGGCCAGACCAACGCGCGCATTTTAACGATGCCCTCACTGCCGCCCAGCAACGCTACCAAAGCAGCCTGCCACCCGCGGTGTTTCAGGCTTTGGTCAGTAACAGCAATCAGCGCTTTGCCCCGCAGGCCATGGACCGGCGGGCCGAAGCGCAACTGCGCAAGAACCTTGCAGACCCGAAACCTGCACTGGCGTTTTTCCAGTCGCCACTGGGGCGCAAGATCATCGCTGCCGAGCTGCTGGCGACCCGCCGCGACCAGTTGGCGAAAAACGCCAAAGGCCTGCCGAAAATCGAAGCCAGCGACACCCGTCAGTTGATCATTGGCCATTTGGCCCAGGCACTGCCGGCGCGCGAAGCCGGTGCCGAAGTCAGCCTGGCGATTGCCGGCGTAGCGGCCGACAGCCTGAGCCAGATGATCCCCGGCCTGCTCGGCGGCGGTCAGGCCCAAGGCATGCTGGACGGCCAGCGTCAGCGCTTGATGGATCAGATCGGCTCCGACCTGAACAACACGTTGCTGTATGTCTATCGCGACTTATCGGATGACGAACTGGAAGAGTTCGCCACCTTTGCCGAGTCCTCTGAAGGCAAGGCGTATTACCGGGCGGCATTGGCAGCGATTCGGGCGGGGTTGGCGGTGGGACAAAGCACGTCGAGCCTCAGCCAGTAAGCTTCAGCGCCTGGAAGATCGCCATCGTCGGAACAGCCCCTAGAGATTCCGGCCTTTGATCCGCTTGGTCAAAAACCCGAAATACTCCTGGCGCAACGCCGGGGTTTCATTTGCCAGATGATGGCGAGCCTCGGGCAGTTTCAACACCTGCGGCCGATCGAACTTGCCCCCCAGCACTTCAAGGTTGTATTCCCAATCCACCGTCATGTCCGCCTGCCCCTGGACAATCAGTGGCCGACGACTGCTGCGCGGAGCCGCTTCAATACGCTTGATCCACCGCGCCAGCGCCCCGACCCACACGGTCGGCAAACGCAGCGGTTGTAGCGGATCGGCTTGCAGGAACGACAAGAACGCCGGGTCGTTGGAGTTCTCGCTGAAACGCCGGGCGATGCCTTTGACGAAAGGCTTCATCAGGTAATAGCTGAAGTGCGACCAGCTCCAGGAGCGCGGCCTGACCAGCGGCGCAAGCAGCACCACCTGCCCTTGCGCGGGGCTGTCCGCACCAGCATTCAGCACATGGTCGATGACAATCGCGCCGCCCGTACTCTGCCCGCATAGGTGCCACGGTTGCGGCAGGTCCAGCGACCGCGCCTCAGCGAACAACCCTTGCAGCGCCGCTTGATACTCGGCGAAATCCTCGATGCTCGCGCGCTCGCCGCTCGACAACCCATGCCCCGGCAAATCACAGGCAATCACCACGAACCCCTGATCCAGCGCCCAATCGATCACATGCCGATAAAGACCCATATGATCGTAGAAACCGTGGAACAGGAACATCGTCGCCACCGCCCGCTGCGGCCACCAGACCTGGCTGACCAACTGATAGCCGCCAACCTTGAAACTGCCGAGTCCGCGTTTGACCGGCACACTGCGCTGCGGGAAATCCAGCCCGTAAAAATGCTGATAAGCCTGCGCTTCCTCCGACAACGGCTGCGCCTCGGCCAAGGGCCGCAGGCTGGCACGCAGATGATCGGGGTTGAAGGTGGCAGGCATCACGGGTGTCCAGGCAACGCGCTGAGCGCAAAACAGACTTTATGCGCCTGCGATATTCATCTGTCGCGGCAAGCATGGCAAGCTACGCGACCTTCGAGGATGGTTCCGCATGCGCCCGCACTACCGCACGACACTGCTTGCCAGTCTGCTCGCCCTTGTGTGTGCCGGCGTGCTGTGGGCCGCCTATGACTGGTTTCAGGGACGCTACCTGCGGACGTTCAGCTCACACACGGCGCTATTTTCCGGCGATCCACTGAACCTTCCCGCCAATCTGGCAGGCCCCGGTGCAATTCGGGTCGTGCATTTCTGGGACCCGGCCTGCCCGTGCAACGTCGGCAATCAACAGCACCTGGCCGAACTGCTTGAACACTTTGTGCCGCAAGGCGTTGAGTTCTATGCCGTTCAAAAGCCCGGCAGTCACGGTCAGTTACCCAGCACCTTGAGCCGCCTGAAAACCCTCGACACCCTCCCAGGCTCCGAGCAAATCCCCGCCAGCCCGGCGGTCGCGATATGGGACCGCAGCGGCAAACTGGCGTATTTCGGGCCCTACAGTGAAGGCCTGACCTGCAACTCCAGCAACAGCTTTATCGAACCGATCCTGCAAGCGCTGAGCGAAGACCGCCCGGTGAGCGCCACGCATACCCTCGCGGTGGGCTGCTACTGTCCATGGGCGAAGACGGATGAAACTCACTAAGGCATTTCGGACTTTTCAAGGAAGGTAATGCTCGGCACAGAGGGTCTGTGCTAAATGTTTGCAGCCTTAGACGGCGGCTATTTCGAAAGCACAAGGAGTCACCATGAAACGCGTCCTGACCCTACTGGCCCTGCTACTCGTCGTCCTCGCGGCAGGTGCTGGCTGGTACGTGTACAGCAAGCAGCCGATGCGTCAGGGCCAGGTCGAGCTGCAACGCCTGCAAGGCTCGGTGACGGTGCGCTACGACGAACGCGGTGTGCCGCATATTCGCGCCGAGAACGAAACCGACCTCTATCGTGCCTTGGGTTATGTGCACGCCCAGGACCGGCTGTTCCAAATGGAAGCCATGCGCCGCCTGGCCCGTGGCGAGCTGGCCGAAATCCTCGGGCCCAAACTGATCGACACCGACAAACTGTTCCGCAGCCTGCGTATCCGCGAACGCGCCGAAAGCTACGTGGCCGCACTCGACCGCCAGTCTGCGGCGTGGAAGGCGCTGCAAGCCTATCTGGACGGGATCAACCAGTATCAGGACACCCACGCTGCGCCCATGGAGTTTGACGTACTGGGCATCCACAAGCGCGCGTTTACCGCTGAAGACAGCGTCAGTGTCGCCGGCTACATGGCCTACAGCTTTGCCGCAGCGTTTCGCACCGAACCGTTGCTGACCTATGTGCGCGATCAACTGGGCAGCGATTACCTGAACATCTTCGACCTCGATTGGCAGCCCAAAGGCGTGCTGGCCAAACGTCAGTCCAGCAAAGCCCCAGTGCTCTCCGCCGCTGACTGGAAAGATCTCAACGCCATTGCGCGCCTGAGTAAACAAGCGTTGGCCGATAACGGCCTGCCACAGTTCGAGGGCAGTAACGCCTGGGTGATTTCCGGCCCCCGTACCCAAAGCGGTAAACCGCTGCTGGCCGGTGATCCGCACATTCGTTTTTCGACGCCATCGGTGTGGTACGAAGCGCAACTCTCGGCGCCGGGTTTCGAGCTCTACGGGCACCATCAGGCCCTCGTGCCTTTTGCCTTCCTCGGCCACAACCTGGACTTCGGCTGGAGCCTGACCATGTTCCAGAACGACGACCTCGACCTGATTGCCGAGAAGATCAACCCGGACAATGCCAACCAGGTCTGGTATCACGGCAAGTGGGTCGACATGGTCAACACCGAGCAGCAGATTGCCGTGAAGGGCCAGGCGGCGGTCACGTTGATGCTGCGTCAATCGCCCCATGGCCCGATCATCAACGATGTGCTCGGTGCCAGCGCCGGCAAGACGCCAATCGCCATGTGGTGGGCGTTCCTGGAAACCCAGAACCCGATCCTCGAAGGCTTCTATCAGCTCAATCGTGCCGACACCCTGGCCAAGGCCCGCGCGGCGGCAGCCAAGGTTCATGCGCCGGGGCTGAACATCGTCTGGGCCAATGCCAAGGGTGATATCGGCTGGTGGGCAGCGGCACAACTGCCCAAACGTCCGGCCGGAGTCAAACCGTGGTTCATACTCGACGGCAGCACCAATCAGGCGGACAAGGAAGGTTTCTACCCGTTCAGCGCCAACCCGCAGGAAGAAAACCCGGCGCGCGGCTACATCGTCTCGGCCAATTTCCAGCCGGTTTCGCCGACAGGCATGGAGATCCCCGGCTACTACAACCTGCCGGATCGCGGCCAGCAGCTCAACCGCCAGCTCAGCGACAAGAGCGTGAAGTGGAACGTCGACGCCAGCCAAAAACTGCAACTGGGCACCACCACTGACTACGGTCCTCGCTTGCTGGCGCCGCTGTTGCCGGTACTGCGTGAAGTGGTCAGCGACCCGCAAGAGCTCAAACTGGTGGAGCAACTGGCCAAGTGGAAAGGCGATTACCCGGTGAACTCCACCAGCGCCACACTGTTCAACCAGTTCCTGTTCAACCTCGCCGATGGCGCACTGCACGACGAACTCGGCGACAGCTTTTTCGAGACCCTGCTCTCGACCCGCGTGATCGATGCCGCATTGCCCCGGCTGGCCGCCTCCGCGGATTCGCCGTGGTGGGACAACCGCAACACGCTTGGCAAGGAAACCCGCGCCGACGTCGTCAAAGCTGCGTGGCAGGCCAGTATCGCCCACCTGAAAACCACCCTCGGCCCTGACCCGGCGCAATGGCTATGGGGCGATGCCCACCCGCTGACCCATGGCCATCCGCTGGGCATGCAAAAGCCGCTGGATCGAATCTTCAACGTCGGCCCGTTCGAGGCCCCCGGCAGCCACGAAGTGCCGAACAACCTCTCGGCAAAAATCGGCCCGGCGCCATGGCCTGTGACTTACGGCCCATCGACTCGCCGGATCATTGACTTCGCCGACCCGGCGCACGGCCTGACCATCAACCCGGTCGGCCAAAGCGGCGTGCCGTTCGATTCACACTACGATGACCAGGCCGAAGCCTATATCGAAGGCGTCTACCAGGAGGCGCATTTCAACGAGGAAGAGGTCACGGCCAATACCCGCAGCACCTTGAAGCTGTTGCCGGCGCGAGTGGCGCAATAACAGTAAAAGATCGCAGGCTCCTACGAGGAGTGTCCGTGCAGGAGCTGCCGCAGGCTGCGATCTTTGAAGACCTTGAATGAGCAAGCGCAAAGCGCCCGAGTGGTCAAAACTGTACGTGTCGCACACCGTACATCCCAACCTGCTCAGGAGTGAATGCAATGTTCAATAACTGGTCCGAACTGCTGCCCACCATCCAGAAAGCTTTCGGCGCACTGGGCAAGAGCAACCCGAAAATGGTCAAGGCCTACATGGCGCTGGATGAAGCTGCCGCTGAAAACGAGGTGCTCGACGCCAAGACCCGCGAGCTGATTTCCATTGCCGTCGCGATCACCACTCGTTGCGATGGCTGTATCGGCGTACACACTGATGCGGCAATCAAGGCCGGTGCCACCCGCGAAGAAATCGCCGCTACCCTGGCCACTGCAATCTCGTTGAACGCCGGCGCGGCGTACATCTACTCACTGCGAGCGCTTGAAGCACATGACATGCTGAAAGGCTGACATCACCCCCTGTGGCGAGGGAGCTTGCTCCCGCTGGAGTGCGCAGCACTCCCAAAACCGATGAGTGCGGTACACCTGATACAGCACGGTTGCAGGTTTTGGGGCCGCTCGCGGCCCAGCGGGAGCAAGCTCCCTCGCCACAAAAGCGTTGCCATTCGCCAACCCTACAGATAAAAAAACCTCGCTCTCTTTGCAGGGAGCGAGGTTTTTTTGTGCTGCCGGGGTTAAGCCGCTTCCGGCGCCTGCGCGCGGCGTACGTCCGGTTGTTTCCAGGAGTCCGCAGCGCCCTCTTCGATGGCTTGCTGGATCGCACGTTTGCGACTTTCTTCTGCACGGCGGCTGAAAAACCAGACCATGAAGGTCACGATCGATACCGCCAGCAGAATCAGGCTGGCCACGGCGTTGATCTCAGGCTTCACGCCCAGACGCACCGCTGAGAACACTTCCATCGGCAAGGTCGTGGAACCCGGACCGGAGACGAAGCTCGCCAGCACCAGATCGTCCAGCGACAGGGCAAACGACATCATGCCGCCGGCGGCCAGCGACGGCGCGATCATTGGAATGGTGATCAGGAAGAACACCTTCCACGGCCGTGCCCCCAGATCCATGGCCGCTTCTTCGATGGACAGGTCCAGCTCACGCAGACGCGCCGAGACCACCACCGCTACATAAGCAGCGCAAAACGTGGTGTGAGCGATCCAGATGGTCACCAGACCCCGCTCCTGTGGCCAGCCGATCATCTGCGCCATCGCCACGAACAGCAGCAACAACGACAGACCAGTGATCACTTCCGGCATCACCAGCGGCGCGGTGACCAGGCCGCCGAACAGCGTGCGACCCTTGAAACGGGTGACGCGGGTCAGCACGAAAGCGGCCAGCGTGCCCAGTGCTACGGCGGCAATCGCGGTGTAGCAGGCGATTTCCAGCGAGCGCACCACCGAGCCCATCAGTTGGGTGTTGTCCAGCAGGCCGACGTACCACTTCACCGACCAGCCGCCCCAGACCGTCACTAGTTTCGAGGCGTTGAACGAGTAGATCACCAGGATCAGCATCGGCAGGTAGATGAACAACAGGCCGAGCACCAGCATCAGGCTGGAGAAACGGAAGCGCTTCATTCTTTACCCTCCATTTCCTTGGCCTGACTGCGGTTGAACAGGATGATCGGCACAATCAGGATCGCCAGCATCACCACCGCCAGGGCGGACGCCACCGGCCAGTCGCGGTTGTTGAAGAACTCTTGCCAGAGCACTTTACCGATCATCAGGGTTTCCGGGCCGCCGAGCAGTTCCGGGATCACGAACTCACCGACCACCGGGATGAACACCAGCATTGCGCCTGCGATGATGCCGTTTTTCGATAACGGGACAGTGATCTTCCAGAAGCTGTTGAAGGTACTCGAACCCAGGTCCGAAGCGGCTTCCAGCAAACTGTTGTCGTGCTTCACCAGGTTGGCGTACAGCGGCAGGATCATGAACGGCAGGTACGAATAGACCACGCCGATATAGACCGCCAGGTTGGTGTTGAGGATCTGCAGCGGCTCGTTGATCCAGCCCATCGACATCAGGAAGCCGTTGAGCAGGCCGTTGTTGCTGAGGATGCCCATCCACGCATACACACGGATCAGGATGGCGGTCCAGGTCGGCATCATGATCAGCAGCACCAGCACCGTTTGCACTTCTTTACGGGCACTGGCGATGGCGTAGGCCATCGGGTAGCCGATGAGCAAACAGAGAAGGGTGCTGAAAAATGCCATTTTCAACGAGCCGAAGTAGGCCGCGATGTACAACTCGTCGCCGCCCAGCATCGTGTAGTTGCCTAGGTTCAGCAGCAACTGGACCTTCTGATCGACGTAGCTGTAAATCTCGGTGTACGGCGGAATCGCCACGTCGGCTTCGGCAAAGCTGATCTTCAGGACGATGAAGAACGGCAGCATGAAGAACATGAACAGCCAAATAAACGGAACCCCGATGACCAGATGACGACCCGCGGGAATTATTCGACTGAGTTGGCGTTTGAGCTTTTGCGTGTTCATGAGCGCAGTACCACGCCGCTGTCATCCTCCCACCAGACGTAGACCTGATCGCCCCAGGTAGGACGCTGGCCGCGACGTTCGGCGTTGGCCACGAACGACTGCACGACTTTGCCGCTTGGCAGTTCGACGTAGAACACCGAGTGGCCACCGAGGTAGGCGATGTCATGCACCTTGCCGCTCGACCAGTTGTGTTCGCAGGTCGGCATTTCTGCCGTGACCAGCAGTTTTTCCGGACGAATCGCATAGGTCACCGACTTGTCTTGCACCGAAGTACTGATGCCGTGGCCAACGTAGATGTTGCGATCCAGGTCCTTGCAGGTAATCAGCGCATGGCCCTCGGCGTCGTCCACCACTTCACCTTCGAAGATGTTGACGTTGCCAATGAACTCACAGACCAGGCGGCTGGTCGGGGTTTCGTAGATGTCGATCGGGCTGCCGATCTGGGCGATCCAGCCCAGGTGCATGATCGCGATGCGCTCGGCCATGGTCATGGCCTCTTCCTGGTCGTGGGTCACCATGACGCAGGTCACACCGACGCGCTCGATGATTTCCACCAGTTCGAGCTGCATCTGCGAACGCAATTTCTTGTCCAGCGCGCCCATCGGCTCGTCGAGCAGCAGCAGCTTCGGACGCTTGGCCAACGAGCGGGCCAGCGCAACACGCTGACGCTGACCGCCAGAAAGCTGGTGCGGCTTGCGCTTGGCGTACTGGCTCATCTGCACCAGCTTGAGCATTTCGGTCACACGGGCGTCGACTTCAGCCGCCGGAATCTTGTCCTGCTTCAGGCCGAAAGCGATGTTCTGCGCCACAGTCATGTGCGGAAACAAGGCGTAGGACTGGAACATCATGTTGATCGGCCGCTCGTACGGCGGCATCTCGGTGATGTCCACGCCGTCGAGGAAAATGCGCCCCTCCGTGGGCCGTTCGAAACCTGCGAGCATGCGCAGCAAGGTCGATTTGCCCGATCCCGAACCGCCGAGCAGGGCAAAGATCTCGCCTTTCCTGATTTCCAGGGACACATCGTCCACGGCAATCGTCTCGTCGAACTTCTTCGTGACCCGGTCGATTTTGACCAACACCTGTTTCGGTGTCTGGTCGCCCTCGAGGGCTTTCTTATAGGCGCCGGAGGCAACTGCCATTTACGAAACTCCCAACAAAATTTGCAGTTCACCCAATACAGGCGAACCTTGGATAGTCTGAGCCTTTGTCACTATTTACCCGACTTGACCTTGGTCCAGCTGCGGGTCATCAAACGTTGAATCTTCGGCGGCAACTCGACCGACACGTAAGTCTTGTCGAGGACCGCTTGCGGTGGATACACCGATTCGTCGGTGCGAATCGACTGCTCCATCAACTTGTCCGAGCCCGGGTTCGGGTTGGCGTAGCCGACGACGTCACTGACCTGAGCAATCACTTCAGGTTTGAGCACGTAATTGATAAAGGCGTGGGCTTCCTTGACGTTGCTGGAGTCCTTGGGGATCGCCAACATGTCGAACCACAACGCGCCACCCTCTTTGGGAATCGCGTAGGCAACCTTCACGCCTTTGCCGGCTTCAACAGCACGGGCCTTGGCCTGGAAAATATCCCCGGAGAAACCGACCGCGACACAGATGTCGCCGTTGGCCAGGTCCGAGATGTATTTGGACGAGTGGAAGTAGGTCACATAAGGCCGTACGGCCAGCAACTTGGCTTCAGCCTTTTGGTAGTCGTCCGGGTTGGTGCTGTTGGCGTTCAGGCCCATGTAGTTCAGGACCGTCGGCAGCATTTCGTCGGCCGAGTCGAGGAAGGCCACGCCACAGCTGTTGAGCTTCTTGATGTTCTCGGGCTCGAACAGCATGGCCCAGGAATCGATCTTGTCGACACCCAGTACTGCCTTGACCTTGTCGACGTTGTAACCGATGCCGTTGGTGCCCCACAGGTAAGGCACGGCATATTGGTTGCCAGGGTCGTTCATCTCCAGGCGCTTGAGCAGCACCGGATCAAGGTTGGAGTAGTTCGGCAGCTGCGATTTGTCGAGCCTCTGGAACGCCCCGGCCTTGATCTGCTTGCCCAGGAAGTGATTGGACGGCACGACCACGTCATAACCTGTGTGCCCGGCCAGCAACTTGCCTTCCAGGGTTTCGTTGGAGTCGAACACGTCGTACACCGGCTTGACGCCAGTGGCTTTTTCGAAATCGGTGAGGGTGGTCTGCCCGATGTAATCCGACCAGTTATAAATATGCACGGTGGACGCCGCTTGAACACTGACGGCAAGCGTCAGGCCGGCGCCAATCAGCATGGCGTTGCGAAATAAAGAAACAGGCAAGTGAAGGTCCTCTAAAATAGTTGGGCCCAAGTTGCCCAGCGTTACGTGACAGCCGTGGCTGCCTGGCAACAAAACCGGCGCGCAACTTACCCTCGATAAACCTTTCCAGCAAAACTTTCTGTCATTTAATTATTCCTGTTGCCGCCGCCAGAGCGACGACGGCAACAGGTTATTGCCTCAAACCGGCTTATTTACCGGATTTGATCTTGGTCCAGCTACGGGTCAGCTCACGCTGAGTGGCGGCTGGCAGATCGGCGATCGCATAGAGCTTGGCCTGCACGTCTGCCGATGGATAGATGCCCGGATCCGAGGTGATTTCCTTGTTCACGTACTGAGTGGCTTCGGCATTACCGTTAGGGAAACGCACGGCGTCGGTGATTTCAGCCATCACTTTCGGCTGCAACAGGTAGTTCATGAACTTGTAGGCACCCTCGACGTTTTCCGCATCTTTAGGGATAGCGACCATGTCGTAGAAGCTGCCGGCGCCTTCTTTTGGAATGGCGTAGCTGACTTTTACCTTGTCACCGGCTTCGGCGGCACGGGTTTTGGCCTGCTGGACGTCACCCGAGTAGCCGACGGCTACGCAGATGTTGCCGTTGGCAAGGTCGGAGATGTACTTGGACGAGTGGAAGTAGGTGACCGAAGGACGAATCTTCAGGAACAGCTCTTCAGCCTTCTTCAGATCTTCCTTTTTCTGGCTGTCGGTTGGCAGGCCCAGGTAATGCAGGGCGACCGGCAGCATTTCGGTCGGCGAATCGAGGAAACTCACGCCGCAGCCCTTGAGCTTGGCGAGGTTCTCTGGCTTGAGCACGACATCCCAGGAATCGATTTTGTCGACGCCCAGCGCGGCCTTGACCTTCTCCGGGTTGTAACCGATACCGATCGAGCCCCACATGTAAGGGAAGGCATGTTTGTTGTCCGGGTCACTGACGGAAACCGCCTTGAGCAGCGACTTGTTCAGGTTGCCGTAGTTGGACAGCTTGGACTTGTCCAGCTCCTGGTAAACACCAGCCTTGATCTGTTTGGCCAGGAAGTTGTTGGAGGGCACCACCACGTCATAACCGGATTTGCCGGCCAGCAACTTCGCCTCAAGGGTTTCGTTACTGTCGAACACATCGTAGACGACCTTGATCCCGGACTCTTTTTCAAAGTTCGCGATGGTGTCCGGTGCGATGTAGTCGGACCAGTTGTAAACGTGCAGGACTTTATCGTCGGCCTGGGCTGCCCCAGCCATCACGCCCATCAGGGACAAGGCGAGCAGGGTCTTGCCAGTTTTCTTCAAACCTAATGCCTTCATGCGTAATGCTCCAATTATTCTTTTTAACCACATTTTTTTTGTGAACCAAGATCCAGCGGCCGATTCCTTGGCAACTCAAACAGCGGATAGTCTGGCAAGTTACAAGGCAGGCTTTCAAGGAAAGACCCGTCCTTTGTGCGCCCTGAGCGAAGTGCCAGCCACGGACCTCGCTCAGAGCCTAGCACTTAGCTTTGCAGCGCACTCAGAGTCAGGTCCAGGCACTTGCGCGCCTTGGTCACCAGTTCATCGATCTCGGCCTTGGTGATGACCAGTGGCGGAGCGATGATCATGGTGTCGCCGACGGCACGCATGATCAGCCCGTTGTCGAAACAGAACTGCCGGCAGATCATGCCAACACCTTTGCCGACATACCGCGCACGGGTCGCCTTGTCCTGAACCAGTTCGATAGCCCCCAACAGACCTACCCCACGAACTTCACCCACCAGCGGGTGATCGTTCAGTTCCCGTAGACGCTTTTGCAAATAAGGTGCCGTTTCTGCACGGACGTGCTCGATAATTTTCTCTTCGCGCAGAATACGGATGTTTTCCAGTGCCACCGCAGCGGCGACCGGGTGCCCGGAATAGGTGAAGCCGTGGTTGAAGTCGCCCCCTTCGTTCAGCACATCGACCACTTCATCACGCACGATCAGCCCACCCATCGGGATGTAGCCGGACGTCAGGCCTTTGGCGATGGTCATCATGTCGGGCTTGAGGCCGTAGAAATCGCTGCCGAACCATTCGCCGGTACGACCGAAACCACAGATCACCTCGTCCGCAACGAACAGGATGTCGTACTTGGCGAGGATTTCCTTGATGCGCGGCCAGTAGCTGTCTGGCGCAATGATCACGCCGCCGGCGCCCTGAATCGGCTCGGCAATGAACGCACCGACCGTGTCGACGCCGAGTTCGAGAATCTTTTCTTCCAACTGGTTGGCGGCCCAGATACCGAACTCTTCAGGGCTCATGTCGCCCCCTTCACCGAACCAGTACGGCTGCGGGATGTGAACGATGCCCGGGATCGGCAAGTCGCCCTGTTCGTGCATGTAAGTCATGCCGCCCAGGCTGGCGCCGGCCACGGTCGAACCGTGGTAACCGTTTTTGCGGCTGATGATGACCTTCTTCTTCGGCTGGCCCTTGATCGCCCAGTAGTGGCGAACCATGCGCAGCATGGTGTCGTTGCCTTCGGAGCCGGAACCGGTGAAGAACACGTGGTTCATGCCTTCTGGCGCGATGTCCGAGATGGCCTTGGCCAGCTCCAGTACCGGCGGGTGGGCGGTCTGGAAGAACAGGTTGTAATAAGGCAGCTCGCGCATCTGTTTGCTGGCGGCATCGGCCAGCTCATCGCGACCGTAACCGATGGCCACGCACCATAGACCGGCCATGCCGTCGAGGATCTTGTTACCTTCGCTGTCCCAAAGGTAAACGCCCTTGGCGTTGGTGATGATCCGCGGGCCTTTCTCCTTCAGCTGTTTGAAGTCGCTGAAAGGCGCCAGGTGGTGTTCGCGGCTCAAGGTTTGCCATTCACGGGTTTGCGGGTTCTTGCTGGTCATAAAGCTCTCCTGGTTGGGTGAGAGTGCGGTTGTTCAGGGCCGCACCCGGCGCATCAGACGGCGAACAACAGGAACTCCCGCTCCCACGAACTGATCACGCGCTTGAAGTTTTCATGCTCGGCCCGCTTGACCGCGACGTAGCCAGTGATGAATTTTTTGCCCAGATACTTCTCGATGGTCGCGCTGTGTTCCATGCGCTCCAGTGCGTCTTCGATGGTCAGCGGCAGACGCAGATTGCGTCGCTCATAACCCCGTCCAACCACCGGTGCGCTCGGGTTGATGCCTTCCACCATGCCGATGTAACCGCAGAGCAGGCTCGCGGCGATCGCCAGGTAAGGGTTGGCATCGGCACCCGGCAGGCGGTTTTCCACCCGACGGTTTTGCGGGCCTGCGTCCGGGACTCGCAGGCCGACAGTGCGGTTCTCTTCGCCCCACTCCACGTTCACCGGCGCCGAGGTATCCGGCAGGAAGCGGCGGAACGAGTTGACGTTGGGCGCGAACAGCGGCAACAGCTCGGGGATGAACTTCTGCAAGCCTCCGATGTGGTGCAGGAACAGCTCGCTCATGGTCCCGTCTTCATTCGAGAAGACGTTTTTGCCGCTTTCGATGTCGATGATGCTCTGGTGCAAGTGCATTGCACTGCCCGGCTCGCCGGTCATCGGCTTGGCCATGAAGGTCGCGGCCACGTCGTGCTTGAGCGCCGCTTCGCGCATGGTGCGCTTGAACACCAGGATCTGGTCGGCCAGGGACAGCGCGTCGCCGTGACGGAAGTTGATCTCCATCTGCGCCGTGCCGTCTTCGTGGATCAGCGTGTCCAGATCCAGCTCTTGCAGTTCGCACCAGTCGTAGACGTCTTCGAACAGCGGGTCGAATTCGTTGGCCGCTTCAATGGAGAACGACTGACGACCGGTTTCCGGGCGACCGGAGCGGCCAATCGGCGGCTGCAACGGGAAGTCCGGGTCTTCGCAACGCTTGGTCAGGTAGAACTCCATCTCCGGGGCCACGATGGGCTGCCAGCCCTTGTCGGAATAGAGCTTCAGGACTTTCTTGAGCACGTTACGCGGCGACAGCTCGATCGGGTTGCCCTGCTTGTCGTAGGTGTCGTGAATCACTTGCGCGGTGGGCTCGATGGCCCATGGCACCAGGAACACAGCGTTCGAGTCCGGGCGGCAGATCATGTCGATGTCAGCCGGGTCGAGCAGTTCGTAATAGATGTCGTCTTCGACGTAGTCGCCTGTCACTGTCTGCAACAGCACACTCTCGGGCAGGCGCATGCCTTTTTCGGCAATGAACTTGTTGGTCGGCGAGATCTTGCCGCGAGTGATCCCCGTCAAATCGCCAATCATGCATTCGACTTCTGTGATCTTGTGGTCTTTCAACCAATCGGTGAGCTGGTCGAGGTTGTTACTCATAAATGCCTCTGGGCTGAGTGTCCTGACATCTTTAAAAGTCAGGCGTTGTTCGACGCGTCCGCGTCGCGTTGTGCTGCATGCTTGCCGGCGCGAATCAACGAAAGCATGGTGGCGTCGCGTGCAGGATCATGAGCAGTTCCCGGCGCACTCGCAGGACCGCTATAGTGAAAAGGTTCTACAGTGGAAGGAGAGCCGGTAAACAGGATGCCATCCAGACCGTCAATAATATCGGTCGGATCGAGCAGTTCCGCCTGGGACGGAAGTATCGACGGCAGGCCCTTGGCAACGGTGGCCGCTGCGCGGACGTACTTATCGCGGGTGATGTGATAAGCATGCAAACCGATCTGTCTTGAGCAGTCGGTGACGCCGATTAACGGCAGGCGAGACATGAAGCACCCCGGTATTATTGCTGTTATGGGTTTGATTTGAGCTTAGCGTTGTTCATTTTTTTACACAACACCCCCGTAAAAAATACAACACGCCCCGCTCAAGCCTGCGGCCGCCAAAGACCCCGAAGGTATAAAAATGCCCCAAAGCGCCTCAAAAATGCCCTTGGAGCGCTTTTTTAGGGCAAAAAAGGCCTCGCTTGACTTCGGCATGCCGTTCGGGTTGACTGGAATCTGAAAAGATCAATGATTGATATTTTTAACAACAAAGGTGTTGCATCATGTCGGTACCCCCGCGTGCCGTTCAGCTTAACGAAGCGAACGCGTTCCTTAAGGAACATCCTGAGGTTCTGTACGTTGACCTTCTGATTGCGGATATGAATGGTGTGGTGCGCGGCAAGCGCATCGAACGCACCAGCCTCCACAAGGTTTACGAGAAAGGCATCAACCTGCCGGCCTCTCTATTTGCTCTGGATATCAATGGCTCGACGGTGGAAAGCACCGGTCTTGGCCTGGACATCGGTGATGCTGACCGAATCTGCTATCCAATCCCCAATACCCTGTGCAATGAACCCTGGCAGAAGCGCCCTACCGCGCAACTGTTGATGACCATGCACGAACTCGAAGGCGAGCCGTTCTTCGCCGACCCGCGTGAAGTGCTGGCCAATGTAGTGCGCAAGTTCGACGACATGGGCCTGACCATCTGCGCCGCATTCGAGCTTGAGTTTTACCTGATCGACCAGGAGAACGTGAATGGCCGGCCGCAACCTCCACGCTCGCCGGTGTCCGGCAAACGTCCACACTCGACCCAGGTTTACCTGATCGACGACCTCGACGAATACGTCGACTGCCTGCAAGACATTCTGGAAGGTGCGAAAGAGCAAGGCATCCCTGCCGACGCGATCGTCAAGGAAAGTGCTCCGGCGCAGTTCGAAGTGAACCTGCACCACGTTGCCGACCCGATCAAGGCCTGCGATTACGCGGTACTGCTCAAGCGCCTGATCAAAAACATCGCCTACGACCATGAGATGGACACCACCTTCATGGCCAAGCCTTACCCAGGCCAGGCGGGTAACGGTCTGCACGTCCACATCTCGATCCTTGATAAAGACGGCAAGAATATTTTTGCCAGTGAGGATCCCGAGCAGAACGCCGCACTGCGTCACGCGATCGGCGGTGTGCTCGAGACCCTACCGGCGCAGATGGCCTTCCTCTGCCCGAACGTCAACTCGTACCGTCGTTTCGGCGCACAGTTCTACGTGCCGAACTCGCCGTGCTGGGGCCTGGACAACCGGACGGTGGCGATTCGCGTACCGACTGGCTCGTCCGACGCAGTACGGATCGAGCACCGTGTCGCTGGCGCTGATGCCAACCCGTACCTGCTGATGGCGTCGGTCCTGGCAGGCGTGCATCACGGCCTGACCAACAAGATCGAGCCGGGCGCGCCCGTCGAAGGCAACAGCTACGAGCAGAATGAGCAAAGCCTGCCGAACAACCTGCGTGATGCACTGCGCGAGCTGGACGACAGCGAAGTCATGGCCAAGTACATCGATCCGAAATACATCGACATTTTTGTCGCCTGTAAAGAGAGCGAGCTGGAAGAGTTCGAACACTCCATCTCCGACCTCGAGTACAACTGGTACCTGCACACCGTGTAAGCGGCTGTAGCAAAAAAACAACGCCGTGGGCTTCAATGCCCACGGCGTTTTTTTATGGCCCCTGTGGCGAGGGAGCTTGCTCCCGCGGGCCGGTCCGCGCTCGGGCGAAGCGGCCCCAAAACATGCGATCCAATGGCATCGGACACTCCACGTTCACTGGGTTTTGGAGTGCTGCGCACTCCAGCGGGAGCAAGCTCCCTCGCCACGGGGTATGGATCATCACTGCGCTCTGCGTACAATGCCCGCTGCCCTGCAGGAGACCTCAATGACGCGCCCCGCCCCCCTTCGCAAACCCCGCGCACGCAGCCAGGCCCGGATCGACTCGATACTCGACGCCGCCCGCACGCTGCTGGCCGCCGAGGGCGTGGCCAGCCTGTCGATCTACAGCGTGGCCGAACGCGCCGAGATCCCGCCGTCATCGGTCTACCACTTCTTCGCCAGCGTCCCGGCCCTGCTCGAAGCCCTGACCGCCGACGTCCACAGCGCCTTTCGCGCGTGCCTGCAAGAACCGATCGAAGTCGACTCGCTCAATGGCTGGCGTGATCTGTCGCGACTGGTCGAGCAACGCATGCTCGCCATCTACGACGAAGACGCCGCCGCGCGCCAACTGATCCTCGCTCAACACGGCCTGACCGAAGTCACCCAGGCCGACCGCCAGCATGACATCGAGCTCGGCGACCTGATGCACAAACTCTTCGATCAGCATTTCGAACTGCCGACGCTGCCCAAGGATGTCGATGTGTTTGCGCTGGCCATGGAACTGGGCGACCGCGTCTACGCCCGCTCGGTGCAACAGCACGGGCAGATCACCCCGCGCATGGCCGAGGAAGGCATGCGGGTATTCGACGCTTATCTGGGGCTGTATCTGCCGCCGTACCTGCCTAAGCGCGCGACTTCAGCCTGATTTTTTTGTTGGTATCTCGGGCCTCATCGCGAGCCTGCTCGCGATAGCCACACTACTGATTCCATGACAGGCACACATCGAAAAAACCCCGAAGGGCTCAAGCCGTCTGGGGCTGTGTGTGACACATCCATCACAACTTGGCGATCGACACCTCGGTGGATTTCACGAAGGCGATCACTTCGCTGCCGATCGCCAGTTCCAGCTCTTTGACCGAGCGCGTGGTGATGACCGAGGTGACGATGCCAGACGCGGTCTGAACATCGATCTCCGAGAGCACGTCGCCCTCGACGATTTCCTTGATGGTGCCTTTGAACTGGTTGCGAACGTTGATGGCTTTGATCGTCATGAGGTTGATTCCTGTCGTTGGGAAAACATTGAGTCAGTGAGCCCAGCGCAATTGCGTGGGCAAGGGTGAAACAGGTTCCGGCGCAGGCGGTGAACCCGGCAGTGACAGCACGCGGTTGAGCACTTCGGTCTCCAGCGCTGCCAGCCGATGGGAACCACGGACCCGAGGGCGCGGCAGTTCGACCTGCAGGTCGAGGCCGATTTCGCCCTCTTCGATCAGCAACACCCGGTCGGCAATCGCCACCGCTTCGCTGACGTCGTGGGTCACCAGCAACACGGTAAAACCGTGCTGTTGCCAAAGACGTTCGATCAGTTGCTGCATTTCAATTCGGGTCAGCGCATCCAGTGCGCCCAGCGGCTCATCGAGCAACAGCAAACGCGGCTGATGGATCAGCGCCCGCGCCAAGGCCACCCGCTGCTTCTGCCCGCCGGACAACGCCGCCGGCCATTCATCGGCGCGATCCGCCAGGCCCACGGCATCCAGTGCGTCCAGCGCCTGCTGGCGCCAATCGCCCTTGAGCCCGAGGCCGACGTTGTCGATGACCTTTTTCCAGGGCAGCAAACGCGCTTCCTGAAACATCAGCCGGGTGTCTTCGCGCGCCTCGTCGAGCGGTGCGGAACCGGCCAACAGCTCACCGTCCGTGGGTTGATCAAGCCCCGCCAGCAGACGCAGCAAGGTACTTTTGCCACAGCCGCTGCGACCGACCACGGCGACGAACTGACCGGCCGGAATGTGCAGGTCGATCTCGCGCAGCACCTGCCGCGCGCCAAAGGTTTTTTGCAGTTTGCGCACCGCCAGCGCAATTCCGCGCAGCAGGCGTGGAGGTTGTTGGGCCGTCATGCTGCACCGCCCTTAACCACTTGATAGGCCGGATGCCAGCGCAACCAGACCCGTTCCAGACCACGGGCCGCGAGGTCGGCCAATTTGCCGAGCACCGCGTACAGAACAATCGCCAGCACCACCACATCCGTCTGCAAGAACTCCCGGGCATTCATCGCCAGGTAGCCAATGCCGGAGCTGGCGGAGATGGTTTCCGCGACAATCAGGGTCAGCCACATGAAGCCCAGGGCAAAGCGCACGCCCACCAGAATCGAAGGCAGCGCGCCCGGCAGAATCACCTGACGGAACAGGCTGAAACCGGACAGGCCGTAACTGCGCGCCATCTCCACCAGAGCCGGGTCGACGTTGCGGATGCCGTGATAGGTGTTGAGGTAAATCGGGAACAACGTCCCCAGCGCCACCAGAAAAATCTTCGCCGACTCATCAATGCCGAACCAGAGGATCACCAGCGGAATCAGCGCCAGATGCGGCACGTTGCGAATCATCTGCACCGAACTGTCGAGCAGGCGTTCGCCCCACTTTGACAGGCCGGTGATGAAACCCAATGCCAGGCCGATACCGCCGCCAATCACAAAACCAATGCCGGCGCGCCAGCCGCTGATCGCCAGGTGTTTCCAGATTTCGCCGCTGCGCACCAGGCTCACGCCCGCCTCGATCACCGCGCTGGGTGCCGGCAAAATCCGTGTCGACAACCAGCCTGCCGACACCGATAACTGCCACACCGCCAGTAGCAGTACCGGCAAGGCCCACGGCGCCAGGCTGTGGATAAGCTTTTCCCTTTTCATGGCGCGCCTCAGCTCTGGGACGCGGCTTTGGGAAGAATGTCGTTGGCAACCATCTCGCCGAACGGGCTGACGTAACCGGTGCTTTTCGGTAGTTCGGGACGCTCGATGTCGAGGTGGGGGAACAACAACTCCGCGACCCGATACGACTCCTCCAGATGCGGGTAGCCCGAGAAGATAAAGGTATCGATGCCCAGGTCCGCGTATTCCTTGACCCGTGCGGCCACGGTCGGGCCGTCGCCGACCAATGCGGTGCCGGCACCGCCACGCACCAGACCGACGCCTGCCCAGAGGTTCGGGCTGACTTCGAGGTTGTCGCGACTGCCGCCGTGCAACGCGGCCATGCGCTGCTGGCCGACCGAGTCGAAGCGCGCCAACGAGGCCTGAGCGCGGGCGATGGTGTCGTCGTCCAGATGGGAGATCAAACGATCCGCCGCTTGCCAGGCTTGCGCGTTGGTTTCACGGACGATCACATGCAAACGAATGCCGAAGCGCACGGTGCGCCCGTGCTTCGCGGCCTTGGCGCGTACTTGTTCGATTTTCTCGGCGACGGCGGCCGGTGGCTCGCCCCAGGTCAGGACCATCTCAACCTGCTCGGCAGCCAGATCCTGAGCCGCTTCAGAAGACCCACCAAAGTACAGTGGCGGACGCGGTTGCTGGATCGGCGGATAGAGCAATTTCGCGCCCTTCACACTGATGTGCTGACCGTCGTAGTCGACCGTCTCGCCTTCCAGCACCCGACGCCAGATCCGGGTGAACTCCACCGAGGCCTGATAGCGTTCTTCATGACTGAGGAACAATCCATCGCCGGCCAGCTCTTCCGGATCGCCGCCCGTTACCAGGTTGAACAGCGCACGCCCACCGGACAAGCGATCCAGGGTCGCCGCCTGGCGCGCGGCCACCGTCGGGGAAATGATCCCTGGGCGCAACGCGACCAGAAACTTCAAACGCTGGGTCACCGGGATCAGCGACGCGGCCACCAGCCACGAGTCTTCGCAGGAGCGGCCCGTGGGAATCAGCACCCCGCCGAACCCCAGACGATCCGCCGCCTGGGCAACTTGCTGCAAATAACCGTGGTCGACGGCGCGAGCGCCTTCGGCGGTGCCAAGGTAATGGCCGTCACCGTGAGTAGGCAGGAACCAGAAAATATTAAGGCTCATGGAGTGGTCTCCTAAGGAAATCGAATTACGGCGCAGTGGCAACGGCTGCCGGTGGCGTCCAGATCACGTCGTTGATGCTCAAGGGTTTCGGAATCAATTTGAGCCGGTAGAAGCTGTCGGCGATTTTCTGCTGGGCCGCGATCACTGGCGGCGTAAGGAAATGCGCGCCGTAGCCCTGGCGCTTCACCGCGGTCAGGGTGATGTCTGCCGGCAAGCCGAGCAGCGGCGAGACTTGTTGCGTGACCTCTTCAGGGTTGGCTTTGGACCATTCGCCGATGGTGCGGACTTCTTCCACCAGGGCCTTGATCACAGCCGGATGTTGTTCGGCGTAAGGCTTGGTCGCCAGGTAGAACTGGTGGTTGTCGACGATGCCGCTGCCGTCACGCAGGGTGCGCGCGTGCAGTTGTTGTTCGGCGGCGGCCTGGTACGGGTCCCAGATCACCCAGGCATCGACGCTGCCACGTTCGAACGCCGCGCGGGCATCGGCCGGAGGCAGGAATACGGTTTGGATGTCGGTGTACTTGAGACCGGCGTCTTCCAGAGCACGCACCAGCAGGTAGTGCACGTTGGAGCCTTTGTTGAGGACGACCTTCTTGCCCTTGAGGTCCTGTACCGATTGGATCGCCGAGCCTTTCGGCACCAGGATCGCTTCGCTGGTCGGCGCGGGTGGCTCGTAAGCGACGTAGAGCAGATCGGCGCCGGCCGCCTGAGCGAATACCGGTGGAGTTTCGCCGGTCACGCCGAAATCGATCGAGCCGACGTTCAGCCCTTCGAGCAGTTGCGGGCCGCCGGGGAATTCAGTCCATTGCACGCTGATGCCTTGGGCGGCGAGGCGCTTTTCCAGCGAGCCGCGGGCTTTGAGCAGCACCAGGGTGCCGTACTTCTGATAGCCGATTCGCAAGGTCTCGGCCGCTTGAGCTTGAGTAATGACGCCGAAGGACACAGCCGCAGCAAACAGAGCGACCAGACCACGACGCAAAATGACAGTGCGCATAGCGCTCTCCTTTTTGCAGTTGGGTTTTGGCTGCACCTGCTTGCCCGTTAGCGGGCGAGTAAGGCCAGTAATTCAATTGTCGGGTAAGGCTTAAATGCTCCAGCGAGCACTCAACAAACGATCATTCAACAGGCTTGGGTCCAGTGGTTTGGGTCGACGGGCCATGGCACTGAAGAACTGCTCCAGCGCCTCAACCAAGCGCTGCTCCAGCGCCGGTGACAACTGCGCCTGCGCACTGCCTTCGCCGTAAGCGATCTGGCTGTCTTCGGCGAAAATCCCGTGGAGCATTTCCTGGGCTTTCAGCGCCGACAGCACGGGCTTGAGCGCGTAATCCACGGCCAGCATGTGGGCGATGCTGCCGCCAGTGGCCATGGGCAGTACAACCTTGTGGCTCAAGGCGCGCTCCGGCAGCAGGTCCAGCACGGTTTTCAGCGCGCCGGAAAACGACGCCTTGTAGACCGGCGTGGCAATCAATAAGCCATCAGCATTTTCAATCTGTTGCAGCAAGTCGACCACCTTCGGGCTGTCGAAGCGCGCGTGCAGCAAGTCTTCGGCCGGGAAGTCCCGTACCTGATAACTCACCACTTCTACGCCTTGTTGCTGCAACCAGCGTTGGGAGCGATCCAGCAGCACCCCGGAGCGGGAGCGTTGGCTGGGACTTCCTCCGAGTGAGACGACCAGCATGCGGCTATTCCTTAAGCTTTTCCGGCGATTCGCAGTGTGCGATCTCGCGACTATGGGCAGACCTTATCAGTTGATTTATATATCTATAAATCATATTTATTTATGTGTTTATTCCTTAAACACATATACAGAAAAACACCAATGGCTTACCTGTTGGGCTGTGGTGTCAGGCGCAGGTACGGTTTAACTGCGCGGTAGCCTTTAGGGAAGCGCGTCCTGATTTCATCTTCATCCTTCAACGACGGCACGATCACCACTTCATCACCGTCCTGCCAGTTGGCCGGGGTGGCCACTTTGTAGTTGTCGGTGAGCTGCAACGAGTCGATCACCCGCAGGATCTCGTGGAAGTTGCGTCCGGTACTGGCCGGATAGGTGATGGTCAGGCGAATCTTCTTGTTCGGATCGATGACGAACAGCGAACGCACGGTCAGGGTGTCGTTGGCATTCGGGTGGATCAGGTCATAGAGATCGGAGACCTTGCGGTCGGCGTCAGCGAGGATCGGGAAGTTGACGAGGGTGTTCTGGGTTTCGTTGATGTCTTCGATCCACTTGTGGTGCGAGTCCACCGGGTCGACCGAGAGTGCAATGGCCTTGACGCCGCGCTGGGCGAACTCGTCCTTGAGCCTGGCGGTAAACCCCAGCTCCGTGGTGCACACCGGTGTGAAGTCCGCCGGATGGGAAAACAGCACGCCCCAGCTATCGCCCAGCCACTCGTGAAAACGGAGGGTGCCGGCGCTGGAATCCTGTTCGAAATCGGGGGCAATGTCGCCCAGTCTGAGGCTCATGATGCTGCTCCTGGTGAGTGCGTGATGAGCCTACTGTGCCTAGTGTCGCCGCTTACTAAAAAGAATAAATATCTATTTATTTAGATCGCAAGTGAATATTAAACATCTATTCACTGGACGCATACGTCAACGAAGACCAGTCTTGGAACCAAGGTTCGAGAAGGCCTTGAGTTGCTGCAAAGAGGGAAGTGAAGGCGGGCCTGCGGGGGTGGGCCCGACTTGAAACGCAAAAGCCCCGCCAGGCTTACGCCGAGCGGGGCTTTTTATTCAGGCGTTACAAACGCCTGGGTATTACAACAGCGGGATCGAGTAGCTTACGATCAGGCGGTTTTCGTCCTGGTCGCGGGTGGCCACGTCGGTGCGCCACATGGCGTTTTTCCAGGCAAAGCCGAGGTTTTTCAGCGGGCCTTCCGGAACAACGTAAGCCAGGCTCAGGTCACGCTCCCACTCGCTCTTGCTGCCAGTAGGGCTGTCGATGTTGTTGCCGTGCAGGTAGATCACACCAGCGGTCAGACCAGGTACACCAACCTTGGCGAAGTCGTAGGCGTAGCGAGCTTGCCAGGTACGTTCGCCAGCGCGGGCAAACTTCTGGATCTGCACGTCGGTGATGGTGCTGTTCGAGGAACCGTCACCCTGGTTCAACCAAGGGAAGTCGCTGTCGCCCTTGGTGTACTGGTAGCCAGCACCGAAGGTGTGACCTTCAACCGAGTACAGGGCCAGGTAGCTGTACAGGTCGTTGTCGACCTTGCCTTTGGTTGTATTGCCGCCGTAGAAACCGGTAGTGAAGAAGTTCTTGTCGTTGCCGTTGGAACCGTTGTCGCGGCTACGGTAGTAGCGCAGGTCACTTTTCAGGACGCCAGGACCGATTGCCCAGTTGTGCACCAGACCCAGGAAGTTCTGCGAGTAGAAGTCCTTCAGCTCACCGTAGTAGTACGAAGCAGTCAGGTCCTTGGTGATTTTGTAGTCAGCACCACCGTAGTAGAACTTGTTGCTGAACTTGCCCGCGTCGTAGTTGGAGCCGCCGTTGGCACCGGCAATCGACAGACCTTCGTCGTTGCTGGAGTTACGCCCTTTGGCCTCGTTGATCTCGCCCGCAGTCAGGGTCAGGTCCTTGATCTCGTTGGACTTGATCTCGCCACCGGTGAAGGTTTGCGGCAACAGACGACCATCGTTGTACTTGATGACCGGGTTGTTCGGTTGCAGGGTACCGATTTTCAGCTCGGTCTCGGAGATCTTGACCTTACCGGTCAGGCCCAGGCTGCCGAAGTCTGGAACCGCACGATTGCCATCACTTGGGAAAATCGTACCGCCAGAAGCCGAACCGCTCGAATTGCCGCTCTTGGCCGGGCTGGAGTCCAGACGCACGCCGTACAGGCCAATGGCGTCAACGCCGAATTTAACTGTACCTTGGGTGTAGCCCGAGATGAAACGCAGATCGAAGCCTTGGCCCCATTCTTCGTTTTTGTTCGCGCCGGTGCCAGTACGGTTGTCGGTGTTGATGTAGAAGTTACGCAGACCCAGGGTCGCTTTACTGTCTTCGATGAAACCGGCGGCGCTTGCCTGCTGCGCCAAAACCCCTACGGCCACAGCCAGGGCCAAGGTGGACTTCTTCATGTTTCGCTCCTCTACGTTTCTAATTTTTTGTGCACTTTGGTCCAGGATCTGACGCCCCGGTTCCCATCGATGCGCGATTAGCGCAAGACCGTGACCGATAAGTCAATCGTAAGCAGTCGCGTCTACGACCTTGGTCTAATCGCCGTGTTTGGTCCGTTCAGGTTAGTGATTTTCTCATAAACCCAAAAAGAATTATTTATGCATTTTTCATACGATTCCGGAATATAGCTCAACACGCCTCAACCGAACCGGATGCAAAGGTATCGGCCCATGAGCTAATTCCTAAATGGTATTTACAGACGCTTCTTTAGTTCCATTCGTGCTCGCGTAATTCTTCTTACGTCAATCACGATCAAATAAGCGACGCCATCATGGCGAAACGTGCATATTCCCGTCAAATTGTTACAGTTTGTATACCGTTGTAATTTTTTTTGCCGCCCGTCCGGTGAGCACCGCTACGGGCAGCAAAACGGCAGAAACGATCGACTCATTACCCTGATCGGTTAGTACCCGGGGCGAAGTCTAAGCCCCTCAGGTTACAGAGTCTTTTCGAAGATCTTCGAATTACGCTGATAGTTGTACAGAGAGGCCCGGGCCGACGGCAGGCGCTCGACGCTGCTGGGCACAAAGCCGCGCTCGCGGAACCAGTGCGCAGTACGGGTCGTGAGGACGAACAGGGTTTTGAGCCCTTGAGCACGAGCCCGGGTCTCGATCCGTTCCAGCAGTTCATCACCACGGCCGCCATGGCGGTATTCCGGGTTCACCGCCAGACAGGCCAGTTCTCCGGCGTCCGAGTCGGCAATCTGATACAGCGCCGCACAAGCGATGATCATGCCTTCACGCTCGACCACACTGAACTGCTCGATTTCGCGTTCCAGTACTTCGCGTGAACGACGCACCAGAATCCCCTGCTCTTCCAACGGGCTGATCAGATCCAGCAATCCGCCGACATCTTCAATAGCCGCTTCGCGCACCACTTCGAATTGCTCCTGAGCCACCAGCGTCCCGCCACCATCACGGGTGAAGAGCTCGGTCAGCAGCGCGCCATCTTCGGCATAACTGACGATGTGACTACGGCCGACACCACCACGGCAGGCTTCGGCCGCGGCATCCAGCAATTCCGCCTGATAGTTGGCGCCCAGACGCTGCAAGTGCGCCGGCACCTGTTGCGGACGCAGCTCGCGGACCAGACGGCCGTTTTCATCGATCAACCCCAGGTCCGCGCCGAACAACAGCAGCTTGTCGGCGCCCAGATCGATGGCGGCGCGGGTGGCGACGTCTTCGCACGCGAGGTTGAAGATCTCCCCGGTCGGTGAGTAGCCCAGTGGAGACAACAACACAATGGAGCGCTCATCCAGCAGACGGTTGATGCCCTTGCGGTCGACCCGACGCACTTCGCCGGTGTGGTGATAGTCGACCCCTTCGAGTACACCGATCGGCCGTGCGGTCACCAGGTTGCCGCTGGCCACCCGCAGACGCGAGCCCTGCATTGGCGAAGACGCCATGTCCATCGACAAGCGCGCCTCGATGGCAATGCGCAGTTGACCCACCGCATCGATCACACACTCCAGGGTCGCCGCATCGGTGATGCGCATCCCGTGGTGGTAATGCGGGGTCAGGCCACGTGCGGCGAGACGGGTTTCAATTTGTGGACGCGAACCGTGAACCAATACCAGCCGCACCCCCAGGCTGTGCAGCAGCACCAGGTCGTGGACGATATTGCCGAAGTTCGGATGCTCGACGCCGTCGCCGGGCAGCATGACGACGAAAGTGCAATCGCGGTGAGCGTTGATGTAAGGGGAAGCGTGACGAAGCCAGTTAACGTATTCGGGCATAACACCTGCGCCTGTAACAAATAGCAGCCGATAAAAAGGACGAAGCAAAACGCACAGCGGGCTGATGGTTATCGTCGGAACAGGCTTGGCGACACGCGCGTTCTCCTCATGAATACGGGTTGGGTGCCCCGGGATTTATCAAGCCGGGGTCAGGCAGTAGTGTTCGATCAGTTGACGTAATAGATGCACGGTAGGCTGCAAACGTGACATTTCAAGGTATTCCCCTGGCTGGTGGGCGCAGGCGATATCACCTGGGCCAAGCACCAATGTCTCGCAGCCAAGACGCTGAAGATAAGGCGCTTCAGTGCCGAACGCTACTGCTTCGGCAAGGTGGCCGGTGAGTCTTTCGGCGACCCGCACCAGTTCCGAGTCGGCCGCCTGCTCGAAAGGCGGCACTTCAGGGAACAGCGGAGCGTAGTCGATCTTCACGTGATGGAGTTCGGCGACTGATTCGAGTTTCTGCCGGATCGCTGCGCGCAACGCATTGGGGTCCATCCCTGGCAAGGGCCGCAGGTCGAATTCCAGCGAGCATTGACCGCAGATCCGGTTCGGGTTGTCGCCACCGTGGATGCAGCCGAAATTCAGTGTCGGTTGCGGCACGCTGAACTGCGGATTGCAAAACTCGCGCTGCCATTGCAGGCGCAAGCCGCGTAACTCGCCCATCGCATCGTGCATGGCCTCCAGGGCACTATGGCCCAAGCGCGGATCGGACGAATGGCCGCTCTGACCGAGAATGTCGATGCGTTCCATCATCACGCCTTTATGTAGACGGATCGGCTTCAGTCCCGTCGGCTCACCAATCACCGCTACCCTGCCCAATGGCCGGCCGGCAGCAGCCAAGGCACGGGCACCCGCCATGGAGCTTTCTTCGTCACAGGTGGCGAGGATCATCAGCGGTTGTTTGAACGGTTTGTCCAGCAGCGGCAACACGGCTTCGATGGCCAGCGCGAAAAAGCCCTTCATGTCGCAACTGCCGAGGCCGACCCAGCGACCGTCGACTTCGGTCAGTTTCAGCGGATCGGTCTGCCACAGCGCGCCGTCGAACGGCACCGTGTCGCTGTGCCCGGCCAGTACCAGCCCACCCGGGCCACTGCCAAAACTGGCGAGCAAGTTGAATTTGCCCGGGCTGACTTGCTGGATATCACACGAAAAGCCCAGGTCACCGAGCCAGGTCGCCAGCAAATCAATGACCGCGCGATTGAATTGATCGAGGCTGGGTTGGGTACAGCTGACGGACGGTGCGGCGATCAGCGCAGCGAACTGGTCTTTCATGGACGGCAAAGGCATCGCTGACTCCCAACTCCCAGATGAGCCTTCATCATAGAGCCATCCTGCGGCAGGAATAAACCGTCGCGGCGCGTAGGTTTAATGAGTGCTGTACACTGCACGACCTTGGCAGCCACACATTCCCCCGGCTGCGCTCCCGATCCTGGATTTTCCGGCCATGCAGAAAGAAACCGAAATCAAACTCCGCGTCAGCCGCGAAACCCTCGCCGCCCTGCGCGAGCACCCATTACTGAAAAAACGCAACAAAAGTGGCTGGGAACGCCGTGAGTTGATGAACCAGTACTTCGACACGCCAGAGCGTGACCTGGCCCATGCCAAGGTCGCCCTGCGCCTGCGCCGCGATGGCGAAGAAGTCATTCAAACGCTCAAGACCCGTGGCCACAGTGTGGCCGGTCTGTCCGAGCGTAACGAATACGACTGGAAACTGCCCAAAGCCAAGCTCGACGTGAAGAAACTCGACGGCGAATGCTGGCCCGAAGAGCTGGCCGAACTGGACAAGAAAACCCTGAAGGCCATTTTCACCACGGATTTCGTCCGTGAACGCGCAGAAATCGCCTGGGGCCGTGGCAAGACCAAAGTAGTCATCGAAGCCGCGCTGGACCTGGGCCAGGTGATTGTCGGCAAGCAGAAAGAAGAGATCTGCGAGCTGGAACTGGAACTGCGCGAAGGCGAACCGGCGGCATTACTGGAACTGGCCGCCGAACTGGCCGCGACCCTGGCACTGATGCCGTGCGATATCAGCAAGGCCGAGCGCGGCTACCGCCTGTTCGACGCCAATAGCTATTCGTTGAGCCTGCCGGCGCCGGAGCTGACCTTCGAACTGCCGCTGGACGATGCTTTCGCCGCGCTGAGCTGGCACTTGCTGGGCAGCAGCCAGCGTCTGGCCGAGCAATATCGCTTCAACGGCCACTGGCGCCTGCTGCAGGATTGGGTCGAAAACCTGGCTGAATTACGCGCGCTGCTCAGCAGCCTGGGTCAAGCCGCTCCGCGTCAGTCGACCCACGACTTGCGTGCGGCGCTGGATGCCTTGCTGGAAGACTGGCGCCCGCTGGTTCAGGCAGGTTGGGACGACGAAGACGTGCGCAAAGCCGCGCCGGAGCAGTTCCTCGAAGAACTGGAAGACCCGCGCTGGGGCCAGTTCTCGCTGAACACCTCACGCTGGTTGCTGGCCCGCACCTGGGCTGCCGATCGCAACACCCGTGGCAACCGCCAGGGTGCTGCCCAACTGGGCAACTGGTTGCCGCGTCTGCTGGGTGAAGAAGCGACTTCCCTGCAGTTGCAGCGTTATCAGCAACAACCGGAAGACCTGGCCGAGCAACTGCCGCGTATCGAGCGCATCCAGGCCTGGCTGCACCATGCCCGCAACGTACTGGACATCCCGGAAATGGATCGCCTGTACGGTGAGCTGAACAAACTCACGCAACTGGCCAACGAGCCGATCACCGACGAAGTGCTGGATGCGCGCAAGCAACAGGCAATTGCGGTGTACCAGAATCGCGCGTGGAAGATGTTGCTGCGTATGTAAGACCGCCATCGCGAGCAAGCTTTGCTCCTACAGTATTTATGGTAAATCACCATTGGGTGGTTGGCACATAACCCGTAGGAGCAAGGCTTGCCCGCGATGAGGCCAGCACTTCCACTACAAAGCTCAGCCCCGCAACACCGGCAAACTCGTCGTGGACTTGATTTCCGACAAGGCCACGATCGAGTTGACCTCCTGAATCCCCGGCACCATTGACAGCTTCTCGAAGAAGAAGCGCTCATAGGCTTCGATGTCTGCCGTGACAATCCGCAACAGGAAATCCACCGCCCCCATCAGCACATAGCACTCCAGCACCTCCGGAAAACCGCGAATTGCCTCGGTGAACTCCGTGAAGTTCGAACGTCCGTGGGCGTTGAGTTTGATCTCGGCGAAGATCTGCGTGTTGAGGCCGATTTTCTTGCGATCGAGCAAGGTCACCTGCCCACGAATAACCCCCTCCTCCTTCATCCGCTGAATGCGCCGCCAGCACGGCGACTGCGATAACCCGACCTGCTCGGCAATCTGCGCACTGGAAAGCGAGGCGTCCTCTTGCAGCAGCGCCAGAATCCGTCGGTCATACGCGTCCAGCTGGCTATGCATAGAAAAACCCGTAAAAATATTATTTGAGAATTGTTTAATTCGATTTAAAACCAATTAAGCCCATCATAGATAAGAAATACCCGGCACCGAATGTAAAAATTTCTCCAATGATTTGGAGACCGACCATGCCCCCGCTCGAAGCCGTCAGCAACCCCCCCTACCCGTGCCGACGTGTGGAACGTCAGCAATGCCCATTGTCGCGTGCACTACCAACTGCTGGCCGAGGCCGAACCGGACGTGTTGTGTCGGGCGCTGAATCTGTTCGCGTTGCAGTTTCTGGTGCCGCAGCAGGTCAATGTGCTGCGCGACGACGACCTGCTGTCGATCGGTATTGTCATGGACGGCTTGAGCTGGCACCGCGCCCAGGTGATCGCGGAAAAATTACGTAACCTGATCAGTGTCTGCTCGGTGGAACTGCAAGCGGCTGATTCGCAACGGGTTCAGCCCGCGCAGGCCGCCGGTTGAAGCGCCCCGGTAAAGGCTCGCAACGATGAATCGGCCGATGGCCGAACGGCCGGCCCTTGTGGGGACTATTCTTGGCATCTGTGGTCAGAGACGCACCTGTCTACACCGCTCGTTGCAGGATCGTTTCCATAAGGAGCCCGGATGTCCGTTCAACTCGCCACTCAGGATCGCTGGCTGGATCTCAATGACCTGCTGCGCGAACTGGTCGCCCAGGGCTTCATCAGCCAGGACTCGGCCGAGCACGCGCTGACCACCCGCCGCAATGCCAGCAACAGCCAGTTGCACCCGCTGGAGTTCCTTGCCAGCCAACACCTCGACGACCTCAGCCGCCCCGGCAAACGCCTGGATCTGGAAAGCCTGACCCTGTGGCTCTCACAACAGGCCGGCCAGCCTTACTTGCGCATCGACCCGCTGAAAATAAACGTCGCGCAAATTACCCCGTTGATGTCCTACGCCTTTGCCCAACGCCACAAGATCCTCGCGGTATCGATCGACCGCGACGCCGTCACTGTCGCTAGCGCGCAGCCTTATGTGCGCAGTTGGGAAGCCGACCTGACCCACGTTCTACAGTTGCCGATCAAACGGGTAGTGGCCAACCCGGCGGACATCCAGCGCTTCAGCGTGGAATTCTTCCGCCTGGCCAAATCGGTTAGCGGCGCGACCCATGCCGACCAGCACATGAACACCCTGGGCAATTTCGAACAGCTTCTCAACCTCGGCGCCAGCGATCAGGAGCCGGACGCTAACGACGCGCACATCGTCAACATCGTCGACTGGTTGTTCCAGTACGCCTTCCAGCAACGCGCCAGTGATATCCACATCGAACCACGACGCGAGCAAGGCACCGTGCGCTTTCGCATCGACGGCGTGTTGCACAACGTCTATCAATTTCCACCGCAGGTGACCATGGCGATCGTCAGTCGCCTGAAGAGCCTGGGGCGGATGAATGTTGCAGAAAAGCGCAAACCCCAGGATGGCCGGGTCAAGACCAAGACTCCAGACGGCGGCGAAGTGGAGTTGCGGCTGTCGACGCTACCCACCGCGTTCGGGGAAAAAATGGTCATGCGGATCTTCGATCCGCAAGTGCTGCTCAAGGACTTCGACCAGCTCGGGTTTTCCGCCGATGATCTGCGCCGCTGGCAGGACATGACCCGCCAACCCAATGGCATCATTCTGGTCACCGGACCGACCGGTTCGGGCAAGACCAGCACGCTCTACACCACGCTGAAAAAACTCGCGACGCCAGAGGTCAACCTCTGCACCATCGAAGACCCGATCGAAATGGTCGAGCCGGCGTTCAATCAGATGCAGGTCCAGCACAACATTGACCTGACCTTTGCCAGCGGCGTACGCGCACTGATGCGACAAGATCCGGACATCATCATGATCGGTGAGATCCGCGACCTCGAAACCGCCGAAATGGCCATTCAAGCGGCGCTCACCGGGCACCTGGTGCTGTCGACCCTGCACACCAACGACGCACCGAGCGCGATCAGCCGCCTGCTGGAACTCGGCGTGCCGCATTACCTGATCAAAGCCACCGTACTGGGAGTCATGGCGCAACGTCTGGTCCGCACGCTGTGCCCGCATTGCAAGGCACCGCTGACACTGGGCGAAGACGACTGGCAAACCTTGACCCGGCCCTGGCAAGCACCGCTGCCTGGCAACGCCCAACGCGCGATTGGCTGCCTGGAATGCCGCGACACCGGTTATCGCGGACGCGCCGGGGTCTACGAAATCATGCAAATGACCGACAGCGTCAAAGCCCTGATCAACCCCGACACCGACCTGCTCGCCGTCCGTCGTCAGGCGTTCAAGGAAGGCATGCGCAGTCTGCGGCTGTCGGGGGCACAAAAAGTGGCGGCGGGGTTGACGACGATTGAAGAGGTGCTGCGGGTGACACCGCAGAGTGAGCAGAAATAGCGGGGGGCATCCTGGTCGAACACGCCGATGAACGCTACGGAACTCGTTTGGGGTATTGGCAATCCAACCCGCCAGAAACCCCACTGGAGTCACCCACAATGCGCTTTAAACTTGCTGCCGCTACGCTTGCCTTGCTGTCTCTGTCTGTCGGTTCAGCAATGGCCCATGACCACGACCATGACGGCATCTTGCAAGAAGTTATTTCCTCAGGCGCGACCACCGCGTCCACCTACCTGACCTCCAGGGATCACAAGCTGGTCGTTGCCGCTCAGGACGACGCCAGCAGTTTCGTGGCCAGTGACGGCAATATCCGTGGTCCGTACCTGGAATCTGCCATGCAGAAAGTCCGTGCGGACAACCCAGGTTTGAAGGCTACCGACATGGAACTGGCCAACGCAATTTTGGCCAAGAACGCTGTAGCCCCGGAATAATTTTGTTGCTGTAAAAATGCGATCCATTGTGGGAGCGAGCCTGCTCGCTCCCACATCTATGGTTACCCCCTTTTCTGCAATACTGTTTTTGATGCGTGTTTGGCTTGCTTTCATCTATCCGGCGTCTGTGTGGGGTGGCAACCCCGCGCCTCGATGAGAATCGATGCCTAACGATCCTAATTATTCGAACGGCCTTTCAGCCGTGTGGGAGCTCAGGGTTGTCGTCAGGCCGGTTAGCCGTTCACGTCATCTGTTATCCAGCATCGCAAAACCAGGTGGGTGGTGCTCGGGTGACAGCAGGGTCAGGCGTTCATCGCGGTTGGCCCTGCATCAAATTCAGTGTGGTGGGCAGCAATCGCCCAGGCGATCCTTGCCAGCTTGTTGGCCAGCGCGCAGACCACATGGTTGGAGTGATGGTGGGCCAATAGCTGCCGGACCCAGTCCGCCAGCCAGCCTTTCTGTCGGTCCAGTTGCATCAGGTAAACACGGGCACATTGGACAAGCAGGCGCCGCTGGTTGCGATCACCTCGCTTGCTGATGCCCAGCAGGACGGTCTTGCCGCCCGTAGAATGCTGTTTGGGTATCAGCCCGATTGAGGCCGAATAGCCTCGGCCGCATTTGAACTGCTTGCCATCGCCCAATTCGGCAGCCAGGACGCTGGAGGTGATCGGGCCTACGCAGGGCATGGTCATCAAACGAGCCGCCAGATCATCTTCGGCGGCCTGGCATTCCACTTCCTTGTCCAGCGTCTTGATCTGCCCATCCAGATAGGTGAAGTGCTCCTGCAACCTCGTCAGAAGTTTTTTGATGGGCACAGGAATTGAACTCGCTTCAAGCCGAGCGGGCAGTTCTTTGATGGGCTTGAAGCCTGTGGCCAGACTGACGCCGACCTCCAAAAGCGCTGCGTGAATCCGATTGACGGTCGCGGTGCGCTCTTTGATGAACGAATCGCGTGTCGAGTTGAGCATGGCCAGCAGCTGCTGAGCCTGGGTTTTGGGGTGTACAAAGCGCATTGTTGGACGAGTCGCCGCCTCGCAGATCGCCTCGGCATCAGCGAAGTCGTTTTTGTTGCTTTTCACGTAAGGGCGTACGAGATGCGGGGCAATGAGCTTGGGCGTATGTCCCAGCTTCGCGACCTCCTGCGCCATGAAGTGGGCTCCGCCGCAGGCTTCCATCACAACGGTGCAGGGTTCGAGATTCATCAGGTGCTGCATGAGCGCCGCACGAGTAAACTTTTTGCGGTAAAGCTCATGACCACGATCATCTTGCGCGTGTAGATGGAAAGAGTGTTTTCCCAGATCGATGGCGGCAATAGCTACTTTGTTCATGGCAACGGTCTCCGATGAGCCCCCTGCGAAAGCTTAGTGGGCGATCACAGGGGGCGGCGGGGGTAGCCATTTCATTATTTGATTTGCGCCTCATCAAAGCAGTGCATTTCAGCGGTATTCATCCACCGGCACGCAGGCGCAGAACAGGTTGCGATCCCCGTAAACGTTGTCCACGCGGTTCACCGTCGGCCAGTATTTATGCAGCCTGGTGTGCGTGTCCGGGGTCACCGCTTGTTCGATGCTGTAGGGCCGATCCCAGACGCCGGTAATGTCCGCCAACGTATGCGGAGAGCGTTTCAGCGGGTTGTCCTCGGCAGACCAATTGCCATTCTGCACCTCGGCAATTTCCGCGCGAATACTCAGCATCGCGCTGATAAAGCGATCCAGTTCCGCCTTGGACTCACTTTCGGTAGGCTCGACCATCAACGTACCCGGCACCGGGAAAGACATGGTCGGTGCATGGAAGCCGTAATCCATCAACCGCTTGGCAACATCTTCTTCGCTGATACCGGTCTGTGCCTTGAGCGGTCGCAAGTCGAGGATACATTCGTGCGCCACCCGCTCGTTGCGCCCGGTATAGAGCACCGGGAACGCACCGGACAACTGTTTCGCCAGGTAATTGGCCGAAAGAATCGCCACTTCACTGGCATCCGCCAACTGCGGCCCCATCATCGCGATGTACATCCAGCTGATCGGCAAAATGCTCGCACTGCCCCAAGGCGCCGCGCTGACCGCGCCATTCTGCGGATGGGGTCCCTCGATCGGCACCACCGGGTGATTGGCAACGAACGGCGCCAAATGCGCCCGCACCCCAATCGGCCCCATCCCCGGCCCGCCGCCGCCATGGGGAATGCAGAAGGTCTTGTGCAGGTTCATGTGCGAGACATCGGCGCCGATATCCGCCGGCCGAGCCAGTCCGACTTGCGCGTTGAGGTTGGCGCCATCCATGTACACCTGACCGCCGTGGCTGTGGATAACTTCACAGATTTCGCTGATGCCCTCTTCGTACACCCCATGGGTCGAAGGGTAAGTGGCCATCAGGCAGGAAAGCTTGTCGCCGGCAGCCGTCGCCTTGGCTTTCAGGTCATCGAGATCGACGTTACCGGCATCGTCGCAGTCGACGATCACCACCCGCATCCCGGCCATCTGTGCCGAGGCCGGGTTGGTGCCGTGGGCAGACGCGGGAATGAGACAGATATCGCGCGCACCTTGCTGACGGCTTTCATGGTATTTGCGGATCGCCAGCAACCCGGCGTATTCACCTTGGGCGCCGGAGTTGGGCTGCATGCAGATCGCATCAAAACCGGTGATCGCGCAGAGCCAGCTTTCCAGTTCGCTGATCATCAGCGAATAACCCACCGCCTGCTCTTTCGGCGCAAACGGGTGCAGGTTGGCGAATGCTGGCCAGGTGATCGGGATCATCTCGCTGCTGGCGTTGAGCTTCATGGTGCAGGAGCCCAGCGCAATCATCGACTGGTTGAGCGCCAGGTCCTTGTTCTCCAGGTGCTTGAGGTAACGCAGCATTTCGGTTTCGCTGTGGTGGGCGTTGAACACCGGATGGCGCAAATACGGCGTGGCCCGCAACAAGCCATCGGGAATCCCGGAGACCAGCGGCTCGCGATCCAGCTCGGCGACATCAAGCCCGTGATCGGCGCCCAGGAACACATCAAACAGCTTGGCCACCGTGCGTTCGTCACAGCTCTCGTCGAGACTCAAACCAACCTGCCCGCGCCCAAGAATCCGCAGATTGATCTGCGCCGCTTTGGCGCTGTCGATGATCGCGGTCTGGCTGCCGCCAACTTCCAGGGTCAAAGTGTCGAAGAAATGCCGGTTGAGCCGGGTGATACCGTTGCGCTCCAGCCCGGCGGCGAGAATGCACGTTAGCCGGTGTACCCGTTGCGCAATCCGTTTGAGCCCCTGCGGGCCGTGGTAGACCGCGTAAAAACTGGCGATATTGGCCAACAAGACCTGGGCCGTGCAGATGTTCGAGTTGGCCTTCTCGCGACGGATGTGTTGCTCGCGGGTTTGCAGGGCCATGCGCAGCGCGACATTGCCGCGAGCATCTTTCGAAACGCCGATGATCCGCCCGGGAATCGCTCGTTTGTATTCATCGCGGCTGGCGAAAAACGCTGCGTGCGGGCCGCCGTAGCCCATCGGTACGCCAAAGCGCTGGGACGAGCCGAATACCACGTCAGCCCCCATTTCACCTGGCGGCGTCAGCAACAACAGGCTCAGCAGATCAGCCGCAACGCAGGCCAGCGCCTGCTGCGCATGCAAGTGATCGATCAGCGGGCGCAGGTCGCGGATTTCGCCATGGGTATCGGGATACTGCAGCAGCGCGCCAAACACCTGATGCCGTTTCAGGTTATCCACAGTGTCGACGATCAGCTCGAAGCCAACGCCTTCAGCGCGGGTCTTCACCACGGAAATGGTTTGTGGATGACAGTTCTCGTCGACGAAGAACAGATTGCTTTTCGACTTCGCGACACGCTTGGCCAGTGCCATGGCTTCAGCCGCCGCCGTGGCTTCGTCGAGCAACGAGGCGTTGGCCAGTTCCAGGCCCGTCAGGTCGATGGTCAACTGCTGGAAATTGAGCAGTGCTTCGAGTCGCCCCTGAGCAATTTCTGGCTGATAGGGGGTGTAGGCGGTGTACCAACCGGGATTTTCCAGCACGTTGCGCAAAATCACCGCGGGCGTCAGGGTGCCGTGGTAACCCATGCCGATCAGGCTGGTCCAGACCTGATTCTGTTCGGCATAGCCGCGCAGCTTGGCCAGCGCGGCTTCTTCATCGAGCGCTGGCGGCAAGTCCAATACGCGATTGAGGCGAATTCCCGGAGGCACTGTCTGCTCGATCAGCTCGACACGGCTGCCAAGCCCGAGGCTGTCGAGCATCGCCTGCTGCTCGGCGGTGTCCGGCCCCAAGTGGCGCCGCAGAAAGGCATTCGGGTCTCGTAACTGGCTCAAGGATGGCAACTGGGACATGACGGGCTCTCTCTTGAATGGCGCTCAACGTCGATGCAACTCGATCACAGCAGCATAGCTCCCCCTGCGCACTCGGCATGGCGTCTTTGCTCAATCAGGCTCATCATGTGCGGCGCATATATCCACCGTCAGCCAATCGGGTGCACTGATCGTCATGAGCCAACTGCCTTTTCTGCCATTTTCCAAACCTACTATCGATGAAGCCACAATTGCCGCTGTCGGCGATGTCTTGCGCTCCGGCTGGATCACCAGCGGGCCGAAGGTGCAGGCATTCGAAGCACAGCTTTCGGAGTTTTTTGGCGGCCGTCCGGTGCGTACCTTCAACTCCGGGACCTGCACCATGGAGATCGCCCTGCGCATCGCCGGGATCGGTGCCGGTGACGAAGTCATCACTACACCGATTTCCTGGGTCGCCACGGCCAACGTGATTCTCGAAGTCGGCGCCACCCCGGTGTTTGCCGACATCGACCCGATCACCCGCAACATCGACCTGGACCAGCTCGAAGCGGCTATTACCCCGCGTACCAAGGCCATTATCCCGGTGTACCTCGCCGGTTTGCCGGTGGACATGAGCCGCCTGTACGCGATCGCCAAGAAACACGGCCTGCGCATTGTCGAAGACGCCGCCCAGGCATTGGGTTCGAGCTGGAATGGTCAGCGCATCGGCGCTACAGGCGACTTCGTGTCGTTCAGCTTCCAGGCGAACAAGAACGTCACCTCCTCGGAAGGTGGCTGCCTGGTATTGAACAACGCTGAAGAAGTGCGCCTGGCCGAGAAGTATCGCCTGCAAGGCGTGACCCGTACCGGCTTCGACGGCCTGGACGTCGACGTGCTGGGTGGCAAGTTCAACATGACCGACGTGGCAGCGGCCATTGGCCTGGGCCAATTCGCCCACATTGAAGCCATCACCGCTCACCGCCGCGAACTGGCCAAGCATTACTTCGCCTGTTTCGGCAGCGATTTCGAAGCCAAATACGGTGCGCAGCTGCCACCGGCAGACTTCACCAACAGCAACTGGCACTTGTTCCAACTGGTATTGCCAGAGCGCAAGGACGGCAAACCGGCCCGCGCAACCTTCATGGAGCAAATGCAGGAGCTGGGCGTCGGCATCGGCTACCACTACCCGCCCATCCACCTGCTGAGCCTTTACCGCGAACGCGGTTTCAAGGAAGGCATGTTCCCGGTGTCCGAACGCGTCGGTCGCCTGATCGTCTCGCTGCCGATGTTCACGGCCATGAGCAAAAGCGATGTCGAGCGTTCAGTGGCGGCGGTGAAGGCTGTATTGCAGGCTTGAGCGTGACGCTTTTGTAGGAGCACGGCTTGCCGGCGATGGCGATCTTGAGAGCGCTATCGCCGGCAAGCCGTGCTCCTACGGGGCGAGCATTACTCGCCGATGGCGTTCTTGTAGCCAGTAGGGTCGAGCAACTTGTCCAGCTCAGAGGTATCAGTCGGCTCGAGTTTGAAGAACCAGCTGTCGTATGGCGCGCTGTTGACCAGTTCCGGGCTGTTGGCCAACTCTTCGTTAACGGCGATGACTGTTCCGGAGACCGGTGAGTAGATATCCGAAGCAGCCTTGACCGACTCGACTACGCCCGCAGCTTCACCGGCAGCGAAGACTTTGCCGATTTCCGGCAACTCGACGAACACCACATCACCCAAAGCTTCCTGAGCATGGTCTGAAATACCGACTTTTACGCCGCCATCTTCATCCAGACGCGCCCACTCGTGACTTTCGGCAAAACGCAGGTCGGTAGGGATATCGCTCATGTTCTGTATCCTCAAGAAGAAATTTCAGCGGTGTTGGCCCGCCAGAAAAAGTTAGATCAGGGTTTTGCCGTGACGCACGAAAGTCGGTTTGACCACCCGAACCGGGTACCACTTGCCACGAATTTCCACTTCTGCCCGGTCGGCGGTCGCCATCGGCACCCGCGCCAGGGCGATCGATTTGCTAAGCGTAGGAGAGAAACTACCACTGGTGATCTCACCTTCGCCAACATCAGCGATGCGAACCACCTGATGAGCGCGTAAAACCCCACGCTCTTCGAGCACCAGACCGACCAGTTTTTGCTTCACCCCGGCTGCCCGTTCAGCCTCAAGCGCGGCCCGGCCAATGAACTGACGAGTGGCCGGTTCCCAGGCAATGCTCCAGGCCATATTGGAAGCCAGCGGTGAGACATCCTGATGAATGTCCTGGCCGTAGAGGTTCATACCAGCCTCAAGGCGCAGCGTGTCGCGGGCGCCAAGGCCAATGGGCGATATGCCCGCTCCGACCAGATCGTTGAAGAATCCCGGCGCCTGATCGGCCGGCAGGGCAATCTCCAGACCGTCTTCGCCGGTGTAACCGGTACGGGCGATGAACCAGTCACCGTCACACTGACCTTCAAACGGTTTGAGCTGCTGGATCAGCGTGCCACGGGACTGGGTCACCAGTTCGGCGATCTTTTGCCGCGCCTGCGGACCTTGAATCGCCAGCATCGCCAACTCGCTGCGCTCGTGCAGTTGCACCTGATAATTGCCGAGCTGGGCCTGCATCCAGGCCATGTCCTGATCACGGGTGGCGGCGTTTACCACCAGGCGGTAAGCGTCTTCCAGGCGATAGACAATCATGTCGTCGACCACCCCGCCCCGCTCATTGAGCATGGTGCTGTACAAGGCACGGCCGACGCTGTGCAGACGTTCGACATCATTGGCCAGCAAATGCTGGAGCCAGGCCTTGGCCTGAGGGCCGCTGACATCGATTACGGTCATATGGGAGACATCGAAAACCCCACAGTCGCGGCGCACCTGATGGTGTTCCTCGACCTGTGAACCGTAATGCAATGGCATATCCCAACCGCCAAAATCGACCATCTTCGCGCCAAGTGCGAGATGAAGGTCATACAGAGGCGTACGCTGTCCCATGGGTTTCTCCTTCCGGGCGTGGCGAAGGTACGGACAGGCGCTGCATGGTTGAAAGCCTTGAAGTAGAAGGCTTTCAGCCTATTTCAGCGACCCGGTCTGAAGGACGATCCGCACCGAATGCCGCGCATTGTAGCCGCAAGGTGTAGGACTGGCACCTAGCCGTTTTGATGTGCCGAACGTCGAATCAACCCGATGACTGGCAACAGGCCTACCAGAATCAGTGTCAGCGCCGGCAATGACGCCCGCGCCCACTCGCCTTCGCTGGTCATTTCGAAGATCCGCACCGCCAGCGTGTCCCAGCCAAACGGGCGCATCAGCAAGGTTGCGGGCATTTCCTTGAGCACATCGACGAACACCAGCAGCGCCGCGCTCAACGTGCCGGGCAGCAACAACGGCAGATACACCTTGAAAAACAGTCGTGGCCCACTGACACCCAAACAGCGTGCAGCTTCCGGCAACGACGGACGGATCCGCGCCAGGCTATTTTCCAACGGGCCGTAGGCCACCGCGATAAAGCGCACCAGATACGCCAGCAACAACGCCGACAGGCTGCCCAGCAGCAACGGTTTGCCTGCACCGCCGAGCCAGCCCGACAGCGGCACCACCAATTCTCGGTCCAGGTAACTGAACGCCAGCATGATCGATACCGCCAGCACCGATCCGGGCAAGGCGTAGCCGATGTTGGCCAGGCTGACCCCGGAGCGAATCGTCCGGGTCGGCGCCAGGCGCCGGGCAAACGCCAGCAGCAGCGCGACGCTGACGGTGATCAGCGCTGCCATGGCGCCCAGGTACAACGTATGGATGATCAGCCCGGCGTAACGCTCATCCAGGTCGAAGCGCCCGCGCTGCCAGAACCACGCCAGCAGTTGCAGCAATGGAATGACAAACGCGCAGGCGAACACCAGCCCGCACCAACCGGTAGCGGCCACAGCCTTGAACCCGCGCAGGTGATAAAGCGCCTTGCCCCGTGGCCTCTCGTTACTCGCCCGGCTGGCGCCACGCGCACGGCGCTCGCCGTACAGCAGCAACATCACCACCAACAGCAACAGGCTGGCCAGTTGTGCAGCGCTCGACAGGCTGAAGAAGCCGTACCAGGTTTTGTAAATGGCTGTGGTGAAGGTGTCGAAGTTGAACACCGACACTGCGCCGAAATCCGCCAGCGTCTCCATCAACGCCAGAGCCACACCGGCACCAATCGCCGGCCGGGCCATCGGCAAGGCCACACGCCAGAATGCTTGCCACGGTGATTGGCCAAGCACGCGTGCAGCCTCCATCAGACCTTTGCCCTGGGCCAGAAACGCCGTGCGCGCCAGCAAATAGACGTAGGGATAGAACACCAACACCAATACCACAATCACCCCACCGGTGGAGCGCACGCGCGGCAACCGCAAGCCACTGCCGAACCACTCGCGAAGCAGGGTTTGCACAGGGCCTGCAAAATCCAGCAATCCAACGAAAACGAACGCCAGCACATAGGCCGGGATCGCAAACGGCAACATCAGCGCCCAATCCAGCCAACGTCGCCCGGGGAATTCGCAGAGACTGGTCAGCCACGCCAGGCTCACGCCCAACAGCGTTACGCCAACCCCGACGCCGAGGATCAGCATCAGGGTGTTGCCCAGCAGGCGCGGCATCTGGGTGTCCCACAGGTGCGACCAGATCTGCATATCGACGGTTTGCCACGACAGCAGCAACACGCTCAGTGGCAGAACCACCAGGGCGGCGACGACGAAAACCAGCGGATACCAACGGCGTTGGGCGGGATGGGCCAAGGAAAGTCTCTAAAAAGTTCGGAGCCGACGCAGTAATGCAGCCAGCCCTATTTTGTGGCGAGGGAGCTTGCTCCCGCGGGTCGGTCCGCGCTCGGGCGAAGCGACCCTAAAATCAGCCACCGCGAATATTCAGATGGAACGCGATTGCCGGATTACGACCGCTTCGCGGCCGAGCGGGAGCAAGCTCCCTCGCCACAATACCGGCGAATCAGTTCCAGCCGGCGCGGTCCATCAGGCGAATGGCTTCAGCCTGACGCAGGCCAGCCACTTCAACCGGCAGGGTGTCCGGTTTAAACGTGCCCCAGGCCTCGACTTCCGCGGACGGTTTCACCGCCGGGTTGGCCGGGAACTCCTGGTTAGCGTCGGCGAAGATCTTTTGCGCTTCAGGTGTGGTCATCCATTCCACCAGGGCCTTGGCGGCTTCCGGGTGCGGAGCGTGCTTGGTCAGGCCAATGCCCGACAGGTTCACGTGTACGCCACGGTCGGCCTGGTTCGGCCAGAACAGCTTGACCGGCAGATCCGGCTTCTGCTGATGCAGACGGCCGTAGTAGTAAGTGTTGACGATACCGACGTCGCATTGCCCGGCGCTGATCGCTTGCAGTACGGCGATGTCGTCAGAGAACACGTCAGTGGACAGGTTGCGCACCCAACCCTTGAGGATCTCTTCGGTTTTTTCCGCGCCGTGGGTTTCAATCAGGGTCGCGGTCAACGACTGGTTATAGACCTTCTTCGCGGTACGCAGGCACAGCCGGCCTTCCCACTGCTTGTCGGCCAACGCTTCGTAAGTGCTCAGGTCCGAGGGTTTTACCCGGTCGGTGGAATAGGCGATGGTCCGCGCCCGCAGGCTCAGACCGGTCCAGGCGTGAGACGCGGCGCGGTATTGCTGCGGGATGTTGGTGTCGATCACCTTGGAGGTGAACGGCTGCAGGATGCCCATTTGCTCGGCCTGCCAAAGGTTGCCGGCATCGACGGTCAGCAGCAGGTCGGCGGTGGCGTTTTCGCCTTCGGCCTTGATGCGCTGCATCAGCGGCGCTTCCTTGTCGGTGATGAACTTCACCTTTACGCCGGTTTTTTGGGTGTAGGCATCGAAGACCGGTTTGATCAGCTCGTCGATACGCGAGGAGTAGACCACCACCTCGTCGGCGGCCTGGGCAGTGGTGCCGATCAGGGTCAGGGCGAGGGCTGTCAGTAGACGCTTCGGTGCCAACATGGGAGCGGTCTCTCGAAATCAAAAATGAGTCGAAATGATAAGGACTCACATTTAGCTTCTCAACCGATCCCGCCCTGGAGGAGTTACCAGATGTTGCACCACCGGGGATTGCACTCCAATGTGGGGGAGCCTGCTCGTGATGAGGCCATCAGCCTCACAAAGGACTTCAGGCCTTGGCCAATGCCGGCAGATCCCCGATCAATCCAAGCGCTTCGCGCACAAACAACGCCTTGGCTTCGGGCATCTGGTCGACCATTTTCAACCCGGTATTACGCAACCAGCGCAGTGGCAACGGATCGGCCTGGAACAAACGCTCAAAGCCTTCCATCGCTGCCATCAACGCCAGGTTGTGCGGCATGCGCCGACGCTCGTAGCGGCTGAGGACTTTCACGTCCGCCAGGCGCTCGCCACGGCTGGCCGCCTGCAGCAGCACTTCAGCCAACACTGCGGCATCGAGGAAACCGAGGTTGACGCCCTGCCCGGCCAACGGGTGAATGGTGTGAGCGGCATCGCCGATCAGCGCCAGCCCCTCAGCCACATAACGCTTGGCATGGCGCTGACGCAACGGCACGCAAAGTCGCGGGTCGGCGCTCAGCACCTTGCCCAAACGCCCTTCGAAGGCGCGCTCCAGCTCACGGCAGAAACCTTCGTCATCCAGCGCCATCAGGCGTTCGGCTTCGCTCGGGGTGGTCGACCAGACGATCGAGCACCAGTCCTGCTGGCCATCCCGCTCCAAGGGCAGGAAGGCCAGCGGGCCGTAATCGGTAAAACGCTGCCAGGCGGTCATCTGATGCGGCAGCGAGCTGCGAACACTGGTGACGATGGCGTGATGCAGATAATCCCACTCGCGGGTCGCGACACCCGCAAGACGACGCACCGCCGAGTTGGCGCCGTCCGCCGCGATCACCAGCGGTGCACGTAGCGTGCGACCATCGGCCAGGGTCAGCAGCCAATCGTCACCGGAACGGCGCATCTGCTCCAGGCGCGCATTGGCCAGCAGGCCCAGGTCGCAATCGTGCAGGCGATCGAGCAGTGCATCCTGCACCACGCGGTTTTCGACGATATGCCCCAGTGCCTCGGCGTGGACGCTGGTGGCCGAGAAATGAATCTGCCCGGTGCCGCTGCCGTCCCAGACGTGCATGTCGGTATAAGGGCTGCTACGCCGGCTGACGACACCGTCCCACACGCCCAGACGCTCGAGGATCCGCTGACTGGCGGCCGACAAGGCGCTCACTCGAGGCTCGAATGCCGACTGCACATCGAAGGGTTTGACGCTCATGGGGCTGCCGTCGAGCAGCAGGACTTCCAGCCCGCTGTTCTGTAACGCCAGCGCCAACGCGCTCCCGACCATTCCGGCCCCGACAATCAGCAGATCTGCGCGCATTTCCATGCTTTAAGCCTGTCTCGCTTGCGGCGTGAGCCGCACGTAAAGGGTTTTATCGACCACGCTGCCAGCGCCGTCCTGAGTATCGAAACACCGGGGTAACCACTCAACCATCGGAGCGTGTTCCCAACCCCATGGCTTGCCGGGCGAACCAACGTTTGGCCGGCGGCAACAGATCGAGGCCCAACAGGCCGATGTTGCGGCCCAGCGAGACCAGCGGCTGGGTACTGCCGAACAACCGGGTGACCTGATCGGAGAAGCCCACCGTGAGGTTCTGATCCAGGCGCTGGCGTTCGCGGTAAGCCTGCAAGGTGGCGAAGTCGCCCGGTGCACTCGGGCTGGCAAGCAGCGCCTCGGCCAGGGCCTGGGCGTCGCGCAACGACAGGTTGAAGCCCTGACCGGCGATCGGGTGCAGGCTATGGGCCGCGTTGCCCAGCACGGCCAGATGCGGACGTACCTGCTCTTCGGCCTCGATCAACGACAACGGGTATAGATTCCGCGCCCCCACCTGCTTGAGCGTGCCGAGGCGATAGCCAAACACACCCTGCAACTCGCTGAGAAAGCTGCGCTCATCGAGTGCCGCCAGACGCTGCGCGTCCATGCCCAAGCGAGTCCAGACCAGCGCGCAGCGGTTTTCCGGCAGCGGCAGCAAGGCCATCGGACCATCATCGGTAAAGCGCTCGAACGCCATGCCGTTGTGGGCTTCGCTGGGGGTAATGTTGGCGATCAATGCACTTTGGTTGTATGGACGCTTTTTGACGCCGATCCCCAGTTGCTCGCGCAAGCCCGAACGGCCGCCATCGGCCAGCACCGCGAGCTCGCACTCCAGAGTGGTTTCATCGTTGAGGGTCAAGCGGTAGCCGTCTTCCAGCGGTTCCATGCGCGTGACTTCGGCCGGGCAGCGCCAACTGATCACCTCCTTGTCCAGACCCTGCCAGAGGCATTGGCCCAGCCAGGCATTTTCCACCACGTAGCCCAGGGCCGGAACACCCTCTTCCATGGCCGACAGTCGCGCGGTGGAGAAGCGCCCCCGGTCGGAAACATGGATCTGTTTGATCGGCTCGGCGCGGCGGGAGATTTCCTGCCACACGCCCAACCGCTGATAAATTTGCCGAGCACCGAAAGACAGCGCCGAAGAGCGCGCGTCGTAGCTTGGCTGGTAGCCGTCGCCGGGGGCAAACGGTTCGATCAGCACGATCTTCCAGCCACGGGCACGGGCACCGGCCTGCAAGGCCAACGCCAGGCTGGCGCCCACCAGACCGCCACCAATGATTGCCAGGTTGACTCGGTTCATGCCGCCTGAGTCCGTGCAGCGGCCATCAAGGCCTCGATCTCGGCGACCGTTCTCGGCACGCCGTTGGTCAGGATTTCACAGCCCTGTTTGGTTACCACCACGTCATCCTCGATGCGCACGCCAATGCCGCGCCATTTCTTCGCCACGTTCAGATTGTCCGGGGCAATGTAGATGCCCGGCTCGACGGTCAGCGCCATGCCGACTTCCAGCACCCGCCATTCTCCGCCGATCTTGTACTCGCCGACGTCATGCACATCCATCCCCAGCCAATGGCCGGCGCGGTGCATGTAAAACGCCTTGTAGGCTTCGCTGGCGATCAACTCATCGACATCGCCCTGCAACAAACCGAGCTTCACCAGGCCGGCGGTAATCACTTGAACCGTCGCCTCGTGCGCCTGGTTCCAGTGCTTGTTGGGGGCGATCTGGGCAAACGCAGCGGCTTGCGCTTCCAGCACCAACTCGTAGATCGCTTTCTGTTCCGGCGAATACTTGCCGTTGACCGGCCAGGTGCGGGTGATGTCGCTGGCGTAACAGTCGATCTCGCAACCGGCATCGATCAGCACCAGATCGCCGTCCTTGAGCAGTGCGTCATTCTGCTGGTAATGCAGGATGCAGCTATTGCGCCCGGCGGCGACGATCGAACCATAAGCCGGCATTTTCGCCCCGCCTTTGCGAAACTCGTAATCGAGCTCGGCTTCCAGGCTGAACTCATGCAAGCCGACACGGCTGGCCTGCATCGCACGAATGTGCGCCTGCGCCGAGATCCGTGCGGCTTCGCGCATCACCTTCACTTCTGCCGCCGATTTATACAGGCGCATGTCGTGCAGCAGATGATCCAGCGCAACGAATTCTTTCGGCGGCTGAGCGCCCAGGTTCGCCTTGGAGCGGATCACATTGATCCAGTCCATCAGGTGACGGTCGAACTCCGGATTGCTGCCCATGGCCGAATACACCCGGTCACGGCCTTCGATCAGGCCCGGCAGGATGTCGTCGATGTCGGTGATCGGAAAGGCATCGTCGGCGCCGAAATCACGGATCGCACCTTCCTGCCCGGCACGCAGGCCGTCCCACAGTTCGCGTTCAGCGTTGCGTTCACGGCAGAACAGGATGTATTCGCCATGCTCACGACCGGGTATCAGCACGATGACGGCCTGGGGCTCGGGGAAACCGCTGAGGTACTGGAAGTCGCTGTCCTGTCGGTAAACGTGCTCGACGTCGCGATTGCGGATCGCCACGGCAGCGGCCGGCAGGATTGCGATGCTGTTGGGTTCCATCTGCGCCATCAACGCCTTGCGGCGGCGGGTGTATTCCGATTTAGGGATATGAATCATGGGCAGATGGAAGTCCCTTGCAAACGATCAGTGCAGAGAAGGTTTGGCAGCAGCGGCTTGCGCCGGTTTCTTGGTTTCGGTGAACAGCAGCAATGGCGCGACCCGCAGGTACTCCATGACTTCCATATAGTCACTTTCGCCGTCGTCGGACTCTTCCAGCGCGTCTTGCACCTGAGCGATAGCCGCGAGATCCTGCAGGACTTCGGTGGCTTCGGAGCTCAGCATGCTACTGTCACGGCAGTTCAGGCCGAAACCGCTGAGGAAGCCCTGACACCACTGACCCAGTGCGGCGGCACGTTCGGTCAGCGGCGCGTCGTCGGTCGGCAGCAGTAGAACGACCGTCATGTCGTCGCTGGTCAGCTCGCCCTTGACCATCTCTTGCAGGCCGATCAGGGCGTTGCGGACGTTGTCTTGTGGTTCGCCTTCGAGCAGTTCGGCGGCGTCGACCAGCCAGCCATCGGCTTCAAAACCAGCGCCGGCGCAACTGCGACCGAGCAACAGGCCGTGCAGTTCGGCAGGCGATACAGGATGGCCGCTGGTGCTCAGCAGGGTGGCGAAGGCTTGATACGGAGAATTCTGAATGGGCATGGGCAGCTAGGCGCCAGACGGCGCTATGTCTAGAATGAAGGCCTTGTATCCTACATCGACAGACTCGCCAAGACTATTAAAGGCTGCCAGTTACCCCCCATCAGACAAATCCCGTGGAACACGTATGGAAGACACCGACTTGCAAGCGCTGATGGCCAGACTCGAGCTGCTAATTACCCGAGTCGAGCAACTTAAGAGCCAGAACGGACTCTTATTAGCTCAGGAAAAGACCTGGCGCGAGGAACGCGCGCACCTCATTGAAAAAAACGAAATCGCCCGGCGTAAGGTCGAATCGATGATTTCGCGCCTCAAGGCCCTGGAGCAAGACTCATGAGTTCAAGCAATAGCGTTACCGTGCAGATCCTCGATAAAGAGTACTCGATCATTTGCCCCCAGGAAGAGCGCAGCAATCTGGTGAGCGCCGCCCGTTACCTGGACGGCAAAATGCGCGAAATCCGCAGCAGCGGCAAAGTGATCGGCGCCGATCGCATCGCCGTGATGGCCGCGCTGAACATCACCCACGATCTGTTGCATACGCGAGAACGTCCTGACGTACAGGCCAGTGGTTCGACCCGCGAGCAGGTGCGTGATCTGCTTGATCGGGTGGATCTGGTGCTCGCCACCGATCCGGATGTCAGCAAAGGCTGATTCCCGAGGGAGGTTGCGGTATACTCGCGCCACTCCCTGGGGTGCTTGCCAGTTGACGATGTCCCTGAGCCGATTCGCACTACCCTGGAAGTTGCACGTTGGGCTGGTGTGCATGTCCGCTAGACGGAAAGCCTTAAAGCCTACTGCATCTTCCACCTTGAACTTTCGGGTTCAAGGGCTAAGTCGACAGCGGTTCATCCGGGGAGCCTGATTCAAGCCGATGCCGGTTTTTTGCCGGCATCGGCTTTTTACGATGTCACCGCCCTGGTGCCCTCGACACTCGAACAGCCCATGACGATGACCGAACCTGCGCCGCTATCCCGCCCGCAACTTCGACGCATGCTGCGCCAGGCCCGTCGCGCACTGAGCAACAGTGAGCAACGCCAGGCCGCTCGCGGGCTATATCGGCAATTGGCGCAACATCCGCTGTTTCGCCGCGCCAAACACATCTCCCTGTACCTGCCTACCGACGGCGAAATCGATCCGCGCCTGCTGCTGCGCGCAGCTCAACGTCGGGGCAAGGCGACTTACCTGCCCGTCCTCAGCGCCTGGCCACGAACCAAGATGGTCTTTCAGCGCATTCGCCCCGGTGAAAAACTGCGACCCAACCGCTTTCGCATTCTCGAACCACGGGTCAACCAGGCTAAGCAACGCAAAGTCTGGGCACTGGATCTGGTGTTGTTGCCGCTGGTCGGCTTTGATGAACACGGCGGACGCCTGGGGATGGGGGGCGGCTTCTATGATCGCAGCCTGGCCTATCTGGCGCGCCGCAAGACCTGGCACAAGCCGACGCTACTGGGCCTGGCCCATGAATGTCAGAAAGTCGAAAAACTGGATCAAGCGAGCTGGGATGTACCGATGCAAGGAACGGTGACTGACAGGAAGTGGTATTTCGCGGGCTAGACTCGGACGCCACTGCCATCAGCGGCGTCGCTTGCAGCGGTATTAGCGCTTATGCGGCTTTAGAGGTTGTTGCTGTTGTTGCGCGACTTCGATCGGTGCATCAGTCTTGTTCGCCCACAGGCTTTGCGCATAACCCGTGGTTACGACGCCCAGGCCGAACACAATCACTAAAATCCACAGTAAATCCGGTTTGCGTTTCATCGATTGCCCCCCCTAAAGGCATGTCGCACACGATGACAGCAACGGCATCCAAAATAGGCCGTGCTTGCCGCGTCTCGCTTAAAAGTCCGGCATTCTGCGGTAACGTGAAGCGACACGCAAACGCTGGCGTCAACCGACCGTCGGTTTGTCATAAAATCGCCGGGCAACGTTCCTGACCACTGCTTTCGGAGCAAAAAAGATGGCCTACTGGCTTATGAAATCCGAGCCCGACGAGCTCTCGATCAAAGGCCTGGAGAAGCTCGGCGAAGCCCGCTGGGACGGCGTTCGCAACTATCAGGCACGCAATTTCCTGCGGGGCATGGCGGTCGGCGACGAGTTTTTCTTTTACCACTCCAGTTGCCCCGAACCGGGCATCGCCGGGATCGGACGAATCATCGAAGCAGCGTATCCGGACCCCACGGCGCTGGAACCCGAGAGTGTTTACTTCGACCCGAAGGCCACGCCTGAGAAAAATGCCTGGAGCGCGATCAGCGTCGCCCATGTCGAGACGTTCTCCAAGGTGTTGAAGCTCGATTACCTGAAACAGCAGACGGCACTGGCAGAGATGCCGCTGGTGCAGAAAGGCTCACGACTGTCGGTGATGCCGGTAACCGCCGAGCAATGGGCGGCGGTGCTCGACCTGCGCTAAATAATGCAGAACCGGCCGGTCACCTGGTCAATCGGGTTAGGCTTGGCCTTCAGTTGACGGACATCAAGTCGCCTCGGCGCTCGCCCGTTCAAACTAGGACGTTACCGTCGCAGGATGCCCGAATGTCAACGCACAGCCGCTCTTCGATTTTTTTCGCCAGTTCTCTGATCATTCTGCTGTTGGCCGCCGGGGGCTTTGGTTACTGGAAATCGATGCATGACCGCCTGCCTGAAGGCCTGTATGTCGGCAACGGGCGCCTCGAAGCCACCGAAGTGCAGATCGCCAGTAAAACGCCCGGGCGACTGGCCGAAGTACGCGTCAATGAAGGCGACAAGGTGAACAAGGGGCAATTGCTGGCGCGCATGGACACCCGCACCCTCGAAGCCCAGCGCAACCAGGCCGAGGCCGAAGTACTGCGCGCCCGGGAGAACCTTTCTGCCGCCCAGGCCAATGTGCAACTGCGCCAGAGCGAACTATTGCTCGCCCAACAGGAACTCAAACGCTCCCAGGAACTGTTCAGGCGCGGTTACGCCAGCGGCCAGATCATCGACCAACAACAGGCGCGCTTCGACACCGCCAATGCCGCCGTCGCTGCGGCCCGCGCCCAGGTTTCGGCCGTCGGGGCCGCCATTGGCGCGGCTCAGGCGCAGGTCGCCCAACTGACCAGCGAAATCGACGACAGCAGTTTGCGGGCGCCGATCGACGGCGTCATCCAGCTGCGCATGGCCGAGCCCGGCGAAGTGCTCGGTGCGGGCGGACGCGTATTAATGCTGATCGATCCGAACGATCAGTACATGAATCTTTACCTCTCAGCGTCCGTGACCGGGCGCCTGACCGTCGGCGATGAAGCCCGGATCCTGCTCGACGCCCTGCCCGGCCATCCACTGCCGGCAAAAATCAGTTTCGTGGCGGCCAAATCGCAGTTCACGCCCAAAGAGGTCGAAACGCGCGACGAGCGGCAAAAGCTGGTGTTCCGCGTCAAGCTGCGACTGACTGACCCGAGCGCCATGCCCCAGGCCAAACCGGGCATGCCCGGTGCCGGCTATGTGCGCACCGCCCCTGTTGACTGGCCGGCCAATCTGCAATGACCGGCCTGGCGCTGCGCACCACCGGCCTCCAGCACCGTTATGGCAAACAGCAGGCACTGACCGACATCGCATTCAGCCTGCCGGCCGGCACCCGCTGTGGGCTGATCGGCCCAGATGGCGCCGGCAAGTCGAGCCTGCTGGGGCTGATCGCCGGCGTGAAAACCCTGCAACAAGGCCAACTGGAGGTGCTCGGCGGCTCAATCCAGGATCGCCTTCATCGCAAGAGCCTCTACGCTCGTATTGCGTTCATGCCCCAGGGCCTGGGCGGCAATCTGTACCCCGAGCTGTCGATCCGCGAGAACATCCACTTTTTTGCCACCCTGTTCGGGCTCTCGAAAGCCGACTTCGAGCAGCGCATGCGTAGTCTGTTGCTGGCCACTGATCTGCTGGGTTTTGCCGATCGCCCTGCAGGCAAGCTGTCGGGCGGCATGAAACAGAAGCTCGGACTCTGTTGTGCGCTGATCCACGAGCCGGATTTGCTGATCCTCGACGAACCCACCACCGGCGTCGATCCCTTGTCACGACGGCGCTTCTGGGAGTTGATCGACGACGTGCGTCGCCAACGTCCGCAGCTGACGTTGCTGGTCGCCACCGCCTATATGGAAGAAGCCGAGCAATTCGAACACTGCCTGATGCTCGACGGCGGCAAGCTGATCGCTACCGGTATCACGCATGAACTGGTCGCCGTCACCGCCAGCGGAAAACTCGATGAAGCGTTCACCCATTTTCAAGGCCGCCGCGACCATGACAACCCACCATTGGTCATTGCACCCAGAACCCGCGCCAGCACCGACATCGCCATCGAAGCCCACGACCTGACCCTGCGCTTCGGTGATTTCACCGCGGTAGACAAGGTCAGCTTCGCCATCGGACGCGGGGAGATTTTCGGCTTCCTGGGCTCCAACGGCTGCGGCAAAACCACCACCATGAAAGTCCTCACCGGGCTGATACCGGCCAGCGAAGGCCGCGCCTCGCTGTTGGGTAATCCGGTGGATGCCAAGGACCTGGCCACCCGCAAACGGGTCGGTTTCATGTCTCAAAGCTTCTCGTTGTATGGCGAGCTCAGCGTGCGGCGGAACCTCGATTTGCATGCGCGACTGTTCGATTTGCCCAAAACCGACAGCGCCTGGCGCATCGACGAACTGATCCAGCGCTTCAACCTGGGCAGCGTCGCCGAACAGCAATCCGGTGCATTGCCGTTGGGCCTGCGCCAGCGTTTGTCGCTGGCGGTGGCGGTGCTGCATCGCCCGGAAGTGCTGATCCTCGACGAACCGACCTCCGGTGTTGACCCGGCAGCACGGGACGATTTCTGGCGTCTGCTGATCGAATTGTCGCGTGAGCAAGGCGTAACAATCTTTCTCTCGACCCACTTCATGAACGAAGCCCAGCGCTGCGACCGCATTTCGCTGATGCACGCTGGCAAGGTACTCGCCTGCGATACCCCGGCGGCACTGCAACAGCAATTCCAGGGGCAGACACTGGAAGCGGCATTTGTTACCTGCCTGGAACAAGCTCAAGGCCCCGCCGAGCCACCAACACCTGCCGCCCCCGCCGACGTGACGATCAAGCCTGTCATGCCGTTGACGGATCGCGGCTTCAGCCTCGGGCGACTGGTGGCGGTTGCCAGTCGCGAAGGCAAGGAATTGCTGCGGGACAAAGTACGGATGACCTTCGCCCTGCTGGGGGCGATTTTCATGATGGTGATCTTCGGCTACGGCATTTCCCTAGACGTGGAAAAACTCGCCTTCGCCGTCTACGACCAGGACCAGACGCCGCAAAGCCGAGCCTACCTGGAAGCTTTTCGCGGCTCTCGCTACTTCAGCGAGCAGCCGTCGATCCGCGATGCCGCAGAACTGCATCGCAGTCTTCAGCGCTCGGAAATCAAATTGGTGCTGGAGATCCCGCCAGGCTTTGGTCGCGACCTGTACGCCGGTCGCCAACCGACCGTGGCGGCCTGGCTCGATGGCGGCATGCCGTTTCGCGCCGAGACCAGTCGCAACTATGTGGAGGCCGTGCACCTGACCAACATTGAACGACTGGCCGAGCAGAGCAGCCCTGCGCTGAATCGACAGCCAGCCGCCAAACTGGAAACCCGTTTCCGCTACAACCAGGATGTGGTCAGCGTCAACGCCATCGGGCCCGGGGTGATGGCGCTGATCCTCGCGTTCATCCCGGCCATGCTCACCGCGCTGGGGATCGTGCGGGAGAAAGAGCTCGGCTCGATCACCAATTTCTACGCCACGCCCCTGACCCGCCTGGAGTTTTTGCTGGGTAAACAAGCGCCGTATCTGGTGTTGAGCCTGATCAACCTCGCGGTCCTGACAGCCATGAACCGCTGGCTCTTTGGCGTGCCATTCAAGGGCAGTGCGTTGACCCTGGCCTTCGGCGGATTGCTGTACGTGCTGGCAACCACCAGCATGGGCCTGCTTATTTCAGCGTTCACCCGGACCCAGATCGCCGCCATCCTCGGCACCATGATCATCACCAGTCTGCCGACCATCCAGTTTTCCGGACTGATCGTGCCGCGCTCATCCCTCGATGGCTCGGCAGCGGTCATGGGCATGCTGTTTCCGGCGGGCTACTTCCTCGATATCGCCGTTGGCACCTTCACCAAGGCGCTGGATATGCGGCAGTTATGGCCGCAATGCCTGGCGCTGTTCGGATTCTTTATCGGGTTCACCGGGCTCAGCCTGGTCATGCTGAAAAAGCAGGAGGCCTGATGCACAAGCTCGCGCACATACTGCGCCTTGGCCTCAAGGAAATGAGCAGCCTGCAGCATGACAGCGTCTTGCTGCTGTTCCTGCTCTATGCCTTTACGGTGGCGATCTATATGCCGGCCGCAGGCTCGGTGATCGGTGTGCATAACGCCAGCGTGGCCATCGTCGACGAAGATCACAGCAACCTGTCGCGACAACTGGCCCAGAGCCTGCAACCCCCGGAATTCCAGCGTCCGGTGTTGTTACCCTATGGGCAACTGGATCAGGTCATGGACAGCGGCCAGTACACCTTTGTCATCAACGTGCCAGCCAGTTTTCAGGCGGATATGTTGGCCGGGCGCCAGCCTGCGGTGCAGGTCAATGTCGATGCCACGGCCATGAGCCAGGCGTTCATGGGCGCGGGTTACATCGCACGGATTTTCCAGCGCGAACTGTTGAGCTACAACGACCAAAGCGACCCGACCGGCAAAGCCCCCGCCCTGCTGACCACCCGTTCGCTGTTCAATACCAATCTGGAAGGCGGCTGGTTCCTGGCGGTGATTCAGATCGTCAACAACATCACCATCCTCGCCATCATCTTGACTGGCACGGCACTGCTGCGTGAGCGCGAACATGGCACGCTCGACCACTTGCTGGTGCTGCCGCTGACAGCACTGGAAATCATGCTGGCGAAAATCTGGAGCAACATGCTGGTGGTGGTGCTGTGCACCTGGGCATCGCTGGAGGTGATCGTCAAAGGTGCGCTGGGAGTGCCGCTGGCGGGCTCCATGACGTTGTTTTTACTGGTGACCGCCGTGTATCTGTTCGCCAGCACGGCGCTGGGTATATTCCTCGCCACCCTGGCTCGTTCGACGCCCCAGTTCGGCCTGCTGGCCATTCCGGTGATTATTCCGATGCTGCTGCTGTCCGGCGGCAGCACACCGCTGGACAGCATGCCGCAATGGCTGCAATGGGTAATGCAGGGCTCGCCGTCGACGCACTTCGTCAGCCTCAGCGCCGCAATCCTGTTTCGCGACGCCGGGGTCAGCGTGGTCTGGCCGGACTTACTGGCGCTGAGCGCCATTGGCTTGCTGTTCTTTGCGATTGCGCTGAAGCGGTTTCGCAAAAGCCTGGCGTCCTGAACACATCATCTGGCGAGGGGCTTGCCCCCGCGCCACAGTCTGTTTACTGGATGATCAGGTTATTGAACAACAGATCGTCAACCATCGGCTTGCCGGTCTCGTCATTCATCACTTGCTGGGTCTGCTTCAAGGCTTCCTGACGCAACTTCTCTTTCGCTTCGACGTTGTTCATGGCTTCAGTGGTCTGCTGAGAAAACAGCGCCACCAGCTGATTGCGGATCAACGGCTCATTGGCCTTCACAGCCTTGATGGCTTCCTCACCGGATACCCGCAACGCCACGTCAGCCTTGTAGACCTTGAGCTTCGGGGTGCCATCCAACCCGTAGTTACCCACGAACGGTGGGGTCAGGCTGATATAGCTGACTTTCGGTGCTTCGCCTTCTTTGGCTTCTTCGGCCATCGCTGCCACAGGCAGAGACAGGGCCAGCATCAACATGATCCACGCTTTCACAATTCGCTCCTCATCCGGTTTGCGGCCTAGCATAACCACCCGCAGCCCAAGCACAAAGCTTATGGCCGCCTATCAGGCTCGGGCATGCTCATTGACCCGTTGACTCTCACACCTACACTTATCGGCCATCACTCCCAAAGGAATAGCCCTGATGAAAGCAGTGCTGTGCAAAGCCTTCGGCCCTGCCGAATCGCTGGTGCTGGAAGAAGTCGCGAGCCCTGTCGCCAAGAAGAACGAAATCCTGCTGGACGTGCATGCCGCCGGGGTGAACTTCCCGGACACGCTGATCATCGAGGGTAAATACCAGTTCAAGCCGCCCTTCCCGTTTTCGCCGGGCGCTGAAGCGGCAGGAGTGGTGAGCGCGGTGGGCGAAAAAGTCAGCCATCTCAAGGTCGGTGACCGGGTCATGGCACTGACCGGATGGGGCAGTTTTGCCGAGCAAGTCGCGGTGCCGGGCTACAACGTACTGCCCATCCCGCCGTCCATGGACTTCAACACCGCCGCCGCCTTCAGCATGACCTATGGCACCTCGATGCATGCGCTGAAACAGCGCGGCAACCTGCAACCGGGGGAAACTCTGCTGGTGCTCGGCGCTTCGGGTGGTGTCGGCCTGGCCGCCGTGGAAATCGGTAAAGCCATGGGTGCCCGGGTCATCGCTGCCGCCAGCAGCGCCGAGAAACTCGCGGTGGCCAAGGCTGCCGGCGCCGATGAGCTGATCAACTACAGCGAAGCCAACCTCAAGGACGAAATCAAGCGCCTGACCGACGGCAACGGCGCCGACGTGATCTATGACCCGGTGGGTGGCGACCTGTTCGACCAGGCGATCCGCGCCATTGCCTGGAACGGCCGACTGCTGGTGGTCGGCTTCGCCAGCGGACGCATCCCGGAACTGCCGGTAAACCTCGCCTTGCTTAAGGGTGCAGCCGTACTCGGGGTGTTCTGGGGCTCCTTCGCCCAACGCCAGCCGCAAGACAACGCCGCAAACTTCCAGCAACTGTTTGGCTGGTTCGCCGAAGGCAAGCTCAAGCCGCTGGTGTCGCAGGTTTACCCGCTGGCTCAGGCTGCCAATGCCATCAATGATCTGGGCCAGCGCAAGGCCGTTGGAAAGGTGGTGGTGCGGGTACGCTGAACAAAACTCCCTGCTACGCTTCGAGTCTGTTTACCCAACACAGGACGGAGGATGAGCATGATGCTGCGCAAGCTGTTATTGAGTCTGGCGGTCTTGCCTGCACTGTTGATTTCAATGCAGACATCGGCAAATCAGAATAACAAGGAGGTTCCGGGTTTGAAAAATGTCACCGTGCTGATCGTCCGGCACGCGGAAAAACCCGATCAGGGCATGGGACTCAGCCCTCGTGGCCAGCAGCGCGCCGAGGCTTATGCGCACTATTTCAACCCGCTGCAACTGGGCAGCAAGAACCTGGTTCCGCAACGACTTATCGCCACCAGCGACAGCAAGTCCAGCGCGCGACCACGACTGACCCTGACACCGCTGTCCCAGCGTCTGCACCTTCCGATCGAGCAACCGTATGCCGATGAGGAAGTCGACAAGCTGGTCAAATCGCTGGGCAAGAACAACCAGGCACCGGTCGTATTGATTGCCTGGCATCACGGGCATATCGACAATTTGATCGAAGCGTTCGGTGGCGATGGCCAAGCGTTGACCGGGCAGAAATCCTGGCCGGAGGATGTGTATGACTGGCTGATCGTATTGCGCTTCGATGACCAGGGGAGTTTGGTCGAATCCCACAGCAAGAAGATCCAGGAACATCTGCTGCCTGGAGATGGCAGCTGATTATCGGGGTGGCACAAGCAAGTCGCCCGTCAGGGTCGTAAAGCGCTCGCTTAATGCGCCGCTGATTTACAACGCTTGAGTCGCGCCTCCAGATTCCGGTCTGGCATGGCGTGGCTGCGCAGGGCGTGTGCGGTCTGCTCGACATAATCGCGAGTGGTGCCGTAACGCCCGCAAGCGCTTTCGAACACCTGGCTCAGCACATGGTCCGGCAAGTTACCGGCATAGCTGGGCAGGTGCCGCTCCAAAACAAACCCCAACGCCTGAACCTTGCTACCGTCTTCCAGCCGGCAATTGAGCCAGTGCGGGCGATAAGACGGCACCGGCATTTCGCGCTGCCACAAGGCAAACAGCGAGGCTTCCAATTGCTCCTCCGGCAACCGATAGGCAAAGCCGCTGCAAGAACCACCACGATCCAGACCAAACACCAGTCCCGGCATTTCCGGCGTACCGCGGTGTTCGTGGGACCACAGGTACAAGCCGCGATGGTAACCGTGCACACGTCCGCGTACCCGCTCGACGGCTGTGCATTCCGGGCGCCAGATCAATGAACCGTAAGCGAATAACCAGACCGGCCCGCCCTTGTGCCGGGCCATGGTCGCCTGCATCGAGCTGAGCAATTGTTCGTGAGTCAGCTGCGCGCCCAGATCGAGCCGCGGAGGGTAAGCCAGATTCAAACAAGCAGATTCAATGGCGGTCATGGCAAAGGGTGTTCAGTCCCACAAGTATTACAGGATGTAAGCAAGATTAATGTCATAGAACATATAGCAGTAAAACTAAAACGAAAAGTGCTAAAGGACGTATGACCCTTCTATATCAAGGACTGCGCCAATGAAGGAGCCTGATATATAGCCTAATACTCTTTGGGAAATATCTTAAATACCCGAATGAAATATGCATAAGCCTTGCGGCCGTTCAGAATCAACCGTCATTTAACGGATCTTTCTGACGTATTCGTCTGATACCCTGCCGCCCCTTCTTTGAATGCAGGCGTATAGCAGCCTCCACAGGCGCAAGCCGAATGACCAATAGAGGTCGCAAGATGAAAAACCTGAAAATGTACGGTCTGCTGTTGCTGGCACTGGCCACCCCGGCGCTGGCAGTCGAAAGCCCGACTCAAGCAGACAAGGGTTTCTGGTACCTGCAAGGTAGCCTCTACACCAAACACTATTCGCCAGACCCCGATCACAATAACAATCAGGACCTGATCGGCCTTGAACGCAATGAAGCATCCGGTTGGTTGTTTGGTGCAGTGACTTTTCGTAACTCGTTCAGTCAGCGCTCGTATTACGCCTATGCGGGGAAGCGTTACGAGAGCGCCGACTATCCGGTGTATATAAAGCTGACCGGTGGATTACTCCAGGGTTACAGCGGCGAGTACAAGGACAAGATTGCGCTCAACCACTTCGGCGTAGCGCCCGTGATCATTCCATCACTGGGCGCTCATTATGGCCCGGTCGCCGCCGAGCTGGTTCTGCTCGGCTTTAACGCCGCCATGATCACCACCGGCGTGCGCTTTTAGGCAGGGTCGCTTGCTTGTGGCCGGGGTGCGTAGGCGAAGACATCAGCGCGCATCTGGTGCGCGTCCATCCCGGCGTTGACCAAGGCGTCCAGCGTGCCGTAAACCATCGCTGGCGAACCGCTCGCATACACATGCAGGGATTTCAGGTCGGGGAAATCCTCGCAAACCGCCTCATGCAGCATGCCGCAACGCCCTTCCCATCCGCACAGATCGCTGACGACCTTGTGCAGGAACAGGTTGGGCAGCTTCAGCCATTCATCCCAATGTTCGATCTGATAGAAGTCTTCCGGCCGCCGCACACCCCAGTACAGGTGTACCGGATGCTTGAAGCCCTTGGCCCGGCAATGCTCGATCAGGCTGTGGATCTGCCCCATGCCGGTACCCGCCGCCATCAACACCAGCGGACAGTCAGGCAACTCGGCCAGATGCGTATCGCCGAAGGGCATTTCGATGCGGACCATGCGATTGCGCTGCAACTGCTCGATCAGGCTGAGCGCGCTGGCTTCGCGCGCCAGCACATGCAGTTCCAGATCTCGTCCTGAATGCGGCGCAGAGGCCAGCGAGAAGGCGGATTTCTCGCCATTCTCGCGCTCGAGCAGCAGGTACTGTCCGGCGTGATAGCGCGGCGGCTTGCCCGCCGGTGCCCGCAGTCGAACCCGCCAGGTATCACCGCCAACGTCTACGCATTCAGTGACCTGACACGACAGGCTGCGCACCGGTAGTTCTCCCAGCGCAAGGACGCCATCCCACAATACGATGCAGTCTTCCAGCGGCTCTGCTATGCAAGTGTAGAACTCGCCGTGATCGCGCACATCGCCGGTCTGTCTGACCCGACCTTCGACCAGCAACGCCGCGCAAACGTGGCAGTTGCCATTACGACAGCTTTGCGGGCACTCATAGCCCAGGCGCCGCGCCCCATCGAGAATCCGCTCGCCGGGCAGTATCTCAAGCACTGCTCCGGACGGCTGCAAGGTTACACGCATCAATCTATTCCTAACTGATTCCAGATGGCATCGATCCGGCGTGTCACCGCCTCATCCTTGACGATTACCCGGCCCCACTCACGGGTGGTTTCGCCGGGCCATTTATGCGTGGCATCGAGCCCCATCTTCGACCCCAGGCCGGATATCGGCGAGGCGAAGTCGAGGTAGTCGATCGGCGTGTTATCGATCATCACCGTATCGCGCTTGGGGTCCATGCGCGTGGTAATGGCCCAGATCACGTCGTTCCAGTCGCGGGCGTTGATATCGTCGTCAGTGACGATAACGAACTTGGTGTACATGAACTGTCGCAAAAACGACCAGACACCGAGCATTACCCGCTTGGCATGGCCGGGGTACTGCTTTTTCATGGTCACGACGGCCATGCGGTACGAGCAGCCTTCGGGCGGCAAGTAGAAGTCGGTGATCTCCGGGAACTGCTTTTGCAGGATCGGTACGAACACTTCATTCAGCGCCACACCGAGAATCGCCGGCTCATCCGGTGGACGGCCGGTATAGGTGCTGTGGTAGATCGGCTTGATGCGGTGCGTGATGCGCTCGACGGTGAATACCGGGAAGCTGTCGACTTCGTTGTAATAACCGGTGTGGTCGCCGTACGGACCTTCATCGGCCATTTCGCCTGGATGAATCACACCTTCAAGGATGATCTCGGCGGTGGCCGGCACTTGCAGGTCGTTGCCACGGCACTTCACAAGCTCCGTGCGGTTACCGCGCAACAGGCCGGCAAAGGCGTACTCGGACAGGCTGTCCGGCACCGGCGTTACCGCGCCAAGAATGGTGGCAGGGTCGGCTCCCAGCGCCACCGACACCGGGAATGGCTGGCCCGGATGCTTTTCGCACCACTCGCGATAGTCCAGCGCGCCGCCACGATGGCTCAACCAGCGCATGATGACTTTGTTGCGGCCAATCACCTGCTGGCGATAGATGCCGAGGTTCTGGCGATCCTTGTTCGGACCTTTGGTGACCGTCAGGCCCCAGGTGATCAGCGGGCCGACGTCGCCGGGCCAGCAGGTCTGCACTGGCAGCATTGCCAGGTCGACGTCGTCGCCTTCGATGACCACTTCCTGGCAGACCGCGTCCTTGACGACTTTCGGCGCCATGGCAATGATTTTGCGGAAGATCGGCAGCTTGGACCAGGCGTCTTTCAGGCCCTTTGGCGGCTCGGGCTCTTTGAGAAAGGCCAGCAGCTTGCCGATCTCGCGCAGTTCGCTGACAGCTTCGGCGCCCATGCCCAGAGCCACGCGCTCAGGCGTACCAAACAGGTTGCCGAGCACGGGGATGTCATAACCGGTGGGGTTTTCGAACAGCAGCGCCGGGCCTTTGGCCCGCAAGGTGCGATCGCAGACCTCGGTCATTTCCAGCACTGGTGACACCGGAACCTGGATGCGCTTGAGTTCGCCGCGCTGTTCCAGGCCGCTGATAAAGTCGCGCAAGTCGCGATACTGCATGCGTTAGCCTCGTTTTGGCCATGGCGTTCGGGGGCATGAGTTTAGCCTCGAACCCACCCGTTCAGAAGAGCGACCTGGCAATTCATCAAAGGTCAGATAGCAAAAAGCCGGGTTTCCCCGGCTTTTTTGATCTTCCGCGATTTACTTGCGTTTCATCGACAGGAAGAACTCATCGTTGGTCTTGGTCTGTTTCAGCTTGTCGACCAGGAACTCGATGGCAGCGACTTCATCCATAGGATGCAGCAGCTTGCGCAGGATCCACATGCGCTGCAGCTCGTCGTCGGCAGTCAGCAACTCTTCGCGGCGGGTGCCGGAGCGGTTGATGTTGATGGCCGGGAAGACGCGCTTTTCAGCGATCTTGCGATCCAGAGGCAGCTCCATGTTGCCGGTGCCTTTGAATTCTTCGTAGATCACTTCGTCCATCTTCGAGCCGGTTTCAACCAGCGCGGTAGCGATGATGGTCAGCGAGCCGCCTTCTTCGATGTTCCGTGCTGCACCGAAGAAACGCTTTGGTTTCTCCAGGGCGTGGGCATCGACACCACCGGTGAGGACCTTGCCGGAGCTCGGGATCACGGTGTTGTAGGCACGCGCCAGACGGGTGATGGAGTCGAGCAGAATGACCACATCTTTCTTGTGTTCAACCAGGCGCTTGGCCTTCTCGATCACCATTTCGGCAACCTGCACGTGGCGGGTTGGCGGCTCGTCGAACGTCGAGGCAACCACTTCGCCGCGCACGGTGCGCTGCATTTCGGTTACTTCTTCCGGGCGTTCGTCGATCAGCAGCACGATCAGATGAACTTCAGGGTTGTTACGCGCGATGTTGGCAGCGATGTTCTGCAGCATGATCGTCTTGCCCGCTTTTGGCGGAGCAACGATCAGACCGCGCTGGCCTTTACCGATCGGGGCGCACAGGTCGATGACACGACCGGTGAGGTCTTCGGTGGAACCGTTACCGGCTTCCATCTTCATGCGCACGGTCGGGAACAGCGGGGTCAGGTTCTCGAAGAGAATCTTGTTTTTCGCGTTCTCGGGACGATCGTAGTTGATCGTGTCGACCTTGAGCAGTGCGAAATAACGCTCGCCTTCCTTTGGAGGACGGATCTTGCCAACGATGGTGTCACCGGTGCGCAAGTTGAAGCGACGGATCTGGCTCGGCGAGACGTAGATATCGTCTGGACCGGCAAGATAGGAGGCGTCTGCAGAGCGGAGAAAGCCGAAACCGTCCTGGAGAATCTCCAGCACGCCATCACCGGAGATTTCCTCGCCGCTTTTCGCGTGCTTTTTCAGCAAGGAGAAAATCACATCCTGCTTGCGCGAACGGGCCATATTTTCTATGCCCATCTGTTCGGCCAATTCGAGCAGTTCGGTAATCGGCTTTTGCTTGAGTTCAGTCAGATTCATATAGGAATGACGTAATCATTTATGGAGGGGGGGGAAATTAAGCTTTTGGCTTAATGAGGCCGCGCCGCAGAGAAGGCGACAGGATCGCGTACTTATTCGAAAAGGAGAGCGTCGGCGACGGCTTGCAGGGGGCGCTGGAGAAACCAGTGCGGGGCCGAATGTAACACCTGAGTTTCGGAGCGTCTAGCCCTGAATAACGAAAAAGCCCCGCTATTTGCGGGGCTTTTGGGATGACGCTTGCAACGACGCTTAAATGTTGGCGTCGAGGAAGGCAGCCAGTTGCGACTTCGACAGCGCGCCGACCTTGGTCGCTTCGACGTTGCCGTTCTTGAACAGCATCAGGGTCGGGATACCACGCACGCCGTGCTTGGCCGGGGTTTCCTGGTTTTCGTCGATGTTCAGCTTGGCAACGGTCAGTTTGCCTTTGTAGGTTTCAGCGATTTCGTCCAGAACCGGAGCGATCATCTTGCATGGGCCACACCACTCAGCCCAGTAGTCGACCAGTACAGCACCTTCGGCCTTGAGTACGTCAGCTTCGAAGCTAGCGTCGCTAACGTGTTTGATAAGATCGCTGCTCATGGAAGTCTCCAGGTTGTAAGCAAAAAAACGTGGCCCATCATAGCCGCCCTTCCCTCGTTCAGGAAGCCGCGAATGATTGAGTCTCGCTATGGTGGTGCATGAGTTTGGGTATAGCTCAAGTCACGCCGTGGCGGGGGTCACGAAGGAAATTCCAGTGCGCAGGGCCGCGTTGCGCACGTGCTCCTGCATGGCTTTCTGCGCAGCCCCCGAAGCCCGGCGGGCCAGCGCGCGAAGGATCTTGCGGTGTTCCTGCCAGGTTTCCATGGCCCGTTCGGCCCGGATAAACGGTAGTTTCTGGCTCTCCAAAAAGAGCTCGGCACTCGCCGTCAGAATGCTCAACATCGCCTGATTACCGCTGGCCAGCAGGATTCGCCGATGAAATTCGAAATCCAGCCGCGCCGCCGCGTCGAAGTCTCCGGCGCGCAACTCGTCGCGCATCGCTGCAACGTTATCTTCAAGGGCATCGAGCTCATCGGCGCTCAACGTCACCGCCGCCAACCCCGCCGCAAAACCTTCCAGGGCATAGCGCAGTTGAAAGATATCCACCGGCGAGGCTTGAGCCGCGAACGGCCAACTCACTCCCGACATTGCCGGGGATGGCTCGACAGCCTGCACGAACACCCCCTTGCCTGGCTGCACGCTGATCACTCCCAAGGCACTCAAGGATGACAACGCCTCACGCAGCGACGCCCGGCTCACGCCCAATTGCAGTGCCAGATCACGCTGCGAAGGCAGCACGTCCCCCGGACCGAAACCCTGTTCGGCAATCAGTTTACGGATGGCGTGCAGCGCCACTTCAGGTACGGCGCGGGAGATTGAATTCATGGTTTTTTCAGACGAGCCAGACCAGTGAGCGGCCAGTTGTAAAGCTAATCGCCGAGTCAGGCAAGTCGTGCCCCACAGGGGTTCGGGCGCTTTGGTCGATGCCCGATCAAGGTGCGAAAAGACCAGCAACTGTTCAGACCAGTAAGACCGATAAACGCCAGTAAATTCGTGGCTCTGCAGGCATTTCGCCGGAGGTTGGCATGGGCTGTGCTCTGTCGATTCGCAGAAATCACTTGCCGAATCCGGAGATTTGCCATGACCCAGCGTTGCAGCGCCCTGCTCACTGCCCTGTTCGCCAGCCTGATGCTCTGTCAGCTCCCCGCCCATGCCGACGGCCTGGAGGATGTGGTCAAGCGCGGCACGCTCAAGGTCGCCGTGCCTCAGGACTTCCCGCCGTTCGGCTCGGTGGGTCCCGACATGAAACCCCGTGGCCTGGACATCGACACCGCTGCGCTTGTGGCCGACCAGCTCAAGGTCAAACTCGAACTGACGCCGGTCAACAGCACCAACCGCATCCCATTCCTGACCACCGGCAAGGTCGACCTGGTGATCTCCAGCCTCGGCAAAAACCCTGAGCGCGAGAAGGTCATCGACTTCTCCCGTGCCTATGCGCCCTTCTATCTCGCGGTGTTCGGCCCGCCAGACGTCGCCATCAACGGCCTGGATGACCTCAAGGGTAAAACCGTCAGCGTCACCCGTGGCGCCATCGAAGACATCGAGTTGACTGCCGTAGCGCCGCAAGGCGTGACCATCAAGCGCTTCGAAGACAACAACTCGACCGTCGCCGCCTACCTCGCAGGGCAAGTCGACCTGATCGCCAGCGGCAACGTGGTGATGGTGACCATCAGTGAGCGCAACCCGAAACGCATTCCAGCGCTGAAAGTGAAGCTCAAGGACTCGCCGGTCTATGTCGGCGTGAACAAGAACGAGCCGGCGCTGCTGGACAAGGTCAACCAGATCCTTGCCACCGCCAGGACCGACGGCAGCCTGGAGAAAAACGCCCAAACCTGGCTCAAGCAGCCACTGCCGGCCGATCTCTGATCGTCGCGACGGCGCTTAATCGAGGAAACTGTCCATGGCCTATCAGTTCGACTTTTTACCGGTGGCGCACAACACCGACCTGTTGCTGCGCGGTGCGCTGTTCACCCTTGAGCTGACGGCCATTGGCGCACTGCTCGGGGTGAGCCTGGGGATTGTCGGCGCCGTGGTGCGGGCGTGGAACATCCGTCCGTTTGCCGGGATTTTCGGGGTTTACGTCGAGTTGATCCGCAATACACCGTTTCTGGTGCAACTGTTCTTCATTTTCTTCGGCTTGCCGTCGCTGGGCCTGCACATCTCCGAATGGCAGGCCGCAGTGCTGGCGATGGTGATCAACCTCGGCGCCTATTCGACGGAAATCATTCGCGCGGGCATTCAAGCGATCCCGCGTGACCAGCTGGAAGCCGCGGCGGCGTTGGCGATGAGCCGCCTCGAAGCGTTCCGCCATGTGGTGCTGCTGCCGGCGCTGGGCAAGGTCTGGCCGGCCCTGAGCAGCCAGATCATCATCGTCATGCTCGGTTCGGCGGTGTGCTCGCAGATCGCCACGGAAGAACTGAGTTTTGCCGCCAACTTCATTCAGTCGCGCAACTTTCGCGCCTTCGAAACCTACGCCCTGACCACGCTGGTCTACCTGTGCATGGCCTTGCTGATTCGCCAGTTGCTGGGCTGGATTGGCCGACGTTATCTTAAAAAAAGCAGCGCGAGGAACGGCCAATGAGCGATTTCACCTTCTGGGACATCGTCCGCAACCTGCTCACCGGACTGCAATGGACCCTGGCGCTGTCGTTGGTGGCGTTTATCGGTGGCGGGCTGATCGGCTTGCTGATCATGACCCTGCGTATCTCGAAAAACGCCCTGCCACGAGGTTTCGCCCGCACCTACATCGAACTGTTCCAGGGCACCCCGCTGTTGATGCAACTGTTTCTGGTGTTTTTCGGCGTAGCGCTGCTGGGAATCGAGATTTCGCCGTGGCTGGCGGCAGCGATTGCGTTGACGCTGTTTACCAGCGCTTACCTGGCGGAGATCTGGCGCGGCTGCGTCGACTCGATCGCCAACGGTCAGTGGGAAGCGTCGGCGAGCCTGGCGCTCAATCCCTTTGAACAGCTGCGCTACGTGATCCTGCCGCAAGCCCTGCGCATTGCCGTGGCACCGACCGTGGGCTTCTCGGTGCAGGTGGTCAAGGGCACCGCGGTGACCTCGATCATCGGCTTCACCGAACTCACCAAAACCGGCGGCATGCTCGCCAACGCAACCTTCGAACCCTTCATGGTCTACGGCCTCGTGGCGCTCGGTTACTTCCTGCTCTGCTACCCGTTGTCCCTCAGTGCCCGCTACCTGGAAAGGAGACTGCATGCCTCTGCTTAGAATTTCCGCTCTGCATAAATATTACGGTGATCACCATGTGCTCAGAGGCATCGACCTGAGCATTGATGAGGGCCAGGTGGTGGCGATCATCGGTCGCAGCGGCTCGGGGAAATCGACCCTGCTGCGTACCTTGAACGGCCTGGAGTCGATCAACGACGGGGTGATCGAAGTCGACGGCGAATACCTCGACGCCGCCCGCGCCGACCTGCGCAGCCTGCGGCAGAAGGTCGGCATGGTGTTCCAGCAATTCAATCTGTTCCCGCACCTGACGGTGGGCGAAAACGTCATGCTCGCGCCGCAAGTGGTGCAGAAAGTCTCCAAGACCAAAGCCGCCGGGCTGGCGCGACAGATGCTGGAGCGGGTCGGGCTCGCGGAGAAATTCGATGCGTTCCCGGATCGATTGTCCGGCGGCCAGCAACAGCGTGTTGCGATTGCCCGCGCTTTGGCGATGTCGCCGAAAGTGCTGCTGTGCGACGAAATCACCTCGGCGCTCGACCCGGAGCTGGTCAATGAGGTACTGAGCGTGGTCCGGCAACTGGCCAGGGACGGGATGACGCTGATCATGGTCACCCACGAAATGCGCTTCGCCCGGGAGGTTGGGGACAAACTGGTGTTCATGCATCAGGGCAAGGTGCACGAGGTGGGCGATCCGAAAGTATTGTTTGCCAATCCGAAGACGGCAGAGCTGGCGAATTTCATTGGCACCGTTGAGGCGACTGCCTGAGATATCTGTGGCGAGGGGGCTTGTCGGACCACCGCACCGCCCCGTTCGGCGGCGAAGCCGTCGTAAAAAGTCCGGTAGGTTCTTTCTGACGGAGCTCGTGGCCAGTATTGGGGACTACTGCGTAGTCCAACGGGGGCAAGCCCCCTCGCCACAGGAGTTGTGCTGGATCAAGGCTTTAATCACTGCGCGTTGGCGGCAGCGGTTGATCGTGGCAGGATGTCGAGGTTATCGACCGAGACCCCCTCACCATGCCTCAATCCCAAGCCAAGAATCTGTCCCTGATCGCCGCTATCGACCTGGGCTCGAACAGCTTCCATATGGTCGTGGCCAAGGCCATCCACAATGAAATCCGTATTCTCGAGCGGCTTGGCGAGAAGGTTCAGTTGGCCGCGGGGATCGACGAAGAGCGCCAACTCACCGAAGAATCCATGCAGCGCGGGCTCGATTGCCTGAAGCGCTTTGCCCAACTGATCAACGGCATGCCACCGGGCGCCGTGCGGATCGTTGGCACCAACGCCCTGCGTGAGGCGCGCAACCGCGGCGAATTCATCCGTCGCGCCGAAGAAATCCTCGGCCACCCGGTAGAAGTCATCTCCGGTCGTGAAGAAGCCCGCCTGATCTACCTTGGCGTCTCCCACACCCTCGCCGACACACCGGGCAAGCGTCTGGTGGCCGACATCGGCGGCGGCAGTACCGAGTTCATCATCGGCCAGCGCTTCGAGCCGCTGCTGCGCGAAAGCCTGCAAATGGGCTGCGTCAGCTACACCCAGCGCTATTTCCGCGACGGCAAGATCACCCCGGCCCGTTACGCCCAGGCCTACACGGCGGCGCGGCTGGAGATCATGAGCATCGAGCACGCCCTGCATCGCCTGACCTGGGATGAAGCCATCGGCTCCTCGGGCACCATCCGTGCCATCGGTCTGGCGCTGAAGGCGGGCGGCCACGGGGCTGGAGAGGTCAATGCCGAAGGCCTGTCCTGGCTCAAGCGCAGGCTGATCAAACTCGGCGACATCGAAAAAATCGATTTCGAAGGCATCAAACCGGATCGCCGGGCGATCTTCCCGGCCGGCCTGGCGATTCTCGAAGCAATCTTCGACGCACTCGAATTGCAACGCATGGATCACTGTGAAGGCGCTCTGCGTGAAGGCGTGCTCTATGACCTACTGGGCCGTCATCACCACGAAGACGTCCGCGAGCGCACCCTCAGCTCGCTCATGGAGCGTTACCACGTCGACGTGGAACAGGCCGACCGTGTCGAACGCAAAGCGCTACACGCGTTCGACCAGGTGGCCGATGACTGGGACCTGAATGACGGCGTCTGGCGTGACTTGCTGGGCTGGGCGGCCAAGGTCCACGAAATCGGGCTGGATATCGCCCACTATCAATTCCACAAACACGGTGCCTACCTGATCGAACACTCCGATCTGGCCGGTTTTTCCCGTGAAGACCAACTGATGCTGGCGCTACTGGTACGCGGCCACCGCCGCAACATTCCCAAGGACAGGTTTGCCGAGTTCGGCGATGACGGCATCAAGCTGATTCGCCTCTGCGTGCTGCTGCGCTTCGCGATTCTGTTCCATCACATCCGCGGCACCCAAAAGATGCCGCAGGTCACGTTGCAGGCTAACGGCGATACCCTGGATGTGCTGTTCCCGGAGAACTGGCTGGACGAAAACCAGCTGACCCAGGCCGACTTCGCGCTGGAAGCGGAATGGCTGACCCGCGTTAACTTCGTGCTTAACGTTCGCTGAAAACAAAAGGGCGATCCTTACGGATCGCCCTTTTGCATCATGCTGCTCCCTCTCCTGCGTTAACTCACACTCAGAATCGGGCTACCCAAACGCTCCAGCAAGGTTGCCTGGGCGCTACGCGGGTTCTGGTTGCCGGTCGGTGTGTTGCGGATGTAACGGCCGTCCGGCTGCAGGCTCCAGCTATGGGTGTTATCGGTGAGGTAAAGCTCCAGCTCTTTCTTGACCCGGGTAATCAACTTCTTGCCTTCCACCGGGAAGCACGTCTCGACGCGTTTATCGAGGTTGCGCTCCATCCAGTCGGCACTCGACAGGAACATCTGCTCTTCACCGCCGTTGAGGAAGTAGAAGACCCGCGTGTGTTCCAGAAAGCGACCGATGATCGAGCGCACGTGGATGTTGTGCGAAACCCCGGCGATACCCGGTCGCAGGCAGCACATGCCGCGTATCACCAGATCAATCCGCACCCCCGACTGGCTGGCTTTGTACAGCGCGCGGATGACCTTCGGATCGGTCAGCGAGTTGAACTTGGCGATGATGTGCGCCGGTTTGCCGTCGAGGGCGAACTGGGTTTCCCGGGCAATCATGTCGAGCATGCCCTTCTTCAGCGTGAACGGCGCGTGCAGCAGTTTCTTCATGCGCAGGGTTTTACCCATGCCGATCAACTGACTGAACAGTTTACCGACGTCTTCGCACAAGGCGTCGTCGGAGGTCAGCAGGCTGTAGTCGGTGTACAGGCGGGCGTTGGCGGCGTGGTAGTTGCCGGTGCCCAAGTGGGCGTAACGGACAATCTCACCGGCCTCGCGACGCAGGATCAGCATCATCTTGGCGTGGGTCTTGAAGCCCACCACGCCGTAGATCACCACCGCGCCGGCGGCTTGCAGACGGCTGGCCAGTTGCAGGTTGGACTCTTCGTCGAACCGCGCGCGCAATTCGATCACCGCGGTGACTTCCTTGCCGTTACGCGCTGCGTCGACCAGGGCATCGACAATCTCCGAGTTGGCGCCGCTGCGGTAAAGGGTCTGACGGACCGCCAACACGTGCGGGTCCTTGGCCGCCTGACGCAGCAAGTCGACCACCGGGGTGAAGGACTCGAACGGGTGCAGCAGCAGAATGTCCTGCTTGCTGATCACGCTGAAAATGTTCTCGCTGTTCTGCAGCAGCTTCGGGATCTGCGGGGTGAACGGCGTGTATTGCAGTTCCGGGTGACTGTCCAGACCGGTGATGCTGAACAGCCGCGTCAGGTTGACCGGACCGTTGACCTGATACAGTTCGTTCTCGCTCAGGTTGAACTGCTTGAGCAGGTAGTCGGACAGGTGTTTCGGGCAGGTGTCCGCGACTTCCAGACGCACCGCGTCACCGTAGCGACGGGAGAACAGCTCACCGCGCAGAGCGCGGGCCAGGTCTTCGACGTCTTCGGTGTCGACCGCCAGGTCCGCGTTTCGGGTCAGGCGGAACTGGTAGCAACCCTTGACCTTCATGCCCTGGAACAGGTCGTCGGCGTGAGCGTGGATCATCGACGACAGGAACACATAGTTGTCACCCGTGCCTCCGACCTCTTCCGGCACCTTGATCACACGCGGCAGCAAACGCGGTGCCGGGATGATCGCCAGACCGGAATCGCGACCGAACGCATCGATACCTTCGAGCTCGACGATGAAGTTCAGGCTCTTGTTCACCAGCAATGGGAACGGGTGCGTCGGGTCGAGACCGATCGGGGTGATGATCGGCGCGATCTCGTCGCGGAAATAGCGGCGCACCCAGGTCTTGAGTTTGGTGGTCCAGTAGCGGCGACGGATGAAGCGGACCTGATGTTTTTCCAGTTCCGGCAACAGGATGTCGTTGAGGATCGCGTATTGGCGATCGACGTGGCCGTGTACCAGATCGCTGATACGCGCCAGCGCCTGATGCGGTTGCAAGCCGTCGGCACCGGCTTGTTCACGGGCGAAGGTGATCTGTTTCTTGAGCCCGGCAACACGAATCTCGAAAAACTCATCCAGGTTGCTGGAAAAGATCAGCAGAAATTTCAGCCGTTCCAGCAACGGATAGGACTCATCCAGCGCCTGCTCCAGCACGCGGATGTTGAACTGCAGTTGCGACAGTTCGCGATGGATGTACAGGCTGCTGTCATCCAGGCCTGGAATCGCGACTGCCGGCGCCGCCGGTGCCACTTCGGCTACTACCACCGCGGGTGGGGCAGGCTCCAGCGCAGGCTCGATTTCGACGACAGGCTCAACCAGCGGCTGAGCTTCTTTTACGGCAACTTCAGTGAGTCCTTCGGTATTCATCGGATGTTCCTGGGAGGGCTATTGTTGCTCTCGTAACAATTGAGCGGCACGCACGGCAAAGTAAGTCAGGATGCCATCGGCTCCAGCACGTTTAAAAGCGGTCAGGGATTCGAGAATAACCCCTTCGCTCAACCAGCCATTCTGGATCGCTGCCATGTGCATCGCGTATTCACCGCTGACCTGATAGACAAAGGTCGGCACTTTAAATTCTTCTTTGACCCGGTAAAGGATGTCCAGGTATGGCATGCCTGGCTTGACCATGACCATATCCGCGCCTTCTGACAAGTCCGCCGCCACTTCGTGCAGGGCTTCGTTGCCGTTGGCCGGGTCCATTTGATAGGACGCCTTGTTGGCCTTGCCCAGGTTCAGCGCCGAACCCACCGCATCGCGGAACGGACCGTAATAGGCGCTGGCGTACTTGGCCGAGTAAGCCATGATCCGCACGTTGACGTGACCGGCCAGCTCCAGCGCTTCACGGATCGCCTGGATGCGGCCGTCCATCATGTCCGACGGAGCCACCACCTGCGCACCGGCAGCGGCATGGGACAAGGCCTGCTTGACCAGCGCATCGACGGTGACGTCGTTCTGCACATAACCTTCTTCATCCAGAATACCGTCCTGACCGTGGGTGGTGAACGGGTCCAGCGCTACGTCGGTAATCACCCCCAGCTCAGGGAAGCGTGCACGCAGGGCGCGGGTGGCGCGCTGGGCGATACCCTCCGGGTTCCACGCCTGCGCAGCGTCGAGGGATTTGAGTTCGGCCGGGGTCACCGGGAACAACGCCACGGCAGGAATGCCCAGCTCGACCCACCGGGCCGCTTCTTCGAGCAACAGGTCGATGGTCAGACGCTCGACACCCGGCATCGAGGCAACTGCTTCGCGACGGTTTTCACCGTCGAGCACAAAGACCGGAAGAATCAGGTCATTGGTGGTCAAGACGTTTTCACGGACCAGACGGCGAGAAAATTCATCACGACGGTTGCGACGCAGGCGGGTTGCAGGAAACAAACGGTTGGCGGGGGTAAAGCTCACGACAGACTCCTGAGCCCGCGCTGGCAGGCGAGCGTGACAGTTATAAGCGGCCATTATGACCAACACATTACAGTTATGTGCACCCCTGCGACCTGTAGTCGCAACCATTGTCCTTGTAGGAAATGTTCACGTCGAGACACATTTCGACACTTTCCTGAATGTGCCTGAAGGGTTAGGCTGCGCGTTCATTTCGCCAGCACCCAGACAATGCTCCAACAATTTCTGCATGACTTCGGCTACTTTGCCCTTTTCCTCGGCACGTTCTTCGAAGGCGAAACCATACTGGTACTCGCAGGCTTCCTCGCGTTCCGTGGATACATGGACATCAACCTGGTGGTAATCGTGGCGTTCTTCGGTAGCTACGCCGGCGATCAGCTGTGGTACTTCCTGGGGCGCAAGCACGGCCGCAAACTGCTGGCGCGCAAACCACGCTGGCAACTGATGGGTGATCGGGCGCTGGAGCATATCCGCAAGCACCCGGATATCTGGGTGCTGAGCTTTCGCTTCGTCTACGGCCTGCGCACGGTGATGCCCGTGGCTATCGGCCTGTCGGGTTATCCGCCAGTACGCTACCTGATACTCAATGGTATTGGTGCGGCGATCTGGGCCAGTGCCCTGGCGGCTGCCGCTTACCACTTTGGCGCGGTGCTCGAAGGCATGCTCGGCAGCGTCAAGAAGTACGAGCTGTGGGTACTGGGCGCCCTGCTGGTGCTGGGTTTCTGCCTGTGGCTGCGCCGGCGCTTCAAGAATGCTCGCCTTGCCAAGCAGATCTACGAAGACGAACAGGTCCTGCAAGCCGAAAAGGCCAAGAGCAGCGAGCCTACGACACCAGTCGAGTAATGCGGTTTCTGCAACAGTAGAGACCGATGCCGCTGAGCAGGCTGTAACTGAGCAGGCCGACCCAACCCACCGCGCTGGCCGGCCATAGCCCGACCAGCGGCGCCAGCCAGACCAGCGGCAGGTTCAGCGCCAGCCGCAGCAACTCCAGCCTCAACGCCTGCGGGCGATTCTCCAGGGCCACGCCCAGCACAAACAAACCCAGCGCCACCGCCCCCCAGCCCAACACCAGGGCCGCGGTCGGCAAGCTTCGTTCCAGATTCATCAGGTAGCTGCCCAGCGCGATGTACAGGCAAAACTGCAGCGCGATATAGACCTGCTGCCGTCCGTCCAGCGGTACCTCGAACTTGCGGAACTGACTCAGGTCCGGCTTGTTCATCGGGTACTTCGCCACCACGTCTGCGGGCCGCCAGCCGGTGCGCATGAACCAGATACGCAGCTTGTCCCACCAGCGCTCGGCGCGTCGTGCATCGGCCCATAACTGCGCATAGAACTGCACATTCGCCCACAATGGGTTCCAGCTCGCCAACGGTGTGGTCACGCCAAAAATCACCGGTTCGTTGTCGTCCTCTTCCTGGAACGAGCCGAACAGCCGGTCCCAGATAATGAACACCCCTCCGTAGTTACGATCCATGTAGAGCGCGTTCTGCGCATGGTGAGCCCGATGGTTGGAGGGCGTGACGAAGAACCATTCGAACCGGCCGAGCTTGGGAATGTGTTTGGTGTGGACCCAGAATTGGTACAGCAGATTCAGCGCCGCGACGCTGACGAACACCATTAGCGGCACGCCGAGCACCGCCATCGGCAGGTAGAAAATCCAGCTCAGCAGGAACCCGGTGCTGGTCTGGCGCAACGCCGTGGAGAGGTTGTAGTCCTCGCTTTGATGGTGCACCGAATGCGCCGCCCAGAGGATGTTGCGCTCATGCCCTAAGCGGTGCAGCCAGTAGTAGCAAAAGTCATAGGCAACAAAGGCGAACACCCAGACCCAAACGCTCTCGGCCGACAGCTCGAACAACGCCAGATGCTTGAGGGCAAACGCGTACGTCACCAGCCCCACACCTTTGGTCAAGAGGCCGGTCGTGGTCGACAGCACACCGGTGCTGAGGCTGTTGATCGCATCGGCCAGACGATAATGACTCACCCCGCGCCAACGATCCGCCAGCAGCTCGACGGCAATCAACACAAAGAAAAACGGCACCGCATACAGAATGAAGTCCATGACGCGACCTGATCGCAATGGTGATGGCTGATCCTAGGTGTAGCCGTGAAATAACCCTATGGCAACGAGTGACAAATTAGTGGACATTTAACGCCATGAATCTGGAGAAGAACCCATGAGCAAAAAAGTTGCAGTGATACTTTCCGGCTGTGGCGTGTATGACGGCGCCGAGATCCATGAAAGCGTGATTACCCTGCTGCGCCTCGACCAACGCGGTGCACAGGTGCAATGTTTCGCCCCTGATATCGCGCAATTGCATGTGGTCAACCACCTGACGGGCGAAGAAGTGCCCGAGTCGCGCAACGTGCTGGTGGAGTCGGCGCGCATCGCCCGCGGGCAAGTGAAAGACCTGCGTGAAGCCAACGCCGAAGACTTCGATGCGCTGATCGTGCCCGGGGGTTTTGGTGCTGCCAAGAACTTGTCCAACTTCGCCATCGAAGGCGCCGGTTGCAGCATTCAGCCAGAAGTTCTGGCGCTGGCCGAAGCCTTTGCCGAAGCCGGCAAACCGGTTGGCCTGATCTGCATCTCGCCGGCGTTGGCGGCGAAAATCTACGGCCCGGGCGTGACCTGCACCATCGGCAACGACGCCGACACCGCCGCCGCCATGACCCGAATGGGCGCGACCCATGTCGATTGCGCCGTGGGCGATATCATCGAAGACAAGGCACGCAAACTGGTCAGCACCCCGGCCTACATGCTGGCGCAGTCGATCAGCGAAGCCGCTTCAGGGATCAACAAGCTGGTGGACCGCGTCCTCGAACTGACTCACGAGAACACGTAAACCTTCTCTGACGGTCGAGAGCTTTGTGGCGAGGGGGCTTGCCCCCGTTGGGGCGCGAAGCGGCCCTAATACCGGCAACCGCGATTTCTCAGGATGATTGCGTTGGGCGGCTTTACGACTGCTTCGCAGCCGAACGGGGCGGTGCGGCGTTCCGACAAGCCCCCTCGCCACAGAACGGTGTGCTGATCAGGGTTTTCGGGATAGCCGAGTGATGATCCGGTCCAGCGCATTGGCGAACGCCTGCTTCTCGCGATCACCAAACGGCGCTGGACCACCGCCCATCTGGCCCTGCTCACGCAGGTCGGTGAACAGGTTACGCACCGCCAGCCGATCACCCATGTTCTGCGCATCGAACTCCTTGCCCCGCGGATCCAGCGCCGCGACGCCTTTCTTCACCAGGCGGTCGGCCAGCGGCACATCGCTGCAAATCACCAGCTCACCCGGTACTGCGTGCTCCACCAGGTAATCGTCGGCCGCGTCCGGGCCGCTCGGCACCACGATAAGCTTAACCAGCGCCAGGCCCGGCTTGATCTGCGGCTGCCCGGCCACCATCACCACTTCGAACTGGCGCTTGAGGGCGAACTTCACCACCAGGTCCTTGGCCGCCCGAGGGCAGGCGTCGGCATCGATCCAGACACGCATTGCGTTTACCTCTTCCAAAAAGCCTGCTCGCGATTGTGAGCGCAGCGAATGCTGCTAAGAAGCCTGCACCCGCTGCTTCTCCGCCATGCGACTACGGCTATACAGCACGACAATCGCCAGAATCGCCACCGCCTGCGCACCCAGCGAATAGGCGTCAGCGTGAATCCCCAGCCAGTCGAAGTCAAAGAATGGCACCGGACGAGTGCCAAAGATCCCGGCCTCCTGCAAGGCCTTGATGCCATGCCCGGCGAACACCACCGACAACGCGCAGAGCAAACCGGCGTTGATCCCGAAGAACAGCGCCAGCGGCAGTTTCGCCGAACCGCGCAGGATCACCCAGGCCAGACCGATCAGCAGCACCAGCGCCGTGGCGCCACCCGCCAGTACCGCGTTATGCCCGGCCGGGCCGGCTTGCAGCCACAGGGTTTCGTAAAACAGCACCACTTCGAACAGCTCGCGGTAGACCGAGAAAAACGCCAGCGCCGCAAAACCGAAACGCCCGCCGCCGCTGACCAGGCTGCTCTTGATGTAATCCTGCCAGGCCGCCGCGTGACGACGGTCATGCATCCAGACCCCGAGCCAGAGCACCATGACACTGGCGAACAGCGCGGTGCAGCCTTCCAGCAGCTCGCGCTGGGCACCGCTGACATCGATCACGTACGCCGCCAGCGCCCAAGTCGCCAGACCCGCCACCAGCGCCAATCCCCACCCGATGTTGACGCTGCGAATCACCGACTGCTGACCGGTGTTGCGCAAGAACGCCAGAACCGCAGCCAATACCAGAATCGCTTCCAGCCCTTCGCGCAACAGAATCAGCAGGCCGGAGACATAGCTCAGCGACCAGCTCAAACCATCGCTGCCCAGCAGGTCTGCAGATTCTTTCAACTTGGTCTTGGCAAACGCCAGCCGTTGCTCGACTTGCTCGATCGGCAGCCCGTCCTGCAACGACTGACGGTAAGCCATCAGGGATTTTTCAGTGTCTTTGCGCACTACGGTGTTGACGTTGTCCAGCGAGCTTTCGACCAGTTCGAAGCCCTCCAGATACGCCGCTACCGAGAGGTCATAAGCCTGCTCGCGCTCGCCGGCACGGTACGCGGCCAGGCTCTTGTCGAGGGTCGCGGCGGTGTAATCGAGCAACTGCGCCGGGCCACGCTTGACCTGCGGCGGTTGGGCGCGCTGGGCGCGGAACGTAGCGGCTGCCTGAGGGCCTTCGGCCGCCAGCACTTCCACCGGGGTCTGTCGGGCGAGGTCGGCGAGGTTGAAGTTCTTTTCACTTTTAGCCGCAGCCGGATCGGCGCTGAACGCGGCGATGAACGTCGCCAGATCCCAGCGCTGACGCTCGTCGAGTTGATCGGCGAAGGCCGGCATGTCTGTGCCTTCGATACCCTGCCCCAACGTGCTGTAGATCGCATACAGGCTCAGGCGGTCGAGCCGCGTGGCATCGCGCAGATTGGCCGGCTGCGGTGTCAGGCCAACACCTGCAGGACCATCACCGGCACCGGCGTCGCCATGGCACACCGAGCAGTGTTGCGCGTACAACGGCGCACCCCGCGTAGGGTCCGGGGTAATGATCGGTGCCTGGCTGACTTCATAGGCCACCGCCAGTTTCGCGCCCAGTTGCCGCGCCAGACGGGCCACCTCCGTGCCGTCCTGACGCTGGGTCACCGCGTTACGCAGATGGCTCACGCCCTGTTCAAGCTCGGCGCGCTCGGGTTTGGCCGGCAGCGCAACGATCAGCCCCTGCAAGACGCCGAGAAACTCCAGCTGTTCGCGGTATTCGCCATCATCAATGACCTGGCCCGCCTCCACGGTCGCCGGATAATCGGCACCAATGTAATCGAGCAAATGCAGTGCCTGTGGCGCACCTTCCACCGTGTCCGCCAGCAGGTTGAAACTGCACAGGGCAAACAAAGGGAACACCAGCCAGGCCAGGAAACGGGACGGGGCAGTCATGAATGAATCTCAATTGATAATACGAAGTAACACATTGTTCACTCTCAATGCTTTCCACTCAAGCGTTGTCGTCCGATGTTCGTGGATTCGGCTACCTCCCACATAGTGGCATCCATAGAAAAAACGAAATTAAAAAGCCATTACATAGCCAGTATCCGCGCTTATAATGTCGCGCCCTCGTTATTGCGATCGGGTATTTAAGCTCCTCTTTTTATGAGGAATTGGCATGGAAAGCCATCTTCCCTGTCGATTGGTTCACCCAGCCCGACCAGCACGCTCGGCTGTTTATTTCAGGGAAGAAGCATCCATGGCATCCCGCGCCCTCACCTCGATCGCGCTCAGCGCAGTCACTTTGCTTGCCGGTTGTTCGGCCTTTCGCAGCTACGACACAGAACTGCAACAAACCAACCAGCAGTTGGCCAGCGGTAACGTCGACGCCGCCCTGGCGTTGTTGGAAAAGAACAACACTGGTGAAAACAAGGACCTGCTCTATTACTTCGAGAAAGGTGAACTGCTACGCGCCAAGGGTGACCTCACCGGCAGCCAGGCCGCGTGGAGAAGCGCGGACCAGGTGGTCGGCAGCTGGGAAGAGTCGGTCAAGCTGGACACCGACAAGTACCTGACCCAGTTCGGCAGCTTTCTGGTCAATGACAAGGTCCGCCGCTACGAAGGGTATGACTACGAAAAAGTCATGCTGACCACGCAAATGGCCTTGAACCTGCTGGCCGTGAACGATTTCGACGGAGCCCGCACCGAAATCAAGAAGACCCACGAACGTGAAGCGGTAATCGCCGAACTGCGCGACAAGGAATACCTCAAGCGCGAGGACGAGGCCGAGAAGCAAGGCGTCAAGACTCAGTACAAGGACCTGCAGGGTTACCCGGTGGCGAGTCTCGATGCGCCTGAAGTGGTCGGCCTGAAGAACAGCTATCAGAGCGCGTTTAGCCATTACCTGGCCGGTTTCGTTTACGAAGCCCTGGGCGAAAAAGACCTGGCCGCGCCGGGCTATCGCAAAGCCGCCGAACTGCGCCCCAACACTCCGTTGCTCGAACAAGCGCTGCTGAACCTGGACAAACCGGCCGGCAAGAACGATGAGAGCGACATCCTGATCGTCGTGCAAAGCGGCCTCGCACCGGCCCGTGACTCGATCCGCATTCCGTTGCCACTGCCGATCAGCAACAACGTGGTGATTACCCCGCTGTCATTCCCGGTGATCAAGCCTGACACCTCGACCGTGACGTACGCGCAGATCGGCGTCGACGGCCAGCAACAGAACCTGACCCAGCTCAACAGCACCACCGCCATGTCCCGCCGCGCACTGCGTGACGATATGCCCGGGATCATCCTGCGCACCACCGTACGGGCCGTAACTCGTGCCGTGGCGCAAAAGAAGATCAACGAGACCAACCCGCTGGCCGGTCTGGCCGTAGGCATTTCGTCGGCGGTGATGGAAGGGGCGGATACCCGCACCTGGCGCACCCTGCCTGACAACACCCAAGTGGTACGCCTGCGCCTGGCCAAAGGCGAGCACCAACTGAGCTTGCCAAACGCTCTGGGCGGTTCACGAATCACGGTCAAGGTCGATCAGCGCTACCAGGTGATCAGCCTGCGTACGGTGGGCAATCAGGTGTTCGCCAGTGGCGTCGCCGCCCACGTGATCCCAAGCGCCACCCCGCAAGTCGTGGCCAGCGTCAAACAACCTTAAGCGGAGCTTCTCCATGCGTTTCAAACTGATTGCTGTCGCCGCCCTGGCTCTGCTGGCCGGTTGCGCCACCCCGCCGCCACCTGCGCCTGGCAGCGCCGCGAGCAAAGTCGTGGTGATGAACAAATTCAATAACGTCGCCATTGGCGCGATGCGGGTCGCCCGTGAAAACGGCTTCCTGACCGTCAAGGTCGCGCTGAACAACACCAGCCACACCAACATGACGATGTACTACCGCTTCGTCTGGCTGGGCGACGACGGCTTCCCGGTGGCCGATGAAGAAAGCTGGAAAACCCTGAACCTGTATGCCGCGCAGGCCACGTTCCTGCCAGCCATTGCGCCCGTGCCCAAGGCCACCGACTTCCGCCTTGAAGTCAAAACCCCTTAAGCCCTCTATTTCGTGACAGAGAGACATTCCCATGTTTGCACGCTTTTCGTTCCTCGCCGTGGTCGCCCTTCTGGCCAGCGGCTGCGCCAACAACTCGCCGGTTCTGGGCGGGAAAAACATCGGTTATGGCGACAGCAAGGCTGTTGAACTGGTAACCAACGAGTTCGGTTCCACTGACTTGCAGATGATCGCCGAGTCCATGACCCGCTCCCTGGCCCAGTCCGGCATCTTGCAGGGCCGCCCGGTCGTGCAGGTCTACGACGTGAAGAACAAGACCAGCGAATACGTCGATACCCGCGAAATCACCACCAGCATCAAGACTCAGCTGATGAAGTCCGGTACCGCGCGCTTTGCCAGCGACAACACCGCGATGCAGAGCCAGGTTGACCAGCTCAAGCTGCAAAACCAGAGCGGCCTGTACAAGAAAGGCACCGTGGCCAAGACCGGCAACATGATCGCCGCCAAATACCGTCTTGAAGGTTCGATCAGCTCGATCGTCAAGCGCAGCAGCGATTACAAGGACGTTTTCTACAAGTTCAGCCTGCAACTGATCGACGTTGAAAGTGGCCTGGCCGAGTGGATGGACGAGAAAGAGATCCGCAAAACCACGGAGCGTTAAGCAATGCGTGCATGGATTGGCATCATGGCCCTGGCCTGCGCGTTTGGCGCGCAGGCGGCCCCGAAAATCGCGGTCACCGACCTCGCCTACCAAGAGCGCGTGGAGCAGTACATCCACATCGTCTCCGCGCAGAGCAACATGCAGGCGGGCATGTACCACGCCAGTGGCTCGTCGAGCTACAACGAGATCGAGGCCAGCAACAGCTACATCGAGCAAGGCGAGCTTCGCAAGTTCACCGGAGACATCAAGGGCGAGATTCTCAAGTCCGGGATGTTCCAGCTGGTGCAAGGCACGCCGTACACGGCCAAGTCCAAGGAAGATGTCTTTGATGTGATCAAGCGGATCAAGGCTGGTAACTACAAGGGCGCCGACTATGTGTTGTTCGGCACCCTGTCGGATATCGACTTCACCCGCGACATCACCTCGCTGGCCAACACCGACAGCTACTCGGCAATTCTCGGCCTGAACCTGGTGGCGGATTTCAGCCTGATCAACACCCGGACGTTTGAAATCACCTCGGCGTTCACCGCCATGGGTGACGGCCAGGACACCAAGCTGGTCAATGGCGAAGACGTCAAAGTGTCGCTGAACCGCCCACGGGTGGTACGTGATGTGTCCAAGTCGCTGGGTGAGGACGTGGCCCGTCAGTTGGGCGAACAGCTCGGTCGCGGCGTTCAGCAACAGCCGGGGCAAGCGCCACTGCGCAATAACCTGCCGCAGGATACGGCGCCGGTTATTCTGCGCTGAGAAACCCGCGCGAAAACGAAAAAGGCGACCTCTTGAGGTCGCCTTTTTCGTGCGTTGCGGGTGTTACACCGCGGCTCTGCGAATGGTCGCCAGCAGCCCGGCCGCACCGATGAACAGTCCGGCAAACGTGCGGTTCATCCGCCGTTGTTGCTTGGGTGTGCGCAGCAGTCGCAGAACTTTGGAAGCGAGGCCGGTGTAGCCTGCCATCACGATCAGGTCGACGCAGATCATGGTTACGCCAAGGATCAGGTACTGCGCCACCAGCGGCGCGTGCGGGTCGATGAACTGCGGCAGCACCGCGAGCATGAATACCAGCGCCTTGGGGTTGCTGACATTCACCAGGAACCCGCGAAAGACCAGCGCCAGCGGTTTGCCGATCTGCCGAATGGCCGCGTCATCGCTCATGTTGCTGGGCAGTGCGCGCCACTGCTTGACGGCCAGATACACCAGATAAGCCACGCCAAACCATTTGATCGCGTAGAAGGCCGTGGCCGACGCGGCGAGGATTGCGCCCACACCGGCGGCGACAATCGCAATCTGCATCGCCAGCCCCAGTTGCAAGCCAAGGGCGTTCCAGTAGCCGCGCCAGAAACCGTACTGCAAACCGCAGGACATCGACGCAATGGCGCCAGCGCCCGGGGAAAGACTGATCACCCAACAGGCGGCAAAAAACGCCAGCCATGTCTCAAGCACCATCGCACACCTCGACTCAGACTCGTTATAGACGTCTAAGCTAATGCGCTGGCCTGTGAATGACTACCGATTTTTTGCAGAAAAATGTCCCTGCCGACCAGCGTTAGCGGCAGCCCGGCCTACTTTCCGAAGCCGCTCGACAACTCTTCGCTGCCGCGCCAGCGTCATACCGAACGCTGGCAGCCCGCTATCAGGACAGCGCTTCCAGCTCCGCCTGCATGCTTTCAAGCAGTTCCAGGGCTTCCATCCAGGTTTCTTCAAGCTCGGCTTCGCGAACTTTCAGCCTGGCCTGTTCGGCCAGCAGATCACGCAACTCATCCTTGCGGGCGGCTTCGTAGACGGCGCTGTCGCCGAGGCTGGTTTCGATCTTCGCCAGCTTCTCGTGCAACTTGCCCAGCTCGGCTTCGAGCTTGTCGGCCTCGCGCTTGTGCGGTGCCAGTTGCTGACGCAACGCAGCAGCGGCCTGACGCTGGGCTTTCTTGTCGGTTTTGTCCGGATTGACCGGCGAGTTGTTCACCGGCGCATTGCGCTGTCGATAATCGACCAACCAACGGGCATAGTCTTCCAGATCGCCGTCGAACTCTTCGACCTTGCCATCGGCCACCAGGAAGAAGTTATCCGTGGTGCTTTTCAGCAGATGACGATCGTGGGAGACCACCAGCACTGCGCCACTGAATTCTTGCAGGGCCATGGTCAGCGCCAGGCGCATTTCCAGGTCCAGGTGGTTGGTTGGTTCGTCGAGCAGCAACAGGTTCGGCCGGCCCCAGGCGATCAACGCCAGTGCCAGACGGGCCTTTTCACCGCCGGAGAAGTTCAGCACCGGCTCGTCGATCCGCGCACCGCGGAAGTCGAAACCACCGAGGAAGTCGCGCAGGGTCTGCTCGCGTTCGGTCGGCGCCAGACGCTGCAAGTGCAGCAGCGGGCTGGCCTTGGAATCCAGCGAATCCAATTGGTGCTGGGCAAAGTAGCCGACCACGGTATTTTCGCCACGGGTCAACCGGCCGGACAACGGCTCGAGTTCACCGGCGAGGTTTTTGATCAGCGTCGATTTACCGGCACCGTTGGGGCCGAGCAAACCGATCCGCGCACCGGGTGTCAGTTGCAGCTTGACCTTCTCCAGCACGGCTCGCTCGCCGTAACCCAGACGGGCGTCAGAGAGGTCGATCAACGGGCTGGAGATCTTCACCGACTCGCGGAAGACGAAGTCGAACGGCGAATCGACGTGAGCGGCGGACAACTCTTCCATCCGCTCCAGCGCCTTGATCCGGCTCTGGGCCTGACGGGCCTTGGTGGCCTGGGCCTTGAAGCGGGCGATGTAGCTTTCCATGTGCGCACGTTGCGCCTGTTGCTTCTCGTAGGCTTGTTGCTGCTGGGCCAGACGTTCGGCACGGGCTCGTTCGAACGCCGAGTAGCCACCGCGATAGAGAGTAATTTTGCGCTGATCGACGTGAGCCACATGATCGACCACGGCGTCGAGGAAATCGCGGTCGTGGGAAATCAGCAGCAAGGTGCCGGGGTAGCTCTTGAGCCACTCTTCCAGCCAGATAATGGCGTCGAGATCCAAGTGGTTGGTCGGCTCATCGAGCAGCAACAGGTCCGACGGGCACATCAGCGCCTGTGCCAGGTTCAGACGCATCCGCCAGCCACCGGAGAAATCTGCGACCTGACGATCCATCTGCTCGTTGGTGAACCCCAGGCCCGCGAGCAACTTGCGCGCCCGGGCATCGGCGGTGTAGCCGTCGGCGCTGTCGAGTTCAGCGTGCAGACGCGCCTGTGCGGCACCGTCATGGGCCGCTTCGGCCGCAGCCAGGTCCTGCTGGACCTGACGCAGGCGCAAGTCGCCATCGAGCACGTAGTCGACCGCCAGGCGCTCGAGCGTGTCGACCTCCTGACGCATGTGGGCGATACGCCAATCGGCCGGCAGGAAGCAGTCGCCCGAGTCCGGGTGAAGTTCACCCCGCAACAAGGCGAACAGGCTGGATTTGCCGGCGCCGTTGGCACCGATCAGGCCGGCTTTGTGACCGGCGTGCAGGGTCAGCTCGGCGTCTTCTAGCAGACGTTGCGGGCCACGTTGTAAAGTCAGGTTCTGAAGTCGAATCATAATGGCGGCGGAGTCTACCAGCTTCGCTCGCAACTGGCGCGAGTAGCACTATGTCCTCTGACCTGTGGAGCTTTTCCCTGACCCTTTACACCCGACCGGGTGTTGAAGACGCCTGCCTGAAACTGCAAGCAGCCGGCGCCGACGTTTGCCTGTTGTTGTGCGCGGCCTGGCTCGGACAGCGCGGCGTAAGATGCAATGCGCAACGCCTGCAACACCTGCAGCACCTGGCCGGGCCGTGGCATACGGAAGTCGTGCAACCGCTTCGACAACTGCGTACGCAATGGAAAGCCGCCGCCCTCGATGACGAGGAACTGAACACGTTACGCACGCAAGTCAAAGCTCTGGAGCTTGAAGCGGAGCGGCAACTGTTGTTGCGCCTGGAAAATGCGGCGCAAGCATGGCCGCAGGGTCAAGCCAAAGACCTGGCCGTGTGGCTGGAAGGATTGGCGGCGAGCGCCGCCAACCTGAACCGCGACGCGCTGAATCAGCTGCGCGTCGCGGTGACCGGCACTTAGGAAGCGCTGGTTGGGGTGTTGCTAGTGCTTGCAGCCGCTGCCGGTACAGGCGAAGCGACTGGCGTGTTCGCGGCCGGAGCGGGTGAAGCCGCCGGTGCAGGCTTGGCAGCCGCGGGTGCGGTTGCTGGTTTTGCGGCGGCAGGTTTGGCCACGACTGGCTTTTTCACCGCCGGCTTGGCTGCTGGTTTGGCAGCAGACGTTGCAGGCTTGGCAGCAGCTGGTTTGGCAGCGACGGCTGGTTTAGCCGCTGGCTTGGCGGCAGGTTTTGCAGCAACCGGTTTAGCGGCTGGCTTGGCAGCTGGTTTCACCGCAGCAGTTTTTGCAGCTGGTTTGGCAGCCGGTTTCGCAGCAGCAGTTTTTGCAGCTGGTTTCGCTGCGGCAGTTTTCGCTACCGCAGGTTTGGCAGCGGTCGGTTTGGCAGCCGGTTTAGCAGCACTGGCAGCGACCGGTTTTTTCGCTGCAGGTTTGGCGGCAGCTTTCGCTGGAGCCTTGGCCGGTGCCTTGGCAGCTACCGGTTTGGCAGCTGGTTTTTTCGTGGTGCCAGCAGCGACGGCTGGCTTGGCCGAACGCAGGGTCAGCGTTTTGCCAACAGCCTCTTTCACGCGACCAATACCCTGGGCCAGTTTCAGGCTTTCCTGGGCATCGCGCTTGAGCTGCAGAATGTAGCCGCGCGTCTCGGACTGACGCTCTTTGAGCGCATCGAGCAGGTCTTCAAGTTCTTTTACCGCATCTTTGGCCTTGGCTTGTGCCTTGGCTTTGCCGGCCGCCGCAGCGTCCTGCAATTTGGTGCGAGATTTGTGCAGTTTTTCCTGCGCTTTTCCGCGCTGCTTTTCCAGTTTGGCGAGCAGTTTTTCAGCATCAGCCAAGGCTTGGGAACAAGCGTTTTCCAAATGCTCGAGCAAGCTGCCCGAAAGCTGATGGAGTAAGTGCAACGGAGTATTTACAGGCTTCTTATTGGCCGACATGGTTTACCTCCTGGCTGACGTGACTGCGGCTCATACTAGACCTCTGCTGCTACCGCCGCTAGGGCATGTTGACAGTATCGATTGCCGGGCGTTGCACCGATTTGAAAATGTTCTGCACGCACTTAAAAGCAGTTCACCGGTCACGGCATTCTGACTGGCATAATCCTCTGCATCTCAGGCTGGAGAGTGCCCATGTCGCGTTACCTTTTTTTACCCTTGTGCGTGTTTTTTTCAATGGCTCAAGCCGCAGAAAAAGCCACGGAAACTGACGCCCATGATCTCGCCTACAGCCTCGGTGCCAGCTTGGGTGAACGTCTGCGCCTGGAAGCTCCCGATCTGCAAATCCAGGCACTGGTGGAGGGTTTGCAACAAGCCTATCAAGGCAAGCCACTGGCGCTGAAAGATCAGCAAATCGAGCAGATACTGGCCGAGCACGAAGCGCAAATGGCCGAGCAGCCCGCCGTACCGCAAAGCGAAGTTGCCCTGGACAAGGAGCAACGTTTCCTGACGGCCGAGAAGGCAAAACCCGGGGTTCGCGAACTGGCGGATGGCATCCTGCTGACCGAACTGGTCGCGGGCAACGGTGCCAAGGCCGGGCCTAATGGCAAGGTGCAGGTTCGCTACATTGGCAAGCTGCCCGACGGCACAGTGTTCGATCAGAACAGCCAGGCGCAATGGTTCAGTCTCGACAGCGTGATCAGTGGCTGGCGCAGTGCGTTGCAACAGATGCCGGTGGGTGCGAAATGGCGCCTGGTGATTCCATCCGCGCAAGCCTACGGGGCCGATGGCGCGGGGGACCTGATTGCACCGTTCACGCCTCTGGTGTTTGAAATCGAACTGCTCGGCGCGACCGGCTGAGCAATCGCTCAAACGAAAAACGGTGCGCAGTGCGCACCGTTTCAGGGATCGTTTACATCAAGGAGTAGCTCAGGCTTGCTCTGGAGTTTCTTCCTTGTGGGCCGTGTGCAGTACTTCGATCAGGCAATCTTCCAGTTCGAAGCGCTCGTGCAACAGACCTCCGAGCTCCTTGAATTTCTCTGCAACGCACTTGCCTTCATCGCAGAGATCATTGAAAGCCAGCAGCTTCTCGGTGATCACGTCGATGCGCGGGTAAATGGTTTCAGCCAATTCAAGCCCGCGTGCGTCACCGAACGCCTTGGCTTCGCCCGTCAGCTGTTCGTAGATTTCGAAGTGGCCGGCAGAGACGTAGTCGACCAGGACACCACAGAACTCCTGCAACGGCTTGCGGTTTTCGCCCAGAGCTTCAGGCTTGGCGCCGAGAGCATCATAGGCTCGAACCAGTTCGTGACGCTCCTGCAACCAACGATCGATCAGCAGATGCACTCCACCCCAGCGTTCCTGAGCATTCTGACAACTTTCGAGCATGGTGATCTCTCTTCCCTTATGGGTAATGCTGCTCGCACTCGCCGCTGATCTTGAAGATCAAGAGTTGGCCAGGCAGAGCACCATCGAGCAACAATTCCAATGATACGTGCGGGCCAGATTATGCCCGCACGCCAACAGCTTCAAGGTACGCAGGAGATAAAGTTCATACAAGTGTTTAATCATCCACCCTGCCCCGGTGCGACGACACGCCGCTGACCGGTCGCTGATCGGTGTACCAGACCAGCCGCACGATCTGATAAGCCCCGAGAACCGTCACTCCGACAAAAAACAACAGACTCCATTCGGGAATACTCAGGTCGAGCAGCGTCCAGGAAATTTCCGTGCAACCAGCCGCTCTGCTGAATACCTGTTTCACAACACACTGCCAGGGCATGTTGGTGAACAGAACTTCCAGGTCCGAAGAGCACCCCGACACGTATTGAACCGGATCGCTTTGCAATACCACCTGACGCCACGCCGCCACCATTCCTGCCAGGCTGCTGAACAGGCCGAGCAGCCAATAGAATAAACAGGCCAGGCGCTTGGGCCCGTGCAGCGCGGCAATCAGGCAGACAGTCGTGAACAGGGCCAGAAAAAGCCGCTGCACCAGGCACAGCCCGCATGGCTTGAGCCCGACTGAGAATTCCAGATAGTACGAGGCGCCCAAGGCCAGGGCACCCGCGATGAAAGCCATGAAAAACAAGGAGCGTGTGCTGGCCAAAGACATGGCTTATCCGTAACAGAAGAGACAGGCGTTTACGGTAGAGGAAAGCCCTCTGGCCTTTCAAGGCAAGGCAGTGCGGAGACTTCGTCAAAGGTGTAGGGAATTCCCGACAGAATGGACAGGACCAAATGTAGTCCATTGTAAGACGCTGCCTACAACTGGTGTGCCAAGGCGAGATTTCGCGATTTTCAAACGACCGGATCGTCTGCGGGGCGACCCGGCCATTCGGCACCTTATGCGCGCGCAGGCACCGGCAGTGGCGCGGCCAGCAGGCGCTTGTCCAGCAGGCCGAGGCCCTCCTGGAAGAGCTGATTGCTGCGCTCGGTATCACCCAACTGAGCCAGCAGACGGGCGAGTTCGGCACACGCCTCAGGGTTGCGCTGAACCCGCAGACTGCTTTCCAGATAGTCCCGCGCCTTGCCCCACAGGCTGCTTTGCAAACACAACCGTCCCAGGGTCAGCAGCAAGCTTGGGTCCCCAGGATGGTCCTTCAACCAACCCTCGGCCGTGTGCAGTTGCCGCGCCGGGTCGCTGCCTCGCAGCAAGCCATATAGCCGCGCCAGATGGCTGTCATATTTACGCTTGAGCGCCCCGCGCAAAACCTCTTCCGCCTCGACCTCAGCCCCCAATTGTCGCAACTGATCGGCATAGGCAAGCACCAACTGCGGTTCTTGGCGCTGAGCGGACGTCAGCTGTTGCCAGGCGCGATCGAGTGCCTGCAATCCGACCGTGCCGTCTTCCTCCCGGTGAGCTGCCAAGGTGAGGTTTTCACCCCAGGCACGACGCTCCAGTTCCGCCAGCTCGCTGGCCGGCAGCGCCTTGTCCTTGCGCAATTGCGGTAACAGGCGAATAACCGCTGACCAGTCGCCGCGCTGCTGATGCAAACGTTGCAACTGACGCAAGACCTGAACGCTGTGCGGATGACGCTCGTGCATGGCCTGAAGGGTTGTCAGCGCACCGTCGGTATCGCCACGATCGGTCTGCAACTGCGCGTGGCTCAAGGCAATCGCCAACTCGGCCTGAGGCTGGCGTTCCAGCGCACGCTCCAGCAAGCTGTCGCTTTCGTCATAGTGCCCCTGCTCATTCGCCGCTCGTGCAGCCCCCAGGTAGTAGAGCAGCGGCTGGCGTTCGGCTTCAGCGGCGCGATACAAGTGACGCTGAGCGCTGGCCCAACGCCCCTCAGCCAGATCCAGCTGACCGTGCTCGATTGCCACTTGTACGCGACGACTGCGGTTGCGATTCGACCATGGATTGACCACTCCGCTGGAAGTGGCCACCAACTCGATCAGCATCTTGATGCCCCACAGCACCAGCCAGATCACTGCCACCAGTGCAAGGGTCGCCCACAGGCTCGATTCGTAGCGGAAGGTCTTGTAGGCGATCAGCACGTAACCCGAGTGCTGGGCGATGGCCAGCCCCAACCCACCGGCAGCGGCGATGAGCAAAAACATAATCACATAAAGTCGCTTCATGGGCCGGTCACCGGCGTAGTGCCCGCGGCAGGCTTCACCGAGCCTTCGGCACTGACGTTACGCCGCTCCAGGTAGGCCTGCACCGTGCTCAGAGTGGTTGCCAGGTCAGGCGTAATGACCGTTACCGGTTGCTTGCTCAACTCGGCAACCTGTCCGAGCATCACTTTGCTTTGCGGGTTGTCCTGATTGAAGCTGCCCTTGAGCACATCCCGCGCTTCGGCCAGCGCCTGGGTATACACCGGCGCCTGGCCGTTGAGCGCAGCCCATTGCGCTTGCTCAAGCGCCAGGCTCAGCGCCAGACGGACCTGAGTCAGGCTTTGCCCGGCGAGCAATGGACGAATGTTTTTATCGGCGTTGAAGTCGATGCGAATGTAGCGCGAAATCTGATCCCACCATTGCGCCCAGCGACTGGCACCATCGCCATCGGAGGTCAGGGCCGACAGCGAATCGCGCTCATGAAACTCCGGGGCGAGTTCGCTGAGTTCAGCCACCTGATCACGCAAGGCACCCAGTTGCAGGAACAACCCGGTGCGATCCGGTTGCTCGGTACTGCGCAGCGCAGCAAGACTTTTCGCAATCTGCTCGCGGGCGGCGAAAGAGCCCGGATCATTCTGCTCGCGAAGGATTTCATCCGCACCTTGCACCAGTGCCTGAGCGCTGCTGATGTCCTGCAAGGCAGACAGGCGCAAGCTGGCCAGACGCAGCAGGTGCTCGGCCTCGGCCAAACGCCAATCCTTGCGGCTGGCGCCCAGAACCGTTTCCAGACGCTGATTCAAGCGCTGCTGGTCGCCCTGCAACTGGATCACCAGGCGTCGCCGGTCTTCCAGTTCATCGGCAGGCGGTAATTGCTCAAGACGGGTCGTCAGGCGCTGCTCATTGAGCTTGAGGCTTTGCGCCTGATCGTTCAGGGCCTGCAATTGCCCCAGCTGTTGCTGAGTGTTGGCTTGCAGGCTACGCACCTGCCAGACCCCCCAACCGCCAGCGGCAACCCCCGCGGCGCCCAGCAACATCGCCAGGATCACCAACCCGTTGCCACGGCGCGGCTCAGGGCTCTTTACAGATTCAACCGACGCATCGAGCGTTGGCTGGACGTCATCTTTAGGCAAGGCTGTTTCGCTCACGTATCCATCCTTTGCATTAGAGAACGGGCCGGGTTTCCCGCAACGCCGTTAGCAAAGCCGTGGCACTGGCGCCACGACAATCCACAACTGTTTGGGCGCCTGCTGCCAGCGCCATCTCGGCTACCCGAGGGCTTGGAACAAACAAAGGCAACCGCGCCAACTCAGGCCAAGCCCTGCCCGCCAACTGGCGCAGGTGCTCAAATCCCTGCCCACTGCTGACCACTACGCCGTTCAAGCGTTCAGCTTGAATCCGCTCAGGCAATGCCCCCTCGGCATACCGCGGCAAGCCGCGACGGTACAACTCCAGATAATCGACACTAGCACCTTGCTCGCGCAAACGCTCTGCGAGCAGTTCACGTCCACCCTCGCCGCGCATGATCAACACGCGAGCATCGGGCCGGGCGATAGCCTCGCGCAACGGAGTCAGTTCAAGCAATGCTTCGCTGTCATCGCCCGCCACTGGGAAGCTGACGTCCAACCCATGATCCTGGAGGATCTGCGCAGTCGCCGCACCCACGCTGAACCATTTCAAGCACAGTGATTGCGGCCAGTACCGTTCGACCAGATCCACACCGATTCGGGCGGCCGGCTTGCTGACCACGATGACCGCGCAATAGCGATCCATACCTTGAATCACCTTGCGCATTGTCTCAGAGACAGGAGTCGGCTCTATCTCCAAAAGCGGCAAGCTGCTGCTGAAAATCCCCTTTTCGGCAAGAATATCGGTCAGCATCGCCGAATCATCCGCGGGACGCGTCAACAGCAGGCGCCACCCCGTCACTCGTGACCTGCCTCGCCATAGACCGACTTCAAAATGTCGTTGGCGCCCTGGCCAAGAAGGTCTTCGGCAACTTGCACACCCAAGGCTGCGGCTTCGCTGCGTGGTGCACGAGCCTCGGCACGGAGGAGCAGCCCCCCCTTCGGATCGCCCACCAGACCGCGCAGCCAGATCTGCTCGCCTTCGAGCACTGCATAGCAAGCGATCGGCACCTGACAGCCGCCGTTCAAATGCTTGTTCAGCGCACGTTCGGCAGTGACCCGCGTGGCGGTGTCCTGGTGATGCAGAGGGGCAAGCAGGGCATGAATGTCATTGTCGGCGCTACGGCATTCGATACCGACTGCACCCTGGCCACCTGCTGGAAGACTGTCATCGACACTGATCGATGAGCTGATGCGATCTTCAAAACCCAGGCGAATCAAACCGGCTGCCGCGAGGATGATTGCGTCGTACTCACCGGCATCGAGCTTGGCCAGCCGAGTGTTGACGTTGCCGCGCAGAAAGCGGATTTGCAGGTCCGGGCGACGGGTCAGCAGTTGTGCCTGGCGACGCAGGCTGGAGGTGCCGACCACGCTGCCCTGAGGCAACTCGTCGAGGCTTGCATAGGTGTTGGAAACAAAGGCGTCACGCGGGTCTTCGCGTTCGCAGATGCAAAACAGACCGAGGCCTTCGGGGAAGTCCATCGGCACGTCTTTCATCGAATGCACGGCAATGTCGGCTTCGTTTTCGAGCAGCGCGGTTTCCAGCTCTTTGACGAACAGGCCCTTGCCGCCGATTTTCGACAGCGGCGAATCGAGCAGCTTGTCGCCGCGACTGACCATAGGCACCAGCGTCACGACCAGACCCGGGTGGGCTTGTTCCAGACGAGCTTTGACGTATTCGGCCTGCCACAAGGCCAAGGCGCTTTTGCGGGTAGCGATGCGTATTTCGCGAGGGGACATGGATCAATCCGTACTGAATAGATACAGCGGATAATAACAGCTCAGGCAAATCCGCTTTGACTTGTATCAGAAACAGCGCAGCCTCCCTGGCCTCACCTGTCCGGTAAAGGAGAGTGAAATCCGTGCGCGAACGGCGGGCTAAAGCTGTTGCATCATCTTGCGCACACCCGCGACATGACGTCGGCTGACAATCAGCGCATCGCCGTTGAGGCCTTTGAGAAACAGCTGGAAATGCCCGAGTGGCGTGCGCTGCAGCCGTTCGATACGCTCTCGGGCTACCAGTGCATTGCGGTGAATACGTACGAACCGGTCGCCAAATTCGTCTTCGAGGGCTTTCAACGGCTCGTCCAGCAGAACCTCGCCACTTTCATGGCGCAAGGTCACGTATTTGTGGTCGGCGATGAAATAGACCACTTGAGCCAACGGGATCAACTCGATGCCTTTGCGGGTTCGCGCACTGATATGGCTGCGTGGGCCACTGCCGCTTTCTGCCGCCGGCCGAGTCAGCGCCGCGAGTTGGACGCGGTTGGGGCGCTCGGCTTTTTTCAGGGCCTCGAGCAACTGCTCCGAACGCACCGGCTTGACCAGGTAGCCCACCGCGCCTTGCAGGGCGTCCACGGCGAATTCATCCTGGGCCGTACAAAACACCACCGCCGGTGGCGTCTCGCGTTCGCACAACCTTGCAGCGACTTGCAAACCGTCGAGGCCAGGCATGCGGATGTCGAGCAGCACGATATCGGGCTTCAGGCTGTCGATCAGGGTCAATGCCTCATCGCCATTGGTGGCGCTGGGCTCCAGGACACTGTAACCCTCGAGTTCGCCGACCATACGGCTCAGGCGCTCGCGGGCTTGGGGTTCGTCATCAACGATCAGGACATTCATATTGCGCTGGATTCCTGCGTGAGTCTCGCACAAGGATAGCGTAGACAGGTGAAGTGACGTCCGTCACCGCGATCCACGCTAAGACTAGCGCGAGCGCCAAAAAGTGCCGTACGTCGGGTTGCAATATTTATCGGTGCCTGCGCAGTTCCATTCGAAGCCAGCCGCGACGTGGCGTCACCGTAGGGATTGTTGCTACACAATATGAACACCCCCCTCTTCTCTTAATAGTCGGCTTCGACACTGACGTTGCACACTGCGATGAGGCTCGGCACATGATCGACAATTGCGCTGACCCTCACGTCCAACTGTAGACGTTTGCCGCGACGACAGTGCCCATTTGACAAATATCGTTGCGTAAACGCGGCAGCGACTCAATTGAGTATGGTCGGTCATATAAGAAAAAAACGTAGCGACCAGTGTCACCGACAGGATTGGCAACCCTGTTATTATCCACCGCAGGTTTTAACGCCAATTTCCTTCAGCCGATCACGAGCGAATTCATGAGCACTGACAAGACCAATCAGTCCTGGGGCGGCCGCTTCAGTGAACCCGTCGACGCCTTCGTCGCCCGCTTCACCGCCTCCGTCACTTTCGACCAGCGCCTCTATCGTCACGACATCATGGGCTCCGTCGCCCACGCCACCATGCTGGCCAAGGTCGGCGTGCTGACCGATGCCGAGCGCGACAGCATCATCGACGGCCTGAAGACCATCCAGGGCGAAATCGAGGCCGGCACCTTCGACTGGCGCATCGACCTCGAAGACGTGCACATGAACATCGAGGCGCGCCTGACCGACCGCATCGGCGTCACCGGCAAGAAGCTGCACACCGGCCGCAGCCGTAACGACCAGGTGGCAACCGATATCCGCCTGTGGCTGCGTGACGAGATCGACCTGATCCTGGGCGAAATCACCCGCCTGCAAAAAGGTCTGCTGGAACAGGCAGAGCGCGAATCCGGCACCATCATGCCCGGTTTCACTCACCTGCAAACCGCACAACCCGTGACATTCGGTCATCACATGCTGGCCTGGTTCGAAATGCTCAGCCGCGACTACGAGCGCCTGGTCGATTGCCGCAAGCGCACCAACCGCATGCCGCTCGGCAGCGCCGCACTGGCCGGCACCACCTACCCGATCGACCGCGAGCTGACTGCCCAACTGCTGGGTTTCGACGCTGTTGGCGGCAACTCGCTGGACAACGTTTCGGATCGCGACTTCGCCATCGAGTTCTGCTCGGCGGCGAGCATCGCGATGATGCACCTGTCGCGCTTCTCCGAAGAGCTGGTGCTGTGGACCAGCGCGCAATTCCAGTTCATCGATCTGCCTGATCGTTTCTGCACCGGCAGCTCGATCATGCCGCAAAAGAAAAACCCCGACGTCCCGGAACTGGTACGCGGTAAAAGCGGCCGGGTGTTTGGCGCGCTAATGGGCCTGCTGACGTTGATGAAAGGCCAGCCATTGGCCTACAACAAGGACAATCAGGAAGACAAGGAGCCGCTGTTCGACGCCGCCGACACCTTACGCGACTCGCTACGGGCCTTTGCCGACATGATCCCGGCGATCAAGCCAAAGCACGCCATCATGCGTGAAGCGGCGCTGCGCGGATTCTCCACGGCTACCGACCTGGCTGACTACCTGGTGCGCCGCGGCCTACCGTTCCGTGACTGCCACGAAATCGTCGGTCACGCCGTGAAGTACGGCGTGGAAAGCGGCAAGGATCTGGCAGAGATGAGCCTGGAAGAACTGCGCAAGTTCAGCGACCAGATCGAACAGGATGTGTTTGCCGTTCTGACCCTGGAAGGCTCGGTGAATGCCCGTAACCACATCGGCGGTACAGCGCCGGCGCAGGTGAAAGCCGCCGTGGTTCGCGGCCAGGCGTTGCTCGCCAGCCGCTAAGCAAGCAAAAGCATCGCGAGCAGGCTCGCTCCCACACTGGATCGTGTTGAACACGCCAAACCCTGTGGGAGCGAGCCTGCTCACGATGGCTGACTTCAGATCACTACAAGACTTACTTCCTGGAAGCGATCATCGCCAAAAACCCTGGCATCGCCGCTTCCTTGTCTGCCGCAATGCGTTTGGCATGCGGTGTCTGCTCCAATTGCTCAAGCAATGCCTTGGCGGCTGGCAACTCGGCCAGCAAATCCAGATCGAAGAGCTTTTTGCCGACAGCGCAGGCGATGCTGACGCTGTACAGGAAGTACAGATCCGCCACGCTCAAGGTCGCGCCCGCCACATACGGCGCAAACTTGCCGTGACGTCCCAGCGCCGCAAATCCCAGCAGCAGCTCGGTCTTGGCTTTTTCCTTGATCGCTTCCGGCACCGTCATGCCGAAAAAGGCCTCAGGGAAACAGGCGCGAGCCGGCAGTTCGATGTACAGCTCGATTTCCTTGGCCAGCGCCAGAACCTGGGCCCGCTCGAACGGTGTTTTGGGCAGCAGCGCTGGCCCCGATTGTGTGTCTTCGAGGTACTGAAGAATCACGCTGGTCTCGTTGACGAACCCTTGTTCGACACCCAACACCGGAACCTTGCCGCGCGGACTGATAGCCAGCGCCTCAGGGCTTTGACCGGCGTAAAACGCTACTTCCTCAAAGGGCAGGCCCTTCTCCAGCAACGCATGTTTGACCATGTTGTAGTAGTTGCTGACGGAAAATCCATAAAGCTTGAGCATCACATAGCCTCCAGGCCGTGCAGGGGGGTTGGCAGCCACTGTTATAGAACGTCGGGGCAGCTCTCGCCAGCAGCATCACACGGCTGAATGCAGGTAAACTGGCGACCTTTCCTTTTGGAGCCTGCCATGAGCGAGCCTAGCGATATCGACAACGACGAAGAAGAATTCGCCGAAACCACCCTGATCGAAGCCATCGAAAACCAGATCGAAAGCGACAACCCACCAGCAGCCAAGGCGACGTTCAACAAACTGACTCTGGTCGGTTACGAGCGTGAAGAAATCCTGCAATTGATGGCCCACGTTCTGGCCGTTGAAATTGACGCACTCCTCGAAGAAGACCGCGCGTTCAATACCGAGTGGTATGAAGCCGCGTTGCGCGCACTGCCAGAGTTGCCGCCAGAAAAGAACTAAACCCCTATCGCGCGGGCACGGCTCTCATTGTGGCGAGGGAGCTTGCTCCCGCTCGATTGCGCAGCAATCGCAAAACCGCTGGATACGGTGCAACTGGCAAAATGTGGTTGCAGGGTTTAGGGCCGCTTCGCTGCCCAACGGGAGCAAGCTCCCTCGCCACGGGTACTGCGCCTGCAAGCTCGTTCAACTGCCTGCAACGAAAAGCTCTAAGCCAACACTGGACATGCCGCCCGAGTGCGTTCACCTTAGGGGCGCTGTCGTCTATTCCTAGAAAGTCTGGAGTCCTTATGTCGCTTACCCCTGAGCTGGTTGCCGAACTGGAAATCCTTGCACTCTTCAACCTGGACAGTTCCCAGGAGGGTTTGAAAATCCATCAGACCGCTGCCCCGAAAGCCATTGCCGCCGCACAACGCCTGTTCGACAAAGAGTTGATCACCCAGCCCGATGGCGGTTATCTGACCAGCCTGGGCCGTGACGCTGCACAGAATATTCAGACCGTTCTGACCATTTTGTCTGTCCAAGAAACCGCATAATCGCTGCCGTATCGCCCACGGGAACCCCTGCTATGGGATTTCCGCGGGCAGACTGTCGCCAACCGATAGAAATTTGACGCCAGAAACAAAAATTCAGCTTAAAAGTCCTGAGCATCAGGCTGTAAACTGCCCGTCGCCCTGAGACCTTCCCACGTTCGAGCACTGCGAGCCGGTTTGAGCTGACATGACCCGCACCCATGAAATCCGCCCTGATCTGGACGAAGGAATCGATCGCAAGGTTCTCAGCCAGTTGCGTGCGCGCTTTCTGAAGCTCAATGACGGCCGGCTGGCCCGTGCCATGGAAGGGTTGTCACCCCGCCAGCAAGGGGTTTTGACCCTGCTGCCGCTGTTCTTCCACGTCAATCACCCGTTGTTGCCAGGTTACGTCTCGGGCAGCACACCAGCCGGGCTGTCGAATTTCGAACCTGACGCCACGGCGCTCGCCGAAGCGCAACGCCTGACCCGCTCCTTTTCCTACAAGCCCCGACACGGCAATCCGCCGCGGCCGATTCAGGGTTTGTTCCTGATGGGCAGCCTCGGCACGCTCGCCCAGACCGATCAAAGCGATATGGACGTATGGGTTTGCCATGCCCCGGACCTGAGCGAAAGCGAACTCGCCGAACTGCGTAAAAAGTGCCAATTACTTGAAACCTGGGCCGCCAGCCAGGGCGCCGAGGCGCATTTCTTTCTAATCGACCCGCAACGTTTCGTCCGCGGCGAACGCGACACTCAATTGAGCTCCGACGACTGTGGCACCACCCAGCATTACTTGCTGCTCGATGAGTTCTATCGCACCGCCATCTGGCTCGCGGGGCGCACGCCGATCTGGTGGCTGGTGCCGGTGTACGAAGAGGCCGGCTACGACCAGTACACCCATACATTGCTGTCCAAACGCTTTATCCGCGCCGACGAAACCCTCGATCTCGGCCACCTGGCGCAGATTCCGCCTGGCGAATTCATCGGGGCCGGGCTCTGGCAGTTGTTCAAAGGTATCGAGTCACCCTACAAATCGGTGCTCAAACTACTGCTGACCGAGGTCTACGCCAGCGAACACCCGAACGTAAAATGCCTGAGCCTGCGTTTCAAGCAAGCCGTGTTCGCCAACCGCCTCGATCTGGATGAGCTCGACCCATACATCGTGGTCTACCGGCGCATTGAGGAATACCTCACGGCCCGAGGTGAGCCGGAACGGTTGGAGCTGGTCCGACGCGCCTTGTACCTCAAGGTCAATCGCAAGCTGACCGGCAACAGCGGCCAGCGCAGCAAAAGCTGGCAGCGCCTGCTGCTCGAGCGGCTGGCTGAAGAATGGGGCTGGGATCAGCGGCAATTGGCAATGCTCGACAGCCGCAGCCAATGGAAGGTCCGTCAGGTCAGCGCCGAACGCCGGGCCCTGGTGAATGAACTCAACTACAGCTACCGCTTCCTGACCCAGTTCGCCCGCACCGAACAGAGCGTCAGCCTGATCAACAAGCGCGACCTCAATGTACTGGGACGCAGGCTGTATGCCGCCTTCGAACGCAAGGCCGACAAGGTCGAGTTCATCAACCCCGGGATCGCGCCAGACCTGGCCGAAGACACACTGACCCTGGTCCAGTCAGTGAACAAGAAAGAACCCGGACAGACCCACTGGGGTTTGTACAACGGCAACCTGGGTGCGCAGGAATGGGAACATTTCGCGCCGATCAAGTGCAGCCGCGAACTGCTGGAACTCCTGACCTGGTGCCACCGCAACGGCGTGATCGACAGCAGCACCCGCCTGGCCTTACACCCCGGCAGCAGCGACCTGAGCGAGTTCGAGCTGTTCAATCTGCTGGGCAGCCTGCAACAGACTATCGCGCTGCCCCTGACCAGCGTCAGCGAAGAACAACTGCTGCACGCCAGCGTGCCGAGCGAGGTGCTGATTCTGGTGAACGTGGGCGTCGACCCGCTCAAGCACCACCGCGACCTGAACATCCTGATGACCACCGAGCGCACTGACTCGCTGAGCTACGCCGGGGTGCGCGAGAATCTGGTGCTGACCCTCGATCAGGTCACGCTCAACAGCTGGAACGAAGTGCTGGTCAGCCGCTACGACGGTGCCCATGCCCTGCTCGATTGCCTGCGCGATTACCTCAACAACCTGCCGCGCGGCCCCCGGCAACCCCGATTGCGTGTGCGCTGCTTCTGCCATAACCGTGCGCAGTTCATCGCCCAGCGTGTCGAAGAAGTCCTCGACACCGCGCAGAACCTGCTGCTCAGCAAACTCAATCATCGCTACCTGATCCAGGTCCAGCAGCATTACCACGTACTGGAACTGGTGCCCGGCCAGGTCAATCATGTCGCGCTGGCCAGCCTGCCGGCACTGCTCGATTACCTGAACCAGGACCTGACCCGTTACAGCCCGCTGCAACTGGACCCGATGGCGCTGGCGGATCACGACCTGGCGCTGATCCTGCCGATGGGCCAGCCCGACTGCATTCAGGTGTTTTACCGCATCAACGATGCCCACGCCGAGTTGTACGTGCTGGATGAATTCAATGCCCTGTGGCAACAGCCCCAGCCGTATCACGACGAGCAAAGCCTGCTGGTACCACTGCAACGTTTCCTGCAATCGATCCTGTATCGCCGTGACGCGCTGTTGCCGATGGACGCTGCCCAACCGGTGACGGTGCTGGAAACCCTGTACTACCAACTGCAGCCATCGGGCACCAGCCGGGCCCGCCGGGTCGAGCCGCGACCGGCGGCGCAGACACCGGTGAACAAGCCGTTCTACGACGTCCAGGCAATCGTCGGCAAAGCCGTACCGGGGCAAGGCCAGGTCACCTTGTATTGCAATCAGCGAGAGTTTTCCGAGCTGGAACATGGCGACCAGCTATTTGCCATGGTCGCTCAGGAGATCGTCGGGCAGCGTCGCGAGGCGCAACACTATCGCTGCTACATCACCGACCTGGACCTGTCCGGTCTGCTCGGTGATGGTCAGAGTTCCAGCAATCTTTATCTGCGCTACAAGGCAGACCTGGAGCGCGCATTGAACAAGGCGCTCGAACAGGCCTGAGGCGTCTTAGAACTTGCAGTCACCGCCATTCTTTGGCTGCGACTCAACCTCAAGCAGGGTCAGCTTCAAGGTCTTGCCACCCGGTGCCGGCCAGTCGATGTGCTGACCAACCTTCAAACCGAGCAATGCGCTGCCTACCGGCGCGAGAATGGAAATCCGGCCTTCGTCGGCATTGGCGTCCTGTGGGTAAACCAGGGTCAGGTGATAGTCCTTACCGCTGCTTTCTTCACGGCAATGCACACGCGAGTTCATGGTCACGACATCGGCAGGCACTTCATCGTGACCGACCAGCGTATCGGCGCGATCCAGTTCGGTTTGCAGCGCGATAACACCTGGCAGCGAGTCATCCAGGCTGCCGATCAAACGCTCCAGACGTTGCACGTCCAGACGGGTAAGGATGATGGAAGGTGCGGTCATGATTAAGGCAGACTCCTTTTTTCTGCACGACAAAAGCAAAACCCCGCCAGAAATAGGCGGGGTTTTCACGGGCCTCGATGAGTTGAGGCGTATCCGGACACTATCACAGCTCAAAAAATATACAAGCCAGCCATAGACAGGGTACTTCAGACTTGCCGGGGAACCTTGTGGCGAGGGAGCTTGCTCCCGCTGGGGTACGAAGCGGCCCCAAAAAGCTTTACGACTGCTTCGCAGCCGAACGGGGGCAAGCCCCCTCGCCACAATTTGTTGTCAAACCTGAGTCTTGTGTTGTTGTCAGACCTGAGCTTTGCGCTGAGCCGCCTGGGCGCAAATCACCCGGCGTCGATCATCGTCCGCCGAGCGCCATTCGCGGATATCTTCGACGTGGCGAAAACAGCCCAGGCAGACTTTCTGCTCGTCCAGCCGACAAACACTGGTGCACGGCGACGGCACCGCCGCGCTGACGTTGCTGTACAGCGGCTTTGGCGGGCGGGTGGGCGCTGCCTCGCTCACCGGATCACAGCCCTTCGAAATCAAGCTTGGCGCCGGCCTGCTCGCCAACAATGCGCTCAAGCATCTCGCCGAGCTGCTCTTCGCTCTTGTCACACATCCAGCGCTCGCTTTCTTCGTCATAGTCGAAGTGGAAGCCGCCGGAGACTGCCGCCAGCCACAACTGACGCAGCGGTTCCTGGCGACTGAAGATCAACTGACTGCCGCTTTCGAACTTGACGGTGAGCACACCGGCCGAGCTTTCCAGGTCAACATCCAGGCCACTCTCATCGAAAATATCCTCCAGCGTTTGCTGGGTGGCATCGACCAGATCGTGGAAACGGGCTTCAGTCAAACTCATTGCGGGAACCTCAAAAAGTGTCTACTCACGCTCAAGCGCCGCAAGATACGGCCGAGCCCCAGCGATTGCAAAGGATACCGACCAAGCATCCGACAAGAGTAGAAAATATCTGTACGCCTTGCGCCGCTTGATCGCTTGCCCGGGCAAAGGCCCGCCGGACGGGTGGTCCGTCGCATAGGCAAGCTGCCGGGTGGCCGGTATACTCCGGCGCAATTAACGCATTTTCAAGGATTTCGCCATGAAGCGCCTGATCTCTTCCCTTGCTGCGCTCGTCGCGGTTGCCTGCCTTGTCACTGCCTGTGGTCAAAAAGGTCCGCTGTATCTGCCCGATGACAGCAAATCCCCTGAAGAACAGGCGAAGTCGTCGCAGTCCAAAGCACACCAGCACAGCACCAGTACCAGCACTTACTAAGGGAACATCATGGACGCTTTTAACTACCGTGACGGTGAGCTGTTCGCGGAAGGTGTTGCCCTGTCCGCCATCGCCGAACGCTTTGGCACACCGACTTACGTCTACTCCCGCGCGCACATCGAAGCCCAGTACCTGGCGTACGCCGATGCGCTGGCCGGTACGCCGCACCTGGTCTGCTTTGCGGTCAAGGCCAACTCCAACCTGGGTGTACTGAATGTCCTGGCGCGTTTGGGCGCCGGTTTCGACATCGTCTCCCGTGGTGAACTGGAACGTGTTCTGGCCGCTGGTGGCCAGCCCGACAAGATCGTTTTCTCGGGCGTCGGCAAGACCCGTGAAGACATGCGTCGCGCCCTGGAAGTCGGCGTGCACTGCTTCAACGTGGAATCCACCGACGAGCTCGAACGCCTGCAAGTCGTCGCGGCCGAACTCGGTGTTCGCGCGCCGATCTCGCTGCGGGTCAACCCCGACGTCGATGCCGGCACCCACCCGTACATTTCTACCGGTCTCAAAGAAAACAAGTTCGGCATCGCCATTGCCGACGCCGAAGACGTGTACGTCCGTGCTGCCCAACTGCCTAACCTGGAAGTGGTCGGTGTCGATTGCCACATCGGTTCGCAACTGACCACCCTGCCGCCCTTCATCGATGCCCTCGACCGCCTGCTGGCGCTGATCGATCGCCTGAGCGATTGCGGAATCTACCTGCGCCACATCGACCTCGGCGGTGGATTGGGCGTGCGTTATCGCGATGAAGAGCCGCCATTGGCTGCCGACTACATCAAAGCCGTACGCGAGCGCATTGATGGTCGCGACCTGGCGCTGGTGTTCGAGCCGGGCCGCTTCATCGTCGCCAACGCCGGCGTGCTGCTGACTGAGGTCGAGTACCTCAAGCACACCGAACACAAAGACTTCGCCATCGTCGACGCGGCCATGAACGACCTGATCCGCCCTGCGCTGTATCAGGCCTGGATGGACGTCACGGCCGTGCGCCCGCGCGCAACTCCGGCACGCGCCTACGACATCGTCGGGCCAATCTGCGAAACCGGCGACTTCCTCGCCAAGGACCGTCAGTTGGCACTCGAAGAAGGCGACTTGCTGGCCGTGCATTCGGCCGGTGCGTACGGGTTTGTCATGAGCTCCAACTACAACACTCGCGGCCGCGCCGCTGAAGTGCTGGTGGACGGTGATCAGGCAATTGAAGTGCGTCGCCGCGAGACGGTAGCCGAGTTGTTTGCTGGCGAAAGCCTGCTGCCGGAGTAAACCCATGCTGCTGCGTTTTACCAAGATGCATGGCCTGGGCAACGATTTCATGGTCCTCGACCTGGTCAGCCAGCACGCGCACATTCTGCCTAAACATGCCAAGCAATGGGGCGACCGGCACACCGGTGTCGGTTTCGACCAGTTGCTGATCGTCGAAGCGCCGAGCAACCCGGACGTGGATTTCCGTTACCGGATCTTCAACGCCGACGGTTCCGAGGTCGAGCAATGCGGTAATGGTGCGCGCTGCTTCGCACGCTTCGTTCTGGACAAGCGCCTGACCGCCAAGCGGCAGATTCGCGTTGAGACCAAAAGCGGCATTATCGAACTGGATATCCGCAACGACGGCCAGATCAGCGTCAACATGGGCGCACCGCGCCTGGTGCCGGCAGAGATTCCGTTTCAGGCGTCCACTCAGGCCTTGAGTTATCAGGTCGAGGTTGACGGCCAGACCGTCGAACTGGCCGCGGTCTCCATGGGCAACCCCCACGCCGTAGTGCGGGTCAGTGACATCAACAACGCGCCGGTGCATGAGCTGGGACCGAAAATCGAAAACCACCCGCGCTTCCCGGCGCGGGTCAATGTCGGTTTTCTCCAGGTCATCGACCGGAGCCGTGCGCAGTTGCGCGTCTGGGAGCGTGGCACCGGGGAAACCCAGGCCTGCGGGACCGGGGCCTGCGCTGCCGCAGTGGCCGCGATCAGCCAGGGGTGGATGGATTCGCCACTATTGATCGACCTGCCTGGCGGGCGCTTGTCCATTGAATGGGCAGGTCCTGGCCATCCGGTGATGATGACCGGCCCGGCAGTACGCGTATACGAAGGACAAGTGCGTCTTTGAGTGAGCGAAATACATGACTGATCAGCCTCAGGTTCCAGCCCCACAGCCCGACGAATCCCCTTCCGAAAGCCTGGAGGCGGCGGCGATTGCCGCGTACCTGGAGGCTCATCCGGATTTCTTCGTCGAGCACGAAGAACTGCTCCCGGCGCTGCGCATTCCGCACCAGCGCGGCGACACCATCTCGTTGGTCGAACGCCAGATGAAAATTCTGCGCGAACGCAACATCGAGATGCGCCATCGCCTCTCGCAACTGATGGACGTCGCCCGCGACAACGACCGGCTGTTCGACAAAACCCGCCGACTGACGCTCGCCTTGATGGACGCCAGCAGCCTGGACGACGTGGTCATCAGCGTCGAAGACAGCCTGCGCCAGGATTTCCAGGTGCCCTTTGTCAGCCTGATCCTGTTCAGCGACGAGCCCTTGCCGGTCGGCCGCTGGGTGACCAGTGCCGACGCGCAAAAGGCCATCGGCGGCTTGTTGTCGGAAGGCAAAAGCGTCAGCGGCAGCCTGCGCGAACACGAGCTGGACTTCCTGTTTGGTGAAGAACAGCGCAAGCAGATCGGTTCCACGGCGCTGGTCACCATCAGCCATCAAGGCCTGCACGGTGTCCTCGCCATTGCCAGTCGTGATCCGCAGCATTACAAAAGCTCGGTGGGCACGTTGTTCCTCAGCTACATCGCTGAAGTCATGGGCCGCGTATTGCCTCGGGTCAACACTTCGCTACGCTCGGTACGCTGACCATGGAACGACAACTGGACGCCTACTGCGAGCACCTGCGCAGTGAGCGTCAGGTGTCGCCTCACACGCTGGAAGCCTATCGGCGCGACCTGAACAAGGTCCTGGCACACTGCAAAAAAAACGATATCGGCAGCTGGACCGCGCTGGACATCCAACGCCTGCGCAGCCTGATCGCCCGCCTGCACTCGCAAGGACAATCCTCGCGCAGCCTGGCGCGGCTGCTGTCGGCGGTACGCGGGCTCTATCACTACCTGAACCGCGAAGACCTCTGCGACCACGACCCGGCCAACGGCCTGGCGCCCCCCAAGGGCGAGCGCCGCCTGCCGAAAACCCTCGACACCGACCGTGCGCTGCAACTGCTTGACGGCGCTGTGGAAGACGACTTCATGGCTCGCCGCGACCAGGCGATTCTTGAGCTGTTTTACTCGTCCGGTTTACGCCTGTCGGAGCTGACCGGACTCAACCTTGAACAGCTGGACCTGGCGGACGGCCTGGTGCAAGTACTCGGCAAGGGCAGCAAGACCCGGGTGCTGCCTGTTGGCAAGAAGGCCCGCGAAGCCCTCGAATTGTGGTTGCCGCTGCGCGCCATGGCGAACCCGGTGGACGATGCGGTATTCGTCAACCAGAAAGGCCGACGCCTCGGCTCACGGGCCGTTCAGGCGCGGGTCAAAGCCGTCGGCGAGCGCGAACTGGGGCAAAACCTGCACCCGCACATGTTGCGACACTCCTTCGCCAGCCACTTGCTGGAGTCCTCGCAAGACTTGCGCGCGGTGCAGGAATTGCTCGGCCACGCAGACATCAAAACCACGCAGATCTACACCCACCTGGACTTCCAGCACCTGGCCACGGTCTACGACAGCGCCCATCCACGGGCCAAACGCATCAAAGGCGATGAGCAATGACAATCCAACTGATCACCTTCGACCTCGACGACACCCTGTGGGACACCGCCCCGGTGATCGTCAGCGCTGAAGCAGTGCTGCGCCAGTGGCTGGCCGAGCACACGCCGAACCTCGGCGCCCTGCCGGTCGATCATTTGTGGGCGATTCGTGAACGGGTATTGAGCCACGAACCAAGCCTCAAGCACCGCATCAGTGCCCTGCGCCGCCGGGTACTGTTTCACGCACTGGAAGAAGCCGGTTACGCCCATGAGCAGGCCAGCGAGTTGGCCGATCAGGGCTTCGAAGTGTTTTTGCATGCACGGCATCAGCTGGAAATCTTCCCCGAGGTGCAACCGACGCTGGAAATTCTGGCCAATCACTACGCCTTGGGCGTGGTCACCAACGGCAACGCGGATGTGCGCCGGCTAGGGCTGGCGGACTACTTCAAGTTCATCTTGTGCGCAGAGGATATCGGCATCGCCAAACCCGATGCCCGACTGTTCCACGAAGCCTTGAAACGCGGCGATGTAACGGCAAAGGCCGCAGTGCATATCGGCGATCATCCGGGCGATGACATTGCCGGCGCTCAGCAGGCGGGGTTGCGGGCGATCTGGTTCAACCCGGCCGGTAAAGCCTGGGAAGCCGACAAGGCGCCCGATGCCGAGATTCGCAGTTTGACCGAGTTGCCGGCGTTGTTGGCGCGGTGGAATTCAGCTTCGTAGCGTCCTCAAGATTGTCATCGCGGGCAAGCCTTGCTCCTACGGGATTGTCGTCACCTGCTCGAACGACGCAAGTCTGTAGGAGCAAGGCTTGCCCGCGATGCTTTTCGGCCTCTTTTGTTTCACCCATGAAAAAGCCCGCAGCGACGGCGGGCTTTTTCAGCAAGCACGTAGCAGGCGCTTAGATAGGCCGGCTGCCGTACTTGTTATCAGGCTTCTTTGGCGGATCCGCCACCACATTGGCCTCGACTTCCTGAACCTTGCCGCCTTTAGCAAGGAACTCTTCCATCGCGCGCGCCAGAGCATCACGCTCTTTGTTCTTGGCCTCGACACTCGGCAGCTCGTCTACCGACACCGCAGCCTTGGCCTTGCCTTTGGCGGTCGGGACCGGCGTGTCATCACCGCCATCGTCGTCAGCAACGTCTTCCGCCGCTGCTTCCAGGCCTTCTTCGGTCTCGTCTTCGTCGCCTACTTCGAGGTCGTCGTTTTCCAGATCATCGTCGCTCATGTTCTACCTCATGACTTGCGAAAAGCAGATTAGTTATAGCCCAGCTTTGTCGTCTGTCGACGACCGCTGGAAAAAAATCAACATCCACTGGTAACCAGCGGCTTATGCCTCTTCACCGTGCACGGTGGCGAGGACTTTGCGAGCACCGCCATGATCGCGGTGCTCACCCAGATAGACACCTTGCCAGCTACCTAACGCCAATCGGCCTGCCCTTATCGGCAGACTCAACTGACAGCCTAGCAAACTGGCCTTGAAGTGCGCCGGGAGGTCGTCCAGGCCTTCGTCGTTATGCTCATAGCCAGCTGTTCCTTGTGGGATCAGCCGATTGAAAAACCGTTCGAAGTCGCGACGTACCGCCGGATCGGCGTTCTCGTTGATGGTCAACGACGCCGAGGTGTGCTGCAGCCACAAATGCAACAGACCGACCCGACATGCCTGGAGTTCAGGCAGGCCGGCGAGTAACTCGTCCGTTACCAGATGAAAGCCCCGGGGCCGTGCCCGCAGGGTTATCAGAGTCTGTTGCCACATACAGTTCTCCGCACGTTCGGGGCGCATTCTAGCGCGCTCTGGGAAAAAACAAAGGCCCTAATATTCCTTCAATCATGTAAGCCATTGGCCGCAGAAAAACGCCCGTCACAAACACCAGTAAACGTGTACGAAAAAACCTTTCAGCCGTACTTTCAGAGACAAAATCCAGACAAAAAAATGCCCGGCAAGCCGGGCAAATTTTTATGCGCTTGCTTACATGTTGTAGCCGCGCTCGTTGTGAAGTGCCAGATCGATACCCACCGACTCTTCTTCCTCGGTAATGCGCAGTCCCATGACAGCGTCGAGCACCTTGAGGATGACGAACGTAGCGATCGCGGTGTAGATCACCGTGAAACCCACGCCTTTGCACTGAATCCAGACTTGTGCCGCGATGTCGGTCACAGTGCCGAAGCCACCCAGCGACGGAGCCGCGAATACACCCGTGAGGATCGCGCCGAGGATACCGCCGATACCGTGCACGCCGAAGGCGTCGAGGGAGTCGTCGTAACCCATTTTGCGTTTCAGGGTCGTGGCGCAGAAGAAGCACACCACACCCGCTGCCAGACCGATGATCATCGAGCCCATCGGGCCAACGGTGCCCGCAGCCGGAGTGATCGCAACCAGACCGGCAACCACGCCCGAAGCGATACCCAGTGCGCTAGGTTTGCCGTGGGTCAGCCACTCGGCGAACATCCAGCCCAAAGCCGCTGCGGCAGTCGCGATCTGAGTCACCAGCATGGCCATACCGGCAGTGCCGTTGGCGGCTGCGGCAGAACCTGCGTTGAAACCGAACCAGCCAACCCACAACATCGCGGCGCCCATCAGGGTGTAACCGAGGTTGTGCGGAGCCATCGGAGTGGTCGGGAAGCCTTTGCGCTTGCCCAGTACCAGGCACGCCACCAGACCAGCGACACCGGCGTTGATGTGGACCACGGTGCCGCCCGCGAAGTCGAGCACGCCCCAGTCGCCCAACAGCGAACCCGGACCGCTCCAGACCATGTGCGCGATCGGCGCGTAAACCACGGTGAACCAGATGCCCATGAACACCAGCATCGCGGAGAATTTCATCCGCTCGGCGAAGGCACCGACGATCAGCGCCGGGGTGATGATGGCGAAGGTCATCTGATAGGTGACAAACACCGCCTCGGGAAACAGCGCCGTAGGCCCGGTAATACTGGCGGGCGTGATGCCGGCAAGGAACGCCTTGGCGAAGCTGCCGACAAAGGAATTGAGGTTGACGACGTTGACTTCCATACCCGTCGTGTCAAACGCCATGCTGTAGCCATAAAGGAACCACAGGATGGTGACCAGGCCGGTAATGGCGAAGCACTGCATCATCAACGAAAGAACGTTTTTGGAACGAACCATGCCGCCGTAGAACAGCGCAAGGCCTGGAATGGTCATAAACAGCACGAGGGCAGTAGAGGTCAACATCCAGGCGGTATCGCCGGAATTGAGGACTGGAGGAGCCACCGGATCTGCCGCCATGGCCAGGCCGGGCATTACGATGGACAACAGGGCTCCTAGCCCTGCGAATTTACGCAGAGTCATTTTGTTTTCTCCTGGGGCGTTGGGTTTGGTGGCTTAGATTGCGTCGGTATCGGTTTCGCCCGTACGGATGCGAATAGCCTGTTCCAGATTGACCACGAAGATCTTGCCGTCACCAATCTTGCCGGTGTTGGCCGCCTTGGTTATCGCCTCGATAACCCGGTCCAGATCCTTGTCGTCAATGGCGACATCGATCTTCACCTTGGGCAGGAAATCGACCACGTATTCCGCGCCGCGATACAGCTCGGTGTGACCCTTCTGCCGACCGAAGCCTTTGACCTCAGTGACGGTAATGCCCTGCACGCCGATCTCGGACAACGACTCGCGTACGTCGTCCAGTTTGAACGGCTTGATGATGGCAGTGACTAGCTTCATGAAAACTCTCTCCCGAATTGGTGGACTTGCCCCAGGAAAACAAACCCGACTCAAGTCTAAGCGCAGTGCCTGGCTTTGTAACGCATCGTCGGCCCTACTCTCCGACTGACCCCAGTTAACCGCTCCTGACGAAACTCCCCGCTCCGCCTGCCGCACTGCATTCGTCACAGCGACTGCATCAGTGCATGGGTCACAAGGGACTAAGCAGAAAGCTTGCCATCTCGTGAAAAACCACTGATTTCAATCCCTTGGCCGCTGCTGCGGGCGCCAATGCCCAATCGCCACCACCAATACGCACAACAACGGTGCGACAACGCCCGGCAATATGCGCGAAAAGCGTGCGTCTGTGCGCGCGCCATTGACTATAGACACTGCGTGATACACTGCCCGCCATTGTTTCCAGGACATTTCTCATGCTCGCACCCAAAGACTTCCTTGATGCCCTGAGCGGCACCGCCTCCCGCCTGTTCAGCGGCGAAACCCCGCTGCCAAAAAGCGAACTCGAAAGCCAGTTCAAAGCCCTGCTGCAAAGCGGCTTCAGCAAACTGGACCTGGTGAGCCGGGAAGAATTCGACAGCCAGATGGTCGTCCTGGCACGCACCCGGGCACGCCTTGAGAGCCTTGAGGCAAAAGTCGCCGAGCTTGAAGCAAAGCTGAATCCACCGGCTGAATGACCCCACAAATCCCCTGTGGGAGCGAGCTTGCTCGCGATTAGGGTCGGCACGACCCTCCCGCTATTTCTGGATTCAGCTCTACTTCCAGGCTGAGTCCTCCAAAAACACCACTGCTTTCCGATTGCGCCCCAAGCCCCGGTTCCTAAGCTCACCCCAGCTGAATATTCAGCACTGGGTTTGGCGACCTGGAAAGCTTAAGGTGCACGACGACCATCCGATGGTGGACTCTTTTTGTCCGTCGACTCGAGTCATGGCGGCTGTGCGTGGGAGACCTTCGGGTCTGCCGGATTCCTTTTGCTCCGGTTCGCCAACCCGCGTATAGCTGCCACCTAATCGTTTGGCGACGATTACTGGCAGCCCCTTAAGCAAAAGGAGCTGCATCGATAAATAGCAATGACGCCTACCTGATCCCCCACGTCTTCACCCGCCACAAACTCCACCTCCACGCCCTGCTACTGGAAAACCAGCCTTGGTTCAGCGCCCGCGACCTGGGTCGGTTACTTCGACTTTTCCTCGACGAACGCGCGCTACGCAAACTCGATCCTGATCAATACCAAACTGTGACAATGCACATCCACGGCTGCATCGAACATACGCTGCTGATCAGCGAATCCGGCGTCTATGCGCTGCTGGTTTATCACTACTGCCCGAATACCGGAGCCTGCGCGAATGGCTGACCCACGACGTGGTCCCAGCCCTCAGAGATGCCCAACAACCCGCCACCACCGAACGGCCGATACTGAGCCTGCTGAACTGGCCGGAAATGTCGCTGAGCTTGCTGCACTGGAACAACCAGCCGTGGATCCGGTTGCAAGATGTTCCACACATGTTGCCGGAGGGGGAGCGACCACGACGTACAGTCAATGCCCCGTGGTGGAAGCGGGCTTCACGGGTGCTTCAGTCGCTTTAATGACCAAAGGCGCAACCACGCTCAACTTCGGCCTTACGCAGATCGTAAGTCGATTGCAGGCTCAACCAGAACTCGGGCGTGGTTTCCAGGCAGATGGAAAGCTTCTTTGCACGGCCAGGACTGACACCCATGATCTGCATCACGAGGCCAGTTATTACACCCACAGACTCATTCAACCTGCTAGCCAAACCCGCTGCCGAAATGCCCACCAGCTCGAGAAACTCCTCGCTGAGGATTTCGCCGGGGTGCACGGGGCGCATTCCAATACTTTTCATTTCAGCTCCTGAGCTTTCGATCAGCGCTGATCATAAGCAGCACCCTCGATCAAGCAAGAGCGTCCGAGCTCTTTCACCGAAGTCCTTCATCTATCTAGGCCAGGCCCTACAAAAACCAGATCCCGTGCCTGATTTATAAGCTCCACTCCAGTCCATTACGCTTCTTCGCTTCGATCCCGACAGAACACTAGTAATGAGACGAAAAGGAAAAGGCACCGAGCTCCGTAACCAGACGTTCAAGTCCGATGCTCGAAAGCTTGCATATAAGACCTTGTCGAATGACAAGGACGCTCAGGCCGCAGGAATCAACGCGTCAGCGTTGAAGTTTGACCCGATCACCCTGGAGTCGATCGATGCATATCATCTGTGGGGAGAAACAGTCCTGTACCCATGGGATAACATCCCAGACTGGAAGCGCAAAGATGCCAAAGGCCTGGATCTGGCTATTTGGTATGAAGGAGAGCTATGCGGATTGTGCTATGCGACTCCAAGAAAAAGCACCATCTGCATAAAGATTGTCCTATTGCAGGGGCGAACAAGCGATACACACCCTCTTCGCGGATGGGTCGCCCCGATGGCACTACTTGTTACAGAGTTTTACGCGCGGATGCTGGGGTGCTGTGAGATCGAAGTACAAGAGCCTGCCCCCGGCGTCATTCCTTATTATCAAAAACTTGGATTCGATTTTGACAAAACCAACCGTCTTGTCTTTTCACTGGACGGTCAATAAGATCAATCAAAGCATCGAGACACATGAGGTGTCTATGAAACACAAAAAACAAAAGGCCAAGCCATTAATGGTTGCCGAATATCATGCCGAGGCACTCCGCTTAGCTGGCAACGTTTCTGCCAGTCAGCGCCACTTTCTGAAAGTAGCAGCAGCTCATGGCAAAGAGCTGGAGCCTACTGGCCTGCTTGCAGGTATACGAGCCTGAATCCTCCGTCCATAGATTTTTCGTTCTCGCACTCTATACGCCGACACCCGCAACATCCTGCGAAGGTTTCGCTCCTCAGCCGCCGCGCTAAACCACTACGCCGCAACTACCCTTCAAAAACCGCAGGAAGCGGTTCTCGCAAGCTCAAGGAATGATCATGTCTCTGGCCATCGTCCACAGCCGCGCCCAAGTCGGCGTGGAAGCGCCCGCCGTCACCGTAGAAGTCCATCTGGCCAACGGCTTGCCGTCGCTGACGATGGTGGGTTTGCCGGAGGCCGCGGTGAAGGAAAGCAAGGACCGGGTGCGCAGTGCGATCATCAATTCCGGGCTGCAATTTCCGGCGCGGCGTATCACCTTGAATCTTGCCCCGGCCGATTTACCGAAGGACGGCGGGCGATTCGATCTGGCGATCGCTCTGGGGATTCTGGCTGCCAGTGTGCAGGTGCCGACTTTGACGCTGGACGACGTCGAGTGTCTCGGTGAGTTGGCGCTGTCTGGCGCGGTGCGGGCGGTTCGTGGTGTGTTGCCGGCGGCACTCGCGGCGCGCAAGGCCGGACGATCGTTGATGGTGCCACGGGCGAATGCCGAGGAAGCGTGCCTGGCGTCAGGACTGAAGGTTATTGCGGTGGATCATCTGCTGGAGGCGGTCGCGCACTTCAATGGCCACACACCTGTAGATCCGTATGTGTCCAATGGTTTGCTCTACGCCAGCAAACCCTACCCTGATTTAAATGAGGTACAGGGCCAGATTGCGGCCAAGCGTGCATTACTGATTGCTGCTGCGGGGGCTCACAACCTGCTGTTCAGCGGGCCACCGGGGACGGGGAAAACACTGCTGGCGAGTCGATTGCCCGGGCTGCTGCCACCACTGGCCGAGAGTGAAGCGCTGGAAGTCGCGGCGATTCAATCGGTCACCAGTTGTGTGCCGTTGAGCCATTGGCCGCAACGACCGTTCCGTCAGCCACACCATTCGGCATCCGGCCCGGCGCTGGTGGGCGGGGGCTCGAAACCACAACCCGGTGAAATCACCCTCGCCCACCACGGCGTCCTGTTCCTCGATGAGCTGCCGGAGTTTGATCGCAAGGTGCTGGAGGTGCTGAGAGAACCGCTGGAATCAGGATGCATCGTGATTTCCCGAGCCCGTGACCGCGTGCGTTTCCCCGCGCGCTTTCAACTGGTGGCCGCCATGAACCCGTGCCCCTGTGGATATCTTGGCGAGCCGAGCGGCCGCTGTTGCTGCTCACCGGACCAGATCCAGCGTTATCGGAATAAGCTGTCGGGACCACTGCTGGACCGAATTGATCTGCACCTGACGGTTGCTCGCGAGGCCACCGCGTTGAATCCAGCGCTAAAACCCGGCGATGACACCGTAACCGCCGCCGCCCTGGTCGCACAAGCAAGGGAGCGACAATACAAACGCCAAGGCTGTGCCAATGCTTTCCTCGATTTACCCGGCCTGCGCCGACACTGCACGCTGTCCACAACCGACGAACACTGGCTGGAAACCGCGTGCGAGCGATTGACCCTGTCGCTGCGGGCGGCCCATCGGCTGCTCAAGGTGGCGCGCACCCTGGCGGACCTTGAGCAAGTCGATGGCATCACCCGCGAGCATCTGGCTGAAGCGCTGCAGTATCGACCGAGCGCAAACTAGTCGGGGTTATTCCTTGGTGAGATCCACCAACGGCGTTTGCCGCACCTCAGTCTCCCGCGCCCCCTGAATTTCACTCACGCGCTTCAACGCTTTATCCACAGCCGCTTTATCCGCCAGCAAGCTGTAGCTGATCTGGAACTGTTTCTGCTCCTTGGCCGCAATCGTCGGCACCAGGTTCAGTGGCCGCTGATACCGGCGGTTATAGGAAAAACTCGTCCCCGGCTCCAGCCCCGTGACATAGCCCTGGCCTTGGGTATCGGTGTTTTTCCACAGGGAAAACACCGGCAATTGCTTGGTATTGAAGCCAACCGACACCCCGAGGCTGCCCGCCTTGTTGTGCAGCACCGTCAGCGTGTCGCCCTTGGCATCGGCATACGGCACGACGTTGTAAACCGTCTCGTCGTAGTCCTTGGTCGGCGCGCGGTAGGTTTGCCAGTCGGGCAAATCCCCCTTGGCCTTGTCGTTGAACGGTGACACCTGTTTCACCGGCGCCGCGAAGCGAGCGCCCTGCTCCAGGAACGGGGTGCTGAAGTTGCTGTGGTAGAGCGCCTGGTATTCCTTTGGATAGTCGCCGTTGTTGGTCAGGGTGTCGTTGAGGGCGAAGCGCACACTGCCAGGTTCGGTGACCAGTTCGGTCATCACCGAGAAGTCGACTTTCTTGAACGCCTGCTCTTTCAGCTCGCCGCGCAGGCTGATGGCGTAGGGCGGCTTTTCATCGATGTGCAGCGTGACTTTGCTGGCTGGAATGTTCGCGGCGCGGCCGTGCAGGGTCAGCAGTTCGCCGCTGTCCATGCCGGGGTGGCCAACCCATTCATAGCCGCAGCGGGCGACCAGTTCATTGAAGCCTTCGAGCCAGCCCAGTCCGCCACGCCCGTTGAGTTCGATAAAGGACGGATTGACCACGTCCTTGACCGGCGAATCCCAGCCCATGCGCACATGACCTACCGACGCCTGCAGGACGTTCATCCCGCGGGTCGGCACCACCGAGAGTTTCATCGTGCCGTTATCAATGTCGACGATGCTGACGCCCTCTTGCCGACCGCCGTGCAGAGTGCGCAGGGTCACGGAGAACGGTTTGTCGGTTTTCACACCGAGCTGCTGGCTGGTGATTTGCTGGTTCTGGGCAGCCTTGTCAGTGTCGAGCAGCACGTAATCCCAGGCCATGACCTGGGAGGCAGCGGTCATCGCGCCGAGGGTGACGAGCAGTTTGAGCGGGGTCATGAGAGGAGCCTTTCTTGGAGTTGTGCAATTTTTATAGCGCTGATGAAACGATTCAGCAAGCTTAAAAACAGCATATTCACTGCAAGACATCACTCGACCGTCAGCTAACCAGGTCGCCGTAGGGGCGGTTACATCGATTCAGTCGAGGCGCTCGACATCCGGCAACTCCATGGCCTGGACCTCGCCTTGAAGGAAGTCGCTGAGGCGGCGCAAACGTTCACCGCCGGGGCGGGTTTTCGGCCAGACCAGGTAATAATTCAGGCCGCTGGCAACGGCGGTCGGCCACGGCAAGCTCAGCCGTCCCTGAGCCACATCTTCGGCCACCATCAGCAAGTCGCCCATCGATACTCCATAACCCCGGGCAGCAGCGATCATCCCCAACTCCAGCGTGTCGAACACCTGCCCGCCCTTGAGCGACACCTGCTCGGACAGGCCCATGCGCTCCAGCCAGCTGCGCCAGTCACGACGATCGGGAGTCGGGTGAAGCAATTCGGTGCCGACCAGCCGCTCGACATCCCACGGCTGATCATTCAACAGATTCGGTGAGCCGACCGGGATCAGCAGTTCGGGGAACAGATAACTGGCTTCCCAGTCTGGCGGAAAATGCCCGTTGCTCAGCAACACCGCGCAATCGAACGGTTCATGATTGAAGTCCACCGAGTCGACGTCCATCCAGGCGCTGGTCAGTTGCACCTCGTTGCCAGGCTGCAAATGCCGGAAGCGGCTGAGTCGCGCCAGCAGCCAGCGCATGGTCAGGGTTGAAGGGGCTTTCATGCGCAAGACGTCATCTTCGGCGCGCAAGGTATTGCAGGCCCGTTCCAGCGCGCCAAAACCTTCACGCACGCCCGGCAGCAGCAAACGCGCGGCCTCGGTCAGTTGCAGATTGCGTCCGCTGCGCTGAAACAGCCGACAGGCAAAATGCTCCTCCAGCGTACGCACATGGCGACTGACGGCGCTTTGGGTAATCGACAGCTCTTCTGCTGCACGGGTAAACGAACTGTGCCGCGCCGCGGCCTCGAAAGCGCGAAGGGCATACAACGGAGGAAGACGACGAGACATCAGGAAAGCTCCTATAGCGCGACCCCGAAACCTTATCAGAAACTCTCCAGCATGAGTTTTAGTCATACGAGCAATCGTTTTTATCCCTTTGTGCAAACGCTTGCGAGCGCCGAGAATCAACCCTTCCCGATTTGTCAGACTAAATGAGCGTGATGATCATGCGGCATCCAGCACGTACCGAACTCTGGGCCATCCTGCGGCTGGCGGGGCCGTTGATCGCCTCGCAGTTGGCGCACATGCTGATGATCCTCACCGATACCTTGATGATGGCCCGGCTCAGCCCGGAGGCCTTGGCCGGTGGTGGCCTGGGCGCGGCAACCTATTCGTTCGTGTCGATTTTCTGCATCGGCGTGATCGCGGCGGTCGGCACGCTGGTGGCGATCCGGCAGGGCGCCGGCGACATCGAGGGCGCCACGCGGCTGACCCAGGCCGGGCTTTGGCTGGCGTGGTTGATGGCGCTGGTGGCGGGTCTGCTGCTGTGGAACCTCAAACCGGTGCTGCTGCTGTTCGGCCAGACTGAGAGCAACGTGCACGCGGCCGGCCAATTCCTGTTGATTCTGCCGTTTGCCCTGCCCGGCTACCTGAGTTTCATGGCCTTGCGCGGTTTTACCAGCGCCATCGGCCGGACGACGCCGGTGATGGTCATCAGCCTCGCCGGGACCGTGGCCAACTTTCTGCTCAACTATGCGCTGATCACCGGCATGTTCGGCCTGCCGAAAATGGGCTTGATGGGAATTGGTCTGGTCACCGCCATCGTCGCCAACTGCATGGCGCTGGGCCTGGCCTGGCATATTCGCCGGCACCCGGCTTACGACGCATACCCACTGCGCAAAGGCCTGTCACGGCCCAATCGCCAGTACCTGCGCGAGCTGTGGCGTCTGGGCCTGCCGATTGGCGGTACCTACGCCGTGGAGGTCGGCCTGTTTGCGTTTGCCGCGTTGTGCATGGGCACCATGGGCAGTACGCAATTGGCGGCGCATCAGATCGCCCTGCAAATCGTCTCGGTGGCGTTCATGATTCCGGCGGGGCTGTCGTATGCGATCACCATGCGCATCGGCCAGCACTACGGCGCCGGGCAATTGCTCGATGCGCGCTTGGCCGGGCGGGTCGGGATTGCCTTTGGTGGCGCGGCGATGCTCGGGTTTGCCATGGTCTTCTGGCTGCTGCCAAACCAACTGGTGGGGTTGTTCCTGGACCATCACGACCCGGCGTTTCGCGAAGTGATCAACCTTGCGGTGAGTCTGTTGATGGTGGCGGCCTGGTTCGAGCTTTTCGACGGCACGCAAACCATTGCCATGGGCTGTATTCGCGGCCTGAAGGACGCCAATACTACTTTCCTGGTCGGCCTCGCCTGCTATTGGCTGATCGGCGCACCGGCTGCGTGGTGGATGGCTTTCCACCTCCACTGGGGGCCGACCGGCGTCTGGTGGGGGCTGGCGCTGGGCCTGGCCTGCTCGGCCGTGAGCCTGACGCTGGCGTTCGAATGGAAGATGAAGCGGATGATCCGGCGTGAACCGTCGTCACAGCCGGGTTTCGAGATTCCCCAGACAGAATGAACTCCCTGTGGGAGCAGCCGGTCGACGCTCGACTGCTCGCGATGAGGCCATGCAGGCAACATTGATGTCGGCTGATACTCCGCTATCGCGAGCAGGCTCGCTCCCACAAGGGTTCGTGCCAGATGACAGATCGGTTAACTCACGACTTCCAGTATCGCCTGTTGGCTGGAACCGAAGGCCAGATACTCAACCAGCTCGGTCAACGGCAACGGCTTGCTGATCAGGTAACCCTGCACCTGATCACAACCAAAACCGCGCAGCAGCTCAAGCTGTTCAGGAGTTTCAACGCCCTCGGCGACCACTTCCAGATTGAGGTTGTGAGCCAGGTTGATCATCGCGTGGACCAGTTTGCGATTTTCCTCACGCGTCTCCATGCCACCGACAAAGCTTTTGTCGATCTTCAGCAAGGCAATCGGCAGGCTGTTGAGGTGCACGAACGACGAGAAACCGGTGCCGAAGTCGTCCAGGGAGAAACGCACGCCCAGACGCCCCAAAGCATCCATGGTCTGTTTGACCAGATCACTGCGGCGCATCACGGCGGTTTCTGTCAGTTCGAATTCCAGCCACTGCGCTTCGACGCCGCGCTCGGCAATCAGCCGACTCAACGTCGACAGCAGCTGACTGTCCTGAAACTGCCGGAACGACAGGTTGACCGCCATGTGCAACGGCGGCAAACCGCGTTCACGTAACACCTGCATGTCGCGCAAGGCACGGGAAATCACCCAGTACCCCAGCGGCACGATCAAACCGCTCTGCTCCGCCAGCGGCACGAACTCGCTCGGCGGCAGCAGCCCGCGCTCGCCATGGCGCCAGCGCACCAGAGCCTCGAGGCCGACAATTTGCCCGTCGTCGAGGTTCAGCCGCGGCTGGTAATGCAGTTCCAGCTCATCGCGGCGCAAGGCCCGGCGCAGTTCGCTTTCAAGATCGGCAAGGCTGCGCGCATTGCGGTTGATGCGTTCATTGAAGATATGAAAGGTGCAGCCTTGGGTGCTTTTGGCCTGTTGCATGGCGATATGCGCGTGCCACATCAGCGGGTCGGCACCCGCCTGCGCTCGTGCGTGGGCGATGCCCAGGCTGCAACCGATCAACAGGCTTTCACCGTCAACCCAGTAAGGTTCGGCCATGACTTCGGTGATGCGCTCGGCCATCCACTCGGCGCGTTGTGGCGCGCGGCGGGTATCGATGAGCAAGGCGAATTCGTCGCTGCCCAGACGCGCCAGTTGATCACCGGCCTCAAGTTGGCTCTTGAGCCGCGAGACCACTTGCAGGATCAGCCGGTCACCGGCCTGGTGGCCGAGGGCGTCGTTGGCGTGTCGGAAGTTGTCGAGGTCGAGGTGCCCCAGCGCCAGGCCACGGCCGTCATTCTCCGCCAAACGCGCCGCCAGCAGGGTCTGAAACCCCTGGCGGTTGGCAATCCCGGTCAGCGGGTCCTGCTCAGCGAGACGCTGCAGGGTGTTTTCGAGCACGCCACGCTCACGCACATGGCGCAGGCAGCGGCGCAATGTATCCACATCCAGCACATCGCGAACCAGCCAGTCGCTGACGCCGTCCGGTGGGGTGGACGGTTCATGTTCGAGCAACAGCACCGTCGGCAGGCTGCAACGGCCCGGCTCCGGTTGAAGCGCCGGAATGGTCAACAGGACTGCATTGCGGTTGTCAGCAAATAGACTGCTCACCGACTCCCAGGTCGGTGCACTGATCAGTACAGCCGAGCTCCCCATAGGAGCCAGACACTCGCGTAACAACGCTGTCCACGCTGGCTCTTCAGCCAGTAGCAGCAAACGCAAGGGTTCGACAGGCGTAGACAAGCTAGCTCCCTAGACTCTGCAAAAGATGTTGGCGGCGGGCATTTCAGCACGCATCCTGCGGGAAAGTAACAAAACCGGCAAATTTAGATAGCGTGGTACGTCACAAGTCGGAGAGAGGCGGCAGAATCTGTGCATCCTGTTAAAATGCCCGCCCTTTTCGCAAACGACTCCTTTTTCCGTCATGTCCCGACTCAATCCCCGGCAGCAAGAAGCCGTGAGCTACGTCGGCGGCCCTCTTTTGGTGCTCGCCGGTGCTGGCTCCGGCAAGACCAGTGTCATTACCCGTAAAATCGCCCACCTGATCCAGAGCTGTGGCATTCGCGCCCAGTACATCGTCGCCATGACCTTTACCAACAAGGCCGCGCGCGAGATGAAGGAGCGGGTCGGCAGCTTGCTCAAGGGGGGTGAAGGACGCGGTCTGACGGTGTGCACGTTCCACAACCTTGGGCTGAACATCATCCGCAAGGAGCATGTGCGGCTGGGCTACAAACCCGGTTTCTCGATTTTCGACGAGACCGACGTCAAAGCCCTGATGACCGACATTATGCAAAAGGAATACTCGGGCGACGATGGCGTCGACGAGATCAAGAACATGATCGGCGCCTGGAAGAACGATCTGATCCTGCCGCCCGAAGCCCTGGAAAACGCCCGCAACCCCAAGGAGCAGACCGCCGCCATCGTCTATACCCACTACCAGCGCACGCTCAAGGCGTTCAACGCAGTGGACTTCGACGACCTGATCCTGCTGCCTGTGAAGCTGTTCCAGGAACACGCCGACATTCTCGAAAAGTGGCAGAACAAAGTCCGCTACCTGCTGGTGGACGAATACCAGGACACCAACGCCAGCCAGTACCTGCTGGTGAAATTGCTGATCGGCACGCGCAACCAGTTCACCGTGGTCGGCGACGATGACCAGTCGATCTACGCCTGGCGCGGTGCGCGCCCGGAAAACCTGATGCTGCTCAAGGACGACTACCCGTCCTTGAAAGTGGTGATGCTGGAGCAAAACTACCGCTCCACCAGCCGTATCCTGCGCTGCGCCAACGTGCTGATCTCGAACAATCCCCACGAGTTTGAAAAACAGCTGTGGAGCGAGATGGGCCACGGCGACGAGATCCGGGTGATCCGCTGCCGCAACGAAGACGCCGAAGCCGAGCGCGTGGCCGTGGAAATCCTCAGCCTGCACCTGCGCACCGACCGCCCGTACAGCGATTTCGCGATCCTCTACCGCGGTAACTATCAGGCCAAGCTGATCGAGCTGAAGCTGCAACACCACCAGGTTCCTTATCGTCTTTCCGGTGGCAACAGTTTCTTCGGACGCCAGGAAGTCAAAGACCTGATGGCCTACTTCCGCCTGATCGTGAACCCGGATGACGACAACGCCTTCCTGCGGGTGATCAACGTCCCACGCCGGGAAATCGGTTCGACCACGCTGGAAAAACTCGGCAACTACGCGACTGAACGCAAGATCTCGATGTATGCCGCGACCGATGAAATCGGCCTGGGTGAGCACCTGGACAACCGCTTCACCGATCGTCTGGCGCGCTTCAAGCGCTTCATGGACCGCGTGCGCGAGCAGTGTGCCGGCGAAGACCCGATCTCCGCCCTGCGCAGCATGGTCATGGACATCGACTACGAGAACTGGCTGCGTACCAACAGTTCCAGTGACAAGGCCGCCGACTACCGCATGGGTAACGTCTGGTTCCTGATCGAGGCGTTGAAAAACACCCTGGAAAAAGACGAAGACGGCGAAATGACCGTCGAAGACGCAATCGGCAAGCTGGTCTTGCGCGACATGCTTGAACGTCAGCAGGAAGAGGAAGACGGCGCCGAAGGCGTGCAGATGATGACCCTGCACGCCTCCAAGGGCCTGGAATTCCCCTACGTGTTCATCATGGGCATGGAAGAGGAAATCCTCCCGCACCGCTCCAGCATTGAAGCCGACACCATCGAAGAAGAGCGGCGTCTGGCCTACGTCGGGATTACCCGCGCACGCCAGACTCTGGCGTTCACCTTTGCCGCCAAGCGCAAACAGTACGGCGAAATCATCGACTGCTCGCCAAGCCGCTTCCTCGATGAACTGCCGCCGGACGACCTGGCGTGGGAAGGCAACGACGACACCCCGACCGAAGTCAAAGCCGTGCGTGGCAATAGTGCATTGGCGGATATACGCGCGATGTTAAAACGCTAGAATCGGCTACTTTTTAATCTACTTTCGGCGCCCGTAGCGCCAACAGAGGAAGCTGCTGTGGAAGCACTGCACAAGAAGATTCGCGAAGAAGGCATCGTGCTTTCCGACCAGGTCCTGAAAGTCGACGCCTTTCTGAACCACCAGATCGACCCGCAATTGATGAAGCTGATCGGCGACGAATTCGCCACGCTGTTCAAGGATTCGGGGATCACCAAGATCGTCACCATCGAAGCGTCGGGCATTGCTCCGGCGATCATGACCGGTCTGAACCTCGGCGTGCCGGTGATCTTCGCCCGCAAGCACCAGTCCCTGACCCTGACCGAAAACCTGCTGTCGGCGACCGTTTACTCGTTCACCAAGCAGACCGAAAGCACCGTGGCCATCTCTCCACGTCATCTGACCAGCAGCGACCGCGTACTGATCATCGACGACTTCCTGGCCAACGGTAAGGCGTCGCAGGCGCTGATCTCGATCATCAAACAGGCCGGCGCCACCGTGGCAGGTTTGGGTATCGTGATCGAGAAGTCGTTCCAGGGCGGCCGCGCCGAACTGGACGCGCAAGGCTACCGCGTCGAATCCCTGGCGCGGGTTAAATCCCTGGCCGGCGGCGTTGTGACCTTTATCGAATAGCCCCACACCGCATATCCCCTGTGGGAGCGAGCCTGCTCGCGATGACGGAGTGTCAGCTGGCATCAATGTTGACTGACAAGGCCCTATCGCGAGCAGGCTCGCTCCCACAATTGTTCTGTGTGAATGGTTACTTCGCGGTAGCCTTCAGGCCTGCCAGCAGCAACCGCTGATACAAGTCCTCCTTCAAGCCCTCAGGCTTCGTCAGCTGCATCCGCTCCAGATGAACCGGGTACTCCGAGGGTTCCGGCGCATCCAGCGCAGCCTTGCCCAGTTCCAGAATCTCGGTGAGTTTGAACTTGCTCTTGAGCCAGTTCAGCGCCCGCAACAAATCCCGCTCTTCGCTGCTGAAATCACTGCCCAACGGATACTCCGGAAACAACCGAGGATGCCGCGCAGCAATCGCCTGCAAGCGCTGCGGGCTGTTGTCGGTGAAACGCGGATCAAGGCAAAAATCCTTCGGCAACTTGCCGGCCTTCTGCGCCTGTTCGATCAAGCCTGGCTGGAAGCGTGAATCGCTGATGTTGAGCAACGCCTCAATTACCTTGGCGTCGGTCTTGCCACGTAAATCGGCGATGCCGTATTCGGTGATCACAATATCGCGCAAGTGCCGTGGAATCGTGCAGTGGCCGTACGTCCAGACGATGTTCGAGCTCACGTCACCGCCCGACTCACGCCAGCTGCGCAGGATCAGAATCGAGCGCGCCCCCTCCAGCGCATGGCCCTGGACGACAAAGTTGTATTGTCCGCCGACACCGCTGAGCACCCGCCCGTCTTCCAATTGATCAGCGACACCGGCGCCGAGCAGGGTCATGGTGAACGCGCTGTTGATGAAACGCGCATCCCGGCGCTGCAAGCGTTTTAGTTCTTCCTGACCGTACAGTTCGTTGATGTAGCTGATGGCGGTCATGTTGAATTCAGCGAGCTTGCTGTCGGGTAAATCCCGCAACCGCTGATAGAAACTGCGCGGCCCGAGGAAAAATCCCCCGTGTATCGAAATGCCGCCCACTTGAGCCGACTCATCCAGGGTGCCGGCATTGGCTTGTTGTTGCAGGGCAACGCTCGGATAAACCTTGCGCCGCACGATCCCGGCATCGGACAACGCCAGCAGACCGTTGACGAACATCTCGCTGCAACCATAAAGCCCCTTGGCAAAAGGCTCCACGCCGCCTTCTCGGCTGATCAACGGTGCCCAGTAATGCGCGTCAAGGTCCGTCAACAGCGCACGGTAGCCGTCGTTATCTGCCTGCCGTGACAGCAACGCGGCGGTCAGCGCATCGCCCATGGCACCGATGCCGATTTGCAGGGTGCCGCCGTCCCGCACCAGGGTACTGGCGTGCAGGCCGATGAAATGATCCTGAACGCCCACCGGCATGTTCGGCGTGGAAAACAGCGTACTGCCCTCCTCCTCGTCGATCAGCAAATCGAACACGTCACGGTCGACTTCCGAGTCCCCCGGCATGTACGGCAGATCCTGGTGAACCTGGCCGAGCAGCAGAATGGTTTCCCCGGCAACGCGGCGTTTGGCGATCATTGGCAACAGGTCGAGGGTGATGTCCGGGTTGCAGCTCAAGCTCAGTCGATCCGGCTGTTGCGGGTCATGCGCCACCAGTTGCGCCACCAGGTTCAACCCGGCGGCGTTGATGTCCCGGGCGGCGTGGCTGTAGTTGCTGCTGACATAGTCCTGCTGCGCCGATGCGCTGTGCAGCAAGCTGCCGGGCTGCAGGAAGAACTGCTCGATGTGAATGTTCGCCGGGAGGCTGTCGCGGTGCAGGTCGGCGAGAAAATCCAGCTCGGGATAGTCGCCAAACACCCGCTCGACGAAGGGCCCCAGAAAGCGCCGCTGCAAGCCGTCGCCCAATGCCGGACGACCCAGGCTCAACGCGGTGTAGACCGTCAGCTGCCGCTCGGGCAACCGGGCGATGCGCTGATACAGCGCGTTGACGAAGCGGTTGGGTTTGCCCAGCCCCAGCGGCAGGCCAAGGTGTATATGCGCTGGCAAACGTGCGAGCACATCATCGACTGCCTGTTCGATTGATACCGACTGCACCATCAGACCCTCCCGACCTGTCCATGAATTGAGGTCGGTTCGAGCTTGCCGCGTCCTGATCGCGATGACCAGTCTCGAGATCAAATCCCAGGTACAAAAAAGCCGCTCGCAAGCGGCTTTTTCGCTGAAGACGGGGCTTATTTCAGGCCGGACATCTTCTGGATGGCGCCTTCAAGGTCTTTCACTTCGCAGTCGCTGCAGGTGCCTTTTGGTGGCATCGCATTGAGACCTGTCAACGCTACTTTCGCCAGGCCAGCAGCAGTGCCGCCTTCTTTGTCGGCGCGTTTTTTCCAGTCTGCAGCATCACCGATTTTCGGTGCGCCCAGCAGACCCGTGCCGTGGCAAGCATTGCAATGTTTGGCAATGATTTCATCGGGAGTTTTCGCTGCACCGCCGCCTACCGAAGCGGCGACTTCCATCCCCTTGCACTCCTGACCTTGTACACAGACCTGGCCGACAGGCTCAAGGCGTTTGGCGATATCGTCAGTGGTCGACGCTTGAGCGCTGACTGCCCAAAGGGCCAATACGGTTGCTGGTGCGGCCAGCATTTTCATAATTAGATTCACGCGTACACCCTCAATGGTGGCTAGTCACGCCCACGGCCACGGTTTCGCAGGCGGGCGCAAGTATAACGGTTAGCCCGCCACACTGAAACAACCCTAAAGTCCAAGGGGTATTAAGTCGTGGCGAAATACAGCATGGGGCGACTCGCAAAACCTTGCCGGACGCCTCTTTTCCTAGAAATTCGCAGGCGTGGCTGCGCTGATTAGTCGCGCAGGCGCATCAAACGGATTTCGAAAACGGTGCGGTTTGGTGCTTTCGAAATAGTAGCTGTCACCGGCCTCGAGCACGAATGTCTCGAGCCCGACCACCAATTCCAGCCGACCCTCGAGCAGAATTCCGGTTTCCTCGCCCTCGTGGGTGAGCATCTCTTCACCGGTATCGGCGCCTGGCGGGTAGATCTCGTTGAGGAACGCGATAGCACGGCTCGGATGAGCCTTGCCGACCAGTTTCATGGTCACGGCGCCATCGGAGATATCGATCAGTTCATTGGCCTTGTAGACGATCTGCGTCGGTTTTTCCTGAAGAATCTCTTCGGAAAAAAACTCGACCATGGACATGGGGATGCCGCCAAGGACCTTCCTCAGCGAACTGATCGAGGGGCTGACGCTGTTTTTCTCGATCATTGAAATGGTGCTATTGGTAACGCCTGCCCGCTTGGCGAGCTCTCGCTGGGATAGACCTTTCAGTTTACGGATCGATTGCAGTCGTTCACCGACGTCCAATGCATTAGCCTCCCAGGATTCAGATTGTGTGGATAGTGAGCGTTATCATGGCGACAGCGTTCAGTATTTACAACACTTGGGTCTGAATCCCGTTCAGCAAAGCGACTTCCGGTCTCGGCAGCCCGCCTCAGCTCCCGGAATAGAGCCGTGGTACGCGACGCAGGTTGCAGAAGATCTGGTAGGGAATGGTCTCGGCAGCCATGGCAACGTCGCTGGCGAGGATGTTTTTACCCCACAATTCGACGGTAGAACCAAGACCGGCCTGCGGCACATCGGTCAAATCGATGCAGAGCATGTCCATCGATACCCGTCCCAGCAGCTGGCTGCGCTGCCCGGCCACCAACACTGGCGTGCCGGTAGGCGCCTGACGCGGATAACCGTCGGCATAGCCCATGGCAACCACGCCGATGCGCATTGGCTTCTGGGTGATGAACTTCGCCCCATAGCCCACCGGCTCACCGGCCGGCAGTTCGCGCACGCTGATGACTTTCGATTCCAGGGTCATCACAGGTTGCAAGCGTGCCGCCACGGGATTGGCTTCTTCAAAAGGTGTCGCGCCATAGAGCATGATGCCGGGGCGAACCCAATCGCTCGGCACCTGCGGCCAGCCCAGCACCGCCGGCGAGTTACACAAGCTGACCTGTGCCGACAAGCCCAGGCGCGCCGCTTCAAACACCGCAACCTGCTCTGCCGCACTACGGCTATGCAGCTCATCGGCACGCGCAAAGTGACTCATCAGCACGATCTTCGAGACCTTGCCGCTGGCCAGCAAACGCTGATACGCCGCCTGATAATCCGCTGGATGCAGGCCGACCCGGTGCATGCCCGAATCAAGTTTGAGCCAGACCGTGATCGGCTTGCTCAACGCGGCTTTCTCGAGCGCTTCGAGCTGCCACAGCGAATGCACCACACACCAGAAATCATGCTCAACGATCAGCGACAGCTCATCGGCTTCAAAAAAGCCTTCGAGCAGCAGGACCGGCGCACGAATACCGGCGGCGCGCAGTTCCAGGGCTTCTTCGATACAGGCCACGGCGAAACCGTCCGCCTCGGCCTCCAGGGCCTGGGCACAGCGCACCGCGCCATGGCCATAGGCATCGGCCTTGATTACTGCGAGGGCGCGCGCCCCCGAGACTTCACGGGCCAGTTGATAGTTATGACGCAGGGCTTGAAGGTCGATCAGGGCACGGGCAGGACGCATGGCGGCAGACTTCTAGGCGGTCATGAGGAAGAAAAAACCGGCGCTGACTGACGGCGTGAACCGCCAACAGCACCGGGAGAGGGATCATTGCTTAAACAGACCCTAAGGCAGAGCAGCCACTACCGACAGCTCAATCAGTATTTCCGGTTCGCACAGCTTGGCTTCAACCGTCGCACGGGCGGGCGCGACGTTCTTTGGCAACCAAGTGTCCCAGACACTGTTCATGCCCTTGAAATGGGCGTCGATGTCTTTCAGGTAAATCGTCACCGACAGCAATCTGGTCTTGTCGGTCCCGGCCAGATCCAGCAAACGCTCGATGTTGGCGAGGGTTTCACGAGTCTGCTGTTCAATCCCGGCATTCATGTCGTCGCCGACTTGCCCGGCCAGATACACGGTACCGTTGTGGACAACGATCTGGCTCATGCGCTCATTGGTGAGCTGGCGCTGGATTGACATGCTTTTCAGACTCCTTTGGGGTGTTGCCATAACGGGAAATATCGAGGCCTTCGGCACTGATCTGCGGCGTTTTCTTCGCCATCAGGTCAGCCAGCAAGCGGCCGGAGCCACACGCCATGGTCCAGCCGAGTGTGCCGTGACCGGTGTTCAGGAACAGGTTCTTGAACGGCGTGGCGCCAACGATCGGCGTGCCGTCCGGCGTGGTCGGACGCAGACCGGTCCAGAAACTCGCCTCGGCCAGGTCACCGCCCTGAGGATAAAGATCGTTGACGATCATCTCCAGCGTTTCACGTCGACGCGGGTTCAGCGACAGGTCAAAACCGGCTATCTCAGCCATGCCACCGACACGAATCCGGGTGTCGAAACGGGTGATCGCAACCTTGTAGGTCTCGTCGAGAATGGTCGACGTCGGGGCCATCGCCGGATTTGTGATCGGCACGGTCAGCGAGTAGCCCTTGAGCGGGTACACCGGGGCCTTGATGCCCAACGGCTTGAGCAACTTCGGCGAGTAGCTGCCGAGCGCCAATACGTAGCGGTCGGCAGTTTCCAGCTTGCCGTCGATCCACACGCCGTTAATCCGGTCACCGGCGTAGTCGAGGCGCTGAATGTCCTGGTCAAAGCGGAACTCCACGCCCAGTTTCACCGCCATTTCGGCCAGGCGCGTGGTGAAGATCTGGCAGTCACCGGTCTGGTCGTTCGGCAGGCGCAGGGCACCGGCGAGGATATCGGTCACGCTGGCCAGCGCCGGTTCGACGCGGGCAATACCGGCGCGGTCGAGCAGTTCAAAGGGCACGCCGGACTCTTTCAGGACGGCGATGTCTTTTGCCGCGCCATCGAGCTGCGCCTGAGTGCGGAACAGTTGAGTGGTCCCCAGCGTGCGGCCTTCGTAGGCAATGCCGGTTTCAGCACGCAGTTCATCGAGGCAGTCGCGGCTGTACTCGGACAGACGGACCATGCGCTCCTTGTTCACCGCATAACGGCTCGCGGTGCAGTTGCGCAACATCTGCGCCATCCACAGGTATTGGTCGATATCGGCGGTGGCCTTGATCGCCAGCGGTGCGTGGCGTTGCAGCAGCCATTTGATGGCTTTGAGCGGCACGCCCGGTGCAGCCCACGGCGAGGCGTAACCCGGCGAGACTTGCCCTGCGTTGGCGAAACTGGTTTCCATGGCAGCAGCCGGTTGACGATCGACGACCACCACTTCAAACCCGGCCCGAGCCAGATAGTAGGCACTGGCGGTACCGATGACGCCGCTACCCAAGACCAGAACGCGCATTTTAATATCCCTCATCGCGGCTTACCGCTGACGTTTGTTGTTCAAATCACAGATGTGCGCAGTGTAAAAAACATTCGCCAGTGCTTTTCACTATATAAGTGCCTATATTTGGCGACAATTCTCGGCAAAATCGCTTTTTACGGAGGCGCATCCCCTATGCGGACCAATACTCAGACCAAGCGCGAGCTGGACAAGATCGACCGCAATATCCTGCGCATCCTTCAGGCGGACGGGCGAATTTCGTTTACCGAGCTAGGGGAAAAAGTCGGGTTGTCGACCACGCCCTGCACTGAGCGGGTGCGACGCCTGGAGCGCGAAGGGATCATCATGGGCTACAACGCCCGGCTCAACCCGCAGCACCTCAAGGGCAGCCTGCTGGTGTTCGTCGAGATCAGCCTCGACTACAAGTCCGGCGATACCTTCGAAGAGTTCCGACGCGCCGTGCTGAAACTGCCGCACGTGCTGGAATGCCACCTGGTGTCAGGGGATTTCGACTATCTGGTGAAGGCGCGGATTTCCGAGATGGCCTCGTACCGCAAACTGCTGGGCGACATCCTGCTCAAATTGCCCCACGTGCGTGAGTCCAAGAGCTATATCGTGATGGAAGAAGTGAAAGAGAGCCTGAACCTGCCGATTCCGGATTGAGGTCAGACCTGAGGAAATGGTTGCCTGGACGGGCGCCATCGCGAGCAGGCTCGCTCCCACAGTAGATTTTCAGTGGGCACTGTTTTGTGTACGGCAGGACCCCATGTGGGAGCGAGCCTGCTCGCGATTGAAGCGACTCGGTCTACCTGAAGCAACGGGGCTTCTAAACGAGGACTTGCCGGGTGCTGGCCATGTATTCATGGATCTGCTTCTCGACCCGAGGGTGGATCAACTCCACCGGGCGGCGGCCATTGGGGCACGGCAGGGTCTTGGTGGTGCCGAACAGCCGACAGATCAACGGCCGCTCTTCATACACCGTGCAACCATCAGGGCCCAGGTGCACACAGTTCAGTTCATCCATCGCGGCGTCCTGCTCGGCCCTGGTCTTACGCGGCAGGCGCGACATTTCTTCTGGCGAAGTGGTCACCGGGCCACAGCAGTCATGGCAGCCGGGCACGCACTCGAATGAGGGGATTTGCTGGCGAAGAGCGCGGATTTTCTGACTGTTGCAGCTCATCGAAGCGAGTACCGGGAAAGTGAACAGAGTGGGATTTTGCCCTAAAAGCCTCGCGCCAGACAGCATTAGCCGACCAGTGTTGCCCATGCCGAAAGGTCCGGCTTATGCTCCGTAAAATTTACTAAACACACGAAACCCGGATGACGCACATGAACGCCCGCGTTCCGCAACCTGCCCCGAACAACCGGCACACGGCGTCTTACTACGCCGCCAGCAGCCTGCCGCAACCCGACTATCCGGAACTCAAAGGTGAACTGCTGGCGGACGTGTGCGTGGTGGGCGGCGGGTTCTCCGGGCTGAACACCGCCATCGAGCTGGCCGAACTCGGCCTCAGCGTGGTGCTGCTCGAAGCGCGCAAGATCGGCTGGGGCGCCAGTGGGCGCAACGGCGGGCAACTGATTCGCGGCGTGGGTCATGGCCTTGATCAGTTTGCCGAGGTGATCGGCACGGACGGCGTCCGTCAGATGAAACTCATGGGCCTGGAAGCGGTGGAAATTGTCCGGCAACGGATCGAGCATTTTCAGATCGCCTGCGACCTGACCTGGGGTTACTGCGACCTGGCCAACAAACCTCGCGACCTTGAAGGTTTCGCCGAAGACGCGGCCGAGCTGCGCAGCCTCGGCTATCGCCATGAGACCCGACTGCTGCAAGCCCATGAAATGCACAGCGTGGTCGGTTCCGACCGCTACGTCGGTGGCCTGATCGACATGGGCTCCGGGCATCTGCACCCGCTGAATCTGGCCTTGGGCGAAGCCGCTGCGGCGCAGCAACTGGGCGTGAAGCTGTTCGAGCAATCGGCCGTGACCCGCATCGACTATGGCAGCGAGGTCAAGGTCCACATCGCGCAAGGCTCGGTCCGTGCCAGGACCCTGGTGTTGGGCTGCAACGCCTACCTCAACGACCTGAACCCCGAACTCAGCGGCAAAGTGCTGCCCGCCGGCAGTTACATCATCGCCACCGAACCCTTGAGCGCAGCGCAGGCCCACGCATTACTACCGCAGAACATGGCGGTCTGCGATCAGCGAGTGGCGTTGGACTACTACCGGCTCTCGGCGGATCGGCGCTTGCTGTTCGGCGGCGCCTGCCACTATTCCGGTCGCGATCCGGCGAACATCGCCGCGTATATGCGCCCGAAGATGCTCGACGTCTTCCCGCAACTGGCCGGGGTGCAGATCGACTATCAATGGGGCGGGATGATCGGCATCGGCGCCAACCGCCTGCCGCAGATCGGTCGGCTCAAGGACCAGCCGAATGTGTATTACGCCCAGGCCTACTCCGGCCATGGGCTGAACGCCACCCACCTGGCGGGCAAGCTGCTGGCCGAAGCCATCAGCGGTCAGCAAGGTGGGGGGTTCGATCTGTTCGCCAAGGTGCCGCACATTACCTTTCCGGGCGGGAAGTATTTGCGTTCGCCGTTGTTGGCGTTGGGGATGTTGTGGCACCGGATGAAAGAGTTGGTCTGAAAGATTCTTTGCGCCCCTACGGACGCCATCGCGGGCAAACCTTGCTCCTACAGGTCCAGCGTTGATCGCATGACGGATACCATCCCTGTAGGAGCAAGGCTTGCCCGCGATTGGGCCGCGAGAGCGCCAAATAGCTCAAAGCCTCCAAAAGGGTTTAAGCCCCTCCTCCCGCACCTGCTCACGACTCAGCCCCACATCGCGCAACTGCTCGGGCGAAAGCTCAAGCAAGGCCTTGCGCGTGTGCAAACGATGCCAGAACAGCCCCCAGCGACCGAGACCGGACGGGGCATTTCGCATCGTTGCCGCGCGCATGCTCTTTTCCTGCCCTGCCTCCAGTTCCTGACTGTGTAACGTCAGCCGCACATCGCTCAAGCCGTTCATTTTGATTGCTCCTGTTTACTTGGGTCACCAGAGATTCCATGATGCGCGGGCCGGTAAACCCGTTACAGATTCAAAGTGGCTGTATTACCTCCATACAGATTTCCCGTTTTAGCGACTGAATCCTGTATTTTTGCCCCATCTGTACTGGTCCCCTGAATCTCTTCACCGAGGCTGCACCATGACCCTTTACGTCAACCTCGCCGAATTGCTCGGCACGCGCATCGAACAGGGCTTCTACCGTCCGGGTGACCGACTGCCTTCGGTGCGGGCATTGAGTGTCGAGCACGGGGTCAGCCTGAGCACGGTGCAGCAGGCCTATCGGGTACTGGAAGACAGTGGGCTGGCAATGCCGAAGCCGAAATCCGGCTATTTCGTTCCGGCCGGGCGCGAGCTACCGGAGTTGCCCGTCGTTGGCCGCCCGGCTCAGCGCCCGGTGGACATTTCCCAGTGGGATCAGGTGCTGGAGCTGATCCGCGCCGTCCCGCGCAAGGACGTCGTGCAGCTCGGGCGCGGCATGCCGGACATCACTACGCCGACCATGAAGCCCCTGTTGCGCGGACTGGCGCGGATCAGCCGGCGGCAGGACATGCCAGGCCTGTATTACGACAACATCTACGGCACCCTCGAACTGCGTGAACAGATTGCCCGCTTGATGCTCGATTCCGGCTGCCAGTTGAGCGCCAACGACCTGGTGATCACCACCGGTTGCCACGAAGCGCTGTCCACCAGCATTCGCGCGATCTGCGAACCGGGCGACATCGTGGCCGTCGACTCACCAAGCTTTCACGGCGCCATGCAGACCCTCAAAGGGCTGGGCATGAAAGCCCTGGAGATTCCCACCGATCCGCTCACCGGGATCAGCCTCGAGGCGCTGGAACTGGCACTGGAACAGTGGCCGATCAAAGCCATACAGTTGACCCCCAACTGCAACAACCCGTTGGGCTACATCATGCCGGAGGCGCGCAAACGGGCGCTGCTGACCTTGGCACAGCGCTTCGATGTGGCAATCATCGAAGACGATGTGTATGGCGAACTGGCCTACACCTACCCGCGTCCCCGCACGATCAAATCCTTCGACGAAGACGGCCGCGTCCTGCTCTGCAGCTCGTTTTCCAAGACCTTGGCGCCGGGGCTGCGCATCGGTTGGGTCGCGCCGGGCCGGTACCTGGAGCGGGCGCTGCACATGAAATACATCAGCACCGGCTCCACCGCCCCACAGCCACAAATTGCGATTGCCGAATTCCTCAAGGGCGGGCACTTCGAACCGCATTTGCGGCGGATGCGCACGCAATACCAGCGAAATCGCGACCTGATGCTCGACTGGGTCAGCCGCTACTTTCCCGCCGGCACCCGCGCCAGCCGTCCGCAAGGCAGCTTCATGCTGTGGGTTGAACTGCCGGAAGGTTTCGACACACTGAAACTGAATCGTGCGCTGATCGACCAAGGCGTACAGATTGCCGTCGGCAGTATTTTTTCCGCCTCGGGCAAGTACCGCAATTGCCTGCGCATGAACTACTCGGCCAAACCGACACCGCTGATTGAAGAGGCGGTGCGCAAGGTCGGCGCGGCAGCGATCAAGCTACTGGCCGAGCATCACCAGGACATATGACGCCATCAACCGACGCTTGAGCATTCACGGAGCCTTGCCAAATGCCGTGCCATACTCCGGATCCTGCCCATTCGCGGAAACTCCGATTTGCGCCCCAGACAAGCCCTGCTTTTTCTGCCGCTCGTCTCGCTACTGAGCGGCTGCACCTCTCTCACCGTACATCACGAGCCGAGCCAGGCGTTGCCAGCGGCGAACTCTGCGTTCGGACGTTCGATCCAGGCACAGGCGGCGGCGTATCAGGGCCGCTCCGGTTTCCGCCTGCTGCCCAACAGCAGTGAAGCCTTCATGGCGCGTGCCGAGCTGATTCGCAATGCGCAAAGCAGCCTCGACTTGCAGTACTACATCGTCCACGACGGTGTCAGCACACGGTTGCTGGTGGCAGAGCTGCTCAAGGCCGCCGACCGCGGTGTGCGCATACGCATTCTGCTCGACGACACCACCAGCGATGGCCTGGACCAGATCATCGCCACCCTGGCTGCGCATCCGCAGATTCAGATTCGCCTGTTCAACCCGCTGCACCTGGGCCGCAGCACCGGACTGACCCGTACCATGGGGCGGCTGTTCAACCTGTCTTTGCAGCATCGGCGCATGCACAACAAGCTGTGGCTGGCGGACAACAGCGCTGCCATTGTCGGTGGCCGTAATCTGGGCGACGAGTACTTCGATGCCGAGCCTGACCTGAATTTCACCGACATCGACATGCTCGGCATCGGCCCGGTGGCCGAGCAGCTCGGGCACAGTTTCGACCAATACTGGAACAGCGCCCTGAGCAAACCGATTGATGAGTTTATCTCGGGCAAACCCACGGCAAAGGATCTGGCCAACACCCGACTGCGACTGCAAGAGTCGCTGGAAGGCAGCCGCCAACAGAACCATGTGCTGTACCAGCAACTGAAGATTTACCAGACCCATCCACACCTGGATGTCTGGCGGCGCGAATTGATCTGGGCCTGGAACCAGGCATTGTGGGACGCACCGAGCAAGGTGCTGGCCAAGGACGAACCGGACCCGCAATTGCTGCTGACCACCCAACTGACGCCCGAGTTACAAGGCGTCAGTAACGAGCTGATCATGATCTCGGCCTATTTCGTCCCAGGCCAGACAGGGCTGGTCTACCTGACGGGACGCGCGGATGCCGGGGTGTCCGTCAGCTTGCTGACCAATTCCCTGGACGCCACCGACGTGCCGGCCGTACACGGTGGTTACGCGCCTTACCGCAAAGCGTTGCTGGAACATGGCGTGAAGTTGTTCGAGTTGCGCCGTCAACCCGGCGAGCACGGTGGCAGTGGTCCGAACCTGTTCCACAACGCCGCCTCCCGTGGTTCCGACTCCAGCCTGCACAGCAAGGCGATGATCTTTGACCGGCAAAAGGCGTTCATCGGCTCGTTCAATTTCGATCCGCGCTCGGTGCTCTGGAACACTGAAGTCGGGGTGCTGGTGGACAGCCCGGAACTCGCCGAACAGGTTCGCGAACTGGCCCTGCGAGGGATGTCACCGGCCTTGAGTTATGAGGCACGACTGGAGAATGGCCAGGTGGTGTGGGCCACTGAAGACAACGGCCAGCCACACACCCTGACCCGAGAGCCGGGAAGCTGGTGGCGACATTTCAATGCCTGGCTCAGCAAATCGGTGGGACTGGAGCGGATGCTCTAAGAACTGCATGATCCTGCGCCATCACACCGTCCGTAGCCGCTGGCGCAGCCTGCGTTCGGCAGCTGCTACACATTACGCGGGCTGCACCGTGCCAAACGCCCCTTGGCGCATCAACAGAATCACCAGCCCAAACGCCCCCGCCGCCATCAGCAACGGCAAGGCATGCCCGCTGATCCATTGACTGCCGGCACCGGCCGCCAGTGGGCCGATCAGGCATCCGATGCCCCACAGTTGCGCGATGTGAGCATTGGCTCGCACCAGCGCATCGTCACGGTAGCGTTCGCCGATCAGAATCAGCGACAAGGTAAACAAGCCGCCGGCACTGGCGCCAAACAACACCCACAACGGCCAGATCAGCAAGGTCTCGATCAACAGCGGAATCGCCAGGCTCGAGAGCATCAGGATGACTGCGCAACCGGCAAACAACGTACGCCGCGACAGTCGATCCGCCAGCGCCCCAATCGGCAGTTGCAGCAACGCATCGCCAACCACTACGGTGCTGACCATCGCCAGGGCGATTTCAGCGCTGAAGCCCTGGCGCAGGCAATACACCGGCAGCAAGGTCAGGATCATCGCCTCGAAGGCTGCAAACAGCGACACCGCCCAGGCAATCGCCGGCAGGCCACGGCAGAAGCTCAGCAAGTCGCTGAACGTCACGCTGCAGGCTTCGCTGCTCGGCGCGCCGCTACGCCCCAACAGCAACAACGGCGACGTCACCAGCAAACCGACACCCACCCAGAAGCCGAAATCATTGTCGGCGCCCAACGCGCCCAGCAGCAACGGACCGGACAGCTGACTCAGGGCATAACTGCTGCCATACAGCGCCACCAGTCGCCCGCGCCATTGCTCGACCACCAACTGGTTGATCCAGCTCTCGCCTAGGATGAACACGAGGGTCAGGATCACCCCGATCATCAGCCGCAACACGAGCCATATCGGGTAGCTCGGCAACAGCGCCAGCAAGCCGATCGAAAACGCCCCCGCCCACAGGCACAGGCGCATCAGATTGGCTGTGCCGAAACGTGCCGCCAGATGGCTTGAAACCTTGGCCCCCAGCAGCACGCCAATCGCCGGCATCGCCGCCATTACGCCGATTGCAAACGAGCCGTAACCCCAGCTTTCCAGACGCAACGACACCAGCGGCATGCTGACACCCAGGGCCAGGCCGACGCTCAGGACAGAGGCCAATACGGCGAAATAAGTCGCCCAACGCATGTTCCACGCTCCTGTGGATATTTTTATGTACAGCGCAAAGCACTGTGGGAGCGAGCCTGCTCGCGATGACGGCGCAACATTCAACATTGACGTCGACTGTCATACCGCTATCGCGAGCAGGCTCGCTCCCACAGGGGATCAGCGTCGTTCAGGGAGCCTGATTCAAAACAGGCTCCCTGAATGGTTTACAGCTTGATCCAGGTCGCCTTCAGCTCGGTGTACTTGTCGAACGCATGCAGCGACTTGTCACGGCCGTTGCCCGACTGTTTGAAACCACCAAACGGTGCGGTCATGTCGCCGCCATCGTACTGGTTGACCCACACGCTACCGGCACGCAGGGCCTTGGCGGTCAGGTGACCCTTGGAAATATCCGAGGTCCAGACGGCAGCAGCCAGGCCATACGGCGTGTCGTTGGCGATCCGGATCGCTTCATCGACGCTGTCGAAGGTGATGACCGACAGCACCGGGCCAAAGATCTCTTCCTGAGCGATTTTCATGGCGTTGCTCACGCCATCGAAAATCGTCGGTTCAACGTAGGTGCCACCGGTTTCCTGAAGGATCCGCTTACCGCCTGCCACCAGCTTGGCGCCGTCGGTGTGACCGGATTCGATGTAGGACAGCACGGTGTTCATCTGTTGGGTGTCGACCAGTGCGCCGACGTTGGTGGCCGGATCCAGCGGGTTGCCGGGCTTCCAGGCTTTCAGGGCCTCGATCACCAGCGGCAGGAATTTATCCTTGATCGAACGCTCGACCAACAGACGCGAACCGGCGGTGCAGACCTCGCCCTGGTTGAACGCGATGGCACTGGCAGCGGACTCGGCCGCCGCTTGCAGGTCCGGCGCATCGGCAAACACGATGTTCGGGCTCTTGCCACCGGCTTCCAGCCAGACGCGCTTCATATTCGATTCGCCAGAATAAATCATCAGTTGCTTGGCGATCTTGGTCGAACCGGTGAACACCAGCGTGTCGACGTCCATGTGCAAGGCCAACGCCTTGCCGACCGTGTGGCCGTAGCCCGGCAGCACGTTCAGTACGCCTTTCGGGATACCGGCTTCAACGGCCAGCGCTGCGAGGCGGATAGCGGTCAGCGGGGATTTTTCGGATGGCTTGAGGATCACCGAGTTACCGGTGGACAGCGCGGGACCGAGTTTCCAGCACGCCATCATCAGCGGGAAGTTCCACGGCACGATGGCACCCACCACACCCACCGGCTCCCGAGTCACCAGACCCAGTTGGTCATGCGGGGTGGCGGCCACTTCGTCGTAGATCTTGTCGATGGCCTCACCGCTCCAGCTCAGCGCTTGCGCCGCGCCCGGAACGTCGATGTACAGGGAGTCGCTGATCGGCTTGCCCATGTCCAGGGTCTCAAGCAGCGCCAGCTCTTCGGCGTGCTGTTTGAGCAGGCCGGCGAAACGAATCATGGTGGCCTTGCGCTTGGCCGGTGCCAGACGCGACCAGACGCCCGAGTTGAACGTGCTGCGGGCGTTTTCTACGGCGCGCTGGGCGTCGGCGGCATCACAGCTGGCGATCTTGCCCAGCAGACGGCCATCGACAGGGCTGATGCAGTCGAAGGTCTCGCCGGAGACAGCTGCGGTGTATTCGCCATTGATGTAGGCACGGCCTTCGATCTTCAGGTCGCGGGCGCGTTGTTCCCAGTCGGCACGAGTCAGGGTAGTCATACGAGAGTCCTCCTCTTATTGAATACGAGCGCCACGCGATCTACGCAGGCACCTACAGGAATTCTGCCCGGCCAGTCTTCAATTCGGCCCAAGGCAACTGCCACCCTAAACCAGCGGCCCCTCATGTTTCAATATATTTGACATAAAGCCGGTAAACGGCCTTGCGATGTTCATTTTAATAAACATAGACTTTGATTTTCAGGCCGCAATCACGGGGGATTACAGGAATGAGCATCCACAACATCGTCGACTTCAGCCAGGCCACCACACCCGCCGAGCGCTACCGCCCGGACGCCGCAAAAGTCCTCAAGGGTGACCCCGAGCAAGCCGTCTACAACCACTACAGCAGCCCGTGTGGTCAGCTGAACGCGGGCGTGTGGGAAGGTGAAGTCGGGCAATGGACGGTGAACTTCACCGAGCACGAATACTGCGAAATCGTGCAGGGGGTTTCCGTGCTGCGCGACCACGACGGCAATGCCAAGACCCTGCGGGCAGGCGATCGGTTTGTCATTCCGGCCGGTTTCCGCGGCACCTGGGAAGTGCTGGAACCGTGCCGCAAGATCTACGTGGCGTTTGAACAGAAGGCCTGAGGCTTTTCTGACAACCACAACAAAAAAGGCCCGTATCTTGCGATACGGGCCTTTTTCTTAAGAGGGAAAAATCAATTACTTGATTTTGCCTTCTTTGTAGATCACGTGCTTGCGAACAACCGGATCAAATTTCTTGATCTCGATTTTGTCCGGAGTAGTGCGCTTGTTCTTGTCGGTAGTGTAGAAGTGGCCAGTACCGGCGCTCGAAATCAAACGAATCAATTCACGCATGATTAGCTCCCTTAGATCTTGCCAGCTTTGCGGATTTCGGCCAGCACGACAGTAATGCCACGCTTGTCGATGATACGCATGCCTTTGGCAGATACGCGCAGACGCACGAAACGTTTCTCTTCTTCAACCCAGAAGCGGTGATGCTGCAGGTTCGGCAGGAAACGACGACGGGTTTTGTTGTTTGCGTGGGAAATGTTATTCCCAGTCACCGGACCCTTACCGGTAACTTGACAGACTCTCGACATGCCTCAGCCCTCTAAAACCACATGCCCAACCCGGCATGGGTTGGCCGCTTAATCTCTCAGTCATTTGGCGCCAGGCGCCGCGTTTCTTTAGGGGTCTTACCGGCTACACCTACAAACGAAGGAACCGGGCCCCTAGAAAAGAGCGCTGCTTTATACCAGAAAGACTAGAGAGCAACAACAATCGGTGTGCATTGAATTAACAAAACACCTATTTTTCGGGCTCCGAGCGCCTTGGACAAAGGCTGTCGTCGATGGCGACCGCTCGTCGCAGAGAATCGGCCAACAGGTCAATCCAGGGTTTTCCTCGGGCAGCACTCACCGAAAACAATCGCACATAGTCCCCTTAAAATGAAAAAGGGGATAGTCATTTGTAAAAGAGCCCACTAGGGTAAGCCTTTTCCAGACTGCACTCGCAGATGGGCCTTCGATCTGCACAGGAATCCACACATGCGCCTCGCTGCCCTACCGTTGTTGCTCGCCCCACTCTTGCTGAGCCCATTGGCCCAGGCTGCCGCTTTGAGCGTCTGCACCGAGGCCAGCCCGGAAGGGTTCGATGTCGTTCAATACAACTCGCTGACTACCACCAACGCCTCGGCCGACGTGCTGATGAACCGTCTGGTTGATTTCGATACCGCCAGCGGTAAAGTCGTCCCCAGCCTGGCCGACAGCTGGGAAGTGTCGACCGACGGTCTGACTTACATTTTCAAGCTGCACCCGCAGGTGAAATTCCACCACACCGAGTACTTCACCCCTACCCGCGACCTGAATGCCGAAGACGTGAAGTTCAGCTTCGAGCGCATGCTCGACCCGGCCCACCCTTGGCACAAAGTCGCCCAAAGTGGCTTCCCTCACGCTCAATCGATGCAATTGCCTGCGCTGATCAAGAAAATCGACGCGCTGGACCCGCTAACCGTACGCTTTACCCTGGACCACCCCGACTCGACCTTCCTTGTCACCCTGAGCATGGGGTTTGCCTCGATCTACTCGGCCGAGTATGCCGACCAGTTGCTCAAAGCCGGCACGCCCGAGAAGCTCAACAGTCAGCCAATCGGCAGTGGCCCGTTCATCTTCGGGCGCTTCCAGAAAGATGCGTCGATTCGCTACAAGGCCAACCGCGACTACTTTGCCGGCAAACCGGCAGTGGACAGCCTGGTGTTCGCCATCACTCCGGACGCCAACGTGCGCTTGCAAAAACTGCGGCGCAACGAGTGCCAGATCGCCCTGTCGCCCAAACCGCTGGATGTGCAGGCCGCCGCCCAGGACCCGACCCTGAAGATCGAGAGCACGCCGGCGTTCATGACCGCGTTCGTGGCCATCAACAGCCAGCACCCGCCACTGGACAAGCCCGAAGTCCGCCAGGCGATCAACCTCGCCTTCGACAAGGCCAGCTACCTCAAGGCCGTTTTCGAAGACACCGCGCAGGCTGCCAACGGTCCGTACCCGCCCAACACTTGGAGCTACGCCAAAGACCTGCCGGGCTATCCGAAAGACATCGCCAAGGCGCGCGCACTGCTGGCCAAGGTCGGGCTCAAGGAGGGTTTTAAAACCACGATCTGGACCCGGCCTTCCGGCAGCCTGCTCAACCCGAACCCAAGTCTTGGCGCCCAGCTGTTGCAGGCGGACCTGGCCGAAGTCGGGATTCAGGCGGAAATCCGGGTGATTGAATGGGGCGAGCTGATTCGCCGCGCCAAGGCCGGCGAACACGACCTGCTGTTCATGGGCTGGTCCGGCGACAACGGTGACCCGGATAACTTCCTCACGCCACAGTTCTCCTGCGCGGCGGTCCAGTCCGGGACCAACTTCGCCCGCTACTGCGACCCGGGCCTGGACAAAGTCATCAGCGCCGGCAAGACCACGACCGAACAAGGCGTGCGCAGCAAGCTTTACGAACAGGCCCAGGCGCAGATCCAGCAACAGGCGCTGTGGCTGCCACTGGCGCACCCGACCGCCTACGCGCTGACGCGCAAGGATGTTCAGGGCTACCAGGTCAGCCCGTTCGGCCGCCAGGACTATTCCAAAGTCAGTCTCAAGTAATAGCGTCACCGCAAAACCACATAGTTTTACTTGGCTTCGCTACCCCGCTCACATCCACCCATACTCGGCCATCGACAGCGGATCGCCATCGCCGACGATGAAATGGTCGAGTACCCGCACATCGACCAGGTCCAGCGCCTCTTGCAGGCGCCTGGTCAGCGCTCGATCCGCCTGACTCGGCTCGGCACTCCCTGACGGATGGTTGTGGCACAGGATCAACGCCGCGGCGTTGTGCGCCAGTGCACGCTTGACCACCTGACGCGGGTAGACGCTGGCACTGTCGATCGAACCGCGAAACAGTATCTCGAACGCCAGCACCCGATGCCGGGAGTCCAGAAACAGGCAGCCAAACACCTCATGCGGCTCATGGCGCAACATCGCCTTCAGGTAATTGCGCACCTCGATCGGGCTCTTGAGCACCGAGTCGCGACGCAAGCGTTCCGCCAAATGCCGCCGTGCCATCTCCAGTACTGCCTGCAATTGGGCGAACTTTGCCGGCCCCAGTCCAAGCTGACTGCCGAACGTCTGCTGATCGGCCTCCAGCAACGTGCGCAGGCTGCCGAATTGATGCAACAGGTGTCGCGCCAGATCGACCGCGCTTTTACCGGTCACCCCGGTGCGTAGAAAGATGGCCAGCAACTCGGCGTCCGAAAGGCTCGCCGAACCCTGCTCCAGAAGCTTCTCCCGCGGGCGCTCTGCCGCCGGCCAATCGCGAATGCTCATAGCACCTCCATGTGTGTGGGCGCCGCTGTTCCGTTGCGGTCGCTGTGATATCGTAGTCCATCTTTTTTGCGGGCGATTTCACCCTGGGGAGGGGTTTCGCCACGTAGTCATCAATGAATTGAAAGGCAGGCCTATGCAGCGGCTGTATCGGAAACGCATCGTTCTCGGCGTCGGCGGCGGCATTGCCGCCTACAAGAGTGCCGAGCTGGTTCGCCGACTCATCGACCAGGGCGCCGAAGTGCGCGTGGTCATGACCCGTGGCGGCAGCGAGTTCATCACCCCGCTGACCATGCAGGCACTCTCCGGGCACCCGGTCCACCTGGACCTGCTGGACCCGGCGGCCGAAGCTGCGATGGGCCACATCGAGCTGGCCAAATGGGCCGACCTGGTGCTGATCGCGCCGGCCACCGCCGACCTGATCGCGCGCCTGGCCCAAGGCATCGCCAATGACCTGCTGACCACCCTGGTACTGGCCACCGACGCCACCGTCGCGCTGGCCCCGGCGATGAACCAGGCCATGTGGCGCGACCCGGCTACCCAGGCCAACACCCAATTGCTTGAAAGCCGTGGCTTCAAGGTCTTCGGCCCGGCGTCCGGCAGCCAGGCCTGCGGCGACGTCGGCATGGGCCGCATGCTCGAGGCCGACGATCTGGTGCAGTGCGCCGCCGATTGCTTCCAGCGTCAGGCACTGACCGGCAAGCACGTGCTGATCACGGCCGGTCCGACCCAGGAAAACATCGACCCGGTGCGCTACATCACCAACCACAGCTCAGGGAAAATGGGCTTTGCCCTGGCCGAAGCCGCGGTTGAAGCCGGCGCCCGGGTAACCTTGATCACCGGCCCCGTGCACCTGCCGACCCCGGATCGCGTCACCCGGATCGACGTGGTCAGCGCCCGCGACATGCTCGCCGCCTGTGAAGCCGCGATCCCTTGCGACCTGTTCATCGCCTCTGCTGCGGTCGCGGACTATCGCCCGGAAGTCGTCGCCCCACAAAAACTCAAGAAAGACCCTACGAACGGCGACGGCTTGTTGCTACAAATGGTCCGCAACCCAGACATTCTGGCGACCATTGCCACACGCCCCGACCGTCCGTTCAGTGTTGGCTTCGCCGCCGAAACCGAACACCTGCTCGACTACGCTGCACGCAAGCTGAAAGACAAAAACCTCGACCTGATCGTCGCCAACGACGTGGCCAACCCGAGCATTGGCTTCAACAGCGAGGAAAACGCTTGCAGCGTGATCGACCGGGAGTTGCACGCAACGCTCTTCGCCCAGACCAGCAAGGGCAAAATCGCCCGCCAGCTGATCACTTTTATCGCCGAACGTCTGAACCAGGTTTAACTCGCATGCACGCTTTACAAGCCAAGATCCTCGACCCACGCATTGGCCGCGAATTCCCGCTGCCACAGTACGCCACGCCAGGCTCCGCCGGCCTCGACCTGCGGGCGATGCTGGAACAGGACACCGTCATCAAGTCGGGTGAAACCCTGCTGATCCCGACCGGCCTGTCGGTGTACATCGGCGACCCGGGCCTCGCTGCACTGATCCTGCCGCGCTCGGGCCTGGGCCATAAGCACGGCATCGTGCTGGGCAACCTGGTCGGGCTGATCGACTCCGATTACCAGGGCCCGCTAATGGTCTCCTGCTGGAACCGCGGCCAGACCGACTTCAACATCGTGGTGGGTGAGCGTCTTGCGCAACTGGTGCTGGTGCCGGTGGTTCAGGCGCACTTCGAGATGGTGGAAGAGTTCGTCGAGACCCAGCGCGGTACCGGTGGCTTCGGTCATTCCGGCAGCCACTGATACAACAAAGCCCCATGTGGCGAGGGAGCTTGCTCCCGCCGGGCTGCATAGCAGACCCCAAAATTTCGTGGGCGCTACGCACCCAAGCGGGAGCAAGCTCCCTCGCCACAATGTTTATGCAGCCTCACTTGCAAGGTTCACCGCGAAAATCAAGGCATGAGCCGGCTTTCATGAGTGTCATGGCCCTTTCGCACCACGAACTCTCTGTGGAAAACGCCGTCATATCCTTCAGTTTGAGCCTGTCGACACGTTGTTCGCAGGCAGGTTCCGCCACTTTCGAAATGGAGCATTCCCACAGATGAGCACCGCAGCCCGAGTCGCACCCACGTTCCCCGACAGCATTTTTCGCGCCTATGACATTCGTGGCGTCGTCCCGGAAACCCTGACCGCTGAAACCGCTTATTGGATCGGTCGCGCCATCGGCTCCGAAACGCTGGCCATGGATGAGCCGAACATCTCCGTCGGCCGTGACGGTCGCCTGTCTGGCCCGGAATTGGTCGAGCAATTGATTCAGGGCCTGCACGACAGCGGCTGCCACGTCAGCGACGTCGGCCTGGTGCCAACCCCGGCGCTCTATTACGCAGCCAACGTGCTGGCCGGCAAGTCTGGCGTAATGCTCACCGGCAGCCACAACCCGTCGAACTACAACGGCTTCAAAATCGTCATCGCTGGCGACACCCTGGCCAACGAACAGATCCAGGCCCTGCACGAACGCCTTAAAACCAACAACCTGAGCAGCGGCAAGGGCAGCATCACCAAAGTCGAGATCCTTGATCGCTACACCACCGAAATCGTCCAGGACATCAAACTCGCCCGGCGCCTGAAAGTGGTGGTCGACTGCGGCAACGGTGCCGCCGGTGTTATCGCACCTCAACTGATCGAAGCACTGAACTGCGAAGTCATCCCGTTGTTCTGCGAGGTCGACGGCAACTTCCCGAACCACCACCCGGACCCGGGCAAACCCGAGAACCTGATGGACCTGATCGCCAAGGTCAAGGAAACCAAGGCCGACCTGGGCCTGGCTTTCGACGGTGACGGCGACCGCGTCGGCGTGGTGACCAATACCGGCGACATCGTGTTCCCGGACCGCCTGCTGATGCTGTTCGCCAAGGATGTGGTGGCACGCAACCCGGACGCCGAGATCATCTTCGACGTCAAATGCACCCGCCGCCTGACCCCGCTGATCAAGGAATATGGCGGTCGCCCGCTGATGTGGAAAACCGGTCATTCATTGATCAAGAAGAAGATGAAACAAACCGGCGCCCTGCTCGCAGGCGAAATGAGCGGGCATATCTTCTTCAAAGAGCGCTGGTTCGGTTTCGACGACGGTATTTACAGCGCCGCGCGGCTGCTGGAGATCCTCAGCAAGGAAAAATCCAGCGCGCAGGCGCTGTTCGAGACCTTCCCGAACGATATTTCTACGCCAGAAATCAATATCCATGTGACCGAAGAGAGCAAATTCAGCATCATTGATGCACTGCACGACGCCCGTTGGGGCATCGGTGCCGAATTGACCACCATCGACGGTGTGCGAGTCGACTACGCCAAAGGCTGGGGCCTGGTTCGCGCGTCCAACACCACACCGGTGCTGGTCCTGCGTTTCGAGGCCGATAACGACGCCGAACTGCAGCGCATCAAGGACGTGTTCCACACCCAACTGAAACGTGTTGCACCTGACCTCCAACTACCATTTTGATTTTTTGAAGCGCCTTTTATTGAAGTGCCGGAGCCCCGAATGACCATCGAACGCGAAGCCGCCGCCAACACCGCCAAGGTCCTGTCCGAAGCGTTGCCTTATATTCGCCGCTATGTCGGCAAGACCCTGGTGATCAAATACGGCGGCAACGCGATGGAAAGCGAGGAGCTGAAAACCGGCTTTGCCCGCGACATCGTGCTGATGAAGGCCGTGGGCATCAACCCGGTGGTGGTTCACGGTGGCGGCCCGCAAATCGGCGACCTGCTCAAGCGCCTGTCGATCGAGAGCCACTTCATCGACGGCATGCGCGTCACTGATGCGCAGACCATGGACGTAGTGGAAATGGTCCTCGGCGGCCAGGTGAACAAAGACATCGTCAACCTGATCAACCGCCACGGCGGCAGCGCCATCGGCCTGACCGGCAAAGACGCCGAGCTGATTCGTGCGAAGAAGCTCACCGTCACCCGTCAGACACCGGAGATGACCCAGCCGGAAATCATCGACATCGGCCAGGTGGGCGAAGTGGTCGGGATCAACACCGACCTGCTGAACCTGCTGGTCAAGGGCGATTTCATCCCGGTGATCGCGCCCATCGGTGTCGGCGCCAACGGCGAGTCGTACAACATCAACGCCGATCTGGTTGCCGGCAAAGTCGCTGAAGCGCTGAAAGCCGAAAAGCTGATGCTGCTGACCAACATCGCCGGCCTGATGGACAAAACGGGCAAGGTCCTGACCGGCCTGAGCACCCAGCAGGTCGACGAACTGATCGCCGACGGCACCATCTACGGCGGCATGCTGCCGAAGATCCGTTGTGCGCTGGAAGCCGTACAGGGCGGCGTCGGCAGCTCGCTGATCATCGATGGCCGGGTGCCGAACGCGATTCTGCTGGAAATCTTCACCGACACCGGCGTGGGCACCCTGATCAGCAACCGCAAGCGTCCGTAAGCAACACACATAAAAAGACCCCGCTCAGCCTGACTGAGCGGGGTCTTTTTTTGCCCGCGATCTTTGTGGCACCCCACCTTTAGTGGCGAGGGAGCTTGCTCCCGCTTGAGTGCGCAGCACTCACAAAAATCCTTGGGTCTGCTACGCAGCCCAGCGGGAGCAAGCTCCCTCGCCACACAAGCTCGCCCCCATAAGGGTTGTGGTCAGACGCCGAACTGCGCGCGGTAGGCTTCTACCGCCGGCAAATGCTGCTTGAGCTGCGGATCGTCGGCGAGGAATTCCAGCACCTGATTCAGCGAAACGATGCTGATCACCGGAATACCGAAGTCGCGCTCCACTTCCTGAATTGCCGACAGTTCGCCGTTACCGCGCTCCTGACGGTTCAGCGCGATCAGCACGCCGGCGGCCTTGGCACCGTCCTGGGAAGCAATGATCTGCATCACTTCACGGATTGCGGTACCGGCGGTGATCACGTCATCGATGATCAGCACGTCGCCGGTCAGCGGCGCGCCGACCAGGCTGCCGCCTTCGCCGTGAGCCTTGGCTTCCTTGCGGTTGAAGCACCATGGCAGATCGCGGTCATGGTGCTCAGCCAGGGCCACGGCGGTGGTCGCCGCCAAAGGAATGCCTTTGTACGCAGGGCCAAACAGCACGTCGAACGCAATGCCGCTCTCGACGATGGCTGCCGCGTAGAAACGACCCAGTTGCGCCAGCGCAGAACCCGAGTTGAAAAGGCCTGCATTGAAGAAGTAAGGACTGGTACGCCCGGACTTCAGGGTGAACTCACCGAAGCGCAAAACGCCGCGATCGATGGCAAAACGAATGAAGTCGCGCTGATACGCTTGCATGAAAAAACCCCAAATACCACGGATTTAGCTAATTAGGTAGACGCCGTGTATCATACACGCACGCGATTTTTGGGGCCATTTATGCGGATCATCAGTGTGAACGTCAATGGTATTCAGGCTGCAGTCGAGCGTGGTTTGCTCAGTTGGCTGCAGGCACAGAATGCCGACGTCATCTGCCTGCAGGACACCCGCGCCTCCGCCTTTGAACTGGACGATCCAGCCTTCCAACTGGATGGCTACTTCCTTTATGCCTGCGATGCCGAAGTCCCCGCCCAAGGTGGCGTGGCTTTGTACTCGCGGTTGCAACCGAAGGCTGTCATCAGCGGTCTCGGCTTCGAGACAGCCGACCGCTACGGGCGCTACCTGCAAGCCGATTTCGACAAGGTCAGCATCGCGACCTTACTGCTCCCTTCGGGGCAGAACGGCGATGAAGACTTGAACCAGAAGTTCAAGCTAATGGACGATTTCGCCCGTTATCTGGATAAACAGCGACGCAAACGTCGCGAGTACATTTATTGTGGCTCGCTGTACGTGGCGCAACAGAAGCTGGATATCAAGAACTGGCGCGACAGCCAGCAATCCCCGGGCTTCCTGGCGCCAGAGCGCGCCTGGATGGACGAGATTGTCGGCAACATGGGGTATGTCGATGCCCTGCGCGAAGTCAGTCGCGAAGGCGATCAGTACAGCTGGTGGCCAGACAACGAACAGGCCGAGATGCTCAACCTGGGCTGGCGTTTCGACTACCAGCTGCTGACCCCGGGCCTGCGCCGTTTTGTACGCAGCGCTCGCTTGCCACGTCAGCCGCGGTTCTCGCAACACGCGCCGTTGATCGTGGACTACGACTGGACGCTGACGATCTAAGCGTTTTTTCACAGCTGCAAAAAAGCCGACAGAGATGTCGGCTTTTTTATGGGCGCTGATTATTCAATGTGGGAGCGAGCCTGCTCGCGATGACGGTAGACCAGATACCGATGCGATGACTGTCAGACCGCTATCGCGAGCAGGCGCGCTCCCACAAAGGAATCCTCATCGATCATTATTTGATCAACCGCCAGGTGAAGGGGTAGCGATACAGCTGCCCTTCATTGGCTTTTACCCCGGCGATGATTGTCAGCACCAGCGCACCGATGGCCACCAGGCCAAACAGGAAGAAGCCGATCACCACCACCATCAACAGCAGGCAGATGGCCGAAGCAATGGCCACGCTGATCTGAAAGTTCAGCGCTTCCTTGCCCTGATCGTCGATGAACGGGTCCATCTCGCGCTTCAGTTGCCAGAGGATCAGCGGCCCGATCAGCGAACCGAACGGCACCCAAATCCCCAGCAAGGCCGAGAGATGGCAGAACATGGCCCACTGACGAACCTCACGGCTCGGCACTGGCAGCGGAAGTTGCTCATCACTCATGACGCTCTCCTTGCTGGACATCGGAACCAGGGCATTGGGGCAATCAGTCAGCCAATGCAGCTTTTTGCAGATCGAAAATGTCGTTCATGCCTTTTTTCGCCAGCTCCAGCATCGCGTTCAGTTCTTCAGGCTGGAACGGCGCGCCTTCAGCGGTGCCCTGCACTTCAATGAAACCACCGGTGCTGGTCATCACCACGTTCAGGTCGGTCTCGGCAGCCGAGTCTTCCAGGTAGTCCAGATCCAGCACTGGCTCGCCCTGGTACATGCCCACCGACACGGCAGCAATCATCTGCTTGAGCGGGTCACCGCCTTTCAGGCCACCGCGTTTCTTGATCACTTTCAAGGCGTCGACCAGCGCAACCATGGCGCCGGTGATCGAGGCAGTACGCGTACCGCCGTCGGCCTGGATCACGTCGCAGTCGACGTACAGGGTCACGTCGCCCAGCTTGGACATGTCCAGCGCAGCGCGCAGGGAACGACCGATCAGACGCTGGATCTCCAGCGTACGGCCGCCTTGCTTGCCTCGGCTCGCTTCACGCTGGTTACGCTCGCCAGTGGCGCGCGGCAGCATGCCGTATTCGGCGGTCAGCCAGCCTTGGCCCTGCCCCTTGAGGAAGCGCGGCACACCGTTTTCGACGCTGACGGTGCAGATCACCTTGGTATCACCGAACTCGACCAGTACAGATCCCTCGGCGTGTTTGGTGTAGTTGCGGGTAATGCGGATCGAGCGGAGCTGATCGGCAGCGCGACCACTTGGACGTTTCATAGAGGAACACCTGTACGGAGGACGGAAATCTGCCGAGCATTATAGGGCGACCGGGCGCGCCTGGGCACTTCTAAAAAAACCGGGCGACGAGCGAGGGCTCTGAACCGCGCCTTGCGACGACCTGCTGCGCTTTGTCACACGCGCCATTTGGGAGCATCCGCCGCACTGCGCTACAATCCTGCGCCTTTGCAGCCTGTGGGCTTTAATTCATCTAACCAGGTCCGTTGAGCCCGCAGGGTTCGGCGCCGGCCTGAATCGCGAGGTACCTCCATGGTGCACAGCATGACCGCCTTCGCCCGCGTCGAAAAAGCCGGCAGCCAGGGCACCCTGAGCTGGGAGCTGCGTTCGGTCAACAGCCGCTACCTGGAACCGCACCTGCGCCTGCCAGAGTCCTTTCGCGACCTCGAAGGCAACGTGCGCGAAGCACTGCGTCAGGGCCTGTCGCGCGGCAAGCTCGAGTGCACCCTGCGCTTCACCGAAGAAACCGCCGGCAAACCGCTGCAAGTCGACCGCGAACGCGCCGCGCAACTGGTCGCCGCCGCCGAGACCGTCGCCAGCCTGATCAACAACCCTTCAGCCCTCAACCCGCTGGAAGTGCTGGCCTGGCCTGGCGTTCTGGTCGCTGACGCAAGCGACCCGCAAGCGCTCAACGCCGAGGCGCTGACCCTGTTCAATGAAGGCCTCAAGGAGCTCAAGGCTGGCCGCGAGCGCGAAGGTGCGGAGCTGGCCCGACTGATCAACGAACGCCTGACATCCATTGAAGAAGACGTGGTGACCCTGCGCGAACTGGTTCCGCAGATGCTCGCCACCCAGCGTCAGAAGGTGCTCGACCGCTTTGCCGACATGAAGGCCGAGCTCGACCCGCAGCGCCTGGAACAGGAAATGGTCATGCTCGCGCAAAAAAGCGACGTCGCCGAAGAACTGGACCGCCTGAGCACCCACATCATTGAAGTTCGCCGCGTGCTCAAGTCCGGCGGCGCTGCCGGTCGGCGCCTCGACTTCCTGATGCAGGAGCTCAACCGCGAAGCCAATACACTGGGCTCCAAAGCCTTCGACCCGCGCAGCACCCAGGCTGCGGTCAACCTCAAAGTGTTGATCGAGCAGATGCGCGAACAAGTGCAGAACATTGAGTAAGGCTACCCCGACATGACCCACAGCACTGGCACCCTGTACATCATTTCCGCCCCGTCCGGCGCTGGCAAAACCAGCCTGGTCAAGGACCTGATCAACGATCTTCCACAGATCCGCCTTTCGATCTCGCACACCACCCGCGCCATGCGCCAGGGCGAAGTGGACGGGGTGAACTACCACTTTGTCGACCGTACCCAGTTCGTGAAGATGATCGAGCACGGCGACTTCCTGGAGCGCGCCGAAGTGTTCGGCAACCTCTATGGCACTTCGCAAAGCCACCTGCAGCAGACCCTGGATGAAGGCCACGACCTGATCCTGGAAATCGACTGGCAAGGCGCCGAGCAGGTGCGCAAGTTGATGCCGCATGCGCGCTCGATCTTCATTCTGCCGCCCTCCCAGGAGGCCTTGCGCCAACGCCTGCACGGCCGCGGCCAGGACAGCCACGAGATCATTGAAGGCCGGATGCGTGAAGCGGTCAGCGAGATGAGCCACTACGTCGACTACGACTACCTGATCATCAACGATGATTTCAACCAGGCGCTGGAGGACCTGAAAGCGATTTTTCGCGCCAATCAGCTGCATCAGAAACGTCAGCAACAGCGTTTCGGTAAATTGCTTGCCGAATTGCTGGGCTGAATCAGCTCTTCCCAAAACCGCTGCAAGGGCTTTACATTGGTACTTGCAGCGCGCTGAAGGGCTTGGTTAAAAAATCAGCGCTTCCCTAATCGCTGGTGATTTTTTAAACTGTTGAGTCCGCTCGCCCAACCGGGCAGCGCGCATATTGCATTCGCTCCGAGGAATACCATGGCCCGCGTAACCGTTGAAGACTGCCTAGAACACGTGGAAAACCGCTTTGAGCTGGTCATGCTCTCTACCAAGCGTGCCCGTCAACTGGCCACCGGCGGCAAAGAGCCCCTGGTCCAGTGGGAAAACGACAAACCTACCGTTGTGGCCCTGCGTGAAATCGCTGAAGGCCTGATGAGCTACGAGTTCATCGCCAATGCTGAAATCGTCGAAGACGAACCGCTGTTCGCAGCGTTCGAGGACGAGTCCAACGAGGCCGTCTAAGTCCATGCCTGGTCGACGTAGCACGGCGCGGGGTCACAGCCATCGGCAGGAGTCATCATGCCGAGCATAGACGCCCTCGCCGAACGCTTATCGACCTACCTCGGCACCGACCAGGTCAACCTGGTCCGCCGAGCGTACTTCTACGCCGAACAAGCCCACGACGGCCAGCGCCGCCGCAGCGGCGAGGCGTACGTCACGCACCCGTTAGCGGTCGCGAACATTCTTGCCGACATGCACATGGACCATCAGAGTTTGATGGCCGCAATGCTGCATGACGTGATCGAAGACACCGGCATTGCCAAGGAAGCGCTCTCTGCGCAGTTTGGCGAAACCGTGGCCGAACTGGTCGACGGGGTCAGCAAACTGACCCAGATGAACTTCGAGACCAAAGCCGAAGCCCAAGCCGAAAACTTCCAGAAAATGGCCATGGCCATGGCGCGCGACATTCGCGTGATCCTGGTCAAACTGGCCGACCGCCTGCACAACATGCGCACGCTGGAAGTCCTGTCCGGTGAAAAACGCCGGCGGATCGCCAAGGAAACCCTGGAAATCTATGCGCCCATTGCCAACCGGCTGGGTATGCACGCCATCCGCGTAGAATTCGAAGACCTGGGCTTCAAGGCCATGCACCCGATGCGTTCCGCGCGGATCTACCAGGCGGTCAAACGCGCCCGGGGCAACCGCAAGGAAATCGTCAACAAGATCGAAGAATCCCTCAGCCACTGCCTGGCCATCGACGGCATTCAGGGCGAGGTCAGCGGTCGCCAGAAACACCTCTACGGCATCTACACGAAAATGCGCGGCAAGCGCCGGGCCTTCAACGAGATCATGGACGTCTACGCGTTCCGCATCATCGTCGACAAGGTCGATACCTGCTACCGCGTGTTGGGTGCTGTGCATAATTTGTACAAACCGTTGCCGGGTCGCTTCAAGGATTACATCGCGATTCCCAAGGCCAACGGCTATCAGTCGCTGCACACCACGCTCTTCGGCATGCACGGCGTACCGATCGAAATCCAGATCCGCACCCGTGAAATGGAAGAGATGGCCAACAACGGCATCGCTGCCCATTGGCTGTACAAATCCAGCGGCGACGAGCAGCCAAAAGGCACTCACGCCCGCGCCCGCCAGTGGGTCAAGGGCGTGCTGGAAATGCAGCAACGCGCCGGCAACTCGCTGGAATTCATTGAAAGCGTGAAGATCGACCTGTTCCCGGACGAGGTCTACGTGTTCACGCCAAAAGGCCGGATCATGGAGCTGCCAAAAGGCTCCACGGCGGTCGACTTCGCTTATGCGGTGCACACCGACGTCGGCAACAGCTGCATCGCGTGCCGGATCAACCGTCGCCTGGCACCGCTGTCCGAACCGCTGCAAAGCGGCTCGACGGTCGAGATCGTCAGCGCTCCGGGCGCACGGCCGAACCCGGCCTGGCTCAACTTCGTGGTCACCGGCAAGGCCCGCACGCATATTCGTCACGCGCTGAAACTGCAGCGCCGCTCCGAGTCCATCAGCCTCGGCGAACGCCTGCTGAACAAGGTGCTCAACGGCTTCGACAGCTCGCTGGAAAAAGTCCCGGCCGAGCGCATCAAGGCGATGCTCAACGAATACCGCCTCGAACTGATCGAAGACCTGCTCGAAGACATCGGCCTGGGCAATCGCATGGCCTACGTCGTCGCCCGCCGCCTGCTCGGCGAAGGCGAACAGCTGCCAAGCCCGGAAGGTCCGCTGGCGATTCGCGGCACCGAAGGCCTGGTGCTCAGTTACGCCAAGTGCTGCACGCCGATCCCGGGCGACCCGATTGTCGGCCACCTGTCCGCCGGCAAAGGCATGGTCGTGCACCTGGACAACTGCCGCAACATCAGCGAAATCCGCCACAACCCGGAAAAATGCATCCAGCTCTCGTGGGCCAAGGATGTCACCGGCGAATTCAATGTCGAACTGCGCGTCGAGCTGGAACACCAGCGCGGCCTGATTGCCCTGCTGGCCAGCAGCGTCAACGCTGCCGACGGCAACATCGAAAAAATCAGCATGGACGAACGCGACGGTCGTATCAGCGTGGTCCAACTGGTGGTCAGCGTGCACGACCGTGTACACCTGGCCCGCGTGATCAAGAAACTGCGCGCCTTGACCGGGGTGATTCGCATCACCCGCATGCGTGCCTAGCTCGTCCATACAGCCCCCCATTACAAGGAGTCATACATGACCAAGACTGTAATCACCAGCGACAAGGCCCCGGCCGCCATCGGTACTTACTCCCAGGCGATCAAGGCTGGCAACACCGTCTACATGTCCGGCCAGATCCCGCTCGATCCAAAAACCATGGAACTGGTCGAAGGCTTCGAAGCCCAGACCGTCCAGGTGTTCGAGAACCTCAAAGCCGTGGCTGAAGCCGCTGGCGGTTCGTTCAAGGACATCGTCAAACTGAACATCTTCCTCACCGACCTGAGCCACTTTGCCAAGGTCAACGAGATCATGGGCAAATACTTCGACCAGCCTTACCCGGCGCGCGCCGCCATCGGCGTGGCCGCCCTGCCAAAGGGTTCGCAGGTTGAAATGGATGCCATCCTGGTCATCGAGTAATACGCACGGCGCAACCCCTCGGGTTGCGCCGACTTCGTTCTGTAAGGATCTCCTCATGCGCAAAGCGCTAGCTCTCTCGTTGCTCGCGGTGTTTCTCGGTGGCTGTGCCAGCAACCCTGCCGACCGCGACATCAGTGGCACCTGGATCAACCAGTCGGCAATCGATGCTGCGGCCAAGGGCGGCCCGCTGCGCGAAGCACTGCAAGCCTATGGCCCGAACCTGGAGTGGGACGTCAACACCAGGGCCGGCCAGGCGCGATACACAAACGGTTTCGAGAACGTCGAAGGCAAAATGCTCGGCGGGAAATCCGATGCCTGGAAAGTCGAGTTTTATGGCAGCGCTGCCACCGAATTGAAGCGCGACGGCAAACACCTGCAGCAAGTGGCCAACGACAACGAGCCCGAGCAACTGTTTGACCGCGCCAAAGACCTCGCCCCCGAAGGCGCGCCGATCGGCGCCAGCTTCGAGCGTGCGCTGTACTCAGCCTACCTGGGCGGTAGCTGGAAGATCGTCAACGGCCCTGGCGAAGGCAGCACCGTACAGTTCCAGGCCGATGGCGCCGTTCAAGGCCTGCCCGGTGCTGACCGTTACGCGCTGTGCCTGGCGGGCGACTGCGCTTCCATGAGCGGTGGCCACGACACGGTCTGGCTGCAACTGAGCGGCCAGGGCAACCCGTGGATCTTCACCCGCAATGGCAAACAGATGGAGATCTTCCAGGCAGTCAATGGCGCACAGGCGGACGAAGTACCTTCGTTCTCCCCTGGCAATCGCCAATGGACACTGGAAAAACAGTGATCCTGCTCTAGGGTCACCAAAGAACCAATGTGGGAAGAGACGAACGTCGCCCGGCTCTTCCCACAGTTGTTTTGGGGCGCTTGAAAGTCAGCTGCGGCCTTCAAGAATCGCCGCATACCCTTCGCGAAAACTCGGATAGCGCAGTGTCCAGCCCAACGCTTTAGCGCGGGCGTTGCTGCAACGCTTGCTGCCCGTACGGCGCACGCTGGCATCCTCTGACCATTCGGTTACCCCAAGGTACTCGCGCAACCAGCCCACCACGTCCGCCAACGGCGCGGGCGCGTCGTCGACGCCGATATAGCAGTCATCCAGTACGGCACCCTGGTGGTCCGCCTTGAGCAAGAAGGCCAGCAAGCCTGCGGCGTCATGGGCATGAATCCGATTGGCATACAGCGGCGGGTCGATGGCCACGCGATACCCCCCGCGCACCTGCGTCAACAGCCGCTCGCGGCCCGGACCGTAAATCCCGGTCAAGCGCACAACACTGGCAGGGATGCCGCTGTTTAAAGCAACCTGCTCAGCTTCCAGCATCACTCGCCCGGAATAGCTATCCGCTTGAGTCGGCGAAGTTTCATCGACCCATTCCCCATTCTGCTGCCCATAAACACTACTGCTGGAAACGAACAGCAGGTGCTTGGGCGCCTGACCGTAGTCGTTCAGCCATTCCAGCACATGCTGCAAGCCCTGGACATAAGCGGCGCGGTAACCGGCTTCATCGTGATCGGTGGCAGCCGCGCAATACACCAGGTAATCCACCGCACCGACGGGCCAGGTTGCCGGGCACTCTTCATTGAACAAGTCGCCGGCAACGCCAATAACGCCCTCGGGCAAGCGTGAGATGTCACGCCGCAGGCCATGAACCTCCCACCCCGAGGCCAATAGTTGAGTGGCCAGACGGCCGCCGACATCGCCACAACCGGCAATTAAAACAGAAGGCGCGGACATCAAAAATCTCCCATCAGAAAGGTACAGGCTAGCCTTGGCATTGGACGCGCGGCTAGCAATCAAAGAAAAAGAGACTCTATTACTTTTGTTAACAAGAATTACTTGCAATAATGCCAGCCACTTTTGTTCTCGGCCCACGAGGCCTGGAAGGACATTAAACCCTCTTTTTCTCTCAGGTCCGGCCAGCATGACACGTAATTCACTCTCCGCTTCGCCAACCACGCTTGCTCGTCCCTCTCGCGCCCTGAGCGCGGTCGCCGCGCTGCTGTTCAGCCTGCTGCTGACCCCGACCGCTGCCTTCGCCGTCGAGCCGACCGCGCCAGTCGCCGCCGCTCACGCTGATCACGCCGCCCCGGTCGTGCCCCCCCTCGCCTCCGACCCGGCACTGGCCACCGAAGACCCTGGCGCTGACGCTCCCGAAGTTCCCGAAGCCGACAATTCCTTGGGCATGGCCCATGACCTGTCGCCGTGGGGCATGTACCAGAACGCCGACATCATCGTGAAAATCGTGATGATCGGCCTGGCCATCGCCTCGATCATCACCTGGACTATCTGGATCGCCAAGGGCCTTGAGTTGTTGGGTGCCAAGCGTCGTCTGCGCGGTGAAATCGCCAGCCTGAAAAAAGCCACCACCCTTAAAGACGCCAGCGTCAGCGCGGCAAAGGAAGGCACCCTTGCCAACCTGCTGGTCCACGACGCGCTGGAAGAAATGCGCCTGTCGGCCAACAGCCGCGAAAAAGAAGGCATCAAGGAACGCGTCAGCTTCCGCCTCGAGCGTCTGGTGGCTGCCTGCGGCCGCAACATGAGCAGCGGCACCGGCGTGCTGGCCACCATCGGCTCCACCGCGCCGTTCGTTGGTCTGTTCGGCACCGTGTGGGGCATCATGAACAGCTTCATCGGCATCGCGAAAACCCAGACCACCAACCTCGCCGTCGTCGCCCCCGGCATCGCCGAAGCCCTGCTGGCCACTGCGCTGGGCCTGGTGGCCGCGATTCCGGCGGTGGTCATCTACAACGTCTTCGCCCGCTCCATCGCCGGTTACAAGGCCCAGGTGTCCGACGCTTCGGCGCAAGTCCTGCTGCTGGTCAGCCGCGACCTCGACCACCTGCCGGCCGAGCGCACCACCTCGCAACCGCACATGGTCAAAGTAGGGTAATCCGCCATGGGCTTGCATTTAAAGGAAGGCGCGGACGACGATCTCGCCGAGAACCACGAAATCAACGTCACGCCGTTCATCGACGTGATGCTGGTGCTGCTGATCATCTTCATGGTGGCCGCGCCGCTGGCCACCGTGGACATCAAGGTTGACCTCCCCGCCTCGACCGCCAAACCGGCACCACGACCAGAGAAACCGGTGTTCCTCAGCGTCAAGGCCGACCAGCGCCTGTACCTGGGCGAAGACGAAGTCAACGCCGAAACCCTCGGCGCGACCCTCGATACGCGAACCCATGGCAAGAAGGATACAACCATCTTCTTCCAGGCCGACAAAGGCGTGGACTACGGCGACCTGATGCACGTGATGGATGCCCTGCGAGCCGCCGGCTACCTGAAAGTCGGCCTGGTCGGACTTGAGACGGCAGCCAAGCAATGATCACGACGCGCCAAAAGCTGACGCGTTACGGCGCTAGCCTGGCCGTGGTGCTGGGCGTCCATGCGGTCGCGATTGTGCTCGCGCTCAACTGGAAGTCCTCACCGCCGGTCGAGCTGCCACCGATGGCCATGATGGTCGAGTTGGCGCCGCTTCCGGCACCACCGCCACCCGCACCGCCCAAGGTCGTGACGCCACCGCAACCACCGGCCCCGGTCGAAGAACTGCCGTTGCCGAAACTCGCGGAAGCACCAAAACCGACGATCTCGGTGCCCAAGCCAGTCAAACCCAAGCCCAAGCCTCAACCGCCCAAGCCGGTGGAGAAAAAGCCCGAGCCGCCGAAGGAGAAACCGGCCGAGGAAAAACCCAGCGACGCGCCGCCGACCAACGCTGCGACGGAGAAATCCGCGCCACCCGCCCCAGGCCCAACGCCAGCGCAGACTGCGGCCAAGGAAAGTTGGCAAGGCACACTGCTGGCGCACCTGGCCAAGTACAAGAAGTACCCGCCGGCTGCCCAATCGCGTGGCAAAGAAGGTTTGAACCGCCTGCGCTTCGTGGTCGACGCTGAAGGCAACGTGCTGTCCTACGAGCTGGTCGGTCGTTCCGGCAATGCCGATCTGGACCGGGCCACCCTGGAAATGATCCGCCGCGCCCAGCCACTGCCCAAGCCACCGGCCGACATGCTGAGCAACGGCTCGATCGAAATTGTTGCGCCGTTTGTGTACTCCCTGGAAAAACGCCGACACTAAAGGCCGGACACAAAACCCGTGGCGAGGGAGCTTGCTCCCGCTCGGCTGCGAAGCAGTCATAAATCAGCCAGCGCGATATTGCTGGTGAACCGCGATTGCCGATTTTGGGGCCGCTTCGCGACCCAGCGGGAGCAAGCTCCCTCGCCACGGGTACAACACGCAGGCACCGAAAGGTGCCTTTTGCATATTCGCCAGCGCCAAACAGGCATTGCCCAGTGTCGCGCGCAGCTCTCAGTCTGATAACGTGCGTCTATCGATTGCAGCCGGTATGCTTGGCCGCATCATCATGGACGCCCGCTATGACCCTCACCGAATTACGCTACATCGTTACCCTCGCCCAAGAGCAGCACTTCGGCCACGCGGCCGAGCGCTGCCACGTCAGCCAGCCGACCCTGTCGGTGGGCGTGAAAAAACTTGAAGACGAACTCGGTGTGCTGATTTTCGAGCGCAGCAAAAGCGCGGTGCGCCTGACCCCGGTCGGCGAAGGTATCGTCGCCCAGGCCCAGAAAGTCCTTGAACAAGCCCAAGGCATTCGTGAACTGGCCCAGGCCGGCAAAAACCAACTGACCGCCCCGCTGAAAGTCGGTGCGATCTACACTGTTGGCCCCTACCTGTTCCCGCATTTGATTCCACAACTGCACCGGGTCGCCCCGCAGATGCCGTTGTACATCGAAGAAAACTTCACCCACGTGCTGCGTGACAAACTGCGCAACGGCGAGCTGGATGCGATCATCATCGCCCTGCCGTTCAACGACGCCGACGTGCTGACCCTGCAACTCTACGACGAACCGTTCTACGTCCTGATGCCAGCCCAGCACCCGTGGACCGAAAAAGAATCCATCGACGCCAGCCTGCTCAACGACAAGAGCCTGCTGCTGCTCGGCGAAGGTCACTGCTTCCGCGACCAAGTGCTCGAAGCCTGCCCGACCCTGGCCAAGGGCAACGACGGCGCCAAGCACACCACCGTCGAATCCAGCTCGCTGGAAACCATTCGACACATGGTCGCCTCCGGCCTGGGCATCTCGATCCTGCCGCTCTCCGCTGTCGACAGTCACCACTACGCGCCGGGCGTGCTCGAAGTGCGTCCACTGGCGCCGCCAGTGCCGTTCCGCACCGTGGCCATTGCCTGGCGCGCCAGCTTCCCGCGGCCCAAAGCAATTGAAATCCTCGCTGACTCGATCCGCCTGTGCTCGGTGGCCAAGGCGCCAGCGGTTGCGGGTTAAACGTTAGCAATGGCTGAGCTGTCGCAAGTCTCGGTCACGGCACTCAAGGGTGTCGGCGAAGCCATGGCCGAAAAACTCGCCAAGGTCGGCCTGGAAAACCTCCAGGACGTACTGTTCCACCTGCCGCTGCGCTACCAGGATCGCACCCGCGTGGTGCCGATCGGCCATTTGCGGCCGGGTCAGGACGCGGTGATCGAAGGCACCGTCAGCGGCGCCGACGTGGTCATGGGCCGGCGCCGCAGCCTGGTCGTGCGCCTGCAGGACGGCACCGGCGGGCTGAGCCTGCGCTTCTACCATTTCAGCAACGCGCAAAAGGAAGGCCTGAAACGCGGCACCCGCGTGCGTTGCTACGGCGAGGCCCGGCCCGGTGCATCGGGGCTGGAAATCTACCACCCGGAATACCGCGCCATCACCGGTGACGAACCGCCGCCGGTGGATGAAACCCTGACGCCGGTCTACCCGCTCACCGAAGGCCTGACCCAACAGCGGCTGCGCCAACTGTGCATGCAAACCCTGACCTTGCTCGGCCCCAGCAGCTTGCCTGACTGGCTGCCGCAAGAACTGGCGCGGGACTACCAGCTGGCGCCGCTGGCCGACGCGATCCGCTACCTGCATCACCCGCCTGCCGATGCCGATGTCGACGAACTCGCGCTCGGTCATCACTGGGCACAGCACCGTCTGGCCTTCGAAGAACTGCTGACCCATCAGCTGTCACAGCAACGCCTGCGCGAAAGCATGCGCGCGCTGCGGGCGCCGGCCATGCCCAAAGCCACCAGGCTGCCAGCCCAATACCTGGCCAACCTCGGCTTCCCGCCGACCGGCGCGCAGCAACGGGTGGGCAATGAAATCGCCTACGACATGAGCCAGCACGAGCCGATGCTGCGGCTGATTCAGGGCGACGTCGGCGCCGGTAAAACCGTGGTTGCCGCGCTCGCGGCCTTGCAAGCGCTGGAGGCCGGTTATCAAGTCGCGCTGATGGCGCCGACCGAAATCCTCGCCGAACAACACTTCATCACCTTCAAACGCTGGCTCGAACCGCTGGGCCTGGAAGTCGCCTGGCTGGCCGGCAAGCTCAAGGGCAAGAACCGCGTCGCCGCACTGGAACAAATCGCCAGCGGCACGCCGATGGTGGTCGGTACCCACGCCTTGTTCCAGGACGAAGTGCAGTTCAAGAACCTCGCGCTGGTGATCATCGACGAACAGCACCGCTTCGGCGTCCAGCAGCGCTTGGCGCTGCGACAGAAAGGCGTTGGCGGGCGGATGTGCCCGCACCAGTTGATCATGACCGCCACGCCGATTCCGCGCACCCTGGCCATGAGCGCCTACGCCGACCTCGACACCTCGATCCTCGACGAACTGCCGCCCGGCCGAACCCCGGTGAACACCGTGCTGATCACCGACACGCGCCGGGTTGAAGTCATCGAGCGGGTGCGCGCCGCGTGCGCCGAAGGGCGTCAGGCGTACTGGGTATGCACGCTGATCGAGGAGTCGGAAGAGCTCACCTGCCAGGCCGCCGAAACCACCTATGAAGACCTCACCGCCGCCCTCGGCGAACTGCGCGTGGGGTTGATTCACGGGCGCATGAAGCCGGCGGAAAAAGCCGAAGTCATGGCTCATTTCAAGGCGGGTGCGTTGCAGTTGTTGGTGGCGACCACGGTGATCGAAGTCGGCGTCGACGTACCCAACGCCAGCCTGATGATCATCGAAAACCCGGAACGCCTCGGCCTGGCGCAACTGCACCAGTTACGCGGTCGCGTGGGCCGGGGCAGCGCCGCCAGTCACTGCGTGCTGCTCTACCATCCGCCGCTGTCGCAGATCGGTCGTCAACGCCTGGGCATCATGCGTGAAACCAACGACGGCTTCGTGATCGCCGAAAAAGACCTCGAACTGCGCGGCCCCGGCGAGATGCTCGGCACCCGCCAGACCGGCCTGCTGCAATTCAAGGTCGCCGACCTGATGCGCGACGCCGACCTGTTGCCGGCGGTGCGCGATGCGGCTCAGGCGCTGCTGGAACGTTGGCCGCAGCACGTCAGCCCGTTGCTCGACCGCTGGCTACGCCATGGGCAGCAATACGGCCAAGTGTGAGCAGCGTCTCAGTTTCTGGGCGATGGTTTTAAACAAGCTGGTTATACTCCTGCAATTGTTTGAAAACGGACACGCACCATGACCGAAGTTGCCCTCGCACCCGAAGCCCCGCACGCCCCGTCTGTTATCCGGCTGCTGCTCGGCAAACTGGGCATCAGCTACGCCGAAGTGCTCGATCACCCGGGCCTCAACCCCGCCCGCAAGGTGCAAGCGGTGCTGCTCGACGACGCTGTCGGCGCGCTCATGGTGCTGTTCCCGCAGAGCCAGTTGCTGGACCTCAACCGCCTCGCCGAACTCACCGGCCGCCGGCTCACCGCCGTGCCGACCGAACGCCTGGAGCGCATGCTCGGCAAACACAACCTGAGCCTTCTGCCCGGCCTCCCGGCGCTCACCAGCTCGCCATGCCTGTACGAAGAAAGCCTGCTGCGCGAACCGCAGTTGCTGATCAACTCAGGTGAACCGGGCGTGCTGCTGGAAATCACCCGCGAAGACTTCAAAAGCATGCTGACCAAGGCCAGCGCCGCGAACTTCGGCGAAGCCCTGAGCCGCATCCGCCCGAACCTCGACCGCCCCGACGATGACCGCGAGGAAATCACCCAAGCGGTGCAGGCCTTCACGGCGCGCCGCATTCAGCAACGCCTGGAAGCGACCATCGAGATTCCACCGCTGGCCGAAACCGCACAAAAAATCATCAAGCTGCGGGTCGACCCCAACGCCACCATCGACGACATCACCGGCGTCGTCGAAACCGACCCGGCGCTGGCCGCGCAAGTGGTGAGCTGGGCGGCGTCGCCGTACTACGCCTCACCCGGCAAGATTCGTTCAGTGGAAGACGCGATCGTCCGCGTGCTGGGCTTTGATCTGGTGATCAACCTGGCGCTGGGCCTGGCCTTGGGCAAAACCCTGAGCCTGCCCAAGGACCACCCGCAACACACCACGCCGTACTGGCACCAATCGATCTACACCGCCGCCGTCATCGACGGCCTGACCCGCGCGATGCCGCGCGCCCAGCGCCCGGAAGCCGGCCTGACCTACCTCGCCGGCCTGCTGCACAACTTCGGCTACTTGCTGCTGGCCCACGTCTTCCCGCCGCACTTCTCGCTGATCTGCCGGCACCTGGAGGTCAACCCGCACCTGTGCCACAGCTTTGTCGAGCAACACCTGCTGGGCATCAGCCGTGAACAGATCGGCGCGTGGCTGATGCGCTACTGGGACATGCCGGATGAGCTGGCCACCGCGCTGCGCTTCCAGCACGACCCGAGCTACGACGGCGACTACGCCGAATACCCGAACCTCGTCTGCCTGGCCGTGCGCCTGCTGCGCAGCCGTGGCATCGGCTCCGGCCCCGACGAAGAAATCCCCAACGCCCTGCTCGAGCGCCTCAGCCTGACGCGCGACAAAGCCGAAGACGTCGTCAGCAAAGTCCTCGAAGCTGAAGTGCTGCTGCGCGAACTCGCCTCACAGTTCACCCAGCCCTAAAAGCATTCGCGAGCAAGCCCGCTTGTATGTTTAGACTTGAAGGGCTCTTTCCATCGATCTCGGCCTATGCGCCCACGAAGACAAAAAACAAGCGCCCTGCTATGATTTGACGGCAAATAGAGGGCTTTCCGATGACCCAAACAGCCGCTGTCAGTGTTGCAAGTCAAGTCCGCGAGCTTGCAAAAGATCACAAGGTCACTGCTGAACGTGACGGCATGAGTCGTATGGCCGTGACCATTACTCGTTTGGCTGGCGACGTCGTCGAGTTGGATGGCGTCGAACAGTTGCTCGTCAATCTCAAGAAAAAAGGCGTTCTGAGCAAGTCTGAGACCCTGACGCTCCAGGGACGCTACCTTCAGGAGAGGCGTTCCCAGAAACGTAGCGCATGACTTTTGATCCGTTCGGCGATTTCGAAACGGCTGGCTACCTTCAAAATTCCCTACAGCTGAAAGATCCCACTGAAGTAAAAGAGTCAGAGCATTTTTCGTTCGAATTGAGTATCGAAGAGGCTCTTGCCTATTTGTCCAAGAAGAGGCCCATCGATTACAAGACAGTACTCAGAGTTCACGAGATCCTGTTCTCCGGCTTCTATCCTTGGGCAGGGAAAGACCGGAATGAGCTCGTACCTCACCTGGCAGTCTTCAAAGGCTCACACGACGACCCCAGAAGCACCGTCTTCGAGCATCCGAACTCCATCAAGATGTCTGTCGACTATGCGCTTGAGCTGGCAGCAGACAAAAAGCATTTCAGAAACCACCCAGGCGGGGTCATGGGCCAGCTGGCTTTCGCACACCCATTCCTGGACGGCAACGGGCGCACGATTTTATTAGTCTTCATGGAACTCTCCTATCGGGCCAAGTTCGCCATCGACTGGTCAAGGACAAGCAAGGACGACTACCTACGGGCACTCAGCGACGAGATCCGAGAGCCTCGCGAACTGCATCTCGATAACTACCTGAATCCGTTCATAGTCGACATATCCAGCCGTGACGAGTGGCCAGTGACCATCAGTGGCATCAGGGGCCTGGATGGCCTGGACAAGGAAGGCATCACCTACGCGAGCCTGGACAACCCAGAAGTCCAGCAGATCTACAAGACATACAGGGCACAGCCACTCGACACCCAGGAGCCTCCTGAATCGGATGACTGAAGAGGCAAACTTGTTCGCGGAGAATCTCCGCCTACCTGAAAGGCCTCACGCCTTAGGCTTGGCCTTCCTCGGCTTCAAATACTTGGTCAGCCCCTGGAACCACATCACCAGCGCCGGGTTGCCCTTGATCTGAATCGACTTGTCCTGAATCCCGGTCATGAACGCCAACTGCTTGTTCTTCGCCTGCATCGTGGCAAAGCCGTAAGCCGCGTCTTTAAAGGCAATCGCAAACGCCGGCGACCCATACACCCCGGCCTTACTGGTAATGCGCTGATCCTTCACCACAAAGTGCCGCGCCACCTTGCCGTCCAGCGTCTGCAACTGGAACACCAGTTCTTTATCACCCAACTGCTGCTGAAACGCCGGATTGGTCCGACTGGCCTTGCGCATCAGCAAGCCCATCATCCACAGAAGAAAACGAAATTTCATGCTCAAGCCCCACAGGAAAAAATGAACGCTGGCGCAGTGTAGCGGCTTAAACCAAGAACGCCACCGGTGCGCAGCGTTAGAAGAAGATGAAGCGCTTTTTAAGCACGATGACCACCAAGTCACACTTTTCAAAGACCACCACATCCCCCCGTAGCAGCTGCCGAAGGCGGCGTTCGGTCTGGGCCGCATCCGGACGCAGCGGTCGTAAAACCAGACAACCCAATCTCGGCTCTATCCCGGCCCTATTGGCCTCGGACATTTCCTTCAAGTTGTAGCGGTGTTCGGTAACTATCCCGGCCTGTGAGTCAGGGCTAGTCTCACCCTGTCACCAAAAAACGGTGACACGGACGTGCAAGTCCGGTCTAGGTGCACAATCGTAGATGGCTATTCATCGAGCGTTTTTTTATGCTCGCGAATCGTTATGGCGGCTGTGCGTCGGAGACCTTCGGGTCTGCCGGGTTCCTGGACCGGTCTTGCACACCTACGCACAGCTGCCACCTCTTTCGAAGCGCAAGCGAAACGGTGTCAGCTCCTTAGTTCCAGGGAGATACACCAATGTTCAAACAATCACCAAATCCGCCTGAAGACCCAGCAACTTCCCCCTACGAATCCCTCGATTCGAAAAAACTCCACGACGCCGCCGAACGCGCTCTTGACCACCATCTGGGCAAACCCCAGCACAAGATCCACTTGGCCGATGCCCGCAAAGGCCAACTCTTCATCGTCGCCCCAGACGTCGACACCGACAGCCTCCTGGCCAACGCCTCCGAAGACATCGCCTCCATCAAAGCCATCGCTGGCGACCTCGCCTTCGAAATCGAAGGCTCCCGCCGCAACGTCGCCCTGGCCATCTACCGTATGGCCGAAGGCGCACAACTGCTGATCGACCGCGCCATGGACAACCTCGATTCACCGAATCCGGTGGAGTATCGGGTTAAAACGTAGCGCTGAGTCCTGAATTGGAAAAGGGGACAAATTGTCCCCTTTTCCTGAGGCCACGAAATCACGTCAGCAAACACTACACACCAGCGCCCTTTGCCACACACTGCGCATAACCCTTCGCAAACGCAGCGTCAAAGCTCAACGCCAACGGCTCCTCAAGCTCCGCCGAGGTATTGCGCAGTACGTGCGTGGTCACGTTGTACTCGACCCAACCAATGGTCCCCGTGCCATCGGTGTCGTAGTACAACTGAGCCCGAACCCGCTCGGTGAGATAGCCGTAACAACCGCCGTCAGCCGCAGACGCTATCGGCACAAACAACAGAATCCCCGCCACCGTTGCCATAACAAACCTGATAAAGATGCCCATCCACATCATCCTTGTTCAACGCCCGAGCGCCTGAAACCCAAAGTCGACAACGATCAGGAGTCCTCGACCTGTTAGAAGGGTTGAACATTGCTTGCTCCCTGTTCGGTAGTCATCCGTTGCGCCGATGCAGCCAGGAGGAAGTGGCGCTCAAGGCGCCACGCAGTTGTGCAGCGGTGATGGTGCGTGCCGTCGCATCGAAAGCCAGCGCCGTGCGCAGCGCCGGCCAGCAGTGTTTCGGTAGATTTTTCGGTGCATGCAGCTCGCGTTCGAGGTCCCCGTCGCGGGCCTCGGTCGACGGCAAGCGGCGGAACGGGTGTTTGCCGCCCGCCAGTTCATAGATCACGCAGGCCACTGCGAAGAGGTCGGCGCTGGTGGTCAGCGGCGCGCCTTCCAGCAGTTCCGGCGCGGCATAGCCCGGCGTCCAGGCGTTGAAACGGCTGCGGCTCAGATGTGGCAGGCCGGGCAATACGCCCTCCTCGGCCTGACCGAGACCGAAGTCGAACAAGCGCACGCCCTCCTCGCTGAGCATCACGTTGCTCGGTTTCAAATCACCGTGCAGCACGCCGCGACCGTGGGCATACCACTTCGAGATCGAGGTGGCACAGCCTGCGATAAATCTCTTCCTTGCGTTCTCGCACTGCGTGGTTCTGCGGCAACAACTCACAGCAGCTACAACGAGTTGTCGATCGAAGACCGCGCCGGGCAGGAGCTGATCTACCTGCGGGCCCAGCGCGACTTGGAGCAGAAGATCGAAAACGACAGCCGGCTGGAAGTGGGTAACGAGCGCCAGGAAACCATCAAGGGGAACAGCATTACGGTGCTGGGGGCTGAAGAGCACTGCACTGTCATGGCGGATCGCAAGGTTCAGGTTAACGCCAACGACTATCTGCATGTCGCGGGCGACAGCCACACAAGAGTCAATGAAACGCAGGTGATCGAAGCCGGCGAGCAGGTGCACATCAAGGCCGGTACGCACCTTGTGATAGAGGCGGGTGAGAGCCTTTCGGTGAAGGTCGGCGGTCAGCACATCGTGATCAACGCCGACGGTATTTTCAGCAGCACCGCGATTGAGGACGGCGGTTCTCCGGTGTCGGCTATGGCCGCACATGCATTACTGCCGGGGGCAACGGTGGGTTTGTTGGCATCCGTCGCGCCCGCGCTACCTGAAGACGAAGCGTCAGGCGAACTGGAAGAAGAGGAGGAAGAAGTCGAGCTGGAGGGGATTACCTTGCGGATCGGCGTGTTCTTCGATGGCACCGGCAACAACCGGTCCAACAGTGAAATGGTTGCCGGGTGCCATGCACGGGATGTGGGTTTGGAGGCGCTGGCGGGGGACATTCGGCAGTTTTGTCAGGCCCATGGGTATGACGGCAAGGGGGGAGCGCCGGATAACAGTTATGGGAACGACAGCAGTAATGTGGCGAAGCTGTATGAGTTGTACAAGGATGGCAGTGAAATTCAAATTGCTGCTGAAGAAACCATAGGGTTCATCCGCGTTTATCTGGATGGCATCGGTACTAGTAGTGGTGAACAGGATTCAACTTTTTCACAGATGACCGGTTTGGGCGCGCAGGGTGTATTGGCGCGAGTTGGGCAGAGCCCAATGCAGATTCTCAGAAACATTGAACAGTTCGAACTATCGAACCCTGACCGAAAAGTTGAGCACATTGAATTCGACATCTTCGGTTTCAGTCGGGGCGCCGCTGCCGCTCGGCATTTCGCCAACGAAGTATTGAAAGGGGAACAGAGCCTATTGGCCACGCTGCTCCCGGCCAATTCACCACTGTTCGTCGAGGAGTTTGCCTGGCGTGCCAGGACCGACGTATCCATCAACTTCATCGGCATCTTCGACACCGTGGCCGCCGTCGCGAGCGTTTCCAGTGGCGGCATCAGCGTCCACGATGCCAACAATCCCGGGGTCAACCTGTACCTGGCGCCGGACATGGCCAAAAAAGTCGTGCACCTGGTGGCGCGGGACGAGCGCCGCCACAACTTCTCGCTCAACAGTGCAGGTGCTGCCGATATCGTGTTGCCGGGCGTTCATTCTGATCTTGGCGGCGGTTATTTGCCTCGCGCGGCTGAGCGGATTCTGCTCAGCAAGCCATTCCGTAGCACCGAGGATGCTCACGTGTCCCCGATGAAATCCATTGCCTATCGCTGGACCCAAACCGAACTGCATCGCCTTCAGGATCAGCTCAACCTTCATGACCTGCCATTGCAGGTGCAAACCTGGGTGCTGAAGTTTGAACGCACCGTCAAAGGTGACAAGGAAAAGTGGCAGCATGTGTATGCGGCGGTCAGTAGCCAGCGAGAAGTGCGTAATGAACTGGCCCTGATTTACTTGCGCATCATGCGTGAGTTGGGGGCTAGGCACGATGTCCCGCTCAGGGTGATTGACGATGAAGATCAAAAATATGCGTTATCTGTAGAACTGCAACCGATCGCTCAAAAACTGATGGCTTACGCACTGGGTGAGACCCGCCGCGTGGGTTTGAGCCTGGACGAAGAGGCTCTGCTCGTTGGGCGCTATATCCATCTCTCCGCGCACTGGAACGCCGTCAAAGGCTTCAACAACAGCGATCTGGACATCGTGTTCATCAATCGGCCCGCCGAAAATCATAAGCGGGCGGTACATCCCAATGTTTAAGAAAAGCGTTGTGCTGTTGATGGCCGTTTTTTTGGGCGGGTGCGCATTCGGAAAAAGTCGAGCACTCCCTTATGAAACCTGGGATCTCAATTTCTTTGGGCGACCCTACATGGAGGTTTGGATTGAAACGGCGGATGTCGTTGATATCAATGGACACGTGTTCCGCGGCGCAGGTAGCGGAGGAGTGTCTACGGGTTATCCCCGCGCGCTCAGCAAAGGGATACCTGAGAAGTTTCTCGGTAAACCCAAAGGGTGGCCTGAGCATCCGACGGGCAGTGGCCGACGCGTGACCGGAGCGGACCTACCCCATTTGGTCTACGTGCGCTGGCAGTCGCTGGCTGAGCCGCAAACTTATGAGGCGTTCATCAAGATCCCTGAATCGGTTAGAACAGCCATGCTCAAAAGCGAAGAAGCTTATTGCGGCGCGGTTGGTAAATGGAAAACCGATTACCGAAACATTCTGATTATTGGCTTGGCACCTAGCGGTATCGCCAAAGTGTATTTGGGTGGCCCTTGCCTGAAGTCGGCCGAAGTCACCCGCGTACAAGGCACGATCAATCCCGAAGGCCCTTACGGCGGCACCTCCAACGGAAAACATCGACCCCTTTCAGAAGAATCCCAAGCCTACATCGACCAGTTCGGCATTCCCTATGGCTCCTGGTGACCGATGAACTATCACCAGAAACCACGACCGATCAAACTCCCCATGAGGAATTCAATCCCAATGGCTGATAATCATGCCCCACCCGATGACTACAAATGCCCGCCCGTCAAACTGCACAGTCAGGCGCTTGCCTTCGGGTGCTATTGGGTTGCCATATTCACGCTCGTAGCTAGCGCCTCTGTTCGGGCTGAAGGGTGCATCGGTCTTGGCTGCCTGGAAAAGGCTGGCCCCCTTGAATACTCAATGCTGACTGGATTCGGGTTGATCTTTACAACGGCCTGGCCGTTTATTTCGACCTCAGATGCCACTAAAGATGGCCCCTCGAAACACTACACCCAAGCGGTGAAGGACGATGCTGCAGCTTATCTCGCTACCGACGGCGATATCGATGGACCCATGCTTGAATCCGCATGGCGCACGTACTTGGAGCAGCACTCTTATCTTCAGCTAAGCAAGAAAGAGTTTGCCCACATGGTACTAGCTACCTATGGATGAACAACCAAGCTCCTGGCAATTGAAAAGGGTCATCGCATGATCGTTATTGAAGAGTTTTCTGCGCACATGTGAACATCTCCACAAATACACAGCCGATGATCATCTGTAATAAATTTTAGCAACCCAATATATCTAACACTTAATGTATGTATAAAAAATGGGCACCCAACCTGGTTGGCGTGCCCATTTTCAATACGAATCTCCCCGCAATTCAGGGAGTTCGTAGCATTTATGGATTGACGCTGTCTTTCAACGATTTGCCAGGCTTGAACGCAACGGTGTTGCTGGCCTTGATTTTCACTGGCTCACCGGTTTGCGGGTTCTTGCCGGTGCGAGCACCACGGTGACGTTGCAGGAAAGTACCGAAGCCCACCAGGGTGACGCTGTCTTTACGGTGCAGGGCGCCGGTGATTTCTTCGAGAACGGCGTTGAGGACGCGGTTAGCCTGCTCTTTGGTGAGGTCAGCCTTTTCAGCGATGGCTGCGGCGAGTTCTGGTTTACGCATGAGTGAAGCCTCTTTGACGGTTTTTTGTTGTTATGTCCGTGCTGTTCTTCCGGAACAGCGCCCAAGGCGCCGCAGGCTCTACTCTGCGGCAGACAGGAGTGAGGATGGCACGCGCTTACGAGCGACGCCAGTCTCGGGGCGACCTTTGTAGGGGCGAAAGCGCGGTGATTCCGACAGAACGCCCAGTATTTACGCCAGAAGCGCCGGAAGTTCCTTGTTTAGAGCGAGTTTCTCCATCACCGCCGCCCCGGTGAGGGCGTAACCCAGCAGTTTTCCGCTGGCATCACGGCACAGCGCCTTGATGTCGGCGCCCTGCCCTTCGACGGTCCAGACACCCTCAAAACCCCGTGGCGGCGGGGAAACCACCAATGGGCAGACCGGTGTTTTCACGGTAATCGGCATCGCACCATAGCTGACCGCCGTCGGGTTGCCGGCCAGGGTCTGAGCCAGCGCACGCGCACAGCTCATCAGGGGCATCACGTACAGCAAGTTCAGTCCATCGACCTCGGCGCAATCGCCCAAGGCGTAGATATTGGCGTGAGAAGTCTTCAGATGGCGGTCAACGACCACACCGCGATTGATCTGCAAACCGGCAGCGGCCGCCAGATCGATGCGTGGGCGCAGGCCAATGGCTGAAACCACGACGTCGCAGGGGATCACCTGGCCATCGGACAAATGCCCTTCGAGCCCGTCATCGGTACGCTGCAAGCTATTGAGTACCGGACCGAGGTGGAACTGCGCGCCCAGGCTTTCCAGCCCGGCCTGCACGGCTGCGGCTGCCGCCGGGTGAAGCAGCGTCGGCATGACTTGTTCGCACGGCGCGACCAGTTGCACGTCGTAACCACCGAGGATCAGGTCGTTGGCGAACTCACAACCGATCAGGCCAGCACCGAGCAGCAACACTCGACGCTTACCGGCAGCCGCCGCCCGAAAGCGCGCGTAGTCTTCGAGGTCGTTGATCGGGAAGATCGCTTCGGGCGCATCGCCCTGCACCGGCACGCGCACGGTTTCCGCGCCCCAGGCGAGGATCAGGTCGCGATAGGCCACGGCTTCTTCGCCGATCCACAGGCGTTTGTGGCCGGGGTCGATGCCGCTGATGCGCGTGTGGGTCCGCACTTCAGCTTTCAGCTGTTCGGCCATGGCGCCGGGCTCGGCCATGCTCAGGCCATCGGCGTCCTTGTTCTTGCCGAAACCGGTAGAGAGCATCGGTTTGGAGTAAGAGCGTCCGTCATCTGCGGTAATCAACAGCAGCGGTGTTTCGCCATCGAGTTTGCGAAACTCCCGGGCCAGGTTGTAGCCAGCCAGCCCAGTGCCGACGATCACGACAGGTGCGTTCATTCCTTACTCCTCTTCAATTCATGAAAATCTGTGATCAGGCAGCGATTTCGATCATCTCGAAATCCATTTTGCCGACGCCACAGTCCGGACACAGCCAGTCTTCCGGTACGTCCTGCCACAAGGTCCCGGCCGCGATACCGTCATCCGGCCAGCCGTCGGCTTCGTTGTAGATCAGCCCACAGACCACGCATTGCCACTTCTTCATTGCTTGTTTCCTCAGGTTCTCAGGCTTTTGCTGGCGCGAACGGTCGCCCGATAAAGGTCTGCCGTCCGGCTCAAGGCGTTTTGTACTGATCAGGCGGGTTAGATGCAAGCCTGTTCACGGCCATTACCCCGTCTGATCAGTCAATATCACCAACCGACATGGTAAGCTCGCCGCCTCATTTGCTGCCAATACTGACTCACTGTGCCGCACTCAAAACCCCTCGCCCCTGCTCTGTTCTGGCTGCCACAAAGCCAGCTGTCCCCGCTTCCCGACGCGCAAACCCTCGACTGGCTGTTCGATGAGGGCTCGCTCACCCGCCGCCTGACCCGTTTGTCGGATGACAGCTTCAGCGTGACGCCGTTGCTCGAAGGCTGGCAGCCTTTGCGCGCCGATGAATGCGCCGCGCTAGCGTTGCCCGAAGGCAGTGAAGGCTGGGTTCGTGAGGTGTATTTGCGCGGTCATGGCGAAGCCTGGGTGTTTGCCCGTAGTGTGGCGGCACGCAGTTCGTTGCAGGACGGCGGGTTGAATATGGATGAGTTGGGCAGCCGCTCCCTGGGCGAGTTGCTGTTTTGCGATCAGGCGTTCCAGCGCCGCGCCATTGAGGTTTGTCACTATCCTGTCGAGTGGTTGCCCAGCGAATCTCAGGCGCCGCAACTGTGGGGCCGGCGCTCGCGTTTCGACCGGGGGGACTTGAGCGTGCTGGTCGCGGAAATATTCCTGCCAGCCCTGTGGCGCGCTGCCCGCGCGAATACGGAGAACTGCTGATGTACCAAAGCCTGCTCAAATCATTGAATCGCGTGAACCCGCGAGCCTGGGACTTCATCCAGTTGACCCGCATGGACAAGCCCATCGGCATTTACCTGCTGCTGTGGCCAACGTTGTGGGCGCTGTGGATTGCCGGCAAAGGTTCGCCGTCACTGGCCAATATCGCGATTTTCGTCCTTGGCGTGGTGCTGACCCGCGCGGGTGGCTGCGTGATCAATGACTGGGCGGACCGCAAGGTCGACGGTCACGTGAAACGGACCGAACAGCGGCCCTTGGTCAGCGGCAAGATCAGCTCCAAAGAAGCGCTGGTGTTTTTCGCATTGCTGATGGGCGTGAGCTTCCTGCTGGTGCTGTGCACCAACGCAGCCACGGTCTGGCTGTCGTTCGGTGGTCTGGCGCTGGCCGCCACTTACCCGTTCATGAAGCGCTACACCTATTACCCGCAAGTGGTACTGGGCGCGGCGTTCTCCTGGGGCATGCCGATGGCGTTCACCGCCGAAACCGGTGAACTGCCGGCCATCGCCTGGTTGCTGTGGATTGCCAACCTGCTGTGGACAGTGGGCTATGACACCTATTACGCCATGACCGACCGCGACGACGATTTGAAGATTGGCGTGAAATCCACGGCGATTCTGTTTGGCGATGCCGATCGGGTGATCATTCTCACCCTGCAAGGGCTGGCTCTGGGGTGCCTGCTGCTGGCCGGATCGAAATTCGAGCTGGGCGGCTGGTTTCACCTCGGGCTGCTGGCAGCGGCCGCGTGCTTTGCCTGGGAGTTCTGGTACACCCGCGACAGGGACCGACTCAAGTGTTTCCGGGCCTTCCTGCATAACCATTGGGCCGGGTTGGCGATTTTCATCGGGATCGTGCTGGATTACGCGTTGCGTTGACCGGTTTGAAAGATCGCAGCCTCCGGCAGCTCCTGCGGGGCGATGCGTGCAGGAGTTGCCGAAGGCTGCGATCTTTTACCAGGTTACATAGACTTGGCGACGTGCCAGGCACCATCCATCAGCCCTTCACCGGTCTTGTCACCGGCCTTCTTGTCCTTCACAAAGGTGTACAGCGGCTTGCCGTAGTAAGCCCATTGCATCTTGCCGTCGTCACGTTTGATCACTGTCCAGTCGCCCTTGGACTTGTCCATGGCGGTAGCCGCCAGCGGAGGCCAGTTGGCAGCGCATGCGTCATTGCACATGGACTTGCCAGCAGCATCCTTGGCAAAGGTATACAAGGTCATGCCTTTGCTATCGACCAGCATGCCACCCTTCTCCATCGCTGGATCAGCGGCGAAGGCCATTGCCGGTAATGCCAGGGCAGCAGCCAACATCAGGGCTTTAAACGATTGAGCGTAGTGCGTCATGGAAACCTTCCTTTGTGGTTGTCAGGATTCGAACTTAGAGCGTAGTTCAGGATTGCGCTGCTTGCCGCACGGCTAAAATACTGTCACACGACTGCAATAATTCCGTTATCTAATGCGGCGCAAGACAGTTAAATGACAAGAGGATTAAGGCATGGTTGGCAGGAGCATTCTGATCGTCGACGACGAAGCGCCCATTCGCGAAATGATCGCCGTTGCGTTGGAAATGGCCGGCTATGACTGCATGGAGGCCGAAAACTCCCAGCAGGCCCACGCCATTATTGTCGACCGTAAACCGGACCTGATCCTGCTCGACTGGATGCTGCCCGGCACTTCAGGCATCGAGCTGGCCCGACGCCTCAAGCGCGATGAACTGACCGGGGACATCCCGATCATCATGCTCACCGCCAAGGGCGAAGAGGACAACAAGATCCAGGGCCTGGAGGTTGGCGCCGATGACTACATCACCAAGCCGTTTTCGCCACGCGAGCTGGTTGCGCGCCTGAAAGCCGTGCTGCGTCGTGCCGGCCCTACCGACGGCGAAGCGCCGATCGAAGTCGGCGGCCTGCTGCTGGACCCGATCAGCCACCGCGTGACCATCGACGGCAAACCCGCCGAGATGGGCCCGACCGAATACCGCTTGCTGCAGTTTTTCATGACCCATCAGGAACGCGCCTACACCCGCGGGCAATTGCTCGATCAGGTCTGGGGCGGCAATGTGTATGTCGAAGAGCGCACCGTCGACGTGCACATCCGTCGTTTGCGCAAAGCACTCGGCGATGCCTACGAGAATCTGGTACAAACCGTGCGTGGCACCGGCTACCGGTTTTCTACCAAGGCCTGAGCCGGCCCTTACGTGCTCGACACGCTGACAAGGACGCAAGTTTAAGTGAACCAAAACTGGCATGGCACACTGATCCGCCACATGCTGTTACTGGTCACCGGCTGTCTGGTGATCGGCCTGATTACGGGCTACTACGGCTGGAGCCTGGCCGCTGGCCTGGGCATTTACCTGGCCTGGACCCTCAAGCAATTGCTGCGCCTGCACGAGTGGCTGCGCCTGCAAAAGCCTGACGAACCACCACCCGATGGCTACGGCCTGTGGGGTGAAGTGTTCGATAGCATCTATCATCTGCAACGCCGCGATCAGCGCGTGCGCGGACGCCTGCAAGCGGTGATCGACCGGGTTCAGGAGTCCACCGCAGCGTTGAAAGACGCGGTGATCATGCTCGACAGCGACGGCAACCTGGAATGGTGGAACCGCGCCGCCGAAACCCTGCTGGGCCTCAAGACCCCGCAAGACAGCGGTCAGCCGGTGACCAACCTGGTGCGTCATCCGCGCTTCAAGGAATACTTCGAGCAGGACAACTACGCCGAGCCGCTGGAAATCCCTTCGCCGACCAACGACCGGATGCGGATTCAGTTGTACATCACCCGTTACGGCAACAACGAACACCTGATGCTGGTGCGCGACGTCACCCGCATTCATCAGCTTGAACAAATGCGCAAAGACTTCATCGCCAACGTCTCCCACGAACTGCGCACGCCGTTGACGGTGATCTGCGGCTATCTGGAAACCTTGCTCGATAACGTTGAAGAAGTGAATCCGCGCTGGAGCCGTGCGTTGCAGCAAATGCAGCAACAGGGCGGACGCATGCAGACGTTGCTCAATGACTTGCTGCTGTTGGCCAAGCTCGAGGCCACCGATTACCCGTCGGACAACCAGCCGGTGCCGATCGACAGCCTGCTGCAATCGATCAAGAGTGACGCGCAGGCGCTGTCCGGGCAGCGCAACCAGCACATCACCCTGGAAGCCGATCCGTCGATTATGCTCAAGGGCAGTGAAGCCGAGTTGCGCAGTGCGTTCTCGAACCTGGTGTTCAACGCCGTCAAATACACCCCGGACGGTGGCAACATCCGCATCCGCTGGTGGGGTGACGAACAAGGCGCACACCTGAGCGTGCAGGACTCGGGGATCGGCATCGACAATAAACACCTGCCGCGCCTGACCGAGCGCTTCTACCGCGTCGACTCCAGCCGCAACTCCAATACCGGCGGCACCGGGCTGGGCCTGGCCATCGTCAAACACGTTTTGCTACGTCATCGTGCGCGAATGGAGATCAGCAGCGTGCTCGGCCACGGCAGCACGTTCACCTGCCATTTCGCGCCGACACAGGTCACAAAATCGCGGGTCAACTCGCTGACCGACTAGCAGCCGCGACGACTAACCTCTAGGCAATCGCCCTGTCAGCCGCTACATTGGCTGACTTGGGCCTGCCTTTCAGGCTCGGCAATCCCCTTTCTTTTCGAATATACGGAACCCGCAAAACTCCATCATGGACCCTTCCCCTGGCTTGACCCTCGTTTCACTCTTCGCCGATTTCGGCATGATTCTTTTTGCACTGATCCTGGTTTTGCTCAACGGCTTCTTCGTTGCGGCGGAATTTGCCATGGTCAAATTGCGCTCGACCCGGGTCGAGGCCATCGCTGATAAACACGGCTGGCGCGGGCATATCCTGCGCACCGTACACAGCAAGCTCGACGCTTACCTGTCGGCCTGCCAGTTGGGTATCACCCTCGCCTCCCTGGGCCTTGGCTGGGTCGGTGAGCCGGCGTTCGCGCACATTCTCGAGCCGTTGCTGGACGCGGTCGGCGTCAACTCGCCGGAAGTGGTCAAAGGCGTGTCGTTCTTTACCGCCTTCTTCATCATTTCCTACCTGCACATCGTGGTCGGCGAACTGGCCCCCAAATCCTGGGCCATCCGCAAGCCCGAGTTGCTGTCGCTGTGGACGGCGGTGCCGCTGTACCTGTTCTACTGGGCGATGTACCCGGCCATTTACCTGCTTAACGCCAGCGCCAACACGATCCTGCGGATCGCCGGCCAAGGTGAACCTGGCCCTCATCACGAACACCATTACAGCCGTGAAGAACTGAAACTGATCCTGCACTCCAGCCGCGGCCAGGACCCAAGCGACCAAGGCATGCGCGTACTCGCCTCGGCGGTGGAAATGGGCGAACTGGAAGTGGTCGACTGGGCCAACTCCCGGGAAGACCTGGTGACGCTGGAGTTCAACGCCCCCCTCAAGGAAATCCTCGCGCTGTTCCGTCGTCACAAATTCAGCCGTTATCCGGTGTACGACAGCGAACGCCAGGAGTTCGTCGGCCTGCTGCACATCAAGGATCTGCTGCTGGAACTGGCGGCGCTGGACCACATTCCCGAGTCGTTCAACCTGGCCGAGCTGACCCGCCCGCTGGAACGCGTATCGCGGCATATGCCGTTGTCGCAACTGCTGGAGCAGTTCCGCAAGGGCGGCTCGCACTTCGCCGTGGTTGAAGAGGCCGACGGCAACATCATCGGCTACCTGACCATGGAAGACGTGCTGGAGGTGCTGGTCGGCGACATCCAGGACGAACACCGCAAGGCCGAACGCGGGATCCTCGCCTACCAGCCGGGCAAATTGCTGGTACGCGGCGACACACCGCTGTTCAAGGTCGAACGCCTGCTGGGTATCGATCTGGACCACGTCGAAGCCGAAACCCTCGCCGGGCTGGTCTACGAAACCCTGAAACGGGTGCCGGAAGAGGAAGAAGTACTGGAAGTCGAAGGTTTGCGGATCATCATCAAAAAGATGAAAGGCCCGAAGATCATTTTGGCCAAGGTGTTGATGCTCGATTGAACCCTGCGCGAGCCCGCTGTTGTGGCGAGGGAGCTTGCTCCCGCTGGGTCGCGTAGCGGCCCCAAACCCTGCAATCGCACTCGTCCTGACACACCGAGTTGATCTGTTTGGGGACGGCTTCGCCGTCCAACGGGGGCAAGCCCCCTCGCCACAATTGATCGCAGTGACCTGGATTATTGTTTGCCGAGCGCAAAGTTCGGCAAGCTGCCCACCGGTTGATTGAACTGGTACGGAATCGACACCAGCCCCAACCCGCTATTGCGCTGCACCACGAAGTGCAGGTGCGGCCCGCTGCTGTTGCCGGTATTGCCCGATAACCCCAACGCACTGCCGACTGCCACCCGCTGACCTTCGCGCACACACACCGAGCCGCGCTTAAGGTGCAGGTACACGCCCATCGTCCCGTCATCGTGCAACACCCGCACGAAATTGCCCGACGGGTCAGTGCCGCGTCCGCTCTGGTTGTTTTCGGTCTTCACCACCACCCCGCCGCGCGCCGCGATGATCGGTGTGCCTTCAGGCATGGCGATGTCCATGGCATAACGGTTCTTGACCCCAAAATGGCTGTACCGGCCATTGGCGCCTTGCGTCAGGTGGAACGGTCCGCCACGCCACGGCAGCGGATATCGATAGGCCTGCGTGGTATCTGTGGGGTTGCCCAGCGAATAGTTGAACGTCGGGGTATAGGCCAGCGGCTTGCCGGGCGTAATCGCCGTGAGCAGCGCCAGACGCATAGTGCTGCGCGCCGGCAGCACTCGGCGGATCGGCTGTGCCGGCGCACCGCTGACATTCTTCAGCCCGGTGAAACTCAGCTCGACCTCTACCGGCGCATACAAATCGTTGCGCACAAACACACTGTGCGTGTCCCTCTGCTTCTTGATATCCAGAAGTACCTGGCGTTCAAGGTGCTCGTCCATGCGGTCGCGGAACACAAAGATCCGTGCACCATGGGAGGGGCGGTCACTGTAGGAGACCACACCTGTCACGCTGGTGGATTTGTAAATAGTGATGGCCACAGCCGAGGTGGAGGCCATGAACAGACCACAGAAAAACAGCAATCGCGCGAACATGGGCAAGGTTCTGTCGAGGAAGACCTGAAATCAGCCTAGCAGCCAGAATCGACCTGTGTAGTCGGCAGATGTTTCAAATGATCGGTTCAGGAGATCTGCGGTGAATTCGATGACCCCATCGCGAGCAGGCTCGCTCCCACACTGGAATGCGGCTCCCTGTGGAAGCGAGCCTGCTCGCGATGGCGATCTAATCGGCGCTGCTGCGCTTACGCGCCCGGTACGAAATGCTTCTGCGCCGTACCGCGGGCAATCAGGCGGGAGATGTAATCGAGTTTTTGTGCGTCCTGGTCGACAAAACGGAAGGTCAGTTGCAGCCAGTCGCTGTCAGGCTTCGGCTCGTGGGCCACGATGGCGTGCAGGTAGCCGTTCAGGCGGGCGACTTCGGCGTTGTCGCCTTGCTCCAGGTCAAGCACGGCGCCGTCGAGTACTTGTGGCAGGGTGTCGGTGCGTTTAACCACCAACAAGGCTTCCTTGATGCTCAACGCCTTGATCACGCATGGCTGAGTACCACTAGGCAGACGCAGTTGACCTTGACCACGACCACCTGCCGGGGCTGGGGACGCTGCTGGCGCCTTGACCGGTGGGCTGTTGAGCAGACCGCGCGCGGGGGCTGCCGCGGCAGTCGGGGTGGCTGCGGGGGCGACGACAGCCGCCTTGCCGCCCGTGAGCGCGCCGAGGGAGTCGTTGCCGAATGCCGAATTCATCTTGGTGGGCGCGCCGTTCATCAAGGTGTCGAGTTTGCCGACCTTGTTCAGCGCCTGCTTGACCTTGGTCAGCAGCTGCTCGTTGGTGAACGGCTTGCTGACATAGCCGGAAACGCCGGCCTGGATCGCCTGAACCACGTTTTCCTTGTCGCCACGGCTGGTGACCATGATAAACGGCATGGCCTTGAGTGTGTCCTGTTCGCGGCACCAGGTCAGCAATTCGAGGCCAGACATTTCCGGCATTTCCCAGTCGCACAGGACCAGGTCGAATGCTTCGCGCGCCAGCATGGCCTGCGCTTTTTTACCGTTGACCGCGTCTTCGATTCGCATGCCCGGGAAGTAGTTGCGCAGGCACTTCTTCATCAGGTCACGAATGAACGAAGCGTCATCGACCACCAACACACTGACCTTACTCATCAACCACCCCTTAAAAAATCCCGGCAATCATAACGCTTTGCTAATGGCACTTTGCCAAAACCCTTCAGTCACGCCGGGACTTTTTTCGTTCGCGGGTGCTATGAATTGCAAAACCGCAAACAAAAACGCCCGACCACAAGGCCGGGCGTTTTACTTGGGCAATCTTACTTATCGTCAGCGTTGCCCGGAACATTAGCGCTTTCGGCACTTGTGCCTTCAACTTCTTCCTTCATGCGCTTGAGGCCCAGGTGACGGACATCGGTACCGCGCACCAGGTAAATCACCAGCTCGGAAATATTGCGGGCGTGGTCGCCAATCCGCTCCAGCGAACGCAGCACCCAAATAATGCTCAAGACCCGCGTGATCGAACGCGGATCTTCCATCATGTAGGTCGCCAGTTCGCGCAGGGCGGTCTTGTATTCACGGTCGATGACCTTGTCGTACTGGGCCACCGACAGCGCCAGCTCGGCGTCGAAGCGAGCGAAGGCATCCAGTGCGTCGCGAACCATGTTGCGCACCTGGTCGCCGATGTGCCGAACTTCGACGTAACCGCGCGGGGCCTCGCCTTCTTCGCACAGCTGGATGGCACGGCGGGCGATTTTGGTCGCTTCATCGCCGATGCGTTCCAGGTCGATGACCGACTTGGAGATGCTGATGATCAAACGCAAGTCGGACGCGGCCGGCTGGCGACGGGCCAGAATGCGCAGGCATTCTTCGTCGATGTTGCGTTCCATCTGGTTGATCTGGTCGTCGATCTCGCGCACTTGCTGGGCCAGGCCCGAGTCCGCTTCGATCAGTGCAGTGACCGCATCATTGACCTGCTTTTCGACCAGCCCGCCCATGGCCAGGAGGTGGCTGCGCACTTCCTCGAGCTCAGCGTTGAACTGCTGGGAGATGTGGTGGGTAAGGCCTTCTTTGCTAATCATGTTGGCGTCCTTGGAGCGTCCGGTAAGGTGCGGTCTACCGCAGCGATGGTTAAGCGAGCAACGCTAGCGGCATCCTAGCCGTAACGACCGGTGATGTAGTCTTCGGTCTGCTTCTTCGCCGGATTGGTGAACAGGGTATCGGTGTCGCCGAATTCCACCAGTTTGCCCATGTACATGAACGCCGTGTAGTCGGAAACCCGCGCGGCCTGTTGCATGTTGTGGGTCACGATGACGATGGTGAACTTGGATTTCAGTTCGTAGATCAGCTCTTCGACTTTCAGCGTCGAAATCGGGTCGAGTGCCGAGCACGGTTCGTCGAGCAGCAGCACTTCCGGCTCCACCGCGATGGTACGAGCGATCACCAGACGTTGCTGCTGACCACCGGACAAACCCAGTGCCGATTCGTGCAGACGGTCTTTCACTTCATCCCAGAGTGCCGCGCCTTTCAACGCCCATTCGACGGCTTCGTCGAGTACGCGCTTTTTGTTGATGCCCTGAATACGCAGGCCGTAGACCACGTTTTCATAGATGGTTTTCGGGAACGGGTTCGGCTTCTGGAACACCATGCCGACACGACGACGCAGTTCGGCCACGTCTTCGCCCTTGCGGTAGATGTTGTTGCCGTAGAGGTTGATCTCACCTTCGACACGGCAGCCATCGACCAGATCGTTCATCCGGTTGAAGGTGCGCAGCAGCGTTGACTTGCCGCAGCCGGACGGGCCGATGAACGCGGTCACGCGCTGCTTGGGAATGTTCATGCTGACGTCGTACAGCGCTTGCTTGTCGCCGTAGAACAGGCTCAGGCTCGGCACTTCGATGGCCACGGTTTCCTGTGCCAGGTTCAGGCTCTGTTTGTCGCGACCCAGGGCCGACATGTTGATGCCGTGGGTATGTGTTTCGTGCTGCATGGGAAACTCCCTGTGCTAACAAATTCGGTTCGGTTTTTGTGGGAGCGAGCCTGCTCGCGATTCGGGCAACGCGGTTTAAGTCTGAAACCACAGAGATGCCATCGCGAGCAGGCTCGCTCCCACATAAAAATCAGCTGTCCAGCGCTTTGTATTTCTCGCGCAGGTGGTTACGGATCCACACTGCCGACAGGTTGAGCGTGGCGATCACCAGTACCAGCAACAGCGCCGTGGCGTACACCAGCGGCCGTGCGGCTTCGACGTTCGGGCTCTGGAAGCCGACGTCATAAATATGGAAGCCCAAGTGCATGATTTTCTGGTCAAGGTGCAGGTACGGGTAGTTGCCGTCCACCGGTAGCGACGGCGCCAGTTTCACCACACCCACCAGCATCAGCGGCGCCACTTCACCGGCGGCGCGAGCCACGGCGAGGATCATCCCGGTCATCATCGCCGGGCTGGCCATTGGCAGCACGATCTTCCACAAGGTTTCAGCCTTGGTCGCGCCGAGGGCCAACGAGCCTTCACGCACGGTGCGAGGAATCCGCGCCAGACCTTCTTCAGTGGCCACGATCACCACCGGCACCGCCAGCAGCGCCAGGGTCAGCGAGGCCCAGAGCAGGCCCGGCGTACCGAACGTCGGCGCCGGCAAGGCTTCAGGGAAGAACAAACGGTCAACCGAGCCGCCGAGTACGTAAACGAAGAAGCCCAGACCGAACACGCCGTAAACGATCGCCGGAACGCCCGCCAGGTTGTTCACCGCAATGCGGATCAACCGGGTCATCGGCCCCTGGCGTGCATATTCACGCAGGTAGACCGCTGCCAGCACGCCGAACGGGGTGACGATCATCGCCATGATCAGGGTCATCATCACGGTGCCGAAGATCGCCGGGAAGATCCCGCCTTCGGTGTTGGCTTCACGTGGGTCGTCGCTGAGGAACTCCCAGACCTTGTTGAAGTAGAAACCCAGCTTGGTCAGGTAACTCATGGCGTTCGGCTGGTAGGCATGAACCACTTTGCCGATACCGATTTCGACTTCTTTGCCGTTGGCATCGCGAGCGGTCAGGCTGTCGCGGTTGAACTGCGTGTGCAGATCGCTCAGGCGTGCCTCGACGTCTTTATAACGAGCGTTCAGCTCAGCGCGTTCAGTGTCCATGTCGGCTTGCGCGGTCGGATCGAGCTTGCCTTCAAGCTCCAGCTTGCGGCCATGCAGACGAATCCGTTCAAGGCCTGCGTTGATTGCGCCGATGTCGGTTTTTTCGAGGCTTTTGATTTGTGCCGCGAGCTTGTTGACGCGGTCCACCCGCGCTTGCAGCTCCGGCCAGGCCGCTTCGCCTTCAGCGATGACCTTGCCGTCCTGTTTGACGTTGAGCAGGTAGCCGTAGAAGTTACCCCACTCGCGGCGCTCGATGGTCATCAGTTCACGCGGCGTGCTCTGGTCGGTCAGCCACTCGCCGACGATCCAGGTGAAGTCATTGCCGTTGATGTCACGGTTACCGACCTTGATCAGCTCGCGGGTCATGAATTCCGGACCTTGGTCCGGCACTGGCAAACCCGCGGTTTTCAGACGCTCACGCGGCACTTCTTCCTTCTGTACCACTTCGCCGATGACGACATGGTTGGCCTGGCCCGGCACGTTGTAACTGGCGTGCATCAGGTCGGCCGGCCAGAAGTGGCCCAGACCGCGCACGGCAATCACCGCCAGCAAACCAATGGTCATGATGACCGCGATGGACACCGCGCCACCGCTGATCCAGACGCCAGGGGCGCCGCTCTTGAACCATCCTTTCAGGGAGTTCTGTTTCACAGACTTCTACCTTTCTTAAAGCGACGAGTATTTCTTGCGCAGACGCTGACGGATCAGCTCCGCGAGGGTGTTCATGATGAAGGTGAACAACAGCAGCACCAGCGCCGACAGGAACAACACGCGGTAGTGGCTGCCGCCGACTTCCGATTCGGGCATTTCCACCGCCACGTTGGCGGCCAGGGTGCGCAGACCTTCGAACAGGTTCATTTCCATGACCGGGGTGTTGCCGGTGGCCATCAACACGATCATGGTTTCCCCGACCGCACGACCCATGCCGATCATCAGTGCCGAGAAAATGCCCGGGCTGGCGGTCAGGATCACCACGCGGGTCATGGTCTGCCATGGCGTGGCGCCGAGGGCCAGGGAGCCCAGTGTCAGGCCGCGCGGCACGCTGAACACGGCGTCTTCGGCGATCGAGTAGATGTTCGGGATTACCGCAAAACCCATGGCCAGACCGACGACCAGAGCGTTGCGCTGGTCGTAGGTGATGCCCAGGTCGTGGGAGATCCACATGCGCATGTCACCGCCGAAGAACCAGGTTTCCATGTACGGGCTCATGTACAGCGACAACCAGCCCACAAACAGAATCACCGGGATCAGGATCGCGCTTTCCCAGCCGTCCGGCACTTTCAGGCGCACGGATTCGGGCAGGCGACTGAAGATGAAACCGGCTACCAGAATGCCGATCGGCAAGAGCATCAACAGGCTGAAGATGCCCGGCAAGTGCCCTTCCACATACGGTGCGAGGAACAGGCCGGCGAAGAAGCCGAGGATCACCGTCGGCATCGCTTCCATCAATTCGATGACCGGCTTGACCTTGCGGCGCATGCCCGGCGCCATGAAGTACGCGGTGTAGATCGCCGCAGCGACCGCCAGCGGTGCCGCCAGCAGCATCGCGTAGAACGCGGCTTTCAGCGTACCGAAGGTCAGTGGCGAAAGGCTCATCTTGGGTTCGAAGTCGGTGTTGGCCGCGGTCGATTGCCAGACGTATTTAGGCTCGTCGTAGTTTTCGTACCAGACCTTGCTCCACAGCGCGCTCCACGAAACTTCCGGGTGCGGGTTGTCGAGCAGCAGCGGTTGCAGCTTGCCGCCCTGCTCCACAATGATGCGGTTGGCACGCGGCGACAGGCCGAAGAGGCCCGCGCCATCCACCACCTGGTTCACCAGCAAGGTGCGGTGGGCAGTGCTGTGGAACACCCCGAGCTTGCCGGCAGTGTCGAGGGCGACGAAGCCTTTGCGACGCTCTTCGGCGGTGATTTCAACGATCGGCGTGGTGCCCATCTGGAAGGTGCGGATCTGTTTCAGTCGTTGCTCGCCATCGGTATCGCGAGCCATGAACCACTGGGCCAGACCACCCTTGGAGTCGCCGATGATCAGCGAGATACCGCCCACCAGTTGAGTACTGGCGGTCACTTGCGCTTCGCCGTCATCCAGCAGTTTGTAGCGACCGTTGAGGCTCTTGTCGCTCAGGCTGAAGACATCGGCCTGGGCACGGCCGTTGACCACGTACAGCCACTGCTGACGCGGGTCGACGAAGATGTTCTTCACCGGCTCGGTCATTTGCGGCAGTTCAATGCGCTTCTGCTCGTTGGTGACCTCACCGGTCATCATGTTTTCTTCGCTGCTCAGCGACAGCACGTGCAATTGCGAACCGGTAGAGCCGGCGAGCAGCAGGGTCGAATCGGTCGCATTGAGGCTGACGTGCTCCAGGGCACCGCCCTGCTCGTTCAGTGCGATTGGCGTTTCACCGTACGGGAATTCGATGGCCGGCGAGATGGTTTTCTTGCCTTCCGGGTAACTGACTTTATAGGTGTGACGGAACACCAGCGCCTGACCGTTGGACAAGCCCACGACGACCAGCGGATGGCCGGGCTGGTCTTTACCAATGGAGGTTACGCTGGTACCGGCCGGGATCGGCAGGTCGATACGGCGTAGCTCAGCACCACTGTCGACGTCGAAAAACAGCGCCTGGCCCTTGTCGGAAACCCGCATGGCGACCTGGTTCTGTTCTTCGAGGGAGATCATCAGCGGTTTGCCGGCGTCTTGCATCCAGGCCGGGGTGATCGCGTCTTTGGCGGTCAGGTCGGCACCCTGAAACAGTGGCGCAACGACGTAGCCAAGGAAGAAGAAGATCAGCGTGATCGCGCCGAGTACGGCGAGGCCGCCGACGAGGACGTACCAGCGGGTCAGGCGGTCTTTGAGCGCGCGGATGCGGCGCTTGCGTTGGAGCTCAGGCGTATTGAAGTCAATTCGCTTGGGGGGATTGGTAGTCATGGTGGAATTGGCCAGATCATTCATGCGCACACCCTAGCGATCCTGTATGACAGAAAGATGACAATGCAGTGACGCAACAAATCCGCCGCCCGTGTGAACTGGCAGCGGACTGGAAAATTGGGAGGTAGGCTTGCAAGCGGCGTTGTCACCGCAGCAAGCCTCAACCTTTGTAGGAGCTAAGCTTGCTCGCGATTGCGGTTTGTCGGTCACATCTTTGTTGAATGTGCCGACGCCATCGCGGGCAAGCCTTGCTCCTACGGGTCCGGGGCGAACCCCGGACCTACGGTGTTACTTTTTTGCGACTTCAGCGCCGCCTTCTTGCAGACCCAGGTCAGCCAGTGCCTTGGCGGCAACTTTGGCTGGCAGTGGGATGTAACCGTCTTTCACGACAACTTCCTGGCCCTGTTTGGACAGAACCAGTTTCACGAACTCGGCTTCCAGCGGGGCCAGAGGCTTGTTCGGGGCTTTGTTGACGTAAACGTAGAGGAAACGCGACAGCGGGTATTTGCCGTTCAGGGCGTTTTCTTCGCTGTCTGCGATGAAGTCAGTGCTGCCTTTCTTGGCCAGAGCCACAGTCTTCACGCTGGCAGTTTTGTAGCCGATGCCCGAGTAACCGATACCGTTCAGCGAAGAGCTGATCGATTGCACGACCGAAGCCGAGCCTGGTTGTTCGTTGACGTTTGGTTTGTAGTCGCCTTTGCACAGGGCTTCTTCTTTGAAGTAGCCATACGTGCCGGATACCGAGTTACGGCCGAACAGTTGAACCGGCTTGTTGGCCAGGTCGCCTTTCACGCCCAGGTCGCCCCAGGTTTTGACTTCTTCTTTAGCGCCGCACAGACGAGTCGAGGAGAAGATCGCGTCGACCTGTTCCATGGTCAGGTGCTGGATCGGGTTGTCCTTGTGCACGAACACGGCCAGGGCATCCACTGCAACCGGGATAGCGGTTGGCTTGTAGCCGTACTTCTGCTCGAAGGCGGCCAGTTCGGTGTCCTTCATCTTGCGGCTCATCGGGCCCAGGTTAGAGGTGCCTTCAGTCAACGCAGGTGGCGCGGTGGCGGAGCCAGCGGCCTGAATCTGGATGTTTACGTTCGGGTATTCTTTTTTGTAGTTCTCAGCCCACAGGGTCATGAGGTTGGCCAGGGTATCGGAGCCGACGCTGGACAGGTTGCCCGAAACACCAGTGGCTTTCGTATAAGCCGGGATGGCCGGGTCTACACCAGCGGCTACCGCGTTGGCAGTTGCAACGCCAGCAGCGACAAACGTCATTGCCGCCATCAAACGCTTCAGTTTCATGCCTTACTCCTAGCAAATAGGGTGTGTTAAGTCGGGGCCAAGTATCGGCAGGCCGTGTGAACACTCTATGACCTGAATATGACAATTAGATGAAAGGCCAGCATTTGGCGTTTTGAAGGAATACCGCGTCATCGTTCATCGCGAGCAGGCTCGCTCCCACAGGGGGGCTGCGCTAAACACAGAACCAATGTACAAGCGAGCCTGCTCGCGATGAGGCCAGTGCAGTCGATGAAGAAGTCGGCTTAGCGGTTGCTCTTCCAGAGATAACCCCCCACCAGAATCCCGATACTGCAGATGATTGCCACGTAGTAGGCAGGCCCCATCGGGCTTTCCTTGAGCAGCAGGGTCACGACCATCGGGGTCAGGCCGCCGAAGATCGCGTAGGCCAGGTTGTAGGAAAACGACAGGCCGCTGAAGCGCACCACGGCCGGGAACGCCTTGACCATCACGAATGGCACCGCGCCGATGGTGCCGACGAACAGGCCGGTCAGCGCGTACAGCGGGAATAGCCAGTCGGGGTGATTGAACAGGCTGTGGTAGAAGGTCCAGGACGTCGCCAGCAGCGCTGCACTGCCAAACACGAACACCCGGCCAGCGCCGAAGCGATCCGCCAGCGCGCCGCAGATCACACAACCCAGGCTCAGGCACACGATGGCCACGCTATTGGCTTGTAGCGCAGTCGTGGCCGAGAAGTGATAAATGGTTTGCAGCACGGTCGGGGTCATCAAAATGACCACAATGACCCCGGCCGACAGCAGCCAGGTCAGCAGCATCGAGATGGCGATGGCGCCGCGATGGTCACGCAGTACCGCACGCAGCGGCACTTCTTCTGCCAGCGCCTTGCGCAGTTGCAGCTCGGCGAACACCGGCGTTTCGTGCAGCCAACGGCGCAGGTAGACCGAGAACAGGCCAAACACGCCACCGAGCAGGAACGGGATCCGCCAGGCGTAATCAGTCACTTGTTCGGAGGAGTAGATGCTGTTGATTGCGGTGGCGACCAGCGAGCCGAGCAGGATGCCGGCGGTCAGGCCGCACGTCAGCGTGCCGCAGGCGTAGCCAATATGCCGCTGCGGCACGTGTTCTGAAACGAATACCCAGGCCCCCGGCACTTCACCGCCAATCGCCGCGCCCTGGATCACCCGCATCAACAGCAACAGGATCGGCGCCCACATGCCGATCTGCGCGTATGTCGGCAGCAAGCCCATGATCAGTGTCGGTACGGCCATCATGAAAATGCTCAGGGTGAACATTTTCTTGCGCCCCAGCAGGTCGCCGAAGTGCGCCATGACGATGCCGCCCAGTGGCCGCGCCAGGTAACCGGCGGCAAAGATGCCGAAGGTCTGCATCAACCGCAGCCACTCGGGCATATCCGCCGGGAAGAACAACTTGCCGACGACCGTGGCGAAGAACACGAAGATGATGAAATCGTAAAACTCCAGCGCGCCGCCCAAGGCGGACAGCGACAGTGTCTTGTAGTCGTTGCCGGTCAAGGGGCGCGCAGGTTGCGCAGGTGTCGCTATGCTCGATGGCGCGGTGGTCATGGCAGGGCTTCTCTTATAGTCGGATACGCAACCCCAACAACGCTGGCAGGGGCTTGGGCAAGTTCGGCACGATAGCAAATTGTTCGAAAAAGCACAGGAAAGCGGGTATTTGGCAGTCAAAATGAGAACCCCATGGTCGTCTCGGAGTCTACCGACCGATATACTCGCAACCATGCAATACCTTGTAAGGGGTTGCTGTGCGAAAACGTCGTTGGCATTTGTCAGCCGCTTTCGCAGAGTTTCCCTTTAGCACGCCTTATGGAAAACGTGACGAACGTAGTATGTTCGGGGCTGAATCGTTTTTCCCAAGACGGCTATTCACCCGCTACATATTCCAAGAGTCACGGGTCAGAGGCACCCCCGGCATGATAGAGCTCGAACAAGAAGATCCTATTCCGCAAGGCGATCTGGCCCTGCAAATCACCGCGCTTCCCCGCGAAACCAACGGCTTTGGCGATATTTTCGGCGGCTGGCTGGTGTCTCAGATGGATTTGGCCGGTACGGCGATGGCCAGCAAGGTCGCGGGCGGACGCGTCGCCACCGTGGCGATCGATCGCATGGCCTTCCTGGTGCCGGTTGCCGTGGGCGCGCAGCTGTCCTTCTATACTCAGGCAACGGAAATCGGTCGTAGCTCGATCAAGATGATGGTCGAGGTCTGGAGTGACGATCCGCTGTCCAGCGAATGGCGTAAAGTCACCGAGGCGGTGTTTGTGTTCGTCGCCATCGATGGCAGCGGCCGCACCCGCTCGGTTCCGCCCAGAGCTCGTTAAACCGGGCGAGCGTTAAACCCGGCGGCCGTTTTACGGTCCATTGACGTCATTGATCCTGAACGAGATGTGCAACATGCCGACTCCCAACGTTGAAGCCGTGAAACTGGATGAACTGAACTGCTGGCGCATTCGCCACGGTCAGGCCGAATTGCTGGTGGCCCAGCAAGGTGCGCACATCCTCAGCTATCAACTGGCCGGGCAACCGCCGCTGATCTGGCTCAATGATGAGGCGGTGTTCAAAACCGGCAAGAGCATCCGTGCAGGCGTTCCCGTGTGCTGGCCGTGGTTTGGCAATCTGGACCGTAACCCGCCGAGCGTTCAGGCGATGCGCATCAGCGATCAACCCGCTACCGCCCATGGGCTGGTGCGGGCGATGGACTGGGAGCTGGGCGCGATTGAAGCCGAAGGCGAAAGCCTGAAGGTCGAGTTCGTCCTGCCCTACCTCGAAGGTGGCTTGCCGGGTTGGCCGTATACGGTGGATCTGAAACTGAGCATTCGCCTGGATGAGCAGCTGCATATCAACCTGACCAGCCAAAACCAGGGCAGTACCCCCGTCACCATCAGCCAGGCGTTGCACAGCTACTTCGCAGTCAGCGACGTACGCAACGTGCACGTTGAAGGCCTGGACGGGCTGAGCTACATCGAAACCCTGGATAACTGGAAAACCGTCACTCAAACCGGCGACCTGCGTTTTGCCGGGGAGACCGACCGGATCTACCTGAATACACCGGCACAATTGAGTATCGTCGATCCTGCCTGGGAACGGCGTATCGAGCTGACCGGCAGCGGCTCGCGCTCGGCGGTGATCTGGAATCCGTGGATCGCGCGGGCAGCGCAATTCAGTGACATGGCCGACGACGGCTGGCAGCGCATGCTGTGCATCGAAACGGCGAATGTGATGGATGACGTCGTGACCCTGGCACCGGGGGCGAGTCATACGCTGGGTGTGAGCATCGCCAGCAAACCTCTATAAGCAACACTACGATCAACTGTGGCGAGGGAGCTTGCTCCCGCTCGGCCGCGAAGCGGTCGTAAAACCAGGCAATGGGTTCTGCCTGTCAGAACTCGATTGCTGGTGTTGGGACTGCTGCGCAGTCCAGCGGGAGCAAGCTCCCTCGCCACAGGTCTTGTGCAGAACTCCAGACCTTACAGATCCGACTCTTTGACCGCCCGCACTTTCGCCGCATCCAGCGCATACGCCGCATCGGCCAGGTCGTTGTTGACCTTCTCGATCTTCAGCGTGCCGGTAACCCACAGCGGTGTGTAGATATCGTCCAGCTTCAAGCCCTTCGGATAGCGCACCAGCACCAACTGGTTAGGCGGTGGTGGCGGCACGTGGATGCAGGCGCCTGGGTACGGCACCAGGAAGAACAGCGTGCTGCGACCCTTGGCGTCGGTTTCCAGCGGCACGGGATACCCGCCGATGCGGATGTTCTTGTCGTTCATCGACGCCACGGTTTTGGTCGAATACATCACCGCCGGCAAGCCCTTGCTCTGCTTCAAGCCACCTTTGTCGGTAAAGGTGCCGTTGGCTTCGGGCGAGTTGTGGTCGATTTCAGGCATGGCCTCGAGGGCTTTCTGATCCGACTTGGGCATCAGTTCGAGCCAGTCGGTTTCCGGCAGTTCGCCGGCATGAGCCAGGCCAGTGCCCAGCAATAGGAGAGTCAGCAGAAGACGGCGCATGAATGTGCTCGGCAAAGGGGAGTCAGTAAGTCGTCGAGCATTCTAGCCCCCTCCGCCCGTGCGGCAGAGAGGGCTTTGTCGCTTGAGTCAGGTGTTTTTCTTGATCAGACCGTAGATCACCAACAGGATGATCGCACCCACCAGTGCACCGATGAAGCCTGCACCTTGGCCAGCCTGATAGATACCCAGCGCCTGGCCGCCGTACGTGGCCGCCAGCGAACCGCCGATGCCGAGCACAATGGTCATGATCCAGCCCATGCTGTCGTCACCTGGCTTCAGGAAACGAGCCAGCAGGCCAACAATCAATCCGATGAAGATGGTTCCAATAATGTGCATGGCGTTTCCCTCTGAATGAACTGGACTGGATATGCCAAAGCCTAGTCAGACTTTGGCATCCTGCCATCAGAGAACGGCGGCGACCGAAGGTTCCGTCGTTGCCAGATGAAACTATTCGGCGATCAGTGCTTCGACCTTGAGGATCTGCTGCGCAAGCGTCTCCCTGTCGGCGCAACGCAGGTTGGCGTGACCGACCTTGCGGCCGACCTTGAACGCCTTGCCGTAGTGGTGCAAATGGCAATCGGCGATGGCGATGACCTTCTCGACCGGCGGGACAACGCCGATGAAGTTGAGCATCGCGCTCTCGCCGACCTTGGCGGTCGAACCCAACGGCAGGCCGGCAACAGCGCGCAGGTGGTTTTCGAACTGGCTGCACTCGGCACCTTCGGTGGTCCAGTGCCCGGAATTGTGTACGCGCGGGGCAATTTCATTGGCCTTGAGGCCACCGTCGACTTCAAAGAACTCGAACGCCATCACGCCGACGTAATCCAGCTGCTTGAGCACACGGCTGGAGTAATCCTCGGCCAGGGCTTGCAACGGGTGGTCGGTGCTGGCCACGGACAACTTGAGAATGCCGCTGTCGTGGGTGTTGTGGACCAGCGGATAGAACTTCGTTTCGCCATCGCGAGCGCGCACGGCAATCAGCGAAACTTCACCGGTGAACGGCACGAAGCCTTCCAGCAAACAGGCCACGCTACCCAGCTCGGCGAAGGTACCAATCACATCAGCCGGCGTACGCAGGACTTTCTGGCCCTTGCCGTCGTAACCCAGGGTGCGGGTTTTCAGCACGGCGGGCAGGCCGATGGTGGCTACCGCTGCCTCCAGGTCGGCTTGCGAGTGGATATCGGCGAAGGCCGGAGTCGGAATGCCCAGGTCCTTGAACAGGCTCTTTTCGAACCAGCGATCGCGGGCGATGCGCAGCGCTTCGGCACTCGGGTAAACCGGAACGAATTGCGACAGGAAGGCCACGGTTTCCGCCGGGACGCTTTCGAACTCGAAGGTCACCAGATCCACTTCATCGGCCAACTGACGCAGGTGATCCTGATCGCCGTAATCGGCCCGCAGGTGTTCACCCAGCGCGGCTGCACAGGCATCCGGCGCGGGGTCCAGAAAAGCGAAGTTCATTCCCAGCGGCGTACCTGCCAGGGCCAACATGCGACCCAACTGGCCGCCACCGATTACACCGATCTTCATCGTCAACAACCTCAGGCGATGCGTGGGTCTGGATTGTCCAGGACGCTGTCTGTCTGCTCAGCACGGAAGGTTTTCAGCACCGCGTGGAATTGCGGATGCTTGGCGCCCAGGATACTCGCCGAGAGCAGGGCTGCGTTGATCGCGCCGGCCTTGCCGATGGCCAGGGTAGCGACCGGGATGCCCGCAGGCATCTGCACGATCGACAGCAGCGAATCGACACCCGAGAGCATCGACGACTGGACCGGCACGCCCAGCACCGGCAGGTGGGTCTTGGCCGCACACATGCCAGGCAAGTGGGCCGCGCCGCCGGCACCGGCGATAATCACCTCGATGCCACGGGCCTCGGCCTCTTCGGCGTACTGGAACAGCAGGTCCGGGGTGCGGTGGGCAGAGACCACTTTAACCTCATAAGGGATGCCGAGCTTTTCCAGCATATCGGCGGTGTGGCTAAGGGTGGACCAATCGGACTTGGAGCCCATGATCACGCCAACCAGTGCGCTCATCGTCGTGCCTCTTCTCTCTGGGCGCCCTCAGGCGCGTCAAAAAACAACAAGCCACGCAATATGCGTGGCTTGATTGTACGAATTATGGCCAGTCAAACCGGCCGAAGGCCGCGCAGTATACCTCAATGAAGCAGATAAACAGCCCCTTGGCCGACCATCTGTCATAGATCACTAAAAGCCCGGATTACTGACTCGAAAGTCAACCAATAAAGCGCTTAGCCGTGGCAGTCGCGCTGGCCTCTATAGCGCAAAAACCTATAACTATTTTGTGCTCCGAGTTCTTACACCAACAACACTTCAGACACATCAAAGAACAACTTGAAACTTGCCACGCTACGCGGCCAAACTTAACTTACAACCTCAAATAGAAATACCACACAACCTATACACCCCGCATCACCACAACCGTAAACATCGTTGACCCACAGATAAACAACAACCAACCCCTCTCCTGCGGGAAGTACATAAAGGACTATGACGTGAACAAAGGCAAAGCAAGTCAGATCATTGATCATCTGAAAGATGACACAATTGAAGATAATGAGGTGGCGCAAAATGATGCACTGACGCCAGTGCGACACAAACGTTCGCTGGTAAATGATGGGCCACCTGACCGCCCCAAAAAGCCCATTCTTTTACTCGTTTTTATCCACGACGATCTTGATGATCACGATAAAGGCAAGCTCTACGATAACTACTTTTCTTGGCTGGAGACCGAACTTGAAGACATCTCCGGCCGCGCGGTTACGGTTATTTTCAACTCTCAATCCACAACTCCGAAAATGACCAATTACAACTACAGAAATGAAAACGCTGCAGAGGCCCTTCGCGGGTGGGAAAATAAGGTTAAAGAATTGAAATCGAAAGCGGATACAACATTCCCTTTCAATCCTAATCTGGACAAATTTCTGTTACTCACTCGTAGCAAGATGAACAGCAGCGTCGCGGGAATCGCTTTTAATAGAGGTCAGAGCGCAATGGCTACGATCGATTCCTACCTGACGCCTGCTCACGAAATAGGTCATATGTTCGGCGCCACCCATGAAGATTCGGATATCGTCTACAACGGCTGGTGGCATGACACGATTATGAAATATGACCTCAACTCTCCGGTTCGAGGTAATTACTACCATTTCAGCGAAAAGAACCGCGACAATATTCGCAACTATCTCAGTCAATTCGACTGACCTCCGCAAAATAATTTATCCCTGGGTGAGAGGCATTGACTTGTATTTCACCCATCTCAGCAGCAAGACCAGCAGCACCCTCCTTCAGCTTGCGACAGGACGAGCGGTGACCACCTCGAATCCTGCCCTCTTCTGCGGGCAGAAACGACAGGTCACCCGCTGATATAAATCAAGAAGCGTTGGTTATTCACTCGAAGGTCAAACACGTACCGCCTTCCCCAACGGTTCAATAAAAATAACAGTGTCGGAGAAGTAACATTCGAACACTCATGCTCGATATAAAAATAGCACTCAGCAATGCCAAACCTACTTCAGCATCGCTAACCAAAACCTGACATTGCCCTCTTAAAATTTACCGAGAGCGATACCCCTACGAGACAAAGCCATGTACGCATCATTAAAACCAATCATTACTTTTATCCTCGCACTCATGATTAACTTGAGCGCACACGCTGTCGATACTCCAGACAAACTTAACGATGACCCTGCGAATCCCATCCGGCTTTTTGCGATCTTCCACGATGATGTGCCGGCGGCGAAACGAAGCTCGACCTACGCTGATCATATTCGCCCTTTCACCGCTGAATTCGAGAACATTACCGGTCGAAAAATTCAGGTTATTTTTGATCGAAACAGACCTCCTTACACCAACTTCAACTATAAATCCAAAGACCAAAGTAACATGCTTGAAGATTGGAAGAAGCTGGCGTGGGAGTATAAAAAACTACGGCATGACCGCAATGAATTCCCCGTATCAAGCAATGACCGAATACTGTTGATCACCAACGACTTCATTAATGGTGGTCCGGTATTTGGCGGTATTGGTGGTATCGCAAGTGAACCCGGAACGGCGGCTATTGCTTCGCTCGACATCAAACAGGCGATCGGGCATGAACTGGGACATACGTTCAATGCCGTCCATGAAGAAGGCGAAGTGTTTTATAACGGCTGGTGGTGCGAAACGTTCATGTTCGAACCCTTACCCCTTCGATCGAACTGTTTCGTCTTTAGCGAAGGCAACAGAAAACGCATAAAGGACTATGTCGATAGCCGATATTGAAACTTGCCATAGGCGCGAGATGACTCTCGCGCCTATGGCACCTTATGCGCTCGCTGCAGCGCCACCCTCAAGTTTGCGCCACAACAACCGCACATTCGCCTTGCGCACCAGTGCGCAGCGGTACAGGCGAATCTCCAGTGGCACGTGCCATTGCGCGCCGCCACAGACCACCAGCTCACCGCGCGCCAGTTCGGCACGCACGCTGAGCTGCGGCACCCAGGCGATGCCCAGCCCTTCCAGCGCCATGCTTTTCAGGCTGTCGGCCATGGCGGTTTCATAAATGGTGGTGAAACGCAGCGCGCGCTGGCGCAGCAGCATGTTCACCGAACGCCCGAGAAAAGCCCCGGCGCTGTAGGCCAGCAGCGGCACGCTGGCCTCGCCTTCGAGGTCAAACAGCGGTTTGCCGTCGGCATCGGCCGCACAGACCGGGAGCATTTCGGTATCGCCCAGGTGCAGTGACGGGAAAATCTCCGGGTCCATTTGCATGGCCGCATCCGGGTCATAAAACGCCAGCATCAGATCGCAACCGCCTTCGCGCAACGCGTGCACGGCGTCGCCCACGTTGGTCGCCACGAGCCGCGTGGCGATGTTCAGGCCTTCGTTGCGCAGCTGTGCGATCCAGCGCGGAAAGAAACCCAGGGCCAGGGAGTGAGCGGCAGCGACTTGCATCACTTCGCCCTGCCCGCCTTCGAGGTGATGCAAATGCCGCAGCACTTCGCCGAGCTGTTCGACCACCGTACGCGCCGTGACCAGAAACAGCTGCCCCGCCGCCGTCAGTTCGATCGGTGTTCGCGAGCGATTGACCAGAGTCAGCCCCAATGCGGCTTCCAGGCTGCGGATCCGCCGACTGAATGCCGGCTGAGTCACAAAGCGCCGTTCGGCGGCCTGCGAAAAGCTGCGGGTGGCGGCCAGGGCACTAAAGTCCTCCAGCCATTTGCTTTCCAGATTCATCACGTCCTCCCGGACACGCACCAATTTAGGTCACACGTTCGCCGTACACACGGCGTCACACGGGCATTATGCCGAATATGCATAGGGCAGTGCTTAACAGCATTGGCCCAAAATTTCCCACAAGCCTAGCATTCGCAGCGTTCCGGCACAGACCGGGTCCATATCGAGATGATTTCTATCATGTCCTCCGCTGCATCTTTCCGCACCGAAAAAGACCTGCTTGGCGTACTCGAAGTACCGGCTCAAGCGTATTACGGCATCCAGACCCTGCGAGCGGTGAACAACTTCCGTCTCTCCGGCGTTCCGATTTCGCATTACCCGAAGCTGGTTGTGGGTCTGGCAATGGTCAAGCAGGCTGCTGCTGACGCCAACCGCGAGCTGGGTCACCTGAGCGACGCCAAGCACGCTGCCATCAGCGAAGCCTGTGCCCGCCTGATCCGCGGCGATTTCCACGAAGAGTTCGTGGTGGACATGATTCAAGGTGGCGCTGGCACTTCAACCAACATGAATGCCAACGAAGTCATCGCCAACATCGCGCTGGAGGCCATGGGCCACAGCAAGGGCGAATACCAATACCTGCACCCGAACAACGACGTGAACATGGCGCAGTCGACCAACGATGCCTACCCGACGGCCATCCGCCTGGGTCTGCTGTTGGGTCACGACGCCCTGCTCGCCAGCCTCGACAGCCTGATCCAGTCGTTCGCGGCCAAAGGTGAAGAATTCAGCCACGTTCTGAAGATGGGTCGTACCCAGCTGCAAGACGCCGTGCCGATGACCCTTGGCCAGGAATTCCGCGCCTTCGCCACCACCCTGAGCGAAGACCTGGCACGCCTGAAGACACTGGCACCGGAACTGCTGACCGAAGTGAACCTGGGGGGCACCGCGATTGGTACCGGCATCAACGCCGACCCGCGCTACCAGCACCTGGCCGTTGAGCGTCTGGCACTGATCAGCGGTCAACCGCTGGTACCGGCCGCCGACCTGATCGAAGCCACTTCCGACATGGGCGCCTTCGTGCTGTTCTCCGGCATGCTCAAGCGCACCGCGGTCAAGCTGTCGAAGATCTGCAACGACTTGCGTCTGCTGTCCAGCGGCCCACGCACCGGCATCAACGAAATCAACCTGCCAGCGCGTCAGCCAGGCAGCTCGATCATGCCAGGCAAGGTCAACCCGGTTATTCCGGAAGCCGTTAACCAGGTGGCCTTCCAGATCATCGGTAACGACCTGGCACTGACCATCGCCGCCGAAGGCGGCCAGCTGCAACTGAACGTGATGGAGCCATTGATCGCCTTCAAGATCTTCGACTCGATCCGCCTGCTGCAACGCGCCATGGACATGCTGCGCGAGCACTGCATCGTCGGCATCACCGCCAACGAAGCCCGCTGCCGCGAACTGGTCGAGCACTCGATCGGTCTGGTCACCGCGCTGAACCCGTACATCGGCTATGAAAACGCCACCCGCATCGCCCGTATCGCTCTTGAAAGCGGCCGCGGCGTGCTGGAACTGGTGCGCGAAGAAGGCTTGCTCGACGACGCCATGCTCGCCGACATCCTGCGCCCGGAAAACATGATTGCTCCGCGTCTGGTACCACTGAAAGCCTAACGCTGTCGTTACTGCTCACCAGGTCGAGGGACTAGACACCTCTCACCTTTTGAGGGCCTGGAGATCATTCTCCAGGCCCTTTTTTTTAACTCTTTGGCAACAAAGCAGAACCTGTGGGAGCGAGCCTGCTCGCGATGAACGATAACGCGGTTGGCTCTGATGGACCGCAGCGTGTCTGGCATCGCGAGGCAGGCTCGCTCCCCCATGAGCCTGACTCGAAAAGGTCAGGTGTTTTCAAGGCGTCGTTTCATCGTACGCACCACAACCGTGCAGACGGCGCCGCCACTGATAGGTATAGTGCGCGCCCCTTTCGCGTGAGGCGGTCGTCGGGTAACGAGGCCCAAACCCATGCGAAACCCGAACTAATAACAAACCCGCGATATGGAACCGGGACGAACCTCGCCCCACCCGTTGTGCTGCGCGCAGACTGGTGTAACGCGATGTGTCGGACCGCCCAGCATTTGCCTACACAAAAAACAGCGAGGAATACTCCATGCTCGAAGTCATTAACGACTTCCTCTCAGGGAAAGTACTGATCGTGCTCATTGTCGGGCTCGGTAGCTACTTCACGATCCGCTCGCGTTTCGTTCAGCTGCGTCACTTTTTCCACATGTTCTCGGTCTTCCGCGACAGCCTGCGCAGCAGCGCCGGTCAACTCAGCTCCTTCCAGGCACTGATGCTCAGCCTCGCCGGCCGCGTCGGCGCAGGTAACATTGCCGGTGTCGGCATCGCTGTGACCCTTGGCGGCCCAGGCGCGGTGTTCTGGATGTGGGTAACCGCACTGGTCGGCATGTCCAGCAGCTTCTTCGAATGCTCCCTCGGCCAGCTCTACAAGCGCTGCGACTCCGAAGGCCAGTTCCGTGGCGGCCCGTCCTATTACATCCAGCACGGCCTGCAGAAGCGCTGGTTGGGGATGATCATGGCATTCCTGCTGCTGGTCACCTTCGGCTTCGCCTTCAACGGCCTGCAAGCCCATGCCGTGACTCACTCGCTGAACAATGCCTTTGGCCTCGACACCACCTACACCGGTCTCGGTCTGGCCGTGTTGCTGGGCCTGGTGTTCGTCGGCGGGATCAAGCGCATCGCCGCAATCGCTGACCTGCTGGTGCCGGTCAAGACACTGGTCTACATCGCCGTGACCCTCTACGTGATCGTGCTGCAATTCGATCACGTGCCGGGCATGCTGATGACCATCGTCAAAAGTGCCTTTGGTCTGGACCAGGCCTTCGGCGGCCTGATCGGCAGCGCCATCATCATGGGCGTGAAGCGTGGCGTGTTCGCCAACGAAGCGGGCCTGGGCAGTGCACCGAACGTGGCCGCTGTGGCCTCGGTCGAGCACCCGGTCGCACAAGGCGTGGTTCAGGCGTTCAGCGTATTCCTCGACACTTTCGTGATCTGCACCTGCACCGCATTGCTGATTCTGCTGTCGGGTTTCTACACCCCAGGCTTCGAAGGTGACGGCATTGCCCTGACCCAGAACTCCCTGGCGGCGGTCGTCGGCGATTGGGGCCGGATGTTCATCAGCGTCGCGCTGGCGTTGTTCGTATTCACCTCGATCCTCTACAACTACTACCTGGGCGAAAGCAACCTGCGCTTCCTGATCGGTGACAACCGTAAAGCGCTGATGGGCTATCGCGCATTGGTCCTGGTGCTGATCTTCTGGGGTGCTATCGAGAACCTCAGCACGGTGTTCGCATTTGCCGACATCACCATGACCATGCTGGCATTCGTCAACCTGATCGCGCTGTTCCTGCTGTTCAAGGTCGGCATGCGCATCCTGCGTGACTACGATGACCAGCGTGCTGCAGGCATCAAGACGCCAGTGTTCGATTCGAGCAAATTCCCGGACCTGGACCTGGACCTCAACGCCTGGCCAGCCAACCCGCCAGCCGCCGCTCCAAAGGCCGAAGCCGAGCCGCAAGGCGTACCTGCAGCGCAACGCTGATGGGTAAACGACGGGCGCATCCCCTGCGCCCGTCAGCTAAAGTGAACTACATGTGGGAGCGAGCCTGCTCGCTCCCACAGTCATCTCTTGCGGAGACCACCTGATGATTTCCAATTCCTACCCTGCTGCGCAGCACGTCATGGTGCTCTACACCGGTGGCACCATTGGCATGCAAGCCAGCGCCAACGGCCTGGCCCCGGCGTCCGGTTTCGAAGCCCGGATGCGCGACTACCTGCATAGCCAGCCTGACCTGGTGGTGCCGAACTGGCGCTTCCGAGAAATGACCCCGCTGATCGACAGCGCCAACATGACCCCGGCCTACTGGCAGCGCCTGCGCGACGCGGTCATCGAAGCGGTCGACGTCGACGGCTGCGACAGCGTGCTGATCCTGCACGGCACCGACACCCTGGCCTACAGCGCCGCCGCCATGAGTTTTCAATTGCTTGGCCTGAATGCACGAGTGCTGTTCACTGGTTCCATGCTGCCGGCCGGCGTGCCTGACAGCGATGCCTGGGAAAACCTCAGCGGTGCGCTGGTCGCCCTCGGCCAAGGCCTGGCACCGGGCGTGCAGTTGTACTTCCACGGCGAGCTGCTGGACCCGACCCATTGCGCAAAAATTCGCAGCTTCGGCCGGCACCCGTTTGCTCGTCTGCAACGCCAGGGCGGTGGAGCCAAGGCAGTTCCGATTCCTTCGCAACTGAATTACCGCCAACCCAAGCAACTGGCCAAGGTTGGCGTGCTGCCACTGTTCCCCGGCATCGGCGCCGAGCAACTCGACGGTGTACTCAACAGCGGTATTCAGGGGCTGGTGCTGGAATGCTTTGGCAGCGGCACCGGGCCCAGTGACAACCCCGAGTTTCTCGCCAGCCTTGCGCGGGCGTGGGATCAGGGGATCGTGGTGGTCGCGATCACCCAGTGCCATGAAGGCGGGGTTGAGCTGGACGTCTACGAAGCAGGCAGCCGTCTGCGAGGCGTAGGCGTATTGTCCGGCGGCGGCATGACCCGTGAAGCGGCGTTTGGCAAATTGCATGCGTTGCTGGGGGCAGATCTGGATACGGCAGAGGTTCGGCGGTTGGTAGAACTCGACCTTTGCGGCGAACTTAGCTGACACCACACAAAACCTGTGGGAGCGAGCCTGCTCGCTCCCACAGGTTTGTGGCTCGGCACACAACTTGCTCCTTTCCAGCCACCCAAAGGCCGGAATCGCCCATGCTCCACTCCCACCTTACGACCCTCAACGCCGTTTCCCTGGTGCTCAACGCCTTCAAGGCCGACGGGCTTTCAAGTGAGGCGCTGCTGGCCGGCAGCGGCATCAGCGCCGCTGATCTGAGCCGTGCCGACACGCGAATCACCACCAACCAGGAAATGCAGGTCTGCGCCAACGCGGTCGCGCTCAAGCGTGACATCGGCCTGGAACTGGGCCGGCGGATGCACGTTTCGTCCTACGGCATACTCGGTTATGCCCTGCTCACCAGTGACACCTTCGGTGACGCCTTGCGCCTGGCGCTGCGCTATCCGGCGCTGTTGGGAACACTTTTCGAGCTAAGCCTTGAGGAGGATGGCGACCGCATCTGGTTCGCCGCCGCCGATTACCGGGAACATCCGGCGCTGGCGGTGTTCAACGCCGAGTTTTGCCTGGTCTCGCTGAAAGTCATCTGCGACGACCTGCTCGGTCATCCACTGCCGCTGCTGGGTGCCCGTTTCGAACATTCGGCACCGGATTATCAAGCCAGCTACGCGACGCACTTTGATTGCCCCCTGCGCTTCGACGGCACCGATAACGCTTTCGCCTTCGACAAACACTGGCTAGACCAGCCCTTGCCGCTGGCCGACAGCATCACCCATCAGGCCATGGCCGAACGCTGCCGCAAACAGAACACCGAATTCACTGGACGCCAGGCGTGGCTAGGGCGGATCCGCCAACTGCTCGCCGCCCAACTCGACGCCGCGCCAGGCCTTGAAGGCCTGGCCGAACAGATGAACTGCTCGGCGCGGACTCTGCGTCGGCACCTGAAGGATTTGGGGTGCAGCTATCAGGAATTGCTCGACGAACTGCGCTTTGAGCGCGCCAAGCAGATGCTGTACGAAGATCAGCTGCCGATCTACCGCATCGCCGAGGCTTTAGGCTTCAGTGAAACAGCAAGCTTCCGCCATGCGTTTGTACGCTGGAGCGGCGTGGCGCCGAGCCAGTTCAGGCCTTGACGCTCTCCTGTGGCGAGGGAGCTTGCTCCCGCCGGCCGGTCCGCGCTCGGGCACAGCAGTCGTAAAACCGGCAACCGTTATTTAAATGGAGAACGCAGTGTTCCGTTCGGGTCTGCTGCGCAGACCAGCGGGAGCAAGCTCCCTCGCCACAAAGGGGCGAATTTCGGTCATAGGTTTTGGCCATATCTATCCCCTTTTGGCCTTTCCTGCCGTTCTCTGAAACGCCGCACGCCGCAAGACTGTGTTCAACCGAATCAGCCTGCGGAGAACAAGAAAATGCTGACGATCTACTCGGACGATCACCACCTGCACCACGGACGCTGCGAATTGATGGACGGGCAACTGATGCCCTGCTTCGAAATGCCCTCGCGGGCCGACCACGTTCTGGCACGCGTTCAAACCCGCAGCCTGGGGCCGGTGGAAGCGCCGCAGGATTTTGGTCTGGGGCCGATCCAGCGCATCCACAGCGACGACTATCTGACCTTCTTCAAAGGCGCCTGGCAGCGCTGGACCGAGTTCGAACGCGACGGTGATTTGCTGCCATACACCTGGCCGGCGCGTACCCTGCGCACGGTCATCCCGAAAAGCCTGCATGGCCAACTCGGCTATTACAGCTTCGACGGCGGCGCACCGATCACCGCCGGCACCTGGCAAGCAGCGTATAGCGCGGCGCAAGTCGCGCTGACCGCCCAAGCTGCGATTCAACGCGGTGCCCGCAGTGCGTTTGCCCTGTGCCGGCCACCGGGACATCACGCTGCCAGCGACTTGATGGGCGGTTATTGCTACCTCAACAACGCCGCCATCGCCGCCCAGGCATTCCTCGATCAAGGCCACCAGAAAGTCGCGATCCTCGACGTCGACTACCACCACGGCAACGGCACCCAATCAATTTTCTATCAGCGCAGCGATGTGCTGTTCGCCTCGATCCACGGTCACCCGGAAGCTGAATTTCCATTCTTCCTCGGTTACGAAGACGAGCGCGGCGAAGGTGCGGGTGAGGGTTTCAACTTCAACTACCCGCTGCCTGCAGGTTCCGGCTGGGACAGTTGGAGCGCGGCGCTGGAGCAGGCCTGTAAAGAGATCGAACGTTACGGCGCCGATATCGTGGTCGTGTCTCTTGGCGTCGATACCTTCAAGGACGACCCGATCTCCCAGTTCAAGCTCGACAGCCCGGATTACCTGGCGATGGGCGAACGCATCGGCGCCCTCGGCAAGCCGACCCTGTTCGTGATGGAAGGCGGCTACGCGGTAGAAGAAATCGGCATCAATGCCGTGAACGTTCTCGAAGGTTTCAAAAGCGCCCAATGAGGAATTAGAACAACGAACCGACTCAAGCGTTTTATCGCACCGACACTCTTCACCACTGTGCTGTGCGCCACAGTCCTCAGCACTGCTGTGCAGGCTGAAGAGCGCACCTTGCGGGTCTACAACTGGTTCGACTACATCACCCCCAAAGCCCTGGAAGACTTCAAGGCCGAGAACACCAAGGTCAAACTGGTCTACGACATTTTCGACACCAACGAAGCGCTGGAAGCCAAACTGCTCACCGGCAACTCCGGTTACGACGTGGTGGTGCCGTCCAACGTGTTCCTCGCCAAACAGATCGAAGCCGGCGTGTTCCAGCCGCTGGACCGCAGCAAACTGCCGAACTGGAACCACCTTGATCCCAAGCTGATGAAGCTGATCGAAGCCAACGACCCGGGCAACAAATTCGCCGTGCCGTACATGTACGGCACCATCCTGATCGGCTTCAACCCGGACAAGGTCAAAGCCGCGCTGGGCGCCAACGCCCCGGTGGACAGCTGGGATCTGATCTTCAAGGAAGAGAACATCAGTAAACTCAAGCAGTGCGGTGTGGCCCTGCTCGACTCGCCGTCGGAGATTCTGCCGTTGGCCCTGCAGCACCTGGGCCTGGACCCGAACAGCAAAAAGCCGGATGACTACGTCAAGGCTGAAGCGTTGCTGATGAAGATTCGCCCGTACATCACCTACTTCCACTCGTCCAAGTACATGGCCGACATTGCCAACGGTGATATCTGCGTCGCCGTCGGTTACTCCGGCAGCTTCTCTCAGGCCGCCAACCGTGCCAAAGAAGCCAAGAACGGCGTGATCGTCGACATGCGTCTGCCGAAGGAAGGCGCGCCGATCTGGTTCGACATGCTCGCGATCCCGAAAGGGGCGAAAGACCCGGAAGATGCCTACACCTTCATGAACTACCTGTTGCAACCGAAAGTCATCGCGCCGGTCAGCGACTTTGTCGGCTATCCGAACCCGAACAAGGACGCCACGGAAATGGTCGACCCGGCGATCCGCACCAACCCGAACCTGTACCCGACCGAAGCGGCCATGAGCACGCTCTACACCCTGCAACCGCTGCCGCGCGATGCGGAACGGGCGCGGACCCGGGCCTGGACCAAGATCAAGTCCGGCACCTGAAACACTGACGCCGCTGAAACCGAAGACCCGTACGTGTGCGGGTCTTTTTGTGACGGAGACTCAGCCCTTCAGGCATCAACGTCACCAGACCTTTTTCAACCGCCCGAGCGCTGCGCTGATCGCCGCCTCGGGCACCGCCGCGAAACCCAAGACCAACCCGGCACGCTGATCCGACGGAGTGCATGAGTCCGGCAGCCAGTAATTGCTCAGGCCATTGATCTCGACGTCGACGCTGGCAGCTTTTTCGATCAATTCGCGCTCGCGGGCCTGAGTGTCGACTGCCACCGTCAAGTGCAGCCCTGCCGCGACACTTGGCAGGCTGCCAACCCCTGGGATATCCACAGGCCAACCGGCCAACAGCGTGTTGCGACGACTCAAGGCCGCGCGCCGCATACGGCGAATATGCCGCTGAAAATGCCCGGCAGCCATGAACTCGGCCATCACCGCCTGAGTGCTCACCTCGGAATGGCGCACATCCACCGCACGACGCTGGGAAAACGCATCTACCAGCCCCATCGGCAACACCAGATAGCCCAGGCGCAACGCCGGAAACGCGACTTTGCCGAAGGTGCCGACGTAAAGCACCCGCCCCTGTCGATCCAGCGCCGCCAAGGGCGCCAACGGGGCGCCGCTGTAGCGATACTCGCCGTCGTAGTCGTCCTCGATGATCCAGCCGTCAGTGCGCTCAGCCCAGGCGAGCAACTCCAGACGCCGCGCCAGGCTCATGATCACCCCGGTCGGGTACTGATGAGACGGCGTGACATAGGCCAATCGGCAGTCGCTCAACTCAGCCAGTTCGGCACAATTGATGCCGTCGTTGTCCACCGAGACCCCATGCAACCGCGCCCCGGCCACGGCGAAGGCATGCCCGGCCGCGCGATAGCCGGGGTTTTCCACCGCTACCCCATCGCCGGGCTCCACCAGTAGCTGTGCACAAAGGCTAATCCCCTGCTGTGCGCCACTGGTGATCACAATTTGCTCAGCACTGCACTGCATGCCGCGCGAACTGCGCAGATAAGCCGCGATCAATCCGCGCAAGCGCTCGTCACCTTCGGGCGCGCCGTAACACAGTTGCTGTAAATCCGGCTTACGCCAGAAAGCCGCATTCAGCTTGGCCCAGACCTCAAACGGGAACAGGTCAAAGGCCGGTACACCCACCCGAAAAGCCCTCGGCGGGCCACTTGGCGGCCTGGGCAAATGGTGCTTCTCGACCCGCTCCAGAGCACCACTGTGGATAACTTTACTGGATGTAACCACAGGTAAATCCAGCCAATTTGTGGATAAGCCTGTGGACAAGCCTGTTGGTAACCCTGTGGATACTTTTGTGGATAGTTTTTTCGCCGGCAATGCAGTGTCCGGCAATTGCGCCACGTACGTGCCGTCCCCCACCCGCCCTTCGATGAAACCTTCGGCGTAGAGTTGGTCGTAGGCACGGACCACGCTATTGCGCGAAATCGATAACGCCGCAGCCAGATCGCGGCTGGCAGGCAAGCGCGTGCCACTCACCAGCCGACCGTCGAGCACACGCAGGCGTAATGCTTGATAGAGCTGGCGACTCAAGCCCTGACGGCGATCAAGCTCGATACCCGCCGGATTGAACGACAGGGACAGTGGCGGGTTGTTCATGGCAATGGAACCCTGTTAATGGACCTACGAAATTTGCTGTTAATGGCTCTTACAACAGACCAATAGCCTGCCTAGGATACAAGCATTCGCCAAGGAAAATATCCATGTATACCCCCAGCGCATTTGCCATCGAAGACCTTCCCGCCCTGCATCAGCAGATCCTCGACACACGCCTGGCCATCCTCGTCACTCACGGCGAGCAAGGCTTGCAGGCCAGCCATGTGCCGCTGCTGCTCAGCCCCGAACAAGGCCCGAATGGCACCCTTTACGGCCACTTGGCCCGGGCCAATCCACAGTGGCAGGCGTTGGAGGCCGGGGCCGAGGCGTTGGTGATTTTTGCCGGGGCCGATGCTTACGTCAGCCCGTCGTTTTACCCCAGCAAAGCTGAACACGGTAAAGTCGTGCCAACCTGGAACTACGTGGCGGTGCATGCCTATGGCAGCGCCGAGGTGTTCAGCGATGCTCATCACCTGCGCAATCTGGTCAGCGCCCTGACCGATCGCCATGAGCGCGACCGCGCCAAGCCGTGGAAAGTCGACGATGCGCCGGCCCATTACATCGATGGCATGCTCAAGGCCATTGTCGGCTTCGCCCTGCCGATCCAGCGCCTGGAAGGCAAGCGCAAGCTCAGCCAGAACCGCAGTACCGCAGACATCGCCGGCGTGCGCGAAGGGTTGAGCGCCAGCGCCAACCCGCACGACCAGGCCCTCGCCCATTTGATGCCAAAGGAATGATCATGAGTCAGATCGAGATTCGCCGTGTCACCGCCGACGACCACGCCGCCTGGCTGCCGTTGTGGCAAGCCTACCTGCGCTTCTACAACACCGAGTTGCCAGAGGCCGTCAGCCACAGCACCTGGCAACGGTTCCTTGACCCGAGCGAGCCGACTCACGCCGCCCTCGCCTGGGCTGACGGCAAAGCGGTGGGCATGGTGCATTTCATCTATCACCGCTCGAACTGGAGCATCGAAAACGCCTGCTACCTGCAAGATTTGCTGGTGACACCCGAAACCCACGGCACCGGTGTCGGCCGCAAGCTGATCGAATTCGTCTACGCAACGGCCAAGGCCGACGGTTGCTGCAAGGTTCATTGGCTGACCCACGAAACCAACGCCACCGCGATCCAGCTCTACGAGCGCATCGCCGAACGCCCGGGTTTCATCCAGTTTCGCAAAGGCCTTTAAGGTTCAAGGAGAGCAACATGTCGACTTCACTCGCGGACTGGAAAGGTGTCCCGGCGCCAACGGTTCAACTGATCGAAGGACGCTTCATTCGCCTGGAAAAACTCGACCCGGCACGCCACGCCGACGGCTTGTTCAAAACCCTGCAAGGCCCGGGCGCCGACCCGAAACTTTGGGATTACTTGCCTTACGGCCCATTCCCGGAACGCAGCGTCTTCAACGATTGGCTGAATAACCACGCCGCCAACAGCGACCCGTATTTCTTCAGCGTGATCGACCGCGCCACCGGTGAAGTGCAAGGCCTTCTCAGCCTGATGTCGATCGTCCCGGCCCAGGGCCGCATCGAAATCGGCCACGTCACCTTCGGCGCAGCAATGCAGCGCTCACCGAAAAGCACCGAAGCGGTGTACCTGCTGGCCAAGGAATCGTTCGCCCTCGGCTACCGTCGCCTGGAGTGGAAGTGCAACAACGGCAACGCTCGCTCCAAATACGCCGCCGAACGCCTGGGCTTCAGCTTCGAAGGCGTGTTCCGCCAGCACATGGTGGTCAAGGGCCAGAACCGCGACACCGCGTGGTATTCGATTCTGGATTCGGAATGGCCGGCGATTGGGGCAGGGTTTGAGAAGTGGCTGTCGGATGAGAACCAGACAGCGTCCGGGCAGGTGAAAACCCTGGTGGAGTGCCGCGCCTGATTACAGTGATGGGTCAGTGGCGGATGGGCTACTAACGCCCACAAATCCGGGGCGAAAAAAAGGGGAGCACATGCCCCCCCGAGGTAAAAGCGTTGCAGTCGAGGCTGTTAAATCAGCCTTCGATCTCGATCAGGATTTCGCCCGGATTGACTCGGTCGCCCTTGACCACATGGATGGCGGTGACTTTGCCTGCGATGGCCGATTGCACTTCGGTTTCCATCTTCATCGCTTCGGTGATCAGCACTGCCTGGCCGGCTTTCACGGTGTCGCCTTCCTTGACCAGCACATCAACGATGTTGCCCGGCATGGTGGTGCTGATGTGGCCCGGCTCACTGGCTTGCTTGCGCTTGCTGCTGCCGCCGCTGACGAATTCGTTGAGTGGTTCGAACACCACTTCTTCCGGCATGCCGTCGATGGACAGGTAGAAGTGACGCTTGCCTTCGGACTTGACGCCCACTCCGGTGATGTCGACGCGGTAGGTTTCACCGTGAACGTCGATGACGAACTCGGTCGGCACACCTTCGCCGCCCGCCGAGGTCACGCCGCCAGCTTCCGGAATCGGCAACAACACTTCCGGAGTCAGGGTGCCGGCTTCGCGTTCTTCGAGGAACTTGCGGCCGATGTCCGGGAACATCGCATAGGTCAATACGTCTTCTTCAGACTTGGCCAACGCACCGATTTCGCCGCGCAGCCTGGTCATTTCCGGCTTGATCAAATCCGCCGGACGGACATCGATGACTTCTTCGCTGCCGATCGCCTGACGGCGCAGCTGCTCGTTAACAACACCCGGTGCCTTGCCGTAGCCGCCTTGCAGGTAGAGCTTCACTTCGTTGGTGATGGTCTTGTAGCGCTCACCGGCCAACACGTTGAAGAACGCCTGAGTACCGACGATCTGCGACGTCGGGGTCACCAGCGGTGGGAAGCCGAGGTCTTCGCGAACCCGTGGGATTTCGGCCAACACTTCACTCATGCGGTTCAGCGCGCCCTGCTCTTTCAACTGGTTGGCCAGGTTGGAAATCATCCCGCCTGGCACCTGATTGACCTGCACGCGGGTGTCGACGGCGGTGAATTCGCTTTCGAACTGATGGTACTTCTTGCGCACGGCGTAGAAGTACAGACCGATTTCCTGCAGCAGCTCCAGACTCAGGCCGGTGTCGAACTCACTGCCTTTAAGGGCGGCGACCATCGACTCGGTGCCCGGGTGACTGGTGCCCCAGGCGAAACTGGAGATCGCGGTGTCGATATTGTCGGCACCATTTTCGATGCCCTTGAGTTGGCACATCGCGGCCAGGCCGGCGGTATCGTGAGAGTGGATGAACACGGGCAGCGACTGCTCGCTTTTCAGTGCTTTGACCAACTCGCCAGTGGCGTACGGGGTCAGCAGACCGGCCATGTCCTTGATCGCCACGGAGTCGCAACCCATGGATTCCATTTGCTTGGCTTGCGCCACGAACGCCTCGATGGTGTGCACCGGGCTGGTGGTGTAGGCGATGGTGCCCTGGGCGTGTTTGCCGGCGGCTTTCACCGCTTCGATGGCCACCCGCAGGTTACGCACGTCGTTCATCGCATCGAAGATGCGGAACACGTCGATGCCGTTCACGGCCGCCTTGGCGACAAAGGCTTTGACCACGTCGTCGCTATAGTGCCGGTAGCCCAACAGGTTCTGGCCACGCAGGAGCATTTGCAGACGAGTGTTAGGCAGCGCCGCACGCAGTTTGCGCAAACGCTCCCACGGATCTTCTTTCAGGAAACGTACGCAGGCATCGAAGGTCGCGCCGCCCCAGACTTCCAGCGACCAGTAGCCGACTTTGTCGAGCTTGTCGCAGATCGGCAGCATGTCGTCGGTGCGCATGCGGGTCGCAAGCAGCGATTGGTGGGCGTCGCGCAGGATTGTGTCGGTTACGTGGATTTTCTTAGTCATTGGAATATTCCTCACAGGCCTGCGTGGGCGGCGATGGCGGCGGCGATGGCCAGGGCCAGCTCTTCGGGTTTGCGCTTGATCGAGTAGTTGGTCAGCTCAGGGTGGCTTTCAACGAAGCTGGTGTTGAACTGACCGCTACGGAATTCCGGGTTACGCAGGATTTCCTGGTAGTAGGCGGCAGTGGTCTTGACCCCTTGCAGACGCATGTCGTCGAGGGCACGCAAGCCGCGGTCCATTGCCTCTTCCCAGGTCAACGCCCAGACCACCAGTTTCAGGCACATGGAATCGTAGAACGGTGGAATGGTGTAACCGGTGTAGATCGCCGTGTCGGTACGTACGCCGGGACCGCCGGGTGCGTAGTAACGGGTGATCTTGCCGAAGCTCGGCAGGAAGTTGTTTTTCGGGTCTTCGGCGTTGATCCGGAATTGCAGCGCAAAACCGCGGTGCTGGATGTCTTCCTGCTTCACTGACAGCGGCAGGCCGGAGGCAATGCGGATCTGCTCACGGACGATGTCGATACCGGTGATTTCTTCGGTGATGGTGTGTTCCACCTGCACGCGGGTGTTCATCTCCATGAAGTACACCTCGCCCTCGGCGAGCAGGAACTCCACGGTGCCGGCGTTCTCGTAACCCACCGCCTTGGCCGCACGCACCGACAGGTCGCCGATGTAGGCGCGCTGCTCTGGCGTCAGTTGCGGGCTCGGGGCGATCTCGATCAGCTTCTGGTTACGACGCTGGATCGAGCAATCACGCTCGAACAGGTGCACCACGTTGCCGAAGCTGTCGCCGAGGATCTGCGCTTCGATGTGCTTGGGATTGACGATGCATTTTTCGAGGAAGACTTCCGCCGAACCAAAGGCCTTGGTCGCTTCGGAAATCACCCGAGGGAAAGCTTGTTCGAGTTCATCGCGGCTGTTGCAGCGACGAATCCCGCGACCGCCACCACCGGAGGTGGCCTTGAGCATCACCGGGTAACCGATGCGATCGCCTTCGGCCAGGGCTTCGGCGATGTCGGCGACGTTGCCTTCAGTGCCCGGTGTGACCGGCACGCCAGCCTTGATCATGCTGCGGCGGGCTTCGGTCTTGTCGCCCATGCGGCGAATGACTTCTGCCGACGGGCCAATGAATTTGATACCGCGCTCGGCGCAGATATCGGCCAGCTCGGCGTTTTCCGAAAGAAAGCCATAACCTGGGTGCAACGCGTCGCAACCGGTTTCCACCGCGAGGTTCACCAGCTTGCGCGGGTTCAGGTAGCCGGCCAGTGGCTCGGCACCAATGCTGTGGGCTTCATCGGCGCGTTTGACATGCAACGCATGGCGATCGGCGTCGGAATAGATCGCGACCGAACGAATGCCCATCTCGGCGCAGGCACGTACGATTCGTACGGCAATCTCACCACGGTTGGCAATCAGGATCTTTTTTATCACTTGGAGGTTTCCTTGAGCCGGTTGCTACCCACGACCTTGGACTGGGTCGGCGCGTGACTAAATGTTTCAAGCCAGTCGCGTAGTCACACTAGCCCGCTCAAGGGATTAACAAAAATCAATAATTATTGGGTCAGGCATAAGCAAAGACTTATAGTTGAACGACCAGCCTGCGACCAGAGTCCCTAGAAAATGCGTAAGTCTTTGATGCGTATGACATTACGCCAACTTCAGATCTTCAATGAAGTCTGCGATTTGCGTTCCTACAGCCGTGCAGCCGACGAAATGTCGCTCACACAACCGGCCGTCAGCCTACAGATTCGTCAGCTTGAAGAGCTGATTGGTCAGCCTTTGTTCGATTACGTCGGCAAAAAGCTCTACATGACCGAAGCGGCTGAAGCGTTACAGCGCGCCAGTCGGGATATTTTCGGGCGCCTGGAAAACCTCGATATGCAGCTCTCGGACATGCAGGGCTCGTTGCAAGGCCAGCTGAAACTGGCAGTGGAATCCAGCGCCAAGTACTTCGTACCGCACTTGTTTGCCGCCTTCAAGCGCCAGCACCCGGAAGTGAACCTGCAACTGACGGTGGTCAACCGTGGACAGGTCATCCGACGCCTGTCCGATAACCGCGACGACCTGGTGATCATGTCCATGGTGCCGCAGGACATGGGCCTGGAGTTCTTGCCGTTCCTCAACAACCCGATTGTCGCCGTGGCGCCACCGGATCATCCGCTGTGCCACATGGGGCCCCTGCGTTTGCAGGATCTTGAGCCCTACACATTGCTGCTGCGCGAACCCGGCTCCGGGACTCGACTGGCGTGCGAGGAGTATTTCAAAGAGAAACGCGTGCACTTCAACCAGACTCAGGAAGTCTCGTCGGCCGAAGCCCAGCGCGAATGCGTGGTGGCGGGTCTGGGCCTGGCCTTGTTGACGCGCCACGCCCTGAACCTGGAGTTGGCGACCGGCGGGCTCAAAGAGCTGCCGGTCGAAGAGCTGCCGTTGTACCGCAGCTGGTGCCTGGTGCAGGCCAAAGCCAAACGCCTGTCACCGGTAGCGCATGCGTTCCTGGGGTTTGTCCGCAGTGAACGGGTGCAGATCAGCGCGCTGGTTGAGCGTTTCGACGCGAAACTGCCGGTGTTGCCTGCCAGTAGTTGAGCTCCAGATCCGGGTATTCACCGATCTCGGCCAGAAGCTGGCGGTGCTCGCAGCGATCTTCAATCGCGCGGCGAAACGCCATGCGACGCTGGTCTTCTTGCTGACGGCGGGTTTTGACTGCGCTGTTGCGTTCTTCGTAGTGCTGGGCCATTTCGAGTCTCCCAAGGCGAGTACGGGAGTTTCAAGATAGGCGCGGGGGATGACGGTTTGGCGGCGCGGGGATGACAGACAGATGAAAATTTGTTCTGCCTCTGTGGCGAGGGAGCTTGCTCGCGCTGGGTCGCGAAGCGGCCCCAAAGCTTTTACGACTGCTGCGCCCGAACGCGGACCGGTCGGCGGGAGCAAGCTCCCTCGCCACAGCAAGCCCATCACTACACTATCCGCAATTCAATCGTCGAGGGCTTTGACCGACTTGGGCGACAGACGCAGGCTGCGAAGGCTGCGCTTGACGCTCTTGAGGTGGTTGACCAGGCTCGGCCCGCGCGCCATGGCCACGCCCATGGCCAGCACGTCGATCACCACCAGGTGCGCGATACGCGAGGTCAGCGGCGTGTAGATTTCGGTGTCTTCGTGCACATCAATCGCCAGGTTGACGGTCGACAGCTCGGCCAACGGGGTCTGGCTTGGGCACAACGTGATCAGCGAAGCACCGCTTTCACGCACCAGGTTGGCGGTGATCAACAGATCCTTGGAACGGCCGGACTGGGAAATGCAGATCGCCACGTCCGTCGGCTTCAGCGTGACCGCCGACATCGCCTGCATGTGCGGGTCGGAATAGGCTGCTGCGGTCAGCAGCAAACGGAAAAACTTGTGCTGGGCATCCGCTGCAACGGCGCCGGACGCACCAAAGCCATAGAACTCGACGCGCTGAGCCTGGGACATGAGGGTCACAGCCCTCTGCAACTCCAACGGATCAAGCTTCTCGCGAACTTCCATCAGGGTGTGCAGGGTGGTGTCGAAAATTTTCAGGCTGTAGTCGGCGACGGAATCGTCTTCGTGAATCGCGAACTGCCCGAAACTCGCTCCTGCTGCCAGGCTTTGCGCCAGTTTCAGCTTCAAGTCCTGAAAGCCGGAACAACCGATGGCCCGGCAGAAGCGCACGATGGTCGGTTCGCTGATGCCGACACTGTGGGCAAGATCGGCCATGGAACTGTGCATCACAGCCGCAGGATCAAGCAGCACATGATCGGCGACCTTGAGCTCCGACTTGCGTAACAGATGGCGTGACTGGGCGATGTGCTGCAACAGGTTCAAAGGGCAGGACTCATTGTTATTGGCTGACGCCGGGGATGTAGCAATCTTGTAGTTATACTACAAGAATTCGCTTTTTGCCTGTTCAATGCGTAACTCGATGCCCTTGTTTTGGCCGGGCAGGCCCCATGTAGCAGCAGGCTACGCAAATGGGTTGTCGGCACGCAGCAGTTCAGCCACGGCAAATGCCTCCACCGGACGGCTGATCAGGTAACCCTGGACTTCGTCGCATAACTCGGCCTTGAGGAACTCAAGCTGCTCCGGACGCTCGACGCCTTCAGCCACCACCTTGAGCGACAGACCATGCGCCATGGCAATAATTGCCCGGGTGATCGCCGCGTCTTCACTTCCCTCACCCAACCCACGGATAAACGCCTGATCGATCTTCACGTAGTCCACAGGAATGCGCTTGAGGTAGCTCAGCGACGAATACCCCGTGCCAAAGTCGTCGATCGCCAGTTTCACGCCGAGATCACGCAACTGCTGGAAGGTCGCGATGATGTGTTCGACGCTGTCCAGCAATTGGCTTTCCGTCAGTTCCAGTTCGAGGTAGTGCGGCGCCAGACCGGTTTCTTCAAGCACCTGGCGCACCAGGCTGACCAGCTTGCCCTGACGCAGCTGGTGGACCGACAGATTGACCGAAACCCGAATCGGCTCCAGCCCCTGACGCTGCCACTCACACGCTTGCCAGCAGGCCTGGCGTAGCACGAATTCGCCAATGGCCCCGATCAACCCGACCTCCTCTGCCAACCCGATAAAATCCCCCGGCGGCACCCGCCCCATGGTCGGGTGATCCCAGCGCACCAGCGCTTCAGCGGCGTTCAGCCGGCCAGTCGCGAGACAGAGTTTCGGTTGGTAAAACACCTTCAACTGCTTTTCTTCGATGGCCTTGCGCAGTTGGTTCTCCAGCTGCAAGCGCTCAAGGGTGCTGGCCTGCAGGCTGTCGGTGTAGAACTGGAAATTGTTCCCGCCCAGATGCTTGGCATGTTGCATGGCCATGTTTGACTGGCTGACCAGCGCGGAAATTTCCCGTGCGTTGTCCGGCAACATGCTGATGCCCATCGACGCACTGACCACCAGCTCATGACCCTCAACGGTCAGCGGCAAACGCAGCTTGGTCGACAATCGCGTGGCGACCCGCGCCAGGCTCGACAGGTTGCCATACGCATCGAACAGCACCGCGAACTCGTCGCCGGACAAGCGCGCAATGGTGTCCGCCTCCGGCAGCGCATTGACCAGACGCCGAGCCATTTTCTGCAGCATCTGATCGGCGACTTCATGGCCGAGGCTGTCGTTGAGCAATTTGAAGCGGTCCAGGTTGATGTGCAGCAGCGCCAGACTCCGGCCGCCCTGGCGCACCCGTTGATGGGCTTCATGCAGGCGTTCGCGGAACAATGAGCGATTGGCCAGCCCGGTCAGTTCGTCGTAGTGGGTCAGGTAGCGCATGCGCTCTTCGGATTCGCGCCGGGCTGACAGATCGGCGAAAAAGCCCACGATATGACTGACATTTCCCCGAGAATCGCGCACCACATTCAGTTGCAGCCATTGCGGATAGAGCTCACCGTTTTTGCGCGCTTCCACCAACTCGCCCTGCCAACTGCCCTGCTGTTCCAATGCCTGATGGATCACCGAGTAGTGCCGCCGCGCGTCGCGACTGCACGGCAACTCGACGACGTTGCGCCCCAACAAATCTTCAATCTGATACCCGGTGACCCGGCTGAACGCCTGATTGACCGCAATCAAGGCGTAATTCGGGTCGAAAATCACAATACCTTCGCTAGCGGCTTCAAATACCGTCGCGGCCAGTTGCCGCTGCTCTTCAAGCCCTTTGCTGACGCTGATGTCGCGCCGGGTGCCAACCATCCGGACCACCCGCCCATTGGCCCCCCGCTCCACTGCCCGACCGCGGTCTTCGATCCAGACCCAGTGGCCATCGCCGTGGCGCACGCGGTATTCGATTTGATAATCCTCGGTGCGGCCCTTCAAATGCTCGACCAGCGCCCGCCGCAGCGGCGGCAAGTCCTGCGGGTGCAGTCGCGGCCTCAAGTGACTGAGCATCGCCGTGACGAATTCCGGCTCAATGCCGAACAACTCCTTGAGTTGGGTGTGATGCACCTCATCGGTTTGCAGGTTCCAGTCCCAGAGCCCCAGTTCACTGGCCTTCAACGCCAGCGCCAGCCGCGCTTCGCTCTTGCTCAGGGCCTGGTTGGCAGCGTCCAGTTCGCGGCTACGCTGGGCCACCCTGCTTTCGAGACCAACCTGAGCCTCACGCAGCTCTTCTTCGGCGTGGCGACGCTGTTCGATTTCCCGCGCCAATTCCTGATTAAGCTGCTCGCTGCGACTTTGCGCCTGCTGCAAGTGCTCGATCAGTGCCTGATTCTGGAAACGCCGCATCAACCCATGCTGGATCAGCCGGTTGACCTGCCATGCGACCACACTCAGAGAACCCAACAGAATCAGCCCGAGCCAACCCCAGCCCTGCTGCTGTTCATCGCCGCCCCAGAACAAATAACCGATCGCCGGTAACAGACACGGCAAGGTGAACGACAGGAAGGCTGGCAGGCTCACCGCATAGGCGACACTGGCCGAGAGAGTCGCCGCGCCAATCAGGCCGAATACCCAGGCTTGTTGCAGGAAGCTGTCGGTGGGCACCAGGGCAATACCGGCACCGGCCAGCGTCAGGCCGGTCATGGCCGAACCCAGCAGAAACATTCGGCGCCAGACTGGCTGCGCCTGACGGCTGGGCATCGCCGAGTCGAAGGCTGCGACCTGAATCACCCGCAACGCCACCAGCGACAGTAACCAGATCAGCCAGATGCTCACCAGGAAGTAGCGCTGCGGGCTCCAGAGCAACCCGGCGCAGACCAGACCATTGATCAACATGAACAGCGTGGGCAGCAACGAGCCCTGATACAGCAGACGCGTGCGCTCGACCGCCATCTCCATGGCGTACTGTTTGCGGATAACCCGCGGTTCCACAGAAGGGCCCGACAGGCTGGGGCTGAGGGTCATAGGCAATATTCTTATTCTTATAAGGGTGAGCGTGATGAGCCCGAAACGTCGACGGAGCATACACAAGCAATGGCCCGGACCAAACTGTTCCAGGTCATAAAACCGATAAAACAAATGGCCCGTTGCCAGCGCTCAAAACCACAGAAGCGCGGCCCATCAAGGCTTGCAACGAATGACTGACCGGTCGTCCCCAGCGCTTCTTTCATCGGTTAATGCAAAGCTCGGTTTGCCCGGTGTGGCGCAGCGCCCTAGAATGCCCGGATGCGCGATGATCTCTCCCTTCTGCTGAACTCCCTCAACGATGCCCAACGTCAGGCCGTAGCTGCCTCCGTGGGTCGTCAGTTGGTCCTGGCCGGTGCTGGTTCCGGTAAAACCCGTGTGCTGGTGCACCGTATCGCCTGGTTGATCCAGGTCGAGAACGCCTCGCCACACTCGATCCTGTCGGTGACTTTCACCAACAAGGCCGCTGCCGAGATGCGCCATCGCATCGAGCAGCTGATGGGTATCAACCCGGCCGGCATGTGGGTCGGCACCTTCCACGGCCTGGCGCACCGCTTGCTGCGGGCGCACTGGCAGGAAGCCGGCCTGAGCCAGACCTTCCAGATCCTCGACAGCGATGACCAGCAACGTCTGGTCAAGCGGGTGATCCGTGAGCTGGGCCTCGACGAGCAACGCTGGCCGGCGCGTCAGGCCCAGTGGTTCATCAACGGGCAGAAAGACGAAGGCCTGCGCCCGCAACATATTCAAGCCAGCGGCGATCTGTTCCTGGCCACCATGCGCAGCATCTATGAAGCCTATGAGGCCGCGTGCCTGCGCGCTGGCGTCATCGACTTCTCCGAACTGCTGCTGCGCGCCCTCGACCTGTGGCGCGACCATCCGGGTCTTCTGGCGCATTATCAGAAGCGTTTCCGTCATGTGCTGGTGGACGAATTCCAGGACACCAACGCAGTGCAGTACGCCTGGTTGCGTCTGCTGGCCAAGGGCGGCGACAGCCTGATGGTGGTTGGCGACGACGATCAGTCGATCTACGGCTGGCGCGGCGCGAAAATCGAGAACATTCACCAGTATTCGGCCGACTTCCCGGACGCGGAAGTCATTCGACTGGAACAGAACTACCGCTCCACCGCCGGGATCCTCAAGGCCGCCAACGCCTTGATCGCCAACAACACCGGGCGTCTGGGCAAAGAGCTGTGGACCGACGGCGGCGAAGGCGAAGCGATCAACCTATACGCCGCGTTCAACGAACATGACGAAGCACGCTACGTGGTGGAAACCATCGAAAGTGCGCTGAAAACCGGCATGGCGCGCAGCGATATCGCGATTTTGTACCGCTCCAACGCCCAATCGCGGGTTTTGGAAGAAGCTTTACTGCGTGAACGCATTCCGTACCGTATCTATGGTGGCCAACGCTTCTTCGAACGGGCTGAAATCAAGAACGCCATGGCCTACCTGCGGTTGCTCGAAGGTCGTGGCAACGATGCGGCGCTGGAGCGGGTGATCAACGTTCCGGCCCGTGGCATCGGCGAAAAAACCGTTGAAGCGATCCGCGACCACGCTCGTCACAGCGATGTGTCGATGTGGGAAGCCATGCGTCAGCTGGTGGCCAATAAAGGCCTCACCGGTCGCGCAGCCGGCGCCTTGGGTGCGTTCATCGAGCTGATCGAGCACCTGGCGACCACAACCGCCGAAATGCCGCTGCACCTGATGACCCAGACTGTCATCGAGCAGTCCGGCCTGATTGCCTATCACCAAGCGGAGAAAGGCGAAAAAGGCCAGGCGCGGGTAGAAAACCTTGAAGAACTGGTCAGCGCGGCGCGCAACTTCGAAAGTGCCGAGGAAGACGAAGACCTGACGCCGCTGGCCGCGTTCCTCGGCCATGCCTCGCTGGAAGCCGGCGATACTCAGGCCGACGAGCATGAAGACAGCATTCAGCTGATGACCTTGCACAGCGCCAAAGGCCTGGAATTCCCTTACGTGTTCCTGGTGGGCATGGAAGAAGGCCTGTTCCCGCACAAAATGAGCCTGGAAGAGCCCGGCCGCCTTGAAGAGGAACGCCGTCTGGCCTACGTCGGCATTACCCGGGCCATGCAAAACCTGGTGATGACCTACGCCGAAACCCGACGCCTGTACGGCAGCGAAACCTACAACAAGGTTTCACGCTTCGTACGCGAAGTCCCTAAAGGCCTGATTCAGGAAGTGCGACTGTCCAACAGCGTCAGCCGTCCGTTCGGTGGTGGCCAGAAGCAAAATTCGAGCAGCCTGTTCGCCGGCACGGAAATCCCGGAAACCGCGTTCAGCCTCGGTCAGCAAGTGCAGCACGCGATCTTCGGCGAAGGGGTGATCCTCAACTTCGAAGGCGCCGGCGCGCAAGCCCGGGTGCAAGTGAACTTCAGCGAAGGCAGCAAGTGGCTGATGCTCGGCTACGCCAAGCTCGAAGCCATCTAACGGCTATCTGTCTGATAGCTTTCTGTGGGAGCGAGCCTGCTCGCGATGAACGATGACGCGGTGCTCCGATACTCCGCGGTGCCGCCATCGCGAGCAGGCTCGCTCCCACAGAATCTAGCGCTGCATCCAACTGCAGGCTCCCACGGATTGATCTGATAGAAGGCATCATAAACATGGGCTCGGGCTTTTTTTCTTCCTGGACATTCTGGGCCCTGTTATCGGCGGCTTTCGCTGCGCTGACGGCGATTTTCGCCAAAGTCGGCATCGAAAACGTCAATTCCGACTTCGCCACGCTGCTGCGCACAATCGTGGTATTGGTCAGCCTGGCCTTGATTTTGTACGCAACGGGCCAATATCAGTCATTAGGATCAATATCCGCCAAGAGCTACCTGTTCCTGCTGCTGTCCGGCCTGGCAACCGGTGCCTCGTGGATTTGCTACTTCCGTGCGCTGAAACTCGGGCCAGCCTCGCTGGTAGCACCCGTCGACAAACTCAGTGTGGTGCTGGTGGCCGTGCTGGGCGCAGTGTTGCTGGGTGAGCGGCTCGACCTGCGCCAATGGGGTGGAATCGGTCTGATCACGGCAGGCGTGGTGATGTTGGCATTGCGACGTTAAGCAACGTTCCTGCTCAACCAATCCACTTGTCCTACAGACAAAGATACATACGCCTACTTGTACCGACGGAGCTGAACGCAGCCTGTCAGGCAAAAGCCCGTAACACTCTGCCGCTAGCCAGTGTCACTTCACCTGTGCAACATGGCGCGCGTGCCATCCACAAATGGGAATTCCCTTTATGAAACGTTTTCTTAGCATCGCCCTGGCGCTGTGCATCGGCCTGACGATGAGCCTCGACGCCAACGCCAAGCGCTTCGGTGGCGGCAAAAGCGTAGGCGCTGCGCCTACCCACCAGACCAGCCAAATGGCGCCGTCCTCGCCAGGCATGGGGTCTGCTGCCGCGACCGCCGGTGCTGCGGGTGCCGCAGGCGCTGCCGCCAAAGCTGGCGGTGCTTCGCGCTGGCTCGGCCCTCTGGCCGGTATCGCTGCCGGCGGCCTGCTGGCCTCCATGTTCATGGGCGGCGGCTTCCATGGCATGCAGATTTTCGACATCCTGATCATGGCCGTCATCGGGTTCGTGATCTTCCGCTTCATCGCCGCTCGTCGCCGCAAGCAACAGGAGCATATGGCCCCTGCGGGCGCGCCAATGCAGCGCGAAGTGTACGAACAGAAGCCGGCCATGGGTTCGATCTTCGGCGGTTCGGCGGCCCCTGCTGCCGCTCGTCCGGTGATCAACGCTCCGGCCTGGTTCAACGAAGAGCGCTTCGTTGAAGCCGCACGCAACCACTTCCAGTCCCTGCAACAGCACTGGGACGCCAACGAAATGGACAAGATCGCCGAGTTCGTGACCCCGCAAATGCTGGAGTTCCTCAAGCGTGAACGTGCCGATCTGGGTGACGGCTTCCAGTCCACCTATATCGACAACCTCCACGTTCAGCTGGACGGCGTGGATGATCGCGCAGACAAGACCATCGCCACTCTGACCTTCACGGGCGTGTCGAAAAACTCGCGTTTCGACCAAGGCGAAGTGTTCAGCGAAAGCTGGAACATGGAACGTCCGCAAGGCGAAAACCAGCCTTGGCTGGTGGCCGGTATCCGTCAGAACGGTTAATTCCGCCCTCGTTTCGCATGCTGTAATGAAAACCCCGGACTCGTCCGGGGTTTTCTATTTCGCAGTTGCATCTATAGCGAGCTACTGTATAAACCGCCCCAACTAAACCGCGCCATTGAGCAAGAGGATCCCGGACGTGGAAGAAATCATCGAACAACTGCGAGAAGCCAACGAACCGGTACCGGTGCCCTTGGAGCTGCCTGACGAAGACCTGCTGGTGGAAATCGAAGAACAACTGTTCATCGATATCCCGTTCGTCTTCAGAGAATTCCTGCTGACTGTCAGCGACGTCGTTTACGGCAGCCTGGAGCCAGTGACTGTCACCGACCCGCAATCGCACACCTACCTGCCGGACGTTGCCGCCAACGCCTGGGATGCCGGTGTTGATCGCAGCATGATTCCGATCTGCCAGGACGGTGACAACTACTACCTGGTCGAAGAGGACGGCACCGTGGTGCTGTGGCTGGCCGAAGAAGAGCTGTTGGCCGAAGAAACCTGGGAATCGGTGTGGCACTGGGCGCGGGACGTCTGGCTGGAAAGCTGATCTGCCTGACGCTCCGCGGGGTCAATGCCCGGACGAGTCCTTGTGATTGTCCAGGGTTTCCAGCAGGGCGATCTGCATCCGCGTGTGCACGCGGATGAACCAGCGCCAGAGCAGGGCCGCCACTGCGGCGGTCACGACGGCAATCAGCACCAGCAACTTGTTGGTCGGCAAGATACTGGCCGACAAGGCTGCCAGCAGCAGGAAAATCACCAGCAGCGAGAGAATCGGGATCACTTCGGCGATCACCCGACGCACTCGCTGCGTGTGGCGGCCGGCCATTTCCGATTTCACGCCCATTTCCGCCAGCAGCATCGAGAGCGCCTTCAGCTTGCGATAAGCGGCAATCAGGAACGGCAGCGACAGCAGCAATGCCCCGCCCCAGATCAGCGCCTTCTGCCAGCTCGGATCATTGATCCAGACATGCAGATAGCTGGAAATCCGCTCGGCAAAAAAACTCCCCGAAAAGAAGATTGCCACCACCAGCGCCAGATTGACCCCGACCTGCAACAGAATCCGCCGAATCATCGACGCCAGCAGCGCACCCTCGCCCTGCGGTTGAATGCTGCGCAGCCACTCCCCATACATCCCCAACACGCGGCCAAAACGCTGCGGGATAACCGCAGCCAGCTTCAGTGAAAGCGGATCGGCGGCACGGATCAGGTACGGCGTCAGCAAAGTGGTGATGGCCGAAACAGCGACCGCCACCGGATAAAGGAAATCGCTGGTGACCTGCAAGGTCATGCCCAGCGCCGCGATGATGAAAGAGAATTCGCCAATCTGCGACAGGCCCATGCCGACGCGCAGTGAGTTGCGGCCGTCATTGCCGGCGATAAACGCTCCAAGGCCACAAGAGAGCATCTTGCCAAGCACCACAGCGACGGTGATCACTGCAATCGGCCAGGCATACTGAAGAAGAATCTGCGGATCGATCATCAGGCCAATGGCGACAAAAAATATGGCGCTGAACATGTCGCGAACCGGCTCGATCAGGCGTTCAACTTTCATCAGTTGCCGAGATTCAGCCATGATCGCACCGATCAGAAACGCCCCGAGCACCATGCTGTATCCAAGCTTGACCACCAGCAGGCAAAAGCCAAAACACAGGCCAAGCACGGTTATCAGCAGCATTTCGTTGCTGTCGAACTTAGCCACATAAGCCAACAAGCGCGGCACCAGCAGGATGCCGATCACCAGTGCAACGATCATGAACAGCGAGAGTTTGCCGACCGTGGAAAACACCTCGCCAGAGCTCACGGTACCGCTGACGGCGATACTCGAAAGCAAGGCAATGATGCCGATGCCGAGGATGTCTTCGACGATCAACACACCAAAGATCAGTTGGGCAAAGCGCTGGTTCTTCATCTTCAGGTCATTGAGGGCCTTGACGATGATGGTGGTCGAGGAAATCGCCAGGATCGCGCCGAGGAACAGCGAATCCATGGTGCCCCAGTCAAACCAACGGCCGATTTCGTAGCCGATCCAGATCATCAGCACGATTTCCAGGAACGCCGCGATAAACGCCGTGGCACCGACCTTGAACAGCTTGCGCAGGCTGAACTCCAGGCCCAGGCAGAACATCAGGAAAATCACTCCGAGTTCGGCAAGGGTCTTGATGGTTTGCTCGTCGTGGATCAACCCGAATGGCGGGGTGTGCGGGCCAATGATGAAACCGGCAACGATGTAGCCCAGGACGACCGGCTGTTTGAGCCGATGAAAAACAATGGTCACCACACCCGCAACCAGCATGATCACTGCCAGATCCTGAATAAAACTGATGGCATGCATGGCGAGGGCTCCTTGGCGGCTGAGTGTGCTGACGTCGTTGGGCGGTTACCAGATCGGATGAAAGGGCCCTTGAGGTGGGCTTTTGAAGGGTAACACCGCGACTTCGGGCGCAAAGGCGGTGCAATATATAGAAACAGATCGATTCGGGCGTGACGGCCATCATCGGCGTGGCGTCCCGTTAACGGTGGTTTTGAAAAACCAGCCAGGCACCCACAGAGGTGCTCCCGTAATCCCAGCCCTGAACCGTGAGTAGTGTGCTATGGAACCCGGAAACGCCCAGCTGTCGATGACGGTATTGATGACCCCCGACATGGCCAACTTCTCTGGCAATGTCCACGGCGGCACCCTGCTCAAATACCTCGACGAAGTCGCCTATGCCTGCGCCAGCCGTTATGCCGGGCGCTACGTGGTAACCCTGTCGGTGGATCAGGTGATCTTTCGCGAACCGATCCATGTCGGTGAGCTGGTGACCTTTCTGGCCTCGGTCAACTACACCGGCAATACCTCGATGGAGGTCGGCATCAAGGTGGTGACCGAGAACATCCGCGAGCGCTCGGTGCGTCACACCAATAGCTGCTTCTTCACCATGGTCGCGGTCGACGATCAGCGTAAGCCGGCGGCTGTCCCACCGTTGCAACCGCAGAACAGCGAAGATAAACGCCGATACGCCCAAGCCAAACAGCGTCGGCAGATTCGTCAGGAACTGGATCAGCGTTATCGCGAAATCAAGGCTGACGCCTGACACCGCGCAGATCGCAGCCTTCGGCAACTCCTACGCCGATCGGATTGTTTCCGAGTCCTGGAATTGGCGCAGGCTGCAATCTTTTCCGCCGCGACGACGTTACAAACTGATCGCCGTCGCCTCGAACTTCACCCGAGGATGGGCAATACGGTCCTGGGCACGCACCAGTTCCAGCTCATAGCTTGCGCTGGCCTGGGTTTCCAGCAGCACCTCATGCACTGCGGACGCCGCAAACTCAAAGGCCGCGACCAGGCTGTCACCCAACAACACCCGCGCCAGGAACAGGCCCGACGTCAGGTCGCCCACGCCCACCGGCTGACGTGGAAACGCCAGCAATGGACGACGCAGATGCCAACTGCCTTCGGCCGTCACCAGCAACATCTCGAAGCTGTCCGGCAACTTGCCAGGATAGTCCAGATGCTTGACCAGCACCGCCTTCGGGCCACGCGCCAGCAGCGCACGAGCCATCGCCAGGCAATCGAACAATGACTGCGGCTTGCGACCGGAGAAACTGTCCAGTTCCAACTGATTGGGGCACATGAAATCCGCCACCGCCGCCGCTTCATCCAGCAGGAAGTCGCTGACTTCAGCCGGTACGATGCAGCCTTTCTCCACATGCCCCATCACCGGGTCGCACAGGTACAAGGCGCCGGGATTGATCGCCTTGATTCGTGCCACGCCGCTGAGGATCGCCCGCCCTTGAGCGGCACTGCCCAGATAACCGGACAGTACGGCGTCGCAGTTGCCCAGCTCGCCAATCGCCGCAATCCCTTCCACCAGCTCGGGAATCTGCTGCGGCGCCAGCACTTCACCGGCCCACTGGCCGTATTGAGTGTGGTTGGAGAACTGCACGGTGTTAAGCGGCCAGACGTTCACCCCGACCCGCTGCATCGGGAAAACCGCGGCGCTGTTGCCGGCGTGACCGAAAACCACGTGGGACTGGATGGCGAGCAGATGGGGAGTACGTTTCATGCGGGATATCCGTAAACCGATTGAAATTCGAGCCGCGCAGTATGCGACTAATCGCGGCCTGTACGACAGACCAGAGACACAGTTAAGCTGATACTAATTCGTTGGAGCTCTGTTCATGCTGACCCTTGGAAATATCTTTGTGCTGATGCTGCTGGCGACCGGTGCAGCCTGGCTGTGGCACAACCATGGCTTGCGCGAGCGGGCTCTGGAACGGGTCAAGCGGCATTGCGCCAAACTCGACATCGAATTGCTCGACGGCAATGTGGCGTTGAAAAAAATCGGCTTCGTGAAGGACGCCAACGGGCGGCGACGTCTGGCCCGTGTGTATAACTTTGAGTTCACCGTGACTGGCGAAACACGTCACATGGGCACCATCACCCAATTTGGTGCCCACAGTGCGCAGATCGAATTGGCCCCCTACCCGATGCCGCTCGACGAGAAACCTGTGCTGCCCAGCGCCGAGGTGATCGAGCTGAGTCAATGGCGCCAGGACCACAACAAGCTGCGTCACTGAGCCCTGAACCGCGTTAAATCAGGTTCACCCGGCAACTCGCAAGTTTCCTCTGCAGTGATTCGGCATCCTGCGGCTTGTCGAAAATCAGCTCGATGCGCGAGTCCTGACGCCATTCACTGGGTTGCCAGCGCAGCGCAGCGTTATCCAGCGAGTTGGCCGACACCCAACCCTCGGCGCTGTGGAGAATCAGCTTGGCCCGTCGCCAGTCCAGAGCCGCCAGGCAAGCCTGGACCCGAGAAAGTTCGAACGACTGACTCGGGTGCCAACGCCAACCAATGCTCCAGCCACCTTCCTGCTGCTGACTCAGGCAAATCGGCTGCGTCGGATCAGTCCAGACTGCCGGCATCTGTGCCAGACCTTTAGGCACGTTGAAGTTATCCACACCCTCGACCGCCCGACTGCGCACGCCCGGCAAATCACTCAATGCCAGAGCGCCCTGCTGCGTCCAATACAGCGGGCATTCCGGCAACTGCGCGGTGATGCGCTGGCGATCTTCATCGTTCAGGTGCTCGGCCTTGTTCAACAGCAACAGACCCGCGCTCGGTAGCGCTTGCTGTTGCGCCTCTGGCAGTGGTTTTCCGTCGGCCAGTGCTTGAGCGTCGAGCACCAGAACGCTTGGCTGAATCGCCAGCACGCCCTGCCACGGCGCTTCGCTTAATTGCTTGAGCAGTTGCGCCGGGTGTCCCAGCCCCGAGGGTTCGATAAACAAGCGGTCCGGCCGTGATTTGCGCAGCAACCGCCCGAGGCCAATCTGAAACGGCGCGCCATTCACGCAACACAAACAGCCGCCAGCCACTTCTCCCAGTGCGATACCATCGGCGCCCGTGGTCAGCAGCGCAGCGTCGAGACCGATCTGACCAAATTCGTTGATCAGCACCGCCCAGCGCTCGTTCGCCGGCCGCTGCGTCAGCAGATGCTTGATCAGGCTGGTCTTGCCGGCGCCTAACGGTCCGGCGATAACGTGAGTAGGAATGTTCTGCAACATGTTCGGCGGTTTCTTGGGAGGAAAAGAATGCGACTGATCGGCTTGTCGTTGCTGTTAGCCTTCGCTTCGGGCGAGGCGTTGGCCCAGGCCTGCGTGGTTCACAGCCAGGCAGAGCGGCTCGACGTCAAAGTCTGTCAGCAAAACCGCAACATCCCGGAAAAAATGTTCCATGACGGCTTCTGCCAGCCAAATCTCGCGGGGCAGAAGGTCGACGTCGCATTCCTCGATCAATGCCCCAGCGGTGCCTTCGGTGTGTGCAGCAACGCTCAAGTCGCCAATATGCCTTACCGGCAGGATATTCACTATTACGGCGTAGCCACAGACGCGGCGTACCTCAAGCCGTATTGCGAAAGCCAAAGCCAGGGCGCTTGGCTCACGCCTTGATTCAACCGAGCCAGTCGAGGGTCAGGATCAGTCGACGCTCATCCGGTGCGGGTTGCGGCTCGGCCTCGGCTCTGACCAGATTCTTACGATTCATGGCGTCCTCTCTGAGCCACGTTTCAGACTCGGTGCCAACATCAGGCCGCCTCCTCTTCGAGCCATGGACCAAACGGGTCTGCCATCAGGCGCCAACCTTCGACGCCGAGGGACATTTCGCCATCGTTGAGCAAGCAGTTATCGAGGTGTGCGGTGAGTTGGGTAAAGTCGATATTCTGGCCGATGAACACCAGTTCCTGACGGCAATCACCGGTGGCGGCGGTCCAGTTTTCCATGATCGCTGCAGTGCTTTCCTGATCCTGTGGCCACTGTGCTTTCGGCACAAAGCGCCACCAGCGACCGGCAAATCCATGACGCATCAAACCACCGGCCTGGGACCAACTACCGGCGTCCTGGTGCTTGCTGGCCAACCAGAAAAAGCCCTTGGAGCGCAGCAGTTTTCCATTCACCCACGGTCGACTGATGAAGCTGAAAAAGCGCTGCGGATGAAACGGTCGACGTGCCCGATACGCCATTGAAGCAATGCCGTACTCGGTGGTTTCCGCCACATGTTCGCCGCGCAATTCCTGCAGCCAGCCCGGCGCCTGAGAGGCTTTTTCAAAGTCGAAGCGGCCAGTGTTGAGGATTTGTTTCAGCGGCACTTGGCCCATGACCATCGGGATAATGTGCGCCTGGATGTTGAGCCGTTTGAGGATCGCAATCAACTCTTCGCGCTCGGCGCTGCTGATCAGATCGATCTTGCTGATCAGCAACACGTCGGCGAATTCGATCTGCTCGATCAACAAGTCCGTGATCGAACGCTCGTCTTCTTCACCAAGGGTTTCACCCCGCGATGCGAGGCTTTCGGCGGCCTGATAATCGAGCAGAAAGTTCATCCCGTCGACCACGGTGACCATGGTGTCGAGCCGCGCGATATCGGCCAGGCTTTGACCTTCCTCGTCGCGAAAGGTGAACGTTTCCGCCACAGGGAGAGGTTCGGAAATACCGGTGGACTCGATCAGCAGGTAATCAAAGCGACCGTCCCTGGCCAGTTTGCTGACCTCTTCCAGCAGGTCTTCGCGTAGGGTGCAGCAAATGCAGCCGTTGCTCATCTCAACGAGTTTTTCTTCGGCGCGGTTCAAGGTGACATCGCGCTGAACTTCGCTGCCGTCGATGTTGATTTCACTCATGTCATTGACGATCACTGCGACCCGCAGATTCTCGCGGTTGCGCAGTACGTAGTTGAGCAGCGTGCTTTTGCCGGCGCCGAGAAAGCCGGACAGCACGGTAACGGGGAGACGATTGGGCATCAGGTGTTCCTCATCAGGAGTGGCCGGTCAGGTGATTTTTTAATGTTATAGTATAACAACGTAAGAGCACCAATCCCCTCTTGCTCCCAACGACGAAGGGCGCAATGCTTGAGCCTATTCGCACCTCGAGAAAACCCATGCACAACGCCTTGAAATGCACGCTGTTAAGCCTTTCGCTGTTGGTCGCGGCAGACGCCTGCGCGCAGGCATCGAGCTTGGCGAAGTGCACGCACAGCGCCAATCTGCTGGCCTGCGTGGACCCCGACGGCAACGCTTACAGTGTCGCCACGGCGGGCAGTACGACCTACATGCGCGGATTTGAAGTGAGCGGTAAACGCTATTGGGCGCAGACCAGTAGCCGTTATGGCCAACTGACGTTCTTCACCGGCTTGGCGTCGGATGGCGAAGCCTGGGTCGGTTACAGCCGCCGCGTTGGCTGGACCACCCTCAATCGGTTTTCCAGCTCTGGCGGCTCCAGCGGAAAGTTCACCTGTAGCCGACTGACGGGCTGCTAGACCCGCGATTTTTGCTGCGACTGCTGCCAGGCCATGTAGCTGTTCAGCGGCGGATTCTTCTGAAAATAGCGCTGCAAACCTTCAAAAAGACCGTCGGCTACCGCTTTTTGATGCCGCGCCGTCACCAGCCTCTGACTGTCGCGGGCGTTGGAAATGAAGCCGGTTTCGACCAGGATCGACGGCACATCCGGTGACTTCAACACTGCAAATCCAGCCTGTTCCACGCGCTTCTGATGCAACGTGGTAATGCCCGCCAGGCTGCCAAGTACCGTGCTGCCAAGCTGCAAACTGGCGGCGATGGTGGCGTTCATCGACATGTCGAGAATTACCCCGGCGAGCATCGGATCCTTGTCCTTCAAGTTGAGCAGACTGGTCGCCCCCAGCAAGTCCGCGCCGTTTTCCCGTTGCGCCATGAAGCGCGCCGTGGCGGAGGTCGCGCCCCCTTCGGACAATGCGTAAACCGAAGCGCCAGACGCCGTGAGCCGTGGCGCCGCGTCTGCGTGCACCGAGATGAACATATCGGCTTTGTGCGTACGGGCGATCTCCACACGCTTGCGCAGCGGCACGAAGAAGTCGTCGTTGCGCACCAATTTCACATCGAAACCTTTCTCGCGCTTTAAACGCGTGGCCAGCAATTGTGCGATGGACAGCACCACGTCTTTCTCGCGCTCGCCTTTGGCGCCAATTGCACCGGGGTCCTTGCCGCCATGGCCAGGGTCGACCACGACAATGATGTCGCGCTTGGGGTGAGCCTTGTCAGCCGGTGTTTCACGCTGGACCAAAGGTGCCGCGGCAGCGATCTGCACGGGTACGGTGTTGAGCAGGTCGAGCACCAGACGATGGCCCTGCCCGTCCTGCGGTGGCAGTTGAAAACTGTTGAGCCGCACCGGACCGATAAGGTCGAGCACGACCCGCGTATCGCCGTGCCCGAAGTGCCCTGAACGGATCGAACGAATCACCGTGTTGGTGAGCGCTAACTGACTGAAGTCACCGCTGAGCTGCGCGCCGCTCAAGTCGATGATCAGTCGCTCGGGCGCGCTCAACGAGAAGGTTTTGTACTGCACCGGCCCGCTCAGATCGAGTACCAGGCGAAGCTTGTCATCCGTACGCCAGAGCCGTGCATTGCGGATCTGCGTCGCCGACACGCCGAAGGGTAAAACCAGCGTAGCGCTGGCCAATAACAGGTTGAGCAATTGTCGCCTGTGCATCGTGAGAGACCGCTCGAGAAAAAGACATCGTCGACTTTATAGTTATAATATAACATGGCAAACTATTTCCAACGATGGACCTGCTCATGAATGCGCTGACTCTGCCGGATATCGCCGCGCAGGCCTCACGCCAAGCCTTGCCACTCGAATGGGTGGGCATGTGCGGCATTGCTCTTCCTGTTGTATTCGACGGCCAGCGATTGAGCGCGAAAGCCGATGCGGGCGTCAGTCTCGATGATGGCGAAGCGCGTGGCATTCATATGTCGCGGCTGTATCTGGCGCTGGAAAAGCTTGAGCAGGAAAGCCTCACACCGGCGTTATTGCGGCAAGTTCTGCAACGTTTCCTCGACAGCCACCAGGGTTTATCCAATGCCGCTTACCTGCGCATTCACGCTGATTTACTGCTCAAACGCCCAGCCTTAATCAGCCCTTTGGCCGGCTGGAAAAGCTATCCGATCAGCATCGAAGCGCGTTTGGAAAACACAGTGTTCCACGTGGAACTTAAAATTGATGTTCCTTATTCGTCCACGTGCCCCTGTTCAGCCGCACTTTCGAGACAACTTATTCAGCAGCAATTCATCGATGACTTTGCCAACAAGCCGTTGCAGCACGCCGACGTTTTGACTTGGCTTGGATCATCAAAAGGCATCGTCGCGACGCCCCATAGTCAACGCAGCAGTGCGCAATTGCGGCTAAGACTGGATGACTATCTGGACGATCTGCCCTTGATCGCGGCGATCAATGACACCGAAGCCGCGCTCGGCACCGCCGTTCAAACCGCAGTCAAGCGTGCCGACGAACAAGCCTTCGCTCTCGCGAATGGTCAGAACCTGATGTTCTGCGAAGACGCTGCACGACGTTTGAATCTGGCGTTGAAACGCTCTCCCGGCATCAAGGCATTTCAATTGCGCGTGGTTCACGCTGAAAGTCTGCACGCCCATGATGCGGTCGCCGAAAGTCGTTGGAACTGGGAGGCCGCATGATTCGCTGCCAAGGATTACGCTGGGGTGCTCCTGGCCAACCACTGACTCCCGCCCTCGATTTAAATTTTCCCAGCGACAGCCTGACGGCAATCATCAACGCCAATGGCTCGGGCAAAAGCAGCTTGTTGAAAGTCATCGCCGGACTGCAAAAACCGCTGACTGGCAAAGTTGCTCTCGACGTTTCAACCCGGGGTAATTTGTCTTTTATGCCCAACAACAGCACCTCGACCGACAGTTCCCCATCAGCCTGCAAGCGTTGGAAACACATCCACACCTCGCGCACAACGAGGGCCGAACGCTGGTCGTGGTGTGTCATGACCTGGCTGCGGTTCGCCAGCACATTGCTCAAGCATTGCTGATCAAAAATATGGGCTGCGTCCTGGCACCGAGCCATGAACTGATCCTCCAGCAACCATTCACGCAGGTGGCGTAATGCTCGTCGCAGCGAAGAGCACACCATGATCCGCATGAATCCGTCCGGCGATTTGCCGCGGATTGCCGAGTCTGCCTACGTCGATAAAACCGCGATTATCTGCGGCAAGGTTGTGATTGGCGAGAATGTGTTCGTCGGTCCCTATGCGGTGATCCGCGCCGATGAAGTCGACGATTCGGGCAAGCTGGAACCCATCACCATCGGCGCCAAGACCGACTTGTCCCAGTTCCCGTCGATCAGCGTCAGCGCCTCGGAGTTTTCCGAGGACGTGGCGCGAACCAACGTCGATCTGGTGCGCGACTACAAAGCGCTGCAGAACGAGTTTTGAGCACGAACAACAGGATCCGCCGCGGATGAGTGTTGAAGCAGGATTGAAGCGCAGGCTATTGCTGGCAAGAGCAGGGCCTTGCCAGCAAAAGAGATCAGGCGCGAGGTTTGACCGTCCCGCAATCCTGTCCCAGCCACACGGCGCGTGTATCCATGCTGCCCTTTTGCTGAATGCCAGTGGCGTTGAACGTGCCGTTGACCGTGGTGTTGAATTCGCGGTCGCTAAGGAATGTAGCAACCCCGGCGCCCTGGGCTTTCGGGCAGCTGAAGCGGAACTTCCATTGGTTCCCGCTGCGATCGGTGACCTGCTGCGTACAACCCGATTGTGGGTCCTGTAGTGGAATGGTATCGGATTGAACCTGCGCCTGGGTCAGGCACACACGAATCCCTTTACCGCCCATGGTGATGCCTTGTTTCTCCAGCGCGGCCTTTTGTGCCGGCGTCATCTGGCTGCCCAACTGGCTAAGGATCAACTGCAGATCCGGCAGGTTCTGGTCATCGACCTTCATGTTGCTTGAGGTCAATTCCCACAAACCCGGTTGCAGCATCTGCGCCTGAGCGGCCACAGGAAGCGATAAGCCAACAGCCATGGCCAAACCCAGCAAACGTACGTTCATCAAGTAACTCCTAGACAATAGTGGCCGTTAGACGCCGCCAATCTACTTCGGTTGCATGTCTAATTAAATAGCGACATTCATCGTGGAACATGGTCTGTTAAGCATTGAATTGTCAGGAGCACGGTTGCCCCATGGATTTTTTTGGACCCCATCTTTTCGCGTATCTGATCGCGCTCATCCACTCACTGGGCACGATAGCCGCCATACACGCCGTATTGACCGTCAGGACCGCTCAAGGCTCGATTGCCTGGGCCTTGTCACTGGTCTTCATACCTTACCTGACGCTTATCCCTTATCTGGTCTTCGGTCGCAGCACCTTCGACGCTTATATCAAGGGGCGTCGACAGGCCAACGAAGAAATGCACAAGGCCATCGCCGACCTGAACTGGCGTCCGTGGATCGAGGAAGCGCTGACCGCACGCGCCTCTAAGGCCTACGCCTCGTTGCGGGCGATGCCGAAGCTGGGACGGATGCCGTGCCTGGCAAACAATCGGGTGCGCCTGTTGATCAACGGCCAGGCAACCTTTGATGCGATTTTCGAAGCGATCCGCGCCGCCCGCGAAGCCGTGTTGATTCAGTTTTTCATCGTCCATGACGACCAGCTCGGCCGATGCCTGCAAACACTGCTAATGGAAAAATCCGCGGAAGGCGTCGCCATTTACCTGCTCTATGATCGCATCGGCAGCCACTCCCTGCCTCACAGCTATGTTCAACCCTTGCGCGATGCCGGGGTGCAGGTCGAAGCGTTTGCCACACGCAGTGGCTGGCTCAATCGGTTCCAGGTGAACTTCCGTAACCACCGCAAGATTGTCGTGGTCGACGGTGTGCAGGGCTTTGTCGGCGGGCATAACGTCGGCGACGAATACATGGGCAAGAAACCACCGCTGGCACCCTGGCGCGATACGCACATTGCCGTCAACGGCCCCGTGGTTGCGTGCATGCAGGAGTCGTTCGCGGAAGACTGGTTCTGGGCCTCCCGCAAACTGCCACCGCTGATACTGCCTCAGAGCTACCCCGATGACGGCGTGCTCTGCCAACTGCTGGCCAGCGGCCCGGCGGACCCTTACGAAACCTGCTCGCTGTTTTTCGTTGAAGCCATCCACTCCGCGACCGAGCGCGTGTGGATCACCAGCCCGTATTTCATTCCCGATGAAGCGGTGTTTGCCGCGTTACGCCTGGCGGTGCTGCGTGGTGTCGACGTGCGGCTTCTGCTGCCATCGCGACCGGATCACCGGATCGTCTATGCCGCCTCCAGCCTGTACGCCTTCGAAGCCGTACGCGCCGGGGTTCGGGTGTTCCGTTACCAACCGGGCTTCTTGCATCAGAAGGTCGTGCTGATCGACAGCGAGATCACTGCCATCGGCAGTGCGAATCTGGACAACCGTTCGTTCAGGCTCAACTTCGAAGTCATGCTACTGACCGTCGATAGCGAATTCGCCAATGAAGTGGAACACATGCTCAACGACGACTTTGCTCAGGCCCACGAAATCGCCAAAGGCGAAAGCCGGAAGACCCACCGCCTGCAACAGCTTGGCATGCGGGTCGCCCGGCTGATCTCGCCGATCCTTTAAGGGTTGTAGATGTCGTCACGCGTCCACGGGAGCTCATGGCTGCCGTCGGCGTGGGTCTTGACCGCGAGGATCTGGTGCAAGTTGATCCAGCCCCGCGCGAACGCATAGGCGCAGCCTGCCAGGTACAGTCGCCAGATCCGCAACGCCTGCTCAGGCACCTCTTTGGACGCAGCTTCAAGGTTGTCCTCGAGCCGCTCGCTCCAGTGGTCCAGCGTGCGGGCGTAATGCAGACGCAGGCTTTCGACGTCGACGATCTCCAGCCCCGCTTCACTGATCTCGGCCGAAATCATCGACAGGTGCGGTAATTCACCGTTAGGGAATACGTAGCGCTCGATGAAATCACCCGCACCGCGTCCGACCGGCCGGCCATCCGTGTGCTTGGCGGTAATGCCGTGGTTCATCACCAGGCCGCCTTCACGCACCGCACCGAACAATGTCTTGCAGTACTGGGCCAGGTTGGCGTGGCCGACGTGTTCGAACATGCCGACACTCACGACCTTATCGAACCGTCCATCCTGGGGCAGATCGCGGTAATCGAGCAGTTGTAACTCAACCTGATCCTGCAAACCTTCAGCGATCACTCGTTCCCGGGCCAGCGCCAACTGCTCTTTGCTCAGGGTGATGCCAAATACTTTCACCCCGAACTCCCGCGCTGCATAACGCGCCAACCCTCCCCAGCCGCAACCGACATCCAGCAGGTACTCGCCGGGTTGTAGCCGTAGTTTGCGACACAGGTGGCGGAATTTTGCTTGTTGGGCCTGTTCCAGGGTTTCGCTGCCGGTTTCGAAGTAAGCGCAGGAATACGCCATGTCACTGTCGAGCCAGAGCTGATAAAAAGCATTCGAGAGGTCGTAGTGATAGGAGATCGCCGCTGCATCGGTGGCTTTGTCATGGACAGAGCGCACCGGCTGCTTGCCGTCAGCATCATCCAGCAACGCTTGGCTCCACTCATCACATATCCGGATAACGTCGCTGATCTGCCCTTCAAGTTCGAGTTTGCCCTCAACGAAAGCGGCGCCCAGCAGGTCGAGGCTTGGGCGGGTGAATTGAGACACCATTTGTGGGTCCTTGACCACAATCGTGACGCTGGGCGCAGGGCCCAGATTAAATTCATGGCCGTCCCAGAGTCGCAAGCGAAGCGGCAATTGCAGATTCTGTAAGGCCGGTGGCAGTTGCGCGAGCATGAATAGTCCCCCTTGTTTCAGACGTCTGATTTGAGGGTAGACCATTGTGGAAAATTAGCTGGCTATCGATTTAATAGCCTTTTCCTATGAGTCACGACGGGGCAACAAGCTGTCGTAAACCCACTGTTTCAGCCACGTGACGGCCTGAAGAGGTGCGCCCTCTCAACAGTTGACTGTCAATTGTGCGCGCAGTTCGACAACGCTTCAGCCTCCATTGGTCATGTCGTTCAGTTAAGAGATTCAGAACACGACGTATGACCCGTACGTAGCAGCTGGCGAAGCCTGCTGCTACGAGTCGCGTTACGAACTGACCGGCATTAAGGCCCCTCAACCCTCTTCTTTCAACTTCAGCAGCGGCTCCTGGAACCGCAACAAACGCCCGGCATTGCCCAACACCAGCAACGTGCTCAGGTTATGCAGGACCGCCGCAATCATCGCCCCTGCCGCTCCCAGCCAGCCAAACGCGGCGAACGCGACGATCGCCAGCGTCCAGCCCAGACCAATGATCACATTGACCTGCAAGGTCTGCCGGCACTGGCGGCTCAAGCGTACGCAGGTGCCGAGTCGACGCAGATCGCTACCGATCAACACGATGTCGGCCGAGGCCAGGGCGATGTCTGCGCCGCCCGCGCCCATGGCCACTCCGACCACACCAGCCTTGAGCGCCAACGAATCGTTGATGCCATCGCCGACCACCATCGGCCGGAAACCATTGTCGATTTCAGTCAGGACGCGATTGAGTTTGTCTTCCGGCAAGGCTTGCGCCTCGACATCGCTGATACCAACCTCATGGGCCAGGCTGTGGGCGACGCTTTGTCGATCACCGGTCAACAACAACTGCCGGCCAAGGCCCAGTTCGCGCAGTTCTCTCATGGCAAAACGCGCTTCCGGTTTGACGCTGTCCGCCAGCAGCAACCACGCGAGGAAGCGCCCATCCAATGCCAGACCGGCAATCGGCCCGTCATGCTCCGGCACCGTCGAGGTGGCGATGCCCAACTGCGCAAACAACTCGGGTCGACCCAGCGCCGCTTCACCCTGCTCGGTCATCGCCACCACGCCCAGGCCCTGACGTTCACGGATGTCCGACAGCAGCAGGAAATGCTCTTGAGCGACTAACCCGGCCAATGCCCGACTGACCGGGTGGCTGCTGGCCGAGCCGAGGCTGGCGGCCAGCTTCAGCAGCGTGCTGCGGTCCTCGACCGGGCTGTCGATCGACTGCAAACGCAACGTGCCGAACGTCAGGGTGCCGGTCTTGTCGACCACCAGCGACGTCAGGTCCGCCAACTCTTCGAGGAACGCCGAGCTGCGAATCAGAATGCCGTGGCGCGCCGCCACCGCGATCCCGGCAATCGCCGTGGCCGGAGCCGACAGCACCAACGCACACGGGCACGCGGCAACCAATACCGCGAGCATCGCTTGCGCATCATTGGTGACGAACCAGGTCACCGCGGCCAACAGCAACACCAACACCATGTAACTGCCGGCATAGCGTTCCAGCAAACGGGTGATCGGTGGCTTGGAGCGCTCGGCACTTTGCATCAGCGCAATGACTTTGCCGAGGGTCGATTCGTTACCGGTGCGAGTCACTTCCAACCGCAACAAACCATCGAGGTTGATCGCCCCGCCGAACACTTGCGTGCCGACGCTGGCCTCAAGCGGCACCGACTCACCGGTAATCGGTGCGGTGTCCAGGCTCGCTTGGCCGGACAACACCCGCCCATCGGCCGGCACTCGATCGCCTGCGCGCACTTCCACTATGTCTCCGGCCTTCAACGCAGCATTGTCGATTTCGATAATCGAGCCATCGGCCTGAACCTTGCGCGCATGGCTGCGCGTCAGACGCCCCAGCGCGTGGATCGCTTCCTGAGAGCCAATCACGCTGCGCTCTTCCAGTACGTGACCGAAGATCATGATGATCGGCAACAAGGCCGCGGTCAGCAGATCGCCCGTCGCCCAGGCGCCCATCATCGCCAGAGCAATCAGTTGATCGGTGATCCCGTGCAGACTCGGGTAACGCAGGCTGTACCAAGCCGAACGCATGACCGGAACGGCCACCAGCAACGACGCCAGCCCGAGCAATAACTGGCTGACACCGGTTTGCTCCGGCGACAACCAGCGCCAGACCAGCCCCAGGCCGAGCAAGCCCAGAGCGAGCATCGCCAGGGTCAACTGACGTGCGGCGCTGCGTTGTTCAGCCGTGCTCAACATGCTTGGCGCGGCGGCAGTTTGAGTTGTCATTGTTCGGCTCCCTGAATGATCAGGCGGGAATCGTCTTTAGGGTTGACCGTGGTAACCGAGCCGGCCTGACCGAGAATTTTCGGCATACGCTCGCGATAGATCCGCAGGAGCATTTCCGGGTCGCTGCCCTTCTGTTGCGCCTGCGCCAGGCTGAGCACCGTGGCGGTGTCAGCCGACGCTTTGGCCAGGCGCTCGCTGGCTTGAGCGTGAGCCACTTGCAGTGTGCGGTCAGCTTGTTGGGTCGCGGTCTGAGTGAGTTTTTCGGCTTCAGTACGTGCGTTCGCCACGGCTTTATCCGCCTGCTGACTGGCGGTCAGTACCGCGTTGAAAGCATTGACCGCAGGTTCGGGTAGACTCGATTGCACGTCGACCCGGGCAACTTCGATCCCCAGTCCCTGCCCCGTCGCGGCCAGCTCGGCCAAGCGTTGATTGATCCCTTGCACCAGATCACCGCGCAGACGCTCGCGACGTTCGGCGGCCTGATTGTTGTCGGTACCGATCAACTCCGGCCGAGCGACCAGAATAGTGTCCAGGTCTCGTGCAGCCGTCAGCGCCACCGCACTGCGAGTCACCAAACGGTCCAGCGCCGGCAGCACATGTTCACCCTGCAGGACGAAGGCATAAGGCTCGGTCACTTTGTAAAACACCCGAACATCCAGTTGCACCACGCCCGAATCGCCAGTGAGCAAATACCCCGAGCCGGCCAGCGCATCGCTCAACGGCGTCGCGAAACTCGCCACCCGCTCACCTTGCAGCGCAGCATCGGAGCGCAGCAAATTTTCCACCCGCCGCTCAATCACCCGATCCGCCGCCGGCAACAAGATCACCTGCTCGAACGGACGCGGCCACGCCAACAGCAAACCGGCGTTCTGAATGCGATCCAGTGCGCCAAAGTGCAACACCACGGCGCGATTCTGCGGATCAATCTGCCGCACATTGGAGAAAGCCCAGGCCAACGCCGCCAACACCGTGACGGCATAGAGCGCGAGAAATGCCAGACGCCCCGCCTGAATCCACGGGCTGTCGAGTTCATTTGTTCCACGTGGAACCACACTCATGGCTGCGACCCAGACTTGTTATCCAGCGTCGGCGGTCCATCAACCAACACTCGGAATGGCGCAGCATCGGTACGCAGAATCAACTTTGTGCCCGGTTTTACCATCGTGTCCAAGGTGTCCAGCGAGCGCAGCAAGTTGTACAACTGCGGCGACCCCGCGTAAGCCTTGCCGTAGATTTGCGCGGCTTCAACCCGCGATTGGGCCTCGATATCCGCGGCCTTCACCGTGGCGTCGGCCTGGACGATCCGCGCATCGCGCTCGGCAGCTGAACGGATTTGCGCCGCCTCGCGCTTGCCGATGGCCGTGCGTTCAGTGGCGATGGTTTCACGCTCGGCGCGCATACGATCGACGGTGGCGGTCAGGGTCACTGACGGCAGTGTCAGCCGTTCGATACCCACTTGCAGCACACGCACGCCGTAAGTGGTCAGCAGTTGCTGATCGATCTGCTTGCGCAGTTGCGCCTCGAAATCAGCGATATGCACTTGGTTGGCGTCGGTGTTCACCAGGTTGGCCAGGTCGAAGCTGCTGGCGGTGGTTTCCAGCGCGGAGCCGACAAACGTACGAATCTGCCGCGCTGCTTCGTCCGGCTGGTTCTGCACCGCTCGCATGAAGCGCTGCACATTGTCCGGATCACCCTGCACCTGCCACGCGACATAGGCCTGAACGATGATCCGCAAACCATCGCGTGTGCCCACGTCCTGCAAGCCGCTGGAGGTGGTGCGCAGTCGCAGGTCTACCGGGATCGCCGCTTCGAACGGTGTCGGCCAGCGCCAGCCGAGGCCAGGCTCCAGCAGTACCCGCGAAGGATTTCCGAAACGGGTAATCACCGTCGCCTCGCCCGAACGCACTTGCACCAGGCTCGCCGCTGCAATGGCAAACAGCACCAGCAGCGCTGCCCAGCCCATCCGCCGCCACGGGAACGGACCCGCCTCTTGCGGGTCGCCATGGTGATGATGGTGGTGGCCGTGATGATGCCCGCCATGGCCATGGTCGTGGCCGGCGTGGTCGTGATGATCATGCGGCTCGTGGGAATGCGACGGGCTCAATTGGCGGCTCCTGACTGAACGGGTTGACGTGACGGCGAAGTGTCAGTCGGTAAGGTGGCGGGTAACGTGTAGCTGCGTAAGTCGATGGTCGGTGTATTGTTGCCGCCAAGACGATGGTCGAGGACCAGTACTTTAGCGTTGGCTAATCCTTGGCTCAGTTGTGCGAAATATTGCTCCAGCACAAAGGCCCGACCGGCAACGGCGTAGGCTTTGCGCTCGGCAGCGAAACGCAGGTCGGCGGCCTCGGCCGTAGCGTTGACTTCGCGGGCCGTGGCCAGCGCCTGGTCATGGGCGACACTGGCCTGCAATTGCGCCTGATTGGTCTGCTCGGCAGCCGCGCCACGCTCGCGGGAGATCAATGCTTGCGCGCCGATCTGCGCCGCTTGCACGCCGTGATAGGCGTTGGCAGCTCCGGCCGGAGGGTGAATGGCTTCGACGACCGTGGCGAGGATTTCCACGCCGCTGTCGAGTTTCTGCAAATCAGCCTGCACTGCACGACCAATGTCTTCGGCGAGCCCGACCCGATCGGCTCCAAGCAAACCGTCGAGGGTCCGTGAGGCAAAATCGTGCACCAGAATCCGGCTGGCGGTGCTGCGAATCAGCGTCGGTACATCGGCGCTGTTGTAGGTTGCCGCCAACGCAGCCTGATCGCTCAAACCAATGCGGTAGACAAAACGCACATCCATGTTGACGATCTGGAAGCTCTGTTTATCGTTGCTGCTACTGGCAATCACCTGGGACTTGTCATTCACGTGGCTGGCGTCCCACAAGCGGTTGGCAATGGCCGGCGCGGGCCCTTCCGCAGGATCGGCCACCGTCACCGCTGGCGCGTCACCGACGCTGGTCGCCAATTCGTGAACCACACCATTTTCAACACTCAGGACCCGCCCCAACGGCCAAGGCAAACCAGCGTGCAAACCCGGGCCAAACACCTGCACCGGCCTGCCAAAGCGCTCGTAGATCCCCCGCCCTTGCAGCGGTATTTCGTGGATCCCGGTGAGCAGCCAACCTACGAACAGCACCACGGTCAGCACAGGCAAGAAGGCCCGACGCATGTAAGTGAAAGCCCAGATCTGCCGCAGGTCGATGCCAAAGCGGTTATGCAATTCGTGCTGCAACACCAACAAAGGTTGTGGCGGCCAGCGCAACATGTCCGCGACAAAACTGCGCGCAAGCAACGTCGGTTCGAGCAGATCGCGACGCGGACTGAACAACGACAACACCGCACGCAACAACAACTCCGCGGCGACCAGCCCCGGCAGTAGACCGATCAACACCGCCAGGCGCACCGGCCAAACGGCAGTTTCGCTGCTGAACAACAGGCAGAATGCGCCGGTCACCAGACAGATGATCGCCACGCGAGTGAGCTGCGCCAACTGCCCGGCCTCGGGCCATTCAGCGGGATTTTCCTGAGTCAGTTGACGCTCGCACACCAGCAAACCGAACGCCAGCAGCAACGAGATCGCCGCCCCAACGCTGGCCGAAAGGCCCAGCGCAGCGGCGGGTAATGTCAGGTTCCAGTATTGTTCGAGGCTGAACATCGCCAGCAATGACCAACCGGCCAGCCACAACGTCGGCGCGCCGATCTGCGCCAGCAACCTGATCCAGCGCTCACCCGCTCGCGCCAACAGTCGCTCATACCAGCCGAGCGCCTCGGTGGGTCCGGTCTGTTGCGCAGCCAGCACAACCACCGGTTCAACCAGCGCCCGCGACCGCCATTGGGTGATCCACCAGGCCGATTGCAGACCGGCCACCACCACGATCAACGCCGAGGACTGACTGACCAATAGTGGCGGCCAGAGCGATTGCGGTGCAAACAGCCCGATAAAAAACGCCAACAACAATCCTGCTGCTGCGAGACACGCCAGGCCGATGCCCACCCGCTTCAACCGACGTCCGTGAAACACCGCCTGCTGAAAACGCGGCAGTCCTTCCACGTTCGCCCCCTCAGCCTCCAGATCGACTTGCATACCACCTCAGTACTTGCTGTTACGTGAACCAGGCCTGTGGATAAGTCGTCAGGCCGTTGCATTTTTTGCAAATCGTTATGATATAACGATGGTAGTGATTTTTTGGCTCCCCGCCCATCGCCCAACCGGCACAAATGATGAAGCAGAAAGATAAAAGCGTAGCCGGGTTGCGCAAGGGCATCAGCTCGGTAAATGCCCCAGCGGTAATGGCCCTGGGGTTTTCACCGTGTGAATCGCAAAGTTGCTGCGAATATCACTCACACCCGGCAACTTGAGCAGGCTGCCGGTCAGGAAGCGCTCATAACCGCGCAAATCCGGCACCACCACCTGCAGCAGAAAATCCGATTCGCCTGACACCAGAAATGCCGAAATCACCTCGGGCAATGCCGTTACCGCCAGACGAAACGCTTTGGCCTCTTCATCGTTGTGGCGCTCGACCTTGACCCCGACAAACACGGTCAGCCCCAGCCCCACTTCGTCGCGATCCAGGTTGGCTTGATACCCGCGAATCACCCCGGCCTCTTCCAGCATCCGCACCCGGCGCAGACACGGCGAAGCGGACAGGCCGATCTCGTCCGCCAGTTGCACGTTACTCAGGCGACCGTCGCGTTGCAGCGCGGCAAGGATTCTGCGGTCGTAGGCGTCCAGTTTCATGGTTTGGCAGTTCCCGACTGTTTTTATTCATTGATTGGCAGAAGCTGCCAAGTCTAGCTGTTTCCAGGCGCGACTACGCAACCACCTGCCCTGCCCTTCGGCCCTAGACTTTGATCACCGAATCGCTAACGAATGGGGTGCAGCATGGCAGAGCTCTGGATGTTCTTTTTGGCCTTGGCAGTGGTTTACCTGTTGCCCGGCCCGGACATGATTCTTCTGCTGCAAACCGGTGCGAGGCAGGGCAAAGCCGCCGCGCTGGCCACCGCTATTGGCCTGGCGATTGCCCGGGGTTGCCACGTTGCGCTGGCAGCACTGGGCCTGGCGACGCTGTTCAAGGCTGCACCCTGGACCTTTGAAGTGGTGCGCCTGGCCGGCGCGGCCTACCTGCTATGGCTGGGGATTCAATGCTTGCGCTCAAACCTGCTGCCGAACCTGAATGCCAACGGCACAGTCGCTGCGAAGCTGGCGTGGCGCGAGGCGATCCAGCGCGGCTTGCTAACCAACCTGCTCAACCCCAAGGCGCTGCTGTTCTGCTCGGTGCTGTTGCCGCAGTTCATCGACCCGCAGGCAGGGCCGGTGCTAACGCAGTTCGCGACCCTTGGCGTGTTGCTGGTGGTGGCCGGTTTGCTGTTCGACAGCGGTTACGCGCTGATCGGCGCCTGGCTCGGTCGCTGGTTTGCGCGCAGCCCCTCGGCGCAGCGCGTGCAGCAATGGCTGTTTGGCAGTCTGCTGATCGGTTTTGCACTGCGCCTGACGTTCGTTCAGCAGGCTTAACGATGGGCCTTGCGCTTGTGGCGATTGATCAGCCATAGGGCCAATGCCGTGAACACCACCACAGAACCCATCTGCAGCCACTTTTTATAGGGGCGCAAGGTTGAACGCACGGGCTCCAATACCTGAGTCACGTAACGTTTATCGGCGTTCTGAAAGTCGGGATAAGGGCATCGTTGCCCGAAGTTTATCGCCCAATCCACATAAGGCCCTTCTTTGACGTAACGTTGATAGAAGGCCTTTTCCTCCTCAACGCTGGTGCCAAAACCCGCCGCTGCGCACAGGACCGCCGCGAACGCCATACTGCTGTGGGGCAGCAGGTCCGCCGCCTTGCTAGCCAGGCCTGTAGCAACGTAACGGTAGTGGAAACGTTCGTCCGGCTTGGCTGCGCTGGCCTGTTGGCGTTGCACCTCACCTTGGGAGATCAGCGGCCCGACTTTTAGCTCGGTACGCTCAAGGCTGTAGTTACCGTCAAACGTGGCGTAATCCGGAGCCATTTCATAACCAAGAAGCTCCATACCCCAATGACGAGCAGCCATGCCTGCATTGAAATAAGCCGCTGCACGACGAGTGGGCCACCACGCTGATTCCGCCTCCTGGCGCAGCTCTGCGTAATGTTTGGCCTTGGCCTGCAACTCAGGATTATCAAAGTACGCCGGCGCTTCGTCGTAGCGCTCCTCACGCAGCAATCGACGCCCGAGCAAATCGCGCAAACGTGCCGCGATCGGTACCGGCACATAACGCTCGCGCTCCTGCTGGGTCAATGGCGCGGGCGCTGGCACCTGGCGGTCGACAAACTGCTTGAGTTCATCGACCGTCAGCACCCGCTCCGCGACAACAGCCGCGTCCTCCCAATAGAGATCCTGGCTGCGATACAACTGCTCAAAGGCTTGCAGGTAATCACCGCGCTCCAGCGCCAGCAGCGCACTTTCACCGTCGACCCGGCAGCCGGGTTTGAGCGTTTCGTAGTCGCCGCTGGGCGCCCTGCGATCGCCCCAGTTTTCATCCTGCGGGAAGGCTTTGGCTGCCTTGGCATAGGCGCTGGCAGCCGCCGCCTTGTCACCCTCACGCAACGCCATTTTGGCTCGCAGCCACCAGGCCAGGCCGCCGTCACCGGCATGTTCGAGCAAGGCTTTGGTGGTGGCGTAATCACCGATCTGATAATTCAGCGCCGCCAGGCGATCAGCGTTATCCAGGCTGCCAACGGTGCTCTGGACCAGCGACTTGATCATTTTTTGTTCAGTGGGCGGTTGTTCACCGTACGACCAGCCGACATGACTGATCAACGCCGCCGTGACCAATTGCTGCACCGCTTTGCCTTTGAGCACCTCGTTGAGCTGCGCCTCCGGCATCTCGCCCAGCTCATTCATCAACTGCTTGAGCGAGCTGTAACCGACTTGCGAACCTTGCAGGCTCTGGGTCGCGTAAAGCTCGACGGCGGTGTTCCAGTCGCCGGCCAGACGCACCAGCCGCGCTTCTTCGCCGAGGCTGGCAATGCCCAATTCCTGAGGATCGCTGAAGCCCTCGATACTCAACTGACGAGCCTGCACAAAGGCCTGACGAGCCTGTTGCAGACTCTCGCGGCGCCCAGCTTCATCAAGGTCATTGGCTTCCTGGCTGATCGCGAACAAGGCCCGCCCCAGCGAGTAAGCCGCCCAGGTGCTGCGCAACGCCCGCTGGTCGGCCGGCAGTGCCAGCACTTTGCGGAAATACTCTGCCGCCACGGCATGTTCGCCAGCATTGAAGGCCACGGCGCCGGCGGTGTACAGGCTGAGTTCAGGCGGCAGGCTCGCACCCTCGGCTTGCACCTGTTGTGCATTCTGAAGCGTTCGCAGCTGCGCCACCTGCGCACGTTGGGCGTCGCTCAAACCCTTCTGTTCAGCGGTGTTTCGCGCCTGCACATAAAGATCATTGTCAGCGCCGTAAACGTAGTCGACCGTCATCATCTCGGCAGGCTTCAAACCGGCGATGGCTTTGCCGAGGCGGTTCACTTCGAACCGGAAGCTGCCTTCCGGCAATTCACCCAGGGTCTGTACCCGGTCGCCAAGCAAGCGCAGCGGAAAATCAGGCCCGCAAGCCATCGCGCCGCCCAGCGGCAGACAGAGACTTAAAGCGAGCAATTGACGCGGCCAGTTACGGATAGACATGTGAGCGTCCTTGATCAATTTTTGTGCAGCGCGCCCAACCCAGGGGGCGTTCGGCATCCGCCAGTAAACGTCCGTCTTGAAGGCGGGTAAAGCTGAGCTGTCCGGATGTTTGTTTCACGGCATAACCGTTGAGCGCATCAACCGCATCGCATTCAGACACCGCCAGCGTCACGCGCTCGGGCAGACTACCGTCGAGGTTGCCGCGATTACTCACAGTAATGTCGTACAGGCCGTCATGGCTGGAAAGGTTCAGGTCGAGCTGACTGGCCAACCGATCACCCCGCGCCACCGCGCGTAACGTTACCAGGCTCCACGCGCGTCGGTCGCCCTTGAGCGGCAGACGAAACCAGATCAACCCGGCCAGATGGGGCGGTGGCTCGGCGCGCAATTGGCTGACCAGTTTCGATAGCTGTTGCGGATCGGCCAGCAGCTCACGGCGCTGCCCAACGCGCGCTAAAGGCACCTCGCTTTCGACTATCGGCGCCCCGCCGTCCCCCGGCAGCAATGCGATACCGTAGGCTGGCAGCGCCAGGTAGAAGGGTTTTGCAGTGATCCGGCTCCAGCGCCCGGCCCATTGTTTCGCCCGCGCCGGATCAAACAATCCCTGTTCGGGATTGCTCACTGCATGCACCTGCAACACGCTGCTGTCGACCACCGCCAGCAACCCCGGCAGTTCGGGACTGTCGAGCCAGGCCGGCAGCGCTGTGATGCTCAGTTTCAACGTGGCCGGCAACACGTTGCGCAACCCGGCGAGAAACTCGCGGTAGGCCGGCAGGCGCGCCGTGCCGGCATCGTGGTCAATCTCGACGCCGGCCAGCATCAGGCCCTGAGCCTGCCAATCAGCCACTACGCGCTGGATCTGCGTCGTGGCTTCGATTTGATCCTGCGACTTGAGCTGGCCATCGAGTCGAATCACCGCAATCAGTGGGCGACCATCGTTGTTCAACAACACCGGATTGATCCGCGCACGATGCCAGCCAGTCTGTGGATAAGTCTGCAAGGCGAGCACCCGCAACGTCGAAAAGTCCCCGCGCGATTGCGCCAGGGCCTCGTCATGGGCTTCGGTCCATTGCCGCTGCCAAACGTAAAGTTGTTGATCGAGCGGCGGCGAGTCCTGCTGCTGGCAACCGACAAGCAGCGTAGCGGCTAGTACCAGCGTGCAACGGACTAAGAATATCGCAGACATAAAGGAGTGGAACCTGTGGGAGCGGCGGTCCGGCGATCCCACATGGATTGCGCTGAACTGACTGGTATTAGCCACTCAGGACCGTTTTTTCGTTACACGCTGATGTCGAGCCGACCTTACTCTTTCACCGCGCCAGGGAGGATGTCAGGTGTTGACGGGCGAGACGGTTGGGGGGCGGACTCAGTTTCCAGGTGTGCCAGTTTGCGCCGGGCTATTTCCGCACCCCGGCGGCGCAAGGGCGTTTCGATGAAGCGGTAGTTCAACTCAGCGCATACCAGCATGATTGCCACCGCTGTCAGTAGCAGTTCGGTGGTGAAACCCTGAGCCAGCGCAAGTCCTTGTTCCGTGGCAACCCGCGACCATATTTCAGTGCTCAGGTGATAGGCAAACACATGAATCACGTACAGTGCGTACGAGCGCGAGCCCAGCCACTCCAGCACAAGAGAGAGTGGCGAAGGGCTGAACACATAGCCTTTCTGGTAGCTGGCCAGCCAAACGAGAATGACCGACACGATCGCGACCAGGCCGTAGGCAATCGGTGTCGAACTCAATTGCGCGCCCGTGGCGCCGAGCATATAAAACAAGAACAGAGTCACACCCAGACGCTTGAGCAGGCTACTGCGCAGGACGATCGGTTCCATCTGTTTGTAGAGGTCGGTGCGGGTGAACATGCACAGTAAAATGCCCCACATCATGGCGTCCAGGCGGAATGAAAACAGCATGGCCGCAGGGGCAGGGGCGAACATGTTGCGATCAAGACCGAACTGCGCAGCAATCAGCAGCAGCAACACGATGACTCGCCAGCGCTGCGAGGTAACCAACAATAGGAACAGGGGGAAAATGAAATAAAACTGCTCTTCCAGTGCCAGACTCCAGTAAACGGAATTGGGACCCAGCAACACACCATACTGATTCGCCAGGTTGCCGCTGAAGGTGGCAACTGCAGTGAAACTGCGAACGTTGTTGAACCAGGTATCAAACGCGTTGGATTGGTTATAGAAAATCGAAAAGAACAGCGGAATCAGCACCCAGAGCCAAGCTGTAGGCAGCAGTCGGTACGCACGCCGCAGCCAGAAGGTAAAGGTCGCAAGACCGTAGCTACCCTGCTGCCGGTGTTTGTCGAAGTAGTCCAGGTAACTCTTGCTAACAATGTAGCCTGAGATGCAGAAAAATAAATCCACCCCCGATCCCATGGCATACAGATTGAACACTTTGGAAAAAAAGTCTTTGTAGAACGGCAGCAGCATCGACAGGTGCGCGAAGATGGTCAGGCCAATCGCCATGCCGCGCAGGTATTCGATTTCCAGGTTTTTCTTGCTACTCATCGAACGCTCTACATTCATTATTGGTTTTTATCTGCGGCCGCCAGTCAGCTTGATTGACTGGCATTTGGCATTCAGGCGCCTTGCTGCTCAGCGCTAGGCAGACAGCGGCTTGCGGGCAATGATCACCTGACTTTTTGCCACCGCCGCATCCAGCGCCTGCTTGAGCTGCGGACCACGTGGGGAGTCCAGGATCAGCCGCCACATTTCAGCCCAGTGATTGAGCAGTGGATGATCGGCATTGTAGAGATCGACCTTAGTCTCCCAGAACAGCAGCATCCACATTGACCAGTAGAAGCCGAACTGGCTGTGACTGATCACTTCCAGGCCGGCATCACCCACCATCTGCTTGAACTGCTCTTCGCCGATGACCCGGATGTGATTGGGCTTCTGGAAATATTGCTCGGAGGCAATGTCCTTCTGCAGGTGTTCAGAGCTGGGGTGGGGAACACTGAGCAAGTACAAGGCGCCTGGCTTGCCAACCCGCACCAGTTCCGCGAGAAACTGCGCCGGATCGTCCACGTGTTCGATCACTTCGGTGGACACAATGCGCGTGGCAATGGCGTCAGGCAATGGCAGCGGGTTGCAGTCCGTGACATAGCATTCGATGTCACGCGCCGGGGTGTCCTTGAGGCGCTCGCCGGTGGCGGCAATCTTCACGGCGTCGATGTCGGCGACAATGATTTTCGCCCCGCTCATCGCACAATAATGCACGTTGCCGCCATCCCCACAACCGACGTCCAACACCGTGTCCTCAGGGGAAATATCGAACCCGGTAAACAGCTCGTGGGTTTGCTGATTGAACCAGCCACTGAGCATGGCATCTTCCAGGCCCAGCAGGTAGGAGTTGACCTTGGGCGGGGTGGGTGCCGCAACTTCTGCCTGCATCGGAGCGGTTTTTTTGCCCGCCGTAAGTTTTTTCAGAAGGCTCAGCATGAGGTGGCTCCAGTGTGGGGGTCGCTGCTTGTGTAGGGTTTACGGGCAATAATCACTTGGCTTTTGGGCATGAATCCATCCAGCAACTGTTTGATCGCCAGCCCGTCGGGTTGTGTCAGCAAGTCCTGCCAGGTACGTGCCCAACTCTCCATCAACGGCGAGTACGGCGGCGTGATCCGGTCACGCACCGCCCCGCCCAGGTCACGCCCGCTCGCACGTTCGCTGGCCCAGAAAAAGATCATGCCCATGACCCAGAAAAAGCCTGTGGCCTGACGATGCTCGATCACCAGCCCAGCGTCTTCAACCAACGCGGCAAAGCGCTCCGGGGTAAAGATCTGTACATGGTTGGGTGACTGGAAATAGCTGGCCGGTGCGATGCCCTGCTGCAAATGCTCACCCACCGGCGCCGGCACACTCAGCAGGTACAACGCCCCGGGGCGTCCCATGCGCACCAGTTCGGCCATAAACGGCTCGGGCTGATCGATGTGCTCAAGCACTTCCATGCACACGACCTTGCTGGCGCAGCCATCGGCCAGGGGCAGTGGCAAGCTGTTGCTCACCAGCCCCAGGCTCGGCTTGTCCGACTGGGCTTGCACCTGTCGGGCGAGGTCGCGGACCTTGTCGTGTTCGCTGTCGGTGAAGATCACCGACGCGCCCTGACGTACTGCAAACAACGTCGCCACACCTTCACCGCAACCGACGTCCAGCAAGGTGTCGTCCGCCGTGATGGCGAAGCCCTTGAGCAACTCACCGCTGTCACCCAGAAACCAGCCGTCGAGCACGGCGTCGTGCAGACCCACATCCCTGGGCGAAACCGGGCTCGGCACAATCGGTAACGGTTCGGATTTCACCGCAGGAAACAGGCGTTTCATCAATGCGCGGATCATGCCTTGGGGGTTTCCACGGCAGACACCGCACGGGCCTTGAACAGCCGAGCAAAAAAACCTTCAAGGCGTTGTTCAGCGGTTGCCTGGCTGCAGAAGGTTTCGAGACTGGCCACCGCATGGGCGGACATCTGCGCGTAACGCCCGGGATTGTCTTTGGCAACCTCATAGCTAGCCCGATAAGCCCTGCACAACGACGCCCAATTGGTGACGTAACGCAGGGTGCGGAAGGCCCTTCGCGGGTCGTGAGGCCAGGCGGTCAGCTCATCAGTAGTATCGATCAGGAAAGCGTTGTCGACGTCCAGGTAATCGATCATCGCCGTGGTGCGTGGCGCCACTGCCGGTTTGCCGCAGGACATGAACTCCATCAACGGCAGACACTGGCCTTCACCGTAGGATGTGTTCACCACATAACTGGTAGCCTGAACCAGACGCTCGTAGTCCGCATCCGCGAGGTAGCCGTAAATCAGTACGATGCGGCAGCGATAAGACTGGTTTTTGTACAAGTGGTGAAGAATGTCGGTCAGCGCTTCTTCGGCATCATGGTGGGTGAGTTTGAGCACCAGCGTCGCGTCTTCCACCTCGCGGAAGGTCACGCAGAAGGCACTGAGCATGTCTTCCCAGTTCTTGCGCCCGTCACTTGGGTTGAACACCGAGGTGTAGATCACTCCGTCGAGGACTAAATCGTGCTCGCGAGCCGGCGCCTGGAAATCGATCCCCTCGCCGATACGCAAATGCGCAGGACCAAAGGCACGCAGGTCCAGATGCCGACTGTCCGCCAGCAATCCCCTGATCGTCAATCGCACCTGACGGGCCAGCGACTGGCGCTGTAACTGTGCACCCCGCGAGGCAAAACGGTCCCACACCGGCGCGGGTACTGCCACGATCGGATAATCGGCGCCCATCGCCTCGCGCACTGCATTGACGGTGTAGCTGGAATGGGTGATCGCCGCGCCTGACGCCCGCAATACGCTACGCCAGTCATTGCGTGGTTCACCGGCAAATGGCTCGTTGGGAATGGTACTGAACTCCCACGCGAACACCGCCAGGGTCGGACAGGCAAAATCGACCTGCGTGCGATGAGGCGGCGAGAACGACAGGAACACACAGTCTTCCCCACGGGACAGGCAATCGAGGTACAGGGCATCGACTTCGGTCTGCGGGTCGCGGACTTCCACCACCGTCCCCAATCGCTCCAGCACCGGCCGGTATTCCTTGAGCACGAAGTAATAGCTGTACTCCGAGCGCCCAAGGTTCTGGGCGATGGTGTGCTGGTTGGTTTCCGAATGAATGATGATCAGCATGAGGCGTTATCCGTGACAGCCGTTGCCTGCAAGGTCAGCGGTGCCAGCCCGAAAAAATCCGACAGGCGTTGTTGCACCGGGGCGAAAGCGCAGTAGCCGTGCATGCGCTCGATGGCGGCGCGAGACATACGCTGATAATCCTGCGGTTGCTCCTTGGCCATTCGATAGCTGTTTTCGTATGCCGTTTTCAACGAGCCCCAGTCCGGCCGATAACGCAGGGTTCGGTAGATGATGCGACTGTCCTGAGGCCAGATGGTCAGCTCTTCGCTGGACTCGACCACGAACGCCACGCGCTCGTCGATGTAATCCTCCATCGCCGTGTGGTCGGGGGCGATCACCGGTTTGCCACTGGCCATGAACTCCATCAGTGGCAGGCACAGACCCTCGCAGCGTGAAGCGTTGACATAATAGCTGGCGGCTTCGTAGAGCCGGGCGTATTGCGGATCGTCCAGATAACCGTGCATCACCACCACCCGACAGGCGAACGGCGACAGCTGCGCCAACAAGGTCATCAGTTCGGTGTAGTAGGACGACAGATCATTGTGGGTAATCTTCAGCACCAGCGTGGCGTCCTCGGTTTCGCGGAAGGCCCAGCAGAACGCCGAAATCAGTCGATGCCAGTTCTTGCGACCATCCCGGGGGTTGAACACGCTGACGTAGATCACGCCGTCCACCTCGGTTTCGACTTGGGCGGTGGTGTCGGGAAGATCCATCGGGGCAGGCTCAGGCGCCACAACCGACTGCGGGCCGGCGATGGCCGGCAGGAGGTTGGCCAATCGCTCATGGGCTGCGTCCGACAAAAGATCGCGAATCCCCTCCCAGTACCACTGCCTCAGGAAGTGCGTGCGAGGGACCGGCACCGGTTGCGCCTTGCCCAGATCCAGCGCCCACAGGCGCAGGTAATGGCGAGCAATGACCAAGCGGCGCTTTAGCGTCAGCGGTGGCGGCCGTAAGGCCTCCAGTTCCGCCAGTTGCTCGGCGGTCAGCGGCACAGGAATCAGCGCATCGGCAGACAGCTCGAGCGTGCGGCTATCGAAGATGCAGCCCTTGATGTCGAGGGTCGAGCCCGAGTTGACCGGCCTGCTGGTGTGGCGGCTACGAATGGCCGAGAAGTTTTCCCATATTGGTGTCGGCAAGACCAACACCGGGAAGTCTTCGCCCATGGCCCGACGAATCGCCCGGGCGGTGTGACTGGAGAGCGTGATCACCCGCCCCTGGCGCGCGAGCATTTGCGTCCAGTCCTGTCGCGGATCGTTGTCCCACTGCTCATCGGGAATCGAGTCGAACTCCCAGGCCACTACACAGGTCGTCGGGCACTCAAGGTCGTTCGGGGTTTTCTGCGGCGGCGTGAAGGACAGGAACAGGCTGTCCTCACCGGCGGCACGCAATTGTCGATAGAGGGGATCGACCTCGGCGGTGGAAGACACCACATGCACCCGCCCAAGGCTTTCGAGCACCGGGCGATAAGCCTTGAGCACGAAGTAATAGCTGTATTCGGGCCGACCGAGGCTCTGGCTGATGGAGCTGTCATCGACGTCCGAGTAGAGAATGAAATTCATGGCATCCCACGATGAAACCACCGTCTCGGCAGCCTCACTCTATGACGGCAAAGCTACGGACCGGGTTGGCATTTGCCGGCCCTCGTCCATCGTCTTCTTGCCCGTCTGCGTTCTTGTTTTAGTGGTCAGTTTCGCGGAGTTTCAGAACAACCCTGCCGAACCCTGGACGATCGTGACGAGGGGCATTCTAAACACATCCGTTGAGCATTCGTGAACCGCCCCACAAGAATAAATCAGGCTACGCTGACGAGAACTGACCGGTCACGGTGGGACCTGTTGAAATTGCCGAGCAATTGGCACAGATTGGCTGCCAAACAACTACAACAACGACTTCGCATATCAGAAATTTCCGAGAAAGCAGCCCGTGCTTTCCGGTTTACCCAGCAAAGACTGGGCTTGCCGAAGTTTGTTCATTGAGGGGGCCGCTGTTTGAAGAAGCGTCTGTTCGTTACGGGTCTCAGTGGATTCGTAGGACATCACATCCAATCCCGTCTGAACACCTCTGACTCGGGATGGGAATTATCGCCCGTCCCATCCCGTTATGATCTTTGCGAACCCAAGAGCCTCAATGGCCTGTGGCCGCAAATGCCTGATGCCGTGATTCACCTGGCCGGGCAAACCTTTGTCCCCGAAGCCTTTCGTGACCCGGCGAAGACTTTTCAGGTCAACTTGCTGGGTACCCTGAACCTGCTGCAAGCCCTCAAGGCCCGAGGCTTCAACGGCACCTTCCTGTATGTCAGCTCCGGCGATGTCTACGGCCAGGTCAGCGAAAGCGCCTTGCCGATCGACGAGCACCAGCCGCCCTGCCCTCGCAATCCCTATGCCGTGAGCAAACTCTCGGCGGAAATGCTGTGCCTGCAATGGGGCATGACCGAAGGCTGGCCGGTATTGGTCGCGCGCCCCTTTAACCACATCGGTGCCGGGCAGCTGGACAGCTTTGTCATCGCCAGCGCCGCCCGGCAAATTTGCCGGATCAAGCACGGCCTGCAAGCGCCTGAACTGGAGGTGGGTGACATTGACGTGACGCGCGATTTTCTCGATGTCAGCGATGTCGTCTCCGCCTACCTGGCATTACTTGAACGCGGTGCGCCCGGGCAGGTCTACAACATCTGCTCCGGAGTCGAGCAGAGCATCCGCGCCCTGATCAAGCAACTGGCTGATCTGGCCCAGGTCGATATGCAACTGATTCAAGACCCTGCGCGCCTTCGCCGCGCGGAACAGCGTCGCGTCTGTGGCAGCCATGCCAAGCTGCACCAGACCACAGGATGGGCGCCTGAACTTACAACACAACAATCCCTGCGGGCGATCCTGTCCGACTGGGAGTCACGGGTACGACAAGAATGACAAAAAGTGCATTGATCACAGGGGTTACCGGACAAGACGGCGCCTACCTCGCCAAGCTGCTGCTCGACAAGGGCTATAAAGTCCATGGCCTGGTGGCGCGGCGCAGCAGCGACTCGCGCTGGCGTCTGCGCGAAATGGGCGTCGAAGGTGACATCGTCTACCTGGATGGCGACATGGCAGACGCCTGCTCGGTGCAGCGCGCGGTGATCAAGTCGGCTCCCGATGAAGTCTATAACCTGGCAGCGCAAAGCTTTGTCGCCGCGTCCTGGGACCAACCTGTGACCACCGGGATCGTCGACGGGTTAGGCGTGACCCATCTGCTCGAAGCGATCCGTCAATTCAGCCCGCACACCCGTTTCTACCAGGCCTCGACCAGCGAAATGTTTGGTCTGATCCAGGCCGAGCGGCAGGACGAAAACACCCCGTTCTATCCGCGCAGCCCCTACGGTGTGGCCAAGCTCTACGGCCACTGGATCACCGTGAACTATCGCGAAAGCTTCAACCTGCATGCCAGCAGCGGCATCTTGTTCAACCATGAATCACCGCTGCGCGGAATCGAATTCGTGACCCGCAAAGTCACCGACGCCGCCGCCCGTATCAAACAGGGCAAGCAACAGGAATTGCGCCTGGGCAACATCGACGCCAAGCGTGACTGGGGCTTTGCCGGCGACTACGTCGAAGCCATGTGGCTGATGCTGCAACAGGACAAGGCCGATGACTTCGTGGTCGCCACCGGTGTGACCACTACGGTGCGCGAGATGTGCCAGATCGCCTTCGAGCATGTCGGCCTCAATTACCGTGACTTCGTGAAGATCGACCCGGCGTTTTTCCGTCCGGCCGAAGTCGACGTGCTGCTGGGCAATCCGGCCAAGGCGCAACGGTTGTTGGGCTGGAAACCAAAAACAGATTTGCAGACCCTGATCCGCATGATGATGGATGCGGACATGAAGCGCGTCGCCAAGGAGTAGGCCATGCTGATTCCCGTGATTCTTTCAGGGGGGGCCGGAACCCGGCTGTGGCCGGTTTCGCGTGAAGGTCATCCCAAGCCGTTCATGACCTTGCCCGATGGCCAGACGCTGCTGGGCAAGACCTATCAGCGCGCAGCCAGGCTACTCGGCACACACGGCGATATCGTCACGGTGACCAACCGTGACTACTACTTTCAAAGCAAGGATCACTATCAGGACGCCCATTTGGGCCATCACCGCGGCCACTTCGTGCTGGAACCGGTAAGCCGCAACACCGCGCCGGCCATCGCCGCCGCCGCCCTGTCGCTGCAGGCGTTGCACGGCAACGAAGCGATTCTGGTGGTGATGCCGGCTGACCACCTGATCCAGAACGAAGAGGCTTTCAAGACCGCCGTCAGGCATGCCGTGAAACTGGCCGAGGCCGGGTATCTGGTGACCTTCGGTGTGATCCCGACGGCGCCGGAGACCGGTTTCGGTTACATCGAACGTGGTGAACCACTGGACGAGCAAGGCGCGGCCAAGGTCGCACGCTTCGTCGAAAAGCCCGACCTGAAAACCGCCACGCATTACCTGGAAAGCGGCAACTTCCTGTGGAATTCGGGCATGTTCTGCTTCTCGGTCGGCACCTTGCTGGCGGAGTTGCAGCTTCACGCCCCGCAACTGCTGGAACAAGCCGACGCGTGCCTGGCGGCCAGCGCCACGGTCGAGACCGGCGGCTGCCTGCAACAGGAATTGTCGGCAACCCATTTCGCCGAGATGACCGATATCTCTATCGACTATGCCTTGATGGAGCGCTCCGACAAGGTGGTGGTGGTACCCGCCGGTTTCGATTGGAGCGACATCGGTTCATGGGGCGCCGTCAGTGCCCTGGTTGCGGCTGATGCGCAGAACAACCGCGCCAGCGGCGACGCGCTGTTCATCGACAGTCACAACAACTTCGTCCAAAGCGATGGCCGCATGGTCGCGACGGTAGGCGTGGATAACCTGATCATCATCGACACCGCCGACGCCGTGCTCGTAGCCCACGCCGATCGCGCTCAAGACGTGCGCAAGGTGGTCAAACAGCTCAAAGAGAAAGAGCACGAAAGCTATCGCCTGCACCGCACCGTCAGCCGGCCATGGGGCACCTACACCGTGCTGGAGGAAGGTCCGCGCTTCAAGATCAAACGCATCGTGGTCAAACCCGGCGCCAAGCTGTCGCTGCAAATGCACCATCACCGCAACGAACACTGGGTGGTGGTCGAAGGCATGGCCAAGGTCACCAACAACGGTTCGGGGTCACATCTGGTGGCCAAAAACGAGTCCACCTTCATTGCCGCCGGGCACAAGCATCGTCTGGAAAACCCGGGGGTGATCGATCTGGTGATCATTGAAGTGCAAAGCGGTGAGTATCTGGGAGAGGACGATATCGTCCGCTTCGAAGATCAATACGGCAGGACGGTCTGAATGTTGTTGAATTTGTATCGCTCGCTGTGGAGCTACCGGGGGTTCATCCTCGGTAGCGTCAAGCGAGAGTTCCAGTCGCGCTATCGCAACTCGTTGTTCGGTGCCCTGTGGACCGTGCTCAACCCGCTTTCGATGATCGTCGTCTACACCGTGATCTTTTCCCACATCATGCGCGCCCGCTTGCCGGGCGTGGATGACGGCATGGCCTACAGTGTCTACCTCTGCGCCGGATTACTGACCTGGGGACTATTTTCGGAGATCACCTTGCGCAGCCAGAACATGTTTCTGGAAAACGCCAATCTGCTGAAGAAAATCAGCTTCCCGAAAATCTGTTTGCCGGTGATCGTACTGTTCAATGCCGGCATCAACTTCGCGATCATCATCGGACTGTTCCTGGGCTTTCTGCTGATCACCGGGCGCCTGCCAGGCATGGCCTTGCTGGCGCTGCTGCCGCTGTTGGCCTTGCAGATGATCTTTTGCACCGGGCTGGGGATGATTCTTGGCGTGCTGAATGTATTCTTTCGTGATGTCGGGCAGTTCTTCGGCATCTGCCTGCAATTCTGGTTCTGGCTAACGCCGATCGTGTATCCGATCAGTATCCTGCCCGAGTGGGTCCAGCGCCTGCTGCAACTCAATCCCCTGACCGACCTGATCGCCAGTTACCAGAACCTGTTCCTCTATGGCCAATGGCCGGTCTGGAGCTCCCTGCTGCCGATCCTGGTACTCGGTGTGCTGTTCTGCGTGATCGGGCTGCGACTGTTTCGCCAGCGGGTCGGCGAAATGGTGGATGAACTCTGATGGGACACATACGCGTTACGGGCCTGGGCAAGGCTTACAAGCAGTACCCCACCCGCTGGAGCCGACTGGCCGAATGGCTGATCCCGTTCTCACCGATCCGCCATCGCCAGCACTGGGTGCTGCAAGGTGTCGAATTCGAGATTGCCCCCGGAGAAGCGGTGGGCATCGTCGGGGTTAACGGCGCCGGCAAAAGCACCTTGCTGAAGATGATCACCGGGACCACCCAGCCAACCTGTGGACAGATTCAACTCGAAGGCCGGGTGGCCGCGCTACTGGAACTGGGCATGGGCTTTCATGCGGACTTCACCGGTCGGCAGAACGCGGTCATGGCCGGGCAACTGCTGGGCATGCCGATCGAAGAGATCGAAGCCCTGATGCCCGAAATCGAACGCTTCGCGGAAATCGGCGAAGCCATCGATCACCCCGTACGCACCTATTCAAGCGGTATGCAGATGCGTCTGGCCTTCAGCGTGGCTACCGCCCGGCGCCCGGACATCCTGATCGTCGATGAAGCCCTGTCGGTGGGCGACGCCTACTTCCAGCACAAGAGCTTCGACCGTATCCGCAGCTTTCGCAAAGCCGGCACCACGCTGCTGATCGTGTCCCACGACCGTTCGGCCATCCAGTCGATCTGTGATTCGGCGATCCTCCTGGAAAACGGTCGCATGGCCATGCATGGCACGCCCGAAGCCGTCATGGATTACTACAACGCCTTGCTCGCCGAACGGGAAGGCCAGACCGTGCGTCAGGAAATGCTCGCCGGCGGGCAAGTGCAAACCGTTTCCGGCACCGGCGAAGCCGCAATCCTCAGCGTGCGCTTGCTGGATGAGCGCGAACGCGCCATCGACGCCGCCGAAGTCGGTCAGCCGGTGGTACTGGAGGTGCAGGTCGAAGTCCGCCAGGACATCGAACGGCTGGTGCTGGGCTTCATGATCAAGGATCGCCTGGGCCAGGCCATGTACGGGATCAACACCCATCGCCAGGATCAGGCGCTGACCGACCTGCAGGCCTCTGAGCGGGTCATCTATCGCTTTGCCTTCGTCATGGGCCTTGGCAAGGGCAACTATTCCGTGGCCCTGAGCCTGTCTCGGCTGGACTCGCACCTGGACCGAAATTTCGAATGGCGCGACTACGGTCTGGTGTTCCACGTCATCAACAACCGGCATGAAGACTTCGTCGGCTGCTCGTGGCTGGGCGCGAAAACCACCATCACCCGCACAACCGCACAGAGTGTTTCGGAGATCGCGTCATGACTCGCCTGCTGGTGGAATGCACCCATGTGTTCCAACACCCCAAGGTCAATTCGGGCATTCAGCGGGTGGTGCGCAACGTCATCAATCAACTGTCGGAAAACGTCGACGGCGCAGAATGCATTCCCGTCGTGATGCTCAAGGGCAAGCTCTACCGAGTGCTGAAACTGGGCCCTTTGAACACTCCGCTTTTCGAGGGGTTGATGGCATTCGGCGGACGCCTGGAGCGCCTGGCGCATCGCTACTGCCAACTGCACCAACGTCTCGACAAACATTGCACTTCGCGATGGACCCGGCGAGCGTTGTATGTGGCTTACCGCCTCACGGCACTGGCAGTATTCAGCGTTCTGTTGCGCCTGATTGATCAGGTCAACCAGTATCAACTGCCCAAGCGTTGCTCGCCGCTGCAGCATCAACCGGGGGATCAACTGGTGCTGTTGGACTCGTCCTGGCATACCGATTTTTTCCCATTTGCCGAACAACTCAAACGCGAAGGCGTGGGCATCGTTTCGGTGGTCTATGACCTGATTCCCCTGACTCACCCGCAGTTCTACGACACACGGCTGGTGCAGATTTTCAACCAGTGGTTCGACTGGATCAGCCAAACCGCCGACGGTTACGTGGCGATTTCCTCCACGGTACGCGATCAGGTGCGTGAAGAATTGCACCGCCGGGTCGGACCGGCGAAAGCCGAGACATTGTGGTTCGACTATTTCCACCTCGGCTCCGAACTGGACCTGAGCGAAGCCACCGCCGCCGTGGAGCCGCGCCTGGCCCGGTTGTTCACAACGCCGGAACCGGTATTCCTGATGGTCAGCACCATCGAGCCGCGAAAGAACCACGACTATCTGCTCGACGCCTTCGAGCTTGCCTGGACAGCGGGCTCCAAAGCACGACTGTGCATTGCCGGCAGAGTCGGCTGGAAGTGCGATGCCCTGCTCGACCGCGTGCGAAAGCATCCGGAGCTGAACCAACGGTTGTTCATGTTTAACGACCTGAGCGACACCAGTCTCGAACATGCCTACTCCCACGCCAGTGCACTGGTATTTCCGTCCTACGTCGAAGGCTTCGGCCTGCCACTGGTTGAAGCGATGCAGCGCGGTTTGCCGGCGATGGGCAGCGACATTCCGGTGTTCCGCGAGATTGGCGGTGAATTCATGGCCTATTTCGATCTCGCAGCCCCGCAAAGCCTGGCCGATCTGATCAGCCACATGGAAAACACCGGGACCTTCCCGGCCGCGCGCAAGGTGAGCGAATGGCGCTGGCTCGGCTGGCGCGAGGCCAGTGCGCAATTGGTCGAGCGTGTCCTGCGCAACCTGAAGAAGACCCCGGTAGCCGTTGAGAGGCGACATGCAGATTGCCCTTAATGCACGAATTCTGCAGGCACCCCGAACCGGTATCGGCCACTATCTGGCCGAACTGGTCAGCGCCCTGACCCATGAGCCGGACCTGGAACTGTCATTGTTCCACGGCTGGGGCTGGAGTTCGTCGCTGCCGGCGGCAGCAATGCCCGGCTACTCACGGCTGACACCGTTGCTGCGGCAGATCCCCGGCGCCTATCAGGCACGTCGCTGGCTGGAGCAACGACGCTTCGACCGAGGACGCCCGGCGGCCATCGACCTCTACCACGAGCCGAGTCTGTGGCCCTTGGCATTCAAGGGCCCGACCATCATCACCCTGCACGACCTGACCCATTTGCATTACCCGTCGACCCAACCAGCGGCGCGGTTACGGGAGATTGAGCGTCGACTGGGCCAAGGCGTACGACAGGCACGTCTGATCCTGACCGACTCACAGTTTGTCGCCGACGAGGCTCAGCGTTATTTCGGCCTCGGGCCTGAGCGTTTCGTAGTTGCGCCACTAGGGGCCGCAGCGCGTTTTCATCCACGCTCGAACGAGTCCTTGCGCCAAGCGCTGCACCCTCACGGCGTGCAGCCGCAGGGGTACTTTCTGTGTGTCGGTACTCTGGAACCGCGCAAGAACCTGTCGCTGGCATTGCGTGCTCACGCGCAGTTGCCTGAAGCACTGCGTCAGCACTTTCCTTTACTGGTGGTCGGGATGGCCGGGTGGAAAGGTGAGCAACTCGCTGATGAATTACACACGGCGCTGGCAAGCGGTCATGTCCGCCTGCTGGGGTACCTGCCGGATGAACAGGTCGCAGAACTGTTGGCCGGCGCCCGAGCGCTGATTTTTCCGTCAATTTATGAAGGCTTTGGCCTTCCGGTTCTGGAAGCCATGGCCAGCGGTACTCCGGTGATAGTGACCCGACGCTCGGCCATGCCGGAGGTCGCGGGCACCGCGGGCAATTATATTGAGCCAGACGATTTGCACGGATTGTGCGAGGCCATGAGCCGTCTGGCCGACGATCAAGCGCATTGGCAGGCATGCCGAGAAGCAGGGTTGCAACAAGCGAAGCTTTTTTCCTGGGGGCGTTGCGCAGCGATTACAGCGTGCGCCTACCACCAGGCTCTGGGAGGTTGAATGCGCGTACTCCACTTTTTCAAAACATATCTGCCAGATTCAGTCGGCGGTATCGAACAAGTGATCTTTCAATTGTGTGAGAGTGGCGCCCGGCACGGCATCGAAAGCCAGGTTCTGACATTAAGCGCCAATCCGAGCCCGGCAGTCATCCAACTGGGGCAGCATGAGGTTCATCGGGCCAAACTCGATGTGCAGTTCGCTTCCACCGGTTTCTCCTACAGTGTGTTCAAGCAGTTTCGCGAAATGGCAACTGAGGCCGATGTAATCAATTACCACTTTCCGTGGCCATTCATGGACCTGGTGCATTTTTTCAGCGGCATGAACAAACCCTGCGTAGTGACGTATCACTCCGACATTATTCGTCAGAAACACCTGCTCAAACTCTACCAGCCGCTGATGAACCGTTTCCTCACCAGCGCCGACCGGATTGTCGCGGCATCACCGAACTATCTACACACCAGCGACGTTCTTCAGCGTTTTCCGGAAAAAACCCGGGTCATTCCCTATGGCCTGGACAAGTCCGGCTATCCAAAACCCGACACCGAACGCATGGCCCGTTGGCGCGAGCGCCTGGGTGAGCGATTTTTCCTGTTTGTAGGCGTCATGCGCTATTACAAAGGCCTGCACATCCTGCTTGATGCGCTCAAAGACGTCGATTATCCGGTAGTGATCGTCGGTGCCGGGCCTCTGGAAAATGAACTGCACGCCCAGGCCGCAACGCTCGGTCTTCGCAATCTGCATTTCCTCGGGCGTCTGGACGACGAAGACAAAGTCGCGCTGCTGCAATTGAGCTACGCGATTGTCTTTCCATCACACCTGCGCTCCGAAGCGTTTGGTATCTCGCTGCTCGAAGGGGCGATGTACGGCAAACCAATGATCTCCAGCGAAATCGGCACCGGCACCAGTTACATTAATATTCACGGAGAAACCGGGCTGGTGGTGCCTCCGAGTCATCCACAGGCGTTTCGCGAAGCCATGCGCACGCTGTGGGAGAACCCCGTCCAGGCAGCAGAAATGGGCGTGAAGGCTGAAGCGCGTTACCGGCAGCTGTTTACCGCTGACGAAATGGGTCGTAAATGGACCGAGTTGTATCAGGAGCTGCTGGCAGAGAAATCGCTGTCTTATGCGTAGCTCCCACACTGATTACAGATCAAGCACCAGCGGTTGCTGGCCCTGAGCCGGAACCGCACAGCAAATCAGCACTTCCCCCGCACCGGGTAACTCCGCCGGGGGCTGTGGATAATTCACCTGACCGCTGATCAAACGGGTCTTGCAGGTGCCGCAGGAACCGCCGCGACAGCTGAACTCTGGCCGCAAACCCCGACTTTCCGCCAACTCCAGCAAGCTGCCGCCCTCCGGCTGCCAGCGTGCATCGATGGCCGAACGCTGAAACTCTACTGCGACCGAGGTGGTGGCCGCTTGCGGCTGCTCAATGACTACCACCTCCGGATCCGGTTGCCGACGCAGCGTCGAAGGACCAAAGGTTTCGGCGTGAATCCGCTCATCGCGGATGTCCAGACCACGTAAATCGTCGTACAACCCTTGAGTGAAACTGCTCGGACCACACAGGACAAAATCCAGCTGATCGTAGTCTTCCACCAACAGGATGGTTTTAAGCAGTGCGAGGTCGATGCGCCCGGTCAGGTCAAAATCCTCGCCTTCCAGGGCTTCGCGTTCCGGCTGGCTGAGCAGACGTAATACCCGCACCGCGTCATCCGCGCCCTCCAGCAAGCACTCAAGCTCAGCGCGAAATGGCTGATCAGCCAGGCTACGCGAACTCTGGATCAACCAGGTCGGGCGGGTACGCCGTGTGCGCTGGCCCTGGTAAACCACTTCACGGAGCATCGACAACAAAGGCGTGATACCGACGCCGGCCGCCAACAGCACCAGCGGCCGGCGTTCATTGGCGGCCAGCGTGAAATGCCCTTGCGGTGCGCGGGCTTCAATCAGGTCACCGACCCGAATGTGTTCGTGCAAATGTGACGACACCAACCCTTCACGTTTCACGCTGATGCGGAAAAACTCATCGGACGGAGCACTCGACAGACTGTAAGTGCGGATATGCACCTGGCCATCAATCGTGAAACGCACCGGTAAGTGCTGCCCGGCCTGGAACAGCGGTAACCCTGCGCCGTCAGCCGGCTCCAGATAGATCGAGCGAATGCTCCGACTTTCCCGCTCGATCCGGGACACCTGCAATGGCCGCCAACGATCGCCCAATGCCGCTGCCTGCAACCTGGCGGCAGCCTGCTCCCAGGTACCGGTCATCAAACTGGTGGGCGAAACCCCATCGAAGCGCCAGCGCAATGCCAACGCTGCCGGCCGTCGCACGATATGCTGCACGTGCAGCTTCCACAGCCGTTCGGCGCCTTGGAAGGCTTCTACTTGTGGGCCATCGAGGATGATTTCCGTGCGCCCGCTGACCTGCAACAGATCGCCCGTAGTGAAATCGATAAACAGCAACCCGGCCCGCGGATTGAGCAGCAGGTTGCCCAAGGTATTGAAGTGCAGATTGCCGGCGAAATCCGGGATGGTCAGACAGTCGCCCTCGACCTGAACGAAACCCGTCTGGCCGCCACGGTGGGAAACGTCCACAGCCCTTGAGTTATCCACATCCACATAACTGGCGACAAAGAAGGTGTCAGCCCGCCGAATCATCGCCGTGGCGGCGTCATCCAGCGCATTCAGACGCTGTGCGATACGGGTCGACGGATCGGCCAGCGGCACCGATTCGAACTGCCGCAATTGAATGTACTGCGGGCAATTACCGAAAGACTGCTCGACCGAGACGCTCAGGCCTTGCGCCCCAATCGTGACGATCCGGCCGTTGATCCGGTTGCGCCGCCTTGTGTGCAACTCGATCCCCAGCAAACCAATCGCCGCCCCGGCCTGTAATTGCGCCGGGTCATCTGACGAAGGCAGGCTGTCGAGTTGCAACTGAGCAGGTTCAGGGGAATGGGCGAAACCCGGCTGGCCTTCGAGGATGCTCGCCCAAGGGTTACCGTCGGCGTCCACGGCACCGAACACCATAAACGGCAGCTGCCGATAGAACTGCCGATGCTGATCCGGCATTTGCTTGCGGATCACCTTGCGCCCGTGCGCTTCCATACGCTCGGCAACCCCTGCATGAGCCTGCAACTGTTTCTCGCCGGCATGCCAAGGTGAAAGCTCCATCACGGTTCTCCCCTGCGCACCCGGCGCAGTGTGAACGACCCGACATCGCCGGGTCGTAAGCGCTTCAGGCCGTTTGCAAACCGGCCACGGTGCGTGGCATGCCGACAAAACCGGGCAAGGCCTCGATCCGCGCCAGCCAGGCCCGCACATGGGCATAGTCAGCCAGCGACACGTTGCCTTCCGGCGCATGGGCGATGTAGCTGTAGGCGGCAACATCGGCAATGGTCGGTTCATCACCCGCAAGATAGGTCGATTTGCTCAGTTCCTGATCAATCACCTTGAGCAGATTGTGGGAGCGAGCAATCACCTCTTCGGCGTTGTAAGGTGCACCGAACACCGTGATAAGCCGAGCAGTCGCCGGGCCAAAGGCAATCGGCCCGGCCGCCACCGATAACCAGCGCTGAACCCTGGCCGCACCGACCGGGTCGGCAGGCAGCCAGCGGCCCTTGCCGTATTTCTGCGCCAGGTACACCAGAATTGCGTTGGAGTCCGCCAGCACCACACCCTGGTCATCGATCACCGGGACCTGACCAAAGGCATTGAGTGCAAGAAAGTCCGGCTGTTTGTGTGCACCTTTCGCCAGATCGACAAAGATCAGTTCGGTTGGCAGCTCAAGCAACGACAGCATCAGCTCCACACGGTGAGCGTGGCCGGAACGTGGGAAGTTGTAGAGTTTGATGGCGTGCATAGTCGACTCCGCGGCTGGATTGCGCCGTTCAGGAGAGAACGGCGCTAAGTGGCGCTATCTTCCACCTGCCATCCAAACAGCAGAATAACCAGAAAACACAATCGATCATTTCACCCAATGCAATAACACCTCAGGCGCGCAATGCCGGATGTTCACGCAATGCCTTCACCGCATAATCCACGAAACTGCGTACCCGCACCGGCGCCTTGCGCCCGCCCTGGTACACCACATGGATGGGCAACGGCGGCAGTTCGAAGTCTTGCAGGACGATTTCCAGCTCACCGCTGGCGACCTTGCTGGCCACCTGATAGGAAAGAACCCGGGTCAATCCGAGCCCCAGAGCGGCGGCCGTGATTGCCGCCTGATTTGCCGTGACCACCAGACGCGGTTCGGGGCGAATGCTCAACACCTCACCGGCCTCGGTAAAGGGCCAGTTTCGCTGTTGCCCAATGGACGAGGTGGCAACAATCCGCGCTCGGCCCAGATCATTGGGATGCACAGGCCGGCCATGACGCCTCAGATAATCGGGAGACCCGCAGATAACCCGCCGCACCTCGCCCACCTGAATGGCGTGCTGGCTGCTGTCGGGCAGCTCACCGATGCGCACGGCGACGTCGATACCTTCTTCGACCATGCTCACCACCCGGTCGACCAGCAACGCGTTGATACTGATATCGGGAAATTGCTCAAGGTAGCCAACCATCACCGGTGTGACGAACAACTCACCGAACAACACTGGCGCGGTGATCGTCAGCTGCCCACGCGGTTGCGCGTGACTGCCGGCAGCTGACGCCTCGGCTTCCTGAATGTCCGCCAGAATGCGTCGACAGTCTTCCAGATAACGCTGACCGGCCTCGCTCAAATGCAGACTGCGCGTGGTCCGTGTCAGCAGTTGAGTGCCAATACGCGCCTCCAGCGCCGCCACCGCCCGTGTCACACTGGCCGCCGACAACCCCAGACGCCGTGCCGCCGCAGAAAAACCCTGCTCTTGCGCGACGGCGACGAATACCTGCATTTCCTGGAGTCTGTCCATGAGCTACCTGTTGCATCGTCGTGTCCGACCTTGAATAAGCCGGTTACAGACTGCCTTCGACATCCTCCAGACTGAAAGTCTCGGTGTTGTCGTCATAAGAGAATATTTCAGCGTACCGGCCCCAACTGATCACGTTCTCCAGCGTTTCTTCTACCGCGGCGTCACTCAGCGAGTCTCCCAGCTCCTGCTCGAAACGCACACGCGGCGCCCAGTGACCGCGTCGTTCCTGCAACACCTGGCGAATACGGGCGGCCAAGGGCACATACCTGAGCAGATGGTCAGCAAAAATGGTTTTGCGTTCCTGAGTGCCGTACTCATCAAACAGCTTGCCCGCGTCGGTCAGCTTGATGTCGGCGCCCTTGAGCTCGGCAAACCCCAGATGCTCGAGCATCTCCGCCACCGGAAACAGGTCATCGACCTCCAGCAACAGACGCTCGGCGACATTGGAGAGGCTGTCCTGCCCATAATAAGGCTCGGCCGCCAGTGCAGAAATAAGACCCGCCATCAGGTTGGTCGACACGTCAGGCAACGGGCTGCCCAATTGCAGTTCGGCCTTGCCGGTTTTGGCGTCGGCACTGCGCCGGTTGGTCATCAATGCATAGATGTCATCGACCATTTTGCGAAAGGCCGGGTCCAGACGGTTGCGCGGGTGAGCGAACGGCACCTTGATTTGTGCCACGACCCGGCCAGGGTTCGACGACAACACCAACACGCGGTCGCACATCAACACCGCCTCTTCGATGTTGTGGGTCACGATCAGGATCGACTTGATCGGCAACTGACCGCCGCTCCACAGGTCCAGCAAGTCGGTTCTCAGGGTTTCTGCCGTCAGTACATCCAGCGCCGAGAAAGGCTCATCCATCAACAGCAGGGTCGGATTGACCACCAGCGCCCGGGCAAAGCCTACGCGCTGGCGCATGCCGCCCGACAGTTCTCGAGGGTAGGCGTTTTCGAAACCGTCGAGGCCGATCAGGTCGATCGCTGCCAGTGCACGCTTGCGCGCAGCCTTGGGTTCGACCTGCAACGCCTGAAGACCGGCTTCGACGTTTTCCAGAACCGTCAGCCAGGGAAACAGGGCAAAAGTCTGAAAGACCATGGCCACGCCTTCGGCTGGTCCGGTCAACAACGAGCCGTTATAGCGAACCTCGCCTGAGGAGGGCAGGATCAGACCGGCAATGATTCGTAGCAGCGTCGACTTGCCGGAGCCGGAGCGACCCAGCATGCCGACGATTTCACCCTCGCGCAGGGTCAGATCGACATCGCTGAGTACCTGTAACTCGTCCTTGCCCTTGCCGAAGCCTCGACAGACGTTCTTGAGTGCATAAATTTCGGAGTACGCGCCTGTTTTTTCAGTCTGGCTATTCATCAAATCGACACCTGTTAATTCAGACGGAGTTTGTTTTCAGCGATCGCGTACAACGGCCGCCACAGCACGCGGTTGAACGCCACGACAAAGAACGACATCACCACCACGCCCAAAGTGATTTTCGGAAAGTCGCCAGCCGCAGTGGTCTGAGCGATGTAGGCCCCCAAACCGTGAGCGACCACCTTGTCCTGCCCCCAGGAAACGAATTCGGACACGATACTGGCGTTCCACGCCCCGCCCGAGGCGGTAATCGCACCGGTCACGTAATAAGGAAAGATGCCGGGCAGCATGACCTTGCGCCACCACTGCCAGCCGCTAATGCGGAAATTGGTCGCAGCCTCGCGGAAGTCGTTGGGAAAGGCGCTGGCACCAGCGATCACGTTGAACAGGATGTACCACTGCGTGCCCAGCACGATCAGCGGGCTTAACCAGATGTCCGGGTTCAACTGATAACGCAGAATCACGATGACAAATACCGGAAACAACAGGTTCGCCGGGAACGCCGCGAGGAACTGGGCCAGCGGCTGGATTTTCTCCGCCAGATGCGGACGCAAGCCGATCATCACGCCCAGCGGGACCCAGATCAACGAGGCCACCAGTATCAACAGAGCGACCCGCAACAGGGTGATGGTGCCCAGACCGATCACATGCCAGAGCTCGCCCAGCGTCACCTCGCTACCGACATAAATCACGATGTGATACAGCGCGTACAGGGTCATTAGCGCAATCGCCCCGCCCCAGACCCAATCGATAGCCCTTGAAACCGTCGGGCTGGGCGGAACAGCCGACGCGTTGGAGCGTGGCAGGCTCAGGCGCATGTTGGTGATACGCACAATGGCCCTGAGAAAAGGCCGCAACAGGCGCTGAACGACGCGGGTGCGCTGGATCAGATTCAGCACCCACGACTCAGGACTCCCGGCCTGGGAAGCGGTGTCTTCCATGCGGAATTTGTCGGCCCAGGCCACCAGCGGCCGGAACAGGAATTGGTCGTAAATCAGGATGACCGCAATCATCGCCAGAATGACGTAACCCACGGCGTGCATGTCGCGTTGTTCGATGGCCGTCGCCAGATAGGAACCGACGCCCGGCAAGGTGATGGTCTTGTCACCCACGGTGATCGCTTCAGAGGCCACCACGAAGAACCAGCCTCCGGACATGCTCATCATCATGTTCCAGACCAGGCCCGGAATGGCGAACGGCACATCGAGTTTCCAGAATTTTTGCCAGCCGGAAAGCTGCAGGTTGCTGGACACCTCCTCCAGATCCCGAGGCACCGTACGCAGCGACTGATAGAAGCTGAACGTCATGTTCCAGGCCTGGCTGGTGAAAATGGCAAAGATCGCCGCGCACTCCGCGCCCAGTACACGTCCTGGAAACAACAGCAGGAAAAATGTCACGGTAAACGAGATATAACCCAGCACCGGCACCGATTGCAGAATGTCCAGTACTGGCACCAGCAGTTTCTCTGCGCGACGGCTCTTGGCCGCCAACGTCCCGTAAACCAGAGTGAAAATCAGCGCCGCCACCATGGCCGCTAGCATGCGCAACGTGGTGCGGATCGCATATTCGGGCAAGTCGGCCGGGTCCAGCGAAATGACCTGCGTCTGCAACGTCGAGATCGGGGCCCAGGTATCGTGTGCGCCAATCGAGAAAAACAGCAGGAAGCCAATCACCAACGGCATGGCGATCAGGTCCCAGCGATTGGGAAGCAACCGTTGTGCCGTGGCCGGTATGTAATGACGCAATACCCTATTCATGTTCAGCGATTCCAGTAGCGTTCTGGTGGTGATCGTTGACCACCCATCAACAGTTTCTAGAGCGATTGAGCACAGTACAGTTCAACAAGCAGTTGACGCACAGCCAAGTAAACTCTAGCGGGGTAATAAAACGACGGAGGGAGGCCACACAAACGAACGCTACGGGGATGCAGAAATGGTTCAGTGGCTCAGAACACCAAGGTGCCTGAACACATCGTTTACCCTCTGTACCTCACTCGGCATCTCAATGGGCGGCCCGCCGAGAATGGGCAGGATCCATGGCTGGAGTCTCCTGAACGGGAGTGAAAAGGACATTTGGACGGGAAAAGCACGACGTCATCCAGCCAGCAGATTTTGCCAACGGCACGCGTAATCGAAATCGACGCCGACACGCTCCATTTCCGGGGCGGATTGTACGTTTCAAATTGTTACAGAAACATAAACTTGACGTATTTTTTACGCATTTGTGAATGCTCACCATCTCTTTGGCGGGATCAGTGCCAAACCGGGAGAGCCAGATACGAATATCCCCAAGGTTAAGAGTCTTTTGCCAGGGTCTGTTGACGCTTGCAAGGTTCAGTCAAAAGCAATCCAGGCTGAGTGGTGATTGCCCAAAAACGTTGCCACTCCCCCTGCAATGAGTATCATTTCTGGCTGGAGCGTCTCTCCACTTATTGAGCACAGTTGATCCTACGAGCCGTTACGAACCTAAACGATGACAAACAAAGCCTCGGCCATTAGAATTTGATTATCATCGAACGCCTTAGGGTACTGGCAACTCCATGGAAAATAAGACTGCACGACTGACTGTGCTCATTGATCCCGTCAAGAAAAAAGCCCTTGAGGAGCTCTGTGCATCTCAGGACCTGACGCCTTCACAGGTCGTCCGTCAGCTTATTCGAGACTACCTGGAGACACATGGCGTGTCCTACGCGACCAAAAGCAAAATAGCGGCCAATGGTAAGTAGTTCACTCGCCATCGGGCCGGCACGTCGGGAGCCCGTTCATCGCTCTGCCTACTAAAGCTCCAGCTCAGCCGAGGCGTGGCGCCTTGTCGATCTCGAAACCGCCCAATGCGCCACTGAAGTCGGCATGATAATGCTCTGAACCAAGCGCCTGGAGTATTCCCGCTCTATCCAGCTTGCCCAGGACTTTGTCGTTGGCTTCGCACAGTTTTACGACAATGCTGCGCTTGCGTAAGTGCTCAATGACTTCAAGCAGCGTTTGTAAGCCCGTTATGTCCATGAACGGCACTCGCTTTAGACGAATAATCAGTGTCCCCGGATCGGTGTGCGTTTGGGCCAGAACGCGCTCAAAGGTTTCTGCTGCGCCAAAGAAAAGCGGCCCTTCAATGGTGTACACCAAAACGCCAGGCGGCAGACGAACGTGCCCATTGATCCGTAACTCAACCTCAAGCTCTTTTTCGACCATTTGCTGCACTTCGACAGAAGATGCCATCCGACGCATGAATTGCAGCATCGCAAGAATGACACCAATGTTCACTGCGATCGCTAAATCGCTGAAAACGGTCAGGCTGAAGGTGATGAGAAGTATCGCGACGTCGGCTTTCGGGGCGCGCTTGACCATGCGCTGGAAATGTTTCAATTCACTCATGTTGTAGGCGACCACAAACAGGATCGCTGCCAACGCACACAGCGGAATATCCGAAGCCAACGGCGCCAGGAATAAAATCAGCAATATCAATGTGAGCGCATGTACAAAACCCGCGATGGGACTGTTGCCTCCATTGCGGATGTTGGTAGCGGTTCGAGCAATTGCACCTGTCGCGGCAAAGCCACCGAACAAAGGGGTGACCAGGTTAGCGATGCCTTGGCCGATTAACTCCTGATTGGAGTCATGCTTGGTACCGGCCATACCGTCGGCGACAACAGCAGACAGTAATGACTCGATAGCGCCCAACATTGCGATGGCGAATGCCGGGCCAATCAATTCAATCACTTGAGGCAGTGTTATTGCGGGAAGGCCGACCGCAGGCAATCCTTGAGGAATCCCCCCGAAAGCACTCCCGATGGTTGCAACGCCGGCGAACTGAAAATATGACTGCAGTGCCGTTACAACGACCATAGCGATCAAGGGGCCGGGAACACGTCTTATGCCAGGTATTTTGGGGGCGGTGATCACCAGCACCAGACTCGAGAGTGCTAACAGTGTCGTGGGTACATGAAAGCTGGGGAGAGCCTGAACCAGGTGCCAGAGTCGCTCATGGAAATGCTCACCGCTGATTTTCGGCAAACCGAAGAAATCTTTCCACTGCCCGACCCAAATGATCACACCAATGCCGGCGGTGAATCCGACGATCACCGGGTCGGGGATGAACTTGATGATGGCCCCAAGTTTGGTGATACCGAGCAATAACAAAATCGCCCCCGCCATTATCGTCGCGATCTGCAAGCCATCAACGCCGTATTTGGCGGTCACTCCGGACAAAATGACGACGAATGCCCCTGTCGGGCCTGCGATCTGAAGACGGCTCCCTCCAAAGAGAGAAACCAGGAGACCGCTAATGATGGCTGTGTAAATTCCTTGCTCGGGCTTGACGCCTGAGGCGATGGCAAACGCCATGGCCAAGGGCAGCGCCACGACGCCGACGATGACTCCAGAGACGATATTTCGAAGCCAGTGTTCAGGCCGCAACAGGCCTGCTTTCCAGGCTTCTCGTATCGCAATCATGACTAGCCCTCTCTGGTTTCATGTGCATAATATTCACATGAAGTGATAATAGTAAAGTCATTGAAATACCCTTGGCACAGCATCTGCGACGCTGAAAAACCAGTGCTGAATGATCCAGAATCATGTTCGTGGACAACATGAGTCCACCCTCGGAGATCCACATGAAACGCGAAGACGTCAAAACCAAACACGGTGAAGGCATGCACTTCGACACGCATGTGATAGCCAACCCGGCCAACACGCACGAGTGGATCATCCTTTTCAAAAAAGAGGCGGGAAGCAGTTACTTTCTGGTCAATGACAATGAAGAAGTCGAGTCATTTGGACACCTGGATGACCTGATCCATGAGCTTCGGGAGATTGGCATCAAGTCTGCTGAAATTCATTTCTGATTGTCCCTCCCCTGGAGGGTGATCAGACAGTGGAGGTACGATTGCAGGACACTCAGGTTCTTGCACATCACCTGGCAAGTGATCAAGCAACTTGCACAACGGCATTTAGCACAACCGATGAAAGTGGCGCCGGGACCGATCCGGTACCCCGGTGTGCAAGGGAAAGAGCATCTGACTTAGAGAATCTCCATGTACTCTTCGGTACCGTCAGGCCAAGGCGTCAAAACCTCGAAACCGTCGTCAGTCACCAGGACCATATGCTCCCATTGCGCCGAGAGTGAAAGGTCCTTGGTGACCACCGTCCAGCCGTCACCCAGCGTCCTTACATGATGCTTTCCGGCGTTCAGCATCGGCTCGATGGTGAAGATCATGCCCGGTTTCAGTTTCAGACCTTCACCCGGGTTCCCGTAGTGAAGTACCTGAGGCTCATCGTGGTAAACCATCCCAATGCCGTGACCGCAGTATTCCCGCACAACGCTGTAGCCCTCACGGTGTGCCACCGTTTGAATGGCATGCCCGACATCACCTAGTGTGGCGCCGGGACCAACGGCATAAATGCCGGCACGCATCGCCTCGTAGGTGGTATCCACTAGCCGGCGAGCTTCAGGGCTTGGCTCACCTACAAAGTACATACGGCTTGTATCACCGAACCAACCATCCTTAAGGACCGCGATGTCGATATTGATAATATCGCCATCCCTGAGCTTTTTATCCGACGGAACTCCGTGACACACCACATGGTTGACGGAGGTGCACACTGTCTTTGGGAAACCGTGGTAACCAACGTTGGCGGGGATCGCCTTCTGCACATTGACAATGTAGTCATGGCACAGCCGATCGAGTTCGTTGGTGGAAACGCCTGGTTTCACATGAGGCGCAATCATGCTCAACACCTCAGCCGCCAGTTTTCCCGCCGCACGTGACAGGACGATCTCTCCCGGTTTTTTAGTTAAAACTTTCGCCCTCATTACATGACTCCGAATACTGAATGAACAGATGCTCTTTAATTGAACTCAACAAGAGTAGACAGGGCGATAGGGTCAACGCCACGGCCGGTTCCACACTGATAGGGTCAGGGTCCCTATACGGAAACAGCTCCGACGGCATTCCGATGTGCAGCCAACACTCGATGTGAATGCTAATGGAACGGCGCAGTGAACTACGGGTGATACACAATCCTCGTACATGTCATCCGATATGCTTTCAACATAGTCACTCTACTGTTTATTTAAATACAGGCCGTGAATGACATCAGAATAAATGCGCAAAAATAATCATTTCCAGCGATCCCGATTGTAAGCGGCCGGCAATGCCCGAGGGTATACATGCGGTGCTTCAATGCGTTCTTTAAGCTTGGCCGCATAGTCTCGGGCACCTTGCTCATTACGAAACTGAATTCGCCGGGTACCGACACACACAGACCATAGTTTTTCACTCTGACTAGACAGATGCTCGATCCTGACAGGCATGATGACACTCCAAGGAAAAAGAATTCAAAAGTGAATTTCAGCCACCTTGATACCGACATCCCGAAGTTCATGAATTAAATCATCCAGATGTCGAAATGATTCGATTTCTTCGTTGTCATTGACCAGGAAGAAGCTTCTTCCAGCATTCTTCTTGAAGAAGACAATCCACTCGCGGGTATTAGCCGGGTTGGCAATCAAATGGGTGTCAAACTGAATGCCTTCTTCTTGTCTGGTTTTTACGTCCTCACGTTTCATGCGGGTCTCCGAACGTTCACGTATTTCTGTTCTCGTGCATGATTTTGCTTCCCGACAACGAATCAGGAGGTATCGCTGATGCCTGAGGCAGCGCCAGCCGATTGTCTTTGCATTATCACTACATGATAATATTATGCACATATACCCCCTCGGAGACTAGCCATGAGGCGCTAATGCTGACTGAGGGTCAGAGGATCATCATCAGACAAATGGTGCCTGCCAGAAACAGAAAAGCCCCTGAAAACAGGGGCTTAGCCGTTGTGTCAAAATCTGTTGTCAACAGCCACCAAGGCCGGGTCACCGCGATGACTTACTCCACAGTCACCGACTTCGCCAGGTTACGCGGCTGGTCAACGTCAGTGCCTTTAAGCACGGCGACGTAGTACGAGAGCAGTTGCAGCGGAATGGTGTAGAGGATCGGCGACAGGATGTCGTGGATGTGCGGCATGTTGACCACATGCGTGCCTTCGCCATTGCTCATCCCGGCTTTTTCGTCAGCAAACACAATCAACTGGCCGCCACGGGCACGAACTTCCTGCAGGTTGGATTTGAGCTTCTCCAACAACTCGTTGTTCGGTGCCACCGTGACCACCGGCATGTCGTCGTCAACCAGCGCCAGCGGGCCGTGCTTGAGTTCGCCGGCCGGGTAGGCTTCAGCGTGGATGTAGGAGATTTCCTTGAGCTTGAGCGAGCCTTCCATCGCCACCGGGTACTGTGCACCACGACCGAGGAACAGCGTGTGGTGCTTGTCGGCGAACAGTTCGGCAACTTTTTCGACGGTGCTGTCCATGGCCAGCGCTTCGCCCAGACGAGCCGGCAAGCGACGCAGCTCTTCCACCAACTCGGCTTCCACGTCTTTGGACAAGGTGCCGCGCACCTGACCCAGAGACAGGGTCAGCAGTAGCAGCCCCACCAACTGAGTGGTGAACGCTTTGGTCGATGCCACACCGATTTCGCGACCGGCCTGGGTCAGCAGCGTCAGGTCGGATTCACGCACCAGCGAGCTGATACCAACGTTGCAGATCGCCAGGCTGGCGAGGAAACCCAGCTCTTTGGCATTGCGCAGTGCGGCCAGGGTGTCGGCGGTTTCGCCCGACTGGGAGATCGTGACGAACAGCGAATCGGGCTGCACAACCACTTTGCGATAGCGGAATTCGCTGGCGACTTCGACCTGGCACGGGATCCCGGCCAGTTCCTCCAGCCAGTAACGCGCCACCATACCGGCGTGATAGCTGGTGCCGCAGGCAACGATCTGCACATTGCGGACCTTGGCGAACAGCTCGGCGGCTTGTGGACCGAACGCTTGGACCAACACCTGATTCGGGCCAAGGCGGCCTTCCAGGGTACGTTGCACGACCGACGGTTGCTCGTGGATTTCCTTGAGCATGTAGTGACGGAACTCGCCCTTCTCGGCGGATTCGGTGTTATCGCGGTACTGCACCGCTTCACGCTCGACAACGTTGCCGTCGATATCCCAGATCTGCACGCTGTCACGGCGGATCTCAGCGATGTCGCCTTCTTCCAGGTACGTGAAACGGTCTGTGACCTGACGCAGTGCCAGTTGGTCGGACGCGAGGAAGTTTTCGCCCAGACCCAGGCCGATCACCAGCGGGCTGCCACTGCGAGCTGCGATCAGACGATCCGGTTGTTGCGCGCTGATAACGGCCAGGCCGTAAGCGCCGTGCAGCTCCTTGACGGTGGCCTTGAGGGCGACGGTCAGGTCGGGGAGTTCTTTGAGTTTGTGGTTCAGCAGGTGGGCAATGACTTCGGTATCGGTGTCCGAGGTGAACACGTAACCCAGTGCCTTGAGCTGCTCACGCAGGGCTTCATGGTTTTCGATGATGCCGTTGTGCACCACCGCCAGATCACCGGAGAAATGCGGGTGAGCGTTACGTTCGCATGGCGCACCGTGAGTGGCCCAACGGGTGTGGGCGATGCCAAGACGGCCAACCAGCGGTTCTTGTGCCAGAGCCTGTTCCAGTTCGCTGACCTTGCCCGGGCGACGCATGCGCTCGAGTTTTTCACCGTTGGTGTAAACCGCCACACCGGCGCTGTCGTAGCCGCGGTATTCGAGGCGCTTCAGACCTTCGAGCAAAATGGCGGTGATATTACGTTCCGCGACTGCACCGACAATTCCACACATGCTATCTCTCCTGGCTGACTGCCGCGCATATCACATTAATGCCGCGGGCCTGAATCTGGTCGCGAGCCTCTTGCGGCAGGCGATCATCGGTAATAAGGGTATGGACGCTGCTCCATGGCAGCTCCAGGTTTGGAATTTTGCGGCCGATCTTGTCGGATTCGACCATCACGATCACTTCACGGGCCACATCGGCCATCACTCGGCTTAGACCGAGCAATTCGTTAAAGGTCGTGGTACCTCGTACCAGATCAATGCCATCGGCACCGATGAACAACTGATCAAAATCGTAAGAGCGAAGGACCTGCTCGGCGACCTGCCCCTGGAATGACTCGGAATGCGGGTCCCAGGTTCCACCGGTCATCAACAGCACCGGTTCATGCTCAAGTTCGCTCAACGCATTGGCGACGTACAACGAATTGGTCATGACGACCAGGCCCGGCTGTTGGCCAAGTTGTGGAATCATTGCCGCCGTGGTGCTGCCACTGTCGATAATGATCCGCGCATGTTCACGAATACGCGCCACCGCTGCATGGGCAATGGCCTGCTTGTACTGCGAAACGAGTTGACTCGGGTCACTGACCAACTCTTGCGGCATGGTGATTGCGCCGCCGTAACGGCGTAACAACAAGCCATTGCTTTCAAGTGCCGCCAAATCTTTGCGAATTGTAACTTCAGAGGTTTCAAAACGCTTGGCCAATTCATCCACACTGACTTCACCCTGCTCAGTGAGCAAGGCAAGGATATTGTGGCGCCGCTGGGGTGTATTGCGCTTTGACATGGCTTAAAAGTTTCGATTCGAAAGATAACGAAAGCAATCAAAACCTATCAGCGAAACCTAGTCAAGCTGATGCATCAAAAAAATGTCTGTGGATAACCCATAAAAAGATCGCAACCTGCGGCAGCTCCTACGGGTGGTGTAGACGAGATCACCATAGGAGCTGCCGCAGGCTGCGATCTTTCGATCTGATGATCTGTGGATAACTCAGCTCTTCTGGGATTTCACCGGACGCTTCCAGCCATCGATATTCTTCTGCCGAGCTCGACCAACGGCCAACTGGGACTTATCCACAGTCGAGGTAATCGTCGAACCCGCCGCAGTGGTCGCGCCGTCCAGGATATCCACAGGCGCTACCAACGAGTTGTTGGAGCCAATGAATACATCTTCACCCAGAACTGTCTTCCACTTGTTGACGCCATCATAGTTGCAGGTGATGGTGCCGGCGCCAATGTTGGTCCGCGCACCGACTTCGGCATCGCCCAGATAGGTCAAGTGGCCGGCCTTGGCGCCTTCACCCAGATGGGCATTCTTCAGTTCGACAAAGTTACCCACATGGGCGCGGGCTTCCAGCACAGTACCCGGACGCAGGCGCGCGAATGGGCCGGCATCGCTGCCCTCGCCCAATACCGCGCCTTCGATGTGGCTGTTGGCCTTGATTACCACACCCTTGCGCAGGGTGCTGTCCTTGATCACGCAGTTCGGGCCAATGACCACGTCGTCTTCGATGATCACACGGCCTTCGAGGATCACGTTGATGTCGATCAGCACATCACGGCCGACGGTCACTTCACCGCGCACATCAAAACGCGCCGGATCGCGCAACGTCACGCCCTGGGCCATCAGACGGCGGCCTTCGCGCAACTGATAGTGACGCTCAAGCTCTGCGAGCTGTATGCGGTCGTTGGCGCCCTGCACTTCCATCGCGTCGTGAGGTTGCTCGGTGTCCACCACCAGACCGTCGTTGACTGCCATGGCAATCACGTCGGTCAGGTAGTACTCGCCTTGGGCATTGTTGTTCGAAAGCCGGCTCATCCAGTCGCCCAGATGACTGGCCGGTACCGCAAGAATGCCGGTGTTGCCTTCAGTAATCGTACGCTCGGCTTCGCTGGCATCTTTGTGTTCGACGATAGCGGTTACCCGACCATCGGCATTGCGTACGATACGGCCATAACCCGTCGGGTCATCGAGCTCGACGGTCAATAGCCCCATCTGCAGCGGCGCCACAAGCTTGAGCAGGCGTTGCAGGGTCGGGACTTCAATCAGCGGCACGTCACCGTAAAGAATCAACACGGTATCGGCGGTGATGAACGGTACAGCCTGGGCCACTGCGTGACCTGTGCCGAGTTGTTTGTCCTGCAACACGAAGTTCAAGTCATCTGCCGCCAGACGCTCGCGTACCGCGTCGGCACCATGGCCGATCACCACGTGAATGCGTTGTGGATCAAGTTGGCGGGCGCTGTGGATAACGTGGCCAAGCATGGAGTTCCCCGCCACCGGGTGAAGCACCTTCGGCAGAGCGGAACGCATGCGAGTGCCTTGACCCGCAGCGAGAATAACGATTTCTAGAGACATGACTGGCTACCAATCCTGGGAGGTCAGCGGCTGCGACCAAGAGGTAATTTGCAGAAAAAGAAAAAGGGTAGCCGAGGCTACCCTTTTTAATCAATCACACAACAAGCGGGAGGCTTATCAGCCGCCGAACTTCTTGCGGATCTGCTGGACGGTGCGCAGCTGAGCTGTCGCCTCGGCCAGACGAGCGGCAGCGGAACCGTAGTCGAACTCGGCTCCTCTTTCATGCAAGGCCTTCTCAGCAGCCTGAACGGCTAGCTGAGCGGAGGCTTCGTCCAGGTCGGCAGCACGTTGCACAGTGTCGGCAAGCACCTTGACCATGTTCGGCTGAACCTCGAGGAAACCACCGGAGATGTAAAACACCTCGGTTTCCCCGCCCTGCTTGATCAAGCGGATCGGACCTGGTTTCAGATTAGTGATCAGCGGAGCGTGACCCAGAGCGATACCAAGATCACCCAGATCACCGTGCGCAATCACCATCTCGACCAGACCAGAGAAGATTTCCCCTTCCGCACTGACGATGTCGCAATGGACTGTCATAGCCATCTGATTGCCTCAACCTAAATTAGCGCCCGTCGCCGGGCGCCTGGATTACAGTTTCTTGGCTTTCTCGATCGCTTCTTCGATGCCGCCGACCATGTAGAACGCTTGTTCTGGCAGGTGGTCGTAGTCACCGTTGAGGATGCCTTTGAAGCCAGCAATGGTGTCTTTCAGGGAAACGTATTTACCCGATGCACCGGTGAAGACTTCAGCCACGAAGAACGGCTGCGACAAGAAACGCTGGATCTTACGAGCGCGGGATACCAACTGCTTGTCGGTTTCCGACAGCTCGTCCATACCCAGGATCGCAATGATGTCCTTCAGTTCTTTGTAACGCTGCAGAACATACTGAACGCCGCGAGCGGTGTCGTAGTGGTCCTGACCGATCACGTTCGGGTCCAGCTGACGCGAAGTCGAGTCCAGTGGATCTACCGCTGGGTAGATACCCAGGGAAGCGATGTCACGGGACAGAACGACGGTGGCGTCCAAGTGGGCGAAGGTGGTCGCTGGCGACGGGTCAGTCAAGTCATCCGCGGGTACGTATACCGCTTGGATCGAGGTGATCGAGCCGTTTTTGGTGGAAGTGATGCGCTCTTGCAGAGTGCCCATCTCTTCAGCCAGGGTCGGCTGGTAACCTACTGCAGAAGGCATACGGCCCAGCAGTGCGGATACTTCAGTACCGGCCAGGGTGTAACGATAGATGTTGTCGACGAACAGCAGAACGTCGTTACCTTCGTCACGGAACTTCTCGGCCATGGTCAGGCCAGTCAGTGCTACGCGCAGACGGTTTCCCGGCGGCTCGTTCATCTGACCGTAAACCAGTGCCACTTTGTCCAGAACGTTGGAGTCCTTCATCTCGTGGTAGAAGTCGTTACCCTCACGAGTACGCTCACCCACACCGGCGAACACGGAATAACCGCTGTGCTCGATGGCGATGTTACGGATCAGTTCCATCATGTTTACGGTTTTGCCTACACCGGCACCACCGAACAGACCGACTTTACCACCCTTGGCGAACGGGCAAACCAGGTCGATAACCTTGATGCCGGTTTCCAGCAGGTCGTTGCCGCCAGCTTGTTCAGCGAAGGACGGCGCAGGACGGTGAATGCCCCAGCGTTCTTCGGTGTCAATCGGGCCAGCTTCGTCGATCGGGTTACCCAGTACGTCCATGATCCGGCCCAGGGTCGCTTTACCGACCGGTACGGAGATGGCTGCGCCGGAGTCCTTGACTTCCAGACCACGCTTCAAGCCCTCGGTGGAGCCCATCGCAATGGTACGAACCACGCCGTCGCCCAGCTGCTGCTGAACTTCAAGCGTAGTTCCGGCCGCGCTTTGTACTTCCAGCGCGTTGTAGATGCTCGGTACGCTGTCGCGTGGAAATTCCACGTCGATAACGGCGCCGATGATTTGAACGATACGTCCGCTACTCATAGCTGGATCCTCTGAATATTTGAACCGTTAAACCGCGGCAGCGCCGCCGACGATTTCCGAGATCTCTTGGGTGATCGCAGCCTGACGCGCCTTGTTGTAGATCAGCTGCAAATCGCTGATCAAGTCACCGGCGTTGTCGGTAGCGTTCTTCATTGCGATCATCCGCGCCGCTTGTTCAGCTGCGTTGTTCTCGACCACCGCCTGGTAGACCTGCGACTCCACGTAGCGGACCATCAAGCCGTCAAGCAGCTCCTTGGCATCCGGTTCGTAGAGATAGTCCCAGTGGTGCTTGAGTTCTTGATCCGGGGTCGCCACCAGTGGAATCAACTGCTCCACGGTAGGCTGTTGCGTCATGGTGTTGATGAACTTGTTGGACACCACGCACAGGCGGTCAATACGGCCGTCCAGGTAGGCATCCAGCATCACCTTGACGCTGCCGATCAGATCATTGATCGACGGCTCTTCACCCAGGTGGCTGATAGCTGCAACGACGTTACCGCCGAAGTTGCGGAAGAAAGCCGCACCTTTGCTACCAATCACGCACAGATCGATCTCGACGCCTTGTTCGCGGTTTACCGCCATGTCCTTGACCAAAGCCTTGAACAGGTTGGTGTTCAAGCCACCACACAGACCACGGTCACTGCTCACGACGACATAACCAACGCGCTTGATAGCACGGTCGATCATGAACGGGTGGCGATATTCCGGGTTAGCGTTGGCCAGATGACCAATAACCTGGCGGATGCGCTCCGCGTAAGGACGGCTAGCCGACATGCGCATTTGTGCCTTGCGCATTTTGCTGACCGCCACTTTTTCCATGGCGCTGGTAATTTTTTGCGTGCTTTTGATGCTCGCAATCTTACTGCGAATCTCTTTTGCGCCTGCCATGTAACACCTATCAGGTTAGCAAGCGGGAGCCTCTCGGCCCCCGCTGCGGCTTACCAGGTTTGGGTGGCCTTGAACTTCTCGATACCGGCTTTCAGGCCAGCGTCGATTTCGTCATTGAAGTCACCCTTCACGTTGATCTTCGCCATCAATTCGGCGTGATCGCGGTTGAAGTAAGCAATCATGGCCTGCTCGAAGCTACCGATTTTTGGAATCTCGATGTCTACCAGGAAGCCACGTTCAGCGGCATACAGGGACAACGACATGTCGGCAATGGACATCGGCGCATATTGCTTCTGCTTCATCAGCTCGGTAACGCGCTGACCGTGCTCAAGCTGCTTGCGAGTGGCTTCGTCCAGGTCAGAAGCGAACTGGGCGAATGCAGCCAGTTCACGGTACTGAGCCAGAGCGGTACGGATACCACCGGAAAGCTTCTTGATGATCTTGGTCTGAGCGGCACCACCCACACGGGATACCGAAACACCGGCGTTCACTGCAGGACGGATCCCGGAGTTGAACATGGCCGATTCCAGGAAGATCTGACCGTCGGTGATGGAAATCACGTTGGTCGGAACGAACGCGGAAACGTCGCCAGCCTGGGTTTCAATGATTGGCAGAGCGGTCAGGGAACCGGTCTTGCCAGTCACGGCACCGTTGGTGAACTTCTCTACGTACTCTTCCGAAACGCGGGATGCGCGCTCCAGCAGACGGGAGTGGAGATAGAACACGTCGCCTGGGTAGGCTTCACGGCCTGGTGGACGGCGCAGCAGCAGGGAAATCTGGCGGTAAGCCACTGCTTGCTTGGACAGATCGTCATAAACGATCAGCGCGTCTTCACCGCGGTCGCGGAAATATTCGCCCATGGTGCAACCGGAGTACGGTGCCAGGAATTGCAGTGCAGCCGATTCCGAAGCACTGGCAGCTACGACGATGGTGTTAGCCAAGGCGCCGTTTTCTTCCAGCTTGCGAACCACGTTGGCGATAGTCGATTGTTTCTGACCGATAGCAACGTAGACGCAGAAGATGCCGCTGTTTTTCTGGTTGATGATCGCGTCGATCGCCAGAGCGGTTTTACCGATCTGACGGTCACCGATGATCAGCTCACGCTGGCCACGGCCGACAGGGATCATGGCGTCAACAGCCTTGTAGCCAGTCTGTACAGGCTGGTCTACCGACTTACGCCAGATCACGCCTGGAGCAACTTTCTCGACCGCATCGGTCTCGGTGTTGTTCAGCGGACCTTTGCCGTCAACTGGGTTACCCAGTGCATCGACTACGCGACCCAGCAGTTCCTTACCTACCGGAACTTCGAGGATGCGGCCAGTGCACTTGGCGCTCATGCCTTCAGCCAGAGTCTGGTAAGAGCCCAATACAACAGCACCTACAGAGTCTTGCTCCAGGTTGAGGGCCATACCGTAGACGCCGCCCGGAAACTCGATCATCTCGCCGTACATAACGTCGGCCAGACCGTGAATCCGCACGATGCCGTCAGATACGCTGACGACAGTGCCTTCGTTACGGGCTTGGGAGGTCACATCGAGCTTTTCGATGCGGCCCTTGATAATTTCACTTATTTCGGAAGGATTGAGTTGCTGCATTGCTCTGCTGCCCCTTCAAACTCAAGATTTCAATGCTTCGGCAAGGTTCGCGAGTTTGCCGCGAACCGAGCCATCGATAACCAGGTCGCCGGCGCGGATGACAATGCCCCCGATCAGGGATTTGTCTTCCTCGACTTGCAGGCGCACTTCCCGGTTGAGTCGTGCACTGAGAACCTTGGCGAGTTTGTCTTGCTGTTCTTGGTTCAATGCGAAAGCACTGGTCACTTCAACGTCTACCGACTTCTCTTGTTCGGCCTTGTACAGGTCGAACAGAGCGGATATCTCCGGCAAAAGCGGGAGACGGTCGTTTTCGGCAACGACGTTGATGAAGTTCTGTGCCTTGGCATCAAACTTGTCGCCGCACACGTCAATAAACGTGGCGGCCTTGTTTGCGCTCGTCAGTCGCGGGGCCTTGAGCACGCGCTGCATGGTGTCGTCTTGCGACACTGCTGCAGCCAGGCCGAGCATGGCTGACCAAGAGGCCAGTTGCTGGTGGGCCTGGGCGTGCTCGAAGGCTGCCTTAGCGTAAGGTCGGGCCAACGTGGTCAGTTCTGCCATGATCGCCCTCGCTTAAATTTCAGCAGCCAGTTTGTTTACCAGCTCCGCGTGCGCGTTTTGATCGATTGTGGCACCCAGGATCTTCTCGGCGCCGCCAACGGCCAGGGCACCCAGTTGGGCACGCAGCGCGTCTTTGACACTGTTCAGTTCCTGCTCGATCTCGGCCTGAGCCTGCACCTTCACACGTTCAGCGTCGACACGGGCTTTATCAACAGCCTCTTCGACGATCTGATTACCGCGTTTCTTGGCTTGCTCAATGATTTCGGCTGCTTGAGCTTTAGCTTCGCGCAGTTGTTGACCCGCTTTATCTTGGGCCAATTCCAGGTCGCGAGCTGCTCGGGCGGCAGCGTCCAGTCCATCCGCGATCTTCTTCTGACGTTCGTGCAAAGCCGCGATGACCGGAGGCCACACGAACTTCATGCAAAACAGTACAAAAATGAAGAACGCAACGGACTGGCCAATCAGGGTTGCATTAATGTTCACGCCAACACCTCGCTCGTTCGTTGTCCATCAGACTTGCTCAACTCGAAAATCCGAGTGATTAGTGAGCGAGTTGACCAACGAAAGGGTTCGCGAAGGTGAAGAACAGAGCGATACCAACGCCGATCATGGTTACGGCGTCGAGCAGACCGGCAACGATGAACATTTTGACTTGCAGCATTGGAACCATTTCTGGCTGACGCGCCGCGCCTTCCAGGAACTTGCCGCCCAACAGGCCGAAACCAATTGCGGTACCCAGTGCGCCCAGGCCGATCAACAGTGCAACAGCGATAGCGGTTAGACCAACTACAGTTTCCATCTTTCCTCCCGACTTTTACGTCGTATGGTTTAGGTTTTTTAGATTTTAAAGCGGTAAAACAAATCGTTTCATAGCCCTGTTCGGGCACCCTCTCGTTTGACCGAGAGGGACATCAGACTAGTCGAGACTGGTCTTAATGGTTCTCTTCGTGCGCCATCGACAGGTAGATGATGGTCAGAATCATGAAGATGAACGCTTGCAGGGTGATGATCAGGATGTGGAATACAGCCCACGCCCATTGCAGCACAATGCCCAGGCCGCCAAGCCAGAGCAGGCCGCTGCCGAACATCACGGCGATCAGGATAAACACCAGTTCGCCAGCGTACATGTTGCCGAACAGACGCAGTGCCAGCGAAATCGGCTTGGCAATCAGCGTCACGAACTCCAGCAGGAAGTTCACCGGAATCAGCAGGGCTTGAAGGAAAATATTCTTGCTGCCGAACGGGTGCAGGGTCAGTTCGCCGATGAAGCCGCCGAGGCCCTTGATCTTGATGCTGTAGAAAATGATCAGCGCGAACACCGAGAAGGCCATGGCCAGCGTTGCGTTCGGGTCGGTGGTCGATACGGCACGGAACGGGATCTCGTGGTTGCCGGAAATGGCCGCGGCCAGTTGCGGGATCCAGTCGACCGGTACCAGGTCGATGGCGTTCATCATGAACACCCAGACGAAAACCGTCAGCGCCAGTGGAGCAACTACCGGGCTACGCCCGTGGAAGCTGTCCTTCACCGCGCTATCGACGAATTCAACCATCACTTCAACGAAGTTCTGCAAAGCACCCGGTACACCGGAAGTCGCCTTCTTCGCCGCCATGCGGAAAAGAAGAACGAAGATCAGACCCAACGCAACAGACCAGCCGAGGGTATCGACGTGGAATGCCCAGAAGCCCATTGCCTTGGCTTCTGCTGCGGTGTGGGCAAAGCCCCAGCCGCCGGTAGGTAACTGACCGAAGGTCAGGTTCTGCAAGTGGTGCTGGATATAGCCCGAAGCGGTTTCTGCTGCCATGGTTGCCTCAAACGCCCTAAGGTCTCGAAAGTCTTGTTTTCATAAGCAGGGGTGCGAACCAGCTGACCAGTTGGGTCAGCACGAAGACGCCGAATACCGCTAGCGGCGCCAATGGCTTCACACCTGCAAACGTCAATGCAAAGAGCACTGCCGTCAAAATCAGTTTGCCCGCCTCGCCGGCATAAAAAGACCGGACGATGGCTTGAGCTGCTCGGGCGCCGGAAAACCGAAATGCCCTGTGAGCGAAATAAACATTGGGCAGCAAGGCTATCAGGCCTCCGCAGAGTCCTGAGTATCCGGCTACGACTCCATGCCAGTACCAGAGCGCCAAAGCGGCCAATACCAAAACGACAAATTGAGCCAGTAACACCGGAAATACCGCCAGGCGATGGAACGGCAAGCGGTTTGGCGCGCGGCTTTCCATCGTTATTGCTCCCCAATGATCGGCTGCCAGAACTCAATAACCTGGCATAATTTGTGCCGACAAAATGCGCGCAGAGTATAGGGGCGGTTCAGCCCCTATTCAACTGTCAGGTAGTGATTTCGAACTCCGCGCTACATGAGGAAATGTTTCAGCGGATATGTGCGAGGACGCCTTGAAGCTCATCGAGGGAGTTGTAACCAATCACCAACTGCCCTTTGCCCTTCTTCCCGTGGCGAATCTGCACCGCAGAGCCTAGGCGCTCTGCCAGGCGCTGTTCGAGACGAGCGATATCCGGGTCAGGTTTTGAGGGTTCGACAGGCGCAGGTTTACCACTCAACCACTGGCGAACCAGCGCCTCAGTCTGGCGCACGGTGAGGCCGCGTGCGACAACATGTCGCGCCCCCTCAACCTGTTGATTTTCCGGCAAACCGAGCAAAGCACGGGCATGACCCATTTCCAGGTCACCGTGGGACAGCATGGTCTTGATGACTTCCGGCAATGCAATCAGGCGCAACAAGTTGGCCACGGTCACGCGGGACTTGCCCACCGCCTCGGCGACTTGCTGCTGAGTCAGCTGGAATTCCTGCTGCAAACGCTGCAGGGCAACCGCTTCCTCGATCGGATTGAGGTCTTCGCGCTGGATGTTCTCGATCAGCGCCATGGCGATTGCGGTTTCATCCGGCACATCGCGCACCATCGCCGGAATGGTTTCCTGGCCAGCCTGCTGGCTTGCGCGCCAGCGGCGTTCGCCGGCGATGATTTCAAAGCGGCCAGCACCGATCGGGCGAACCACGATCGGCTGCATCACGCCTTGAGCCTTGATCGACTGCGCCAGTTCTTCCAACGCCTGAGGGTCCATGTCCCGACGCGGCTGGTACTTGCCGCGCTGGATCAGGTCCAGCGGCAGGTGTTGCAGCTCACGCTGATCGGCCTGCACCGCTTGTTCTTCGAGCAAGCTGACAGTCGGACCACTCAGCAGTGCATCCAGTCCACGTCCGAGACCTCGTTTCTTGACGGCCATGGGGATTCCTTAAGTTGCCTGAGCAGCGGCAATGCGTGAATTTTTGCGTTGACGACGAACCATCTCGCCCGCCAGGGCCAGATAGGCCAGTGCGCCACGGGATTGTTTGTCATAGGCCAACGCCGGCATGCCATAACTTGGCGCTTCGGCCAGACGGATGTTGCGCGGTATCACGGTGTCGTACAGTTGCTCGCCGAAGTGTTCCTTGAGCTGCGCCGACACATCGTTCATCAGGCTCAGGCGCGGGTCATACATGGTCCGCAGCAGGCCTTCGATTTTCAGGTTCGGGTTCAGCAGTTCAGCGATGCGCTTGATGTTATCCACAAGGTCGCTCAACCCTTCGAGTGCGAAATACTCGCACTGCATGGGGATAATCACCCCGTCGGAGGCAACCAGAGCATTGAGCGTGAGCATCGACAGCGACGGTGGGCAGTCGATCAAAATGTAATCGTAGTTCTCACGGATCGGCGCCAAAGCGCTGCGCAGACGGCTTTCCTTCATCTGCATTTCCAGCAGAACGACTTCAGCCGCGGTCAAATCGCGGTTGGCCGGCAACAACTGGTAACCACCGTGTTCGGAGAAGTGCATGGCCTGGGCCAGATCGCATTCGCCAATCAACAGGTCGTAGACCGAGTTTTCCAGACCGTGTTTATCCACACCGCTACCCATGGTGGCGTTGCCCTGTGGATCAAGATCGATCAACAACACCCGACGCTTGGTCGCGACCAGGGATGCTGCGAGGTTGATGCAGGTGGTGGTCTTGCCCACACCACCCTTTTGGTTCGCTATCGCGAATACCTTAGCCATTCTTGCTTGTGTTCCCAATCATGCCGTGCGGCGCAGTATCAGCAGATGGCGTTGGCCTTGGCAACCGGGTACGGCCAGGGCGTGTTCGCTATCGAGGTGGAAGTCTGCCGGCAATGCTACCAGCTCATCGGCGGGATGAACGCCCTTCATTGCCAGCCAACGCGTATCGCTATCGCCCAAGTGGCGAGTCCAGTTGCTGAAGTTCTCCATGCTGCTGAATGCCCGGGAAATGATCCCGTTGAACGGCAGTTCAGGCGTGAAGGCTTCGACGCGACTGTGGATAACTTGCAGGTTATCCAGTTTGAGTTCGAGTTTGACCTGAGTCAGGAAGCGGGTTTTCTTGCCGTTGCTGTCCAGGCAGGTCACTTGCGAATCGGGAAACAGGATCGCCAGTGGAATACCCGGCATGCCGCCGCCGCTGCCAACATCCAGCCAGCGGCCGTTTTCGATGAAGGACATCACGCTCAGGCTGTCGAGCAAGTGCCGTGAAACCATTTCGTCCGGATCACGCACGGCCGTGAGGTTGTAGGCCTTGTTCCATTTGATCAACAGGGCCAGATAACCCAGCAGCTGCGCGTGCTGGGTTTCTGTCAGGTTGACACCAAGCTGGCGAGCACCTGTGGATAACTCTTCGGCGTGTTGCGAGGTGACCATCGAACTCAAGCGCTTTGCTCCAACTGACGGCCCGCGCCGCGTTTTTTCAAATGAATCATCAACAGCGAAATCGCTGCCGGGGTCACGCCCGGAATCCGCGAAGCCTGGCCCAGGGTTTCTGGACGGGTCGCGCCGAGCTTGCTCTGGATCTCTTTGGAGAGACCGGAGATGTTCGTGTAATCGATATCCACAGGCAATTTGGTGTCTTCACTGGCCCGCAGGCGAGCAATTTCATCTTGCTGGCGGTCGATGTAACCGGCGTATTTGGTCTTGATTTCGACCTGCTCGGCGACCTGTGAGTCTTCTGCACCGGCGCCTGTCACCGAGATCAGACCAGCGTAGTCGATTTCCGGACGGGTCAGCAGGTTCAGCAAGTTGTATTCGTGGGTCAGCGGCGTGCCGAACTTTTCGGCGATCGCATCGCCCTGTTCCGTACCGGGGCGAACCCAGGTGCTTTTCAGGCGCTGCTCTTCCAGTTCGATGCTTTCGCGTTTTTTGCAGAAAGCCGCCCAGCGCACGTCGTCCACCAGACCCAGTTCGCGACCTTTTTCGGTCAAGCGCAGGTCGGCGTTGTCTTCGCGCAGGATCAAACGGTATTCGGCGCGGGACGTGAACATCCGATACGGTTCCTGGGTACCCAAGGTAATCAGGTCGTCGACCAATACACCGATGTACGCTTCGTCGCGACGCGGGCACCAGCTGTCTTTGCCCTGGGCACGCAATGCTGCGTTGGCCCCGGCCAGCAAACCTTGGGCACCGGCCTCTTCGTAACCGGTAGTGCCGTTGATTTGTCCGGCGAAGAACAGGCCGCCGATGACTTTGGTTTCCAGGCTGTATTTCAGGTCACGCGGATCGAAGTAGTCGTACTCAATGGCGTAGCCCGGACGAACGATATGGGCATTTTCCATGCCGCGAATCGACTGCACGATCTGCAATTGCACGTCGAATGGCAAGGATGTGGATATCCCGTTCGGGTACAGCTCGTGGGTGGTCAAACCTTCCGGCTCGATGAAGACCTGATGGCTTTCCTTGTCGGCAAAGCGGTGAATCTTGTCTTCGATCGATGGGCAATAACGCGGGCCGATACCTTCGATCACCCCGGAGTACATCGGCGAACGGTCAAGGTTCGAGGCGATGATCTCGTGAGTACGGGCGTTGGTGTGGGTAATCCAGCAACTGACCTGCGCGGGGTGTTGTTCTTTGGACCCCAGGAACGACATCACCGGAATCGGTGTATCGCCAGGTTGCTCGGTCATGACCGAGAAATCCACAGAACGGCCATCGATACGCGGTGGCGTACCGGTTTTCAGGCGACCCACGCGCAAAGGCAGTTCACGCAGACGATGTGCCAGGGCGATCGAAGGAGGATCGCCGGCACGACCGCCGGAATAGTTCTGCATACCGATGTGGATAAGTCCGCCGAGGAAGGTGCCGGTGGTCAACACCACGGAATCTGCGAAGAACCGCAGGCCCATTTGGGTGACAACACCACGCACTTGTTCCTGTTCGACGATCAGGTCGTCGGCTGCCTGTTGAAATATCCACAGGTTCGGCTGGTTCTCGAGAATCTCGCGCACAGCGGCCTTGTACAGAACGCGGTCGGCCTGGGCGCGAGTAGCGCGCACGGCTGGGCCTTTGCGGCTGTTCAAGACGCGAAACTGAATACCACCTTTATCCGTAGCCATGGCCATCGCGCCGCCAAGGGCATCGATTTCCTTGACCAGATGGCTTTTACCGATCCCGCCAATCGCGGGGTTGCAGCTCATTGCTCCGAGGGTTTCCACGTTATGCGTCAGCAACAGGGTTTTTGCCCCCATACGTGCTGATGCAAGTGCTGCCTCGGTACCGGCATGACCGCCGCCGATGACGATCACTTCAAAACGGGAAGGGAAATCCACCACGCACCTCGTGCCTGCTTCAGTTGGGTAATCAGGAATAGTTTGAGCTCAGGTTTTCGGACCTGGTCGACAAGTATAGGGACTTCGCCCTTCCTAAAGAACCCTTTGCACAAAATTTAACCAGCTGTGGAGAAGTCGGGGTAATAGAAATTAAAAAGAGAGAAATTTATTAAATCTTTGTTTTTATGTTTATTTCTACTGGGCTACCTTTCTGTGGATAGATTTATGCAGACCTTTGTTTTCAATGTGTACAGAGATTCAAAACCCTGTGGTCATGTGCCAAGGAGGCCCTTGGATAACCGGTGTAAGCCTGTGGATGAATGAGGTGGTTATCCACAAAGGTGGTTTTCCTCAGTTTTTAGGCCCTGTTATCAACTGTGCTCAGTGGCAGTTATTCACAGGGCTTAATCCACAGAAAAGCGCTGAATGGGGCAAATTTCGCCCACAGGGAAACCACCGAAACGGTCGATGCCGCTCGGCAATGCGAAAAATTTGGGAGTTACACGGACTTGTGGGAGCTGGCTTGCCGGCGATTTAAGCAACACGGTGTGTCAGACACGCCGCCTCGCGAGCAAGCTCGGCTCCTACGGAGGGAGAGGTGAAGCTATTTACCGATACAGAAGCTGGAAAAGATCCTTCCCAGCAGGTCGTCGGAGCTGAATTCGCCGGTAATTTCACCCAACGACTGCTGCGCCTGACGCAAATCTTCAGCCAGCAGTTCTCCGGCACCGGCCAAGGTCAGCTGCGCGCGACCATGTTCGAGTGAGGCACTGGCATGCCGTAGAGCCTCCAGATGACGCCGGCGGGCGCTGAAGCTGCTTTCCGAGGTCTGCTCATAGCCCATGCAGGCCTTGAGATGATCGCGCAGCAGCTCCAGGCCTTCACCTGCCGACCTGGCGCTCAGGCTGATGGTCACATGGCCATCTTCACTGACTTCCAGCGCTATTGCTTCACCTGTCAGGTCTGCCTTGTTGCGGATCAAGGTCACTTTTGCGGGATCCGGGCGCTGCTCGAGGAATTCAGGCCACAAGGCAAAAGGATCAAGAGCCTCAGGCGCGGTGGCATCGACCACCAGCAACACCCGATCCGCCTCGCTGATGGCCTTCAATGCCCGTTCCACACCGATTTTCTCGACCTGGTCTTCGGTGTCGCGCAAGCCTGCGGTGTCGACCACATGCAGCGGCATACCGTCGATGTGGATATGTTCGCGCAGGATGTCCCTGGTCGTGCCGGCAATCTCGGTCACAATCGCCGCTTCTCGGCCGGCCAATGCGTTGAGCAGACTGGATTTGCCGGCATTCGGACGACCGGCAATCACCACGGTCATGCCGTCACGCAGCAATGCGCCCTGCCCGGCTTCACGCAACACGGTGGATAACTCATCGCGCACCGCGTCGAGCATCTTCAGCACGTGGCCATCGGCAAGGAAGTCGATTTCTTCTTCGGGGAAGTCGATTGCCGCCTCAACGTAGATCCGCAATGCAATCAATTGCTCGGTGAGGTTATGCACACGTTGCGAAAACGCGCCCTGCAACGAACGCAAAGCGTTGCGGGCGGCCTGTGCAGAACTCGCTTCGATCAAGTCGGCGATGGCTTCGGCCTGGGCCAGATCGAGTTTGTCGTTGAGGAAGGCGCGTTCGCTGAATTCACCCGGCCTGGCCAGACGGCAACCCAATTGCAGGCAGCGCTGCAGCAACATATCCAGAACTATCGGACCGCCGTGGCCCTGGAGTTCCAGCACATCTTCGCCGGTGAATGAATTCGGCCCGGGGAAATACAGGGCGATGCCTTCGTCCAGCACCTCTTCGTGTTCACTGAGAAACGGGCCGTAATGGGCAAACCGTGGTTTCAGTTCGCGACCGCTGATGGCTTTCGCCGCAACACTCGCCAGCGGTCCGGAAATACGGACGATACCGACACCACCACGGCCTTGAGCGGTGGCGACAGCGGCGATGGTTTCACGAGGAGCGCTCATGATTCGATATCCAGATAAAAATGACGGATAGCAAAACGCCCCACTAGGGGGCGTTTTGAGTGGTTATCCACAGAGTAAGTTATGCAGCCGCTTTTTTGGTAGCTGCTTCAATCTTACGTGTGATGTACCACTGTTGGGTGATGGACAGGCAGTTGTTCACAACCCAGTACAGCACCAGACCTGCCGGGAACCACAGGAAGAAGAAGGTGAAGATGATAGGCATCAGCTTCATCACCTTGGCCTGCATCGGATCCGGAGGCGTCGGGTTCAGCTGCTGCTGGATAAACATGGTTGCGCCCATGATGATCGGCAGAATGAAGAACGGATCCTTGATCGACAGGTCGGTAATCCACAGCATGAACGGAGCCTGGCGCATTTCCACGCTTTCCAGGAGTACCCAGTACAGCGAAAGGAAAACCGGCATCTGCACGAGGATTGGCAAGCAACCACCCAGCGGATTGATCTTCTCTTTCTTGTACAGCTCCATCATGGATTGCGACATTTTCTGCCGGTCGTCGCCATGTTGCTCTTTCAGCGCAGCCAGTTTCGGCGCCACTGCACGCATGCGCGCCATGGATTTGTAGCTGGCGGCCGACAACGGGAAGAAGATCCCCTTGATCAGCATGGTCAGGAAGATGATCGACCAGCCCCAGTTACCGACGATCGCATGGATGTGTTGCAGCAGCCAGAAGATTGGCTGGGCGATGAACCACAGAATGCCGTAGTCGACCGTCAGTTCCAGACCTGGGGATAACTCTTTCAGTATCGCCTGGCTTTTCGGACCTGCGTACAACGTAGCGCTGGTTTCAGCCTTGGCACCTGGCGCGACGGACAATACCGGGCCAGTGAAACCGATGATGTAGTTGCCTTGGCTGTCTTTGCGAGTCTGCACCACATTGCTGTCGTTCTTGGCTGGAATCCAGGCGGTCACGAAGTAGTGTTGCAGCCAGGCGACCCAGCCACCGTTAACGGTGTCTTTCAACGACGCCTTGTCGATATCTTTCATCGACACTTTTTTGTACGGCTCTGCACTTGTCCACAGGGCAGCGCCCAGGTAAGTCGCAGTACCGGTAGCGGTTGTGGAAGAAGGATCGGCACTTGCATCGCGCTTGAGCTGGGCAAACAGGTTGCCCGTCCAGGCTTTATCGCTGGTGTTGTCGATCAGATAGGTGACTTTCAGATCGTACAGACCGCGAGTAAAGCTGAAGCGCTTGATGTAATTGACGCCAGCGTCGCTGAATTTCAGGTCAACGTTGAGCTGGTTCTGGCCATCAGCCAGTTGATAAGTCTTCTGTTCGGTCGAGTAAACCGGACGACCGGTAGGGCGAGCATCCGGACCGTTGGTACCGGTCAGGCCGCTTTGGGCCAGGTAAGTACGTTCGCCACCGTTATCAAACAGCTGGAACGGAATTTCCGGATGGTCCTGACGACGTGGATACAGCGGCAGCATCAGCTGGGCGATATCACCACCTTGAGGATCGATAGCCAGTTCGAGCACATCCGTTTTGACGTGGATGAGGTCTTTATTGGTGACCACCGGCGTTGCGGCAGGGGCACTGATATCGGGATTCGCGCTGGGTACATCGGCACTCGCGGCAGCATTGTTACCAAGTGGCGTATCCGGAATAGCCGGGGCAGCCTGATTGGAAGCAACATTCTGAGTCGGCAGGGCAGCCTGACCATAGTCCTGGTTCCATTTCAGAACCATAACGTAGGACACGATTGCCAGGGCGACGATCAGGATCGTGCGTTTAATATCCATGATTACTCGGCCATCGAAGAAGAACGGGAGGTAGGGATAGATGGAACCGGGTCATATCCACCGGGATTCCACGGATGACAGCGACCTAAACGACGAAAGGCCAGCCAGCCACCGCGCAGAAGGCCATGATTTTCTATGGCTTCATACGCGTAGCAGGAACAACTGGGGTAGAAACGACAGTGGCTGGCCATCAAAGGACTAATGGCATAGCGATAAAACTGGATCGGAACGAGCGCCAGTTTACGCATCAGTGCTGTCTACCCCTACAGTTTCGGTTTTGACTGCTGGTACCGGCGTGCTGCGTGCCAGACGTTTCCAGAGTTTGCCGAAATGCTGAATCAATTCGGGGTTTTCTACATCGCCCAAACCTTTGCGCGCGACGATAACGATGTCCCAACCAACCAGAGAATCCTGGTGGAGGCGAAACGATTCGCGCATCAGACGTTTGAGGCGATTGCGCTCAACGGAGAGCTTCACACTCTTTTTCCCGATAACCAGCCCTAGACGGGGGTGATCGAGATCGTTGGTGCGTGCAAGGAGCAGGAGATTTTTCCCCGGAACCTTGCCGGTAGGGGAGTCAAAGACTGCCTTGAAATGCCGGGGGGTAAGCAAACGCTTTTCCCGACTGAAGTCCTGACTCACCTCCAGTACCGGATTATCAAACTGCCAGACGCGCACGACCTTTGGCGCGACGACGCGACAGGACGGCACGGCCGTTCTTGGTAGCCATGCGAGCACGGAAACCGTGGGTACGAGCGCGTTTGATAGTGCTTGGTTGGAAAGTACGTTTCATGTCGTGTTACCTGGTTCGTCCACAACGGGCCGGAATGGCCCCCGTTTTAAGAGACCGGGGATTCTAGAGAAAGCAAGCCTCTAGGTCAATTTCCAACCAAGGTTTCCTTTAAATGGATATCCGCAGGGTTCGTCCTTGAAAGGTGGACAGCTAGATATAAAAATAAAGAAGGGAATTATTTAAAGCTTTTCTGTAAAGCTTATAAAAGCTAGACCCGCCATCATCTGTGGATAACTGCCTTCAGCCCTTCTATTACGTGCTGTACAGAGAATGACAACTACAGTGGAAAACGGTGTTCAGCCTGTGCTCCGCTGTCGGATAAGCTGTGCGTGGAATGGGTGGTTATCCACAGGCAGGTTATCCACCGGGTTTGCCCCCAACTTGTACAACGAGCTTAAGTGGGCTTATCCACAGAGCTTATGCACAGACCATTGGTCGTCTTTTTTGCGTATAACGCGTTGATTCTTCGACACCCGTGAGCAACCTACGTGTGGATAAGTCGGCGTCTGGTCGCTACAATGGCCGCTTGTTTTTGCCGCACCGGCTTTCAACTTAGGGGATATCCGTGTCAGTGGAACTTTGGCAGCAGTGCGTGGAGCTTTTGCGCGATGAGCTGCCTGCCCAACAATTCAACACTTGGATCCGTCCACTACAGGTCGAAGCCGAAGGCGACGAGTTGCGTGTCTACGCACCGAATCGTTTTGTTCTCGACTGGGTCAATGAAAAGTACCTGAGCCGCGTGCTCGAGCTGCTGGATGAGCATGGCAATGGCATGGCGCCAGCGCTTTCCTTATTAATAGGCAGCAAACGCAGTTCAGCACCTCGTGCTGCGCCGAATGCACCGTTGGCAGCAGCGGCGTCTCAAGCGCAGGCAGCGGCTGCACCAGCACCCGTCAGCGCACCTGCACCTGCCGCGTCGACCAAGCGTGCAACGCAAAAAAACGCCGAGATCAACGAAGAACCGTCCCGCGACAGCTTCGACCCAATGGCCGGCGCCAGCTCGCAACAGGCACCCGTACGTGCAGAACAACGCACCGTGCAGGTCGAAGGCGCGCTCAAGCACACCAGTTACCTGAACCGCACCTTTACTTTCGAAAACTTTGTCGAAGGTAAGTCCAACCAACTGGCCCGCGCGGCAGCCTGGCAGGTCGCGGACAATCCCAAGCACGGTTACAACCCGCTGTTCCTGTATGGCGGCGTTGGCTTGGGTAAAACCCACTTGATGCACGCCGTGGGTAACCACCTATTAAAGAAGAACCCGAATGCCAAGGTCGTGTACCTGCATTCCGAGCGCTTCGTGGCCGACATGGTCAAGGCTTTGCAATTGAACGCGATCAACGAGTTCAAGCGCTTCTACCGTTCGGTCGATGCGCTGCTTATCGATGACATTCAATTCTTCGCCCGCAAGGAACGTTCCCAGGAAGAATTCTTCCACACGTTCAACGCCCTGCTTGAAGGTGGCCAACAGGTCATCCTCACCAGTGACCGTTATCCGAAAGAAATCGAAGGCCTTGAAGAGCGCTTGAAGTCGCGCTTCGGCTGGGGCCTGACGGTCGCCGTCGAGCCGCCGGAACTGGAAACCCGCGTCGCTATTCTGATGAAGAAGGCCGACCAGGCTAAAGTTGACCTGCCGCACGATGCTGCGTTTTTCATCGCCCAGCGTATTCGTTCCAACGTCCGTGAACTCGAAGGCGCGCTCAAACGCGTGATCGCCCATTCGCACTTCATGGGGCGCGATATCACTATCGAGTTGATTCGTGAATCCCTGAAGGACCTGCTGGCGCTCCAGGACAAGCTGGTCTCTGTGGATAACATTCAGCGCACGGTCGCCGAGTACTACAAGATCAAGATTTCGGATTTGCTGTCCAAGCGCCGTTCGCGTTCGGTCGCACGTCCACGGCAAGTGGCCATGGCGCTATCCAAGGAACTGACCAACCACAGCTTGCCGGAAATCGGCGACGTGTTTGGCGGTCGCGACCACACTACGGTTTTGCACGCATGCCGCAAGATCAACGAACTTAAGGAATCCGACGCGGACATCCGCGAGGACTACAAGAACCTGCTGCGTACACTGACCACTTGATGAACACCAGCGCAGCTTATTAAGGCAAGGGACTAGACCATGCATTTCACCATTCAACGCGAAGCCCTGTTGAAACCCCTGCAACTGGTCGCAGGCGTCGTCGAGCGCCGACAGACCTTGCCGGTGCTTTCCAACGTGCTACTGGTTGTCGAAGGCCAGCAATTGTCGCTGACCGGTACCGACCTGGAAGTCGAGCTGGTCGGTCGTGTGCAACTCGAAGAGCCGGCCGAGCCGGGCGAAATCACTGTCCCGGCGCGTAAGCTGATGGACATCTGCAAGAGCCTGCCGAACGACGCGCTGATCGACATCAAGGTCGATGAGCAGAAGCTCGTCGTGAAAGCCGGCCGTAGCCGCTTCACCCTGTCGACGTTGCCAGCCAACGATTTCCCGACGGTGGAAGAAGGCCCGGGCTCGCTGACCTGCAGCCTTGAGCAGAGCAAGCTGCGTCGTTTGATCGAACGCACCAGCTTCGCGATGGCTCAGCAGGACGTTCGCTACTACCTCAACGGCATGTTGCTGGAAGTCTCGGCTGGCATCATTCGTGCCGTGGCCACCGACGGTCACCGTCTGGCCATGTGCTCGATGCAGGCTGATATCGGTCAACCGGACCGTCATCAGGTGATCGTTCCACGTAAAGGTATTCTGGAACTGGCGCGTTTGCTGACCGAGCCGGACGGCAATGTCAGCATCGTTCTGGGTCAGCACCATATTCGCGCTACCACCGGCGAGTTCACCTTTACCTCGAAACTGGTCGACGGCAAATTCCCTGACTACGAGCGCGTTCTGCCAAAAGGCGGCGACAAAGTGGTACTCGGCGATCGTCAGGCACTGCGCGAGGCATTTAGCCGTACCGCGATTCTGTCCAACGAGAAGTACCGCGGCATTCGTCTGCAATTGGCCAACGGTCAGCTGAAGATCCAGGCGAACAACCCGGAACAGGAAGAGGCGGAAGAAGAAGTTGGCGTTGAGTACAACGGTGGCTCGCTGGAAATCGGTTTCAACGTGAGCTATCTGCTCGACGTTCTGGGCGTGATGACCACTGAGCAAGTGCGCTTGATCCTGTCTGACTCCAACAGCAGTGCGCTGGTGCAAGAGTCCGACAACGACGACTCGGCTTACGTTGTCATGCCGATGCGCCTGTAAACATGTTCAGCAGACGCTAGATGTCCCTCAGTCGTGTCTCGGTCACCGCGGTGCGCAATTTGCACCCGGTGACCTTCTCCCCCTCCCCCCGCATCAACATCCTGTACGGCGCCAACGGCAGCGGCAAAACCAGTGTTCTGGAAGCCATCCATCTGCTGGGGCTCGCCCGTTCGTTTCGCAGTACCCGTCTTTTACCGGTCATCCAGTACGAGCAGTTAGCGTGCACGGTGTTTGGCCAGGTCGAATTGGCCGAGGGTGGGCACAGCGCATTGGGGATATCCCGGGACCGCCAAGGGGAGTTTCAGATTCGCATCGACGGGCAGAACGCCCGCAGTGCTGCGCAGTTGGCAGAAATCCTGCCGCTGCAATTGATCAACCCCGACAGCTTCCGCCTGTTGGAAGGCGCACCGAAAATTCGCCGACAGTTTCTGGATTGGGGTGTGTTCCACGTGGAACCACGTTTCATGTCCACTTGGCAGCGCCTGCAGAAGGCCCTGCGCCAGAGAAACTCTTGGCTGCGGCATGGTACACTTGACGCCGTTTCGCAAGCGGTTTGGGACAGAGAATTGTGCCAGGCCAGCGCTGAAATTGATGAATACCGCCGCGCTTATATCAAAGCCTTGAAACCAGTCTTTGAACAGACCTTGAGCGAACTCGTCGAACTCGAGGGCTTAACGCTTAGCTATTACCGGGGTTGGGACAAAGAGCGAGAGCTGAGTGCAGTGCTCGCCGCGTCCGTTCACCGGGATCAGCAAATGGGGCATACCCAGGCCGGACCACAACGCGCTGATTTGCGTCTTAGATTGGGCGCACACAATGCCGCGGACATCTTGTCTCGTGGTCAGCAGAAGTTGGTGGTCTGCGCATTGCGGATTGCCCAAGGGCATTTGGTCAGCCAGGCCCGGCGCGGCCAATGTATTTATCTGGTGGATGATTTGCCATCCGAGCTGGATGAGCAGCACCGCCGCGCGCTTTGCCGTTTGCTGGAAGACTTACGCTGCCAGGTTTTTATCACCTGTGTAGATCACGAATTATTGAGGGAAGGCTGGCAGACGGAAACGCCAGTCGCCCTGTTCCACGTGGAACAGGGCCGTATCACCCAGACCCACGACCATCGGGAGTGAAGGCATGAGCGAAGAAAATACGTACGACTCAACGAGCATTAAAGTGCTGAAAGGCCTGGATGCCGTACGCAAACGTCCCGGTATGTACATTGGTGACACCGACGATGGCAGCGGTCTGCACCACATGGTGTTCGAGGTGGTCGATAACTCGATCGACGAAGCATTGGCCGGTCATTGCGACGACATCAGTATCATCATCCACCCGGACGAATCCATCACCGTGCGCGACAACGGTCGTGGCATTCCGGTAGACGTGCATAAAGAAGAAGGCGTCTCGGCAGCCGAGGTCATCATGACCGTGCTGCACGCCGGCGGTAAATTCGATGACAACTCCTATAAAGTATCCGGCGGTCTGCACGGTGTAGGTGTGTCGGTTGTAAACGCCCTGTCCGAAGAACTGATCCTGACCGTTCGCCGTAGCGGCAAGATCTGGGAACAGACTTACGTCCACGGTGTTCCGCAAGAGCCGATGAAAATCGTTGGTGAGAGCGGGTCCACCGGTACGCAGATCCACTTCAAGCCTTCGGCTGAAACCTTCAAGAACATCCACTTCAGCTGGGACATTCTGGCCAAGCGGATTCGTGAGCTGTCCTTCCTCAACTCCGGTGTCGGCATCGTCCTCAAGGATGAGCGCAGCGGCAAGGAAGAGCTGTTCAAGTACGAAGGCGGTCTGCGTGCGTTCGTTGAATACCTGAACACCAACAAGACTCCGGTCAACCAGGTGTTCCACTTCAACGTCCAGCGTGAAGACGGCATCGGCGTGGAAATCGCCCTGCAATGGAACGACAGCTTCAACGAGAATCTGTTGTGCTTCACCAACAACATTCCTCAGCGCGATGGCGGCACTCACCTGGTGGGGTTCCGCTCGGCACTGACGCGTAACCTGAACACCTACATCGAAGCGGAGGGTCTGGCGAAGAAACACAAAGTCGCCACCACCGGTGACGATGCCCGTGAGGGCCTGACCGCGATCATTTCGGTCAAGGTGCCGGATCCGAAGTTCAGCTCACAGACCAAAGACAAGCTGGTTTCTTCCGAAGTGAAGACCGCGGTCGAACAGGAAATGGGCAAGTATTTCTCCGACTTCCTGCTGGAAAACCCGAACGAAGCCAAGCTGGTTGTCGGCAAGATGATCGACGCGGCCCGTGCTCGTGAAGCGGCGCGTAAAGCCCGCGAGATGACCCGTCGTAAAGGCGCGCTGGATATCGCCGGTTTGCCGGGCAAACTGGCTGACTGCCAGGAAAAAGACCCTGCCCTCTCCGAACTGTACCTCGTGGAAGGTGACTCTGCTGGCGGCTCCGCCAAGCAGGGACGCAACCGCAAGACCCAGGCGATTCTGCCCCTCAAGGGCAAGATCCTGAACGTCGAGAAGGCACGTTTCGACAAGATGATCTCTTCGCAAGAAGTAGGCACCTTGATCACCGCGCTGGGCTGCGGCATCGGCCGCGACGAGTACAACATCGACAAGCTGCGTTATCACAACATCATCATCATGACCGATGCTGACGTCGACGGTTCGCACATCCGCACCCTGCTGCTGACCTTCTTCTTCCGTCAGCTGCCGGAGCTGATCGAGCGTGGCTACATCTACATCGCTCAACCGCCGTTGTACAAAGTGAAGAAAGGCAAGCAAGAGCAATACATCAAAGACGACGACGCCATGGAAGAGTACATGACGCAGTCGGCCCTGGAAGATGCGAGCCTGCACTTGAACGAGGAAGCACCGGGTATCTCCGGAGAAGCCCTCGAGCGTCTGGTGAATGACTTCCGTCTGGTGATGAAGACCCTCAAGCGTCTGTCGCGCCTGTACCCGCAGGAACTGACCGAGCACTTCATCTACCTGCCAGCGGTGAGCATGGACCAACTGTCCGATCACGCAGCGATGCAGAACTGGTTGGCCCAGTACGAAGTTCGCCTGCGCACCGTCGAGAAATCCGGCCTGGTCTACAAAGCCAGCCTGCGTGAAGACCGTGAACGTAACGTCTGGCTGCCAGAGGTCGAACTGATCTCCCACGGCCTGTCGAACTACGTCACCTTCAACCGCGACTTCTTCGGTAGCAATGACTATAAGACCGTCGTTTCGCTGGGCGCTCAGCTGAGCACCTTGCTGGACGAAGGCGCTTACATTCAGCGCGGCGAGCGCAAGAAAGCCGTCACCGAGTTCAAGGAAGCCCTTGAATGGTTGATGGCCGAAAGCACCAAGCGTCACACCATCCAGCGATACAAAGGTCTGGGTGAGATGAACCCGGATCAGCTGTGGGAAACCACCATGGATCCAGGCTCGCGCCGGATGCTCAAAGTGACCATCGAAGACGCCATTGGCGCGGACCAGATCTTCAACACCCTGATGGGTGATGCGGTCGAACCACGCCGTGACTTCATCGAAAGCAACGCCTTGGCAGTCTCTAACCTGGACTTCTGATCCGTTGTAGGCGGGCAAAGTTGTTCGCCATATCAGTCAAAGTTAAGTGGTTCGGCTAAGGTTAATCGCCCACTGCCCTCATGACAAAACCCCGGTTGACTGAAAGGTCTGCCGGGGTTTTGTCCTTGAAGGGAGGGAGTATTTTCGGGTCTCAAATGGTTACGGCTTGTACAATCTAGCCAATTGCTCTTTTGATCTGTCCGAGAAGTTGTTATGGCTGTCATTTTTGGCTATCTAGGGGCCTTCTGAACTAATTAGTCCATGGCTGACTAGCTTCATCTCGTGACACTGGAGACCTGCTTTTATTCCGAGCGATTCCAGTAGGGCCTCACCAAACTGAAATTTGACGCATTTCATCGGTTTTACATCAGCGAATGCTCCCCGTTGCTTAAGGAAGGCTTGTATGAGCACCACTCCCGAGGTTGGACAGCTTGTCGTAGTACGCAAGCGCCCGTTTGTAGTCACTGAGGTGATCCCCGCTGCCCCTGGCTTTTCCGGACAGCAAAACCAGAAGTGCAACTTGGTTAAGCTGTCCTCTGTCGAAGACGACGGCCTTGGGGAGGAGCTTCAGGTCTTCTGGGAACTAGAGCCAGGCACAGCAGTGTTTGAAAAGTCTAAGCTTCCTGATCCTGTCAGTTTTGACCACCCCAAACGGCTTGAGGCATTTCTTGATGCGGTGCGCTGGGGAGCGGTTTCTCAGGCGGATGACAAGGCACTTCAATCGCCGTTCCGCAGCGGCATCGAGATTGACGAGTACCAGTTGGATCCGGTGGTACGAGCGCTGTCGATGCCACGGGTCAACCTGCTGATTGCAGATGACGTTGGTTTGGGTAAAACCATCGAGGCAGGTCTGGTCGTACAGGAGATGATCCTGCGTCATCGCGTGCGATCCGTGCTGATCGTATGCCCCTCCTCCCTGCAAGTTCAGTGGAAGGAAGAAATGCGCGACAAGTTCGGCCTTGAGTTTCGCATCATCGATAGCGAGGCCATCAGCCAGCTTCGGCGAAAACGCGGGATCCATGTGAATCCCTGGACGCACTTCCCTCGACTGATTACATCCGTCGATTTCCTCAAGCGCGAGCGGCAGCTGCGGAGTTTTCGGGAAACCCTACCTGCCGGTGATCAACCGGCATTCCCGCGGGCATATGATCTGATGATTGTGGACGAAGCCCACAACGTAGCTCCATCTGGCCGTGGAAAGTATGCGACCGACTCGATGCGCACTATGGCAATTCGCTCTCTCGCACCGCATTTCGAACACAAACTATTCCTTTCAGCTACGCCCCACAACGGCTACCGAGAGAGCTTTGCTGCCCTGCTGGAGCTTCTAGACAACCAGCGCTTCGCACGAGCTGTGACCCCTGACCGGGCTCAGCTCGAAGCAGTGATGATTCGCCGTATGAAGTCCGAGCTAAAGCTACGCTGGGACGGCAGCCGACGTTTTGCCGAGCGTATGGTGAGGCACTTGGAGGTGACATACACCGCGGAGGAGCGTCATGCCCACCTAGCCCTGAAACGGTATTCTGAGTTGCGACTGAAAAGTGCGATATCGGACGGCCAACGAATGGCCGCAGAATTCGTGCTCAAGCTGCTCAAGAAACGTCTGTTCTCTTCTCCCGCTGCATTCGGCATCACCCTTGAAAAGCATATGGAGACTGTCGGTGCCAACAAGGCAACCTATAGCGCGATAAAAGATATCGACGACTACTCGGATGATTACGCGGACGATGAGGAGTACGAGGTTGTAACCTTCGAGGTCGTGAGCTCCGCCAGCCAAACGCTTTCGCCGCTTGAGGCAGAGGAACAGGGTCTGCTAAATCAGCTTCGCGACTATGCCAATAAGGTCTCCCGTCGCCCGGACTGCAAGGCTCAGAGGCTGATCGACTGGCTGAACGCCACCCTACGAACGAATGGCAGTTGGAATGAAGAACGAGTAATCATCTTCACCGAATATCGCGCCACCCAGAAGTGGCTGTTCGATTTGCTGGCGCGCGAAGGGTTGGCCAGCGAGGGGCGACTGGAAATGATCTACGGCGGCATGCCCAATGAGCAGCGAGAGACAATTAAGGCAGCGTTCCAAGCCCACCCGAAAGAAGCAGCGGTACGTATTTTGTTGGCAACCGATGCGGCTTCAGAAGGTTTGAACCTGCAAAACCATTGCTCGCGGCTGATCCACTTCGAAATTCCGTGGAACCCCAACCGTATGGAGCAACGCAATGGTCGTGTTGATCGCCATGGGCAGAAGGCCAATGAGGTAAGTATTTATCATTTTGTTGGCCGCGGTTTCGACAGCGTGAGTCCATCAGACAAGGTCGGTGAGTTAGAGGCAGACCTTGAGTTCCTGATGCGCGCGGCGCTCAAGGTAGAGACCATCCGAGAGGATCTGGGCAAGGTGGGCCCGGTAATCGCCAGCCAGGTTGAGGAAGCAATGCTGGGGCGGCGAAGTCGCCTGGATACCAGCCGTGCCGAGCAGGAAGCAGAACCCGTTCGACAGATGCTCAAATTCGAACGCAAACTGCGCGAGCAACTGGAAAAACTGGCCGCTCAACTGCACGAGACGCAACACGAGCTGAATCTCACCCCTGAGCACATTGAGAACGTAGTCCGTGTCGGTCTGGAGCTGGCCGAACAGCCTGCACTTATTCCATTTGAGGTCGAAGGTATCTGGCCGGATCCGCTGGGAGTGCGCAAAAGCAGTCCAGCCTTTCAGCTACCAGCGCTTTATGGCAGCTGGGAACAGTGTGCCGATGGTTTACGGCACCCACACACCGATAAAGTGCGCCCCATCGTCTTCGATCCAGCGCTCGCTCATGGGCGCGACGACGTTGTTCTGGCTCACTTGAATCATCGTCTGGTGCAGATGTGCTTGCGTTTGCTGCGAGCAGAAATCTGGTCGTTGGGTAGCACCACCAAGCATTTGTCTCGCGTGTCAGCCTGCGTGGTAGATGACTCAGATCTAACGCATCCGACGGTGATTGCCCACGGTCGTATTGTGGTTCTCGGTGGAGACAACCATCGCCTACATGAGGAAATCATCATCTCTGGTGGCGCGCTGATCGAAGGGCGTTTCACCCGTCTCAATGTCGGGGAAACCAAAGCAGCATTTGCCACGGCGACTGACTACCCCGTACCTCCAGTCATCGAAACCCGCTTCCAGTCGCTCTGGGAGAAAAACAAGGACTCGTTGCGTAGCGCTCTTGATGCCCGAATGGCGGAGAGAACCAAGAATCTTGAAAAAATCCTCGACGAACTCGCCGAGAAAGAAGTGAACAAGCTAAAGGCCGTGATGACTGAACTGCAGCGCAGTATCCAGGCAGAGTTGGATCGGAAAGATGGTGTCCAGCTCATACTTGACTTGGGTGGCGATGAACCTGGCAAGCAGCAACGCGAGCGTGATCTGTCTGCTCTGCGCCGTCGCCTAACTGAGATTCCCGATGAAATCGCTCTCGAGTCCGAGCATATTCGCTCGCGTTTCGCCAACCCCAGTGCCCGATTGTTCCCTGTAGCGGTGACCTGGCTTATCCCTCGTAGGGCTGTATTGGAAATTACAGGAGGTAAACTGTGAGCGTTTCCCGTCACCATGCCGACTGGCTGAATCTGGTCGAACATTCTGGCCCCTTCTTTTCTCTGCCTGTTCTTTCCAGGGTCTTTTCCAACGGTCTTGATCCACGGGATACCTCGCAGGCCAAGCGACTGCGTGAAGCCTACGAGCTCTGGCAAGACAACCCGGCAGCTCCCGGAAAGCAACATGCCTGGGTCATGCATGTGCTCACCGAGCTCCTGGGCTACCCGGAGAAGCTGATTGCCGAGAGTCAGGCTATTCCCGCAGGTCTTGAAGCGCGTATGGCGGAAATGGGTGAAACCCTTCGTCCAGATATTGCTTTGCTGACCCCTATTGGGCGTGAAGGTGCGGGGCAAGCTCAAATGCTGATCAGCTTCTACCCACCGGAGCAGCAGCTAGATAAGCCCGTAGTTGGGAAGCATTGGAAAGCCACTCCTGCAACTCGAATGATGGAGTTGCTTCATGGCGCGGGCATGCCATTAGGGTTAGCGACCAACGGGGAGCAGTGGATGCTGGTATATGCGCCACGCGGCGAAACCACTGGCTATGCCTCCTGGTACGCCTCCCTATGGCTGGATGAACCCATCACGCTACGTGCTTTCCACTCCTTGCTCGGAACCCATCGCTTCTTTGGCGTTGCGGATGCAAACACTCCGCTGGGCATGCTCAAGGAGAGCGCTAACGACCAGCAGGAAGTGACCGATCAGCTCGGTTACCAGGTACGCGAGGCGGTCGAGGTACTCGTACAGTCCTTTGATGCGCTGGACAAGGAAAGTGGACGGAAGCTGTTGCATGGTGTTGCGGAGTCCGCTCTCTACAATGCCGCCCTTACCGTGATGATGCGTTTGGTTTTCCTGTTCTCGGCGGAAGAACGGGGTATGTTGCAGCTAGGCAAGCCTCTCTACGACGACAACTATGCTGTTTCGACCCTGCAAGAGCTGTTGCAGGAGGTGGCCGACCGTTACGGTGAGGAAGTGCTTGAGCGTCGCACTGATGCCTGGGCACGGCTACTGGCCAGTTTCCGTTCCTTGCATGGAGGCGTGCACCATCAGGACTTGTCGATGCCGTCCTATGGTGGTTCGTTGTTTGATCCAGATCGCTACCCATTCCTAGAGGGGCGAGCAGCTGGCACAAGCTGGAAGAGCTCGGTGGCAGAGCCTCTGGCTATTAACAATCGAGTAGTTCTACATCTGCTCAACGCCTTGCAACGCTTGCGGGTGAAGGGTGCTGCCGCGGGTGGCATGGCGGAAACTCGGCGCGTGTCCTTCCGCGCCCTGGGCGTTGAGCAAATAGGACATGTCTACGAAGGTTTGCTTGATCACACCGCTATTTCCGCCAAAGAGCCGGTACTGGGGTTAAAGGGCACCAGTAAGAAGGAGCCGGAAGTAGCTCTCACGACTCTGGAGGGCTTGTTGGCTCAAGGGGAAAACAAGCTAATTGCTTTCCTTAAGGAAGAAACCGGTCGCTCTCCCGCCGCACTGAAGAAGCTGCTGACGGGCAACTCGCTGCTGGATGAGCACAAGCTATTGGTCGCTTGTGGGCAAGACCAAGATCTACTTGGACGAGTACGTCCTTTTGCCTGCTTGGTTCGCGAGGATTCTTTCGAGCGCCCGCTGGTTGTTCTACCGAGAAGCTTCTATGTTACTGCTAGCACGACCCGCCGCAGTACAGGCACCCACTACACCCCACCCTCTCTTACAGAGCCTATTGTGCGCCATACTCTGGAACCGTTGGTTTATCAGGGGCCACCCGAAGGCTTGCCGCGGGAACAGTGGAAGCTTAAATCTCCCAAGGAAATCCTCGAACTCAAGGTCTGCGATATGGCCATGGGCTCCGGGGCCTTTCTTGTGCAGGTCTGCCGCTACCTAGCTGAGCGTTTGGTTGAAGCTTGGGAAAGCGAAGAGCGTGAGCATCCAGATGAAGTGTTGATCACCCCCGAAGGAGGGTTCTTTAAGGGCAAAGGCAATGAGCGGCTGATTCCAGGCGATCCTGGAGAGCGTTTGGCGATTGCCCGCCGAGTGGTTGCTGACCGCTGTTTGTATGGGGTGGACATAAACCCTATGGCTGTGGAAATGGCCAAGCTGTCACTGTGGCTGATCACCATGGATCCGAAGCGTCCCTTTAGCTTCCTGGATCATGCTTTCAAGTGTGGTGATTCGTTGATGGGTATCACCTCCACTGATGAGCTCGATTGGTTCTACATTGACTCGCACAGTGGCCAGCAACGCTTAGGAGGCTGTGCCGGGCTAGTTTCTGAACTGGCAGCGTTACGCTTACAGCTAGAGGCTTTGCCTAGCGAAACCCCGATAGATATTGAGCATAAGTCTGCCTTGCTTAAAGAGGCACATGCGCGTGCCTGGCAACTACATATCTTGGCCGACATATTGGGGGCAGCACGTCTGTATCATCCCAAGGCTAAAGCGCGTAAGGCATATCTGGAAACAGCTGCCCTGTCCGATATCGGATCCTTAGAAGCTGAAGCTCAGCAGCTACTTGCTCATCATCGCCCCATGCATTGGGCTCTGGAGTTTCCTGAAGTCATCGGTCTAGGTGGATTTCATGCTTTCGTGGGCAATCCGCCGTTTGTGGGTGGAAAGAAAATCTCCGGAGCACTAGGTACCGACTACCGTGAGTTTCTAGTCGACTGCGTTGCTAACGGAGCAAAAGGCAATGCCGATCTCTGCTCCTATTTTTTTCTGCAAGCCGGTCAACTTTTACGACGGGACGGCGTGGCCGGGCTACTGGCTACCAATACCATCGCCCAAGGCGATACCCGCGAAGTAGGTTTGGATCAATTGCTGGCAGATGGTTTCACTATTCCCCGCGCTGTGCCCTCAGCAACCTGGCCTGGTGTAGCAGCGCTCGAAGTTGCTCACGTTTGGCTACGTAAAGGCGACTGGAAAGGGGATTATATTCTCGACGACGCAACGGCACCTGGCATCACCGCCTTACTCACCGCGCCGGGCCGGGTTACCGGTAATCCATTTCGGCTGAAAACCCACGAAAATACATCGTTCCAAGGTTCAATTGTTCTCGGGATGGGCTTCGTGCTTTCGCAAGATGAAGCCATCGCACTGATCGAACGAAACCCGAAAAACCGCGACTGCCTGTTTACCTATCTCAACGGCGACGATCTAAATTCCCGTCCAGACCAGTCACCTAGTCGTTGGGTAATCAACTTCCACGATTGGCCGCTTAATCGGTTGGGTACAGGGCAGTGGCTTGCTGCGAGCGAAAAGCAGCAAAAGGAGTGGCTGCGTAGCGGCATCGTTCCGGGGGATTACCCCGGTTCAGTTGCGGCAGATTACCCGGAGCTGCTAGCTATTGTGGAGGAGAGGGTAAAACCAGAGCGCACACGGAAAAACGAAAAGGATGATTATCAGCTTCGTTATCCACTGTATCTGAAGTGGTGGATATACGCAGACAAACGTCCAGAGCTTTACGCCACTATTGCCAAGATGGGGCGTTATCTCGTACACCCGCTTACCAGTAAACACCACAATCTTGTTTTCTATAAACCAGGCCAGGTTGCAAGCCACATGACAGTTGTGCTGGCAATTGACTCGTGGGCGGATTATGCAGTCATTCAATCCGAACTGCATTGGAAGTGGGCGTTAGCGTATGGAAACAAGCTTGAAAATCGACCCCAATACACACCAACTGACTGCTTCGAGACTTTCCCTTTCCCACTTGCTCAAGACGGACTTGGATCCATTGGTGAGCGTTACTATGCCCATCGACAGTCCATCATGCAGTTTAGTGAGGAGGGGCTCACGCAAACCTACAACCGGTTCCATAACCCGGCTGAGACCAGCTCTGACGTTATAGAACTGCGTCGCCTGCATGTCGAAATGGATCAGGCAGTTATCGCAGCCTACGGCTGGCAAGACCTCAATCTAGGCCATTGTTTCCACGAAACCAAACAAGGTATTCGCTACACCATCTCCGAAGACGCTCGCCGCGAAATTCTTGATCGCCTACTGGAGTTGAACCATCAGCGCTACGCTGAAGAAGTGGCCGCTGGGTTGCATGAAAAGAAGAGAGTCAAGGTAGCTAGCTCTGGCAAACAAGGTCGCAAGCCTTCCCAGGTAGAAAACACTCAGGCGGATTTATTCTCCTAGCCGTGGGATACCTAGAAAGTGAGTATCAATGCTTTGCTGGATGTCGGCTAAGTTGAGCACGTTGGCGAGCGGTGTAGCGCTCAGGTCAGGATCAGGTAATAAGATTGGCATCAGGCCGGTTGAATCGTTAGGAATCAGTCATGGCAGACGGTAGTAATCCCAGCAGCACTATTCAGAAGTTGATCACTCCGCATGATCAGTACATCCGCGCAGTGTTCAGCACACAGCGCTCGTACTTCATCGATATCTATCAACGTGAGTACAAATGGACAGAGCAGCAGGTCAAGACCCTGCTCAACGACCTTGAGGTGCGTTTTGAACTAGGAAACCGCGGTCGCACGGCACCCAAGGAAATCCAGCAGGATGTGCTGGAGCATTTTGAACCGTATTTTCTCAATACCTACCTCACCCACAGCTCATCGGCGGCGACCAGCATTGTTGATGGTCAGCAGCGTCTGACCACACTGCTGCTGATCCTAATCAGCCTCTACCGCACCCTGCAAAAGGTTGAGGATTGTGCTGAGTCGCAAGGCAAGACCTTTAAGGCTAGCGCACTCAAGCCGCTGATCTTCGAAGAAGATGATTTTGGCGATGCGACGCGATTTAAGATCTACAACCCTAACCGCGAAGCACAACTCAGAGCTTTGGTGGAGGGTGCGGACTATGCGCCGGTTGATGAAACCCAGAAGCGTCTTAAGGAAAACTTTGCCACTATCAGCACCTACTTCGAGGGCTTTTTCTGTAGCTCGAACTACCCCAGTGGCTACGATCTGGTCAAGCTGACCTATTATATTTCCTATTTGTTGGATCGGGTCACCATCGTTGAGATCCGCATTGAGCGGCAGGACAATGTGGCGATGATCTTCGAGGTAGTTAACGACCGCGGCTTGGGGCTCAAGCCCTACGAGATCCTCAAGGGCAAGCTGATCGGCAATCTACCTGCTAAGGAGAAGGAGGAGTCCAACAAAATTTGGGTGGCACTCCAAGATCTTTACTACCAGACCGAATTGCGCCACACGTCGGAAAGCAGCATCGATCTGGATGATTTCTTCCGCATCTATTTCCGCTCCAAATTCGCCAGGAGCGCAGACGACTACAAGGCTTTCGAGAGCGACTACCACTACGAAATTTACCGTCGCCCTGAGCTACGGGCTCACTTCGGAGACTTCAGCGATCACCAGATACTGTTCGAGCGGATAAAGAACGAGGTGAAGTTCTTTGCCAAGCTGTACCAAGAACTGCGAGCGGACTACAGCGCACTGCGACCACATCTCTTTTATAACAAGCTGATCGAGCAGAACCAACAGTACCTGCTGATTATGTCGGCTGTCCGCTTTGACGATCCGCAGCGGGAAGAGAAAATCTGTACTATTTCAGCGAAATTCGATCAGCTGCACGTAATTCTGCGTGTATTGGGTCTTTATGAAAGTAATGCCTTCCAGCGCTTGATCTACACGCTGAACGAAAGCCTACGCAACAGGCCGCTTGATGAGTGCCGGCAGGTTTTCGATGACCTAGTGATCAAATACCTGAAAGAAGAAGAGCGTCTGGATCGCGAATTCTCCGGCACGGTAGCGGACATTTTCACTTTTGAACGATTCAAGGGCGCTCGTAACAGTTGGACTAACTTCAGCAAGTACCTACTGATGCGCGTTGATCGCTGGCTGGGCGATTTACTAGACAAACCGAGCTACTGCAAAGGGCCTTTCAGCGAGATCGAGGAACGGTTCAACCGGAGTAACCGCCGTCGTTATGGTATGCATCTTGAACACATATATGCCTATAACGATGCCAACCGAGGTTTGTTTACCGACCCTGAGACCGGCGTTTTCGACGAGTCCGGCTTTGAGCAGACACGTAACCATTTGGGCATGGTGCTGCTGCTCAAGGATCTGCAAAACATAAGCAGCAGTAACGACCTTTATAGCGACAAGATCAGCGATTACGCGATGAGTGATCTGATTTGGAACCAGCTGTTGGTGGGTCATTTGCCCAACGTGGACATCAAAGTACTGCCTACGGCGCTTCAGGTTGACGCAATTAGTGCGGACGAAGTGGGTGCGTTTCCGAAAGACCAGGTTGAACAGCGGCAACGGCTGTTTTTTGAGGCCTTGAAAGCAATTTGGGAGCAAGTATGAGTACATCTGTCACTCCAGCGGTGCAACCTGTGCTGGCCAGCAAGAAGCCTTGTGAAATTCGCGATGAGCTGATGCAGATGGTCATCAGCGATTTGATGGGCCCTGCTGGAGGTTCAGATGAAGAGCTGAGCCGATTTGAAGATCATGCCTACCAGCGCTACTTAGTGGGCATGCTGGCTCCGAAGGATAGCCAGGTTGCCAATAGCGAGCTGGATGAGCTGGCGGCCACAGATGGCAATGATGGTGAAGAAGGGGGATCAGACTCTGGAGTGCCGGCAGGCAGTACGTATTTTCCGTCTTCAATGGGTTTGAGCTTTGTGGTTGCGGCTGATGCTGAGGCTATTGCCATTGAGGCTGAATGGGGCCAGTACCTACGGATAAAGAGTGACACCCAGGAAAACAACGATGGCAAACCGGCGAATGTCTGGAAACGAAAACCGGTAATTACCGAGCCACTTTTGCTGGCATTGACCAATGGGGTCATCCATCCGCAGGAACTGCATCCCGAACACCCCCTGGTACAGCTGCAAGGGCGTATGCGCCTGACCAGTGATGGCTGGGTAGTTACTCTGTTCATGGTCAACTTGCAACCCGAGCGCACTCGTCGAGGTGAACCTAAGGACGAGGTATGGGTGTTTCAGCCGAAACTCAAGGTTCGCAGTGTCGATCACAGTCCTGTCTTTGTGCAACGTAAGGGCAGAAAGACGGATCTCTCCAAGATGGATCCGTTGACCCGCGAAGAAACTGAAACGCTGGAAATGCTATATCGGCATCAGCGCGAGTTTGCTGTCGGGCACGGGATTTCCGTACATGCAACTTTGCCCGAATCTCTGGCTGAACGTGCAACCCAAGTTGAGACGGAGTGGGTACCCGTATTTGAAGTTGCACAGCAAACGCCTCGTTCTGAGGCTGATGATGAAAATCTGGCTGGCCTGACCATGGACATGAAGGCGCTGGCCAATCTACCAAAAGAAGGGCTTATCGCCTCGTTGCGACATATCGAGACGGCATACCGCGTGTGGATCAAGATTGAGCAGACAAAGCTGACGCTGCCAAGCGAAATGCTGGGAGAGCACTCATCTGCCGCCAATCTTGCCATTCAGCGCTGTACCCGTGCCCTCCAGAGGATTAAGGCTGGTATTGACCTGATCGAACATAACCCGCTGGCGGAAGAGGCATTCCGCTTCGCAAACCGAGCGATGTGGCAGCAGCGTATTCACTCCATTTTCTCGCGCAAGGTGCGTAAGAAGGACATGCAGGCAAGTGATGATATTGCCTCGCTGGATATTGACAAAAACCGTAGTTGGCGTCTATTTCAGATGGCGTTTATTCTACTGAACCTCCCTAGCCTTACGGATCTGCATCATGCTGATCGCAGTCACGAGACCGATGCGGTAGCCGACTTGCTTTGGTTCGCTACAGGTGGTGGTAAGACTGAAGCGTATCTGGGCTTGACGGCATTCATCTTGGCGCTTCGCCGGCTGCAAGGCGAGATTGAGGGGCGTAGCGGAGAGCACGGTGTTGCGGTGCTGATGCGCTACACGTTGCGCTTGCTGACTCTTCAACAGTTTCAGCGTGCAACCGCACTGATCTGCGCCTGCGAAATTATTCGGCGCGAGGATGTCGCCAAATGGGGCGAAACACCATTTCGCCTTGGTTTATGGGTGGGTAGTCAAACTACGCCCAATACCTTGGCCAAAGCCGCTAGCTCTCTTCGTGAAAAAAATCTTGGAGGTCGCCCTTCCGGTGGCGGGACGCCTCATCAAATACAGTCATGTCCGTGGTGTGGCAGTGAAATCAGAGAGCACCATCTCCGCGTATACGAGGCGCCTAGTGATATTGGGCGATGCGTGACTTACTGCGGCGATAGCGAAGGAAATTGTACTTTTACTGAGCGTCAGTCGCCTAAGGAGGGACTACCAGTCATGGTAGTGGACGAAGAAATCTATCGTCGCCCTCCATCCTTGTTGATTGCGACGGTGGACAAGTTTGCTCAAATGCCATGGCGTGGTGAGACCCAAATGCTGTTTGGCAAAGTGAATGAAGTTTGTCCGCGTCACGGCTTCCTGTCCTCTGATGTTACTGATGGGCAGTCTCATCCGGCGCGCAATGGACTGCCCTCAGCGAAAAACCAGCCGCATAACTACCTTCGTCCACCAGATTTGATCATCCAGGATGAATTGCACCTTATCAGCGGCCCTTTAGGGTCGATGGTTGGATTGTATGAGGCTGCTGTGGACGAACTCTGTACTTGGGAAGTCGATGGCAAAAGGGTTCGCCCTAAGGTAGTGGCCTCCACTGCAACGATCCGGAGAGCTCCTGATCAAGTGCAAAAGCTATTCGTCCGCAAGCTGGAGGTCTTCCCTCCACAAGGAACCAGCATTCGCGATAGCTTCTTTGCACTCCACCGTGAGGTCAGCCCTGAATATCCGGGGCGTCGTTATCTTGGAGTCAGTGCTTTTGGACGCCGCTACCCAGTGGCAATGATTCGTAGCTACGTTGCCCACATGGCAGCTGCCCAGAAGCTGCATGAGAAATATGGAAACTTAGTTGATCCATGGATGACCCTAGCTGGGTACTTCAACTCCATCCGTGAGTTGGCGGGCACTCGCAGGTTGGTCGAGGACGACATCAAAGCTCGTCTACGTGACGCAGACCAACGTGGATTGGCAAAACGCCGCGTGAGGGCTATCGAAGAGCTAACCTCAAGAAAGTCTGGCACTGATATTCCTCGAATTCTTGAGCGGCTTGAAGCCACCTTTGACCCCGTACTGGAAGCCCAGCGTGCAGCAGAGCGTAAATCCGGGCAAAGGCCAACATCCTCTGTTCCCTACGATGTAATTCTGGCGACCAACATGATTTCCGTTGGTGTGGATATCGAGCGGCTTGGGTTAATGCTGGTCGCTGGCCAACCCAAAAACACCTCGGAATACATTCAGGCCACAAGTCGCGTTGGTCGCTCCGCAGCTGATGGCCCTGGACTGGTATGTACCGTATTCAACTGGGCGCGTCCACGTGACCTTTCTCATTACGAACGGTTTGAGCACTACCACGAGACCTTCTACAAGCATGTTGAAGCGCTTTCAGTTACGCCCTTCTCCGCCCGTGCGCTCGACCGCGGCCTAACGGGTGTTTTGGTCGCGTTGGTTCGTTTGGGTGAAGAGAAACTGAATGGAAATCTCAAGGCCGGTACGCTGGAAGACACTGAAAAACTCATGGCGCAGGCTTTTCAGCTACTTGCAGCGCGCGGAGTGAATGCAACTGACGATGCAGAGGTTGGCACGCTTATTCGCGAGATGTTGGAAAAACGGCGAGATGAGTGGCTGAAGCGTGTTCATAACCAGAAAGACCACCAGTTGGCCTATAAAGCGGAAGGTGGCTCCACCGTCGGTTTGCTGGAGCAGCCTTCAGAAAATGACTGGGCGATGTTTACCTGCTTGAGCTCACTGCGTGACGTCGAGGGTACAGTGAACTTGGTATTGGATCAGCGCGCTAACGGTCTGCACACGGATTAAGGATTACCCGATGAACGAACTTGGCTCTCTACGCCCAAGCCAGCTGATTTTTACCTTCGGGGTAGGATCGCTAGTGGATCTGCCCAAGATGTCTGCTCTAGTAATGGGGCTGGACGATTGGGATACCCGTTATTGCAAAGAAATCGAAGAGGATCGTCTGGTTGCGGCCATCCAGAAGCGCCTCGGCCCGCAGCTTAACAAGCTGTATATGCCTCCAATCAAGCTGGATAGCATGGATAACGATGTTGCTGCTCCTGCTATCGGTGTTCCAGTTGCACCATTTCCGCGTTGGATGCGCTGTTCGCTCTGCGACACACTGGCCACCGTGGACTCTGGTGTGTTCAAGCTACTTCAAGATCCATACCGCCCCGATAGGACGGAATATGTTCATCAAGGCTGTCTGAAGTCCAAGGGCAACAGACCTCCCTCCGCATTGTCTGTTCGCTTCTTAGTCGCCTGTAAAGAAGGGCATCTAACAGATTTTCCATGGGTGAACTTTGTTCACAAGGGCAAAGTGCCTTGCAAACCGGCCTCGTTGAGCCTTCGGGAGTACGGGGCGTCAGGCGATGCTTCCGACATCGTTGTGAAATGTGAGTCGTGTCAGTCCGAGCGTCGTATGGCAGATGCTTTCGACGAAGATTTTCATTTCTCTTGCTCCGGTCACCACCCTCATTTACGGCTTGTAGAGCCTTCTTGCACCGAAAAAGCAAAGACCATGCTGCTCGGGGCATCCAACAGCTGGTTCCCTATCGCGCTTTCAGCACTTTCTATTCCGCGGGCAACAGACAAGCTCGGGAAAATGGTTGAAGAGCAATGGAGTGAACTAAAAGACACGGAAGATGAAGACGAGCTTCGCTTGATGCGCAAGAGATCTCAGAAATTCCAGTCTTTGATTCCTTTGTTTAGCGACTTCAGTGATGAAGATATCTGGGGCGCCATTGAGCTGAAGAAGAAAGGTATTGGAAAAGCTGCTGCTCCAGCTGAAGACCTCAAGCTGCCTGAATGGGAGGCCTTTTCACATCCGGAAACGGTCGAGCCCAATAAAGACTTTCGGCTAGTTCGTGTCGATCCACCGAAAGGTTTTGAGCACTACTTTGAAGACACTGTGCGGGTTGAGCGCATCCGTGAAGTCCGTGCTTTGATGGGGTTTACTCGTCTTGAGTCCAACGCTGATTTTGCCGAGGCTACCTCATTAAAGGATCTCCGACTTACCAGGCTGAGCAGAGAATCTCCCCGCTGGCTTCCTTCATCAGAGGTTCGCGGAGAAGGTATTTTCTTGCGTATCCGTGAAGAAGTGCTGCTTGAGTGGCAGAAAAGGGATGAGGTTCAGCAGCTTCAGAATGAGTTTCTTGAATCGCATAAAGCTTGGCGGAAATTGAGAAATCTGGAGCCTGGTGAGGGCTTCCCAGGAATTCGCCTAGTATTACTGCATTCACTGGCCCATGCTTTGATGCGCCAGATCGTACTGGATTGTGGTTACACTGTTTGCCGCTGACCGAAAACTGACCCAGTAAAGGCCTGTTTCTGCCGGACTGAAAACTGACCCAGGTGTTCAACTGCTTCTGCTCACTTTTGCGGCAGGAGAACACAGGGTGATCAGCATGGAAATGTGGGAAAAATCCGGCGGGATGTACTTCCGCGACAAAGCTCTCGCTGCATCAGATAAGCCAAGCGTACCGGGCTGTCGAGAAACACCATCCGAAAATGGTCAGAGGCGCCGAAGCAACTCAGCCCGGCTACCAGCGCGCAGCGCAACCTTCAACAAACTCAGCCCATTCCACGAGACGCTGGAACAGGCGCTGAAGGGCGATTCGTTTCCGGGCAAAAGCACAACCGCAGGAGCGCCAAAGGCACTTTTCGAGCAGATCAAGACGAGGGTTATGACGGCGGCTACAGCCAGCTCACAGCGTTTGTGCGTTCGTGGCGAGGTGAGCAAGGCAAGTCTTTACGCGCTTTTGTACCGCTGACGTTTGCACTCGGAGAGGCCTTCCAGTTTGACTGGAGCGAAGAAGGTCTGCTGATCGGTGGCCTGTTTCGACGCATCCAGGTCTCCCACATGAAGCTGTGCGCCAGTCGCGCATTTTGGTTGGTTGCGTATCCCAGCCAAGGCCACGAGATGTTGTTCGATGCCCATACCCGCTCGTTTGGCGCGTTAGGTGGGGTGCCGCGTCGCGGCATCTACGACAACATGAAAACGGCTGTCGACAAGGTCAACAAAGGCAAAGGTCGCACGGTCAATGCCCGGTTTGCCGTCATGTGTGCCCACTACCTATTCGATCCGGACTTCTGCAACGTGGCCTCTGGCTGGGAAAAAGGCATTGTCGAAAAGAACGTACAGGACAGCCGGCGGCGCATCTGGCTCGATGCTCAAAACTGCATGTTCCACACCTTTGAAGAACTGAATGTCTGGCTCGGCCAACGCTGTCGTGCGCTCTGGAGCGAGCTGGTGCACCCGCAGTACAACGGGCTGACGGTGGCGGACGTCCTGGAGTTGGAACGGGTCGAAATGATGCCAATGCCCACGGCCTTTGATGGCTATGTCGAACGCACCGTGCGGGTCTCCAGCACCTGCCTGATCAGCGTGGCGCGAAATCGCTACTCTGTGCCGTGTGAGCGGGTCGGCCAGTGGGTCAGCAGCCGTCTGTATCCTTCCCGGGTGGTTGTCATCGCCGATGAAACGATGATTGCCAGTCACGAGCGCCTCTTTGATCGAGATCAGGTCAGTTTTGACTGGCAGCATTACATCCCTCTCATCGAACGCAAGCCGGGAGCGCTGCGCAATGGCGCTCCGTTTGCCGATCTGCCGAAGCCGTTGATGCTTCTCAAGCGCGGCCTGAGACGGCACAGCAATGGTGACCGAGTCATGACGCAGGTACTGGCTGCTGTTCCCATCGCCGGGCTCGATGCCGTGTTGGTGGCGGTGGAGTTGGTACTGGAATCAGGCAGCTTGAGCGCCGACCACATCCTGAATGTCCTGGCTCGACTGACATCGACAGCAGTCCCTGCGTCCGCCGAAACCAGCCTTCAACTCAAGATAGCGCCTGTCGCCAATACGGCACGCTACGACCGGCTCCGTACCACCGATGAGGAGACTCGCAATGCGTGATCTTATGGCGGAACTCAAAGAACTGCGTCTGCATGGCATGGCCAGCG
>NZ_AFOY02000018.1 GCF_000217955.3 Pseudomonas fluorescens HK44 | reverse complement strand
CCGATTGTCAGGTAGCCTTCCTCGACGTACCGCTCAAGTTTGTTCCAGTTGCTCGCCAGATAGTTGACGGCTTTGCCTAGGGCGTTTTGAGCTGTCACCTGTGGTAGCGTCTTTTCCATCCAGCTTTTCAGCTGAGCCAACACCGACAGGCTGTGCTCGTGACGACCGGCTTTACGCTCGCCGTCGTTGTCGGCCTTTAGGTCGCGTTCTATGCCATAAAGCTTGTTGATCAGGTTCAGCGCGATGTCGGCCCGGCCCGTCTTTCCTTTGGGTTGCACTTTTTGCGCTTCGACAAATTTGCGCCGTGCATGCGCCCAGCAACCTAGACGTTCAAATCCGTCCTGTGCGCCCAGCGCGTTGTAACCGGCGTAATCATTGGTCATCACGTAGCCGCGATAGCCATCAAGCAGGCGCGTCGGCACCTCCTGCGCCCGGCTGGTTGAGTAGTCGAAATGGATTACCGGTTTGTCGGGCGGGCCACCGGTTTGCACCCACATCCAGGACTGACTGCTTGGCTCCCGATCAGGCTCTTTCAACACCTGCACCCGGGTTTCATCGCAGTGGATGATGCGGCTTTCCAGCAAGTGTTCGCCGCACTGGATAACCCAGCGGGCCAAGGTCTGGCGCGGGATATCGATGCCATGGCGGCCCAGTACTTTTTCGAAACGGTAAAGCGGCAAACCGTCCACGTATTTGGTGGCCAGCAGCATCGCCAGCACGCTTGGGCTGGCCATGCTTTTTTCAATCAGCTGGGGCTTGTCCGCAGTGACCGGTGCCGTTTCACAGGCACGGCAGCCGTAGACCTTGCGGATGTGTTTGATCACGCGAATCTGCATCGGCACGATTTCCAGCTGCTCGCTGGTTTCTTCGCCGATGGCGTGCTTGCGGCAGCCGCAAGCACAAGTCAGCTCGTGCACGGGCAGCTCGTGGATGACTTCGATGCGAGGGAGATCGGCCGGCAGCGGTTTGCGCTTACCACGGCGCTGGGTCGGCGCAACAATTTCCTCTTCAGCGGCCCCATCAATGGACTCTATGACGCTTTCCGCCTCATTGAACAGGGCCAACTGCGGCGTTGCCGGATCAGCCGTTTGCTCGGACTTACGTCCGAACAGGCGCTGACGCAGCAGTGCGTTTTCCTCTTCGAGAAAACCGACCCTGGACTACATCTTCGCAAGCATCTGCTTGAGCAATTCAGGATCATCGGGGAGGTTTTCGGGTATGGAAATCATGCTCAGGATTATACCGAATCAGGCCACGAATCGCGGTGTCAAAACCTGATGAGGGCGGTTGCGCCAAAGATCAATACCATCCAGTAGCCAGTTCAGTTCCTGCACGGTCAGAACAATGCAAACGATCCACCGTGCCCACATACAAAGCCGCCAGTGAAGCCTGATGCTGTCCTCCCGATTTCCTTACGGAACCAGCACGTCATGATGTGATCCGACGCAAAAGTGGAAAAAGTTGATCTGCCCCCCAATACCCGTAGTTTTTCAAAAATCCATCGACGGCCTTGCAGCGTTGCTCTAACGGGATATCAAAGTTGCGGTGTTCGACCCCCGTGCTTTTTGTTTTTCTCAACAAGCCCGCAATCGAGTGAAGATTTTGTATTGGGTTGTGTCACGAACGCTGGCGTGAGCCAGCGATGCTATATCAAAGATGGGAATAGGCCTCCCGGAGTCTGTTTGCAGGAGCTGACTCCAAATCACCCGGTGCTGCTGCGTTCAAAAGGCGTGGTGTTGAGCGACCGTTGGAAAAGGCGCCGATATAAGGCTGCTCCTACCTATACGTCAGCATGGTTGCCCAAGCAAATGCTCTGATCCAAGAACAAACACCCCGACTGGTTCGGGGTGTTTGTTTTTTGGCTGGCAGATCAGTTACTGCTTGAAAGTTTGCATCAGTTGAGTAATTGCCATATTCAGTCCAGTCTGCCCCGCATTGATCTCGAAGTCAGCGTCGACGGGCGGTTCGTAAGGGCTGCCAACCCCCGACAAATTAGGCAGTTGCCCCGATCTTGCTTTCTTGTAGAGTCCCTTCACATCCCGCTGCTCGCAGACCTCCAGCGGTGTGCTGACGTATACCTCCACAAAGTTCTCTTCACCAATCAGTTCTCGTGCCATTTGCCGTTCTCTTCTGAACGGGGAGATAAATGCGGCCATGACAATAAGCCCGGCATCCATCATCAGTTTGGCCACTTCGGCGATGCGCCGAATATTCTCTACGCGGTCTGCATCGGTAAAACCAAGATCCTTGTTTAGCCCTTGGCGAACGTTGTCGCCGTCGAGGATATAGGTTCGGTGGCCGCGCGCATGCAACTCAACTTCAAGTGCGTTCGCGAGTGTCGACTTGCCCGAGCCGGAAAGGCCGGTAAACCAGATGACCTTGCCCTTGTGGCCGTTGAGCTTCTCCCGGTTTTCGCGAGTGATCGACAGGGCTTGTTTATGCACGTTTTGCGCGCGCCGCAGGCTGTGGGTAATCATCCCGGCAGCCACGGTGGCGTTGCTGACGCGATCAACCAGAATAAAGCTGCCGAGTGTTTTGGAGTGCTGATAGCTGTCAAAAACCAGCGGTTTACTGATCGCCAGCGTGCATACGCTGATGTCATTCAGCGATAAGTGCGTGCTGGCGTCATGGGCGAGGGTATTGATGTTCACTCGATATTTGATGTTCGTGATCGATGCAGATGCCCACTGCGTCGCCAGTTTGATGTCGTAGTTACGGCCGTGCAGTCCAGCCTCTTCATTCATCCATATCAGCGTAGCTTCAAACTGGTCGGTTATTTCCAGCGGGCTTTGGCTCAGGGAAATAATGTCGCCGCGGGAGACGTCAATTTCTTTGCTGAGTCTTAAGGTAATGGCATCGCCACATAGAGCTTCCTGCATCGGGCCGTTCATACTGACAATTTCGGTGACCGTCGCCGTTTGCCCAGAAAGGCTGACGCGAACCTCATCGCCAACGCGGACTTGCCCCTCACCGACATAGCCGCTGAATCCGCGGAACGAAGCATCAGGTCGATTTACCCACTGCACCGGAAACACCAAGCGCTCGGATTTTGGGGTGTTGATCTCTATTGTTTCCAGGCAGCCCATCAGTGTCGGCCCTGAATACCAAGGCGTGTTTGCCGAGCGCCGAGTGACGTTGTCTCCCTTTAGCGCGCTCAGCGGAATGGGCGTTACCCTTTCAAAGCCCAGTGTTTGTGCGAATTGTTGGAAGGTATCAACGGTACGCTGAAATAGGCTTGCATCAAAGCCGACCAGGTCCATCTTGTTCACCGCAACCACCACGTGGCGAATACCCATCAGCGATACCAGGTACGCATGCCGGCGTGTCTGTGTCAGTACACCTTGTCGGGCATCTATCAGGATCACCGCCACGTCTGCAGTTGAAGCACCGGTGACCATGTTGCGCGTGTACTGCTCGTGGCCGGGCGTATCGGCGATGATGAACTTGCGCGTGCTGGTAGCGAAAAAGCGATAGGCCACATCGATGGTAATGCCCTGTTCGCGCTCTGCCGACAAGCCATCGACGAGCAAGGCAAAGTCAATCTCGGCCCCTTGGGTACCATACTTTTTCGATTCGTTTTTTAGTACGGCCAATTGATCGTCAGTCAGCTGCTGGGCGTCCCATAGCAGGCGTCCAATCAGGGTGCTTTTGCCATCATCCACGCTGCCGCAGGTTATAAAACGCAGCAAGTCTTGACCTTGTTGCTGTTCAAGATACTCCTCAATCGTCGAGGGCTTACTGGCAGCTGTTGTTTGTGCTTTAGGTGCCATCAGAAATAGCCCTCCTGTTTTTTCTTTTCCATGCTGGCTGAACTGTCACTATCAATGGCTCGCCCGTGTCTCTCGGAACGAGTGGATCCGAGCAGCTCCAGCAGAATATCGGCTACGGTGGCGGCATTCGATTCCACTGCACCGGTCAGGGGGTAGCAGCCAAGGGTACGAAAGCGAATGCTCCTGGCTTCAATCTTCTCGTCTGGCAACAGGCTCATGCGTGAATCGTCAACCATGAGCGTTATGCCGTTGCGCACTACGACAGGCCTCTCCTTGGCAAAGTACAGGGGTACCAAAGGGAGATTTTCCTGGTAGATGTATTGCCAGATATCGAGTTCTGTCCAATTGGATAGCGGGAAGACGCGAATGCTCTCGCCCTGGTTTTTGCGCGCGTTGTAGATGTTCCACAGTTCTGGTCGCTGCTGTTTCGGATCCCAGTGATGGCTCCGGGTGCGGAACGAAAAAATACGCTCCTTCGCGCGCGACTTTTCTTCATCCCGGCGTGCGCCACCGAACACTACATCAAACTTGTATTTATCCAGGGCTTGCTTCAGTCCTTCGGTCTTGGTGATGTCGGTGTGCAGCGCCGAGCCGTGATCGAAGGGGTTGATGTCTTTGCTAATGGCTTCCAGATTGATATGTATGAGCAGATCCATGCCGCTCTCACGCGCGATAAAGTCGCGAAACATATACATCTCTTGAAACTTCCAGCGCGTGTCTATATGCAGCAGGGGGAATGGCGGCGGCGAAGGGTAAAAGGCCTTGCGAGCCAAGTGCAGCATCACCGCACTGTCTTTGCCCATTGAGTAAAGCATGGCGGGGTTTTCGGCCTCGGCAGCCGCTTCACGAATAATCTGCAGGCTTTCGGCTTCAAGGCGCTTGAGGTGGGGTGTACGTACCCTCAATGCATCGATTGCGCCGATTTGAGCTCTTTCATCCAGCACGGCTGGGTAACTCAACAGTCCGAGCTCGACATTGGCTGACGCGCTGGCGTGTCTGCAAACACCAACCAGGCGACCGCTCGGGAAGATGACGATGTTCTTGGCGATATGCTTTTGCAGGCGTTGCAGTGCAATCGTGAGCTGTTGCGCGTCAACCTGACAGATGCCAAGCGGCAACCAGTAGCGGGCGCCCCTGGCATCGTTGGCGTGCAAAAAATCCTGTCCGTCAGGTGCGCGGATTAACTGAACAAAAAGTACCAACTTGCGTTTCGTACGCGCCTTTTCAATTTCCCAAGCCAGGACCGATGGCGTCGACTGGCGTCCTAGCTCATCGCTCAGACTTTGCGCGGATAGTTCGGGAGGGAGGAGCTCAAGCTCGTGCAGTCGCCGTTCGGCTGTGCGTTTGGTGTCTGCTTGATTGAGTTGGTTCAGATGGAGAAATGCCAGCTGCGTATCCCATACCACAGGGGCATCCAGTCCAAGAAGATCGGGGTTCAACATGGAAAATCGTCCTTGTCGCAATGTGCGGATTTCTCTAGATAATATAGTTACAGGTTATCTAAATGGTTTTTCTTGATTATTTTTTGTATTAAACCACAATCTGCGACAAATTTTCTTTGGATGTTTTTTACATGACTGCTCTACGTCAGGATGATTGATGGTGCCTATGCACTGGCGGGGGCTTTGACCGGCTTTATCGTTGGCCTTACCGGCGTAGGCGGGGGGGCGCTGATGATGCCGATTTTGCTGCTGCTGGGTGTGGCGCCGACGACGGCAATTGCCACCGACTTATGGTTTGCCGCCCTTACCAAGATTGTGGCTGCCAGCATTCACAACGGCTCGGCACAAATAGATTGGGAGGTCGTTAAACGCTTGTGGCTGGGCAGTCTGCCAATGGCGCTGTTGGTCGTGGCGTTGGTGAGTTTCGGGGCCAGCGTGCAGAAAGTTGACTGGCTGACCGAAGCAATAGGCGTCGTCATCCTGATTACGGCATTGGGTATGCTGCTCGCCCCAGTGTTGAGGTTATTTGCCAGAGAGCGTCGCCTGGACAACTCAAGCCACTTCAAGCGATTGCAGCCGGCTCTAACCGTGCTTGCCGGCTTGGCTCTTGGTCTTTGCGTGGCGTTAACGTCGGTCGGTGCGGGGGCGTTAGGGAGTGTGATACTGCTGTATTTGTATCCACAGCGGATGACACCGCATCGCCTGGTCGCAACGGACATCATGCATGCGATACCGCTGGCACTGGTTGTCGGGCTGGGTTACCTGTTTGCCGGCATGCTGGACGGGCATATGCTGATCAGCCTGCTCGTGGGGTCAATTCCTGCCGTGGTGGTGGCAAGCTTGATGAGTCGAAGGCTCAATGGTCGCTGGATACAGGTGTTGCTGGCGATGGTCTTGTTGGCGGGGGGAGTGAAAACCCTGGCCTGACAGGCTTGGATGTCAATAAAAAGCCCCGGCATTCATCGAATGCCGGGGCTTTTTGTCGATTGGCTGAAGGTTAGCGAGCGACTGACAAAGCGCGGGTCCGTGCGACCCGAACCCGGTAGAACACGAACAGGATCAGCACCCAGACCGGGATCGCGTAGACCGATGCACGTACGCCTGGAATCAACAACATCACGTAGATGATCATGGCCATGAACGCCAGGCACAGGTAATTGGTGTACGGCGACCAGAACGCCTTGAAGCCTGGCACGATGCCGCGTTGGCCCATGGCTTTGCGAAACTTCAGGTGCGTCAGGCTGATCATCGCCCAGTTGATCATCAACGAGGCGACCACCAGTGCGAACAGCAACTCAAGGGCTTCATTCGGGGCGACGTAGTTGACCACCACACACAACAGGGTGATCAGCGCCGATACGCCCAGCGCCAGTAACGGCACACCCTGTTTGTTCAGCTTCATCAGCGGCTTGGGCGCATCGCCCTGTTCTGCCAGGCCGTAGAGCATCCGGCTGTTGCAGTAAACGCCGCTGTTGTAGACCGAGAGCGCCGCGGTCAGCACCACGAAGTTGAGGATTTGCGCTGCGGTATTGCTGCCGATCAAGGCGAAAATTTGCACAAACGGACTGCCGCTGTAGGCATCGCCGGAAGCGCCCAGTGTCTGAAGCAGTTGGTCCCATGGGTACAGCGACAGCAGCACGGTGAGTGCGCCGACATAGAAGATCAACACGCGGTAAACCACCTGGTTGATCGCCTTGGGGATGACTTTCCTCGGCTCGCTGGCTTCAGCGGCAGTGATGCCGACCAGCTCCAGGCCACCGAAGGAGAACATGATGAACGCCATCGCCATCAGCAAACCGTTGGTGCCATTGGGGAAGAAACCGCCGTGGCTCCACAGGTTGCTCACCGAGGCCTGCGGGCCGCCGGTGCCGCTGACCAGCATGTAACAACCGAGGGCGATCATGCCGATGATCGCCACGACCTTGATGATGGCGAACCAGAATTCCATTTCACCGAAGACTTTGACGTTCATCGTGTTGATCAGGTTGACCAGTACGAAGAACACCGCTGCGCTGATCCAGGTCGGAACCTCTGGCCACCAGAACTGCACGTACTTGCCAACGGCGGTCAGCTCCGCCATGCCCACCAGCACATACAGCACCCAGTAGTTCCAGCCGGACAGGAAGCCGGCAAAACCACCCCAGTAGTTGTGCGCGAAATGGCTGAAGGAGCCGGCGACCGGCTCTTCGACAATCATCTCTCCCAACTGGCGCATGATCAGAAAGGCGATGAAACCGGCAATGGCATAGCCGAGAATCATCGACGGGCCGGCCGATTTGAGCACGCCGGCGGAGCCGAGAAACAGCCCTGTACCAATCGCGCCGCCCAGCGCAATCAGTTGAATATGCCTGTTTTTCAGCCCCCGCTTCAGCACGCCCTGTTGCAGTTGTTCATCCGCCATCTGGATACCTTCTCGTTGTTATGGTCAGGCTTTGTTGCAGGTCGACAGCTTATTCAATTGGCACGCGTTTGTGAGCCTCAGACGTTACTTTCAGTGAACTTTTCGTAATACAGCTGCACGTTGTCCAGGGTTTGATCCTGTAACCAGCTCTTGATCGACTCGACCATCGGCGGCGGCCCGCAGACGTACATGTCGACCGCGGTATCACGCAGTTCGCCGGCCTCGAAATGCTCGGCGATGTAGCCGCGCTTTCCCTCCCAGCCCGGTGATGGGTCGCTGACCACTGGCGTGTAGCGAAACCCTGGAATGTGTTGAGCATAGGCACTGATCCGTTCGCTCTCGCACAGGTCGGCTGCGTCCCGTACACCGTAGTACAAATGCACAGGCTGCTCGCAACCGCGCGCGACGATTTCGTCGAGCATCCCCAGCAATGCGGACAGTCCGGTGCCGCCGGCCACCAGAATCAGCGGCCGGGCGATGTGACGTAGATAGAACGCCCCCAACGGTGCCTCCAGAACGATTTCATCGCCGACCCGGCAGCGTTCACGTATGTAATTGCTCATTACCCCGTCGGGTAACAGGCGAATCAGAAATTGCAGCTGATTGCTGCTGCTCGGGCGGTTGGCGAAGGAGTAGGAACGCTTGCTGGTGGTCCCTGGAATCAGCAGGCGTGCATACTGCCCCGACAGGAAATCCAGCGGCTGGGTGGCCGCGCCCAAATCCAGATGCAGGATCGCGGTACTGGCCGAGACCTGACGAACCTGCGTGACCGTACCGCTGAGCTGTTCAGGCCCTGCGGCATTGCAGAGGCTGGAAGCGAAGTCGAAATAGAACGCGGCGTCGGACTTCACTCGAGTCTGGCAAGTGAGCATCTTGCGTTGTTGCAGGTCGAGGCTGGAGAGGGCTTCCTCATCCACATAATCCTGGCTGTAGTCGCCGGATTCGCAGCGGCCCTGACAGGTTCCGCAAACACCCTCGCGGCAATCCAGCGGAATATTGATGCCGTTGCGCAGGGCGGCATCGAGCAGTATTTCGTTGGCCTGCACGGGAAAAAACAGTGTTTTGCCGTCGGCAAAACTGAACGCAACCTTATGGTTCATGCCCCGGTCTCCATGGTTTCAGAGGTGGTAGAAATCGAGCACCGAGTTGATGGTGTCGTTGAGCAGCAACACGTGTTTGCGGGTAATCACCCAGCTGTCTGCGTGAGGCTTGAGGCGATAGGTCGCGTTCCCGTAGAACTGCTCGGACGTGGCCAGGCGATAGAACAGCGTGTGCCAGTTCAACCGTACCTCCAGCTCACCGGTCTCGAGTTCGCTGATCCGCACGTTGTTGATCAGGTGCAGGGTGCGCGGCATCGGCGTGGCCGACGCGGCTTTGCCAGTGCGCAGACGGAACACGCGGTCTTCCAGGCCCGAGCGATTGGCGTAGTAGATCAACGACATTTCACGCTTGGGGTCGCGGGTGTAGACGTGTTCGGAGTCCCATTGCGGCAGGTGAAACTCACTCTGCTCGTCGAAAAGCTGGATGTAGGCGTCCCAGTCCTTGGCGTCGCACAGTTCGGATTTACGGTAGAAAAACTGCTCGATCTGGTACTGCAATTGCGGATTCATGTTCACACCTCACGTAGCTTCAGGGATTTTGCGTCCAGGCCGTCGAGCAGAAATTTCTGCCAGTTGCTGTGCTGGTTGACGTAAAGCCCTTCGTGGGTGAATTCGGTGCCGGTCATGGCCGGCGCGATGCCGATCGCCTCGCTGTTGGGTGTGGTGCCGGTCGCCCATTGGTGGCTGCCGCGAGAAATATCGCTCCAGCGTTCCAGCCGCGCCTGGAAACCGCGCTGGGCTTCACGGAACTCCACCAGATCATCCGGGGTGCCGAGTCCCGACACGTTGAAGAAGTCTTCGAACTGGCGAATCCGGTTTTCCCGATCCGCGTCCGACTCGTTTTTCACGCCCAGGCACTGGCTGATGATCTCGGTCTTGTTCCAGGCCACTGGACGGATGATCCGTAGCTGCGAGCTGATTTGATCGAGGAAAAACAGGCTGGGGTAGATGTTCAGGTTGCGCAGCCGATGCATCATCCATTCGGCTTTTTCCTGACCATGCTCCTCGATCAGGCGCGGCATGATCGTCGCGTAGCCGGAGCGCACCGTCGGGTTGGGCATGTCGCTGAACAGCACGCTATGACCGTTGTTGAAAGCGAACCAGCCGTCATCGGTATTGGCGTCGCCGGCCCCCAGTTTGCTGTAGTCGAGCGTGCCGCTGGCGTGGGTGCCGTTCTCGCTGTCGACCTGCTGGCGGTGTTGCACCGTGGCCACGTAGTTATAGTGGACCGTGCTGACGTGATAGCCGTCCAGGCCGTTCTCGTTTTGCAGTTTCCAGTTACCGTCGTAGGTGTAGGCCGACTTGCCGGGCAGTACTTCCAGTTCACCGGTGGGCGATTGGGCGACCATCATGTCGAAGAACACTTTGGCATCGCCAAGGAAGTCTTCGAGGCTGTTATCCGCGTGAACATCCAGGCTGATGAAGACGAAGCCCTTGTAGCTCTGAATGCGGGCCTTTTTCAAACCGCGGGTGGCTTTGTCGAAACCTTCCGGGTATTCGCCGGGGGCCTTGACCTTGACCAGGCGTCCGTCGCTTTTGTAGCACCAGGCGTGGAACGGGCAGGTAAACGTCGATTGGTTGCCTTTGCCGACGCGGGTCAATGTGGTGCCGCGATGCTGGCAAGCGTTGATCAGCGCGTTGAGTTGGCCGTCACCGTCACGGGTGATGATCATCGGCTGGCGACCGGCGCGCATCGTGATGAAGTCGTGGTTATTGGCCAGCTCGCTTTCGTGACAGGCGTAGATCCAGTTCTTCTCGAAGATCAGCTCCATCTCCAGATCGAACAGTTGCGGCTCGGTAAAGATATCCCGAGCGATGCGGAATACGCCTTCTGCCGGACGGAAGTCCAGGCAGCCTTCAATGAACGCTTTCCACTGCTCGACGTTTTTTTCGCCACTCATGGGGGTGCACCTTTTTTATTCGGGTCAATCGGTGCGCTCATTAGAGAGAGTGGGGCGGGCAGGGGTCTATCCGGTTTGTCGACGAAGGCAGTCCACAAAGTTCGGTGGCCGCTGGCTGCACTGCCCCTGTGGCGAGGGAGCTTGCTCCCGCTGGGTTGCGAAGCAGCCCTAAAGTCGGCAATCGCAATTTTTCAGATAGGACGCATCCGAAGGTTTTACGACTGCTGCGCCCGAGCGCGGACCGGCCGGCGGGAGCAAGCTCCCTCGCCACAAGTGCCTCCCACTGCGATCTTTGCGGGTAACACCCGCGTGTATCAAGGTGGGCAGGTAATACTCAAGACCCTGCACCATTCGATGAACGGCCGCCCCTGTTTGCAGCATTGAGGTACTGTCTTTGGCAGCCTTGAGCGTTGTTCGAAGGTGAGCCGCGGTCCCGGAACAGCTGTGTTATCCACTTAGTCGATGATTGCTATCCACTGGGTTGGCGCAGGCGTTCAGTGGTCTGGAACTTGCTCGGCTCAAGTCAGAGGCGCGCCGTCAGAGCGTGCTGAAAAAATATTGCCGTGGGTGCGCCGTGATGAGTAGCAAAGCCGATCCGCAGTTTCGCGATATTCGTATCGATCACTATGACCTTGAGGGCGCGCGGACCTGGATGTCAGGGATCTGCGGGCCGCACCGTCTCGAAACCGCGACGCCCGAACGGATTCGTTTTCATCACACCGCCAACGTCTTCAAGTCGATGGCCACGACCCTGGGCACCATCGAATACGGCACCGATGTGACCGTCGATATTGAAGACGCCGAGCACTTCAGCAGCTACAGCCTCAGCCTGCCGTTGGTCGGTGAGCAGGAGCTGAGCAAGAACGGCACGTTGCTCAAATCCAATCGCGATCAAGGCGTGATCATCTCCCCGAATGAAAACCAGATGCTGGCGATCTCCGGTGACTGTCGCAAGGTCCAGGTGGTGATTACTCGGGCGGCCATGAGCGAATCCCTTGAGGGGATGTTGCAGCGTCCACTGGATGCACCGCTGCGCTTCGAGTCGGTGATGGATGCGGTAGACGGTGCGTCGGCTTCGTGGTGGCGCATGGCGCGGTATTTCATCGGCGAACTTGAGCGCAGCAGTGCGCTGTTTGAGCAGGTCGTCTTCACGCGGGACATCGAAAGCTCATTGATCAAAGGCCTGATCCTTGCCCAGCCGAACAATTACTCCGATGAGCTGCGGGACGTGTTGGGCGTGAAGTTGCCGTATTACCTGATCAGGGCCAAACAGTACATTCACGACAACGCCCGCGAAGCAGTGCACCTGGAAGACATCGAAGCGGCGGCCGGGGTTTCGCGGTTCAAGTTGTTCGAGGCCTTCAGAAAGTACTTCGCCCTGTCGCCGATGGCCTATCTGAAAAAATACCGCTTGAATGCGGTGCGCCAGGACATTCTTGAGCAGGGTCTGGCGCGCAATATCTCGGAGATTGCCATGGGCTGGGGGTTCACCCACATGGGACGTTTTTCTGCCGAGTACCGCAAGTTGTTCGACGAAGCCCCGAGCGCCACCTTGCAGCGCAACGAGGCCCGGCGCATGCGCAGGCTTTGACGCAGAGGCAGTCAGTAACGGCTTATTTGCGGGCGACCAGATCCAGCAGGTCGTCGCGTTCCTTGATTTTTTGCAGGACGATTTCCGAGCGAATATCGGTGACGCCCGCGGTACGGTTGAGCTTGTTGACGATGAAATCCGAGAAGTGTTTCAGGTTGCGCGCCTGAACCCGCAGCACATAGTTGCTGGCGCCGGTAATCACGTACGCGGTGGCGACTTCCGGCCACGCTTGCACCTTCTTGATAAAGGTCTCGTGCCAGTCATCGACGTCCTGTCGCAATGACACATGGACGATAGCTTCCAGCTCGATGCCCAGCCGTTCGGCGTTCAACACCGCGCGATAGCCGGTGATGATTCCCTCACTTTCCAGCAGCCGCAAACGCCGCAGGCAAGCCGACGGTGACAGCGCGACTTTCTCTGCCAATTCCTGATTGCTGATACGCCCGTCCTGCTGCAAGAAGTGCAGGATCCGCAGGTCTGTCGAGTCGAGGGTCATGGTTTGAATTAATCCGCGATTTTTGGAGTTGGATTCGAATTATCTTCGAGATAATTACTATATGGCCGTCCACTTTGCACGAAAATTCTCCAAAGCTTCGTTCATTATCTGCTCATCGTGCTGACGCAAAAAATGCCCAAAACACGGCGGCATGTCATAAAAAAACAGGACCTGAAATGACCACAAGAAACGATTGCCTGGCGCTCGATGCGCAAGACCCCTTGGCTCATCTGCGTCACCAGTTTGCACTCCCTGAAGGGGTGATTTACCTCGATGGTAATTCTCTTGGCGCGCGTCCGATTGCGGCGCTTGAGCGTGCTCAGGCGGTCATCGCCGAGGAGTGGGGCAATGGCTTGATCCGCAGCTGGAACAGTGCCGGCTGGCGCGATCTGCCGGAGCGTCTGGGCAATCGGCTGGCCGGGCTGATTGGCGCCGGTGAAGGCGAAGTGGTGGTCACCGACACCACCTCGATCAACCTGTTCAAGGTCCTCGGCGCGGCCCTTCGTGTTCAGGCGATGCGGGCGCCGACGCGGCGGGTGTTTGTCAGTGAGTCCAGCAACTTTCCGACAGATTTGTACATCGCCGAAGGGCTGATGGACTTGCTCCAGCAGGGCTATAGCTTGCGTCTGGTCGACAGCCCGGAAGAACTGGCGCAGGCGATTGATCAGGACACCGCGGTGGTCATGCTCACCCACGTCAACTACAAGACCGGCTACATGCATGATATGCAGGCCATGACTGCGCTGATCCACGAATGTGGCGCGCTGGCGATCTGGGACCTGGCGCATTCCGCCGGTGCGGTTCCGGTCGACTTGCGTCAGGCGGGGGCGGACTACGCCATCGGTTGCACCTACAAGTACCTCAATGGCGGCCCCGGTTCGCAAGCGTTTGTCTGGGTTTCGCCGCAGTTGTGCGATCTGGTCACGCAGCCGTTGTCCGGCTGGTTTGGCCATTCCCGACAGTTCGACATGGCCTCAGGCTACGAGCCGAGCAGCGGCATTGCGCGTTACTTGTGCGGCACTCAACCGATCACCTCGTTGGCCATGGTCGAATGTGGCCTGGAGATTTTTGCCCAGACCGACATGCCCAGCCTGCGCCGCAAATCCCTGGCGCTGACCGACCGGTTTATCCAGCTGGTGGAGCAGCGCTGCGCCGCTCACGATCTGAAACTGATCACCCCGCGTGAACACTCCAGGCGTGGCAGTCATGTCAGCTTCGAACACCCGCAAGGCTACGCGGTGATTCAGGCCTTGATCGCCCGGGGCGTGATCGGTGATTACCGCGAGCCGCGGATCATGCGCTTTGGTTTCACGCCGCTGTACACCAGCTTCACCGAAGTCTTCGATGCGGTGCAGATCCTTGGCGAGATTCTCGATCAGAAGACCTGGGCTCAAGCGCAGTTCCAGGTACGCCACAGCGTCACCTGAGTCCAGCACTGTCCGTGGCGAGGGAGCTTGCTCCCGCTGGGCTGCGTAGCGGCCCAAAAATCTTCGTAGTGAGTACCGATTTTGTGAGTGCTGCGCACTCAAGCGGGAGCAAGCTCCCTCGCCACAGGGGTTAGTTCGACCGTGTGACCCGGTTTATCCAAACGATGTGCTCTCTTCAAAAAAGACAATATTCAGAGGACAGAGAAATGACCGACACCCTCGGTTTTGAAACCATCTCCAACCGTGAGCATGGCCTCAAGCGCCAACTCACCTCGGGGCAGATGAGCATGATCGCGATTGGCGGTGCGATAGGCACCGGCCTGTTCATGGGCAGCGCTTACGCCATCGGCTATGCCGGGCCGAGCGTGCTGCTCAGCTATGCGATTGGCGCGGTCATCACGCTGCTGTTGATGGGCTGTCTGGCGGAAATGACCGTGGCCCACTCGACCTCGGGTTCGTTCGGCGCGTATGCCGAGTTCTACATCAGCCCGCTGGCCGGGTTCCTGGTGCGCTACGCCTATTGGGCGGCGATTGTATTGGCGGTTGGCACCGAGGTGACGGCGGTGGCGATGTACATGAAGTACTGGTTCGTTAACGTGCCCGAGTGGATCTGGATCGTCTCGTTCTCGAGTATTCTGATCGTGCTCAACGCCATCAGCGTGAAGACCTTCGGCACGTTCGAATACTGGTTCTCGACCATCAAGATCGGCGCGATTGTCGGCTTCATCATCCTCGCGGTGTATGTGGTGTTCGGTTCCGGAAATCCGGATTACGGCGTGCATCACTACACCAGCCATGGCGGGTTTTTCCCCAATGGTCTGCAAGGGATGTGGGTGGCGGTGATCGTGTCGATCTTCGGCTACCTGAGCGTGGAAATGATCGCGGTGGCCGCCGGTGAAGCCGAGGATCCGGAGCGGGCGGTGAAGAAAGCCTTTCGCTCGACCATCGTGCGGCTGGTGGTGTTTTACCTGCTGACCCTGGCCCTGATGTTGGCGATCGTGCCGTGGGTTCAGGCGGGTGTAGCGCAGAGTCCGTTCGTCACGGTCATGCAAACCATCGGCATTCCCGGCGCCACCGGGGTGATGAATTTCGTGATTCTGATTGCCGCATTGTCGGCGATGAACAGTCAGCTCTACATCACCACGCGGATGATGTTCAGCCTGTCCCGTGGCGGTTACGCCCCCAAGGCGATGGGCGCGTTGAGCAAGAGCGGAATCCCGCTCAACGCCTTGCTGCTGTCGAGCTCGGGCATTGCACTGGCGACGCTGCTGAACGTGATGTACCCGGAAAGCTCCTTCACCTTGATGATGGCGATTTCCATGTTCGGCGCGATCTTCACCTGGTTCATGATCTTCCTCACGCACTACTGTTTCCGTCGCTACCACGAGCGTCACGGCGAGCGGAAACTGTCGTTCCGCATGCGTCTGTTTCCTTACACCACGCTGTTGGGGCTGGTACTGATGGGCGCGGTGATGATCACGACGTACTTCACCGAGGCGTTCAAGATGACCTTGGTGTTTGGTGTGCCGTTTCTGCTGATCCTGTCGTTGGTCTACGGGGGTGTTCTTCAGAAAAACCAGGGCCAGTGCGGCGTTGAGTCCGTTGCCGAAAGTCCAGGGCTGATCTAGCTGCCTTGCTGAGGTTGCAACGCCTCCAGCAGGGCTTTGGCGTAAAGGGGCAGGCCGTCAAACGAACGTGCGCACAGCAGCAGTTTTCGCTGGGCCCATGGCTCGTTCAGCGCGAGACGTTTGAACGCTTGCCCGCCGGCCCAGCGCTCGACCGCCGCCAACGGCACAATTGCCAATCCCGCGCCATGAGCGACCATGCGAATCACCCCGTCGAAGCCCTCGGCGCGAATGCGGATCTGCATGCGCAACCCGGCGTGCAGCGCTTGTTCTTCCAGATAGATCGCCAACGCGCTGTTGGCGCTCAGCCCGACGTAATCGTGAGACAAGGTCTGGCTGAAATTCGGTGCTTCCCCTTCGGCCAGCGGATGATCGCTCGGCATGATCAGCACCAGCGGATCATCGCGGAATGCTTGGGTATCGAGGTCGTGGGTGTCCACCGCATCGGAAACGATACCGAGGTCGGCCGCCCCCTGACGCAAGGCATGGGTGATGCGCAGGCTCGGCAGTTCTTGCAGGTCGATGTCGAGGTTGGGGTGCTCGCACAGAAAGTCCGCCAGCAGCTCGGGCAGGTATTCAGTGATCGCGGTGGTGTTGCACAGCAACCGTACCTGGCCTTTGACGCCTTTGGCGTATTCCGCCAGATCCTGTTGCATGCGCTCGGCCTGTCGCAGCAATACCCGGGCATGTTGGGCCAGCGCCTTGCCGGCCGGGGTAGGGCTGATGCCTCGGCGCCCACGCTCGAAAAATGCTGCGCCCAGCGAAGCTTCCATCGCCCGGATTCGCGCACTCGCCGCCGCCAGTGAGAGGTGGCTGCTGGCGGCACCGGCGGTAATGTTGCCGGCGTCGAGGATGTTCAGGTAGAGCTTGAGGTCGATCAGGTCGAAATGCATGGGGAGTTTCCAAGGCTCTGTCAAAACAAGAGGCAGGCTCAGTATATGGCAGATTTTCAGGGACCTTCGAAAGGCCCAGGATAACGCCATGAATACTCCTCTCGCGTTCTATCAAAACCTCGGTCTGGCCTTGTCTTTATTGGTGATTGTCACCTTTCTGATGGCCGGGATGATCAAAGGCGTGATCGGCCTTGGGTTGCCGACCGTTGCCATGGGCTTGCTCGGTATGGCTATGGCACCGGCACAGGCTGCGGCGTTGTTGATCATTCCGGCGACCCTGACCAACGTCTGGCAACTGGCATTCGGCGGGCACTTGCGTCCACTGGTCAAACGGCTGTGGCCGATGCTGCTGGCAATATTCGTCGGCACTGGTGCGGGTACGTTGTGGCTGGGAATCGAAGGCGGGCAGTGGGTAGTTCGGGCGCTCGGGGCGGCGCTGTTGCTCTATGCCTTGAGCGGATTGTTTCTACCCACGTTGCGGGTCGGCAGCAAAACCGAACGCTGGCTCGGCCCGCTCAGTGGTGCGCTGACCGGCATCATCACCTCGGCCACCGGGGTCTTTGTGATTCCGACGGTGCCGTATCTGCAAGGGCTGGGATTGAACAAGGATCAACTGGTGCAGGCGCTGGGCCTGTCGTTCACCGTATCGACCCTGGCACTCGCGGCCGCTTTGTTGTGGCGCGGGGCGCTGGGCGGCGGCGAATTGAGTGCTTCACTGTTGGCGCTGGTCCCGGCGCTGCTCGGCATGCTGCTGGGGCAATGGTTGCGAGAACGGATCAGCGCCGTGCTGTTCAAGCGGGTGTTCTTCGTTGGCCTTGGAATACTCGGCGGCCATCTGCTGATCAGCGGCTAGCTGAAGACGGGCTTAGCATGTCGATGCGACGGATATCAAAATCGCGTTCCAGGTAATCCATGCGGTTTTCGAAAAACTGCTGCATGTGCGGCAGGTTCGAGTGCACGTCCAGATGAGCCCGGGATTGCCAGATTTCGTAGAAGATGAACAGCGTCGGGTCTTGCTGGTCGCGCAGCATGTGGTACTCGATGCAGCCAGGTTCGGCGCGACTGGGTTCGACGTAAGCGCGGAACAGGGCTTCAAAGGCGTCGGCTTTTTCCGGACGGGTTTTGGCGTGCAGGATGAAACCGTGTTGCTCGCTCATGCAGAACTCCTCAAGTCAGGGTTGAGAAAATCCTATAGCAACAATCAGCTGGTGATTCGTGCGTTTTGGTCAAATGTATTTTGCCGGCTTCGGGCTTATTCATGGGAAGGGGCATCGATACTCTGCCGCCATCACATTTGAAACTTCTCGATCCCGCGACTTATCCACGGCGTGGCGGATCGGACCCTGATGACGAGGCTTCCCATGAAAAAAGTTCTGTTGCTCAACGGTGGCAAGAAATTCGCCCACTCCGACGGCCGCTATAACGCCACCCTGCATGAAGCTGCATTGAGCGTGCTGGATCGTGGTGGTGTCGACGTAAAAGTCACCCACATCGACGAGGGCTACGACGTCGCTGAAGAAGTCGCCAAGTTTCTCTGGGCCGACGTCATCATTTACCAGATGCCGGGTTGGTGGATGGGGGCGCCGTGGATCGTGAAAAAGTACATCGACGAAGTCTTCACCGAAGGCCACGGCAGCCTCTACGCCAGCGATGGCCGGACCCGTTCCGATGCTTCGCAGAAATACGGCAGCGGCGGCCTGGTACAGGGCAAGCAGTACATGCTGTCGCTGACCTGGAACGCACCGCAGCAAGCTTTCGACGACCCGACCGACTTCTTCGAAGCCAAGGGTGTGGACGCGGTGTATTTCCCGTTCCACAAGGCCAATACCTTCCTCGGCATGAGCGGCTTGCCGACCTTCCTGTGTGTCGACGTGATGAAGCGGCCGAACATTGAAGCCGACGTCGCGCGCTACGAGCAGCACCTCAAGCAAGTGTTCAACTTGCCGGCGTAACCTGCGTTATGCCTCGCATCCGGCTACTATCGAACACCTCGGCTCAATCCCTCGCCACAATGAAAGCGCATTCGATAGGAAGGATATACGTGAAAGCCAGATCCGATGAGTTGCAGATTTTCGTCTGCGTAATCGAGTGCGGTTCGATTTCTGCGGCGGCCGAACAGGTCGGGCAAACGCCTTCGGCGGTCAGCCGCACGCTGTCGCGTCTGGAGGCCAAGCTCGACACCACGTTGATCAACCGCACCACGCGGCGCATGGACCTGACCGAAGAGGGCAAGTACTTCTTCGAACAGGCCAAGCGGATTCTCGACCAGATGGACGAGCTCGAAGAGCGCCTGTCCTCGCGCCACAAAACACCTTCCGGGCGACTGCGGATCAACGCGGCGTCGCCGTTCATGCTGCATGCCATCGTGCCCTACATCGATGAGTTCCGCCGTCTGTACCCGGACATCCAGCTGGAACTCAACAGCAACGACCTGATCATCGACCTGCTGGAGCAAAGCACCGATATCGCAATCCGCATCGGGCCGTTGGCGGATTCGACCCTGCACGCGCGCTCGCTGGGGGGCAGCCCGCTGCACATCCTCGCCAGCCCCGCGTATCTGGAAAAACACGGCACGCCAACCACGGTTGCCGAACTGGCCGGCCACTCGCTGCTGGGCTTCACCCAGACCGAAAGCCTCAACCACTGGCCGCTGCGCCATGTGCACGGTGACCGCTGGCAGATTCAGCCGAGCATCAGCGCCTCCAGCGGTGAAACCCTGCGCCATCTGGCGTTGCAAGGGCAGGGCATTGCCTGCCTGTCGCACTTCATGACCATCGATGACATCAAGGCCAGCCGGCTGAAGTTGCTGTTGGCGCAGGCCAACAGTGGCTATCGCCAGCCAATCAACGCGGTGTACTACCGCAACTCGCAACTGGCCTTGCGCATTCAATGCTTTCTGGACTTCATCCAGAGCAAGCTGGCCGGTTACGCAAACGAGGTGTTCGAAGGCTGATCCTTGCCATCCTGATCAGCGGCTGGTGATCCAGTATCAGTTCTTTGAGGTTCAGGCGCCGTTTCTCCAGGGTGATTTTGTCTGTGTCTGGGGATGAGTTTTCCAGTTGTCCGGCAAACAGATACAGCCCCCGCAGATAGGCCACTGGCGAGTCGATTGCAGCGATATCACCGTCCTTGCAAAACTGCTCCCAATTCTCGTTGAACAATGCTTGATAGGTGGCGGGCCCTGACGTCGACTCGCTACCAACACTGCGCCGAGCACGTCGACTGGCATCGCCGGATGACAGCTGATGCTCCTGATACAGACGGCTGATCTGTCGGGCATAGCTCAGCGCAGTGTTGGTAGCGAGTCGTTACTTACGTCCATGTGTTGTCATTCTCCTGTTCGAACGGAATGTTCTTGGGCAGAAGAAAACGTACAGGAGTGGGTCAGCAATAGCGGTAGGTTGGCTAAGGATCGGGTTGTATGAAAATGCAGTCCGTTGTTCGGATTTTTCCTTGAGGGAACGTTGGTATTCAGCCCCCTGCCTGTTGCAGGGGAGGGGCTGAGTGGGCGCGTTACAGGCCGTGAGTACCGAGGGTTAACAGGTCAGACGCGGAAGTGGCTGACCATCATCTGCAACTGATTGCCCAGCCGTGCCAGCTCAACGCTGGACGCGGCGGTTTCATCACTGGCGGCAGCCGTCTGCTCGGAGACGTCGCGCACGTTGATGATACTGCGGCTGATTTCTTCGGCCACCGCGCTTTGCTGCTCGGCAGCGGCGGCGATCTGCTGGTTCATCGACTGGATGTTCGACACCGTGCGGGTGATGTTTTCCAGTGACACACCGGCCTTGCGGGTCAGCTCGACACTACTGTCGGTCAGGTTGCGGCTGTTGTTCATCACCGCGGCGACTTGCTGAGTGCCGTTCTGCAGGCCGGCGACCAGGCCTTCGATTTCTTGGGTGGATTTCTGCGTGCGTTGGGCCAGGCCGCGCACTTCGTCAGCGACCACGGCAAAACCACGACCGGCTTCACCGGCGCGTGCCGCTTCAATGGCGGCGTTCAGCGCCAGCAAGTTGGTCTGTTCGGCGACGGCCTTGATCACGTCCATGACACTGCCGATCTTGTCGCTTTCCTGTTGCAGCACCGTCATGGCTTCGGTGGAACGCACCACTTCGCTGGCCAGGCGTTCGATCTGGGCGATCGCTTCGTTGACCACTTTATCGCCTTCGCGGGCTTCACCGTCAGCCGCTGCTGCCGCTTGCGACGCCTCTTCGGCGTTGCGTGCGACTTCCTGCACGGTGGCCGTCATTTCATGCATGGCGGTGGCGACCTGATCGGTTTCGATCTTCTGGCTGTTGACCCCGGCACTGGTTTCTTCAGTCACGGCTGACAGCTCTTCGGCAGCGCTGGCGATCTGGGTGACGCCATCGCGGATACCGCTGATCAGGTCGCGCAGGGTGACGCCCATCCGTGCAATGCCTTGCTGCAACACACCAAGTTCGTCACGACGGGTGACATGGACGTCATGGGTCAGGTCGCCACCGGCGATACGCTCGACCACCGCCAGGGTTTCGCGCAGCGGGCGGGTGATCTGTCGGGTGATGATCACGGCCGCGAGAACGCCGACCAGCAACGCCAGCACTGTACTGATCAGTTGCAGGGTGCGTGCCCGGGCGCTTTCGGCGTCACGGCGATCCAGCTGGATCTGATACAGCGAGTCACTGTGCGTAACAATTTCATTGCCCTGGACGGTCATTTCCTGGCGAGCCACCACCGCGTCGTTGGTGGCCGCTTTGTAGGCCTGCAATGCGTTGCGGTAATTGAGCACGGCGTTTTGCAGCTGACGCAATGCATCTTGCTGGGTGTCGGCGAAATGCGTGTTGAGTGTTTTCAGGCTGGCGATGGCCGCGTCCAGCTGGGCGACGGCTTTTTGCTCGGTAGCCGGATTGCTATCAGCGATGTAACCGCGAACTTCGTAGCGGGCGAGCTGAAACTGTTCCTTGGCCTCGGTAATGGCCTGGAACTGCTCGAAACGTTGATCGCTCAAGGGCATCTGGCGCACGCGGGTGTCGATGTCATTGATCAGCGTGTTGGCGCCTTCGGCATTCTCGTCCATGGCCTGACGCACACTGCTCACGGTCCGATAGGCACTGCGCATTTTGTTCAGCGATTGCTGGTAGGCATCGATGACTGTGCCCTGTTCATTGAGCAGTTTGAGGTTTTCCGGGCTCTTGAGGCTCGACAGCAGTTTTTGCTGCTGGGCCTTGAAGCCGTTGAGGGCCGTTTGCACGGTCTGCGCCACGGTTTCGTCGCCGTTGGCCAGCATGTACTGCAAACGGGTAACCCGCAGTTTGGTCAGGCCCGCGTTGAGCTGAGTGATATCGCTCATCCAGTTGCTGCGGTTGATCAACCCACCCAGGCTGGTCCAGCCGGTCAGGGCGAGAATGCACGTAAGGGCCAGCACCAGGCCGAAACCCAGGCTCAACTTCAGGTTGACGCTGATGTTGGCGAACCAGCTATTCATCAAAAATTCCTCCAGGAACGTTGCGCTTCTTATCGTCAGTTGGCTGGAAGATTGTTGTTTTTGGAGCCCAGCAGAATGTATTCGTAGGGGATGTATCGGCGGCAGGCGCGATAGCTGAAACGTTATTCGTAACGAGAACGTACGGGAGCATGCTCGTCGGTTGAGTATTTTTTCACATTCATTTCACTGGGCAGTTACGCGGCCACTTCTAATGTCGGTTGAATAATTGAGCATTCGAGCGTCTGAGGCGGTGTGAAGGTGGAGTCAAGATTGGGTCTTGCGGGTATCAAGCGTTCACTGAATAGGGCTGGGCTCACTCGCGCCAAATACATCGCCCTTGCCCTACTGGCATCGCTCTTTGTTATCGCGTTGGCTTTCTGGCTACTGCGCCCAGTCGGTCCGGCGGACCTGGCCCATGGCAACATTGCCGGGGACAAGGCCCTGGCCGCTAGTTGGGCCAAGGGCGATACGATTGTGCTGATCCGTCATGTTGAACGATGCGACCACTCCACCGCCCCTTGTCTGGACAGTGCCGATGGCATTACCGAACGCGCGCGCGCGGTAGCTACCGGGATTGGTTCGCAATTCGCACACCTGGGCCTGACTAACGCTGACATCTACAACAGCCCGTTGACGCGGACCGCGCAAACCTCGCGCTACATGTTCAATACACTCGGCAGTGCCCAGGATTGGCTCTTCAACTGCAAAGGCACGATGCTGCATGACGTACTGGCGCACAAGGTCGCCGGCCGTAACCTGGTGCTGGTCACCCACAGCGAGTGCATGGTGGATCTGGAAAAAGAACTGAAGTTGCCAACATCGACCCCGGGGTATGGAGCGTCACTGTTTTTTACGCTGGATACCGCGCAAACCCAGCCGAAACTGCTTGGGCTGATCGAAGCCGCTGACTGGCAATCCGTCGATATCAAGTAAGCCACCCCAAACACAACCAGGCACAGGTGTTGGGCTGATGCTCAACGTCGCTACTTTCCCCGGCCAATAAAAAACGGCACCTGTATCAGGTGCCGTTTTTTTGTTGGCCGTCTTAGAGCGTGACGAAGTAGTACACCTGACGGCCCACCAGTATTTGCTTCACTATTTTCAATGGTGCGGTGGGTTCTGTATCACCGGCAAGCAGCGCCACATTGTTTGGGGAGGCGGCGAGAAACGCCGTCAGCTCGGCGTCGGTCTCCAGGTCCTTGAGCAGGCTATGGGTGTAGAACACAGTCGCCCCGGCCGTCCGTTCGTTCGCCTTGAACAGCGCTACTTCCTGGCCGTTGGCCTGCATTGCCTGGATTTGATCGGTCAATGGCAGGAACGATTCTTTGCGGTCAGCACGTGGGAACGCCCATTGGGCTGCGGCCAGATAAGCGACGACGAACAGACTGATGATGCCGATCGCGATACTACGACGATTGCGGGCGATTTTACCCAGCAGGGTCGACGCTTCGGTGTGCTGACGCAGGCGCTCGAACAGCACGGCGGCATATTCCGCCGCGATGACCGCGGCGGCCGGTGTCAGTGACATCAGGTACACCGTGCGCTTGCTGGATGCCAGGGTCAGCATCAAGAACTGTGCCAGCAGCCACAGCGTAAAGAACAACAGGTAGCGATTGTTCGCCAGGCTCTTACGGAAATGCCACAGCCCCAGATACACCAGGATGTTCCACGGCAGGAAGGCTTCCGGCAGTTTGGTCAGGTAGTAATAGAACGGCTCATAGTGACCGGCTTGAACGAACGAGCCGCTGAAGCGACCAACGCTGTTGGTCAGCAACACCTCAGCCAGTGCCTGCGAGCCGCCGCGCTGATAGAGCATGAAAAGCCAGATCACCAAGGGGATCAGCCCGAGCAGGGTCGCCAGTGCCGGGCCTATCCAGCGAGGAAGGCTGAAACGTTTGTCGATCAGGCTCTCGGTCAGCAGATAGAAGAAGATCACCACGCCCGGCATCGCCAGACCGAGCACACCTTTGCTCAACGTGGCGATGGCAATGCCGACGGCGAAAAGCAGCCAGCTGCCCAGGGCTCCACGCTGTTCGGCTTGTTGGCGATGGGCCTGATAGAACGAAAGCAGCGCCAGGGTTACGCCGAGGCTCAGCAGCGCGTCTTCACCGACACCGCGAACGTTGCCCCAGTAACTGGCCATGGTTGCCAGCATGATCCCGGCGACAAGGGCGATGGTCGTTGGCCGGCCGAACCGGCGCAGCAGGGTGTACAGCAGCATGACGCTGAACAACCCGGCGAAGGCCGACGCCAGCCGCACCGCCCATGGCGTGCCACCAAATGCACGAATGGCCCCGGCATCAAGCCAAAGGCTCAGCGGCGGCTTCTCCAGAAAAGGCTGGCCAAACAGGCGCGGCGTCACCCAATCGTTATCCAGGTGCATTTCCATGGCGATCCCGGCAACCCGGGCTTCGGTGGAACCTTGCAACTGGTGATTGCCGAGGGCGAAGAAGAACAGCAGACAGGTGAGTAGAAACAGCAGTGGGGCAGGGCGTGACATAGGCATCAGGCTACCGAAGGATGAGGGCCGAGAGTAAAACAGGACTCGAAAGTATACGAGGCCACTTCTTAACAAAATGTGAATCGAAAACATTATGCGTAAGAACGACCGGTTTATAGCTCAGTAGAACCGGGTTGGTCACCCTTTGCATTTTTTCAGGTGCGCGCCTAGGGCAGATGATCGGCGGCAAAGTCAGTTTCCGAACGGGCCTGTAGTTTGCCTTTGCGGCAAGCTCGTTGAAAGCGTTCGAAGTCACGCTCGTTCTGCTCGGAGTAGGCCTTGGCGTATTTGAACAGCGAATTCGCCATGACGTCGCTCTTGCCAATGTAACCGCTGATTTGTGCAGCTTGACCGCAAGCTTTGGCGTGGGCGCGAGCGAGGGCTTTGCCACAAATGTGGCCATACGCGGAAAAAGTTTCGACATCGAAGGTTTCCAGTTCCGCCGATATTTTCATGTCCCGTAGCTGGCGCACGTAGAAGTGCTGGCCATTGGGGCTGGTGGTCCAACCCAGAAACAGATCGCTGGCCGACTGCATCAGGCGCTGGCCTTCAACCACGCGCTGACCGTCATGGCGTATCCGCGATTTGGCTTTGACGTAATCGGCGAGCACCGAGCGGCGTGCTTCCTTGATCTGTAGAAACAGCGGGCGCTCCTGATCGTCTGTCAGCAAAGCGACCAGGCAGCGCGTCCCGACGCTGCCCACCCCGACGACTTTAAACGCCAGGTCCTGGGCCTGGAAGCGCGCCAGTAAATCGCGACGATCGCCCATCAGCGTGGTTCGGTAATCGTGCATGAGGGTGTCGTACGGTGGCCTCCAATCGTTCACGCGCATCCAGTCATCATCGGCGTCCAGCAGCGTGGAGTCTTTGTGCAGATGGAAGATATGTGGCGGATCATCACGGATCAGCAAGCGGTCGTGCTTATCGCGCTCGCATATCTTGGGCAGCAGTTCGGCGTGGGTGCGATGCTCGGCTTTGTTGATAGCGTTTTTCACATGCTCCAGCGTGCTGGTGGAGGGTTCCTGTTTGAGCAATTCGTTGTAACCGAGGGCGTCGTACCAGATTTCCAGGGCACTCTGTTCGGCGCATTCGGCCATGCTCTGTTGATAGGCTGCGACCACACGGCGACAGATGTCTTCCTCCACTGACGCACCGTGGCGCAGGTCTCGAACGGCGACCAGGAAACTTGCCACCAGCCGTTTCAGGTCCCATTCCCAAGGGCCTGGGTGAACTTCGTCGAAGTCGTTGACGCTGAACAGCAGATTGCGCTCCGGCGTGCCAAAACCACCGAAGTTCATCAGGTGACAATCGCCGCAAATGGTTGAGTGCAGGCCCATGTCCGGTGTACCGGACAGGTCGTGGGCATGGAGCAGGGCATTGCCACGATAGAAGGCGAACGGCGAAACCAGCATGCGCCCGAAGCGCAATTCATTCAGCGAACGGATTCGCCCCGCACTGGAGGCTTTGATCAGGGGCAGTGGGTCGCGATCGGTCTTCCCGTGCAGCGCCTGGTCATTGCGCGAGCACTGCTTGCGTGCATCCTTGCCCTGCTTCAGACGGTCTTTGAGGGTGTTCATGAGGTCCCTTCGAGGTGGGCTGAATGGCTGGCGCAGACACGAAAGGCGCCACTTTGCGAAGTGTAGGACTCGCTTGAAAGCTAGCAGGAATCCCGCTGTTAGCCAGTCTTTGCGTTGGCTGAACACACTCAACGGGTCGATACATTAGTGTGGTTGCGCCTTGGCGAGTCCACTGAAAAGCCGACTAGTCTTTAACCCATTGATGGGCCTGCCAAGGTGTGAGGAGGCGTGTGCTTTCGTTGCTGATCGCGTGGTTGCTGGCATTCCTGATCGGCTGGGTTTCACAGCGGATGGGCATGTGCCTGGTCAATGCCAGCGCTTTGCTGCTCAAACGCCGGCCCACCTTGTTTGTGGCACTGGTTTCCTGTGGGTTGTTCGGCCTGTTGCTGGCGCCGCTTTATCGCTATTTCGGCATCAGCCAGCCGTTGTTCACGCCGGCAGTCGGGTATCCGTTGCTGATTGGTGGCGGGCTGTTATTTGGCGTCGCCTCGGTGCTCAACGACGGTTGCAGCGTCGGCACCCTGACCAAGCTTACCTGCGGCAACCTCAACAAAGCCTTTACGATTGTCGGCTGGGTGCTGGGGATTGTGCTTTGGTATCGGCTCAACATGTTGCCCGAGCACAGAACCCTGCTGATGCCCGAAATCTCCAGCAGTCACTATCTGCTCACCCTGTGTGTGGTGCTGATGGCGTTGCTGTTTCTGGCCTATGTTCACGGCGACAAACATCTGGTGTTCTCCAGCATGTTGCTGGGGGCGCTGACCAGCGCGCTGTACACCTTCGAGCCGCAATGGACGCCCAGCGTGTTCTTCTACCAGCTGTCGCAGCTGTTCTGGATGCCCGAACAAACGACCATCACCGGCCAGCGCATCGTGGTGTTCGTGATGTTGCTGGTGGGCATGCTCAGCTTCACCCTGCGCCGCAAGACCTTCAGCTACCAGCCGTTCAACCTGTCAAAGGCATGCGTGCATTTATTGGCCGGGGTGCTGATGGGCATTGGCGCGTCGATGATGCTCGGCGGCAACGACTCACAGATTTTGCTGGTATTCCCGACGCTGAGTTTGACCTCAACGTTGCCATTGGCCTCGATTGTCGTGGGGATTGTGGGGGCGTTGTGGGTGAAGCGGTGGTGGGGGGGCAGGACCGCTCTGAAATGAAAAAGTCCGGTGTAGGGCCGGGCTTTAGTTTTTTATCTGATCAAGTTTTCCATGAGTCGCGAACTTCCAAGGCACACGGAACGCCGCGCCTCTGCTTATCAGATCTGCCTGGATCAGGATTGCCGGCCACCACCGCACCAGATTGTGAGCTTTGCTCCAGTAAGGTTCATTCCCCCAATGTCTGGCTAAGCAGAATATGGGAAGGCCGCATTCACGAAAGGCTCTTTTCTCAATATCGCCTTTGGTAAATTTGTCCTGCGAGATAACGGCCCATCCACCTTCTTCACTCAACGCTGAAATCCACGCTATATCAGTCGTACTCTGCAGGAATTTGTCCCGCAGTGGCGTCACGGTGTGGCCTTCGGATTTGGAGAGTTCGTTAAGGGCACGGGCCAGAGCGGGAGGGAGGTTGTTGTCCAGCAGGAAGTTCAAGCCGCATTCCTAAGCTCGAAATTAACTGCCGCGTCTACTGCGCTGGCAGGTATCTCGTAAAGTTGAGCAACGCGTTTAGCATCGTTCCCTTCGGCTTGATAAGCACTGAAAACAGTTGCTGTGTCGATCCCTGTAACGGAAAGCACAGGTTTTCCAAAGTTTCTGGAGGGGTCGAGAACAATGGCCTTGCTGCGTTTGATCGGGTACCAGCGTTGAGCGGCACCTGAGCCCGTGTAATCAATGCCTTCATAGAGCGATGGCGTGATGACCTGTTTGAAGGCGTATTGCCTTTTCACCAGATCGAGCAAGGCGTCATCGCCGAGTTCATCCATAACAGTGGCGAAAATGCTCCGTCCGTCAGTTTGGAATCGTTTGCAGGTAAAGGGGTAGGCCTGATCAAACATCGCTTTTGCTTGCACCGAAGCGCTGCGAATAGCTTGCAAGCTAACGCCGTACTTACGGAAAGCGTGAACAAAGCGAATTTCGAGAAGGTCGTGAAAACCCAGGATGGGTTCGCCCAAATCAGCCAGTTCGGGGGCCCACAGGCCAGGATGCAGAGCGCCGTGGGCGGTATACCCGAACAACCAGCGGCGGATGTCGGCGGCCGGAATGCCGGTGTAAAGCGCGGCTTCTGCTGGGGTGTACAAGCCAATGCCAACAAGGTGGCTGGGTAGCGCAGTGCGTTGCATGTGGCCTCCTTGTCAGCGGGTAGTGCGGAAGGTGGAGTCTGGTGGCAGTGGCGATCACGATTAATCGGTTTGAGACGAACCGTCTGTATCGTTTGTCCAGATTAGGTTTGCGGCTCATCCCGCACAAGTTCACCCACGACGCTTCGGCTTGCGGGAAATGTCTGACCCTGACCACGGAAGGAACGGTGCTGAGGCAGATTTACGAAGCGATATCCACGGATTGGGTCGTCAGAAAGTTACATCAAGTGAAACCTTCCGTTGAGTCAGAGATTTATCGTGAGCAGAACACAGGTTAACTCCGTCACTTAAAAGTGGCCCGGGAGGGCCACCTTTCTTCTTCACGCCGACAAAACCTGCGCCTGCAATCGTCGCCCAACGACGTCCAGCAAATCGCAACCATCGCGCAGTGAAACCACCAACGCGCGCGCCAGTTCGCTGTGAATCCCCTCGCCGGTGGCGACGTTTTCCAGCAACTGGGTCGCGGCGCGGATACGGTAGGCGGCTGTTTCATGCAGCACGTCGAGTGGCGCTTCGGTGTCGATCAACAGGGATGCGACGGTGCAGTCGATGCCGGTGATGGGAATGTATCGAGTCATGGCAGAACCTCCATTCAAGAGCAGAACGTGACCACTCAGTGGTGAGCGGCCGGTTGAGGTTCGTGCGATGCATCCGGTGTGTCGAAATGCTCCAGCGCCCGGTTCACCAGCAGTTCGCCCAGCACGATCAACTGCTGAATCGCCAACGCCACGTTACGACGCGAGTCTTCGATCTGGAAGGCCAGGTCGGTGGTCATGACGTTGAGCGAGGCGAGGGTTTCGGAGGTGTGGATCAGCAGGGTTTCAGTGTCGATGTCAGGACGAAGGGTGAAGAGCTGGCTAGCGGAATAGGTGTTTTTTTCGAATAGCTCGGGGGTGAATTTTTTCATGGTGGGACTCCGGTAGTCTCGAGAGGCCTACACTTTTACGGCCTGTCACAACCGGTCGCTCATTCGCAGCGACGATTCAAAGGTATCTTCACGACGAGAGACTTTCCAGTTCATCAATGCCGCCGCCGTATGCGGGAAATGTCCTAGGATCGTTGGGTGCGCGGCAATAAAAAAATGAAGGACTGTCGATTTGGGACGCTACCGTTCGACAAGGTAGTGAGTAGTTCACATCCAACGGAGATAAGACGATGCGATTCATGATCATTATAAAAGCCAGTCAGGATTCCGAAGCCGGCGTGATGCCCAGCCAGGAATTGTTGACCGCGATGGGCAACTACAACGAAGAACTGGTCAAGGCCGGCATCCTCCTCGGCGGCGAAGGCCTGCACCCCAGCAGCAAAGGCACCCGCGTGCGCTTCTCGGGCGAGAAACGCACAGTGATCGATGGCCCGTTCGCCGAAACCAAGGAACTGATCGCCGGTTACTGGCTGTGGCAGGTGAAGTCGAAGCAGGAAGCCATCGACTGGGTCAAACGCTGCCCCAACCCAATGCCAGGCACGGAGGCCGAGATCGAGATTCGCCAGGTGTTTGAGGCGGAAGATTTCGGTGCAGAGTTCACACCGGAGCTGCGCGAGCAGGAAGAGCGTGTGTGGGCGCAGGCGAAAGATCAGGCGAAGAAGTGCTGAAACGCAAAGGGGGCGGGGAAAGGATCGAGAAGTGAATCGGATACTTTTTCCCGTGCCCCCGATCAGGTTGTGCGGAAGTCAACGCTAAGGCCTGTGCTGCCTCGATTTAAATCCGGCACAGACGACACCATGGGCCAGCACGGTTACTTATCCATGCACGTAGTTGCATGAACTAGCGAGCGATCCGGGCGGTAAGTCATTGTAAGAAGTGCCTGATCCAAGCACAGAAGAAAATCACCGTGCCGCATGATTCCGTATCCATCGTCGCTGCCGCTCACTCCCGTTTTGGCTGTCGGACGGTTCCACGCTGGAAGACCTGATCGTTCAGGTTACCCGTGAAGCCCTGGCCGACGCCGCTATCGATGCCGCAGAAATCGACGCGACGGGCTTTGTTGATGTTTGAGGATGTAGAGGGTTCGCACGAGACGGACGAATCGGAATTCATTGGTTCTCAGGCACAGATTGCCGTGCCCGCAACACCACGATCCCTGGCGTCTTCGCTATGTAGTCCTTGAAGGGAGAGTCTACGACTTCCCGGTTCTTTTTCTTCGAAGAGGCATTACGCAGCACGGGCCCTTCGTCCTTGTTGATAAAGAACCCGGTATGGGTAACGTCCAGGCCGGCGAGTTGGGTGTAGATGCCAACGTAATCGCCAGTCTGCAAACGGCTGATCACATGATCGTTAACAAACGCGCTGGGGATATAGGTAATCGTGCGCTCGGTCATGGGTACGCCCGGCAAGTAGGCGCTGCCATCGGCTTTTCGGTTGAGGCGCTTAACCACGGTTACCGCATGAGGGCTGATTTGAGCGGTGACGTCGTCGGCCAGCTTTTGCTCGGCCTGCGACCAGTCTGTGAAGAAGTGCCGGCGATGCAGGTAATCGAGATTGCCGTTCACATAACGCGTCTGAATGAGGTTTTTGAAGAAGTCCGCTTCATTGTTGGACTTTCTCAGCGCTTCGACGTAATCCAGATAGGTGAAACAGTCCAGGCCCCTGAAGTCGACGACCAATTCTTCCGGCGTGGTAGCAGAGCCCTGCAACCTGTTCGCGGAATAGGGCCGTCCCAAAAACTCCCGTGAAATCAGATTGTTCATCTGCCCTATGTCATCGGGGTTGATCGCTGAGCGTTCTTTGAGCAGGGCATCCAGTTTGCTGGCGGTATAACCGTCCATTTCCAGTGGGATGGGCTCATTCGCGGATGGTCCGTTCCCCACTTCTGTTCTACTTTCGGCAGGCAGCCCCGTCCCGCACGCTGTCAGCATGGATGCCAAAAGAAATACAGCAGACCTGCGCATTCGATTTCCCATCGTTTTCGATGATTACGTCGTAAATGGTAATGTTTATTGATAGGCCTGTGGGGATTTTGAGACTACCGGGGGAAGATCAAAGCATTTTTTGGAAAATACCGACTAGGTACTTCGCCCAGTACTCGACGGAATACACTGGTGAAGGCACTCGGACTGCTATAGCCCAGATCGGTCGCCACCCGCGTAATCGCCTCCCCATTACCCAAGCGCACCACGGCCGCCAACAGGCATGCCTGCTGACGCCATTCGACAAAGCTGATACCGGTTTGTTGGCGAAACAGCCGGGTAAATGTGCGGCGGCTCATCCCGACCTGCCGGGTCATATCATCAATTCCGGTCTCCAGCGACGGTTGCTCCAGCAGCTTTCGACAGACATGCACCAGCCTTGGTTCGCTCGGCAGCGGTGCATTGAGAGATAAGGGCGACATGCCGGCTATTTCGTGGAGCAGCAAGGTCATCAAATGTCCGTCCAGATGCTCCTTGGCATACAGTGCCGGAACGTCCATGGACCGGATCAGCAGTTGTTTGAGCAATGCCGAGACGCCGAAGACCTGGCAGTGAGCAGGCAGACTGAGCCGAGCGGCGGCGCGGTTACGGATGTAGGTATTAAGCATGGTCACCGGTCCGCTCATGCTCATCTCATGGGGGACGCCCGCCGGTACCCAGATAGCTCTTTGTGGGGGCACGACCCAGTTGCCCTGGCGAGTGAATACCGTGATGACTCCACAGGCGGCGTAGGCGAACTGACCACGTCGGTGCGTATGCAGCGCAAAGTGTTGGCCATCCAGATAGTTATTGGCCGTGACTACTGCATCGCGGGGAGTGTTTTCGTAGGGATCTATTTCAGTTTCGCGCATGGCCCGGATTTAATGATTTATGACCTTATAGTGCAAGCGAGCCATTGCGATTATTGCGCATAGTGGCGCCGTGGTTGGGGCAGACAGCCACTGGCCCGGCATTCTGGAAATAGAACCTCATGCAGAAAAAACACCTGACCCTGGCCGTGTTGGTGACGGCTGTCTGGGGCCTGAACTTTCCCATCAGCAAACTGGGGCTGGCCGCTATTGATCCGCTACTGCTGACGGCTCTTCGCTTTACGCTGGCGGCGTTGCCGTGGGTGTTTTTTGTCCGGCGCCCACCAATCGCCATAGGTTGGTTGGCCGCCTATGGATTGATTTTCGGAGTCGCGATGTGGGCGTTGATCAACCTGGGCATCGAACTGGGTGTGCCACCAGGGACCGCAGCCCTGTTGATTCAGTTCAGTGCATTTTTTACCTTGGGTTGGGGTGTGTTGCTGTTTCGCGAGCGATTGAACCTTGGACAGACTCTTGGGGTGGGGCTCGCAGCGCTGGGCTTGATCAGCATTATTTTCAGCAGCCCTGGCCATGCAACGACAGTGGGTTATGGCTTGTTGCTGGTGAGTGCATTTAGTTGGAGTGTCGGCAACATCATCATCAAGCAGTCAAAGGTCCGGGAGATGTTTGCCTTTGTGGTGTGGGCCAGCCTGTTCCCGCCGATTCCATTACTGATGATCACCTGGCTGGCACACGGCTCCGCTCCGTTTACCTTCTTGGTCATGCACCTTGAGTGGGTGTCGGTATTCTCGTTGTTGTTTCAGGTCTACGCGGCGACACACTTCTGTTATTGGGGCTGGAATCTACTGCTGCGAGAGTACCCGGTTTCCAGGGTGGCACCGCTGTCTTTACTGATACCGGTATTTGGCGTCGCAGGCTCGATGCTGATGCTCGGGCATCAGGTCGATTTCAATGAAGGAGTTTCGATTGCGTTGATTCTGTCGGCGCTTGCGGTGGGGTTGGTGAAGGGGCGCGAGCGGGTGCGGATTGCACAGGCTGGTGAATAGGGGCGGGGGAGCTGGCGATGTTTGAACGAGCGCCATGAAAGATAGAACACCGTTTCAGGGCTCCCATTTCGCTAGGTCAGGTGTCTCGACACAATCGCACTTAACGAAAACGTGCCGCTACGAATCTGAGTTAGCCGCGCTCCAGCACCTACCCCAGTTCATGGCCCAGTAGATCAATCAGATGATCCATGGTGACGCGAACAGCGGGGGAGCGCCGTACGTCAGCATGAACAGACATCCAGATATCCCGCGCTATCGGTTCGTCATCAAGCTCAATCCTGGCCAGCGCCGTGTCTCGATCAGCGAGAAAACAGGGAAGTATCGCCACGCCGATGCCTGCTCGTGCGGCAGCTAGCTGCGTTGCGACATCGCTACTTTGAAGCACGAAGGGGCGCCCATCTGCAAAGCGTTGTATCCAGCGCTGTTGGGGAATTTGATGGAGCGCCTCCTCAAAGCCAATGAATGTCCAGGTCGGTGAGGGCCTCAACGCAAACGCTGGGCTGGCATAGAGGCTGTCATTAAGCTGGCATAACCGAGCCAAAACCACCCATTCAGAGTAACCGCTCCACGAACCCCACATTCAAAGCCGTCCTCTGATCCCCGATGCTGTGCTCTCGAATTTCTCAGGAGCCCGCCCGCCATGATGCGACCCGACGCCAAAGTCGAAAAGGTGTACCTCTACCCCAAGCCCGTGGACTTCCGAAAATCCATCGACGGCCTGGCCGCCCTGGTCGAGCTGGATATCAAAGTCGCCGTATTCGATCCTGTCCTTTTTGTTTTTCTGAATCGCCACCGTAACCGAGTGAAAATCCTCTACTGGGAGCGCAACGGCTTCTGCCTTTGGCTCAAACGTCTCGAGTCTGAACGGTTCAAAACATCGCCCGAGGCTACCGACGAAGCCATTATGTTGAGCGTCCAGGAGTTGAACTGGCTGCTTGATGGTTTTGATCTCTGGCGTAACCGCCCTCATCAAGTTCTGACTCCACGTTTCGTGGCCTGACCCGGTATAATCCAGGCATGACTTTCATGCCCGACGATCTTCCAGACGATCCTGTTTTGCTCAAGCAAATGCTGCTTGAAGCCTTCAGCCGTCAAGAGGAAGTGGCTCAGTCCTACCAGTCCCACATCGTCGATCTGAAAGAACAGATCAAGTTGCTGCGCGACCGTCTGTTCGGACGTAAATCCGAACAGACGGTGGAGCCCAACACGCCGCAACTGGCTTTGTTCAACGAGCCAGAAAGCGAGCCGATACCTCTCATCGTCGATACCGAAGAAGAAGTCGTTGCACCGACCATCCGCCGTGGCAAACGCAAACCGTTGTCGGCTGACCTGCCGCGTATCGAAGTCATCCACGAACTGCTTGAACACGAACTGACCTGTGCCTGCGGTTGCCTCAAGCATGTGATTAGTGAAGAAACCAGCGAGCAGCTGGACATCGTGCCGATGCAGATCCGGGTGATCAAACACATCCGCAAAGTCTACGGTTGCCGTGGTTGTGAAACGGCTCCGGTCACTGCTGACAAGCCGGCTCAATTGATCGAAAAGAGCATGGCCAGCCCCAGCGTGTTAGCCATGTTGTTAACCACCAAGTACGTCGACGGCCTGCCGCTGCATCGTTTCGAGACGGTGTTGAGCCGACACGGTATCGATATTCCGCGTCAGACCCTCGCCCGCTGGGTCATCCAATGCGGTGAGCATTTGCAGCCGCTGCTGAATCTGATGCGTGATCGGTTGCTGGAAAGCCCGGTCATCCACTGTGATGAAACCCGCGTCCAGGTACTCAAAGAGCCTGATCGAGACCCGACCAGCCAATCCTGGATGTGGGTGCAGGCCAGTGGGCCGCCGGATCGCAAAGTCGTGCTATTCGACTACACATCCAGCCGTGCGCAGGACGTGCCGCTGCGTCTGCTGGAAAATTATCGTGGCTACGTCATGACCGATGATTACGCCGGCTATAACACGTTGGCGCTGCAACCGGGCGTGGAGCGTCTGGCGTGCATGGCCCATGCGCGACGCAAGTTCGTCGATGCTCAGAAAGTGCAGCCCAAGGGTAAGACGGGACGTGCCGATATCGCGCTGACAATGATCAACAAGCTGTATGGTTTCGAGCGTGAACTCAAGGACGTCAGCGATGAGCAGCGATTTATCGTCCGTCAGGAAAAGAGCCTGCCGATCCTGGTCCAGTTGAAAGGCTGGCTGGAAAAAACGCAGCCGCAGGTGACACCGCAAAGCGTACTGGGCAAGGCTGTGAATTATCTGGCCAACAACTGGAGCCGACTGGAGCGCTACGTGGAGGCCGGTTTTTTACCGATCGACAACAACCCGGCAGAGCGTGCAATTAAACCGTTTGTGATCGGGCGCAAGGCCTGGCTGTTCAGCGACACGCCCAAGGGCGCCACTGCCAGTGCGCACATATACAGCCTGGTCGAAACCGCCAAAGCCAACGGCCAGGAACCCTATACGTGGCTGCGCCACGTACTAGAGCGCTTGCCGCATGCTCAGTCGATTGAAGACTACGAAGCGATGATGCCATGGAACTGCTTGCCTGAAGTGTCACGGTAAACACGAAGCGCTTCTGGCGGTAGGTGTAGTTCATGGATCGGATACCATTCAGACACAAAAAAGGCACTTGCGATAATCGCTAAGTGCCTGATTTGTAACGCTTATTTGGTGGGCCGGGGTAATCTGAATTGGTTTCTTAGATATTTGATTTAATTGACTAATGTGAGTTTGTAAATTTCTTTGGAATACCAACTGGAATACCGCGAGGAGCTGGATTGAGCAATATGCTTCGTATCCGTATCTTTCCGAGGACGGCCAAAAGCAATCTCTGTTTACTCGAAACCGGGCAAGCTGAGCATGCCTCCTGTGGTGCGTTTGCCAAAGCCGCTGGGCATGAGGATTTTGTGCTTCTTCAGCCTTTGTCGCTCTCCTCTGACGGTGCTTTGCGCCTCTCACCGCTAAACCTCAGTCCTTTGGCGCGCCGCCGCTGGATTGATCTGCATGACGCCATCGAAGCCCAGTTGGGTGAGTTTGGGGAACTGGCCAGCATACGGCCTAGTGGATCGAAGGCCGCCGACAACCTGCTGCGCGTCGCTGGCATCCTGGCAGTGGTGGAGGAGAGCAGTGTCGTGGAAGTTGACCATATCCAGCGGGCCTCCACCTTAGTCGGTTACTACCTCACCGAGATCCAGCGCCTGACCGAACAGGAGCCGGTGTGCCGGGTAAAAGAGGAGGCAGACCGGTTGTTGCGCTGGCTGCAGGTCAAAGATTGGAAGCGCTTCAGTATTCGGGACCTGAATCGCAACGGTCCCCGCTTTGCCCGTAAGAGCAGTCGCCATGCCACCAAGCTTCTGGTCGAGTTGCTTGATCATCAGTGGCTGATCACCGACGGCCACACCTTCGAGGTGCGCCATGTTTAATCTTGATGAAGCGCTGCGCAACCATCTGGCTCAGCGTCAAAAGGAGCCCAAAGCGCGATTTGTCGCCGCTACTGTCGCCACTTTGTCGCCACGCTCAAAACCAAGCAGGACGAGGGTTGTCGCCGCTGTCGCCAGTGTCGCTACCACCCATAAAGCTATCGCCTCTACGACAGCCATTATTCAATGGTTGAAAGAGGAGGGTGCGGATCTTTACGTCACCGACAACACGCTGTGTTTTCGCCCGACTGATTGGGGCCAGTTCGCTATTGTGAGTGCACACTGGCGAGCTCTTTTGTGCGAGCTCGCGGCAGTCGATCAGGAACAGAAAAATGGCTCGCGTCGGTAAGCGAGCTGGGCGCAATTTCGGCTTCGGTCGCCAGCTCAGCTATGCCGGACCGCAAGCCTTGAAAGATCTGTTTGGCGACGGCCACTTTGCTACCGTCAAAGCCCATAGCGATCGCTGGCAGTCATTCGTTCAGTGGTGTCGATCCGATGAAGGGCCGAGGGTCAACGACGCGCGCCAGATAGACCGCGAGATCCTCATGCGGTACGCCGTCCACGTGCGGGAGCAGGTTGATCAGGGCAACGTCGGCATTGCCACCGCACAGAACCGACTGTCCACCGTGAACCGAACGATGGCCGCGCTGCGCGGTGATCAGTACGTCAAAATACCGAGTCCGAGTAAGGCGCTGGGCTTGCAGCGCTCAAGCGTGCGTAGTGAGGCTCCGCAAGGCCTAGACCGGGCGCAGGTCAAGTTGATCGCACGGGCGCTGTCAGATCGTCAGCAATCGAGGGTGAGTGCCATTGTGCTACTCGCCCGTGAGACTGGTATGCGCCTGCGCGAAGCGATCCTGGCCGATCTGCCCCGACTGCAACGTGAGGTTCGGCAACTGGGCAAGATCAACATCCAGGATGGCACCAAAGGTGGTCGATCAGGGGCCTCGGCACCGCGCTGGATTACGGTAACGGATCAAGTTCGCGATGCCCTAGATTGGGCCAGCGCGACCTCACCCAATGGCAGCCGGAATTTGTTGGCGCCCGACGAAAGCTACAAAGACTTTATGCAGGCAGTTGTGCGACCGGCACGGGACATCCTGCATGAGCATGGATTGAAAGGCTTTCATGAACTGCGAGCGGCTTACGCCTGTGAGCGCTATGAACAACTGACGGGCTTCCCTGCACCCGTTAATGGCGGTCGTGTTCATCGAAAGGAACGAGCACTCGATCAGCGTGCACGACAGCAGATCAGCCACGAGTTGGGGCATAACCGCATCGACGTGGTGAGTGCCTACATTGGAGGCAGAGCGTGACCAAGCCCTTCGATATGACACTGTTCCTGAACGGCGTGCTGAGCGGCTCGAAGCTCACACAACAACGCCACCTACGGCAAGCCCGACTCATGCAAGCGGCTATTCAACAACGATGGCAGCGAGACAATCCCTGGACCTGGCAGCTCAAGCATGTGCGCTGGTTTTTCACTCAGCACCTGAAAGACCATTCCAACGCTACCCGGTATTACTATCGACTCACCGCTCTATTGATCTGGAAACGATTGGGGAATAACCGAGAATTGCTGATCTAACGCTCGACTCGTGAGTAGGCAGCCGTCCAGGCTCGCTTGTTCGTCGTCATCTATTTCAGCGTGGATGTTCTCTGCTGAATGAACCTGCTCGAAGAACCGCGTAGCAATGGCAAAAAAGCGACCCGGGTTGTTAGAAAGGAATCTTGTGGGCGGTTCAAATAACCGGCCAGGAATTGGACGTACTGAAATGATCTGGGTCAGGTAAACCGGAACCATGATGATGAAACCGGCCACGCTGAGAACCCAGGCGTTAGGACGAACGTGATTGATGAAACGTTGGAATTGTTGTTGAAAAGACCTGTTGATTACTCGTGCATGTCTTTTGTTTAGTGAGTTCTCCGTTAGAACTGACCTTAAAACGGGCCTTTTTTTAAGTTATTTTAATACGGTAATTTGAATTAAGGTCTCCGCACTAATGTCCGGCAAAAAAGTCCCGCCGATTGGCGGGAATTTTTATGTGGCTTTTACCATCCGCCACGCTTGGCCTTGGTCGGTTCGTAGCGGCACAGCTCTTGAGGTCAAAAAAAATCAATCCGGCTGATACGGTGACTTACTCAAAATCACCCCGGTCTCAGCCACATATTGCTGCCAATGCTCAATCAGCAGGTTGAGCTTCTCGGGTTGGCTCAATGCCAAATCATGAATCTCGCCCGGATCGCTTCCCAAATCATAAAGCTGCCAAGTCGCCGGCCCCACCGGCCCCGGGATGTAAACTGCTTTCCATTGCCCCTGACGAATCGCTCGTCGTCCAAACAGCTCCCAACCGGTGACGGTGTGTTCGTCATGCACCTGCGCCGTTTCGCCGGACAGAAACCCTAGCCACGACTTCCCACGCAATTCTGCCACTTCCTTGCCGCGCCACTGCTTGCCTGGATGACGTACCCCGGCGAGGTCAAGAATGGTTGGCGTGATGTCCATCACGGTGCCAAACCCATGGCTGATCTGTCCCTTGAGCGGAAGTTGCGGGTAGTGCACCAGCGCTGGCACCCGAATACCGCCTTCGGTGGTGAATGCCTTGAATAGTCGTGAAGGCGCAGTCGCCGTTTGCGCCCAGTTCGGTCCGTACCAAACGTAGGAGTTGGCGCGGCCGATATTATCCAGGCTGTTGTCGTAATGCTGATTGAGGTAGGTCAGCAACTGCGGACCGAATTTCGGGAAGGCCTCCAACAGCGCACCTTCGGCGCCGTTGTCGGACATGAACAGGATGAAAGTGTTGTCCAGTTGCCCCTGATTGCGCAGGTAGTCGACGACGCGACCGATGTTCCAGTCCATACGCTCGACCATCGCCGCATACACCTCCATGGCCCGTGCGGAAATCTGCCGTTGTTCGTCGCTCAAGGCGTCCCATTGGGCACTGAGCTGGATCAGTGGATGCGGCTCTACATCAGCGTCGATCAGCCCCAGGGCCTTGAGTTTTTCCAGGCGCTCCAGGCGCAGCACTTCGGGACCTGCGTCATACCGGCCGCGATATTTCTCGACCACATCGGCAGGCGCTTGCAACGGCCAATGCGGCGCGGAAAACGGCAGATAAGCAAAGAACGGCCGGGTCTGATCGCGCTCCTTTAGGTACTGCAGCAGCTTGTCGCCGAAGGCATCGGAGGAATAGAAATCCTTCGGCAGTTCATCGATGAACTGATCGTCTTCGATGTACAGCGCCGGAGTGGATTTCAGCAGGCCCGGGGTGTGTTCGTCGTAGGTCGGCTCGAAGCCGTAATGGTTGGCGGCGCCCGGCAGTAGCGAGAACGAACGCTCGAAACCGCGGGCATGGGGCGCCAGCTCCGCGGTCAGGCCCAGATGCCATTTGCCGCTCATCAACGTCTGATAACCGGCCTCGCGCAGCAGCTCTGGCAAGGCCACGACGCGGTCGTTCAGATACCCCTCGTAACCGGGTTTGCCGATCAGTTCCGGTGTCAATGCTTCGGCCATGGTGCCGATGCCGGCGATGTGGTGATCGGTGCCGGTCAGCAGCATCGAGCGGGTCGGCGAGCAGGTGGGCGCGGTGTGGAAATCGGTCAGGCGCAGGCCGTTGTTGGCCAGGGCGTCCAGGTTCGGCGTGGCGATCTCGCCTCCGAATGCGCCGATATCGGAAAAGCCCAGGTCATCGGCCAGGATCACCAGAAAGTTGGGACGTTGCGGCATCAAGAATCTCCTGTTCAGCAGGCAATGAAAGACAGTGGCAAATCACGTACCTGCACCGGTACAGGCGGTTGGTAGTGGTCGTCGCTGGTGAGTTCGTGCAGCAGTTCTTCGCGCAGCCGGTGGAAGTCGAAACTGCTGCGCTGGCGCGGATGGGGCAGGGCGATGTCGACCACTTGCTTGATGCGCCCGGGACGCGGCTCCATCACCACCACGCGATCGGCGAGGAAGATCGCTTCCTCGACATCGTGGGTGACCAGGATCGTGGTGATTTTTGCCCTAGCGCGGATCGCCAGCAGTTCGTCCTGCATCTGTTGGCGGGTCAGGGCATCGAGGGCGCCGAAGGGTTCGTCCAGCAGCAGAATCCGCGGGCTGGCCACCAGCCCGCGAGCGATCGCCACCCGTTGCGCCATGCCGCCGGAGAGCTGATGTGGATAGGCGCGGCTGAAGTCGCGCAGGCCCACCAGATCGATGAAATCACTGATGCGTTTTTGCTTTTCATCAGCGCTCAGTGACTCGTTGATCAGGCCCAGGCCGATGTTGTCAGCCACCGTCAGCCAGGGAAACAAACGGTGCTCCTGAAAGACGATGCCGCGTTCGCCGCCGATGCCGGTGACGGCTTTACCGTCGACGCTGATCTGCCCGCGAAACTGCGTATCCAGGCCCACCAGCAGCCGCAGCAAAGTGGATTTTCCACAGCCGCTGGAGCCGACAATCGCGACGAATTCACCCTCGGCAATGTCCAGGTTGAATTCTCGAATGGCCTCCAGTTCGAAGCCGTCGACGTCGAAGGATTTGCCTACGTGATTGAAGCTGACGATCGGTGCGTTCATGCGTGTCTCCAGCGGGTGGCGCGGATTTCCAGGCGTTGGCCAATGAGGTTGAGCAGGGCGCCGGTGAGGCCGACCAGCAACATGCCGGCCATGATCAGGTCCATGCGCAGCAGTTGTTGGGCGCCGATCATCTGGCTGCCGATGCCGCCGTTGGACGGCATGAAATATTCTGCGCCGATGGTGCCAAGCCAGGCGTAGATCAGGCTCAGCCTGAGCCCGGCGAAAATTCCTGGCGCGGCGCCCGGCAGCACCAGTCGGCGCAGGCGTTGCCGGAGATTCAGGCGCAGCACTTGTGCGGCCTCGTTCAGTTGCGGCGAGAGGTTGGCGACGCTGCGTTGGGTGGCGATGAACAATGGGAAAAATGCGGCGAGGGCGACGAATACCCATTTGGCCAGTTCCCCCAAGCCGAACCATGCCGTGAGCAGCGGCACCCAGGCGAAAATCGCGATCTGCCGCAGCGCGGCGAGGGGCGGGCCGAGTACGCGTTCGCAGGTTCCTGACAGTCCCAGCAACAAGCCCAGGGCAAAGCCGAGGCCACCGCCGAGCAACAGACCGCCAAGGGTGCGACCCAGGCTCAGGGCCATGCCGCTGATCAGCGTGCCGTTGAGCAGGCCGTTCCAGGTGGTGTTCAGCACCGTCAGCGGGCTGACCAGAATGTTGGCATCGACCCATTGCCGGTTCGTTGCCCATTGCCACAGCAGTAGTAACGCCAACGGCAGCAACCAGGGTTGCAGGCGCTGCCAACTCTGATACTTAGGGCCACGGCGGATTTCGGCGGTGGCGGGATGCGGCCAGTGCACCAGTTTTTTGTCCAGCAGGCCGATACCACGATCCATGACCACGCCGAACAAACCGATCACGACGATGCACACGAACACGATATCGAGCATGAACAACTGTCGCGCCCAGACCATCAAGTAACCGATGCCTTCGCTGGAGGCGAGCAGTTCGACGGCGAGCAATGAGGTCCAGCCAGCGGCCAGGGCCAGGCGAACGCCGGCCATGAAGGCCGGCAATGCGGCGGGCAACACCAGTCGGCGAATCAGCAATCGTGGCGGCAGGCGCAGCACCGCAGCGGCTTCACGTAGCTTGGGTTGCGCATCACGCACGCCTACCAACGTGTGCAGGGTCACCGGCACCACGATGGCCTTGAACAGCACCACCAGTTTCAACACTTCGCCGATGCCGAAAAACACCATGAACAGTGGAATCCACGCCAGTGTCGGGACTTGCGCCAAACCGGCGAATGTCGGGAATACCAGGCGTTCGAGCGTGCGGCTGAAACCCAGCGCCACGCCCAATATCGCACCCGCGGTGATCCCTGTAAGCAGCCCCCAGAACAGGCGTTGCAGACTGATCCACAAATGGCTCCACAACTCGCCGAGTGCGAGCTCCACCGCACTGTTCCAAACCAGTGATGGTGCCGGCAGGATTTGTTCACTCATCCAGTGATTGCGGCTGGCCAGCCACCACAGTGCAAACAGGCTGAGTGGCAGCAGCCAGGGCAAGAGTCGTTGGCTCAGTGTTGGCCATAGCCGCCGACCGTTGAGCGGTGGCGCGGCCAGCGGCAGGCTGATTAGGGATACACGGGCCATGGGCGACCTCCGTTGTCGGGTTTTTCGCGGTTCGGGAATCAAGATCAAAAGATCGCGGCCATGTAGGAGCTTCCGAAGGCAGCGATCTTGGCGATTTCAAGAACACTAAAACGGTTATATAAAAATATACATTAATGCTATTGAGAGATAAGTGAGACCATTTAAGGCCTCCAGGCAATACACATCCAATGCATTCGAAGAATATTTTCCATGCTGGTCATGCATATCGCTCCAGGCGCCCCGTACTTGCTCGCTTAGTTCTAAAAGATATAAATGTGTGAATTTATAGTATTTAAGTGAAGGTCACGATTCAGCCTACTTTCAGATCTTCAACGCCGTTATCAGGAGCCGTACTCATGAGCATCCCCTTCAAACATGTCCTCAGTCTGTTCGCCGTACCGGCTCTGGTGGGCTTGCTGGCGTTCACCGCCCAGGCCGCTGAACTCAAGGAAATCCGCATCGCCGTACCAGACCTCAGCGCTGGCACTCAACACAGCGCAGGCGGCGTGGTGGACGTGTTGCGCGACCAACAGATTTACGAAAAGGCCTTTGCCGATCAGGGCATCAAGATTCAGTGGAATTTCTTCAAAGGCGCAGGCCCGGTGATCAACGAAGCCTTTGCCAACGATCAAGTCGATCTGGCGTACCTCGGCGACCTGGCGGCGATCATCGGCAAATCCAATGGCCTGGATACGCGGGTGTTGAGTGCCTCGGCGCGCGGGGTGAAGCATTACCTCGGCGTGGTGCCGGGCTCGGGGATCAAGACCCTGCAGGACCTCAAGGGCAAGCGCGTGGCGATCTTTCGTGGCACCGCCAGCCAGCTGTCTTTCGATGCGGCGCTGGCCAGCCAGGGTCTGAGCGAGAAAGACCTGAAGATCATCAACCTGGATTTCAACGGAGCGGTTGCGGCCCTCGCTGCCAAGCAAATTGACGCATCGTGGGGCGGTTCCAACTTGACGGCATTGCAAGCCAAAGGCCTGGCCGAGTTGCCGTTGACCACCAAGGACCTGGGGGGCGCAGGCAGTGTCCAGGCCGTCTTGGTGGGCAATGGAAAGTTCGTGGACGAGCACCCGGAGGTGGTGGCGAAATTGCTCAAGGCCCAGCAGCAGGCGGTGCAATGGCTGACCCAGGACAGCAACAAGGAAGCGTACATTCAGTTGGTGTCAGGGCTGGCGAGTTACCCGCCGGTGATTCTTACCCAGGATTTGAAGGACCAGAAATTGAGCGAAGTTTTCCCCTCGACCCTGGACCCGGTGTTCCTGGGTAAATTACAGGATGCGGTGGATTTGGCTTCGCAGCAGAAGCTGATTCGCAAGGCGTTCAAGGTAAGCGATTGGGTGGCGCCTAAGTTGGCTGCGGCAAAACTCTAAAATTTTTAGCGGGCTTGCTGGCCTCATCGTGAGCAAGCTCCCACATCTATGGTTACCCCCTTTTCTGCAATACTGTTTTTGATGCGTGTTTGGCTTGCTTTCATCTATCCGGCGTCTGTGTGGGGTGGCAACCCCGCGCCTCGATGAGAATCGATGCCTAACGATCCTAATTATTCGAACGGCCTTTCAGCCGTGTGGGAGCTCAGGGTTGTCGTCAGGCCGGTTAGCCGTTCACGTCATCTGTTATCCAGCATCGCAAAACCAGGTGGGTGGTGCTCGGGTGACAGCAGGGTCAGGCGTTCATCGCGGTTGGCCCTGCATCAAATTCAGTGTGGTGGGCCAGCAATCGCCCAGGCGATCCTTGCCAGCTTGTTGGCCAGCGCGCAGACCACATGGTTGGAGTGATGGTGGGCCAATAGCTGCCGGACCCAGTCCGCCAGCCAGCCTTTCTGTCGGTCCAGTTGCATCAGGTAAACACGGGCACATTGGACAAGCAGGCGCCGCTGGTTGCGATCACCTCGCTTGCTGATGCCCAGCAGGACGGTCTTGCCGCCCGTAGAATGCTGTTTGGGTATCAGCCCGATTGAGGCCGAATAGCCTCGGCCGCATTTGAACTGCTTGCCATCGCCCAATTCGGCAGCCAGGACGCTGGAGGTGATCGGGCCTACGCAGGGCATGGTCATCAAACGAGCCGCCAGATCATCTTCGGCGGCCTGGCATTCCACTTCCTTGTCCAGCGTCTTGATCTGCCCATCCAGATAGGTGAAGTGCTCCTGCAACCTCGTCAGAAGTTTTTTGATGGGCACAGGAATTGAACTCGCTTCAAGCCGAGCGGGCAGTTCTTTGATGGGCTTGAAGCCTGTGGCCAGACTGACGCCGACCTCCAAAAGCGCTGCGTGAATCCGATTGACGGTCGCGGTGCGCTCTTTGATGAACGAATCGCGTGTCGAGTTGAGCATGGCCAGCAGCTGCTGAGCCTGGGTTTTGGGGTGTACAAAGCGCATTGTTGGACGAGTCGCCGCCTCGCAGATCGCTCGGCATCAGCGAAGTCGTTTTTGTTGCTTTTCACGTAAGGGCGTACGAGATGCGGGGCAATGAGCTTGGGCGTATGTCCCAGCTTCGCGACCTCCTGCGCCATGAAGTGGGCTCCGCCGCAGGCTTCCATCACAACGGTGCAGGGTTCGAGATTCATCAGGTGCTGCATGAGCGCCGCACGAGTAAACTTTTTGCGGTAAAGCTCATGACCACGATCATCTTGCGCGTGTAGATGGAAAGAGTGTTTTCCCAGATCGATGGCGGCAATAGCTACTTTGTTCATGGCAACGGTCTCCGATGAGCCCCCTGCGAAAGCTTAGTGGGCGATCACAGGGGGCGGCGGGGGTAGCCATTTCATTATTGATCTGCGTCGTACACAGATGTTGTGTTCGCCACGGTCGAGTGTGGGAGCGGGCTTGCTCGCGAAGAGGCCCTAAACTGCAATAGGGATCTCCTGCTTGTCCACCGCCACCAACATCTCAATCATCGCCCGCGCCGCCGGCGACAACCTGAACCCGGTGCGGCTGACGATCCCGCACCGGGCATTCATGCTCTCGATGTTCTGCGGCAGATTGCGCCAGTGCAGCAGCACCAGCGAACCCTGGGCAATGTCCTCGACGAACGCTTCTTCTGTGCCCACGCCAATGGCATTCGATTGCAGCACGATTTTCACCAGCGCCGGGAAATGCTCGGTCTCGATGGTCGGGGAAAAGTCCATGCGCCCGCTGAGGTTCGCCAGCAGTTTGCGGATGCCCGGCGGAATAAGCGTGGTTGCCAGCGGGTAGTCGAACATGTCGTTAGTCGACAGGCTTTCCTTGGCCAGCAGCGGATGCCCGGGACGGCAGAAAAACACTCCGCGCTTGGGTCTCAGGGCCTGGGTCTGGAAGTTCGGGTCGGCTTCGAAATGGCGGATGTCGGCGATGAAGAATTCGATCTCTTCGCGGCTCAGTGCACGGCTGAGTTTCTCCCAATTATCCACTTCGAAACAGGTGCGCACTTTGGGGTGGGCATTGATGAATTGCGCCACCGCATCCGGAACCAGTTTCACCGCCGGGGCGGTTCCACAACCGAAGCGCAACTCACCGGCGTCGAGCTTGGTCATCTGCTTCACTTCGGCGCTGAGCAGCGCTGCGCCTTGCACCAGGCTCCGTGCATGTTGCAGCACCACCTGGCCTTCGGGCGTGGGGCGCAAATCCTTGTTGCCTCGGTCCACCAGCACGCAGCCGAACTCCTGCTCGAGCCCTTGAATACTGCGGCTGAACGCCGGTTGGGTGATGCCCATGGCATCCGCCGCGCGGACGAAACTGCGGTGTTCGTTGAGGGCGATGAAGTAGCGTAACTGGCGAAGATCCATATGCTTTCCCGGCATCCTAAAAATAGCTCGAAGGCATTTGCGACAAAGGTTGATTGAGGTTTTAAATGCAAGCTCTTATTCCGTCAACGAATCACGTGAATATCTATTAGATCTAGATAGAATATAGATAGAGCGTTGTTTCGCTGCCACTCCACCGTCAGCAGTCCGATCGAGGGTCTACCCATGAGCAATGCCGCTTTAGCTGTAAAACCCGCTGTTCACGCGCTTGAAATCCATCCGGTGGCCGGTCGGATCGGTGCCGAGATCCGTGGCGTGCACCTCTCCGGTGAGCTGGATGCCGCCACCGTCGAAGCGATCCAGCAAGCGCTGGTGCAGTACAAAGTGATCTTTTTCCGCGAGCAGGCCCACCTCGACGATCAGCTCCAGGAAGCCTTCGCTCAACTGCTAGGCGAACCAGTGGCGCACCCAACCGTGCCGGTCCGTGACGGCACCCGTTTTCTGTTCGAACTGGATGGTGCCCAAGGCCAGCGCGCCAACTCCTGGCACACCGATGTGACCTTCGTCGATGCCTACCCGAAAGCTTCGATCCTGCGCTCGGTGGTGGCACCGGCCTTCGGCGGCGACACGGTATGGGCCAACACCGCCACCGCTTACAACGAACTGGCGCCGGAGTTGCGTGAACTGGCGGATAAACTCGTGGCCGTGCACAGCAACGAATATGACTACGCCAGCGCCAAGCCTGACGTTTCGGCGGAGAAGCTGGAGCGCTACCGCAAGGTCTTCACCTCGACCGTGTACGAGACCGAGCATCCGGTGGTTCGCGTGCACCCGATCAGCGGCGAGAAAAGCTTGCTGCTGGGGCATTTCGTCAAGCGCATCAAGGGCTATTCCCAGGCGGATTCGGCGCACCTGTTCGGCCTGCTGCAAAGCCACGTCATCCGCCAGGAAAACACCGTGCGCTGGCGCTGGAAGGCCGGTGATGTGGCGATCTGGGATAACCGCTCCACCCAGCATTACGCGGTGGACGACTATGGCACCCAGGACCGTGTGGTGCGTCGTGTGACGCTCAAGGGCGAAGTGGCAATCGGGGTTTCGGGGCAACGCAGTCAGACGGTGAAGGGGCCGGATATCGGCGGCGTTTGATCTGACGCCTTCGCTGGCAAGCCAGCTCCCACAATGAATGGTGTTGAACACAATGGACGTGAACGACACCAAACCCTGTGGGAGCGGGCTTGCCAGCGATGTTTTTTCACCAAACGCCGATCTGTACCAATTTCTCGCTTTCGGGCTCGCCATAACGAAACCGCTGCCCACGCAAATCAATCTCCTGATGGCTGATCGTCGTCCTCCGTTTCAAACCACGTACCCACTCAAACAAATACCCCGCATGCTCTTCTCGAACCGACGCATACGCCGGGTCCGCACCCAAATCCCGTAACTCCTGCGTATCATTGAGCAGGTCAAACAGCTGCGGCTGGAAGCCGTCGTACGCCAGGTATTTCCAGCGCTCGCTGCGCACCATGGTCGTGCGGCAGCGGTCGATCGGTTGAGACAATCGCTCCCGTGCCGGCGCTTGAAACGCGTAGTCGTATTCACTGATCACAAAGCGGCGCCAGTCGGTTTGCGCGCCATGCAGCAAGGGAATCAGCGAGCGTCCTTCAAGCCGATGCTCGGCGCTCGGCAACCCCAAAGCCTGAAGAAATGTCGGCAATGCGTCGATGGTTTCCACCAGCCTTTCGTCCACCGATCCGCGGGTGATGTCCGCGGCCGGGCGTGGGTCGCGAACGATCAGCGGAATACCCACCGCCGGCTCCAGCAGAAACTCTTTTTTCCCCAGGTAATGGTCGCCAAGGAAGTCGCCGTGATCGCTGGTGAACACGATCAGGGTGTCATCCCAACGCCCGCTGCTCTGCAGAAAATCAAACAGCCGCCCAAGCTGGTCATCGACCTGCTTGATCAGGCCCATGTACGTCGGGACCACGTTCAAGCGCACTTCGTCCCTGGAAAAATTCAGGCTCTCTTCGTGCTGGCGAAACGCGTTGTACACCGGGTGATCACTGGCTGCGCTTGCCGACGCACGCACCGGCTCGATCACCTGTTCTGCGCCATACAGCGCGTGATACGGCGCCGGGGCGATGTAGGGCCAGTGGGGCTTGATGTACGACAGGTGCAGGCACCATGGCTGCTCGCCTTGTTCGGCGATGAAGTCCAGGGCGCGGCCGGTGGTGTAGACGGTTTCCGAATGCTGCTCCGGCACGCGCGCCGGCAAATGGGCGTAGCGCATTTTCCAGCCGCTGAGGATTTCGCCCTGTTCACCTTCAGCCGCGTTGGCCCAGTCGTGCCACGGGTTGCGGCCTTCGAAACTGAGGTCACGCAGGTAGTGGGTGTAGGGCGCGGACTCGCGCTTGTCATCGAACAATGGGTCGTCCGGGAAGATCCCGTCATGCCGGAAAAACGGCTCGAAACCGACTTCGTTCAGCACCGCCGCCTGATCGCCCAGCGGGTCGATGGCCAGTCGCTGCAAGGCATCGAGATTGGGTGTGGCGTGGGTCTTGCCCACCAGTGCGGTGCGTATGCCATGGGGCCGCAGGTAATCACCGAGGGTCAGTTCATCCAGCGGCAGCGGCACGGCGTTCCAGGCGACCTGATGACTGCTGACATAGCGCCCGGTGTAGGCCGACATTCGCGACGGCCCGCAGATCGTGCCTTGGGTATAGGCACGACTGAAACGCACGCCGGCGTCGGCCAGGCGATCGATGTTGGGCGTGTGCAGATGCGGGTGGCCGTAGCACGACAGGTAATCGCGCCGCAGTTGATCGCACATGATGTACAGCACGTTGCGCACAGGGTTTGGGGTGTTGGACATGGGGTTCACAGATCGAAAGACAGGCGAGGTTTTTCGCTGCTGGAGAGGGGTTGAGGCAAGTGCGTTTGGGAAATGGTTTTTATGCAGGGGGTGCATCGCTGCCTGGGCTGACGCTATCGCTGGCAAGCCAGCACCCACAAGGTTCTGTGGCGGACACATAATTTGTGAACACCATTGATCCCTGTGGGAACTGGCTTGCCAGCGATGAGGCCAGCTCAAACAGCGAAGTTCTCCAGCGAACACACCTCTTCATCCTGTGCATCCACCTCCTTGATCTGCGCAATCATCGCCTCGGCCAACGGTGACAACCGATACCCCGCGCGACTGACAATCCCATAGCGGGTGTACAACTCTTCCAGGTCATCGGCCAGCCCGTCGATCTTCAAGCGCACCATCTGACCCTTGGCGTTATGCAGTGCATCGGAATACTCGCCGATGATGCCAATCGCATCCGAACGCATCACCACACCGAGCAGGCTGTAGCTGTTTTCGCATTCCACGTTGGGCGTGAAATCCGGCCGGCCACTCAAGTCGACGATGACTTTGCGCAGGTTGGGCGGGCGGATGGTCACCGCCATCGAATAACTCATCAACTCGGCGGCACTGACGCTTTCGCGAGTGGCCAGTGGATGTCCGGCGCGGCAGCAGAAGTGCCATTTGCGCGGACGCAGGCGTTGGGTCAGGTAGTCCGGGTCGGCTTCGAATTGCCGGGTGTCGGCGACGAAGAATTCGAACTCTTCACTCAGCAGGCGCTTGCTCAGGCTTTGCCAGTCATCCACCTGAAATTGCACCCGTGCCTTGGGGTAGCGGCCGATGAAGCTGCCGATCGCCCGGGGGACCAGCCCTGCTGCGGGCGCCGGACCACAGCCGAAACGCAGCTCGCCGGCCTCCAGGCCATTGAACTGGCTGATCTCGTTGGCCATCTGCTGTGCGCCGCTGACCAGCCGCCGCGCATGTTCGAGCAACACCTGGCCCTGTTTTGTGGGCGCCAGGTCCTTGCGTCCACGGTCCACCAACTGACAACCGACGCTGTGTTCCAGCGCCTGAATGCTGCGGCTGAAGGCCGACTGCGACAGGTTCACCGCCATCGCGCCCGCGACGAAGCTGCGCTGGTCGGCGAGGGCAATGAAGTGACGGAGCTGGCGCAAATCGATATGCATTTTTCACATAAAAAATATCGGGGAAATGCATTGGATATGCATTAGGTCGACTCCTTATAAAGGCAATCTCTTATGCAGTAAATTTTTGTAAAAACATAAATAAATAACTTTAAAGAATATGCACTACTGAAAAGTCTTTGTGTGTTTTTTGACCTGGAGCCGCTAAATGAGCCCGTTGAACCTCGCCTCACCCCTCACGCCCCGACGGCTCAAACGCCTGCCCCTGGCCCTGCTGCTGGCGGGGAGCGCCAGTTGGACCCAGGCACAGGCCGCTGACGCCAGCACGCCCGAAACGGTTCCCGCAGCCACCGTTGCAGGCCAGGCCAAAGCCGATGGCGCGCAGCTGGAAACCGTGACGGTCACCACCCGCCGTCGCGAGGAAAGCTCGCAGGATGTACCGACACCGATGAGCGTGGTCAGCGGCCAGGTGCTGGAAAGCCAGCGGGTCTATCGCATCCAGGATTTGCAGCAACTGGTGCCCAGCGTCAACGTCGCCTACATGCATGCGCGCCAGTCCAGCGTGTCGATCCGTGGCCTGGGCAACAATCCGGCCAGCGATGGCCTGGAAGGCAGCGTCGGGCTGTACATCGATAACGTCTACCTAGGGCGGCCGGGCATGGCGGTGTTCGACCTGATGGACATCGAGCAGCTCGAAGTGCTGCGCGGCCCGCAAGGTACTTTGTTCGGCAAGAACACCACGGCCGGCGTGATCAACATCAGCACGCGCGCGCCGACCTTCACCCCGGAGCGCAGCATCGAGAGTTCGGTGGGCGAGGACGGTTATTTCCAGACCAAGGGCACGATTTCCGGCCCGTTGAATGACCAACTCGCCGGGCGTTTTTCCGCTTATCGCACCCGCAGCGATGGCGACATCAAAAACGAATACGACGGCCACGACCTGAACGGTGGCTCGCGCGACGGCTTCCGTGGGCAGCTGCTGTTCAAGCCCAACGAATCGTTCAACCTGCGCTGGATCGGTGACTACAACGAAGAGGATTCCAGCGCTGGCACCCGCGTGTTGTACAATACCGGGCCGACCATCAACGGCGTCAACCTTTATCAGGCCCGGGCCAATGCCGCGGGGGCCACGCTGGTCGATGGCACACATCGCAAGGTCAACTTGAACAACGATCAGCACGTCACTGTGCATCAGGGCGGCACCTCGGTCGAGGCGAACTGGACGCTACCGAGCGACTTCACCCTAACCTCGATCAGCTCCTATCGCTGGTGGAATTTCACCCCGCGTAACGATGACGGCCTGAATGTCTCGGCGACCTACAACGGCGGGGTCTCTGTAGAAGACAAACAATACTCCCAGGAATTTCGCCTGGCCTCGCCCACTGGCGGCTTCTTCGAGTACGTGCTCGGCGCCTATTACTTCGGCAACGACCTGGACAACAAATCCTTCGCCTATTACGGCCCGCAGGCGGACATCTGGAACGGCACGCCAGCGGGTGCGCTGGCCAACATCGACAGCGTTGGCAGAGGCCACATCAAGACCGACAGCTTCGCACTGTTTGCCCAGGGCACCTGGCACCTCACAGAGCAGCTGGATTTCACCGCCGGCGTGCGTGGCACTTATGAAGAGAAAAATGCCTGGGTCAACCGCGATGCACCCGTGGGTGGTGCGGCGGTCACCGGTGCGGCGGCGACAGTCAGGCGCGGTCGCGCTGGGGTTTACGACTCCGGTGATTTGAATCAGTACAGCTCCAGTCCTTCGGGGCTGCTCAACCTCAGCTACCACTTCACTGATAACCTGCTCGGCTACGCGACCGTGTCCCACGGCGAGAAATCCGGTGGTGTGAACCTGGCCGTCGGCACGGCACCGGTCGCTGGCGCCGACTCGTTGCTGATTGGCACCGAGCGCGCCAACAACGCCGAACTCGGTTTCAAAAGCACGCTGTGGGACCGCCGCCTGCAGCTCAACGCCAACGTCTTCTGGACCCAGGTCAACGGCTATCAGACCAACGCCTACGACGACGTCAACCGCGTGCAATACCTGACCAACGCCGGCTCGGTGCGTTCGCGCGGCGTGGAATTCGACAGCACGCTGATCCCGTTGCGCGGCCTGACGCTGAACTTCAACGGTTCCTACAACGACGTCAGCTACCTCTCGTACAAAGATGCGCCATGCCCGCCGGAAGTTAGCCTGGCGCCGGGGGCTCCAGCGTCTTGCGACCTCACCGGCCACCAGGTGGTCGGCGCGTCGAAATGGATCGGCAACGCCAATGGCGAATACAAATGGAACCTGAGTAACGGCTTCGAAGAGTACGTCACCGCCAGCTACGCGTTCCGCTCCAAAGCGGTGGGTACGGTGGAGGATTCCGACTTCGGCCAGATCCCGAGTTACGCCGTAGTCAACCTGTCCACCGGCCTGCGCGGCGACTTCAAGCAGGGGCAGTGGGACGTCTCACTGTGGCTGAAAAATGCCTTTGATAAAACCTACTACACGACTCTCTGGACCGGTTCCAACGGCGGTTACGAGGGCTTGCTCGGCACACCACGGACCCTGGGCGTGACTGGTCGCTACGACTTCTGATCTGACATTCAAGGAGCACCATCATGTTGAGCATCAAAGCGGCTATACCGGTGTTGTTGTCCGGCGTAGTAGTCAGTGCCGAAGCCCTTGCGGCGCCTAGCGTTTACCCCACGGGTGTCACCCGCTACGACCCGGCGAAGGCCTTCAACCAGTACGTGATTTTCAGCGGCGCCGACAAACAGACGCACCTGATCGACATGAACGGCAACGACGTGAAAACCTGGCCGCAGGCCGGTTTTCCTTCGGCGATCATCGATCCGAAACTGGTGGGTGGTGAGCGCGGTCATGTATTGCTGCAACTGAGTGACAAGGACCCCGGCAAACTCGGTTCGGCCGGCAATGGGCTGGGCAATCAGAGCGTCGGCGAGCTGGACTGGAACGGCAAAGTGGTCTGGCAATGGGGCGACAAGCCAACCGGCGGAGCCGCGCAGCAGCACCACGATCAGCGTCGTTTGAGCAATGGCAACACCGTGGTTCTGGCGAACAAGGTGCACAAGGTTGCCGGGTTCAAAGTGCCCGAAGTCATCGACGACGCCATCTACGAAGTCAGCCCCAAGGGCGAGGTCAAATGGCAGTGGCTGGCGTCCGAGCACCTCGATGAATTCGGCTTTACCCCAGAGCAACTGAAACTGGTGCATGCCAGCGACAACCCGGACTACCTGCACATCAATAACCTCAGCCTCGTGGGGCCGAACAAGTGGTTCGACGCGGGCGACAAACGCTTCAGCCCGGACAACCTGCTGATCGATTCGCGCAACGCCAACTTCATCGCAATCATCGACAAGCTCAGCGGCAAAGTGGTCTGGCGCCTCGGCCCGAACCTGCCGCTGATCGACCCGAAAACCGAGCAAAAACTGCCGCGTCCGGTGGATCAGTTCGTGGGGCAGCATGACGCCCACATCATTTCCGCCGGCCTGCCGGGCGCAGGCAATCTGCTGGTGTTCGATAACCAGGGCTCGGCGGGTTATCCGTCGGTCACTCTGGGGCTGATTTCCGGCTCGCGGGTGTTGGAAATCGACCCGCTGAAAAACGAGATCGTCTGGCAATACAGCGCCGCCAACTCGAAACAACCAGGCTGGGCGTTCTACAGCTCATTCATCAGCAGCGCTCGACGCTTGCCCAACGGCAATACGTTGATCGATGAAGGCATGAACGGACGGTTTTTCCAGGTGACGGCCAGCGGTGAAAACGTCTGGGAATACGTCAGCCCTTATCTGGGCAAGGCGCCGGGCAGCGATGCCATCAGCAATTGGGTCTACCGCGCTTTGCCGGTGAGTTACGACTGGGTGCCGAAAGGTACGCCGCGCTCGGAAACGGCGGTGATCGCGCCGGAACTTGGTGTGCCGCAGACCAGTGCCAGTCGCTGATCCGCGTCGCTGGCGCGCCGAAAACGATGCCCTCCTGGAATATTTTCAATGCATAAAAAGCATGTGGTTTCGATCACCTGGCCGGAGCCCTTATGGGGTAAGGCTTGCAGCGAATCGGGTGGTTTTTATATTCGTTTTAGGTCTAGCTTAAATAATAAAAATAACTTTAAGAGATAAGCGTCTAGCTCAATGATTAACCCATCGATACGTCGTTCGGGGATGTCGGGTTCGGCGTATCGGGTAATTCGCAAAGAAATCGCAGGGAGTAAATCAATGGGCAATGTCCAGACCGCCGCCAGCGCACACAAGGTGCTTTGGCGCCAGGCGCCAGGTGGCGAGTTGGTCGACCTCGGGCGGGCACACCGCGTGCCCTTGGGCCAGCTGCGTTTGCAGCGAGCGCCCAAGGGTATCCTGAGCCCACGCGAAGCGATCCTGCTCGGTGTGCTGGCGTTGCTGGTGCACGGCGCGGTGATCTACTGGGTCAATCAGCAGCCGACCACAGTTCTGCCGATCGTGCCGCCGGAAATTCCGCCGATGACCATCGAGTTTTCGCGTCCGGCGCCGCCAGTGGTCGAGCCGCCGCCGCCACCTCCGCAGCCGGTGGTGGAACCGACGTCGCCAGTGGTGGATGAACTGGCGGCCAAACCGGCGCCGCCAAAACCGATTCCCAAGCCAAAACCAGTGGTCAAACCAGTACAAAAACCGGCGCCCAAAGCAATCGAGCAACCGCCCGCGCCGCCACAACCGGCTGCTCCGTTTGCGGCTTCGGCGCCACCTGCACCACCGGCGCCCGCACCTGTGACACCTGCCTCGGCCAACGCCGCGTACCTGAAAAACCCGGCACCGGAATACCCGTCGCTGGCCCAGCGTCGCGGTTGGGAAGGCACGGTGTTGTTGCGGGTGCATGTGCTGGCCAGCGGCAAACCCGGCGAGATCCAAATTCAAAAAAGCAGCGGCCGCGAAGCCCTCGATGAGGCGGCATTAAGCGCCGTGAAACGCTGGAGTTTCGTGCCTGCCAAGCAGGGTGATGTCGCCCAGGACGGCTGGGTCAGCGTACCCATCGATTTCAAGATCCATTAAACCGAAACCTAATTCGCGCGAAACGTTTACACGAGGAATTCACCATGACGTTATTGGCATCTCCACTTGAATCCATCGAAAGCGCGGTGATCTGGCTGCTGGTGGTTTTTTCCGTCGCCACTTGGGGCTTGGCGTTGCTCAAGGGTGTGCAGTTCGGTCGCCTGAAAGCTCAGGACCGCAAATTCCATAACCGGTTTTGGGCCGCTTCGAGTCTCGATTCGGCGGCAGAATTAGCCGAAACCCAACCCGGCGCGGCGGCGCGGGTGGCACAGGCTGGTTATGCGGCGATCCAGGTGGGCGAGGCGCCACTGGCGGCGGATTTGAGCCAGGCGATCAATCATCAGGATCGCCTGGAGCGGGCCTTGCGTCAGCAGATCGTGCGCGAGCGCCGTTCGCTGGAAACCGGGTTGGCGGTGGTTGCAAGTATTGGTAGTACGTCGCCGTTCATTGGTTTGTTCGGCACGGTGTGGGGAATCATGGAGGCGTTGAAAGGCATCAGCGCAGCGGGCTCGGCAAGCCTGGAAACAGTTGCCGGCCCCATCGGGGCGGCGTTGGTCGCCACGGGTGTGGGGATCGCTGTCGCCGTACCGGCGGTGCTGGTTTACAACTACTTTTTGCGCCGTTTGAAACTGACGGCGGCGGATCTGGACGACTTCGCCCACGACTTCTACAGCCTGGCGCAGAAGCATTCGTTCCGCGTGCTGTTGCACCCGGTATTGAGCAAGTCCGGGGCCACGGTCGCCGGTCAGAAAGTCAAGGAGGCCTCCTGACATGGCCTTCTCCACGCAAGACAGCGATGAAGTGCTCAGCGAGATCAACGTGACACCGCTGGTAGATGTCATGTTGGTACTGCTGGTGGTGTTCATTGTCACCGCGCCGCTACTGACCAACGCGATCCCGATCAACCTGCCCAAGACCGAAGCCGTGGCGCGGGTGGAGCAGAAGGACCCGCTGGTGGTGAGCATCGACGGGGCCGGAAAGCTGTTTATCAACAAGGATGAAATCCAGCCGGACTTGCTGGAGTTCAAGCTACAGGCGGCCAAGGCCAAGGACCCCGAAGTGCGGGTGCAACTGCAGGCCGACGACGGCGTGAATTACGGCGAAGTGGCGCGGGCCATGGCGTCGATTGAGCGGGCAGGGATTACCAAGTTGTCGGTGATCACCGCGCGCTGACAGATTTTCGATTTTCCGGGGCCGTCTCCTTGGCAGGGTGCGGCCCCACCTCTTCATCATCTAAAGACGTCCACGGACGTCTTTTTTTGTGTGCGCCCAGCATGGGCGCAATCTTGTGGGTGATCACCAAGGACACCGCGCAATGAGTCAACCGCACACCTCTTACACCGCCGACCCGCAACGCTATCAGGGTCGTGATTACCGTCGCGCCGGTCGCAGCGGCTTGTTGTTGCCAGCACTGTCACTCGGGCTCTGGCACAACTTTGGCGATGACACACCGCTGGCGCGCCAGCGCGACATTTTGCGTACCGCGTTCGATCACGGCATCACCCATTTCGACCTCGCCAACAACTACGGCGTGCCCTATGGCAGTGCCGAAAGCAATTTGGGGCGGTTGTTACGTCAGGACTTCGGTACCCATCGCGATGAGTTGATCATTTCCACCAAGGCCGGCTGGGACATGTGGCCCGGACCTTACGGGCAGGGCGGCAGCCCACGCAAATACCTGATTGCCAGCCTCGACCACAGCCTGGCTCGGCTGGGCCTGGATTACGTTGGCGTCTTCTACTCCCACCGCTTCGACCCCGATACGCCGCTAGAAGAAACCGCTGAGCATTGGCCTGCGTGGTGCGCCAGGGCAAGGCCCTGTACATCGGCATCTCTTCTTACTCGGCAGAGCAGGCGGATGAAATTGCCGCGCTGTTGAACGCGCGCCAAGTGCCGCTGGTGCTCCAGCAGCCGCTGTACAACTTGCTGGATCGGTCGATTGAAACTAACGGCGTGCTGCAAGGTGCGCAGGATCGAGGGGCCGGGGTGATCAGCTTCTCGCCGTTGGCTCAGGGATTGCTCTCGGGCAAGTACGCCCTAGGTATCCCGGCGGACTCGCGTATTGGCAAGGGCAGCCACTATTTGCCGGAGCAAGTGTTGAACGACAGTCAGCACGCGCGTATTCAGTCCTTTGAGAACGTGGCGGCTCGGCGCGGGCAAACTCTCTCGCAACTGGCACTTTCCTGGACGCTGCGTGACCCGCGGATCACCTCGGTGTTGGCGGGTGTCAGCACACCTGAGCAATTGATGGAAAACCTGCAAGCCTTAGCCAATCTGGAATTCAATGCAGAGGAGTTAGTGCAATTGGCCGATGCCTGATCCGGTCCACCACGTCTATGCGCGATCCCTCGAGAAGAGTTATCGACGTGGTGACTGCCTACATCGGAGGACGGCAATGAAGTCTGAGTTCGACATGACGTTGTTTCTGAGCCCCGTGCTCAAAGGTGCGCATGCCACGCGGCAGCGGCACATCAGGCAAGCAGAAAGGATGCACGAGGTAATCCGTGAGCGCTGGAGTTGCGCAACACCCTGGTCCTGGAGGAGCAAACACGTGAGATGGTTTCTGGAGCACTATCTGCGTTGCTCAGCACCGGCGACCGTCTACTACGAATTAACAGCAGGGTTGATCCGCCGCAGAAAGGCGCGACTCGTGGTTGTCTGATAGACGCTTTTAAGCGTGAGCCCCTGAGTATGGGAATGCGGAGCCTTCCCATACTCAGAGGCTTGGCTGAAGAGGCGTAGGCATACCAGCGATTTAGCGACAGTCGTCACTCCTGTCGCCCTGCTGCACGACACGGATTGTAGCTGGCGTCGCGTACCTTTGGGTGCTCAGCGAGTCGGTGCGACGTTGCGGTCCCTGGTTTGATTGATGGCCGATGCCGACAGGCTGCCGGTGGCCGCCTTCTGGATATGTTCACTCCACCAAGCCATCATTGGACGACGGCGTTCGATGTAATCCGTCCGGTTGTAGGCGCTACGAACTTCGTCCTTGTCGACATGCGCCAGCGCGACCTCGATCAGCTCCGGATCCCAGCCATGCTCATTCAGGATGGTGCTCGCCATCGAGCGCAAGCCGTGGCTGACTAGGCGGTCCTGAAAGCCCATGCGCTTCAACGCCATGTTGGTGGTCTGGCTATTGGCATGGGTGCGGGGGTTTCTATCTGAGGGGAACACGTACTCTCTGTTACCGCTGAGTTGCTTGAGCGTCTCCAGTAACGAAAGTGCCTGATCGGTAAGGGGGATTGTGTGCGGCCGACGCTTTTTCATGCGCTCTGGCGGAATGGTCCAAATGCGCTTGTCGAAGTCGATATCTGCCCATCGTGTGGTGGCTGCTTCGGCAGGGCGGGTCATCGTATGCAACTGCCATTCGATCAGGCAGCGGGTCGTGCGCTTGATGCTGGCGTTCGCGATTTCCATCATGAGCTCGGGAAGCTCTTCAGGTGGTAGCGCAGCCATGTTCTCTTTCTTGGGTTTCTTGAACACCGCCCGAATGCCATTGAGGGGGTTCGCAAAGATCAGCCCGGAGTTGACCCCGTAGGTCATGATCTCGTTGAGTCGTTGGCTCAATCGTTTCACGGTTTCGAGGCTCCCTTTGGCCTCGATTGGGCGAAGGATCTTGATAACCATCGGAGCAGTGATCTGAAAGAGCGGCGTTGTTTTCATGCTTGGGAAAACATGGAGCGTCAGCGATCTCCAAATGTCTTCGGCGTAGGCTTTGGTTACGGAGTCTTTCTTCAGCTCGAACCAGGCCGTGGCCACCTTCTCGAAAGTGTGTTCAGTCTCAGCAAGTTTGGCTTGCCTTACCTCATCACGCTGGGTTTTGGGATCAGTGCCCAAAGCGAGCAGCTCACGTGCCTCTGCGGCTTTCTTCCGGGCGTTGGCTAGCGAGAGGTCAGGGTATGGACCAAGCGCCATGTTGATACGGCTTCTGGTCAACGGCTCGCGGTAATTGAAATTCCACATCATCGAGCCGCTGGCGCGTACTCGAAGCTGCAAGCCATCGCCGTCGCTGAGGACGAAGTCTTTACCAGTTGCCTTGACCGCCTTGAGCTGGCGATCGGAGAGGCGGGTTGCGTTAGTAGGCATTGGGATACCTCCAGCATCGTTTTGGTATCCTGAAAATAGCATTTGGCAGTCCGGGATACCACCTGGGATACCAAAGCGGCTGGAACTCCGAAATTCTCCAAAGCTCCCATAAGCGCTGAAGCCCCCGTATTTATTGGATTTCAGGCACAAAAAAAGACGTCCGTGGACGTCTTTAGATGATGAAGTGGTGGAGCCGGGGGGATTTGAACCCCCGTCCGCCAGTACTCCGCTGTCGGTACTACATGCGTAGCCGTGTCTATTAAGTTAACCCTCAGCGACCCGACGGGCAGGGTGCTTTGGGCGAGTTGTGTAAGTTTTAGCCGCTTCGTCCACAACGTACTGCACGGCGATTCTGTTCTATATGACAATCACTTTGGGTTTACAGACATCCCCTGATGATTGCTGGACCCGAAGGTACCAGGAGGGAAGGGCTAAGGCTGCTTACGCAGCGAGAGCGTATTCCCCGTAGGTTTCGTCATTGGCAACTATAGGAAGTTGCAACAGTGGATTTACGAGTTCTGTTACCAACTCGGCATGCACCTAAAGTTTCGCAACCGGCGTCGAATCCTAAACGGCCCCGAACCTGCTGTGTGTAACCAGCAGGTGAACACAGTGTACGCCAATGCGTGGTGCGAGTCGACTTTCTGTCCACGCTTGCGGATCGGTAGCGGATTACTGGCTGTTCTTGTGGCTTTGAACGGACTGCAGCGCTTGCTGCGTCAGGGATACGCATTCCCGGTCGTTTTTCGCGGCATAGGCCGATTTGGCTTGCTGGAGTTTGCTCGTGGCGTCGCTTTGGGTGGCGGCATCGAGCTTGGTCGCATTGGCCAGTTCGCTGGTGAGTGTTTGAAGGTTCCTTGCGCACATATCGCTCTCGTTCGAGGCAAAGGCGTGGGCGGTTGTCAGTGTTGCGCAGATAAGCAGTCCGGCCAGGGCGGATCGCTTCATGGGGTTTCTCCTTGAACAGCGTCGGGAACCAAGGGGCTTGGGCTTAACAGATAGACTGTGGCGGCGCACAAGGGTTCTTGTGGTGTGGGAAAAATAGCGTTGTATTTCGTCGGCAGGAGAGTACAGCAAAGGGGCAGAGCGCCCCTTGCTGGATAACGTCGATTTCAGAGCGTTTTGGCTTGGGTCACCCGGTCCACCAGGTAAACCAACCCGTGGTAGTCGATCCCGCCATGCTGGCTCAGGCCGATTTCACAAGTGCGACTGGTGGAGACGCCTTCGCTGCAATGCTGCACGGCGTCTTTCAATGTGCGCAGTGAGTGGGCGTTCAGCTCGGGCGTGGTAAACCCCTTGTCGCCAGCAAACCCGCAGCAGTGAATGCCTTCCGGAATCACCACGTTCTTACTGCAACGTCGTGCCAGATCGATCAGCGCCTGGCTCTCGCCGAGGTGCTGAGTGCTGCAGGTGACGTGGACTGCAATCGGTGCTTCCTGGGGCGTGAAGTCCAGTCGGTCCATCAAGTGCATACGAATGAAGCGCACCGGGTCGTACAGGTCCAGGCGCACATCGCCAAGGTCTTGCACCAGGCGCAAGATGCAGGGACTGGTGTCGCAATAGATCGGATCGAGCCCGCCGCGGCTGGCGTGCAGCAACGCACTGATCAGCTCCTGGCGTTTGCGCTCGGCTTGCTCGGTATAGCCTTTGGAGGCGAACGGTTGACCGCAGCAGAGGTCGTCCTGATTGTCTGGCGAGACTACGTGGTAGCCGGCTTTTTCCAGCAGGCCACGGGTTTTGTCATAGAGCGACATTTGCTCCTTGTCTCCCGCCGCCGGGCCCATCACCCGGGACACGCACGCCGCCAGATAGACCACGCGCGGGCGCTCGTCGGTCACCGGCGGGCTGAAGCGAATTGCTCGTTCCGGTTGTGGCATGGCGTTGGTCCACTGCGGGATTTGTCCTTTGGACAGCTTGGTCAGTGCAGCAGAAATTTTTGTCAGCCGTGGCGCGCCCAGCAGCATCCGCGCACCGTTGGCCACGTGCAGAGTGAAGCGTGCACCTTGCAGTGCGGTGGCGAAATTTCCTTCCAGCCAGTTGGCGGTTTTCGTCCGGGTTGCCGTGCGGCTACGGAGTTTTTTCACCAGTTCGCCGGTGTTGATTCCGACCGGGCAGCGTTGTGCGCAGAGGCCGGTGGCGGCGCAGGTGTCGAGGCCTTGGTATTGATAAGCCTCTTCCAGCTGGGAGGTGTCGACGCCAGCGCGTTTTTTTGCCTGAATGTCACGCCAGATCACGATGCGCTGGCGCGGGCTCAAGGTCAGGCCTTTCGATGGGCAGACCGGTTCGCAGAAACCGCATTCGATGCACTTGTCCACAATCTCGTCGGCGGCCGGCAGCGGTTTCAGGTGTTTGAGGTGGATCTGCGGATCCTCGCTGAGCACCACGTCCGGGTTAAGAATGCCGTTCGGGTCGAGCAGGCGCTTGAGCTGCCACATCAACTGATAGGCATCGCTGCCCCATTCCAGTTCAACGAAGGGCGCCATGTTGCGCCCGGTGCCGTGTTCGGCTTTCAGCGAGCCGCCAAACTCGACGGCGACCAAGTGCGCTACGTCATCCATGAACGCCTGGTAGCGTGCGACTTCTTCCGTGCTGTTGAAGCCTTGGGTGAAGACGAAGTGCAGATTGCCTTCCAGTGCGTGGCCGAAAAGGATTGCTTCGTCGTAGTGATGTTTGTCGAACAGCTCGATCAAGCGGTTCACGCCTGCCGCCAGTTGCTCCACCGGGAAGGTTACGTCTTCGATGATCACTGTGGTGCCGGTTTTGCGCACCGCGCCGACGGCGGGGAAGGTGTCTTTGCGGATCGCCCACAGCTTGGCGTTTTCTGCCGGGTCTTGCGTGAAGTCGACCTGTTTCTCCACCGGGAACGCCGCCAGTGAATTCATGATCTGCGCCAGCTGTTCGTGCAACAACGCAGTTGATGCAGCGCGGGATTCAATCAACAAGGCGCAGGCGTTGGCCGACAGTTGCTGGACGAAGGCCGGCATTCCGGGTTTGTCCTGCACCGAGCGCAGGCTGCGGCGGTCGAGCAGCTCCACGGCCGAGACCGGTTGGCTTTTCAGTACGGTCACGGCGTTGCAGCAGGTTTCGACATCCGGGAAGACGATCAGCGCCGAGGCTTTGTTCGGATGATCGATCACCGTGTCGTAGGTCACCGCGCTGATAAACCCCAGCGTGCCTTCGGAGCCCACCAGCAAGTGGCTCAAGATATCCACAGGCTCGTCGAAATCCACCAAGGCATTGAGCGACAGGCCGGTGGTATTTTTCAGACGGTATTTGTGGCGAATCCTTGCGGCCAATTGGCTATTGGCGCGGGTCTCGCGGCCGAGTGTCGCCAGACGTTCCAGCAACTCGGAATGACTGTTGCGAAATGCCGCGACACTGGCGGCATCCTCGGTGTCGAGGCGGCTGCCATCGGCCAGTACCAGGCGAATGCCGGCCAGCGTGTGGTAGGTATTTTGCGCGGTGCCGCAGCACATGCCGCTGGCGTTGTTGGCGACGATGCCACCGATTTTACAGGCGTTGATTGACGCCGGGTCGGGGCCGATCTTGCGGCCAAACGGTGCTAGCCAGGCGTTCGCCTGTGCGCCGATCACGCCTGGTTGCAGGCGGATTTGCGTGCCCTGACTACGGATCTCGCGACCGTTCCAGTTGTCGCCAAGGACGATCAGCACCGAGTCGCTGATGGCCTGGCCGGAGAGACTGGTGCCAGCGGCGCGGAAGGTCACCGGCACCCGGTCACGCTGGGCCAGTTTCAGCAGGGCAACCACTTCGTCTTCAGACTCGACACGAATCACCAGCTTCGGGATCAGCCGATAGAAACTGGCGTCGGTACCGAAGGCCAGGGTCGACAGCGGATCGTCGAAACGCCGGTCCTGTGGAATCAGTTGCTGCGCATCACGCAGGAAAGCCGCCGGTAGACTCATTGGTCCTCCAGGATCAGCACCACCAGGTCTTTCGGGCCGTGGGCGCCGTAAGCCAGGACTTGCTCGATGTCGGCGGTTTTCGACGGGCCGGACACCAGCAAAGCGTTGGTCGGCATGCCTTGGGCCCACTCGTACTCTTGTTGCACTTGATAGAAGTTGTCGCGAATTTCACTGGCCTTGAGCAGGGCGAAATGCACCGGCGGCACCAGGCTCATCAGTCGTGGTTCTTCGCGGGTGGGCCAGATGATCAGGCTGCCGGTGGCGGCGATCGCGCCGAGGGTGGTGGTCAGGCTGGCCGGGGTGTCGTTGAACAGCTCGGCTTTCCATTCTTCTACCGGACGGTCGTAGGCCTTCAGTGTGGGCAGGTCAGGGTTATTCGCCCAATGCTGCGTGACACGTTGGCCGTGTGGCGTAGTCGGTGCGATCAGCAGGCTCGGTAACTGACGGTCGCGCAGTAATTGCGCGAGCAACTCGGGCCAGCCTTGCTCGCTGGTCAGGTGGATTTCGGTGTGCACCGCTTCCATCAGTTTGCGCAGTTGCGGGATGCGTTGCTCTGGGGTGTAGGTGTAAGGCTCGGTCACCAGCGCTTCATCGAAGTTGTCAGGCACTGGCGTGGTGCCGGTCAGGCTGTTGCGCAGTTTGGCGAGGATGTTTTGCTTGGCGCTCATCAGCGATCTCCCTGTTTGGCCAAATGCTCGCGGGCCATATCGTGCAGTGAGCGAGCGGCGGGTTTTGGCGCGCTATGGTTTTGCGTCCAAGGGCCAATGTTGTTTGGCGTGAGGGCGCGCAGGCGAGTGGCGAAGAAGCCGAACAGCCGATACAGCGTCGGCGAGCTGTTGAGCTTGGCCCAGGCGTTCCAGACGAAGCGCTCTTTGCGCGAGTACTTGCTGCCTTGGCCGCGCATCACTTGATGCGGGCTGTCAGGGGCTTTGACGTTTTCTTCGCGTAGGCGGCGCAGCAGTGCCGGGATCGGAATTTTTACCGGGCAGACTTCACCGCAGGCGCCGCACAGCGACGAGGCGCTCGGGTGGTCCGGGACTTTCGCCAGGCCGACCATGTGCGGGGTGATGATCTTGCCGATCGGGCCCGGGTAAACCTCGCCATAGGCATGACCGCCGATGCGCGTGTAAACCGGGCAATGGTTCATGCAGGCGCCGCAGCGGATGCAGTTCAGGGTCTGGCGCAGTTTGCTGTCGGCAAAGGCCTGGCTGCGACCGTTGTCGAGCAATACCAAGTGCACTTCTTGCGGGCCGTCGAGTTCATGTTCCTTGCGCGGGCCGGAGATCATGTTGACGTAAGTGGTGATTGGCTGGCCGAGGGCCGAGCGTGTCAGCAAGGAGAGCAGGGGTACAACGTCGCGCAGGTTTTCGACGACTTTCTCGATCCCGGTGACGGCGATGTGTACTGGCGGCACGGTGGTCGACATGCGGCCGTTGCCTTCGTTTTCCACCAGCAGCAGGGTGCCGGTTTCGGCCACGGCGAAGTTGACGCCAGAGACGCCGATGTCGGCTTCGAAGAATTTCTGCCGCAAGACCTTGCGACCGATCTGAATGAGTTGGTCAACGTCCTTGGTGTATTCCACGCCAAGTTTGTCGTGGAACAAGGACGCGACCTGACCGGCATTCTTGTGGATCGCCGGCATAATAATGTGTGAAGGCTTCTCGTGGTCGAGCTGGACGATGAACTCGCCCATGTCCGACTCAAGGCATTCAACGCCTTGTTCAGCGAGGACATGGTTCATCTCCATCTCTTCGCTGACCATCGATTTGCCCTTGATCACTTGCCGCGCCTCGTGAGCACGGATGATCGACAAGACGATGCCATTGGCCTCGTCCACCGTTTCCGCCCAGTGCACTGTCACACCGTTGCGGGTCAGGTTCTGTTCCAGTTGCTCGAGCAGGTCGGGCAACCTGGATAACGCGCGGGCACGAACAGCATTGCCCAGGGCGCGTAAGTGTTCTCGCTCGAAGGCATCGCTGAAGGACGCTGCCCGCTTTGCCATCAGTGAATCCATTGCACTGCGAAAGTTGTTTCGCAGTTGCTTGTCACCCAACGCCTCGTGAGCCCGGGTGCGAAAATCTTCTTCAACCGCCACCGTTGGAATCAGCGTGGAAGTGCTCATTTTGCACCTCCGGTTCGCTGCCAGAGGAAGCTGGCCAGATGTTGGCCGCGTAACGCTTCGTTCTGTTTTTCCAACGAGCCGTTGATATTCATCAAGCAGCCGCAGTCGGCACTCAGCACCGTGTGCGCGCCGGACTCCTTCAGGGCTTTGGTCTTGTCTGCGACCATCGCACCGGAAATGTCTGGCATTCGGACGCTGAATGTCCCACCAAAGCCACAGCATTCACTTTCGTGATCGTGGTCGACCCGCTTCACGTTGCTCAGTTGCGACAACAGCTCGCGCCCGTGCAAGTGGGTGTTCATTTCACGCCGTGCCGAGCACGAGGTGTGCAGCGCCACTTTGACCGGATTGCCGCTGTCCTTGAGCTGCACCTTGCAGACGAACAGCAGAAACTCGGCCAGCTCATAGGTTCGCGCCGCCAGGGCCTGAACCTGTTTCAACGTATCCGGCTCGTCCTTGAACAAGTCGGCGTAATGTTCACGCAGCATTCCCGCGCAGGAGCCTGAAGGCACCACCACCGGATCATCCCCGGCAAACAGCGCCAGTTGCGAGCGCGCTACGGTACGGGCCTGTTCGGTGTAACCCGAGGTGTAGGCCGGTTGTCCGCAGCAGCTTTGCCCTTGCGGGTACTCCACGCGAATGCCTTCGCGTTCGAGCAGGTGAATCGCGTCCATCCCGGCCTCGGGATAAAACAGGTCGACCACGCATGTGCCGAACAGGTAGACCCGCTGTGGTTTCTCGCTGGGGTACTGGCGCGGTTCCGGCAGTGGCGGGGCGACACGGGTCGCGTTCGGCACAGCGTTGTAAAAAAGCTCGCTCATCAGGCGTGTCTCTCGGCCGGTTATCCGTCCGCTGAGGCTGCTGACTATAAAGCGGGAAGCTTTCAGCAGCCTTGCAGACCGGGTGGTGAGTCGCTGACGCCGAAGTCAAAGTCCGGCGTCGGTTCTTTCTGTGTTGCTTGTAGTCTTAGTGCACCAGCATGCCGGTAAACCAGTAGGCCTGGGCCAGCGTAATCAGGCCGACGATAGTGGCAAAGAATAGGCTGTGCTTGAGAGTGAAGCGGAACAGGTCGGATTCCTTGCCCACCAGACCGGTCGCGGCGCAGGCCACGGCGATCGATTGTGGCGAGATCATTTTGCCGGTCACGCCACCGCTGGTGTTCGCCGCCACCAACAGCACGTCGTTGACGCCGATCTGGTGGGCGGTGGTCGCTTGCAGCGAGCTGAACAGCGCGTTGGACGAGGTGTCCGAACCGGTCAGGAACACGCCCAGCCAGCCGAGGAATGGCGAGAAGAACGGGAAGGCCGCGCCGGTGGCTGCCAGCACCAGCGCCATGGTCGACGACATGCCTGAATAGTTGGTGACGAAGGCGAAGGCCAGCACCATGCCGATCGACAGAATCGGCCAGCGCAGTTCAAAGAAGGTCTCTTTTAATATGGTAAGACCAATTTTTAAGTTGATCTTCAGGATCAGCATCGAGATCAGTGCGGAGAAGAAAATCGCCGTGCCGGTCGCCGAAATCGGATCAAGTTTGAACACTGCAGGAATCGCAGTCGGAGCGGCTACGATTGGAGCAGTCTTGATTACCAGTTGGTCCAGGTGCGGGATGGCGAAGTTGAACACCCAGCCGTACATCGAGCCGCCGGCGGCGAACATTGCCTTGAAGGGTTTCAAGGTCCAAATGGTCACCAGCGCGGTAAGGATCAGGAACGGCGACCAGGCCTTGAAGATCTCGCCGAAGCTGTACGGCGAAGGCTGGGTCGTACGCGGTTGACCGAAGCCACCGGCGCTTTTCACAGTTGCGGCGCCGACGCTGGCGGTCGCTTCGGCGAACGAACGCTTGGGCTGCCAGACCTTGAGGAACAGGGTCAGGGAAACCAGACTGACCAGCGCCGACGTAATGTCCGGCAGCTCGGGGCCAATGAAGTTCGAGGTGAAAAACTGGGTCACGGCAAAGCTCAAGCCCGCCACCAACGCTGCCGGCCAGGTCTCTTTGATGCCGCGCAGGCCGTCCATCATGAACACCAGCCAGAACGGCACGAACACTGACAACAGTGGCAGTTGGCGACCCGCCATGGCGCCGATCTTGAACGCGTCGATGCCGGTTACTTGGCCGGCGACGATGATCGGAATCCCCAGCGCGCCGAAGGCTACCGGCGCAGTGTTGGCAATCAGGCACAGGCCGGCGGCGTACAGCGGGTTGAAACCCAGTCCTACCAGCAGCGCGGCGGTAATCGCTACCGGTGCGCCGAATCCGGCGGCACCTTCCAGGAATGCGCCGAAGCAGAAACCGATCAGTAGCACTTGCAGGCGTTGGTCGTCGGTAATCGACAGCACCGAGCTGCGGATCACTTCGAACTGTCCGCTCTTGACCGTCAGTTTGTAGAGGAACACCGCAGCCACGATGATCCAGGCAATCGGCCACAGTCCATAGGCAAATCCATAGCCAGCAGCAGCGAAGGCCATGTCGACAGGCATCTGGAAGGCAAAGATCGCCACCAGAATCGACAGCGCCAGGGTAATGCTCCCGGCGACGTGTCCTTTGAGGCGGAACACGGCCAGAGCCAGGAAGAAAAATACGATGGGGATAACGGCCGCGAGTGCGGACAAGCCGAGGCTGCCGAGCGGGCTGTAGAGCTGTTGCCAGGTTTGCATATGGGGTGGCCCCTAATTGTTGTTGGTCAGGCACTGGTCAGCGTTCTTGGATAATTGGTAATACCAATTTACAATCGCTGTTGGCTAGGGTAAAAGCCTTGGGTGTGGTGTGTCAATTTGCCGCCCTGAAACTTTCGTCGAATGAGCGGTACAGAGTTCATCTGATCTGTTCGATCAAACGCCGTCTGGTAGGTGCTGGTACGACGCCAATAGGCCAGAATAGAGAGCCCGGCGAGCCGTCGGGACCGTGGAGAATGAGTTATGGGGTTTGATCAGATTCGTCAGCGCCGTTTGTCTGACGATATTGTCGAGCAGCTTGAGGGGATGATCCTTGAGGGCACGCTGAAATCCGGTGAGCGATTGCCGGCGGAGCGCGCCTTGGCCGAGCAGTTCGGTGTATCGCGCCCTTCATTGCGTGAGGCGATCCAGAAACTGACGGCCAAAGGGCTGCTGGTCAGCCGCCAGGGCGGTGGCAACTATGTGGTTGAATCGCTCGGTTCAACCTTCAGCGATCCGTTGCTGCACCTGCTGGAAAGCAATCCCGAAGCCCAGCGTGATCTGCTGGAGTTTCGCCATACGCTGGAAGCGTCATGCGCCTATTACGCCGCGTTGCGCGCGACGGATGTTGACCGCGAGCGACTGACTGCGGCATTCGAAGAGTTGCAGGATTGCTACTCGCGCCATGATCAAGTGAGTCGTGCGGAAGAGGGCGCGGCGGATGCGAACTTTCACCTGGCCATCGCCGAAGCCAGTCACAACGCGGTGCTGTTGCACACCATTCGCGGGCTGTTCGATCTGCTCAAGCGCAACGTGGTGACCAACATCGGTGGCATGTACAAACAGCGCGCCGAAACCCGTGACATGCTGATCAGTCAGCACCGGGACTTGTATCAGGCGATTGTTGAAGGGCACGCAGAGCAGGCGCGAGAAATTTCCAGCCGACACATTTTGTATGTGCAGGAAGTGCTCGAAGAGGTGCGTCAGGAAATACAGCGCATGGCTCGGGCGGAGCGGCGCAAGGGAATGTAGGTTGGGTTTTGTCAGTTAAATCTTTATCGCTTGTGCGATTGTCTTCGCGAGCAAGCTCGCTCCCACAGGTTCCAGGTCTGCCACATAAATGTCGGCATCTATAGATCGTGTGGGAGCGAGCTCGCGATAGCAGTTTCAAGCAGCAGGAAAATTAATCTTCCTTGCCCTTGTTACGCACTGCACGCTGCAGCTCGCGACCGGCATCGCGCTCGCGCTCGGTATCACGCTTGTCGTATTCCTTCTTGCCCTTGCCCAGAGCGATCTCGCACTTGATCAAGTGCTTGCTCCAGTACAACGACAGGCAGACGCAGGCGTAACCCTTCTGTTGCACGGCGGCAAACAGCTTCTCCAGCTCGCGCTGGTTGAGCAGCAGCTTGCGCGTGCGCGTCGGGTCGGCGATGACGTGGGTGCTGGCGGTGGTCAGCGGAGTGATATGACTGCCGAGCAGCCACGCCTCGCCATCCTTGAGCAGCACATAACTGTCGACCAGTTGTGCCTTGCCTGCACGCAGACTCTTTACTTCCCAGCCGGCCAGGACCATGCCAGCCTCGAACCGGTGTTCGATGAAGTAATCGTGTCGCGCCTTTTTATTCTGCGCGATGGTCCCTTCGGGGTGTTTCTTCTGTTTAGCCATAGGGGCGGCATTATAGGGAGTTGCGCGCGAGTCGGCTACGGTGAACCTGCGTGCTTGAGCGCATTGAGTGAATCCCGGACAATGCGCCCTCTTTTTTGATCGGTTGGGCGTGTTCGGGATGTCGTCAGACAAGGTTTCAGTCCACGGTAGTTGGGCTAGCCGTTGGGTTTTCATACTCGCTGCGACCGGTTCAGCCGTGGGGTTGGGTAGTATCTGGAAATTTCCCTATATGGTCGGCGTCTATGGCGGCGGCGCGTTTGTGTTGGTGTTTCTGGCGTGTATTGCGCTGATTGGCGTGCCGGTGATGTTGGCCGAAACCCTGATCGGTCGTCGTGCCCGGCAAAGTCCGGCAAATGCCTTGAAGGTGCTTGCGCTTGAAGCTGGGCATTCGGCGAAATGGTCCTGGGGCGCGTTTGCCGGGATGATCACGGCACTGCTGATTCTGTCTTTTTATAGTGTGGTAGGCGGTTGGTCGCTGGATTACATCATCGACATGGGGCGTGGTGACTTCCAGGGCGTTACGGCCGATCAGGTCGGCGCCCATTTTGATGGGGTGATCGCCGACCCTTGGCGTCTGACGCTGTGGCACACTCTCTTCATGTTGCTTTCGGCGTTCGTTATCGCCAAAGGCGTAGTCGCGGGGCTCGAGCGCAGTCTGCGGATCATGATGCCGTTGCTGTTCGTGATGCTGGTGATTCTGTTGGGCTACAGCCTGACCACCGGGCACTTCATGGAAGGCGTGCATTTCATGTTCGACTTCAACCCGGACAAGTTGCTGGACGGCTTGCTGCCGGCCATGGGGCATGCGTTTTTTTCCCTGAGCGTCGGTGTGGGTTCAATCATGATCTACGGTGCTTATATGCCTAAGCATTCGTCGATTTCCGGGACCATCGTCGGCGTTGCGTTACTGGATACCTTTGTTTCGCTGCTGGCCGGCTTGGCGTTGTTTCCGATTGTGTTTGCGGCGGGTTTGAACCCAAGCGAAGGGCCTGGATTGATGTTCGTCAGCCTGCCATTTGCTTTTGGTAACGTTGCATTCGGCCAGTTGATGGGGGTGGTGTTCTTCGTGCTGGTGGCAATTGCGGCCTGGAGTTCAGCGATTTCCTTGCTGGAACCGATGGTGGCCTACCTGGTTGAGCGGACCAACATCCGTCGTGGCTGGGTGACGTTCTGGCTGGCGTTCAGTTGCTGGTTTGTTGGCCTGGGAACGGTGTTTTCCTTCAATATAGGGAAACAGGCCAAGTTTTTCGTGAATGATGGCGGTGCGTTTCACCTCTACCAGTGGGGGGCGCAAAGCGGTCTGGACTTCTTTGGCGTGATCGATTTCTTCACCTCGCGGATCATGTTGCCGCTAGGTGGTTTGTGCTTTGTAGTGTTTGCAGGTTGGGTGATGGGCCGTGAAGCGGTGCGCGACGAACTGTCGATGCGCAGCCCGGCGTTGTTTGCTCTGACATTGTTCTTGATGCGCTATGTGGCGCCAATTGGCATTCTTGTAGTGTTTGCCGCCCAGCTGTGGAAGTGACGCTGACATGACGACACATATTCAACGTTCGGCCCTGTTGCCGTATCCGGCGCAAGCGCTGTATGACCTGGTTAATGACGTGGCGCGCTATCCGGAATTTTTGCCCTGGTGTTCCGAGGCTGAAGTGCTGGAAAGCTCTGCCGTGCACATGCGTGCGAGCGTAGGTGTGGCCAAGGGCGGGTTAAGCCAGCACTTCGTGACGCGCAATACATTGGTAGTCGGGTCTTCGATCGAGATGCATCTCGAAGAGGGGCCGTTCAATCAGTTGCATGGTGTTTGGGTGTTCAAGCCGTTGGGCGAGAAAGCCTGCAAGATCAGCCTGGACCTGTCGTTCGATTATGCCGGGCCGATTGTTCGGGCGACCCTGGGGCCGTTGTTCAATCAGGCGGCGAACACGCTGGTGGACGCGTTCTGTCAGCGCGCCAAGCAGTTGCATGGTTGAGTCGATGATTGACGTCGAGGTGGTGTATGCCGCCGTCGACCGCCAGGTGTTGCTCAAGATAGCAGTGCCCGTGGGCACAACTTTACCTGCAGCACTGGCTGAATCAGGTATCGCCGAGCAGTTCCCTGAATTGGACCTGGCGACGTGCCCGGTAGGGATTTTCGGCAAGGTGATTGCCGATGCCAAGAGCCGTCAGGTTCAGGCGGGTGACCGCATTGAGATTTATCGAGCGTTGCTGGCGGATCCAAAAGAGGTTCGTCGGTTACGTGCGGCCAAGGCTGCGGCGCAGGCCAAGGCCCGGGATCAGTAAACTTCCCAAATGACAGCCAACAAAAAGCCCGGCATGCCGGGCTTTTTGTGGTGTCGCAATTTATTGCGGCGCGGTGTCCAACGGTGTTGGTGTCGGGACTGGAACGGTTTCGACCTTGTCGACGTCCTTCTGGATCTGGTCCAGCAGCGAACCCGGTTTTACCGGTTTCTCTGGCTTCGGCTTCTCGGCGTTTTCAGTCGGGGCGGTTACGGTGGTGCCGCTGTTCTTGCCGAGAATCGCTTCGTCACGGCTCACACCAGGCATGAAATCGCCCGACAGGCTGACAAGCTGGTCGTTAGGGTTGAAGATAACGCTGATGCGTTCCTGTTGGCGTTCACCGCCGCCTGGCTGCAGGCTATACAAGTAATCCCAGCGATCGGCATGGAACGTGTCGGTCAGCAGTGGGTTGCCCATGATAAACCGTACTTGCCGACGGGTCATTCCCGGGCGTAACTGGTCTATCATGTCCTGCGTGACGACATTGCCCTGCTGGATGTCGATTTTGTAAACCCCGGGGAATGAACAACCGGCGAGTGCGAGCAGTCCCACAAAGGTGAAACTGGTTAGCAAGAGCTTGGTGTTTTGCATCGGTGGGCGACTTCCACTATCTTGGCTGGGACAACGTAAACGCCGATCATACCCGCATTAAGAGAAGCTGCGAAGCAGCATCGCGAGAAAGCTGACCATGGTTGAAAATAGCGAACTACGCAAAGCCGGCCTCAAAGTGACCCTGCCACGGGTCAAAATTCTGCAAATGCTCGATTCCGCCGAGCAACGTCACATGAGTGCTGAAGATGTTTACAAGGCGCTGATGGAAGCTGGCGAGGATGTCGGTCTGGCCACGGTTTACCGTGTACTGACCCAATTCGAAGCGGCTGGTCTTGTGGTCCGTCACAATTTCGACGGCGGCCACGCGGTCTTCGAGTTGGCTGACGGCGGTCACCACGACCATATGGTTAACGTGGAGAACGGTGAAGTGATCGAGTTCTTCGAGGAAGAAATCGAAAAGCTTCAGAAGGCAATTGTCGAGAAGCACGGCTTCGAGTTGGTGGATCACAACCTGGTGCTGTACGTACGCAAGAAAAAGTAGGCATGTCGCGCGGATTTCTGGTCCGCGATACGAACGAAGGCGACCCAAGGGTCGCCTTCGTGCTGTCTGGTGACTTTAAATTTTTGCCGTCACGACCATTTTCTTTGCATGGGCCAGGGATTCCTTGGTCAGGTCGATCCCTCCCAGCATTCGCGCCACTTCTTCAATACGCTCGTTTTTACTCAGCTTGGACACGGCGGTGTGCGTGGCATCGTGACCGCGCACCTTGTGGACAAATAGATGCTGATGGCCCTGGGAAGCTACTTGCGGCAAGTGAGTGACGGTCAGCACCTGTCCGCGCTCCCCGAGGCGGCGCAAGAGCTGGCCGACAATTTCAGCGGTCGGGCCGCCAATGCCGACGTCCACTTCGTCGAACACCAGTGTTGGCACTCGCGAGGTTTGTGCGGTGATCACCTGGATGGCCAGGCTGATTCGTGACAGCTCACCACCCGATGCGACTTTTGCCAGTGCCTTGAGCGGTTGCCCAGGATTGGCGCTGACCAGCAGTTCCACCTGTTCGAGGCCGTTGGGCAGCAGTTCGGTGCTGGCGTTGGGGCGTAGCTCAATGGTGAAGCGGCCGCCGGGCATGCCCAGGCGCTGAATTTCCTGTTCGACGGCATTGGCCAGGCTGGTGGAAGCCTGATGACGCAGATCACTCAGCTCCCGGGCTTTTTCCTGGTAGTGCCGGGCGAATGCACCCAACTCTTCGCTCAGTCGTTCGATGGATTCGTCGTTGGCATTCAGCGTTTCGATTTCGTCCAGCAGCCTTTGCTGAAGCTCTGCGACTTCGGTGGGCTGGATCCGGTGTTTGCGCGCCAGGGTGTAGATCGAATCCAGGCGTTCTTCGAGTTGCTGGAGGCGTGCCGGATCGGCATCGAAATGGTCGAGAAAGCGGTTCAGTTCACCAACGGCTTCTTCCACCTGAATCTGTGCACTGGTCAGCAGATTGGTCGCTTCGCCCAGGGCGCCGACCGAATTGTTCACGCTCGACAGGCGGTTGAGGCTGGCTGTCAGGGCGTTCAGTACATTGCCGGAATCGCTTTCGCTGCACTGCTCGACCACTTGTCGGCAAATGCCGAGCAAGGTTTCGGCGTTGGTCAGGTTTTTGTGTTCCTGCTCCAGTTGCTCCAGCTCACTCTCGCCGAGGCCGAGGTTTTCCAGTTCTTCCAGTTGGTAGCTGAGCAATTGGTGGCGAGCACGCTGCTCGTCGCCCGAGTTGGAGAGGCGCTCCAGCTCCTGGCGGGTCTGGCGCCAACGCTGGGCGGCCAGTTGCACCTGGCGGGCGAGGTCCGTGGCGCCGGCGTATTCGTCGAGCAGTCGACGGTGCGTGTCGGTTTTCAGTAACGATTGGTGTTCATGTTGGCTGTGGATATCGATCAGCAGTTCGCCAAGGGCTTTAAGATCGCCAAGCGGGCAGGGGCTGCCATTGATGTAGCCGCGCGAGCGACCTTCGGCGGTAATCACCCTGCGCAGGATGCACGGGCCGTCGGTATCGAGGTCGCGCTCGGCCAGCCAGGCACCGGCTTCCGGGATATCGGCGAGATCGAAAGTGGCCAGGATGTCGGCCTTCTCGGCGCCTGGGCGAACCACGCCGCTGTCGGCGCGATCGCCAAGGGTCAGGCCCAGGGCGTCGAGCATGATCGACTTGCCGGCGCCGGTTTCCCCTGTGATCACGCTCATCCCGCGATCGAGTTCCAGATCGAGATGTTCAACGATGGCGTAGTTATGTACGGACAGGTGCACCAGCATAGAGGCCGCTCCCAGGCTTTAAGTCTGGTTATTTATACAGTGTTTTGTTTCTGCCTGACAATGCCCTTGGTTAGCTCGATTCGCTTGGCAAATGGTTTTTTTTAAAACCGCTGGAATGTTAAATCAGTCGTTTTGTAAGGGTAATAGCGCTCAGCGCTCCGGCAGCCCTTGAACCTGGAATTTGCGACCCCATATACCGGGGCAGAAGCGCGAGTCGAGTTCGCGCACGATTTTGAAAGGAGAAATCTATGGCTGACGAACAGACGCTGGATACGCAAAATCTAGACGCCGATCAGGCTCCCGAAACATCGGGTGAAGACCTGGTGGCTCGTGTACAAGTGCTCGAAGAGCAACTGGCTGGGGCGCAGGATCAGTCTTTGCGTGTTGCTGCCGATCTGCAGAACGTCCGTCGTCGCGCCGAGCAGGATGTAGAAAAAGCTCACAAATTCGCGTTGGAAAAGTTCGCCAACGACCTGCTGCCGATCATCGACAGCCTGGAGCGTGGCCTTGAGCTGTCCAACCCGGACGACGAAAGCATTCGCCCTATGCGTGAAGGTATCCAGCTGACCCTGAAAATGTTCCAGGACACCCTGAAGCGTTATCAGTTGGAGACGATCGATCCTGTAGGTGAGCCGTTCAACGCGGCACACCACCAGGCGATGGCCATGCAGGAAAGTGCCGACGTTGAGCCCAACAGCGTGCTCAAGGTGTTCCAGAAGGGCTACATGCTCAACGGTCGTTTGCTGCGCCCGGCCATGGTCGTGGTCAGCAAGGCTCCGGCGCCGGTTTCGCCTTCGATTGACGAGCAAGCTTGAAATCCGCCGTAAGGCCCCCATTTAGAAGTCAAGCGTTTAAGTGCTACCGCGGTTAGCCACCACTGCTGCGGCAACCAAATCCAAAGTTTCGGGAGAGTGAACATGGGCAAAATTATCGGTATCGACCTGGGGACTACCAACTCCTGCGTCTCCGTGCTGGAAAACGGCGTAGCCAAAGTTATCGAAAACGCTGAAGGCGCGCGCACGACGCCGTCGATCATCGCTTATGCCAACGATGGCGAGATCCTGGTGGGGCAGTCTGCCAAGCGTCAGGCTGTGACCAATCCGCACAACACTCTGTATGCGGTGAAGCGTCTGATCGGTCGTAAGTTCGACGAAGAAGTCGTACAGAAAGACATCAAGATGGTCCCTTACAAAATCGCCAAGGCAGACAATGGCGACGCATGGGTTGAAGTGAACGGCCAGAAAATGTCGCCGCCACAGATCTCGGCTGAAATCCTGAAAAAAATGAAGAAAACCGCCGAAGACTACCTCGGCGAGACTGTAACTGAAGCGGTCATCACCGTTCCTGCGTACTTCAACGACAGTCAGCGTCAGGCGACCAAAGACGCCGGCCGTATTGCGGGTCTGGACGTAAAACGTATCATCAACGAACCTACCGCGGCCGCTCTGGCTTACGGTATGGACAAGGCCAAGGGCGATCACACCGTGATCGTTTATGACCTGGGTGGCGGTACTTTCGACGTTTCCGTCATCGAAATCGCCGAGGTCGATGGCGAGCACCAGTTCGAAGTGTTGGCCACCAACGGTGACACCTTCCTGGGCGGTGAAGACTTCGACATTCGTCTGATCGACTACCTCGTTGACGAATTCAAGAAAGAAAGCGGCATGAACCTCAAAGGTGACCCGCTGGCCATGCAGCGCCTGAAAGAAGCCGCTGAAAAAGCCAAGATCGAGCTGTCCTCGAGCCTGCAGACTGATGTTAACCTGCCGTACATCACTGCAGACGCGACCGGTCCTAAGCACTTGAACGTGAAAATCTCCCGCGCCAAGCTGGAAGCGCTGGTTGAAGACCTGGTTCAACGCACCATCGAACCTTGCCGCATTGCCCTGAAAGACTCGGGTATCGACGTTGGCGCGATCAACGACGTGATCCTGGTCGGCGGTCAGACCCGTATGCCTCTGGTTCAGAAGGCTGTTACCGATTTCTTCGGTAAAGAAGCCCGTAAAGACGTGAACCCGGACGAAGCGGTTGCCATGGGTGCTGCTATCCAGGGCGCAGTATTGGCTGGTGACGTGAAAGACGTTCTGCTGCTCGACGTCAGCCCGCTGACTCTGGGTATCGAAACCATGGGCGGCGTGATGACTGCGCTGATCGAGAAAAACACCACGATTCCTACCAAGAAATCGCAAGTGTTCTCGACTGCCGATGACAACCAGGGCGCAGTGACCATTCACGTGCTGCAAGGCGAGCGTAAACAAGCTGCCCAGAACAAGTCCCTGGGCAAGTTCGACCTGGCCGAGATCCCGCCAGCACCGCGTGGCGTGCCACAAATTGAAGTGACCTTCGACATCGACGCCAACGGCATCCTGCACGTAGGCGCCAAAGACAAGGCCACCGGCAAGACTCAGTCGATCGTGATCAAGGCCAACTCCGGTCTGTCCGAGGAAGAGATTCAGCAGATGATTCGCGATGCTGAAACCAACGCCGACGAAGATCGCAAGTTCGAAGAGCTGGCCACTGCCCGCAACCAGGGCGACGCGCTGGTTCACTCGACGCGCAAAATGGTCGCAGACGCTGGCGAAAAAGTGACTGCTGAAGAGAAGACTGCAATCGAAGCGGCCGTGGTTGCCCTGGAAGCCGCCATCAAAGGCGACGACAAGGCTGCCATTGAAGCCAAGGTTGAAGAGCTGTCGAAAGTCTCCGCTCCAGTGGCGCAGAAGATGTACGCCGAACAGGCCCAGCCAGCTGAAGGTGCTGCACCGCACGCTGAAAAAGCTGAAAAGGCTGACGACGTTGTCGACGCTGAGTTCGAAGAAGTCAAAGAACACAAGTAAGTTGTTGGTCGGCCGGTTGACTGCCTTTGTGCGGTGGCTGGTAGGATGTCGCCGCGCGGGAGCTTGCTCCCGCGTTGGCGTGTCTGGAGTAGACGAATTTTTACAGCATGCGACAGCGTTCGTGTGCTGGCGGTGCGGACGGGGATGCTCCTGCTTTCCGATCCACAGGTATCGCATCGAATCAAAGACCAGGATCGTTGAATTGACGTGAGTTGGGTCCGGGCCTGTATTGGGGCTCAACGAGTTTGGCGAAGCTCAGGAGGGGTTTGCCGAACGTCCTTAAGAGTGCAAAGACTTATGGCAAAGCGTGACTATTACGAAGTGTTGGGTGTTGAGCGTGGCACGAGCGAAGCAGACCTCAAAAAGGCCTACCGTCGCTTGGCGATGAAGCACCACCCGGACCGTAATCCTGACGACAAGGCGTCGGAAGAAAAATTCAAGGAGGCCAACGAGGCCTACGAAGTACTGTCCGATTCCAGCAAGCGCGCGGCGTACGATCAGTACGGTCATGCCGGTGTCGACCCAAGCATGGGGGGCGGCGGCGCTGGTTTTGGTGGTCAGAACTTCTCCGATATCTTCGGTGATGTGTTCAGCGACTTCTTCGGTGGTGGTCGCGGCGGTTCCCGTGGCGGTGCTCAGCGCGGTAGCGATCTGCGTTACACCCTGGAGCTGAATCTGGAAGAGGCGGTGCGCGGTACGACCGTGAATATCCGTGTTCCGACACTGGTCAACTGCAAACCGTGCGACGGTTCGGGTGCCAAGAAGGGTTCTGCGCCGGTCACGTGCCCGACCTGCGGTGGTATCGGTCAGGTGCGCATGCAGCAAGGCTTCTTCTCGGTGCAGCAAACCTGCCCGCGTTGCCATGGTCAGGGCAGGATCATTTCCGACCCGTGCAACTCCTGCAATGGCGAAGGCCGTGTCGAAGAGTACAAGACCCTGTCGGTGAAAGTGCCCGCTGGCGTTGATACCGGCGACCGTATTCGTCTGTCTGGCGAAGGCGAGGCGGGTACTCAAGGCGGGCCGACTGGCGACCTGTACGTGGTGATCAACGTGCGCGAGCACGCGATTTTCCAGCGTGACGGCAAGCATCTGTTCTGCGAAGTGCCCATCAGCTTCGTTGATGCGGCGCTGGGTGGTGAGCTGGAGATTCCGACCCTCGATGGTCGGGTCAAGCTGAAGATTCCTGAGGGTACGCAAACCGGCAAGCAGTTCCGGGTGCGTGGCAAAGGCGTTGCGCCGGTTCGCGGTGGTGGTGCAGGTGACTTGATGTGCAGTGTGGTAGTCGAGACGCCGGTCAATCTCGGGCGTCGTCAGCGCGAATTGCTGGAAGAATTCCGTAGTTCTCTGGCAGACGACAACAGCCATTCGCCGAAAACCACCGGTTGGTTCGAAGGCGTGAAGCGCTTCTTCGGCGATCTGTAAGGAGTCGGGCATGCGACGTATAGCTGTGATGGGCGCTGCCGGGCGCATGGGCAAGATCCTGATCGAAGCGGTGCAGCAGCGCGCACCACTCGCCGGGCTGACGGCGGCAATCGTGCGTCCCGGCAGCACGCTGATCGGGGTGGATGCCGGTGAGCTGGCCTCGCTGGGGCGGATCGGTGTGCCACTGTCCGGTAACCTGGATGCGGTGGCGGCTGAGTTCGATGTGTTGATCGACTTCACGCTCCCGGAGGTCATGCTGAAAAACCTGGCGTTCTGCCGCAAGGTGGGTAAGGCCATGGTCATCGGCACTACGGGGCTGGATGCCGCGCAAAAGCAGTTGCTGGCCGAGGCGGGTAAGGACATTCCAATTGTCTTCGCAGCCAATTTCAGTGTTGGCGTGAACCTGTCGTTGAAGTTGCTCGATATGGCGGCTCGTGTGCTGGGCGATGATGCTGATATCGAAATCATCGAAGCCCATCATCGGCACAAGATCGATGCGCCTTCGGGTACGGCTTTGCGCATGGGCGAAGTGATCGCCAGTGCACTGGATCGTGATCTGCAGAAGGTTGCGGTCTATGGGCGCGAAGGCCACACCGGTGTGCGCGAGCGCGAAACCATTGGCTTTGCCACGGTTCGCGGCGGTGATGTGGTCGGCGATCATACAGTGCTGTTCGCCTGTGAGGGCGAGCGACTGGAAATCACCCACAAAGCCTCCAGTCGCATGACCTTCGCCAAGGGGGCGGTGCGTGCCGCGTTGTGGCTGGATGGTCGTGAGCCGGGTCTTTACGACATGCAAGACGTGCTCGACCTGCGTTAAGATGCAGCCGAAATCGGGTTCAAACGCAGCGTTTGAGCCCGATTTATCCCGCCAAGCGACGTCCTGTCGCATTCCCCGGCCTTTAAGGCTCATTGGCGGTAGACCAAAAAAGCCTTTTTCTGTAAGCTACAGCTTTAGTGTGTCCACTAAAAGCGCGCAGAATAATTCAGTGAAGAAGCGGGGTGACGTGTCCATACGTCACTCCGCTTTTTTACAACCTGCGATCGCCCTTTCAGGCTTTATTTACGGGAGGTCTTCTTGACTAAGCCAGCCATACTCGCCCTTGCTGATGGCAGCATTTTTCGCGGCGAAGCCATTGGAGCCGACGGTCAAACCGTTGGTGAGGTGGTGTTTAACACTGCCATGACCGGCTATCAGGAAATCCTTACCGATCCTTCCTACGCCCAACAGATCGTTACTCTGACTTACCCGCACATCGGCAACACCGGCACTACGCCGGAAGACGCCGAGTCTGACCGCGTCTGGTCTGCAGGTCTGGTGATTCGTGACCTGCCACTGGTTGCGAGCAACTGGCGTAACACGATGTCCCTGTCCGACTACCTGAAAGCCAACAATGTTGTGGCAATCGCCGGTATCGACACCCGTCGCCTGACACGCATCCTGCGTGAAAAGGGCGCGCAGAACGGCTGCATCATGGCTGGCGACAACATTTCCGACGAGGCTGCGATTGCAGCGGCGCGCGGTTTCCCGGGTCTGAAGGGCATGGATCTGGCAAAAGTCGTCAGCACCAAGAAGCAGTACGAATGGCGCTCGACTGTCTGGGATCTTAAAACCGACAGCCACGCGACCCTCGAAGCCTGCGAGCTGCCGCATCACGTGGTGGCTTACGACTACGGCGTCAAGCTGAACATCCTGCGCATGTTGGTTGAGCGCGGCTGTCGCGTGACTGTGGTGCCGGCGCAAACCCCGGCCAGCGAAGTGCTGGCACTCAAGCCGGACGGTGTGTTCCTGTCCAACGGCCCGGGTGACCCTGAGCCATGCGACTACGCGATCCAGGCGATCAAGGACATCCTTGAAACCGAGATCCCGGTGTTCGGCATCTGCCTCGGCCACCAACTGCTGGCCCTGGCCTCTGGCGCCAAGACCCTGAAAATGGGTCACGGTCACCACGGTGCCAACCACCCGGTTCAGGATCTGGATTCCGGTGTCGTGATGATTACCAGTCAGAACCACGGCTTTGCGGTAGACGAAGCGACCCTGCCAGGCAACGTTCGTGCGATCCACAAATCGCTGTTCGACGGCACCCTGCAAGGCATCGAGCGTACCGACAAGAGCGCGTTCAGCTTCCAGGGTCACCCTGAAGCCAGTCCTGGTCCGAACGATGTGGCGCCGCTGTTCGATCGCTTCATCAACGAGATGGCCAAGCGACGTTAATCGCCGGGCTTGAGCATGTAGCGAGAAGCCCCTGAGGGTGGCCCCGGTAACCCGGCGGTCCCTGAAGGGCTTCAGAGATTGATCAAGACGGCTTCTCCTCGGGGATTGCCGTCGGACCTGCGGATTTGAGTGACTACCCATGCCAAAACGTACAGACATTAAAAGCATCCTGATTCTCGGCGCTGGCCCGATCGTGATCGGCCAGGCTTGCGAATTCGACTACTCCGGCGCCCAGGCTTGCAAAGCCCTGCGCGAAGAGGGTTACCGCGTCATCCTGGTGAACTCCAACCCGGCCACCATCATGACCGACCCGGCCATGGCCGACGCCACCTACATCGAACCGATCAAGTGGCAGACCGTTGCCAAGATCATCGAGAAAGAACGTCCGGACGCGCTGCTGCCGACCATGGGCGGCCAGACCGCTCTGAACTGTGCCCTGGACCTGGAGCGCGAAGGCGTTCTGGAGAAGTTCGGCGTAGAGATGATCGGTGCCAACGCCGACACCATCGACAAGGCTGAAGACCGTTCGCGTTTCGACAAGGCGATGAAATCCATCGGCCTGGCTTGCCCGCGTTCCGGCATCGCCCACAGCATGGAAGAAGCCAACGCGGTCCTCGAGAAGCTCGGCTTCCCGTGCATCATCCGTCCGTCCTTCACCATGGGCGGCACCGGCGGCGGTATCGCTTACAACCGTGAAGAGTTCGAAGAAATCTGCGCCCGCGGTCTGGACTTGTCGCCGACCAAAGAGCTGCTGATCGACGAATCGCTGATCGGCTGGAAAGAGTACGAAATGGAGGTTGTCCGCGATAAAAAGGACAACTGCATCATCGTCTGCTCGATCGAAAACTTCGACCCGATGGGCGTACACACCGGTGACTCGATCACCGTGGCTCCGGCACAGACCCTGACCGACAAGGAATACCAGATCCTGCGTAACGCCTCCCTGGCGGTACTGCGCGAGATCGGCGTGGAAACCGGCGGCTCCAACGTCCAGTTCGGCATCTGCCCGAACACCGGTCGCATGGTGGTCATCGAGATGAACCCGCGGGTATCCCGTTCCTCGGCGCTGGCTTCGAAAGCAACCGGTTTCCCGATTGCCAAGGTCGCGGCCAAGCTGGCTGTGGGTTACACCCTGGATGAACTGTCGAACGACATCACTGGCGGTAAAACCCCAGCGTCTTTCGAGCCGTCCATCGACTACGTCGTGACCAAGCTGCCGCGCTTCGCCTTTGAAAAATTCCCGAAAGCCGACGCCCGCCTGACCACTCAAATGAAGTCGGTGGGTGAAGTCATGGCCATCGGCCGGACCTTCCAGGAATCCCTGCAGAAAGCCCTGCGCGGTCTGGAAGTCGGTGTTTGCGGTCTGGACGAGAAACTCGACCTGAGCAACCCGGAAAGCATGAGCGTGCTCAAGCGCGAGCTGACCGTGCCGGGCGCCGAGCGTATCTGGTACGTGGCTGACGCCTTCCGTGCCGGCATGAGCGTCGAAGACATCTTCGGCATGAACATGATCGATCCTTGGTTCCTGGTGCAGATCGAAGACCTGATCAAGGAAGAAGAAAAGGTCAAGACCCTGGGCATGTCCAGCATTGACCGCGACATGATGTTCCGTCTCAAGCGTAAGGGCTTCTCCGATCAGCGTCTGGCCAAGTTGCTGGGGGTCACCGAGAAGAGCTTGCGGACTCACCGCCACAAGCTGGAGGTGTTCCCGGTCTACAAGCGCGTCGACACCTGCGCGGCCGAGTTCGCCACCGATACCGCTTACCTCTACTCGACCTACGAGGAAGAGTGTGAAGCCGCGCCATCGGGTCGCGACAAGATCATGATTTTGGGGGGCGGTCCTAACCGTATCGGCCAGGGCATCGAGTTTGACTACTGCTGCGTACACGCAGCACTGGCGCTGCGCGAAGACGGGTACGAGACCATCATGGTCAACTGCAACCCGGAAACCGTTTCCACCGATTACGACACCTCCGATCGTCTGTACTTCGAGCCAGTGACCCTGGAAGACGTGCTGGAAATCGTCCGCGTCGAGAAGCCAAAAGGCGTGATCGTTCAATACGGCGGCCAGACCCCGTTGAAACTGGCGCGTGCTCTGGAAGCTGCTGGCGTACCGATCATCGGCACCAGCCCCGATGCCATCGACCGTGCTGAAGACCGTGAGCGCTTCCAGCAAATGGTTGAGCGTCTGAACCTGCGTCAGCCGCCGAACGCCACCGTGCGCAGCGAAGACGAAGCGATTCGCGCTGCCAGCAAGATCGGCTACCCGCTGGTAGTGCGTCCATCCTACGTATTGGGCGGCCGGGCGATGGAAATCGTCTACGAAGAAGACGAGCTCAAGCGCTACCTGCGTGAAGCGGTTCAAGTGTCCAACGACAGTCCTGTGCTGCTGGACCACTTCCTCAACTGCGCCATCGAAATGGACGTGGATGCGGTTTGCGACGGCACCGACGTGGTAATCGGCGCGATCATGCAGCACATCGAACAGGCAGGTGTTCACTCCGGTGACTCCGCGTGCTCGCTGCCGCCGTACTCGCTGCCTGCACATATCCAGGACGAGATGCGTGAGCAGGTCAAGAAAATGGCCCTGGAACTGGGCGTGGTCGGCCTGATGAACGTTCAGTTGGCGCTGCAAGGCGAAGACATCTACGTCATCGAAGTCAACCCGCGCGCTTCCCGTACCGTGCCGTTCGTGTCCAAGTGCATCGGTGTTTCCCTGGCAATGATCGCGGCTCGCGTGATGGCCGGTAAAACCCTGAAGGAAATAGGTTTCACCAAAGAAATCATTCCTAACTTCTACAGCGTGAAAGAGGCGGTGTTCCCATTCGCCAAATTCCCTGGCGTTGACCCGATCCTTGGCCCGGAGATGAAGTCCACCGGTGAGGTGATGGGCGTGGGCGACACCTTCGGCGAAGCCTTTGCCAAAGCCCAGATGGGCGCCAGCGAAGTGCTGCCGACCGGCGGTACTGCATTCATCAGCGTGCGTGACGATGACAAACCACTGGTTGCAGGTGTAGCCCGTGATCTGATCAACTTGGGCTTCGAAGTGGTCGCCACTGCCGGTACTGCCAAGCTGATTGAAGCAGCAGGCCTGAAAGTGCGCCGTGTGAACAAGGTGACCGAAGGTCGTCCGCACGTGGTCGACATGATCAAGAATGACGAAGTCACGCTGATCATCAACACCACCGAAGGTCGTCAGTCGATCGCTGATTCGTACTCCATTCGTCGTAATGCCTTGCAGCACAAGATTTACTGCACTACCACCATTGCTGCTGGCGAAGCTATCTGTGAAGCGCTGAAGTTCGGTCCCGAGAAGACTGTGCGCCGCTTGCAGGATCTACACGCAGGATTGAAGGCATGAGCATAACCAAGTACCCAATGACCGTTAAGGGCGCGAAGGCCCTGGAAGAAGAACACGCTCACCTGACCAAGGTCGTCCGTCCAAAGCTCAGCCAGGACATCGGTACGGCCCGCGAGTTGGGTGATTTGAAGGAAAACGCTGAATACCACGCTGCTCGCGAGCAGCAGGGTATGGTCGAGGCGCGGATCCGTGACATCGAAGGCCGCATGCAGAATGCGGTGATCATTGATGTCACGAGCATTCCTCACACCGGCAAAGTGATTTTCGGTACCACCGTTGAAATCGCCAATGTCGAAACGGATGAAAGTGTCACTTACCACATCGTGGGCGAGGATGAGGCTGACTTCAAACTCGGCAAGATCTCCGTCAGTTCGCCACTTGCTCGTGCCTTGATTGCCAAGGTAGAGGGTGATGTGGTGGCCGTCAAAACGCCTAGCGGCGTTATCGAGTACGAGATTGTCGAAGTCCGCCATATCTGAAGGCAAGCGCCTGCTTCGCGCGGGCGCCATGCTTTGGCAACTGACTCAGATGTTGTGGGTTGGCGGCCTGTGGTTGTTGCACATCGGTCTGCTGCCGGTGCTGGGTCGTATTGGCCTGGCGCCGCTGTTGGTCGAAGAAATTTCAAGCATGCTGAGTGCGCTGCTGGTCGGGTTTTCAGCGGCGTGCGTGGTTTTTCAGGTTTTGGTGCTGGTTCAGGCCAAGGGCCTTGTCAGTCTATGGCGCGATATTCGCGGGCAACTGCTGTTGATAGCGCTATACGCGAGTGCGATGTACTTCGTCGTGCGAATCGACTGGCCGCAGGCACAGCACTGGTTGTTGTTCAGCTATCTTGTGCTGGGTTTTTCCGGGTTGCTGCTGGTTTTGCAGCCGGTGCCGGGATGGGGTGGCAGGGTGCGCGAAGCACACCCTTGACCCGTATCATCACTTGAAGCGATGAACGTTCGACAACTGCTTGTTGACGCTGAAGTTCTTGCGGTAAATCAGCGCCATCTTGCCGATGACTTGCACCAGATCCGCTTTGCCGGCCTTGCACAGTTCTGCAATGGCTGCCAGGCGCGATTCGCGATCGAGGATGCTGAGCTTGATCTTGATCAGCTCGTGATCGCCCAGTGCGCGTTCCAGTTCGGCTAAAACACCTTCAGTCAAGCCGTTGTCAGCCACAGTCAAAACTGGTTTCAGATGGTGGCCAATGGACTTGTACTGTTTCTTCTGCTCTTGAGTGAGCGGCATAATCTGACCCCTGCGTCTGATCTTGTAAAAAGCGGCGGCCAGTTTACCCGAGCAAGTCCGGGACCGCCCAGTTAATCGCGACTCGTTTATTTTTTTGAGGTGGCCCGTGGCCCGTTCCAAGACTAGCCTTAACTGGCTGAAAGAGCATTTCAACGACCCGTACGTCAAAATGGCGCAAAAAGACGGGTATCGTTCGCGTGCCAGTTACAAATTGCTGGAGATCCAGGAAAAGGATCGCCTGATCCGTCCGGGCATGACCGTAATCGATCTCGGTGCAGCACCGGGTGGTTGGTCGCAAGTGACCAGTCGTCTGATTGGTGGTCAGGGTCGTTTGATCGCCTCTGACATCCTGGAAATGGACAGCATCCCTGATGTGACGTTCATTCAGGGCGACTTTACCGAAGATGCGGTGCTGGCTCAGATCCTCGAGGCGGTCGGAAATACACAGGTAGACCTTGTGATTTCCGATATGGCCCCCAATATGAGTGGATTGGCAGCTGTAGATATGCCACGGGCGATGTTCCTCTGCGAGTTGGCACTGGATCTCGCCGGTCGGGTTTTACGGCCCGGTGGTGATTTTTTGATCAAGGTCTTCCAGGGTGAAGGCTTCGACGAATACCACAAGGAAATCCGCAAGCTGTTTGACAAGGTACAGATGCGCAAGCCTTTGTCTTCGCGTGACAGGTCTCGCGAGCAGTACTTGCTGGGACGCGGTTTCCGCGGTGTTGAAGGTTCCGAGAGCGTCGAGCGTTTCTAAGGGGGCGATAGGTTTTTTTGTATCGCTTTACAGAGCCGGTATAACGAATATTGTGTAGTCATTGTTTCACAAAGGGTTACAGACGGCGCCTGCCAGAGCCGTAGGTAATGTAGTAAGTTAGGCCGGTGAATATCATGCGAAGCGCGCGCCAGTAGCGGAGCTTGCTTCAGAGGGTAGTTAATTGAACGATATGGCAAAGAATCTGATCCTGTGGTTGATCATCGCAGCTGTCCTCGTGACGGTGATGAACAACTTCTCCAGCCCTAACGAGCCACAGACCCTCAACTATTCCGACTTCATCCAGCAGGTCAAGGATGGCAAGGTCGAGCGCGTAGCCGTGGACGGCTATGTCATTACTGGCAAGCGCAATGATGGCGACAACTTCAAGACCATTCGTCCGGCCATTCAGGACAACGGTCTGATCGGCGACCTGGTGGATAACCATGTAGTCGTTGAAGGCAAGCAGCCAGAACAGCAAAGCATCTGGACTCAACTCCTGGTCGCCAGCTTCCCGATCCTGGTAATCATCGCCGTCTTCATGTTCTTCATGCGGCAGATGCAGGGCGGTGCCGGCGGCAAGGGCGGACCGATGAGCTTCGGCAAGAGCAAGGCGCGCCTGCTCTCCGAAGATCAGGTGAAAACTACCCTGGCTGACGTTGCCGGTTGCGACGAAGCGAAGGAAGAAGTGGGTGAACTGGTCGAGTTCCTGCGAGATCCGGGCAAGTTCCAGCGCCTGGGTGGTCGTATTCCTCGCGGCGTACTGATGGTAGGTCCACCGGGTACCGGTAAAACGCTGTTGGCCAAAGCCATTGCCGGTGAAGCCAAAGTACCGTTTTTCACCATCTCCGGTTCCGACTTTGTCGAAATGTTCGTCGGTGTGGGTGCCAGCCGAGTTCGCGACATGTTCGAGCAGGCGAAAAAACACGCTCCGTGCATCATTTTCATCGATGAAATCGACGCTGTCGGTCGCCATCGTGGTGCTGGCATGGGCGGTGGTCACGACGAGCGTGAACAGACTCTCAACCAGTTGCTGGTAGAGATGGATGGTTTCGAAATGAATGACGGCATCATCGTCATCGCCGCAACCAACCGTCCTGACGTGCTTGACCCTGCGCTGCTGCGTCCAGGTCGTTTCGACCGTCAGGTTGTCGTGGGGCTGCCGGATATTCGTGGTCGTGAGCAAATCCTGAAAGTCCACATGCGCAAAGTGCCGATGGGTGATGACGTTGCTCCGGCGGTTATTGCGCGTGGTACGCCTGGTTTCTCCGGTGCGGACCTGGCCAATCTGGTGAACGAGGCTTCGCTGTTCGCTGCCCGTACCGGCAAGCGCATTGTCGAGATGAAAGAGTTCGAACTGGCGAAAGACAAGATCATGATGGGCGCTGAGCGCAAGTCCATGGTCATGTCCGAGAAAGAGAAGCAGAACACCGCTTATCACGAAGCGGGTCACGCGATCGTTGGTCGTGTGGTTCCCGAGCACGATCCGGTCTACAAGGTCTCGATCATCCCGCGCGGCCGAGCGTTGGGTGTGACGATGTTCCTGCCGGAAGAGGATCGCTATAGCCTGTCCAAGCGTGCGTTGATCAGCCAGATCTGCTCGCTGTACGGTGGGCGTATTGCTGAAGAGATGACCTTGGGCTTCGATGGTGTAACCACGGGTGCGTCGAACGACATCATGCGTGCCAGCCAGATTGCGCGAAACATGGTCACCAAGTGGGGCCTGTCGGAAAAACTCGGTCCTTTGATGTATGCCGAAGAAGAGGGCGAAGTATTCCTCGGTCGCGGTGGTGGTGGTCAACACGCCAGCTTCTCGGGCGAGACTGCCAAGCTGATCGACTCTGAAGTGCGCAGCATCATTGACCAGTGCTACGGCACGGCCAAGCAGATCCTGACGGATAACCGCGACAAGCTCGACGCCATGGCTGATGCGCTGATGAAGTACGAAACCATTGATGCTGATCAGATCGACGACATCATGGCAGGTCGCATGCCGCGTGAGCCTCGTGATTGGTCGGGTGGTACGGGTACTCCTCCCGTCGTACAGGAAGAGCGTCCGGAAACTCCCATCGGTGGCCCGGCTGCCGACGTCTAAGGTTTGAAATGACTCTAGTACAGTCCTCAGCCCGGTTGCCTTGCGGCAACCGGGTTCTTGATTTGGCTCATGCACATGTCATGGGCATCCTCAATGTCACTCCCGATTCCTTCTCCGACGGTGGTCGCTTCAGTCAGCTCGAAGCTGCTCTGCGGCACGCTGAGGCGATGGTGGCTGCCGGTGCGACCCTCATTGATGTGGGGGGGGAGTCGACCCGGCCCGGCGCTCGTGCGGTCTCGCCGCTTGAGGAGCTAGAGCGCGTGGCGCCGATCGTCGAGCGTATTCATCGCGAACTGGATGTGATTATTTCGGTCGATACCTCGACACCTGCGGTCATGCGTGAAACTGCCCGCCTGGGAGCGGGTCTGATCAACGACGTGCGTTCGCTACGTCGAGACGGCGCGCTGGATGCGGCAGCAGCCACCGGATTGCCGGTGTGCCTGATGCATATGCTCGGTGAACCGGGAGATATGCAGGACAACCCGCATTATGATGACGTGACGAAAGAGGTTGGTGAGTTTCTTGCCGAGCGTATGGCGTCATGTGCTGCGGTCGGTATTGCGCACGAACGGATCATTCTTGATCCGGGTTTCGGGTTTGCAAAAAATTTGCAGCACAATTTGAGTCTGTTCAAGCATATGGAAGCCCTGCATGCCTTGGGGCGGCCCCTGTTGGTCGGGGTTTCGCGAAAGAGCATGATCGGGCAGGCATTGAATCGTCCGGTGGGAGAGCGGCTGCATGGCGGTCTGGCTCTCGCGGCATTGGCTGTTGCCAAGGGTGCGCGCATCTTGCGCGTGCATGACGTGGCCGAAACAGTCGATGTGGTACGGATGATCACTGCAGTTGAATCAGCCGAATAAGAATGATGGAGCACTTATGACTAAGAAATATTTTGGCACCGACGGCATTCGCGGTCGGGTCGGCGAGTATCCGATTACCCCAGAATTCATGCTCAAGCTTGGTTGGGCCGCGGGCATGGCCTTCCGCAGTAAGGGTACTTGCAAGGTTCTGGTCGGCAAGGACACTCGAATCTCTGGTTATATGTTCGAATCGGCGCTTGAGGCCGGGCTAACCTCTGCCGGGGCCGACGTCATGCTGCTGGGGCCGATGCCTACTCCGGCTATCGCCTATTTGACGCGTACCTTCAATGCTGAGGCCGGTATTGTAATCAGTGCCTCGCACAATCCGCATGACGATAACGGCATCAAGTTCTTCTCCGGCCAAGGCACGAAACTGCCGGATGATGTTGAATTGATGATCGAAGAATTGCTTGATATGCCGATGACCGTGGTCGAGTCGAGCAAGATCGGCAAGGTCTCGCGAATCAATGATGCCTCCGGTCGTTACATCGAGTTCTGCAAAAGCAGTGTGCCGACCGGCACCAATTTCGCGGGTCTGAAAATTGTGATTGATTGCGCACACGGTGCCACCTATAAGGTGGCCCCGAGTGTTTTTCGTGAGTTGGGCGCGCAGGTGACGGTGCTTTCTGCGCAGCCTGATGGCCTGAACATCAATCACAATTGCGGTTCGACCCATATGGGGCAATTGCAGGCGGCCGTAGTGGCCGAGCGCGCAGATCTGGGCATTGCCTTCGATGGTGATGGCGACAGGGTGTTGATGGTTGATCACACGGGCGCGATCGTCGATGGCGACGAGTTGTTGTTCATCATCGCGCGCGACCTGCATGAGTGTGGCAAATTGCAAGGCGGTGTTGTTGGAACCTTGATGAGTAACCTGGGGCTGGAACTGGCCCTGGCGGATCTGGGGATTCCTTTTGTGCGGGCCAACGTCGGTGACCGCTATGTAATCGCCGAACTGCTTGAGCGTAACTGGCTGGTGGGTGGTGAAAACTCCGGTCACGTCGTGTGCTTCAGTCATACCACCACGGGTGACGCGATTATCGCTGCGTTGCAGGTGTTGATGTCTCTGAAACGCCGTTCCGAAGGTCTTGCGCAATCGCGTCAGGCACTGCACAAGTGCCCTCAGGTATTGATCAATGTGCGTTTCGGCGGCGGTGAAAACCCGGTCGAGCATGCGACTGTCAAAGAAGTCAGCGAGCGCGTCACCAAGGCCATGGCCGGGCGTGGTCGCGTGTTGTTGCGCAAGTCTGGCACAGAGCCGTTGGTGCGGGTCATGGTCGAAGGCGAGGACGAAACACTGGTTCGCGGTTACGCCGAAGAGCTGGCAAAACTGGTTGCTGAAGTTTCTGCCTGATTTCGGCTTGCCAGTAATGATGTGGTTGGGTAACATCTGCGCCCACTTTGACCGACGAGGTACAGCATGCGTCGCCCTATGGTAGCTGGTAACTGGAAGATGCACGGTACCCGCGCCAGCGTCGCTGAGCTGATTAACGGCCTTCGTCATCTGGCCTTGCCGAGCGATGTTGAGGTCGCGGTATTCCCGCCTTGCTTGTATATCAATCAAGTGGTTGATGGACTGGAAGGCACGTCGATTTCGGTCGGCGCGCAGAATTCTGCGGTGGAAGCCATGCAAGGTGCATTGACCGGTGAGATTGCACCGAGTCAATTGGTGGATGCAGGTTGCTCCCTGGTGCTCATTGGGCACTCCGAGCGTCGCCAGATCATCGGCGAGCGTGAGGAGACGCTGATTCGCAAGTTTGCAGCAGCACAGGCATGTGGCTTGATTCCGGTGTTGTGCATAGGGGAGACCCTTGAGCAGCGTGAAGCCGGAAAAACGCTTGAGGTTGTCGGGCGTCAGCTGGGTAGCATCATCGATGAGCTGGGTGTTGGTGTGTTTGCAAAAGCGGTAATCGCTTACGAGCCGGTCTGGGCCATTGGCACCGGGCTGACTGCTTCGCCGCAACAAGCGCAGGATGTGCACGCAGCCATTCGTGAGCAGTTGGCGGCAGAGAATTCTGAGGTCGCACAAGGTGTGCGGCTTCTATACGGCGGCAGCGTGAAGGCGGCCAATGCGGTCGAACTGTTCGGCATGCCGGATATCGATGGGGGGCTCATTGGTGGAGCTTCCCTGAATGCAGATGAGTTCGGTGCGATTTGTCGCGCCGCGGGAAACTGAAAAAATGCTGGAAACAGTCGTAGTCGTTTTTCATCTGCTGGGTGCACTGGGCGTAGTTGCTCTCGTATTGCTGCAGCAGGGTAAAGGTGCGGATGCTGGCGCGTCTTTCGGAGCAGGTGCTTCAAATACTGTGTTCGGAAGCCAAGGTTCCTCTACCTTTCTTAGTAAGTTTACTGCTATACTTGCCGCAGGTTTCTTCATAACCAGCTTAGGGTTAGGTTACTTTGCTAAAGAGAAAGCTCACCAGCTGACTCAAGTAGGTTTACCAAGTCCGGCAGTGTTGGAAGTTCCAAAGCAAAAACCGGCTTCTGATGACGTCCCGGTGCTTCAAGAGCAAAAGTCGGCAACCAATGCGACTGACGTACCTCCAGCTCAAGAGCAAAAGTAAGAAGGGTTTCAAACGTAGTATTGCCGAGGTGGTGGAATTGGTAGACACGCAACCTTGAGGTGGTTGTGCCCATAGGGTGTAGGGGTTCGAGTCCCCTTCTCGGTACCAATTATCAGGAGAGCCCGCTGTTGCGGGCTTTCTTGTAGGTGGAAGGTTACATTGACCCTGTTAGGGATCGGTCGTATACTTCCGCCCCAGCTTTGTCGCGGGGTGGAGCAGTCTGGTAGCTCGTCGGGCTCATAACCCGAAGGTCGTCGGTTCAAATCCGGCCCCCGCAACCAGTTTCAGGAGCCCCTTTTCAGGGGCTTTTTGTTAGCTGGACACTTTATAACGCCGCTGTTCAACGGCGTTTCAGGGATGGGCGTTTCGCCCATTTTTTTATTTTGCATAGCATGCATTTACATGCACGAGGGGGTTCAGGTGTCGAGCAAGCTAGAACAGTTGCAGGCCTTGTTGGCCCCGGTGGTCGTGGCCCTTGGCTATGAATGCTGGGGTATTGAGTTTTCGGCTCAAGGTCGCCACTCACTGTTGCGCGTTTATATCGATAAAGAAGGCGGTGTGCTGGTGGACGATTGTGCCATCGTCAGCCGTCAGATCAGCGGTGTGCTGGATGTTGAAGATCCGATCTCCGTTGAATACACCCTTGAAGTTTCCTCGCCTGGCATGGAACGCCCGCTGTTCACGCTTGAACAGTTTGCAAAGTTTGCCGGTGACCAAGTGAAGATCAAGCTGCGCTCGCCTTTCGAAGGACGACGCAACTTTCAGGGCCTTCTGCGCGGTGTAGAAGAGCAGGACGTCGTGGTGCAGGTTGAAGACCATGAATTCCTGTTGCCGATCGATATGATCGACAAGGCCAACATTATTCCCAGTTTTGACTGAGACGCGGATCCCGCGGATCCAATGGCTTGCGAAAGGCGAGGCGTACGATGAGCAAAGAAGTACTGCTGGTTGTTGAGTCGGTATCCAATGAAAAGGGCGTACCGGCAAACGTAATTTTTGAAGCGCTGGAGCTGGCTCTGGCCACTGCTACCAAAAAGCGTTTTGAAGACGAAGTTGATCTGCGTGTGGAAATCAATCGCCACACCGGTGCTTATGAAACTTTCCGTCGCTGGACGGTAGTTGAAGAAGCTGACCTGGATGATCCGGCTGTTGAAACCTGGCCGAGCAAGGTCCAGGAAACGCATCCTGGCGCGAAGGTCGGTGATGTTGTCGAAGAAAAAATCGAGTCCATCGAGTTCGGCCGTATCGCTGCGCAGACTGCCAAGCAGGTTATCGTGCAGAAAGTCCGCGAAGCCGAGCGTGCTCAAGTCGTTGATGCCTACCGCGAGCGCCTGGGAGAAATCATCTCCGGCACTGTGAAAAAAGTAACCCGCGACAACGTGATCGTTGATCTGGGTAACAACGCTGAAGCGCTGCTGGCTCGTGAAGACATCATTTCTCGTGAAACTTTCCGGGTAGGTGTGCGCCTGCGTGCACTGCTCAAGGAAATCCGCACCGAGAACCGTGGCCCACAGCTGATTCTGTCGCGTACCGCGCCAGAAATGCTGATCGAATTGTTCCGCATCGAAGTGCCGGAAATCGCTGAAGGCCTGATCGAAGTAATGGCTGCGTCCCGTGACCCGGGTTCGCGCGCCAAGATCGCGGTCCGCTCCAAAGACAAACGCATCGACCCGCAAGGTGCTTGCATTGGTATGCGCGGTTCGCGCGTCCAGGCAGTGTCGGGCGAATTGGGTGGTGAGCGTGTGGATATCGTCCTGTGGGACGACAACCCGGCGCAGTTCGTGATCAACGCCATGTCCCCGGCTGAGGTTGCGGCAATTATCGTTGACGAAGATGCCCATGCAATGGACATCGCCGTTGGCGCAGACAATCTGGCTCAGGCCATCGGTCGCGGTGGTCAGAACGTGCGTCTGGCTAGCCAGTTGACTGGCTGGACCCTGAACGTGATGACCGAATCGGACATCCAGGCTAAGCAGCAAGCAGAAACCGGCGATATCCTGCGCAACTTCATCGACGAGCTGGAAGTCGACGAAGATCTGGCACAGGTGCTGGTTGATGAGGGCTTCACCAGCCTGGAAGAGATTGCCTACGTACCGTTGGAAGAAATGCTCAACATCGATGGCTTTGACGAAGACACCGTCAACGAGCTTCGCGCTCGCGCCAAGGATCGTTTGTTGACTAAAGCCATCGCTACTGAGGAAAAGCTGGCAGACGCCCATCCGGCCGAAGACCTGCTCTCGCTTGAGGGTATGGACAAGGATTTGGCGATGGAACTGGCGGTGCGCGGCGTAATTACCCGCGAAGACCTGGCCGAGCAGTCTATTGACGACCTGCTCGACATCGACGGCATTGACGATGATCGTGCCGGCAAGTTGATCATGGCCGCCCGAGCCCATTGGTTCGAGTAATAGGCGCGGCCTGAGGAGAGAAGTGCATGACGCAAGTCACGGTGAAACAACTGGCCGATGAGGTCAAAACACCGGTAGAGCGCCTGCTGCAGCAGATGCGTGAGGCAGGTCTGCCGCACACCGCCGCCGAGGAACATGTGACCGACAGTGAGAAGCAATCTTTGCTGACTCACTTGAAAAGCAGCCACAAGGCGAAAGTGGAAGAACCGCGCAAAATCACGTTGCAGCGTAAAACCACCAGCACCCTGCGTGTTGCTGGCAGCAAAAGCATCAGCGTTGAAGTACGCAAGAAGAAAGTCTTCGTACAGCGCAGCCCGGAAGAAATCGAAGCCGAGCGCAAACGCGAGCTGGAAGAACGTCGCGCAGTAGAAAATGCTGCACGTCAGAAGGCTGAAGAAGAAGCCAAGCGTCGCGCCGAAGAAGAAGCGCGTCGCCAGCCTGCTGCTGTGCAACCTGCTACTGAAGCTGTTGCAGCACCTGCTGCAGTTGCCGAGCCAGTGCGTGAAGCACCGGTTGTAGCAGCTGCGCCAGCGGCTGACACTCGCAAACGCGACGAACAGCGTCGTCCGGACAAACCACGTGCCGACGATAACAATCGTCGTGGCGCGGGTGATGGTGAGCGCAAAAACGCTCCACATCGTGCGTCGGTCAAGGAAAAGGCGCCTGCTCCACGCGTTGCTCCACGGACTACCGACGAAGAAAGCGATGGTTTCCGTCGTGGCGGTCGCGGCAAGGCCAAGCTGAAGAAACGCAACGCCCACGGTTTCCAGAGCCCAACCGGCCCTGTCGTGCGTGAAGTGAAGATCGGCGAGACCATCACTGTTGGCGATCTCGCTCAGCAGATGTCGGTCAAGGCTGCTGAAATCATCAAGTTCATGTTCAAACTGGGTACCCCAGCGACCATCAACCAGGTACTTGATCAGGAAACTGCTCAACTGGTTGCTGAAGAGCTGGGCCACAAAGTGACCCTGGTCAGCGACACCGCCCTGGAAGATTCCCTGGCCGAGTCCCTGAAGTTTGAAGGTGAGGCTTTCTCCCGTGCGCCAGTCGTGACCGTAATGGGCCACGTTGACCATGGTAAGACCTCGCTGCTCGACTATATCCGTCGTGCCAAGGTAGCGGCTGGCGAAGCCGGCGGTATCACCCAGCACATCGGTGCATACCACGTTGAAACCGAACGCGGCATGGTCACCTTCCTCGACACCCCGGGTCACGCCGCGTTTACCGCCATGCGTGCTCGTGGTGCCAAGGCGACCGACATCGTGATCCTGGTGGTTGCAGCGGACGACGGCGTAATGCCGCAGACCATTGAAGCCGTACAGCACGCCAAGGCTGCTGGTGTTCCACTGGTTGTTGCAGTGAACAAAATCGACAAGCCGGGCGCCGATCTCGATCGCATCCGTAGCGAACTGTCGGTTCACGGCGTGACCTCGGAAGAGTGGGGCGGCGACACTCCGTTCGTATCGGTTTCGGCGAAAGTCGGTACGGGTGTAGACGAGCTGCTCGAAGCTGTTCTGCTGCAAGCTGAAGTTCTCGAACTGAAAGCGACTCCTTCGGCTCCTGGCCGTGGTGTCGTGGTTGAATCGCGTCTCGACAAAGGTCGTGGCCCGGTTGCAACCGTTCTGGTTCAGGACGGCACCCTGCGCCAAGGCGACATGGTGCTGGTCGGTTCGAACTATGGCCGCGTTCGCGCCATGCTCGACGAGAACGGCAAGCCAATCAAGGAAGCCGGTCCTTCCATCCCTGTCGAGATTCTCGGCCTGGACGGTACCCCGGACGCTGGCGACGAGATGAGCGTGGTTGCCGACGAGAAGAAAGCCCGTGAAGTGGCTCTGTTCCGTCAAGGCAAGTTCCGTGAAGTCAAACTGGCTCGTGCTCACGCAGGCAAGCTGGAAAACATCTTCGAGAACATGGGCCAGGAAGAGAAGAAGACGCTTAACATCGTCCTCAAATCCGACGTCCGTGGTTCGCTGGAAGCGTTGAACGGCGCCTTGAACGGCCTGGGTAACGACGAAGTGCAAGTGCGTGTAGTCGGTGGCGGTGTCGGTGGTATCACCGAGAGCGACGCCAACCTGGCACTGGCCTCCAACGCTGTACTGTTCGGCTTCAACGTGCGTGCCGATGCCGGCGCTCGCAAGATCGTCGAGCAGGAAGGTCTGGATATGCGTTACTACAACGTGATCTACGACATCATCGAAGACGTCAAGAAAGCCCTGACCGGTATGCTTGGCAGCGACGTTCGGGAGAACATCCTGGGTATCGCTGAAGTCCGCGACGTGTTCCGTTCGCCGAAGTTTGGCGCGATCGCCGGTTGCATGGTTATCGAAGGTGTTGTGCACCGTAACCGTCCAATCCGTGTGCTGCGTGAAGACATCGTTATCTTCGAAGGCGAGCTGGAATCCCTGCGCCGCTTCAAGGATGACGCTTCCGAAGTACGTGCCGGCATGGAATGCGGTATCGGCGTGAAGAGCTACAACGACGTCAAAGTCGGTGACAAGATCGAAGTCTTCGAGAAGGTTCAGGTTGCTCGCAGCCTCTAACTCGCGCACTTCAAGAGCCGTGATGGGCAGCCGCATGCAAATGCACGGCGCATCGCCCGGACTCTAAACGCAACGCCCGGTCTGGCTTCTGTCAGGCCGGGCGTTTGCCGCTTTCAGACCACACGGGTTTCACCGTGAGGCAGTAACAGGTAACAAGACATGGCAAAAGAATACAGCCGTACCCAACGTATCGGCGATCAGATGCAGCGTGAGCTGGCACAGCTGATCCGTCGTGAAGTCAAAGACCCACGCGTCGGCCTGGTCACCATTACCGCTGTTGAAGTCAGCCGTGACGTCGGTCACGCCAAGATCTTCATCACCGTAATGGGCCAGGACAGCGCAGACGATATTGCTCAAAGCATCAAAGTACTGAACTCGGCTGCCGGTTTCCTGCGCATGCAGTTGGCTCGCGAGATGAAGCTGCGCAGCGTTCCTCAGCTGCACTTCCACTACGACGAAAGCGTCGTGCGTGGCGCTCATCTGTCGGCATTGATCGAACGCGCCGTGGCTGAAGACAATCAGCACCCGGTTGCGGCAGAACCCGTAGACACCAAGGAGTAATCGGTGGCTCAGGTCAAACGTATCCGTCGTAACGTCAGCGGCATCATCCTGCTCGACAAGCCGCTGGGGTTCACCTCCAACGCGGCGTTGCAGAAGGTTCGCTGGCTGCTCAATGCCGAGAAGGCCGGGCACACCGGCAGTCTTGATCCGTTGGCCACCGGCGTGTTGCCGCTGTGCTTCGGTGAGGCGACCAAGTTCTCGCAATACCTGCTCGACTCCGACAAGGGCTATGAAACCCTGGCGCAATTGGGCAAGACCACCACCACGGCAGACGCTGAAGGCGAAGTTTTGCAGGAGCGCCCGGTGACCGTTGGTCGCGCCGATATCGAAGCGGTTTTGCCGAAATTTCGTGGGCAAATCAGTCAGATACCGCCGATGTACTCAGCCCTCAAGCGTGACGGTCAGCCGTTGTACAAGTTGGCTCGTGCAGGTGAAGTGGTGGAGCGCGAACCGCGTTCTGTTACTATTGCGCGCTTGGAATTGCTGGCCTTTGAAGGTGATACTGCGCGCTTCGCCGTAGATTGCAGCAAAGGCACCTATATCCGCACCCTCGTGGAGGATATTGGTGAAGCACTCGGTTGTGGCGCTTACGTTGCGCAGTTGCGACGTACCCAGGCCGGTCCGTTCAGCCTGGCCCAGACGGTCACGCTGGAAGAGTTGGAAGCAGTACATGCCGAAGGCGGCAACGAAGCGGTTGATCGCTTCCTGATGCCATCGGACAGCGGCCTGCTGGATTGGCCACTGTTGCAGTTCTCGGAGCACAGCTCGTTCTACTGGCTCAACGGCCAGCCGGTACGCGCCCCGGATGCACCGAAGTTTGGCATGGTACGCGTACAGGATCACAATGGTCGCTTCATCGGTATCGGTGAAGTGAGCGAAGACGGGCGCATCGCACCGCGTCGACTGATTCGGTCAGAATGACCGAACGAGGGTGGCTGTTAACAGGCACGGTCACTACTCATTTTTAGATACAGGGATTTGTCCCTGGCCTGTTGAAATCGCCCTTTGGGTGGTTTCCTGATAAAAGGATTGCCTCATGGCTCTCGACGTTCAAGAAAAAGCTCAAATCGTAGCTGACTACCAGCAAGCTGTTGGTGACACTGGTTCGCCAGAAGTGCAAGTTGCACTGCTGACCCACAACATCAACAAGCTGCAAGGTCACTTCAAGGCCAACGGTAAAGATCACCACTCCCGTCGTGGTCTGATCCGCATGGTAAACCAGCGCCGTAAGCTGCTGGACTACCTGAAAGGCAAAGATCTGAGCCGTTACCAGGCTCTGATCGGTCGCCTGGGTCTGCGTCGCTAATCAGCGATTGCGCTAGAGGTTGGTTGTCTGTCGTGCGTCTGCGGGTTTCCTGCAGGCGCATGGCAGGCTCCCAGCCTCAAGTTTTATCTGGACACACGTTTTACCCCTGGACAAGGGTTGGGCCGATTCCCGACATTGCCCAAGAATTTCGCAAGAAAACCAGTTCCCCCAAGAGCCACAAAGAAGGTAGGACACCGTGAACCCGGTAATCAAAAAATTCCAGTTCGGTCAGTCGACCGTTACCCTCGAGACTGGCCGTATCGCCCGTCAGGCCTCCGGCGCAGTATTGGTCACCGTTGACGACGACGTCAGCGTATTGGTGACCGTAGTCGGTGCCAAGCAAGCCGATCCAGGCAAGGGCTTCTTCCCCCTGTCTGTTCACTACCAGGAAAAAACCTACGCTGCCGGTAAGATCCCTGGCGGTTTCTTCAAGCGCGAAGGCCGTCCTTCCGAGAAAGAAACCCTGACTTCCCGACTGATCGACCGTCCGATCCGTCCGCTGTTCCCGGAAGGCTTCATGAACGAAGTGCAGGTAGTCTGCACCGTCGTTTCCACCAGCAAGAAGACCGATCCGGACATCGCTGCGATGATCGGTACCTCGGCTGCACTGGCCATCTCCGGCATTCCTTTCGATGGCCCGATCGGCGCTGCCCGCGTCGCGTTCCACGAAAGCACCGGTTACCTGCTGAACCCGACTTACGAACAACTGAAAGCCTCGAGCCTGGACATGGTCGTTGCCGGTACTTCGGAAGCGGTATTGATGGTTGAATCGGAAGCCAAAGAGCTGACCGAAGACCAGATGCTGGGCGCGGTACTGTTTGCTCACGACGAGTTCCAGGTTGTGATCAACGCTGTCAAAGAACTGGCTGCCGAAGCTGCCAAGCCAACCTGGACCTGGGCTCCTGCGCCTGAAGCCACCGCACTGCTGGGCGCTATCCGTGCCGAGTTCGGCGACGCGATCTCCCAGGCTTACACCATCACCGTCAAGGCCGACCGTTACGCTCGCCTGGGCGAACTGAAAGACCAGGTTGTTGCCAAGTTGTCCGGTGAAGAAGGCCAGCCTTCTTCCAGCGAAGTCAAAGCGGCTTTCGGTGAAATCGAATACCGCACCGTTCGCGAGAACATCGTAAACGGCAAGCCACGTATCGACGGCCGGGACACCCGCACCGTACGTCCGCTGAACATCGAAGTTGGCGTTCTGCCGAAGACCCACGGTTCGGCGCTGTTCACCCGTGGCGAAACCCAGGCTCTGGTAGTCGCGACTCTGGGCACCGCCCGTGACGCACAACTGCTGGACACCCTGGAAGGCGAGAAAAAAGACCCGTTCATGCTGCACTACAACTTCCCTCCGTTCTCGGTGGGCGAGTGTGGCCGCATGGGTGGCGCCGGTCGTCGCGAAATCGGTCACGGCCGTCTGGCCCGCCGTTCGGTTCAGGCCATGCTGCCTGCTGCTGACGTGTTCCCGTACACCATCCGTGTGGTATCGGAAATCACCGAGTCCAACGGCTCCAGCTCGATGGCGTCGGTTTGCGGCGCTTCCCTGGCTCTGATGGACGCTGGTGTGCCGATGAAGGCGCCGGTTGCCGGTATCGCCATGGGTCTGGTTAAAGAAGGCGAGAAATTCGCCGTCCTGACCGACATCCTGGGTGACGAAGACCACCTGGGCGACATGGACTTCAAGGTAGCCGGTACCTCCAAAGGTGTTACCGCGCTGCAGATGGACATCAAGATCAAAGGCATCACCGAAGAAATCATGGAGATCGCTCTGGGCCAAGCCCTGGAAGCGCGCCTGAACATCCTCGGCCAGATGAACCAGATCATTGCCCAGTCGCGTACCGAGCTGTCGGAAAACGCTCCGACCATGATCGCGATGAAAATCGACACCGACAAAATCCGTGATGTCATCGGTAAAGGCGGCGCGACCATTCGTGCGATCTGTGAAGAGACCAAGGCTTCGATCGACATCGAAGACGACGGCTCGATCAAGATCTTCGGTGAAACCAAGGAAGCAGCTGAAGCCGCTCGTCAGCGTGTTCTGGGTATCACCGCTGAAGCTGAAATCGGCAAGATCTACGTCGGTAAAGTTGAGCGCATCGTCGACTTCGGCGCATTCGTCAACATCCTGCCTGGCAAGGACGGTCTGGTTCACATCTCGATGCTGAGCGACGCTCGTGTCGAGAAAGTGACCGACATCCTGAAAGAAGGCCAGGAAGTGGAAGTTCTGGTACTGGACGTGGACAACCGCGGCCGTATCAAGCTGTCCATCAAAGACGTAGCAGCGGCCAAGGCTTCGGGCGTTTAATTACCCCGCAGCTTAAGCGCTGAACAAGCAAACGCCCCGACTGGTTCGGGGCGTTTTGCTGTGTGCAGTCAATGCGCCCCTTGTAGCAGCTAGCTTTGCCAGCTACTACAGAGGCTCAGTGCAAATCCGTGAAAAATGAGGCGCTTGTCCAGGTTGCCCGACCCCAAAGTCAGTGCTAGCTTTAGCCCACCGCCCGTGTAGCTCAGTCGGTAGAGCAGCGCACTCGTAACGCGAAGGTCGCAGGTTCGATTCCTGTCTCGGGCACCAGGCACCACTTGTTTTCAGATGATCCCGAATGGTTCTGAAGGCCAGATAAACCGTGCTTTAAACGGTTTTCTGCGTCAGAGAGATCCTTGATGATCCAGATCCATCTTCCATTCCTAGATCAGAGAGAACGAAATGACTGTTAAAGAACTGACACAAGAAGCCCGTCACGCAGAGGCCCTCAAGAAGTACATGCTTGATGCGCCAGAATTGATGGAAGAGATCAAGAACCTGAGCGCCGACGATCAGAAAGATCAGATTCAGTGGGCGTTCGAGGACGAGGCAGAAGCACAGGGCTTGCAGCCCTGGGAGCTGACGCTCAAGTACACCTCAACGCCGGAAGAATACGAAGCGACGCGCCTTGCGTTGCACAAGGAAGCAGCCGAAGTGCTGGGCGTCGAGTGGGAAGAATACTGCGAGATGAACAATCTGGTGGTTTGAGAGCAACGCCAGCCTCATGAGGCTGGCGTTTCTTTTGTGCGCCCAGCATAGGCGCAATCTTGTGAGTGCAAGTCCCGCCGTTAGCTGGCCCCAGCGAACGAAGTGAAGCGCAACTGCATGCGTTCGGCCATAGAGCGGTCGTAAAGTCAGCTGACGCATTTTTCCAGGCAAACCGCATACGCGGATTCTCGAGGACGTCGTCCGAACGCGGCCCGCCTCGAACACCACCTCGCAGGCTCGACAGCTGCTACGCAGGTGGATGTTTTTCAGGTGTCCGCAGGTGTTTGCGAAAAATGTGGAAAACAATATTCGCAACCTGTTAAAGCGCGACATAAAGCCGCTGCAAATGGCTGTTTTTCCACAGTTTTGACTTGTCCCCGTTTGCTGTGGAACTGGCTGTGGGTAACATGGGAGCAACTGCCTGGACGCCTTTAACGGCGTGGCTTGCAGGGTTGTGGTTGTTTTTTGATCAGGCGTTTTTCAGCGGCCTTGAGTAAGCCTTGTCAACCTTTTTGTTACCGGTGCCCAGCGGCTGAACAGTCGTTGCACAGCCTGTGGATAAGTCTGTGGTTAAACTCTGGAAAGACTCGGCAAAGGGCCGTAATAACTGGTGTGTAGCCATCGTCTCTGCGACTGGCCGGTCGCACCAACCGATGCTGGCTACACTTGTCAGTGCCCAGGTCAAGCAAAAAACTTTCAAATCTGCCCGCAAAGCCTTGTAGATAGCGCGTCTCAAGGTTTGCACTTGCCCCCAAAGACTGTGGACGGGGCTGTGGATAAGGTGCGTGCAGTTGCCTGCGGGCCAGAGCGGCCAAGGGCTGGCAGTAGTTGAGCGTTTTTTGTACAGCGAACATGACAGAATTTTCATTTTCGCGGTTTTGGGTTCAGGTACTCTGCGCGCCTTGGCGCCCCTGAATGGGCGCTCGTCATTTGACGACATGGAGCCATTGCATGACCGATAGTCCCGCCTTTGTTCCTGTCGAGTCTGTCAGCCCGTTGCGTCGGCTGTTCAAGCGATTGGGCTACGATCTGGCCGTGATGGATCTCGGTGGACGGGGACTGGCACTGATCGGCGGGCTGGTTTTACTGGCCTGGATCAGCTCCGGCATCTACAAGGTTCAGCCGGACGAGCAGGGCATTGTGCTGCGCTTCGGGCGCTGGCAGCAAACCGCGGAGTCCGGACTGCACTATCACTTGCCCTATCCTGTCGAAACGGTCCTGTTACCCAAGATCACTCAGGTCAATCAGTTGCAACTGGGCACCAGTACCAGTGTGCAGAGCGCTGCGAGCAATGGCGCGCGCGACAAGCAGATGCTCACCGGTGACGAAAACATCGTCGAAGCCGACTGTACGGTGTTCTGGCGGATCAAGGACGCGCGGCTTTACCTGTTCAAGATCAGCGATCCGGAGCGCTCGGTGAAACTTGCAGCCGAAAGCGCGCTGCGCGAGGTGATTGGGCGTACGCCGATTCAGTCGGTGATGTCTGACAAGCGTGCACAGATCGCCGATGAAACCCGGGACTTGCTGCAGCAACTGCTGGACCGCGAGCAGGCGGGGATTCTCATCACTCAGGTGCAATTGCAACGGGTCGATCCGCCGCCGCAGGTGATCGATGCGTTCAACGATGTACAGCGCGCCCGCGCCGACCAGGAACGCGCCCGCAACGAAGCCGAAGCCTATGCCAACGACGTGATTCCCCGTGCCCGTGGTGACGCGGCGCGTATCACCCAGGAAGCCGAAGCTTACCAGGCGCAAGTCGGCAACCTGGCCGAGGGCGAGGCCAAGCGGTTTCTCTCGGTTTACAACAGCTATGTGCAATCCAAAGACGTCACTGCCTGGCGTCTGTACATGGAGAGCATGGATGAGGTTCTGAAAAAGGCTTCCAAAGTCATCATTGATTCTTCCGGCAAGGGCATGTCCGGAGTGGTGCCGTACATGCCGCTGAGCGAGCCTGGCAAACCGCAGCAAAAGGACGCCCGACCATGAACCGCACCGTCAAATGGTTGGCCGCAGCCGTGGTCGCGCTTGCGCTTTGGGCGTTGGCCGCGTCGGCCTATGTCGTCGATGAATCGCAACAGGCACTGATCATCCGCTTTGGCGCGCCGATGGGCGTTGCCGGGGAGCCGGGGCTCAAGTTCAAGGTGCCGTTCAGCGATTCCATCGTGTTTTACGACAGCCGTCTGCAAACCCTGGCATCGCCGGCCGAACAAGTAATTCTCGGCGATCAGAAGCGTATCGAGGTCGAGACCTATACGCGTTTTCGCATCAGCGACCCGCTGCGGTTTTATCAGGCCGTCGGGACCCTGGACCAAGCCAATGCCCAGCTGACGCAAATGGTCAGTTCTTCACTGCGCCGTGAGTTGGGTGAGGTATCGCTGCGTTCGCTGTTGTCGCCGGCCCGTCAGCAGGAAGTCGCGATCATCGAGAAAGACGTCGCCGACAAGGCTCGCGCACTCGGCATCGAGGTGACGGAGGTGCGTCTGCACCGCGCCGATCTGCCGCTGGAGGCCAGTCAGGCGATTTACGACCGGATGAAATCCGAGCGCCAGCGCGAAGCCAAGGAACTGCGCGCGCAGGGGTTTGAATGGGCCCAGCAAATCCAGGCCAAGGCCGACCGTGATCGCACGGTGTTGCTCTCGGAAGTCCAGCGCCAGTCGGCAATCACTCATGGTGAGGCCGATGCGGCGGCCAACCAGATTCTTTCGGCGGCGTTCAGCAAAGACCCGGAATTCTACAAGTTGTACCGCTCGTTACAGACCTACCGCCAGGCGCTGTCCGACAGTCAGCCGATGTTGGTACTGACGCCTGATGCTGCGTTTCTCAAGCAGTTCCGGAACGGACCGGCAGCGACCAGCGGCAAGTAGCGATGGCTATGAGTGATCTGTGTGCAGACCACAGGCCTGAGCGGTTCGCTGGGATGATGTTCCGATGACGCCGTCTTTTGCCAGGAAACCGCTCGATGTTATTTGATGGTGCACTGCACGCGCTGAGCATGGTCTTCGAAGTGTTCCTGCTGGACTTGATCCTGTCGGGCGACAACGCGTTGGTGATCGCCCTGGCCTGTCGCGGGTTGCCGCCGCAGCAGCTGCGTCGGGCCGTGTTGATCGGCACCAGTGGCGCCATCGTCCTGCGGGCACTGCTGACCACACTGGCCGGTTGGTTGCTGCTGGTGCCGTGGCTCAAATTGATCGGCGCGCTGCTGTTGCTGGTGATCGCCATACGGCTGCTGACCGAGGAAGAGGCCGGCGAGGAGGGCGATTCGTCAGGCGGCTCACCGCAGACGTTGGGCGGCGCAGTGGTCACGGTGCTGACCGCCGACCTGATCATGAGCATGGACAACGTGGTCGGTCTGGCGGCGGTGGCACAGGGCAGTGTCTTTTATCTGGTGCTGGGCTTGCTGATGAGCGTGCCGCTGCTGATGTTCGGCAGCCTGCAAATCACTCGGTTGCTACAGCGTCAGCCGGTGCTGGTGTCGATTGGCGCCGCACTGCTGGGCTATGTCGCGGGAGATATTGCGGTCTCCGATCCGGTGGTCGTGGGCTGGGTCAACAGCCAGTCACCTGCACTCAATCAAGTGGTGCCCCTGTTGTGTGCGGCGTATGTGGTTCTTCAGGCCCGGATCATTCTTCGGCAACGTGCGCGGTTGCCCAAACTTGCGGTCGTGCAGCCGGTTGCACGTGCGGTCAGGTTTCAGCAGCCGGTCCGCGAACCGGTTGCGTTGCCTCTCGTGAAACCCGAGGTCGTCCTGACTGCATCGCCTGCGCCTTCGATTGACGCGTCCAGTGACGAGCCGCCGCGTCGCCTGTTCGGCAATTACAACGGGCTGGCGACGGTGTTGGCGGGGCTTGCCGGTATTTTCGTGATCAGCGCTGCGTTGTATAGCCTGGTGGGCGGATTGTCCGGTGGCCTGCTGCCCACGCCGCAAAAGGAGTATGCGTACGTCTGCACGGGGGCGAGCACCACCCTTTACTATCGACCCGGCGGCAGTACGATCCGGCTCGTCACGGGCGGCGGTGAAGCCACTGGTTACGTGAGGTACAAGACCATCCTCTGGCAAACCCCGCAGAGGGCCCTCAAGGACCTGCACCTGACGCTCCCCAGCGAGATCGAGAAAACCAGCGCCACGATCGTCACCCTCAATGGCGGCAGCTTCTCGCAGATCCAGTGTGCACGCAGCCTGTGAAGTGATCACCAATGACCTGGTTGCCGCTGCGCTCCGGGCCGGGCATGCTGCTGGTTGAGTTTTTATTCCAACGGCTGCGTATCAGCCCAAACCAGGAGAACACGATGTCCAACACCCTGTTTATTACCGGCGCGACGTCCGGTTTTGGTGAAGCCTGTGCCCGTCGTTTTGCCGAGGCCGGCTGGAAACTGGTACTGACAGGCCGTCGTGAAGAGCGTCTGAATGCCTTGTGCGCCGAATTGTCGAAGCAGACCGAAGTCCATGGCCTGGTGCTCGACGTGCGTGACCGCAAGGCCATGGAGGAGGCGATCGACAACCTGCCGCCGTCGTTTGCCAAGCTGCGCGGGCTGATCAACAACGCGGGCCTGGCCCTGGGTGTAGACCCTGCGCCCAAGTGCGATCTGGACGATTGGGAGACCATGGTCGACACCAATATCAAAGGCCTGATGTACAGCACTCGCCTGCTGCTGCCACGCTTGATCGCCCACGGCCGCGGTGCCGGGATCATCAACCTGGGTTCCATCGCCGGCAACTACCCATACCCGGGCAGCCACGTGTATGGCGCGACCAAAGCGTTCGTCAAACAGTTCTCGCTGAACCTGCGTTGCGACCTGCAAGGCACCGGTGTGCGGGTGAGCAACATCGAGCCGGGCCTGTGTGAAAGCGAGTTCTCGCTGGTGCGCTTTGGCGGTGACCAGGCACGCTACGACGCCACTTACGCGGGTGCCGAGCCGATCCAGCCGCAGGACATCGCCGAGACGATTTTCTGGGTCCTCAATGCCCCGGCGCACATCAACATCAACCGTCTGGAGTTGATGCCGGTGAGCCAGACCTGGGGCGGGTTTGCAATCGACCGCAGTAGCAAAGCGTAAGACCGAGTCGCCTTCATCGCGAGCAGGCTCGCTCCCACATCTATGGTTACCCCCTTTTCTGCAATACTGTTTTTGATGCGTGTTTGGCTTGCTTTCATCTATCCGGCGTCTGTGTGGGGTGGCAACCCCGCGCCTCGATGAGAATCGATGCCTAACGATCCTAATTATTCGAACGGCCTTTCAGCCGTGTGGGAGCTCAGGGTTGTCGTCAGGCCGGTTAGCCGTTCACGTCATCTGTTATCCAGCATCGCAAAACCAGGTGGGTGGTGCTCGGGTGACAGCAGGGTCAGGCGTTCATCGCGGTTGGCCCTGCATCAAATTCAGTGTGGTGGGCCAGCAATCGCCCAGGCGATCCTTGCCAGCTTGTTGGCCAGCGCGCAGACCACATGGTTGGAGTGATGGTGGGCCAATAGCTGCCGGACCCAGTCCGCCAGCCAGCCTTTCTGTCGGTCCAGTTGCATCAGGTAAACACGGGCACATTGGACAAGCAGGCGCCGCTGGTTGCGATCACCTCGCTTGCTGATGCCCAGCAGGACGGTCTTGCCGCCCGTAGAATGCTGTTTGGGTATCAGCCCGATTGAGGCCGAATAGCCTCGGCCGCATTTGAACTGCTTGCCATCGCCCAATTCGGCAGCCAGGACGCTGGAGGTGATCGGGCCTACGCAGGGCATGGTCATCAAACGAGCCGCCAGATCATCTTCGGCGGCCTGGCATTCCACTTCCTTGTCCAGCGTCTTGATCTGCCCATCCAGATAGGTGAAGTGCTCCTGCAACCTCGTCAGAAGTTTTTTGATGGGCACAGGAATTGAACTCGCTTCAAGCCGAGCGGGCAGTTCTTTGATGGGCTTGAAGCCTGTGGCCAGACTGACGCCGACCTCCAAAAGCGCTGCGTGAATCCGATTGACGGTCGCGGTGCGCTCTTTGATGAACGAATCGCGTGTCGAGTTGAGCATGGCCAGCAGCTGCTGAGCCTGGGTTTTGGGGTGTACAAAGCGCATTGTTGGACGAGTCGCCGCCTCGCAGATCGCCTCGGCATCAGCGAAGTCGTTTTTGTTGCTTTTCACGTAAGGGCGTACGAGATGCGGGGCAATGAGCTTGGGCGTATGTCCCAGCTTCGCGACCTCCTGCGCCATGAAGTGGGCTCCGCCGCAGGCTTCCATCACAACGGTGCAGGGTTCGAGATTCATCAGGTGCTGCATGAGCGCCGCACGAGTAAACTTTTTGCGGTAAACTCATGACCACGATCATCTTGCGCGTGTAGATGGAAAGAGTGTTTTCCCAGATCGATGGCGGCAATAGCTACTTTGTTCATGGCAACGGTCTCCGATGAGCCCCCTGCGAAAGCTTAGTGGGCGATCACAGGGGGCGGCGGGGGTAGCCATTTCATTATTTGATCTCTGGTGTTAGCCGATCCCTGTGGGAGCGAGCCTGCTCGCGATGGTGGTCTTTCTGTCAGCCGAAATATTCGGCGAGGCCGCGATAACAGGTCGCCAAATGGTAAGGCGTGGTCGACGGCATGTCCCGGCGGCTGACCGCGCCATCCCTGTCCAGGCACTCGTACCAGCCACCAGCATGCACGAAGCGCTGTTGCAAGGCGTTCAATTGACGCTCAAGCAACGCTTCGCTGTCCGGACGCAAAGTCAGGGCGCGCAGGTATTCTGCCTGGGCCCAGATGCGCTGGGTCTCATCACGAGGTCGGCCGTCCAGTTCAAGGTCGAGCATCGCTCGCACTGCGCCCGTTTGCTGATTGACGCCCAGTTGTTCGGTGAGCGGGAATGCGCGGGTCAGCGAGGCGTGCAGTGTTGATCCGCGCAGCAACGCCGATGACTCCAGCAGGAAGAACCATTCGAATTGATGCCCCGGCTCAAACCAGTTATCCACAGCCCCCAGCGGTTTTTCCATCATCACCCCGTGCTGCGGGTCGATGAAGTGCTTTTGCATGGCCTCGCACAGTGCATTGAGCGAGGCCTCGACCGGGGCGTCGTCGCGTACTGACAGGGTGGCGAGGAACGCTTCGGCCAGGTGCATCAGCGGGTTCTGCAACGGCCCGGACTGGAGCGATGACCAGTCGCGGTCGAGGCAGGCTTCGTACAGACCGTCGTCTGTGGCGAAACGCTGGGCGACGACTTCCAGTGCAGCATTGAGCACCGACGCAACCAACGGCTCACGAACCTTGGCCCAGTAATGGGCGCAGGCAAACAGAATGAAGGCGTGGGTGTAGAGGTCTTTACGCTGATCCAGCGGTGCGCCATGGGCATTGATGCTGTAGAACCAGCCGCCGTGCTCAGCATCGTGGAAATGCCGTTGCAACGAGCGAAACAGCGCGGCGGCCCGCTCTTCGGCAGCCGGTACATCACCGATCAGGCTGGCGAACAGGTACAGCTGCCGCGCGCAGGCCATGGCTCGGTAGCGTTGTGGCGGCAATGGCCGGTGCTCGGCGTCCAGTGCTTCATACGGCAGCGCCATGTCTGCGTTCCAGCCGGGACCTTGCCAGAGCGGCACGATCACGTCCAGGAAGTGCTGCTGCACGGTGGCGAACAGGGTATTCAATTCAGGCTGGGAGGCGGAGCGGGGAGCATCGGGCATTGGCTGGCGTCGTCACGGCAGGAGTGTTTGCGCGACATGGTAGCAGGCCTGAGAGAAGCAGTGTCTGTCCGGCCCTCATCGCGAGCAGGCTCGCTCCCACAATGGAGTTGTGTGCGCAGGACCAATGTGGAGCGAGCCTGCTCGCGATGGGGCCGGTGCTGACAATAGAAAACTCAGCCGGCGAGCAACCAGACTCCGGTTGCCGCTGAAGCAGCACCGGCCAGCCGAACCAACGGCGCAGCGGCTTGCGGCAACACGCGCACCAGTGCGAAACCGGCAGCATGCAGGGCAGCGGTTGCCGCGACAAAACCCATCGCATAAGTCCACGGGCTGGACATGGCCGGAAGCTCCAGGCCATGCGCCACACCGTGGAACAAGGCAAACAGTGCCGTTGCGCCAATCGCCAGGCTCAACGGTGGACGCACCGCCAATGCCACCGCCAGGCCCAACGCGAGCACCGAAGCGGCAATCCCGCTCTCCAGCGCTGGCAGGTTCAAGCCCTCAAACCCGAGCATTCCGCCGATCAGCATGACGCCGACGAAGGCACACGGCAGCGCCCAGCGCGCTGCGCCCTTTTGTTGCGCGGCCCATAACCCCACGGCCAGCATCGCCAGCACATGGTCGAGACCGCCAATCGGGTGGCTGATACCGGCCAGCAAACCGTTGTCGCCATGGCCGGGGTGGGCGAAGGCCAGGGCGGGCGTAAGCAGCAGGGCAGCGGCGGCGGAGATGCGTTTGAGTGTCATGAATAAGCTTCCTTGTTGATAACGCGTGTGGATAAGTTTCAGGCTGCGGTCAGCAACCCCTGGCGCTCGATGAAGGCGATGATTTCTTCAAGGCCCTGGCCGGTTTTCTGGTTACTGAAGACAAACGGCTTACCGCCTCGCATGCGCCGGGTGTCGCTGTCCATCATCGACAGCGATGCGCCTACCAGTGGCGCCAGGTCGATCTTGTTGATCACCAGCAGGTCGGATTTGCAGATCCCCGGTCCGCCCTTGCGTGGCAGCTTGTCGCCGGCCGAGACGTCGATCACGTAGATCGTCAGGTCCGAGAGTTCCGGGCTGAAGGTCGCCGACAGGTTGTCGCCACCGGACTCCACCAGAATCAGATCGAGACCGGGAAAGCGCCGGTTCAGTTGATCTACCGCTTCGAGGTTGATCGACGCATCTTCGCGGATCGCCGTGTGCGGGCAACCGCCGGTTTCCACGCCAATGATCCGTTCGGGGGCCAGCGCTTCGTTGCGCACCAGAAAATCGGCGTCTTCGCGGGTGTAGATGTCGTTGGTGACCACTGCCAGGTTGTAGCGATCACGCAACGCCAGGCACAGGGCCAAAGTCAGCGCGGTTTTGCCGGAACCGACCGGGCCGCCGATGCCGACGCGCAGAGGTTGTGTGTTCATGTGATTCTCCAAAATAACAGGCCCTAGGAACGGAACAGACGGCTGTACTGGCGCTCATGGGCCATGCACGCCAGGGACAGGCCGAAAGCGGCGCTGCCGTAATGTTGAGGGTCGATGCTTGAGGCGTTTTGCTGCGCCTGTTGCAGCAGCGGCAGTAGTTCGCTGGTGAGGCGTTGTGCGGCTTGCTGGCCCAGCGGAAGGGTTTTCATCAACACTGCCAATTGATTTTCCAGCCAGCTCCAGAGCCAGGCGGCGAGTGCGTCTTGCGGGCTGATCTGCCAGGCGCGGGCAGCCAGCGCCCAGCCGAGCGCCAGATGCGGTTCGCTGCGTTGTGCGAGAAAGCTGCGGGCGGCGTCATCCAGTTCCGGCAAGCCGTTGAGCAGTTGCTGCAGGGAATAGCCCATTTGGCGGCTCTCCTGATGCAGCTCGCGGGTTTCCCGGCTGGCGCGGTGTTCCTCACAGCGTTGCAGCAGCTGTGGCCAGTCGTCATTGACCGCGGCGGTGCAATGGGCAAGCAGCAGCGGCGCTTCGAAGCGCGCCAGGTTGAGCAGCAACTGATCGCTGATCCAGCGTTTGGCTGATGACGGATTCGTCACGCGGCCGTTATCCACAGCCATTTCCAGGCCTTGGGAATAGCTGTAGCCACCAATCGGCAATTGCGGGCTGGCCAGACGCAGCAGCGCCCAGGCCGGGTTCACGTGCGTACGCCGAACTGATGCAGTTTCGGCGGATAGTTGAAGTCCTCGTCGCCGTGCCGCGAATGATGATGGCCACCGCCATAGGCGCCGTGCTCCGGCTGGAACGCGGCTTCGATGTTTGCGGTCTGCGCGCCCAGCTGTTCGAGCATGGCTTTGAGCACGTAATCGTCGAGCAGGCGCAGCCAGCCGTCACCGACTTGCAGGGCAACGTGGCGGTTGCCCAGGTGATAGGCGGCGCGGGTCAGTTCGAACGTATTGGCGCAGGTGACGTGCAGCAGTTGTTCGGGGCGGGCACAGACGCGGACGATGCGGCCGTCTTCGGCCGCCAGGCATTCGCCGTCGTACAGTGGCGGCTGCCCGCGCTCCAAAAACAACCCGACGTCTTCACCTTCGGCACTGAAACAGCGCAAGCGACTTTTACTGCGCGCCTCGAAGTTCAGGTGCAACTCGGCGGCCCAGACGGGTTGAGGGTCGATTCTGCGATGAATCACCAGCATTGGAAGGCTTCCAGCAAAGGACAATGCTCAGGCTAGAGCAAGGGGCTTGCCAATCGGCCGAGACGTAGGAAAACCCTGTCAGAGCGTAGAAGATGTTTCTGGATGTTGCGTGATTTGAAGGTGAGCCGGGTGAAGTTGGTGCGTGGCACTCTGGCGCGCACCAAATTACAGCGCGGTTGATTGATCGTTCCCACGCGCAGCAAAGGAATGCCTCCGGTGACGCTTTGCGTTACGCCGTCAAAGGGACGCGGAGCGTCCCGGGCTGTTTTCCACGCGGGAGCGTGGGAACGATCAGCACTCTGCGTGGGAACGATTACTCGGTACTGCCCAGTCCTTGCCAGTGCTTCAAGCCGATAAAGATAAAACGCAGCTGCTGAGTGATCTTCGCCTGTGGCGTCAGGTGCACGGGCAAGGCTTCGGCGGGCGGGTCGATGATGTCGGGGAGAGTGGCGAACACGCTTTTGACGATCAGGTCGGCCATCACCGACAACCCGGCAAAATCGAGGTGTTGCAGTTTGGGCATCAAGGACAGGTCAGCGGCCAGGTCCGAGCTGATGTTTTCGCGCAGTTTGCCGATGGCCAGGCGCACTGGCAGCGAGCCACCATATTGTTCGCGCGCCAGAAACAGGAACTGCGAACGGTTGGCCGCGACCACATCAAGGAAAATTCGTACCGAGGCATCAATGATCCCGCCCATGACGAATTCATTGTGGCGCACCAGGCGGATGGTTTCGCGGAAGGTCTGGCCGACTTCCCTGACCAGTTCCAGGCCTAGCTGATCCATATCGGCAAAGTGCCGGTAGAAACCGGTCGGGACAATGCCAGCGGTTTTCGCCACTTCACGCAGGCTCAGGCTGCCGAATCCTCGGCCGCATTCCATCAGGTGGCGGGCAGCGTCCATCAAGGCGTTGCGGGTCTGTTGTTTCTGTTCGGCGCGGGGCAGCATCAGGAGGCTGACTTCTAATCAAGGACAGCGGCGCACTCTAGCAAATCGGCTTTGCTGGCGTCGAACTTGAGTAAAGGAACGTGAGGCGGGGAGTGCGAGCTACATAAAGTCAAAGCCCGATCCAGGAGATCGGGCTTTTTTCCGGGCCAGCATGGCCTTAGCTCAGACTAGCATTGCGTTCGATCACGCGGTCACCACCACCTTCAGCCAGGGTCTGACCTTGTGGAGTGCGATCGGATCCGTCTGAAGCCAGGGTCTGACCTTGTGGAGTGCGATCGGATCCGTCGGAAGCCAGGGTCTGACCTTGTGGGGTGCGATCGGAACCGTCGGAAGCCAGGGTCTGACCTTGTGGAGTGCGATCGGATCCATCGGAAGCCAGGGTCTGACCTTGTGGAGTGCGATCGGAACCATCGGAAGCCAGGGTCTGACCTTGTGGAGTGCGGTCGGAACCGTCGGAGGCCAGGGTCTGACCTTGTGGTGTCTTGTCGTAGCCGTCCTGAGTGATCAGGCCTTTTTCTTTCAGACGTTCGTTACCATTGGCCCCGTCGGCAACCGTTTGGCTATAAGCCGAATGGCTGAATTTGACTTGCGGGGTTGCCTGCTCGGCAGATGGCAGAGCAAAAGCAGTGCTGGCTAACATCGAAAGGGTCAGGCTAAGCAGTAATTGGCGTTTCATGATGGGCTGCTCCTCGGGAGGGCTATAAAGTGGGTACGAAGCTAATGCTACTCTCGATAAGTCGATATAAAAGTTCATAAAGGCAATGGTAATAATCAACGGAATTGATTGTTCGGCGGAAAGCCTCTAGAACGGACGTTTCCGCGGAACGCTTTTGCACCGAGGTGGGTATTTTCGACTCACTCGCGCGACGGAAAAGTGCGGAGCGGGTAACGGAAGCTGGCTGAGTGGTTAGGAAAACTGGTTTTTTATGCCCGAATGGACGGGGCGTTAAACCTGCGGGGCATTTGCCAGTCGTAATTTCCATAATCCGCCGATTTCTGGCCTACCGTTTCATACGTGCGTCGCAGTTCGGGCGCTGAGTCGTAATCAGGAGCCCTGTGCAATGACGCGCACTCGTAAAATTCTCATTTGGGGTGTCGGCAGTCTCGTGCTGTTGATGGCGCTGCTGGTGGTGATCATCGCGTTCTTCGACTGGAACCGGATCAAACCGCCGCTCAACACCAAAGTTTCTGAAGAACTGCACCGACCCTTTGCCATCAACGGCAATCTGACGGTGGCCTGGAAACGTGAAATCGATGAAGGCGGTTGGCGCGCCTGGGTGCCATGGCCGCATGTGGTGGCCGAGGACTTGAGCCTGGGCAACCCGGACTGGTCGAAAAAGCCGCAAATGGTCAGCCTCAAACGCGTCGAGTTGCGGATCTCGCCGTTGGCTCTAGTGGCGCAGCGGGTAGTGATTCCGCGTATCGACCTCACCGAACCCAATGCCGACCTGCAACGCCTGGCCGATGGCCGCGCCAACTGGACCTTCAAGTTCGATCCGAAAGACCCGAATGCCGAACCGTCCCGCTGGGGGGTAGACATCGGCGCAATCGGCTTCGACAAAGGCCACGTCACGCTCGACGATCAGGGCCTCAACACTCAGCTCGACCTGCTGATCGATCTGCTGGGCAAGCCGATTCCGTTCAGCGACATCGTTGGTGATATAGCCGCGAAGAAAGCGCTGGAGAAGGGCTCGGCGCCGCAAGACTATGCGTTCGCGCTGAAGGTCAAAGGCCAGTATCACGGTCAGAAACTGACGGGTGAAGGCAAGGTCGGTGGGCTGCTGGCATTACAGGACGCGACCAAGCCGTTCCCGTTGCACGCGCAGGTGAAGATTGCCGACACCAGTGTCGAGCTGGCCGGCACCCTGACCGACCCGCTGAACCTCGGCGCACTGGACCTGCGCCTGAAACTGGCCGGCTCCAGCCTGGGCAATCTTTATCCCTTGACCGGTATACCCCTGCCGGCTTCGCCGCCTTACGCCACCGACGGTCACTTGATCGCCAACCTGCGCCAGGCGGACGGTGCGACGTTCCACTACGAGGCATTCAACGGCGCCATCGGCGGCAGTGATATTCACGGCGACCTGATGTATGTCGCCAGCCAGCCACGGCCCAAGCTCAGTGGTGCGCTGGTCTCCAATCAACTGCTGTTCGCCGACCTCGCGCCGTTGATCGGCGCCGACTCCAATGCCAAGCAAAAGGCCCGAGGCGGCGAAAGCAAGCAGCCAGCAGACAAGGTATTGCCGGTCGAGGAGTTCCGTACCGAGCGCTGGCGCGATATGGACGCCGATGTCGAGTTCACCGGCAAACGCATCGTTCAGAGCGAGAAGCTGCCGTTTACCGATCTCTACACGCATCTGGTGCTCAACGATGGTCAAATCAGCCTGGAGCCGCTGCGCTTTGGTGTCGCGGGCGGCAAGCTCGATGCGCAGATCCGTCTGAATGGCCTTGCCACGCCGCTGGAAGGACGGGCGAAGCTGACCGCGCGCGGCTTCAAACTCAAGCAACTGTTCCCGAGCTTCGAGACGATGAAGACCAGCTTCGGTGAGCTCAACGGTGACGCCGACCTCGCAGGTCACGGCAACTCGGTGGCAGCGTTGCTGGGCAGCGCCAACGGCGATCTGAAGCTGTTGATGAATGATGGTGCGATCAGTCGTCAATTGATGGAGCTGGCTGGGTTGAACGTCGGCAATTATGTGGTCGGGAAAATCTTTGGCGACCAGGACGTGAAGATCAACTGCGCGGCGGCCGACTTCGACGTCAAGAGCGGTTTGGCGACCTCCCGGCTGTTTGTGTTCGACACCGAGAACGCGATCGTCTACATCGACGGCACGGCGAACATGGCCACTGAGCAGCTCGACCTGACCATCACGCCAGAGTCCAAGGGCGTGCGGCTGATCTCGTTGCGTTCGCCGCTGTATGTGCGCGGCAAGTTCATCAAGCCGGATACCGGCGTGAAGGGCGTACCGTTGATGCTGCGGGGCGCGGGGATGGTGGCGCTGGGCGTGATTGCCGGTCCGGCGGCGGGGCTTCTGGCACTGGTAGCGCCGAGTGGCGGCGAGCCGAATCAGTGCGCACCGTTGTTGGAGCAGATGAAGGCGGGTAAGGTGCCAAAGACCGTCAAGGGTTGAAGAAGGCACCAACAGCGGCTTTGAGCGCCAATGGCGTTCGCAGCGCCATTAATGCACTGCATGCCTTTGGCGCTTCAGTCTTTCATTTAGTGTATTAGTGCAGTTGGATCTACGTGAAAAAGGTGGGTGTCTACCTTGCTTCCCAGCTTTTCAGTCACCTGGTTTCTGATGGCGTCGTACTTCTCTTCCAGCAGATGGGTAGTCCATAAGAAGGTTTCGGGGTCACCGAGAATAGTCTTTTCGGGGATCACTTGATCGAGAATCGTGATGTCAACGGAGCGGGAAGTTTCGAACGATATTTGAAGTGAAAGGGTTGTTTTGTTTTCGCGGACAATTGTCAGAAGCATGCTGATGCTGAAGGTGGGTTTTACACTGGGTAAGGAGGTGTCGGGGTTGGCGGCGGGAATGTGTTCTCTTTGAGTTTTATTCAATATCGCCTCAATGATCGGGGAATCATCAGGCAGCTGTTTTATGATGGTAAATACGTTGCTAAATTGTTGTAATTGCTCTTCCGTTAATGCGCTGGATAAACCTGTCTTTGCAAGGGTCAACAGGCTCGAAGGTTCTTTCTTGATTCTTCGGTTTTCGAAGCTATTGGTTGCCCAGGAGAAGATGCTCAGGGTTTTTCGGTAAGCATTGAGCTCAGTATCGGGAGTGCTGTTGGCGATCAGTTGTGCCAGTAGGCTGGAATGCAAAATGTCTTTTTTATAGCCCTCGGAATGTGAACCGTAAAAAAGTGTAATGTTTCCGTCGACGAGGTAAATGTCGGGTGTCATAGACTTCATAAAAGCTCCGGGAAAATGAGATGAAAGCGGATTGGCGGGAACGGAGGCCATGAGTACTCATTGGCCTCGGTTTTCATCAATTTACTTGAATGTAATTATTGAAAGCCCGGAATGCTGTCCAGGAAGTCTTCGGCAGCCTGGCCAAGCTTCTTAAGAACGGCAGCACGTACTTGGTCATAGGTATCCACGTTGAGATAAACGGCCGATGCTGCCGATTTTACAGCGGTGGATTGACTGGTCGACTTCCACCAGAGAATGCCCCGAGTGCTTTCCCTGACATCCACGGATGTGCAGTTAAGAATCATCATTGGCGAACCTTCGCGGGTTTGCCAGACTGGCGACATGTCAAACTTGGCTTCATAGCCAATTTTGGCATTGCGATTGTAAATATTGATCAGGCCCTCATTATTTTTCACGCCATCAACGGCTTTGCCAGCGAGCGCCAGCAATTGGGGGGCATTTGCACCCACCAGGCCCTGAAGTATCTCAAAGGCTACAGCATCCATGGAGAGGCCGGTTTTTCTGATGGTTATATCCTTGACTTGGGACGCCTGGGTGACCCAGCCAAGTTTGGCGAGGCTCTCGGTGTAGTACTTGTACCACTCGTGCAGTTGCTTGATTGGGTCATACAGTTGTGTTGCGGCGTTTTGAACTAGCAACTTGCAGTTGTCAACGTCTTTACGGTTTTGCACCGAGACGCCGGGCATGTAAATGTTCATCATTTCCGGACCGACGGTGCCGCTTTCTTTGTTTGGGTCGACCGGTGGGTCGATCAGTGAGCTGAACGCAGCGACTCGAGGTGTAAAGCTCGAAGCTGGTAAAGCAGGAAGCGTATCAAGAAATTCGAGGCGTTGTTCAATGTGCATAAAAAGAGTCCTTGTTGTTTGATTGCAGACTTCTTGTCTGTGATTTGAAATATAAGCAACTGGGATTTTAAGTCGAGCGTGAGTTTGTAACTCGATGATTGCTGCGGTGTGGTTCTGTGGTTGTTAGTTTAAGAGGGCGCTGTTTTCGGGTGTGCATTAAGAATGTGTGTCGTTATTTGACTGCGGTAAGTCTGCTGTTGTTACAATTCGCTGAATATAATCGTCATGTCGCCAGTGTGTCCGCTTCTTAAGTGTGAGTGACAGGCGTGAAATAGCGAGCCGGGAATGTCATAGACTGGTGGTGAAGGTGTCATCTTCGGTGGCGATGCTCGAGATCGACGTCTTGCATCCCCCTTGGGCCTTTTCATCGATCACAAGGTTGTCTGCCCATGTCGCGAGAGACCTCCACGCGTTATCCCTTAGTGCTCGTCCCGGGAATGCTCGGGTTTATTCGCCTGCTGTTCTACCCCTACTGGTACGGGATTATTTCGGCGCTGCGCCGGGATGGGGCGACAGTGATCGCGGTACAGGTTTCGCCCGTCAATTCCAACGAAGTGCGCGGTGAAGAACTGTTGGTGCAAATCGATGAGATATTGCGCGAAACCGGAGCGGGCAAAGTCAATCTGATCGGCCACAGCCAAGGTTCGCTGACCGCCCGTTACGCTGCCGCCAAACGCCCGGACCAGGTGGCCTCGGTGACCTCGGTAGCGGGGCCCAACCATGGCTCGGAGCTGGCGGACTACCTGCACAAACACTGTCCACCCGACAGTGCGAAAGGCCGTGTGCTGAGTGCCTTGTTGCAGCTGGTTGCGTGGTTGATGGGCCTGCTGGAAACCGGTTATCGCAGGCACAAATGGCCGGTGGATGTACATGCCTCGCACAACTCGCTGACCAGCGAAGGGGTCGCGCTGTTCAATCAGCGTTATCCACAGGGATTGCCCGAGACCTGGGGCGGGCATGGGCCGGAGTTGGTAAACGGCGTGCGCTATTACTCGTGGTCCGGGACCTTGCAGCCGGGCAAGACCGACTGTGGTGGCAACCTGTTCGATGGCACCAACCGCAGCTGTCGCTTGTTCGCCACCACCTTCGTCCGTGAGGTGGGACATTGCGACGGCATGGTCGGGCGCTACAGCTCACACCTTGGCACGGTGATTGGCGATGAATACCCGCTGGATCACTTCGACATCGTCAACCAGTCGCTGGGGCTGGTAGGCAAAGGCGCTGACCCGGTGCGATTATTTGTCGAGCATGCGCAGCGGTTGAAGGCGGCGGGAGTTTGACGTGTTGTGCCGCAGAAAAGATCGCCGCTTGCGGCCGCTCAGGGGGATGCGGTCCATGTGAAGCTGCTACAGGTTCGGGCCGCGTTCGGACTATCTTTTATTCAGCTGGCAAGTTGAGGCGCTGACCGGCCATCAACAACGACAAGCGGCTCAGGCTCATCCACGGCGAACCGGCAGCCTGGCCTTTGATTTGTGCGTCGATCCGCTGGGCATCGAGCAGCAGTTGAGCCCAGCGCTGCGCCGAATGGCGTTGCAGGGCTTTGCTCATCAGGGGTTTGCGTTTGTCCCAGACGGGCGGTCGCGCCTGGCTGAAGGCTTTGTCCAGCGGCACACCCTGGCTGTATTGCAGCGACAGGTTGGCCAGTAGCCGAAGCTCTCGGGCCAGCGCCCAAAGAATCACCGGTGGTTCGACGCCTTCGCCGCGCAAACCTTCAAGCATGCGTAAGGCGTGCGCCGCTTCACCGTTAAGAATGGCATCGGTCAGCCCGAAAACATCGAAGCGCGCGCTGTCGGCGACTGCGGCTTGCACCGTTTCGACCGTGATCTGGCCACCTTCGGCCATCAGCTTGAGTTTTTCAATTTCCTGGGCGGCCGCCAGCAGGTTGCCTTCCACCCTTGCTGCAATCAGTTCGACAGCGTCCTGGCTGGCGGCAAGCCCGGCCTGGGACAGGCGTTGACGAATCCACTGCGGCAACTGGTTGGTATCCACCGGCCAGATTTGCACGAACTGGGTCTGCGGGCCTTCGACCAGCGCCTTGCCCCACTTGGTTTTTTGTGCGCTACCGTCGAGCTTTGGCAGGCTGATCAGCAGCAAGGTGTCTTCGGCGGGGCGTGAGCAGTACTCCATCAGCGCTGCTGCACCCTTGTCGCCCGGTTTGCCGGACGGCAAGCGCAACTCCAGCAGACGCTTTTCGGCGAACAACGACATGCTGGCGCCGGCTTGCAGCAGCGTACCCCAGTCGAAACTGGCGTCTGCGCTGAATACCTGGCGCTCGTCAAAACCTTGCTGGCGGGCCGCGACACGGATGGCGTCGGCGGCTTCCTGACACAGCAGTGGGTCATCGCCACTGATGATGTAAACGGGCGCGAGGGTGCCTTGCAGGTGTTTTCCAAGCTGGGCGGGGGCTAGTTTCATAAGACAGGGCGAACGGGGCGCCGGAGCGCCCCGTACGACTTACTCGGTCGGCACTTGCATAGGTGACTGACGCGGAGTGTTCGCTTCAGCTTTACGGGCTGCCTCCAGCGCGTCGGCTTCCGCTTTGGCACGGTCATCGGCAGTCTGTTGCAACTGATCAAGCTGAGCCGGGGTAAGCTGTTGCAGGCGCAGCATCATGCGTTGCACCAGGTCGCGACGCATTTCCTTGCGCACTTCGTTGGCCTCCTGGTCGGAGCCAGTGATGTTGCTGCCGTCGTGGATGAAGACCTTCTGCACTTGCAGTTTGTCGTCGAGCAGGGACAGCTTGTTGTGGCCCACGATTTGATAGTTCAGCACGGTGGTCAGCTCATACTCGGCCGAATGGCCGCCGCCGGAGTAGCTGAGGCTGCGTTGGGTTTCCTGTTCGTTGGTCAATACCAGCTTGTAAGGTGCGCTGGCATAGACTTTGACGCCGCTGCTTTCAAGCACCTGACGCATCAGCGTCACAGTTTCGCCATACGAGTTGCGCGCGCTCAGGTCGAGTTCCCTGATCGCCAGTTCGGCGGTGCCGGTACCGCGCAGCTGGAAGCCGCAGGCGCTCAACAGAACGGCGAGCCCCATCACCAGCAGATTGCGTTTGATCATCTTGTTGCTCCCCTTGAAACCATGTGGGCCGAGCGTGCGACCCGAAAGGTTCTGTTCGGCGCCAGGTACGGACCTTGCGCCTGATCCAATTAGCTAGCGACGATATTGACCAGTTTTCCGGGCACTACGATCACTTTACGAATAGTCAGGCCGTCGACAAAGCGCAGCACGTTTTCATTGGCCCGTGCGGCGGCTTCGACTTCTTCGCGACTGGCACTGGCCGGCATTTCGATCTGGCCGCGCAGCTTGCCGTTGACCTGAATCACCAGTTGCAGGCTGTCTTGGACCAGCGCGCTGTCGTCCAGAACCGGCCAACCGGCATCGATCACCGGATCGACGTGACCCAGGCGATGCCACAGCTCATGGCTGATGTGCGGGGTGATCGGGGCGAGGAGCAGGGTCACCGTTTCCAAGCCTTCGTGGATCAGCGCGCGGTCCTGTTCGGTGCCTTGTGCGGCTTTTTCCAGCACGTTCATCAGCGTCATCACCTGGGCGATGGCAGTGTTGAACTTGTGGTTCTGGCCCACGTCGTGGCTGGCCTGTTTGATAGCCTGGTGGATCGAACGGCGAATGGCTTTCTGCTCGTCGTTCAAGGTGGCGACGTCCAGTTTGCCCGGAAGGCCCTGGGTGACGTGCGCTTGAGCAAGACGCCAGACGCGCTTGAGGAAACGGTGCGAACCTTCTACTCCAGAGTCGGACCATTCCGCGCTCATGTCGGGTGGCGAGGCGAACATCATGAACAGGCGGCAAGTGTCTGCGCCAAACTGATCGATCATCGACTGTGGATCGACCCCGTTGTTCTTCGACTTGGCCATCTTCTCGGTCCCGCCGATTTCCACCGGCAAGCCGTCAGCTTTCAACTTGGCGCTGATAACCTTGGCTTTGCTGTCACGCTCAAGCTCGACGTCCGCCGGGTTGAACCAGGTATAAGCGCCGTTGGCTTCGCGACGATAGTAAGTCTCGGCGATCACCATGCCCTGGGTCAGCAGGTTCTTGAACGGTTCGTTGGAGCTCACCAGACCTTCGTCACGCATCAGCTTGTGGAAGAAGCGCGCGTAGAGCAGGTGCAGGATCGCGTGTTCGATACCGCCGATGTATTGATCCACCGGCAGCCAGTGGTCGGCCGCGGATTTTTCTACCAGGCCACCTTCATAGTGCGGCGAGGCGTAGCGGGCGTAGTACCACGAGGACTCGACGAAGGTGTCCATGGTGTCGGTTTCACGCTTGGCAGGCGCGCCGCATTTCGGGCACATGCATTCGTAGAACTCGGGCATACGCGCCAATGGCGAACCGGCGCCATCGGGTACGACGTCTTCCGGCAGCACGACAGGCAGTTGGTCTTCCGGCACCGGCACGTCACCGCAGGTATCGCAGTGGATGATCGGGATCGGGCAGCCCCAGTAACGCTGGCGGCTGATGCCCCAGTCGCGCAGGCGGAACTGGGTGCGCGAGGCACCGAGGTTTTTCTTGATCAGGGCCACTTCGATGGCGTCGAACGCGCCCGCGAAGTCCAGGCCGTCGAACTCGCCGGAGTTGATCAGCGTGCCGTGTTCGCCGTAGGCGTCCTGCCACGGCGCCGGGTTCTCGTCGCCAGCGCTGGTGCGCACCACGGACTTGATCGGCAGGCCGTACTTGGTGGCGAATTCGAAATCACGCTCATCGTGTGCCGGTACCGCCATGACCGCGCCATCGCCGTAGTGCATCAGCACGTAGTTGGCGACCCACACCGGCAGTTTTTCACCGGTCAGCGGGTGCTCGACGAACAGCGAGGTCGGCAGGCCTTTTTTCTCCTGGGTGGCAACGTCGGCTTCGGCCACGCTGCCGCCTTTGCATTGCGCGATGAACGCTTGCAGCTCAGGGTTGTTCTGCGCGGCCAGGGTTGCCAGGTGGTGCTCGGCTGCCACGGCAACGTAGGTCGCGCCCATCAGGGTGTCCGGACGGGTGGTGAAGACTTTCAGCGCGCCCGTTTCGCCGATCGAGTCGACGTTGTACGGGAACTGCACTTCCATGCCGCGGGATTTGCCAATCCAGTTGCGCTGCATGGTTTTGACTTGCTCAGGCCAGCCCGGCAGGTCGTCGAGACTCTCCAGCAGTTCATCCGCGTAAGCGGTGATCTTGAAGTAGTACATCGGGATTTCGCGTTTTTCGATCAGCGCGCCGGAGCGCCAGCCGCGACCATCGATCACCTGTTCGTTGGCCAGAACGGTCTGGTCGATCGGGTCCCAGTTCACGGTGCCGTTTTTACGGTAGATCACGCCTTTTTCGAACAGGCGAGTGAACAGCCATTGTTCCCAGCGGTAGTAATCAGGCTTGCAGGTGGTGACTTCGCGTGACCAGTCGACCGCCAGGCCCAGGCTGCGCAGCTGGGATTTCATGTAGGCGATGTTTTCGTAGGTCCACTTGGCGGGCGCTACGTTGTTCTTCATTGCGGCGTTTTCCGCCGGCATGCCGAAAGCGTCCCAACCCATGGGTTGCAGGACGTTTTTGCCTTGCATGCGCTGATAACGGGAGATCACGTCGCCAATGGTGTAGTTGCGCACGTGCCCCATGTGTAGCTTGCCGCTGGGGTAAGGGAACATCGACAGGCAGTAGAACGTCTCCTTGCCTGGCTGTTCACTGACTTCAAAGGACTTTTGCTCGTCCCAGAACGACTGGGCAGCATTTTCGATTTCGCGGGGCTGATAGTGTTCGTGCATGGCTACTTTTGAACTGAATAGGGGTGGCCTAATCCTCTTCAATGCAACGCTGGACGCTGATGACGCCAAAAGTGGCGTTTTCGATGCCCAGCCGAGCTGGAAGTGGAGTTACAGGAAGCGCCGTAGCATACATGACCGCGCTCTACCGAGGGAAACCCTGATTACACGCCTAGGGTCTGTTGACGTTGGGTGGCTCGCCACCCAACGTCAACAGACCCTAGGGCCGTTGGTCGCGGCACCTGAACGGTTTGCTCAGCGAAGCTAAGCTCTAGATGGGGAGTGAGTCTTATCTTCAATGAGGTGAGGGATGGTTGAGTCACAACGAAAAGTAACTAAACCGGAGTTGTACGAAAAGCTGATAGAGCGCCTGGGGCTGGCCCTGGATGCCGCAAGGACAGCTGGCCGGTTACGCGATGAGCGTCCGGTGGAGCTGGAACTTCGCGGGTTGAGCCGCGCAGAGTTCGAACTGATCATGGCTTATCTGGACCGTAGTGAGCGTGAGGCGCAAGGATGCTTGTCATCAGAAGCAGTGAAGCCTAAGGACGTCCCCCGTTCGGCGAAAATTATCTGGTTGCAAGACAAGCTATCTCGCAGAGACGCGGTAAAGGTCCGGTCCCTGCTGGTCAAGTAAGTGATCAGGCAAATGTTTGTTGCCCCAAGCGGGCGCATGATGTCGCCCATGATGGCTTTTTGATGAAAAGGCCTTCCATCTTAGTTGTCGCATTGCTTCAACCCACTTAGGCTTCGGGCATCTCTGGAGATGCTCGATGCCCTTTCGTTATTTCGTTAAACAATTGCTTCTGCCGCCCGGTATATTTTTGCTGTTGCTTGCGCTTGCCTGGTGGTTGCGCCGCTCAAGACCACGCCTTGCGGGGCTGTGTTTTGCCTTGGGGGCCGGAGGGTTCTGTTTGATGAGCTTGCCGGTCGTTGTGCAGTGGAGCGCCAAGGCCCTTGAGCGTGAAGCACCGCTGGCCCGCAGCGAGTGGGCGACTCTGGCCGAGCGCGCGGATGTGATTGTGGTGTTGGGGGCGGGGCGCGAACGCGGTGACCTTGCCTGGGGTTCCGATCAGCCGACCGGCGTGGCGCTGGAGCGCGAGCGCTATGCGGCGCGACTGGCCAAGGCATCGGGCCTGCCCGTGTTGACCAGTGGCGGCCTGCACTATGGCACGCCACCGACCGAAGCAAAGATGATGGCCGATTCGTTGCAGGATGATTTTGGGGTCACGGTGCGTTGGCAGGAAGGGCGCAGCCTCACCACGTGGGAAAACGCTCAATTCACCGCCGAAATGCTGGAGCCTTTAGGGTTTAAGCGGGTCGTGGTGGTGACGCAAGCCTGGCATATGCCGCGCAGCGTCTGGAGTTTCGAGCGGGCGGGATTTACCGTGGTGCCGGCACCGGTGGGCTTTTTAGGCACCGATAATGCCGAACCGTTGGGCGGCTGGATGCCAACGTTCAAATCAATCTGGCGATCGGGCCAGTTGTTGAATGAGGCCGTGGGGCAGATCGGGTATTCGATCTTTTACCGCTGAATTGATCGTTCCCACCTCTGTGGCGAGGGAGCTTGCTCCCGCTCGGGTGCGCAGCAGCCGCAAACCGGTCGCTTCGGTATCACCTGAAGAACCGTAGTGACCGGGTTGGGAGCGCTTCGCACTCCAGCGGGAGCAAGCTCCCTCGCCACAAGTGCTTAAACCGTCTTGGCGATCCGGCTGGTCAACAGTGCCCAGCCAAACAGCAGTACACAAAGGATGAGCAGTGGCCACGAGCGCCATTGCAGGTAAGGCGTCAGGTTGTGCATCGGCACCACGTCGCCGTAGAGAATGCCGCGTTCGAATTGCGGGATTTGCACGGTGATTTTGCCGAAGGGGTCGATTAATCCGGTGACGCCATTGTTGGTTGCACGAATCATCCAGCGGCCAGCCTCAAGCGCCCGCATCTGCGCCATTTGCATGTGTTGCAGCGGGCCGATGGAGGTGCCGAACCAGGTGTCGTTGCTGATGGTCAGCAGCAAATCGCTGCGCGCCGAAAGGCTGGCGGCAAATTCCGGGTAGACCACTTCGTAACAGATGAACGGTGCAATCTGATAACCCTTGGCTTGCAATAACGGCTGATCAGCCGGACCGCGGGCGAAATCCGACATTGGCAGATCGAAGAACGCAATCAGGCCGCGCAGCAACTCTTGCAGCGGTACGTATTCGCCAAACGGCACCAGTTTCTGCTTGAGGTAAGTGCCATCGCCTTGGCCAACCACCGTGATGCCATTGAAGAAGCGTCTCTCTTGATGCACTTCCTGGCGGATCGGCACGCCGGTAATCAGTGCCGAGTTACGGTCGGCGGCGAAGCTGCCCATCATGTTCAGGTAGCCCTCGGCAGACTCCTTGAGCACCGGGACCGCGGTTTCCGGCCAGATCAGCAGGTCGACACGTTTGGAGCTGAAACTCATGTCGCGGTACAGCGCCAGTTGCGCGTTGAGCTGCGCCGGATCCCACTTCATGCTTTGTTCGATGTTGCCCTGAATCGCCGCGACGCTCAGCGGGTTACCCGAAGGGCTGGTCCAGGCGTGGTCTTTGAGCGACAGGCCGATGACCCAGGGCGCGGCCAGCAACAGCAGGCCTGCGACAATAAAACCTTTGCGTCCGGCCCTGATCAGGCGTGGCAGGTTGTACGCAAGCGCGGCGGTCAGGGCCAGGCTGAAGGAAATCAGCCACATGCCGCCCAATGGCGCCAATCCGGCAAGCGGGGCGTCGAGTTGGCTGTAACCGGAATAGAGCCATGGAAAACCGGTGAGGAACCAGCCACGAAACGCTTCCTGACCCACCCACAGTGCCGCAAATGCCAAGGCATCGGCCAATGGCGCTTCGTTACGGCGCAACCAGCGCGCCCAGAGCCAGGCGGGGAGGGCGAAGAACCAGGCAATCGCAGCGGTGAAAGCCAGCATCAGCAACCCGGCGAGCAGCATCGAAGCGCCGCCAAAGTTGTGGATGCTGTAGTAGATCCAGCTGGTACCGGCGCCAAACAGGCCGAAACCAAAGCACCAACCGCGACCCAGTGCCTGACGAGGTGTCAGTTCACGCAAGCCTGCATAGAAAAATCCGACCGCCAGCAATGCCAGCGGCCAGATATCGAACGGCGCCAAGGCCAGAGTGGTGAGTGCACCGGCCGCCACGGCCAGCAGGTTACCGGGCCAGCCGGGGCGGGTGATCCAACGCATGTCAGTCCTTAACGGGCTATAGGGGTCAAGCGCAGCAAGTGAATGCGACGGCTGTCGGCGTTCAGGATGCGGAAGCGATAGGCGCCGATTTCAGTGATTTCGTTGCGTTTTGGCAGGTGTCCGAACGCGCTCATCACCAGGCCGCCAACGGTGTCGAATTCGTCGTCGGAGAATTCGCTGTCGAAGAACTCGTTGAAGTTCTCGATCGGCGTCAGGGCCTTGATCAGGAAGTCGCCGCTTGGCAGTGGCTTGATGTAGCTGTCTTCTTCAACGTCGTGCTCGTCTTCGATGTCGCCGACGATTTGTTCGAGCACGTCTTCGATGGTCACCAGACCCGCCACGCCGCCGTATTCGTCGATGACGATGGCCATGTGGTTATGGTTGGCGCGGAACTCGCGCAGCAACACGTTCAGACGCTTGGACTCGGGCACGAAGGTGGCCGGACGCAGCAAATCCTTGATGTTGAAGCTGTCGCCGTTCTCCTTGAGGATCAGCGGCAACAAGTCCTTGGCCAGCAATACGCCCATGACGTCGTCGTGGCTCTCGCCGATCACCGGATAACGCGAGTGTGCGGACTCAACCACGGCCGGGAGGAATTCACGGGGTGTCTGGGTCGCCTTGATACTGACCATCTGCGAGCGTGGGACCATGATGTCGCGTACTTGCAGGTCAGCGACCTGGATAGCACCCTCGACGATGGCCAGCGCTTCGCTGTCCAGCAACTTGTTCTGATGGGCATCACGCAGAAGCTCCAGCAGCTCCTGACGGTTTTTCGGCTCGTGGGCAAAAGCCTGGGTGAGTTTACCCAGCCAGGACTTTTGCCCGTTGCTCGATCGATCTTCGCTCATAGCGATTACTCTGAATCCTTTGTTGTAACGATAGGGGATGTTTCGGTTTCGTCGTCCGCATACGGGTCAGGATGACCCAACTCTGCAAGCAACGTTCGTTCCAGTGCTTCCATTTCTTCGGCTTCGTCGTCATCTATATGGTCGTAACCAAGCAGATGCAAGCAGCCGTGAATGACCAGATGCGCCCAGTGGGCCTTTAATTCCTTGCCTTGCTCGGCAGCCTCGCGCTCGACCACGGCCACGCAGATCACCAGATCGCCCAGCAACGGGATGTCCAGCAACTCGTCGGGCACGTCGGCAGGGAACGACAACACATTGGTTGCGTAATCCTTTTGGCGCCAGGTGTAGTTCAGCTCGCGGCCTTCTTCCTCGTCGACCAGGCGAATGGTCAATTCGGAGTCGGCGGTGCGCTGACGCAGGGCCAGTTCGCACCATTGACGGAATTCGGCTTCGCTTGGGGCAGGCGCTTCGGTCGCCAGTTGCAGATCAAGCTCAAGCATCGTGGCGATTGCCCTTTTCGGTGGAAAGCGTTGCAGGTTCGTCAATCAGGCGATTTTCGAAACGCTCATAGGCTTCGACAATGCGTTGCACCAGCGGGTGGCGCACGACGTCTTTGGGCTTGAAGTGGGTAAAGCTGATACCCGGTACTTCCTTGAGCACGTCGATGACGTGAATCAGCCCGGACTTGGTGCCCTTCGGCAGGTCGATCTGGGTGATGTCACCGGTGATGACCGCGGTCGAGCCAAAACCGATCCGCGTCAGGAACATCTTCATCTGTTCAACGGTGGTGTTCTGGCTTTCGTCGAGGATGATGAAGCTGTTGTTCAGCGTACGGCCACGCATGTAAGCCAGTGGCGCGACTTCGATCACCTGGCGCTCGATCAGCTTGGCGACGTGTTCAAATCCGAGCATTTCGTACAGTGCGTCATACAACGGGCGCAGGTACGGGTCGATTTTTTGTGCCAGGTCGCCGGGCAGGAAGCCGAGTTTTTCGCCTGCCTCGACCGCTGGACGTACCAGCAGGATGCGGCGGATCTGTTCGCGCTCCAGTGCATCGACTGCGCAGGCAACGGCCAGATAGGTCTTGCCGGTACCGGCCGGGCCAATGCCGAAGTTGATGTCGTTGCCCAGGATTTCCTTCACGTACCGCAACTGATTCAAGCCGCGAGGGCGAATCATGCCTTTTTTGGTGCGCAGGGCAACGGAAGGTTCGGCGGGCGAATGGTTGTCCATTTCTTCCACGGCCGATTCCTGCAGGAACAGGTGAACCATGTCTGGCGACAGCTCGCTACTCTTGGTTTCACGGTAGAGGCGGCGCAGAAGGTTTTCCGCGGAGAGGGTGTGCTTGAGCTCGCCGATCAATTCGAACTGATTGCCGCGATTGCGGATCACGATCGCCAGGCGCTGTTCGATCAAGCGCAAATGCTCGTCGAATTGCCCGCACAGATTGGCGAAGCGATGAGCCTCAAAGGGCTCGAGGATGAAACGATGTGGTTCTATGGGTGCGTTCAAGGTTGTTTTTAGCCGCCCTGGGGCAATGGAGATAAATCAAGGATAACGCCAGAGGCCTGGGTGCGAAAGCTCTTAAACAGGCCAACATCAAACACCCATTCCATACCTGTGGCGAGGGAGCTTGCTCCCGCTGGAGTGCGAAGCGCTCCCACCCCAGCCACTGCGGTTTTTCGGGGGATACCGAAGCGACCGGTTTGCGGCTGCTTCGCAACCGAGCGGGAGCAAGCTCCCTCGCCACAAGAGTCCGCGCTAGCCCTGTTGAATCAACGAGCCACGCAGCGAGTGCGGCTGTGCGGCGTCGATGTGCACGTCTGCGAACTGGCCGATCAAGGTCGGATTGTCGCAGCGAAAGTTTACGATTCGATTATTCTCGGTTCGGCCTTGCAGTTCGCCGGGGTCTTTTTTCGAGTAATCGGTCACCAGGATCCGCTGGGTCGAACCGACCATTTGTCGGCTGATCTCGAAACCCTGCTGATTGAGGCGATGTTGCAGGGCGTTCAGGCGCTCTTTTTTCAATTCTTCCGGGGTTTCGTCGGCCAGGTCGGCGGCCGGGGTGCCCGGGCGCTGGCTGTAGACGAACGAGTAGGAGAAATCGAAACCGACGTCTTCAATCAGCTTCATGGTCTGTTCGAAGTCTTTTTCGGTCTCGCCGGGGAAGCCGACGATGAAGTCCGAGCTGATGCAAATACCCGGCACGGCGGCGCGCAGCTTGCGCAGTTTCGATTTGTATTCGAGTGCGGTGTGGTTGCGCTTCATCGCCGCAAGAATCCGGTCCGAACCCGACTGCACCGGCAAATGCAGGTGTTTGACCAGTTCCGGCACTTCGGCGTGGGCCTGGATCAGGCTGTCGGAAAACTCCAGCGGGTGCGACGTGGTGTAGCGAATACGGTCGATGCCATCGACGGCCGCCACCACGCGGATCAGCTCGGCCAGATCGGCCAGGCGCCCGTCGTGGGTCAGGCCGCGGTAGCCGTTGACGTTCTGCCCTAGCAGCGTGACTTCACGCACGCCGTTTTCTGCCAGGTGAATGATCTCGGCAATCACGTCGTCGAACGGCCGGCTGACTTCTTCTCCGCGGGTATAGGGCACTACGCAGAAAGTGCAGTACTTGCTGCAACCTTCCATCACCGAAACATAGGCGCTTGGGCCATCGATGCGCGGTTCAGGCAGGTGGTCGAACTTTTCGATTTCCGGGAACGAGACGTCGACTTGCGGCAGCTTGGTCAGGCGCGCGGCGTCGATCATTTCCGGCAGACGGTGCAGGGTCTGCGGGCCGAAGACCACGTCGACGTAGGGCGCACGGTCACGGATTGCCGCACCTTCCTGGCTGGCCACGCAACCGCCGACGGCGATGACCATTTCCGGGTTGGCGAGCTTCAGTTCGCGCCAGCGGCCGAGTTGGGAATACACCCGGTCCTGGGCGCGTTCGCGAATCGAGCAGGTGTTGAGCAGGATGACATCCGCATCTTCGGCGCGCGCCGTCACTTCCAGGGCCTGATGTTCGCCCAGCAGATCAACCATGCGCGAGCTGTCGTACTCGTTCATCTGGCAACCGTGGGTTTCGATATAGAGCTTCTTGGCCATGGACGGAGTCATCACGTGATTCAAAGAACCGCGCATTATAGGGAACAAGTCCCCAGGTTCCTACCGTCGTGCGTCCAGCGGCTATGCTATAGTTCGCGCCCTTATTTTTATCCCTCGATGTGTTGCTCGCCCACCATGACCAAACGTGAAGCTCCAATCTACAAGGTGATTTTCCTCAACCAGGGCCAGGTGTTCGAAATGTACGCCAAGCAGATCTATCAAAGTGATCTGTGGGGCTTTCTGGAAGTGGAAGAGTTCGTCTTTGGCGAGCGCACGCAAGTGGTCGTCGATCCGAGCGAAGAGAAGCTCAAGGCTCAGTTCGAAGGCGTGGTGCGCAGTTTTGTGCCGATGCATTCGATTGTGCGCATCGACGAAGTCGAGCGTATGGGCACCCCGAAAATCAGCGAAGCCCGTGGCGCGGTTGGTAATGTCATGCCGTTTCCGATGCCGATGCCTGAGAAGTAAGCGGCTGCCCCCTGTGGCGAGGGAGCTTGCTCCCGCTGGGGCGCGAAGCGGCCCTGAATTATATCTGTCACACCGCGTTAGCTGACTTTACGACTGCTGCGCAGTCGAGTGGGAGCAAGCTCCCTCGCCACAGTAGCCCGCGCTGGGTTCAGGGCAATGGCGAGAACGGCGTACGCCCGTCCGCGCTTTGCAGTTCCATCAGGTATTTACGGAAAATTTGCCCCAGCACCTGGGTGGCGACTTCCAGTTCATCGCGTTGCATGTGCTCGGCCACTTCGTCGGCGGTGTCCAGCGCGTCTTCCGCGCCGTTGACCGCGGCCATTTTCAGCACGATATACGCCTGAACGTTATTGGCCGGCACGCCTTCGCCATGGAAGAACATGATGCCGAGTTTGAATTGCGCCTGAGCATGGCCTTGCAGCGAAGCTTTTTCGAAGTAACTGAGGGCTTGATTGAGGTCGCGCGGTACGCGTTTACCTTCGTAGTAGAACTCGCCCAACTCGTATTGCGCTTCCGCATCCCCGGCGTCCGACGCTTTCTGGCAGGCGGCGAGGGCCTCCTTCAGGTCTTCAGGCTGGGTATTGAGGGTGCAACGACCCATCGCTGGGATCAACAACGAGTTGCCGCCTGCTTGTGCATGCGCGAGCAGGGGCTGAAGGAGCAACAGGCAGCCCAGTGCAAGGGCGCGGCCGGTGCGGTTCATGGGAATCGACTTACCTCTGAAGGGCGCGCGGACCCGTCGAGGGATCCAATAAGCGCGCATTATGAAATAAGCAGGACCCACCTTACAAAGTCTTTACTCGTTTTTCTGCCGCGCGGGGATTATATCTGCTGCTTTTTGGGGATTTATCGGTGTCGCGTAAGAAATAAGGTAGACAGGTAGGATAAAGCTGACGCCGACAATCGTCGACGTCAGCGTCTATCGCATTACTTCAACGCAGCGAATGCACGTTCAGCGGCGTCCAGCGTCAGTTTCAGCTCGGCTTCGCCGTGAGCGATCGAAGTGAAGCCGGCTTCGAAAGCGCTCGGTGCCAGGTACACGCCACCTTCGAGCATCAGGTGGAAGAAGCGTTTGAACAGGTTGGCATCGCTGGCCATCACATCATCGAAGGTCACGATGTCGTCGGCACCGCTGAAGTACAGGCCAAACATGCCGCCGGCCTGGGTGGTCACGAACGGGATGCCAGCGGCGTCGGCGCGCTGTTGCAGGCCATCGAGCAGGCGACTGGTGTACTCGCTGAGTTCGGCGTGGAAGCCCGGGCGGCTGATCAGGCGCAGGGTGGTCAGGCCGGCGGCCATGGCCAGCGGGTTGCCTGACAGGGTGCCTGCCTGGTAAACCGGGCCCAGCGGTGCGATGTGCGACATGATTTCGCGCTTGCCGCCGAAGCAGCCGACCGGCATGCCGCCACCGATGATCTTGCCGAAGGTGCTCAGGTCCGGGGTTACGCCGTAGTGTGCCTGGGCACCCCCGAGGGCGACGCGGAAACCGGTCATCACTTCGTCGAAGATCAGCACCACGCCGTGTTGGTCACACAGGGTGCGCAGGCCTTCGAGGAAACCTGGCGCTGGCGGCACGCAGTTCATGTTGCCGGCCACGGGCTCGACGATGATGCACGCCACTTCCTGGCCGAGTTCGGCAAGCATTTTTTCAACGGCGTCGATGTCGTTGAATGGTAGCGTCAGGGTGTGTTTGGCGAAGGCGGCAGGCACCCCGGCGGAGCTTGGCACGCCTTGGGTCAGCAGGCCGGAACCGGCTTTCACCAACAGGCTGTCGGAGTGACCGTGGTAGCAACCTTCGAACTTGATGATGCTGTCGCGGCCGGTGAAACCACGGGCCAGGCGAATGGCGCTCATGGTCGCCTCGGTGCCGGAGCTGACCATGCGCACCATTTCCATCGACGGCACGATCGAGCAGACCAGGTCGGCCATCTCGGTTTCCATCGCAGTCGGGGCGCCGTAGGACAGACCGTGTTCAAGCTGCTTGCGCACTGCGTCCAGCACGTCCGGATGGCTGTGGCCGAGAATCATCGGGCCCCAGGAGCCGACGTAATCGACATAACGCTTGTCGTCTTCGTCCGTCACGTAGGCGCCTTCGGCGTGCTTGAAGAACAGCGGCGTGCCGCCGACGCTCTTGAAGGCACGCACAGGCGAGTTCACGCCGCCGGGAATGTGTTTCTGGGCATTGGCAAACAGGGTTTCGGAACGAGACATGATTGGACTCTCAAAAATCGGTAATGGAATACTTAAGCTTTGAACAAGTCGTTGAAGGCGCGAGCACGGCGCGTCACTTCTTGAGTGTTTTCGGCACCAAACAGTCCATGCACCACGGCCAGCAGATCGACCCCGTGGGCCACCAGCGGGGCGGCGTTGTCGAGGGTGATGCCGCCGATCGCGCAGATCGGCAGGTGCAGTTTGCTGCGGGCCTGGTCGAGCAGTTCGAGACTGCATGTCGGCGCGCCGGGCTTGGTGTTGGAGTTGAAGAAGCGGCCGAAGGCGACGTAACTGGCGCCTTCTTTTGCCGCTTGTTCGGCAAGTTCGAGTTGCGCGTGGCAGGTCGAACCGATGATTGCCTCGCGACCCAGCAGCGAGCGGGCCGGGGTGAGCGGGCCGTCGGTCTGCCCCAGGTGTACGCCGACGCCCAGGCGCGCGGCCAGCTCGGCGTCGTCATTGATGATCAGTTGGGTCTTGTAGCGTCCGCACAGGTCATGCAGGGCCTCGGCCTCACGCAGTCGGCGGGCCTCGTCGCTGCTTTTGTCGCGGTACTGCAGCAGTGTGACGCCGCCGTCCAGCGCAGCCTCCACGTAAGGCAAGAACTTGCCGGCCAGCAGTTGGCTGTCGGTAATGGCGTACAGGCCACGTAATCTCATCGGGCAGGCCTCATGGCGTTACGAGCAAAAGTCCAGCGGCAGACGACGAGGCACGAACTGGCCTTTGCCAAGCTGTTCGGCGTCTCGCAGGGTGCGCCACGTGTAATTGAGTGCCGACTGTACCGCGCTGGCCAGGTGTTCGCCCTGGGCCAGGCGTCCGGCCAGGGCGCTGGCCAAGGTGCAGCCCGAACCGTGATAGCTGCCGGGCAGACGCTGGCAGGTGTAGGTGTGGCGGCTGCCGTCGCGGCTGTACAGGCGATTATGCACTTCGTGTTCGTCGCCATGACCGCCGGTGATCAGCAGGTGCTTGACGTAAGGCAGGAGTTTTTCTGCGCATTCATCGGCCGTGCCTTCGGGCAGTTCGGCAAGGATGCGTGCTTCCGGGAGGTTAGGGGTGGCGATGATCGCCAGTGGCAGCAGGCGCTCGCGCATGGCATAGCCGACCTCGTCCTTGCCCAGTCGTCCACCACCGCCGGCGCGCAGCACCGGGTCACAGACCACCGGCAAATGCGGATGCGCCTGAAGCAGTTCGACGACGGTGTCGACCATTTCCAGTGAGCCGAGCATGCCCAGCTTGACCGCCGCGACCGTCGAGTCGTTGAGCACGGCGTTGGCTTGTGCCAGCACCCACTCACGGTCGAGAACGCGGAAGTCGCTCACGTTGACCGTATCTTGCACGGTCAGCGCGGTAACTGCAGGGGCTGCATGACAACCCTGAGCGAGCAGGGCTTCGATATCTGCCTGCAAGCCGGCGCCACCACTTGGGTCGTGGCCGGAGAGACAGAGGACAACGGGGCGAGAGCTGTAGATATTCATGGTGCGCGAGCTTACCACCAAACATCTTTTTTCGGTGTGCCGACCGATGACTCATAACTCGGTCTTTGTAGCAGCTGCCGAACGCAGCCTTCGGCAGCTGCTACGGGGGAAACCTTGTCGCAATCTGACCGGCTCAATAAATCTGGTTCTGTGAATTGCTCTGAAAGGCCCGCTCTAGAGCCTTTAGACTAAATTCTTCAATGGTGTTCAATGGCCATCAACGGCTATGCTAGAGTGGATCCAAATCAATAACAGGTAATGCCGGTTTTACGTCTGCTCAAAGGGAATGGGGGGCTTCCTGACACAACCGGACTGGCCACGCTGGGGCTTTATGCGCTATTTGCTGATGTTGCTGTTGAGCTTGCCGATGTTGGCGGCCGCAGCCGATTTTGATGAGCTCACCCAAAGCCTCCCCTTGGGACGAGTCATGCAGGTGTACGAAGATGTCGCCGGCACTGCATCCATCGCCGATGTGCGCGCGCAAGCGGCGGCCGGCAACTTCAAGACCCACGACAAAGACACGTTGAACGCCGGTTATTCGCATTCGGCGTTCTGGCTCAAAGTCGATCTGCACTACCGTCCGATCAACCCCGACGCTCAACGCCGATGGCTGCTGGAACTGGCTTATCCGCCGATGGACCATATCGACCTCTATCTGCCGGACAGCACCGGTGAATACCGATTGGCCAGTCGTACCGGCGATACCTTGCCGTTCGCCAGTCGCCAGGTTCGGCAGAACAACTATCTGTTCAAACTGGACTTCGTCCCCGATCAGCGCGAAACGCTGTACTTGCGCCTGCAAAGCGAGGGTTCGATACAGGCGCCACTGACCCTTTGGTCGAGCACCGCCTATCTGGAAGACCAGCCCTTGCGCCTGTATGTGCTGGGTCTGATTTACGGCGTACTGCTCGGGATGCTGGTCTACAACCTGTTCATCTTCTTGAGCGTGCGAGACACCAGTTACCTCTACTACATCTTCTATATCGCCTCGTTCGGCCTCTATCAGCTGTCGGTCAACGGCGCTGCAGTCGAATATTTCTGGCCGAACAACCCGTGGTGGGCCAACGCCTCGACGCCGTTCTTCATTGGCAGCGCCGCACTGTTCGGCAGCCAGTTCGCCCGCAGCTTCCTGCAGACGGCCAGTTGCAGTCGCTGGCTCGATCGCCTGCTGTTGGTGTTGATTGCGTGCAGCGCAGTGGTGGTCGGGCTGTCGTTGATGACCAGCTATGCCCTGGCCCTGCGCTTGGCGACGGCATTGGCATTGATCTTTACCGTGGTGATTTTCGCCGCCGGGATTTTCGCCTGGTGGCGTGGCTTGCGGGTGGCGCGCTACTTCATCATTGCCTGGTCGGCGTTTCTGCTCGGCGGTGTCGTCAATACATTGATGGTGCTCGGCTATCTGCCCAATGTGTTCCTGACCATGTACGCCAGTCAGATCGGCTCGGCGATTGAAGTTGCGCTGCTGTCGCTGGCCCTGGCCGACCGGATTAACGCCATGCGCGAGCAGCAGGCGCAGACGCTGTTTGATGCCGGGCAGAAGCTCGAAGTGTTGAACCAGCAACTGGCCCGCAGTAACCAGCTCAAGGATGAATTTCTCGCGACGCTGACCCACGAACTGCGCACGCCCATGAACGGTGTGATCGGTTCACTGGAGTTGATGCAGACCGTCGACCTCGACCCGGAGCTTGAGCAGTATCAACAAACGGCTGCCGGTTCGGCGCGGGACATGATGCGCATGGTCAACGGCATTCTGACCCTGACTGAATTGCAGGCCGGTCGACTCAAGGTGTACCCCGAAGCGTTCAGCTTGCGCGCGATGATCGAGACCTTGCAGCAGCAGTTCGCCGCCAACGCCGCGAGCAAGGCGTTGGACTTCAAGGTCGATCTGACTCCCGGGCTACCTGACCGTCTGCACGGTGACAGCGCCAAGCTGGCGCAAGGTCTGGAGTGCTTGCTGGATAACGCGATCAAGTTCACCCGGGTGGGCGGGGTGGCCTTGCGGGTCAGCGGCAAGTTTGCCGAAGAGGGGCGTCTGGCGCTGTCTTTTGCCGTGATCGACACCGGCATCGGTTTCACCGATCTGGGTGAAGCCACGCTGTATCAGCGGTTTTTCCAGCTCGACGGCTCGATGACACGCGAATACGGTGGGTTGGGTGTCGGCCTGGCGATCTGTCGGCAATTGGTCGAGCTGCTTGGCGGACGTTTGACCCATCGCTCCGAGCCCGGACGCGGTAGCCGCTTTCAGCTTGATGTCGAGTTCGACGTGGTGAATGTCGTGCAACCGGTTGTCGCTCAATCGCGCCAGGTTCACGGTAGCGTCCGTTTACGCGCACCGCAGGACTGTACGGTGTTGCTGGTCGACGACAACAGCATCAATCAGTTGGTGGTGCGTGGCATGTTGCTCAAGCTCGGCTATCGGGTTCGCAGCACCGACAGCGGTGAGGCGGCGCTGGAGTTTCTGCGCGGCGAACCGTTCGACGCGGTGCTGATCGACTGCCCGTTGCCGCTGCTCGACGGACTGTCGATCGACAGCCAGATCCGCGCCCTGCCCGGTTGTGCCGAATTACCGGTGCTGGCTGCGGTGGTCTCGGTTCAGGGGCTGGATCTTGAGCGGGGATTGACCGATTACCTTGGCAAACCGGTGAAATTCGATGAGTTGCAAGCGACGCTCTATCGTCGGGTGCTTTGTCCGAAACAAGGTGAAAGCGCCGATATTTAGGCGGATATACCACTTTGTTCGGTGGGGAGGCGGTGCTTAACTGAAGGTCTCAACTGACCCAAGGAGGCCCCGCCATGAACCTGCATCAGTTCGCCGAAACCCACGAAGTCACCAACCAGCCGCCGTCGCTGGACGGGACCAACCTCTATCGCATCGACCTGCCATTGCAAGAGTGGGCGCGGCGTTTCGGGGCGGGTTGGGCTGACGCGCGCATCGATGCGTACGGCGCTTTGGCCGGTGGCCCGTTGATGGAAGCGGGGTTCCTGGCCAACCAGAACAAGCCGGTCTTCACCAGCCATGATCGCTACGGCCACCGCGTCGATCTGGTGGAGTTTCACCCGGCCTACCATGAACTCATGCGCACGGCTGTCGAGCACGGCTTGACCTCCTTGCCCTGGACCGATCCGCAGTCCGGCGCCCACGTTGCCCGTGCGGCCATGAGTTACCTGCACAGCCAGGCCGAAGCCGGCAGTGGCTGCCCGCTGACCATGACCTTCGCCAGCGTCCCGGCATTGCGCCTGCAACCGGACATCGCCAAGCAGTGGCTGCCGAAAATTCTCGCCACCGACTATGACCCGCGCAATGTCGGCATGGCCCACAAGGTGGGCGTCACCATCGGCATGGCAATGACCGAGAAACAGGGTGGCACCGACGTTCGGGCCAACACCACCAAGGCTTATCCGGTCGGCGCAGCGGGGCCCGGCCAGGCGTATGAACTGGTGGGGCACAAATGGTTCTGTTCGGCACCGATGTGTGATGCCTTCCTGACGCTGGCGCAAACCGACAAGGGCCTGACCTGTTTCCTGCTGCCACGGCATCGCCCGGATGACACGCGCAACCAGTTCTACATCCAGCGGCTGAAGAACAAACTCGGCAATTGCTCCAATGCCTCCAGCGAAGTCGAGTTTCGCGGGGCGCTGGCGTGGATGATCGGCGAAGAAGGGCGCGGCGTGCCGACCATTATCGAGATGGTGGCCATGACCCGTTTCGATTGCATGGTCGGCTCCAGCGCCCTGATGCGTCAGGCATTGACCCAGGCCAGCCATCACTGCGCGCACCGCAGGGTTGGCGGTCAATTGCTCAGCGAACAGCCGCTGATGCAAAACGTGCTCGCCGACCTGGCGCTGGAAAGCGAAGCCGCGCTGGCGTTGAGCCTGCGCATGGGCCGGGCGCTGGATCACCTCGATGACACTCAGGAAGCCAAATACGCCCGGCTGGTAACGGCAGTGGGCAAATACTGGATCTGCAAACGTGCGCCGGCCATGATCAACGAAGCCGCCGAATGCATGGGCGGTGCGGGTTATGTCGAAGACAGCATTCTGCCGCGCCTGTACCGTGAGGCGCCGGTGAATTCGACGTGGGAAGGTTCCGGCAATGTTCAGTGCCTTGACGTGTTGCGAGCGCTGTCGAAAGAGCCGGGTGTGCTCGATGCGTTGTTCAGCGAGCTCGGTGACGGTCATGGCGACAAGCGTCTGGCCGGGCACATCAGCCAGTTGCAGGCGGCGTTCAAGGACACCGATGACATTCAATATCGCGCCCGACAGCTGACCGAAGACATCGCCCTGGGTTTGCAAGCCAAGCTGCTGCTCGAAGCCGGAAACGCCGCCGTCAGCGATGCCTTCATCGCCAGCCGGTTGGGAACGGCCGGTCGGGTTTACGGGACCTTGCCGCGTGGTCTGGATGTGGAAGCAATTGTGGCACGGTCCACCCCGCAGGGTTTCTGATCACCATCAACCTTTGTGGGAGCAGGCTCGCTCCCACAGGGTATTTCAGTGCATCAGCAATGGTGTGTAGCCAACACACAATGGTTTCCGTAAAGCGATGTTGCAGGCAAGATGAAGGTCTGCAAGTCAGAACACAGGAAGCTGATCGTGACCGAAGCCTTTATTGTCGTTCAAACCGCCGAACAAGCCGTCGATCGGCTTGCCGCTCTGCACGAGCGGGCCACCACGGCGTTGAGTCAGGCGCTCAAGCGTTATCTGAAGGACCGCATCGAACCCGACGCTGAGCAGCGTGCGATGTTTCGTTACCCAGAATTACGCCTGACCTACCTTTGTCAGGGTGAAGTCCCACAGACCACGCGGGCTTACGCCAAGGTCCAGTTGCCAGGGACCTACAGCATCACCGTCACCCATCCGGCGGCTTTCCGTAAGTATTTGCTGGAGCAACTGGTGCCGCTGATGCACGACTTCACCGTGACGGTGGAAGTCGGCGTCAGTGAGCAGAACATCCCGTATCCGTACGTGGTCGAGCAGGGCGATGAACTGGCCGGCTCCGGCGTCACTGCTGCGGTACTGGCGCGAGTGTTCCCGAGCACCGATTTGTCGGCCGCCACCGACGGCATTGCCGATGGTTTGTACGATTGGGAAAACACTGATCCGCTGCCATTGGCGTTGTTCGACGCAGCGCGGGTGGATTTCTCCCTGCGCCGTCTGGTGCACTACACCGGCAGCGACTGGCGCCATGTGCAGCCGTGGATCCTGCTCACCAACTACCACCGTTATGTCGACCAGTTCATCACCCATGGCCTGGAGCAATTGCGCACCGATCCGCGTTTCGTGCGCATGGTCTTGCCGGGCAACGTGATCATCGACAAGAGCATGGATCACGGCGAAGCGTCGGCCATTGCCGCAGGCGTGGTCTGGCACCGTTATCAGATGCCGGCCTATCACCTGCAAGCGTCTGACGGCCACGGCGTCACCCTGGTGAACATTGGCGTGGGCCCGTCCAACGCCAAGAACATCACCGACCACTTGGCCGTGTTGCGCCCGCATTGCTGGCTGATGATCGGTCACTGCGGCGGCCTGCGGCAGTCGCAGACCATCGGTGATTACGTGTTGGCCCACGCGTACATGCGTCGCGACGGGATTCTCGACCGGGTGGTGCCGCCGAACATTCCGATTCCGGCCCTGGCCGAAGTGCAGTTGGCCTTGCAGCAAGCGGCAGCCAACGTTACCGGCGAAAAGGGTGATGACCTGAAAAAACGCCTGCGCACCGGCACCGTGCTGACCTACGATGACCGTAACTGGGAATTGCGCTGGGCTCAGGAGCGTCCGTTGATCAACCTGTCTCGCGCGGTTGCCGTGGACATGGAAAGCGGCACCATTGCTGCGCAAGGCTATCGTCTGCGCGTGCCATACGGCACCTTGCTGTGTGTGTCGGACAAGCCGCTGCACAGTGAAATCAAGTTGCCGGGTTCGGCCAACGCCTTCTATGAGCGTGCGGTCAGCCAGCACTTGAAGATCGGTATCGCGGCGGTGGATCTGTTGCGCACCGAGCTCAACTCGTTGCACTCGCGCAAACTGCGCAGCTTCGACGAGCCGCCATTCCGCTGATTGGATAGTGGTTATTTAACGGTCGGGCCACTAGCATGGTGAGCCCTGACCGTTAGATGTTGTTTTTGCCATGCCGCGTCCTCCTCGTCCCGCTTCCCGCCGCCCCGGCGTGAAACCTGCGCAATCCTCTTCAGCCCCGCGACGTGTTGCCAAAGCGCCACCGGCCGAGCCAAAGCTGATTCTGTTCAACAAACCCTTCGACGTGCTGACGCAGTTCAGCGACGCAGAAGGGCGGGCGACGCTCAAGGACTTTATCGATATTCCCGGGATTTACCCGGCAGGACGGCTGGACCGTGACAGCGAAGGCTTGCTGTTGTTGACCAACGATGGTCAGCTTCAGGCGCGCATTGCTGATCCGAAACACAAGTTGGCCAAGACCTATTGGGTGCAAGTGGAAGGCGAGCCGAGCGCCGAGCAATTGCAGCGCTTGCGCGAGGGTGTCGAGTTGAATGACGGCATGACCTTGCCGGCGCAGGCGCGGCAGCTGGAAGAACCTGAGCTATGGCCGCGTAACCCACCGGTGCGCTTTCGTAAAAGCGTGCCGACCAGTTGGCTGGAATTGGTGATTCGTGAAGGGCGCAACCGTCAGGTGCGGCGCATGACCGCTGCAGTTGGCTTGCCAACCCTGCGTCTGGTGCGGGTGCGAATCGGCGACTGGACGATCGAAGGCCTTGATCAGGGGCAGTGGAAAGAAGCGCCGGCGCGTTTATAAAGCGCCGGATTCGATCAGGCCGATCACCACACTCTTGATGATGAACGCGGCCACGCCCAGACCCAGCACAAAGAACAGGATGAACGAACCGAAGCGTCCGGCCTTGGATTTTTTCGCCAGATCCCAGACGATGAAACCCATGAAAATGATCAGGATGCTGACCAGACCGGTCATCATCCACTCTTCAAATACTGCAGGATCCATCACTATCTCCAACGCAGGCAGGGCAAAAAAGGCTGGAGAAGTATACGCCAATGGATACTGGCGGCACACTGACGTGCGTCGGTCTGCCGCAGGTTTATGTGGCGAGGGGGCTTGCCCCCTCGCCACAAAAGCGGGATCAGCTGCGCAGGTGAGTCAACGGCAACTCGGTGCTGTTGAGCACCTGGTTCAGTACAAAGCTTGAGCGCACGCTGGTCACACCTTCAATGCGGGTCAGGTGGCCGAGCAGCAGTTTCTGGTAGTGGTCCATGTCCGGCACCACCACCTTGAGTTGATAGTCGGCGTCCATCCCGGTCACCAGGCTGCATTCGAGCACTTGCGGCAAGGTGCGGATAGCGGCTTCGAAGTTTTCGAAGCGCTCGGGGGTGTGCCGGTCCATGCCGATCAATACATAGGCGGTCAGGCTCAGGCCGAGCATCTTGCGGTCGAGCAGGGCCACCTGGCGGGTGATGTAGCCGTCGTCTTCAAGCTGCTTGACCCGCCGCGAACAAGGCGATGGCGACAGGCCGATACGTTCGGCGAGTTCCTGATTGGAGATGCGTGCGTCGCGCTGCAATTCCGCCAAAATGCTCAAGTCGTATCGGTCGAGTTTGCTCATGAATCAGGCCTTTGTCGTAACAATTGCGGCAGATTATCTATTTAAGGTTAAAAATTGCGCAAGTCATGTTTATTTGAGCAATCTTCGCAATCCTCTGCCGCCGCCCCAAGCCTATTCTTATCACCAGAATCACTGCCCGGACAAACAGTCCACAGCGACCCGCCGAATCAGGCCAGTCGCGGCCACCACTCCCACCGGAGCTGAGTTGGCCCCCGGGCTACACACTGTCCAGAAGACGGAGTGAGGTGAGCCGACGTCAAAAGCGTCGAGCACGGACGAAGTTCTCAAAGGGAGGCCGACGGGTCTCCCTTTTTTATGTGCGCCCGGCATGGGCGCAATGATGTGGGTTTGTGGTCAAAGATCAGGCCCGCCCGGTACGGACCCGCATGCTGGGCGGTGTGGCAGGGGAACGGCCTATGAAGGCTGTCCCCTATGCCGATTGTCAGAGACTCAAGCGCATCGACAGGTCCACAGCCTTCACATCCTTGGTCATGGCACCAATCGAGATGTAATCCACGCCCGTTTCGGCGATTGGCCGCAAGGTGCTTTCGTTGACGCCGCCACTGGCCTCGAGTTTCGCCTTGCCGGCATTCAGCCGCACGGCTTCGCGCATGTCGTCCAGGCTCAGTTCATCGAGCATGATGATATCGGCCCCTGCCGCCAGGGCCTCCTTGAGCTCCTCCAGACTTTCCACTTCAATCTCGACCGGTTTACCCGGCGCGATCTTGTGCGCGGCGGCGATGGCTTGAGGGATGCCACCGCAGGCAGCGATATGGTTTTCCTTGATCAGAAAAGCGTCGTACAGGCCGATGCGGTGGTTGTGGCAGCTGCCGCAGGTCACGGCGTACTTTTGCGCCAATCGCAACCCAGGCAGGGTTTTGCGGGTATCCAGCAGTTTCACCTGAGTATCGGCAACGACGTCGGCCAGGTATTGCGCACGCGTGGCGACACCGGAAAGCAGCTGCAGAAAGTTCAGCGCACTACGTTCGCCAGTCAGCAGCGAACGGGCGGGGCCTTCGAGGTGAAACAGCGCCTGATTGGGGCTCACGCGTTCACCGTCGCGCACTTGCCAGTGCACCGCGACCCGTGGGTCCAGCTGCCGAAACACCGCGTCGACCCAGGCCGTGCCGCTGATGACGGCCGCATCACGGGTAATGATCGTGGCTTTGGCCAGGCGTTCGGCCGGGATCAGTTGTGCGGTGATGTCGCCGCTGCCGATGTCTTCAAGCAACGCACGGCGCACGTTGGCTTCGATTTCGGCGGTCAAATCGGCGAGGCGTATATTCGGCATAATGGGCTCCACAAACAAAGTGGTCCGATTATAGGGCCATGCTGCAAGCGAACCCAAGGCGTTGATCGGGTGCTTGCAGATCCCGATGCTCAAGCCTGGACCTGCGCATCGAGCAGATGGTGCAGCGGCGGCTGAATGACTTTGTCGATGATCCGGCGATGAGCGCGCTCGCACCGGGCTGGCCCTGGAGTTTCGCCGTAGCGCGGTGCGTACGCTCGACGACAGCTTGTTGTTCGATCGGGCACTGGAGTCGGTGATTGGCAACCTGCGTCGACTCAATTGTGGCAAGTGATCGCAACCTGAGGGGCGATCACGGCATACTGGAGCCCGTCAGAGCCGTCATTGAAGGAGCCTGTATGCAGTTGGACCCCGCGAGCGGTTGGTTTGAAGGCGTGCGCCATTGCCCGTCACCCAACTTCAATGCGCGCCCCACGGGCGAAATCTCCTTGCTGGTGATCCACAACATCAGCCTGCCACCGGCGCAGTTCGCGACGGGCAAGGTGCAGGAATTTTTTCAGAACCGCCTGGATGTCACCGAGCACCCCTACTTTGAAGGGATTGCCGACTTGCGTGTGTCTGCGCATTTTCTGATCGAGCGTGACGGCGCGATCACACAGTTTGTCTCTTGTCTTGATCGGGCGTGGCACGCCGGCGTTTCCCGGTTCGAGGGGCGCGAAGGCTGTAACGATTTCTCCCTTGGTATCGAGCTTGAAGGCACTGATGATCTGCCGTTCACCGAGGCTCAATATCACGCGCTGATTGCCCTGACCCACCAATTGCAGTCTACGTTTACAGCCATCACCCATTCACGTATCCAGGGGCATAGCGATATCGCACCCGGGCGCAAGACGGATCCGGGACCGGCGTTCGACTGGGCACGCTATCGCCGAGCTCTGGAAAAAGGGGAAGCACAATGAGTTTTCTGGTGTTACTGCTGGCGGTCTGGATCGAGAAGTTCTCGGCCTTGCGGCATCAAGTTCAGCGCGACAGTGGATGGCTGCGGGAGCTGGCCAACTATGAAGCCAGCCCAAAGCTTGTGAATCGGCCTTGGCTGGTACTGGCATTGCTGGTGCTGTTCCCTGTGGCGTTACTCGGCTTTTTGTTGCTGGTACTGGAGCCGGTGGCCTATGGCTTGCTGGCCTTGCCGGTGCATTTGCTGGTGGTGATTTACAGCCTGGGCCGTGGTGATTTGCTCGGTGGCCTGGGACCGTTTCGTGATGCGTGGCGCCGGGAAGACCTGCAAGCGGCGGCGCTTGTCGCCAAACGTGACCTGGATATTTGCGCCGACAGCGGCGAGCAGTTGCTGCAGAAGGTTCAAGCCCATTTGCTGTGGGAGGCTTACCAGCGTTTTTTTGCGGTGATTTTCTGGTACTTCCTGCTCGGTCCGGTGGCGGCCTTGAGTTATCGCTTGCTGGCCCTGGCGGCCGAGCACGGCAAGAACCCGGCAGTGGTCGAGCGCGCCGCACAATTGCGACATGCCTTTGACTGGCTGCCGGTGCGCTTGCTGGCCGCGAGTTTTGCTCTGGTCGGCAACTTCGTCGCGGTCAGCCGGGTGATGCTCCATGAATTGTTGAACTGGAATATCAGCGCTGCACAGTTGATCGAAAACGTCGGCGTGGTCGCGGGTGAGATTCCGGCGCCAGTGGCGGGGCCGGAAGGGGTTCACAACCTGGATCAGATCTGGGAACTGCTGCTGCGGGCGGCGGTGGTCTGGTATGCCGGGTTTGCCGTTTGGACCGTGTTGCCCTGATCCAGCTGTGTGGCGAACGCTTTTGTGGCGAGGGGGCTTGCCCCCGTTCGGCTGCAGAGCAGTCGTAAAACCGGTTGACTCACTTCTCCTGACGAACCGCGTACTTCTATTTTAGGGGCGCTTCGCACCCCAGCGGGGGCAAGCCCCCTCGCCACAGGTTTTTCTGCCAGCCTGAGTGATCGCGTTCGGGACGTTAACCTTAAGTTACAAAACCTCCCTTCGATTTGAGTTATACAGAAGCAGCGCGCCATAGTGGCTATTTGCTGTATCTGCGTGCCTACCGAAAAAAAATAAGAAATGAAAGGGGGACGTCCGTGAAGAGTTTGCTCTATCCCGCCGTTGCGCTGATGAATCGCCTGAGCTTCGGCATGAAGTTCAGCCTGATCAGCGTGCTGTTTTTCTTCCCCATGCTGGTGACCAATTTCTATCTGGTTCGGGATTCGTATCGCGAATTCCAGGGCACTCAGGTCGAATTGCAAAGCCTCGATCTGCTGGGCAGTGGGCTTACGCTGCGGCGGGATCTGGAAACCCTGAACAACCTGGTACAGATCAACGCGACCCTTGGCCAGTCTGGCAAGGCTGGAGATACCGAATCGAAAATCAGCACCCTTGAGCAGAGCGTGCTGGCACGCCTGCAAAGCCTGACCGCGATGACCATCGATCCTGAGCAGGTCAGCGTTTTTGATGGCAAGCGCGATGAAATGATTGCAGCGTTCAAGGCTCAACAAGCGGAGACGTCTCTGCAAGGCAAAAGTGCGCTGATCGGCAAACTGCTCGGCAATGCGCAGATTTTCAGTCAGATCATCGCCAGCCAGGCCGGCCTGAGTCGTGATAACCAGAGTGATTTGCGCCAATTGAGCGAGCTGATCACCAACGTTACCCCGCGTGTGACGCAAACCCTCGGCGAAGGCCGGGCGATGGGGGCCTACTCGCTGGGGCAGGGGTTTCTCAACTCCGCTTCGGGCACCCGGTTCGATGAACTGCTGGCTCAGATCGAGAAGCTTCAGGCTGAATACGCCTTGAGGTTGCAGGATGCACTGGCTGCCGGCAAAGCGGCGCGTGAGGTGCTGGAACCCTCGGCCAATGTCAGCAAAGCCACACTCAAGCAAGCCAGCGAGCTGTTTGAAGAGCAAGTGGTGGTGGCCGATACCCTCGATAAACCCTGGCAGGGTTTTTACGATCAGGTCACCGGGCTGATGGACAAGACCTATCAACTGAATGACGCGACGCTTAAGTTTCTCGGCGTTCAATTGCAGCAACGCCTGGAACAGAACCGCACGCACATGCTGCTGCAGGCGGTGGCGCTGTCGGTGGTGTTCGTGCTGATTTTTTATCTCTATGGCGGCTTCTATGCCTCCACCCGCACCACCCTCAAGCGTCTCGGCGGAGTCATGGACAAGGTGGCGGCCGGTGACATGACCATCACGTTTACCGCCCACAGCCGCGATGAGTTGGGTGAGTTGGGCAACGTCTTCAATGGCACCGTGGCCAAGATTCATGACCTGATCGAGTTGGTCGGCAAGACCGTCAACGAGGTGGAGCGTCAGGCGAGTCAGGTGGAAACGGTATCGGCCCGGAGCAATCAGGCGGTGGCCGGTCAGCGTACGCAGATCGAGCAAGTCGCCACGGCGATGAACCAGATGTCGGCCACCGCTCAGGAAGTTGCGCGCAGTGCGGCAGCTGCCGTCAGCAGTGCCCACAGCGTCAACGATGAAACCATTAGCGGTCGCGGGTTGGTCGAGTCGCAACAAGGCAGCATTGCGCAACTGGCCAGCGAAATCGACTCGTCAGTGCTGGTGATCAATCAACTGGCCAGCGACAGCCAGTCCATCAGCCGTGTGCTGGAAGTGATCAAGAGCATCGCCGAGCAGACCAACCTGTTGGCGCTCAACGCGGCCATCGAGGCCGCCCGTGCGGGTGAGCAGGGACGTGGCTTTGCGGTGGTGGCCGATGAGGTCCGCACCCTGGCCAAACGTACCCAGCAATCGACCGAAGAAATCGAGCAAATGATTGCCAGGCTGCACGGTGGCGTTGGCGCCGCCGTGAAGGCCATGGGCGTCAGTCACCAGATGGCCAGCGGCACGGTCGGCCAGTCGGAAAAGGTCCAGCAAGCCCTGGAAAACATCCTGGGCGCGGTGGGCATGATCGTCGATCAGAACCAGCAAATTGCTGCGGCAGTCGAGCAGCAAACCGCGGTGGCCCACGATATCGACCAGAACATTGTCGAGATCAACCGGGCCGGCGAGCGCACCGCCGAAGGTGCGCACCAGACCGAGCATGCCAGTCGTGCACTGTCGGCCCAAGTGGTGCAGTTGAAGCACTTGATCAGCGCATTCAGGGTTTGATGCCTCACCACGAATAAATGTGGGGGCAGCCGGGCGGCGTTCCCACAGGTGTTTTGTGCTGTCAGTTATTACCAGTTGAACAGCTCGCAGGCGTTGGCGGTGCTGGCGACGGCCAGTTGCTCGGGGCTGATGGCCATGATCTGCGCCAGTGCCGTGCAAATTGCCGGCAGGTGAGCAGGGCTGTTGCGTTGTCCGGGGTACATGGCGGGCGCCATGTCCGGTGAATCGGTTTCCAGCACGACCGATTCCAGCGGCAAACCGGCGATCACTTTGTGCATGCGCAAGGCTTGTGGCCAGGTTGCCGCGCCGCCCAATCCCAGTTTGAAACCGAGCTTGAGGTATTCGCGGGCCTCTTCCTGGCTGCCGGCAAAGGCGTGGATGATGCCGGCGCGTTTGAGCCTGAAGCGTTTCAAGGTCGCAATCACCGCCGCATGGCTGCGCCGCACATGCAGCAGCGCCGGCAACTGGAAGTCTGCCGCCAGTTGCAGCTGTGCTTCAAACAGTGCTTGCTGACGTTCGCGGTCCAGGTCCTCAAGAAAGTAATCCAGGCCAATTTCGCCCACGGCGCACAGTTGCCGATGGCCGGCCAGACGCGTCAGCCAGTCCGCCAGCGCAGTCAGGTCAGCGGGACGATGTTCATCGAGGTAGGCCGGATGCAGGCCAAACGCGGCATGCAGGTCTGGATCGCTTTGCACCAGATCCCAGACCCGCTGCCAATTGCGCTGATAAACCCCCAGCACCACCATTCGCTTCACACCCAGGGCGCGGCTTTGAGCCAACAGAGCTTGCCGGTCCGGGTCGAAATCCGGAAAGTCCAGATGAGTGTGGCTGTCGATCAGCTCCACGTTTCAGTCCTGGCGAATACGCTGTTTGAAGGTCCGCGCGATGGCTTGCACACCGGGTTGATAATGGGCTTCTTCAATCGCGGCGAGGGCCAGTTGCAGGACTTTGTCGGCGATCAGTTGATGCTGTTGGGCCATGGCGTTGACCGGCAGCGGCAGGAAGTCCAGCAACTGCGTGTCGCCAAACGTGCCGAGGCGCAGCGGGCGGGTTTTCAACGGGAAGTCATGCAAGGCATCGAACACGCCTTGAAGCAGCACGTAGGACGTCGTCACCAGCGCATCCGGCAAGTGGCCGAGGCGTTGCAGCAACTCGTCCATCAACTGGCGACCGCAGTCGCGGCTGAACGCCTCGCCGTGTTCGATCAGGACGTCACCCTTGAAGTCGACCAGAGCCTGCCTGAAGCCGGCGGCACGCTCCTGGCTGATGCTCAGTTCGGGCCGCGCACCGATCAGCGCAATCTGTTTGGGCTCAGGCGTCAACAGACTGCGGGTGAGGTTCAGGCTGGCTTCGCGATCATCGCTGATCACAGAGCAGAAATACTCAGGCTCCATGACCCGGTCAATGGCAATGATCGGTAAACCCTTGGCCTGCAACTGGCGATAGCTGTCATCGCCGGCCGGCAGGCAGCTGGCGACGATCAGCGCATCGCAACGCCGTGCGCGAAACAGCTTGAGCAACTGGCGTTCGCTGTCCGGCGCATCGTCGGAGCTGGCAATCAGCAATTGATAGCCACGTGCCCGGGCACCCTGTTCAAGGAGCTTGGCGATCCGCGCGTAACTGGGGTTTTCCAGGTCCGGCAGAATGAAGCCCAGGGTTCGGGTGTGCCGACTGCGCAATCCGGCCGCTTGAGGATTAGGCGTAAAGCCATGTTGCTCGACCACCGCGCGCACGCGCTCGACGGTGGCGTTGCTGATGCGCTGCTGTTCGGCCTTGCCATTGATGACATAGCTGGCGGTGGTGACAGACACACCGGCCAACTGGGCGATATCACTGAGTTTCAACCCGGGATTTCCTTGTTTTTTCGGGCTTGCCCCGACATTTTGTCCAATCCTACCCGATTACGGCACGCGACCCATGTCGCAACTCATCCGACAAGTTGGACTTCAAGGATGGGAGATTATCGAGTAACGTGCCAACTGATCTAGATTAAACGTTTCAGCAGGCGTATTTTCTTCGCTATTGGCTCTTTTTGCCGGTTCTGCCGCGAAACCGACAAAGGATGCTCTGAAAAAGAGTGCTCTGAATAAAGCCTAAACTGATTCAATCAAAACAATACCTGGTGCGACCCCGCGCCAAAAAGGAGAAAGCATGCTCGAGCTCACCATAGAGCAGATATCCATGGGCCAGTCGGCTGTGGATAAAGCCGCCGCATTGCGTTTGTTGGCCGACCAACTGGTCACCGATGGCCTGGTGGCCGAGGGTTACCTCAGCGGCTTGCAGGCGCGTGAAGCCCAGGGTTCGACCTTTCTCGGTCAAGGTATTGCGATCCCCCACGGAACCCCCGATACCCGCGATCTGGTGCACACCACTGGCGTGCGTTTGCTGCAGTTCCCCGAAGGGGTGGATTGGGGCGACGGCCACATCGTCTATCTGGCGATCGGTATCGCGGCCAAATCCGACGAGCATTTGCGCCTGCTGCAATTGCTGACCCGCGCCCTCGGTGAAACCGATCTGGGCCAGGCCTTGCGCCGCGCCAGTAGCAGCGACGCCTTGTTGAAACTGCTGCAAGGCGCACCGCAAGAGCTGGCGCTGGATGCACAAATGATCGGCCTGGGCGTCTCCGCCGACGATTTCGAAGAGCTGGTCTGGCGTGGTGCGCGGTTGTTGCGTCAGGCCGACTGCGTGAGCAATGGTTTTTCCGCGGTATTGCAGCAGGTAGAAGCGCTGCCGCTGGGTGATGGCCTGTGGTGGTTGCACAGCGAGCAAACGGTCAAACGCCCGGGCCTGGCCTTCGTCACCCCGGACAAACCGATTCGTTACCTTGGCCAGCCACTGAGCGGGCTGTTCTGTCTGGCCAGCCTTGGCGAGGCGCATCAGGCCTTGCTCGAACGTCTTTGCGCCTTGCTGATTGAAGGCCGTGGTCACGAACTCGGTCGCGCCACCAGCCGTCGTGCGGTGCTGGAAGTGCTGGGCGGCGAATTGCCGGCTGATTGGCCGAGTGCCCGCATTACCCTGGCGAATGCCCACGGCTTGCACGCGCGGCCGGCGAAGATCCTTGCGCAATTGGCGAAAAGTTTTGAAGGCGAGATCCGTATCCGTATCGTCGACGGTCAGGACAGCGCCGTGTCGGTGAAGAGCTTGAGCAAACTGCTCAGCCTCGGCGCCCGTCGCGGCCAGGTGTTGGAGTTGATTGCCGAGCCGAGCATCGCCGCCGATGCGTTACCGGCGCTGCTGGCGGCTATCGAAGAAGGCCTGGGCGAAGACATCGAACCGTTGCCGACGGTGAGTGCACAGAGCGAGGTCATCGACGAAATCATTGACGTCGTGGTTGCTCCCGCCTCCGGCAGCGTGATTCAGGCCATCGCTGCTGCGCCGGGGATTGCCATCGGTCCTGCGCATATTCAGGTGCTGCAAGCGATCGATTACCCGTTGCGGGGCGAGTCTACGGCGATCGAACGTGAGCGTCTGAAAACTTCACTGGCCGATGTTCGCCGCGATATCGAAGGGTTGATCCAGCGCAGCAAGGCCAAGGCCATTCGCGAGATTTTCATCACCCACCAGGAAATGCTCGACGACCCGGAACTGACCGACGACGTCGACACTCGCCTCAAGCAAGGCGAAAGCGCTGAAGCGGCGTGGATGGCGGTGATCGACGCGGCGGCCAGACAACAGGAATCCTTGCAGGATGCCTTGCTCGCCGAGCGTGCAGCGGACTTGCGCGATATCGGTCGGCGGGTGCTGGCGCAACTGTGTGGTATCGAGACCCCGAGCGAACCGGATCAGCCGTATATTCTGGTGATGGATGAAGTGGGTCCATCGGACGTTGCACGCCTGGACCCGACGCGGGTGGCCGGCATTCTTACCGCGCGTGGCGGTGCCACCGCCCACAGCGCGATCGTCGCTCGGGCCTTGGGCATTCCGGCGCTGGTCGGCGCTGGTGTGGCGGTGTTGCGGCTGGCGCCGGGCACGCCGTTGCTGCTCGACGGCCAGCGTGGTCGGCTGCATGTCGACGCCGATGCGGCGACGTTGCAGCGTGCTGCCGAAGAACGTGACAACCGCGAACAACGCCTGCAAGCGGCAGCAGCCCAGCGTCACCAGCCGGCGCTGACCACCGACGGCCATGCAGTCGAAGTGTTCGCCAACATCGGCGAAAGCGCAGGTGTGGTCAGCGCGGTGGAGCAGGGCGCTGAAGGGGTTGGCCTGCTGCGCACCGAACTGATTTTCATGGCCCATCCGCAAGCGCCGGACGAAGCCACTCAAGAGACCGAATACCGTCGGGTGCTCGACGGCCTGGCCGGGCGGCCGCTGGTGGTGCGGACCCTGGACGTTGGCGGTGACAAGCCGTTGCCGTATTGGCCGATTGCCAAGGAGGAAAACCCGTTCCTCGGCGTTCGTGGCATTCGCCTGACCTTGCAACGCCCGCACATTATGGAAGCCCAGTTGCGCGCCTTGCTGCGCGCCGCCGACAACCGCCCGTTGCGGATCATGTTCCCGATGGTCGGCAGCGTGGATGAATGGCGTCAGGCGCGGGACATGACCGAGCGCCTGCGTCTGGAGATCCCGGTGGCCGACCTGCAACTGGGGATCATGATCGAAGTGCCGTCGGCGGCTTTACTGGCGCAGGTGTTGGCCAGGGAAGTCGACTTCTTCAGCGTCGGCACCAATGACCTGACCCAATACACCCTGGCCATCGACCGCGGTCATCCGACCCTGTCGGCCCAGGCCGATGGCTTGCACCCGGCGGTGTTGCAACTGATCGACATCACGGTGCGTGCCGCCCATGCCCATGGCAAGTGGGTCGGCGTGTGTGGCGAACTGGCGGCCGACCCGCTGGCGGTACCGGTGTTGGTTGGCCTGGGTGTGGATGAGTTGAGCGTTTCGGCGCGCAGTATCGGCGAGGTCAAGGCACGGGTTCGTGAGCTGAGTCTTGCGCAGGTAAAACATCTGGCCCAACAGGCACTGGCCGTGGGCAGCGCAAATGAAGTGCGCGCATTAGTGGAGGCTCTGTAATGGCCAAAATCCTAACCCTGACCCTCAACCCGGCGCTGGACCTCACCGTTCAGTTGCCGCATCTGGAACCTGGTCAGGTCAATCGCAGCGACACCATGCACACCCACGCCGCCGGCAAGGGCATCAACGTGGCGCAGGTGCTTGCAGACCTCGGGCATCAGCTGACGGTCAGCGGTTTTCTCGGTGAGGACAATCTTCAGGCGTTCGAAGCCCTGTTCGCCAAACGCGGTTTTGTCGACGCCTTCATCCGCGTTCCTGGCGAGACTCGCAGCAACATCAAACTGGCGGAAGCGGATGGACGCATCACTGACATCAACGGTCCGGGGCCGGTGGTCAGTACCGCCGCGCAGCAGGCGTTGCTCGATCGTCTGGATCAGATCACCTTGGGTCATGACGCCGTAGTGGTCGCCGGCAGTTTGCCGCGTGGCGTCAGCGCGCAGTGGTTGCACGGGTTGTTGCTGCGCCTCAAGTCACGGGGTTTGAAAGTCGCCCTCGACACCAGCGGCGAAGCCTTGCGCGCAGGACTGACGGCGGGCCCGTGGCTGATCAAGCCGAACACCGAAGAACTGTCCGAGGCGCTGGATTGCGAGGTGGTTTCGGTGGCTGCACAAGCCGAAGCGGCGAGTCGTTTGCACGCACATGGCATCGAACACGTGGTGATTTCCCACGGTGCCGAGGGCGTCAACTGGTTCAGTGTCGGCTCGGCGATGCACGCCACCCCACCCAGGGTCAGTGTAGTCAGTACGGTGGGTGCAGGCGATTCGTTGCTGGCGGGCATGCTCCACGGTTTGCTCAGTGCCGATACGCCTGAGCAGACGTTGCGCACCGCGACGGCGATTGCCGCGATGGCCGTCACGCAGATCGGTTTCGGTATCGGCGACGCCGCGCAACTGGCGCAGCTCGAACAGGGTGTGCGCGTGCGCCCCCTGACAGAACAATAAGAGGGTTGGTCATGAAGTTAGCCATTGTTACTGCCTGCCCGAATGGCATGGTTACCAGTGTGCTGTGCGCGCGTTTGCTCGATGCCGCCGCGCAGCGTCAGGGCTGGATGACCTGCGTTGAAGTGCATGACGCCGCACACCCGGAGCGCCAGTTGTCCGCAGCGACGCTCGATGATGCCGAGTGGGTGTTGCTGGTCAGCACCGGGACTGTGGATATGTCGCGGTTTGTCGGCAAGCGGGTGTTCCAGAGCACGCCGTCCCAAGCCCTGCAAGACGTCGATGCGGTGCTGCGCCGTGGTGCTGAAGAAGCCCAGATCTACGTCGCCCCGCAAGCCGTCGTCGAACCCGCGGCCGTCAGCAAAACCGCGCCGCGTCTGGTCGCAGTCACTGCGTGTCCGACCGGTGTCGCCCATACCTTTATGGCGGCCGAAGCCTTGCAGCAGGCGGCCAAGCGTCTGGGTTATGACTTGCAGGTGGAAACCCAGGGCTCGGTCGGCGCGCGCAATCCGTTGAGCGCGCAAGCCATCGCGGATGCCGATGTGGTGCTGTTGGCGGCAGACATCGAAGTCGCCACCGAGCGTTTCGCCGGCAAGAAAATTTACCGCTGCGGCACGGGTATCGCCCTGAAGCAGGCCGAAGCCACACTCAACAAAGCCTTGGCCGAAGGCACGCAGGAAACCGCGTCGACCGGCGCCAAAGGCCTGGCCAAGCAGGAGAAAACCGGGGTCTACAAACACCTGCTGACGGGCGTCTCGTTCATGCTGCCGATGGTCGTGGCCGGGGGCTTGATGATTGCGCTGTCGTTTGTCTTCGGCATCACTGCGTTCAAGGAACCGGGCACGCTGGCGGCGGCATTGATGCAGATCGGTGGTGATACCGCGTTCAAGTTGATGGTGCCGTTGCTGGCGGGTTACATCGCCTACTCGATTGCCGACCGTCCGGGCCTGGCGCCAGGGATGATCGGTGGGCTGTTGGCGAGCACCCTGGGCGCCGGGTTTATCGGCGGGATCATTGCCGGCTTCATCGCCGGTTACGCGGCGCAGGCGATCAACCGTTATGCACGCCTGCCGCAAAGTCTGGAAGCGCTGAAGCCGATTCTGATCATCCCGTTGCTGGCGAGTTTGTTCACCGGGCTGGTGATGATCTATGTGGTCGGTAAACCGGTCGCCGGACTGCTGGAAAGCCTGACGCATTTCCTCGACAGCATGGGCACCACCAACGCGATTCTGCTGGGGGTATTGCTCGGCGGCATGATGTGCGTCGACCTCGGCGGACCGATCAACAAGGCCGCTTATGCGTTCTCGGTGGGGCTGTTGGCGTCGCAAAGTTATGCGCCGATGGCCGCGACCATGGCCGCTGGCATGGTGCCGCCGATTGGCCTGGGCATCGCCACGTTCATTGCCCGTCGCAAGTTCGCCCAGACCGAGCGCGAAGCCGGTAAAGCCGCCTTGGTGCTGGGGCTGTGCTTTATCTCCGAAGGGGCTATTCCATTCGCCGCCAAAGACCCGCTGCGGGTGATTCCGGCGAGCATCGCCGGTGGTGCCCTGGCCGGTGCGCTGTCGATGTATTTCGGCTGCAAACTGATGGCGCCGCACGGTGGCTTGTTCGTGATGCTGATCCCGAACGCGATCAACCATGCGCTGCTGTACTTGCTGGCGATTGTTGCCGGGAGCCTGTTGACGGCGGTGGTCTATGCGCTGGTCAAGCGTCCGGAAGTTGTCGAGTTGGCATTGGAACCGGCCAGCGCCTGACAGCTAACCCTGTGGGAGCGAGCTTGCTCGCTCCCACAAAGGGACCAGTGGCACTGGTGGACTTTTGTGTCATGCCTGATTCACACAGCCATGCTTAAGTTTTCCTTTTCGGGAGAACACCATGAGCGAATTCGACTCGGGACGCCGTCGAGTGATGCAAGCTGTGGACGTGGCTTGCTGTTCATTGGCCTGAAAAACCGAGTCGTTTATGGATTCGGCACAGTGCTTTCAGGTCGCAGCACATCCTCAGAACACCACGGTCAGTCCTCTCGCCCCTTGGGGCGGTCCGACGTTTCGGGAGGGTTAGGGTGAGGGGGACTTCAGTAGACGTCGCGTCGGTAGCGGCCCTGCTCGATCAACCGCTCGACTTCATCAACACCGAGTAACTCGTTGAGCACCTGATCCACCCCTGAGGCCATCCCTTGCAGGCTGCCGCAGATGTAGATCGATGCACCGCCTGCCAGCCATTGTTTCAGCTCGACGGCGCGTTGGCGCAGGCGATCCTGAACGTAGATCTTCTCGGCCTGATCCCGTGAAAACGCCAGGTCCATTCGCTCCAGATCACCCTCGATCAACCATCCCTCAAGCTCATCGCGACAGAGGAAGTCGTGCTCGCGATTACGCTCGCCGAACAGCAGCCAGTTGCGTGTCTGACCTTCGGCAATCCGCGCTTTGAGCAGGCTGCGCAGGCCTGCCAGTCCGGTGCCGTTGCCCAGCAAAATCATCGGGATGGGCGTTGCCGGTAGATGAAAACCGCTGTTGCGCCGTACCCGCAAGCTGATGGCAGAACCCAATGGCGCGTATTCGGTCAGCCAGCCAGAGCCGACGCCCAAACGCCCATCTGCATGGCATTCCTGACGCACCAGCAGTTCGAGCACGCCGTCAGCAGCAATCGAGGCGATCGAGTATTCGCGCATGGTCAATGGCACCAGCGCATCGACCAGCGCCTGAGCGTGCAGGCCGACCAGGTGCACGCGATTCTCCGGCAACTGGCGACTGGCCAAGGCGTGTTCAAGGGTTTGCTGCACGCCATTGAGTTGCACCCGACTGTTGCCGGCGATGCCCAGTCCATCAAGGAACTGTTCAATCGCGCCCCGGCAGTTGCGCGGCAGTACTTCAACCAGATCGCCGGCCAGCCAACTGCTGGTGTCGGGCGGCGTCAGGCCCAGCAGGTAAACGTCGGCGCCGCTGCTGTCGGGGTTGAGCAGTTCACGCTTGCTCAAGGTCCAGTTGTTGTAGCTCGGGGCTTTCCAGGTATCGACCGGTGGCTGTCCGGTCAGTCGACCGAGTTGTTGCTGCCAATGACGCAGGGCATAAGGGTCGCCGCTGTCGACTTCCACGGGGGCAAACAACGTGGTGCCACCGTGTTCCGAAAGCCAGCTATGCAAGCGTTTGGCGAAGCCGCAGAAGTGTTGATACTGCCGATCACCAAGGCCAAGCACGGCGTAGTTCAGGCTCGAAAGGCTCAGTGCTTGGCCCAGCACTTTGCGCTCGAAACCCCGGGCGCTGTCTGGTGCTTGGCCGTCGCCAAAGGTGCTGACCACGAACAGTGCGTTGCTCGACTCACGCAGATTCTGCTCGCTGACAGCCGCCAGCGATTGCACTTTTACCGGCAACCCGGCGGCCTGCAATTGGCTGGCGGTCTGCCACGCCAACTGTTCGGCAAAACCGCTCTGGCTGGCAAAGCCGATCAGCCATGCCGGTGCATCGCTGGCGGTTTGCTCCAGATCTTTACGGGCGTTTTTGATCTGGCGTTTCTTGCGCCGACGGTCCAGGTACAACAACCAGCCGGTGATGAAGAACAGCGGCATGGTCAACGAAGCCAGGGTCAGCACAATTCGCCCGACGAGACCGAAGTAACTGCCGACGTGCAGCGCATAGAGGCTGGTCAACAGTTGCGCCTTGAAGCTCTTGTCGCCGTAGCGATCATGACGGCTGATAACTCCGGTGGCCGGGTCGAGAGTGATCTGGTTCAGCGCCCGGTCATGGGGTGAGTTTTTCAACAGATAAAACACGGTCGCCGATTGTCCGGCCACTGGTGGCATGCGCACGTTATAGGCGCTCAGGCCCGGTCCGGCGGCGCTGTAGATGCTGCTCCAGATCGCGTTGTAATCGGCGGTCGGCAGGGGGCCGGCCGATGGCGGGGCACCACGATCTGGTCTGGTGCGCTCGTTTTGCGGCGCGTCGGACAGCAGTTTGCTCAGGCCCTTGTTGTACCACTCATAGGACCAGGACAGCCCGGTCAGCGCGGCCAACAAATAAACCAGCAAGCACCAGGTGCCTGCGACCGAGTGCAGGTCCCAGTTGAAGCTGCGACCTTTTTTCGCCCAGTCGAGGGTCAGCCAGGCTCGCCAGCTTGCGACCTGACGCGGCCAGCGCAAGTAGAGCCCGGACAGGCAGAAGAAAATCAGAATGAGGGTGCAGGCACCGGTAATTTGCCGGCCGGTGTCGCCCATCGCCAGGAAACGGTGCAGTTGCAGCATCAGGCCAAAAAAGTCCTGGCCGACGGCATCGCCCATGTAGTCGCCGGTGTACGGGTCGACGTAGCGCATCTGGCCGCGGCGCTCGCCCGGCGGTGGGGTGAAGAACACGCGCGCAGCAAAGCCGCTCTCGGTTTCGACCCAAAGCATCGCAACTTTCTTGCCCTCGGCAGCCTCGACCTTGGCCACCAGATCGGCCGGCGGCAGTACGCCAGCCACCTGCTTCTCGACCAGCAGGACTTGTGGGTTGAGTGCCCGCAGGATCTCATCCTGAAACGACACCGCCGCACCGGTAATGCCCATCAAGGCCAGTGCCAGCCCCGCACTGATGCCGAAGAGCCAGTGCAGCTGGAACAGGGGTTTCTTCAACACATCGCCCGCCTTGTTCGTCTAAAAACTGTTTGTTCAATAAGAAACGTCACGGCGCGCATTATGCCGAGAGTTGTCGAGAAACATTCCTTTTTACACGTAAAAGCCCCACTCATCGGGATGAGCGGGGCTTGGCGACTGCGTTCTTTATCAGAAGTGGAAGTTGGTGCTCAGCAATGCCGTACGGCCCGGCGCCTGATTGGCGAAGTGGGTGGCGAAGGCCTTGTCGTAGTAGGTCACGTCGGTCAGGTTCTGCAGGTTCAGTTGCAGGTCGACGTTTTTGGTCAACTTGTAGCTCGCCATCGCGTCGTAACGAACGTAGGAATTGACCATGGTGGTGTTGGCCACGCTGCCGAACACGTCATCGACATAGAACGCGCCGCCACCCAAGGTCAGCTTCGGCGTGACGTTGTAAGTCGACCACAGGCTGGCGCTGTTTTTCGGGGTGTTAGGCAATTGGTTGCCATCGGTGGCGTGGTTCAGCGGGCCGCCATCGACTTGCTCGCTGTCCATGTAGGCGTAGCCGGCGAAGACTTGCCATTGGTCGGTGATCTTGCCGCTGGCCGACAGCTCGATCCCTTGAACGCGGGTTTTGCCGACGTTTGCGTAGGAAGTGGTATCAACCTGAACGCGAGCGTTCTCTTTCTCGGTACGGAACACGGCGGCGGTCAACGACAGGCGATCGTTGAGCAGGTCCCATTTGGTGCCGACTTCGTAGTTCTTGGTGGTTTCCGGCTCCATGTCGCTGCTCAGCAGATTGCCGTTGCGATCCGTGGTGCCCGATAGCGGGTTGCCGTCCATGCCTTCGCCCAGGGTGTTACCCGGTGGTGTGGCGGAGGTGGCATAAGAGGCATAGATGCTGCCGTTTTCAGCCGGTTTGTAAACGACGCCCAGCTGACCGGTGACGAACTCGCTGGTGTCAGCGCCTTTGGCAGTGGTAGCACCGGCTGCGGTGAAGGTCTTGTATTGGGTGTCGAAGTGATCGTAACGCAGGCCCATGTTCACCAGCCATTGCGGCGACAGTTCCAGGGTGTCGAACACGTACAGGGCACGGGTGTTGGCGGTGGTGTCGGTGCCCGCGTAGTTACGCGAAATCGCCCCGTTCCACGGATCGTTCGGGTTTGGGTTGGCCAGCGAGGTGCAGTTGTAGCCGCTGGACGCGCCGATCATCGATGGCGTGCAATTGGTGCTCGATGTCGCCGGCGATCCTGGCGTGGTATCGGTGTTCACGTTGTACGAGGATTTTTCGCCTTCTTCACGGGTGAATTCGACACCGGTGGAGAAGCTGTTCTTGAAGCCGGCGATGTAGAAATTGCCAAACAGATCGGTCTGGTTGGTGGTGGTCGCCACGTTGCTGACACGGGTGTTGGCACGACGCCAGACGCTGCCGTTGTTCACGTTGCCCTTGCTGTCGTCCGGCTGGGTCAGGATGTAATCCTGCATGCTGGTGCCGTGGCGCAGGGTGTTCTTGATGGTCAGCGCATCGCTCAAGTCGTGCTCGATGGCGAAGGTTGCAGTGTCGGTACGGGTTTTGCGGAAGTCGCGGTCGGTCAAGCCATAGAAGTTGCTGCTGTCGCCGCCAGCGTAAGGCTTGTCCGGGTTGCTCTTGGTGCGATCAGCGGTCTTGCCCGAAGCCGGTACGGTGTACGGAATACCCGAATCCGGCAAGTCGTTGCTTTGCAGATGATAGTAGTCGAGGTTGACGCGGGTGTCGGTGCCCAGGCCGAAGGCCAGCGACGGCGCGATGCCCCAACGGTCGTAGTCGATTTTGTCGCGGCCGGCGACGTTGCTTTCGTGGCTCAACAGGTTCAGGCGGCCAGCGGCGGTATCGCTGAACTGGTAGTTGCTGTCCAGGGTGTAGCGCTGGGTCTGGTCCGAGCCCCAGGTGAAACCGCCATTGAACGAGTCGCCCAGGTGGGCTTTTTTGCTCACCAGGTTGATGCTGCCGCCCGCTGCGCCGCGCCCGCCAATCGCGGAGTTCGGGCCTTTGCTGACTTCGATCGACTCAACGGCGAAGATTTCACGGCTCTGGGAGCCGGTGTCACGCACGCCATCCAGGTAGGTGTCGCCCTGAGCGTCGAAACCACGAATGAACGGGCGGTCGCCCTGCGGGTTGCCGCCTTCACCGGCACCGAAAGTGATGCCAGGGACGGTGCGCAGCGCATCCTGCATGTTGAGGGCGCCAGTGTCCTTGAGGACCTGCTGTGGAATCACGGTCACCGAACGCGGGGTATCAATCAGCGGCGCGGTGTACTTGGGCGAAGAGGCTTTTTCGACCTGATAGGAGGTGGAGTCCTGGGCTTCACCGGTGACACTGGTGGCATCCAGGGCAATCGCATTGCGCGGCGCTTTTTCGTCGGTCTTTTCTGCCGCGTATGCCATGTGCGCTGCAGAGCTGGCAGTGATCGCCACGCCAATTGCAGAAGCGAGTAGACGCGGTGAGCTGACCGGTGATTGTGGAAGTTGGCGTGACATTGTGAATTCCCCTCCCCAGGGTTTTGAGGCGGCGGAATATAGGCTAAACAGGTATTTGTATCAATTGCGATATATTGCTATTTGCATTGAATTTACATTCTTTACAGTTTTTTCTTACGAGGTTTGCGGACTCATCCGTCAGAGCGATTTTACATAGTCAATAAGAATCAATACCATTGGCATCCCTTTGCCCCCAGGTATCGCCCCATGCTGCTGCATATTCCCGGCTTGTTCTCCCGCGAAGAGGTGCAGCGTATTCGCAAGGCTCTGGAGCAGGCTGACTGGGCGGACGGCAAGATCACCGCAGGCTTTCAGTCGGCCAAGGCCAAGCACAACCTGCAACTGCCGGAAGCTCACCCGCTGGCCCAGGAAATCGGCGCGGCGATGCTTGAGCGGTTATGGAAACATCCGCGATTCATGTCAGCGGCGTTACCGCACAAAGTCTTTCCGCCACTGCTCAACTGCTACACGGCGGGGGGCAGCTTCGACTTTCATATCGACAACGCCGTGCGTCAGCCCAAGGGCAGCATCGAGCGCGTTCGCACCGACCTGTCATCGACGTTGTTCTTCAGCGACCCGGACGAGTACGACGGTGGCGAGCTGGAAATCCAGGACACCTTTGGCACCCAGCGAGTGAAGCTGCCGGCCGGTGACCTGGTGCTCTATCCGGGCACCAGCCTGCACAAGGTCAACGCAGTGACTCGTGGTGCACGGTATGCCTCATTCTTCTGGACCCAAAGCCTGGTTCGAGAAGACAGCCAGCGCGCCTTGCTGTTCGAGATGGACGAGGCGATCCAGCAACTGACCCGAGACATGCCGGATCACCCGTCGCTGATCCGCCTGACCGGCACTTATCACAACCTGTTGCGTCGCTGGGTCGAGGTGTAACCGTGAGCTATCGACTGCACCGTGAGGAAGTCCTCGACGGCAATCAACTCAGCGCAATGCTTGCCGAAAGCCCGGCCCGTGCCGCCCAGGCAATCCTGATCGCTGCCAAGACCGGGGTCCTCGACGGCCAGGCCTTGCTCGGTCAAATCCTGCTCGAAGGGCAGGGCATCGCCAAGGATCAGGCGTTGGCCCTGCGCTGGTTCGAGATCGCCGCCAACGGCGGGCATCTGATGGCGCGCAACATGCTCGGCCGCTGTCATGAACATGGCTGGGGCTGTAATGCCGATGCCACGATTGCTGCGGGGCATTATCGCTGCGCCGCCGATGCCGGGCTGGACTGGGCGATGTACAACTACGCCAACCTGCTGGCCACTGGACGTGGTGTGATCGAGGATCAGGCGCAAGCCCTGAATCTTTATCGCCGCGCCGCTGAACTGGGCCACGCCAAGTCGATGAACCTGCTGGGGAGCTATCTGGAAGAGGGGCGATTCTGCCCGGCGGATCCTCTGGCCGCAGTGGATTGGTATCGACGTTCGGCAGAGGGCGGGGACTTTCGGGGGCAGTTCAGTTATGCGGCGGTACTGGCCGACCAGGGGCAGATCGAGGCCGCGCTGAGCTGGCTGCACGAGGCGTTGGCGGGTGGGAATTTGAAGTTCTTGAAAGTGGCAGGCACGGCGCTGTTGAGTGCGAGCGATCCACAAATCCGGGCATTGGCCACGGATTATCAGCGACGGGCGACCGAGTTGACGGATTAAGGTATGGATCGTTCCCACGCTCCGCGTGGTAACGCAGCCCGTGACGCTCTGCGTCACATTGGACGCAGAGCGTCCATGGAGGCATTCCCACGCGGAGCGTGGGAACGATCATTCAGACACAAAAAAGCCCATGACGAGTCATGGGCTTTTTGCTTACAGCGATCTGCGTTTAAACGTAGAACGACTTCAACGGCGGGAAGCCATTGAACTCAACGGCGCTGTAGCTGGTGGTATACGCGCCGGTGGACAGCCAGTACAGGCGGTCACCGATGGCCAGGTTCAGTGGCAGGCCGTACTTGTAGTTCTCGTACATGATGTCGGCGCTGTCGCACGTCGGGCCGGCGATGACCACTTCTTCCATCTCGCCTTTCTTCTCGGTCCAGATCGGGAACTTGATGGCTTCGTCCATGGTTTCGATCAGACCGGAGAATTTGCCCACGTCGGTGTATACCCAACGCTCGACGGCGGTGCGCGATTTTCGTGCGACCAACACCACTTCGCTGACCAGGATGCCGGCGTTGGCGATCAGCGAACGGCCTGGCTCAAGGATGATTTCCGGCAGGTCGTCACCGAAGTCTTCCTTGAGGAAACGAATGATTTCTTCGGCGTAGGTTTCCAGGCTGTTGGTACGGGTGATGTAGTTGGCCGGGAAGCCGCCACCCATGTTGATCAGCTTGAGGTGGATGCCGTCTTCTTCTTTCAAGCGCTCGAAGATCACTTTGACCTTGGCGATTGCCGCATCCCAGACGCTGATGTCGCGCTGCTGCGAGCCGACGTGGAAGGAGATGCCGTAAGGCACCAGGCCCAGGTCGCGGGCGAGGATCAGCAGGTCCATGGCCATGTCGGTCTGGCAGCCGAATTTGCGCGACAAAGGCCAGTCAGCGGTGGTCGAGCCTTCGGTCAGGATACGCACATAGACTTTCGAACCCGGTGCAGCCTTGGCGATGTTGCGCAGGTCGGCTTCGGAGTCGGTGGCATACAGACGCACGCCCTTCTCGTAGAAGTAGCGAATGTCCTTGGATTTCTTGATGGTGTTGCCGTAGCTGATGCGGTCCGGGGTGACACCGCGGCCCAGCACTTTGTCCAGCTCGTAGATCGAGGCGATGTCGAAGCTCGAGCCTTTTTCTTTGAGCAGGTCGATGATCTCGACGGCCGGGTTGGCCTTGACCGCGTAGTAAACCTTGGCAAATTCGAAACCGGCACGCAGGTCGTCATAGGCCTGGGCAATCATCGCCGTATCGATGACCACGAACGGGGTTTCTTGTTTGTCCGCGAAGGCCTTCATTTTCTGAAAGGTTTCGCGCGCGAAATAGTCTTCGACCTGAATCGACATACCTGGGAGCTCCTACTGGCAAACAGCGTAAATAAATGGGTGCAAATGAACGTCCTCCGTATCCCCACTTTGGTTCGCCTACTTCCCAAGGCATGTCGCCGAAAGCAAAAAGGCCATGGGAAATGGTGCTTCCCTTGGCCTTGCTGTCTCGTCGTCAGTACTTGAGCCGGATGGATCGTTTCCAGCATGGACGTTCGGCGCGAACTTTAGGGCGTGAGGGCGTTGAGATCAACAAAAAATGTCGCGTTTTTACACGCATCCGTCGTGCGGTCCCGCTCAGTCACTTGTGTAACCGACCCGGATGACAGGTTGATGTTTCCCGACAGGGGCATTTTGAGGGGCTTTGAAAGGCTTTTGTGGCGAGGGGGCTTGTCGGAACGCCGCACCGCCCTGTTCGGCTGCGTAGCAGTCGTAAACCTGCGACCTTGATGTACCTGAAACTACTCGGTTGCCGGTATCAGGACCGCTACGCGGTCCAACGGGGCGGTGCGGCGTTCCGACAAGCCCCCTCGCCACAGAAGCGCACACACCACAGGGGCCAGTCAGGCCAATTCAGTTTCGGCAGGCGAAACAATGCTGGTCCTGCCACCCCGCGAGCGCCCGGAGCTCAGGTACTCGGCAATCGACTCCTGCGTCACTTCACCGAGCAATACCCGCTCGGCGTCCATCACCGGCAGCCACGAGCGGTTGAACTCGTACATGCGCGACAACAGGATTCGCAGGTGCTCGTTATAGGCTGCCGTGGCGTTGAACTCGAGCAGGTATTGCACGCAGGAGCCGGTCTGACGGTACAGATCGCGGCGGCGCACCTAACCCAAGGCCTTGTTGTCGGTGCAGGTGACCACCACATAACGACGGTCGAGTTCGTCCATCAACAGCAGCGGGGCGTCGGCGGCGAGGGCGCGGCATTGCTGTTTATCCCAGCCGAGCAGGCGCGCAACGATGGTGATGTTTTCCTCGATGGTTATGTTCGGGGACAGACCGATCTGCTGGATCACATAACCGATGTTGCGGCGCAGGGTGACGGCGTCGAGGTCGGTGGTGTCTTCGCCGTTGATCAGGATTTTTCCACCCCGGTCGCCTCACATCCCGTAGCAGCCTCGCGGGCTCGGCAGCTGCTACAGGGCGAATGGTGGTCCGTAGATGTCGTTTTGAGCTATACTCGCCGCCCTTTTTTGAATCACCTGCCAGGCGATTTCCCATGACCAAACAGGCCGCCGAAGTCGCGAAACGCCGCACTTTCGCCATTATTTCCCACCCCGATGCGGGTAAGACCACCATCACCGAGAAGCTCTTGCTGATGGGCAAGGCGATTGCGGTTGCCGGTACGGTGAAGTCTCGTAAATCCGACCGCCATGCCACCTCCGACTGGATGGAAATGGAAAAGCAGCGTGGTATTTCCATTACCACGTCGGTCATGCAGTTCCCGTATCGCGATCACATGATCAACCTGCTCGACACCCCGGGCCACGAAGATTTCTCCGAAGACACCTACCGCACCCTGACGGCGGTCGACTCGGCATTGATGGTCCTCGACGGCGGTAAGGGTGTAGAGCCACGGACCATCGCCCTGATGGACGTTTGCCGTCTGCGTGACACGCCGATCGTCAGCTTCATCAACAAACTCGACCGTGACATCCGCGACCCGATCGAACTGCTCGACGAAATCGAAGCCGTCCTGAAGATCAAGGCTGCGCCGATCACCTGGCCGATCGGTTGCTACCGCGATTTCAAAGGCGTCTATCACCTCGCCGACGACTACATCATCGTCTACACCGCGGGCCACGGCCACGAGCGGACCGAGGTGAAAATCATCGAGAAGCTCGATTCCGATGAAGCCCGCGCGCATTTGGGTGACGAGTACGAGCGCTTCATCGAACAGCTGGAACTGGTGCAAGGTGCCTGCCACGAATTCAATCAACAGGAATTCATGGACGGCCAACTGACGCCAGTGTTCTTCGGTACGGCGCTGGGCAACTTCGGGGTCGATCATGTGCTCGACGCCGTGGTCAACTGGGCGCCGAAACCGCTGGCCCGTGTCGCCAACGAGCGTACCGTGGAGCCGGTGGAAGAGAAGTTCAGCGGCTTCGTGTTCAAGATCCAGGCGAACATGGACCCGAAACACCGCGACCGCATTGCCTTCATGCGTATCTGCTCCGGCAAGTACGAAAAGGGCATGAAGATGCGCCACGTGCGTACCGGCAAAGATGTTCGGATCGGCGACGCGCTGACCTTCTTCTCCTCCGAGCGTGAGCAGCTGGAAGAAGCGTTTGCCGGCGACATCATCGGTCTGCACAACCACGGCACCATCCAGATCGGCGACACCTTCACCGAAGGCGAAACCCTGGGCTTCACCGGTATCCCGCACTTTGCCCCGGAACTGTTCCGTCGCGTACGCCTGAAGGATCCGCTGAAATCCAAGCAACTTCGCCAGGGCTTGCAGCAACTGGCCGAAGAGGGCGCGACCCAGGTGTTCTTCCCGGAGCGCAGCAACGACATCATCCTCGGCGCCGTCGGTGTGCTGCAGTTCGATGTGGTCGCCAGCCGCCTGAAAGAGGAATACAAGGTCGAATGCGCCTACGAGCCGATCACCGTGTGGTCCGCACGCTGGATCGATTGCAGCGATAAGAAGAAGCTTGAAGAGTTCAGCGTCAAGGCCGTGGAAAACCTCGCCCTCGACGGCGGCGGTCACCTGACCTACCTGGCCCCGACCCGGGTCAACCTGGCGCTGATGGAAGAGCGCTGGCCGGATGTGAAATTCCGAGCGACGCGTGAGCATCATTAATTTGTAGGAGCACGGCTTGCCGGCGATGGCGATTTCGAATTTGCCATCGCGAGCAAGCTTAGCTCCTACAGGCTGATCGGTTGTATACCAAGCCCCGTTGCGCAAGCTGCGGGGCTTTTTATTGGGCAAGTCGCCACCAGTGCCCAGGGGTAATTAAATAGCGATTCGACCTAACAATTATTCCAAACCTGTCTTTTGGCAAAAGGCAATTGGCGACCATCGTTAGTGTCCTATCTGGTCAATCCTGTATATCCAGACTAAATTTCAGACAGCGCTACGCTCGTTGGACATACGATCCGTAGCTACCCGTGATTCACCTACGAAAGGATGGAATCAGCTATGAGCATTTTTCAACGCATGGTTTTACTGATCAAAGTGCTGGTGCTGCTGTCGGTGGGCACTTCGGCAGCGTGGGCGAGCAGCGGTGTGGTGCAGGACCAGGGGTTCTGGGCAGCAAAAAGTGTGCACGGCAGTGGCTTGATGGTTGCCACTGGTGATCAGAGTCAAAGTGACACTAAAGGCGATGAGGACCCATCCTCCGACGATTCCGAAGACGATACCCAGGGTTAAGGCTTAAGGATTCAGACAAAAGAAAACCCCTCCTGCCTGACTGATGCGCAGTCCGACAGGAGGAGGGTTGGTCAACGCGTTCCAAAAAGCGCCCCGAGAGGGCGCTTTTTCATGCCCGGCTTAGACGACGAATTGCTCGGCGTAATGGCAGGCCACCTGGCGGCTGTCGAGCTGGCGCAACGCCGGCTCTTCGGTGCTACACCGCTCGGTTGCATACGGGCAGCGCTTGTGGAAGGCGCAGCCGGACGGCGGGTTCAGCGGGTTCGGCAGTTCGCCAACGATCTTGATTTTCGGCTTGTCCGGATCCGGGTGGATCGTTGGTGTGGCCGACAGCAGAGCCTGGGTGTACGGGTGCAGGGGACGGGTGTAGATGTCTTCTTTCGGGCCCATTTCCACCGGACGGCCGAGGTACATCACCAACACCTGATCGGCGACGTGACGCACCACTGCCAGGTTGTGGGAGATGAACACGTACGCGGTGTTGAACTCTTGCTGCAGGTCCATGAACAGGTTCAGCACCTGGGCCTGGATCGACACGTCCAGCGCCGAGGTCGGTTCGTCCGCGACCAGCACTTTGGGTTGCAGCATCATGGCCCGAGCCAGGGCGATCCGCTGGCGCTGACCACCCGAGAACATGTGCGGATAACGCTGATAGTGCTCAGGACGCAAGCCGACCTGCTTCATCATCGCCTGGACTTTTTCACGGCGTTCGGCCGCGGAAAGTTTGGTGTTGATCAAGAGTGGCTCTGCAAGCTGATCGCCGATTTTCTGCCGTGGGTTCAACGAGGCGTAAGGGCTCTGGAACACCATCTGCACGTCTTTGCGCAGCTGTTTGCGTTCGGCCTTGTTGGCGCCGGTGACTTCTTGCCCGGCGATTTTCAACGAGCCGGAAGACGGCTCTTCGATCAGCGTCAGGGCGCGGGCCAGGGTCGACTTGCCGCAGCCGGATTCGCCAACCACGGCGAGAGTTTTGCCGGCCTCGAGTTCGAACGACACGCCGTTGAGCGCGCGTACCAGCGCGGTGCCTTTGAACAGGCCGCGGGAGACTTCGTAGTGACGGGTCAGGTCACGGGCGGTGAGAACGACGGCCATTACGCCACCTCCTGATTCAAGGGATAGAAGCAGCGGGCGAGGCTGTTGCTTTTCGGGTCCAGGCCTGGACGTTGTTGACGGCAGCTGTCCTGCACGTACGGGCAGCGCGGCGAGAGCAGGCAGCCTTGCGGACGGTCATAACGGCCGGGAACGATACCCGGCAGGGTGGACAGGCGCGAGGAACCCAGGCTGTGCTCGGGAATGGCCTTGAGCAGCGCTTCGCTGTACGGGTGTGCAGGGATGTCGAACAACTGCGGCACTTGACCGACTTCTACCGCTTGGCCGGCATACATCACGCACACGCGCTGGGCGGTTTCGGCTACCACGGCGAGGTCGTGAGTGATCAGCACCAGGCCCATGTTCTGCTCTTTTTGCAGCGCCAGCAGCAGGTCCATGATTTGCGCCTGAATCGTCACGTCCAACGCGGTGGTCGGTTCGTCGGCGATCAGCAGTTTCGGCTCGCCAGCAATCGCCATGGCAATCGCCACACGTTGGCTCATACCGCCGGACAGTTGGTGCGGGTAGGCGTCCATACGGCTCGCGGCACCCGGGATTTCGACTTTTTCCAGCAACTCGATGGCGCGCTTGCGGGCGTCCTTGCTGGACATTTTCAGGTGCAGGCGCAGCACTTCTTCGATCTGAAAGCCGACGGTGTAGCTCGGGTTCAGTGCGGTCATCGGGTCCTGGAAGACCATGGCCAGGTCTTTGCCGACGATTTTCCGACGCTGACGATTGCTGAGCTTGAGCATGTTCTTGCCGTCGAAATTCAGGGCGTCAGCGGTGACGATCCCCGGATGTTCGATCAGGCCCATCAGCGCCATCATGGTCACGGACTTGCCGGACCCCGACTCGCCAACGATGGCCAGGACTTCGCCCTTGTCCACGGAAATGTCGAGACCGTCGACCACCGGAACGGCGTTCTTGTCGCCGAAGCGAACGTTGAGATTCTTGATTTCCAACAGTGACATTTGAATCTCCTCAGGCGGCGTTCTTGAGTTTCGGGTCCAGCGCATCGCGCAGGCCGTCGCCCATCAGGTTGATTGCCAGCACGCTGAGCAAAATGGTCAAGCCAGGCAGGCTGACGACCCACCAGGCGCGTTCGATGTAGTCGCGAGCCGACGCCAGCATGGTGCCCCACTCAGGGGTTGGCGGTTGTACGCCAAGGCCGAGGAAGCCCAGTGCCGCGGCATCGAGAATCGCCGAGGAGAAGCTCAGGGTCGCCTGAACGATCAGCGGCGCCATGCAGTTGGGCAGCACGGTGATGAACATCAGGCGTGGCAGACCGGCACCGGCCAGGCGCGCGGCGGTCACGTAGTCGCGGTTCAGTTCGCCCATTACCGCTGCGCGGGTCAGACGAACGTAGGCCGGCAGGGACACCACGGCGATAGCGATCACAGTGTTGATCAGGCCAGGGCCGAGGATGGCGACGATCGCCACAGCCAGCAGCAAGGACGGCAGGGCCAGCATGATGTCCATCAGACGCATGATGGTCGGGCCCAGCAGGCGCGGGAAGAACCCGGCGAACAGACCCAGCAGGATCCCCGGAATCAGCGACATGACCACCGACGACAAGCCGATCATCAAGGACAGGCGCGAACCATGGATCAGACGCGACAGCAGGTCGCGTCCCAGTTCATCGGTGCCGAGCAGGAATTGCATCTGCCCATTGGCCAGCCAGGCCGGCGGGGTCAGCAGGAAGTCGCGGAACTGCTCGCTCGGGTTATGCGGAGCAACCCATGGGGCAAAAATCGCGCAAAAAATAACCAGCAGCATGAACAACAGGCCGGCGACGGCGCCCTTGTTCTTGGAGAACGCTTGCCAGAACTCTTTGTACGGCGACGGATACAGCAGGCTTTGGTCGACTGCTACGGCGGTAGTTGGAGTACTCATACGTAGGGTCTCAGCGCTGGTGACGGATGCGTGGGTTTGCGAAGCCATAAAGAATATCCACTACAAAGTTGACCAGAATCACCAGGCAGGCGATTAACAGAATTCCGTTTTGCACCACGGGATAGTCCCGGGCGCCAATGGCTTCGATCAGCCATTTGCCGATACCGGGCCACGAGAAGATGGTTTCGGTCAGAACCGCACCGGCCAGCAATGTGCCGACTTGCAGGCCGACCACGGTCAGTACCGGGATCAAGGCGTTGCGCAGGCCGTGAACGAATACCACGCGCGACGGCGACAGGCCTTTGGCCCGGGCGGTACGGATGTAGTCTTCACGCAGGACTTCGAGCATCGAGGAACGGGTCATCCGGGCGATCACCGCCAGCGGGATGGTGCCGAGCACAATGGCCGGAAGAATCAGGTGGTGCAGGGCGTCGAAGAACGCGCCGGTGTCATTGGCCAGCAGGGTGTCGATGAGCATGAAGCCGGTTCTTGGCTCGATGTCGTATAGCAGGTCGATCCGCCCGGACACCGGAGTCAGGCCCAGGGAGACCGAGAAGAACATGATGAGGATCAGGCCCCACCAGAAAATCGGCATCGAATACCCGGCAAGGGAGATGCCCATGACCCCATGGTCGAACAGGGACCCTCGCTTCAAGGCCGCGATCACCCCGGCCAACAGACCGAAAACGCCAGCGAACAGCAGGGCTGCCGAGGACAGTTCCAGGGTTGCCGGGAACAGCGAGGTGAACTCGGTCCATACGCTTTCACGGGTCCGCAGGGATTCACCCAAGTCGCCGTGGGCCAGTTTGCCGATGTAGTCCAGGTATTGGGCATACAACGGCTTGTTCAGACCAAGGCGTTCCATTGCCTGAGCATGCATTTCGGGATCGACCCGACGTTCGCCCATCATGACTTCCACGGGGTCGCCGGGAATCATGCGAATCAACGCGAAAGTCAGCAAGGTGATGCCGAAGAACGTGGGGATCAATAATCCCAATCGGCGGGCAATAAAACTAAACATCTTCTGGTGTACCTCATCAGCCGGTTAGGCGTGCCCGACTTCCCTGGGATCAGGGAGGCCGGGAGTTTCTTATCTACTTCACCTGGGTGGTGGCGAAGTTGTTAGTGGTCAGGGGGCTAATGTGATAACCCTCGACGTTATTGCGCATGGCCGTAAACATTCGGGTGTGCGCCATGCTGATCCATGGCTGGTCCTGATTGAAAATAGCCTGCGCCTGTTCATAGAGCGCTGCGCGTTCGGCCGGGTTTACTTTAGCCCGGGCTTCATCGATCAGCGTCTGGAACTTCTCATTGCACCAGCGGGCGTAGTTTTCGCCGTTTTTGGCGGCCTCGCAACTGAGCATAGGCGTCAGGAAGTTATCCGGGTCGCCGTTATCGCCCGCCCATCCGGCAGACACCATATCGTGTTCACCGTTTTTCGCGCGCTTGAGCATCTCGCCCCATTCCATGACGCGAATGTCGATCTTGATTCCGACCTTGGCCAGGTCGGCCTGCATCATCTGCGCACCGAGCATCGGATTCGGGTTGGTCTGGCCGCTACCGCTACGGGTGAACAGGGTGAACACGGTGCCATCCGGAACACCGGCTTCCTTGAGCAGGGCGCGAGCCTTGTCCAGGTCACGTTTGGGGTTTTTCAGGGTCTTGTTGTAACCCAGCAGGGTCGGTGGGTACGGGTTCACGGCTACCGAGGCATTGCCTTTGCCGAACAGCGCGTTGACGTAGGCTTCCTTGTCGAACGCGATATCGATGGCTTTGCGCACCCGCACGTCGCTCATGTACTTGTGGGTGGTGTTCATGGCGATGTACGAGACGGTCATCGCGTCCAGTTCATCGACATTCAGGTTGGTGTCTTTCCTGATGCTCGGGATGTCATCGGGCTTGGGATACAGCGCGACCTGGCACTCGTTGGCCTTGAGCTTTTGCAGGCGTACGTTGTTGTCGGTGGCGATGGCCAGAATCAGCGCGTCAGCCGGTGGCTTGCCACGGAAGTACTCCGGGTTGGCCTTGAAGCGAACCTGGGCATCCTTGGCGTAACGCTGGAAGATGAACGGGCCGGTACCGACGGGTTTGTTGTTCAGGTCGCCGGTCTTGCCGGCCTTGAGCAACTGGTCGGCGTACTCGGCGGAGTAGATCGAGGAGAAGGCCATGGCGATGTCCGCCAGGAACGGTGCTTCACGGCGGGTCAGGGTGAATTTGACCGTGTTGTCGTCGACCTTCTCGACACTGTTGAGCAGCTCTTTGAAGCCCATGCTTTCAAAGTACGGGAAGCCCACGCTCGACTGGGTGTGCCACGGGTGGTTCGGGTCCAGTTGACGCTGGAAACTCCAGACCACGTCGTCGGCATTCATGTCGCGGGTCGGCTTGAAGTAATCGGTGGTATGAAACTTGACGCCTTTGCGCAGGTGGAACGTGTAGGTCAGACCATCCTCGCTGATGTCCCAGGAGTCGGCCAGTGCCGGAATCACTTCAGTGGTGCCGGGCTTGAAGTCCGCCAGACGGTTGAAGATGGTTTCGGCCACCGCATCGGCTGTGACTGCAGTCGTGTACTGAACCATATCGAAGCCTTCCGGGCTGGCTTCGGTACAGACCACCAAGGGTTTGGCCGAGGCGCCGATAGCGACACTCAGCAACGCAGCGGCGATGGCCGCTCGTAGGGGAAGCATTTTCATCTAGAGCCCTCTGCAATCGGTTGAACAGGAAAAAACCAGACAGCCGACTCATCGTGAGTCAGCCGTTTGGCAGCGCTTTTACAGAATGTTGAACGGGATGGTGGTCACGAGACGGAACTCGTTGAGGCTGCCGTCAGCCTGGTTTTCGCTGGCGCGGTGCGCGGTGTAGGTCGCGCGGATAGCGGTGGCCTTGAGTGGGCCGCTCTGTACGGCGTACGAAGCACCGATGCCGTATTCATAGTGGTGCTCGCCATCCATGTTTTTCACGTCGTAGGCAGTGCCGGTGTAGTGCGTACCGTCGATGCCCCAGCCGCGAGCCTGATAGATGTTGAACTTCAGGCCTGGCACGCCGTATTCAGCCATGTTCAGGCCATAGGCGATCTGGAAGGACTTCTCGTTCGGGCCGTTGAAGTCCGAGAGCAGGGAGTTGGCCAGGTAGATACCGTTGGTTTCGTGCAGGTAGTCGAAGTACTCGTCACCGGCAATTTGCTGGAACGAGAAGCTCAGGCTATGAGCCTGGTGGGTCAGGCCGAACGACAGGGAATAGGCATCGTTGTTGATGTTGCCCATTTCCTTTTTGCCGGTGTCGAGGGTTTTGTAGTAGTTCAGGCCGGTGGTCAGGCCCAGCACCGAGTTATCGCCCAGTTCGTGGCTGGCGCCGAAGTAGTACTGATTCCAGAAGTCTTCGACGTTTGCGACGTACAGGCTGGTTTTCAGGCTTTTGAACGGCTGATAGTTGAGGCCAGCGGTGTTCACGTGATCGGTTTCGGCCTTGTTGTTTGTGTACTCGGTACGGAATTTCGACAGGCTCTCTTCGGTCCGCGGGGATACACGGTCGAAGGAACCCGCATCGAACGACAGATTGTTCAGCTCTTCGCTGTGCAGGCTCACGCCCTCAAAGCTCGAAGGCAACGCACGGTTGCCGATGGTGTCGACAATCGGGGTGCTGAAGTTCTGGCGACCGGCGGTCAGGGTCGTGTTCGATACGCGGAACTTGACGTTGGCCAGACCCAGTTTGCTCCACTGGCCTTGGGCATCGCCGCCTTCTTTGGTCAGGGTACGGTTGTTGCCTGCGCCTGGACGAGAGCCCGGTGCACCGCCGTTGTTGGACGCCAGATCCTTGTGATCACGATCCAGTGCAACGGCGTTGTAGGCAGCCACTTCAGTGCTGACACCGACAGTGCCCTGAGTGAAGCCGGAGTTGTACTTGACGATAGTGCCCTGAACCCAGTTGATACGGCGGTCGGTTGGCGTCGCCACACCGTCTTTACGGTAGGTGAACTTGCCGCCACGTTTCAGTTGTTCGTTGGCGTACCAGTTACGCGTGGTGCCATCGATCTTCTGACCTTCGACAAAGCCTGTTGCAGCGGCTTGTGCGCTGCTGGTGTTGACCGTAACCGGGGTGAATTCCTGGCTTTGGGATTCAGCATAAGCCGTGGCCGTGACGCTGCTGATGGCCAAGGCCAATAATGCGGTGCTGCTCAGTTTCATGGGTGAAGCTCCTTTCTTTCTTTTTTTAATGCCGGTTTTATTGGGTGATCCGGCTATTTGGTTTTGAACTCATTTACGTAACGCAAACGTTTGCATTTGGCGTGTTCGCCGAATTCAGGCAACACCTTCACGTGAGGGCGAAAATCGCCCTCAGGGTTCTGGCTAATCAGTTATTGGTCGATGCTGACAGCCTTGAGCAATTCCTTGGCTTTTTCCGGGTTGTAGGCGGCGTCTTTGATCGTTTCGTCGTAGGACCACTGGGTCGGTGGCATGGCGTTGACCGCCAGTTGACCGGCGCCCTGGTACACGGCCTTGAGGATCCCTTGCTTGTTCACCGCCATGTCCAGCGCCTGGCGTACTTCGAGCTGGTCGAAGGGTTTATGCCGCACGTTGTAGGCGATGTAGCCAAGGTTGAAACCGGGCTTCTCGATCAGTTGCAGCTTGGGGTCGTTTTTCAACGCGTCGACATCGGCCGGGCGTGGGTGCAGGGTGATCTGGCACTCGTTTTTCTTGAGCTTCTGCACACGCACCGACGCATCGGTGTTGATGGCGAAAATCAGTTGGTCGAGCTTGACCCGGCTCGGGTCCCAGTACTGCTTGTTGCCGACGTAACGGATGTTGGAGTCTTTCTGGTAGCTCTTGAACACGAACGGCCCGGTGCCGATCGGCTTCTGGTTGATCTCGCTCGGCTTGCCGGACGCGAGCAACTGGTCGGCGTATTCGGCGGAGAGAATCGAGGCGAAACTCATGGCGATGTTCTGAATGAACGCGGCGTCTACCGAGTTCAAGGTCATGACCACGGTCAACGGCCCGGTTTTCTCGACCTTGGCGATGTTCTTGTTCAGGCTCATCCCGTTGAAGTACGGAAACTCGGTCGGGTAAGCCTTGCGGAATGGATGCTCGGTATCGAGCATGCGATTGAAGGTGAACAACACATCGTCGGCGTTGAAGTCGCGGCTCGGTGTGAAGTACTGGGTGGTGTGAAATTTCACCCCTTCGCGCATGTGGAACGTGTACTTGAGACCATCCTCGGAAATATCCCAACGGGTAGCCAGGCCGGGTACGACACTGGTAGCGCCTTTTTCGAACTCGGCCAGCCGGTTGTACAGCGGTTCGGCGGCGTCGTTGTCGGTCGCAGTGGTGTACTGCGCGGTGTCGAAGCCCGCCGGGCTGCCTTCAGAGCAAAACACCAGGCTGTTATTGGCGGCCTGACTGACTGACGTGGCGGCCAACAGGCCGGTGCCCAGCAATGCGGATAAAACCAAGGTATGGCGCATGGCGCTCCCTCTCTTTTTAGGTGTAACAGTGAGCCGTCGTCCCCTCCGGGGACGCGCAGGTATCACTGAATCAATGCCATGGGTTCAGCAGTTGCCAGCCGCAGCGATAGCACGACCGGACCTCGACGGTAGGGGTCGAAGTTCAGGTGGTAAAGGCGAATGGCCTGAAAAACAGGTAGGAAAAGGCGACACGTCCTAAACCCGCTGCAGTAGTCCGCAGTGGTTTGGGAAGTAGGCGAATTCCAGCTGTTATGGCAGATAGAGCAACGGCGACGTCAAGAACGTCGCCGTTGCAAAACCTTACTTGCTGACGCTGACGCCGTAGAAGGAGTTCAAGCCAAACGGGCTGATCTTGAAGTCCTGCACGTTGTCGCGCATGGGTTGGAACACCGTTGAGTGAGCGATAGGTGTCATTGGAACGGCGTCTTTGAGGACGTGTTGCGCCTGTTTGTACAGTTCGGTGCGCTTGGCCTGATCGGTGGTGCGCTTGGCTTCTTTCACGATGCCGTCAAACTTCTTGTCACACCACTTGGAGAAGTTGTTGCCTTGCAGCGAATCGCAGCCAAACAGCACGTTCAGCCAGTTGTCCGGGTCACCGTTGTCGCCGCTCCAGCCAATCAGCATTGCGCCGTTTTCGCCGCCTTTGGAGCGCTTGATGTACTCGCCCCACTCATAGGTCACGATCTTGGCCTTGATACCGATCTTGGCCCAGTCGGACTGCAGCATTTCAGCCATCAGTTTGGCGTTCGGGTTGTAAGGACGCTGCACCGGCATTGCCCACAGGTTGATCTCGGTGCCTTCCTTGATGCCGGCTTCCTTGAGCAGCTCGCGGGCTTTCTCAGGGTTGTACGGTGCATCCTTGATGGTGGTGTCGTAAGACCACTGGGTTGGGGGCATGGCGTTGACCGCCAGTTGACCCGCACCCTGGTAAACCGAGTCGATGATCTGCTGTTTGTTGACGGCCATGTCCAGCGCCTGGCGCACTTTCAGTTGCGCCATCGGGTTTGGCTGATCGCTGCCCTTGATCTTGTCCATTACGTTGTAGGCGATGTAACCCAGGTTGAAACCAGCCTGGTCAGGCACCTTCAGAGTCTTGTCTTCTTTCAGCGCCTTCAGGTCGGCCGGGCGTGGGAACAGAGTGATCTGGCACTCGTTCTTTTTCAGCTTCTGAATACGCACCGACGGGTCGGTGGTGATGGCGAAGATCAGGTTGTCGATCTTGACGTCGTCAGGCTTCCAGTAGTCCTTGTTCCCGGTGTAGCGGATGTTGGAATCTTTCTGGTAGCTCTTGAACACGAACGGACCAGTGCCGACCGGCTTCTGGTTGATGTCGGCGGCTTTGCCTTCCTTGAGCAACTGGGCAGCGTACTCGGCCGACTGGACCGAAGCGAAGCTCATGGCCATGTTCTGGATGAACGCGGCATCAACTTCCTTGAGGGTGAACTTGACGGTGTGATCGTCGACTTTATCGATCTTGGTGATGTTGGTGTCCATCCCCATGTCGGTGAAGTACGGGAATTCGGTCGGGTACGCCTTACGGAACGGATCATCCTTGTTAATCATGCGATTGAAGGTGAACAGCACGTCGTCGGCGTTGAACTCACGAGTTGGCTTGAAATACGGGGTGGTGTGGAACTTGACGCCTTCACGAAGATGGAAGGTGTAAGTCAGGCCATCCGGGGAAATGTCCCAGCTGGTGGCCAGGCCAGGAACAACGGCGGTGCCGCCACGTTCGAACTGGCTCAAACGGTTGAACATGGTTTCTGCAGAGGCGTCGAAGTCGGTTCCGGTGGTGTACTGACCAGGATCAAAACCGGCCGGGCTCCCTTCGGAGCAAAACACCAGGTTAGTCGCCGCATGGGCGAAAGGTGCGCTAGCTAACAAGCTCGCGCCGACTAAAAACGGAATGACCGCGTGTTTAAGCATGGTGGCCTCATGATTTGTTGTCATTTTTGGAATTAGAGGACGACCTCGTGAGTCGACCTGCGGATACTTATGCAGGGCCCATACCCAATGCAAGATGTCGGGGGGCTACAAGCCTTAAACAGTGGCACGAACGTACCTTAATGTCGCATATGTGTAAAAGTTGACGCATTTGACCGTTTGCGGTCGTTTTCCTTGGTGCAAACTACGCACCATAGAGGTGCAGCCTGGGCGCCTGTCGCACCCGGCGAGAGCGCGGTGTTACTTATTTATACCCACCCCGTAGAACGGAGTGAGGCCGAACGGGCTGATCTTGAAGTCGGAAACTTCCTTGCGCAGAGGCTGAAAAACCGTCGAGTTGGCGATCGGTGTGATAGGCACTTGTTGCTTAAGGATTTTTTGTGCCTGTTGATAAAGCTTGACCCGCTCGTCACGGTCAGTGGAGACCTTGGCCTGCTGAACCAGCTTGTCGTACGCAGGGTCGCACCACTTGGCGTAGTTGCTACCTTTCACGGCGGCGCAGCTGTAGAGCACGCCGAGCCAGTTGTCCGGGTCGCCGTTGTCGCCTGTCCAGCCGTAAATCATTGCGTCGTGTTCGCCGTTCTTGGCGCGTTTGATGTACTCGCCCCACTCATAGCTGACGATATTGGCCTTGATCCCGACCTTGGCCCAGTCCTGCTGAATCATTTGCGCCGACATCCGCGCGTTGGGATTGGAGGCGCGCTGCACGGTCATTGCCCATAAGTCGATGCTGGTGCCTGGCGCAACCCCTGCTTCTTTTAGTAGCGCCTTGGCCTTTGCCGGATCGTGGGGCGCGTCTTTGATGTTCGGGTCATAGGACCATTGCGCTGGAGGCAGGGCGTTTTGCGCCAGCTGGCCGGCGCTTTGGTAGACGGCTTTGATGATCGCCGGCTTATCGATGGCCATGTCCAGCGCCTGACGGACCTTGAGCTGATCCAGCGGTTTGTGAGTCACGTTGTAGGCGAGGAAACCCAGGTTGAAACCGGCTTGCTTGAGCACCCGCAGGTTTGGATCCTGCTGCATGATTTCGATATCGGCCGGGCGCGGATAGCCGCTGACCTGGCACTCACCGGCCTTGAGCTTCTGCAAGCGCACGGAGGCATCCGGGGTGATCGAGAAAATCAGGTTGTCGAGCTTCACATCCTCGGGTTTCCAATACGCCGTGTTGGCGCTGTAACGGATCTGCGAGTCTTTCTGATAACGCTTGAACACAAACGGCCCGGTGCCGATGGGCTTCTGGTTGATGTCCGCGGCTTTGCCATCCTTAAGCAACTGCGCGGCGTATTCGGCGGACTGGACCGAGGCGAAGCTCATGGCCAGGTTTTGCACGAAGGCGGCGTCGACGTTGTTCAGTTTGAAACTGACGGTATGTTCGTCGACTTTATCGATGCTCTTGATCGTCGTGTTCAGGCCCATGTCGGTGAAGTAGGGCGACTCGGACGGGTAAGCCTTGCGAAACGGATTTTCGGGGTCGAGCAGACGCTGAAAAGTGAACAGCGCGTCGTCGGCGTTGAAGTCGCGGGTTGGCTTGAAATAGTCGGTGGTGTGGAATTTCACACCTTCACGCAGGTGGAAGGTGTAGGTCAGACCGTCTTTGGAGACATCCCAGCTTGTTGCCAGGCCCGGTTCCACTTCAGTGCCACCGCGCTTGAACTGCGTGAGACGGTTGAACACGGTTTCGGCCGAAGCATCGAAATCCGTGCCGCTGGTGTACTGGCTCGGGTCGAAACCGGCCGGGCTGGCTTCGGAGCAGTAGACCAGGGTGGTTGCGGCTTGAGCCAGCGGCACGCAGGTGGCCAGTGCCGCCGCCAGCAGGAGCGGTTTGAAGACGATTCTTTCCATGGAGTCCCCTGGGAATAGCCGGGTTGAGCGGCTTAAACGAAAACGCTGGGAATCGAGATTACCGCTGTTGGGGTGTGTGGAGTCAAATTGTAGAAGTTGCCATAGGCTGCTCCTACAGAAAGCGCTGTCAGCCGAGGTTGTTTGTAGGAAGTTTCTGGCAAGTTTTGGCGGTTGCGTTGGTTTTGGAGGGGTATCTAATCTTTGGCCCTCGCTGCGGTTCAGCGATCAGGAGCGGGATCCTGAAAACAAGTAGGGGGCATAGCCTCACCACCATAACGGCAAGTGACGGCTCCATTTAGATCAGGAGCGTATACATGGACAAGATGATTCCAGAGAAAGCCTTCAATAAAACAACACCCATTTCCGACGCCGCGAGTGCCGAAGACCTGCTCAAGGACCGTGCCGCTGTGGATAGAGCTCTTGATTACTACCTGGCGCCACCACTGGACAAGTCCCGACGCCCTGATGCCCAGCCGGTCAATATCTTCACTGTTGCCTGCGACCTCGACACTGAAATGCTCTTGGCCAGCGCCTCCGAGACACTTGCCAGCGCGAACGCCATCGCCTGCGACCTGGCTTTCGATCTCGAAGACTCGCAACGCAGCGTAGTGTTGGGGATTTATAAGATGATCGAATTGAGCAAGCTGTTGGTGGATAAAGCGCTGGATCAGGCGTGCCGGGTCAATCCGTAGCGCGAGGTGATGATCGTTCCCACGTGCGGTTAAGGCATCAACACTTCAATCGCCCCATCGGCCGTCATGCTGACCTGGCTGGTGCCGAGTTCGACTTGCGGAGTGACCATTGCCGAGTCCATACCTGCGGCTATCATCATCGACCCGAAGTATGAGTTGGATGGCATATTGTTATTTTTTTTGGTTTTGACAGATAGGTGTAGACACATTAGGTTTCTAAGAGATGTTTGTCTGATTACGTAGAGTAGCCCGTGAGGGACTGGGATCACGGGCTACCGGTTAAGTTAACTCTAGGGCGAGATGTTAGAGTCCAGCATTTGGACGAAAGATCCACAATGGTATGACAACAAGGAAGTTAATGCGTGGAAGTGGGCCGTCAGAATGTAAATATGAGGTAATGACCACCGTCCCATGCAGATGACGCTCATTGGGGTTCACATAATACAAACCATTACTATCAATCGACCCAGGGCCGTGCTTGACTTGCCACGTCAAACCCTTGATTGGCTGCTCGTTCCTATCGTGGACCTCGAATTGTGCTTTACCTTCTGGTAAGGATGATTGGCCCTGATTAAGGAGTATCGGCGCGTTAACAAGGTTTTGTAGGATTGGCAGATAAGCGGACCCGATTTTCTGGGTCAGACGATTCTTGACCTGTACTTCATCAATTGTTGTGAACAATTCCGACAAACCAGGAGTATGTGGTCCAGGCGTATAGGTCACCCTTCCCCAGGATTCATCTATCGAAGAAAGTGCGCCACTGTCTGGGCCCGGGTCTTTGATGTACGCTTCATATGATGCCCAGCCATCGGTGGCCAACTTGGCGATATCCAATTCTCTCGGGAAACCACCGCCATCCACTAATAAAACATCGGGCCAAACAAGAATGTTCTGGGTTATTACATTTATATATGTCGTATGAGTTTCCTTGGAGCTGGGGTTGGTTTCCGTGACAGCAACAACAGTGAGGGGTGCATCCGTATCGTGAAGAACTGGCGACTTATACTCACCCTTGATAGTAATAGTGCCGGCATTGCCGGTAGGCGGCCTGTCGCGGTAAGGCTGAACGCTCGGGCCCGGAATAGGGGGGCGGTATTCAGGTGGCACATAATCCACTTTCCAAGTCCCGTTAGTGTACTGGGGAGTGATGCTCACCGTTGTGTTCGGGGCGACGGACATTGTGGCTATGTCGCTGCGAAGCTCACGGTCAGGCACTGGAGTGTCAGGCATAGGGATTCCTCAATAGTTAAGCTTAAACAATGAGATGTAGAGTTAAGCGAACGCAACATCAATTCCGATTCGGATTAAGTCGGGAGAGCTATGTTTACTCTTAAATATCGCTATTGAGAACTATCAGAACTACTAGTGTCTGGATTGAATGGTTTGATATATGCTAGCTCTCTGGAGAGCAAGTTTTCCTCGTTTTGTACATTGCAATCGGTTCAGGTAGATCAGGCGCACCGGGTCAATCTGTAGTGCGGTGTGTCAGGTGAGCATTTGTTGAGTGGAAGGCCCGATCGCGAGCAAGTCGGATCGCCGCACCGCCGCTCCCACAGGTTATGTGCCGTACACACAATGTATGGACTGGCTCAGATCCAATAATGAAATGGCTACCCCCGCCGCCCCCTGTGATCGCCCACTAAGCTTTCGCAGGGGGCTCATCGGAGACCGTTGCCATGAACAAAGTAGCTATTGCCGCCATCGATCTGGGAAAACACTCTTTCCATCTACACGCGCAAGATGATCGTGGTCATGAGCTTTACCGCAAAAAGTTTACTCGTGCGGCGCTCATGCAGCACCTGATGAATCTCGAACCCTGCACCGTTGTGATGGAAGCCTGCGGCGGAGCCCACTTCATGGCGCAGGAGGTCGCGAAGCTGGGACATACGCCCAAGCTCATTGCCCCGCATCTCGTACGCCCTTACGTGAAAAGCAACAAAAACGACTTCGCTGATGCCGAGGCGATCTGCGAGGCGGCGACTCGTCCAACAATGCGCTTTGTACACCCCAAAACCCAGGCTCAGCAGCTGCTGGCCATGCTCAACTCGACACGCGATTCGTTCATCAAAGAGCGCACCGCGACCGTCAATCGGATTCACGCAGCGCTTTTGGAGGTCGGCGTCAGTCTGGCCACAGGCTTCAAGCCCATCAAAGAACTGCCCGCTCGGCTTGAAGCGAGTTCAATTCCTGTGCCCATCAAAAAACTTCTGACGAGGTTGCAGGAGCACTTCACCTATCTGGATGGGCAGATCAAGACGCTGGACAAGGAAGTGGAATGCCAGGCCGCCGAAGATGATCTGGCGGCTCGTTTGATGACCATGCCCTGCGTAGGCCCGATCACCTCCAGCGTCCTGGCTGCCGAATTGGGCGATGGCAAGCAGTTCAAATGCGGCCGAGGCTATTCGGCCTCAATCGGGCTGATACCCAAACAGCATTCTACGGGCGGCAAGACCGTCCTGCTGGGCATCAGCAAGCGAGGTGATCGCAACCAGCGGCGCCTGCTTGTCCAATGTGCCCGTGTTTACCTGATGCAACTGGACCGACAGAAAGGCTGGCTGGCGGACTGGGTCCGGCAGCTATTGGCCCACCATCACTCCAACCATGTGGTCTGCGCGCTGGCCAACAAGCTGGCGAGGATCGCCTGGGCGATTGCCGGCCCACCCCCACACCGAATTCGATGCAGGGCCAGCCGCCGATGAACGCCTGACCCCTGCTGTCACCCGAGCACCACCCACCTGGTTTTGCGATGCTGGATAACTGATGACGTGAACGGCCAACCGGCCTGACGACAACCCTGAGCTCCCACACGGGCTGAAAGGCCGTTCGAATAATTAGGAATCGTCGGGCATCGATTCTCATCGAGGCGCGGGGTTGCCACCCCACACAGACGCCCGGATAGATGAAAGCAAGCCAAACACGCATCAAAAACAGTATTGCAGAAAAGGGGTAAACCATAGATGTGGGAGCGAGCTTGCTCGCGATGACGCCGGCACAGTCAACCCCGGCCGGACTGATTCACCGCCTTAAGGCATCAACACTTCAATTGCCCCATCGGCGGTCATGCTGACCTGGCTGGTGCCGGCTTCGACATCCGGTGTCACCGGTGCCGAGTCCATGCCCGCGGCTTTCATCATCATTGGCGCGCGCAGGTAAGGCTGTGGATAGCCGTTGCTGTTGAGGTTCAGGTTGACGATTTTGTAACCCTTGCCGCCCAGTGCATCGGTGGCCAGTTGGGCGCGGGCCTTGAAGGCGGTGACGGCTTCTTTGAGCAGGGCGTCTTCGCTGGCCTTGCGGGTCGGGGTGGCGATGGCGAAGTCCATACCGCCCATTTTCAGGTCGGTCAGCAGTTCGCCGGTGAGCTTGGACAGCGCCGCGAAGTTCGAGCTTTCCAGGCGCAGTTCGGCGCGTTCACGCCAGCCGGTAATTTTCTGACCCTTGGTGTCGTAGATCGGGTAGCTGTTGCGGCTGCCCTGACGCAGGGTGATGTCCTTGACCTGTTTGGCCTGGGCCAGCGCCTTGTTCATGGTGGTGCTGACGTCGGCGGCGAGTTTGGCCGGGTCGGTGTTTTGTTCTTCGGTGTAGAGGGTCACGATCATCAGGTCGCGGGCCACTTCCTGACTGACTTCAGCGCGCAGGGAAATCTGGTTGTAGTGAAGTTCGTCGGCGGCCAATGCCGGCAGGCTGGCGACGGTGCCGGCACTGAGGGCGAGAAGGGCGGCGCTGCGGCGCAATGTGTTCATGAAGTCTCCTTGGATGATGCGCAGGGGTTGTGGTCCGAACCTGCGTGAATCCATCAGACTCTAGCTTTTATTGTCGGGTTCACCCGGTTACAACTTCTATACAGATCACACCGCATACCGTTCCCCTTGGTGAAGAGCGTTTGTGGTGAGGGGGCTTGCCCCCTCACCACAATGGATCTTTACTGTCCTGTGGCGCTTTGCCGCACTTTTGCCTGTCGGGGCCCTCGCTTGGTTATACTCGACGCGATCCGCCTGGAGCGCTCATCAGGAGAGCTCATGCTCGCCCCCGTACAACTGCTTTCCGCGACTCGCCAGAACCTCTGGCGACTGACGTTCATCCGCACCCTGGTGCTGGCCGCTCAGGCCGGTTCGGTGGGGCTCGCCTACTGGTTCAACCTGCTGCCGCTGCCGTGGTTTCAACTGGCGGCGACCCTCGGTTGCTCGATGCTGCTGTGTGCCTTTACCGCGATCCGCTTGCGCACTTCGTGGCCGGTGACCGAGCTCGAATACGCCGTGCAACTGGCCTGCGACCTGTTTATCCACAGTGCGCTGCTGTATTTCTCCGGCGGTTCGACCAACCCGTTCGTTTCCTATTACCTGGTGCCGCTGACCATTGCCGCCGTGACGCTGCCGTGGCGCTATTCGGTGGTTCTCTCGGGCATCGCGCTGGCGATGTACACCTTGTTGCTGGCGCAGTTTTACCCGCTGGAAACATTCCCGATGTACCGGGAAAAGATGCAGATCTACGGCATGTGGCTGAGTTTTGCCCTGGCGGCTGCGGTGATCACGTTCTTTGCTGCGCGGATGGCCGAAGAGCTGCGCCGCCAGGAAGAACTGCGGGCGATTCGCCGGGAAGAAGGCCTGCGCGACCAGCAACTGCTGGCCGTGGCGACCCAGGCCGCTGGCGCCGCTCACGAATTGGGCACACCGCTGGCGACCATGAGCGTGCTGCTCAAGGAAATGCAGCAAGACCATCACGACCCGCTGCTGCAAGATGACTTGAGGGTGCTGCAGGATCAGGTAAAACTGTGCAAGGAGACCTTGCAGCAGCTGGTTCGTGCCGCCGAAGCCAATCGCCGGTTGGCGGTAGAGATGCAGGGCGTCAGCGTCTGGCTCGATGAGGCGCTTAACCGCTGGCACCTGATGCGTCCCGAAGCGACCTATCGCTTGCGGCGCCTGGGGCTTGGCGATGAACCGCGTCTGGCGCCGCCGCCAGACTTGACCCAGGCCTTGCTGAATTTGCTGAACAACGCCGCCGATGCCTGCCCCGAAGGGCTGGAAGTGACGCTGAACTGGGATGCCTTCGAGTTGACCATCAGCATTCGCGACCACGGCCCCGGTGTTCCGCTGGCGATTGCCGAACAGATCGGCAAACCGTTTTTTACCACCAAGGGCAAAGGTTTCGGCCTGGGCCTGTTTTTGAGCAAGGCCAGCGTGACACGCGCCGGCGGCTCAGTGAAACTCTACAGTCATGAGGACGGCGGTACGCTCACCGAGCTGCGCCTGCCCCGTGTCGCCCGAGGAGACGAACATGAGTGACGAGATTCAAGTCGAAGGCGAAGACCTGCCGCATTTGTTGCTGGTAGACGACGACGCAACGTTCACCCGCGTGATGGCACGCGCCATGAACCGTCGCGGTTTTCGCGTCAGCACTGCAGGTTCCGCCGAAGAGGGGCTGATCATCGCCCAGCAGGATCTGCCGGACTATGCCGCGCTGGACCTGAAAATGGACGGCGATTCGGGCCTGGTGCTGCTGCCAAAACTGCTCGAGCTCGACCCGGAAATGCGCGTGGTGATCCTCACCGGTTACTCGAGCATTGCTACCGCTGTCGAGGCGATCAAGCGCGGCGCCTGCAACTATCTGTGCAAACCGGCCGACGCCGATGACGTGCTGGCCGCCTTGCTCTCAGAGCACGCCGACCTTGACACCCTGGTGCCGGAAAACCCGATGTCGGTGGACCGCCTGCAATGGGAGCACATCCAGCGCGTGCTGACCGAGCACGAAGGCAACATCTCCGCCACTGCCCGCGCCTTGGGCATGCACCGGCGCACCCTGCAGCGCAAACTGCAGAAGCGTCCCGTTCGTCGCTGAACCGGCGCTGAACGGTTATCGCCAGACCTCGCGACAACCCGAGCCGATCATCTATGATCGGCTCGTGCCTGTTCTTTTCTTTATCGAGTCTGAACCATGAATCAGAACGCTGAATATTCCGCGGTCAACGACAGTGTGCGCGGGCAGTTTTTTCGCCGTGTCTGGCAGATGATCACGCCGTACTGGCGCAGTGAAGAGAAGGGCACGGCCTGGGCACTGCTGATCGCGGTGATCGTGCTGTCGCTGATCAGCGTGGGGATCTCGGTGTGGTTCAACACCTGGTACAAGGACTTCTACAACGCCCTGCAAAAGAAGGACGAAGCGGCCTTCTGGCAGCTGATCCTGTATTTCAGCGCGATTGCCGCGGTGGCGATTGTCGGTGCGGTGTACCGGCTTTACCTGACCCAGATGCTGACCATTCGCTGGCGGGCCTGGCTCACCGAGAAGCACTTCGCCCGTTGGCTCGGCGACAAGAATTACTATCAGCTGGAGCAGGGCGGTTACACTGATAACCCGGATCAGCGGATTTCCGAAGACCTTAACAACTTCACGTCCAACACCCTGGCTTTGGGGCTGGGCCTGATCCGCAATGTCGTCAACCTGGTGTCGTTCTCGGTCATCCTGTGGGGCGTGTCGGGCAGCATTGAAGTGTTCGGCTTGACCGTTCCCGGCTACATGTTCTGGTGCGTGCTGGTCTATGCAGCGGTTGGTAGCTGGCTGACGCATTTGATCGGTCGCCGCTTGATCGGTCTGAATAACCAACAACAACGCTTCGAAGCCGACCTGCGTTTTTCCATGGTCCGGGTGCGTGAAAACGCCGAGAGTATCGCCCTGTACAACGGCGAACCGAACGAACATCAGCGCTTGAGCACACGGTTTGGCAGGGTCTGGCACAACTTCTGGGACATCATGAAAGTGTCCAAGCGCCTGACCTTCTTTACCTCCGGTTACGGCCAGATCGCGATTATCTTCCCGTTCATGGTCGCCGCGCCGCGCTACTTTGCCGGCAAGATCGAACTCGGTGAACTGATGCAAATCAGTTCGGCCTTCGGCAACGTGCAGGAGAGTTTCAGCTGGTTCATCAGTGCGTACCAGGACCTCGCCTCATGGCGCGCCACCTGCGACCGTTTGCTGAGTTTCCGTCAGGCCATGAGCGAAAACGAAGAGCGCCAGCCGGCCATCGACGTGCAGAATCAGGGCTCAGAGCTGAAAATCCACAACCTGGGCCTGGACCTGGCCGACGGTCGTCACTTGCTGACCAATGCCGACATGACGGTAGAGGCAGGCGAGCGCGTCATGCTCAGCGGTCGTTCCGGCAGCGGCAAATCCACCTTGCTGCGGGCGATGGGGCACCTTTGGCCTGCGGGGCACGGCAACATCCGACTGCCAGCTGCGCGTTATCTGTTCCTCCCGCAAAAGCCGTATCTGCCGATTGGCAGCCTGCGTGACGCCCTGAGTTATCCACAGGCCGGCGACACCTACCCGCACGAGCACTACGCGCGCGTGCTGGAAACCTGTCGTTTGCCGCATCTGGTTTCCCGTCTCGACGAAGCCAATCACTGGCAGCGAATGCTCTCACCGGGCGAGCAGCAACGTCTGGCGTTTGCCCGAGCGCTGCTCTATGCGCCGCAATGGCTGTACATGGACGAAGCGACTTCGGCGATGGACGAAGAAGATGAAGCGTCGCTGTATCAGGCGCTGATCGATCACTTGCCAGGCCTGAGCATCGTCAGCGTCGGCCATCGCAGCAGCCTGAAACGTTTCCATCCACGGCATGTGCGGATCGACAGCGGCCATCTGCTGGAGCAGACCGTTACCGCGTAAACACCAGAACCCCTTGTGGGAGCGAGCCTGCTCGCGATGACGGTCTGACATCCAGCATCAAGGTGTCTGACACTCCGCTATCGCGAGCAGGCTCGCTCCCACAGGGGGATGGTGTTCTCAGACAGTGATCGTACAACTGCGCTGCGCTATGATGCGTTCTCAACCGTTTGCCTGAGACTGATGTTCACCATGGAAAACCCGATCGACGCCCCTCGTCTTCCCCGTAAGCGTCGCAGCCTGGCGCAGGAACTGGTCACAGTGCTGTCCGAGCAGATTCGCGACGGCCTGCTCAAGCGTGGCGACAAGTTGCCCACCGAGTCGGCGATCATGGAAGCCCATGGCGTCAGCCGCACCGTCGTGCGTGAGGCGATATCGCGTTTGCAGGCGGCAGGGCAGGTTGAAACCCGTCACGGCATCGGCACGTTTGTGCTCGATACGCCGAGCCCAAGCGGCTTTCGCATCGATCCGGCGACCGTGGTGACCTTGCGTGATGTGCTGGCGATTCTGGAATTGCGCATCAGTCTGGAGGTGGAATCCGCAGGCTTGGCAGCGCAACGCCGCAGCCCTGAGCAGTTGGCCTTGATGCGCGCGGCACTGGATGCCTTGAACGAAAGCGCGGCCCACGCCGGTGATGCGGTGGCGTCGGACTTCCAGTTCCATTTGCAGATTGCCCTGGCCACCGGCAACCGCTACTTCACCGACATCATGACCCACCTGGGCACCAGCATCATTCCGCGTACCCGGCTCAATTCCGCACGCTTGGCCCACGATGACCAGCAGCACTACATGAATCGTCTGGCGCGTGAGCACGAAGAAATCTATGACGCCATCGCCCGCCAGGATTCGGACGCCGCCCGCGCAGCCATGCGCCTGCACCTGACCAACAGCCGCGAACGACTGCGACATGCCCATGAAGAGGCACAGGCGCAGCGCGGGTAGGTTTTGGAGTTCACGTGCAAGAAGTTTGTCGCCTGACAGACTGCCATCGCGAGCAAGCTCGCACATTGGCTCTTTGCCGTACACAGAATCTGAGTACAACGTCGATCTAGTGTGCGAGCTTGCTCGCGAAAGGGCCGGCAGCCATCTCGCAATAACCTCAGCCAGTCCTCAGGATCGAACAGTTTCCCTACTCCGAGCTTGGCGTCAAACGTCACATGCCCCTTGTCATCCACAATCGCCCGAGCAACCGGTACGCCGTTGGCCAGCAATTCCAGCGGGGCGCCGTTGAGGGATTGGCCCGAGGCCAGTTCGAGTTTCAGGTTGATGGTCATCGATGATTTCCTTATCAGGCATTACGGTCAATGAAGCGGGTGGAGTGCGTGTCGATCGAGCCGATCAGCTGCGGTGAGCCGCCGCGCAACTGACGGGAGATGTTCCGTGAGGTGCCGTTACCCGGCACGTCCAGCGTCGGCTGGAAGCGTTCGCTCAGCTCGGCGTAAATCGACCAGGGCCGATGTGGTTTTCCGTCAGACGATGAAATGCAGTTGACGGTTGTATTTTAAGTTGTACGATGACATACAACTTCGGCGAGAGCTGAGCGGGTTTTCTCATCACAACGTGTGTCCAGGGTGTTCGAATAATGAATCCACAAGAACTGAAGTCCATCCTCTCCTCCGGTTTGCTGTCCTTCCCGGTTACCGATTTCAATGCTCAGGGCGATTTCCATCGCGCGGGCTACATCAAACGTCTCGAATGGCTGGCCCCATACGGTGCTTCGGCTTTGTTCGCCGCAGGCGGCACCGGTGAGTTCTTTTCCCTGGCGGCCAGCGAATATTCGGAAATCATCAAGACCGCGGTCGACACCTGCGCCAGCAGCGTGCCGATTCTGGCCGGTGTCGGTGGTTCTACCCGTCAGGCCATCGAATACGCTCAAGAAGCCGAGCGCCTGGGCGCCAAAGGCTTGCTGCTGCTGCCGCACTACTTGACTGAAGCCAGTCAGGACGGCGTTGCCGCCCACGTTGAAGCCGTGTGCAAATCGGTGAAGATCGGTGTGGTGGTTTACAACCGCAATGTCTGCCGCCTGACCGCGCCGCTGTTGGAACGCCTGGCTGAACGCTGCCCGAACCTGATCGGCTACAAGGATGGCCTGGGCGATATCGAGTTGATGGTGTCGATCCGTCGCCGCCTCGGTGATCGCTTCAGCTACCTGGGTGGTCTGCCGACTGCCGAAGTCTATGCCGCGGCTTATAAGGCGCTGGGCGTTCCGGTCTATTCCTCGGCGGTGTTCAACTTCCTGCCGAAAATGGCGATGGATTTCTACCACGCCATCGCCCGCGACGATCACGCTACCGTCGGCAAACTGATCGATGACTTCTTCCTGCCTTACCTGGACATCCGTAACCGCAAGGCCGGTTACGCGGTGAGCATCGTCAAGGCGGGCGCGAAAATCGCCGGCTACGATGCCGGTCCCGTACGTACCCCGCTGACTGACCTGACGCCAGAAGAGTTCGAAATGCTCGCGGCGTTGATGGACAAGCAAGGCGCGCAATAACCCGTTGAATCAATCAGGGCCGCTGAGCAATCGGCGGCTTTTTGTGTAAAGACTTCTGTTAAGGGGAAAGCGCTGTGGCAGACGTAAAACGATACGACAACTACATCGACGGCCAATGGGGCGCGGGTGCCGAGTACTCGGCCAATATCAACCCGTCCGAGTTGTCCGATGTCATTGGCGAATACGCCAAGGCTGATCTGGCCCAAGTGAACGCCGCCATTGATGCCGCTCGTGCTGCATTCCCGGCCTGGTCGACTTCAGGCATTCAGGCACGCAGCGATGCGCTGGATAAAGTCGGCAGCGAAATCCTCGCGCGTCGCGAAGAACTCGGCACCTTGCTGGCGCGGGAAGAGGGCAAGACCCTGCCCGAGGCCATCGGCGAAGTGTCTCGTGCCGGCAACATCTTCAAGTTTTTCGCCGGTGAATGCCTGCGCCTGTCCGGCGATTACCTGCCGTCGGTGCGTCCTGGCGTCAACGTCGAAGTCACCCGCGAAGCCCTGGGTGTGGTCGGCTTGATCACGCCGTGGAACTTCCCGATTGCGATCCCGGCGTGGAAGATCGCCCCGGCGTTGGCCTACGGCAACTGCGTGGTGCTCAAGCCGGCAGAACTGGTGCCCGGTTGCGCCTGGGCGCTGGCTGAAATCATTTCCCGGGCAGGTTTCCCGGCCGGGGTGTTCAACCTGGTGATGGGCAGCGGTCGAGTGATCGGCGACGCCATGGTCAACAGCCCGAAAGTCGATGGCATCAGCTTCACCGGCTCGGTGGGCGTAGGCCGGCAGATCGCGGTCAACTGTGTGTCGCGTCAGGCCAAGGTTCAGTTGGAAATGGGTGGCAAGAACCCGCAGATCATTCTCGACGACGCCGATCTCAAGCAAGCCGTCGAGCTGTCGGTGCAGAGTGCATTTTATTCCACCGGCCAGCGTTGCACGGCCTCGAGCCGCTTGATCGTCACTGCCGGGATTCACGACAAATTCGTCGAGGCCATGGCTGAGCGGATGAAGTCGATCAAGGTCGGGCATGCCTTGAAGAGCGGCACCGACATCGGCCCGGTGGTTTCCCAGGCACAACTGGAACAGGACCTGAAGTACATCGACATCGGCCAGTCCGAAGGTGCGCGACTGGTCAGCGGCGGTGGCCTGGTGACCTGCGACACCGAAGGCTATTACCTGGCGCCTACGCTGTTTGCCGACAGCGAAGCGGCCATGCGTATCAGCCGCGAAGAGATCTTCGGCCCAGTGGCGAACATCGTTCGGGTGGCCGATTACGACGCGGCGCTGGCGATGGCCAACGACACCGAATTCGGTTTGTCGGCGGGTATCGCCACCACGTCGTTGAAGTATGCCAACCACTTCAAGCGCCACTCCCAGGCCGGGATGGTGATGGTCAATCTGCCGACTGCCGGTGTGGATTACCACGTGCCGTTTGGTGGCCGAAAAGGTTCATCCTATGGGTCGCGAGAGCAAGGTCGCTATGCACAGGAGTTCTACACCGTGGTGAAGACTTCCTATATCGGTTCGTAACACGCACCACTGTCTTCTGTGGGAGCGAGCAAGCTCGCTCCCACAGAAAGCAAAAAATAAAACGATTACCCGCAAAAAAAATAATTAGTGGGAGTACATCTACATGCAAGCGACCAAGCCGACCCACGTCCGCTATTTAATCCTGCTCATGCTGTTTCTGGTGACCACGATCAACTACGCCGACCGTGCCACCATCGCCATTGCCGGCTCCAGCCTGCAAAAGGACCTGGGCATCGACGCCGTCACCCTCGGCTACATTTTCTCTGCATTCGGTTGGGCCTACGTGGCCGGTCAGATCCCTGGCGGCTGGCTGCTTGACCGCTTCGGTTCAAAAAAAGTCTATGCCCTGAGCATCTTCACCTGGTCGCTGTTCACCGTGCTGCAAGGCTATGTCGGTGAGTTCGGTGTCTCCACCGCCATCGTCGCGCTGTTCATGCTGCGCTTTCTGGTGGGCCTGGCCGAAGCGCCATCCTTCCCCGGTAACGCACGCATCGTTGCAGCCTGGTTTCCAACCGCCGAACGCGGCACCGCCTCGGCGATCTTCAACTCGGCGCAATACTTCGCCACGGTGATCTTTGCGCCGCTGATGGGCTGGATCGTTTACACCTTCGGCTGGCAGCACGTGTTTATGGTGATGGGCGGGATCGGCATCGTGTTCTCGCTGATCTGGTTGAAAATTATCCACAGCCCGCGCCAGCACCCGATGATCAATGACGCCGAGTTCAAGCACATCGCCGACAACGGTGGTCTGGTCGACATGGATCAGAATCAGGGCAAGCGCAGCGACGGACCAAAGTGGGATTACGTGCGCCAATTGCTGAGCAATCGCATGATGCTGGGCGTGTACCTGGGGCAGTACTGCATCAACGGCATCACTTATTTCTTCCTGACCTGGTTCCCGGTGTACCTGGTGCAGGAACGCGGCATGACCATTCTCAAAGCCGGTTTCATTGCCTCGCTGCCGGCCATCTGCGGGTTTATCGGTGGGGTGCTGGGCGGGCTCATTTCCGACTACTTGCTGCGCAAGGGCCACTCGCTGACGTTTGCCCGCAAGGCGCCGATCATCGGTGGGCTGTTGCTGTCGACCAGTATCGTGGCCTGCAACTACGTGGACATCGAATGGATCGTCGTGGGCTTCATGGCCCTGGCCTTCTTCGGCAAAGGCGTGGGCGCATTGGGTTGGGCGGTGGTTTCCGACACGTCGCCAAAACAGATCGCGGGCTTGAGTGGCGGGCTGTTCAACATGTTCGGCAATATCGCGTCGATCACTACACCGATCGTGATTGGCTACATCATCAGTACCACCGGGTCGTTCAAATGGGCGCTGGTGTTTGTCGGCTGCAACGCGCTGGTCGCGGTGTTCAGCTACCTGGTGATCGTCGGGCCGATCAAACGCGTGGTACTCAAAGAGCCACCCGCCAATGGCTCCGAACTGACTAACAAATTGTCTCAAGCGCATTCCTGAGGAGCGGCGTCATGCAGTTGATTGAACATTCCGATTCGCCGCGCTACATCCGGCTGCACGAGCGCGACAACGTGGTGATCGTGGTCAATGACCAGGGCGTACCGGCCGGCACCGAGTTCCCGGACGGATTGGTGACCGTGGAGTTCGTGCCGCAGAGCCACAAGGTGACGCTGGAGGACATCCCCGAAGGCGGCCAGGTGATTCGTTACGGCCAGACCATCGGTTACGCCTTGCAGCCGATCGCGCGTGGCAGTTGGGTCAAGGAAGATCAACTGCGCATGCCCACTGCGCCGCCGCTGGACAGCCTGCCGCTGTCCACCGAGGTGCCGGCTGCACAAGCGCCGCTGGAAGGTTTCACCTTCGAGGGTTATCGCAATGCCGACGGTACCGTCGGTACGCGCAATATCCTGGGGATTACTACCACGGTGCAATGCGTAACCGGGGTGCTCGACCATGCGGTCAAGCGCATCAAGGATGAGTTGCTGCCCAAGTACCCGCACGTCGATGACGTGATCGCGTTGACCCACAGTTACGGCTGCGGCGTGGCGATTACCGCCACCGACGCCTACATCCCGATCCGCACTGTGCGCAACCTGGCGCGCAACCCGAACCTGGGCGGCGAAGCGTTGGTGATCAGTCTGGGCTGCGAGAAATTGCAGGCCGGGCAGGTGATGCACGAGAACGACAGCTCGGTGGACCTCAGCGAGCCGTGGTTGTATCGCTTGCAGGATTCCAGTCATGGTTTCAGCGAGATGATCGAGCAGATCATGGCGTTGGCTGAAATCCGTTTGAAGAAACTCGATCAGCGCCGCCGCGAAACCGTACCGGCGTCCGAGTTGATCCTCGGCATGCAGTGCGGCGGCAGTGATGCGTTTTCCGGGATCACCGCCAACCCGGCGCTGGGTTATGCCTCGGATTTGTTGCTAAGAGCCGGGGCGACGGTGATGTTTTCCGAAGTCACTGAAGTGCGCGATGCGATCTATCTGCTGACTTCGCGGGCGCAAAGCAAAGAAGTCGCACAAGAGCTGGTACGCGAAATGGACTGGTACGACCGTTACCTGGCCAAAGGTGAAGCGGATCGCAGTGCCAACACGACGCCTGGCAACAAGAAAGGCGGGTTGTCGAACATTGTCGAAAAATCCCTGGGCTCGATCGTCAAATCCGGCAACAGCGCGATCAACGGCGTGCTCGGACCTGGCGAACGGTTCAAGCGCAAAGGGCTGATTTTTTGTGCGACGCCGGCCAGTGATTTTGTCTGCGGCACCTTGCAACTGGCGGCCGGGATGAACCTGCACGTATTCACCACCGGGCGCGGCACGCCTTATGGCCTGGCGATGGCGCCGGTGGTCAAGGTCTCGACCCGAACCGAACTGGCCCAGCGCTGGCCGGATTTGATCGACATCGATGCCGGGCGGATAGCCACGGGACGCGCTTCCATCGAAGAGTTGGGCTGGGAGTTGTTTCACTTCTACCTGGACGTGGCCAGCGGCAGGAAGCACACCTGGGCAGAGCAGCACAAACTGCACAACGACATTACCTTGTTCAACCCAGCACCTATCACGTAGGACCGCGTTATCGTTCATCGCGAGCAGGCTCGCTCCCACAGGTTCAGCGCCATCCTTGTGGGAGCGAGCTTGCTCCGGGCGGCGCTCCGACGATGGCGGTCTACCAGACGCCAGCGTCTTCAGTGGCTTATCATTAGCCCCCTAACGACGCCCCTCAAGGTTCACCCGGCATGCTGGCAATCTTTCTCGAAACGCTGACCATCACCGCGCCAGTCTTTGCCATGTTGTTTTTGGGCGTCCTGCTCAAACGCATCAACTGGATCAACGACGACTTTATCCACACCGCCTCGGCACTGGTGTTCAACGTCACCATGCCGGCGTTGCTGTTTCTGGGGATCGTGCACGCCGACCTGCACGCGGCCTTGAAGCCGGCGCTGCTGATCTACTTCGCACTGGCGACCCTGGCGTGTTTCGCCATTGCCTGGGGCTGGGCGATCTGGCGTTGCCCGCAAGAGGATCGCGGGATCTACACCCAAGGCGCGTTTCGCGGCAATAACGGGGTCATCGGCCTGGCGCTGGCGGCGAGCATGTACGGCGCCTACGGGATTTCCCTCGGGGCGATTCTCGCGGCGCTGGTGATCCTGTTTTACAACACGCTGTCGACCATCGTGCTGGCGGTGTACAGCCCGGTGATCAAGTCGGATCCATGGAGCATCTGCAAAAGCGTGCTCAGCAATCCGTTGATCATCAGTGTGATATCTGCCGCGCCGTTCGCCTATTTCAAGATCGGCTTGCCTGGCTGGCTGGAGACGTCCGGCAACTACCTGGCGCAGATGACTTTGCCGCTGGCGCTGATCTGTATTGGCGGCACGCTGTCGCTGGCGGCGTTGCGCAAGAGCGGTGATTTGGCGTTGAGTTCAAGTCTGGTGAAGATGGTCGGCTTGCCGATCCTGGCTACGCTCGGGGCCTGGCTCTGGGGGTTTCGCGGGGCGGAGTTGGGGATTTTGTTCCTGTACTTCGGCAGCCCGACCGCCGCTGCCAGTTTTGTCATGGCCCGGGCGGCCAATGGCAACCATGAACTGGCGGCGGCGATCATCGTCATCACCACGTTGATGGCGGCGATCACCACCAACCTTGGGATCTTTGTGTTGCAGTGGGGCGGGTGGATTTAGCCGATAGATCTTCATTGCCCTTCAGGGCCAATCGCGGGCAAGCCTTGCTCCTACGGGATGTGAACTCTGTAGGAGCAAGGCTTGCCCGCGATGGCGATCTCCGACTATTTATTCCGGTTGCTGATACGCGTCGATCACTTCCTGCGCCGCCCGAAAGGCTTCCATCGCCGCTGGTACGCCGGCGTAGACCGCGCAGTGCATCAGCGTTTCGCGGATCTCGTCGACCGTGCAGCCGTTATTCAGCGCGCCGCGCACGTGGCCTTTGAGTTCTTGCGGGCACTTGAGCGAGGTCAGGGCCGCGAGGGTGATCAGGCTGCGGGTCTTCAATTCCAGGCCACCGCGGTTCCATACCGCGCCCCAGGCGTGTTCGTTGACGAACTCCTGAAATGGCCGGGTCAGTTCGGTGGCATTACCCATGGAGCGGTCGACGAAGGCGTCGCCCATGACCTGGCGGCGCACCTCAATGCCGGTCGGTTTGCTGGAGCCGGGTATGTCGGTCATGGCGATTCCCTCTTGTGGTGTTGGCGGCGCCAGGCGCGCAGTGACGTAAACAGCAAAAACGTCACCAGCGCCGGCAGGACGAAAAACAGCATCAGGTGTTCAAGCTTGCCGGCCAGCGGCATGCCCGTGGTAAACGACACGACATGCAGCCCATACGCCAGGTACAAAGCCAGAAACAGCAGGCCTTCGGCGCGGGTGATTCGATAGCCTGAATAGAACATCGGCAAACACAGCACGCTGACCGCCAGCAGCACCGGCAAGTCGAAATCCAGTGCATTGGGCGATACCGACAGCGGCGTCGGCGCGACCAGGGCGGTGACGCCCAGCACGCCCAGCAGGTTGAACAGGTTGCTGCCGATCACGTTGCCCACGGCGATGTCACGCTGACCACGCAAGGCGGCGATCAGCGAGGTGGCGAGTTCCGGCAGCGACGTGCTGACGGCAATGATAGTCAGGCCGATGATGCGTTCTGACAGGCCGAGCTCGGTCGCCACCTCGACTGCTGCGCTGAGCAGTAGATGCCCGGCAAACACCAGCAACGCCAGCCCCGTGAGCATCAGCAACACACTGCTCAACCATGGCGTGCCAGATGCGTTGTCGCCGCTCGCCGGAGTGTTGTGCGGGCGCACCGAGTGCCGTGACTGATGCAGCAACAACCCGAGGTACAGCACCAGCGCGGCTAACAGAATCGTGCCGTCAAGCGGTGTCAGCCGTTCATTCCAGGCGAGGGCGTACACCAGCAGGCTGGCGCCGATCATCAGCGGAATATCCAGGCGCACCAATTGCCGGGAGACCCGCAACGGGATGATCAGCGCCGAGAGTCCGAGGGTGACCAGGATGTTGAAGATGTTGCTGCCAATCACGCTACCGACGGCGATGTCGGTGTTTTGCATCAGGGTCGCTTGCAGGCTGACCGCCATTTGCGGCGCGCTGCTGCCGAGGGCTACGACGGTCAGGCCGATAATCAGTGGTCGCACCTTCAAGCGTGCGGCCAGGCGCACGGCGGCGCGGACCAGTAACTCGGCGCCGGCGACCAGCAGGACCAGGCCACCGAACAGTTGAAGCACGCTGAGCAGTGGTAAATCGGCAAGTCCGAAAATGGCCTGGGCTCCGTCTGTCAGTTGTCGAGCGATTGCACGCGAACCCGCGCAGTGCCACTGCCCAGCATGCCCAACCGCTGGGCCGCTTCGCGAGACAGATCGATCAGGCGCCCGCGGGTGTGCGGTCCGCGATCGTTGATACGCACGACACAGGATTTATCGTTATTGAGGTTAGTGACCTTCACCCGTGTACCAAATGGCAACTGGCGATGGGCAGCGGTCAGGGAATTGGCGTTGAAACGCTCGCCACTGGCGGTCCGTTTACCCTGGTGTTTGGCGCCGTAGTACGAGGCCACGCCGGTCTTGTCGTAGCCGTGTGGATCGATGACATCCGTGCTGGCGCAACCGGCCAGCAGAGAGAGCAGGGCGCACGCGCCAAGTAGACGTTTCATTAACGGTGTCCCCAAAACAATTGTGGGAGCGAGCCTGTTGTGGCGAGGGGGCTTGCCCCTGTTGGACTGCACAGCAGTCCCGAAACTTGATGTCGCGGTTTGTCAGATACAACCGCAATCCAGGTTTTGGGGCTGCTTCGCAACCCAGCGCGGGCAAGCCCGCTCGCCACAACAAGCTCGCTCCCACAGGAGGGTGAGCCAGGCTTTAAATCTGGCTCCATTGCGGTCAGCCCTCGAGCTTGCTTTTCAGCAGTTCGTTGACCTGTTGCGGGTTGGCTTTGCCTTTGGAGGCTTTCATTGCCTGGCCGACGAAGAAGCCGAACATCTTGCCGCGTTTGGCTTCGTCTGCCGCGCGGTACTGTTCAACCTGTTCGGCGTTGGCTGCGAGCATTTCATCGAGTACGGCCGAAATTGCGCCGCTGTCGGTGACCTGCTTCAAGCCGCGCTTGTCGATGATCTCGTCTGCGCTGCCTTCGCCGTTGGCCATGGCTTCGAACACGGTCTTGGCGATTTTGCCGGAGATGGTGTTGTCCTTGATACGCAACAGCATGCCGCCCAACTGTTCGGCCGAGACTGGGGCTTCGTCGATTTCCAGGCCTTGCTTGTTCAACAGGCTGCCCAGCTCGACCATGACCCAGTTGGCCGCCAGTTTGGCGTCACCGGCGATGCTCACGACTTTTTCGAAGTAGTCCGCCTGCTCGCGGCTCGAGGCCAATACGCTGGCATCGTAGACCGACAGGCCGAACTGCTCCTGGAAGCGCTCGCGTTTTTGCGGTGGCAGTTCCGGCAGGGTGGCGCGGATGTCATTGAGGAACGAGTCCTCGATGACCACCGGCAACAGGTCCGGATCGGGGAAGTAACGGTAGTCGTTGGCTTCCTCTTTGCTGCGCATGGCGCGGGTTTCGTCTTTGTTCGGGTCGTACAGGCGCGTCTGCTGGATCACCTTGCCGCCATCTTCGATCAGTTCGATCTGGCGACGCACTTCGGTGTTGATCGCCTTCTCGATGAAACGGAACGAGTTGACGTTCTTGATCTCGCAGCGCGTGCCGAACTCGACCTGGCCTTTTGGACGGACCGACACGTTGCAGTCGCAACGCAGCGAACCTTCGGCCATGTTGCCGTCGCAGATGCCCAGATAACGCACCAGCGCGTGGATCGCCTTGACGTAGGCCACGGCTTCCTTGGCGCTGCGCATGTCCGGTTCGGAAACGATCTCGAGCAACGGCGTGCCGGCACGGTTCAGGTCGATGCCGGTGGCGCCGTTGAATTCTTCGTGCAGGCTTTTACCGGCGTCTTCTTCCAGGTGCGCGCGGGTGATGCCGACGCGTTTGACCGTGCCGTCTTCCAGCGGGATGTCCAGGTGGCCCTTGCCGACGATCGGCAATTCCATCTGGCTGATCTGGTAGCCCTTCGGCAGGTCCGGATAGAAGTAGTTCTTGCGGGCGAACACGTTGTGCTGGCCGATTTCGGCGTCAATCGCCAGGCCGAACATCACCGCCATGCGCACCGCTTCCTGGTTCAGCACCGGCAGCACGCCGGGCATGCCCAGGTCTACCAGGCTGGCCTGGGTATTGGGCTCAGAGCCGAATGTGGTGGCGCTGCCGGAGAATATCTTCGATTGGGTGGCGAGCTGGGTATGAATCTCCAGCCCGATCACGACTTCCCATTGCATGTGTTTCTCCTCAGAAGCCTGTCGGGGTGCGGGTGTGCCAGTCGGTGTTCAACTGGTACTGGTGCGCAACGTTGAGCAAGCGGCCTTCCTGGAAATATGGGGCGAGCAATTGCACGCCAACCGGCAGACCATCAACGAAACCGGCCGGCATCGACAGGCCCGGCAGGCCCGCGAGGTTGGCGGTGATGGTGTAGACGTCTTCCAGGTACGCAGCGACCGGGTCGCTGTTCTTGGCGCCGAGTTTCCAGGCCGGGTTCGGCGTGGTCGGGCCGAGGATGATGTCGACTTCATTAAAGGCTGCCATGAAATCGTTTTTCACCAGGCGGCGGATTTTTTGCGCCTTCAGGTAGTAGGCATCGTAGTAACCGGCCGACAGCGCGTAGGCACCGACCATGATCCGGCGCTGCACTTCCGGGCCGAAACCTTCGCCGCGCGAACGCTTGTAGAGGTCGGTCAGGTCTTTCGGGTTTTCGCAGCGATAGCCGAAACGCACGCCGTCGAAACGCGACAGGTTGGAAGAGGCTTCGGCCGGGGCGATCACGTAGTACGCAGGAATCGCGTGCTGCATGTTCGGCAGGCTGATTTCCTTGACCACCGCGCCGAGCTTTTCCAGCTCCTTGACGCTGTTGTGGATCAACTCGGCGATACGCGGGTCGAGACCTGCGCTGAAGTATTCCTTCGGCACGCCGATGCGCAGGCCTTGCAGCGAACCGTTGAGGCTGGCGCTGTAATCCGGCACGGGTTCGTCGATGCTGGTGGAGTCTTTCGGGTCGAAACCGGCCATCCCTTGCAGCAGGATCGCGCAGTCTTCAGCGGTGCGCGCCAATGGGCCTCCCTGATCGAGGCTGGACGCGTAAGCGATCATGCCCCAGCGCGAAACACGACCGTACGTCGGTTTCAGGCCGGTGAGGTTGGTGAAGGCGGCCGGCTGTCGGATAGAACCGCCGGTGTCGGTGGCCGTCGCTGCTGGCAACAGACGAGCGGCAACGGCCGCCGCCGAACCGCCGGACGAACCACCAGGGACGTGCTCCAGGTTCCACGGGTTTTTCACCGCGCCGTAGTAGCTCGACTCGTTGGCCGAACCCATGGCGAATTCGTCCATGTTGGTCTTGCCCAGGGTCACAGCCCCGGCAGCGGCCAGCTTGGCGACCACGGTGGCGTCATACGGCGCCTTGAAGTTGTCGAGCATCTTCGAGCCGCAGCTGGTGCGGATGCCCAGGGTGCAGAACAGGTCTTTGTGAGCGATCGGCGCACCGAGCAGGGCGCCGCTCTCACCGTTGGCCCGGCGTACGTCAGCGGCTTTCGCCTGCTGGAGCGCCAGGTCTTCGGTGAGGCTGATGAAACTGTTGAGCTGAGGGTCGAGCTGGGCGATACGCGCCAGCAGCACTTTGGTCAGCTCTTCGGAAGAAAACTTTTTGTCGGCGAGTCCGCGGGCGATCTCGGCCAGAGTCAATTGATGCATTGCAGGCTCTTTCCCTTTAGTCGATGACTTTCGGAACCAGATACAGGCCGTTTTCGACCGCTGGTGCGATGGACTGATAGGCCTCGCGGTGATTGGACTCGGTCACGACGTCTGCACGCAGGCGCTGACTGGCTTCCAGTGGGTGGGCCAGAGGCTCGATACCGTCGGTATTGACCGCCTGCATTTCGTCGACCAGCCCGAGAATGCTGTTCAGGGCCGAAGTGATGTGTGGAAGATCGGCATCATTAAGGCCAAGGCTGGCCAGATGAGCGATTTTTTCCACGTCGGAGCGTTCAAGCGCCATGGGATTCTCCAGTGGAAAACAGAACGGACGCTGTCCGTGTGTTAGATTGTCGGAACACTACCGCATTTCTACGGTCATAAGGCCGCGATTGTGGGGGTTGGTGCACAGAAAAGCGGCCAATTTAACATATTGGCGCCTTGCCCAAAATCCCTGTCGTTGTTAGAGTTTGCCGCACTTTTTTACCCACGCGTTGCCTAGGGTCCCTTTCCCATGTTCAAGAAACTGCGTGGCATGTTTTCCAGCGATCTTTCCATTGACCTGGGCACTGCCAACACCCTTATTTACGTGCGCGAGCGCGGTATCGTCCTGAATGAACCATCGGTTGTGGCCATTCGGACGCACGGTAATCAGAAAAGTGTCGTTGCTGTCGGCACCGAGGCCAAGCGCATGCTCGGCCGTACACCGGGCAACATTGCTGCCATTCGTCCGATGAAGGACGGTGTTATTGCCGACTTCAGCGTCTGCGAAAAGATGCTGCAGTATTTTATCAACAAGGTTCACGAGAACAGCTTTTTGCAGCCTAGCCCTCGTGTGCTGATCTGCGTTCCATGCAAATCCACTCAGGTTGAGCGTCGTGCCATCCGCGAATCGGCGCTGGGTGCCGGTGCCCGTGAAGTATTCCTGATCGAAGAGCCAATGGCCGCTGCGATCGGTGCCGGCCTGCCGGTAGAAGAAGCGCGCGGTTCGATGGTCGTCGATATCGGTGGTGGTACCACTGAAATCGCACTGATCTCCCTGAACGGTGTGGTTTACGCCGAATCCGTACGGGTTGGCGGCGACCGCTTCGACGAAGCGATCATCACTTACGTGCGTCGCAACTACGGCAGCCTGATCGGCGAATCCACCGCCGAGCGCATCAAACAGGAAATCGGTACGGCCTACCCGGGCGGTGAAGTTCGCGAAGTCGATGTTCGCGGCCGTAACCTGGCTGAAGGCGTTCCACGCGCATTCACCCTGAACTCCAATGAAGTGCTGGAAGCTCTGCAAGAGTCCCTGGCAACCATCGTTCAGGCCGTGAAAAGCGCGCTGGAGCAATCGCCGCCGGAACTGGCGTCGGATATCGCCGAGCGTGGCCTGGTCCTGACCGGTGGTGGCGCCTTGCTGCGTGACCTCGACAAGTTGCTGGCCCAGGAAACCGGTCTGCCGGTGATTGTCGCCGAAGACCCGCTGACCTGCGTTGCTCGCGGCGGTGGCCGTGCATTGGAAATGATGGATAAACACACCATGGACCTGCTCTCCAGCGAATAATTTCGCCGGATGCTTCTATGCTGTTCCGCGCGCAGGCAGCACTTTGCAGTGCTGCCTGTTGGCGTTTATCTTCTGTCAGTCTGCATCCAGGCCGGTTTGATGGCGTATGAATAAAGAGAACATTTGCCTGGGAGGAGCGGCTTATTAAACCGCTTTTCGCCAAAGGCCCCTCAATGGGCGTGCGCTTTCTGGTGCTGGCCGTGCTATCGGTCGCGCTGATGGTGGTCGATGCCCGTTTTGAAGTGCTCAAGCCTGCGCGCAGTCAGATGTCGCTGGTCTTGATGGACGCCTATTGGATCACTGACCTGCCGGAGCGGTTGTGGGAGGGTGTGAGCAGTCAGTTTGGCAGCCGTACCGAGCTGGTCGCCGAAAACGAAAAACTCAAGACTGAAAACCTGCTGCTGCAGGGGCGCATGCAAAAGCTTGCGGCCTTGACCGAGCAGAACGTTCGGCTGCGCGAGTTGCTCAACTCGTCGGCGCTGGTTAACGAGAAGGTTGAAGTGGCCGAGTTGATCGGCGTCGATCCCAACCCGTTCACCCATCGCATCATCATCAACAAAGGCGAGCGCGACGGTGTGGTACTCGGCCAACCGGTGCTCGATGCCCGTGGTCTGATGGGGCAGGTGGTCGAGCTGATGCCCTACACCTCGCGGGTGTTGCTGCTGACCGACACGACCCACAGCATTCCTGTGCAAGTGAACCGTAACGGTCTGCGGGCGATTGCCAGTGGCACCGGCAACCCGGAACGTCTGGAGTTGCGTCACGTGGCGGACACGGCTGACATTAAAGAAGGCGACCTGCTGGTGAGTTCCGGTCTCGGCCAGCGCTTCCCGGCCGGTTACCCGGTGGCGACCGTCAAGGAAGTGATCCACGATTCCGGCCAGCCGTTCGCCATCGTGCGTGCGGTGCCGACCGCGGCGCTCAACCGCAGTCGATACATGTTGCTGGTGTTCAGCGATAGCCGCACCCCGGAAGAGCGCGCCAACGAAGCCGCTCAGGCCCAGGATGCGGAGCAGCACCCTGGCGGTGCGGCAATCGTGCCAGCCACCGTGCCAAAACCTGCCGCCACAGTTGCCCCGGCGCCCGCCGCCACGGCAGTTGCGCCTGCAACGGCAACACCCGCGGCGGCCAAGCCTGTGAGCAAACCTTCGACCCCGGCCAAGCCTGCTGCGCATTCCGCAGCGGTCAAACCGGCAGCGGTGGTCAAGCCGGCGGCCAAACCGCCTGCCGCGGCGCCTGAAGCCACCACTCAGGGTAGAGAATAATGGCCAGTACCCGCTCTCGTAATGGCTGGATGATCTGGCTGACGTTTGTCATCGGCTTGTTGCTCAGTATCGTACCGTTCCCGCACGTCGAGATTTTACGTCCGATGTTCCTCGCGCTACCGTTGGCGTATTGGGCATTGGAAGTGCCGCAGAAAGTCGGGATGCTCACGGCCTGGTGTCTGGGCATGGCGCAAGACGTGCTGTTCGGAACCTTGCTGGGACACAACGCGCTGATTCTGACCCTGATCACCTTTTTGATCATGACGCTGCGACCGCGTTTGCGGATGTTTCCGATGTGGCAGCAAAGCCTGGTGATCCTGGTGATCCTGGGGCTCGCACAACTGCTGCAATTGTGGCTTAGCGCCTTGACCGGTAATCGTCAGACGCTGGCCGTACTTTTGCCTGCACTGATCAGCGCCTTGCTCTGGCCCTGGGTCAGCTTCGGATTGCGTGGGTTGAGCCGCCGCTACAAAATCAATTAATTTATTCGGTCAGGCATTAGCCCGCACCTCGACAGGGAGATGTCTTGATGAATCCGCTATACCTCGCCTCAGGCTCGCCGCGTCGGCGTGAACTGCTCACGCAGATCGGCGTGCCGTTCACCGCCATCAGCGCGGACATCGATGAAACCCCTCTGACTAACGAGTCCCCAGCGGCCTATGTCGAGCGTCTGGCGCGCGACAAGGCCGAGGCCGGTCGTGCGCTGCTGGCGCTCAACCAGCCGGGTGCGCCCATTTGTGTGCTGGGTGCCGATACGGCCGTGGTGCTCGATGGGCAGATTCTTGGCAAACCGCTCGACGAAGCGCAAGGGCTGAGCATGTTGATGAGCCTGTCGGGGCGTGAACATGAAGTGCTGACCGCCATCGCCGTGCTTGATGGCCAATATTGCGAATCACGCGTGGTGCGCAGTCTGGTACGTTTTCGCTTCATCAGTCATAAAGAAGCAGCGGCCTACTGGGCTAGCGGCGAGCCACGAGACAAGGCTGGCGGCTACGGAATTCAGGGCCTTGGCGCGGTATTTGTCGCGGCACTCAACGGCAGTTACTCTGCCGTGGTTGGCCTGCCGCTGTGCGAAACCGCGGAACTGCTCGGCCATTTCGGCATACCCTGTTGGCAAAACCATATCGCGCGCCAAGCGCCGTACTGACTTGATGCGGCCATAATCGTGAATATGCCTGAACGAGACCTTGCCATGAGTGAAGAGATTCTGATCAACATCACGCCGATGGAATCGCGTGTGGCGGTGGTCGAAAACGGTGTCCTGCAAGAGGTTCATGTCGAGCGCACCCAGCGTCGCGGGATTGTCGGCAACATTTATAAAGGCAAGGTCGTTCGCGTTCTGCCAGGCATGCAGGCGGCGTTCGTCGATATCGGTCTGGACCGGGCAGCCTTTATCCACGCCTCGGAAATCTCCCAGCGTGAAGGCCCGGCAGTGGAAAGCATCAGCGCACTGGTGCATGAAGGCCAGAGCCTGGTGGTGCAGGTCACCAAGGATCCGATCGGCTCCAAGGGCGCGCGGCTGACGACCCAGCTGTCGATTCCGTCGCGGTATCTGGTGTACATGCCGCGCACGGCTCACGTCGGTATTTCGCTGAAAATCGAGGATGAAACCGAGCGCGAACGCCTCAAGCAAGTGGTCACCGATTGTGTCGCGAAGGAAGGCATCAAGGAGGCCGGCGGTTTTATTCTGCGCACCGCGGCTGAAGGCGCCGGTGCCGATGAGATCCTGATGGACATTCGCTACCTGCGCCGCCTCTGGGATCAGATTGGCACGCAGATCAAGACCGTCAGCGCACCGAATGTAATCTACGAAGACCTCGGCCTGGCCCTGCGCACCTTGCGCGATCTGGTCAGCCCGAAGATCGAGAAAATCCGCATCGACTCGCGGGAAACCTTCCAGAAAACCACGCAGTTCGTTGCCGAACTGATGCCGGAAATCGCTGACCGTCTGGAGCACTACCCGGGCGAGCGGCCGATTTTCGATCTGTATGGCGTCGAGGATGAAATTCAAAAGGCCCTGGAGCGCAAAGTGCCGCTCAAGTCCGGCGGCTATCTGGTGGTCGATCCGGCAGAGGCCATGAGCACCATCGATGTGAACACGGGCGCTTTTGTCGGGCACCGCAATCTTGAAGAAACCATCTTCAAAACCAACCTGGAAGCGGCCACCGCGATTGCCCGGCAGTTGCGCCTGCGCAATCTGGGCGGGATCATCATCATCGATTTCATCGACATGGAAGATGAGGAACATCAGCGCCAGGTGCTGCGTACGCTGGAGAAACAGCTGGAGCGCGATCACGCCAAGACCAACATCATCGGTATCACCGAGTTGGGCCTGGTACAGATGACGCGCAAGCGCACGCGCGAAAGTCTTGAGCAAGTGCTCTGCGAACCGTGCAGCAGTTGCCAGGGCCGTGGCAAGCTCAAGACCCCGGAAACCGTGTGTTATGAAATCTTCCGGGAGATTCTGCGTGAAGCTCGCGCCTATCAGGCTGAAGGCTATCGTGTACTGGCTAACCAGAAAGTGGTTGACCGGTTGCTTGACGAAGAGTCGGGTAATGTCGCGGAACTTGAAGGTTTTATCGGGCGAACCATTCGTTTTCAGGTCGAAACCATGTACTCCCAGGAACAATACGACGTGGTGCTGCTCTGATCCGCTGTGTTTCATTACTAACGGCCGGCCTCAGCTTGCTGCACGATTTCGCCATGGGAGCCAACTGACATGGATCGTCTGATCCGCCTATTGACCACAATGACCCGCTGGGGGCTGGGGCTTTGTGCGTTATTGCTGGTGCTGGCGGCGCTGTACGGCAGCCTCGGTCGTGAGTTCATTCCGCTGGTGGCCGAGTACCGTGCGGAGGTCGAAGCCAAGGCTCGTGAAGCGCTGGGCATGCCCTTGCACGTCGGCAGCCTGGAGGGCCGCTGGAGTGGCATGGCGCCGATTTTGCTGGCGCATGACGTGGTGGTCGGCGAGGGTGCCAATGCCCTGCACCTGGATCAGGTACGGGTGGTGCCGAACGTCTGGGCCAGCTTGCTGGCGCGCACGGTGCGGATCGAACACCTGGAGCTCAACGGCCTGAAGATCAGCCTCAAGCAGGACCCACAGGGGCAATGGGCGCTCGAAGGCCTGCCGGTGCAGGAAAATCAGCCGCTGGACCCCGAGCAGTTGCTCAACCGCATGCAGATGGTGGAGCAGCTGTCGGTACTCGACAGCCAGATCACCTTGCTGCCGAACGACCACGTGCCGCTGACCCTGACCTATGTTGGCCTGAATCTTAAAACCGGTATCAGCCAGCAGCGCCTCGACGCCCGGTTGACCTTGCCTGACGGCCAGCCGCTGGCCATGAGCCTGAGCAGCCGGACTCAAGCCAGTCAGTGGAAAGAGGCTGAAATTGATGCCTACCTGAGCTTGCCGCAAAGTGATTGGTCTAAATGGTTACCCGAGAGCCTGACCGGGCAATGGAATTTTTCCGAGATCAAGGCCGGTGGCGAGCTTTGGGTTAACTGGAGCAAGGGGGCCCTGCAGCGCGCCGCGGTTCGTCTCAACGCGCCGCAACTCAACGGTGCCTACGCCGAGCGCAAGCCGATCCAGATCAACAATCTGGCGCTCAATGGGTATTTCCAGCGCAATACCGAAGGTTTCCAGGTGTCCTTCGATTCCCTGGCCATGAGCCTGGGGGAGACCCGCTGGGAAACCCGTCTGCAACTTCAGCAGACCGCGACCACTGAAACGACCTCCGAGCTCTGGCACCTGCAAGCCGACCGCTTCGACCTCACTCCGATCACACCCTTGCTCAATGCCCTGGGGCCGCTGCCCAAAGACTTTGCCACCGTAGTCGAGCGGCTCAAGGTCACCGGCGTGTTGCGCAACGTGCTGATCGATGTCCGGCCCGAGGCGACCGATGACAGCAAATTCAGCTTTGCCGCCAATCTGGAGCGTGTCGGGTTTGATGCTTATCACGGTGCTCCGGCGGCGCGTAACGTTTCCGGGAGTATCAGCGGTGACCTCGGTCAGGGTGAGCTGCGCATGGACAGCAAGGATTTTTCCCTGCACCTGGACCCGATCTTTGCCAAGCCATGGCAGTACATCCAGGCGAATGCCCGGCTGACCTGGAAACTCGATCAACAAGGTTTCACCCTGATTGCGCCGTACCTGAAGGTACTGGGCGAAGAAGGCAAGATTGCTGGTGACTTCCTGATTCGCCTGCATTTCGACCACACCCAGGAAGACTATATGGACCTGCGGGTCGGTCTGCTGGAAGGTGATGGACGCTACACTGCCAAGTACCTGCCCAAGGTCTTGAGCCCCGCGCTCGACGAGTGGCTGCGCACGGCGATTCTCAAAGGCGCGGTGGATGAAGGTTTCTTTCAGTATCAGGGTTCGCTGAACCACGATGCTGTCGACGCGGCGCGCAGCATCAGCCTGTTTTTCAAAGTGCATGACGCCGAACTGGCCTTCCAGCCGGGTTGGCCGCATGTCGGCAAGGTCAGCGGCGATGTGTTCATCGAGGACAGTGGTGTGCGCATTCTGGCCAGCAAGGGCCAGTTGCTCGACACCCAGGTTCGCGATATCTACGTCAACATTCCCCATGCGCCCGCCGGACAGAACCCTCACTTGTTCCTCGACGGCACTTTCGCCGGCGGTCTGGGCGATGGCCTGAAGATTCTTCAGGACGCCCCGATCGGTACCGGTCCGACCTTCGCCGGTTGGCAGGGCGAGGGTGAATTGCAGGGCAGTCTGAAACTGGACATCCCCTTGGCCAAGGGCGAAGAGCCGAAGATTGTGGTCGACTTCAAAACCGCCAAGTCGCGTCTGAAGTTGAGTGATCCCGTGCTTGAGCTGACGCAGCTCAAAGGTGATTTCCGTTTTGACAGCGCCAAGGGACTCAGTGGTCAGAACATTACGGCACAGGCCTTTGAGCGACCGATCAGTGCACAGATCTATGCCGATGGCAGTCCCGGCAAGTTCAACACCCGGGTCACCGCCAACGGCCAGGTGGCGGTGAAAAAACTCACTGAATGGCTGAGCGTCACTCAGCCATTGCCGGTTTCCGGGACGATCCCTTATCAGTTGCAGCTCAACCTCGATGGCCCCGACAGCCAGTTGATGGTCAGTTCCAGCCTCAAGGGCGTAGCCGTCGACTTGCCGGCACCGTTCGGCATGTCCGCCGCGCAAGGCCGCGACACGGTGTTCCGTATGACCCTGCAAGGGCCGGAGCGGCGCTACTGGCTCGACTATGGTGATCTTGCGGACTTCACTTACGCGGCACCCAGCGGCAGTTTTGCCGATGGCCGTGGCGAGTTGTTCCTGGGTAATGGCAGCGCGCAGTTGCCGGGCGATAAAGGCCTGCGCATACGGGGCGTGTTGTCCGAGCTGGATGTCGAGCCATGGAAAACCCTGATTGATCGTTACGCCGGGCAGGATCCGGGCGGTAGTGCCAAGCAATTGCTCAGTGGCGCAGACTTCAAGGTCGACACGCTCACGGGGTTTGGTACCACGCTGGATCAGGCCCGCCTGCAACTGGATCGCAAGCCGACAGCCTGGGCGTTGCAACTCGATAGCCAGCAGGCCAAAGGCACTGTAGGGGTTCCCGACGCCAAGTCCGCACCGGTTGCGATCAACCTGCAATACGTGCGGTTGCCGGCGCCTGATCCGAAGGTGCAGGCCGACGAGAATGCGCCAGACCCGCTGGCGTCGGTCGACCCAACGAAAATTCCTGCACTGGATATCAGTATTGACCAGTTGTTTCAGGGCCCTGACCTGGTAGGTGCCTGGTCGCTGAAGGTCCGCCCGATCGTCAAGGGCATTGCCTTCAACAGCATGAATCTGGGCCTCAAGGGCATGCAGTTGCAGGGCGCAGGTGGCTGGGAAGGCGTGCCGGGATCCACCAGCAGTTGGTACAAGGGACGCATTGAGGGCAAGAACCTCGGTGACGTGCTCAAGGGCTGGGGGTTCGCACCGACGGTGACCAGCGAAGAGTTCCATATGGACATCGACGGCCGTTGGCCTGGCTCGCCGGCCTGGGTCGGACCAAAGCGTTACTCCGGTAGCCTGGATGCCACGCTACGCAAAGGTCAGTTCGTCGAAGTCGAAGGGGGGGCGCAGGCGTTGCGGGTGTTTGGCCTGCTCAACTTCAACTCGATCGGCCGTCGCTTGCGTCTGGACTTCTCCGACCTGTTCGGCAAAGGCCTGAGTTACGACCGGGTCAAGGGCCTGTTGGTGGCCAGCAACGGTGTTTACGTCACTCGTGAGCCGATCATCATGACTGGCCCGTCGAGCAACCTGGAGCTCAACGGCACGCTGGACCTGGTGGGTGACAGGGTCGATGCAAATCTGTTGGTGACCTTGCCGTTGACCAACAACCTGCCGATTGCCGCACTGATCGTCGGCGCGCCAGCGGTAGGCGGTGCACTGTTTCTGATCGACAAGCTGATCGGTGATCGCGTGGCGCGCTTTGCCAGCGTCAAATACACCATCAAAGGCCCGTGGAAAGAGCCGAAAATCACCTACGACAAACCTTTTTGACTCTCTTTTTCAGAACGCACTCTCCAAGCCTATGGAGTAGCATGGCCGTACGCTTTTTTTATGTCGTTGCATACGCTTCCTGTGGCAGCTGGCTTCGCCGGCTGCTACAGGTATTTGCAAGGCAGACGCAAAGCGATTAGAGATCAAATAAGGAAAGGGTCATGTCTCTTGCGGTGATTCAAATGGTCAGCCAGAGCGATGTGCCGGCCAACCTGATCCAGGCTCGGCACCTGCTCGAGCAAGCGGCAGCGGGCGGTGCGCGACTGGCGGTGTTGCCGGAAAACTTTGCGGCCATGGGCCGTCGCGACATCGCCGACATCGGTCGCGCCGAAGCCTTGGGCGAAGGCCCGATCCTGCCCTGGTTGAAACAGACCGCTCGTGACCTCAAGTTATGGATAGTGGCCGGCACCTTGCCGTTACCGCCGGTGGATCAACCGCAGGCGAAGTCCAATGCCTGCTCGTTACTGATCGATGAGCACGGTGAAGCGGTGGCGCGCTACGACAAGCTGCATTTGTTCGATGTCGATGTGGCGGACAATCGCGGACGCTACCGTGAATCCGATGACTATGCTCATGGCAGTAAGGTGGTGGTGGCCGATACGCCGGTCGGTCGGGTTGGCCTGACGGTTTGCTATGACTTGCGCTTTCCGGAGCTGTACAGCGAATTGCGCGCCGCCGGAGCAGAACTGATTACTGCACCGTCAGCGTTTACGGCGGTGACAGGCGCGGCCCATTGGGAAGTGTTGATCCGCGCGCGGGCCATAGAAACCCAGTGTTACGTACTGGCGGCCGCTCAGGGTGGAACTCATCCGGGGCCGCGTGAAACCTTTGGCCATGCGGCGATTGTTGACCCGTGGGGGCGTGTGCTGGCGGAACAGGATCAAGGCGAGGCCGTGCTGCTGGCCGAACGCGATAGCAGCGAACAGGCGTCCATCCGGGCGCGGATGCCGGTGTCCAGTCACCGGCGCTTTTTCTCGCAGGGCGCGCAGCGACCTGCCTCAGAACGTGGAATTAAGGCGTAAAACCTATGAGCGAGTTGTTGTCCTCAGTCAGTGAACATCTGCTTGCGCCGGGCGGCGTGACGATCGAGAACCTGCAAAGCGTATTGGGTGACCTGGCCGGCCCGGGCATTGATGCGGCCGACCTGTATTTCCAGGGACAGATCTCCGAGTCCTGGGCGCTCGAAGACGGTATCGTCAAGGAAGGCAGCTTCAACCTTGATCAGGGTGTCGGCGTGCGTGCGCAATCGGGTGAAAAAACCGGTTTTGCCTACAGCAATGCGATCACCCTTGAAGCCCTGGGCCTGGCAGCCCGTGCCGCGCGCTCTATCTCCCGTGCCGGGCAAAACGGTACGGTGCAGGCGTTCAGTACCCAGGACGTTGCCCGTTTGTACGGGCCCGATAACCCGCTGGAAGTGATGACCCGCGCCGAGAAAGTCGAGCTGCTCAAGCGTATCGACGTGGCCACTCGCGCGCTCGATCCGCGTATCCAGCAAGTCACGGTGAGCATGGCCGGGGTCTGGGAGCGGATTCTGGTGGCCTCCACCGACGGTGGTCTGGCGGCGGATGTGCGACCGCTGGTGCGCTTCAATGTCAGCGTGATCGTCGAGCAGAACGGTCGCCGCGAACGCGGTGGTCATGGCGGCGGCGGACGTACCGATTACCGCTATTTCCTGGCTGAAGACCGTGCCATGAGCTACGCCCGTGAGGCATTGCGCCAGGCGCTGGTGAATCTCGAAGCCATTCCGGCGCCGGCGGGCACCTTGCCGGTGGTTCTGGGGTCGGGCTGGTCCGGCGTGTTGCTGCACGAAGCGGTCGGCCATGGCCTGGAAGGTGACTTCAACCGTAAAGGCAGTTCGGCGTACAGCGGCCGCATGGGTGAAATGGTTGCGTCCAAACTCTGCACCATCGTCGATGACGGCACACTGGCCGGTCGCCGTGGATCGCTGAGTATCGATGACGAAGGCACCCCGACCGAGTGCACCACGCTGATCGAAAACGGCGTGCTCAAGGGCTACATGCAGGACAAACTCAATGCTCGCCTGATGGGCCTGGCACGCACCGGCAACGGTCGTCGCGAGTCTTACGCGCACCTGCCGATGCCGCGCATGACCAACACGTACATGCTCGGCGGCGAAAGCGATCCGGCAGAAATCATTGCTTCGGTGAAGAAGGGTATCTACTGCGCCAACCTGGGCGGTGGTCAGGTCGACATCACCAGCGGCAAGTTCGTGTTCTCTACCAGCGAGGCGTACCTGATCGAGGACGGCAAGATTACCGCGCCGGTCAAAGGCGCAACGTTGATCGGTAACGGTCCGGAAGCCATGAGCCGGGTGTCGATGGTCGGTAACGATCTGGCGCTGGACAGTGGGGTAGGGACGTGCGGCAAGGATGGTCAGTCGGTGCCGGTGGGTGTCGGCCAGCCAACCCTGAAAATCGACGCGATCACCGTGGGTGGCACGGGCGCGTAAGGGATGGAGCCTGGGGTGCGCGGCATGGCCGAACACCCCGGTCGAAGACTAACGCAAACCGCGTTGAGTCTCGTCCAGCTCACGGATGTACTTGAAGATTTTTCGGCTGGAAGCAGGAGGCTTGCTTTGGGCAAGCTCATGCTGGGCCTGACGGATCATGGAGCGCAGTTGCTGGCGATCCGCTTCCGGGTAGTCGACGACGAACTTTTCCAGTACGGCATCGTCGCCGGCGATCAAGCGATCCCGCCAGCGCTCCAGACCGTGGAAACGTTCGTTGTACTGGCGAGTGGAGGCATCGAGTTGGTCCAGCAGCACCAAAATGGCGCTGGTGTCCTGATCACGCATCAGCTTGCCGATGAACTGCAGGTGCCGTTTACGCGCGATGTTCGCGGTGTGCTTGGGCGCGTCGGCCAGAGCCCGGCGCAAGGCGTCGGTCAACGGCAGTTTTGCCAGCAAGTCAGGCTTGAGTGTTGTAAGGCGCTCGCCTAGGTCAACCAGAGCATGCAGCTCGCGTTTGACCTGGGATTTGCTTTTTTCTCCCCCGTCGAGGGAGTCGTCGTAAGAATCAACCATGGTGGCAGTCCGCAAAGAAACGCCGCCATGATAACCAGTCGGGGGCCGCTTGTCCGGCCCGGTCGCTCGATGACCTTAACCGAAAGCAGAATTTGAGTGGAGAACAGCATGAGTGCAGTTGAAAGCGTCGGCCCACAAGCGTTGCCGGCACTGCAAGAGCAAGTCGAGCAGATCATCGCCGAAGCCAGGCGTCAGGGTGCCAGCGCCTGCGAAGTGGCTGTGTCTCTGGAGCAAGGCCTGTCGACCACGGTGCGTCAGCGGGAAGTTGAAACCGTTGAGTTCAACCGTGATCAGGGTTTTGGCATCACCTTGTATGTTGGCCAGCGCAAAGGCTCGGCCAGCACCTCGGCCAGTGGCCCCGAAGCCATTCGCGAAACCGTCGCCGCCGCGTTGGCCATCGCCAGGCACACCTCCGAAGATGAACACTCGGGCCTGGCCGACGCCGCGCTGATGGCCAAGGACTTGCCGGACTTCGATCTGTTCCACGAATGGGACATCACTCCTGAGCAAGCGATCGAGCGGGCGCTGGCCTGTGAAGCGGCGGCGTTCGCCACCGACAGCCGGATCAAGAACGCCGACGGCACCACCTTGAGCACTCACCAAGGTTGCCGCGTCTATGGCAACAGCCATGGCTTTATCGGGGGTTATGCGTCGACGCGTCACAGCCTGAGCTGCGTGATGATCGCCGAAGCCGACGGCCAGATGCAGCGCGACTATTGGTATGACGTCAATCGCCAGGGTAACTTGCTGGCCGATCCGGTGAGCATTGGCCAGCGTGCGGCGCAACGTGCAGCCAGTCGCTTGGGCGCGCGTCCGGTGCCGACCTGCGAAGTGCCGGTGTTGTTTTCCGCGGAACTGGCGGGCGGTTTGTTCGGCAGTTTCCTCGGCGCGATTTCGGGCGGCAATCTGTACCGCAAGTCGTCGTTCCTCGAAGGCGCGCTGGGGCAGAAACTGTTCCCTGAATGGCTGACTATCGATGAGCGTCCGCATCTGATGCGCGCCTTGGGCAGTTCGGCGTTTGATGGCGATGGTCTGGCGACGTACGCCAAGCCGTTCGTCGAGAAGGGGGAGTTGGTGTCTTACGTGCTGGGTACGTATTCCGGACGCAAACTCGGCATGCCAAGCACCGCTAACGCCGGTGGCGTGCACAATCTGTTCGTTACCCACGGCTTTGATGACCAGGCGGCGCTGTTGCGACGCATGGGGCGTGGCTTGCTGGTGACCGAATTGATGGGGCAGGGTTTGAACATGGTCACGGGTGACTACTCTCGCGGCGCGGCGGGCTTCTGGGTCGAGAACGGTGAAATCCAGTTCGCGGTCCAGGAAGTGACAATCGCAGGCAACATGCGCGATATGTTCAAGCAGATCATTGCCGTGGGTAATGACCTGGAACTGCGCAGTAACATTCGCACCGGTTCGGTGTTGATCGAACGGATGACAGTTGCGGGCAGCTAAGCGCTGGCGCAATAAAAAAAAGCGCGCCACCCATTGGGTGGCGCGCTTTTTTATGGTTCATCACGGATTACCGGGAAAGACGCTCTTGATCTTCATGAAAAAGAACTCGCTATCCCGGTAACCGTACGCCATCCGCTTGATGACCTTTATTCGATTGTTTATTCCTTCCAACTGACCGGTGTGCATCGGCCAGCGAACCCGACTGACGATGCCCCGCCAGTTAAGCTTTTAGCCGTTTGGCAAACTGGATCAGAGCCGGTATTTCGCTTTCATGTGCATGGCGCAGCCATTGCTTCCAGGCCGATCTCCAAGCCCAGGCAGCACTCGGCGTCCAGAGCGTTTTGAGTTCAGCCTTCATCAAATAGACCGTCATCAACGCTTGGTTGGCCGCCAGCAAATCCTGCAAATGGACCTGTTGTTCCGGCGTTTTCAGGTTCTGCGGGTTACGCAGTAACAGCCATCGCGCCTGCTTGATGACCTTGCGAGCCGGCTTGTCATGACGCAGCCGGTTAGCCTCGTCGACGCGGACCCGATCAATCACCTCTCGGCCATATTTGGCCACCACATGGAAAAGGTCGTAGACCACTCGCGCTTTCGGGCAATGCTGGCGAACCTCCAGATCAAAAGCAGTATTCATGTCCATCGCCACCGCTTCGATTCGAGCGCAGCCCTCCGGCCCCAGCTCCTCGAAGAACGGCCTGACTGCCGCTCGGCTACGGCCTTCACCGATCCACAGCACTCGTCGTGTATCGGCATCCAGCACAACGCTGGCGTAACGATGACCTTTGAACAACGCGAACTCGTCCATAATCAGGTGTCGCGGTTGCGCCTTTGGCAGCTCGCTCAACACCGCCTGCAAGGCACGACGCTCCAGGCAACCGAACGGTGTCCCAATGCAACCCAAACATCTGGGCTACGTGCAGAGTGGGAAGGCGCTCGCAGGCCTGAATGACCGTATCGGCCAAGCGGCGCGTCATGCGGGCATAGCGATCCAGCCAACTGACCGCCTTCCATGCGTTTGCCACAATCGCGGCAGCCAACCCGCCTGAGCAAAACGCTAAGGCGTACCGCACGACCTAGAATGGGAAGATCGCGAACACTTCGCTCGCAATACTCATGAGTGGTTGAACAAGGCTTTTGGCAGCCGCCACAGGAAGGGAATCGGGTGGCGTGGGGAATCAGTTCGAATC
>NZ_AFOY02000017.1 GCF_000217955.3 Pseudomonas fluorescens HK44 | reverse complement strand
AGATCGATGTCAGACATAAAATCTGTGTCTGACTCGGTCAGTGTGGGAGCGAGCCTGCTCGCGATGGCCATTACTAGGTCCCGAGCCGATCAAGACAACTCAGCAGCCCCACGACTCGCGTACGTGTTCTGCACACCACCAATCCCCCCCCCCAAAACCCGCGACGAACCGATAACGATCCGTTAATGCCCTGCCGACACTCTGGTTCTGTCGCCGCTTGAATCCATATCGACATCTCGTACGTATACACAATGCAGGCCTCGAAGCAGTGTCTGGAAATACTCTGCCACGGCCTTAACATCTATTTAATCGATTGTTTTTAGCATTTATTTGCGCTTTTTAATCAATTTTATGTGCGTAGTATGAACTCCATACCCAACGCACAACACGCAAACACACCTGGAGTACACATCATGAAAACCAAACTGATCTTCGCTCTGACCCTCTCCGTACTGGCCGCCAACACCTTCGCCGCCGACGGTTATGACCGCACCGGTTCTGGCGCTTTCACCGCTGAACGTTCTGCCGCTGTGGCTGCTGACGGCTTCGATCGCACTGGCTCGGCCAAAGTCGCCGCTGACGGCTTCGATCGCACTGGCTCGGCCAAGGTCGCGTCCGACGGCTTTGATCACACCGGCACCGCCGACGCTATCGCCGCCGATGGTTTTGATCGCACCGGTACTGCCGCCGCTATCGGCTAACACCTTGGGCAGACTTCACAGCCCGGCTTCGGCCGGGCTTAGTTGTGTGCGCCCAGCATGGGCGCAATCTTGTGGGTGAAAGTCCCGCCGTAAGCTGACCACAGCGAACGAAGTGAAGCGCAACTGCATGAGGGTGACCGAGTGTGGGGAGGAAGCGTGAATCGAAGCCATGAGCCGATGTACAAGAACCGGATAAAAGGCGCGGCCGATCAGGGCGAGCGGGCACAAAACCGCGAAGCTCTTGTGGTCAAGGATCAGGCTGTGTAAATCCGGCGGTTGTGTGGTGAAGGATTGCGTTCTTACCTGGGGAGATCTCGCCTTATGCCTGAAAGGGCGACGGTGCCAGCCGGAGCGAGAAGTCAGCAGAGGCCGTAGTAGTCTTTTTTTTTGACGAAGGGCCGAACGAGAGAAAGCGTTATAGGCCATGTTGATACGAAAGACCGGAAGTCAGATGCCTGCCAAACGCGGGGCGGATGGAGACTGCGAGCGGTGAAGCCGTGAGAAGTCCCGTCAGCGACGAGGTCAATCGCCCGCAAGATGAATCCGACAACGCAGGGCAAGGGCTGCTGGAACGGGCCTTTGCGAGAGAAAACCTGAAGCGGGCGTGGAAACGGGTCAAGGCCAACAAAGGTGCAGCGGGAGTCGACGGTCTGGATATTGATCAGACGGCCGAGTACCTGCTGACCCAATGGGCGGCGATTCGTGAACAGCTTCTATCAGGTGTCTACCGGCCCAGTCCGGTACGGCGTGTAGCCATTCCCAAACCTGACGGCGGTCAACGCGAGCTGGGTATCCCAACGGTCACCGACCGTTTGATCCAACAAGCGCTGCTGCAAGTCTTGCAGCCATTACTCGATCCGACTTTCAGTGAACACAGCTACGGCTTTCGTCCGGGACGCTGTGCGCAGGGCGCCGTTTTAGCGGCTCAGCGCCATGTTTCTTCAGGACGTAAAGTGGTGGTGGATGTTGATCTGGAGAAGTTCTTCGACCGGGTCGATCACGACATCTTGATGGATCGTTTGCGCAAACGGACCACGGATCAGGCGGTTATCCGGCTGATTCGTGCCTATCTGGATGCGGGAACGCTGATCAATGGAGTGGTCGAGAAAAGCCGCTGCGGGGCGCCGCAAGGCGGCCCGCTGTCGCCGTTGCTGGCGAATGTGCTGCTGGACGAAGTGGACCGAGAGCTTGAGCGCAGGGGACATTGTTTTGTGCGCTATGCCGATGATGCGAACGTTTATGTTCGCAGTCAGAAGGCGGGGCAGCGGGTAATGGCCCTGCTGAGGCAGCTGTACGAAAAGCTGCACTTGAGCGTCAACGAGAGCAAGAGTGCAGTGACGAGCGCGTTTGGTCGCAAGTTTCTGGGCTATGAGTTGTGGTCAGCCCGCGGCGAAGTCAAGCGTGCCGCATCCTATAAAGCGCAGAAGCAGTTCAAGCAACGAATACGCTGGTACACCCGACGCTCGTGTGGCCGTAGCTTGCAGCAGATTGTCGATGACCTACAACCTTACATTTTGGGATGGAAAGCTTACTTTGGGTTGTCGCAAACCCCAGCCGTCTGGCGTGCGCTGGACGAATGGATACGACACCGGTTGCGAGCGATCCAGCTTAAACAATGGAAGCGCGGAACGACGACGTATCGTGAGCTGCGAGCACTTGGCGCGAATAACCAGGTGGCGCAGAAGGTGGCAGGAAACACCTGCCGCTGGTGGCATAACAGTCGTCTTGACCTGAATCGCGTGCTTAATACTGCGTGGTTCGACAGGCTGGGATTAGTGCGTTTCTCATAACCTCAATCTCTCGAACCGCCCGGTGCGGACCCGCATGCCGGGTGGTGTGGCAGGGGAGCGGCCTATGAAGGCCGTCCCCTATGCCGATTTCTGGTACAGCGAAAAACCCGATGATCCGGGAGTGGCATTCACCGTCGATGACTTGCACTATGGCAACCTTCACTTTTACGTCTGCGCAAGAGCCCGCCATGTCTGATGATATTCACTACTACGAACCTGCCTTGGGCCATGGCCTGCCCCACGACCCGTTCAACGCCATCGTCGGCCCGCGGCCTATCGGCTGGATTTCCTCACAGGATGCCGAAGGTCAGCTGAACCTGGCGCCGTACAGCTTTTTCAATGCGTTCAACTACATTCCGCCGATCATCGGGTTCTCGAGCATCGGCCGTAAAGACAGCCTGAACAACATCGAGCAGACCGGCGAATTCGCCTGGAACCTGGCCACTCGTCCGCTGGCCGAGCAGATGAACCAGAGTTGCGCGGCGGTCCCGGCCGACGTCAACGAATTCGAACTGGCCGGGCTGACGCCGGCAGCGTCGAAAATCATTCAGGTGCCACGGGTCGCCGAAAGCCCGGTGTCCTTCGAATGCAAGGTCACGCAGATCATTCAGTTGCAACGTGCTGATAAAGAAGTGGTGCCGAGCTGGCTGATCCTCGGCGAAGTGGTCGCCGTGCATATCGCCAAGTGGCTGCTCAAGGACGGGGTGTACGACACCGCCGCGGCAGAACCGATTCTGCGCGGCGGCGGGCCGGCGGACTACTTTCAGTTGGGACCTGAGGCCTTGTTCAAGATGTTCCGCCCGGGGGCGACCCGGTAAATCGTTACCAGACCAGTTCGCCGTCTTCAGCGACGTCGGTCAACTGCTCAAGCTTCTGCTCGGCAGCCTGATCGGCTTCGAAGGCGGTCTTGAATGTCTGTTCATCGAGGATTTTGTGAAAACGCGGGGCGCCTGAGCCACCCAGGGCTTTGACGGCGATGGCGGCGCTGTAGCCTCCTTCACCTGGTACTACGGCGGAAACTGCTTCGAACTGTGCAAACTCTTTACGTGCCATGTCGCGGATCCTGGCCAATGGAAAGTCGGCCATTCTAAACCGTCAACTGGCCAACTGGTGTAATGACGCACTGTTCAACTGCGGATATTCGCCGCGAGCCTGAGCTGCCGACACTTCACTGAAGGTGTGGAAATCCAGGCTATTGACCACCAACTCTTGCACCAGCTCGGCAAATATCTGCATGGCCGGGGTGCCGAAATAGGCGGTCATGGCCTGCTGGTCGACCCAAAAACCGGACACCAGCCACAGTTCGGGATCGCACAACGAATGCTGCAAGGCAAAGTGCAGGCAACCGCTGGCCTGGCGCGACGGTTCGATCAGGCTGCTCAAACGCGCGCCCAACTCCATAGAGCGGCCTGCGCGGGCACGGATAAAAGCCATATGGCTGACGGGGATCTGCGTGGACATGTTCGACTCTCCCTGATGTAGACGATCGGCAGCCTGAGAGAAGCTGCGACAGGGACAGAGATTAAGCGACAGGCGCTAGACCCGTTAGTCGATTCCTGCCGGCTTGTTGCACAATCCTGCACACAAACAAAGTTATCGCCGTGCCACGGCAAGATCCGATCCTGGAATGTGACAAAGGGCTTTCAAGCAAGTTTTCCAGCGTTCTGTTCACGTTCTCTACGCTGAATCCGACCACACAGCAGGATCAGGCAAGTTTTGCGCAGGATTTGCCTACCACCTGGACTTGCACAAACTTAAGCTGTGCTCATCCCATCTCCTTGCCGAGGATGTTTTGCATGCCATCTCTGGATTCCACTCACGCCCCGCTGGATGCCAACATGGAAAAACAGCGTGTGGAGCTCTCGGCAATCATTCGTCGTAATACCGGCGAGGATGGCAGCTACGCGACCGCCATCGGTTCGTTGTTTTTGTCGCGGCATAGCCAGTCCCACGACTTCGCCCCGGTGCTCGCGCAACCGGCACTGTGCATCATGGCCCAAGGGCGCAAGGAAGTCCGGCTGGCCGACGAAGTCTTCAACTACGACCCGCTCAACTATCTGGTGGTCTCGGTCTCGATGCCGCTCAGCGGACGGGTGGTCGATGTCTCGCCGCAAGAACCGATCCTGGCCTTGCGCCTGGATATCGACCCGGCGCAAATCACCGCATTGATAGCCGACGCAGGCCCCCTCGGCGTGCCCACCCGTCCTGCCGGACGTGGCCTGTATGTCGAACAACTGGATCAGCCGATGCTTGATGCCGTGCTGCGCCTGGCGCGCTTGCTCGACACCCCGAAGGACATCGCCATGCTCGCGCCGCTGATTCGTCGGGAGATTCTCTATCGCTTGTTGCGCAGCCCACAGGGCCATCGACTGTATGAAATCGCCGTCGCCAACAGCCAGAGCCATCGCATCGGTCAGGCGATCAAATGGCTCAACGGCAACTACGAGCAGCCGTTGCGCATTGATGAGTTGGCCAAGGAAGTGAACCTGAGTGTGTCGACCCTGCACCATCGCTTCAAGGCGATGACGGCGATGAGTCCACTGCAGTATCAGAAGCAACTGCGCCTGCAAGAAGCGCGGCGCTTGATGCTCGCCGAGGGTATCGACGCCTCGGCGGCGGGCTACCGCGTGGGCTATGAAAGCCCCTCGCAGTTCAGCCGCGAATACAGCCGACTGTTTGGCGCACCGCCGTTGCGGGATTTGGCGCGGTTGCGGATGAGTGTTTGAAGCGGTTGCAGAATGCTTATTGTGGCGAGGGAGCTTGCTCCCGCTGGCCCGCGCAGCGGGCCCAACATCAGCAATCGGGTTCTGTCAGGCAGAACTCGTTTGCTGGGTTACGACTGCTTCGCCCGAGCGCGGACCGGCCGGCGGGAGCAAGCTCCCTCGCCACAGTGATCGGCGTCGTAACTTAGGCGCCGAGCACGCGGCAGGCTTCGGATGGAATGGTCACTGACACCGGGTTGCCGATGCTCAGGCCGATGCCCTGGCATGGCGTGCTCAACGCAGTCAGCGACACCCCGGAACACTCGACCGTGGTCTCAATGGTCGCGCCGATATCGCGCACGAACGTCACCCTGCCCAGCAAGCGATTACCGGCGGTTGCCTGTGGGTGCGACAGTTGAAGGTCTTCCGGACGCACCAGCATTTTGACCTTTTCGCCCACCACGATGCTGCTGCAAATCGGCACCTGAAGCGCATCGCCACCGGGCAAACCGACTTTGCCATCGCCCAGCGCCGTGGCCGGGAAAATGTTCCCCGAGCCGATAAAGTCGGCGACGAATTCGTTGGCCGGATGCCGGTAGATCTCGATCGGCGTGCCGACCTGCTGCACCCGATTCTGCCCCAGCACCACCACGATATCGGCCATGGTCATGGCTTCGCGCTGGTCGTGGGTGACCATGATGGTGGTGATGTTCAGGCGTTGCTGAAGCTGGCGAATCTCCACTTGCATCGATTCGCGCAGCTTGGCGTCCAGGGCCGACAGCGGTTCGTCGAGCAGGAGGATTTTCGGGTGCGAGGCAATCGCCCGGGCAATCGCCACGCGCTGACGCTGACCACCGGAGAGTTTCGAGACCGGACGATCAACCATCTCTTGCAGCTGAATCAGTTGCAGCAATTCAGTGACCCGCGCCTGCTGATCGACCTTGCTCACGCCACGCAGTTTCAGCGGATAGGCGATGTTCTCGCCAACCGTCATGTGCGGGAACAGCGCCAGCGACTGAAACACCATGCCGAAGTTGCGCAGGTGCGCCGGTGTGTTGCCGATGTCTTCACCGCCCAGACGAATCTCGCCGCTGGAAAGGGTTTCCAGGCCGGCGATCATCCGCAGCAAGGTGGTTTTGCCACAGCCCGAAGGGCCGAGAAAACACACCAGCTTGCCCTCAGGCAGGTGCAGATTGACGTCCTTGACCGCGCACGCTGTGCCGTAACGTTTCTCGACGTTTTCCAGAATCAAACCAGTCATGTTGCTCACCTCAAATCAAAAGGAAACGCCACCTTCACCGACCAGCTTCTCCAACGCCCAAATGAGGACGAAGTCGATCAGCACGATCAGCACGGCAAACGAGAATACGGTTGGGTCCAGCGACGACACGGTGCGGCTGAACATCCAGATCGGCACGGTCATGACATCGATGGTGTAGAGGAAGTAAGTCACGGTGAACTCGTTGAACGAGACAATGAACGCCAGCAGCATCCCGGCCAGGATCCCCGACTTCATCAACGGCACCACCACATCGACAATCGCCCGCGTCGGCGAAGCGCCGAGCATTTGCGCGGCCTCTTCGACTTCACTGCCGATGGACAGCATCGCCGCGGTGCAGTTTTTCACCACAAACGGCAAGGCCAGAATCACGTGGGCAATCACCAGTCGCGAAACCGTCATCTGGAACGGCAGGCTATCGAACACCAGCAACAATGCCAGACCCAGTACCACCATCGGAAACACCAACGGCAACGACATCAATTGCAGTGCCACGGCTTTGCCACGAAACTCCAGGCGGGTCAGCGCATAAGCCGCCGGCACCGCAACGAGGGTCGCGAAGATCATCGCCATGAACGACACCATCAGGCTGGTGCTCATGGCTTTGCCCAGGCTCAGCACATCACTGGCGTCCGGGGACACGAAGGTGTGCCAGGCAGCCTTGTACCATTGCAGGCTGTAACTGCTGGGCGGAAAGTCGAGGTTCGAAGAGCCACTGAACGACATGACAATCATGGTCAGGATCGGCAACACCGCCAGAAACAGGATGACACCTGAAAGGATCCCGGCAAATTTACCGGTATCGCCTGGCAACAGCGTCAGGCGCTTCTTGATCAACGTGCTCATTGCGAAGCCTCCAGCATGCGCCGACGACGGCCAGTGATGTATTCGGACAAGGTCATGATGGCCAGCGTGGTGACGATCAGCACCACACCCGCAGCGGAGGCGGCTGGCCAATTCATCAGCGGGGCGATCTGGTCATGCACCATCACCGCGAGCATCGGCACGCGCCGACCTCCGAGCAGCAAGGGCACCACAAAACTGCTGGCGTTATAGGCGAATACCAGGGTCGCGCCGGTGATGATTCCCGGCATGCTCATCGGCAGCACCACCTGGAAAAACACCTTCAAGCGGCTCGCGCCCAAGGTCGCCGCGGCTTCCTCGTAGGTGCGGGCAACGCCGCGCATGGCGCTGGCAATTGGCAGCACGGCCAACGGGAAAGCGGTTTGTACCAGGCCCATCAAAACGCCGTTCTGGTTGTACAGCAGCATGATCGGACGCTTGATCAAACCGAGGCCCATCAACGCCTGATTGAGCATCCCGCCAGGTCCCAAAATCACCAGCCAGCCATAGCTTTGCAGCAACAGGTTGACCAGCAACGGCAACAGCACGGCGGCCAAAAATACTCGGCGCAGCAACGGAGAAGTCAGGCGCGACATGGTGTACGCCACCGGAATCGCCAGCACCACGGCAATCACCGCGCTAATCAGCGCCAGGCGCAAGGTCAGCATCAGGGATTTGAGGTAATACGGTTCCAGCAGCTGGGCATAACTGGCCAGGCTGAAGCCGGTCCATTCTGCGCCTTTGGTGCCCACGCTCATGCGCAATACCAGCAGGCTGGCAGCGATCAGCACACCGAGAAACAGCATCGATGGCGAAAGAAATAACCAGGCGCGCGTCGTCGGCGAAACGCCGAAGCGGGGGCGCACGACAGCAGCGCCGACCGGGTGGGTCAGAGGTTGGTGTTCCATAGCAATGGTCTCGTCAATGGAAGGCAAAAAAACCCGGAGCCGCACGAGAAACTGTGGCGAGGGAGCTTGCTCCCGCTGGGCCGCGAAGCGACCCCAAAACCTGCCAACCGGTGTTTATCCGACACACCGCATCTACCGGTTCACGACTGCTGCGCAGCCGAGCGGGAGCAAGCTCCCTCGCCACAATGGATCTCCAAGCGACAGACGTCAGGAAGAGAAGATTTCCGTGTAGCGACGAATCCATTGGTCATGCACAGTCGCCAGGAAGGCGTTGTCGTGCATGATCGCCTTCTCGGCAATCTGCTCTGGCGTGAGGATGAACGGATTCTTGCGCGCTTGCGCAGAGATGATTGCCTTGGCGTTGACCGGGCCGTTGTAGATGTCTTCGGCCATCTTGCCCTGCACCAACGGGTCGAGTGAGTGGTTGATGAACGCATAGGCCAGATCGGTATCGCCCGGACGGTTCTTCGGCATGACCGACTGCATCAGGTCGGTGTAGAAACCTTCCTTCATGCCAAAGGTTGCACTCAGACCGTAGTTCGGATCGCGGATCTGTTTCGGGAAGAACGCTGGAGCGTACAACCCCCCCATGTCCAGGGAGCCGGTGCGGAACAGCTCGGCGATCTGGTTCGGGTTTTCACCCAGGGTCACCACGCGGCTCTTGAGCTCGGCGAGTTTCTTGAAGCCGGGTTCGATATTGTGTTCGTCACCACCGGCCAGTTTGGCGGCGATGATGATCAGGTCCATGGCCTCGGTCCAGTTCGGCGGCGGCAGGAAGATATTCGGCGCCAGGTCCGCGTCCCATAGGGCCGCGTAGCTGTCCGGGGCTTCTTTCTGAGTGCGGGTGCTGTAGACGAGGCTGTTGCACCAGAGCAGGTAACCGATGCCGTGACCGTTGGCCCCGGTGCGGTATTTCTCCGGTACGTCGATCAGGTTGGGAATGCGGTTCAGGTCCGGCTTTTCCAGCAACCCGGCAGCGGCCAGGCCTTCAGCGCCCACGCCAGCCAGAGTGATGACGTCGTATTGCGGGCGATCACCACCGGCCTTCAGTTTGGCGACCATTTCCGAAGTACTGCCGGTACGGTCCGCGATGACCTTGGCGCCGGTTTTGGCTTCAAAGGTCGCGGCGATGTTGCGCAGCGCCGCAAGCCCGGTGTCATCGGACCAGGTCAACAGCCGCAGGGTCTTGCCCTGAAAACGTGTGTCACTGGCATTGGCGCGGATGAACGGCATGCTCATGGCGGCCGCCGCAACCGATGCAACACCGACGGTCTTGATGAATTGTCTTCTGTTCAGATCATGATCGCCCATGAAGGACTCCCTTTATTGTTGTAGGTATGAGTGAGGAGCATCCCTTGCACCCGCGCTCTTCGATCCGCTGCCAGCCCCCGTATTACAAGGGGTGTAGCGAGGTCTGCGGGTTCATCCTGAGGTCACGCAAAACGCGCAACAATCGAAAAAAAATCATTGGTGCCATGTCCCAGGCGCATGCCTCGTTACGAGGCATGCATGGGCCGTTTTCGTGCCGTCAGACGGCCCGAATCACGTGCTTTATTTCTTGAAACGCCTGCAGGCCCCACGGCCCCAACTCGCGGCCGATACTGCTCTGCTTGTAGCCGCCCCAGGCCGTCTGCGGGAAGATCACCTGCGGCGCGTTGATCCACACCAGCCCCGCCTGCAAGGCGTTGGCGACCCGTTCGGCAGTCTCTGGATCAGCGCTGACCACACTGGCCACCAGACCAAACTGGCTGTCGTTGGCCAGCTCGATCGCCTCCTGCTCCGTGGCAAAACTGCGCACACAGAGCACCGGGCCAAAAATCTCTTCACACCACAACGCACTGTCGAGGGGCACTTCGGTGAAAATGGTCGGCCGCAAAAAATAGCCATGCGGCAGATCGGCAGGCCGGTCACCGCCACAGACCAACCGCGCGCCCGCGCTCAAACCGCGATCAATGTGACCCAGCACGCGCTGGTATTGCGCCTGATTGACCAACGCGCCCATTTCAACCTCGGGGTCAAACGGGTCAGCCACGCGAATCGCCTCGGCCCGCGCCGTCAGACGCAGCAGGAAATCGTCCGCCAGTTCATCGGCGACCAACACCCGGCTGGTGGCCGAACACATCTGCCCGGCATTGAAGAAACCACCGCCACAGGCCAGCTCGACGGCCAGGTCGAGATCGGCATCCGCCAGCACCAGCAGCGAGGATTTGCCACCCAGCTCCAGGCTCACGCCCTTGACGGTTTCCGCCGCACGCTGCATGACCTGAACGCCCACCGCGTTGCTGCCGGTGAAGGAAATTTTTGCCACCCGCGGATCGGCCGACAGCGGCGCACCGACCGCCAGCCCCGTACCGCAGACCAGGTTGAACACACCGTTGGGCAAGCCGCTCTCGGCGATGATTGCCGCCAGCTCCAGCTCCGGCAGTGGCGTGACTTCCGAAGGCTTGAGCACCACGCAGCAGCCCGCCGCCAAGGCTGGCGCGAGCTTCCAGGCGGTGGTGACCATCGGGAAGTTCCACGGCACGATCAACCCGACCACACCGCACGCTTCACGGCGCACACGGGCGGCGAAGTCTTCGCTCGGCAGTTCCACGACGCGGTCCTGGCCGGCGTCAAGCGCTTCGGCCAGACCTGCGTAATACTCGAACGTGGCAATCACGTCATCGACGTCGATGCCCGCTTCGAACTGTGGCTTGCCGTTGTTGCTCGACTGCAAATACATCAAGCGCTCGCGGCGGGCCTGCACTCCATTGGCGATCTTGCGCAGCACCGCGCCGCGTTCGGCACCAGTGGTTTTCGACCACTGCACAAACGCCGCACTGGCCGCTGTGACCGCTTGATCAACCGCACGCTGATCGCCTCCCTTGACGGTGGTCAACAGCGCTTCGGTCGCCGGATTGATGACCCGCAAGTGCTCGTCGCCGGCCGACCATTGGCCATCGATGTACAAACCATCCTGGATGATTGGAAAGCTCATGCCGACACCGCCTTCATCCACTGGGCCTGATCGATTTCGATCAGGGTCGGGCCCTGGCGATCAGTGGCCGCACGCAATGCCGCGCGCAGTTCTTCAACGCCGCTGACGGCGTGTGCCGCACAGCCCAGGCCTTTGGCCACGGCGATAAAATCCGGGGTGTAGATGTCCACGCCAACCGGTTCGATGTCGCGGTTGACCATGTACTTCTTGATCTCTTCGTAGCCCTGGTTATTCCACAGCAGGACGATGACCGGGGTGCGTGCTTCCACCGCGCTGGCCAGTTCCGGCAAGGTGAATTGCAGGCCGCCGTCGCCGATCAGGCACACCACCGCTGGACGACTGTTGCGTTCCTGACCACCGCCGAGCCACGCGCCGATAGCCGCCGGCAAGGCATAGCCGAGGGTGCCGTAACCGGTCGACGAGTTGAACCAGCGACGCGGACGCTCCGGGTTGAACGTCAGGTTGCCGGTGTACACCGGTTGGGTCGAGTCGCCGACGAATACCGCTTCCGGCAACTCATCCTGCACGGTGTGCAGGAACAGCGTCTGCGCACGGGTTGGCGCGTCCCAGAGGGTTTCAAGCTCGGCACGCAAGCTGGCGGCGCGAGCCTGGCCCCAGTCGCTGCAACGCTCGGCCAGCGAATGTTTGGCCACACCGTCGAGCAAGGCCTGGGCCGCGCTTTGTGCATCGGAGACCAGCGCCACCTTCGGCGGATAGTTGCGCACGGTCTGGTCCGGGTCGATGTCGACCCGCAGCAAAGTGCCCGGAATTTCAAAGCCACCGGCAAAGGTCACGTCGTAGTCGGTCTCGGCCAGTTCAGTGCCGATGGCCAGGACCACATCGGCGTCAGCCACCAGGGCACGGGTGGCCACCAGCGTTTGGGTCGAACCAATGAGCAACGGGTGAGTCGACGGCAGCATGCCCTTGGCATTGATGGTCAGCGCCACCGGTGCATCGAGTAATTCGGCGAGCCGGGTCAACTCGGCGGCTGCATCGATCGAACCGCCACCGGCGAGGATCAACGGACGTTTGGCGTTGGCCAGCAGTTCGCTCATCTGCGCCACGGCCGACGGCGCTGCACCGGCGCGAGTGATGCTCACCGGTTGGCTGGCGAGCAAGGCATCGGCGTCTTCGACCAGCACGTCGAGCGGAATTTCGATGTGCACCGGACGCGGCCGGCCAGCCTGGAACAAGGCAAAGGCACGGGCCAGCACACCCGGCAGTTCGGCAGCGGACATCAGCGTATGGGAGAACGCTGCAACGCCGGCCACCAGCGCGCCCTGGTTCGGCAGCTCATGCAACTTGCCGCGCCCACCGCCCAACTGGCTGCGCGATTGCACGCTGGAAATCACCAGCATCGGGATCGAATCAGCGTAGGCCTGGCCCATCGCCGTGGTGATGTTGGTCATGCCGGGGCCGGTGATGATGAAGCACACACCCGGTTTGCCGCTGGTGCGTGCATAACCGTCGGCCATGAAGCCAGCACCCTGCTCGTGACGCGGCGTAACGTGGTTGATGCTCGAACGGGCCAGCCCGCGATACAGCTCAACGGTATGCACGCCGGGGATGCCGAACACCTGCTCGACCCCGTAACCTTCGAGTAACTTGACCAATACTTCGCCGCACGTCGCCATATCTTTGCCCTTCTTGTTCGTTGAGACGCTGGCCCCGCGCGGCATTTGAAAGCGCGCCGCGGTGCTCAGTCATGGCGTTATTGGAACGGTCAGCGGGTAGCCGCAACAATCGATAAAAAGTCATACTCGCCATGTCCTCACCTCATGCCTTGGCGTCCCATGAAACGACTTCCCCCCCTTCCCGCGTTGCACACGTTCCTGATCACGGCCCAGTGCTGCAATTTCACCCGGGCGGCCGAGCAGCTGCACATCACTCAGGGCGCGGTGAGCCGGCAGATCGCCGGGCTGGAAGAACATTTGGGCTACACGCTGTTTCACCGTCAGGCACGCGGTTTGAGCCTGACGGCCGAAGGGCTTGAGTGGCTGCCACGGATTCAGCAGGTGTTCGGCTTGATCGATGAGGCGGTGGAACAGGTGGGCGCACACCGTGAAACCTTGCAGCTCAAGGCGCCGACCTGTGTCATGCGCTGGCTGCTGCCGCGTTTGCTGCAATGGCAAAAGGAACGCCCGGACGTGCCGGTGGAACTGACCACCACGGTGCAACATGGCGTGGATTTTCATCGTGAGCAGTTCGACGCCGCCGTCATGTACGGCGCACCGCCAGACAGTTCACTGGCGTCGCTGCACCTGTTTGACGAGCAACTGACGCCGGTCTGTTCGCAGCCGCTGCTCGACGGCCCGGTGCCGCTGCACAGCCCGTCAGACCTGAGTCAACATTTGCTGCTGCATCCAACGCGCGATCAGCGGGACTGGAAGGCCTGGCTGAACGCGGCGGACGTCAACCTCAGCACACTCGGCAAGGGGCAGCATTTCGAAACCCTGGACCTGGCGATGTCCGTGGCGTCTCAAGGGACGGGGGTGGCGATTGGGGATTGGTCGTTGATCGGCGATGACCTGAGTGCCGGACGGCTGGTCATGCCCTTTGATTTGAAGGTTAAAACGGGGCTGGGGTATTACCTGGTGTTCCCGCAGAAACCGGGGCCGTCGCCACAGTTGCGTGAATTGATGGAATGGCTGGTGGTGCAGGCGCAGGCGCGGTGAACATCCGGATCGGGAAAATCACTCACTGTGGCGAGGGAGCTTGCTCCCGCTGGGTTGCGAAGCGACCCTAGAATCAGCCGCCGCGAACATTCAGATGGAACGCGATTGCCGGATTACGACCGCTTCGCGGCCGAGCGGGAGCAAGCTCCCTCGCCACAGTTGTGGAGTTAGTAGCCCACGGTAAACCGCTGGCGGCTATGCGCTGGCTTCTCGACTTCATCAATCATCGCAATCGCGTAGTCGGCGAAGGTGATCCAGCTCTTGCCTTCGGCGCTCACCAGCAGATGGTCCTTGCCCACGCGGAAGGTGCCGGTACGCTCGCCTTCGACGAACAGCGCCGACGGTGAAAGGAAGGTCCAGTCCAGATCCTTTTCCTGACGCAGGGTGTCGAGGTAGACACCACCGGCAGTCGCCTCGGCCTTGTACTCTTCAGGGAAGTTCGGGGACTCGATGACTTTGCTGCCATCCGGCACCAACAGCGAACCGGCACCACCGACCACCAGCAGACGTTTCACGCCGGCCTTTTTGACCGGCTCGATAATCGCGCTGGCCGGGATCGTCGAAAAGTGTGCCGCGCTGATCACCACATCAGCACCTGCAACCGCCGCTTGCAACGCTGCGCTGTCGGCAACGTCGACATTTTTGCTGACAACGCCGGCACGCGGGCTGATTTTCGAGGTGTCGCGGGCGATGGCAGTGACGCTGTGACCGCGACGCAGGGCTTCTTCCAGCAGTTGGCTACCGGCACGACCGGTGGCGCCAATGATTGCGATCTTGCTCATGAACAGTGCTCCAGTTGATTAGGTGTGACCTGTGGCAAGGGGCTTTTGTGACTTACCACTTCATCTCGCCTTTGGCGACTTTGGCGCTCAGCTCAAGGGAGCTTTCTTCGCCGAGGTTCGGGTAATGCTTTTTCATCGCGGCGATCAACCCAGCCGAATCTTTGGCCTTGGCGGTTTCTTCGTCGAATGCCTTGATGTAGTCGGCGGTGAAGTGCACAGCGGCCAGCGAACGTGCGCTGTCACCCAGGTAATGACCCGGAACGATGGTGTTCGGTTTCAGGCTGTCGATAGTCTTCAGGGTAGTCAACCAATCGGCATGGGACTGCACGGTTTGAGTATCGGCCATCCATACGTGGATGTTTTCCGCGACGACCACACCCCCCACCACGGCTTTGATCGACGGGATCCAGACAAAGGTCCGGTCCGGTTGCTTGCCGTCCAGGCCAATGATGTCGAGCTTCTTGCCTTCCAGGGTCAAGCTATGGCCCTTGAGCACAGCCGGTACGATGGTTTTTGCCGGTGCATCGGCAGCCAATTTCGGTCCCCAGAACGCTACTTTGCCTTCAACGGTGGCCTTGATGTGATCAACCGTCGGCTGCGAGGCGAGCACTTTGGCTTTCGGGAACGCGGCGGTGAGGGTGTCCAGGCCGAAGTAGTAATCCGGGTCACCGTGGCTGATGTAGATGGTGGTCAGTTGTTTGCCGCTGGCGCGGATTTTTTCCACCACCTGTTCGGCCTGGGATTTGCCGAATTGCGCGTCCACCAGAATCGCTTCTTTCTCGCCGCTGACCAGTACCGAGGTCACCGGGAAAATCGCAGCGGCGCCCGGGTTGTAGACGTCCAGGGTCAGTGCCGGAGTAGCGGCGGCCGCATGAGCGGTAAAGCCCAGGGTGGCGGTGGCGAGTAAAAGGCGCTTGAGAGAAGTGAAGCCGATCATGGTGCTGCTCCGTTGTGCATAAGCCGTGTTTGACGATGGGACAGAGCTTAGTTGCCTGATTCGCTACAAAAAATGCGATGCTTGAACATAGTTTGTTTCTGAAAGCGGGCAAATCATGGATCGTCTTCAAGCAATGCAGGTGTTCGTCACCGTCGTCGACCTCGGCAGCCAGTCAGCCGCGGCCGATCATCTGGACCTGTCGCGCCCGGTGGTGTCGCGCTATCTGGCCGAACTCGAGGACTGGGTCGGAGCGCGCCTGATGCACCGCACCACGCGCAAACTCAGCCTGACTGCCGCCGGCACCGAGATCCTGCCGCGTTGCCGGCAGATGCTCGACCTGTCGAGCGACATGCAGGCCGCCGTCAGCGAGCCGGACGATGCGCCACGCGGCTTGCTGCGGATCAGCGTCAGCACCTCGTTCGGCCAGGCGCAACTGGCCGACGCCATGGCGGCGTACGTCAAACGCTTTCCCGGCGTCAGTATCGACCTGCAAATGCTCGATCGAACAGTGAACCTGGTGGACGAGCGCATTGACCTCGCAATCCGCACCAGCAACGACCTGGACCCGAACCTGATTGCCCGGCGGCTGACCGTCTGCCGTTCGGTGATCTGTGCCTCCCCCGCCTACCTGCGCGAACACCCGACGCCGCAACGGGTGGAGGACTTGAGCCAGCACAATTGCCTGACCCACTCCTACTTCGGCAAAAGCCTCTGGCATTTCGAGCAGGACGGCGAGCAGGTCTCGGTGCCGGTGCAGGGCAACATCAGCGCCAACGAAGCCAGCACGTTATTGCGCGCAGCAATGGCCGGTGCCGGCGTGGCGATGCTGCCCAGCTACCAGGCCGGCGTGCATATCCATAGCGGCGAACTGGTGCGCCTGCTACCTCACGCCGAACCACGGCAGATGAACATGTACGCGGTGTACACCTCACGCAAACACATGCCCGCAGCGCTGCGCAGCATGCTGGATTTTCTGGTGTCGAGATTTCCTGAAGAACCTGCGTGGGATGTGGGGTTGTAAATACGCTGTGGCGAGGGAGCTTGCTCCCGCTGGGTTGCGAAGCGACCCTAAAATCAACCACCGCGAGTATTCAGTTGGACCGCGATTGCCGGATTACGACCGCTTCGCGGCCGAGCGGGAGCAAGCTCCCTCGCCACAATGGTTTCACCCAATCAGTGGTGTGGGCGGGGTTTATGGCAACTCACCACCGCTGACCTATGCTGATATCAGTACCTCTTAAAAAATAAGGGGTATGGGTTCAGAGGTCAGCGCCATGAACGTTAAAACCAGAAGGTATCTCGCGATCTTCATTACTTGCACCGCTGCGCTGGCGTTGTATGGCACCGCCGCCTACCGCGTTGAACAGGCCCGGCAGCTGCCGCGCGAGTACGCCAGCTGCAACTTCGAACGGTGCATTCCGCACACCGCGACCCTGAACCTCAAGTAACGAGGCCCCTAATCCTGATCAGCTTTCAAGCGATCCCGAAACGCCTTCGGTGAAATCCCCACGCGGCGCCGAAACAGCCGGGTGAAATTGGTGGGATCGGAGAAACCCAACACATCGGACATCTCGTAAATGGTCATGCTGGTGTAGGTCAGCAGTCGCTTGGCCTCCAGCAACTGCCGCTCGTGCATGATCTGCAATGCCGGTTGTCCCGCCAGCTCACGGCAGGTGCCGTTGAGGTGGGACACGGAAATCCCCAACCGGTGTGCCAGATCCTCGACCTTCACGTGCTGGCGATAATTTTCTTCCACCAGTTGAATAAACCCGTTGAGGTATTCGCGTGCACGCTGTGGTCGCTGACTGGCGGCGCGGCGCTGGATCACCTGGCGGCTGACCCACACCATGATCACGCTGACCAGCGAATGCATAAGCATTTCGCGTGCGGGCTGGTGCCCGACGTATTCATTCTGCAAGGCTGAAAACAGGCTGTTGAGGTAGTCCGCATCGCTACCTGCCGAGTAACTCTCCGCCACTGCCAGGGCATTCACCGAACTGCCCAGTTGCGCTTGAAGATGAGCCACCAGCGGCGCCGCCAGCGTCACCACAAAGCCTTCTACCTCTTCGGAAAATCGAAAACCATGTACCGACAGCGGTGGCAGGATCTGGATCGCGGCTTCGCTCAGTTGCGTACGCTGGCCCTCTATCTCAAGCTCCGCCTGGCCTTTGTACACGAACAGCAATTGACATAAATCGGCATGCCGATGGGGTTTGATTTCCCATTGATGCTCGCGGCTGCGTTTGGAAATGGTTTCGCAATGCAGCAAGTCAGGGGTCGGCCAGTCCAGGCTCTCGCCATAGAGTTTGAATACAGGAATCGAAGGAAGGGCAGGCTTGTTCATAACTTCAGTCCAGGCCTCAGCGTAACGGGCGGTAATCGCCCCGATTGGCGAAATGTACAGGTTTCGGCGCAGTTTTCACCTTCAATTGACCGACTCACAAGCGAAAAATGCAAGCACTCGATTCATAAAAACCATTCACCGACTTTGTCCGCGTGAAGCTTGCGAGCCCTAACAACAATGAAAATCCTCAAAACCCAAGTTGCCATTATCGGCGCCGGCCCCTCTGGCCTGCTGCTCGGCCAGTTGTTGCACAACGCCGGCATCGCCACTGTCATTGTCGAACGCCAGACACCCGAGTATGTACTGGGGCGAATCCGCGCCGGGGTCCTGGAACAGGGCATGGTCGAGCTGTTGCGTCAGGCCGGAGTCAGTCAGCGCATGGACGCTGACGGTCTGGTGCATGGCGGCTTTCAGTTGGCCCTCGGCGAGCGCCAGGTGCACATCGATCTGCACGCGCTGACCGGCGGCAAAACCGTGATGATCTACGGCCAGACCGAAGTCACCCGCGATCTGATGGCCGCCCGTCAGTCGGCGGGGGCATCGACCCTCTACGAAGCCAGTAACGTGATGCCCCACGGGATGAAATCCGACGAACCGTTCCTGACCTTTGAAAAGGACGGTGAAACCTGGCGCCTGGACTGCGACTACATCGCCGGTTGCGACGGTTTCCATGGTGTCGCACGGCAATCGATTCCCGCCGACACGCTGAACATTTTCGAACGGGTCTACCCGTTCGGCTGGCTCGGCATTCTCGCCGACACCCCGCCGGTCCACGATGAACTGGTGTACGCCCGACACGCTCGCGGCTTCGCGCTGTGCAGCATGCGTTCGACCACGCGTACCCGCTATTACGTGCAGGTGCCCGCTGACGAGAAGGTCGAGGACTGGTCCGATCAACGCTTTTGGGAGGAGCTCAAATCGCGCCTGCCGCAGGCGCTTGCCGATACGCTGGTCACCGGACCGTCGATCGAAAAAAGCATCGCGCCGCTGCGCAGTTTTGTGGTCGAGCCCATGCAGTACGGACGGATGTTCCTGGTCGGCGACGCGGCCCATATCGTCCCGCCCACCGGCGCCAAAGGCCTGAACCTGGCCGCCAGCGATGTCAGCACCTTGTTCAACATTTTGCTCAAGGTCTACCGCGACGGCCGTACCGAGCTGCTGGCGAAGTACTCGGAAATCTGCCTGCGCCGGGTCTGGAAGGCCGAACGATTTTCCTGGTGGATGACCTCGATGCTGCATACCTTCGAAGGCAACGATGCCTTCAGCCAGCGCATCAGCGAGTCGGAACTCGAGTACTTCGTCGACTCCGAAGCCGGTCGAAAAACCATTGCAGAAAATTACGTCGGGCTTCCGTACGAGGCTATCGAATAGCAGGCTATCGACTTACACTGGCGAGCATCCCCCGCTCGCCTTGTCTCTTGCGGGTTAATCACCGCCCGCAGGTTTGACCCGTGACCAATCTGAACCAGCCTGACTCCACCAAACCGGCCATCCGCAGCGTGTTGGTCTCCCTGATGCTGGCGATTTTTCTCGGGGCGCTGGATCAAACCATCGTGGCCGTCTCGATGCCGGCCATTTCCGCCCAGTTCAAGGATTTCAGCCTGTTGGCCTGGGTCATCGCAGGCTACATGGTGGCGATGACCGTGGCAGTACCGATCTACGGCAAGCTCGGCGACCTGTACGGCCGTCGGCGGCTGATGCTGTTCGGCATGGGGTTGTTCACGCTGGCCTCGGTGTTTTGCGGCATGGCCCAGAGCATGGAGCAGCTTGTCCTCGCCAGGATCATTCAGGGCATCGGTGCCGGCGGAATGATTTCGGTCAGCCAGGCGATCATCGGCGACATCGTGCCGCCCCGCGAACGCGGGCGTTATCAGGGTTACTTCAGCAGCATGTACGCAGTGGCCAGTGTGGCCGGACCGGTGCTCGGCGGTTACATGACCGAGTACCTGTCGTGGCGCTGGGTGTTTCTGATCAACCTGCCGCTGGGCCTCGGCGCCTGGCGGGTGGCTAACCGCACGCTGGTCGGTTTGCCGGTGCCGCAGCGCAAGCCGATCATCGACTACCTGGGCACACTGCTGATGATCATCGGCCTGACCGCGTTGCTGCTGGGCATCACTCAGGTTGGCCAAGGGCATTCGTGGCGCAGCAGCGAAGTGCTCGGGTTGCTGGCGTGTGCGCTGCTGACCCTGACGCTCTTCGTCTGGCATGAGCGGCGGGCGCGCGAGCCGTTGCTGCCGATGCACCTGTTCGCCAACCGCAATGCGATCCTCTGCTGGTGCACGATGTTCTTCACCAGTTTCCAGGCGATTTCGTTGATCGTGCTGATGCCGCTGCGCTTCCAGAGTGTCACCGGGGCCGGGGCCGACAGTGCGGCGCTGCACCTGTTGCCGCTGGCGATGGGGTTGCCGATGGGGGCCTACTTCGCCGGTCGCCGGACCTCGGTGACCGGTCGCTACAAACCGATGATCCTGACAGGCGCCCTGCTCACCCCGATCGCGATTCTCGGCATGGCGTTCAGCCCACCGCAAGCGATGCTCATCAGCAGCGTCTTCATGATGCTCAGCGGCATCGCCGCCGGCATGCAGTTCCCGACTTCATTGGTCGGCACGCAAAACTCGGTGGAGCAACGCGACATCGGCGTCGCCACCAGCACCACCAACCTGTTTCGCTCACTCGGTGGCGCGGTCGGCGTAGCCTTGATGTCGGCCTTGTTGCTGGCGCTGTTGCAGGATTCGAGTTTCGCTCATTTGACCGGCTCGTCGCTGATCGCCGAGGGCAGCTCCGGAAACGTTTTGCTCGATGGCCTGAACGCCGCACCGGGTGACACTCAAAACGCCTTGCGCGCCGAGCTGTTGCTGACCTTCCGGCATTTGCTGATGGTCAGCGCGGCGGTGTCGTTGCTGGGTCTGGCGGCGGCCATCGCCATGCCGAACATGCTGTTGCGCGGGCGGGAAGACAAAGTCCGGTAGAAAGACCGAGTCGCCTGCATCGCGGGCAAGCCTTGCTCCTACAGGTATTGCACTGCTCTTGTAGGAGCAAGGCTTGCCCGCGATGACGTCATCACAAACACCACATCATCAAGAGCTGTAATACCCCACAGCCACAGGTGTTCAACGCCTATACATCAAGGTCGAGCGTTGAGCTGCTGTTGCAGGTTCTGGATCTGGCTCTGCAACGTGGTGATGTTGCGCGTGACCTGGCCACGGAAGGCGTCGAACTCGGCGACATTCGCGTTGCTGCCTTGAGCGGCAGCCGGGCGGTTGTCCTGCTGGCTTTTGATCACCACCAATTCTTGCTCCAGACGCTCGATAGCCGCGCTTGGGTTGCCTTGTTTCTTCAAGGCGGCGATATCGGCCCCCAGGCTTTTCAGCTGGGCGTCGAACTTGCTGGTGTCAGTCGGGGTATTTTTCAGGGTCGCCACGTCAGCGCTCAGGGCTTTCAGGTCAGCTTGCAACTGAGCGTTGACCGCATGTTGCTCGACGCTTTGCGCAGCGATCTGCGCCAGCCGCTTGTCCAGGTCGGACGCCTGCCCGACCACGCCTTGCTGCTGTTGGTTCTGCTCCACCAACCTGGTTTCCAGTTGCTTGATTTTCAGTTTCAGCGCTTCGCTGTCGCTGGTGACGTTTGACTGACTGGCGACCACTTTGCCGGAAATATCCTGCAAGCGCCCAGCGGCTTCCTCGCTGATGCGGGCAAAGCTTTCCTGGGTCGCGACCAGTTGCTGCTCCATCAACGAAATTTGCTGAAAGCTCCACCAGGCAAGGCCGGCAAAAGCAAACAGCAGCGCCCCGACCAAGGCCCACAACGGGCCGGTGCTCGGGACTTTTACTTTGCCCCTGCTTGTGCTTCGCGCATGTACGCCGGTGTGTTCACGGGCAGCGGCGGTGGTTGGAAAATCGTCGGCATCGAGGGGGTCGGCACGCAGGCTCGGTACATCGTCGAAGTCGTCGTTGGCATCGTTACGCATGGACATGAGGCAACCTTTCTGAACCACAGTGATGGCTAAATGCGACGAGTATAAACCCTGAACTCGCCGCATTGATCGACCTTGATCCGCTAGCTCGGTTCAGTGTTTATTTTGCGCCCGGGTCCTGGGCCTTCCACCAGCCACAAAACTCATCGAGCGCCGTCCACAGACTGACCTTGGGATCGTAGTCCAGATAATGCCGGGCGCGGCTGATATCGAGGGTGAAGTTTTTGTTCATCACCTGCATGCCCAAGCGTGACAGTGTCGGCTCCGGACGCCCCGGCCACAGTGCGCAAAAACCCTCGTTCAGCGCCGCAATGCTATAGGCCAAACCGTAGGAACGGTGACGAGTCACCTGCGGGACTTGCATCTGGCGCATCACGTAATTGACCACATCCCACAGCGGCACCGGTGCGCCGTTGCTGATGTTGTAGGCCTTGCCAAGCGCCGATCCCGTCGCCAGCAAACAGCTGAGCATGGCTTCGTTGAGGTTCTGCATGCTGGTGAAATCGACCTTGTTCAGGCCGTTGCCGATGATTGCCAAACGCCCTTTGCGCTGCATGTTCAGCAGACGCGGGAAGATGCTCATGTCACCCGCTCCGGTGACAAAACGCGGGCGCAGGGCCAGCACTTCAAGACCAAACTCCTGAGCGCCGAAAACTTTTTGCTCGGCCAGGTATTTGGTCGCTGCATAAGGATGCTTGAAGCGCTTGGGCACTTGCTCTTCGGTCAGCCCGAGATGATCGCGGCCATCGAAATAGATCGACGGCGACGACAAGTGCACCAGCCGCCGGACGTTTTGTTTCAGGCAGGCTTCGACCACGTTTTCGGTGACCAGCACGTTGCCCTGATGGAAGTCCTGATAGCGCCCCCAAAGTCCCACCGCACCCGCGCAATGCACCACGGCTTCGACGTCTGCACACAGCTCGCGAACCAGTTCCGCATCACTCAAGTCGCCCTGGACGAACTCCGCGCCCCGCCGTACCAGATGTTCGACACCTTCGGCCCGGCGGCCGTTGACCCGCACGTCCAGGCCCTGCTCCAGAGCGAATCGCGCAAAGCGCCCGCCAATGAAGCCGCTTGCGCCGGTGACCAGAATTTTCATGAGTTGCTCCGATGTGTTTCGTTTTTCATGCGTGTCGCATTACAAATTTCGTGTGCTCTTGACGCTGCCCGTCAGTCCAACGGCACCAGCCACTGCCTGGATAAACGTACCAGATGCTCGGTGAGTAACCCCAGCAACTGGCCACCATTGCGCCAATGATGCCAGTACAACGGCACATCAATCGGTTTATCTGGCAACAACTCCACCAGCACACCGCGCTCAAGCTGTTCACGCACCTGCAACTCCGGCACCAGCCCCCAGCCCAGACCGGCTTCGGTCAGGCGGATGAACCCTTCGGATGACGGGCACAAATGATGTTCGAAACCACCGTCCACGCCCAACGACGCCAGGTAACGGTGCTGCAAAAAGTCATCCGGGCCAAACACCAGCGCCGGCGTGCGGGCCAACTGATCGGCTCTGACCCCTTGGGGAAAATGCCGGGCAATAAACGCCGGGCTGGCCAGCGCGCGATAACGCATGGCGCCCAGCAACACACTGCGGGCACCCGCCACCGGGCGTTCACTGGCACACACGCACGCGGCCACTTCACCGGCGCGCATACGTTTGAGGCCAACGGTCTGGTCTTCCACCACCAGGTCGAGCAATAGATGCTGCTCGGCGCAAAAGTCGCCCACCGCCTCGGCCCACCACGTGGCCAGGCTGTCGGCGTTGAGCGCGATGCGCAGGCGTTCCGGCAAGCCTTCTTCATCCAGCGCTGGCACCAGGCTTTGCAGATCGCGCTCCAGCAAACGCACCTGCTGCACATGGTTGAGCAGACGCCGACCAATCTCGGTCGGTGCCGGTGGCGTGGCCCGCACCAGCACCGGCTGGCCGATACGCGCTTCGAGCAACTTGATCCGCTGGGAAATCGCCGATTGCGACAACCCCAACACCTGAGCGGCGCGTTCGAACCCCGCCTGCTCGACCACCGCAGCAAGGGCGGACAGCAATTTATAGTCGAACATCAGTTTTCCTAATGAGCGATCAGCAATATTGGTTTTTCTTATACAGCCTGGAGCAGGAGAATGACCAGCAAGAACTCTTGAACAAGGATCAGCGACATGGCTGGCGAAACCTCATTGAACACCCTGCTGCGCAGCATGAGCCCACAGCTCAACGACGGCGAATACGTGTTCTGCACGATTCGCGACGGCCATCTGCCCAAAGACTGCGAAATCATCGGCAGCTTCCGCGAACAGGAAGGCCTGACGGTGATCCTTGAGCGCTCGCAAGCCGAAAAGGCCGGGTTCAGCTTCGACTACCTGGCGGCGTGGATCACCCTCAACGTGCATTCGGCCCTCGAAGCCATCGGCCTGACCGCTGCCTTCGCCAGCGCCCTCGGCCACGCCGGTATCAGCTGCAACGTGATTGCCGGCTATTACCACGACCATTTGTTTGTCGGCCAGGCCGACGCCAAACGCGCGATGTCGGTACTGCGGCAACTCGCGGCAAACGCGGAGTAAACCTTATGTGGCAAAGCTATGTGAACGGCCTGTTGGTCGCTGCGGGACTGATCATGGCGATCGGTACGCAAAATGCGTTCGTGCTGGCGCAAAGCCTGCGCCGCGAACATCACCTGCCAGTGGCGGCACTCTGCGTGACCTGCGATGCGTTGCTGGTGGCCGCCGGGGTGTTCGGGCTGGCGACGATCCTCGCGCAAAACCCACTGTTGCTGGCGATCGCCCGTTGGGGCGGCGCGGCCTTCCTGCTGTGGTACGGCAGCCTGGCCCTGCATCGCGCCTGTTCCAGGCAAAGCCTGCAACAGGGTGAAAACCAGACCGTACGTTCATTGCGCGCGGTGTTGCTCAGTGCACTGGCGGTAACGCTGCTCAACCCTCATGTGTATCTGGACACCGTGTTGCTGATCGGTTCGCTCGGGGCCCAACAAACAGTGCCAAGCGCTTATGTGATGGGCGCGGCCAGTGCATCACTGTTGTGGTTTTTCACCCTGGCGCTGGGCGCCGCGTGGCTGGCACCGTGGCTGGCACGCCCGAGCACCTGGCGGATTCTCGACCTGCTGGTGGCGGTGATGATGTTTACCGTGGCCTTTCAACTGATCAGCGCCGCCTGATTATTACAAACGGCTCTGGAACCTCTATCCCACACAGTTGTTGCGTGGTTAAGCCGCACCCCCGGTGCTATGATCCGACACCTGCGCCGCAAAGAGTACAAACTCCCCGGCGCTTGTCTGGCCGCCCGTGATCGGCCTTGCGCTCACCGCAACTGACCTGATTAGGAGAATCACCATGGCTTTCGAATTGCCGCCACTGCCTTACGCACACGATGCACTGCAGCCGCACATTTCCAAGGAAACGCTGGAATATCACCACGACAAGCACCACAACACCTACGTCGTGAACCTGAACAACCTGGTGCCAGGCACCGAGTTCGAAGGCAAGACCCTGGAACAAATCGTCAAGACTTCTTCGGGTGGCATCTTCAACAACGCCGCTCAGGTCTGGAACCACACTTTCTACTGGAACTGCCTGGCGCCAAACGCTGGCGGTCAACCAACCGGCGCACTGGCTGATGCGATCAACGCGGCTTTCGGTTCGTTCGACAAGTTCAAAGAAGAGTTCACCAAGACTTCGGTCGGCACCTTCGGTTCCGGTTGGGGCTGGCTGGTGAAAAAAGCTGACGGTTCCCTGGCCCTGGCCAGCACCATCGGCGCCGGCAACCCGCTGACCAGCGGCGACACCCCGCTGCTGACCTGCGACGTCTGGGAACACGCTTACTACATCGACTACCGCAACCTGCGTCCGAAGTACGTTGAAGCGTTCTGGAACCTGGTTAACTGGAAGTTCGTGGCTGAGCAGTTCGAAGGCAAAACCTTCACCGCTTAAGTCCGCTTGCAGTCAAAAAAACCCGGCATTGCCGGGTTTTTTTATGCTCGTGCAATGTGAAGTTCACCTGCAACGCCCTCAAAAACAAACGTTCCCTTGCCCCAACGCCACAGCCGTCTACCATCAACCAGACACAAATATTCTCCCCTGCCTCTCAAGTTGCAGGAGGTGCCTACCGAAACATTACTAATGGGCTCCCACTGCCAACTACCACGGCAATGAGGCCAAGCCAGCAGACAAAATTCGCTTGGTTTGATTGTCCCTTTGACTGCCATCACGGGATTGCCAATACTCATGGCAATTTGACGTTACCCGCACGGAACAAGGAAAAACCCTTTGAAGCTGGAACTCAAAAACAGCTTGTCGGTGAAGTTGCTCCGGGTCGTGCTCCTGTCGGCATTGATCGTCGGCGTGGTGTTGAGCTGTGCGCAGATTGTTTTCGATGCTTATAAAACACGCCAGGCCGTGGCCAATGATGCCCAGCGCATCCTCGACATGTTCCGCGACCCTTCGACCCAGGCGGTGTACAGCCTCGATCGGGAAATGGGCATGCAGGTTATCGAAGGCCTGTTCCAGGACGACGCCGTGCGCATGGCCTCCATCGGCCATCCCAATGAAGCCATGCTGGCGGAAAAAACCCGTGAATTGCAGCATTCTCACAGCCGTTGGCTGACCGACCTTATTCTGGGCCAGGAGCGCACGTTCACCACGCAACTGGTCGGGCGCGGCCCCTATAGCGAATATTACGGCGACCTCAGCATCACCCTCGACACCGCCACCTACGGTCAGAGCTTTATTGTCAGCTCGGTGATCATCTTCATCTCCGGCGTATTGCGGGCCATGGCCATGGGCCTGGTGCTGTATCTGGTCTATCACTGGCTGCTGACCAAACCGCTGTCGCGGATCATCGAACACCTGACCAACGTCAATCCCGACCGTCCCAGCGAACACAAGATTCCGCAGCTCAAGGGTCACGAAAAGAACGAACTGGGGATCTGGATCAACACCGCCAACCAGTTGCTTGAGTCCATCGAACGCAATACCCACCTGCGCCACGAAGCCGAAAACAGCCTGTTGCGCATGGCGCAATACGATTTCCTCACCGGCCTGCCGAACCGTCAGCAATTGCAACAGCAACTGGACAAGATTCTGGTAGACGCCGGTCGTCTGCAACGCCGGGTCGCCGTGTTGTGTGTGGGCCTGGACGATTTCAAGGGTATCAACGAGCAATTCAGTTACCAGACCGGCGACCAATTGCTGCTGGCCCTGGCCGACCGCCTGCGTGCCCACAGTGGTCGTCTCGGCGCGCTCGCCCGCCTGGGGGGCGATCAGTTCGCGCTGGTCCAGGCCGATATCGAGCAACCCTACGAAGCCGCCGAGCTGGCGCAAAGCATCCTCGATGACCTGGAAGCGATGTTTGCCCTCGATCATCAGGAAATCCGCCTGCGTGCAACCATCGGCATCACCCTGTTCCCGGAGGACGGCGACAGCACCGAGAAGCTGTTGCAGAAAGCCGAACAGACCATGACCCTGGCCAAGACCCGTTCGCGCAACCGCTATCAGTTCTATATCGCCAGCGTCGACAGCGAAATGCGCCGTCGCCGCGAACTGGAAAAAGACTTGCGCGACGCCCTGACCCGCGATCAGTTCTATCTGGTTTATCAACCGCAGGTCAGTTACCGCGATCAGCGGGTGGTCGGTGTCGAGGCGCTGATTCGCTGGCAACACCCGGAACACGGGCTGGTGCCGCCGGATCTGTTCATTCCACTGGCCGAGCAGAACGGCACGATCATCGCCATCGGCGAATGGGTGCTGGACCAGGCCTGCCGACAGCTGCGTGAATGGCACGATCAGGGGTTCAGCGACCTGCGCATGGCGGTCAACCTGTCGACCGTGCAACTGCACCACTCCGAGCTGCCGCGGGTCGTCAACAACCTGATGCAGATATATCGCCTGCCGCCGCGCAGCCTCGAACTGGAAGTCACCGAGACCGGTCTGATGGAAGACATCAGCACCGCCGCGCAACACCTGCTCAGCCTGCGCCGTTCGGGGGCCCTGATCGCTATCGACGACTTCGGGACCGGCTACTCATCGCTGAGTTATTTGAAGAGCCTGCCGCTGGACAAGATCAAGATCGACAAGAGCTTCGTTCAGGACCTGCTCGATGACGACGACGATGCAACCATCGTTCGCGCGATCATCCAGCTCGGTAAAAGTCTTGGCATGCAGGTCATCGCCGAGGGCGTGGAAACGATCGAGCAAGAGGCTTACATCATTTCTGAAGGCTGTCACGAAGGTCAGGGCTATTTCTACAGCAAACCGCTGCCTGCGCGGGAGCTGGCCGCTTATCTGAAACAGGCCCAACGCAGTAATGCGCTGATCCTGTGACGGTCTAAAGATCACAGCCTTCGACAGCTCCTACGGGTATATGCGGTCGGAGCTGCCGAAGGCTGCGACTTTTGATCTACCCCGCACCGTCCCCGTAAACAAGAAATATTTCCAATCGCGGCCCTTTACACATAATGCGAAAGATTTGCATTATGTCGCAGTTTTGCGCACCCCCGCGCCTGTCCATTTTTTACCGAAGCAGGATGTTCGCCATGATTCGTATGCCTCTGGCTACCGCCAGTTTGCTGGCCATCGCTATTTCCCTCGCCGGTTGCGGTGAAGGTAAAGACAAGGCTGCTGCTCCTCAAGCGCCTACGCCGGCCACCAGCACTGCGGCACCCGCAGCGCCTGCCGCCACCGGGAAAGTCGATGAAGCCGCTGGTAAAGCTGTTGTCGCGCACTACGCCGACATGGTTTTTGCGGTCTTCAGCGATGCCGAATCCACTGCGAAAAACCTGCAAACTGCCATCGACGCCTTCCTCGCCAAGCCGAACGCCGAGACCCTGAAAGCCGCTCGCGCTGCCTGGGTTGCGGCACGCGTGCCTTACCTGCAGAGTGAAGTGTTTCGCTTCGGCAACACCATCATTGACGATTGGGAAGGTCAGGTTAACGCCTGGCCGCTCGACGAAGGCCTGATCGACTACGTCGACAAGAGCTACGAGCACGCCTTGGGTAACCCGGGCGCCAACGCCAACATCATCGCCAATCCGATCATTCAGGTGGGTGAAGACAAGATCGACGTGACCGACATCACGCCGGAAAAACTCGCCAGCCTGAACGAGTTGGGCGGTTCCGAAGCGAACGTCGCGACGGGTTACCACGCCATCGAATTCCTGCTCTGGGGCCAGGACCTGAATGGCACCGGCCCCGGTGCTGGCAACCGTCCGGCTTCGGACTACCTGGAAGGCGCCGGGGCTACCGGTGGCCACAACGATCGTCGTCGCGCTTACCTGAAAGCCGTGACCCAGTTGCTGGTCAGCGACCTGGAAGAAATGGTCGGCAACTGGAAGCCGAACGTGCCTGACAACTACCGCGCCGAGCTGGAAGAAGAACCGGCTGAAAGCGGTCTGCGCAAAATGCTCTTCGGCATGGGCAGCCTCTCGCTGGGCGAACTGGCGGGCGAGCGCATGAAAGTTTCCCTGGAAGCCAACTCCCCGGAAGACGAACAGGACTGCTTCAGCGACAACACCCACAACTCGCACTTCTACGATGCCAAAGGCATTCGTAACGTGTATCTGGGCGAATACACCCGCACCGACGGTACCAAAATGACTGGCCCCAGCCTGTCGTCGCTGGTGGCCAAAGCCGACCCGGCTGCCGATGCTGCACTCAAGGCTGACCTGGCCGCCACCGAGGCCAAAATCCAGGTCATGGTTGATCACGCCAACAAGGGTGAGCACTATGACCAACTGATCGCTGCCGGCAACACCGCTGGCAACCAGATTGTGCGTGACGCCATTGCGGCACTGGTCAAGCAGACCACCTCGATCGAACAGGCTGCCGGCAAACTGGGCATCAGCGACCTGAACCCGGACAACGCCGATCACGACTTCTGATCAACGCTTGCCAAGCAATAAGGCGACCTTCGGGTCGCCTTTTTTATACCTGCCTGAACGCAACCCCCTGTGGGAGCGAGCCTGCTCGCGATATCGGTAGCATGTTCAAAATAAATATTGGCAATGATGACCCCATCGCGAGCAGGCTCGCTCCCACAGGGGATCGCGGTCAACTGTGAGAGCAAACGATAATTCCTCTTATTCAAACTCCGCTGCCCTGTTAGACTTTGCGCCCTTGTCTGGCTCGTCTTTCAGGATTGCCGATGCCCTCGCTGCCTCTTCGCTTGTCTGCACTGCTTCTGGCCCTGGGCCTGAGTGCCTGCGATGACGCCCCGCGTTTTACCAAAGCCGAACCCGGTGAAGCCCGCTCCGGTGGCGCGGCAACTGTCAGAAAGACCGACCAGAATGCGTTCTCCCTGCCTTCAGCCAACCTCTCGCCGACCCGTCGGCTGGACTTCAGCGTCGGCAACAGCTTTTTCCGCAGCCCTTGGGTGATCGCCCCGTCGACCACCACCGCCCGCGACGGCCTCGGTCCGCTGTTCAACACCAACGCCTGCCAGAACTGCCATATCAAGGACGGTCGCGGTCATCCGCCGACGGCCGATTCCGATAATGCCGTGTCGATGCTGGTGCGTCTGTCGATCCCCTACGCTCCGGCCTACGCCAAGGTCATCGAGCAAATGGGTGTGGTGCCTGAGCCGGTCTACGGCGGGCAACTTCAAGACATGGCCGTGCCCGGCGTCGCCCCCGAAGGCAAGGTTCGAGTCGACTATGATCCGGTCCCGGTACGCTTTGCCGACGGCACTGAAATCGAACTGCGCAAACCCAGGCTGCTGATCACCCAACTGGGCTACGGCCCGATGCATCCCGACACGCTTTTTTCCGCTCGAGTTGCCCCGCCGATGATTGGCCTCGGACTGCTCGAAGCCGTCTCCGACGCAGATATCCTGGCCAACGCCGACACCCAGGCCAAAGCCAAAAACGGCATCGCCGGACGTCCGAACCGGGTGTGGGATGACGCGCAGCAAAAGACTGTTTTGGGGCGCTTTGGCTGGAAAGCCGGGCAACCGAATCTCAATCAGCAAAACGTTCACGCGTTTTCCGGTGATATGGGCCTCACCACCCGTCTGAGACCGTTCGATGACTGCACCCAGGCCCAGACCGACTGCCTGCAGGCGCCCAACGGCAACGGCCCGGATGGCGAGCCGGAAGTCAGCGACAACATCTTGCGCCTGGTGCTGTTCTACAGCCGTAACCTGGCCGTCCCGGCCCGCCGCGACGTCAACGGGGCACAGGTGCTGGCCGGCAAAAACCTGTTCTATCAGGCCGGTTGCCAGTCGTGCCACACAGCAAAATTCACCACGGCCGCGAATGCTGCAGAACCGGAACTGGCCAATCAAGTGATTCGCCCCTACAGCGATCTGCTGTTGCATGACATGGGCGAAGGGCTGGCCGATAACCGTAGCGAATTCCAGGCCTCGGGCCGCGATTGGCGCACCCCGCCGCTGTGGGGCATTGGCTTGACGCAAGCAGTCAGTGGTCACACGCAGTTTCTGCATGACGGCCGCGCTCGCAACCTGCTCGAAGCCGTGCTGTGGCACGGCGGTGAAGCACGCGCGGCGCAGCAGCAGGTTTTAGCGTTCAACGCCGAGCAGCGCGCTGCGTTGCTGGCCTTTTTGAATTCTCTTTGACGCATTTCCCATACGCTTTTGCCCACAAAAAGGGAGCCCGACATGTTCCGCCCCAAGCTGTTGTTCACCAGCCTTGCCGCACTCGTCCTGGGTGCCTGCTCGCCCCAGGACCCTCAAGCCGTCACCTCGGCAGCCATCGCCAAGCAAGTGATCCTGCCGACCTACAGTCGCTGGGTTGAGGCCGACCGCCAATTGGCCGTCAGTGCGCTGGCCTACTGCGAAGGCAAGGCGGACCTGGCAACGGCTCGCGCCGACTTCCTCCATGCACAAAAGGCCTGGGCACAATTGCAGCCGCTGCTGGTTGGTCCACTGGCCGAAGGCAATCGCTCCTGGCAGGTGCAGTTCTGGCCGGACAAGAAAAACCTGGTCGGCCGCCAAGTCGAGCAACTGGTCACCGCACAACCGCAGATCGATGCCGCTGCACTGGCCAAATCCAGCGTCGTCGTGCAGGGCCTCTCGGCCTATGAGTACATTCTGTTCGACGACAAGACCAACGTGGCCGACGCTGCGCAAAAAGCCCGTTACTGCCCGCTGCTGAGCGCCATCGGCGAACGTCAGAAGCTGCTGGCCGAAGAGATCCTCGCCAGCTGGAACAGCACTGACGGCATGCTGGCCCAGATGAGCAAATTCCCGAACCAGCGTTACGCCGATTCCCACGAAGCCATTGCCGATTTGCTGCGCGCTCAAGTGACGGCACTGGATACCCTGAAGAAAAAACTCGGCACGCCGATGGGGCGCCAGACCAAGGGCATTCCGCAACCGTTCCAGGCAGACGCATGGCGCAGTCATTCGTCGCTGCAAAGCATGGAATCGAGCCTGGCTGCCGCCCGGACGGTCTGGGTCGGCGTCGACAACAAGGGCCTGCGCGGCCTGCTGCCGGCCGAACAAAAGCCGCTGGCGGACAAGATCGATGCCGCGTACGCCGCGTCGTTGAAACTGTTCGAAAGCAGCCAGCGCTCGCTGACCGAAATGCTCACGGACGATGCCGGTCGCCAGCAACTCAACGATCTTTACGACAGCCTCAACGTCGTCCATCGCCTGCACGAAGGTGAACTGGCCAAAGCGCTGGGCATCCAGCTGGGCTTCAACGCCAACGACGGTGACTGATGAGGGGTAGCGCCATGCTGCGACGTCAGGCTCTGACTTTAGGCAGTTTGTTGCTGGGCGCCGTGACGCTGGGCGGCTGGAAGCTGTTCAAGCAAAAGGACCACGGTCCTTTGCTGCTTTCGGCGCGCGACGACAGCGACGGCAAACATTACGCCGTCGGCTATCGGCTGGACGGCACTCGAGTGTTCGCCACCGAAGTCGGCCAGCGCTGCCACGACATCATCAACCACCCTGCTCTGCCGATAGCCCTGTTCGTCGCACGACGGCCAGGCACCGAGAGTTATCTGGTCGATCTGCGTGACGGTACGCTGCTGCAAACCGTGGTGTCGCAACCGAACCGGCACTTCTATGGTCACGCGGTTATTCATAAAAGCGGCGACTGGCTGTACGCCACCGAAAACGACACCACCGACCCAGGTCGGGGCCTGCTTGGGGTGTACCGTTTCGAGGGTCAGCGGCTGGTTTACAGCGGTGAGATTTCCACCCATGGCATCGGCCCGCATCAGGTGTCATGGATGCCCGACGGTGAAACCCTGGTGGTGGCCAACGGCGGCATTCGCACCGAAGCCGAAAGCCGGGTCGAGATGAACCTCGACGCCATGCAACCCAGCCTGGTGCTGATGCAACGCGACGGCAGCCTGCTGAGCAAGGAAACCCTGGCCCAGCAGATGAACAGCGTGCGTCACATGGGGATCGCCAGCGATGGCACCATTGTCACCGGCCAGCAATTCATGGGCGCCGCCCATGAGTCATCCGAGCTGTTGGCGATCAAGCGTCCCGGTCAGCCCTTTGTCGCGTTCCCGGTCGCCGAGCACCAGTTGCAGGCCATGGGGCACTACACCGCGAGTGTCGCGGTGCACAGTGAATTGCGTCTGGTGGCGCTCACCGCGCCGCGCGGCAACCGCTTTTTCATCTGGGACCTGGACAGCGGCGAAGTGCACCTCGATGCGCCACTGCCTGATTGTGCCGGTGTCGGTGCAGTGGCCGATGGCTTTGTCGTGACCTCGGGACAAGGGCGTTGCCGTTTCTATGATTGTCGCCAGACACCGCTGCTGGCAAAGCCCCTCGAACTCCCCGCCGGGCTCTGGGATAACCACCTGCATCTGGTCTGAAATCTGCGCTGCCAAATTGATCCTTCCCACGCTCTGCGTGAGAACGATCAACACCGCGGCGCATGATTTTACGACTGCTGCGCAGCCGAACGCAGCCTTCGGCAGCTGCTACAGGGCAGGTGTGACCGGCGAGAAAATGCTGTCTGGAATCACCTGCATACACGGAGTAATGTTCGGTCTGTCTCGCCTGATTTTTTCCAAGGAAGTGGAATATGCTGCGTCGCCGCATGCTGATCATGTTGGGTGTTGTGCTGTTGATCGTCCTGATGCTGGGAGGCTACAAAGCCTTCTCCATCTACAAGATGATCCAGACCTTCGCTGTGCCAAGACCACCGGTGAGCGTTGCCGTGGCCACGGCCACCGAACGGCAATGGCAATCGCGCTTGCCCACGGTCGGCACCCTCAAGGCACTGCAAGGGGTCAACCTCAGTCTGGAGATCGCCGGTACGGTCAAGGACGTGCAGTTCGAATCCGGACAGAAGGTCAAGGCCGGCCAGCCGCTCGTGCAGCTCGACAGCGCCGTTGAAAGTGCCCTGCTGGAAACCGCCCAGGCCGACCTTGGCCTGGCGCAACTCGATTACGGCCGTGGCAGTCAACTGGTCGGCAGTCAGGCGATCTCCAAGGGCGAGTTCGACCGGCTCAGCGCAGTGCTCGCCAAGAACAAGGCCACCGTCAATCAGCTCAAGGCTGCGCTGGCAAAAAAACACATCGTCGCGCCCTTCAGCGGCACCATCGGCATTCGTCAGGTGGATGTCGGCGACTTCCTGCCCAGTGGCACGGTCATCGCCACCCTGCAGGACTTGAGCAGCCTTTACGTCGACTTCTACGTGCCGGAACAATCGGTGCCGAAAATCGCCCTCGGTCAGGCGGTTCAAGTCACGGTCCCGGCCTACCCGACGCAGAACTTCCCCGGTGCCATCAGCGCGATCAACCCCAAGGTCGAAAGCAGCACCCGCAACCTGCTGGTACGTGCCACCCTGGCCAACCTTGACGGCAAATTGCTACCGGGCATGTTCGCCAGCCTGCAGGTCATACTGCCGGACCCGCAGCCCAGAATCGTCGTGCCGGAAGGCGCGATCACCTACACCCTCTATGGCAACTCGCTCTACGTGGTCGCCCAGAAGAAGGACGCGAACGGCAACGTCGAGAAAGACGACCAGGGCCAGCCGATCCTGATCGCCGAACGGCGCTTCATCGAAACCGGCGAGCGGCGCGAAGGCCTGGTGTTGATCAACAAAGGCTTGCAGAACGGCGAGCAAGTGGTCAGTGCCGGCCAGATCAAACTCGACAACGGCACGCACATTGTCGTCAGCCCCGACAAGAACCTGCCAACTGAACAGACCAGCCAACCGCGCACGAACTGATCAAGGAATTCCCATGGCTTTTACCGATCCGTTCATTCGCCGCCCGGTGCTCGCCACCGTGGTCAGCCTGCTGATTGTGCTGCTGGGTTTCCAGGCCTGGAGCAAACTGCCACTGCGCCAATATCCGCAAATGGAGAACGCGCTGATCACGGTGACCACCGCCTACCCCGGCGCCAACGCCGAAACCATTCAGGGCTACATCACCCAACCCTTGCAGCAAAGCCTGGCCAGTGCCGAAGGCATCGACTACATGACCTCGGTCAGCCGCCAGAACTTCTCGGTGATTTCGATTTACGCGCGCATCGGCTCCAACAGCGACCGGTTGTTCACCGAGCTGCTGGCCAAGGCCAACGAGGTCAAGAACAAGCTGCCCAAAGACGCTGAAGACCCAGTGCTGAGCAAGGAGGCCGCGGGTGCCTCGGCGCTGATGTACATGAGTTTTTACAGCAAGGAATTGAGCAACCCGCAGATCACCGATTATCTGTCTCGGGTGATCCAGCCCAAGCTCGCCACCCTTCCCGGCATGGCTGAAGCCGCGATTCTCGGCAACCAGGTGTTTGCCATGCGTCTTTGGCTCGACCCGGTAAAACTTGCCGGTTTCGGCTTGAGCGCCAGTGACGTCACCAACGCCGTGCGCCAGTACAACTTCCTGTCCGCTGCCGGTGAAGTCAAAGGCGAGTACGTCGTCACCAGTATCAACGCCAATACCGAGCTGAAGACCGCCGAAGCCTTTGCCGCAATCCCCTTGAAAACCGAAGGCGACAGCCGGGTACTGCTCAGCGACGTGGCGCGCGTGGAAATGGGCGCCGAGAACTACAACACCATCAGCTCCTTTGGTGGCACACCGTCGGTGTACATCGGGATCAAGGCCACACCGGCCGCCAACCCGCTGGACGTGATCAAGGAAGTGCGCAAGCTCATGCCGGAGCTGGAATCCCAACTGCCCCCCACCCTCAAGGCTGAAATTGCCTACGACGCCACGCTGTTCATTCAGGCCTCGATCAACGAAGTGGTGAAAACCCTCTTCGAAGCCGTGCTGATCGTGATTGTCGTGGTGTTCCTGTTCCTTGGCGCGCTGCGTTCGGTATTGATCCCGGTGGTGACCATTCCACTGTCGATGATCGGCGTGATGTTCTTCATGCAACTGATGGGCTACTCGATCAACCTGCTGACCTTGCTGGCGATGGTACTGGCCATCGGCCTGGTAGTGGACGACGCCATCGTCGTGGTGGAAAACATCCACCGACACATGGAAGAAGGTAAAACGCCGCTGGACGCTGCCCTCGAAGGCGCCCGGGAAATCGCCATGCCGGTGGTCTCGATGACCATCACCCTGGCGGCGGTCTATGCGCCCATCGGCTTTCTGACGGGCCTGACCGGCGCCCTGTTCAAGGAATTCGCGCTGACCCTGGCCGGCGCCGTGGTGATCTCCGGGATCGTTGCGCTGACGCTGTCGCCGATGATGTGCGCGCTGCTCTTGCGTCACGATGAAAACCCGTCAGGCCTGGCCCATCGCCTCGATGTGATTTTCGAAGGGCTCAAGCGTCGTTATCAAAGTGTCCTGCACGGCACGCTCAATACCCGGCCGGTGGTGCTGGTGTTCGCCGTGATCGTGCTGTGCCTGATTCCGGTACTGCTCAAGTTCACCAAATCGGAACTGGCTCCGGATGAAGACCAGGGCGTGATTTTCATGATGGCCAACGCCCCGCAACCGGCCAACCTGGATTACCTGAATACCTACACCGACGAATTCCTGGCGATATTCAAGGCGTTTCCCGAGTACTACTCGTCCTTTCAGATCAACGGATTCAACGGTGTGCAGTCAGGTATTGGCGGTTTCCTGCTCAAACCCTGGAATGAGCGCAAACGAACCCAGATGCAGATTCTGCCAGAGGTGCAGAAAAAGCTTTCGAGCATCACCGGCCTGCAAATCTTCGGCTTCAACCTGCCCTCTCTACCGGGCACGGGTGAAGGCTTGCCGTTCCAGTTCGTGATCAACACCGCCAATGACTACGAGTCCCTGCTGGAGGTGATCAATCGGGTGAAGAAGCGTGCCCTGGAATCCGGCAAGTTCGCGTTCCTCGACATCGACCTGGCCTTCGACAAACCCGAAGTCGTGGTTGATATCGACCGTGCCAAGGCCGCTCAAATGGGCGTCTCGATGGAGGATCTGGGCGTGACGCTGTCGACGTTGCTGGCAGAAGCCGAAATCAACCGTTTCACCATCGAGGGGCGCAGTTACAAGGTCATCGCCCAGGTCGAACGACTTTACCGGGACAACCCTGACTGGCTGAGCAACTACTACGTTAAAAACACCAAAGATGAACTGTTGCCCCTGTCGACCTTGATCAACCTCAGTGACCGGGCACGACCGCGACAACTGAATCAGTTCCAGCAACTCAATTCGGCGATTCTTTCCGGCGTTTCGACAGTCAGCATGGGCGAGGCGATTGATACCGTGCGCCAGATCGCCCAGGAAGAAGCACCGCCGGGTTATGCCTTCGATTACGGCGGCGCCTCTCGGCAGTTCGTTCAGGAAGGCAGCGCCTTGTGGGTGACCTTTGCCTTGGCGCTGGCAATCATTTTCCTGGTGTTGGCGGCGCAGTTCGAAAGTTTCCGCGATCCACTGGTGATTCTGGTGACCGTGCCGCTGTCGATTTGCGGCGCGCTGATCCCGTTGTTCCTGGGCTGGTCGAGCATGAACATCTACACCCAGGTCGGGCTGGTGACCCTGATCGGGCTGATCAGCAAACACGGGATCCTGATCGTCCAGTTTGCCAACCAGTTGCGCAAGGACAAGGGCCTGACGCCCCGCGAAGCCGTGGAGCAAGCGGCAGCCATTCGCCTGCGTCCGGTATTGATGACCACAGCCGCCATGGTCTTTGGCATGGTGCCGTTGATCATCGCCACCGGCGCGGGGGCCGTCAGCCGCTACGATATCGGGATGGTGATCGCCACGGGTATGTCGATCGGGACACTGTTCACCCTGTTCGTGCTGCCCTGCATCTACACGTTGCTGGCCAAGCCCGATAAACCCTGAGAGCTCGCTCCCACACTGGTTTTCGGCAAATTGAAGATTTGGGTTCAAAAACAAAAAAAAGCCTCGCGTATGCAAGGCCTTTGATCTGGGCTGAGGAATTTCAACTCTGGTGTTTCATTCCCTGAGTCATGCCAAGCATGAACAAGAACAGCTCATCATTTTCGGAGTGGGTCACCGTGGATGACTTCGCAGCCCGTGGTAGCGGGCAATGCGCGCCCCCATGCTTTGCACTGAGAACTTGCGTACGTGGCTGCTCCAGTCCAACCACCGCCAATGAAACAACTGCCAAGGCTCCTGCCAAAAAAAGACCCCTAGCAATTTCTAGTTTCATCGCTACAAACCTTTGATGGAGCTGCCAAATACCTTGTTATAAAAATAGTTGAGCTTCTCCCAATCTGCCGAGCCCCACGACGAGTGGCGGCGCAGCTGTTTCATGTCATGCGAAGCCGCTTGCTGGCGGGTCCTGAACCCGAAAATCCGCCTGCTTGAACTCTGCTTCTACGGTCGCGACCGAGGCATCAGGCGTCCGGGTTGCCCAGTTCGACATAAAAGCGGCAGCCGTTAGGTTCCATGGTGCTGAGACTGACGCTCCAGCCCTGGTTTTCACAAATTCGCTGCACCAGTGACAGGCCCAGCCCAAGCCCTTCCCCACGCTTCTCGCCACCGCGCACAAACGGCTCGAACATCGCTTCGCGCTTCTCTTCGGGAATACCGACGCCACTGTCTTCGACCAGAAAACCGCGGGGCAGAATGGTCAGGCGAATAAACCCGCTGTCGGTGTAGTGCAAGGCATTACGCAACAGGTTACCCATGACCGCGTGCAGGAATGTCGCGTTATAGCGCGTATCCGTCGGGTTGCCGGGTTCATAAAACAGCGTGAGCCCCTTGTGCTCGATCGGCTGGCGCCACAGGCCGAGCAAGTCCTCGGCCACCTGCCCCAAGGTCTGTTGCGGCGACATGCTGGCATCTTCACGCTGGGCCCGGGCGAGCATCAGGAAGGTCTGGACCAGATCGCGCATCTCTTCACAGGCACGAGCAATCCGCTCGACCTGGTTGCGACTGCGCTGATCGAGGTCCGGATTCTCGAGCAACAGTTCACAGGAACTGGCCAATACCATCAATGGGGTGCGCAGCTCGTGACTGACGTCGCTGGTGAACAGCCGCTCGCGGCTCAGTGCCTGGCGCAATCGGCCCAGCGTGGCGTCGAAGGCGACGGCCAGTTCACCGACTTCATCGGCGGCATAGTCCGGCGCCAGGGGCGGTGCCAGACCGAGCAGTTGATCGCGGTGACGCACCTGGCGCGCCAGCCGGACCACCGGCGCCATGACCTTGCGTGCCAGCACCCAGCCGAGGAACACCGCCAATGCCAGACTGAATACGAACCCCACCAGCACCACGGCAAACAGCACTCGCTCGCGCTCTTCGAAATCGCTCTGGTCTTGCAGCAGGACGTAGCGCCGACCGTCAACGATCTCGACGATCGCGTGATAGGACAGTTGCTCGCGAAACACTTCATGGAAGCCCGCATTCAGATGCCGCAGGTCCCTGGGCAAGTCAAAATCGCCAGGACCGCCACTGAAGTAGAACAACTGATCGGGCTCGGGACGGTGATTCCAGTCGGCCATGCTGTCCATCAACAGCAAACGCTGTAAATCGCTACCCAAGCCTGCGGAAATCAGCTTTGCTTCGACCAGATGCACAGTCGCCACGATGCCCATGGCGAATGCGCCCGCCACCAACGCACTCATCAAGGCAAAGGCAATAATGATCCGCTGAGCAAGGCTCTGCTTAAACTCCATCACGCCCCTCGGCCAGGCGATAGCCGACGCCGTGCACGGTTTGCAGCAATGGTTTGGCGAACGGCTTGTCGATCACCTGGCGCAACTGATGGACGTGACTGCGCAGGCTGTCGCTGTCCGGACAGTCGTCACCCCAGAGGGCTTCTTCGAGTATTTCACGACGCAAGACGTGCGGGCTTTTCTGCATCAACACCGCCAGCAGCTTGAGGCCTACCGGGTTGAGTTTCAGCAGGCGTCCTTCGCGGGTCACTTCCAGCGTGTCGAGGTCGTAGCTCAGATCGCCAACCTGCAGGGCACGGCGACCGCCACCCTGGGTACGACGCATGACCGCCTCGATGCGCGCCGCCAGTTCAGACAGGGCAAACGGTTTGACCAGGTAATCATCGGCGCCGGACTTGAAGCCCTGCAGCCGGTCATCCAGTTGGTCACGGGCGGTCAGCATGATCACCGGGGTATCGCGCCGGGCATCTTCACGCAGGCGTTTGCACAGGGTGTAACCATCGATGCCGGGCAGCATGACGTCGAGCACGATCAGGTCGTAATGCTCGGTGGCCGCCAGGTGCAGACCTGACAAACCGTCCTGCGCGCAATCCACGGTATAGCCTTTAAGCCCCAGGTAATCGGCCAGATTGGCGAGGATGTCGCGGTTGTCTTCAACCAATAGAATTCGCATGGGCACTTGCTCCGTACACAGTAACGGCCGTCTTGGCCCGCGCAGCTTAAGGCCAAGAGTGGCTCAGGGATAGATCTGTTGATCCAAACCCTGTCAGGGAAGGTCTGCCGATATGTTTTAGACATAAAAAAACCCCGCCTGCATAACGCAGGCGGGGTTTTTTCGTACAGGGTAAGGCTGGCTTACATCATGCCGCCCATGCCGCCCATACCGCCCATGTCTGGCATACCGCCGCCAGCTGGTGCGTCTTCCTTGATCTCGGCGATCATGGCTTCGGTGGTGATCATCAGGCTGGCAATCGACGAAGCCGCTTGCAGAGCCGAACGAGTCACTTTGGCCGGGTCCAGGATACCCATTTCGATCATGTCGCCGTATTCGCCGGTAGCAGCGTTGTAACCGTAGTTACCCTTGCCCTGCTTGACCTTGTCGACAACAACGCTTGGCTCGTCACCGGAGTTGGCAACGATCTGACGCAGTGGCGCTTCAACAGCGCGACGCAGCAACTGGATGCCTACGTTCTGGTCATCGTTGTCGCCTTTGAGCTCGGAGATCGCTTGCAGAGCGCGAACCAGTGCCACGCCACCGCCAGGCACCACGCCTTCTTCAACGGCTGCACGGGTAGCGTGCAGGGCGTCTTCAACGCGGGCTTTCTTCTCTTTCATTTCAACTTCGGAACCCGCGCCAACCTTGATCACTGCAACGCCGCCGGACAGCTTGGCCAGACGCTCTTGCAGTTTTTCACGGTCGTAGTCGGACGAAGTATCAGCCACTTGTTGACGGATCTGAACAACGCGAGCCTGGATGTCAGCCTCAACGCCAGCACCGTCGATGACAGTGGTGTTTTCTTTGGACAGGATCACGCGCTTGGCATTACCCAGGTGTTCCAGGGTAGTGCTTTCCAGGCTCAGGCCGATCTCTTCGGAGATAACGGTACCGCCAGTCAGAACAGCGATGTCCTGCAGCATGGCCTTGCGACGGTCGCCAAAGCCCGGGGCTTTGACAGCTGCTACTTTAACGATGCCACGCATGTTGTTCACAACCAGAGTCGCCAGGGCTTCGCCTTCAACGTCTTCGGCAACGATCAGCAGAGGACGGCCGGCTTTGGCAACGGCTTCCAGTACTGGCAGCATTTCGCGGATGTTCGAGATCTTTTTGTCGACCAGCAGGATCAGCGGACCGTCCAGTTCGGCGGTCATGGTCTCTGGCTTGTTGACGAAGTATGGGGACAGGTAGCCGCGGTCGAACTGCATGCCTTCTACAACCGACAGTTCGTTTTCCAGGCCCGAGCCTTCTTCAACGGTGATCACGCCTTCTTTACCGACTTTTTCCATGGCTTCGGCAATGATGTCGCCGATGGAGTTGTCGGAGTTGGCCGAGATGGTGCCGACCTGAGCGATGGCCTTGGTGTCAGCGCATGGCTTGGACAGGGCTTTGAGCTCTTTGACGATAGCGATGGTCGCTTTGTCGATACCGCGTTTCAGGTCCATCGGGTTCATGCCGGCAGCGACGGCTTTCAGGCCTTCGTTGACGATCGATTGAGCCAGAACGGTCGCGGTGGTGGTGCCGTCGCCTGCGTCATCGTTGGCACGGGAGGCAACGTCCTTGACCAGCTGCGCGCCCATGTTTTCGAAACGGTCTTTCAGCTCGATTTCTTTGGCTACGGAAACGCCGTCCTTGGTGATGGTCGGAGCGCCGAAGCTCTTCTCGATGATCACGTTACGGCCTTTAGGGCCCAGGGTCGCTTTTACTGCGTCAGCCAGGACGTTGACACCGGCGAGCATTTTCTTACGGGCGGAATCGCCGAATTTAACTTCTTTAGCAGCCATGATCGATATTCCTTAAATACTGTTGTAGTAGCGGGAAATTGAGCGCAAATCAGCCTTCGATAACAGCGAGAATCTCGTTCTCAGCCATTACCAGCAGGTCTTCACCGTCGACTTTCACAGTGTTGCTGCCGGAGTACGGGCCGAACACAACCTTGTCACCCACTTTCACGGCCAGCGCACGCACTTCACCGTTGTCCAGCACGCGGCCGGTACCTACAGCAAGGACTTCACCGCTGTTGGCTTTTTCGGCAGCCGAACCTGGCAGAACGATACCGCCAGCGGTTTTCTTTTCTTCTTCGCTGCGACGGATGACGACGCGGTCATGCAGAGGACGAAGCTTCATTGTCGATCTCTCCTAATTGTGGTTTTCAGCGGCCGGTGTAATCCCGGCAGGTTAAATTCCGGCGTTGCCGGTTGCGGCTCGTCAAGCGAACCGCGGAAGTCTGTCTGGTGATCTTCACCAGAAACCTTGCGGTGACCGTTACATAAGGGCGCATAAGCTTATTACAAGGGCGGGGCAGTGATTTTTTTTACGGCACCGACCACAGAAACGAACACGGCACCCGAAGGTGCCGTGTCAATGAAACAGTTATTTGGAGTCGCGGTGCTCGAACTCGCCCTCGATCACGTTCGGCTCACGGCCCAACGGTTGACGCGGAGCCGGGCCGCCACGCGGTTGCAGATCATCGGCAAAGGCACGCTGACGAATGACCTGCTCTTCGGCGCGCTGGCGCATCTTATTGGCCAGCAGCCGACGGGTGATCGGCAATATCATGATCAGACCGATCACACTGCTGATGAAACCCGGCAGGATCAACAGACCGCCACCCAAGGCCAGCATCAGGCCTTCAAGCATGGTCTGCGCTGGCAGTTCGCCGCGATTCAGGCTTTCACGAGCGCGCAAGGCGGTCGCCAGACCGGCGATGCGCAGCACGAACACGCCGAACATCGAGCCGAGAATAATCAGCAGCAGCGCCGGGAAAAACCCGATGGCCGCGCTGACCTTGACGAATACGAACAGCTCCAACACCGGGAACAGCAGAAAGAGCAACAAAAAAGGGCGCATCAAATGGTTCCTCAACGCAAGAATGCCTTGCAAGTAAAACCTAGATGACGTCGCCGTTTCGTGATTTCAAGCGTCGGCTGTCGCATTTTTCGGCCAATGCTCGGCGTGAGCCAATAAAACCAAGGCTTCGCGTACTTGTGTCGGCGTATTACACACCTCCGGGAACGGCAACCAGTAAAGCCCCTGGCCAATGCGCAGGTGCATCCCTTCGCTGTCGATACCCGCCAACTGAGCGGGTGCGGTTTTCGGCAAGCCGGCCAGGTCGACGTAATGGGCGATGGCCTTGGCGTGGTCGGCGTTCATGTGTTCGACCATACTCACTTCAGCCTTGCCGGCGAACGGGTTGGCCAGGGTCAGTTGGTCGACCCAGTGAATCGCACCGAAACCGCCGATGTAGCGATGCCGTACCGGTTTGAGTACCCAGAAGTCGAAATCATGCGCCTTGTGATAATTCTGCGAATCCGGGAAATAGCGGTAATAACGCTCGGCGGCGGCATCGATGGCAGCCTGGTCTTCGATTTTTTCCGCCTCGGCCAGGTAGGTCAGGCGACCAACGGCCTGCACGTCTTCAGCCTCGCGCTCACCCACCAGCAATGAGCATTTGGGGTCTTTTTGCAGATTGTGGGTGTGCTGGGCGATCCGGCTGATCAGGATCAGCGGCCGACCCTGCTCGTCCAGGCAATAAGGAACCACCGAGCCGAACGGGAAACCGGGCATCGCCTTGGAGTGTGTCGAGAGCACTCCGCGGTATTCCTTGAGTAACAATTCTCGGGCATGCTTGGCAGCTTCAACGCTCAATTTATGACTCCTTATATAGAATCCGTCAAAAAAACGGACAGGCACCTGGGACAAAGTTCCAGCAATGCCCTCGGGCAGTTCTCATGTGCAGCCAGGCCAAACCAGGTGCAGATCGAGAGACTCTCTAAAAGGAAACTACTCTGACCTGCCATTGAGGGCATGCGAATGAAACTCACTGACAAAGTAATCATTATCACGGGCGGTTGCCAGGGTTTAGGCCGTTCGATGGCCGAGTATTTCGCCGCCAAGGGCGCAAAACTGGCGTTGGTCGACCTCAATCAGGAGAAACTCGACCAGGCCGTCGCCGCCTGCAAGGCCGCCGGCGTCGAGGCTCGCGCTTACCTGTGCAACGTCGCCAATGAAGAACAGGTGACGCATATGGTCGCCCAGGTTGCCGAAGACTTCGGCGCGATCCACGGCCTGATCAACAACGCCGGGATTCTGCGCGATGGCCTGCTGATCAAGGTCAAGGATGGCGAAATAACCAAGCTGAGCCTGGCCCAGTGGCAGGCCGTGATCGACGTCAACCTGACCGGCGTGTTCCTGTGCACCCGGGAAGTGGCGGCGAAAATGATCGAGCTGAAGACCAGCGGTGTGGTCGTCAACATTTCCTCGATCTCCCGCGCCGGCAACGTCGGCCAGACCAACTACTCCGCCGCCAAGGCCGGGGTTGCTGCGGCCACCGTGACCTGGGCCAAGGAACTGGCGCGCTACGGCATTCGCGTGGCCGGTATTGCGCCGGGCTTCATCGAAACCGAAATGACCCTGGGCATGAAACCTGAAGCGCTGGAGAAAATGACCTCCGGGATTCCGCTCAAGCGCATGGGCAAACCGGAAGAAATCGCCCATTCGGCGGCGTACATCTTCGAGAACGACTATTACACCGGCCGGATCCTGGAAATGGATGGCGGTTTGCGCATTTAAGACCTACCTGAAACCAATAATGAAATGGCTACCCCCGCCGCCCCCTGTGATCGCCCACTAAGCTTTCGCAGGGGGCTCATCGGAGACCGTTGCCATGAACAAAGTAGCTATTGCCGCCATCGATCTGGGAAAACACTCTTTCCATCTACACGCGCAAGATGATCGTGGTCATGAGTTACCGCAAAAAGTTTACTCGTGCGGCGCTCATGCAGCACCTGATGAATCTCGAACCCTGCACCGTTGTGATGGAAGCCTGCGGCGGAGCCCACTTCATGGCGCAGGAGGTCGCGAAGCTGGGACATACGCCCAAGCTCATTGCCCCGCATCTCGTACGCCCTTACGTGAAAAGCAACAAAAACGACTTCGCTGATGCCGAGGCGATCTGCGAGGCGGCGACTCGTCCAACAATGCGCTTTGTACACCCCAAAACCCAGGCTCAGCAGCTGCTGGCCATGCTCAACTCGACACGCGATTCGTTCATCAAAGAGCGCACCGCGACCGTCAATCGGATTCACGCAGCGCTTTTGGAGGTCGGCGTCAGTCTGGCCACAGGCTTCAAGCCCATCAAAGAACTGCCCGCTCGGCTTGAAGCGAGTTCAATTCCTGTGCCCATCAAAAAACTTCTGACGAGGTTGCAGGAGCACTTCACCTATCTGGATGGGCAGATCAAGACGCTGGACAAGGAAGTGGAATGCCAGGCCGCCGAAGATGATCTGGCGGCTCGTTTGATGACCATGCCCTGCGTAGGCCCGATCACCTCCAGCGTCCTGGCTGCCGAATTGGGCGATGGCAAGCAGTTCAAATGCGGCCGAGGCTATTCGGCCTCAATCGGGCTGATACCCAAACCAGCATTCTACGGGCGGCAAGACCGTCCTGCTGGGCATCAGCAAGCGAGGTGATCGCAACCAGCGGCGCCTGCTTGTCCAATGTGCCCGTGTTTACCTGATGCAACTGGACCGACAGAAAGGCTGGCTGGCGGACTGGGTCCGGCAGCTATTGGCCCACCATCACTCCAACCATGTGGTCTGCGCGCTGGCCAACAAGCTGGCGAGGGTCGCCTGGGCGATTGCGGCCCACCACACCGAATTCGATGCAGGAGCCAGCCGCGATGAACGCCTGACCTGCTGTGACCACCGCCAGCACCCCACCACACCTGGTTTTGCGATGCTGGATAAGCTGATGGACGCTGAACGGGCCAACCGCCCTGACGACAAACCCTGAGCTCCCACCACCGCTGAAAGGCCGTCGAATAAATTAGGATCGTCGCGTATGCGATTCTCATTCGAGGCGCGCGGGGTTGCCACCCCACACAGACGCGCGGATAGATGAAAGCAAGCCAAACACGCATCAACAAAACAGTATTGCAGAAAAGGGGGTAACCATAGATGTGGGAGCCGGGCGGCGCTCCGTCTGCTCGCGATAGCGGTGCAACAGTCACAATCAATCGTGAATGTTATGCCCTCATCGCGAGCAGGCTCGCTCCCACAGGTTCAGCATGCTATTTGACAGATATCAATCGTCGCTGACGGTGATGTTCGGCATCGCTGGCGTGGCAGCTTCCTGCAAGACAATCCGCGCCCCCACGTGACGGGCCAGTTCCTGGTAGACCATGGCGATCTGGCTGTCCGGTTCGGCAATCACTGTTGGCTTGCCGCCGTCAGCCTGCTCGCGGATCACCATCGACAGCGGCAGCGATGCCAGCAGTTCGACGCCATATTGGCTGGCCAGTTTCTCGCCGCCGCCTTCACCGAACAGGTGCTCGGCATGACCGCAGTTGGAGCAGATGTGCACGGCCATGTTTTCCACCACGCCGAGCACTGGAATGTTGACCTTGCGGAACATCTCCACGCCTTTGCGGGCGTCCAGCAATGCCAGATCCTGCGGCGTGGTGACGATCACCGCACCCGCCACCGGGACTTTTTGCGCCAGGGTCAACTGAATGTCACCAGTGCCCGGCGGCATGTCGATCACCAGATAATCCAGTTCGCTCCAGGCCGTCTGCGTCACCAGTTGCAGCAAGGCGCCGGAGACCATTGGGCCACGCCAGACCATCGGCGTGTTGTCGTCGGTCAAAAACGCCATGGACATGACTTCAACGCCATGCGACTCGATCGGCACGAACCACTTCTGGTCCTTGATTTTAGGTCGGGTGCCTTCCGGGATGCCGAACATGATGCCCTGGCTCGGGCCATAGATATCGGCATCGAGGATCCCGACCTTGGCGCCTTCGCGGGCCAGCGCCAACGCAAGGTTGGCGGCGGTGGTGGATTTGCCCACACCCCCCTTGCCGGACGCCACGGCGACCACGTTCTTGACGTTGGCCAGGCCTGGAATCTGCGCCTGAGCCTTGTGCGCGGCAATTACCGTGGTGATGTCGACTTTGGCCGAGGTCACGCCCTCCAGGCCCTCGATAGCCATTTGCAGCATCTGCGCCCAACCACTCTTGAACAGGCCGGCGGCGTAGCCCAGTTCCAGTTGAACGCTGACGCGGTCGCCCTGGATGTCGATGCTGCGCAGGCAACCGGCGCTGATCGGATCCTGGTTCAGGTAAGGGTCGGTGTACTGACGAAGGACGGCTTCCACCGCTGCGCGATTGACGGCGCTCATGGGCAACTCCGATAACAAGACTGGAAAATCAGACGGGTATCCTACGCCGGACACTCATTTGTGGCGAGGGAGCTTGCTCCCGCTCGGGTGCGCAGCAGCCGTAATTTTATTGACGCGGCGATACTGTCAGCTCGGCGTCACCTTATTTGGGGCGGCTTCGCCACCCAGCGGGAGCAAGCTCCCTCGCCACAGGTATTCGCAGCCGATGCATCCGGAAACAGGCCTGAAGGGTGAAAAATATGCGCCGGCGCTTTATAGTGGCCGACCTCCGTTTCATCAAGTAGCCGAGCCCCATGTCCGAGCCACGCAAGATCCTCGTCACCAGCGCCCTGCCCTATGCCAATGGTTCAATCCACCTTGGCCATATGCTTGAGTACATCCAGACCGATATGTGGGTGCGCTTCCAGAAGCATCGCGGCAATCAATGCACTTACGTCTGCGCGGACGACGCCCACGGATCGGCCATCATGTTGCGCGCAGAAAAAGAAGGCATCACCCCGGAACAACTGATCGCCAACGTCCAGGCTGAACACAGCGCCGACTTTGCCGAGTTCCTGGTGGACTTCGACAACTTCCACTCCACTCACGCCGAAGAAAACCGTGAGCTGTCGAGCCAGATCTACCTGAAGCTGCGCGACGCCGGGCACATCGCCACGCGCTCGATCACCCAGTATTTCGACCCGGAAAAGAAAATGTTCCTGGCCGACCGCTTCATCAAGGGCACCTGCCCGAAGTGCGGCACTGAAGACCAGTACGGCGACAACTGCGAAAAATGCGGTGCCACCTACGCGCCTACCGACCTGAAAGATCCGAAGTCGGCGATCTCTGGCGCCACGCCGGTGCTCAAGGATTCCCAGCACTTCTTCTTCAAGCTGCCGGACTTCCAGCACATGCTGCAGGAATGGACCCGCAGCGGCACCCTGCAAGACGCGGTCGCAAACAAGATCGCCGAATGGCTGGATGTCGGCCTGCAGCAGTGGGATATCTCCCGCGATGCGCCGTACTTCGGTTTCGAAATCCCTGACGAGCCAGGCAAGTACTTCTACGTCTGGCTGGACGCGCCGATCGGCTACATGGCGAGCTTCAAGAACCTCTGCGCACGTCGTCCCGAACTGGACTTCGACGCCTACTGGGCCAAGGACTCCACCGCCGAGCTGTACCACTTCATCGGCAAGGACATCGTCAACTTCCACGCACTGTTCTGGCCAGCCATGCTTGAAGGCGCGGGCTACCGCAAGCCGACCGGTATCAACGTACACGGCTACCTGACCGTCAACGGCCAGAAGATGTCCAAGTCCCGCGGCACCTTTATCAAGGCCCGGACGTACCTGGACCACCTGTCGCCGGAATACCTGCGTTACTACTACGCCGCCAAACTCGGCCGTGGCGTCGACGACCTCGACCTGAACCTCGAAGACTTCGTGCAGAAGGTCAACTCCGACCTGGTCGGCAAAGTCGTCAACATCGCCAGCCGCTGCGCAGGCTTCATCCACAAAGGCAACGCCGGAGTGCTGGTGGCCGGTAATGCCGCGCCAGAGCTGACCGAAGCGTTCCTGGCCGCTGCGCCAAGCATCGCCGAGGCTTACGAGGCTCGCGACTTCGCCCGTGCCATGCGCGAAATCATGGGCCTGGCCGACCGTGCCAACGCCTGGATCGCCGACAAGGCGCCATGGTCGCTGAACAAACAGGAAGGCAAGCAAGACGAAGTCCAGGCGATCTGCGCCCTGGGCGTCAACCTGTTCCGCCAACTGGTGATCTTCCTCAAGCCCGTGCTGCCGTTGCTGGCCGCCGATGCCGAGGCGTTCCTCAATGTCGCGCCGCTGACCTGGAACGATCACGCAACCCTGCTCAGCAACCATCAGCTGAACGAGTTCAAACCGTTGATGACGCGTATCGACCCGGTCAAGGTGCAAGCCATGACCGACGCTTCGAAAGAAGACCTGGCCGCCAGCCAGACCGACACCGGCGATGCCGCCCCACAAGGGAATGGCGAACTGGCCAAGGATCCGCTGTCGCCAGAGATCGAGTTCGATACCTTTGCTGCCGTCGACCTGCGGGTGGCCCTGATCCTCAAGGCCGAAGCCGTGGAAGGTGCGGACAAGCTGCTGCGCCTGACCCTGGATATCGGTGACGAGCAACGCAACGTGTTCTCCGGCATCAAGAGCGCTTATCCGGACCCGGCCAAGCTTGAAGGTCGTCTGACGATGATGATCGCCAACCTTAAACCACGCAAAATGCGCTTCGGAATGTCCGAAGGCATGGTCATGGCGGCCGGCCCTGGCGGCGAAGAAATCTACCTGTTGAGCCCGGACAGCGGCGCCAAGCCGGGTCAGCGCATCAAGTAAGGTGCCTGGCTGAACCGATCCCACCGTCGCGCTGACTCGCGGCGGTGGGATTTTCATATCTGCTTGCCGGATAATGCCTAATCTTTAAGCACAGGCCCGTTCGCTCAACCCGGCACGCCCATGACCGACATTCTGCTCACGCTCATCAGCACCGCCCTGATCAATAACGTCATCGTGCACTGGCCGCTGGGTGTCGATCCGTTGATGCAATCGACGCGTGAACCTGCCATCGAGCGTCGTCAGGTTCATGCCCTGGGCATTGCGACCACCTCCCTGATGTTGCTCAGCGGCCTTCTGGGTTACGCGGCTTATTACTGGCTATTGATACCGTTGGGTCTGGCGTCCTTGTACCTGTTTGTGTTTTTGCCCTTGAGCGTGCTGCTGATTACCCCGGTGCTGAATCTGCTGGCGCGTGCCCTGCCGCGGTTACCATTCAACGGCTTGTGGCCGTTGCTGCTGGGCAACGCTGGCCTGCTGGGGCTAAGCCTGTTCGGCATGCAAGGCGACAGTGGTTTGGGTTATCACGCAACGCTGTGTCTTGGCGCCGGGCTGGGTTTCTGGCTGGTGCTGAGTCTGTTCAGCGACCTGCGTCAGCGCACTCTCAATAACGATGTGCCCCTGCCCTTTCGTGGCCTGCCGATCGACCTGATCAGCGCCGGACTGATCGCAGTGGCCTTTCTCGGCTTCAGCGGACTGATCAAAACATGAGTCTGATTCAACGTATCGACGCACTCCTGCCGCAGACCCAATGCGGCAAATGCGGCCACCCCGGATGCAAGCCCTACGCTGAAGGCATTGCCAATGGCGAGGCAATCAACAAGTGCCCGCCGGGCGGTAACGAGACCATTTCAGCGCTGGCCGAACTGCTGAAAATCCCGGTGCTGGAACTGGACGTCAGCCGTGGCTCGGCACCGGCGCAAATTGCATTTATCCGTGAAGCCGAATGCATCGGCTGCACCAAGTGCATTCAGGCCTGCCCGATCGACGCGATTGTCGGCGCGGCAAAACTGATGCACACGGTGCTTATCGACGAATGCACCGGCTGCGATCTGTGCGTAGCCCCCTGCCCGGTGGATTGCATCGAAATGCATCCTTTGCCCTCGGCCAAGGTGCTGCCGATTATCGGTGGTCTGGCATTCACGCCCGAAGAACTGCAGGCACGCACCGCCAAACGCGATCACGCAAGGCAGCGCTTCGAACAGCGCAATGCGCGCCTGCGCCGTGAGGAAGAGCAAAAGCACGCCGAACGACTGGCCCGCGCGCAAAAAGCCGCGCAACACAGCGACGCCAGCAACACCCCGCTGCAAGACGCCATAGCCCGGGTTCAGGCACAAAAAGCCGCTGCCGCCGATGCCGCGCTGAAAAAAGCCAAGATCGATGTGGCGATGAGCCGCGCACAGTTGAACAAATCGCTGAAGGCATTCGGGCATCCACCGACCTTCGAACAGCAGTCGCAACTGATCATTTTGCAGCAGCAGTTCGAAGCCGCCGAGCAGGCCCTGGCACAACTCGAAAGCACTGTGCCTTCAGCACCTGCACAACCGACGGCGCCGCCCAACGACGCGGAACTCAAACGCGCGAAAATCCAGCTGGCGATGCGTCGCGCCGAGCTGAAAAAAGCCCAGGCCAGTGAAGCCCCGGCCGAGCAACTGGAAGCGCTCAGCGCAGCCCTGGCTCAAGCCGAGCAGGCGTTGCACGATGCCGAAGGCGCCAGCGAAAAACCGGCACCCGATCTGGTACGCGTCGAAAAACGCCCCATCGACGCTCAACTGCGGCAACTGAAAACCGAACTGGCTTATGCCCGCGCCGATGTCAGCAAGCTCGAGCGGCATCCTGATACGCCGGCGGAGCTCCTGGCCAAGGCCCGCGAAAGGCTCTGCGAAGCCGAGCGCCAGGTAAACGCCTATGTCGCCCCTTGAACCGGTCGATGATCGCCTGCAACAGGCGATGAAGCGGGTTTTACTGGCCACCGTGCCGGGCATGCTGGTGTTGTTCTGGTTATTTGGCTGGGGCGTTCCGATCAATCTGCTGCTGGCCTGCGCCAGCGCGTTGGCGGTTGAAGCGCTGGTGCTGCGCTTGCGCAAATACCCGCTCAAGCCTGCGTTAAGCGACGGCAGCGCGTTGGTCAGCGCCACCTTGCTGGCGCTGGCGTTACCGCCTTACTGTCCATGGTGGCTGACGGTCAGTGCTGCGGCATTCGCGATGTTTTTCGGCAAGCACCTTTATGGTGGCGTTGGCAAAAACCCGTTCAATCCGGCCATGCTCGGTTTTGCGCTGGTGCTGGTGTGTTTCCCGCGACAGATGACCCACTGGCCGACGTCCCACGGGATGAATCTGCTCGCTGGCCTGCAACAGATTTTCGGTTTCAATTTCAGCGGTGTCGAACAGCCCGACGCCTGGGTGACGGCCACGGCGCTGGATAGCCTGCGAATCAACAAAAGCCTGACCATCGACGAACTCTTCGCCGGTAACCCGGCGTTTGGCCACGTTGGCGGCAAAGGTATCGAATGGGTCAACCTGGCCTTCCTCGCCGGCGGCGCTTTCCTGTTACAGCAGCGGGTGTTCAGCTGGCATGCCCCCGTCGGCATGCTCGGCAGCCTGTTCGTCATCAGTCTGCTGTGCTGGAACGGCTCGGGCTCGGACTCCCACGGCTCCCCGCTCTTTCACTTGCTGACAGGCGCGAGCATGCTCGGGGCATTCTTTATCGTGACCGAACCGGTGTCCGGAGCGAAGAACCCCAAAGCCCGCCTGATGTTCGGCGCGGGCGTCGGCCTGCTGACCTACCTGATTCGAGCCTGGGGCGGCTATCCCGACGGGGTGGCCTTTGCAGTGCTACTGATGAATCTCTGCGTACCGGCCCTGGAACGCCTCGCTGCTGCACAACCAGAGCCTCGTACGCCATGAACCGGAATCTCAGTGTGCTGATGCTGGTCGTCGTGGCCGGACTGGGCGCAGGCGCGACATTTTTCCTGCAATACGCCGCTGCGCCACGCATTTCGACCGAACAGCACTTGATCGAGAGCCGCAAACTGTTCGACATGCTGCCGGCCGGCAGCTACGACAATCAGCCGTTGGACCAGCCCCTCGAACTCAAGGATATCGCGCTGAGCAACAGCACCTTGCTGGGCGGCTACCTGGCGACAGCAGGCGGAAAACCCAGCGCAGTGATATTACGCAGCCAGGTGACGGGTTACGAAAACGCGATCGAGCTGCTGATCGTGATCGACGTCAACGGCAAGCTGCTGGGGGTCAAAACCCTCAAGCAATCGGAAACACCAGGGCTGGGCGGGAGAATCGCCGACCAGCCCAATCCCTGGCTTCAGGGCTTTTTCGGCAAGTCGCGCAACGACCCCAGTGACAGTGGCTGGGCACTGAAAAAAGATCAGGGGCAGTTCGACCAATTGACCGGGGCAACCGTCACTTCGAGGGCGGTGATCAGTGCGATCCATGATGCGTTACGCTATTTCGACGAGCATCAGCCACACCTGATCGGGAGCGGACAATGAACCAGTCCTCGATGCTGCAAAACTCGCTGATCCTGACCCCATTGATCGGTGCCAGCGACTCTCTGGTGAACGCCTTGAGCCTGTCGCTGCTATCGCTGCTGGTCATCGGCATTTATGGCGTGAAGATGCACGTGTTGCGACCGCGGATTGTCCCGTCCGTGCAGCTGATCACCGGCATGATGCTCGCCGCCACGTTGACCAGCCTTGCCACATTGGCATTGCAGGCCTGGAACGTTGAACTGCACAGGCAGCTGGGAATTTATGCGGGGCTGATTGCTCTGCAATGTGTCGTGCTGGAGCACAACGGCTTTTTCACCCAGGCAGGCAAGCGCAGCCGACTCCAACTGTCTGGCCTGTTTTTGGGTCTGATGATTTTGCTGGGCTTGCTGCGTGAAGGAATTGGCAATGGATCATTCGCCAGCCATCTGTCCTGGTTGACCGGGTTTGCCGATTCCAACGGGCAAGGCTGGCTGTTTGCCGCTGACGGCGGTATACGACTGGCCGTCCTTGCCCCTGGCGGGTTTATCCTGCTGGGACTGCTCATAGCCGCCAAACAAGCCTGGCCTGGTGCCTCAACCTCACACTGACCGCCTTCAAGGAACTGCTCTACTCATGAATGCCGCAAAACGCCTGGAAATTTTCCGCCGGCTTCACGAAGACAATCCAGAACCGAAAACCGAACTGGCCTACTCATCGCCCTTCGAATTGCTGATCGCCGTGATCCTTTCCGCGCAATCCACCGACGTGGGCGTCAACAAGGCCACCGCCAAGCTGTTTCCGGTGGCCAATACCCCGGCAGCGATTTATGCGCTGGGTGTAGAAGGATTGTCCGAGTACATCAAGACCATCGGCCTGTTCAACAGCAAGGCCAGGAACGTCATTGAAACCTGTCGAATGCTGGTAGAGCTTCATGGCGGCGAAGTACCTCAAACCCGTGAGGAACTCGAAGCACTGCCCGGGGTCGGTAGAAAGACTGCAAACGTGGTGCTCAACACGGCTTTTCGTCAGCTGACCATGGCCGTTGACACGCATATTTTCCGGGTCAGCAACCGCACAGGGTTAGCGCCAGGCAAGAATGTCGTCGAGGTGGAAAAGAAACTGATGAAGTGTGTGCCCAAGGAATATCTGCTTGATTCCCATCACTGGCTGATCCTCCACGGGCGCTACGTTTGCCTGGCTCGCAAGCCCCGCTGTGGCAGCTGTCGTATCGAAGACCTGTGCGAATACAAGCAAAAGACCTCCGACGATTGAGGTTCTATTAACTTTATTGATTTACCGATTGAAAAAATCTTTTTTACCCGCCAGGAGAATGTCGATATAAGAGGCGCCAACGGCAGTCTTAGCCTGGAGTTAACCTTATGAGCACTGGCAAAGAACAACTGGACACAGAAGACGACTTCATCTCTGTTGAGGCCGATGATGCCGAGCCTGTGGTAGAGGTAGCGAAGACCAACCTGAGCAAACGTCGCACCATCGATAATCTCTTGGAGGAGCGCCGCTTGCAAAAGCAACTGGCCGATTACGATTTTGACCTTTAACACCTGAAAGCCTCCCGAAATGGAGGCTTTTCAGCACGCCCTCAACCGCTGGGCAATGCCCTCTGATTCAATGCACCCAGAGCGCCCGGACATCAGGACAAGCCATCCGGCGACTCAAAATCCAACCAGACGCCGCTTACCTGCAAGCGTCTCCATGCGCCAAGCACTGCGCACCCCGAGAGACTCAAACCAGACCATTACGCTGCGCAAGCTCGATCAGGTCTACCAGCGAGCGAGCATTGAGCTTTAATAGCAGACGCGTTTTGTAAGTACTGACGGTTTTATTGCTGAGGAACATTCCATCGGCAATTTCCTTGTTGGTCTTGCCTCGGGCCAACTGTTGTAAAACCATCATTTCCCTTCCAGACAGACGATCCACCATGTCTGCTTCACTCGCATTCCCCAAACTTGAGCGAACCGAGTGCAAAGCCTGATTCGGAAAATAGCTGTACCCGGACAATACAGCCTTGATCGCACTGAGCAACTCGGTGAGATCCTGCTGCTTGCAGACATACCCGGCTGCCCCTGCCTGCATGCAACGCATTGAAAAGTGACCGGGAGCCTGCGACGTCAAGACCAGCACTTTCAAAGGCGTGGTGGTCGAGGTCAAGCGTGCAATAACTTCAAGGCCATCCAGTTTCGGAATACCGATATCCAGTATCACGATATCCGGCATCTGTTCACGGGCAAGTTGCAAGGCATCTACACCATTGTCCGTTTCGGCAATGACTTCGTAGCCATGACGCTCCATTAGCATACGTACAGCAAGACGAATGACGGGGTGATCATCCACGATCAGCACTTTATTCATGGGCAAGTCCAATTTTCGCTGTTCGAATTTTTAGAGCCCGCACAATAGCGTAGTCGTTTGGACCTTGGGATGCTGCCCACCCCAACCACCCACACCGAGAGACAATCCCTACAAACAACAAAGATTCCCCCTACAGGATTTCATAAAAAACAATGTCGCTTAAAGTTTATTCGAGGCTATACCCTCCTCTGATCAACTGTTTTTTTTCAGCAGGCATCAAAAATCGGCTGACAACACATACTCCACCCCGGCCAATCCGGAACATCAATCTACTGTCAAAAAACAACCCGCTTTCGCCCCCCTTTACATAAATCACACTAAAAGAAGGCTATGGATCCGTTAAAAATAGTGATAAAACTGCAAAGCAGACCGCTCCACAAACCCTTTACAAACAATAATAAATTAGTACCAGACAACCACTACCACCCAACAACTTCACCCACAAGGAATCCACTATAGATCACTATTTAACGAGCAATCAAAATGACAAAAACTCAAAAAAAAATCTCCAACCCAATGACCATAATTGCGATATTTGCGACACTCTCCGAAACTTCGGCGGCCGTATCGCTGCCCTTTCTTGATAACGAGGAGCGTCAGACTTACATCTGGTTTCTGATCAGCTTCCCTTTTTACCTGCTCTTTCTATTTTTTATTACGCTAAACTTTAACTATAAATCCCTGTATGCCCCTTCTGACTTTCAAAAGAGCAAGCAGTTTGTAAAAGTCATCGACGATGCTGCTCAACCAGAAAAAAACAGAAAAACCTCCATCAACGACCCTGTTGAAGAGGACAATCAACCACACTCAATCAAAGGAGGTAAACCCGACTATCTGCTTCAGGGCGCACCCGCTCCACCTGCCTATATAACCTTCATCGCAAACCTGTCGACCCAACACCCAGTGTCCTTACCCGCGTCAATACACGGCATGCGGATCATTGATGCACGATGGACTCGTAAAAAGAAAGATGTCGACAGTTTGATGAGTGCTCTCTATTCAAGGAAACACCACCACAGTGAAGTGATCGTCTTTCTGACGAGCGGTGAGTCGGGACATTTGATTAACGAAAGAGCACTCAAAAAATCAGATGCAAAAGCCCTGAAGCACAACGACTCTTTTTACATGATTTATAACTTGAGCACATTGGCCGTGACCGTCGTCAGCCAGCCCTGACACCTACCCAGTACAGTGGCCGGGTAAATAGTCTCTGACACAGACAGAACAGAAAGGAGGGGGTACAGACAATCCAGGAAGTTAAAGCGCAAGACCTGGTAACACAGATTCAGGAGACAAACAGCCACACACGAATTCTTCGATCACATTGTGGCCCCGTTACAAACGGGGCCACAATCGTTGATCATGCCAACAGCATCAGAACAGCTTGCGGCCTTTGTTTGCGGCAATCCGCATACGCAGAGCGTTCAGCTTGATGAAGCCGGCTGCATCAGCCTGGTTGTAGGCGCCGCCATCTTCTTCGAAGGTAGCAATGTTGGCGTCGAACAACGACTCGTCAGACTTGCGACCGGTGACGATCACGTTGCCTTTGTACAGTTTCAGGCGAACCACACCGTTCACATGTGCCTGGGAAGCATCGATCATCTGTTGCAGCATCAGACGCTCAGGGCTCCACCAGTAACCGGTGTAGATCAGGCTGGCGTATTTAGGCATCAGCTCGTCTTTGAGGTGAGCCACTTCGCGATCCAGAGTGATCGACTCGATCGCCCGGTGAGCACGCAGCATGATGGTGCCGCCCGGGGTTTCGTAGCAGCCACGGGACTTCATGCCGACGTAACGGTTCTCGACGATGTCCAGACGGCCGATACCGTGTTCGCCACCGATACGGTTCAGGGTCGCCAGCACGGTAGCCGGAGTCATTTCGACGCCGTCCAGTGCAACGATGTCGCCGTTGCGGTAAGTCAGTTCCAGGTACTGCGGCTTGTCGGGAGCGTTCTCCGGGGAGACGGTCCAGCGCCACATGTCTTCTTCGTGCTCGGTCCAGGTGTCTTCCAGCACGCCGCCTTCATAGGAGATGTGCAGCAGGTTGGCATCCATCGAGTACGGGGATTTTTTCTTGCCGTGACGCTCGATCGGGATCGCGTGCTTCGCGGCATAATCCATCAGCTTCTCGCGGGACAGCAGGTCCCACTCGCGCCAAGGGGCGATCACTTTCACGCCAGGCTTGAGTGCATAGGCACCCAGCTCGAAACGAACCTGGTCGTTACCCTTGCCGGTCGCACCATGGGAAATGGCGTCAGCGCCGGTTTCGTTGGCGATTTCGATCAGGCGTTTGGCGATCAACGGACGAGCGATGGAGGTACCCAGCAGGTACTCGCCTTCGTAAACGGTGTTGGCGCGGAACATCGGGAAAACGAAATCACGCACGAATTCTTCGCGCAGATCGTCGATGTAGATTTCTTTTACGCCCATGGCTTGTGCCTTGGCGCGGGCCGGCTCAACCTCTTCACCCTGACCCAGGTCAGCGGTAAAGGTCACCACTTCACAGTTATAAGTATCCTGCAGCCACTTGAGGATCACCGAAGTGTCCAGGCCGCCGGAATACGCCAGAACGACCTTGTTTACGTCCGCCATGCCATCACTCCACGGGGTTCTACGGAAAGCCATGAAGTCTACCGCTGCGAGAGGATAAATTACAGAGGCGCGACAGCTTATGATGACCAAGCGACAGATTATGTCGAGCGAGCGACTATTTCAGCCGGTTCAGGAGGTCGTCGCGGCACTGCTCGCCGAGCTGACTTGCGGAGCCGGTTTGTCGGTGGGTTCAATACGCTCAAGATGAACGTTGACCCGGCGATTCCTGGCCCGATTGGCGGTGTTGGTATTAGGGGCCAATGGATAACGCTCACCGTGAAAGCGCATCGTGATCTGTGATTCCGCAATGCCATTGGCCTTGAAGAAGTCCATCACCGCCAGCGCCCTGCGCCGGGACAGGTCACGGTTGGTCAGGCGATTGCCGCTGTTATCGGAATGGCCGTCGAGTTCGATGTGATTGACCGTCGGGTCGGCCTTCATGAACGTCAGCATGACCTGCAGCCTGGCTTTGGCTTGCGCGTCCAGATCGATACCACCGCCCGGGAAACCAATCTCAGCCTGCTTCACCTGCTCATAATTCATCGGCAGCAACTTGGCGACACACGCCTGATAATCGGCGTAGGCCTTGTTGAAACTGACCGGCAACAAACGGACTTCCGACACCCCGCCATCGCGCGAATAATGACGAATCAGCGGACTGCGACCTTCCATCAAACCACCGATAAGACGTCCGGCCTGCAGTTGCGAACTGTTGAACAGCACATCACCGCTGCCGACCTTGACCGACCCCAGATTGATATCGCCGCGCCCCGGCTGCCAAGGCGCAGCGGCCGCCAGCAAGGTCGCCGAGCCGCCCGCGATCATCGAGTTGTAAGCCTTCAGACGAAAGGTGGCCTGCTCGCCTGCGCGCCGCACGAACTCGCCCGAACCGAAATCGGTAATCGGCTGGCTCAGGCGACATTCGAACTTGTCGCCTTCGACCGTCCACTCGATGCTCTCCAGACGCGTCTGGAAAGTGAGCGCCATCGCAGGAAGGCTGGCAAACACGCTGAGCAAGGCTAAATAACGCTGGCGCACGGGAGGCTCCACTGGCTTCTACAACAAAAAGACCGATACATATAATTACGGCATACCTTTGTCATATCGGAAGCTTGCTGCAAAACTTGATAGCGAGTGCCTGGATGAGTCTTTTCCGGTAGCATTCCCTTGAGTTTGACCCGCCTGGAATCCCCAATGTCCGACCGCCTGACCCTGCTGCGTCCCGACGACTGGCATATTCATCTTCGCGATGGTGCTGTGTTGCCCAATACTGTCGCGGATGTCGCGCGCACCTTTGGTCGCGCCATCATCATGCCTAACCTGGTACCACCGGTGCGTAACGCCGCCGAAGCCGACGCCTATCGCCAGCGCATTCTCGCTGCGCGCCCGGCCGGCAGCCGTTTCGAACCGTTGATGGTGCTCTACCTCACTGACCGGACTACACCCAATGAAATTCGCGAGGCCAAGGCCAGCGGTTTCGTTCACGCCGCCAAGCTGTATCCGGCTGGCGCGACCACCAACTCCGATTCCGGTGTGACCAGCATCGACAAGATTTTCCCCGCGATCGAGGCCATGGCCGAGGTCGGGATGCCCTTGTTGATTCACGGTGAAATCACCCGCGGCGACGTCGATGTTTTCGACCGCGAAAAAATCTTCATCGACGAGCACATGCGCCGGGTCGTGGAGCGTTTCCCAACGCTCAAAGTGGTGTTCGAACACATCACCACCCGCGATGCCGTGCAGTTCGTCAACGAGGCTTCGGCCAACGTTGGCGCAACCATCACCGCTCACCACCTGCTGTATAACCGCAACCACATGCTGGTGGGCGGGATTCGTCCGCACTTCTATTGCCTGCCGATTCTCAAGCGCAATACCCATCAGGTCGCCCTGCTTGACGCCGCCACCAGCGGCAGCGAGAAGTTCTTCCTGGGGACAGACTCGGCCCCGCACGCCCAACACGCCAAAGAAGCCGCGTGTGGCTGTGCCGGTTGTTACACCGCTTATGCCGCGATCGAGCTGTACGCCGAAGCCTTTGAACAGCGCAATGCGCTGGACAAGCTCGAAGCCTTCGCCAGCCTCAACGGCCCGCGTTTCTACGGCCTGCCGGCGAACACCGATCGCATTACCCTGGTCCGCGAAGAATGGACCGCCCCAACCAGCCTGCCGTTCGGCGAGCTGACTGTCATCCCGCTGCGCGCCGGTGAACAACTGCGCTGGCGCCTGCTGGAGGAACACGCGTGAGTGAAGACCATTTCGACGACGAACAGGAAAGTTCAGGCGGAGGTGGTTCACGTCACCCGATGGCAGCCAGGTTCCGTGGATACTTGCCCGTTGTCGTCGACGTTGAAACCGGTGGTTTCAACTGTGCCACCGACGCCTTGCTGGAAATTGCCGCCACGACCATCAGCATGGACGAAAAAGGTTTTGTGTACCCTGATCACACCTATTTCTTCCGTGTAGAACCGTTTGAAGGCGCCAACGTCGAAGCCGCAGCGCTGGAGTTCACCGGGATCAAGCTTGATCACCCACTGCGCATGGCCGTGAGTGAGGAAGCAGCGCTGACCGACATCTTCCGTGGTGTGCGCAAGGCGCTGAAGGCCAACGGCTGCAAACGGGCGATCCTGGTCGGCCATAACAGCAGCTTCGACCTGGGCTTCCTCAACGCCGCCGTTGCGCGCCTGGACATGAAGCGCAATCCGTTTCACCCGTTCTCCAGCTTCGACACCGCGACACTGGCCGGTCTGGCTTATGGTCAAACGGTCCTGGCCAAGGCGTGCCAGGCTGCCGACATCGACTTTGACGGACGCGAGGCCCACTCGGCTCGCTACGACACCGAGAAGACTGCCGATTTGTTTTGCGGCATCGTCAATCGCTGGAAACAAATGGGCGGCTGGGAAGATTTCAACGACTGATTCAGTCGCAGGATTTATCCCGTGCATAAAAAAACCGGCCTCAACGGCCGGTTTTTATGCCTGACGCGTGGCTTACAGCTTGCCAGCGTTCTCGGTCAGGTAAGCCGCAACGCCTTCTGGCGAAGCAGTCATGCCCTTGTCGCCTTTTTTCCAGTTGGCCGGGCAAACTTCGCCGTGCTCTTCGTGGAATTGCAGGGCGTCGACCAGGCGAATCAGCTCTTCCATGTTACGGCCCAGTGGCAGGTCGTTGACGATTTGCGAGCGAACAACGCCCTTGTCGTCGATCAGGAATGCGCCACGGAAAGCCACGCCGCCTTCGGACTCAACGTCGTAGGCCTTGGCGATGTCGTGCTTCATGTCAGCAGCCATGATGTACTGAACCTGACCGATGCCGCCGGCATTGATCGGGGTGTTGCGCCAGGCGTTGTGGGTGAAGTGCGAGTCGATCGAAACAGCGATCACTTCAACGTTGCGTGCCTTGAAGTCAGCCATGCGGTGGTCCAGAGCGATCAGCTCGGACGGGCAAACGAAGGTGAAGTCCAGCGGGTAGAAGAACACCAGGCCGTATTTGCCTTTGATGGCCGAGGACAGGGTGAAGCTGTCAACGATCTCGCCATTGCCGAGTACGGCCGGTACGGTGAAGTCAGGGGCTTGTTTGCCTACGAGTACGCTCATTGGATATCTCCTGGTGTGGTGGCGGGAAGAACGGTATCGAACCAGTCTGTCGCGAATAAACGACAGGTTCATGAATCGAGTGCCCTTCGCAAGGACCGCACATCATACACCGCGTTTTTCGCCAGTCCTTAGCGCTTTTTACAACGACATCAAAAACCTCGGCGCAGGCTTAATGACACCATCCCGGGCCGCATTATGCCGTTCGTCAGGCAATCGCTGCTCTGGCGTAAAGCCTGCCGGAACCACTTTGACAATCATTCTCGTTAACATTAATATCCGTCGCAACCGAGCCATAACCCACGACGGTTCTCATTTTATGTATGTCTGCCTTTGCACTGGTGTCACCGACGGAAAAATCCGCGATGCGATCTATGAAGGTTGCTGCAGCTACCGCGAGGTACGCCAAGCCACCGGCGTTGCCGGCCAATGTGGAAAATGTGCCTGCCTTGCCAAGCAAGTGGTACGCGAAACCCTGGCCGAATTGCAATTGAGCCAAGCGGCGATCCCCTACCCTGTAGAATTTTCGGCAGCATAAATAGAACATTCGAAAGAACCGGACTTAGCGTCCGGTTTTTTTATGCCTGTAATTCAATCGCTTAGCGTTAGAATGCGGAACACAAACATTCTTATTCCGATTAATTTTCATATAGTATTCAATAACTTAGGTTTGACACTAACAACTGCCAAGCTCAGACTTCACCGTCTATAGGGTAATTAAAGGGCAGGACCCCACATGAAAGGCGACATCACGGTTATCCAGCACCTCAACAAGATTCTTGGCAATGAGCTGGTCGCAATCAATCAGTATTTCCTGCATGCGCGCATGTATGAAGACTGGGGCCTGAACAAACTCGGCAAGCACGAGTACCACGAATCCATCGACGAGATGAAACACGCGGACAAGCTGATCAAGCGCATCCTGTTCCTCGAAGGCCTGCCAAACGTCCAGGACTTGGGCAAGCTGCACATCGGCGAGCACACCAAGGAAATGCTTGAATGTGACCTGCGTATCGAGCGCACCGGCCATGCCGACCTCAAAGTGGCTATCGCGCATTGCGAAACAGTCGGGGACTTCGGCAGCCGTGAACTGCTTGAAGATATTCTCGAATCCGAAGAAGAGCATATCGACTGGCTGGAAACTCAACTGAGCCTGATCGATAAAGTCGGTCTTGAGAACTATCTGCAATCGCAGATGGGCGACGAGTAAGTTCTACAGCACTGATCTCGACTCAATAAAAAGCCCCGCCCTCTTACGAGTGGCGGGGCTTTTTATTACCAGCAGCAGCGGCCGGGCGGCCGCTGCTGCCTATCAATCAGGCTTCGGTCTTGCCAGCAGCGGCTTTTGCCGCAGCGTCCTTGATCAGGGCCTGCAACGAACCGTCAGCGGCCATTTCAGTCATGATGTCGCTACCACCGACCAGCTCACCAGCGACCCACAATTGCGGGAAGGTTGGCCAGTTGGCGTACTTTGGCAGGTTGGCACGGATTTCCGGGTTCTGCAGGATGTCCACATAAGCGAACTTCTCACCACAGCCCATGACGGCCTGAGCGGCTTTCGCGGAGAAGCCACACTGTGGGGCATTCGGCGAGCCTTTCATGTAAAGCAGAATGGTGTTGTTAGCAATCTGCTCTTTAATAGTTTCAATGATATCCATGGAGCACCTCGGCTGAACTTTCCGACTCAGTTGTCGGCACGGTGACGCATTGTAACGGAAAGCCGAGCGCCATGCTCGGTCTCCCCGACAGACACTTACGCTGCCGCGACGGTCACCGGTACACCATTGAGCGCTGCATTTCCGGACAACTCATCGAGCTGGCGCTCATCCGTCAGGTCATTGGCGCTGGAGCCTGGCTGGCCCATGGCAATGGTCATCTGCACTCCCGGCCGGGCATGACCCCAGCCATGCGGCAGGCTGACCACGCCTTTCATCATTTCGACACTGCTCAGCACTTCGACTTCGATCACCCCGACCCGTGAACTGACCCGCACCCGCTGCCCATCGCTGAGTCCGCGACTGGAAAGATCGTCCGGGTGCATCAGCAACTGATGACGCGGTTTGCCTTTCACCAAACGGTGATAGTTGTGCATCCACGAGTTATTGCTGCGCACATGGCGGCGGCCGATCATCAACAACTCATCGGCAGCGGGTGCCTGCAATGCGGCAAATCGTGCAAGGTCGGCCAGGATCGCCGGTGGCGCCGCCTGCACGCGCTGGTTGGCGGTTTTCAGTCGCGGCGCGAGGTTCGCCTGAAGAGCCCCCAGTTCGACCCCGTGAGGATGATCGAACAAGTTCGCCACCGACAGTTTGTGCGGCGAAGCGTCACCATAGCGCCCGGCTCGCAAACCGAGGTCGATCATTTTCGCCGGAGGTATCGTCGGCTTCAGCTCTTTGCCGGTCTTCGCCGCAAAAGCCTGGGCCAGGCCGACGAAAATCTCCCAATCGTGCAACGCGCCCTCAGGCTTGGGCAGGATTGCCCGGTTGAAACGGCTGACATTGCGCACCGCGAACATATTGAACGTGGTGTCGTAGTGATCGTTTTCCAGCGCCGAGGTCGACGGCAGAATCAGGTCGGCATAACGCGTGGTCTCGTTGATATAGAGGTCAATGCTGAGCATGAACTCCAGCCCGTCCAGCGCCTGCTCCAACTGCCGGCCATTAGGTGTCGACAACACCGGGTTACCGGCCACGGTGATCAACGCCCGCACCTGCCCTTCTCCTTTGGTGAGCATCTCTTCGGCCATCGCCGAGACCGGCAACTCACCGGCGTATTCCGGGCGGCCGGACACGCGGCTTTGCCACAGATTGAAATGCCCGCCCGAGGTCGATGCCACCAGGTCAACCGCAGGCTCGGTGCACAGCGCACCGCCGACCCGATCAAGGTTACCGGTGAGCAGATTGATCAGTTGCACCAGCCAATGACACAAGGTGCCGAACGCCTGGGTCGAAACGCCCATACGGCCATAACACACGGCGGTCTTCGCGCTGGCGAAGTCTCGCGCCAACTGACGAATCTGCTCGGCCGGCACGGCGCACAGCGGGCTCATGGCCTCGGCACTAAAGGATGCGACGGCCTGGCGAACCTCCTCCAGCCCGTCTACCGGCAAATGACTGTCGCGGCTCAAGCCTTCAGCGAACATGGTATTGAGCAACCCGAACAACAGCGCCGCGTCACCGCCCGGACGGACAAATACATGTTGATCGGCAATCGCTGCCGTTTCGCTGCGACGCGGATCGACCACTACCACTTTGCCGCCTCGGGCCTGAATCGCCTTCAAGCGCTTTTCGACATCCGGCACGGTCATGATGCTGCCGTTGGAGGCCAGCGGATTGCCGCCCAGGATCAACATGAAATCAGTGTGATCGATGTCTGGAATCGGCAGCAGCAAACCGTGGCCGTACATCAAATGACTGGTCAGATGCTGAGGCAATTGATCGACCGAGGTTGCAGAGAAACGGTTGCGGGTTTTGAGTAAGCCAAGGAAGTAATTGCTGTGGGTCATCAACCCATAGTTGTGCACGCTGGGATTGCCCTGATAAACCGCGACGGCATTCTGGCCATGGCGCTCCTGAATCGCCGACAGGCGTTCAGCCACCAGAGCGAAAGCCTCGTCCCAGGCAATCGCTTGCCACTCGCTGCCGACCCGCAGCATCGGCTGTCGCAGGCGGTCGGGGTCGTTCTGGATATCTTGCAGCGCCACCGCCTTGGGGCAGATGTGGCCGCGACTGAAGCTGTCCTGCGGATCACCCTTGATCGAGGTGATTTGCACGCCAGCGTCTTCGGTGGCGGTGGTTTCGATGGTCAAGCCGCAAATGGCTTCACACAGGTGGCAGGCACGGTGATGAAGAGTCTTGGTCATGGCCATTCTCTGTTTTATTCGAGGCAACCGGCATCAGGTTGCGGGAACAAAACTATGGGCTGTGACCGAGCGCTGCGCCAGCGACGTTCGTCTTGTGAATCGAGGCCCATCAGGCCCGCCGATATCAGCCTTGGGGAAGTCTGGAGGGCGCTTGAAGCTGGATTTCCTGGATGGTTTCGATCTGCTCCTGGGCAATGTGCACGCCCGTGAGTTCGCCGATCAGGCGCCAGTGCTCGTCGAGCCCGGCGCTGATGGTGGCCATACGGTCGATCATCCGTCGACCCGCAGCCTTGGTCACGTCATCCTCGCTGCGCATCAACTCAAAGGACATTGAGGTCATGGAAGCGGTCAGGTGAGTCAGGGTGCGTGCCGTGAGACCCAGCAGCTCCAGCAATTGCTGTTCTTTCGATTCCATTCCAAAGGCTTCCTGTGTCACTCGTGAGTTAGTTATAACCCAGCACTTTGCATTAGCAAATGTTTCAAGCGAAGGCAGGCTGAATCCTGCCTGCAACCACCCCGGCCGACAGGTCAGAAACCGACCGAGACTGTGCTTAGCCCGCCCCGCTTGATTGCCAAGGCGCGCGAGGGCAGTGTACAAAGAGGTTGCTGCTGTCAGGAAACAGACTTCAAAAGCGCGGCTGCGGTCATCCCGTAGCCCCTCTGAAATCCCCTAAAAACCGTAGCCTATTGGTAAGACGCGACATTTAATGTCAATATCGCGCCTTCCCCTATTTCGTCGCCCCGTGCGGCTTTCGCCGCAGGTCTCGCCCGTTTTTCAGTTAAACAAGGCTTTGAGTATCTGCGGTCTGTTGCAAAAAGGTAGTCAATGATGAGCGCAAGGCACTTTCTCTCCCTGATGGATTGCACGCCCGAAGAGCTGGTCAGCGTGATCCGTCGAGGCATTGAGCTCAAAGACCTGCGTAACCGCGGCGTACTGTTCGAGCCGTTAAAAAATCGCGTACTCGGGATGATCTTCGAGAAATCCTCGACGCGCACCCGGTTGTCGTTTGAGGCCGGCATGATCCAGCTTGGCGGCCAGGCGATTTTCCTGTCGCCCCGTGACACCCAACTGGGTCGCGGCGAACCGATCGGCGACTGCGCCATCGTCATGTCGCGCATGCTCGATGCGGTGATGATCCGTACCTTCGCCCACAGCACCCTGACCGAATTCGCGGCCAACTCGCGCGTGCCCGTCATCAACGGCCTGTCCGACGACCTGCACCCGTGTCAGTTGCTGGCCGACATGCAGACCTTCCTCGAACATCGCGGCTCGATCCAGGGCAAGACCGTGGCCTGGATCGGCGACGGCAACAACATGTGCAACAGCTATATAGAAGCCGCCATCCAGTTCGACTTCCAACTGCGTATCGCCTGCCCTGAAGGCTATGAGCCAAACCCGGAATTCGTGGCCAAGGCCGGCGATCGGGTAATCATCGTCCGCGATCCTCGGGATGCGGTACGCGGCGCACATCTGGTCAGCACCGACGTCTGGACCTCCATGGGCCAGGAAGAAGAAACCGCCAAGCGCCTCAAGCTATTCGCACCGTTTCAGGTTAATCGTGCGCTGCTCGATCTGGCCGCTGCGGATGTGTTGTTCATGCACTGCCTGCCCGCCCACCGCGGTGAAGAAATCAGCCTAGACCTGCTCGACGACCCGCGTTCGGTTGCCTGGGATCAGGCTGAGAACCGTCTTCATGCGCAAAAGGCCCTGCTCGAATTTCTCGTTGAGCCTTCGTATCACCACGCATGAGTCATTCATTACTGCTGAATCTGCGTAATCTGGCCTGCGGTTATCAAGACCAGCGGGTCGTCCAGAACCTCAACCTGCACCTCAATGCCGGTGACATCGGCTGCCTGCTGGGCTCGTCCGGCTGCGGCAAGACCACCACCCTGCGGGCGATTGCAGGCTTTGAACCGGTTCACGAAGGGGAAATCCAGCTGGCCGGTGAAACCATCTCCAGCGCCGGTTTCACCCTCGCGCCGGAAAAACGCCGAATCGGCATGGTGTTCCAGGACTACGCGCTGTTCCCGCACCTGAGCGTGGCCGAGAACATCGCCTTTGGCATTCGCAAGCATCCCCGGAAAGACCGGGTCACCGAAGAGATGCTTGAGCTGGTCAACCTGAAGCACCTCGGCAAGCGCTTCCCGCACGAACTTTCCGGCGGCCAGCAACAGCGCGTTGCACTGGCCCGGGCGTTGGCACCGGAGCCACAACTGCTGTTGCTCGACGAACCGTTCTCCAACCTCGATGGCGAATTGCGCCGCAAGCTCAGCCATGAAGTCCGGGACATCCTCAAGGCCCGTGGTACCAGTGCGATTCTGGTGACTCACGACCAGGAAGAGGCCTTTGCCGTCAGCGATCAGGTTGGTGTGTTCAAGGAGGGTCGACTGGAGCAGTGGGACACGCCTTACAACCTGTACCACGAACCGCAAACACCGTTTGTGGCGAGCTTTATCGGTCAGGGTTATTTCATTCGCGGTCAGTTGCAGACCCCGGAATCGGTACAGACCGAACTCGGTGTGCTGCGCGGTAATCGAGCCTATACCTGGCCTGCCGGTGGCACGGTGGATGTATTGCTGCGCCCGGACGATATCGTTTATGCGCCCGACAGCCCATTGAAGGCACGGATCGTTGGCAAGACCTTTCTGGGTGCATCGACGTTGTATCGCCTGCAGTTGCCGACCGGCAGCCAACTGGAATCGATCTTCCCGAGCCATGCCGATCATCTGGTCGGTGGCGACGTCGGCATTCGCGTGGCCGCCGAACACCTGGTGCTGTTCCAGGCAGCCGGCAGCACGGCGGCGCACATTCCAGCGGTAGAGTCCGGGGTTCGTCGGTACAGCACCGCCAACTGACACCACGCCCCCGTACTGTAGGAGCAAGGCTTGCCCGCGATGAACGATAATGCGGTGTACCAGTGACACCACGGCGATCCTATCGCGGGCAAGCCTTGCTCCTACAGAGGCGAGCCTTAGCCGAGCATCAAGGTTCCGCTGGCCACCAGCGTCGCATGACCACCGATTTTCACCCGCCCCCCCTCCAGACGGCAGAACAACTCCCCGCCCCGCGCCGAACACTGATACGCCGTCAGGTTCGATTTATCCAAACGCTGCGACCAGTACGGAATCAGGCTGCAATGAGTCGAGCCGGTGACCGGGTCTTCGTTGATACCGATGGCCGGGGCAAAGTACCGTGAGACGAAATCATGCCGCGAGCCAGGCGCAGTCACGATCGCGCCAGGCCAAGGCAACCTCGCCAGCGCGACCATGTCCGGCTGGCAATCGAGCACCGCCTGCTCCGACTCCAGTACCACGAACAATTCGTTGGAGCCCAGCACATCAACTGCCTGCACACCCAGCGCCCGCTCTACATCAAGGGTCACGCCGACTTCACGCAGTTCAATCGCCGGAAAATCCAGCCATAGCCGCTTGCCTTCCCGACTCACACTCAAGGGGCCCGACTTGCTGATGAAGTCCAGGCGCTCGACCGGCTCTTTATAGACCTCGAACAACACATAAGCGCTGGCCAGTGTCGCGTGGCCACACAACGGCACCTCGGTGGTCGGCGTGAACCAGCGGATACGCCAGCCTTGCGCCTCACGCACCACAAACGCGGTTTCGGCAAGGTTGTGTTCGGCGGCGATTTTTTGCATCAAGTCATCGGCGAGCCAGGCGTCGAGCCGATAGACCATTGCCGGGTTGCCACTGAACGGTTGGTCGCTGAACGCATCGACCTGATGAAACGCTAGCTGCATGAGTGCTCTCCTTCTTGTTAGGCGAAGGCGAGCATGCATCAGCCGTTACCCGGCAACCAGAGACAGAACTTGCCGATTTTCACCATACAGCGCGGCGGTCAGGCCCGACCGATATCGGCGAATGTGGCCTGGGTATGCTCGGCCAGCACCGTCGCCGCCAACTCGACCTCAAGACCGCGTCGACCCGCGCTGACGTAAATGCTCGCGAAAGGCTGAGCACTGTTATCGATGAAGGTGCGCAAACGCTTCTTCTGCCCCAATGGACTGATGCCACCCAGCAAGTAACCGGTCGCCCGTTGCGCGGCTGCGGGATCAGCCATTTCGACTTTCTTCACCCCGGCGGCATGCGCCAGCGCTTTCAAGTCCAGACTTCCGACGACCGGCACGACAGCCACCAGCAACTCGCCCTTTTCACTGGCTGCCAGCAGTGTCTTGAACACCTGCGCCGGATCCAGCCCGAGCTTTTCCGCTGCCTCCAGACCGTAGGACGCAGCCTTCGGATCATGTTCATAACTGTGCACGCGATGTTCGGCACGAACTTTTTTCAACAGATCCAATGCGGGGGTCATGGCAGCTCCAAGCCTGGCGAAAGAAGAAAAATACTGCGCAGGATTCTAGGCCATCACCGAATAAAAGGCTCTATTACCGGCCCCTGTTCACTCTGGAACAGCCAAACGCGAGGCAATTTCCAGACACCTCCCGGGTCCATCCAAATGATCATTCACCTGACTAATAGTTTAAATATGACCAATGGTTCACTTTCGACCTTTGACAGCAGCGTTTCTTGTCTATATTTTTTCGAATCTGAATAATGTGCGAACATTTCCAGGCAGTACCCGGCAGTAGGCCGAGACCAGGATGGGGATCCTGCCTCGGTGAAAATCGTGCCCTGACCATTTCGGGAAGAGCGCCCAACAACAACAAAAACGAGGTTTTCAATGACAACTGCATCACAACAACCATCGCTCTCGAGCCAATGCATGGCCGAGTTCCTAGGTACTGCCTTATTGATCTTTTTTGGTACCGGCTGTGTTGCCGCGCTCAAAGTCGCGGGTGCCAGCTTTGGGCTGTGGGAAATCAGCATCATCTGGGGGATCGGCGTGAGCATGGCGATCTACCTGACCGCGGGTGTTTCCGGCGCTCACCTGAACCCGGCCGTCAGCATCGCGCTGTGCATTTTCGCCGATTTCGAGAAGCGTAAACTGCCGCTCTACATCTTCTCCCAGGTCGCTGGCGCCTTCTGCGCGGCGCTGTTGGTTTACACGCTTTACAGCAATCTGTTCTTCGATTTCGAACAAACTCACCAGATGGTTCGTGGATCACAAGCCAGCCTTGAACTGGCCTCGGTGTTCTCCACGTTCCCGAACCCTACCCTGTCGACGGCCCAGGCGTTTCTGGTGGAGGTGATCATCACCGCCATCCTGATGGGCGTGATCATGTCCCTGACCGACGACAACAATGGCCTGCCTAAAGGCCCGCTGGCGCCGCTGTTGATCGGCCTGCTGATCGCCGTCATTGGCAGCTCGATGGGCCCGCTGACCGGTTTTGCGATGAACCCGGCACGCGACTTCGGTCCTAAACTGATGACTTTCTTCGCTGGCTGGGGTGAAATTTCCTTCACTGGCGGCCGTGATATTCCGTACTTCCTGATTCCGGTTTTTGCACCGATCGTTGGTGCCTGCCTCGGCGCGGCAGCGTATCGCGGGCTGATTGCCCGTCACCTGCCAAGCCCCGTAATTGCTACAAAGGATGCAGAACAGGCCATTGACGGCAAAGCACGAATTTCCTGAAAGCGGTAGCGCGTGATCCTGCCCACCATTGATCACGCGCCCCAACCCACTCCCTTATTTCGTCCAAGGCAATCGACATGACCGACACTCAGAATAAGAACTACATCATTGCCCTCGATCAGGGCACGACCAGCTCCCGGGCGATCATTTTCGACCGTGACGCCAACGTGGTCTGCACCGCACAACGCGAATTCGCCCAGCATTACCCGCAGGCCGGCTGGGTCGAACACGACCCGATGGAAATCTTCGCCACCCAAAGCGCCGTGATGGTCGAGGCCCTGGCGCAAGCCGGCCTGCATCACGATCAGGTGGCGGCCATCGGCATCACCAACCAGCGTGAAACCACTGTGGTCTGGGACAAGACCACCGGTCGGCCGATCTACAACGCAATCGTCTGGCAATGCCGCCGCAGCACCGAAATCTGCCAGCAACTCAAGCGCGACGGCTTTGAGCAGTACATCAGTGAAACCACTGGCCTGGTCACCGACCCGTACTTCTCCGGCACCAAACTCAAGTGGATCCTCGACAACGTCGAAGGCAGCCGCGAACGCGCACGCAAAGGCGAGCTGCTGTTCGGCACCATCGACAGCTGGCTGATCTGGAAATTTACCGGCGGCAAGACCCACGTCACCGACTACACCAACGCCTCACGCACCATGCTCTTCAACATCCACACCCTGGAGTGGGACGCGAAGATGCTCGAGGTGCTGGACATCCCGCGCGAGATGCTCCCGGAGGTCAAGTCGTCGTCAGAAATCTATGGCCACACCAAGAGCGGCATCGCCATCGGCGGTATTGCCGGCGACCAGCAGGCCGCGCTGTTCGGCCAGATGTGCGTTGAACCGGGCCAGGCGAAAAACACCTATGGCACCGGCTGCTTCCTGCTGATGAACACCGGCGACAAAGCGGTGAAATCCCGGCACGGCATGCTCACCACCATCGCCTGCGGCCCACGTGGCGAAGTGGCCTACGCACTGGAAGGCGCGGTGTTCAACGGCGGCTCCACCGTTCAGTGGCTGCGCGACGAGTTGAAGATCATCAACGACGCTCACGACACCGAATACTTCGCCAACAAGGTCAAGGACAGCAACGGCGTGTATCTGGTGCCCGCCTTCACCGGCCTCGGCGCTCCATACTGGGACCCGTATGCCCGTGGCGCGCTGTTCGGCCTGACTCGCGGCGTACGCGTCGATCACATCATTCGCGCCGCACTGGAGTCGATTGCCTACCAGACCCGCGACGTACTCGACGCCATGCAACACGACTCCGGCGAACGACTCAAGGCTCTGCGCGTAGACGGCGGTGCGGTTGCGAACAACTTCCTGATGCAATTCCAGGCGGACATCCTCGGCACCAAGGTCGAGCGCCCGCAAATGCGTGAAACCACTGCACTGGGCGCCGCCTACCTGGCCGGCCTGGCCTGCGGCTTCTGGAGCAGCCTGGACGAACTGCGCGGCAAGGCGGTGATCGAGCGCGAGTTCGACCCGCAACTGGACGAAACAGCGAAGGAAAAACTCTACGCCGGCTGGAAAAAAGCCGTCAGCCGCACCCGCGACTGGGAACCGCACGAAGGCGCTGAATAAGCCAAGTAGCGGATTCGTATCGGTATGTAACTGGTAGGGAGGTGATTCGTACGGCATCATGGGCAAATTTTGCACGGCAGCCCAAAGGAAGCCCTATGAATCTGCCTCCCCGTCAGCAGCAAATCCTCGAACTGGTCCGCGAACGCGGCTACGTCAGCATCGAGGAAATGGCTCAGCTATTTGTTGTTACACCGCAGACCATCCGCCGCGATATCAATCAATTGGCGGAAGTGAATTTGTTGCGTCGCTATCACGGCGGCGCCGCTTACGATTCAAGTGTCGAAAACACCGCCTACGCCATGCGTGCCGATCAGATGCGCGATGAGAAACAACGCATCGCCGAAGCCATCGCCGCACAAATCCCCGATCACGCCTCGCTGTTCATCAATATCGGTACCACCACCGAATCCATCGCCCGGGCGCTGCTCAATCACAGCCATCTCAAGGTGATCACCAACAACCTGCACGTCGCCTCGATCCTCAGCGCCAAGGATGACTTCGAAGTCCTGCTGGCCGGTGGCAACGTGCGCCGTGACGGTGGCGTAGTCGGTCAGTCCTGCGTCGACTTCATCAACCAGTTCAAGGTCGACTTTGCGCTGGTCGGCATCAGCGGTATCGATGAAGACGGCAGCCTGCTCGACTTTGACTACCAGGAAGTGCGTGTCTCCCAGGCGATCATCGCCAACGCCCGGCAAGTCTTGCTGGCAGCAGACTCCAGCAAGTTCGGCCGCAACGCCATGGTCCGCCTGGGGCCGATTAGCCTGATCGACTGCCTGGTGACCGACCACGCGCCAGTACCGGCACTTGCGCAGCTGCTGAGCCAGCACAAGATTCGGCTGGAAGTCGTTTAACCCCCTATCTCAAGAGCAAGCTCCCCCGTGGCGAGGGAGCTTGCTCCCGCCGACCGGTCCGCGCTCGGGCGCAGCAGTCGTAAATTGCTTGATGCGTTGTGCCTGACAAATTGCAGATTCAGGTTTTAGGGCCGCTGTGCGCCCCAGCGGGAGCAAGCTCCCTCGCCACAAAAGCGACATATGCCTTCTAAATGTTCGAAAATTTTCCTTTCCCCTCCCTTCGATCAGAATTTTCAATCGAAGTCGGCTAGCCGTGCCCGGGTTTATGCGCTACCATTTTCACAAATGAACATTAATGTTCGAATTCAAATATAGAAAGAACCCCGAGGCCAGCCGATGCCCACTTCCACCTTGCCTATGCCTCCTCTTGCCGAGGTCTACGATATCGCCGTCATTGGTGGCGGGATTAACGGTGTGGGGATTGCAGCGGATGCCGCCGGTCGCGGTCTTTCGGTGTTCCTTTGCGAAAAGGACGATCTGGCCAGTCATACCTCATCCGCCAGCAGCAAGCTGATCCACGGCGGCCTGCGCTACCTCGAGCATTACGAATTCCGCCTGGTGCGTGAGGCCCTGGCCGAGCGTGAAGTACTGCTGGCCAAGGCCCCGCACATCGTCAAGCCAATGCGCTTCGTGTTGCCGCACCGCCCGCACCTGCGCCCGGCGTGGATGATCCGCGCAGGCCTGTTCCTTTATGATCATCTCGGCAAGCGGGAAAAACTCGCCGGCTCCAAAAGCCTGAAGTTCGGTGCCGACAGCGCACTGAAAAGCGAAATCACCAAAGGTTTCGAATACTCCGATTGCTGGGTCGACGATGCCCGCCTGGTGGTGCTCAACGCCATGGCCGCCCGCGAAAAAGGCGCCCACGTTCACACCCAGACCCGCTGTGTCAGCGCCCGTCGCAGCAAAGGCCTGTGGGAGCTGAACCTGGAACGCGCCGATGGCAGCCTGTTCTCGATCCGCGCCAAGGCGCTGGTGAATGCCGCCGGTCCATGGGTCGCCAAGTTCATCCGTGATGACCTGAAGATGGAATCGCCTTACGGCATCCGTCTGATTCAGGGCAGCCACCTGATCGTGCCGAAGCTGTACGAAGGTGAACACGCACATATCCTGCAGAACGAAGACCAGCGCATCGTGTTCACCATTCCGTACCTCAATCAATTCACCCTGATTGGTACCACGGACCGCGAGTACACCGGCGATCCGGCGAAAGTCGCCATCACCGAAGGCGAGACCGATTACCTGCTGAAAGTGGTCAACGCGCACTTCAAGAAACAAATCAGCCGCAGCGACATCCTGCACACCTATTCCGGTGTTCGTCCGCTGTGTAACGACGAATCCGACAATCCTTCGGCCGTGACCCGCGATTACACCCTGGCACTGTCCGGCAGTGCTGAAGAAGCACCGCTGCTGTCGGTGTTCGGCGGCAAGCTGACCACCTACCGCAAACTGGCCGAGTCGGCCATGGCGCAGCTGGCACCCTACTTCAAGGACATGAAGCCGAGCTGGACCGCGCAAGCGCCCCTGCCGGGCGGCGAAGACATGACCACGCCGCAAGCCTTGAGCGCATTGATTCGCGACAAGTTCGACTGGCTGCCGACGGAAATTGCCCGGCGCTGGGCCACCACTTACGGCAGCCGCACCTGGCGCATGCTTGAAGGTGTACAGAGCCTGAAGGACATGGGCGAACACCTGGGGGGCGGTCTCTACACCCGCGAAGTCGATTACCTGTGCAGCGAAGAATGGGCCACCAGCGCTCACGACATTCTCTGGCGTCGCAGCAAACTGGGCTTGTTCACCACCCAGGCGGAACAAGAGAACGTGCAGCTGTACCTGAACAAGCTCAAGCAGAACCGCAGCAAGATCGAAGCGGCCTGATCGGTAATCCGGCGCAACGAAAGCCCCTGACTCTCACGATTCAGGGGCTTTTTTCATACTGACAACCCGCCCCCTCTGTAGGAGCAAAGCTTGCTCGCGATGGCCGTTACGCGATCTGTCTGTTACACCGCGTTATCGTTCATCGCGGGCAAGCCTTGCTCCTACAAGATTTGCGCTTTTCCAGCATTCGGTTTTCCGAACGCGACTCTTCGGTCAATTCGGTAAACCGGATAATCCGCCCTGAAAATCAACTCAATAAATATTGAATATCCTTTTAAATCAATACGTTAATAAGCGCATCCTGGCCTGGCACGACTCATGCTCTACATTTTGGGACGAATGTCTGATGTGCCAACACGTCAGGAGCCGTCAAGGCATTCCGCAGTACAAAAGAGCTGATGAACTGGCTCCATATAAAAACAATGTAGAGGAAAATTTGATGCGTATCGTTCCCCATATCCTGGGCGCAGCCATTGCTGCCGCACTGATCAGCACGCCAGTTTTCGCCACCGAACTCACCGGCACCCTGAAGAAGATCAAAGAGTCCGGCACCATTACCCTGGGGCATCGCGACGCTTCTATTCCGTTTTCCTACATTGCAGACGCATCCGGCAAACCGGTCGGCTACTCCCACGATATTCAGCTGAAAATCGTTGAAGCCATCAAGAAAGACCTGGACATGCCGAACCTGCAGGTCAAATACAACCTGGTCACCTCGCAAACCCGTATTCCACTGGTGCAGAACGGCACTGTGGACGTCGAATGCGGCTCCACCACCAACAACGCCGAACGCCAGCAACAAGTTGACTTCTCCGTTGGCATCTTCGAAATCGGCACCAAGCTGCTGTCGAAAAACGACTCGACCTACAAAGACTTCGCCGATCTCAAAGGCAAGAACGTCGTGACCACCGCCGGCACCACGTCCGAACGCATTCTGAAGTCGATGAACGCCGACAAGCAGATGGGCATGAACGTCATCTCCGCCAAAGACCATGGCGAATCCTTCCAGATGCTGGAATCGGGCCGTGCTGTCGCCTTCATGATGGACGACGCCTTGCTGGCCGGTGAAATGGCCAAGGCCAAGAAGCCGACTGACTGGGCCGTGACCGGTACTCCACAGTCCTACGAAATCTACGGTTGCATGGTCCGTAAGGGCGACGCGCCGTTCAAGAAGGCTGTGGACGACGCCATCGTTGCGACTTACAAGTCCGGCGAGATCAACAAGATCTACGAAAAATGGTTCATGCAGCCAATCCCGCCAAAAAACCTGAACCTGATGTTCCCGATGAGCGACGAGCTCAAGACCCTGATCGCCAACCCGACCGACAAAGCGGCTGAAGAAAAGAAATCCTGATTTCTGACTAACCCGCCTCCTGACAGGGTCTGCACCCTTTCAGGAGGCTGTCACTACCTGCTGGCATTTTCTGGAAACACTCGAACCGGTGGTTGTCGAGCCGCTCGCGTGTGCCTGACCGTCGAGGTCAGAGGGAACGGAGTTTCCCCAGGCGGGCACTTGTACATTGATCGATCTGAGGGGAGACCCTAATGAATTACAACTGGGATTGGGGCGTGTTCTTCAAGTCCACCGGCGTGGGCAGCGAGACCTATCTCGACTGGTTCATCACGGGATTGGGCTGGACCATCGCCATCGCCATCGTGGCCTGGATCGTCGCCTTGATGCTGGGCTCGGTGCTCGGCGTCATGCGTACCGTACCGAATCGCCTGGTATCGGGCATCGCCACCTGCTATGTGGAACTCTTTCGTAACGTACCGCTGCTGGTTCAGCTGTTCATCTGGTACTTCCTGGTGCCCGACCTGTTGCCGCAAAACCTGCAGGACTGGTACAAGCAGGACCTGAATCCGACCACCTCGGCCTACCTGAGCGTCGTGGTGTGCCTGGGCCTGTTCACCGCCGCCCGGGTTTGCGAACAAGTGCGCACGGGTATCCAGGCGCTGCCGCGTGGCCAGGAATCGGCCGCCCGCGCCATGGGCTTCAAGCTGCCGCAAATCTACTGGAATGTGCTGCTGCCCCAAGCCTACCGGATCGTCATTCCGCCGCTGACCTCGGAATTTCTCAACGTCTTCAAGAACTCCTCCGTCGCGTCCCTGATCGGCCTGATGGAGCTGCTCGCACAGACCAAACAGACCGCCGAGTTCTCCGCCAACCTGTTCGAAGCCTTCACCCTGGCCACCCTGATCTACTTCACCCTGAACATGAGCCTGATGCTGCTGATGCGCATGGTCGAGAAGAAAGTTGCGGTGCCCGGCCTGATTTCCGTGGGGGGTAAATAATGGATCTCGATTTCAGTGGCGTCGTCCAGGCCGTCCCCGGCATGTGGAACGGCATGGTCATGACCCTGCAACTGACGGTACTCGGCGTCGTCGGCGGGATCATCCTCGGCACTCTCCTGGCGCTGATGCGCCTGTCCCACAGCAAGCTGCTGTCGAACATTGCCGGCGCTTATGTGAACTACTTCCGCTCGATCCCGCTGCTGCTGGTGATCACCTGGTTCTACCTGGCGGTACCGTTCGTGCTGCGCTGGATCACCGGCGAAGACACGCCGATCGGTGCGTTCACCTCGTGCATCGTGGCCTTCATGATGTTCGAAGCGGCGTACTTCTGCGAAATCGTCCGGGCCGGTGTGCAGTCGATTCCCAAAGGTCAGATGGGCGCAGCCAAGGCGTTGGGCATGAGCTACGGCCAGATGATGCGCCTGATCATCCTGCCGCAAGCGTTTCGTAAGATGACGCCGCTGTTGCTGCAACAAAGCATCATCCTGTTCCAGGACACCTCGCTGGTCTACACAGTAGGCCTGGTGGACTTCCTCAATGCTACGCGGGCCAGTGGCGACATCATCGGCCGCGCCAATGAGTTCCTGATCATCGCAGGTCTCGTGTACTTCACAATCAGCTTTGCCGCCTCACGGCTGGTCAAGCGTCTGCAAAAAAGGTTTGCCGTATGATTTCTATCAAGAATGTCAACAAGTGGTATGGCGACTTCCAGGTACTGACTGATTGCAGCACCGAGGTCAAAAAAGGCGAAGTGATTGTGGTGTGCGGGCCGTCCGGCTCCGGTAAATCCACCCTGATCAAATGCGTCAACGCCCTGGAACCGTTCCAGAAAGGTGACGTGGTGGTCGATGGCATATCCATCGCCGACCCGAAGACCGACCTGCCAAAACTGCGCTCGCGCGTTGGCATGGTGTTCCAGCATTTCGAACTGTTCCCGCACCTGACCATCACCGAAAACCTGACCATCGCGCAGATCAAGGTATTAGGCCGCAGCAAGGAAGAGGCCACCAAAAAGGGCCTGCAACTGCTTGAGCGCGTCGGCCTTTCGGCTCACGCCCACAAGCACCCGGGCCAGCTCTCCGGTGGTCAGCAACAGCGGGTGGCGATTGCCCGAGCACTGGCGATGGACCCGATCGTCATGCTGTTCGACGAACCGACCTCGGCGCTCGACCCGGAAATGGTCAACGAAGTGCTCGACGTGATGGTGCAACTGGCCAACGAAGGCATGACCATGATGTGCGTCACCCACGAAATGGGCTTCGCCCGTAAAGTGGCGGACCGGGTGATCTTCATGGATCAGGGCAAAATCATCGAAGACTGCAAGAAAGAAGAGTTCTTCGGTGACATCAACGCCCGCTCGGACCGCGCGCAGCATTTCCTCGACAAGATTCTGCAGCACTAAAACCGGCAACCGCTCCCTGTTGGAGCGGACCTGCCTTTGTGGCGAGGGAGCTTGCTCCCGCCGGCCGGTCCGCGCTCGGGCGCAGCAGTCGTAAACCAGTCAGTGCGGTGTGTCAGATTAAATGCATTGGCTGGTTTTAGGGCCGCTTCGCGCCCCAGCGGGAGCAAGCTCCCTCGCCACAGGTCCTGCGCTCGACTGAAACGAGCGCAGGCCCGCCGCCACACTGGTTGACCCAAGGCATCTGTGATGAAATGCGACTCCACTCTCTATCGCGCAGCGCCGCCATCACTTGCCGTGAAACCCCGTCTGATTCGCCACCTGTTTCTACCACCGCTGGTCATCTTGCTGATGATTGGGCTGGGTTACGTCGGCTTCTGGGTCAGCGAGCATTACGGGATTCGCAGCCTCAGCGAGAACGGTCAACGGCAGCTGGAACTGCACGCCCGCGCGGTCGAAAGCGAGATCAGCAAATACACCTACCTGCCCAGCCTGCTGGAACTCGAATCGAGTGTTTCAGAACTGCTGGCCGACCCTACGCCCGAGCACCGGCAAGCGGTCAACAATTACCTCGAAGGCCTGAACCGGCGCAGCCGCAGTCGCGCGATCTACGTGATGGACACCACCGGTCGGGTTCTGGCCACCAGCAACTGGCGCGATGTCGACAGTTACCTCGGTGAAGACCTGTCCTTCCGTGCGTATTTCCAGAATGCCGTACGCGGTCAGCCCGGTCGTTTCTACGGCATCGGCAGCACCAACGGCGAGCCCGGCTACTACCTGGCGCATGGCCTGGAAGAGCAAGGCAAAATCATCGGCGTCGCAGTGGTCAAAGTCCGTCTCGAAGCCATGGAAGAACGCTGGCAGCGTGCACGCCTGGAAGCCTTCGTCAGCGACGAGAATGGCATCATCATTCTGTCCAGCGACCCGGCGCGGCGGCTCAAATCGGTTCGCCCGCTCAGCGACGACACCAAGGAACGCCTGGCGCGCAGCCTGCAATACTACTGGTACCCGCTCAATGAACTGGAACCGCTGGCGCGCGAGCGACTGTCCGAAGGCGTGGAAAAAATCACCTTCCCGGCCAACGCCGAACTGGTCTCCGATGAACAGGAAATCAGCTACCTGTCGCAGACCCGTCCCTTGAGCGACACGCCGTGGAATTTCACCCTGCTCACACCACTCGGGGATTTGCGTCGTGAAGCGATCAACCAGGGCATCCTGGTCGCGGTAGCCTTCGCGCTGGTGGCGTTCCTGCTGATTGCCTGGAACGAACGGCGTAAAGTCATCGCCACCCGCCTCGCCGCCCGTGAAGCGCTGCAAGAAGCCAACAATCAGCTTGAACGCAAGATTGCCGAACGCACCACTGACCTGCGGGCCAGTAACGAGCGCCTGAAAAGCCAGATCCGCGAGCGCCGCCAGGCCGAAGAAACACTGCGTCGGGCTCAGGACGAACTGGTACAAGCGGGCAAACTGGCGGCCATCGGCCAGATGTCCACCAGCATTGCCCATGAATTGAACCAGCCGCTGGCCGCGTTGCGCACCTTGTCCGGCAATACCGTGCGCTTTCTTGAGCGCGGTCAGCTGGACATTGCCAGTGCCAACCTGAAAACCATCAACGATCTGATCGACCGCATGGGCCGGATCACCGCCAGCCTGCGTTCCTTTGCCCGGCGCGGCGACGACCAGGGCCAGGCCAGCCTCGGCAAAGCGGTGGACGCCGCCTTGCAGTTGCTCGGTGCACGCCTTGAAAGCGCTCACCTGCTGTTGCACCGTGAGTTGAGCGACGTGCAAGTACAGATCGACCAGACCCGCCTGGAGCAGATCCTGGTCAACCTGATCGGCAACGCCCTGGACGCCATGCAAGCGCAGCCATTGCCCGAGCTATGGCTGGAAGGTGATGTTGTCGACGGCAAATATCGCCTGCGCGTCCGCGATAACGGCCATGGTATCGACGCCGAAACCCGCAAGCATTTGTTCGAACCATTCTTTACCACCAAACCCGGCGAACAGGGCCTGGGCCTTGGCCTGACCCTGTCGGCGAGCCTGGCGGCCGCCACCGGCGGTCACCTCGGCGTCGAGCACCCGGCCAGCGGTGGTACCGCTTTCGTCCTCAGCTTACCGTTGGTAAGCCCCCTTCCCGCCGAGCCGATATGAACAACGATCTTAGTGTGCTGATCGTCGAAGACGATCCCCATGTCCTGCTCGGTTGCCAGCAGGCCCTGGCCCTGGAAGACATCCCCTGCGAAGGCGTTGGCAGCGCTGAAGAAGCCCTGGCACGGGTCGGTGACAACTTTGCCGGGATCGTCATCAGCGACATTCGCCTGCCGGGCATCGATGGCCTGGAACTGCTGAGCCGCCTCAAGGCCCGTGACCGTAGCCTGCCGGTGGTGCTGATCACCGGCCATGGCGACATCTCGATGGCGGTTGGCGCAATGCAAAAAGGCGCCTACGACTTCATGGAGAAACCATTCTCCCCCGAGCGCCTGGTCGACGTCGCGCGCCGCGCCCTGGAGCAACGCAGCCTCGCCCGTGAAGTGACCTCGTTGCGCCGGCAGTTGGCCGAGCGCGATTCCCTTGAGGGTAGGATCATCGGGCGCTCGCCCGCCATGCAACACCTGCGCGAGCTGATCGCCAACGTCGCCGACACCTCGGCCAACGTGTTGATCGAAGGCGAGACCGGCACCGGCAAAGAACTGGTCGCGCGTTGCCTGCACGACTTCAGCCGCCGTCAGTCGCAGCAATTCGTCGCGCTGAACTGCGGTGGCCTGCCGGAAAACCTGTTCGAAAGCGAAATTTTCGGTCATGAAGCAAATGCATTTACCGGCGCCGGAAAACGCCGGATCGGCAAAATCGAACATGCCAACGGCGGCACGTTGTTCCTCGATGAAGTGGAAAGCATGCCACTGCCGCTGCAAATCAAACTGCTTCGGGTATTGCAGGAGCGCACGCTGGAGCGGCTCGGCTCGAACCAGAGCGTTGCGGTCGACTGCCGGGTGATCGCGGCAACCAAGTCTGACCTCGACGACTTGAGCCGCGCCGGTCAGTTTCGCAGCGACCTGTATTACCGTTTGAACGTAGTGACACTGGAATTGCCGCCGCTGCGTGAGCGCCGCGAAGACATCCTGCAATTGTTCGAACACTTCTTGCAGCAATCGTCCCTGCGCTTTGACCGTGCGCTGCCTGAGCTGGACAACCAGACCCTGTCGAACCTGATGAGCCACGACTGGCCCGGCAACGTGCGCGAGCTGCGTAACGTCGCCGAGCGTTTTGCCCTCGGTTTGCCAGCCTTCAAGAAGTCCGGCAGCGGTGGCGCCGCCCAAGGCCTGGCGTTCTCCGAAGCGGTGGAAGCCTTCGAACGTAACCTGCTTAACGATGCCTTGCAGCGCAGCAGCGGCAACCTGACCCAGGCCAGCCTGGAACTGGGCATGGCCAAGACCACGCTGTTCGACAAAGTCAAAAAATACGGCTTGAGCCACTAACCCACTGCGAGACGTTCCGTGGATCTACTGTTGAAAGCTGCACTGGGCGCCGCGGTGGTGGTGATCCTCGCCTTCCTCGCCAAAACCAGAAACTATTACATCGCAGGCCTGGTGCCGCTGTTTCCGACCTTTGCGCTGATTGCCCATTACATCGTCGGCAAGGGCCGCTCGCTGGACGATCTGAAGACCACCATCGTGTTTGGCATGTGGTCGATCATTCCGTACTTCGTTTATCTGGCGACCTTGTACGTGATGGTGGATCGCCTTCGGCTGGAGGCCTCGCTGGCGGTGGCAGCGCTCGCGTGGCTGATGGCGGCGACGGTGTTGGTTTCTGTTTGGGTCCGCGTTCACGCCTGACCACAACCCCCTGTGGCGAGGGAGCTTGCTCCCGCTGGGCAGCGAAGCGGCCCCCAATACGGCTGGCAGGGTATATCTGACGAAATGTGGTTGCAGATTTTACGACTGCTGCGCGCGGACCGGCCGGCGGGAGCAAGCTCCCTCGCCACAATGAAACAGCGTTCCGATCGTGGCTGGCCCGTCCCTTGCATTTACCCGTTAAAGCCTACCCGGCCTGCGTTAGTGATTGATCAAACAGGTCCTGGAGGGCGCTGCCATGGGTAAAGACACGTTTTGAATATATTGGATCTCGACCACAGCCTCACAGCCCAGGCACCGATTGCCCGACTGCTGGAAAGCGGTCGCGCCAAGCGTCTGGACCTGCTCGATCTGGGCCCCAAACTGCGTTTGTGGTCCAGCGAGAAAAACTATCGACGTTTTTCCGAACGCCTGCGCCAACGGCCGCCGCATACGGGCCCTCAGCCGGAAATCTTCTTTATGGGTTCTGGTGACTACCACCACCTGACTCCGGCCTTCCTCGCCGAGATTACCGAGCCGGTCAGCCTGATTCATTTCGACAACCATCCCGACTGGGTACGTTTCGCGCCGCGTCGGCATTGCGGTTCATGGGTCAATCGTGCGCTCAAGCTGCCGAACATCAAACGCATCGTCACCCTCGGGCCGTGCAGCGATGACCTGCATAACCCGCAACTGCGTGGCGGTAACCTCGGCGCGCTGAAGCGTGGCGACTTGCAGCTGTTCCCCTGGCAGCACCCGCCGTCCCAGGTCTGGGGTTTGATCGGCGATGGCGCCGGGCATCAACAGCGGGAAAACCTGCTGCACTGGCGTAACCTGGCCGACCTCGACTGGCCGGTGTTTCTCCAGCAACTGATCGAGAGTCTGCCGACTGAAGCGGTGTGGATCACCATCGACAAGGATGTGCTGGCCAGTGAAGACGCCGCAACCAACTGGGATCAGGGTGGCATGCGGCTGACACACTTGCTGCAAGCCCTGCGCATGTTGGCCGCGAGCAAGCGAATCCTCGGCATCGATGTCTGCGGCGAGTTCGCCCAACCAGCCTTCAGCAACGCGTTCAAGCGTTGGGAAGCCAAGTCCGACCAGCCGCCTCCCGAGCGCTGGAGCGAAGACGATCTGCTGCGAAACGCGGCAACCAACCAGGCGCTGATCAGCCTGTTCGAGGAGTTATTTCCGTGACCTTGACCGTGGTGTTATTGGTGGCGTTTTCGATTGTTCTGGACGTCATCGGTCAGCTCTGTTTCAAGCTGGGCCTGGACCGTTTACCGGAGCTTGAAGGCGGCTTTCGACTGAATGCATTCTGGGGCCAGGTGTTTAACGCGCCGTTGCTCTGGTGCGGGATCGGCGCCTACGCCATCGAGTTCTTTGTCTGGCTCGAAGCCCTGTCCCGCGCGCCGCTGAGCCTGTTGTTTCCATCTGCGGCATTGGCTTATTGCGGCGTGGTGCTGGCGGGCAAAGTGGTGCTCGGTGAAACCGTCAGCCGTCGGCGCTGGCTGGGCACCGTGGTAATTACGGCGGGCGTGATGCTCGTGTGTGTCGCCCATGTCTGAAGCTCAATCAATGATGGAGAGGAACAACGCAATGGGTTGGCTGCACGGACGTCTGGGCACCGTGGTGCTCTGGATGCTGCTGATCGGGTTTGAAAGTGGCGGTCAGATCGCCACCAAAGTCGGTGGCGATCAACTGGGGCAGATGGACTTCAACCTCCAATGGCTGGCGGCCGTGGCCGGTAATCCTGGGGTGCTGACGGCCATCGCCTGCTACATCGGGGCGTTTTTCGTCTGGATGTTGATCCTGCGGCGCAGCAGCCTGTCGCTGGCGTTTCCGCTGAGTTCGCTGGTGTTTGTCGGCGTGTTGCTCGGCTCGTGGCTCGGCCTCGGCGAGCAGATCAGCCCGCTGCACTGGCTGGGCGTGGCGGTGATCATGGGCGGGATAGCGTTGCTGGCGGAAGGCGAAGAAACCTGAAACACCACTATCCCCTGTGGCGAGGGAGCTTGCTCCCGCTCGAGTGCGAAGCGCTCGCAATCCGCGCGCCCAGATGTGTCTGACCCACATGATTTCAGGGCCGCTTCGCGGCCCAGCGGGAGCAAGCTCCCTCGCCACAATCAGCGTTTCGGCTGGTGGGCCGTCAGAAAGCCCAGTCCGTGTGACACCGGGATTACCTTCACCCCCGCCATACGTTGCTGCTCGGCAATTTCGCGGTGAAACGCCTTGACCTGGGTCCAGTGCATTTTCGGCCGATAATGGTGCTCGGCGTGATAGCCGTTGTTCATCCAGATCAGGTTGTAAAGCACGCTGTAGCTGCTCACGCCCCAGGCGATCGGCAAGTCCGGATTACCGCCAAAATGCTCGTAATACCCATTGAGCGACGACAACGCCTGGCCCAGATACCAGAACGGCAGCAACAGCAACACCGCATGCCAGTCATAGAACGCCAACGCCACATACGCCGCCACGGTCACATAAATCTCGACCTTGACCCAACGTGCATCGCCGGGCCGCTTGCGCTGCATTTCTTCGTAGAACGGCTTGGGATCATCGCGGAAAAAGCTGAGAAAGGTGTACGACCAGGGGTTTTCAGGCTGCCCATCCTTGCCGCGCAGGTAGATCGACAGCGGATCGACGGTTTTTCCGTGCGCATCCGGCAGGTCTGAGTTACCACGGTGATGGCGATTGTGGATGTCGCGGTAGAGGGTCTGCGAGAAACCGATGGTGACCGACAACAACAGATCGAATGCCCGATTCATCCAGCCAAGGGTGAAGTACGGGTTGTGGATCTGGTTGTGGGAAATGCTGTTGATGCTCCATGACAGGCTGACGGCATAGACCAGCGCCAGCGGCACAAGGGCCCACCACGACAAGTTGTGGAAGGCCAGCACCAACCACAGGACAAACGCCAGATGAGCCCCGCCCAGCGCAATCGGGACCAGATCCCACAGCGAATAGGCGAGGAGACGATACGCGGGACGAGCCATGAAGCACTCCTGAGAAATTGAGTTCTCCACGACTATTGCAAACAGCAGACCAAACTCAACACACACTCCATGATCGTTCCCACGCGGCAGCATGGGCACGATCAGTGTGCTAATCGAATTTGTAGCTGATCGCTGCCTGAACCTCGCCCTGGTTCACGCGGCCCTCTTGTTTGACGATGCTGCTGTCCGCCGCCGAGTTGGTCAGGTGCCTCCAGGTGGCGCTGGTCACCAGCGACCACTTTGCGGCCAGCGGGAACTCGAAGTTCTGGGTCAACGCTACATTCTGCAAGCCGCCACTGGCCTTGTACGGACGGAACTCCGAATCCCGGGCGTCTTTTTCGGAAACACCAAAGAACGTCTGTGTCTGCTGGCGATCGGCAAAATTCGCGGCCAGTTCGCTACTGCCAATGATCCCCAGCCCCAGTGGATAACCCACTTCCCCGCCCACCCGACCGAGCACACCACCCTGGCCGCGGTTAGCGCCCACGGTATGGCCGACGAAAGCGAAAATTCGCCAGAAATCAGCCGGGCTGTACTGAACGAAGCCTCCGGCCTCGCCCATGGCCGACACATTGTGCAGGCCCCGCAGCGTGCCATTGGAGTTACGCCCCGGAATGTAATTGATAAACGGCCCGACACTGAAACCATTGGCTTTCAAGGCACTCCAGGTCAAACCGTCGTCGGTGCTGAGGCTGACATCACCCCAGTCCAGATCGAAGTAAGGCACCGGCACGGTTTCATAACGGCTACCCGTGGGGTCATAGGGCTGATTGCTCATGCCGAGACCGGCCTCACCGGTTATCCCGGCCGCCTGCGCGGTGGCGCAAAAGCCGCCAAGGCACAGCAGGCTGGCCAGCAGGGCGCAAATGTTCCTGAACATAAAGCGATTCCTTATCAGTACAGGCGCGCATCAACCCTCAGGTCAACTTTGCTGCGCAAGCACTCATGTTGTTTGTAGCAACCTACAAAAATTGTAGCCAGCCGGACATATTCCCCGCCCAGCATAACTCAGAGCCCCGAGCTATAGGGCCTGAAACAACTTGGCACATTCCCTGCTCTACCCCGTTGCAAGCGCATCAGCGCGCCCCTGCCCAATAGGTAATGCAGATGATTGATTGGCATATCGTGTGTGATTTCGACGGGACGATCACCCGAACCGACGTCATCGACAGCATTCTCCAACGCTTCGCCGACCCGAGCTGGGAAGCGATCGAGGACGAGTGGCTGAGCGGTGCTATCGGTTCGCGTGAATGCCTCAGCCGCCAGCTTTCGCTGGTCAAGGCAACTCCCGATGAACTGCTCGGGTTCTTCGACAGTGTCGAAATCGATGCCGACTTCCCGGACTTTGTCGACCACGTGGTCGGCCTGGGCGCATCCATCGAAGTCGTCAGTGACGGCATCGAACAAGGTATCGCGCGGATTCTGGCGCGCAACTACGTCAGCCTCCTGCCGATCCTCGCCAACCGCCTGCGCCAGGTCGACAACAATAGCTGGCGCATTGACTTTCCGTATTCGAGCGACGCCTGCCGCGCGGCCTCCGGCAACTGCAAATGCAAATCCACCCCCAGCAGCAAACGCGTGCTGGTGATCGGTGACGGTCAGTCCGACATGTGCGTGGCGTCCACCGCCGACTTCGTATTTGCCAAGGACCGTTTGGCCGAACATTGCGAACGCAATGGCATCGCTTACGCCCGCTTCGACAGCTTCGCCGAACTTCCGGCCTTGCTGGCCAAACTGCCGGCCGGCAGCGCGGCCAACGCCACTGCCTTCGCGCTTGAAACCTCTACTGAACTTTCGCTACAGAATCAGGAACTCTTCCACCATGTCTGATATCCGAATTGCTACCGCAGAAGACCAGATTCTTCTGGAAAAAGAAGCCAAGTATTGCTCCTACGGCGACACGGTTCACTACATCGAACCACCGCGTATTTTCAGTCGTTGCGAAGGCTCGTACGTGTGGGACACCAGCGACCAGGCCTACCTCGACCTGCAAATGTGGTACTCGGCGGTCAACTTCGGTTACGCCAACCCGCGCCTGAACAACGCCCTGAAACAACAGATCGACACCCTGCCGCAAATCGCCAGCCAATACCTGCACAAAGGCAAGATCGAGCTGTCGGAAATGATCGCGGTCGACGCCAAGAACAAGTTCGGCCTCGACGGCCGTGTGCACTTCAACGTCGGCGGTTCGCAGTCCATCGAAGACTCGCTGAAAGTCGTGCGTAACGCCACCAACGGCAAGAGCCTGATGTTCGCCTTCGAAGGCGGCTACCACGGCCGTACCCTCGGCGCCTCGTCGATCACCTCGAGCTACCGCTACCGTCGCCGCTACGGTCACTTCGGTGAGCGCGCCAACTTCATCCCGTTCCCGTACCACTTCCGTGGCCCGAAAGGCATGACCAAGGAAGAATACGGCAGCCATTGCGTGCAGCAGTTCGCCCGTCTGTTCGAAACCGAATACAACGGCGTGTGGGATCCGAAAGTCGGCCAGAGCGAATACGCAGCCTTCTACGTCGAGCCGATCCAGGGCACCGGCGGCTACGTGATTCCGCCAATGAACTTCTACAGCGAACTCAAGCAAGTGCTGGATCAGCACGGCATCCTGATGGTCGTCGACGAAATCCAGATGGGCTTCTGGCGTACCGGCAAGCTGTGGTCGATCGAACACTTCGACGTCAAGCCGGACGTGATCGTCTTCGGTAAGGCGCTGACCAACGGCCTCAACCCGCTGGGCGGCATCTGGGCTCGCGAAGAGCTGATCAACCCGAAGGTCTTCCCGCCAGGTTCGACTCACTCCACCTTCGCCTCCAACCCGCTGGGCACTGCAGTCGGTCTGGAAATGTTCAAGATGACCCACGAAGTCGACTACGGCTCGATGGTCATGGCCAAGGGCAAGTACTTCCTGGACGGTCTGCAGGACCTGCAGAAACGTTACCCGATCATCGGCGACGTCGACGGCCTGGGCCTGGCACTGCGCTGCGAAATCTGCGGCCCGGACGGTTTCACTCCGGACAAGGCGACCCTGGACTTCATGGTTGAAGAAGGCATGAAGGGCGACATCGAAATCGACGGCAAGCGTCTGGGCCTGATTCTCGATGTGGGCGGCTACTACAAGAACGTCATCACCCTGGCTCCGTCGCTGGAAATCAGCTACGAGGAAATCGACCTGGGTATCGCCCTGCTCGACCGCCTGCTTGACCGGGCCATGAAACGATGAACCAAACAGAGATCGATCTCGGCGAAGGTAGTACCGGTTTCGTTCTCGGCAGTGGCGAGGTCGCGGTGTTGTTGATCCACGGCCTGACCGGCACCCCGACGGAGTTGCGTCGGGTTGCCATTGGCCTGGCCAAATCGGGTTGCACGGTGTACGTGCCAACCCTGGCCGGGCACTGCGGTGATAACGCCGACCTGCAAGCCACCGGCTGGCAGGACTGGTACGAAGGTGTACGCAAGACATTCGTGGGTATTCGCCAGCGGCACGAGCAGGTGTTCGTCGGCGGTCTGTCCATGGGCGCGGTCATGTCCATGTATGTTGCCTCCGAGCATCCTGGACAGGTCGCCGGCCTGCTGATGTATTCAACCACCCTGCGCTACGACGGCTGGAGCATCCACAAACTGGCGTTCCTGACGCCCTTGTTGATGAAGATTCCGTTCGGCGTGCATATCTGCAGCTTCGAAGAGAAGCCACCTTATGGCATCAAGAACGAGCGCCTGCGGGCGATCGTCGAACGCCAGATGAAGGACGGTGAAAGCAGCAATGCCGGTCTGTTGACCATGGAAGGCGTCACCGTGCGCGAATTGCACCGGATGAATGCGGTGGTCAAGAAGCGCATGCCGTCGATCAAGACACCGGCCCTGGTGCTGCATTCCATCGAAGACGACATCACCAGCCGCTGGAACGCCGATTACGTCGAACGCCATCTCGGCGGTCCGGTCACCAAGATCCTGCTGGACAACTGCTATCACATGATCACAGTTGACCTGGAATACCGCCGCGTCGTGGACCTGAGCGCGGACTTTGTCCATCAGCTTTCCATGAAGCCCGGCGAGCGCGAAGAGTATCGACAGCTGGCGTAGCTTAAGGAAAAGACGTGATCACTGCGCGTGCCTACTCAACCATCGAGGCCATCGAACGCTGCGCCTGGAATGACTGCTTCCCCGGGGAACTGGAGGACTGGGATTATTACCGGGCGGTTGAACAGGCAGGCGTCGCCAACTTCCAGTGGCGCTACCTTGCCCTCTATGAAGGCAGCACGTTGATTGCCGCAGCTGCTGCATTTACCACGCAATACTCGCTCGACACCACGATGCAGGGTATGGGCAAACGCATCACGCAGCGCTTGCGCCAATGGTTGCCGGGCGTGCTGAATATTCGCTTGTACGCCATCGGATCGCCAGTGACCGAACAATGCCACGCAGGCACCGCCAGCCATATTGCTGGCGACCGGCGTCCGGCGTTGCTGCGTCAGTTACTGACGTTGGCCCGCAACGATGCCGACCAGGCCGGGATCGGACTTCTGGCCGTCAAGGATGCGCCCAGCCACGATCGCCAGTGGATTGAAGTCTGCCGCGAGGCCGGACTGCAAACCATGCCCGGTTTACCGAGTGCAGTATTGCCGATTGCGTTCGGCTCACTCGATGCCTACCTCGGCACACTGGGCAAATCCACCCGTAAGGACTTGCGTCGCAAACTTCGGGCGCAAGGCCCGCGAATCGAATGGCGACGTTCGGTCGACGATGTTCTGCCACAGATGATGCGCTTGTATGAAGCCGCTCTGGCGCGCAGTGATCTGGAGTTCGAACGACTGTCAGCCGAGTACTTCACCAACATCCTCGAACACCTCGACCAACGTGCCGCGTGCGTGCTGTATTGGATGGACAAGCAACTGGTGGCATTCAATCTGCTGTTGCTGGACGAACATCGACTGGTGGACAAGTTTTTTGCCCACGACCTGGAACAGACCCGGGAATACAACCTGTACTTCAGAAGCTGGCTGGCCAATGTCGACTACTGTATTCAGCACAAAATCCCGCTGTATGAGTGCGGCCAGGCCGGCTATGCCAGTAAGCTGCGGCTCGGCTGTAAATTCGAAGGCAACACGCTGTTTTTTCACCACCGCAACGGGTTGCTCAATACATTACTGAAACTCGTGAAACTGTTTGTCCGACCGGATAAATCCGACCCTGCCATGGCTGCTGCGATAAGCGAAACCTGATGATCAAAGTCCGACGCCGTAAAGCCCTGCCCTTCGCCATCTCCCGCTGGAGCCTGCAACGCAAGCTGGTATTGGCATTCTGGCTGGTCAGCGTGATCCCGACCATGATCGCCGCGGAACTGGCGGCCACCACGCTGTCACAGATCTTCGATAGCAACGTGCGCATCTGGTTGCAGGAATCGACCAAGATCGTCGAAGACGAGATCCGCGAAATCCTGCGCGAAAACGCGCGGGTCGCCCAATTGTTGCTGCGCTACACCCGCCCGATCAACGACCGGCTCTCGGCCAGGCACGACCGCCTCAGCGCCGACATTGCCGAAGCCATGGGCATCGACGTCGTGGCGCTGGTACGCACCAGCGATCACAAAGTGCTGTTCAGCACCGTGGCCGACGACATCGTCCAGCAAATCAACACCGCGCCCAAGGCCGTCTTGCAAACCATTCAGGTGACGGGCGCGTCCACCGGCATCCTGGTCTCGACCTACCAGACTACCCAGTCTGGGGTCGACTATCAGTTGGTTCTCGCCAACTACCTGGACAGCAGCTTTCTCACCAGCGTCGCCGATGTACATTCCCTTGACCTGCGGCTGTACCTGGCCAAGGACGAGGACTTCTCGGAAATCTTCGCCACCCAGCGCTTCGAAGATCACCCCATGAAGGTGCCCGAAGACATCGAGCAAATCCTGCGCACCACGAAAAAACCGATCGAACAGTTCACCAATAACTACAGCGGCATCTATCGGCCAATCCTCAATGACAGCGGTGAACTTCAGGGGGTGATCTTCAGTGGCCTGCTGCGCCACAACAGCCTGGTCGGGCTGGTGAACCAGAGCAATCTGTTCATCCTGATTTTCATCCTCAGCTCGGCGCTGTCGCTGGGTGTCGGCTGGCTGGTCTCGCAACGCCTGACCCAGCCCCTGCGCGCGCTATCCAAAGGCGTTCGGGCGGTGATCGACGGCGATTATCGTCAGCGAGTACCGGTCGATGGCAGCGACGAACTGGCCGAACTGAGCAGCACCTTCAACCACATGACCGAACGTCTCGGCGAGTTGCAGCACCTGGAGTCGCAACTGCGCCGCCGTGATCGCTTGCACGCCCTGGGTGAAGTGGCCATGGGCCTGGCCCATGAAATCCGCAACCCGCTGGGCATTATCAAGACCGCGACCCAATTGCTGCACCGTCGCGCCGACCTTCCCGAGACCGACAAACGGCATCTCGAATACGTGGTCAGCGAAGTCAGCCGGATCAACGACCTGATCACCGAGTTCCTCGACTTTGCCAAGCCCAACGCGCCCATGCGCTCCACCCAGCCGGTGCGACCGCTGATTGATGAATTGGTCGGGTTCTGCGCCCCGGAGCTGGCGACTCACAACATCGACGCACGAATCGAAGACAACGCCCCTGGCGCGACCATGTATGCCGACGCACGACAGCTCAAACAGGCTTGCCTGAACCTGGTGATCAATGCCATCGACGCAATGCCTGACGGCGGTCGCCTGACCCTCGGTATAACCAGCGACAAGGCGTACACCGTCATCAGTGTTTCCGACACTGGCCAGGGCATCGAACCGGGCATGCTCGAACGGATTTTTACACCGTTCGTCACCACAAAGGCTTCAGGTACGGGTCTGGGGCTGGCAAAAGTCTTCTCGATCATGGAAAACCATGACGGACGGGTCGAATGCATCAGTGAAAAAGATGCCGGCTCCACATTCAGCCTGTACATTCCGGCCAACGGTGAAGACGACAGCGACGACGAGGACAGTGATGACGCATAACATTCTGGTGGTCGATGACGAGCCCAAGCTTTGCGACTTGTTGGCCTCAGCCCTGAACCAGAACGACATCCAGGTGTTCACCGCCAGCAATGGCCTGCACGCGCTCAAGGTGCTGGAACAGGAAGACATTGACCTGGTGATCAGCGACTGGCGCATGCCCGGCATGGACGGACCGCAGTTGCTGGCGGAAGTCAAAGTGCGCTATCCACAACTGCCGGTGATCGTCATGACGGCCTACAGCACGGTGAAAAATGCCGTGCAGTCGATGCGCAATGGCGCCTTCGACTACATTGCCAAGCCGTTCGACATCGATGAGCTGGACATCACCGTCAACAAGGCGCTGCAATTTCGCGACATTCTCAAAGACAACCAGCGCATGCGCGCCGAGCTTGAAGAACACCAGCAGATCGACAGCCTGGTGGGCGACAGCCCGACCTTCCGTCGAGTGCTGCAAGCAGTGGATTCGGTACGCGAAAGCAATGCGACCATCCTGCTCACCGGCGAAAGCGGCACCGGCAAGGAAATGGTCGCCCGGGCCATCCACAAACACGGCAATCGCGCCGACAAACCCTTCGTCGCAGTGAACTGTGCGGCGATCCCCGAAGGGTTGCTGGAAAGTGAAATGTTCGGCCATCGCAAAGGCGCCTTCACCGGCGCCGTGACGGACCGGGTCGGGCGCTTCATGCAGGCCGACAAGGGCACGCTGTTTCTCGATGAGGTGGGCGACATGCCGCTGGCCTTGCAGGCAAAAATCCTCCGCGCCTTGCAGGAGCGAGTGATCGAGCCGGTGGGCGACCCGCGCGAGCGCAAAGTCGATGTACGAGTGATCGCCGCCACCAACAAGAACCTGCTGGAAGCGGTGGCCAACAAAGAGTTTCGCGAAGACCTCTACTATCGCCTCAACGTGTTCCCGATCCCCCTGCCCGCTCTGCGTGAACGGGTCGAAGACATCGCGCCATTGGCCCGACACTTCGCTCACACCCTGGGCGCCACCGCCGGCAAGCGCATCACCGGTTTCAGCCCGGAAGCCTTGCAGGCCATGGCCAATTATTCCTGGCCGGGGAACATCCGCGAACTGCAGAACTGCGTTGAGCGAGCCACCATCGTGGCCTCGGGTTCAGTGATCGAGGAAGACGATCTGCCGGCGTACCTGTTCGCCTCAAGGCCCACCGTCGACGGCGCCCGCGTGCCCCTCAACGAAGGCACTGGCGTGCCGCCGGACCTCGACGCCGCGCTGGTGGAAGTCGAGAGGTCCTACATTCTTGCCGCCCTGCAACAAAGCAATGGCGTGCAAGCGGCCGCCGCGCAACTGATCGGCATCTCGGAGCGCAGCTTCTGGTATCGGCTGAAAAAACTCGGGATCCATGTGGACAAAATCGTCCGCTGAAACCCTAGGCGCGGTCCCTGTGGCGAGGGAGCTTGCTCCCGCTGGGCCGGTCCGCGTTCGGGCGAAGCGGCCCTAAACCCGTCACCGCGTACTTTCAGATAGAAACAATCTGCGACTGCTGCGCAATCGAACGGGAGCAAGCTCCCTCGCCACAAAGGCGTATCTTCAGGTGCGTTGACCGTTACAACAGATTCGGCGCCTGCACCGGATCGATCTGCGCCCAATGCGAGGTGTCCTCACGATGGGTTTTCAGGTACGGCAACACTGCCGCCAGTAACGGCGCCTTGAACGCTTCCTGAAAACGATGGGCCAGCCCTGGAATCAGCTTCAACTGACTGCCCTGGATATGCGCCGCCAGATGAATGCCATGCATCACCGGCAACAGCGGATCAGCGGTGCCGTGCACCACCAGGGTTGGCACCCGCAGCTGGTTGAGCAGCCCCACCCGGCTCGGTTCGGCGAGGATCGCCATGATCTGGCGCTTCACGCCGTCGGGGTTGAACGCCCGGTCGTACGCCACCGCCGCCTGATGCAACAGCGCCTGACGATCATCACTCACCTGCGGACTGCCCAGTGCTGCCAGCAGATCGGCCTGTTGCTCCAGTGCAACCTCACGGCTCGGCGCACTGCGCCGTGAGAGCAATTGCACCAGCGCCGCATTCGGCGCCGGCAGCCCTTCGGCACCGGAACTGGTCATGATCAGCGTCAGGCTCTCGACCCGCTGCGGTGCCATGGCCGCCAGGTGCTGGGCGATCATCCCGCCCATGCTCGCGCCCAGCACATGAAATTGCTCCACATGCAGCGCATCCATCAGGCCCAGCGCGTCGTCCGCCATATCGGTCAGGCTGTACGGCGCCGCTACGGGTAATCCGAGTTTGTAGCGCAGCACCTCAAAGGCCAGGTTGGCGTTGGCCGGAGCCTGACGCCAGGTCGACAGCCCGACATCGCGGTTGTCATAGCGAATTACCCGAAAACCCTGCTCGCACAGCGCCACCACCACCTCGTCCGGCCAGTGAATCAACTGGCCACCCAGGCCCATCACCAGCAGCAACGCAGGATCGGACGCCCGACCGATGCTCTGGTACGCGAGGCTGACCTGCGCCAGATCGACCCGCTCGGTCGGAACATTGACGTCGCAACGCGACGCCGCCAGAGACGGTAAGCCGAACAGCAGCGCGGCCAGAAAAACCGCAGTTGAAAAAAATCGTACCCGCATGAAAAAACACCGAAACGCAGAACCCCAGTAGAACGCGAGTCTGATGAAGTTTGTTCAAGCGCGCTGCCACAGTTACGTGACAGTTTGATGAAGAGTGCTCAACGGTCGGTTGTCGAAATCTATTTGTAGGAGCAAAGCTTGCTCGCGATGAACGATGACGCTGTCCTTCAGACAAACCGCGTTGCCGGCATCGCGAGCAAGCTTTGCTCCTACGAGTCTCCGTCAGGCCAGTTGATTACGCAGTTGGCGCGCGGCGGCGACCATATTCACCAACGCCGCTTCCGTCTCCGGCCAGGCGCGGGTTTTCAGGCCGCAGTCCGGGTTGACCCACAGCCGTTCAGCCGGGATCCGCTGCACGGCTTTGCTCATCAGCTTGACCATCTCGGCCGTGTCCGGCACCCGTGGCGAGTGGATGTCGTAGACGCCCGGGCCGATGTCGTTCGGGTAGTCGAAGGCCTTGAAGGCTTCCAGCAATTGCATGTCCGAACGCGAGGTCTCGATGGTGATCACATCAGCGTCCATGGCGGCGATGGATTTGATCACGTCGTTGAATTCGCTGTAGCACATGTGGGTGTGGATCTGGGTTTCATCGCGCACGCCAGATGCGCTCAAGCGGAACGCGTGCACTGCCCAATCCAGGTATTCCTGCCATTGCGCCCGGCGCAGCGGCAAGCCTTCGCGGAACGCCGCTTCGTCGATCTGGATGATTTTGATCCCGGCCTGTTCCAGGTCGACCACTTCATCGCGCAGAGCCAGCGCCAGCTGTTGCGCCTGGACTTTGCGCGACACATCTTCACGCGGGAACGACCACATCAGCATCGTCACGGGACCGGTCAGCATGCCTTTGATGACCTTGTCGGTCAGGCTCTGCGCGTAGGTGATCCAGTCCACGGTCATGGCCTTCGGACGGCTCAGGTCACCGTAGATGATCGCCGGTTTCACACAACGCGAACCGTAACTCTGAACCCAGCCAAAACGGGTAAACAGGTAGCCGTCGAGTTGTTCGGCAAAGTACTCGACCATGTCGTTGCGCTCGGCTTCACCGTGCACCAGCACGTCGAGGCCAAGACGTTCCTGGATGTGTACCGCGTGGCGGATTTCGCTGTGCATCGCGTCGGTGTAATCATTGGCCGAAAGCTTGCCCTGTTTGAACGACTGGCGCGCCAGACGGATCGATGCGGTCTGCGCAAACGAGCCAATGGTGGTAGTCGGGAAGGCCGGCAGTTTCAGGCGTGCACGTTGCAGCGCAATACGCTTGGCAAACACTGAATGCCGCTGGCTGTCCGCGTCGCGAATGGCACTGATGCGCGCCTGCACCTCGGCTTTGTGGATGCGTGGCGACTGCGCACGACTGGCCTGCACGGCACGGCTCTGCGCCAGCGCAGCCTGGACCTTCGGCGCTTGCGGATCGTTGAGCGCATCACGCAGCACGGCGATTTCACCGCACTTTTGCACGGCGAACGCCAGCCAGCTCTTCAGCTCGGCGTCGAGTGTGTCTTCACGGTCCAGGTCCACCGGGCTGTGCAGCAGCGAGCACGAACTGCTGACCCACAGGTTGTCGCCATAACGCTCTTGCGCCGGTTTCAGCTGTGCCAGTGCCTGTTCCAGCTCGCAGCGCCAGACATTGCGACCGTTGACCAGGCCCACCGACAGCACTTTGTAAGTCGGCAGACGATCGAGTACCTGGCCCAGTTGTTCCGGTGCTCGTACCGCATCGATGTGCAGGCCGTCCACCGGCAGGCTCACGGCCAGCCCGAGGTTGTCTTCCAGACCACTGAAGTAGGTGGCCACGAGTTTCTTCAGCGGCGAATACTGAAGGATGTGGTAGGCGCGCTCGAAGGCGTTTTTCCAGGCTTGCGGCAGGTCGAGGGTGAGGATCGGTTCGTCAATCTGCACCCATTCCACACCTTGAGCCTTGAGGCGATTGAGGATTTCGCCGTACAGCGGCAGCAGGCGCTCAAGCAGATCAAGCTTGTCGAAGTCGTTACCTTTGGTTTTGCCCAGCCACAGGTAAGTCAAAGGGCCGATGATCACCGGCTTGACGCGGTGACCGAGGGCATGGGCTTCGTCGACTTCGTCGAACAGTTGCTCCCAGCTCAGTTTGAACGGCTGGTCAGCGCTGAATTCCGGGACCAGGTAGTGGTAGTTGGTGTCGAACCACTTGGTCAGTTCCTGCGCATATTGCGCCTTCGCAGGCTCAGCGCCGCAGCACCTCGCGCTGGCGCCGCGGGCCATCGCGAACAAGGTGTCGAGGGTCGGCAGGCCCTGCGCATCCCTGGCGCTGTCGAAGCGCTCGGGGATCACGCCAAAGGTCAGTGAGTGCGTCAGCACCTGGTCGTACCAGGCGAAGTCGCCCACCGGCAGCAGGTCGATACCGGCGTCTTTCTGCACTTGCCAGTGTCTGGCCCGCAGTTCACGGCCGACAATTTTCAGCCCGGCCTGATCGAGGTCGCCCTTCCAGTAGGATTCGAGGGCTTTTTTCAGCTCGCGATCGGCGCCGATGCGTGGGAAACCGAGTGTGTGGGCCAAGGCCATGGCATATGTGCTCCGAAGTAAAAGATGGCCCTATTGTCGACAGCCAACCCAACATGAGACAAACTCAACCTTTTCGTGTTGATCACAAAATTTACTCATGGAGCCCCCGGTGCTTGAAATCCGTCACCTGAAGACCCTGCACGCCTTGCGCGAGGCCGACAGCCTGGTCGAAGCCGCCGACCGGCTGCACCTGACCCAGTCCGCCCTGTCCCACCAGTTCAAAGAGCTGGAAGAGCGCATGGGCATGCCGCTGTTCGTGCGCAAAACCAAACCGGTGCGTTTCACCAGCGCCGGCCTGCGCCTGCTGCAACTGGCCGATGCGACCCTGCCGCTGCTGCGCGGTGCCGAGCGCGACATCGCACGATTGGCCGGTGGCACCGCCGGACGACTGCACATGGCCATCGAATGCCACAGCTGCTTTCAGTGGCTGATGCCGACCATCGACCAGTTCCGTGACGCCTGGCCGGAAGTCGAGCTGGACCTGGCGTCGGGTTTCTCTTTCGCCCCGTTGCCGGCCCTGGCCCGTGGTGACCTGGACCTGGTGGTAACGTCCGACCCGCTGGAGCTGGCCGGGATCACCTACGTGCCGTTGTTCACCTACGAAGCGATGCTCGCGGTGGCCAATCAGCATCGGTTGGCGAACAAGCCGTACATCGTCCCGGAAGATTTGCTCAGCGAAACCCTGATCACCTACCCGGTGGAACGCGATCGACTGGACATCTTCACCCGCTTCCTGGAGCCGGCCGATATCGAACCGGCACAAGTACGCACCTCAGAGCTGACGGTGATGATGATGCAACTGGTGGCCAGCGGTCGTGGCGTCTGCGGCATGCCGCATTGGGCGCTGCATGAATACAGCTCACGGGGTTATGTGAAGGCCAAGCGGCTCGGTGAGAAAGGTTTGTTTGCCACGCTATACGCCGGGATCCGCGCCGACATGCTCGACGCGCCGTACATGCGCGACTTTCTGCTGACGGCCAAGGACACCTCGTTCTCGACCCTGGATGGGGTTAGCGCGGTGCGCTGACAGAGATCACACCTGTGGTGAGCGAGCTTGCTCGCGCTCGGCGGCGAAGCCGTCGTAAAGTCAGCGAACGCGGTAAACCTGAAAGAGCGTGGTGGCAGACCTTGGGGCTGCTGCGCAGCCCAGCGGGAGCAAGCTCCCTCGCCACAGCGTCAGGCCGGGACTTCGCGCCACATGTGGATCTTGTCGAAGTACTCTTCGCCAACCCGCACCGCCAACGGTTCGAGCCCGAACTGCACGAAACCGCAACGCAGATACAACGCCAATGCGGCGTCATTGCCCGCGGTGACGGTCAATTGAATCAGTTTCAACCCCGGCCGCCCCCGAGCCTCAGTGAACAGCGCCTCAACCAGTTGGTAGCCGAGCCCGCGCTGTCTGGCCGTGTCCGACACATACAGGCCAAACAGCGTTGACTTGTGCCGGGCTTTTTCCCGTGCCTCGAAGGCCAGGCCGACAATACCCACCAGTTCGCCGTCTTCAAATGCGCCGAACAGCACATCCAGCGGGCTGGTCAAGCGTGACTCCCACCAGCTCAATGGCATTACCGCACGCTCGCGGACACTCGACGTGAACGCCTGCGGGTGACGGTCATAGGCCTCAAGCATCAGCGCCCGGTAAGCGAGTGCATGGCTGGCATCGAGTCGTTGGATTGCCATGTGCTTCAGGCCATGCGCCGGCCCGGTGTCACCACCAGCACCAGCAGCAGCGAGGCCGCCGCAAAAATCAACAGATCGTGGGTTGGAATCATGACGCAGTCCTTGTCATTGAGCAGTCAGGCCGGAGCCGTCAGGGAGGTTCGATAAAACGGCAGGATCAGGTCCCGTGTCAATGGCGCCAGGATGAGATCAACGACATTGTGCGGATCAACCCACAACACTTCTTCGATCTCTGCTGCCGGGGTGACCTGTTGCTGGATATCCAGCTGAAAAATCTCGGCGTCGACCACACACCCCGGTTCATTGGCGGCGGGCGCAGAAAATTTGCCCAGATAGCTCGCTTGAGTGGTGTCGATGACCAAACCCAGTTCTTCTTCCAGCTCGCGGGCCAGCGCATCGACCGGTTGCTCACAGGCCTCGACCTTGCCGCCCGGCTGCATGAAGGCCTGGGTCCCGCGCTTGCGTACCAGCAGGGTTCGGCCGTCCGGGCCGATCAGCAAGGCAGCGGCAATGTGGATAATGCGCGGTGAAACAGGGGATGAAAGCGTCATGGATCAACGATGGCCTTGGACAAAAGAGCCAAGGATCACATGAGTGCAGGTTCTGCGTCACCTCGAAAAAACCAGCGCCGCGCAAGGAGCTGCCGCCGGCTGCGATCTTTTCATTACACAGATCAAAAGATCGCAGGCTTCGCCAGCGCCTACGCGGAGATAGCTGTTTCAGGTTCCTCGGGCACATGGACAAATACACTGTACCTGGCGCCCTCCATGGCTTCGAAAGCGATGAGTTTTTCCACCAGCGGGCCATTGAGCACCTTGCCGGCATTGAGCAGCAGCATGCCGTTGTCGGCATTGAGGTTGCGCGCCAGCACCATCCCGGCCGCCAGATCGCGGGTGCTCAGCACCTTGACCGTCGGATCGCCGAGGGTGATATCACGCTGGTACGTAGCGCAGACCTGAACGAAGTCCTCCACCAATTCCGGGTCGTAGAGACGCCCGGTGTATTTGCGGATGAACAGCAGCGCTTCATCGCTGTTCATGTTTCGCTCAAGAATCAGCCCGCGCTGTAATTCGATAAAGTCCACGGCCAGCTTCAGCAGGCGCGAACCCAAAGGGATTGCCTCCCCCTTGAGGCGATCGGGAAACCCGCTGCCGTCCCAGCGTTCCTGATGGTGCAGGATCAGGCGTGCGGCATCCTTCATAGGCTCAAGCGTCATCAACAGCGACTCGCTCTGTTTCGGATATCCGCGATACAACTCCCGTTCGGCGTGATGCAACAGGTCCGAAGGGGCCGTCATCATGCTGTCGGTCCAGCTCAGCTTGCCGATGTTGTAAAGCGCCGCCGCCATGGTCAGGTCTCGGCTGCTGGCCTCATCCAGCCCATGGGTCTGGCAGTAGATACGCACCAGATCGATGATTTGCCGGTTGGTTTGCTTGGCCGGTGGCAGACGCAGATTGGCCAGCAGCGAAAACACTTCGGTGCCGGTAACATAGCTGTGCTTGAGTTCTTCAAAGGCCAGATCGAGCATGTCGGCGGTCTGCTGCAGCTCCGCGGTACGCGCTGCCACACGTTTTTCCAGGGACACGTTGAGCCGCTTCAACTCCTCGTTCTGATCCCACGTCAACTGCACCAGACGCAGCCGCTCGCGCTCGGAGCGTTGATACGCCAGCGACTGACGCAACGTCAGCAGCATTTCCTCGTCGTTCCAGGGTTTGCTGATGTAACGGTGAATCTGCCCCTCGTTGATCGCCTTGATGATCATCGACAGGTCGGCATACCCGGTCAGCAGGATGCGCACGGTATCGGGATAGCGCTCGTGGATGTGCGTCAGCAGGGTCGCACCGTCCATGTTGGGCATGCGTGCGTCGGTCATCACCAGATCAACCGGTTGCTGCGCCATGATCTCCAGCGCCTGGGCGCCGCTTGCGGCCAGCAGCACTTCATAGGGTTGACCGCGCAACAGCCGGCGCAGGCTATTGAGGATCGATTCTTCGTCATCAACCAGTAACACTCGGGGTTTAAGCAGCTCATCCATGGCATTACCTCAGCTGAAACAGGCCAGTCGTATTGTGAGCACCCAAGGGAATTCCCCTTCCTCCATGGGCCTGAACTACAGGCTAGACGGTTTTTCAGCACAGTTCGCAATAGATTTGCCACACAGCAGGCGGCGAACTCGACAGTCGCAGACTATGCTCTGGGCACCTGGATCCAATATCCGCGCCCATAGCACACTGCGATCAGGAAGGGATGCCGTATGAACACAACGCTGCGAGGGCTCATTTGCAACGGTGCATTGCAATGAAGACACCGTTTGCGCAGAAAAACCGGCGGATCCTGATCGTCGACGACACCGACTCTATCCATCAGGACTTTGCCAAGATCCTCAGCCCCCACGCGCTCGACGATGATGCGCTGAGCAGCGCCGAAGAGGCCCTGTTCGGCACGCAAGTCGTGGCTTCGGACCCGGGGTTTGTACTCGACAGCGCCTTTCAGGGCCGGGAAGCCCTGGCCAAGGTCGAAGCCGCTCTGGCCAAGGACCTTCCGTATGCGATGGCCTTTATCGACATGCGCATGCCGCCCGGCTGGGACGGTCTGGAAACCATCGAACGGCTCTGGCAGGTCGATCCAAAGCTGCAAGTCGCGTTGTGTACCGCGTATTCCGACTATTCCTGGGACGATATCGCCGAACGGCTGGAACTCGGCGATCGCCTGCTGATCCTGAAAAAACCCTTCGATGCCATTGAAATCCGGCAGATGGCCAGCACCCTGACCGTCAAATGGCAAATGACCGAAGAAGCCGCATTAAAAATGAACCTGCTGGAGCAGGCGGTCGAAGAGCGAACCCGCGAGCTGTCCGACGCCAATATCATCGTGCAGAACAGCCCGACCATTTTGTACCGGCTGCGCGGCGAACCCTCGTTCCCCTTGATGTACATCTCCCACAACATCACCAAATTCGGTCACGTGGCAGCGCAATTGGTGGCCTCCGCAAACTGGGCTCAGGAGCTGATTCATCCCGAGGACCAGGGCAAGGTCGACAACGCCATGGCGCGGATACTTGGCAGGGACGCTGCCGGGGCATCCATCGAGTTTCGTCTGCGCACCGGCACCGGCGACTGGCGCTGGGTCGAAAACCGCTACGTGCCGGTGCGTAACCAGGACGGACGCCTGCTGGAGGTCGAAGGCATCATCATCGACATCACTGAACGCAAGCTGGCCGAAGAGAAAATCGCCCTGTTGGCACGTACCGACGGGCTGACCGGGCTGGCCAACCGCGCGACGCTTCTCGAACGTCTGCACCAGGCATTCGCTGCCGCGCGTCGGGGGGCGGCAACATTCGCCGTGTTTTACCTGGACCTCGATCATTTCAAACGCATCAACGACACCCTTGGCCATCCCATCGGGGATTTGCTGTTGCAGGACGTTGCCCGACGCATCAAGGCCTGTGTCCGCGAAAACGACATTGTGGCGCGTCTTGGTGGTGACGAGTTTGTCATCGTGCAGCTCGACGCCGGCGACCCGACACAGTCGGCGGCCCTGGCGGGCAAGGTCCGCGATGAGCTGGTGCGGCCCTACACACTCGACGGCAACAACGTGCGGGTTTCGGTCAGCATTGGCATCAGCACTTACTCCAGTACCAGCTTGAGTGCCGAGAGTCTGTTGGCTCAAGCCGACATGGCGCTGTACCGCTCCAAGGAAAAAGGCCGCAACCAGTACCACTTCCACTCCAAGGAAATCAATCAGGAAGTACTCGACCGGGTGTCGATTGCCAAGGATTTGAAACAAGCCATCGAGCAAAACCAGCTTGAACTGCATTACTTGCCCGAAGTCGACCTGAGCACCGGGAAGATCCTCGGCATGGAAGCCCAGGTTCGCTGGAGTCATCCAGAACGAGGAATGCTGGAGCCCGAGATGTTTCTTCCCGCAGCGGAAAAAACCGGCGTGATCATCGCGCTTGGGCACTGGTTGCTGGATCGCGCTTGCCAGCAAATGCGTCAGTGGCGCGACGAAGGCATGGCGCCCCCGGTGATTGCGATCAAGCTTTCGCTGGCCCAGCTCAAGAGCGGTCCTGACCTGATCTACGACGTGCTGCGCACCACAGCCCTGTGGAACCTCTGCCCCTGGGACCTGCGCTTCGACGTTACCGAAGCGACGCTGGCACAAACCAAGTGGACCCATAACGATGTGCTGCCCCGCTTACGTGAGCTAGGGGTGAAAATAGCCATCGATGACTTCGGCACCGAGTACTCCTCGTTCGACTACCTCAAGACCTATCGGGTCAATCACCTCAAACTTGCCCAGGCTTTCATCGACACCGCGACCCGCGATCCCGCCAGCGCCACAACCCTGCGCGCGATCATCAATTTTGCCCGCGAAGTGGGCATCGGCATTATTGCCGAGGGCGTCGAGACCCAGGAACAGCGCAGCTCGCTGATCTCCACCGGCTCGCCAATGAACGCCCAGGGCTATTACTTCAGCAAAGCCGTCAGCAGCCAGCAGGCAGCGGCGTTGCTGATGGCCGGCAGCATCGTGCCACCGACCTTCCCCGGCGCAACGAACCCGCGGCTCGAAGACTCACCCTATCCACCGGAGGACCGGGGATGAAACCATCGCTCGCCCCCACCAACCGGCGCATCCTGATCATCGATGACATGCCTTCGATCCATCAGGACTTTCGCAAGATTCTCAGCCCCGATGTGCCGGACGAGCAGTCGCTGGCCGGCACCGAAGAGCTGTTATTCGGTACTGAACAACGCGCTCGCCCGACGTTTCTCCTCGACTCGGCCTACCAGGGAGAAGAAGCACTGGAACTGGTCAAACGTGCCCAGGCCGAAGGCAGGCCCTATGCCCTGGCGTTTACCGACATGCGCATGCCACCGGGTTGGGACGGTCTGGAGACCATCGAGCGACTCTGGGAGGTCGACCCACACCTGCAAATCGCTTTGTGCACCGCCTTCTCTGACTACACCTGGGAAGCGATGGCCGAACGCCTGGCGTTCGGCGACCAGTTGCTGGTGCTGAAAAAGCCTTTCGACAGCCTGGAAATCCGCCAGATGGCCAGCGCCCTGACCTGGAAATGGCAGATGGCCCAGGACGCCGCGATAAAAATGCTCAGCCTGGAGCGAACCATCGAAGACCGCGTTCAGGAGCTGCTCAAAGTCTCCCATCTGTTGCAATACGATGTACTCACCGGCCTGCCCAACAGCACTTTGTTGGGTGATCGACTGACTCAGTCCCTGGCCCTTTCACGGCGGCACGACAAACAACTGGCGGTGATATTTCTGGGGTTGGACCGCTTCAAGCGTATCAACAACGCACTGGGGCATCCGGTTGGCGACGAAATGCTCAAACGGGTCGGCCAGAGCCTCGTGTCCACGGTGCGTGAATCCGATTCGGTGTTTCGCTACGGTTCCGACGAGTTCGTGGTGATCCTCGCGGACATCCAACATCCCCAGCAAACCAAAGGCATCGCCGAAAAGCTGCTGAAAGCCGTCAACACCCAACAGCACATTGCCGGCCATAACCTGAGCGTGACCGCCAGCCTGGGTATCAGCATCTACCCGAACGACGGCCTGGATGCCGTGCCGCTGATCAAGAAAGCCGAAACCGCGATGCACAACGTCAAGGAGAGAGGCCTTAACGACTTCAGCTTTTTCATCGACGACATGAATCAGCGCGCCCGTGAGCAGCAAAGCATCGAATCCGGCCTGCGCCTGGCACTGGAGCGCGACGAGTTCGTCCTGCATTACCAACCCAAACTTGATTTGCGTTCCGGCAAAGTGGTTGGTGCAGAAGCCTTGGTTCGCTGGCTGAAACCCGGTCACGGGTGGGTGTACCCAACGGATTTCATCGGAGTGGCCGAGGACAGTGGGCTGATCGTTCCCCTGAGCAAATGGGTATTGACCCAGGCCTGCCAACAGGCCCGTGCCTGGCAACTGGCCGGATTGCCAGCGATCAGCATGTCCGTCAACGTTTCGGCCATCGACTTCCGTCAGCGCGATTTTGTCGACGGTATCGTACAGATCCTCGAACTGACCAGCTTCGACCCAACGCTGCTGGAGCTCGAAATCACTGAAAGCGTGCTGATGCAGAACGTCGAGGCCACCGTGCAAACCCTGCACGCCATCAAGTCATTGGGCGTGCGCCTGGCAATCGATGACTTCGGCACCGGTTACTCCAGCCTGAGCTACCTGCGACGGTTCCCGATCGATGTACTGAAAATCGACCAGTCATTCGTTCGCGGGCTGAGCACCGACAACAACGACGCTGCGCTGGTCAGCGCCATCATCAGCCTGGGCAAGAGCCTCAACCTCAATATCATCGCCGAAGGCGTGGAAACCCTGGAGCAGCTCGACTTTCTCAAGGCCCTTCAGTGTGAGGAAGGCCAGGGTTACCTCTTCAGCAAAGCCGTGCTCCCCCAGGAATTCGTACAGTTGCTCACCGACAGGCAACAGGCACCACCGCGCACGTAGACCGACGCCCCAACAGTGCAGGCACCCGGCAAAGGAATTATCAGATGTCGCCCTATGGATTCACGCTGCTCACCACACTGATGCTCGGACTCGGCCTGACGGCGAGTGCCGAGCCTTTGGACGAACCCCTCAAACCGTTGCCACCGGCACCTGCGCAAGACCCTCAACGTCTCGAACTGGGTCGTCAGCTGTTCAACGAAACGCGGTTGTCGGTCAACAACAGCCTGTCCTGTGCCAGTTGCCATCACCTGGAAAAGGGCGGCGCCGATGACAAGAAATTTTCCATCGGTTTCAACGGCCAGCCGCTGACCGTCAATACCCCCAGCGTGTTGAATGCCAGCCTGAACTTCAGGCAGTTCTGGAACGGTCGCGCCGCGACCCTGGAAGAACAGGTCCACGCAGTGGTGGAAAGTCCCACTGAAATGGGCAGCAACTGGGAACACGTGGTGCAAATGCTGTCCACTGACCCGGCCTACCGTTCGGCGTTTGGCAACGCTTACCCCAATGGGGTTACGGCGGCCAATGTGCAAAATGCCCTGGCCACCTACGAGCGCACTTTGCTCAGCGCCAATTCGCGTTTCGACCAGTACCTGCTGGGCAACACCGACATTCTCAGCCTCGATGAAAAATACGGTTACCAACGCTTCAAGGACTACGGCTGCATCGCTTGCCATCAAGGGGTAAACATCGGCGGCAACATGTTCCAGAAGTTCGGGGTGATGGGCGATTACTTCCAGATGAGGGGCAATCTGACCGAATCGGACCTGGGCCGTTACCTGGTGAGCAAGGACGAGGAAGACCGCAACGTGTTCAAGGTCCCCAGCCTGCGCAACGTCGCGGTGACCGCGCCGTACTTTCATGACGGCACGGCAAAAACCCTCGAAGAAGCCGTTGATGTGATGTTCAAGTTCCAGCTGGGACGCGTCCCTTCCGAAAAAGACAAGGCCCTGATCATCAAATTCCTCAAGACCCTGACCGGCGAGTGGGGAGGCAAACCCTTATGAAAGTGTCCCGTCGACTCAGTCTGCTGTTGCTCACTGGCATCACCTTGTTGCTCGCCTCCACGCTGGTGTTCCTCTACATCAAGGCCAGCACCGACCAGGCCTCAAGCTATTCCGACGCTCGAGACCTGATCGGCCGGATGAAACAACTCAACGCTCAATGGGAAACCGAGATCTTCAAGGCCAGGATCGCCATCAGCCACAACTACGATCCGCTGGTCGCCCCCCTGACCGAAATGACTCGCCTGTGGCAACAATTCGAGGCGATCGAACCCGGCCACGAACGCACAGACTCAGCAATCTGGCAGGCCCGATATGACGCCTACCTCACCTTGCTCAAGGAAAAGACCCGCCTGGTAGAGCAGTTCAAGTCCCACAATGCGGTATTGCGCAACTCCCTGGCCTTCTTGCCGACCGCCGAAGACGACATCCAGAACCAGCTCACCCACCTCCCGGACTACGACAAACTGCAACTGCAGAACATCGCTACCGACACCTACGACCTGTTGCTCAGCAGCCTGGAGTTCGCCCAGGTCACCACTGACGACAGGGCCGCCGACATTCTGCTAGGCCAGAACAAAATGGCGGTGAACAAACCGCGCCTGCCCGAAGAGCTTCATGAGCCGATAGATATTCTGAGCAACCACATCGCGTTGATCCTGCGCGAACAACCGATCGTCAACAGCCTCCTGACGCGGATCGAAGCGCTACCGCTGGCTGCGCGCCTGGACGATATCACCGACCTGTTCAATAAAGACGAGCAACTGATCGACACCAACGAGCAGCGATACCACCTGTACATGCTGGTGTTTTCAGCGCTGCTGGTTCTGCTGTTGCTGTATTTGACCCTCCGGCTCCTACGCAGTTTTGCGGAAATCAACCGCGTCAACAGGGACCTGCACGCGGCCAATGAAAGCCTGGAACAACGGGTCGAAGAGCGCACCCGTGAACTCAAGGACACTCAAAGCGAACTGCTGGACACCGCACGCCAGGCCGGGATGGCCGAGATCGCCACCAACGTGCTGCACAACGTCGGCAATGTGCTCAACAGCGTGAATATCTCCGCCGACCTGGTCACCCGCAAACTGCGCAACAGCAAGGCGCTGGGGCTGGGCAAGGCGATGCAGCTGATCAACGAGCATCACGGTGATCTCGGCCACTTCATCACCGAAGACGAAAAAGGCAAATTGCTGCCCGGTTACCTGAATCAACTGGTGGAAGCCATTGCCCTTGAGCAGCAAGGCATTAGCGACGAACTGGCGCAATTGAGCAAAAGCGTTGACCACATCAAGGACATCGTTGCCACCCAGCAGTCCTACGCCGGGGCCAACAGCCTGATGGAGCCGCTGCAAGTCAGCGAACTGCTCGAAGACGCCCTGCGCATGAACTCGGGCGCCCTGACCCGCCACCACGTCACCGTGGTCAAGGACTACGCCGAAGTGCCCACGGTCATGGGCGATAAACACCGGATGCTGCTGATCCTGATCAACCTGATCAGCAACGCCAAATACGCCATGTCCGACCTCAGCGACCGCCCCCGGGAAATGACCCTGGGGGTCAAGGTGGTCGACGACGCCACGCTGCAGGTCAGCGTCAAGGACGAAGGCGAAGGCATCTCGGCCGAAAACATGACCCGGATCTTTGCCCACGGTTTTACCACGCGCAAGGAAGGTCACGGTTTTGGTTTGCACAGTTGCGCCCTCGCGGCCATCGAGATGAATGGCCACCTGACAGCCCACAGCGACGGTCCGGGAAAAGGTGCACTGTTCACCTTGAAAATCCCCTTGAAAATCGCCGAAGGTGAAACATGAGCGAGTCATCGAATCGACGCATCCTGCTGATTGACGACACACCGTCGATCCATGACGACTTTCGCAAGATCCTGACACCTGAGCTGCCGCAACACGGCGAACTGGAAGAGATGGAGTCGGCGCTGTTCGGCACGCAAATCAAAACGACGAGCACCCGCTTCGAGCTGGACTCGGCCTATGCTGGCCAGGAAGGCTTGAGCAAACTGGTCCAGGCCCGGCACGATAATCGCCCCTATGCACTGGCGTTCGTCGACATGCGCATGCCCCAGGGCTGGGATGGCGCCGAAACCATCGAGCATTTATGGCAAGCCGATCCGCGTTTGCAGGTGGTGGTCTGTACGGCCTATTCCGACTACTCCTGGGATGACCTGTTCAATCGCTTGCAGGCCCACGATCGGCTGCTGATCCTGAAAAAACCCTTCGACAACATCGAAGTCCAGCAGATGGCCAATACCCTGACCAGTAAATGGGACATGACCGAACGCGCCAGCGTGCAACTGGATCAGTTGGGGCACCTGGTCGAACGACGGACTCGGCAGTTCCAGCAAGCGAGCGTCGAACTGCAACAGGAGATCGACGAGCGCAAACAACTCGAAAGCCAGTTGATACAGTCGGAAAAACTCGCGTCACTGGGGCAACTGGCGGCGGGTGTCGCTCATGAAATCAACAACCCCATCGGCTTTATTTCTTCGAACCTCGGCGCCCTGGAGGGTTACTTCAAGCAGTTGCAGAGCATGCTCGACGCCTATCAGGGGGCCGAAGAAGCCATTGGCTCCTTTGAGCTTCTCGAACGGCTCCAAACGTTGCGTAAAGCAGTGGAGCTGGACTTCCTGCGTGAAGACATTCCGCTGCTGATCAAGGAGTCCAAGGACGGTATCAACCGGGTCGGGCAAATCGTCAGGGACCTGAAGGACTTCTCACGCGCAGATACCAGCCAGGAGTGGCAGTCGGTCAATCTGCAAACGGGTATTGATTCGACGCTGAACATTGTCGCCAACGAACTCAAGTACAAGGCCGATGTAATCAAGCACTATCAGACGCTTCCCGAGATCGAGTGCCTGCCCTCGCAGATCAATCAGGTGATCATGAACCTGATCGTCAACGCCGCCCAGGCCATGGGCCCCGAACGCGGGACCATTACCCTGAGTAATGGGGTTGCCGGGGAAAAAGTCTGGATTGAGGTGGCGGACACTGGCTCAGGCATCGCGCCCGAATGCCTGCTGAAAATCTTTGATCCCTTCTTCACCACCAAACCGGTGGGCCAGGGGACCGGATTAGGCCTGTCATTGTCCTATGGCATTGTGAAAAAGCATCGTGGCGACATTACCGTGTGCAGCGAAGTCGGGGTGGGCACCACCTTTCGGATCGAACTGCCAATCCGCCAGTCAAACCTCGTCACCTGAAAGATCGTCCGGCCGCGCTCGGACGATCTTTCGACAATTGCCCGACCAGTCTCTGTACGCCAGTATGCACGGCAGCAATTGGCCGATAGGGATCGACGAATGAAACTCTCGCTGGAAGACATCGCCTGGCACCGCTCGGTCGGGCAGTTGATTGACGCCTTGGACAAACCCAATTTCTGGGCGCAACTGCTGCGCCTGCTGAATCAGTACGTGACCTTCGACAGCTGGGTGGCGCTGCTTTTCAATGACGATCAACACCCGCAGGTATTCGCCGAAAGCCCGAGCGAGGACGGCAGCCCGGACCCGCTGTTTCAGGACTACCTCATGGGGTTGTTCCTGCTGGACCCCTTCTACATCGCCTGCCGCGAACAATCGCGCACCGGTCTCTATCGCCTGTCCGAAGTGGCGCCGGAGCATTTCGAACTGACCGAGTATTACCAGCGCTACTTTCGTCTGAATGTGGTGGCCGACGAAATCCAGTTCAATTGCCAACTTGAGGGCGTCCGTACGCTGTGCCTTTCGCTGGGTAGCAAGCAGCGGTTCAGCAGCGAACAAATAGCCCTGCTGTCACTGATCCAGCCATGGGTGTCGAGCCTGCTGCGTCAGCGCCTGCCGTTTGAGATCAATGAAACACTGACGCCTGCACAACCGGCCCAACACAGCGACTGGCGCATCCGCCTCGAAGCTTCGGTGAAACAGCTCAAGGGCGCACAACTGACAGCCCGAGAGCTGGACGTCGGTCGCTGGATGCTCAGCGGTTGCTCCAGCAAGGAAATCGCTCGTAAGCTGGAAATCTCTGCCGAAACCGTGAAAGTCCATAAGAAACACATTTACAGCAAGCTGGGGATCAAATCCCAGTCCGAACTGTTCTCTATCTTTCTCCAGGCACAAAATGCCTGACGGAACCTGATGAGTCCGAACCCAAGGAAACCGTATGAGCCTGTCACTCCTGAGCCGCTACGCCTTCTTTGCCGTCTGTGTGATTTTCACCTTCGCCAGCCTGCCGTTTCTTGAATACGACTGGCTCTGGCCAATCTCCATCGTCACCGGCCTGCTGAGCCTGCTGGGTATTTTCGACCTGCTGCAAAGCCCCCACGCGGTACGCCGCAACTACCCGATTCTGGGCAATATCCGTTATCTGGTCGAAGGTATTCGCCCGGAAATCCGCCAATACCTGCTCGAATCCGACAGCGACGCCCTGCCCTTCTCCCGGGCCCAGCGTTCGTTGGTCTATTCGCGAGCAAAGAACGAAAGTGCCGACAAACCCTTTGGTACGCTGATCGACGTGTACCAGTCGGGTTTCGAGTTCATCGGCCATTCGATGCGCCCGGCGCCCGTGAGTGATCCGAGCAATTTCCGGGTGGCCGTTGGTGGCCCGCAATGTACAAAACCGTACTCGGCCTCAGTCTTCAACATCTCGGCCATGAGCTTCGGCTCGCTGAGCGCCAACGCGATTCGCGCCCTCAACCAGGGCGCCAAACTCGGTAACTTCGCCCATGACACCGGCGAAGGCAGCATCAGCCCCTACCACCGCGAACACGGTGGCGACCTGACCTGGGAACTGGGCAGCGGCTACTTCGGCTGCCGCACCGCCGACGGACGCTTCGACCCCGAACGCTTTGCCGCCCAGGCTCAGGACCCGCAGGTACGGATGATCGAAATCAAAATGAGCCAGGGCGCCAAGCCTGGTCACGGCGGCATCCTGCCCAAGCATAAAGTGACCCAGGAAATCGCCGACACTCGCGGCGTTCCGATGGGCCAGGACTGTGTGTCGCCGTCCCGCCACAGCGCATTTTCCACGCCGATCGAAATGATGCACTTCATCAAGCAACTGCGTGAGCTGTCAGGCGGCAAACCGGTAGGCTTCAAGTTCTGCCTCGGCCACCCTTGGGAATTCATGGGCATTGCCAAGGCCATGCTGGAAACCGGCATCCTGCCGGACTTTATCGTGGTCGACGGCAAGGAAGGCGGTACAGGCGCTGCGCCGGTGGAGTTCACCGACCACATCGGCGTGCCGATGCGTGAAGGCCTGCTGTTCGTGCATAACACCCTGGTGGGCCTGAACCTGCGGGACAAGATCAAACTCGGCGCCAGCGGCAAAATCGTCAGCGCCTTCGACATCGCCAGCGTCCTGGCGATTGGCGCCGACTGGGCCAACTCGGCCCGCGGTTTCATGTTTGCCATCGGCTGCATCCAGTCGCAAAGTTGCCACACCAACAAGTGCCCGACCGGCGTCGCCACTCAGGACACCCTGCGCCAACGCGCATTGGTGGTACCGGACAAGGCCCAGCGCGTGTTCAACTTCCATCGCAGCACCCTCAAGGCCCTGGCCGAAATGCTCGCCGCGGCAGGCCTCGAACACCCGTCGCAGCTATCGGCCAAACACCTGGTACGGCGCATGTCAGCGACCGAGATCAAACTGTTCTCCCAATTGCACGTGTTCCTCAAACCCGGCGAGTTGCTGACCGGGGAAGTGAACGGCGAGTTCTATTCACGGATGTGGCAGATGGCGCGGGCTGACAGTTTTGAGGCCAATGTCGTGTAATGCATACTCGCGATTATCAGGTGGCTGGGTAGCACAGCCGCCGCTGGTGGTTTGCTCTGCCCAGGCGCGGGTTACATAGAGTCGGAGCTCCATGTCCCCCACGCCTTGCGCGAACAGGCACTGCCAATTGCCTGGAAAGTGGTTTTCTTCATCCGCCAGGCGAGTCGATGTCACCCACCACACTCGCTTGATCTCGGGCGATACGCTGACAAGGTTGTCGAGAAAGACTTTATCCCGGTCCTGGTAAATCAATGTGGACGCGCCATAACCGTTAGGTCGGTGAGCCGTGCTGTTATCCCAGGGCGCCTGAAACAGCCAGGGTTGAATGTCCGAGCGATTGTAGTAAGCAACGCTGTAATACCAGTACGCACCATCCACAATAATGTTATCGCCTGCGATCGCGTTCTCATTGATACGCGACACAATATCGTCAAGCGGATACTGGGATGCGTTGCGCGGATCATCCAGATCATCTTGTTGTTGATAGATTGTATTGAGTCCCAAGAGTTGAACACCGACCATCAACAGGACAGATATCCACGCCAGGGCACGCGTACTACGGGCAAGCCGGCTGATTGCCAACGCCGCAATCATCGGCAAGCCCAGCGCCGCAAATGCCATGTACCGTTCAACAAAGATGGGGAAACCGAATGACACCACAAAGACAATCAATACCGGCAACAACACGTAGATAACCAGTAACAGCTCAAGTTTCAACCGGCTTCTTTCCTTGAGACCGACCCACACCACCGATGCCATCACCAGTGCCGGCAGCAGTACATAAACCGGGCTGGCAAACTCCAGTCCACTCTTCACCGTTAAAAACTTCCAGACCGCTGAAGGCAACGTATACACCGTCAATTCAGGTATCCAGAAAATATCCCCTCCGGTCTTCAGCTTCTCCGTATTCAAGAACAGCTCATTGCCCAGACTGATCAACCAGGGAATATAAAAAATAACGATGGCCACATTCACGACCCACCACATTGGCCGCGAAAGGTAGTGAAGTGTTTGATCTCGCTGAAGACGCAAGACAACGAGGTATAACCAGTGCGACAGCAGACATAAAACAGCCAGGTAATGGGTGTATAACGCAGCCGTCATGAGCACGAGATAGCTCATCAGGTATCGGTTGCGAGCGCTTTGAAGCCAATAGACCAAGGCGATGGTTGCGCCCAGCAGCCATACCCCCTCCAGCGTGTACATCCGGGCTTCCTGGCTGTAGCGAACGGATATCGGCAACAAGGCCAGAAACAACCCGGCCAGCAAGGCCACCCTCGGCGTGCTGATCAATCGCATCAGCCACATACCCAACGCGACTGTCGCAACCCCCGCGAGCGCACTCAGGGCCCGAATCGCAAACACCCCCTCACCAAAAACCGCCATCCAGGCATGGAGCACTAAAAAATACAGCGGCGGATGAACGTCATGCCCCAGGTGAAACCAGATACGCCCCGGCGACTGAACCCCCACCAACGCCGAGAACGCTTCATCGGTCCAGAAATAAGGAAGGCTGATGCAATAAAACCGAACAACAATCGCCAGCATCATGACCAGCACCCACCCACCGTTATCTACCGATGAGCGCAGGGATAGAAACCCCGTATCGTCACGACGCAAAAAACGCATATTTTCTCCCCCAACAACGTAAACCTGATAAAGACAGGTGCCTGTCCACGGACGACTCACCGTCATCGTGAATCCGTGGTTACGCTAATCGCTCTCGATACAACGACCGGCGGTCATGGGTAAAGGCTAGCTAACGGGGCTATTCGGATTGGTTTTTTTTTAGGTTTTTCACGGAAACCCGGGGCTCACTGCAAATAACCGGACGTCTCCATCCCCTTGGGTAAAGGTATCGAGCAGCCGCCAGCTTTCAGGGATAACGACCTGTTGCGCTCCGTCACCACGGCCGTCCAGCACCCACACCCGACCTGAGCCTGGCGTCAGGCGTTCAAGGTTATCGAGATAGACCTTATCTGCATTTTGTTGAGTCAGTGTCGAGGTTAGATAACCGTCGGGACGTCCGGAGGTACCGTCCTTTTGGGGTGGCGTATAAAGCATGGGGGTCACGCCGGTCTTGTTGTAGTAAGCAAAGGGATAGTAAAGAAACCTGTTGGCAACCACGACACCGTCATCAGGTCGAGCAGAGACGTTGATGTATTCTGCCAATGCATCGACCTTGTTGACTTCGGCATACACAACATGGCCCCGTTGATGAACGTTATATAACCCGACACTTTCCATTGACACTATTAATAGCAACAGGACGATAAACAACGTTTTTGCGCGCCCCCACACTGCATCCAGTGCCACCGCCAGGATCATCGGAAAACCCAGCGCAGCAAACACAAAATAACGGTAAACAAACAGTGGTCGAACCAGTGAGACCCCTGCAATCAATACCAACGGAAACCAGGTATAGATGACGAGCAGCGTGCTGAGTTTTCTCTCACTCGTGTCCCGCATGACAATCATTGCTGACACCAGCAACATCAATAACGGCACACTGTAGAACATCCAGATTGATTCTTTGGGCCCATCGCTATAACTCACAAACTGCCAGAGCGCTGACACCACCGTAGAAACATCCAGCGGCGCTATCCAGTTAAACCCGGAAAATCTCAACTGGTTCATCAGGCTCGGAACCCAGGGCATGAACAGTAAAATCACCGCCCCATTGGCCATCCACCCTGCAGGCGCTAACAACTTGCTCTGACACCTCAATACCAAAAGCCCGGCCCAGTGTGACGCCATGCACACAGCGGCAAAATAGTGGGTATAAAGTCCTGCAACCATCAGCAATGCATAGACGCCAAGCGGCCAATGACCGCCTGAGCCTTTTACCCAGTAAACGAAGGCAATCGTTGCGCTAACCATTAACAGCGCAAGCAACGCATACATGCGAACTTCCTGGCTGTAGCGTACCGCTATGGGCAGCAACGCCAACATGATTCCGGCGAGCATCGCCGCCCGTCGCGTACTGACCAGGCAAACCAGCCAGATGCCCATCCCGACGGTGACGACGTCCGCCAGTGCGCTCAGGCTTCGAGCAGCAAAAACGCCATTTCCGAACACATTCATCCATTCATGCAACAGCAGATAATACAGCGGCGGGTGCACATCCCGGGCCGTATGGAACAGGATTTGAGAAGGCGAATAAGAACTCAACAGCAAGGTAAACCCTTCATCGGCCCAGACAGCGGGTTGGCTCAAGGCGTAAAAACGCACCCCTGCCGCCACGAGAATAATCAGCAGTATCCAGCACGTACTCTGGAGCGTACGGACATTCGAGCCATCGACTTCCCTTACCATTTATCCTCTCCAGAAGCGGGAACTTCTTTCATAACGATAAAGCCATAATCACCAATCAGGTACATAGGGAAGTTCTGAAGTACCCACCGATTTTTGATGCCTTCTCTGCGTGAGGTTCAAAAAACGCTGATTTGGTCGAAAAGCAGACCTTTCCACTCTTTAATTCATGATTTTTCCTCTAATCGCGCTGTTTCAGGGCGATTAGCCCGCATTACAGGCGCACCTCTCCTGCATTCAACAATCGTTTTCGCACCATCCACAAGTTCGACAAGGCGAACAACGTCGTCTGTTGAGCGATGTTTTTCGTCAGACCACGAAAGCGCACTTTCGTATAGCCAAACTGGCGCTTGATCACTCGAAATGGGTGCTCAACCTTGGCTCTGACTTGCGCTTTCGCATACTCAATTCCGCGTAGCGCACTGCCGATCACCGTGTCTTTGCCATGCTCTTTGTACGAACTGGGCCGTGCAGAAATCGACCAGATCATCTTGCGATCCTGATGTTCCGGGCGCTTCTGCACCCCGGTGTAACCGGCATCGCCACAGACGTGAACCTCTTCCCCATGAAGCAGTTGATCCACTTGTGTCACGTCCGCCACGTTGGCAGGAGTACCGACCACGCTATGAACCAAGCCCGAATCCGCATCGACGCCAATGTGGGATTTCATTCCAAAATAGTACTGATTTCCTTTCTTGGTCTGATGCATCTCGGGATCGCGTTTCTTGTCTTTATTCTTGGTTGAGCTGGGGGCATGAATGATCGTCGCATCCACTATCGTTCCGTGGCGCAACATCAATCCACGCTCACCCAGATAACCGTTGATAACCTGCAAAATCCCGCCCGCCAGGTCATGCTTCTCCAGCAAGCGGCGGAAGTTGAGGATCGTGGTTTCGTCAGGAATTCGATCCAGATGCAGCCCTGCAAACTGACGCAGGATCATCGTTTCATACAGCGATTCCTCCATCGCCGGATCGCTGTAGCCGAACCAGTTCTGCATCAGATGAACCCGCAACATGGCCAGCAACGGATACGCCGGACGACCGCCTTCACCCTTTGGATAATGCGGTTCGATCAAGGCAATCAACCCCTTCCAGGGCACGACTTGATCCATCTCGATCAGGAAGCGCTCACGGCGGGTTTGCTTACGTTTGCCGGCATACTCGGCATCGGCGAAGGACATCTGTTTCATCGGGGCTCAACCGGTCGATTCGTGTGAGGGGGTATTTCACCAGAGTTGGAAGTCTTTTTCAGAGTTTCCATAGAGTAAAACTTGCTGTCCACCACAGGGACGTACCCTTGATACCCTACCAGCGTCGCATTTCTCCGTTCATTTTCAATAACGACATTGGTAATTCCCGCCCTCAGAAAATTTTCCGACAGCATGTAAAAATCAATATTGAGTATGTATTTCAGCACCGGAATCTGTTCAAAACTCCCCTTGGCGCCTAACAACCAACTGTTTGAATAGTTTATTGCCATGTATATCCGCTTTGCTTCGCGCAAGCGCTGATGGGAAGCAATATCATAGGCCATACTGAATTCAGCATTCAGCCCAAACTCTTTCTGCAAATTCAGTACCCGTCCATACGCATACGACATCGAAAGCATACTGAGCAACGGCACAATCAATGCAACACCGAGCCTGGCGTCAACCGTCACCAACCACTGATGAGCCAGGTAAAACAAAAACACCAGCAGCACGCCAAAACCCAACAGGGTTCTGGCACCCTCATTGAAAAACCTGAACAACAGGGCCGAACCTGACACCAGAAAAAACAAAAATACAATCATGAGAAAATACAAAAAAAACAGAAGCATCTTATTTAACGACGTCTCTTTCCCCTGGGTGATAGTTCGCCCAACCCGCCCTCCCCCAACGACCGAAAATAACACTACCACCCACGCCAGCCAACGATTCCCTCCCTGAAAAAGCAATCCGATTTTTCCGACTAATACACCTACATTGTTCAGGATCAGCAATAGCCCGCTCGCATTGAACGGAATCATCTCCAGGCGCTCATGGGTCATGAGTGGATAAGCCAACAGAAAATAAATGATCAAGCCTGCGACCCACTGCAAGGCTTTCACTCCTGCCATTGATAATAAACAGGCAAGGGACTCCTTATTATTAATACCTCTGACGAACTCGATGCAGCACAACCCCAAAAACACATTGATACTCAGTTGATACAAACTGAGCCCCGCTGCAATCAATACACCGGGAACCAGTACCTGAACGACGCCAGCTTTGTGTTGAAATGCCATTGCATAGATCACCGCCACCAGGCTCAACGCCGTTGCCGGCCCGTCATATTGATAAGATAAATTTTGTAGAAAAAACGGGTTGTACCACAGTGGCAGGAGCACCAGACAGCAGGAGACGGTGGGAGTTTTGTAGTAATGCTTCGTCAGTTTCGTCAAGGCAAACGCCATGGCAAACGTGGCGATCAGCAAGGGTAAGGGAAACATATCGGGCGCGCCCGAGGTGAAGCTCAAGGCGTTGTAAAACAGCTCGACCAGTAACCGCCCCTGCCCCGCCCAGCCTGTACCGGCCGCCAAGGACCGCCAGTTATCGTCTATATAGTAATAATCAACCAGTATCAGAGGGAGCACGTAAACAACAGTGGCAAGTAAAAAAAACACAAACACTTCACGGCCGAGCAACTCCCTACTTAATACACTCGCCACTTTCATTTTGGCGCTCCTTTCCCGGCCAGGGCCTCAGCTGTTTTTTTTACGATTCGCGCTTACCTTTGCCACCCACAATATCTTTCACCACGTACCTCGGTCGGTGTTTCGATTCAATATAGATCCGCCCCACATATTCACCCAATATGCCAATACCAATCAGTTGAACACCGCCCAGGAATAGAATGGCGGTCATCAACGAAGGGTAACCGGGTACGTTATTACCGAAGAAAATCTTGTCCAGCACCATGTAAATGGCATAGACAATTGCAAACAGGGAAATCGCGCTACCGACATATGTCCACAACTGCAAGGGCACCGTGCTAAAAGAGGTAATCCCTTCCAGCGCCAGATTCCACAGTTTCCAGATGTTGAACTTGGTGGTGCCCGCCACGCGTTCGGCCCGTTCGTATTCAACGACTGCGGTATTGAAACCCGCCCACGAGAGAATGCCCTTCATGAACAACCGATGCTCCGGGAGCGTGCGAATCACGTTCACGACCTTGCGGTCCATCAACCGAAAATCACCGACGTTTTCCTCTATCCGGGTATAAGCAATCCGGTTCAACAGGTGATAGAACAGTGCGGCGCTGTGCCGTTTCATATAGCTGTCGGCGGTGCGATCGTGGCGCTTGGCAAGTACCACATCAGCCCCGTTCTGCCACTCCCGGATCAACAGGGGGATCACACTGATCGGGTCCTGCAAATCGACATCCATCGGTATCACCGCATCGCCGGTGGCATACTCCAACCCGGCAAATAACGCCGGCTCCTTGCCGAAATTGCGCGAAAAATTGATGACCAGCACATGCTCGTCAGCCAACGCGATGGCTTTGGCCTGCGCTGCCGTCTGGTCGGAACTGCCGTCATTGATGAACACGATCTCGACGTCACAATCAGCGATCGACAGTTCCTGACGAACCGCCTGATAAAACAGGTTAATTGCCTGTTCTTCATTGAACACGGGAACAATCAGCGAGATCTTCACCGCTCACGCCCTCGAAAAATGAAATATTTCGAGTAAAAAAAACCGCAGACCAGGCTGATACCCGAAAAGACCACCAACGTTATCAACCCCGGCAACAGTAACTGATCCGCCCCATACCCCACGCCATAACTCAACAGCCCCATGAACCCGACAAACAGCAAATACCGTGGAACACTGGTTCTTTGTTTGAAGGTGTATCGCGCATTGGCATAAAAGGAAAATGAAACAGCCAGACAAAAGCCCGTGAAGTTACTGGGTGCCTGACGAAAACTCATGACCGTGTGCAGAACAAAAAACGTCGACCAGTGGATCAACGTATTAAGCAGGCCAACCGACACGAATCTGGGGAAACCGTGAAATGCGGCTCTCATGTCCATTGCGTTTGATTCCAGTCTGAACACCTGCCCCCGTAGAAAGCTTGGCACCCTTGACCCGCTTGTCTATTTTCCAGTCAACAAATAGACCAATGGCCAAAAGGCTGTTCTAAAAGCTCGCTTGAGCCATCAGCGATGTGTCCCGCCCCTGCTGCTCCCGCGGCCGAGACATCCGGTAATAGCCCGCCTTTGCAATTGCCACCAAATCACGCCACCCTGCGCGCCGCCGATGTGCGGCGCACACCCTTTTGCGCCACTGCCCCCCCTTTACTCACACCTGTTCAAGAGCCCGTTGTCATGACCCAAGGACGCGACCTTCGCATCGATTTCTTTCGCGGACTGGCACTGATCTTCATTTTCTGGGATCACGTACCACACAACCCTCTTGCCCATTTCACAGTGCGCAATTTCGGTTTCAGCGATGCGGCAGAGATCTTCGTGTTTCTGGCGGGCTACGCGGCGGTGCTGGCCTACGGCAAGATTGCCCGACGCGATGGTTTGCTGATTGCGACGGTGAAAATCCTGCGCCGCGCCTGGGTGCTGTACGTGGTGCATATTTTTCTGTTGGCGGTGCTGATGGGCATCGTGTTCTTCGCCAACAGCCACGTGGAAACCCGTGACCTGGTGCAGGAAATGGGCCTGCAATACTTCCTCAGCAACACGCAACAGGCCTTGATCGATGAGTTGCTGCTGCGCTTCAAACCCAACCTGATGGACCCGTTGCCGTTGTACATTCTGCTGTTGCTCGGGCTGCCGCCGGTGCTGGCGATGCTACTGCGCAAGGCCGAGTACGTGGTCGGGTTGTCGGTGGTGCTGTACATGCTGGCGCCGTGGTTTCAATGGAACCTGGCGGCCACCGACGGTGGCGTGTGGTTCTTCAATCCGATGGCCTGGCAGTTGCTGTTTATCCTCGGGGGTGCAGCGGCGATTCACGGTCAGCGCCCCGCTGTACCGGACACCCGCACCTTGCCACATCAGCCACTGTTTGTTGCGGCAGCGACCTATCTGCTGGTTACCGGGCTGATCGCAGTGTCATGGAAATGGCCGACGGTGCATGACGCGTTCATGCCCCGGATGCTTGGCGAATGGCTGTACCCGATCAGCAAGACCAACCTGTCACCGGCGCGACTGCTGCACTTTCTAGCGATGGCCTACGTCATCGCCAAGCTCTTGCCCAACAGTGGCTGGACGCAAAACTGGCTGGCGCGGCAATGCTGCCGCATGGGCCGTTATTCGCTGGAAGTGTTTTGTTTGGGGGTGCTGCTGGCGCCACTGGCGGACATGCTCAACTCGCTGGCCGGGGATGCGTTGGTCATGCAGATTTTCAGCGCCCTGTTGGGGGCGGGATTGATGGCGGTACTGGCAGCGTGGCTGGACTGGAACAAACGGCAGAGCCGACCGGCGCACGTGGCCGCGGTTTAGATGATCAAAGCGCACATCTGTGGCGAGGGAGCTTGCTCCCGCTCGGGGGCGAAGCCGCCGCAGAACAGATAAACACGATTTACCTGACAGACCGCAGGTTTGGGAGTGCTACGCACTCCAGCGCGAGCAAGCTCGCTCGCCACAGGTAAATCGCGTTGTCCCAACCGAAAAGAGAAAGCCCTGATCTTGCGACCGGGGCTTTTTCTTTACTGCGCTAGCCGCTTACGCCGCCGCGCGCACCGCACCTTGCGGGACGTTGGTCGGTTGCAGCTTGAACACATAAAACAGCACCGTCAGCAGCACCAGGAACGCAGGTCCCACGTACAGCGCGACGCGGGTGTCCGGGAAGTAGGCCATCAGGCCAACCACCAACACCAGGAACGCCAGCGCCAGGTAGGAGCTCACCGGGTACAGCCACATGCGGTACTTGAGACCGGCACGTTCAGCCGGGGTCAGACCTTTGCGGAATTTGAGCTGCGCCAGCAGGATCATCACCCAGGTCCAGATCGCACCGAAGGTCGCGATGGCGGTGACCCAGACAAAGACTTTTTCCGGCACCAGGTAGTTGAGCAACACGCCCAGCAGCAGCGCGCCGATCGACAGCAACAAGGCGCGACGCGGTACACCGTTCGAGGTTTTGGCGAAACCGGCCGGGGCCTGGCCATTCTGCGCCAGGCTATAAAGCATGCGCCCGGTGCTGAAGATGCCGCCGTTGCACGACGACAGCGCGGCGGTAATCACCACGAAGTTGATGATGCCGGCAGCGGTCTTGATGCCCAGGCGCTCGAAGGTCATCACAAACGGACTGCCCTGAGTGCCGATTTCGTTCCACGGGTAGATCGACAGAATCACGAACAGCGCGCCGACGTAGAACAGCAGGATGCGCCAGAACACCGAGCCGATGGCATTCGGAATAGTCTTCTGCGGGTTTTTCGCTTCACCGGCCGTCAGGCCGATCATCTCGACACCCAGGTAGGCGAACATCACCATTTGCAGGGACATCAATACGCCCTGCACGCCATTGGGCATGAAACCGCCATGGCTCCACAGGTTGGAAATCCCCAGCGCAACACCATTGTTGCCGAAACCGAATGCGATCACACCGATACCGCCGATCACCATCGCAATGATGGTGACGATCTTGATCAGGGCGAACCAGAACTCGAACTCACCGAAGGCCTTGACCGCGATCAGGTTGATCGAGCCCATGCTCACCAACGCCGCCAGCGCCCAGATCCAGCGCGGCACATCGGGGAACCAGATGCCCATGTACACCGCCACCGCGGTAATTTCCGCGACGCAGGTCACCAGCCACAGGAACCAGTAGTTCCAGCCCGTGAGAAAGCCTGCCAACGGGCCGAGATAATCTTGCGCATAACGACTGAACGAGCCGGCAACCGGGTTGTGCACCGCCATTTCGCCAAGAGCGCGCATGATCACCAGGATCGCCAGACCACCGATGATGTAAGACAGCATGATTGCCGGGCCGGCCATTTCGATGGCCTTGGCGGAACCGAGGAACAGACCGACACCGATACAGGCGCCGAGCGCCATCAAGCGAATATGCCGTTCACCGAGTTCGCGTTTGAGCGGGCCGCCCTGAGCGGTCTCGCCGTGGGGCAGGTGATTGCCAACGGTCATAGGGGTACAACCTCATCTTGTTATTGGATATGACCACCGAGTGTCGAAGTACAGACCGATAAGCCTGAACTTCCTGAAACCGGATCCACTTCATGGGTAGATCCGTCTTGCAGGACAAAACCTGCAAGATCAGCGGGGCGTGCAGTATAAAAAGCTCAGCGCAGGGCTTTTCACTATATAAACGACAAGATTCAGCGGGAACTCTCGGCGAAAGTCGCATTTATGGAGGGGCATTACCTGGGATTCAGCCGTGAACTCGCCAGCGAAGCAGCACCGAGTATTGCACAGCAATGGTGCAGCGCCAGGCCCCTACCTGAGCCGTATTTACCGGCTTGATGGCTCTAGCCCAATACTCTCAGACAACCCCTATCCCCTGTGGCGAGGACTTCAGTGTTTTCGGACTTTTCACTCAGCAGTGGAAGCTTCGACTCTATGGCTAGGCAGCTAAGGTCAATTGATACCCCAGACCCAAGGACGCAATGGAATGCATCCCCGCCCAAACTCTCATTGTCTACGCCGTGGCAGGTACTCCGAAACAGGACGGGCCTATATGATCACAACCGTCGTTCACAAGCGGTGCCCGCTCTTCTCCGACTGGCGTATAGGCCGATTGCTGGTAACAGAAATGAAACGGGCTCATGAAAAAGATCAAGTCAACTCTCTGGCCTGGGTCGTCATGCCCGATCATTTCCACTGGTTGCTTGAGTTGAAGCAAGGCACCCTGCCTCAGGTAATGCAATCAATCAAATCTCGTAGCACGCTCACTATAAACAGAGCGGTCAATGGCTCAGGAGCCTTCTGGCAAAGCGGCTACCACGACAGAGCAATACGCGACGGTGAAGACCTGCGCCCTTTCGCCCGATACATCGTCGCCAACCCATTACGGGCAGGGTTGGTGGAAAACATCGGAGATTATCCGCTCTGGGATGCAAGCTGGCTCTGACCACATCATTAGAGCAGTACCTGCCTCTGTGGCGAGGGAGCTTGCTCCCGCTCGGTGGCGAAGCCGCCGTAAACCATTTGAATGCGACTCACCTGACAAACCGCGCTTGCAGGTTTGGGACTGCTTCGCACTCCAGCGGGAGCAAGCTCCCTCGCCACGGTCAGTGATGGGTTCGCGTTTTTTTTGCTTTCACAAATTTTTCACCGGTTCCAACCAGCGTCTAAGCTTCAGACAAGTCCGATCAATCTGCGTAAATGGATCAATCGACTATGGGCGCTTTGTGGCAATCCGATTCGAGTAAAACTGTGGAACCGACTGATCGCGTGGAAGAAGCGCCTTTACCGAAAAAACCTCGCCGTCGTCGTTATGGCTGGCGGCTGTTCTGGTTACTGTTATTGATTATTCTGGTTGCGCTCGGTTGGGCAGCCTCCAAGGAAATGCGCAGCTCGAAACTGCAATCGCGCGAATTCAGCCAGTTTGCTGCATCGCTGAGTTACTCGATGCAACCGGGGCCCAGCGATTCGATTTTCTATCCGGGTGCCGGGCCTTTCGACAAGCGCCTGGGCTACAGTTCTCTGGGTGAGTTTTTGCCACGCTTGCTCAAGCGTGGCTACATGATCTCCGCGCAAACCCGTTTCTCACCGAAACTGTTCAACTACAGCGAAAAAGGCTTCTTCGTGCCCTACGCGGAGAAAATCCAGGCCGGTTTATCCATTACCGACTGCCGCGCCTTGCCGTTGTATCAGTACAACTATCCGCAGCAGCTGTATTCGAGCTTTGCCGCGATCCCGCCGCTGGTGGTGCACAGCCTGCTGTTCATCGAGAACCGCGACCTGCTCGACCCCAAACAACCCCTGGCAAACCCCGCCGTGGACTGGCCGCGTTTTGGCAAGGCGGCCTGGTCGCAAATCGCCAAACTGCTGCACCTGCCCGGTCAGACTGCCGGTGGCAGCACCCTGGCCACTCAGCTGGAAAAATACCGCCACTCACCCGATGGCCTCACCGTGTCGGGCAGCGAGAAAATCCGTCAGATGATTTCCGCCAGCGTGCGCGCTTATCAAGATGGCCCGCAAACCCTCGCGGCTCGTCAAAACATCGTGCGCGATTACCTCAACAGCGTGCCGCTGTCGGCGGTGCCTGGTCATGGTGAAGTGCATGGCATGGCCGAAGGGTTGCGCGTGTGGTACGGCGCCGACTTCAATCAGGTCAATAGAGCCCTGACGAGTGTTGCCAGTGACCCGTTGAGTCTGTCTCAACGCGGTCTGGCCCTGCGTCAGGTACTGTCGCTGATGATCGCCCAGCGCCGGCCTTCACACTACTTGGCCAATGGCCGTGACGAACTGGCAGACCTCACTGACAGCCACATCCGCCTGCTCGCACAAAACGCTGTGATCGACGACCCGCTGGCCGCTGCCGCACTGGCCAGCAAGGTGACCTACCGCGACTGGCAACAACAGCCGACCATTCAGCCGATCGAATCCAACAAGGGCATCAGTGTGGCGCGCAGCCGACTGGCCGCCCTGCTCAATCGCCCTTTGTATGACCTCGATCGCCTTGACCTGTCGGCCACCAGCACCTTGCAGTACGACTTGCAAACCAAGGCCACCGAGTACCTCAAGCATCTGGCCGACCCGACCTACGCGGCGCAACTGGGCCTGCTTGGCGAACACTTGCTGACCCCTTCCAGCACGACTCAAGTGCGTTACAGCTTCACCCTGTTCGAGCGGACCCCCGATGGCTCGCGGGTGCGGGTGCAGACCGACAGCACCGATCAGCCCTTCGACATCAACGAAGGCAGCAAACTGGAACTGGGCTCCACCGCCAAACTGCGGGTGTTGACCTCCTACCTGCAAATCATCTCCGAACTGCACGACCGTTATGGCGACCAGCCACCGGCCGTGCTGAAAAAAACCGCGGTCCCCGAGCAGGACGTGATTAGCCGCTGGGCCGTTGATTACCTGATCCAGAACACTGACCGCAGCCTGCCGAAAATGCTCGATGCGGCGCTCAACCGTACGTATTCGGCCAACCCCGGCGAATCATTTTTCACGGGCGGCGGTCTGCACACCTTTCACAACTTCCGCAAGGAAGACAACGGCCGCAGCCCGACCCTGCGCGACGCGCTGCGTGAGTCGATCAACCTGCCGTTCATTCGCCTGATGCGCGACCTGGTGCGCTACAGCACTTACTCGGGGCCCAACAGCAGCGGCCAGTTGCTCAGTGACGATGACAACCCACGGCGCCAGGAATATCTGGCGCAATTCGCCGACCATGAAGGCACCGCGTTTTTACTGCGCTTCTGGAAGAAGTACCAGAAGAAGGACACCCAGGCTCGCCTCGAGACCTTCCTCGACAGCATGCACCCGACGGCGATTCGCCTGGCTGCGGTGCACCGTTACCTGCTGCCCGAGGCCAGTCAGGAAAGCTTCAACAGCTTTGTGCGTGCACACCTGAAAACGGCCAAGAACACCGAAAAGAATATCGACAGAACCGCCGGCAAACTCAACGAAAAACTCACTGACGAGCGCCTGGAAAAACTCTATAAAACCTACGGGCCGGGTGCCTTTGACCTGCCCGACCAAGGCTTTATCGCCAAGGTCCACCCACTGGACCTGTGGTTGATGGGCTACTTGCTGAACCACCCCGACGCCAAGTTCAGCCAGATCGTCAAAGCCAGTGAATTCGAGCGTCAGGAAGTCTACAGCTGGCTGTTCAAGAGCCGGCACAAGAGCGCTCGCGACAGCCGCATCCGGACCATGCTGGAGATCGAAGCCTTCCTCGACATTCACCAGCGCTGGCAGAAAGTCGGCTACCCGTTCGACCACCTGGTGCCGTCACTGGCCACCGCCATCGGCAGCTCCGGCGATCGGCCAGCGGCTCTGGCAGAGCTGATCGGGACGATCCTCAACGATGGCGTGCGGATGCCGACCCTGCGCATCGACAGCCTGCATTTCGCCGCCGGCACGCCGTATGAAACGACGGTGATCAATGACCCGGACAAAGGCAAACGCGTGATGCCGTCCGAAGTGGCAACGGCGATGCGTGAAGCGTTGTCGCAAGTGGTGGATGCCGGGACCGCCAAACGGGTCGCCGGCACCTTCAAACTGCCAAATGGCACTCCGCTGGCCATGGGCGGCAAGACCGGCACCGGTGACAACCGCATTGAAGCCTTCGGTTCCGGCGGACGGGTGCTGAGCTCGAAATCGATCAACCGCACCGCCACGTTCGTGTTCTACATTGGCGAGCATCACTTCGGCACCCTGACCGCCTTCGTACCTGGCGCCTCGGCCGAATCCTTTAAATTCACCTCGGCGTTGCCGGTACAGGTACTTAAAGGCATGGCACCGATTCTCACACCGTATCTGCAACCGGGGAGCAACACGCTGTGTCTGCCTGCCAACGTAGCGCAGCGTTGATATAACGGAGCACTAAAAGAAGGTAGTAATTAGTTATTTTCGGCATTGCAAATTTCAATGCCTTATCCGCGCGAACGCCTGTTTAACAGTTGAATTTCAGACTTTTACTTTGAGCCCCGGAGGTTAGGCTGATGCCTCCGATAACGACTCAAGGTTTATTAAAAGCATGTCTGACTTACAAGGAAGTATCTCTGCTCGCCAGTCACTGGAGGCAAGCGATAATAAAGGCCGCCATTACGACTTCATCAAGAGCCGGATCCACCCCGCCTTCAAGAACACTTCATTGCAAAGGGTTCGGGAACTTGGTCTCACAAGAACACCGACTGCGCAATGGATAACCACAGCCACAGACTTCGATCACACGCTGTTACAAGAGGCCAACCTTAAACTCTGGTCCTCGCAGAACAAGGTGGACCGGTTTATTGACAAATTACAAAACATTTATGAGTTCGCCGAACCGTTACTCACCCATGCGCTGATGAAACAGTTCGGTGTCGATGCCAATGTCAGAACCACTTATTTGCACCTCTACTTACCCAAGGAAAGCCCTTGGTATGTCATCAACACGTCCGCAGGCGTTGTCACCCGAACCGTCTCGCTGCTGGACGCCGCCTTACACAACTTCGCGCGTACTGAAACCTGTGAGCCAGACTCCGACTTCATCAGCCAGCCCGATGCTCGCGGGCACTTCGACATCCTGGCGATCAAACGCAAAATGTCCATCGCCCAGTTCCAGGCCCTGTGCCGCGAACTGGACATTGGCGCGCGCTATACCCAATACCTTGAAGAACAGTTGCTGCCCAGTGACGGCCTCGCACAGGGCTTTTTGAAACTCAACATTGTCGAGAGCGAGAAAGCCGCCTTTAAAGCGGCCGCGCAACAGGCGGTAATGACCGGCGACATCGATTCCGATGCCCGCGACCTGATCCTGATGATGCTCGACGGCCAGCGCAACCTCACCCGCAAAGGCCGGGTGATGCAGTTCGCTGAACTGTCCATCCTGGACAACCTCCTGACCGGAATCGTGTTGATTACACCGAGCCCGGAACAAAAAATCCGCGACGTTACGCCAGTGATCGCTTATGTCCCGCAGGACCCTGAGCATCCACTGAAAGAGTACCCGTCAACCGTCGCTTTCATGAATGAACTGACTCGCCAACTGCGCGACAACGACGTCATATCGTCCACTGGAATGACTTACCAGCAGTACTTCAGCCGGTTCGTCGATCAGCAAGAGCGAGGGCATTTTTTCGCAGGGTTGCAACAACGCCTGTTCGAGGTGAAATGGCATCAGAAAGAACCGCTGGACCAGAGTCCTAGCTGGCAGGAAGTCCCGGTCACCAAGCCCAATCTGCATTTCAGCACCACACCGATCCCTGGCAAATTCTGGGAGTACCTCTATCAGCAAAAACTGAACAAGGTCCTCAATGACGCCCGACACATCGCCGTGTCCACCGCCGATACCGATCGCAACGCCCGTTGGGCCTGGTGGGACAATTTCAAAAAAATAGTCTCGGACCTCTTCAACGTCGCGCTGATGGTCGCCACCCCCTTCGTCCCGGGCCTGGGCGAATTGATGATGGCCTACACCGCGTATCAGATCGCCAACGACGTCATCGAATCCATCGTCGACCTGGCAGAAGGCCTGTGGATCGAAGCCGCCGAGCATATCGTGGGTGTGGTGACCGACGTTGTTCAACTGGCGGCATTTGCGGCGGGCGTGCAGATTGGCCAGCTCGCTCGCTTGAAGCTCTCGCCGTTGATCGAAGGCATGAAACCAGTGGAACTGCCCAACGGCCAGCCCCGCCTGTGGCACCCCGACCTCAAACCTTACGAACTGCCGGATTACACGTTACCGGCCAACTCCAGGCCTGACGCGTTGGGTATTCACTCCCACGAAGGCCAGGACATTTTGCCGCTGGATGAAAAACATTACGCCGTGCAGCAAGACCCGAAAACGGGCAGCTATCGCGTCAAGCATCCACACCGTTCCAACACCTATTCACCGCAGTTGAAACACAACGGTCTCGGTGCCTGGACCCACGAAGGCGAAAATCCGCGCGCGTGGGAGAACCCGACACTGATGCGTCGTCTCGGCCACTCCGTGGACGGTTTCAGCGATGCAGAACTCGACCACGTTCGCCTCGCCAGCGGCACCGAAGACGGTGCGTTGCGCCGGATATACGTCGACAATACGGCCCCGCCACCATTACTGGACGACAGCCTCAAACGCTTGAACATCCAGCGCCAGACCCGGCAAGCCATTGAACGAATTCGAACAGGCCTGCCTCTGGACTCATCTTCTTACTGGTTTGAACCGCTGGCGACTTATCTGGATGGCTGGCCTTCGGATAAAGCCCTGAAGGTCTATGAAAACGCCGACATGACCGGTCGGTTCCGCCAGTACGGCAATGCCGACGCAAGCGACGAGCAAACACTTTCCACCAGTCTGGCTCACATCATGAGCGACCGGTTTGCGCCAAGCCTGGTCGAGTTCCTCAGCGAAGAAGAGCTGCAAGCCGTGCTCGGTGGGCCAATCGCCAAAAACAATCGGGTGCAAGCGCTGCGAAATCGTCTGGCGGACGAAGCAAACCGCCTGAATGCCGATATCGTCAATCAGCTTTATCAGGGGGCAGAAGCGTCCGACGATCCGCGGGTCCGGCTCATTCGCCAGGCATTTCCGCAACTGCCGTCCCGGGCGGCACAGACGTTGTTGAACAGTAGCGAGGGTGCAGACCTCGAGCGCATGACTCAGGAGCAACGCCTACCGTTGAGCCTCAAGATCCGCGCGCGTGAAGCGGCCTTCGAAGCACGGACCAACCATGCGTACGAAGGCTTTCACGATGGGGCGCAGTGGGTGCCCGAAACCGAACGCCTGGTACTGAACGCGCTCAGGATTCATACCGATACGTTCGCGCAATTGCGCATCGAGGTTCGCGAAGGCAGCGATGCCGGACCACTGCGCGGCAGTGTGGGTGCGCAGGACGCGTCGACGGTCCGGATACTGGTCAAGGATGACATGAACCGATTCGAAGTCTGGGACGCCGAAAACCACAAACTGCATGAAGCCGCTGACTTTTTCGAAGCCGTGCTCAAGGCCTTGCCGAAAAACCAACAAGCGCAATTGGGTTATCGGCCTGGCCAGGGTGCATTTTTCAAGCAATGGGTGATGGTCAAGACCGAGACGCCCGCCGAACGCCGCACCGCGCTCGCCGCACCGCCGATCCGTCCGTTGGCTGACCATGAAGACATGCTGCTGTTACGCGGTCCCGGCTTTTCCATCACAGCAGCCACGCTCACCGAACGGGTGCAGGACCTGTACCCCCACTTCAACGACAGGGAGGTCAATACCTTCGTTCGATCCCTGGGCTCGCAAGAGCAAGGGCATCAGACACTGACGAGACTGGACCGTGAACTGGATGACCTTCGCGTGTTGCTCCATCGGTGGCGATACCAGCAACCTGATACGTGGGGTCCGGATCGTCAGGGGTTCGTGAATGGTGGCGGTCTGCACATTTGCGAACGGCTCGTCGATTGTTTTAAAAGAAAACCCACTGTCTTCGGCGAACGCAGTACCACCGTCGACGGCGGCTATGCGCTGGATCTGTCAACAGAGTTCGATGTTCTTGATCTCGAACGCTGGTGGAAAGAGCTGCCGGATATCAAGCACTACCTCGATCAGGTCAGTACCTTGAACCTGGACCGCACGACCTTTTCCGCAACCTCTACGGGGCTGTTGAAGGACTTCCCCCATCTTCGGCAACTGAGTGCCAGGAGTTGCGGACTGACGCAGCTGCCTGAGGATATTGGCAAGATGCACTATCTTCGAACGTTGCGTCTGATGAACAACGACATCACGTTGACACCCTCGGCTGTCGAACATCTGAAAAACCTGACCCATATGGAAACGCTCAGGCTCGATGACAACCCGCAATTGACGAGGTTACCGAACGTTGAACGCATGCCCAAGCTGAGCATCCTGAGTTTGAGCAACACGGGCGCAACCACGTGGCCCGACGGCCTCTTCGCGCCCGTCAGCAAGCGTCGACCGCGTGGTTTTTTTCTGGATCTGCAGGAGAACCCGATCAGTAAAATTCCGACCGTCGTACCCGGCTCGGAGGATGCATTCATCGTGGCGCGAACCCGTTTGTACGAAAGAAATCTTTCAGAGGTAAATCTGGTCATTTTCAAAGAGTATCGGCGCTCGGTCGGCATTTCTCCCAAGCAGCTCTATACCGACGCCGCTACCGATGCGATGGCCCAATGGCCAATGAACGACGACTCTCAATGGTGGAGTGCCGAGGTCTCCGGGCTGGGCACTTTCCGGCCCAGAGTGTGTAAAAACGCTTTCGTATATCGAGTGCGTCAACCAGGCGTTCCTGGGCGATGCGATTGCCCAAGCGTTTTCCGTGATAGCATTACTGACGTTCCAAAGCGGTTATGTAGCGGTTTAGCGCCTTCTGGGGCTGAGAAAACCGAGACTTTACGCCCTCATCGCCTTCAGCAAGCTTGCTGTACCGATAATGCTCATAACCCGCTTCATGTTGTAGGCGAGTACATTCAGACTCATCTCCGCGCTTACCCCGACCAGTTTGCGCGTCAGGAAATGCGTTGAGCCCATCCATTGTTTGAGCGTCCCGAAGGGATGCTCAACTGTCCTTTTTCGGATTCGCATCATGTCCGGTGCATGGTTCAACCGACGCTGCATTTCCTCCAGCACCGCTTCATGTTCCCAGCGTCTTACTCGACGATTTTTGCTCGGTGTGCACTGCGTTTTCAGCGCGCAGCCCTGGCATTTCGAACTCCAATAACAGTGCATATTCATGCCTTTCTCAATACTGGAGAAGCGCCAGGGCAGCGCCTCTCCCGCCGGACAGATGTATTCGTTTTTCGTCGCGTCATAAACGAAAGCATCTTGTTGAATCGACCATCCGCCTTGGCGCTTGAAGTCATCGGCTTTGGCACGTAGGCAGTGATGTCCGCGTCGTGACAGGCAAGGATTTCTTCACTCTTGAAGTAACCTCGGTCAGCTACCACCGCCAGCGTTTCTGACGCCATGGCATCGCGAGCCTGCTTCGCCATCGAGCTGAGTTGATCGCGGTCGGAACCGAAGTTGGTGACCTCATGAGCAACGATCAAATGGTTCTGGGTATCAACCGCTGTTTGCACGTTGTAGCCGACGATTCCCGTGCCGCGCGTCATCATGGAGCGGGCGTCTGGATCGGTCAGTGAGACCTGTTTATCCGGCGATTCGTTGAGCTGGATTTCTATCGCTTGAAGCTCTTTCATTTGCGTCTTCAGCTTGGCGATTTTCTCTTCCAGCCGCACGGCGTTGGGCTCGGAGGCTGTTGGTTCTTGCCGATCGGCAGCATCGAGTGCCGTCAGATAACGGTTGATGCTCGATTCAATTTCTTCCATTCGCCGCTTCAGTTTGGCGCTGGTGAAATTGCGGTCGCGGTTGTTGACTGCTTTGAATTTACTGCCGTCGATGGCGACCAGATTTTCTCCAAACAGTCCCAACTGCTGACACAGCACAACGAACTGGCGACAGACGCCTCGGATGGCCTTGCTGTTGTCTTTTCGGAAGCTGGCGATGGTCTTGAAATCCGGCATCAAAACGCCCCGTCAACCACATCAGCTCGACGTTGCGCTGGGCTTCTCGCTCCAAACGGCGGCTCGACTGGATGCGGTTGAGATAGCCGTAGATGTAGATCTTCAGCAGGATCGCAGGGTGATAAGCAGGCCGGCCAGTATCAGCTGGAATGGCACTTTCAAAAACCCAGATTGACCAGGTCGAGTTCGTCGACAAAGACGTCGACTATGCGCACCGGATTGGTATCGCATACGTAGTCGTCGAGGCTCTCGGGGAGTAAGGTGCCTTGGCCTCGATGTTCACCTTGGATAAAGCGCTTCATGGGCGATCCCTGCAATGAAATCCACAGAAATCATAGCAAGGGTTCGCGAAGGTGTTTTTACACACTCTGGGCAGGAAGCCTGGCACGACTTGATGACCGAGCCGGGCTCTGCAGGTTTTTTCTCCTTGATCCAGAAACAGACGCTCTCGGCCGATTACCGGGCCGGCGGGGAAATGCGCAGACAGCTCAGCAGCCGGGTATGGCGAATGATCGAGGCCATTGATCTGGACAGCGAGTTGCGCAAGGAACTGTTCGAGATGGCGACAGCGCCTACCACCTGCGCTGATGCAGGGGCCCAGGTGTTCAATCATATGGGCATCAAGGTGCTCGCATCCGAAGCCTATGCCTTGTCGACGTCAGGCGCGATCCTTGAAAGCCGACTGGTCAACCTGGCCAAAGGCGCCGCTCGTCTCGCGCGGGTGGATGACATTGCACGTGCCGATTTCGGCAGCCGGCCGGGTAATCCCGATGAGGTTGAGGTGTACCTCGCCTATGAGAGCGGTCTGGCGCAACGCCTCGATTTGCCGTGGCAATCGGAGATCATGTTGCATCGACGAGTGGCTGGCGTGAGCGCAGAAACTCTCGACACGGCCTTCAACACGGTGATGTCGATGGAAGCCGGCGATGGCTTGATCAACGACATGCTCGAGCAACCCTTCTGGGAGAAATACCTGCGCAACACCTACCCGATCGAATTCAGGCGCAATGCCCGACAGTACGAAAACAAGACCGACCTGCTGGATGAGTTGCGCGAAGCTCAACACGCCTGGGCCCGTTCCAAAGGCAGGCAGATTGCTCAACGACGGGCACTCAAACAGCGCGTCCAGGACCTCGCCCGGCACTTTAACGTCGACGACAGCGTTGTACTCACCGATGAGGACATGACTGATGAGGCCTATGGCAGGTTGTTGAACGACATCGGCTACGAGGAGAAGCAGTTGAGCAGGCGATTGACGCGTGAGGCGTTGCACAAGGCCGTATAGAAGTAACCCGCCCTGAAGGCTCGCAGACCCGCTTTCAGGGCTTTACAGGCAAACCGGTTCGCACCTCACGGTTATCCCACTTCGGAGTCCCAGATCACCGTGACACTCCCGGAATAGTTGGCCGCCTCGCCGGGTTTCAACATGTAGTCCACGTAAGCGCGTGCAATCTCGAAGTGCAAAACACCTGGAGCCCGATCCACATAAAACCCGGGTTTGAATGCTTGCGCATTCACCTCACCCACTTGCAACGGATGACGTTTGACCGGTTGCCCGCTGACGTCCGTCAAGCCGTTGGGCAGGCTGACACTGAGTTGCACCGTGGCTGCGCGTTGTGAAACCGGATCACGAATCATGCAATCGAACAGCCCCGGAATCTGGCACTCCACGAACATCTTGAAACGACTCGACGCCGAAATATTGAACGTCTGATCGCGAAACAGCCGCGTTGGCTTGCGCCCCTGAGTCAGCCAGGCCTGCCATCCCCCCTGAGGGACCAGTTCGACGCGATTGCCACCGGGTGGAATCTCGACCTTGAGCGTATGCCGAACATCCAGAGAGAAGTTGAGGGTCAGTTGGTTGTCACTTGGAATCATGACATCGCCCATATCAAAATCCTGATGAGGGCCGACCGTATAGTTAATAGAACCGGTGTATTTACCCGCCACCATGTTCAGCGGGTCAGGTGTTCGCAGTTCATAAGCGAAAACGAAATACCGATACCGAAAGGACATCGGAATATCGAAAAGCGCCTTTTTGCTGCACACGCCCGCCCCCTCCGGGACTCTCCAGAAGCTGTTATAGCCATATTCGCCGCCAGTGGCCCAACCGACGCCTTGACAAGGTGCAGGCGCATATAACCAACTCCCACCTTCCCACAGCTGGTGCCAATCCCCTCCGTTGGTTAATGCGCTCACAGAGCGGGGAAGTTGCGCTTCGTGACCAATACCTCCAATCCGTATGGAAAGAGTTTTTGAATCACCCGACTCATGAGTCACGCGAACGTCCCTCCATTCCGAGGGAACCCTGGCCATTCCGCCTTGGCGAGGGTCTGTATGATTGGCCAGGATCGGCGCATTGGCGGTGAATGGAATAGACGCAACCAAACTGAAAAGCCCATAGGGTTTACACGCCTGCGGGACCTGACGACAGAAACCCTCAGAGGGTGTTTTATTGACGAATTCATTTTTTTGCGGCTTCGCCGAGTCGGGCTCGAACACCGCCTCAATGTCCAGCACCACCGCTTGCGCCTGCATTGCAAACACAGCGCACACCAGACTGCTCAATACACAGCCACTCAGTGTCCGGGCCAGTCGCCCGCTCAAAAAGCTCATCATTTCGGTAACACCGCATTAAAAATCATATTGACGCTGCCAAAGTAATTGCCGGGTTTATAAACCCCATCGACGGGCGGCACGGGTATGACTTCCAGCAAAACACGTTTGCCCACGGCGGCATCGCTCAGGGAAACCACTTCGCTGCTTTCCAGCTCGCTCAATAACGTGCCGTTGAACAGAACACGCAAGCCAATGTCATGGGCATCGGTGCCGTTGGACAGATAAGGCCTGCCTTCAAGCCGGGCCTTGATCGAACCGGCTTCATTCTTGACATCGAAATACTTGCGCAAGCCGCCCAAGGTCGACGTCACCAGATTCCACGGCAGTTGCTGCTCACGATGTATCCAGCCAGAGTCCGCCGGAATGACGTAGAACGCCTGGCTCGGGACCGTCACGAACACCTCGAAGTGATGCACCTCGCGGGCTGCAAACGCCGAAGTACATGCCCACAGGGCAACAGCCGACAAAGGCACGACAGTCAGTTTTTTGAACATGCTCATCACCTGGCGTTATCCCTTCACGTCGAGTTTTTTGCTGTTCTCGCCTTCAACCAGAGTGAAGCGGTATTCGCGACCGGCCTGTTTCTCGAACTGAAAGGTCCGGCCCGCGAGGATGTGATGCTTGGTCGTCGGCTGGCAGTCCTGCTCGTTCTTGACCGCGCAATCCTTGAACTCGTCGATCACCACCACGCTGTTGCCGTTGTTGCGAATCCGGTAGTTGCGCGCGTCGTTCTCGATCGCGCTGTCGAAGCGGGTTTCCTTGGGACGCACGAAAAATACCGTGCCGTACCCGGCCAGCACATTGACCCCGGCAGACAGGCCTTTCTTGTATTCTTCACGGTCTTCGCTGGAGACGGCGAACTCGTCTTCCTTCTCCGGAACCACCGGTACGAAACGCACCCGGAAATACCGCTCTTTCTCACGCTCGCCCATATACAACAGGCGCGTGCCCTGCATGCCATTGGCCGGCACGATCAATCGGGCCGGGCTGGCCATCAAGCCATCACGCGCGGTCGCGTCGGCCTGGGTTTTGAGCGGTTCTTCCCGTGCGCTGCCATCGGCGTCATAAATAATTTCGAGAATATTGACCTTGACGAACGCGGTGCTGTCACCTCCGTTGAACACGCGTTTCAAGTAAGTACTTTTGTCCCCGTCCAGATAGTCATACACGGTCCCGACATTGATGCTCGGGCCGGCGTGAGCCGTCTGGGTAAATAAGCAAAAACCAAATAATGCCACCAGGCGTTTCATAGTCCTGTCCCTCCTTGAATGAATGCCGCAATGCTGCGACGCACTAAACCTCTGAATCCCAGATAACCGTCACACTTCCCGAGTACTGCCGTTGTGATTCGGGACGAATCATCTCTGCCACTTCGCTTGAAGGAATTTCGAAGTGCAGGGTTCCCGGTTTACGGTCGACATAAACGCCCGGCTGGAACATTTTGGTAGTACTGCCATCACGCAGTAACTGCCGACGACTGACAGACTGTCCGCCCGCATCGGTCAAGCCAGGGGGAAGACTGACGCTGACGTTCAGCGGTACGACATGACCGGTCACCGGCTCGCGCAATGAACAGGTCTTGCCGTCCTGGGTGTATTCACACTCCAGATTCATCTTGAAGCGCGAACTGGCCGAGATATTGAAAGTCTGGTCGCGGAACAGACGCGTGGGTTTACGGCCCTGTTGCAACCAGGCTTGCCAGCCGCCTTGTGGCACCAGCTCGACCCGATTGCCACCGGGGGGAATCTCGACTTTGAGGGTGTGTTCGACAGTCAGGGTGAAGTCGAGCTGGATGATTGCGTCCGCGGGCACGACGATGTCGCCCAGGTCAAAGTCGCCACCAGGGCCGATCGAATAGACCTGCTTCCCCACATAGACGCCCGTGGACATCTTCAGCGGATCCGGTGTGCGCAGTTGGTAGGTAAAATCCAGAGCGCGGTAGCCAAACGCGGGAATGAGAAATTTGGCCTGCTTGCCACACACCGCTTCTTCTGGGGTCAGCCAGAAGAATTGGAAACCGGTCAAGCCGTAATAGCTTGGAGGGCCGATTGCCACGCACGGCCTCGGCGCAACTCGCCAGTCGCTTCCCCACAATGCCGCATGCGCCCTGACAAAATCCGGCTCCCCTGTCAGCTCCAACGCGCTGTGGCTGAGCGTGTAAACACCGCCCATCCCGGCAATGCGCACCTCGACCGTGGCCGGTTCACCGGTCTCGCGGTTCAACACTGGCAACGTTCGCCAGGCGGCTGGCGTCTTGATCATCGCGCCTTTTCGTACGTCTTCGTGGTTGGGCTGGACAGCACCGTGGAATCCAACACTCGCGTGAGAGCGCAAACTGAAAATGCCGTGAGTATTGCAGATGGCAGGGTAAGACTGACAAAACCCTACATTGGGCGTGGTATTCCTGAACTCGTTTTTCTGCGGGTTGCTCGGGTCAGGGTTGAAACTGGCCGTGATCGGAAGCACGACTGCGACGGCCTGGAGGCTTGACGCAACCAGACAGGCCCCTATGAAAAGAGCCACTACCGTGCGCCATGGGAAAGCAGTCGAAACATTCATCGCGTCATGGACTCCAGAGATTGAGCAACACACATCAACCGGCGCTCTGCACGGCATCGCCAACATCGGCCAGCGTGTCTGGGCTGCAGCGCAAATCCCCGATCATCAACACATTGTTTTCAGTACGCCCACGGCTCGGGTCCAGCCGGAACTGACACAGCAACTGATTGCCATGCCGCACTTCGAGGGTCGGTGAACCAGCGTTCATTTCCATCGAGAAGAAGCCGTCCACTTCACTGACCCCACGGCTGGCGTGGTTGATGATGTGATGGCCCTTGAGTGGATTGCCCGTGGGGTCAACCAGACGCCCAAGGACGGTGAGGGTTTTCATCACGCGGATCTTGCGATAGTCCACGCCGCCCTTGTTCAGGTGATAACTGGAGCGCGCCGGTTGAATCGTCGCTGCCGGTACATCGGTGCCTTCGAAGTCGAAGCTCACCGAACTGCTCTTGTACGCGGTGATCGGAATGAAATTTCGACCCGGATGCAGACGGGCGCTGCCGCCGCTGAGGTCATCGGCGCGCAGGGCGATTTGATCGAGATCGGACTCCACATCGACGATCATCCCTGCCCCGCTGCCCTGCTGCTGGTTGGTCATGACCAAGTGCTTGCCGCTGGTGGCAATCGTGCTGTCCAGGTTCAAGCCGCCGGTCAAGTTGTTACTGAAAGACGAGCGCTGAACGAACGCATCGCCATTGACTACCTCCGTACTGAAACTGGTGGTACCGGACAGACCGAGACCGTAAGTGTCGGACATCGCGGTGGCCGATACGCTCTGCAGCACATGGTCTTGCAGGTCTTTGCGGTAGGTCAGCGAGGCATTGTTGTCGCGTCCGCCCTCACGAGAAGTGCGTGAGCCGATGCTGCCGGACCACTGCTCACCGGGGCTGCCGAGCGCCAGGCTGAGCGTCAGGTCGACCCCGCGATTGCGCGAGTCGCCACTGCTGACGCTTCCGGGTCGGTCAAACAGCGAAAAACGCCAGTTGGCATCGTTGCCGAACAGAGTGCTGCGTTGGGTCCAGCCCAGATCCAGCCCCATCCCTTCAACGTTGCCCTCGCTATGCGAGACCCGCGCATTGACCGAGCTTTTGCTGGTAACGCGGTGGTTGAGCGCCACTGACGAATTGCTGGTCTGGCCGACAAACACATTGCGTTGGCGCACCCGCGTACCGTCGGGCAAGGTTTCAAAGATGTCGGTGGTGTCGAGCCAACTGCGGTTATGACTCAGGAACAGGCTGCCGGCGCCATAGTTGTACATCGTCTGCACATCAAGACCGGTGCCGTGGTCCTTGGTCTGATAGACATTGGCGAACAGGCTGACGTTGTTGGCCAGCGTCCAGTCAATCGACGAACCGTATTGCATCGTCTCTCGAACCTGACGCCCGGAAACCCCGAGAATCACCCGCGGGTGCAGCAAGTAATTGAGCGCGGCGCCAGCGGTCATTTCACCGGAGGCCTGATCCTGCCAGTTACTCCACAGTTTGCTTTCCTGACCGGCGAACAGGTTGTAGCGCCAGCGCTCATCGTGGTTACGCCAGTTGCTGGGCTTGTACACCAGCTCCTGGGTGGTCGAGGTGATCTGACCGTCTTCGATCAGACGCACTTCTACTTCGTAGATACCACCGGGCAATGGCCGGGTATCCAGCGTCTGTAACCCCGCGTCCACCGGCTGGGTGTTGATCATCAGCCCATTGCGGTAGATCTCCACCGAAGCCAGGCGATTGGCGGTGACATAAATCGGGTACACCGCAGGTTTCGGGTTGTCGATCGCCAGACTGTCAGAGCTGCCGTACATCACCCCCACCGCCGTGTCGGGGCTGGCGCCGAACGAACGTGGCTGGCGGCTCAGGCCTTCGGAATTGGGCATGAAATAGCCCAGACGCAGGAAGCTGCCTTGCAACTCACGCTGACTGTAGAGCTCGTGTACGGCGTGGTACAGCTGATCGTCCGGACCGCCCAGACGAGCCAGTTGCATGTTGAAACTCTGTGTCCAGTTGCCCAGGCTGCTGCTGGTTTCCAGGCCATAACGGCCACCAAGGTCCTGATCCTGACCGCCATTGAGGTTCAATTGATTACGCAGGATCAAGCCAGTGCTGCCGCCTTCGGGCAGGTTGTAATACTGCTGCACCTGATCGTCCCGTTCGGCGTTCTCCGTGAGAATCGACACCAGCGAGTTTTCGAGGCTGTAGTGCACGGCCAACAGTTGTTCGGGGCAGTTGGCCTGGCAGGCGCCCAGCGCCACGCCTTGTTTCAGATGGTTGGCCCAGATATCACGCTCGCTGGGCTTGATGGTGCTGTCGCTGACATCATTGAAGTCAACTAAGGTGATTCGATCGTCGCGGGTCAACACGACCATCGCCTCACCGAGAAACTGTTGATCAAGTTCCACGCGCACCGCCAGCGGCACATCAAAGAAGTGCTCTTCGAACTCGCTCGGTAAACCCTTGGCTTGCGCAAGTAAACTTCGGGGTGTGTGGCCGTTGTCCGCTGGCGCGGCCAGGGCGGTTGCACAAAAACATAGGGCAAGCGCCGTCGCGATGGGAGTCATCGGGAACATGAACGGGATACTCTGAAGATAAATGCGTTGAAACCCGATCGACAGGCAGTGATTACCCATCGACCGGTAAGTGTTAACGAATAAGGCTGAGCCTTAAGTCATGACTGACTTAGATGCGCGGAACGGCATCGAAGATCACGACTGGATTGGCCGTGTAAAGACCTGTCTGACCGTTAGCAGGCGGGCCGGCAGTAATCACCAGATCAGCCCGCATGCCCCCGTTGGATGCGGCATCGCTGACCACTTCTTTGGAAGAAGCGGTCAAGGTTACGCCGTTGAAGGTGTAGTACAGCGGAATGTTGTTGATGCCGTTGTACAGGGGTTGCGGACCACCTTCCACGTAAGCATTGACCGAACCGAGAGTGTGGCGGATATCGTAAGTCGCACGCAGCGGGCTCAAGGTCTCAGATACCACGTTCCAGGCCATTTTTTCATCTTTACCGAAGTCAGGATTCACCGGTTGGGCGTGGAATACTTCGGTGGGGATATTAGCGCTGATGTTGATGGACGAACGCGCTTCTTCCGCAGCGAACGCCATCGAAGAGCTCAGGGCCAGGAGGGTCATCGGAACGGCGATTGCAAGCTTCTTGAACATTATTAAGTACCTGTCTATTTCAAAGGATTGGGCCGAGAAAAGTCTTGAAATGCGAATACCACTCAATACAACGATGGCGATTTCGCTTAACTTTCGACGCCAGAGAATGATCGTCAAATCCGTTGAGAAAGTAAGTACGCAACTTCCTAAGAACAGGTAGTAACAACGACTTTAGAGCCGTAGGATAAAAGTCAAAAAAGTACTAACAGCACTTCTTTATCCCCCAGAGAAATACTACACACAGCTCTAACTAAAAAAGCACACAGATAAAAACCAACCCAACCTCTGTAAGACCGGTACTACTTAACTCCCGGCACTCGGTTAATGATCAGCAGATTAACTTTACAATTAGTTCAATTACTCTAAAAAAGCAATCAACTCATCACTCATTGCGCGTGGTCTTTAAGCGGCGCCGCAGTCGGCATGACGGCGACCGTTGGTCCAGAACGCTTGCCCAAGCAGTAAGATATATCTTAAGTTGTATCTAAACACGACGAGAGAAGACGCAAAAATGAGAGACCATCATGCCCACCGAGAACACACTGACGGCCGCGACGGCTTCGAAAAACGCCCTGGCCCCGGCCGCGAACGCGGTGGACGCGGCCCCCGGGTTTTCGCCCCCGGCGATCTGAAACTGCTGTTGCTGGCGCTGATCGCCGAGCAGCCGTGCCATGGCTATGACCTGATCCGCCAGATCGAAAGCATGTTCGACGGCGCCTATAGCCCAAGCCCTGGCGTGATCTACCCGACCCTGACTTTTCTTGAAGAAAGCGAAATGATCCTCGGCGATGCCGAAGGTGGAAAAAAACGCTACAGCATCACCGACGCCGGACGTCTGTCATTAAGCGAGCAGGCAATTGCCCTGGACGGCGTGCGCATGCGCATCGAGGTCAGCAAGCGTTCGTTGCGCGGGCAAGACCGCCCGGCCGAGATCCACGAAGCGGTGCACAACCTGCGTCATGCCTTGCAAATGCATCACGGCCGCTGGAGCCCGGAAGAAATCCTGCGGGTGCGCGACCTGCTCAACAACACCGCCAAAGCCATCGTCGATGGCCCTGTCGTTCAACCTGTTCAGGAGAAGGCCGAATGACCGACGTCATTGTGCAAACCATTCACCGCGTCAGCCACGAACTCAAACGCCGTCGCCTGCAAGTGCTGCGGGTGGTCGACCTGACCCCGCGCATGCGCCGGATCACCCTCGGCGGACCGGAGCTGGCCGGCTTCGTCAGCCTCGGAACGGACGACCACGTAAAGCTGTTTTTCCCGCAAACCGCCGCGGAACTCGCCACACTGGAAACCCTGGTGCTGGGCGCTGGCAAAGACAGCGGGCCAATGCCGGCGATGCGCGACTACACGCCACGCCGTTACGACCTGGACACGCTGGAGCTGGACATCGACTTTGTATTGCACGGCGATGGCCCTGCCTCAACCTGGGCGGCTCAGGCCACCCCCGGCCAGTTCCTGCACATCGGCGGGCCACGGGGCTCGATGGTCGTGCCCGACGTGTTCGACAGTTATCTGTTGATCGGCGACGAGACCGCCCTGCCCGCCATCGCCCGCCGCCTCGAAGGCCTGGCGGCCAACCGTCGCGCCCTGGTGGTGGTGGAAATCGAAAACGGTGCCGAACAGCAAATCCTCGACAGCCAGGCAGAGGTCAAGGTGATCTGGGTCTTGCGCGAAGCCGGCAAAAACCACCTGCTGACCACCGTACAACAACTGCCAATACCCAGCGGCGAGTTGTATGCGTGGATCGCCACAGAATCCAGAGCCTCACGACAGATCCGCCGCGTGCTGCTGGACGAGAAAGGCTTGAATCAGGATCAGGTGAAAGCCGTGGGCTACTGGAAACTCGACGACAGCGACGAAGTGTAATGACGGACACCTGTGGCGAGGGAGCTTGCTCCCGCTGGGTCGTGAAGCGACCCCAAAGCCATTCAATCGGGTTGTATCAGGCAGACCACATTACCCGGTTTACGACGGCTTCGCCGCCGAGCGGGAGCAAGCTCCCTCGCCACAAAAGTGCTTTGTGATCGCTACGACCGTCCGCGCCATCGATCCAGCCCGACCACCACCAGTGCAATCAGCACAAACCCCAGCAATATCCCGCTGGCATTGATGAACACCTGGGGATAACCGAGTTTTTCGACATTGATGAAGGGATACGGGTAGAGCCCCAGTTCGTGCCCACGCAGCAAGGTAAAAGCGAAATACAGCACCGGGTAAATCACCCACCACCCGATGTGGCCAAGGCGCAAGGTGCCCTTGGGCACACACCGCCACCAATAGAACAGAAACAGCAGCGGCATGATGTCATGCAACAACTCGTCGGCGATGAACTGCCAGCCCTGCGGATGCCACAAATGCCGCAACAACAGGCTGTACGCCAGGCCGACCAGGGTAATGCTCACGGCGATCCCGCTGCTGACCCACGGCTGCAAAAAGAACGTGCGGCCTTTCGACTCGCGTGAGGTCACGGCACAGGTCAGCACCGTCGCCACCAGCGTATTGGTCAGGACCGTAAAGTAACTGAAGTAACTCACCAGCCCACCCAGCTGGCTGGCGCTGACACTCCAGCGGCCGTAAAACACCAGATACAGCTGAATGCTCAATCCCAGCCAGCCCAGCACGGCGGCCAAGCGGGTAAAACGGCTCATGACGGGCGACAATCGAGTCGGCTCGGCGGGCATCTATATTCCTTAGAGCGGACGTTTGGTGCGCATCAACTTCACGTAGAGCTTTTCGACTTTCTCACGGGCCCACGGGGTTTTGCGCAGGAAGGTCAGGCTCGACTTGATACTCGGATCGCTCTTGAAGCAGCGAATGTCGATGCGCTCGGCCAGCCCCGACCATTCGTAGTGTTGAACCAGCGTGTTAAGGATCTGTTCCAGGGTCACGCCGTGCAGCGGGTTGGTGTTCTGTTCGGTCATGCCGGGCCTTTGAACGAAGAAAGTAGAGGAAGCCGCGCACCTTAGCCGAGGGTGTCCTGCGGTGGAAGGACTCTGTGCGCTATCCGTTAAATGTAGGTGAACTCTGAAAGATCGCAGCCTACGGGTGTACACCGTCCTACGTGGAGCTGCGATCTTTTCAAGGGTGACGGCACACTGTTACCAAATCCGAAATGATTCATGTCAAGAAAAGCCCTTTCTCTCTTTGTTACAGATCATTATCCTTGCAAGCCTAAAAGCTGAATCGCTTCACCTGCCCGATTTCCCTTCGCAGCGTTCAGCTCTCTTCCCCTAAAAGACCAAGAATTCCTTCTCTATGCCTGACATTCAGACTTTGCGAGACAGCGCTGTCTTCCCAACTGTTGCTGCCCGAAAAGCCATAACCCTGCTCGGTGGGCTCAGCGCCCTGAGTCTTGCCGCCTACGCTCAGGCCGCCCCTGCATTCGATAGCGACTCACCGTGGATGCTCGGCGACTGGAACGGCACACGCACCGAACTCGCGGAAAAAGGCTACGACTTCAAGCTCGACTACACCGGCGAGATGGGCAGCAACCTGCATGGCGGCTACGACCACGACCGCACCGCGCGCTACAGCGACCAGTTCGGCCTCGGCACGCACCTGGACCTGCAAAAGATCCTCGGCTGGCACGACGCTGAATTTCAGCTGACCCTCACCGAACGCAGCGGCAACAACATCAGCAACGACCGGATCAACGATCCGCGTGTCGGCGGTTTCACCTCGGCCCAGGAAGTCTGGGGCCGTGGCCAGACCACCCGGTTGACGCAAATGTGGTATCAGCAGAAATTCTTCGATCAGAAGCTCGACATCAAGGCCGGTCGTTTTGGCGAAGGCGAAGACTTCAACAGCTTCCCCTGCGACTTCCAGAACCTGGCGTTTTGCGGCTCCCAGGTCGGCAACTGGGCCGGTGGCATCTGGTACAACTGGCCGGTCAGCCAATGGGCGCTGCGGGTCAAATATCACCTGACGCCCGAGCTCTACGCCCAAATCGGTGCGTACGAGCAGAACCCATCGAACCTGGATCGCGACAACGGCTTCAAGCTCAGCGGCAGCGGCACCCAAGGCACGGTGCTGCCGGTGGAGCTGGTGTGGACACCGAAGCTCAATGGCCTGCCGGGCGAATACCGCGCCGGTTACTACTACAGCAGCGCCAAGGCCACCGACGTCTACAAGGACAGCAACGGCCAGCCCGCGGCCCTGAGTGGTCAGCCCTACCGCAGCGCATCGAGCAAGCACGGCGTCTGGCTGGGCGTGCAGCAACAGCTGACCAGCCGCGCCAGTGATCACTCGCGGGGCTTGAGTGTGTTCGCCAACGGCACGATGCACGACAAGAAGACCAACGCCATCGACAACTATGTCCAGGCCGGCGTCGTCTACAAAGGCCTGTTCGATGCCCGCAGCCAGGACGACATCGGCTTCGCCCTGGCCCGTGTTCACGTCAACCCGGCCTTTCGCAAAAACGCCGAGGCGATCAATCAGGCGCACGCGGTCTTCGACTACAACGACCCGTCCTATTTGCCGCCGCAAGACACCGAATACAGCGCCGAACTCTATTACGGCGTGCATGTGACCCACTGGCTGACCGTGCGCCCGAACCTGCAATACATCCGCCATCCGGGCGGTGTCGATCAGGTCGATGACGCGCTGATCGGCGGGATCAAAATCCAGTCGTCGTTCTAACCAACGCTACAAAACCCTGTGGGAGCGAGCCTGCTCGCGATAGCGGTGGGTCAGTCAACGTTGATGTAGAAGCTGACGACCCCTTCGCGAGCAGGCTCGCTCCCACAAGGAATGCATCAACTGAACTTTTGTACTGAAACCTGCCCGCGCCTGATCGTCATCTACAGTGAACAGGCGCGGGACTACTTAAAACGTCACGGAGAACCACACTATGAGCACTGATGGTGCTTTGAGTCGAAGCCGTCTGCTACCGAGCCTGCTCGGTATCGTGCTTCTGCTAATGGGCCTGGCCTTGCTGGCCGGGGGGATCAAGCTGAGCATGCTCGGCGGCTCGCTGTATTACCTGCTGGCCGGTATCGGCCTGGTGCTGACCGGGATTTTGCTGCTGGCTGCCCGCCGTGCGGCGTTGGGCCTGTACGCCGTGGTGCTGTTCGCCAGTACGGTGTGGGCGCTGTGGGAAATCGGCCTCGACTGGTGGCAATTGGTGCCACGTCTGTCGTTGTGGTTCGCCCTTGGCGTAGTCCTGCTGTTGCCGTGGTTCCGCCGTCCGCTGCTGCGTGATGGCGCCGCACCGCTAGGCACCGCTGCGCTCAGCGTGGCCGTGGTGCTGGCCGGCGCCACCGCCGTTGCCAGCCAGTTCACCCACCCGGGTGAGATCATGGGCGAGTTGGGCCGCGACACTGCCGACATGACCAGCACCGCGCCAGCCATGCCCGAAGGCGAGTGGCAGGCCTATGGCCGCACCGAATTCGGCGACCGCTACTCGCCGCTGAAGCAAATCACCCCGGCCAACGTCGGCAAGCTGCAGGAAGCCTGGCGCATCCGCACCGGCGACCTGCCGACCGCCGATGACCCGGTGGAACTGACCAACGAGAACACCCCGCTGAAGGCCAACGGCATGCTCTATGCCTGCACCGCCCACAGCAAGGTGCTGGCGCTGGACCCGGACACCGGCAAGGAACTCTGGCGCTTCGACCCGCAGATCAAGAGCCCGGTGGGCTTCAAGGGCTTCGCCCACATGACCTGCCGTGGCGTTTCCTACTACGACGAGAACGCCTACGCCAAGGCTGATAACGCGTCGAGCGCGGTCATCTCCGAAGCTGGCAAGGCCGTTGCGCAAGCGTGCCCGCGTCGCCTCTACCTGCCTACCGCCGATGCTCGCCTGATCGCCCTGAACGCCGACACCGGCAAGCTCTGCGAAGGCTTCGGCAATCACGGCGTGGTTGACCTGACCCAAGGTATCGGTCCGTTCACCCCCGGCGGCTACTACGCCACTTCCCCGGCGGCAATCAGCCGTGATCTGGTGATCATGGGCGGTCACGTCACCGACAACGAATCGACCAACGAGCCGTCTGGCGTGATCCGCGCCTTCGACATTCGCGACGGTCACCTGGTCTGGAACTGGGACAGCGGCAACCCTGAGGCGACCGAGCCTTTGGCGCCGGGCAAGATCTACACCCGCAACTCGCCGAACATGTGGTCGCTGGCCAGCGTCGACGAGAAACTCGGCATGGTTTACCTGCCGCTGGGCAACCAGATGCCTGACCAGTGGGGTGCCGACCGCACGCCAGGCGCAGAAAAATTCAGCGCCGGCCTGGTGGCCCTGGACCTGGCGACCGGCAAGGTGCGCTGGAACTTCCAGTTCACCCACCACGACCTGTGGGACATGGACGTTGGCAGCCAGCCGACCCTGCTCGACATGAAGACCGCCGACGGCGTCAAGCCGGCGCTGATCGCACCGACCAAGCAGGGCAGCCTGTATGTGCTCGACCGTCGCAACGGCACACCGATCGTGCCGATTCACGAAGTGCCGGCGCCGCAAGGCGCAGTCACCGGCGACCATACCGCACCGACCCAGGCCCGCTCGGACCTCAACCTGCTCGGCCCGGAACTGACCGAAAAAGCCATGTGGGGCGCCAGCCCGTTCGACCAGATGCTCTGCCGCATCCAGTTCAAGCAACTGCGCTACGAAGGCCAGTACACCCCGCCGTCGTTGCAGGGCAGCCTGATCTATCCGGGTAACGTCGGGGTGTTCAACTGGGGCAGCGTGTCGCTCGACCCGGTTCGCCAGATGCTGTTCACCAGCCCGAACTATATGGCGTTCGTCTCCAAACTGATCCCGCAGGCTGAAGTGGCTGCCGGGAGCAAGCGCGAGAGCGAGACCTCGGGTATCCAACCCAACACCGGCGCACCGTACGCGGTGACCATGCACCCGTTCATGTCGCCATTCGGCGTACCGTGCCAGGCGCCGGCCTGGGGCTACGTGGCCGGTATCGACCTGACCACCAACAAAGTGGTGTGGAAACGCAAAAACGGCACCAGCCGCGACAGCTCACCACTGCCAATCGGCCTGCCGATCGGCGTGCCCAGCATGGGCGGCTCGATCGTTACTGCCGGCGGCGTCGGCTTCCTCAGCGGCACCCTGGACCAGTACCTGCGCGCCTATGACGTCAACAACGGCAAGGAACTGTGGAAGTCGCGCCTGCCGGCCGGCGGCCAGGCCACACCGATGACCTACACCGGCAAGGACGGCAAACAGTACGTGCTGCTGGTGGTTGGCGGCCATGGTTCGCTGGGCACCAAAATGGGCGACTATGTGATCGCTTACAAACTGTCGGAATAAGCGTTAACGGCAGTTAAAACGAAGGCGACTACCTCAGGGTAGTCGCCTTTTTTGTGGCCCACAGATATCTCATGCAACACCGTACTGTGGCGAGGGAGCTTGCTCCCGCTCGAGTGCGAAGCACTCGCAAACCCAGCGAACCGGGTGTGTCTGACTAAACCCGATTGCAGGTTTTGGGGCTGCTTCGCAGCCCAGCGGGAGCAAGCTCCCTCGCCACAGGTTGTGTGTTTATCCCATGAGTAGGATCCAGAGAAGCTTCTGACATGGTTTTCAGGTTGTCGGTGGGAAGCCGCGTCACTAGTCTTTGGTGGTCGCTGCCAATTCAGCGACCGGGCGTCGCGGCCCGGCTCAATCAAGGCGCATAGCGCCATCATTTCCTTTCAGTTGGCGCTTTTTTATCGTCTACTGTTTTGCGTTATGGCGGCTGTGCGCGGGATACCTTCGGGTATGCCGGGTTCCTTGATGCCCGGTCCGCGAACCTGCGTACAGCTGCCACCTCCCATCGCGTCGCGGCGATCAGTGGCGGCTCCACTCATCAAGGAGCTTCACCATGCACAAAGTCACTCCAAATCCGCCTGAAACCCCAAGCACTTCCCCGTACGCCTCCACCGACTCCAAAAAACTCCACGACGCCGCCGAGCGGGCGCTGGATCATTACCTCAAGCCACCGTTCGACAAGGGCAACCTGCCCGACAAACGTCCCTCCAACATCTTCGCGGTCATCCCTGATCTGGATAACGAAACCTTGCTGGCGCATGCCTCGGAAACACTCGCCTCGGTTAATGTGCTGGCCAGCGATCTGGCGTTTGAGCTTGAAGGCACGCGCCGACATGTGGCGCTGGCGATTCAGCAAATGGTCTCGTTGGGGGAACTGTTGGTGAATCGGGCACTGGATAGCTTTGATCAGCCAGAACAGCCGTAATACCGCACTTAATCCAAGGTGCTTTTGTGGCGAGGGAGCTTGCTCCCGCTCGAGTGCGAAGCGCTCGCAAACCCAGCGAACCGGGTGTGTCTGACAAAACCCGATTGCAGGTTTTGGGGCTGCTTCGCAACCCAGCGGGAGCAAGCTCCCTCGCCACAGATTTGGCATGCACCCATTGAGTACGAAACACCCGCTAACAACCGCCCCCCCATTGAAACCACCCACCACCTGCCCCATCTATCCCTCATACCCCATTGCGCAGGTGCCCCATGAGCGACCAGCAAGAATTCCCGGATAACCCGAGCGACTACGCCGACCCCGAAAACGCCGAACACCCCACCTCAGCAGGCAAAGGCCTGGCCCTGCCCGGTCAGAACCTGCCGGACAAGGTCTACATCATCCCGATTCACAACCGCCCGTTCTTCCCCGCGCAAGTACTGCCGGTGATCGTCAATGAAGAACCCTGGGCCGAAACCCTCGACCTGGTCGCCCAGTCCGAACATCACTCGCTCGCGCTGTTCTTCATGGACACCCCGCAGGAAGACCCACGGCACTTCGACACCTCCGCCCTGCCGCTTTACGGCACCCTGGTGAAGATCCATCACGCCAGCCGCGAGAACGGCAAACTGCAATTCGTCGCCCAGGGCCTGACCCGCGTACGCCTCAAGACCTGGCTCAAACACCATCGCCCACCGTACCTGATGGAAGTCGAATACCCGCACCAGCCAAACGAGCCGACCGATGAGGTCAAGGCCTACGGCATGGCGCTGATCAACGCGATCAAGGAACTGCTGCCGCTCAACCCGCTGTACAGCGAAGAGCTGAAAAACTACCTCAACCGCTTCAGCCCCAACGACCCGTCGCCACTGACCGACTTCGCCGCCGCCCTGACCTCGGCCACCGGCAGCGAGCTGCAAGAAGTGCTCGACTGCGTGCCGATGCTCAAGCGCATGGAAAAAGTCCTGCCGATGCTGCGCAAGGAAGTCGAAGTTGCGCGCTTGCAGAAAGAAATCTCCGCCGAAGTGAACCGTAAGATCGGCGAGCACCAGCGCGAGTTTTTCCTCAAGGAGCAACTCAAGGTCATCCAGCAGGAACTGGGGCTGACCAAGGACGACCGCAGCGCCGACGTCGAGCAGTTCGAGCAGCGGCTGGTGGGCAAGGTCCTGCCGCCACAGGCACAGAAACGCATCGAAGAGGAAATGAACAAGCTGTCGATCCTCGAAACCGGTTCGCCGGAATACGCGGTCACCCGCAACTACCTGGAATGGGCGACAGCGGTGCCGTGGGGCATTTATGGCGAGGACAAACTCGACCTCAAACACGCGCGCAAAGTCCTCGACCAACACCACGCCGGGCTCGACGACATCAAGGACCGGATCCTCGAATTCCTTGCAGTCGGCGCCTACAAAGGCGAGATCGCCGGCTCCATCGTGTTGCTGGTCGGCCCGCCGGGCGTGGGCAAGACCAGCGTCGGTAAATCCATCGCCGAGTCGCTGGGGCGACCGTTCTATCGCTTCAGCGTCGGCGGTATGCGCGACGAAGCCGAGATCAAGGGCCACCGCCGCACCTACATCGGCGCGCTGCCGGGCAAACTGGTCCAGGCGTTGAAAGACGTTGAAGTGATGAACCCGGTGATCATGCTCGACGAGATCGACAAGATGGGCCAAAGCTTCCAGGGCGACCCGGCCTCGGCGTTGCTGGAAACCCTGGACCCGGAACAGAACGTCGAATTCCTCGACCATTACCTGGACCTGCGTCTGGACCTGTCGAAAGTGCTGTTCGTCTGCACCGCCAACACCCTGGACTCGATTCCGGGCCCGTTGCTCGACCGGATGGAAGTGATTCGCCTGTCGGGTTACATCACCGAGGAAAAAGTTGCCATTGCCAAGCGTCACCTGTGGCCAAAACAGCTCGAGAAAGCCGGAGTGTCGAAAACCAGCCTGTCCATCAGCGACAGCGCGCTGAAAGCCCTGATCGACGGTTACGCCCGCGAAGCCGGGGTGCGTCAGTTGGAAAAACAACTGGGCAAACTGGTGCGCAAAGCGGTGGTGAAACTGATCGACGAACCGAAAGCTGTGATCAAGATCGGCCCCAAAGACCTCGAAGCCTCACTCGGCATGCCGGTGTTCCGCAACGAACAAGTGCTGTCCGGCACCGGCGTCATCACCGGTCTTGCGTGGACCAGCATGGGCGGCGCGACCTTGCCGATCGAAGCGACGCGCATCCACACCCTCAACCGTGGCTTCAAGCTCACCGGGCAACTGGGCGATGTGATGAAGGAATCGGCCGAGATCGCTTACAGCTACGTCAGCTCGCACCTCAAGCAATTCGGTGGCGACGCGAAGTTCTTCGACGAAGCCTTTATTCACCTTCACGTTCCCGAAGGTGCTACACCGAAAGACGGCCCGAGCGCCGGCGTGACCATGGCCAGCGCCCTGCTCTCGCTGGCGCGCAACCAGCCGCCGAAAAAAGGCGTGGCCATGACCGGCGAGCTGACGCTGACCGGGCATGTGCTGCCGATTGGCGGGGTCCGTGAGAAAGTAATCGCGGCGCGCCGGCAGAAGATCTTCGAACTGATCTTGCCGGAACCCAACCGTGGCAGTTTCGAGGAACTGCCGGACTACCTGAAGGAAGGGATTACCGTGCACTTCGCCAAGCGCTTTGCGGATGTGGCGAAGGTGTTGTTCTGATAGTCATCTAGCGCCTGCTCAATTGCTTTCGCGAGCAAGCCCGCTCCCACAGGTTTACCGCAATCCCTGTGGGAGCGGGCTTGCTCGCGAAGGCGTCGGCACTGACAATATCAAACTTCCGCTTCTGGTCCCGCCCGTCACACTTCGTCTCATCTTCGGTTATGCTCGCCGTTCGTCGTGATTACCGGAGTTCCCGATCCAATGTCCCCCACTCGCCTGTTTGTCCCCCTGAGCCTCGCCCTGCTGGCCGCCTGCGCCACTCAACCGAAACAGAACGTGACGGTGGAAAAACAAAGCGAATGCCCGGTGCAGCTGAACAACGGGCAACACCTGATCCTGACACTGCCAAGCAACCCGACCACCGGCTATCGCTGGGCGATCCAGGATTCGGCCGGCGGTGTGCTGCGGGCGATCAGTCCTGAGGTTTACAGCAACCCGGAGAACACCGGGCTGGTGGGCAGTGGCGGGCAATCGACCTGGCGCTTTCAAGCGTTCGCCGCGGGCAACGGGCGCTTGCGTCTGACCTACCAACAGCCGTGGGAACCGGAAGTCGAACCCGCGCAAACCTTCGACTGCGCGATTTCGGTTAACTGATCGTGGGCTGGCTGATTCTGGCGCTGATGGGCGCGGTGACGTTTCTTTACGGAGTGAGCGTCCATGCCGCGTTGCTGTGCCTGTTGGTCAAACCGTTGCCCGTGTTGGCGCTGCTCGGCTGGTTGCACGACGCGCCGCCCAACGACTATCGGCGCTGGATCAGCCTTGGCCTGATGTTTTCCCTGCTCGGCGATGTGCTGCTGGCGTGGCCGGGGGATTTGTTCGTGTTTGGCCTCGGCGCGTTTCTGGTGGCGCATCTGGTGTACTTGAAAGCCTATTTGAGTGATTGCCGACGCCTGGCGCTGGGGCCGCTGATTTTCGCGTTAGGCGTCGGTGCCGTGCTGCTGGGAATCCTGATCAGCCATGGCCTGGGGCCGTTGCTGGTTCCGGTGATCGTTTACGGCGTGGCTATCAGCGCCATGCTTTGGCGTGCCCTGGCCCGTTTGGGCAGCGACGTGCCCAAGCGCTCGGCGCTGTTGGCGGCCGGGGGCGCGCTGGCGTTTGTGTTCTCCGACAGCGTGATCGGCATCAGCCGTTTTGTCGTGCCGTTCGAGGCTGGGCCCTACGTGATCATCCTCAGCTACTGGCTGGGGCAATGGGGGATTACCGCGTCGGCGTTCTCCCAGAAACCACGCTGAACCCTGTGGCGAGGGAGCTTGCTCCCGCTGGGTTGCGAAGCGGCCCTAAACCCGGTGAACGCGGTGTACCTGACAAAACCCGATTGCAGGTTTTGGGAGTGCTACGCACTCCAACGGGAGCAAGCTCCCTCGCCACAACAGCCCGCTCGCCGCACAGATTGCGTGAACCAGGCGGTTTATCAGACAACCCGCGCATCCACGCGCCAAGTTGGCTAAAATGCCGGCCTTTTCCACATCCGCCGCTGGAACCGCCGTGAGCAAAGAATCCGATCGCCTTTTCGCCCAGCCTTTGGCCCAGGTGCCCGACTTCGCCTTTAACGAGGACGTGGTGCGGGTGTTCCCGGACATGATCAAGCGCTCGGTGCCGGGTTACCCGACCATTGTCGAAAACCTCGGCGTGCTCGCGGCGCAGTTCGCCCAACCGGGTAGCGTGCTCTACGACCTCGGTTCGTCGCTCGGCGCAGTGACCCAGGCCCTGCGCCGTCATGTGCGCACCGACGGTTGCCGGGTGATCGCGGTGGATAACTCGGCGGCGATGGTCGAGCGTTGCCGCGAATACCTCAACGGCCAGGACTCGATGTTCCAGGAGTTGCTGCCGGTTGAAGTGATCGAAGGCGACATTCTCGCGCTGGAGTTCAAACCGGCCTCGGTGGTAGCGCTGAACTTCACCCTGCAATTCATCGCCCCGGACCAACGCCTGGCACTGCTCGCACGCATTCGGCAGTCGCTGTTGCCGGGCGGTGCGTTGATCCTCTCGGAAAAGCTGCGCTTCGAAGACGCGCAAGAACACGCGCTGCTCACCGACCTGCACATCGCCTTCAAACGCGCCAACGGCTACAGCGAACTGGAAATCGCCCAGAAGCGCAGCGCCATCGAAAACGTCATGAAGCCCGACAGCCTCCAGGAACACCGCGAACGCCTGCTGGCCGCCGGGTTCTCGAAAGTCGTGCCGTGGTTCCAGTGTCTTAACTTTGCCTCGTTGATTGCCTTGCCATGATTGATCTGTCTCCCCTCGCCCGCCGCCTGGCCGGCACGCCGCTGGCCGACTGGGCCAACACCCTGCAAGCGCAACTCGACGTAAAAATGGAAAAAGGTCATGGCGACCTTGAGCGCTGGCAGAGTGCGCTGGACGCCTTGCCGAAGCTCCAGCCGAGTGAAGTCGACCTGCTGAACGGCCTGACCCTCGACACTGACTGCGACGATGAAACCCGCGCGCAAATGCGCACCGCATTGATGGGGTTATCGCCTTGGCGCAAAGGCCCGTTCGACCTGTTCGGCGTACACGTCGACACCGAATGGCGCTCGGACTGGAAGTGGTCGCGGGTCGCCCCGCACCTGGACCTCAAAGGTAAACGCATCCTCGACGTCGGCTGCGGCAACGGCTACTACATGTGGCGCATGCTCGGCGCGGGGGCCGACAGCGTGATCGGCGTTGACCCGAACTGGCTGTTTTTCTGCCAGTTCCAGGCGGTGCAACGTTACCTGTCCGAGCCCAATGCCTGGCACCTGCCGTTTCCCTTTGAGGACCTTCCTCCCAACCTCGAAGGCTTCGACACCGTGTTCTCGATGGGCGTGTTCTACCACCGCCGCTCGCCAATCGAGCATTTGCTGGCGCTGAAGGATTGCCTGGTCAAGGGCGGTGAGCTGGTGCTGGAAACGCTGGTGATCGAAGGCGATGAGCAGCAGGTGCTGGTGCCGGAAGACCGTTATGCGCAGATGCGCAACGTCTGGTTCCTGCCGTCGGTGCCGGCGCTGATGCTCTGGCTGCGCCGTGCCGGATTCAGCGATGTGCGCTGCGTGGATGTCAGCGTGACCACGGTTGAAGAACAACGCGGGACCGAGTGGATGAAGTATCAGTCGCTGAGCGACTTCCTCGACCCCGAGGACCACAGCAAGACCATTGAAGGTTTGCCGGCACCGATGCGCGCGGTGATCGTGGCCAAAAAATAACGCTGCACACCTGTGGCGAGGGAGCTTGCTCCCGCTCGAGTGCATAGCACTCGCAAAGGGTCTATCCAGCTAAAAACGCATTGACTGTTTTTAGGGCCGCTTCGCGCCCCAGCGGGAGCAAGCTCCCTCGCCACAAAAGCCCGCTCCCACATTGGTTCTCCCACATTGGTTCTGTGTTTAGTCTGCTGGCTTGGCGCGTCGGGCCTTGAAAAACTCGCTCAACACCGCCCCGCACTCGTCAGCCAATACCCCGCCTTCAACCAACACCCGGTGGTTGAGAAAGCCCTGGGTGAAGAACTGCCCCTGGCTTTGCACGATCCCGGCCTTGGGTTCCAGCGCCCCATAAACCACCCGCGCAATCCGTGAATGCACGATCAAACCGGCGCACATGCTGCACGGTTCCAGCGTGACGTACAGCGTGCTGCCCGGCAGACGATAGTTGCTCACGGCCTGCGCCGCAGCACGGATCGCGACCATCTCGGCGTGGGCGCTCGGATCGCTGCCGCTGATCGGGCAATTGAAGCCGCGGCCGATGATTTCACCGTCCTGCACCAGCACCGCGCCCACCGGCACTTCGCCGAGGGCTGCCCCTTGCGCAGCCAGCGCCAGGGCTTCACGCATGAAGTCCTGATCGCGGCTACGGTCGATGATTTTCGCGGGGCGTATCTGACGCATCAGGCCACCTCGATGGCGGCCATCAGGCCGGTTTCCATATGGTCGATCACATGGCAGTGGAACATCCACACCCCCGGGTTATCCGCCACCAGCGCTACCTGGGCGCGTTCGTTCTTGCCCAGCAGGTAGGTGTCGGTGAAGTACGGGATGATCTTTTTGCGGTTCGAGGCAATGACCTTGAAGCTCATGCCGTGCAAGTGAACCGGGTGCTGATACTGGGTCATGTTCTTCAATTCGAAAATGTAGCTTTTGCCTTTCGCAAGCTTAGCAATCGGGCGGTCGGCGCAGGTTTTGTCGGTGATGTCCCAGGCCTTGCCATTGATCTGCCAGAGGCTCGGCGGCTTGCCATTATCGACGTTCACCGACACCGATCCAACCCACTCGAAATTGAAGTTGAGCTTCTCGGCATTGGCCAGGTCCGGTTCGGCAATCGGGTTGGCCGGCAGCGCGGGTGGCCACTGGGTTGGCGCGTCATTGTTGACCACCGAACGCAACGTGCCAATGCGCACCGGCCCGTTACGCAGCGACAATTCTTCACCCGCCTTTGGTGCCTTGATCGCCAGGCAAATGCGCATGCCGGGGCCCAGCCAGTATTCCTTGCCCAATGGCCGCGGCTCGATCGGGTTGCCGTCGAGTGCGTAGATCTGCGCTTCGACGCCCGGAATGTTGAGGCGGTAAGTCAGGGTGTTGTCGAGATTCAACAAGCGTACCCGAGTGATCTGCCCGGCCGGCAAGTCGATCACCGGCAGTGGCACGCCATTGATGGTCGCCAGACGCCCGGCCGTGCCGCCGCGCGCCGCTTCACGAGGAACGCTGAACGGCACGAACGCGCCCTCTTCATCGACGTGCCAGCTTTTCAGGCTGAGGGTCTTCTCGTAGTGGAAACCGGTGGGTTCGCGTTCTTCGATGATCAGCGGCCCGACCAGCCCGCGCCCCAGCTCTTCGCTGCTGTTCACATGCGGGTGATACCAGTAGCTGCCAGCGTCCGGCACGCGGAATTTGTAGTCGAAATACTCGCCCGGCAACACCGGCAATTGGGAGACGTACGGCACGCCGTCCATCTCCAGCGGCAAACGGATGCCGTGCCAGTGAATGGTGGTGGGCACCGGCAGGTGGTTGATGAAGCGCACCCGCAGCCATTCGCCCTGGCGCACGCGCAGTTCCGTGCCCGGCGCCGACGGACCAAAGGCCCAGGCCTCGGTTTTGTGCCCCGGCACCAGCTCGACATCCAGTGGCGCGGCGATCAGCTCGTAGTCATGACCCGCGCTGGCGTTGGCCATTTTCCCCAGCCAGTAACGCGATGCACCACCGGCCCCGACGCCCACCACTGCCAAACCGGCCAGACCACCCAGTATTTGTCGACGGGTAAAGGACATGAACTCAACAACCTCACGTATCAGCGGCAGGCCTGCGCCCGCAAAAGGCGAATACGATACACCTGCGGTTGAGAAACAGTAAGGGCAACAAAGGGACGCACATCACCCGTGGCGAGGGAGCTTGCTCCCGCTCGAGTGCGAAGCAGTCGTAAAACCATCCTGCGCGCGGTGTCTGACGGAATGCGGTTTCAGGTATTAGGGCCGCTTCGCGCCCCAGCGGGAGCAAGCTCCCTCGCCACAGGATTCGGTTACGTTTCCAATCCTGTGATCAAATGCACCACCCCGCCCGCCAACGTCATCACCCCCGGTACACCCGCGGCGCGCAAGGCCGTCGCGTCCAGCAGCGCGCTGTCTTTCAACTCCACCCGCACCCGCGTCAGGGCCACCCGCTGTTGCGACTTGAGGTTGCTCGCCCCGCCCAGCGCGGCCACCACATTCGCAGCCAAGCCAGAGACAGGTTGGGCAACCCTCTTCGCCTCATCCACCACCAGGTCCGGGGTCAATGCCTTCCAGAACACCCGTTGCATTTTCTCGAACATGTTCAGTTCTCCCACACCTGTGAAGTTTCGACCATTGCCTGCTGCTGCACGCTCAAGGCCTCGCGGACCTGCTCGGCGCTTTCCAGCCCGAGCACCTGATGCGCGATGGCCTGACAGTCGCTGAGCTCGACCTCGCGAATCGCCGCCTTGATCGCCGGAATCAGCGGCACGCTGACCGACAGCTCATCCACGCCAAGCCCCAGCAACAGCGGCACCGCCAACGTCTCCGACGCCAGCGCGCCACACACCCCGACCCACTTGCCATGGGCATGGGCGGCCTTCACGGTGCTGGCGATCAGGCGCAGCACCGAAGGGTGAAAGCTGTCAGCCTGACTGGCCAATCGCGGGTGATCGCGGTCCATGGCCAGGGTGTACTGGGTCAGGTCGTTGGTGCCGATGGAAAAGAAATCCACTTCAGGCGCAAACAGGTCCGCCATCAGCGCTGCTGCCGGGACCTCGATCATGATGCCGAGTTTCGGCAGCTCCGTGAGCCCCAGCGCCAGCGCCTCTTCTTCGAGCATCAGCCGCGCCAGGCGCAGCTCCGACAACTGGCTGACCATCGGCAGCATGATGTGCAGACGGGCCAGCCCGGCGCTGCTCAGAATCGCCCTGAACTGCTCGCGCAGCAGTTGCGGACGCTCCAGGCACAAGCGAATCCCGCGCATCCCCAGAAACGGATTGGCCTCGCTGTCCATCGGCACGTAGGCCAAGGGTTTATCGCCGCCGACATCCAGCGTGCGCACCACCAGATTGCGTTGCGGGCCCAGTGCGCGGGCGATGGCGCTGTAGGTGCCGGCCTGTTCATCGTGACTCGGCGCCACACTGCGCTGCTGATACAAAAACTCCGAACGCAACAGGCCGACACCTTCAGCCCCGAGGCTCATGGCCTGCTCGGTTTCGGCCAGCGAAGCAACGTTGGCCGTGACTTCGAAGTGATGACCGTCGCGGGTGATGGCCGCCCGTGCAGCGTGTTCCAGTTCGTGTTGATGACGCTGGCGTTGCTGCTGACGCTTGGCGTGCAACTGCTCGATGACCGACACCGCCGGGTCCAGGTGCAATTCGCCCTTGTCGGCATCGAGCAACACCCGCGTGCCACTGGCCAGTGACAGCACTTGCAGCGGCAAACCACACACCGCGGGCAACCCCAGGGCCCGGGCGAGTATCGCTACATGGCTGGTCGCACCTCCGCCTACGGTGGCGAACCCCAACACTTTGTCGGTATCCAGGGCGGCGGTCTGCGACGGTGTCAGTTGTTCGGCAATCAGAATCGCCTGATCCGGCAACTCCCAGACACCGTCCGGCACTCCGAGAATCAGCTTGAGCACACGCTGGCCGACATCCATCAGGTCCAACGCCCGCTCGGCGAGCAACGTGCTGCCCAGCGACTTGAACAGCGTAGCGGTGGCTTCGGTGGCGCTGTTCCAGGCAAATGCCGCGCTCTTGCCCTCAGCGATCAGGGCCTGGGCCTGTTCCAGCAGGCTCGGGTCTTCCAGCAACTCCTGATGCGCCTTGAAGATGTCCGCCTGCGTCTCGCCGGCCGCGTTGTCACGCAAGCGTTGCAGCGCCTGCGTCGCCTGCATCAGCGCACGCTCCAGCGACTCGCGCTCCGCCTGTTGATCGGCGGCAAACTCAGGTATCTCCAGGCTGCGCTCAGCCACTTGCACCACGTACCCGAAGGCCGAACCCGCCGAAGCGCAAACACCGCGCAGCAGCTTCGTCGATACCTCCTGTGCCTGCACCACTGGCGCTACCACCGCAACCGAAGTCACCGCCTCACCGCAACCATCCGCCAGCAATTGGGCCAACGTGCTGATTGCCAATTCGGCATCTTCGCCCACCGCGCTGACCTGCAGCGCATCGCCATGCACCGTCTGCAACGCCATGATCGCTACCAGCGACTTGGCGTTGGCGCTGTCCTGCTGCTTGTGCAGGCAAATACTCGCCGCAAACCCTTTCGCTGCCTGTGCAAAAATCGCCGCCGGCCGTGCGTGCAGGCCATTGGGGTTAGGCAGGTGAACCGGTTTGGAGAACAGCGCTTGGCCCTCCTCCTGCGCCACACTGGAACGCGGATCGCCCAGGCTCAGGCGCAACACCGGTTGAGCGCACGCCACCAGACCGCTGTCGGGTGTCAGCAAACTGAAAGGCTCACCGCTGACCACCAGCATCAAGGTCAACAAGCTGCGGGCATGCAGGGCGATATAGTCGGCGTCGAACTCGATCAACGGCTGCCCGGCCTCGACACGCTGGCCCTGCTCGACCAGGGCGCTAAAACCCTGGCCCGCGAGGTTCACGGTGTCCAGGCCAATGTGCAGCAACACCTGCACACCGCTGTCATCGGTGATGCTGATCGCATGGCCGCTGTGTTGAAGGTTGCTGACGACGCCGGCCAACGGTGCGCACAGGACCTGTGACGTCGGGTCGATGCACAGGCCGTCGCCGATCACCCGGCTGGCGAACACCGGATCCGGCACGTGATCAAGTGGCATCAGCACCCCGGACAGCGGCGCCAGCAATTGCAAGGGTTGGGTTAGGGTCATGACTTCACCTGCGGTTTTGTTCTTTGAAGTGCCGATGGAGCGCGAGCCCCGACAGCATCGCTTATTTCCACCAGTACTCGACCTGCAATCCGACGTTCGCGCCATGCAGTGCCGTGCCGAACGCGCCGGTATCGGACAACGCCGAACCTTGTGCCAGTTCATTGGCCGCGCGCTTGGCCGCCTCGTTCCAGCTGGCATAGGTGTAATACAAACGCACCTCGGGACGTTCCCAGAACCCCGGACCTTTGGGCGACCAGGTCGGGGCAAAGGTGAACTTGCTCAGCTTGCGCGTACCGCCCGGGGCCTCGACCTGATCGTGCCCCAGCTCAGTCACCAGTTTGAATTGATCGGTGATCGCATACGCCGGACGAATGCCGAGGGAAATCCAGTTCTGGCCGTTACCGTCAGGGCGGATGTCCTTCTGATAGACCGCTTCGACCTGGCCACCAAAACGCGGTGTCACTTGCCAGTCGAAAAACTCCACCAGCCGGTAGCTCTTGTTGCTGTCGTCCAACCCCACATCGCCGGTGTAGCCCAAACCGGTGCCGGGCCCTTCGCCGTATTGCAGCGCCAGTTTGTTCTTGCCGCCCAAAAAGTCTTTTTGCACATGTTGAGCGGTGATCGCCCAGCCTGCATGCGTGTCGCGACGGTCGGGCTTGTCGATGTAGCTCAGGCCAAACTCCAGCTCACCACCAGGGTTGGTATCAAAACCTGAAACGTTGAAATCCTGCCGGGTCACGTAGTCCTTCTGGTACAGGTTGTCCTTGCGCGAAAACGCGTAGCTGTATTTCAGGTCGCCAATCTTCACGTCCTCGATACCGCCGCCCGTGGCGCTCTGGTTCCAGTAGTAGAAGTCGGAAATGTGGATGTCGTTTCGTTTGTAGTAGCGCCGACCGGCCCACAGCGAACCGCCATTGAGGCTCGGCAGGTTCGACCATTGCGCATACATCTGCGGCATTCGCACCGAGCCGTTGTCACCCTGGAACGTCAGGTTGCGGTCGTACTGGTTGTACAGCGAAGCCATGCCATCGACGCTGAGCACCGAGCCGTCATCGAGGGTCAGCAGGTTCTGACGCAATTCCAGCTCCGCGTACTGTTCGCACTCGTTACCCAAGCGGTACTTCGACTCTGCGCCGGGCAGTTTGAAGCACGATTGCGAGCCGCCATTGACCGTGGTCCCGACGCCGCTGCGCAGGTAGCCGGCGAACTCCAGAGCGTGGGCCGAGAACGGCAACACCAGGCACACGCACGACGCTGCAAGGCTGCGATTTATTGTTGTTTTCAAGAGCCACCCCATTATTTTTATTGTGCTCATCCGGCAAAACCCGCGCGCAAAAAGCCCCCGCGCAGTGCCCTGCGAGTTGTTTGAAAGCGTGTTGTTTAGTGGTCGGTCAGGTGCAGAACGAACGACTCGTAGGGCCGCAGGAACAGCTGCCGCTTGCGCACCTCACCGTCCGGGTAGTTGCTGATCACCAGGCGTTGCACCATGCCGTCGGTGATCACCTGTTCCGGCAGCTCGACTTCACACGCCGTGCCATAGAAGTTATTCACCACCAACAGCCGCTCGCCGCAGCCTTCACGCAGGTACGCCCAGACCTGTTTGTGCGTGGGCAAGAGCTGGCGATACATGCCGTCCTGGATCAGCGGTTCGCTGCGGCGCAAGGCAATCAGCCGGCGATAGTGGTGCAGCACCGAAGTCGTGTCGTCGAGCTGGTTTTCGACGTTGATCCGCGTGGCATTGGCCGGCACGCCGATCCACGGCTCGCTGCTGCTGAAACCGGCATTGGGTTGCGCGCTCCACTGCATGGGAGTGCGACTGTTGTCGCGGGACTTTTGCATGATTGCGGCCATGCTCGATGCCTCGGACTCGCCCGCCTCGCGCTTGAGACGATAGATGTTCAGGGTTTCGACATCCCGGTACTGCTCGATGCGCTCGAAGCCCGGGTTGGTCATGCCCAACTCTTCACCCTGATAGATGAACGGGGTGCCCTGCAAAAAGTGCAGCGCGGTGCCGAGCATCTTCGCCGAGACCACCCGATGTTCGCCGTCATCGCCAAACCGCGACACCACGCGCGGCTGATCGTGGTTACACCAGAACAGCGCATTCCAGCCACCACCGGCCTGCATCCCGGTCTGCCAGTCGGAAAGGATGCGCTTGAGTTCGAGGAAGTCGAAATCGGCGCGCACCCATTTCTGCTGGTTGGGGTAATCGACTTTCAGGTGATGGAAATTGAAGGTCATCGACAGCTCTTTCGAGTCCGGTCGCGAATAGCGGATGCAGTGCTCAAGGCTGGTGGAAGACATCTCGCCGACGTTGATCAGGTCATGGCCTTCGAACACTTCGCGGTGCATTTCCTGCAAATACTCGTGCACGTTCGGGCCGTCGGTGTAGAAGCGTCGGCCATCGGTGTTGTCTTCGGGGAAGTCCGCCGGTTTGGAGATCAGGTTGATCACGTCCAGACGGAAACCACCCACGCCTTTGTCACGCCAGAAGCGCATCAGCTTGAAGACTTCCGCGCGCACCTGCGGGTTGTCCCAGTTCAGGTCGGCCTGGGTGTGGTCGAACAAGTGCAAAAAGTACTGCCCGGTTTGCGCCTCGTACTCCCAGGCCGAACCGCCGAACTTGGACTCCCAGTTGTTCGGTTGATCGCGCCAGATGTAGAAGTCACGGTGCGGGTTATCGAGGCTGCTGCGCGCTTGCTGGAACCAGGTGTGCTCGATGGAGGTGTGGTTGACCACGATATCGAGCATCAGCTTGATCCCGCGCTTGCCGGCCTCGGCAATCAACAGCTCGCAATCGGCCATGGTCCCGTAGCTCGGGTCGATAGCGTAGTAGTCGCTGATGTCGTAGCCGTTGTCGCGTTGCGGCGACCGCAGGAACGGGGTGATCCACAGGCAGTCGACACCCAGCCATTGCAGGTAATCGAGCTTGGCCACCACCCCGAGCAAATCGCCCGTGGGGTTGCCGGCGTGGCTGTGAAAACTCTTCGGGTAGATCTGGTAGATCACCGAACGCTGCCAGTCTTGCATGGCGGATTCCTTCAATGAATTTATGCGCTGAGCATTGTTCTTTTGTGGCGAGGGAGCTTGCTCCCGCTGGGCCGCGAAGCGGCCCCAAAAACGTGTAAATGCATTTAGCCAAGCACACCGCATCCGCCGGTTTTACGACTGCTTCGCAGCCGAACGGGAGCAAGCTCCCTCGCCACAGGTGTGCTCAGCCTGTTAAGCCACTCGATATCCCGCTCGAACGATTTTCATGCTCAAGCCACAGGTCAACACGAACGGCACGACCATGGCGATGACCATCCCGACCACGAACATCGGAATGAACTGCGGGATGATCGAGATGAAACCGGGCAAGCCGCCGACACCGATCGCCGAGGCCTGAACCTTGTTCAGCGACAGGAACATGCAGCCCAGCGCCGAGCCCATCAACGCGGCGTAGAACGGAAACTTGTAGCGCAGGTTGACGCCGAACATCGCAGGTTCCGTGATGCCGAAATAGGCGGAAATCGCCGAGGTCGAGGCCATGCTTTTATCCCGCGCACTGCGGGTCATGTAGAACACCCCGAGCGCCGCGCTGCCTTGTGCAAGGTTGGACATGACAATCATCGGCCAGATAAACGTGCCGCCCTGGGTCGAGATCAACTGCAAATCCACCGCGAGGAACATGTGGTGCATGCCGGTGATCACCAGCGGCGCATACAGCAGACCGAAAATAGCCCCGCCGACCATCGGCGCCAGGTCGAACAAGGTCACCACGCCTTCGGTGATCAGAATCCCCAGGTGACGGGTCACCGGACCGATCACCGCCAGCGCCAACACCCCGGTCACGACGATGGTGGTGATTGGCACGACCAACAGTTGAATGGCATTCGGCACGCGTGCCCGCAGCCATTTTTCAATGACGCTCATGACGTAGGCGGCCATCAGGATCGGCAGGATCTGGCCCTGATAGCCAACCTTCTCGATCTTGAACCAGCCGAAAATATCGAAGTACGGCAGGCTCTGGCCATCCAGCCCGGCCACCGCTTTGCCGTAGTTCCAGGCGTTCAGCAGGTCCGGGTGAACCAGCATCAGGCCGAGCACGATGCCGAGGATTTCACTGCCGCCAAAACGCTTGGCCGCCGACCAGCCGACCAGCGCCGGGAGGAACACGAACGAGGTGTTGGCCATCAGATTGATCAGGCTCCAGACACCGTCCAGCGTCGGGTAGGCCTCAAGCAGGGTCTTGCCTTCGATGAACATGCCTTTGGCGCCGATCAGGTTGTTCACGCCCATCAGCAGGCCGGCAATGATCAGTGCCGGCAGAATCGGCATGAACACATCGGAGAACACCCGCACCAGACGCTGCATGGCATTGGTCTTGTCGGCGCCCTTTTGTTTCACATCGGCGATGGTCGAAGCAGCGAGACCGGTCTGCTCGCGCAGTGCGGCGTAGACCTTCTCGACCTCGCCGGGACCGATGACCACCTGAAACAGGCCACCGGTGAAAAACGAACCTTTGACCAGGTCGATCTGGTTCAGCGTCGCGCTGTCGACCCGCTGCGGGTCTTTGAGGGCCAGACGCAGACGCGTAACGCAATGCGCGGCCTGTTCGAGGTTGTCAGCGCCACCGAGGCTATGAAGCAGCTCGCTGGCGATAGTCGCGTAATCGTGGCTCATGCTTTTTCATCCACCGTGTTTTTTGTTGTTGGCAGCATGCCGAAGCGAAAAGTACTCGTCTGTACGAGTTATTGCAATAACTCGTACAGACGAGTTTGAATTTGTTTAATCACAAGCCGACCAGTGGCCCTATTTCCCACGGGTGAGGATTTCAACGCTAAATGGACAAACCCCACCTCTGCCCTTAAGGTTCCTGCCTTGAGCACAACGCAGCCATCCCTATGAGCAAATACAACCAGATCTACAGCGATCTGCTTGCCAGCATCACCACCGAACGTCTGGAACGCGGCGCCCGGTTGCCTTCCGAAACCGAATTGATGGACAGCTACCAGGCCAGTCGCGGCACCGTGCGCAAGGCTATCGAACTGCTTCAGGAACGCGGCTTCGCCCAGAAAATCCACGGTAAAGGCACGTTCGTACTGTCGACCAACCCGATCGAATTCCAGCTCGGCGGTATCGTCAGTTTTCAGGAAACCTACCCAAGGCTGGGCAACGACGTCAGCACCGAGGTGGTGGAGTTCGAGCAGATCCCCCTGCAAGGCGCCTTGCTCGAACACCTGAAAGCCGAAGAAGGCAGCCTGATCACGCGGATCAAGCGCGTACGGCGAATCGATGGCAAAAGGGTCATCCTGGACATCAACCACTTTGTCGCCGAGCTCATTCCGGGGCTGAACCGCGAGATCGCCGAGCACTCGATCTACGCCTTCATCGAGCAGACCCTGCAACTGCAAATCGCCTACGCCCAACGCACCATCGAAGCGGTGCCGCGCAGCAAGGATGACCAGCAGCACCTGGACCTCGACGGCCAGAGCCATGTGATCGTGGTCAGCAACCAGACCTTTTTGCAGGATGGTCGCCAGTTCGAATACACCGAATCACGGCATACCCTGGACAAGTTCTACTTTTCGGATGTGGCGCGGCGCTGACTCGGCGCCTGCAGCCAAGTTCGAAGACACTCTTTTCTTACAGGGTTCGTCGATCAAGACCAAAACCCGATAGCTCCCGCTCCTACAGATTCAAACGGGTCTGGTTGTCATAGTTCCTCGTCTCTTACCCCCATTTCTCAAGGAGCGAGAAGTGCACACGCCTGAATCAATTTCCCCGTCCCTCCTCCCGAACCCAGCCGACGAGCGATCTCTAAAAGCACTGGTAGTGCCTTTTACCGAGGCCTGCCCCGACATGCATGCGATGGCCCACGAAGTTGCAAAGGGCATACTCGACAAACACGGAATCACAGGCATCGACCCGGACAAGGTCTGGTGGCACCGTTTCGATAACGTATCGGTCAGCAGCCCCAAGGCTTTTCTGGGCTGGGAGCGTTATCCGAAACCCAGTGAGTCGTTGACCTTGCCGCAACTGGTCGTCCAGCGATTCCGCCTCAGCGATCAGGAAGACCCTGGCATGCCGGACGGCGACGGCGGCTTCTATAACGAAGGCCCGCACGCCTCCATTTTCAACGAAACCAACGAAGTGCGAATGTACCCCAGGGACGTCTTGAAGGACTTCTGGGCCCTCAACTTCAGCCAGTCCTACCGAGAAAAAATGGAGCGTTTCTGGCCACTCCATTCGGACGACTTCCGTACCCTGGCCAAACTCAATTTCCTGGTGCAGGCACTCGACGAACACGATGGGGCTCGGCTGAACAACGAAAACCTCAAGACCGTGATCAAAGCCGTGGCCGGCAATGTCTCCTGGCCGGTCAGCCTCGACATGCTGCAAACGCAGGCACACCCTGTGGACGGGTTACGTGTGTGTGCCCTGGATATCGGGGGTTATCAGGCCACCGACATCCTCTGCATTACCGACCGCAACGGCGTGAACATTCTTTACACACCAGGTGAAACCCAAACATTTCACATCTTCACCACCCTGCTCGATTTCCATTGGTGGCTACTGCTGCAAAACAACTTTGCGGAAAACCGGGCGCGATTCATGAGCCATTTTCCGTTGTCCGCCCAACAGCAGGACAACGGCAAAATCGGTCTGAACGCCACGATCGACCTGCTCTACACCACATGGGGCGCCTACGACCATCACCTGATCAACCAAAACGCCGAGCCGATTACCGGCGATGTTTTCAGCTGGTTGCGAGACTCGGTGAAGGCTCGCATGTACAGCGATGCGGACCTGTCCCTGCATTCCAACGGACAACTGCGAAAAAAGCTGTGGATTGGCTATCTGAACGCGTTTGTTCACCTCTTCGGCTCCATGGCCGGTCTTGGCTGGCCGGTGGCACTGGCTGCCGTTGGCGCCGGCATTGCCGATATGGGGTTGAACATTGACCAGGCGATCAACGGCAGTACCAAGGCCGAGCGCAAGGCGGGAGTCGTTGGGGCCATCTCCAGCGGTATCGAAACCCTGTTCAACCTGCCTTTCCTGCGTGGCGCAACGGAGCTTGCCGAAGTAGGTGAAGCCAGCGAAACCTTCAGTCCACAGGAAAGCGTCACCGAACCTGTCGATGAAGGACCCACCCACCCTTCAGGCATACCCCCCATTGCCCGATTCGCCCCCGGCCCGGCCTATGCGGAGCAAGGCGCGGAGCTGCTCTCATCCTTCGAAACCAATGAAGTGCTGGATGGCTTGTCGCCCATCAGCGAGGAAGGCAAGTTCGCCGGTATTTATCAGCCGCCAAGCGGCGGCAACTATGTGCTAATCAACGACAGTTATTACCTTGTACGCTACGTCGAGGCATTGAAAACCTGGGTCATCATTGACCCGGCCAACCCCTACTCGTTTTATCGCAGCCTGCCCGTTCGCCTGGACGCGGCCGGAGAATGGCAACCCATCAACCGTCCGGGCCTGTTCGGCGGTGGCAAATTCGATGGGTTATGGCCGTGGGGCCGTGATAGCACACCGCTGCCGGACATCGACAGCCCGCCCAGCGCATACGATATGCCGCAGGCCTCGCGCGAACAGCTCAAAGAGCTCGCCCGAGGGGCTGGAAGCAAATACGACCTCAAAGACTACACCGCCAGCCTGCCCAAGCCTGACGGCAGTAATCCCGTTGCCGACTTCAAGGCCATGCGGCAAACCCTATACCGGGACGCTACGGCTTTCTTCGAATCAAACACTCTGCCAGCCAGGCCCGAGATCCCTTCCCTGCCAGCCCACCTGCCCAGCAAGGACATCATCAAGAAACTGTATCGCCTGATATCGGGGCTGGTGGTGGGTGAGAGCCATTCAAGCGTTGCCAGCAAACAGTTCCTGATCGAAAACATGGAGGTGCTGAGCAAACAAAAGGTCAAGACGCTCTACATGGAGCATTTGCTGAGCGACTTCCATCAGGCCGACCTGGACATCTTCAACCGGACGGGCACCTTGTCCGAAGATCTCGAGAGCTACCTGAGAACTCAGGATCGAGGGCACGGCACCGACCCCAGTGGTCAGTTCACGTTTCTGGAAGTGGTCAAGGCCGCCCGCAAAAGCCATATCCGGATCCAGGCCATCGATTGCATGGCCAGCTACAGGAGCACGGGAATGACCGGTGTCGAAAGTAACTTTCGCCAGCGGATGATGAATTTCTTTGCCCACGAGACCATCAGCGCCGATCAGGCTGCCCGAGGTGCTCATCGCTGGGTTGCATTGATGGGAGACAGTCACGCCAGCACATGGGAAGGCGTGCCGGGTGTCAGCGAACTGGAGGGAGGCATCAGTTTGCGCATAGAAAGCACCGATGCCGGTACGGCGAGGGGCATCGAAGTGGACCCGGGGCGTATTCCAACCGATAACTTCGGCCGGCCGCTGGCCAGCGTCAAAGGTGATCTGCGCCTGCAACTGGATACACCGCCCAGTGTTGCGCTGGCCGAAAATCTGGAAAAAGGTCTGCGCAATACCGGTGATTACACGGTGATGAATATCGATAAACGGGCCACGCTCATTCATCGCAGCAGCGACGGCTCTATCGTTCGCACACTGATACAGCGCGACCATGGCTCGTTCTACGTTGAGCGCCCCACATGGCCGGCCATCAGTGGCCGACGCTACCCCAACATTGCGGAGTTCTCGGCGGCATTAAGGCTCATTGGGCTCAAACAGGTCCAGGTGGCGGGCACCTGATACGCAAAAGGCCCCGTGAACTCGCGTTCACGGGGCCTTTCAGGTGTTACGGACGATCAGTTAAAACCGGGATCACTCCCACTCGATTGTAAACAATAGATAAAAACCCATGAATATCATTGACTTATGGCACGAAATTCTCTCAATGCCATGAAATGTGCCATATCCTGTTATGTAGACGATAGCTTGCGCTCTGCATCGGCAAGACTCCACCCCTCATCCTGCCCGAACGCCTTGGCCATCTGTCGCAATAGGATGGCCAGCTCGGCCGAGTCGCCGTTACGGCGCACTTCAATCAGCAGCTCGGCCGCATAGTCCGGATCGGCGTGAAACTGCTCGGCCATTGCCTCGTCGTGTGGTCGGCCTTTCATCTGGTGCCATCCTCTTTGTTGAGCGGGCGGTACAAGGTTACACGATACACGCCCAGGAGCGCCGCGACTTCGGTTGTCGTTTACCCCCCTCCGCTATCCGCCGCAGCATAGATTATAAGTTGCGTAATTGCATGGACTTGACCACCCATTTGCATTGCCACGGACCAGTCAATTGCATTCGTGCTGACCAACCGTTTGCATTCGACTTGACCAGCACACGCGGAGCGACGACTTGCAGAGAACGGCCAGAAGCGGATGTTTAAGAAGCCCATTTAAGCCAATAATGGAAGTTGAATAAGTAGCATTTACCTATAGGAACCTTGTGGTTTCGCTCATTTTCACGGCTTTCGCAGGAACAGCTGAAGAGCAAATTGGTAAGATTCAACAGCATTTGCTGGGGGCGCGCATGGCTTCCGAATTGCTGGCAAAAAACGACAGACGACTCGAAACGAGCGTCGTAGGCCTTGACCAATAATCAGCATTGGAAACACCGAGAAATAGACCCAGTGGCGGCAAATTGATAGCATCAGGATTGCAGGCAGTTCGGACATGCGACTTCTCACGTACATACTGCAACCGCACATGACAATAGCCAACATGACATGGACGAAAAGAAATGCGCCTAACACAAATCGAGATAAGTAAATTATTTGGAATATTTGATCATACAATTCCATTGTCGAATAATGGTAATGTGACAATCATTCATGGGGCAAACGGCGTTGGCAAAACCATGTTGCTAAAAATGGTTGCCTCATTAATAAGCGGGAAAATCGCCATATTCGAAAAAGTACCTTTTCATGAATTTAAAGCCACTCGTGAAGATGGGACAACTATAACAATTACCAAGCAAGCCAACCAAAAAAGCAATCACGATAGAGCTAGCTCAAAATTAGAAATATCAATTACAGACCCACAGGGTGAACCTCTAGAGTGCGGGGGTAGTTTATTACAAGAGACGCCCTCTGAGCTTCTTGATTCAATTGACAACTTAATACCTGGACCCTACCATCGAAAACTTGGGGGGTGGTCGAAAGGCGGAAGAAAAATCTATTATATCAACGAAATAATAGAGCTATTCCCCTATATATCAAAACACTTGCCAGATAGTTTTAATGTTAATGTGTTTTCTCCATTTGTAACTGATATGGAGATTTTTTTTGTTGAAACAAAAAGACTTTATGCAGAGCGAGAGCAATCGGATCATAATACATTTAACGCTTTCGATGAGGATGATCAACCTAAGGAGGAAGACCTCCGCGTACATCAATATTCAGCCGACATTGTTACCCGTATCAAAACTGCCCTAGCTGATTATGCTAAACATTCCCAAGAGCGAGACAGGACCTTTCCAGCTAGGCTGGTAAAATTCGTAAGAGATGAAGAAAGCTCCCTATCGGAGAAAAGTATTCTCGCATCCATGTCAGAAATCGAACTGAAACGTCAACGCTTGGTTGCTCTTGGCTTCTTGGATAGCGAGACTGAACTTAGAGATATTAGTGAAGAAGATGTCCGCCGCTCGGCAGCCGCCCTAACTATATATGTAGACGACATCAAGCAAAAGCTTAATGTTTTTGATGTATTGTCGGATCGAGTTGGCCGACTAATGGATATCGTAAATGCTCGATTCAAATATAAGCGTCTAACTCTCAACAGAATTGAGGGATTTCGATTTAAATCGCTAAATGGCTCCCCCATTGACATTAGCGATCTTTCTTCTGGCGAACAGCACGAATTGGTTTTGCTCTATGAGCTGCTTTTTAGAGTTCCAAAAAATGGACTTGTGTTAGTTGACGAACCAGAAATCTCACTGCATGTTGCATGGCAGGCTAGTTTCTTGGAAGACCTTATGGGGATTCTAAATCTTACCGAATCCTACGGGATAGTCGCTACACACTCGCCAGTGCTAATAGGTAATCACTGGGATTTAACAAAAGAACTGTTTGGCCCCAGCGTTGAAGAAGTGATGGGGCGGCGATGAGAGAATATATCGACATACCTGTGCTAGTTAATTTAGTAAGTATGATAAGAAGCGAGACGGCCGGTGCGATCCTATTGGTTGACCATGAGCCTGAGGGGCGTTTCTATGATTCTTTAGTTCATAAAAATGCCCGAGTCATACCCAGTCCCGCCATGGCAATAGAAATATTATCCTCTGCAACACGGAGAGGTGTCTCCGGATTAGCAGCGGCGGTTAGAAGTGCAAGAGTTGCCGCAGATTTAGCCTCATTTCAATTTTCTCCTTCACTGGGAGATACTTCTTCTTTACTAATTTGCTCATCTAATTTTGAGCGCGCTATCACAAATGCGACTGGTCGAACTTGGTACCAGTGTTGTGAAAAAGAGATAGGTTCACTCGCAATTCGTTGTGTGGCACTTGCATGCGCTCTAGAGCGCGTAGCTACTGCAACGCTCTCCCCGCTCAATACAGGGAGTGTGTTAAATTTAATCGATTGGAATCTGCTAGCGTTACTTGAAGATTCTATTGTAAATGTTACAAGCATTGAAGCCCTTAGGAAAATACAATTATTATTTGAGGAGGATAGTAGAAAAACGCTTCGAGAACTCCTGCTTCACTGCGATGGAGAACTTGCGATGAGTGTAGTCGCAACAGCTATCCAGCGCTATCGGCCACATGGGTTAAGTCCAGACTCCGTTGTATCAAGCGTCGAACTATCCAAAATGCTTGAGCTAAGTTATGCGCTTGAAAACATCGAAGATGACCCTGTTTTCTGGAAGATGAGAAAGTGGGAGCGAAGCAATCCAAAGTATAACTTATTACGGCAGTGGCGAACATTAGACCCATTCAAATTGGTGTGGGATCAAAGATACTGGGAAGTCGACTTGAAGTCCCTGCTAAGCCTTGGAGAAGCGGGAGGCGGGCTTAGTTTAATTAAGCTGGATCTTGATAACTTTAAGAATGTGAACACACGTCTGGGCCACGGAGGTGGCGACGAGGCTATAAAAATTGCAAGTCGGATAATTTCCTCCGTTTGTTATGGGGCCGGCGAAGTGTATCGCCGCGGTGGTGATGAATTTGTCATTATTGCGCCGGAACTCAGAGGAAATGAAGCAGAACGATTGTCTGAAAAAATCAGAACTGAAATCGAGTCCGTTTTCTTGGCTTGGGGAGATAGCAACAATTTGGAGACTTGCCCAACAGCAAGTATTGGTGTAGTTGACGCCGACTATGGTGTTTGTTTTGACGAGCTGACTAGAGCTGCTGATCAAGCTCAGCAGCTTGCAAAAGACAGCGGAAAAAACATCTCGATTTATAAAAGACTAATAATTCAGACGGATTGAGAATTACGAAAAAACTGCTATCTCGGGACCAGTTTCGTAGCGTCATTTTTGACCTAAGCCGGCAAATCATAACGTACACTGTAAGCTAGTATCTGTTAGAGCGCTTGATGGAACAACAGAAGTCAGTGGTTCTCATCTCAGCGCCCCTTAATCTTCCTACCCTATGAGGTCGGGTGACTGAAGAGATCACCCGCCCCCATGGTTCCGTAGACAGCTATCAACGTCTACTCTTGATTATTCGTAACCGCTCCACGAACCCCACATTCAAAGCCGCGATTTGATGCCTGATGCTGTGCTCCCGATCTCTTTCAGAAGCCAGCGGCCATGATGCGTCCCGATGCCAAAGTTGAAAAAGTGTACCTCTACCCTAAACCCGTAGACTTTCGAAAATCCATTGACGGCCTAGCCGCACTGGTGGAGCTGGATATCAAAGTGGCGGTGTTCGATCCGGTGCTTTTCGTCTTTC
>NZ_AFOY02000016.1 GCF_000217955.3 Pseudomonas fluorescens HK44 | reverse complement strand
CAACTTCAACCACTTGCGCTTCCGATCTCTCGTTAGCGGGAGGCGAATTCTACAGCGTTACTCGCTGCTGTCAACACCTCTTTTTCTCCGCTTTCGACCGAGACGATCGAACCGTTAAAAGAGCCAAACAACACCGCTCTTTCAACTCCTTCGGGCCTCGATGAACTGAAGCGTAACCGCTGTCGAAAACTGCGTAACTCTTTGTTTACCAAGGAGTTTTCCGTTTCGACTGCGCCGGAAGTGGGGCGAATTATAGACTTCCAGAATCTGCCGTCAACACCTAATTTGTTTTTTCTATCAGAAATCGAAAAACGGTACTCGTTACGCCCTATATATAGAAGCGCCAACATAGAGTGCGCAGTATATTGCTCAGCATCTAGTAGCTAAGCTTGATATGCCAGCCGTACACTCTCTTGCCTCTCACTTTGGACGACACCACGCAATGAATGACCAGCCCCGCAGCCTTGCATCGACTCTGTTCCCGGTTGGCCTGCTTTTAATAGCCATGGCGTCGATCCAGTCTGGAGCCTCCCTGGCAAAAAGCATGTTCCCTATAGTCGGGGCACAAGGGACGACCACCCTGCGACTGGTTTTCGCCAGCGTGATCATGTTGCTGCTACTGCGCCCCTGGAAGGCCAGGCTCACTGCCAAGTCCTTACGCACCGTCATCGTCTACGGCATGGCGCTGGGCGGCATGAACTTCCTCTTCTATATGTCCCTCAGGACTGTCCCACTCGGAATTGCCGTTGCTCTGGAGTTCACGGGCCCGCTAGCAGTGGCAATTTATGCCTCACGCAAGGCGATCGACTTTCTGTGGATCGGTCTGGCCATCGTCGGTTTGTTGCTGCTTATACCTACAGACGCAACAAACACGAGCATCGACCTAATAGGCGCCGGTTATGCTCTCGGCGCCGGGGTATGTTGGGCGCTGTACATTCTATTCGGTCAGAAAGCCGGAGCAGATAACGGCGTCCAGACCGCCGCGCTGGGCGTCATGATTGCCGCACTCTTCGTTGCGCCTATTGGTATCGTCCATGCCGGAGCCGCGTTGCTTGCACCGTCGCTGATCCCCATCGCTATCGGCGTCGCCGTTCTGTCCACTGCCCTTCCGTATACCCTTGAGATGATCGCCCTCACCCGAATGCCGGCGCGAACCTTCGGCACACTGATGAGCATCGAGCCCGCATTCGGCGCATTGTCCGGGCTGCTGTTTCTGCACGAATACTTGTCCCTGGCACAGTGGATGGCCATCACTTGCATCATTCTGGCGTCCGTAGGCGCGACCATGACCATGCGCAGTGAGTCCAAGCCGTTGGTAGCAGTAGATTGATACGCGCTTTTACGAAGGTCTGGTATTTACCGCTCAATTGAGCCATGTTTAGCCACAACTCAATGTCAGACATGGACTTTTTCGGATAGGGATATCACTAACGATAAAAACGAAAGCACATGCTGCCAGACTCGGGCACCAGACCCGAGACCGTAATAGGGATTGGAATGAAACGATTTTTGGTATTGCTTGTTGTACTGGCCATTGCAGGTTGCGCTGCGACCTCCAGGACTGAGGTCAAACGCGGAAAAAAAGGCCTGCACATTAACTGCTCAGGCCTCTCTTCTTCCTGGGACAAGTGCTACACCAGTGCGGCCAACTCATGCGGGCCAAATGGCTACAAGGTGATCGCCAAATCCGGAGACGCCGTGGAAGACCCGGGTGACTATCCGTTTGGACTCAACCCTGCCGGCTATACCAGCCGCAGCATGATCGTCATCTGCAAGTAACCAGGCGCGCCCTTATTCAGCGCCTTGACCGCCGATGAGGAAGTCAAAGCCGCACTCAAGGACAAAACCGAGCAGGCGATCCAGCGGGGGTGTGTTCGGTGCGCCGAGCATGTTTGTCGATAACGAATTGTTCTTCGGTCAGGATCGCCTGGACTTTGTCCGCGAGGCCTTGGACTAGATCTCGATAACCAGTCGGCCCTGCGCCTCACCCGAGGCTTGCAGGTCATAGGCTGCCTCGGCGGTTTGCAGCGTGAACCGCCGGGGATCAAGCAAAGGCTTCAATAAGCCTGCTTCAATCAACTTCGCGGCTTCGCCGAGTATCTGCCCGTGACGCTCGCGACCTCTGCCGGTCAGCAAAGGCAGCAATGTGAAGACTCCCGAGTAACTCGCCGCCCGAAACGACAATGGCGCCAGACTGTGTTGCCCCCAGCCGAGACAACTCAACACGTGCCCCTGATAAGTGCGCACAGCCTTGAACGACGCATCCAGCGTCTCGCCTCCAACCGTGTCATAAACGATATCGAAACCCTCCCCCGCCGTATGTTGCTCGACATACTGTTCAACCGACTGCTGACGGTAGTCGATAAAGGTTGCACCGAGGCTTTCGATAATCGCCTGATGCCTCGCCGACCCTGTGGCGAAGACCTCGGCACCGAATGCCCGAGCCAACTGCACCGCCACATGCCCGACGCCACCAGCGCCACCCTGAATCAATACCTTGTGGTCAGTCTGAACCCGGGCGCGATCCAGCAAGCCTTCCCATGCGGTGATCAATACCAATGGCAGCGCTGCCGCCTCAGTCATACTAAGATTGATCGGTTTGCGCGCCAGTAGTCGCGTATCAACGGCGGCGAATTGCGCCAGTGAGCCTTGCTGACCGCCAATCCCGGTCGCCATGCCATACACCTCATCGCCGACCTGCCAATCGCTGACCCCGGCCCCGAGTGCTTCGACAATCCCCGCCAGATCCATCCCCAACACTGCCGGTAATGGCTGACGGGCGTGAGCTGCCTCCCCGGCGCGGATTTTCCCATCCAATGGATTCACCCCACTGGCGATGATTCTGACCAACACCTGTCCCGCTTCAGGCACGGGCTTAGGGATAGACGCTAAACGAAGCGGTGCATTGGCCGAGTCGACGATCAGGGCAAGCATTTCAAGTGAGTCAGTCATTTCGCAATCTCATGTCAGTGGAGAGTTGCGTTGATCATCCGCCCACCCACTCATGCCGATAAGACGCTATATAGCTATAGTGATCATGCCTATTTGGAATCAATGTGAAAACCCTTGGACAAACTCAATGCAATGGCGGTTTTCGTAAGAGTAGTCGAGCGCGGCAGTTTCTCTGCTGTCGCTCGGGAACTGCAGACCAGCCAACCGACCATCAGCAAAATCCTCCGGGCACTGGAAACAGAGCTTGGAGGCAAGCTGATTGCCCGCAGTACTCGCCAGCTTTCGCTGACCGACGAAGGCCAGCGTTACTACAACGAATGCCGACAGATTCTTGCGGCGGTCGACGCGGCCGAACACAGTTTTCAGTCCGGACGGGAAGCCGTCGCCGGGCCTTTGCGAGTGGGCTCCTCCGTCAGTTTCGGGCGATTACAGATTGCCGCGCGACTGCCGGATTTCCTTGAGCGCTATCCACACGTAGAAATAGATTTACAACTCAGCGATCAGAATCAGGATCTGGTCAGCGAAGGCCTGGACGTCACGTTACGCATCGGCGAATTGAGCGATAGCGGTTTGATCGCCCGGCAGATCGGCACCACCCATCGAGTCACTGTCGCCAGCCCCGACTACCTGGCTCGCCGTGGCCGACCACACACACCGGAAGAACTGAGCCAGCATAACTGCCTGCTGTTCAACCTGCTGAGCAGCCAGAATCAGTGGATCTACGAAAAAAACGCTCAGCGCCACAGCGTGCGGATCAAAGGCAACGCCCAGAGCAACAGTTCGGAGGCCATACGCGAGATGGTGTTGGGCGGGCTGGGTATTGCGCTGTCGCCGGTGTGGTTGTTCAGCGAGGATTTGAAGGCTGGGCGGGTGACCGCGATCTTGCAGGATTACCGCGCACAACCGTTGCCGATCCATGCAGTGTCCCCGGCCAATCGTCGCCAGTCGGCCAGGGTCAAGGCATTCGTAGACTACATGAGCGCAGCACTCGCCCACGCGCCGGAGCTTGCGCCGCCGTCCGAAGACTGACGGCGCACCACCGACTCAGATTGCGGCAGTTCGGGTGTTCAGCCACGCGAGCGCAGCACCGTCAAGCAAAGGGCTCAAACGTTCACGAACTTGCGCGTGGTAAGCGTTAAGCCACTCGCGCTCGTCCTGAGTCAGCAGTGAAGACTCCAGGCAACGGGTGTCGATCGGGCACAAGGTCAGGGTTTCAAATTTGAGAAACTCGCCAAACTCACTGCTGCCTGCTTCGCGGTTCAACACCAGGTTCTCGATCCGCACGCCCCAGCGACCTGAACGATAAGTGCCCGGCTCGATCGAGGTGATCATCCCCGGCTGCATCGCGGTTTGCGGCGCCGGTGCGGCTTGGTAGGCAATCACTTGCGGGCCTTCGTGAACGTTCAGGAAGTAGCCGACGCCATGCCCGGTGCCGTGACCATAATCGACGCCCTCCGCCCAGATCGGCGCACGCGCAATGGCGTCGAGCAACGGCGAAAGAATGCCGCGCGGGAACTGCGCACGGGACAAGGCAATCACGCCCTTGAGTACGCGCGTACAGTCGCGTTTCTGCTCGGCAGTCGGCGTGCCCACCGGCACCATCCGCGTAATGTCGGTGGTGCCGCCCAGGTACTGGCCACCGGAGTCGATCAGCAACAGGCCGTCGCCTTCGATCACCGCGTGTTCTTCTTCGGTCGCGTGGTAGTGCGGCATCGCACCGTTGGCGTTGAAGGCGGCAATGGTGTTGAAACTCAGCGATACATACCCCGGACGACGGGTACGGGCAGCGGTCAGGTGTTCGTCGATGGTCAGTTCGGTGATGCGTTCACGACCGAGGGCGCTGTCGAGCCAGGTGAAAAACTCGCAGAGCGCCGCGCCGTCCTGTTCCATGGCCTGACGGATGTGTTCGGCATCGGCGAGACTTTTCTGCGACTTGGCGAGGGTGGTCGGGTTCAGACCTTCAATCAGCTTCACGCCGCTGCCGAGGTTATTCAGCAAACCGCTAGTCACCCGTGCTGGATCGACTTGCAGGCTTGCGCCATTTGGCACGGCAGCCAGCGCCGAGGCCACTTCGCTGTAGTCGCGCAGGGTGACGCCGTCCTGTTCGAGGATCGCGCGCAATGGCGCATCGACCTTGCTCAGCGCGACAAACAAGGTTGCCTGCTGCTGACCGATCAGGGCGAAGGACACGAATACCGGGTTGAACGACACATCACCGCCGCGCAGGTTGAACAGCCAGGCGATGTCGTCGAGGGTGGCGATAAAGTGCCAATCGGCACCGCGCGCTTTCAGGCTTTCACGCAGTTTGGCGAGTTTCTCGCCACGGCTGACGGTGGCCTGCGGCGGCAAGTGCTGATAGATCGGTTGGTTCGGCAGGCTTGGGCGATCGCTCCAGACTTCGTTCAACAGATCGATATCGGTGCGCAGCCGAGCGCCCCGCTCCTCAAGCTTGCTGCTCAGTGAGCGTGCCGACGCCACGGCCATCACCGCACCATCGACCGCAACCACACCCCCTTCCGGAGTTTGCTCGGCCAGCCAGTCCAGCGGGCCGGGTTGACCTGGTTGCAGTTTTACCAACTCGATGCCGCTGCCCTGGAGCTCCTTGGTCGCCTGTTCCCAGTAGCGACTGTCGGCCCAAACGCCAGCGAAGTCCTGGGTAACGATCAACGTACCGACCGAGCCATGAAAGCCCGACAACCATTGCCGCCCCTGCCAGTAACCCGGCAGGTACTCCGACAAATGCGGGTCGGCCGACGGCACCAGCAGGGCGTGGATGCCCTCCCGGCTCATCAGCTCGCGGGTATGCGCCAGGCGCTGGGGAACCGTTCCATGGGTCAAAGGCTGCGTACTCATCATGTCTCCTGCTAACCACTTTAATTTTGTTATAGGGCGCTGACTTTTGGTCTGCGCATCAGGATTGGGCGGTAGCCCAGAACGCCGGTGCACTGGCGGTTGCTGCTTTAATCAATTGTGCGGCCTGATCGACGTCCTGCTCGGTGGTGAAACGCCCGAGACTCAAGCGAATGGTCCGCCCCGCTGCCCGCGCGTCATGCCCCAGGGCCAGCAGTACATGGGAAGGCGCATTGCTCGCGGAGTTGCAGGCCGACGTCGCCGAAAAGGCGATCGAAGCACTCAAGGCCTGGGAATTGAACTCACCCTCATTGAAGGTCAGGCTCAGGGTATGGGGAATGCGTTGGGTCGGACTGCCGTTCAAGCGTAGACCGGTAATACCGCTGAGTTGCCCAAGCAAGCGCTCGCGCAAGCGGGCAATAGTCGCCGCCTCTTCGGCAAAGTGTTCTGCCGCCAGCGCAAAGGCTGCGCCCATGGCTGCGATCTGATGCGTGGCCAGGGTCCCGGAGCGTAAACCGCCTTCGTGCCCGCCGCCATGGATCTGCGCCTGCAAGCGCTGCTGGGCACGCGGGCCGACGTAGAGCGCACCGATCCCCTTGGGACCGTAGATCTTGTGTGCGGAAAACGACATCAGGTCCACCGGCCATTGGGCCAGATCAATCGCTACCTTGCCTGCACCCTGTGCGGCGTCGACGTGAAACAACGCGCCGTGCTCACGCACCCGCTGACCGATGGCCGGGATGTCGTTGACGGTACCGAGTTCGTTGTTGACCAGCATCAGCGACACCAGAAAGGTGTCTTCGCGCAGTGCCTCGCTGACCGCTTGCGCAGTGATCAGGCCTTCGGCGTCCGGCAGCAGATACGTCACGGCGACCCCGGCATCCTGCAATTGCCTGGCGGTATCGAGGATCGCCTTGTGCTCGATCTGGCTGGTGATGATGTGCCCGCCGGACTGGCCGCGGGCCTGGGCCACGCCTTTGAGGGCGAGGTTGTTGGATTCGGTGGCGCCGGACGTCCAGACGATCTGCTGCGCTTGCGCGCCCACCAGATCGGCGACTTGCTGGCGTGCCTGCTCGACCGAGCGCCTGGCCTGCTGGCCATAGGCGTGGGAGCTGGAGGCCGGATTGCCGAAGTTACCGCTGAACCCCAGGCAGTCGACCATCACCTGAATGACCCGCTCATCCACCGGGGTGGTGGCGGCGTAATCAAAATACAAAGGACGTTCATTCATAAAAAGACTCGCAGAGCTTGTTCCGGGATCAGGTGTATCCGCTGAAAGCGCCGCACTGGAGGTGGTGTAAAAGCTGCGGGAAATCAGCAATACCTGATCGGATGCCGTTAAAGAAGTACGACTTCATTTCAAAGTGCGTAGGAACGCTCCTGAAGTCGAGCTTAACAGGCATCGGACACCGGGTTGAAGCGCAAGTCAGCTGAAGCTTTCGTGCAGCATCGGATACAGCGAAGCGACCAGCAGCAGGGCCATGCCCCAGTTGAACACCCGCAACCAGCGCCGATCACGCAGGACATTGCGCAACAGGCTGCCGCAGGCCACCCAGACACTGACGCTCGGCAGGTTGATGATGGCGAACACCGCGGCGATGACGATCACATTGGTGAAATAGCCCTGCAGCGGTGTATAGGTGCTGATGGCACCAATTGCCATGATCCAGGCCTTCGGGTTGACCCATTGAAACGCTGCCGCGCCCCAGTAACTGATGGGCTTGGCATGACCTTGTTCAGCTTCGGAGACCGGACCTGAATGGGCGATTTTCCACGCCAGATACAGCAAATAGCCCGCGCCGACATAACGCAGCACGCTGTACAGCACAGGATAGGTTTGAAACACCGCGCCCAAGCCAAAACCGACGGCGAGCACAAGGATGAAGAAGCCGCAGGTGATGCCGAGCATGTGTGGGATAGAGCGGTTGAAACCGAAATTGACGCCCGAGGCCAGCAACATTGTGTTGTTCGGACCGGGGGTGATCGAAGTTACCAGGGCGAACAGGGCAAAACCCAGCAGTAAATCCAGCGAGAGTGTCATGGGGGCGATTCCATCAGGGTCGTTAGGTATTGACCCTATCGCAGCCCCCGCGTGAAACCCACGGACAGTTACGTGAAACTTCGAGCAGTACAGTCGCTTAGCTGGCGTGGCCGTGAATCGCCACAGCGCGCTCGGCGTTCATCTCGCCACGCTGGTCGTAACCGAACGTCTTCTGCGGCTGGCCAAGCAATTCGGCTTTTTTGGCCTGGTATTCATCAAACGACAAACCGCGACGATTCAAGGCTTCCATCGCCAGCTCTCGGGTTTCTTCGGCGGTGTACGGGCGCAATTCGGGGGCAGGATGACTGGCACAACCGGCGAGCACCGAGGCAACCAACAACAATGAGGTGGCGAGCAAATGGTTCATGGGGAGGCTTCCTGCGAGCTGGTCTTGAGCAATGGACACAGGCTACTCCCGCCCCTTGAGCGACAAAAATCATCGCTCTCGATAGTCGCTATTGATCGATGCGTGGCTTGTTGCCGTTTTGAACGGCCATCGAAACAAACCGCCGGTTCATGATTGATGGCGCAACAGTGGCGATGCTGCAACCCGTCGGCCACTCGGTTGCCTTGATGGGGCTGACCTATAGTGAATCGACCGGAAATCGGCGAAGGATTTGCAACATCCACCCACAAGAATATGGAGAACGGTCATGAGCGTTAAACCCATTCCCGAGGGTTATCACAGCGTCACGCCCTACTTGGGAATCCAGAAATCAGCCGAGGCGATCGACTTTTACAAAAAAGCCTTTGGCGCCACGGAAGTCATGCGTCTGGCGATGCCCGATGGCAGCGTCGGCCATGCCGAACTGCGCATTGGCGACTGCGCCATCATGCTCGGTACACCGTGCGATCAAGGCCCGCTAAGCAACCCCGACAAATCACCGTCCGTGGGCTTGCATCTGTATGTCGAGGATGTGGACAAAAGCTACGCCCAGGCAATCAAGGCGGGTGGCACGGTGGTTTCGGAAGTGAAAGATCAGTTCTACGGCGACCGCTCGGGCACCTTGAAGGACCCCTTCGGCCATGTGTGGTTCCTGTCGTCGCGCAAGGAAAACCTGACTCAGGCGCAAATCGAAGCGCGGGCGAAGGAAATGTTCAAGCAGCAGTAACCCCTTGCCTCTGTCTGAGCTGCCGAAGGCTGCGCTCTGATGATAGTGACCAAAACTGCACACCCGTACGTGCGCACTCCGTTTCAGGCGCGCACTTACGGGTTTTCCTGTTCTGGGAACACATCAGAGCCGCAAGGATTTACACCGTTAGACGTCTTTCCACGAGGGCAGTGTCAGCGATTTCTCCATAGGGATCGCCGTAAGCCCGGCGATGCTGAAGGTTTGTGCACATTGCCGAAAGCCAAGGTGCTGGAAAAACTCCTCGCCGGTACGGGTGCTGTTCAGTCGTGTCTGAGTGAAGCCCTGCTCGAGCAGCCAGCCTTCCAGGCCCTGGATCAACGCCTGCCCGGCACCCCGGCGAAACCATTCGGGCAGAACGTAACAAAAGGCGACCTTACCGCTGACAGCGGCCATGGCCACACCAATCGGTTTGTCGTCCAGCAGCGCGAGATTCAGGTACAGACGTGGATCTGCCAGCCAGGGCTGCACATGTTCAACGGTTTTGTTGTGGGTCCAGGCCGCGACGACTTTCGGGTCATTGCGATGATCCGCAGCGCACCCGACCTTGATTGAACGCTCGATTATCCGGCTGATAATCCCCGCATCCGCGGGGCCGGCCTTGCAAATGTGTAGGGGGGCATCCATAGCGCTATCACCTCATTCCATTGAGTCAAAGCTGCGAGGGACGATAGCGCCGCGAGGGCCGGGTGGCTAACGCAGAGAAGTTACATTTGATGTGCGACATCGAACTCATGTGGGAGCGAGCCTGCTCGCGATAGCGGTCTGTCAGTCACATCGATGCTGGATGTGCCGCCGCCATCGCGAGCAGGCTCGCTCCCACAAGGGGTTCTGTGGTGTTTGTCAGGCTGACTGCAACGGCATCGTCAGTTCAACCCGCAAGCCGTCGGCACGGCTGTCGAAATGCAACACGCAGCCGCAGCGCTGGACGATCGCCTGGACAATCGCGAGCCCAAGTCCGCAACCGGTGCTTGAGCCGTTGCGCCAGAATCGCTGGGTCAGGTGTTGCAGGTCATCGGCGGCGATGCCGGGGCCATGGTCGCGCACCTTAAAACGCACGCGGTTACCCGTGGTTTCAAGGCTCAGTTCCACCGCTGCATCCGTCGGGGTGTGGCGCAAGGCGTTGTCCAACAGATTGCGCAAGGCGGCAATCGACAGTACGGCGGGCATTTGCACCGGTGCCTGTGAGTAATTCGTCGGCAAGTGCAGTTTGATCCGCTGACGATCACCGCTGGCCGCGTCCTGAATCGCCAACCGGGCCACCTCTTCGGCGCTGCACTGCACGCCGTCGTCGAACGACAGACTGCCTTCAACCCGCGCCAGCAACAGCAGTTGCTCAAGCGTGCGGTGCAAGCGATCGGCGCCTTCCTCGGCGTGGGCCAGGGACTGATCGCGGGCGGCGCCTTCGGTCATACGCGCCACTTGCAGGTGTGTCTTGATCGCTGTCAGCGGACTGCGCAGCTCATGGGCCGCGTCGCCAGTCAGCCGTCGCTCGCGCTCGATGGCCTTGCCGATTCGCTGGAGCAGCTGATTCTGGGTTTCCAGCAACGGTTGCAGTTCGCTCGGCAGCGGCTGGATCTGCAACGGTTCAAGGGAGTCCGCACTGCGGCGCATCAAGGCATCGCGCATGCGATTAAGCGGCGCCAGGCCTTGGCCGATCCCCAGCCAGAGCAGGCACAGACAACCAAGCAACGCGACGCCCACCGGCACCGACGCGGCCAGCAGCACCGACATGTTCAGCGCCTCGCGCTCGACTTGCCGGTCAGCCGTGGTGATGCGTACATCACCGCGAGCCAGGGTGAAACTGCGCCAGCGCGCACCGTTGATCATCTGGTCATGGAAGCCCATCTTTTCGGCTTCCAGGGTTTGCTCGGGAGTGCTGTGACTGCGGGCAAGAATCTCGCCCCGCAAGGAGCTGACCTGGCAAGCCATCCCCCCCGGAATATTCAATTGCTCGGCACTGAAATGGGTGCCTTCGCCCTTGCTCGGCAGGGCCGGCAACTGCTCCAGCAACCCGGCGACCATGCGCGCCGAGGCCACCAGCCGCTGGTCGAGGGAAAACATCATCTGATTGCGCAGGTCGCTGAGCATCCAGGCCGCGGCCAGGGCCCAGATCAGCGCGAAGGCCGCGCCGAGGGTCAGACTCAAGCGCAAACGCAAACTCATCACTTCGAGTGTTCTCCGCCATCCGCCGGCCCGAGGCGATAACCCAGCCCGCGCACGGTTTCGACGATGCCATTGCCAAGTTTGCGCCGCAGGTGATGGATATGAACGTTGAGGGCGTTGCTTTCCAGTTCATCGTTGAAGCCGTAGACGCTGTCCTTGAGTTGCTCGGTCGACAGCACCCGGCCACGGTTGTGCAGCAAAGCCTGCAACAGCGATTGCTCGCGGCGCGACAAGTCCACCGGCTGACCGGCCAGCAGGGTTTCCCGGCTGCTGGGGTCGTAAGTCAGGGCGCCATGCTCGATCAGATTGACGCTACGCCCCGCCACCCGGCGCAACAAGGTGTGCAGCCGTGCGGCCAGTTCGCGCAGGTCAAAGGGCTTGAGCAGGTAGTCGTCGGCGCCGGATTGCAGGCCATCGACGCGGTCGGTCACCGAGTCGCGTGCAGTGAGAATCAGCACCGGAATCTCCAGGCCGTGATGGCGCAACTGCTGAAGCAGCTTCAGACCATCTTCGTCCGGCAAACCCAGGTCGAGCACCATCACGTCGAACTCGGCAACTTTGAGCATCGCCCGGGCGGCCGAGGCCGTGGCAACGTGCTCCACCGTCAGGCCCTGGGCCGTGAGACCGGCAACGATGCCGCTGGCGATCAGCTCATCATCTTCACAGACAAGTACGTGCATGGTGAGACCTGTAGAAAAGCATTGATTAAGAAGGCACCGGATTAAGCGGACATTATGCCCGACGCCTCATTGCCACAAGGATAACGCGGTTAATCATCGGTTAATCGCCACCCATCATCGTGCACCCTACTTGCACCGCGATAAGGCTTACCCATGCGTCGTCTGTTCCTACTCTTTGTTCTTTTCATCGCAGGTCTGGCCCAGGCGGCGTCGAACCCGTTCGACACCAAACCGGATTTCCTGCCGGTCGGCAAAGCCTTTGTTTTTACCTCCGAACGCCTTGAGTCCGGCGAAACCCAGCTCTTCTGGCAAATCGCCGACGGCTACTACCTGTATCAGCAACGGATGAAGTTCGACGGTTTGCCCGAGGCGGATAAACCGCCGCTGCCTGTGGGTGAAGCCCACAGCGACGAGTTTTTTGGTGATCAGCAGGTTTATCGCCAGGGCCTGGAGTTGAAGATCCCGGCCGGCGCCAGTGGCCAGATCAAAGTGGGGTTCCAGGGCTGCGCCGATGCCGGTTTGTGTTATCCCCCGCAAACTCAGGTGATCGACCTCGGTGGCAACACGGCGGCGATCAATGCCGCGCAAGCCCCGGATCAAGCCTTGGCCAGCGGCCTGCAACAGCAGGCGCTGGGCTGGAGTTTGCTGGTGTTCTTTGGTCTGGGACTGTTGCTGGCTTTCGCACCCTGCTCGTTGCCGATGCTGCCGATTCTCGCCGGCTTGATCGTCGGCAGCGGCGCCAGTCCCAAGCGTGGTTTGGCTTTGGCCGGCAGTTACGTGGTCAGCATGGCGCTGGTGTACTCGGCGCTGGGCGTGCTGGCCGCATTGCTCGGTGCGAACTTGCAGGCCTTGCTGCAGAACGTCTGGTTGCTCGGCAGTTTCGCCGTGGTGTTTGTGTTGTTGTCGTTGCCAATGTTCGGTTTTTTCGAACTGCAACTGCCAGTCGCGCTGCGTGACCGTCTGGAAAACGCCAGTCGCAAGCAAGGCGGCGGCAGCCTGATCGGTGCCGGTGTGCTCGGCGCCTTGTCCGGATTGCTGGTCGGCCCGTGCATGACTGCGCCGCTGGCCGGGGCCTTGCTGTACATCGCTCAGAGCGGCAACGCACTGCACGGTGGGCTGATCCTGTTCGCCATGGGCATCGGCATCGGTTTGCCGCTGTTGTTGCTGGTGACGGTCGGCAACCGTTTCCTGCCCAAACCCGGCACCTGGATGAACCTGCTCAAAGGTATTTTCGGTTTCCTGTTCCTTGGCACCGCGCTGGTGATGGTGCGCCCGGTGCTTGATGAATCACTGTGGATCGGCCTGTGGGGCGCGCTGTTGTTGATCATCGCTTACAGCGCCTGGCGCCAGACCGGCGGATTCGGCCGCGCCGCCCATGTGTTCGGTGGCACGGCGCTGCTTTGCGGGTTGTGGGGCAGCCTGCTGTTGATCGGTGCTGCGGGTGGCAGCGATAACCTGTTCAATCCGTTGCAGGTTTACAGTGCTCAGGCGTCGACCCGCGTCGCCGGCCCCGCGGCCGACGACGCCTTCATCACCGTCAAGGATCCCGCTGCGCTGCAACGCGAACTCGACGCTGCTCGTGCCCAAGGCCAGTGGGTGCTGCTGGACTATTACGCCGACTGGTGCGTGTCGTGCAAGATCATGGAGAAACAGGTGTTCGGTAAAACCCAGGTAGTGGACGCGCTGAAAGATGTGCGCTTGCTGCGTCTGGACGTGACCGCCGACAATGCCGCCAGCCGTGAACTGCTCGACCGTTATAAAGTGCCGGGGCCGCCAAGCCTGTTGTGGATCGGCACCGACGGCATCGAGCACCGCAGCCAGCGCATCACCGGTGAGGTCGATGCCGCCGGTTTCCTCCAACGCTGGAACATGACTCGGGACGCTCGTTGATGCTGACCTTTACCCTCGGCACCTTTGCCATTGCGCTCAACCACCTGCTGCTGATCAGTGCCCTGGCACTGGCCACCCTGGTCGGCTGGCGGGTGGCCAAGCGCGGTGGCGAGAACCCCGAGTCGGTGCTGTTCAGCCTGTTCCTGCTGGGTTTGCTTGCTGCTCGGATCGGTTTCGTACTCGCCTACTGGGCTCACTACCGCGAGGACCCGTGGCAGATCATCGACCTGCGCGATGGCGGTTTCCTCGCCTGGCCCGGGGTGATTGCCCTGCTGCTGGCAACGCTGCTGCGGGGCTGGCGCCGACCGGCGCTGCGCAAATCGTTAGGCTTCGGCGTCGGCAGCGGTCTGTTGTTCTGGTTGCTGGCGAGTTTGTCCCTGAGCCTTTACGAACAAGGCACGCGTCTGCCGGACATCGTCTTGCGCAACGCCGCTGGCGAAACCGTGCAACTGGCCGATTATCAGGGCGGCCCCTTGGTGATCAACTTGTGGGCCACCTGGTGCCCGCCCTGCCGGCGCGAAATGCCGGTGCTGGAGAACGCCCAGCAACATCGGCCCGACCTGACCTTTCTGTTCGTCAATCAAGCCGAAAGCATGCAAAGCGTCAGCACCTTCCTCGCAACCCAAGGCCTGAGCCTTTCCAACGTGCTGTTCGATGGCGGCGGTCGACTGAGTCAGGCCGTCGGCTCCATGGCGCTACCGACTACGCTGTTCTACAGCGCCGAAGGCCGAATGCTCGGCAGCCACCTGGGTGAATTATCGGAAGCCAGCCTGGCCCGCGCCCTGGAAAACTTCGACTCCCCAACTTCAGCCATACAGGCCACACCTTCAAGGAAACTGCCATGCCCCGCCTCTGCCACCTGCTGACGCTATCCCTGGGCGCAGCGCTGCTGCAAATCCCGATGCTGCAGGCCGAAGAACTGCCTGCGGCGATCCGCAAGATCGAAGCGAAAGGCGCGAAAATCATCGGCAGTTTCGATGCCCCCGATGGTCTGCGTGGTTATGCGGCGCAGTATCAGAACCGCGGCATGACCCTGTACCTGACGCCCGACGGCCAGCATGTGCTGGTTGGTAACCTGTACGACGCCGACGGCAAGGACCTGAGTGCCGAACCGCTGCAAAAACTGGTCTACGCACCAATGGCCAAGGAAGTCTGGGCGAAGATGAACGCCAGCAACTGGATTGCCGACGGCAGCAAGGATGCACCGCGCACCGTTTACCTGTTCAGCGACCCGAACTGCCCTTACTGCAACATGTTCTGGGAGCAGGCCCGGCCGTGGGTAAAGGCCGGCAAAGTACAGTTGCGGCACATCATGGTCGGGATCATCCGCGAAGACAGCCCTGGCAAATCCGCTGCCCTGTTGGCCAGCAAGGACCCGAGCAAGGCCCTGGAGGAACACGAAAAGGCCGGCAAACAAAGCTCGCTGAAAGCGCTGACAACCATTCCCGCCGCGATCCAGGCCAAACTCGACGCCAACATGAAATTGATGGAAGAGCTCGAATTGTCCGCCACCCCGGCCATTTTCTACATGGACGACAAAGGTGAATTGCAACAACAGCAAGGCGCGCCGTCGCCGGACAAACTGGTGAAGATTCTCGGGCCGAAGTAGTTTTTGCCGTCAGATTTCTGCTGTATTCACTGACGCCATCGCGAGCTTGCTCGCGATGGCGTCCGGATGATCGACTAAGTTCTCTCAGCCAAAAACTTCAGCAGCGCCTCGGTAACGAATTCAGGATTCTCCAGGTTCGAAATGTGCCCTGCCTCCGGCACCAACAGATAAGGACAACCGATCAACTCGGCCATTTCCCTGGTTTCCGACGGTGGCCTCGGTTTGTCCTGAACACCGCACATCAGCAGCGTGGTTTCAGGATTAAGCTCGCGCAGACGCGGCAACAGATCATCACGACCAAACGTAATGCACCCCATCGGCACAATGCTTTCACGCAAACGCTCAGGCGGCAGCGCGGCCAGCTTGGTGCGGAAATCCTGATAAAGCGCCGACTGTGGGTCAATGCCTGGGCGGAAGAAAATCGGCACCACGATATCCAGTAACTGCGGCGAGATGACACCGCTGTCCTCGATCTGCTTGAACAACGAGAAATAGTACTGGCGAGTCGGCTCGGGCTCGACACCGACATAGGTGTCCATCAGCACCAGGCCGTTGAGGCGCTGCGGGGCCGACAGCGCCAGACGCACGCCCCACATACCGCCGACCGAAAGGCCGACCAGGCTGATGCGATCAATATCCAGATGATCCAGCAGCGCCAGTACCTGCCGCGCCTGATCATCCAGCGAAGTCATGCCCGCAGGCAACGGCCCGGACTCTCCGTGCCCCCACAGGTCCAGGGCAATCACCCGATAGTGTTGCGACAACGCCGCAATCTGCGGCGCCCACATGGCCTGGTCCCACAAGTAACTGCCGGCCAACAGCACCGCGGGGCCAGTGCCTTGGTCAACGTAGTGAAGCGCTTGTCCATCAATTGTAGCGAAGGGCATCAACTGTCTCCTTTCTATCGGGCCCATCAAAAAATGCGCAGCCAGCCTGAGCCGGTCGGTTTCTTCGGTCAATGCGCTATGTGCGATGACTGGACTGACGCTCGAGAACTACACCCCCTCCAGCCCCGGCATCAGTAAAAGATCGCGGCCTGCGCCAGCTCCTCGAACGTACATCGTGTAGATACCGTCTTGAACCTCACCGAGCAAGCGCAAGTTTCGGGTCAAAGGGCTGACCCGGCTTGAGCACTCCGAAAACGAAATGCAGCAGCTTGCGCATTGCTGCACAGATGATCTGCTTGGGGGCTTTGCCGTTGGCCTTCAGGCGATCCTTCATGGCTATGATCGCCTCGTTATGCTTCAGCGCCAGGGCAATCAGATCATTCAGATTGGACTTGGGTCGGGCTCACGGTAATCGTCGAAGTTCAACGAGGTGACGTGAGCCGGGGGAGGAAATTCAGGCGTGGAATGAAATCGGCGACTGCTGGCCTGACTTCAGCTTTTGGGCACCGGCACGATGGCAATCTTGTACGGATCGAAAATCTTCAGCATCTGCCCGTTGTCCCGCAAACCTTGCAGCAACTTGCCGAAGGTGTCTGCGCTGATCGGCGCTTGCGGACGTAGCAGTGCGTAATGGTGATAAACCTGATCGATGCGCTGGGATACCAGCAACTGCGCCCTGACCTTTTCATTGCGCAGCAGGTAATCGTAGAGGTACGAACGTGTGACCAGTGCGATGTCCGCGCGATTGCGAAGGATCATTAAAATATTGCTGTCGTGGGAAGTCGTGAGCGTCGCGTTGTAAGTGTCCTTGAGATATTGCGGATCGGCATTGAACCCGGCGAATTCGTAGTGGTAATCCTTGTACAACGCCAGACGCTTACCTTTCAAATCGGAGAAGTAGCCCTGCTGACGGTCCGGTTTGCTCTGTGCGACAAAGATTTCTGCATCTTCCAGGCCCATGTCGACGGTGCTGTGCGGGATATCCTTCCAGCCCCACTCCGGGTTCTCGAAGATCGCCATGTCGACCCGACCGTCCTGGAAATCACCGAATCGGCGCTGCAAAGAGGTCGGCACGAGCTTGAACTCATAGTCGGTTTGAGAGTGGTTCAGCGCCTCGACCAACTGCGGTAGCAGCCCGGTATCGTCGCCATTCTCCGGTCGAACGGTATACGGCGGAAAATGCGCGGCGCCCACCTGCACCACTTGTGCAGCCGAAGCCGGCAGTACGAACAGCGCACCCAGCGTCATCAGTGAAATCCGTAAAGCCTTCCGAACGGGCGAGGACATCAAAGTAAACCCACCTCTAAAAAAATATCGACTACAACCAAGCTAGGCGGTTTTATCCACTTAGACAACTTGGTGATGGCTATTTAATAATTTTTAGCGAAACGGTCACTTTTCCTCCAGCACCAGAATCAAGGCTTCGTCGGCCAATTGATCGAGGCTCATGCTGCCGTCCGCCCGAAACCAGGTGGTGGTCCAGGACAGCGCGCCGGTTAGAAAACGTCGGGTGATGAACACGTCTCCACGAATAAAACCGGCGTCTTTCGCCTCACCCAGCACTTGCAGCCAGATCTGCTCATAGATATCGCGCAGCGCCAACACCTGAGCCTGACCTTCTTGCGAAAGCGAACGCCATTCGTAGACCAGCACCGCCATCGCTTCGCCACTGCCGCCCATGATCGACTGCAACTCACAGCGGATCAGCGCCAGCACCCGCTCGCGCACGTTGGTCGCTTGCGCCAGGGAGGCGCGCATCAATGCGGTGTTGTAGCGAATGGTTTCCTCCATCACCGCCCGCAGGATTTCATCCTTGCTTTTGAAGTGATGAAAAATGCTTCCCGACTGAATCCCGACCGCACTGGCCAGATCACGCACCGTGGTGCGCTCGTACCCCTTGTTGCGAAACAGGTGAGCGGCCATTTGCAGCAGTTTGCCGCGAGCGCTGTCGGGATCGGTCAGTTGCCCCTTGTCGACCAACTCGCGCATTACCAGCAGGGCTTTTTGCTCGTCCACCCGTTCTCTCCTACAGTCGCTCAATCAATTGTGCGATCACACCACGAATGCAATGGGTTTGCGCGGGCAATTTAAGCTGACAGGGGCGACCAAGCAAGCGCTTGGGAAGAAGATGTAACCAGCATTTACAAACCAAGCGCTTGCTTGGTAGTCTCGAACCACTTCTGTCGGAGGCTAGCAATGAACAAAACCGTTCGTATCGGCTGCGCCAGTGCCTTCTGGGGCGATACCTCGACCGCCGCCGCGCAGTTGGTTGAAGGTGCCCAGCTGGACTATCTGGTGTTCGACTATCTGGCAGAAATCACCCTGTCGTTGCTGGCCAGCGCACGGATGAAAGACCCCCAGGCCGGTTACGCGACCGACTTCGTCGAGGTCCTCAGCCCGCTCCTCAAGAAACTCCTGGAAAAGAACATCCGCGTGATCAGCAACGCCGGCGGGATCAATCCACTCGCCTGCGCAGCAGCGCTGCAAGCGGCATGCGATAAAGCCGGTGTGCCACTGAAGATCGCGGTGCTGCTCGGTGATGACCTGCAACCGCAGTTCAAGCAACTGGCTGGCTGCGACGTAAAGGAAATGTTCAGCGGCGAGCCCCTACCGCCGATGTGCGTGTCGACCAACGCCTACCTCGGCGCCCCCGGCATCGTCGAGGCGCTGCGCCTGGGTGCGGACATCGTCATCACCGGCAGAGTGGTCGACAGCGCGGTGGTCAGTGCGGCATTGGTGCATGAGTTCGACTGGTCGTGGCAGGACTACGACAAACTGGCCCAGGCCGCGCTGGCCGGGCACATCATCGAATGCGGCGCACAGTGCACCGGCGGCAACTTCACCGATTGGCAAGAGGTGCCGGACTACGAGCACATCGGTTTTCCCATCGTCGAGGTCAGCGCCGACGGCCAGTTCATCGTCAGCAAACCTGAAGGTACCGGCGGTTTGGTCACCCCGCTGAGCGTCGGCGAGCAACTGCTGTACGAAATCGGCAACCCTCGCGCCTATCTGCTGCCCGATGTGGTCTGCGATTTCAGCCTGGTCAAACTCCAGCCACACGGCAACAACGCCGTGCACGTTCACGGCGCCAAAGGCTTGCCACCGCCCCGTCAATACAAGGTCTGTGCGACCTGGCCGGACGGTTTTCGCTGCACCGCCAGTTGCCTGATCGCCGGGATCGACGCGGTGGCCAAGGCACGTCGGGTGAGCCAGGCGATCATCGCCAGGACCTCGGAAATGCTCAGCCAACGCGGCTGGGCGCCCTACAGCGAAGTGAACATTGAGCTGCTCGGCAGCGAAGCGACTTATGGTCCGCATGGCCAACGTCAGGACAGCCGCGAAGTAGTGATCAAACTGGCCGTGCGGCATCCGGACAAGCAGGCGCTGATCCTGTTTTCCCGCGAGATCGCCCAAGCCGCCACCGGCATGGCACCAGGGTTGACCGGAATCGTCGGAGGCCGACCGACCGTGTACCCGTTGATCCGCCTGTTTTCGTTCCTGATCGACAAAAACACCTGCGTATTGGAAGTCGACCTGCAAGGCCAGCGACATCCCTGCGCCCTGCCCGCCCTCGATCATCTCGACGTTGCTGACCTGCCGCTGCCCCTTGATCCGCCCAAACCCCACGCTCGAGCCGACGCCAGTGTGGCACTGGTGAAACTCGCGGTGGCGCGCTCCGGTGACAAGGGCAATCACAGCAACATCGGCGTCATGGCCCGCGCCCCCGAATACCTGCCATGGATCGCCGAAGCGCTGACGCCTGCAGTGGTCGTCGACTGGATGAGTCACGTGCTTGACCCGATCCACGGGCGTGTCGAGCGCTGGTACTTGCCGGGCACTCACAGCCTGAATTTTCTACTGGAAAACGCCCTCGGTGGCGGTGGCGTGGCCAGCCTGCGGATCGACCCGCAAGGCAAGGCGTTCGCCCAGCAGCTACTGGAAATCCAGATCCCGGTGCCGCAAGGCATCGCTGATCAAGTCAACTAGAGGACGGTTGCCGTGGCCTTTGATTCGATATTCAAACCCGATCTGTTTGCCGGCCAGACGATTATTGTTACCGGCGGCGGCAGTGGCATCGGCCGTTGCACCGCTCACGAACTGGCGGCCCTTGGCGCGCACGTGCTGTTGGTCGGACGTAAGTCCGAAAAACTAAAGAAAGTCGCGGCGGAAATCATCGCGGACGGCGGTAAGGCGAGTTGGCAGGCCTGCGACATTCGCGATGAAGAAGCAGTCACGCAACTGGTCGGGCAACTGATCAAGGACCACGGGCCGATTCACGGTCTGGTCAATAATGCTGGTGGCCAGTACCCGGCGCCCCTGGCCTCGATCAATCAGAAAGGTTTCGAAACCGTGCTGCGGACCAATCTGGTGGGCGGGTTCCTGATGGCCCGCGAGGTGTTCAATCAGTCGATGAGCCAACACGGTGGCAGCATCGTCAACATGCTCGCCGACATGTGGGGCGGCATGCCCGGCATGGGCCACTCGGGCGCGGCGCGTTCGGGCATGGACAACCTCACCAAGACCGCCGCGGTCGAATGGGGTTACGCCGGGGTCCGGGTCAACGCGGTGGCGCCCGGCTGGATTGCCTCCAGCGGCATGGACACCTACGAAGGGGCGTTCAAGGCGCTGATCCCGACCTTGCGCGAACACGTGCCGCTCAAACGCATTGGCACCGAATCGGAAGTCAGCGCGGCGATCGTTTTCCTGCTGAGCCCGGCGGCGGCCTTCATCAGTGGCAGCACGCTGCGGATCGACGGTGCGGCGAGCCTCGGCAGTCGCGCCTGGCCACTGCATAAGGCGCAGCACAGTGCGTCGTTCAATGGCTTTCACCGCGCGGGCTTACCCGACGTGCTCAAGGGCGAGGACTGACCCATGCCGCAGATTGAGTCACAACTCGACATCCACAGCCGGCAGTTTGCGCAGAACCGCGAGGCGATGTTGAGCAGCATCGAGCAGTTCCACCAGTTGGAACGCAACCTGTTGAGCAAGGCTGCCGACGCCAAGCCGAAATTCGACAAGCGCGGGCAACTCCTGCCTCGCGAACGGCTGAACCTGCTGCTCGATCCTGGCGCGCCGTTTCTTGAGCTGGCGAGCCTGGCCGGCTACAAACTGCACGACGACAAGGACGGCAGCCAGGCCGGTGGCGGGTTGATCGCCGGGATTGGTTATGTGTCCGGTGTGCGGGTGCTGGTGGTCGCCAACAACAGCGCGATCAAGGGCGGCACCATTTCCCCCAGCGGCCTGAAGAAGTCCCTGCGCCTGCAACAGATCGCCATGGAAAACAAACTGCCGGTGATCACCCTCGCCGAGAGCGGCGGTGCCAACCTCAATTACGCTGCAGAGATTTTCGTCGAGGGCGCGCGCAGTTTCGCCAATCAGGCACGGATGTCGGCCATGGGCTTGCCGCAAATCACCGTGGTGCACGGTTCGGCCACCGCTGGCGGCGCGTATCAGCCAGGGCTCTCGGACTACGTGGTGGTGGTGCGCGGCAAGGCCAAACTGTTTCTCGCCGGCCCCCCGCTGCTCAAGGCCGCTACCGGCGAAGTCGCCACCGATGAAGCACTCGGCGGCGCCGAGATGCACGCGCAAATCGCCGGCACTGCCGAATACCTGGCCGAAAACGATACCGACGGTGTGCGCCTGGTACGCGAAATCGTCAGCCTGTTGCCGTGGAATACGCAGTTACCGCAGCGCATCGCCGAACACTGGGACGAGCCGCGCTACCCCATCGACGAACTGCTGGGGCTGATTCCCGACGATCCGAAAAAGCCCTACGACGTGAGTGAGATCATTGCGCGCATTGCTGATGGCTCGCGCTTTCTCGAGTTCAAGGGCGAGTTCGATCAGCAAACGGTGTGCGGCCATTTGAAGATCCAGGGGCGGCCCTGCGGTTTCATCGGCAACAACGGTCCGATCACCCCGCAAGGTGCCAGCAAGGCCGCGCAGTTCATCCAGCTCTGCGATCAGAGCCGGACACCGCTGCTGTTTTTCCATAACACCACCGGTTTCATGGTCGGCACCGAGTCGGAACAGCAAGGGGTGATCAAACACGGCGCGAAGATGATTCAGGCCGTGGCCAACGCGCGGGTGCCGAAACTGACCATCGTGGTCGGCGGCTCTTACGGTGCCGGCAACTATGCGATGTGCGGCCGTGGGCTCGACCCGCGTTTCATCTTCGCCTGGCCCAACAGCCGCACCGCCGTGATGGGCGGCGCCCAGGCCGGCAAGGTGTTGCGTATTGTCACCGAAGCCAGGCAGGCCAAGGACGGTTTGGCCCCGGACCCGAAGATGCTCGACACACTGGAACAGGTCACCGCGCAAAAACTCGACAGCCAGTCCACCGCACTGTACGGCAGCGCCAACCTGTGGGACGACGGGCTGATTGATCCACGAGATACGCGCACCTTGCTCGGCTATCTGCTGGATATCTGCCATGAGGCCGAGGGTCGTCAGCTGCAACCGAACAGTTTTGGTATCGCACGTTTTTGAGGCTCTGATCACCACCAGGTTTAGGGAGAACAATAAAAATGATCTTCACCCAGGAACACGAAGAACTACGCCGTACCGTACGCAATTTTGTCGACCGCGAAATCAACCCGTACGTCAATGAATGGGAAAAGGCCGGACGTTTTCCGATCCACGAGATTTTCCGCAAGGCCGGTGCGCTCGGTCTGCTGGGGATTTCCAAACCGGAAAAATTCGGTGGCATGGGCCTGGACTACAGCTATTCGATTGTCGCTGCTGAAGAGTTCGGGACCATTCATTGCGGCGGGATTCCGATGTCGATTGGCGTGCAGACCGACATGTGTACCCCGGCCCTCGCCCGCTTCGGCTCCGATGAGCTGCGTGAAGAATTCCTCCGCCCGGCGATCACCGGTGAACAGGTCGGCTGCATCGGTGTCTCGGAAATTGGTGCCGGCTCTGACGTCGCCGGGCTGAAAACCACCGCGCGCAAGGACGGTGACGACTACGTGATCAACGGCAGCAAAATGTGGATCACCAATTCGCCAAGCGCCGACTTTATCTGCCTGCTGGCCAACACCTCGGACGACAAGGCGCACATCAACAAATCGTTGATCATGGTGCCGATGAACAGCCCCGGCATCAGCCTCAGTTCGCCTCTGGACAAGCTCGGCATGCGCAGTTCGGAAACCGCCCAAGTATTTTTCGACAACGTGCGCGTGCCGCAACGCAACCGCATCGGCCACGAAGGCGCCGGCTTCATGATGCAAATGCTGCAGTTTCAGGAAGAACGCCTGTTCGGTGCGGCGAACATGATCAAGGGTCTGGAGTACTGCATCGACAGCACCATCGAGTACTGCAAGGAGCGCAAGACCTTCGGCACGGCACTGATCGACAACCAGGTGATTCACTTCCGCCTCGCCGAGCTTGCAACCGAAATCGAATGCCTGCGGGCGCTGGTCTACCAGGCCACCGAGCAATACGTCAAAGGCCAGGACGTCACGCGCCTGGCGTCCATGGCCAAACTCAAGGCCGGGCGACTGGGCCGGGAAGTCAGCGACAGTTGCCTGCAATACTGGGGCGGCATGGGCTATATGTGGGACAACCCGGTGGCGCGCGCTTACCGCGATGTGCGGCTGGTGTCGATCGGCGGCGGTGCCGACGAAATCATGCTGGGGATCATCTGCAAATTGATGGGCATTCTGCCCGGGAAGAAAAAATGACCTCCTTGCCCATTTGCCAGACCCTGCTGCTGGAACTGCACAACGGCGTTCTGCACATCACCTTGAACCGGCCAGACTGCCGCAATGCCATGAGCTTGCAGATGGTCGCCGAATTGCGCGCAGTACTCGCGGCGGTGCGCGATGACCGGGACATCCGCGCGATAGTGCTCGGCGGTGCCGGCGGGCATTTTTCTGCGGGCGGCGATTTGAAAGACATGGCCAACGCTCGCGCTCAAGGTCAGCAGGCCTACCGTGAGTTGAACCGTGCGTTTGGCGCCCTGCTCGAAGAAGCCCAGCACGCGCCGCAAGTGCTGATCACAGTGTTGCAGGGTGCCGTGCTCGGCGGCGGCTTCGGTCTGGTGTGTGTCAGCGACATTGCGCTGACCGATCACAATGCCCAGTTCGGCTTGCCGGAAACCAGCCTCGGCCTGCTGCCGGCGCAAATCGCACCGTTCGTGGTCCAGCGTATCGGCCTGACTCAGGCACGACGCCTGGCGCTGACCGCCGCGCGGTTTGACGGGCATGAAGCGCGGCGTCTGGGGCTGGTGCATTTTGTCGAACACGATGCGCAAGCCCTCGCCGAGCGTCTGGATGCGGTGCTCGCCCATGTTCTGTGCTGCGCGCCTGGCGCCAATGCCACGACCAAGGCCTTGTTGCTGGCCAGCACCGAACAGCCGCTGGGACCGTTGCTCGACCAGGCAGCCGAATGGTTCGGTGAAGCCGTGACCGGAGCGGAAGGTGTCGAAGGGACGATGGCCTTCGTACAGAAACGCAAACCGGGTTGGGCCCCGTAGGAGCAAGGCTTGCTCGCGATGAGGCCCTCAAAAACACCGCACAACACAAAGGATCACCCCATGCCCACCCTGCGCAAAATCCTCATCGCCAACCGCGGTGAAATCGCCTGTCGCATCCAGCGCACCGCTCAAGCGCTGGGGTATCGCACGGTGGCGGTGTTCAGCGATGCCGACGCCGACGCCCTGCACGTGCAGATGGCCGATGAAGCGGTCAACATCGGCCCCGCTGCCGTTGCGCAGTCCTACCTGAACAGCGCAGCGATTATCGACGCTGCATTGCGCAGCGGCGCGGACGCGATCCATCCCGGCTACGGCTTCCTTTCGGAAAACGCAGAATTCGCCACGGCCTGTGCCCAGGCCGGCATTACCTTTATCGGTCCAAGCCCTGCGGCTATCGAACTGATGGGCAGTAAACGCCTGTCGAAAATCGCCATGCTCGCCGCTGGCGTACCGTGCATCAACGGTTACCAAGGGGCGGAGCAGGATGACGCCACCCTCAGCCGCGAAGCCGAACGCATCGGCTATCCGCTGATGATCAAGGCCAGCGCCGGCGGCGGTGGGCGCGGCATGCGTCTGGTGCACAGTGCGGATAAATTGCTTGAGCAGATCCGCACCGCACGCTCCGAAGCCCTGCACGCGTTCGGCAGCGACGAGTTGATTCTCGAACAAGCGCTGATCGAACCGCGCCATATCGAGATTCAGCTGTTCGGCGACCAGCACGGCAACCTGATCTACCTCGGCGAGCGCGACTGCTCGATCCAGCGTCGCCATCAAAAAGTCATCGAAGAAGCGCCGTGCCCGGTGATGACCGCCGAACTGCGCCAGGCCATGGGCGACGCTGCGCTGAAGGCCGGACGCGCGGTGAATTACGTCGGCGCCGGCACCGTGGAGTTCCTGCTCGATGCGCGGGGCCAGTTTTACTTTCTGGAGATGAACACCCGCTTGCAGGTCGAGCACCCGGTGACCGAGTTGATTACCGGCCTGGACCTGGTGGCCTGGCAACTGGATGTCGCAGCCGGGTTGTCACTTGCGCTGCGCCAGGAACAGGTCGAACTCAAGGGCCATGCCATGGAGGCGCGCCTTTACGCCGAAGATCCGGCGCAGGGTTTCCTGCCCCAGACCGGGCGCATTACGCGCTGGGAACCGGCCCTCGCGGACGGGGTGCGCATCGACCACGGCCTGCTTGAAGATCAGCAGGTCAGCCCGTTTTACGATCCATTGCTCGGCAAAATCATCGCCTACGGTGCCACCCGCGAAGAGGCTCGACGCAAGTTACTGCGCGCAGTCCAGGACAGTGCCTTGCTGGGCTTGCAGACCAATCAGCGTCTGCTCGCCGGTTTGCTGGAGCATCCGCAGTTCATCGCCCGGGACTTCAATACCGGGTTCATCGCGCAACACTTCGCCGATCACCCAAGCCTTCACCCGCACGCGCCCACGGCCGAAGAGCTGGCTATTGCCACGGCGCTGTTCTATCAGCAGTCCGCGGGTGCGCATCCACCACGACTCGCTGGTTGGCGCAACAACGCCAACGTGCCGCTGCTGCAACAGATCGGCCTCAATGGCGATCGCTGGTCAACCGAAGTGAGCGTCCTGCCCGACAGGCAATTGCGCATTCAAGTGGCCGGAGAAACGCTGCAACTGAAACTACTCGATATCAACGAACGCTGGGCCAACCTGGAAATCAACGGCATTCGCCGCCGCTACGCCTGGCAACTGACCGCCGGACAACTGTGGTTGTTCACTCGCCCCGGCAGCCTGCTGCTGCAAGACCAGACGCTGGCGCCCGTCAGCGGCCAGGTCGGCACCCGTACCGGCACGTTGAAAGCCCCGATGGATGGTGCGATCGTCGACGTACTGATCAGTGAAGGCTCATCGGTGAGCAAGGGGCAGCTGTTGCTGGTGCTGGAGGCAATGAAAATGGAACATCCGCTCAAGGCCGGCATCGACGGTGTGATCAAGCGGTTGCAGGTCAGTCTCGGCGATCAGGTAAAAAATCGTCAGATTTTGCTGGAGGTTGAATAAGCCGCTAGGCGGATCCACCGCGTTTGGCTACGCTCTGCCTCATCAGGACGCGGAAACCAGGAAACCTGCGATGCCTCATTGGCTGGTAATTGATCTCGAAGCGACAACTGATGACGGTGGCTGGCCGGTAACCGAGATGGAAATCATCGAAATCGGCGCCACCCTGGTCAATCGCGAAGGCCGCGAACTGGACTACTTCCAGCGCTTCGTTCGCCCCTTGCGACGACCGCTGCTAACCCCTTTCTGTCGTCAGCTGACCCACATCACCCAAGCCAATATCGATGCTGCCCAGCCACTGACCGAGGTTTGGCCGCTGTTCGAGCGTTGGCTCGGCCAGCATCACACGCGCCTCGAAGGCTGGGCCAGTTGGGGCGATTACGACCGCAAACAACTGCTTCAGGAATGGCAACGCCTGCAACTCGACAGTGCCCTGAGCCGAGTCCCCCATATGAATCTGAAGCAGCGCTTTGCCAAGGCCCGCCGACTCGAGCGCCCGCTGGGGCTCAACGGCGCTCTGCAACTGGCGGGCCTGCAATTTACCGGTCAACAGCACCGGGCACTGGAAGATGCACGTAATACCGCACGCTTGTTACCGCTGATTCTTCCGGTCTGATCCTTGAAGTACAGGTGACGGGCGAAAAGGCCTTGTGCATACTGGCCGGCCTTTTTAGCCCATTTCGAGGAATCGCCCATGTTTAAAGTCAACGAGTACTTCGACGGCACCGTCAAGTCGATTGCCTTCGGCACTGCTGAAGGTCCGGCCACCATCGGCGTCATGGCACCGGGCGAATACGAATTCGGTACCAGCCAGCGTGAAATCATGCACGTGGTTTCCGGTGCCCTGACCGTCAAACTGCCTGACAGCAGCGATTGGGAAACTTTCGCCGCCGGCAGCCAGTTCAACGTACCGGCCAACAGCAAGTTCCAGCTGAAAGTCGCCGTCGACACCGCTTACCTGTGCGAATACCGCGGCTAAGCGTTTCACCGCGATAAAAATGCCCGTGTCGAAAGACACGGGCATTTTTCATTCCGGCATTACAGCGTCATTCGAGAATCTCTACCGGCATGCCGACTTCGAGCCGACCCTTGCCGTCGTTGACCAGGTTCTGGCCAAACATCGCGCCATCCTCTTGCGCACGGTATTTCTGCAGCGTCGCCAGGGGTTCGCGGTCGTCGCTGCGCTCACCGGTCTGCGGGTCAATGGTGGTGAGGATGCAGCGTGCACACGACTTGACCACGCGAAACTCGACATCGCCAATGCGAATGCGCTTCCAGCCGTCCTCGGCAAATGCCTCACTGCCCTCAATCACCAGATTCGGTCGAAAACGCAGCATCTCCAGTGGACGGCCGACCCGTTGCGACAAGTCCTCAAGCGAAGCCTGACCAATCAACAACAGCGGAAAACCGTCGGCAAAGGCGACTTTATCGTCATCCTTGCCATAGCCGGCCTGAGTGGTACGGGCCAGCGCCTCGGGAACCTGCACCAGCCGGGTAGGCTTGCCGATGAACTCACTGACCCAGGCACCGGCTGCATCCCCCGCATCGGGAACCCGCAAGGTATCGCGCCAGATGGTCACGCCACGCCGTTCAGCATCGCTGGCAGGCAGGGCAATATCGATCGACGAGTGACCGGGCGCACTGAGCGTCAGGCCACCGGAGGTATTCCACAACGCCGACAACTGGCTCATGCCCGATTCCGCACGTTGCGTCAGGAAACGTCCGCTGGCCTCGTCCACCAGCATCCAGCGCCGATCCCCCTCCAGCCCCAGTTTGTCCAGGCTGGCCTGTTGCAGGACTTCGCCCTTGCCGGACTTGAGTGGATAACGGTAAAGCGCGCTCAGACGCAACATGGCCAGCTCCCTGGTGGGCAAAAGCGCCACGATATACGAGCCGGCTGACGATTCAAAGAAGCACATCGCGGGCAGACACCCTGCCTGCCCGCGATGCTCCGTCAGGCCGGGACTGCGTCGAGCATCAGGCGATGGCGCACCACGTCGACCAGTTTGTCTGGCTGGAATTTCGAGAGGAAGTTGTCACAACCGACCTTCTTCACCATCGAATCGTTGAAGCTGCCGGACAGCGAAGTATGCAGGACGACGTAAAGGCCGCGCAGGCGTGGATCGTTGCGAATCTCGGTGGTCAGACGATAGCCGTCCATCTCGGGCATTTCCGCGTCGGTGAAGATCATCAGCAGTTTGTCGGTCATGACCACGCCGGTATCGGCCCAGGCCTTGAGCATGTTCAGTGCCTTCAGGCCGTCGCTGGCGATGTGCATTTTCACCCCGAGCTGACCCAGGGTGTCGCGCAACTGGGACAACGCGACATTGGAATCGTCCACCAACAGCACTTCACGACCGCGAGCACGCTCCAGCACCGGGTCTTCGAGCTTGTCACGCGAAACCTTGGCGTTGTAGGGCACGATCTCGGCGAGTACTTTTTCGACGTCGATGATCTCCACCAACTGGTCATCGACCTTGCTGATGGCCGTCAGGTAATGCTGGCGGCCGGCACTGGTTGGCGGCGGCAGAATGGCTTCCCAGTTCATGTTGACGATGCGATCGACGCCACCGACCAGGAAGGCCTGCACCGAGCGGTTGTACTCGGTCACGATGATGGTGCTGTTGGGCCCCGGCACCAGCGGCCGCATGCCGATGGCCTGGGACAGGTCGATCACCGGCAACGTCTGGCCACGCAGATTGACTACTCCACAGACAAACGGGTGACGCTGCGGCATCAAGGTCAGCTTTGGCAACTGCAGGACTTCCTGCACCTTGAAGACGTTAATCGCAAACAACTGCCGACCGGCCAGGCGAAACATGAGAATTTCCAGGCGATTCTCACCTACCAGCTGTGTGCGTTGATCTACTGTGTCGAGAATGCCGGCCATTGATGACTCCTGGGCTTTTCTGATGAATTCACTAAAGAAAGTTATCGGCGGTTCTCACGCAATCTTGACCCGCAAACAAAATGCCACGCATAGGAATTGATGCCACATTAACATCATGCTCTACTGAAGCGGCTATTTCGTCCACTGCACAACTCTTCTGCGCGCGCCCCGTCTTTGCGTGTCAAGTTCCGTCACATAAGGGAATCCCCTAGCCGCAATCGGGTCCAGCCTGATATTCGCGATATCCAATAGCCATTAATGTGATGCCATTCTCACCGCAAGAATGGAGTCAGGCTTTTGTTTGCGATCGAAGTACCGCTGCCGAGCTCTTTTTTCAGCCTGCCGGGTTACGCCGCTCATGCCTCACGGCTAATGAGTTCGGCACCTCGTTACGCTGTAAATCTGGCTCGCTCCATCGGGGCATTCGCGTCGAACGCAAGCAGACCGTTCATCGTCAGCTGCAAAAAATCAGAACTGCCCTACAGATTCCGGTCGTGGTCCGGCAGTACCTTACGCCCGTTCGCCATATGGCTGATTGCATCACCTGACTTGATGTCGTGGAGAAAAGCATGCTGAACGATCGTAAACACTGGAATCAGCGACTGCCCGAATTCTTGATCGAGGCAGAAACCCTGCTGGCCAAATCCGAGGAATGCCTTAGCCACTTGCAACTGATCAACAATGATCAGGACGCCATCGACTGCATGCTGAACGCACTGTTTACCCTGGCCAACCGGGCCGATGCATTGACACTGCGGGCGGTATCCGAGTTCTCGATGTGCATTCACGCATTGCTCAGCGGTGCACGCAATCGAATCGATCTGAACGACCAGGCACTGTGTGCCCTGAAAGAGTGCTTCACATTGATGGCCTGGCAACTTGAACTCGTCGACCTGACTACCGGCCAACTCAGCCTTGATGACGCCGAACAGATATCGTTGATCGAAGCCTTCGCGATGGAAATTGGCCGCGCCCCGACGCGCCTGGCATTACCCACCCAACCATTTGCATGCGCCCCACTTCCGGCAAGGCATGCCTGAGTTGCATCAAATAATGCACGGGATCGTTTGATAATTTTCAGCACTTCCAGCAACAACGCCGTCGCGTCGCAATTGAACATCTCATATCTTTTAACGACAGAATAAAATTAGTAACCCAACTATTAGTTGTCGACTTCCGACCTCCTGAACACCCCGCCCAGAGTGCTGCTAACTGCTTGGGAACGTAATGAGTCACGCTGGATGCTCAGTCACCAACCCATGCCTGCTAACGTGCAACAGAGGTCCAGAAACGATAAAAATCCTGCCCCCCTGGACATATATAGCGAACGCGACCAACGGTATGTTAAGTGGTATTATGCGGCCCAATTAGTTGGCTCCAGGTTATGGCACTCTGACTTCAGGCGGGAGCCTATCCCCCGGACAGTGCAACACTCGATTTTGACAATCAGACTGCGCTAACTTGAAGCCCACGGTTCAATCACCAGCGTTATCCACACACAGACCCGTCAGCCATCATGACCGGTCTGCCCGCAGCGAACATTCATTGGCTCCATCCGCTATGTACGCCAGCCTCAAGTCAGTCGCCTCTTGGCCGCCCTCCCGAAAAAGCGTTCGCCGGTTCACACTGCTGCTGTGCCTGTGCTCGGCGGTGGGCAGCCTGCTGGTTTACTGCCTGTCCAGCCAATTTCCAGTAGCACTGCTGATACTGAATCTCGCGGCAGCCACCAGCGTCTGGGGGCAGCATTGCCATTCGCGAAAATCGATCAGGTTCCAGCCCCAGGAACTGGCCGACCGCTTATTGGAAGTACAGGAAAACGAACGCCATCGGCTCAGCCGTGAACTCCACGACGATATCGGCCAATTGCTGACGGCGGCCAGGCTTCAAAGTGAATGGCTCAAGCGACGTCAACCCGAAGAACTGCAAAGCCATTGCGCCCTGCTCTGCGACACGCTTGAAGAAACCCTGACCAAAGTTCGCGATGTCTCGGCCATTCTGAATCCAAGACAACTCACCAGCCTTGGCCTTGAAGCCAGTTTGCGTGCACATCTGCTCAAAACGCTGGCCAATACTGCCGTGAACTGGAGCCTTGAATGCCACCAGCGCCTGACCGGCATACCAGAAGAAATGGCGGTGGCGGCGTTTCGGATTTCTCAAGAAGCCGTCACCAATATGCTGCGCCATGCCCAAGCCAAAAATCTGCTGATTCGCCTGCAACGTCTACCCCAAGGACTGGCGCTGTTTATCAGCGATGACGGACTGGGTTTTTCTCCAGCCACCCATCCTGGCCGTGAAGGGCAACGCGGAATGGCCGGTATGTCGGAGCGGGTCGAACAACTGGGCGGCACCCTGAGCGTCATCAGCGAGCCCGGCAAGGGTACGCAGATCGAAGTACTTTTCCCTTGGGCACCCCGCGCGCTCGAACGAGCCAGTACGAATAAGGTTCAACATTGACTTGTAACTTGCTTTTGGTGGATGACCACTCGTTGATCAGAGCCGGCGTGCGTGCGCTGGTTCTGGATATTCCTGGCTACGCCGTCATTGGTGAAGCCAATGACGGTGCACAACTGCTTGAAATGGTCGAGAGGCTAAGCCCCGACATCATCCTGCTGGATATATCCATGAAGGAAACCGGCGGGCTTGAGGCTCTGAAAAGACTCAAGGCCGTACACCCACAAAGCAAAGTGCTGATCCTGTCGATGCACACCGACCCGACGCTGATCATGCAAGCCCTGGAGTCAGGCGCTCACGGCTACCTGCTCAAGGACACCACCGCCACGGAACTGGAACACGCGCTTGAAGCCTTGCGCAACAACGAACGCTACCTGAGCCCGGCCATCGCTCACACCGTGATCAATCAGGCGCTGGTCCGTGCCCAGAAAAGCCATCCAGAACCCGTCGACACACATAATCTGACGGCTCGTCAATTAGAGATTCTGCGCTTGATCGTGCGTGGCAAATCCACTCGCGAGATTGCCAGTGGTTTGGGCCTGAGCATCAAAACAGTGGAAACCCACCGCTCTCAGATCATGAAGCGCTTGCAGATCTACGATGTCGCGGGCCTGGTGCTGTTTGCCGTGCGCGAGCAAATTATCAATCTCGACGACTAGGCCAGATGCAACGCCTTGTAGCGCCGATCCCTCAGGCATTCAGAAGAGTCCTACATGCCGGCTTTTTTCTTACAAGTCATGATGAATAGGCCCAATTGACGGTCATTGGGTATTGGTACACCTTGTGACGGCAGTTATCAGGCAACAGCAAAAAACACACAAGGATGTGCACGCAATATGACCAGGATCTATCAGGCAGGGAGCCATGCACTTAATGCAAAGCCATGACTTCCGATTTCCAGCGAACCGGGGTGCGCCTCCAAACACCGGCCACACCGCTCACCCGACTGAATGCAATTGCACCATCAACACACCTGGAGGGAACGACATGGAACCACGCGTTGTAGAGCTGGAGACCCACCTCAAGTACATCCGCAGAGATATGGAAGAGGTCCGAATCGACGTCAAATCCATCAAGCACAGGCTTGCCTACTCGGCAGGCGCTGCGGCGGTGATCGTCAGCCTGCTCGGCTGGATTGCCAACAGCCGCTTCGATCAACTCGTGACGCTACTTAACGCATAACCTGCACCACGAAACGCCAGGCCCGACGTGATCCATACCGGGCCTGGTGCTGGTGAGGCTGTAGTGCGCAAAGACCTACCCCAGCACTTCACTCAGCGGGATGAAGTTCACCCAATCACCCTCGACCAAAGTGCGCTCTTCCAGCACTTCAACCAGCCCTTCGGCCCAAGCGGCACTGCGCAAAACACCCGAGCTCTGATTCTTGTAGATAATTGCCCGCCCATGCTCCAGACGACCGCGCAGGTATTCCCGGCGGTTGCCGGCCTTGGACCAGACAAATCCTGCCGGAACCTGAAACTGCAAAGGCCGAACCTCTCTCACGCCTTGACGGCGTAACAGATAAGGGCGTGCCAACAAGGCGAAGGTCACCAGTGTCGACGCCGGATTGCCGGGCAACCCAATCACCGGTACGCCTCGAAAATGCCCGAATGTCAGTGGTTTCCCTGGCTTGATGGCCAATTTCCACAATGCCAGTTCGCCCTCTTCGCGCAAGGCAATACCCAGAAAATCCGCCTCTCCTACCGATACACCGCCCGTAGAAAGGATCAGGTCGACATCACCCAGTTCGGCGAGCCGATTGCGAGTGGCCTGCAAATCGTCCGGCAGAATCCCCGCATCGATCACTTCGCAACCTAAACGCTGCAACCAACTGCACAGCAATACCCGATTGCTGTTATAGATCTGACCCGGGCCGAGGGCTTGCCCAGGCTCGACCAACTCGTCCCCGGTGGACAGCACCGCAACCCGTACCTTGCGCACGACTTCAAGTTCTGCACACCCCAGTGAGGCTGCCAAACCTTGTTCAATGGGACCCAGGCGCGTACCGGCGGTCAATACCTGTTCCCCCACCGTGGTTTCCTGACCTTGCGGGCGAATGTTTTGCCCTGCGCGCATCTGCTCGGTAAAACTTACCCTTTGGTCCATCTGGACCTCGGCGTTTTCCTGCATTTCAACGCAGTCTGCACCCGCTGGCACCGGGGCACCGGTGAAGATCCGTGCACATGTACCGGGGGCCAATGGCTCCGGGGCTTGCCCGGCAAAGATCTTCTGGCTGACCACCAGTGGCTCGCCAGTCCAGTCGGCCAGGCGCAAGGCATAACCGTCCATGGCGCTGTTGGGCCACGGCGGCAGATCAAGGGTCGATAGCAGGTTCTCGGCAAGAACACGGCCCTGGGTCGCAGCCAACGGCAATCGTTCGCGCTCAAGGATTGGCGACGCCTCAGCCATTTCCAGCAAGCGTGCCAGTGCCACTTCGACGGGCATCAAGCTGCCGGTCCTGCCCGGCTTACCCACGGGATTCACAGGATGCCGCCTGTTTCAAGTGAGCGACGAAGTTGCACGGACGATGCCGCGAATCCAGTTGCTCCGCGAGAATCCCGTCCCAACCGGTTCGCACCGCATTGGTAGAACCCGGCAAACAGCAGACCAGCGTGCCATTGGCCAACCCTGCCAACGCACGGGATTGCACCGTCGAGGTACCAATGTCCGCAACCGATATCTGCCGAAACAACTCACCAAATCCGTCGACCTGCTTATCCAGCAGGCAACTGACAGCTTCCGGTGTGCTGTCACGACCGGTAAAACCCGTACCGCCAGTAATCAGCACCACTTGCACGACGTCGTCGGCGATCCAGGTCGCGACTTGCGCACGAATTTTGTAGAGGTCATCTTTAAGCAGAATACGTGCGGCCAGGTTATGACCGGCGGCACTGAGGCGGTCAACGAAGACCTGTCCCGAGGTATCGGTTTCCAGCGTGCGGGTATCACTGACAGTCAGCACCGCAATGTTAAGCGGGGCGAAAGGTACATCAGCCTTGGCTTTCATAGGCTCGTCCAGTTGTAGGAGAAACAGCCCGGTGTTATATCACAGCGCCTCATTTTTTCACCGCACCGATGGAGATGCGCCATGACCTCGAACTTCCAGTTGCCGCCCTGCTCCATCCTGCTTCTGGCGGGAGGACGTGGCCAGCGCATGGGCGGTCAGGACAAGGGGCTGCTGGTGTGGCAAGGCCTGCCTTTGATTGCGCACCTGCATCACCAGACTCGCCGTTTGAGCGATGACCTGATCATTTCCTGCAACCGCAATCTGGAAAAATACGCGCTTTACGCCGACCAGTTGGTGCATGACGACAATAGCGACTTCCCGGGCCCATTGGCTGGCATTCGCGCCGGGTTGGCAGTCGCGCGACATCCCCATCTGATGGTACTGCCCTGCGACGTGCCGCGCATTGACGCCGAACTGCTCACGGCCATGCGAAAAGCCGCCTGCCAACAGCCGGACAAACCCTTGATGCTACGCCAGGGCGAGCATTGGGAGCCGTTGCTGTGCATTATCCCTGTGGCGCTGGCAGGCGAGTTTGAAAATGCCTGGAACGAGGGTGAGCGCAGCCCCGGACGCATCATGCGCAACCTGGGCGCCATCGCACTGCAATGCCCCGAAAACGATCGACGCCTGGCCAACCTGAATACACCGGAACTGTTAAGCCTGCACGGTAGCGTGCCAGAATGAAGCCAACCAAGGAACTTGCATACCAGGCATACGTCTGAACTTCGGCAATCAAAAGAATTCATATTCGGAGAAATCTCATGACTCATCGGACCCTCGCCACTCTCATGCTCGCACTGGGCCTCGCTACCCTCGCCGGTTGCTCATCGCCCGCGGTGATCACCTTGAATGACGGTCGCGAGATCCAGTCGGTCGACACCCCCCAATTCGATTCCAAGTCGGGCTTTTACGAATTCGAGCAACTGGATGGCAAGCAAACCCGCATCAACAAAGATCAGATTCGTACCGTTAAAGACCTGTAAGCCTCACGGCAACAGCCAGGTACATATAAAGCCCGCCAGTGTGCGGGCTTTATCGTGTGTGGCAAAAGAAATTCCTGCTCAGCGCAGGTTACTACTTACTGAGCTCCGCGCTTGAGTTCCAGAATCACCACTGCAGGGTGATCTTGCTTTCAAAACTTCGCTCCAGCCCCGTCACCGGATCAATAAAACGCAGCCCTTTGGCCAGCAACTTCAATGGATTGGCGTAATCATCTTCAACGTCTTTCAATGCGTCGGGATAAAACGGGTCATTACAGATACTCGCCCCCAACGCCGTCATGTGGACCCTTAACTGGTGCTTTTTGCCGGTCACCGGATACAACGCATAACGCCAGAGATCGGTATTTTTTTCTACGATTTCAATTGCTGTCTCGGTATTGCTCGCACCCGGACCTTCTTGCATCCGAAAGAAGGGCTCACCATCAATCAAGCGACTTTTGTGCACCCGTGGAAACGACAACTCAGGCAAGGCGCGAGCGATTGCCTCGTAGCACTTTTCGATCTGTCGAGTCGGAAATAACGACTGATACGCCGAACGACTCTGGGGGTTGGCCGAAAACAGCACAAGCCCTGCCGTATGTCGGTCGATGCGGTGCAACGGGACCAGGTGCGGGTTATCCAGGCGACGGATCAAACGCCGCAGCAGCGTCTGCTCGACATATTCGCCTGCTGGGGTAACCGGCAAAAAGTGTGGTTTGTCCGCGACCACCAGATGCTCGTCGGCATACAGAATCGTCTCGAGCACCGGGATTGTCTTTTCGTCAGGGACTTCCCGGAAATAGTGAATCCGCAGCCCTTCCTTGTAAGGAAGATCAACGGTAATCGCATGACCTTGGCCATTCAGGACACGGCCGCGGGCAATCCTGTCCAGCCATTGTTCGCGACCAATGGCGCTGAAGTGCTCGCACAGACAATCGAGAACGGTCAACCAGGCGCCAGGCGGCAGGTACAGCGTGCTGGCCTGGTTCTGTGCGGCGGAAAAAGATGAGGTGGACATACGAAAGCTCTGGCCCTTAATGCAGGTGTGCATTATCCAACAAGGACCCGGGCGATCCTAGGACAGATTCCATGCGAGGCGTCCGCATGATTATCACGCGGTCAGCGACTCTCGCTGCGCCGCCGCTTCGGTAAACTCCTTCAGCCAGCGCAATACATCGACAGCCTCCCAACGGCCGGGATCATAAAGCGCATACAGCAACCCTTGATAACCCACGACATCCAGTTGACGGTGGTAACCCGCGCGCTGAAACAAGGCTTCGATTTCAGCGAAGCACGTATTGAAGTGCAATTTGTTGAATGGCGTTTTCCCTTCCGTAACCAGGCCATCCAGGCGTAACTCCAGCACTGCCTCACGGACCACATCAGCCGACATGCGATTCACGCCGGCTTTCAATTGTTCGACATTGACCATGCATTTCCCTCTAACGCGAATTACTGTATGCACATACAGTAAACGAATAATCGGGGTTACGCCAACGCATTACCTGGGGATCGCGACAGGCGGAACGACTGTCGCCGAAAACGAGAAGGGGTTCAGCGCAGGAATGCCACGACCTGTTCGGCGTCGAAGGGCCAGCCCAACTCGGCCCCCGTATCAACACGGCGCAGCACCGGAATGCGTAAACCGTAGGCTTCAAACAACGCCTCACTGTCGGCGATGTCGACCAGTTCCACCAACAACCCATGCTCTACCAGCGGCATCAGCTCTGCTTCTGCGAGTTCACAGAGATGGCAACCAAGGGTGCCGAACAACTGGCATTCAGGAGTCATGACAAACAGACCAACAAGGATTGGGTGACTATTCTAGGCTCACGATGAAAAGTCGTCGAGCAACGGGATCCCCGTGACGACAGCCAATTTAAGCTGCCTGGTAAAACCCTGATGCAAATCATTCGGCCTCGACTCCAGCTGCGCAATGCTCGCGGCTCTCTTTGCCTCTACGCTGGGTACGTCCCGGCACCGAAACGGGGAATGTTGTGTTTGCCAATTTGTTGATCATCCTCGCCTCGTCATTGGTGGTGATTGCACTGTTTCGGCGGCTTCAGCTGCCTCCCGTGCTGGGCTACCTGTGCGTCGGACTGATGGTTGGGCCGGGCGCATTCGGCTGGGTGAATGACAACCAGGACCTACCGGACCTCGCCGAGTTGGGCGTGGTCTTTCTGCTGTTCTCCCTGGGGCTGGAGTTTTCGCTGTCGAAAATGCTTGCGCTGCGGCGCGTGGTATTTGGTCTCGGCAGCCTGCAAGTGCTGTGCTCGGGTGTGCTGCTGGGCGGCTTGCTGATGCTACTTGGCATGCCCGCCACCCCGGCCATGTTGCTCGGCGCCGGTCTGGCGCTATCGTCCACGGCGATTGTCAGTAAAGAGTTGAACAGTCTCGGCGAGATCTTCAGCCGTTACGGCAAGAATGCAATTGGCGTGCTGCTGTTTCAGGATCTAGTTGCGGTGCTGTTGCTGACGCTCGTCCCGGTGTTCGCCGGCAGCAGCGATCAAAGCTGGTATTGGGCGCTGCCGATCACGCTGGGCAAAACCCTGCTGTTGTTTTTCGGTCTGTTACTGACCAGTCGCTGGCTACTGCCACGACTGTTCCATGAAGTCGCCGCCTCGCACTCCGCGGAACTGTTCGTCCTGTTGGCCCTGGTCATTGTATTGCTGACAGCATGGCTGACGCATCTGCTCGGACTCTCCCCCGCCCTCGGTGCCTTCCTTGCCGGCATGTTGCTGGGCGAGAGCCATTACCGGCACCAGATCGAAGCCGATATTCGCCCGTTCCGTGACATTCTGCTCGGGCTGTTTTTCGTCAGTATCGGCATGTTGATCGACCTGCAGCTGTTCGCTAGCCATGGCCTGCTGATTCTCGGCCTGACATTGGGGTTGCTGCTGATCAAGGGCAGCGTGGTCGCGGCACTGGTCAAATGGCGCGGCAGCGACAGCGAAACCGCCTGGCGCAGCGGCCTGGCATTGGCACAAGGCGGTGAATTCTGCTTTGCGCTGATGGCACAGATGCAACAGAACAAACTGATGCCAGCCGAGTTGAGCAGCCTATTGCTGGCCGCGACTTTTTGCTCGATGTTGCTGACGCCACTGTTGCTGCGCGCAGCGCCTGGCATTGCTGCGCGCTTGCACCGTAAACCCAATGAGGAAGCCCAGCACGATCAGATCGCAGCATTGCATACCGAGTTGCACGGGCACGTGGTTATTTGCGGCTACGGCCGAGTAGGCCAGTCCATCGGGCGTTTTCTGCGCCGCGAAGGTCAGCCCTTCGTTGCGCTTGACGATGACCCGGTTCGTGTTCATCAAGCCGCGGCGGGTGAAAGCTGCGTGCACTATGGCGATTCCCGTCGCGTGGAACTGCTGGGTGCCGTAGGACTTGAACGCGCACGACTGTTGGTGATCGCTGTGGACAAGACCGATATAGCCATGACCGTGCTCAAGGCCGCACGGCAGGTAAACGCACAGGTTCCGATACTGGTTCGAACCCGTGACGACAGTCAGTTGGCCGAACTGAAGGCGGCCGGAGCCAATGAAGTTGTCCCGGAACTGTTGGAATCGAGTCTTATGCTCGCTTCTCACGCGTTGATCATGCTGGGTTTGCCCCATCCGCAGGTCCAGGAGCGTATCGACGAAGTGCGACATGGGCGCTATCGCCTGCTGCACGGCTTCTATCACGGAGCGCAAAGCAACCTGCTGGACAATCGTGGGCAGCCGAAAGTATTGATGTATGCCGTCAACCTGACAATGGATGCCCATGCATGCGGCCGGCCCTTGAATGAGCTGGCACTTGAAGAGTTGGGGGCGGACGTTCAAGCCATTCAGCGCAATGGCGCTGATTTGGCAGTTGAGGGCGCCACCCGATTGCTGGCGGGCGATCGGGTGTTGATGTCAGGCACCTTGTCTGCCATCGAGGCCTGTGAAGCACGGCTGTTGGCGGGGTAATGAGCCGTGGTCGCATTGCTCGCGCAGAACCGAAAATATCCTGCGCGAGCTTGGCCAATTGGCTGAAGGCAATCAATCCTGGCTGACTGCACCGATCTTGTGGATCGACAGATCCGCCCCGTAATACTCCTCTTCCTGGCTCAGGCGCAGCCCATGCAACAGCTTGATCGTGCCATACACCGCAAAGCCTCCGATCAGTGCCACGGCCACCCCGAGTGCTGTGCCAATCAACTGGCTGATCAGGCTGACGCCACCGATCCCGCCCAAGGCGCTCTGACCGAAAATTCCGCAGGCAATCCCGCCCCAAACGCCACAAAGACCATGCAACGGCCATACGCCGAGCACATCGTCGATCTTCCATTGGCTTTGCGCCGCAATGAAACACCAGACAAACAAGGCCCCGGCAATGGCTCCGGTCACCAGTGCGCCAACCGGATGCATCAGGTCGGAGCCAGCGCAGATCGCCACCAGCCCGGCCAGTGGACCGTTGTGCAGGAACCCCGGGTCGTTACGGCCGACAATCAACGCCGCCACCGTGCCACCGACCATCGCCATCAACGAGTTCACCGCCACCAGACCACTGACGCCTTGCAAGGTTTGCGCGCTCATCACGTTAAAGCCGAACCAGCCGACGATGAGAATCCACGAACCCAATGCCAGAAACGGAATGCTCGACGGCGCAAACGCCACCAGACGCCCGTCGCGATACCGGCCATTGCGCGGACCGAGCAGCAATACCGCCGCCAGCGCCAGCCAACCGCCCATGGCATGCACCACCACGGAACCGGCAAAATCATGGAAGCCGGCACCAAAGTGCATCAACAGCCAGGCTTGCAGGCCAAAGTTTCCGTTCCAGACCACGCCTTCAAAAAATGGATAAATGAACGCCACGATCAACGCCGTCGCACACAGCTGCGGAACGAATCGTGCGCGCTCGGCAATCCCTCCGGAAATGATTGCCGGAATGGCGGCAGCAAAGGTCAGCAGGAAGAAAAACTTCACCAGCCCATAGCCGTGATCAGCGCTGATCACCACGGCCGGGTGCATGAAAGTGACACCGTAGGAAATCCAGTAGCCTATAAAGAAGTAGGCCAGCGTTGAAATGGCAAAGTCACTGAGGATCTTCGATAACGCGTTGACCTGGTTTTTTTGCCGAACCGTGCCGACTTCCAGAAAAGCGAAACCGGCGTGCATGGCCAGAACCATGACAGCGCCGATCAGAATGAACAGCGTATTGGAGCTATGGACCAGGCTGTCCACAGCACTTTGCAAATTTTCCATCGAGTTGGCAGACCTTAAAGTCGCAAAAGCACCAAAGCGGTTCACCGAGACAATTTACGCACCAAGTTGACACCAGCCTTGGCATCCATTCTTATTCCGGCGAACCGTTTTGGCGCAAAAAACTCATTGAGGTCGATCGTTGCTCGGGTGTTTGCGCGAGTTTCTATTATTTAGGTTAAGGTTTTCGCGAAGCACGCCCAGTTTCAGCACAACAGCACTGGCTGACGCACCACGACATAGCAAAAGCTGTACCAGTCCCGCTTTAAGGCGATAACGCGGTGGGGGAACCAATTGAGAGCGCCCCCTGACACTGAACCTTCGAACAAGGCTCATACTCGAACATTTCACACGCCAATTATGGAGTTCATCATGGCTAGCAAAACGGCAAAGACTGCTCAAGAAATCCTGATGGAAGATTTTCAGACATTGGTCAGCGACACCGAACGGTTGCTGGAACACACTGCAACACTGGCTGGTGATCAAGCCGATGAGTTACGTAGCCAGATTCACGAAAGCCTGCAGCGGGCTCGCGAAACCCTGAAACTGACCGAAGACTCCTTGCGCCAACGCAGCCAGGCTGCTGTCACCGCCACGGAAGACTATGTTCAGGCCAACCCTTGGCAAGCGGTTGGCATCGCGGCCGGCGTAGGCTTTTTGATTGGCTTGCTGACGACGCGGCGCTGATATGGCTATCGGTGAATCCGGCTCGTCCGAACCAGGTACTGGGTCTTCATCGCGACGCTTGAGTGCCGCTTTTCTCGGGTTACTGCGCAGCCATGTCGAGTTGTTCGGTATCGAATTGCAGGAGCAAAAAGCCCGCACCGTAAGCCTGTTGCTGTTCGCAGGCCTGGCACTGGTTTTCGCTTTACTGCTGCTGATCGGGCTTTCGGCGCTGGTGTTGATCCTGCTGTGGGACACTTATCGCCTGTCGGGGATCATCGGCCTATGCGTCTTCTATGCGCTCGCGGCACTCTTTTGTGGCATGCGCTTGAAAGCGGCGATCTTCGATGAAACATCGCCTTTCAACGCCACCCTTGAAGAGTTGGCGAACGACAGGGAGCGCCTGCTGCCATGAACCTGCCTGAAATACCCAAAAACAGTTCCCGACAAGAGATGCGCAAGGCGTTGATACGCTTGCGCATGGAAATGCATCGCCAGGAAATTCGCCACGAGTCCCGGCAGTTGTTGGAGCCCTTGCAACGCGTACGTGGGATGACGCAAAGTTTTCAGGAGGGTCTGGGCATCAAGCACGCGCCACTCTGGGGCATCGCCGCCGTAACCTTGCTGGGCTTCCTCACCGCAAAGGGCGCCAAGGGCGGTGGCATCAGCAGTGTCACTCGGTTAGTCCAGCTAGGCACCAGCCTGTTGCCACTGATCAAGCTGGTGCTGCAAGGCTCCTCGCGCAAAGACCCATAGACCAACAGACCCAAATCAGCCACCTGACGGAGAACCTGCCTTGGATTGGCATACCCTGCTTAATCGTGAACGCCTCGGAAAACCGCTGCATAGCCCGGAAGAGCTCGGTCGCAGCCCCTTCCATAAAGACCACGACCGGGTCATTTTCTCCGGAGCCTTCCGCCGTCTTGGGCGCAAGACCCAGGTCCACCCGGTGTCCAGCAATGACCATATCCACACGCGCCTGACCCACTCACTGGAAGTCAGTTGCGTGGGGCGCTCATTGGGTATGCGCGTCGGTGAAACCATCCGCAGCGCCCTGCCCGACTGGTGCGAGCCTAGCGATCTGGGCATGGTGGTGCAGTCCGCGTGCCTGGCCCACGACATTGGCAACCCACCCTTTGGCCACTCGGGTGAAGACGCCATCCGCTACTGGTTCCAACAAGCCGCGGATAAAGGCTGGCTGGACGCCATGAGCGAAGTCGAACGCAACGATTTCCTCAACTTCGAGGGCAACGCCCAGGGCTTCAGGGTCCTGACCCAACTGGAATACCACCAGTTTGACGGCGGCACACGCCTGACTTACGCAACGCTGGGCACCTATCTGAAATATCCGTGGACCGCGCGCCATGCCGATTCGCTGGGTTACAAAAAACACAAGTTCGGTTGCTATCAAAGTGAACTGCCCCTGCTGGAGCAGATTGCGCAGAAACTCGGCCTGCCTCAACTCGAGGAACAGCGCTGGGCCCGACATCCTCTGGTCTACCTGATGGAAGCCGCCGACGACATCTGCTACGCCTTGATCGACCTTGAAGATGGCCTGGAGATGGAGCTTCTGGAGTACGCCGAGGTGGAATCCCTGTTGCTCGGCCTGGTCGGTGATGATCTGCCGGAAACCTACCGTCAACTCGGCCCCGATGACTCGCGTCGCCGCAAACTGGCAATTCTTCGCGGCAAAGCCATCGAGCACCTGACCAACGCTGCAGCACGAGCATTCGTCGAGCAGCAGGACGCGCTATTGGCCGGCACCCTTCACGGCGATCTGGTAGAACACATGCACGGGCCCGCCAAGCGTTGCGTACTGAATGCCAAGGACATGGCGCGTAAAAAAATCTTCCAGGACAAACGCAAAACCCTGCATGAAATCGGCGCTTACACCACACTGGAAATTCTGCTGAATGGCTTTTGTGGGGCGGCACTGGAACAGCACGGTGGTCGCACGGCTTCGTTCAAGAACCAGCGCATACTCGATCTGCTGGGCAATAATGCACCCGACCCGCACGGCCCTTTGCATAACTCGTTTTTACGCATGATCGACTTCATCGCCGGCATGACCGACAGCTATGCCAGCGAAATGGCACTGGAAATGACCGGACGCTCCAGCCACCACTAAATCAATCGATCAGTCGCCCGGAATATTCCGTGACGGCTGATCCCCCCAATACTTTGTAGTACCGGGAGAATCCCCCTACATCCTGTGCAGAGTAAACTGATCGTTTGCTCTATATACACACGAAATAATCACTCTATCCTGAACAACAGGATTGGGGGCCTTACAGCTGATAGAACTCCAGCAATGGCAAACAAGACAGTACTGATTAAATCGACAAGGTTGTTTCTGACGCACACCGCAGTTCGACCATCCTCATGGAAAGCTATATGTTCAACTACGATCTGCGCATCATGCTGGTGGAGGACCATCCTTTTCAGCTGAAAGCAACCCAATACTTACTTGAAAGTTACGGTTTTACTCAGGTCACCGCCGTAGATAACGCCGAAAATGCATTACAGACGATGATACAAGTGCAACGCCCCTTCGAAATACTGCTGTGCGATCAATGCCTGCCAGACCTCTCCGGTCTTGACCTGATTGGTATTGCCAGCCACCAGCACCTGATACAACAGGCAATCATCCTGAGCAGCCTTGACTCAATCGAACTGGACACCTTGAAAAAAAACGCACACGAGCAACGACTGCCATTACTGGGTTATTTGGCGAAACCGCTGAAACAATCTGAATTTATAAACTTATTGACCCTTCCCGACCTTACAAACAAACACTATTAATGGAAAACCTTCAGACACCTCACGACAAACAGAGAAGCCTCAGTATTACCACGCACCAGAAAACAGAGATCTGGCACTTATTGCAAAAGCATATATCCACCCTGAATAAGGGCACCTACATGCCCGACTAATATTCTCGCTCTTCCTCACAAACCTAGTTCATGCGTAGTCCGATGCCTCTTTTAATGTAGGACATGTCCTATATTGCACCTACAGCCCCGTCAGTTCATGTGTCAACGCACTTATCTGAGCTAAGGTGCTCGCTTTATTTGCGCACGTATGGGACATGATTATGAACTCAGTTTTTATTGTCGACGATCACCCCGTCATTCGCCTTGCAGTTCGTATGTTGCTGGAACATGAAGGTTACAAAGTAGTCGGTGAAGCCGACAACGGAGTCGATGCGATGCAGATGGTTCGCGAATGCATGCCCGACCTGATTATTCTTGACATCAGCATTCCTAAACTCGACGGGCTGGAAGTTCTCTCCCGCTTCAATGCAATGAGTACCCCGCTGAAAACACTGGTGTTGACGGCCCAGAGCCCAACACTGTTCGCCATCCGCTGTATGCAGTCCGGGGCCTCCGGTTATGTCTGCAAGCAGGAAGATCTCAGCGAACTGCTCAGTGCCATCAAAGCCGTGCTGTCCGGTTACAACTACTTCCCCAGCCAGGCCTTGAACCCGGTTCGCGGGGACGAAGCGCTCTGCGCTGAACTGGATTTGTTCAAGTCCGTCAATGATCGCGAACTGATGGTCCTGCAACTGTTCGCCCAGGGTCGTACCAATAAGGAAATTGCCAAAGGCATGTTCCTCAGCAACAAGACCGTCAGCACCTACAAAAAAAGACTCATGCAAAAACTCAAGGCCAAATCCCTGGTAGAACTTATCGAGATGGCAAAACGTAACGCGCTAGTGTGAGAGACAGGATGCCCAGGTGTTTAAAGGACTATTTATTGTATTTGAGTGCAGGTTTATGTCTGAGCACCTCTGTGTCCGGAGCAGACAGCGGAATCGGAAATTACACGCTGCTCAGTCGCTCAACGGCAGGTTACATGGACGTTCAACTGGATAAATCACAACGGCTGTGGCTGCACAACAAGCGCGAACTGGTCCTGGGGACCTCCGCGCCTGACTACCCTCCTTTCGATTTAACGATCAGCGGTCACGACTATGAGGGTTTCACGGCTGATTACGCAGGGGTCCTAGCACAATCCCTGGGCCTGTCGATCAAGGTCCGTCGTTACCTCTCCCGAGAGGCCGCCATCGAAGCACTCGAAAACGGCGACGTCGACCTGCTCGGAACGGCCAATAGCTTTGAAGGAAGACGTTCCAGCATCGTACTGTCTGCCCCCTACGCCATAGATCAACCGGTTCTGGTCACTCGGAATGCAGAAAACCGATCATTGACCGAAGGTCTTGCCGACATGCGTTTGAGCATGGTCTATCACTATCTGCCGCTGGAAGAGGTAAAGGCGCAATACCCCAAGGCCATCATCACCTCTTACCCGTCCTACCAGAATGCGATCAATGCCGTTGCCTTCGACCAGGCAGACGTATTCCTTGGCGATACCATTTCCACCCACTTCATGATCAACAAGGGCTATCTGAAAAATATACGGATGGCCAACTTCGGCAAACATGAGGCCTATGGCTTCAGCTTCGCGGTCAGCAAGGACAATCCGGACCTGCTGGCAATCATCAACGCTGTACTCAAGGAAATGCCCGCGGGCGAGCGGGAAAACATTGCCAAACGCTGGAGCGCGGGCAGCGACATCCTTCTGACTGACCACAAACTGCAATTGACCAACCGTGAGGAACGCTGGCTTGCGCAGCACCCCGTTGTTCGCGTGGTCGTCAACGATGCCTTCGCCCCGCTGACGTTCTTTGACGCCGACGAGAGCTTTCGGGGAATAACCGCCGACTTGCTCGAACTGATCAGGCTTCGAACCGGTTTGCGCTTCGAGATTCACCGCAGCCAAAGTGACAGCGAGATGATCAGCCAGGTCAAAGGGAACCAGGCTGACCTGATTGGCGCGATGATTCCTAGCCCCGAACGCGAGGCACAATTGAGCTTCACTCGGCCCTACCTGGAAAATTCATTTGTACTACTGACCCGAAAGAGCAGCTCCAGCCCAATCAGTCTTGAGCAATTGAATGGAAAGAGCCTCGCCATCACTCAGGGCAATCCGCTCCTCGACTATCTGCACCGCACATACCCGACGATCCAGTTGATTGAAACGCCTGACAGTTTCAGCGCGGTGGAGTTACTCGCCAAAGGTCAGGTCGACGGCGCAGTCAATTCATTGGTGATTGCCAACTACTTCATTTCATCGCAAGTGTTCGAGGATGCATTGCAAATCAGCGCGACTGTCGGGACACAGCAAGCCGCGTTTTCACTGGCAACCGCGCGCAGCGCTACAGAACTGCACTCCATCCTCGACAAAGCCCTGCTCAGCATTGCGCCGGACGAGCTGGGAATAATCAACAGCCGCTGGCGCGGCTACACGGGCACCGCCAATAGCACCTGGCGCAACTACCATCGCCTGTTCTATCAACTGGTCATTGGCAGCGGTCTTTTGTTGCTGATTTCGCTGGCCTGGAATGCCCACATGCGCAGGCAGATCAAGCAACGCCAGAAGGCAGAACGCGCACTCAACGACCAGTTCGAATTCATGCGCACGCTGGTCAACGGTACACCTCACCCCATCTACGTACGGGACCGTGAAGGACTGCTGCAAAGTTGTAACGACAGCTATCTGGAGGCCTTTTGTGCCAAACGCGAAGACGTGATTGGCAAAAACCTCATGCAGGGCGCCATGAGCAATGAGTTCGAAGCCAGGGAATACCTGGCCGACTACCAGCGTGTGGTGGCCGAAGGTGTCCCGTTGATTCTCGACCGCCCCCTGCACATTGGCCGGAAAAGGCTGACGATCTATCACTGGATTCTTCCCTATCGGGACTCGACGGGTGAGGTCCAGGGGATCATTGGAGGCTGGATCGACATCAGCGAACGACGGCAGCTTTTTGATGAGCTCAGGTCCGCCAAAGAACAGGCGGACAAAGCCAATCGCGCCAAGAGCACCTTCCTGGCCACCATGAGTCATGAAATCCGCACGCCGATGAATGCGGTGATCGGCATGCTCGAACTGACATTGAAACGGGCCGATCAGGGTCATCTGGATCGGCCGGCTATCGAAGTGGCCTATAGCTCGGCCAAGGACATGCTGGAGTTGATTGGCGACATACTCGATATTGCCCGAATCGAGTCTGGCCATTTGAGCCTGGCGCCAGAGCGGGTGAACCTTGGCGAGACGATTGAATCGGTCGTGCGGGTTTTCGATGGATTGGCCCGGCAAAAAAACCTCTGTCTCGTGCTGGAGCACCCCACCAGCGCTGAACAGCCCGATGTATTGATCGACCCCCTGCGCTTCAAACAGATACTGTCCAACCTGATCAGTAATGCCATCAAGTTTACCGAGCACGGCCAGGTGACGATCAAGGTCAATCTGCAACCGGCCTCGGAGCCCGGCAGCCTCCAGATGGAGTTGTGGGTCAATGACAGCGGAATCGGCATCAGCGAAGACGATCAGCGACGCTTGTTCGAACCTTTCAGTCAGGCCGATAACAGCGGGCATTTGGCCAGAAGCGGCGCTGGATTGGGGTTGGTGATCAGCCGCAACCTGTGCGAAATGATGGGTGGTTGCGTGCAACTGACCAGTTCGCCCGGGATCGGCACTCAGGTCCGGATTTCATTGCCGATGGCCGTGCTGCCAGACGCCCTGATGCTGGACACCCCACAACCGGTCATCGCGAACGCCACGATCACCCTGAACGTGCTGGTGGTCGACGACCATCCCGCGAATCGCTTGCTCATGTGCCAGCAACTCGGCTTTCTGGGGCATCGGTCCGTCACGGCCAACAACGGTGAGGCAGGTTTCCAGGCATGGAAAGAAGGCCATTTCGACCTGGTGATTGCAGACTGCAACATGCCAGTGATGAATGGCTACGAACTCACCCGTGCCATCCGCAAGACCGAGCACGATGAGCAGCGCCCGCCCTGTACGGTGCTTGGCTTTACCGCCAATGCTCAACCGGAGGAAAAACAGCGATGCCGACAGGCAGGCATGAACGATTGCCTGTTCAAACCCATCAGCCTGCCCGCGCTGGGCCAGCGACTGGAAGCACTCAAGCCGATCATTGACGATCAAGCCTTTAACCTGGACGGCTTGCAGTTACTCACCGGCGGCGATCCAAAACTGGTTCAGCGCTTGCTCGCCGAACTGCTCAACAGCAATCGCCTCGACCGCCAGGAACTCCTCGCACTGCCACCTGCAAGCGGGCCGCAAGCCTTCATCGATATGGCGCACAAAATCAAAGGTGCGGCCCGTATCGTTCAGGCCTCAAAGCTTATCGACGGCTGCGAAGCGCTTGAGCGCGTATGTCATGAGAACATCGGTGCGGACCAACTCGAGGCCCGCTGCAAAGGCGTAGAGCACGCCATGCTTGAGCTGGAGCAGGCGCTACAACGACAGATCCGTCATCACGCCAACGTGTAGAACCTGCCCTGAAGCAACTCGTAGCAGCCGCCTTCGGCAGCGGCTACGGGTTTGATCAGCACTCGGTCAAACGCAAGAAAATCTCCGCCAACTGCTCAATGCCGGCCTGATCATCAACGGTGAAACGCGCCAGCAAAGGACTGTCCAGATCCAGCACGCCAATCAACCGACCATCCTTGACCAAAGGCACCACCAATTCACTGTTCGAGGCACTGTCGCAGGCAATATGCCCGGCAAACGCGTGCACATCTTCAACCCGTTGAGTGCGAAGGGTAGCGGCCGCTGCGCCGCAAACGCCACGGCCGAACGGAATGCGCACGCAGGCGATCTGCCCCTGAAACGGCCCGAGCACCAGTTCCTCGTTGCGATTGAGGTAAAACCCGGCCCAGTTCAGGTCATCGAGCTGATTGAACAAGAACGCCGAAAACTGCGCGGCGTTGGCGATAAAGTCGCGCTCATCCGCCAGCAACGACTCCAACTGCGCGCAGAGCAGGCCATAGCCCTCAAGTCCCGCACCGCTCTTTTGCAAATCGATCATGCCTTGTGCTCCAACAACTTCAGTCCAACCCAATACCGGGCAAATTGATACGCGCAACGGCCGTTGCGATTACCGCGCCCGGTCGCCCAGCGAACGGCGAGAATCTCCAGTTCTTCATCACGTTTCCACTCAAGACCGGCCTTGCCTGCCAACGCTCCCACCCAATGCTCGACCACATTGAGGAAGTGCTCCTGGGTAAAAGGATAAAACGACAGCCACAGGCCAAATCGATCCGACAGCGCAATCTTGTCTTCGACCGCCTCGTTGGGATGAAGCTCGCCGTCGACCATTTTCCAGTTTTCGTTATCGCTTTCTTTTTCCGGAACCAGGTGGCGACGGTTGGAGGTGGCGTACAGCAGTACGTTATCCGGCGCCTGTTCCAGCGAGCCATCGAGCACGCTTTTGAGCACCCGGTAATCGCCCTCACCGGCCTCGAACGACAGATCGTCGCAAAACAGCACAAAGCGCTGAGGCAGCTTGGCGACTTGCTCGACGACGCGTGGCAGGTCCGCCAGGTGATCGCGTTCAATCTCGATCAGGCGCAAACCGCCCTTGGCGTGCTCGGCCAGCAAGGCCCGCACCAGCGACGATTTACCGGTGCCACGCGAACCCCAGAGCAGCGCGTGGTTGGCAGGCATGCCGTCGAGAAACTGCCGGGTGTTTCGCCCCAACTGTTCCAACTGCTTGTCGACCCCGATCAGGTCAGACAGACGCATGTCCAGGCTGACCTCAAGTGGCAACAGAAATCCGCTCCGACCCTCGCGCTGCCAGCGTGCCGCCAGGCACTGCGTCCAGTCGATGGCTGTGCGTTGCGCGGGCAGTAACGGCTCGATACGAGCCAGAACCGCATCGGCGCGTTCAAGAAATGCATTCAATCGCGAATCCACGACTTCTCCTCAGGCACGTTCACAGTAATGATGGGGGACAGAAAACCAGGCACAGCGCGTAATGCCGGGATTATCGCGATAATGGCTCACCCGTCAGTCATGCCGAAACCCACCGATGATCGGCTATGCTTCGCCCAGAAGGGAAACGAAAGTGGTTCAGCACACCATGGATATCAAGTTCACCAACCGACTGTCTTACAAGCAAGCCAGGCTCACAGTGCTGGTCGGTTTCATTCTGGGAACCCTGCTCAGCCTGGTGCAAATAGGCATCGATTATGCCAGCGAAGACGCCTCCATCAACCGGGAAATACACTCGCTGCTGGAAATCAGCCATAACCCGGCTTCGCGGATCGCCTACAACATCGATGCCGAACTGGCCCAGGAACTGACCCTCGGCCTGCTGCGCTCACCCGCAGTGATCAGTGCGCAACTGAGCGATAACAACAATACGATCCTCGCCAGCGTAAAACGCCCGGACCCGCAAAACGGCGGCTATCGGGTGATCAGCGACTTTCTGTTCGGCGCCAATCGACAGTTCAAGGACCGCCTGTTCCTCGACCACCTGCCCGATGAGTCCCTCGGCACCTTGCAACTGGATATTGACACCTACACGTTTGGCAGCCGCTTTCTGCGCCGGGCCGAAGTCACTCTGATCAACGGTTTTGTCCGCAGCCTGATATTGACCGGGATTTTGCTGGCGCTGTTCTACGTGATGCTCACCAAACCGCTGGTGCGGGTAATTCGCGAACTGAGTGCACGTGACCCGAGCAGTTCAGAGCAGCCACCGCTGGAGTGTCCGGTAGCACATGAAAACGATGAGATCGGCGTCCTGGTCACGGTGGCCAACCAGCAATTCGAAAACATGACCACGGAAATCCAGCAACGCCGCAATGCCGAAAACCGTCTGACCGACTACCTCGGGCAACTGGAAAACATCGTCTCGGCGCGTACCGGTGAGCTGAAAGCGATCAATAGCCGATTGACGGTATCGAACGAAGAATTGGAAATCGCGCGCCAGACCGCTCTGGACATGGCCCAGGCACGCTCTGTGTTTCTGGCCAACATGAGCCATGAAATCCGTACGCCGCTCAATGGCTTGCTGGGGATGATCGCGCTCTCGCTGGACAGTCCGCTAAATGCCGAACAACGCCAGCAACTGTCGATTGCCCACGACTCCGGCAAAGTACTGGTGGAACTGCTCAACGATATTCTCGACCTGTCGAAGTTCGATGCGGGTCAGCTTGAGCTGGAGCGCATTCCGTTCGACCTCGGCTCACTGATCGAAGACACCGCCAACCTGCTGTCACAGAACGCCGCGCCCAGCGTCGAACTGACATGCCTGATTGATCCGCAGTTCCCGTCTCTGGTGCTCGGCGACCCGATGCGGGTTCGGCAGATTGTCAGCAACCTGCTCTCCAACGCCCTTAAATTTACCCGTTTTGGACGGGTGGACGTGCGCCTGAGCACCCACGAAGACGGCGTCAGAATCGAAGTCTGCGACACCGGAATCGGCATCGCGCAGGATGATCAGCTCAAAATCTTCCAGCCGTTTACCCAAGCGGGTGCGGGCATCTCTCGTCAGTTCGGTGGTACCGGGCTGGGTTTGGCCCTGACCTTCAACCTGTGCGAAGCCATGCAGGGCCGCCTCAGCATCAGTTCAGAACCTGGTTTCGGCAGTCAGTTCTGCGCCGAACTGCCGTTGCCGGCCCACACGCCGGCAATCATTCCCGCCCCCCTGCAAGGCAAGGTCTTGGCGATTACCGCCGCCAGCAGCGGTCTGGCCGAACTGTTAGGTAATCTGTTGCCCGTTTGGGGGCTGGAGTACCAACAGCGCACCATCGACGACGCCTTGATCGGGTTATCGCCCGATGTGATGATCACTGACTGCCCGGAATGTCTGTTCGGAGTACGTCCGGGCATGACCGCGCCGATTCTGCTGGTGACTGCCTATGGCAGTTTCATGCCCAGTGAAGAAGCGGCTGCCCTCGCCCCCCTGCAACAACAAGCACGCCCATTGGCCCGCAATGCGCTCTACCAGACACTACGACGCACTTTACAGGCCGACGAAGTCGCTCTCGTCACCGATGCTCAAGAGTCAAGCCTCACGCCCCAGCGGCGGGCAAGAATCCTTCTGGTGGAAGACAACCCGGTCAATCAGCTCGTGGCCAAAGGCATGCTCAGCAAGTTGGGCTGCAAGGTGGTTGTCGCCTCCCACGGCGCCGAAGCGCTCGACCAGCTGGAACTCAAGGAATTCGACATGGTGCTGATGGACTGCAACATGCCAGTGATGGACGGCTACGAGGCCAGCCGGCAGATCCGTCACAGCGGGCGCTGGCCGGATCTGCCGATCGTTGCCCTGACCGCCAACGCCATGCCCGAGGAGCGCGAACGCTGCCGTGCGGCAGGCATGAGCGATTATCTGGCGAAACCGTTCCGTCGCGAGGAACTGGCGGCCCTGCTTGAACAGTGGGTGCCGGCTACGATAGCGCCCTGATCTGCCCCAGCAGTTGATCAAGGCCGTCGCGCAATTCACCCAAGCGCTCAAGATCGACACCACTGTCGCACAACAGGCGTGCCTTGAGCGGCCCGACCTGTTCGCGCAGGGCAACCCCTGCCGGCGACAGACTCAAGTGCACTTCCCGCTCATCGCGCGCCGAGCGTTGACGCTGGACCAGGTGTAACTGCTCAAGACGCTTGAGCAACGGCGTGAGCGTCCCGGAATCCAGCGACAGTCGCTCGCCAAGGGCTTTGACTGTTGGCTGCTCGGGCGCACTTTGCTGCCACTCCCATAGCACCAGCATCACCAGATATTGCGGATACGTCAGGCCCAGTTGATCGAGCATTGGCTTATAGCCGCGGATCACTGCTCGGGACGCGGCGTACAGCTTGAAGCAGAGCTGACTGTCGAGCAGCAGCGAATCGGCTGACACATCATTCATTTGAGCAGGGCTTCAATCTCGCGGGTCAGGTCCTGCGGCTTGGTCGTCGGCGCAAAACGCTTGACCAGCTTGCCATCCCGGCCGATCAGGAACTTGGTGAAATTCCACTTGATGCCCTGGGAGCCCAGTAGACCCGGCGCACGCTTTTTCAGCTGAACAAACAGCGGATGGGCGTCGCTACCGTTGACGTCGATTTTTTTGAACAGTGGAAAGCTCACACCGAAGTTCAGTTCGCAGAACTCGGAAATCGCCCCTTCATTGCCCGGTTCCTGTTTACCGAACTGGTTGCACGGAAACCCGAGCACCACCAGGCCTCGATCCTTATAGGTCCGCCACAACTCCTCCAGTCCTTTGTACTGCGGGGTAAAGCCGCATTTACTGGCGGTGTTGACCACCAATAGCGCTTTGCCGGCGTAATCGGCCAGGGTCTTTTGCTCACCTTTGATGGTGGTGCAGGGAATACTCAGCAGGTTCTCGGTCATCGCGCATGCTCCGGTGGAAGATGAGGAAGGCTTAAACATAGCGAGCAATTAGATTGTGTGCAATTTAATAAATCAATAACCTGCCGACAAGGAGCTGCCGCAGGTCAGGACTTACATTATTCGCGCGGCACCAGGTCCAGGCACACCGAGTTGATGCAATAACGCAAGCCGGTCGGTGGCGGGCCATCCGGGAATACATGCCCCAGGTGCGCATCGCACTTGGCGCAGACCACTTCGGTACGAATCATGCCGTGGCTGATATCGCGAATCTCGACCATGGCGCTCTCGCCGATCGGCTCGTAGAAGCTCGGCCAGCCACAGCCTGAATCGAACTTGGCAGTTGAATCGAACAGCGGCTCGTTGCAGCAGATGCAGTGATAGACACCCTCGGTTTTGGTGCCGTTGTACTTGCCCGAGAACGGCCGCTCGGTGCCCTTCAAACGACAAACGTTGTACTGCTCCGGGTCGAGCATCGCGCGCCATTCTTCCAGGGTTTTTTCCAACTTTTCCATGGTCATACCTCTGCTTCTGAAAAAGCCTGATCTGTACCTTTTCCACGGATCAGGCGGCACGTATGATTGCGCCTCGTTAAATGCCAGTCTGGCAGCCGCGTTACACGCATTCAAACGGATTTTGGTGCGGTGACCCCAGGCGCCAGGCCCGTGTGAAAACGCAGGATTCCCAGTACGGTAGTTCAAACAGCGTCTGGATCGTTCATTTTCGGGAACACATCGCCATGCAGGTCAGCAAATCGAACAAGCTCGCCAACGTCTGCTACGACATTCGCGGCCCAGTGCTCAAGCACGCCAAACGCCTGGAAGAGGAAGGCCATCGCATCCTCAAGCTGAACATTGGCAACCCGGCGCCTTTTGGTTTCGAAGCGCCCGATGAAATCCTCCAGGACGTGATCCGCAACCTGCCGACCGCCCAGGGCTACAGCGACTCCAAAGGCCTGTTCAGTGCGCGCAAGGCCGTCATGCAGTATTACCAGCAGAAACAGGTAGAAGGTGTCGGCATCGAAGACATCTACCTGGGCAACGGCGTTTCCGAGCTGATCGTGATGTCGATGCAGGCCCTGCTCAACAACGGTGACGAAGTGCTGGTTCCGGCCCCCGACTATCCGCTGTGGACCGCAGCGGTCAGCCTGGCAGGCGGTAATCCGGTGCACTACCTGTGCGACGAGCAAGCCAACTGGTGGCCGGACCTGGCCGACATCAAGGCCAAGATCACCCCGAACACCAAGGCTCTGGTCATCATCAACCCGAACAACCCGACCGGTGCGGTGTACTCCAAAGAAGTCCTGCTGGGCATGCTGGAACTGGCTCGCCAGCACAATCTGGTGGTGTTCTCCGACGAGATCTACGACAAGATCCTGTACGACGATGCCGTGCACATCTGCACCGCGTCCCTGGCGCCGGACCTGCTGTGCCTGACCTTCAACGGTCTGTCCAAGTCCTATCGGATTGCCGGTTTCCGCTCCGGCTGGATCGCCATTTCCGGTCCCAAGCATCACGCCCAAAGCTACATCGAAGGCATCGACATGCTGGCCAACATGCGCCTGTGCGCCAACGTGCCAAGCCAGCATGCGATCCAGACCGCACTGGGCGGTTATCAGAGCATCAATGACCTGGTGCTGCCGCAAGGGCGCCTGCTGGAACAGCGCAACCGCACCTGGGAGCTGCTCAACGACATCCCGGGCGTCAGCTGCGTCAAACCGATGGGCGCGCTCTACGCGTTCCCGCGGATCGACCCTAAAGTCTGCCCAATCCACAACGATGAAAAGTTCGTCCTCGACCTGCTGCTCTCGGAAAAACTGCTGGTGGTCCAGGGCACAGCCTTCAACTGGCCATGGCCGGACCACTTCCGCGTCGTGACCCTGCCTCGAGTGGACGAACTGGACATGGCTATCGGTCGGATCGGCAACTTCCTCAAGTCCTATCGCCAGTAAGCGCGATGACGCCGAGGGCCTCAAAATGGCCCTCGGCGATTAATTCAGCAACATATCTCCATGCTTCGACTGCGACAGCGCCTTGAGTGCTGGCGGATTTACGCGACTGCCGGTTACGCCCAATAGCGGCGGGACTTGTGAAAGCAAAATCCAGCCAAATATCTCTTCAGGTGACGTCAGAAATGCCCTGCAAGCATCTAGAATCCAGCTGTAGGACACAGTTTGAAATAGTCACCCGGTTGAATAGCCCGGTGCAGCACCTTATATACCCCGCAGTACGCTACATATTTAGCACGAGGAGATTTCTACAACCATGATGCGCATCCTGCTGTTTTTGGCCACTAACCTGGCGGTCGTGCTGATTGCCAGCATCACCCTGAGCCTTTTCGGCTTCAACGGGTTCATGGCGGCCAACGGGGTTGATCTCAACCTCAATCAGCTGCTGATTTTCTGTGCGGTCTTTGGTTTCGCCGGCTCGCTGTTCTCGCTGTTCATCTCCAAGTGGATGGCGAAGATGAGCACCAGCACCCAAATCATCAGCCAGCCGCGCACTCGCCATGAACAATGGCTGCTGCAAACCGTCGAGCAACTGTCCCGCGAAGCCGGAATCAAGATGCCCGAAGTCGGGATTTTCCCGGCGTACGAGGCTAACGCCTTTGCCACCGGCTGGAACAAGAACGACGCGCTGGTCGCGGTCAGCCAGGGCTTGCTCGAGCGTTTCTCGCCCGATGAAGTGAAAGCCGTTCTGGCCCACGAAATCGGTCACGTAGCCAACGGCGACATGGTAACGCTGGCGCTGATTCAGGGCGTGGTGAACACCTTCGTGATGTTCTTCGCGCGGATCATCGGTAATTTCGTCGACAAGGTGATTTTCAAAAACGAAGAAGGCCAAGGCATTGCCTACTATGTCGCGACCATCTTCGCCGAACTGGTGCTGGGTATCCTGGCCAGCGCGATCGTCATGTGGTTCTCGCGCAAACGCGAATTCCGTGCAGACGAAGCCGGCGCCCGCCTGGCCGGCACCAGCGCCATGATCGGCGCCCTGCAGCGCTTGCGCTCGGAACAAGGCCTGCCGGTGCACATGCCGGACACCCTGAATGCCTTTGGCATCAACGGTGGCATCAAGCAAGGGTTCGCCCGCATGTTCATGAGCCACCCACCGCTGGAAGAGCGGATCGACGCATTGCGTCGTCGCGGCTGAGAAGTTCTGCGGTGATAGAAAAGGGGCGATCTGATCGCCCCTTTTTTTATGCCGATCTTTTGCGGTTTAGCGAGCGATCAATTTATATACACGCTCCTCAAGGCGCGTAACGCCCGCCTGGAGGAACTTCCAGCTCTCCCCCAGAATGTCCCGCACCTCACAGAAATCGAGCCGCCAGCGACCGCCCAGTAACGTCTGCACGTCTTCATCCGTCACGGCAAAGGGCGGACCGGCCAATTGCGCCTGATCGTAGTCCATCGTAATCAACAAGCCTTCACAGGTTGCCGGCAAAGTCTGGCTCAAGTGCGCGGCGTACTGTTCGCGCATGGGCGGTGGCAAGGCAATCAGCGCCGCCCGATCATAGACGGCCACACAATCGACCACATCGTCTGCGGTCAGGCTGAAAAAATCTCCGCACCACAGCACCAGGGACCCCGCCTGGTAGACCTTGAACGCACCTTGTTCGGTGATCTGCGGTGTCAGTTGCTGCTCACGAAAAAATTCCTCAACGGCTTTTTCCGATAACTCGACACCCAGCACCCGATGCCCCTGCCCGGCCAGCCACACGAGATCAAGACTTTTCCCACAGAGCGGCACCAGCACCTGTGAGCCCTTCGTCAGATTCAATTGCGGCCAGTATTGCTGCAAATAAGGATTAACCTCTGACTGATGGAAACCGATCTGATTGAGCTCCCAACGCTTTTGCCAAAACTCAGGCTGCATAAATCCCCCTGATAATTCGATCTATATGCCCTAAAACTTATATTAGATTTAGATCAATGATCTGACTGAAGATGCTCCTATCTTAACGCTCAGGACCTTATTCATGTTCCCCAGCCTGTTTATCTCTCACGGCTCACCCATGCTGGCACTGGAGCCCGGCGCCAGTGGGCCGGCGCTCGCACGTCTGGCCAGCGAGCTACCGAAACCCAAGGCCATCGTGATCGTTTCCGCACACTGGGAAAGCCAGGACCTGCGCGTCGGCAGCGCTGAGCAACCAGAAACCTGGCACGACTTCGGTGGATTCCCCGCTGCGCTGTTCGCGGTGCAATACCCCGCACCCGGCCAGCCGGAACTCGCGGCGCAGGTCGCCGGGTTACTCGACGCGGATGGTTTGCCGGCACAGCTCGATAGCCAGCGCCCGCTCGATCATGGTGTTTGGGTCCCTCTGTCTCTGATGTATCCGCGGGCCGACATTCCGGTGGTGCAGGTGTCGCTGCCGAGTCGTCTTGGCCCAGCCCTGCAAACCCGCGTCGGGCGCGCGCTGTCCAGTCTGCGCGAGCAAGGTGTGTTGTTGATTGGCTCCGGCAGCATCACCCATAACCTGCGCGAGCTGGACTGGCATGCCGGTCCGGAAAGTGTCGAACCCTGGGCCAAGGCCTTTCGCGACTGGATGATTGAAAAGCTCGCCGCAAACGATGAAGTCGCCCTGCACGATTATCGCCAGCAAGCCCCGAATGCCGTGCGCAGCCATCCCAGCGACGAGCATTTGCTGCCACTGTACTTCGCCCGTGGCGCCGGTGGCGATTTCAGCATCGCCCACGAGGGTTTCACCATGGGTGCGCTGGGGATGGACATCTATCGTTTCGGCTGACCGATATACCGCGTCGCCCCCATCGCGAGCTTGCTCGCGATGGGGGCAACTCCGCTCAAGAGGCCAGACACAAAACAGCAGGCAAAAAAAATCCCCGAACCAGTCGGGGATTTTTTATGTGCGATCAATCAGCCCGAGAGCGGATCAATCTTCGCGATAGCGACGCAGTTTCAGCTGCTTACCGGCAACGCGAGTGTCCTTCAGTTTGGTCAGCAGACGCTCCAGACCATCTTCCGGCAACTCGACCAGGCTGAAGCTGTCACGCACCTGGATACGACCGATTGCTTCGCGAGCCAGACCACCTTCGTTGAGGATAGCGCCCAGCAGGTTCTTGGCAGCGATACCATCACGCGCACCCAGCGCGGTACGGCAACGAGCACGGCCTTCGGCCAATGGGATCGGAGCACGACGCTCGCGGTCACCACGGTCCGGACGATCACCGGTACGCTCTGGACGATCGCCACGCGGTGCGTTGTTCGGCACCAGTGGACGTTCTTTCTCGATAGCAGCCAGGGTCAGTGCCTGAGCGTTGGTAGCCTTGCGCAGCAGAGCAGCAGCCAGTGCACGCGGGGTGCAACCGATGTCGGCAGTCAGGCGATCCAGCAGATCACCGTGAGTCGATTCGGCATCGCCAACCAGCGGCGACAGGCTGTTGGTCAGTTTCTTGATGCGTGCATCGAGAACAGCTTGAGCGTCTGGCAGGCGAACTTCAGCAACCTTTTGACCGGTTACGCGCTCGATCACTTGCAGCATGCGGCGCTCGCGTGGAGTCACCAGCAGCAGTGCACGACCTTCGCGACCGGCACGGCCAGTACGGCCGATACGGTGAACGTAGGACTCTGGATCGTACGGCATATCAACGTTGAACACGTGAGTGATACGCGGAACGTCCAGACCACGAGCAGCAACGTCGGTCGCCACAACGATGTCCAGACGGCCATCCTTGAGGGATTCGATCACGCGCTCACGCTGGTTCTGGGCAATGTCACCGTTCAGCGCAGCGGCTTTGTAGCCTTTGGCTTCCAGGGCGCTGGCCAGGTCCAGGGTCGCTTGCTTGGTACGCACAAACATGATCAGCGCGTCGAAATCTTCCACTTCCAGCAGGCTCAATACAGCCGAGGTCTTCTGGTCAGCGTGAACCAACAGGTGAGCCTGTTCGATCGCGGTAACGGTCTGAGTCTTGGTCTGGATCTTCACGTGCTGCGGATCACGCAGATGACGCTCGGCGATGGCACGGATCGACTGCGGCAGGGTAGCCGAGAACAATACGGTCTGACGGGTTGCCGGCAAGGCCTTGAAGATAACTTCCAGGTCGTCCATGAAGCCCAGCTTGAGCATTTCGTCAGCTTCGTCGAGAACCAGGTGGTTCACGGTTGCCAATACTTTTTCGTCACGACGCAGGTGGTCGCACAGACGGCCCGGAGTGGCGACAACGATCTGTGCGCCATTACGGATTGCTTTCAGTTGCGGGCCCATAGGCGCGCCGCCGTAAACGGCCACAACGGTAACGCCGGGCATTTGCTTGGCGTAGGTTTCGAAAGCGGTTGCTACTTGCAGCGCCAACTCACGGGTTGGCGCCAGGATCAGGGCTTGCGGCTCGCGCTTAGCAGGATCGATGCAATGCAGGATCGGCAGGGCGAACGCAGCGGTTTTACCCGTACCGGTTTGCGCCTGACCAATCATGTCGTGACCGGCCATGATGATCGGGATCGATTGCTGCTGAATAGCCGAAGGCTCTTCGTAGCCAGTCGCGATGACGGCTGCAAGAATATTCGGATTAAGATTAAAAGCGGCGAAGCCGCCGGTTTCCTGGGTCATGGGTCTGCCTCTAAGTGCATCCGCAAAGACCCATGCTCCAAAGCTGCGCATGCCGTGTAAGACTCAAGAGTCGCCCTGGCTGCTTTGTCGGCGGGGATTTGCGAAAACGAATGAATGAAAAAGATTCGTCAAGGAAGAGTCCGCTGTGCGGACGTGCAGCCGAAGCTGACTTCGGGGAATTGCGCTACCTAAACGCGGCCTGGCTAAAGACCGGCGCGCACTATACCGGAATTCACCAAAAAAGGGAGCTTTATTTGTCGGAAAAAACCGGCATACACCGTTGTGTCACAGGCTTTGCGGATAATCGTGCAACGGTCTATTTTTCAAAAGCCCGGCCCTGTTGGTCATGACACTTAAACGGTTCATCTTTCAGGCCATGACCTTTGGTCTGAGCCCCCTTCCCCGCCCGAGGAAATATCCCATGAATCAACCTGATTGCAGTCGCGTCAGCCGTGAACGACGCGGTCATGTCCTGTTGATCGGGCTGGACCGGGTGGCCAAGCGCAATGCGTTTGACCTCGATCTGCTCAACGCGCTGAGCCTGGCCTATGGCGAGTTCGAAGCCGACAGCGAGGCCCGCGTCGCGGTGGTGTTCGGTCATGGCGAGCACTTTACCGCCGGGCTGGACCTGGCGAGCGTCAGCGCTGCGCTGGCCGAAGGCTGGCAAACCCCGGCCGGCGGTTGCGATCCGTGGGGGGTGTTCGTTGGCCCCAGGGTCAGCAAACCGGTGATTGTTGCGGCCCAGGGCTATTGCCTGACGATTGGCATCGAACTGATGTTAGCCGCCGATATCAACCTCTGCGCCAGCAACACCCGCTTTGCGCAAATGGAAGTGCAGCGCGGCATCTTCCCCTTTGGCGGTGCAACCTTGCGCCTGCATCAGATAGCCGGTTGGGGCAATGCCATGCGCTGGCTGCTGACCGGCGATGAGTTCGACGCCCACGAAGCGCTGCGTCTGGGGCTGGTGCAGGAGGTCATGGTCAGCGAAGACCTGTTACCGCGTGCGATCGAGCTGGCAGAACGCATTGCCAGGCAGGCGCCGCTGGGAGTTCAGGCGACCTTGCAGTCCGCACGTCAGGCTCATCTGGAGGGTGAAACAGCGGCGGCATTGGCTTTGCCAGCGCTGGTCAAGAAGTTGCTCAACAGTGAAGACGCCAAAGAGGGGGTGCGATCGTTGATCGAGAAACGCCCCGGGGTCTTCAAAGGCTGCTGACATTGCCTTTGTGGCGAGGGAGCTTGCTCCCGTTCGGCTGCGCAGCAGTCGTGAAGCAGCAATCGCGGTGTATCAGAAAGACGGCGCTTGCCGGTTCTGGGGTCGCTTCGCGCCCCAACGGGAGCAAGCTCCCTCGCCACAGTGGCTCGCCAGAATTCACGTCGCCGGGCGAATCGCCTTGATCAGCGGCTGCAACGAATACCCCAATCGCGGCGCCAGCGCTTCGGCGCGGGCGGTCAATCCTTGCATGTCCAGTTCCTGGTCAAGGTCGGCTGGCACGATCAGGATCACATTGCCCTCTTTCACCGGCAGCTCCCAATAATGTCGGTGATAGAGCCCACGCAGTAACGCTGCACCCAGCGGTTTGCCGTCATCGGTCGCCCATTGATTGATCACCAGCCAGCCGCCCGGATTCAGGCGTTTCTGACAGTTTTCCAGAAACCCCCAGGCCAAATGGCCGACACCCGGACCGACATCGGTATAAAGGTCGACGAAAATCAGATCCGCCGACTCGGCCGTCTCGAGCAACTCGAGGGCGTCGCCGATGCGGATATACAGACGAGGATCGTCGTCCAGCCCCAGGTACTCGATGGCCAGACGCGGTACGTCCGGGCGCAACTCGATCGCTTCGACGTCTTCCAGCGGCAGGAACTTCAGGCACGCCTGAGTCAGGGTGCCTGCACCCAGGCCGAGAAACAGCGCGCTTTCCGGCTGATCATGGCACAGCGCACCAATCAGCATCGCGCGGGTGTAGTCGTACTCGAGCCAGCTCGGATCGGCGGTGAACACGCAGCTCTGCTCGATGGCATCACCAAATTCGAGAAAACGGTAATCCGCCACTTCCAGCACCCGGATCATGCCGAATTCATCAAACACCTCGGCGAGCAGATGCTCGACGCGCTCCTCAGTCATTTCGTCTCCCAGTCGTTGTCGGGCTGATCCCCGGCAACGCAATCATTCGTTCCGCTTGGCGCGGCAAAGGCGCAATTGTCCGCCAAGCTTCAGGAACAGGTCACGCACTAATTGCTGATAACATAAACGTCCGACCGTAAAACACTAGAGTCCATGATGAGCCAACCCTGGAGCCCTGACAGCTGGCGCGCCCTGCCGATCCAGCAACAACCCCACTACCCTGACGCTGCACATTTGCGCGCAGTCGAGCAAAGCCTGGCCAGTTATCCGCCCTTGGTGTTTGCCGGTGAGGCCCGGGAGTTGCGCCGTCAGTTTGCCGAGGTGACCCAGGGCCGGGCGTTTCTGCTGCAAGGCGGCGATTGCGCGGAAAGCTTCGCCGAGTTTTCGGCGGCGAAAATCCGCGACACTTTCAAAGTCCTGCTGCAAATGGCGATCGTCATGACCTTCGCCGCCGGTTGCCCGGTGGTAAAAGTCGGGCGTATGGCCGGGCAGTTCGCCAAGCCGCGCTCGGCCAATGACGAAACCATCAACGGCGTGACCTTGCCGGCCTACCGAGGCGACATCGTCAACGGCATCGGTTTCGACGAAAAAAGCCGCGTACCCGACCCGGATCGCCTGTTGCAGTCCTATCACCAGTCCACTGCGACCCTGAACCTGCTGCGGGCCTTTGCCCAGGGCGGTTTTGCCGACTTGCATCAAGTGCATAAATGGAACCTGGACTTCATCGCCAACTCGGCACTGGCCGAAAAATACAGCCACCTGGCCGACCGTATCGATGAAACCCTGGCGTTCATGCGCGCCTGCGGCATGGACAGCTCGCCGCAACTGCGCGAAACCAGTTTCTTCACCGCCCACGAAGCGCTGCTGTTGAACTACGAAGAAGCCTTCGTGCGTCGCGACAGCCTGACCAACGATTACTACGATTGCTCGGCGCACATGCTGTGGATCGGCGATCGCACGCGTCAGCTCGACGGCGCTCATGTCGAGTTCCTGCGCGGGGTGAACAACCCGATCGGGGTCAAGGTCGGCCCGACCATGAACACCGAAGAACTGATTCGCCTGATCGATGTGCTGAACCCTGACAACGATCCGGGCCGCCTGAACCTGATCGCACGCATGGGCGCAAACAAGGTCGGCGACCATCTGCCACAACTGATTCGTGCGGTCGAACGCGAAGGCAAGAAAGTGCTCTGGAGTTGCGACCCGATGCACGGCAACACCATCAAGGCCAGCAGTGGCTACAAGACCCGGGATTTTGCGCAGATTCTCGGCGAGGTGAAGCAGTTCTTCCAGGTCCACGAAGCAGAAAGTACGTATGCCGGTGGCATTCATATCGAGATGACCGGGCAGAACGTCACCGAATGCATCGGCGGCGCACGGCCAATTACCGAAGATGGTTTGTCAGACCGTTACCACACCCATTGCGACCCACGGATGAACGCCGATCAGTCGCTGGAGCTGGCGTTCTTGATTGCTGAGACCCTGAAGCAGGTTCGCCGCTGAGTCAGTAAGCCTTTCGGTATTCGTCAGACCGTCATCGCGAGCCTGCTCGCGATGGCGTCAGATCAGGCACCGCCAATCTGCGTCAATGCCACCCGTAACCGCGTCGCACTGGCCCGCGGGCAATTGAGCTGAATCTGTTCCAGCCCCAGCCAATCAGCCATCTGCCGCAAATTCGCCGCCAACGCCTGCATCCCCCGCTCATCCAAGCCTTGTTCTTCTTCGTGCACCGCATGCACCGCCAACCGGCCCAACGCCCGCTCCGCTCGAAGATCAACCCGCGCGGCAATTCGTTCGTTGTGCAAAAACGGCAGTACGTAATAGCCGTAAACCCGTTTGCCGGGTGGCGTGTAGATTTCCAGCCGATAACGAAAATCGAACAGCCGCTCGGTTCGACTGCGCTCCCAGATCAACGAATCAAAGGGCGAAAGCAATGCACTGGCCTCGACCTTACGCGGTATTTTTGGCTCCGGCAGGCAGTACGCCGGCTGCTTCCAGCCCTGCACCCCACACACCAGCAACTCGCCATTTTCAACCAGCTCGGCCAGAGCGTTGCGGCACTCGGTCAGGCTCAAACGAAAATAGTCGCGCAGATCCTTTTCCGTGCCGACACCCAACGCTTGGGCTGCATGCAACAGCAACCCGCGTTGCGCCTCGGTTTCGCCGAGCAGCGGTTGCTTGAGGATCGATTCGGGAATCACCCGCTCCGGCAAATCGTATAGACGCTCGAAGCCGCGACGCCCCGCCACCGTTACTTCGCCAGCCGCGAACAACCATTCCAGTGCGTGCTTTTCAGCGCTCCAATCCCACCATGGACCAGCCCGTTCCTGGCGCGTCGACAAACTGCCAGCGCCGAGCGCCCCCCGCTCCTGGACCGAAGCCAGAACACGGCGAATGGTCTCTTGCTGCTCACGACCAAAACGCGCCAGCTGCTGATAAATCCCCTCGCCTTGCGCCGCGCGTTGCATGCGCCAACGCATCAAGGGGTACATCGACAGCGGCAACAATGACGCTTCATGCCCCCAATACTCGAACAACGTACGCTGTCGGCCCTGGCCCCAGGCAGCTTGGTCGAGCAAGTCGGCGGAGTAGTTGCCAAGACGCGAAAACAGCGGCAGATAGTGCGAGCGCACCAGTGCGTTGACCGAATCGATTTGCAAAATGCCCAGGCGTTCGATCAGGCGGTTGAGCTGAGCGGGCTTGATCGCCGCTGGCGGCTGGCGCCCGGTGAAACCCTGGGCGGCCAGCGCCAGACGCCGAGCCTGTTTGAGGGATAAGGACAGTTCTGCGGGCATGTGCATCTCCTTGTCTGCTCGCAAACTACCTCAGTGTGAAGCTTGTTGTGTAGCAGCTCGGTACTCATTTGTGCATCGGGTCATCCCAGAATGGCCGGACAACTTCATGCTCGACATCGGCGCGGCTGATACCGATATCCTTGAGCGCTTCGTCACTCATGCTGGCCAGCAAAGCGCGCTCACGGTGGAGTTCATGCCAGCGGAGGATTTTTTCCAGCCAATGGCCCAGAGAAAACCCGTGAAACTTTCCAACCAGCACATAACCTTTTTGACCTTTCATCATCTTGCCCTCCGTTGTAGATGACTGAAGTCTCGCGCCGGAGCTAAGATCAATCCAACGAATGTTTCTTATGCAATACATCTCGGAGATTGATGAATTGAGCCACTACCCGAGTATCGATACGGAAGTCCTGCGCACCTTCGTTGCCATTGCCGACCAAGGTGGCTTCACCCGCGCTGGCGAGTTGGTGAATCGCACGCAATCGGCGGTAAGCATGCAAATGAAACGGCTGGAAGAGGACGTGCTGCAACGCCAGTTGTTTCAGCGCGACGGCCGTCAGGTGAAGCTGACCGCCGAGGGTCAGGTGTTGCTCGGTTATGCCCGGCGGATCCTGAAACTCCACAGCGAAGTGTTCAACACCCTGCGTGAGCCGCACATGGTCGGCACGGTACGTATCGGCACCCCGGATGACTATGTCATGCGCTTCCTGCCGGGCATCCTCTCGCGCTTTGCCCAGGCCTATCCGCTGATCCAGATCGAAGTCCATTGCGAGTCATCCAAGCAGTTACTGCTGCGTCAGGACCTGGACCTGTCGATCGTCACCCGCGAACCCGGCAGCGAGATCGGCCAGTTGCTGCGCAAGGAGCGGTTTGTCTGGGCGCAGGCGCAGTGCTTCAGCCCCAACGAGCAAACACCGTTGCCCCTGGCGATGTTCAACAGTGATTGTTTTTGCAGGATCTGGGCCTGCAATGCGCTGGACGCTTCCGGGCGCGAGTACCGGATTGCCTACAACAGTTCGAGCCTGTCAGCGATCATGGCGGTGGTCAGCGCCGGGCTGGCGGTCACTGCGCAGCTGGAAAGCCTGATCACCCAGGATATGCGCATCCTCGGCGAGGCTGAAGGCCTGCCGCTGTTGCCCGAAGCCAGCATCATGCTGGTGCGCAACCTGAACAACCCTTCGCCCATCACCGAATGCCTGGCGGAGCACATTGTCGAAGGCTTCAAACTTTAAAGGCGAGCATCACCGCGCAGAGCACAAGAAAGGCACAGAACAACCCGCGCAACAAACGCTCCGGCATGGCGTGAGCGATCTTCACGCCCCAGCTGATGCTCAGTAAACCACCGGCCGCCATCGGCAGTGCGATGCTCCAGTTCACTTGATGATGGACCGCGTAAGTCACCAGCGTGACGCCGGTGCTGGGCAAGGCCAGCGCCAATGACAACCCTTGAGCCACCACTTGCGTGGTGCCGAACAGGCTGGTGAGCACCGGCGTCGCCACCACCGCCCCACCCACGCCGAACAACCCGCCCATGGTCCCCGATGCAGCACCCAACACCCCCAGCCAAGGCCACGAGTAACGCATCTGCGAGGCAGCCGGCGCAGTGGCCATGAACATGCGCAACAGGTTGTAGGCCGACAAGGCGATCAGGAACGCCACAAAACCGATGCGCATCAGCTGTGCGTCAATGCCCACCGCCCAGACCGAGCCGATCCAGGCAAAGCAGAAGCCCATCGAGGCCAATGGCAACGCGTGGCGCAGTTCGATGCGATTGCGCTGGTGATAGCGCCACAGCGCCAGCATCACGTTCGGCACCACCATGACCAGCGCCGTGCCCTGGGCAATTTGCTGATCCAGACCGAACAACACGCCCAACGCGGGAATCGCGATCAAACCACCGCCAATCCCGAACACACCGCCTACAGTGCCCAGCGCAGCGCCGAGCACCAGATACATCACTAACTCAATCACTGACGACTCCCCCCTCACATCAGGCCTCGCATCCTACGCAGTCGACACACACAGGGAAACGCGCAGTCACGTCGAAACCCTGCCGTGTGCGGCCCTGGTCGGCAATAACCGAAAATTATCTGGCGCATTAAAGACTCGACCGCTAAATTCATGGCGATGAATGATCAAGGTTTAGACATGAGCACCCAACGCAACACCCCGGACAACTGCGACAACCTGCTGCTGGATAACCAGCTGTGCTTTGCCCTGCACTCAACGTCACTGCTGATGACCAAGGTCTACAAACCCTTGTTGCAAGCGCTGGGCCTGACCTATCCGCAATACCTGGCGATGATGGTGCTGTGGGAACGCGACGGGCTGACTGTTGGCGAGATCAGCAGCCGCCTGCTGACCGACCCCGGCTCTCTGACCCCGCTGCTCAAACGCCTGGAAGCCGAAGGCCTGCTGAGCCGTACCCGCAGCCGCGAAGATGAACGCGTGGTAATTGTCGAGCTGACCGAACAAGGTCGTGCCCTGCGGGAAAAAGCCCGGGAGGTTCCACCGTGCATCCTCGGCGCCAGCGGCCAGACCCTGGAGCAGATGCGCAAACTACAAGCCGATCTGCAGAACCTGCGTAACCACCTGCAAGACAGTCTCTGAGCGGCCTGCCTGAGCTACCGCGTTATCGTTCATCGCGGGCAAGCCTTGCTCCTACAGGTTATGCGACGAGTGCAACATTGTGTCTCGACACTAAACCTGTAAGAGCAAGGCTTGCCCGCGATGACGGCTGCCCTGAGACAAAAATCCCTCTCCTCACATATCCCTCGCCAACACCTCTAGCTCGATGCTTCCAGGCGCATTTATCCACTTGCCAGCCGGCCTTCGATAAACATTTTTAAAAATTAATCTTGCGCGCAAAATATTAACGAGCTACATTTATTTCGCACTTAGTTAGCGCGCAAACCTTTAGCGCTAATCAATCACCCCGAACGAGGCTCACACCATGCAAACTCTCTATACCGCAGTTGCAACCGCTACCGGCGGCCGTGATGGTTGTGCCGTTTCCAGCGATAACATCCTCGACGTGAAACTCGCCACGCCAAAAGAACTCGGCGGTGCCGGCGGCGCGGCGACCAACCCTGAGCAACTGTTCGCGGCCGGTTACTCGGCTTGCTTCATCGGCGCGCTGAAATTTGTCGCCAGCCAGACCAAGCGCAAAATCCCTGATGACGCCTCGATCACCGCTCACGTCGGCATTGGCCAGATTCCAGGTGGTTTCGGTCTGGACATCGACCTCCACGTCAGCCTGCCCGGCCTGGAACACGCCGATGCGCAAGCGCTGGTCGACGCCGCGCATCAGGTCTGCCCGTACTCCAACGCCACTCGCGGCAACGTAGACGTTCGCCTGCACGTCACTGTCTGAATGTTCGTACCCGACAGACGCGCACAAAAAAGCCCGACTCGATGGTCGGGCTTTTTCTTTCCTGCAAAAACTGCGCTTATTTAGCGCGGCCTTTGTAAGAACCGCCTTCGCGGGTATCGATCTCGATCATGTCGCCGATTTCGATGAAGTCGGCAACCGACAGCTCGGTACCGTTCTTCAGTTTGGCAGGCTTCATCACCTTGCCGGAAGTGTCACCGCGAGCGGAACCTTCGGTGTAGTCAACCTGACGCACGATAGTGGTCGGCAGTTCTACGGAAACCAGACGTTCTTCGAAGAAGATCGCTTCGCAAACATCGGTCATGCCTTCTTCAACGAAAGGCAGAACAGCTTCGATGTCTTCAGCGTTCAGCTCGTACATGGTGTAGTCGGTGGTGTCCATGAACGTGTAGGTGTCGCCGCTGATGAACGACAGGGTCGCTTCTTTGCGGTCGAGGATTACGTCGTCCAGTTTGTCGTCAGCGCTGTAAACGATCTCGGTCTTGTAACCGGTCAGCAGGTTTTTCAGCTTGGTCTTCATGATCGCGCTGTTACGACCGGACTTGGTGAATTCAGCTTTCTGAACCAGCCAAGGGTCGTTTTCGAGACGGATCACCGTACCGGGTTTCAGTTCTTTACCAGTTTTCATTGCGAATATCCGAATTTGGATGGGATTTACAAAAATCTAGGCCGCGTATCATATCCAATTTAGGTAAAACTGCACCAGCGCCGCAGCAAGATCGGCCTGCAAAGCCTGTTCCAGACACCATGTCTGGGCGTGCTTTTGCAGTTCTGGCCAGTGTTCCTGTGCCGCAACCCATGCCTGAGCCATTCCAGCGCCCGTGTTCCACGCTCGCCATAACCCGACGAGTGCCACTTTTGCCGCCGGTGAAAGGCCTGCGGTGTACAGCGTCAGAAAGGCTTCGAGTTTGTCCAGGTGGACATCTTCTTCCTGTTGATAAATATGCCACAGCATTGGTCGGGCCGCCCATTGCGCGCGGACGAACGAGTCCTCCCCACGCACCGCGTTGAAATCACAACTCCACAGCAGCAGGTCGTATTGATCCTGTCGGACGAACGGCAATACCTGCACGGTCAACGCACCGCGCACCTGTAATGCGCCGACACCAAGCCCTTCAACGCCCAGCCAGCGCTCGACGTCGCCCAGGATCCGGCCCTCGGGCACCAGCAAATGAGTGGCATGAGCGTCGCCCGCCATGACGTCCAGCCAATCGGCCAATCCCGCATTCTCGTAGGCGAATAACGACATCAGCCGTGCACCGTCGGCGCGATCGACACCCAGCCCTTGCAGGAATTCGCGCCGAGCCTCAGCGCTGTGTTGAAACTGCTCACGCCGCTCAAGCAACCCGCGCTCACGCAGCAAGCCGCCAGTCCCGGCCTGAAACCCCGGGAAGAAGAAGTACTTCTGCACCTGTTTGTACTTCACCGACGGTAAACCATGACAGCCGACGATCCAGTCTTCGGCGCTCAAATAATCGAGGTTCATCCACAGCGGAGCCTTTTCGCGCGCCGCCATTGCTTCCATATAGGCATGTGGCAACTGACAGGCGAACGCCGCGATCACCACATCGGCGGCCTCTGTCGGCGCCCAGTCGGCCGGCCAATGGCAGACCTCGACGCCTTGCTGCCACTGCCGGGCAGCAGTGATGTCGAGTTCCGGGCACAAGCGTTCGAACGCCCGCAGGTCATCGACCCACAGCCGTACCGCGCAGTGATGCTCGGCCACTAACTGCCTGGCCAGGCGCCAGGTCACGCCGATGTCGCCGTAGTTGTCGACGACAGTGCAGAAAATATCCCAGTCGACTTTCATTACGGGCTCCGTGGGGCAAAGATCTCAATTGTCCGCATAAATCGTTGCGTGCAGAAGAGCCGACGCCGATTAATCTTCATGCGACAATCGCCGCAGCCCACAACCCTCGCCAGGAGGCAGCCATGCCCTACCGTCCACACGTTCGCCGCACGGTGTCCATCACACTCAGTCCATTGCAACTGATTGCCAGCATCGCCGTGGGTTTGTGGCTGGGTTTTTTGGCCATCGCGCTGACCTGCTGGCTGGTGTCGAAACTGCTGTTCAGCGAACAACTCGCCCCGCTTGCCGAGGCGGCGCACCAACTGACTCAACCCAAGCCTGCGGTGGTTGAACCGGCACCCGAGAATCAGATGTTCGAGCAGTACAAGGAAAACCTGCGCAAACAGGCGCAACAGCAAACGCTCGATCAGGCACGCAGCAATACCCGCAACCTGTCCAACCCGAAATGCCAGTTCTGGCTACAGCAAGACCAAACCGCGCCCACCGAAAAAAGCCGCGCCAACGTCCAGCAATTCTGCGATTGATCATGAACAAACATACGGTCCACCAGCTGATCCTGGAAAAGCTTGCGGTCGATCTCGACATCGCCGAGCGCGCAGCGCAAACCGCGTACGAAACCGCGACCCACGAAGAAAACATCGCCGAGAACAAGTACGACACCCTGGGACTGGAAGCGTCTTATCTCGCCGCCGGACAGGCCAAACGGGTGGAGGAAATCCGCCAGTCACTGGTGCTGTGCCAGAACCTGACATTGCGCTCTTATGACGATCAGCGCGGGATTGAAGTCGGTGCGCTGTTGGGGCTGGAAGACGAAAAGGGACGCGAACAGTGGCTGTTCCTCGCCCCTGATGCGGCCGGCTTGAAGGTTGATCTGGTGGGGCAACTGATTACGGTCATCACCCCGCGCTCACCGCTGGGCAAAAGTTTGCTGGGCAAGTTCGAGGGTGATGAGGTAGAGATCGTGGTGGCAGGCACTCGGCAACAATTCGCTGTCACCGAGGTAGTGTAGTGACCTGTGTGATCAATGAACCGGTAATTCTACGCCGTCGAACAGCTCTTCCAGTTCCTGCTTGTTGTGGCACTGGATGGCTTTGGCCATGACTTCACGAGTCAGGTGCGGGGCGAATTTCTCGATGAAGTCGCACATGAATCCACGCAGGAACGTCCCGCGACGGAATCCGATTTTGGTCACGCTGGATTCGAACAGTTCGCTGGCGTCGAGCACCACCAGGTCGTTGTCGAGTTTGGTGTCGACGGCCATTTTCGCCACGATACCGACACCCAGCCCCAAACGAACGTAAGTCTTGATCACGTCGGCGTCGGCGGCGGTGAACACCACTTTCGGGGTCAGGCCGCGATGGCTGAAGGCTTCGTCGAGTTTCGAACGACCGGTGAAACCGAACACGTACGTCACGATCGGGTATTCAGCCAGGGCTTCGAGGGTCAGCTTCGGCAGCTTGGTCAGCGGGTGACCTTGTGGCACGACAACGCAACGGTTCCAGCGGTAGCACGGCATCATCACCAGGTCGCCGAACAGCTCCAGTGCTTCAGTGGCGATGGCAAAATCCACGGTGCCGTCAGCGGCCATTTCGGCGATCTGCATCGGCGAGCCCTGGTGCATGTGCAGGGCAACGTCCGGGTATTGCTTGATGAAATTGCTGATCACCGGCGGCAGCGCATAACGCGCCTGGGTGTGGGTGGTGGCAATCGACAGGGTGCCTTTCTTCTCGTTGGAGAACTCCTGAGCGATCTGCTTGATGCTTTCGACCTTGCGCAGAATTTCGCCGGCCGTAGTGATGATTCGCTCACCGGCCGGGGTGACTCGGGTCAGGTGTTTGCCGCTGCGCGCAAAAACCTCGACGCCCAACTCGTCTTCCAGCAGACGGATCTGCTTGCTGATGCCCGGCTGTGAGGTGTACAGGCTTTGGGCGGTAGCGGAAACGTTGAGGTCGTGGTGCGCCACTTCCCAGATGTAGCGCAATTGTTGAAGCTTCATATCAATCCCTCAAAGCAGATAGACGCCACGGGCATCAGCGACGGTATATAACTATATTAATGGTTTGAAGAATAAATCTAGAACTTTTTCATCAAAGGGCCAGCATTCTCGCCTTAAATATCGCCGTGACGCCGACGCTGCGACAATGGCACCAGGTAAACCGGCACCTGCGACAACTGCAACACGCGTGCAGCGGTCCGCCCCAACGGTGTTTCTCCACCGGCCCCATGGCTGTGACTTCCCAGGATCAACAAATCCACCGAGAGTTTCTGTGCCTGATCAAGAATGACCTGTGACGGATCGCCCTGAAATACTCTGACCGATTGAATCAGCGCCAGATCCTGCTGCCCCTCCCCCAACTCTTCACGGAAGCTGTCGAATACCCGCTGCTCGATATTGGCCATCACTGTGCTCAAACCCTGGCTGTGAAATTCATTCAAGGCTTGCTCATCGAGATAGCTCTGCAACACCGATTCAGCAAAAAGCCCCATGGGCTCAACTGCGTGCACCACATACAGATCGGCTTTGAATGTTCGTGCCAACGCCAACGCATGCTGCATCACAAAGGGTGCGTACAGGCCGAGGTCAGTGGCATACAGCATCGAATGAATCATATGACCTCCTCGAATGCCGAGATGGCGGCGTTTGATTCAGCTTAGCAGTGCCACAGCGAGTTCGACATCCTGCGCAAGGCATTGAACGCCGGGCTTAAACCTTCAGTTCATTGCTGATGCCGTGAGGGACGTGACCGGTGGCAACCACCTCACGGGCCAACTCACAATGGCCCGCCTGGTCGTCGAAAAATACGTCGGCGGCGAAGGCTTCGAGAAATGCAGACTTGGCCAACCCGCCGAGAAACAGCGATTCGTCGAGTCGAATATCCCACTCGCGCAAGGTACGGATGACCCGCTCGTGAGCGGGTGCCGAACGCGCGGTCACCAATGCAGTACGGATCGGACAGCTGTCTTCAGGAAACTCGCGTTGCAACAGATTGAGCGCTGCCAGAAAGCCCTTGAAGGGCCCACCGCGTAGCGGCTCGCGAGCGGCTTCGCGTTCGTTGGCCTGAAAGGCTTCGAGTCCATCCGCCTGATAAACCCGCTCCGACTCATCGGAAAACAACACGGCGTCGCCATCAAAGGCGATGCGCAACTCTTCGCTGGCGGCGCGGCTCGCACCGCCCGACAGAATCGTCGCCGCCGCGAAGCCGGCATCGAGTGCGCTGCGTACGTCATCGGCGTGAGTGGAGAGAAACAGATCACAGCCGAAGGCCTTCAGGTACGGATACGGACTGCGCCCGCCGACAAACGCCGCGCGGGAAATCGTCAGGCCGTAATGGTGAATCGAATTGAAAACCCGCAAACCGGTGTCCGCGCTATTGCGCGACACCAGCACCACCTCGACCCGCGCCCGACCGAGGCTGGTGTTGAGGTTCAACAGTTTTTGCACCAGGTGGAACGCATCACCCGGTTCGAGGATTTCGTCTTCGTGCTCGATCTGATACTGCCGATAAGCCTCGACGCCGCTCGCCAGATACACCTTGTGGCTTTCGCTCAGGTCGAACAGCGCCCGCGAAGAAATCGCCAGCACCAATCTGTCGCCTATCCCTTTTGCCATGCTGCTCCCCCCGGGTGAAACGACTTAACCGTTATGCCGATCGACAAAACTCAAGGCCTGATACAAGGCCTCGATTTTCGGCAACTCGCAACCGGCGGCGTTGGCGGCTGCCAATGGCCGCGCATAAATCGCTGCCAGTTCCAGTGGCCGTTTATGCTGGTAGTCGTGGTACATGCTCGGCCAGTAGTCGGGCATTTTTTCAGTGACCTTGAACAGGTGCTCGGCATACCCCGGCGGCATGCTGTGGCCACAGGCAAGTGCGCCCTTCACCACTTCGGCCATCAACGCCTGAATCAGTTCGCGGCTGCTGTCATCGGCCATCAGCGGTGTCGTGCTCGCGCCGAGCAAGACCGATAAACCGTTGTAAGGAACATTCCAGACCAGTTTTTGCCAGCGCGCCTGCTGAAGGTTAGCCATCGCCTGCGATTCAAGACCGGCGGTACGAAACAGCCCCGCCCCCTGCTCGACAATCGCCTGACGGGCCGTCTCGTCATCAAGCGCCGGCCCACTGTGATACCCCACGTTTACCGCACCGAGTGCCTGATGCTCGATCACTCCGGGCCCCGCGCGGTGCACACAGATAAAGCACAACCCGCCCAACAAGTGCAGTGAGTCGGGCAACAGATCGCGCAGGCTGTCTTCGACATCCAGGCCATTTTGCAGCAGCAGGACTTTCGCCCCCGGCGCCGCAGCCTTGATGATCGTCGGTGCGAGCTCGGCGTTACTGGTGGTTTTCGCGCCGACCAGCAGCCAGTCGCACAGCGGCATATCGTCGGCCGACGAATACGCCTGAAGCGGATTCAAGGTCAACGCACCATAGGGCGCGCTGTTGAGTTGCAGGCCGCGCTCGGCGACCGCTGAAAACTCGCTGCGCAACAGAAAGTGCACATCGAACCCGGCCCGCGCCAGCATCATGCCGTAAAAGCCACCGATTGCCCCGGTGCCGATAATGCCGATTCTCGGTTTTTCAACTGCTGTGCCCGTCATGGCAACTCCTCTGGATTTCGACTCAGCGCCTGCCCCAGTGCAGCATTCAGCTCGGTGCGGGCCAGGCGCGACTGTAGCGCCCCATAAAACTCGCCATCGCGCACGACAAACAGCGCGGGCAAATGAAAGACCTGATAACGCTCTACCGCGCCACCGTTGTTCCCCGCGTCGATCCAGCACAACTGATCGACATCAAGCTCCAGTTCCGGCAACTGCTGGCGCGCCCAGCGGCAACCGGAACAGCCGACGCTGGTAAAAATCACCAGCGACACACCGCTCATCGCCAACAACCGCTGGTCGGCATCGAAATCAGTCAGCTCGCATTCGACCACTATACTGGGAGAAGCACTGTCGAATGACCGACACTTGGAGTCTGTGTTCATGGGGCGCTTTATTCCTCATCCTGACGATGTGCCTGTCGAGTTAACGTTGCGCAAGCATCAGTGTATTTCTCGGCAAGAACTGCACACTATCAGTCTCGGAGGCGTGGCTTGCAATTACCACCGCGCCTGGCGCAAAGGAACGGCACTGGAAGTGCGAATGCCGACCCTGAGCGAAAATGTCTGTTATCTGGGCTATGTGGCCTGGTGCCTGCGACGAAAGCACGGTTATCTGGTCGGCATCGCGATCATTGACGAACAGACCCTGTTCAAAGCACGGATGGGCGAGCAGGTCTGCCAGATTGAACGTTTTTGCCGTCAGCAAAAGCCCCAGGTCGAACAGCAAGGCATCGAGGCGTTGGCCCTCAAATGGCTCGACCAGCATGCCACCGAGTACTCCCATGAGACGGTTCGACAGGCCTTTGCGCAGTAAGCGCCGGATTAAACCCGCGCCTGCCCATTGTCGAGCAACCGCGTAACGCGCTAAGGTTCTGCTCCCCGCTGCGCTTAAATCATGCTGTGCTCCGCCGCGCGGGGATCGCTGGCGGCCGGCACCCGTGACCTGACGAGTAACACGATGGCTGATTTACCGATCAATGACCTAAACGTCGCCTCCAACGAGACGCTGATCACTCCTGACCAGCTCAAGCGTGATATCCCCCTGAGCGATGCTGCCCTGCACACCGTGACCAAGGGCCGCGAAGTGATTCGCAATATCCTGGATGGCACCGACCACCGCCTGTTCGTCGTTATCGGGCCTTGCTCGATCCACGACATCAAGGCTGCACACGAATATGCCGAGCGCCTCAAGGTACTCGCCGCTGAAGTGTCCGATACCCTGTATCTGGTCATGCGAGTCTATTTCGAGAAACCACGGACCACCGTCGGCTGGAAAGGCCTGATCAACGACCCGTACCTGGATGACTCGTTCAAGATTCAGGACGGCTTGCACATTGGCCGTCAGTTGCTGCTGGACCTGGCCGAGATGGGCCTGCCGACGGCGACCGAAGCCCTTGACCCGATCTCGCCACAGTACCTGCAGGACCTGATCAGCTGGTCGGCGATTGGCGCGCGCACCACCGAATCCCAGACTCACCGTGAAATGGCTTCGGGCCTTTCCTCGGCAGTCGGCTTCAAGAACGGCACCGACGGTGGCCTGACGGTTGCCATCAACGCCCTGCAATCGGTTTCCAGCCCGCACCGCTTCCTGGGGATCAACCAGGAAGGTGGTGTGTCGATCGTCACCACCAAAGGCAACGCCTACGGTCACGTAGTGCTGCGCGGCGGCAACGGCAAACCGAACTACGATTCGGTCAGCGTCGCGCTCTGCGAGCAAGCGCTGAACAAGGCGAAGATCAAGCCGAACATCATGGTCGATTGCAGCCACGCCAACTCCAACAAGGACCCGGCACTGCAACCGCTGGTGATGGAGAACGTGGCCAACCAGATCCTCGAAGGCAACCAGTCGATTATCGGTCTGATGGTCGAAAGCCATTTGAACTGGGGCTGCCAGGCGATTCCGAAAGACCTCGCCGAGTTGCAATACGGCGTGTCGATCACCGACGCCTGCATCGATTGGACCGCTACCGAAAACACCTTGCGCAGCATGCATGCCAAGCTCAAGGATGTGCTGCCGAAACGTCAACGCACCTGACCACATTCAGCGCACACAAAAACGCCGGGCCAAGCCCGGCGTTTTTTTATTCGGTGATCCTGATCAGAGCTTGGCCGCGTGCCGCTGGTGACGCTCCATGTAGCGCTCCACGTAGGAGCACGATGGAATGACTGTGTAGCCCATTTCCTCGGCGTACTGCAGCGCCTGTTCGGTCAACGCCGCCGCAATACCGCGACCACGCAACGCGTTGGGCACGAAAGTACGATAGATATCCAGGGTCTGTTTCCCCAGATCCATATAGGTCAGGTAGGCACGATGACCGTCCACATTGGTCTCGAACTGATGACCAGCCTGGTCATGGTGGATGGACAACGCCTCGCTCATCACTACTCCTCGCGGGTCTTGAACTGACCCCTACCTTACCGATGTTTTCCCGGCGAAGGAACCTCTACGCCACCCCGTGTCTGTTTGGACACCGAGAAGAACTGCACCCATCCCGCGCAACCGGACACATATCGAATAGTAGGCACCAAAGGCTGAAATGCTCAAGGCGCACTTGTCATCACGTCGATTGCACTGACTCAGCGCAGGGCACGTAGCAGCGGCTCGACCGAACATCTCCCCTGGTCGATAGCCTGAACATTGCCGGATGTTGAGACTTAAGACGAGCCAGGCTTGTTAAAGTCACCTCTACATGCACGAAAGAGGCGTGAGCCGCTGCGCAAATTCTGAACAAAAGTGTAGACGAATCGATATAGAGCGACTTTGGCTCTAGAGTGTGAAACAGCCGCCAGCATCAGTCAGCTATACCAGCAGGTCGCTCAGGACGGGCTTCCCAGCTGAGTAATTTTTATACAACACGATTAAAAGTTGCTCGAAAAAGATTCCGCGCCTACAATTTTTTTTGCTTCTTGCGCTACGTCAGTTTACTTACTACAAGTAATGGGTAGTATGTACGCCGGCTATTTCCTCACTCTGAGGAGACAGCTACTTAATAGAAAGTCCTTGAAGGGGAACACGATGAACAACGTTCTGAAATTCTCTGCTCTGGCTCTGGCCGCAGTTCTGGCTACCGGTTGCAGCAGCGTATCGAAAGAAACCGAAGCACGTCTGACTGCTACTGAAGACGCAGCAGCTCGCTCCCAGGCTCGTGCAGACGAAGCCTACCGTAAAGCTGATGAAGCTCTGGCTGCTGCTCAAAAAGCACAACAGACTGCTGACGAAGCTAACGAGCGTGCTCTGCGCATGCTGGACAAAGCTAGCCGCAAGTAATAGTCCTTCGGGATTGTTATCAAGCCGATCCATTTTTTGGGTCGGCTTTTTTTTTGCCCGGGTTTTACCGAGGGCAATAAAAAACCCGCCGACGCCATGAGGCCTCGGCGGGTCGTTTGAAGCGCTTACTGCAGGTCGATCGGTACAGCCGACGCCACAGGAGTGGAGGTATTCGGTACAGCGATTTCCACCGGCATGCCATCTTCAGCGGCGACCACGTCGCGCACCACATCCCAGTTCATGCGCAGGTTTTTGGCCAGATCTTCACGCTTGAGCAAAGCATTGATCACCGCAGTGTGCTTGTCGACCACCGACGGGTTGCCAGTGTCGTCCAGCGGCGTATGCGCTTCCAGGTAAACCTTGCCGCCACTCATGCCGAACTTGTACGGGTCGTTGAGGATCCGCACCGACGTTCCCACCGGCACCATGCCGGCCATTTCCAGCACATTGTTGTTGAACATGCGGAAGCAGCCATGGCTGGTACGCATGCCAATGCCGAACTTCTTGTTCGAACCGTGAATCAGGTAGCCCGGTGTGCCCAGCGTGAACTTGAACGGCCCCAGAGGGTTGTCCGGGCCGGCCGGCACGACGTTTGGCAGCGGATCGCCATCGGCGGCGTGTTCGGCCTTGATCGAGGCTGGAGGGGTCCAGGTCGGGTTCGGTGTTTTGGCAGTGATGCTGGTGTGGGCGATGGGCGAGCCCCAGCCTTCACGACCGATACCCAGCGGGAAGGTGTACACCACGTTCCGGCCTTTCGGGTAATAGTAGAGGCGATACTCGGCCAGGTTGATCACGATGCCTTCACGCGGGCCTGGTGGCAGGATGAAGCGCGTTGGCAATACGACTTCGGTACCAGCACCTGGCAACCACGGATCGACGCCCGGGTTGGCGGCGACCATTTCCAGGTAGCCCAGATCGTAGGTGGTGCCCAGATCGGCAAAGGTGTCTTCGTACTTGGCTTTGACTGTTTGCACCTGGCCGACGATATCTTCGCCCGGCGGCGGCAAAGGCAGCTCCAATGCTGCAACGGGACCCGCTACACACAAGGCGGCAAGAGACAAGTAGCGGGTGACGGCAGGAAAGCGCGGCAACATCCGGAACATCCTTCGTATGATCAACAGAGGGTATGGGGGCAAGATTGTACACCGAAGCCCCCGAATTCGGGGAGCCAGGTCGATGGACTGCCCTTTGGGGGGCTTTACAGCTCGAAGCGCAACTCAGGCCAGATCGGCGATGTACCGCGCTTTTGCGACTCCAGAATCGCCCGGCACAGCGAGCACAGTCGCTGGTCCTGGAACACCGTCCGGTCGACGCTCGACCAGCGCGGTTGTGCCGGCAGCAAAGTGCCGCACAGGGTACGGTCGGCCGAACCGCCCAACTCCAGTTGACGCGTCACCAGATGCACCCGGACTTCCTGGCAGGCGAACAGATCCAGCTGTTCGTCAGGCTCGATCAGTTGGTAGGCAAACAGGGACCAGGCAGGACGCGGCATCGGGGGCTCCAAATCAGGGGGGCGCCACATTAGCCGAAAGACTGCCGCTAGAAAAGCGTCATAACAGCGGTTTTAGCGTAGGCCAGACATTTTCCAGCAACTTGCCCTGGGCCGCGACCGCCGGGTGAATGCCATCGGTCTGCATCAGCTCGGGATTCCCGCCGATTCCCTGAAGAAAAAACGGCACCAGCGGGACTTTTTTCTCGTCGGCCAGATCGCTGTAGACCTTCGCGAAAGCCTCGTTGTAACGCGCCCCATAATTGGGTGGCAGTTGCATACCGAGCAACAGCACCTTGGCACCGCTGGCCCTGGCGTTGTCGATCATCGACGCAAGATTTTGTTGCAATTGCGTTGGCAGCAATCCACGCAGCCCGTCGTTGCCCCCCAACTCGAGAATCACCACCTCAGGCTTATGCTCCGCAAGCAGCGCCGGCAGGCGTGCCTGGCCGCCGGCACTGGTGTCGCCACTGATGGACGCATTGACCACCGTCTCGGTGAAACCTTCGTGCTTGAGCCGCTGCTCAAGCAACGACACCCACCCTTGCCGGGTATCCAGGCCGAAAGCCGCGCTGATACTATCGCCAACGATCAGGACTGTACCCGCCGCTGCGTTCTGGGCCATGCACATCAAGGCCAGGCCAGCACTCAAAAACCACACACGCATCGGACTCTCCATGGGCGCAAGCATTCTCACTGCGCGGAACCTTAGCAAAGTGGTTCCCAGCGCGGAAGGTGAACTGACCATCCTGCACGAACTCAGCCTGGAACTGAACAGGGGCGACAGCCTGGCCATCGTCGGCAGTTCCGGTTCAGGCAAATCCACCCTGCTCGGCCTGCTGGCCGGCCTCGACCTGCCCAGCAGCGGCGAAGTCACCCTTGCCGGGCAAGCCCTGAGCAAGCTGGATGAAGACCAGCGCGCGCGGATACGCGCCGAGCATGTCGGCTTTGTGTTCCAGTCGTTCCAGTTGCTCGACAGCCTCAACGCCCTGGAAAACGTCATGTTGCCGCTTGAGCTGGACGGCCGCAAAGACGCCCGCGAACGCGCCACCGAACTGCTGCGTCGCGTCGGCCTGGGCCAACGCCTGAGCCATTCGCCACGCCAGCTCTCTGGCGGCGAACAGCAGCGCGTGGCAATCGCCCGGGCATTTGCCGCCGAACCCGATGTGCTGTTTGCCGATGAGCCCACCGGCAACCTCGACACGCACACCGGCGAGCACATCAGCGATCTGCTCTTCGAACTCAATAAAGAAAGCGGCACGACCCTGGTCCTGGTGACTCACGACGAACGCCTGGCACACCGCTGCCACCGCCTGATCCGCCTTGAAGCCGGCCTGCTGGTCGTCGACCCTCTGGAGCCTTGATGGCACGTTTGCCGCTGTTGCGCCTGTTCAGCCTCGCCATTCGCCAATTGCTGCGCGATGCCCGCGCCGGTGAGCTGCGGGTGTTGTTCTTCGCCCTGCTGGTCGCCGTGGCGGCGAGTACCGCCATCGGCTACTTCGGCGCCCGCCTGAACGGTGCCATGCTGCTGCGCGCCACCGAGTTCCTGGGCGCGGATATGCTGCTGGAAGGCAGCTCGCCCGCTCGCCCGGAACAAATACAATCCGGCAAGGAGCTGGGGCTGCAACACGCGCAAGTGGTGGAGTTTTCCAGCGTCATCGCCACCGACAACGGCATTCAGCTGTCGAGCATCAAAGCGGTCGACGGGGTCTATCCACTGCGCGGCCAACTGAAAAGCGCGCCCGCTCCGTTCGCTCCCGAAGAGGCCGGAGGAAGTCCGAAACCGGGCGAAGCCTGGGCCGAGGCGCGCCTGCTGACGGCGCTGAACCTGAAAGTCGGTGACACCATCGACGTCGGCATGAAAAGCCTGCACCTGACCCGCGTGCTGACCTATGAACCGGACCGTGCCGGCAACTTCTACAGCCTCACGCCCCGGGTGATGATCAATCTCGCCGATCTGGCGGCCACCGGCGTGGTGCAGCCCGGCAGCCGGGTCAGTTACCACGAACTCTGGCGCGGCACGGCACCGGCCCTGGAAACCTATCGACAGCTGATCAAACCGGGGCTGGCCGCCAACCAGCGCCTGCAGGACGCCCGCGACGGCAACCGGCAAATCGGCGGAGCCCTGGGCAAAGCCGAACGTTACTTAAACATGGCCAGCCTGGTCGCGGTGCTGTTGTCCGGCGTTGCGGTGGCGCTCTCGGCCACCCGTTTCGCCACCCGCCGTTTCGACGCCAGCGCGCTGCTGCGTTGCCTGGGTTTGTCGCGTCGGGAAACCCTGCTGCTGTTCAGCGTACAACTGACTGTGCTCGGCCTGCTGGCCAGCCTCAGCGGTGCCCTCCTTGGCTGGCTCGCGCAGTTGGGGTTGTTCGCCTTGCTGGGTGAATTGCTGCCCAGCGATGTACCGCCCGGCGGGCTGCTGCCGGCCGTCGCCGGAATCGGCACCGGCCTGGTCGCACTCGCCGGATTCGCCCTGCCGCCACTGGCGGCACTGGGTCGCGTTCCACCGCTGCGGGTACTGCGCCGCGACATACTGCCAATCCCTTCAAGCACCTGGATGGTTTACGGCACCGCACTGGCAGCCTTGGGTCTGATCATGTGGCGCTTGAGCCTGGACCTGCTACTGACCTTCGCCCTGCTTGGTGGCGGTGTCATCGCCGCACTGGTCCTCGGCGGCCTGTTGCTGCTGGTACTCAACAGCCTGCGGCGTCTGTTGGCCCGTGCCTCATTGCCATGGCGACTGGGGCTGGGCCAATTGCTGCGTCACCCGCTGGCGGCGGCGGGACAATCGCTGGCCTTCGGTTTGATTCTGTTGTCGATGGCGCTGATCGCCCTGCTACGTGGTGAATTGCTGGACACCTGGCAAAACCAGTTGCCAAAGAACGCCCCCAACTACTTCGCACTGAATATCTTGCCCGCCGACAAACAGGCCTTCACTGATCGCCTGATTGAACTGTCCGCTCAATCCGCGCCGCTCTACCCGGTGGTGCCGGGACGGCTGATCAGCATCAACGGCGAGCCGGTGCAAGGCATCGTCAGCAAGGACACTGAAGGTGATCGTGCCATCCAGCGCGATCTGAGCCTGACCTGGGCTGCCGACCTGCCCGCCGGCAACAGCATCACGGCCGGTAGCTGGTGGTCTGCGCAACCAACAGGCGACGTACCTGGTGTTTCGGTGGAAGGCAAAGTGGCCGAGAGCCTGAAGCTCAAGCTCGGCGATCATCTGGTTTTCACCGTCGGTGGGGTCAACCGCGAGGCGCAGGTCACGAGCCTGCGCAAGATCAACTGGGACAACTTCCAGCCGAACTTCTTCATGATCTTCCAGCCCGGCACCTTGAAAGACCTGCCGGCCACGTACCTGACCAGTTTTTACCTGGCGGCCGGTCATGACCAACAGATCATCGACCTGGCGCGGGCGTTCCCGGCGGTGACCATTCTGCAGGTCGAAGCCTTGCTGGCGCAGCTGCGCAGTATCCTTGAGCAAGTCACCCTGGCGGTCGAGTACGTGTTGTTGTTCGTGCTGGCGGCCGGCATGGCGGTGCTGTTTTCCGGCTTGCAGGCGACGCTCGACGAGCGCATTCGCCAAGGTGCATTGCTACGTGCTCTGGGCGCCGAACGGCAGTTGTTGGTCAAGGCACGACGGATCGAGTTTGGCTTGCTCGGTGCGGTCAGCGGTTTGCTCGCAGCACTTGGCTCGGAACTGGTGAGCCTGGTGCTTTACCGCTATGCGTTCGATCTGGCCTGGCATCCGCATCCGTGGCTGCTGTGGCTGCCAGTCATTGGCGCATTGCTGATCGGCGGTGCGGGCGTGTTCGGCACTCGTCGGGCGCTGAATGCCAGCCCCCTGACAGTCTTGCGCGAGGGTTGATAAACTTGATGCCTCCTGACCAAAAGAAACCGCAATGAGCCGCTATCGCCCTCCTCGCACCGCCGGCACTGCCCTCATCACGCCCGAGGGCGAAGCGCGGATGCGTGCCGAGTTCCATGAACTCTGGCATGTACGCCGCCCCCAGGTGACCCAATCCGTCAGCGAGGCTGCTGCGCAGGGCGACCGCTCTGAAAACGCCGAGTACACCTACGGCAAAAAGATGCTGCGCGAGATCGACAGCCGCGTGCGGTTTCTCACCAAGCGGCTGGAAGCGCTCAAAGTTGTCAGCGAAAAACCCAGTGACCCGAACAAGGTCTACTTCGGGGCCTGGGTGACCATCGAAGATGAACACGGCAAAGAGTCGCGCTATCGCATCGTCGGCCCGGATGAGCTTGACCTCAAACTAGGCCTGATCAGCATCGACTCACCGCTGGCGCGGGCCTTGATCGGCAAGGCGCTGGATGCCGAGGTCCGGGTGCAGACGCCTACCGGCGAGCAGTTTGTGTATATCGTCGCAATCGACTATCCCTAGCGACGGGTAATCAACCCTTGGCGCGCAACACGCGTCAATTGCCTGATTACTTCGGCTGCGTCTTCGGCGCTGGGCGACTGGATCACCGCCAGATCGAAGCTGTCGCTGGCAAAACGCGCCAACGATTCGCCGTCTTCGACAAACTGGATCAGAAACGCTGCCGGGCCGCCGGTACGGCGTGGCCAGCCATCGAGATAACGCAGCAGCGTCGGCTGATGATTACCGCCAAGGAGGATTTTTGGATTGCGCTGGGTCAGGTGTGCCGTGATCGGCGCGGGACGTACTGGGGGGCGTAGTGCATTCATCGTGTCGTGTCTCTGCCTCAAAAGTCTGCATGGCAGGTGAGAGGCAACACCGAACCAGCGCTTTAGCGGTATTTCGAAGCCTGTTTCAAGCTTCTGTCGGCAACTGGATGAGTTACCTGGCGCCCCGCAAGTAGCTGTTTAAATCGGCGCATGGCAAACATCCTAGAGAAGCCGACAGGACAGTGTCAAGATTCTCGCGCAACAAAAAAAAGACCCGCACAGGCGGGTCTTTTGGTTGAGTCAGAGCGGTCAGCCGGTGATGGCACGGTCTGCCGACAGCTTGCCGGCGCCTTCGATCAGTACGGCGATGCTGCCGCCGAGCAAGGCCAGGGCGAATTCATAACCATTGTTGGCCATGAACAGACCGTTGTGGATGTGCACCGATAAAATGGCGACCAGAGAGAGGAAGGTCAGCCCTAGCGCAGCCGGGCGTACCAGCAGGCCAATGATCAGCGCCAGACCGGCGAAGAACTCGGTACCACCGGCCAGGATTGCCATCAGGTGACCTGGTGCCAGGCCGATGCTTTCCATGTACTGCGCGGTGCCGGCTATGCCATAACCGCCGAACATGCCGAAGAGTTTCTGTGAGCCGTGGGCAGCGAAGATGACGCCGACGAAGATCCGCAGAACAGTCAGGCCGTAGCCAGCACGGGTGGACAGTACCTTGTTGATCAGTGTGCTCATGTTATGTCATCCAGTGTAAGTGTGTGTTGGTTGACCGCCATATTAATCAGTAAACATAATGTTAAAAGCGCAAAAACCCCGCCATAACAATCAGTTTAGTCGATCATTTGCGCGAGACAATTTTCTGCCCTTGAGGCTCCAACGACTCCCGCTCCCGGTCATATGCCAAAAAGTATTTATTCACACTATTAACATAGCTGACAGGACCCATTCCCACCTGCTCCACGGCAATACGCTCGACTTGGAAAAACCACTGATTGGGGTTCAATCCGCGGCGCCGGGCCTCGGCACGCATCCCCTGGACACGTTCCGGTCCAAGGTTGTAGGCCGCCAGAACGAAAGCCATGCGCTCACGCTCATTGAGCTTGGGGCTGGCGAAAAACTTGCGACGGATAAGCGCCAGGTACTTGGCCCCGGCCTGCACATTGCTGTCCACGGACTGAATGTTATTGACCCCGACCCGCTGCGCCGCCGACGGGGTAATTTGCATCAACCCGGTAGGGCCACTGCCGCTGCGGGTGCTTGGCTCAAGCGCCGATTCCTTGAACGCCAGTGCCGCCAGGTTCAACCAGTCCATGCCCTGTTCGCGGGCGTGCTTTTGCAGGACCGGGCGCAGCTTCTCAAGACGTTGGCGGTCGGCGCGATCCAGTGGATAGTGAACCTGGTACAAGCGTCGGTAAATACGCAGGAAAGCCACATCCTCATCAGACGGGGTCTTATAGGCTTGCAGGAAGCGATCAATGCTCGCTCGCAACATCGAGGCATCACGACGGACGAACCAGTACTCCTTGCCCGGCTCGCTGATGACCACCTGCCGATCGAAACGCAGCTTGGGCAGGATTTTCCCCCAGCGCTCGGCAATCGGTTGCTCGACGATGGTCAGGTGAAAAATCCCGCCCTGCACCATCTCCAGCACGTCTTCGACCGCCAGGCTCGGGTCGACCCATTCGACCTTGACCGGTGGCAGCTTGCGCAGCGCCAGCTTCTGATTGATCTGGTTGATCGCCTCACCGGCCGCGCTACCGGTGGGCAGGGCCAGGGTTTTTCCGGAAAGTTGTTCAAGGCGCGTATAGCGGCGCTCGCCCTTGATCCCCACCAGCAGCAACGGCACGTTTGCGCCAATCGGCTCGCTGGCACTGACCGCGTGCGCGGACTGCGCATCGAGCAACTCCCCCGGTGCTACCAGGTCACCCTCGCCACGCTGTAACGCGCCGAGCAATTGATCCTTGGCTTTGGGGATGATCTTGAGGGAGATTTCCTGGCCGTCACGGGCATGGCCATTGAGGTACTGTTCGAAGGCTCGCAGACGATGGTACTCAACGCCGATGGTCTGGCCCTGGACCTCGCCGGAGCTGTTGCGGCTTTGATTGACCAGCACCCGCAGCACACGGCTGCCGCGAATTTCCGCCAGATCGCGGACCTTGCCCGACTGAACGGCTTCCAAGGGACCCGCCAATCGCGCAACGGCCGGCATCGGCAGCAGCATCGACAAGCACAGCACTAGCAAAACCTGGAGTCGTGTCATCCGTTCTCCGGAAAGAATACTGTCCAACGTCTCGATATTTCGAGCCGCGGGTCGACAGAAACAGAGCGCCTGGAGCGCTGGCAGAGTGCGAAAGAGTGCAGCCGCGACGGCCAACCGGCTCGTCGAAGCTCTCTTCCGGCATCAAAAGACAGCTTTAACTCTTTGTAGTTCTTGATTTTTATTATAAATCTACAGCTCTGGTATGCTTTCCGGCCAAAGGCTAGGGTCACACCATGCAACTCATCGATATCGGCGTCAACCTGACCAACCCCAGTTTCGCCGACAAACACCAGACGGTACTCGACCGCGCCTATGCCGCTGGCGTCTGCCAATTGGTGCTCACCGGCACCAGTGTCGAAGGCAGTGAACAGGCCCTGGATCTGTGCCAGCAACTGGACGAAACCGGGCAGCGGTTGTTCTCCACCGCCGGTATCCACCCACATTCGGCCAGTGACTGGAATGCCGACAGCGCTCAGCGCTTGCGCAGTTTGCTCAAAGAGCCAAACGTTCGGGCGGTCGGCGAATGCGGGCTGGATTTCAATCGTGACTTCTCGCCCCGTCCGCAACAGGAAAAAGTGCTCGAAGAGCACCTGGCAATGGCCGTCGAACTGCAATTGCCGGTGTTCCTCCATGAGCGCGATGCCAGCCAGCGCCTGCTGGAAATCCTGCGCGACTACCGCGATCAGCTACCGGCCGCCGTGGTGCATTGCTTTACCGGCGAGAAGCGGGCGCTGTTCAGCTACCTGGACCTCGACCTGCATATCGGCATCACCGGCTGGATCTGTGACGAACGCCGCGGCACTCACCTGCACCCGCTGGTCCGCGAGATTCCGCCTGGGCGCTTGATGCTCGAAAGCGACGCGCCGTACCTGTTGCCCCGCAGCCTGCGCCCCAAGCCCAAGAATGGGCGCAATGAACCGGCGTATCTGACCGAAGTGCTGCGTGAGGTGGCCTTGCACCGTGGCGAAAGCCTGGAAGACGTAGCGGCCCACAGCACCGCGTGTGCGCGAGCGTTTTTTGGCTTGCCGTCGGTTGAGTGAGCCCGCCTTCCTCATTGATCCACATCAAAAAGCCCTTCACTGAATAGCGGCACAATACTGGCACCTTGCCAATACTGTTTCCGCTATCAGAGAAGACCTCCATGGGTGCCTGGCTTAGCAATATTTCGCTGAAATACAAATTCTGGGCGGTCAACGCGGTCGCCTTCGTCACCACCCTGTTGCTGGTGCTGTATGCCGTGCAGCTGGAGCAACAAGCACGCAACCAGGCCTCACAACAGTCGGCGGTCGCTCAAGCGCGGCTCATCAGCGGCTGGCCGGTCGGCCAGGCCTTGCCTGAAGCCGAGCATTTCCTGAGCTTCGGCAAAGGCCAGATCCCCCTGCTGAACCAACAGCCATTACCCGAGTTGAACAACGCCAACGGCTGGGTCGACCTCAATGACATGCCACTGTTTGGCGAGAACCCGTTGATCGGTGCCCAGGTGCTATCACGCGCCAATGGTGAACAGATTGCCGTTCTGGCCTATGGCCCGAGTTTGAGTCAGGTGTTCAGCGAACGATTCGCCAACTACGCGGCGGCCGTGTTCATCCTGATGTTGGCGATGCTCGGCGCCTCGCAACTGTTGATCCGTTTTCTGCTCGCCCAACTCAACACCCTCAAGGACGTGATGCTGCACGTCGAAAAAACCGGCGACCTGTCCGCTCGCGTGCCGCTGTCTTGCACCGATGAGGTGGGTCAGATGGCCGGCGCCTTCAACGCCATGCAGGCCGGCTACCAGCGCGTGGTCAACACTGTGGCCCATACCGCCCGCCAACTGGATGTCGGCGCGGCGCGCCTGGCCGCCAGCATGAACGACGTACGCCACGGCATGCTCGGCCAGCAAAGCGAAACCGATCAGGCCGCCACCGCGATCAATGAGATGTCGGCCACGGTCTATCACATCGCTCAACATGCCGGCGCCACTCGCGACCTCTCGCAAACTGCCGACACCCTCGCCGGCAGTGGCCAGGAAGTGGTCAGCCGGGTACAGCAGTCCATCGCCGGGCTGTCCACCGGGGTGCAGCAAACCGCCGAGATGATTCAGCGTCTCGCCGAAGACAGCCAGAAAATCAACGGCGTGGTCAGCGTGATTCACAGCATCGCCGAGCAAACCAACCTGCTGGCCCTGAACGCCGCCATCGAAGCCGCGCGCGCCGGGGAAATGGGCCGGGGTTTTGCGGTGGTCGCCGATGAAGTGCGTAATCTGGCCAAGCGTGTCCAGACCTCCACTGACGAAATCACCAGCATGATCTCCGCGCTGCAAGCCGGTACACGAGATGCGGTGGACTTCATGCAGGAAAGCTCATTCAAGGCCGACGACTGCGTGCAGCAGGCTCAAGAGGCTGGCGCTGCGCTGGCAGAGATCACCGGTGCCGTAGCGCAGATGCGTGAAAGCAACACACAGATTGCCGTGGCGGCGGAACAGCAGAGCCAGGTGGCAGAGGAAATGAACCGCGCGGTGGTGAGCATCCGGGACGTCACCGAGAACACCGTGCAGCAGACCGTGGATTCGGCCACCACCAGCAATGAACTGGCGACGCTGGCGGGTGAGTTGAGCAAGGCGATCGGGCAGTTGAAGCTTTGAGGACCCCATCGCGAGCAGGCTCGCTCCCACATCTATGGTTACCCCCTTTTCTGCAATACTGTTTTTGATGCGTGTTTGGCTTGCTTTCATCTATCCGGCGTCTGTGTGGGGTGGCAACCCCGCGCCTCGATGAGAATCGATGCCTAACGATCCTAATTATTCGAACGGCCTTTCAGCCGTGTGGGAGCTCAGGGTTGTCGTCAGGCCGGTTAGCCGTTCACGTCATCTGTTATCCAGCATCGCAAAACCAGGTGGGTGGTGCTCGGGTGACAGCAGGGTCAGGCGTTCATCGCGGTTGGCCCTGCATCAAATTCAGTGTGGTGGGCAGCAATCGCCCAGGCGATCCTTGCCAGCTTGTTGGCCAGCGCGCAGACCACATGGTTGGAGTGATGGTGGGCCAATAGCTGCCGGACCCAGTCCGCCAGCCAGCCTTTCTGTCGGTCCAGTTGCATCAGGTAAACACGGGCACATTGGACAAGCAGGCGCCGCTGGTTGCGATCACCTCGCTTGCTGATGCCCAGCAGGACGGTCTTGCCGCCCGTAGAATGCTGTTTGGGTATCAGCCCGATTGAGGCCGAATAGCCTCGGCCGCATTTGAACTGCTTGCCATCGCCCAATTCGGCAGCCAGGACGCTGGAGGTGATCGGGCCTACGCAGGGCATGGTCATCAAACGAGCCGCCAGATCATCTTCGGCGGCCTGGCATTCCACTTCCTTGTCCAGCGTCTTGATCTGCCCATCCAGATAGGTGAAGTGCTCCTGCAACCTCGTCAGAAGTTTTTTGATGGGCACAGGAATTGAACTCGCTTCAAGCCGAGCGGGCAGTTCTTTGATGGGCTTGAAGCCTGTGGCCAGACTGACGCCGACCTCCAAAAGCGCTGCGTGAATCCGATTGACGGTCGCGGTGCGCTCTTTGATGAACGAATCGCGTGTCGAGTTGAGCATGGCCAGCAGCTGCTGAGCCTGGGTTTTGGGGTGTACAAAGCGCATTGTTGGACGAGTCGCCGCCTCGCAGATCGCCTCGGCATCAGCGAAGTCGTTTTTGTTGCTTTTCACGTAAGGGCGTACGAGATGCGGGGCAATGAGCTTGGGCGTATGTCCCAGCTTCGCGACCTCCTGCGCCATGAAGTGGGCTCCGCCGCAGGCTTCCATCACAACGGTGCAGGGTTCGAGATTCATCAGGTGCTGCATGAGCGCCGCACGAGTAAACTTTTTGCGGTAAAGCTCATGACCACGATCATCTTGCGCGTGTAGATGGAAAGAGTGTTTTCCCAGATCGATGGCGGCAATAGCTACTTTGTTCATGGCAACGGTCTCCGATGAGCCCCCTGCGAAAGCTTAGTGGGCGATCACAGGGGGCGGCGGGGGTAGCCATTTCATTATTGGAATGCGTACTCCTGTGGGAGCGAGCCTGCTCGCGATAGCGCCAGACCAGTCAACATCAATGTTGGCCATGACACCTATCACACCGATAGCCAGCCTTGATTCGCCGACGACCCTCGCCCCACCTATCCTTCAATCATGTGTTCAACACGGATCGAGGATTACCCACATGGGCAAACGTCACCCCAACCTTCCCGCCTGGCAATGGCGCATGTACCCGCAAAACCACCGGCACCCGACCAATCTGGTGTTGCACCTGATTGCCGTGCCGCTGTTTATCGTGGCCTTTCTGTTGATCGTTTCCGGGGTGTTCGGCCTGAGTATTCTGAACGTCGCCATCGGGGTCGTCGGTCTGCTCGCCGCGCTTGGCTTGCAACGTCACGGTCACAGCCTGGAGGCGCAAGCCTCCGAGCCGTTCAGTGATCGCAAGGATGCGGTGTCGCGCTTGCTGGTCGAGCAATTCCTGACGTTCCCGCGTTTTGTCCTCAGCGGCGGCTGGTGGCGCGCCTGGCGCAAGCGCCATCACCGCTAAGGGGTTTACGCAAAAATAGTCACTGTCTGCCGGCTCAGCGCAATCAACTGCCCTTCGGTGCTCCACAGCGCTGCAGCGGCGTGGCCATATCCGTCACGCGCATGTTCGATTTCAACGAGATATTTGCACCAGTCCAGCGTGCTCAACGCCTGCAACGGCTGAACGAATTCGATGGTCCAGGTCAGGGTGCTGCCCGCCGCCGGTTTCTTCAGGTGCGGCAACAACGCCGGAGGCCAGGCATCCACCAGCGCCAGAATGTGCGCCTCGGTGACCGGCTCGTCCTTGACATCGCCACGCAAGCGAACCCAGCCGCCCATCTCCCGGGATTTATTACCGGTGAACGGCAGACCGCCGACACTCCAACGCATCGCCAGGTGTCGCATGAACTCAGGCGTCACGCCTTTGATGTAGGGCAACTCCTGGCAATCATCCCAGTGTTTCATCTCGGGCGCGGGCGCAGCCACCACCTCGACCTCGGAGGGACGCGAGGCGCCAAAGCTGCCCTGAACCAGGGTCACCACCTGGCCGTTCTGCACCGCTCGTCCCAGCACCTGGCTGACCGCTTTGCCTTCGCGCAGTACATCCACTTCAAAATTCACGGGCACACCCGGTTCGACCGGACCGACAAAGGTGATCGCCAATGAACGCACCGGGCGATCCACCGGGACTTTCGCGCGCATGGCTTCGTACTGCAACGCCGCGACCAGACCGCCGAAACTTGCGCGGCCCTGGGCCCATTCCACCGGAATAGACAGCTCATGTGGCGAACGGCGCACGGCGTCGAGCAAATCGGAAAAGCGCATGGAAACCTCAAGGCTGGAAAAGGATCGAAGGATGTTAACCAGCCAGCAGTGCCTGTACAGCGCCTATTCCGGCCAAAGAGGCTGACAGATAGGCCGCCAACGGCGACGAAAGGCAATCCACGTCAGGCTTTGAAGCAAGCCGATATGAGTTTGTCGAGCACCCGATCGGCGCGACCTTCAGCCTTGGTCATGGTTGCCCGCCAGACGGCCACGCAAGGCAGCAAGTCGGGCTCGTGCTCGGCACGGGCCAACCATTGCCAGCAATCGTGCCAGTCGCCGAGCGCTTCTTGTGCCGACTTGAGACGCGGCATGGCAGCTGTGGGCAAGCGATCCAGTTCCGGATAGGCTTCGATCGCATAGCGCACGCGTTTGATCAACAGACGCAGGCGATGGCGGTCATGCGCGGGATCGTGCAGGGCCATATCCAGCGCTTTCAATTGTTTGGCCAGACGTTTCTCGATGCGTGCACGCAAGCCCTTGAGCAAGCCTTGACGCTGGGAGGCACGCAAAAAGCGCGGGAAGGCGTCGAGGATCATCAATAGCTGCGCCAGTTCCGGGCTACCAGCCACAACCGGATAGGCTTGCGCCATTTGCACCATTCGGCGCTTGGCCGCGTCCGCTTGACCGTGTGCCAGCAAGTACGCCGCCAATACCTCACGGTCGCGTAACGGCGTTGTCAGGCTTCCAACGCCTGACGCTGCTGCCTCAAGCTGCTCGACACCGGGTAAACCGCGCAATGGCCGCAACAAGCTGCGCAAACGGCGAACCGTCGTGCGCAAGTCATGCAGCGCTTCAGAGTCGGTGCTGACGCTCAAGCGCGCCTGGCAGGCCAGCAAACGCACTTCCAGCCCCAACACCTTGGCCACCAACCGATTCACCAACGCAGACATCGCTCTCTCCCAAGTCGACAACCAACATCAGATCGCAAGTTTACGCCCATGCTGGCGGTAAAACCGGGTGCCGACAGTGCGCAAGGTTATGGTGGATTCAACGCCCTGCGCGGGATTCGCGAATATAGAAGCGTGCCTTCTCGGCTTTTTTAGTGCAGCCCTCATAGGCCTCGAACTGCTGCTGGGTCTTGGCCCCGGTCAGCAGCGAAAGCGCCTTGGAGTAACTCACGGTGCCAGCGAAACCTTCGGCCTTGGCAATGTCCAGCTCCTGCCAGGCGGCGTCCAGTTGACTACCGCAACTGTCGCGGTAAGCAGATTTTCCTGCGCAACCGGCAAGCACCAACACGATCAACGGCAGACAGATCCAGGCTTTCATCAATGATTCCTCGAGGTATAAAAAACAATCGTGCAGGTAAGACGGCCAATGCTGCAAAAAGTGCCTTGGTTCCCCATGGAAACTATAGCGCCCGCGAGAATATCCATGTGCCGTTATTGAGTATCGGAAAAACGACGCTAACAGCTTGACCCTGAGTCAACATGATTGAAGCACGCCCCTCAATGGGTGCATTGTTGAAGCCTGTTTGATGAAGGGGCGAGTCATGAAAAAGCGTGTCGCATTGGTGCTGGGTTCAGGTGGCGCCAGAGGCTATGCCCATATTGGAGTTATCCAGGAAATCGAAAGACGCGGTTATGACATTGCCTGTATCGCCGGTTGCTCCATGGGTGCCGTGGTCGGCGGTATCTACGCCGCCGGCAAACTCAACGATTACCGCGACTGGATCGAAAGCCTGGATTACCTTGATGTACTGCGCCTGGTGGACGTGAGCTTTCGTCTTGGGGCGATACGCGGCGAGAAAGTGTTCGGACAGATACGCAAGATCGTTGGCGAAATCAACATCGAGGACCTGCGCATCCCCTATACGGCCGTGGCCACCGACCTGACCAACCAACAGGAAATCTGGTTCCAGGAAGGTTGCCTGCACCAGGCAATGCGCGCCTCGGCGGCGATCCCCAGCCTGTTCACCCCGGTCATGCAAGGCAATCGGATGCTGGTCGACGGCGGCCTGCTCAATCCTCTGCCGATTGTTCCGGTGGTCTCGAGCCATTGCGATCTGATCATTGCAGTCAACCTCAACTCGACCAACCAGCGGCACTATCAATTGCCGGTGATCCAGCGCCCGGCCGCATTCAAAAGCCGCTTCGACAACCTGATCAATTCGCTCGGTTCACGCCTGCCCTTCCGCCGCAAACAGGCCGAACAATTGCTGCTTCTGGAACAGGAAGCACTGCGCAGTGAAGCCGCCGAAATCAACCCCTGGATCGAATCCGCCGAACCCGAGGCGCAACAAGCCGCCGCAGCCCCGGAGGGCGTCGGGGCGCCGAAATCTGCCACGGGTTCATTCATCATCGACAATGTTGGCCCGGCCTCGTTGCTGGACTTGATCAACCAAAGCTTCGAAGTGATGCAAACGTCGTTGGCGCAGTACAAGATCGCCGGTTATCCACCGGACATCCTGATCAACGTGCCAAAGCGGGTTTGCCGGTTTTTCGAGTTCTACAAGGCCCCGGAACTGATCGCGCTGGGACAGGAGATTGCCCGGGATACGCTGGATCGGTATGAGAATGAGCGCGATTGAGGATTTGGAGATTCTCGAGTGACTGTCAGGGCCTCTTCGCGAGCAGGCTCGCTCCCACAGTGAATCTTCACTGTTCACACAATTTGTGCTCAGCACCGAACCAATGTGGGAGCGAGCCTGCTCGCGATAGCGATTCACCAAACAACGCTGGACTACAGGCCAGCCTCATTCAACAACCGATACCCTACCCCCGCCTCGGTCAGGATAAACCTCGGCCGGGTCGGGTCATCCGCCAGTTTCTGACGCAAATGCCCGACCACAATCCGTAAGTAATGGCTGTCTTCGGTGTGGGTCGGCCCCCAGATGTCCTTGAGTAACTGCTGCTGGGTGATGACCCGCCCGGCGTGGCGCGCCAGTTGCGCCAGCACCGAGTACTCCTTGCGGGTCAGCGCCACTTCGGCACCGTCCAGCAATACCCGCCGGTACGCCAGATCGACCGTCAACGGGCCGAACTTGAGCGCCGCTTCCTGGGCTTCCCCCGCTGGAGCCTGCCGCAACAAGGCGCGGATCCGCGCCAGAAACTCCTGAATGCCGAACGGCTTGGTCACGTAATCGTTGGCGCCGCCATCCAGCGCTTCGACTTTCTGCCCTTCGCTGGCGCGCACTGACAGGACCAACACCGGCACCGTCGACCATTCACGGAATTCGCGCAGCACTTGCTGGCCGTCCATGTCGGGCAGGCCAAGGTCGAGCACCAGCAAATCCGGCTTGTTCAGCGCAGCCTGGGCCAGGCCCTCGGTGCCGGTGCCAGCCTCAAGAACTTTGTAGCCCTGGGAGGCCAGGCTGATGCGCAGGAATTTGCGGATCTGCGGTTCATCGTCAATGACCAAAATGGTCGTGGTCTGGCTCATGGTTTCAAATCAGCAAAAAGAAGTGGCAAGGGAAGTGCACGAAGAGTAGCGCAGGCAGCGTCAGGCTTCACTTTCAAAACCCGGTTGCTCCTGCAATGGCAAATGAATGGTGATGCAGGTGCCGCGCCCTTCGATGCCGTCAGCGACACTGATCCGTCCGCCATGGGCGCCGACCATGCCCTGACAGATCGCCAGCCCCAGCCCGGTGCCCTGCCCGCCCCGATCACCTCGGGCGGCGGTGTAGAACATGTCGAAGATCTTCGCGCGTTCCTCTTCGGGAATGCCCGGTCCCTCGTCACTCACGGAAAAAAACAGTTCGCTGTCACTGGCGCCGGCACTCAGCTGCAAACGGCCATGGGCCGGCGAAAAGCGTGCGGCGTTTTCCAGCACATTCACCAGCGCCTGCTCGATCAATGCTGCGTGCACATAGAGCAACGGCAACTCGCTCGGCACATCGGTGCTCACCTGCAACGGCGCCAGCACTGCGCGCAAACGGTTGAGCGAACTGCCGACAATATCCGCCGGCGACACCCAATCGCGCGCCAGCTTCAAAGCGCCGTGGCCCAGGCGCGTCATGTCCAGCAGGTTCTGAATATAGCGGTCGAGCCGTTCGGCTTCATCACGAGTGCCTTCCAGCAACTCACGGCGATCCTCCAGCGGGATCGCCTCGCCCAGCGCCAGCAGGCTGTCGATGCTGCCGCGCATGGACGTCAGCGGTGTGCGCAAATCATGGGACACCGACGCCAGCAAAGCACTGCGCAATTGTTCGGTTTCACCGTGCAGGCGCGCCGCCTCAAGATCATCGGCCAACTGCGCACGGGCCAGCGCTTGAGCCAGTGGCTGACTTAATGCAGTCAGCAAGCGTCGCCGCTGACCACTGAGCTGCTGACCCTCTTTCGGGCAAACGCCGAGCAAGCCCAACGGTCCGTCGTCGACCGACAACGGCCACCACCACCAACGACCGAACGGTAATGTGCCGGTGCCCATGCCGGCCGGTTGATCGTGCTGCCAGGCCCAGTCGGCGGCAGCACGCTCGGCTTCGGAAAACTGCAGCGGGCCACCGGTTTCGACCTTCCAGCCACCCTGCCCGTCCCGGTTAACCAGACACAATTGCAGATCGTTCCAGCCGACCAAGTGTGCCGCCGCCGCGCTGATCACGGCTTGCCGATCGGTGGCGGCGGTGAGCTTGCGCGACAGGTCGAGCAGTTCGCTGGTCTCTTGCTGAGTGTCGCGCAAGGCTTCCAACTGTCGCCGCTGACGCGCCGCGAGATTACCGGTGAGCGCCGCCATCAGCAGGAAAAACAGCAGCGTCAGTACGTCTTCCTCACGCTGAATCGCAAAGGAGAAAGTCGGCGGAATGAACAGGAAATCGTAAGTCAGAAATGACAACGCCGCACACGCCAGCGCTGGCCCGAGGCTGCTGCGTACCGCCACCAGCAACACCGCCGCGAGGAACACCAGCGAGATATTCGGCAGCGGCAAAATACTCGACACCGCCCACGCCAAAGCGCTGGCCAGCACCGTCGCCAACAGCGCCAGCGCATAGTCGAACCAGACCAACGAATGCGCCGAACGCTGGCGCGGCTGATGCTGTTGTTCATCGCTGTCGAGGACGTTGATTTCCAGGCCTCGGGCATTGCGCAACAGGCGTGAGGCCAACCCTCCGCCGAACAGCCGACGGCGCAAACGCTGACGCGACTGCCCGACCAGCAGCAGGCTGGCACGCCGTTCGGTGGCGTGTTGAATCAGGGTTTTCGCCACTTCGCCAGCGCGCAGCAGCACCACTTCGCCGCCCAGCCGTTCAGCCAATTGTTGAGCGCTTTGCAGGCGCAAACGCGATTGCTCGTCGCGCACGCTGCCGTTGTCCACATGCACCAGACTCCACGGCAAATGCCGACGCTGCGCGACCCGACTGGCATGCCGCACCAGACGCTCGGCCTGGGCATCGCCATCGACGCCCACCAGCAAGCGACCGCGCACGGCCGGCGCCGCTTGGCCCAACTGTCGATAGCCGCGACTGAGGTCATCATCGACTTGCGCCGCCGCGGTTTGCATCGCCAGTTCGCGCAATGCCGTGAGGTTGGTTTGGGTGAAGAACGCATCGATCGCCGCTCGCGCCTGCTCCGGCACATAAACCTTGCCATCGCGCAGCCGCTCGAGCAGCTCGCGCGGCGGCAGGTCGATCAACAGCAGTTCGTAGGCTTCTTGCAGCACCCAGTCAGGCAGGGTTTCGCGCACTTGCACGCCGGTAATCCCGCGCACCTGATCGTTAAGACTTTCCAGATGCTGGACGTTGACCGTGGTGTACACGTCAATGCCCGCTGACAACAACTCCTGAATGTCCTGCCAGCGCTTCGCGTGGCGACTGCCGGGGGCGTTGCTGTGAGCCAGCTCATCGACCAGCACCAGTTTTGGCTTGGCTTTGAGCAGGCCATCGAGGTCCATTTCTTCAAGCATCACGCCACGGTATTCCGAACGCACCAGCGGCTGCTGCGGCAAACCGCCGAGCAGCGCTTCGGTTTCCGCCCGACCGTGGGTTTCCACCACCCCGGCGATGACTTTCACGCCTTGGCGCAGCTGGGTGTGGGCGGCTTGCAACATGGCGTAGGTTTTACCGACGCCAGGTGCGGCACCGAGAAAAACCTTGAGCCGGCCACGACCATCGCGGGGCAAATCTGCTAACAGTGCGTCGGCGCGGCCGGAGTCGCTCATGCTTGAAAGTCTCTGTTTGTCTGTTGTTCAGGTGGTGATTGCAAAACCGTCATCGCGAGCAGGCTCGCTCCCGCAGGTTCATCACCGTCCTTGTGGATGCGAGCCTGCTCGCGATTGACGGCCGCACGGTCTTACAACTTCTCCAGCGCGATGTTCAGTTCCAGCACATTCACCACCGGAGGGCCCACCAACGGTTGCTCGATGTGCGCATCCATCAACTGCTCGACCGTCGATATCGGCAGGTTGCGCGCCGCCGCAACCCGCGCCAGTTGATAGGCAATTGCCGCCGGAGGCAAGTGTGGATCAAGGCCGCTGCCAGAGGTGGTCAGCAACGCCAAGGGCACTGGCCCCTGGCCTGGCACCAGCAGTTTGTTGGCATCGTCGATCACCCGGGTCGCGAGCGCCGGATTACTCGGTGCCAGGTTGCTCGCACTGCTCGATACGGTCGCAAATGCGCCCGCCGATGGCCGTGGATGGAACCACGCATCACCGACAAAATCCTGGGCAATCAGGGACGAGCCGCGCACCTTGCCATCGGTGTCACGCACCAGGCTGCCATTGGCCTGATCAGGGAACGCGACCTGGGCAACACCCGTTACCACCAGTGGATAAGCGACGCCGGTGATCAGGGTCATCAGGACAAGCAGGCTCAAGGCCGGACGAATCATAGTAGACATTTCAAAACCCTCGAATCGGAAAACAAATACAGCGGTCTGTCAGCTGCACCGCGTTGCGTTCATCGCGGGCAAGCCTTGCTCCTACGGTCCTGCGTGATTCCGTGGGAGCAAGGCTTGCCCGCGATCGAGCGCGCAGCGCTCGCGTTACACCGTTACACCAAGTGCAGTGCGGTCAGCAGCATGTCGATCAGCTTGATGCCCACGAATGGCACCACGATGCCGCCCACGCCGTAGATCAACAGGTTGCGACGTAGCAGGTGTGCAGCGCTCGCGGCCTGGACACGTACCCCGCGCAGGGCCAACGGGATCAGTCCGACGATGATCAAGGCGTTGAAGACGATGGCCGAGAGAATCGCGCTCTGCGGACTGCTCAGGTGCATGATGTTCAGCACGCCCAGTTGCGGGTAGATCGCCGCAAACAGCGCCGGCAAGATGGCGAAGTACTTGGCCACGTCGTTGGCGATGGAAAACGTCGTCAACGCGCCGCGGGTCACCAGCAACTCTTTACCGATCTGCACTACGTCCAGCAGCTTGGTCGGATCGCTGTCGAGGTCGACCATGTTCGCCGCTTCACGCGCGGCCTGCGTCCCGTCGTTCATCGCCATGCCGACGTCAGCCTGTGCCAGAGCCGGTGCGTCGTTGGCACCGTCACCGCACATGGCGACCAGACGACCGTCGTTCTGCTCGTGACGAATGCGGGCGAGTTTCTTCTCCGGCGTCGCTTCGGCCAACACGTCATCGACACCGGCTTCAGCGGCAATCGCCGCCGCGGTCAGCGGGTTATCGCCGGTCACCATGACCGTGCGAATCCCCAGCTTGCGCAGCTCGGCGAAACGCTCGCGAATGCCCGGCTTGACCACGTCCTTGAGGTGGATCGCACCGAGCAACTTACCCTCGGCACACACCAGCAATGGCGTACCGCCGCTTTGGGCGATCTTGTCGATTTCCCGGGACATCGCCGGCAGTATCTCGGCACGAGTCAGGCCGATGAAGGCCAGCACCGAATCCACCGCACCTTTACGGTAGACCCGACCCTGATAGTCAACGCCGGACAAGCGGGTTTCGGCACTGAACGGTACAACGGTCAGCATCTCGGCGGACGGTTCAGCCTGTGGATAAAGTCCACGCAGGTACTCGACGATTGACTTGCCTTCGGCCGTGTCGTCGGCCAGCGAAGCGAACAGCGCGCCTTCCGCCAGCTCCTTGGCACTGACACCCGGTGCTGCATAAATCGCGGTGCACCGACGGTTACCGAAAGTGATGGTGCCGGTCTTGTCCAGCAGCAACACGTGCACGTCGCCCGCCGCTTCCACCGCACGGCCGGATTTGGCGATCACGTTCAACCGCACCAGACGGTCCATGCCGGCGATACCGATGGCCGACAACAAGCCGCCGATGGTGGTTGGAATCAGCGTCACCAGCAACGCCACCAGAAACACCAGCGGCAGGTTGCCGTTGGCGAAGTGGGCGAACGGCTGCAAGGTCACGACCACCACCAGGAAGATCATGGTCAGGCCGATCAGCAGGATATCCAGCGCCACTTCGTTCGGGGTTTTCTGGCGCTTGGCGCCTTCCACCAGCGCGATCATGCGATCCAGCGTCGATTCACCTGGGTTCGCGGTAATGCGCACCAGCAACCAGTCAGACACCAGTCGAGTGTTGCCGGTGACCGCCGAACGGTCGCCGCCAGACTCGCGAATCACTGGCGCGGACTCACCGGTAATCGCTGCTTCGTTGACCGCGGCAATGCCTTCGATCACCTCGCCGTCACCGGGAATCATCTCGCCGGCTTCGACGCGAACCACATCGCCTTTGCGCAGGCTGACCGCTGGCACTACCTGAAAGCTGCCATCGGCTTTTTTACGCCGAGCGCTCAAGCCTTCGCTGCCGGCCTTGAGGCTGTCGGCGCGAGCCTTGCCGCGACCTTCGGCCAGGGCTTCAGCGAAGTTTGCGAACAACACGGTGAACCACAGCCACAGCGCAATTTGCGCCGCGACAAAAGTCGGCACTGCCGGATCTGGAATCACGCACAACACGGTGGTGAGGATCGCGGTCAACTCGACCACCAACATCACCGGCGAGCGTTTCAACTGCCGTGGGTCAAGCTTGACGAAGGCTTGCACCAGCGCCGGCCGCCACAGGGCCGAGATCGCGGTTTTCGGTTGCTCGACAGGTTGCGCCGGCACAGCGTGCGGCGCGGTTTTTTTCGATACACGAACGGGCATATTCATCATCAAATCCCTCAGAAGCCTAGGCTCAAGTGTTCAGCGATAGGCCCCAACGCCAGGGTCGGCAGGAAGGTCAGCCCCCCCACCAGCAAAATGGTCACCGTCAGCAACGTCACGAACAGCGGGCCGTGGGTCGGGAAGCTGTTCTGGCCAATCGGCGCGGTTTTCTTCATCGCCAGGCTGCCGGCCAGGGCCAGTACCGGGAGGATGTAGCCGAAGCGCCCGATCAACATGCCCAGGCCCAGCATCAGGTTATGGAATGGCGTGTTCGCGTTCAGGCCGCCGAATGCCGAACCGTTGTTGGCACTGGCGGAGGTGTAGGCGTACAGCAACTGGCTAAAACCATGGGGGCCGGGGTTGCTGATCGTTCCCGCAGGGCCAGGCAGGCTCGCCGCAATCGCACCCAATACCAGCACGCCAATCGGCATCACCAGCAAGGTCACCACCAGCAACTGGACTTCCTTGGCTTGCAGTTTCTTGCCGAGGTATTCCGGTGTGCGTCCGATCATCAGACCGGCGAGGAACACCGCGATCAGCACATTGAGCAACATGCCATAGAGGCCGGCGCCGACGCCGCCGAAGATTACTTCGCCGACCATCATGTTGATCAGCGCGACCATGCCGCTCAGCGGGTTGAGGCTGTCATGCATACCGTTGACCGAGCCGTTGGAGGCCGCGGTGGTCGTCACCGACCAGAGTACGGTCGCCGTGGTACCGAAGCGTGCTTCCTTGCCTTCCAGCGGTGCAGTCTGTTCAACCGCGACGTTGTTCAGGGTCGGGTTCGGCTGGTATTCAGCCCACAGCGACACCGCACCACCGATCAGAAACAGCGCGAGCATGCAGGCGATGATCGCCCGGCTCTGACGCAGGTCCTTGACGTAATGGCCGAAGGTAAACACCAGCGCCACCGGGATCAGAATGATCGATCCCATTTCAACCAGGTTGCTCCAGGCGTTCGGGTTCTCGAACGGGTGCGCCGAGTTGACGCCGAAGAAACCACCGCCATTAGTGCCCAGTTGCTTGATCGCAATCTGGCTGGCCGCAGGACCCAGCGGAATCACTTGATCCACACCTTGCATCGTCAGCGCATTCACGTAATGGGCGAATGTTTGCGGCACGCCCTGCCAAACCAGATACAACGCCAGCAACAGGCACAGCGGCAACAGGCCGTAGAGCGTAGCGCGGGTCATGTCGACCCAGAAGTTGCCCAGGGTTTGTGCCGATTTGCGACCGATGCCGCGACACAAGGCAACCAGCACGGCCAGGCCGGTGGCGGCGCTGACAAAGTTCTGCACGGTGAGGCCGATCATCTGGCTCAGGTAGCTCAGGGACGCTTCACCGCTGTAGGACTGCCAGTTGGTGTTGGTCATGAAGCTGACGGCAGTGTTGAACGCCTGCGTCCACTCCTGCCCCGGCAGGTTTTGCGGGTTGAGTGGCAAGTAGTCCTGAAACAACAGGATCGCGAACAACAGCAAAAAACCCGCGAGGTTAAACGCGAGCAACGCCAGGGTGTATTTTTGCCAACTCTGTTCGCTCTGCGGGTCGACCCCGGCCACGCGATAACAACCGCGCTCCACCGGTCCGAGGATCGGTGTCAGCCAGGTGCGCTGGCCTTCCATCACCTTGTAGTAGAACCTTCCCAGGAACGGTGCCGGAACCAGCACCATGGCGAAGAACGCAAGGATCAGCCAATAGTCATAACTGTGCATAGCCGCTCCTAGTGCTGATCCGCGCGCAACAGCGCAACCAATAGATAAATGAACAGTCCCACCGCCAACAGCAGGGACACCCCGTCCAGAACACTCATGGAATTTCTCCGTCGTACGGCGACTGCCGCGTGTGGCGCAATTGTCCGTAGGAAGGCTGTAAAGGAACGAGAGCGAAGGGTTGGGCGCGGCATAAAGAAGGCGTAAAGAGTGGGTTTACGCGCAGGTTACAGCGGCGTGCGGACGCCCTGCCGAGACGATGTTGACCGGTCTTCGATGAGGTGAACCAAGCGGAACAGGCCTAGAATGGAACCACAGAGAAACGCTGTGACTCAAAGTGGATAGGCACGGCGTGACGCGAAACCATTTGCGTCAAAACCTGCCCTTAAGGAGAGCGCTATGCCCTGGTATGCCTGGTTGATTCTGGTGGTTGCTATCGGATCGATCGTCGGTGGCTTGATGTTGCTGCGCGACACCGCGAACAAAGTGGAATTGACCGAGGAGCAACGTAAACGCGTTGCTGAGCGCAACGCCGCAGCGGACGCCAAGGATGCGCAGGACCGTTGACTGAACTGTGGCGAGGGAGCTTGCTCCCGCTGGGCCGCGAAGCGGCCCCAGGAGTCCCCCGCACATTTTCTTCGGATGTAGCGCTTACACTGGAATGGCGCCCGCCGCGCGGTCGAGCGGGAGCAAGCTCCCTCGCCACAAAAACTTCTCTACTTCTCCCACTCGGCCTTGGCGATGTGCAAACCATGCAGGCCTTTATAGGCCGCCCGCTCAGGCTGGCTCCAGCCTTCGAGCAACGTCGGCTCCAAACGATAGATTTCCACGCCCAACGGCCGGCAGACACTTAATGGGTCCTGCGCATTCGGCCCCCACATCGGCAGCGACAAATCGCCCCCCGGGCAGGTCGACAATGCACACAGCAGATCGATCTCGGCGAAGAACTCCAGATAATCGCCCTTCTGCGCCGGACAGGCCTTCATGAAGTACATATCGTCGTGATTGAGCCCCGTGCACTGAAAGATGTTCAGCACGTCATGTACATCAAACTCGGTCAGACCATGAGGTAACACGGCGCGGGTCAGGTTCGAATGGCAATGGTGATGGAAGTCCTCGCCGGTGAGCATTTTGTTCACATAGGGGTCGCAGCGCGTGCCCAGCAGATCGTGCAAACGTCCGCCATGTTCGTCGATGCCATAGTTGGCCAGGCTATCGTCGGTGATGGTCACCAACGGTCGCAGAAAGGGCAGGTTCGACCAGAGCCGGTCATGGGTGCTGACATGAGCGCCCTGCAGTTGCCGGGTCCGCGCAGCCCACAGCCGTTCGCGCGGGTCGTTGGCATTCCAGACGTTGAAGTCCCCCACTTGCGGGCCCACCGGCGTGGTCACACGAAACACATGCCCCGCCGGCACATGCCAGGCGCGTCCGGTGCGGATCGGCACTTCAAATTGCTCGATCAGCGTGCGCCCGGCCGGTGTATCGCGGATCCGCTCGTAGAAGGCTTTATCGACCTGCAACGCCGAGCCCTTACTGACCTGATAAGCCGCGGGATAGTCTTTGTACATGGCGTGAGTCCTCGATCAGTGACGGGAAGGATGGTTGAACAACTCAAGCAATTGCTGTTCGGAATCATCGAGATAATCGCTCAAGGCATCGTAAGCGCCAGGCTTGTCGCCTTCGACCAGCAAGTCGTGAATGTGCCGGTCGCGCTCAAGCCAGGGCGCTTGAAAGCGTGATTCATCGGGCGCCGCACTGAACACCAGACGCAGTTGTGCAACGACGTTGGTAAAGAATTCATCGAACAACGGGCTGCGTAACAAGCCGACAATATGCTGATGAAAACGCAGGCTGTGGGTGCCGACAGCCCGCCAGTCTTCACGCTCGCGAGCCAGTTGCGAGGCCTCAATGGCTTCGATCATGTGATCGGATTGGTATTCGCGCAGCGGTCGGCTGGCACTGATGGCCTGTAACTCCAGCGTGCGCCGGACCTGAAACAGGTCGCGCACCTGATCGGCGCCGAGCTGGCGAACTATCACGCCTTTATTTCGGACATAAAGGGTCAGGCCTTCCTGCCCCAAGCGGTGCAGCGCTTCGCGGATGGTATTGCGCGAGGCGTTGTAGGCAATCACCAGATCACCTTCCACCAACGCCCTGCCTGGCAGCAAACGACCGCCGATGATATCGGCGCGCAACTCCAGTGTGATGTGGTCCGCCAGGGACAGTCCGCTACTCATGCTCATCGCCTCAGGATTGTTCAACAATCGTCAGTCAATGAGCCGTCACTATTCATGCCAGTTGTTAAGTGAAGAGCGCCACTACTTGTAGCGCGAAGCCGCAGCACTCTTCGACAGGTTTGGCCCTAGCGCGTGGCGTGCGGTAACAAAAACATTCCAGTCTGCGGCATCAGGTAATGAAGGAATGGAGATCAACTCACCCTGATCGAATCCCGACAATGCCGCATCGACCATCTCCCCTGCCTCCATCACCATTTCCGCCGGGATAGCGCTGGCATCAATCCCTGAGCGCTCCCAGATTTCGGTGCGCGTCACCCCTGGCAACACCGCCTGAACCTGCACGCCCGACCCACTCAGCTCAGCATTCAACGACTGCGTGAGGCTCAGCACGTAAGCCTTGGTCGCGCTATAAGTCGCGTTGAAACGCTCGGGAATCAACGCAACCACCGACGCCAGATTGATGATCGAACCGCGCCCGACCGTCGAAAAATTCGCGGCTGCCGCAGCAGCCAAACGTGTCACCGCCACCACATTGAGCTGAATCATCCGCTCCAGCTGATCCGTGTCGGCACTGGCCAAAGAGCCATCCGCGGCGATACCCGCGTTGTTCAGCAGCAGGCTGATGCCGGAATCACTGCGCAGACGCTGCTCCACCGCCAACAAATCGGCCTTGAGCGTCAGGTCCGCCTTCAACACCTCGACCTGCACACCATGCTCGGCCCGCAACCTTGTTGCTGCGACCTGCAGACGTTGCTCATCGCGAGCTACCAGCAGCAAGTCAAAACCACGCGCCGCCAACCGCTCGGCATAGACCGCACCAATTCCGGATGAAGCGCCGGTGATCAGGGCGATACCTTTGGACTGGATAGAATTCATAGCTGCAACTCCGGGAAGATGCCTGAGGGATGTTGAATGCCCGGCTCTTGGGGACCTGTACGGGCGACGGTTTTATTATAGGCATAATTAAAACGATATATTACATACGTAATTTTAATTTTCGGACAAAAGGCGGAATTGCTCTGCCTTTCGGGAAACTCGATCGCCAGATCGAGTAGGAGGCGGCTTCACAGCCGCCGTCCTCTCACATACATGGACATACGGTTCCGTATACGGCGGTTCGAAAATCGGCGTGAGTTGTCGCAGCAGAGCCTATTGGATCAGACGATCCACCACACTGGTAATGCCCTGCTGCCTTGTCCCGCCTTTGGTTTTTTGGATTTCGACGGCGCGTACACCTTACGGCTGATACTCGCCGGCCAGCAACCGAGTCTTGAGGATCGGCCAATACGGTTTCACGTAGTCCGCCAACTGCTCGACCGTCATGCCGTCTTTGTCGTAGCGTTCCGTGCAAGTACTGTAAGCGCTCCATGAA
>NZ_AFOY02000015.1 GCF_000217955.3 Pseudomonas fluorescens HK44 | reverse complement strand
AACGACGGCATCCAGATATACGTCCACAGTCGCCTGAATTGTGCTGAAATCATTGGCCTCGATTTCCTTGATGCTTTTTTGCACTTTGTAGCGCAGCAGATCCAGCATTTTGTCAGCAAACTCTGAGAGCTGGCTGGCACTTACGCCCTGGGTCTTAGCATAGGCCGCAGCCTCTAGAAAGCCGGCCAGGCCCACAGCGTAAAAGCTTCCCGTCATCGCGGCATCAACGATCGGTGGCACAGTCAGGTCTTCACCAGTGTAAATCGTGCCTTGTGGCGCCATCGGCTTAACGGTTTCTGCAATCTCGTCCCATACGGCTGGATCACATGCGTATTGAATCGCCGTGTAAGGGCCGCCAATCAGGTCGGGGTACGAAGAGATGGCGGCGTTGATAAAAATCCCGCCGCGACTTTCTACGAGGCTTCGGAAGCGTTGTCCGTCTTCCGGCATAGATGTACTGAAATTGGCCACGAAGCGACTGGCCAGATCAAGCGACTCGATATTACTTTCGATAAGCGATGCGCCATCAGCTGCGCTGCTGATAATCATGATGGTCAGCTCGCTTGCATGCACTGCTTCCACGAAGGAAGGGGCAAGCGTGGCACCTTTTTCTTGCAAAGGTTTAGTGGCTTCTGGGCGGCCATCCCAGACCGTAACTTTTCGTCCTGCAGCGAGCAATGTGCGAGCAAGACCGGATCCCATCAAGCCCGTGCCGATTACCGTTATTGTTTTAGCCATCATCTTATTCCTCATATGGGCGAGGAGCGCTCGCCGGGTTGCGTACACCCCAAAAGCTAAGCGCTGAGCCGATAAGTAAATAGCCATTTTCGGCAACTCTCCTTTTTTGCTTCTCCTTGCCACTGAAGCCACGCCTGTTGCCAATTCTGGATAGGACGAACTGAACCCCAGATGTAGCTTGTGTTCTCCGATACCCACAATCCGTGAGGCCTGAAATGAACCAGATCCAGAAACCACAAGATGCTTATGTGCAGGTTGACGAAGTAGAGTGGCAGAATTTTCCAGAGCAATTTCATACCGGCGGCGTGAAGTGGAAGCTGCTTCATGTATCTCCTGAATTTGGCATCTGGACAGTGATGTTTTTCTGTCCAAACGGCTCCATCCTGATGCCGCACATTCACCATGGGCCAGCAGAAGGTTATGTTTTCGACGGCATCCTTGAGTTGCGTGGTGGGCCAGAAAATGGTGGTGCGCTCTGCGTCAAACACGGTTTTCTGTATGAGGCTACTGGGGCCGAGCACGAAGAAACCAAGATGCTCGCCGACACTACTTTCATCCTTCAGATGGTAGGCCCAATCACCTGGAAAACCGCCGACGGTAAAGACGTCAATCAAACCTGGTCGACGGCCCAAGATTTGTGGGATCAGCAAACTGCTGCCTGAAATCCGATGATCTGGCTGAAACGTCTGGAGTGCGTACGATGAGTATTTTGTTTGTTCTAACATCCCACGAGACATTCGGTGACACGGGAAGGGAAACTGGGCTGTGGCTTGAAGAGTTTCTAGTTCCTTACTACAGCTTCGTTGACGCCGGTCTTCCTGTTCGCCTCTCCTCGCCAAAGGGAGGCAATGTCCCCGTTGATCCCGCTTCGGTGGATGCTCTGAAGGATAGCCCTCTTTACAAGCGCTATAAGTCTGATCCCATTCTGGCAGAGCGCATGAATGGCACCGCCAAGCTTTCAACTGTATCGGCATCGGATATCAGTGCGCTTGTTTATCCGGGCGGCCATGGCCCGCTGTGGGACTTGCGCGATAACCCCCATTCTGTGGCGCTGATTGAGTCGTTTATTTCGTCAGGAAAGCCTGTGGCCACGATTTGCCATGCGGGATGCGCATTGCTCGATGCTCGAAAAAGCGATGGACGCCCCTTGGTCGAAGGTGTCCAGGTAACTGCATTTAGTGACAGTGAAGAAGCTGCGGTAGGTCTGGAAAAGGCAGTTCCTTATCTCGTCGAAACTGACATGAAAGCGCTTGGTGCGGTGTACTCGAAGTCAGGTGATTGGGAAAGTCATGTTGTTGTCTCGGGATCCTTGATCACTGGCCAGAATCCAGCTTCTTCTCTGGGCGTAGCCGAAGCAGTTATCAAACGTTTGAAAGCCTGAGTTCCACGTCAGATTGTTACCTTTAACCTTATAAAAATACCAAGGGATACCGACTGTCATGAGCTTTGTAAAAACGAAAGAAGAGCTTCAGGAAATTCAACGAATTCTCTCTGAAGGACGATGCACAATTGAAGCCGTATCGATTGAGTTCGAGACGACTTTCGAATTCTTGCGGTCGGTGCTACCTCCTTGTTTTGATCTTCCTGAAACACCTACTGCCATAGCCAGCATTTCACGTTGGCAGAGTGAGCTGTGTGGCGAGTTCGACTGCGGAATCATTTCGCTCAAATGTCGATACAAAGAACTCGAAGGCACCACCATGCTCGTGTTGATTGTGAGCGGGGATATGCCAGTCACGATCGGTCGTGAGATGTGGGGGGAGGCAAAGAAAACGGGCATTGCTCAAGTCTATATGGACGGCCATGAGGCCTACGGATTCTGCGAGCGCAACGGTGTACGTTTGATCGAGATTGAAGCCGAGTTTGGAGACGACCTCGGCCCTTCAAGCAGTGAGAGCTATGATTTTGAAATCAAAGCGGTGCCTCACTCCACCGGCTTTGGTCTTCAGCACGATCCGATTCTGAACTGCATGAAGAACCAGGAAAACCTTCGAGTAAAGCGCGAAGGTAAAGGGACTCTTAAGCTGAATGGTAGTGCACTAGATCCCCTTCACACCATTCCAGTGGTATCGGTTGGCACGGCTTATTACACGGAAGGTGAGTCGAGTTGGACTGTACCGCGCTTGGACGTACTGCCAGATCGGGATGCGTATCTGCCTTTTATTTACGGGCAAAAATTCGACGATTTCCGCCTGTTCCGTAAGCCGGCTCGCTTCCAAAAAAACAGCAAGTAGGTTCATCCCTAACAGATATATGTTGATGAAGATTTCACCGGTTTTGCTCAACGCTGCGGTACCAGACGTAGCAAGAAATTGGGCAGATACATCCGTCTCGTGGATGATTTTTGGCGCCTGCAAAGGCGCCTTTTTTTGTGTTCAATCCGCCATAGAAAATCTGAGATGTGCAGCTTTCGCTGAGGAAAATATGTTCTCAGTAATGTAGGTGCTGACGCCAAATTGACCCAGTTACCGAAATGTCGCTGACCCAGTCTGTTCCTCGCGAACCATTTCCTTTGCTGAATTTGTTTCGATTTGGAGGGGGCAGTCTTGCGTCAGCACTTGGGTCAATTCGGCGTCGACATCAACAGCACGTAGCCAGCCTTATTTAGGTACGACGCTTCTTGGTTTTCAAGGTCGAATCAGCGCCTGTCGCAGTGAGTGATGCGTATTGTTCGGCCATGGAACTGGAGCAGTGACCGAGCTGATCGGCGAATCGCTCGATGCCAAAGTGTGGCGTTGGGGTGGAAGCTGCTAGCCGTGCCACAGTTGCCAGTCGCAACGCGTGTGGCGTGAGTGTTGAGCGGGGAAGTTGAGCCTGTCGTTCCCACGACCGATAAATGCGCAGCAGCTGCGCTGTCGACATGGGTTGCGTCCGGTCATTACCCGGGAAGAGGTAGTCATCGGCAGAGAGATTTTCCGCGCTGATGTACTTCTCTATCACTGCTGTGTTTCCAAGGGGCTGTGGTGGTTTCGTTTTCGTGATCTCAATGGACATCTCCTTGCTCGAAGGCATGTAGGTATCCAAGCTGACAACTTGGGAAACCTTGGCACCAAGGATGACGTCCCTCCGAAGCCCAGTCTCCAGCAGCGTAAAGAGGCTCCGGTCGCGAAGGTTTCCTGAGTTTTCGACGATTTGCTTGATTGCATCACTGTGAATGAAGACTTCCAGCCCCAACGGACTGGCGTGGAGTCTCGATCTCTTGTGCATTATAGGTGGACGCGTGTAGGACGGGACTTCGGACTTTGGGGCGGTGGTGTTCACAAAGCAGATTTCAGTCTGGTTGAAATCAGGCATTGGGCTCTTGGTCACTTCCACGCCTCGTGAGGCAGCCCCCTTGAACGTACTGAGCGCTTTCAGCGGGAGTGTCTCGACAAAAGGTTCAAGGACGCTGCGCGGTACTGAGGTGTCGTTGGCCAAGGCCAATACCGAAGAAATCGCTGCCGTGATCTGGGCGTGCACGGCGCTCAGGGCAGGTGTTTCTGCACCCCAAGGGCAGATGACGGACTCTTTAATGAGGTCGTGGTAATTGGCATACCCTAGCCCCTTGGACAGGGTCTCGTGGGCAAGAGTGAGCTGGACGGGCGAATTGCCTGGCCATCTTTTCTGGATGCTTTTTGCGATTTTTTTGAAGGCGGCTTGGGGCAGCAGATCTTCGGGATAGACCGGAACGCGCATGGCAATTCTCCAATGTCACGGTGTCGGCTGCCCGCTGACAATTGTCGAAATGCGTGCGAAAGAAGGGGAGAAACACCTGAGGCGCAAAGGCTTTGCATGCCGACCGCTCGATCCAGGAAGACCGTGGTCGGTACGTTATCATCACTCCTGGTGCTGATCAACCATGTAGGGCTTGCCAGCCGGACAGACCTGCCCTTGTGGCGGATTTGTCGGCTGCCCTGATGGAAGTCATCGTACAGGCGCGTTCAAAGGCGGAAACTATCCTGGGTTACGAGCTATGCTTCACGGTAGTGGTACTGCTTGTACTGATGCCGGAGTTATATGTTTATTGGCTTCTGCATCCCATTGCCTGAGCCCGCGCGCTTAGATGGGTTGGTGGGTAAAGGTATCAGCATCGCAGGTTGAAGACTCTTGCCGAACAAGGAATGATCTATGTGGGAAAAGCATCCCGATACTTGCGCAGTAGTTTTTGATCCAGTCAATGAGAAGGTATACGAGTTTCGTCGGTCAATGCTAATTAATCAGATAAGTCGCGATGCTGATAAAATAGCTAAAAGTTTTGACGCGCTACACAGTGCTGACCTTGAAAAAATGAGTGCAATTTTTGCCCATTGCTCCGCTATCTGGGCATCAGGACTGCTCAGGGCTGAACGCGACGAAGATAACCTTCGCAAAGCGTGTGCAGAGCTCCTCTCCAATGCCCTGAATTCCATGGTTGGCGCAGCATACATGCTTCGGGGTGGCTTTGTTTTGCAGCCTGGGCCGGTCGTCCGCTCAGCCATTGAAACCATGGCCGTAGCCCTCCATCTCATGCAATTTCCGGAAGACTTTCAGAAATACCAAGAGCACAAGTTTGAGTCTCCGCGCGCCGTTTCCAGTGCCAAGCGCGTCTTTCCTCCATTCGGCCACCTCTACGGCTTGCTAAGTCGAGAGTTTACGCACATTGGAACTTTGCATAAACAATTCACACCCATTCGTGAATACACTGGCACTGAGGAATCGTTGCAATTGAATATTCAATTCCTGACTGCAGGGATATGGATGTGCTATGTGTCCTGCGAACTAGTATTTTTGGACGGCGTGACTGAACCAAGATATTGGCGTGAGCTGCCTGAGCAAGTTGAGGGTAAGACTGCTTATTCTTACGAGCCCAGTGACGAGGAGCGAACTTGGATGGCGGACTTCCTAGGTCTGGATAATCCGGTCTTTGGAGGAAATGACTGAGACGCATCAGGTGCGCTTTTTCTATGCGCTCGAATGCCGGTGATGCCGGGAGGAGATGGTTCTCGCCACCTGGTTGCAATTGGTTAGGGGAGGCGGTCGATCGCGGCGCCGTAGTCAAAGTTCACGGTTGATCCGGAGACGAGGACTGCTTCGAGCTGATGCTTGGATGCGTCCTTGACGATGCGAAATTCGCTCACTTCCCCTGCCTGGCGGGTGAGTTTCCAGATCAACCTGAGCTTCTCGGTGGCCATGCGTAGCTGTATAGCACCTTGGGAAGACTTGGCTAGGAAGGCATTGAGCTTGCTCTTCAGCTCAAACCTGGGGTCGTATTGGTAGGGGCCGAGGGTGAATGGGCCGTCCCCGATGATTCGATCAAACTCGATTCTGGGCTTCAGGTGTAATGTCTGGAATTCGCGATGCTCCCGCCAGCGGTTCCAAACCTTGATCCCCCTGGCGGTACAGTGCTCGATCCAGCGTGTCTCTGCCTCCAATGAGGCCTCTTCAGATTCGCAGGTTTCCACGACTTTGAATGCTGGGGTCATCCCGGCATCGAGTATCTGGGCAATCTTGGCTGCCGCGCGCTTGCAGTCGTGGTTGGCTTTCCCAAGATGGCCTCGCTGCCGGCCTTCGAAGTCGCCTGTCTGCCCCACGTAGAAGGGCTCATCCGTCACGGGATCAATGATCAGGTAAACGACATAGTCCTTGGCAACCACGCCGTCCAGGGTCGGCTGTTGCACGGACGGTTGCGTGCTGAAGTGAAGAACCGGTGAGTGGTTCGAGCTTGGCGTGGGGGGGTTCTGACGGTACCACTCCTCAGCGAGCTCCAGCGTTGCGAACGACTGGTGTTTCGCTTCCGTAAAGCGGTCAATGGACAAGCGAGCCCCACCTTCCCAGCTATTGAAAATTCCGAGTTTCCGTCCGTGGACGACAGCATAGAACTTCGGTTTCTTGGCCATCCTGTGCAACCTCCCTGAATAACTTAATCGGCTTGCGGGTTGGGTCTGCAAACCTCGTAAGGATTTTCAGGCACCAAACCCATGCTCAATACGCGCGAGTAGCGTCAGGGCGTGCTCGATGGAGACATCCCTCGGGCGTTTCGCGCCCAACGTTCGTAAGGGTTTCGATAGCCAGTCCACCGCACTTTTCTTGTCGCCGAAGATAGCCATGGCTGCATCAAGCAACTGTGGGTCGATCGTTTCCGACGACTTGGGGCTTTCCTCCCTTGGACTCATCACGTCATTGATCGCCTCTGCGAGCGTTTCCAAAGCCTCTCTCAGGCGAGCATTTTCTCGAAAATCCTCAGAGCTTGGCTGGTGCTCAGTGCAGTGGTGCAACAGTGCTTGCGCGTCATTATGGTTCAGGTCGAACTCGATCAGCATGTCGATTCCTTGAGTGGGCTCAGTATTCGAAGATGGCAGCATCCGGATCGGGTATCAGGCAGACGCAATGGAGGGCATCCTGTCCCCTGTGGAGGCAGAGCTTATTCCTGAGCAATCTGGGTCTTGAGCCGTTTGGATGGTATTCCAATCGCGGTACTTCAGCCATCATGCCCGTCTTTCTGAACAGGCTCAGGTATTGCCAGCACCATGCGAGAGGAAAAGTTGAAGTACAGCGATGCCACCAAGGTGGTGTGTTATGAGTGCGTGCACGATACCTACCTAGGTCGGCAGATTCGGCGCAATGGAACGTCCTCCCAGTGCAGCCTGTGCGACTCGAAGCGCAAGTGTGTACCTCTCGCTGAGATCGTCGAGCGGGTCAATGAAATCCTTGGCACCTATATCACTGAAGGTGAGCACGTTTGGCGTTGGAGCGAAGGGCGCATCCAATACCAGGAAGGGGATAGCATCGACTATTGGGTCAGCGAAATCTTTGGCTGTGAAGACCACGAGCCCATCGTTGATGCGGTGTGCAGTCGCCTGACGTCCTACAGCGACGACATCCAGTATTCCAGACAACGTTTCAGCTTGGATGACATCGGCCACCAATGGTGTGAGTTTCAGGAAGGGATGAAGCATGGAATCCGCTTCTTCAACGAGAGTGCAAAGGCGTTCCTAGGCTGGATCTTCAAAGATTTGGACAAGTACTCAGCGTCATCTGATGAGCATGCTGTGGTGCGATTGCTCACACCTGAAGATTCTCCATCGATCTACCGCGCCCGAACCTGCATGAGCTCCGAAAGCGTCTCCGAGATCACAGCTGATCCTGCGCGTAATCTCGGTGTGCCTCCGAAGGAGCGAGCAGGTGAAGGCAGGATGAACCCCGCAGGTGTTCCGGCTTTCTACGGCGCCTTCGAGCGCAAGACCTGTGTCGCTGAGCTACGCCCCCCGGTTGGCGGCACTGTCGTGAGCGGTGAGTTCAGGTTGGTCAGGGAGGTCAAGGTTTTGGATTTCGGGCGCTTCGAGAAGGCAGACCTTGGGCCCACGCCAAGCTTATTTGACTCCAAATACCATTCCAAGTTGGGGCGACGGGATTTCCTGAGGTATCTGCATGACGCAATCACGGTGCCGGTGCTCCCTGGAGCAGAGCGCGACTATCTGACCACTCAAGTCATCGCTGAGTACCTGGCGACCCATTGTAAGCCCCGTATTGACGGTGTGATCTTCAAATCGGTGCAGGAGAGCGCCGGCAGCAACATCGTGCTGTTCTCGCACGTTGCCTGCGCTGCCACCGCTTCGATGGGAAGGGTTCGTAACGGCTATATGGTCAGAGGCCCCAAGGAGTCCAATGGGCCTTGCATCGAGTATGTCAGTGACAGCCTCGTCTACCACGGGATCAGGCAGGTGAAGTACGACACAGATGATCAGGCGCTGCCGGAGGACAAGCCGTTGCCGTTGCCGTTGCCAGTGCAAGGCGCGCTGACTCCACCAAGTGGTGCGCATTCGCTTCCCGCAGGTATGGAGGGGTTGCTGGAAGGGGATTTCTGATTGTATCTAGGTCTGTGGTCTGTGGTCTGTGGTCTGTGGTCTGAGGGTTCGGGGGAGCCGGGCCTTAGGAGCCTCTATCGTCGTTGCTGCGTGTGCCGTTAGCTCTGGACTGGTCTTGTAGACGTTCATGGCTTGGCGGTTCTCCTGTAGCCATAAGCGATCTTCTGCCTGGAGTAAGAGCTGCGTGGGTTGTGTGAGCTGTGTGGTTTGTTACGGGTTGTGTGGCCTAGGTGGGTTGTACGGGCTGTACGGGCCTAGAGGTGGGCTGAGCGGCTTGGCTTCAGGGGGGGGGAGGCTCTCGGCAGGGCCGAAGGGCATGGGTAGGCCTGCGGTGTATGGACTGATCGTGCGCTTGCAGGCCTTTTGCTGATCCGTAGGATTTCAGTGCCGGAGCGATCGCAGGAAGGCGTCCACGGTGCGCTCCACGATCTGCTCGATCTCCTCTCGGGCAAGCGGCTCGCTGTTGGCTCTGATCTGTTTCAAGAGAACCCCGCCATTGAGCGTCTCCATGAAGTAGCGGGCGTCAGTCTCAGGCACTTGAACTGCCAGGATGCCTCGGCGTGCCAGTTCGGCGAGATAGTCGCTGATGACAGTCATAGCTGGCCCCTGGATAACCTCGTCAAAGCGGTAGGCAAGCACGGGGAACCGTCGACCTTCCATGAAGACCATACGCAGGAAGTCGGCTGCCGTCGGGCCAGACCAGAAGCACGCAAACTCTGTAGCGATCTGCATCAGTCCATTCCTAGGGTCGGCCAGCGCGCGCTCATCGGTCGGCACGTGCATAACTGGGAAGGCCTTCCACATCCGCTCTGCAACCGCCACGAACAGCGACTCCTTGCCCTCGGGGAAGCGGTTGTACAGGGTCTGGCGGGTCACCGCTGCAGCTTTGGCAATCTCCTCCATACTGGCTCCCTCGTACCCGTGCTCGATGAACATTCTGCCCGCAGCAGCGAGAATTCTGACAGGGCGTGATGCGCTTTCGCCTGGGTTGAGCAAGTCGTCGACGGGGGAGGAAGTGGCCACGTTCATTTCGGATACCTGTGCAGAGTACGTTAAGTGTTACTGAAAGAGATGCGATTCGCCACTCATGTTTTGTGTGATTAGCTTTACTGGGTTGTAAAGTAAAGCTGATTGGGCTGCGGGGTTTGGTGGGTGGTGTTAGTTGTTGTTGGATTATTTGGACAGGAGCGCTGTTTGATCATCTGCCGCTTCGGGTTTGGTTTCGGCTTGATGCTTGGGCTTGATGCTCTGCTCGGGCTTGAAGGTTGGTGGATCGCGCTGAGGGTACCCGTAACGGAGAGATTTTTTTTCGGATAGGTACCGACACCTCACGGCTGAGACCTTATCATCGGCTTATCAATTAATTGAGGTTTTGAATATGGATGTTAAAGGTCGCGCCGCTGCAATCGATGTGTGTGAAGACATATTGCGTGAGGACTTTAAATATAACGAGGAACACGGTACCTGGTGCAGTATCAATCGGATCATCGAGAGTCTGCTGGGACGCACCACTGAGCTTGCTGATGTCTACGTCGAGCTGTATGCCGAGCTGGCTGAACAGCCCAGGGCGCTGAAGTCATTCTTCGACGTCTTCACAACCACGGTGTACTCCTGGAATCCTAAAAAGATCAAAGAAGCTCGTGAGGATCGCGAGAAACTCAGTGAGTTGAATGTTCGAGTTGCAAAAGTTTCAGAGTTACTCTCGGAGTTGCTCTCGCGGCGCACCGAGGTTAAAGAGATGTCCAGTTTTAGTAGTGATACCTACTACCATATTATGGATGTCGTTGAAGAGGCTTCTGAGGACAATGGGCTTTTCAGGTCTCATGTGAAGAACAAGTTGGATAAATTGACCTATCAGTATGATTTAAAATATTGGCCTTCCATAACTAAGGTGGTGGCGCAAATTGGTATCAATGCGGCCAATGCAGTAACAGTTGCTGATGACTCCGCTGCAAGTGCAGCAACAGAAGCTCGTCGCCCTGGACTGGCTGACTTCTTGAAAGCGTTTGAAGCAGAACTTGATAGGAACACGGTGAAGAATATCGGCTTTATTCCCGATGATTTTTCACTGACCGATAGTTCTATGGCTTCATTGGTAAACTGCGGGCTTAGATTGGGAGTCGAAGAACTGATCGAAGCCAGCTTTGTAAAGCGCTACCGCCAACGTGAGCGTGAGCGTGGTTAGGAGCGCGATCGGAAGGTGGGGAGCGACTGAACATTGGAATGGATGCTGCTGGTCGTTTGGAGCCCTGTCGACGTCCAGGTAATTTTTGAGGGGGGAGGGCTGGCCATTCCGCTCGCTGACTTTCGGAATTCTGGGTCGGCTTCCGGACGGCATTCTGGGACGCACGATGATGAGCTGGTTGGCGATCCAGGCTTGGTACGGAAATGAGCTTTTTAGGGTTTATTGGGTGACCCGAGGAGGGCGATGGTCTGTCGATTCGTCATTTTGGACGGAGTCGACGGTGCACCAGATTTTGGTGTCTCTAGGGGGATGCTGGGGAGTTGGGATCGAGGCGCTGCAATGAGGCTTTGAGGGGCTTCCTGATTGGGGGGTAGTCCCCTGGAAGGCCCGGAAACACTGGCTGGAAGGTGGAGCGGGTAGAGGGAATCGAACCCTCACCGATAGCTTGGGAAGCTATAGTTGTACCATTCAACTATACCCGCTTTTTCTTGCCTTCACGGTGCACTAAAACGGCATGTCCAATAAGAACCCTCGTTATCAGCTTGGGAAGCTGGAGTAATGCCATTATACGACACCCGCTCAGAGCGGCTGACTTTGTACCAGATGTGGCTCTGGATTTGAAGTTTTTCTTTGGCAGATCTGCGGTTACGTGGTTTTTTGCAGGTTTTGGCAGACAAGGCAGTGCGTCGTCGGCGGTAGGGGCAACGCGGACGATAAGGATGATGCACAGGGTTTGAAAGCGTATTGCGGTCTGTCGCGGGCAAGCCTCGTTCCTACAGGTAATGCGGGTAGTCAGGAAGACGAGGTTGCTCGCGAGGACGCTGTTTCAAATGGCCAGTGCATGGTGGTCCTGAGTGAAGTGGGAACGCGTTCGGCCTTCATGGTGGGCCGGTTTCAGGAACCCCATCAGTGCATGGCGGCTGTCTCGGCAGGCAGCTTTGTGCTCCATGTCGAGAAAGTGCCCGGTGGCGCGGATGGTGTTGAACGTGCTGTGTTGTATATGGCTGGCGAACAGGTGGGCATCGCTGGCGGCGGTGTACTCGTCCCATTCACCGTTCATGAACAGCACCGGCACGTTGATTTGCTTGGCTGCCTTGAGGTAGCACAGGCGATCGCTGTTGAGCACGTGGCTGATGTGGAAGTGCATTTGCCCGTATTCGTGTTCGGCCAAGGTGCTGACGTGACGATAGTTGAAGCGTTTGAACAACGATGGCAGGTGCTTGCCGATGGTGTTGTTGACCAGATGGCCGACACGGTCGCGGTCAAGCTTGCCGAGGTAGTCGACACCGCGCTCCAGATAATCGCGCATGTGCTCGTTGACCACTGGCGAAAACGAGCTGATCACGGCTTTTTCGATCCGGCGCGGGCGCTGCGCCAGAGCGATCATAGTAGCTGCGCCACCCCACGAGAATGACATCACGTGTTCCGCGGCAAAATGGTCGATCAGCTCAAGGAGGATCTGCCCTTCCATTTCCTTGGTGAGCATTTTCTCGTGCCGATTGTGGGCTTTTGACTTGCCCGCGTAGGGCTGGTCGTACAACACCACGTTGAATTGCGGGTGCAGGTTTTTCACGGTTTGTGCAAACGATGCAGTAGTGGCCATCGAGCCGTTGACCAGAATAATGGTCTTCTCTGCGGCGTCTGCGCGATAGAACTCCGTGTAAACCCGGTACTGACCTTGTATATCCAGCACAGCGGTTTCTGGCCTCATGTCATAAGACTCCTGGCAAGCGGGTATGCGCGCAATAAGATTGCACGAGCTTTGTGACAGGTAGGCATACGCCTGGAATTTTTGAGCCCATGTCGATCCGGTGAAGGCTGGTCGACGGGTATTGTTATTGGCGGGCAGTCTGTCGGGAGAGGTGGAATCTGCGAGGCGCTCTGCCGACAAAAAGTTTCTTAGAAGTATGTTATGACTTGCCGGTCACATTTCGGCCGACGTCCTGATTCAAGCAGGGGAGCGGCCATCGCGCAAGTGCAGTTCGTAAATTGTTCGACGACTTCTGCTCAGCGGTCGCTTGCTTCAGATCAGCTGGATCTCTGTGGCGCTCAGCGGGCGGTACTCGCCTGGTCTCAATGTATCGTCGAGTACCAGTGGCCCCATGCGTTCGCGGTGCAGGCGCAAGACCTTGTTATCGAAGTGGCCGAACATCCGTTTCACCTGGTGATAACGGCCTTCGACGATACTCAGCCGCGCCGATTTTTCGCCCAGCACGACCAGGTCGGCAGGTTGAGTGGTGAGATCCTCAAAGGCGAAGTACAGGCCTTGGGCGAAGGTCTGTGCGTACTCCGGCGTTATCGGCTGTTCGGTTTCGACGTAGTAGACCTTCGGCAGTTTGGTCTGCGGTTGGGTCAGGCGCCGCGACCAGGAGCCGTCGTTGGTGATCAGCATCAGCCCGGTGGTGTTGAAGTCCAGACGCCCGGCGATGTGCAGATCGTCCTTGTCAGGCTCAAGGATCAGGTCGAGGACGGTTGGGTGTTGCGGGTCGCGAGTGGCGCTGACACAGCCCGGCGGTTTGTGCAGCATGAAGTAGCGCGGTGGTTTGCCGACTTGCAGCACTTCGTCGTCGCACTCGACACGGCTGAACTCGCGCACGTCACAATGCGGATCGCTGACGATCTGCCCGTCGATCTTGATCCGCCGCTCGACCAACAGCAGACGCACCTGTTTACGGTTGAAGCGGGGCAGGTTGCTGAGGAAGCGGTCAACGCGCATGACGGTCGGCAGATCGGAAAAGGGCGCGCATCTTACCCTATAGGGCTGCTTGCAGCTGCGACTCGACCTGCGCGCAGCGTGGGCACAGGCACGACCGGTCGCGCAGCTCGGCGGGCAACGCCAGCAGCACTGCCGGGTCGATAGCCACGGCGTAGCACCAGCAGGCCTGGTCGGCGGTTCGCGGGTCGGCCAGGCTGCAATCGTTGCCGGCGCCGCAGGCTGGACAGAGGTCAGGTTTATTCATCGCTGGAGTGGGGCACTTCTGGGCGGTAGGCTTGGCACGGTACATCGCCTGATCGGCGCGTGACAACAGGCTGTGCAAGTTGGATCGGCCGCTGATCTGAAGTTCTGAGCAAAGAGGCACTTGGTGGTTGTGACAAAGTCTTAATCAATGTCAGCCGTTTAGTGTTCCGACTGGCAGCAACCCGCGTTTTCGGGAGGTGCTGCCTGCGGTCCAGGAGGCCGCCATGTACCGTCGAATCTTGCTCAGTGCGTTGTTTGGCTTGAGTCTTTCCGCCTGTTTTTACTACGCAGAACCCGGCTATTACGGCCCAGAGGTGTACACCGTGCCGGCACCTTATTACTACGGCGGTTATTACTACAGGCCTTATTACTATGGTGGTTACTACTATGGCCCTCGCTATTACGGCGGTTATCGCCATTATTACCATGGTGACCACGACCATGACCGCGGGGGGGATCGCCACGAGCACGATTGAAGCCAGATAAGGCGAGCGGGCTCAATGGTTTTTCAATTCTTTCATTTCACGGCGCTTTGCGGGTAAAGGAGGCGCCGTTTTTCATGCCGGCTTCCAGCGGTCGAGAAGCGTTATTGGCTACTTGTTTAAATTTGTTTCTAAATCGCACCAGATTCTGATTTTGCTGTCAGATGTTTCGTCAGCCAGATGAATTGGCTGCCGCTGACCAGCGTCGCTGGTATGGCTCATTCGCGGTCCAGGAGGCCGCCATGTATCGTCGACTTCTTCTCATTGCTTCATTGGGTTTGACGCTTTCTGCTTGTGTACCCTATTACGACGAAGGTCCCGGTAATTACAGCTCTGAGGTCTACACCTCTCCGGCGCCAGCCTATTACTACGGAGGTGGATCCTATTACTCCGCACCGCCTGCGCGTTACTACGAGCCAGCTCCGCGTTACTACTCGCCGCCGCGCTATTACCAGCCAGCGCCGCGTTATTACCAGGCACCACCGCGAGTCGAGTACCGCGTTTACCAGAGCCGTGGCTGGGATGACCGCGACCGCCATGGCTGGGGTCATCGCGAAGAGGGTGGCCATGGCCGCCGGGAATGGGATGATCGGGGGCATCGTGACGGGCGTGATCACGACAGACATGGTGACCGTGATGGTCGCGATGGCCGCCGCAGTTGGGACGGCCACCGTTAGGCCTTGCAACGAACAAGCGGCGCATTCAGCGCCGCTTTTTTATGCCTGAAATTTCAGTAACCCGACAAATCCGCCAGCGGATGTCGACCTTCCCAGACCTTGTGAAAATGCGCCTGGACGACCGCTTCAGGTATCGCGTTGATGTTCGGCCAATGCCAATGCGGCTTCTGGTCCTTGTCGATCAAGCGTGCACGAACACCTTCGCTGAATTCCGGGTGCCGACAGCAGTTCAGGCTCATGGTGTATTCCATCTGGAATACCTCGGCCAGTGACAGGTGCCGAGCACGCTGGATCTGCTCCCAGACCAGACAGGCGGTCAGCGGGCAGCCCTCGTGCAGGGTTTTCGCCGCACGTGCCAGTAGCAAGTCGCGGTGATCGCGCAACAGACTGATGGCGCGCCAGGCGCAACGTACATCGCTGACATCCAGCAACTCATCAATCTGCTGGCGTCGTGGCAACCATTGCGCCTCGGGCATTTGCCCGACGGCTTCTTGCTGCAAGGCCTTGAGCAGGCTGTTGAGCTGCATTGGCGTCTGTTCCTGCCAGTTCAGTTGCAGCAGACCTTCGATGAGCTCTTCCTGCTGTTCTTCCAGCAAGAAGCGGTCAGCCAGGTCCAGATCAATGGCGTCGCGTGCGTTCATCTGCGCGCCGGTCAAACCAAGAAACAGGCCGAGCTTGCCGGGCAGTCGTGATAAAAACCAACTGGCGCCAACATCCGGGTACAGACCGATACTGATTTCAGGCATGGCCAGGCGGCTGCTCGGTGTGACGATGCGGATGCTCGCGCCTTGCAGCAACCCCAGGCCGCCACCGAGGACGTAACCGTGGCCCCAGCAGATCAGCGGTTTAGGGTAAGTGTGCAAGCGGAAATCAAGGTGATATTCCGCCGAGAAAAACTGTGCGGCCAAGGGCGGCACCTCACCGGGATGGGCTCGACAGGCCTCTACCAGGCTGCGCACTTCACCGCCGGCGCAAAACGCCTTGGCGCCGTTACCGCGTAACAGCACGCAGACAATCTGCGGCTCTTTGGCCCAGGCCTCCAGTTGATCGCTCAAGGCTCTGATCATCGGCAGCGAGAGGGCGTTCAGGGTTTTTTCGGCATCCAGGCTGGCGATACCGATGCGTGCGCCGTCCGTGCCGGTGAGTTCTTCGAAGTGCAGATTCATTTTGACCTCGATGACTGATTTGAACGTTCAGTATGATCGCTGTACGAGAAAGTGCTGGATCTGCGTCAGATCAATTGACAAGCTCGGTGGGCTTTCCTAGGGTTCGCCCCATTGAATACTCGGGTGTAACCATGACTGCTGAAGACCGTATCAAACTCGAACCGAGCTGGAAGGAAGCACTGCGTGCCGAATTCGACCAGCCTTACATGGCTGAGTTGCGCGAGTTTCTGCGGCAGGAAAACGCCGCAGGCAAGGAAATCTATCCGCCGGGGCCGATGATCTTCAATGCCCTCAACTCGACGCCGCTGGACAAGGTCAAAGTGGTGATCCTCGGCCAGGACCCATACCACGGCCCGGGTCAGGCCCATGGCTTGTGTTTCTCGGTGCAACCGGGTGTACCGGCACCACCGTCGCTGGTGAACATCTATAAAGAGTTGAAGCGCGACCTGAACATCGACATCCCGAACCACGGTTACCTGCAAAGCTGGGCCGACCAGGGCGTGCTGATGCTCAACACCACCATGACCGTGGAGCGGGCCAACGCCAACGCCCATGCGGGCAAGGGCTGGCAGCACTTTACCGATCGGATTATCGAGGTGGTCAGCGAGCATCAGCCCCATCTGGTGTTTTTGCTGTGGGGCGCTCACGCGCAGAGCAAGCAGAAACTGATCGATGCGACCAAGCATCTGGTGCTGACGTCGGTGCACCCATCACCGCTGTCCGCCTATCGCGGATTTCTCGGTTGCGGGCACTTCAGCCGCGCCAACAAGTTTCTTGAACAGAATGGCGAGACGCCGATCGAGTGGCGGTTACCTCCGGTCTGAAACGACGCGAAAGTGAAGGGGAGGGGCTTCTGTGGCGAGGGGGCTTGCCCCCGTTGGGTCGCGAAGCGGCCCCAAAACCAGCCACTGCATTTCGTCAGACACACCACAGACATAGGGTTTACGACTGCTACGCAGCCGAACGGGGGCGGTGCGGCGTTCCGACAAGCCCCCTCGCCACAGGTGATCAACTCAGGTTTCATCCGGTTGCCGGTTCCAATACCTGAACAATGGCTCCGCCAGAAACAGCACGAACAACAACCGCATCACTTGCATCGCTGTGACCAAAGGCACCGACAGTTGCAAGGTTTCAGCGGTCAGGCTCATTTCTGCAATGCCGCCGGGCATCATGCCCAGGGTCAGTGAGCGCAGGTCCAGTTGGGTCAGCGCACTCAGCCCCAACGCGGCCAATGTGGCGATCAGCATGGTCAGCGCCGTACCGATCAGGGTCCGACCCATGAACGACGGCGCACGACGAAAGAACTGCCGATTGAAGTGACAGCCCAGGCCACTGCCGATCAGCCATTGGCCGATCTGACTGCCGCCATGGGGCAGGCTGATATGCAAATCCCAGCTGATGCTCACCGCAGCACTCACCAGTAATGGGCCGAACAGCCAGGGGTTGGGCTGGCGCAACTGTTGCCAGATCCAGGCGAGCAGGGCTCCGGCCGGAAACAACACAGCCAGCCAGTGCCAATCAACGGTGGCCGGATGCAGTTGCGGGACACCGTCCCCGAGCAGGTATTTGAAGGCTGCCGGCACACACAGCACCACCACCAGCACCCGAAGGCTTTGCCCCGCGGCCACCCGGCTAAGCACGGCGCCATTGCGTGCGCCAAGGTTGACCATTTCACCGGAACCGCCCGGCATGCTGGAGAAAAACGCGGTGGCGCGATCCTCGCCGGTGCGCCGCAACAACCAGACCCCGACCACTGCCGATAGGCTGGTGACCAGCGCCCCGAAGAAAATCAGGCCAAAGTGGCTCATGACCTGCTCGATCACCACCGGGGTGAAGTGCAGACCAATACCGATGCCGACAATCCACTGGCCGCATTTACGCCCGCCAGGGATTTCCGCCAATTGCCAGGGTGTCAGGCAGCGCACCAGGATGATCGCCAGCAACGAGCCGACCATCCATGGCAGCGGCCAGCCGATCTGGCTGGCGAGGTACCCGCCCAGCAGACCGACCAGCGGCGTTCCCCACCAGCTTTTGAAAAGCCGATCAGACATCGGCGATTGCACGCCGCGCGACGGAGCGTTTGCGCCAGATGCGCAGGATCGGCATCAGTAACATGATTGCCGTCAGTACCCAGCAACCGAAGGTGATGGGGCTCGACCAGAGGATTTCCAGCGCACCGTTGGAAATCGACAGCGCACGTCGCAGGTTCTGTTCCATCAAGCCGCCAAGAATGAACCCCAGCAAAACCGGTGACAGCGGGAAATCCAGCTTGCGCAGGATGTAGCCGAAGATGCCGATGCCGATCATCAGGAACAGGTCGAAGGTCGTCGCGTGCACGGCGTAGACGCCGATCCCGGTAATGATCGCGATCACCGGCACCAGTGCCCAGTTCGGCACGGCAAGGATGCGGGTGAAGATGCGGATCATCGGGATGTTGAGGATCACCAGCATGACGTTGGCGACGAACAACGAGGCGATCAGGCCCCAGACGATGTCCGGTTGCTGTTGGAACAACAGTGGCCCCGGGGTGATGTTGTATAGCGACAGGGCGCCGATCATCACCGCCGTGGTGCCCGAACCCGGTACACCAAGGGTCAGCATCGGGACCAATGCGCCGCAGGCTGCACCGCCGATGGCGGTTTCCGGTGCCGCGAGGCCACGTTTGTCGCCCTGGCCGAAGGTGCCGCTGGCGCCGGCAATACGTTTCTCGGTCATGTAGGCAACGGCACTGGCCAGTGTCGCACCGGCACCTGGCAACACACCCATGATGAACCCCAGAACGCCGCAACGGATGTTCACTACGAACACCGAGGCGGCTTCCTTGAAGTTGAACATCATCCGCCCGGTGGCTTTCACGGCTTCCTGGCCGTGATGGGTTTTTTCCAGCAGCAACAGGATTTCGCTGATGGAGAACAGGCCCAGCACCAACACCACGAACTGAATACCGTCGGTGAGGTGGATGTTGTCTCCAGTGAAACGGTACACACCGCTGTTGGCGTCGATCCCGACGCACGACAGAAACAACCCGATCAGCGCGGCGATGAAGGTTTTCAGCGGTCGATCACCGGCCATGCCTCCGAGGCAGACAATGGCGAAGACCATCAGCACGAAATATTCCGCCGGGCCGAAGGCGATGGCCCATTTCGCCAGCAACGGGGCGAACAGCACCATGCCGCAGGTGGCGATGAACGCGCCGATGAACGAGCTCCAGGCCGACAACGACAGCGCCACGCCGGCCATGCCCTGGCGGGCCATGGGGTAGCCATCAAGGGTGGTCATGACCGTGGACGCTTCGCCCGGAATGTTCAGCAGAATCGAACTGATACGCCCGCCGTATTCGCAGCCCAGGTAGACGGCAGCCAAGAGAATCAGTGCGGACTCCGGTGGCAGGCCGAGGGCGAACGCAATCGGGATCAACAACGCCACACCGTTGATCGGCCCCAGGCCCGGCAACAAGCCGACCACGGTGCCGATCAGGGTGCCGCACAACGCGGTGACCAGGTTGAAAGGGGTCAGTGCGACGCCAAAGCCCTGGCCGAGGTAGTTAAGGGTATCCATATCAGTTCTCCAGAACGTCGAGCAGGCCCAACGGCAGTGGCACGTCCATCAACCGGTCGAACAGCATGTACAGACCGACGCTCATCAAACTGATGATCACCACGCTCGGCAACCAGCGGCCACCGTACAAGCGGGCCATCGGTACGCCGATGAGGATGCTCGAAACAATGAACCCGAGCGGTTCGAAGGTTCCGGCGAACACCAGCAGCAGAACGACACAGACACCGATCTTGGTCAGGGTTTCGCGGTCCAGTGGCGGCTCGTCTTCACTGTGTTTGATCGGCGCAGGGCGAAACACCATGTACAGCAGTGCCACGCCCATCAAGCCGAGCATCAACAGCGGAAAGGCTCTGGGGCCGACAGGTTCATAGGAAAAAGCCGCTTGATACGGCCAGGCCATCAGTGCCAGGCCGAGACAGGCCAGTAACAGCGCCGAGGCAAAAATGCGTTGTAAGAGCATGACAAACTCCTGGGCCAGCCCCTTGATGCGCAAGGGGCTGGCCGCGAGACAGAGGCGATTACTGAATCAGGCCGAACTCTTTGGCCAGCAGTTTGTAGTCCGCTACCTGCTTCTTCACGTAGGTGTCCAGCTCTGGCCCGGTCATGGCGAACGGGAACAGTTCACGCTGATCGCGCAGCTTGGCGAAGTCTTCCGAGGCCAGCAGTTTGTCGAAGGCGTTTTTCCACCAGGCGTATTCCGCATCACTGACTTTTGGCCCGAGGTAGAAACCCCGAACCACTGGCCAGACGATGTCGTAGCCTTGCTCTTTGGCGGTCGGAATGTCCTTCATTTCCGGCTCGTCCAGGCGCTCGTTGGCGAACACGGCCAGCAGGCGCATGTCACCGCTCTGGATGTGCGGCATGGAGTCGGAGATGTCGGTGCTGCCGACCTGGATGTGGCCACCGAGCAGCGCGGTAGCGATTTCGCCGCCGCCTTCGAGGGCGACGTAACGCAGGTCACGCGGGTTGATGCCGGCGGCCTTGGCGATCAGCGCGGTTTGCATCCAGTCCTGACTGCCCACTGTGCCGCCGGAGCCGATCACTACTTTGCTCGGGTCTTTCTTCAACGCCTGAACCAGATCGTCGAGGTTCTTGTAGGGCGAGTCGCTTTTCACCGCGATGGCACCGTAGCTGGTGCCCACCGCTGCCAGCCAGCGCACGGCGCTTTCGTCGAAGCGGCCGAACTTGCCTTGGGCCAGGTTCAGCAGCGAGCCGCTGGACCAGGCCACCAGGGTACCGGCGTCCGCAGGGCGCTGGGCGACGACGGCGTTGTAAGCCACCGCGCCGACACCGCCGGGCATGTAGGTCACGCGCATCGGTTTGGTCAGGATTTTTTCGTTCACCAGCGCGCTTTGCGCCAGTTTGCAGGTCAGGTCGAAGCCACCGCCCGGGGAGGCCGGGGCGATGCATTCCGGGCGCTTGGGCTCGCCAGCGACGTCGGCCAGCAGTGGGCCGGCGAACAGCAGGCAGCTGGCGGCTAATGCAACTTTACGCAGTGATAAGTCCATTTTTCGTCTCCACAGGAGTTGTTGTTGTGTAGGAGCTGTCGTTGGTTGAATCCATTACCAAAGGGCAACGCTATAGCTCACCAGCAAACGCACTTCATCAGCGTCACGGGCGGAATAGTTGGAGCGGTAGGTGGCATTGCGCAGACGCACGGCGACGTCCTTGAGGGCACCACTTTGCACCACGTATTTGATTTCGGTATTGCGTTCCCACTCTTCGCCGGTGGCGCCGTTTTTCAGCTTGATATTGTCACCGCTGATGTAACGGGTCATGAAGCTCAGGCCCGGAACCCCGAGCTTGGCGAAGTCGTAGTCATAACGCGCCTGCCAGGAGTGTTCTTCGGCGCCGGCAAAGTCGTTGATCTGCACGAAGTTGACCAGATAAGGGTCGGCACCATCGACATACGGGAACGCGCTGTCACCGGACATATGCTGATAACCGGCGGTGAGTTTATGCCCGCTCAAGGCATAACTCACCAGACCGTTGAGGGATTTGTTGTCGATCTTGCCGCCGCGGGCCTGGCCCTGGTCGTTGCTGATGGCCAGCCGCAGGTCGGTGGCGAAAGTGCCTGGGCCGAACGGTTGCGAAGCGACCAGGCCAAGGAAATGCTGGTTGTAGACCTCGCCCAACTGAGCGAAGTGGTAACTGCCGGTGATCTTGTCGGTGAACTTGTAGTCGACACCGCCGAAATCGAAATGGGTGCCGGGCACGGTGCCAGCGAAACGGCTGTTCTTGTTGTTGAGGGCGATGTCCTCGAAGTCGGTGCTGTCGCGGTCCTTGGCTTTATCCAGGCGTCCGCCGGTGAAGGTCAGGTTCTTGATTTCCTTTGAGGTCACCAGGCCGCCTTCAAAGGTCTGCGGCAGAATGCGCCCGTCGTTGGGCTTGAGGGTCGGCAGTTCGGGGATCAGGCTGCCGACTTTGAGCTCGGTGGAGGAGATCTTCATTTTGCCGGTCAGGCCGAGTTTGGAGTACTCGTTGGCGGCACGCCCATCATCGTGGGTCGGCAACAAGCCGGTGCCGGTGCGGTCGGGGCTGGAGTCGAGCTTGACCCCGAGCATGCCCAGCGCGTCCACGCCAAAACCCACGGTGCCGTCGGTATAACCTGACTGCACGTTGAGCATGAAGCCCTGGGCCCATTCGTCACGTTTGGATTGCTGGGCACTGGTGCCGCTGCGAAAGTCACGGTTGAAGTACATGTTGCGGGTTTCGAGGGTCGCGCTACTGTCTTCGAAGAAGGCGGCCTGGCTGACGGGCGAAAAGCCGGCGAGGGCGGCGGCACTGGCGAGGGCGGTGGAGCCGAGGCGGGAAAAACGCGCAGGCGGGCAAGCCTGAGGCTGTGTGGACAGCATGCTGAAATACTCCGTTTATTGTTCTTATTTGGCGAAAACGCTTCGAGGCGTTTTTCGGTTGCAGCGCTTCATGGTCACGGCAGTCGAAACGGTCCGTGGCTGGACTCTAACGGGCTAACCTTTCTCCAACCTTTCAGCAGACTTTCATTGTTTTCGGGCTTCACAGCGGTGGATGCGGCTGTAAACTCCGCGCCAAAGAATGGCGTCGACCATCCCCGAATGAGGTAAAAATCCATGCGTGTTCTTCTCGTCGAAGACCATCTGCAGTTGGCCGAAAGTGTCGCCCAGGCGCTCAAGAGCACCGGTTTGACCGTCGATGTGCTGCACGATGGGGTGGCTGCCGACCTGGCCTTGAACAGCGAGGAGTACGCGGTGGCGATCCTCGATGTCGGCTTGCCGCGCATGGACGGTTTCGAGGTGCTGGCGCGTTTGCGCAGCCGTGGTAAAAACTTGCCCGTGCTGATGCTGACGGCCCGCAGCGACGTCAAGGATCGGGTTCACGGGCTCAACCTTGGCGCCGATGACTACCTGGCCAAACCCTTTGAACTGACCGAGCTGGAAGCGCGGGTCAAGGCCCTGTTGCGCCGCAGCGTACTCGGCGGCGAGCGTCAGCAACGCTGCGGCGTGTTGGTGTATGACCTGGACACTCGGCGCTTTACCCTCGGCGATGAACTGCTGACCCTGACTTCCCGCGAACAAGCGGTGCTCGAGGCGTTGATCGCGCGCCCTGGGCGAGTGATGAGCAAGGAGCAGCTTGCCTCCCAAGTGTTTGGTCTGGACGAAGAGGCCAGCCCTGACGCCATCGAAATCTACGTCCACCGTTTGCGCAAGAAACTCGACGGCCATGCGGTGGCAATCGTGACCTTCAGGGGGCTCGGTTACCTGCTGGAAGCCCGCGATGCATAAGCCCGGCAGTCTGCGCTGGCGGTTACTGTGGAACCTGGCACTGCTGCTGGTGGTGCTGATGATTGCCAGCGGTTTGAGTGCCTACTGGAACGGTCGCGAAGCGGCCGATACAGCGTATGACCGGACCTTGCTGGCCTCGGCGCGAACCATCGCCGCCGGGCTTTCCCAGCGAGACGGCAGCCTCAGCGCCGATGTGCCTTACGTGGCGCTGGACACGTTTGCCTACGACAGCGCCGGGCGCATTTACTACCAGGTCAACGACATTCATCAGCAGCTGATTTCCGGTTACGAAAACCTGCCCGGGCCACCGCCAGGCACGCCGCGAACCGACGATTATCCAGCGCTGGCGCGGTTCTATGACGCCATTTACCAAGGGCAGAACGTGAGGGTAGTGAGCCTGCTCAAGCCGGTGACCGAACCGAACATGAATGGCATGGCGGAAATCCGCGTGGCGGAAACCGACGAGGCCCGCGTCCGCATGGCTCGCAGCCTGATGACCGATACCTTGCTGCGTCTGGGCCTGCTGGCAGTGGGGGCGTTGCTGTTGGTGTGGTTTGCGGTGAGCGCGGCATTGCGCCCACTCGAGCGTTTGCGCACGGTGGTGGAGGAGCGGCAGTCGGATGACCTTCGGCCTTTGCCACTGGTGGAAGTGCAGCGCGAATTGTGGCCGCTGGTGCGCGCGCTTAACCACTTTACCGAGCGCTTGCGTGGGCAGTTCGAGCGCCAGGCGCAGTTCATCGCCGATGCCGCTCATGAGTTGCGAACGCCGTTGGCGGCTCTTAAAGCAAGGCTCGAATTAGGACTGCGGGCGGGCGAGCCGCAAATCTGGCGAAATACGTTGGAGAGCGCCGCTCAGGGCACTGATCGGCTGACTCATTTGGCGAATCAATTGCTCTCGCTTGCACGCGTCGAGAACGGCGCGCGGGCGATTGCCGAGGGTGGGGCGCAGTTGCTCGATCTGAGTCAATTGACTCGCGAGTTGGGCTTGGCCATGGCGCCGTTGGCCCACGCGCGGGGCGTCGCTTTGGCGTTGGAGGCTGAGGAGCCGGTATGGCTGCGCGGCGAGCCAACGTTGTTGAATGAACTGTTGAGCAATCTGGTGGATAACGCCTTGGCTCACACGCCCCCCGGCGGCAACGTGATCTTGCGCGTCAGTGCGCCCGCGGTGCTGGAGGTCGAGGATGATGGACCGGGGATACCGCTTGAGGAGCGCGACCGGGTGTTCGAGCGTTTCTACCGGCGTAATCAGCAGGTGGCGGGTTCAGGCCTGGGCCTGGCGATTGTCGGTGAAATCTGCCGCGCCCATCTGGCCCAGATCAGCCTGCACGATGGCGCGCAGGCCGGGTTGAAGGTTCGGGTCAGTTTTATCGCCGGGTAGGGCTGATTTCCTGCGAGCGAAACACAATACCTGTGGCGAGGGGGCTTGCCCCCGCTGGAGCGCGAAGCGGTCCCAAGAATGGTTACCGCGTTTTATCTGAATCAACGACTCATCCGATTTTACGACTGCTTCGCAGCCGAACAGGGCGGTGCGGCGTTCCGACAAGCCCCCTCGCCACAGAAGCCCCTCTGCAGCGATCAATAGAACATCGAGCGTGACTCTTCCAGGTCACTGCACATCGCCGTGTTCTCTGGATCAATCCCCAGTTTTTTGAACGCCGGCACGCCGAGCACATCGATTCTGGACAGCGGATGATCGGTGTCCTTGTGGCAATACAGGCTGGCTATTTGCACCAGGTCGACATAATCGAGCTGTTCGGACTGACGTTTGAGGTCCAGAAACAGCCCCGGCAGCTTCACCAGCATTTCCGGAAACTCCCAGACCTGCAGCAGCTTGTCACCGAGCAGCGGATGAATGTGTTCGATCACATGGTTGAGGCTGACCGGATCTGACAGCAGCTCGTAGTGGTCTTCGGCGTAGGTCAGAATCGGCAGCACGCCGATCTGATGCACCAGCCCGCCAAGGGCCGCCTGATCCGGTTTCAATTGGGTATGAGTGCGGCACAGCGCATAGCTGACACCGGCGATTTCCAGACTTTTGCGCCAGACTTCGCGCATCTTCTGTTCCACCACGTCGGAGCGGGCATGGAAAATCTGTTCCATGACCAGGCCGATAGCCAGGTTGCTGCTGTAATTGATGCCCAATCGGGTGATTGCCGTGTGCAGATCGGTCACTTCCTGAGCGGCACGCAGCAACGGACTGTTGACCACCTTGATCAAGCACGCGGACAGCGCGGTGTCGCGGCCGATGACTTTGCTCAGGGTGGCGACGCTGATTTCCGGGTCTTCGGCAGCCTTGCGAATCTGCAAGGCCACTTCCGGCAACGTTGGCAGAACCAGGTCATCGTTATCGATGGCCTCAACCAAATCCTGTTGGACCTTTTCCGCCAGCTCGCTCATTGAGTTTCTCTAGGGTATTGCAAAAAAATGCTGCAATTAACGCTGGATCTCAAGGTCACGATCCAGTGGGTAAGGCAGGTCAAGCAGGTGCAGGGCCGGGCCCTCCAGGGCGCCAAGGTGCACGTCGCCGCTATCCGCGGCTTCGGCTTGCAGCACCGCCAACAGCTCGATGTTCTGTTCGGCGTGCGCGGCGATCACCACTTCACCAATGGAACTGCCGTGGGTTGGGGAAAACAGTGCAGTGCCAGGCTCGGGCAGTTCGGCGGTGTCGAGTTGCAGGCGATACAACCGACGCTTGAGTTTGCCCAGGTACTGCATGCGCGCGACGATTTCCTGGCCGGTGTAGCAACCTTTCTTGAAGCTCACGCCGCCCACCGCTTGCAGATTGAGCATTTGCGGTATGAACAGCTCGCGGGTTTGCGGCATCACCTGGCCGATGCCGGCGCGGATCTGCCCGAGCAGCCACTGGTTCAGATTGCCTTCAGGCAGCAGTGCGCCCAGCGTGTTGCGCAAGGTGTCGGCCTGACTGGCCGCCGCCCAGAGTTCGACGCGATCGGATGACACACGAATGGCAATCAAGCCGCCTGCGCGGGCAACGGTGCCGTCTTCCCGGGGAAGTGCCAGGCCCAGGCCGGACAGGACGGCTTCTGCGTGCTGCAGGCCAAAGCGAATCCAGGCAGCGCTTTCGTCGGTCAATCTGGATTTGGAGAACACCGCGTACTTTTTCAGGTCCGCCAGTTGTGGCTCCAGCAACTCGCTGGCCATCGCCAACAGCACCCCGTCACCTTCCAGCAGGATGCGAAAACTCGACTGCATGCGGCCTTTCTGGGTGCAGCGTGCACCAAGGCTGGCCTGGGTGTCGCTCAGGTAATTGAGGTTGCAGGTCAATTGCCCCTGAAGGAACTTGCTGGCGTCGGAGCCGCGAACGGCGAGCACGCCTTCATGGGACAAGGTGCAGAAAAAAGCAGAATCGGCCATGGGTCATCGCAGGGTAAAGAGTCTGGAGGACATCATAAGGGGGCGCCCTTGAAATGGGTAGTTCACAAAGGATCGAGGGTGCCCGACCAAAGCCGACTGTTCGACACGGATAGGGGCTGTATACTTGCGCTCTATTTGAGGAGCGCTCCATGGTCGAAGATGTTGAACTGAACCGCCTCTACTGGCACAGCCGCCGCGGCATGCTCGAGCTTGACGTGTTGCTCGTGCCGTTTGTCAAAGAGGTCTATCCGCACCTCAACGATGTTGATCGCGAGTGCTATCGCAAACTGCTCGAATGCGAAGATCAGGACATGTTCGGCTGGTTCATGGAACGCGCCGAATCGGAAGACCCTGAGCTGCAGCGCATGGTTCGCATGATTCTGGACCGTGTCCAACCCAAGTAACCCGTTTGAGTGCCGCTGGCATGCCTCACGGCAATTGCTGGCGGCTTATCTTCTCGCCCAGCTGCTCGCGCTGGGTTCGCTATTGCTGCTCTCTATACCGCTATGGGCCAGTTTGCTCGGCATTGCGCTGTGCGTGGCTCACGGTTTTTGGGTGTTGCCGCGACAGATTCTGCTGACGCACCCGCAGGCATTTCGCGGTTTGCGTCGGGACGCTGATGGTTGGCAGTTGTGGAATCGGCTATCGGGTTGGCAATCCGTGCAATTATGTCCGGACAGCCTGGCGCTACCGTTGGTCGTCGTGTTGCGTTTTCGTCTGAAAGGCGAACGGCGGGTCCGGGCGATCTGTGTGCCGCGCGATGCGCAGGCGACGGATGTTCACCGACGCCTGCGGGTCCGGCTCAAGTTCAGTCGGCGTAGGTGGGCGGCACCAGAATAGTGTCCAGCGCTTCTGGCAGCATGTTCGGGTAATCGAGGGTGTAATGCAGGCCACGACTTTCCTTGCGCTCCATGGCTGAGCGAATCATCAGTTCGGCCACCTGAGCCAGGTTGCGCAGTTCGATCAAATCCCGGCTGACCTTGTAGTTGCTATAGAACTCGTCGATCTCGTCCAGCAGCAGGCGCACGCGATGCTGGGCGCGTTGCAGGCGCTTGTTGGTGCGCACGATGCCCACGTAGTCCCACATGAACCGCCGAAGCTCGTCCCAGTTGTGCGCAATGATCACGTCTTCGTCGGAGTCGGTGACCTGGCTGGCGTCCCAGGCGGGCAGGGCGCTCGGAATCGCGACTTCAGGCAGTTGTTCAAGAATGTCGGCCGCCGCCGAACGGGCATAAACGAAGCATTCCAGCAGCGAATTGCTGGCCATGCGGTTGGCACCGTGCAGGCCGGTGAAGCTGGTTTCGCCAATTGCATACAGGCCAGGCACGTCGGTGCGGCCGTGTTGGTCGACCATGACGCCGCCGCAGGTGTAATGCGCGGCCGGGACCACCGGGATCGGCTGCTTGGTGATGTCGATGGAAAATTCCAGGCAGCGTTCGTACACCGTCGGGAAGTGCGACTTGATGAAAGATGCAGGTTTGTGGCTGATGTCCAGATAGACGCAGTCGATACCCAGGCGCTTCATTTCATGGTCGATTGCCCGGGCGACGATGTCCCGTGGCGCCAGTTCGGCGCGAGGGTCAAAGCGCTGCATGAAGCGTTCGCCGTTCGGCAGCTTCAAATGTGCGCCTTCACCACGCAGGGCTTCGGTAATCAGGAAGCTTTTGGCTTGTGGGTGGTAGAGGCAGGTGGGGTGGAACTGGTTGAACTCCAGATTCGCCACCCGGCAGCCCGAGCGCCAGGCCATCGCAATGCCGTCGCCGCAAGCACCGTCGGGGTTGCTGGTGTAGAGATAGACTTTCGCGGCACCGCCGGAGGCGAGGATCACGAACCGCGCACCATAGGTATCGACTTCACCGGTGCCGCGATTGAGCACGTAGGCACCAAGGCAGCGATCACCTTCCAGGCCCAGGCGCTTTTCGGTGATCAGATCAACGGCGACCCGTTGCTCCAGCAACTCGATGTTCGGTCGTTGCCGAGCTTGATCAAGCAACGTATTGAAAATCGCGGCGCCTGTGGCGTCGGCGGCATGAATAATACGTCGATGACTGTGGCCGCCCTCGCGGGTCAAATGAAACTCGAAACCGCCGTCTTCAGTGCGGGACTGTTCATCGCGGGTGAATGGCACGCCCTGATCGATCAACCATTGAATGGCTTCGCGGCTATGCTCGACGGTAAAACGCACGGCGTCCTTGTGGCACAGACCTCCGCCAGCGTTGAGGGTGTCATCGACGTGGGATTCAACGGTATCGGTGTCATCCAGTACGGCAGCGACACCGCCCTGGGCCCAGTAGGTCGAACCGTTGGCGAGGTTGCCTTTGCTCAGTACGGCAATGTGCAAATGATCGGGCAAGGTCAGTGCCAGACTCAAACCGGCAGCGCCGCTGCCAATCACCAGAACATCATGTTGAAACTGTTGGCTCATTTCAGGATTCCGCTCAAAGCGACCCGGGTCGGGGTTGGCGCAAGACACCTGAATCGGCGAGTCGAGACAGCCACACAGTGCACTAGTATATAGAGGGGTGGATCGGCACAATAGTCGGGCCTACGTGGCAATGTGAAACTACTGTGACGGAAAAGACAGATGGCTGTGTAGGGCGATTTGCACGCGGGATCGACGATAAGGCAGCCTGATCGCCGATGAAGTGCTGTTTTTCGCCGCGTGGTCATACATTATTCGTTTCGCATGACTATAAAGGTTGGGAACTTTGCCAAGCGCTCAAGCTCAATAGAAGGTTGCCTGAAACAAGGAGCAGCGTCGGCTTCACGCAGGATTTGTGTTTTGGTCATTGCGGGTGGATTCGACGAAAAGATTATTCGCGTAGCCGGCTCAGCCTGTGCTGCGTCTTTCGTGTGTGCCAAATCAGAGCGCGCAGGAAACTTGCTTGGAGGGGGAGAACTTTTGCGAAAAGCCCGAGTCTATGTTTGCAAGCCTGATCGATTAGTTATGCAAGCCTCCTCTGAGCTTATCGAGGAGTGTTCATGCTAACCCAGGAAGAGGATCAGCAGCTGGTCGAGCGCGTTCAACGCGGCGACAAGCGCGCTTTCGATCTGCTAGTGCTGAAATACCAGCACAAAATTCTCGGGTTGATCGTGCGTTTCGTGCACGACACCCATGAAGCCCAGGATGTCGCACAGGAAGCCTTTATCAAGGCCTACCGTGCACTTGGAAATTTTCGCGGCGACAGCGCGTTTTATACATGGCTTTACCGAATCGCCATCAACACGGCGAAAAACTATCTGGTTTCACGCGGCCGTCGGCCGCCGGATAGCGATGTCAGTTCAGAGGATGCAGAGTTCTACGATGGCGATCATGGCCTCAAGGATCTCGAATCGCCGGAGCGTGCATTGCTGCGTGATGAGATCGAAGGCACCGTCCATCGAACCATCCAGCAATTGCCAGAAGATTTACGTACGGCATTAACTTTACGTGAATTCGATGGTCTGAGTTACGAGGACATTGCGAGCGTCATGCAGTGTCCGGTGGGTACCGTGCGCTCCCGGATTTTCCGCGCTCGGGAAGCCATCGATAAAGCCCTGCAGCCGTTGTTGCAGGAAAGCTGAGACAGCGGCGACAGCCAAGAGAGGAACCGCCATGAGTCGTGAAGCCCTGCAGGAATCGCTGTCCGCAGTGATGGATAACGAAGCGGACGAACTGGAATTGCGTCGGGTATTAAATGCCTTTGACGATGTTGAAACCCGCGAGACCTGGGCCCGTTACCAAGTCGCTCGTGCAGTCATGCACAAGGACCTGCTGATCCCTCGTCTGGATATTGCTTCGGCCGTTTCTGCTGCCCTGGCTGACGAAGCCGTACCGGTCAAGGCCACTCGTGGTCCGTGGCGTACTGTGGGTCGTCTGGCTGTGGCTGCATCGGTGACCCTTGCTGTTCTGGCGGGAGTGCGTCTGTACAACCAGGATGAGATCGCCGGTGTCGAATTGGCCCAGCATTCCACTCAACCGGCTCTGGCCGTTCCTCAAGTAAAAGGCCCAGCCGTTTTGGCAGGCTACAATGAGAGTTCGCAAGCCACTGGTCCTATGGCCAACGGCGTATTGCAAGGTCAGCCGGGCTGGCATGATCAACGTCTGCCAGGCTACTTGCGCCAACATGCTCAACAAGCTGCACTGAAAGGCACTGAAAGTGCTCTGCCTTACGCTCGTGCGGCAAGCATGGAAAACCGTTAAGGAGGATCATGCGCGCCATCCCTCTACTTACGCTGCTGGTGACTGGCTGGTTTGTTGTCCCAGCCTATGCCGATGAGGCTCAGGACTGGTTGACCCGCCTGGGCCAGGCCGAACAACAGCAAAGCTTCCAAGGCACTTTCGTCTACGAGCGTAACGGTAGTTTTTCTACCCACAACATCTGGCACCGCGTCCAGGATGGCAAAGTCCGCGAGCGTTTGCTTCAGCTTGACGGTTCTGCTCAGGAAGTCGTACGTATTGATGGGCATACTCAATGCGTCAGCGGCAGCCTGGTGGCGGGGCTGGGGGATACTCCCGACTCTTCTGGTCGTGCGCTCGATCCACAAAAGCTCAAGAATTGGTATGACCTTGCCGTCATCGGCAAGTCGCGCGTGGCTGGGCGCCCGGCGGTCATCGTTTCATTGACGCCGCGTGATCAGCATCGTTATGGCTTTGAATTGCACCTGGACCGCGAAACCGGCTTGCCGTTGAAATCATTGCTGTTGAATGACAAGGGGCAGTTGCTGGAGCGTTTCCAGTTTACTCGACTGGATACGGCTGACATGCCGACTGAGCGTGATCTGCAAGCCACTTCCGAGTGCAAGGCTGTGGCGCTCGACAGCGACAAGGCATTAGCGGTGAAAACCGCTCAGGTATGGCATTCCGACTGGTTGCCACCTGGCTTCGAGCTCAGCAGCAGTAGTGCACGCCAGGATCCGCAGACCAAGGTCCAGATCAGCAGCTTGATGTATGACGATGGCCTGGCGCGTTTTTCGGTGTTCCTGGAGCCGCTCAATGGCGCGGTGGTTACCGATACACGTACTCAGTTAGGCCCGACCGTTGCGGTTTCGCGACGTCTGACCACGCCTGAAGGCGAGATGATGGTCACTGTAGTCGGCGAAATTCCGATCGGCACCGCTGAGCGCATTGCACTCTCCATGCGTGCCAATACCACTGCGGCCAAGCAGTGAGCTGATCCGATGACGCTCATCGGGCAGTCGGTTGGTTGTGAAAGAGGTCAGCAATTGTCCACTCCACAATTGAGATGTTGAAATGTTTGGTGAGCATTTCTATTTGCAAAATCCCCAAAAATTTTCTATAGGTCAGAGCCCCACGGCTCTGGCCTTGTTTGTTGTTCCCGGAACAAAAGTACCGGTGTATGTTTCCCGGTATTCCTTGCTCCATATCGCTTAACCATGCTCGTCGTAACGGGAGCCGTATGTCGATACCACGTTTGAAATCCTACCTCTCCATTTTTGCCGCTGTATTAGTACTCGGTCAGGCCGTCAGTGCCCAGGCGGCCGAGCTGCCTGACTTCACGCAGTTGGTCGAGCAAGCCTCGCCTGCGGTAGTGAACATCAGTACCACGCAAAAATTGCCGGACCGTAAGGTCTCCAATCAGGATGTTCCGGACCTGGAAGGTTTGCCGCCGGCGCTGCGCGAGTTTCTCGAGCGTGGCATGCCGCCACAGCAGCGTGCGCCTCGTGGTCGCCAGCGTGAAGCGCAATCCCTGGGTTCAGGGTTCATCATCTCGCCTGATGGCTACATTCTGACCAACAACCATGTGATCGCCGATGCTGATGAAATCATCGTGCGTCTTGCCGATCGCAGTGAGTTGAAAGCCAAGTTGATCGGCACTGACCCACGTTCCGATGTGGCGTTGCTGAAGGTCGAGGGCAAAGGCCTGCCGGTGCTCAAATTGGGTAAATCCCAGGATCTGAAAGCCGGGCAGTGGGTTGTTGCCATCGGTTCGCCGTTTGGTTTTGACCACACGGTGACCCAGGGCATCGTCAGTGCCATTGGTCGCAGCCTGCCGAACGAAAACTATGTGCCGTTCATCCAGACCGACGTGCCGATCAACCCGGGTAACTCGGGTGGTCCGCTGTTCAACCTGGCGGGCGAAGTGGTAGGGATCAACTCGCAGATCTACACCCGTTCCGGTGGTTTCATGGGCGTGTCGTTCGCGATCCCGATCGATGTTGCCATGGATGTTTCCAATCAGCTGAAAAGTGGCGGGAAAGTCAGCCGAGGCTGGTTGGGTGTGGTCATTCAGGAAGTGAGCAAGGATCTCGCCGAGTCCTTCGGTCTGGAGAAGCCGGCCGGTGCGCTGGTGGCTCAGATCCAGGATGGCGGTCCGGCTGCCAAGGGTGGTTTGCAGGTAGGTGACGTGATCCTGAGCATGAACGGTCAGCCGATCATCATGTCAGCAGACCTGCCGCATCTGGTGGGTGCGCTCAAGGCAGGTGAGAAAGCCAAGCTTGAAGTGATTCGTGACGGCAAGCGTAAAAATGTCGATCTGACGGTTGGCGCGATTCCAGAGGAAGGCAAAGAGCTTGATGCCCTTGCCAAGCCTGGTGTCGAGCGCAGCAGCAATCGACTGGGTGTATCCGTGGCCGATTTGAGCGATGAGCAGAAAAAAGCCTTCGACCTCAAGGGTGGCGTGGTGATCAAGGACGTTCAGGAAGGTCCTGCCGCCCTGATCGGTCTGCAACCGGGCGACGTGATTACTCACTTGAACAATCAGGCGATTGGTTCTGCCAAGGAGTTCACGGAAATCGCCCAGGCGCTGCCAAAGAACCGCTCGGTATCGATGCGGGTCTTGCGTCAAGGGCGTGCCAGCTTCATTACCTTCAAACTGGCCGAGTAAACCGGTTGGTCACTGAATAAAAAACGCCTCGAAAGAGGCGTTTTTTTATGGGGCAAAGAAACCTCAGCCCATCATGTCCTTGACCAGGCGCTCTTGCTCCATCAGTTCCCGTTGACGCGCATCGATGCGTGACGACAGCGGGAAGTTGGTGCCTGCGCGACGTTTGGCGAAGTCCAGTTGCTGGATCGCCTGGCGGTAGTCGCCGATCAGTGCGAAGTACTCGGCGCGGGCTTGATGCAGGCCAATGATGTTGCCGGACAGGCCGCGAGTCTCGGCCACCATGTACCAGACGTCCGGATCGTTCGGGCGGTTCTTGAGCAGGGCCTCAAGGGCTTTCTCTGCGTCAGACGGGCGGTTCTGCTTGAGCAACAAGTCGACCCGCACCTGATTCAGCGGATAGTTGCGCGGGTACTGCACGAGCATCCGGTCGACCCGCGTCTGTGCATCCGGCAGGCGATTGTTGGCGATATCCAGATCGACTTGCGCCAGGTTGTAGATGATTTCATCAGGCGACTTGGCCAGTAACTGCTTGAGGTTCTCGCGGGCGTCGTTGAACAGGCTGCCCTTGATCTGGGCGATAGCCAGGCCATAACGAGCCACATCGCTTTTCGGGTTTTCATCGAGTTGGGCGCGAAAGCGTTTAGCGGCAAGACCTGGACTGTCTTCATAGAATAACTGGACGCGTGCGCGAATCAGTTGATACGTCAGGCTGTCTTCCTTGCCGCCCGGTTTGAACTGCTCGGCGCGGTTGCGGGTGTCGGCGATCCGCGATTCGGTGACTGGGTGAGTCAGCAGAAATTCGGGCGGTTTGGCATTGAAACGGTACTGGCGCATCAGACGTTCGAACATGGTCGGCATCGAGCGCGGGTCGTAACCGGCTTTCTCGAGATTGAGCATACCGATACGGTCGGCCTCTTGCTCCTTCTCCCGGGAGAAGCGTAGTTGTTCTTGAATGGCCGCTGCCTGGGTGCTGGCGATGGCGGCGATACCGGCGTCTCCGGCGCCAGCCGCGGCCACGATGATCCCGCCGAGTAGAGCGGCCATCATCGGGATTTGCATACGTTGCGACGCTTCGACGCCGCGAGCAAAGTGGCGTTGCGACACGTGAGCCAATTCATGGGCGAGTACCGAAGCGTATTCGCTTTCGGTCTGGGCATTCAGAAACAGGCCGCCGTTGACCCCGACAATCCCGCCGGGTGCGGCGAAGGCGTTGAGTTGCGGGCTGTTGATCAGAATGAACTCCAGGCGCCGGTCATTGACCTGGCTGGTTTCCACCAGTTTATAGACGCTGGTTTCGACGTAGTCCTTGAGCAGTGGGTCGTTGAGTTGTGACACCTGGCTGCGCAGCATCGCTAGCCATGCGCGGCCCAGCTGGTATTCCTGCTGTGGCGATACGATGGCAGAACTGGCATCGCCAAGTGACGGCAGGTCGTCGGCAAAGCCTGGTGAGGCTAGCAGGCAAGCGAGCGTCAGCAGGGTGGGGCGCAGAAAAGTCATGCACGAAGCCTTAGTCGACAAAGACCTTACTGTAGCCGGACACATGCGTTGCGACCAGATATTCTAGACCACTCAAGCACCTATCTGGAGTGAAGCAATGACCGACGCTGTAGAGCATGACGCCGAACTGGACGCCAGCGGGTTGAACTGTCCATTGCCGTTGCTCAAGGCCAAGCTGGAACTCAATCGCCTGCCCAGCGGCGCGGTACTCAAGGTGATCGCCACTGATGCCGGCTCGCAACGCGATTTTCGCACCTTTGCCCGTTTGGCCGGTCATACGCTGCTTCATGAAGAAGACGAGGCTGGTGTTTTTCGCTACTGGCTGAAAAAAGCCTGAGTGTTCGGCGTTCATTGTTAAGGAATATTGATGTTCAAAGTGTTACGCGACTGGATTCAGCGCTACTTCTCCGATGAGGAGGCCGTGGTGCTGGCCGTGCTGCTCTTTCTGGCCTTCACGGCGGTCCTGACTCTGGGTGGAATGCTCGCGCCGGTATTGGCGGGGATGGTGCTGGCGTATCTGATGCAAGGTTTGGTCAGCACCCTTGAGCGCCTGCATTTGCCCGGTGCTGCCGCGGTGGGACTGGTGTTCGCGTTGTTCATGGGCATGTTGCTGTTATTTCTGGTCGTGGTGCTGCCGTTGCTTTGGCATCAACTGATTACCTTGTTCAACGAACTGCCAGGCATGCTCGCCAAATGGCAGTCATTGCTGCTATTGCTGCCCAAGCGTTACCCGCATCTGGTGTCCGATCAACAGGTGCTGCAGGCCATTGAGGTGGCGCGTGGCGAGATTGGCAAGTTCGGTCAGTGGGCGTTGACGTTCTCGCTGTCCAGCTTGCCATTGCTGGTGAACATCATGATCTATCTGGTGCTGGTGCCGATTCTGGTGTTTTTCTTCCTCAAGGACCGGGCGATGATCGGGCAGTGGGTCCGTGGGTATCTGCCACGTGAGCGTGCACTGATCACCCGCGTTGCCGAAGAAATGAACCGGCAGATCGCCAATTACATTCGCGGCAAGGTCATGGAAATGGTCATCTGCGGCGGGGCGACCTACATCGGCTTCGTTGCCCTGGGGCTCAATTACGCGGCACTGCTGGCACTGCTGGTCGGCGTTTCGGTGGTGGTGCCGTATGTCGGGGCAGTGGTGGTGACCGTGCCGGTGCTGTTGATTGCCTTGTTCCAGTGGGGCTGGAGCGATCAGTTCATCTACTTGATGGCGGTCTACGGGATCATTCAGGTGCTGGACGGCAATGTGCTGGTGCCACTGCTGTTTTCGGGGGCGGTCAATCTGCACCCGGTGGCGATCATTTGCGCAGTGCTGTTGTTTGGCGGGCTGTGGGGGTTCTGGGGCGTGTTTTTCGCGATTCCGCTGGCCACCCTGTTCAAGGCCGTGCTGGATGCCTGGCCGCGCAAGGAGCCGATTGTCGCGCCGCTGCTTTAACTGTCAGCTGATTCTTCAGCGGGGCAGAGGACCTCATCGCGAGCAGGCTCGCTCCCACAGTTGACCGAGTTACTCAGACATACACGATCTAATAATGAAATGGCTACCCCCGCCGCCCCCTGTGATCGCCCACTAAGCTTTCGCAGGGGGCTCATCGGAGACCGTTGCCATGAACAAAGTAGCTATTGCCGCCATCGATCTGGGAAAACACTCTTTCCATCTACACGCGCAAGATGATCGTGGTCATGAGCTTTACCGCAAAAAGTTTACTCGTGCGGCGCTCATGCAGCACCTGATGAATCTCGAACCCTGCACCGTTGTGATGGAAGCCTGCGGCGGAGCCCACTTCATGGCGCAGGAGGTCGCGAAGCTGGGACATACGCCCAAGCTCATTGCCCCGCATCTCGTACGCCCTTACGTGAAAAGCAACAAAAACGACTTCGCTGATGCCGAGCGATCTGCGAGGCGGCGACTCGTCCAACAATGCGCTTTGTACACCCCAAAACCCAGGCTCAGCAGCTGCTGGCCATGCTCAACTCGACACGCGATTCGTTCATCAAAGAGCGCACCGCGACCGTCAATCGGATTCACGCAGCGCTTTTGGAGGTCGGCGTCAGTCTGGCCACAGGCTTCAAGCCCATCAAAGAACTGCCCGCTCGGCTTGAAGCGAGTTCAATTCCTGTGCCCATCAAAAAACTTCTGACGAGGTTGCAGGAGCACTTCACCTATCTGGATGGGCAGATCAAGACGCTGGACAAGGAAGTGGAATGCCAGGCCGCCGAAGATGATCTGGCGGCTCGTTTGATGACCATGCCCTGCGTAGGCCCGATCACCTCCAGCGTCCTGGCTGCCGAATTGGGCGATGGCAAGCAGTTCAAATGCGGCCGAGGCTATTCGGCCTCAATCGGGCTGATACCCAAACAGCATTCTACGGGCGGCAAGACCGTCCTGCTGGGCATCAGCAAGCGAGGTGATCGCAACCAGCGGCGCCTGCTTGTCCAATGTGCCCGTGTTTACCTGATGCAACTGGACCGACAGAAAGGCTGGCTGGCGGACTGGGTCCGGCAGCTATTGGCCCACCATCACTCCAACCATGTGGTCTGCGCGCTGGCCAACAAGCTGGCAAGGATCGCCTGGGCGATTGCTGGCCCACCACACTGAATTTGATGCAGGGCCAACCGCGATGAACGCCTGACCCTGCTGTCACCCGAGCACCACCCACCTGGTTTTGCGATGCTGGATAACAGATGACGTGAACGGCTAACCGGCCTGACGACAACCCTGAGCTCCCACACGGCTGAAAGGCCGTTCGAATAATTAGGATCGTTAGGCATCGATTCTCATCGAGGCGCGGGGTTGCCACCCCACACAGACGCCGGATAGATGAAAGCAAGCCAAACACGCATCAAAAACAGTATTGCAGAAAAGGGGGTAACCATAGATGTGGGAGCGAGCCTGCTCGCGATGAGGTCCGGACAGGCGCCGAAATAATCAGGCCTCGTTCAGCGTTTGGGCCGCAGCCAATACCGCGTCAACATGCCCAGGCACTTTCACGCCACGCCATTCCTGACGCAGCACGCCGTTCTGGTCGATCAGGAAAGTGCTGCGATCAACCCCCATGTATTCCTTGCCATAGAGCTTTTTCAGCTTGATCACGTCGAACAACTGACAGATGGTTTCGTCCTTGTCGCTGATCAGCTCGAACGGGAACTCCTGTTTGCACTTGAAGTTCTCGTGGGATTTCAGGCTGTCACGCGACACGCCGAACACTTCGGTGTTGGCGGCGGTGAACTGTGCATACTGGTCGCGAAAGCCCTGACCTTCGGTGGTGCAACCCGGCGTGCTGTCCTTGGGATAGAAGTAGATCACCACTTGTTTGCCCTTGAGGGCCGCGAGGCTGACGGTCTGCCCGCTGGTGGCAGGCGCTTCGAAGTCGGCGACAGGTTGGTCGATAGCAACGGCCATGGGAGCTTCCTTACATTGGGTTCTGTGGGCGCCACGGTTCGATCAGCGCGTCCAGGTTCAGCGCGTCGGCGAAATCCAGGAACTGATCGCGCAGCCAGCTGATCTGCACGCCGGCCGGTAGCGTCACGGTAAACGTGGCGTTGAGCATGGTGCCGCCGGTTTGCGGCGCCTGATACGTGTCGCAGGTCAGGTTTTCCAGCTCGACGTTGTGGTCCATGAAGAACTGGCACAGCTCGTTGATGATGTCCGAGCGGTAAGCCGAGCTGACATAGGCGACATACGGCAGGGCCTGTGGACGGTTCTCCAGCGCCGCGCTGCGGACCACGTTGACCGTGAAGGCGTGCTTTTTGGCGAGGCTCGACAGGCTGCCTTCAAGGCGCGCCAGCGCATCCCAGCTACCGGAAATCTCGAGGACCAACGCACTGCACTCGCCATGACGGGTCAGGCGAGAGGTGACCACGGCACAGCGGTTTTCATGGCTGGCGCGGCACAGGACGTTAGTCAGCTCCATGGGGTTGGCGCCGAGGGCACTGATGACAAGGAATTGTTCGCGAACTGTGGGGGTGGACATGCAGCATTCCTAAAGCGATGAGCGGTCGGTACTTATCAAGGGCCGATTCGTCGGGGTGGGCGTCCGGATGCGAAATCAAAAAGCCCGAGCCAGATGGTTGCGACGAGCTCCAGTGAGGCGAGATCGGGTAGGCGGCAACGCAGGATCAGGGCTTGTGAGGCCGAAAGTGGAGGCTGGAACCCGGCGTACGAGCCTGTCGGTACTGATCAAAGTCTGAAGGGTAGCGAAAACCGGCGCTCAGGGGAATGGCGCGAGCGCAGTACTTCGCTTGTACAAGCATCTTGGCGCCAGTACCATTACCGTTCTCTTTTTCCGGCAGGAGCGGTTGCATGATTGCGGGCAGTATGGTGGCACTGGTCACACCCATGGATGCACAGGGTCGTCTTGATTGGGACAGCCTGAGCAAACTGGTGGACTTTCACCTGCAAAACGGCACCCACGCCATTGTGGCGGTCGGCACCACAGGTGAGTCTGCGACCCTTGACGTGAACGAACACATCGAAGTGATTCGTCGCGTGGTCAAGCAGGTCAACGGTCGTATTCCGGTGATCGCCGGTACAGGCGCCAATTCGACGCGCGAAGCGATCGAACTGACCACCAATGCGAAGACCGCTGGCGCCGATGCGTGCCTGCTGGTAACGCCGTACTACAACAAGCCGACGCAAGAAGGCCTGTACCTGCATTTCAAGACCATCGCCGAAGCTGTCGACATTCCGCAGATCCTCTACAACGTGCCGGGTCGTACTGCGTGCGACATGCAGGCCGAGACGGTCATCCGCCTGTCGACCGTGAAGAACATCATCGGCATCAAGGAAGCCACGGGCGATCTTGCGCGCGCCAAGGCCATCCTGGATGGCGTCAGCAAGGACTTCCTGGTGCTTTCCGGCGACGACGCCACCGCAGTCGAGCTGATCCTGCTGGGCGGCAAAGGCAATATCTCGGTAACCGCCAACGTTGCGCCGCGTGACATGAGCGATCTATGCATCGCTGCCTTGAACGGTGATGCCGAGAAAGCCCGCGCGATCCACGAAAAGCTGATGCCGCTCAATAAAACCCTGTTTATTGAATCCAACCCTATCCCCGTGAAATGGGCGCTGCATGAAATGGGCTTGATGCCGGACGGTATCCGTCTGCCGCTCACCTGGCTCAGCGAAGCCTGTCACGAACCGCTGCGACTGGCCATGCGCCAGTCCGGCGTATTGGTTTAATTGAGGAAGTACAACGCATGAAGCGAATGGCCGGACTTTCCGCACTTGCCTTGATTATCTCCAGCACCAGTGGCTGTGGATGGATCTGGGGCCCGGAAGGTTACTTCCGTGACCGTGGTAGCGATTACCTGGAAGCGCAACAGACTGCACCGATGCAACTGCCGCCAGATGTCCATACCTCCAAGCGCCTGGACCCGTTGCTGCCGATTCCGCGCAACGTCGCCGATGACACGTTCAAGGGCGAATACATCGTTCCTCGTCCGCAGCCGTTGTCGGCGATTGCCGATGCCAGCGATTACAGTCTGCAAAAAAGCGGCGATTCGCGTTGGGTCATGGCCCAGCATCCACCGGCTGAAGTCTGGCCAGTGGCTGTGCAGTTCTTCCAGGACAACGGCTTCCGTCTGGATCAACAGCGCCCGCAAACCGGCGAGTTCACCACGGCCTGGCAGCGTCCTGACGAGCTTTCCGCGACGATGGCCAAGCGCCTGAGCAGCACCGGCGTTGGTTCTGACAGCCAGACTCGCGTGCGGGTGCGCATCGAGCCAGGCGTGCAGCGCAACACCAGTGAAGTCTATGTGGTCAGCGCCGAGCGTCCTGCCGGTAGCTCCGCCGATGTCGCGTTCACCAACCGTTCGGTCAACACCGGCCTGGACGCTGCGCTGATCGACGACATGCTCGCCAGCATGAGCCGCACGTCGGAGAAGGGCGGTTCGGTCTCGATGCTCGCTTCGCGTGATTTCGATACGCCAAACCGTGTCAGCCTGACTGAAGACGGCAGCGGTAACCCGGTGCTCAACGTCGGTACCGACCTTGACCGCGCCTGGTCGAGCGTAGGGCGTGCGTTGGAAAAGGGTGAATGGCGTGTTGAAGACATCAACCGCAGCCTGGGCCTGTACTACATCAACCTTTCCGAAAAAGCCGAGAAGAAAAACGAGAAGCCAGGTTTCTTCAGCAACCTGTTCGGCAGCGCGCCGAGCAAGGAAGAAGTTGAAGCCCGTGCCGAGCGTTATCAGGTTCGCCTGAGCAAGATTGGCGAGAACGTACAAGTGACCGTCGAGAAGAACATCAACACCGTTGCGCCGGCTGAAGTGGCGCGCAAAGTGTTGGGCGTGATTCAGGACAACCTGGGCTGATCAAATGCGTTTTGCCGTTCTCGGCAGTGGTAGCCAAGGGAATGGCACGCTGATAGCCAGTGATGACACGTACGTCCTGGTCGATTGTGGTTTCTCCTTGCGCGAAACCGAAAAACGCCTGCTGCGCCTGGGGGTAAGCCCGACGCAGTTGAACGCGATACTGGTGACCCACGAACATGCCGACCACGTGCATGGCGTGGGTTTGCTGTCTCGGCGCTACAATCTTCCTGTCTACCTGAGTCGCGGCACCCTGCGCGGGATGCGCAAGCCGGTTGAGCCGGCAGGCTTTGTCGCCGGTGGTGATCAGTTACAGATCGGCGGGCTGAGTATCGGCGTCGTTGCCGTGGCCCACGATGCGCAGGAACCGACGCAATACGTCTTCAGTGACGGTTCGCGGCGTTTCGGCCTGCTGACCGACCTCGGTTCGTACTGCGCCACGGTGCTGGACGGTTATCGGGATCTCGATGCATTGATGATCGAGTCCAATCACTGCCGCGACCTGCTGGCCCGCGGTCACTACCCGTACTTTCTCAAGCAGCGGGTAGGCGGTGAACTGGGACATTTGAACAACCATCAGGCCGCAAACCTGGTGGCCGAGTTGGGCTGGCAGGACCTGCAACACCTGGTACTGGCCCATCTGAGCAGCAAGAACAACCTGCCGCAGCTGGCCCGGCAATGTTTTGTCGACACCCTCGGGTGCGACCCGGACTGGCTGCAATTGGCCGATCAAGATTCAGGGCTCGACTGGCGACATATCGCCTAGCCCATCTACTTAGCAAGCGGAGCCCATCATGGAAAAACGTGAAGAACTCTACCGCGGCAAAGCCAAATCGGTTTACAAGACCGACGACGCTGACCGCTTGATCCTGCTGTTTCGCAACGACACCTCGGCGTTCGACGGCAAGCGCATCGAGCAGCTCGACCGCAAGGGCATGGTGAACAACAAGTTCAATGCCTTCATCATGCAAAAACTCGAAGAAGCCGGCGTGCCGACCCAATTCGACAAACTGCTGGGCGACAACGAGTGCCTGGTGAAGAAGCTCGACATGATCCCGGTCGAGTGCGTCGTGCGTAACTACGCCGCTGGCAGCCTGGTCAAGCGTCTGGGCGTCGAAGAGGGCATGAAGCTCAACCCGTACACCTTCGAACTGTTCCTGAAGGACGACGCCAAGGGCGACCCGTTCATCAACGAATCCCACGTCGTGGCGTTCGGTTGGGGCAAGGCCGAGCAACTGGTTCGCATGAAAGAACTGTCGCTCAAGGTCAACGAAGTCCTGAGCAAGCTGTTCGACGACGCAGGCCTGCTGCTGGTCGACTTCAAACTCGAATTCGGCGTGTTCCACGGTGAAATCGTCCTCGGTGACGAGTTCAGCCCGGACGGCTGCCGTCTGTGGGACAAGGCCACCGGCAAGAAAATGGACAAGGACCGCTTCCGTCAGGGCCTCGGTGACGTCATCGAAGCTTACGAAGAAGTCGCCAAGCGCCTCGGCGTACCGCTGTAATCGACGCAAGCATCTGATAGCACGGAAAAAATTTCACTTAGGGGGTTCGCTTCCGGTGAATGTGCTGTTATGATGCGCGCCGTTGGAGAGATGCCAGAGTGGCCGAATGGGACGGATTCGAAATCCGTTGTACCTTCACCGGTACCTAGGGTTCGAATCCCTATCTCTCCGCCATACCTATACGTTAAAGCCCTGATTATTCAGGGCTTTTTCGTTTCTGTGTTTCTGAAAAAAATCCCAGCCCATACTTTGGCCCATACCCTGGATTGCTCAGTGTTTTTCGACCAAAGGCTGATTTTCCGACAGTTTCTAAGCGGTGCAGTCCAGCAGCGATCCGTCGATCGATCTGACTCGCATCGTTGTAATCGGGATCATCATCTGACCGACACCAACGTACGAACGCTTGCCAGCGATTGTCTGTTGGCGCCGACGCTGAATTGACCCAGTTACCGAGATGCCACTGACCCAGTCTGATTCCTCGCGAACCATTTCCTGTGCTGGATTTCTGCCGATTGGAGTTGGGTCAGTCTTGCGTCGGCACGTAGGTCAATTCGGTGTCGGCGCCAACAGACAAAGGAAAAAGCCGACCTATCGGTAATCACCAAGCCGATGGCCGACACGCAGTTCAGACAAAAGGTAGACTACTCGTTTATCCTTCGTCCGGAGTCGCTTCCCCTTGGAACTCAAGCAACTGCGCTATTTCGTGAAGATCGTTGAGCATGGCAGCCTTGGCCGTGCTGCATTGGAGCTGGACGTCGGCGTCTCAGCGCTAAGCCAACAGATCGGCAAGCTTGAGAGTGAACTGTCGACTCGCCTGCTAAACCGTACCAGCACTGGCGTGACTCCGACCAGCGCCGGGTTCGCCTTCCTGCACCATGCCCAGCTGACCTTACGCCAGGCGGAGAACGCGATCCTGGCGGCCCATCGCGGGCGCATGAGTGGATACGTCAGTGTTGGTCTGCCACCCACCACTGCCACGGTTCTAGCGCTGCCGTTGATTAATGCAATGCGCGAGCGTTACCCAGACATCCAACTGCACTTGGTGGAGATGCTGTCCGGGCACCTCGCGGCGCAGCTCAATGCGCGGCAAATCGATCTGGCAATCCTGTTTCAACTCGAAGGAGGCAAGCGCTGGAGCGTGACGCCGCTGCTGGACGAAAAACTATTCGTGATTGCTTCCCGAGAACTACCCGGCGCACCACGCGGCGACAGCGTGCAACTGGCAGATCTTGGTCAACTGCCTTTGGTGATGCCCAGCTCCCAACATGGATTGCGTGCGACGCTGATGACCGCTTTTGAGCGCTCGGGCATGACGCCTAACATCATCATGGAGGTAGACGGGCTGGTCATACTAATGAACGCGGTACGGGCCGGGCACGCTGCGACGATTCAACCAGGTGCCGCCGCCGCATTAGAGGGGGCATCGGGACTGTCGCTGGTACAGATCGCAGATGCGCACGTTGGGCGTAGGAATTTGCTGGCGACGCTTGCTGACGACGAACTGTCTCCCGCTGCTCTGGCGACGCGGGTCGTGATAACCGATGTAGTGCGACAATTGGTCAATGATTGCCAGTGGCCCGGAGCGCGTTTGATTCAGGAGGTTTGAGACTTAGAACACTATCGGCGGACGTATGCCTTACAGGCAATGCCGCCCACTCACCAGTTGGTCGCCTCGCATACCGTTGCGATCAAGGGGGCCGCTGACCGAAGAAAGCTCACTTCGCCCCCCTTTAGTAAAACTAAAGCCCCCATGTACAAACTCGCCTTTCGCCCCCTTGAACGTCGCACTACTGTTCGCCCACTCGCCAGCAGCAACTCGTTCCCGTCTGCTTGCGAATTGAGGAGAGACGATGGTCGATGTTTTGGTAATAGGTGGCGGTAACGCGGCCTTGTGCGCGGCGCTGATGGCGCGAGAAGCCGGTGCCAGCGTGATGTTGCTGGAAGGCTCGCCAAAGGCCTGGCGCGGCGGTAACTCACAACACACACGCAACCTACGCTGCATGCATGATGCGCCGCAGGATGTGCTGGTCGACGCGTATCCGGAAGAAGAATATTGGCAGGACTTGCTCAAAGTTACCGGCGGCATCACCAATGAAAAATTGGCACGCATTGCCATTCGCGCCTCTTCCTCGTGTCGCGACTGGATGCGATCCCACGGCGTGCATTTCCAGCCGCCGCTGTCCGGCGCGCTGCATGTAGCGCGCACCAATGCGTTCTTCATGGGCGGAGGCAAGGCGCTGGTCAATGCGTACTTTCGCAGCGCTGAACGCCTAGGCGTCAAGATTCACTACAACGCTCAAGTAACCGATATCGAGCTGAGCGATGGAAAATTTGTCGCCGCACACATCGGCGAGCGCGAGGTCGACGGACAGCATCTGCCTGCCGAACGCGTCGAAGCCCGCTCTTGCGTGCTGGCAGCTGGTGGCTTCGAATCCAACCGTGAATGGCTGCGCGAGGCCTGGGGCCAAAACGAACGCGGCGAATGGCCGTCGGATAATTTTCTGATCCGTGGCACGCGTTTCAATACCGGGGTGTTGCTGCGCCGCATGCTGGATCTCGGCGCTGACGTCATAGGCGATCCGACACAGGCGCACATGGTCGCCATCGATGCCCGGGCGCCGCTTTACGACGGTGGGATCTGCACCCGCATCGACTGCGTGTCGCTGGGCGTGGTGGTCAACCGCGACGGCGAGCGTTTCTACGACGAAGGCGAAGATTTCTGGCCCAAGCGCTATGCGATCTGGGGTCGGTTGGTGGCTGGGCAACCCAACCAGCAGGCGTATTCGATCATCGACCAGCAGGCGATCGGCCGCTTCATGCCGCCGGTTTTCCCTGGGACCAAGGCCAACTCACTGCAAGAGCTCGCGCGTCTTTTGGATTTGCCAGAAACGCAGTTCATGCAAACCATCGAAAGCTACAACGGTGCCTGTAAGGTCGGGACTTTCGACCACACCGCCCTGGACGACTGCCACACCGAAGGCCTGACACCGGCCAAGACACACTGGGCACGGCCTTTGGTCAATCCGCCGTTTTATGGCTATCCGCTTAAACCTGGTGTGACCTTCACCTACCTGGGCTTGGCCACCGACGAAACTGCTGCTGTGCACTTCAAAGGTAAAGCCAGTCCGAATCTGTTTGTCGCCGGAGAAATGATGGCGGGTAACGTGCTGGGCAAGGGGTACACCGCCGGCATCGGCATGGCCATAGGCACCGCTTTCGGGCGTATCGCTGGCGTTCAGGCGGCGGCCTCGGTGGGTTTCGGCCCTTCTACTGTGATATCGGAATCTCGACATGCAACTGTTTGATCCCCAAGCGTCCAGCCAACTGATCCCTGTCCTTAATCTGGAGGAAAGTGAAGTTGAGCGGCAGATGACTATCTGCAATGCCTGTCGCTATTGCGAAGGCTTCTGCGCGGTGTTTCCGGCCATGACTCGGCGTCTGGAGTTCACGCAGGCGGACATCCATTACCTGGCGAACCTATGCCACAACTGCGGCGCTTGCCTCTCGGCGTGCCAGTACGCAGCGCCCCATGAGTTTGCAGTCAATGTGCCTAAAGCAATGGCCAAGGTGCGTCTGAACACTTACGTCGAATACGTTTGGCCGCAGCCGTTGGGTAAGCTTTACCAACGTAACGGCCTAACCCTGGCTCTGGCTTCAGGCGGCGGGTTGGCATTGTTTCTGTGCTTGACCCTGATGGTTATGGGTAACCTGTTCACGGCCATACCGGGTGGCAATTTCTACAGTGTTTTCCCGCACAACACACTGGCCCTGATGTTTGGCGCAGTGTTCGGCTTTGCGGTACTGGCCCTGACAATCGGAGTACGACGCTTCTGGCGTAACGTCTCACCTGTCGACGCGCCGCTACCACTGAAAACCTCTGCCGCCCTGGAAGCCACAGCCAATGTCGCACAGCTCAAGTATCTGGATGGCGGCCACGGAGAAGGCTGCAACAACGACGATGACAAATTCACTCTATGGCGCCGTCGCTTCCACCACTTCACCTTCTACGGCTTCATGCTGTGCTTCGCTGCCACGGCTGTGGCCACGCTCTATCACTTCCTTCTCGACTGGTCTGCCCCATACCCCATCTTCAGTCTGCCGGTGATGCTCGGAATCTTCGGTGGTGCCGGCCTGTTGGTGGGGTCGGCCGGATTGCTATGGATGAATCTGCGTCGCAACCCGGAACAGGGCGATGAGAACCAGAAACCCATGGATCGCGGATTCATTGCACTGCTGTTGCTGGTCAGTTCCAGCGGTCTGGCGTTGCTCGCTTTGCGCGAGACCAGCGCCTTGGGCCTGCTGCTGGCAATCCACCTGGGACTGGTTATGGCGTTCTTTCTGACCATGCCCTACAGCAAATTCGCCCACGGTATCTTCCGTGGCGCCGCGCTACTCAAGTACTCCATCGAAAAACGTCTACCCAACCCGATCAACGCCGGCAGTGACTGACCGTCACGACCTCTATTCCAATAATAAAATCGAGTATCAACGTAACCATGACCAAAATAAAAACGGAAGTCACCCGATCCCGGACGTCAAAATTCGGCGCTATCATAAGGGTTACCAGCGGCAACTTTCTCGAACAGTTCGACTTCTTTCTGTTCGGGTTCTATGCAACCTACATATCCCAGACGTTCTTCCCTGCAAGCAGTGAGTTCGCCTCGCTCATGATGACCTTCGCCGTATTCGGTTCGGGTTTTCTGATGCGTCCATTGGGTGCGATCATACTCGGCGCCTACATCGACAAGGTGGGGCGTCGCAAGGGTTTGATTGTGACGCTGTCGATCATGGCATGCGGCACGGTACTGATCGCGTTGGTGCCAGGGTACGCCAGCATCGGAGTCGCAGCACCGATTCTGGTACTGTTGGGTCGATTGCTTCAGGGCTTCTCGGCAGGTGCGGAGCTGGGCGGTGTGTCGGTTTATCTGGCCGAGATCGCAACGCCGGGCCGTACTGGTTTCTACACCAGTTGGCAATCGGCCAGCCAACAGATCGCGATCATCCTTGCGGCGGCGTTGGGCTATGGGATCAACGCCTATCTGGATGCAACCGAGATAGCTGCGTGGGGCTGGCGCATTCCGTTCTTCATCGGCTGCGTGATCATCCCGTTCATTTTCATCATTCGTCGTTCGTTGCAGGAAACCGAAGCGTTCAAGGCTCGCGCGCATCACCCAAGTACTGCCGAAGTGTTCCGCTCCATGCGGGACAACTGGCGCACAGTGCTGGCGGGCGGTCTGTTGGCGTCGATGACCACGACTTCCTTTTACCTGATCACCGTATACACCCCGACGTTCGGAAGAACGGTGCTGCACTTGAGCACCACTGATAGCTTGGTGGTGACGTTGTTTGTGGGCCTCAGCAATTTCATTTGGTTGCCCATCGGCGGCGCGATTTCAGATCGAATCGGCCGTCGTCCACTGCTGTTGGCGATCTCGCTGCTGTGCATTTTCACCGCGTATCCGGCCATGCATTGGCTTGCTGAAGCCGCCAGTTTTGAGCGATTGTTGGTGGTTTTGCTGTACTTCTCGTTCTTCTTCGGCATGTACAACGGTGCAATGGTCGCGGCGTTGACCGAAGTCATGCCACAGAATGTACGGGTGGTGGGTTTCTCTTTGGCCTTCAGCCTGGCGACCGCAATTTTTGGTGGGTTTACCCCGGCGATGTCGACCTTTCTGGTGCAGGTAACCGGTGACAAGGCGTCTCCGGCATATTGGTTGATGTTCGCAGCGTTGTGCGGGTTCTCGGCAACGATGGTCTTGTATCGACAACGTAATAGGTCAGTGGCTGACTTGGTTCAAACCGCCGACTAGCAAAACATATTGACCGAACAATATCTTCCCTGCCTAAAGCATGCTCGTAGAAGTAGTAATGATTACTGCTGAGTGATCAGTTTAGTCAGGGAGCTGTATGTTTAATATGATTGGCGTTGTCGGGGTTGATAGGCGATGCTTTGGAGTTGGTTAAATAATGGCTGGAAAAGTGGCAGTAGAAGTTTAAGTATTTAAAGGCTCGTGCTACATGTTTTTATAGAAATAAAAGCTGTCTGGCAGTCCTCTGTTTGTATTGTTGCGGGTTGTTTATCTTTCGTATTGATTATGTTAATTAAAATAAAAAAACCGGAGCGCTATAGGTGAATAAGAGAGAAATTGCTATAACTTTCGCGCTGAGCAGTATCGCTCTGAGTACCCAAGCGTATGCTGACTTTCTAAGTGAGAGTAAAGCCACGCTGGGAATGAAGAATTTCTACTTCAATAACGACAACCGTGATGGCACCGCTGCCCCTTCGAAAACAGAAGAGTGGGCGCAAGGTTTCATGTTGGATTATAAGTCGGGATACACCGATGGCACGATCGGTTTTGGCGTTGATGCTCTGGGTTTGCTGGGTGTTACCCTGGACAGCGGCCAAGGACGGCATGTCGGCAGCACCATGATTCCTTCTGATAGTGACAATAGCGCCGTCGACGAGTGGAGCCGGCTGGGGCTGACCGGTAAAGTCAAAATGTCGAAGACCGAACTTCGTTACGGTACGCTGATTCCAAAACTTCCGATTCTGGTTGCCAACGATGGACGCCTGCTTCCACAAGCTTTCGAAGGTGGTCAAATCACCTCAAGCGAGTTTAAGGATCTGACGCTGACGGGAGGCCGAATCGAACATGCAACAGGCCGTGGTTCGAGCGATCAGACGGGGCTGGCCGTTACTGGCGGTACGCGTGAAAGCAACCAGTTCGACTTCGCCGGGGGCGATTGGAAAGTTACCAAAGACCTGACAGCTCAATATTATTACGCCAACCTCGAGAACTATTACACCCAGCAATTTTTTGGACTGATTCACACCATTAATTTCTTGGATAATCAGTCCCTGAAAACCGACCTGCGCTACTTCAAAACAGACTCCTCAGGCGAAAACAGCTCCGGTACTAAAGGCTACAGAGTGAGTGGCTACACCAAGAACGGTGATGGCGAAATCGACAACCGTACCTGGAGTGCCGCGCTGATTTACACACTGGGTGGCCACGCGATTACTGCGGGGTACCAAAGTGTGTCGGACGGCAGTAATTTCACTCAACTCAATCAGGGCAGCCTGGTAGACAAGGGCGCTGGTGGGGCAAGCCTTTATCTGTATACCGATCGCTTGATCCAAAGCTTCACCCGCGCAGGCGAGCGCACAGCTTTCGGTCAGTACGCTTACGACTTCGCCGCTTTGGGTGTCCCTGGCTTGAAAGCTTCGGTCATTTACCTCTCTGGGGACAATATCAAGACAACGACTGGCAACAATCAGAAAGAATGGGAAAGAGATATCAGCCTGGACTACGTTCTTCAGTCAGGAACGTTCAAAGGCGTTGGGTTCGGTTGGCGTAACGGCAAATCCAACAGCGAAGCCGCCCGTGATCAGGATCAGAATAGGGTGTTAGTAAGCTATAGCATTCCGCTTCTATAGCAACTCAGCTAGGAGCCCTTTGCTGCGCCGACGAGTGTCGTTCATTTTATGAGGTCGCGGTACGGTGTTTGTCTGGCCGGGTGTAGGACTGGGCCAGATGTTTTTTTCTTTCAAACAGATTTAAAGACTTTAATTCAAATGGTTTTGGCTGTAATGCACTCTGTCGATAAGACATGTGTGCATGTTTTATGCGCGGGTCGGAATTATTGAAACGATATTTGCATTTGAAGAAAATTTAATTTGCCAATACTCATTGTCTTATGAGTGTTAATTTCCATGATGATTAAACTAAGGTTGGTATTCATGCAACGAATTCTCTACGTATTGATGCGTGGTGGCATCTCCAAAGGACCTCTATTTCTCGGTTGAGATCTGCCGGTTGCCATTGAATAGCGTGACGGACAGCTGCTCAATTTGATGGGCTCGGAACATGAGTTGGAAATAGACGGCATCGACGGTGGCTGCCCGCAAACCAGTAAGGTGGCGATCATTAATCCGTTACTCCATCCGGACGCTGATATTGATTAGCTGTTTGTCCAGGTCACGGTGTTCAAGCGTTGTGAGGAGACCACGCCCAATCGCCTCTATTTCACCTGCGACATCGCCCTTTGGTAAGGCGCTCTTGATGCTCGCCGCCCCAAGGTAGCCGGTTTCAGGTGTTGCCCTGTAGTCTTGGATGAAGGAATCGGGTTATGTCGTTCAAACAAAAAATACTCCTGCTGACCCTGCTGCCAGTGTTGTTATTCGCCTTGGTCCTGAGCATCTGCATTACGACCACGCTGCTGTCTCGTGCCGAACAGGACGTGCAGCAGACCCGTGAGCGGCTGCTGCAAGAGAGCCGTTCCCGGCTTGAGGATTACGCCAGCATTGCGCGTACGGCGGTGGTGGATCTTTACGCCAACGGGACGGACGGCGATCTGTCGAAGCGCGCCTTGGGCATTGCCCGATTGTCGCGCATGAAATACGGCGAAGACGGTTATTTCATTGGATACGACAGCCAGGTGGTGCGCCTGTTTCGCGGTGACAGCAACGAAGGCGTGGGCACCAATATGAGCGAGCGTAAGGACAAAAACGGGGTCTATCTGAACCGTGACATGGTCGCTGCAGCAAAGAATGACAGTCACTTCGTCAATTACTCTGGCGCATTGGTCAACACCGACAAAGTGGTGCCGAAACTGGCTTACAGCTTTTATTTGCCCAAGTGGGACATGGTGGTTGTTACGGCCATCAACCTTGACAGCATCGAAGCCCAGGTTGAGCAGGTGCGTGGCGATATCCACCAGCAAGTGCGCAGCCTTGTCGTGGGCATTGTGCTGATTGCCCTGGTTCTGTTGGCGGTGCTGGGGGTGTTGGCGTTGTTGCTGGTCAACAACAGCATGCGACCGTTGTTGCTGATCCGTAACAGCCTTGACGAAATCGCCGCTGGCGAGGGCGATCTGACGCGTCGGTTGCCGGTCAGCAGCAACGATGAACTTGGACAGTTAGCCCAGTCATTCAACGCCTTTGTGGGCAAGATCCATGGGCTTGTGAGCCAGATCGCCGTCATGACCCGCCAGCTGAACAGCGCGGTGGGGCATGTGGCCGATCAGAGCAAGCAGATGGGCAGCGCTATGGAGCAACAGCGCCATGAAACCGATCAAGTGGCGGCGGCCATCAATCAAATGTCGTCGTCGGCCCAAGAGGTGGCGACCAGTGCACAAGGTGCTTCCGACGCGGCATTGGAAACCAATCAGCAGTCCCAACATGCCCGGCAGGTGGTCAACGGCAGTATTGAGCGTATCCAGGCGCTGACGATTGACTTGGCCAACAGCGGCGTCTCGTTGCAAGGTCTGCAGCATGATGTGGCCGCGATCGTGACGGTACTGGATGTCATCCGCTCGATTGCAGAGCAAACCAACCTGCTAGCACTCAACGCAGCCATTGAAGCGGCCCGGGCCGGTGAAGCTGGGCGTGGTTTTGCCGTGGTGGCCGATGAAGTGCGTGCTCTGGCCAACCGCACCCAGGGCAGCACCCAGGAAATCCAGACAATGATCGAGCGTCTGAAACGCACCACCAGCGGCGCCGTCGGGGCCATGCGCCAATCCAGCGAAGCCAGCGAAGGAGCCAGTGCCCACGCCGGTCAGGCGGGTCAGTCTCTGGGCACCATCGTTGAACTGATTGCCACCATTAACACCATGAACGCCCATATCGCCAGCGCCGCTGAGGAACAGACCAGTGTGGCGGAAGAAATCAACCGCAGCGTGCATCAGATTGCCCGAGCGAGCGATCGTGTGGCGGAGCAGACCCAGATCGGCGTCAGAACGGTGGACGATCTGTATGGCATTGGCAATCGTCTGGAGGTCCTGGTGCAGCAGTTCAAAATCTGAGTGGGCGAGGGCTGTCTCGATGAAGCAGGAAGTTTTGTGAATGATGGGTGTGCGCTGCAGTCGGAGCCTGAGTACCCTTACTTAATCCCAGTAGGTTCTCCGGTGCTGCTGGTAGTGCCTGAGTTCAGGGGAGCGGAAAAATCCGACTTTTTCAACAGAATCGGCCGATTTTTGCCGTTGCGCCGGTGTGCTTCGAACAGGCCCATTCAACAAAAGAATGTCCACGCTGAGATAGAGGAAGGTGCCTTTTGGGCCAGGAGCGGCGGCGCCACTGGAGTCCAGAGCAAAAGCTGGCCATGGTTCGCGAGAGCCTTGAGTCAGGGCAAAGTGTGTCGGTCGTCGCTCGGCGCAACGGCATCAATGCCAACCAGTTATTCCTGTGGCGCAAGCTGTATCAGGACGGCAGCCTGTCGGCGGTCAGCGCGGGCGAAGCCGTGGTGCCGGCCTCCGAGCTGAGCGATGCGCTCAAGCAGATCCGTGAACTGCAACGGATGTTGGGCAAGAAAACGATGGAAGCGGAAATCCTCAAAGAAGCCATGGAGATCGCCCGGTCGCGAAAATGGATTGCGCACTCACCCTTGTTGCCGGGGGACGACCAGTGAAGCTGGTCAGCGAATGTCTCGGTGTGGCGCGCTCGCAATTAACGGTTCGAATCAAGCAATCGGTATCGCCCAAGACACGGCGAAGCAGGCCTGTGAACGACGCTGAGTTGGTGGCCGAAATCCAGCAACAGGTCAGCGAACTGCCCAGCTATGGCTACCGTCGAGTCTGGGGATTGCTGCGTCGTGCCCGTGAAACCCAGTTGCTACCCGCGATCAACGTGAAGCGTGTTTACCGGGTAATGCGTGATCACAACCTGCTGCTTGAACGCCGGATCAAACAACCCGGCGTGCCGCGTCGGCACGAAGGCCGTATTGCGGTGCAAACCAGCGATACGCGTTGGTGCTCGGATGGCTTTGAATTCCGTTGCGAGGACGGCGCCAAACTGAGCGTGACCTTCGCCCTGGACTGCTGTGATCGCGAAGCCATCGGCTGGGTCGCCAGCCCAACCGGGTACAGCGGCGATGACATCCGCGACTTGATGTTGGAAAGCGTGGAGAAGCGCTTCGGTGATCAACTGCCTGCAACGCCGGTGCAGTGGCTCAGCGATAACGGTTCGGCCTACACCGCCGAACAGACGCGCCTGTTTGCTCGACAGATCGGCTTGCAGCCGGTGACCACACCGGTGCGTAGCCCACAGAGTAATGGCATGGCAGAGAGCTTCGTGAAGACGATCAAGCGTGATTACGTGGCGCACATGCCCAAGCCGGATCGAGAAACGGCGCTGCGTAACTTGGCAATTGCCTTCGAACATTACAACGAGCAGCATCCGCACAGCGCCTTGAACTACCGTTCACCGAGGGAGTTCAGGCGCTTGGCAGTGGCATCAATTTAACGGGGAGTTGGTGTCCGGTTTTGAAGGGGCAAGTCCAGAAGTGTAGTGACTGACTCGATCTACGATCTCTGATACTGACTTTTACCCTTGCGATTCACCACAGGCGGAAGCTGCTTTTTTGCTGAAAGTTAAACCCGGCAAACAAAAAACAAGTGGCTCGAAGGGGGGGGGGCGATGACCGCCCAGGCATCAGCCACCCGCTTTAAACCAGCCTCAATAAAGCTGAACGAAAGGAGCTGGGCCGCGGATTAATGGCTAGCCCAACTCCCCGTCAGACAGGTGACTCAGCCCTCTTGCAAGGCCCTTGGACGATTGCTGCGCTGTTCGGCTTCAGGGCTCGGCGCACTTTGCAACTGGAAGTCGAATTCAAGTTCAGCGTGACGTCCCACTATGCCGAGCTGTTCTGCCTGTGCATTACCCTCGACAAAGTTCACCTGACCTACCAGACCATCACGGGTGGCATAGGCAAAGTCATCCCACAGGTACTTGTCCCCGGAAAGATTGATCTGAGTCGTCAGATGGCGATGGCCTGGCGCCGAGATGAAGTAATGAATATGCGCCGGCCGCTGACCATGGCGGCCCAACTGGTCCAGGCATTCCTGGGTCGGACCCTGAGGATTGCAGCCATAGCCCGACGGTACGATGGAGCGTGCCCGGTAGCGGCCTTCGGAATCGGTGACGATACGGCGACGCAAGTTGTATTCCGACTGGCGCGAATCGAAATAGGAGTAAGCCCCTTGGGTATTGGCGTGCCAAAGGTCAACCACTGCGCCCGAGACCGGATTGCCATCGGCATCGCGCACCACGCCTTGCAGAAACAAAGCAGTGGCGACACCGTCTTCACTGCCGTCATCCATCCGGGCTTGTCCTTGGGACAGCGGAGCACCGGCCACATAGAGAGGACCTTCGATCGTGCGCGGAGTACCACCGACAAGACCAACTTGCTCATCCTTGGCATCTTGAAGCAAGTCCAGGAAGTGCTCGATACCAAGGCCTGCCACCAACAAGCCTGCTTCGTTATTGCTCCCCAAGCGATTCAGATAGTCAATCAGTACCCAAAATTCGTCATCGGTGACGTCCAGGTCCTCGACGATTTTCGCGATTTCATTTACGACCCGAAACATCAGCTGCTTCAGGCGCGGGCTGCCTTGGTCATTACCCAAGCCGCTCACTTCCTTGAAGAAGGCCTGGACTTCGGGAGTATGGGTAATTTTCACGTTCATGCTGGTTAACCTCTCTTATCGGTCTTATGAATCAACGGTTTTTTCAGTACTGGCCAAACGTCAACAGCGCTGGCTAATGTCACGGCTGGGCATTCAGCCCAGGTCACCACCACCTAAGTGGCATGGGCCACGGTTTCATTCGGCGTGGCATCGATGAAGTGGGTAATCCCATCCTCGAAGTTCAATGCAATCCTGGGGTTCATGGCGACCTCACGGAACCGCACTCGAAATGCCATTTTCGGAATTGGCGACATGCAGCAAAACGGCATGCGCCCAACAAAGACAACAGCTGAATACGGCCTCATTCACAGGTGATAGATATCGATGACCTGGCGAACGTAGTCGTTCTTCAGCACCACTTTCTTGGCCTTGATCAGCGGCTGTTCGCCACTGACATCCAGGGTGTAGAAGCAGGTGCCGAAGTAGCTGTCGACCGTCTTGTAGCGAAAACTCAGGGTGTGCCAGTTGAAACGTACCCGGCAGGTGCCTTCGCCATGCTCGATGATCTCGATATTGCTCAAATTATGTGAGGTACGGGTGTCGGGAATGCTGGCACTGGAGCGCTCGGTTTTGATTCGGAACACCCGATCTTCGAGACCCATACGGCTCCCGTACCAGATCAACGAAATTTCTTTCTGCGGGTCTTCGGTCAGCTCGTCATCGTCGTCCCAGGACGGCATCCAGAAACTTGCATCGACGGCGTAGAGTTCCAGCCAGTTGTCCCAGTCCTTGTCATCGAGGTAGCGCGCTTCGCGGGAGAGGAAGTCGCACACTGTTTCGTAGGAAACGCTCATTGTGCTTCCTCCACCCGAATCAACCGGTCCTGTTCGGCCGATAGCGCCTTGAGCATGGTTTCCTGCCAATACTTGTGTTGCAGCACAAACAGGCCCTCGTCTTCGGTGCGTACGCCACTGAGCAGCGGGTGCAGATCGATTTCCTGTGCTGTCGCATCGGCCCCTTCGATCCAATGCATGGCACCGCGTGACATATCGTTCCAGCCGGCACTGCCTTCATAACCCACCTGGCAGGAGCGGAACTCTTCCAGGTCATCGGGAGTGGCCATGCCACTGACGTTGAAGAAGTCCTCGTACTGGCGAATGCGCTTGGAACGAGCGTCGTCGCTCTCGCCTTTGGGCGCGATGCAATAAATGGTGATTTCGGTCTGGTTGACCGAGATCGGCCGGGCAATGCGGATCTGCGAGCTGAACTGATCCATCAAGTACACGTTCGGGTACAGGCACAGATTGCGCGAGTGACCGATCATCCAGTCAGCGCGAGCCTGTCCGAAGTCACCGATCAGCTCATCGCGACGCTCGTAGAGAGGCCTGTCTTGCGGATTGGCCCAACGGGTCCATAACAGCATGTGACCTTTATCGAAGGAATAGAAACCACCCCCATTCTTGGCCCAACCGCCGGCGCTCATCGTCGGGTTGTTGTCGCCCGCCAGGCGTTCCTTGCGCTGGTTCTGGGTAGCCGCGTAGTTCCAATGCACGGAAGTGACGTGGTAACCATCAGCACCGTTTTCGGCGGTCAGCTTCCAGTTCCCTTCGTAAATGTAGCTGGACGAACCGCGCAGCACTTCCAGGCCGTCGGCGGATTGATCAACGATCATGTCGATGATCTTCGCCGATTCTCCGAGATGCTCGGCCAAAGGAACGACATCAGGGTTCAGGCTGCCGAACAGAAAGCCGCGATAGGACTCGAAGCGTGCAACCTTGGTCAGGTCGTGGGAGCCTTCACAGTTAAAACTCGACGGGTAGCCCGCTTCGGACGGATCCTTGACCTTGAGCAGCTTGCCGGAGTTGTTGAAGGTCCAGCCATGGAAGGGGCAAGTATAGGACGCCTTGTTGCCGGTCTTGTGCCGGCACAACATCGCACCGCGGTGACTGCAGGCGTTAAGAAAGGCATTGAGTACACCGTCCTTGTTGCGCGCGATAAAGATCGACTGGCGGCCCATGGTGGTGGTGTAGAAATCGTTGATGTTCGGGATCTGGCTCTCGTGGGCCAGGTAGAGCCAGTTGCCTTCGAAGATCTGCTTCATCTCGAGATCGAACAAGCGAGGGTCGGTGAACATTTCCCGCTTGCAGCGGTAAACGCCTTTTCCACGGTTTTCTTCAAGCAAAGAATTGAGGTACTCGATGCCGATGGGCATGGCCTGAGACTCCATTGTTGTTATTAGGTATCTACAGCGTGGAGAGTCGGCGGGCCCGGCAATATCCTATCCGTGCAGACCTGTATCCGTTTCATGCAGCTTCAGGAATCCCGGAGTGAAGCGAATAGTGATGAGTTTCATTGGGTAGGTGGAAAGCCATAGGATCGGCTTAGGCATTGATTTGAATCAATAAAACGACACGGACGGTGGTGTAAACATCGCGTCAACCTTGTGGGGATGCAGTTTTATGCACGAGTCCAACCAGACAGCCCGAATTATCTGCAACGATCGTGAGCTAGCCGATCAATTGCGCCAACTGTTGGTTCACATAGCACCAGATTGCGAGGTGCTGAGCGCGCCGAGTGATTGCAGGGCGGCGCCGTTTTGCCGCTGGATCGGTGAAGCACAATTAGGGCCGGCTGGGTGGGTGTATGCCGCGTTGGCGGAGGCCACCGAGGTTTTGGAGCAGACTCGACACGCCTTCAAATCTCGCGAACTGGGGCTTCTACGGCGGCGCTTGGTTGCACTGCTGGATAAATTGTCAGACAATCCAGAATGATGTAAATATGCCATCAGTAGGTTCCGCTCAATGCGGGAACCGGCTTTGCCGAGCAGGACATTGGGCCTGAAAGACGAAGCGCCGTGACAACCCGTTCTTGACCAGAACGGGTTGTCACGGCGCTTTTTTTTGTCAGCAAAAAGGCATCTGTACAAACACAGGGAATTGAAAATGAAGGTGACAAAAGATCTGACGGCGTTGCTTACACGTATCCGTCTTGATCACGAGGAGATCATCGAGCGCTTCCGCTTTCTCAACTGGAGCGCTGAAGATGCCGAGCGACTCGGCGCAGCAGCCCAGCAGATGGCCCCGGCTCAGCAGGCTTTCGTCGATCACTTGTACCGTCACCTGGAGCAGTTTTCCACGCCGTCGGCTCTACTTCGCGCGCCGCAGGTCACGGCTCGCCTGAAGCACAGCCAGGCCGAGTATTACCAGCGTTTGTGGGGCGGCCCCTACGATGACGCCTACGTCAACGGCCGTCTGCGCATCGGTGTGATCCACCAACAGGTCGGCCTGGAGTTGAAGTGGTACCTTGGCAGCTACCGTCTATACCTCGACGACATGCTTGCAAGCGTGTTCGACAACAGCGACCAGGCCAAGCTTTACTCAAGTCTGTTGAAGGCGGTGTTCTTCGACATGACCTTGGCCATCGACACCTACAGTGCGGCCCAGCACAAGGCGCTGGAAGACAGCGAGGCGCGCTTCGCCCGTGCGCTACGCGGCGCCAGCGACGGCATCTGGGACTGGCATGTCGATCAGGATCGACTGTATGTTTCCGAACGTTGGGCCAGCATGCTCGGCCTCAGCCGCGACAGCATCGGCGAGAGCAGTGCCAGTTGGTTCGGTCGCGTGCATCCGGACGACCTGCCGGATTTTCGCCAGGCCATCGACGCCCATTTACAAGGGCAGACCTCCTTTGTCCACCATGAGTACCGCATCCGCCAAAACCATGGCAGCTATTTGTGGGTTCTGGTACGTGGAGTCGCCGAAGCGACGACGCCGGGCCAGTTACGCATGGCCGGCTCACAGTCCGATATCAGTGCACGCAAGGACGCCGAGCAGCGCCTCAAACATGCCGCCCGCCATGACCCGCTGACCGGCCTGGCCAACCGTATGCGCCTTGACGAGCAAATGCAGAAAACCTTCATGAAACTGCGCAAGGGAGGTGCCCACGAGGCGCTGCTGTTCATCGACCTCGACCGCTTCAAGTTGATCAACGATAGTCTCGGCCACAACGTTGGTGATCGCGTGCTGGTAGAAGTGGCGCAGCGCTTGAGGGACTCTCTGCGCCCTGGTGATCAGCTATTTCGCTTCGGCGGGGACGAGTTCATCGTATTGCTTCATGAACTCACCTGCGACCGCGACGCCGAGCGAGTATCCCAACGCATTCTCGACAACCTGCATCAACCGTTGCACATGGACGGTCGTACCCTGGTGGTCAGTGCCAGCATTGGTATCGCTCCATTGCACGATAACGGCAAAGCGCTGGATGTCTTGCAGGCCGCCGACCTTGCCCTCTACAGAGCCAAGTCTGCCGGCAAGGCGCGGTTCGCCCACTACAGCGAAGCGTTGCAAGGCACCGCACAACACCATCTGGAACTGGAGTCCGCTCTGGGCCAGGCGCTGCAACGCAACGAGTTCGAACTGCACTACCAACCGATCTATCGTCTTGATCAGGGGGCGCCAATTCTGTCCGGGGTCGAAGCGCTGTTACGGTGGCGCCATGGCGAACGCTTGATCTCACCACTGGAGTTCATTCCGGCGCTGGAAGAGTCGGGGGAAATCATCCGCGTCGGCGAATGGGTATTGCGTGAAGCCTGCCAGCAGACCCGCTTCTGGCAGCTGGCCGGACATGACCATCTGCGCTGCTCGGTGAACATCTCCAGCCTCCAGTTGCAACAAGCCGACTTCACGCTCCGGCTAATCGAAATCCTGCAAGAAAGCGGCCTGCCGCCAGCCAGCCTGATCCTGGAGATTACCGAAAGCCAACTGATGCATGACGACATGGATACATTGGCCTGTCTGAACGAATTGACTCGCTTTGGCGTGTTGTTGGCGCTGGACGATTTTGGCACCGGTTACTCATCGCTTGGTTATCTCACACGCTTTCCGCTGCACATACTCAAGCTGGATAGAAGTTTCATCGACGGCATCCCGTCCGACAAAAAACAGAGCGCGATCAGCCAAGCGATCATCGGTCTTGGCCGTAGCCTTGGCTTGGAAGTAGTGGCCGAGGGCATCGAGAGCCCGGCACAACTCGACTTTGTGGTCAGTGAAGGCTGCCATTACGCCCAAGGCTACTGGTTTAGCCGACCACGACCTGCCGCGCAGATGCAACGGTTGTTCAGCGCAGAGGACTGTTTCGAGGGGGTTGGGGGCCCGTTGCTGTAAGCACGGTAGGCACCCAGCGTTTATCCATCAGCTCAGGAGGCAAATAATGAAAATTAATCTTCCGCTCAGTGGTCGTGCTGTCGAGTTCAGCGCCAATGCGAATATTCTTTCAACAACCAACCCCAAGGGAGCCATCACATACGTTAATCCGGATTTCATCAACATCAGCGGCTTCAGCGAGGCTGAGTTGCTGGGTGTCAATCACAACATCGTGCGTCACCCGGATATGCCGCCAGAAGCTTTCACCCACCTGTGGCAGACCCTCAAGGCCGGACGCTCGTGGATGGGGCTGGTAAAAAATCGCTGTAAGAATGGTGACCACTACTGGGTCAGCGCCTACGTCACGCCGATGCAGCGCAAGGGTGACATAGTGGAATACCAGTCCGTTCGCACGCTCCCACCGAAAGCACTGGTAGACACCGCCGAACATCTCTATGCACAGTTGCGCAGCGGTAAAAAAACACACTGCCTGTATCCGTCACGACTGTCCGTCGGCATGCGCTTAGTACTTGTTGGCACTGGGCTGAATCTGCTCGGTTTTACCGCCTTAGGCTTGGCGGGCGCCCTATCCTGGAACCATGCAGCAATCGCTGCGCCGCTATTCAGCGTGCTGATCGGCGGTGTGCTGCGCTATAGCCTGCTTCCTCTCGACGCCCTTGCCCGAAAAGCCAAAAATATCGCCGATAATCCGCTAAGCCAGATGCTGTACAGCGGCCGCAGCGACCAATTTGGACAGATCGATTTCACCTTGCAAATGCTTGAAGCCGAGACGCGGGCAGTAGTCGGACGCATTGCCGACTCGGCCCGTCAGTTGAACAAAGAAGCCGAAGAGCTCGTCGCCGCAGTGGACAATAACAACTGCGCGACCTTGCAGCAGCAAGGGGAAACTGCCCAGGTGGCCAGCGCCATAACCCAGATGGCCAGCAGTGTGCAGGAAGTGGCGCGCAACGCTCAGCTCACCGCCAACTCGGCGAACCTGGCCAATCAAGAAACCGACCGAGGTCGAGAACTGGTCGAGCAAACCCGCCAACACATCGACGGTCTCGCCAGCGAGGTGCAACAGACCAGCGCGGTGATTCACCAACTGGAACAGCATGGACAAGAAATCAACCGCGTACTGGAGGTCATCCAGAGCATCGCCGAACAGACCAACCTGCTCGCCCTCAACGCCGCCATCGAGGCTGCTCGCGCCGGCGAGGCTGGACGCGGTTTCGCAGTGGTCGCCGACGAGGTGCGCGGGCTAGCTTCGCGCACCCAGCAATCCACCGCGCACATCCAGGGCACCATCGATACTTTACGGCGCTCCACGGGTGATGCCGTGGTCGCGATGCAACGCAGCCACAGTAAGGCCGAAGCCAGTGTTGAACAGGCAGTGTTTGCCGCCAGGGCACTGGATGGGATCACCCGGCGAGTCGGCGAGATAAGCGACATGAGTGTGCAAATAGCTGCCGCTGTAGAAGAGCAGAGTGCGGTGGGTGACAGCATCCAGTGCAACTTGGACGGTATCAGTCAAGCCACCCAAAGTAATGTGCTTGCCAGCAGCCAGAGCCGCACAACTGCTGCCCATGTCGCCAGACTGGCTGAGCGCCTTCAACTGCTGTCGGCGCAATTCTGGGGGCGTGAACGTAATGAATGACGGGTTCGAGCTGGCGGACAAGCACCCACCGCAAAGACTGCTGGGACTGGACAGCCTGGTGTTGAAGTTTTCCCGCCACTGGCATCTGAGTGGTGTCTATCTGCGCTGTACGGCCTGTGGCAGCGGACAAAAAGCCAGTGATGCCAACTTGCCGTTCCTCCATGAGAACAGCTGTCTTCGCGCGGATCCTCAGCACTACCCGTGGCACGATCTTGCCTGCATCCTGCATTGGGTACCGAGCGAAGATGTCGTTTATATCTAAGGCTTACCCGCGAGGGGAAACCCTCGTCATCGAACTCGCCGATATCACCTGTGCGCAACCAGCCGTCTTCGGTGAAGGAGCAGGCGCTCGGATCGACCCAGGAGTAACCCTGGAACATTGAGCTGCTTTTGATTTCTACCCGTTATGGTGCTCATCATCGGGCGCATAGCTGTCGTAGAAGACCGGTATTGGGACGGCGCAAAGACGGAGCGAGCTTGTTTGTTCCGTGCTTTTCTTGAGCGGATCGGGATGAATGCGGCCCAGACTCTGTATGAAAAATAAGTACGATTTCCTGAAAAGTGACGGTGTTCAGTCAGCCTTTTTACTGGCCTTGGTGTCTGTTGGCTTTCGTCGGGGCGGAGTGTTTTTTGGGTAATGTCTGCTTACTTTTGATCGCCGCTCAATCTTGAATCACTCGTCTACGCTGCGTGTACAGACCAGGAGTCTGTCGTTATCAGCAGTCGCAAGGAGCGAACCATGTACTTTGAGATCTACAGGCAGTCGCGAGGCACCCCGCTTACCGGGAAGGGCCAATGGCGCTGGCGTTTAAGGGCGGCCAATCATGAGACGGTTGCCAGCGGCGAGTCGTACATCAACAAGGCGGATTGCCTGCACGTGATCGGGTTGATCAAAAGTGTCCACAACGAAACATCGGTGAAGGAAATCTAGGGTCTTTACCTGTTGGTGTGTTGAATCGGGGCTGCTCAGACACATCGGGCAGCTCCGTGTCGCAGGTCCCGATGGCAGGGGGCCGAACGGGGAATCCTTCTTGCCGATAGACGGCGCTCCCCACAGCTTCATAAACTGTCGCCAGTCTTGAAGACCGGAGGCAGCTGATGAACCGCAATGAACTGCGTAAGGCCGACATCAATTTGATGGTGGTGTTTGAGACGCTGATGCTCGAACGCAATGTGACGCGAGTGGCAGAGAAGCTGTTTCTCGGGCAACCGACCATCAGCTCGGCACTCAACCGTTTGCGGGTGATGTTCAACGATCCGCTGTTTATCCGGGTCGGCCACCGCATGGAGCCGACGGCACGGGCCGAGGAACTGATTCAACACCTCTCGCCGGCGCTGGACGCGTTGTCCTCGGCGTTGAGCCTGACCCACCACTTCGATCCTGCCAGCAGCACCATGACCTTTCGCATCGGTTTGTCCGATGACGTCGAATTCGGTCTGCTGCCTCCGCTGTTGCGCGCATTGCGCCAGGAAGCGCCGCAAGTGGTGTTCGTGGTTCAGCATGTCGATTACTGGCGGATCCCGGACTTGCTCGCGTCCGGTGGCATCACGGTCGGCATCAGCCAGACCCGCGGCCTGCCGGCCAATGCCAAGCGCAAACTGTTGCGGCACATTCAGCCCTGCATACTGCGCGCCGATGCCTGCGATACGCCGCTGACCCTCGACGAGTACTGTTCGCGGCCGCATGTGCTGGTTTCGCACACGGCCAATGTCAGTGGCTATGCCGATGAGTGGCTGGCCGAGATCGGTCGCAAACGCCAAGTGGTGCTCTCGGTGCCGCAATACAGTGCCTTGCCGGCCCTGCTCGCGGGGACGGACCTGATTGCCAGCCTGCCGGACTACGCGGCAGCGGCGATGGCCGCCTCGGGTCAGTTGTTCATGGAACCGTTCCCGTTCAAGACGCCGACCCTGGACCTGTCCATGGTCTGGCTGAGTCACGTCGATACCGCCCCCGCCGAACGCTGGCTGCGTGCACGCCTCGAAGCCTTCATGAGCGAGCGCGGTGTGTCCGGGATACAGAGTGACAAGTTGCTCGGACGGTAACCGGCGGCGGTTTGCTTGCCCGGCATTTCGCGGGGAAGGGCAGGGGCGCTCTATGGTATATCTACGCCCCTTCGTTCAATCCTCAAGGAGCATCACAATGCCTCACCTGCACATGGAATACACCGCCAACCTGCCGAACCTCAATGCCGATGTGGCGTTGTTGCGCTTGAACAACGCATTGGTGGCGTCCGGGCAGTTTTCCGCAGAGTACGATATCAAGAGCCGTGCGGTGCAGGTCGGTGCGTTTCGGGTCGGTACCGGGCTGGGCGAACGTGGTTTTGTGCATGTGAAGCTGGCGTTGCTGAGCGGGCGCTCGCCCGCGATCAAGAAGCAATTGTCCGAAAGCCTGTTGGCGGTGGTGCAGGACCTCTGCGAATGGCCCGCCAGTGTTGATGTGCAACTGTGCGTCGAGATTCTGGATATCGATCGCGATTCCTACGCCAAGACGGCCATCAGCCACTGATATTCAGCGCGCTGAGCCTCAGACAAAACCTTGTTCTGTGCAGGCCCTGACACGCGGCTCGTTGCGATTGGCCATGACGCCGACCTTCACCGCTTACCTGATCGGCCCGTTGCTGGCGCGTTTCAACAGTCTGTAACTGCCGGGGTTGCGCCCGCTGGCGCTGCAACCGGCGTTACCGCAACGCACGGTGGCCTTGCTCAGTCGCAAGGGCGCTTATCGCAGCGCGGCGAGTGAGGCATTCCGGGCGCTGGTCAGTGTTCAGTGACCGGGAGCGGTCGCCAGCCACTGGGCGAGCACCGCATCATAGGCGCCGGTGGCTTTGCTCAGGTGTAGCCACTGATCCACATAGGCCTTCCAGGCCACGTCATCACGAGGCAGCAAGTAGGCTTTCTCGCTGTACTGCAAGTACTGCTCGGGGTTGACTGCGCACAAACCGGGTTTGAGCTTCTGTTGATAGCGTGCTTCAGAGGCGTCGGTGATCATCACGTCGGCCTTGTTTTCCAGCAATTGTTCGAAAATCGTCACGTTGTCCGGAAACAGGGTCAGCGTGGCGTTGGGCAAGTGAGTGCGGGCAAATACTTCGTTGGTACCGCCTGCCGGCTCGATCAACCGCACGGAAGACTGATTGAGCTGTTCGACGGTTTGATAGCGTTGTTTATCTTCGCAACGCACCAACGGGATTTTTCCGTCGACGCCCAGCGTGTCGCTGAAAGCCGCCTTCTTCTGCCGCTCCAGTGAAACCGAAATGCCGCCCATGCCGATATCGCAACGGTCAACCAGAAAATCCGTCATCAGGCTCTTCCAGGTGGTGGGGACCCATTGCACGTCAACGTTCAGACTTTTCGCCAGGGATTGGGCCATGGCGATATCGATCCCTTCGTATCCGCCCTCTGCGCGCAGATAGGTGTAAGGCTTGTAATCGCCGGTAGTACAGACCTTCAGATGACCCCGTTCAATCACCTGGTCCAGGTGCGAGGGCGCATTCTGCGCATAGGCCTGGACGCTGAACGTGAGTAAGGAGCAGAGCAGTAAACGAGCGTTCATCGGGTCGTCCTTGAGTGTTGCCAGAGGAGGAGGGGAGGTCGACGTCAGTATTTGTTGGCTGGGCGCGATGGCGCAAGCGTAGGGTCATTGCGCGGAGAATGTTTAGCCAATCCGCAACCAAGGTTCTTCAAGTCTGGATTTAACGGCATATCGCTGCGTGTGACGCTGCTTAGCCTCTGTGTACTGCGGTGTTCTCTATGGACGGTTGCTCAGTCGACATTCACCCCGAGGCTTCGCCTGGCGCTGATGCATCATGCCGTCAGCATCAGCGTCGATTCACGTCCGCCACCGTCCTGAACCTGTCTGCATTGCCTTCTGAACTGGCCTTTTGGGCGCTGTGGCACTGTCGCCATGCGCGCCCGCCGGATGTCTGTATTTCCCGTTAAGTCTTCTCAACGGTCCTTGCCTCGTGTGCAGGGATCCAACTGGCGGCGCCTGTGCGTTTGCCTGACGCGGAAATACGAGAGTTCCCATGAGTACGACCCCCTTTGCCTCGAAACAAGAAGCCCTGACCTTCCTTGAACTCAACCCGGATATCGAGATGTTCGAGTTGTTCATCCTCGACAACAACGGCGTGCCACGCGGCAAACTGCTCCATCGCGATGAATTGCTGGCGGTCTATGAAAGCGGCCGGCCACTGCCAAGCACCATTCTCGGGCTGACGATCAATGGCGAGGACGTGGAAAATTCCGGGCTGGTCTGGGAGGTTGGCGATATCGATTGCCGGGCCTATCCGCTCAGTGGCAGTTTGCAGCGCATGCCGTGGCGGCAGATCCCTACGGCGGCGGTGCAAGTCAGCATGCACCCGCAGGAGGGCCTGCCGGCGACCGTGGCCGATCCGCGGTATTTGCTGGCCAAGGTCATCGACGGGCTCAAGGCCGATGGTTATTACCCGGTGATGGCGGCGGAGCTGGAGTTTTACCTGCTCGACCAGCAACGCGACAGCAACGGTCGCCCGCAGCCCGCGCGGGATGTCGACGGTGGGCGACCACGGACAACCCAGGTCTACGGCTTGCGTGAACTGGAACAGATCGAACCGTTTCTCGCTGATCTCTATGCGGCCTGCAAACTCCAGGGCATCCCGGCACGCACGGCGATTTCCGAGTACGCCCCGGGTCAGGTGGAAATCACCCTCGAACACCGCAGCGATGCGTTGCAAGCCATGGACGAAGCGGTGCGTTACAAACGCTTGGTCAAAGGCGTGGCGCACCGGCACGGGATGGTCGCGTGTTTTATGGCCAAACCCTTTGATGATCTGGCGGGCACCGGCATGCACCTGCACGTCAGCCTGGCAGACAAGGACGGCAACAACCTGTTCGCCAGTGAGGCGCCGGACGGCACGCCGCTGCTCAAGCATGCGGTGGGCGGCATGCTTGGCACCTTGCTCGATTCATTGTTGATGTTTTGCCCCAATGCCAATTCCTATCGGCGTTTCCAGACCAACAGCTATGCACCGCTGGCCGCGACCTGGGGCGTGGACAACCGCACCGTGAGCCTGCGCGTGCCGGGCGGACCGGCGTTTTCCCGGCACATCGAGCACCGCATCTGTGGCGCTGACGCCAACCCGTACCTGGCGGCTGCGGCGATTCTGGCCGGTATTCATCGTGGGATTCGCGAACAGCGCGACCCCGGCGCCCCGGTCGAAGGCAATGGCTACGCGCAGGCCAGCGAGTTGCTGCCGACCGACTGGCTGACCACACTGCGCGCACTGGAAGGTTCGGCCTGGGCGCGCGAGGCGTTCGGCGGGGAATTCCTCGGGGTTTACCTGGCCGTGAAACGCGCTGAGTACCGTACGTTCATGGGGGAAGTCGGGGAGCAGGACTGGCGCTGGTATTTGCATCAGGCGTAATGCTGAAAGCGGCAGACTAGAGCCTGTATCGTCATTAAACCTTTTTTTCACGCGAAGCTTGATAACCTGTCGCCAGTCAGTTGTTCCCTTTACCAAGAGTCGCCAGTTATGTCTGCGCAACCCCCCTCTTCAGTCGAGCACGAATGTGCTCGACGCTACGATCAGGAGCACGCTCGAGTCTGCCTCCAGCCGCATCCCCGTGGGCTGGTGCAGCGGTTTTTGCAGTGGCGTGGCGAGCGACTGGTGCGGCGCGCACTCAAGGTGGCCGGCGAGCCGGGGCTGATTCTCGATGTGGCCTGCGGGGCAGGGGGCAACTGGCCGGTGCTGGCCGAGCACACCAACCGGGTGATTCTGGCCACTGACCCGTCCCAGGAAATGCTCGACCACGCCCAGACTCATCATCCGGCCGAGCTGCTCAAGCGGGTCAAAACCTTTCAGGGCTCGGCATTCACCATCGGTTTGCCGGAAAACGCCGTGGATTGCATTTTTTGCATGCGGTTGTTTCAGCACATCGAAAACAGTGAACATCGCTTGGCGATACTGCGTGAGTTTCACCGGGTCAGTCGCGACGCGCTGATCGTGTCGGTACAGCGAGACGGTTACTTCAAGCTGCGTGCGCGGTTCGGCGAGGATGCACAAGCGCGTCAGTTGGCGACCAAGGCCGAACTTGAGGCAGAGTTCCGGCAAGCGGGCTTCAAGACGCTCAAATACCTGGACACCCTGCCTGGCAGCGATCTGCCGCGTGTCTACGTGCTGCATAAAGCCGACTAGTTGTCCTATTCTTCTCGAGCCGCGGGAGTTTTGCTCAAGCGCTTGCTCAGTCAGTGCGCGGAAATCGCCGGGGCCGATATATACTGCGCGCCATTCTTCAAGGGAGAGCCGTGTGGCCATCGATATTCACTGGATTCGCGACAACGATAGCCTCGGTCAGTTTTGCGCCCAATGGCAGCAGTTGCCGTTCGTCGCCCTCGATACCGAATTCATGCGGGTCGACACTTTTTACCCGATCGCCGGCCTGTTGCAGATTGGCGATGGCGAGCGGGCTTTCCTGATTGATCCATTGACGATCGACAACTGGCAACCGCTGGCCCAATTGCTGGAAAACCCGGCAGTGGTCAAAGTGCTGCACGCCTGCAGCGAAGACCTCGAAGTCCTGTTGCGCTTGACCGGCAGCCTGCCTGCGCCATTGTTCGATACGCAACTGGCGGCTGCCTACCTGAACCTGGGCTTCTCCATGGGCTACTCGCGGCTGGTGTCGGAAGTGCTCGGCATCGACCTGCCCAAGGGTGAGACCCGTTCTGACTGGCTGCAACGTCCGCTCTCGGAAACCCAGATCAGCTACGCCGCCGAAGATGCCGTGCATCTGGCGGAGGTTTTCGTGCGTCTGCGGCCAAAATTGTCAGACGACAAGTACGCCTGGGTCCTGGAAGATGGCGCCGAACTGGTGGCCAACCTGCGCCGCGAAGTCGACCCTTACGAGGTGTATCGCGAGGCCAAGCTGGCCTGGAAACTGTCCCGCGCGCAACTCGCGGTACTGCGTGAACTCTGCGCCTGGCGCGAACACGAAGCCCGCGCCCGCGATCTGCCACGCAACCGCATCGTGCGCGAGCATTCGTTGTGGCCGCTGGCACGCACCCAGCCGGACAATCTCGGGGCATTGGCGAAAATCGAAGACATGCACCCGCGCACCGTGCGCCAGGACGGTGAGTTTCTGTTGGGCTTGATCAAGCAGGCGGGCAGTGTCCCGCCGGACCAGTGGCCGCCGGCGGTGCCCGAGCCCTTGCCGGTGGAAGCCGCGGCACTGATCAAGCGTCTGCGGGCGCTCGGTCAGGCCGAAGCTGAACGCTTGAACATTGCCCCGGAACTGATGCTGCGCAAGAAAACCCTCGAAGCCTTGCTCAAGAGCGGCTTCCCCGAGGGCCCTTACCAATTGCCTGATTCGCTGCGTGGCTGGCGCCGCGAATTGATGGGCCAGGCCCTGCTCGACTGCCTGGCCACTGTCGGAGAACAGCCTTGAAACGTATTTGCTCTATCTACCGAAGCCTGAAGAAAAACGAGATGTACCTCTACGTGCTCAAAAGCGATGCACTGGAGCGCGTCCCGGAAAACCTGCTGCTGGCGTTCGGCAAACCGCATCACGCCTTCGACCTGGTGTTGACCCCCGAGCGCAAGCTCTCGCGCGAAGACATCACGGTGGTCCTGGAAAATCTCGACAAGCAGGGTTATCACCTGCAAATGCCGCCGGCCGAAGACGAGTACATCGAGCACTTGCCGGAAGAGCTGCTACGACGCAATGATCCGGTTTGACGGATATCTGTAGGGGCTCTGTCCAGAGCCTCTGGAAACAATGGAATTGATTATTTTGGCGAGGGCCGCGGGCGAGGGAGAAACACTCCTTCGGCGGTCTTGTGCACTGTTTTTTAAGGTTTGAACCATGCGCGTTCTGATTGCCGAACACGACCACGCTGTATATGCCCAACTGTTGCGTCAGGCCGCGCCTGAACTGCAAGTACTGACCAGCGGCGACTCCGCTGAATTGGCCAGCCTGGCCGCCGACTGCCCGGTCTGGCTCGGCCAGCCAGACCTGTTGGCGACGCTGTTGCGTCAAGGTCATGAGCCTCAGTGGCTGCAATCGACCTGGGCCGGTATTACACCGTTGCTCGCCGACGGCTTGCCACGCCACTACCGGCTGACCCGTGCGGTCGGGATATTCGGTCAGATGATGGCTGAATATGTGCTGACCTACATGCTTGGCCATGAGCGCGAAGTGCTGGCGCGACTGGTCAGCCAGGTCGAGCGCAAGTGGGACAACCGTCTGGGCCAGAGTCTGGCGGGGCGCAAGGTGCTGATCGTCGGGACCGGCGATATCGGTCAGAGCGTGGCGCAGTTCCTGGTACCTTTTGGCGTCAAGCTGTACGGGATCGCCAGTACGCCACGCGAGCAGGCGCCGTTCATTGAAGTTGCGGGGCTGGAGGATCTGGGGCGCCTGGTCGGTGAAGTCGATTACGTGGTCAACCTGCTGCCGAATACGCCGAACACTCACGATCTGTACAACGCCGCGTTGTTCAAGCAGTTCAAGTCGACCGGTTTGTTCATCAACGTCGGGCGTGGCGTGGCGGTAGTCGATGCGGATCTGGTGGAGGCCCTGAAAGAAGGGCATCTGGCGGGGGCGGTGATCGATGTCTGCCGTCAGGAACCGTTGCCGCAGCGCCATCCATTCTGGACCGCCTGGGGCTTGCTGCTGACCGGCCACAGCTCGGCACCTACCTCACCGCCGATGATGGTGCAGTTGTTTATCGAGAATCTGCGCGCGTTCCAGGCCGGTGAAGCGTTGCGCGGCGAAGTGGATTTCACACGCGGGTATTGAAAACCCACAAACTACTGTGAGAGCGAACTTGTTGTGGCGAGGGAGCTTGCTCCCGCTCGGCCGCGTAGCGGTCGTAAACCGGCGGATGCGTTCTATCGGATAAAGCGCGGTTGCCAGTCTTGGGGTTGCTTCGCAACCCAGCGGGAGCAAGCTCCCTCGCCACAGGTTTTTCAGTGTGGCTTACAGGGTGAAATCACCCTCAGCCGCCAGCTCGCTCAATGGGCGACGCGGGCTTGGGACTTCCCGGGCTTGCAGATAATCGGCGAGCGTCGCCTTGTCACCCAGCTTGCCGATCGCGACTGCCGCGTGCAGCGCGTAGCCTTCAGGAATATTCAGCTCCTTGCGGGTCAGCTCCTGATCGAAACCGGCCATGCCGTGGGTGTGCCAGCCGCTGATAGAGGCTTGCAGGGCCAAATGGCCCCAGGCGGAGCCGGTGTCGAAGGTGTGCCACAGGGCGGCGGTTTCTTCGGTGGCGCCAGGCGCGGTGAAGGTGGTTTTCGAGATCACGATCACCAGGGCCGAGGCGTGTTGCGCCCAACTGCGGTTGAACTCGTTCAGCAGACCGAGGTAACGCTCCCAGTTCGGCGTATCGCGGCGCGCGTAGAGAAAACGCCATGGTTGCGAGTTGTAGGCCGACGGTGCCCAGCGAGCCGCTTCGAAAAAGCTCAGCAGGGTTTCTTCAGGGATACTTTCACCGGTGAAGGCGCGCGGCGACCAACGGTCAGTGAACTGTGGATGAATGGCATATTCGGCAACGCGGGGATTAGCGCTCATGGACGAGTTTCCTGACTACGTTTATGAAGGAAAAGCTGAGTAAAAACCGACGCGCACAGTTGAGCTGGGCAGTGAGGTTTTTCAGACCCGGGGCAATTGCCCTGAATGCAACGCGGTTGAGCGTTAATGGCACCTTGGCATGGGTCGTTGCGACTCGCAAAGCTACTTCGCGGCGTCATAACTGACAAGTTCTGTTCTACCGGCAGTCGCCAGCACTTGGCCCGCAGGGGCTGGGGCACTAGACTGGCGGCCTTTTCACCACCTGATGTTGATGCTTGAGCCATGGCTGCCAAAGTCGAACCTTTCTGGATACGCAAAACCCTCGAACAACTCGATCAAGAGGAGTGGGAGTCGTTGTGCGATGGGTGTGGCCTGTGCTGCCTGCAAAAGCTTGAGGACGAAGAAGACAACAGCGTCTACTACACGCGCATCGCCTGCAAACTGCTGGACCTGAAAACCTGTCAGTGCACCGACTACGTGAACCGTCGCGACTCGGTGCCGGACTGCATCCAGCTCACGCCGGGCAAGGCCGACCAGTTCAAGTGGCTGCCGCCGACCTGCGGTTACCGTTTGGTCAGTGAGGGCAAGGACTTGCCGCTTTGGCATCACCTGGTCTGCGGTGATCGGGATGCCGTGCACCACGAGCGCATTTCCCAGTCCGGGCGCATGCTCGCCGAAGGCAGCGTGGCTGAGGATGACTGGGAAGATCATCTGATTTTTCGGGCGGGTTAAGCACCTGTCGTAGTACGGGCAAGTCACGAAGGAGTGTGTATGGCTGTTGGGTTGAAGCTGCCGTTGGCTTTGTCGTTGCTGGTGCTGAGTTCACCGGTGTGGGCGGCTAAAAAAGTCGATCTGGATTACCACGTACGATTGTTACCGCAAAGCGATCAGGCCGAAGTGCGCTTGACCCTGGCACACGGCTCGGCGGTGCGCAGCCTGGATTTTGATCTGGGCGATGGCAGCCAGTACAGCGACTTCAAGGCCGATGGTCAGTGGCAACTCACGCCGGGCAACGCGGCGCGTGGCGTCTGGCATCCGGCCGCTGACAAGGCCAGCCTGACCTACCGGGTACGCATCAGTCACACCTTCAAGAATTCCAGTTTCGATACCCGCATGACGCCCAATTGGGCGTTGCTGCGTGGCGACGACCTGGTCCCGGCGGCGCGCCTGGATCAGCAGGACGGTGTCGAGCTGGTGTCGCGGCTGGAGTTCGAATTACCGGAAGGCTGGAAAAGCGTCGAGACTTCCTGGCCGCGGGTTGGCAAGAACCGCTTTCGCATCGACAACGTTGCTCGGCGGCTCGACCGGCCTACGGGCTGGATGCTTGCCGGCAACCTGGGCAGTCGTCGCACACGCCTGGGCGAAACCGAAGTCACGGTCGCCTCGCCGCAAGGGCAGGGCATGCACCGGATGGACGTGTTGACGCTGTTGACCTTCGTCTGGCCGCAAGTGCAAGCGCTGTACCCGCGTCATCCCGGCAAGCTGCTGATTGTGGGGGCCGCCGACCCGATGTGGCGCGGCAGCCTGGCCGGGCACGAATCGATTTATCTGCACAGTCATTTGCCGTTGGTCAGCGAAAGCGGCAGCAGCCCGTTGATCCGTGAGTTGGCCCAGGTATTGGGGCGAATCAAGGACAGTGATCGCAGTGACTGGATCAGCGAAGGCTTTGCCGAGTACTACGCGATTGAACTGCTGCGCCGTGCCGGCGGCATGAGCGATGATCGTTATCAGACGCTGGAAGACAAAATGGCCAAGCTCAGCCATCACGTCAGCACTCTGCGTGGCGATCAGCTCAGCGCGGCGCAGCTCGCCAAAGCGGTGTTGCTGCTACAGGAGCTGGACCGCGAAATTCGCCTGAAAACCCGTAACAAGCGTTCACTGGACGACATGTTGCGCGGCGCCATGGACCTCGGACGGGTCAGCACCAAAGAGTTTGTGGTGTTGGCCCAGAGCATTATCGGGGAGCCGTCGAAAGTGCTGGATACCGAGTTGCTTCGCTAAAACCGCCATCGTCGGATCGCCGCCCGGAGCGAGCCTGCTCGCGATGAGGCCTTCGGCCTCGACGCATTACTCGGATCAAACCCCGGCCTTGGGCGACTTCAGCGAATCATTGCCGGTCACCGTTGCGGTACGGGTAGCTGCATCGGCATTGGCTTTCAGGGTTTTGAGCTCTGCACCGGCCCGTTCGATTTTCGAACGAACGTTGTTCATGTCCTGACGACTTTTTTCGAAGAAGCTTTTTGCCGAACTGTGACCGGTGATACCTCGGGCCAGGGCTACACCGCCGAGCGCCACCTCAATCAGCCCGAACACGCCACCACGGCGCAGGCCTTTGCCGACCATCACTACACCGCCGGCCGTGCTCGCGATGCGTTCCCAGCCCTGGACGTTTTGCGTTGGCTGCGTCTGGAACGGCGTGGAGTCGATACGTTCTACGCGCTTGATGTCGTTCATGATCTGTCTCCTCAGGGGCAATCGCTATGCAGCTGACTGTGCAGTCGGCTGTCTTGTTCCATCCCGCGCTCAGCGTATCAGCGAAATTTTGGACCGGAACGGGTGTTATTGCCCTTGGCCATGCGGTCGTAAAGCACCACGTTGACGGTGGCGGCCAGATTCATGCAGCCGGTGGTCGGGATGTAGACCACGTCTTCGCACCACTCGCGAATCTCTTTATCGAGCGAACCGTCTTCCGGGCCGAAGATGTACAGCGCACGGTCCGGGTGGGTGTATTCGGGCAACGAACGGGCGCCATCGACCAGCTCGACCGCCACCGGGACGCAGCCCAGCGGGAGGATTTTTTTCAGGTCGTCGATGCCGATCAGCGGAATGTCGTGGTGGATTTTCTTGGTGTCGGTGACAAAGTCACGGGCGCGTTCATAACGCTTGCCGGTGTAGAACACCGACGCCACGCCGTAACAGCCGGCGGCGCGCATCACCGAACCGACGTTCTCCGGTGATTTGGGGTTATACAAACCAATGCAGCTGTACCGTTTGTTTGCCACGAGCGGGGTGCCCTTCGAGAAAAACCGCGATTATACGGGGATTGCTCGATGGCGGTCAGATTGTAGATTGGTGGTGTCGGGTCTATTGCTATCGCGAGCAGGCTCGCTCCCACAGGGGATCTTCTGTGAACACACTATTTGTGATCACCCAAAACCAATGTGGGAGCGAGCCTGCTCGCGAAGGGGGCGGCCGAGACGCTGAAGATCTTCAGTCGTCTTTTTTCATCAGCCCGGCTAACGCGGCAAACGGGTTGTGCGTTGCCTTGGCAATTTTCGGTGTGCTCAGCGAGCCGTCGTCGAAATACTGCTGGTCGGTGTAGCGCGAGTGTTCGTTGTCGTGGCAGTAAAGGCACAGCAGCTCCCAGTTGGAGCCGTCCTGCGGGTTGTTGTCGTGATTGTGGTCGCGGTGGTGCACGGTCAGCTCGCTCAGGCGCTTGCCGGAGAACTCGCGGGCGCAGCGTCCGCAGACGTGCGGGTACATCTTCAGGGCCTTGTCGCGGTAACCCATTTCACGGTCGCGCTGGGCGTCGGCGAGGATGCGGTCCAGTTTGGCCGTGTTGGAGGGAGGCGTTGACGAACTCATGGGTTCACCTTTGTAAAAAGACTAATGACGGTAATAACGAGAGTTTAGCTCAGCCCTTGAGCTTCTCGGCAATCCAGATCGTGTGTCGGGTGCCTTTGTTGCCGTGGGCGAAGACTTGCACTTCTTCGGCCTTGAAGCCGGCCTTTTTCAATTTGTCGGAAAACTGCCGGTCAGCGCTGGCCGACCACACCGCGAGCACGCCTTTGGGGCGCAGGGCCTTGGCGCAGGCGCTCAGGCCGCCGGCCGAGTACAACCAACTGTTGGCTTTCTGGGTCAGGCCTTCGGGGCCGTTGTCGACGTCGAGCATGATGGCGTCGAAACCTTGCGGTTCAGCCTGCAGGACCTTGGCCACGTCTTCCATGCGGATCACCGTGCGCGGGTCGAGCAGCGGTCGTCCGGACTTCTCGCCCAGCGGCCCGCGGTTCCACTCGACCACCCCCGGCACCAGTTCGGCAACCACCACTTCAGCGGTTTTGCCCAGGTGCTTGAGCGCCGAAGCGAGGGTGAACCCCATGCCGAGGCCGCCGATCAGCACCCGTGAATTCGGCCGGCCGGCGACCTTGCGGCAAGGAATCTCGGCCAGGGCGTCTTCGGAACCGTGCATGCGGGTGTTCATCAATTGTCCGCCGTCACCGCCCTGGATCTTGATGACGAAATCTTCGCCGTACTCGAACAGGCACAGGGCACCGCCGTTTTCGGGGATCGGGGTGGTGTCGAGTAGAACGAAACGTTTCATGGGGCTCTCTTTAAGGAGGGAAACTGGCATCAGGGAGGAGAAACCGGCATTGAGAAGGGCAATCTTGCGCGGTTGGGAGTAGCCTTAAGGCAACAAGCAAGGGCAACGGAGCCATTGATGAAGCGCACCATTCTAACGGTCATTGTGTTGGCCGCGCTCTCGATAAGTGCAGCGCAGGCGCAAGAGTTGCAAGCGGTCCCTGTGACACCGTCGGCGGCCCCGGGCTCACCCGGCACCGCAACCCCCACGCCATACCCGCAGATTACCCCGACCATTGTGCCCAAGGTCGGCAGCAGTAGCGGTGGTGAACCCTTGTTGCCACCGATCGAAATGCCCAATCCGCCCAAGGACCAGACCTTGCCAGGGCTTGAGCAGACCCAGCAGAAAGCCAAGTCTCCCGGCGGTTAAATCTGTTGCGAGAGCAATTGACCGTCGGCCATGCGCAGGCGTTTGGACAGCGACACGGCAATGGCGCGGATGATTTTTGCGGCGATTTTCGGTGCGTCGTTGAGCATTTTTTCCAGTGAGTCCTTGCCCAGGTTGAGCAGTTGGCAATTGCTCGCCGCCACGCAACTGGCCGAACGCCGTTCGCCGTCGAGGACGGCCATTTCACCGAATGCCCGGCCGCTGCGCAGCGTTGCGATCGTCACCGGCTTGCCGTCGCTATTGGTTTTCTGCACGGCCACCTGCCCCGAGTGAATGATGCACATGAAGCTGCCGGCATCACCTTCGTGGAAGATCTCTTGGCCCTCGGCGATGGTGCTGATGCTGAAGTAGCCGGCAGCCGCCGTGAAGTCGGCCAGTTGCAGCTGATCGAACAGGCCACAGTCCATCAGCCAGTCGCGAATTTCTTTGTTCAACAGGGTCGATTCTGACATGTCATCACAGTCTTTTTTTGTGTCTGTTGCGAGGGGATAACCATTTATTTCCTGTGGGAGCAAGCTCGCCCCCACATTTTAAGACCCATACGCCTTACAGAGTTCCTCAGGCGATACCCAATACCTTGAAAACAAATGCGTATTCGAGGGCTACGTCACGTAATCCCTGATAACGCCCGCTCATCCCGCCATGGCCGGCACCCAGCTCAGTCTTGAGCAGCAGCAGATTATTGTCGGATTTGGTCGCCCGCAACTTGGCCACCCACTTGGCCGCTTCCCAATATTGCACGCGGCTGTCGTTGTAGCCGGCGATCACCAGGGTTGCCGGATAAGCGTGAGCGCTGACGTTCTCGTACGGCGCGTACGCCTTGATCCGATCATAAACTGCCGGCTCTTCAGGATTGCCCCATTCGTCGTATTCGGTGACGGTCAGCGGCAGGTCCGGGTCGAGCATGGTGTTGAGCACGTCGACGAACGGCACCTCGGCAATCGCCGCCGCGAACAGTTCCGGCCGTTGGTTGAGCACCGCGCCGATCAGCAATCCGCCGGCACTGCCGCCGCTGATGGCCAGTTGTTTGGTGGTGGTGAAGCCGTTGGCGATCAGGTGCTCGGCGCAGGCGATGAAGTCATTGAAGGTGTTCTGCTTGTGTTCCTGCTTGCCGGCGCGATACCAGGCTTCGCCCAGTTCACCGCCGCCACGCACGTGGGCGATGGCGAAGGCCATGCCGCGATCGAGCAGGCTCAGGCGCGCATGGGAGAACCACGGGTCGAGGCTTTCGCCGTAGGCGCCATAGCCGTAAAGGTAAAGTGGCGTCGGCTTGCCGAGCATTTCACGTTTGACCACCAGGCTGATCGGCACCTGTGTGCCATCGGGCGCGGTCGCCCACAGGCGCTGACTGACGTAGGCGTCGGCGTCGAAGGGGCCAAGCACCTGGGTTTCCTTGAGCACTTTCTGTTCGCCGCCGGCAAGCTCAAGCTGACGAATCTGCGCTGGGCGATTCAGCGCCTCGTAGCGCAGACGGATCTTGTCGCTGGCGAATTCCAGGCTGTTTTGCACATGCAGGCTGTAGGCCGCGTCCGGCAGTTGCACGCGGTAAGCGGGCAGGCCTTGCGGGTGAACCTCGATGATCGGCAAACCGCCTTCGCGCAGGCTCAGGGTCATGGCCGAAGCATTCAGGCTCATGCCGTCAAGCATCACTGTGTCACTGTGAGGGATCAGGTTTTGCCAGTCGCTTTCGGTTGGCACAACCCCGGTGTCGGCAGCCTGATACAGCGCAAAGTTGATGCCGTCGCGGTTGCTGCGAATCAGCCAGGTCCATTGGTCGTCGAGCTTGCCGTGGTCAACGTCGTACTCGTGATCTTCAACCCGTGGTGCCAGGCAGGTGAAGGCCTGCTGTGGCTGCGACGCATCGAGCGCCCAGACTTCGCTGGTGGTTTTACTGCCCAGCGACAGCAGCAACTGGCGTTCGGAGCTTGAGCGGTAGCAGTGCAGGAAAAACCGCCCGTCCGGCTCAAAGAAGACTTCTTCGGCGGCGGTACCGTCAAGACGATAACGAAACAGCTTGTGCGGGCGATGGGTGTCATCCAGCTCGGCGAAAAACAGCGTCAGGCTGTCGTTGGCCCAGGTCATGCTGCCGTCGCAATTCTCGAACGCCAGTTCACTGACCTTGCCGTTGGACAGTTCCTTGACGAACAGCGTGTAAATCTCTTCACCGCTGGTATCGAGGCTGTAGGCCAGGCGCTGGTGGTCCGGGCTGATGCTGAAGGCACCCAGCGAGAAAAAACCGCCATTGGCCAGCTCATTGGGGTCGAGCAGCAGCTGTTCCTGGCTTTCGTCAACCAGCAGGCTGTCGTCGGCCGGGCGCGGGCAGCGGTAATGCCGGGCATATTCGTCACCGGCGACGGTGCGGGTGTAATACAGGTAGGGCCCCCATGGGGAGGGCAGCGACAGGTCGGTTTCGAGAATCCGGCTTTTTATTTCGTTGAACAGCGTTTCTCGCAGCTCGGTCTGGTCGGCCAGTTGTGCTTCCTGGTAGCTGTTTTCAGCCTTGAGGTAGTCGAGCACCTGTGCGCTGTCGCGCTCCTGCAGCCAGGCGTACGGGTCATCGCCGTCGGCCTTGTGGGCAATCGGGGCGCTGCTAACGTGGGCGGATAGGGGCATGAAGGACTCTCGGGCGTAATGTAAAAATGGCTTCACAGACAGCGGGGCAGCCTGATCGGTGAAAAGCCGTTATCATAAGCGCCTCTGTGCGACACGCGTAGCGTGTCTCCAAGACTTCGAGGTGTAGAGTCATCTTGAAGGGCTTCCGAAAGGAAGCCAAGAGCTTGGGTACCCAACCCCAAGAAACAAAACCCTCCCAGAAGTCCAATGCCTTCAAGGACTTGCCGCAGCGGCGGTGGCAAACTCAAGGTCGATTAGCGCTCGGTGGCTCGACCGCAGTACCAGATTTTCCGGTGCTGGAGTGCCTACTACACATCAGCCCTTTTCAGGGCTAAACCCATGCGGGAGAGAATCCCCGCTGGGGTTCCCTCCTGCTTTTGAAACAGGAGGTAACAATTCTTTGGGCATGCTGCCTCGGCAGTCCCTGCTCACATCAAACCGGAGACATGAGCGAAAGCTCTGTCTGTCATTGTCCATCTACCTTGCTCGCAAGGTGGCAGCGGACTCGTTGTGCGACCAACGATAGCCTAGGCAGACATGCGTCACTGGTAACGGTGAGGTGTGAAGCTCTTCTCACAATGTAGTCCCCGTCTGGGTGTGCTTTTGCCGCGAGGTAAAGCATAGATACTCGGAGCAGTACCGGGTTGAGACGCTAGGCTGGTTGGCATGGGTAACGTAAGTGAACTGCTGATAAACGCCGTAATTATGAACAAGCCAAAACTGCTGTCAGGCTTGAGCCAAAAGGCACGTGGTCGGATACCTCTGTAGAGGCTTGAGGTACGTCGTCATAGGACCATCGGTGAAAAGGCAGGCCCTAAACCAATCGTGTGACAGGCAGGGAACGTGGTAAGCCCGTATGGCCGCCTTCGGGCAGGTGAACCGCAAGGGGATCTGTTGGCTGTGTGGGTATGGGATCGCAGAGAAAGCGAAAGCCGGGCTGTAATGGCTCGGATAGGGGTTGGGACATTACCCCACGGGAAACCGGGCAGACTTCTGCGTGGTCTTTCGTCGCATGAACTCTGACTGAACCTGTCTCAATGATCTTAGAGACCCAGCAGTATTGGGCCTCCTACTAATCCAACCCTGACGGGAGCGTCCATTCCCGTCAGGGGATGCGTACGTCTTCTGCTCGGGGAAACTTGAGAGGAAGGCAGCATGATAGAGCACAGCCAAATGGCCGTGCCTGCGCTTTCTGGCACTCCGCAACAATGGCATGACATCGATTGGTGTCGTGTTCAGCGGAATGTTCGGGCAATGCAGGTGCGGATTGCGAAGGCTTGTCGGGAAGGCAAATGGCGCAGGGTGAAAGCCCTGCAACGGATGCTGACCCGCTCTCGATCGGCCAGATACTTGGCCGTACGGCGAGTCACTGAAAACCAGGGTAAGCGCACGGCGGGAGTCGACCGCGTGCTCTGGGATACACCCGACGCAAAATGGAAAGCGGCAAATGGGTTGAAGCGTCACGGATATAAGCCACGACCTTTACGGCGTGTGTTCATTCCGAAGTCGAATGGGAAGGAACGCCCTTTGGGTATCCCAACCATGACTGACAGGGCTATGCAGGCGCTGTATTTGCTGGCTCTGGCCCCCATTGCAGAAACCAAGGGCGATCCGAATAGCTACGGCTTCAGGATCGAACGCTCCACGGCGGATGCGATGGGTCAGTTGTTTGTTTGCCTGTCCAAGAAGGTCTCGGCCCAATGGATACTGGAGGCGGACATACAAGGCTGCTTTGATCACATTAATCATGACTGGATGCTCGCCAACGTCCCTATGGACAAAGCGATTCTTCGGAAATGGTTGAAGGCTGGCGTGATTCATAAAGGCCAGCTACAGGCAACGGATGCTGGTACGCCACAAGGCGGGATTATCTCGCCTACCTTGGCAAATATGGCGCTCGATGGTTTGGAAACACAGCTCAAGCAGTATCTGGGCGTGACAAGGGCCAGAAAGCTGAAGATCAACGTGGTGCGGTATGCGGATGATTTTGTGATTACTGGAAACTCGAAAGAGGTACTGGAAAGCGAAATCAGACCTTGGGTGGAGCAATTCCTGGCAGTACGCGGGTTGCAGTTATCCCCTGAGAAAACACATATCGTCCATACCGATCAAGGCTTCGACTTTCTGGGTTGGAATTTCCGTAAGTACGACGGGAAGCTTCTGATCAAACCGAGTAAGAAGAACGTCAAGGCGTTCTATCACAAGGTGAAGGAGGTCATCGACGCCAACAAGATGGTGAAGCAGGAGTATTTGATTCGATTGCTCAATCCCATCTTGAAAGGCTGGGCGCTGTATCACCAGCCTGTAGTAGCCAAGCAGGCCTACAGCCGCATGGATAATTTGTTGTTTCATGCTCTATGGCGTTGGGCAAAGCGGCGGCACCCGAACAAGTCACTGCAATGGATCGGGAAGAAGTATTTCCGAATTCAAGGAAGCAGAAGTTGGGTGTTTGCCACCACGATGTTGGAGGAAAACGGGACGAAAAAGGAGGTCGCTCTGTATTCGCTTGCGAGTACACCGATCGAACGACACAGGAAGGTTAGTGGGGAGTACAACCCCTTCGACCCTTCCATGGAAGAAATGGGCGAGAAGCTGCGGACGGCACAGATGCTGAAAAAGCTGAAGTATCGCAAACAGATTCTCAGTCTCTATCAAAGCCAGAAAGGACTGTGTCTGATGTGCAAACAACCGATTACGAAGGAAACGGGATGGCATGACCATCACATTATCCACCGCACTCATGGCGGTAGAGACACCCTGGATAACCGGGTACTATTGCATCCTATTTGTCACCAACAGCTTCACAGCCGTGGATTGACAGTGAACAAACCGGCTCCGCAAGGGGCTTTCTAAAGACTTGAGCCGTATGCGTTGAAAGGCGCACGTACGGTTCTTAGGGGGAGGCAGGCCAGTAATGGCCTGTCTCTACCCGACTTGCCTGCCTTGCCATGGACACCATGACCGAGAACGACTATCTGATCGCTTGGGGCCTTTACGCCTTTGCCGCTTTGGGCTGCCTGTTGGTGTGGATGCGGCTGACCCGCTGGATGTGGCGCTGGTTGCGCGAGCCACTGCGTCTGCTCGTGGTCGTGCTGTTGTTCAGCCCGACCATTATCGACCCGGTGAAGGAAAAATTCGCCCCGGCCATCGCCATTACTGCCCTGGACCTGCTGTTCAAGGTTGGTAACAACATCTGGCGCGCGATCTCCGACCTGGTCATGTACAGCATGATCGTCTTCGGCATTTACCTGATCTTCGCGTTGATCCGCTTTCCCATCGAGCGCGCGTCCAATGCTCGCAAGGAACGGGAGGCCGCCGCGAAAGCCGCTGCCAAGGCTGCCGATCTGGATGATGACCAGCCCTTTGGTGGTGCTGGCGATGATCGTTACGGTCGCCCGCCGGTTCCGAGCAACCCCCAGCGTTCGCGAGTCGAACCCCGTCTTTGACGTTGCCCCGACATTGAAGCGAGAGTCCAGGCATGTGTGAGTTATTGGGCATGAGCGCCAATGTACCGACCGACATCGTGTTCAGCTTCACCGGGCTGATGCAGCGTGGCGGTCGAACCGGCCCGCATCGGGACGGTTGGGGCATCGGGTTCTATGAGGGCCGTGGCCTGCGCTTGTTTCAGGACCCGGCGGCGAGTTGTGAGTCCGAAGTCGCGCAGTTGGTACAGCGCTATCCGATCAAAAGCGAAGTGGTGATCGGGCATATCCGCCAGGCCAACGTCGGCAAGGTCTGCCTGTCCAACACTCATCCGTTCGTGCGTGAGTTGTGGGGCCGCAACTGGTGTTTCGCGCATAACGGCCAACTCGGCGACTTCCAGCCGACCGCCAGTTTTTACCGGCCGATTGGCGACACCGACAGCGAAGCGGCGTTCTGCGATGTGCTCAACCGCGTGCGTAAAGCCTTCCCGGAACCGGTTGACGTCGAGCAATTGCTACCGAGCCTGGTGGCGGCGTGCGCCGAATACCGTAGCAAAGGTGTGTTCAACTGCCTGTTGAGCGACGGCGACTGGCTGTTCTGTTATTGCTCGAGCAAATTGGCGCACATCACCCGACGCGCACCGTTTGGTCCGGCACGCTTGAAGGATGCAGACGTTATCGTCGACTTCCAGGCCGAAACCACACCCAACGATGTGGTGACGGTCATTGCCACCGAACCCCTGACCGAAAACGAAACCTGGACCCGTTACGAACCGGGCCAATGGAGCCTGTGGCGACGCGGCGAATGCGTCAGTTCGGGCAAGACCGAATAAGGAACACCTTTCTATGTTGCTCAGTTATTTGCGGCTGGTGTTGTTTGCGATCGGCCTGTTGGTGGGTGTGCAGGTGCCGGGTTTCATCAATGATTACGCCAAGCGGGTCGAGGCGCACCTGATCGAAGCGCAGACCGGCTTGCGAGGGTTTCAAGGCACTGCCGAGCAGTTCTTCAAGGGCGATCTGCAAGCATTGGTCGCTCATTACCGTGCCAGTGATGACCCGGTGTTTCGCAGTGATGCCGACAGCCTGAGCACCTTGCTCACTCGCCAGTTGGCGCTGGACAAGCAATTCCAGGCCATGCAAGGCCCGTGGTACATCCGCGTCTTGCAGGTGGTGTTGGCGGCTGACCCGGATATTCGCAAGGAAACCTGGAATGGCTACAGCTACCAGCTGTTGCTGACGCCTGAAGCCATGGGCTGGGGGCTGAGCGGGGCGATGTTGCTGTCGTTCGGTCTGGAATGCCTGTTCCGCCTGATCGACTGGGTGGTGTTGGGCGGCAAGCGCCTGCGCCAGAGCCGACCGATCGAAGAGCGTGATTTGCGCGGTTTGTAACTCCGTCGAGAGTGCAGGAGCCGGCACGCCGGCTCCTGTCTTATTTACCAATCGATCGAGTAGCTCATGCTCAACGTACGGCCTTCGGCGTTGGCGAACGGCGCTTTGGCATTGGCCTGGGCGAACAGGTTGACGTACGTGCGGTCGGTCAGGTTGTACACCCCGCCTTCAAGACGCCCGACCGGTAATCGCACCGAGCCCAGCAGGTCCACCAGCGTATAGCCCTTGATGTCGCGCCCGTTGTTGTCCTTGGCGGCGGCGTCGTAACTGGCCAGGCGCATGCCTTGCAGCCGCAGGGTGTAGTCATCTTCGGTGTAGCCGACGAACAGCGTGGTTTTGGCCGGGGAGATGCGTGTCGCCGGCAGGTCGATCCATTTGCCGTTCTGCTCGGTCTCGCCCTTGGCCCACGCATAAGTGCCCCCCACCGACCAGTGATCGGTCGCGCGGTAGGTCAGGCTGTTTTCGATGCCGTGCACCCGTTCCTTCTGATTGATCAGGCGCAGGACGCGATCATTGGCATCGTAGAACTGGGTTACGTCCGAGGTGTTTTCATACACGGTGACGTCGGCCTGCCACTGGTCCCAGTTACCGCGCCAGCCCAACTCGTAGCTGTCGACCTTGATGGCCTGGGCGTTGAGGCTCTGGATGTCGAAAGTACTGTTCACGTCACGCAAGAAGCGCTGGATATCCGGCAGCGAAAAACCCTGGCTGTAATTGGCGAAGAGGTCCTGGTTCTCGCTCAGGTGATAGACCGCGCCCAGGTTATAGAGCGTGGCGTCATATTTGAGGGTGTCGCCGGGCAGGGTGGCGCGGACGCCGGTCTGGACGATCTGACCGTAGGCGATGCTGTCGGCGACTTCACTTTCGATCCACTCGCGGCGCACACCGCCACGCAAGGTCCAGTCGCCAACGTCCCAGGACATTTGCCCGAACAGCGCCTTGGTGGTGGTTTCGAGATCCGGGCCCATCTCGTAGGTGGTGCCGGTCTTGGTGTAGGTCAGCCCTTTGAGGGTGTATTGGTCACCCCGCTGGCGGGAGCGCTCGTGATCGTAGTCGGCGCCCCAGACCAGATTGCCCGTAGCGCTGCCGATGGCCGGCAACGGCGTGTCGATGGCCGCGCGCAAGCCATAGACATCCTGCACGCTGTTGTTGTCGGCGATCCCGGCCTTGCCCCGCGACAGGTCCGGGAAGAACAGCGCGTCGGCCCGTCGCCAGTAGCTTTCCAGCTGCAGGCCCTGACCATAGAAGTCCTTGTCGGTGTAGTTGAGGTTGACTGCCTGGTTATGGGTGTAGGGCTGGTCGTCGAGTTTCAGCCCTTTGACTGCTACGGCTTGCTGCAGGTTTTTCGGGTCTTTGGTGAAGTCAGTGTCCTGCTGGTCCTTGTAGTCCTGCAGCGACAGGCTGAGTTTTTTGTCGGCATCCAGTTCGTAACCGAAACGACCTTGCAGGTCATAGGTTTCGGTGTCCATGTTGCTGCCCTGAGAGGTGTCCTGAGGGATGCGCTTGCCGTTGCCATCGAACTGATCGTTGCGCTGGGTCAGGTCGGCGGACATGTACCAGTCCAGCGCATCCTTGCGCCCGGTCGCACTCTGGAAAGCTTCGTAGGCGAAGCCTTTGCTGTTGAGGTTGTTGCCGCTGGTCAGGCCCAGTTTGCTGCTGTAGGCAATGTCCTGGCCCTGATTGCGCTTGGTGATGATGTTGATGATGCCGCCCGAAGCGCCGGCACCGTAGATGCTGCTGGCGCCGGAAATCACTTCAATGCGCTCGATGCTGGCCGGCGCGATGCTGTTGAGCTGGCGGAAGTTGTCGCGCGTAGCGTTCTGCGATACGCCGTCGATCAACACCAGCATGTTGCGCCCGCGCAGGGTCTGGCCGAAGTTGCTCATCCCGCCGCTGGACGGCGCAAGGCCGGGCACCAATTGCCCGAGAATGTCGGAGACCCGACGACCCGCGCCGCTTTGCTCGCGGACCTGCTGTTCGTCGATGATCTGGACCGAGCCCGGAATCGAGGCAATGCTCGCTTCGCTGCGAGTCGCGGAGACGACGGTGGCTTGCATGTTCAAGGTGCCGGGTTGCTGCTCGGTCTCCTCGGCCCAGGTTTGGGCGCTGAAGGAGCCAAGCAGCGGAATCAACAGAGAAAGTTTGGTTCGGGTCATGACGTGGTCTTTTTTAGTTTTGATAAGTGTGGGTAGATAAGGGCGTTGGGCCGGGTGTGGAGGTGAATGACCGCACCCAGCGAATCCCGACGGCGGCCAGCGCGTAAGTCAGCGCCACCAGCCAGAAGCTGTGCGCCAGCCCGACCAGCCCCATGCCGATTCCGCCGAGGACGGCACCGAGCAAGGCGCCAGCCTTGGCCGCGCTGTTGCCGAGGCCGAGGGCAAAACCCTGTTGGCTTGAAGCAACGGTGTTGGCGATCAGTGCATAGGCGACCGGAAGCAGGGCGCCTTGCCAGATACCCCAGACCAGCCGGCTGACGAGAAACCCCAGCCATTCGTTGGCCAGTGCCGTGGCCGCCAGCGTCAGGGTGCACAGCCAGGCGACGCCTTCGATGACGCGCAAGGTGTAGGCCGGTTGCCAGCGGTCGAACAGGCGTCCCCACAGCGGGGCGGAAATGGCCAGGGTCGCGGCGCTCGCCGCATAAGTGGCGCCGATCAGCCAGCCCGGTGCGTGCAGAATCTCGGCGACGTACAGCGCGTAGAACGGCTGCGGCATCATCTTCGCGGCCTGAATCAACACGATCACCAGCAGGATTCCACCGAGCCAGCCTTTGGGCAGGGCCACCGGCGCAAGCGGTTTTTTCGTCGAGGCGCGGGACTTGTCGGCCGGCAGGAAAAAACTCCCCAGCGCGCACAGCAGGCAAATCGCCGTCGCGCCATAACAGAGCAGGGCGAATCCCGAGATATCCATCAGCCCGCCGCCCAGCACCGGGCCGATCAACGAGCCGACGGCGGTCGCCGATTGCAGGCGGGCCAGGGTGTGACCGCGCCGGGAACTGTCGCAGCAGGCGAGGGCATAGGCTTGCGCGGCGGCGAGAAACCCGGCCAATGCGCCTTGCATCACGCGAATCCCCACCAGCAGCCACGGGTCGACGGTGATGGCCGCCAACCCTTGGCACAACGCCAATGCCAGCAACGCCCGAACGATCATCGGCTTGTGCCCGGTGCGATCACCCAACCGGCCCCACACGGGAGTCAGGAGCATGGCCGCGAGCATGGGACCTGCATAGACCAGCGCCGATAACAGCGCGGTGTAGCCGGCGCCCTCTGGCCCGAGCAGATGCCGGATCTGCAAGGGCCAGAACGGGCCGCTCATTTCCATGGCACCCATGGAGACAAACTGGATGACGATCAGCAGTCGCAGTGCGCGACTGTCAGCGAGCATGGGCGCTGGATCGCAGTGGGTTGCTCAGGCGCCCGACGATGTCGGCGTGGCTGTCGTGCAAGCGCATGCGCATGAACGATTTGGCCGGCCAGTCCTGTTCCAGCAAGGCCGCGCGCTCGCTGTCCCAGCGTGTCGGCTCGACACGTTCGCGCAAGGCGTCGAAGCACTGTGCAACGTGTGCTGCCAAACACTCCCACAGGAGGTTTTCCGATACGTTCCAGTGACGGGCACAGAGCAATGTCAGCTCGCCGAGGTGGCACATGAACGTGGTGTGCAGGAGTTTGTCGCGGACAAAACCGGACTCGTCGTACAGGGTCATTTTCGGATCGTGCAGCTGGATATCCAGGCCCTTGGCGTGCAGGGTTTTGCGATCGATGCGAATGTCGCCGAAGTCACGCAGTAACAGCCGATTCAACTGCCCGTCAGCGCCCATCACCATGAAGCTGTTTTGCTGGTGCGCTTCGAACGCCACGCCATACATCAGGTAAATGCCCAGCAGGCTCGGTACGGCAATCGACAGGTAGTCATCTAAGAACGCCAGCATGGCCTCGCTGTCGTCACGGCCCTGGGCCAGGCGTACCCAATCGCGCAGCAACGGCTGTTCGAATTCGTTGACGGCGAACAGGCTGCCGACCGGTATCGCCAACTCGCCTTCTTGCAGCAGGGTCAGCGGGTTGTCGCGGTACAGCACGGCGGCATGCCGGGACAGTTCGTCATTGGCCGGTTGTGGCGCGTAATGCAGGCCGATGCGCTCCGGCACGATGTTCAGCAGACGCTGAATCTGCGGCTCCTGATCCAGAATATCCAGCAACAGCTGACTGATGCGCGGCCCCATCCGGGCCGAGCGCGGTGACACGGTGCGCTGCACGCTGGTCAGCCGTAAGGCCACCGGCAATTTGACCATCGGCGCAACGCGACTGGCCTGGGGCACGACGGTGCGAAAGGACATGGTCGGATGGCCAGTGAAGGCCACGATGTCGGTGATGATCAACAGGTTGTCGGCGATTTCGTTGGCGAACGATTTTGGTAGCTCTTCATCGGCTTGCCAGGGGTGCGACGGGAGCGGGAGGTAGTCCGTTACTTCGAGGCCCAACTGCTGCAAATGGCGCTGCAATTGTTCGGCGGCCTGTGGGAAGTGACCTTGCCACCACTCCCAGTAATCGGCGCTGCCGGCGAGCGTTTCGACGTGGGCGTACTGGCGGTGCAGGGCGCACAGCACAATAGGGAAGCTCGCTTCGAACTCCGGCGAGAAAGCGATGACCTGAGTGGCGCTCAAGCCCAGTTTGGTCTTGTAGTTGGGGTGCCACGGATGGCCGAGCGTGCCCCACTGTTCGAGCAGCGACGTCGGGTTCTGGTGACCGGGGCTGGCTTTTAGCCAGGCGAGCAGGTTGTCGTCGTGTTCAGCTCCGATCTGCTCTCTCAGGCGTTCGGTCCATCCATGGTGGAACGCCAGGCACAGGGTGTCGTTGCTGTAGCTGTCATCCAGCTCGCGGGCCAGACGTTCCAGGACCTGCGGGGACGCAGGCGGGTTGAGCAGAGTGCCGAGATGGGCGAGCAGTTCGCTGGGCAGCTGGATTTTGTGAGGCAGTGCGTCGGGGGTGTGCAGGACGATGCTGCCGCGCACGTCCCAACTGTTCATCCTGCCGCCGGACAGGTGGTCGAAGCACAGGTGTGCACCGTCGCCCAGCGGCAGCCAGCAGCGGCGGTTGTCGTCGTATTCGCAGGCGTCGGGGTTGATCAGACCTTCACGAAACAGCGCCTGGATCAGGCGTTGGAAGCAGCGCCGGGCGGCGGGCTCCAGCGCATTGCTCAAATGATCGAGGGTGATGCGGTGGGACTGGAAAGCCTGGGTGCCAAGGGCTTCGCTCCAGTGTGAGAGCAGTTGCTGTTGTTTTTGCGTGTAGGCGCGCATCAAGTCCGACTCCTTCTGGACAGTTGTTTAGCTGAATGCGCGCAGAGAATACCGTCTTAAAATAATAATGCAAATGATAGTAATTACTACTTGTGATGTGGAGAAGCTCCTATTCAGAGGCTGGTCTAGTCTTTGCTCAAGACGATGTAGTGCTCGTCGACCTTCTGCGCATAGCCCTCCACAACCAAGCCATTCGATGCGCGGTAACTGATAATCTGCGGGACAGATAGAAATGTCCCGCAGCCAACACAACAACAGCTTAAAGGAGCGCCCACCGTGAGCCGCCTGCTATTGAACTGCGATATCGGCGAAAGCTTTGGTCACTGGACCATGGGGCTGGATGCCGAAGTGATGCCGTACATCGATTGCGCCAATATTGCTTGCGGGTTCCACGCCGGTGACCCAAGCATCATGCGCAAGACCGTCAGCCTGGCGCTGAGCCATGGCGTGCAGATCGGCGCGCATCCGGCCTATCAGGATCTGCTGGGGTTTGGCCGCCGTTCCATGGCCTACACCGCGCAGGAACTTCAGGATCTGCTGCACTACCAGATCGGCGCGCTGGACGGCATTTGCCGGGCGCAGGGTGCTCGCGTGAGTTACGTCAAACCCCACGGTGCGATGTACAACGACATGATGGCCAACCCGGCGCAACTGCGGGCGGTGATTCAGGCCGTCGCGGCGTATGACCCCCAATTGCCGTTGATGCTGATGGCGACCCGTGACAACCATGCGGCTCAACTGATGGGCGACGAGTACGGCGTGACGCTGTGGTTCGAAGCGTTCGCCGATCGGGCCTATGACAGCGCCGGGCATCTGGTTTCGCGGCAGTTGCCGGGTTCGGTGCATCACGATCCCGAGACAATCATTCAACAGGCGCTGACCATCGCTCGCGGTGACAACCTTGTCGCCAGTGACGGCAGCGCCTTGCATTTGCAGGCCAACACCCTGTGCGTACACGGCGACAACGCCAGTTCGGTGGCGGCTGTGCAGCGGATCCGTGAAGCGTTGAATCAGCAGAGCGCGCCATGAAGCCACGGGTTGAAGTGGTGGCCATCGATTGCCTGATGGTGCGGCTGTTCGATGAAATCGCCGAAGCCAACATGCCGTGGATGCTCGCCGCCAGCGAGCGACTGCGTACAGGGTTCGCCGGGCATTTGATCGATCTGGTGCCGTCCTATACGACCCTGATGGTGCATTACGATCTGCTGGCGTTGAGCCCGGTCCAGGCGCGTGAACTGATCGCCGAAGCGTTGACCGATCTGACCCCCAACGCCCGGACCAGTGGCCAATGTCATGTGTTGCCGGTCTGGTATGACCTCAGTGTCGGACCTGAACTGAGCCTGCTTTCGCAGCGCAGCGGGCTGGCCGTGGAGGAGGTGATTCGCCGCCACAGCGAGCGTGAGTATCAAGTGTTCGCGCTGGGGTTTGCGCCGGGATTTGCCTTTATGGGACTGGTCGAAGAAGTACTGGCCGCGCCCCGTTTGAATACCCCGCGCAAGCGCGTGGCGGCCGGCAGCGTGGGGATTGCCGAGCGGCAGACCGCGGCGTATCCGGTGGTTTCTCCGGGTGGCTGGAACCTGATCGGCCGCACCCCCGCCAAACTGTTCGATCGCGAGCGTGAGGGCTACAGCCTGATGCAACCCGGCGATACCGTGCGTTTTGCCGCGGTCAGTCATGCCGAGTTCGTCAATCTGGGCGGCGACGATACACCGCTGGAGGTGCTGGCATGAGCCGTTTGAGGATCGAAACCAGCACGCCGCTGTGCTTGCTGCAGGATGCCGGCCGGTTCGGTGTGCGGCATCTGGGCGTGACCCAGGGCGGGGCGGCGGATTGGCTGTCGATGTCCTGGGCCAACTGGCTGCTGGGCAATTCGCTGGAGGCCGCGGTGATTGAAGTCACCCTCGGCGGTTTGACCCTGGAGGCGCAAGACGATTGCTGTCTGGCGCTGGCGGGGGCAGACCTCGGTGTGCTGCTCGACGGCCAGCCGCTGGCGCCGTGGCGCAGTTTTCAACTGAAGAAAGGCCAGCGTTTGCAATTCACTCTACCGGTGCTCGGTGCCCGCGCCTATCTGGCAGCGCCCGGCGGTTTCAACGCGCCCCAGGTGTTGGGCAGTTGTGCGACGGTGGTACGTGAAGAGCTCGGTGGTCTGGACGGTTTTGGCCGGCCTTTGGCGCGAGGTGCCGAGTTGGGTTATTCCGGGCCGGCGCAGGCGCTGCGGGAGGTGCCGCGCGAGCAGCGAGCGGACTTTACGCAGAATCAGCCGCTGGATCTGGTGCTCGGTGCGCAACATGGCGAGTTCAGCGGACAAAGCCTGTTCGACGCCTTCAACCGTGTCTGGACCCTCGACAGTCGTGGTGATCGCATGGGCATCCGCTTGCTGGGGACGGCGTTGCAGTACCAGGGCAAACCGATGATTTCCGAAGGCATCCCGCTGGGCGCGGTTCAAGTGCCACCGGACGGGCAGCCGATCGTGTTGCTCAATGATCGGCAGACCATTGGCGGTTATCCACGCTTAGGCGCGTTGACACCGTTGGCGTTGGCGCGACTGGCACAGTGTTTGCCGGGGCAGCAGATCCGCTTGGCGCCGATGGTGCAGGAAACGGCGCATCGGCAGCAGGTTGAGTATTTGCGCAGGTTTCTTTAAGCACAGCCGAGCATTGTGGCGAGGGGGCTTGCCCCCGTTGGGTTGCGAAGCGACCCTAAAACCTGTGGCGTGGTTCTATCGGGTAAACGCATGCAGCCGATTTGCGACTGCTGCGCAGCCGAACGGGGCGCTGCGGCGTTCCGACAAGCCCCCTCGCCACAGAGAACGCAGTTATTTGGAGAGAAACCGCATCCCTTCTTCCAGCCCGCGCAAGGTCAACGGGAACATCTGGTCTTCGATCAGATCGCGCACGATCTTGGTCGAGGAGGTGTAGCCCCATGTGTCTTTCGGGTACGGATTGATCCAGATGAGCTTCTTGTACTTCTCCATGAAGCGCTGCATCCACACGTAACCGGCTTCTTCGTTCCAGTGTTCGACGCTGCCGCCGGCCTGGGTGATTTCATAAGGCGCCATGGCGGCGTCGCCGACGAAAATCACTTTGTAGTCGGCGCCGTACTTGTGCAGCAAGTCCATGGTGGCCGTGCGTTCCGAACCTCGGCGCATGTTGTTCTTCCACACCGATTCATAAATGAAGTTGTGGAAGTAGAAGTACTCAAGGTGCTTGAACTCGGTCTTGCAGGCCGAGAACAGCTCCTCGCAGATCTTCACATGGGCGTCCATCGAACCGCCGATGTCGAACAGCAGCAACAACTTGATGGTGTTGCGGCGTTCCGGGCGCATCTGAATATTCAGCAGCCCCGCGTCACGGGCGGTGTGGTCGATGGTGCCGTCGATGTCCAGCTCGTCCGCCGCACCCTGGCGGGCGAATTTGCGCAGCCGCCGCAGGGCCACCTTGATGTTGCGCGTGCCTAACTCGACCTGATCGTCGAGGTTCTTGTACTCGCGCTGGTCCCAGACCTTGACCGCTTTGCCCTGGCGTTTGCCGGCATCGCCGACCCGGATGCCTTCCGGGTTGAAACCGCCGGAGCCGAACGGGCTGGTGCCACCGGTGCCGATCCACTTGTTGCCGCCGGCATGGCGCTCTTTCTGTTCTTCGAGACGCTTCTTGAACTCTTCGATCAGCTTGTCGAGGCCACCGAGGGACTGGATCTGCGCGCGTTCCTCATCGGTCAGCGAACGTTCGAACTCCTTGCGCAACCAGTCTTCGGGAATCAGTGCCTGAAGGTGATCGTCAAGTTTTTCCAGGCCATTGAAGTAGGCACTGAACGCTCGGTCGAACTTGTCGAAATGCCGTTCGTCCTTCACCAGAATCGCCCGCGACAAGTAATAAAACTCGTCCATGTCGGCGAAGGTCACGCGCTGTTTCAGCGCGTTGATCAGGTCCAGCAGCTCACGCACCGAGACCGGCACCTTGGCTGCACGCATTTCATTGAACAGGTTGAGCAGCATGGCTTTCGCCCTTGATCTTGTAAGAAGAGTATCAGCGGGTGCCGCGACGGCTCATGAACGCCAGACGCTCAAGCAACTGCACGTCCTGTTCGTTCTTCACCAGGGCGCCGGCCAGCGGCGGGATGGCTTTGGTCGGGTCGCGTTCGCGCAGTACCGCTTCGCCGATGTTGTCGGCCATCAGCAATTTGAGCCAGTCGACCAGTTCGGATGTCGATGGCTTCTTCTTCAGGCCTGGGACTTTGCGTACGTCGAAGAACACGTCCAGCGCTTCGCTGACCAGGTCTTTCTTGATGTCCGGGTAGTGCACGTCGACGATTTTTTGCAGGGTGACGCGGTCCGGGAAGGCGATGTAGTGGAAGAAGCAGCGGCGCAGGAAGGCGTCCGGCAGCTCTTTCTCGTTATTGGAGGTAATGATGATGATCGGACGCTGTTTGGCCTTGATGGTCTCGTCGATCTCGTAAACGTAGAACTCCATCTTGTCGAGTTCTTGCAGCAGATCGTTCGGGAACTCGATGTCGGCCTTGTCGATTTCGTCGATCAGCAAAATCACCCGCTCTTCGGACTCGAAGGCCTCCCACAGCTTGCCCTTTTTCAGGTAGTTGCGGATGTCATGGACCTTGTCCACACCCAACTGCGAGTCACGCAGGCGGCTGACCGCGTCGTACTCGTACAGGCCCTGGTGAGCCTTGGTGGTGGACTTGATATGCCAGGTGATCAGCTTGGCACCGAAGGACTCGGCCAGTTGCTCGGCGAGCATGGTCTTGCCGGTGCCGGGTTCGCCCTTGACCAGCAAGGGCCGCTCCAGGGTGATGGCGGCGTTGACCGCCAGCTTCAGGTCATCGGTGGCGACATAGGCGCGGGTGCCTTCGAACTTCATCGGTAATTCCTCGAACGGTAACGCCGACCTGGCCGGGCAGGGCGGGCGAAATAAAAGTATGCCCGACTATAACGCGGCGCCCGGTCGACTGTGAACGCAGACGGCGTATTCAGTCTCTGAATGGGGCGTCAGATGGTGACTTGGTCAGCTCGGCAAGCGGCCAGACATGGGGCCCCGCCCGTTCCGCGACTGGACGCCCAAGGGTGCTAGGCATACCCTTGGAGGCTACTTTAACGCTGCATAAGGACTCAGCCATGAGCCGCATTTTTGCTGATAACGCGCATTCCATCGGCAATACGCCATTGGTTCAGATCAATCGTATTGCGCCTCGCGGCGTGACCATTCTGGCGAAGATTGAGGGGCGCAATCCGGGCTATTCAGTCAAATGCCGGATCGGCGCAAACATGATCTGGGATGCCGAAAGCAGCGGCAAACTCAAGCCGGGCATGACCATTATCGAACCGACCTCGGGCAACACCGGCATCGGCCTGGCGTTCGTCGCGGCTGCTCGCGGCTACAAGCTGGTGCTGACCATGCCGGCGTCGATGAGCATTGAACGACGCAAGGTGCTCAAGGCCCTTGGCGCCGAATTGGTACTGACCGAGCCTGCCAAAGGCATGAAGGGGGCCATCGAAAAGGCAGCTGAAATTCTCGCCAGTGATCCGTCCCGCTACTTCATGCCGCAGCAGTTCGAGAACCCGGCCAACCCGGCGATCCACGAAAAAACCACCGGTCCGGAAATCTGGAACGACACCGATGGCGCCATCGACGTGCTGGTCTCGGGTGTCGGCACCGGTGGGACCATCACCGGCGTCTCGCGGTATATCAAGAACACCAAGGGCAAGCCGATTCAGTCGGTGGCGGTAGAACCGCTGGTCTCGCCAGTGATCACCCAGGCCATGGCCGGTGAGGAAATCAAGCCAAGCCCGCACAAGATCCAGGGCATCGGCGCGGGTTTTGTACCGAAAAACCTCGATCTGTCGATGGTTGACCGGGTCGAGCTGGTCAGCGATGAAGAATCCAAGGCCATGGCCCTGCGTCTGATGCAGGAGGAGGGGATTCTCTCCGGGATTTCCTGCGGCGCGGCCATGGCGGTTGCCGTGCGTCTGGCCGAAACCCCGGAAATGCAGGGCAAGACCATCGTGGTGATCCTGCCGGACTCCGGTGAGCGTTACCTGTCGAGCATGCTGTTCAGCGATTTGTTTACCGAGCAAGAGTTGCAGCAGTAACGTCTGTGTTGACGTTGTGGCGAGGGAGCTTGCTCGCGCTGGAGTGCGAAGCACTCCTTAACACTGCGAGGGTGTTTCGTCAGACTGATCGCGTCAGCTGACGGGAGCAAGCTCCCTCGCCACAGGGGACTTATGTTGACTCAAATCAGTCAAGGTTCAGGTGCCTTATGTTAATAAGTGCTTTATTGCGCAACCTTTAACACTGATTGTTCAGTTATGCGGGTTTTTCCCAAGGCCGGTAGTGTTTATCATTGCCGGCTGCCACGTCGGGTCAATGACGCTGCGCAGAGTGACCTATTTTCAAGGAGTTGCCCCATGACCTTTTCCTTTGCCGCAAAGGCGTCGCTGTTGCTGTTGTTCATCGGCAGCACGCTCTACGTGCATTTGCGCGGCAAGGCGCGTTTGCCGGTCTTGCGTCAGTTCGTCAACCACTCGGCGCTGTTCGCTCCCTATAACGCCCTGATGTACCTGTTCTCTGGAGTGCCGTCCAAACCGTACCTGGACCGCAGCAAGTTCCCGGAACTGGATGTGCTCAAGGAAAACTGGGAAGTCATTCGTGACGAGGCCATGCACCTGTTTGACGAAGGCTACATTCGCGCCGCCGAGAAGAATAACGACGCCGGTTTCGGTTCGTTCTTCAAGAAGGGCTGGAAGCGTTTCTACCTCAAGTGGTACGACAAACCGCTGCCGTCGGCCGAATTGCTGTGCCCGAAAACCGTCGAGCTCGTCAGCCGTATCCCTAATGTGAAAGGCGCGATGTTTGCCCTGTTGCCGGGCGGTAGCCACCTCAACCCGCACCGCGACCCGTTTGCCGGTTCCCTGCGTTATCACTTGGGCTTGTCGACACCGAACTCCGACGACTGCCGCATTTTTGTCGACGGCCAGGTCTACGCCTGGCGCGACGGTGAAGACGTGATGTTCGATGAAACCTACGTGCACTGGGTCAAGAACGAAACCGAAACGACCCGGGTCATTCTGTTCTGCGACATCGAGCGACCGTTGAGCAACCGCTTGATGACGCGTATCAACCGTTATATCAGTGGCCTGCTGGGCCGTGCCACGGCGCCGCAAAACCTCGATGACGAGCGCGTCGGCGGGATCAACAAGGTCTACGCCTGGAGCAAGAACTCGAGCGACAAATTCAGCGCAGTGGTCAAACAATGGAAGCGCCGCAATCCGAAGCTGTACCGCATCCTGCGGCCAGTAATGGCGGTTGTGGTGCTGACGGCGTTGGGTTACTGGTTGTTTGGCTGAAGTTTTTTCAATAAAAAACCACTCCTTGTGAGTAATCCCAGCCATAACGCGATCTGTAGCAGCCTTCGGCAGCTGCTACGGGTCGTACGTCGGTGTGCGCGGTGGTTTCTCGGGCTGATCAGCGGTTTCTGCTGTTCCCTGTGCCCGCCTGAACACAACGACTGAATTTCAGTTCCCAAGGATGTCGTTGGCAACTCCAGCCAAAAAAACATCAGACATCCCTTAAAAAGCTCAAGATTCCAGCCAGACTTGTCGAAGCAGTCCTTGCATCCCTAAGGAGCGTCAACATGAATGGTAAGCGTTTGTCGGTCGGTATCAGCCTGTTCTTCGCGCTGAGCGGTGCATGCCTGGCGGCCACCCCGTCGGGTCAGGGTGTCATCCAGTTCCGCGGCAGCATTGTCGAGCCGGGTTGTAGCTCCCGCGTGGGGGCGAGTTCGACGTTTGAATTCAACGGTTGTCCGACCAGGGTAAGCGGCAACTCGATCAGTGTGCGCAGCATTGAGCCGGTTCGCTCGGTCAGTGCGCTCGATCATTCTCGCGTGGGCGTGAAACTGGTCGCGAACGGGAGCAAGGATGGCCGTTACTACGATCAGCAATACGCCTTGGTCGACGCAGCCGGCAAACCGGTTAACTCAGGCGCTTACCTGATTACGCTGACTTCGCCTTGAGGTGAACTGCACGCAAGCCCTGGCGGCGCATTGTGTGTCGATGCGCCGCGGCCTATCGGTTATTGCTCTACCAGTTCGGGCACCTTCACCGCCGCTGGCTTCAACACCAGCCACAACGCCCCAGCAATCAACATCCCGCCATACAGGTGTGCCATCGACAGCGGTTCATCGAGAAACAACGCGCCCCACAACACGCCGAACGGCGGGATCATGAAGGTCACGGTCATCGATTTGACCGGACCGATGGAGCTGAGCAAACGGAAATACAGGATGTAGGCGAATGCCGTGCAGCCCAGGCCCAAGCCCAGCAGTGACAACCAGACGCTCCAGCCTCCCCAGCTAACGGGCGGCTGAGTGATGACGCTGTAGCCGAACAACGGCAACACGAACAGCGTTGCCCCAAGCATGCTGCCCAATGCCGAGAGACGGCTGTCGAGACCGCCTTGATGGTCGAGCCAGCGTCGCGCCAGGAACCCGGCGAAACCGTAGCAGGTGGTTGCCAGCAGGCAGGCGAGGGCGCCCATCAGCAATTCCATGTCGAAGGCCACTGGACCTGCGCGGGTCAGGATGGCGACGCCAAACAACCCGAGGGCCACCCCGGCAATCTTCGAGAGGGTGAGTTTTTCGCTGAAGAACAGGCCGCCGATCAGCACGCCCATCAGCGGTGTGGTGGCGTTGAAAATCGCCGAGTAACCGGCCGGTAGCACTAGAGCGGCCACTGAGTACAGGGTCGCTGGAAGACCGGAGTTGATCATCCCGAGCAACAGCACGGTTTTGAACTTGCCACGGAAATCCCAACTGATCCGCATTAGCGTCAGAATCACCAGCAACCCGGTGGCGGCGATCGATACGCGGAAAAAAGCAGTGGGGATTGTGCCAATCACTGGGGCGATGATGCGCATGAACAGAAAGCTCGCTCCCCAAATGGCAGCAAGCGACAACATACGCAGAATATCGACGGGGTTCACGGCTCGTTCCTTCCTTTATCAGGGCGCAAGTGTCGCTGTCTCCCGGAGCCAAGGCAATGGTTGCGTTGCGTAACAATTGACCTCTAAGCTCAGCCCCAACGATAAGAACCATCCCGCAGAGGTCTTCACATGCCGCAGCCATGGCCCGCCGCCGATATCGCCCAGATGATCCTCGACGGCTTTGACGATTACCGCGAGCATTTCCGCCAGATCACTGACGGTGCCAGGGCGCGCTTCGAACAGGCGCAGTGGCAGGAAACGCAGATCGCGTCGGCGGCGCGGATCAACCTCTACGAAGCCAAGGTCAGCGAAGTGGTGGGTCGCCTGCATGCCGCCTTCGAGGCAGATGTGCTGATGGATGTCGGCTGCTGGCCGCTGGTTAAAAGCGCCTACATCAACCTGATCGACCTGCGTTTCGACGATGAATTGTCCGAGACCTGGTACAACTCGATTTTCTGCGGGCTGTTCAGTCATGACCTGATCAGCGATGGCTGCATGTTTATCCACACCACCCGGCCCAGCTTGCACCGGGCCCGGGCCGCGCAGACCCGGACCTATAAGCCGCATGGACAGTTGTCCGGCATGCTCGCGAGCATTTTTGCCGATTACCGCTTCAGCGAAGACTACGCCGACCTCGACCGCGACCTGCGCCGGCTCGAAGCGCAACTGCGCGAGAATTTGCCCGATTGGGTCTGCAAGGACCCGGAACTGAGCGTCGAGTTATTTTCCTCGGTGCTCTACCGCAACAAGGGCGCCTACCTGGTTGGACGCATCTACACCACGGACGAGCAATGGCCACTGGTGATTCCGTTTCTGCACCGCGAAGGCCAGGGGATTCGGATTGACGCGTTGATCACCGATGAAGCCGAAGTGTCGATCATCTTTTCGTTCACCCGCTCGTACTTCATGGTCGATGTGCCGGTGCCGGCGGAGTTCATCGGCTTTCTCAAACGCATCCTGCCGGGCAAGCACATCGCCGAGCTATACACCTCGATCGGTTTCTACAAACACGGCAAGTCGGAGTTCTACCGGGCGTTGATTAACCACCTGGCCAACACCGACGACCAGTTCATCATGGCCCCGGGCGTGCGCGGCATGGTCATGAGCGTGTTTACCCTGCCGGGGTTCAACACCGTATTCAAAATCATCAAGGACCGTTTCTCGCCGTCGAAAAACGTCGACCGCGCGACGGTGATCGAGAAGTATCGCCTGGTGAAAAGCGTCGACCGGGTCGGGCGCATGGCTGATACCCAGGAGTTCGCCGACTTCCGTTTTCCGTTGAGCAAATTTGACCCGGCGTGCCTGGCCGAGCTGCTGGAAGTCGCCGCGACGACGGTCCAGGTGGAAGGCGACACGGTGCTGATCCGCCACTGCTGGACCGAGCGGCGCATGACCCCGTTGAACCTCTACCTGGAAAACGCCAACGACGCGCAGGTGCGCGAAGCGCTGGAAGATTACGGCCTGGCGATCAAGCAACTGGCGGCGGCGAACATTTTTCCTGGCGACATGCTGCTGAAAAACTTTGGCGTCACCCGACACGGGCGCGTGGTGTTTTATGACTACGACGAGATCTGTTTTCTCACCGAAGCCAACTTCCGCCACATCCCGCAACCGCGCACGCCGGAAGACGAAATGGCCTCCGAGCCGTGGTATTCGATCGGGCCGCTGGACGTGTTCCCCGAGGAGTTCCCACCGTTCCTGTTCGCCGACTCCGGGCAGCGACGGTTGTTCGATCAACTGCATGGCGAGCTGTACAACGCCGATTACTGGAAAGGCCTGCAAGCGGCGATTCGCGCCGGCAAGGTGATCGATGTGTTCCCGTATCGGCGCAAAGGCCTGGAAAACGAATAACCCTACTGAGTGAACACCTTGTGGCGAGGGAGCTTGCTCCCGCTGGACTGCGCAGCAGTCCCCTTTTGGGGCCGCTTCGCAGCCCAGCGGGAGCAAGCTCCCTCGCCACAAAGCAGGTTGGATTCGTCGCTATGGACTCAAATCTGCGACAATCGCCCCCCTGCGCCACTAGACGACCTTTGCGTACCTGATGACTGACGAATCGCCTTCCATCGACAAACTGCTGAAAAACCTCGACCACGCGATGCTTGCCGACCGCCACCGGCTGCGGCGGCAGTTGCTCGAACTGCGCAAGAAGCCCGACGACGCCAAGCTGGCCTTGTGGGTGACGCGCATGCAAGCGTCCTGTGACCAGGTGGTGGCACGACGTGCCAGCCTGCCGCTGATTCGTTACGACGACAGCCTGCCGATCGCCGCCAAGCGCGACGAAATCAAGGAAGCGCTGCTCAAGCATCAGGTGCTGATCATTGCTGGCGAAACCGGCTCGGGTAAAACCACCCAGTTGCCGAAGATCTGCCTGGAAATCGGTCGCGGCCAGCACGGTCTGATCGGCCACACCCAACCCCGTCGAATTGCTGCGCGCAGCGTAGCGAGCCGGGTGGCCGAAGAGCTGGCAACGCCACTCGGTGCCTTGGTCGGCTACCAGGTGCGGTTCGAGGATCAGAGCGATGCCAACACCCTGATCAAACTGATGACCGACGGCATCCTGCTGGCGGAAACCCAGAACGACCGCTACCTCGAACGCTATGACACGATCATCGTCGACGAAGCCCACGAACGCAGCCTGAACATCGACTTCCTGCTCGGTTACCTGAAAACCCTGCTGCCGCGCCGCCCGGACCTGAAAGTCATCATCACCTCGGCGACCATCGATCTTGAGCGCTTTTCCAAGCATTTCGACGATGCGCCGATTGTCGAAGTCTCGGGTCGTACTTTCCCGGTGGACACCTGGTATCGGCCGTTGACGCTGGAGCAGGACGAAGAGGGCAACCGGGTTGAAGACGACCTGACCGTGGATCAGGCGATCCTCGCCACCCTCGATGAAATTGCCGCATACGAACGCAGCGAGCGCCGCAGTCCCGGCGACGTGCTGGTGTTCCTGCCCGGCGAGCGTGAGATTCGTGACGCGGCGGACATGCTGCGCAAGGCCCAGCTCAAGCACACCGAAATTCTGCCGCTGTACGCACGGCTGTCGCCGGCCGAGCAGCAGCGGATTTTCCAGTCCCATCCGGGCCGTCGCGTCGTGCTGGCGACCAACGTTGCAGAAACCTCGCTGACCGTGCCGGGCATTCGTTACGTGATCGACAGCGGTACAGCGCGCATCAGCCGCTACAGCTACCGCGCCAAGGTCCAGCGCTTGCCGATCGAGGCGATTTCCCAGGCCAGCGCCAACCAGCGTAAAGGCCGTTGCGGACGGGTCGAGCCGGGCATTTGCATCCGTCTGTACAGCGAAGAAGACTTCATCGGACGGCCGGAATTTACCGACCCGGAAATTCTCCGTACCAACCTGGCGGCGGTGATTTTGCAGATGCTCCATCTGCGCCTCGGTGAAATCACCGATTTCCCGTTTATCGAACCGCCGGATGGCAAGGCCATCAGCGACGGTTTCAACCTGCTGCAAGAACTCTCGGCAGTCGACCGCAACAGTCAACTGACGCCGCTCGGCCGGCAACTGGCGCGGCTGCCGGTGGACCCTCGGATGGGCCGGATGTTGCTCGAAGCGGCGAAACTCGGCAGCTTGCAGGAAGTGCTGATCGTCGCCAGCGCCATGTCGATTCAGGACCCGCGTGAGCGTCCACCGGAGCGCCAGCAGGCCGCCGATCAGGCCCACGCACAATGGAAAGACGTGGACTCGGATTTCGCCGGGCTGGTCAATCTGTGGCGTGGTTTTGAGGAGCAACGCCAGGCCCTGACCGCCAGCCCGCTGCGCAATTGGTGCCGCAAGAATTTCCTGAATTACCTGCGCCTGCGCGAGTGGCGCGACTCTCATCGCCAATTGAGCCTGATCTGCCGTGACATGCAGCTGAGCCTGAATAAAGAGCCGGCGGACTACCCGAAACTGCACAAAGCGGTGTTGTCCGGGTTGCTCAGCCAGATCGGCCAGAAAACCGAAGACGGCGATTACCTCGGCGCACGTCAACGGCGCTTCTGGATTCATCCGTCGTCGGGGCTGGGCAAGAAACGTCCGCAATGGCTGATGACTGCCGAACTGGTGGAAACCACCAAGCTCTATGCACGCATGGTGGCGAAGATCGAGCCGGACTGGATCGAGCCGCTGGCCGGGCACCTGATCAAGAAAAACCACTTCGAACCGCATTGGGAGAAGAAGCGCGGACAGGTCGTGGCCTACGAGCAAATCACCCTGTTCGGGTTGATCGTGGTCGGTCGCCGGCCGGTGCATTACGGGCCGATCGATCCTGTCACCTCGCGTGAACTGTTTATCCGCGAAGCGCTGGTGCGGGGCGAGATTCAGTCGAAAGCCAAGTGTCTGTCTGCCAATGAGCAATTGTTGGAACAGCTCGACGAACTGGAGGCCAAGGCCCGTCGTCGCGACATTCTGGCGGATGAGGAAACCCTGTTTGCCTTCTACGACGCGCGCTTGCCGGCAGAGATCCATCAAACGGCGACCTTTGACAGCTGGTATCGGATCAACAGCCAGAAAGACCCGCAATTGCTGATCATGCGTGAAGAAGACGTGCTGGCTCGCGAAGCCAGCGAAGTCACCGCCGCGCATTACCCGGACACCCTGCGCCTGGGCGATCTGACCTTGCCGTTGAGCTACCACTTCGAGCCTAACCATCCCCGCGATGGCGTGACCTTGCGCGTACCGGCACCGCTGTTGCCGGCGCTGCCGCCGGAACGCCTGGAATGGCTGGTGCCTGGCGTGATCGAAGCCAAGTGCATCGCCCTGGTGCGCAACCTGCCCAAGGCGTTGCGCAAGAATTTCGTGCCGGTGCCGGACTTTGTCAAAGCGGCGTTGCAGCGCATCACCTTCGCCGACGGTTCACTGCCGCAGGCATTGGGTCGTGAACTGTTGCGCATGACCGGTGCGCGGGTCAGTGATGAGGCCTGGGTGGAAGCGTCGCAGCAGGTTGAAAGTCATCTGCGGATGAACCTGGAAATCGTCGATGGCCAGGGCAAGTTCCTCGGCGAAGGCCGTGATCTGGCCGAGCTGACCGCACGTTTCGCAGAGGCCAGTCAGGCTGCTTTGGCTGTACCGCAGACGGCAAAAAGCCAACAGCCGGTGGAGGCCAAGGTCTTCGCTGCAGTGGCCGAGAAAACCCAACAGAAGATCGCCGGGCTGTCGATGACGGTCTACCCGGCGCTGGTGGAAGAGGCGGGCACCGTTAAGGAAGGGCGTTTTTCGACCCCGGCCGAGGCCGAGTTCCAGCATCGTCGGGCGTTGCAGCGGTTGCTCATGCAGCAACTGGCCGAGCCGGCGAAGTTCTTGCGCGGCAAGCTGCCGGGGCTCACCGAGCTGGGCCTGATGTACCGCGAGCTGGGGCGTATCGACAGTCTGGTGGAAGACATCCTGCTGGCGAGCCTCGACAGCTGCATTCTCGACGGCGAAGCGAGTTTGCCGCGTGACGGCGCTGGTTTGGCCTCGCTGGCCGAGCGCAAGCGCGGTGCGTGGACCGAGCACGCCGAGCGTCTGGCGAAACTGACGCTGGAAACGCTCAAGCTCTGGCACGGTTTGCAGAAACGCTTCAAAGGCAAGATCGACCTGGCGCAAGCGGTGGCCCTGAACGACATCAAGCAGCAGCTCAGTCACCTGGTGTATCCGGGCTTTGTCCGTGAAACCCCGATGCAGTGGCTCAAAGAGCTGCCGCGTTATTTGAAAGCCGTCGAGCAGCGCGTCGAAAAACTCGGCGCTCAGGTGCAGAAGGACCGGGTCTGGAGCGGCGAGTTGTCCGGTCTCTGGAGCCAATACCAGACCCGTGCCAACAAGCATGCGCAGGAAGGCAAGCGCGATCCGCAACTTGAGCTCTATCGCTGGTGGCTGGAGGAATACCGGGTTTCGCTGTTCGCCCAGCAATTGGGGACCAAGGTGCCGATCTCCGACAAGCGTTTGAGCAAGCAATGGGCTCAAGTCGAACCCTGAACACAAGCTTCCACAGGTATGCCTGCCGTTGCTCTCGCAAAAGGGGCCAAACGCCAATGTTTATGGCAAACTTCGCTGTTATAAACGCCGGCCCCGCAGATTTTAGCCTTTGCAGCCAGGGCGGATCGGACTTAAGAGATGCCAGGTTGATGCCCTTCGACGGGATAAACCCTTTATGTGTTGGTACGTCGGTGCCAACACTTTCTGCCTGAACAGATTAGAGAAACGACCATGCATAATGTCGTCATCAGCGGCACCGGCCTGTACACCCCGGCCAACAGCATCTCCAACGAAGAGCTGGTGCAGTCTTTCAATACTTACGTCGCTCAGTTCAATGCTGACAATGCTGACGCCATCGAACGTGGCGAAGTGCAGGCACTGACCGAATCCAGCGTCGCGTTTATCGAAAAAGCCTCGGGGATCAAAAGCCGCTTTGTCATGGACAAGGAAGGTATTCTCGATCCCAAGCGCATGGCACCTCGTTTGCCCGAGCGCTCCAATGACGAATGGTCGGTGCTTTGCCAGATGGCCATTGGCGCTGCCGAGCAGGCCCTGCAACGCGCCGGCAAGACAGCGGCGGACATCGACGGGGTAATCGTTGCCTGTTCCAACCTGCAACGCGCCTATCCGGCCATTGCCATCGAAGTCCAGGAAGCGCTGGGTATCGAAGGTTTCGGTTTTGACATGAACGTGGCCTGTTCCTCGGCGACGTTCGGTATTCAGGCCGCCGCCAACAGCGTACAGCTGGGCCAGGCCCGGGCGATCCTGATGGTCAACCCGGAAGTCTGCACCGGTCACCTGAACTTCCGCGACCGCGACAGCCACTTCATCTTCGGCGATGCCGCGACAGCGGTAATCATTGAACGTGCCGACCTGGCCACGTCCAAGTACCAATTCGATGTTGTCAGCACCAAGTTGCTGACCAAGTTCTCCAACAATATTCGCAACAACTTCGGCTTCCTCAACCGCGCGGCGGAAGAGGGCATCGGTGCCCGTGACAAACTCTTCGTCCAGGAAGGTCGCAAGGTGTTCCGCGATGTCTGCCCGATGGTCGCGGAGCTGATCGCCACCCACTTGGACGAGAACAAGCTGAACATCAGCGACGTGAAGCGTTTCTGGCTGCACCAGGCCAACCTCAGCATGAACCACCTGATCGTCAAGAAGCTGCTGGGCCGTGAAGCCACCGAAGAAGAAGCCCCGGTGATTCTCGACACGTATGCCAACACCAGCTCTGCCGGTTCAGTGATTGCCTTTCACAAGAACCAGGACGATTTGCCAGCCGGTTCGCTGGCGGTACTCAGCTCGTTTGGTGCCGGTTATTCGATTGGTAGCGTGATTCTGCGCAAGCGCTGAGTTGTGAAGGGTAGTGGCAAGCCTGAGTCATGCACACACACAGGAATTCAGCACTGATGACTGACGAAACGCAACTGCTCGAACGCCTGTTGGCGGGCGAGCAGAAGGCTTTCAAGGAGTTGGTCAGCACCTACCAGAGCGCCATGCGCGCGGTGGCTTATGCCATCGTCGGTAACCGGCATACCGACGAAGTGGTGCAGGATGCCTGGTTGTCGGTGGTGCGCAACCTGAACGGGTTCGAGGGGCGTTCCAGCCTCAAGACCTGGCTGTTGACCATCACCGCCAATGCGGCAAAAGGTCGATACAAACAAAACCGTCGGGAAGTCTTGCTCGATGACCTGCCGTCACCCCACGGCACCATCGATGATGATCGTTTCTCCGCCGCCGATGGCCACTGGCTGGTGGCGCCGTTCAGCTGGCATCAGGACACCCCGGAAGCGCTGCTCACCGAAAACGAACTGCGTGAATGCCTGGAGCACACCTTGCTCAGCCTGTCGGAACTGCAAAGCAGCGTGCTGCTGTTGCGTGAGCGCCAGGGCCTGGAGCTGGAGGAGATTTGTAATCTTCTGGAGATCTCGCTCTCCAATGTTCGTGTGCTGCTGCACCGGGCACGGTTGAAAGTGTTTGCAACCGTGGAGCATTTTGAGGAAACCGGCGAATGTTGACCTGTAAGGAACAAGTAGCGCGGTCCAGCGATTATCTCGATGGCCAGTTGAGCTTTCGTGAGCGGCTGATGGTGCGCCATCATTTGATGTTTTGCCCCAATTGCCGGCGATTCATTCGGCAGATGCGGTTGATGCAGGCGACCTTGCGCGCCATGCCCGAAAAACCGCTGCCCGGTGTCGACGAACTCGCCGAACGCCTGGCCGCCGAGCGTCAAAAGGGTAAACAGTAGTTTCAGTTCACACCTCCCTCAGACTTCGTTTTGACCCCGCTTCGGCGGGGTTTTTATTTCGGTAAGCGCCGGGGATGGGTGATACTCGGCGGGTCTGTAGGCAACAACCGCAGGGGAACAGGATGCCGTTACACGTTTTGGACAGTCTGTCCGCCATCGCGCCCCAACAGTGGGACGCGCTGGTGCCCGAGACTCAGCCGTTTCTGCGTCACGCTTTTCTCGGGGCGCTGGAAGACAGCGGCTGCCTGGGGCCGCAGTCCGGCTGGCAGCCGGAGCATCTGCTGCACATCGAAGACGGTCATCTGCTCGCGGCATTGCCGAGTTACCGCAAATGGCATTCCTACGGCGAATACGTGTTCGACCATGCCTGGGCCGATGCGTGCGAGCGCGCCGGGATCGATTACTACCCCAAACTGTTGACGGCTGTGCCGTTCAGCCCGGTCAGCGGGCCACGGTTGTTGGCGGCGAATGTGCAGGATGGTTTCGAACTGCTGAACAGCGTGCCGGGTTATCTGGACATTGAAGGGCTCTCCAGCGCCCATATCAACTTTACCGACGCCTTTACCGATGCGGCATTGGCCGAGCAACCGGGCTGGTTGCAACGCATCGGTTGCCAGTACCACTGGCAGAATCGCGGCTATCGGGATTTTCAGGATTTCCTTGATGCGTTGAGTTCACGCAAGCGCAAGCAGATGCGCAAGGAACGTGAACAAGTGGCGGGGCAGGGCATCGAGTTTGAATGGCTTGAGGGGCATCAACTCGACCAGGCACAGTGGGATTTCGTCTATGCCTGCTACGCCAACACCTATGCGGTGCGTCGGCAGTCGCCGTACCTGACGCGGGAGTTTTTCAGCCTGTTGGCTGAACGCATGCCCGAAGCCATTCGGGTGGTGCTGGCCAAACAAGGATCACGGCCGGTGGCCATGGCCTTCAGTCTGGTCGGTGGCGATTGTTTTTATGGACGTTATTGGGGTTGTCTGGCGGAGTTCGATCGCCTGCACTTCGAGACCTGTTTCTATCAAGGCATGGATTACGCCATTGCGAACGGATTTCAACGTTTCGATGCCGGTGCACAGGGCGAGCACAAACTGATTCGTGGTTTTGAACCGGTGATCACCCATTCCTGGCACTACTTGCGTCACCCGGGATTGAAGTCGGCGGTGAAGGATTTTCTTGAGCGCGAACGTTTGGGTGTCATGGGCTATGCAGAAGAGGCGAAGAGCGCCTTGCCCTACCGACAGGGCTGATGTCAGAGCGCTGTCGCGGATTTTTTGAGCTGACGGAGGCACTTTTTTTTGAGCTGATGGAGGCACTTGTGGCGAGGGAGCTTGCTCCCGCTGGACAGCGAAGCTGTCCCCATGCACGAGACGGCGTTGTGCCAGGTAAACCCGACAACCAGAATCTGCGGCCGCTTCGCGCCCGAGCGGGAGCACGCTCCCTCGCCACAGACGCAATCCTCAATCGATGCCGACAAACCCACCGGTCTGGTGCTGCCACAGCCGCGCATACAACCCGCCATGAGCCAGCAGTTCGGCATGGCTGCCGGTTTCGGCGATGTGGCCTTTTTCCAGCACCACCAGGCGATCCATCCGCGCGATGGTCGAGAGTCGGTGAGCGATGGCAATCACAGTCTTGCCCTGCATCAGGGTTTCCAGGCTTTCCTGAATCGCCGCTTCGACTTCCGAGTCCAGCGCCGAGGTCGCTTCGTCCATGATCAGGATCGGCGCGTCCTTGAGCAGCACTCGGGCGATAGCGATCCGTTGGCGCTGGCCGCCAGAGAGTTTCACCCCACGTTCACCAACATGAGCATCGAAACCGGTGCGGCCTTCAGCATCCGATAGCAACGGGATGAACTCGTCGGCGCGGGCCTTGCGGACTGCCTCCCAGAGTTCTTCGTCGGTGGCGTCGGGTTTACCGTAAAGCAGATTCTCACGGATCGAACGGTGCAGCAGCGAGGTGTCTTGAGTGATCATGCCGATCCGCTCGCGCAGGCTTTCCTGAGCCACGCTGGCGATGTTCTGCCCATCGACCAGAATCTGCCCGCTCTGCAGGTCGTAGAGGCGCAGCAGCAGATTGACCAGAGTCGATTTACCCGCGCCCGAAGGACCGATCAAGCCGATTTTTTCACCGGGTTTGATGCTCAGGTTGAGGTCGTCGATGATTCCGCTTTTCTTGCCATAGTGAAACGTCACGTGTTCGAAACGCACTTCGCCACGGGCCACTTCCAGGCGCGGTGCCGGTTCGCGGTCGGTGACGCTGATCGGTTGGGCGATGGTTTGCAGGCCGTCCTGGACCATCCCGATGTTTTCGAAAATGCCGTTGACCACCCACATGATCCAGCCCGACATGTTGACGATGCGGATCACCAGGCCGGTGGCCAGGGCAATGGCACCGACCGAGATCAGCGACTGGGTCCACAGCCACAGCGCAAGGCTCGTGGTGCCGACGATCAGCAGGCCGTTCATGCTGGTGATGACCACGTCCATGCTGGTGACGACGCGGCCGGCCAGTTGGGATTTTTCGGTCTGCTCGGCGATGGCTTCGCGGGCGTATTGCTGTTCGAAGTTGGTGTGGGCGAAGAGTTTCAGCGTGGTGATGTTGGTGTAGCCGTCGACGATCCGGCCCATGAGTTTGGAGCGCGCATCGGAGGACACCACCGAACGTTCCTTGACCCGCGGCACGAAGTAGCACAGTGCGCCGATGTAGCAGGCGATCCACGTCAGCAGCGGGATCATCAGGCGCCAGTCGGCTTCGGCGAACAGCACCAGCGAGCTGATCGCGTAGATCAGCACATGCCATAACGCGTCGACGGCTTGCACCGCCGAGTCGCGCAGGGAGTTGCCGGTCTGCATGATCCGTTGGGCGATGCGTCCGGCGAAATCGTTCTGGAAAAAATTCAGGCTCTGTTTGAGCACGTAACTGTGGTTTTGCCAGCGAATCATGCTGGTCATGCCGGGGCTCAGGGTTTGATGCACCAGCAGGTCATGCAGGCCGACGAATATCGGTCGTAGAAAAAGTGCGACCACCGCCATCCAGGCCAGCTCGACGCCGTGGATTTTGAAGAAGTCTGTGTTTGGCGTGCCTTGGGCCAAATCGATGATTCGACTCAGGTAACTGAACAGCGCCACTTCGATCAGCGCGCCGATCAAGCCAACGACCAACAGCGCGGCAAAACTCGGCCAGACCTGACGCAAATAATAGGTATAGAAGGGGAGAACCCGGCTCGGCGGAGCCGCCGTCGGGGCGTCACGGAAAATATCGATCAGTTTTTCGAAACGACGATAGAGCATCAGATAAACGCCCGCGTACGGGCTCTCCTTTTTTCGATGCGAGCGGCACAGTGAACACATCGCTGCCGCTCAGGACGCCTAATGCAGTTTAGTCGATGCGCTTGGCCGACTTGATCAGCACCGGGTCGATGGGCACATTCTGCATGCCTTGCTTGGTGGTGGTTGGCGAGTTGACGATGATGTCGACGACGTCCATGCCTTTCACGACTTTGGCGAATACCGCGTAACCGGCATCGCGGCCCGGGTCGAGGAAGTCGTTGTCCTTGACGTTGATGAAGAACTGGCTGGTGGCCGAATCCGGATCGGAAGTACGCGCCATCGACAGGGTGCCACGCACGTTATGCAGGCCGTTGCTGGCTTCGTTCTTGATCGGTGCCTTGGTGTCTTTTTGCGCCATCTGCGGGGTGAAACCGCCACCCTGGACCATGAACCCCGGAATCACACGGTGGAAAATGGTGTTGGTGTAGAAGCCGCTGTCGACATAGGCGAGAAAGTTCTTGGTGCTGATCGGTGCCTTGACCGGGTCCAGTTCGATTTCGATCTGGCCGTTGGTGGTATCGAGCAAAACGTGCGGAGCCTTGGCAGCGTCTGCAGCCATCAGGTTGGCGGCGAACAGTACTGCGCCTGTGACGAGGGCGATTTTTTTCAGCATGGGTCAGTGATCCTGGGTAGTGGTGTCGACTGCGGTTAGAAATTCAAGCAGGGTTTGGTTGAAACGGTGTGGCTGGTCCAATGGCGTTGCGTGGCGTGAATCTTCGATCACCACCAGCTGTGCATCGGGCAGCAGTTTTACATAGGCTTCTTTCAGCGCTACCGGCGTGTAGTCGCGGTCAGCGCTGACGATCAGGGTTGGACAGGTGACTTTCGCCAGTCGTTCCTGAACCCCCCAACCAACTATGGCATTGAAGCTGGCGAGATAAGCACGTTTGTCGTTTTTTGCCCAGCGTTCGGCCATTTTATGCCGCAACTCTGCCTGTTCGGGTTTGGGAAACAGCTTGCCGCCCAAGGCCGTGCCGATGGTGCGCAGACTGAGGAGGCGCATCAGGCTCCAGCGCTTGAACCACTGCCAGTAATCATCCGCCGTGCGGAGTTTGACCTCAGGGGCACTGTTGACGATGCACAGGCTTTTAAGCCGTGATGGTTGGTCCACCGCCAGCTGAAAACCGATCATCCCACCCATGGACAACCCGACCAGATGCACCGGGCCGAGGTTCAGGTGTTCGATCAGCGCGACCAGGTCGGCGCTGAAGCCGGCAATGCTGTAGCGCTCGCGGGGTTTGTCGGAGCGACCGTGGCCGCGAACATCCGGGACGATCACCCGGTAACGGGTCGAGAGCTCCGGGATCTGTTTTTCCCAGTCCAGCGTGCTCGAGCCCAGCCCGTGTACCAGCAGCAGCGGTGTGCCGTGGCCATATTCCTCGTAGTGCAAGGTACAACCTTCATGTTCGAAATAGGCCATTGTGCAGCTCCTTGTCAGGCTTGTTCCGGGGCAGCGAACGGCGCATCCAGCGGCGCGGTATCGAAGGTGCGCAGCAATTCGATAAGAATCTGCGTCGCCGGCCCCAAGGGCTTGTCCTTGTTTGAATAGAGAAAGAAGGTCGGATGCCGACTGCCACCCTGATCCAACGGTAGCAGCTTGAGCAGGCCTTCCTTGAGTTCGCGTTCAATCATGTGCCGTGGCAGCCAGGCAAACCCCAGGCCACTGCTGACGAAGGTGGCAGCGGTGGCCAGGCTGCCGACGGTCCAGCGCTGTTCGGCACCCAGCCAGCCGACATCACGCGGTTGCTGGCGGCCGGAGTCGCGGATCACCACCTGCAACTGACTTTCGAGGTCGTGGAAGCTCAGTTCACGATTGAGGCGATGCAAGGCATGTTCGGGGTGGGCGACGGCAACGAACTCGACGTCGCTCAACTCCGCGCCCAGGTAACCGGGAATGTTGAAGCCACTGATGGCCAGATCCGCCACGCCTTCGAGCAGCACTTCCTCGACCCCGGACAGTACCTCTTCACGCAGACGCACCCGGCAACCGCGACTTTGCGGCATGAACGCGGTCAAGGCGCGAACCAGTCGGGCGTTCGGGTAAGCAGCGTCGACCACCAGCCGCACTTCCGCCTCCCAGCCTTGCTCCATGTGGTGCGCCAGATCTTCTAGCTGACTGGCCTGTTTGACCAGTTGCCGCGAGCGGCGCAGCAGTACGCCGCCGGCTTCGGTCAACACTGCCTTACGGCCGTCGATGCGCAACAGCGGCACACCAAGCTGGTCCTGCATGCGCGCTACGGTATAGCTGACGGATGACTGCGAACGGTGTAACGCTTCGGCGGCCTGGGCGAAACCACCGTGGTCGACCACGGCTTGCAATGTGCGCCATTGATCAAGGGTCACGCGGGGCGCTTTCATGATGAGCTCCTCTTGTCCTAAGCTGGCAGCTTCCATTGGAGGCTGCCGAATGAAAAAAATCTGTTGTGTGGTGCTGGCGATGCTGCCGCTGACCGCGTTTGCCTACCCCATCGATGTACAAAAACAACTCAACGGCCTGAAAATCGACTACACCACCCATGACACCGCTCGCGACATGGGCGCCATTACGCTGAGCAACTACAGCGGTAAAGCCGCCGAATGCACGGTGGCATTCCGCAATGGCCCGGAATTGCCGCGTACTCGCCGCGTGAGCCTGGAGACCGGCAAAAGCGCCGACCTCTCGGCCAGGTTCAACCGTGAAATCATCAAGCTGTACATCACCCTGACCTGCAAACCCAAATAGGGGCTGTTGCACAGGCGGGGCAGATACGCTCCGCTTATAAACGAATTTATTGATGGTTTATAGCAGTTATTTGTGCTTTTTCATCGATACAACACTGTTTAATCTCCACTCCATCGACTTACAGCATTCACCGATGGAGGCTACATCCCATGTCCCGCGTTCTGATCATCGAAAGCAGTGCCCGCCAGCAAGACTCGGTATCGCGTCAACTGACCCAAACCTTCATCAGTCAATGGAAAGCCGCACACCCGGCCGACCAGATCACCGTTCGTGACCTGGCGACCCATCCGGTTCCACACCTGGATGCCAACCTGCTGGGCGGCTGGATGAAACCTGCCGAGCAACGCAACGAAATCGAACAATCGTCGCTGGAACGCTCCAACCTGTTGACCGACGAATTGCTGGCTGCCGACGTCTTGGTCATGGCCGCACCGATGTACAACTTCGCGATCCCCAGCACGCTCAAAGCCTGGCTCGACCACGTGCTGCGTGCCGGTGTGACTTTCAAGTACACCGAAACCGGCCCACAAGGTCTGCTCAGTGGCAAGCGTGCTTATGTATTGACTGCTCGCGGTGGCATCTACGCCGGTAGCACTTCCGATCACCAGGAACCGTACCTGCGTCAGGTCATGGCGTTCATCGGTATCCACGACGTCACCTTTATTCACGCCGAAGGCATGAACCTTGGCGGTGACTTCCACGAAAAGGGCCTGAACCAGGCCAACGCCAAGCTTGCCCAGGTCGCCTGAGCCGTTAATCGCCAGATAATCACCTGATGATCAAGTGGCGCTTGTACACCCCTTCAAGCCGGTTCGCGCATCGAACCTCCCTTTGCACTTGTTGCTCATGAGTGCTCTAGCCCGATTGAACGCTTTAGCGAGATCGGGCTTTTTTTTTGCCTGCGATTTTGTGGCCGGGTAAAAACCTGTGGGAGCGAGCCTGCTCGCGAAGACGGAGTGTCAGTCGACATCATTGTTGAATGACACACCGCTATCGTCGGAACGCCGCCCGGAGCAAGCTCGCTCCCACAGGATTTGTGTAGTGGCGGAGTGTTCGCGATAACGGGCAAAACCCGTTATCGTCGCCGCCATTCGAAACGAGGCGAGCATGGGCTATTTACTTTTTGTCACGCTGATTCAGGCGTTTTCCTTCAGTTTGATCGGTGAATACCTGGCCGGGCATGTCGACAGCTATTTCGCGGTGCTGGTGCGGGTGTTGCTGGCGGGGCTGGTGTTCATTCCGTTGACCCGCTGGCGTCAGGTGGAGCCGGCGTTCATGCGCGGGATGCTGTTGATCGGCGCGTTGCAGTTCGGTGTGACCTACGTCTGCCTGTACCTGAGCTTCCGGGTGCTGACCGTGCCGGAAGTCCTGCTGTTCACCATTCTCACGCCGTTGCACGTGACCCTGATCGAAGATGCGCTGAACCGCCGCTTCAATCCCTGGGCGCTGGTGGCGGCATTGGTTGCGGTGCTCGGTGCGGCGGTGATCCGTTATGACCGGATCAATCCGGACTTCTTCATGGGTTTTTTGCTGTTGCAACTGGCCAACTTCACCTACGCCGCAGGTCAGGTGCTGTACAGGCATCTGGTGGCGCGCCATCCGAGTGACCTGCCGCATTATCGGCGCTTTGGTTACTTTTACCTCGGCGCGCTGGCCGTGGCCCTGCCGGCGTTTCTGCTGTTCGGCAAACAGAACTTCCTGCCGGAAGCACCCTTGCAGTGGGGCGTGTTGGTGTTCCTCGGACTGGTGTCCACCGCGTTGGGCCTGTACTGGTGGAATAAGGGCGCTTGCCTGGTCAACGGCGGGACACTGGCGGTGATGAACAACCTGCACGTGCCGGTGGGGCTGCTGATCAACTTGCTGATCTGGAATCAGCATGAAGAGTTGGGGCGGTTGTTCCTGGGTGGCTCGGTGATTCTGGCAGCGGTGTGGATCAGCCGGTTGGGTATACAGAGGCGGGTCGCCGCCAACTGAACCCCTGTGGGAGATTCTATGTTGCAGGATAACCCTGCAACGGTCGATTCGGTTGGTATTCGCTCTGGTTTTTCATCAGGGCGAACGCCACTCGTCCGAGCAGCAAGGCGATCCCCAACAACACCATCAGCGCCAGGCCGGAAAGTACGAGCGGGTGCTGGTCGAGAGCGCCCCAGAGGTCTCGGGTATTGAGCCAGAGCTGTTTGAGATCCATGGGTTAAAACGATTCTTCGGCAGGACGAAAGGGCGCGATTAGAGCATTTAAGACGCATCGAGTTAGGTTCAGGGACAAATCCGCTAACAAAAACGCCATTGTTTGCGTCCGTTTGCATAAAGAAACTCGGCCTTCGCGCTCGAAACCGTTACCCTATGCAGCTGATTTTTTGTATTTCTTCGAGGTAGCACCCGTGTTTTCCCAATTCGCCCTGCACGAACGCCTGCTCAAAGCCGTGGCCGAGCTTAAATTTGTCGAGCCAACGCCAGTGCAAGCAGCGGCTATCCCGCTCGCGCTCCAAGGGCGTGACCTGCGGGTGACTGCGCAAACCGGTAGCGGCAAAACCGCTGCATTCGTTTTGCCGATCCTCAACCGTTTGATCGGCCCGGCCAAAGTCCGCGTCAGCATCAAGACCCTGATCCTGCTGCCGACCCGCGAGCTGGCCCAGCAGACCATCAAGGAAGTGGAACGCTTCGCGCAGTTCACCTTCATCAAGTCCGGCCTGATCACCGGCGGCGAAGACTTCAAGGTCCAGGCAGCCATGCTGCGCAAGGTGCCGGATATCCTGATCGGCACTCCGGGCCGGATGATCGAGCAACTGAACGCCGGCAACCTCGACTTGAAAGAAGTTGAAGTGCTGGTGCTCGACGAAGCCGACCGCATGCTCGACATGGGCTTTGCCGAAGACGTACAGCGCCTGGTCGACGAGTGCACCAACCGTCAACAGACCATGCTGTTCTCCGCCACCACCGGTGGTTCGGGCCTGCGCGAGATGATCGCCAAGGTCCTGAACAACCCTGAGCACTTGCAGCTCAATGCCGTCAGCCAGTTGAACGACACCACCCGTCAGCAAATCATCACCGCTGACCACAACCAGCACAAAGAACAGATCGTTAACTGGTTGCTGGCCAACGAGACCTACCAGAAGGCCATCGTCTTTACCAACACCCGGGCCATGGCCGACCGTATCTACGGCCGTCTGGTGGCGCAGGAGTACAAAGCGTTCGTCTTGCACGGTGAGAAAGACCAGAAGGATCGCAAGCTGGCGATCGACCGTCTGAAGCAGGGCGGGGTCAAGATCCTCGTCGCCACCGACGTTGCCGCTCGCGGCCTGGACGTGGAAGGCCTGGACCTGGTGATCAACTTCGACATGCCGCGCAGCGGCGACGAATACGTTCACCGTATCGGTCGTACCGGTCGTGCCGGCAACGATGGCCTGGCCATTTCGCTGATCTGCCACGGCGACTGGAACCTGATGTCGAGCATCGAGCGCTACCTCAAGCAGAGCTTCGAGCGCCGCACTATCAAGGAAGTCAAAGGCACTTACGGTGGGCCGAAAAAGGTCAAGGCCTCGGGTAAAGCCGTTGGCGTGAAGAAGAAAAAGGTCGACGCCAAAGGCGACAAGAAAAAGACCGGCGCCAAGGCTCCGACCAAGCGCAAGATCGCCAACCGCCCGAAGACCGATGCCCTGTCGCTGGTCAGCAAAGACGGCATGGCACCGCTCAAGCGCCGCAAGCCGCAAGCTCCGGCCGCTGAATAACGCGCCGTAGCGATCCCATAAAAAACCCGGACAGTGTCCGGGTTTTTTTATCGGGGCGAAATGCCAGCTCCACGGGTGTCCTTTTATGCTCTTTGTGTGTCGAGCCTTGTCGTGAAGGGCGGTGCATCCTCGCCCCGGTTGGGGCGAGGGGCCGGCAGCATTACTTGCAGCCACAGTGTTTGGCGCTTGGCGCGGTCTCGTAACGATCGTGATGGCGCACCCATTTCATGCCTTGCTCTTCGTTGCGGCCCTTGGGTGTCAGGTCGAGGTAGTTATAGGCGCCGATCAGCAGGTCCAGGCCGCGAGCGTAGGTGGAGTAGGTGTGGAAGATTTCCCCAGCGTCATTGCGATAAAACACGCTCAGTCCTGGCAGTTCACCTTCGGTGCTGGTGCTTTTTTCGTAGTTGTAGGTTGCGGTGCCGTCCGCGAGTTCCTGATCGCTGATGGTCACCTTGTAGTCGGCGTTGAAGTCACTGCCGGCCGATGAGACCCATTTGAACTGCCAGCCCATGCGTTTGCGGAACGCCTGGAACTCCGCCAATGGCGCGTGGGAAACCACCACCAGGGAAATGTCGTGGTGGGCCAGGTGCTGGTTGGCGCCGTCGATGTGGTCGGACAGAAACGAGCAGCCGGGGCAGCCTTCTTCCCAGCCCTTGGCGAACATGAAGTGATAGATGATCAACTGGCTGTTACCACCGAAAAGATCGGCAAGGTTTTGCCGTCCGTCGGGGCCTTCGAACACGTAGTTCTTGTCGACTTTTACCCAGGGCAGTGCGCGACGTTCGGCGCTGAGTTTGTCGCGTTCCCGGGTAAAGGCCTTTTCGTGGATCAGATGCTGTTTACGGGCCGCGAGCCATTTTTCTCGGGACACGACCTCGTGCTGGTGCACGCTGTTCATGACTTTTCCTCCTGCGAGGTTGGCGTGTTGTGGCTTACACAGCCTAGTCGTTTGACCGACGCTGTAATCGACAAGCCGCTGATCGGTTGTTGCCGTCATCCGCCCGCATGACAACCTGGCTGAACGGCTGCCGATGGCGCCGGTCACACCTTATGAGAGGCCTCTCACTGTCGGTCTGGAGGTTGATATCGGATGACGGTTTATAACTGGGATTTGCTTGAGCGATTGCTGCACGAAGTGCAGAACAGCGCCGGCCACAGCTTCACCCCACGGGCCTACGCCGAGCAGCATACGGCGGCGAAGGCGGCAGAGGGGGAGCCCATCGGCAATCTGGATGAGCTGAAAGTGACCGCCACCGCGTATGAAAAGCTCCTGCTGGACCGTGGCTATATCGAGTCCCGCCCCGAGGACGAAGGTGGTAACGGCGAGAACTTTATCCTGACGCCACGCGGTTTGAGTCTGCTGTGCATGATCGACAGCAGCAGTGCGGGCAATGATCATTCACGGCAGGTGCTCGACGAGCAGGTGGATGCATTGGACCCGACGACCTTTGATGAGGTGGCGTCTAAAGCGCAGATCGCTTAAGAGGCTCCTGCGACCTTCAAGCACTTCAATGCGCTGAAATCGCTGCGCATCTTGTCGATTTTTTTCAGCAAGTGCTGACGTTGATCGGCGGTACTGTCGGCCATCAGGTCGACAATCAGGCTGCGTGCCTGGGCTTCGGTGTTGCTGTAAACCTGGCGATAGGCCGGGGTCCATAAGGTCTCGCGATCGACCAGCAGGGTTTCGATGCGTTGCGCAAAGTCGCTGCTGTGGCGTTGTTCCACTGCTGCGCTGAACAGTGCCTGCCAATGAGCGCGATTGGCGATCCATTGCTGATTTTGCTCGCCCAGCGCGTTGGCCCAGGCAACAACGCGCTGCGCCTGAATAGTGTTGAGCGGGCCAAGCCAGTCGCCCAGGCGTTTATCCATCCGCTCGATGCGATGTTTGATCTGTTGTGCCAGCGGTGCTTTGAGGTATTTCTCCTGATGCACGCGCTGGTCTTTGGCGAAGGCCTGGTTCATCTCGTTGACCTGCTGCTCATTCAAGCCTTGCAACAACTCGACCGCCGACGGGGTGATTTCCCGGGCGGTCTGGGCAATGGCTTGTTTGGCTTCAAGGATGCGGGCTTGCAGTGCGGCGTCTGTGACTTGATTGGTTTCGACCATCTGCTGCAAGCGGTCGAGCCAGTCGACGTAGCCGGGTAATTGCGTGGAGCAATGCCAGCTGAGATGTTCCTTGAGACGTTCGCTGAGCCAGCCTTTCTGCTCGCTGTTCATGTCCAGGTAGTCGTTGAGCGTCCAGGGAATGAGGATGTCGAGATTGCGATAGGCCAGGCTCACCCGGTTGCAGGCCGGTAGCGAGAGGCACAGGGTCAGGAACAGGGCGAGGTGTTTCAACCAGCGCGACATGAGCCAATCCTTGCAAGGGCGTAGTTCTGGTATCTGAATGCAGGATGGACCCGGCTGTTCAGCTGATCAAATCGAACGCACGTTTGGTCTTGAAGGGTGTGGCAGGGGAGGAGGGTTCCAGTCCTAGCGCTTCGAAGCTCAAAGCGCTTAGGGACCAGGGTGACGCGAGGGGGGTATTACTTTTTGCCCAGGGTGATCTGTTTGGACGGGCCGAATGTCTGGCCGCTGACGCCTTTGGCAATTTGCTGGATCTCGCCGCCGGACTTGAGGAAAGCAGCAATCTGGTTGTTGATCGATTCGCTGGTTTCAACGGCTGGAGCTGGCTTTGCTTTGCTGTTGGATGCTTTTACACGCATGGCGGCCATTAACCTGTAGAAAATTAACTTGGCCAGGCATCGTACAGGAAATACTTGACAATTGCTTGGTAAATATCTGCCTGAAATAACCGGGGGCAGGTGTCGATTATTCATAAGTTACTGTTCGCAATAATCACCTAAGCTACTGTTTTGAATAAGAACGTAGGCCTGAAAAGTACCGTGTATGGCTTACCGATATCGGCAAAAAGGTGTCCGGACGGTCTGACGAGCGGGCTCTGCTCTGGTGAAAAACCCAGGAAAAATGAGCCTTGCAGCGGATTTTTCTTCGCAAGCCGGCCAGTCACCCAACAGCACCGGCAAAACCGGGTAGAATGGCGCCCAAGCAATGAGGGTATTGGAAATGGCTTTAGTCGGGCGCTACAACAGCTTGCAAGTGGTTAAACACACTAACTTTGGTTTATATCTGGACGGTGGCGCGGATGGCGAAATCCTTCTGCCGAATCGTTATATCCCCAAAGATATTCCCAGCGAAGATGAAGACTGGCTGAACGTTTTTGTTTATCTGGACAGCGATGACAAACTCATCGCAACTACTGAAAAACCGAAAGTTCAGGTCGGTGATTTCGCCAGTCTTAAAGTCGTTGAAGTCAACAGCATCGGTGTGTTTCTCGACTGGGGTCTGCCCAAGGACCTGCTGCTGCCGTATTCCGAAGAAAAGCGTCAGATGACCGCGGGCGAATACTGCGTGGTGCATGTCTACCTCGACAAGCACACCCGCCGTATTACCGCGACCGCGCGTCTGGATCGCTACCTGGACAAAACCCCGGCCAACTACAAGCCTGGCCAGGAAGTTGACTTGCTGGTAGCCGAAGCGACCGATATGGGTTTCAAGGCGATCATCAACAACAAGCATTGGGGTTTGATCCACAAGAACGAAATCTTCAAGTTCATGCGTGCCGGCAAGGAAGAGAAGGGGTTCATCAAGGAGATCCGCGCCGACGGCAAGATCAGCCTGAGCCTGCAGCCCGTGGGCGAAGAAGCCGCCACCAGCCTGAACTCGAAGATTCTCGCCAAGCTGCGCGATAACAACGGCACCTTGCCGGTCAGCGACAAGAGCGACCCGGCGCTGATCAGCAGCCTGTTCGGCGTCAGCAAAGGCAACTTCAAGAAGGCCATCGGCGCGCTCTACAAGAACGGCCAGATCGTCATTCATGCGGATCGCATTGAACTCAGTTGAGCCGAGCTGACCTGACCTGATTGCCCCGGCCAAGTACCGGGGCATTTTGTTTTTAGTGAGTAACTGCCATGTCGTTAACCGTTCGCGAGGTTTCGCGGTGATTGCCACTCGGCGCAGCGCCGATGGTTTTGCCCTGAAGGTGATGCTCGGATTGTGCCTGGTCTGGGGTATCCAGCAGGTCATGATCAAATGGGCGGCGGCGGACATCGCACCTGTGATGCAGGCCGCCGCACGTTCCGGGATTTCCGCATTGCTGGTGGGCTTGCTGATCTGCTGGAAGGGCGGCTGGAACCAGGTTGGCAGCACCTGGCGCGGCGGTTTGCTGGCGGGCAGCCTGTTTGCCACCGAGTTTTTGTTCATCGCCGAAGGTCTGCAACTGACCACGGCGGCGCACATGTCGGTGTTCCTCTATACCGCGCCGATCTTCACTGCGTTAGGCGTGCATTGGCTGCTGCCGAGCGAGCGTTTGCGACGGTTGCAATGGCTGGGGATCCTGCTGGCGTTTATCGGTATTGCCGTGGCATTCGCCGGGGGCGTGTCCTGGGACAATCTGGACCGGCGGATGCTGCTCGGCGATGCGTTCGGCGTTCTGGCCGGGGCCGCCTGGGGCGCGACGACCGTGGTCGTGCGCGCCTCACGGTTGTCGGAAGCGCCGGCGACCTTGACCCTGTTTTATCAACTGATCGTCGGCTTTCTCGGCCTGCTGCTGATTGCCGCACTCAGCGGGCAGGTCACCCACGTCCACCTGACGCAGGTGGCGGTGGCCAGCGTGCTGTTCCAGGGGGTGGTGGTGTCGTTTTTCAGCTACCTGACATGGTTCTGGCTGTTGCGCCGTTACCTGGCGTCGAACCTCGCGGTGTTCTCCTTCATGACGCCTCTGTTCGGTGTCACTTTCGGGGTGTTGCTGCTCGGTGAACCGTTGAGTGTCAATTTCGTCGTCGGTGCCGTGCTGGTGTTGCTCGGCATCACTTTTGTCAGCGCAGAACAGTGGGTGCGCCGTCGTTTGCGCAAAGCGCTGGAGCGTTGAGTGGGCGCAGCAACAAACCACCGGCTACCAGAAGGCCGCTGCCCGCCACCATCAACGCCGGTTGCAAGCCACCACTGAAGTGGATACTCAGCGCTGCCAGCAATGGTCCACTGAGCTGACCCACGGCAAAACACGCGGTCAGCAGGCCGGCATTACGCTGGGTAGCCTGCGGCGCCAGTTCTCGCGAGCGCTGCATCACCAGTTGCATGCAGGCCAGAAACGGCGTGCCACACAGAATCACTCCCAGGGCCAGACCGAGACCGCTGCCCAGCAGGCAAGTGAAGACCCCGGCTGCTTGCAGCCACAACGTTGCGATCAACCAGTGACGCGTGGCGTTGGGGTTATGCCGGCGCAAACTCACCAGCAGCACACCGGTGGCGGACGCCAGACCAAAACACGGCCAGAACAAATCGGCCTGCCATTGACCGTGAAAACGGGCGCTGGCCATCTGCGACAGGAAGGTTGCCGGAATGATGTAGCCCAGGCCGTACAGCGCGTAGATCAAGCCCAGTCGCGCGATTGCCGGATTCTTTGAGGCGCCGGTCGTGGGCGTGGCTGCCACGCTCGCAGTCGGTTGCGGCAGGATTGGCAGAATCACCAACAGCATTGCCAGGCCCACGCCGGCATACACCAGCCACAGGGTCGCAGAGCTTTGTCCCAACAGGTTCGAGCCAAGTGCGAGCAAACCCGTCAGAAAAATCCCCAGGCCCGGTCCGGCGAATACCAGTGCGCCGAGCCGTGGACGTCCGGCGGCCATCGCTAATGGCTGGCTCAACGCGGTGATCATCACCAGCACCCAGGCGCTGGCTACACCAGTACCGAAGCGCAAAACCAGATGCGGCCAGAAGCCCTTGGCCCAGAACGAGGCGAGGGTCAGTAGCACGCACAGCCACAAACCGCCGAGCAAGCGTCGACGGACTTGCTCGGGGCGACGGGCGAACATCGCGTCCACGGCACCGATGAAGTAGCCCAGGTAATTGGCTGCTGCAATCAGACCCGCGGCAGTCAGGTCGATCTGACCTTCGCTGAGCAAATGCGGCAGCTGCGGAGTGAGCGCAAAGCGGCCAATGCCCATGGCCATCATCAAGGCAATGAAGCTGGCGAGTAAGCGTATAAGCGGCGACATGGTCGGGATTCCTGCAACGGAGCAATGACCGTCAGGCTAGGACTGATTGACTTTCTTTAAAAATGAATAATAGTGAGTAACTTGTTCTTATTTGGAGAAAGGTGTGGAATTCAGCCAATTGCGCATCTTCCAGGCGGTGGCCGAGGAAGGTTCCATCACCCGCGCCGCCGAACGCTTGCATCGGGTGCCGTCCAATCTGTCGACCCGGCTCAAGCAGCTTGAAGATCAGCTGGGTGTAGAACTGTTCTTGCGTGAGCGTCAGCGTTTGCAGTTGTCGCCCGCAGGCAAAGTGCTGTTGGACTACACCGCCAAGCTGTTTGCCCTGCATGACGAAGCCCACGCAGCCGTGCAGGGCGGGCAACCGGCCGGCGATTTCGTGCTGGGCACCATGTACAGCACCGCGGCGATTCACCTGCCGGGATTGCTGGCGCGCTATCACCGCACTTATCCGGCGGTGAACCTGCAAGTGCAGTCGGCGCCCAGCGGCGAATTGCTCGAAGGCCTGCTCACCGGACGCCTTGATGCCGCGCTGGTCGATGGCCCGCTGCAGCTGGCCGGGCTCGACGGTGTACCGCTGTGTGACGAAAAACTGGTGCTGATCAGCGAAGCCGATCACCCGCCGGTGCGCAGCGCGCTGGATGTGCAGGGGCGTTCGGTGTTCACCTTTCGCCAGGGCTGTTCCTACCGGATGCGCCTGGAGGCCTGGTTCGCCCATGATCATGCGGCGATGGGCCGGGCGATGGAAATCGAGTCCTATCAGGGGATGCTGGCGTGTGTGATTGCCGGTTCCGGCGTGGCGCTGATGTCCGAGTCGATGCTGGCCAGTCTGCCGGGACGCGAGAGTGTGGCCGTGCATCCATTGGCCGAGCCTTTCGCCAGTGCCACCACCTGGCTGATGTGGCGCAAGGGTATGCTTGGCGCCAATCTCAATGCGTGGATCGAAGTGCAACAAGCGGTGTATGCGGTCTCATCTTTGGCGAACGATTGTGGCGAGGGAGCTTGCTCCCGCTCGGCTGCGCAGCAGTCGTAAGGCGTTTGGCGGGTTCAGCCCTAAAGGACTGGGTGAATGGTTTTGGGGCCGCTTCGCCCGAGCGCGGACCGACCCGCGGGAGCAAGCTCCCTTGCCACAGTGATTTTGATGAATTCGGTAACAGATCTTTGCCTTTTGAGGCGAGCATTGCGTAAGACTTCGGACTACTATCTGTATGAAGCGTCTATAGAACCCGGTCGCTCAGCACTACCCTGAAGGGGGGGCACCATGAAAGAGAAACTGCAAAACTGGCTCCATGACCTCGGTGTCGCGCTTGGTTTGATCGAACCACCTCTGCAACCCGTGCCAATCCGCACCGACGATGAGCAACGTCGCCGTCAGCAACGCCGCCGGTAAACGAGGTAAGGCGTGAATCGATCGCAGCCTTCGACCACCGCGTCGGAGGCGCGGCGGCGCTAGCGCATTCGCCTCAAGCGTGCTGTTGCAGCCACTGGTCAATCATCGTGTGCAACTTCTCCCCGGAAAAACTCCCGAAATGTCCGCCATGCACGGTGCGAATCGGCAACGAGCGCAAGCGTTGCAGGCTGCGGGCGTAATCCTCAAGGTTGGAATGATAGGCGTCTTCGACCAACGGTCCGTCGTAGATGATGTCGCCGCTGAACAGTGTGCCGGTGGCAACTTCAAAAAGGCTGATACCACCCGGTGAATGGCCGGGAGTGTGCAGCACCTGCAAGGTTCGATTACCCAGATCCAGCACGTCACCTTCTTCGATCAGTCCCGTGGCGGGTGCGGCTTTGACCCGGTATTCGGCGTAGCACAGCGGGCAATCGGGGTGGGCTTCGAACATCTCGTCGCCGACAAACGCTCTGGAAAGGGTGTTGTCGCCGTCGGGTTCGGCGAGGATCTGCGCTTCGGCCGGATGCACCAGCCGCTCGGGGAATTCGTGATGGCCGGCGATGTGGTCGAAATGGCAATGGCTCGCCACGGCCACCAGCGGCCGTTCGGTCAGCCATGGCAGTTGCTCGCGCAGGCTGACCAGGCCCGAGCCGCTATCGAGCAGCAGGTCTTTGTCGCGGCCCTGAATGTGCCACAGGTTGCAGCGGTAGAACGGTCGAATGTACGGCTCGTGAATCAGCCGAATGCCGTCGCTCAGGTGTTTGACTTCGAACCATTGGTCGCGACTGACGATTTTCATGGTGCTTTCCTCCAAGCGAAAAAAACGGGTGCAGCAACCGACGCTGCACCCGCCGAAGAAAAGTGTATGGCGTCTAACCTGAGGTTAGATCGCGTTCGCCACGGCAACCGGGCGAGGGGACAGCAGGCTGACCATGACGAAGCTCACCAGGCCGATCGCCAGGCTGTAGTAGATCGGGGTGTTGGCATCCAGGCCATCCTTGAACATGAATACCAGAGCCGTCACAAAGCCTAGGCCCATGCTGGCGATAGCGCCGGAGGTGGTTGCACGTTTCCAGAAAATGGCCCCGATCAGCGGAACCAGCATGCCGCCCACCAACAGGTTGTAGGCCAGGGTCAGGGCACTGATCACGTCACTCACCACCAGGGCGATGCCCAGCACGACAATACCGGTCAGCAGGGTGAACAGGCGGTTGATTTTCAGGCTCGACTGTTTGCCACCGCGCAGTTTTGGCAGCAGGTCTTCGGTCAGGGTAGTGGACGCGGCGAGCAGGCCGGCGCTGGCGGTGGACATCATGGCTGCCAGGGCAGCAGCGATGACCAGGCCACGAATACCATCCGGCAACGATGCTTTGACGATCGCGGCGAAGGCGTTGTTGACGTTGCCCAGGTCCGGGATCAACACATGAGCAGCCATGCCGATCAGGGCACAAGCCAGCCCGTAGAAAATGCAGTAGATGCCGGCGACGGTGCCTGCGTATTGAGCGACTTTTTCATTCTTGGCGGTGAACACCCGTTGCCAGATGTCCTGGCCGATCAGGATGCCGAAGAAGTAGATCATGAAGTAGGTGATGATGGTGTCCCAGCCAATGGTGGTGAAGCTGAAGCTGGACGCTGGCAGTTTCGACACCAGCTCATCCCAGCCGCCCACGCGGTACAGGCAGATCGGCAACAGGATGAACATCAGGCCAACGGTCTTGATCACGAACTGAACGATGTCGGTCAGGGTCAGCGACCACATGCCGCCGATGGTCGAATACACCACCACCACGCCTCCGCCGAGCATCACCGAGATCCAGAACGGCAGGCCGAACAGCACTTGCAGCACGGTACCGATCGCGAGGATCGAGGTCACGCCGATCATCAGTGCGTAGGCCAGCATGATCACCGCACTGGCCTGGCGGGCCATTGGGTTGTAACGCTTTTCGAGGATTTGGGTAACGGTGAAGATCTTCAGTTTGAGCAGCGGCTTGGCCAGGAACAGGTTCAGCGCAATGATCCCGCAACCCAGTGCGGCGCAGAGCCAGAAACCGGAAATACCGTGTACGTAGCCCAGGCGAACGGTGCCGACAGTCGATGCGCCGCCCAATACGGTCGCGGCCATGGTGCCCATGTACAGGGTTGGACCGAGGTTGCGACCGGCCACGAGGTAGTCCTCGTGGGTCTTGGCCTTGCGCATGCCGTAATAGCCCAGCACGAGCATGCCGGCGGCATAGATGAGTACAACGAATAAATCCAAAGCCATGAAGCGTGTCTCCGATTGTCTTTCTTATAAGAGTCTCGTAAGAGCAAGGCTTGCTGTGGCGAGGGAGCTTGCTCCCGCTGGGTTGCGTAGCGGCCCCAAAAATGCGACTGCTGCACAGTCGAGCGGGAGCGAGCTCCCTCGCCACAAACGTCCTGTCCCTACGAGTAATGCTTGAATCAGGCGGTTTTGCACATGACCGCTTTAGCGAGCGAATCCGTGCCCGTACTGCCCGAACACTGCCACTGGTGTGGGGATCAGGCTCGACAACGTCGGCTGTCGCACAACGCCTGATTGGCATTGCGCGATAGCTGCGGTTGTCCGAGGGTGCAGAAAGCGAAACCGTTAGCGGTGCTGAAGCAAGCTGGAGATCGCTGCCTCAGCGGTGAGCCACACCCGGCAGTACGCAGAGCATTTCGTACAGCAGGTTGGCGCCCAGTAGCGAGGTGTTGCCGGTGGTGTCGTACGGCGGCGAGACTTCTACCAGGTCGCAGCCCACCAGGTCGAGGCCTTGGCAGCCGCGAACGATTTCAATCGCCTGAATGGTCGTCAGACCGCCGATTTCCGGAGTGCCGGTGCCGGGTGCCCAGGCCGGGTCGATGCCGTCGATGTCGAAGCTCAGGTACACCGGACCACCGCCGACTTTTTCGCGGACTTCAGCCATCAGAGGTTCCAGCGACTTGTGCCAGCACTCTTCTGCCTGAACCACGCGGAAACCCTGTTTGCGGCTCCAGTTGAAGTCTTCAGCGGTGTAGCCCTGCGCGCGCAGACCAATTTGCACAACACGGTCGCAGTCCAGAAGGCCTTCTTCAACGGCGCGACGGAAGGTGGTGCCGTGGGCGATCTTCTCGCCGAACATGTGATCGTTCACATCGGCGTGGGCATCGATGTGGACCAGGCCGACCTTGCCGTGCTTTTTATGGATGGCACGCAGGATCGGCAGAGTGATGGTGTGGTCACCACCGAGGGTCAGCGGGATCGCGTCGTGTTCGAGGATCTCGTTGTAGGACTCTTCGATGATCCGGACGGCGTCCAGCAGGTTGAAGGTGTTGATCGCCACGTCACCGATGTCGGCAACCGACAGCGAGTCGAACGGCGCCGCGCCGGTGGCCATGTTGTACGGACGGATCATTACCGATTCAGCACGAATCTCGCGCGGTCCGAAGCGGGTGCCGGCGCGCAGCGAAGTGCCGATGTCCAGCGGGATGCCAATGAAGGCAGCGTCCAGGCCGGCGGCGGATTGCAAATGGGGAAGTCGCATCATGGTGGCGATGCCGCCGAAGCGCGGCATTTCATTGCCGCCCAGTGGTTGGTGAAGGATCTTGTCCACGGGTATGGCCTCATCATCATTGTTTTATTTATGGGGTTGCACCGCGCAAAGGGATCGCACAGGCACCTGTTGAGCCGATTCTGCGAAATGCGGTGCGAGAGAAGAATCGCTGCCGGCAAATACTTAGTTCAGATTTTTCTAAACTAATGGCTTCGACGACGATAGACTTCCGACAAGCCCCCTCGCCACAAGAGCATCGCGTTTCTTTGCAACTGGAGACCCCCCATGGCCAACGCTTTACCCGACCTGAAACTGTTGCGCATCTTCGTCAGCGTGGTGCGCCATCAGGGGTTTGCCAATGCGCAGCACGAGCTCAACCTTTCGACATCGGCCATCAGCACCTATATGAGCCAGCTCGAGGCGGCGTTGGGACTGGTGCTCTGCCATCGTGGGCGTGGCGGTTTCAGCCTGACCAGCAAGGGTGAGCTGTTCCATCAGGAGACGTTGCGCCTGTTCGGTGAACTTGAAGGTTTCGAGCAATACGCCGCGGCGCTCAAGGGCGAGTTGCGCGGTACGCTCAACCTCGGGGTGATCGACTCGACCGTCAGCGACAAGGCCTTGCCGTTCGCCGAAGCCATTGGTGCCTACAGCCAGGAGCACCCGGCGGTGCATTTGCATTTGTCGGTGATGAGCCCTTACGAGCTGCAGCTCGGCGTGCAGGACAACCGACTCGATCTGGCCATCGGTGCGTTCTCCACGCGCATGAGCGGGCTGGTCTACATGCCGCTGTACCGTGAGCAACATTGGCTGTATTGCAGCAATCGTCATCCCTTGTTCAGCGAGCGACGCATTCCCGAACAAGTCATCACCCAGCAGCGCATGGTCGGTCGCGGTTACTGGAGCCAGGCCGAACTGGCGCGCCACGGCTTCAAACACAGTGCGGCGACCGTGGAGAGTATGGAAGCGCAGCTGATTCTGGTGTTGTCCGGCGCCTACATTGGCTACCTGCCGGAGCACTACGCTCAAGCCTGGGCCGACAAGGGCGATTTGCGGGTGCTGCTGCCGGCCACTTTCGGCTACCAGGCACCATTTTCGATGATCGTGCGTCGTGGGCGCAGCCGTGAGCCGTTGATCCAGACATTCCGCGACTTGCTCAAAGCGCAGCTCAACCAGGTCTGATCGGGGGAAATCGTATGTCCAGAGTCCAATGCGCCCGTTGCCTGCGCCCGCAAACCCATTGCCTGTGTGCGTTGATTCCGAGCCTCGACAGTCGCACCCGAGTGCTGCTGTTGCAACATCCAGGCGAGGTGAACCATGCGTTGAACACCGCGCGGTTGGCGGCGTTGGGGCTGAACAATGCCGAGTTGATCGTCGGCGAAGTGTTCGAGGATTTACCGCGTCTGCTGAATCAACCGGGTTATCAGGCCCGCTTGTTGTTCCCGGCCGACGATGCGCAACCGTTGCAGGCCTATAGGCCCGCCGATCAGCCGTTGTTGCTGGTGGTGCCGGACGGCACCTGGCGCAAGGCGCGCAAGATGCTGCACCTCAATCCATTGCTGGCGGCGTTGCCCCGAGTGACGCTGGCCGAAGGCGCGGTCTCGCGTTATCGGTTGCGCAAGGCACCGGGGCCTGGGGCGTTGTCAACGGTGGAGGCGATCGTACAGGCGTTGCAGGTGCTTGAGGCACCGACGACCTTCGAGCCGTTATTGCGACCGTTTGAAGCGCTGATCGAAGGGCAGATCGCGGCGATGGGGGAGGAGACGTACCAGCGTAATCATGGTGGCAAAGTCTAGAGGCCACGACGCAAGCTGGCGTAGCCTGCCACTGGGCGGCCACACCTGCGTACTACATGGGTTCAGGTGGTCCGATCAGCCGGCCCATGACGCCGAACAGTCCCAGCGACCTGATTGCCTCCAGTTCCCCCTGCGTTTCTATCTGCTCGGCAATCAATGGCAAATCAATGCTGTTGGTTGCGCGGAAAATGGCTTCGATGAACAGGCGTTTGTCGCTTTGCTGGTCGATGGCGCGAATGTAGCTGCCATCGATTTTCAGGTAGGCCAAACCGAGTTGGGTGAGGTTGCCAATCTGGCTGAAGCTGCCACCGAAGTGCTGCAGGCCGATCCCGTAGCCAGTGCTGTGCAGGCTAAAGCACAGTTGACGCAACTCTTCGGGGGACGGCAGTTGGCGTTCGTCGAGCTCAAGGGTCAGCAAGGGGGCGAGGCTGGGCAGGCCGTCGAGCATATCGAGGATCAGGCGCTGCTGCGTGGCATCGCGCAGGGTGCTGCCGGACACGCTCAGGGCCAGCGGCCAGCGGTGTTCGGCAAGGTAGTCGAAGGTGTGTTCGAGCATTGCCACGTCGAATCGCGCTGACCAGCCCAGACGTTCTATCCAGGGTAGAAAATGTCCGGCGCAAATGGCTTTGCCCTGTGGATCGAGCAGTCGCGCCAGCACCTTGTGGTGCAGCACCTGGCGGGTGTCGGCGCATTGCACCACGGGTTGGAAGTACAGCTGCATTTTGCCGTGAGTCAGGGCGTCGTCGATCCAGGTACGCCAGTCGTGCTGCGTCTGGTGCGGTGTGTTATCGGACTGCTCCAGATGCACCCACGGCCGTTCTGGATGCTGCTGCGCTTGAGTCAGTGCCTGATCGAGGCGCAGCAGAATGTCGGTGGAGACTTCGCCAGGTGTGTAGGCGACGATTCCCAGATGCGCCACTGGCATGCAGTCGCTGGCGCCGGTCAGGCGCAGGTTTTCCAGGGCGGCGCTGATCTCTGCAGCCAGGCGCGCTGCGTCCTTGCTGTCCAGGCCTGGGGTCAGCAGGCTGAACTCACCACCACGATTACGTGCAGCCAGCCAGGCATGGCGATCCGGCTGTTGAACCAGGCGTTTGAGTAACTGACCGACGGCGGTAACCAGTGCGTCGGTGCGCTGGCCACCCAGTCGCTGGTTGAGCCCGGTCAGGTCATTGATCCGCAGCATCAGCAGGTGTCCGGCGCTGCTCTGCTCGGTCACCAGCAACTGATCGGTGAGCTGCTCGTTGAGCAATCGTCGGTTGGCCAGCCCCGTGAGACTGTCCTGAAACGACTCGGCGCGCAGTTGTTCGCTACGTGCAGCTTCTTTGGCAAACAGCCCTTTGAGCTTTTCGACCATTTGGTTCATCGCCAGCACCACGCGTTTGAGTTCCGGGGTTCGGGGCACCTTCGGCAGGCTGAGAAACTCGCGTTTGTTGATGGCTTCGGCCTGTTTGACCATGGCGTCCAGCGGGCGCAGTTGCCGACGCAGTAACCAGCCGCCGAACATCGCACTGAGCAACCCGCACAGCAATAACCAGATCAGACTGCCGAGGGCACTGTCCCACAGTTTGGCCAGGGCGAACTGTGGGCTGCTTACCACTTCAACGCGCGCGGCTTGCTCCCAACCACGCATCACCAAGGCATCCCCGCCTTGCGGATGCAGGTTCACCAGATCGACGAACCAACCCGGTACGCGTTCGGTGGCGGTGGCCGCGTTGCGCTCGACCAGGACGCGCTCGTCCTCGATATTGATGACCCGGATACTGGAAAAGTAGCCACTGTCGAAGACCGAGCCGACCATCAATTCAATCATCGCCAGGTCGTCGATCTGTGCGGTCAACGACAGCCCCAGTGCGGTGGCAGTGTCCTGGGCATGGGAGCGCAATTGGCTGAGCATCTGCGCACGCGAGCTTTCCAGGCTGACAAAGAAACTGCCGCTGAAGGCGACCAGCAAGAACAGGCAAATGGCCAAAAACAACTGTTTGAGTAGCGACATGAGACGCTCCGGAGCGTTGACCTTCCTGGACGACGGGATATGTCTGGCCGCAGACGTGCAGATGCCTGGAGTTTAGGCGCAGTTTTGCAGGAGGCAGGGCAGATTGTCGGGGGCGGGGGGATCGATGAGCTTATGTGGCGAGGCGTATTCAGGGTTTGATCAGGGTTTTCTGCCGCAGGATATACACCGTCACCAGCACTGCGCTGGTCAGCATGAAGCCACGTGCCCAGGGCAGTGGGACGAGGATGCAGGACAGGCCGATGCTCAGCCACATCAGGCCAATGGCGTAGACCTTGCCCTTGAGCGGGATGCCATTGCCGTCCAGATAGTCGCGAATCCATGGGCCGAGTCGTGGATGCTCGACCAGCCATTGATAAAAGCGCGGTGAACTGCGGGCGAAGCAGGCGGCCGCCAACAGCAGGAAAGGGGTGGTGGGCAGTACAGGCAGGAAGATCCCGATCACCCCCAACGCTACGCTCAGCCAGCCGATGGCCAGCAGCACGTAGCGCAAGATCAGGGGGCGATTGCCTATGGGGTCAGCCACAGGCAAGGACTTAGTGGTGACGAGGCTTGAGGATCGCCGGTTTTTCGTCTGGCGCGTTGCACAGCAGGTACAGCGCGGTCAGGGCTTCCGGGATCTGTACGATCATGTCGTCCATCAGGTTGGCGTCGGCCGCGATGTCGGAGAACTCGGGCTGTTCATCGAACAGGCCGGAACCGACCATGATCGGCAGCAGCATTTCGCTGACTTCGTCTTCGGCGGTTTCGAACCAGGCTTCTTCACGCAGGAATACGCCTTCCATGAAACCGATGCACCAGCCGCGCAGGTCGGAATCATCCGGCTCTTCGCCCAGGTCCAGGTCGCATGGCAGCTCGAACTCTTCATCGGACGCCAGTTGGCGAGCAATGTGAGCCTTGAGGGCCAACAGGGTCGATTCGATTTCCTGACGCTCGGCGTCGTCGCGATAATGCGGCTCTTCGGCGAACAGCGCGTCGATCCACTCACGATCAGGCACTGTCTCGGAACAGATTGACAGGGCCGTCAGGTAGCCGTGGGCGGCCACATAGTCCAGCGCCTCGTCATGCAGCTCGTCGGCGTCGAGGAAGGCTTGCAGGCGGGTTAGTTGCTCAGCGAAGGACATTGAAGGGCTACCTTGGGAATATACGATGCCCAATTCTAGGCGTTCTTGAGCGGTCCGGCCAGCCGCACGGCAGATTTGCCAGCATTGTGTGTTGTTGCGGCTATTCGTCAGTGACGCCCTTTGCCCGGTATCGCTCGGGTATACTCGCGCGTTTTGCAAAGCCCTGCAGGTGTCGCGACGGTCCAGGACAAATCCGCTTACGGATCTGTCCGTGAACAATGCGGTTTTTTGATCCAGCCTGCACACAGGGATATTCAGCACCATTTGGAGTTTTTCATGCTCGAACAGGCTCAGCGCGTCCTCAAGGACATCTTCGGCTACGACAGTTTTCGTGGCCGTCAGGGTGCCATCATTGAGCGCGTGGCCAGCGGCGGTGACGCTCTGGTGCTGATGCCGACCGGCGGCGGCAAATCATTGTGCTTCCAGGTCCCGGCACTGTTGCGCGATGGCCTGGCGGTGGTGGTTTCACCGCTGATCGCCTTGATGGACGATCAGGTCGCGACCCTCGAAGAGCTCGGTGTGGCCGCGGCGGCGCTCAATTCGACCTTGAGCGCCGAGCAACAGCGCGATCTGGCGGCGCGGATCAAACGAGGTGAAGTGAAGATGCTGTACCTGGCGCCTGAGCGTCTGGTCCAGCCACGGATGCTGGCGTTTCTGCAAAGTCTTGAAATCGCTCTGTTTGCCATCGACGAAGCTCACTGCGTGTCGCAATGGGGTCACGATTTCCGCCGGGAATACCTGCAACTGGGCCAGTTGGCGGAACTGTTTCCCAACGTCCCGCGCATCGCCCTGACCGCCACGGCCGACAAGCGCACCCGGGAAGAAATCGTCGAGCGCCTGCATCTGCAGAATGCCGAGCGCTTTCTGTCGAGTTTCGATCGGCCGAACATTTTCTACCGCATCGTGCCCAAGGAGCAGCCGCGCAAGCAGTTGCTGGCGTTCCTTGCGGAGCGGCGCAGCGATGCCGGCATTGTTTATTGCCTGTCGCGCAAGAAGGTCGACGAAGTAGCGGTGTTCCTCAGCGAGCAAGGTTTCCCGGCGTTGCCGTACCACGCTGGCCTGCCCAACGATACGCGGGCCCACCACCAGAAGCGCTTTCTCAACGAGGAAGGCCTGATCATGGTCGCCACCGTGGCGTTCGGTATGGGCATCGACAAGCCTAACGTGCGCTTCGTCGCGCATCTGGACTTGCCGAAATCCCTTGAGGCCTATTACCAGGAAACCGGTCGGGGTGGCCGTGATGGTCTGCCGGCGGATGCCTGGATGGCTTACGGCCTGCAAGACGTGGTGATGCTCAAGCAGATGCTGCAGAACTCCGAAGGCGATGAGCGCCACAAGCGTCTGGAGCAGCACAAACTCGACGCCATGCTCTCGCTGTGTGAAGAGACCCGCTGCCGCCGTCAGACGCTTCTGGCCTACTTTGACGAAGATATGCCGCAACCCTGCGGGCATTGCGACAACTGTGTCGACGGCGTGCAGACCTGGGACGCCACCGAACCGGCTCGTCAGGCTCTTTCGGCGATCTACCGCACTGGCCAGCGCTACGGCGTCGGGCATCTGGTGGACGTGTTGCTGGGCAAGGACAACGAAAAGGTCCGCAGCTTCGGCCATCAGCATCTGTCGGTGTACGGTGTCGGCAAGGCGCGGGCTGAAGGCGAATGGCGTTCATTGTTCCGACAACTGGTGGCGCGCGGTCTGGCGGACATTGATCTGGAAGGTTACGGCGGCTTGCGCTTGAGCGACAGCTGCCGGCCACTGCTCAAGGGGGAAGTGACCCTGGAGCTGCGCCGCGACCTCAAACCGCAAACCACCGCGAAAAGCAGCAGCACCAGCCAGGCCAGCCAGTTGGTGCGAGGCGAAGAGCGCGAGCAGTGGGAAGCCTTGCGCGCCCTGCGACGCAAGCTCGCCGGAGAGCATGGCGTGCCGCCGTACGTCATCTTCCCGGATTCGACCTTGCTCGAAATGCTCCGCAGCCAGCCAAGCTCCTTGCCGGAAATGGCCAAGGTCAGCGGCGTCGGTGCACGCAAGCTGGAGCGCTATGGCGAGGCCTTCCTCGAAGTGCTGGGCGGCCAGGCCGAGGCGCCGAAAGTGGTTGCCGATTTGCGCCACGAATTGATCACACTGGCGCGCGCCGGTATGACGCCGATGCAGATTGCCGGTCAGTTGCAGTGTTCGGAAAAGAACGTCTACACGATGCTCGCCGAAGCCATCGGCAAGCAGCAACTGTCGCTGGAGCAGGCACTGGACCTTCCGGAAGACCTGATGGGTGAAGTCCAGGACGCATTCCTGGATGGCGAGGGCGAGTTGCCGCCGGTGTCGGAGATTTCCGCGTTGTTTGCCGGCCGTGTTCCTGAGGGCGTTTTGTACTGTGTGAGAGCGGCATTGCAGTCGGAGTTTGAAATTTAAGTGCCGAAGATCAAGATGTAACGATTCAGTGCAGAGCGAGCCTTGCCTAGAGCTGAGGGTCATGCTTAGCTGACTAATAATTAGTATCAGCCTATTTCAGTCTAACCATGAGTTTTTTATGCCGTTAACCGATCAACACCGTTTTGGCATGCAGTTGGCGCAGATGTCTCGCGGCTGGCGCGCCGAACTGGATCGCCGACTCGCCGGCCTCGGCCTGTCCCAGGCCCGCTGGCTGGTGCTGTTGCACCTGGCGCGTTTCACAGAAGCCCCGACTCAGCGTGAGTTGGCACAAAGCGTCGGTGTTGAAGGACCGACGCTGGCACGCCTGCTCGATAGCCTGGAAACCCAAGGGCTGGTGCTGCGTCAGGCCGTGGTGGAAGACCGCCGGGCGAAAAAGATAGTGCTGTGTGCGTCCGCCCGTCCCTTGATCGAACAAATTGAAACCATTGCCACCGAGTTGCGCCACGAGCTGTTCGAGGGCGTCGACGAGGAAGATTTGCGGGTGTGCATGCGGGTTCATGGGCACATTCTGGCCAATCTGGAAAAATCTTGAGGCATAACCACACCGCAGACTTTTGAGAACTGGCGCAGAGCAGACTATAAGAACTGTAGGGTCTGTTGACGTTTGGTGACGAACCGCGTTTCTGGGCCAACGTGTGCGAGGCAAGGCGCGGGATGCCGCCAATGGTTGTTCCCTTGGCAAATCCCGCAACGCAGCCTCGCGCACGTTGGCACGCAACCCGAAGGGACGGGGCCCACTTGATGCAGGGCTGCGTTGCTCGGAACTTATTTGGAACAACCAAACTGCGTTCCTCGCGCCTTGCCCTGCATCAAGTGGGCATCCGTCGCGGCCGTCACCAAACGTCAACAGACCCTAGGCAATAACGTGTTCGTACTGGACGTGCGAATGCGCACAGGTTGATTCTGGTTAGCTAAGGGATGCTCATGCTCAAGAGTTTGCAGTCTGTGTTACGGCGCTCCGTCAGCCTGTTGTCGGTCGCTGGTGCCTTGAGTTACTCCGCCTTGGCACCCGCGCTGGGGTTGGGCGACATCACGTTGCACTCAGCCTTGAACCAGCCGTTGAATGCCGAAATCGCCTTGGTCGATCCCGGCGCCCTGAGTGACGGTGAGCTTTCGATCAGCCTGGCGACGGCGGACGAGTTCGCCCGCGCCGGTGTCGAGCGAGTATTTTTTCTCAACGACCTGCGTTTTACCGTCGTTCTGCAGGGTGATCGCAGCGTGATTCGGGTGGTGTCCAGCAAGCCGGTCAATGAACCGTTCCTGAATTTTCTGGTGCAGGCGAACCAGCCCAATGGGCATCTGCTGCGCGAATACACATTGCTGATCGATCCACCGGGTTCACCGGGGATCGTACCGGCGAGTGACGTCGAGCCGGTCCCGACGACCAGCCAGCAACCCACTGCCGCCGTACCCGCCAAAACGCCAGCAGCGACCCCGGTGAGCACGGCGCCTGCGGTTACCGACCGCACTTCCGAGTTGCTGGCAGCCAGCGTCCTGGAAAACCAGCAGCTGAAACAAACGGTCGATCAATTGAACGCCCGGCTACAAGCCCAGGATGAGCAGCTTGCCAGCCAGCGCAAGCAAGTCAGCGATCTGCAAACCGAGTTGGCCGAAGCCAAAAAAACCTTGCCCGCCCCCGCCATTGCTGCAGCGCCAATTCCGGTGCCCGTTGCCCCCGTGGATGAGGCGAGCAGTTGATGGGCGTTGTGGGTGATCGGCGGCCTGCTGGCGCTTGGCGTGCTGTTGCTGCTGGGCCTGTTTGCGCTCCGTCAGCGACGGGTACGGCCTGTGTCAGAGTCTGCGCCGCGGCATGAACCGATGGGCGTTCGGGGAGCGCCCGATGCTGCACAGAAACCATCGATTGAGCTCTCTACGACGCAGGCCGCCCCTGCGAACCGCGAAACCGTTCGTGGGGCAGAAGTGCTTGAGGGCGTCGGAATCTATCTGACCTATGACCGCTTCGCCGAGGCGGTCAGTCTATTGCGCGAAGCCTTGCTCAAAGAGCCGCAGCGCAGCGATTTGAACCTGAAGTTGTTGGAGGTACTGGGGCTGCAGGGCGACAGCGCAGCTTATTCGGACCACGAAAACAGCTTGCTTGAAGCGGGTTACAGTGCCGAAGTGCTGGAGCAGATTCGCGCACGGTCGCCGAAACTGGCCAGTGCACAATCGTTGGCGACTCTTGAGTCGACGGCTGAAACGACGGCTGAACCTGCTGCCTCGGTAGGGGATGAGTTCCAGTTGAATCTGGATGACTTGTCGATGGATTCGAGCTGGGATCTGGCCAGTCCGTCCGACACAACAGCGGCAATGGCTAAACCCGTGGATCAGCTGGAACCGCTGGACGATGGCTTTCTCGACCATTTCGCCGATGCATCACCGACCCTGGCACTTGAGCCGTTGTCGGGCGAATTCGCAGTGCCTGTGCACGAAGAGATCCACCCCGGCAAACTGGAAGAGGCGCAGAACTGCATTGACGACGGTGATCTGGACAGCGCCATTGCGCTATTGAACGAGTTGCTCAAGGACAGTGACGAATCCTTGAAGCAAACCGCCCGCAGCCTGTTAGCCAGCATACGCTGAGCTCCTGTAGGAGCATGGCTTGCCAGCGATGGCGTCCGTGAGATCGCTATCGCCAGCAAGCTGTGCTCCTACAGGTCTCGCGCAGCCATCAATTTTCGCAATACCTGCGATCAGTACGTCTGCCCAAGGCTCAGGAAAATCGAGCGGCAAAGGCGGCTATTATAGCGGCGCCATCTAGCTCAAGAGTCCAGAACGCCATGACCACACTCAAACCGGAAATTGTCATCACTTACTGCACGCAATGCCAGTGGCTGTTGCGCGCCGCCTGGCTGGCCCAGGAGCTGCTCAGTACCTTCAGTGACGACCTGGGCAAAGTTTCTCTGGTGCCGGGAACCGGCGGGGTGTTTTTCATTACCTGCGACGGGGTACAGATCTGGGAACGCAAGGCCGATGGCGGCTTCCCGGAAGCCAAGGTGCTCAAGCAGCGGGTCCGGGATCAGATCGATCCCGACCGCGATCTCGGACACAACGATAGAACTCAGTGAGAGGCGGCTTCGGCCGTCATGCTTTTCTTGCTTGAACCACCAGACAGGCTGCTGGACACCACGATCGCTATGATAATCAGCGCACCACCGATCAACATCCGCAGTGTCGGATTCTCACCGAACAGCAGCCAGGCGACGGTGATGCCGTAAACCGGCTCCAGGGCAAACACCACCGCGGCGGTGCGAGCCTTGATCACCGCCAGGCTGGCAACGAACAGGCTGTGGGCGACGCCGGTGCAGAACACCCCGAGCAGACCGATCCATAGCCAGTCGATGGCGCGCACCTCACTCAAGCCCGGTGCCGCCATAGGCAGCAGGCAGAGTGCGACGACTACGTTCTGACACAGCGCTGCCTGCACGGCGGGAATACGCCCGGAGCTGGCACGGTTGGTCAGTGACAGCAAGGCGAACAGCAGGCCCGAGCCTACCGCCCAGAGCAGGCCGCTGGTGGCTTCACTGGCGAGGTCGAAATCCGGGGTGACCAGCACCAGGCCGACGCTCACCAGCGTCACCAGTAGTATTTCATTGGCGCGGATTCGCTCGCGGAAGATCAGGCCTTCGAGGATCACCGTGAACGCCGGGAAACTGGCAAAGCCCAGGGTCGCAATCGCCACGCCGGCGACTTTCACCGCAATGAAAAAGCTCACCCAATGCCCGGCCAGCAACAGACCGCTGAGCAGCAGACGACGCCAGTCCACTGCCTCGAGTTTCTGCCAGCCAGTGTTGCTGGCGAAACGGGCAAAGAACGCCAGAGCGATCACCGCGAATGCCGCACGGCCAAAGACAATGATGGCAGGGGAGGCCGCGGCGAGTTTTCCGAACACACCCGTCAGGCCAAACATCAATGCGCCGATATGCAGGGCGCCAAGGGCGGTTCGCGGAGTCATTTCAATCCTTAATCCATAGAGGCAGTTACGACATTGAACCGCGTGACGGTCTGATCTGTCTGTCGCCAGACTCGCGTTTTTTATCGTCAGCCTAGCGCTTGCTCGCTGTACGACGCAGCGCGCCCGGCGAGGCGCCGAATTCGCGCATCACCGCTGCGGCGAAGGCACTCTGGGAGCCATAGCCGACGCGGCTGGCCACTTCGCCGATGGGCAGCGCGGAGTCACGCAGCAACTTCACCGCAATGTGCAGACGGCGACTGCGGATGTAATCCATCGGCGTCTGCCCGCATTCAGCGACAAAGCGTGCGTGCAGGCGCGCGCTGGACAGCCCGGCGATGCGCGCCAGATCGGCGACTTGCAGCGGATAGGCGGCGTATTGGTCGATGTGCGCGTTGAGCGCGGCGTAAGGCAAACGGCGCCCGGCGATGCTGTTCGGCGCGGCATTGTTGAGGCTGGCGAGCAACAACACGGCACCTTGCTGGGCGATCAGCGGGTCAGTGACCGGGCTGCTCGCCAGCCAGCTCACCAGTTGACTTTGCCCGGCATCCAGCGGCAAGCGCCCAGGGTTGTCGATCAAGCGCCGACTGGCATCGGCATGCTCGCCCAATGATTGCGAAATCCATTGATCGCTCGGCACATCGAGCACCAGGCAGCGGCTGCCATTCGGGCTGCCGCAGGCGTGATGAGCGCCTGACGGTACGACCACAAAACTCTGCTGCACCACCTGGCTGCCATGACCGCCGACCTCGAAGTCGAGCGCGCCCGACAGACCGAACACCAGTTGCGCGTGGTCATGGCTGTGGACGATCAGGTCGTGAGTGTATTGGCGTAGCGTGAGGATCGGTCTCATCGCAGTCTCCTGGGCAGACTCGCAGTCTACACCGGCCGCGCCTCGGTTCGGGTTGTCATCAGACTGCCGTATTTGTGTCATGGGCTATTAATCGCTGCGGTGCAAGCTTGCGAAAAATCCCGCAGAGGTTACCCATGACCAGCGCCGAACGTGCCAAGCCCAGCCGTAAACAACGCGTGCGCACCTTGTGGATTTCCGATGTGCACCTCGGTACCCGGGATTGCCAGGCTGAGCATTTGTCTCAGTTTCTCAAGGGCTATCAGGCTGACAAGATCTATCTGGTCGGCGACATCATCGATGGCTGGAAGCTGCGCAGCGGCATGTACTGGCCACAGGCTCACACCAACGTCATCCGCCGTCTGCTGACCATGAGCAAGCGCGGCACCGAGGTGATTTACGTCACCGGCAATCACGACGAGTTTCTGCGGCGTTATTCGAAGCTGATCCTGGGCAATATTCAGCTGGTGGACGAGGCGGTCCACATCACAGCGGATGGCCGGCACCTGTTGGTGATTCACGGCGACCAGTTCGACGTGATCACGCGTTATCACCGCTGGCTGGCGTTTCTCGGCGACTCGGCCTACGAGTTCACCCTGACCCTCAACCGCTGGCTCAATCACTGGCGTGCACGGTACGGCTACGGTTACTGGTCGTTGTCGGCGTACCTCAAGCACAAAGTCAAAACCGCGGTCAGCTTCATCAGCGATTTCGAAGAGGCCATCGCCCACGAGTGTGTCAAACGCGAGCTGCACGGGGTGGTTTGCGGGCACATCCACCATGCGGAAATTCGCAAGGTCGGTGAGGTGGACTACCTCAATTGCGGAGATTGGGTGGAGTCGTGCACGGCCTTGATCGAGCATTGGGATGGCACGATCGAGTTGTACCGGTTGGCGGATGCGCAGGCGCGTGAAGCTGAGTTGAAAGCCTTGAAGGTTGCAGAGCCTGCTTGATCCGACAGGTTTAACTTTTGTGGCGAGGGAGCTTGCTCCCGCTCGACCGCGAAGCGGTCGTAATCCGGCAATCGCGATCCATCCGAATACTCGCGGCGGCTGACATCAGGGTCGCTTTGCAACCCAGCGGGAGCAAGCTCCCTCGCCACAGGTCCGCGGAGTTTCAGACCGGCGCGTGTTCTTCCATTGCCGCCGTGTAGATCGAATTTTTCGGCTGGGCAAACAGGCGTTCCATCATCGGTTCGAAGAAACTCAGTGGCAGGCTCTCGTAGTCCGGATCAAAGGCTGCAGCGTCATACCTGGCGCAGAACTCGATGGTTTGCCGGTACTGCGGGTGTTCGCGAAATTGCTCGCACAGGTGCCGGTCCATACCCAGGTAATGGAAGAAGTAATAGCCCTGGAAAATCCCGTGTTTTTCCAGCATCCACAGGTTTTCAGCGCTGACGAATGGCTTGAGGATCGCCGTCGCAATGTCCGGGTGGTTGTAGGAGCCCAGGGTATCGCCAATGTCGTGGAGCAGCGCACACACCACATATTCCTCATCCCGGCCATCGTGCCAGGCGCGGGTGGCGGTTTGCAGTGAGTGGGTCAGTCGATCGACCGGGAAACCGCCAAAATCACCCTCCAGCAGTTTCAGGTGCGCCACAATCCGTGTCGGTAATTGTTTGGCGTAGGCACTGAAGTCCGCGGCGATGATCGCCCAGTCTTCCTGCGTACTATCCTTCATATGGGTGAAACGGGCGTGCGCATTCATCAGCTATCCTCTTATTGTTTTCAAAGGGACGTTGTGCAGTGTAGATCCTGGATCCAATGCTGCGCTGGCCATGTGGGACGGCTTGATGGCCCGACGAGCCTAGAAAGGCACTTTGCCGAGGATCATGTCGCGATACATGACGAAGTCGCCGAGCAGGCTGTAAAGCGGATGCTGGAATGTCGCCGGGCGATTCCTTTCGAAGAAGAAGTGGCCGACCCAGGCGAAGCTGTAGCCGGCCAGAGGCAGGGCCAGCAACAACATCCAGGTCCCTTTGCCGATAGCGAAGGCGAGGATGAAAATCACCAGGCTGGTGCCGACAAAGTGCAGGCGTCGGCAGGCACTGTTGCTGTGTTCGCCGAGGTAATACGGGTAAAACTCGGCGAAGCTGCTGAAACGTTTGATGTTTTCCACGACTGCGTTCTCTGTGGTTATTGTGCTGCCGAGCGGATGTTCTGCGGGTAGCTTATTTAAGTCTAGAGTCATCGGTGGCAACAGCCAGTGACCTTGGGCGCCACATTAGTATCCTTTTGAAATTGGCCGTGACACGCGGCTCATCAAGTAAGAAAACGCCATGAGCGAACGAACGACTTCTGCAAGCTGGGCGATGGGGATTGTCAAGGCACTGGAGATGGACGGCCTGGATTGCCGGGTGTTGTTCAAACAGTTGGGGCTCGACTACGCGGCGCTGGATGATCCGGATGCGCGCTTTCCTCAAGATTCGATGACGCGGCTCTGGCAGCGCGCGGTAGAGCTGTCCGGCAACCCGGCGATCGGTCTGAACATGGGCAAGCTGGTCCGCCCGGCATCGTTTAATGTGGTCGGTTATGCCTTGATGTCGAGCCAGACCCTGGCTGAAGGTTTTCAGCGCCTGGTGCGCTATCAGCGGATCATCGCCGAAAGCGCCGACCTGAGTTTTCGCCTGTTACCCGAAGGTTATGCACTGATTCTGACGGTGCATGGTGACCACCTGCCGCCCACCCGGCAAAGTGCCGAGGCGTCACTCGCCTGTGCGCTGGGCTTGTGTGGCTGGCTGACCGGGCGCACCTTGCAGCCACGCAAAGTGTTGATGCAGGGTGATCAACCCGAAGACCTCGCACCGTACAAATTTGCCTTTCATGCGCCGCTGGAATTCAACGCGCCCTATGACGCGCTGATTTTCGAACGGGCAGACATGGAAGCGCCGTTGCCGACTGCCAATGAGGCCATGGCGTTGTTGCATGACCGGTTTGCCGGCGAGTATCTGGCGCGGTTTGCTGAAAGCCGGGTCACCCACAAGGCACGGCAAGTGCTCTGTCGCCTGCTGCCGCAAGGCGAGCCCAAGCGCGATACGGTGGCGCAAACCCTGCACTTGTCCCAGCGCACCTTGCAGCGACGCTTGCAGGAAGAAGGCACGAGTTTTCAGACGCTGCTCGACGACACGCGCCGTGAGTTGGCCGAGCAGTACCTGGCGCAACCGAGCATGACCCTGCTGGAAATCGCTTACCTGTTGGGGTTCGCCGATCCGAGCAATTTCTTCCGGGCCTTTCGACGCTGGTTCGATACCACGCCCGGCGAATACCGGATGCGGTTGATGGACGCGCCCAAAGAACTCAGTGACGCCAGAACGCCGGGATACACAGCACAAACACGGTAATGATCTCCAGTCGGCCGAGCAGCATGCCGAGGGACAGAATCCACTTGGCGGCGTCGGGCAGGCTGGCGAAGTTACCGGCCGGGCCGATGGTTTCACCCAGCCCCGGACCCACGCCGGAAACCGTACTGGCGGCACCGGTCAGGGCGGTCATCCAGTCCACGCCCAGCAGTGATAGCGCCAGGGCGATGGCGCAGATGGTGATCGCAAAGAAGAACGAAAACGTCAGGATCGAGCGAACGATTTCTTCGTCGAGACGATGACCGTTGTACTTCTGCTTGATCACCGCACGCGGGTGGATCAGTTGGTTAAGGTTGGCCTTGAGCAGGATAAAGGCCACCTGGAAACGGAAGATCTTGATCCCGCCAGCGGTCGACCCCGAGCAACCACCGACAAAGCCCAGATAGAAGAACAGCATCAATGAGAAGTTGCCCCACAAGCTGTAGTCCCCCAGCGCAAAACCGGTGGTGGTGACCACCGAGGTGACGTTCAGCGCAACGTGGCGCAGTGCGTCCAGCCAATGCAGGTTGGTGGTCCACCAGTACCAGGTGCCGAGCACCAGCCAGGTCACCAGCAGCATGCCGAGCAATCCCTGCACTTGTTGATCCTTGATCAACGCCCGCCGATTGCCGCGCAAGGTCGCCACGTACAAGGTAAACGGCAGGCTGCCGAGAATCATGATCACCACCGCGACCCAGTGCACGGCCGGTTGCGTCCACTTGGCCAGGGACTGGTCGGAGGTGGAGAAACCGCCGGTGGATATTGCCGACATCGCATGGTTGACGGCGTCGAATGGGCTCATGCCCGCCCACCAGAACGCCAGGCTGCCAAGGATGGTGATGCCGACGTAGGCGGCGACGATCAGCCGGGCCACCATGTGCGAACGCGGCATGACTTTTTCGGAACGGTCCGACGACTCGGTCTGAAACAGCCGCATGCCGCCGATGCGTAGCAGTGGCAGAATCGCGACCGCCATGCCGATAAAGCCGATACCGCCCAGCCAGTGCAGCAACGAACGCCACATCAGGATGCCCGGAGACATGCTGTCCAGGCCGCTGAGCACAGTAGAGCCGGTGGCGGTGATACCCGACATGCTTTCGAAAAACGAGTCGGTGTAACTGATGCGCTGGGTCAGCAGAAACGGCAATGCCGCGAATATGCAGACCACCACCCAGCTCGAAACAGTCAGCAGGTACATGTCCCGCGGGCGCAGGTGTATATGCTCTGGTCGCCCGGGAATGACCAGCGCCAGACCGGCGACAAAGGTAATCATGCTGGCCCAGAGGAACGACGGCAGGTCGCTGGTGCGGTCGTAAATCAGCAGGGTTGCCATCGGCACAACCATGCTGATGGCCAGAGTGATCAGGAAGATGCCGATGATGAAACCAATAGTCCGTAAGGTCGGCAACGCCATGAAGTCCGCTCGGGCTGATAGGGAAGGGCGCCATTCTACCCGCGAGGCAGGGCATGTAAACCGGCACCCCGGCGGCAGTTGCCGCTAGAATAGCCAGACATTTTTTTCAGGAGGTGGCCGATGCAGGCTCTCGACGCTTTGCTCAACCGTGTATCCGTTCCGCGTTTGCTCGACCCGGCGCCCACCGCAGCACAACGGGAAGTGTTGTTTACCGCAGCCATGCGTGCACCGGATCACGGGCATTTGCAGCCGTGGCGTTTTTTGACAGTCGAAGGTGCGGCGCGTGAGCAATTGGGCGAGTTGCTGGCTGAGGCTGCACGCCTGCAAGACGCCGATGTGCCTCAGGCCCTGGTGGACAAGGCACGTAACGGCCCGCTGCGCGCGCCGTTGGTTGTCATTGTGGTCGCACGTCTGCAAGACCACATCAAAGTGCCGAAGTCCGAGCAGTTGCTGGCGGCAGGGTGTGCGGCCCACGGTATCTTGCTGGCGGCTTATGCTCAGGGTATCGGCGCGGTGTGGCGTACCGGCGAGTTGGTCTATTCGGCGCATGTGGCCCAAGGGTTGGGCCTGGCGGAAGGTGAAGAAGTCATTGCATTCCTTTACCTGGGCACACCGCAGAACGAACCGCGCGTGGCCGGTAAAGTCGATCTCGCCGAGTTTGTCAGCGCCTGGCCTGCCAAGCCCTGAATCATTGGCAGATTGATTTAATGTGGGAGCGAGCCGGCTCCCACAGGTTTTTAGGGTTGTACGGCTGCGCCGGGTTCCAACGGCAGATCCAGGCTGGCAATGAATCCACCCTCCGGGTGATTGGCCAGAATCAGGCTACCGCCGTGGCGCTCCGCTGCACGCCGGGCGATGGCCAGCCCCAGGCCATGTCCGGCGGCCGTCTGCCCGGGCGCCCGAAAAAACGGCTCCCCCAGTTGCTTCAAATGCTCGGCCTCTACACCAGGGCCATGGTCGTGCACGCTGATCACAATCCGATCCCCCTGACGCACTGCCAGCACTTCAATCGGTTGTCCGGCCGGATTGAAGCGTTGGGCGTTGCGCAACAGGTTGTCCAGCGCCCGCTCGATCATGGTCGGCCAGCCCTTGAGGGTTAATTGCTGTTCGGCTTCGATACGGATGCTTTGCTCTGGCGCGCCAAGCTGAGCGTCTTTTTGCACAGTATTGAGTAGTGCATTGAGGTCGACCTCTTCGGCACTCGCGTTGTCGGCGTCAACCCGTGCCAGCACCAGAATTTCACTGATCAGTGCTTCCAGGCGATCACATTCGCGGGTCAATCGTGGCCAGAGCTTTTCGCGTTCTTCGGGGCCGGCCCGTTCCGCAAGCGCCAGGGCGATACGCAACCGGGCCAACGGCGAACGCAGCTCGTGAGACACGTCGCGCAGCAGTTGCCGCTGGCTGCCGATCAGGCTTTGCAGGCGTGCGCCCATGCGGTTGAAGTCGTTGGCCAGCACGCCAAACTCGTCACGCCGATTGGCCAGCCGCGCCAGGCTGTTTTGCTGATAGGTCGTCTGACCGAGGTCGTGCACCGCGCCGCGCAAACGGCTCAACGGGCGGGTGATGGACAGCGTCACCAGCAGGCTGAACAGCGTCAGCACCACCAGGGCAATCGATAGCGCACTGAGGGGCCAAAGCAGGCTGTTACGGTGCCAGGCGTTGAGCTCTGGATGCGGAATACGGTAGATCAGCAAGTAAGTTTCGGCGGTTTTCGGGCTGGTGTACTCGACGGTCAGACGCCGCCAGGGCAGGTGGCGGCCGCTGTCGTCGGGGTTGTCGTTCTGCCGTGCTTCCAAGGCCGCCGCGCGGCGAGGGAAGGTCCCGCGCACCACCGGGTCACCACTTTCGTTCAGTACCTGAACATCGATGTGGTAACGCCGTTTGCGTTGTTCGAGCAAGGCTTGCGCCGCGTCCTCGCCTTTTTCTTCGTAGAGCTGCGTCCACTCTTGCGCCAGGGTATTGAGACCCGGGTGGCGACTGAGAATCCAGGCGTCCTGGTTCAGCATGTGCCCGAGCAGGATCGACAACCCTGCAACCAGAGCGATGGCCAGCCAAAAACTGGCCAGGATGCGCCAGAACAATGAACGCACGGGAAGTCCTCAAACAAAGAAAGCCCAATGGCGATTGACCATTGGGCTGGGAAGTAACGCTAGAACATTATTGCGTTTTTTTCGGTTGCTGGGCTTTCCACGCCTGAAACTCGGCCCATTCGGCTTTGCGTTCGGCCTGCTTCTTTTGGATAGCATCGAACTTCTGCTGTTGGTCCGGCTTGAGAAGGGCACGAATGTCCTTCTCGGTTTTCTGGCGGCCGGCCGCCATTTGGTCTTTCATGGCCTGCTGATCGGCTGGCGAGAGTTTTTGCAGGTACTGCTCTACCAACTGTTTACGCGCATGCATCTGTTCGCCAATCAGTTTGCGGATCTGCTCGCGTTGTTCATGGCTCAGATCCAGTTCTCTGTACATGCCTTTGCCGCCGTGCATGTGCTCGCTGTATCCGTGGCCATCCATTGGGCCCATCGGGCCTTGGCCTTCTGGTGCAGCCATGGCAATGGTTGGCAGTGCAGCGGCGAACATCAAAGCGATAAGGGTCTTGCGCATGGTGTGTCTCCTTGTCTCGTTCCCGGTGTGTTCCGGATGAGTACAGATTACGCAGATCAAGGTCAGCGGCGGTCAGCGGAGCGTAAAGCTTGAGTAAAGACGGTTTTGTGCTGCCCTGACAAAACAGAGCCCCCGTAGCAGCTGGCGAGCCCGCGAGCCTGCTGCTACGGGGGGCGCATCGGGTTCAGAGGCTGTAGTAATAACCGCGGCTGCGCAGGGCAACGATGCGCGGGCGGCCGTCGGGGTGTGGGCCGATCTTTTTGCGCAGGTTGCTGACGTGCATGTCCAGGCTTCGGTCGTACAGGGTCAGCTTGCGCCCGAGGGCGATCTGCGCCAGTTCCTGCTTGTCCAGCGGTTCGCCGGGTTGCTTGAGCAGGGCTTCGAGCAGGCGACTTTCAGAGACGGTCAGGGTGAATTCCTGTTCGTCGATGCTGACCACGCCACGGACCGGGCTGAAGCACAGGTCGCCGAGCTCCATCTGGCTGGACACCGCCGCCGGATGACTGCGCCGCAGCACCGCACGCAGGCGCGCGGTCAGCTCACGGGGATCACAAGGCTTGGCCAGGTAATCGTCGGCGCCCAGTTCCAGGCCGAGGATCCGGTCCAGCGGTTCGCCACGGGCCGAGAGCATCACCACCGGCAGGTCCGGGTGGTCATTGCGCAACTGCTTGAGCAGCTCCAGACCGCTGCCGTCGGGCAGCATCACATCCAGCACCACTGCTGCCGGCGCAGACTCCGCCAAGGCGCGGCGCGCACTCAGACCGTCGTGGCAAGCGCGCACGACAAAGCCTTCCTGGCTCAGCCAACTGCTCAGGAGCTCACACAGCTCCTGGTCATCATCAATTAGTAACAGCTCGCTCATGACTCACTCAATTTAGCCATTGCCGACGTTTTCTACGTCCACCACTGGCGAAGATACCGCAGAGCAGGGCCAATAGCGCTACTCCGGCGCCAGTGACGAACCACTGCTGTTGATCGGTCAGCAGGCGCGGCAGCGGGTTTGCCTGGGCTTCCTTGAGTTGCAGCTTGAGGCGCTGATTCTCTTGGCGTAACTGGCCCAGCAAGGCGCTTTCGCGTTCGTTGTCGGCATTTTGCAGTTGTTTGTTCAGCTCTTCCCGTTGCCGCTCGCTTTCTTTCAAGCGCTGCTGCAATTCGGTGATCTGGCTTGCGGCGCTTAACGACAGAGGCGTTGAATAGCCTGAGTCCGAGTGCTCTTCGGCGTGGGCGAAGGCCCCGATCGATAACGTGACCAACAGCAGACACAGCGGACCTTGGCGCATCGAAACTCCTGATTCCAATCGAGTGTTGGGCAGGTTGTCGGCCGTTGAACGCGAATAATGAGCAATTGAACACGCGATGAACCGAAGGTTCATCGCGCATAGGCTGGGTTATGGCAGGACTTGCTTGAACGGTTTGACCAGAACGTTGGCGTAGACGCCTGCGGCAATATACGGATCGGCGTCGGCCCAGGCCTTGGCGGCTTCCAGGGAGGCGAACTCGGCGACGATCAGGCTGCCAGTGAAACCTGCTGCGCCCGGATCATTGCTGTCGATGGCAGGGAGCGGGCCTGCCAGAATCACGCGGCCCTCGGCCTTGAGCTGTTGCAGCCGCTCAAGGTGGGCAGGACGCGCAGCCAGGCGGTTTTCCAGGGAGTTGGCGACGTCTGTAGCAATGATTGCGTAAAGCATGTCAGTCCTCGGTTTTTGGCGTAGAAGTGTCGGCGTCGTGCAGGTGGCGGGACAGGTAAATGCCCTGGCCGACCAGGAACAGCAGGGTCATGCCCAGGCTGCCGAAGACTTTGAAGTCGACCCAATAGTCCTGGAAGGTGAATGCAACGAACAGGTTGGCCGCGCCGCAAAACAGAAAAAAGCCGATCCAGGCGATGTTCAAACGGGTCCAGACCAGGTCCGGCAGGGTCAGCGCGTGGCCCATGATGCGTTTGATCAGCAACTGCTCGCCGATGAAGTGGCTGCCGATAAAGGCCAGGGCGAACAGCCAGTTGACCACCGGCGCTTTCCATTTAAGGAAGGTTTCGCTGTGGAAGGCCAGGGTCAGGCTACCGAAGACCAGGCAGGCGATCAGGGTCAGCCACTGGCTCTTCTCCAGCTTGCGCTGTTTGATGAAAAGCGTGCCGTAGACCACCAGGGAGCTGGTGATCAGCATTGCAGTGGCGCTGTAAATACCGCCTACCGTCAGTGGGTAACCGGCGATGTCGACGACCCGTGGATCGATTTTGAAGACGATGAAAAACAGCAGAAGCGGGATGAAGTCGATGAATTGTTTCACAGTGGCAGCCAGAAGCAGGATGTGGCGGCATAATAACAAACATATTGAGTCGCGAAAGCGCCAGCTGATTTGAGGTTACACAGTCCTGTGAATGTTGATTTGCACTGCCATAGCACAGCCTCCGATGGCGCCCTGGCGCCTGCGGTACTGGTTGCGCGTGCGTTCGAGAAAGGCGTGCGAGTCCTGGCCTTGACCGACCACGATACCCTCGAAGGCCTCGACGAGGCCCGCAGCGCTGCGGTAGGGCTGGGGATGCAACTGATCAACGGCGTCGAATTGTCCTGCACCTGGGGGGGCGCGACCATTCATGTGCTCGGTTACGGGTTCGACGTCAATGCCCCGACGCTGGTCGAGGCAATTGCCAAATTGCGTGACGGACGCTGGCTGAGGTCCGAAGAAATCAGCCGCAAGCTCGAACTCAAGGGCATGCCCGGCGCGCTGGAAGGCGCGCGGGCGATCCAGCAGGAGCTTGGTGACAGCGGCAATGCGCCGGCCCGACCGCACTTTGCCGACTATCTGGTCCGTGCAGGCTTCGTCAAGGACCGTGCCGAAGCCTTCCGCAAGTGGCTGGGCGCCGGCAAGCTGGGGGACGTCAAGCAACACTGGCCGACCCTCGAAGAAACCGTTGAAACCCTGCGCGCTGCCGGGGCCTGGGTCAGCCTGGCGCACCCTTGGCACTATGATTTCACTCGCAGCAAACGCCGTCGCCTGATTGCCGACTATATTCAAGCAGGCGGCCACGCAATTGAAGTGGTCAATGGCCATCAGCCAGCCGAGCAGGTTGGCAGCCTGGCTATTCTTGCGCGTGAGTTCGGTCTGCTGGTCAGTGCCGGCAGTGATTTCCATGGACCCGGAGGCTGGTCCGAGATCGGCGAGTACCGCCCACTCCCGGAGGACCTGCCACCGCTTTGGTGTCGGTTCAAACATGACCCAGCCGTTATTGCCGTCTGAACAGGTAGACAATGTGAGTCAATTTTTCCAGATTCATCCGGAAAACCCGCAAGCGCGCCTGATCAAACAGGCTGTCGAGATCATCCGCAATGGCGGGGTGGTGATTTATCCCACTGACTCGTCCTACGCCATTGGTTGCCAGATCGGTGACAAGACTGCCGTGGAGCGCGTGCGCCGGCTGCGTCAGCTGGATGAAAAGCACAATTTCGCGCTGATTTGCAGCGACCTGTCACAACTGGGGCTGTTTGCCAAGATCGACACCGGCACCTTCCGCTTGCTCAAGGCCCACTTGCCGGGGCCTTATACGTTTATTCTCAACGCCACCCGCGAAGTGCCGCGTCTGCTGCTGCACCCGAAGAAGCGCACCATCGGTCTGCGGGTGCCGAGCCATCCGATTGCCCTGGCGTTGCTCGAGGAACTGGGCGAGCCGCTGATGAGCGTGACCCTGATCATGCCCGGTGACACCGACCCGTTGAGCGACCCTTATGAAATGCGTCAGTTGCTTGAGCATCAGGTCGACCTGATCATCGATGGCGGTTTTGGTGGTATCAAAGCCTCCACGGTGATCAACCTGGCCGACGGCGAACCCGAAGTGATTCGCGTCGGTTGCGGTGACCCCGCGCCGTTTACGGTTGAGGCCTAGATGTCCGCAGTAGAGCCCGTCGATAGCCAGGCCGGGGCACAGCAAGAGCTGCCGTTCGCCATGGTCTATGGCCAGGCGGTCATGGAAATGCCGCTGGACCTGTACATTCCGCCGGACGCGCTGGAAGTTTTCCTTGAGGCCTTCGAAGGCCCGCTCGACTTGCTGCTGTACCTGATCCGCAAGCAGAACATCAATATCCTCGACATTCCGGTGGCGGAAATTACCCGGCAATACATGGGCTATGTCGAGTTGATGCAGTCGGTGCGGCTGGAGCTGGCCGCCGAGTATCTGGTGATGGCGGCGATGCTCGCCGAGATCAAGTCGCGCATGCTGCTGCCGCGCTCGGCCGAGATCGAGGAGGAAGAGGACGATCCGCGTGCCGAGCTGATCCGTCGCTTGCAGGAGTACGAACGCTTCAAGGCCGCGGCTGAAGGCATCGACGGCCTGAGCCGGGTTGGCCGCGATGTGGTAGTGCCCAAGCTCGATGCCCCGCAGGCCCGGGCGCGCAAGTTGCTGCCGGAGGTGAGTCTGGAAGAATTGCTGATGTCCATGGCCGAGGTGCTGCGCCGTGGCGATATGTTCGAAAGCCATCAGGTCAGCCGCGAGGCGTTGTCAACGCGCGAGCGTATGAGCGATGTGCTGGAACGGCTCAAGGGCGGCGGTTTTGTGCCTTTTGTCGAGCTGTTCACCGCTGAAGAAGGACGCTTGGGTGTGGTCGTGACCTTTATGGCGATCCTCGAACTGGTCAAGGAATCCTTGGTCGAGCTGGTGCAGAATGAGCCGTTTGCGGCTATCCATGTGCGGGCGCGAGCCGAATAACGAGCAAAATCAATGAATCTGAGTGAACCCCGCGAGCTGGCGCCACTGCTTGAAGCCTTTCTGTTGGCCTCGGGAAAGCCGCAGTCGATGGAGCGTCTGTTCGAGCTCTTCGAAGAGGGTGAGCGCCCGGAGCCGCCGGTCTTCAAGAAGGCCTTGGCAATTCTCGCGAAATCCTGCGACGGCCGGGCTTTTGAACTGAAGGAAGTCGCCTCGGGCTACCGTCTGCAAATTCGCGAGAAGTTCGCGCCCTGGGTCGGACGTCTGTGGGAAGAACGCCCGCAGCGCTATTCCCGGGCGATGCTGGAGACCATGGCGTTGATCGCCTACCGCCAGCCGATCACCCGTGGCGAGATCGAGGATGTGCGCGGTGTGGCGGTCAACAGCCACATCGTCAAGACCCTGCTGGAGCGTGAGTGGATCAGGATCGTCGGTTATCGCGACGTACCGGGCAAGCCGGCAATGTTCGCCACCACCAAGGCGTTTCTCGATCATTTCAACCTGAAGAACCTCGACGACCTGCCACCGCTGGCCGAACTGCGCGAGCTGGAGCCCGAGCCGATGCTCGAGTTCGACGACGCGCCGGTGCCGCTGAGCCTGCAAGAACTGGCCGATGCCAGCGCCGAGCCGGAAGAACCGAAAGACGAGACCAGTTTCCATACCTTGTTGCTCGAACTGGATTCGATGGAAGAGGGGATCAAGACCGATTTTGACGACTTGCTGCGTGATGGCGCGGTCAGCGACAGCGAGCCGCAGATGCCAGACGATGTGCCTGTCGAGGTTGCGGTAGAGGCCGGGCTTCAAGTCGAAGCCGAGGCCGAAACTGAAGAAGTTGAGGAGGCTGAAGACGACATTCTCGGCGTTGCCGAAGCTCGCGAGAAACTGCTGGCTGCCGTCGCCGCGCTGGAACAGCCCAAGCCAAAACCCGAGCTGAGCGAAGAAGAAGCCGAAGCCCAGGCCCTCGCCGAAGCAATCGAGAACGAACGCCGCTCGCTCGAAGATTGACGCAAACCCTGTGGGAGCGAGCCTGCTCGCGATAGCGGTATATCAGACAACATTGATGTCGACTGACACTCCCTCATCGCGAGCAGGCTCGCTCCCACACTGGTTCAGTGTTGTGATTGATCGAACTCTGTGTCACCGGTCGGCGGAAAAACAATTATCCGACCGTTTATCCGCTAGTCTCTGATGCGCGAGCGGCGTCATGCGCGTATGATTCGCGACCCTTCGGCGATCCTTTCGCCCAAAGACCAGATTTCAACTCTTCAGGCCAGGCCTGAACAGACCACACCGGGAGGTGCCCAGATGAGTATCAACGATCAGAAAGACGACCAGGAAATCGGCCCAGCAGGCGAAAAACTGCAGAAAGTCCTCGCCCGTATCGGCGTCGGCTCGCGCCGCGACGTAGAAGCCTGGATCAGTCATGGCCGGATCAAGGTCAACGGCAAAGATGCCACCCTTGGCCTGCGAGTCGACCTGCACGACGCCATCACCATCGATGGCAAGGTGATCAAGCGTGAAGAAGCGGCCGAATCGGTCCGCCGCGTGATCATGTACAACAAGCCCGACGGCGAAATCTGCACCCGTGACGACCCTGAAGGCCGTCCGACCGTATTCGACAAGATGCCGAAACCAAAAGAAGGCCGCTGGATCAACATCGGTCGTCTGGACATCAACACCACCGGTTTGCTGATGTTCACCACCGACGGTGAGCTGGCCAACCGCCTGATGCACCCTTCCTACGAAATGGACCGCGAGTATGCGGTACGTGTGCGTGGTGAAGTCGACGACGAAATGATCGAACGCCTGAAGGCCGGCGTTGTTCTCGAAGATGGCCCGGCGAAGTTTACCGACATCAAGCAGGCGCCAGGTGGCGAAGGTTTCAACCACTGGTACCACTGCGTGGTGATGGAAGGTCGTAACCGTGAAGTTCGACGTCTGTGGGAATCCCAGGGTCTGGTGGTCAGCCGTCTGAAGCGCGTGCGTTTCGGTCCGGTGTTCCTCAACTCTGACCTGCCGATGGGCCGCTGGCGCGAAATGAGCCAGTACGAAGTCGACGTACTGAGTGCTGAAGTCGGTTTGACCCCGGTGGCCATGCCGCAAATGAACGCCAAGAGCAAAGACAAGCTGGAGCGTATGCAGCGCAAGTCGTCCCGCCCGGTCGGCAAGAGCGAGCGCGTGCGGACCCTGCGTCCAGCGACCGGTGCTCCAGCGGCTGCTGGCCCGCGTCCAGTGCGCGAGCCGCAGATCGAAGGCGAACGTCCAGCCCGCAAACCTGCGCCACGCCAGGACGGCGAGCGCGGTCCACGCACTCCGCGTCCGGCCAACGGTCGCACTGAACGTGGCGAAGGCCGCGGTGCTCCGTCCGGTGGTCGCAGCGATCGCGGTGCGCCAGCAGGTCGCGGTGAGTCGGGTCGCGGTACGCCAGTGGCAGACCGTCCGTCCGACACCAAGCGCCCGGCCAAGCCGGCGCCGAAAAAGCGTCCGGGCATCGTCCTGGTCGACCGTGATGCGCCATCGGGCAAGCGTCGCGGCGCACCGGCAGGCTCCGGTCAGCGTCCTGGCTTTGGTCGTCGCAAGCCGGAATAATCGGTCAGCGCCCATAAAAACGCCAACCCGCGGGTTGGCGTTTTTTTTGCCCTGGCTTTAGTGATGCAGTGTTTTTGAGTCTGTCATCGCGAGCAAGCTCGCGAAGGCGTCAGCCGCATCACCCTGAAAAATCAGGCTAAAACACAAACCGCCCATCAAACACCGGCTTGTCATCCAGCGCCAACACGCCGCTGGCGAAGATCAGGTCCAGGCGCATGGTGTCGATTTTTTCAATTAAAAACAAAAAGCCAACTCGACCTTATCTCTAGGAATGGGACTACCGTCAATTTGCGCTCAGCTTACAAAAAGATCTGTGGTGGAAAAAATACGTTACGCCACGTAAAGGAGGTTTTACGAAAAGCCGCGTTCTGCACCATGGATTCGGGTTGACATGAGGACTGTAAGGAAATGCTTCCGGTTGGCGCTCGACCGTGCGGTTTACAGGGCTCTGGTCGGCTTGTTTCAAGACGGTTTCAGCGGTGAGATGCGCCCATGCCTGTCGTGCAGGTGCATAACAAGAAGGAGGCGCAATGAACGCCGTGAGTCATTTTTATCTCTCTTCGGGGGGCGATTTTTCCATCGCACCCGTCAACGACCCGCAAAGGTCTGAGCCTTTTTTTGCAGCCGCCCGAGCCACTCGAGGCGGACACAGGCAATCCCGGCAAACGACGCGCTGATTCGGCGGTGTCTGGCAGCAGGGGGTTACAGGTGTACAATGCGCCGCGTTTTAACTGTGACCTCCCTGCGTAACTGCACAAAACTCAAGGCTATCCGCCTTGTTAACTCCGCCGCGCCACAAGCGTGTCGGGTTCGATTTCGTCACAGATAAAAACAAACAGGTGACGCATGACCGGTAAAAAAATGCTGAACTCCTGGTGCCTGCGCTGGGGTTTGATCCGCGCTGCTTGATCCTGATCAGAGCGGCAACGTCTTAACGAACATTATCAAACCTTGCGTGAGACCCTTTTAATGAGTGGACAAAACTCGCATTCAGGTACGCTTCAACGCGGCCTGAAAAATCGCCATATTCAACTGATCGCCCTCGGCGGCGCGATCGGTACCGGATTGTTCCTGGGCTCTGCCGGTGTGCTGAAATCGGCCGGCCCGTCGATGATCCTCGGTTACGCAATCTGTGGCTTCATCGCTTTCATGATCATGCGCCAACTGGGCGAAATGATTGTTGAAGAGCCGGTGGCCGGCTCGTTCAGCCACTTTGCGCACAAGTACTGGGGTGGTTTCGCCGGCTTCCTGTCGGGCTGGAACTGCTGGATTCTGTACATCCTGGTGGGCATGTCGGAGCTGACGGCGGTCGGCAAATACGTGCACTACTGGTGGCCGGATGTTCCGACCTGGGCCTCGGCAGCGGTGTTCTTCGTGATGATCAACGCGATCAACCTGGCTAACGTCAAAGTCTTTGGCGAAGCAGAGTTCTGGTTCGCGATCATCAAGGTCGTGGCGATTGTCGGCATGATTGCCCTGGGCAGCTACCTGCTGGTCAGCGGCCATGGCGGCCCGCAAGCCTCGGTGACCAACCTGTGGGAACACGGAGGGTTCTTCCCGAACGGCGTCAGTGGTCTGGTGATGGCCATGGCGATCATCATGTTCTCCTTCGGCGGCCTGGAAATGCTCGGTTTCACCGCAGCAGAAGCCGACAAGCCGAAAACCGTGATTCCGAAAGCCATCAATCAGGTGATCTACCGGATCCTGATTTTCTACATCGGCGCACTGGTGGTTCTGCTGTCGCTGACTCCGTGGGACAGCTTGCTGGCAAGCCTGAACGCGTCCGGCGATGCCTATAGCGGCAGCCCGTTCGTTCAGGTGTTCTCGATGCTGGGCAGCAACACCGCGGCGCACATCCTCAACTTCGTGGTGCTGACGGCGGCATTGTCGGTGTACAACAGCGGCACCTACTGCAACAGCCGCATGTTGCTGGGCATGGCTGAACAGGGCGACGCCCCGAAAGGTCTGGCGAAGATCGACAAGCGCGGCGTGCCGGTGCGTTCGATCCTGGCCTCGGCCGCGGTAACCTTCGTCGCCGTGGTGATGAACTACCTGATGCCGCAGCATGCGCTGGAACTGCTGATGTCGCTGGTGGTTGCAACGCTGGTGATCAACTGGGCGATGATCAGCTTCTCGCACTTCAAGTTTCGTCAGCACATGAACCGTACCCGGCAAACCCCGCTGTTCAAGGCGCTGTGGTACCCGTACGGCAACTATATCTGCCTGGCGTTCGTGGTCTTCATCCTGTGCATCATGCTGATGATCCCGGGTATCCAGGTCTCGGTGTACGCGATTCCGGTGTGGGTCGTGTTCATGTGGGTCTGCTACAACATCAAGAACAAGCGCAGTGCTCAGCACGCGTTGAATGCTGCGGCTTCTGCAGTGAAGTAACGCAGAAAACAGAAACGACAAACCCGGCCATGTGCCGGGTTTGTTGTTTTCAGGGTTCATACAAAAACCTGTGGGAGCGAGCCTGCTCGCCATGACGACGGCACATGCAACATCAATGTGACTGGCAAACCGCTATCGTCGGATCGCCGCCCGGAGCCGGCTCGCTGCCACAATGGCCTGTAATCTCCTTCAGGCTATTCGGGTATCCTGATGCACCCCTAATGCGGACACGCTTTTCCATGCTGGTGATTTCCAACAACGTGCATCTGCCGGATGCCGAGATCGAATTGACCGCCATTCGCGCGCAAGGCGCGGGTGGGCAGAACGTCAACAAGGTCTCCAGCGCGGTGCACCTGCGCTTTGATATTCCAGCGTCATCCTTGCCAGAGTTCTACAAGGAACGCTTGCTGGCGCTGCGTGACAGTCGGATCACCAGCGACGGCGTGATCATCATCAAGGCCCAGCAATACCGCACTCAGGAAGCCAACCGCGCCGATGCGTTGGCGCGTCTGACCGAGTTGATCCTCAGCGCCACCAAGGTTGAAAAAAAGCGTCGTCCGACCAAGCCGACCCTGGGCTCGAAGAAGCGTCGGCTGGAGTCAAAAACCAAGCGCGGCTCGATCAAGGCCGGGCGTGGTAAAGTCGACTTCTAGCGCGCTTCGCGTTCCTCACGATACTTTGGTGACTGTCGGTACAGATAGAAGCTGAGCATCAAGCCGCTCAAGGCGGCGAGGGCGGCGAACAGGAAGATCGAGGCAAAGCCGAATCCGGCCGCGATGGCGCCCGCCAGCGGCCCGGTGATCCCCAGTGACAAGTCGATGAACAACGAGTAAGCCCCGACTGCTGCACCACGGCTGGAGGCGGGCACCAGATTCACCGCTTCCACACCCAGCGCCGGGAACACCAGCGAGAAGCCGAACCCGCTCAACGCCGCGCCCGCCAGTGCCCAGTGTGCGTCCGGGGCCATCCACAACAACAGCAGGCCGAGGGTTTCGACCGACAGGCAGGCAATCGCCACGCGAAAGCCACCGAGGCGATTGATCAGGTTGCCGAACAGCAGACGCGCGCCAATGAAACAGGCGCCGAACAGGCTCAGGCAGAGGACGGCGTTGTCCCAGTGTCGGGTGGCGTAATACAGGGTGATGAAAGTGGCGATGGTGCCGAAGCCGATCGAGCCCAGCGCCAGCCCACAGCCGTGGGGTAGCACCCGACCCAGGACATGCATGAACGGCAGGCGTTCACCGGCAACGATCGGCGCCGCGGTTTTCGGCCAGGCCAACAGCAGCCCCAGCGCTGCCAGCAACAGAATGCTCACGCCCATGCTCCAAAGCCCCAAGTGATGCACCAGCAGCACGCCGAGCGGCGCGCCGACAGCCAGTGCGCCGTAACTGGCGATGCCGTTCCAGGAGATGACCTTGGCGGTATTCGCTGCGCCGACCCGGCCGATGCCCCAACCAATCGATCCTGAACCGACCAGGCTTTCGGCGCTGCCCAGTACCAGTCTGCCGATCAGCAAGCTGATCAGGCTCAAGGTCGGCAAACTCTGCGTCCAGGCCGACAGCAGCATGAACACGCCGCTCAAGCCGCACCCAGCCAGGCCGATCATTACCGCGCGTTTGCTGCCCTGGTTGTCGATGATCCTTCCTGCGTACGGGCGGCTGAGCAGGGTGGCGAGGTATTGCACACTGATCACCAAGCCCGCAATCACCGCGCCAAAACCCAGGTCGCTGTGTACATAACCCGGCAAAACGGCCAAGGGGATGCCGATATTCAGATAGCCGATGAAGGTAAACAGGACGATGGAAACGACTTGCAGCGTGACCGCCATGGGGCGCTGAGGATCTGGCATGGGAATGGGTCCACGGGACAGCAGGATAGATAGGCTGCTTATGATACCGATGGTTGGATGCGCGGAGGGGAGAAATTGGCGCCAGGTGTCGGCCGTTGTGTTGCCTGGCCGGTATCAGGATTTGGCGGGTGCGACCAGTTGCGTGGTCACCAGTGCGGCGAGGGCGTTTTCCTGGCTGCCGAAGCGGGTCAGGAGCAGGGCTTGTTTCTCGGGTGTCAGGCGGTTCCAGACATCGATCATCTTTTCGGCAGTGCCGATCAGTACGCTGGCCTGGCTTTCGGTGAAGGTGTCGCTCATGTACGGGTCCTTGGTTCAGGCTGTGTGGAAAGCGCATGAATTAGCGCTTTCCACACGGTCTGGGTAGTGCTTTTTCAGTCTTCGCTGTCGGCCTTGCGGCTGCCAGTGGCTTCTTTCGGCTCGGGCTGATGGGCACCGGCTTGTTGCGGGGTTGTCTGCGCAGTTTCGTGCAGGCTTGGGAAGGGGAGATTAGGAATCTCGTGCATGTTGGTTGCTCCTCGCAAGGTCTGTTTTTAAATCGCTGTGTAGATCCGCGCTTTTAAAAAGCCTGGGCAGGATACAGCAGGGGAGATGACAGAGAGACTTTTATCTCCCTTTGTTGCGACGGATGGCCGCATGCGGTACTCGTGCTTTGAAGCAATTGTGGCGAGGGAGCTTGCTCCCGCTGGGCTGCGGAGCAGCCCCAAAAGTCAGGCAATGAGTTCGTTCAGTTAAAACTCGAATGCAGGCTTTGCGACCACTGCGTGCTCGAGCGGGAGCAAGCTCCCTCGCCACAAGGGGCCTGCCAGGAATTTACTTGCAGACGTCAGCGATAGCTTGCGCCAGCAAATCCAGGCGTGTGGCATCGATCCCGGCGACGTTGGCGCGACCGGAGCTGACCATGTACACGCTGTGGTGGTCGCGCAGGTTTTTCACCTGGGCCGGCGTTAAACCGGTGTAGGAAAACATCCCGCGTTGCACGCCGATATGCGCGAAGCGTTCACCCAAGCCGTGCGGCTCCAATGCGTCCACCAGGCCCGAGCGCAACTGCGCGATGCGCAAACGCATGGCTTCCACTTCATCGGCCCACAACTGCTTCAGCTCCGGGTCGCCGAGGATGGTAGCCACCACGGCCGCGCCGTGATCCGGTGGTGTCGACCACAGGTTGCGGGCGATGTTGGCCAATTGGCTGCGGATATCCACCAGCTTTTCGGCATCCTTCGCGCAGACGATCAACGCGCCGGTGCGGTCGCGGTACAGGCCGAAGTTTTTCGAGCAGGAACTGGTGATCAGCAGCTCAGGCAGTTCAGCGGCAAACAACCGCACGGCCCAGGCGTCTTGTTCCAGGCCATCGCCAAAACCCTGATAAGCGAAGTCGATCAGCGGCAGCAGTTCGCGGCTGCGAACCACCTCCAGCACGCGACGCCAGTCATCGTGAGACAGGTCGAAACCGGTCGGGTTGTGGCAGCAGGCGTGCAGCAGTACCACATCGCCCTTGGGAATCAGGTTCAGGGTCGCCAGCATGGCTTCGACGTCGAGGCGATTGTCGCTGCCCACGTACGGGTAGTGGCTGACCTTGAGGCCGGCGGTGGCGTAGATGGTTTCGTGAATCGGCCACGTCGGGTTGCTCAGCCAGATACCACGGCCCGGCAGGCATTGCGCGATGAAGTCGGCGCTCAAGCGCAAGGCGCCGGTGCCGCCCGGGGTTTGGGTTGCGCCGGCTCGCTGCTCGGCGATCAGCGCAGAATCGGCGCCGAGCACCAGCTCATTGATCACTTTGCCAAATGCCGCGTCACCGTGACCGCCGATGTAGGTCTTGGTGGTCTGACGATCGACCAGGCGCAGTTCGGCGAGTTTCACCGACTGCGGAATCGGGGTCAGGCCCTGGGCATCCTTGTAGACGCCCACGCCAAGGTCGAACTTGCACGGATTGCTGTCCTGCGCATAGGCCTCCATCAGGCCGAGAATCGGGTCGCCGGGTACTCGGCCGATGGCGTCGAAATGCATTATTTTCGGCCCTCGGCGTCTTTCGCCACTTCGTCAGTGCGCGCGGCCATGATGAAGTCGTTGCGGTGCAGGCCTTTGATCGAGTGGCTCCACCAGGTCACGGTGACTTTGCCCCACTCGGTGAGCAGGCCTGGGTGGTGACCTTCGGCCTCGGAGATTTCACCCACGGCGTTGGTAAAGGCCAGGGCGAATTTGAAATTCTTGAACAGGAAGACTTTTTCCAGCTGCATCACGCCGTCGCGAACTTCGATGTTCCAGTCAGGGATCTGCTTGATCAGTACCGGCAGTTCTTCGTCGCTGACTTGTGGGGCATCGGCACGGCAGGCTTCGCAATGGGCTTGGTTCAGAGCGTTCATGGTGGGTTCCCAAATCAATTCTTGTTAGACGTTACTATTTTTTGAGGGGCGCCGCGACTGCGGCGCTTTCAGGCTGCCTTGGGTTTAGGCGCAAACTTCGGTGCGTGCAGACCCAGCTGCATGCCTTGGTGGACCATGCCCATGATGTCCTCGTGGGCCAGATCGAACAGGCGCTTGAGGTTTGGCAGGACAAAGTACAGGGGTTGCAGGATGTCGATGCGATACGGCGTGCGCATCGCTTCCAGCGGATCAAAGGCTTGATGCTCCGGTTCGCCGGACAGGCTGTACACGGTTTCTTTCGGCGAGGAGAGGATGCCGCCGCCGTAGATGCGTTTGCCGTCCGGGGTGTCGACCAGGCCAAACTCGATGGTCATCCAGTACAGGCGCGCCAGATAGACGCGTTCTTCCTTGGAAGCCTGTAGGCCGAGTTTGCCGTAAGTGTGGGTGAACTCGGCGAACCACGGGTTGGTCAGCAGCGGACAGTGGCCAAAGATCTCGTGGAAAATGTCCGGCTCTTGCAGGTAATCCAGTTCTTCGCGAGTACGAATAAAGGTCGCGACCGGAAACTGCTTGTTGGCCAGCAATTCAAAGAAGGTCTGGAACGGAATCAGCGCCGGTACCCGGGCGACTTGCCAACCGGTGGTCTCGCCGAGGACTTTGTTGATTTCGTCGAGTTGCGGAATGCGGTCATGGGGCAAGCCGAGTTTTTCGATGCCGTCCATGTATTCCTGGCATGCACGACCCTCGAGCACTTTCAGCTGGCGAGTGATCAGCGTATTCCACACTGCATGTTCTTCAGCGGTGTAGTGGATAAAACCTTGCGCATCGGGCTCGCGAGCCACGTATTGCGTCTGCTTCATGCTGCTCTCCTGCAAAGGGATACATTCTTGTTATGTCGTGTTGCCTATGGACTTAGAGATACGCCTAAGTGTGCGACCTTGCAGCAGGGTTTGAGCGTTGCGGGTAGGAGAATTCCCTGTTTTTCGTAAAGTATTCGTTACGGATGGGCGGCTGTGGCGTAGGTACTGAGATTTTCGGGTTTGAAAAGGCCTTGAGCTGTCACATAATCTTGACGACAAACTTCGCGCCTTGGCAGAAAAATTCTTGCCATGCGCCTCATTTACCACCGTTCGGGCCTTTATATGCGTATCAAAGTCCACTGCCAGAACCGCATCGGTATCCTGCGCGACATTCTCAACTTGCTGGTGGAGTACGGGATCAACGTTGCCCGGGGGGAGGTCGGCGGCGAGCATGGCAATGCGATCTACCTGCATTGCCCGAACCTGATCAACCTTCAGTTTCAGGCACTGCGTCCGAAGTTCGAGGCGATTACCGGTGTGTTCGGCGTCAAGCGCGTTGGGCTGATGCCCAGCGAGCGTCGGCATATGGAGCTGAATGCCTTGCTCGGCGCGCTGGAGTTTCCGGTGCTGTCGATCGACATGGGCGGTTCTATCGTTGCGGCCAACCGCGCCGCCGCGCAATTGCTCGGTGTGCGGGTGGACGAGGTGCCGGGCATTCCCTTGTCGCGGTATGCCGAGGACTTCGATCTGCCGGAGCTGGTACGCGCCAACAAATCGCGGATCAATGGCTTGCGGGTCAAGGTCAAGGGCGATGTGTTCCTGGCCGATATCGCGCCGTTGCAATCGGAGCATGACGACAGCGAGGCCATGGCCGGTGCGGTGCTGACGCTGCACCGGGCGGACCGGGTCGGCGAACGCATCTATAACGTGCGCAAGCAGGAGTTGCGCGGTTTCGACAGCATTTTCCAAAGCTCCAAAGTCATGGCCGCGGTGGTGCGTGAAGCGCGGCGTATGGCGCCACTGGATGCGCCGCTGCTGATCGAAGGCGAGACCGGCACCGGTAAAGAGCTGTTGGCGCGCGCCTGCCACCTGGCCAGCCCACGTGGGCAGTCGCCGTTGATGGCGCTCAATTGCGCCGGGCTGCCGGAATCGATGGCCGAAACCGAGCTGTTCGGTTATGGCCCGGGGGCGTTCGAAGGGGCGCGGGCCGAAGGCAAGCTCGGGCTGCTGGAGCTGACGGCGGGCGGCACGCTGTTTCTCGACGGCGTCGGGGAAATGAGTCCGCGCTTGCAAGTGAAACTGCTGCGGTTTTTGCAAGACGGTTGCTTCCGCCGGGTGGGCAGTGATGAAGAGGTTTACCTGGATGTGCGGGTGATCTGCGCCACTCAGGTCGATCTGTCTGAGCTGTGTGCCCGCGGTGAATTCCGTCAGGATCTTTACCATCGCTTGAATGTGCTTTCACTGCACATCCCGCCGCTGCGCGAATGCCTCGACGGTCTGACGCCGCTGGTCGAGCACTTCCTTGATCAGGCCAGTCGGCAGATCGGTTGTCCGCTACCGAAGCTGGCGCCGGCGGCGATGGAGCGACTCAGTCATTACCACTGGCCGGGCAATGTCCGGCAGTTGGAAAACGTGTTGTTTCAGGCGGTTTCGTTATGTGACGGCGGCACGGTCAAGGCAGAGCATATTCGCCTGCCGGATTACGGCGTGCGCCAGCCTCTGGGGGATTTCTCGCTGGAAGGCGGGCTGGACGAGATTGTCGGGCGCTTCGAAAAGGCGGTGCTGGAGCGGCTGTATTCCGAGTACCCGAGCAGTCGCCTGCTGGGCAAGCGCCTTGGCGTGTCCCACACCACCATTGCCAACAAACTGCGTGAATACGAAGTTGGTAAAGAACCTAGCGCATAACCTGTGGCGGGCGGGCTCTTTGTGGCGAGGGAGCTTGCTCCCGCTCGGGCGCGAAGCGGTCGCAACTTCCGTCGGCTGGTAATGCCTGCTGGAACTTCATTGTTGTTTTTGGGGCTGCTTTGCAGCCCAGCGGGAGCAAGCTCCCTCGCCACGGTGAATGTGTCGCGTGTAAAAGGCCGACACTTGCCGTAAGCGGCATAACCGCGCCGGTTTTTCGTCTTTGACACCATTGCCCATTCCCCTCCAATTCCTCTCAAGTCCTTTGTTTATAGGGCTTCGAATCCCTGCGTGAAAGTTGGTCTGCAAATTGCTTGAGGCTCAGGCAGTACAGCGGTGGGCGGCAAACGTCCGACATGCAGAGGAAAGACTGTGGACAAGTACCTTTATGTGGCAATGACCGGTGCCAGCCAGAACGCACTGGCGCAAAAGGCTCATGCCAACAACCTGGCGAACATCTCCACCAACGGTTTTCAGAAAGACCTGGAGCAGGCGCGGTCGATGCCGGTGTTTGGCGACAGCTTTCCGGCACGAGCGTTTGCCCTGTCCGAACGTCCGGCCACCGACTTCTCTCCTGGCGCAATGATTGAAACCGGTCGCGATCTCGATGTAGCGGTCCAGGGTAATGGCTGGATTGCCGTACAGAATCCGAACGGTGGTGAAAGCTATGTGCGCACCGGCAGCCTGAATGTCGACGCCTTGGGCGTGCTGCGCGCCGGCAACGGTATGCCGGTCATGGGCAACGGTGGTCCGATTGCCGTGCCGCCCGAGCAGAAAATCGAAGTCGGCCAGGACGGCACCATCAGCATTCGGTCAATGGGTGAAGGCCCGCGCGTCATGGCCGTGGTTGACCGCATCAAGCTGGTCAACCCGGACATCAAGAACATGACCAAAGGTCTGGACGGTTCGATCCACACCGCAGACGGCAAGCCGGCACCGGCCGATGCCAACGTGCAGCTGGTGTCGGGCTTCCTTGAGTCGAGCAACGTCAACGCCGTTGAGGAGATGACCTCGGTATTGGCCCTGTCCAAGCAATTCGAGCTGCACGTCAAGATGATGAACACCGCCAAAGACGACGACCAGGCCATGGCTCGGGTCTTGCAGATCAGCTAATTATCAGAACGTCGCGCCGTAAAACAGGCGCACGAGGAGAATTGAATGCTTCCGGCTCTATGGGTTGCCAAAACAGGTCTGTCCGCCCAGGACACCAACCTGACGACTATTTCCAACAACCTGGCGAACGTATCGACCACGGGTTTCAAGCGTGATCGTGCCGAGTTCCAGGACTTGTTGTACCAGATCAAGCGTCAGCCAGGCGCCCAGTCGACCCAGGACAGCGCGCTGCCGTCGGGTCTGCAATTGGGTACCGGTGTGCGCATTGTCGGCACTCAGAAAAACTTCACCGCCGGTAGCCTGCAAACCACCGACCAACCGCTGGACATGGCGGTCGACGGTCGCGGTTTCTTCCAGATCCTGCAGCCGGACGGCACGACCGCCTACACCCGTGACGGTACGTTCCACCTGGACTCCAATGGCCAGATCGTCAACGCCAGCGGCTTTGCCCTGGAACCGGCCATCGTCATTCCGAACAACGCACAGACCTTCACGGTCGGTCGTGACGGCACCGTGTCGATCACCATTCCAGGCGCCGCCGCCGCGCAAGTGATCGGCAACCTGCAAACCGCCGACTTCATCAACCCGGCCGGTCTGCAGGCCATGGGTAACAACCTGTTCCAGGAAACCGCCGCCAGTGGTGCGCCGCAAATCGGTACGCCGGGCCTGAACGGTTTTGGTACCACGCTGCAGAACACCCTGGAAACCTCCAACGTCAGCACCGTTGAAGAGATGGTCAACATGATCACCACTCAACGCGCTTACGAGATGAACTCCAAGGTGATTTCCACCGCCGACCAGATGCTCTCGTTCGTAACGCAGAATCTGTAATCAAGTCTATGAGGCGGCGTGAAGCCGCCTGCAACACCGTGAGGTAGGGTCATGAATCGCTTTGTATCTGTTCTCGCATTGAGTGGGATCGCCGTGCTCGCGGGCTGCGTCGGCCCGACGCCGAAGCCCAATGACCCGTACTACGCGCCCGTGTTGCCTCGTACACCGCTGCCGGCAGCGGCGAACAACGGCTCGATCTATCAGGCCGGTTTCGAGCAGAACCTGTACAGCGACCGCAAGGCGTTCCGGGTCGGTGACATCATCACCATCACCCTGAACGAAAAGACCCAGGCCAGTAAAAACGCCAACTCCCAGGTGGACAAGACCAGCAAGGCCGGAATCGGTCTGACCTCACTGTTCGGTGGCACCCCGGCCGCCAACAGTCCTCTGAGTCTGGGTGCCAATTACAGCGGTGACCGCGCCACCAAGGGCGACAGCAAGGCAGGGCAGGGCAACAGCCTGGTCGGTTCGATCACCGTTACCGTTGCCGACGTGCTGCCCAACGGCATCATTGCCGTGCGTGGCGAGAAGTGGATGACCCTCAATACCGGTGATGAGCTGGTGCGTATTGCCGGTCTGGTCCGGGCGGACGATATCGCTACCGATAACACGGTGCCGTCGACTCGTATCGCTGATGCACGGATCACCTACTCGGGTACCGGTTCGTTTGCCGACGCGAGTCAGCCAGGCTGGTTCGACCGTTTCTTCTTAAGCCCGCTGTTCCCTTTCTAGGTGATGAAACGACTCATGTTTAATTTCAAGCACCTGATGGCGGCCATGTTGTTGCTGTCCACCTCCCTCGGCGTTCAGGCCGAGCGGTTGAAGGACATCGCCAGTATTTCGGGCGTGCGTTCCAACCAGTTGATCGGCTACGGCCTGGTCGTCGGGCTTAACGGCACGGGTGACCAGACCACGCAAACCCCGTTCACCCTGCAGACCTTCAACAACATGCTTTCGCAGTTCGGCATCAAGGTGCCGGCCGGCTCCGGCAACGTGCAGTTGAAGAACGTCGCGGCGGTGTCGGTCAGTGCCGACTTGCCGGCGTTCGCCAAGCCGGGTCAGCAGGTCGACATCACCGTGTCCTCGATCGGTAACTCCAAGAGCCTGCGCGGCGGCACCCTGCTGCTGACGCCGCTCAAGGGGATCGACGGTAACGTCTATGCGATCGCCCAGGGCAACCTGGTGGTCGGTGGTTTTGATGCTGAAGGTCGCGACGGTTCGAAGATCACCGTCAACGTTCCGTCGGCGGGCCGTATTCCGGGTGGTGCTTCGGTCGAGCGTTCGGTGCCGAGCGGTTTCAATCAGGGCAACAGCCTGACCCTGAACCTCAATCGCTCCGACTTCACCACCGCCAAGCGCGTGGTCGACAAGATCAACAACATGCTCGGCCCAGGTGTTGCACAGGCGATTGACGGCGGTTCGATCCGCGTCACCGCGCCGCTCGATCCGAGCCAGCGTGTCGACTACCTGTCGATCCTGGAAAACCTCGAAGTCGATCCGGGGCAGGCGGTGGCCAAGGTCATCATCAATTCGCGGACCGGCACCATCGTGATCGGTCAGAACGTCAAGGTTTCACCGGCCGCCGTGACTCACGGCAGCCTGACCGTGACCATCACCGAAGACCCGATCGTCAGTCAGCCAGGACCTTTGTCCAACGGTCAGACGGCAGTCGTGCCGCGTTCCCGGGTCAATGCTCAACAAGAAGCCAAGCCGATGTTCAAGTTTGGCCCTGGCACCACGCTGGACGAGATTGTCCGTGCGGTGAATCAGGTCGGCGCGGCGCCGGGTGACTTGATGGCGATCCTTGAAGCGTTGAAACAGGCTGGCGCACTGCAAGCCGACCTGATCGTGATTTGATATGGCAAACATGGATCTTCACAAGAGCGGGTTGGTCAGCAGCGGCGATTCGGGTTCGTACTCGGACCTGAACCGGCTTAACCAGCTCAAGGTCGGTGACAAGAACAGCGATGCGAACATGCGCAAGGTGGCGCAGGAGTTCGAGTCGCTGTTCCTCAGCGAGATGCTCAAGTCCATGCGCTCGGCCACCGAGACACTGGGCAAGGACAATCCGCTCAACACGCCTGCGGCCAAGCAGTACCAGGAAATGTACGACCAGCAACTGGCGGTTTCCATGTCCCGCCAGGGTCATGGTATCGGCCTGGCCGACGTGCTGATGCGCCAGATGTCGAAGAACAAACCGCTGGCGCCGGGTGAGGCGGCGGCGATGTCTGCAGCCAAGCAGGAAGCGGCGAAAGCGGCAGTATCAACGCCAGTGGCTGCCGGTACTGTGGGTACCGATGGGCCGTTGTCGCGGCTCAATGGCCAGCGGCCGTTGTGGGCTTCGCGTGCGGTCAACCCGCCGCAACAATCGCTCGATGGTCACCGCAATGACGTGGCGATGCTCAACCAGCGTCGTCTGGCGCTGCCGCCGAAACTTGCGGACCGCTTGCTCGCGGGCCTGGTGCCGTCGGCATCGACGACTGCCGCAACGGCGCTCAACAACATCCAATCGCCTCAAGGCACGAAGACCGGTTCCGGTCCTCTGTTCAATGGCGATTGGCTCGCCTCGCAAGCGGATTCGGGATCAAGCGGGCGGATGCAGATTTATGGTCGTGCCATGGCTCAAATACCGCTGGCACCGGCGAAGAAAGCCTTCGGTTCTGCCGACGAATTCGTCAATACGATGATGCCGATGGCCAAGGAAGCCGCCGACCGCATCGGCGTCGATCCGCGTTATCTGGTGGCCCAGGCGGCCCTGGAAACCGGATGGGGTAAATCGGTCATGCGCGCCCAGGATGGCAGCAGCAGTCACAACCTGTTCGGTATCAAGGCCGGCAGCAGCTGGAAGGGCGATTCGGCGCGGGCGATCACCAGCGAATTCAGGAATGGCGAGATGGTCAAGGAGACGGCCGAGTTCCGTTCCTACGGCTCTTACAAGGACAGCTTCCATGACCTTGTGACATTGCTGCAAACCAATGATCGCTATCAAGATGTTGTGAAGTCGGCCGATAACCCGGAACAGTTTGTACGCGAGTTGCAAAAGGCCGGGTATGCAACCGACCCTGGCTACGCCAGCAAGATTTCGCAGATTGCCAAACAGATGAAGAGTTACCAGAACTACGCTGCGGCGGGCTCTTCCACGACGCCTTTATAGGCATAAGGTATAAGGTCTGAATCATGAGTTTGCTCAATATCGGGATGTCGGGGTTGAATGCGGCCTCATCGTCTTTGGCGGTGACCGGCAACAACATTGCCAACGTTGACACAGCCGGCTATTCGCGTCAGCAAACCGTGCAGAACAGCAAATCCTCGATTCAGTACGGCAGCAACGTATTCATCGGCACGGGTACGACCCTGGCGGACGTGCGTCGGGTGTATAGCGCTTACCTCGACACCCAGTTGCAGACCACCACTTCGCTCAATAGCGATGCCCAGGCCTATTTGAGTCAGGTGACGCAGGTCGACAAGTTGTTGTCCGATAGCGGGACCGGCATCACCAAAGTGATGCAGTCGTTCTTTTCGTCCTTGCAGACACTGTCTTCGACGCCGAACGATGCCGCTGCGCGTCAGTCCCTGCTGACCAACTCCCAGAGTCTGAGCAGCCGCTTCAACGCCATGTCCGATCAGCTCAAGCAGCAGAGCTCCTACATCAATGCTCAGATGGGCTCGGTAGCGGATCAGGTCAATAAACTGGCTTCAACCATTGCGACCTACAACCAGAAGATCACTGAAGTCAGTGGTACTGGCAGCACACCAAACGACCTGATGGATCAGCGCAACGAAACGGTTCGCCAGCTCTCTCAGTTAGTGGGCACGCAAGTTGTCGAGCGCAATGGCAGCTACGATATCTATATGACGGGCGGTCAGCCGCTGGTCATAGGCAATACCGCCAACTCGCTTCAGGTTTCTACAGACAAGAGCGACCCGACCCGCAGTTCGATCATCATGAATCGCGGCTTCTCGACGCTGGATATCACTTCCGCCGTGACCGGCGGCGAGATGGGGGGGATGCTGCGTTACCGCGACGACGTGCTGGCGCCAGCGACCAATGAGCTGGGGCGTATCGCCATGGTCGTTTCCGACCAGGTGAACCAGCAGTTGGGGCAGGGGCTGGACCAGAACGGTGAGTTCGGTGCTGCCCTGTTCAATAATATCAACAGTGCAACGGCCATCAGTCAGCGCAGCATTGCCAGTGGCAACAACAATCCTGTGTCGGGCAACCTGAATGTCACGATTCAGGACACCAGCAAGTTAAGTACCAGCGATTACCAGGTGACCTTCGCCAGCGCCACGGGTTATAGCGTCAAGCGTCTGTCGGATAACACCGACATGGGCAGCTTTACCCTTGGGGCCTCTCCGGCACCGGTGATTGACGGCTTCTCCCTGAGCCTGAACAGTGCGGCCGGGGTGAGCGCCGGTGACAACTTCAAGATCACCCCGACCCGCAGCGGCGCCGGGGACCTTTTGACGGTGATGACCGACGCCAAACGTCTGTCGACTTCCGCGCCGTTGACCTCGACTCTTGCCCAGGGCAACAAAGGCACGGGCTCGGTCAGTCAGCCGACGTTGACCTCCACTCTGGATATCTACAACCCTGTCCAGAACCAGGATATGCAGAACGCTATCAAGACTGCGATGCCAGTGCGCATGCTCATGACGTCTGCCAACGCCTACCAGGTGCTGGACGCCAAGGGCAACAGTCTTGGGACGGGCAGTATCGTGCCTGGGCAAAGCAACAAGCTGAGCATTCAGGTGCCTTACACCGATTCGCTGGGGGCAGCCCAGAACTTCAATTTTGAAATGACGGTCAGCGGTACTCCGGTTTCGGGCGACAGTTTCAATGTCTCGATGACTGCGGCCAGCAGTACTGACAACCGTAACGCGCAGGCATTGCTTGGTCTTCAGTCGAAGGCCACTGTGGGCGCAACCACGACCAGTCCGGGGGTCAGCTTCTCGGATGCCTACGGCGGTCTGGTTTCCGGGGTCGGCGCGAAGGCCAAGCAAGGCCAGATGGATGGCACCGCCAACGACACGCTCCTCAAGGGGGCGGCGGCGGCCCGCGACTCCTTGTCCGGTGTCGACCTCGATGAGGAGACCGGCAGCCTGGTCAAATATCAGCAGTACTACAGCGCTTCTTCGCAGATCATCAAGGCTGCGCAGGAAACTTTCAGCACTCTGATCAACAGTCTTTAAGGAGCCGTAGATCATGCGTATTTCTACTGCACAGTTTTACCAAAATAGCGCGGCCAACTATCAACGAAACTTCTCCAACCTGATCAAGACCGGTGATCAGGCCAGCAGTGGCGTCAAACTCGAGACGGCGGGCGATGACCCGGTGGGGGCTGCGCGCTTGCTGCAGCTGGATCAGCAGAGCGCAATGCTGGGCCAGTACACCAACAACATCACCGCGCTGAAGACTGCTCAGGCTCAGGAAGAAAGCGTGCTCGACAGCGTCAACAACGTGCTGCAGAAAGTCAGTGAGCTGGCAGTGCGTGCCGGTGGCGGTTCGTTGAACGACGATGACCGCAAGTCCATCGCCGCAGAACTCGATCAGTCCGAGCAGCAGCTTCTGAGTCTGATGAACAGCAAGGATGCCAGCGGCAACTACCTGTTTTCCGGAGCCAGTAATGATACTGCCCCCTTTGCGCGCAACGCGGACGGCACCTATAGCTACAAGGGCGACCAGACTCAGCTCCAGCTGAAAGTCGGTGATTCGATGTCGTTGGGGCTCAATGATTCTGGCTGGAGTGTTTTCCAGCAGGCAGTCAACGCGAGCCGCAGCCAGACCACCATGACCGTGCCTGCTGTCGACGACGGGCGCGTGGCGTTGTCGCCCGGGTTGGTGAACTCCGGCCCGACCTTCAACTCCAGCTTCCGCAGTGGCGAGCCTTACACAATGTCGTTTCTGAGCAGCACCCAGTTTCAGATCAAGGACGTGGCAGGTAATGACGTCACGGCCGAGGCGACTCAGGGTGGCACCTTTGATCCGAACGCCAAAGGTGGTTCCAATATCAATTTTCGTGGCGTGACATTCGCCCTGAATGTCACCTTTCAAAGCACCGACACGGCCGTCAACGCGGACGCGGTGATCGCGGGCCACAGTTTTCAGCTGGCAACCAAGCCGGACACCATTACCAGTACACGCAATCCAGGCAACCCATCTACCGCGCTGGTCAGTCAGAGTAAGGTCACCAACCCGGCGGACTATGCGGGTTTCTTCCCGGACGGCGGTGCGGTACTCAAGTTCACCAGTGCAACCACGTTTGACCTGTACGCTCGTCCATTGACGAGCAGCAGTCAGGCGGTGTCGTCGGGTACGGTGACGGCGGGTGTCGCGACGGCGGCCGGCATCAGTTTCACCATGAGCGGTACGCCTGCGGCCAACGATCAGTTCGACGTATCGGTCAATGCTCACCAGACCCAGAATGTGCTCGATACCGTTAGCCAGTTGCGTCAGGCGCTCGAAACGCCAACGCAGGGCAACCCGGCGGCGCAACGTCATCTTGAGGAGTCGATAGCCTCGGCGATTGCCAACCTGGGCAACGCCAAGAATCAGGTCGACCTTACTCGGGGAGCCATCGGTGCCCGGGGTAATGTGATGGATCTGCAGAGCGAGCAGAATCAGAGTGCCGGCTTGATCAACGCCTCTACGCAATCGGATATCAAGAACACGGATCCGGCGGAAGTGCTGACCCGCCTGACCTTGCAGCAAACCATGTTGCAGGCGGCGCAACTGGCGTTCTCGAAAATTTCCCAGTTGGGCCTGTTCAACAAGCTTTGATCGGGCGTCAAGCCCTGGCGGTCAGTCCTTTCAATCGAGGGCTGGCCGTTTTTTTTTGCTCTGCTGTCAGGCCGAAAATGAATTTTCAGGGTGGCTTTAGTCGCAAAAATACATAAAGCTTCGCACTCTGAGTGACCCGTCAGTCAAAACGCGCATCTTCACTGTATCCTGACTGCGGGCGGTGAAGGTTGCGGGCTTGTACAATGGCGTCATCGACTCCTGCCATTGCCCCCGGTTTTTTTGGGCGGGGGGCAGCCCCCTGACTGTCGACACCCTCGACCCTCTGAGTGGTGATTTTTCAGCTGTTTATTATTGGGAAGCCATAATGATTGGCATAAAAAGTATAGCGAGTTACGTGCCTGCAGCCGGGGTTGACAACTACGCCCAGGGTGCAAAATTCGACAAGGATGAAACCTTCATTCTCGGCAAGATTGGCTCGGCCTTTTTGCCGCGCAAAGGCGCTGATCAGGAAACTTCCGATCTGTGCGTCGAAGCAGTCAATGCGCTGTTTGCAGCCAACCCTGCACTCAAGCGTGAATCCATTGATGCCTTGATCGTTGTCACCCAGAACGGTGATGAGGAAGGTCTGCCGCACACTGCGGCAATCGTTCAGGACAAGTTGGGTCTGCCGACCAGCGTTGCCGCCTTCGATATTTCCCTCGGTTGTTCCGGTTATGTCTACGGCATCTATGCGCTCAAGGGCTTTATGGAGGCGACAGGGCTGAAAAATGGCCTGTTGGTGACCGCCGATCCCTATTCGAAAATCGTTGACCCGCAAGACCGCAACACCACCATGCTGTTCGGTGATGCCGCGACGGCAACCTGGATGGGCGAAGACCCGACCTGGCGCCTCGGCAAGGCGAAGTTCGGCACAGACGGTTCGGGCGCTCCGCACCTGAAGGTCACGGATGGCGTGTTCTTCATGAACGGTCGTCAGGTGTTCAACTTCGCACTGCTGAAAGTCCCGGCGCATTTGCATGAGTTGCTCGATGAGTCTGACCTGCAAGCCAGCGATATCGATGCCTTCTGCATTCACCAGGGCAGTGCGGCCATCGTCGATGCCGTTGCGCGCCGCTTTGAAGAGGCTGAGCCGGAGAAGTTCATCAAGGACATGCTTGAAACCGGTAATACCGTTTCGTCGAGCATTCCGCTGCTGCTGCAGAACCATGTGTTCGATTCCAAGTGGAAACGCGTGGCGCTCAGCGGTTTTGGCGTGGGCTTGTCGTGGGGCTCGGCGATTATCTATCGTCCTTGATTACCCGCCCTTGCAGCGATCGTGAAAACGCCCGGGAACGAAAGTTCTCGGGCGTTTTGCGTTTCGCTGGTGCCATGTTTTTGGCTGCAAAGCCTTGAAAATAAAGGGCTGGCACGCTGCCACTAACAATTTTCAAAAAAACCCTCAAGCAAAGTGTTTTCACGACGATAACTATTACGAAGGTTCTCTAGGCCACACCCGACGGATGTCAGGGCCGGAAGCCGCAGTATCCATCCAACGAGGATTTCGTCATGTTAACCGTAAACACCAACCTTGCATCGCTGACCGTTCAGAACAACCTGAACAAGGCTTCCAATAGCCTGCAAGCTTCGATGCAACGCCTGTCTTCCGGCCTGCGTATCAACAGTGCAAAAGACGACGCGGCTGGCCTGCAGATCGCCAACCGTCTGACCAGCCAGATCAACGGCTTGGGTACTGCGATCAAGAACGCCGGTGACGGTATCTCCATCGCGCAAACCGCTGAAGGCGCCATGCAGGAATCCACCAACATCCTGCAGAAAATGCGTACCCTGGCCCTGGCTTCCGCGAACGGCTCGCCAAGCGCAGAAGACCGTAAATCGAACAACGCCGAGTACTCGGCTCTGACCTCCGAGCTGACCCGTATCGCTACCACCACGACCTTCGGTGGTCGTAACCTGCTGGATGGTACTTTCGGTACTACCGCTTTCCAGGTTGGTGCTAACGCCAACCAGACCATCAATATGACCCTGGGTGACGTTGGAGCTGGCAATATCGGTTCGCAGCAAGTGAAGAGCACAAGCGTCACACCAGCTGCAGCTCCTGTTGCCGCTGGTGCGATCACCATCAATGGTAGTGGTGGCACCGCTACCGTGAACACTGTCGCTACTGACTCGGCCAAAACCATTGCCGCCAAGATGGACGGTGCTGTAAGCGGTTTGTCTGCCACTGCCAGCACTGAAGCCACGTTCACTCTCCCCGGCGCTTCCATTGCCGCCAGTAACTTCGATTTAACGGTTGGGGGGCAGACGGTCAGCATGGTGGGCGTGACCACTCTCTCCGATATGGCCGATCAGCTGAAGTCCGGCGCTGCAAAATTGGGTATCAGCGTTAACTTTGATCCCAAAGCCAATACCCTGTCGGTGAAATCCGACACCGGCGAAAACTTGATATTCAATAACCTCGCCGGTGCTGCGAACACTATCTCGGTTGCAACCAAGAACGCTTCTGGTGTCCTTGGTGGTTCTGCTGTGCTTGCAGCTGGATTGACCGCCGTTGGCGCGATCTCACTGAACTCCACTAACAGCTACTCGATGACCGAGGCAGCCGCCGGTGCTTTGACCGGTTTGTTCGGCGCCGCTTCTGTAAGCTCCACCAAAACCACCGTTTCCAATACTGATGTGACCACTGCCGCCCACGCGCAGAACGCGATTGACGTGATCACCAAGGCGATTGGCAATATCGACTCCCAGCGTGCTGACCTCGGTGCGGTACAAAACCGTTTCGACAGCACCGTGTCCAACCTGCGCAGTATCTCGGACAACTCCACCGCTGCCCGTGGCGTGATCCAGGACGTTGACTTCGCATCTGAAAGTGCTCAGATGACCAAGCAAAACACCCTGCAACAGGCTTCGACCGCAATCCTGGCTCAAGCCAACCAGCAGCCAGCCGCTGTACTGAAGCTGCTTCAGTAATATCGGCGCTTGGTAACTGACGGAAGGGCGCGCTACGTGCCCTTTCGTCTTTTTCGTGATGAGGAGATCAGCATGGACATGAGCGTCAAGTTGAACCTGTCTTATCCAGCGGTTGCCCCTCAGGGCGCAACACCGCCAGTTGCTGGCTCCCCGGACAAGCCCAAGGCTGGCGCCAGCGTGTCTGCGGTATCGGAGCCCAAGCGCGCCGATTTGGAAAAGGCTGTCACCGATATTCGGGATTTCGTCCAGGCTACTCAGCGCAAACTGGATTTTTCCATTGATGATTCTACCCATCAGATCGTGGTCAAGGTCATTGCCACCGAAACCGGTGAAGTGATTCGCCAGATACCTTCGGAAACTGCTCTAAAGTTGGCACAAAGCCTACATGACGCCAGCAGCCTGCTATTTGACGGCAAGGCCTGAGCTGGCATGAATTTTGTTGCTGTCGATGCTTGAGGCGCTCTTCGTCAAAAAAGCGGCAGCCACTGGATAAGGAGAGAAACGATGGCGGGTACAACGGTTAGCGGTATTGGTTCGAACATCGATACCCAGGCGATTGTGAAGTCTTTGGTGGATGCTGAACGAGCACCCAAGCAGACACAGATCAACAGCCAGACGCTGAAAGCCACCACCTCGCTGTCGTCCATCGGCAAGATCCAGGCGGCGCTGGATGCCTTTCGTGGCGCCATGACAACGATGAGTACGACGGCCAGTTTCAGCGGGCTGGCCGGTTCTTCTTCAGACGAAAAGGTCGCCACGGTCACGACCGGCAATGGTGCTGCTGCCGGCAACTTCTCGCTGGTGGTCACTCAGTTGGCAGCGGCTTCGAAGATATCCACACCGGTTTTTGCCGGTGGTGCGTCCTCTGTTGTCAACAGCGGCGCAACCCCGACAACCCTGACCATCGTGCAGTCGGGCACCAACTATGATGTCAGCATTCCTGCAGGTGCCACGTTGCAGCAGGTGCGTGACTCGATCAACTCGCAATACACCAACCAAGGACTGAGCGCCAACATTTTGAGCGATGCCAACGGCTCTCGGTTGGTATTGACGTCGAGCACTACCGGGGTGGGAACGGATTTGACCCTGTCGGGCAATTCCGGGCTGGAAGTCGGCACTTCGGTCATCACTCCACCGGACAATGCGAAATACACCATCGATGGCATTTCGATGACGTCCAAGAGCAACACCGTTTCCGATGCGGTGAGTGGTGTCAGCATCAAACTGCTGTCGACCTCGACAGTGCCGACAGCGGCAAACGGTACCCCTCTGCCTCCTGTGCCGACCACCATTGCGGTGACTGCCAGCAGCACGAATCTGAAGTCCTCGGTCAAGGGGTTTGTCGATACCTACAACGCTTTGATCAAGGCGGTCAATACTGAAACCCAGGTGACCACAAACCCTGATGGTTCTCTCACCTCTGGCGCACTGACCGGCGATGCTTCGCTGCGTTCGCTACTGTCTTCGGTGCGTAACGAGTTGAACGCGATGTCGGGCACCGGCTCGTTGAAGGCGCTGGCACAGTTCGGTGTCACGACGGATCAGAAAACCGGCATGCTGTCGATCGATGACAAGAAGTGGGACGCGGCAGTGCTCACCAATGCCGCGGACATCAACGGTATTTTCACCGGTAGCAACGGTTTGCTGGCGCGGATGACTGCGGCAACCGATACCTTCGCGCAGAGCAAGACCGGGACCTTTGCGAGCCGTGCGGCGAGCCTGGCTGACAGCCTGACCGACTTGAAGAAACAACAGGATTCTTTGGACTCGCGCATGACGGATCTGCAGGCCAGTTTGAGCGCCAAGTACAATGCCATGGACGCTCTGGTGGCCAAGCTTAAGGCGCAGGGTGATAGCATCATGAGTACGCTCAATGCGCTCAATAATCCGAAATCCAGTAACTGATTCGGATTGAAATGCGAAGAACCCAAGCACGCTGCAAGGCGGTGCCTGGGTTTTTTCTTGATCTGCGAGAGGGTGTTAAAGTTTTTTACGCCGACGTCGACATAAAGATCAGAGCAAATCCTTTTTAGTTATTGCCCGATACGAGGTACAAGCATGAATCCCATGAGAGCCCTTCGTCAGTATCAGAAGGTCAATTCCCATGCGCAGGTCTCTGAAGCCAGCCCCCATCGTTTGGTGCAAATGCTGATGGAGGGCGGGTTGGACCGCATGGCTCAGGCCAAGGGCGCTATGGCTCGTGGCGATATCGCGCTCAAGGGGTTGATGATGGGCAAGGCGGTCGACATTATCATCGGCCTGCGTGATGGCCTGAATCCCGAAAGAACCGATGATCCGGCTTCGCTCCAGCAACTGGATAACTTGTACGCTTACATGATGACCCGGCTGATGGAGGCTAATCGCCTGAACAGCGCCGAGATGATCGATGAGGTGTCAGGTTTGCTAACCACCCTGAAAAGTGGCTGGGATGAAATTGCACCGCAATAGGCCTGCCGGTCTGAGGAAGACATCATGAACCATGCACTGCAACGGATTGAAGAAACTCGTGATGCTCTCGTTGATGCGTTGGCTGCGCGCAATTGGGACGCCATCGGCAAACTGGACGCTGCTTGCCGCGCCTGTGTTGACGATGTGCTCAGTGAGGTCCCGGTAGATGAACAGGCTCTGCGCGAGAACCTGGAGAGTCTGCTGGCGGTGTACAGGCAGTTGCTGGAAGTGACAACGGGCGAGCGTCAGGCGATAGTCGATGAGATGTCGCAGATCCATCAAGCGCAGAACGCGGCAAAGGTTTACCATCTGTTCGGTTAATCCCCAGTTAATCCGAACTTTGTGCGCCATAAATTTGACTATGCACGGTTTTTTGACTTAACTAGTGGCTGTTTGAAGATTTCAGACGTCTATCAGGCTCAACGTGTCTGCAGGCGTCTAGCTTGCCCACTCATTTCGGGCATCGAGTTGACTAGGGAAGTTGCTATTGCATGTGGCGTGAAACCAAAATTCTGCTGATTGATGACGATAGCGTCCGGCGCCGTGATTTGGCGGTGATTTTAAATTTTCTTGGCGAAGAAAATTTACCCTGTGGTAGCCATGACTGGCAGCAGGCAGTCGGCTCTTTGTCATCAAGTCGTGAAGTCATTTGCGTCCTTATCGGGACGGTAAATGCTCCTGGCTCACTTCCGGGCCTGTTAAAGACACTCGCTATCTGGGATGAGTTCCTTCCGGTGTTGTTAATGGGCGATAATTCTTCCATTGACCTGCAGGAAGACCAGCGTCGCCGGGTACTTTCCACTCTGGAAATGCCCCCCAGCTACAGCAAGTTGCTCGACTCCCTGCACCGCGCCCAGGTTTATCGCGAGATGTATGACCAGGCCCGTGAGCGCGGTCGTCACCGCGAACCCAATCTTTTCCGTAGCCTTGTCGGCACCAGTCGGGCGATTCAGCACGTTCGGCAGATGATGCAGCAAGTGGCCGACACCGATGCCAGCGTGCTGATCCTCGGTGAGTCCGGTACAGGCAAGGAAGTGGTCGCGCGCAACCTGCACTATCACTCCAAGCGGCGCGACGCGCCGTTCGTTCCGGTCAACTGTGGCGCGATCCCGGCCGAGCTGCTGGAAAGCGAACTGTTCGGCCATGAGAAAGGTGCGTTTACCGGGGCCATCACCAGCCGCGCCGGGCGTTTTGAACTGGCCAACGGCGGTACGTTGTTTCTCGACGAGATTGGCGACATGCCATTGCCGATGCAGGTCAAGCTGCTGCGGGTATTGCAGGAGCGTACTTTCGAGCGCGTGGGGAGCAACAAGACCCAGAGCGTCGACGTTCGGATCATCGCTGCGACCCACAAAAATCTCGAAAGCATGATCGAGGTCGGCAGCTTCCGTGAGGATCTGTACTACCGCCTCAATGTCTTCCCGATCGAGATGGCACCGCTGCGTGAGCGTGTCGAAGATATTCCGTTGCTGATGAATGAGTTGATCTCGCGCATGGAGCACGAAAAGCGCGGTTCCATTCGCTTCAACTCGGCAGCGATCATGTCGCTGTGTCGTCATGGCTGGCCGGGCAATGTCCGTGAGCTGGCCAACCTGGTCGAGCGCATGGCGATCATGCACCCGTACGGCGTGATCGGTGTGGTCGAATTGCCGAAGAAATTTCGTTATGTCGATGACGAAGACGAGCAATTGGTCGATAGCTTGCGCAGCGATCTTGAAGAACGGGTAGCCATCAATGGCCATACCCCGGACTTCACTGCTAACGCCATGCTGCCGCCAGAAGGGCTGGACCTCAAAGACTACCTCGGTGGCCTGGAGCAGGGCCTGATTCAGCAGGCGCTGGATGATGCCAATGGCATCGTGGCGCGTGCGGCCGAACGCCTGCGCATTCGCCGTACCACCCTGGTCGAGAAGATGCGCAAGTACGGCATGAGCCGTCGCGAGGGTGATGAGCAGGCGGATGATTGACGCCTGTTTTTCAACTTGCTGAATAATAGGTGGTTTTTTTAGGCACGGGTATTGCTACGTCCCTCGCAACGTTCCGTTTAACTGACGGTCAGCCTAGCGAGAGAGCACGATGCCCCACGCCGCCCCAATGTCTCCTGTCTCCGAAGCCTCGGGGCTATCGTTCTCTGTAGAGCAGGCAAGTCGGCTTGGCCTTGAGCAGGCATTCGCGCTGTTCAGTCAGATGTCGAGCCAACTGACCGACTCCTACAGCATGCTTGAAGCCCGGGTCACCGAGCTCAAAGGCGAACTGGCAGTGGTCAGTGCTCAGCGCATGCAAGAGCTGGCTGAAAAAGAGCGCCTGGCCAACCGTCTGCAAAACCTTCTCGACTTGTTGCCCGGTGGCGTCATCGTCATTGATGCTCAGGGTATGGTGCGCGAAGCCAATCCGGCGGCCAGCGAGCTGCTGAGTCTGCCGCTTGAAGGTGAGTTGTGGCGTCATGTCATTGCCCGCTGCTTTGCTCCACGTGAAGACGACGGTCATGAAATTTCCCTGAAGGATGGTCGGCGCCTGTCGATTGCCACGCGTTCGCTGGATGCCGAGCCGGGTCAGTTGGTGTTGCTCAACGACCTGACCGAAACCCGACACTTGCAGGATCAACTGGCTCGCCATGAGCGCTTGTCGTCCCTCGGACGGATGGTCGCTTCCCTGGCGCATCAGATTCGCACGCCGCTGTCTGCGGCATTGCTGTACGCCAGTCATTTGACTGAGCAAGCGCTTCCGGTCGCTACCCAGCAACGATTTGCCGGGCGTTTGAAGGAGCGTCTGCATGAGCTCGAACATCAGGTGCGGGACATGCTGGTGTTTGCTCGCGGCGAGCTGCCATTGACTGATCGTGTGACGCCCGCGGCGCTCCTGCAATCGCTGCAAGCGGCGGCATTGACGCATGTTCAGGATTATCCGGTGCGTTGGCAGTGCGACAGTCATGCCGGGGAGTTGCTGTGCAATCGTGACACGCTGGTCGGCGCACTGCTGAACCTGATTGAAAATGCGATTCAGGCCAGTGCCGGCGAAGTCCGTCTGAAAGTTCATCTGTACACCCGTGAAAACACCCTTCGGCTGTGCGTCAGCGACAACGGCGGCGGTATCGCCCCCACCGTGCTGGCGCGCCTGGGGGAGCCGTTTTTTACGACTAAAACCACCGGCACCGGCCTTGGCTTGACCGTAGTCAAGGCGGTGGCCCGTGCTCATCAGGGAGAATTGCAGCTGCGCTCGCGGCCGGGCCGCGGTACGTGTGCGGTGGTGGTCTTGCCGTTGTTTTCCAGCGCTCAAGGAGTGGAAAGAGGCTGATGGCAATCAAGGTTTTACTGGTCGAAGATGACCGCGCGCTGCGCGAAGCGTTGACGGATACGCTGCTGCTGGCCGGTCACGACTACACCGCGGTGGGCTCGGCCGAAGATGCGCTGCAAGCTGTGGCGAGTGAGTCATTCAATCTGGTGATCAGTGACGTCAACATGCCGGGCATGGATGGTCATCAGTTGTTGGGTTTGTTGCGAATTCGTCATCCGCAGTTGCCGGTGTTGCTGATGACCGCTCATGGCGCGGTTGAGCGTGCTGTCGATGCGATGCGTCAGGGGGCGGCAGACTATCTGGTCAAGCCGTTCGAGCCCAAGGCGTTGCTGGATCTGGTGGCGCGCCACGCCTAGGGTTGTCTCGGCGCCGCAGAGGGCGAAGGCCCGGTAGCGTTCGAGCCGGCCAGTGCGCAGTTGCTTGAGCTGGCAGCCCGTGTGGCGCGCAGTGATTCGACGGTGTTGATCTCGGGTGAGTCGGGTACCGGCAAAGAGGTGTTGGCGCGTTACATCCACCAGCACTCGCGTCGCGCCAGTCAGCCGTTCATTGCAATCAATTGCGCGGCGATCCCGGACAACATGCTCGAGGCGACCTTGTTCGGTCATGAGAAAGGCTCGTTCACTGGCGCTATTGCGGCTCAGGCCGGCAAGTTCGAGCAGGCCGATGGCGGGACCATTCTGCTCGACGAAATTTCCGAAATGCCCTTGGGGCTTCAGGCCAAGCTGCTGCGGGTGTTGCAGGAGCGTGAAGTCGAGCGTGTGGGCGCGCGCAAGCCGATCGCACTGGATATCCGGGTGGTGGCGACCACGAATCGCGATTTGGCGGGCGAAGTGGCGGCGGGGCGTTTTCGTGAAGACCTTTACTATCGCCTGTCAGTGTTTCCGTTGGCCTGGTGTCCGTTGCGTGAGCGCACTGCTGATATCTTGCCGTTGGCCGAGCGTCTGCTGGCCAAGCACGTCAATAAAATGAAGCATGCCGCGGCCAGGCTGTCGCCGGAAGCTCAGGCTTGCCTGATCGGTTATCCGTGGCCGGGCAACGTGCGTGAGCTGGACAACGCCATTCAGCGGGCGCTGATTTTGCAGCAGGGTGGTTTGATTCAGCCGCAGGACTTTTGCCTTGCGGGACCAGTGGCTTGCGCGCCACTGCCGGTATTGGCACCGGTTCCAATGTCGTCACGAATGCTCGAAGTCGATGCGCCGCAAGGCGATTCAGCGGGCGCGCTGGGTGATGACCTGAGGCGTCGCGAGTTTCAGATGATCATCGATACGTTGCGATCCGAGCGCGGGCGGCGCAAGGAAGCGGCCGAGCGCCTGGGTATCAGCCCGCGGACCTTGCGCTACAAGCTGGCGCAAATGCGTGATGCGGGAATGGATGTCGAGGCGCATCTGTTTTCCGCGTGAGGGTTTGCCACGTCAGTTATCTGCCTGCAAAACCTCGAATGGGCTTTTCTCAAGCGTCGCCATGGAGCTGGCACCCTTGTTGCTAACACCACTCTATCCGCCGAGTGAGTGTCAAAAAATTGCGGGTCGTCATAGAGAGTGGACCATGAGCCAAGGTATTGAATTTAATCGGTTGATGTTGGACATGCGGTCCATGCAAATGGACGCCATGGCTCAGCCGAAAGCAGCGGTCGCGGTGCCTGAAATGGGCGGTAGCAGCTTTTCCGACATGCTCGGTCAGGCCGTCAACAAGGTCAATGACACCCAGCAGGCTTCGAACCAGCTGGCCAATGCTTTCGAAATTGGCAAAAGCGGCGTCGACCTGACAGATGTAATGATTTCCTCGCAGAAGGCCAGCGTGTCTTTCCAGGCATTGACCCAAGTGCGTAACAAGCTGGTTCAGGCATACCAAGACATCATGCAGATGCCGGTATAAGGACGAGATTGAGTCATGGCAGAAGCAGCCGCCAATAACGTTCCGGCCAAGGTCACGCGAGCAGACGGCAAACCGCCGTTGTTTGGTCTGTCCTTTCTGGAAAACCTCTCCGAGATGACCATGCTGCGTCAGGTGGGCCTGTTGGTTGGCTTGGCGGCGAGCGTGGCGATTGGTTTTGCCGTGGTGCTGTGGTCGCAGCAACCCGACTATCGGCCGCTGTACGGCAGCCTTGCCGGTATGGACGCCAAGCAGGTCATGGAAACCCTGGCCGCCGCTGACATTGCTTACACCATTGAGCCCAATTCCGGTGCCTTGCTGGTCAAGGCCGATGATGTGTCGCGTGCGCGGCTCAAGCTCGCCGCTGCTGGTGTCACTCCCAGCGACGGCAACATCGGTTTTGAAATTCTCGACAAGGACCAGGGGCTGGGCACCAGTCAGTTCATGGAGGCGACCCGTTATCGTCGCGGCCTTGAGGGTGAACTGGCGCGGACCATTTCCAGCCTGAACAACGTCAAGGGTGCCCGTGTACACCTGGCAATTCCGAAAAGCTCGGTGTTCGTGCGTGATGAGCGCAAGCCAAGCGCATCGGTACTGGTCGAGCTCTATTCCGGCCGGTCGCTGGAGCCGGGCCAGGTCATGGCTATCATCAATCTGGTGGCGACCGCCGTTCCCGAGCTGAGCAAGTCGCAGATCACCGTCGTCGACCAGAAGGGCACCTTGCTCTCCGATCAGGCGGAAAACTCCGAACTGACCATGGCCGGCAAACAATTCGATTACAGCCGCCGTATGGAAAGCATGCTCACTCAGCGTGTGCACAATATTCTGCAGCCGGTGCTGGGCAACGATCGCTACAAGGCTGAAGTCTCCGCCGATGTGGATTTCAGTGCAGTCGAGTCGACTTCGGAACAGTTCAACCCGGATCAGCCAGCCCTGCGCAGCGAGCAATCGACTTCCGAGCAGCGCACCGCCAGCAACGGCCCGCAAGGCGTTCCCGGTGCGCTGAGCAATCAGCCGCCATCGCCGGCCTCGGCGCCACAAACCACCGGTGGCTCGAGCGCTTCCGCTGGCATGGTGCAGCCAGGTCAGCCGCTGCTGGATGCCAACGGCCAGCAAATCATGGACCCGGCAACCGGTCAGCCGATGCTGGCACCGTACCCGGCGGACAAGCGTCAACAATCCACCAAGAACTTCGAACTCGACCGCTCCATCAGCCACACCAAGCAACAGCAGGGCCGTTTGAATCGCCTGTCGGTTGCGGTCGTTGTGGATGATCAGGTCAAGGTCAACGCGGCCAACGGTGAAACCACCCGTGCCCCGTGGAGCGCCGATGAGTTGGCGCGCTTCACGCGTCTGGTGCAGGACGCCGTCGGTTTTGATGCCAGCCGTGGCGACAGCGTCAGCGTGATCAACGTACCGTTCTCGGCCGAGCGTGGCGAAGTCATCGCCGACATTCCGTTCTACTCGCAGCCCTGGTTCTGGGATGTAGTGAAACAGGTTCTCGGCGTGTTGTTCATCCTGGTGCTGGTGTTCGGCGTGCTGCGTCCGGTGCTCAACAACATCACCGGTGGCGGCAAAGGCAAGCAACTGGCGGGTCTTGGCAGCGATGTCGAGCTCGGTGGCATGGGCGGTCTGGACGGCGAACTGGCCAACGACCGCGTCAGCCTCGGTGGCCCGCAAAGTATTCTGCTGCCTAGCCCGAGCGAAGGCTATGACGCACAGTTGAACGCAATCAAGAGCCTGGTGGCCGAAGATCCGGGTCGTGTGGCTCAGGTCGTGAAAGAGTGGATTAACGCAGATGAGTGATAATCGAGCCGCTATCGCCAAACTCAGCCGGGTCGACAAAGCCGCGATTCTGCTGCTGTCCCTGGGTTCAACCGATGCTGCGCAAGTGCTGCGCCACATGGGGCCTAAAGAGGTCCAGCGTGTGGGTGTGGCCATGGCGCAAATGGGCAATGTGCACCGCGAGCAGGTCGAGCAGGTGATGAGCGAGTTCGTCGACATTGTCGGCGATCAAACCAGCCTCGGCGTCGGTTCGGATGACTATGTGCGCAAGATGCTCACCCAGGCGCTGGGCGAAGACAAGGCCAACGGCCTGATCGACCGAATTCTGCTGGGTGGCAACACCAGCGGCCTGGACAGCCTGAAGTGGATGGAGCCGCGTGCGGTGGCGGACGTGATCCGTTACGAGCACCCGCAGATCCAGGCGATCGTCGTGGCGTATCTCGATCCGGATCAGGCCGGCGAAGTGCTCGGCAACTTCGACCATAAAGTACGCCTCGATATTATTTTGCGCGTGTCTTCACTGAACACCGTGCAGCCCGCCGCGCTGAAAGAACTCAACCAGATTCTCGAGAAGCAATTCTCCGGCAACTCCAACGCCGCGCGCACCACCCTGGGCGGTATCAAGCGTGCAGCCGACATCATGAACTTCCTCGACAGCTCGATCGAAGGTCAGTTGATGGACTCGATCCGCGAAGTCGACGAAGACCTGTCCGGCCAGATCGAAGACCTCATGTTCGTGTTCAACAACCTCTCCGATGTCGATGACCGAGGAATTCAGGCATTGCTGCGCGAAGTCTCCTCGGACGTGCTGGTGCTGGCCCTCAAGGGCTCGGACGAGGGCGTCAAGGAAAAGATCTTCAAGAACATGTCCAAGCGGGCGGCCGAATTGCTCCGCGACGACCTGGAGGCCAAGGGCCCGGTACGCGTCAGCGACGTCGAAACTGCACAGAAAGAAATCCTCACCATTGCCCGCCGTATGGCCGAAGCCGGAGAAATCGTTCTCGGCGGGAAGGGCGGCGAGGAAATGATTTAACGCCATGGCATCCAAGAGTGATGAGTCGCCCACCGACCTGATCCGTGCGCGTGATGTCCGTGGTTTTGATATCTGGTCGTTGCCCAGCTTCGACCCGCACGTCCTGGAGCCTGAACCCGAGCCCGAGCCTGAACCGCCGGAGATGGAAGAAGTGCCGCTGGAGGAAGTCCAGCCACTGACCCTCGAAGAGCTCGAAAGCATCCGTCAGGAAGCCTACAACGAAGGCTTCGCCACTGGCGAGCGAGAAGGTTTTCACAGCACCACGCTAAAGGTTCGCCAGGAAGCTGACGTGGCCCTGAGCGCGAAACTCGTCTGCCTTGAATTACTGATGGGCAATCTGTTCGAACCGATTGCCGAACAGGATACGCAGATCGAGAAGTCCCTGGTCGGGCTGGTCCAGCACATTGCCAAACAGGTGATTCAGCGCGAACTGGCCATCGACTCGACGCAAATCGAGCACGTCATGCGCGAAGCCCTGAAATTGCTGCCGTTGGGTGTCGGGAATGTGCGTCTGTACATCAACCCGCAGGACTTCGAGCAGGTCAAGGCATTGCGTGAACGCCACGAGGAGACCTGGCGCATCGTCGAAGACGAAGCCATGTTGCCAGGCGGATGCCGGGTCGAGACCGAGCACAGCCGCATCGATGCGACCGTGGAAACCCGCATCACGCAAATCATGGCCAAGCTGTTAGATCAATTGCACGATCAGGCGCTGCATCCGGCCGAGGCAGATTTGAGGCTGGAACTTCCCGTCAGCGCAAAGCCGTCTGCCTTGGCACTTGAACCAGAGCCGGAAATCGCTGATGCGCCTTGATCGCACCAGCTTCGGCAAACGCCTGAGTACTTATGCGCAGGCCATCGAGTTGCCCGGTCAACCGATCCTCGAAGGGCGCTTGCTGCGCATGGTCGGCCTGACGCTCGAAGCCGAGGGCCTGCGCGCTGCCATGGGCAGCCGTTGCATGGTGATCAACGACGACAGTTATCACCCGGTACAGGTCGAAGCCGAAGTCATGGGCTTCTCTGGCAGCAAAGTGTTTTTGATGCCGGTCGGTGGTGTTGCGGGCATTGCCCCAGGCGCCAGAGTCGTACCCTTGGCCGATGCCGGACGCTTGCCAATGGGCATGAGCATGCTCGGGCGGGTGCTGGATGGCGCCGGCCGTGCGCTGGACGGCAAGGGCGCAATGAAAGCTGAAGACTGGGTGCCGATGGAGGGTCCGACCATCAACCCGCTTAAGCGTGACCCCATCAGCCAGCCGCTGGATGTGGGTATTCGTTCCATCAACGGATTATTGACAGTCGGTCGCGGTCAGCGCCTTGGCCTCTTCGCCGGCACCGGCGTCGGCAAGAGTGTGCTGCTGGGCATGATGACCCGCTTTACCGAGGCCGACATCATCGTCGTCGGGCTGATCGGCGAGCGGGGTCGTGAGGTCAAGGAATTCATCGAGCACATCCTCGGTGAAGAGGGGCTCAAGCGCTCCGTGGTGGTGGCGTCGCCTGCGGACGATGCGCCGCTGATGCGTCTGCGCGCCGCGATGTACTGCACGCGAATCGCCGAGTATTTCCGCGACAAGGGCAAGAACGTCCTGTTGCTGATGGATTCACTGACCCGTTTTGCTCAGGCGCAACGGGAAATCGCTCTGGCCATCGGCGAGCCGCCCGCGACCAAGGGTTATCCACCATCGGTGTTCGCCAAACTGCCGAAACTGGTGGAGCGTGCCGGTAATGCCGAGGCGGGTGGCGGTTCGATCACCGCATTTTATACCGTGTTGTCCGAAGGCGACGACCAGCAGGATCCGATCGCCGATGCCGCGCGGGGCGTGCTCGACGGACACATCGTCCTGTCGCGACGCCTGGCGGAAGAGGGGCATTACCCGGCGATCGACATCGAAGCATCCATCAGTCGGGTCATGCCGTCGGTGGTCAGCCCAGACCACATGACCCGTGCACAGTACTTCAAGCAGCTCTGGTCGCGTTATCAGCAAAGTCGCGACCTGATCAGCGTCGGCGCCTATGTGGCGGGCGGCGATCGGGAAACCGATCTGGCGATCTCGTTGCAGCCGCAATTGGCCAAGTACCTGCGTCAGGGCTTGAACGACAGCATCAGCCTGGGTGAGAGCGAGGCGTACCTTGCCTCGATCTTCGCCCCGGCGGCTGGCGGCTAACACCTCATGGCCCAGAGCCGGTCGGCGCGCCTGGCGCCCGTGGTCGATATGGCTGAAAAGGCCGAAAAGACCGCCGCCCAGCGCCTGGGACACTTTCAGGGCCAGGTGCGATTGGCCGAAAGCAAGCTCGCCGACCTCGAAAGCTTCCGTTTCGAGTACCAGGAACAATGGATCGTACGCGGCAGCCATGGCGTCTCGGGGCAATGGTTGCTGGGGTATCAGGGCTTTCTCGCGCAACTGGGCACCGCGATCGATCAGCAGCGCCAAAGCCTGGCCTGGCACCAGAACAACCTGAACAAGGCGCGTGACACCTGGCAGCAGGCGTTTGCCCGGGTTGAAGGGCTGCGCAAGCTGGTGCAGCGTTACATCGATGAAGCTCGCCAGCTCGAAGACCGGCGCGAGCAGAAGCTGCTCGACGAGCTTTCCCAGCGTTTGCCGCGCCACGATCCCTATTGATGAGGGTGGGGCGCGGAAAAGATCTTGATCCGTCGGGCTGTCCTGCCTTGCTCATGCCGCTCGCAAGTGCTAAACCTTCTACACGTTGCCAATGACAGGGAAGCCACAGCATGTCAGTCGTTACAGAAGTATCTCCGGATGGGCAAAAACTCACGATTTCGGTCAAGGGGCGATTCGATTTCGCCAAGCATCAGGAGTTTCGTGAGTCCTACGAGCGCCCCGACGGGCAGATGCCAAACTCGGTGGTGGTCGACTTGAAAGAGGCGACATACCTCGACAGCTCGGCGTTGGGCATGTTGCTGCTGTTGCGTGATCATGCTGGCGGAGACAACTCCGATATTCGCGTGGTCAACAGCAGTTCCGATGTGAAGAAAATCCTCGCCATCTCCAATTTCGACAAGCTGTTCGACATCAGTTGATCGTCATGTCGACGCTGCCCGAGCCGCTGACCGTGCTGATCGCAGAAGACAGCGCGGCCGACCGCTTGTTGCTGTCGAGTATCGTCCGTCGTCAGGGGCATGAGGTGTTGACCGCGGCCAACGGCGCCGAAGCGGTTGAGCTGTATCAGCAGCAGCGTCCGCAACTGGTGTTGATGGACGCGATGATGCCGGTGATGGACGGTTTCGAAGCGGCGCGACAGATCAAGCTGCTGGCCGGCGAAACGTTGGTGCCGATCATCTTCCTGACCTCGCTGACGGAAAGCGAAGCCTTGGCGCGTTGCCTGGAGGCGGGTGGCGACGACTTTCTGGCAAAACCCTATAACCAGGTGATCCTCAGCGCCAAGATCAAGGCGATGGATCGTTTGCGGCGCTTGCAGGCGACGGTCCTGGAGCAGCGCGATCTGATCGCCAGGCACCATGAGTACCTGCTCAATGAGCAGCGGGTGGCCAAGGCGGTATTCGACAAGGTCGCTCACTCCGGTTGCCTGAGCGCTCCCAATATCCGTTATTCACAATCGCCCTATGCCTTGTTCAACGGCGACCTGTTGCTGGCGGCATTTACGCCGGCCGGTGACATGCATGTGTTGCTGGGGGATTTCACCGGTCATGGCCTGCCGGCAGCAGTCGGCGCCATGCCGCTGGCGGAGGTGTTCTACGGCATGACTGCCAAGGGTTACGGCCTGGCGGAAATGCTGTGCGAGATGAACGCCAAGCTCAAGCGTATCCTGCCGGTGGATATGTTCTGTTGCGCGACCCTGTTGTGCCTCAGTTTTCAGCGTCGTTCAGTGGAGGTCTGGAACGGCGGTATGCCGGATGGTTATCTGCATGATATCGCCAGCGGAAAGCGCACCACGTTGCTGGCGCGGCATCTGCCCCTGGGTGTGTTGAGCCCGCAAGCCTTTGACGATCGCACCGAGGTGTTCCCGATGGCCCTCGGCGACCGGGTATTCCTGTTGTCGGACGGCGTGATCGATACCTGTGATGCCAATGAGCAGCTGTTTGGAGTCGAGCGATTAGAGCGGGTATTTGCCAACAACCGCCATCCAGAACGGTTGTTCGAGGAGATTGAACAGGCGCTGCGGGATTTCCGTGGCGAGGCGCGTGACGATGTCAGCATGGTTGAGGTCAGCCTGCTCGAAGCCACGCAACTCACTCCTCCCGCCATAGTGTATTCCGACAGCGGTGAGTCCTGCCCGCTGGACTGGTCGGCGAGTTTCGAGTTTCGCGCAGACACGCTCAAGCGCTTCAATCCGCTGCCTTATCTGTTGCAGCTGTTGCTTGAGGTGCATGGGCTGCGGGCGCAAAGCGGGGCGCTTTACAGTGTGCTGGCCGAGCTCTATTCCAATGCGTTGGAGCATGGTGTGCTGGGACTCGATTCGAGTCTCAAGCGCGATGCATCCGGGTTCGCGCGGTATTATGAGCAGCGCAATGCGCGCCTGGAAGCGCTTGAGGATGGCTACCTGCGGGTGCATATGCAGGTGTCGCCGCAAGGGGCGGGTGGTTGTCTGGTGGTGGAAGTTGAAGACAGTGGCGCGGGGTTCGACGTGCAGCGGGTCATGACGCGACCTGTCGACGCTGGTCGCTTATCGGGTCGCGGTGTGTGTCTGATTCGTCAGTTGAGCCACAACGCCAGTTGGTCGGACAATGGCCGACGTGCCCGCGTGGAGTTTTCCTGGGAGGCTCAGGCATAATCCGCATATTCTTGATCAGGGAGCGAACAAGTGACTGACATTCATCTGGATCACGACGTGCTGAATACGTTGAAGGAAGTCATGGAGGATCAGTACCCGATACTTCTGGATACTTTCCTTCAGGATTGCGAAACACGTTTGACCCAACTTCGCGGAACTCAGGATCCCGATCAACTGCTCAGTGCAGCCCACAGCTTCAAGGGCAGTAGCAGCAACATGGGCGCCAAACGCCTGGCTGAGTTGTGCGGTGAGCTGGAGCTGCGAGCCAAGCAAGAGAGCTTCGCGGGAATCGAAAAACTGGTCGGCGAAATCGACGGCGAATTTGCCATCGTCAGGCGACTGTACCGTGAAGAGCGCCAGCGTTTTCATTGTTGAAAACGCCTTCGTAGCAGATTTTTTCGGTGCCTGATCAAACCTGGCTCGACCCTTGCAGTTTTGTTTCTCAACTGTACCTACGATCCCAGTGCAGCGGAGACCGTTATGCCCCTCGCCCCGAACTCGCTTCTTCAGACCGCCTCGCAGGCCAAGACTCAGTCTGTGTCTGCCAGCGTGCCTGTCAATGCGCCGGCAGCGCCAGCAGAGCCCCGGGATAAGGCCGCAAGCTTTTCTCAGGTCTATGCCAGGCAGTCGCAAGCTACCCCGGCGTCAAGGACCGATGGGGCCGGTAAAAACGTGCGTGACAAAGTCGCTGACAGCTCCGGCAAAAAAGTGGCGACTGGCGACAAATCTGCCGCCCCGCAGGCGACCGTTGCCGATAGCGGCAAATCCTTGCCCGCCGACAAACCGGCGGATACCCACGATAAGGCCGCAAGCGATGCAAGCGGCGCAAGCGATTCTGCAGCGGCCACGGATGCCCCGGTGGCTGATAGCACTGCGCTCGACCCAACTCTCGATCCGGCATTGGCGCAGGCGGTGCAGCCGATGCCGGTGTCAGTGCCGGTGCCCGATCCACAAACACCGCCGGTGGTTGCTCAGGCTCAGGCTTCGCCTCAGGTTGATGCGGCGCTTGCGGCGACGGTGACGCCTGCGCCGGCTCAACCTGCGGTGACGACGGATCCCTCGTTCGATCCTGCATCCGATCCTTTGGACGCGATGCCGGCCGTGCGCCTGGCACTGGAGCAAAGTGGTCACGTGTCGGCCTCCAGCCAGTCCCCGACAGAAGCGATACCGGATCAGGCCGATAGCGAGCCCACCGCGGCGCAGAACTTTGCCAATGGCATGGCGAGCATGCTTGACGTGCAAACCAGCAAGGACAGCACCAGCCAGGGGGGCGAAAAGTCCTTCGGCGGGTTGATCGAAGACGGACTCAAGGATCTGAAGTCGGCGACCAGTGACACGCGCGTTGACGATTTCGCCAATCGCCTGGCAGCGCTGACCCAGGCCGCCACGCCAAAGACCGCGAATGCGTTGCCGGTGAATCAACCGATCGCCATGCATCAGAGCGGCTGGACCGAGGAAGTGGTCAATCGGGTCATGTACCTGTCGAGTGCCAACCTCAAGGCGGCGGATATTCAGCTTCAGCCGGCGGAACTGGGTCGTCTGGATATTCGGGTGAACATGGTTCCCGATCAGCAGACTCAAGTGACCTTCATGAGTGCTCATGTTGGCGTGCGTGAGGCGTTGGACAGTCAGATGCATCGTCTGCGCGACATGTTTGCCCAGCAAGGCATGGGGCAGGTCGATGTCAATGTGTCCGACCAGTCTCGCGGCTGGCAAGGACAGGGGCAGCAGCAGGCTCAGCAAGGGCAGGGCTCAAACGCGACGGCCAGTGGCGGTGGTCGCCTGGGCTCGGCGGATGAAGAACTGCCGGTGAGCGTGGCGGAAGCAGCCGCCAACACGACCAGCGTCATCGGCTCCAGTGCAGTCGATTACTACGCCTGACCGACACTGATCTCTGTGGGAGCGAGCCTGCTCGCGATGAGGCCATTACAGTCGATATCTTTGTGGACTGTTACACCGCTATCGTCGGAACGCCGCCCGGAGCCGGCTCGCTCCCACATGGGGCTTGTGGTGTTTTGCAGGTTGTGCTCAGTCCCCACCATGCCCCTCCCGACACTTCTGGCATAACACTTGCTCTTGCCTTGCCGTGCACCTGTGAAAACTCGAATAGTGACGGATTATTGGCATGGCGAAGAGCGAAGCAGCAGTGAAAGACCCAGCCGGGAAAGGCAAACTCAAGCTTATTCTCGTAATTGTGCTGGCCGTGCTGCTGGCGATCGGTCTGTCCGTGGGGGCGACCTGGTACTTCATGCACAGCGCTCAGAGCAAGCCTGCGCCTGCAGCCGAAACTGCCAGTAATGCCAAGCCTGCGGCGATTTATGAAGCCATGGCCCCTGCCTTCGTGGCCAATTACAACCAGAATGGCCGTCAGCGCTACATGCAGGTGAGCATTACCCTGCAGGCGCGTAACCAGACCGATCTGGACGCGCTAAAAGTGCATATGCCGGTGATTCGCAACAACCTGGTCATGCTGTTCTCCGGACAGAATTTCGACACCCTGGCGACTCCGGTCGGTCAGGAAATGCTGCGCCAGAAAGCCACTGCCAGTGTGCAGGAAGTCGCGCAGAAAGAAGTCGGCAAAGTCGTTATCGACCAGTTGCTGTTTACCAATTTCGTACTGCAGTAGGAACACGACATGGCCGTGCAGGACCTGCTGTCCCAGGATGAGATCGATGCGCTGCTGCATGGTGTCGACGATGGTCTGGTACAGACCGACAACGCTTCTGAACCGGGCAGTGTCAAAAGCTATGACCTGACCAGTCAGGATCGCATCGTCCGCGGACGCATGCCGACCCTGGAAATGATCAATGAACGGTTTGCCCGCTACACGCGCATCAGCATGTTCAACATGCTGCGGCGTTCGGCGGACGTCGCTGTCGGTGGCGTACAGGTGATGAAGTTCGGCGAGTACGTGCACTCGCTGTACGTCCCGACCAGCCTCAACCTGGTCAAGATCAAGCCGTTGCGCGGTACTGCATTGTTCATCCTCGACGCCAAGCTTGTCTTCAAGCTGGTGGACAACTTCTTCGGCGGTGATGGTCGTCATGCCAAGATCGAAGGCCGTGAATTTACTCCGACCGAATTGCGCGTCGTGCGCATGGTGCTGGAGCAGGCCTTCGTTGATTTGAAAGAAGCCTGGCAAGCGATCATGGAAGTCAATTTCGAGTACATCAACTCGGAAGTGAACCCGGCCATGGCCAACATCGTCGGGCCGAGCGAAGCGGTGGTGGTCTCGACCTTCCACATCGAACTCGACGGCGGCGGCGGTGACCTGCACGTGACCATGCCGTACTCGATGATCGAACCGGTCCGCGAAATGCTCGATGCGGGCTTTCAGTCGGACCTCGACGATCAGGATGAGCGTTGGGTCAACGCCCTGCGTCAGGACGTGCTGGATGTCGACGTGCCGATCGGTGCCACGGTTGCCCGTCGCCAGTTACGCCTGCGAGACATCCTGCACATGCAGCCCGGGGATGTGATCCCGGTCGAGATGCCGGAAGAAATGATCATGCGCGCCAACGGCGTGCCGACCTTCAAGGTCAAGATGGGCTCCCACAAGGGCAACCTGGCCTTGCAAGTGATCGAGCCGATCGGGCGACGCTGATCTGCGTTCGCACACATTCGCTTTTAATTGACGGCTTCCAATTGATTGGTTGCCCGCTGAGGACAAATGATGGCTGACGAAATGAATACCCAGGACGACCAGGCACTGGCCGATGAGTGGGCCGCGGCGCTCGAAGAAACGGGTGATGCCGGGCAGGACGATATTGACGCCTTGCTGGCCGCCGATGCGGCAAGTTCGTCATCCTCCGGTCGTCTGGCAATGGAAGAGTTCGGCAGCGTGCCGAAGAACAACGAGCCAGTGACCCTCGACGGTCCTAACCTGGACGTGATTCTGGACATCCCGGTGTCGATTTCCATGGAAGTCGGCAGCACCGATATCAACATTCGTAACTTGCTGCAGCTCAACCAGGGCTCGGTGATCGAACTTGACCGCCTGGCCGGCGAACCCCTGGACGTACTGGTCAATGGCACGCTCATCGCTCACGGCGAAGTGGTGGTGGTCAACGAGAAGTTCGGCATCCGCCTGACCGACGTGATCAGCCCAAGCGAACGCATCAAGAAGCTGCGCTGAGTGAAGGCGTTTCTCGGCGTATTGCTGGCCTTGCCGCTCGGTGCATGGGCGGCGGAACCGGTAGCGGCGGTTGCGACACCGGCGGTCGGCAGCGGCGTGGCCGGTCAGTTGACTCAACTGGTGCTGGGTTTGCTGCTGGTGCTGGGCCTGATCTTCTTCCTCGCCTGGTTGTTGCGCCGCGTCCAGCAGGCGGGTCCTGCCGGCAAAGGGCAGGTGATCGAGCTGATCGGCTCGCGCGCCCTCGGGCCGCGTGATCGCCTGGTGCTGGTGCAAGTCGGTAACGAGCAGATTCTGCTTGGGCTGACCCCGGGCACCATTACCCCGTTGCATGTGCTCAAGGAGCCGGTGCAAGTGCCGAGCACCGAGCAGGCGACCCCCGAGTTTGCCCAGCGCCTGATGGAGCTATTGGGTAAAGATAAGGATAAGAAGTAATGCCGTTGCGCACCCTGTTGACGCTGGTCCTGATGCTGGCCGCGCCGTTGGCGTTCGCTGCCGACCCGCTGTCGATCCCGGCGATCACCCTGGGCACGAACGCCAATGGCGCTCAGGAGTACTCGGTCAGCCTGCAAATCCTGCTGATCATGACCGCGCTGAGTTTCATTCCGGCGTTCGTCATGCTGATGACCAGTTTCACCCGGATCATCATCGTGTTCTCGATCCTGCGTCAGGCCCTGGGTTTGCAGCAAACGCCGTCGAACCAGATTCTTACCGGCATGGCGCTGTTTCTGACGATGTTCATCATGGCGCCGGTCTTTGATCGGGTGAATCATGATGCCTTGCAGCCTTATCTGGCCGAGAAGCTCACGGCTCAGGATGCGGTGGCCAAGGCGCAAGTACCGATCAAGGACTTCATGCTGGCGCAGACTCGCAGCAGCGACCTCGAGCTGTTCATGCGCCTGTCCAAGCGCACCGACATCGCGACGCCGGATCAGGCGCCGCTGACCATTCTGGTGCCGGCCTTCGTGACTTCGGAACTGAAAACCGCGTTCCAGATCGGCTTCATGATCTTCATTCCGTTCCTGATCATCGACCTGGTCGTTGCCAGCGTGCTGATGGCTATGGGCATGATGATGCTCTCGCCGCTGATCATTTCGCTGCCGTTCAAGATCATGCTGTTTGTGCTGGTGGATGGCTGGGCGTTGATCATCGGTACGCTGGCGAGCAGTTTCGGCGGTGTTTAGACATAAGTGGGCGGGTAGGGCGATATGACTCCTGAAGTGGCGGTAGACCTGTTCCGTGAAGCGCTCTGGCTGACCACCATGATGGTCGCCATATTGGTCGTTCCGAGTTTGCTGGTGGGTCTGGTGGTGGCGATGTTTCAGGCGGCCACGCAGATCAACGAACAGACCCTGAGCTTCCTCCCGCGTTTGCTGGTGATGCTGATCACGCTGATCGTTGCCGGTCCGTGGCTGATACAAACGTTCATGGAATACATACTGCGCTTGTACACCAGTATTCCGCAGTTGATCGGCTAAACCATGTCGTTGCTGGCGCTGACCGATGTGCAAATCAGTACCTGGGTGGCCAGCTTCATGCTGCCGCTATTTCGGGTGGGCGCGGTGCTGACGACCATGCCGATCTTCGGTACGACCCTGGTGCCCAGGCGTATCCGACTGTATTTCGCAGTGGCGATAACGGTGGTCATCGCACCGGGCCTGCCGCCGATGCCGCAGGTCAATCCGCTGGACTTGAGCGGTCTGCTGCTGATTGCCGAACAGATACTGATTGGCGCGCTGCTGGGGTTCTCCTTGCAACTGTTCTTTCAGGCGTTCGTGGTGGCCGGGCAGATCATTTCGATCCAGATGGGCATGGGCTTCGCGTCCATGGTCGACCCCACTAACGGTGTGTCGGCGGCCGTCATCGGGCAGTTTTTGACGATGCTGGTGACGCTGCTGTTTCTGGGGATGAATGGCCATCTGGTGGTGTTTGAAGTCCTCACGGAAAGCTTCACGACCCTGCCGGTGGGCAGTGGCATGCTGATCAATCATTTCTGGGAAATGGCCGGCAAGATGGGCTGGGTACTGGGCGCGGCACTGCTGCTGGTATTGCCGGCAATCACCGCGCTGCTGGTGGTCAACATTGCCTTCGGGATCATGACCCGCGCGGCGCCGCAACTGAACATCTTCTCTGTCGGTTTTCCGCTGACCCTGGTGCTGGGCCTGGTGATTTTCTGGGTCAGTCTGGGGGACATTCTCAACCAGTACCAACCGCTGGCCACCGAGGCCTTGCAGTTGTTGCGTGATATGGCACAGGCGCGCTGAGTCATGGCTGAAAGCGAGAGCGGTCAGGACAAGACAGAAGACCCCACGGACAAGCGCAAGAAGGATTCCCGCGAAAAGGGCGAGATCGCTCGCTCCAAAGAGCTCAACACCTTGGCGGTGATGCTGGCCGGTGCGGGCGGGTTGCTGATCTACGGCGGCGGTCTGGCGCTGGACCTGCTGGAAATCATGCGGCTGAACTTCTCCTTGCCGCGTGAAGTGCTGCTGACCCCGGACGCCATGGGCCTGTATTTGCTGAAGTCGGGCAAGATCGCGATTATCGCGGTACAACCGGTGTTGCTCACCTTGCTGCTGGCGGCGATCATCGGCCCGATTTCCCTGGGCGGCTGGTTGTTCGCCGGCAGTAGCCTGGCGCCCAAGTTCAGTCGAATGAACCCGGCCAGCGGCCTCAAGCGGATGTTTTCGTCCACGGCGCTGATCGAGCTGCTCAAGGCCCTGGCAAAATTCCTGCTGGTGCTGTTCGTCGCGCTGAGCGTGCTGCGCTCGGACATCGACGACTTGCTGCGAATCGCCCATGAGCCGCTGGAGCAGGCGATTATCCACAGTGTGCAACTGGTGGGTTGGAGCACCTTGTGGATGGCCTGCGGGTTGATCCTGATCGCGGCAGTCGATGTGCCGGTTCAGCTTTACCAGAGTCACAAGAAACTGCTGATGACCAAGCAGGAAGTACGCGACGAGCACAAGGATCAGGAAGGTCGCCCCGAGGTCAAACAACGGATTCGCCAGTTGCAGCGCGAGATGTCCCAGCGGCGGATGATGGCGGCCATTCCTGAGGCCGATGTGGTCATTACCAACCCGACCCACTACGCGGTGGCGCTCAAGTACGATCCGGAGAAGGGTGGGGCGCCGATGCTGGTCGCCAAGGGCAGCGACTTCCTGGCGTTGAAGATTCGCGAAATTGCGGTGGCTAATGAAGTCTTGCTGCTTGAGTCGCCGGCCCTGGCGCGTTCGATCTATTACTCCACCGAGCTCGATCAGGAAATTCCTGGTGGGCTTTATCTGGCGGTTGCTCAGGTGCTGGCTTACGTTTATCAGATCCGCCAGTACCGTGCCGGCAAGGGCAAGCGCCCGGATCCGCTCAAGGATGAACTGCCGATTCCACCGGATCTGCGCCGCGATTCCTGACCGGCTTACGCTGATCAAAACTGTGGGAGCTGGCTTGCCTGCGATGGCGGCCTGACAGCCGACCTATCTCTTGCGGATATACATAGATCTACTGTGGGAGCGGGCTTGCTCGCGAAGACGGCCTGACAGCCGACCAACCTCTTGCAGATGTACACCAATCAAAACTGTGGGAGCGGGCTTGCTCGCGAAGACAGCCTGACAGCCGACCAACCTCTTGCAGATGTACACCAATCAAAACTGTGGGAGCGGGCTTGCTCGCGAAGACGGCCTGACAGCCGACCAACCTCTTGCAGATGTACACCAATCAAAACGTGCGTAATAACTTCGTATAGCATACATTATACGAGTTATACGACGCACCATTACCCGTTGCATGTGCTCAAGGAGCCGGTGCAAGTGCGAGCACCGAGNATCAAAACTGTGGGAGCGGGCTTGCTCGCGAAGACGGCCTGACAGCCGACCAACCTCTTGCAGATGTACACCAATCAAAACTGTGGGAGCGGGCTTGCTCGCGAAGGCGGCCTGACAGCCGGCCAATCTCCCGCAGGTGTACATATCCATTTCTGCGGTAACGGCCACTTACGGTTTCGCCTGACGGCGACTCACTTTTTTTACAAGCGCCTAAAAAAAGTAAGCAAAAAAACGCTCGCCCCAAGCGTACGGCACCTCGCCTAGGCTCGGCGTCCCCTCGTTCCGGCATTCATCAGGGGGCATCGCCTACGGTCTGCTTCGCGACGACCTCCTCTCGATGTGTTCGACTTCGTCGAACGGCGCTGCGCGCCCACCCCCTGATGAACACCTCCACTCGGCCTCCCGAAGGGGCGGGTGGATCAAGATCAACAGCGGCAGGCGAGCTAACGCTCGGCCTGTTGATGGTTGTTCGATGCGGCTATGACTTTCACCACATCATCGATGACGGCTTTGCTCATCTCCTGCAAGTAGTGGGAGGCCCAGGCATAGCGGTCGGTTTTGCGCTCCATCGCTGCGTCTTCGGCCAGCATCCTGGAGAGGTGGAGCAGGTCGGAGACGTGGGACAAGGCAGTGAGCAGAGGGACGCCACTGTTGACTCGGAACAGGGCCTGATCGTTGTGGATGGAGAAGGGGGTGAGGCCGGCGGTTTTCAAATCGTGGAGGTGCGAAGATTTGTTCATGGTGAGGTTCTCGTTTACTGGTTAGAGCTGCCTCATTCGTTTCCACGCGAATGGGTGGCAGCTGTACGCAGGTTGGAAAACCGGGGTAAACGAGCCCGGCAGACCCCGAAGGTCTCCCGCGCACAGCCGCCATAAAGCATGGGCGTAAAAAAGCGCCAGCATACGTTATGAAGGGCGCTTTTGCGCCGTTTACTCACCGGGTTTCCACGCCCGGTCGCTGATTTGGCAGCGACCACCGAAGACTAGTGATGCGATTTCCGAGGGGCAACCTTGAAAACCTGTCGGACGTTTCCCGCTGTTTTTCAGGTTTGTGGTCGCATTCTTAGGATGGGCGTTGAATATTCCGGCCTCTTCGCGGGCAAGCCCGCTCCCACAGGTTCTGTGCCGAACACTCATTTCGCGGTCAGCCCCGATTACTGTGGGAGCCGGGCTTGCCCGCGAAGAGGCCCGCACAAGCAGCACAAATCTTCCTGTAAACCCCTCTATTTCAAACCCGCGCAAAAGTTGGAAGGCTTCTTGCAATAGCCGGCTTGCGCCCGCTTCAGGCGTCAAAAGTTTGCTTCAAGGAACGGGGAATACCGGTGGATCGCTCTCAGTTAATCAACAGTGCCCGCAGCAACCTGGCAGACCTCAGTCGAGGCAATCTGGGTGTGCCGCTGTTGCTGTTGGTCATGCTGGCCATGATGATGTTGCCGGTCCCGCCGTTCCTGCTCGACGTGTTCTTCACCTTCAACATTGCGCTGTCGATCGTCGTGCTGCTGGTCTGCGTCTACGCCTTGCGGCCACTGGATTTTGCGGTGTTTCCGACCATTCTGCTGGTCGCCACGTTGCTGCGACTGGCATTGAACGTGGCCTCGACCCGAGTGGTGATGCTCCACGGTCAGGACGGCCATGCCGCCGCCGGCAAGGTGATTCAGGCTTTTGGTGAGGTGGTGATCGGCGGTAACTACGTGGTCGGTATCGTGGTCTTCGCGATTTTGATGATCATCAACTTCGTCGTGGTGACCAAAGGTGCCGGGCGGATTTCCGAGGTCAGCGCGCGTTTTACCCTCGATGCGATGCCGGGCAAGCAGATGGCCATCGACGCCGACCTGAACGCCGGCCTGATCGACCAGCCCCAGGCCAAACTGCGTCGTATGGAAGTGGCCCAGGAAGCCGAGTTCTACGGTTCGATGGACGGTGCCAGCAAGTTCGTGCGCGGTGACGCCATCGCCGGTCTGCTGATTCTGTTCATCAACCTGATTGGCGGCATGGCGGTCGGGATCTTCCAGCACGGCATGAGCTTCGGCGATGCCGGCAAGGTCTACGCATTGTTGACCATCGGTGACGGTTTGGTGGCGCAATTGCCATCACTGCTGCTGTCCACCGCGGCGGCGATCATGGTGACCCGTGCTTCCGGTTCGGAAGATATGGGCAAGCAGATCAATCGGCAGATGTTCGCGTCCCCCAAAGCGCTGGCGGTAGCAGCCGGTTTGATGGCGGTCATGGGCCTGGTGCCAGGCATGCCGCACTTCTCCTTTCTCAGCATGGCAGCCGTGGCGGCGGGCGCTGCGTATCTGTTCTGGAAAAAGCAGAACATCGTCAAGGTTCAGGCTCTGGAAGAGGTCAAGCGCCAGCAGGAGTTGCTGCCGTCGCCGGCGCGGGCCATGGAAACCAAAGAGCTGGGCTGGGATGACGTGACCCCGATCGACATGATCGGCCTGGAAGTCGGTTACCGGCTGATTCCGCTGGTGGATCGCAATCAGGGTGGTCAGTTGCTGGCGCGGATCAAGGGCGTGCGCAAGAAGCTTTCCCAGGATCTGGGCTTCCTGATGCCGACCGTGCACATTCGCGACAACCTCGATCTGGCGCCAAGTGCCTACCGCCTGACCCTGATGGGGGTGATTCTCGCCGAGGCGGAGATTTATCCGGATCGCGAACTGGCGATCAACCCCGGGCAGGTCTACGGCACGCTCAATGGCATCACCGCCAAAGATCCGGCCTTTGGTCTGGAGGCGGTCTGGATCGAAATCAGTCAGCGTCCGCAGGCACAGTCCCTGGGGTACACCGTGGTCGATGCCAGTACGGTGGTGGCGACTCACCTTAATCAGATTTTGTACAAGCACTCCAGCGAGCTGATCGGCCACGAAGAAGTTCAGCAACTGATGCAATTGCTGGCCAAAAGCTCGCCAAAACTGGCCGAGGAGCTGGTGCCGGGTGTTGTTTCGCTGTCGCAGCTGCTCAAAGTGCTGCAAGCCTTGTTGGCCGAACAGGTGCCGGTTCGCGACATTCGCAGCATTGCCGAGGCCATCGCGAACAATGCCTCCAAGAGTCAAGATACTGCCGCTCTGGTGGCCGCTGTCCGCGTTGGCGTATCGCGCGCTATCGTCCAAAGCATTGTAGGGACTGAGTCCGAGCTGCCTGTGATCACCTTGGAGCCAAGGTTGGAACAGATATTGCTCAATAGTCTTCAGAAGGCAGGGCAAGGCTCGGAAGAGGGCGTTTTGCTGGAGCCGAGCATGGCTGAGAAGCTGCAACGTTCGTTGATCGACGCCGCGCAGCGTCAGGAAATGCAAGGTCAACCGGTGATTCTGCTGGTAGCAGGTCCGGTACGCGCGATGCTCTCGCGGTTCGGACGTCTGGCAGTGCCGGGGTTGCATGTGTTGGCGTATCAGGAAATCCCTGACAACAAGCAAGTGACCATCGTTGCGACAGTAGGGCCCAACGGCTGAGGTAATGGTTTATGCAAGTTAAGCGTTTTTTCGCCGCCGATATGCGTCAGGCCATGAAGCTGGTTCGCGATGAGCTGGGCGCTGATGCTGCCATTATCGGTAATCGCCGGATCGCCGGTGGTGTTGAGCTGACGGCTGCCCTGGATTACAAGCTGTCGGCGCTGGCCCCGCGTGTGCCGAACATCGAACTTGAAGACGAGTTGCGCAAGACCCAGTCGCGGATCGTCACGGCTCAGGCTGAATTGAGCCTGCGTGGCGACGGTGAGGGTGACGCGAGCGCCGGTACCAATCGCCAGCTGTTCGCCGGCTTGCCGCTGACCGCTGCGGAACCGTTGATCGAGCCGACCTTTGCTGAACGGCCGCGTCCTGCTCCAGCGCCTGCACCGTCTGCGGGGGTCGATCCGCGCGCTTTCGACTCGATGCGCTTCGAACTCAATGGCCTGCGTGAATTACTCGAAGTGCAGTTGGGTTCGCTGGCCTGGAACCAGCTGCAAGGCAGTCGCCCGCAGCAAGCCAACCTGTGGCGTCGCCTGCAACGCATTGGCCTGTCCGGTCCGCTGTCGCGCGATCTGCTGGAACTGATTACTGAAATTGAAGAGCCCCGTCAGGCCTGGCGCATGCTGTTGGCGCACCTGGCGCGGATGATCGTGACTCCCGAGATCGAGCCACTGGAAGAGGGTGGCGTGATCGCCATGGTCGGCCCTGCCGGCATGGGCAAAACCACGACGCTGGCCAAGCTGGCCGCACGTTACGTGCTCAAGTACGGCGCGCAGAACATTGCGCTGGTGAGCATGGACAGCTTCCGCATTGGTGCTCAGGAACAGCTCAAGACCCTGGGGCGTATCCTCAATGTCCCGGTGACTCACGTCGACCCGGGCCAGTCCCTGGCGCAAGCCCTTGATCCTCTGTTGCGCAAGCGCGTGGTGTTGATCGACACCGCCGGCCTGCAGGCCAGTGATCCGGCGTTGCGCATGCAGCTGGAAAGCCTGGCCGGTCGCGGGATCAGGTCGAAGAATTATCTGGTGCTGGCCACTACCAGCCAGAAACAGGTGCTGACTGCCGCTTATCACAGTTACAAGCGGTGCGGGCTGGCAGGCTGCATCCTGACTAAACTGGATGAAACAGCGAGTTTGGGCGAGGTGTTGAGCCTGGCAATCAGCCACGAATTACCTGTCGCTTATCTGACCGACGGGCCACGGATCCCGGATGATCTACATTTACCGCGCCGGCATCAGTTGGTCAGTCGCGCCGTAAGCGTGCAGATGCAGGAAGAACCCAGCGAAGAAGCCATGGCTGATATGTTCGCTGACCTCTACCACAGCCCGACCAAGCGTGTCGGCTGAGGTAATAATGAATAGATTTGTATCTACATCGATGGCCTGCCATGCATTGTTCCGAAGTGAACGCGCAGCCAGTCATGTAGCCCGCGTCTAAGCAAGACAAGGTAAAGAACGAACATGGGCAGCATGCATCCCGTACAGGTGATCGCGGTGACCGGCGGCAAAGGTGGCGTCGGGAAGACTAATGTGTCAGTGAACTTGTCCCTGGCTCTTGCTGAGCTCGGCCGGCGCGTCATGCTGCTGGACGCCGATCTGGGGCTGGCGAACGTCGACGTCCTGCTGGGGCTCACGCCCAAGCGTACGCTGGCCGACGTCATTGAAGGCCGCTGTGAACTGCGCGATGTTTTACTTCAGGGGCCGGGCGGCATTCGTATTGTTCCAGCAGCGTCCGGTACCCAGAGCATGGTTCATCTGAGCCCGGCCCAGCATGCAGGCCTGATTCAGGCATTCAGCGACATTGGCGATAACCTCGACGTATTGGTGATCGACACGGCGGCGGGTATCGGTGAGTCGGTCGTCAGTTTTGTTCGCGCAGCCCAGGAAGTGTTGCTGGTGGTGTGCGACGAGCCAACGTCGATCACTGACGCCTACGCGCTGATCAAGCTGCTCAACCGCGATTACGGCATGAACCGCTTCCGCGTGTTGGCCAACATGGCGCAAAGCCCGCAGGAAGGGCGAAATCTGTTCGCCAAGTTGACCAAGGTCACGGATCGCTTCCTCGACGTCGCCTTACAATATGTCGGTGCGGTGCCTTACGACGAATGCGTGCGCAAGGCCGTGCAGAAGCAGCGCGCCGTGTACGAAGCGTTTCCTCGCTCCAAGTGTGCGCTGGCGTTCAAGGCCATTGCGCAGAAAGTCGATACCTGGCCGTTGCCTGCCAACCCGCGTGGGCACCTGGAGTTTTTCGTCGAGCGTCTGGTGCAGCAAACTGCGGGTCCGGTTCTATGACAGCCAGCGGTTACAACCTGTACAAGCAGTCGGCGCGTGACGCGCAGTACGAACTGATCGAGCGTTACGCGCCACTGGTAAAACGTATTGCCTATCACCTGTTGGCGCGCTTGCCGGCCAGTGTTCAGGTCGAGGACCTGATCCAGGCAGGCATGATCGGTTTGCTGGAAGTGTCGACCAAATATGACGCGAGCAAAGGTGCGAGTTTCGAGACGTACGCGGGGATCCGTATCCGTGGTGCGATGCTCGATGAAGTCCGCAAGGGGGACTGGGCGCCACGCTCGGTACACCGCAATACCCGGATGGTGAGTGACGCGATTCGCTCAATTGAAGCTAAAACCGGGCGTGACGCTAAAGATCACGAGGTTGCGGCCGAACTCCAATTGAGTCTCGACGATTATTACGGGATTTTGAACGACACCTTGGGCAGTCGCCTGTTCAGCTTCGACGATCTGTTGCAGGACGGCGAGCATGAAGGACTGCACGAGGATGGCGCGAGTGTTCATCTCGAACCGTCGCGCGACCTGGAAGATGAGCGTTTCCAGGCTGCACTGGCGGATGCGATTGCCAATTTGCCGGAGCGTGAGCGACTGGTGTTGGCGCTGTACTACGACGAAGAGCTGAACCTCAAGGAAATCGGTGAGGTCCTGGGGGTCAGTGAATCGCGGGTCAGTCAGTTACACAGCCAGTGCGCGGCCCGTTTGCGGGGGCGTTTGGGGGAGTGGCGAGCGCGCTGACAGCAGTGTGGGGACACTGCGAACGAAACAGGCAAGGCGTAAAGCTCTGCAGGTCTCAATCCGTTGTGCTCCAGACAGTCGTCGAGTGCTCTGCCTGATTGATTGAATGGCGTGTTCAGGTGCTGAACGCGTTTAAGACTGCTTGGAGGTCGAATTGGACAAGAACATGAAAATCCTCATCGTTGATGACTTCTCAACGATGCGGCGGATCATAAAAAACCTGTTGCGTGACCTTGGGTTCACCAACACGGTCGAGGCGGACGATGGTATTACCGCCATTCCCGTCCTTAACAGCGGGAGCATCGACTTTCTGGTAACGGACTGGAACATGCCTGGCATGACCGGTATCGATTTGCTGCGCCACGTGCGCGCCGATGAAAAGCTCAAGCACCTGCCGGTGCTGATGGTCACTGCCGAAGCCAAGCGCGAGCAGATCATCGAAGCCGCTCAAGCCGGTGTAAACGGCTATGTGGTCAAACCCTTCACGGCCCAGGCGTTGAAAGAGAAGATCGAAAAAATATTCGAACGCATCGGTTGATGTGCGGAGCCACTGCGCCACGGGGGGAGCTATGGAGCAAAGAGAATCTTCACAGGGCGATTTCGAATCGACCCTGAAAAAAAACGCTCACGAACTGGTCGAAAGCCTTGAAAAGGGCAGGTTCGGTGACGCTGTGCAACTGATCCATGAGCTCAATCAGACCCGTGACCGCGGCCTGTACCAGGAGGTGGGCAAGCTCACTCGCGAGCTGCATAGCGCGATCGTCAATTTTCAGATTGACCCGAACATGCCGCAAGCCGAGGAAGTCTCACAGATCACGGATGCCACCGAGCGCCTGTCCTATGTGGTCAAGCTGACCGAGGCGGCCGCGAACCGCACCATGGACCTGGTTGAGAACAGCACTCCGCTGGTCAATGGCCTGAGCACTGACGCCCAGGCCTTGAGTGCGGACTGGGGGCGTTTCATGCGCCGCGAAGTCGGTGCCGAAGAGTTCCGCGAACTGGCCCGGCGTGTCGACGGTTTCCTGACGCGTAGCGTCGAGCAGAGCCGGGTCGTCTCGGGCAACCTCAACGATATTCTGCTGGCTCAGGATTACCAGGATCTAACCGGTCAGGTGATCAAGCGCGTGACTCAATTGGTCACCGAAGTCGAAAGCAACCTGCTCAAGCTCGTGCTCATGGCCAGTCAGGTAGACCGCTTTGCGGGCATCGAACATGACCATGAAGCGATGCTGGCTGAAAAAGATCCGCAAAAACATCTCTCTCAGGGTGAAGGTCCGCAGATTCATGCCGATAAAAGAGAAGACGTTGTGTCCGGTCAGGACGATGTGGACGATTTGTTATCCAGCCTAGGATTTTAGAGTTTTAGCATTTTAGGTTTTTTAGGTTTTTAGACCTCAGGAGCACCCCCTTAATGAGCTTCGGCGCCGATGAAGAGATCCTTCAGGATTTCCTGGTTGAGGCCGGCGAGATTCTAGAGCAACTGTCCGAACAGCTGGTCGAGCTGGAAAGCCGACCCGATGATGCGGATTTGCTCAATGCAATTTTTCGCGGTTTTCACACTGTAAAAGGGGGCGCCGGCTTCCTCCAGCTCAACGAACTGGTGGAGTGCTGTCACATCGCCGAGAACGTGTTCGACATCCTGCGCAAGGGTGAGCGTCGCGTCGACTCGGAACTGATGGACGTAGTTCTCGAGGCGCTGGACGCTGTGAACAGCATGTTCAGCGAAGTCCGTGAGCGTGCACCGATCACTGCGGCTACACCGGAACTGCTGGCGGCTCTGGCCCGTCTGGCCGAGCCTCAAACAGCCGATGAGGCGCAACCGGTTGCCGAAGTGGTCGAAGCACCTGCCGCTGAAAGCGAGTCGGGCGACATCACCGACAATGAATTCGAACTGCTGCTGGACTCGCTGAACGCGGTCAAGGCGCAAGCCGAAGCGGGGGCGCCTGTAGTCTCGGCACCTGCAGCGGCTACAGGCAGCGATGAAATCACCGATGCCGAGTTCGAGTCGTTGCTCGATCAATTGCACGGCAAAGGTCAGTTCGCCCCTGATGCAGTGGCGGTAGCACCCGCCGCACCGGCTGCCCCGAAAGCGGCAGGCGACAGCTCCGACATTACCGATGACGAGTTCGAAGCATTGCTCGATCAGTTGCACGGCAAAGGCAACTTTGCGGTCGATGCGCTGGAATCGGCAATTGCTGCCGTTCCGGCACCAGCGGCACCTCTGGCTGCAGCCGCTGGTAGCGATCTGATCTCCGACCACGAATTTGAATCGCTGCTCGACGAATTGCATGGCAAAGGCAAGTTCACTGAGATCGGCACAGGTTATGTTGCTTCGGTGGCGGCGCCAGTTGCCAAGGCCGCAGCGCTCAAGCCGGTCGCCGCAGCACCCGAGCCAAAAGCTGAAGCGCCGAAACCTGCCGCTGCTGCATCGGCTCCAGCTCGCGCACCGGCTTCACCGCCAGCGGAAAAGCCGGCCAGCGAAGCCGAGACCACCGTACGGGTGGATACCGCGCGTCTCGACGAAATCATGAACATGGTCGGCGAGCTGGTACTGGTGCGTAACCGCCTGGTCCGTCTGGGCCTCAACAGCGGCGACGAAGCCATGTCCAAGGCCGTGTCGAACCTCGACGTGGTCACGGCCGACTTGCAGACCGCGGTGATGAAGACCCGGATGCAGCCGATCAAGAAAGTCTTCGGGCGCTTCCCGCGCCTGGTTCGCGACCTGGCTCGCCAGCTCAAGAAAGAGATCAACCTGGAGCTGGTCGGCGAAGAAACCGACCTCGACAAGAACCTCGTCGAGGCCCTGGCCGACCCGCTGGTCCACTTGGTGCGTAACTCGGTCGATCACGGTATCGAAGAACCGGCCGATCGTGAGGCGATGGGCAAACCGCGCAGCGGTAAAGTGATTCTGTCCGCAGAACAGGAAGGCGATCACATCCTGCTGTCCATCTCTGATGACGGCAAGGGGATGGACGCTGATGTTTTGCGCGGTATCGCCGTGAAGAAAGGGTTGATGGACAAGGATGCGGCGGACCGTCTCAGCGAGACCGACTGCTTCAACCTGATCTTCGCGCCAGGCTTCTCGACCAAAACCGAGATCTCCGACGTGTCCGGTCGTGGCGTGGGCATGGACGTGGTGAAAACCAAGATCGCCCAGCTCAACGGCACCATCAATATCTACTCGACCAAGGGCAAGGGCTCGAAGATCGTCATCAAGGTCCCGTTGACCCTGGCGATCATGCCGACGCTGATGGTCATGCTCGGCAACCAGGCCTTTGCTTTCCCGCTGGTCAACGTCAACGAGATTTTCCATCTCGACCTGTCGCGCACCAACGTGGTTGACGGTCAGGAAGTGGTGATCGTGCGGGACAAGGCGCTGCCATTGTTCTACCTCAAACGCTGGCTGGTCAGCTCCGCCGCTCACGAAGAGCAGCGCGAAGGCCATGTGGTGATCCTTTCGGTGGGCACTCAGCGGATCGGCTTCGTCGTCGATCAGTTGGTGGGCCAGGAAGAAGTGGTCATCAAGCCATTGGGCAAAATGCTCCAGGGAACCCCGGGCATGTCCGGCGCCACCATTACCGGTGACGGCCGCATCGCCTTGATTCTCGATGTTCCGAGCATGCTCAAGCGTTACGCCGCAAGGCGTATTTGAATCTGGTGGAGCGGGGCGACCGAGCCTCGCTCCGTCTAACGGAGTGTTTATGGCAGTCAAAGTCCTGGTGGTGGATGATTCCGGTTTTTTCCGCCGCCGCGTCTCGGAAATTCTTTCAGCAGATCCGAGTATCCAGGTTGTCGGTACGGCGACCAACGGTAAAGAGGCGATCGATCAGGCCCTGGCCCTCAAGCCAGACGTGATCACCATGGACTACGAGATGCCGATGATGGATGGCATCACGGCGGTGCGGCACATCATGCAGCGCTGTCCTACCCCGGTGTTGATGTTCTCCTCGCTGACGCACGAAGGCGCTCGGGTCACTCTCGATGCACTGGATGCCGGCGCGGTGGACTTCCTGCCGAAGAATTTCGAAGACATCTCGCGCAATCCCGAGAAGGTCAAGCAACTGCTGTGCGAAAAGGTTCACAGCATTTCGCGCAGTAACCGGCGTTTCAGCGCCTACAGCGCCCCGGCTCCAGCGGCCGCGCCAGCCCCGACACCGGCCCCGTCGAGTTTCGGCAGCAGCGCAGCGGTGGCTGTGCGTCCGGCCCCGACGCCGATTCCTGCGCGTGCGCCGGTTGCCGGCACATCGTCGCCGGCACCGAAACGCAAAGCCTACAAACTGGTTGCCATTGGTACGTCAACCGGCGGCCCGGTTGCATTGCAGCGGGTGCTGACACAACTGCCGGCAAACTTCCCGGCGCCGATCGTGCTGATCCAGCACATGCCGGCGGCCTTCACCAAAGCTTTCGCCGAACGTTTGGACAAGCTCTGCCGGATCAGCGTCAAGGAAGCCGAGGATGGCGACATCCTGCGTCCTGGCCTGGCCTTGCTGGCACCGGGTGGCAAGCAAATGATGGTCGACGGCCGTGGCGCGGTGAAAATCCTCCCGGGCGACGAGCGTCTGAACTACAAACCGTGCGTGGACATCACCTTCGGTTCGGCAGCCAAATCCTACGGTGACAAAGTTCTGGCGGTGGTCCTTACCGGCATGGGCGCCGACGGTCGCGAAGGCGCGCGACTGCTCAAGCAGGGCGGCAGCGCGGTCTGGGCCCAGGATGAAGCCAGTTGCGTGATCTACGGCATGCCGATGGCGATCGTCAAAGCTGATCTGGCAGACGCGATTTACGGCCTCGACGATATCGGCAAGCACCTGGCCGAGGCGTGCATCTGATGGATGTTTTAAGCCTCATCGGGATCATCATGGCGTTCGTCGCCATTATCGGCGGCAACTTTCTGGAAGGGGGGCATCTCGGTGCCTTGGCCAATGGCCCGGCGGCGTTGATCGTGCTGGGCGGGACCATTGGCGCTGCGTTGTTGCAGTCGCCGATGAGTGCCTTCAAGCGCGCCCTGCAGATTCTTCGCTGGATCCTCTTTCCGCCTCGCGTCGACCTGGCTGGCGGCATCGACCGCGTGGTCAACTGGAGCCTCACCGCACGCAAGGAAGGTTTGCTCGGGCTTGAAGGGGTAGCGGACAGCGAACCTGACAGCTACTCGCGTAAAGGCTTGCAATTGCTGGTTGATGGCGCAGAGCCCGAGTCGATTCGCAGCATCCTGGAAGTGGATTTCTACACCCAGGAAAGCCGTGACATCGAAGCCGCCAAAGTCTTTGAAAGCATGGGCGGCTATGCGCCGACCATCGGTATCATCGGCGCGGTCATGGGCCTGATTCACGTCATGGGCAACCTGGGTGATCCGTCGCAACTGGGCAGCGGCATTGCCGTGGCGTTCGTCGCGACCATCTACGGCGTGGCCAGCGCCAACCTGGTGCTGTTGCCGATTGCCAGCAAGCTCAAGTCCATCGCGTTGCGGCAGTCGCGTTATCGCGAAATGCTGCTGGAAGGCATTCTGTCGATCGCCGAAGGTGAAAACCCTCGCTCCATCGAGTTGAAGCTTCAGGGCTTCATGGACTGATGGGGGTAATGGACTATGGCTCGTCGCCGTCAGCACGATGAACACGTCAACCACGAACGCTGGCTGGTGTCCTACGCGGATTTCATCACGCTGCTGTTCGCCTTTTTCGTAGTGATGTACTCCATCTCGTCGATCAACGAAGGCAAGTACAAGGAAATTTCCGAAGCGCTGGTCGGGGTCTTTACCAATTCTGACCGCGCCCTCAAGCCGATCCCCATCGGTGACGAACGTCCGAAGACGGTCACTCCGGCCAAACCGCTGGTCAAGGACAGCGAGCAGATCGACGCCGGCATCGCCCAGGCCAGCAAGGATCCGCTCAAGAGCATTGCCGATGACATCAGTGCGGCGTTTGGCGATTTGATCAGCTCCAATCAGATGACCGTGCGTGGCAACGAGTTGTGGGTCGAGATCGAACTCAACTCGAGCCTGCTGTTCGGCAGCGGCGATGCCATGCCCAGCGATATCGCGTTCAACATCATCGACAGGGTCGCGACCATTCTGAAACCGTTCGACAACCCGATTCACGTTGAAGGCTTCACCGACGATCAACCGATCCGCACTGCGCAGTATCCGACCAACTGGGAACTGTCCTCGGCCCGCTCGGCGAGTATCGTGCGCATGCTTGCCATGCAGGGTGTCAACCCCGGGCGTCTGGCTTCGGTGGGTTACGGCGAGTTCCAGCCGGTGGCCAATAACGCGACCGCCGAGGGGCGTGCACGTAACCGGCGAGTGGTGCTGGTGGTGTCGCGCAATCTCGATGTCCGCCGCAGCCTGACCGGTACCGGAACCGCTAATGCAAAACCGGATGCCGCGTTGAAGCGTGCTGGCACACAAACTGCACCGACGACTGTCAAGTCGCCGGGACGCGCGAGTGCCGTCAATTCTCCGTCACCCGGCTTATAACGTTGAGCTATTTCTCGGTTGTATTGAATCGACCGGGAGGAACAATCCGAATGAGAGTCTGGGCAGTCGCCAATCAAAAGGGTGGTGTCGGTAAAACCACTTCCTCCATCGCTTTAGCCGGTTTGCTGGCTGAGGCGGGCAAGCGCGTGGTTGTGGTCGATCTCGACCCGCACGGCTCCATGACCAGCTACTTCGGTTACGACCCCGACAGCCTGGAACACAGCAGCTACGACCTGTTTCTGCACAAGGGCAGCGTGCCGCAGGGCTTGCCCGGGCAACTGTTGCTGCCGACCAGTGACGAACGTATTTCCCTGTTGCCGTCGAGTACTGCGCTCGCCACCCTCGAGCGCCAGTCGCCGGGGCAGAGTGGCCTGGGGCTGGTGATCGCCAAGAGCCTGGCGCAATTGTGGCAGGACTTCGATTACGCGTTGATCGACAGCCCGCCGTTGCTCGGTGTGCTGATGGTCAATGCCTTGGCGGCCAGCCAGCAGTTGGTGATCCCGGTGCAGACCGAGCACCTGGCAGTGAAAGGTCTGGAGCGCATGGTCAACACCTTGGCGATGATCAACCGTTCGCGTAAACAAGCGCTGCCGTTCAGCATCGTGCCGACCCTGTTCGACCGTCGCACCCAAGCCTCGCTGGGAACCCTGCGGGTGCTGCGCGACAGGTATCCGGAAGAAATCTGGCAAGGCTACATCCCGGTCGATACCCGACTGCGTGATGCCAGCCGCGCCGGCCTGACCCCTTCGCAGTTCGACGGCAAGAGCCGTGGAGTGCTGGCGTACCGCGCACTGCTCAAGCATTTGCTGGCGCAGCAACTTGTTCCGCAGGTGGCTTGAGGTGAATCTTTATTCTGCCGGGGTGGTGTGCCAATGAACCGGCCAGTAAAAATTACCAGCCGCCCGCAACTGGCGTTGCAGTCGTATCTGGATGCGTTGTTGCAAGACGCGACCGAGGAGTGGCCGTCAGAAGTCGAGGTATTGCCCGAGGTTGTAGAAGTCGTCGAGGTCGTCGAAGCCATTGAGGCGCAAGGCGCACTGGACGAGTTCCAGGCTGCGGTGCTCGAAGAGCAGGCTCGCGATGCACAAAAGCCAGTGATTGCGTCTTCCGTTGTAGCGCCGGTTGCCGAGGCGCCCGTTGTCGTGCCGGGACTGGAAGCGCCCGCACCGATTCTGGCGCCGGTTTCAACGGTCGCTCCATTGCTCAAAGCGCTGGTCGAACCGGTGGTTGAAGTCCATCTGCCGCCGAGCAACACGCCACCGCCGGTGGTCGGCGATGACCGGCCAGGCTGGGCTGCCGAACCGTTCGAATGCCTGTTGTTCGATGTCGCCGGTTTGACCCTCGCCGTGCCACTGGTGTGCCTCGGCTCTATTTACTCGTTGGCCGGTCATGAGCTGACGCCGTTGTTCGGTCAGCCGGAATGGTTCCTCGGAATTCTGCCAAGCCAGGCCGGCAACCTGAAGGTGCTGGATACCGCGCGCTGGGTCATGCCCGATCGTTATCGCGAAGACTTCCGCCAGGGCCTGCAGTACGTGATCTCGGTTCAGGGCTACGAGTGGGGGCTGGCGGTGCATCAGGTCAGCCGCTCGCTGCGCCTGGACCCCAACGAAATCAAATGGCGCAGCCATCGGGGTCAGCGGCCATGGCTGGCCGGGACGGTGATCGAGCACATGTGTGCGTTGCTGGATGTTTCGGAGCTGGCGGAGTTGATCGCCAGCGGTGGTGCCAGGCACATGGGCGGCGGCAAGCCGGCCCGCAAACCTACATAACAAACAGCTGGCCGCATACACGGTACGGCCGGACAGAACACACACCGCCACAGGCGGTTTTTCGAGGGGTCAGGGTATGAATGATAAGGCGTCGTCTGCAAAGGGTTCCGAAGATCCGATCCTGCAATGGGTAACCTTCAAGCTGGACAATGAAACCTACGGCATCAACGTGATGCGCGTTCAGGAAGTCCTGCGCTACACCGAAATCGCTCCGGTTCCGGGTGCACCCAGCTACGTGCTGGGCATCATCAACCTGCGCGGCAATGTGGTGACCGTGATCGACACCCGCCAGCGCTTCGGCCTGGGCACTGTCGAAGTCAGCGACAACACCCGTATCGTGATCATCGAAGCCGACAAGCAAGTGGTCGGGATCATGGTCGACAGTGTGGCCGAAGTGGTTTACCTGCGTCAGTCCGAGATCGAAACCGCGCCTAACGTCGGTAACGAAGAGTCGGCCAAGTTCATCCAGGGCGTCTGCAACAAGAACAACGAGTTGCTGATCCTGGTCGAGCTGGACAAGATGATGAGCGAAGAAGAGTGGTCGGAACTGGAGAGTATCTGATTGATTCTCGAGGTGGCTGTCATTGTACTGGGGCTCCTGTGGGTCGGGACCCTGGCGATGTTCCTGGCTTACACGCGCAAGCAGCGAGAGCTGGCAGCACTGCAAGCCCAGGGCAATGCGTTGCGTGATCAGCGCATCAAGGATCTGGCCAAGCGCGTCGGCGATTACCAGAACGGTAACGTGCGCATGGGTGAAGACCTGCACGAACTGCGTGCAGTGGTCGGCCCCTTGCCGGACAAGCTGGCCCAGCTTGAGCAGCGCGACCCGTCGAGCCTGTCATTCGCCCAGGCAGCCCGCCTGGTGGGGATGGGCGCCAGCGTCGACGAATTGACCCAGTCCTGCGGCCTGACCCAGGCAGAGGCCGAGTTGATGAGCAAGATGCACAAGAACTAATAGCGACTGCGCGAGTCTGGCGACGGGTGAACAATTGTGGCGAGGGAGCTTGCTCCCGCTGGGCTGCGAAGCAGCCCTGAAACCCACAATTAAATTCTTCCAGATAGATTCCGTCAGCTTTTTTTGCGACTGCTGCGCCCGAGCGCGAACCGGTCGGCGGGAGCAAGCTCCCTCGCCACAGTGAGCTTGCAACACTTGCTTGATCAGTAATCATCCCCGCGTTCTGTCACATCCCGCTCCACTATCGTCTCCTCAGAACCATGCCCTTGTGGAAACTTGCCCTTGAGTTTCCAGGCAAACGCTATGATCTCGGCAATCGTGCGATAGAGCTCTTCAGGGATGCTTTCACCCAGCTCCATCCTCGCCAGCAGTTTCACCAGTTCGGCGTTCTCATATATCGGCACTTCATAGTCACGGGCAATTTTCAGAATGGCTTCGGCCAGTTCGTCATCGCCTTTGGCGGTGAGCGTCGGGGCGTGGCTGCCGTCGTATTTGAGGGCGATGGCCTGGCGCGGTGGCGTGTGGTTGTTCATGCGGTTTCGTCGACCCAGCGTTGTTCGAGGCGGGTTTGATTGCCTTGGGGCGGTGTGCCGAGGTGGCAATTCAGGTCGCCAACATTCAGGCCCGATGCCAGCAGTTGCGCGCGCAAGCCATGCAGGTTGCTTTCGATCAGGCTGGCGGTATAAGGCCGCTCGGCCCAGAGCTGACTGGAGAGTTTGCCCTGGGCTAGCTGTGCCTGGATTTGCAGGGGCCCAAGCGGCTCCATGTCGAACGCCAGTTCGACTCGCCAGAGCCGTTGTTTCGATTGGCGCTCGACGGATTTTTCGTGCTGTTCTGTTTCCGGTGTGTCCTCGCGCTGAAACTTGACCTGCAGCGGCACGATGTCCTGCATATTGCGCATCGGGATTTCCAACTGCCAGGTGGTTTGCAGCTTGCCATCCTCGGTCATGCCGGTCTGTTCCAGGCTCGACAGTTGATGGCTTTGCAGGCGCGAAACGGCCGCTGCAGCCAGGCGCAGCAAGTGTTCCAGGTCACCTTCACCTTCCAGGCTTTGCAGCAGCCGCGAGGGTAGGGGGAAGTTGCTTGGTTGCGGTTTGGCGCTGACCTGACCGAGGGTGCCGAGGGCGCTGCGGACAAAGCTTGGCAGCGCCTGGGCCAGGGTGTTGGCGGCGATGACCGCGTTGAAACTGGTGTTGGCCGGAAGGCCGGGGGCCAATTGCGCGATCAATCGCAGCAAGTTGCCTTTCAGGTCCGGGGTCAGGGCCGGGTTCTGTCCGGCGAGCAATTTGGTTTCCAGAAACAACCCGCTGTTGACCAGCGCCTGCGCCAAACCTTTGGGCGTGCTCAGTTGCTGAACGTCTGGCAGGTCGGCAAGCAGTTTGTCGACGGTGGCGCGCAGGTCGTCGGACGTGGTGTCGGAGTCTGGCAGATTTTGCAAGGCATCGATCAGCCCGCTCAACGAACCTTGGCGACTTTGCTGGGCCAGCAACTGCTGGCTCACCGCCAATTGCTCCTGACGGCTGGCCAGTGGCACAAAAGTCAAACTTTGCGCGCCCTGGACCAAGGCGCTGAGCAGGCTCCCGATGCGCAGCGGCTGCGGGCTGTCGATGCTCAAGGTGCTGCCACTGAGTGCGGTATTAAGCAAGCTCACCAGCGAGCGATAGACCGCCGGCTGTCCCGGTGTTTGCGGCATCAACTGGGTGGTCAGCACTTTACCTTGCAGTAACGTGCCAGCCGGCAATTGCGACGTATCTAGGCGGGTGAGGGTGGCGACGTTTGCGGCGATGGCCTGTTGCACGGTAATCGCCAGACTACTGGCTGAAGGCTGGCTGACCGTCAGGTTGGAGCCCAGAGGCAACGGTTGGTTGCTGGTGACTTGCACGGTGGTTTGACGGCCACTGTCCAGGGTGACCTTGAGCAGCAGCTGGAAAGTCTGGTCGTTCTGTTTGAGCGACAGCACTTCAGCGCTTGCGCTCTGGCCTGCAGCGATCAAGCCATCAATCGGGGTCTGCAGCTTGAGCAATTCACCACTGACCACCAGCGGGCGCGAGATAGCCGGCGTAGTAGGGGGCAGTGGGAGGATGTTCATGTCGCCGGTCATCAAGTCACACCCTGTCGAAATTGCCCTCTTGGGAGTAGGACATGACATGTATAATGCCGCCCGTCTCCAGGAGGCGTGTCAAAAACATCGCAAATGTTTGACGCAGCTCTCTAGAACAGGCCGTCAATGCATCTATGCTGCATCACTTTAACGGCCGCTCAATTGCCGACTTGAACCGTAAAGGCCCGCGATCTCTTGACCATCCCTCTACTAGAAGCCGTAGCGCTCGCCTGTGAGCGAGACTGGCGGATGCTCTTCGAAAACCTCGAATTGCGTCTGGGCCGCGGTGACATGTTGCAGATCAGCGGCCCCAACGGCAGCGGCAAGACCAGCCTGCTGCGCCTGCTCGCCGGTTTGATGCAGCCGACCAGTGGCCAGGTATTGCTCAACGGCCAGCCCTTGAGCTCGCAACGTCTGGAACTGGCCCACAACCTGTTGTGGATCGGCCATGCCGCCGGAATCAAGGACCTGCTGACCCCTGAAGAGAACCTCAGCTGGCTGTGCGCGTTGCATCGGCCCGCCAGCCATGAGGCGATCTGGCAGGCGCTGGCAGCGGTAGGACTGCGCGGTTTTGAAGATGTTCCTTGCCACACCCTGTCCGCCGGCCAGCAACGCCGCGTGGCCTTGGCCCGCTTGTATCTCGACAGTCCGGCGCTGTGGATCCTTGACGAGCCGTTTACCGCACTGGATAAACAAGGCGTCGCCCAGTTGGAAGAACACCTGGCCGCACATTGCGAGCGAGGCGGCATGGTGATTCTGACCACTCACCACACATTGACCCGGATGCCGGCCGGTTACCGCGACATCGATTTGGGGCAGTGGGCCGTATGAGTGTTTTCGCACTGTTGGTCGCCCGTGAGGCGCGTTTGTTGTGTCGTCGTCCTGCCGAGCTTGCCAACCCTCTCGTATTCTTCGCCATTGTTGTCTCATTGTTTCCATTGGCGGTCGGACCTGAGACACAATTGTTGCAAACCTTGTCACCGGGGCTGGTCTGGGTAGCGGCCCTTTTATCGGTTTTGCTCTCGCTGGACGGGCTTTTCCGCAGTGATTTCGAGGACGGATCCCTTGAGCAGTGGGTCCTTTCGTCGCACCCCCTGCCTCTTCTGGTTTTGGCAAAGGTGCTGGCACACTGGGCGTTTTCCGGCTTGGCACTGGTGTTGCTTGCCCCGTTATTGGCGTTGATGCTCGGTTTGCCTGCCGCTTGTCTGCCGGTTTTGCTCTTATCGCTGTTGCTCGGTACACCGGTACTGAGCGTGCTCGGTGCGGTGGGCGCGGCCTTGACGGTCGGATTGAAGCGCGGCGGTTTGCTGCTGGCCTTGCTGATTCTGCCGCTGTACATCCCGGTGTTGATTCTTGGCAGTGGCGCCTTGCAGGCTGCCTTGCAGGGCATGCCGGCAACCGGTTATTTGCTGTGGCTTGGTAGCCTGACCGCCCTGGCGATAACCCTGACACCCTTTGCAATAGCTGCTGGCCTGAAGATCAGCGTCGGCGAATAATAATGAGGTCTGGTTAAAATTTAACCGCTTTTTTTTGAAAAAAAGGCAGACCCTGGTTTTTCGTGACAACGAAAAGCCACCGTGATGGAAACAGCAATGAACTGGACCTGGTTTCATAAGCTCGGCTCGCCCAAATGGTTTTACGGCATCAGCGGCAAACTGCTGCCCTGGCTGAGCGTCGCGGCGTTGCTGCTGATCGGCGTCGGCGTGGTCTGGGGCCTGGCCTTCGCGCCACCGGACTACCAGCAAGGCAACAGCTTTCGAATCATCTACATTCACGTGCCGGCCGCCATGCTGGCGCAGTCCTGCTACGTGATGCTGGCGGTCTGCGGCATTGTCGGGCTGGTATGGAAGATGAAACTGGCGGACGTCGCCCTGCAATGCGCAGCGCCGATCGGTGCCTGGATGACCGCCGTGGCGCTGGTTACCGGGGCCATCTGGGGCAAACCGACCTGGGGCTCGTGGTGGGTCTGGGATGCACGACTTACGTCCATGCTGATTCTGCTGTTTCTGTACTTCGGTCTCATTGCGCTGGGCAACGCCATCAGCAATCGTGACAGTGCCGCCAAAGCGTGTGCAGTGCTGGCGATTGTCGGCGTGATCAACATCCCGATCATCAAGTACTCGGTAGAGTGGTGGAACACCCTGCACCAGGGCGCAACCTTCAGCCTCACCGAAAAACCGGCAATGCCGGCCGAGATGTGGCTGCCGTTGCTGCTGACGGTATTGGGTTTCTACTGTTTCTTCGGTGCCGTGCTGTTGCTGCGCATGCGCCTTGAAGTGCTCAAGCGCGAAGCCCGTGCCAGCTGGGTCAAGGCCGAAGTGCAAAACAGCCTGGAGGCCGTGTAATGAGTTTTGCTTCATTCGGCGACTTCCTCGCCATGGGCCATCACGGTCTTTATGTCTGGTCGGCTTATGGCATCTGCCTGGCGGTACTGGCTCTCAACGTGGCTGCGCCGATTCTGGCCCGCAAGCGTTACCTGCAACAAGAGGCGCGCCGTCTGCGCCGGGAGAACAGCAAGTGAATCCGCTGCGTAAAAAGCGTCTTATCATTATTTTCGCGATCCTGGTCGGTGTCGGTGCAGCTGTCGGCCTGGCCCTCAGTGCCCTTCAGCAGAACATCAACCTCTTTTACACTCCGACCCAAATCGCCAATGGCGAAGCCCCGCAAGACACGCGCATCCGTGCTGGCGGCATGGTCGAGAAGGGCTCGCTGCAACGCTCCGGCGATTCGCTGGATGTGAAATTCATCGTCACCGACTTCAACAAATCCGTGACCATCACCTACCGTGGCATCCTCCCGGACCTGTTCCGCGAAGGGCAGGGCATCGTTGCGCTGGGCAAACTGAATGCAGACGGTGTGGTGGTGGCTGACGAAGTGCTGGCCAAGCACGACGAGAAATACATGCCACCGGAAGTGACCAAGGCGCTCAAAGACAGCGGTCAATCTGCTCCAACACCCGCGAAGGAGGGTTGATCCATGACCTCAGGCATCTTCATTCCCGAGTTGGGCCATCTGGCGATGATTCTCGCCCTGTGCTTTGCCATCGTTCAGGCCACCGTGCCGTTGCTCGGTGCCTGGCGCGGTGAGCGCATGTGGATGGGCCTGGCCCAGCCAGCGGCGTGGGGTCAGTTCACCTTTCTGCTGTTCGCTTTCGGCTGCCTGACCTACGCCTTCATGACCGATGACTTTTCGGTGGGTTATGTCGCCAACAACTCCAACAGCGCCTTGCCGTGGTACTACAAGTTCAGTGCGGTGTGGGGGGCCCACGAAGGTTCCTTGCTGCTCTGGGCGTTGATTCTCGGTGGCTGGACCTTCGCCGTATCGATCTTCTCCCGGCAGTTGCCGCAGGTCATGCTGGCTCGCGTGCTGGCGGTGATGGGCATGATCAGCACCGGTTTCCTGCTGTTTCTGATTCTCACCTCAAACCCGTTCGCGCGGATCCTGCCGCAGATTCCCACTGACGGTCATGACCTCAATCCGTTGCTGCAAGACATTGGCCTGATCGTTCACCCACCGATGCTCTACATGGGCTACGTCGGTTTTTCGGTGGCGTTCGCCTTCGCGATTGCGGCCTTGCTCGGCGGTCGTCTGGATGCGGCGTGGGCCCGTTGGTCGCGACCTTGGACCATCGTCGCCTGGGCGTTCCTTGGTATCGGCATCACCCTCGGCTCCTGGTGGGCCTACTACGAACTCGGCTGGGGCGGCTGGTGGTTCTGGGACCCGGTGGAAAACGCCTCGTTCATGCCTTGGCTGGTCGGTACGGCGCTGATTCACTCGTTGGCGGTAACTGAAAAACGTGGTGTGTTCAAAAGCTGGACCGTGTTGCTGGCCATTGCCGCGTTCTCGCTGAGCCTGCTGGGAACCTTCCTGGTGCGTTCCGGCGTGCTGACCTCGGTGCACGCATTTGCCTCGGACCCTGCGCGGGGCGTGTTCATCCTGATCTTCCTGCTGTTTGTGGTCGGCGGTTCGCTGACGCTGTTCGCCCTGCGCGCGCCGGTGGTCAAGAGTCATGTCGGCTTCAACCTGTGGTCGCGTGAAACCCTGCTGCTGGGCAATAACCTGGTGCTGGTGGTCGCGGCTTCGATGATTCTGCTCGGCACCTTGTATCCGTTGGTGCTCGATGCCCTGACCGGCGCCAAGATGTCGGTCGGCCCGCCGTATTTCAACGCATTGTTCATTCCGTTGATGGCACTGCTGATGGTGGTGATGGCCGTCGGCGTGCTGGTGCGCTGGAAAGACACCCCGGTGAAATGGCTGATGAGCATGCTGACCCCGGTGTTGCTCGGCAGCGCTGCTTTGGCGGTCGTCGCCGGGATCGCTTATGGCGACTTCAACTGGGCCGTGCTGGCGACCTTCATGCTCGCGGCCTGGGTGTTGCTGGCCGGTGTGCGTGACATTTTCGACAAGACGCGCAACAAGGGCCTGATCAAAGGCCTGCCGAGTCTGACCCGCAGCTATTGGGGCATGCAGGTTGCGCACCTGGGGATCGCCGTGTGCGCCTTGGGCGTGGTGCTTTCGAGCCAGAGCAGCGCCGAGCGCGATCTGCGTCTGGCGCCGGGCGAGTCGATGGATCTTGCCGGTTATCACTTCATCTTCGAGGGCGCCAAGCACTTCGAAGGACCGAACTTCACCTCCGACAAAGGCACCATTCGGGTGATCCGATCGGGCAAGGAAGTCGCGGTGCTGCACCCGGAAAAACGTTTGTACACCGTACAGAACTCAATGATGACCGAAGCCGGCATCGACGCCGGGTTCACCCGTGACCTGTACGTGGCACTCGGCGAGCCGCTGGAGAATGGCGCCTGGGCCGTGCGCGTGCACGTCAAACCGTTCGTGCGCTGGATCTGGTTCGGCGGTTTGCTGACAGGTTTCGGTGGGTTGCTGGCGGCGCTGGATCGTCGTTATCGGGTCAAGGTGAAAAGTCGCGTGCGTGAAGCGCTGGGCATGACGGGAGCCACTGCATGAGACGTTGGTTAATGGTGTTGCCACTGGCGCTGTTTCTGGTGGTGGCGGTGTTTCTTTACCGGGGTCTCTATCTGGACCCGGCCGAGCTGCCCTCGGCGATGATCGGCAAGCCGTTCCCCGAGTTTTCCCTGCCGGCCGTGCAAGGCGACAAGACCTTGACCCGCGCTGATCTGCTGGGCAAACCGGCCCTGGTCAACGTCTGGGGCACCTGGTGCATTTCCTGCCGGGTCGAGCACCCGGTGCTGAACAAGCTGGCCCAGCAGGGCGTGGTGATTTATGGCGTCAACTACAAGGACATCAACACCGATGCCTTGAAGTGGCTGGTCGAATTCCACAACCCGTACCTGCTGGATATCCGTGACGAGGCAGGCTCCCTGGGCTTGAACCTCGGCGTTTACGGCGCTCCGGAAACCTTCTTCATCGACGCCAAAGGCATCATCCGCGACAAGTACGTCGGGGTGATCGACGAAGTGGTCTGGCGCGAAAAACTGGCGGCCAAGTATCAGGCGCTGGTCGATGAGGCCAAGCCATGAAGCGCTGGATTGCTGCCGCCGTACTCGGCCTGAGTATCGCTGGCGTCGCTCACGCGGCCATCGACACCTACGTGTTCGCCAATGACGCCGAGCGCGAGCGTTTTCACGAACTGACCAAAGAACTGCGTTGCCCCAAGTGCCAGAATCAGGACATTGCCGATTCCAATGCACCGATTGCCGCTGACCTGCGCAAAGAGATTTTCCGCATGCTTGGCGAGGGCAAGGACAACCAGCAGATCATCGACTTCATGGTTGATCGCTATGGTGACTTCGTTCGCTACAAGCCAGCCCTGAACAGCAAGACGGCATTGCTGTGGTTTGGCCCGGCCGGGTTGTTGCTCGGTGGCGTGCTGGTGATCGCCGTAATCGTCCGTCGCCGTCGTGCCGAGCGCACGGCCGGTACAGACACGCTTTCTGTTGATGAGCGCAAGCGCCTCGACCAACTGTTGGATAACACCAAGAATGATTGATTTCTGGCTTGCTGCAGGTCTGCTTCTATTGGTTGCCCTGAGTTTTCTGTTGATCCCGGTTCTGCGTGGCCGTCGCGCCCAGCGTGAAGAGGATCGTACCGCGCTGAACGTGGCGCTTTACCAGGAGCGCGTGGCTGAGTTGCAGGCTCAGCAGGCCGAAGGCGTACTGGATTCGACGCAAATGAGCGCCGGGCGTGACGAAGCGGCTCGTGAACTGCTGGCCGATACCGAGGGTGCCGACACGGGTCGGGTTTCCCGTCTGGGCAAACCGTTGCCACTGCTGGCAGCGATTCTGGTACCGGTGTTGGGTCTGGGGCTGTACATGCATTTCGGCGCCAGCGACAAGGTCGAACTGACCCGCGAATTCGCCCAGGCACCGCAATCGATGGAAGAGATGACCCGTCGTCTCGAACGCGCTGTGGCGGCTCAACCGGACTCCGCCGAAGGTCTGTATTTCCTTGGTCGTACCTACATGGCTCAGGACCGTCCTGGCGACGCTGCGAAGATCTTCGAGCGCACCGTGGCATTGGCTGGCCGTCAGCCTGAATTGCTCGGCCAGTGGGCCCAGGCGCAGTATTTTGCCGACAACAAAAAGTGGTCGGACAAGATCCAGGCGCTGACCGACGAAGCACTCAAGACCGATCCCAAAGAAGTCACCAGCCTTGGGTTGTTGGGCATTGCGGCTTTCGAAAGCGAGCGTTATCAGGAGGCCATCGATTACTGGAGTCGTCTGTTGGCGCAACTGCCACCCGAAGATAATTCGCGCAGCGCGCTGGAAGGTGGCATTGCACGGGCAACCGAAAAACTGCAGGCGAGCGGCGCTACTGTTGCCAAGGCGCCCGTCGTAGCGGCTAAACCTTCGGCATTGCTGAAAGTGACGGTTGATCTGGCGGCAGAGTTGAAAGCCAAGGTTCAGCCGGGTGACAGCGTGTTCATTTTTGCCCGTGCCACTTCAGGCCCTCCGGCGCCATTGGCAGCCAAGCGCCTGACCGTTGCCGACCTGCCAGCGACCGTCGAGCTGGGCGATGCCGACGCAATGATGCCGCAATTGAAACTGTCGAACTTTCCTGAAGTCCAACTGGTCGCGCGCGTTTCCCGTGCCGGCCAACCGACTGCCGGCGAGTGGGTCGGTCGCAGCAAGCCTTTGGCCAGCAGCACTACCGCGCCGCAACAATTGACCATCGACAGCCCAGATAAATAACCAGGAAATCCGCTATGACCGCCATCGCTCGTATCACCCTGCTCAGTCTGGTTTTGGGGTTAAGTGCATGTGCGGTCCAGCCGCCGTCACATGAAGAGCGGTTGCCGCCCATTCCGTCATCGTACCCAGGCAACAAACCGACGACTGCCCCCGGCAAACCGATGACCCCAAACAAAGCTGGCAAACCACAGCCGCGTACCTCGGCGAGCTTCGCTCCACCACCGGGCGGCAACAGCCACTGGGATGCGAAACTCGGCGTCTACGTCCTCGACAATCAGACTGACACCTTCTACCGCCAGCGCACCTACTACCGCTGGAACAACGGCTGGAGCCGCAGCATCAGCCCGAACGGGCCGTGGGAAGAGATCGACATCCATGGCGTGCCGCCAGGGTTGGGCAAGCAATACAGCCAGTAACGAAAACGGCGACCTCAGGGTCGCCGTTTTTGCAGGTGCGTTCAGCGAAATACCGGCTCCCTCTCTACGCAAATCGCTGCTCCATTCAACACCCTGTAAAACAACCGTACGTCATGCATCGGCTTTTTGTGCTTGAGTAAATATAACTCTAGAGTTATTTTTATTGGGCCGGTGCAAGGAGGCGCGTGGTGCAGAGCAGGTTATTGATCAGAGAGCTTGAGGCGGCGGGTTGGAGGCTCGATCGGGTCACCGGCAGTCATCACATCTTCACCCATCCTTACAGCCCATACACGATACCCGTACCCCATCCCAGGAAAGACCTGCCGACTGGAACGGTTAAAAGCATCAGGAGGCGAGCCGGGCTCCACTACCCGGTGGCCAGTTACGCAGGAGATCCGTAATGCAATATCCAATCTGTATCGAGTGGGGCGACGAGAACACCGCCATCGGTATTCAGATCCCCGATATTCCGGGCGCCGTCACCGCAGGCGACACGTTTGAAGAGGCTTACAACGCAGCGGTTGAAGTGGCCCACATCATGCTGCAGGAGATCGCAGCCGGCGGGGATGATATTCCGATGCCGACCTCGGCAGCAGCGCACCGAAGTAACCCGGATTTTGCCGACATGGGCTGGGGCATGCTGGAGCTCGACATTGCGCCTTACCTCGGCAAAACCGAGAAGGTCAACGTGACGTTGCCCGGCTACGTTATCCAGCGCATTGACCGTTATGTGCGTGAGCACAACGTCAAAAGCCGCTCTTCCTTTTTGGCGGATGCGGCGATGGAGAAGCTGGTACGGCATTGAGGGCTGTTCGCAGGTGGCGCTTCGATGCCCGCGAAGCTTTCATCCTGTTCCATAGCGCATATGATTTATCTGGGCGGTCGAGCCCTCTTGTATCAGTCATTTTTCAACGTTTCATCAGTGGAAACCGGTCCCATGAAAACGATGTTTGGTAGCCTGATACACAACATTGGCGCGATTTTCCTGGGGTGCGCGCTGATCGCCACTTCTGTTCTGGCCGAGGATGCACCGGGAATGCGTATCGGCGTGCGCGGTGAAATCACCGGGGTGTCCGAAGAAGTCTTGAAAGTGCGCGCCAACACGGGCGAGAACGTGGTCATCCAGTTGACCAAGGACACCCAGGTTCGCGCCGTAACCCCGGCCAACATCGAAGACATCAAGCCCGGCAGCTACATTGGCTCAGCGGCGATACCGCAAGACGATGGCACGCTCAAGGCACTGGAAGTGCATGTGTTCCCACCCGAAATGGCTGGCACCGGCGACGGCCACCGTCCGTTCGATCTGGTCAAGGGCAGCAGCATGACCAATGGCATTGTCGCTGATCTGGTGGTCAACAATGGCCGAGTCCTGACCGTCAATTACAAGGGCGGCCAGCAGACCATCCTGGTGCCGGAAGACGTGCCGATCGTCAACCTGACACCGGCTGATCGCAGCCTGCTCAAAGTCGGGGTCAAGGTCGTGTTGTTCGCCACCCAAAGCGCTGACGGCACGCTGACGGCGCAATCGATTTCGGCCGGCAAGGATGGTGCGGCACCGCCGATGTGAGTCACCTGCGGGTATGAAAAAGGCGACTACTGAGGTTAATGCCTTAACTGACTGGCATTGACTACTGAGGTCGCCTTTTTTCACTGCTGGTCCAGCACTTACTGCCCGTTGTAAATCTGGTCGAAAACCCCGCCGTCGTTGAAGTGGGTTTTCTGCACGGTACGCCAGTCACCGAAGGTTTTCTCCACCGACAGGAAGTCGACTTTCGGGAAGCGGTCGGTGTGCTTGGCCAGTACCGCTGGGTCACGCGGACGCAGGTAGTTGGCGGCGGCGATTTCCTGGCCTTCTGGGGACCACAGGTACTTCAGGTATTCCTCGGCGGCAGCGCGGGTGCCTTTCTTGTCGACGACTTTGTCGACCACGCTGACTGGCGGCTCGGCCTCGGCGGAGACGCTTGGGTAGATGACTTCGAATTGGTCGCGACCGAACTCGCGGGCGATCATTTCCGCTTCGTTCTCGAAGGTCACCAGTACGTCGCCGATCTGGTTGGTCATGAAGGTGGTGGTGGCGGCGCGGCCACCGGTGTCGAGTACCGGGGCTTGTTTGAACAGCTTGCCGACGAAGGCCTTGGCCTTGTTTTCGTCACCGCCGTTTTTCAGCACGTAACCCCAGGCCGACAAATACGTGTAGCGGCCGTTGCCCGAGGTTTTCGGGTTGGGCACGATCACTTGCACGCCGTCCTTGAGCAAGTCGGGCCAGTCTTTCAGGGCTTTTGGGTTGCCCTTGCGCACGATAAACACGGTGGCCGAGGTGAACGGCGCGCTGTGGTCCGGCAGGCGAGTCACCCAGTTGTCCGGGACCAGTTTGCCGTCGTCGACCAGGGCGTTGATGTCGGTGGCCATGTTCATGGTAATGACGTCAGCCGGCAGGCCGTCGATCACTGAACGGGCCTGTTTGCTGGAGCCGCCGAAGGACATCTGCAAGGTGATGTTTTCGTTGTGCTCGGCTTGCCAGTGTTTCTGGAAGGCAGTGTTGTAGTCCTTGTAGAAATCGCGCATCACGTCGTAGGACACGTTGAGCAGGGTCGGTGCGGCCTGGGCCACGCTGGCGAGGGTCAGGCCAGCGGCCAGAAGTGAGGCGCCAAAGATCTTTTTCACTGCACATTCCTTTTGTTCGAGATGAAGGCAATTCGCCGTCGACTATAGCCGGGGCTACATATCCCTTTAAAGATTAAAAAGTACTGTGCTTATTCTATTTTTTTGAACAGTGCATTGCCGCAGCGGGAGCAAAATGCCGCGCTGTGTTCATGCTGGTTTTTGCGGCACACCGGGCAGTCATGTTGCAGCTGTTCGCCGCGCATGGCGTTGGCCAGTTCGGCGGTAAAAATCCCGGTGGGGACGGCGATGATCGAGTAACCGGTGATCATCACCATTGAGGAGATAACCTGCCCAAGCGCAGTCCTGGGCACGATGTCGCCGTAGCCGACGGTGGTCAGGGTGACGATCGCCCAATAGATCCCTTTGGGAATGCTGGTAAAGCCATGCTCCGGGCCTTCGACCACATACATCAGTGTGCCGAACACTGTTACCAGCGTGCAGACGCTGAGCAGGAATACGATGATTTTCTGTTTGCTGCCGCGCAGGGCGTCGAGCAGGTAATGAGCCTGCTTCAGGTAGGGGAGCAATTTGAGCACGCGAAAGATCCGCAGCATACGGATGATTCGGATGATCAACAGGTACTGCGCGTCACTGTAATACAGCGCAAGGATGCCTGGAACAATCGCCAGCAAATCCACAAGCCCGTAAAAACTGAAGGCGTAACGCAGCGGCCTGGGCGAGCAGTACAAGCGCAACATGTACTCGACCAGGAAGATCAGGGTAAAACCCCACTCGATGTACGCCAGGGTGTTGGCGAAGTTCTGATGAACGTCATCGATGCTGTCGAGGATCACCACCACCAGGCTGGCGAGGATGATCAGCAGCAGCGTTTTATCGAAGCGTCGCCCGGCCACCGTGTCGGTCTGGAAAATCATCACGTACAGGCGATTACGCCACGTCTCATTGCTGTCCATTCAAATCGCCTTGGCCATAAATCAGCGCAGCCTAGGTTGATTCTCCGAGGTTTGGCAAGGCGCACTGTCTGTGGTCGCTTGGCGCAGCAGGTGAATACCCGAACGCAGCAACCAGCAGGCGAGGATGAACGGCGCGGTCAGGGTCGCCAGCCCCACGGCAGCGAACGCCGGTGTGAGGAGGATCGCCAATGCGATACCCAGCAGTGGCAGCCAGGGTTGGCGGCGTTGCTGGCTGAAGGCGAGGGCGGCCAGTGCCGGGTTGTAGCCATAAAGGCCGAGCAATGCGCCGGGAGTCTCGTTCAGCCACAAGGCGCAGAGCAAACCCGCGGCGGAACCCGTCAGCGCCCAGAGCGCGGCGCGGCGGTTGGCAAGCAGCAAACCGGCGGCGATCAACACACCTGCCAGGGGATGATCGAGGAAGATGACTTGGCCCAGGCCTTTGAACTCGGCACCGAGCAGGCTCAGGGCATCGAGTTCTGTCAGTGGCGCAGGTGCCGAGTGGGCCGGGGCAGCAACGCTCAGCAGTATCCAGCCCAATCCCACGAAAGGTGCGGTGTAGGCGGGCAGAGAATGCTGGTCGCGAGTGCGCTTGAGCCATTGCTGGGTGACGATCGCACTCAGGCCACCGCTGGCGAGGATCAGTGGCGGTAGCATGGCCGACCAACTGAGTTGCAGGCTCAGCAAGAGGCCGAGCAAGACGCCGTTGTAGCTGAAGATCCCGGCTTGACGATCAGCCTTGGCGTAGCCGCGACGTTGTGCAGTGAGCAAACCGGCCACGCCACCCAACAGGGCACCGCCGAGCAACGTCGGAGCGGTAAACAGGATGGCCAACAGGCACAGCAAACCGCACAGCGGATGGCGCTGGAGGAAAATCTGACTGAAGCCGTTGAGCAGGGCAGTGGCCCAGTCGGGGCAGTGGGTGTTGAAGTGGTTGGCAGGCATGATGGGGTCTAAGGGCAGAGGAAGCACCAAGGTGTTGCATCAAGCCCGTGGCGAGGGAGCTTGCTCCCGCTGGGTCGCGGAGCGGCCCCAAAACGTATCCCGGGTTTTTATAGGGGGAATCGGGATTACGTATCACGACTGCTGCGCAGTCGAGCGGGAGCAAGCTCCCTCGCCACAAGGGCAGTTCGCTAAATCAACGTCTCGATGCGCAACGAGTTAGTGGATCCCGGCTGACCGAAAGGCACGCCCGCAGTGATCAACAACGTGTCGCCACGCTGGGCCATGCCTTGTGCCTGGGCGATTTCCAGTGCGGTGGAGCATACCTCATCGACCTGCCGCAATCGATCATTGACCACCGAGTGCACACCCCACGCCACGCTCAAGCGCCGAGCGGTTTGCAGGTTCGGCGTCAGGTTGAGGATCGGTACTGCTGGCCGCTCCCGCGCCGCACGCAAACTCGAACTGCCGGACTCGCTGTAGTTCACCAGCACCGCCACCGGCAGGATGTAGCTGATTCGGCGGATCGCGCAGCTGATAGCGTCCGAGGTAGTGGCTTCGGCTTTTGGCCGGCTGACATCCAGTTGCGCCTGATAATCAGGGCCGCTTTCGACCTGACGGATGATCTTGCTCATCATCTGCACCGCTTCGAGCGGGTAATCGCCAGAAGCGGTCTCCGCCGAGAGCATTACCGCATCCGCACCTTCTGCAACCGCGTTGGCGACATCGGTTACCTCGGCCCGTGTCGGCGCCGGAGAGAAGCGCATCGACTCAAGCATCTGCGTCGCCACCACCACCGGCTTACCGAGCTGACGGCAGGTGCTGATGATGTCTTTCTGGATCTGCGGCACGCTCTCGGCCGGTACTTCCACGCCCAGATCGCCACGAGCAACCATGATCGCGTCGCTCAGTTTGGCGATTTCGCGCAGTTGTTCAACGGCCGACGGCTTCTCGATTTTCGCCATCAAAAAGGCTTTGTTGCCGATCAGCGCGCGCGCTTCACGAATGTCTTCAGGACGCTGCACAAATGACAGCGCGACCCAATCGACACCCAGCTCCAGACCGAAACTCAGGTCGCGACGATCCTTGGCGGTCAGCGGACTGAGGTCGAGCACCGCTTGCGGCACGTTGACGCCTTTGCGGTCCGACAACTCGCCGCCATTGAGCACCGTGGTGTCGATGGCATCGGCGTACTTGGTCACCACCCGCAAACGCAGTTTGCCGTCGTCCAGCAGCAGGTCCATGCCGGGCTCCAGCGCGGCGATGATTTCCGGGTGCGGCAGGTTGACCCGACGTTCGTCACCTGGCGTGGCGTCGAGGTCCAGGCGCAGGGCCTGACCGCGCACCAGTTGTACCTTGCCCTCGGCAAACTGGCCGACCCGCAGCTTCGGACCTTGCAGGTCCATCAGAATGCCGAGCGGGTAATTGAGCTGGCGCTCGACTTCACGGATCCATTGGTAACGCTGGGCGTGGTCAGCGTGATCGCCATGGCTGAAGTTCAGGCGAAAGATGTTCACCCCGGCTTCGACCAACTCGCGGATGTCATCAATACCCTCGGTGGCTGGGCCGAGGGTGGCGAGGATTTTGACCTTTTTATCAGGCGTCATGTTCAGGGCTCTCGAGGATCAGGATGGCGCGGAAGTCGTTGACGTTGGTACGTGTTGGCTCGGTGACGATCAGCCCGTCGAGCGCTGCGAAATAGCCATAGCCATTGTTGTTGTCCAACTCGTCGCTGGCGCTCAAACCGAGAGCCGTGGCGCGGGTGTAGCTGTCCGGGGTCATGATGGCGCCGGCGTTGTCTTCGGAGCCGTCGATGCCATCGGTATCACCGGCCAGCGCGTAAACGCCGGGCAGGCCTTTGAGGCTGTCGGTCAGGCTCAGCAGGAACTCGGCGTTGCGTCCGCCACGACCATTGCCGCGCACGGTGACGGTGGTTTCGCCGCCGGAGAGAATCACGCAGGGCGCCGCCAACGGCTGACCGTGCAGCACCACCTGGCGCGCGATCCCGGCGTGGACTTTCGCCACTTCGCGGGATTCGCCTTCCAGATCGCCGAGGATCAACGGGCTGAAACCGGCCTGGCGGGCTTTCACCGCTGCCGCTTCCAGGGATTGCTGTGGGCGGGCGATCAACTGGAAATGACTGCGGGCAAGGCTCGGATCACCCGGTTTTACGGTTTCCGATTCAGGGCTTTGCAACCAGCTGCGCACCGACGCCGGAACCTCGATGGCGTAGCGCTTGAGGATCGTCAGGGCTTCGGCCGAGGTACTCGGATCGGCGACGGTCGGGCCGGAAGCGATTACGGTAGCGAGGTCGCCCGGGACATCGGAAATCGCGTAGGTATAAACCGTCGCTGGCCAGCAGGCTTTACCGAGGCGGCCGCCCTTGATCGCCGAGAGGTGTTTGCGCACGCAGTTCATCTCGCCGATGGTTGCGCCGGATTTGAGCAGGGCTTTGTTGATCGCCTGTTTGTCGGCCAGAGTGATGCCGGCTGCGGGCAGGGCGAGCAGGGCCGAACCACCGCCCGAGAGCAGGAAGATTACCCGGTCGTCTTCGGTCAGATTGCTGACCCGTTCCAGCACCCGTTTGGCCACGGCCAGACCGGCCGCATCAGGCACCGGGTGGGCGGCTTCGACCACTTCGATTTGTTCACAAGGGGCGCCGTGACCGTAGCGGGTGACTACCAGGCCAGACACTTCACCCTGCCAGCAGCGCTCGACCACCTGGGCCATGGCTGCGGCGGCTTTGCCGGCACCAATCACGATCACCCGACCGCTGCGATCTTTCGGTAAATGGGCTTCGAGGACATGCTGCGGATGGGCCGCGTCGATGGCTGTGGCAAACAGCTCGCGCAGGAATTGTTGCGGATCGACCGACATGGCGGGCTCCCGGAATTCTTGTTATTTGGAGGGCAACTCGGTTCCCTGTGGGAGCGAGCCTGCTCGCGATTCAGGCACCACGGTGTTTCAGGTACATCGCGGTGATTCCATCGCGAGCAGGCTCGCTCCCACAGGTTTTGGGGCTGGGCTTACTTATCGCGAATCGAGAAATTCGCCATGTGTTCCAGACCCTTGATCAGCGCCGAGTGGTCCCAGTTGCTGCCACCGATGGCCGCGCAGGTGCTGAACACTTGCTGGGTGCCTGCGGTGTTGGGCAGGTTGATACCCAGCTCGCGCGCACCGGCCAGCGCCAGGTTGAGGTCCTTCTGATGCAGGCTGATGCGGAAGCCTGGATCGAAGGTGCCCTTGATCATGCGCTCGCCGTGTACTTCAAGGATCTTCGAGGAGGCGAAACCGCCCATCAGCGCCTCACGCACCTTGGCGGGATCAGCACCGTTTTTCGAGGCGAACAGCAGGGCTTCGGCCACGGCCTGGATGTTCAGGGCCACGATGATCTGGTTCGCCACTTTGGCGGTTTGACCGTCGCCATTGCCGCCGACCAGGGTGATGTTCTTGCCCATGCTCTGGAACAATGGCAGCGCGCGTTCGAAAGCATCGCTGTCGCCACCGACCATGATGCTCAGGGTCGCGGCTTTAGCGCCGACTTCACCCCCGGACACCGGAGCGTCGAGGTATTGCGCGCTTTTCTCGTTGATCTTCGCCGCGAAGGCTTTGGTCGCGGTCGGCGAGATCGAGCTCATGTCGATGACCACTTTGCCTTTGCCAACACCGGCGGCAACGCCATCGGCACGGAACAGCACGTCGTCGACTTGTGGGGTATCCGGCACCATGATGATGATGAATTCGGCTTCCTGAGCGACTTCTTTCGGGCTCGCCAGAGCGACCGCGCCAGCGGCGACCAGGTCAGCCGGAGCAGGGTCGTGGTGCGCCGACAGGAACAGGCTGTGACCGGCTTTCTGCAGGTTCAACGCCATTGGGTGGCCCATGATGCCGGTGCCGATAAATCCGATTTTAGCCATGAGAAAATCCTCTTGTTTTTATGTTGCTCAAGCAAATAGGGGAGCGCTGCTTTTGTGGGAGCAAGCTTGCTCCGGGCGTCGTTCCGACGATGAGGCCATAACATTCGACATCTCTGTTGCCTGTTACACCGCTATCGCGAGCAGGCTCGCTCCCACAGGTTTCGCTTTAGATTGCGTTATGGGTTTTCAGCCAGCCAAGGCCCGCTTCAGTGGTGGTCAGCGGTTTGTATTCACAACCGACCCAGCCCTGGTAACCGATGCGGTCCAGGTGTTCGAACAGGAAGCGGTAGTTGATTTCACCGGTGCCCGGTTCGTTGCGGCCCGGGTTGTCGGCCAGTTGAATGTGATTGATCTCAGCCAGGTGCGTGGCCATGGTGCGGGCCAGGTCGCCCTCCATGATTTGCATGTGGTAGATGTCGTATTGCAGGAACAGGTTGGCGCTGCCTACTTGTTCGCGAATCGACAGTGCCTGAGCGGTGTTGTTCAGGTAGAAGCCCGGGATGTCGCGGGTATTGATGGCTTCCATCACCAGTTTGATGCCCACCGCTTGGAGCTTGTCAGCAGCATATTTGAGGTTGGCGACAAAGGTCTTTTCCACGGTGGCATCGTCGACGCCTTGTGGGCGGATACCGGCCAGGCAGTTGACTTGGGTGTTGCCCAGAACCTGCGCATAAGCGATCGCCAGATCGACGCCAGCGCGGAACCCTTCCACGCGATCCGGATGGCAGGCGATCCCGCGTTCACCTTTGGCCCAGTCACCGGCCGGCAGGTTGAACAGCACTTGGGTCAGACCGTTGGCATCCAGTTGAGCCTTGATCTCGGCGGAGCTGAAATCGTAAGGGAACAGGTATTCGACACCGCTGAAGCCGGCTTTGGCGGCCGCCTCAAAGCGGGCAAGAAAATCCTGCTCGGTAAACAGCATGGACAGGTTGGCTGCGAAACGCGGCATGGTGGTCTCCTGTAAATGTGAGGCCCCTGTGGGAGCGAGCTTGCTCGCGAAAGCGCTGTACCGGCCAACATCTTTGTTGGATGTGAAGCAGTCATCGCGAGCAGGCTCGCTCCCACAAGGGGAACGATCATCAGTCGAGCAACGAAATCGCCGTCGGTGCGTCGCTGCCGACCAGCGCCAGGTCTTCGAATTCGTTGACGGCGTTGATCTCGGTGCCCATGGATATGTTGGTCACGCGCTCCAGGATGATCTCGACGATCACCGGAACCTTGAACTCCTCGATCAGCTCCTCGGCCTTGCGCAGGGCCGGGGCGATGCCCGCCGGTTCGAACACGCGCAACGCCTTGCAACCCAAACCTTCGGCAACCGCGACGTGGTCAACCCCGTAACCGTTGAGCTCCGGTGCGTTGAGGTTGTCGAAGGACAGCTGCACGCAGTAATCCATGTCGAAACCGCGCTGCGCCTGACGGATCAGCCCCAGGTATGAGTTGTTCACCACGACGTGGATGTACGGCAGTTTGAACTGCGCGCCCACCGCCAGTTCTTCGATCATGAACTGGAAGTCGTAGTCGCCCGAGAGTGCCACGACCTTGCGGCTCGGGTCAGCCTTGACCACGCCCAGTGCTGCCGGAATGGTCCAGCCCAAAGGACCAGCCTGACCGCAGTTGATCCAGTGACGCGGTTTGTAGACGTGCAGGAACTGCGCGCCGGCAATCTGCGACAAGCCGATGGTGCTGACGTAGCAGGTGTCTTTGCCGAACACCTGGTTCATCTCTTCATATACGCGCTGCGGTTTGACCGGCACGTTGTCGAAGTGAGTCTTGCGGTGCAGGCTCGCCTTGCGTTGCTGGCAGTCTTGCAGCCAGGCGCTGCGGTCCTTCAGTTTGCCGGCGGCTTTCCACTCGCGGGCCACTTCGATGAACATTTTCAGCGCCAGACCGGCGTCGGAAACGATGCCCTGATCCGGAGTGAACACGCGGCCGATCTGGGTCGGCTCGATGTCGACGTGAATGAACTTGCGGCCTTCGGTGTACACCTCGACCGAACCGGTGTGACGGTTGGCCCAGCGGTTACCCACGCCCAGCACCACATCGGACTTGAGCATTGTCGCGTTGCCGTAACGGTGCGAAGTCTGCAGGCCAACCATGCCGACCATCAGCGGGTGATCGTCGGGGATCGTGCCCCAGCCCATCAGGGTCGGGATAACCGGAATACCGGTCAGCTCGGCGAATTCCACCAGCAGGTCGCTGGCATCGGCGTTGATGATGCCGCCGCCGGCTACCAGCAATGGACGTTCAGCCTGATCGAGCATGGCCAGGGCTTTCTCGACTTGCTTGCGGGTTGCCGCTGGCTTGGCCAGTGGCAGTGGTTCGTAAGCGTCGATGTCGAATTCGATTTCGGCCATCTGCACGTCGAACGGCAGGTCGATCAGTACCGGGCCTGGACGGCCGGAGCGCATTTCATAGAAGGCTTTCTGGAACGCGTAAGGCACCTGGCCCGGCTCCAGAACGGTGGTCGCCCACTTGGTTACGGGCTTGACGATGCTGGTGATGTCGACGGCCTGGAAGTCTTCCTTGTGCATACGGGCACGGGGGGCTTGCCCGGTGATGCAAAGAATCGGGATCGAGTCGGCCGAGGCGCTGTAGAGCCCGGTGACCATGTCGGTACCGGCAGGGCCCGAAGTGCCGATGCACACGCCGATGTTGCCGGCCTTGGTGCGGGTGTAACCCTCGGCCATGTGCGAGGCGCCTTCAACGTGGCGAGCGAGGACGTGATCGATGCCGCCGACCTTTTGCAGGGCGGAGTACAGCGGGTTGATTGCAGCGCCGGGAATGCCAAAAGCGGTATCAACCCCTTCACGGCGCATCACCAGAACGGCGGCTTCGATTGCTCTCATTTTGCTCATGGTTTTGTGCCTCTTTACGTTTTGTAATTGTATACAAGTGGCTTTGCGCAGAGTGTATTCATGGCGGACGGCGCAGGTCAATCCATTTTCTCAAGCGGCTGTTTCATTCGTCGGAGGGCCATAAACACTGTGGCGTTTCGTCGCATGAGCCGCATTTAGAGAATTATTGTATACAAAAAATAATTCATTGTGTTCTATTTGTTGCATCGGGCTTCGGAGCAAAAAGAACCCCAAAGGCTTTCCCATAACAAGATAAGGACGGCACCCATGAGCGCTTTAACCTTGAAAGTCGCAGTCAGCCTGACCGGTCAGGCCATCGCCTTCGGGCGCAAGATCGCCGCGGCACCGCTGACCATTGCAGTACTCGATGCGGGCGGGCATTTGTTGAGCTTGCAACGCGAAGACGGCGCCAGCCTGCTTCGTCCACAGATCGCCATCGGCAAAGCCTGGGGCGCGATCGCGCTGGGCAAGGGCTCGCGGCTATTGGCACTGGATGCGCAACAGCGTCCGGCGTTTATCGCCGCGCTTAACAGCCTGGGGCAGGGCAGCGTGGTACCCGCGCCGGGCGGGGTGCTGATTCGTGATCAGGATGGGGTTGTGCTGGGGGCCATCGGCATCAGCGGCGACACCTCGGACATCGACGAGCAATGCGCAATCAGCGCCATCGAGGAACAGGGGTTGCGGGCGGATGCTGGGGTGACTGCCTGATTTTTGGTGAATGAACTACCGCCATCGCGAGCAGGCTCGCTCCCACACTGAATCTCCTGTGTTCACAAATCCCTTGTGGGAGCGAGCCTGCTCGCGATGGGCGCGCCGCGGTCTAACGATCCGGCTCGCAGCCCTTGAGCACCAACCGGATAATGGTCTGCGCCGCCGCTTCGTAGTCGCTTTCATCCAGCTTGGCCTTGCCGGTGACGGCGGAGATCTGCCAGTCGAAGTCGGCGTAGGTCTGGGTCGCGGCCCAGATGCTGAACATCAGGTGGTTGGGGTCGATCGGGGCGATCTGGCCGCGATCGATCCAGGTCTGGATGCAGTCGATGTTGTGCTTGGCCTGGGCGTTGAGCTGTTCGACCAGGTCGGCGCTCAGGTGCGGCGCACCGTGCATGATCTCGCTGGCAAACACCTTGGACGCGAACGGCAGGTCGCGGGAAATATGGATCTTCGAGCGAATGTAGCCGCTGAGCACGTCGCTCGGCACACCGTCAGCGTTGAACGGCGTCGAGGCCTGGAGAATCGGCTCGATGATGCTTTCAAGGACCTCGCGGTAGAGGTTTTCCTTGGATTTGAAGTAGTAATAGACGTTGGGCTTGGGCAACCCCGCCTTGGCCGCGATGTCACTGGTTTTGGTCGCAGCGAAGCCTTTGTCGGCAAACTCTTCACTGGCGGCACGCAGGATCAGTTCTTTATTGCGCTCGCGGATAGTGCTCATAAACCAGGTGATTCCTTGCCGATACTGGCGGTTGCGCATGGTAGCACCGGCCTCGCGCAGCGCTCAAGAACGCCCTTGAGCGCCGCGACACGCTATGCTGCGCACCATTCATTCCCGAAGGAAACCATAATCCATGGCTGGAAGCAGTTTGCTGGTGCTGATCGACGATATCGCCGCCGTACTCGACGACGTCGCGTTGATGACCAAGATGGCCGCGAAGAAGACCGCCGGGGTGCTCGGCGACGACTTGGCGCTCAACGCCCAGCAGGTATCCGGTGTCCGCGCTGAGCGGGAAATTCCGGTGGTCTGGGCCGTGGCCAAGGGTTCGTTTCGCAACAAACTGATTCTGGTGCCGTCAGCGCTGGCGATCAGTGCATTCATCCCTTGGCTGGTGACACCCTTGTTGATGGTCGGCGGCGCCTACTTGTGTTTTGAAGGCTTCGAAAAACTTGCCCACACGGTCCTTCACAGCAAGGCTGAGGATCAGGCGGAACACGCGCAATGGGTCGAAGCCGTTGCTGATCCGGCGACAGATCTGGTGGCGTACGAGCAGGACAAGATCAAAGGTGCGGTGCGCACCGACTTCATTCTTTCGGCTGAAATCATCGCCATCACGCTTGGCACCGTGGCCGGTGCAACGCTGATGCAGCAGGTGATCGTGGTCTCAGGCATCGCTATCGTCATGACAGTCGGCGTTTACGGTCTGGTGGCAGGCATCGTCAAGCTCGACGACCTCGGCCTGTGGCTGACCCGCAAGCCCGGGCAAATGGCCAAAAGCATCGGCGGCGCCATCCTGCGCGCCGCGCCATACATGATGAAAAGCCTCTCGGTGATCGGCACGGCGGCGATGTTCCTGGTCGGCGGCGGGATCCTGACCCATGGCGTGCCGGCGGTGCATCACTGGATTGAAGGTGTGAGTCAGAGCGTCGGCGGCATGTCGTGGATCGTGCCGGGCTTGCTCAACGCGGCAGCGGGGATTATTGCCGGAGCGGTGGTATTGGCGGGTGTGACAGCGGTGGGCAAAATCTGGCGCGCAGTCAAAGGTTGAGTTCTGGACACTGTCCATAGGCAACGCAGATCAAATAATGAAATGGCTACCCCCGCCGCCCCCTGTGATCGCCCACTAAGCTTTCGCAGGGGGCTCATCGGAGACCGTTGCCATGAACAAAGTAGCTATTGCCGCCATCGATCTGGGAAAACACTCTTTCCATCTACACGCGCAAGATGATCGTGGTCATGAGTTACCGCAAAAAGTTTACTCGTGCGGCGCTCATGCAGCACCTGATGAATCTCGAACCCTGCACCGTTGTGATGGAAGCCTGCGGCGGAGCCCACTTCATGGCGCAGGAGGTCGCGAAGCTGGGACATACGCCCAAGCTCATTGCCCCGCATCTCGTACGCCCTTACGTGAAAAGCAACAAAAACGACTTCGCTGATGCCGAGCGATCTGCGAGGCGGCGACTCGTCCAACAATGCGCTTTGTACACCCCAAAACCCAGGCTCAGCAGCTGCTGGCCATGCTCAACTCGACACGCGATTCGTTCATCAAAGAGCGCACCGCGACCGTCAATCGGATTCACGCAGCGCTTTTGGAGGTCGGCGTCAGTCTGGCCACAGGCTTCAAGCCCATCAAAGAACTGCCCGCTCGGCTTGAAGCGAGTTCAATTCCTGTGCCCATCAAAAAACTTCTGACGAGGTTGCAGGAGCACTTCACCTATCTGGATGGGCAGATCAAGACGCTGGACAAGGAAGTGGAATGCCAGGCCGCCGAAGATGATCTGGCGGCTCGTTTGATGACCATGCCCTGCGTAGGCCCGATCACCTCCAGCGTCCTGGCTGCCGAATTGGGCGATGGCAAGCAGTTCAAATGCGGCCGAGGCTATTCGGCCTCAATCGGGCTGATACCCAAACAGCATTCTACGGGCGGCAAGACCGTCCTGCTGGGCATCAGCAAGCGAGGTGATCGCAACCAGCGGCGCCTGCTTGTCCAATGTGCCCGTGTTTACCTGATGCAACTGGACCGACAGAAAGGCTGGCTGGCGGACTGGGTCCGGCAGCTATTGGCCCACCATCACTCCAACCATGTGGTCTGCGCGCTGGCCAACAAGCTGGCAAGGATCGCCTGGGCGATTGCTGGCCCACCACACTGAATTTGATGCAGGGCCAACCGCGATGAACGCCTGACCCTGCTGTCACCCGAGCACCACCCACCTGGTTTTGCGATGCTGGATAACAGATGACGTGAACGGCTAACCGGCCTGACGACAACCCTGAGCTCCCACACGGCTGAAAGGCCGTTCGAATAATTAGGATCGTTAGGCATCGATTCTCATCGAGGCGCGGGGTTGCCACCCCACACAGACGCCGGATAGATGAAAGCAAGCCAAACACGCATCAAAAACAGTATTGCAGAAAAGGGGGTAACCATAGATGTGGGAGCGAGCCTGCTCGCGATAGCGGTGTAACAGGCAACATCAATGTTGAATGTTATGGCCTCATCGCGAGCAGTCGAGCGTCGACCGGCTGCTCCCACAGGTTTTTGTTGCTGATGAAGTCACTCGGCAATCTGCAACTTGCGCGCTTCGGTGTACACGTAACGCACTTTTTCGTACTCGAACGGCGAGTTCAGCTGGCCGTAGCGGAAGTTGGTCTGATAGCGCTTGTCGATGCTGCGCAGGACCCAGATTTCCGGGTGGTTTGCGCTGACTTTCGAGACGTTCAGGTAGTTGATTGCCGACTCCGCCGTATAGTCGACCGCAAGTCCTGCGGTATCCCGCAGGTTCGAGGGGCCGAGGATTGGCAGTACGAAGTAAGCGCCGCCCGGAACCCCGTAGAAGCCCAGCGTCTGGCCGAAGTCTTCGACCTGGCGCGGCAGGCCCATGGCGGTGGCCGGGTCCCACAGTCCGCCGATGCCGAGGGTCGTGTTGAGCAGCAGTCGTCCGGTGATGTCCAGCGAACGCTGACCCTTGAACTGCAGCAGGCTGTTCACCAGATTGGGCACGTCACCCAGGTTGTTGAAGAAGTTGCTGACGCCCGTGCGCAGGAAGCTTGGGGTGATGTAGCGATAACCGTCGACCACCGGCAGGAACACCCATTGGTCGAAGCGGTAGTTGAAGTGATAGACCCGACGGTTCCACGACTCCAGCGGATCATAGACATTCAGCGCATTCAGGGTCGAGCGTTCGAATTCACGCTGGTCCAGCCCCGGGTTGAACTTGAGTTTGGTCATGGGCTCGGTGAAGCCGTCCTGATCAACCACGGTTGTGGAGTTGGCCTTGCTGTTGTCGGCATGGGCATAGCCGACTGCGCCAAGCAGTGCAGCGAGCAGAAGGAGGTGTTTAGCCACGGAAGAACTCCAGCATGGCGTCGGCGTTGACGCGGTAGTTGAGGTTGCCGCAATGGCCGCCGTGAGGGTAAACCGTCAGGCGATCGCCGAAGGTTTTACGCAAGAAGCCGAGGTCGCCCGGGCCGAGGATCACATCGTCGGCATTGTGCATCACGGCGATTTTCGGGCTGTCGTGCAGGTAATCCTTGAGCGCGTAGAGGCTGACCTGGTCAATCAACTGCAAGATGCTGCCGCCGTCGGTCCGGGCGCGCCACATCGGGATCACCTGCTCGGTGAGGTAGCAGTCGAAATCACATTGCAGTGCACGCTTGAGGAATGGCGTGAGGCTGGTGCCTTCGGTGATCGGAAACTTGGGCGGGATGATCAGGCCGCGTCGGTTGATCAGGTCCGAGGTGAAGGTGATGTCGGCAGCGGAAAAGCGGAACGAGGTGCCGATCAGCATGGCCATCTGTTCGTTGCTCAGGTGCTGTTTCGATTGCTGGAAGTCGTAGACCAGCGCGTCGTTGAGGTCGATGTAGCCTTTCTGCTGGAAGTAGCGCGTCAGCTTGTTGAGCATCAGTTCATAGAACGTGGTGCTGTTGGTGATGCCCTTGACCTCGGTTTGCACCAGTTTGTCGAGGTTGGTGACAGAGGTGTAGAGGTTGACCGGAGGATTGAGCAGCAAGACTTTCTTGAAGTTGAAGCTGCGTCGGGTTTCATCCAGTTTGCTGACAAACGCCGCGTCCAGTCCGCCCAGGCTATAGCCGGTGAGGTAGTAGTCGGTGATCGGCAGCTTCGGGTTTTGCGCGCGGACCGCTTGCATCACGCGGTACATGTCCTCGGCATCTTCCTTGGACACGCCTGGGGTGGCGAAGCGGGAAGCGGCGCTCATGAAGTCGAAACTGGTCGGTGAGGACAGTTGCACGACGTGATAACCGGCCTTGTAGTAGAGCTTTTTCAGGTATTCGTTAATGCTGCTGTCGAAGCGTGCGCCGGTGCCGGCAATCAGGAAAATCAGCGGTGCGGCGTGATCCTGCGTGGCCATGCGATAGGTGAGCTTTTTCACTGGCCAGAAATTGTCCGGCAGGTCGAACTCGCGTTCCGGACGCAGCTTCAGGGTGTAATCCGATTGATGGATCGCGTCATCGGACGGCAACTCGGGACGCAACTCCGGCGGGGTCGTGGCGATGGTCGCCTCGAACGGGTTGGTCAAGGGGTAGCCATAACTGACGGCGTCGATGTCCGCCGCCAGCGCGGACGCACTCAAAATAAGGCCGCCAAACAAGGCAGCGAAGCGCAGGGAACGGAGCATGACTAAATCCCTTAAAGGAAGGTGCCTGATGAGGTTCGCAGGCTATGACCATCAGTAATGTGCCAAAGTGCCATGCGGCGGCACCAAAGAGGCTGAATTCGGATCAATAGCGGCTGAACGATACACTTTGCAGCGATTGTCTGAACAGATTTCTACGGGTCTCGCTTGCTTACGGCTGGCGGGCGATTAAGCTGGGCGCCGTTTTCGTTTATCGGAGTGCTTCATGTCCCGCCGTCTGCCCGTCATTATTTTGCTTATCGCCTTGCCGCTGTGGCTGGCCGCCAGTTATGGCCTGCGTTATGTCCTGATGGAGGACGCCCAGTGGGTTGGTCTCTGCGTCGATGAAGCAAGCCGTTGGGAATGCCAGGCGCGCTCGACCCTCGGCTTGCTGATTCATTTCAAGGTGATGGGCGGGGCTGCATTGGCGGCTGCGGTCCTGGGCTTTGTGGTGCCGGGCCGGGCGGGCTGGTGGCTGGCGGTGCTGTCGCTGGTGTTCGGGTTTCCGGCATTGGCCTTGTACAACACCGGCATTGCGGTATTTGCCGTGGTGATCGCAGGGTTGCGGTTGGTGCGGGCGTGTGGCGAGGGGGCTTGTCGGAACGCCGCACCGCCCCGTTCGGCTGCGAAGCAGCCGTAAAAAGCTCGTGGTGAATCGGCTGGACTCGGGACTACTCCGTAGTCCAGCGGGGGCAAGCCCCCTCGCCACAAAAGACCGCCGATAATCAATGCAATTTATCAGGTATTGCGCACCCGCAAGCTGCGCCACAGCGCAGCAACCATCAGCAGACAAACCAGCGCCCAGCCCCAGGCTTGCTGGTTGAACAGGCCTTCACGGTACAGCTGCGGGGCAATGCTGGCGCCGATGATGAAGGTCAGTAGTGCGATTTCCCGGCGTGGTGCGCTGACCGGGCGAATCAGATAGACCAGCGCTGGCAGCAGCAGGGCGGCGCTTGGGAAGCTGCGATAGCGCGGTTCGAACACCAGCGCCAGCATCATCACTGCACAAGCGAACCCGGCTGCCGCGAGCAGCCAGCCAGCGCGACGTTCCAGTGCATTGAAGGCGCGTTCACGCCAACCGGTTCTGGCGCTGAGGAACAACGCCGCGTGGGCCAGTACCAAAACGTTCAGGCCGGTCAGTAACGCGGCCCAGATCCACTCATCGGTAAAGCGGCTGGTAACGCGAGCCAGTTCACCCCAGGTGCCAATGGAGCACGCAGCGACCGCACCGAGCAGTGGCAGCGTCAACGCTGCGCGAGTGCTGCGTACGCGGCCGCCCAGCATCAGCGTACCGAGGAAGATCAGGCCGCCGACTGCCAGCCATTGCGGCCAGAACGGCAGGTTGGTGACGGGGCCTGCCAGTACGCCCTTGTCCTGACGGTTTGCGTCGAACAGCCCCCAGTAACCGCCGACCGCTCCTTCACTGGCGCGTTTCCACGGCTGGTCAAAGGCTTCGATCAGGTTGTAGTGCCAGCCTTGTTGCTCGGCCATCGCCACAAAACCACGAATGAACTTGGCTTCATTGACGCGGCTCGGTACAGCGGTTTCCCGTTGACGGCCTTCACTGGGCCAACCGGTTTCACCAATCAGCACGTCCTTGGGGGCGAAGCGACTGCCAAAGATCTGCCGAACCTCGGCAACGTGCTGTAGGGCGGCGTCGATGTTGGACGGATCATCTTCCCAGTACGGCAGCAAGTGGATGGTCAGGAAGTCCACCGCCGGGGCGACTTCAGGGTGTTTGAGCCAGAACTCCCAGACATCGGCGTAGGTCACCGGCTGTTTGACGTGGCTCTTGACGTGGTTGATCAGCTTGGCCAATTGCGCGCCGGTGACTTCCTTGCGCAGCAGGGTTTCGTTGCCTACGATCACTGAGCTGACCACGTCCGGGTTGGCGTTGGCCTCGGCGATCAGCAGTTCGACTTCCTTGGCAGTGTCCACCGGATTGCTGTTGACCCAGGCGCCGATCATCAGCTTCAGGCCATGCTTGCGCGCCAGGTCCGGCAACGCTTCGAGACCGGTCATCGAGTAGGTGCGAATGCACTCGAAGCGGGTTGCCAGCAACGCGAGGTCGGCGTCCATGCGTTCAGGGCGCAGTTTGAACGGCTGATCGAATGGCGATTGGTCCTTGTCGAACGGTGTGTACGAGGCGCACTGCAATTTGTGCGTGGCGCTGGCCACGTCCGGCAGCACCACCGGTTGACCGAGCCCGTACCAGTAACCACCAAGGGCAAACAGGCCGAGCAGGCAGGCAAATAGATAAGCGAAGAAGGGGAAGCGCGAGGTGGCGGGCATGGTCAGGCCGTCTGGGAACAAAGCCGCGCATCTTACCTGCATTTGTCCCGTGCTTGGTGACCTGCATGGTTTTGACATGCAAAGTTCAGGCGGGATTCGCAGGGGCATTTTTGCAGGACGCGGTTGCTGGCGTTCTGATGTCGTTTCTCGATGCCTTGAGGTCGCAGGCAGAGCAGGTCGCCTTGGGCGCGAGGTTGATTATCGACTCATCAGTACTCCGCTGATGTTCGAACGGGTTTGCGGTGAGGCGTGATGGGGGCGCTGGGCACCATAACAATACATTGACGCTGCTCGGCATCCGTCGGGCGCAGCACTTTCGGGGAAGTAACGATGAAGATGCGACTACTCTTGGGCGCAGGTGCGGCTTTGGTGCTGGCGATCAGTTCTACTGTGGCCAGCGCCGAAAGCAAGGCAGTGACGATCGGTTATGTCGATGGCTGGTCGGACAGCGTCGCCACAACCAACGTGGCTGCGGAAGTGATCAAGCAAAAACTCGGCTACGACGTGAAACTGCAAGCCGTGGCCACCGGGATCATGTGGCAGGGTGTCGCCACCGGCAAACTCGATGCAATGCTGTCAGCCTGGCTGCCAGTGACCCATGGCGAATACTGGGCGAAGAACAAGGATCAGGTCGTCGATTACGGCCCGAACTTCAAGGATGCGAAAATCGGTCTGATCGTGCCGGAGTACGTCAAGGCCAAGACCATTGAGGATCTTAAAACCGACGAGAGCTTCAAAGGTCGTATCGTCGGCATCGACGCCGGTTCAGGCGTAATGCTCAAGACCGATCAGGCGATCAAGGATTACGGTCTGAGCAACTACACCCTCAAGGCCAGTTCCGGTGCCGGCATGATTGCCGAGCTGACCCGTGCCGAGAAGAAAAACGAATCCATCGCGGTCACCGGTTGGGTACCTCACTGGATGTTCGCCAAGTGGAAACTGCGCTTCCTGGAAGATCCAAAAGGCGTTTATGGCGCAGCTGAAACCGTAAACAGCATCGGTAGCAAAGAACTGGCAACCAAAGCGCCGGAAGTTGCGAAGTTCCTGAAGAACTTCCAGTGGGCGTCGAAAGACGAAATCGGCGAAGTCATGCTGGCCATCCAGGATGGTGCCAAACCTGAAGTGGCAGCCAAGGATTGGGTGACCAAACACCCGCAACGCGTCGCTGACTGGACTAAATAAACCCGGATAACGCTTCATCCCTGTGGGAGCGAGCCTGCTCGCGATAGCGGTGTAACAGTTGACAGATAGGTTGACTGATACGGCGCCATCGCGAGCAGGCTCGCTCCCACATTTGTTTCAGGTTGATCCCCGCTCCACAGGGTTTGTGGCTGATTCAAAAGCCATTTCCAATTCTTTCGGCTGTTTAGGGGCAGAAAATTGGCGAAATAGTCATGTCGTTCTAATACTAAGGTCGTCTGGAACCTGTTCCGCAGCCGCATAGAGTGGATACGTTCCAATAAAAATCTGTGCTGCGAGGATAAAAACAATGAACGACAGCATTTACCTCTCGATTCAAAACAGCCCGCGCTTCAAGGAGCTGGTTCGTAAACGGGAGCGGTTCGCCTGGATTCTTTCGGCGATCATGCTTGGGCTTTACTCGGGCTTCATCTTATTGATTGCTTATGGACCGCATGTACTGGGGGCGAAGATCAGCCCCGGGTCATCGATTACCTGGGGCATTCCGATTGGGGTCGGGCTGATTGTGTCGGCCTTCGTCCTGACAGCCATTTACGTACGGCGCGCCAATGGCGAATTCGACGACCTGAACAATGCGATTCTCAAGGAGGCTCAGCAATGATCCGGCGTCTATTGGCAGCTTTAGGCATTGCCGCCTTCGCACCGGCCGTTTGGGCGGCCGAGGCGCTTACGGGCGAAGTGCACAAACAACCGCTCAACATATCGGCGATCCTGATGTTTGTGGTGTTCGTCGGCGCAACGCTGTGCATCACCTACTGGGCCTCCAGGCGCACCAAGTCGGCAGCCGACTACTACGCGGCGGGCGGCCGGATTACCGGTTTGCAGAACGGTCTGGCGATTGCCGGTGACTACATGTCGGCGGCGTCCTTCCTGGGGATTTCCGCGCTGGTGTTTGCGTCTGGCTACGATGGTCTGATCTACTCGATCGGCTTCCTGGTGGGCTGGCCGATCATTCTGTTCCTGATCGCCGAGCGCTTGCGTAACCTGGGTAAGTACACGTTTGCCGATGTGGCGTCCTACCGTCTCGGGCAAACCCAGATTCGCACCTTGTCAGCCTGCGGTTCGCTGGTGGTGGTGGCGTTCTACCTGATCGCGCAAATGGTCGGTGCCGGCAAGCTGATCCAGTTGCTGTTCGGGCTCGACTACTATGTCGCGGTGATTCTGGTGGGGATCCTGATGTGCCTCTATGTGTTGTTCGGCGGCATGCTGGCGACCACCTGGGTGCAGATCATCAAGGCCGTGCTGTTGTTGTCCGGTGCGTCGTTCATGGCGCTGATGGTGATGAAGTACGTCCACTTCGACTTCAATATGCTGTTCTCCGAAGCGATCAAGGTTCACCCCAAAGGTGAGGCGATCATGAGTCCGGGCGGTCTGGTGAAGGACCCGATCTCGGCATTTTCCCTTGGCCTGGCGTTGATGTTCGGTACCGCTGGCCTGCCGCATATCCTGATGCGTTTCTTTACCGTGAGTGACGCGAAAGAAGCACGCAAAAGCGTACTGTATGCCACCGGCTTCATTGGCTACTTCTATATCCTGACGTTCATTATCGGCTTCGGCGCAATCCTGCTGGTCAGCACTAACCCGGCCTTCAAGGACGCTGCGGGCGCGCTGGTGGGCGGCAACAACATGGCAGCGGTGCACCTGGCCAATGCAGTGGGCGGCAGTATCTTCCTCGGCTTTATCTCGGCGGTGGCCTTCGCCACCATTCTGGCGGTGGTTGCGGGTCTGACTCTGGCCGGGGCCACGGCGGTGTCTCATGACCTGTACGCCAGTGTGATCAAGAAGGGCAAGGCTAACGAGAAGGATGAAATCCGGGTTTCGAAAATCACCACCATCGCCTTGGGCGTGTTGGCGATTATTCTGGGCATCCTGTTCGAAAGCCAGAACATCGCGTTCATGGTGGGCCTGGCATTCTCGATCGCTGCCAGTTGCAACTTCCCGGTGCTGCTGCTTTCCATGTACTGGAAGAAGCTGACCACGCGCGGTGCGATGGTCGGTGGCTGGATGGGGCTGGTCAGTGCGGTGGGCTTGATGGTGCTGGGTCCGACCATTTGGGTGCAGATCATGGGGCACGAGAAGGCGATCTTCCCGTATGAGTACCCGGCGCTGTTCTCGATGGCCATTGCCTTTGTCGGCATCTGGTTCTTCTCCATCACTGACAAGTCCGCAGCGGCTGACAATGAGCGGGCGCTGTTCTTCCCGCAATTCGTCCGTTCGCAGACCGGGTTGGGGGCGAGTGGGGCGGTGTCGCACTAACGTACAGGCATGTACGAGCTTCTATATATAAGCTGCGTTAAATAGAAATGCCCCGGTCGAGAGATCGGGGCATTTTTGTTGAGCTCTACCCTTAGGGGCGGGGAGAGGCAGGCACAAACAAAAACGGCCTCTGCTCTTCTACAAGAGGCAGAGGCCGTTTCCGGTGCAGCTAAGACGTTATCGCAAGACAGGTCTTACTTGCGGTCTTCAAGCCGGGTGATGTCACGCGACTCGTAGCCGGTGTACAGCTGGCGCGGGCGGCCGATCTTGTACGGGCTGGAGAGCATTTCTTTCCAGTGGGAGATCCAGCCGACGGTCCGCGCCAGGGCGAAGATCACGGTGAACATGCTGGTTGGAATGCCAATTGCCTTGAGGATGATCCCCGAGTAGAAGTCGACGTTCGGGTACAGCGAGCGTTCGATGAAGTACGGGTCGGTCAGGGCGATCTCTTCCAGGCGCATGGCCAGTTCGAGTTGCGGATCGTTCTGGATGCCCAGTTCCTTGAGTACTTCGTCGCAGGTCTTTTTCATGACGGTAGCGCGTGGGTCGCGGTTTTTGTAAACCCGGTGACCGAAGCCCATCAGTTTGAACGGATCGTTCTTGTCCTTGGCCTTGGCGATGAACTTGTCGATGTTCGAGACATCGCCAATTTCATCGAGCATGGTCAGCACGGCTTCGTTGGCGCCGCCGTGAGCCGGGCCCCAGAGTGCGGCGATACCGGCAGCGATACAGGCGAACGGGTTGGCACCCGAGGAGCCTGCCAGACGTACGGTGGAGGTCGATGCGTTCTGCTCGTGGTCGGCGTGGAGGATGAAGATCCGGTCCATGGCCTTGGCGAGTACCGGGCTGATCGGTTTGATCTCGCACGGGGTGTTGAACATCATGTGCAGGAAGTTTTCCGCATACGACAGATCGTTGCGCGGGTACATCATGGGTTGACCCATGGAGTACTTGTAAACCATTGCTGCCAGGGTTGGCATCTTGGCAACCAGACGGATCGCGGAAATTTCGCGATGCTGCGGGTTATTGATGTCCAGGGAGTCGTGGTAGAAGGCCGAAAGGGCGCCGACTACACCGCACATGACGGCCATTGGGTGGGCGTCGCGGCGGAAACCGTTGAAGAAGGTCTTCAGTTGCTCATGAACCATGGTGTGGTTCTTGACGGTGCTGACGAACTGGGCCTTCTGTTCTGCGGTCGGCAACTCGCCGTTGAGCAGCAGGTAGCAGGTTTCCAGATAGTCCGACTTCTCGGCGAGTTGCTCGATCGGGTAGCCGCGGTGCAACAAAATGCCGTTGTCACCGTCGATATAGGTAATCTTCGACTCGCAAGAGGCGGTCGACATGAAACCCGGGTCAAAAGTGAAACGGCCCGTGGCCGTCAGGCCCCGAACGTCGATTACATCGGGACCAACGGTGCCGGTTAAAATGGGCAGCTCGACGGGGGCTGCGCCCTCGATGATCAACTGCGCTTTTTTGTCAGCCATGTGGCCTCCTATTTATGCTTGAAATCATCAGACAGACCCCCCACGCAGGGCCCGCACCACTATAGTGAGATAAATTCGAATGTCAATTTGCCTAAAGTCTTGCTCCAGAAGGCTTTAACCCGACTTTTTCCTTGAAATTGGCTGCCGTTTACGCCTTTTATCCCGCTTGCGCAATGAGCTATTAGGGGAAGGTGAACGCGTTGTCATTAGTAGCCTAACTGTCTATACTCGGCCACCGACCGCCAGGGGCTTTTGGGCCTGCTTTATTGGGGGTCGCATCCCTGGGTGGTGGTTACCTGACCAGTGCACTCCCCAACAACTTTGCCCTGATTGTTAGGGGCTCTTCAGTGTGAAAAAAAGCCGTGAAAAGCCAACGACCTGTAAACCTAGACCTAAGGACCATCAAACTCCCCATCACCGGCGTTACGTCGTTTCTTCACCGTGTTTCCGGCATCATCCTCTTCCTGGGCCTTGGCATCATGCTGTATGCATTGAGCAAATCCCTGGGTTCCGAGGAAGGTTTTGCCGAGGTGAAGGCATGCTTGACCAGTCCTCTGGCCAAGTTCGTAGCATGGGGCCTTCTATCCGCCTTGCTGTATCACATGGTGGCCGGTGTACGCCATCTGATCATGGACATGGGCATCGGTGAGACGCTGGAAGGCGGCAAGCTGGGCTCGAAAATCGTCATCGCCGTTTCCGTGGTGATGATCGTTCTGGCGGGAGTTTGGATATGGTAACCAGCGTTACGAACCTATCGCGTTCGGGCCTCTATGACTGGATGGCACAGCGTGTGTCTGCAGTCGTTCTCGCGGCTTATTTCATTTTTCTGATCGGATACCTTGTTGCGCACCCTGGCCTTGGCTACGCCCAATGGCACTTGCTGTTCGCAAACAACTGGATGCGCATCTTCAGTCTACTGGCCCTGGTTGCCCTTGGCGCTCACGCCTGGGTCGGCATGTGGACCATCGCGACCGACTACCTGACGCCAATGGCGCTGGGCAAGTCCGCGACTGCAGTACGTTTCCTTTTCCAGGCAGTATGCGGCGTTGCGATGTTCGCTTACTTCGTCTGGGGTGTGCAGATTCTCTGGGGTATCTGATTCATGTCTAACTCAGTAAATACACTTTCGTTCGACGCCATCATCATTGGCGGCGGCGGTGCTGGCATGCGCGCTGCGCTGCAACTGGCACAAGGCGGTCACAAGACTGCCGTAGTTACCAAGGTTTTCCCGACTCGTTCGCACACTGTATCCGCCCAGGGTGGCATCACCTGCGCCATCGCGTCCGCTGATCCGAACGATGACTGGCGCTGGCACATGTACGATACCGTCAAGGGTTCCGACTACATCGGTGACCAGGACGCTATCGAATACATGTGTTCCGTAGGTCCGGAAGCGGTCTTCGAGCTCGAGCACATGGGCTTGCCGTTCTCCCGTACCGAGCAGGGTCGCATCTACCAGCGTCCGTTCGGCGGTCAGTCGAAAGACTTCGGTAAAGGTGGCCAGGCTGCCCGTACCTGCGCTGCTGCCGACCGTACCGGTCACGCACTGCTGCACACTCTGTACCAGGCCAACCTGAAGGCCGGCACCGTATTCCTCAACGAATACTACGGCGTCGACCTGGTGAAGAACGAAGACGGTGCCTTTGTCGGCATGATCGTCATCTGCATCGAAACCGGCGAAACCTCCTACGTCCGCGCTAACGCCACCGTTCTGGCGACTGGCGGTGCGGGTCGTATCTACTCGTCCACCACCAACGCCTTGATCAACACCGGTGACGGCGTCGGCATGGCTCTGCGTGCTGGCGTGCCGGTACAAGACATCGAAATGTGGCAGTTCCACCCGACCGGCATCGCCGGCGCCGGTGTACTGGTTACCGAAGGTTGCCGCGGTGAAGGCGGTTACCTGATCAACAAGCACGGCGAGCGTTTCATGGAGCGTTATGCTCCGAACGCCAAAGACCTTGCCGGTCGTGACGTTGTTGCCCGTTCGATGGTGAAAGAAATCATCGCTGGCAACGGTTGCGGCCCGGATGGCGACCACGTGATGCTGAAACTCGATCACCTCGGTGAAGAAGTTCTGCACAGCCGTCTGCCCGGCATCATGGAACTGTCCAAGACCTTCGCTCACGTCGACCCAGCCGTAGCGCCGATCCCGGTTGTTCCGACCTGCCACTATATGATGGGCGGCGTTGCCACCAACATTCATGGCCAGGCAATCACTCAGGACGCCGACGGCGTTGACCAGATCATTCCTGGTCTGTTCGCGGTAGGTGAAGTGGCGTGCGTATCGGTTCACGGTGCCAACCGTCTGGGCGGCAACTCGCTGCTCGACCTGGTGGTATTCGGCCGTGCCGCGGGCCTGTTCCTGGAGCAGACCCTGAAAGAAGGCGTTGACTACACCCGTGCTCGCCAGTCCGACATCGACGCAGCCCTGGCTCGTCTCGATGGCCTGAACTCGCGTACCGAAGGCGAAGACGTCGCTACCCTGCGTAAAGAGCTGCAAAGCTGCATGCAGAACTACTTCGGTGTATTCCGTACCGGCGAATACATGCAGAAGGGTATTGCTCAGCTGGCTGATCTGCGTGGCCGTATCGCCAACGTCAAGATCAACGATAAGAGCCAGGCGTTCAACACTGCTCGTATCGAAGCGCTGGAACTGCAAAACCTGCTGGAAGTGGCCGAAGCTACTGCTATCGCTGCAGAAATCCGCAAAGAGTCCCGCGGTGCTCACGCCCGTGAAGACTACGAAGACCGCGACGACGAAAACTGGCTGTGCCACACCCTGTACTTCCCGGGTGACAAGCGCGTTACCAAGCGTGCCGTGAACTTCTCGCCGAAGACTGTTCCGACTTTTGAACCTAAGATTCGGACTTATTAAGGGTGGCCGCCATGTTGCAAGTCAGTGTTTATCGCTACAACCCTGATCAGGACGCCGCGCCGTTCATGCAGGAATTCCAGGTCGACACCGGTGGTAAAGACCTGATGGTGCTGGACGTGCTGGCCCTGATCAAAGAGCAGGACGAGGGTTTCTCCTATCGTCGCTCTTGCCGTGAAGGTGTTTGCGGTTCCGACGGCATGAACATCAACGGCAAAAACGGTCTGGCCTGCGTCACGCCGCTGTCTGCTGTTGTCAAAGGTAACAAGTTGATCGTTCGTCCTCTGCCAGGTTTGCCGGTTATCCGTGACCTGGTCGTCGATATGAGCATCTTCTACAAGCAATACGAGAAGGTTAAGCCTTTCCTGCAGAACGACACGCCGGCTCCGGCCATCGAGCGTCTGCAGACTCCTGAAGAGCGTGAAAAGCTCGACGGTCTGTACGAGTGCATCCTGTGCGCTTGCTGCTCGACCTCGTGCCCGTCCTTCTGGTGGAACCCGGACAAGTTCCTGGGTCCAGCTGCTCTGCTGCAAGCCTACCGCTTCCTGGCAGACAGCCGTGACACCAAGACTTCCGAGCGTCTGGCTTCGCTGGATGACCCGTTCAGCGTATTCCGCTGCCGCGGGATCATGAACTGCGTCAACGTATGCCCGAAAGGCCTGAACCCGACTAAGGCCATCGGTCACATACGTAACATGCTGCTGCAAAGCGGCGTGTGATTCAGCTGTTGTACCCGTAGGACTGCTGTACCCGTAGAGGCTAGGGCGCGGGCTTCAACCCGCGTCGTAGCTATAACCAGAGTGGCAGCCCACAAGGCTGCGGCTCTTATTTTGAAGAAATGAGACAAGCAGGGGCATCCGGGCTGGTACCCGGACTATCAGCGTGATCCTAAGTGGCTTGTTTTGGTCGCTGCACTCGGACTTCTGCAAGCTTGCTCGGTGTCTTCGCCGATGGTGTTCCCCTAACCGAGGGTGACCAAGCATGCAAGAAAGCGTGATGCAGCGCATGTGGAACAGCGGCTATCTTTCAGGTGGTAACGCTGCCTATGTGGAAGAGCTTTATGAGCTCTACCTGCACGACCCTAACGCTGTGCCAGAAGAGTGGCGCACCAAATTTCAGACGTTGCCCGCTGACGGCAACGCTGCCACCGATGTATCGCACTCGACGATTCGCGATCATTTCGTGCTGCTGGCAAAGAACCAGCGCCGCGCCCAACCGGTTTCCGCCGGCAGCGTGAGCAGTGAGCACGAGAAGAAGCAAGTTGAAGTACTGCGACTGATCCAGGCCTACCGTATGCGTGGCCACCAGGCAGCCCAGCTTGACCCGCTGGGACTGTGGCAGCGTCCTGCACCTGCAGACCTGTCGATCAATCATTACGGCTTGACCAATGCCGATCTTGATACGACCTTCCGTGCCGGCGACCTGTTCATCGGCAAAGAGGAAGCGAGCCTACGCGAAATTCACGAAGCGTTGCAGCAGACATATTGCCGCACCATCGGCGCTGAATTTACCCACATCGTCGATTCCGAGCAGCGCCAGTGGTTCCAGCAGCGTCTGGAAGGCGTGCGTGGTCGTCCGGTGTATTCGGCCGACATCAAGAGCCATCTGCTCGAGCGCGTCACCGCGGGCGAAGGTCTGGAAAAATACCTGGGTACCAAATACCCGGGCACCAAGCGTTTCGGCCTGGAAGGCGGCGAGAGCCTGATTCCGATGCTTGACGAGCTGATCCAGCGCTCCGGTTCCTACGGCACCAAGGAAATCGTTATCGGCATGGCCCACCGTGGCCGTCTGAACGTGCTGGTCAACACCTTCGGCAAGAACCCGCGCGAGCTGTTCGACGAGTTCGAAGGCAAGAAGAAGGTCGAGCTGGGCTCCGGTGACGTTAAATACCACCAGGGCTTCTCCTCCAACGTGATGACCGCAGGCGGCGAAGTCCACCTGGCCATGGCCTTCAACCCGTCCCACCTGGAAATCGTTTCGCCAGTGGTCGAGGGTTCGGTGCGTGCCCGTCAGGATCGTCGTAACGACCCTACCGGTGAAAAGGTCCTGCCGATTTCCATCCACGGTGACGCGGCATTCGCCGGTCAGGGCGTGGTCATGGAAACCTTCCAGATGTCGCAGACCCGCGGCTTCCGGACTGGCGGTACGGTTCACATCGTGATCAACAACCAGGTTGGCTTCACCATCAGCAACCCGGAAGACTCGCGTTCCACCGAGTACGCCACCGACGTTGCGAAAATGATCCAGGCGCCGATCCTCCATGTGAATGGTGATGATCCGGAAGCCGTATTGTTCGTGACCCAGCTGGCCATCGATTACCGCATGCAGTTCAAGCGTGACGTGGTGATCGACCTGGTCTGCTACCGTCGTCGCGGTCACAACGAAGCGGACGAGCCAAGCGGCACCCAGCCTCTGATGTATCAGCAGATCACCAAGCAGCGCACCACGCGTGAGCTGTATGCCGATCGTCTGACCCAGAGCGGTGTGCTTGACGTTGCACGTGTTCAGGCGAAAGTCGACGAATACCGCAACGCGCTGGACAACGGTCTGCACGTAGTGAAAAGCCTGGTCAAGGAGCCGAACAAAGAGCTGTTCGTCGACTGGCGTCCGTACCTGGGCCACGCCTGGACTGCGCGTCACGACACCACGTTCGATCTGAAAACCCTTCAGGAGTTGTCCGCCAAGCTGCTGGAAATTCCGGAAGGCTTCGTGGTTCAGCGCCAGGTTGCGAAGATCTACGAAGACCGTCAGAAAATGCAAGCCGGCGGCCTGCCGATCAACTGGGGTTACGCCGAAACCATGGCGTACGCGACCCTGGCGTTCGAAGGTCATCCGATTCGCATGACCGGCCAGGACATCGGCCGCGGTACGTTCTCGCACCGTCATGCGGTATTGCACAACCAGAAAGACGCGGGCACCTACATCCCGTTGCAACACCTGTATGAAGGCCAGCCACGTTTCGACCTGTACGATTCGTTCCTGTCCGAAGAAGCCGTACTGGCGTTCGAATACGGCTACTCCACCACCACGCCTGACGCGCTGGTGATCTGGGAAGCCCAGTTCGGCGACTTCGCCAACGGTGCCCAGGTGGTTATCGACCAGTTCATCACCAGCGGTGAGCACAAGTGGGGCCGTCTGTGCGGTCTGACCATGTTGCTGCCACACGGTTATGAAGGTCAGGGTCCGGAGCACTCTTCGGCTCGTCTGGAGCGTTACCTGCAGCTGTGTGCCGAGCACAACATTCAGGTGTGCATGCCGACTACGCCGGCCCAGATCTACCACTTGCTGCGTCGCCAGGTGATTCGTCCTCTGCGCAAACCACTGGTAGTCCTGACTCCGAAGTCGCTGCTGCGTCACAAGCTGGCCATCTCGACCCTGGAAGATCTGGCCGAAGGTTCGTTCCAGACCGTTATTCCGGAAATCGATGCGCATGATCCGAAAAAGGTCACTCGTCTCGTGCTGTGTAGCGGCAAGGTCTACTACGACCTGCTGGAAAAACGCCGTGCCGAAGGTCGTGACGACATCGCCATCGTGCGTCTTGAGCAGCTGTACCCATTCCCTGAGGACGACTTGATTGAAGTCCTGGCTCCTTATTCCAACCTCAAACACATCGTTTGGTGTCAGGAAGAGCCGATGAACCAGGGTGCCTGGTACTGCAGCCAGCATCACATGCGCCGCATCGTTGGCGGTCACAACAAGTCTCTCGTACTCGAGTACGCGGGCCGTGACGCTTCTGCTGCACCTGCTTGTGGTTATGCATCGATGCACGCCGAACAGCAGGAAAAACTGCTGCAAGACGCCTTTACTGTTTAACGCCTTCGCGCACCTGAAACCGAATTTAAGGAACCACAGACAATGGCTATCGAGATCAAAGCCCCCACTTTCCCGGAATCGGTTGCCGATGGCACCGTTGCCACCTGGCACAAAAAACCGGGCGACGCGGTCAAGCGCGACGAACTGATCGTCGACATCGAAACCGATAAAGTCGTACTGGAAGTGTTGGCTACCGCTGATGGCGTGCTGGGCGCTATCGTCAAGAACGAAGGCGACACCGTTCTGTCCGACGAAGTCCTGGGCTCCATCGGGGAGGGCGGTGCTGTTGCCGCCGCTCCAGCCGCCGCTGCTGCTGCGCCTGCACAGGCTGCTGCTTTGTCCGTTGTTGGCGAAGATGATCCTGTTGCTGCACCGGCTGCTCGCAAGCTGGCTGAAGAAAGCGGCATCAACATCGCTTCCGTTGCCGGTACTGGCAAAGGCGGTCGTGTGACCAAGGAAGACGTGGTTGCAGCAGTTGCTGCCAAGGCCGCTGCTCCGGCTGCCGCGCCTGCCAAGGCCGCTGCCCCGGCTGCCGCTGCTCCTGTGTTCGCCGCTGGCGACCGCACCGAGAAGCGCGTACCGATGACCCGCGTGCGTGCAACCGTGGCCAAGCGCCTGGTTGAAGCCCAGTCGAACATGGCGATGCTGACGACTTTCAACGAAGTCGACATGACTGAAGTCATGGCGCTGCGTTCGAAGTACAAGGATCTCTTTGAGAAGAGCCATAACGGTGTGCGCCTGGGCTTCATGTCGTTCTTTGTGAAAGCGGCCACCGAAGCGCTGAAACGCTTCCCGGCTGTCAACGCTTCCATCGACGGCGGCGACATCGTGTACCACGGCTACGCTGACGTCGGCGTTGCCGTGTCCAGCGACCGTGGCCTGGTGGTGCCGGTTTTGCGTAACGCCGAACTGATGAGCCTGGCTGAAATCGAAGGCGGCATTGCCAACTTCGGCAAGAAAGCTCGCGACGGCAAGCTGACCATCGACGAAATGACTGGTGGTACGTTCACCATCACCAACGGTGGTACTTTCGGCTCGATGATGTCGACCCCGATCGTCAACCCGCCGCAAGCGGCTATCCTGGGCATGCACAACATTCTGCAGCGCCCGATGGCGATCAACGGTCAGGTTGTTATCCGTCCGATGATGTACCTGGCTCTGTCCTACGATCACCGTTTGATCGACGGCAAAGAAGCTGTGACCTTCCTGGTTACCATCAAGAACCTGCTGGAAGACCCGGCTCGTCTGCTGCTGGATATCTGATTTCGTTGCACGGGCCGCTCAGCGATGAGCGGCCCATCTGTAATGACCAGCTTCGTCCCACGACGGTCCCCTGAAAGGGATCGTCCGGTTTGATTCGAGAAGGAATGACACATGACTCAGAAATTCGACGTGGTAGTGATCGGTGCGGGCCCTGGCGGCTACGTAGCTGCCATTAAAGCGGCGCAACTTGGCCTTTCGACTGCCTGCATCGAGAAATACACCGACAAAGAGGGCAAACTGGCCCTCGGCGGTACTTGCCTGAACGTCGGCTGCATTCCGTCCAAGGCGCTGCTGGACAGCTCCTGGAAGTTTCACGAAGCTCAAGACGGCTTCGCGATCCACGGCATCAACCACGCTGGCGTGACCATGGACGTGCCAGCAATGGTCGGCCGCAAGGCCAACATCGTCAAAGGCCTGACCTCTGGCGTTGCCACCCTGTTCAAAGCCAACGGCGTGACCTCCCTGCAAGGCCACGGCAAACTGCTGGCCGGCAAGAAAGTCGAACTGACCAAGCCTGACGGCAGCGTCGAAATCATCGAAGCCGAGAACGTGATTCTCGCTTCGGGCTCGCGTCCGATCGATATTCCACCGGCACCGGTTGACCAGAAAGTGATCGTCGATTCGACGGGCGCTCTGGAGTTCCAATCGGTTCCAAAACGTCTGGGCGTGATCGGCGCTGGCGTGATCGGTCTGGAACTGGGTTCGGTATGGTCCCGTCTGGGCGCTCAAGTGACTGTCCTGGAAGCCCTGGACACGTTCCTGATGGCTGCTGACACCGCCGTTTCCAAAGAAGCGCTGAAAACCCTGACCAAGCAAGGTCTGGACATCAAGCTGGGCGCGCGCGTTACCGGTTCCAAAGTCAACGGCGAAGAAGTCGTGGTGACCTACACCGACGCCAACGGCGAACAGACCATCACGTTCGACAAGCTGATCGTAGCCGTTGGTCGCCGTCCAGTGACCACCGATCTGCTGGCTGCCGATAGCGGCGTGACCATCGACGAGCGTGGCTTCATCTTCGTTGACGACCAGTGCGCGACCAGCGTTCCAGGCGTTTATGCGATCGGTGACGTGGTTCGCGGCATGATGCTGGCACACAAGGCCTCGGAAGAGGGCATCATGGTTGTCGAGCGCATCAAGGGCCACAAAGCCCAGATGAACTATGACCTGATCCCTTCGGTTATTTATACTCACCCGGAAATTGCATGGGTTGGTAAAACCGAGCAGGCCTTGAAAGCTGAAGGCGTTGAAGTTAACGTCGGCACTTTCCCGTTCGCAGCCTCTGGCCGTGCCATGGCAGCCAACGATACCGGTGGTTTCGTCAAAGTGATCGCCGATGCCAAGACTGACCGCGTATTGGGCGTCCACGTGATTGGCCCGAGCGCAGCAGAACTGGTACAGCAGGGCGCAATCGGCATGGAATTCGGCACTAGCGCCGAAGACCTGGGCATGATGGTTTTCTCCCATCCGACCCTGTCCGAAGCCTTGCACGAAGCAGCTCTGGCAGTGAATGGCGGCGCCATTCACATCGCCAACCGCAAGAAGCGTTAAGACAATAAGAAACCACGGCGGTTTGGCCCGTCGTGAGCCTTGCCTGCAAGACTCACCGCGGAATATCCGCCGGACGCAGTCTTGCGTAGCTCAGCTACGCAAGCAGCAGTCACAGGTGGTGCGGCACTTGAATGAGTGCAGCACCGAATGCGCAGTACCTAACGAAGACGGTAATAAGCATGAATCTTCACGAGTATCAGGGTAAGCAGCTGTTCGCTGAGTACGGCCTGCCAGTATCGACCGGTTACGCGGTAGACACCCCGGAAGCGGCAGCAGAAGCTTGCGACAAAATCGGCGGCAGCGAGTGGGTTGTCAAAGCCCAGGTTCACGCCGGTGGTCGCGGTAAAGCGGGCGGCGTCAAGCTGGTTCGCAGCAAAGAAGACGCTAAAGCATTCGCTCAACAGTGGTTGGGCAAGCGTCTGGTGACTTACCAGACTGATGCCAATGGTCAGCCAGTCACCAAGATCCTGGTTGAATCGTGCACTGATATCGCTAAAGAGCTGTACCTGGGCGCTGTCGTTGACCGTTCGAGCCGTCGCATCGTGTTCATGGCTTCCACCGAAGGTGGCGTGGACATCGAGAAAATCGCTCACGACACCCCTGAGAAAATCCTCAAGGCTACTATCGATCCACTGGTTGGCGCTCAGCCATTCCAGGGTCGCGAGCTGGCATTCCAGTTGGGTCTGGAAGGCAAGCAAGTTGCTCAGTTCGCCAAGATCTTCGTAGGTCTGGCCAAGCTGTTCAAGGATCACGACCTGGCTCTGCTGGAAGTGAACCCGCTGGTGATCAAGGCTGACGGCGATCTGCACTGCCTGGACGCGAAGATCAACATCGACGCCAACGCCATGTACCGTCAGCCTAAGCTGAAGACTTTCCACGATCCGTCGCAAGACGATCCGCGCGAAGCGCACGCTGCCAAGTTCGAACTGAACTACGTAGCGCTGGAAGGCAACATCGGTTGCATGGTCAACGGTGCTGGCCTGGCCATGGGTACCATGGACATCGTCAACCTGCATGGCGGCAAACCAGCCAACTTCCTCGACGTGGGCGGCGGTGCAACCAAAGAACGCGTTACCGAAGCGTTCAAGATCATCCTGTCCGACACTAACGTCGCTGCAGTATTGGTCAACATCTTCGGCGGCATCGTTCGCTGCGACATGATTGCCGAAGGCATCATCGGCGCTGTGAAAGAAGTCGGCGTGAAAATCCCGGTTGTTGTTCGCCTTGAAGGCAACAACGCTGAGCTGGGCGCTAAAGTACTGGCAGAAAGCGGTTTGAACATCATCGCTGCTACCAGCCTGACCGACGCTGCTCAACAAGTCGTTAAAGCTGCGGAGGGCAAATAATGAGCGTCCTGATCAATAAAGACACCAAAGTTATCTGCCAGGGTATTACCGGTTCGCAAGGTAGTTTCCACACCCAGCAAGCCATCGAATACGGCACCAAGATGGTGGGTGGCGTAACTCCGGGCAAAGGCGGCACCGAGCACCTGGGTCTGCCAGTGTTCAACACCGTGAAAGACGCTGTCGCAGCCACTGGCGCCACCGCCAGCGTGATCTACGTTCCAGCTCCTTTCTGCAAGGACTCGATCCTGGAAGCAGCCTTCGGCGGCATCAAGCTGATCGTTTGCATCACTGAAGGCATTCCTACCCTGGACATGCTGGATGCCAAGGTCAAGTGCGACGAACTGGGCGTGATCCTGATCGGCCCTAACTGCCCAGGCGTGATCACTCCAGGCGAATGCAAGATCGGCATCATGCCAGGTCACATTCACTTGCCAGGCAAGGTCGGTATCGTTTCGCGTTCCGGCACCCTGACCTACGAAGCTGTTAAGCAAACTACTGACGCCGGTTTCGGTCAGTCGACTTGCGTCGGCATCGGTGGTGACCCGATCCCGGGTTCGAACTTCATCGACATCCTGAAACTGTTCCAGGAAGACCCGAAGACCGAAGCGATCGTCATGATCGGTGAGATCGGCGGTTCGGCTGAAGAAGAAGCGGCTGCCTACATCAAGGCACACGTGACCAAGCCGGTTGTTTCCTACATCGCTGGTGTGACTGCCCCTGCGGGCAAGCGCATGGGCCATGCTGGCGCAATCATCTCTGGCGGCAAAGGCACTGCAGACGAGAAATTCGCTGCTCTGCAAGACGCAGGCGTTAAAACCGTGCGTTCGCTGGCAGACATCGGCAAGGCCCTGGCCGAGCTGACTGGCTGGGCTGTCAAGTAAGCCTCGCGCTTAGCTGACGCTCCACCAAACAAAGGCCACCTTCGGGTGGCCTTTGTCGTGTGCGCCCAGCATGGGCGCAATCTTGCGGGTGAAAGTCCCGCCGTAAGCTGACCACAGCGAACGAAGTGAAGCGCAACTGCATGAGGGTGACCGAGTGTGGGGAGGAAGCGTGGATCGAAGCCGCGAGCCGATGTACAAGAATCGGATACAAGGCGGAGTCGACTAGGGCGAGCTGGCACGAAACCGCGAAGCTCTTGTGGTCAAAGGTCAGGCTACGTAAATCCGGCGGTTGTGCGGTGAAGGATTGCGTTCTTACCTGGGGAGATCTCGCCTTGTGCCTGAAAGGGCGACGGTGCAGGCCGGAGCGAGAAGTCAGCAGAGGCCGTAGTAGTCTTTTTTTTTGACGAAGGGCCGAACGAGAGAAAGCGTTGTAGGCCATGTTGATGCGAAATACCGGAAGTCAGATGCCCGCCAAACGTGGGGCGGATGGAGACTGCGAGCGGTGAAGCCGTGAGAAGCCCCATCAGCGACGAGGTAAATCGCCCGCAAAATGAAACTGAAAGCGCAGGGCAAGGGCTGCTGGAACGGGCCTTTGCGAGAGAAAACCTGAAACGGGCGTGGAAGCGGGTCAAGGCCAACAAAGGTGCAGCGGGAGTCGACGGTCTGGGTATTGAACAGACGGCCGAACACCTGCTGACTCAGTGGGCGGCGATTCGTGAACAGCTTCTTTCAGGCGTCTACCGGCCCAGTCCGGTACGCCGAGTGGTCATTCCCAAGCCCGACGGCGGTCAGCGCGAGTTGGGAATTCCGACGGTCACCGACCGTCTGGTCCAACAAGCGTTGCTGCAGGTCTTGCAGCCAATACTCGATCCGACTTTCAGTGAACACAGCTACGGTTTTCGTCCGGGGCGCAGCGCGCAGGACGCCGTTTTGGCCGCTCAGCGCTACGTATCCTCGGGACGCAAAGTGGTAGTGGATGTGGATCTGGAGAAGTTTTTCGACCGGGTTGATCACGACATTTTGATTGATCGCTTACGCAAACGGATTACGGATCGGGGTGTTATCCGGCTGATCCGAGCTTATCTGGATGCAGGGACGACGATTGATGGTGCGATCGAGAAAAGCCGCTGTGGGACGCCGCAAGGCGGCCCGCTGTCGCCGTTACTGGCGAATGTGCTGCTGGACGAAGTGGATCGGGAGCTTGAACGAAGAGGTCACTGCTTTGTTCGCTATGCCGATGATGCGAACGTTTATGTGCGCAGCCAGAAGGCAGGGCAACGGGTGATGGCTTTGCTGAGGCGGCTTTACGAAAAGCTGCACCTGAGCGTCAACGAGAGCAAAAGTGCGGTGGCAAGTGCGTTTGGCCGTAAGTTTCTGGGTTATGAGCTGTGGTCAGCCCGAGGCGAAGTTAAACGTGCTTCCTCCTATAAAGCGCAGAAGCAGTTCAAGCAGCGGATTCGGTGGTACACCCGACGCTCGTGTGGTCGTAGCTTGCAGCAGGTGGTTGATGAGTTACGGCCCTACATTCTGGGTTGGAAAGCTTACTTTGGATTGTCGCAAACTCCGAAAGTCTGGCGAGAGCTGGACGAATGGATTCGACACCGGCTGCGAGCGATCCAACTCAAGCAGTGGAAGCGTAGTTCGACGATCTATCGTGAGTTGCGAGCACTGGGTGCAAGTGAGCGGGTGGCGCAGAAGGTGGCGGGCAACGCCTGTCGCTGGTGGTGCAACAGTCGTCTGGAGCTGAATCGCGTACTCAATTTTGCGTGGTTCGACAGGCTGGGATTAGTGCGTCTCTCATAACCTCAATCTCTCGAACCGCCCGGTGCGGACCCGCATGCCGGGTGGTGTGGCAGGGGCACGGCCTATGAAGGCCGTCCCCTATGCCGATTTCTGGTGTGTGTTGTCAGGTAGGACGCCATCGCGGGCAAACGGAACGCCGCCCGGCCTCTCCTACGAATTTGTGTCGATCCATAATTGGTGAACGATGCTAGATCCGTAGGAGCAAGGCTTGCCCGCGATGGCGTCCTGACGGAAGACGGAGATTTAGATGCGAAAACACGACATGAGAATGTCGCGCATCGGATAGTTCGCCCTGTAATAGTGCGTTTGTCAGGCAAATTAGGTACGCTAGCCGCCATTTTGCGTTTGCTGCCCACAAGGACGCTGCGCGCTAAACGGGTCAGTCCTATACGGACCGACAGCATTTCCCTCACCCATAAGGGAAATCCCTCTCTAAATTCCGATTCAGTAGTGTGGTATTTCCTTAATGAAAGTGTTGAAAGGCCAGGACATCCTGGCACTCGGCTTTATGACGTTTGCCCTGTTCGTCGGGGCTGGCAACATCATCTTCCCGCCTATCGTCGGTTTGCAGTCCGGGCCTAATGTCTGGATGGCAGCGCTGGGCTTTCTGATCACTGCCGTTGGTCTGCCGGTGATCACCGTTGTCGCGCTGGCAAAGGTCGGTGGTGCCATGGACACCTTGAGCAGCCCAATCGGCAAAATCGCCGGTGGCGTACTGGCCGCCGCGTGCTACCTCGCTGTGGGCCCGCTGTTCGCTACCCCGCGTACTGCGACCGTGTCCTTCGAAGTGGGCCTGGCGCCGCTGACCGGCGAAAGCCCGCTGGCGCTGCTGCTCTACAGCTCGGTTTACTTCCTGTTGGTGTTCTTCATCTCGCTGTACCCGGGCCGTCTGCTGGACACCGTTGGCCGTTTCCTCGCGCCACTGAAGATCATCGCACTGGCCGTGCTCGGCATTGCCGCATTCGCCTTGCCGGCGGGCGACATCGGCACTGCAACGCCTGAGTATGTCGCGGCGCCGTTCTCCCAGGGTTTCATCAATGGTTACCTGACCATGGATACCCTCGGCGCGCTGGTATTCGGCATCGTGATCGTCAACGCGATTCGTTCTCGCGGCGTCGAGTCTCCAGTCCTGATCACGCGTTACGCGATCATCGCCGGGCTGATTGCCGGTGTCGGTCTGGCGCTGGTGTACGTGAGTCTGTTCCGCCTGGGCTCGGGCAGCCATGAAGTCGCCGTCGGCGCTACCAACGGCGCAGCGGTATTGCACGCGTATGTGCAACACACTTTCGGTTCCCTGGGCAGCGGTTTCCTGGCGGTGCTGATTTCGCTGGCCTGCCTGGTAACGGCAGTCGGCCTGACCTGTGCTTGCGCCGAATACTTCAGTCGTGTGCTGCCACTGTCCTACAAGACCCTGGTGATCATCCTGGCAGCGTTCTCGCTGCTGGTGTCCAATCTGGGCCTGACCAAGCTGATCGCGTTCTCGATCCCGGTGCTGACGGCGATCTACCCACCCTGCATCGTTCTGGTGGCGCTGAGCTTCTGCAAGGATTTCTGGCTGGAGCAAAGTCGCATCGTTGGCCCGGTAATGCTGGTGTCGTTCCTGTTCGGCATGATCGACGCGCTCAAGGGCGCGGGTCTGGCAGAGTGGATGCCAACTCAAATGGCACACTTGCCGCTGGCTGAGCAAGGTTTGGCCTGGCTGGTGCCATGCGTCTTTACCCTGGTGGTTGCATTCGCCTGCGACCGTTTGCTGGGCAAGCGCAGTGAAGCCCTGGCTTAATGTTTCAAGGCCTGCCACAAGCGGGTCATGAGCAGCACTCTACAAAAAAATAGAAATGCCCCGTATCAATCGATACGGGGCATTTTTATGGGCGAGCGGCAGTGTCTTTTTCTTTGCGCTAACGTCGAAGCATTACCTGTAGGAGCAAGGCTTGCCCGCGATGGCAGTGTGTCAGTCGACAACTCTGTCGGAGTTATGTCCTCATCGCGGGCAAGCCTTGCTCCTACAGGTTTCAACCTTGTCAACGCCTAACAGGGATATGCATGTCGTTCATCCACACCAATCTGATCCACATTATTGCCGCGCTCTGGTTTGTTATCTGCTGGGGCGGTTATACCCGTTACGCTATCTGGAAGGGTCGCGATACCGCGTGCCTGGCCAGTGTGCTGCATCTTTACCGCGAAGACTGGATGCGCCGCATGCTGCTGCGCGACAACCGCATCGCTGACGCCAGTGTGGTGGGCAACCTGGAGCGTAACGCCTCGTTCTTCGCCTCGAGCACCTTGATCATCCTCGCCGGTATTCTCACGGTGCTGGGCTCCTCCGAGCGGGCGCTGTCGTTGCTGGCAGACATTCCGATGGTTCAACAGGCTTCCCAGGGCATGTCGGAGATCAAGCTGCTGTGCCTGGCGCTGGTGTTCGTCTACGCCTTCTTCACCTTCAGTTGGTGCATGCGCCAATACAACTTCGCGGCGATCCTGATCGGCTCGGCACCGATGATCGGTGAGCGTCACGTTTCCGAGCAGGAGCGCAAGGCCTTCGCTTCGCGCGCTGCGCGGGTGATCTCGATGGCGGCCAACCAGTTCAACTTCGGCCTGCGCTCTTATTACTTCGGCATGACCATGCTCGCCTGGTTCGTCAGCCCTTGGCTGTTCATGTTGATGAGCGCGGGGGTGGTGCTGGTGTTGTATCGTCGGGAGTTTCACTCCGACGTGCTCGACGTAATGGTCTATACCCCTACAGAGGCGCCATTGCCTGAGGCGATCAAAGAGGTGGCCTGATGAGTATCCCGTTCTGGTGTGTGTTTATCGGTGCCTTGCTGATTTTCATCGCCCGAATACCCGTGGCCAAGGCCATGAAAGCGCTGGGTGGTTACAACAATCATCTGCCGCGCATGCAGCAAGCACAGCTCACAGGCTTTGGCGCTCGCGCGCTGTCCGCGCATCAGAACAGTTTCGAGGCCTTCCTGTTGTTTGCGGTCGGGGTGTTGATGGCGCACACCACGCAAACGGCGGGGTGGCTGGTCGACGGGCTGGCAATCATCTTTGTGATTGCCCGGGTGATCTACTTGCTGTGCTACTGGGCAGACCTGGCCTGGCAACGAAGTCTGGTGTGGTTTGTCGGCTTTGTCTGTTCGTTGCTGCTGATGATTAGTCCGACCTTTCGCACCGCGTTGCTCTAACGCTTTAGGGGCGAACACAATAAAGCCCGCACTTGGCGGGCTTTATTTTTGCTGCACTAAAACCGATTAGTTGGTTTTAGGAGCGGCTTCTTCAGCAGCTGTTTTGCTCGTATCTACCTGAGCTTTGGCAGCATCGGCGGCTGCTTTCGCAGCGTCGTTCACTTTATCCTGAGCTTCACTCATTTTTTGCTGGGCTTGTGCAGCCGGTTGGGTGGCTTCTTGAGCTTTGTCCTCGGTTTTTTTACCGCAGGCAGCGATGCCGAGGGAAGCGGTCAACATCAAGGCAATAGCTAAAGTCTTACGCATGGGGTGTTTCTCCTGGTGGAAAGTATCTACTTGCCCTTTCGAACGCACCGCCATGGGTTAAGTTCCATGTTTCCTACAGATATATAAGATTTATCTTGGAGGGAACTTTTTCTTAGTCCCTCTACTGCTATGCAACGACACTAAAAAGAGCCTTTATCGAATGACCAGCAACCCCATTTTCGAGCGTGCAACACGGTTTTTATCGGCGCTCAGGCATTGCCAGGTGCTCGGGTTGCGTGTGCACAGCGCGAGTGATGACGGGCTGACGATCACGTTGCCGTACAGCCCGCAGATCGTCGGTAATCCGCAAACCGGTGTGATTCATGGCGGCGCCATCACCTCGTTGATGGACACCGCATGCGGCATGGCAACGCTCTGTGTTTTACCGGAGTTCGAGGTTTGCCCGACCCTGGATCTGCGTATCGACTACATGCACCCGGCCGAACCACATAAAGAGGTGCACGGTTTTGCCCAGTGCTATCGGGTGACGACTGATGTGATCTTCACGCGCGGGTTTGCTTACCAGGATGATCCGCAAAAGCCGATCGCCCATGTAGTCGGGACCTTCATGCGCATGGGCAAAGCTGTCAAAGGCACCAAAGGTTTTGCTGGCGTCATCGGTGGGGCGACGAAATGACTGATAACTTCAAAGAACAATTGCAGCAGGCCCACGAGCGTGGGGATTACGCCTCGCTGCTGCAATTGATCCCTTACGCCAAGCTGATTGGCGTCGAGTGCTCGCGACTGGGTGACGAACTGCTTTTTCGTTTGCCGGCGAACAAGGACAATATTGGCAACCCTTTGCTGCCGGCGATTCATGGCGGGGTGATAGCCGGGTTCATGGAACTGGCGGCGGCCCTGCATTTGCTGATCTTCACCGGTTCTCCTGGTGTGCCGAAGATCATCGACTTCTCCCTCGACTACCTGCGCGCCGGGCAGTTTCGTGACACCTATGCCAAATGCCAGGTGTGCCGTCAGGGGCGGCGGGTCGCCAACGTTGCGGTAACCGCGTGGCAGAGCACTCAATCCGAGCCGATTGCCACGGCGCGTGCGCATTTCAAGATTGAAGAGACCCCCAGCCCTTGAAATTCCCGTCATAGCCCCCAACTCTGATGACATCCCGCCGCCACCCCCTCTGGGCGCGGCCATTGCCATCCAATCGGAGTTTGATGACCATGAGCGTGGAAACTCAAAAGGAAACCCTGGGCTTCCAGACCGAGGTGAAGCAACTGCTGCACCTGATGATCCATTCGTTGTATTCCAACAAGGAAATTTTCCTTCGCGAACTGATCTCCAACGCCTCCGACGCTGTCGACAAACTACGTTTCGAAGCCCTGTCCAAGCCTGAGTGGCTGGAAGGTGGCGCCGAACTGAAAATCCGTGTGAGCTTCGACAAGGACGCGAAAACCGTCACCCTTGAAGACAACGGTATCGGCATGAGCCGTGACGATGTCGTGACCCACCTGGGTACCATCGCCAAATCCGGTACTGCCGATTTCATGAAACACCTGTCCGGCGATCAGAAGAAAGATTCGCACCTGATCGGTCAGTTCGGCGTGGGTTTCTACTCTGCCTTTATCGTTGCCGATAAAGTCGATGTGTTCAGCCGTCGTGCCGGCCTCGCTGCCAGCGAAGGCGTGCACTGGTCGTCCAAGGGCGAGGGCGAATTCGACGTCGCCACCATCGACAAGGAAGACCGCGGTACGCGCATCGTCCTGCACCTGAAGTCCGCTGAAGACGAGTTCGCCGATGGCTGGCGTCTGCGCAATATCATCAAGAAGTACTCCGATCACATCGCTTTGCCGATCGAGCTGCCGAAAGAAGTGACAGCTGCCGAAGGCGAAGAGAAACCAGCCGTTGAATGGGAAACCGTCAACCGCGCCAGCGCTCTGTGGACCCGTCCGCGTACCGAAGTCAAGGATGAGGAATACCAGGAGTTCTACAAACACATCGCTCACGATTTCGAGAACCCGCTGAGCTGGAGCCACAACAAGGTCGAAGGCAAGCTGGAGTACAACTCGCTGCTTTACGTGCCGGCCCGTGCTCCGTTCGACCTGTATCAGCGTGAAGCCCCGCGCGGCCTGAAGCTGTACGTGCAGCGCGTGTTCGTCATGGACCAGGCTGAGTCGTTCCTGCCGCTGTACCTGCGTTTCATCAAAGGCGTGGTCGACTCCAACGACCTGTCGCTGAACGTCTCGCGGGAAATCCTGCAGAAAGACCCGATCATCGATTCGATGAAGTCGGCGCTGACCAAGCGCGTTCTGGACATGCTGGAAAAACTGGCGAAGAACGAGCCTGAGCAATACAAGGGCTTCTGGAAAAACTTCGGTCAGGTCATGAAAGAAGGCCCGGCTGAAGATTTCGCCAACAAAGAGAAAATCGCCGGTCTGCTGCGCTTCGCCTCCACCCAGGGTGAAGAGGGCGAGCAAGTGGTCTCGCTGGCCGAATACCTGGCTCGCGCCAAGGAAGGTCAGGACAAGATCTACTACCTGACCGGCGAAACCTACGCGCAGGTCAAGAACAGCCCGCACCTGGAAGTCTTCCGCAAGAAAAGCATCGAAGTGCTGCTGCTGACCGACCGTATCGATGAGTGGCTGATGAGCTACCTCAGCGACTTCGACGGCAAGAGCTTTGTCGACGTGGCGCGCGGTGATCTGGATCTGGGCAACCTGGACTCGGAAGAGGACAAGAAAGCCGCAGAAGAAGTCGCCAAGAGCAAAGAAGGCCTGGTTGAGCGGATCAAGACTGCGTTGGGTGAAACCGTCAGCGAAGTGCGGGTTTCCCACCGTCTGACCGATTCGCCGGCGATTCTGGCCATCGGTGAGCAGGACCTGGGCATGCAAATGCGTCAGATCCTCGAAGCCAGCGGTCAGAAGGTTCCGGATTCCAAGCCGATCTTCGAATTCAACCCGGCTCACCCGCTGATCGAAAAACTCGATGGTGAGCAGAGCGAAGAGCGTTTTGGCGACCTGTCGCACATCCTCTTCGATCAGGCAGCCCTGGCTGCCGGCGACAGCTTGAAAGACCCGGCCGCCTATGTGCGCCGTCTGAACAAGCTGCTGGTTGAACTGTCGGTGTAATCGCGTTAAAGAAAAACCCGCTTCGCAGGCGGCATGAAAACTACTGCGCTCGGCAATACTGCGTTAAAAACAGGCTCGGACTGCTCATTTACAAACACGTAAACTCCGCGTCCTCGCCTGTTTTTGCCTTGTCTTGCCTTCGCTCGTGACGTTTCCATACCACCTGTAAAGCGGGTTTTTTCATTCTGGCGTTTCTTTACGGGAGTGAGTCATGAACCAGGTTACTGTGCGTTCCGTGGTCTATCAGATTGAGGGGCAGTCTTACGAAGGTCGTCTGGCGTTCGACGCCGGCCACACAGGCCCGCGACCGGGCTTGTTGATGGCGCCGAACTGGATGGGTGTCAGCGCCGGGGCCGAGAAGATTGCCCAGGAGGTTGCCGCCAAGGGTTATGCGGTGTTGATTGCCGACCTGTATGGGCAGGCGATTCGTCCACAGAATGGCGACGAGGCGGGCGCGGCGATGATGCCGCTGAAGAATGATCGTGCGTTGTTGCGCAAGCGCATGCAGGCCGCATTCGCTGCCTTGCAGAGCCAGGGTGAAGCGGCGGTCGACACCTCGAAGCTGGCGACATTTGGTTTCTGCTTCGGCGGTTGCTGTGCTCTGGAGCTGGCCCGTACCGGCGCGCCACTGAAGGCAGCGGTGTCGTTCCATGGCACGTTGGACACGCCGAATCCTGCCGATGCGAAAAACATCAAAGGCTCGGTGCTGGTGCTGCACGGTGCATCCGATCCATTGGTTGCGAAAGAGCAGCTACCGGCCTTCGAAGCTGAAATGAACGCTGCGGGCGTGGATTGGCAGTTGCTGAGCTATGGCGGTGCGGTGCATTCCTTTACCGATCCGCACGCCAATGTGCCGGGCATGATGATGTACGACGCCAGGACCGCCAAGCGGGCCTTTGTGTCGATGCATAACTTGCTGGATGAAGTGTTCAGCGGCTGAGTGCTGTTTCTGGTCCTGGCACTGTCGGTGTCAGAGCGGGCCTCATCGCGAGCAGACGGAACGCCGCCCGGCTGCTCCCACATCTATGGTTACCCCCTTTTCTGCAATACTGTTTTTGATGCGTGTTTGGCTTGCTTTCATCTATCCGGCGTCTGTGTGGGGTGGCAACCCCGCGCCTCGATGAGAATCGATGCCTAACGATCCTAATTATTCGAACGGCCTTTCAGCCGTGTGGGAGCTCAGGGTTGTCGTCAGGCCGGTTAGCCGTTCACGTCATCTGTTATCCAGCATCGCAAAACCAGGTGGGTGGTGCTCGGGTGACAGCAGGGTCAGGCGTTCATCGCGGTTGGCCCTGCATCAAATTCAGTGTGGTGGGCAGCAATCGCCCAGGCGATCCTTGCCAGCTTGTTGGCCAGCGCGCAGACCACATGGTTGGAGTGATGGTGGGCCAATAGCTGCCGGACCCAGTCCGCCAGCCAGCCTTTCTGTCGGTCCAGTTGCATCAGGTAAACACGGGCACATTGGACAAGCAGGCGCCGCTGGTTGCGATCACCTCGCTTGCTGATGCCCAGCAGGACGGTCTTGCCGCCCGTAGAATGCTGTTTGGGTATCAGCCCGATTGAGGCCGAATAGCCTCGGCCGCATTTGAACTGCTTGCCATCGCCCAATTCGGCAGCCAGGACGCTGGAGGTGATCGGGCCTACGCAGGGCATGGTCATCAAACGAGCCGCCAGATCATCTTCGGCGGCCTGGCATTCCACTTCCTTGTCCAGCGTCTTGATCTGCCCATCCAGATAGGTGAAGTGCTCCTGCAACCTCGTCAGAAGTTTTTTGATGGGCACAGGAATTGAACTCGCTTCAAGCCGAGCGGGCAGTTCTTTGATGGGCTTGAAGCCTGTGGCCAGACTGACGCCGACCTCCAAAAGCGCTGCGTGAATCCGATTGACGGTCGCGGTGCGCTCTTTGATGAACGAATCGCGTGTCGAGTTGAGCATGGCCAGCAGCTGCTGAGCCTGGGTTTTGGGGTGTACAAAGCGCATTGTTGGACGAGTCGCCGCCTCGCAGATCGCCTCGGCATCAGCGAAGTCGTTTTTGTTGCTTTTCACGTAAGGGCGTACGAGATGCGGGGCAATGAGCTTGGGCGTATGTCCCAGCTTCGCGACCTCCTGCGCCATGAAGTGGGCTCCGCCGCAGGCTTCCATCACAACGGTGCAGGGTTCGAGATTCATCAGGTGCTGCATGAGCGCCGCACGAGTAAACTTTTTGCGGTAAAGCTCATGACCACGATCATCTTGCGCGTGTAGATGGAAAGAGTGTTTTCCCAGATCGATGGCGGCAATAGCTACTTTGTTCATGGCAACGGTCTCCGATGAGCCCCCTGCGAAAGCTTAGTGGGCGATCACAGGGGGCGGCGGGGGTAGCCATTTCATTATTTGACCGAGTCGTACACAGGATTAACGGTCGACGCCATTCCAGTGTGGGAGCGAGCCTGCTCGCGATGGCGATCTAGCTAGCGCCAAAGATCTTAAGGTAACTCGATCCGCTCGCTCTCACCCGGCACGGTCGGCCAATCCCTGGCCGCCCAGCGTCGGCGGGCCTCCTCGATCACCGCTGGATCGCTGGCGACGAAGTTCCAGTTGATCCGGCGCGGTCCGTCCATGGGCGCGCCGCCAAACAGCATGGCGTGGCAATCGCTTTCGGCGAACAGGTCCATTTCTTCCCCGGCAGGCAGCACTACCAGCGAGTGCGGTTCAATCGGCTCGCCATTGAGTTGAGCGTCACCGTCCAGCACGTAAAGGGCGCGTTCTTCATGTTCGGTGGGAATCAGCAAGGTCGTCGCCGTTTTCAGCTCAAGCTCTGCGTACAACGTCGGGGAAAGCACCGGCACCGGTGACTCCAGGCAAAAGCCTTTGCCGGCAATCATCCTGATCTTCACCCCAAGGTTATCGCTGACCGGCAGGCTGGCGGCGGGATGATGGCTGTAATGGCCGGGACCTTGTTCGCGCTCTTTGGGGGAGGCCAGCCAGATTTGCAGGCCGTGCATCTTGAAGTCGGTATCCCACAGCGCTTTCGGTGTGCGCTCCACGTGTGCAATCGCACTGCCTGCGGTCATCCAGCTGACGTCACCCGGTTTCACAATCTGATCAGAGCCCAGACTGTCCTTGTGCTGGAGTTCGCCTTCGAACAGGTAGGTGAGGGTGGACAGGCCGATGTGCGGATGTTGGCGGATGTTCATGCCTTGGCCTGCCGGATAGCGGGTTTCAAGCATGTGATCGAAAAACACGAAAGGCCCGACACTGCGGCATTGAGCCGACGGCAGCGGGCGCAGGATCGGTTGGCCTTCGACATCTTCGGTGCGTGGGCGGATCACGAGCGGACTGATCATGGTGCATTCCAGGCTGTACGAGTGATGCTGCTGAGCATAACCCGCACAGCCTGTGCTTGCCGCTATTGGCTGAAGGCGCCTTCAGACAGGTGGGTTTCGATGGTCACTTCGCTGGTGGTCATCAGCTTGTGAATCGGGCAGCGGTCGGCCACGCGGTGCAGCTCTTCACGCTGGGCGTCGGTGAGTACGCCTTTGAGGGTCAGTTTGACGTGCAGGGCGTATTTGCCTTTCTGCTCCTGGCTATTGTCGTGTTTGACCTCGACCGTGACGCCAGTCAGCGGGATTTCCTTTTTCTGTGCGTAGAGCTTGAGGGTCAGAGCCTTGCAGGCTCCCAGGGCTGCATCGAAGTAATCGTGGGGTTCTGGTGCGGAACCTTCGCCACCGAAGGCTGTGGGCACGTCGGCGAAGAGTTGATGGTCGTCGATCTGGATGCTGTGACGAAAACCTTTGCTGGATTCGGTATTGACGGTAATGGTCATGACAAACCTCATGGGCAGTAAGAAAGAGTGTGCGTCAGAAATAGACCTTGCAGTTATAGAGCATCCAGTGATTCAGGTGTTCCACTCAGGTTGAAATCATGGCAGTGCAATCGCGGGCAAGGGCTGGGCGCCCCCCCCCCCCGCTCCTACGGTCCGTGTGATCTGTAGGAGCAAAGCTTGCTCGCGATGAAGACGACCTGGTCTACCTTTGTAAACGCCCAATAAAAAACGCCCCGAACCAGTCGGGGCGTTTTCATGTGCAGCGAAGCAGCGGGGCTTACTTGCCCTGCCAGCGCTTCAGGACCAGGGTGGCGTTGGTGCCGCCGAAGCCGAAGCTGTTGCTCATCACGGTATTGATGGTGGCGTCTTCGCGAGTCTTGGTCAGGATTGGCATGTCAGCCACTTCCGGGTCCAGTTCTTCGATGTTGGCAGAACCTGCCATGAAGTTGCCTTCCATCATCAGCATGCAGTAGATCGCTTCGTGAACGCCGGCGGCGCCCAGGGAGTGACCCGACAGGCTCTTGGTGGAGCTGATGGCCGGAGCCTTGTCGCCGAAGACTTCACGCACGCCTTTCATTTCCGCGACGTCGCCGACCGGAGTCGAAGTGCCGTGGGTGTTCAGGTAGTCGATCGGCGTGTCGACGGTGGACATGGCCATCTGCATGCAGCGGATGGCGCCTTCGCCGCTTGGCGCGACCATGTCGTAGCCGTCGGAAGTCGCGCCGTAGCCGACGATTTCCGCGTAGATCTTCGCGCCACGGGCCAGAGCGTGTTCCAGCTCTTCGACCACGACCATGCCGCCACCGCCGGCGATGACAAAACCGTCACGCTTGGCGTCGTAGGCACGGGAAGCTTTTTCCGGTGTCTCGTTGTACTGGCTGGACAGTGCGCCCATGGCGTCGAACAGGAACGATTGGCTCCAATGCTCTTCTTCACCACCGCCGGCGAACACGACGTCCTGCTTGCCCATCTGGATCTGTTCCATGGCGTTGCCGATGCAGTGAGCACTGGTGGCGCAGGCAGAAGCGATGGAGTAGTTCAGGCCCTTGATCTTGAATGGCGTGGCCAGGCAAGCGGAAACCGTGCTGCTCATGGTCCGCGTTACGCGGTATGGGCCGACGCGCTTGACGCCTTTTTCGCGCAGGATGTCCAGCGCTTCCATCTGGTTCAGGGTCGATGCGCCACCGGAACCGGCGATCAGGCCGGTGCGCGGGTTGGAAACCTGCTCTTCGGTCAGGCCGGAGTCGGCAATGGCGTCTTTCATGGCCAGGTAGGCGTAAGCCGCCGCGTGGCCGACGAAGCGATAGATCTTGCGATCGATCAACTCTTCGAGTGGCAGGTCAATGGAGCCGGAAACCTGGCTACGCAGACCCATTTCGGCATATTCCGGGTTGAACCGGATGCCAGGGCGGCTTGCACGCAGGTTAGCGGAGACGGTCTCTTTGTCATTGCCCAGGCACGAAACAATGCCCAGACCAGTGATAACGACGCGGCGCATGCGGATAACCCTTAGAAGTTGTCAGTGGATGTGAATACGCCGACCCGAAGGCCTTCGGCGGTGTAGATCTCGCGGCCGTCGACGCTGACCGAACCATCGGCAATGGCCAGGTTCAGCTTGCCTTTCAGGACGCGTTTGATCTGAATGTTATAGGTAACTTTTTTGGCGGTCGGCAGAACCTGGCCAAAGAATTTCACTTCGCCCGAACCCAGGGCGCGACCGCGGCCCGGCAGGCCTTGCCAGCCGAGGAAGAAACCGACCAGCTGCCACATGGCGTCGAGGCCCAGGCAGCCCGGCATCACCGGGTCACCTTCGAAGTGGCAGGCGAAGAACCACAGGTCCGGAGTGATATCCAGCTCGGCGACCAATTCACCTTTGCCGTACTTGCCACCCTCTTCGCTGATATGAGTGATGCGATCCACCATCAGCATGTTCGGGGCGGGCAGTTGCGCGTTACCAGGGCCGAACAGCTCACCGCGACTGCAGCGCAGCAGGTCTTCCCGGGTAAAGGCGTTTTGTTTGGTCATGCGAGCTCCTCAATAGTCCCATGCGGCAGGTGGGGCAAATCTTCCCGGCCGATCGAAGCGTTCATGCTTCGAACCGGCAGCCTACTCATAGACTATTGCGTTGTGGTGAAAGTCACAGCACAAGGGACATGAATGTACACTTGTGCACTGAAATTATTTTTCAAGCCCGATTCCGAGCTGTCAAGGTGCCTAAGACTGCCGCACTTTCGCCTTTCACGCCAGTCGCAGATGGTCGATCACTCTGCGTTACTACACCCAACGTTGCAGAATTTGCTGCAGATCAGCGCGTTTGAAAGGTTTGGCCAGATAATCGTTCATCCCCGCCGACAGGCAGGCCTCGCGGTCACCCTGCAACGCGTTGGCCGTCAGGGCGATGATGGGCAGGTTGGTGCAGCCGGGCAGTTGGCGGATCTGCCGGGTGGCTTCGTAACCATCGATGACCGGCAGCCGGCAATCCATCAAAATCGCCTCGAAAATCAGGCTCTCGGCACTGCGTACCGCCTGCACGCCGTCGGTGGCGACGCTGACAGTAAAGCCCAGACTGCGCAGCATCGCTTCGATGACGGTCTGATTCACCGGATTGTCTTCCACCAGCAGTACGTTGCGTCCCTCGCCGTGGTCGTTGCCGGCAGGCATGCGCGGGGCCAGGGTCGGCAGTGTCTGCCTGGACAGCGCCAGCGGAATTTCCAGGGTGAACACCGAGCCCCGTCCCTCCTCGCTCTGGGCGCGCAGTGTGCCGCCCATCCGCTCGGCCAGCGTGCGCGCAATCGGCAGACCCAGGCCGGTGCCGCCGTAGCGTCGGGAGATCGAGCTGTCGGCCTGCTGGAAGGCGTTGAACATCAGCTCCAGGCTTTGCGCCGAAATGCCAATTCCGCTGTCGCGCACGGAGCAGGTGAACCACAGCAGTTCGTGGTCCAGCGATTGCCATTGCGGTTCAATGGTTACCCGGCCTTTCTCGGTGAACTTCAAGGCATTGCCGATCAGGTTGACCAGGATCTGCCGGATCCGGGTCGGGTCGCCCTGTACCTGCAAGGCCTGCATGTCGTCCGCAATCCGCAGCTCCAGGTTCAGACCGCGTTGCACCGCACTGTGCTGGAAAGCCTGGGCGCAGCTGTTGATCAGCTCGGCGAGGTTGAACGGGATGTGCTCCAGCTCCAGGGCCGAGCGCTCGATGCGCGAGAAGTCGAGAATGTCGTTGATGACCTTGAGCAAGTGCTCGGTGGACTCCGAGGCCAGCGCGGCGTACTCGATCTGCTCCTCGGTCATGTCGGTGGTTTCGAGCAGTTGCAGCATGCCCAGCACGCCATTCATCGGCGTGCGCAACTCATGGCTCATCATCGCCAGGAAATCGGATTTGGCGCTGTTGGCCTTTTCCGCTTCTTCGCGGGTCTGGATCAGTTGCGCCATGGCCTGATGCTGTTCGCGGCTGGCGAGTTCAAGGCCATCGGCGAGGTTGTTGATGTGGCGCGACAGGTCGCCCAGTTCGGCATCGTCGACGATCGGCAGCGGTTTTTTGTAGTCGCCTTGCTGAATCGCCTTCACCGCATTGCCCATGGCGCTGATGGGCTCTGACAGGCTGGCAGCCAGGCGCCGGGCCAGCACAAAGGTAAAGAGCAGGGCGAACAGTGCGAGGATCGCGGCCTTGAGCAGGATCTCCTGTTGTCGCTGGCTGAAGGCATCGTTGGACATGCCGACGACGACTTGCCCCAAATAGTCTTCGGAGGGACCGATAGCGGGTGGCGGCCCCTGCAGGAAATCGTCGCTGAGCCTGATCCGTTGCAAGCGCACCGGTGCTTGAAACACTTCGACCTGTTGCGAGCGCTGGAGGTTTTCCGAGGGCTGCTCGACGTGCACCAACACCTTGTTGACGTTGTCCTGCACCTCGAGAAAACGCACGTGCGGCGTTGTCAGCGAGGCCTTCATCAGGCTTTCGAGCACCTCATTGTTGCCGGAGATCACCCCGTACTCGGTGGCCGGGGCCAGTTGATTGGCGATCAGTTGGCCGGTGTGGTTGAGCTCCTGGCGCAAATCCTGAATTCGTACGACGGTAAAGAAACTGATCAGCAGCAACGTCAGCAGCAGCGCCGGGCCGAGGCTGATGATCTGGGTACGGGTATTGATGCCCCAATGGCGGCGCAGGTTCATGGGCGGTTTTCTCCTTCGGCCAACTGTGTTGCAACAGCCGTGGGGTCGATCTGTTCGATGCCCAAGGAACGAGCGACTTGCGGGTTACTTAACACCTTGAAGCGCTGTGGATAGAGAGTGCGTGGCCAGCTGGCCGGCGGGCGGTCAAGCAAGTTATCGAGAATGGCCAGCCAATCGCTCTGATCGCTGTAGGTGCTGGCCAGGCTGCCAGCCTTGACGAACCCGGCGTTGGGGCCGATCAACGCACGCTGTCGGCCATAGCTGCTGAGCAGCAGATTCTTGGCGGTTTTGGGGTTGTACACGTCGGGGTCGTCGAGCCCCAACAGTACGTCGCTATTTTTCAGCAGCGCCTGCAAAGGTCGGCTGTCACTCGTGTTGTCCCAGCGTTCGGCGACGATTTCCAGTCCCTGCCGGTGTGCGGCGCGGTGCAGTTCCTTGAGCAGAAACTCGCTGTTCATCCCGTACAGCACGCCAACCCGTCGTACTTGCGGCAACAGGGTCTGGATCAGGCGAAGTTGGCGGCTCAGCGGTGGATCACTCCACAGCAGGCTCAGGCGCAGGGGGAGGGTCGTGCCCAAGCGCTGATTGGCTTGCAGGCGGCTGATGCGCAGCACCAGCGTCGCCGGCCCCTGGTTGTCTTGCAGGCGCCAGTCGAGGCTCGGCAGGTCGAGCAGGATCAGTCGGGTCGCGTCGGGTAACCGGGATGGCGCGGGGAGGTCGGCAAGGCGTGCGAAGCGTACCGTGTCTTCGGGGCGCTGCTTGGCGAGGGCGCGGGTAAAGGCCTGCACGCCGGGGCTGTCTTCGGCGCCGGTCAGCAACACGTCGGCAGCGCGCACGGGCAAACTGCCCAGGCAGACAAGCAACAGTCCCCAAACCCAAGGCCGGCGGCTTCGGGGGGAGCGGGTGCGTGTCTGGATGAGGCCCATGTCAGAACTCTAACTCGGCGTTGAAGTAGAGCACATGGCGCGAGTCATAGTTGTTGTCGGCGAAGGTGGTCGGCTGGTTGTCGAGGCGTTGTTGGAGGATGCCGGCCAGTTCGAGGTTGGCCTTGCCCAGCGCAATGCGTTTGGCGACGCGTGTGTCGACACGTTCGAAGCGGTAGCCATTGAGTGCGTCGTCGCCATAGTAGAACAGTGCGCTGTTCCAGCCATTGCCCCAATCACGTAGCCAACCGACAGAACCGCTGTTGCGTGCGCTGAATTGTTCATCCAGAGGGTTACTGGCCGTGGCATCGACATAGGCGTAGGTCAGGCGCAGCCGGTCGGCGGCGCTGACTCGCCAGTCAAGCTGAGTTTCAGTGCCGCTGAAGCGTGAGGTGTTGGCGTTACTGGCAATGAACTGGTTGTTGCGCAGCGGCTCGCTGATCATGTCAGTGATTTCGTCGTAGAACAGTTTCACGTCGACGTTCAACCCGACGTCAGCGAAGAAGCCGTTATACCCCAGTTCGCGCGAGCGCATGTGCTCTTGAGCGAGGTCGCCGGGACCCCGGGTGTTGACGAAGTAACGGGCACTGGACTGACCGTAGGCACCAGGGCTGAGGTTGGTCACCTGATAACTCCAGTTGACGTTGTTCTCGAACATGTCGGGTGAGCGGATGGCCTCCGAATACACCGCACGCAGGCCGTGGCGCGGGTTGATCAGGTAGTTGATTGCCACGCGCGGGGTGAGCGAGTCGCCAATCAATTGGGTCTTTTCATACATCGCACCGCCTTGCAACAGCCAGTGCTCGGTGGCACGCCACTCCAGTTGGCCGAACAACCGCCAGATGGAGTCGTCGTGGGTGCCATTGAAGTACGTTTCGGAGTCGACCCGGTCGTATCGATAGTTCATGCCGCTGACCAGCCGCAGGCTGTCGGAGAGACTCAGGGTGTCCTGCAATTCAAGGTCGTAGCGCGACTCGCGGGCGCTCTGGTCGACGTCACCGCAAACCGTGCGTTTGGCGCCACCTTTCCATTGATCAAGCACCTGGTTGGCCAGTGCCTGCTCGACCGGCGTGCTATTCGGTGCACCGGTGTCGGTATAGCTTTCCATGTGCCGTGCCAGGCGCTCGGTATAGTTGGGGTTGAGCTGCCAGAGTTGGGTGAGTTCCGGGCTGAAGGACACTTCGGCGTCGCAGGCGCGCCAGACCTGCTGACGATCCCAGTGCTGCGCCGAACCCTGGACGTAAAGGCTGTGATCCGGGTTGATCTCCAGGTTCCAGCGCAACGAACCGGCATAATCCCTGGCTCTCACGTCAGCGTTGTCGCCCGCCGAGGTAATCCCGGAAAACACCGGGCGGTAGGTATAAGGTCGTTGGTTGGTGCCGTCTTTGGCATTCAGTTGCCAATCGATGCTTTGCTGCTCGTTGAGCGTCTGGCTGACGGCCAGGTTGACGCGGTTCAAGCGGCGACTGTCGCGGTAGTCCGCTCCCAGTCGGTTCGAGTCGAAACCGTGGTCTTCCTGGCCGGACATCGACAAACGCAGGTCGCCGGTCACCCAGCCGGTGCCCTGGCTGGCGTACCAGTCGTTGATCCCGCGCTCACCGCGGGTGACTTTCAGCCGCGTGCCGTGGCTGTTGGCCGGTGCGCGGGTGATGATGTTGACGACTGCCATCAGCGCGTTGGCGCCATAGCTGACGGTGTTTGGGCCACGGAACACCTCGATGCGCTCGATGTCCTCCATGGCCACCGGAATGTCGCTCCAGTCCACGGTCGCCAGACCGGCGCGGTACACCGAGCGGCCGTCGATCAACACTTGCATGCGTCGCGCTTCGCTGGCGTTGGTGCCGTGATAGTTCACCGCTGCCTGGTTGCCGCTGACGTTCCCGACCATCATCCCCGGCACCAGCCGCAGTAATTGGCTGATGTCGCGGGCACCGCTGGCCTTGATCAGTTCGCTGTCGATTACCGTCATGCTTCCGGGCACGGCGGCCGGCGACTGTTTCAATCGGGTGGCAGTCAATACCTGGGGGAGCTCGGCATTATCGAGAAACAGATCATCGGCCAACAGCGGGTCGCAGAGCATCAGCGCCAGAACCAGCGAGGAGCGAAGGTGGGGAGGGCCAACGGACACGGTACGGCCTTGATCGCAGTTAATTGCTGCGCATGTTAACCGAGCCGTTCGAGTTTTCCAGTCACGATGCCGGCATTTTCCAAGGTTTTGCATGTCTGCTTACTACAAGTGCCGCTAATTGATCGAGGGGCTGGCCGACGCTGGACCGCTCCGTATAATGCGGCTATCGCCACTGGTATGGATTAACGGATTGCATATGACTGAACAGCGCCCGATTGCGGTCCTGGGAGGCGGAAGTTTTGGTACCGCCGTGGCTAATTTGCTGGCCGAAAACGGTCATCAGGTCCGGCAGTGGATGCGCGACCCTGAACAGGCCGAGGCCATTCGGGTCAACCGCGAGAATCCACGCTACCTCAAGGGCATCAAGGTTCACCCGGCGGTGGAGCCGGTCACCGACTTGCTCGCCACCCTCAATGACTGCGACCTCAGTTTCGTCGCACTGCCTTCCAACGCCCTGCGTTCGGTGCTCGCGCCCTATGCCGAGCGCCTGAGCGGCAAGTTGCTGGTGAGCCTGACCAAAGGCATCGAGGCCCACACCTTCAAGCTGATGAGCGAAATTCTTCAGGAAATCGCTCCGCAAGCGCGCATCGGCGTGCTCTCCGGGCCGAACCTGGCCCGTGAAGTGGCCGAACATGCGTTGACGGCCACAGTGGTCGCCAGTGAAGACGAAGAGCTCTGTCAGCGGGTTCAGGCGGCGTTGCATGGTCGGACGTTTCGCGTGTACGCCAGTGCCGACCGTTATGGCGTGGAACTGGGCGGGGCACTGAAAAACGTCTACGCGATCATCGCCGGCATGGCGGTGGCGTTGGGCATGGGCGAAAACACCAAGAGCATGTTGATCACCCGGGCATTGGCGGAAATGACCCGCTTTGCGGTGAATCAGGGCGCCAACCCGATGACGTTTCTGGGGCTGGCCGGGGTGGGCGACCTGATCGTCACCTGTTCGTCACCGAAAAGCCGCAACTATCAGGTTGGTTTTGCCCTTGGCCAGGGCATGAGCCTGGAAGAGGCGGTGACGAGTCTTGGTGAGGTCGCCGAAGGCGTCAACACCCTCAAGGTACTCAAGGCCAAGGCCCAGGAAGTCGGGGTTTACATGCCGTTGGTCGCCGGTTTGCATGCGATCCTGTTTGAAGGACGCACGCTCAATCAGGTTATTGAACTGTTGATGCGCGGCGAGCCGAAAACCGATGTCGATTTTATCTCCACCAGCGGTTTCAACTGAGTACCCCATTGACAGGGGCAGGGAGCGAGACATGAACGATCCAAAAGTAGCAGCCAAGTACGAATCCATCCTGCTGCGCGTGCTGTGGATGCTGGTGTACGTGCTGGTCTGGCAAGTTGCGCAATTTATCCTTGGCGCCGTGGTGCTGGTGCAGCTCATCTATCGGTTGATCTACGGGGCACCGAACGCCGGCCTGATGAACTTCGGTGACAGCCTCAGCCAGTTCCTGGCGCAGATCGGCCGCTTCGGCAGTTTTCACAGCGACCAGAAACCGTGGCCATTCGCCGATTGGCCAACCCCGCGTACTCCGGAAGGCGAGGCTCCGCACGCCGTACCGCCAGCGCCGCATCCGGCCCGTGATGAGGAGCCGAAACTATGAAAGTCTGGGTGTTGCGTCATGGTGAAGCCGAGTCTCACGCCCGTAGCGATGCTGAGCGGGAGTTGACTGCACATGGCCGCGAAGAAGTGCTGCGCAGTGCCGCGCAACTGATCGGCCAGCCGATTCAGGCGATCATCGCCAGCCCGTATGTGCGGGCGCAGCAAACCGCACAGTTGGTGCGTGAGGTGCTGGGTTTTGAGCCGGAGATCCGCACCGAGGCATGGCTGCGGCCAGACAGTAATCCGTTGACTGTCGTCGATCAGCTCGACTCGGCGGATAACGTCCTGCTGGTCAGCCATAACCCGCTGGTGGGGAGCTTGATCGGCTTGTTGCAGCATGGCCATTTGCGTGCTCCGCAGCCGATGAGCACTGCCAGCCTGGCTGAGCTTGAAGCTGATTTGCCGCTGGCCGGGGGCATGACGCTCAATAGCGTCAAGAACCCCTAGCACACAATCTATGTGGTGATAATGCTTGATGTGGCGAGGGAGCTTGCTCCCGCCGGCCGGTCCGCGCTCGGGCGAAGCAGTCGTAAATCAACCTGACAAACCGAGGTGCCGGTTTTAGGGACGCTGCGCGACCCAGCGGGAGCAAGCTCCCTCGCCACAGAGCGACCGTGTTGTTCTCTTGATTTTTTGTATGAAATAGCCAACCAAGCAACTGCTTGGTTGGCTACGCTTGCCGCCACATCGAACAAAAAGGAGCGCATCGCATGTCCGCCGCTTTTCGTTTGCCGCTGCAAGTGTTCTACGAGCGTGAAGCTCGCCATCCCCGCCAGCGCTTTCTGGTCCAGCCGATGGGCGGTGGCCAGGTCGAGACGCTGACCTGGGCCGACGTCGGCCATCAGGCGCGGTGTGCCGCTCATTGGCTACGCGCCCGGGAACTGCCTCAAGGCAGCCACATTGCACTGATCTCGAAAAACTGCGCGCACTGGATCATTGCCGACCTGGCGATCTGGATGGCCGGGCATGTCTGCGTCCCGTTGTACCCCAACCTTACCGCCGATTCGGTGGCCCAGGTGCTCGAACACTCGGAAGCCGCGTTGGTGTTCATCGGCAAACTGGACGATTGGCCGGGCATGTCCAGGGGCATCAGCGCCGGTCTGCCGACCATCAGTCTACCGTTGTGTCCAGCGGGTGACTTCGATTTCAGTTGGGCCGACCTGCAACGCAGTTCACCGATTCAGGACGACCCAGCGCCCGACGCCGACCAGTTGGCGACGATTATCTACACTTCCGGCACCACCGGTTTGCCCAAAGGCGTGATGCACAGCTTCGGCAACCTGGGCTTCGCCACGACTCACGGCACGCAGTTGTTTGGTCTGAATGAGTCGGATCGGTTGTTGTCGTACCTGCCGCTGTGCCACGTCGCCGAGCGGATGTTTGTCGAGCTGGCGTCGATCTACACCGGGCAAACGGTTTTTTTTGCTGAAAGCCTCGACACGTTTCTCACCGATTTGCAGCGCGCGCGACCCACGGCGCTGTTCGGCGTGCCGCGCATCTGGAGCAAATTCCAGATGGGCGTGTACAGCAGGATTGCGGCAAAGCGCCTGGATTTTCTCCTTGGCTTGCCGATCATCGGCAGGCGGGTCGGGCACAAGGTGCTTGCAGGTCTGGGGCTGGATGCCTTGCGCATTGCCTTGTCGGGCGCCGCGCCGGTGCCGCCAGCGTTGCTGCATTGGTATCAGCGCCTTGGACTGGAGGTGCTTGAGGTTTACGGCATGACCGAAAATTGCGGCTATTCCCATATTTGCCGGCGGGGCCAGAATAAACCTGGCTGGATCGGCCAGCCGTGCCCGGAGGTAGAGGTGCGGATCGAGGATTCGGGTGAGGTGCTGGTGCGCAGTGGCGCGACCATGCTCGGCTATTTCAAGGAGCCGCAGAAAACCGCCGAGACGATCACCGAGGACGGCTTTCTGCGCACCGGTGACAAGGGCGAGCAAGACGCCGAAGGCAACTTGCGCCTGACCGGGCGGCTCAAGGAAATCTTCAAGACCAGCAAGGGTAAGTACGTCGCACCGGCGCCGATTGAAAACCGTCTGGCAGTACATTCACGCATCGAGCAGGTGTGTGTGGTTGGCGACGGCCTGAGTGCGCCACTGGGGCTGTGCGTGCTCTCGGCAGTGGGTTTGCAGGACGCCGCCAGCGTGGCGCGCAATGCCTTGCAATCGAGCCTGGAAAGCTTGCTCGACGAGGTCAACGGTGCCCTTGATAAACACGAACGCCTGCGTCAGCTGGTGGTGGTCAAAGACAGCTGGGCGGTGGAAAACGGTTTTCTCACGCCGACCTTGAAGATCAAGCGCAACGTGATCGAGGCCGTGTATGGCGCGCAGTTTGAAGAATGGAGTGCACGCAGCGAAGCCGTGCTGTGGCAGGATTGACCCGAAATAAAACCAACGAAGGATGCAGCGATGACTCTGTGGCGTACCGCTCCCAACATTGAACAGTTGAACGCGATTCAGAAAAACACCATCGGCGAAGTGCTGGATATACGCTTCGAGGCGTTTGATGACCAGTCTCTGACCGCCAGCATGGTCATCGACCATCGCACCCACCAGCCCTACGGTTTGCTGCATGGCGGCGCCTCGGTGGTACTGGCTGAAACCGTCGGTTCCATGGCCAGCTTCCTGTGCATCGACGCCAGCAAATTTTATTGCGTGGGGCTGGAAATCAACGCCAACCACTTGCGCGGTCTGCGCAGCGGTCGGGTAACGGCGGTGGCCAGGCCGATCCACATCGGCCGCACCACGCACGTCTGGGATATTCGCTTGAGCAGCGATGAAGGCAAGGCCAGCTGCGTGTCACGGTTGACCATGGCGGTGGTGCCGCTGGGTGAAACACCGCCGGCTCGTTGATTTTTTACCGGGTAAGACTCGGTGACGAGAGGGTTTACTGTGGCGAGGGAGCTTGCTCCCGCTCGGTGGCGCAGCCGCCGTAAACCTGATTGACGTGGAGTGTCTGTCGATATGCGAGCACAGGTTTTGGGGGCGCTGCGCACCCCAGCGGGAGCAAGCTCCCTCGCCACAACAGCTCGCACGGGGCTGAATTGCCCCTGGCCTTGGCCTGACTGTCATCATTCCTGGCAGTTACGGTCATTGCTGTGAGGTTGCGTCTTACGGACAATCAACACTTGATTTCGTTTATGGACGCGCCGTTATGCCGCAGCAGATCTTTTTCGCCCATGCCAATGGCTTTCCTTCAGGCACCTACGGCAAGTTGTTTGCCGCGCTGGCGCCGGAGTACCAGGTTGTGCATCTGCAGCAGCACGCCCATGACCCGCGGTTTCCAGCTGACGATAACTGGCACAACCTGGTGGACGAGCTGATCCATCACCTGAAACAGCAACCCGAGCCGGTGTGGGGCGTTGGCCATTCCTTTGGTGGCGTCTTGCACCTGCACGCGGCCCTGCGTTGCCCGGAGCTGTATCGCGGCGTGGTGATGCTGGATTCGCCGGTACTGACCCGCCCAGATCAATGGGTTATTCGCGCGGCCAAGCGTTTTGGCTTTATCGACCGCTTGACCCCAGCCGGCCGCACGTTGGGGCGTCGCGAGGAGTTCGCCGACCTGGAATCGGCGCGCAGCTATTTTGCGGGTAAAACCCTGTTTCGCGGTTTCGATCCGGACTGCCTCGATGCGTACTTGCAACACGGCCTGCACAAGGTAGGTGATCGCCTGCGCCTGCGCTTTGATCCGGCCACCGAGATCAGCATCTACCGCGGCGTTCCGCACACAAGTCCAGGTCGTCCTCGCCAGTTGAAAGTACCGCTGGCGGTGGTTCGTGGCCGGCAGAGCCGGGTGGTCATGCGCCATCACGCAAGCTTCGTGGGTCGTATGCCGCAAGGCGAGTCACTGACGATGCCCGGTGGCCACATGTTTCCCCTTGAGCGCCCGCAAGACACCGCAACCTTGCTGAAAAACCTGTTCAGCCGTTGGCAAGGGCGCAGTGAGCGGAGTTGCGCATGAGCAGCGTCGAAGAAGTCCGCCTGAGCCTGCCGCACATCGAATTGGCCGCGCACCTGTTCGGCCCGGAAGACGGTCTGCCGGTGATTGCCTTGCACGGTTGGCTCGACAACGCCAACAGCTTTTCGCGCCTGGCGCCGAAGCTTGAAGGGCTGCGCATTGTCGCGCTGGACATGGCCGGCCACGGGCATTCCGGGCATCGGCCATTGGGTGCCGGTTATGCGCTGTGGGATTACGCTCACGATGTGTTGCGAGTCGCTGAACAGTTGGGCTGGAAGCGTTTTGCGCTGCTGGGCCATTCCTTGGGCGCAATCGTTTCGGTGGTACTCGCCGGTGCCTTGCCCGAGCGCGTGACGCACCTGGCGCTGATCGACGGGGTGATTCCACCTACCGCCGCTCACGACAACGCCGCCGAACGCATGGGCATGGCCCTGCAAGCGCAACTCGACCTGCTAGGAAAGCGCAAACCGGTCTACAACACCCTGGATCGAGCCATCGAAGCCCGCATGAAAGGCCTGGTCGCAGTCAGTCGTGAAGCCGCCGAACTACTCGCTCAGCGGGGGTTGATGCCGGTGCCGGGCGGCTACACCTGGCGCACCGACAGTCGCCTGACGCTGGCGTCTCCGCTGCGCCTGACCGATGAACAGGCGATGTCCTTCGTTCAGCGAATCAGTTGTCCTGCGCAACTGGTGGTCGCCGCTGACGGCATGCTCGCCAAACATCCAGAGTTGCTGGAGCGTCTACCCTTTAGCCGTGAACAGCTGCCCGGCGGCCATCATTTGCACCTGAATGACGAGCCCGGCGCCGCCCTTGTTGCAGACTGTTTCAATCGGTTCTTCGCCGTTCCTTGACTTGCAGCGGGCAACTGTCGAGGCTGGGCGGGTTGAAAGGGGAGACAACCATGATAGATCTCTACACCGCTGCGACTCCGAATGGCCACAAGGTCTCTATCGTGCTCGAGGAACTCGGCATGCCCTACACGGTGCATGTCCTGAGTTTCGACAAAAAGGAACAAAAGGCTCCAGCGTTTCTCAAGATCAATCCCAATGGCCGGATTCCGGCGATTGTCGATCGGGACAACGGTGATTTCGCCGTGTTCGAATCCGGCGCGATTCTCATCTACCTGGCTGAACTGAGCGGAAAACTGCTGCCCAAGGACCCGAAAGGGCGTTCGGTGGTGATCCAGTGGCTGATGTTCCAGATGGGGGGCATCGGACCGATGCAGGGGCAGGCCAACGTGTTTTTCCGTTACTTCCCGGAAAAGCTTCAGGGCGCCATCGACCGCTATCAGCATGAAACCCGGCGTTTGTATGAAGTGCTGAACACGCGTCTGGAAACTGTCGAGTACCTGGCCGATGACTACAGCATTGCTGACATCGCCACTTATCCGTGGGTCCGTGGTCATGAATGGTCGGGCGTTTCGGTAGACGGTTTACCCGCCTTGCAACGCTGGATGGCGGCGATGGAAGCTCGCCCGGCGGTGCAGCGTGGTTTGCAGATTCCGCCGCGTAACGACGACGCGAATGTCGTCAAAGGCGCTCAGGCCATGCTGATCCGATGAGAGTACCTTCAAGGTTGAACAGCATGCGCTTGATCTGTTTGTTGGGGCTGGGGTGTTTCAGTTCGCTGGTGTTTGCCGCCGATGTACCGGGAAGTCACGATTTACCGCTGGTGCCGCGTCTGGCCGATGCGCAGATCGTCGACTATCGCCCGGCTGCCGAGCTTGAACGGATCTACCCCATGGGCTCGATCCGCAAAATCAGCGGTCAATTGCGTTTCGATGGCCAGGTCAGTGCCCGCGGAAAAGTGACCTCGGTGACCTACGAGTTGCCGCCGGAGCATTCGTCCACCGAGGCCTTTACCGCCGCTCGCGAAGCCTTGCAGAAGCAGGGCGCCGAACTGTTGTTCTGGTGCCAGGCCCGCGATTGCGGCGAAAGCAGCCTGTGGGCCAATCAAGTGTTCGGCAACGCCAAACTCTATGGCGCCGACGATCAACAGGCTTATCTGCTGCTGCGACTTGCGGCACCGCAGGACAACTCGCTGTTGGCGCTTTACAGCATCACTCGCGGCAATCGAAAAGCCTATCTGCACGTCGAACAGTTCGACGCCAGTACGCCATTGGGCGAGTTGTTGCCGACCTCGGCGACCCTGTTGCGTCAGCTCAAGGACACCGGCGTGCTGGACCTGCCGCGACTGACTGGCGATCCGCAAGCGGTTTGGCTGACTTTGCTGTCGCGCGGCTTGAACCTCGATACGACCTTGCGCGTCAGTGTTTCCGGAGCCAATGCCGAAGCCTGGCGTCAGGCGCTGGTCGGGCAAGGCGTGCGTGCAGCACGGATGGAGCTTGGCAACGTGCAGGCGACGGGTCTGCACATCGAGTTTCTGCGCTAGGCTTTTCCCCTTGGCGAACGTGCCATTGGCCGTTCGCCTAATTTTTGTTGGTTGACTTTGCTCGAGATTTTTCATGCTCAATAACGATCGACTGTTGGTGCAGATCCTGCTCCTGGTGTTGTTCGGTGCCAGTTTCTGGGTGATGGCGCCCTTTTGGTCAGCGCTGTTCTGGGGCGCGGTGCTGGCGTTCGCCAGTTGGCCGCTGATGCGCTTGCTGACCCGCGGGCTCAAGGGGCGCGAATCCCTCGCGGCGGCATTGCTCACGCTGGGCTGGATGGTGCTGGTGGCGGTGCCGTTGGTGTGGCTCGGCTTCAACCTGGCTGATCATGTGCGCGATGCCGTGGCGTTCATCAAGGACGTGCAGGTTGAAGGTTTGCCGGAAGCACCGGTGTGGCTGGCCGGGGTTCCGGTGGTGGGTGAGCGGCTGGTAGGAATATGGAACAGCATTGACCAGCAAGGCGCGGCGCTGATGCTGGCGGTCAAACCCTATATGGGGCAAGTCGGCAACTGGTTGCTGGCGCGCAGTGCGCAGATCGGCGGTGGGATTCTCGAGCTGACGTTGAGCATCGTGTTCGTGTTCTTTTTCTATCGGGACGGCCCACGGTTGGCGATGTTTGCTCACCGTCTGCTGGAACGGCTGATCGGAGAGCGTGCCGGTTATTACATCGAGCTGGTCGCCGGAACGGTGCAGCGGGTGGTCAACGGGGTCATCGGCACCGCCGCTGCCCAGGCGATCCTGGCGCTGATCGGCTTCCTGATTGCCGGTATTCCGGGCGCGCTGGTGCTGGGTATCGTCACGTTCCTGCTCAGCCTGATCCCCATGGGCCCGCCACTGGTGTGGATTCCGGCCACTGCCTGGCTGGCCTGGAAGGGCGAGTACGGCATGGCGGTGTTCCTCGGCATTTGGGGTACGTTCATCATCAGCGGCGTCGACAACGTACTCAAACCCTACCTGATCAGCCGTGGCGGAAACTTGCCGCTGGTGATCGTGCTGCTTGGGGTGTTTGGCGGGTTGATCGCCTTTGGCTTTATCGGGCTGTTCATCGGCCCGACCTTGTTGGCCGTGGCGTACAGCCTGTTGATCGACTGGAGTAACAGTCAGGCGCGGGTTGAAGAAAAACGCTGATCAATTGTGGTGAGGGGGCCTGCCCCCTCACCACAGGTTACGGGATCAATAGCTTCAGGCCGCTGCGCTCAAGTTTGTGCTTGAGCTCTGCGTATTGGTCTGCGAGTACTGCTGGTTCATGCTGACGATCAACTTGCTCAAGGCCTCGGCGACGGCGTTTTGATCGATGGTGCCGGTGGTTTGGCTGCTGCCTGTTTGCAGCGCCGTGAGTAGGGCTGTGCTATTGCTGGTGCTGGTGCTGCTGGTGCTGCTGGTGTCGCAGGTGGACGAACTTCCGGCCAGGGCGCTGTTCAGTTCGCTGGCGCTGATACTGCCATCACCATTCGTGTCGAGCTGACCAAACAACGACTGGCTGGACAGTTGCTGCGACGGCTGTTGTGGTGTGAGGGCGGCAACCAGCTCGTCCTTGCTCACGGTCCCGTCGTTGTTCGTGTCCAGCGCGGCGAACAGGCTCTTGCTGTCGGCAGTGCTGCCGGCTTTTGTCAGGCCCGCGCTCAGCTCGTCGCTGCTGATGCCGCCATTACCGTTGCTGTCCAGCAGACTGAGCATTGCGTCGGCCAGTTCCGTGCTGGGCGGTTGATTGTCGGTGGGGCGTGCCGGCGGTGCCATGGCCGCCATTTCTTCGCTGCTCAGACCACCGCTGTTATCGGCGTCCAGGCTGCTGAATTGCTGGCTCAGGCTGTTCAGTACGCGGCTGTCGCTTTTCTTCGCCAGGGCGGTGTTCAGTTCATCTTTGGAAACGGTTCCGTCGCCATTGGTGTCGAGCTTGGCGAACAGTTCTTTCTGACGCTGCTGGAGGCGGGCGGCATAGGCCGCACTGGTGGCGCTGGTATAGCTGGAGTTACTGCTGACGCTGCCGATCATGGGCTCACTCCCTGCAGATGGATAAAACCGGTGAAGGCACCGGCCCATGCAGCCTCGGGGGTGGACTTGTCGTGGGTATATGGAGTTTGTACGAATCAGTACACAGAGGTTTCAGGTCCGTGGCAGGAATACCACGGCGGTCAGGCCGCCGCCTGGGGTTTCTTCCAGGCTTAACGCGCCGCCAAGCCGTTCGGCGGCTTCGCGTGCGATGGTCATGCCCAGGCCTACGCCGCCGGAGTTGCGGTTGCGTGAGCCTTCAAGGCGATAGAAGGGTTCGAACACCGCTTCGCGTTTGTCGGCGGCGATACCGGGGCCATGGTCGATCACTCGAATGATCAGGTGGTCACGGCTGTCTTCGAGGTTGATCAGTGCCTGGCCGGCGTACCGCAAGGCATTGTCCAGCAAGTTGTTGATGCAGGAGCGCAGGGCCATCGGTTGTACCTGCAGCGGTGCACAGTGCCCGCTGGCCTGCACGTCAGCACCCTGGTCCTGGGCGTTTTCGCAGAGCGATTCGATCAGCGCCTGCACGTCCATCCACTGCAGGGCTTCGCTGGTGCGTTGTTCGTGCAGGTAGCTGAGGGTCGCGTCGAGCATGCGAATCATGTCGTCGAGGTCCTGCCGCATCTGCCCTTGCAGCTTCTCGTCGTCAATCTGCTCCAGGCGCAACTTGAGCCGCGACAGTGGCGTACGCAGGTCATGGGAAACGGCGCCGAGCATCCGCGAGCGCTGCTGCACCTGTTCACGGATACGCTTCTGCATCAGGTTGAAGGTGTGCGCCGCTTGCCGTGCCTCTCGCGGGCCGGATTCATCAAGTGGTGGGCTGTCGAGGTTTTCGCTGAGGCTTTCGGCGGCCGCGCTCAGGCGTTGAATCGGTCGGGACAGCAGCTTCGCGCCGTACCAGGCGGCGATCACCAGTGAGATGAGCTGAAAGGTCAGCGGTACGATCGGGCCACCAAACCACGGCCGTGGCGGTCTGTTTTTGAAGTGCGGCGGTGGTGGTCCGTTGAACTCGGAGGAAAACTCCGGCGGTGGAGGAGGCGGGGGATGGCCGTAATGGTGGAACCAGAAGAACGCCAGCAGGTGCGCCAGGATAATCGCCAGCAACAGCACGCCAAACAGGCGGCCGAACAGCGTATCGAAGCGCGCACGCATCAGCCGATGTCTCGGGCATCGAACAGGTAACCTTCGCCGCGAACGGTTTTGATCAACTGAGGTGATTTGGGATCGTCACCCAACTTCTGCCGCAAGCGCGAGACCAGCAAGTCGATACTGCGATCAAACGCTTCGATCGAGCGTCCACGGGCGGCATCCAGCAATTGTTCACGGCTGAGCACTCGTCGCGGGCGTTCGATGAACACCCAGAGCAAGCGGAATTCGGCGTTCGACAGCGGCACCACCAGGCCATCGGCGGAGATCAACTGGCGCAGCACGCTGTTGAGGCGCCAGTTGTCGAAGCGAATGTTGGAGCGTTGTTCGGTACGGTCATCGCGGACACGGCGCAGGATGGTTTGAATCCGTGCAACCAGTTCCCGTGGCTCGAAGGGCTTGGCCATGTAATCGTCGGCCCCCAGTTCCAGGCCGATGATGCGGTCGGTGGGTTCGCAGCGGGCAGTGAGCATCAGGATCGGGATGTCTGATTCGGCGCGCAGCCAGCGGCACAGCGACAGACCGTCTTCGCCGGGCAGCATCAGGTCCAGCACCACCACGTCGTAATGCTCCGCTTGCAGCGCCAGGCGCATGGCAGCGCCATCGGTAACGCCACTGGCGTGGATGTTGAAACGGGCCAGGTAGTCGATCAGCAGTTCGCGGATCGGAACGTCATCGTCAACGATCAGCGCACGGGTGTTCCAGCGTTTGTCTTCGCCGGTTGCTGGGGCTTTTTGATCGTCATTCAGAGGAGCGGGGCTATTATGCATGCGTACGTTCATCTGCCAGAGAGGCTGCCAACCACAAAAGATGGGCTGCGAGGTTGTGGCTTCAGCATAGGCGTCCGGCCGTGAGGCGGGAAGTGCTGTAGGAGGTCTTGCGGTTCGCGAGGCTAACCTTTGGCGGTGTTGAGGGCGTGTCGTGAGTGTATCGGATTGGACACAATTGCCGGGCGTGCGGGGTTTATCATCCGGCAACCGGTACTGTTGAAGATGATTTACCGATCATCGGGTCCCGGACGGGCTCGTGTTCCGCTACAATGCGCGCCGATTTCGACTTGCCTGAGAGCCCATTCATGTCCGCCTGCCAGACTCCTATCATCGTCGCCCTGGATTTCCCTACCCGTGACGCCGCACTGAAGCTGGCCGACCAGTTGGACCCGAAACTGTGCCGGGTCAAAGTCGGTAAAGAACTGTTCACCAGTTGCGCTTCGGAAATCGTCGGGACCTTGCGTGACAAGGGCTTCGAGGTATTCCTCGACCTTAAATTCCACGACATTCCGAACACCACCGCGATGGCCGTCAAGGCGGCTGCGGAAATGGGCGTGTGGATGGTCAACGTGCATTGCTCCGGCGGCCTGCGCATGATGGCGGCCTGTCGCGAAGTGCTCGACCAGCGCAGCGGCCCAAAACCGCTGTTGATCGGCGTGACCGTGCTGACCAGCATGGAGCGTGAGGATCTGGCCGGGATTGGCCTGGACATCGAACCGCAGGAGCAGGTATTGCGTCTGGCGGCACTGGCGGAAAAAGCCGGGATGGATGGTCTGGTGTGCTCGGCACTGGAGGCCAAGGCACTGAAAACGGCACATCCGTCGCTGCAACTGGTGACCCCGGGGATCCGTCCGGCGGGCAGCGCCCAGGACGATCAGCGTCGCATCCTGACGCCGCGCCAGGCACTGGATGCCGGTTCCGATTATCTGGTGATTGGGCGTCCGATCAGCCAGGCGGCCGATCCGGCCAAGGCCTTGGCCGACGTCGTGGCCGAACTGGCCTGATCAAACACCGAAGATCCAAATGTGGGAGCGAGCCTGCTCGCGATGGGGCCATAACAGTCAGCATTGATGTTGAATGTAAGTCCGGCATCGCGAGCAGGCTCGCTCCCACATCTATGGTTACCCCCTTTTCTGCAATACTGTTTTTGATGCGTGTTTGGCTTGCTTTCATCTATCCGGCGTCTGTGTGGGGTGGCAACCCCGCGCCTCGATGAGAATCGATGCCTAACGATCCTAATTATTCGAACGGCCTTTCAGCCGTGTGGGAGCTCAGGGTTGTCGTCAGGCCGGTTAGCCGTTCACGTCATCTGTTATCCAGCATCGCAAAACCAGGTGGGTGGTGCTCGGGTGACAGCAGGGTCAGGCGTTCATCGCGGTTGGCCCTGCATCAAATTCAGTGTGGTGGGCAGCAATCGCCCAGGCGATCCTTGCCAGCTTGTTGGCCAGCGCGCAGACCACATGGTTGGAGTGATGGTGGGCCAATAGCTGCCGGACCCAGTCCGCCAGCCAGCCTTTCTGTCGGTCCAGTTGCATCAGGTAAACACGGGCACATTGGACAAGCAGGCGCCGCTGGTTGCGATCACCTCGCTTGCTGATGCCCAGCAGGACGGTCTTGCCGCCCGTAGAATGCTGTTTGGGTATCAGCCCGATTGAGGCCGAATAGCCTCGGCCGCATTTGAACTGCTTGCCATCGCCCAATTCGGCAGCCAGGACGCTGGAGGTGATCGGGCCTACGCAGGGCATGGTCATCAAACGAGCCGCCAGATCATCTTCGGCGGCCTGGCATTCCACTTCCTTGTCCAGCGTCTTGATCTGCCCATCCAGATAGGTGAAGTGCTCCTGCAACCTCGTCAGAAGTTTTTTGATGGGCACAGGAATTGAACTCGCTTCAAGCCGAGCGGGCAGTTCTTTGATGGGCTTGAAGCCTGTGGCCAGACTGACGCCGACCTCCAAAAGCGCTGCGTGAATCCGATTGACGGTCGCGGTGCGCTCTTTGATGAACGAATCGCGTGTCGAGTTGAGCATGGCCAGCAGCTGCTGAGCCTGGGTTTTGGGGTGTACAAAGCGCATTGTTGGACGAGTCGCCGCCTCGCAGATCGCCTCGGCATCAGCGAAGTCGTTTTTGTTGCTTTTCACGTAAGGGCGTACGAGATGCGGGGCAATGAGCTTGGGCGTATGTCCCAGCTTCGCGACCTCCTGCGCCATGAAGTGGGCTCCGCCGCAGGCTTCCATCACAACGGTGCAGGGTTCGAGATTCATCAGGTGCTGCATGAGCGCCGCACGAGTAAACTTTTTGCGGTAAAGCTCATGACCACGATCATCTTGCGCGTGTAGATGGAAAGAGTGTTTTCCCAGATCGATGGCGGCAATAGCTACTTTGTTCATGGCAACGGTCTCCGATGAGCCCCCTGCGAAAGCTTAGTGGGCGATCACAGGGGGCGGCGGGGGTAGCCATTTCATTATTGGTTTGCGTTAAACCTTCAACACCAACTTGCCAAAGTTCTCCCCGCTGAACAGTTTCATCAGCGTTTCCGGGAATGTCTCCAGTCCTTCGACGATGTCTTCCTTGCTCTTGAGCTGCCCCTTGGCCATCCACCCGGCCATTTCCTGCCCGGCAGCGGCGAACTGCGCGGCGTAATCCATTATCACAAAGCCTTCCATCCGCGCGCGATTGACCAGCAGCGATAGGTAGTTGGCCGGGCCTTTGACCGCTTCCTTGTTGTTGTACTGGCTGATGGCGCCGCAGATCACCACGCGAGCCTTCATGTTCAGACGGCTGAGCACGGCGTCGAGAATATCCCCGCCGACGTTATCAAAATACACGTCTACCCCATTCGGGCATTCGCGCTTGAGGCCGGCAACCACGTCTTCGTGCTTGTAGTCGATAGCACCGTCGAAGCCCAGTTCGTCAATCAGGAACCTGCATTTGTCCGCGCCACCGGCGATGCCCACCACGCGGCAGCCTTTGATCTTGGCAATCTGCCCGGCAATGCTGCCCACTGCGCCGGCAGCGCCCGACAGCACCACGGTATCCCCGGCTTTTGGAGCGCCAACGTCGAGCAGCGCGAAGTAAGCGGTCATGCCGGTCATGCCCAGTGCTGACAAATAGACTGGCAATGGTGCCAATTTCGGATCGACCTTGTAGAAACCTCGTGGCTCACCGAGGAAATAATCCTGCACACCCAGCGCACCGTTGACGTAGTCACCCACGGCAAAGCCCGGGTTGTTCGAGGCAATCACCTTGCCTACGCCGAGTGCGCGCATGACTTCGCCAATGCCTACGGGCGGGATGTAGGACTTGCCCTCGTTCATCCAGCCACGCATGGCCGGGTCCAGCGACAGGTACTCGTTCTTGACCAGGATCTGGCCCGCCGCCGGCTCGCCGACAGGGACTTGCTGATAGGTGAAGGTCTCGCGGGTCGCAGCTCCCACCGGGCGTTTGGCGAGCAGGAATTGACGGTTGGTCTGGGCAGTCATGGCGGGCACTCAAGGTTGAATGAAGTCTGATTGATAGACCCTCATGGCCGTTGTCGCAAGGTTTGCTGACGCAGCGAATACGGCTCGATCCAGTGGAGTGATAGTTGGACAGGGATATCCATCACTGCAACTCATAAGCAATCAACCGGCCCTCTGATAGTGCTGCCGCGCGACGGGGCTGGGTGGCTAGACTGCGAAAACGCGATCACCCACATTTTTCGAGGACAAAACAATGAGCATGACGTTTTCCGGCCAGGTAGCGTTGGTGACAGGGGCAGCCGCCGGTATTGGCCGCGCGACCGCCCAGGCGTTTGCTGCCGAAGGGTTGAAAGTGGTGGTCGCGGACCTTGATGTGGCAGGCGGCGAAGGTACCGTCGAACTGATTCGGGCGGCCGGTGGCGAAGCGGTTTTCGTGTCGTGCAACGTGACTCTGGAGAGCGATGTACAGAATCTGATGGCGAAGGCGGTGAGCACTTATGGCCGCGTCGACTACGCCTTCAATAATGCCGGGATCGAAATCGAAAAGGGCAAGCTCGCCGAAGGCACACTCGATGAGTTCGACGCGATCATGGGCGTCAACGTCAAAGGCGTCTGGTTGTGCATGAAATACCAACTGCCGCTGATGCTGGCGCAAGGTGGCGGCGCCATCGTCAATACCGCTTCGGTGGCCGGGCTTGGCGCGGCGCCGAAGATGAGCATCTACGCGGCGTCCAAGCACGCGGTCATCGGCCTGACGAAATCGGCAGCCATCGAATATGCGAAGAAGAAAATCCGCGTGAATGCAGTCTGTCCGGCGGTTATCGACACCGACATGTTCCGCCGTGCCTATGAAGCCGATCCGAAGAAAGCCGATTTTGCCGCCGCCATGCACCCGGTTGGACGAATCGGCAAGGTCGAGGAAATTGCCAGTGCGGTGCTGTACCTGTGCAGCGATGGTGCTGCGTTCACGACCGGTCACTCGCTGGCAGTGGATGGCGGGGTGACGGCGTTCTGATGGTTGGCCTGCGGCGTATCGCCGGACATTGTGTTTCAAAGGGTTAGAGGAGGGTGTTTTAGCGGCGTTGTCGCACAGCTTCATGAGAGCGCCTGTGCTTAACTGGCTCCAGAAAAACAGTTGGAGTTGGTCTCTCATGGAATTGAGAATCGATCGACAGGCACTGGTGCCCGTCGTGCAGCAAATTGTTGACGCCCTCGCTGGCTGGATTCGCCAAAGTGCCGTTGAGCCTGGAACGCGTTTGCCGTCCATTCGCCGGCTGGCGCGGGATAACCTGCTCAGTCAGGCCAATGTCATTGAAGCGTATGAGCGCATGGTCGCCCAAGGTGTGCTGGCGTCGCGTCATGGCTCGGGGTTTTTCGTTGCCGGGCCTTTGGGCGCGACACATCGTTGCGCTGACCCGTCAGGCTCCACGGCGGCCGACGCAAAGAGTGTCGGGTTGGTCGATGACCCGCTGGGCATGTTGCCGCTGGGGCGTGGTGGCATGCCCGAAAGCTGGCGCGAAAGCGACGACCTCAGTTATGCCATTCGCCAGGTTTCGCGTACAGACATGGCCGGATTGTTCAACTACAGCCCCACATACGGGTTGCCGGTCTTACGCCAACAGATCCTCAAGCGCCTGCAACAGATGAATATTACCGTCGATGAAAGTCAGGTTCTCACCACGGCGGGGGCCACCCAAGGGCTTGATCTGATCGTACGGGCACTGCTCAAGCCGGGTGATTGCGTGGTGGTCGAAAGTCCGGGGTATTCGAATCTGTTCAAGCTGCTCAGGTTGCACGGCGTCAGATTGCTGGAAGTACCACGAACCTCTCGCGGCCCGGACATTGAAGTACTTGAGGCCTTGTTGATCGCGAACAAGCCCCGTGCGTTGTTCATCAATAGCCTGTTCCACAATCCGACCGGCAGTAGCCTGGCACCCGCTGTTGCGCAACGGATTCTTCAATTGGCCAAGCGTCATGAGTTAATCATCGTCGAAGATGACGTCTACGCTGACTTTTAGGGCAGTGCCGGTGCTCGTCTGGTGGCCATGGACGCGGGTCAGAACGTGGTCTATGTCGGCAGCTTTTCGAAAACCCTCAGCAGTTCGCTGCGGGTCGGTTATGTCGTGGCCAGTGCCGCAATCATTGCGCACCTGGCAGACATGAAGATGATTACGAGCCTTGGGGCTTCGCGGTTTTGCGAGTCGGTGCTGAGCAGTCTGTTGGCCAATGGCGCCTATCGCAAACTGGTCCAGCGCCAGCGTCAGCGTTTGAAGCGAGATATGGCGGCGACGTTGCTGGTGCTTGAAGACGCCGATTGGGAGGTGTTCGGCAAGCCCGCGGGCGGGTTGTACATTTGGGCCCGACCACGAGAGCACGAACCGGCGCGGGTGCGCGCGCTGGCTCACACATTCGGTATCGTGCTGTCCTCCAGGACGGCCTTCAGCCCCAGTGGCGAGATCAGCGACTGGCTGCGCATCAATGTGGCTTATGCCAGCGATCCTCGGGCGCAGGCGTTTTTTCAGGCCTGCGCATTACCGGATCGACTTCGACCGTTCTGAAAACGACTCACGCGTAGCTTTTTGCCATTATTGCGGCGCCAAAGACTTGTGCTTGGGTGCACCCCATTGCGAATCTGCAACAACAGAAAATGGTCGTGTTGCCATTGAGTATGGGAAGGGGGTTACGAGCAATGATTTCGGCCGTGCAAGGACGTTTTGCCAACCTCGGTATGGCAAAAAAACTGGGTGTCGGTTTTGTTCTGGTTCTGATGTTGACGGCCGTGGTGGCCGCTATCGGCGTCTGGTCCTTGCAAACCATCAGTCAGCGCTTCGACGGGCTCAAGCAGATGTCGTCGCTTAACAGTGGTTTGCTCAAGGTGCGTTTGCTTGAGCAGGAATACGCCTTGCACAGTGATCCGAAAACCGTCGATGCCTTGCACAAGGGGGTTGACGCACTGGTCGCCCTCGCAACGCAACTCAAGGCCCAGTCGGCGGCTAACGTTCCGGTGATGAATGATGTCGAGCAGTCACTGGGGGCTTACCGCAAAGCCTTCGATGAGTTCGTCGAACTGACCCAGTCCAAGGAGCTGGCGCTGGAAATGGCCAGTTGGTCGGTGTCCAGCGTGGCCAATAACCTCGATGTGCTACAGGCGGGTCTTGCCGACGATGGCGCTTATGCGCTCAAGGATACGCAAGGCAAGGAGGGCGCGGAGTTTATCGAGCAGGCCAATCAGGTCAGTCAGGTATCGAGGCTGATGTTGCAGGCAATGAATGAGGCGCGAGTGCGTCTGGATCAAAGCCGCAAGGCCAGCGACGAAAGTGCCGGGCAAGGCAAGATTGAACAGGCCGACCAGGCATTGACCCAGGCTGAGGCATTGAAGAGCACGGTCAAGGACGCGGGCTACCAGACTGTGCTCAACGAAGTGGCCGGGCATATCGCCAGTTTCAGCGAAAAACTTGCCGAGTACACGGGGCTGCTGACTCAGGAGAAAAAGGTCTATCAGCAGTTGCATGAGCGCGCCGCCGAAGTGGTGCAGCGGGTCGATCAGGCTTACTCGGCCGAGGACCGGTCGATGCAGGCAGAGCTGAAGAAGAATTCGGCGCTGATCATTGCTTCCTCGGCGCTCGCGCTGCTGGTTGGGCTGATTGCCGCGTGGGTAATTACCCGCTTAATCGTTGCGCCATTGCGCAGTGTGATTCTCGTCGCCCAGAAAATTGCTGCGGGCGATCTGAGCGCGACCGTGCAGGTGACGCGGCGTGATGAAATTGGCCAGTTGATGCAGGCCATGCAGCAAATGGGCGCGGGGTTGAGCAGTATTGTCAGCGGCTTGCAGGCGGGTATCGAGCAGCTTGCGAATTCCGCGCAATCGCTCTCGGCGGTGACCGAGCAGACCAACCTGGAAGTCAGTAGCCAGAAGGAAGAAACCGAGCAAGTTGCCACCGCGATGAATCAGATGACCGCGACCGTGCATGATGTTGCGCGCAACGCCGAGGAAGCGGCATTGGCGGCGCAGACGGCGGACGGCAAGGTCGAAACCGGCCAGCAGGTCGTGCGTCAGAGCATGCAACGCATCGAGCAACTGGCTGACTCGGCGACGTCCGCCAGTTCCAGCATCGAAAGCCTCAGTGCAGAAATCCAGAACATTGGCACTGTCCTCAGCGTGATCAAGAGTGTTGCCGAGCAAACCAACCTGCTGGCACTTAATGCGGCCATCGAGGCAGCGCGAGCGGGTGAGCAGGGCAGGGGCTTTGCCGTGGTTGCCGATGAAGTCCGGGCCTTGGCCAAGCGTACCCAGCAATCCACAGAGGAAATCGAGCGTCTGGTGAGTGCCTTGCGTTCAGCCGCGCAGGCTTCGGTGCAGCAAATCCAGAGCAGCGGTGAGCTGGTCAAACTCGCTGTCAGTGATGCGTTACAGACCGAGAGTGCGCTGGGCAGTATCGCTGCGGCGGTCTCGCTGATTCAGCAGATGAACCAGCAGATTGCTGCAGCGGCCGAACAACAGAGTTCGGTTGCCGAAGAGATCAATCGCAGCGTGACCAGCATCCGTGCCAGTGCCGATCAATCCTCGGTAGCCATGCAAGGCAATGCCATGTCGAGTATTGAACTGGCGCAATTGGGGGTTGAGCTGAAGGGGATGGTGGGGCATTTCAGGTTGTAAGCGTGTGTGGCGAGGGAGCTTGCTCCCGTCAACGCGGTCCGCGCACGGGAGCAGCAGTTGTAGAGCGGTACTCGCGGTCTGACTGAACTGAGCGAAGGGGGAGGGTCGCTTCGCGACCCAGCGGGAGCAAGCTCCCTCGCCACGGGTGTTGTGCGGCTTTGCACATCACCAGGATCAGTCGTAGATAGCTTTCTTCTTCCAGTCTGCGTCGGCTTCTACTTCCTTGAGGCCTTCGGTCAACTCGTTAACTTCGCCTTCTACCGGTGCAATGTTGGTCAGCACCATGGAGTTGGCGCGCGCCAGTAGTTTTTCCAGGTACTGCAACTGTTCGCTGTAAACCTGCGGGTCCTGCTGTTTGCGCAAGTACTGCACGCCACGCTCGAATGCCAGGCGGGCTTGCCCGGGTTGTTCCTGTTGCAGCGCATGTTGACCGAGGTTGTTGAAGAACTCGATGTGCAGCAAGACCAGGATGTGGCGAACTTCACGAATCCAGCGCTTGGCTTCGTTGGCTGGCAGGAAACCGTCCTGTGCCGCGCGAGTGATCTGGCCATGCAAGGCTTCAAGCAAGAAGCGCACGTCCTTGGCCTTGGCTTCGGTCTGGATCGGTGCCGGCGGGTTGTTGACCGGAATCGATTCGCCTTGCGCGACCAGCGCACTCAGTTCCTCGATGCGGGCTTTGGCCGCCGAATTGTTTTTATCCAGATTGAGCAGGCGTTGGCAGACGTTGAGTTCCAGTCGCGTCAGCAGCAGCTTGAGCGCCGGTGTCATCAGTTGGCCAGGGAAGGTTTCGGTGATTTCGCCACAGCGGCGCAGTCGATCATTGAGTTCGACCTTGGTGCGGGCCTTTTCCAGTTTATTGTTTTCCACCACATGGTTCATGTAGCCAATGGCGATCAATATTGCGATCCCGACTATTACTAGCAGGGTGATCATGAGTGGTGTCACCGTGAAGACCTCTTTATAGGGTTTGCGTGCGAGTGTAGTGGCTAAGCCTGGGAGCGCATAGGGTGGCGCGACGAGTTGAATCGAGCCTTTACGCTGTCTATATAGGCAATGTGTGGATGGGTGCACATTGCCATCATCTGCTGGAGAGGACTATAGCGTCTTGGCGAGTGACAGAATATAGGCGTCAAACCCCGGTCGGACGAAAACCCGGAATTGCCCCTCAAAGGGGGGCGAAGTCATTGATTTAAATAAATTTATAGTTGGGGGTTGACGACCCCTCAATCCATCCATAGAATGCGCGCCACTTACAGCGGAAAGCACACAGCGAAACGCGGTAGGGAGTGAATGTTGTACGTGTGTCCCCTTCGTCTAGTGGCCTAGGACACCGCCCTTTCACGGCGGTAACAGGGGTTCGAGTCCCCTAGGGGACGCCAATGCGGGAATAGCTCAGTTGGTAGAGCACGACCTTGCCAAGGTCGGGGTCGCGAGTTCGAGTCTCGTTTCCCGCTCCATATTATGATCTACAGAGTTCCATGGAGTTCTGTAAGTCTTTGAAATCAGGACCTTCGGGTCCTTTTTTCGTTCCAGCGAGTTCCACTGGAAACCACCGACAGCCACGACTTTTAAGTCCATTTTTAAGTCCATCAATACGGGTGTCACGGTTTCCGGATTGTTGCTGGAGGGGCGAGGCTTACGCGACAAGTATCTAGTCCTGACCAAGAGTTCAGGAGCTAGAGCATGGCACTCTCAGATCTGGCTGTCCGGCAAGCGAAAGCGACCGGAAAGGCCTATACCCTCGGCGACCTTGATGGGCTATCCCTGGCGGTGGCACCTGAAGGCGGCAAGTCGTGGCACTACCGCTACTACTGGGCCGGTAAGCAGAAACGCATGTCGCTGGGCACTTACCCCGAGGTCAGTCTCCGGGAGGCTCGTTCTTTGCGCGACGAAGCCCGGGCTCTTTTGGCCAAGGGCATCAACCCCCGAGCACACCGTAAGCAGAAGCGGCAGTCCGTCCGCCTCGCGGACGAAAACACATTCAAGGCCGTGTTCGACAAGTGGGTCGAGCATCGTAGCCTCGTCCTTAAGGAAGGGCGGCAAAGCACGCTTTCACAGATCCAGCGTATCTTTGCCAAAGACGTCCTTCCTGCTCTTGGGAAGCGCTCAATCTACGAAATCCAGCGGTCCGACCTGCTGGAGGTCGTGGCGAGGATCGAGCGCAGAAAGGCGTTCACTACGGCCGAGAAGGTTCGCACCTGGTTCCGGCAAATGTTCCGTTACGCATTGATCATCGCTCCCGGGTTACCGCTGAATCCGGCGTTCGATCTGGATGTCGTCGCGCTGCCTCAGTCGCCTGTACGCCACAATCCATTCCTGCGCATGCCCGAGCTCCCCGCCATGCTCCAAACACTACGCAAGTACCCCGGCAAGTTGCAGACCCAGCTTGGCCTTCGGTTGCTATTTTTGACGGGAGTGCGTACGGGGGAGCTGCGGCTGGCGACGCCGGATCAGTTTCACCTCGATAAGGGCCTCTGGATCATCCCCCCTGAAGTGGTAAAACAGCTGCAGCTTGAACTGCGCAAGGAGGGCAAGCGCCCCGGTGATATCCCGCCCTACATCGTGCCCCTTTCTGTGCAGGCTATAGAGGTCGTTCGCCACCTGCTGGATCAAGTGAAGCCGGCCCAGCGGTACCTGTTTGCCCACTACAGTGACTTGAAAAAGCGCATCAGCGAAAACACGCTTAATGCCGCGTTAAAACGGATCGGGTACAAGGATCAACTGACGGGCCACGGCATCAGGGGGACCATTTCCACCGCCCTCAACGAGATCGGCTACCCGAAAGTCTGGGTCGATGCACAACTCTCGCACTCTGATCCTGATAAAGTGAGCTCGGCGTACAATCATGCCGAATACGTGGAGCAGCGGCGGCGCATGATGCAGGACTGGGCCGACCGGCTGGACCTGTTCGAGCAAAACCAGATCGAGTCAGCCAGCATGCACCTCACGGTTCATCTAGAAGGTATTTCGCAGTTGACGGGTGACGTAGTCAAAGCGATCCCCGCGACGATGACGCCTGCACCCATCCTACTGGTGACGAAGCCAGGGAATACGATGCCAACTCTGACAGCGGCTGTTCAGCGTATATCGGCTGTTTCGGGGCCTGCGCCCGAGCTTTCGGATATTCAGCGTGAGCGGATGGAAGTGCTGGAGATGTACAATGCCCCGCATAACCTGCCGGCTGCGGTGTTCGCTGAGATGGCCGGCAAATCGCGCCGGTGGATCAGCTACGGGATTCAGGCCAGAAGAGTGCTTGCGTTGAACCTAGGTAACCAGGGGCAGCGCGTTCCGGATTGGCACCTAGATCCCCTGAAACATAAGCTGGTGCAGGCTGTTCTGAAGCATTCACAGGACGCTGATTCCTGGGAGATCTTCCGAGCATTACTGTATCCTCACCGAATGCTGGAAGGCCGCGCGCCGATCAAGGCCGTTACGTCAGCGAATTTCCATGAGGCCGTTATGGCAGCATGCTTTACGCTGAATAGCCGTGGAGTCTCGCACCTTCAAAGGGCATGAATGTCGGCGCCGACGCTGAATTGACTCAGTTACCGAGATGCCACTGACCCAGTCTGATTCCTCGCGAACCATTTCCTGTGCTGGATTTCTGCCGATAGGAGTTGGGTCAGTCTTGCGTCGGCACGTGGTCAATTCGGCGTCGGCGCCAACAACGCCGGCTCATGCTCTACTTGAAACGATATCGCCACAGTCGCTGAAGGAAGCTTCGGCTGCCATATTGGCTGCCTTGATCCGAATGAAATAGCACGTTCTGGGGCCGGCCACGCTGCTAAGGCCATATCCAAGGCCTTGATCACCAGGTCGGCATCAGGCTTCGATGAGAACGCCCAACCTACCACGCGGCGCGCGAAAAGATCGATCACAGCAGCCAAATAATGCCAGCGACCTTGAGCCCAGATGTAGGTGATGTCGCCGCACCACACCTGGTTGGGTGCCGGAACATCGAACTCCCGATCCAACACGTTCGGGATGTCCGGCGGCTCCACCGTCGCCTTTTTGTAGGCATGTGAGCCGGGTTGCTTGCTGATCAATTTCATCTCGCTCATCAGCTTGCGCACCTTGAATCGCCCAATCTCTATGCCGTCCTCTCGCATCATGAACATGATGCTTCGGCTGCCCGCCGCACTGCGGCTTTGGGTGAACAGCTCGTTCACGCGGCTGCGTAAAACCAGCCGCTCAACGTCCGGAGATCGGCGCTTGCGGCAGTGCGCTTAATAGCAAGATCGGGTGATTTCAAATACCGAGCACAACAGATCAACAGGCTCTTCAGTATGAAGTTGATCGATTAACGCAAACGCTCGTGTTCCTCGGCCATCAAGAGCGCGATGGCCTTTTTTAGGATGGATTTTTCCCGTTCCAGCCGATTAATCCGGGCTTCCAGCTCCTGGATTTTTTGCTGCTCAGGCGTCAGCGCTTTGCTGGTCGGAGTGACTCCATTTCACTCTTCCTGAAGCTGGTTTACCCATCGACGCCGGGCCGACTCAACCAGCCCAAGCGAGCGGGCAGCTTCGATGAGGCTGTAGCCTTGATCGAGCACCAGGCTGGCCGCTTCGCGCTTGAACTCGGAGGGTAAAGGGACGACGTTGTTTGGTCATTAGACACCTCTCTGTGGCGAGCATTCTCGCCTAAATGGGTGTCCGGGATTAGTTGACCACTACACTTAAGGCGGCCAGTCGCCTGGCAATCCACCGCAACACTATCAACCAACGCATCCAGCGCATCGAGCAGCAGAGCGGACAATCGCTGGACGATCCCCTTTTTCGAATGAGTGCATCGGTCGCGCTGCTGGTATGGCGCATGACCGAGGTCCACAGCAAGGAGTAAACATGAATATCATCAACGCGCGCCTGCGCGGTAAAACCGGCCTGTATCGTATCGAACTCAATGGCGCAAAGATTGCGGCCATCGTCGCTCAAACGGAGGTGGCTCAAGCGACCAGCGAGACGGATCTGAACGCCGGACAGAACCTGGTCACCGCGCCTTTCGTCGAGCCACACATTCATCTGGACGCCACGCTCACCGCTGGCGAGCCGAACTGGAACATGAGCGGCACGCTGTTTGAAGGCATCGAACGCTGGGCCGAGCGCAAGGCGCTGGTCACCCACGAAGATACCAAGGTTCGTGCGCGCAAGACTATCGACATGCTGGTCGATAACGGTATCCAGCACGTGCGTACTCACGTCGATATCACCGACCCAACCCTAGCGGCTCTCAAGTCCATGTTGGAGGTTCGCGAAGAAACCCGTCACCTGATCGACTTGCAGATCGTCGCTTTCCCCAAGAGGGAATCGAATCGTTCAAGAACGGCCGCGCCTTGATGACCGAAGCTGTGGCCATGGGCGCTGACGTAGTGGGCGGCATCCCGCACTTCGAGAACACCCGCGAGCAGGGCGATTCCTCTGTTAAATTTCTGATGGACCTTGCCGAACGCACCGGATGCCTGGTGGACGTGCATTGCGATGAAACCGATGATCCTCAGTCGCGCTTTCTCGAAGTGCTGGCGGAAGAGGCGCGGGTGCGTGACATGGGCGAACGAGTGACTGCCAGCCACACCGTGGCCATGGGCTCTTATGACAACGCCTATTGCTACAAGCTGTTCCGCCTGCTCAAACGGTCGCGGATCAATTTCATCTCCTGTCCGACCGAAAGCATCCACTTGCAAGGTCGCTTCGACGGCTATCCCAAGCGCCGCGGCCTGACGCGAGTCGCCGAGATCGACCGGGCGGGGATGAAAATCTGCTTCGGTCAGGACTCCATCGTCGACCCCTGGTATCCACTGGGTAATGGCAACATCCTGCGCATACTGGAGGCCGGTCTGCATATTTGTCACATGCTCGGCTACGAAGACCTCAAGCGTTCCCTGGACCTTATCACTGACAACAGCGCCCGAACCTTGCACTTGGGCGAACGCTACGGTCTGGAAGTCGGGCGTCCAGCCAACCTGTTGATTCTGTCCGCCCCGGACGACTACGAGATGATTCGTAGCCAAGGCCAGGTATTGATGTCGATCCGTAATGGCAAGGTGCTTATGCAGCGCAGCCCGGCACGTGTGGAGCGGTTCGCCAGTTAAGCCAACGCACTACTTGGTCGGTCAGCACTTTGAGGGGCAATGTTGCCCAATTTTTTGTCAGTTCGGTTGTTGTCAGCCCCCCTGCAAAAGTCACCAGCCGGCGATTTTCAACGTTGAATGCTTCGGGTCAGGTCTCTAATTAGAATTGATGCTGTTTTTGGTAATAAATATTACCGAGATACAAATTATCAGAATTAATTATCGCGATTAGACTCGAGCACATCGCAGCGTTGTTCACGCTACGGAAGAGAAGGGAGTTACGTCTTGCAGATTGATAAAGCATCCAGGCACAACACAGGTTTACGTCGGGTCGTGGTGACCGGGATGGGCATTGTTTCCTGTCTGGGCAATACCCCAGCGGACGTCTTGCAGGCGTTGCGTGAAGGGCGCTCCGGGATCGGATTCAACCACGCGTATGCAGAATCGGGACTACGCAGCCATGTCAGCGGCCTGTTGGACGTGGATCTGGAGCAGATAGATCGTCGCCAGCGCCGTTTCATGGGTGACGCCGCCGCTTACGCCTATTTGGCGATGCGTGATGCGATTGCCGATGCGGGTCTTAAATCCTCGCACGTCTCGAACCCGCGGACCGGTTGTGTGATGGGTTCGGGAGGCGGTTCCAGCGAGGACATCGTCGAAGCCAACCAATTGCTTGGCCAAGGAATCCGCAAAGTCGGCCCGTACCGGGTGCCTCGCACCATGACCAGCACGGTGTCGGCGTGCATGGCCAGTTTCTTTGCGATCAAGGGACTCAACTATTCCATCGCTTCTGCTTGTGCCACCAGTGCCCATTGCATCGGGCATGCGTTCGAACAGATCCAGTTTGGCAAGCAGGATGTGGTGTTCGCGGGCGGGGCGGAGGCTGAGCATGTCAGCCAGAGCTGCATGTTCGACGCCATGGGGGCTTTTTCCACGAGCTATAACGATGTGCCGACACAAGCCAGTCGTCCATACGACGTGACGCGTGATGGTTTCGTCATCAGCGGTGGCGGTGGCGTGCTGGTTCTCGAAGAGCTTGGACATGCGCTTGCACGTGGTGCGAGGATCTACGCCGAAGTGATCGGCTATGGCACTGCATCCGATGGTCAGGACATGGTTTCTCCAAGCGGCGACGGCGCGCTTCGGGCAATGCAGGCGGCGCTGAGTACCTGCGCGGAATCGGTTGACTACCTCAATACCCACGGGACCAGTACCCAGGCTGGCGACCTGGTCGAGCTGCGCGCCGCCGCGCAGGCTTTCGATGGTAGCTTGCCGGCGTTCAGCTCGACCAAATCGTTGACCGGTCATGCGTTGGGCGCAGCGGGTGTGCATGAAGCCATTTACTCGCTGCTGATGATGCAGCACGGCTTTCTTGCGGCTTCTCACAACATTGAGCAACTGGACCCAGAAGTCGAGGCATTGCCCATCATCCGTCATACGCGCTTTGACCAGCCGGTGAACTGTGTAATGAGTAACAGCTTTGGTTTTGGCGGGGCAAACGCCAGTCTGATTTTCAGCAAGCGCGCTCTCGACGGGGCAGCGCTTTAGCCGTATCGACCTAGTCCAGATCAGGGTCTGTGCGAAAAGTGGAGAACACCCACTTTTCGTCATGGTCCGAAGGCATTCACGGTCCGCGAGAGGCCGAACATGTCCATCCGCTTTTGATTTTGTTTGCAACTGCTCATCGCTTGTTTAGACAACTGACAGAGAGGTGGATATGACAACTAATACACGTATACCGCAGCACCCGGTGGCAATGAGGAAAGTGGTGTGGGCGGCGTCCATTGGTAACTTTGTCGAATGGTTTGATTTCGCTATCTATGGCTTTCTCGCGACTACAATCGCGCAAGTCTTTTTTCCCAGCTGCGACAGTACCACGGCGTTGCTCAAGACCTTTGCTGTGTTTGCTGTGGCTTTCGCCTTCCGCCCTCTGGGCGGTCTGGTGTTCGGGATTTTGGGAGACAGGCTGGGACGGCGGCGAGTATTGTCATTGACGATCTTGTTGATGGCCGGCGCTACCACCCTGATCGGTCTTTTGCCCACGTACGCAAGCATTGGTCTGATGGCCCCGGTGCTGTTGACCTTGATCCGCTGCGTACAGGGTTTTTCCGCCGGGGGAGAGTACGCCGGCGCATGCATCTACCTAATCGAGCACGCACCTGCAAACAAGCGCGCCAGATACGGCAGCGCTGCGCTGGTGTCGACCTTTGCCTCCTTCGCCGCGGCAGCCATCGTCACCTATGCCCTCAACACCTTTCTGAGCGCCGAAGAAATGGCCAGTTACGGCTGGCGACTGCCTTTTCTGATTGCGGCACCGCTTGGCCTGGTGGGGTTGTACCTACGCTGGCAGTTGGAAGAAACCCCAGCGTTTAAGGCCATCGCGGCAACTGAGCGCGACGCCCATGTGCCGTTGAAGGAAACCCTGCGTCAGCAAGCGGGCACCATGGGTTGTCTCGGGGCGTTTATCTCTCTGACGGCGCTGTCGTTTTATATCTGCACCACTTACTTCGTCACTTATTTGCAACTTCAAGGTGGCCTGGAGCGCCCGAAAGCGCTGCTTGTCTCAGTAATCACGCTGATATTTGCAGCAGCGTTTTGTCCGTTCGCCGGCGCCTACTCCGATCGTGTTGGCCGCCGCTATACCATGTTGACCGCCGCCGTATGGCTGCTGGTGACGATCTATCCGGCGTTTCTGCTCGCAGGTTCCGGGCTGTTTGTGTCAGCTTTGGCTGGCGCGCTGCTTCTGGCAGTAGGGGCGGTTCTTTGTGGGGTGGTCACCGCCGTGCTGCTGTCAGAAGTGTTTCCTACCCGAACCCGTTACACGGCCTCGGCCATTACATACAACATGGCCTACACGATCTTTGGCGGGACAGCACCGTTCATGGCGACCTGGTTGATCGAGCAATCCGGTAACCCCATGGCACCTGCTTTCTACCTGGCTGTTATTGCGATCTTCGCCTTGGCCGGCGGTCTATCCCTGCCGGAAACCTCAGGTTTTTCATTGGATGTGAACACCCCCGCAGCAACAGCCCCGATTCAAGCCATTGACCTGAACTGCAAATGATCGAAGAACTTGCGAAATATAACTCAGGAGGCGCTGAACTGTTCACCGGTTCGTGCCCATGCAGCATTTTCAAACCAATATCATCAACCTATCGGCCTTATTTTGCTTTTCCCAACCCGGTTCAGCCTCTCTAAGAACAACCGCACCGTGTACTTTTCCGGTCCGCGGTACCGAATTTGGCGATGATTGAAATGCATCTTGAGCATCTGAAAAGGATGCTCCAACTTAGAACGAGCTAGTGTGCTGTTTTCGAAATAACTTGCTCTTCCATCTGCGTTTCCATCGCTTCACGTGCCCGCCGGATCTTGCTCAAAATTTCCTCGCCTTTCGCGTTCCAGACGTACCGGGTCGGTCGTGCGTTCCGTAATGCCAGGAAGGTGGTAATCGAGCTTTCCAACTCACGTACGGAGCCGAAGCTGCCGTCGCGTAAGAACACGGTAATGTCCCTGAAAAAGCGCTCGACCATGTTCATCCAAGAGCTGGAGGTCGGTGTGAAATGCACGTGGAAGCGCGGATGTTTCGCCAGCCAAGTCTTCACCTTGGCATGCTTGTGTGTCGCATAGTTATCCACGATCAGATGCAGTTGGAGGTGCTTAGGGAAACTCTGAAAAAGACTTCCAACTCTGGTGAAATACCCCCTCACACGAATCGACCGGTTGAGCCCCGATGAAACAGATGTCCTTCGCCGATGCCGAGTATGCCGGCAAACGTAAGCAAACCCGCCGTGAGCGCTTCCTGATCGAGATGGATCAAGTCGTGCCCTGGAAGGGGTTGATTGCCTTGATCGAACCGCATTATCCAAAGGGTGAAGGCGGTCGTCCGGCGTATCCGTTGCTGGCCATGTTGCGGGTTCATCTGATGCAGAACTGGTTCGGCTACAGCGATCCGGCGATGGAGGAATCGCTGTATGAAACGATGATCCTGCGTCAGTTTGCAGGGCTGCATCTGGATCGAATTCCTGACGAAACCACGATCCTCAACTTCCGCCGCTTGCTGGAGAAGCATGACCTGGCGGGCGGGATTTTGCAGGTTATCAACGGTTATCTGGGTGAGCGTGGATTGATGTTGCGCCACGGAACGATAGTGGATGCGACGATCATTCATGCCCCCAGCTCAACCAAGAATAAAGACAAGAAACGCGATCCCGAGATGCATCAGACCAAGAAAGGAAATCAGTACTATTTTGGAATGAAATCCCACATTGGCGTCGATGCGGATTCGGGCTTGGTTCATAGCGTGGTCGGTACTCCTGCCAACGTGGCGGACGTGACACAAGTGGATCAACTGCTTCATGGGGAAGAGGTTCACGTCTGTGGCGATGCCGGTTACACCGGGGTGCAGAAGCGCCCGGAACATCAGGATCGCAAGATGATCTGGTCGATTTCTGCACGGCCCAGTTCGTACAAAGAGCATGGCAAAGACACGGTGATCGGCAGTGCGCTACGCGGAATTGAGTATGCGAAAGCGCAAGTCAGAGCCAAGGTTGAGCACCCATTTCGAGTGATCAAGCGCCAGTTTGGCTATACGAAAGTGCGCTTTCGTGGTCTGACGAAAAACATCGCTCAACAGACGACGTTGTTCGCCTTGTCGAACTTGTGGATGGTGCGAAAACGATTGTTGAATGCAGGAGAGGTGCGCCTGTAATGCGGGCTAATCGCCCTGAAACAGCGCGATTAGAGGAAAAATCATGAATTAAAGAGTGGAAAGGTCTGCTTTTCGACCAAATCAGCGTTTTTTGAACCTCACGCAGAGAAGGCATCAAAAATCGGTGGGTACTTCAGAACTTCCCTAGGGGTTTCCTTGTCGATTTTCTTGAGGAAAGCCAACCACTCCTGATGGCGGTGCTGGCGCTCGATGCTACTGATCAGTTTGCCCTGGAGATAATCCAGCGCTGCAAACAGCGTGACCGTGCCGTGGCGAGTGTAATCATGGGATTTGGTTTGGATATGACCGATCCCCAGAGGTAGCCCAGGTTGTGTGCGCTCCAAGGCTTGCACCTGACTTTTCTCGTCGCAGCAGAGTACCAACGCCTTGTCTGGAGGGGCCAGGTACAGGCCGATGACATCCCAGAATTTCTCCTCGAACTGCGGGGCGTTGGACAGTTTGAAGGTGCGCGTCAGATGAGGCTTCAAGTCATTGGCCGCCCACAGTTTATGCACGGTGGTCGCTGATATGCCGGCAGCACGGGCCATGCTTCGGCAGCTCCAGCGGGGCTCGCCGATATGAGGTTGAGTGACCTGTTCGAGCACGCGGCGGATCGTGTCGGCGGGCAGAGGGGATTTGCGTCCACGGCCAGGCTTGTCGAGCAGGCCTTCCAATCTGAGTGCCTGAAAACGCTGGCACCAGTCGGTGACCGTAGGGCGAGAGAAACCTGTCAATCGTACGATTTCTTCTCGCGTTGATCCTTGTGCTGCCAGCAAGATGACGCGGGCTCGACGGCCATCGCGCTGACTGATGGTGGCGGAACGTACGCGACGGCTCAGTTCGGCAAATTCTTCGGGGCTAAGCGTAATGTCCAGAGCGCTCACCAGGAACTCTCCAAGGTAGGAATGACACCTGAAGTGTAGTGCAAGCATGGAGAAATTTATTTCGCGAACAGCACACTAGGCGTGGCTTATACGATCCTGTGTTTGACTTGGTATGGAACGCTGCTTTTGCCGTGATGCCGGTAACTGCTCGGCCACGCTGCAATCGACTAGATGATTTCTCGATCAGCATGCCCCACTTGTTTGGCCGCACTGATGTAACCGCATCGCCTGGGACGTACGTCTCTCCAATGTGTAACGCGACCCGGGTGACATGAGTCATGTTGGCCGCATACCCGACTAGGCGAAGTACCAATCCGGCGCTGCGTCCACGCCAATATGGGCCTTGATGCCGACGTGCTACTAATTACCTTTTTAAGCCTGAATCCATGCCTGGTTTGCATTGCGCCGATTTGGTCCTCAGAGATGTCCCTGAGGGGCAAGTTCACGCAAGAGCTTCTTGAACAGGCGCGCTGTCGGATTTTCATAATCCTGGCTCCACGCTGCTATGGTTTCGATCGTGGCGTCTTTACTATTCAAGGGGACGATTGCCACGCCTTCGCGCTTTATCTTGAAGGCGCATTCTGAATAGATCGACACCCCCATGTTGGCGGCGACCAGTCCAAAGATGCCGATACTGGTGGTCGCTTCCTGAATGATATTCGGACTGAAGCCGTTCGCATGGCAGAGGTGGAATGTTTGCTCGCGAAACAGGCTCCAGCCACTTTCCGCGCCGAAAATAAAGCGTTCCTCTTTAAGCTGCTCGACTTTGATGTGTTTGTGTTTGGCCAGAGGGTGTCGTGCTGGAAGAATGACGACCATTTTCTCCAATGCAATCCGATGACTTTCAATTCCGGGAATAGCCAATGGGCCCAGCATGAAACCAATGTCGATCAGGCTGTCCTTGATGGCTTTGTATTGTTCCTGTGACGGCATATAAACCAATTCGACCGTGACGTCCGGGTGCAACTCCTTGAACTGTTCAAGAATCGAGGGCAGCACGCCATTGATAGCAAAGTCGTTGTAAGCCACCGCGATGTGGCCGATGTCACCGGCAGCTGCGCTCCTGGCCAGATAAACCGCGCGGTCGATATGACGCAACGCTTGGCGACACTCCTGCAGAAATAAACGCCCTGACTCTGTCAGGGCGACTTGCCGAGTGGTACGCACCAATAATTCTGCTCCCAGTTCTTCCTCCAGCCCCTTGATTAATCGGCTTAACGCTGGTTGGGTGATGAAAAGCGAGTCCGCTGCACGCTTGAAATGCAGTGACTCGGCAACCGCCATAAAGGCTTTCATCTGCTTCAGATCAAATCGTGCATTGTTGCTCATAATGGTATCAAATATCCTAAAATATGAATTAGAAATTATTAATTATGGAGATTATCGTGAGTTCAAGGTTAACGCAAACCCCGCGAACGACCTCGGTACCCTGAACTCACCTGGAGATACTTACTATGTCGCAAGACCTGATGGAGATGCTCAACCGCGCCTTTGAAGAATCGACCAAGCTCTATAAGGAGCGTGGCTTTCAACGGCGCATCGGTTTTGGCAAACGGCCTGCATTGATCAACGTCGACCTGGCTAACGCCTGGACTCGTCCGGGTAATCCTTTCACCTGCGAAAAGATTGATGATGAGATCATTCCCGGGGTGCAGCGCCTGATGAAGGAGTTTCGCGCCAACAAATTTCCGATAGTGCACGTAACCACCTGCTACCAGAACACTGATCGAAATGATCCCAACACCGACATGGGCCAATGGCACAACAAAATCCCGGTGGATGTTGTGAGTCAGAGCGATGAGAATCTCTGGGCTATCGACTCGCGAATTGCCCCTATCGATGGCGAATTCGTACTAGTCAAGAAGCGCGCCAGTTCGTTCAGCGGCACGTCGCTGGCCGGCTACCTGCGATCTGCTGGCGTGGATACTATCCTGGTCACTGGCGTGACTGCATCGGCGTGCGTGCGCACCACGCTGTGCGATGGTTTGGCTGAAGGCTTCCGTACCATCGCAGTGAAGGAGTGCATCGGTGACCGGGTACCTGGTGCGGTGGCCTGGAACCTGTTCGACATCGACGCCAAATTTGCCGATGTGGAAACTGTCGACACGTGCCTGGATTACCTGGCGACTGTCGGCCTGAAATAAAACGACAGAAGTTACTCAAGTTCGTATGAGTGACGCACCACCCCAACCATGCCAAAGGTTGACTTTGGCATGGTTTTTTTGTACCTGGAAAATGCCAGGCAGCCGTGCACCGCGTCCTTCATGTACTTAATTTTGCGTCTGTTGTTTTACAGGGTGACTGACGACCGGTGTCCGATCGCTGGCCAGCCGAGCACCTGCACCTGCACCTTCGATAGAAGCGCGTTGTTAAACGATTGAAATCACGCGGTTTATTTCTTGTCTGGCGAAGCTTGTACGGGCAGGCGTGGGTTATGCGCAGGGGGGTGCACTGAAATGGAAGTCTGACGCCCTGAAACAGTACGGGTGAGTTGCACCACGGTTTGGCAAAAATATAAGAATAGCGTTAATGCGGTGCATAAACTAATGCAGGGAAATGCACGAATACACATGGAAAATGAATTAGAAGCCCACCCAAGATTGTTTTATTGTTTTCTCAGGGGCGGCATTGTATGGGTAAAAATATAATCGTGCTGTCAGCTTTTTTGAGGTGGCACCCGTTTTGCTGGATCTTGGCATTTTGATAGCTGAATCGTTATTTGAGCAAGTTTGAACAGTCAATGTTCGAGAATGCGGGAAAACTACTTAAATAACAGGGCAGAAAGCTGGGCGCACATTGACGGGGCGGGCTCATTAACTTTGCGCAGGTTCGGCTATTCAACTGTCTAGCGCCTGATATTTCAAGCGGTTTGACCGACGTCACAACAACCCACCATGAGCAAAATGTCCTCACGGTCAAACCGCTGCTTGAGGCGGCTTTACGACCGATTACCTAATAACAGTAAACAGTGGAGTGGCCATGCAACAGATTAAATCGCAAGTGACCGAACGGGACGGTTTGGTCGAGCTTGAAGCCGGAAGCGACGTCCTTGACAGTCCTCGTTACAATGACGACATAGCCCCGACCAAGGTCCACCAGCGCACTTGGAACCAGTGGCACATTGCTGCACTCTGGGTCGGTATGTCGATCTGCGTGCCGACCTATACGCTGGGAGGCGTACTCACTGGCTACTTTGGCCTTTCGGTGGGGGAGGCGCTCCTGGTGATTCTGCTGGCAAACATCATTGTGCTGATACCGCTGACCCTTAATGCTTTCGCCGGTACCAAGTACGGCATTCCATTCCCGGTGTTGCTGCGTTCTTCGTTCGGCATACTCGGCTCCAACCTGCCATGCCTGATCAGGGCCGTTGTAGCGTGCGGATGGTTCGGCATTCAGACGATGTTCGGCGGACAGGCCATTAACTTGTTTCTGGGCTCAATGTCCGACGGCTGGAAAAGTCTAGGCGGAACGGGCGAAGTCATCGGTTTCATGATTTTCTGGGCCCTGAACTTGTGGGTGGTGCTACGCGGTGCCGAGTCGATCAAGCGGCTGGAAACCCTGTCGGCACCGCTATTGGTGCTGGTCGGTGCCGGGTTGCTGGTCTGGGCTATGCCGAACGTGTCGATTAGCGAACTGCTGTCCCAGCCACCGAAGCGCCCCGAAGGCGCCGGGCTGGCGAGTTACTTCTTCGCCGGCCTCACCGCGATGGTAGGCTTCTGGGCGGCGTTGTCGCTGAACATCCCGGATTTCAGTCGTTACGCTAAAAGCCAGAAAGACCAGATCGTCGGGCAGATCATCGGCCTGCCTTTGACCATGTTTATGTTCGCCTCGCTGGGCGTAGTGTTGACCGCTGCGTCTGCCTCACTGGTTGGCGAAACCGTCTCCGACCCGGTGAACCTGATCGGGCACATACAGAGCCCGGTCTGGGTGGCACTGGCCATGGCGATGATCATCATCGCCACGTTGTCGACCAATACCGCAGCCAATATTGTTTCACCAACCAATGATTTCCAGAACATCGCCCCGAAACTGATCGGCCGGACTCACGCGGTGATGATAACCGGTGTGGTTGGCTTGGGAATGATGGCACACGAGCTGTTGAAAAAGCTGGGCCTGATTGTCTCGGACATCAGCCTCGATACGGTCTACTCGAACTGGCTGTTAGGGTATTCCAGTCTACTTGGGCCGATTGCGGGGATCATGATCGTTGACTACTTCCTGATCAAAAAGCAGAAGCTGGACCTGGCAGGGCTCTATCGTGATGATGTCTACCCGGCGTGGAACTCTGCGGGTTTCATTGCCTTCGCCGTGCCGGTGGTACTGACCCTACTGTCATTGAGCAGCCCGGCCTTCAGCTGGTTCTACGATTATGGCTGGTTCACAGGTTCGATTCTGGGCGCTTTGGTTTACTACGGACTGTGCACCTTTCGCGGTAGCCAAGCGACGCTGCCTGTCAAATCGCCTTCTAACTGAAACCGCGCGATACAGCCGTCGCTGACTATCTTCGTTGCTGAACTGCGCGCCGTGACATGGAAGTAGAGCGCCCCGAGATAGAGCGGGTGAGCCGCACTATCATCAGGCGTCGGCTGAAAAGGGCGTTAATTTAGTGCAAAAAACTGATGCGGATTAATGTACGAATGCGGGTGAAAAATGTATTAGAAGTGTATCAACGATTGCTCTATTGTTTTTCTCAGGATCTGAAGTGTCGTGAGATAGAAACATAATTATGCGGTCAGGCCCGGAACGGCAGCTGTTTTGCACGGCCTTGGTAAATGGCTTTTCGTGGGGTGAGCAAGCATTGTGATCTCATCGAGCAGCTGTCGAAGTTGAGAGTCGTCAAATATCAAGCTGTTGTTCGGGTATAAAAATTACAAATATAGATAATTAACTTGTGAGCAGGCTCGGGTGTTCAATTCGAGTTATCTCGCTTTAGCGCAGGAGAGTCACGAGATGGCACGCATTGGCGTAGACGTCGGTGGTACAAACACAGACTTGATTCTGGAAACCACAGAACAAGACTCAATCGGCAGGCATGTTTTTTCGCACAAGGTCCCTACGACGATTGAGGATCAATCGATCGCGGTCATGCGAGGGATTCTTGAGTTATGCGCCAAGGCCGGGATCAGCACCGATGAAGTTCAACTCATCGTGCACGGCACCACTGTAGCCACCAACATTTCGATTGAACATAACGGTGCCGACGTGGGCATGCTCACCACCAAGGGCTTTCGCGACATTCTGCACATTGGCCGACACAAGCGCCCCCACAACTTCTCCCTGCATTTCGATGTGCCTTGGCAAAGTGCTCCGCTGGTACGCCGGCGTAACCGCATTGCCATCAATGAGCGAGTACTCCCACCGCACGGCCAGGTCGAAACCGTACTGGATGAGGCAGAGGTTCGTCAGGCCGCGCTGACACTGAAGTCGCGGGGTATCGAGGCTGTCATCATCGGCTTCATGTATTCGTTCCTCAATCGCGAACATGAACTGCGCGCCAAGGCGATCGTCAAGGAGGTCATGCCTGAGGCATATGTATGCTGTTCATGCGAAGTGGTCGACGTGATGCGTGAATACGAGCGCTTCTCTACCACGGCGATGAACGCCTATGTGGGCCCTCGTACCTCACACTATCTGACGCATCTCTCGACTCAACTGCGTGATAACGGCATCAATGCGGAACTGCGCATCATGCAATCGAACGGCGGGGTGGCCACTGTCGAAAGCTGCTGCGAACGACCGGTCAGTATCCTCATGTCCGGCCCTGCGGGAGGGGTCATGGGAGGCCACTATTTCGCCGAACTCGATGGCGAGCGCAACATCATTACCGTCGATATCGGCGGCACTTCAGCCGATATTTCGACGCTGGTCGATGGCCAGATCAAGATCATGAATCCTCGTGATTCCTATGTCTCCGGTCACCCGGTGCTGGTGCCGATGATTGACTTGATCACTATCGGGGCCGGTGGCGGGTCAGTGGCCTTCATCGATGCGGCCGGCGGCTTTCAAGTCGGTCCGCGTTCGGCGGGGTCGACCCCGGGGCCAGCCTGTTACAACCGTGGAGGCCAGGAGCCGACCGTAACGGACGCCAATATCGTTTTGGGTCGTCTTGACCCCGATCAGATGCTGGGTGGCGACCTTAAGATCGATCCGCAGCTCTCTTTCAAGGCCATCGAGGACAATATTGCTAAACCATTGGGCATGAGTGTGCACCAAGCCGCGCTGGGTATTTTGAAAATCGTGAATAACAACATGGCGCTGGCGATCCGATCTAACTCGGTGGCCCGCGGCATTGATCCCCGTGATTTTGTGCTGATGCCTTTCGGCGGCGCTGGCCCGGTGCATGGCCCAGCACTGGCCGATGAGGTCAATGCCAAGTCAGTGTTGATTCCACCCGCACCGGGTATCACCGCAGCGGCAGGTTTGCTGACCACCGATTTGCAATACGAAGCGTTGCGTTCGCTGCTTTTCAACCTTAACCAGGCCAACGACGCCAACATGCTGCGCCTTGAGCAGGCGTTGCTCGGCATGGAGGAGGAAATTCGCCAACAGCTGCGCAATGACGGCGTCAGCGAAGACAACATGCGGGTGAGCAAAATTGCCGAATGTCGTTACGACGGCCAAGGTTTCGAGTTGCGTGCACAAGTGCCCGAAGGGCCCATCAACCGCGATGTCATTGAGCAGATCATGGCGGACTTCCATCGCGCCCATGAAAAGGACTATGGCTACTGTTTCGGCGATGCTGCCGTGGAGGTTGTCAGCCTGCGGGTTATCGGAAATTCGAAGTCGGAAAAGTTGGCCTGGCAGCCATTGCAAGCCGCTCAGGATGGCGACAGCCAGAAAGCCTTCCTTTACGAGCGCCCAACTTATTTCGATAACGGCGAGATGTTACCGACGCCGCGTTATGACCGCAGCAAACTGCGTGCAGGGCAATACGTCGAAGGCCCGGCGATGCTGATGCAGCATGACTCAACTTCCTTGGTGCCGCCGGGGTGGGTAGGTCGAGTGACGCAGTACGGCAACTTGATTATTTCCCGCATTTAACCCGGAGGTTGATCACATGAATCAGCAAAAGGTCGATCCGATAACCCTGCAAGTTATCAACGGCGCCTTGAAGACCATTGCCGAAGAGATGGGACACGTGCTCTATAGAATGTCCTTTTCCTCGATCATCCGTGAGTCTCAGGACATGGGGGCCGGCTTGTTCGATACGCGCTTCCAGACGATCTGCGAGTCCGAATCCACGCCGATGCACATCGGCTCGATTCCGGCTTACTTGCGTGGTATCGAGAACACACTGCAAGGTGGTGCGTGGCATGAGGGAGACGTGGTCATCCACAACCACCCATACCATGGCTCAAGCCATAGCCCGGATCTGGCGATCATCATCCCTATTTTCTATGAAGGCGAACTGGTCGGCTTCTCCGGCAATACCGCGCACCACATCGATATCGGTGCCGCCACCCCCGGTCTGATCATCGATGTCGGTGACGTGTATGCCGAGGGGATGCTGATGGCCGGCCTGAAGTTCTATGAGAAGGGAGTGCGTAATGAAGCGCTCGTACAAATGTTCAAGTACAACAGCCGCGCGTCAACACAGCTGGTACGCGATATCGAAGCCCAGGTCGCTTCGGCACAGCTGGGGGTAAAACGCTTCAAGGAACTGTTGGAGCGTTACGGTAAAGACTTCTGCTTCAGCGCGGTCAATCAGTTGATCGATTACTCCGAAGCCATCATGCGCCAGAAGATTTCGGAGATTCCCGATGGCGAATACCGGGCCGAAGGTTACCTTGACGATGATGGTCGCAATCGTGATGAGCGCTTGCCAATAGTCGTGACGGTCAAGGTGCAGGGCGACTCGCTGATTGTCGACCTCACCGGTTCGGCCCCCCAGACGCCAACGGCCTACAACGTCCCTTTTGAAGGGTCATGCAAGGTGGCTGCCTATGCAGCTTTTCGCAAGATTCTGCTCGATGCCTATACGATGGAAAGTCCGGTGCCGTCGAACGAAGGGTCGTTCCGACCGATCAGTGTGGTTGCACCCGAAGGCTCGATCTTCAATCCGATCTTTCCGGCAGCGGCCGAGGCGCGCTTTACTCAATGCAATCGGATGATCGATCTGATCATCAAGGCATTGTCACCGGTTTTGCCAGAGCGAATCATCGCTGGCAGCTCGGCGTCGATTTCCTTCGCAGCCTACTCCGGGATAAAGCCTGATGGCGATTACTGGGTCTTTCTCGAGGTCAATGAAGGGGCGTATGGCGGTCGGCCAAAATCTGACGGTCCCGATGCGATCGATAACCTCATGGCCAACACTCGCAACAACCCCATTGAGGACCTGGGCATGCATTTGCCCATGATCTGCGATCGCTATGAGTTGCGCGATGACGTCATGCCCGGCGCCGGTAAATACCGTGGTGGCATTGGCGTGGTCAAGGCACAGCGGGTGTTGACGCCAGGTTTCATAACCCACGAAAGCGAACGCCATTACGATGTGCCATGGGGGATTTTCGGTGGTACTGACGGCGTTGTCGGCAAGACCGAAATCTACAATGCTGCGCGCCCTGGAGAGATCGTGCAGATGCCCTCCAAATTCTCAGGACATGCTTCACGCGCAGGCGACGTCATGGCGTATTACTCGCCCTGCGGCGGCGGCTATGGCAACCCGTTGGAGCGCAGTGCCGAACAGGTTCGCGAGGATGTGCTGGATGACTTCTGCACGATTGAACATGCACGTGACGTCTATGGGGTCATCCTCAATGAGCGCGTACAGCTAGACGTCCAGGCCACGATCGAGCGGCGTGCTCAGTTGCTCGCTCATTCAAGCTGACTGCCCGGCTTAAGGGAAGGCCAAGAGGATCGACGCGAGATGACTCTCGCCGATCCTGCGGACGAACAGGCATCTTTCGAAAAGAAGTCGGGGGGCGCGCTGCCAGTGGCGACCCCGGCAACTGTTTCCTGGGCATTTAAGGATTAAGAAGAACGGCTACCCGGTCGAACGATGTCATCCAGATATAACGTGTACTTACACGCTCTCATAATAAAAAAATGCACTGAGTGCCGTCGTCCCAGACCGCCAACTCAGTGATTCAACTTTGCTTTCGTCAGTACTGCCCACTCATCCATATAACAATGTTTGTCCCGGGAGTAGCGATTAATGTCCAAGGCGCTCTTTATAAGCGCGCCTTCGATGTCGCGACTTTGAAGGACAGCACCCTATCGAAGAAGAGCGGCAATGAATAGAGACAATACTGAACTCAACTTAAGCTTACGCCCACGGGATCTACTTATCGTCATGGCCATCGCCGTGCCTGGTTTCGCTTGGGCTGAAACATCAACTGTAGGGCAGGATGCGGACGTATTGAATACGGCGGCACTACAACCGGAAACCCTCGGCGAACCGGTACAACATCAAAGTCTGTCGCGGCTGAATGACGAACAAACTACATCGCAGAGTAGCGATGCCTCATCGGTAGCAGAAATATTCAGCAAGGGCAGTATTAACGGCAACTTTCGCACCATCTACTTCTCCGGGCATAATGCCTTTTTTAACAAAGGGCTGACCCAGGATACATTGAGTTACGGCGGCAAACTGGGTTTCAAAACCGCCGCCTACGACGGCTTCAGCGCGGGTGTCAGTGCTTATGTACAACGCGGAATCGCCCATTCCGATGATCCCGCCGAACGCGACCGAGACCTTGGGCCCAATATCACTGCAATGGGCGAAGCTTATCTTCAATGGGAGCACGACCAATTCAAGATCACCGCTGGCAACCAGGAGATCGATGTGCCCTACGCCTCAATGTATGACTGGCGCATGGCACCCCAACTGTTCCAGGGCGTTTCAGTGCACTACGGCGATGACGCGAACTACCTTTCAGCGATGCGCATGTATCGCTTCAAGTCGTATATTGACAACTCATTCAAGAAACAGACCACCTACAACGCCGGATTTGACGCTTTCTCAGGAATCGACGATGAGGAAACCGACGGATTTTGGGGAATCGGCGGCGCCCGCAGCCTAGACCTAGGTCCGGTACAGCTCAACGCCAAAGCCTGGCAGTTTGACTACGACGACTATGCCAGGATGACCTACCTGGAAGCGCAACTGAGCAAGCGCGAAGGCGATTTCAAGCCCTTTATCGGGACACAGATCGTTCGAGAAAACAATGAAGGTCGTGAATTGCTCAGTGAAGTGCATAGTAGGGTTTATGGTGTGCAATTGGGCGTAAAGCATAATTCTCTGACCACCAGCCTCGGCTACGACCGCATCGAGCCAGACAAAAACTCCTACCTCAATGGCGCGCTAGTAACGCCCTACGCTCATGGCGTCAGTTCAGGTCCGTTATTTGCCCAACCGTTCCTGACCACGACCCAAGACCTGGGGGCGGGGAATGCGTATGCATTCGATATCAATGGTGCCTTACGCGAAGACGTGTTCATTGGCGCACGCTACTCGTTCATGGACCTCAAACCCAGTGAAAGTGCAGCCAGCATCAATCAGTCGGAATACCTTGCGTTCGCCGTTTACAAGTTTGGCGGAAACCTCAAGGGCTGGAGCATCACTGAATTCATTGCCTTGCAAAACCAGCCAGGCCAGGAAAAAAATTACTGGCAAAACCGCCTTGCTATGGAATACGCCTTTTAGCGCCAGCCGTAGCCGACGGCAACTAAAGTTGATGACGCGCTGAGCCATTGATGGGCGGTTGCAGGAGCTGAGTGCAACACGGTTATTGAATTTAAGTAGTAGCCTCATGTTGCAAGCCCATCAGCTGAGTGAATATCGTGCCGAGTGAAGCGCCAAAAGGTGGCTTTTGAAACGGGGTATTTAACTTTTCTAAAGGGCTTGATGCGGATATCCCTATTTTATTTGTTCGCTTTCCACCTTAGTGATTTGCTGACTAAGAGCAGGCACGCCAACTTCATGTTCAAGCGCAGCACGACCGAGATTGCCATGTTCTACAATCTTTACGAAATAGCGAAATTGCCTCAACTCCAAACGATGCTACTTCCCAACAAGTCGTCTTTCTGAAGACTAAACGGTTGCCGAGCAACTCACTCAGCAATTGAGCACAGATTGTGGGAGGTGAATGACAGCGTGCATCTAGTGTTCTGAGCGGCTAGTTCGACTATCCATTTAAACGACGCTAAACTGATGGCCCAACGTCATGGACTGATTGCACAAATGGCCCGTCCCGCTGCTCCCTTTGCTTTAACACCTTCCGACCTCGTCACCCTGCAAAGCTGGTTGCGGATGGGGTCATTGGCGCAGAACCTCGCACAACGCGCCAGAATACTGCTTCTCTTGGCGGATGGGCTCACACCCAATACCGTCGCTAAGCAGATGCAAGTATCGGCCTCCGTGATTTTTAAATGGCGCAAACGCTATCAGGAGGCAGGGCTTGAGGGATTGAACGATTTGCCGCGTAGCGGCCAGCCGCGCAAGCTCAGTGCGGCCAAATTCAACGACATCCTGACGTTAACCACTCAGCGTGTCCCTCATGAGGCAACACACTGGAGTGTTCGCCTGATGGCCAAATATGCGCAGGTCAGCACGTGGCAGGTTCGACAAGTCTGGGCCGCTTCCGACCTCAAGCCGCACCGGCTGAAGACGTTCAAAATCAGTAACGATCCTCTCTTTGCCGACAAGGTGGTCGATGTGGTCGGGCTCTACCTGAACCCACCGGATAACGCGCTGGTGCTGTCGGTTGACGAGAAAACCCAGATCCAGGCACTGGATCGCACACAGCCGATGTTGCCGCTACGTCCGGGGCAGATCGAGCGTCGAACCCACGATTACAAACGCCACGGGACGGCGAGCCTGTACGCGGCTTTTGACATTTTGACGGGCAAGGTGATCGGGCGGATTACCCAGCGTCATCGGCCAAGGAGTTTTCTGGCCTTCCTGCAACAGATCGACCGCAGTACCACCGGGCCGAAATGGATCTGCATGTGATCCTGGACAACAGGCTCGACTCACAAAGACTCCCGCGTGATTCAAGCAGTGGCTTGAGAAAGCATCCACGGCTTCAAGCTGGCAAATCGAGGTGTCAAAACCTGATGTGGACGGTTGCGCCACAGATCAAAACCATCGAGCAGCCAGTTCAGCTCCTGGACTGTCAGCACGATGGCTTCGTCGGTGTGGTCAGGCGATGTTTTGAAGCGTTCGGATTCAAGGCGTTTGAGCCAAAGGCAAAAGCCGTTGCGTTCCCAATACAAAATCTTCACCCGATTGCGGGGTTTGTTGATAAAGACGAAAAGCACCGGATCGAACACCGCCACTTTGATATCCAGCTCCACCAGTGCGGCTAGGCCGTCGATGGATTTTCGAAAGTCTACGGGTTTAGGGTAGAGGTACACTTTTTCAACTTTGGCATCGGGACGCATCATGGCCGCTGGCTTCTGAAAGAGATCGGGAGCACAGCATCAGGCATCAAATCGCGGCTTTGAATGTGGGGTTCGTGGAGCGGTTACAAAACATCGCTCAACAGACAACGTTGTTCGCCTTGTCGAACTCGTGGATGGTGCGAAAGCGATTGTTGAATGCAGGAGAGGTGCGCCTGTAATGCGGGCTAATCGCCCTGAAACAGCGCGATTAGAGGAAAAATCATGAATTAAAGAGTGGAAAGGTCTGCTTTTCGACCGAATCAGCGTTTTTTGAACCTCACGCAGAGAAGGCATCAACAATCGGTGGGTACTTTAGACCTTCCCTACCGCGACCATTCTTATCACGACCGGCAAAAAACATGTTACTTTGAAAATACCAATGCTCTGGAAATCAAAAAATATAACTCGGCGCACGAAGTTACGCCTAGTTTTTGATAGGCGTTTTTCCTATGGGTTTTTATTGTTTCACGCCCGATTTTAAGTGCACCGGAAATATGCCCCGCACTTTTTCCCTGTGCAATTAGTTCGACAACCTGACGTTCCCTTGATGATAAGATACCACCATCGATGATGTTTAATGCAGACTCCCACGGGTTAAGTTGAGGTGAAACACCAAACTCATCTTTATATGACTCATAAAACTTTTTAAAAGAAGCCAAAATGCAAAGCCTAATTTTATTTAAATCGGATACTTCTTTTTTTGAAAAAAGCTTATTGCGTTCTCTATAAAAGCACACTTGAAGCGTGGTTCCTACAGAGATATTTATGGCGATATTAAGCTCAGTAAGGTTGCAAGGCCATCCATTTGTCAAATAGCCAATTTCTTCAACGGAGCTAAGTGAGAGATCATTGTTGTCGAGAGTGGGACGCTTAATAAAATTTGACTTTGCTAAGTCGCGCATCAAATATATTCCGCTTTTCAGGCCGTGTATATGATGCTGATAAATTGGGTTATAATGAAAGGTTTTCAAGTAGTTCTTACAGTCGACACTCCCTTTTTGGGAGGATGCTGGCGATATGTAGGTTGGTGGTTTTTTTCCATCGTACAAGAATATAGAGGATAGTTCGAAAGGCACGATATTGTTTATTGCCTCAATGGCTATTTCTGGAAAGTTTCGCTGACCTATTCCGTCAATAAACCTTGAGGCGACAAAGTCGACCGATCCTTTCATTTTGGCACCTATACCAATTCGTAAATCGTGTAACTTTTTGCCTGTTGCTGAAGTTTTAATCCTGTATATTAAGCTGCAACAGCGACCAGCCTACTGTCCGCAGTTTTTAAAGCAAATGCAATTAGCGTTTGCACCAAAAAACGCAAGACCTCCACTTTTACCAGCGAAGGTCATTTTTGTCAATAAGCGGCTCTTGGCGTTAAGGAAGGTCTGAAGTACCCACCGATTTTTGATGCCCTCACTACTTGAGGCTCAAAAAATCATAAGTCGGTCGAAAATCAGACCTTTCTTGTCCTTAACTCACGGTTCTTTCCTCTAATCGCGCTGTTTCAGGGCCATTGACCCGCATTACAGACGCACCTCGCCCATACCCATCAACCGTTTTCGCACCATCCACAAGTTCGACAAAGCGAACAAGGTTGTTTGCTGCGCGATGTTTTTCGACAAACCACGAAAGCGCACTTTCGTATAACCAAACTGGCGCTTGATTGCGCATTCCACGCCATCCGGCCACTCACTCCACCAACATCCGGCCACCCGTTCCACGCTCATCCGGCCAGGCAGTCGGAGCGCAGCGACGCAGGTTCGCATTGTTAGTTTGAAGTGCCCGTCGTCGTCAATTTCTCCGACCGCCTACGCATCGATTCGCCCTTCAGTTCGATCCGATAAGCGTTGTGCACCAGCCGGTCGAGGATCGCATCGCCCAAGGTCGGATCGCCGATCAGTGCGTGCCATTTGTCCACTGGCATCTGGCTGGTTACCAACGTCGAGCGCTGGCCGTAGCGGTCATCCAACAGCTCCAGCATGTCGCGCCGTTGCGGTTCAGTAAACGGCGCGAGACCCCAGTCATCGAGGATCAGCAGGTCGGTCTTCGCATAACCGGTCATCAGCTTGGCGAAGCGCCCGTCGCCGTGGGCCAGGCCCAGTTCTTCCATCAGACGCGGCAGGCGCAGGTAGCGCACGCTGTAGCCGTCACGGCAAGCCTTGTGCGCCAGCGCGCAGGCGAGCCAGGTTTTGCCCACGCCGGTTGGGCCGCCGATGATCAGGTTCAGGCCATCTCGCAGCCATTGGCCGCTGCCCAGTTGCAGGATCAGGGATTTGTCCAGGCCACGCGGGCTGCGGTAGTCGATGTCCTCCAAGCAGGCGTTGTGGCGCAGTCGGGCTGCCTTGAGGCGGGTGGTCAGGCGCGCGTTTTCACGCTCTGTCAGCTCGCGGTCGACCATCAGGCCCAAGCGCTCATCGAAGCTGAGGTCGTTGATGTCTCAAGCAAAGAGAGCATCAAAAATCGGTGGGTACTTCAGACCTTCCTTAAAGGGCCGAATTTGGCCTAAAAACATGCAAAAGGGGCCTCGTGAAGCGGATAACGAGACTTTTTGTTGGGCTTGGTTGACCGTAGATCACCTTCGGGTGGTCAAGTGGTGCTTTGGGGTCAGCCGGGCGGGTTGGCACCGCATTCTCGGACGGCCTCCTAGGTCACTTCATTCCGAGGCATCCCCCTCAAGGGGGATTTTCTTAATAGGGGGGCGCTGCTACCTTTGGTTTGCCTGCCGCATAAGAAGCTAAAATCTACAACAAACCAGGGTGACTAAAATGCGCAAATTCATGAACGTAATGTTTGGTGTTATGTGTACGACCTCGGCAGCTGTGAATGCTGCCGACTTCAAAGTTGCAGCCAACATGGCAAACCTACCATTTGAGTACGAAGACCAAAATGGTGAGCTGACAGGTTTTGAGGTCGACATCATCAAGGAAGCGGCGCGACGCGTCGGAAAGACAGTTGAGTTTTCTTCTATGCCATTTGCAATGCTTTTTCCAGCGATTCAATCAGGAAGAGCGGACTTAGCAATAGGCTCGGTTACAATCACACCAAAGCGTTTAGAATCAATATCATTTAGCCAAGCTTATTTTGATGCGCAACAGTGTCTGACCGTAGCGACTAAAAGTGGCATAACTGGCTTTCAGGGACTAAGTGAAAAACAGCTGGGTGTGGTTACTGGCACGGTTGGTGAGATCTGGGCAACTGAAAACCAAAAAAATATAACTATAGCGAAATTCGTCGCTACGATACCAATATTGATCCAATGCTCGACCTTGCAACTGGGCGTCTAGCTGGCTTTTTCCATGACTGCCCAATTGACGCTTACTATATTAAAGATAAGCCACAGTACAAAATTGTTGCTCAAGTTGAAACCAACGAACAATTTGGGATGGCCTTTCCAAAAAACAGCAAAATCTTGAGTCAGATCGACGATGAAATTTCAAAAATGAAACAAGAAGGCATGCTAGGTCAATTTTATGAGAAATGGTTTGGCATGAAGGCTCCAGCAGACTCAAGCTCGCAGAAGATCTCTGCCATCCCATAATATTTATCTATCATTGTCAGGCTCGGAGAATATCCAATAAGACCTTTATTGGTTATGTTTGAGCCTGTTCTTGTGAGTTGTGTGCGCCCTATAAATATGGGGAGAAGTTAATTTTTTATTCCGGGTTTTTTATGGAACTTATACAAACATTTTTTAATTGCGAGGTGCTGGTTAAGTCCGCCCTTGCTCTTCTAAAAGGACTAGAGTTAACCATTTTACTAGGATTAACAAGCTTGCTTCTCGCAACCTTATTTGGGCTGATCATAGTATTGCTGAGAATGTATGCCCCTAAGGCAATTCGCTTCATAGCCATATGCTACATCGATTTGTTTAGGGCGATTCCACTGCTTGTTCTTTTGGTACTAATTTATTACGCACTTCCTTTTGTGGGCATAAACCTGACACCGTTCTGGGCTGCAACAAGTGCTTTAACCCTTGTTGCGTCAGCATATACCGCCGAATGTTTTAGGGCAGGGATCGAGTCTGTACAGAAAGGTCAATTTGAGGCGGCGCATGCACTGGGCTTCAAATGGTCGCAAATGATGTGTGATGTTGTTCTTCCCCAAGCATTGCGCCTAGTCATTCCTCCAGCAACAGGCATTGGTGTAAGCCTGATAAAAGATACTGCATTGGCTTCCGTCGTTGCGATGCCTGACCTCCTAAAGCAAGCCACGCAAGCACAAGCATTTTATGCAAATCCATCACCTCTTATCGGGGCGGCGGTTCTGTACTTACTTTTATTGCTGCCATTAGTACGAATTGTTAGCATCATTGAGGAAAGGCAAAAGGAAGGTGGAGGTAAGTGAATATGAGTACGATGGATAGCCCCCCAATCAATACTGCCCCATTGATAAAAATCAAAAATCTACAAAAGCACTATGGGTCTTTTCAAGCGCTGTTTGATATTAATTTAGATGTGCAAAAAGGTCAGGTCATTGCTTTGATTGGCCCATCAGGCTCGGGAAAATCCACGCTGGTTCGCTGCATTAATTTTCTAGAAGAGTATGATTCCGGCACGATAGAAGTTGATGGGGTTCTGGTGAAGCGTGGGAAAAACCTTGCCAAGGTTCGTGCAGAAGTAGGAATGGTATTTCAACAGTTTAATTTATTTCCTCACATGAGCGCCTTGCGAAACGTGGCGATTGCGCCCGTGCGTGTTAGGGGTTTGTCCTGGGAGGCTGCAGAGGCAAAAGCTCAAACTTTGCTCGACCGTGTCGGGCTCGCGCAGCATGCACACAAGCGACCTGGACAACTTTCGGGAGGTCAGCAACAGCGCGTGGCAATTGCAAGAGCCTTGGCGATGGAGCCTGAAGTCCTGCTTTTTGATGAACCAACTTCTGCCCTAGATCCAGAAATGGTAGGTGAAGTTCTTGATGTCATTCGGAAAGTAGCTGAAACCGGAGTTACGATGCTAATCGTTACTCATGAAATGTCATTCGCTCGGCAAGTTTCTGATCGAGTAATTTTCATGGAGCAAGGACGTATTGTTGAGGACGGCTTGCCGAGCGAATTCTTTGATGCGCCAAAAACTGAGCGTGCGCGCATGTTTATCCGCGCAGTGGTAAGAGAAAATAGCGAAGCGTAATTTCGGGGCAGAGCTGCACGTGTTAACTTCCGGAGCGAGAAAGTGAAAAATACTACCAAACTACAAAATCCAGATTTTCCTGTTGTCGCTCGAGCTGGCGTTAAAGCATTATCTAGCTCCATGATTCGAGAAGTAGCAAACCATGCTGCTGGAAAACCAGATGTGTTACCGTTTTGGTTTGGAGAGTCAAATCAATCGACCAATACGATTATTGGAGAAGCAGCTTTATCGTCAATCAAAGCTGGGGAAACATTTTATTCACAAAACTTAGGCCGCCCGTACCTTCGTGCAGCTATTAGTGAGTACCTCTCCGAACTCCATAATGTGAAAATCGACACTGATCGGATCGCCGTCACAGGCTCAGGTGTTTCAGGGTTGATGCTCTGTACTCAACTACTAGTAGAGCCAGGCGACAGGGTAGTCGCCGTAACGCCGATATGGCCAAATCTACTCGAAATTCCAAGAATTCTTGGCGCAGAAGTAATTCGGGTGCCGCTTAGCGTTGTTGATAATCGTTGGACGCTTGACCTAGATAAACTATTGGAATCTTTAACCCAATCAACTCGCGCCCTAATTTTAAACTCCCCCAACAACCCAACGGGCTGGATGATCGATGAGAGAAGTATTGATGTAATATTTAACCATTGCAGAAAGCACGGAATATGGATCATCACTGACGATGTATATGAACGGTTGGTTTATGAGCCAGGCCTGAAGTCTGCGCCTTCTTTCTTAACGCGCTATGAAGATGGTGATCGCATAATTTCTGCCAATAGCTTTTCTAAGGCCTGGACTATGACAGGTTGGCGCATAGGCTGGTTGACAGTCCCGCCTTCTTTAACAAGTGACCTGGCAAAACTAATTGAATTCAATGACTCCTGCGTATTTGAACCAGTACAAAGAGCGGCTCATGCTGCTATTAAGTATGGTGAACCTCTAATTGCAGATCTTCGAACACAACTAGCTAGCTCTCGTAAGCTGTTGGTCGACGCACTTAGTCAAATACCAGGAATTGAAATTCCTGCCGCAGGCGGTGCAATGTATGTTTATTTTCGCGTCTCAGGCGCTGACGATACCTTAACGCTTGCAAAAAGGCTGGTAGACGAGGCAAGTATAGGACTGGCTCCAGGTGGAGCATTTGGCGCAGAAGGTAGCGGTTGGCTTCGTTGGTGTCACGCAGTCGATCCGCAGATTCTCAGTGAAGGTATTTATCGTATCAAACGCTTTTTGTCTACTGGGCTCTAGTTATTATTAAACAACTACGAAGAAATCGACCATCAATTTGACAGTTTTAATATTGCACAAAATCTTGTGATGCATCGATTTTTTGGAAGTCTCCCAGTCTCTTTAGGCAGCCCTTCCAAGCTACATTGCGCAAACAGAGATAGAGAAATAATGAACAATATCGCTCCTACTTGGCGCATCGCATTGATTGGCGAATGCATGATTGAGCTGCAACAACACTCTAATGGTAGTCTCTTACAAAGTTATGGGGGCGATACGCTTAACACCGCAGTCTATCTAGCGCGTGAAATGGGGGGCAACGCAACTGTTGATTATGTGACTGCCTTAGGTGACGATAGTTTTAGCACCGCAATGTGCAAAAGTTGGCAGGAAGAAGGCATAGGCCTGAGTATGACCCAGCGCTTCCCAGGTCGTTTGCCGGGTCTTTACTGTATTCAGACCGATGAGAAGGGCGAACGACGATTTCTGTATTGGCGAAATGAAGCAGCAGTACGAAATTGCTTCGATGAACCTACCTCGGCGCCAATTCTTGCCGCATTATCCGGATACGACGTGTTGTACTTTAGTGGCATTACGCTTGCGGTGCTCGGAGAGTCGGGGCGGAAGAAATTGATAGCAATGCTCAAAGAGGCTCAGCTAAAGGGCGCACTGGTGGCGTTCGATAATAACTACAGATCTCGATTGTGGAGCTCACCTGAGGAGGCTCGAAAAGCCTATCGTGAGACACTACCTTATGTAGGATTAGCCTTACTAACATTCGAGGATGAAAAGGAACTATTCCATCATAGAGACATTGCAGCAGTTTTTGCAGCATGTCAGGAGTTTGGGATCAGTGAAGTCGTGATCAAGCGTGGCGCAGAATCTTGCGTCATTAAATTGAAAGATCAATCTTTCGAAGTTCCGGCTAAAAAAATTGATCGTATTGTAGATACTACTGCCGCAGGGGATTCCTTTAGCGCTGCCTATATTGCATGCCGTCTGAAAGGAGGCGACCCAGCACTGGCAGCCCTGTCGGGACACAGCTTGGCGAGTCAGGTTATTCAAGTACCGGGGGCACTGATTCCAAGAGAGCGAGAAACACAGCCATAATCGTGTGCACTTTACCTGCTATCCTACTGATATAAAATTTTGAGACTAGTGTCCCGTGCGGTTAATTCAAAAATCTATTTTTAATCGCACCCAGCTTTGCTTTATGCACCGAACTGATGATGGACTCAGCCGTTTTGTTCCACTTGAACGGCTTGGCTGAAAACTCATTGTGGGCCTCGATGAATTGACGAGTGCCCGTTTTCAGCTCCGCGACGCTGGTAAAAACACCCCGGTACAGCGCTCGCCGCTCCAGTTGTGCAAACCAGCCTTCCACGGCGTTCAGCCAGGAGGCGCTGGTCGGCGTGAAGTGCAGCTTGAAGCGTGGATGCTTCTCCAGCCACTGCTTGATCACGGGAGTCTTGTGAGTCGAGCTGTTGTCCAGGATCACATGCAGATCCAGTTCGGCCGGTGTACTGCGGTCGATCTGTTGCAGGAAGGCCAGAAACTCCTTGGCCCGATGACGCTGGGTAATCCGTAAGCGCTCCATAAATCCACCTATTCAAAAAAATAGGCGGCGCGCTCAGCGTGTGAGATCCACAAATCGGGGGGGCAATCAAGTCAGGGTGGTGCGGAGGCCATTCGAGGCGGCGTTACTTTATTTTTTGTGGCCTGATATCCACCACCGTCCCGGCCTGTACGTCTTTGATCGGTGAGAGTAAGTGCGGCGAGATATTCCAGCGTTGTCCGTTATCGGTTACCACTGTGACGGTCTTGCGGTTGAACTTCATGACGGTACGAGCAGGGCATCGATGGCGAGCACGCCGTATTGGCGCTATCGACGTACGTGGGGCATGCCAGGGTGAGTGACACCTATTGGTACTTCACCGGTGTGCCGGAACTGATGACGATTGCTGCTGAGCGCTTCCACCGTTATGCACTGGGAGCACCGTAATGATTCCCCCTTGCGGAGTTCCTGCCTCCGTTGCGAACAAGGCTCCCTGATCAACATACCCGGCTCGAAACCGCGGTCGCCCAAATAGCCGTTGATGACCTGCAAAATCCCACCGGCCAGCTCATGTTTTTCCAACAGCCGCCGGAAGTTGAGGATCGTGGTTTCATCCGGAATCCGATCCAAATGCAGCCCGCCAAACTGGCGCAGAATCGTGGTTTCGTAGAGGGACTCTTCCATCGCCGGGTCGCTGTAGCCGAACCAGTTTTGCATCAGATGAACCCGCAGCATGGCCAGCAACGGATACGCCGGACGACCGCCTTCGCCTTTCGGATAATGCGGCTCGATCAAGGCAATCAGGCCCTTCCAGGGCACCACCTGATCCATCTCAATCAGGAAACGTTCGCGGCGGGTCTGCTTACGTTTGCCGGCATACTCGGCATCAGCGAAGGACATCTGTTTCATCGGGGCTCAACCGTTCGATTCGTGTGAGGCGGGTATTTCACCAGATCGGGAAGTCTTTTTCAGAGTTTCCTTAAGTCGGATTTGGCACTAAATTTCCGTATTCCGGGCGCACCCTTGCCGGCAAAGAGAGGATCGTTACTGATTTTGAACGTCTTCAGCCGGTGCGGCTTGAGGTCGGAGCGGCCCAGACTTGTCGAACCTGCCAGGTGCTGACCTGCGCATATTTGGCCATCAGGCGAACACTCCAGTGTGTTGCCTCCTGATAGCGCTTGCGCCATTTAAAGATCACGGAGGCCGATACTTGCATCTGCTCAGCGACGGTATTGGGTGTGAGCCCATCCACCAAGAGAAGCAATATTCTGGCGCGTTGTGCGAGGTTCTGCGCCAATGACCCCATCCGCAACCAGCTTTGCGTTAAAGCAAAGGGAGCAGCGGGACGGGCCATTTGTACAATCAGTCCATGACGTTGGGCCATCACACTTTACCGTCGCCTCGATGGATAGTTGAACTAACCACGCAGGCCACTAGCCAGGGCCTTAAGCGGTGTGTATTGGTAGCAGTAGATCAACTACAATAACTCCTGCTTAAGCGTGAGATAGGGGTTGTTCATAGGGATGTCATTGAACAGTCGCAGAGGGTCATTCAGCAGATAGCCATGTAGCCTGCGTGATTTGCGCGGCCCGGTGACTTCACAGGTCCAGATGTTCAGGCCGTTCTCCTGCTTTCGGTGCAAGTCCAGCTTCTCGAAGCGCTTTTGTACCCACTGCCAGTCTGTCGTCTTTTCTTCTGTTGCAAAGACGGCTGACTGTGGATGTTCCTGTGCGTAACGTTGAAACAGCCCAGGACTCACCAGATACACGGTATCGGCTACGGTATGCACCAGAGCCTTCGCGTCATTGATGATCAGTTTGCGGCTATCGATGTGCTGGCGCAGCCAGGCCATGAAATGCTCGCCTGACGGCAGTGGTCGTGAGCCTCGTTCCTGTGAGGCAGGTGCCGGTGACGTAGCAGTCGCATCGGATTCTTGTTGAACTGGCGCTTGTTTGGGTTCGTTGTTGCCCGGTGGTGAAGGTCGCATGTGGGCGTTATCCGGCGTGGTGAACAACTCCAGTAGATCATCCAGGCCATCCGCAGAGGCCGCGGTTGCGGCCGGTGTGGGCGATGCGAATGTAGGCGTTCCGGTCACAGTCACCGCCGCTGCCTCGCCACTGGCCGATGTGCTGCGGCTGGACGTTGCTGAAGCAGCTTCTTCCTGCGCCGCCTCTTCCTGTACCACCTCTACAGTGCCACTGAATGGAGGTGGGCGCTCTGCGCTTTCCCAGATCAAGGCTGGGGCCAATCGCAGCAAGGTGAATGTGTGCGACCATCCACCCTCGCTCGTGATGACTGCCTTCCAGATTGCCTTGTCATCGACTGTTGGCTGAAGCATGCCGTGATCTTGCAGAACGTTGAACACTGCGGTGTTACTCGACGGGATCCCTTCGATGCCTTGCGAAAGCAGGTGCGCGCGCAACTTGTCTGAGACTGTCTTGCTGACGAGCCATAAGGCGTCCTGTGTCAGCCAGCCGTCCGAGGCCTGTGGCTGGTTCAGCCTCAGCTCCTCCTTGAGCAGGAACCGCAGGCCCTCAAGCAGTTTGCGTTGGAGTGCATGTTTCGGCGCAGCCATCGCCCTGGCCGGATCGCCCCCCAACTCCTGAGCGACCGACGCACGGTCGGCCTGGGTTACGAGCTCACCGAGCACGCCGGCATGTTCATATTGGCCTGCCAGCACATACAGTAACGACGACCACAGAGCGGGATAGTCGCTGAGCCAGTCCAGGATGTGACCATCAAGCAGGCGGTTGTAGAGTAGCCCAGTCGCAGCACTGTGCAGCCGGTACTCACGCTCCTTGCGATAGCGGAAGCGGTACGGATGCGACAATGGTCCGTGCCAGGGGTGCCAGGTGTTGCCGTCGGCATATTCCACATGAAGGTCGACTGCGATCTTGCCAATATCGTGCAGGAGCGCTGCGTAGGCAATGGCGGCTGTCCAGGCTTCGGCTTGTGCTACTTGGTCCTCTGGTGTTGTGCCTGCTGGAAGAAGGTGCGATTGCCGCAGCTTGAGCGCGTAGGCGACGATTTCCAGCCCGTGGTCGAGCATACCGCCTGGATAGGCATGGTGATGGCTTTCCGACGCGGGGAATTGCTGGACCAACTCGGCGTAGCGTTCCAGTGGTGCGAGATACAGGGACCTGAACTGCTTGCGTGAGAGCGAAGTACGTTGCCAGATGTGTTCCAGCAGCTTCTGCCGGCGTGGGGTGGCCAGCAGCGATGCGGCCGACTCCGGCCGCATCGGTCCTTTTCCATTTGCGGCAACCTCTGACGGAGCGGTCGCCACCACTGGAGGGCGTTTGCGTTGGAATAGCTTGAACATGGATGCACCGTAGTCGCGGCTGGCAGGGGAGCCTTTACCTTTTCCGTATAGGCCCATTCCCCTTGAGCCCATTCCCTTGCTACTTGCTGACCTTTAACCCTTCCGGAAACCTTTTGATTGAATTCCTTTTGGGCCAGTGTCGGCGAGCAAGAATGGGGTATGGCGGACTCCCCTTTGTCGTCGCATCGGTGTCATTTGAGTCGACGTTCAAGCTTGTAGAGAACCGGACGAAGAGGCTCTATCTCGCTGGAATGATCTTTCAGTTGCTTGGGCAAATCGCCTTGTCCAATCCTTGTCGTGCGTTGCACATCGGCGCCGGATGTGAGAACCCGAACTCGATACCCGCGGGTCGCGTTATGGCGATCCGTAGGGTAGACGCATGCATCTGGCCGGTCTGGTATCAGCCGGTTTCTCACCCCTATGGGTCGTCGCCATCTCCTGGATTTCGCTCCTAATGCCGGGATGAAAGAGCCACGGAGGGATGGCATGGACAGTCCAGACAACGCTTGTGCGACTTCATCGCGCGGCGCTCGATGCCACGATAGAGGATGGGTAGTGGACTTTGCTCTCTCGTCCAAGAACAAGAGTAACGTTGCTGCTGGCTCAGTATCGACTGTCGGACGTTAGCCTTGGCCCAGGCCAGTCTCGAGTGCGTTAGCCTGAGATGCAAAATCATCGGGGCGACGCTTGCGGAAGGTTTCCAGGTTGCTGAGCTTCCAGCGTAGGGCCGGCAGTTCTGTCGCGTGCTGGCATTGCAGCAGTGACCAGTCGGGCTGCGCGTGCGCCAGACCGGTCAGAAACTGTTTGTGCGCTGTGTTCAGTCTTCTTGGTAGCTCTCGTCGAAGCCGCGTACGGGCATCGAGTAAAGTGTCCAGAGGGCAAGCCACTTCGGTCATTCCCACGAAGGCTCGTTCGTACTCGGTGGCAATGTCCTTGTCATTGCCGAACAGGACTTCGTGGATTGGCCGATTGTGTCCGGCCAGATAGACCACGAAGCACTCCACCATACCGTCCGTGATGCCGCCGGATTCATAGAGCTGCCATACGTCGAACAGATCCCTCGGATGCTGTCGGTCCATGGCTGCGACCAGCTTGCCGGCATAGACTTCGTCGGGCGCAAGGATTGGCACGTCGAACTCGACGCCAAACAGATTGCTCGTTTTGGCACTCAACGGCCTCGGCTCGGCGGTCAACACTGTGCCGCGGAACACGACATTGACTTCAATCTTGACCTGGTTGGACTCGTTCTCGACGATGAGCTTGGTATCCCCCAGGTCCTTGCTTCGGATAAGGCGGGACTGTACCCCGAGGGGCGCTACGCGTTCCCCGATGGCAGCCAGTTCCAGGTTGATTGCGCGCAATGCCTCGTCGCGCGGAACCTGCCACGGGAGATACACCACGTCGATGTCGACGGACAAACGTGGCATGTCTCGCACGAACAGATTGATCGCCGTTCCGCCCTTCATGGCGAAGATGTCGTTGGCGAACACGTCAGGCGCGACGGCAAGCAGCAGGCGAACGGTGTCGGCGTAGCTCTTATCCATAGGGCTTCAAGCTCAGTAACGTGCCGTCGTCAAGTCGGCTCATCCAACGTTTGGCGCTTCCCATGCGAACCGGGTGCTGTGCCAGCAGGGTATCGACGTCCACGATGTTGGTTTCTCTTGCCCAGGTCAGGAACAGCCTGACGGCCTTCACGCTGGTACAGCAGGAAAGCAATTGCCCAAGGAGCTCTTTGCGCGGTGAGCGCAGTCCGTCGAAAAGATTGCGGGCTTCTTCGAGGCTCTGCTTTACGCCGGTCTCGTACAGCAACTCCAGGGAAGCACGTTCGGGGACGGACACTCGCAGTCCATCGGGCAGGCTTGGCGGTGTGGTCAGTGTTTTCTCGGCCAGACCCGCATCTGGCCAGTCGAAGAGGCGAGCGTTGACATAGCGGGCCGGAAATCGTCCAGTGAACCACGCTGGTAGCGAGAAACGGGCGTTACCCCACAGAACCAGCGTTTCCCTGCCCCCCAGGTTGTGGCGTACCCCCTGCATGGCTAGGGCGCTTTTTCCGCCAACGTGCAGGCCAGGTACGCGGCTCTGGAGGAACAGAACCGCCTTGTGAACACCGAATTCATCGTTCGGAAAGGCATAGATACCCTGTGCAAGTCGCACGAGCCAGCCGCCCTCGGCGTAGTGCGCAGCAAGTTGCGGCGACACGCCGAACTGGTCGAGGATGGAGAGGTCGAAGGGTGCACCACGTGGTAACTCAGCCTGAAGGCGTTTGATTACCTGGTGTCGAGAATTTTTATCCATGTCATAAAAATAGCACACGATCCAATCGTCGAAAAGAGTAGGGCAGATATCTGGCGTGAAAAATAGTCTCATGTTATATTTTCTTAACATAATCTAATCGGACTGCGTCAAGCAGTCGATTTCTCTTTGGAACGAACGGGGCAGGAGACCTCTGCCCCCGCCGCGGTCTATGCTAAGGGCGACGCTCGACACACGTACAAGAGACTGAAGTGCGAGGTGTGGCTATGGTTATGCATACACACAACGAACGATGGACCTACCGGTTCGGCCAGGGCATGGGGCGGGTGTGGCGTGCTTATGTACGTCGCGAGCGCCAAGCTGTCGGTTGGCTGAATGCGCACGGCGTTCCTGTCAGTATTGCTAAAATGCTGCTGTGGTTGGTCAAACTGGTGCTTTTCGGCCTTCTTCTGTACGTTGCGTTCTGGTTGACCTTGATTCTGCTATTTTCTATTGCAGCGGCTTGGGCGTCAGGACACAACTCACCAAATGAAGAGGATGAGTGGCCTTTCATGGATCAAGACGAACTTAGGAAAAGCATGTTCTACGACCCCGTCTCCAACAACGACACATCACATGAAATGTACGAGGATGATCAGTCGGGAAGGTGATCAATTATTTCAATTTTCCCGAAATGACGCCCGGCCCCTTCCCGCCAGCCTGACCAGCACCCTTGGTGCCTTCGGACAGCCCTTGTAATACGTTGCCAGCTCGAACTCCAGCCCACGTAAGCGACGCTACCCAAAATCCTGGCAGCACGATGAACATCGTCGCCGTGACAAAGTTGAGCAGCATGTCACCAAACGTGTTGTTCAACCCCATCAGCGGATCGAAGTTGGTATGCGGGCGGTTTGCACCGAATCCCCATCCATAGAGCGCATCGAGGATCGTGCTGTCGATCCAGCGGGCGAGCTGGAACCAGAAGTCCACGAAGAACAACGCGAACTCGACACAGCTCACCGTCACCACCGCTTTCAGATCGTATGTGCCCACCAGCAGCACCAGCGGAATGCAGATGACAAGCGCCATCTTCAACAACGACAGAACCATCGGCAACGCCTGGCGCACCACGTCCATGGCCGGAAAGAAGCCCAGCGAACCCACTGCTAGGCCGACATCGCCCGCGCCGCGGGTCACGATGTTCGGCACCGTCATGCCAACCTGTCCACCGTAGTCGGCATAGACCTGGCCCTGATTCATCTTCTGCTGCTGGGGCGAAGCGATCGCCCGAACCACCGAATCATCGACCTCGCTCTGTGCCAGAAATCCGGCCCAACGGGCGACACGCGAGAGCAAGTCTGGATCGACCTGTGCCAGTAACCGGCTACGCAGTCCTTCGCCGCCATCCGTCCACCATTGCTGGCACGTCGGGTAGCCGCCACCGCTGTCGACCTGTGCCAACCCCGCGTCGCGGTTTGCGTCGTAGGGCCAGGCAGTGCGCGGTGTGCTGGAATGATAGGTGTCGTAGAAACCGGCTGTGTTCAGGAAGTAGCTTGACCCGATCCAGGTCACGTCGTTCATCTGTTCGTCGGACAGCGTCGGCCGGTTCATGAACAGCTTGGCCCGCGCGGGTCCGTAGCAGTCGTGGGTGAAGTCGGCGATCTCCTGTGCCAACACCGGGTCATTGATGCGGGTGGAGTCAATGTCCATGCGCATTTGCCTTAGATCCGTACCGCAGGGGATCGCAGCAACAGCCGCGCCCGTGACAGCCTTGGACAGTGCGTGCATGAAAAACCACCACACGGGCACCAAGGCACTTTGATTATTGAGTGCGGTGTATGAGTTGGACCAGCCGGTATCCGCCGGCTGTGGCACATTGACCTGACACTGTGCGGAGCGGGTGGTGTCGAACTTGATTGTGCTGAAGTCAACCGGGATGAACGGAATGCCGGCGAACATGATGACCACGATCGCTACCCACACCCGGTTCTCGATCCGCATCGATGACAGCACGCCTTTGTTGCCCTCATCGGCGCCTTCGGCGCGCGCCCTGAGCCACTCGTGGATGACGATCGCCAAGAACGGCAGCGCGAACACACCGCTGGCGACCAGGATGTTCCAGATGCCATTGTTGACGATCCAGCCCACCAGCGTCAGGTAGTACTCCAGGTAATCCGTCGTGTAGAGCGTCATGCCAGTCTCTCCGTCTTAACCCTGCCGAAGCCATGCGCTGCCTTCCAGTAGCACGATGGCGATCACGGCTGCGATCTCGGTGCGCAACAAGCGTTGCTGGGTTTCAGCAGCCGGCTCGCGCAGTCGCAACCTCCCGCGCATCCACCACCAACCGACAGCCGTCACCGCATACAGGCAAACCCGCCAAAAGAAGAAATAACTGGCGTGCGCTTGCAGCCAATGCTCCCAACCGTGGATGTCGCCGACCACATGGATGCCGGCAATGTTCACGGCCACCGCCGCTCCCACCACCAGGCAGATCCACAACAGCGCCGCACCTACCCTGCGATTGAAAAGCCACGGCAAGCGCAGCCAGGTCGGCAAGGTCATGGCGTCCCGCTCCTGGGCCGCTGAATCTGATCAAGTCGGTCGCGCGTGGTGTCTCCCTCATAGATGCCGCGCGAGCCGGCAGCACGGGTGCTGTGACGCTGGATGATCGTCATCGCCGAGTTGCCGGCCAGCTCGCGCCGTAGTTCCAGCTCGGTCTTGAGGTTGTTGATGTCCTGTTCGAGCGCACTGTTCTCCTGATCAACCGCCTGCACAGCCAGCTCGTTGGCGGCGACGTTCGGTTCTTTCTTACCCGTGAGCAGTGTGCGCTGAAGCAGCAGTGCCTTCTCCAGCACGCTGGAGAGCGCCGCTTCCGAGGCGAGCCGATTGCCCAGCACGTCCTGGTCGGGTTCGTCGCGCAACGCTTCGACCACGCCCCGGGTGATCGGCAGCGAATTGCTGCCGGCTGCGGCGAGGTTGGCTGCGGTCGTGGGTTTGGCACCGGTGATGAGGTCTTGCAGCGCCTGCAGCTTCGTTTCGAACTCTTCCTGAATCAGCGGCGTGAGACCCACGCCGGGCGTGGTCTGTGTTTTGGTGCAGCTTTCGCAGGTACGCTGCTCGCGCTCACCCAGCACACGAGTCGCCCAGTCGGCAGCTACCTGCGGCGATGACCAGGTCTGACACGTCAGACGGTTGCCGCAGGAATTGCGGTCAATCGAAGAGGTGTCGACGGCGCCGCGACCATTGAGCAGGTTGTAACCTGCACGGGTTACATCGCTGACCACCTTGATTGATCCCTGGCCGGCACCGCCTGCGTTGTTGCCGCCGACCCAGGGAACGCCGTAGTTGCCTTTGCTGGATTCGGCCTGCTCGATCGCGGAGACGGCGTCGGTGCTGCCCACCGCGCTTTTGAGCGCCATGCCCTCGGCAAGTTGATCCCAACCCGCCTGGCCGCCCGCCATATCCGCCATCCTGTTGGCGATCGTGCGGCAGGTCATTTTCGATCGATCAAAGTCCAGGCGGGCCTGCAGAATGCCGTTGGTCAGCAGGTTGTAGAGCCCAGGGTCCGCGCGCTGAATGATCAGCGCTGGCAGCGAAGCCACGGCGCTGGTGGCGTTCTGGATCACATTGCTCATGATCGATTGGAAGCCATTGCTGACGCCATTGAGCTGGTTCTGCAGCGTGGTCGTGAGGCTCAGGTCGCCGCAGATGAGGTTGCTGTTCCAACCCCCGCCGACGCCGAGGCTCTGCATGCTTCCGGCTCCGCCCATGGACACGGCCCGCCCGCCGCCAATGCTGTAGAGCACATCGTCGCCGATGACGCTCCCACTGACGTTGGCGCCGTTGCTGTCGATACGGGTCTGGGCCCCGGCGGATCCGGCGAGAAGGGTCATGCTGGCGGCGAGGAAGGCCGCTGGAAGGTACCGTCTCGAACGGCGGCTGGGAGGGGAAAAGTGCGCGCTCATCGTCAGACCCTCACCTGAAATCCACGCTGCCGAGAAAGACTTGCCCCCGGCGCTGGCAGCAGGCATACGGCCGCCACAGCGCCCAGGCATAGTCTCCCTGCATGGCCTGCACCTGGGCGTTGTTGTTGGGGAAGACCGCGCAACGGGTCGAGAACGTCGGCGTGAGCTCCTGCCACTTGCCGGTGGAGGCCTCATTTTCCACCAGCTCACCGGCAGGCCAGTAGCCCTCGCGCGCGTTGGCCAACAGGGGCTGATACACGTGGATCTGGCCCCGGCGGGTCACGATGTCGCCTGCGCGCTGTGCGACAACCGCGCTGCTCTTGTAGTCGTCGACCTGATGAAGGAATCCTCCGCGGGGGTACACGTTTCCCCACAGGTTCATCGACGCGCGCCCACCGATTTCCCGCCTGCCCGGAATCAGCGCTTCGGGATAAACCGCTTCCGGTACGTTGTAGCGCCAGGCCAGCGTGTCCAGCGTGCTCAGCAGATACGGCATAAAAGCCGTTCCCGCGCCTTCGCAGGTGTAGCCAGACTGACTGGCGAAGCGACTGAAAACAGCGCCGCCAGGATGGCCGACGACGTCGGCATTCTTGAACTTGGCGAGGTTGTTCTCATTGTCGTGATTGCTCGTGCCGTCGCCGCCGGCCCGGGCTGTGGGGTTGGGTACGCTCATCAGCGCCACTTCCGCCCAGGGGTTCTCCCCGGTGTTCGAGTAGCTCGACACCACCGCATCAGGGATGTAGTGCCGTACCTTGACCGATGTCCGCACCGTGCAGCCGCCCAGCGAGCAGTACAGCCAGTAGCAAACCCCGACGACCCGGTATTCAAGGCAATCTGGCGACAACACCGACGAGACGATGGTCGCCGTGTTCAGGGCGAAAGCCGACGTTGCCCCGCCCAGTAGCAGGGCGGCCGCAGCAAGCCGAAGGCGTCGTGAAGACGCGAAGAACCTGCGGTTCATGGCCGGGTACTCCGGTAGGCGTCAATGCGTGCGACGGCTCGGGCTACGTCGGACTCGCCGTAGACCACGTACCGCCGATCCACCACGATGGCTGGAATCTTGGCAACGCCCAGTCCCCAGGCGTCAGTTATGCCCTGGTAGGCCTGGCCGATGCGTTGCTGCAGCGCGCTACCGCCATCGCGTAACCGCTGCTGCAACAGCGCCACCGCGGCATCGGGAGCGGCCGGCAGATTTTGGGTCAGCTCCGCCTCGATGCGGGCAGGCTGGTCGAGCTGGATGACCCGCGTTCCTGCGGGGCTCTGCACCGGATGCAGGGTGTCGGTGATGACGAGCACGTCAGCGGCAGCAGCCGGACTGAACAGCACGATGATGTACAGGACGCTGGCCAGCGCGGCGACAGTGGGCAACTGGATCAGCATAACGGGCCTCCACGAAATCAAACCATGGCGTAGTCGACCCCAAAAGAAGGAACGGGAACGACAAAGAAACCGCATTCGGCGCGCCCCGTTTTCCGGGGCGAGCCGATACGTGACCTTAGCTGAACATCGGCACTCACCTGGACAGGTCGTCGACGGCGTCGGCGGGCATCTCTGCAGTTTCGGCATCGCTGCTTAGCAGGTCGATCGCGGACATCAAGGCGTCGCCCTCCACGGGGCCGTGCAGCAGCAGCGTCTTGCCTGAATGACTGTCGCGCAGACGCAGCGTTGGTGTGGCCGCGATTCCGCTCTGCGCTGCTTCGGCGGCCTGCGCGCGGATTGCCACATCCGGGCGGTCACTGTCGAGGCAGCTTTGAGCGGCCAGAGTGGTTTCTGGAAAGTGCACGTCTTCCGGCAGACCCTGACCAACGCCCCGGGAGTGCGAGTAGATCCAGGCCACCGCCTGCCAGAACCCATCATGTCCACCCACCTCACCTGCGCATTCGGCCCAGCGGGCCTCGGCAGTCGCGGCCGGCTCGTGGATCGACAGCGGCAGGTGGTGCCACTGCAAGTTCACCTCGGGGTTATCGTCGATCCACTGCTTGAGTACGGGAAAGTACGCACGGCAGTACGGGCACTCCAGATCGGCATATTCGATCACCGTGAAGCGAGCGCCGGCCTGGCCGTAGACCCAGGGCGGGCCTGACGGCATCGGCGCGTTCGCGACAACCGATGCTGTGGAAGTCGCATCCTTAGATGGCCTTGGCGTCGAAAGGAGTGTCCAGCCAGCGATGACGAGCACCGCAATGGTCAGCAAGCCGACGATACGGCGTGAATGGGATCGAGCGAACATAGCCAGGCGCATTGTATTCCTCCAGCTAAGCCAGCGCGTCCAACGACAGCGGTTCGATGCCCCGCGCGCGGTCAATTGTTTCGGCCATCAGTAAAGCGGCGTCGAGTTCACTGATACCGTGCTGCTGCATCAGCTGGAAACGCTGCGCTTTTTCTTCCGGCTCCGTCATTGCCATGGCGAGATAGAGGCTCGGCGGCACAGCCCGGAACAGCACCTCCATCGATTTCGAGAGAATCACGCCCTCGCTGAACTTGCCGGCTTCCTTGCGTGCCGACAGCATCAACGCTTTCTGCGAAGGGTTCAGTTCGCGAAACCGCGCGATCTTCTCCACTTCGTCGGGTGGCATGGACAGGCAGATCCACCATTCGATCATTGAGAGCATGGGTTCAGCGGCCTTCGGCAGGTCGTCCAGGTTCTGCGTAGCCAGCCAAAACCATGCGCCTAATTTCCGCCACATCTTGGTCACCTTCACCACATAGGGCGCGAGCAGCGGGTTCTTGGTGATGATATGGCCTTCGTCGGTGACGTTGATGATGGGCCGCCCGAGGAACTGGTCGCGCTCGGCGATATTGTTAACCGTGTTGATGAGCGAGATGTAGGCAATTGAGAGCTGGGCGTTGTAGCCTTCGCGCGCGAATGTCGCGAGATCCACGATGGTGATGTCCGCTTCGGGCCACGGTGTGCCTGGCCTGTCGAACATCTCGCCATCGACGCCCTGGCAGAACATGTCCATCGCATCAGCCATCTCCAGCAGCCGCGTGCGCCGGGTCTCAGGCAGCGTGGCATCGCGGCCGCGCTCGCGCAGCGCATCGCACACGTCGCGGGTCAACACCGTGCGCTTGGCTGCCACACAGCGTTGCGCCGCATCGAGAATGCACTGCCGGATCAGGCTGCGGTCGGCGCGCGTCATGCGGGCCTCTTCCTTGTCTTCGCCGCCGGTAATCATCAGCCGCGCGGTGATTTCCAGTTCGCCAAGGACGTCGCGCTGCTCGTCACCTTCGGCTGTCGACTCCACATCGCTTTGATCGTCGTCAAGCGCATCCGCGTCAAGCGTTTGTACCTGGCTCGGCGTATTCACCAGGCGCCAGGCGTCGGCGAATGGCGCGAGGCTGACGCCCGCGCCCGGTGCGAGTTTCACCCGATGCACCGTGAGTCCCAGGCGCGCGGCAAAGTCGCCGAAAAGACCAAATGAGTTGCCGGCTTCGACAATGAACAGCCGCGGCCGGTAGATCGCGGTCACCTGATTGAGGATGTTGTTGAGGGTTGCACTCTTGCCCGATCCCGTGGGGCCGAAGAGGAACAGGTGCGCATTCATTTGCCGGTCGAGCCGGTTCAGAGGGTCGAAGGTGATCGTGCCTCCGCCTCGATTGAAGAATGTGATGCCGGGATGCCCGGTGCCCTGGCTGCGCCCCCATAGCGGTGCGAGATTGGCCGCGTGCTGCGCAAACATGAGTTGCGTGTACCACTGGCGCTTGTCGGTGGCCGGGTCGAATACGCATGGCAACCACCGCAGGTAGCTGTTGAGGGGCGCGACCTCATCCTCCTCGCGAACTGGCTGCAGTCCTGCATTGAGCATCACGTTGACCAGTTGCAGCCCACGGGCGTCGAGTTGGGCCTGATCGCGGCCGCGCAGATAGAACGCCAGTGCTCCGCGATAGAGCTTGTGGGCACTGCCGATAAGGCTACGCGCCTGTTGCACATCCTGGCGAGTCTGCTCGGACGCCAGCGTTTCACCCACGGACTTCTTGCTGAGGTGGTTGAGGTGCGCTTCCAGCACGTCCTGCGGCGTGGCGACCAGCGTCAGGCACATCACCGTGTCTTCCGGCATCTGATCGAACAGTGCGTTGACGGCATCGCCGCCCTTGCGGGTTTCGCCCGTCAGGTGCCCGGTCATGGGCGGCGTGCGCAGGCGATCGGTCACGATCACCCGATGAGGCATGCCATCGAAGAACCACGTACCGGTTGTGACGTCGGAGCGGGGCTGCCCGAAGAACAGGCGCTGACTGAAATCCGTGCCGCTGGCCAGTTCGATGTCACCCTCCGTCATTTCCTCCGGATAACGGGTCAGCGCATAGAAGCGCTCCCGGTCCTCGGCGGCCTCCCCCAGCAGGGTCGGAGCCGGATTGAACCAGCGTAATAGCCAGTCATGGATGTCCGCAGCGCCCAGACGCCGTGATTTCACGCCGGCATTGGACAGGCCACCGATGAGCCGGTCGCAGATGGTGGTCAGCGCCTGATCGGGTGACTGTCCACGGCGCGAAGAGGCGGCCGTGGGCGTGCGACGGTAGACCACCATGCGCACGCGCCTGACCTGGCCGCGCCATGGCAGACGTGTGACCGTCGTGTCCTCGAATAGCCCGCCTGGCTTGGCGATGGCGCGCAGGTGATGAGCGAAGAACCGCAGGTAGAAATCGCTGAAGGCGCTGCCTTGGGCTCGTGGTTGAAGATAGGTGACCAGCGATTGCAGGTAGCTGTCCCAGTTGGGCTCGTCCTGGGCATAGAGCTGGACTACCCAGGGGTTGTCATCGAGTTCATCGAACGAATCTTGCAGCGCGTTTTCCAGTGCATCGCGTGCTTGCCACAGCCACGTCATCTCACGGCCTTCCGTCCCAATCGGCATGAGCTCGAAGAAGCCTGCCACGGACTGGCCGTCCTCCAGCAGCATGCAGTGGGTGTCCGTCAGGTACTCGACCCAGGGCAGCAGATCCGCAAACGATGGCGCCACGTCATAGAGGGCCTCGGCATCGGCCTGGGTGGCCGACTTGCGCTTGCCATGGCCGAGCGCGCCACCGGGTTCGGCAATGCCATGGGCCGCCAGCGTCGAGACGTGCCGTTCCCAGGCATCGTCAGGCGCGATACGGGCGTGCGCGGTGAATGTCGAGGGAGCGGGGGCCTTGTGCGACCACGGCAGCGACCAACCCATATCAGTAGTCCTCCAGCCGTTCGCCCGGCATGGCGTACTGCACACGCTGGTACAACGGGAACACGGTGCTGTAGCCCGGCACGGGTACCGGGTCGGTGCCCGCCAGATGCGCAAACACGTACATCACGAGGTCTGGGTTCGGTAGGCGATGAAACTGTCGATAGATTTCGTTGCTCGCGGTGCGGGTGTAGGCCGCGTTGATGGTGGGTGTTGCCTGCACATCGGCATCGGCCAAGGGCCGGCGCAGTGCCTGACGGGCATCGAGCAATTGCCGGGCGGCCTGGCCACCACCCGCGCCGCCGCCGGTTTCCTGGTTCCAGATGTCGAGCATGGTGTTATCACCATGCGACAGCATCTTTTCCTTGCTGGTCGCGCAGCCGCCCAGCAAGACGGCTGCGAGCAGCATGAAGATGGTTTCAATCCAGATCCGGCGCATGAGTCTCTCCGAGGCGGTGATTGACCTGGCGCCCCTTGGCGTCGTAGTCGATATTCAGGGGATGCTCCAGATGCACGGCGACTTTTGCGCCGGGCTGCACGTAAATGGCGGCGAATGCCTGGCCGTAGAGCTTGTTGACCCACTGCGACATCTCTTGCACACCACCGGCGAGGATGCGGCCCATGGCGTCATTGCCGGAAATACCGACCGTACCGAGTGAGCCATTGCCGTTGCTGAGGTAGGAGACGTTGCCGCTGTCGGACTTGATCAGCGAGGCCACGCCTGCACCCGCCGCCGTGATGAGGGCCTGCGAGCCGAGGTACTGCTGGGCGTTGCTGCGCCGTTCACCGGTCACGCAGGGGATTCCGTAGGGATCGCTGATCCAGCCCAGACCGCCCTGAATCGTCGAGCCGTTGTTGTTCTGGGTAGTGTTGTGGGTTTCGCCGTTGGCGTTACCGCTGTCCTCCGGTACCGTGCGAATGGTGCCGTCCTGGAACACGAACGTGACCGAGCGGATTTGTCCCCGGACGCACGAGAGCGTCCAGTCGCCTGAGGCGGTACCGCTGACCACCGCACCGGCCACGTCGGGGATATCGATGCCGTTCGCCGTGAGATTGTCTGGACCGATCAAGACCTTGAACGGATAGGGGTCGTTGACCGTACCGTCAATGGGCACGCGGCCGATCAGTGCGGTCATCGCGATCGAACCCATGAGCGTGGAGTTGGAGGGCAGGGTGTAGGCCGGCTTCGTCGAGTTACCCACAGCGCGGCTACCGGCGTCGGCCACTGAATTCACAGCCGTCGAGAGGGTCTTCTGCGCAGGTCCGAAGCTGGTTGGGAAGCCAGGCCCCTGACTCGCGCCGACGTTCTTTGCGTCGGTCTTAGCATCGTCGGGCTCGATCCATTGTGTGCCGCTGGATCCGCCGAAGTTCTTGCCGTCGCCGTCCTCCAGCCCCAGACCGACAGGCAAATCAGCGTGGCTGCCCTTGCCTGCGAGGCCGTCCAGACGCCGCTGCAGATCCTGCAACAGACCTTGCGTCTGCTGCCTGTCGCTGCTTACCTGGTCGCGTTCCTGCTGCAAGCGGGTGCGTTCCCCATCCAGCGCACCCTGGATGCGCTGATCGATTGCGCTTTCGCGCGCGCGCAGGCGCTCGTTATCGGCCCTCTGGTTCTTGTTGTCGCCCTGTGTCGTCTGGAGTTCGTTGCGCAACTGCTTGACTTGCGCGACCAGGGTGGCGACGGTATCGCGGGGCGTGTCACCCTCGATACCCAAGGCTTTCATCTCCTCGGGCGTGAGCTGGCTGGCCGCGCCCTCTGGCGCCGGATGGCCGCCGTGATCCCCGGAGAAGAGCCTGATGCCGACGAACACCAGCAGCAGCGCCATCGGGATCATCAACCATTTGAGCAGGCCATTACTTTTCATCGCGCGCTCCTGCGGTCGACCCGGCCGCCGGCAGGTTCACGGCGGCGTCGATGGGATTCACTGCAGGCAGCAGCGACTCACTTAACCCATGGCCGCGCGTGACTAGGTAGAGCACGGTGGTGTCGGTTGCCTGGCCCGACGGTCCCAGGTCGGCATGCTGGAAGGTTGCGGCCATGAAGTTGCCCTGCAGAGCGCGGGGATCCAGATCGAGCCAGCGAGCCGAGGTATTGGTGAGCCGAACGGCCGTGACCCACTGGTCCTCCAAACGCCAGGCCGCCAGTACCCGGGCACGCACCGGCAATGTTGGCAGCAAGGTGTCAAGGGTCGGTTCGCGGCGAAGGTTTGCCCGTGCGATGCCCGGCACCGGTTCAACCGTCCGTAGGGGGGCATACAGGTTCTGTGCCGCATAGCGCGTCAGTACCACTGGAATCGGCGTTTCGCGCCGGGTCGCCGGCTTGTTTTCCGTATCTCCGGGTTCGTCGCTAACGCTGTTTGAGGCGTTGCCGCCGTAGCGCTTGGCGGGGACCTCCGCCTCCACGATACGGATGGGCTCCAGCGGCGGTAGGCCGTCCTTCGGCGGCTCAGCGATGATATCGAGCAGGAGCAGCGCACCGGACTCCACGTCCTGCAGTTGTAACCGTGTAGGCGTAATCGGGTCGTTCGCCCGCAGATAAATGGCACCCCCGGCACTTTGCACGCGCAGGTGGTCACGCACGCTGGCTGGAACGCCGACCCGTACATTGCGGTCGACGAAGATCACACGTTCCTGGCCGACGACCAAGGGAACAGCCAGGGGCAGGCGTTCCCAGCGCAGGATCTCCACCGCGTGACTGGCGGGGACCAGGCCAAAGCTCAGCATGACGCTGGCGAAGGCCAACATAGCAAGTCGCTTCATGGGGTACCTTCCTGCAGTTGCCTCGGGGTATTGGCTCCCGATCCGGTTGGAGAGGGCGGTGGCGCCTCAATACGCTGGGGCGCGCTGGCATAGCAGTCCAACGCGAGGCCGAATGGGTTAAGTTCGGGATTGACGTCCATGCGCACGACCTTCAGCGGATAACGCACCAGGGCCCGCTTGACCTGTTCGGAGCCGTAGTACTCGTCGGCGCTGAGGTCGAGCGTGACGATCCAGTCGTGGTCGGAAACCACCTTGACCCGGGCCGTGGGATCGTCGCCGTACCCACGCCCAGGAATCTCGTACACGCCACGCACGCGCTGACGCAGCTCACCGTTGCTGCGCCGGTATTCAAAGTCCTGTTGCAGAAAAGCCTTGCAGCTCGGGGTCAGGTAAGCCGACAGCGCACGCAGGTTGCGTGGATAGTCGTCTTCGCCGTTCGTGGGCCAGCGCTGAACCTGTTGCCAGATGTAGAACGAAAAGGCATACACGCTCTCCGGCGGCACTTCCCACCATTTGCGCGTGCTGCCTGAACGAAGATCAGGCGGCACATGGATCGTGAGGTTCTTAGGTGCGCTCCACCAACCGATGCCGAGCAACAGCGCTGCTACGAGCAGTGCGCCGACGCCGAGGCGGAGCGTCTTCACATGGGCCTGCAGATGGGCGACCTCGTTCTTGAAACGGCTCATGCACGACCTCGATCGACGTGGTGCTGTTTATTGCGCCGCGTGGCCCAGTAGCCCGATCGAGTAATCAGGCCGCGGCCCCCGAAGTGCGGGGCAAGTGCCGGATGGCGCAGAGCCAGCCGCCATTGAAGCTGCCGGTATAGCCAGGTGTCAGGCCGGCCGCGCTTCTGCCGGCGCAAGAATCCGCCGCCCACGAAGACGCCGAGGGCGATGCTCGCGACGATCAAGGTGGGGATCATGGCGATACTGCGGGTAATCCACGCCAGTGGCAGACCGAGCGCCAGCCCGAGCGCGGCCGATAGTGCGGCACAGATCCACAACTCGTCGGCGGTCAGCCCGCGCACAACCACCGGCTGACGGTTCAGACGATGGGGCAGGAAAGTCACCAGTGCGTCTTGAAGGATCTCCGAGGGGGCAGCCATCGTTGCTCCTTACAGCACGCCGGTGGCTTTGGTCAGCAACCAGATGCCAACAACCAGCAGGATTGCGCCCACCGCGACGGACAGACCAAACTGGCCCCAGGTCGCGCGGCCGGTGTGGATCTCCGAATAGCGCGTGTAGGCGTGGTAGCAGACACCGACGAACATTGAAGCGACGACGAGCAGCGCGATCAACATCACGATGTCGTAGCCATAGTTCTGTAGCGTCTGCAGGATGCCACTGCCGGCGCCACGTGATGGGTCTTCCATGGTCGGCAGGCCGGCCGGAAACGCCGACAGCGGCGTACTGGCAATCACGGGCGCAATGAACGGCGCAACGATGCGGGACGAAATACGATGGGAGCTGGATGACATGTTCATAGCGATGCTGCCTTTCGTGACAGTCAGGACAGGAGGAAAAAGGTCAGCACCAGGTACATCGCGACGAATCGCACGATGACTGCGAGGAACTGACGTTGAGTGATGCGCTGCTCGGACCAGCCGACGAAGGCGGTCCGCATGGCCCAGACGCCCCACAGGAGCAGCGCGGCGAATACGAGTCCGAGCACCACGGTGGAAACCGCCGAGGGTGAGAAACCTCCGCCCGCCTGGAAGGCGGCGATCTGATCGGCAGACGGTGTCATGGCGACAGTTCCTCGCCGGAGTCGGCGCGGTCGCTGCGGACGTAGTCGCTGGTGAAGGAAACGGGATCGCGCGGTTGGGCGCGCTGTGGCACGAGATAGTCCTGGATGCCAGCGCGAACGCGCCTCAGGTCCTCGCGCAGCCGGACGTAGTCGAAATGGTAGCGGGCGCGGTCCTGCGGAGAGATTTCGGCCGCTCGCTCGGCCAGGCGATCGACGAGGTTGACTTGGCGCGCGAGCGCGGTGAGTTGCTCACGCTCGACAGCGTTGTCGGAGGCGGCAGCAGGCTGAAGCACCGAGCTCAGCACGGCCATCATCATGACGATCGGATATCGCCATGTGGATGCGTGGCTGTTGATCTGATCCATCGAGCCATCCCCAGTGAATGCGAATGGCTCGATGTTGCGGCGCAGACGCAGCCTGCGCCACAATCAATCGGTACTGGCTAGTCACCGCTTTCTCAGACGGCTGCTCGCCCTATCCATGAGATGTACATGAGGGGGCGTTTGAACGGGTGAAACGTACTAGCAGGGAGCTGGACCAGCACAGGGCGTCGTCGGGGAAGAGGAGGGCGGTACGGCCTGTGCAAAGATCGAGTGGGCGGAAAACTGTTCAAGTGGTGAAATCGTGGCCATAGTAGCAATGCTTGCGCGCGAGCCGATAGATTATTTAGGAACCAGTCGACGAACTGGGTGTAGCGGTAGGTCGGCTGGTCGGGATGAGCGGCGGTGTATTCCTCCCACAGCAGTTGTAGCGTCACGCCCTTGCGACGGAGTTCGCGGTGCAGGGTGATCACGTCGGGCAACCGCGGTCGCCGAGGGTGTGGACGATCTTGGCGGCGGGCACCAGCGTGGCCCACTCGATACCGGTGTCGCGCACGGCCTTGATGTACTTGCTGACGACGCCCTTGGAGAGTTGCAAGGCGCGGGCGATCTTCTCGTGGGACAGGTCGGCCTCGAACTTGAGGCGCAGGCATTCTTTGATATTACGCATGGTCACTCGCTGCGCCGCCATCCTTCGATTCCCCGAAATGGGACTGAGGGTGGCGACGCGTTAGCGAAATGGTCGGTCCCGATGTACCGAAACGGGCGGTTACGGTGGGCCGAAATACGCAGTCAGCCAAACGGGCGCGTAAAACCACGCTTGAGGCATTCTTTTATGCTCATAACGGGCGTCGCGCCACATTGATCGAGGCGCGTTTGGCGTCGATCCGTGCGGCATCTGCGCTCACTGAAGATGCCGGCATTATCGAGCCTTGCCGCTTGCACGTCCTCGCATTGGTCGAGCAGCTGCGCACCGTCCTTATGGTAATCGACCGCTTTGATAAGGAAGTCGAGCGGGTCGCTTCTGCGCTACCGGATTACTCTTTGTTTCGGAGCTTGCTGGGCGCAGGCCCGCATCTAGCACCACGCTTACTCGCAGCTTTCGGAGAGCAACGTGAGCGTTTCCATGATGCGGACGAACTGCAAAAGTATTCCGGCATAGCGCCGGTGACGGAGCGGTGTGGTAAGAAAAGCTGGGTGCATTGGCTCTGGCAATGTCCGACGTTTCTCCGTCAGACCTTCGTGGAATGGGCAGGGCAGACTATTAACAAATCCTTTCCTGATTACGCATAAACCTCAGCCAGCCTGAGCAGTCGATAAGGCATGGGTGGTGTCCGCAGGGCGACATAGCTGAAACGCTCTATCATCGAGCCGAGATCGAAGCGGCGATTGAAGCGATATTCGAACTCAGTCAGATAGCGCGGGGCGTGCTTGAGGTGAAAAGCATGGAAAGTGCCGGCCAGCGAGTTCTTGACCCAACAAGGTGTTGACCCACTTGAAGGACGGATGCTGAACGCTGGCACGGCCACCTCCCATGACGGAGGCAATGTGCTGACAACCCCTGGCATCGAAGGCCTTAAAGCAGGCTAAACCGTCGCTGAATATTTTACTTCTGGGTGCAACCGAGCGTTGCGCATAATGCGCGATCTCCTTGCTCGTGAACGCGCGGACACGGCGTAGTTGCAGATACTGCGGATGCCCTTGCGCACTGGTCTGCACCGCCGCGATAAAGGGAACTTTATGTTCCGCACCCCGCCCGCGTTTTCCAGGTCGTTCACCGCCCAGATAGGCGTCATCAATTTCAATTCGGCCGCTGAGCACCCGGCTTTGTGCACGCCCGAACATCACCTGCATAATCTTGTGCTTGAGCTTCCAGGCTGTGTTGTAGCTCACTCCCAGTTCGCGCGCGAGCTGTAGGGCCGACAGACTGTTCTTACGCTGGGTCAGCAGATAGATCGCCAGGAACCAGGTCGTCAGAGGGAGTTTGGTGCTATCAAAAATGGTTCTTGCCGTCAGTGAGGCTTGATGATGACAGCGGTTGCACTGATACAGCTGTCGCTCTAGCCAACAGGCACCACGGTGAGCGCACTCAGGACAGCTGAAACCTTCAGGCCAGCGCAGTTTGAACAGCGCGGTGTGGCACTGCTCTACTGTGCCGTACTGCTGCAAAAAGTCAGGCAGTGAAAGACCAGGCTGAAACTGGATTCGATTGCGTGGCATGTGGGCACCTCCACTGATTATCCATACAGAAACCATAGCAGCGGATCTGTGAGGTGGCTGACCTTGGTGGGTAATCAAGAATCCTTTTGGGCGGGAGCTTACTACCGGCAGCAACGCGCCAAAGGGAGTACCTACCAGGCGGCTGTACCCGCAATAGCGTTTAAGTGGATTCGGGTTCTGTACCGGTGCTGGCAGACCAGGACGCCTTACGATGAAACCACCTATTTAAATGCTTTGAGGAAGCGTGGGTCGCCGCTTCTCAAGAGCCTTGATTTAGGTTGACTGACTTCCTCAGGGCGTGAAGCAGCCATTTGTGTTCGGCGTTACCGACACAATGCTGGGTAAGCGTCCGAACTACACCGCCTTGCAACTCAAACCTTAATCCGTTTAAACCACTGATTCACGCGCTCGCATTCAAATGCAGCAGGATCAAAAGCATCGCCATGCCATTCAACCATGTCGTCATGCTCTGGATGATCCGGGTTGGCCATCGCCTCCAAAAAGTCCTCATAGCCAGGCCCGCCACCCACGTCTTCCGGTGGGCAAGCATTGGCGCCATCGATGCAGTACGGCACCTGAGGACACGCAACCGCCGGTAACGTCTTTTCGACCTTGATACTGTGATGCCAACTGTCACCAAAGTCGTAGAGATAATTAAATGTCCGCTTTCCGCTCAGCGCCTTGATCAGCGTTTTACGGGCTTCAGGGTTTACCGTCGGCCCCCAACCATCAGGGTCGGGCATGCCGTAATTCTCACCGTCAATTTCAAACTCATGCAGATGGCTATCACTCCACCCCATCACGACCTGGATGACATGGTGCAGTTTGCCCAAGGTAATGTTTTCAGGCACCGCGAACCGACGCCAAATCGTCGGAGTGATCCACTTCAGCTCAATGTGCAGCAGCAACAGATCGGGGGCGGGTTTGGGTAAACGGACAGTTTTAACCATGGATCAGGCGGCCTCGCAGTGTTCAGTTTGGGTCAAAGAAATGTTCCAGGGCAGCAACTCGCTTACCCGATTGATCGGGTGCTCGGCAATGTGCTCAAGCACGTAGGTCAGATACGCCTGTGGGTTCAATCCGTTTAGCTTGGCAGTACCCACCAGGCTGTAAATCGCAGCCGCTCGTTCTCCGCCGGCATCGGAACCGGCAAACAGGTAGTTTTTTCGGCCCAGCGCGACGGCGCGCAGCGCCCGTTCGGCGGCGTTGTTGTGTACGCCCTGACAAGGCGTATGAGTTCAGTGGGTGCGAATCCCAACCGGGCTACTGTCGCTCCGCCGGAAGCACAGTTCTGTGGAGCAGTTCAGGAGGCAACGATGGGCTGAAGTATGCTGAAGAAAAAGGCTTCTTTAGGGAGTCAAGTGACTGTGCAGGCCGTAGGCGCGTAGCGAACACCGAGCAGCCCGAAAAATGCTTGCGGTAGCCGACCCGCCGTAATAACCCGGGGAAGGTTGATAGTGCTAAGGGATCGAGCGTCAGAACGAACTTGGCACTGCCGGCCGGGGTAGTGGTGATGGCATGTACAGAAGAGAAAACTCATACGAAACAGGGGGAAGCCCTGCCAGGGTGAAGTGCCGTTATAGACACGGCCATACAAACAGAGCGCCCGTGAGGGATGGCTCTGGCTGGACAGGTGGCGGATGGGCTCGTAGTACCGTTGAGGGCCGGGTAACTGCTCGGAGTAGGAAAGGAGCCCTGGTTCAAGAGAGGAGTACAAAGTGGTAAGGGAACGATGGGATTGCTCCAAGCCTACTAAGCCCGAGGTGAGAAATCCGGCGTTCGAAAATACAGGCGTTGCCCTGTATGTGAAGCTAAGACAGAGGCCAGACTTTCGCTCTACAGCGGCCTGTGGGACAAGGTCTACCGAATCGATGTTTTGGTCATTGCCTACCAACGTTGCCGCGCAAACCGAGGCAGCCACGGTGTGGATGGTCAGCGATTCGAAGACATTGAAAGCATAGGGTCTATGGAGTGGCTGGCTCAGCTACGCGAGGAGCTGAAGTCGGGTGGATATCGACCTCAGCCCCTGCGGCGGGTATGGATTCCCGAACGGGAAACTTCGTTCCTTGGGAGTTCCCTGCATTCGAGACCGCGTTGTTCAAATGGCCGTCAATCTCACACTCCAAGCGATTTTCGAAGCGGACATGCAGCCATCGCAGTATGGCTTCAGACCTCGTCGAGATGCCAAGGAAGCCGTGAGGCAGGTGCATTATTACACTGCAAGGGTTGGGTTGAGAGACGTTGTCGATACGGATCTTCGTGACTATTTCAATACCATTCCACACGGGCCTTTGATGAAATGTCTGGCCCGGCGTATCTCGGATGGTAGGGTATTGCGGCTGATCAAGCAGTGGCTTGAGGTGGCCGTTATCGAACTCATTGACGGAAAGCCTCGACGCACCAACGAAGCCAAGCACACGCACCGTGGCAGCGCTCAGGGATCGGTGATTTCGCCGCTGCTAGCCAATGTGTATTTCAGGCGCTTCATTCTGGCCTGGGAAAAGTTTGGCTACGCCAGACGTCTGCATGCAAGGATTGTGAATTACGCGGACGACATGGTGATCTGCTGCCGCCCCGGCAGTGGAGAGCAGGCAATGGTGCTGATGAGTGGTTTGATGGCGCGGGCTGGGGCTGACGGTCAATGAAGAGAAAACGGCGCTGGTGAAACTCCCGGAACAGTCACTCGACTTTCTGGGGTACAACCTGGGCAGGCAATACGATCGTCATGGGAAAACCTATATAGGCACTCAACCTTCGAAAGGAGCGATGAAGTCGATTATTGGAAAAATCCATGACGAAACAGCGATCAGCATGACGTGGGATGCGGTAGAGCACCGGATAGCTGAACTCAACTCGATCCTTCGAGGCTGGGCTGGCTACTTCGATCAAGGGCCTGTGCTCAAGCACTATCGAATCCTGCAACGTTACACTGAGCGCCGTATCCGACGCTGGTTGGTCAAGAAGCATAAGCGGCGAGGCCGCTCTGGGTACCGTCTATACCCGGATGCATTTCTATATGGAAAGCTAAGCCTGCATCAGTTGCCTGTGCGAATGGCCGATGTGTCGAGTGCGAAGGCATATCGATCTCGGACGAAAGCCGGATGCGTTAGTAGCGCACGTCCGGTTGACGAGCGGGGTGTGGAAACGGAGCGCAAGCCACCGCGCCACATCCCGACTCTCCGATGGGCACGGCCCCATCTTCCAGGTAGCGCGTCAGCGCTACCCAGCGTTTAAGACTGTAATCCAAGGCTTTAGCTGTTGCTGAGCCGTTGGGCGCAAGGTCGCGCTGGGCCAACATCCAGTTGTGCAACGCATCGAGGATAGGGACAGCTTTTTCCTGCCGTATTCGCCAGCGATCCTCATCGCTCATGTCCCGTGCTTGCCGTTCGACTTCATACAAACCGCCAATCGAGTGCAGGGCCTGTTCGGCCAACTGGCTTTTATTCGCCACGTGCAGATCGAAAAACTTGCGCCGAGCGTGGGCCATGCAGCCAATTTCGGTAATGCCTTTCTCCCAGCCGGCTTTGTAGCCAGCAAAATCGTCGCACACCAGCTTGCCATTCCACGTGCCGAGGAAGTTGCGCGCATGCTCGCCCGCCCGGCTTGGGCTGAAGTCGTAAGCCACCGCTTTGAGTGCCGAGAAGGGCGTGGTGCTGTAGGCCCAGACGTAAGCGCGGTGAGTTTTTTTCTCGCCTGGCGCGAGCATTTGATCCGGGGTCTCATCGGCGTGGATCACGCCCTGGGCCAGCACCGCTTCGCGCAGCGCATCGACCAAGGGCTGGAGTTGCACGCCGCTTTGCCCGACCCACTGCGCCAGTGTCGAGCGAGCGATCATCAGCCCGGCGCGGCCAAAGATCTTCTCTTGCCGGTACAGCGGCAAGTGATCAGCAAATTTCGCCACCATCACGTGAGCCAGCAGGCCTGCGGTCGGGATGCCCTTGTCGATTACCTGGGCCGGTACGGGTGCCTGGATCAGTGTTTCATGGAAATCCTGACGTTAAGGGCTATCGCGTCCGCTTAAAAATACGCGGACACCATCGCCCTTAATGCTGGAGTTCGGAAGGTGTGTTGGCTGGACGCTTACGAAGCACAAGTTCTGCCAGCAATCTGAACTCTTGCAGCAGACTGCGGACATAAACAATCTGGTTGATTGCCCAACGCTCCTCCTCGGCCATCATCTGCTCCAGCGTAAAACCTTCGGGCAGTGAGGTTTGACTCATCTCTCGGTAAGGAATAAAGGGGTCTTCGTCCTCGTCCACTTGACGGAATGCGGGGGCGATATAGTGGTTTTCCTGCTCCAGGATAAAGGCGATGACCTGGGGCCCATCCTCTCCGAGCATCAACAGCTCGAACAACATGCGGGCATTGGGCAAGTCATCCTCGGCACTGCCCTGTAACACGCCATAGTGACCAACTCCATTTTCCTCGGGAACGACTCGCACACCTTTCATGTGCACTTGCCGGATATGCGCAGCCAAGGATTTCAGTGCCGTTAACGGTTGTTCGGCGGCATTGATCATATTGCCGAAATCGAACAGCGCGTGCAGGCGCGGATGATTGATGCGCTCGAGCAGCGTGACAATCTCGCTACTTTTCAGCTCTTCATGCTGTTCAAAGTCAATGTAAAGGTCATACCGTTCAGCTTGTTTGGCAAGGTAGTGCAAGTCCGATTCGATGGTGTCTAAAACCTCGGAAAGCCGTCCACCATAGCGCGAGTAGACGCGGATGTTCTGCACCCCCATAACCTTCGCCACCTTAACCACCCGATCCACGTCCGCCTTTTGGGTACTACTGATTTCCAGGTGGATGTCCAACCCCAGCGCCTCGGCCCTTTGGCTGACAATGTGCAGTTGATCGTCGCTCATCTGCTGAAGACTGCGCTCTTCGCCATCCAGTAGATGAATGCTGATGCCGTCGAGTGCATGACGATAGGCGAAATCCAGCAGGTCAATCGGCCGGTATGTACCATAGGTCAGCTTCATTAGCTGGGGGTAAGCATGAGCGAACAAGCGCATGCTATCGAGTCGTTCAAGCAGCTTGATCGCCAGCGCCGGGGTTAGCTGAGGTACCGGCAGGCCCGCTGCTTTGTGGCGCAATAATGCATCGAAACGCGACTGGATTAACGACATTCCGCCCCCTGGGCCTGACCCGTATCGCTGTGCTCATGTTGCGCCAACTGCCAGTCATACTGTCGCCATTGATGCTGGTCGGATACCTGTTTTAGCGCTGGTGCGGGGTTGACGACACACGCATGCTGGACCGCGTGCAATAGCGGCAAATCATTCACCGAGTCACTGTAGCCATAGCTGCCCTGCAAGCTGTTGCCATGGTCCTGCATCCACGCCTGCAAGCGCTCCACCTTGCCTTCCCGAAAACTGAGCACCCCTTTAGTCGCGCCGGTGAAGTTGCCTGCTACCTGTTCAAGCTCAATGGCGATCACCTCGCTCACGCCCAGCATGGCCGCGATACGGCGGACGATAAAGTCAGCCGTAGCCGAGATGATTAATAGCTTGTTTCCCTGTTGGCGATGCCACTCAATTTGACGACGCGCGGCTGGAAATATGCGCGTGGAAATCATGCTGGAGACAAAGTCATCAGCCCATCGCTCTACTTCGCTGACGGCCACCCCAGACAACGGTTGGAGCGTAAAGTCCATGTACTGCGCCATGGACAGTTCACCCAGATGATAGGCTTGCATCATCGCCTGCTCGGTGACCAGCATGTCGGCTGCTGCCACACCGCGCTCCACCAGATAGCGCAGCCAGAGACTGGAGCTATCGCAATCGATAATGGTGTCGTCCATGTCAAAAATAGCCAAAATCGTCATGCAACCTCCTGCAGTTCTTCACGATTGAACAGCAGGTCGAGCCGTGCGCCTGCCGGCAGCAAGGAATCTGAACTGCGATTGAGCATATCGACCATCAACGAGCAGCCTTGCGCATCGACGTGGTAACGAATCACGTTGCCGAGCAGTTGATGGTGACGTACCGTGGCGCGGCACGGCGCGCCCAGATGTGGGCCATAGCTGCGGCCGGCTTGCGCCACATGGATCGCTTCCGGCCGGATTGCCAGTTGTCCTTGTATGCGCAGACCAAGCAGTTGTTCCGCCTGGCTGGCATCCAGCAGGTTGTAGCTGCCCATGAAGCGCGCTACAAAACCATTGGCTGGACGAGTGTAGATTGTCTCCGCGCTGCCTTCCTGCACGATACGACCGCCATCCATGACAATGATGCGGTCGGACAGCATCAGCGCTTCTTCCTGATCGTGGGTCACGAAAATGGTCGTCAGTTTCAGCTGCGACTGGATCCGTCTGATCTCTTCCTGCAGGTTCTTGCGGATGCGTGCATCCAGTGCCGACAGCGGTTCATCCAGCAACAGGATGCGTGGCCGCACCACCAATGCCCGCGCCAGGGCGACGCGCTGACGCTGGCCGCCGGAGAGCTGACTCACGAATTTGTTCTCGTGCCCCTGCAATTCAACCAGACGTACCGCTTCAGTCACCCGTTGGAAGGTTTCATCGACAGAGACACCCTGCATTTTCAGGCCGAAGGCAATATTGCCCATTACTGTCAGATTCGGAAACAACGCATAACTCTGGAATACCATGCCGATGCCGCGTTTTTGCGGAGCAAAATGGGTAATGTCATTTCCCGCCACATGAATTTGGCCGCTATCGACTTCAGTTAAACCGGCGATACAGCGCAACAAGGTCGACTTGCCGCAGCCACTGGGACCAAGCAGGGTTACCAGTTCGCCTTCCTTGATATTGAAATGGATGTCGTCAAACACGCGGGTCTTGCCCGAGCCTTTGCCGAAGTATTTCGACAAGTTGGATACTTCAAGATAATTCATCGCACAGTCCTATCGACTCAAGCGGGTGGAAATCCAGGTCACGACCAGCGTAAATATGAAATAACTCATCACCACGGCACTCACAAAATGACCGCTGGTGGAGCGTACGGAATAGAGATAGACGTTCAAGGTTTCGTAACGGCTGCCAACCAATATGTTGGCGAACACGAACTCGCCCAGTAGGAAGGAGAATGAGAGAAACAAGGCTGCCATCAATCCCTTGCGGATATTTGGCAAGACCACCCGTAAAAAAGCAGCGGGAGTACTTGCCCCTAGCAGCTGCGCCGCATCCATCAGGTCGCGCACGTTCAGCCCTTGTAGACCGTTGGCGAGCGCCCGGTACATGAACGGCAGAACAATCGTGAAATAACACCCGATCAGCACCCACGGCGTGCCGATCAGCGGTAGCGGGCCGTCAGCATAAATCTGCAACAAGCCCACCGACGACACCACGGGTGGCACCGCGAACTGGATCAATATCAGGATGTTCATCCAACGATCCAGGTGCGGAAAATAATAAAACACGACAAATGTGGCAGGCACGATGACCACTGTACTGAAGGCCAATGTGCCCAGTGCAATCAACAGGGAGTGGCTGAAGGCGGACAAGAAGCGCGGCTCATGCCACAACTTGAGATACCAGTCGAATGTCAGTCCGTCGGGTAGTACCGTTGCTCCCCAGTGTTGGGAGAATGAATAAACCAGGGTCGCCAGAACAGGGATACTGAGTAGTCCCATCAATCCATACAGCACGAACTGGTGATAACGGTTAGTGTGCATGGTGGCTTCTCCTCATCAAGAACTGGTTGAACGTCGCCACGGACACCAGCAACGCGACCAGAAGCACTGACAGTGCCGCCGCCAGATTGGGTTCCAGAGAAATGTCTCCCGCCACCAGGCTGGAAATGCGGATGGTGACCAGGTTGTAGTTCGACGTCATCAGTGCATACGCACTGGCATAGGCCCCCATTGCATTGGCCAACAGCAAAATGAAGGTGCCGAATACCGCTGGCATCAGCACCGGCAACGCAACCAGGCGCCAGTAACTGGCACGGCTGGCACCCAGCAAGGAGGCGGCCTCCTGCCAATCATCCTGCAGCGCATCGAAGGCCGGATAGAGCAACAGTACCGCTAGCGGTATCTGGAAATAGCTGTAAATCAGCGTCAGTCCAGTTTGCGTGTAGAGATCAAAATCAGCCAAAAGCCCCCATCGCCGCAAGAGCAATGTCATGGCGCCATTTGTTCCCATCACGATAATGAAGGCGAATGCCAAGGAAACCCCACTCAGGTTGCCGGTCATATTGGTGAATGCCACCGTTATATCGCGAACAGTGCAATCCACCCGTTTCAACGAAGCGGCGGCCACCAGCGCAATGGCCAGCCCAATCAGGCTTGAGCAGACGGAAACCCAGAGGCTGTTGCCGAAGGCCTGCCGGTAAAAAGGGGAACTCAGGATTTCGCTGAAGTTCGCCAGCGACCATGCGCCATCGACCTGCACGCTGTTGATAAGCAGCCATGCTGTCGGTGCCAGCGAAAACAGCGCCAATACGCATAGCAATGGAAGCAGGAACAGCGCCGCCCGCCAGTGGCGAAAGCGTGAATAAGTGGGGGTTTCAATAGTCACTGGGGTTGCCAGCGGGTTCGATGCAGTTGTCATACGGCTAGTAATTCCGTGTTCGCTGGTTTTTGATAAGTGATAGCGGGGCACCGCTGCAGTAAAGCTTTAGTGCGGCCAATGCCCCGAACACTATTCTCATGGTCACCTCTAAAAACCGTAGTGAACGACCCAAGTTCGTGCAGTGGTTTGTAGAGGTGGCCTAACGCTGCTGGAATTACTTGTTATAAATCATGACTTGCTCTTGCCACTGCCGCGGTATGGCCTTGGTAGTCGCCTCCCAGGCCACGAAGTCCTGGATTGGTTTGGCGTTGCTATATTGCTCAGCAGACAACATCTTGTCCTTTACATCCTGTGGCAGGACGACGTTGCTACGAATCGGACGTGCGAATCCGCGCGCCAGGTTAATCTGGCCGGCATCGCTGAAGATGTATTCACGCACCAGCTTGGCGGCGTTCGGATGCTGCGCGTATTTGTTGATCAGTGTTGAATAGCCGGCACTCACGCTACCATCTTCGGGAATAGATACCGTGAACAGGGATGGATCGATCTTGTCGCGGTAGCCCAATGAGGTGAAGTCCCATAACAGTGCGACTTCCACTTCACCTTTTTCCATGTTGGCGATACTCGCATCGGTCATGGAAAGCCGGCCTTGTTTAGCCAGTTCGGCAAATAACTTGTACGCAGGTTGCAGGTTCTTTTCGTTGCCGCCATTGGCAATCGCCGCTGCCAGCAGTGCACTGTTGGCCTGCGCCGAAACACCCACTTCGCCAACGGTCACTTTATAGTTGCCTTTGAGCAAATCGCCCCATGTCTTTGGCGGATTCTTGACCAGCTTGTTGTTGCTGATGAATGAAATGGTCCCGCTGTAAGCCACTACCCAATGGCCGTTTTCGTCTTTGGCCCAAGCCGGAATATCATCCCAGTTGGTCGGCTTGTAGGCTTGGGTTACACCCTTCTTGACGGCAATCGGGCCGAAAGACTGGCCAACGTCACCGATGTCACCCGATGCATTGGATTTTTCAGCTTCGAATTTGGCGATTTCCTGCCCAGAACTCATGTCGGTGTCCAGGTGCACCAGGCCATATTTTTGCGTGATCTCGGCCCAGGTATCTTTCCAGTTCGCCCAGTTATCCGGCATCCCCAGGCTATTGACCGCGCCTTCTTTTTTGGCTGCGGAGATCAAAGCATCCAGGTCCGGCTGCGCGTACGCACCAGGAACTGCAATCGACAAGGCACTTGAAAGCAAACTCGTAATCAGCATTTTTTTCATGATTTAGCCGTGTGGTATAGACCAGATTTGGGCGGAAACTGGATGCTACCCACAAGAAATGACCGTAATGTGACACTTTGGGACGCGTCAATTTTCGCGGCTTACGCTCAACACTGTGATCCCGAAGACGCCACCGTCATGAATTTTCGGCGCAAATTGCGTCAGTTGAGTGCATCGTAAAGGAAATGAAATCCTGAACTGGGATAATATCGGCGCTCAAAAATCAACCAGACCATCACCGTGACAAAAAAAACCACCACCCAGGCTGCCAGCATCCATCACGCGTTGGCCGCGCAAATCCTCAATGGCACGCTGGCGTCTGGAAGCAAACTCCCTTCCGAGCGAATACTGAGTGAGATGTTTTCCACAACGCGCGTCACGCTCAGGGAAGCACTGCAAAGAATGGAGGCAGAAGGATCGATCTATCGGGAAAGCAGACGCGGTTGGTTTGTGACCCCTCCGCGACTTGAGTACAACCCTTTCACAAGTTCACTGTTCCACCAGATGGTCGAAAGTCAGGGTCGCAAGGCTGCCACACAGGTGATTTCGACCAGTACGGAATCGGCGACCCCGGAGTTATGCCTGAAGATGGCGCTGCAGCCGTCAAGCATGCTGCACTGCATACGACGCCTACGTTATGTCGATGGGCGCGTCGTCATGTTTGTAGAACATTATCTGAAACCGGAATTTGTCCCAGACATATTGAAGCTGGATCTGACACAGTCGCTGACATCGATTTATCGAGAGCAATATGACATCCAATGCGGCCGGGCCACTTTTGATATATACCCGACCGCGGCGCATGCCAGCGTGGCACGTCATCTCAATCTGCCAGAAGGCAGTCCACTGCTAATGATCATTCGCATCAACTATGACCAACATGGACGGATTCTCGATTGCGATCGCGAGTTCTGGCGTCATGACGCAGTCCGTATTTCTCTGGATAACCAGATACCCAAACGGCATTACGATCATCTATGTAGCTGACTCAGGTAATTCGCGCTTCTGCCCGCTGATTCCACAGGCAACCCTCGCGACTCACCGGTTTTGACGTATTTCGCGCGTTTTCACACAGCCTGGGTCGGATAGCGACGGTCTAGCATCGACCGTCGCGAAGGATGGTCAAACTTCCGTCTGTTCCGCCATTTCCAGGGCATCATCGAATGGATACTCCCATTGGGAACCCTGAAGCAGGTACGGGCAATTCACCCCATTGCCGCTGAGATGGTGATGTTAAAGGCTCCTCGAAACGCCTTGCCTATGGGCGTGTGGGAGTGGAATGGATGACGATTTCTTTCGTCATGTCGTTCTTGTTGGGTAGAAGTTCGGCCTGCCGAGGCACCTCAGAACGTCTACGATACCGCGAAGAAAAGGTTTATATAGCCCCTTCGTTTTGAGTCCTTTCCAGGTGGTTTACGAGTAACCACCATAGATGTTCAGAGGCGGGGTGTAGTCGGCGATCTGAGCTGCGCAGAATATGACACTGTGATTCCCTCGCGATCGGGTGATCAAGTGGTATAGCTAAAAGCTTTGAATTCCCACCTTGTTGCCCAAGTGATTGAGCTGTCATGAAACCTACCCCAAGGCCGGCTTGGCATAAGGCTATCGCGACTGACTGCTGGTTACAGCGATATGCAGGGGTGAAAGCCACGTTTTCGGACTCGAACATCTTATTGATATAGCGTTGTATGCCGTACGTATTTGTCAGCGCTATGAGCCTATGGTGTGCCAGCTCTTTTATGGGAATGCTGGTGAAGTCTTTCAATGGATGATCATCGGTGTTGCCGCTGACCGAAAACTGACCCAGTAAAGGCTGTTCTGCCGACTGAAAACTGACCCAGGTGTTCAACTGCTTCTGCTCGCTTTCCGAGCAGGAGAACACAGGGTGATCAGCATGGAAATGTTGGGAAAAATCCGGCGGATGTACTTCCGCGACAAGCTCTCGCTGCACCAGATAGCCAAGCGTACCGGGCTGTCGAGAAACACCATCCGAAAATGGGTCAGAGCACCCGAAGCCACCCAGCCGGCGTACCAACGGTGCGCAACCTTCAACAAACTCAGTCCATTTCACGAGACGCTGGAGCAGGCGCTCAAGGCCGATTCGTTTCGGGCAAAGCACAATCGCAGAAGTGCCAAAGCACTCTTCGAACAGATCAAGGCCGAGGGGTACGACGGCGGCTACAGCCAGCTCACCGCCTTCATACGCTCGTGGCGCGGCGAGCAAGGCAAGTCTTTACGGGCCTTTGTGCCGCTGACCTTTGCACTCGGGGAGGCCTTTCAATTCGACTGGAGCGAAGAAGGTCTGCTGATCGGCGGCCTGTTCCGACGCATCCAGGTCTCCCATATGAAGCTGTGCGCCAGTCGCGCATTTTGGTTGGTTGCGTATCCCAGCCAAGGCCACGAGATGTTGTTCGATGCCCATACCCGCTCGTTTGGCGCGTTAGGTGGGGTGCCGCGTCGCGGCATCTACGACAACATGAAGACCGCTGTCGACAAGGTCAACAAGGGTAAGGGGCGCACGGTCAATGCCCGGTTTGCCGTGATGTGCGCGCACTACCTGTTCGACCCGGACTTCTGCAACGTGGCCTCCGGCTGGGAAAAAGGCATCGTTGAAAAGAACGTCCAAGACAGCCGACGGCGCATCTGGCTCGATGCTCAAAACTGCATGTTCCACACCTTCGAGGAATTGAATGCCTGGCTCGGCCAACGCTGCCGTGCGCTCTGGGACGAACTGGTGCACCCGCAGTACAACGGGCTGACCGTGGCGGACGTCCTGGAACTGGAACGGGTGGAAATGATGCCCATGCCGACTGCCTTTGATGGCTACGTCGAGCGCACCGTTCGGGTCTCCAGCACCTGTCTGATCAGCGTGGCGCGAAATCGCTATTCGGTGCCGTGTGAGCGGGTCGGCCAATGGGTCAGCAGCCGTCTGTATCCTTCTCGGGTGGTTGTCATCGCCGATGAAACGACGATTGCCAGTCACGAGCGCCTGTTTGATCGAGATCAGGTCAGTTTCGACTGGCAGCATTACATCCCGCTTATCGAGCGCAAGCCCGGAGCGCTGCGCAATGGCGCTCCGTTTGCTGATCTGCCGAAGCCTTTGCAACTGCTAAAACGCGGTCTGAGGCGTCACACCAATGGTGATCGAATCATGACGCAGGTACTGGCGGCTGTCCCCATCGCCGGGCTCGATGCCGTGTTGGTGGCTGTGGAGTTGGTACTTGAATCAGGCAGCTTGAGTGCTGACCACATCCTGAATGTCCTGGCTCGACTGACATCGACAGCAGCCCCTCCGTCCGCCGAAACCAGCCTGCAACTCAAGATAGCGCCTGTCGCCAATACGGCACGCTACGACCGGCTCCGTACCACCGATGAGGAGACTCGCAATGCGTGATCTTATGGCGGAACTCAAAGAACTGCGTCTGCATGGCATGGCCAGCGCCTGGGAAGAACTGGCCTCGCAAGGCGAAGCCTCAACGACCTCGTCGAAATGGCTACTTGAGCATCTTCTCCAACAAGAACATGCGGATCGAGCGGTGCGCTCAGTGAACCACCAGATGAACATGGCCAAACTCCCCATGCATCGTGATTTGGCCGGCTTCGACTTTAGCGCTTCCAGCGCAGACGCTCGCTTGGTCAGGGATCTGTCCAACCTGGAGTTCACCGATACCGCGCAGAATGTCGTATTCATCGGCGGGCCTGGAACAGGCAAAACACACCTCGCCACCGCCTTGGCCGTGTCCGGGATCACGACACATCACAAACGCGTGCGCTTCTACTCCACGGTGGATCTGGTCAATCTGCTGGAGCGCGAAAAGTACGACGGCAAGACGGGCCGCATCGCTCAAGGGCTGTTACGCACAGACCTGGTGATACTCGATGAACTGGGGTATTTGCCTTTCAGTCAGAGCGGTGGTGCCCTGTTATTTCACTTGCTGTCCAAGCTGTACGAGCACACCAGCGTGGTGATCACCACCAACCTCAGCTTCTCGGAATGGTCGAGTGTGTTTGGTGACGCCAAGATGACCACGGCGTTGCTGGATCGGCTGACACACCACTGCCACATCGTCGAAACGGGCAACGAGTCCTACCGCCTGCAACACAGCAGCTTGGTCGCCCAGACGAAGATCAAATCACGTGAACGAAAGCGCAAAGACGAGGATGGTGCCGAGGACGATGAGTTGTTTTGATCCGCACCGAAAATACCCTGCCGCATGCCCACATGCGGTGGGGCTTAATGCCTTTTCCACCGGGACACGACTGCTAAGCTTATCCACAATTGCTGATGCCAAATCAGCAATCCGCCCTGGGTCAATTTCAATCGGCAGGGTGGGTCAGTTTTCAATCAGCGCCGACATCATCGGGAACGATGGCGCAAATGGGGCCTCTGATAAAGCTGCGTCGTTGAAGAGAAACGTTATCGATAGGGCCGAAGGATAAAGCCATATCTACTTCCCCACGTACGAGCATCATCAGCGTAGCGCTCATGTCGCCTGAACTGATGTCTACAAAAACGTCCGGGTAGACTTTGGAGAACTCACGTAACTCGTTGGCCACAAAGTTTGCAACCATACCCGGCCCGATACGAAGGTTTACCGTTCCGCCCCGCATATATCGAAGGTCATTCAAGTGCTTGGTTAGCGCCTCTCGGCGTTCTTGAGTTTCCGAGAAATGATCTGAAAGGAGCTTCCCGGCCTCCGTCAGCACCACGTTTCGTCCACGACGTTCAAGTAGCGGTAGGTGCAAGCTGCGTTCGAGGAGCGCAACCTGACGGCTGATCACGGAGGGATTGACGTTAAGTACGTCGGCTGCCTTGCGAATACCTCCTTGAAGCCCAACCTCGTGGAGATAGCCCAGACGTTTTTCCTGGAGTTCGTTGTCCATTTCTAAGCCCTACGGTGGCAGCCAACTGTTGACCTGAGGGCAACAATTTAGTGGCGCGCTTCGTATTTTTCAAGCCATGGAGGCATTCCATACTCAGGCTTCATTAGCGCATGACAGGCCAAAAACATGAGTATCGTGCAAGAGTACCTCCACCGGCATTCCGACAGTCTTCTCGCCGATCTAAGGCTACTTGTCAGTGCGGAGTCACCCTCTACAGATAAACGGGCGGTTGATGCCTGCGGTGAAGTGCTTCAGGAAATCATGGTGCGGCGTATCGGCGCTACCGCAGAGATTGTTCCGCGTGACGAGTACGGTGACCATCTCGTTTTCACGGTCGGTCAAGGTTCAAGGCGCACGGCTATCCTCGGGCACTTTGACACTGTCTGGGATATTGGGCGTCTGCCAATAAAGGTGGAGGACGGCAAGTTATACGGCCCAGGCGTTTTGGACATGAAGGCCGGGCTTGTTCAGGCCATTTGGGCGACCAAGGCCCTCATTGATCTAGACTTGCTCAAGGACCGGGAGATCCGCTTTTTATGCTCGAGCGATGAAGAACTCGGCAGTCCGAGTTCTCGGGAGTGGATCGAAAGTGAAGCGATATTGTGTGAGCAGGTACTTGTTGTCGAACCGGCTACCTCACATACCCATGCGCTCAAGACCGAGCGCAAAGGAACAGGACGTTTCGACATCAAGATCAAGGGTCGTGCAGCCCACGCCGGCAACAATCCGGAGGACGGGGTAAGTGCAGTGCATGAGATGGCCGAGCAGATCCTGTTTCTCCATGGCCTGAATGCCCCTGAGTTGGGAACAACACTGAATGTGGGGATCGCGAAGGGTGGCCAGCGGACGAATGTTGTTGCAGACAGCGCCGAGTTGAACGTCGATTTGCGCGTCAGCAGTGTGTCAGAGGCTCGGCGTATCGAATCGTTGGTTAAAGAAATGAAGCCATGCCTGGTCGGTGCGCAGATTTCTGTAACTGGCGGCCTGATTCGGCCACCACTTGAATATACGCCTGCAAACCAGGCGCTTTTTTCTGTTGCCCAAGAGGCAGCAAACGCACTCGGTATTCAAATTGAAGGTGCCTCGGTGGGCGGGGGAAGTGATGGCAACTTTACCTCCGCAGTTGGCGTACCCACGCTAGATGGACTTGGAGCCACCGGTGTCGGGCCACATGCAATTTATGAACACATCATTATCTCGGACTTGCCAGTACGGGCTGCACTTCTTGCGGAGCTGATCCAGAGATTTTGAATCTACCAGGATAATTTGAGGAAAAGGCTATGATAAATACAAAAACGGCCCTTGAGGAAACAAGCAGCGCCTCCAAATGCACAAAGCAAGAAACCAAGAGTCCCTATGTTTTTCTGTTCATCATCTTGGTGGTTGCCGCTATTGCAACCTGGGTAATTCCGGCGGGAGTTTTTGATCGTGAAATGCGCGGTGGTATTTCATTTGTCATCTCGGGAAGTCTTCATCCGGTTGCCCAAAATGGCGTTCATCCACTAGGGATTTTCACCGCGATAGCCACAGGCTTGCAAAACTCGGCACCGATCATTTTCCTGATCCTGTTTACGGGCGGCGCTTTGGCTGTACTTGAGAGCACCGGAGCTATTCATCAAGCGTTAAATGGAATAGCAAACAGTACAAAACTTAATGATTTTTTGATCGTTATTATATTTGGCTTGATCTTTGGGGCGCTCGGGACAACGGGAGTTGTGGTCAATGCGGTTGTTGCTTTCGTCCCGATTGGTCTGCTGGTGGCTAAATCCCTGGGTTTGAATCCCATCTTCGGGGTGTCACTGGTTTACCTGACGTGTGCCTCTGGTTTCAATGTGGCGCTTACCAACCCAGTGACAACCGGGCTTACTCAGAGACTGGCACAACTGCCGCTGTTTTCTGGCTTTGGGTTGCGCGGGATTACTTCAGCTCTTTTTATCCTGGCATGTATTGTTTTTTTGACGGTTTATATGCGGACTTGTCGAAAAAGCGGAGAAAAGCGCCCTGAAGTTATCGAGGCATCGGGGCAGGATTCGAAAGCGACAACCCGACACTGGATTATTCTGGCTTTCGCATCGCTTTCCTTGGTCACTTTCATCTATGGTGCCATGACCCTGAAATGGGGCGAAGTTGAAATGACAGCCATGTTTGTATTCATGGCTATTGTTGCGGGAATGATCGGCAAGCTCTCGGCGTCTGAAATTGCCAACAGCTTTCTTGGCGGTTGTTCCCGGATTGTATCTGGGGCACTTATTGTCGGCATGGCACGTGCGATATCGATCGTCCTGGATAACGGCAAAATTCTTGACCCCATTGTCGGATGCCTGGCGGATTTATTAGCCCCACTACATCCTGCGATGGCAGCGGTAGGCATGTATTTTAGTGCGGCTTTGATGCATTTCGCGATTTCCTCAGGCTCTGGTGAGTCGGCGTTGCTTATACCTATCTATGTCCCTATCGGCGACATGATTGGGCTGACGCGGCAAGTAGTTGTGCATGCGGTCTTGTTTGGTGAAGGTATCGTTAACTGTATAAATCCGACATCCGGAGTTCTGATGGGGGTTCTTGCTGTGGCAGGAATACCATTCGGAAAGTGGGTGAGATTTGTCGCGCCACTGATTGCTGTCTGGATGGCGATCTGCGTGGTCGTGCTGATCATCGCCGTGGAAATAAAATGGGGGCCGTTTTAAGTAATTCCAGCGGCCATCTATTTGCCCCTTAGTGAATGGATGGGCTTTTGTGTTTGTTGATCTAATTAAAATAAGAAAAGCAGGAGTGCTGTAAATGACAGTAAAAGCAATTGCTACAATTTTTGTGCTGAGCAGTATTACGTTAAGTACCCAGGCTTATGCCGATTTCCTGAGTGACGGAAAAGCCACACTGGGAATGAAAAACTTCTACTTCAATAATGACAATCGCGATGGAACTGCCACGCCTTCGAAAACCGAAGAGTGGGCGCAAGGCTTCATGCTGGATTACAAGTCGGGATACACCGATGGCACAATCGGTTTTGGTGTCGATGCCTTGGGATTGTTGGGGGTTACCCTGGACAGCAGCAAGGCACGGCATGTCGGCAGCACCATGATTCCTTCGGACAGTGACAACAGCGCCGTCAACGAGTGGAGCCGGCTGGGGCTGACCGGCAAAGTCAAAATGTCTAAGACTGAACTGCGCTATGGCACGTTGATTCCGAAACTTCCGATTCTGGTGGCCAACGATGGACGTCTGCTTCCACAAACCTTCGAAGGCGGCCAGATCACCTCTAGGGAAACTCTGAAAAAGACTTCCAACTCTGGTGAAATACCCCCTCACACGAATCGACCGGTTGAGCCCCGATGAAACAGATGTCCTTCGCCGATGCCGAGTATGCCGGCAAACGTAAGCAAACCCGCCGTGAGCGCTTCCTGATCGAGATGGATCAAGTCGTGCCCTGGAAGGGGTTGATTGCCTTGATCGAACCGCATTATCCAAAGGGTGAAGGCGGTCGTCCGGCGTATCCGTTGCTGGCCATGTTGCGGGTTCATCTGATGCAGAACTGGTTCGGCTACAGCGATCCGGCGATGGAGGAATCGCTGTATGAAACGATGATCCTGCGTCAGTTTGCAGGGCTGCATCTGGATCGAATTCCTGACGAAACCACGATCCTCAACTTCCGCCGCTTGCTGGAGAAGCATGACCTGGCGGGCGGGATTTTGCAGGTTATCAACGGTTATCTGGGTGAGCGTGGATTGATGTTGCGCCACGGAACGATAGTGGATGCGACGATCATTCATGCCCCCAGCTCAACCAAGAATAAAGACAAGAAACGCGATCCCGAGATGCATCAGACCAAGAAAGGAAATCAGTACTATTTTGGAATGAAATCCCACATTGGCGTCGATGCGGATTCGGGCTTGGTTCATAGCGTGGTCGGTACTCCTGCCAACGTGGCGGACGTGACACAAGTGGATCAACTGCTTCATGGGGAAGAGGTTCACGTCTGTGGCGATGCCGGTTACACCGGGGTGCAGAAGCGCCCGGAACATCAGGATCGCAAGATGATCTGGTCGATTTCTGCACGGCCCAGTTCGTACAAAGAGCATGGCAAAGACACGGTGATCGGCAGTGCGCTACGCGGAATTGAGTATGCGAAAGCGCAAGTCAGAGCCAAGGTTGAGCACCCATTTCGAGTGATCAAGCGCCAGTTTGGCTATACGAAAGTGCGCTTTCGTGGTCTGACGAAAAACATCGCTCAACAGACGACGTTGTTCGCCTTGTCGAACTTGTGGATGGTGCGAAAACGATTGTTGAATGCAGGAGAGGTGCGCCTGTAATGCGGGCTAATCGCCCTGAAACAGCGCGATTAGAGGAAAAATCATGAATTAAAGAGTGGAAAGGTCTGCTTTTCGACCAAATCAGCGTTTTTTGAACCTCACGCAGAGAAGGCATCAAAAATCGGTGGGTACTTCAGAACTTCCCTAGCGAGTTCCAGAACCTGACGCTTACCGGGGGCAGGATCGAACATGCAACAGGCCGCGGCTCAACGGATCGGACGGGACTTGCCGCTGTTGGCGGTACCCGAGAAAGCAATCAGTTCAACTTCGCCGGCGGTGACTGGAAGCTCGGCAAAGACCTGACCGCCCAGTACTACTACGCCAACCTCGATAACTATTACACCCAGCAGTTTTTCGGACTGATGCACACGCTGGCGATCTCGGACAATCAATCGCTGAAAACCGACCTGCGCTACTTCAAGACTGACTCGTCAGGCGAAAACAGCTCCGGTACTTCGGGCTACAGAATCAGTGGCTACACCAAAAACGGAAATGGTGAGATCGACAACCGAACCTGGAGTGCGGCATTGATTTACAGCCTTGGCGGCCATACGGTCACCGCAGGCTATCAAAGCGTGTCGGACGGCAGCAACTTCACTCAACTCAACCAGGGTAGCCTGGTTGACAAGGGGGCCGGTGGGGCAAGCCTTTACCTGTATACCGATCGCCTGATCCAAAGCTTCACCCGTGCAGGCGAACGCACGGCTTTCGGGCAGTACGCTTATGATTTCGCTCCCTTGGGTATCCCTGGCCTGAAAGCCTCGGTCATCTACCTGTCCGGGGACAATATCAAGACGACTTCCGGCGTCACCCAGAAAGAATGGGAGAGGGATTTCAGCCTGGATTACGTCCTTCAGTCGGGAGCACTAAAAGGTGTCGGATTCGGCTGGCGTAATGGTAAATCCAACAGCGAGGCCGCTCGTGATCAAGATCAGAACCGGGTGTTTGTAAGCTACAGCCTTCCGCTTCTATAAAAATTCAACATATGCGCTACTTGAAACTCTTGTCGCGCAAGTTGAAGTTAGTGTATTTCGTTCGGATATGCCCAGCGCTTAGGCTCGACGCCCAGTTAGCAGCCTTCACAAATCCAGGCATCCGGTGCGATCGCTGGGACCCTTGCGTGGAACTGCTCAGCTTCGGGCCCGAGCCAGCCGGGCTTCCAGAACAGTGTTTCCAGGTGCACCAGGGGCAGGCTCAGGCGCTTGCCGAGGGGGCGGGCGGGTGTAGATTTGCCGCTACCGGCATTTCCCAGAATTACAATCCGTTGGGAGACTTTCTATCGCGAAAAAGCCGGCAATTGTGCAGGTTTTGGGTGTCCCGTCAAAGACTGATGGGAGGGTCGACCGCACCACGGGAATGATTGATGTGTTGCTACTGCGCATCCTCAAGATGAGAGCGAGATGTCTCATCACAGATTCCATTATAAGGATACGTGTAGTGGTCAGTATGAGCCGGGCACCCAGGTGAAGGGCGGGGGGTTATTTCCTGAGCCTATAAGGACGGGGCAAAAGGTTATTAGACGTGCAGAAGCTGCTTTGTTAAAAAAATAGTGCATAGCACGCTGTCTGTGTGCCAATGCATCTCCATTTGGCTAAATGGAAATCGCCCAACATTGAGCTGGGCAACGATCAATGAGTCTGATTGCCGATACAGGGAAAAGTAGCTGCGACTTTGGCCAACTGCTCGCGCACCAGTGCGTTGGGCTCATTGATCCCTCTTCTCTTCGACCGCTTGACCCTCTCACTCAAAAACCTTCTCGCCGGCTCGTGGTGGCCGACAGACACATCCGATGTACGACTCCTTGCCGATTGGCGCGCCAGTGGTTGCGGGTCAATACTTCTTACCTGTCCTTGGAGCGCCCCTATGAACCGGCAAGAAGAGTTTTTGGCGACAGCGTTAGAGGTTCATCATGAATATGAAGAGGCTACGGTCGCCGTTCACAAGATGATGCGTGAGAACAGGGCCGTAGGCTCGGAATGGGATGCGGCTGTAGCACGGCAGATCGCATCTCTTGATGCCTGGATGGAACTGCCCAACGAGTTCGGGGACTTCAAGGCGGATGATTGATAGGTTTCGATTCAGTGGGGGTGGGGTCTTCAGCAACCGGGTGTTTTGAACCTCCTCAATATGAGGACATCAAACAACTATAACGTCAGGCACTGGCCTGCCCGGAGATGATCAAATGAAACGCACAACTGCTTTGATTTTTGTGGTGTCGGCAGCGTTGTTACTTGGCGGTTGCTGGCCGTATTGGCATGACCATGACCGTCGCGGACATGATCGTGGGCGTTACTACGGTGACTATCATCAGGCACAAGAGTATCGCCATGCATGAGTTCGATGTAGCGGAGCCAGGATAGATTGATGTCGAGCCCGGCAGTCTCATTGACTGCCGGCTGGAGGGCGTCGTATAGCAAATGGTAGCGGGTAGAGCGATGCCGGCAAAGAAAGGAGTCTCTACGGGGGGGGGGGCGTATTTTCTGGAGATGGGCCTGTAGATAGGGCCAAATCCTTTTGGCTGGTCCCAGTATGCTTGCCAGGTGTGACAAAGGTATGACGGGATCGAAGGGAAAAGCCCGACGCGAGATCGGGCTTAAACGTGCACGTCAACTCAACCCTTTAATCGTGTTTATATTTATTCTTGTATTTATGATGGTGTTTACCGTTGTAACCTCTGCCCTCTGAGCCACGATGGCGATTATCGTCGGACAGGTTATTGCCGAGTGCGCCGCCCGCGGCACCGCCGAGGCCTGCGCCAATGGTGGAGCCGGTTGAGCCCCCCAACTGATGACCAACGACCGAGCCCCCCGCCGACCCGAGCCCGCCGCCGATCGCTGCGTTGGTTTTGTTGCCCCTCGGCGCAGCGACAGCGCTGCCTGCAGCGCCCCCTACACCCGCGCCGATCGCTGCACCGGTGCTTCCGCCCATTTTCTGACCGACTATGTTGCCCAGCGCGCCGCCAAGGCCCCCGCCAACGGCTGCGTCGCCATCTCCAGCGGCCATTGCTCCTTGTGTGATCAGGGCACCTAGAGCAAGGGTAAGCAGTGTGATTCGCATGCTGTGCACCTCAATAAGTAGTTTTTGTGTTCAGACTGCTATTTTGACTATTGAGCATTTTGAAACGTGCGTTGTTGTTTCCGGTTGCCAAGCTGCTCTCGTCAGTGCATTGACGATAGAGAGAGCACTAGAACTGTAGAGGGCGCGGCGAAGCCAAAGTTCGAACTGCGATAGTGGCACGCTGTCGAGAGTTTACACAGGAGCAAAAAAAGCCCGTACGCGGTGGGCTCTTTAGTGCGGGTTACTCGACGATCAACCAACAGAGGGATGCAGCAATGACTGAGCGCCATATGATCCACTCGGAAACGCTTTCGAACGGACGCAAGATCGAGGTGAAAGCCAAGATTCTGAGGGACGGCTCGTTGCAGATGTTCATCGGTGTTTACCAGCCCGACGGCACGGTCCTCTTTGAGGACCATGACCCAAAACCGCATCTGCTGGACATGGAAGATGCTCTGGACTGGGGGATCGAAATCGCGAGACGCACCGGTAACGCCCCTGCAATCGGTCAGGCTTGATGATCGCGGAATCTGATTTTTGGAGGTGCCATCGCTCACTAATGAATCATTGATCTGCTTGATGGTCGTAACTATGGTTGAGCGCTCTCCAGACTAAACTTGCGGGTAGCGACAATCCTTCTCCGTAGCACTGACCCTTGCTTTTAGGATGTTCATATGAAGCGCACAGCGATAATGATCCTGGCCATTTCAAGCTCTCTCCTGCTGGGAGGCTGCTGGCCTTACTGGGAAGATGGAGACGGGTACGGTCGAGATCATGACCGAGGCCGTGATCATGGTCGTGAGTATCACCGTAGTTATGATCGCCATGATGGCCGTGGATACGAGCGTCGTGACAATGATCAGGGCGAAGGTCGTTACCACAATCGTGATCATGACAACAGAGACGACTGACGCTTGAAGCCTGGTCGGGACGAGGAAAGGTCATGCGGATTCTGACAGCAAGGATGGCTCGGCCTGTCAGCCAATGGCTGATGGCGGCGGGTATTGGTCTGATCGCGATGGTGGCCAATGCGCAGGCTCAAACCTCACCTCAAGCCGCTCAAGAAATAAAGAGCCTGCTGGATTTTGTCGAGCACAGTGAGTGCCGGTTCGTGCGTAACGCAAGCGAATATCCGGGTCCCCAGGCTCGGGCGCATCTGGAGAAAAAGCTGAACTACCTCGAAGGCAAGAACATGATCGGCAGTGCAGAAGACTTCATCGATCTGGCGGCCACTAAAAGCAGCATGAGTGGCAGTCTCTATGAAGTGCGATGCCCAGCAGGTGTACAACCCGCAAGCCTCTGGCTGAAGACCGAGCTACAAAGGCAGCGTCAGCTTCATTGAGTCAGTCTGAAGTCGAATAAGCCCAGTATGATGCTGGGCTTTTTCGTTTGTGCGCCAGGCATGGCGCGTTGCGCGTAAGCGCAACCAGCTTGGCTGTGGTGGCCACGCTGGTGACTTGGAGGTGAAAGTCCTCTACACACCCGGCAAGGGGAAGTGTTAGCCAGAGGCAAGGGTGTCGCGGGTGACTGCGAATCTGAAGGAAGCCCGAGGCAAAATGCTGGCCTGACGAACAGGAAGCGGATAGAGGCGGCGCAGCGGGGTAAGGGGGCAAACTTCCTCAAAGCCCAATACTTGCACGGGACGCTGCGACGTAGATCCGACAGGCATAAGCAGGAAGGTCGCGCGAATTACCCTGGGAGATCTGCACGTTTGCCACTGTGCTACCGAGCGTCGCGAGATGACGGGATGAGCGTGCAGAAGTCAGCCGAGGCCGAAGTAAGTGGCGAATAACCGTGTCACCAAGGGCCGAACAGGTTATGCCGCCAGTAGGCGTCAGAGTCTCGTTGAATACCGAAATGCAGAAATTTCTCCCAGAGAAGACTGTTACTCCGAGTCCCGGACAGTATCCGAGGACGACGGCTGACAGCGCAGAGGTATTGGCGGCGTCTGTGACGTGGACGAACGCGGAGCCGGACACGTTGATGGAGCGGGTGCTTGCACCGGCTAACCTCAAGCGTGCGTATCAACGCGTAGTTAGCAACAAGGGCGCACCGGGTGCCGATGGCATGACGGTCGACGACTTGGCGGGCTACGTGAAACAGTATTGGCCGATCCTCAAGGTTCGGTTGCTGGCCGGTGAGTACCATCCGCAAGGTGTACGCGCCGTCGAAATCCCAAAACCCAAAGGCGGAATCCGTCAGTTGGGTATCCCCAATGTGATGGATCGCCTGATCCAGCAAGCTCTACTGCAACAGCTCACACCGATCTTCGATCCTCTGTTCTCGGACTACAGCTACGGTTTTCGTCCGGGCAGAAGCGCCCACCAAGCCATCGAAACAGCCCGTGCCCATGTGGCCGCAGGCTACCGTTGGTGTGTAGAACTCGATCTGGAGAAATTCTTTGATCGGGTCAACCACGATGTGTTGATGGCCTATGTGGCGCGCCAAATCGCAGACAAACGCGTGCTCACGCTCATACGTCGTTATCTCGAAGCGGGGGTCCATGTCAGGTGGGCTCGTCAGCCGACGGCAGGAAGGGACGCCGCAAGGCGGCCCGCTCTCGCCGTTGCTGTCGAACATCCTGCTCAACGAACTCGACCGCGAGCTGGAACGGCGGGGCCATCGTTTCGTGCGCTATGCCGACGACGCAAACATTTACGTGCGCAGTCGTCGTGCGGGTGAACGAGTGATGGCCGGTGTCGAGTGCTTCTTGAATCAGCGCCTGAAACTGACGCTGAACCGGGAAAAGAGTCGCGTGGCACGGACTTGGGTCTGTGACTATTTGGGTTACGGGATGAGCTGGCATCAGCCTCCGAGACTGAGAGTGGCAACCATGAGTCTGGATCGCTTGCGCGACCGACTCAGAGAGCTACTGCGCGGAGCGCGGGGGTGCAAGATGGCAACCGTCATTGAGCGAATAAATCCTGTGCTGCGCGGTTGGGCTGGCTACTTCAAGTTGACTCAGGGCAAGCGAGCACTGGAGAAGCTTGATGGCTGGGTGCGTCGTAAGCTGCGCTGCGCCGTATGGCGTCAATGGAAACGGCCCTCAACAAGGGCTCGCCACCTGATGCGTCTGGGGCTCAGCAGGCACCGCGCCTGCATTTCGGCGTTCAATGGCCGGGGCCCATGGTGGAGTTCCGGTGCTGCGCATCTGAATCACGCGCTACCGAAGAAACTGTGGGATCGGCTTGGACTGGTCTCAATACTGGATACGATGACTCGGCTTAATCGCATAACTTGAACCGCCGTATACGGATCCGTACGTACAGTGGTGTGAGAGGACGGCGGCTGTGAAGCCGCCTCCTACTCGATCCGGGCGTCGTAGCGATGGATTGGATCGACCGCTCAGTCACTTCGAAGCTATCCTGTGATTTCAAGCCGAGGGCGCAGTGACGTATGGGGACGACTAGAGTGAATAAATCCTGACTTTCGACATAGAAACAGTATTACGCGTTGCTCCGTTGATAGTCCCCTTCCTGGTCTGAAGGTTTTTATGACGCTTCACACGCAGCCAGGGATGGTGGACCGTGGTGGCATTGGAAAAGTGGCGATTATGGACACGAAAGTCAGACTGGCGAGCGGCGAAGAGGCAGAAGACTTTTTCGTGCAAACACTGGAGCAGGCTGTCGATGCCGTGGTGGTCATTGATGACCAGAATAACGTAGTGTTTTTCAATGCGGCTGCCGAACAGTTTTGGGGTTGTCCTCGTGAAGAAATACTGGGGAGCAACGTCAATAGATTGGTTCCTCACGTCATACGTCCCCACCATGACGGTTATGTCGGCGCGAACCGGGAGACCGGGGTCAACAAGATCGTGGGCGTCAGCCGGGAAGTCCATATCGCGCGCAAGGATGGCGAGGAGCGCTGGGGCGCGATGTCGATCTCGAAAATTACCTTGCGGGGCCGAATCCTATATGCAGCCTTCCTCAAGGATGTGACACAGACGCGCCTGAAAGATATCGAACACCGGTTGCTGTCGATGTCGGTCAACATCACCAGTTCTGCCACCTGTATCGTCGACGCTGATGCGCGTCTCATCTATGTCAATGACGGGCTCGTTCGATTGCTCGGGTATTCCCGTGAGGAGGTCATCGGGCGGTCGCCTCTGATGTTCTTTGTCTCCGATATTCAGGCCGAATCGCGTGCGCAAGCGGTGCTCGAAAAAGTCCTGCGTGGTGAGCCCTGTGAAGCCAGCGCACTGATCAGCAAGCGTAATGGTCAAAGGCTTTGGGTGCATATTTCGTCGACCCCCGTGTTCGATGCTCAAGGGAAGGTCGACAACATCGTCATTGTGCTGACTGACATCACCCGGTCAAAGCTGCATGAGGTGTTGCAGGACAAGGTGATAGGGGCTCTTTTGAAAGAGCAGTCGTTGGAAAGCGTATTGACCCTGATGTGTCAGGAGATCGAACGCATCGCGCCAGAAGTCATCGTTTCGATCCTGAGCGTGGACCCGGAGGGATTTCTGCACCCGCTGGCCAGTCCTGGTTTGCCGACTGATTACTCCAGAGCTATCGAGGGATTACCGATAGGTCCAGTTGTCGGGTCTTGCGGGACGGCGGCCTACAGGGGCGAACCGGTTCTGGTGACGGATATCAATCACGATCCGCTCTGGGCGGATTACAAGTCTCTGGCCGAGAAGTCGGGTTTGCGAGCGTGCTGGTCTATTCCCGTGCGCAACGGCGCTGGCCGGATTGCTGCCACCTTTGCACTCTATTTCAGGGAATGTCGCGGTCCCGATGCCTTGCATGCTCACCTGGTGACGGCGGGAACGCACTTGTGCATGTTGGCGCTCGAGCGGGAAGAGGCACGTGAATCGATTCGAAGAATGGCGTTTTATGATGCGTTGACCGGCTTGCCCAATCGCAGTTTTTTGCTGGCACAAGCGGACCGCGCCATTGCCGAAGTTGCTCAGGAGCAGGCTGAGTTGGCGGTACTGTTTGTCGACCTGGACCGCTTCAAGCAGGTCAATGATGCGCTGGGGCATGCTTCGGGCGACGAGTTGCTGCAAGTCGTAGCGCAACGGCTACGCAGTGTGCTCCGGGAGTCGGACATTGTCGGGCGGTTATCCGGAGATGAGTTCGTTCTGGTGCTTCCAAGGATGAATGCCACGCAGGTCACGACCTTTCTCGAACGGCTGAAGATGATCCTGAGTACTCCGGCTAATATAGCCGGCACCTCCGTGGGCCTGTCGGCCAGCATCGGTATCAGCATGTTTCCAGATGACGGGCAGTATATGGAAAACCTGCTGCATTGCGCCGATATTGCGATGTACCAGGCCAAACGTACCGAACGCGGCGGCTTCAGTTTTTTTCTCGAAGAAATGAACAAGATCGCTCAGCAACGTTTGATACTTGAGACAGCGTTGCGTGCGACCCTGGCTGAGAATGGTCTTCACCTGGATTATCAGCCGCAAGTCGATTTGAGGAGCGGGCGTCTCGTCGGCGTAGAGGCGCTGGCACGCTGGGAACACCCAGCACTGGGCAGTATCTCGCCAGCGCGATTCATACCTTTGGCCGAGGAGTGCGGGTTAATCAATAAGCTGAGCCAATGGGTGCTGCAAGAGGCCTGCGGGCAATTGGCGCAGTGGCGCCGGCAAGGATTCGTGGTCCCGTCCATGTCGATCAATCTGTCACCGATCAACTTTCACAATCTGAATCTGGTGGGGCAGATCGCCGAGCAATTGCGCCGATGTAAATTGCAGCCCGCCGATTTGTGCGTGGAGGTGACGGAAGGCGTATTGCTTTGCAACAGCCCTGGTTCAGAGAAAACCATCCAGGATCTGCATGCCTTGGGTGTGCGTCTGGCGATTGATGACTTTGGCACAGGTTATTCCAGCTTGGGGTACTTGCGACGGTTGCCGATCAGTGAGCTGAAACTGGACAAGAGTTTTGTTGATGACCTGGAGCACGATGCTTCCTGCCGCGCATTAAGCGAGTCCGTTATCGGTATTGGTAAGGGGCTTTCCTTGCATGTTGTCGCTGAAGGCATTGAGCACGCGGCCCAGCGTGACATTCTCAGGGCGCAAGGTTATGAGGTCGGGCAGGGATATTTCTTCTCTGTCCCATTGTCTTCCGGGGCGTTCATGCAATGGATGCTGAGCGGCCCGAGCAGGCGATAAACGGCGTAGAAATAATCCTGGCCAGCCACGGCAGTCGATCAGGTCCTCATCCCTGACATCTATACTCTTTCTCATGCATTCAGCCATGGGATCCCGATCCCGGGACCTGTTCTGTTCACTCGCTGGTGATAAAGCCTTGGCATAGATTTACGGGGGCTCAACATGCGAATTTTCATAGGGGTTGCAGCCTTTTTATTCATTTCAGGGTGCATGACTTCTCCAGTTCCAGCAGAAAAGGCCGCTCAGGTTCCAGGAGATCGGGTTTTTGCATTTCAGCAACCCACCGAGGGAGACAGCGGAACGATTTTTGTGACGCGTGATGGCGGTTTGCTGGGTTCGGCCTGCTATATCGGTGTTTATGTGAACGGTGATTTTGTTGCGCGAGTGGGACCTGGTGAAGGAGCGAGATTTTTCACTAAGCCCGGGGAAGTCTTTGTCGGCGCAGGCGAAGACCTGAAGGGTAACGGCCTGTGTTCGTTAGGCATTTCCTTACGCGAGGTGGTAACGACCATGGATGCCGGAGAGGTCAGGCATTTTCGAATTTACGGTGATGCGAGCGAGGGCATTTCAATAGCGCCAAGCTCTCGCTGAAGTAGCGGCATATGAGCTGCGACCTTTAAAAAAGTGTGGTTATTTAAGGACTTAGGTGATTTTTTGTGTAAAAAAAAGATGTAAATATATTGTTACATCTCAAGTGGTGAGCTATTATCGCGGTCGTGTTCACCTACCACGGTTTACGCATTTTTAAGCCCCAAGCGTCCATCAGCTGCTTGGGCTTTTTTTTTGCCTGAAATTTGTTGCTGGCGGCTACTGGTTTTGAACATGGGGCGTTTCTAAACTTCTAATACGCATCGACCGCAGGGCGTACGAGAGGTGAGCCATGAAGACCGATCCGCAAGCACCACGTACTAAAAAACCAGCTGAGCCGAGCCGTTCGGGTGACGCACGGCAGGACCGTGACGAGCTCCAGCCAGATAATCCGAAAAAGTGGAAGGATGTTCAAAGCGCGGTCGAGAGCGAGCTGGAAACACTGCACGATAAAGCCAGACCCCTCTAAGCGGCGCTCGCCAGCGAGTACAAGCGATGCATCTGACCGTCGGGTGAGATGCATCGTGCGAATCAGGCAATCAGATCTACTTTACCGCTGGCCAGGCGATAGATGCCCCCGACGATTTTCAACGTGCCTTTGCTCAGCGCTTCAGTCAGTACGGGCGAGGTTTTCTTGAGGTTGTTTACCGTGTCTTTGACGTTTTGCACGGTCGCGTTCTCGAGAAGATTTCCCGGATTCTTGAGTACCTTCTCGATAGAGGGCCTGAGTGCGTCAGTCAGTTTCTGGATTTGACCGGGGAAAACTGCATTGTCCTTTGTTGCCTTGATGCCTGCATTGAGTGCGCCGCAGTCTTCATGCCCCAGCACCAGAATCAGTGGTGCGCCGAGCACCAGGACCGAATATTCCAGGCTTGCCAAGCCTTCCTCTGTGACGAAGTTGCCCGCGACACGCACCGCGAAAAGATCGCCGCGGGCCGTGTCAAACGCGTACTCGGGGGCGATGCGCGAATCAGCACAACTCAAAACTGCCACGAACGGGTTCTGACCAGAGACCAGGGCTTCACGCTCGGACTTGAAATCATGTGTCTTGGAGGTGCCGTTGATGTACCGCTTATTGCCCGCGATCAGTCGTTGAAGGGCCGCATCCGGGTTGATCGAGTTTTGTGGTTTTGGAGGAGGGGCCTTTTTCTCTGCGGCCCGGGCGATGCTGTCAGGCAGCGCACCGGCAAGCAGCAGGGCGCCGGCCCCTAGTCCTGCAAGCCGGAGAAAACGACGACGGCCATCCGTGTCCGGCGTGGGGGTTGAATCACAGGATTCACACATGGTTTGTGTACTCAGGGTTTGGGGGGAGTGGCTCGCTATAAAGGGCTAATACTTCCAGGAACCTTCAGCACTTCTTCGTTGGAGTCTAGATGGCTTGCCGAAGCCCGTTTCAGGCAACGCGCAATTACAAAGTGAGAAATACCTAGTACTTTGAGCTTAATCCGTTCGCTTTTGCGGGGGGGCAGCTAACCTGTAATGACCAGGCAACACTCCCGTACACAATCCACCCACGGACGGAATGCCATGTTTCCTCTTCTTCAGCTTTGCCAGATTGTGGAGTCCGGTTTCTATCCCCTCTCGTGCACCTGCACGGTGAATCCCGACGGATCGTTGAGGGTCACGATTATCGATCCCGAATCCGGGCGCGTTAAACTACTGATCACTGGCGTGTCGACGGCGACGCTGACCAGCGTCCGGGAGACCGCCAACTTTATCGGTGAACTGCGTACTGAATTGAAAGCCGGGCGCAGAGCGTTCGCAGGCTGATCCAACGATCAAGTCAGGTCGCAGGCCGACGATTGGGCGTCTGGCGAACGATCTGGCGGCAGGCTTGATTCGCCGCGCAAGCGAGGTACTCACTCTGGGAGTTGCATCACGTGCACAAGAGAGTTATCAAGTCTTTTGCAGTGGAAATGATTTTCAGAGCGTCGCATCGAGTGATGCCGTGACGCGGAGGGAATTGCCATGTTACTCAACAAACCCGAACACGAACTGCGCAGCGATTTCCAGAACCTTGCATCTGATTTGCGATGGTCGGCGGTGGAACTCAAAGCCATTGCCGAGCGACTGAGACAGGCCGGTAACGAGATCGATGCCGAGGCACTGCTCAAGACGTGTCAGGTGTTGGAGACCGCCGAAGAACGGCTGGCCATCTACGCGAGTGAAGTGAAGGCTCATCGAATACACCTTGAATAAGCATGGTTCGCCATTGCAGCTCGCTCAGGGCTGTCAGGTTGGCTTTGCGGCATCATTGCAGGTTATTCGGAACGATGGAGATTTCCAGGCATCTCACATAAAGTTGCCGCAATAGAGTAGGGAGATATACCCAGTTGAAGGAAAGGTTATCAAGTCTTGCAGTCGTCACGTTAATGGCACTTGGCGGCATTTCGTTGCTGTTTGTCATTAAATACTGCATTGAGTACTTCATAGGATCCATTGCTGAGTCATGGATCGATCTCGCGCTCGTTCTTTCGGCCTATGTATTGTTCTTTCTTCTTGAGCCCATTCGCAAATCGGTGAGTAAAAAATGGAGTAAAGGGGCGAGGCGAAAAAGACACGGCGGGGGAGTGTGAGGGCCGTTGACAAGGTGCTGGCGTCCTTGGGGGGCTGTGATCTTTCCGTAACCATGACAACCCTTTCACGAAGTCTTCACCCTGACCGGCCTAGATTGACCTGACTCCTTTGAGATATCCCCTTCAAGCCCGCCCGCATGCGGGCTTTTTTTTGTTCTTCACGCAATCCCGGGAAACACGGAAACAAGAACGCCGACACGATCTGTGGCAAACGCAGGGAGGCCGTCAGTTGGCTGGATCGCTATGTTCGCATGACGCTCCGCTTGGCCGATGCCGTCATTCAAGCCTGCTGCCGAAGGCGCAACCACGATGCCTGATCATGGACGAGTTAGCGTTGTTCAAAGGTCATCGTTACGCCAGCGTCGAGCTGGACGCCGACACGCGAGGGGGGGTTGTGATTGGCGAGGGCCGCAGCGCTGCCCGAAAGTGCTTTCACACATTCAAACCGAGCCGGCCAAATGTCCATCGGATGGTCAAATACCTGTCAGGCACTGCCACTCTGTGAAGCGAACATTACTCGGGCACGGCATGAATGCTCAGGGTACGATATTCAACGAGATGTTCCCGGTGTTCCGTAACAGCACCCGGAACCTCAATGACCCGGACCTGGCGTCCATGGCGACTTTCCTGCTCGGCGACCCGCCATCGCATGCGCGAGTGTCGAGCCAAGCGCCGTTGGACAAAATGATCGAAAGCGCCCAGCGCGTGAAGGCAGATGCTCCCGTTGAGCATAAGGCACACTGATATGCAGCATCTTGATCTGCAAGTGGTTCGGCGAGCGTTGGCCTGGTCCAGCGCTGGTCAGCGTGTATGGCTCTGCAGCGTGCTCGGCACCTACGGCTCGGCGCCTCGTGCGCCGGGCTCGATGTTGGCGGTCAACGACAGCGGGCAATGGATTGGTTCGTTGTCGGGCGGCTGCGTCGAGGACGATTTTCTGGCGCGCATGGCCGAAGGGGCGTTTCTCGACGCTGTTTCGGTGGTGCGTTATGGCGAAGGCGATGATCCGCGCTCCACGATAAAACTGCCCTGCGGCGGGTTACTCGACGTGCTGGTGGAAAAGCTTGAACCTGAGTGCGAGGTCCAGGCTCATCTGCGCGAACTGGAATCCGCGTTGCTGGGGCAGCGTCGTTTGATTCGTGAAGTGAATCTGGCCAGCGGCGCACGCAGTGTGCTGGTTGACCGTGAACATGGGCCGCGTATCGAACGGGAAATCGACCGGGTGCGTTTGCGCGTCGGTGCGGCCCAACGCTTGTTGCTCGCCGGTTATTCCAGCGTGGCCCAGGCGTGTGCCGAGTTTGCGGTGGGGCTGGGTTTCGAAGTGATTCTGTGCGACCCGCGCGATGAGGTCCTCGAAGGGGTGGTCCTTGAGAGCGTGGAGATTCGCCGCGAGTTGCCGTCGATATTCATCGCCGAGGGTGGCTGTCACAGCGATACCGCCGTGGTGGCGCTGACACACGATCCGCGCATCGACGACCTGGCCATGATGGAAGCGGTGCGCACCGAGGCGTTTTACATTGGTGTGATGGGGTCGATGCAAACCTCGCAAAGGCGCTTTGAGCGTTTACGGCGTATCGGTGGTTTGGGAGAGGCTGAACTGGCACGAATTCACGCACCGATCGGACTTAATCTGGGCAGCAAGACACCCGCGGAAATCGCCTTGGCGGTGCTTGCCGATATTCTGCGTATTCGCAGCGGTATAGCTCGGGATCAGCTCTGAAGAATAACGTATCGGTGTGCTGCCGATCCTCGGCGAGTCCCGACTTCAGCGTATGAGCCGGGACTTGCTCAGCGGAATCGAGGCAGTGGCCGGTCGACAGGTTTGAGTGACGTCAGCGCGTTCTGAATCAGCGGGGCATCTTTCTCGATGTCTTGCAGACGGTCGCGAATTTTCATCGCGGTGGGGTGGCCGCCATGGATGTCGACCCAGTCGGCGATTTCCTTGCAGGCAGCCGCCAAGCGCGCTTGACGCGAGTTGAGCAGGGTCAGCAATGTAGTGATGGACTCTTTTTCGGACATGAGAAACACCTCCGTATCAGAGAAGCTTTTGATCGAGCAACAAAACGCTCGCCGGGCGCGAGCGTTTGCCGATGGGGTCGCCGATCCTTCAGCTGAAATCAGTATAGACCCGCAAAGCCAATGGCAGCGCAGCCGCGTGCGCCCTGCGTTTCAGACTTTACGCGGGCTCCGCGAGCTGGCGGCATTGAGTCGTCGGCACTCACGCATGGCATCTTCCATATGCTCATAACCGTCGCCGATAAAACCGCCGCCGGTACGCGTATCGGCGATCCGGTACCAGACCGCCGCAATCGGCTGCTGATGAGACACTTCACCCGCACGGCGACCCTGAACGACGGTCTTGTTGCAACGTTTTACAACGAATATGTCTTCCATGGCGTCACCAACGCTCCAAACGTGTACACATCAACTATAGAAGCAAGTTGAAAAGGTGCAAAAGCAGCCTGTGCTTTTTATCGCCTTACGCGAGGACCGCCACCGCCTTGATTTGCGCCCACAGTTGCTGGCCGGGGTGCAGTTGCAAGTGATCGCGGGAATAGCGGGTGATGCGCGCCAGCAACGGTGTTCCGGCAGCGTCCAGGCGCACCAGCACGTGGGCGGCGTTGTCTGCGGAAATTTCGCTGGTCACCGTCACCGGCAGGCGATTGAGGATGCTGCTGAGTTCACCGTCCTGAAGACTCAGGCTGACATCGCGAGCCTGGACTTTGACGCGCAACAACTTGCCCACGGTCAAAGGTGAATGCGCGACCCGTACGTTCAATTGGCTGCGGGGCAGCTGTAGGGTCAGCAGTTGGTAATGGGCGTCGTAGTCCGTCACCTGGCCCTCTATGACCACGCCGGCGTCGTCGCCCAAGGCCAACGGCAGGTCGAGCCGCGCCAGCGTTTCGCCGACAGCCCCGCTGGCCAGGGCTTTGCCGTAGCTGAGCAGGACAATGTGGTCGGCCAGTCGCGCAACCTCATCCTGCGAGTGACTGACGTACAGCACCGGGATTTCCAGTTCGTCGTGCAGCCGTTCGAGGTATGGCAGGATTTCGCTTTTGCGCTGTGAATCCAGCGCTGCCAGTGGCTCGTCCATCAACAGCAGTTTCGGGCTGGTGAGCAGCGCCCGGGCGATGCCGACCCGTTGGCGTTCGCCGCCCGAGAGGTGTTGTGGATGACGGTCGAGCAAGTGACCGATTCCCAGCAGTTCGGTAGCGTGGACCATGTCGACCCGGCGTTGCTGGCGCGGAATGCGCCGCAGGCCAAACTCCAGGTTGGCCAGCACCGACAGATGAGCAAACAGGCTGGCCTCCTGAAACACGTAGCCCAGCGCCCGTTTGTGCGGGGCGACAAAGAGTTTTTTGCTGCTGTCCTGCCAGATTTCGTCATTGATCTGGATAAAGCCTTGCTCGGCCTTTTCCAGGCCGGCGATGCAGCGCAGGCAGGTGGTTTTGCCCGAGCCGGAATGACCGTACAGTGCCGTCACACCGCGACCGGGCAGGTGCAGGTCGACGTCCAGGGAAAAATCCGGGTAGCTCAGTTTCAGCCGAGCGTGAATCGTTGCGGCCATCGATCAGCTCCAGCCGGTTTTGGTTGTGCGGCTGGAGTACAGCGCCAGCAACACCAGGAATGAGAACACCAGCATCGCCCCGGCCAGCCAGTGGGCCTGAGCGTACTCCATGGCTTCGACATGATCGTAGATCTGCACTGACACCACGCGGGTTTTGTCCGGGATATTGCCACCGATCATCAGCACCACGCCGAACTCGCCCACGGTGTGGGCGAAGCCGAGAATGGCGGCGGTGATAAAACCTGGCCTGGCCAACGGCAAGATCACGTTGAAAAAAGTGTCCCAAGGGTTGGCGCGCAAGGTCGCGGCCACTTCCAGTGGACGCGGACCAATCGCCGAGAAGGCGTTCTGCAGTGGCTGGACGACAAAAGGCATTGAGTAGATGACCGAACCGATCACCAGCCCTGCAAAGCTGAACGTCAGCGTGCCCAGCCCCAGTGCTTGGGTGAACTGGCCGATGACCCCGTTAGGGCCGAGGGTCAGCAGCAAATAGAAGCCGATCACCGTCGGCGGCAGCACCAGGGGCAGGGCGACGATGGCGCCGACGGGCCCGCGCAACCAGGAGCGGGTGCGCGACAGCCACAGCGCAATCGGAGTGCCTATGACCAGCAGGATGGCCGTCGTCAGGGATGCCAGCTTGAGGGTCAGCCAGATGGCGGAATAGTCGGCACTCGATAGCGTCATTTAGAGTTGATAACCGTAGGACTTGATGACGGCAGCGGCTTTAGGCCCTTTGAGGTAAGCAACCAGTGCCTTGGCGGCCGGGTTGTCTTTGCCTTTGTTGAGGATCACTGCGTCTTGTTTGATCGGGTCGTGCATGTCGGCTGGAACGATCCAGGCCGAACCGCTGGTGACTTTGCCGTCTTTATAGATCTGCGACAAGGCGACGAAGCCTATTTGCGCATTGCCGGTGGAGACGAACTGGTAGGCCTGGGTGATGTTCTGGCCTTCGACGATCTTGCCCTTGACCTTGTCGGTCAGCCCCAGTTTAGCCAATACCTGGGTGGCCGCGAGGCCGTAAGGGGCGGCTTTCGGGTTGGCGATGGACAGGTGCTGATATTTGTTATCGCTGAGTACTTTGCCTTTGGCGTCAACGTAACCGTCCTTGGCCGACCACAGCGCCAGGGTGCCGATGGCGTAGGTGAAACGCGAACCTTTGACCGTGTCGCCTTCGCTCTCGAGTTTTTGCGGGGTGCTGTCGTCAGCCGACAGGAGCACGTCGAACGGCGCACCGTTTTTGATCTGGGTGTAGAACTGACCCGTGGCGCCATAAGCGGCGACCAGTTTGTGCCCGGTGTCTTTTTCGAAGTCGGCGGCGATGGCCTGGATTGGCGCAGTGAAATTGGCTGCGACCGCAACCTGGACTTCATCGGCCTGGGCTGAGCCAAGTGCGAACACGGCGAGCAAGGATGCCAGGCAAGTAGGGGCAAAACGTGAGACACGGATAGTCATGAAGCGGCTCCGGGGTAGGCAGGTGCAGTGGGCAATTTTTATTGGGGGTGGACTGCACCGGTGCGAGAGGGTGAAACGCTATATAGATGAATATATAGCGAATTGCCAACAAACGGAACGTATCAAATACCTCTCAATGAGCTGCCTCGCGGGCTCGGCAACTGCTACGGGGTTTTACGCTCCTGCGTGGGAATGCAGCCAGTGACGCTCCGCGTCACCTGCCGAAGCAGACGCAGAGCGTCCGTTGAGGCGTTACCACGCAGAGCATGGGAACGAGCAAATGGTGTTTAGCGACGCGCCATCAAGGCCAGTGCCTCGTCAGCCAGGCGCCGGGTCAACTCAGCGGTCGGTAATTCAATCCCAAGCCGCAGCGCTTGTCCGGCCCAGAGATTGCTGAAATCCGCTTCATCCTTGGCACGCAGTGGCATCAGCGCGCCGCCGGCCAGCGGGAAGGCCGGGGCTTGCGGGCTGATCGGGCCGAGTTCGCGCATGACCCGATTGAGAATGCCTCGCGCTGCACGCCCGGTGAAAATATTGGTCAGCGCCGTCTCGCTTTCCTTGGCGCTGCGCAAGGCCCGGTGATGGGAGGCGCTGACCTTGGCTTGCGGAGTAAACAGGTAGGCGGTGCCCATTTGCACTGCCGAGGCACCCAAGGCGAAGGCGGCGACAATCCCGCGCGCATCGCCGATCCCGCCTGCGGCGATCACCGGTACGCTGACGGCATCGACGATTTGCGGCACCAGCGCAAAGGTGCCGACCTGACTGTTCAGGTCATCGCTGAGAAACATCCCGCGATGGCCTCCGGCCTCGTAACCCATGGCGATAATCGCGTCGCAGCCATGCTGTTCCAGCCAGATCGCCTCATCGACGGTAGTCGCCGAAGACAGAACCTTCGCGCCGGTGGCTTTGACCCGATCGAGCAGGGACTTTTCCGGTAGGCCGAAGTGAAAACTCACTACCTGCGGACGGAACTCTTCGACCACCGCGCAGGCGGCGGCATCGAACGGCGCACGATTGGAAACCGGGGTCGGTGCATCGAAGTCAGCGCCCAATTCGCGGTAATACGGCTCCAGCAGATCTTTCCATTGCTGAGCGCGTTGTTCGTCGGCCACGGGTGGTTGATGGCAGAAGAAGTTCACGTTGAACGGGCGCTGGCTGTGTTGCCGGATGACCTTCAGCTCTTCGCGTAACTGTTCGACACTGAGCATCGCGGCGGGCATTGAGCCCAGTGCGCCGGCATTACTGGCTGCGATGACCATGGCCGATCCGGTGGCTCCGGCCATGGGAGCCTGGATGATCGGCAATTCGATGCCGAGCAGATCAAGAATACGGGTGTCAGGCCACTGGCTCATTGGATGTCCTCTTCATGACAAGAGCGGCTTTTGTAGCAGTAGTCACCCCCTGAAGGCCAGTGGCCTTTATGCGCAGATGCCAAGGGCATCGTCCGCGGTTGTAAATTCGCTCACGGCTTTTCAGTGCAGTGATTGACTCGCTCGGCAGCCCACCTTGGCCGCGCTTGTGTCAGCGCTTGGGCCAATGGCATTGTGGCTGCTTGTGGTGGATGTGAGTCGTTAACGACGGAGGAACTGTTCGATGGATTTGAAGCAACTTGAGATTTCGCCATTCCGTGTATCGGGATTGCGTGTACGTACGTTCAACAGCGCCGAGCAGCAGGCAACTACCGCCAGGATAGGCCCGATGTGGCAGCGATTTTTTGTCGAAGGGCTGTTTGACAAGATTGCCAATAAGCAACCGGACTCAGCGGCCTACGGGGTGTATTCCCACTATGAGTCCGATGCCTCGGGATCTTTCGATGTGATGGCCGGGGTGGCGGTCAATGAAGCCGCTCCCGGTTATGAAACCATTGAGGTGCAGGGCGGCCAGTACCTGGTATTCGAGGCGAAGGGGGCGATGCCCGGCAGTGTGATCGAGGCGTGGGGCAGGGTCTGGGCGTACTTCGAGGCCAATCCGCAGGTAAAGCGCCGATTTGCCACCGACTTTGAGGCCTATACCGGCCCAGAGTCAGTGGCCGTGCATATCGGCATTTCCTGCGATCGGGTTTCACGCGCAAGCAGTTGACGCTTGCGCTCCACCCCCCAGCGGTAGCCCGAGAGACCGCCATCGCTGCGCACTACCCGATGGCAGGGAATGGCCACCGCGAGGTTGTTGGCACCGCAAGCCTGGGCTACGGCACGGCAGGCTTTCGGCGCGCCGATACGTTGGGCAATGTCGGCGTAGCTGGCGGTGCTGCCCGCCGGAATATCTCGCAACGCCATCCACACCCGCTCCTGAAACGCTGTGCCGCGCACGTCCAGTGGCAGGTCCAGGCCAAGCGCCGGGGCTTCGATGAAGCCCACCACCCTGGCAATCAACTGCTCGAACTCATGGTCGGCGCCAATCAGGTTGGCCTGGCGGAACCGGTCTTGCAGGTCGCAGACCAGCGCGTGGGGATCGTCCCCCAAGAGGATCGCGCACACCCCGCGTTGACTTTGCGCCACCACAATCGCCCCCAACGAGCATTGGCCAACGGCAAAGCGGATGTCGGTATTCTGGCCCGCAGCACGGTAGTCGCTGGGCTTCATGCCGAGCAGGTGGTCGGAGGACTCGTAGAAACGGCTGTTGGAATTGAAACCTGCGTCATACAGCGCGTCAGTCACCGAACCGGCGACTTCCAGGCGTTCACGAACCCTGCGTGAACGTTGTGCAATGGCGTAGCCCTTGGGCGTCAGGCCGGTGACGGCCTTGAACACCCGGTGAAAGTGGAAGGCGCTCATGCGTGCGGTTTCTGCCAGTTCGTTCAAGCTGGGCGATGTTTCGGCAGCCTCGATCTGCCGGCAGGCTGCGGCGACCAGTGTGGCGTGTTGCGCGGCGAGATGGGTCTGGTCCGGTGCTGCGCGTTTGCTCGGGCGATAACCGGCAGCTTGAGCCTGTTGTTCGGTGTCGAAGAACTCGACGTTTTCCGGTTTCGGCAATCGCGCCAGGCTGCTGGGGCGGCAATAGATCCCGGTGGTTTTCACCGCGTAGACAAACTGGCCGTCAGCGCCCGGGTCGCGAGCCAGCACTGCGGACCAACGGGGATCTTGCTCTGTGGTGGGTTTGGCAGTGTTCATGGGGCGTTACCGGTAAAAGGTTCAGTTCAGCCTAGAGAGTGTGGGCGCTGAGGACACTCCGGTGCTTGCGGTCAAATTCCGGGTTTCATCCCGCCGTACGGAACGTGAAGTTGATCCGCTGTCCGCCCAGTTGCGGGTGATGGCCCTCCTTGAGCGGCAGCACGCCGTGATAACGCAAGCGATCCACGCCGCCCCAGACCACGATGTCACCGTGAAACAGCGGCACTCGCAGGCTCGTGTCGCTGCGCTTGAAGCCGCCGAACAGGAACATCGCCGGCAGACCGAGGGACACCGAAACAATCGGCGGATCGTAGGACCGTTCATCCTTGTCCTGATGCAACGACATTTTGGCGCCCGGCAGGTATCGGTTGATCAGGCAGGCATCGGGTTCAAAGTGATGGAAACCGGCTGCTCGTGCGGCGGCCTGTGCCATTTCCCGAAAGACCTTGGGCATTGCCGGCCAAGGCTGGCCGCTGAAAGGATCGATGCGGGTGTAGCGATAGCCACTGCGATCGGTGGTCCAGCCCAGCGTGCCACAGCTGCTCAAGCCGACAGACATGGTGAAACCGCCGGGGGTGACCATCTGCCGAAATGGTGCGGCCAGTAAAATCTTCTCCAGCGCCGGCAGCAATTGCTCCACCCAGGGCAGGGCGAAACCTCGGAGAACGCAAGACTGTTCGCCGAGTTGCTCGGTCCTGGCCGGTTGCCGGTCTTCATCGGCAAACAGCTCGAAGGTGGTGGAGGGCATCGCTTTACTGCGCATCGTGAAAGATCACTCCTAGGGTATGCCGTTTGCCGCTGTGCAGGCGACTGACACCGTGGCGCAGGTTCACCCGGTAATCGCCGCGAACACCTTTGACCGGGCGCTGATGCACGGCAAAGATCGGCGCATCGCCTTTTGCAAGGCGCATCACCATGGGCCGTGACTGCATCCGTGGGCGCTGCTCGGTGAGCACGAATTCGCCACCGGTAAAGTCTTCGCCGGGAGCGGACAGCAGAATCGCCACTTGCAGTGGGAACACAGGCTCGCCGTACAGATCCTGATGTAAACAGTTGTAGTCCTGCGGACCATATTGCAGCAACAGCGGCGTAGGGCGCTCCTGTCCCGCGTCATGACAACGTTGCAGGAAGGCTGCGTGCTCCGAGGGAAAGCGGCCGGGCAAGCCCATCCGTTCATTCCAGCGATTGGCCAGCGGGACAAGCCTTGAGTAGAGCGTGCCGCGCAGGCAAGCAACGATATCCGGCAGCGGGTATCTGAAATATTTGTACTCGCCGCGCCCGAAACCATGTCGGGCCATTATCACTTGCGAACGGAAAAGCGCAGGCTGAGCGTAGAGCGCGCTAAGGTCTGCACATTGCTCGGGGCTGAGCAGTTCTTTGATTGTCGCGCAACCGTCCCGGTCGAGGTCTTGCTCCAGGGAAGGCCAATCCAGTGCATTGATACGCGAGATCAGAGGCTGTTCGCCCATTGCACGGACACCGTCGATATAACGCGCTACTGAGGTGTTGTGCGGCAAAGAAATGGACATGTCCGGCTCCTGAACTCAAGGTTGAGGTGTGCCAGTCTAGGGAGTGCGACGGTGGGCGACACTCCGGTGCTTGCGGTCGAACTCCGGAGTGGTTGTGCCAGGGGTTACAGCGCTTTGCTGACCTTTATATCGCTGATCCCGGACAAGTCGCCGTGAATCGCTTCAAGTGCCGCTCTGGCTTCTTCTTCGGTGCCGGTTTCAAGCTGGGCGAACTCGAAGCGGCGTTCTTCGTTGAGCTTGTATTTGATGACGTATTTAGTCGTTTGGGCCACGGTCGTACCTGTATGTCACTGTGCGGGTCAAGGTATCAGCTGAGTTTCGAACTGGACCGGCGGATGATTTTGATCGAGTGGGTCAGGGTCGGCTTGCGGGTCACGCTGATCGGCCGGCGGTTGACCGTGTCGATGGTAATGTTCCAGAAACCGGTGCTTGGCGCGGTGATTTTCGCAGGGAAGGTGTCGAACGCGCCGCCGTGGTAGGTGTGGCGGCCGCCATTCTTGAAGCTGCGAAAATTGGCGTCGTTCATCAGGCGGATGTTGCACATTTGGGAGCATTGAATGACGACGATGTCATCTTCATTGAGGTGCTCGCGCTGGTGGATAAATTTCAAGGGGCGCCTCCAGAAGGGCTTTTTCTACAAAATCAAAACGATAGCATGGGCGATGGCGCAGTTTATCAGCCCGAACGGTTTATTATCGGGCTACCGCGAGGCGCTTTGACAATTAAAAACAGCTATTCGGGTTTTTATGCGTGATAAAGCAGCGGTCTCCGGAGAAAAACAGTATTTGTGCTGTCGGAGGGTCTTTAAGGGAGGATTCGTATGAAGCGGGGCGTTTTGGTACTGGTGTTGGCGATGAGTGGTTGTGCGACAGTCTCGGACATTAGTCAGACGTTGCCGACCATGAATGTGATCTCGGGGAAAAAGCCCCAGGAGTACGCCAACTGCGTGGCCGGTAAGCTGGCCAAGACCCGCGGGGCGTTGCAGATGGAGTCACACAAGAATGGCGTGCGGGTGATTGTTCCCGGGAAGTTGTCAGCGGACCCGGCTGCGGTGTTTGACATCGAAGAGCGATCCGGCGGTAGCAGCATCAAGCTCCACGAGAGTATGTCCAATGTGCCGTTTCGGCCTGGAGATGTGCAGGATGCGGCCAACAACTGCATTTCTGGCTCATAGTTTTTTGGCGATTACCCCCTCGCTCGCTGAATTTGAAATTGGCTGATTGACCGTATCGTCCGATAAACTGTGGTTAATCAGCGGGAATGCCGTCCAGCCTCGGGCTTGGGCGGCATTGTCATTTATGGAGTGGTCAATGAAGCGAGAGCAAGTAAGAGAGCGGCATGCAGAGGGGCATATCTCTGCGACGCATGTGATTCAAAACCCGGCAAACTCCGGGGAATGGATTGTGTTCTTCAAGAAAAGTGCAGGGCGCAGCTATTTCCTGGTGGATGAAAACGACGAGGTCGAATCATTCGCTCGGCTGGACGAATTGATCGAGACAGTACGTGGCCTCGGGATCAAATTCGCCGAAATTCACATGTAACGACCATAGCGTCTTGCCAGTTACTTGCACACCACAACGACACTGCGGCTCTTGTAGTTGCCAACGTCGACGCCCAGGGTCTTGTCGCTTTCCTTGGTGGCTGGCGTGCCATCGGTACCGATGATCCGATAGCCGGTTCCAGCGCAGGAAGCGTCAGCCATTTCATAGCATTTGGCCCAGGAATTGGCTTCACCCGAGCAGTCGATCGACAGGCCTTGCTCGCCGTTATGCAGATAGGTTTTGGATGCGGTAGCGCAACCGCTCAAGGCCAACACCGCGATCAGAGCCAGATATTTTTTCATGTGAGGGTCGTCATCGAGTGAACAGTATGTAAAGGCGCGAGTCGCCCTGAAGCGAGATGCTATAGCGAACAACCATTTCGGTACAGACAAACGCAAAAAAGCCCTGCGCGTAGGCAAGGCTCTTTCGAGCAGCGGTGTTACTCAGGCTTGGCGCCGCGCCGCTTGGGTGCAGGCGGGGTGTCTTGCAGCACCGAGGCCACTTCAATCGCCAATGCTTGCGTGGGGAAAGGCCCGGCGATGTTTTCGCCACTGGCGCTGTCGACCCACCACTGGCCATCTTTGGCTTGATTGATCAGGTAACCGTTTACGCTTTTTGCTGCCGACATCTATCTGCCTCGTTGGCTGGTTCAATCGCGCAATGATAACTGGAAACGTGCCTGGGCGCGCTCACTGGTCTAAAGTGAAGCCTTTGCGTCGTTCCGTACGCCTTGGCCTTGAGACTAATGTGCGTCGCTGCGGAACTATCCGCCGGAATATTTCTCTATGATGGCATCGGTTAGCCAGTGCGGGGCATTGTAAGGTGCTCGCCGCCTGATTAGACTGCGCCGAAACTCGTACACACAGCCCTTTTAAGGACTTTTATGATCAAGAAATGCTTGTTCCCAGCAGCCGGTTACGGTACTCGCTTCCTGCCAGCGACTAAAGCCATGCCTAAAGAAATGCTGCCGGTGGTGAACAAGCCACTGATCCAGTACGGCGTTGAAGAAGCGCTGGACGCTGGTTTGACAGAAATCTCCATCGTGACCGGCCGTGGCAAACGCGCCCTGGAAGACCACTTCGACATCAGCTACGAGCTGGAAAACCAGATCAAAGGTACCGACAAAGAGAAGTATCTGGTCGGTATCCGCAAGCTGCTCGACGAGTGCTCGTTCTCCTACACCCGTCAAACCGAAATGAAAGGCCTGGGTCACGCAATTCTGACCGGCCGTCCATTGATCGGTGACGAACCGTTCGCGGTCGTGCTGGCGGACGACTTGTGCGTCAACCTGGACGGCGACGGCGTACTGACCCAGATGGTCAAACTGTACAAACAGTACCGTTGCACCATCGTCGCGATCCAGGAAGTCGACCCGCAGGAAACCCACAAATACGGCGTGATCGCTGGCGACTTGATCGGTGACGACCTGTACCGCGTCCGTAACATGGTCGAGAAGCCAAAGCCGGAAGATGCTCCATCCAACCTGGCAATCATCGGTCGTTACATCCTGACCCCGGACATCTTCAAGCTGATCGAAGAAACCGAGCCAGGCAAAGGCGGCGAGATCCAGATCACCGACGCCCTGATGAAGCAGGCGCAAGACGGTTGCGTGATTGCCTACAAGTTCAAAGGCACACGTTTCGACTGCGGTGGCGCTGAAGGCTACATCGAAGCGACCAACTTCTGCTTCGAACACTTCTACAAGACGGGCAAGGCTTACTAAAAGCGCTTCACTGTTTTGTACTGAAAAGCCACCTTCGCAGACTGTGTGAAAACACACTGAAGGCCAGCCCAACAAACGCCCCGACTTGTTCGGGGCGTTTGTTTTTGTGCGAACGACAGACGAAAAAAGGCCTTTAGCCCATTAGCGCCCAACTGGCGGGCTCCGAGCACGCTAATTGCGCGTTTTAGGTTGTAGGCGTTCACGGCCAAGGCCATTTCCGCTCTCGCCCCCTCCAGTTGACGCAGCAGGAAGCGAGCATTGCCAAACACCCATTGCTTCAGGTTGCCGAAGGGGTGCTCAACGATGGATCTTCGACTGACCATCATCTGTGGATGGGCCAGCATTCGTTGCTCCATTCGCTCAAAGGCTTCCTCATGGGCATGGCGTGAGACATAGCGGCGCTGGGCGCCAGTGCATTGGGATTTGAGCGGGCAGGCAGCGCAGTCGCTGACATCTGCCTGATAGATCCGATCGCCCTTGTTGCGCTGTTTGAGGGTTAACCACTTGCCCGCCGGGCACTGATAACGATCGCGTTCGGCTTCGTAGGTAAATCTTTGCGCCCAAAGAGTTCCTCGCCGCCTGGGTTGAGCGAACGGTTGGGCGGCACATAAACGGTAATCGCGGCCTCCTCGCAGGCCTGAAACTGCTGGCCGTTGGAGTGCCGGCATCGGCAATCACGGTCAGGGCATCTTGTTCCAGCTGTTCTTTGGCGGCTTTAGCCATGGGTTCGAGTTGCTTGCGGTCGTCGCCATCCTGGGTGACCTCATGATGCAAAATCAGGCAATGCTCGGCATCCACGGCGCTCTGCACGTTATAGGACACACGCGGCCCCTTGGGCGTGCGCATCATGCGGGCATCGCTTTCGTGGGTGTTGAACTGCTCCAGGCCCATCGCGTTGATCAGCGCTTGGCAGCTCTGATTGTCCTGCTGGCGAACTTCAAGCTGTGCCAGCGCTGTTTTGATCGCGCCGCGATCAATCACCTCGGTGCTTTCGGCCCTGTCGGCCTCATCCAGTTCGGCCAGATACTGAGCGATGCGCTTATCCAGCTTTTCTTCCTGACGCTTGAGTTGCTTGAGGTTCATATGGCGCCGCGAGGAAGCGACCGCCTGAAACTTGCTGCCATCGATGGCCACCAAGTCGCCTGCGATCAGCCCGGCGGTGCGGCAAAACCGGACGAAGGCCCGGCACGTCGCCACAAAGGCCGGGTTGTTGTTTTTGCGAAAGTCGGCAATGGTCTTGAAGTCGGGCTTGAGCCGGTTGATCAACCACATGACTTCGATGTTGCGCAGGCACTCGGCTTCGAGACGCCGCGATGAGCGAATCCGCTGAAAATAGCCGTAGAGGTAGAGTTTGAGCTGATCGGCAGGATCATAAGAGGGGCGCCCTGTGCTTTTGGGCTGCGCCTTATCAAAGCCCAGTTGCACCAGATCCAGTTTGGCCACGTACAGGTCAATAACCCGAACGAGGTGATCCTCAGGGATCAGTTCTTCCAGCGAGACCGGGAACAGACTGGTCTGGCTGCGGGACTCGCCTTGGATGTAAGCCATAACGAAAAATGCTCCGTATCTTTCGATACGGAGCATTTTCTTTGAGCCCTGCGCAGATTGCTAGGTTTTCACACAGTCTGTTCGGGTGGCTTTTTTGTTTTTCGGCCCCATGTCATTCGCAGCGCTGACCGAGAAAGCTGCAGCGGGTATGCTTGTGGCCTGCCGAGGAGATTGAAAATGGCCTACGATTTTGACCTTTATGTGATTGGCGCCGGTTCCGGCGGTGTACGAGCAGCACGCTTCGCTGCAGGTTTCGGTGCGAAAGTGGCAGTGGCCGAGAGCCGCTATCTGGGCGGGACCTGCGTTAACGTTGGCTGCGTGCCGAAGAAGTTGTTGGTTTACGGGGCACATTTTGCCGAAGACTTCGAGCAGTCGCAGGGCTTTGGCTGGTCGCTGGGCGAGGCGAATTTCGATTGGGCAACGCTGATCGCCAACAAGGATCGCGAGATCAATCGGTTGAACGGTATCTACCGCAATCTGTTGGTGGGCAGCGGTGTAACCTTGCATGAAGGTCACGCCAAAATTGTTGGCTCGCATGAGGTCGAGATCAACGGCGAGCGGCATACCGCCAAGCATATTCTGATTGCCACCGGCGGCTGGCCGCAGATCCCCGAGATTCCGGGGCATGAGCACGCCATCAGCTCCAACCAGGCGTTTTTCCTCAAAGAGCTGCCCAAGCGCGTTCTGGTGGTCGGTGGCGGCTATATCGCCGTAGAGTTCGCCGGGATTTTCCATGGGCTGGGCGCCGAAACCACCTTGCTGTATCGCGGTGAGCTGTTCCTGCGTGGCTTCGACGGTTCGGTGCGCAAGCATTTGCAGGAAGAACTGACCAAGCGCGGGATGAACCTGCAGTTCAATGCCGACATCGAGCGCATCGAGAAGCAGGCCGACGGCAGTTTGAACGTGACCCTCAAGGATGGTCGCGAGTTGCAGGCGGACTGCGTGTTCTACGCGACGGGGCGTCGTCCAATGGTCGACAACCTGGGGTTGGAGAACACCAGGGTCACGCTCGACCAGAAAGGCTTTGTCGAAGTCGACGAGCAGTATCAAACCGCTGAACCATCCATTCTGGCGATTGGCGATGTGATCGGTCGCGTGCAACTCACACCGGTAGCCCTGGCTGAAGGCATGGCAGTGGCGCGCCGGCTGTTCAAGCCCGAGCAGTATCGTCTGGTCGACTACAAGATGATTCCCACGGCCGTATTCAGCTTGCCGAACATCGGCACCGTTGGCCTGAGTGAAGAGCAGGCGAGGGACGAGGGTTATGAGGTGCAGATTTTCGAAAGCCGTTTCCGGCCGATGAAACTGACCATGACCGAGTGCCAGGAGCGCACGTTGATGAAGCTGGTGGTGGACGCCAAGACCGACAAGGTTTTGGGTTGCCACATGGTCGGCCCGGAGGCGGGTGAGATCGTTCAGGGCCTGGCGATTGCCCTGAAGGCTGGCGCCACCAAACGCGATTTCGACGAAACCATCGGCGTGCATCCCACCGCTGCCGAAGAGTTCGTCACCATGCGCACACCGGTAGCGGGCTAATCGTCCTTCCGTGCCTCTGAAGCTGCGTCTGGCTACACATTCGTATGGGGTATACGGAATTTTGAGCACCCGAGACCAAATGTGGGAGCAGCCGGGCGGCGTTCCGTCTGCTCGCGATGAGGCCAGCAGATTCAACTTCAAGGTTGAGTGTGAAACCCTATCGCGAGCAGGCTCGCTCCCACAGTGCGACTTGGGCTCATCGCAGTGGGCGGGATGTGAAGTCTGCCATGCACTATGTTGAAGCCAGCCCGTTTCTCGGGATGGCCCGATCGCTGAAAACGCTGTTGGTGGATAGATATGGTTTTCTTCTATTAATAGTGCTGGCTAATAGCGAAAACCAATTAGCAGCATCAGCTTTGCCAATGAGTCATCCGTCGGTCGAGTGGGTAGGATTCACTCCATCAACTTCTCAACCCCTGACGGAGAGTCAACGATGCCTATCATCAACAGCCACGTAAAACCGTTCAAAGCTACCGCATTCAAAAACGGCGCATTCGTCGACGTGTCGGACGCCGATCTGAAAGGCAAATGGTCCGTCGTGTTCTTCTACCCGGCTGACTTCACCTTCGTTTGCCCAACCGAGCTGGAAGACCTGGCTGACAACTACGACGCATTCCAGAAGCTCGGCGTAGAAATCTACAGCGTGTCGACCGACACCCACTTTGCCCACGCCGCATGGCACAACACTTCGCCTGCGATCGAAAAAATCAAGTACACCATGATTGGCGATCCGACCCACGTGATCTCCCGCAACTTCGACGTGCTGATTGAAGAAGTCGGTCTGGCAGACCGTGGCACCTTCGTGATCAACCCTGAAGGTCAGATCAAAATCGTCGAACTGAACGATGGCGGCGTTGGCCGTGACGCTTCCGAGCTGCTGCGCAAAATCAAGGCTGCCCAGTACGTTGCCGCTCACCCGGGTGAAGTCTGCCCAGCCAAGTGGAAAGAAGGCGAGGCCACCCTGGCTCCGTCCCTGGACCTGGTCGGCAAGATCTGAGTCTGTGAGTCGATTGAGGGCGATGAGCTCTTAAGCACGTAAACCGCATCGCCCCAAAAAACGCCTGGGCGAATCTGCCCGGGCGTTGTTTTTTCTACCGTGTACAAAATGGAAATCGCCCGTATGTTGGACGCCAATCTTAAAGCTCAGTTGAAGTCATACCTGGAACGGGTCACCCAGCCGATCGAGATCGTCGCCTCCCTCGACGACGGTGCGAAATCCCGGGAAATGCTCGCGTTACTGAAAGACGTTGCCAGTCTTTCCCAGCAAATTACCTTGCTCGACAACGGTATCGATGCGCGCAAGCCATCGTTCTCGTTGAACCGCCCGGGAAGCGATATCAACCTGCGTTTCGCCGGTATCCCCATGGGCCACGAATTCACTTCGCTGGTGCTGGCCTTGCTGCAAGTCGGCGGTCACCCTTCGAAGGCCAGCAGTGACGTGATCGAACAGATCCGCTCGCTCAAAGGCGAGTTCAACTTCGAAACCTACTTCTCGCTGTCGTGCCAGAACTGCCCGGACGTGGTCCAGGCGCTGAACCTGATGGCGGTGCTGAACCCGAATATCCGTCACGTCGCCATCGACGGCGCGCTGTTCCAGGACGAAGTCACCGAACGGCAGATCATGGCCGTGCCCAGCATTTACCTGAACGGCGTGAATTTCGGTCAGGGCCGCATGGGCCTGGAAGAAATTATTGCCAAGATCGACACCAGCGCCATCGAGCGTCAGGCCGAGAAGATCAGCGCCAAAGACGCCTTTGACGTACTGGTCGTCGGTGGTGGGCCAGCCGGTGCTTCGGCAGCAATCTACGCCGCCCGTAAAGGCATTCGTACCGGCGTTGTAGCCGAGCGTTTTGGTGGTCAGGTGCTGGACACCATGGCCATCGAAAACTTCATCTCGGTACAGGAGACGCAAGGGCCGAAGCTCGCCGTTGCGCTGGAAGAGCACGTCAAGCAATACGACGTCGACATCATGAACCTGCAACGCGCCGACAAGCTGCTGCCGGGCAAGAATGGCGAGCTGCACCAGATCAAATTCGCCAGCGGTGCTTCACTGAAAACCCGGACCGTAATCCTTGCGACCGGTGCTCGCTGGCGTGAAATGAACGTCCCGGGCGAGCAGCAATATCGCAACAAAGGCGTGGCGTACTGCCCGCACTGCGACGGCCCGCTGTTCAAAGGCAAGCGCGTCGCGGTGATTGGTGGTGGTAATTCGGGTGTCGAAGCGGCTATCGACCTGGCCGGTATCGTTGCTCATGTCACGCTGCTGGAGTTCGACGTGCAGTTGCGTGCCGATGCGGTGTTGCAGCGCAAGTTGTACAGCCTGCCGAACGTGACCGTGATTACCAGCGCGCAAACCACTGAAGTGACCGGCGATGGCCAGAAGGTCAACGGTTTGCGTTACAAGGATCGTCAGTCAGGCGAAGAGCTGAGCGTCGAGCTGGAAGGGATCTTCGTGCAGATCGGCTTGTTGCCGAACACCGATTGGCTCAAGGGCACCGTCGAGCTGTCGCCGCGCGGCGAGATCATCGTCGATAACCGTGGCGAGACCTCGATACCAGGTGTGTTCGCTGCCGGTGACGTCACGACCGTGCCCTACAAGCAGATCGTGATTGCGGTAGGCGAGGGTGCCAAGGCATCGCTGAGCGCCTTTGATCACCTGATCCGAACGTCTGCGCCTGCGTAAACGTCAGTGTCGGCGATCTTTTTACAGCGGGGCCGGCTGAATGATTTCAACCCAGTACGCGTCCGGGTCCTTGATGAACGCCAGGCTCTTCATGCGGCCATCGTTCAGGCGTTTCTGGAAATCGCAGCCCAGGGCTTCGAAGCGCTCGCATGCGGCACGAATGTCCGGCACCGAAATGCAGATATGGCCGAAACCGCGAGGGTCGGTGTTGCCATTGTGATAGGCAAAGTCCGCATCGTTCTCGGTGCCGTGGTTGTGAGTCAGCTCAAGAATGCCGGGAATCGATTTCATCCACTGGGTACGCGCAGCGGCGTCGGCCGGGATCTGGTTCTTGTCGACCAGCGCGAGGAAATACAGGCTGAACTCGGCTTCCGGGAAATCGCGCTTTTCCACCAGCGTAAAGCCGAGGATGCGTGTGTAGAAATCCAGGGATTTGGTGATGTCCTTGACCCGCAACATGGTGTGGTTGAAGACAAAGTGTTGCGTGGCGGTGTCAGGTTGGGCGGTAACGCCGGGGAAGGTATTCAGTTCGTGCAGGCTCATGGGCCCTCCGGAAAATAAGTGGGGCAAACGGCGCTCAAGACAAGAGCTGTCCCTTGGCTTGCAGTTGTTGGGGCTTGCTTGCAGTGCGCCAATAATACGCAAGGGGGTGCATTGCACCAAAGCAAAACCTTCAGCTATTGCCTGGTGGCGTGGCGGGGCTCAGACTTTAACGCTCGTCCCGCCCATGTTGAGCACAATGATTCGACCGTATCGCTACCTGCTTGTTTTGACCTGCCTGTTTTCGGCTGTTGCCGGCGCCGAGACTGTGCTTCCCGACATTACCTGGCCCAGCGGCTGGGCAGTGCAAGTGTTGCCACAAGAGGAGGCGCCAGTTCAAACACCCCCGAGGGTTTCAAGGCAGCGGGCGGTGAAAAACGATGTAAACGGTGATCCGGTCCTGGTCATGGAGTTGACCATGAGTCAGGTTGAGCCAGGGCATGAAGTCAATTTGCAAGGTGTGCTGCTGGAAATGCGCAAGTCCGTGCAAAAGGATTTTTTTCAGGGCGGCTATCAAAGTGTTTGCAACAAAATTCATCCCGCTACATTGGGCAGGCTGCAAGCGCTGGAAACCACCTGTACGGTCACTCAAAATGGACGACATGTGTTGTCGCAAACATTAGTCGCGGCGCTAGATGCCGATAAGGCCTATGTTTTTTCCTACGCAGGCCAAGCCCAAGCTTATGCCGCAAGTCAGGATGAAATACGCGATGCGAGAAACAGCTTGAGACTTAAGTAATGCGCGACGTCTGCACGCTTTCAGTGCCGAGAGTTATTGTTTAATACCCAAAGGGATTAAGCAGAAAGTTGTACCGGGTGCCTACGGTATTTGGCGGGCGTTTCCAACTGGATCGACGACCATCGTTGCATTAAGTATAGATGAGCATAAAAAAGCCCTGCGCAGGCAGGGCTTTTGGAGGGGCGCAGGAAAGCTTAAGCGCGCAGCCAGGAGTCAACGGTGCTGGCACCATATTGTTCCTTCCAGGCTTTCAGGCCGCGGTGATTGCCGCCCTTGGTTTCAATCAGTTCACCAGTGTGCGGGTTTTGATAAACCTTGACCACACGGGCACGGCGGGTTTTCGGTGCGGCGGCCTGATGCAGGCTGGATTTTGGATTCGGGTCGAGAATGGCGATGATGTCGCGCAGGCTCTTGCCGTAGGTTTTCATCAGCCCCTGGAGCTTTTCTTCAAATTCGATTTCTTTCTTGAGCCCGGCGTCGTTCTTCAGCGATTCCAGCTGCGCGAGCTGTTCTTGAAGGGCCTTTTCAGCGGCACGAAATTCAGCGAGTCTGGACAATATCTTTACTCCAATAGTGTGTTTGGCTGATACCAACCGCAAACAAAGCTATAAGCCAAGAGCCTTGTAGCGACTCGGTGTTAATGGCTCACCTGTCAATCTTGCGCAGGCAATAAAAATTGTAGTAGTTAATTTGCCGAGAGTAAATCACGTCTTTTTCATGATGTAACGCACGTGGCTGTTTGATGCAGTTTGCTACGCAGATTTTTGCGTTGATGATGCCCATGGAGCGCGCAAAGTGGCTAATTAATGGCTGTTCAACGCAATAATGAAATCGGTACCCGGCATCGGTCGTCCAAATAGGTAGCCTTGCAGAAAGTTCACCCCATGACGGGCAAGATAATCACTCTGCTCGACGGTTTCGACACCTTCGGCAACGATACCAAGGTCCAGCTTGGCCGAGAGTTCGATGATGCTGTCGAGTATATGGCGGGACAAGGCATCGACACCGATCATCGCCACAAGGCTTTGATCGATCTTCAGAAAGTCCACATTGAACTGGCGCAAATACCCCAGGCTTGAATGCCCGGTGCCGAAGTCATCGATCGCAATCATCACCCCCAGCGCATGTAACTGTTCAAACAATTGAAGGGTGATGGCGTTGGGTTCGATCAGCTCGCGCTCGGTCAGCTCCAGAACCAGCGCAATCTTGCCTGGCGGGAAGGCGGCGAGAAACTCGCGGCAATCTTCTACCAGTGCAAGGTCACGGCAGTGGCTGGCGGTGATGTTGATGCCGATATGAAAGCGCTCATGGAACGCATGCGCGTGCGGGGCGAGCAATGTTGCAGTCTGGCGCATCAACGAGCGGGTCATCGGCACGATCAAGCCGGAATGCTCAGCGAATGGAATGAAGAGGTCCGGACGCACCAGGCCTTCTTTTGGGTGTTGCCAGCGCATCAAGACTTCGATGCCGGCCCACTCTTTGCTGTCACCGTGAACCACAGGTTGGAAGTAAGGAATGAACTCATTGGCTTCCAGTGCCCGCTGCAGTTCGTGAGTCTGTGATGACGAGCGTTTCTGCAGCCAATGACCAATGGCCCCGGCGATGACCCCAAAGAAAATCAGCAGACTGAACAGCGGCGGGTATTCAGTCTTCATGTAGCGCCAGACTTCACCCACGGGAAAGCCGGCCTCGACTTCAAAGGCATAGCGTGAAGATTCAAGATTGCTTCGGGCTACCGGTAATTCTGGCAGGGCACCCTCATGCACCTTGCCATCGGCCGACAACCAGTGAGACCCGACTTGCAGTAACAGCAGGGTCTTGCGGCCAATCAGCCGCAGGACGTTGCTCAGGTGATAGCCGTCAAGGGAGGTCAGGGCGCCTTGTCTGCCATTGCTCAGGCGATACACCAGCAATGAGCTATTGGGTGTGACGGGGTTACCGTCCATCAACCACAGCGTGCCCTGGGTGTATTCGCCAGGATCAACCTCCGCCTGATAGTCACCAAACAGCGAGCTGCAATACAGGTTGTTGTCCCACACCAGATTGGTTGAGCGGACAAAGGGCCGACGCGTGACTTGCTCACGCAGGGCCAGTTTTACATCGACGCAAGGTTGTCCGGCCAGAGGCAGCAGTTCTTTTGCCGCCTGTGCGGTGTTGTCGAGCATCAATTCGACCTGGCGCACCGCTTCTTCGGCCGTTTGGCGGGTGCTGCGCTCCAGCACCCGTTCGGCCTGCATGTGCAGAATGACGAAGCCCAGCACCACCGGCACCAAGCCGATCAACAGCGTGAAGAGGTTGCGAGTCCGTGGTGTGCGGCGGGCTTTGATGGTCAAGGGCATGTGTGGAACCTGCGGCGACGGAGTAGGGCTCTCAGATAGAGTAGGGCTCTCAAATGCAGGCAGGGCACAGACTTGCCTCTCAAAAAGAGTACGGACAAGGGCCATGATAGATGGCGCACAGGCTTTGTGTTTTTCAATGGTAGTCGAGCCTTGTGGCCAACTTGATAAACGCCAGGGTGGCCGGCGATGACTGGCGCTGGTCGAGCACTGCCAGGCCGACCTGACGTTTGACCGGCGGTGAAAGCGGCTTTTTCAGGTAGCGCGCGTGTTGCGCATTTGGCAGCGATAGTTCGGCGACCAGCGTCAAGGCGTCGCCACGGCTGACGGTTTCCAGGGTGCTGAGCAGTTGCGAGCTGCGATAGCGAATGTCCGGGGACAGCCGGGCAGCGCTGAACAGGTGCGAAACCAGCTCCGAAGAGCCTGCTTCAGTGAGAATGAACGGGTCGTGACACAGATCACTCAAGGTCAGGCTGTCGCGTCGGGCGAGTTCATGAGTGGTCGGTATCAGCGCGACCATCTGGTCTTCCACCAGCGCGAAGGTATCGAAACGCTCCTCGGGCAACACCACAAAACCGATGTCGATACGCCGCTCTTCAAGCCATTGCAGCACTTGCCGATCTGGACCTTCGTCAACATGGATCTCGATTTCCGGATACGCCGCGCGGTAGTGCTGCAAAATCTTCGGCAGCAGTTTGATCGATGAGGTCGGTCCGAATGAGCCGATACGCAACGTGCCACGCTTCATTCCGCGAGCATCCGCGGCTTCCTGGCGCAGGGTGCTGGCCAGTCCGAGCATGGCGCGGGCGCGCAACAGCAGTTGTTGACCGATATCGCTGAGCTCGATGTGGGACTGATGCCGTCTGAGCAACTCGACACCGAGTTCCTGCTCCAGCGATTTAATGGCATGGGACACCGCCGACTGGGTGATGCCCAGGCGGGTGGCCGCACTGGTGAAACCGTGCAGCTCGGCCACCAGCGAAAAGATCTCGAGTTGGGTCAAGGTCATGAGTATTTACTCATTTTACGATGATCAGGTATTACGCAAAGAATACGTCATCCGACTTGCTTCTTCGCGTGGAAAATTATGAAAAGCCTTGTCCAGAGCGGCTCCCGTGATTCAGATGTTCCGGTTTACCTGAAGCTCGCCACTGTCACGATGATCTGGGGTGGGACCTTCGTGGCTGGCCGGTTTCTCGCCGACTCGCTCAGCCCGTTATTTGCAGCGAGCCTGCGCTTTCTGTTGGCGAGCCTGGCCTTGCTGCTGTTTATGGCGCTGGCGCGCATCCCTTTGATGCGCCCGACCTTCAAGCAGTGGTTGCAGCTGGGGGGATTGGGTTTTTTCGGGATCTTCTTTTACAACCTGTGCTTCTTTTACGGCTTGCACTACATCAACGCCTCTCGTGCCTCACTGATCGTGGCATTGAATCCGGCGGTCATCGGGCTGGCGTCTTGGCTGCTGTTCAAGGAGCGCTTGAGTCGGGCCAAAATTGGCGGCATCGCAATCTGCATTGCCGGGGCAGGGGTGGTTATTGTCAGTCGCAGCCAGCCTGTGTTTGATGGCAGCGCCGCGAACAGCTGGATCGGTGATCTGCTGATATTCGGTTGCGTGTTGGGTTGGGGCATCTATTCGTTGTTTTCCAAAGGCCTGAACCAGGCGTTGGGCCCGCTGCATACCGTGACCTACTCGATTGTGCTGGGCACATTGATGTTGTGGGCGACCAGCGCCGCGCGCGGTGAGGTGAGCCTTCAGGTCCTGGGCGGATTGCAGGTGACGCAGTTGTCGAGTTTGTTGTACCTGGGTGTACTCGGCTCGGCGCTGGCCTACATTTGGTACTACGACGGTATTCGTAAAATCGGCGCCACCCGCTCGGGGGTGTTCATTGCGCTGAATCCGCTGACGGCAGTGATACTTGGCGCGCTGTTGCTGGGCGAGCAACCGAGCCTGGCGATGTGCCTGGGAGGCGGGGCGATTCTGCTGGGCATTTACCTGTGCAATAAACCCCTTGCACCGGCGTCAAAAAGGGGGATTTTATAGAGAAGGCGGACAAACATGGTTACGCTGTGTAGAATCCGGTTACGCATATAAGAATAACGTCTTCTGGCAGCAGAAGCCTCGCCCGCAAGAGCCTTGGGTCGACAATGAAGATATTCGGGTTCCAATTGATCTACGGTGATTTTCTCGCCCGCAGCGTGCGGGGTATCTCCTGTGCGCCACCCGCCGGCCTCGGCAGTGCTTGTAACTAACGTTCCGTTAATTCCAAAAGCATCATGATGAGGCGCCAACCATGGCAGATTTATACGAAAACCCAATGGGCCTGATGGGCTTTGAGTTCATCGAATTCGCATCGCCGACCCCGAACACCCTTGAGCCGATCTTCCAGATCATGGGTTTCACCAAGGTCGCGACCCACCGCTCCAAAGACGTGCACCTGTATCGTCAGGGCCAGATCAACCTGATCCTCAACAACGAACCCCACAGCGTCGCCTCGTACTTTGCGGCCGAACACGGTCCGTCGGTATGCGGCATGGCGTTCCGGGTCAAGGATTCGCAAAAGGCCTACAAGCGTGCACTGGAACTTGGCGCCCAGCCGATCCACATCGAAACCGGCCCGATGGAACTGCACCTGCCGGCGATCAAAGGCATCGGCGGCGCGCCGTTGTACCTGATCGACCGTTTCGGCGAAGGCAGCTCGATCTACGACATCGATTTCGTGTTCATCGAAGGCGTTGACCGTCACCCGGTCGGGGCCGGCCTGAAGATCATCGACCACCTGACTCATAACGTGTACCGCGGTCGTATGGCCTATTGGGCGAACTTCTACGAGAAGCTGTTCAACTTCCGCGAGATCCGTTACTTCGACATCAAGGGCGAATACACCGGCCTGACCTCCAAGGCCATGACCGCCCCGGATGGCATGATCCGCATCCCGCTGAATGAAGAATCGTCCAAGGGCGCCGGGCAGATCGAAGAGTTCCTGATGCAGTTCAACGGCGAGGGCATCCAGCACGTTGCCTTCCTATCCGATGACTTGATCAAGACCTGGGATCACCTGAAAAAGATCGGCATGCGCTTCATGACCGCGCCGCCGGACACCTACTACGAAATGCTCGAAGGCCGTTTGCCGAACCACGGCGAACCGGTCAACGAACTGCAAGCGCGGGGGATTCTGCTGGACGGTTCGTCCGAGGCGGGCGACAAGCGTCTGCTGCTGCAAATCTTCTCGGAAACCCTGATGGGCCCGGTGTTCTTCGAATTCATCCAGCGTAAAGGCGACGATGGTTTCGGCGAAGGCAACTTCAAGGCACTGTTCGAATCCATCGAGCGCGATCAGGTTCGCCGTGGTGTGCTCTCGACTGAATAATCTGCTTCAACTGTAATCCGGTGGGAGCGAGCCTGCTCGCGATGGCGTCTTCAGACTCAACATTGATGTTGGCTGACAGATCGCTATTGCGAGCAGGCTCGCTCCCACATTGTTTTGCGCAGCGTTAAGGGCGGCGATGCCGCATCAAATGCTTGAACCCCTCAAACATCAATACCAGCACCGCCAGCCAGATCGGAATGTAGGTCAGCCATTCTCCCGCCTTGATGCTTTCCCCCAGCAGCAACGCAACGCCCAGTAACAGCACCGGTTCGACATAGCTCAGCAGCCCGAACAGGCTGAATGGCAGCAAGCGGCTGGCAATGATGTACACCACCAGCGCCGAAGCACTGATCACTCCGAGCAGCGGGATCAGCAGCGACAGCCACGGGTGTTGATCGAACACTGCAAAGCCTTGTTCGCCGCTATGCACGAACCCGTACGCCACCGGCAACATCAGCGTCATGTCCAGCCACAAGCCACCGAGGTTGTCCGATGCCAAACGTCGGCGCAGCACGAAGTAGGTCGGGTAACCGATGGCCACCAACAAGGTCGCCCAGGAAAAACTGCCCACCTGATACAACTCGTTGAGCACGCCGAGGGTGGCGAAAAACGCGGCGACCTTTTGCAGGTACGAGAGCTGTTCGCCATAGGCGATGCGCCCGGTCAGCACCATGGTCAGTGGCAACAGGAAGTAACCCAGCGAAACGTCAAGGCTGTGGCCGTTCAGCGGCGCCCACATGAACAGCCAGAGTTGCACGCCGAGCAATGCCGAGGAAACCAGCAGACCACCGAACAATGCCGGTTTGCTGCCTACCCGATGGAGGATTTCGACCACGCGCCGCCATTCGCCGGAAACCACCATGAACACGGTCATGCACGGCACGGTCAGCAGCATTCGCCAGCCGAAGATTTCCACACCGCTCAGGGGTGACAGCAACGAGGTGTAGAAATACATGACGGCGAACAGCACCGAGGCTGACACCGATAGAGCAATACCTTTAGACAAACTGTCCTCGCGAGACATCGAGTGAGCGTGAAGCGGGTGCAAAGGATACGTGGTTTCAGAGCCGAATATTGTCCGAATGATCAACATAAACCAACTGTGGGAGCGAGCCTGCTCGCGATGGCGGTTTCACATTCAACATTGATGTTGGCTGGTAGACCGCTATCGCGAGCAGGCTCGCTCCCACAGGGGTATGTGTTTATTTAGTTGGAACGTGGTTTACGACCCGACACGAAATGGCCCATATCATTGAACCCCGGCGTCGAGGAGTGCCCCGGCGTCACCAGCGAGTCGATGAAGGCTTCGTCTTCGGCCGTGATCTTCACCGCCAGGGCCTTGGTGTAGGCATCCCATTGGGCTTCGGTGCGCGGGCCGACGATGGCCGAGCTGACGGCAGAGTTGTTCAGCACCCAGGCGATGGCGAACTCGACGATACCGACGCCGCGCTCTTGGGTGTATGCCTGAATCTGCTGGGCAATGCGCAGCGACTCGACCCGCCATTCGGTTTCCAGAATGCGCTTGTCCTGGCGACCGGCGCGGCTGTTCGCGTCCGGGGTGACGTCTGGCGCGTACTTGCCGCTCAACACGCCACGGGCCAACGGGCTATAAGGCACTACACCGAGGCCGTAGGCATTGGCGGCGGTGATTTGTTCGGTTTCAGCCTGGCGGTTGACGATGTTGTACAGCGGCTGGCTGATCACCGGTTTGTCGACGCCGAGTTTCTCGGCGACGCGGATCACTTCGCTGATACGCCAGCCGCGGTAGTTGGACAAGCCCCAGTAACGGATCTTGCCTTGGCGAATCAGGTCGCCGATGGCCGACACCGTGACCTCCAGCGGCGTGGTGTGGTCTTCGCGGTGCAGGTAATAGATGTCCAGGTAATCGGTGCCCAAACGGGTCAGGCTGGCCTCGATGCCATTGAACAGGTGCTTGCGGCTCAGCCCGCTGCGATTCGGCACACCGTCCACCGGGCCGAAACCGACCTTGGAAGCCACCACCCATTCGTGACGGTGACCGGCAATCGCTTCGCCGACGATCTCCTCGGAGCGGCCGCCGGTGTATACGTCTGCCGTGTCGATGAAGTTGACGCCCCGATCCCAGGCCTTCTCGATGATTCGCAGCGAATCTTCAGTGCTGGTCTGCTCGCCGAACATCATGGTGCCCAGGGTCAGGGTGGACACTTGCAGTCCGGAGTGGCCCAGTGTGCGGTAGCTCATGTGCGAAATCCTTTTACCGGTGGGAAAGGCTCAATCAAATACCAGAACAACCGCACGGGGCAAACGGAATTATCCGGCCAATGCTGAAATCAGTGTGGGAGTGAGCCTGCTCGCGATAGCTGCTTTACATTCACCATCAATGTTGACTGTCATGCCGCCATCGCGAGCAGGCTCGCTCCCACATCTATGGTTACCCCCTTTTCTGCAATACTGTTTTTGATGCGTGTTTGGCTTGCTTTCATCTATCCGGCGTCTGTGTGGGGTGGCAACCCCGCGCCTCGATGAGAATCGATGCCTAACGATCCTAATTATTCGAACGGCCTTTCAGCCGTGTGGGAGCTCAGGGTTGTCGTCAGGCCGGTTAGCCGTTCACGTCATCTGTTATCCAGCATCGCAAAACCAGGTGGGTGGTGCTCGGGTGACAGCAGGGTCAGGCGTTCATCGCGGTTGGCCCTGCATCAAATTCAGTGTGGTGGGCAGCAATCGCCCAGGCGATCCTTGCCAGCTTGTTGGCCAGCGCGCAGACCACATGGTTGGAGTGATGGTGGGCCAATAGCTGCCGGACCCAGTCCGCCAGCCAGCCTTTCTGTCGGTCCAGTTGCATCAGGTAAACACGGGCACATTGGACAAGCAGGCGCCGCTGGTTGCGATCACCTCGCTTGCTGATGCCCAGCAGGACGGTCTTGCCGCCCGTAGAATGCTGTTTGGGTATCAGCCCGATTGAGGCCGAATAGCCTCGGCCGCATTTGAACTGCTTGCCATCGCCCAATTCGGCAGCCAGGACGCTGGAGGTGATCGGGCCTACGCAGGGCATGGTCATCAAACGAGCCGCCAGATCATCTTCGGCGGCCTGGCATTCCACTTCCTTGTCCAGCGTCTTGATCTGCCCATCCAGATAGGTGAAGTGCTCCTGCAACCTCGTCAGAAGTTTTTTGATGGGCACAGGAATTGAACTCGCTTCAAGCCGAGCGGGCAGTTCTTTGATGGGCTTGAAGCCTGTGGCCAGACTGACGCCGACCTCCAAAAGCGCTGCGTGAATCCGATTGACGGTCGCGGTGCGCTCTTTGATGAACGAATCGCGTGTCGAGTTGAGCATGGCCAGCAGCTGCTGAGCCTGGGTTTTGGGGTGTACAAAGCGCATTGTTGGACGAGTCGCCGCCTCGCAGATCGCCTCGGCATCAGCGAAGTCGTTTTTGTTGCTTTTCACGTAAGGGCGTACGAGATGCGGGGCAATGAGCTTGGGCGTATGTCCCAGCTTCGCGACCTCCTGCGCCATGAAGTGGGCTCCGCCGCAGGCTTCCATCACAACGGTGCAGGGTTCGAGATTCATCAGGTGCTGCATGAGCGCCGCACGAGTAAACTTTTTGCGGTAAAGCTCATGACCACGATCATCTTGCGCGTGTAGATGGAAAGAGTGTTTTCCCAGATCGATGGCGGCAATAGCTACTTTGTTCATGGCAACGGTCTCCGATGAGCCCCCTGCGAAAGCTTAGTGGGCGATCACAGGGGGCGGCGGGGGTAGCCATTTCATTATTGGAAGATTGGCGGTGATCAAGCGCGCAAGGTGCGGGTCATGCGCAGAGCCAACAGGCTGCCGCTGACAATCACCCCGGCCAGCAGGTACAGCGCCGCATCGGTCGAGCCGGTGCTGTCCTTGACCCAGCCGACGAGGTACGGGCTGAGGAAACCGGCCATCTGGCCCATGGAGTTGATCAACGCCAGGCCACCGGCAGCAGCGCCGGCGCTGAGCATGGCGGTCGGCACCGGCCAGAACATCGGCAGGCCGGTGAGGGCGCCCATGGTGGCGATGGTCAGGCCAAGAATTGCAATGGCCGGGCTGGCCGCAAAGTTCACGGCGATCAGCAGACCCGCTGCGCCCATCAGCATCGGCACCACCAAATGCCAGCGGCGTTCTTTATGCAGGTCGGCCGAGCGACCTGCCATCAACATGAACACGGCCGCTAGCAGGTACGGAATCGCACTGAGCCAGCCGATCACCAGGTTATCGGCGAAACCGAGGTTCTTGATGATCGACGGCAACCAGAAGTTGATCGCGTAGACACCGCTTTGAATGCAGAAGTAGATCAGGCCGAACGCCCAGATCGCCGGGTTCTTGAACACCGCCAGCAGCGAGTCGGTGGCGGCTTTCGGTTTGTTGGCCCAATCGATGGCTTGGTCCGCCTCGAGCACGGCACGCTCTTGTGGCTTGAGCCATTTGGCACTGGCGAAGTTGTCGCTGAGCAGGAAGAACGCCAGCGCGCCGAGGGTGATGGTCGGAATGCCTTGCAGCAGGAACATCCACTGCCAGCCGGCGAGGCCACCCTGGCCGGCGGCGAAGTGGTTGAGAATCCAGCCAGAGAACGGGCTGCCGAGCAGGCCGGACACCGGGATCGCCGACATGAACAGCGCCATGATGCGGCCACGGCGGAACGTCGGGAACCACTGCGAGAGGTACAGCACCACGCCCGGGAAGAACCCGGCTTCGGCGGCACCGGTGAACAGGCGCAGGGTGTAGAACCCGGTTGGCGTAGTGACGAACAGCAGGCAGGTCGACAGCATGCCCCAGGTGACCATCATCAGCGCGATCCAGCGCCGTGGGCCAAATCGGGTCAGCGCAAGGTTGCTCGGTACGCCACACAACACGTAGCCGATGAAGAAAATCCCGGCCCCGAGGCCGTACACGGTTTCGCTGAATTTCAGCGCATCGAGCATCTGTAGCTTGGCAAATCCAACGTTGACCCGGTCGAGGTAGTTGAACAGGTAGCAGATGAAGATGAAGGGGATCAGGCGCAGGGTAACGCGCTTGTAGACGGCGTTTTTATCGTCATCGGTGGCCAGGGTGGCAGCGGCGCTCTGTGACATGGCGGGACTCTCTTTATTATGATTTTTGGCGAGGCAAGGGTAACGTTGGTCGCCTGGAGAGTCTCGGTCACCCCTGCGCGGATGTCTTTGTGCCTGAGCACAGGGTTTGCGCCAACAGCCTGTGCGGGTGAACAATCAATCGCCGCACGTTTTCAAGGATTACGCCGCATGTTCGAACTCGATCACGACCTGGCGCAGGATATCGTCGACCGGGCGATGGCCATTCTGCCGTACAACGTCAATGTCATGGACAGCCAAGGGCTGATCCTCGGCAGTGGCGAGCCGGAGCGGATCAATACCCGCCACGAAGGTGCGCAACTGGTGCTGGCGAATGGGCGCGTGGTGGAAATCGACGCGCAGACTGCCGTGCATCTCAAAGGCGTGCAGCCGGGGATCAATCTACCGTTGCTGCTCGATCAGCGTTTGATTGGCGTGTTGGGCATTACCGGCGAACCCGAGCAACTGCGTACCTACGCCGAACTGGTGCGCATGACGGCCGAGATGCTGGTCGGCCAGCGCAACCAGCAGGCCGAGCAGCAATGGCGTCGCCAGCGTTGCGATGACCTGTTGGCGTTGCTGCTCAGCGAGGCCGGGGATTCGCCACGGCTGATCGACGAAGCTCAGCAAATGGGCCTCAAGCCGCAGCTGTCGCGTACCCCTTATTTGTTCGAGTTGGGCCGGGAACATGGGGCGGGGCAAACCGCCGAGGCCTTGAGTGCCTGGTTGATCTCGCGCTATCCCGACAGTTGGTGCGTGAGTTCCGCCAAGTCATCGCTGCTGTGGTGCCGGCCGACCACGCAAGCAGTGGACAACGAGCGCTTGCTGGAAAAACTCGAAGGCCTGGGCTGGAACATTCTGCGCATCGCCGTGGGTGGCCAGGCCGACGGTTTACAAGGCTTGCGCCGTTGCTATCGACGGGTTGGCGACTTGCTGGCCTATGGGCGCGACGTGCTGCCGAAAACCCGTTTGCTGACACTGAACCGCTATCGATTGCCGGTCATGCTCTGGCGTCATCGCAACGACGATGCGCTGGACGAGTTGCTCACGCCTCTGCGCAAAGTCATCGCCAAGGACAGCAATGGCCAACTGTTGGCGACATTGCGCAGTTGGTGCGAACACGATGGCCAAAGCCAGGCCTGTGCCGATGCGTTGGGCATTCACCGCAACAGCTTGCGCTACCGCATGGAGCGCATTGCCGAACTCAGCGGCGTTGACCCGCTGCGCCTCGACGGCATGCTTGCGCTGTACCTGGGGGTGCAGCTGCTGCCCGAGACAGACGCCAAACCGTGAACGACATAAATCCCTGTGTGCGAGCCTGCTCGCGAAGAGGCCATCACATCCACTATCCAGGGTGACTGACGCATCGCCATCGCGAGCAGGCTCGCTCCCACAGGGTTTTGTGGAAATGAACAATAATCCTCATGGCCGCTTGTGCAGTTGACCGGCGTTATTGTTCATATCAACTGGCAGCATGGGCTCCATTGGAACTGGAGAATTCATATGAAAATCGTCATCGCCCCCGATTCGTTCAAGGACAGTCTGAGTGCCGAAGCCGTGGCCAATGCCATTGCGCTGGGCCTGGCCGAGGTCTGGCCGGACGCGACGCTGGTCAAGTGCCCGATGGCTGACGGCGGGGAAGGGACGGTCGAGTCGATTCTCGCTGCCTGCGAAGGTGAACTGCGCCGCGCCACAGTACAGGGGCCACTCGGCACCCAGGTCGACGCGCACTGGGGCTGGCTGCCCCACAATCACACCGCGATCATCGAAATGGCCGAAGCCAGCGGTTTGCAGTTGGTGCCGGTGGGCCAGCGCGATGCGTGCATCAGCAGCACTTTTGGTACGGGCGAACTGATCCGCGCGGCACTCGATGCAGGGGCGCAGCGGATCATCCTGGCCATCGGCGGTAGCGCCACCAACGACGCGGGTGCCGGGGCATTGCAGGCGCTGGGTGTACGACTGCTCGATGCCCAGGGCCAGACATTGAAACTGGGTGGCCTGGCGTTGGCGCAACTGGCGCAGATCGATCTGAGTGAAATGGACTCGCGTCTGGCCAGCGTGCGCTTCGAGATCGCCGCCGACGTCAACAACCCGTTGTGCGGTCCCCACGGTGCCTCAGCGATATTCGGCCCGCAGAAAGGCGCCTCGGTCGAGCAGGTTCAACAGCTGGATCAGGCCCTTGGGCATTTCGCCGGACTCTGCGCCCACGCTCTGGGAAAAGACCTGCGTGACGAACCGGGCAGTGGCGCCGCGGGCGGTCTGGGGTTTGCGGCCAAGGCGTTCCTGGGCGCGCAATTTCGTGCCGGGGTGGAAGTGGTTGCCGATCTGGTCGGCCTGGCAGAGGCGGTACGTGATGCGGACCTGGTGATCACCGGCGAGGGCCGCTTCGACGCCCAGACCTTGCGCGGCAAAACCCCGTTTGGGGTGGCGCGCATTGCCCGGCAGCATAGTGTGCCGGTGATCGTGATTGCCGGCACGCTCGGCGAGGGCTACCAGCAGATGTACGAACATGGCGTGGACGCGGCATTCGCTCTCGCGTCCGGGCCGATGCCCCTGGAGCAAGCCTGCGCCGACGCGCCGCGCCTGCTGCATGATCGCGCCCGGGACATCGCCCGCGTCTGGCGCATCGCAGTACATAAGAACTGAACACGGTCCATTGTGGCGAGGGAGCTTGCTCCCGCTCGGCGGCGAAGCCGCCGTAAGCTTTTGCTATATTTTTTTTCGCCATTTCGGGGCCGCTTCGCGCCCCAGCGGGAGCAAGCTCCCTCGCCACAGGACAGGTAAAGGCAGTGTTTCACTCTTGAAACACTTGTCCTGTCCAGAAATATATTTCGCTCAACCCTGCATAAAACCTAAAGCCCTGCCGATACAGGGTATAGGCGCACACACCCCCTTAAATCAAAGTCGCCTACCTGCACGCGCAGAGCGATCTTGCGCCTGCCAGCGTTCACTGCATGGATGCTCGAAGACATCACTACTCCGAGACTCATCCTATGTCCTTGCGAAACATGAATATCGCGCCTCGAGCTTTCCTGGGTTTTGCTTTCATTGCGTTGCTGGTGATCGTGCTCGGCGTTTTTGCCGTGAACCGCATGTCGATCATCCGCCAGGCCTCCATCGACATGGAAAGCAATCAGCTACCCAGCGTTGCCTTCCTTGGGAATATCACAGAAGACGTCCTGCGCTTGCGCATTCTGTCGTTCCGTGTGCTGGTCAACCGCGACGCCGCGGGACTGCAAGACGCTGAAACCCGAGTCAGCGTACTCACTGACAAGGCCAGACAAGCTCAAAAGGGCTACGCAGCTCTGCCAGCTGGTCCGGAAGAAGCGGCGCTGTACAAAACCTTTGCTGCCACCCTGGACAGTTATCTGCAAGCCCAAAGCCAGATGATGGAGCTGTCGCGACAGAACAAAGTCGAAGACATGCGCACTCTGATCAATACGCGTATCAAGGACGGTACCGATTTGATGGGTGAGCAGTTGAACAAGCTGATCGCCATTAACCAGGCAGGCGCAACCGAGGCCGACGCTGTCGCGGGCGACCAATACTCTTACGCCACCAACGGCATCATCGCGGTGTCGGTGTTCGCTGCACTGGTGACGGTGTTTCTGGCCTGGCTGCTGACCCGCAGTATCGTCACACCACTGAACCGCTCGATCGCCGCCGCTGAATCGATTGCCGGCGGTAACCTCACCAAGCCTATAGAAGTCGACGGCAAGGACGAACCGGCGCGTCTGCTCGGGGCCTTGTCGACCATGCAAGCCAACTTGCGCAAAACCATCGAGCAAATCGCCGGTTCCGCGAATCAGCTGGGGGCTGCCGCGGAAGAATTCAGCGCCGTGACCGAGGAAGCGTCACGCGGCCTGCAACAGCAAAACAACGAAATCGAACAGGCCGCGACCGCCGTCAATGAAATGACCGCCGCCGTGGAAGAGGTTGCACGCAACGCGGTGTCCACCTCCGAAGCGTCGAATCAATCGACCCAGGCCGCCCGTGAAGGTCGCGACCGCGTGGTGGAAACCGTCAACGCCATCCAGACCATGACCCATGACGTGCAAAACACCTCGCTGATGATCGAAGGGCTGGCCACTCAGGGCCGCGATATCGGCAAGGTGCTGGACGTGATTCGGGCGATTGCCGAGCAAACCAACCTGCTGGCGCTGAACGCCGCCATCGAAGCGGCACGTGCCGGTGAAGCCGGACGCGGTTTTGCGGTGGTGGCAGACGAGGTCCGCGCCTTGGCGCATCGCACCGCGCAATCGACCCAGGAAATCGAAAAAATGGTCGCCGGGATTCAAAACGGCACCGGCGAAGCGGTCGACTCCATGCAGCAAAGCAACCAGCGCACTCACACCACGTTGGAGCTGGCCCGTGCGGCTGGCGTGGCGCTGGAACAAATCACCCAGTCGATCCACCAGATCAACGAGCGCAACCTGGTGATCGCCAGTGCCTCGGAAGAACAGGCGCAGGTATCACGCGAAGTGGACCGTAACCTGGTGAACATCCGCGACCTGGCCACGCAATCGGCCGCCGGTGCCAACCAGACCAGCGCCGCCAGCCATGAGCTGTCGCGCCTGGCGGTTGATTTGAATGCCATGGTGGCGCGTTTCGTGATTTGAGATAGGGTTGACTATGGAGTTCGCGCGACAGGAGAAGTACATGCGCTATTCAGCCTTGACCCAACGAATCGCTGGCGACGGAGCCGATGCCTGGCAGATTCACTACCGAGCGCTGGAGTTGCGCGAGCAGGGCGTCGATGTACTGCTGCTGTCGGTCGGCGACCCGGATTTCGATACGCCGAAGCCGATCGTCCAGGCGGCCATCGACAGCTTGCTGGCCGGTGATACGCATTATTCCGAGGTGCGCGGCACGCGGTCGCTGCGCACCAGCATCGCCCGTCGCCACACCCGTCGCAGCGGTCAGGTGGTCGATGCCGATCATGTGCTGGTGCTGCCGGGCGCGCAGTGTGCGGTGTATTCGGTGGTGCAATGCCTGCTTGATCCGGGTGACGAAGTGTTGGTCGCAGAACCGATGTACGTGACCTATGAAGGCGTGTTCGGTGCCTGCGGGGCGAAGGTGGTGCCGATAGCGGTACGGTCGGAGAACGGCTTTCGCGTTGACCCGGCGGACGTCGCCGCACAAATCACCCCGAAAACCCGCGCCATTTTGCTCAACAGTCCGAACAATCCTTCCGGCGCCAGCCTGTCGCTGGCGATCTGGCAGGCGTTGGCGCGTTTGTGCGTCAAACATGATCTGTGGCTGATCAGCGATGAGGTCTACAGCGAACTGTTGTACGACGGCGAGCACATCAGTCCGGCCAGCCTGCCGGGGATGGCCGAGCGTACGGCGACCGTGAACAGTCTGTCGAAATCCCACGCCATGAGTGGCTGGCGAGTTGGTTGGGTGATCGGTCCGAAACGCTTGGCTGAACACCTGGAGAACCTTTCGCTGTGCATGCTCTTCGGCATTCCCGACTTCGTGCAGAACGCAGCGCGTGTGGCACTGGAGGCTGATTTGCCGGAGCTTGCGCTGATGCGCGACGAGTACCGTGCGCGGCGTGACCTGGTGTGCGCGCGATTGAGCGATTGCCCGGGCATTAATCCGGTCATTCCGGATGGCGGGATGTTCGTGATGGTCGATGTGCGCCAGACCGGGGTCGGTGCGCAAGCGTTCGCCGAGAAGCTGCTGGAAGGCTATGCCGTGTCGGTGCTCGCCGGTGAAGCGTTCGGGCCGAGTGCAGCGGGGCATATCCGCATTGGCCTGGTGCTCGACCAACAGCGGCTGGCCGAAGCCTGCCGCCGAATCGTACGCTGTGCGACGCAGTTGTTGGCAGCTCGTCGCTAGGAGCTGTTGACGTTGGATGACGACCGCCGAGGTTAGAGGAGCAGAGGGCGCCAATCATCGCGCGCCCTCACCCCGGCACATCACACCTACTCGGGCGGATCAATCTGATCCAGCATGCGGTTCGCAGTGATCTCCGCCAGCATCACTCTGTTTGAAATACCCAGCAGCGCATTGCGCGACTCGCCGTCCAGATGATTCACCAACTGGTGCACCATCACATCGACCGAGGCCAGCGTCTCGACCCAATACACCATCAGGGTTTCGGTATCAGCCTCGGGGTCCACGGTAAACAGCGTGCTGGGTGTGCGTGGCGTGGCTTTGATGTCGGCAATCGAGGGGAAGTGGAAGTCGAGGGCCCGTTCGGCGGCCTCGTTGAGTTTGTTCGAATCGGGTTCGTACGGGGAAACCGGATCGGTGTCCGGTGGGTTTGGCGTTACTTTGAACATAGATGCTTCCCTTTTGTAGTAGGGCCGCAACCATCTCGCGACTAAACGAAAGGGTGGCACCTGTGCGCAAGTTAGTCGACCGGTAAGGTAAGCAAAAACCGGCGCGCCCGAGGACGCCATGCGCACAGCTACCATCAAGCGCAGGCGAATAACGGTTCCACGTTGAAGGGCGGTAACGGCGTGCTGCTGGAACTGATCAATGATTCGTCGGCCAACTTCAAGGCCGATAACAGTCACCTGGTTGGCGATATCGTGGTGGCAGACGGCAGCCGTGCCGATGTCGTGCTCGACCATTCCGCGACACTGACCGGGCGCCTGGAAAATGTCGAAAACCTGGCAGTGAACAACGATGCCCGCTGGGTGATGGTCGGTGATCTGCAGCAACGCTTTGCCCTGGGCATCGCTGATGCTTTCCAGGCGCCGCCCCCCCCTGAAACCGACGTAATTGAGGTTGACGCTATGACCGGTGGGGGACTGGATCTTGCGCGGCAGGGCCACAGGGTCTTTGCTGCTGCTCCCCAGCTCGAGGGTTTCGACCAGTCCGGACTTGTGCAGTACGCGGTAAGTGCCGTCCTGGTTGTCTTCAAAATGAAAGCTGTCGAGTTTTTGTTCCTTGATGTCCGGTTTCTGGCCGCTGCCGGTCACTTTAAAGGTTTCCCCGGTGCTCAGGGCCAGGATGCGGGTGTCCGAATTGAACTCGGACAGATTGAAGTTAAAGCCCAGGCCGTAACCGGAATCCTCGTTGTTCAATGGATTGAAGTTCAGGCCCACGGGCACGGCAGGGCCGCTGAGTTCGTTGCACTGGAGTTCGGGCAAGTTAATGGACAAGGTATATTGCCCGGTACGCGGATCAACACCGCCTTGCAAGAAACTCATGAAACTGCATGCTTGGGAGTTGGTGGCGGAAGTGGTCATTTTACAGGCCTCATAAGCAAAAAGAGAGCGGCGGACGTTCAAGGCGCGGGGGAGGACGGCGGCACGGGTGGCTTGGTGGGGGTTTTAATGATCATGCATTTGATGCTGTCAGTAATGGGCCACCCAGGCTTAACCTGTCTGCTTTTAAGTTGAAGGCCTGGATCGACAATGCCATTAATGGCGTATGACCCGTCACTGGGAATGCCGGTATACATCCTTAACACAACGTTTAAAGACATGGATCAAGGCTGGGCCTTTTATTCCTACGCATTGGGCGATGATTCGGATCCAAATAAACGAGGAGACGAATCCCAACGGAAATTCCTCTACCTGGGCAAACGCCCACCGGCGCTTCTTCCTGTTGCACAGATCAAGGAATCCCATGATCTGGCTCTGGATCCCGAAGCTGTAGATACCGGGGGTGTGACGGCAGTTGTGCCGCCCTATCGGGCGATGAGTGTTGGCGACAAAGTGACATTTGAGTGGCAGGGCTACGACAAATTCGGGGTCCCGGAAGACGACGCGCACACTGTCAAGATAGACCTCATCGACAAGCACTTGGGGCAGCCATTGGAGTTCAACGTGCCGCGTAGCGAGTTCAACTTTATTCGCGGTGGGCATGCGCAATTCAGTTACAAAGTCGAGTATGCCAATGGGCAGGGCCCCAGCGATTCCGAGTTTCAATTGGTGAAAATCGTAGCGCCGACGTCCCCATTGTTGCCTGAGATAAAGATCAAGGGTCACAGCGGTGGTCCGATTGATCCAGGCCGTTTCCCCAAGGGGTTGACCCTGCAGATTCAGCCCGTGCCCCCAGGCATCCAGCACGGTGATGGGGTGCTTATGTACTGGATGGGGACAAAGAGTGTCATCCGGTCAATGCAGGTCGACCGTTCGACCCTCGACAGTGATGTGCTGGAGTTCCACCTGGAGCCTGAGTGGTTGCTGGGGAATGTCGGGGGGAAGGTGAAGGTGAGTTATCAGTACGCGAGCGTCGGTGCCAGTGAGTCCGGCACCCCATTGACGCTTGATGTGCGCGCCTCTCAGAAATTGCCGGCTCCGCTGGTAGAGGGGGTTACATCCGAAGGCCCAAATATGGGCTGGATTGCAGCAAGTACTAATGGTGCGTACGTCATCATTCCCGACGCAGTCACGATCGGTCCCGACGTCAGGGTCGAGGTGCACTGGATGGGACACCCTCACAACGGTCAAGTCGTTGTCAAAGAACCCGTCGCCGGTTCACCAAGGCGATTCAAGATTCCCAGTACTGCTATCCCCTCAAATATGGCGACACCGCTTCAGCCAGAAAAGCGGTTTGACGTGTTTTACAAATTGATTCCCTTGGGTGAAAGCGACGGGCAACCCTCGGATGAGGCCTTCAACTTGCGAATCGACCCTACACCTTCGTCCTTGTACCCCCTCGTAGAGTGCGAGGAGGCGACGGGCACTGGACAGGTTTCTCTATCGGCTTTGGGGCCCGCAGGAGCAGCCGTGCGTATCGGAGGAGGTGTATTTGATTTGTGTACGCCACGGCCAGCCCCGGTTCAAGGCAAATGAATCAAGCCTTGTTCCAGCGCCTTGACCACTGCGGTCCAGCGCGAACTCACGCCGAATTTTCGGCGGATGTTGCAGAAGTGGTAGTTCACACCGGCTTCGGTGCAGCGCACGATCTGGCCGATCTCCCAGGAGGACTTGCCAGCGGCGCTCCACTGCAAAACCTCTTGTTCCCTGGTTGTGAGTGTGATTGCTTTAGGTTTTTCGGGTTTCTGTGGCTGAAAATTGACCTGGGCTGGCGCTGACCGGACTGGGGCTGAGTTGGTTCGGTACATAACGGGCTCTCCCATTTATCATCAATGATGGCGTGGGCACGGCAGAATCTTCCTACTTCATAAAGGCGAGGTTCATGCGGCCAGCCTTCAGACACCTGAGTCAGGGCTGTAGGCTTGGTCCACTTATATCGCGAATCAACGGCCTTGGAACCTGTCACAAATTACAGGTGGGCGACTTTAGCGAGGAATGGTCGAAAAGGCTGTCAGTCACCGCAACTGTAGATATAGGAATTTTCTACGCGAAGCTGTAGGCGCTGCTGCAGGCTGGGACCTTTTGATCTCTGTATTTAGAGAGTGCGCTGATCCCACACCCCGCCATTCACCAGGTTCGGCGGCCGCTCACCGGCCAATGCCGCCAGCAGATTATCCACCGCACAGCGTGCCATGGCCTCGCGTGTTTCATGGGTGGCGGAACCGATATGCGGCGTCGCTACCACGTTGTCCAACTGCAGTAGCGGTGAATCTTGCCCCAGCGGTTCGCGCTCGAACACATCCAGTCCCGCCGCGCGAATTTGTCCTTTTTGCAGGGCCTCGATCAGCGCCGCCTCGTCGACCACCTTGCCCCGTGAAATGTTGATGAAGATGCTTTCCGGGCGCATCAGCGCAAATTCCCGGGCGCCGATCAGGCCTTCGGTTTCGGCGGTCAACGGCAAGGTAAGGCAGATGAAATCCGCTTGCTCCAGCAACTGCGGCAGGCTGCGGTACTGCGCATTGAAGCGCGTCTGCACCGCAGGTTTCTCCAAGTGACTGTGATAGATGACCGGCATGCCGAAGCCGAAATGCCCACGTTGTGCCAGCGCTTCGCCGATCCGTCCCATGCCTATGATGCCGAGGGTTTTGCCATGCACGTCGCTGCCGAAATGCATCGGCCCGATGTTTTGTTTCCATTGCCCGGAGCGCACCAGGTTGGCCAGTTCCACCACCCGCCGGGCCGTGGCCAGAATCAACGCAAAACCGGTGTCTGCGGTGGTTTCGGTCAGTACGTCAGGGGTGTTGCTCAGCAGGATGTTACGCTGGCTCAGGTAGTCGACATCATAGTTGTCGATGCCCACCGAAACGCTTGCGACGGCCTCAAGGTTTGGTGCCAGCTCGAGGAGCTCGGCATCCAGCCGCAGGCTTGCACCCAGCAGCCCCTGGGCGCCGGGCAAGGCATCGCGCAGGCGCCTCAGACCGTCGCTGTCGAGTTTGTCGATTAGCGTCACTTCGGCTTGTGCCTGTAATCGAGCCATCAACCCGGGCGAAAGTTTTTTGTAGAGGACGATGTGTTTTTTCATCGTGTTCACCTTTTGTTCAATTTAGGAGTGGGCTGCCACGGGACGTCCAGCTTCGACCTTGGACGGCTCTCGATCACTGGCCCCTGGCTTCAGGATCATTGTCAGCACCACCGACAGCAGCAACGCGCCACTCATCAACAGGTAGGACGCACCAGGTGAGCCGGTGGAGCTGTTGAGGTAACCCACCAGATAAGAACCGCCAAACGATCCCAGCGCCCCCATGCTGTTGATGAGCGCCATGGCGCCGCCGGCGACGTTGGCCGGGAGGATTTCCGGGATGATGGCGAAGAACGGTCCGTAAGGTGCGTACATGCAGGCACCCGCGATGACCAGCAAGGTGTACGACCACCAGAAGTGTTCGGCGCCCAGGGCGTACGAACCATAAAAGGCAATTGAAGCGATCAACAGCGGAGGCCAGACGAAGCGTTTGCGTTTTTGCAGTTTGTCCGAGCCCCAGGACACCAGCAGCATGCCGATGACTGCCGCCAGATAAGGCAGCGCCGATAACCAGCCGGCCTGCACCATGTCCATCTGCGCACCCGCCTTGAGGATCGATGGCAGCCACAGCACGAAACCGTAGACGCCGATGCTCCAGCAGAAGAATTGCAAGGCCAGGATGATCACTTTTGGCGAGCGGAAGGCTTCGGCGTAGTTCTTCACCGCCTTGATGCCGACCTGTTCGGCGGCCAAGGCGCTCTCCAGATCGCCTTTTTCCTCATCGCTGAGCCACGTCGCCTGGGCCGGACGATCATCGGCCAGTTTCCACCAGATAAAGGCCCAAAGCACCGCCGGCAAGCCTTCGACGATGAACATCCAGCGCCAGTTGTAGTGCTGCACCAGATAGCCCGAGACCACCGACATCCACAACATGGTCACCGGGTTGCCGAGGATCAGGAAGGTGTTGGCCCGCGAGCGTTCGGCGCGGGTGAACCAGTGGCACAGGTAAATCAGCATTGCCGGCATCACCGCGGCCTCGACCACGCCGAGCATGAAGCGGATGACGATCAGCCAGTAGGCGTTGGAGACGATCCCAGTGAGGGTCGCCAGGCTGCCCCAGAGGATCAGGCTGACGAAAATCAGCTTCTTCACGCTGTGCTTCTGCGCATAGATTGCCCCCGGCACCTGGAAGAAAAAGTAGCCGAGGAAAAACAGCGCGCCGAGCATCGACGACAGGCCCGGAGTGATCATCAGGTCTGCGGCCATGCCCGAGGCGGCGGCGAAGCCGTAGTTGGCGCGATCCAGATACGCCAGGCTGTAGGTGATGAAGACGATGGGCATGATGTACCACCAGCGGCGGGCGGCGAGGGTTGCGGTTTTCATGGGTGGTGCTCCTGAGCTTGTTGTTTTTGTCGCAGCAGGTGTTTAGATCTTCAGTGACTGTGCCGGACCCTTCGCGGGCAAGCCACGCTTCTACAGGTCCTGCGCTAGACCTGTAGGAGCGAAGCTTGCTCGCGAACGGCGGCCTCAAATTCAGCGATCAGTTCGACTCGGGTCGGCAACCCCTCCATATCCCCGCGACTTTGCACCGCCCGGCTGCCAATCCAATTGGCCCGCCGCACGGCGTCGGCAAAGCTGTGGTTTACGAGCAGGGCACTGATCAAGCCGACGGCAAATCCATCACCGGCACCGACGGTATCGACCACCGTTTGCACCCGCACGCCGTCGACAAAACCGGCATCCAGGTGCGTGCGGTAGTAAGCACCATGCGGGCCGAGTTTGATCGCAACGGCCTCGGCGCCCTGGTCGAGGTAAAACTGCGCGATGTCGGCCGGATCGTCGAAACCGGTGAGCAAGCGCCCCTCGCTGAGCCCCGGCAATACCCAATGGGCGAGAGCGGCGAGGCGATTGATCTCGGTGATCATCTGTTGTTCGCTGGCCCACAGGCTCGGGCGCAGGTTCGGATCGAACGACACGCTGCGCCCGGCCTCGCGCATGCGGGTCATCAATTCGTACGACATCTGCCGGGCAGTCTGCGAGAGCGCCGGGGGGATGCCGGTGGCGTGCAGGTGTCGGGCCTTGAGCAATTGGGGCACGATCGAGTGGGGCGACAGGTGACTGGCTGCCGAACCGCGGCGGAAATACTCGACGGCTGGGTCGCTGCCATCCTCGGTGCGGGACTTGAGCTGGAAACCGGTGGGGTGCGCGGTGTCGATGTCGACATGGCGGCAGTCCAGGCCTTCCTTCTCCAGGGTATCGATCACGAAGCGGCCCAGTGAATCGGCACCGACCCGGCTCAGCCATGCGACCTTGAAGCCCAAGCGCGACAGGCCGATGGCGACGTTGCTGTCCGCGCCGGCGATGCGTTTGTGGAACTGGCCGACGCTGGACAGATCACCGGCCTGCTCGGCGACGAACATCGCCATGGTTTCGCCGAACGACAGGATATCGATCTCAGACATGCGCATTCTCCCGCTGCGATTGGCCCAGGTGGGCGAGGGCGGCGACGTGTTCGCGGGTCAACTGCACCAGGTCATCGCCTTGCAGCGGGTATTCCGCCGCGCGCATGACGCCTTGGGTCATGTACCGCAGCAGCTCTTCCCACTGTTGCAAGTCGCTGGCGGCGGGCGGGATGGCGACCAGTTTGCCGTCGGCGCGACGGGTCACCGCCTTGCAGTGCACATAACCCACATGGCGACCGAACAATCGCGCGGCAATGGCAGGCGACTGGTCTTGCCAGTGCCAGTTGCCGATATCGAACGTCATCATGATCGGCAGATTGCGCTGCTCGACTTCATCGAAAAAGCGCTGGAAGGGTTCGATGCGACCGCCGTGCAGGGTCTGGTCGTTTTCCACCAGCAACTGCACGGCACTTTCGCTCAGCAGCCGGGCAAGGGTTTGCAGATCGCTGTTGTCGGTGAAATAGCCCAGGGACACTTTCAACCATTTGGCGCCGAAAGCCTGGGCTCGTTGCAGGGCGTGGATCAGCTCGGGATTGGGTTTGGATTGCCCGGCCAGCCAAAGCTCAATCGGCGAGGAATACACGCTCTCCAGGCCTTTAGCCTTTGTCGTTTCGGCCAGTTGCGCAGGATTTTCACAGGTCAGCAATTCTTCGCGCCATTCGATACGCGTGGCACCGGCGAGGGCCAGAATTTCGATAAAACTGCCTTGGCCACGTTGGCGCACAAGATCGGCACCGTAGCTGGAGAGGCTGATGGAAACGGCGGGAGTATTCATTGTTTTTCTACCTCTGAAACCGGTTTCATTTTTGTTCAAAAAAATAGTGATCTTCAGGGCGCCATCGCGAGCCTGCTCCGGGCGGCGTTCCGACGATGAGGCCGGAACAATCACCGAAGATCTCCAAGAGTCGATCCCCGCACAATCAACCGCGCCGAAAAATCCAGTTTCCGCATCGCCCCGTCATCCCCTCGCAAACGCCTGAGCAAACACTCAAACGCGCTGGCGCCAATTTCGGTGGTCGGTTGGGCGAGGGCGGTGATGCCGCTGCCCACCAGCGGGTACCAATCCAGGTCATCGAGGGCGATCAGGCCGACATCCGCGAACAGGTGGCAATTAAGTTCGCGCAAAGAATGGGTGCTGGCCAACGCCGCAATCCCGTTCGCGCAAAACAGCGCTTTGGGACCGGGGCCGGGTGTGTCGAGGAAGGTTTTCAGATTCGCCGTCAGCTCGCCGCCGGTTTCCGTGATTGCTCCGCGAAGCGCGGGCCGCTGCTCGATCTTCGCCTTGAAGCTGCTGACCCGTTCGATCCGCGAACTGGTGCCGTCAAAGGGCTCGGTCACCAGCATGACATCCCGGTAACCGCGTTCTTCAAAATGGGCGAGGGCCATTTCGACGGCTGCCGGGTTGTCCAGCCCGACCATGTCGCTTTCCAGGCGCTCGACCTTGCGATCCACCAGCACCAAGGGCATTTCCCGATGCAGTTCGTGCAATTCGTCGCGGTGATGGCCGAGGGTGTTAACGATCAGGCCTTCGATGTTGTACGAGCGCAGTAGCGCCAGGTGCTGACGTTCCTGCTCGTCGTCGCGGTCGGTGTTGCACACCACCAGGCTGTAGCCGTGCTGCCGGCAGGCAGTTTCCACCCCGTGCATCACGGCAATCGAATAAGGGTTGCGGATGTCGGCCACCAGCATGCCGATCAGGCGAGTACGCCCGCGTTTCAAGCCGCGGGCCATCTGGTTTGGGCGGTAGCCCAGTTCGGCAATGGCCTGCTCGATGCGCTGGGCAATGGCATCGGAGAGCAGGGCGCGATCCTCGCCGATGAACCGAGAAACGCTGGCCTTGGAGACCTTGGCGTGTTCGGCCACGTCGAGCATGGTCACGCGGCTGCGCTGGGCGGCGGAGAAATCGCTCACGGTCTGAAAACCTTGTTATTGGATTTATAAGGTTTGGCGCATGGCGCTGAAACCGGTTTCAGGAAACACCAGAAACCAATCTCTCGTCAAGAGTCGGGATGATCATCAAGTGAAAAATGTCGGCGGATGGAGGTCAGGCCAATGCACTCAACCAGGCCGACCCCGGCAAACAAAAGGCCCATGCAGCGATTGAAGCGTTGCAACGTCGTTATCGCCCCGGGAAAGGTCATTCTCTAGACGAAATGTGCCGGGATTAACATAGGGTAGAAGCAGATACAACTATCAGTTCTGTGAGGTGTCACCCTCACTGGTAGTGCGTAAAAATCCCGATACAAAATTTGGAGGGCCAGGCATGAGCAAATCTTCGGATAGTTCGTCGGGATCTACAGTTTCTGCCACGCAAATGTGCAGACCCGGAAATTTACAAGGTACTCGAATCAACTCGACGACTGCCGTCCTGACTTGGGATGAACCCTATTCAACCTGTCATTTGTGCCCAGACGCGGCGGGCTATGAGATTTCAGGTGGGGGCATTGCCACGATAGACGTTCTTCGACCACCTCATGAGCTGCGTCAGCTAAACCCGAACGTTCAGTACCGGATTTTCGTACGGGCGAAAGCCGCTGGCAACATCGTATCCGCCCCCAGTTATGTGAATATACGCAGCAGCCCCGGCATGCCGGGCAATTTACGCGCTACTGAATATACGCAAAACGGCTTCACATTGAGCTGGATCGCTCCCGTCGGTGGAGAGCCAGTGTTCGACTATCTGGTTGCATGCAATGGCCAGACTATCGCTTCGGTTCGTGGCCTCAATTACCCGATGAGAAGTCCGACCTCGTTAACGCCCAATGTCATTGAGGTCCGTGCCAGAAGTGCCCGCAGTAATCTTTCCGATCCTGCGGTTTTGGACATCACCCCACCTGAAAAACCAACCGGACTGGTTGCCTTGAATTTATCCAGCAGGGCTGCTGCTCTGGTATGGAATCGTGCAGTCGATAATGTCGGGGTTGTCGAATATGAAATACTCAAAGGCGATGTGGTTATCGATAAAACCAAAGATGATACACCCGCGTACCTCGCCATCGGGCTCACCCCCGAAACCCAATATAGATTTTCAGTACAAGCACTGGATGCAGCCGGCAATCGTTCTGAAGCAAGCGATGCAATCGCGGTGAAGACACCCTTTTTGGACCCGCCGAAAAATGTTCGAGTGGTGAGCGTTAGCCGCTCCAGCATTACACTTGTATGGGACAGGCCGAATGGGGCGATCGGGCTTATGGGTTATAAGTCTGAAGCGGATAACCATAAAGGCTCAACCAGAGAAATCCAGAGCCCAGTACAAGGGGTCATGTTTACTTTTTTGCGACCATCGAGCACCTACACCGTGAAAATCAGCGGTCACGATGTCTCGCAACGCTATTCCGAGCCCTTCACACTTGAGGTAACGACGAATTCATAGGCGGCTCACGCAGTGAACGTTACCCAAACAACCCGGCGGCGATATTGATCGAAAACCCCAATATCGCCGTGTTGAACAAAAATCCAATCAACGACTGCGCCAGCACGATCTTGCGCAATGTTCGCGTGGCCACGCCGACATCCGCAGTTTGCACTGCGACGCCGATGGTGAACGAGAAATACAGGAAGTCCCAATAGTTGGGGTTTTTCAAGCCTTCGGCAAAACGCAGCGCCGGCTCCTTGCCGTCCCAAGTGTAGAACAGCCGGGCGTAATGCACGCTGAAGATCACCCCGACCAACAACCACGAACCGATCACCGTCATCCCGGTGAAGCCGTAATGCAATAGCCGTCGGCTGGTCTCCAGGTCCTTGCTGCCGGCCAGTTCCAGGGTGATGGTGGCGAGGCTGGCAATCGCCGCGATACAGACGATGAGCAGTACCATGCCGGCGTTTTCATCCTCGACTTCGGCGATGCGTTTTACATCATCGGCCCGGGCGCGGATGGTCAGCCAGAGCATCAGTATCAGGTAGGTCCAGACACCGGCATTCCAGCCAATCAGGATTTTGCTGATGATCGAACTGGCCGGGGCCAGGAGGCCGACCGCTACCCCCAGCAGGGCGGCGGCAGTCAGGCGAGGGTGGGTGCGCAGGAGGTGTGGCATGCAGGCTCGATACGTCAGGGCTTTGCAACACCTTAGCCCAGGGCAGTCTGTTGTGACCACCGTCAACAGGTAGACGATAGCCCTTGTGGGAGCGAGCCTGCTCGCGATGAGGCCGTAACCTCCAACATCTATGTTGGCTTTTACTCCGCTATCGCGAGCAGGCTCGCTCCCACAGGTGAAAGGTGTTGATTGTTAGATGTCCTTATGTCGCTTGCGCACCAACTTCATCACCACCACAAAAAACACTGGCACAAACACTACCGCCATGGTCGCGGTGATCATTCCGCCGATCACCCCGGTGCCGATCGCTTGCTGACTCGCCGAGCTGGCGCCGGTGGCAATCGCCAGCGGCACCACGCCAAGGATGAACGCCAGCGAGGTCATGATGATCGGCCGCAGGCGCAAACGCGCGGCTTGCACCGTGGCGTCGATCAGGTCATGGCCTTCGTCGTACAGGCTCTTGGCGAATTCGATGATCAGGATCGCGTTTTTCGCCGACAGCCCGATGATGGTGATCAGCCCGACCTTGAAGAACACGTCGTTGGGCATCCCGCGCAAGGTCACCGCCAGCACTGCGCCGAGCACACCCAGCGGCACCACCAGCAGCACCGAGGTCGGAATCGACCAGCTCTCGTACAGCGCCGCCAGACACAGGAACACGATCAGCAACGACAAGCCGAGCAGTATCGGTGCCTGGCTGCCGGACAAGCGCTCCTGCAATGACAGACCGGTCCATTCCTGACCCAATCCCGCCGGACCTTGGGCGACCAGGCGCTCGATTTCCGCCATGGCTTCGCCGGTGCTGTGACCGGGTGCCGGCTCACCGGAAATGCTGATCGCCGGGTAACCGTTGTAGCGCGTCAGCTGCGCCGGGCCCTGGGTCCATGTGGCCTGGACGAACGATGACAGCGGGACCATTTTTTCGGCATTGTTGCGCACGTGGATCTTCAGCAAGTCGTTAACCTGACTGCGTTGATCGCCTTCAGCCTGAACCACCACCCGCTGCATCCGCCCCTGGTTTGGGAAGTCGTTGATGTACGCCGAACCGACAGCGGTGGACAGCACGTTGCCGATATCGGCGAAGGAAACGCCCAAGGCATTGGCCTGTTTGCGGTCCACGATCAGCTGCACTTGCGGCGCTTCCGCCAGGGCGCTTTCGCGCACGTTCATCAGGATCGGGCTTTTCTCGGCAGCCGCCAGCAAGGCACTGCGCGCTTGCATCAGCGCCGCATGGCCCAGGCCACCGCGGTCTTGCAGGCGGAACTCGAAACCGCTCGACGTACCGAGGCCGTCAACCGGAGGCGGCAGCACCGAGAAGGCCACGGCGTCCTTGATCTGGCTCAGGGCAATGTTGGCGCGGTCGGCAATCGAGGCTGCCGAGTCATCGCTGCCGCGCTCAGACCAATCCTTGAGCGTGGTAAACGCCAGGGCTGCGTTCTGGCCGCTACCGGAGAAGCTGAAACCGAGAATCACCGTGCTGTCGCCGACACCGGGCTCTGTGGCGTTGTGCGCTTCGATCTGCTCGACCACCTGCACCGTACGGTTCTTGCTGGCGCCCGGTGGCAGTTGAATGTCGGTGATGGTGTAACCCTGGTCTTCGACCGGGAGGAAGGACGAGGGCAGGCGGCTGAAGCAAAACACCAGGCCAATCAACAACACGCCATAGACCAGCAAATAACGACCACTGCGTTTCAGGGCGTAGACCACCCAGCGCTGATAACCCTCGGTCATCCGTTCGAAGCGCTGGTTGAACCAGCCGAAGAAGCCGCCCTTGGCATGATGTTCACCTTTGGCGATCGGTTTCAGCAACGTGGCGCAGAGTGCCGGGGTGAGTGTCAGGGCGAGGAACGCCGAAAAGAGAATCGAGGTGGCCATCGACAGCGAGAACTGCTGGTAGATCACCCCGACCGAGCCTGGCATGAACGCCATCGGGATAAACACCGCCACCAGCACCAGGGTGATGCCGATGATTGCCCCGGTGATCTGGCTCATGGCTTTGCGCGTTGCTTCTTTGGGCGACAGGCCTTCGTTGACCATGATCCGCTCGACGTTCTCGACCACGACGATAGCGTCATCGACCAGAATGCCGATCGCCAGCACCATGCCGAACATGGTCAACACGTTGATCGAGAAGCCCAGCGCCAACATGGTCGCAAAGGTGCCCATCAACGCCACGGGCACCACCAACGTCGGGATCAGCGTGTAGCGGATGTTCTGCAGGAACAGGAACATCACTGCGAACACCAGCAGCATCGCCTCGCCGAGGGTGTAAACCACTTTGGTGATCGAGACTTTGACGAACGGCGAGGTGTCGTACGGAATCTTGTATTCCACACCAGCCGGGAAGTAGCGCGCCAGTTCGTCCATCTTCTCGCGCACCAGCGTTGCGGTGCTCAAGGCGTTGGCGCCGGGTGACAGTTGCACGCCGACCGCCGTCGACGGCTTGCCGTTGAGGCGGGTGGAGAATTGGTATTCCTGGCTGCCGATTTCGACCCGCGCCACGTCACCCACGCGCACCGTGGAGCCGTCGGGATTGGCCCGCAGCACAATGTCGGCGAACTCTTCGGGGGTCGACAGTTGACCTTTCACCAGCACCGTCGCGGTGATTTCCTGGGTGGTGCGAGCCGGCAAGTCGCCGATGCTGCCGGCCGAGACCTGGGCGTTCTGCGCGACAATCGCCGCGTTGATGTCAGCTGGGGTCAGGTTGAATCCGACCAGTTTCTGCGGATCGATCCAGATCCGCATGGCCCGCTCGGCGCCATACAGCTGAGCCTTGCCGACGCCATCCAGGCGCTTGATCTCGTTCATCACGTTACGCGCCAGATAATCGCTGAGCGCCACGTCATTGAGCTTGCCGTCGCTGGAGGTGAGGGTGATCAGCAGCAGGAAGCCGGCCGAGACTTTCTCGACCTGCAAACCTTGTTGGGTCACCGCTTGCGGCAGGCGTGACTCGATCACCTTGAGGCGGTTTTGCACATCGACCTGAGCCATTTCCGGATCGGTGCCGGGCTGGAAGGTGGCGGTGATGGTCGCGGTGCCTAGGCTGCTCTGGGATTTGAAATACAGCAGGTGGTCGGCGCCGTTGAGCTCGCCCTCGATCAGGCTGACCACGCTTTCGTCGATGGTTTGCGCCGAGGCGCCCGGGTACACCGCGTAGATCTCGACCTTCGGCGGGGCAACGTTGGGGTACTGCGCGACGGGCAGCTGCGGGATGGCCAGGCTGCCTGCCAACAGGATGAACAGCGCGACCACCCAGGCGAACACCGGGCGGTCGATAAAGAATTGCGGCATAAAGTCTGCGTCCTGCCTATTGCCCGGTGACCTGGGCAAGTGGAAGAGGGGTGTTGTCGATCTGCACTTTTTCACCGGGGCGGGCGTGCTGCAGGCCTTCGATGACAATGCGGTCGCCGGGTTTGAGGCCGCCGGTGACGATCCAGCGATCCTTCTGCACCTGGCCGAGCTGCACCGGTTGCTGGCTGACACGGGCGTCGGCGTCGAGCAACAGCACCTGAGCGATGCCGGCGCTGTCACGCAGGATCGCTCGTTGCGGCACGCTGATGCCTTGCTGATTCACCGCTTGCTCCAGGCGCACGCGGATGAAACTGCCCGGCAGCAGGTCGAGGTCCGGGTTGGGGAACTCGCTGCGCAGAATGATCTGGCCGGTACTCGGGTCGACGCTGATGTCAGCGAACAGCAGCTTGCCCGGCAACGGATAGAGGCTGCCGTCGTCCTGAATCAGCGTGGCTTTGGCCTGGTCCTGGCCGACCTGCTGCAGTTGCCCGGTACGGAAGGCCCGGCGCAATGCGTTGAGTTCGCGGGTCGACTGGGTCAGGTCGGCGTGGATCGGGTCCAGCTGCTGGATCAGCGCCAAGGGCGTGCTTTCGTTCTGCCCGACCAGCGCGCCTTCGGTGACCAGCGCACGGCCAACCCGCCCGGAAATCGGTGCGGTAACGGTGGCGTAACCGAGGTTCAGTTTCGCCCGTTGCACAGCCGCCTGATTGGCCACGACATCGGCGGCAGTCTGCCGGACGGCGGCGCGGGCGTTGTCGTAATCCTGACCGCTGATGGCGTTGCCTTCGATCAACTGCGCGTAACGCTGTTCCTGCAAGCGTGCCTGAAAGGCATTGGCCTCGGCTTTGCGCAACGCCGCCTGGGCGCTGTCCAGATCAGCCTTGAACGGCGCCGGATCGATGCGAAACAGCACGTCGCCCTGTTTGACGTCGCTGCCTTCGCGGAAGGTCCGTTGCAGGACCACGCCGGCCACCCTGGCACGGACTTCGGCGATCCGCGGTGCGGCGATCCGCCCACTCAGCTCGCTGCTGATCGACAGTGGTCGGGCTTCGAGGGTTTCGATCCGCACCGTGGCCAGCGGCGGCGCCTCGATGGCAGTGGAGGACTTGTCGCACGCACTCAGCGTCATTGCCAAGGCAATCAGGCCGAGCTTCGCAAACAGGTTCTTTGACATGTAAATACCCCAATAATGACCCCCAGCATCCTACGGGGAGGGGACGAGCGTAGCGGTGAAGCTTTGTAGGTGCTGTGTGAAATTGTGTAAGGGTTTTACTCAGGTACGCGTGAGGGCGTATATCCTTGGATGCTTGATTTCTATTGCGACGGGTAGATTGCTATCGCGAGCAGGCTCGCTCCCACAGTAGGTCGGCGGTGTTCACAGAATCTGTGTCCACATCAGATCCCTTGTGGGAGCGAGCCTGCTCGCGATAGCGGTGTATCGGACGCCACTGCACTTTCTGGAAACACCCATGCCCAACATCCTCCTGGTCGAAGACGACTGCGCGCTCTCTGAATTGATTGCCAGCTACCTTGAACGCAATGGCTATCAGGTCAGTGTGATCAGCCGTGGCGATCATGTGCGCGAACGGGCGCGGGTCGATCCACCGGATCTGGTGATCCTCGACCTGATGCTGCCGGGCCTCGATGGCTTGCAGGTCTGTCGCTTGCTGCGCGCCGATTCGGCGACGCTGCCGATCTTGATGCTGACCGCCCGCGACGACAGTCACGACCAGGTGCTGGGCCTGGAAATGGGTGCCGACGATTACGTCACCAAGCCGTGCGAGCCTCGGGTATTGCTGGCGCGGGTGCGTACCTTGCTGCGGCGCAGCAGCCTGAACGAGCCGCAGACCGCCAGCGACCGAATCCTCATGGGCAACCTCTGCATCGATCTGTCGGAGCGCACCGTGACCTGGCGCGAGCAGTTGGTCGAACTGTCCAGCGGCGAATACAACCTGTTGGTGGTGCTGGCGCGCCATGCCGGTGAAGTGCTCAGCCGCGACCAGATTCTGCAACGCCTGCGCGGCATCGAATTCAACGGCACCGACCGCTCGGTGGACGTGGCGATTTCCAAGCTGCGACGCAAATTCGACGACCACGCCGGCGAAGCGCGCAAGATCAAAACCGTGTGGGGCAAGGGCTATCTGTTCAGCCGCTCCGAGTGGGAATGCTGAACATGCTGCGCATTCTGATCCGCCTCTACCTGATCACCATCGTCACTTTCAGCGCGGCGATTTATTTCATCCCGGATCTGGTGATCAAGGTGTTTCACGAGCGATTCGTGAACTACAACCTTGATCAGTCGCGAGGCTTGCAGAAGCTGATCACCCAACAGTTTCACGCAGTGCCGAGCGAGCAATGGACCCATCTGGCGGCGCAGCTGGACAAAGACTTCAGCCCGCTGCACGTGGCACTGGTGCGCAATGACGACGCGGATTTCACGCCCTATGAACGTGAGCGTCTGGAACGCGGTGAAAAGGTCATCCGCATGGGCGACTGGGGCTGGCGTACGCTGGCGGTGTCGCCGCTGGATCAGCAGATGTCGGTGAAACTGGTGGTGCCGCCGGATCCACTGGATGTCAATTTGTTGTACTGGAGCATCAACGTACTGATCGGTGGCGCGCTGCTGGCGTGTCTGTTGATCTGGCTGCGGCCACACTGGCGCGATCTGGAACGTCTGAAAAATACCGCCGAGCGCTTTGGCAAGGGCCACCTGAGCGAGCGCACACAGATCCCGCCGAGTTCGAACATCGGCAGCCTGGCCAATGTTTTCGACACCATGGCCGGTGACATCGAAAACCTCCTGAACCAGCAACGTGATTTGCTCAATGCAGTGTCTCACGAACTGCGCACGCCGCTGACCCGACTGGATTTCGGTCTGGCACTGGTATTGTCCGACGACTTGCCGGCCGCCAGCCGCGAACGTTTGCAGGGCCTGGTTGCACACATTCGTGAACTGGACGAGCTGGTGCTGGAGTTGCTCTCCTACAGTCGCCTGCAAAACCCGGCACGGGTGCCGGAGCAGGTGGACGTGTCGCTGGATGAGTTTATCGACAGCATTCTGGGCAGTGTCGATGAAGAACTGGAGTCACCGGACATCGTCATCGACGTCTTGCTGCACGGCCAGCTCGAACGCTTCAGCCTCGACCCGCGCCTGACCGCCCGAGCGATCCAGAACCTGCTGCGCAACGCCATGCGCTACTGCGAAAAACGCATTCAGATCGGCGTGCAGGTCTGCCCGAAAGGCTGTGAAATCTGCGTTGACGATGACGGCATCGGCATTCCGGAAGACGAGCGCGAGCGGATCTTCGAACCTTTCTATCGCCTGGACCGCAGCCGCGACCGCGCCACGGGCGGGTTTGGCCTGGGACTGGCAATCAGCCGCCGGGCCCTGGAAGCCCAGGCCGGCACACTGACGGCCGAAACCTCGCCGCTGGGCGGGGCACGGTTCCGGTTGTGGTTACCCACCCCGGCCTGAACCTGACGCTCAACTGAACCTTGAACTTACACCGACCTTGTGGTGAGGGGGCTTGCCCCCGCTGGGTTGCGAAGCGGCCCCAAAATCTGCAATCGGGTTTCGTTCGACACGCCGCGATTGCTGGATTTACGACTGCTTCGCAGCCGAACGGGGCGGTGCGGCGTTCCGACAAGCCCCCTCGCCACAATGCGGTGCCGCGGGGCCTCTGGTTGAGCGTAATTATCCAGCGCCCGATTCACCAGCAACTCCCTCAACGAAATCATCTGCTGAATCGCCAACGCTCGCTCGGTGGCATCAATCGGCGGGCAGCAACCGCTGGCGACAATCGAGTGTCAGGCGGGCGCCGCCGAGTTCGCTGCTGCCGACGTCCAGGGTGAACCCATGCAGGTTCACGATGGCCGCGACAATCGATAAGCCAAGACCGAAGCCACCGTTTTTAGCGTTGTCGTCGACGCGATAGAAACGTTGAAACACCGCCGTGCGTTTGTCCGTCGGGATGCCGGGGCCGGAGTCGAGTACTTCAATGCGTGTGCTGCCGGCGTTGTCGATTGCCCGCACGATGACCTGACCGCCCGCCGGGGTGAACTTGATCGAGTTGCTCAGCAAGTTCGACAGGGCTTCAAACAACAACGCCCGGTCGCCGGTCAGCGCCGGCAAGGTCTGCGGTGTTTGCAGGCTCAATGTCAGCTGACCTTCTTCGGCCAGCGGCAGGTAGAAATCGTGCAGTTCCTGCAGCAACGGCAACGGATCGAACAGCACAAAGCCCGAGCGCCGTTGTTGATCTTCCAGCTCGGAAATCCGCAGCAACCCGCGAAAGCGTGCCATCAGGGTGTCGGTTTCGGCGATTACCTGATCCAGCTGAAACGCCTCGGCAGAGCCTTCGACGGCCTGCTGTTGAATGCGGTAAAGCTGCGCGCGTAGTCGGGTGAGCGGGGTGCGCAGGTCGTGGGCGATGTTGTCGCAAACCCCCTTGACTTCGTTCACCAGGCGCTCGATGCGTTCGAGCATGGCATTGACGATGGCCGCGAGCATGTCCAGTTCATCGCGGCGGCTGGACAGCGGCAATCGGTGGTTCAGGTTGCCGGCGACGATGGCTTCGGCGCTCGCCTGCAAGGCGCGGATCCGTCGTAGCGGCCGACGGCGCAACAAGTGCCAACCGGCGATGCCGGGGATGATGGTCAGCGAGACTCCCCAGAACAGGGCATACAGGATGATCCGTGTGACCGCGAACAACGAGCCGTTGTCACGCACCAGAACCAGCCAGCGGCCATCCAGCGTGTGGGTCGCCACCGCGTCGCAACTGTCAGACGGCAGGCTGGCGTCATCCGGGTCGGCGCAGTCGCCCAGTTCATGGATCTTGCCGTCCAGCGGCAGGCCAGCGGGGATCTTGCGGATCAGCCCGTGCAGCGGCCGATGCTGTTCGTCGAACAGCCCGTAGGCGTCTATTCCACGCTGGTCGAAGGTAATGCTGGCGATCAGCGCCTCATCCAGCTGATCGCCGTGGAAGCGTGAAAACAGATGCTGGCGTTGCATCAGCGAATGTTTGGCGAGGTTCTCCAGGTAGCTGGAAACCTCGTAATACATCACTCCCATGAGCAGGCCGCTCCAGACCACGAACAGCGCACTGTAGAGCGCCAGCAAGCGGCTGCTGGAGGAGCGCCAGCCTTTAGACGGGTTCAGCAATGACATAACCCGAGCCTCGCACAGTCCGTATCAGCGGCAGTTGGCCCGGTGGGTCGATCTTTTTGCGCAGACGTCCGATGTGCACATCGATCAGGTTGGTGCCGGGGTCGAAGTGATAGCCCCAGACCTCTTCGAAAATCATCATCCGCGAGAGGATCTGCCCGGTATTGCGCAACAGAAACTCCAGCAGTTTGTATTCCGTCGGCAGCAGGCTCAGCAACTGTCCGCCGCGGCTGGCTTCGCGGCTGATCAGGTTGAGCTCCAGGTCAGCCACGCGCAGCGTCGTTGGGTAGTCCTTGACGGTGTTCTGGCGGCGCAGCAGGACTTCGACGCGGGCGGCCATTTCGTCGGTGGCGAAGGGTTTGGTCAGGTAATCGTCGCCGCCGGCGCGCAGGCCGCGAACACGTTCATCGACATCGGACAGGGCGCTGATCATCAGAATCGGCGTCGACACGCCCATGGTTCGCAAGGTGGTGACAATCGCCAGGCCGTCGAGCTCCGGCAGCATGCGGTCAAGGGTGATCAGGTCGTAGTCACCGCTGACCGCCCGCGCCAGGCCTTCTCGACCATTGGCGACCCAGTCCACCTGCAAGCCATGGCTGCTCAGCTCGGCAACGATCTCCCGTGCGGTGACGGCGTCGTCTTCAATGGTCAGGATTCGGGTCATGGGGCTTGCCTGAAAGTAAGTGAAATACACCGGCGCCAGTGTGCCAAGAAATGTCGACGAGGGTTCTAAAAAAACTTTCATACAGGGTAGATCACCTTCTGACAGGCACGGCTTTTCACCGGTGTGACAGAGGACATCACACCGTTCCGGGCGGATCGGTTTGACGTGCAGCAAGCGGTCGCAGTCAAACAGGCAGAATTGGCCGCAGACGGCTGTGGCTTGAGGGGGGCTCGGCAGCTGGGCGCAAAACTGTGATCTGGGGCGCGTCTGGGGCGTCTAGCGTTTGTGTCCCCGCAAGTGGTACGGGGCGTGAATTCGGAACCCGGCATGCAAGCGTTGTTGAACGAGATTCTTGACACGGTTCGCCCCCTGATCGGACAGGGCAAGGTGGCTGATTACATTCCTGCACTGGGCAGTGTGCCGGCCGATCAGTTGGGTATTGCGGTGTATGGCAATGACGGCGAGCTGTATTGTGCTGGCGACGCCCACACGCCGTTTTCGGTGCAGAGCATTTCCAAGGTGTTCAGCCTGGTGCAGGCCATTGAGCATTCCGGTGAAGCGATCTGGGAACGACTCGGTCACGAACCTTCCGGTCAGCCGTTCAACTCGCTGGTGCAGCTGGAATTCGAACGCGGTCGACCGCGCAATCCGTTCATCAATGCCGGGGCGCTGGTGATCTGCGATATCAACCAGTCACGCTTTGCCGCGCCAGCGCTGTCGATGCGCGATTTTGTGCGGCGGTTGTCCGGCAACCCGCAAGTGATGGTCGACAGCAAAGTCGCCGAGTCTGAGTACCAGCACCGTGCGCGCAACGCGGCCATGGCGTACCTGATGCAATCGTTCGGCAACTTTCATAACGATGTGGAAGCCGTTCTGCGCAGCTACTTCAGCCATTGTGCGCTGCGCATGAGTTGTGTCGATCTGGCTCGGGCCTTCTGTTTCCTGGCCAATGACGGGTTCTGCAAACACAGCGGCGAACAGATCCTCACTGCGCGCCAGACCAAACAAGTCAACTCGATCATGGCCACCAGCGGTCTGTATGACGAAGCCGGCAACTTTGCCTATCGCGTCGGTTTGCCGGGCAAGAGTGGCGTGGGCGGTGGCATCGTGGCCGTGGTGCCGGGGCGCTTTACCGTGTGCGTCTGGTCACCGGAGTTGAACCCGGCAGGTAACTCGCTGGCCGGCATGGCGGCGCTGGAGCTGCTGAGTCAGCGCATTGGCTGGTCGGTGTTCTAACCCCCAAAACCAATAAACCGCCCACCCACCACCTCCCCCGTAGGAGCAAAGCTTGCTCGCGATGGCCTCACCGCGGTGTATCTGAATGACCGCAGCGTGTCCATCGCGAGCAAGCTTTGCTCCTACAAGGTGGGTTTTGCTTTACGTTTGGTGGCAGGTGCGGTTTTGCGCTGGGTGGTTTTACGTTTGTTCTTCCAGGGCGCCGCCCCTTTTCCGGCCGGGCTTGCCGGTCCGCTGATGGTCAGGCGCAGGCCGGTGCAGCGGCCGACCTGTTTGCTCATCCAGGCGGCTTGTTTGGCGACGAATTCCTCAAGGCTCATTTCGCTGCTTTGCACCATGTCCAGGGCTTGTTCCCAGATCGCTGTGGTGCCGGGGTCGGCGATGGCCCGGGGCACGGCGTCGATCAGGCTGAAGGCCGGCGGTGTGGCGGCCAGGGCCTTGCCGTTCTTGATCAGATAGCCTCGATCCAGCAACCCCTGAATGATCCCGGCGCGGGTCGCCTCGGTGCCGATGCCGGTGGTGTCCTTGAGTTTTTGCTTGAGCAGCGGATCTTCCACCAGTTTGGCAACGTTTTTCATCGCCTTGATCAGGTCGCCTTCGGTAAACGGCTTGGGGGGCTGGGTCCAGAGGTCCTTCAGCGTCACGTTGGCGACGGCGTAATCCCGTCCTTCAGCCAGTGCCGGCAGCATTTGCGGCGCCGGTGCTTCCCGTCCTTTGGCCGGGGCCAAGGCTTCGGGCAGTGCGCGTTTCCAGCCTGGCTCGACGATCAGTTTGCCCACCGCACGCAAGGCTTGCCCGGCGCAGTCGAAATCCGCCTGGGTGCGGTCGTATTCGTGATTGGGCAGGAACTGCGCCAGATACCGCGCCCGGATCAAGGTGTAGACCGCACGGTGTTTGCCGGTCAGGCGTTCGAGGTTTTTCGCCGCCGCCGTGGGGATGATCCCGTGGTGGGCGCTGACCTTGGCGTCGTTCCAGGCCCGCGACCGGCGTTGTGGCTCAAGGTGCTTGAGCAACTCGCCAAGGCTGGGGTCGGCACGCCCAAGGGCGGCGAGAATGCCCGGCGCTTCGCTGTGCTGGCTCAGCGGCAAGTAGCCGCAGTCACTGCGCGGGTAGGTGATGACCTTGTGGGTTTCGTATAGCGCCTGGGCCACGTCCAGGGTTTCCTGGGCACCGAGGCCGAGTTTTTTCGAGCAGATTTCTTGCAGCGTGCCAAGGTCGAACGGCAGCGGGGCGGCTTCGCGGACCCGCTCGGTGCGCAGCTTGACCAGCCGCGCACTGGGGGCGTTGCGCATGGCCGTGGCCGCTTTCTGGGCCAGCGCCTGATTCAGGCAGCGGTCCTGCTCGTCGCAGACATCCGGTGCGGCGCGCCATTGGGCGGTGAACGGGATGTTGTCATGCAGCAGTTGTACGTCGATGGCCCAATACGGCACGGGCACGAAGTCGGCAATGCTGCGGTCGCGGTCGACCACCAGACGCAAGGTCGGGGTTTGCACCCGGCCTACCGGCAGCACGCCTTGATAACCGGACTGACGTCCGAGCAGGGTGAACAGGCGGCTCATGTTCATGCCGATCAGCCAGTCGGCACGCGAGCGCCCGAGTGCCGAGTGATAGAGGCTGAAGGTTTCGGCACCGGGTTTGAGCGCCGCCAGGGCCTTGCGAATCGAGGCATCGTCCAGCGCCGACAGCCACAAGCGCTTGATCGGCCCGCGATAGCGGCAATGCTCCACCAGCTCACGGGCAATCATCTCGCCCTCGCGGTCGGCGTCGGTGGCGATCACCAGTTCATCCGCTTCGCCGAGTAGCCGTTTGACCGCTTTGAACTGGCTGGCGGTCTTGGGTTTGACCAGCATTTTCCATTTTTCGGGAATGATCGGCAGGTCTTCCAGGACCCAGCGTTTATAGCGGGCGTCGTAGGCATCCGGCGGCGCGGTTTCCAGCAGGTGACCGATGCACCAGGTCACTGTGACGTCCGTTCCCAGCCAGCAGCCGTCGCCGCGCCGGCTGGCACCGAGCACGGCCGCAATGTCTTTGGCCTGGGAAGGTTTTTCACAGAGAAACAGCCGCATAACCACCATCAGTCATCAGGGTTTGAAGGTGCACAGCATGCGCGGTGAAGACGATCGGATCAATCTTTATCTGTATGGATGTACAGTTGAGGTGTTGCGATTCATTGTCTGGTTTTGAGGTTGGAAAACCTGGTGCTTGAGCCTGATGCCAGTCAGTTAAGCGTTGGGGCCCGAAAAGATCGCAGCCTGCGGCAGCTATGGGTTTGTGAACAAGGGCTACGTCCGTTCGTTCATTTGGAGGGCTTGAATGCCGGCCGCCCTGGCTTGGGCGAGCAGGTCATTGTTCTCGATATCGCGTTCCCCGGCGCGTTCGAGTACCGGGTAGGCCAGTGCCGCGATGTGGTGATGCACGCGTCGGTAGTCGCGCAGCAGCCGTTGAAAAATGTCACCGGACTCGGCCCAGGCGCTTTTGTCTTCGCGCAGGGCACGAAAGTGTGCCCGGCTGGCCGCAGCTTCCAGCCTTCTGACCGACTCCTTGCGGTTGACCAGATAGTGGGCGGTTGCAAGGTCTTCCCGTAGAAACACGGTAATCGCCAGGCTCAGGCTTTCCAGCAGTTCGTTGTGCAGCGGATAGAGCGTGCCCAGTTCGAAGGCCGAGAAATTTTCACCGCGCCGCAGTCGACGCGCCGCCAACTGCGCAAGGCTGCTGGAAAGGATGTCGGCGGCGTGCTCCAGGTTGATCACGAACATCAGGATTTCCTGCGAGCGGTCCGCATCGCTGTCACTGATGCCTTCCTGGCCGATGTCCGCCAGATAGGCACGGATCGCCGCGCTCAGCAGATCGAGGGACTGGTCGATCTGCCGCACCTCATCGGCGTTGCGCTGGTCCGAGGTCTGGAACAGTTGCAGCACGCGGTTGAGCATGATCGAGAGCATGTCGGCCAGCCGCAGGGCTTCGCGCGCCGCGTTGGACAAACCGATGTTCGCCACCGCGAGGCCAGCCTCATCCAGATAGAGCGGCATGCCGGGATCGACATCCCGCGCAGGTGACGGCAGCAGGCGGGTCAAGAGTTTCGCCAGCGGTTCTGTCACGCCGATGAACACCAGCGCCAGCAGCAGATTGAAGCTGGTGTGCAGGCAAACCACCCGCAGCGCAGGTGTCAGCTGCGCAATCGGGCTGCTCTGAGCCAGCATCGGCACGAACGGCAAGCACACCAGCGCACCGATGAACCGCACCAGCAGGTTGCCGACCGGCAAGCGCCGGGCCACGCTGGAGCTGGCGTTGAGCACCGAGGGCAGGGCGCCACCGATGTTCACTCCGAGCACCAGCGCCATGCTGGTCACGGGCGAGAGCAGACCGGTGGCCGCGAGCGAGGCGATCAGCAACACCACCGCGACGCTGGAATGGCAGATCCAGGTCAGCAGCATCGCCACCAGCACGGCAATGATCATGTCGCCATCCAGGCTGTGCATGAGCGCATGGAAGATCGGTGTGCCTTCGACCTCTCCCAGTGTCGAACCGAGCATGCGCAGCGCCAGCAGCATCAAGCCCAGGCCGATCATCGCGCAACCGACGCTCTCGTAGCGTGAGTCATCGCGCACGCGGAAGACGATGAACCCGGCCAGCAGGACGATGGGCGTAACGATCGAAATATCAACGCTGAGCAACTGCACCACCAGCGTCGAGCCGATATTGGCCCCGAGCATCACCGCCAATGCTGGCGCAAGGCCCAGGGCTCCGGCGGCGGTAAAGGAGGTGGCCATCAGGCTGACGGCGGTGCTGCTTTGCAAAATGCCGGTGATCCCAACGCCTGACAGCAAGGCCATCCAGCGGTTGTTCAGGTTCTGTCCCAGCCAGTGACGCAGTGGCGTGCCGAAGCCGCGCAACAGCGCCGAAGAAATCATATGGGTGCCCCAGAGCATCAGTGCGATGGAGCCGGCGAGGTTGATCAATAGAGTCGTTCCCGACATGAGGACTCTCCTTTTGCTGTTTCATTTATTGCCGGCCCGAAAGCCGAATCGCGGCGTAAAGAGGTGGCGAACACAAAAAAACTGTGGGAGCGAGCCGCCCGGAGCAGGCTCGCTCCCACAGGGGTTACGGTGTGTTCAGATGATCAGAACCATTGCTTGAAGCGGCGGATGTAGACGGTCTTCATCAACTGGGCGAACACGCAGTAGCTGAGCAAGGTGCCCACCAGCCAAGGGAAGTACTGCCATGGCAGTGGTTGCAGACCGACCAGGGTGCCGAGTGGCGAGAACGGGATGTAGATGCCCAGCACCATCACCAGCCCGGTCATCAGGATCACCGGCAATGCCGCGGTGCTCTGGAAGAACGGGATCTTCTGGGTGCGCAGCATGTGCACCACCAGCGTCTGCGACAGCAAGCCTTCGATGAACCAGCCGGACTGGAACAGCGTCTGCATTTCCACGCTGTTGGCCGAGAACACGTACCACATCAGGGCGAAGGTGGTGATGTCGAAGATCGACGAGGTCGGCCCGATCCACAGCATGAAGCGCCCGATGTTCTTGGCGTCCCACTTGCGCGGTTTACGCAGGTATTCCTTGTCCATCTTGTCCCACGGCAGTGCCAGCTGAGAGATGTCGTACATCAGGTTTTGCAGCAGCAGATGGATCGCCAGCATCGGCAGGAACGGGATGAAGGCACTGGCCACCAACACCGAGAAGACGTTGCCGAAGTTCGAGCTGGCGGTCATGTTCAGGTACTTCATGATGTTGCCGAAGGTCTCGCGGCCTTTGATCACACCTTCTTCGAGCACCATCAGGCTCTTTTCCAGCAGAATGATATCGGCCGATTCCTTGGCAATATCGGTGCCGCTGTCGACTGAAATACCGACGTCGGCGTCGCGCAGGGCAGGGGCGTCGTTGATGCCGTCGCCGAGGAAACCCACAGTGTGACCGTTCGACTGCAAGGCCTTGAGCACCCGGGATTTCTGTAGCGGCGTGAGCTTGGCAAACACCGTGCGTTCTTCAACCCGCAACTTGAGGGTCGACTCGTCCATCTTCTCGATGTCTTGGCCGAGCAGCGGCGTGCCAGGCTCCAGGCCAACTTCGCGGCAGATCTTGCAGGTGACCACGGCGTTGTCGCCGGTCAGCACCTTGACGGTCACGCCCATGTCCCGCAGCGCGGCAATCGCCGGGCCGGCGGTTTCCTTCGGTGGATCGAGGAAGGTCAGGAAGCCGCGAATCACCAGCTCGCGTTCGTCGCGGGTTGTGTACTGGTTTTTGCTCTGGGCTTTCGGGATCTCACGAGTCGCTACCAACAGCACCCGGAAACCGTCTTCGTTGTACTCAAAGGCCATCGCCAGCAGCGCTTTGCGACGCGGCTCATCGAGTGCAACCACCACGCCGTTCTCGTGGATGTGGCTGGAAATGTTCAGCATCTCCTCGACCGCGCCCTTGCAGACCAGCAGATGATCGTCGCGGCTGTCCTTGACGATGATCGACAGGCGCCGACGAATGAAGTCGAACGGCAGCTCATCGAGCTTGCTGTAGGCGAACGGGATCTTGAACGTCGGGTTGCGCTCGGCGAATTGCACCACCGCCTGGTCCATCAGGTTGCGCAGACCGCTCTGGTGATGACTGTTGAGCCACGCCAGTTGAAGGATCGACTCGTCGCGCTGGCCATTGATGTCGACGTGGTGCTCGAGGATGATTTTGTCCTGGGTCAGGGTGCCGGTCTTGTCGGTGCAGAGCACGTCCATCGAACCGAAGTTCTGGATTGCGTTGAGGCGCTTGACCACGACTTTGCGTTTGGCCATCGCCATCGCGCCCTTGGCGAGGTTGGCGCTGACGATCATCGGCAGCATTTCCGGGGTCAGGCCGACGGCCACTGCCAGGGCGAACATCAGTGCGTCAGCCCAATCGCCTTTGGAAAAACCGTTGAGCAGGAAGACGATCGGCACCATGACCAGCATGAAGCGGATCAGCAGCCAGCTGACGCTGTTCACCCCACGGTCGAAAGCGGTCTGCACACGCGAGCCGACAATGGCTTTGGCCAGCGATCCAAAGTAGGTGCGCGGGCCAGTCGCGACCACCACCGCCCGGGCGGTGCCGCTGACCACGTTGGTGCCCATGAAACAGATGTTCGACAGGTCCAGCAGATTGGCCTGATCGGCCGCCGTCGCTGAAGCGGACTTCTGCGCGACGTTGCCAAGAGTGTCGTATTTCTCGACCGGCAAGGCTTCGCCGGTCAGCACCGCCTGGCTGATGAACAGGTCGCGGGATTCGATCAGGCGGATGTCGGCGGGGATCATGTCGCCAGCGGACAACTGAACGATGTCGCCGGCCACCAGTTCACGCATCGGCACTTCGCGCAGTTTGGGCTTCATCCCCATTTGCTCGCGACGCAGCACGGTGGCGGTGGTGCGGACCATGGCCTTGAGCGCTTCAGCCGATTTGGCCGAGCGGTGCTCCTGCCAGAACCGCAGCAGGCTGCTGAGCGACACCATGGTCATGATAATGATGACTTTGGTGAGGTCGACTTCTTCGCCTGCCTGGAGCGGGAGCCAGTAATCGGTCACGAAGCTGATGCCGGCCAGTGCCAGCAGCACATAGATGAACGGATTGTTGAGGGCCTGGAGGAACTGGACGATGGCGTGAGGCGGCTTGTCATGGGCCACTTCGTTGAAGCCTTCGCGTTGCAGGCGGCCTTCGGCATCGAGCTCGGTCAGGCCATCGGCGCAAGTCTTGACGTTGGCGAGGGTGACAGCGAGGCCGTTTTGCGCCTCACGCGCTGCGCGCATCGACAGCTTGGTGTCGTCGTTCGTGGCGCCCCGGGCGTGTTTTTTCGGATCTTTTACAAGGGTCATTGCGTGTGCTCCTGCCGCAGTCTTGCGGCACGACACACTGCAAACTCAGCTAATTAAAGGCGAGCGAATGTAGGTCGAGTCGCAAGTAAGCGATCGATTCAAGTTGTTGTGTTTTTTTGTGTTTAACGTTCGCTGCACACCTGATAACAAACGGTATGCAGCGAACCTACTACTGGCCTCGTCCATAACGAACTCCACAAAGTCTGTGTTAAATGGGCAATAGAAAGTTGCCGAATTCCTTATTAAGGAAAACGCTGGTTATAAACCCTTGGAAGTACTTTCAGATCAACTGAAAGTGCGCGCACCGAGGTGCAGGCCGAGCCATACGCCGGCCTGCTGCAGGAGGTGCGCAAAGCACCGACTCGGTGGTTCCTGGCATTCGTCGACGCTCCAGCGTTGCTGCAGTTGACCGGTCGACGGGCAGACGCGCCACGTGGCACGCAGGTGAGCCTGAGTGCGCAAAGAAGGGGAGGAGAACGGCGAGTGAGTCGCCACAGGGCGCTCACGGCAAGGCTTTACGCGCATCGTCGAGGCGAAGGCGCGTACACCTGGCATTACAGTAGATTTGAAGTTCATAACATGCCTCGCAACCGGACTGACGCCGCAGAGGCAAGTTACGATGGAGCGTCAAGCCCTGGCGCAGCTCACCCGACCGAGGAGTCGAGTCCCGTCATTTTCTGGGTTAAGTGCCCAGCTCTGCGAAAACGCATCAGCCAGACAGCGTCTAGATACTGTGTCCATTGAATTCTTTTGTGAGTTGAAGAAAGCCGAAGTTACCGGCCCGGGCAATGTACTCAGGCAGGCCGCTGACGTCAACCTTAAATCCATGTTGTTAAGGGATTAGACAGATAAGGACAGTGCAGAGGGGACTATCAGAATAATCGCAGTCGATAGTGATCGATGTTAAAGCGCGAAGTGCTCATGACATTCAGTCGTCATGTCATGAGCACAAGGGATTAATGAATAAAGCTTAATGACTCATGTGCCGGGAAATATCCTGGTAAGTATCACTGTCCGTTGCCGCCAACAGCTTGCGACCATCCTTGAGCGTGGCGATGAACGTAATCTCGGTCTCCTTGCCCGCCATCAGGTAGCCGGCGATTGCCCCGATGGGGCCGAGCAGCATGGCGCCGGCGATGCTGTAGCCAATCGCATCCTTGTTGGTCACGCTGTCCTCGGTTGCCACTTCCAGGGTTTTGAATACCGAGGGTAGCACTTTGATTTCCTGGTTAGGGTTGAAAAGGGTTTTCAGTTGCAACGCCCCTTCACGGTACTCGCTATCGCCTTGTAGAAAATCTCCCGCCAAAACGGTGACATTGACCATGTTGAACGCCCCTTGTTCGAACATTACTGAACCTGTTATCTCGCGCTTGCAGGGGGGAGACGTCAATAAGCTCACGATGAAGGGGCGTACCATCAGTCCGGTCAAAAAAGGAGCCATGACGCTTAATGCCAGTCAGTTAAGGCGCACACCTGTGGGAGCGAGCCTTAACTGACAGGCATTAAGCATGACGCTTGGTCCTTGAGCGGACCGCTCTCTAAAAATTCAATAGCCCCGCCGCTTCAAACGGTGTCAGTTTCGTTACGCCTTCAACAGGGCGAATGATAGGACGATCCCGCGGGTGCGGTGGATATTGCCGTGGGAACGGTCGGTCAGGCCGCAACCACGGATATTGTCGCCTAAACTCTGCTGACAGGAACCGCAGACGCAGTTCTGTGCAGTGAAAGTCCGCCCAGGGCCAACATGGGCGGACTTTTTTATGCCGTCAGTTTTTCTCCAGGTCCACGTCCTTGGTTTCGCGTAAGCAGAGCATGCCCACCACCAGGCTTACCCCGGTGATCAGTATCGGGTACCACAGCCCGTAGAAAATATCCCCGGTGTAGACCACCAACGCGAACGACACGGTCGGCAGGAAACCGCCAAACCAGCCGTTGCCGATGTGGTACGGCAGGGACATCGAGGTGTAGCGGATGCGCGTCGGGAACAGTTCGACCATCAGCGCCGCCAGCGGCCCGTAGCACATCGCCGAAATAACGATCAGCGCCACGATCAGCACGATGATCATCGGTTTGTTGATCTGCTGGGTGTCTGCCTGTTGCGGGTAGCCGGCCAGGGTCACGGCACCGCGCAGGGCGGCTTCGTCGTAACCGTCGAGGGTGACATCGCCAACGCTGACCTGCACGGTGCTGCCGGCGGGGGCGGCTTTGCTGCTGTAAGGCAGGCCTTGTTTGACCAGGAAGGTTTTGACCTTGTCGCAGGGGCTGTCAAAACGCGCCTTGCCGACCGGGTCGAACTGGAAGGTGCAGGTGGCCGGATCGGCCAGTACGCTGATCGGCGCTTGTTGACTGGCGCGGTCGATGGCCGGGTTGGCGTAATGGGCCAGGGTTTTGAAGATCGGGAAGTACAACACGGTGGCCAGCAACAGGCCAATCATCAGGATCGGTTTGCGCCCGACCCGGTCAGACAGCCAGCCGAAGAAAATGAAGAACGGCGCGCCGATCACCACGCTGACAATCAGCAAGGTGTTGGCCAGGGCCGGGTCCATTTTCAGGAACTGGGTGAGGAAGAACAGCACATAGAACTGTGCGGCATAGAAAGTCACCGCTTGCCCGGCATTGATGCTGAACAGCGCAATCAGCACGACTTTGAGGTTTCCCCAGTTACCGAAGGATTCGCGGATCGGCGCTTTGCAGGACTTGCCTTCTTCTTTCATTTTCAAGAAGGCCGGCGACTCGTGCAGGCTCAGGCGAATCCAGGTCGAAATGCCCAGCAGCACGATCGACAGCAGGAACGGAATGCGCCAGCCCCAGACTTCGAACTGATCACCGGTGAAGTAGCGGCAGCCGAGGACCACCAGCAGTGACAGCAGCAATCCAAGGGTCGCAGTGGACTGAATCCAGCTGGTGTGGAAACCGCGTTTGCCGACCGGCGCGTGTTCTGCCACGTAGGTCGCGGCACCACCGTACTCGCCGCCGAGTGCCAGGCCCTGGAGCATGCGCAGCACCACCAGGATGATCGGCGCGGCAATGCCGATGCTGGCGTAGGTCGGCAGCAGGCCGACGGAGAAGGTTGCCAGACCCATCAGGATGATCGTGGCGAGGAAGGTGTATTTGCGCCCGATCATGTCCCCCAGTCGACCGAACACCAGCGCGCCGAACGGCCGCACGATGAAACCGGCGGCGAAGGCCATCAACGCGAAGATGAAGGCGGTGGTGTCGTTGACTCCGGCGAAAAACTGTTTGCTGATCACCGCCGCGAGGGCGCCGTAGAGGAAGAAGTCATACCACTCGAACACCGTCCCGAGGGACGAGGCGAAGATGACTGTCCGGGTTTCCTTGCTGGTGCCGGCGCTGAGCGCTGTGGCTATGGCTTGAGCCTGTTCTGACATGTCGGTATCCCTCACAGTGTTTATTTATTGTTGTTCCACTGTCAGCGCCGACCTTGTGGGCGGGCGCCGCTCCTGCTGGTATTGCGCGGCCCTTGTAGGAGCAAAGCTTGCTCGCGATGCAGGCGATGCGGTGTATCCGGTAATCCGCGTTATCGTTCATCGCGAGCAAGCTTTGCTCCTACGAGTGCAGCTCGGTGACCCGTTCTATTTCCGAGGTAGCGTTCCAAGCCGATGCGGCGAGAATCAGCTGCGCCGCTTTTTCGGCGATCATCAGTGTCGGTGAGCAGGTATTGCCCGAGGTGATGTGCGGCATGATCGACGCATCGGCGATGCGCAGGCCGGGAATGCCGTGGACCCGCAACTGGGCATCGACCACGGCATCGGCATCGTTGCCCATGCGGCAGGTGCCGACCGGGTGGAAAATTGTCGTGCCGATGCGCGCGGCGGCTTCGTGCAGCTGTTCTTCGCTTTGCAAGGCCGCACCCGGCAGGTATTCGACCGGGTTGAACGGTTGCAAGGCCGGTGCGGCAACGATGCGCCGGGTCAGGCGAATGGCCTCGGCGGCCACGCGCAGGTCTTCGGGATGGCTCAGGTAATTGGGCTGAATCAGCGGCGCTTGCTGCGGGTCGGCCGAGCGAATCTCGACGCGGCCACGGCTTTGCGGGCGCAGGTCGCACACCGAGGCGGTGAACGCCGGGAACGCATGCAAGGGTTCGCCAAAGCGCTCAAGCGAGAGTGGCTGGACGTGGTATTCGAGGTTCGCCGAGGTTTGTTCAGGTCCGGAGCGGGCAAAAGCGCCGAGTTGGCTGGGGGCCATCGACAACGGACCACTGCGGTCGTACAGATAACGCAGGCCCATGCCGATTTTGCCCCAGAGGCTGCCGGCGATCTGGTTCAAGGTCCGGGCATTTTCCAGCTTATAGATCAGCCGCAACTGCAAGTGATCCTGCAGGTTGCCGCCCACGCCATTGAGCTCATGGGCGATGCCGATACCCAGGCGTTTGAGCAGACTGCTCGGGCCAATGCCGGAACGTTGCAGGATGCTCGGCGAACCGACTGAACCGGCGCTGAGGATGATCTCCTGGCGGGCGAGGAAGGTTCTTGTCTGGCTTTGCCAACGCGCACTGACCTTTGATGCCCGGCCGTTTTCCAGCAACACGCGGTCGACGTCGACGTCGGTCAGCACGGTGAGGTTCGGTCGATGGCGAACCGGTTTGAGAAAGGCCTTGGCAGCATTCCAGCGCACCCCGGCTTTCTGATTCACCTGGAAGTAGCCGCAACCTTCGTTGTCGCCTTGGTTGAAGTCATCGACGCTGGCAATGCCGCTTTGTTCGGCGGCGCTGCGGAAGGCGTCGAGAATCGGCCACGACAGCCGCTGGCGCTCGACGCGCCATTCCCCGGCGGCGCCGTGAAACGCCGAGTCACCGGCAAAATGGTTTTCGCTCTGCTTGAACAGCGGCAGTACATCATTCCAGTTCCAGCCGGGGTTGCCTTCGGCAGCCCAGCGGTCGTAATCGCCGGCCTGGCCGCGCAGGTAGATCATGCCGTTGATCGATGAGCTGCCGCCCAGCACCTTGCCGCGCGGGTAGCTCAGGCTGCGGCCTTGCAGGCCGGTTTGCGCTTCGGTCTTGAAGCACCAGTCGGTACGCGGGTTGCCGATGCAGTACAGGTAACCGACGGGTATGTGAATCCACGGGTAGTTATCGCGCCCGCCGGCTTCAAGCAGCAACACCCGATGCTGCGGGTTGGCGGAGAGTCGATTGGCCAGCAGGCAGCCGGCCGGACCGGCGCCGACCACGATGTAATCGTATGCATCAACGGCAGGTTGCATCCATGACCTCGCAGCGTGTTGTTCTTATCAGGATCCATCCTAGTTGTTAGTTTTCGGCAAAAGAATGTTAGTTTTTGCTCAGCTGCTGTGCGTTTTTAAACAGCGATTGATTCCCACGCATGCAAGGAAGGCTGATGTTCGACTGGAATGACCTGCGGTTTTTTCTCGAGTTGCAACGCGGCGGCCGCTTGCTGACCGCCGCCCGGCGTTTGAAAACCACCCACGCTACGGTGGCGCGGCACATCGAGGCGATTGAAGCGAGCCTCGGTACCGCGCTGTTTGTCCAGCAAGCCCAGGGCTACCAGCTGACCCCGGCTGGGGAGGCGCTGCTCAAACATGCTGAAGCCATGGAGAACGTCGCCTTGCTGGCACAGGAGGAGATCACCCAGTCCAGTGCGCCGCTGGGCAAGATTCGGGTCGGCGTGACCGAAGGTTTGGGGATCATGTTTCTCGCCAGTCGCATGCAGGGTTTGTTTGATCGTTATCCGGGGTTGGAAGTGGAGTTGGTGGCGGTGCCGCGTTTCGTCAGTATCCTCAACCGCGAAGCCGAGATCAGTATTCATCTGGAGCGCCCGGCGGCTGACATGCTGGTCACTCGCAAGCTCACTGATTACCGTTTGGCGCTTTATGCCAGTCAGTCCTACCTCGACCGTTCGCCGCCGTTGCGCAGCCGGGAAGATCTGGCTCGGCATGCGTGGATCGGTTATGTCGACGATCTGTTGTTCAGTCAGGAATTGATGTTTCTCAACAGTTTTTGCCGCAGCCCTCAGGTGGTGTTTCACAGCACCAGTGTGATTGCCCAGCAGCAGGCGGCGCGCTCGGGGTTGGGGATTGCGGTGTTGCCGTGTTACATGGCCAGCCATGATCCGGAGCTGGTGCCGTTGCTGCCGGCTGAAAGTATTCAGCGTAGTTACTGGATCAGTACTCGTCGTGAGTTGCACAAGTCGGTGCGCTTGCGGGTGTTGTGGGATTATGTGGTGGGGTTGTGTGATCGCGAGCAGGCGCTGCTGCTGGGCCTGAATCCCGACGCGTAGGAGCTGCCGCAGGCTGCGATCTTTTGATCCTGGCGGCCTGACAGCCGACCAATCTCTTGCAGGTGTACATATCCATTCCTGCGGTAACGGCCACTTAGGATTTCGCCTGACGGCGACTTACTTTTTTTACAAGCGCCTAAAAAAAGTAAGCAAAAAAACGCTCGCCCCAAGCGTCCGGCACCTCGCCTAGGCTCGGCGTCCCCTCGCTGCGGTGTCCATCAGGGGGCATCGCCTACGGTCTGCTGCGCGACGACCTCCTCTCGATGTGTCCGGCTGCGCCGTACGGCGCTGCGCGCCCACCCCCTGATGAACACCTCCACTCGGCCTCCCGACGGGGCGGGTGGATCAAGATCAACGGCGGCAGGCGAGCTAACGCTCGGCCTGTTGAGTGGTTGGGGGGGTATGCGCTGCTTTGCCTTTTGCCTTTTTTGTGGGAGCCGAGCTTGCTCGCGATGGCGATTTTACCGACGACATCGCTGGCAAGGGCTAGGCGCGCGCCTGCTCGGAGTTACGGGGCGATTTCGAACGCGGTGCTTCCCAGTCGCTCGCCATTGACCATGATGTGTACCGCATGCGTGCCCGCGTAATGTTTGCGGGTGGTCAGCTCGCGAATCTGCTGGGTGCGGCTGAGGGTTTGTCGGGCGTGGGCGGGCAGGGTGAGGCCCTTGAGTTTGAAGACTTTCGCCGAGGTTGCACCTGAAGCTTTGACGTAGTCGATGGCGTAATCGACCACCAGTTGTTGGTGGTCACTAGCGGTTGAATGAAGATCAAACGAGAGCTTTATGGTCTCGCCGAGACGGATCACCGCCGGTTCAACCTTGAGGTGATGGATCTGGACCTCGGGTTGACCGCCAGCGCCGATGATCGCCAGTGCCCGTTGGTTGCCCTGTTTGATCAGGCTGCGCAGTGCGTGTTTGGCGATCCACGCGGTATGCGGGTCTTCCAGCGACCAGCCTTCGATCAGGCTGAGCACCCACTCGGGGTGGTCTTTGGTGATGTCGTTGAGGTGATTGGCCACCGACTTGCGCACGTAAAGGCTGCTGTCAGCCTTGAGGTTATCGAGGATTGCTGCTGCCAGTGTCGGATCGGCTTGTACCGGTTCGAGGCGAAACGACCACGGCAGGCGCGGGCGACTGCCTTCGCTGGCCAGGCGGCGGACGTGTTCGTTGTCATCCAGCGACCAGTCGTGCATCAGTGCCAGTGAGCGTTCGAAGTCGCTGCGCAGGAAATGCCGGATCGCGAACTCCGAGGAACCGAACGTGGTGAAGTACTTGAGCGCGTCCATCGACAGCTCGAACGCGTGAGCACCATAAGTGGCGACATAGTGGGGCAGGAACATGCTGACGAATCCGCTGTTCAGGCGTGGTGCAAGCGGGCGCAGGATCTCCAGTGTCTGCTCATAGCTCAGCGGCAACACCGCGTGCAGGCATTCACCGACCCGTGCCATGCGCTGCATCACCGACAACTCGGCCAGGCCGTCATTGGCCAGTTTCAGGAACGCCTTGGCGTTGAACGCCGGGTACACCGCGCGCATTTCGGTGGCGATGTGTTGCAAGCGCTCGGCGTTGAAGATTTCCTTCAGGGCGGGGGAGGACTGCTCGGCGTTGCTCATTGTGGGAACCTTATGATCGTTCCCGCGCTCTGCGTGGGAATGCCGCCATGGACGCTCTGCGTCCGCCGTTTGATGTGATGCAGAGCGTCACGGGATGCATTCCCACGCGCAAGCATGGGGGCAATCAACACTGACATCCTTAATTTTTTACCGTCTCTTCCTCAATCCGATCCGCCTCGAACAACCGCGCCAGTTCGGCTCGGGCTTCCTGGGCGCTTTGCATGACTTTCGCGGCATCGTCATAGATCGCGTGCTGGGCTTCGAGCACTTGTTCGTCGTGATGCTTGAAACGCTCAATGCGGGCGTCGGCCTGGGTCTGGCTCAGGCCCAGGCCGAGCAGGGTCCGGCGACTCATTTCCAGGCTTGAATAATAGGTTTCGCGGATCGCCTCGGCGCCCAGGTCGACCAAGCGGTGCACGTGTTGACGGTTGCGCGCACGAGCGATGATTTTCATGTGCGGGTAGAGCTTGCGCACCAGTTCGGCGGTCTTGATGTTGGTGTCCGGGTCATCGGTGGCAATCACAAAGAATTCCGCCTGCCCGACCTTGGCCGCGTGGAGTATTTCCGGGCGCATCGGGTCGCCATAGAACACCGGCGCGCCGCCAAAACTGCGCGACAGCTCGATGGTTTCCACTGAGGTGTCGAGGGCGACGAACTGGATTTTTTGTGCCCGCAGAATCCGCGCCACGATCTGTCCCATACGGCCCATGCCAGCGATCACTACGCGGGGGGCGTCGGTGTCGATTTCACGCAGGTGCGGCGGCACGGCGACGGGCTGGACTTTCGATTTCACCAGTCGGCCGCACATCAGCAGCAACAGCGGGGTCACGGCCATCGACAGGGTGATGGTCAGCACCTGAAGGTCGTACATCCGTGGGTCGAACAGGCCTTGATCGCGGCCGATCTTGAACACCACGAATGCGAACTCACCACCCGCCGCCAGTACGATACCCAGGCGCAACGCACTCAGCCGGTTCAAACCTCCGGCCAGCCGTCCGACGACAAACAGCATCGGCAGCTTGAGCATGATCAGCAGCAGGGTCAGGCCCAGCACCGTTGCCGGGGCGCTGAACAGCAGGCTGATGTTGGCGCCCATGCCGACACTGATGAAAAACAGCCCGAGCAGCAGGCCCTTGAACGGTTCGATTTGCGCTTCCAGTTCATGGCGGTATTCCGAGTCGGCCAGCAGCAAACCGGCGAGGAATGCGCCCAGCGCCATCGACACGCCGACCAGGTCCATCAGCCACGCAGTGCCGATCACCACCAGCAGCGCGGTGGCGGTCGAGACTTCCGGCAGGCCGGTTTTGGCGACCACACGAAACACCGGCCGCAACAGGTAACGTCCACCGATCACCACCACCGCGATGCTGCCCAGCACGCGCAGCACATGGTTCAAGTCTTCAGCGGCGGACGTGGTGTGATCACCACCCGCGAGCAGCGGCACCATGGCGATCAACGGGATCGCGGCGATGTCCTGAAACAGCAGAATCGCAAACGCCAGCCGCCCGTGCGGGCTGGTCAGTTCCTTGCGCTCAGCCAGGCTTTGCAGGCCGAATGCGGTGGACGACAACGCCAATCCCAGGCCGAGCACGATCGCGCTGTTGAGTGCCTGGCCGAACACGTAGAACGCCAGCACGCCGATCACCGAACCGGTCAGCAGCACCTGCGCCAGACCGACGCCGAACACCGCTTTGCGCATCACCCACAGCCGTCGTGGCGACAACTCAAGGCCGATGATGAACAGCAGCAACACCACGCCGAGCTCGGAAATATGGCTGACGCTTTGCGGGTTGCCAATCAACCCCAGCACCGACGGCCCGATGATGACGCCGGCCAGCAGATAGCCCAACACCGCGCCCAGTTGCAGGCGTTTGGCCAAAGGCACGGTGAGCACCGCCGCGAACAGAAAGACTACAGCGGCTTGCAACAGGTTGCCTTCATGGGGCATGGCTGACTCCTGGGAAAACGTCGAACGACAAAAATTGCAGACAATCGTGGGTTGCAAAGGCGACAAGGATAAAGGCTGGGCCGGCGTCAGTCAGGCATGAGTGCCGTCTATTGCGGATTTTTGCGTTACATTTTGCATCAATTTGTTACATTCATAGGATAAGCTGATCAAATCGTTTGCCGCTGAGTGCGCTTCATGGCCATCAACTTCGACCTGAATGACTTGCAGGCTTTTCGCGCCGTGGTCGAGCAGGGCAGCTTTCGCAAGGCCGCCGACGCGGTGCGCATCTCCCAGCCGGCGCTGAGTCGACGGATTGAAAAGCTCGAAGACGCACTAGGCGTCAAACTCTTCGAGCGCACCACTCGCCGCGTTAGCCTGACCCAGGCAGGGCGCGCGTTTGCGCCCAGTGTCGACCGGTTGCTGGATGACCTGGATGTGGCGTTGCTGGGGATCAGCGACGTGGCGTCGACCCGTTTGGGTTATGTCACCGTGGCCTGCGTACCGTCGGCGGCCTATTACTTCATGCCGCGGGTAGTCGCCCAATACCATCAGCGTTTTCCACGAATCAAGGTCAAGGTGCTCGACTCCAGCGCCCATGACGTGTTGAGTGCGGTGGTCAATGGCGAAGCGGATTTCGGCTTGAGTTTCATGGGCACGCTGGAGGCTGATGTCGAGTTCGAACCGCTGGTGCAGGAGCGCTATGTGGTCGCTTGCCGACGTGATCACGCCTTGGCCAACCGCGCCGGCGTGAGCTGGAGCGAGCTGTACCAGCAGGATTACATCTCCCTCGACAAGACGTCGGGCAATCGCTTCCTGCTGGATCAGGCGTTGAGCGGGATTGTGCCGGCGCGTCAGAGTATCTGCGAAACCCGACACGTCACCACCATGATCGGTCTGGTTGAAGCCGGGCTGGGTATCGCTGCGGTGCCGTTGATGGCGATGCCCGGCAGTGACCACCCGATTCTGACTCACGTACCGCTGACTGATCCGCAAGTGATGCGCAGCGTCGGCCTGCTCAAGCGTCGGGGGCGGACGCTGACGCCGGCGGCGCTGGAGCTGGAACGGCTGATTATTGAAATGAAGGTCAAGCCGGCCTCAGCCTGGATCGGCTGAGGCCGGCGCCAGGCTTATCGGCTGACCGAGTCCAGGCCGGTCGCCACGACCTCTGGCTGGGCGGCCGGGGAGGCGAGGTAGTCGAGCAAGGCTTTGGCCTGCATCGGATGTTGCGCACCCACCGGAATGCCAGCGGCGAAGCGTGTCACTGACTGCACCGATTCCGGAAGCTTGCCGACGAAGGTCACGCCGGGCACCGGGAGCAATTCACTGACTTGTTGGAAACCCAGTTGGTAGTCGCCCGTGGCAACCACCGAAGCCACCGGAATTTTCGGAACCATGGTCGATTTGGCTTTGAGCTGCGGCTCGATGCCCAGGCGCTTGAACAGCTGATCCTCGATGTACACGCCGCTGGCGCTGTCGGAATAGGCCACGGATTTGGCATTGAGCAATGTCGCTTTCAACCCCTCGACCGAGCTGATATCCGGCTTCACCGCACCCTCGTGCACCACCAGGCCAATCCTCGAATCGGCCAGTTCAACCCGTGACCCGGGCAAGATCTTGCCTTGCTTGATCAGCTCATCCAGGGCGTAGCCGACCATGATCACCACGTCGGCGTGCTCGCCACGGGCCAGCCGGTTGGGGATCGCTTCAGGCGCCTTGCCCATCGACGGACCGAGCGCTGTGTCGAGGGTGTTGCCGGTGGCGGCGGCGAACGTTGGACCGAGCACTTTATAGGCGGCGGTGAAGCCACCGGAGGTCATCACGCGTAGCTCTTCAGCCTGGGCAATGCTGCTCAGACCCAGGGCGCCGATCAGGGTCAGCGCCGCGAGGTTCAGTAAATTCTTCATCGATACCTCTCTGTCGGGGGGCTTATTGCACGGCGGCTTGTAGACGGCCGGTCGAGCGCCGGTACAGGTACAGCGTTGCGCACAACGCACACAGCGCGGCGAAACTCATCCAGTAACCGGGGGCGGCCTTGTCGCCGGAGTACTGAATCAGGAAGGTCGAAATCGCTGGGGTGAAGCCGCCGAATACTGCAGTCGCCAGGCTGTAGGCCAGGGAGAAACCGGCCACGCGGACTTCCACCGGCATGATTTCAGTCAGCGCTGCAACCATGGCGCCGTTGTACAAACCGTAGATAAACGACAGCCACAGCAACACCAGCAGCATGTTGATGAAGCTCGGCGCCTGGACCAGATACGACAATGCCGGGTAGGCCGTGGCCAAGGTCAGCAGGGTCATCGCCACCAGCACCGGACGCCGACCGATGCGGTCCGACAGTGCGCCGCCCAATGGCAGCCAGCAGAAGTTCGACACGCCGACCAGCAAGGTCACCAGCAACGCATCGGCGGTGCTCAGGTGCAACACGGTTTTACCGAAGGTCGGCGCGTACACGGTAATCAGGTAAAACGCGGTGGTGGTCAGCGCCACCATCAGCATCCCGGCGATTACGATCTGCCAGTTTTGCAGCAAGGTGCCGAACACCTGACGCATGCTTGGGCGGTGGCGGCGGGCGGTGAACTCTGCGGTTTCTTCAAGGTTGCGCCGCAGCAGGAAGATGAACGGCACGATCATGCAACCGACAAAAAACGGAATGCGCCAGCCCCAGTCGGCAATCACTGTCGCCGGCATCCATTGGTTCAGCGCATAGCCCAGCGCGGCAGCAATGACGATCGCCACTTGCTGGCTGGCCGACTGCCAACTGGTGAAAAAGCCCTTGCGGCCCGGCGTGGCGATTTCCGCCAGGTACACCGACACGCCGCCCAGTTCCGCGCCTGCGGAGAAGCCTTGAAGCAGGCGCCCGATCAACACCAGCGCCGGAGCGAACAGACCGATGGTCTCGTAGCCGGGCACCAGCACAATCAGAATCGTGCCGCTGGCCATGATCGACAGGGTGACGATCAAGCCTTTGCGGCGGCCGACATCATCGATGTACGCACCGAGAATCACCGCGCCCAACGGGCGCATCAAGAACCCCGCGCCAAACACTGCGAAGGTCATCATCAGCGAGGCGAATTCGCTGCTGGCAGGGAAGAACGCCGCCGCAATATAGGTGGCGTAGAAACCGAAGAGGAAGAAGTCGAACTGTTCCAGGAAGTTGCCCGAGGTGACCCGGAAAATTGCACTGGCCTTGCTGCGAGCGGATGTCGCTGGCGGATGGGTTGTAGCCTGCATGTTGTGTCTCCCGCGCTTTTATGACATGCGCAACGTGGCGCATGGATCTTATTGAGGCGGGATACTGGGGCAGGTCGATCGATATGATAAGTGCATATTTAGCATCTATTGATGCGTGTGGATTATCACTGCGGTGAGGTCAATCGCAGAATCATCGCTACAGTGAGGTGTGAGCGTTTCGAATGAGCGGACGCAATCGCGGTCCCAGAGCAGGTGCCACACATTCACAGGAGCAATACCGATGCTGCATCAAAGGAAACTGACGGCCATGGCGTTGTTTGTGAGTCTTGTCGTTGTCTGCCCGATGGTCCTGGCCGCCGATACCCTGCAAACCATCGTCCGGTCGGCGCCAATCAACGCCCGCAACCTGCACGTCGGCGACCAGGCGCCGGACGTCTACACACGCAGCGAAAAAACCCTGGTCGACTGGAAAAGACGCGGTTTGAACACCCCGCAAAGCCAGAGCCAGTGGGTGCAAATCAACGACAAATACATGCTGGTGCATACCGGCAACGGGAAGATTCTGGCGGTCATGCCGATCGAGCGCTAAAGCGATGTCGTTTGCTTGCCCATCCGGTACTGGTTGTTGCCGCTGCGCTTGGCTTCATACATCGCGAGGTCGGCAATGTGAATCAAGGTGTCCATGCTCGGCGCGTGGTCCGGGAAAACCGCGACGCCAAGACTGGTGCCGATGTGCCATTGGTGTTTGCCGAAGTTGATCGGGGGCGAGAGTTCGATAAAGATTTTCTGGCAAATGCCGCGTGCTTCTTCTGAGAGGCTTTTGCCTTGGGGCAGACCTTCGAGGATGACCACAAACTCGTCGCCACCGATCCGTGCAACCGTGTCGCAGGCGCGGAGGACATTTTTCAGGCGGCTGGCAATGGTGATCAGGACCCGGTCGCCAGCGGCGTGGCCGTAGTCGTCGTTGATGACCTTGAACCCGTTCAGGTCGATAAACACCAGCATCACCCGCGTGGTACTGAGTCGTGCTTGCTCCAGTGCGCTGGCCAGGCGTTTCTCCAGGACCAGACGGTTGGGTAAACCCGTCAGCGAGTCATAGTGAGCCAGTTGTTGCAACTGACTGGCCGACGCTCTTTCCTCGGTGATGTCACGGACCACACCCATCATTTTGATCGTTGACCGGTCGTGATTTTTCACCACGTTGCCGGTTTCGCGCAGCCAGTGAATGCTGCCGTCTGGCCAGATCACTCGGTACTCTTCGTCGTGATTTTCACCGGTTTCCAGGCAACGCAATTCACCGGCACGTACCTGCTCCCGGTCGTCGGGGTGTACACAGGAACAAAACAGCGCATAAGTGGGCGTCACTTCGCCAACCTTAAACCCGAACATGCCATAGATGGCGTCCGACCAGTAAAGCGTCTCGGTATCGACATCCCAATCCCAGGTGCCGATGCGGGCGAAGTACTGGCTGCGTTTGAAACGTTCGACATCCTCTGGTGCAGCGCCCTGGATGAGGCCTGCCGGCAGACCGTCGATCAAGGCACGACATTCGGCCAATTGTTTTCGCAATGCTCGCTCACGACGCAACATCACGCAAATCAGGGTAACAATGAGCAGTGCGGCGCCGAGGCCGAGCCAGATCAGGGTCATTGAAAGGATGCCGTCATGGCTTGTTGAATCCGTGCAGATAGTGGCGGATAGCTATTTTAATTCAGACCTTTGATGAGACTACAGGTTTTTACAGAAAGCGCGGGTGTGTTTTCAGTGAATGAGAAGGTTGCCAAGTGGCCGGCTTTCTGGGAAAACCCTGCCCTTGAAGCCCGGCAGGGCCAGCGAACAGACGAGAGCAGTAATGAACGAAGAATTGCAGGTCATCGACCTTGAAGTGGGCGACGGCAAAGCCGCTGTTAAGGGTGCCTTGATTACCACCCAGTACCGCGGTTTTCTGGAGGACGGTACGTCGTTCGATTCTTCCTGGGAGCGCGGCAAACCCTTCCAATGCGTGATCGGCACCGGCCGAGTGATCAAGGGCTGGGATCAGGGCCTGATGGGCATGAAGGTCGGCGGCAAGCGCAAGTTGCTGGTGCCGGCGCACCTGGCGTATGGCGAGCGCTCGATGGGCGCCATCCCGCCTAATTCCAATCTGGTTTTCGAGATTGAATTGCTCGAAGTGCTCACGCGCGACGACTGATCGCTGTTACGCCTCGAACCCTGGCAACTGGCCGATTCGCTCGCAGAGAAACTCTGTGAGCAACCGCGCGCGCAACGGTCGGTAGCGGCGTTCCGGGTAGAGCAGGAACGCTTCATTGTCCGGCCCGTTCCACTGCGGCAGCACGCGTTACCAGATCGCCGTTTTCCAGCAAGTCGCTGACCAGCCAGGCCGGCGTGATGCAGAGTCCTGTGCCGAGCAGCAGGCCGTCGCGGATCGCAGCAGCGAGGCCTTCGATGCTTCGACCACATCATGCGCGACCCACAGCACCCGACACGTTTTCTGCCGGCGTACGACTCCGGCGATCACCTGCACCGGGGGATCTTGGGAATCGGGCGATGGCCGAGGCAGTTGATCCGAGCGCATTGTTCTAGTGCCGTTTTGCGGCGTGTCCGATGACCATTGGGTGAATGCAGAGTTGCCAATATTGACGTGATCGACGACTATCCTTTTCATGGATAGGTATAGGGGGTATGGGTATGTCGCACATTCACGAACACAAAGACGATTTGCTGAAGCGGGTTCGTCGGATTGCCGGCCAGGTTCAAGCCGTCGAGCGGGCATTGGAGTCGGAGGCTGACTGCGCCAAGACCCTGCATTTGGTTGCGGCGATCCGTGGCGCGGTCAACGGTCTTCTGGATCAGTTCATCGAAGCTCATGCGCGTGAACACGTGGCCAGCCCGGAGCTCAGCGACCAAGAACGCGCCGAAGGCCTTGAAGACTTGCTGCAAGCCATTCGTCGTTACTCAAATTGAAGGTCATGCAACCATGAGCAGTTCACCTCAGGTTTCACGTTATTCCCACGATCACATGTTCCTGGGGGCCACCCACGATGAGAACGCCAGACGCACGCTGTGGGTCGTTGCGCTGACGTTCGTCATGATGGTTGGCGAGATCGCTGCCGGTTATATCACCGGGTCCATGGCACTGTTGGCGGACGGTTTCCATATGGCCACCCATGTCGGTGCGCTGGGTATTACCGCAATCGCCTACGGGTTTGCCAGACGAAACGCCGGTAATGCGCGCTACAGTTTTGGTACGGGCAAAGTAGGGGATCTGGCGGGTTTCGCCTCGGCCATGGTGCTGGGGCTGGTCTCGATCGTCATTGCTGCAGAGTCCATCATGCGGCTGTTTCAACCGACTACGGTGGCCTTCACCGAAGCGACGCTGATCGCCGTGGTGGGCCTGGCCGTGAACATCGCCAGCGCGCTTTTACTGGCCGGCAACTCTGGGCATCATGACCACGGTCACGGTCACGGTCACGGTCACGGTCATGATCATGGTCATCATCACGACAACAATCTGCGTTCGGCCTATGTCCATGTGCTGGCCGATGCGATGACTTCCGTGCTGGCAATCGCTGCGTTGTTGGCCGGTCGCTATCTGGGCTGGGTCTGGCTGGACCCGGTGATGGGTATCGTCGGTGCAATCGTGATCGCCAATTGGGCCTATGGCTTGATGCGAGACAGCGCCGCAGTGCTGCTGGACACGACCGATGAACACGTTGCCGCCGAGGTTCGTGAACTGCTTGAGTCGACAGGCGATGTCAGCATCACCGACCTGCATGTCTGGCGCGTAGGCCCACAGGCCCGGGCAGCGATTGTCAGCGTCGTGACTTCGGCAGCCGTCACGGCCGATGCCATCCGCGAACGGTTGGCCCCGGTCCATGAACTGTCACACCTGACGGTTGAATATCGCAACGCTTGAGGACACCGCTACGGGCATTTGCCTGGCAGTACGTCAGGTAAATAGCTCGATGTCTTCAAGGGTGTCCGAAATGACAGGTTCAAGAGAGGGGAATCGCGCCTTTGCACGCTCAAAGGCTGCGAGTACCTTCTCTATCTCCAGTTGACCGTGCCGGCGTGCCACATGACCAAGGGCTGTGATGGCCGCAGATGCAACATTTTCATTCTCACTGTTCAGATAGTGCAGGCAAGTGTTCTGAGCCCACGCTCCATCTGTCTCGTTAAGACCGATGGAGATCAGGGCGGCGATGACATCCGTTTCCTTTCCTTCAGCAAGAAGAGTGCTCGCTTTGTCATGGTTCATCGATGGATCTTGATAGAGCAGGCTCACTTTTTAACTCCCTGAATGTTGCCTTTGTTGTCGACCGTTCCGGCTTTGATCAGAGCATTTTTCATGTCCTGGTGGAGTTTATCCCACGACCTTACGTGACCGTGATAGACGTCTCCTCCTGTTCGGTCGAAGACCACAAACTCCTTGGTGCCCGGATCAACGCCAATTCGGCGTGGTGATGTCGGTTTTACCTGCACAGAATTGTCTAGCGCTTCCTGCCCATTGACCGGCCCTTTGCTCTTTACCGGGTTGTCCGTTTTCCCGTGGTAATTAGCCGCGTCGAACTCCATGTTCATGACGATATAAAGCGATTGAATACCGGAATCCGCCGGGAAAACAAGAATGAAGTCTTTGTATTCAGGCGGATAAACAGGGTTCACGATGATGTTGTCGGCCGCCTGCGTAGCCGGGTAAATCCAGATTTGTGGAGCTTGCGGTGCTCCCTCCAGTGCAGGGATTGTCAAGGTATTGTCCGGAGTGACCGCCGGTGTCCAGGTCAAGGTAATGCCATCACCCAAATCGGCCACTTGCCGGGAGCCTTGGGCCCTAAACGTGACAACAGGGATGAGCTCCCATTCACGGCGACTCTGGGTGTTGTAGCCGTAACCTTTTAGGGTTCCGTCGGCGTTTTCTTCGACACGCAATCGAACACGCGTACGGGCTTGTTTGAGTGTTCTGAGTTGCTCTTCCGTGTATAGAGCGCTGTCACCCAGGCTTGATGGAACCAGCATCGCGATCAGACCGAGAAGCGCCCCTGTAACAACGCCAGCACTCGTCACGCTGCCCACGCTAATTGCCGAAGTTGCCGGGCCGGTTGCGCCTGCTGAGGCGATAGCTGCTGCGCCTAACGTCAAAGAGCCAATGTTGGCGGGCACAGTTCCACTGATTTTCTTGAGTGGTACTTGGCCATGTTCGTCCACGTCCCGGCCGCCAAGCAGAACGTAATGACCATAATCTTTCAGGCTGGTAACAGGCACGAATCCGGTCGGGTTGTCGTGATTTATGATTCCATCCGGCAAGTTGCAGGATTTTGCGAACACACAGCCAACGCGTGGTTGTACCTGCTTCTTGTTTTGTTCCCTAAAACTCCTTTCGATGTTTTGTTGTCTGGCGAGCATGTCTTCATATGCCTGCTGTCGAGACTCACGCTCTGCAAGCTCGGTTGGTGTCATGTATCTAGAGGTGCGGTGATGACCGTCACCCGACGGAGGGTTCCAGACTTTTGGTATGTCCTTATTACGAGCCATGCGCGTCCTTGTTTCGCACTGTTAAGTGCGACGAGACGCTATCTCAAGCAGAGGGTCATGGCTGTAGGACGGGTCTGAAAACGCTGCTCATTTAGGCACAGTGCCAATGCTGGATGGCTTTTTCGCCGTGCCAGAGTGGACTTGGCACGCCGTTGTGCGCCAGGTTCGCTATCGACTGGCCGAGGCCATCAGCACGCCGAAGCCGGCGAACGTAACGCCTGACACCTTCGCCGCCAGCCAGGAACCTTTTTGGCTCGACAGCCAGCCTTTGGCCGCGTTGGCGAGCAGGGCATAGCTGCCGTGGATCAGGATCACCAGCACGCTGTAAGAGCTGACCAGGGTAAAAAACTGGCTGTAGTAGTGCGTCGAGGTGTCGATGAATTGCGGGAACACCGCGAGAAAGAAGAACACCGCTTTTGGGTTCAACAGCTGGAGCGATGCCGCTTCGACGAAGCGATAGCCAGGACCCGACGAGTTCACTTCACGTTCAGGGATGAAACGATCAGTGCGCCAGCTTTTGTAACCCAGGTACAAGAGGTACGCGGCACCGGCATACTTCAGCACGGTGAACGCGCTCGCGGAGGTCGCGAGTATCAGGCCCACGCTGGTCGCGCTGATCCCGGCGACGACAAACGCCCCCAGGGCGATGCCCAGGATACCCGGCAGCGCGCCGGTCCAGCCATGGCGCAGGGCATTGGTAAGCGTGAGCACCACGCCGGGCCCAGGACTCAGAATGGTCAGGGCGGCGAACAGTAAAAACAATCCGTAGCTATTCATCTCTCACTCCATCAGGTGGCATCGGCTGTGTGCCCGCAGATTGGCGTGACGAGGAAGGCGTGACAAACGCTTTAATTGCACGGCATATGTGACTAAATTAGACGCATGATTAATCAACTCCCTCCCTTGAACGCGGTTCGCGCCTTTGCCGCTGCCGCTCGTCATCAGAGCTTCAGCCTCGCGGCCGAGGAACTGCATGTCAGCCACAGTGCGGTCAGCCGTCACATCAAACGGCTTGAGGAGCACCTGGGCGTGCTGCTGTTCGAGCGGCGCATCCGGCAATCGGTGCTGACCCCGGCGGGACAGAGCTTCTATGAACAGGTCAGCGCGGGCCTGTCACAGATTGCCAACGCTGCCGCGGCGCTCAAGCAACACGCCTCGCTGCGCACCGTGAAGATCAACGTTCGTCCGACCTTTGCCCAGCGCTGGCTGACGCCCAGGCTGGCGGATTTCGTGGCGCTGCACCCGGAGATCAAACCCGAGGTGGTCACGTCCACGCTGGCGCCCGATCATGCACGAGACGGGTTCGACGTTGTTATTCGACGGGGTCGCGACGGCTGGGCGCCGGATATTCACGCTCAGGTACTGTTTGAAGACGAATTGCTGCTGGTCGCGGCGCCTGCGCTGATCAAGCGTCTGCCGCTCGACGACTTGAGCGCCCTCAGCCAACATACCTTGCTGACCGCCAAGACCCGCCGTGAGGACTGGCACAACTGGGCCCTGCTGTTCGGCGAAACGCAGTCAGCGACTCAGATGACGCTGCAGTTCGATCACATGCAACCAGTACTTGAGGCCGCTGTGGAAGGACAGGGCATTGCTTTGTGTCCGGCCTCCTTGCTGGGCAGCGACTTGGCGAACGGCCGCCTGATTTGCCCATTGCCCGACCTGCGCATGCCGTTACCGCGTTATTACTACGGTGTTGCGCCGGACGTGACAGAGCAGACCCAGGTGTTTCTGGAATGGTTGTTTGCCAGGCTCGATGTAGATGCCAACCAATAAAAAGCCCACCCACCGCGTGAGCGATGGGTGGGCTTTTCAGTGCCACAAGCGCTGGATCAGACCTTGACGATCCAGCCCTCTGGCGCTTCGATGTCGCCGGTCTGCACACCGGTCAGCTCTTTGTAGAGCTTCTGGGTGACCGGGCCGACTTCGGTTTCGCTGTGGAACACGTGCAGTTTGCCGTTGTACTCGATGCCGCCGATTGGCGTGATCACCGCAGCAGTACCGCAGGCGCCGGCTTCCTTGAAGTCGCTGATCTTGTCGATGAACACGTCACCTTCAATGACTTCCATACCCAGACGCGATTTTGCCAGCTCGATCAACGACAGGCGGGTGATGCCTGGCAACACCGAAGGGGACTTCGGCGTGACGAAGGTGTTGTCCTGGGTGATACCAAAGAAGTTGGCCGAGCCGACTTCTTCGATTTTCGTGTGGGTCATCGGGTCCAGGTAGATGCAGTCGGCGAAGTGCGCTTTCTTGGCCTGGGAGCCAGGCATCAGGCTGGCGGCGTAGTTGCCGCCGACCTTGGCAGCGCCGGTGCCTTGTGGGGCCGCGCGGTCGTAGCTGGAGATCAGGAAGTTGTGCGGGGTCAGGCCACCCTTGAAATAGGCGCCAACCGGGATGCAGAAGATCGAGAAGATGAACTCCGGAGCGGTACGCACGCCGATGTTATCACCCACGCCGATCACGAACGGACGCAGGTACAGCGCGCCGCCAGTGCCGTACGGTGGGATGAAACGCTCGTTGGCACGAACCACGGCCTTGCAGGCCTCGACGAATTGTTCGGTGTCTACCTGTGGCATCAGCAGGCGAGCGCAGCTGCGCTGCATGCGCAGGGCGTTCTGGTCCGGGCGGAACAGGTTGATCGAACCATCCTTGCAGCGGTAGGCCTTCAGGCCCTCGAAGCATTGCTGGCCATAGTGAAGGGCAGTGGAACCTTCGCTGATGTGCAGCACGTTATCGGAGGTTAAGGTGCCTTTGTCCCAGGCGCCATCGCGCCAGTGCGACAAATAGCGCTTGTCTGTCTTGATGTAGTCAAAACCCAGCTTGTCCCAATTGATGCTTTCGTTACCCATGACACCCTCTATCACTTAACAATCGCCTGAATGGTTCAAGGCTTCTGACGTTTTTCTGGATGGGGACAACAATACTTCATTCCGGACCGAAATCGCAGCCCGGACTATCGGGTGATTGGCAGATTTCTTAGCCTGCTCATGAAACTTGCCGCCGATCCTTCATTATTCGAAACCCTGTGGCGAGGGAGCTTGCTCCCGTTCCAGTGCGCAGCACTGGTAAAACCGGACACTGCGGTGTATCAGGCAGATCGCAGTGACGCGATTGGGGCCGCTTCGCAGCCCAGCGGGAGCAAGCTCCCTCGCCACAGTTGAGCGGTTACAAATGCAACGCGTGCCCCAATGCTCGTAACGCCGCTTCCTGCACCGCTTCACCCAACGTCGGGTGGGCGTGGATGGTGCCGGCGATGTCTTCCAGGCGTGCGCCCATTTCCAGCGACTGGCCGAATGCCGTCGACAATTCGGACACGCCAACACCGACAGCTTGCCAGCCGACAATCAGATGATTATCACGTCGCGCGACCACCCGTACGAAACCGTTTTTCGATTCCAGGGTCATCGCCCGGCCGTTGGCGGCGAACGGGAAGTTCGACACGATGCAATCCAGGCCAGCGGCCCTGGCTTCGTCCGGGGTCTTGCCGACTACCACCAGTTCCGGGTCGGTAAAGCACACGGCGGCGATGGCGGTGGGGTTGAACTCGCGGTGTTTGCCCGAGATCAGCTCCGCGACCATTTCACCCTGCGCCATGGCGCGGTGGGCGAGCATCGGCTCGCCGCTCAGGTCGCCGATGGCCCAGACGTTACGCATGCTGGTCGCACAGCGGTTGTCGATCTTGATCGCCGAGCCGTTCATGTCCAGGTTCAACGCTTCAAGGTTCCAGCCCTGGGTGTTGGGTTTACGCCCGACCGCCACCAGCACCTGATCGGTGGCCAGGTTCAGGGTTTCACCGTTCGGGTCGCGCACTTGCAAGGTATAGGCTTGTGAATCAAAGCCTTCGACGCTGTGCTTCAAGTAAAGCTTCACGCCAAGTTGTTTGAGTGCTTCGTTGACCGGTTGGGTCAGTTCGGCGTCGTAGGCCGGCAGAATGCGATCCTGCGCCTCGACCACGCTGACCTCGGCCCCGAGCTTGCGGTAGGCAATGCCCAGCTCAAGCCCGATGTAGCCGCCACCCACCACGATCAACCGTTTCGGTACGCTTTTCGGCGCCAGGGCTTCGGTGGAAGAAATGATCGGCCCGCCAATCGGCAGCATCGGCAAGTTGACGCTTGTCGAACCGGTGGCCAGCAGCAGGTGCTCGCACTGGATGCGGGTGTCGCCAACTTCGACGGTTTTACCGTCGATAACCTTGGCCCAGCCTTGAATGACCTGGACTTTGTGCTTTTTCAGCAGCGCCGCGACGCCGGTGGTCAGGCGATCAACGATACCGTCCTTCCACTCGACGCTTTTGCCGATGTCCAGCGTCGGCGCCGAGACGTTGATCCCGAGGGCCGAATGCTGGCTGTGGTGCTGAGTCTGATGGAACTGCTCGGCCACATGGATCAGCGCTTTCGACGGAATGCAGCCGATGTTCAGGCAGGTGCCGCCGAGCGCCTGGCCTTCGACCAGAATGGTGCTGATGCCCAACTGGCCCGCGCGGATCGCCGCCACGTAACCGCCGGGGCCGCCGCCGATGATCAGCAGCGTGGTGTTCAGAGTCTGTTGCATGCCTTACTCCACAAATGCCTATTCAACGAACAGCGTCGCGGGTTGTTCGAGCAAGCCGCGAATGGCCTGGATGAATTGCGCTGCGTCCATGCCATCGACCACCCGGTGATCGAAGGAGCTGGAGAGGTTCATCATCTTGCGGATCACGATCTGGCCTTTGATCACCATTGGCCGCTCGACGATCTTGTTGACGCCGACGATCGCCACTTCCGGCAGGTTCAGCACCGGGGTGCTGACGATGCCGCCCAAGGCGCCGAGGCTGGTCAGGGTGATGGTCGAGCCGGACAGTTCATCGCGGCTGGCTTTGCCATTGCGTGCAGCGGTGGCCAGGCGGGAGATCTCTGCGGCGCTGTCCCACAGGCTGCGAGCCTCGGCGTGACGCACCACCGGCACCATCAAGCCAATGTCGCTTTGGGTCGCGACGCCGACATGCACTGCGCCGAGGCGGGTGATGACCTGAGCTTCGTCGTCGTAACGGGCGTTGATCTGCGGGAAGTCGCGCAGGGCGACGACCATGGCGCGGACCAGGAACGGCAGCAGCGTCAGCTTGCCGCGAGTCGCGCCGTGCTTTTCATTCAGATGGGCACGCAGTTCTTCTACTGCAGTGACGTCGATTTCTTCGACGTAGCTGAAGTGAGCTGCACGCTGGGTGGCATCCTGCATGCGCTGGGCGATTTTGCGACGCATGCCGATCACCGGGATCTGCTGTTCGTCGTTGCGTTCGGCGTAAGCGGCCACCGTGCTCGATGCGTTCGACTGACCTTGCGCCAGATAGGCGTCGAGGTCTTCGTGCAGAATCCGTCCGGCAGGGCCGGTGCCACGGACCAGGCGCAGCTGGATACCGAGGTCCAGCGCATGTTTACGTACAGCAGGGGAGGCCAGCGGACGTTCATCCGCTTCACGCGCGACCATCGGGCCTTGGCAAACGGCAGCCGGACGCTGAGTTGCAGCCGGTTTGCTTGCAACAACGGTTTCAACTTTTGCTGGCGCTACCGGCGCTTCTTTCACGGCAGCAACGGGTTCAGCCGACTCTTTAACGTTGCCCGCGCCTTCGACTTCAATGCTGATCAACACACTGCCGACTGCCATGACTTCGCCCGGCTGACCGCCGAGGGCGATCACCTTGCCATGCACCGGAGACGGAATGTCGACCATCGCCTTGTCGGTCATTACATCAGCCAGCACCTGATCTTCGACGACCATGTCGCCGACTTTAACGTGCCACACCGACAGCTCAACTTCTGCAATGCCTTCGCCAATGTCCGGCATTTTAATAACGTGCGTGCCCATTCAGACCTCCATGACCCGTTTCAACGCCGCGCCCACACGGGACGGGCCAGGGAAATACGCCCACTCTTGTGCATGCGGGTAGGGGGTGTCCCAACCGGTCACACGCTCGATCGGCGCTTCCAGGTGGTGGAAGCAATGTTCCTGAACCAGCGCGACCAGTTCTGCGCCAAAGCCGCAGGTGCGGGTAGCTTCGTGGACGACCACGCAACGGCCGGTTTTCTTCACCGACTTGACGATGGTTTCCAGGTCCAGCGGCCACAGGCTGCGCAGGTCGATGACTTCGGCGTCGATGCCGGTCTCGATAGCGGCCACTTGCGAGACATACACGGTGGTGCCGTAAGTCAGGATGGTCACGTCCTTGCCCGGACGGGTGATGGCCGCGAGGTCCAGTGGAACGGTGTAGTAGCCGTCCGGCACTTGCGCGGCCGGGTGTTTCGACCACGGGGTTACCGGGCGGTCGTGATGGCCGTCGAACGGGCCGTTGTACAGGCGCTTTGGCTCAAGGAAGATCACCGGGTCATCGTTCTCGATGGAGGCGATCAACAGGCCTTTGGCGTCATAAGGGTTGGACGGCATAACCGTGCGCAAACCGCAGACCTGGGTGAACATCGCTTCGATGCTCTGGCTGTGGGTCTGGCCGCCATAGATGCCGCCGCCGCAAGGCATGCGCAGGGTCATCGGGGCGGTGAACTCGCCGGCCGAGCGATAGCGCAGGCGTGCCGCTTCGGAAATGATCTGGTCCGACGCCGGGTAGACGTAATCGGCGAACTGGATCTCGGCCACTGGCCGCAAACCGTAAGCGCCCATGCCGACCGCGACGCCGACGATGCCACTTTCGGAGATCGGCGCATCGAACACCCGCGAGGTGCCGTATTTGCTTTGCAGGCCTTCGGTGCAACGGAATACGCCGCCGAAGTACCCCACGTCCTGGCCGAACACCACGACGTTGTCATCACGCTCGAGCATCACGTCCATGGCCGAGCGCAGGGCCTGGATCATGGTCATGGTGGTTGTGGTCATGGCGGTTTCCAGCTCGATATTATTGTTGTGATCGTTCATGTCAGATCCCCAACTCTTGACGCTGGCGCTTCAAGTGCTCCGGCATCTCTTTATAGACGTCTTCGAACATGGTCGCAGCGCTCGGAATCTGGCCACCGGCCAGGGTGCCGTACTGTTCGGCTTCTTTTTGCGCGGCGATGATTTCGGCTTCCAGTTCAGCACTGACACTGACGTGCTCCTCTTCGGACCACTGGCCGATGCGGATCAGATGCTGCTTGAGGCGCGCAATCGGATCGCCCAACGGGAAGTGGCTCCAGTCGTCGGCAGGGCGGTATTTGGAAGGATCATCGGACGTCGAGTGCGGGCCGGCGCGGTAGGTGACCCATTCGATCATGGTCGGGCCAAGGTTGCGGCGGGCGCGTTCGGCGGCCCAGGCAGAGGCGGCGTACACCGCGACAAAATCGTTGCCATCGACCCGCAGGGAGGCGATGCCGCAGCCGACGCCGCGACCGGCGAATGTGGTGGCTTCACCGCCAGCAATCGCCTGGAACGTCGAGATCGCCCACTGGTTGTTGACCACGTTGAGGATCACTGGCGCACGGTAAACGTGAGCGAAGGTGAGGGCGGTGTGGAAGTCGGATTCGGCGGTGGCGCCGTCGCCGATCCAGGCCGAGGCGATCTTGGTATCGCCCTTGATCGCCGACGCCATGCCCCAGCCCACGCCTTGCACGAACTGAGTCGCAAGGTTGCCGGAGATGGTGAAGAAGCCGGCGTCTTTAACGGAGTACATGATCGGCAACTGACGGCCCTTGAGCGGATCGCGCTCGTTGGACAGCAGTTGGCAGATCAGGTCCACCAGCGGCACTTCGCGAGCCATCAGAATGCTTTGCTGACGGTAGGTGGGGAAGCACATGTCGTCGATGTTCAGGGCCAGGGCCTGGGCGCTGCCGATGGCTTCTTCGCCAAGGCTCTGCATGTAGAACGACATCTTTTTCTGACGTTGGGCGACCACCATGCGGTTGTCGAAAATCCGCGTCTTGAGCATGGCGCGCATGCCTTTACGCAGAATCTCCACGGGCACGCCTTCCGCCCACGGACCGAGGGCATTGCCCTGATCGTCGAGCACGCGAATCAGGCCCTTGGCCAGATCGGCAGTGTCGGCAGGTTCTACGTCGATTGGGGGTTTACGCACCGTACCGGCATCGGTCAGGCGCAGGTAGGAGAAGTCGGTTTTGCAGCCGGGGCGGCCCGAGGGTTCGGGAACGTGCAGGCGCAGGGGTTCGTACGCTTGATTCATGGCTTTCTACGCTCGATCTTGTGAATTTCTTGTAGTGAGCTGACCGTCATCCTTCGGGTAGAAGAAATCTTGTCCTACAACAATCATAGGCCGGGGCAAGAAGAATATTTATCTCTGTTTCGTTGCAGTTGAAGCCATTTGAGGATAAAAAATCTGCATAAACATAAAAAACAGGTTGTTTTGTCTCATGCGCAAACTGGACCGTACCGACATCGGCATTCTCAACAGTCTTCAGGAGAACGCCCGTATCACCAACGCCGACCTCGCACGCTCGGTGAATCTGTCACCGACACCGTGCTTCAATCGGGTCAAGGCCATGGAAGAATTGGGGCTGATTCGCGAGCAAGTCACGCTGCTGGATGCCGATCTGCTGGGGCTGCACGTCAACGTGTTCATTCACGTCAGCCTGGAGAAACAGGTGGAGGAGGCGCTGGCGCAATTCGAGGCAGCCATCGCCAACCGTCCGGAGGTGATGGAGTGTTACCTGATGGCCGGTGACCCGGACTATCTGATCCGCGTACTGGTGCCGACCATTCAGTCGCTGGAGCGCTTCATGATGGATTTTCTGACCAAAGTCCCGGGCGTCGCCAACATCCGCTCAAGTTTTGCGCTCAAGCAAGTACGCTACAAAACCGCACTGCCGCTACCGGCCAATGGCCTGACCCTGGCCAACTGAGTCCTTCCCCCCCACACACCCGTAGCAGCTGCTACGGGAGTAATGTGCGGAGTCAGTAATGTGTTGGGGTCAGAACTGGTTTATGGGGATTTTCAGGTAAACCACGCCATTGTCTTCCGCCGGCGGCAGGTTGCCGGCCCGCACATTCACCTGAATCGCCGGCAGCATCAGCGTCGGCATGCACAAGCCCTCATCGCGCCGGGTGCGCATTTCGACGAACGCCGTTTCGTCGATGCCGTCATGCACATGAATATTATTTTTGCGTTGCTCGCCGACGGTGGTCATGCACTGGGAAGTGCGGCCGGCTGGCGGGTAGTCGTGGCAGACGTAGAGACGGGTGTCAGCGGGGAGCGCCAGCAACCTGTGTATCGAGGCGAATAGTTGATTGGCGTTGCCACCGGGGAAGTCACAGCGGGCGGTGCCGACGTCGGGCATGAACAGCGTGTCGCCTACAAGAATCAATTCATCGTCGATCAGGTAGGCCATGTCTGCCGGAGTGTGTCCTGGGACATGCAGCGCCTTGGCCTTGAGGTTGCCGATGGCAAATTCCTCGTCCGGCGCAAACAAGTGGTCGAACTGCGAACCGTCGCTGCGGAATGCCGGCTCAAGGTTGAACAGGCTCTTGAAGACGTCCTGCACCTGGCTGATGGCCTGGCCGATGGCGATCTTGCCGCCCAACTCTCGGCGCAGGTAAGGCGCGGCGGACAGGTGGTCGGCGTGGGCGTGGGTTTCCAGCAGCCATTGGGTTTGCAACTGGTGCTCGCGCACGAAAGCAATCACCCGGTCAGCCTGGGTGGTGGCGGTTCGTCCGGACGCCGGGTGGTAATCGAGCACCGAATCGACAATGGCGCACGGGCCGCCGTCGTGTTCATAGATCACATAGGTGTAGGTCTTTGATGCGTCGTCAAGGAAGGCTTGGATCAACGCTGGCATGGCGGCGGGTCCTGGCTGGATGACAGAAAGACACAATGGCTTGCAACACTTTATGTTTAAACATAATGTCCGCAGCTTAAGTGACGACCAAGGTTATCTGCAAATGCAATCCAGTCTAAGCGAAGGTGAAGTGGCGCAATTACGCGCCTCGGCCTCCAAGGCCTGCGCGCTGCTCAAGACATTGGCCAATGAGGACCGCCTGCTGATCCTCTGCCAGTTGACCCAGGGCGAGCGCAACGTCGGCGAATTGGAAACCATGACCGGCGTGCGTCAGCCGACGTTGTCCCAGCAGTTGGGTATTTTACGCGACGAAGGGCTGGTGAGTACCCGGCGTGAAGGCAAATACATTTTTTACGGCCTGGCCAGCCACGAAGTGATTCAGGTGATGAAAACACTCTCGGGCCTCTATTGCGGCGCGGTGATAAAAAGCTGGGCGTGATGCCTTGTCCAAGGTCGATTGAGAAAACCCTATGCTGCTGGCGACATTGTTTGGTGTGGTGATGGGCCTGATCCTGGGGTTGACCGGGGCCGGCGGGGGCATTCTTGCAGTGCCGGCCCTGGTGCTCGGGCTGGGCTGGAGCATGACCCAGGCGGCCCCGGTGGCGCTGTTTGCGGTGGGCAGTGCGGCGGCCGTCGGCGCCATCGACGGCTTGCGCCATGGGTTGGTGCGTTACCGTGCGGCGTTGTTGATTGCGTTGCTGGGGGCGGTGTTTTCGCCGGTGGGCATCTACTTCGCCCATCAACTGCCGGAAAAAGTCCTGATGATCCTGTTCAGTCTGCTGATGATCATGATCGCCTGGCGGATGCTGCGGCGAGAAAAGCCGCAAGCGGGGCCGAGCGATCACGGCCACGCCAACTGGGGCCAGAAAAACTGCATGCTCGATCAACAAACCGGGCGCTTTTCCTGGACCGCCAAATGCACCGCAACCCTGGCTGCATTGGGGGCGGTGACCGGCGTGGTTTCAGGCTTGCTCGGGGTCGGTGGCGGTTTCCTGATCGTGCCGGCATTCAAGCAACTGACCGACGTACAGATGCGCGGCATCATCGCCACCTCTTTGATGGTGATCAGTTTGATCTCGGCAACCGGAGTGATCGGCGCCTTTCATGCCGGGGTGACCATCGATGCCCAGGGCGCGGCTTTTATCGCCGCCAGCATCGCCGGGATGGTTGTGGGGCGGCGATTGTGCGCCCGGGTTCCGGCCCGGACACTTCAAGTGGGGTTTGCCAGTGTGTGCCTGATGGTGGCCGGCTACATGCTGCTCAAGGCTTGAAAACGTTGGTTGCTGTGCAGCGAACTGGCAAGAAATCTCTGGCTCAGGTTTACTGCCTTCTATACCGATGACAAGGCCACGCAATGGATCACTACGCCCCGCGCAATTGGCAGCCCCACGAACGGCCAAGCTTGCCCGGTTCCCCCTCGACCCCTTTGCACCCGACGCCAAAGCGGTTGGCTTATGCGTTGGTCGGGTTGCTGGTGGCGTTGACCGGTGGTTTGGGCAATGCGTTGGTGGTCGCCAATCTGCCTTACCTGCAAGGGGCGCTGGGGGCGACAACAGCCGAGATGGCCTGGCTGCCGGCGGCTTACGTGATGACCAACGTCTCGATGAACCTGCTGCTGGTGAAGTTTCGTCAGCAGTACGGCCTGCGGGCGTTCACCGAAGTGTTCCTGGTGCTGTATGCGTTGGTGACCTTCGGCCATTTGTTCGTCAACGACCTGAGTTCGGCGATTGCGGTGCGCGCCGCCCACGGTATGGTCGGTGCGGCGCTGAGCTCGCTGGGTTTGTATTACATGGTTCAGGCTTTCCCGGCGAAGTGGCGCATGAAGGCGCTGGTGCTGGGCCTGGGCTCTTCGCAACTGGCGTTGCCACTGGCCCGGCTGTTTTCCGAAGACCTGCTGCAGATCGCCGAATGGCGCGGGCTCTATCTGTTTGAACTGGGCATGGCGTTGGCTTCATTGGGCTGTGTGTTCATGCTCAAGTTGCCGCCGGGCGACCGCTTCAAAACTTTCGAAAAACTCGACTTTTTGACCTTCGCCTTGCTGGCGGGTGGGGTGGCGCTGCTCTGCGCGGTGTTATCGTTGGGCCGTATCGATTGGTGGCTCGAAGCACCGTGGATCGGCGTCGCCTCGGCCGGCTCGATCGTGCTGATCATGGCCGGTCTGGCCATCGAACATAACCGCAGTAACCCGATGCTGATGACCCGCTGGCTCGGCAGCGGGGTGATGATTCGCCTGGCATTGGCGGTGATTCTCATCCGTATGGTGCTCACCGAGCAATCCACCGGGGCCGTGGGTTTGCTGCAAACCCTGAACCTGGGCAGCCAGCAGATGCACAGCCTTTACGTGGTGATGCTGTTGGGCAGCGTCGCTGGCCTTGCCACCAGCGCGCTGACGATCAATCCCTCGCACCTGTTGATGCCGTTGATCATTTCTCTGGCGCTGATGGCCACCGGTTCCGTGATGGACAGTTTCTCGACCAATCTGACACGCCCGGAGAACATGTACCTTAGCCAGTTTCTGCTGGCCTTTGGCGGGACGTTTTTCCTCGGGCCGACCATGGTGCTCGGCACGCGCAACGTGTTGACCAATCCGCGCAATCTGGTGAGTTTTTCAGTGCTGTTCGGGATCTGCCAGAGCCTCGGTGGCTTGATTGGCGCGGCGCTGTTGGGGACGTTCCAGATCGCCCGGGAAAAATTCCATTCCAGCCATATCGTCGAGCGCCTGACCCTGATCGACCCGCAAGTGGTCAGCCGTGTGCAAGGCAGCAGCGCGAGTTATGTGTCGAGTATCGCCGACCCGTCGGCCCGCACCACCCAGGGCATACGTAGCCTGGCAGCGGCTGCGACCCGGGAGGCGAATGTCATGGCCTATAACGACGTGTTCATGCTGATCGCGGTGATCGCGATGCTGACCATGCTCTGGATCTTCATTCGCAGCCTGTGGCTGCTGAGCACGACCAAGGCTGTCGCTCCCGCGCCGGCCAGCCCGACTTCCGTTCCTTCCAGCGGTGCCTCTTCTTCATGACCGATCCGATCACCACAACCACCAACGCCATCGCCTCGACGCCCGAGGGCGAGGCACCGCCTAAAACTTCCGGCACCGAGCCGCGTTCGCTGCCGGTGCGAATCATTTCGTCGCTGGGCTTTGCTGCCATTGCCATCGTCGGGGTGCTGATCGTGCTGTATGCCTGGCAGTTGCCACCGTTCGGCAGCGCCATTGAAAGCACTGAGAATGCGCTGGTTCGTGGCCAGGTGACGATCATCGGCCCGCAACTCAGCGGCTACGTGTTTGAAGTGCCGGTGCAGGACTTCCAGTTCGTCAAGACCGGCGACCTGCTGGTGCGGCTGGATGACCGGATCTACAAGCAACGTCTGGATCAATCGCTGGCACAACTGGCGGTGCAGAAAGCCGCGCTGGCCAATGCGGTGCAGCAACGCAACAGCGCCGAGGCGACGATCAAGCTGCGTCAGGCGGCGCTGACCGACAGCCAGGCCCAGGCGCAAAAAAGTGCGGCGGACTTGCGGCGAAACGAAGCGTTGATCAGCGACGGCTCGGTGTCAAAGCGCGAGCTGGACGTGACCCGTGCCGCTAATGCGCAAACGATCGCCGCGGTGGCGCAGGCCCAGGCGAGTCTGGAAATCGCCCGGCAGGACCTGCAAACGGTGATCGTCAATCGAGGTTCGCTGGAGGCCGCTGTGGCCAGTGCCGAGGCGGCGGTTGAGCTGGCGCGGATCGATCTGTCCAACACCCGCGTGGTTGCCCCGCAAGACGGTCAACTCGGGCAGATCGGCGTGCGCCTTGGTGCCTACGTCAACTCCGGTGCGCAGTTGATGGCACTGGTGCCGAGTCAGCTGTGGGTGATCGCCAACATGAAAGAAACCCAGATGAACAACATCCACATCGGCCAGCCGGTTACCTTCACTGTCGACGCGCTGAACCACCAGAAATTTCACGGTCGAGTGCAGCGTATTTCACCGGCCACCGGTTCTGAGTTCAGCCTGCTGCAGGCCGACAACGCCACCGGCAACTTCGTCAAAATTGCCCAACGCGTGCCGGTGCGCATCACCGTCGACGCGAACCAGGCGCAAAGCGAACGCCTGCGGCCTGGCATGTCGGTGGTGGTGAGTATCGATACGTCCGGGCAAGGCGATGCTGTCGCTGGCAATCCGTAGGTGCCGCTGATCGTTCCCATGCGGGAACGATCAGTTACCGGCCACCATCGGCGGTAATGTACCCAACAGGGAAACCGCCGCCACGGCCGCTATCCCCAGCAACCACTCCAGCATCACGCTGGTGCGCAGCGCCGAGAGGCGTTGCTCGCAGTGCTTGATTTTCAAGCGATTGAACAGCGCCAGGCCAAGCATAGCGCTGACCAACAGCACCTTGATCAACAGAATCAGCGCGAACCCGGACAGCAGCGGTGTCGGCCAGAAGGCCCCGGTCAACACCCGGACGTTGATCAGGCCGGTCACCAGCAAACCCGCCACCAACCCATAACCGATCCCGCTAAAGCGTTGCAGTATCGGCCCGACAGCGTGGGTCGTCGGTCTCCGCAGAATCATCAGCAGCAGCATGAGTCCGCCCAGCCAGGCACCGACGCAGATCAGGTGAATCACTTGATTGAGGATCAGCAACTGGCCACTCAGGCCATCGAGCATAGCGCCGTGGCCGACCGGGGCGAGGGTCATCAGCAGCAGGCTGCTCAGGAGCATACGCAGCGCAAACGAGTTGTTCAGCGGGCTCAGCAGGCAGACCACCAGCAGCCCGTTGAACAGCAGATGCCAACGCCAGACCTGTCCGAAGAAGGTGTTGTTCAACACCCGTTGCACGGTTGGCCAATCAAACGCCGCCGACAGCGAGCCGGCCATGCTGGCGGTGATCAACAGCAGCCAGCAAACCCCGGTGAACAAGGCGAACCCGGCGAGCAGCCGACTCAGCCCGGCGAGACTTTGATCGAGTGTCGCGAGCGCTTGGCTCAGTGGTTCATGGCGCAACAGCAGGGGCCTGAACAGACAGGCCCCGAACAGCATCAGCACGGCGGCGAAATGCAGGAAGCGGCACAGGACCAGCGTGCTCGACATCGATTACTGACTCACCTTGAAGCTGTAGTTGCCATCGCTTTTATGGGTGTCGACCGACACTGCATGCCATTCGACCTCGTAGTGACCGGCGCTCAGAGGCGCGGCAGGGGTGACGACCAGGGTCTTTTTATCGGCGCTTTCGGTGGCGATGCTTTTCACGGCAACGGCGACGCCATCCTTGCTGATATCGACTTTGCTGAAACTGGCTTCAACCCCTTCGGAGAACACCAGACGCAATTCGGCAGGTGCGGCAACGCTGCTGTCGGCGGCCGGCGTCGAGCTTTTCAGGTGGGCGTGAGCAAACACCGAAGAGGCGGCGAGCAGCGAGCCGAGCAGGGCAGTCACAGTCAGGGCTTTTTTGAAGAACATCGGTCAGCACCTTTCGGGCAGATTGGAAGATGCGACAGTTTACCTATGCCTCTCACCCTGTACGACGTTTCGTTTCGCAAGTGGCGAATGCTAGTCTTGACCCATGCCGCTGTCAGGGGGCCCTTATGGGCAATCACAAGATCGAGATCCGTCGCAGTAACGTCGAGAAAATCCTCCTGGCCGCCGAGAAGGTCTTCGCCGAGAAAGGTTTTGGCAGTACCGCGATGGCCGACATCGCTAAAGAAGTGCAACTGCCGCGCTCCAATCTGCATTACTACTTCAGCACCAAGGCTGAGCTGTACAGCGCTGTGCTGTTCGATTTGCTCGAAGTCTGGAAGCAGGACGCGCTGTGCTTCGAGATGTTCGATGACCCACGGGTGGTGCTCAGCAGTTACATCCGCGCCAAGATGAACCATTCCCGCAGCCGGCCTTACGGCTCGAAAGTCTGGGCCAATGAAATCATCCACGGTGCGCCGACATTGGGTGAGGCGCTGGATGTCAGCCTGTACGACTGGGCCAAGATGAAGGAAGCGAAAATTCGCCAATGGGTGGAGGACAAACGCATCCTGCCGGTGGAGCCTTCAAGCCTGCTGTACATGATCTGGGCCTCGACCCAGCATTACGCCGACTTCGATCATCAGATCAACATCCTCAACGACCATCAAGCGCTGTCGGACATGCAGTTCGAACGCGCAGTGCAGACAGTGACCAGCGTGATTTTGCGGGGGATCGGGTTGGAGCCGTGAGATTTGTTGCGCGGCTGATAGCCTCATCGCGAGCAGGCTCGCACATTGGATCTCAGCGTTCACCAGATCCCTGTGGGAGCGAGCCTGCTCGCGATGGCGTCTGATCAGGCGACGCGGACCTCAACCCGCGACATGATAGGGATTCCTCGGATCATGGTCCCAGTCCAGAAACGCTTTCCCGTTATCGACTGGTACCATCTCGATGCAGTCCTGCACCGGGCAGGTGATCTGGCACAGGTTGCAACCCACGCACTCGTCGTCGATCACTGCATATTTGTGGGTGCCGTCCGGCTGTTTCAGGCTGGCGATAGCCTGGTGCGAGGTGTCTTCGCAGGCGATGTGACAGCGGCCGCAACCAATGCAGGCTTGCTGGTCGATCTTGGCGATCACTTGATAGTTGATGTCCAGGTATTTCCAGTCCGTGGTATTGCCCACCGCACGCCCGGAAAAGTCCTGCACGCTTGAGTAGCCTTGGCTGTCCATCCAGCGGGACAATCCGTCCTTCATCTCCTCGACGATCCGAAAGCCATGCAGCATCGCCGCCGTGCACACCTGCACCGCGCCACTGCCCAGGGCCATGAATTCAGCTGCGTCACGCCAACTGCCAATGCCGCCGATGCCACAAATGGGCAGGCCCTGGGTCTGCGGGTCGCGGGCGATTTCGGCGACCATGTTCAACGCAATCGGTTTGACCGCCGAACCGCAGTAACCACCGTGGGTGCTTTGGCTGCCAACCATCGGATGCGCAACCATGCGATCCAGGTCGATGCTGGTGATCGAGTTGATGGTGTTGATCAGCGACACCGCATCGGCGCCGCCACGATGGGCTGCTCGGGCGGCGACGCGGATGTCGGTGATGTTCGGCGTGAGCTTGACGATCACCGGCAGCGAACAATAGGTCTTGCACCAGCGGGTGACTTGCTCGACGTATTCCGGCACCTGGCCCACTGCCGCGCCCATGCCACGTTCCGGCATGCCGTGGGGGCAACCGAAGTTCAGTTCGATGCCATCGGCGCCCGTAGCTTCTGCCAGCGGCAGGATGTTTTTCCAGGACTCTTCAACGCAAGGCACCATCAGCGACACGATCAGTGCGCGATCCGGCCAGTCTTTTTTGACCTGGGTGATTTCCCGCAGATTGATTTCCAGTGAGCGGTCAGTGATCAGCTCAATGTTGTTGATGCCGATGACTTCACGGTTGGCGCCAAAATGCGCGGAGTAACGCGACGAGACGTTGACCGCCGCCGGGTCTTCACCCAGGGTTTTCCAGACCACGCCACCCCAGCCGGCCTCGAACGCACGGACCACGTTGTAAGCCTTGTCGGTGGGTGGCGCGGAGGCCAGCCAGAACGGGTTAGGAGCTTTGATGCCGGCAAAGACAATCGAGAGATCGGCCATTTACGCAGCCTCCACGTTGAGCATGAGTTGGGCATGGATCGCTTCAGCGGCGAGTTTGCCGTGTTGCACGGCCTGCACGGTGAGGTCCTGATCGAGGCTGGTGCAATCGCCACCGGCATAGACGCCGGGAATGCTGGTACGCATCTGTTCATCCACCTGAATTCGTTCGCCCTGGCGTTTCAGCTCGCGGGCCAGCGGATCACTCAGCGCGCTGTCGTCGAATCGTTGGCCGATGGCTTTGAAGATCGCATCGGCGGCCAGCTCGAAGGTGTCCCCGGTGCTGATCAGCCGGCCATTGTCCATACGTGTACGGGCGAACCGCATGCCGCGCACCTGGCCTTTGTCGTCGAGCAAGACGTCCTGCGGTTGCGCCCAGGTCATCAGCCGTACCTGATTGGCCTTGGCGATGTCCTGCTCATGACCGGTCGCGCCCATGTCCTCAAGGCCACGGCGGTACACCAGATTCACGTCATGCGCACCGAGGCGGGCCATTTGCACGGCCATGTCGATTGCCGTGTTGCCGGCGCCGAGGACGATGCAATGATCGGCCAGCGGCAATTGGCTCAGGTCATCGGCCTGGCGCAGTTCGCGAATGTAATCGGTAGCGGCCAGCAGCCCTGGGGCGTCTTCGTCAGCCAGCCCCAGCTGTTTGCTGGCGGCCAGGCCAAGACCGAGGAAAACCGCGTCAAACTGCTGATGCAGTTCGCTGAGGCTCAGGTTCTCGCCGAGTTTTTGCCCGTGGCGGATTTCGATGCCGCCGATTTCCAGCAGGAAATCCAGCTCATGCTGGGCAAAGTCATCCACCAGTTTGTATTTGGCGATCCCGTATTCGTTGAGGCCACCGGCCTTTTCCCGCGCCTCGAAAATCACCACCTCGTGGCCATGCATGGCGCTGCGATGCGCACAGGACAAACCGGCAGGCCCGGCACCGACCACGGCAATCCGTTTGCCGCTGGCCGCTGCGCGTTGGAACGGGTGCTCGCGAAAGTGCGCGTTGTCGATGGCGTAGCGCTGCAACAGGCCGATCAGTACCGGCGCGCATTCCGGGGCGTTGTTGCGCACGCAGGCGTGCTGGCAAAGGATTTCTGTCGGACAGACCCGGGCGCAACTGCCGCCCAGGATGTTCTCCGAGAGAATTGTTTGCGCGGCGCCCTGGACGTTCTCTTGATGGATGTTGCGAATGAACGACGGGATATCGATGTCGCTCGGGCATGCGTTGACGCATGGCGCGTCATAGCAATACAGGCAGCGCGAGGCTTCCAGATGTGCTTGACGGTCGTTGAACGGTGGCGCCAGATCGGTGAAATGGCCGGCGAGGGTGGCCGCATCCTCGGCGGGATGGGGCAAGTGGCTCAGAGTCTTGATCACGGTGTTGGCCTCACGGTTATTTGAGGTACTGCCTCTGATGGGCATTGTTTTTTGTACATGACGCAAATAGGTGGTTGGCAACGCCGCATCCTGTGGCGAGGGAGCTTGCTCCCGCTGGAGTGCAAAGCGCTCCCAAACCGGTCGATTGCGTTCTATCTGCGTGACCGGGTTGTCTGGTTTACGGGCGCTACGCACCCGAGCGGGAGCAAGCTCCCTTGCCACAGGGGTAGCGTCAGCGTTTCACAGCCGTCGGCCTGCGCAACTCAGCCCGCTTGCTCAACAGGTCAAACACTGCCGGGTACGCCGGGCGTTCGATGTAGCGCCCGGCACCGCGTTCGGCACGCAGGTCGCCGTCGGCCCAGACCAGTCGCCCCTGGCTGATGGTGTGGCTGGGCACGCCGCGCACGGTCTTGCCTTCAAAGATGTTGAAGTCGACGTTTTGGTGATGCGTCTTGGCAGAAATGGTCCGCGTACCTTGCGGGTCCCACAGCACCAGGTCGGCATCGGCACCGACGCGGATCGAGCCTTTGCGCGGGTAGAGGTTGAAGATTTTTGCGGTGTTGGCAGAGGTCAGCGCAACGAAATCCTGCATCGACAGGCGCCCGGTGTTGACCCCTTCATCCCACAGCACCGCCATGCGATCTTCGATGCCGGCCGTACCGTTGGGGATTTTGCTGAAGTCGTCACGGCCCGCGGCTTTCTGTTCGGCACAGAAGCAGCAATGGTCAGTGGCGGTGGTGTGCAGGTTGCCCGATTGCAGGCCGTGCCAAAGCGCTTCCTGATGGCCGCGCGGACGGAAGGGCGGGCTCATCACGTAACCGGCGGCGGTTTGCCAGTCCGGGTGCCGATAGACGCTGTCATCCAGCAACAGATGCCCGGCCAGTACTTCGCCATAGACCGGTTGGCCCTTGCTGCGGGCGTAGGTGATTTCATCCAGCGCTTCCTTGGTCGAGACGTGGACCAGGTACAGCGGCGTGCCGAGGGTTTCAGCGATACGGATCGCCCGGCTCGCGGCTTCACCTTCAACCTGGGATGGCCGCGACAGCGGATGCGCTTCAGGCCCGGTGATGCCCTGGGCCATCAACTTGCGTTGCAGGTGGTAGACCAGTTCGCCGTTTTCCGCGTGCACGGTCGGTACGGCACCGAGCTCCAGGCAGCGCTCGAAACTCGCGACCAGTGTGTCGTCGGCCGCCATGATCGCGTTCTTGTACGCCATGAAATGCTTGAAGCTGTTGACCCCATGATGGCTGACCAGCTCGGCCATTTCTTCGCGAACCTGTTCGCTCCACCAGGTGATGGCGACGTGAAAGCCATAGTCGGAGGCTGATTTCTCGGCCCAGCCGCGCCATTGATGGAAGGCTTCCAGCAGCGATTGCTGCGGATTGGGAATGACGAAGTCGATGATCGAGGTGGTGCCGCCGGCCAGACCAGCCGCCGTGCCGCTGAAAAAATCTTCGCTGGCCACGGTGCCCATGAAGGGCAGTTGCATGTGCGTGTGCGGGTCGATGCCGCCGGGCATCAGGTATTGACCGCTGCCGTCGAGCACTTCGCAGCCGGTGGGAGTGTCGAGGTTATGACCGATGGCTTTGATCACGCCGTCGGCGCACAAGACATCGGCGCGATAACTTTCATCATGGGTAATAACAGTGGCGCCACGGATCAACAGAGACATTCCGAGTTCCTCGCAGGCTTGACTGGCTTATGCCGGTTCTAAGTGTTTTATATGTAGCAGGCTAAGGAAGTTGTATTCCTGTCAGCGCTGTCAGGAATAAACGCTAGCTGGAGATATCGGATTGGGCAAGAATATTTTTTATAAGCTTATAACTATATTAACTTATTGATATTAAACAATTAAATGCACAAATCACCAAAATGGTGAGGCGTCTCACCATTTTGACGCACTTGACAGGATCGAAATATGGTCAAGATTTCCTATGTGAAATCAGCTATTTGAGGAGTGCCTGTGGCTGACAGAAAAAATACAAAATAAATGTAACGCACCAGATTGAGTCCTGATGGTTCGGACAACTTGCCTGGCATTTTGCCTGAGTGCCCGGGCATGTATTCGCGGGCTCGCTTGTTGTTTGAATAAAACTGATGAACATCAGTTGTTTACATGGATTTTACCGACGTGCCCAGGTCGTCGGCAGAGTGTCCGGCATGCTTATTGATTGCTGCCGCTGACACCTTGGCCGGCCGGTAAAAGTCGTCAGTTCTCCGGCCATCGTCCGGCTCGTGGTTTAACCGCAGGCCAGCCCGATGAGCAAAATAATCAGAAAAACAGTGGAGCGGCCATGCAACAGAACAGATCGCACGTCACCGAGCGCCAAGGGTTGTACGAACTGGACGCCGGCAGCGACGTCCTCGACAGTCCCCGGTACAACCACGACATTGCGCCGACCAAGGTGCACGAACGAACCTGGAACAAATGGCACATCACCGCGTTGTGGATCGGCATGTCGGTGTGCGTGCCGACCTACACCCTCGGCGGGGTGCTTACTGCGTACTTTGGCCTGACGGTTGGCGAGGCGCTGCTGGCGATTCTGCTGGCCAACGTCATCGTGCTGATTCCACTGACCCTCAACGCCTTTGCGGGCACCAAGTACGGGATTCCGTTTCCGGTGTTGTTGCGTTCCTCGTTCGGGGTGATCGGCTCCAACATACCGTGTCTGATCCGTGCGCTGGTGGCCTGCGGCTGGTTCGGTATCCAGACGATGTTTGGCGGGCTGGCGATTCACCTGTTTCTCGGCTCGGTTTTCGAGGGCTGGAAATCCCTCGGGGGCACCGGCGAAGTGATCGGCTTCATGATGTTCTGGACGCTGAACCTGTGGGTGGTGCTGCGCGGTGCCGAGTCGATCAAATGGCTGGAAACGCTCTCGGCACCGCTGTTGGTGGCGGTGGGGCTGGGCCTGCTGGTCTGGGCCATGCCGAATGTGTCGCTGACCGAGTTGCTGGCCCAGCCACCGAAGCGTCCTGAAGGCGCCAGCGTGACCGGTTACTTCCTGGCCGGGCTGACCGCGATGGTCGGGTTCTGGGCGACCTTGTCGCTTAATATCCCGGACTTCAGCCGTTACGCCAAAAGCCAGAAAGACCAGATACTCGGGCAGATTTTCGGTTTGCCGCTGACCATGTTCCTGTTCGCCTCGCTCGGGGTGGTGATGACTGCCGCATCGGCGAAACTGGTGGGTGTGACCGTCTCTGATCCGGTCAGCCTGATCGGGCATATCCAGAGCCCGGTGTGGGTGGCGTTCGCCATGGCGCTGATCATTATCGCGACGCTGTCGACCAACACGGCCGCCAACATCGTTTCGCCGACCAACGACTTCCAGAACCTCGCGCCTAAACTCATCAACCGCACCAAAGCGGTGATGTTGACCGGTCTGGTAGGGCTGGCGCTGATGGGCCACGAACTGCTGAAGAAGCTTGGGCTGATCGTCTCTAATGTCAGTCTGGAAACGGTCTATTCCAACTGGTTGCTCGGGTATTCGAGTTTGCTCGGGCCGATTGCCGGGATCATGGTGGTGGACTATTTCCTGATCAAGAAGCAGCAACTGGACCTGGCTGGCCTGTACCGCGATGACGTGTACCCGGCGTGGAACTGGAACGGCTTCATCGCCTTCGGCGTGCCGGTGGTGTTGACCTTGCTGTCGTTGGGCAGCGATGCCTTCAGCTGGTTCTACAGCTACGGCTGGTTCACCGGCTCGGCCCTTGGCGGGCTGATGTATTACGGGTTGTGCGCAATGCGTACTAGCCCGTCTGTTGTGAAGTCTCCGGTGTGAGGGATGGCCTCATCGCGAGCAGACGGAACGCCGCCCGGCTGCTCCCACAGTGGATCTCCAGTGTTCACAAAACCCTTGTGGGAGCGAGCCCGCTCGCGATGACGACCTAAAATTCACCAACGATTTGCCTGATAGAACCTATAACAACTGTCTGAGGAGATCACCATGAACGCTGCCGTAGACGTTCTGCAGTCCAGCCATCAGCACATCAATCGCGACCGCCTCTGGCAGTCGCTCATGGAGCTGGCCAAACTCGGTGCCACGGTCAAGGGCGGCGTCTGTCGCCTGGCCCTGACCGACCTTGACCGCCAGGCCCGCGACATTTTTGTCAGCTGGTGCGAGGAGGCGGGCTGCACGGTGAGCATCGACGCCGTTGGCAACATCTTTGCCCGCCGCGCCGGGCGCAATCCGCAACTGCCACCGGTGATGACTGGCAGCCACATCGACACCCAACCTACCGGCGGCAAATTTGACGGCTGTTTCGGCGTGTTGGCCGGGGTCGAAGTGCTGCGCACTCTCAACGACTTGGGCGTGGAAACCGAGGCGCCGCTGGAAGTGGTGGTCTGGACCAACGAAGAAGGCTCGCGCTTCGCCCCGTGCATGATGGGCTCCGGGGTGTTTGCCGAAAAATTCACCCTCGAAGAAACCCTGGCCAAGACCGACGCCAGCGGCGTGACCGTGGGTGAGGCGCTGAATGCCATCGGCTATGCCGGTCCGCGCAAGGTCAGTGGCCACGCAGTCGGTGCCTACTTTGAAGCACACATTGAGCAAGGCCCGATTCTGGAAGACGAGCACAAGACCATTGGTGTGGTGATGGGCGCGTTGGGGCAGAAGTGGTTCGACCTCAAACTGCACGGCGTCGAGGCTCACGCCGGGCCGACGCCGATGCATTTGCGCAAGGATGCGTTGGTCGGTGCCGCCGCAATCGTCGCCGCCGTGAACCGTACCGCGCTTGGTCATCAACCCCACGCCTGTGGCACCGTCGGATGTCTGCAAGCTTATCCGGGTTCACGTAACGTCATCCCCGGCGAAGTGCGCATGACCCTGGATTTCCGTCATCTTGAACCGGCGCGGCTGGACTCGATGATCGCGCAAGTGCAGCAGGTGATCGACAGCACCTGCGATGAGCACGGTCTGACTTACGAACTGACCCCAACTGCCGACTTCCCGCCGCTGTATTTCGACAAGGGCTGCGTCGAGGCGGTGCGCAGTGCGGCGCAAGGTCTTGGGCTGTCACACATGGACATCGTCAGCGGGGCGGGGCATGACGCGATCTTCCTTGCGGAGCTGGGGCCGGCCGGGATGATCTTCGTGCCGTGCGAGGGAGGCATCAGCCACAACGAAATCGAAAACGCCGCACCGGACGACCTGGCGGCCGGTTGTGCGGTGTTACTGCGGGCGATGCTGGCGGCTTCGGCGGCGATTGCCAGTGGTGAGTTGGCAGCCTGAATGACCGACGTGCACTGTTGGGCTAAAGCAGTGCACGTCATACGCAAGCCCGACCTAAGCGTTTGATGTGTTCAACGACGGGTCTGCAGGACGTTGAACGTGAGCATGCCCGCCAGCATGGCAATCACAAACACCCAGGCCTGCCAGTGCCCAGTGGGCAGCAGCACCAGTGCCGGGCCCGGGCACATGCCGGCAATGCCCCAGCCGACGCCGAACAGCAGACTGCCACCGATCAGGCGTCGATCCAGTTCACGGCTTACCGGCAGTTGCATGGGTAAGCCCAGCAGGGATTTTTTCTGTTTCATGGCCCAGTGAAACGGTACCCACGCTACGGCAATGGCGCCGATCATGACCAGGGCCAGGGACGGGTCCCAAAGCCCGGCAATGTCCAGAAAGCCCAGCACTTTGGCCGGGTTGGCCATGCCTGCCAGTAGCAGGCCGATGCCGAACAGCAAACCGGCAACAAACGCAGTCAGTTTTTTCATGTTCAATTTCCCAGCAGATGACGCAAGACGAACACCGTCGTAAAGCCGGTGAACATGAAGCACAGTGTGGCGATGATCGAACGCGGAGAAAGCCGTGAAACACCGCACACGCCATGACCACTGGTGCAGCCTGCGCCATAGCGGGTGCCGATGCCCACCAGCAGCCCGGCCACGATCAGGCCCAGGGTGCCGGTCTTGAACTCGATACCCGGCTGTCCCACGAACAGCATCCACAGCACAGGTGCCGCCAGTAATCCCAGGAGGAACAGGGCTTTTTCTCCCGAGGCCGAATCTCTGGAGCCCAACAGGCTGCCCAACAACCCGCTGATGCCCGCCACGCGACCGCTGGCAACCACCCACAAACCGGCGGCGAGACCGATCAGCGCGCCGCCAGCCAATGCGGACCATGGGGTGAAGTGAAGCGAATCGAACGTCATGACAACTCTCCGGGTGGATAACGGGCGGCACTAAACCACTCTTTTTATCTTGAGCATAGGGTCGTTTGTGAGGATCAAGGGGAGGTAATCAACGGATGTAGGCGCCTGCATGGTCTGTGGGCGTTCAGTCCCGCTTTTGGCCGATGCACTGCCTACAGCCACGCGCGATGGCTTGTTATAGTTCTGAGCTTATTTCCAGCGCCAGCAAGGATCACTGCCATGTCCGAATACCAAGCCTTTCGCGTCGAACTGATCGACAACATCGCCCATGTGCAGATCAACCGCCCGGAAAAGATCAACGCGATGAATGCGGTGTTCTGGACTGAAATCATCGAGATTTTCCAGTGGATCGACGACACCGATGAAGTGCGTGCTGTGGTGATCAGCGGTGCCGGCAAGCATTTTTCTTCGGGCATCGATTTGATGATGCTGGCTTCGGTGGCCAACGAAATGGGCAAGGACGCGGGTCGCAATGCGCGCCTGTTGCGGCGCAAGATCCTCGCGTTGCAAGCTTCGTTCAACGCGGTCGATAACTGCCGTAAACCGGTGCTGGCGGCGATTCAGGGTTATTGCCTGGGCGGCGCCATCGATCTGATTTCTGCCTGTGACATGCGCTATGCGGCCGAAGACGCGCAATTTTCGATCAAGGAAATCGACATGGGCATGGCCGCCGATGTTGGCACTTTACAACGCTTGCCGCGGATCATCGGTGACGGCATGCTGCGCGAACTGGCATACACTGGTCGCACCTTCGGCGCGCAAGAGGCGCGCAGCATCGGTTTGGTCAACCGGGTTTACCCGGACACGACCAGCCTGCTGGACGGGGTGATGGGCATTGCCCGTGAAATTGCTGCCAAATCGCCGATTGCGATTGCCGGGACCAAAGAGATGATCAGCTACATGCGCGATCACAGCATCAACGATGGCCTGGAATACATCGCTACCTGGAACGCCGCGATGCTGCAATCCACAGACCTGCGGGTCGCCATGGCGGCGTCGATGAGCAAGCAGAAACCCGAATTTCTGGACTGAGCAGACATGACTTCACGCTGGACCACTGCAGTACTCGACACCGACTTGCCAGGCGGCTGGGCCGTGGCCCGCAGCCCTGAAGGTTTTTTGTTCGACGAAAATGGCGCACTGTTTCCGCGGGAATGGCTGAAACGACAGGACCTGTCGATTCTCGCCGAGCACGGTATCGGTCATCTCGACGGTGAGCCGGTGTATTTGCTGGAGCTCAAGGCTCACAGCGAGGTGCCGGGCTGCAACTGGAAAGGCCTTCGGGCGTTCATGCTGGATGGCGATCACACTGTCTACAAAATGCTGGGTTATGCCGCGCAAGTCGGCACCTGGGCGCGGGAGCACAGGTTTTGCGGCAACTGTGGCCAGCGCATGACGCAGATACCACGTGAGCGGGCGATGTACTGCGAACCCTGTGATTTGCGCTTTTATCCGCGGATTTCACCGAGCATGATCGTGTTGATCACCCGCGGCGACGAAATCCTGCTGGCGCGCTCGCCGCGCTTTGTCCCAGGTGTCTACAGCACCTTGGCGGGTTTTGCCGAGCCGGGTGAGTCGGCCGAGGATTGCCTGATTCGCGAAGTACGCGAAGAGGTGCAGATCGAGGTCAGGAACATCCAGTACCTGGGCAGCCAGTGCTGGCCGTTCCCGCATTCGATGATGCTCGGTTTTCATGCCGAATACGCCAGTGGCGAGATCGTGCCGCAAGCCGACGAGATTGAAGACGCCCAGTGGTTCAACATTCATGCGCTGCCGCCGTTGCCGGCGGGGCGCTCGATTGCCCGTTACCTGATCGACATCTATGTGGCGCGACGCTTAGGCCATGCTGAACCAGTGCTGCCAGGCTAGACGCACAGTCAAGCCCAGCACCACGGTGATGAATACCGGGCGAATGAACTTCGCCCCTCCGCTGATGGCGGTGCGTGCACCAAAGAACGCGCCGACCATCACTGACAGGCCCATGCTCAGGCCGATGATCCAGTCCACTTGCCCGGAAAAGATGAACACCGACAGCGCCGCGATGTTGCTGACGAAATTCATGCTGCGTGCCACGCCGCTGGCCTTGACCAGATCGATGGGGTAAAGCAGCAGACTGCTGACAGTCCAGAACGCACCAGTGCCGGGACCGGCCACGCCGTCGTAGAAACCGAGGCTGAAACCCTGGCTCGACTGCCACTTTTTCTTGATGGGCGCGTCGCTGTCCAGCGGTGCTTTCGGCGTGCCGCCAAACAGCAGATACACACCACAGGCGAAGACGATCACCGGGAGCATCTTGTTCAACCATTCAGCCGGCAGGTAGTGCGCAACGACAGCGCCGGTCAGTGCGCCGACCAGGGTTCCAATAATCGCGTGTACCCACTGTCGTGGGTGGAATAGCTTGCGTCGGTAGAAGGTGAAACTGGCGGTGGCCGAGCCGAAGGTCGAGCTGAGTTTGTTGGTGCCCAGCACCAGGTGCGGCGGCAAACCGGCAGTGAGCAGCGCCGGGGTGGTCAGCAGACCGCCACCGCCGGCAATGGCATCAATGAAACCGGCAATGAACGCGACGATGGCCAAAATGGCCAGAGTGGTGAGGTCTACGCTGAGTTCGAAAGGCATGAGGTCGACTTATTCGGCGGGGCAGAGGGCAAGGCGGGGCGCCATCTTACCCATAACCGCCGCCCCCTGCGACCGCTCTAATAACCGGCATTATCATTCCCACGCTCCCGTGGGAATGATCAACAGCCGGGTTACAAGCCCAGGTCCGACAGGCCCGGATGATCATCCGGGCGACGGCCCAGCGGCCAGTGGAACTTGCGCTCGTTTTCCTTGATCGGCAGGTCATTGATGCTGGCGTGACGGTTGGACATCAACCCATGCTCATCGAACTCCCAGTTTTCATTGCCGTACGAGCGATACCAGTTGCCTGAATCGTCGTGCCATTCATAGGCATATCGCACGGCGATACGGTTACCGGTGAAAGCCCAGAGTTCCTTGATCAGCCGGTAATCCAGTTCCTTGGCCCATTTGCGGGTCAGAAAAGCCTTGGCTTCCTCGCGGTTGTTGGCGAACTCGGCGCGGTTACGCCATTGGGTGTCCAGGGTGTAGGCCAGGGATACCCGTTGTGGATCGCGGGAGTTCCAGCCGTCTTCGGCCAGGCGAATCTTTTCAATGGCCGACTCACGCGTGAATGGCGGAAGTGGCGGACGAACTTCGGCATTAGATGACATTTAAAGTCTCCAGGGAAAGTGAGTGTTCAAACAGCCAGTTGATCTTGCTTGAACCGTTACAGGTCCAATAACTTTCGCGCCATGCATTGCGCATTATCGGCAGCACTGTGATCGCCCATGACAAGTGCAACGGTAATGGCGCCATCGATCAGGATCAGCAGCTGTTTGGCCAGCGCTTGCGGGTCGTGTACGCCCTGTTCGGTACAGAGCTCGCGCACGTAGTCGAGCAGTTTCTGTTTGTGTTCCTTCGCCACCAGGCGCACCGGGTCTTGCGGGTCGCCGGTTTCGCCGCTGGTGTTGATAAAGGCACAGCCGCGAAAGCCTTCGCTGGCGAACCAGTCCTTGAGCACGGTGAACAGGTTGAGCAGCCGCTCGGCGGGGGTCGGGGCCTTGTTCACTTCGGTTTTGAACCAGTTCATCCAGCGTACGTCGCGCCGCTGCAAGGCCGCGACGGTCAACTCCTCCTTGTTGGCAAAGTAGCGGTAAATACTTTTTCTGGAGACGCCAGCGGTTTTCACCAGCAGATCCATGCCCGTGGCAGCAATGCCACTTTTGTAGATCAACTTTTCGGTGACATCCAGAATGATGTCGCGTGTGTCGTTGCGAGTGATTTCGTTCATGTGGCAAAGAGTAGAACGATCATTCTTCTTGGTCAACTCGCTATTCAATAATTTTATTGTGGCGAGGGGGCTTGCCCCCGTTGGACCGCGAAGCGGGCCTGAAAAATAGTGGAAGCGGCAAATGGAAAACCACATTTTCGGCACTTTCGGCGGCTATGCAGTCCACGGGGGCAAGCCCCCTCGCCACACATGGTGTAAGCTCGTGAGTTCTTCGGATTCGACCTTTTTGCGAGCCCTATGCCGTCGCTTTTCAAACGCTCTCTACTGCCCAAGCTGCGCAGTTTTCCGCTGACCGCCGATGCGGTCTCCATCCTTTCTGGTGCTGCCGAGTTCCGTCGTTGCCTGCTGGAGAAAATTGCCCAGGCGACCCAGCGCATCTACATCGTCGCGCTTTACCTGCAACACGACGAAGCGGGACAGGAAATCCTCGATGCCTTGCACGCCGCCAAAGCTGCACGCCCGGAACTGGACGTGGTGGTGGTGGTTGACTGGCTACGGGCGCAGCGCGGTTTGATCGGTGCCGGCAAGCAACCGGGCAACTCGGCGTGGTATCAGCAGCAGACTCGCGAACACGCCAGCGAAGTGCCGGTGTATGGCGTGCCGGTGCAAACCCGCGAACTGTTCGGTGTGTTGCACCTTAAAGGCTTTGTGGTCGATGACTGCGTGATCTACAGCGGCGCCAGTCTGAATAACGTTTATCTGCACAAATTCGACAAATACCGTTACGACCGTTATCACGTGCTGCGCAACCGGGCGCTGGCCGACTCCATGCAGCATCTGGTGCAGCACGGGTTACTCGCCTCTAAAGCCGTGCACCGTCTTGACGTGCCAAATCTGCCGACCACCCGCAGTCTGCGCAGCGACATCGGCGACCTGCGTAGCCGCCTCAAGCACGCGGTGTATGACACCACGGCGGGTACGCTGGACAAGGGGGAGTTGTCAGTCAGCCCGCTGCTCGGGGTCGGTAAAAACAACCCGTTGAGCCGGGTGATCTGTGAGCTGATTGCCTGTACCCAGCATCAGTTGACCATCTGCACACCGTATTTCAACCTGCCGTTGCCGGTGACCCGTGAAATCAACCGGGCGCTGGCACGCGGGGTGAAGATCGACATCATCGTCGGCGACAAGACTGCCAACGACTTCTACATTCCGCCGAGCGAGCCGTTCAAGGTCATTGCCGCGTTACCGTATCTCTATGAAATCAGCCTGCGACGCTTCGCCAAGCGCCATCAGCGGGTGATCGACAGCGGTCAGTTGAACCTGCACCTGTGGCGCGACGGTGACAATACCTATCACCTCAAAGGCATGTGGGTCGACGAACGCTACACCTTGTTGACCGGCAACAACCTCAACCCGCGAGCCTTCCGCCTGGACCTGGAAAACGCTTTGCTGATCGACGACCCGAAAGGTGAGTTGCAGGAACCCCGTCGCAGTGAGCTGGCGGAGATTTTCCGCAACACCCGCCGCATTGAGCGCTATCAGCAGCTGGAGACCTTGCTCGAATACCCACCGGCAGTGAGCAAGTTTCTGCGTCGGGTCAGCCGGGTACGGATCGAACGCTTGCTCTACCGCATTCTGTAGCCAAAAACACAAAAGCCCCGTCACATGGACGGGGCTTTTACGTGAAACACGCAGCTGAAAACTGCTTAGAACACTACGCCCTGGCTACGCAGGTAGTCATCGTAAGTGCCGCTGAAGTCGATCACGCCGCTTGGGCTCAGCTCGATGATTCGAGTAGCCAGCGACGATACGAACTCACGGTCGTGGCTGACGAAGATCAGCGTGCCCGGGTAGTTTTCCAGCGCCAGGTTCAGCGCTTCGATGGACTCCATGTCCAAGTGGTTGGTTGGTTCGTCCATCACCAGCACGTTCGGCTTTTGCAGGATCAGCTTGCCGAACAGCATGCGACCTTGCTCGCCACCGGAGATGACCTTGACCGACTTGAGGATCTCGTCGTTGGAGAACAGCATCCGACCCAGGGTGCCACGGACCAGTTGCTCGCCACCTTGAGTCCAGCGACCCATCCAGTCGAACAGGTTGGATTCATCTTCGAAATCCGAAGCGTGGTCCTGTGCGTAGTAGCCGATTTCTGCGGCGTCGGTCCATTTCACGCTACCGGCATCCGGGCTCAATTCATTGACCAGGGTACGCAGCAGGGTGGTTTTACCGATGCCGTTCGGGCCGATGATCGCCACGCGCTCGCCTGCTTCAACGTTGAAGCTGAAGTCCTTGAACAGGGTCTTGCCATCGAAGCCCTTGGCCATGCGCTCGACGATGACCGCCTGGCGATGGAGCTTCTTGTTTTGCTCGAAACGGATGAACGGGCTCACGCGGCTCGAAGGTTTGACTTCGGCCAACTGGATCTTGTCGATCTGCTTGGCGCGGGAAGTGGCCTGCTTGGCTTTCGAGGCGTTGGCCGAGAAGCGGCTGACGAACGATTGCAGTTCCGAGATCTGCGCTTTCTTCTTGGCGTTGTCCGAGAGCAGTTGCTCGCGGGACTGGGTCGCCACGGTCATGTATTCGTCATAGTTGCCCGGGAACAGGCGCAGCTCGCCGTAGTCCAGGTCAGCCATGTGAGTGCAGACGCTGTTCAGGAAGTGCCTATCGTGGGAGATGATGATCATCAGGCTGCTGCGCTGGGTCAGAATGTTTTCCAGCCAGCGGATGGTGTTGATGTCCAGGTGGTTGGTTGGTTCGTCGAGCAGCAGCACTTCCGGATCGGAGAACAGTGCCTGAGCCAGCAGAACGCGTAGTTTCCAGCCTGGCGAAACTTCGCTCATCGGGCCGAAGTGTTGCTCGATGCCGATACCCAGGCCCAGCAGCAGTTCACCGGCGCGCGACTCTGCGGTGTAACCGTCCATCTCGGCGAATTCGGTTTCCAGCTCGGCGACGGCCATGCCGTCCTCTTCGGTCATTTCCGGCAGCGAGTAGATGCGGTCGCGCTCGGCCTTGACCTTCCACAGCTCTTCGTGACCCATGATCACGGTGTCGATCACGGTGAATTCTTCGTAGGCGAACTGGTCCTGGCGCAATTTACCCAGACGCACATTCGGCTCGAGCATGACCTGACCGCCGGACGGATCGAGGTCGCCACCGAGGATTTTCATGAAGGTCGACTTGCCGCAACCGTTGGCGCCGATCAGGCCATAGCGGTTGCCCGCACCAAATTTGACCGAAACGTTCTCGAACAACGGCTTGGCGCCGAACTGCATCGTGATATTTGCTGTGGAGATCAAAGAGCTTACCTATCAATAACTTAGCTGAGGCTGGGTTCTGCTGATACCGATTTGATACCAATTTTCAGTTTTTCCAGCTCGCTCCAATCGGAGCTTGAGTTTATCCAGCGGGCATAGGTCGACAGCAACATCTGCACGCTATGGCCGAGCTGCTGTGATATGAATGCGGGGTTCATGCCAGACATTATGCATATTGTCGCATACGTATGACGACAGTTATATGGCGGGCGGTAGCGGATACCCAGCTTTTCCAGGGCAGGGCGCCACTGGTGATGCAGGTCTGAGGTTTGTTTGATGTGCTCGCTCATCTTGGACGGCGCAAAGACATAAGGCAGCTCTGTCAGTGCACCAGCACCTTTTAGCCGGCGATCTGCGTATTTTTGAGCGAAGTCGAGCGCATGTAACGCTCGCTCATTGAGCAGAACGAAACGATCCTTCTTCGTTTTTGTGCGCTCTTTGATCTCCCGCTCAGCGCTGGCCCTGCAGATATGGACCTGGCGGTTCGGGATGTCGACAGCATCCCAGCGAAGAGCAATCGCCTCTTGTAACCGCAAGCCGGTGAAGAACGCGAACTCGAAAAACGCCGCAAAAATGCTGCTTGGCCAATGTTCGACCTGGTAAAGGTGATCAACGATCAGATTGGCTTCGGCAAGAGTGAAGGGGTCAGGCTCTTTTTTCTTACGTTTTGGTACGTCCAGCAGCTCAGCCGGTTTTTTGGCGATCAACCCCTCTTTTACTGCTGCTTCCAGAATCCTCCGCAGTCGCACCAGTGCATTGCGCTTCACGTCCGGCGAAAACCATTCGATATCACCGATGATCCGGCGCAGGCTCATGGTTGTAATCATATCGAGCCGAGTCAGTGCCAGGTAAGGCATCCAGTAGAGGTTAAGCGCACCCTTGTAGTTGATGCGCGTGCCTGCCTCGATCTCCCTCCCGTCCAGCCACAGCTGGGCGTATTCCCCGAAAGACACTACCCCTCCAGTGGACGCTGCCGAGCCAGGAAAAAGCTCGGCGTACTTCGCGTCATCCATCAGTCCTAGCTTGATCAAGCCAATTACTTGATCTCTAAGTTGGGATGCAGCTTTAACCTCTTTCTGCGTCGTGGGATAGGCGAGCGTTTCGCTCCGTCGCTCACCGTTCCAGGTGAAGCGAATTCGGAGTGATTTGCGGAAAATTTCCACTCCGGTGGGTAAATCCATTGGTTCTCGAGCCATTCGTCATACTTCCGTCTGCTGTAAATAATCCGGCGTTGATCTTGTTCCAGACCCCAAGAGGGATCTGTCCGCGACCGCGTTTCGCTCCAAGGGCGCGCTTTGTAATCCCGAGTAGTTCGGCCATCTTTTCCTCGGGGACTTTGTCCTCGTATTCCTGGGCATGGTTTTCTGCTGCACCCATGATGTTTTCCTCTACCCCGTTTCGGGGTGGTGATGGTTCTCCATGCCGCGCATGGCGGCAGAAGGTGGGGGGTTAGGGTTTAGAACTGGCAGGGCGTTTCATTAACGTGATCCAGTGCGTCTTTTCACGCTTGCCAGATTTGTGGCCAAACAGTGGCTTTTCGTCGGTGAGGGCGAGTAGTTCGCTGACCAGCACCTGGGTTTCGTTCCACTTGAAGATCAGGATGCCTTCAGGCTCCAGCACCCTGAAGCACTCGGCGAAACCCTGGCGGATATCCTCGCGCCAGTCGGCGGTGAGCATCCCGTACTTGGCACGCATCCAGCTGTCGACGCCGGCGCGGGTCAGGTGAGGCGGATCGAACACCACCAAGCGGAAGGTTTCGGCATCAAAGGGCAACTGCCGAAAGTCCATCAGCACATCAGGCTCGACCTTCAATACTCGGCCATCGCAAAGCAGGTGTTCTTCGTCGCGGATGTCGCCGAACAATGCGCGCTGGTCTTGCTTGTCGAACCACATCATTCGGCTGGCGCTGCAAGGGTCGAGGACTTTTGCCGCAGCGCTCATCACCGTGGCCCCGTGTAGATGAGCCAGGCCATGTAGGGGATGGCGATCATTAGTAATCCCCCCAGCCCATGCCTTGGATGTACTCGTTGGGGATGATCAGCTTTTCGGCGACGGGCGCCTCATTCACCACCGACAAGTCACCGAAGTAACCCAGTGCCGCACGGGCGCGCTCCAGGGTTAGCTCGGCATGTCCGAGTTGGCGCGATTTGCGCAATTTGTAGGAGTGCAGGGCGTGGACCTTGTCCGGGTAGGCAAATCGCTTGCTATGCGCATTGGTTTCCTTGAGCACGCGCTTGCGGCGCTTTTTCACGGCGTCTGTCGTCCAGCTGTGCTGGTAACCGTTAATCATGTTGACGGTGTATTCATCGGCTACATACCAGCACTGCGCCGTTTCACCGATCACTGTGTAGGTGATGCAATGCACTTCGAGGCCGTCAGGGCCGATTTCATTGACAAAGCGGTAATGATCCGGTCCAGCCTTTATCTTTTCCATGGGCACACTCGTCCTTGCCGCTATAGCGGCTGACTTTGAAGGGGGAGGGAGTTATATCGGGCAGGAGTACAAATGTGCTCCTGTCGGGCTGCGGCTGATGTTCTGGCTTTCATTTGCTGGCGTGCCTGAAAGCGATCGAATGGACCGTCTGGCAGGGTAGCGATCGCGTTCGCTGCCTTGATCAGCAGATCGCCCAGCCGCTGTTGTGCCTTCGGCGTGAAAAGTTTGAAGCGGGAGCCAGCCGGGTAGTAGGTTTCGTAGGCCATGCGACTGCACAGAGTCGATGCCTCATCGAGCCCGCAACTGCGGCCGTATGCGATCAGAGTCTGCCGCTCCTCCTGTTGAGACTGAGTCAGCTCATCAATCCGCTGATCCGCGGCGTTCAGGCGCTGCCACAGGGCGTCACGCTCGGCGGTCACCCGGTCGAAGTCCGCGACATAGACGTACTCGCCTGCCGCACCTTTGAAGTGGTAACGCTTCACTATGACTTTCGGTTGGGTGATTTGGTTTTCTGTGGGCATGGGGCGTCCTATGCCGGGGCGGTGGCGTGAGTCGTTAAATAGGCCCCGGTGTCAGGATAGTTGTCGCCTCTCCGGTTTTTCCTAAAAAGCATACCGGGGGCGGAAAGAGATTGGTTGTGCCGTACTATTCACCTGAACGCAGAGCCGCATTACTCAAGATGCTGCTTCCCCCACTGAACCTGTCGATGGCCGAGGTTTCCCGGCGCGAAGGGGTCAGCGAAATGTCTTTGTCCAACTGGCGCAAGCAGCTCAGTTCTGAAGGAAGTGCAGTGTCCGAAAACAAGTCACCGGCCGAGAGTTGGTCAGCCGAAACCAAGTTTGCTGTCGTCCTTGAAGCGGCCGGCTTGTCCGAGATCGACCTGGGCGAGTATTGCCGCCGCAAAGGCCTTTACCCCGAGCAAATCACTGCCTGGCGACAAGCCTTCATCACCGGCCAGAAATCGGAAAAGGCCCAGCAAAAAGAAGATCGGGAGCAGTCTCGCAAGGATAGAAACGCATCCAGGAACTTGAGCGCGAACTGCGTCGAAAAGACAAGGCACTTGCTGAAACAGCTGCGTTGTTGGTGCTGCGAAAAAAGCTCAACGACTACTGGGGGACCGACAACGAGGACAACTGACGACTTTGCCAGAACGGCAGTTACTCGTTGGCTGGCTGAGCAACGCGGTCGTGGCGGGAGCCAGAAAAATCAGGGCCTGCCGGGAAATCGGACTATCGCTGCGGACTTTGCAACGGTGGACTGAAACAAACGTTATCCGCACCGATGCCCGAACGACTGTCACACGGCCAACGCCGCGTAATGCGCTGAGTGAGGTCGAGCGCCAGGCGATTGTGACGCTGTGCAACGGCGCTGATTATGCTCACTTGCCGCCCAGCCAGATCGTGCCGCGCCTGGCCGATCAAGGGCGTTATCTAGCGTCGGAGGCCACGTTTTATCGCGTCTTGCGTGCGGCGGGTCAACAGCAACATCGAGGCCGTTGTCAGCGCCCCAGGCGGTACGCAGCACCGACGACTCATGCGGCCAAAGCGCCCAATCAGGTCTGGTCGTGGGACATCACGTATCTGCCGTCGCCGATACGCGGCAAGTACTACTATCTCTATCTGATCGAGGATATTTACAGCCGCAAGGCCGTGGGCTGGGAGGTCTACGACGCGGAAAGCGGCGAGAAAGCCGCCGCACTGCTGCAACGCAGCGTGATCGGCGAGCAGTGTTTACGCGAACCGCTGGTGCTGCACTCGGACAACGGAGCGCCGATGAAATCGGTGACGCTGTTGAGCAAGATGTACGAGCTGGGCATCACGCCCTCGCGGGGACGACCACGGGTGAGCAACGACAATCCCTACTCGGAGTCGCTGTTTAGAACGCTGAAGTACTGCCCGCAATGGCCACAGGATGGTTTTGCCAGTTTGGACGCCGCACGAGCTTGGGTGAGGGATTTTTAATGCGTTGGTATAACCACGAGCACCGGCATAGCCGGATCCGTTTTGTCACGCCAGTCGAGCGGCATCGAGGGCTGGATCATCAAGTCTTGGCCCTGCGACATGAGCTGTACGAACGAGCCAAGGGGAAAACCCCGGAGCGCTGGTCGGGTCAGACGCGTAACTGGGAGCCGATCGGTACCGTGTTTTTGAACCCGGATCGAGAGCAACAGGTCGAGAAAAGAGCGGCATAGTTAGACGGTTGACGCGACAACTACCTTGAAAAACGCCGTAGGGAAGAAATATGTTCTTTTTTTTGTTCGATTTAGTCGCATCGAAAAGATTTGGCTTTCTAGTAAGCCGAATGACGACAGAAAGAAAAAACTTGGATTGCCTCCAAAAATAAACTTTGGTGGTTCTAAGCCTTATAGATCTGATCGTTGGCGTCGGATTTCTTTACGCCGATGCGCTGACGGATCACCTGATCTGCTAAAGATGGCGGGAACTGTGAGAGTCTTTTGGTTAACAACTCTTGAGGAGCCGCTATGACTATTCAATCCACCAATCTTTTCGAAATGGATGCACTGAAAACGCAGCGAATGACGAAAGTCTTTTCACTGCTCGCACTTCTTACCACTCCAGTAGTGCTCTTGATCTGTTGGTATCTAGGAGTGCCGGAAAGTTGGGCGTCTAAGTCGGCGCCGCTCATGACAGTGTTCTCGATACTTGCGGTTCAACACGCACAAGCTATGGGGGATGGATTGAGGTCTGATGGCCAATTTGAGCCTAATGAATTTATTGAGGCTCAGAATAAGTACAAGCGCTCAGCAGGCAGGCACATGTTGGCAGCTACTTGGCTGGCGATAGTTGGTGCGCTGATCGGAGTTTTTGCCGGATAGAGCCTTTCGCCTTCAGCGCAATAGGTGAAGGCGAGTCAGGCCGCGAGGCGTTGGTATAGCTCGATGATGTCGGCGGCGTTGGCGCTGACTAGTGCTTCCGCTTCATCGGGACAGACGCTGTTGCCGATCAGTCGGACCTGATCCGTTTTGTTGATGTCGCGCCATTCTTCGGCACCGGTCACCGGGTCGACGAACAGCCCGCGGTCGATGATGTAGTCCTTGTCGAATCCCTGGGCTGCTTTCAGCTCTGGCGGTTGGAGCATGCGCAGGGTTATGTCCACCAGCGCATAGCCGCCGACCATGACCATTTCGGCCGGGTCTTTGAAGTGCTCCGGCAGATGCTCGTGCATAAAGGCGGCGCAACGGCGGGCGCCTTCCATTTGCTCTGGCGTCAGCGTGTTCGGCACCTGTATGACCTCAACCAGTGCCACCCGATCCTTTGTTGGCAAGGTGTGCATCGGCTCGGTCAGCGAAATGCCATCCTTCTCGTTGCCGTAGTACTTCACCAGATAGGCGCTCACCAGCCGCTGATTTGCGCCTGACTGGCAGATGGTTGAGAGCGGCGAGTCGGCGGCGCGGCCATCACCGCCGTAGAACCCGCCGTTCGCCTGCTCGAAGAACGCTGCAACGACGCCATGTCGGGCGGCCCCGGCCAGCACCGTCTGGGTAGGCTCATCTGGCGAGCTTCCCGACAGCGTTCTGGCCGAAAGTCGTCATGTGCGCGCTGACAATTGCTTGCTCGCCGCGGTTGGCACCGGTGACTGTTCGGAAAGCATCATCTGGGGAATACCCGCTGTGCTCGCCGTGATGCGTGAGGTGTGTCAGGTGGCAGGCCGCTAGCGCAAAGTGCCCACCCTTGACCTGGGCGACTTGCGTGCGCAGCGGCTCGACTGCGCTGAAGTTGCGCTGCGCTGAGCCGTTGGCGCACTCAGCGAGGAAGGGCGCTGCTACGGGCTGCACCAGGGCGTGACGCGTGCCGCCGGCGCTGATGGTCGAGAGCGATTCGTCCGTGCCGTGGGTGCTGGTGTGCGCCGCTGAGGTGCCTCGCATCGGGACAATGAACGGCTTCACACGGGTCAGTACATGGCGCCAGCAACCCTTGGCGACGCGGCGCATCGTGTTCACCGCCATCGGCTTGTCGCGGAAGATGGTGCGGCCCAGGTTGCTCCAGTCGATGCACTCGGCAGCGGTGCGCCATGGTTGCTGCTTCGCCGTCGGCGTTTTGTGGCGCTTCGCCGCGGGCCAGACGATTGGCTTGCCGTCACTGCGCGCTACCAGGTACAGGCGTTTGCGAATGGTCGGCGCCCCGGCATTGGCCGCGATGCGCTCGCGCCACTCGACGTTGTAGCCAAGGCCACGTACCAACGCTTCCGCCGGCACGAACTCACCGATTGACTCAAGAATCTCCGGCATGTCCGGGTGATCTGCGGCCAGCCCCGTGCTGAGCGCGGCGATGAACGACTTGAAGGTGCGGCCGCGCTCTGCCTTGATTGGCTGGCCTTCCTCATCGATCGGCCCCCAGTCGCAGAACTCTTCGACGTTCTCCAGGAACATCAGGCGCGGCCGGGTAGCGTGGGCCCAGCGCACAACCACCCAGGCCAGGCCGCGTACACCGTGATCGCGCGGCGCGCCTCCCTTGGCTTTGCTGTGGTGGCGACAGTCTGGCGACGCCCAGAGGATGCCGACTGGCTGGCCGCCGGTGGCAAGTACGGAGTCAACTTCGAACACATCGGCAACGTAATGCGCGGTCTGTGGGTGATTGGCGCGGTGCACTGCCAGGGCGATGGGGTTGTGGTTCACCGCGACATCCGGCCTCCGGTACGCCCGGGCGATGCCGGTGCTGGCGCCCCCGCCACCGGCGAACAGGTCAACCACCAGCTCTTTTTCGAACGGCAGACCCATGCTTGGCTGGCCATGGATTAACTGGGGTAACTTCTGATGTGCGGACATAGGGGATCCTCGCCGGCTGGCGTGAAAAAAAATGATTTCAGGAAATGAGGGCTAGGCTTAGCTTTGGGAGCATTCAATGAGGTAGGCGATATGGATACTTACATCGTTTCCACAGCTCGAAAGGACCACAGCGGCAAAATTGTTGAGTTCAGATGGGTGAAGGTCGACGGGCATATGCAGGCCATCGGAGCTAGTGAGGTCGTCAGCTTTGATGACGTCTGCGATGCACTCGCTCGAGGCGATGAAGTTTTTGCTCGGGATAAGCTAGGAGGAAATGGAGGACGGGTGTTCCTTGGCGTCAATTCCTCAGGTGAGACGATTATTGAGCTTGAAGCCAATGTATCTGAGCTTGAGCAAATCGGCGATCTACCGAGATTCTGAACCCCACGATCTTTTCTTTTGGCGCAATAGGTGAGGGTGTGTCAGGCCGCCACTTGAGCCTCCTGCTTCGGCGGCCACTCCGTAAATCCAACCTTCGGCGCCTTCGTTTTCGGGTTGATGATCGGCTCACCCTGGGCGTCGACCATCACTGCCTTGGCCCTGACGTGCATATCGTTACCTCGGGTAGGTGCCGCCCTCCGTGAGTGGATGCGACAGCGGAATGGGTGGTGTCTTCCTTGTTGGTCTACGCTTTGAGCTAAATCTCAATGGCCGCTGCTCGAAAGGACTCATATGAAATTCAATATCATTGCCTTGGGCCTGCTTGCTGTTTTGGCGGGCTGCACAACTGCTGGCCCATATGTCACCAACATCTCAAGTGACGGGCGTAACGGTCTGAATATCGAGAGGTGCGCTGTGAAGATGAATGCCTTCATGGGCACAGTGAGCACCACTGAATGTACGACTCAGAATCTGCAGCTCAGCCGAGGCAACTGATTGCAGGTATGGCGTTTAGGGCGCGAAGTGTTCGTCGCCCGGGTCTTTGCGCAGCTCCAGCAAACTCTCATTCCGAAACATTCGCGCCACGTTTTCGCTTATCTGCACTTTGTGGCGCGGACTCTCGATTGCCTTGTATGACAGGGTAGGCCCAAGCGCATGAGCATTCAGGTTCTGCACCGCCTCGCTCATTTCCTCGATGCCGTTCCAGGCCATCAGCTCATCAAGCTTCTGCCGGGTGCCGAGTCTGCATCGGTGCCGCAATTCCTTCTCGTCGTACTCGATCCGTTTCTGCGCTCGCCATGGCCTAGCTCTTTGATTCCGCTGGCCGGCAGGCCCAGCCAGGGCTGCCGGCGTCGTTGATTTACTACTCGCTTCATTTTGCTCATGCCGCGGCGTTCACCAGGGTTACGCCGGCCATGCTGAACAGCGAACCTTGCTGCGCAACCAGAGCGTCGAGCGCGTCCCAATTCACGGTCAGCACGCTCAGCGGCGCGAGACCTCCGGCAACGGCATGCACCAGGTTATCGAGCGATAAAAAGCCCGCTCGAAGGCGGGCTCATTTCACACCTCGTAGTACTCTCGCCACCCAATCCTGACGGCGCCGCTCTCCAGACGGTCTATACGAACACCACTGGTCTCTTCGATTTCCTGAAGGACCTGCTGCCCCGCTTCAACACTTTCGTCTTTCCGTCTGGAAACGGTAACTGCCTGAACCTTCTGGACATTGGGTGTAGCGATCAGGCGTTGAATGCGCCGACCAACAAGCTCATAACAATTTCTGGCTTGTGGCGTGGCTACTGCTATTTGTGGCATTTGGTGCTTCTTGCTTTACTGTATGCATGTACAGTATTTATTTTGTCATATTTCTACGGATTGGAGTGCGAATTTGGCTGGTGTACGGGGGAGAGTTACACGGCGACTGTTGAGCAAGCGCAAAAAAGCCCGCACTTGGCGGGCTTCGGACTGACCTGCTGGACCTGTTTATTTCTGCTGGGTGACTTTCAATCTGGCCAGCCCCTGCTTGATATGCCCGGCATTCTCGCCAATGGCATGCAGTGCCCCGCGAACGGTCTCCCCGACTTCTGCTGATCCGCGCTGCTAACCCACAGAGTGAACTCCATGAGGGCTGCCTCCAGGGCGAGCTGGTTGTCGTACATTCTTCGAGGATGTCGGGGAGGGTGTATTGATCAGGCATGAGGTCGATTCCGTTCGAGGAGTCAGCAGTTTAGCAGGCGAAAAAGCCATCGGCAGATGCTAGGAAAAGGTTAGTAGGTATTTCTAAAAAATCCTGAAATAACAATGAGTTGTATTAACTTGTCAGGATACAAGTCGGATCTAAATTTTTACTCTTGTAAATCTTTGAATACATTAGATAAACAGTCTTTCGAGGGCGGGGAGGCTTTACCTTGGGTAGCTTGGGAGCCCGTACGGAACAGTGCACTTTGGTTTCTTGCGGGGCGACGCAAGTCGAGGTGTACGATGACATTAGAAACGAAAAAGCCCGGCGCTGGCCGGGCTATCTGTAGATGGAGCCAAATCCCTTTGGCTGAACGCATTGTGCCTGGTAGATGTGACGATGGCGTGACAGGCACACCACAACGTCGAGCAGCCTTACGATCTCGACCTCAATGGCGCGAACGGATTCGCCTATATGGTATTGAAGTGAGTGCGCCATCTCAGTCAATCCTTAAGTCCGATCGCTTACAAATCCCCGCCGCAACGACTGACTGTCACGCTTTAATGAAGAACCCTGCGACTCTCTCCAATCCTGATCCGGTCCAGCGCGCGGTTTAGCGAATCCAATGCATCAAGGAGGGCTTTCGCCTCGGCCTCTCGACCATCTCCCCAAAGGCGTTCAGCCATTTTATTCAGGGCTTGGATAGAGCGCTCAATTTCAGTAGCGGTCGCTGCTGCTTTACTTTCCGGCTTTTTCTTCGGCATTCAGTAACCCTTCTGCAGGGCATTGCTCTGTCTTTCAATTGTTAGCGTGCAAACATTTCCCACCAAACACATGACTCAGGATCGTGAGCTATTCAGCTTTAGCCCGCGTAATCCTTGCCGCCTTTACCTCATCAGCATACGCAGTCAGTCGATCAGCTTGCTCATGCAGCTTCTCGATCGTCCTCATGGCCTCCAGAAGCTCTGTATCCCCGCGTTGTTTTGCCACTCTGAACATTTCCAGAGCGGCTTCTTCGAGGTCGAACGCGGCGGCGATCAAGTCACGGCGCAACTCTTGGTTGGGTTTGTTGAGTGCCATGGTGACCTCCTGAAAATCTCGTCGCGCCAGATTTCAACCGCCGGCGAACCATTTCTTGAGTGTTGAAAAAAGGGTGGTGCGGACAGGCTTGCGATCGCTCGTCAGGACATCAAGCGCACATGTGGCTTTCAGGGTTCGCTCTCTTAGAACGCTGAGCCGAGTATGCAGCTCTTTCTTCAGTCGCTTTTGCTCGCTGGCTGGAGATAGCTCTATAAGCTTACCGGCCATGAAGAAATTCAGTTCCATTTGCTGATCTAGTGCTTCAGTGATTTCTCTGATCGCGTCGTTCATGCCTGATTCCAAATCAATTCATGTGAGTCACGCCAGATGGCTACAGCTTCTGCAGCGCTCTAACCACAACACCGACGATCCGGCAATTTTCCGCACACATCTCAATAGGGTATGCAGGGTTCAGCGGTTTCAAGAAGCGCCGACCACCGTCATCAACTAGTTTTTTGAACGTGGCCTGGTCGCTGTCGGCCAGTTTGGCGACCACCAGCTTCCCGGACTGTGCATCAGCTTCGGTGTCGAGCAGGATCAAAGTCCCCTCAGTGATACTCATCCCGACTGGCGATGTCATCGAGTCGCCTTTGACTTCAAGCCAGAAGGCGGGACCTTTTGAGTTGTAGTCCGAGAGCTCGTAACGATCTGAGAATCCAGGAGGGAAGGGCTCAACTGCTTCGGCCCAGGCGCCGACGGCAACCCAACTGATTACCGGGTAGCGGAAGGACTCAATTGGTTGGCGAGTTGAACCGACGTTCGATTCAGACTGTTGGGACGACTCCGAGCGCACTGGTCCCGTCATCGGGCCGATCTCATCTGAAAGCCATTTGGCGTTCACACCACAGGCGTCCGCAATCTTTACGACGTGCGTAGATGCTTTTGATTTGCCGCGCTCAAGATCAGAAATTGATGTCTGAGTAATGCCTGCTCTGAGAGCAAGTTCTACTTGGTTGAGCTTAGCGTGCTGCCTTGCGGCTTTTAAACGGTCTTTAAATTCCATTCGATGAGTATTACGGGGGCTCCCATATCCTGGCAAACAGGTATTCCCATAATTTAGTATATGGGTATTCCCGTATGGAGGGTGTGCGTGACCACTATTTATAAGGACCTCGTTGCCTTCTTCGGCACTCAAGAGATCACAGCTGAAAAGCTCAAGGTTGATCAAAGCACCGTTTCTGGTTGGGTTCGGGAAAAGCACGGCATGTCTCCAGTGATTGCCTAACGGGCAGAGGCATTGACTGGAGGTGCTTTCAAAAAAGAGTTCCTTTGCCTGACCAATGGCATTGCGGGAAACCAAAGCCATTCACCATCCTGGAATGGAGCGCTAAAGTTTTTATTCACCTCGAGCAAGTGGTCACTGTCTCCCGCATTCGGATAGGACAACTCAATGCTATGGGTTGATTGCCAGCCTTCGAACTCTCCAGTTTGCAGGCCAAGCCATCCCGCTCGCTGCATAGTCTCGCCGGTGATATCGACCCCAGTGCAAAGCGATCGTCCGCCCACGCTGAAATGAAATGGAACGTCGAAAAGTCGAACCGGGCCGCCATTCCCTGTGTAAGCCGTGATTGCTGCTTTCTTATATTCCATTGGGCTTATCCATGCTCCAGCTGGCCCACCAATACCGACAGTAAGCCGCTATATCAATCCCTGCTTTAGGATCACCTGAGACAGTTTATGACAACCAAGCAATCCGACTGGGAGGAAATCGAACTCGCTTACCGGGGCGGGTTGCTTTGTTCTATTGCCTTCGCACCCAAAGCATCCGCACAGCGTTCAAGGTCACCGGAATCATCTATTACGATATCTCCTTTGGAGGAAGGTATTGGATGTATCCGAGCCTGGGGCTGGGTCGGCTCAGCGCTAGTCTGAATAACGAACTCCCCGGATTCTTTGCCGTTCTCATGTTGAGCTAGGTCTATCGGTGTCATGTGGGTCTCCCTGCCGAGTGTTCGATTCTCACTGATACCGGCAGCCAGTGGTTATTTCAAGCTCGGAGTTGTAATCATGAGGAGGCCAGTGCCACCGGCGCCACTCATCGACCTGTCCGAGTCTGCGGAGCTGGGTATCCGCCTGGAACCTGCACCAGAGGTGCGGGGTCTCTGGGAAAGAGGTTACAACCTCGTCGCCAAGGCCGCAGATGGTCTTAAAAACGCTGGGCGCGCTCAAACCAATGCGGAGCGCATTCAAACAGCTAAAGAAGCGCTTGATCGGCTTGAAACGCGTGGTGGCAGTGAAAGGATACCCGGCGAGGACCCTGTCTATATCGGTGAGAAGGGGAAGCAAAGCCTTAAGGATTACATCAAGGGGCTTGAGGTAAAGGACGCCGCCGAGGGCGCGACATCGGCCTGGGCCAATTATCTGGATTCGGCGCAGTACGTCGCTGGCCAGACCAAGAGCCTGTTCGGCAATGCCTTCAGTTCGATGGAAGACGCAGTCGTCAACTTCGCCATGACCGGGAAACTGTCGTTTGCTGATTTCACGAAGTCGATTTTGGTGGACATGGCGCGGATTGCTGCGCGGCAGGCCAGCTCTGTATTGCTGAGTAGCCTGGTCGGCGCTGGCATCAGTTACTTCACTGGCAGCGGTACCGGACCAACAGGTGCTGCAACGGCCGGCGGCGCAGAGGCTGGTGCTCAGAGCTTCGGCAGTCAGTTTGATGCGAGTTCGGGCAATGTCATGTTCCCTTAGGCCAATGGTGGTGCTTGGGGTTCCGGCGTACAGCTCTTCGCCAACGGCGGCGCCTTCACCAACAGTGTGGTCAGCAAGCCAACAGCCTTCGGGATGTCTGGCGGGCAGACCGGGGTAATGGGTGAAGCAGGTCCTGAGGCGATCATGCCGCTGACCAGAACCTCGGGCGGCCAACTGGGGGGGGCGTGCACTGGGTGGCGGTGACGGTTCATCGCAAATCAATGTGGTAGTCAATATCGCTAGCGACGGCTCGGTGGATGCTTCAACCGATTCACAGCGTGCGGCGGCAAACGATTTCGCCAAAACCATCGGGCCAATGATCGAGCAGGTCTACGAGCAGAAGATGCGCAAGGACCTTGGCCAGGGCGGGCGAATCCGGACAGCGATAAAAAATGGATAACGCCCGCGACCAGGTTCTTAGAGAACTCGCTTAGCCTCTGCTATGGCTTGCTGCTCAATTTGAGAGAAGGTCAGGTTCGAATCAAAAGGAATAGCGACGGTGACCTCGCCCATGAAAACACCATCATGTCCCTCATCTGCGTCTAGAAGAAGGCGAACCGCAAATACTTCTGCCTCAATTTCTGGGTTATGGCTGACTGATCGGATCTGTATTTTCATCTGATGCTCCTGCAAGTGAATGAGTGAGGCTACTCCTGAATCCGCTCACTCCGAAAGGATAAATAATGGCACTTGAAACATTCACCTGGCCGATCGAGAAGGGCGCTGCTGGCGAGATCAAGCAGCGCACACGCACCAAGCAATTTGGCGATGGCTATGACCAGACTATTTCAGATGGCATCAACAACAAAATGCAGTCCTGGCCCTATAGCCACACCGGCGGCGCAGCGCGGATCAAGGAAATCATGGCTTTGCTCGATCGCCACCGGGGCGCGAAAGCGTTTCTCTGGACGCCGCCACTCGGCGAGCTCGGGTTGTACAAGTGCAACGGCTACAAGCCAACCCATAAGGGCGGTTCGGTGAACACGCTGACCGCCACCTTCGAACAAACCTTTCACCCCTGAGGGACACCCTGATGGCATTAATCACGGACATCCAGAAGCTGGAGCCCGGCGGGGAAGTGCGCCTGTTTGAAATCGACGGTACCGAGTACGGCGCCGATGTGCTGCGCTTCCACGCTCATGCAATCCCGCATTCGCCGGAAGAGCTTTTAGCCTATGCCGGTTCGCCGGATGAGCTGCCGGCGAAGTCGATCTGGTGGCAAGGCAACGAGTACGCAGCCTGGCCGGTGCAGATCGAAGGCATTGGCGCGGACAGCAACGGCACCGCCACTCGCCCAACCTTCAGTGTTGGCAATGTCAACGGACGTATCACGGCGCTGACCAAGCATGAGCCTGGTCAATCTGAGCGGATAGTGCGGTCTTCTATTCTTCCGTCGCCCGGACTTCTATAGCGTCCAGCCGTTTGTTGATCAGGTCAGCCGCTCGCTGCTCCTGTGTGGCGCAGCTTCATCGGCGTAGGCGCGCGCCCGAGCTGCTGACGCCATTAGATTGGACGGCCCTCATCTTTGCCTATGGGGCTGAAATGAGAAATACGGTCATCCGCGGAAGCCGGCTGACACTTCATTGCTATTTGATGAATGCCTGCATATCGCTGTTCAGCTTTTTGATCGCCGCTTTGAAATCGTTGGCGGTTACCGGTTGGCTTGCATTTTTCACTTGCTCACCCATGACCTTGCGCACGACTGTGGCCACGGTTTGGCCGTTGCTCGCGTCGATCAGTTCGGCTTCGATGTACAACTCTGTGTTTTGGTCGCGGTGACCGGTGGCCGCCTGAGTCGCGCCTATCGCGGCCGTGACTGGCAGTACTTCATACCATTTCATGCCTTCGTTGGATGCGGTGACGCCAGTGATTGCGGCGCGCACAACCAGAACTCGCGAACCAGTAGGGGCCGACTGAACGTTCGGTACCACACGGTACTTCTGGCTCAGTACGCTCTTGGCATTGTCGGTCACGTAGGTTTGCAACTGATCCAGAGTCTGACGGTTGACCCGCTCATTGGGCTTGGGTGCCGGGTATAGGTCCAGCTGCTTGAAGGCCACCGTGTTGTAAGCGTTCGGGTTCCAGGACGGGGTCACCCAACGCATGGCTTTCTCGCCACTGAGTGTGGTGACTTCTTGCAGGTTGTTGTAGCTGGGAAGAAACCCTGAGTACTGTTCCTTCTCTGTGACTCTTGAGGTGCAACCGCCGAGCAGCAGGCTGGTCAAGGCAACGCCGACAAACAATTTCCTGGTCAGGCTCATATTTTTACTCCATGGGTAAAGTCATTTTATTCGGTTACAGGGCGTCAGAAGCGCCACGTCATGTTGCCGGTCACGGCTTGAATCCAGGCGCTATCGAACTGCCCGGATGTGGCCGTTTTCTGTCTATCGCTACTGACCGGTTTGGGTCGCCTGCCGTCCTTCTTGATTGAGCAGGGGGCGGTCAGAGATGGTCACTAGAGCTGTCGATTAAATACAGGCTGAGCACGGCGCAACCGCATCGAGTCGACGGCAGTGATAGGGTGTAGGGCTAATGCCTGCACGCTAGTTTCCTTAAGAGGGGGCCTGCATAGAGTGCCCTGCGTCCTTTGCTGGAAGATGTCCAGCTTATTTCTATACAGTAGAAATGTTATTCAATTGAAATATGTAGCCTGAAGAATTTCTGGCTTGGTGGGTACGTCAATGCCTGCGCCCCCCATAAGATTTGGCTGAGAGTTGTGGTGGTTTGAGATTCCGAACATTGTGACGTGAAAAAGCCCAGTCTAACGCTAGGTTTTATCGTTTCTGAGGCTCGGTCAGGTCTTATCCGCGCCGAATAAGTTGACGACTTTTTAGGACGCCTTGGCAGCGAATACATGGGGCGGAGCGCAATGCGTCATCAAATTCCTTTCGCGCGACATTGCTGTTGTTCAGGTATGTACGCGGTGCTACGTTGCCTCCGCAAACGAGATTTGCATCGACAACTTGCTTAGGGAATCTCCGAACAAGTCTTCAAATGTGCTGAAATGCGCCTGACAACCTGATCCGAGCCGTCCATGAGCCAGATGAGTTTTTCCGACTTTGAGTACGCCGGTAAGCGCAAGCAAACTCGCCGCGAACGCTTTCTCGCCGAGATGGATCAGGTCGTGCCCTGGACAGGCCTGCTGGGGCTGATCGAGCCGTTCTACCCCAAGGCTGGTGGCGGTAGAAAACCCTACCCTCTGGAAACCATGCTGCGCATCCATCTGTTGCAGAACTGGTTCTCCCTGAGCGATCCAGCCATGGAAGAAGCGCTGTATGAAATCACGCCCATGCGCCAGTTCGCACACCTGACGCTCAGCGCACCGATCCCCGAAGACACCACGATCATGAACTTCCGGCACTTGCTGGAGAAGCATCAGCTCGCACCTGCGATCCTCGCGGTCATCAACGGTTATTTGCAAGAAAAAGGCCTGTCGCTACGCCAGGGCACCATCGTTGATGCAACCATTATTCATGCCCCCAGTTCCACGAAGAACGAAGAAGGCAAGCGCGATCCCGAGATGCATCAGACGAAGAAAGGTAACCAGTATTTCTTTGGGATGAAGGCCCATATTGGCGCCGATGCCGAGTCGGGGCTGGTTCATCACGTCCATGGCACCGCCGCTAATGTGGCTGATGTCACGCAGGTCGCCGAACTGCTGCATGGCGAAGAAAACGCCGTGTATGCAGACGCCGGATACACCGGTGTCGATAAGCGCGAAGAGCATGAAAATCGTGAGGTGATCTGGCAAATCGCAGCGCGCCGCAGCACCTATGCCAAGTTGAATAAACGCAGCTTGCTCTACAAGGCCAAGCGCAAGATCGAGTACTGCAAAGCTCAGACACGAGCCAAGGTCGAGCATCCGTTTCGGGTGATCAAGCGGCAGTTTGGTTACGTGAAAGTGCGCTTTCGTGGACTGATGAAAAACACAGCTCAGCTGACCACGCTGTTCGCCCTGTCAAACCTATGGATGGCTCGAAAACAGCTGATGGGTATGGGCGAGTTGGGCGCTTAACACGGAAGACCGGGCGAAAAAGCCTTCAATACACGACGCATCGGCCGCGTTTTGGCAAATAGCGGTGCGGGTCGGGGGAGTTTTCGACTTGCCGCCGCCGTGCGGCAAGTTGATCGGAGCATCCTTAGGTGGCTAAGTTGCATTTCGCGGTTGTCGACTCCATAAGTCCAATAATAAAAAGGGGCAACAAATGTTCAAGAAACTTCGCCTTGCAGCCATGACTGGCGTACTGTGTGTAATTGGTCTATCTGGCCACGCCCTAGCCGAGGAGCCTAAAAAGCTTGCCTTCGTAGACACCGGAAACACTGGCCGAAGTGTGATGGCGGAAGCAATCGCCAACGCAGCTATCAGCAAAGACAATGCAAATATTGCGGTAATCTCGCGCGCAGTCGACGGGGACCCTTATGACGCCAAACCGGAAGTCCACGCAGCCAGCTTGATGTTGGAACGCGGCATTGATGTCACTGCACATCGATCGGCGCAGCTGACCGCGAACGACATCAAACACTCCGACGCATTGCTGACGATGACCGAAAAACACAAGAACAAATTGATCGAGCAGTTCCCCGAAGCAAAAGACAAGACTTTCACTTTGGCCGAATATGCGACGGGTAAGAATGTCGATGTGCCGGATGCCTGGGGCAAGCCGATGGAGGCTTATGTCGAGGTGGTGAAGCAGCTGGACACCTTCGTTCCGGCCGCGCTGAAAAAGATCGTCGTCTCCAAATAAGTCACAGGATTGTTCGGCGTATTTACACGGGGGCCTTCCTGACGATCCTCACAAGCGCTTAGCTGTACCTAAAAATCAGCGCTCAAGTTCTGTGCAGCGTTCATACAAAATCTGGAGTCCTTATCAGACTCCGGATTTTCCGGTTGCTCATGGATTAGTTAACAATCCTTGTCACGTCTTCTTCAAGGATGTTCCGTGATTGCCGTGCCGGGGCGCCTGATTGGCGTTGCAGTGTTGCTGGCTGTTGTGGCTGGCGGCGCGGCGGCGTTGACCTGGCAGCTTCAGGACTGGCGCTACGGCGGGCAACTGGCAGAGCAGGCGAGGGTTCACAACGAGACGCTGAATCAGCTGACCCTCGCCGCTGCAACCCAACAGCGCGGAACAAGACAAACGCCTCGCGCTCGAGCAGCGACTGGCAACCAGCGAGCAAACCCATTACGAGGCTTTGAGCAGTGCTCAAAAAGACCAGTCTCGCCTGCGCGATCGCCTTGCTACTTGAAGCTCGGCACCCGCCAGACGCAAGAAAACGCCATGCAACTGACGAATGCTTTGCAGTCTGGTGACTGGGGGAGCGGGGCAGGCGCAATTGCCCAATTGGGGGCTGGGGCCGGCTCGTCTGTGGCAAGACGACTGCTGCGCAGCCGAACGCAGCCTTCGGCAGCTGCTACAGATCGCATTACGGCTTAAAGGAACAGCATTACGCTCATTGACGAGGCTTAAATAATGGGTGGCCGATCATTCAGACCGGAGGTCAGAGCAATTTACCCGTACTAAAACTATGGTTAATGGCTGGTAGCCAATAGCCATGAGATCCGCCATGAAGCTCGCATACTTCATTGTCAGCTATAGCCTCAACGGGTATCGAGTCGCGTTCGCTTACCCCGCGAAGTCCATGACAGAGGCGGATGCTTGCTACCTTTCCTTTCTGCACTCCCAGTGCGAGCTGGCGGCTAACCCACCCTGTGGAGGGACAGTCCGAGCAATGCGAGAGTTTGTCAGATTGAGCGGCATCACCGAAGTCGAATGGTACCGGTCTGTATAGCTCCTGCCACAAACGAAAAAAACCCAGCAAATGCTTAGGCCCGAAATAGGTGCGAGGAGCTTTCCCCTCCTGTCTGCGAAAGACCTTCTCTGCGCCGTCTCTCAATGAATGTGGACGCTACTCGAGGATGGGCGAAGAGTTTGGTACCTGGACTGCATTTGACGACGCACGAAAGTGCGATATTGATCTTGCTGCCAAGTTGTTTGGGCGTTAATCCGACCCGGTCCTTTCAACGTCGAGGCGAAGCGCGTTGATGGGGTGGCGATTCCGGTTGTTGCGGGTGACCAGACTTACCCTGATCGTGGGCTGGCGCAGGTTGCTGGTCGGGAGTTGGGGGCGATATTGGTGACGGCGCTATCCGAATCTAAACGACTGAAATTAAAAAGAAACATTGCTGTTGTAGAGTGCAGGCCTGATTCATGAGGGCTACTGAAGTGAACCGATCAGCACGAAACCTGCGTAAAACACTGGACTTTGCAGCAGCCAATAACGAGGCCGCAGCAGTTGATGTCATGCGGGCGATTGATCAGCTGGGTGACGAATTGCTGCGCCAGCGGCTGCTGGGTGTCGTCCATCGCCTGAATCAGGATGCAAGCGAGTTGCGGCAAGCCAGAGATAATGTCTCTGGAGCACTGATGAAGCTGGCCTGATGCCGACCTCCGTAAGGCTCAGGGCGCTTTAAGCTGACCACCCACTTTTCCCTTAGTGTCCCAGCGCAGCCCATGCGCAAGGTCTGCATGTAGGTGATTGGCTGTTGCAACGAGGCGGCAGTCTGCAGACAGAGCACGGATGGCAAAAGATCATCTCGGCACGGCATCGTCCGCTGATGCTCATTGGTATCACCAGCGTATCGAATTCGATGAGCTACACGCGACTGGCTATTGCTAGTCGATTGGGTTTAGCGCTGCCCTTCGATGGCCATGCGAACGGCCAAGCCTGTGAGGACCGTCCCCATCAGCCAGCGTTGCACAATCTGCCACAGGGGCCTGCTTGCGAGAAATGTCGCGATGGAGCCAGCCATGACGGCAATCAGCGCGTTGACGCTAATGCTAATGACGATCTGCGTAAAGCCAAGCACGATGGATTGCGACAGCACGCTGCTGTGGTCGGTGGGGTCGATGAACTGGGGCAGCAGCGACAAATACATGACCGCGACTTTGGGATTCAGCAGGTTGGTGACAAAGCCCATCATGAACAACTTGCGCGGGCCGTCCCTGGGCAGGTCTCGCACCTGGAACGGGGAACGGCCACCGGGCTTGACCGCCTGCCAGGCCAGGTACAGCAGATAGAGCGCGCCGCCGAGGCGCAGGGCGTCATACGCATAGGGAACCGCCAGGACCAGGGCTGTGATGCCCAATGCGGCGCAAAACATATAAACGACGAAACCCAATGCCACGCCGCCCAGGGAAATCAGCCCGGCCATTCGTCCCTGGCAGATCGACCGCGAGATGAGGTAGATCATGTTCGGGCCGGGAGTCAGCACCATGCCGAGTGAGATCAGGCCGTAGGCGAGCAGGTTGGACAGTTCGGGCATCGTGTAACTCCTGATGGAAGAGATAACGAATCGGACGCTCCGCTAAATCAATACAAGCGGTTTTTCGCCATCTCTGAGGTATGTACCTGGATGGAGCAGACGATAGTAGGGCGGTCAACGGGAGAGTGTTAGATACAGATTGACTCACAACACGTCATACAGCGATCGCAGCACCTGGTATCCGCTCCCTGGGAGACATTGCAACGTCAACGTGAGTAATGGATTGCTCCGTTATTACAGCCAAGGTGCCTTATAGGCACCTTGGCTGTTGGTTACGAGAGAGGGTGAATAGGCTCGCCAGATCCGTCACTGCGTTATTGTCAACTGTCGGCCGCGCGGCGCTGCACGATCCAAATCGCGCGCTCCATGATGGCGGCCTCCGGGGGCGTTTCGGTTCCGACGCTTTCAGCGACTTCGAAATGATGGTCAGGGCATAGGTTGGAGACTGGTTTTGATGGCAGTGACCACACGGTTACGGCCTTGGTGTTTAGCGTGATACAGGCGTTGATCGGCTACGTTCAGAATCGCCTCGATGGCGTCGCCGTCGCGGCCGGATTGCGATATGCCGATGCTCACTGTGACCACCATTAACCGATGAAAGCCGCTACTAAAAGAAGTATTTGCAACGGTGGTTCGCAGACGCTCAGCGATTTCACGTGCGCCTTCGAGTGAAGTCTGAGGTAGCAGTATCATGAATTCTTCACCGCCTACTCGGGCTACGCCGTCATACGGCCGGATCGAATCGAGGCATTTCTGCACAAACCCTTTCAGGATGTCATCGCCAACCTGATGCCCAAAGCGATCATTGATGGACTTGAAATTGTCCAGATCAAGTGCCAGCACGGAGAACGGCGCACCACCGCGTTTGGTCCGGCCAATTTCGGCCTCGACCCGCTCCATGAATCGACGCCGATTATCAGCGCCTGTCAGTGGATCGGTCGCCGCAAGATGTCCGAGTTCCTGATTGGTGCGCTGGAGTTCCTGTAGAGCGTTCTCGGTGTACTCCATTGCCTCGGCAAGACGCACCATAAGCTCCTCTTGGGAATAAATAGTCGAGAAAGACCGCGTGGTGAGGAACGCTTGCACTACCCCGTAGCTCAACAGGAAGAATCCGGCGGCGAAGATCGCATGAGCGAGCCACCACATGTGGTTCCAGGGACGTGCAAGGATGAAGGCAAGAGATGACAACGCGAACGCCGTGACCGATATGACAAAAATCACCATCAGTTGCGAACGGATACGGCGCAGCAGGAGCATCGCCACGTTCAATGTGGAAAAAACGAGGGCGCCACCTTCCAGCGAGAGGCGCACCGCAAGTTCGCTGGCAATCGACGAATTCGCGACGTATGCCACCATCAGGTCAACCAGCAGGAACAGTCCTATCCAGGTTAACCACGGGCGGGGTTTCATTCGTTGGTCCGCAGCATCAGGCGGGCGGTGGTACGACAGCATTCCGACTAACAGCAGTATTGACATGACCAGCCGAGAGGCCGGTCCATAAAGCAGGAAGAGCCAGATATTGTGGTGCGCGAGCCCGGTGAAGGCACCATGCAACGCGTAGATCAGTACAAAACCGAGAAAACCTAGCGTCATCCACCGCAGCAGCGGCTCTCCCGATGACTGATAGCAGCGCCACGTCACGTAAGTAACAAACAAGCCTTCCAGGGTGGCTGCCGTGATCGCGATGATATGGAACGCGTGGTTCTCGAATAGAAGGGTGGGGTCCTGAAAGAAGTACAAGTAGCTGATCAGGTAGGCTGGAATAAACGCAAATCCTGCGAGCAGCAGGCAGGCATAGACCCTAATGATGAAGCGGATTGTTTCAGGTGGCTCGCCGGTGGCGATGATATTGCTCATGGTTCCCTCCAATGTTGGATCTATTTTGCCAACACCGGACCAGTATTGGATCCGAAGTCGTATACATGCTGCGTTGGATTTAGATAATCAGCGCGAAATAAACCGGATTTTTGTCTTCCATGACTTTGGCTCCTGTGGAGAGCTATAGCCTAGTCGAGCAATGGCTGAGCTGCAGAAGGAACTTTCTGAATTCGGCATCGCAATTCCTTTTGGAGGTTGCAGCGCAGCAGTGGGACATCTTGAGGCAGCAGGAAGGGTTTTCGTTCGGTCGGCAGCACGCCGGGGGAGGGATTACGCGTGTCCAGTGCGGTTCGGTTCGCGCCTGATTTGAGCCGGCTGGCATAAGCGCAGCATCAGTTGGATGGCAGAGGCCAAGGTAATTTCAGCAAGGGCTGAGACGATCGTCGGCAGCTCTCCATGATGTCTTGCGTTCAGTTGAGCCACACAGGCGCGCTTCTGGCACATCGCCTGCACCGTTTTTCACAAATGTAAGTTAACCTTTGATTACAAAGTATGACTAAAATGCGCACCACTGGCCATGAGCTAGCTTTCTGCTCAGGATCCCGTGCTTAACCGATTCACTTGATAGTTGGATCTCGGACGCTGCGTTCAAATCAGGCTTGTGGCGCGCGGCATGTACTCTTCTGAACTGTGACGAACTCCCGTGAAACTCATCATTGTCTCCCTCTACGTTTTATCCATTGCCTATGTGCATCTACGTGGTCGCATCCGGCACAAACTGAGTCGTCAGTTGAGTGACCATTCGACCTTCCTGGCACCGATTAACTGCTTCCTTTACCTGTTTTCGAAAATCCCCAACAAGCCTTACCTCGATCCGGCCGACTTCCCGGATCTGAGCCCTTTGCAGGCCAATTGGCAGGAAATCCGCGCCGAGGGCCAAAATCTGCTGAAGGCAGGGGAAATCAAGCGTTCGGATCAATACGACGATGTGGGCTTCAATTCGTTCTTCAAGACCGGCTGGAAGCGCTTCTACCTGAAGTGGTACGGCGACAGCCATCCATCGGCCACCAAGCTCTGCCCGCGTACCACGGAACTGGTGCAAAGCATCGGCTCGATCAAGGCGGCGATGTTCGCTGAATTGCCACCGGGCTCGAAACTGGTCCGTCACCGCGACCCGTATGCCGGCTCGTACCGTTACCACCTGGGTCTGGAAACGCCTAACGATGAAGGTTGCTACATCGACGTCGACGGTGAGCGCTATCACTGGCGTGATGGTGAGGCGGTGATGTTCGATGAGACTTACATTCACTACGCCGAGAACACCACCCAACAAAACCGCATCATCCTGTTCTGCGATATAGAGCGCCCGCTGAAGTACCGCTGGGCCACAGCGTTCAATCGCTGGTTCAGCCGCAACGTGATGTCCGCTGCTGGCGCGCCAAACGATGCAGGCGATAAAACCGGCGGCTTGAACCGGTTTTTCGGCAAGATCTACAAAGTGCGTTTGCGCGGTAAAGAACTGAAAAAGCGCAACCGTACGCGGTACTACCTGGAAAAGTGGGCGATTTTCGGCGGCTTACTGGCCATTATTGTATTGATCTGAGCACGATCCACGCGTCAGCAGCCTTTGCTGGCGCGCGGCGAGGTTTTCCGGCCGGTCTGCGGTGCGGTTCAATCGGTGTTAAATCTGCGCTGGAGTATTGTCTTCACAGGGGCGAATCCTGCGCGTAGCGTGTTATCGAAGACCCTATCTGCATGTACTGGAGGAACTCCACCATGAACAGGTTTGTGCTCGGTACCAGCGCGTTGGCGTTGAGTGGCTTGCTTGGCACTCTGACCCAGGCCGGCGCAGACATTGGCATGCTGGCTGCCACGGTGGAGCATCCGGTGCTTCTTGCCCAGAATCTCCCTGACAACTCCGATAACCCCTACAACAACCCGATTCGCCGGGTAAATCCCAACAGCATGCAGGGCACCCAGCCCAGCGCGCCGATCATTCGCGGGCCGAACACCGTGCCGGTTCCCCGTCCGCCGACCCTTGAGAACGGCGGGATCGGCAATGGCTATCCACGCAGCGGCACTGCGCCGGGCACGGTCAAACCGTATAGTGCGCCCAACGCGCCAGCCCGAGATTCGGACACCCGCAGTTATTGAGTGGCATTGACCGTAACGCAGGAGCGATCCTTCGGTGCGAACCATCTGCGCTGTACCCACATTGGCGTGCTCAATCGCAAACCGATTTTCGCCTGCCAGTACTTCATGTCCAAAGGACATTGGCAAATTTACAACCACAAAGCCAAGGGCCAGGCCATCAACGGCAAGTGCCGTACCCTGGCGGTTCATGAGGCGCCCAAGGCCGCGGTGGACCTTGCAGTGAAAACCGCCAACCTCATCGGCGACGGTCTGTACGGCGTCGACCTCAAGCAATCCGGGCGATGTCATCCGCACATGGCTTTCAAGCAATCAGCAGGAATACCGAATGAACAGGGAACAGGCGATTGCCGCGGTCGTCTACCGTGGCGATAGCGTTGAAAACACTCATATCGCCCATGTCGCGGTCGTCGATGCCGATGGTCGCATGCTCAGCGGCTTTGGTGACTCATCACGCATGACGCTGGCCCGGTCCGCCGCCAAACCTGCGCAAGCGTTGGCGGTCATGGAAACCGGTGCACTCGAACAATTCGGCCTGGACGATGCTGACCTGGCCTTGATGTGTGGCTCCCATAGCAGTGAAACACGACATATCCAGCGAGCGCTGAGCATGCTGGCCAAGGCCGGCGCCAGTGAAGCAGACATGCGCTGCGGCGGTCATCCGCCCATCTCGGATGAGGTCTATCGGGCCTGGCTCAAAAGCGATTTTGTACCCGGCCCGGTGTGCAGCAATTGTTCAGGCAAACACGCCGGAATGTTGGCGGCCGCCAAAGCGCTGGGTGCAACGCTGGAGGGCTATCACCTTCCAGCTCATCCGCTTCAGCAGCGGGTGATGCAGACGGTGGCTGAGGTTTGCGAGGTTTCTGGTGACGCCATTCAGTGGGCTACCGATGGCTGCAACCTGCCGACACCGGCCTTCGCGCTGGATCGGCTGGCGTTGCTCTTCGCCAAAATAGCCAGTGCTGCCGATACCGACGAAAATGCCCGGTCACCACGTGAAGCTGAATTGGCGCGGATTTATCGAGCCATGACGAGCTACCCTGAGCTGGTCGCCGGGGAGGGCCGTTTCTGTACGACGCTGATGAAGGCCTTCGACGGCCAACTGGTGGGCAAGGTCGGCGCCGATGCGAGCTATGCAATGGGTGTGCGTGGTGTGGCGGGCCAGCAGGCGCGGGGTATTGCGGTAAAAGTCGAGGACGGAAATCAGGCCGTCCTCTATGCGGTGGTCTGTGAAGTGCTGACACAGCTGAACATCGGTACGGCCGCGCAACGTGCACACCTCAGTGCCTGGCATCACCCGCCAATGCTCAACACGGTGAAGGTGCAGACAGGGCGTATCGAGCTGACGTTTTCACTGGAGCCCGTTTAGCGCTCAACTATCGCATTCGACAGAAAACTGGCCATTGACTTGCCTTTCGCGCACAGCTAATTTCGAGCCATGACTTCCACCGTATCGCGCCGCCAGCCGAGCATTATTACCGCCATTCCTTATTTGGCGGGCTAGCTGACGACTGCACCCAACCCGCCCTAGAGGCGGGTTTTCATTTTCTGTCTCCGGGGCCGTGAACAAAGCCAGGAGACGTTGATGGACACCAACACCGACACCGCCAAGCAGGCCCTGCTTGAGCACTACGTGAAAAAAATCCTCGCCGCGCCGGTTTATGAGCTGGCAGTACGCACGCCCTTGCAGGTGGCCCCGGCGTTATCCGAGGTGTTGGGCAACCAGATCCTGCTCAAGCGTGAAGACCTGCAACCGACCTTTTCCTTCAAGATTCGTGGTGCCTACAACAAACTGGCCCAACTGAGTGCCGCGCAAAAGGCCCGCGGGGTGATTACCGCCTCGGCCGGCAATCACGCCCAAGGCGTGGCACTGGCGGCGCGGGAGCTGGGGATCGAGGCGAGTATCGTCATGCCCACGTCAACACCGGAGCTGAAAGTGATTGGCGTGCGCAGTCGAGGCGCGAATGCGGTGTTGCATGGCGAGAGCTTTCCGTTCGCCCTGGAGTACGCATTGAGCCTGGCCCGTCAAACCGGCCGGACCTTTGTTTCGCCCTTCGACGATCCGGACGTGATCGCCGGGCAGGGCACGGTAGCCATGGAAATCCTGCGTCAGCATCAAGGCCCGTTGGACGCAATTTTCGTCCCGGTGGGTGGCGGCGGTTTGATCGCCGGCATCGCCGCCTACGTCAAATACCTGCGGCCTGACATCCGCATCGTCGGCGTCGAGTCGGAACACTCCGCGTGCCTGCAAGCGGCAATGTTGGCGGGCGAGCGAGTGGTGCTGCCGAACGTGGGTACCTTCGCCGATGGCGTAGCGGTCGCACAGATCGGTGCGTATGGCTTTGAGATCTGCCGCCATCATGTCGATGAAGTGCTGACCGTTAGCAACGACGAACTGTGCGCAGCGATCAAGAATATCTACGACGATACCCGCTCGATCACCGAGCCATCCGGCGCGTTGGCCGTAGCCGGAATCAAGAAGTACGTGGCGCAAACCGGTGTTCAAGGGCAGACCCTGGTGGCGATCGACTCGGGGGCCAATATCAATTTTGATAGCTTGCGGCATGTGGCCGAGCGCGCCGCATTGTGCGGCGTCCCGGTGTAAGTCGCTGAAAGGGATTCAGGCGAGCAGCGGACGCAGAAACGTCCGCTCGTAGCTGAGGATGAATTTCTTCTCCACCACCTGCGCCACCAACGCGGTGCTTTCGGAGTCGGTCAGGGCAACATGCCGATAGCTTTCGTAGTCTGCCAGCGAAGGAAAGCTGAACAGGCAATAAGCGATATTGTTCGCGCCTTCGGACGGTAGGAAGTACCCGTGGTGCGTACCGCCCAAGCGTTCGACAACACCAAGCCAGGCCTTGGCGTAGGCTTCGAACTCGGTGAGTTGGTAAGGGTCGATCACATATTTGACGTGGCAGGTAATCATCGAGTGCGCTCCGTTTATTCTTGACGGGCTTTATCGACCTCGACCGACGCCGACCAGATCCGGTAGCGCACTTCGACGTCTTTCGGCACGTAGACCACAATTGGCAGTTTGCTGTTGTAACGCAGCCGGAAACCCTCACCGACGACCGCCACGAAGTCCTGTTTGCTCTTGCCGTCCGGGCACGCCATCAGGGTGCTCATCGGGCCGATGACTTTCTCCAGTCGATAGAACGGATAACCCCAGCCTTCAAGGTTTTTTTCCTCCAGCGTGCCACCCAGACGCTGGTGATTGCAATCGACGGTCAGGGTTTTCCCGGCGAGGATTTCGACCAGGTAGTTGTCTTCCCGGGTTTGCGGAGCGAGGTGAATCACCTGGCGGGTAAAGCCGCTTTCAGCCTTGGGATAGGGGGCAACGTCTTCGAGTTTCGCAGCGCTGGCCAGAGTCGACAGACCGGACAGCAGCACCGCCGCGGCGGTGAGAATAGATGAGCGCATGATGCCTCCTTGCTCTTGGTTGAGTCAGTGAACGCGAGCATTCTCATTGTGCTGGCCGCTCAATGCAAACCACGACGGCGAAGCTGGCAACGTGCGGGATGATTAGTGGCAATCATGCGTTTTGCATAAGGCCATTCGGCAGTTCGTCGCAAATCGCTGATTTACCGACAGCCCGTCGTGCGAATTCCCGGGCATGCCTTATGCTTCATCCCAGTGCATGAAAAACACCCCAGGAAAGCCGCGAGATAAGGATGGGCAAGACTGACGGCGGTTAACCCGGCGACTGATCGATAGTCCTATAAAAAGGGAGGGTTGTAATGTTTCTTTCTGCCTTGGAACTTCGCAATATCATTGAACACAGCTTTTTGCCTAAACGGTGCCAGTGCACTTTGTCACCAGACCTGTCGATGACCGTCAAGGTCTACGACAACCACCAGACGGACCAACTGGATCTGGTAGTGACCGGCATCGACGCGACCGCCCTTAACGGTTGTCGTGAAATCAACGATCTGATCGCTGAATTGCGCCACGACCTGGAGGATCACACTCCCGGCAGCCATGTGCTCGCGTCAAAGGTCCGCGCGCATTAATCCACGGTTTCTGCACGTTCGACGGGCACACGCGGGGTCTGGAGAAATGCCAGGCCCAGCGCAATCTCCACTGTCACTGCCAGCAAGATGCCTGGGCCGGCGTGCCCATTGAGCCATTCGCCGACACCCAGCGTGGCCAGTCCGAAAACCCCCACCACGAAGCCGCTGCTCAGCGCGCTACGCGAAACGGACGGCGGCGCGTTGCGAGCCTGATAAAACATCACGCCCAGCGCCACAAACAACACCGCGCCGCGTCTGGCCACCAACCCTGTCGCGTCCGAGTACCCGATACTCCAGATCGACAGCATCACCTCAGGAATGAAGCCCCAGACCAGCGCCAGCGTAAAACTCAGACCAGCGGTAAACGTAGACAGCGTGCGAAACGACAACTGCATGGCGAATCCTTGCGGCAGTGAGGGGAGGCCAAAGCATAACCTTTGGCCTCGCTCACGCCCATCGCCAAATAACGCTGCGCAGCGTCATGACTCAGTTTTGATAGCTGCAGGCATCCGACAGCTTGAGGTAGCTGATGTCCTCCTGTTTACCCACGTTGTCGATGAACTTCATCTCTGCCGTCACCACCTTGCAGTCTTGCGTTGTGGGCTCGGTCATCGAAACCACTTTCTTGACGTGCAGCGACATTCCGTAGTGATACGGAACAGGCTGGGAAGGTGCGGAGTCGGCCAGCGCCAGCCCGGTAAACCCGGTGCAGGCGAGGGCAGAGGCCACCAGCAAAATACGCATGTTCATGAGAAATCTCCGGTGCAGACGTGAAGTCAGCGCGACACCTGACGATGTCGGCCCTGCCGCGCAGGGCGTCAGTAGATTCTGCGCGAACGCGGTCCATTTAATTTTAGACCGCAGGATTAACCGGGGGTTAAGTTCGGCGGGTGTTCAGGTGATGGGATGGGGGAGGATTTTTTGGACCTGACCCACTGCCCGAGGCACGGGCAGTGGTAGATTTTTGGTTGGAGACGAGGCAAACCTGACATCAGGTTATCGCGCGATAGCACAAGTTTCGGGTGATTCTTACGCCTCAGCCAACCTTATGGTTTGGCATGGCAGCTTGGGGGGCTTTCCCGGCTCCAGCATGCCTTTGATTCCGTCCTTTGAATAACCAGGTGGCGATGGTGCAGGACTAAACCTGGTGGTTCAAGGCGCAAATGCCCTGTGAGTGACAAACTCCCATTGGCGGCTTCGCACATTGAAGTAGCCGGTACCCGAAGCGTCGTCGAACTCGCTGCAGCTGCGTCCGGTCAGCCAATAATTGAGGTAGTCGTGGGGCAATAGAATGTGAGCGATGCGGGCGAAAATCTGCGGATGCGGATCCTGGGTCCACAACAGCTTGGACACGGTATAACCCGGTGCGATGGCCACGCCGAGACGTTCCAGCGAACCGCTTTCTCCGCCCGGATGGGCCAGCAACCGATTATTTTCCGCAGTGGTTTCGGTGTCGCACCAGAGTTTGGCCGGGCGCAGGACCTGGCCTTGTTCATCGAGCAGGACCAGGCCGTGTTGCTGGCCCGAGACGCCTATGCCGAGAATCTCCTGGCCGTTGACGAAGTTGTCTTCCAGCACCCATTGCACGAAGGGTTCGCAGACCACGGGCCATAAATCGTCGATGCCGTGCTCGTCGTGCAGGTGCAAGCGGTGAGCCGAGAGATACGCGCCTGGCGCGAGCGCTATCAGCGCATGCTGACGGCCTTCATGCTGTTGGCTATCCAGCAATAACGAACAATTTCGGATTCTTCGACAAAGTCAGTGTTGATAATGCAGCAGCGGCTCACCCAGTCCCGTGATTGATGAAACCAATCGTTGATAGCGTTCTTGATGTCCACGGGACCTCCAAAAAACGAATAGCTGGTGGCTGACAGGGACCATAGAAAATCGCCGGAGTGCTCAGCACTTAACGTATTGGCAATGTGGCTGCGCAAATCGTCGGTATCAGTGAATGCCTTGTCGCTCCACTTGTGAACGACTCTTGGCCAGAACGTAGTTTCATCAAGATCATCCGGCCCATGGGCGGCCAGCACTAGCCTGCGATGGGCGCTGGCTTGCTTCAGTTGCCCGATGGAGCGCCGCGAGTGTGAGAATGGAATGGCCTTGTGTCCTAGCCGCCTCAAGAGCAAGGCGTTGAACTTTTTATAGTCGAAGGCGTACTTGCCACCCGCCAGAACGTGAAAATCAAGCACCATGAACTCATTGGGATTGTGTTCAAGAAAAGCCAGAACAGCATCGATAAGTTCATCCAGTACACGATGAGATTCCAGGCCATTGTGGTGGAAATAAAAAATATCCTGATCGTGTCCCGGCTTATACCCCAGGCGTATATCGAACGCTCTGACACCCTGGGCCAGTTGCCAGGAAAACGTATCGTTCTGACAGCTTGTCCAATGGCCGATAACCACCTCGTAGTTAGGGGGCTTTTTATCCATTCCGCAATTGTGGGCGCCTGGCCAGATAATATCGGTTAGCGTCATCGTGTCAATATCCGGGACTTCGTTCATCCAAGCCTGCTTGTTTAAATATCTTACAATATTTCGTGGCATGTATGCTCCTGCGTTCTGTTGCACGCGTCGATCCATCGGCGCGCGGTATGTTTTTTTGCGGGTGGGAGTTCTGAGCCTTTGCAGGCACAGTCTGCGGGTAACAAGTTAAGTGCAATGTGCGCCGGAGGACAGCTTCTACGGTCCTGTTGTTACGTAGGAATACGCTGACGGCACAGTAATATATTGTCAATCTTGATGTTGTTGGGTGAGTGGTTGGCTGGCGTATCTGCGGATATAAAGGTGACGAAGTTTGCGACGTGCCAACTGTCATGCTGTGCGCAAAAAAACATACGTAATGGATGAAATATGACTAACGATTTTTATAAATGGATGACCCGCCTGCCGGCCATCGACACGTTGACACTGGGAGAGTTGGTATTGCCTGGTGCTCACAATTCGGGCGTCGATAAAAAAGCTTCTTATGCCGTTCCCGGCCTCAGCCACTGGGCCGCCTGCCAGAATAATAGTTTTTACTATCAACTGGTCAACGGTGCCCGCGCACTTGATCTCAGGCTTGAGTATGACGGCAAGGGCGGTTTCTGGTTTCAGCACAACGGATATCGATCTTCTCGGGCCTTGGAGGATCTGATCATGGCCGTGGACAGATTCCTTGAGCAACATCCCGATGAGTTCATTGTCCTGAACTTCCAGCAACTGAGATCCAATAGCAGCCCCTTCGACGTAAAAGAGTTTTCCCGACTGCTGACGCAACACTTGGGAGGCCGGGTGATACTCCCCGAACATCGTTATTTGACGTTGGGGGAATTAAAAGAATTCAGCCCGTTTCAACGGGTCATGCTGGCGTCTTATGGGGGCGTTGATCGCAGTTACTTCAATTGGGAACTCAGATGTGAATGGACGGGGATAGACTTCGCCAGTGTCGCTGACGTGAAGATGTTTATTGCCAGCGCAATAGAGTATCCAGACGGTTTGGGGATGCCCTGGTCAATGTCCGCCACGAGTTACGGTTTGGCACAAGGGCCTGTGAATATAACAACTCATTTGAACGAATGGTTTGACCCGGCGCGCGATGAGAGGGTGTTGAATTGCAGCGTGATCAGTGTTGATTTTTTTGAAGAGTCGGCGCTGGTTCTTCATTGCATGAAAGCCAATCTTATGAAGGCGAAAGCAAAACAGGAAAGACGTTCTTTTGTATCGGGCTCGACCGAAAGGCCGACCTGAACGACCCTCGGGGCAACAAAAATTTATCCGTTAGTACGATTTTTTTCTTCAATCCACTGCGACATATATTGAGTGCTCTTGTGCAGGTGGTGCCGCAACATACTGCCGATAAAGTTATCATTGCGCTGTTTCAACAGGTTCTCGCGGCAACTCATAAGCCGATCAATCAGTGCCGGACCATGGACGCGCTGTTGGTAACGATCGGCCAATAGTTTCATGCCGGCGTTTTGAGCAAGGGTCCACTGGGTCTTGTCTTGATATAGGCTCACGGCTGCATCGGCAAGGCTCTGGGCGCTTTCGGCGATTGCACCCGGCCAAGGCATGTCCCCGGACATGCCTTCGGCACCGACCGGCGTGGTGACATTCGGTGTGCCGCAAAGCATGGCGTCGACAATTTTGCCCTTGATGCCAGCGCCGAAACGCAGCGGAGCCAGGCAGATGCGTGCCGCGGACATGACCTGCAAGGCGTCTTCGGCCCAGTTCATCACGTGAAACCCCTGGCTCGGGTTGTGCAGTGCGGTGGCTTTGGGCGGTGTGTAAGCGCCATAAATGTGCAGTTGCGCGCCGGGCAGTTGTTGTCGGATCAGTGGCCAGAGAGTGGTTTTCATCCAGAGCACGGCGTCCCAGTTCGGCGCGTGGCGGAAATTGCCGATGCTGAGGAAGTGCGCACGGTCCTCAAAGGGGGGGAATGGCTGAGTGATCGGGTCGATCATCAGCGGGCACCAGTGCAGCAATTGGCGCGGCAGCTTGAACTGCTCGACCAACAGCTCGATTTCCACTTGCGAAATCATCAGGTTCAGGTCACAGCGCAACAGCGCGGCAATTTCACGCTTGGCCAGATCGGTATCGGCCATGAGTTCGAACTCTTCACGCAAGGCCGGGGCGAACAACTCGCTGAAGTCATTGGCGTCGTCACTGGCCTTCAGGCGGTCCTTGAGCCGCTGGTGGCGGGCATGTCGCAAGCTCTGCAGGTCTGAGGTCTCAAGCACACGCAAGGCGTCAGGGCAATGTTTCTCGACGCGCCAGCCGAACTGTTCTTCCATCATGAACTGATCGAACAGCACGATATCCGGAGCCAGATCGCTGACGAAGGCATCGAAACTGCTGTTGTTCAGCTCGATGGGGACTTCACGAATACCCAACCCCGCCAGATCGGCCTTGTGTTCGCCCGCACCGGCCGGGCTGCTGAACGTGATGTCCCAGCCTTGCTCTAAAAACGTTTCAAGGATTTGCATCACGTGTCCGCTGGCTGCGGATGAGCGCGGCTCGGGCCAGACGTAACCAATAACCAGGACTTTGGTTGCGCGGGGCTGACTCATGAACAGGATTTCCTTGATGCAGGCTGAAGACTGGGGAGAAACGAGGGGCGCAATTAAACCACAGCTGATGATGTTTATTGTGCCCGGCAATCGCCCAATGGTGCCTTATGCGCTTGTATTGACTGGAAGTTTGCCGATTCATGAGTTAGCGTCTGACAGCTGATTCATGGACGTTTTTCGATGACCCAACCCACCGCACTTCAGACCAAAGTCGCCTCGCAGATTCTCATGGCGATCCGGTCTGGCGAGTTAACCCCCGGCAGTCACCTCAAAGAGGTCGAACTGGCCGAGCGTTTTGGCGTGTCTCGCTCGCCGATACGCGGGGCGCTGGTCTATCTGGCGCAAGAGCAGGTGATCGGACGCTTGCCCCATCAGGGTTACTGCGTGCTGGATACGCCGCTCAGCGATGAGTTGGCCAAGGTCAGTCTGCCGGTCGCTGAGGATGAGGAGCTGTATCAGCGGCTGATCGATGATCGACTGGCTCAGGCGATTCCCGATCAGGTGATGGAGAGCGATCTGTTGCGTCGTTACGGTGCCAGTAAAGCGGTATTGCGCCGTTGCTTGCTGAGGTTGTCCGACGAAGGCGTCATGCAGCGCAAACACGGGCACGGCTGGATGTTTTTGCCCACCTTGGGTTCGGCCGAAAAGCGCTTCGAAAGCTATCGCTTCCGCATGCTCCTGGAACCTGCGGGTTTGCTCGAACCGACCTTCAATCTGCCGCGTGAACGTCTACAGCGTTGCCGTGAAAAGCAGCAGGCACTGCTTGAAGGCGCTCCCGACAGCCTGAGCTTTTTCGAAGCCAACGCCGAATTTCACGAGTTACTGGCTGCAGCGTCCGGCAATAGCTTCATCCTGCAAACCGTGCAGCAGCAAAACCGCCTGCGTCGGCTTACCGAGTTTCATACCGTGTCGAACCTGGAGCGGGTTCGCACCTCGTGCCGCGAACACCTGGAAATTATCGACGCGCTGGAGCAGGGCGATCGGGAATGGGCGTCGACCTTGCTGTACCGGCATTTGAAGGTGGTCAGCACATTGAATGAAGTGCGCAAGAAAAGCTGAACTCAAGGTGCGAGCATGCTCAGGACCTTATCGCGCAACTGCTCAATAGAGAACGGTTTGCCGATCACCGCCATGCCTTCAGGCGCGTCGATACTTTCCGCATAACCACTGGCAAACAGTATCGGTAACGCCGGGCGCAGCACACGTGTTTGAGCGGCCAGCTCGCGGCCATCCATCTCCGGCAATCCCACATCGGTCATCAGCAGATCGATGATTTGCGCGCTATCGTTGAGCAGGGCAAGCGCTGCTTTGCCACTGTCGGCCTCCAGCACCGTGAACTTAAGTTCTTCCAGCACGTCGACGATCAGCATGCGCACGATGGTATCGTCTTCGACTACAAGGATAGTGGGCACTGTGGCGGACATGGTGGTGGCTCTCGGAAGAAGGCGTTCGGTCACGGGTTTATTGTAGTTACCGGCGTACGTCGACAGGGTAACCGTTCTCTCTGAATCATGCTGAGCGATGCTGGTTATTGTCGGCAAGGCTGTCAGAAAAATGGATCCAGAATGTGTTTATGGGGCAAACTCCTTCACTTGCAACGGTTCACCAAGGCCATCCAATGACTTCTTCGTCTTCAGTTGATGAGCAAAGTTTTCGCAAACTGCTGAGCCGCAACATCAGTTTGCCGCTGGGTATGGGCGTGCTGAGTGCGGTGTTTTTTGTCTCTTTGATCACCTATCTGTTGTCGGTAATCCAATGGGTCGAGCACACGGATCGGGTGATCAATAACGCCAACGAAGCGTTAACGCTGACAGTCGACCTGGAAACCGGGATGCGTGGTTTTCTGTTGTCCGGTGACGAGCATTTTCTCGATCCCTACGAAACGGCCAAACCGAGGATCATTGCTGCGCTCAAGACCTTGCAGGAATTGACGGCCGATAACCCGCCGCAGGTTGATCGCCTGCGCAGGCTCGAGGCGTTGCAGATCGAGTGGAACGATTACGCGCAGACCATGATCGATTTGCAGCACAGCAGCGGTGATTACCGGGCTGCGGTGAAATCCGGCCGCGGTAAGCGACTGACTGATGAAATCCGCAGGCAATACGAAGATGTCATCGACATGGAGCAGCAGTTGCGTATCACGCGCAACGAAGAGGTTCGACGCACGACGATCTGGAGCATTTCCCTGTATTTGCTGTTGGTTGCCGGTATCAGTGGTTTGCTGGCCTACGTCGGCCGTCGCGATTTGTTCAGTCTGTCGAAAAATTACAGCGCCAATCTGGCGGCGCAACAGGGCAGCGCGCAACGTCTGGAACAACAAGCCTGGCTGCGTAATGGCCAGACCGAATTGGCGGAGCAGGTGCTTGGGCAACTGACGTTAAATCGGCTGGGCCGCAATATTCTGCAGTTTTGTGCGCAGTACCTCGGCACTGCGGTCGGCGCAATGTACGTCAAAGAAGAGCACGAAGGCCTCACGCGCATTGCCTCTTATGGTTTCTCCCGCGAGCAGGAAGAGCGCGATCAAGTGATCGACCGTGGCGAGGGCATTACCGGGCAGGTGGCACAGCAAGGTCGACTGATCCGTCTGGATGAAGTGCCCGCCGGCTATTTCAAAGTCAGCTCAGGGTTGGGTGAGGGTGTGCCGTGCAGTGTGCTGGTGGTGCCAACCCGTGATGACGATCGGGTCAACGGTGTCATCGAACTGGGTTTTCTGCGCGCCCTGACCGAGCGCGATGTCGAGTTGCTGGAGCTGATAGCCGGGAATATCGGCACCTCCATCGAAGCGGCGCGTTATCGCCAACGATTGCAGGAAGTACTTGCCCAAACCCAGCAACTCAATGAAGAGTTGCAGGTGCAGCAAGAAGAACTGAAGACTGCCAACGAAGAGCTGGAAGAACAGTCGCGGGTGCTCAAAGAGTCGCAGTGGCACCTGGAGACTCAGCAGGCCGAGCTTGAGCAGACCAACGAGCAGCTGGCCGAACAGCGCGATGCAATGGATCGCAAGAACGGTGAGTTGAACCAGGTCCAGGTACAACTTGAAGAGCGTGCGCAAGAGTTGCAACGCTCCAGCCAGTACAAATCAGAATTCCTCGCCAATATGTCCCACGAACTGCGCACGCCGCTGAACAGTTCGTTGATTCTCGCCAGGTTGCTGGCGGAGAACCCACAACAAAACCTCAGCGCCGAACAGGTGACGTTTGCCGAGTCGATCTACTCGGCCGGCAACGATCTGCTCAACCTGATCAACGACATTCTCGATATTTCCAAGGTCGAGGCCGGCAAGCTTGAAATACGCCCGGAGAACACCAGCGTCGCGCGGCTGGTCGATGGCTTGCGCGGCATGTTTGAACCGTTGGCAGCGCACAAGCATCTGGCGTTCAACGTCGAACTGCAAGCGGATGCGCCGTTGATGGTGTTCACTGATCGTCAGCGTCTGGAACAAGTGCTCAAGAACCTGTTGTCGAACGCTATCAAGTTTACCGAGAAGGGCAGCGTCAGCCTGACCGTCGCCAGGCAGCCGGGCGAGGGCATTGCTTTTATCATTCGTGACTCGGGCATCGGTATTGCCAGCGATCAGCAGGAAGGCATTTTCGAGGCCTTCCGTCAGGCCGATGGCAGCACCAACCGTCGTTACGGTGGCACGGGGCTGGGCTTGTCGATTTCGCGTGACCTGGCAGCGTTGCTCGGCGGCTCGATCAGCGTCATCAGCGAGCCGGGGCAGGGCAGTTCATTCACGCTGGTGTTGCCTGTGCAGTATGTCGAACCTGGCGATGAGCCGCGTGAGCTGCTGAAGATCGTACCGATCGTCGCAGCTCCCAAGGTGATTGCCGCGCCTGCGCCGCTGATCGTCGAAGCGAAGATTCCGCGCTTTGCGGATGACCGTGACAAAGCGCCGTTCACTCGCCGTTGCATGCTGGTGGTGGAAGATGAAGTGAACTTTGCACACATCCTCTTCGATCTGGCTCATGAACTGGGCTATCAATGCCTGGTGGCTCACGGCGCCGATGAAGGTTACGACCTGGCGACACGCTTCATGCCGGATGCGATCCTGCTGGACATGCGCCTGCCGGACCATTCCGGGCTGACGGTGTTGCAGCGCCTGAAAGAACATGCAGAAACCCGTCACATCCCGGTTCATGTGATTTCTGTCGAGGACCGCGTCGAGGCCGCCATGCACATGGGCGCCATCGGTTATGCGCTCAAGCCGACCACCCGCGAAGAGCTCAAGGACGTGTTCGCGCGACTTGAAGCCAAACTGACGCAAAAGGTCAAACGCGTGTTGCTGGTGGAAGACGATGACCTGCAACGCGACAGCATTGCCCGGCTGATCGGTGACGATGACATCGAAATCACCGCTGTCGGCCTGGCCCAGGAAGCACTGGACCTGCTGCGCGAGACGATCTATGACTGCATGATCATCGACCTGAAACTGCCGGACATGCTCGGCAATGACTTGCTCAAGCGCATGTCCACCGAAGATATCTGCTCGTTCCCGCCGGTGATCGTCTATACCGGGCGTAACCTGACCCGTGATGAAGAGGCGGATCTGCGCAAGTATTCACGTTCGATCATCATCAAGGGCGCACGCTCGCCAGAGCGTCTGCTCGACGAGGTGACACTCTTTCTGCACAAAGTCGAATCGCGGTTGTCCCATGAGCGGCAAACGATGCTCAAGACAGCCCGCAGCCGCGACAGGGTTTTTGAAGGCCGCAAGGTGCTGTTGGTGGATGATGATGTGCGCAATATTTTTGCCCTCACCAGCGCACTGGAGCACAAGGGCGCTATTGTGGTGATTGGCCGTAACGGTCGTGAAGCGATCGAAAAGCTCAATGAGGTGGATGACATCGATCTGGTGCTGATGGACGTGATGATGCCGGAGATGGACGGTTTTGAAGCCACCCTCGAGATCCGCAAGGACCCGCGCTGGCGCAAGCTGCCGATCATCGCGGTGACGGCCAAGGCCATGAAGGACGATCAGGAGCGCTGCCTGCAAGCGGGCTCCAACGATTACCTGGCCAAGCCCATCGATCTGGATCGGTTGTTTTCGCTGATACGCGTGTGGTTGCCGAAGATGGAACGTATTTAAGTGGAGAGAAATACTGACATCGAGCTGCGGTTGCTGGTCGAAGCGATCTACCTCAAATACAGCTACGACTTTCGTGATTACTCCGATGCTTCGATCAAGCGCCGGGTCAATCACGCCTTGCATCAGTTCGGGTGCAAGACCATTTCTGCGCTGCAGGAGCGGGTGCTGCACGACCCGACGGCGTTCATGCAGTTGCTGCAATTGCTGACGATTCCGGTCAGCGAGATGTTTCGCGACCCGGCGCACTTCCAGGCCATTCGTCAGGAAGTGGTGCCGCTGCTCAAGACCTATCCTTCGATCAAGATCTGGATTGCCGGGTGCAGCACGGGCGAAGAGGTTTATTCGATGGCCATTCTGCTGCGCGAAGAAGGCTTGCTGGAGCGCACCATCATTTACGCCACCGATATCAACCCACGCTCGCTGGAAAAGGCCAAACAAGGGATCTTCTCGCTGGCGAACATCCGTGCCTACACCCATAACTACCAGCAGGCCGGTGGTCAGTGCTCATTCGCCGACTACTATACGGCAGCGTATGACCACGCGATTTTCGACAAGACCCTGTGTGAGAACGTGACCTTCGCCGATCACAGCCTGGCGACTGACAGTGTCTTTTCAGAAACTCAATTAATTTCATGTCGTAATGTTTTGATTTATTTCAATAAAAAATTACAGGATCGCGCCTTCGGGCTGTTTCATGAATCGCTGTGTCATCGTGGTTTCCTGGTGCTGGGCAGTAAGGAAACCCTGGACTTCTCGACCTATGGCAAGCAGTTCGATCCATTGGTCAAACAAGAACGGATCTACCGTAAGCATGCTGAGTAATATCCAGGCCAAATTGCTGATCGTCGACGATCTGCCAGAGAACCTGCTGGCGCTCGAAGCGCTGATCACACGTGAAGACCGCACGGTGTACAAGGCGCTATCGGCGGACGAAGCCTTGTCATTACTGCTGCAACACGAGTTCGCCATCGCTATCCTCGATGTGCAGATGCCCGGCATGAACGGCTTCGAACTGGCCGAACTGATGCGCGGTACCGAGAAAACCCGGAGCATTCCGATTATTTTCGTCAGTGCGGCAGGGCGCGAGAGCAATTACGCGTTCAAGGGTTACGAAAGTGGCGCGGTGGACTTTTTGCATAAACCGCTGGATATCCACGCGGTGAAAAGCAAGGTCAACGTGTTTGTCGACCTGTACCGACAGCGCAAGGCGATGAAGCTGCAGGTCGAAGCCCTGGAGCAAAGCCGTCGTGAGCAGGAGGCGTTACTCAAGCAATTGCAGGCCACACAGAACGAACTGCAGCAGGCCGTGCGCATGCGCGATGACTTCATGTCGATCGTCGCTCACGAGGTTCGTACGCCGTTGAACGGGCTGATCCTCGAAACCCAGCTGCGCAAGATGCACCTGGCCCGGGACAATGCTGCGGCGTTTACCCTGGACAAGATGCACGCGATGGTCGACCGCGATGAGCGGCAGATCAAGAGCCTGATTCGCTTGATCGAGGACATGCTCGATGTGTCGCGGATTCGTACCGGCAAACTGTCTATTCGCCCCAGTCGTTTTGACCTGGCGCAGTTGACGGGTAACCTGTTGCAGAATTTTGCACCACAGGTGGAGTCTGCCGAGTCGTCGGTGACGTTTGTCGCTCCGCAACCGGTGGAAGGCAATTGGGATGAGTTTCGCATCGAGCAGGTGGTGTCCAACCTGCTGATCAACGCCCTGCGTTACGGTGCCAAACGTCCGATTGAGGTGCGCGTGTACAGGCAGGACGGCGAAGCGCGGATGGAGATCAGGGACCAGGGAATTGGCATCAGTGAGGAAAACCAGAAACGTATTTTTCAGCAGTTCGAGCGTGTGTCAGCAAAAACCGTGGTGGCCGGACTGGGCTTGGGGCTATTTATTTCCGAGCAAATCGTCGCCGCCCATGGCGGATCCATCACCGTTGAGAGCAAGATTAATCAAGGCTCGTTATTTCGTGTTTGCCTGCCGTTGCAGGAAAACTGACAAAGCAACGCAACCTCTGTGTGAGCGCAGGGTCGTATCAGCAGCTATTGACCGAACAAAGGCTTCCCATGAGTGAAGATGCACAAGACGTCGTATTGATCGTTGAAGATGACCCCTCGATCCGGATGGTGCTGGTCGCCTATCTGTCGGGTGAAGGTTATCGGGTTTTGCAGGCTGAAGATGGCGAGCAGGCCTTCGAAATTCTCGCGAGCAAACCGCACCTGGATATGATGATCACCGATTACCGTCTGCCCGGTGGCATCTCTGGTGTGCAGATTGCCGAACCCGCGGTGAAGCTACGACCTGAACTGAAGGTGATTTTCATCAGCGGTTACCCGCAGGAAATTCGTGAGTCCGGTAGCCCGATCGCGCAAAAAGCACCGATCCTGGCCAAGCCGTTCGATCTCGACGAATTGCAGGTCTTGATGCACGAAATGCTTTCGTAAGCCCCACGGTGCATCTATCGAACCTGGTGGTCTTTTAGAGTCCCTGCTGCAACGCCGGATCATCCGGATTCATCTGCTCAAGTTGTGCCAGCAGCACCTGAACGTTCTGCAGCTGGCCAGTTTCCTTCCAGTAGTTGATCAGTAGCACCCGGGCCTTGCGGTCGGCCGGGTGGCGCTGAACGATTTCCTGCAGCTGCTTTTGTGCGGCTTCGAGTTCTTCCTGGCTGTGCAACGTGGTGGCCAGATCGTAGCGGTATTCCTTATTGTCGGGCGCAAGTTCCACTGCTTTTGAAAGGCCGAGCAAGGCAAACTCGCTTTGCCCGTGATGCAGCAACCAAAGCCCCAAGGCATGTTGCAGATAGGCGGAGTCAGGTTGAGCCTTCAACTGTCTGGCGAGCATTTGTTGGGCCGCATCGGCCTGGCCCTGTTTATCCAGGACCTCGATCTGCATCACCAGCGCCGGCAAGTTGCCCGGGTCCAGGCGCAAGGTCTGATCGAGCGCTTGTTGTGCTTCTTTCAATTGGGCGTTGTGCAGGTGCAGGCGAGCCAGTTGGTATTGGGTTTCGGCGCTTTCGGGCTGGCTGTTAAGTGAGTGCTCATACTCATCGATGACCTGCTGCAATGGGCCGAAGTACAACCCCAGATCATCCGGCGAAAGCCCCAGCAATGCATTCGCGGCGGCAAAACGCACAACTTGCTCGTGGTCGTCGAGCAATGGCCCGAGCAACAGGCTGCGTTGGCCATTGGGCACCAGCCCGACGATGCTTATGATCGCCGCCTCGCGAACCTCGACCACAGGGTTTTGCAGGTCTGCGTCTGCCAGTTTAAGTGCCTGCGGGCTTGGGTAATTCGGCAGTTCGACATGCAACAGGACTCGGCGCGTATCCGACAGGTCAGGACGTGCCAGTTGCTGATAGAGCACTCGCGCCGCACCGGGTTGGCCGTTACGGGCCTTTTCCATGGCGTCGTGATAGCCCTGTTTGATCGCGGTGGGCACCTCGGGCGTCTTACTGCGCAGAGAAAACCAGGCAATGCCGACGGCAAACAGGACAAGCAGGCTGATGAACAGGAAGCGGCGAGGCATGGGCATGCAGGAATCCGGAATCTGACACGTTTGCAAAGCTGCCAGCATCGGTCAGCTGGGGCTGCGAGTCAAACCCGGGACGTGGTTAAACGCATACTTGATGGGCTCAAGCCGAGCTGAAACCTCTCACGTGGCGTCGCAGTGACTACGCTTGCTGGAGATGTCTCGACGAGCGTTTCCATGCAAGCGTTGCTGCAGTACTTCAAGGCGATCCTCCACCCCGGCCCCGGGGTGTTGCTGTTTGCCTTGAGAACGATAACCGCCGGGTTGTTGACACTGTACCTGGCCTTTGTGTTTGACCTCGACCAGCCCAAATGGTCGATCATGGCCGTGGTCATCGTCAGCCAGCCGCTGGCCGGCATGACGCTTGCCCGCAGTTTTGGCCAAGTCATCGGCACCACGCTGGGCGCGGTCGTGGCCGTGGTGATCATGGCGATCTTCCCTCAGGCGCCGGTGCCTTTCGTGATGACGTTGTCCCTGTGGCTGGCACTGTGCACCGCCGGTGGCACCTTGTTGCGCTACACCAGTTCTCAGGCGTTTGTGCTCAGCGGCTATACGGCGGTGGTGGTGGGGCTGTTGGCGGTCCCTGATCAGGACGGCACCTTCCTGCTGGCCGTGACCCGCGTGACCGAGACGTTGCTGGCGGTTGCCTGTGTCTGTGTGGTCAGCCTGCTGACCGCGCGTCCGGAGGCCGTGGCCAAGGATTACTTTGCCAGGATCGATCAGGTGATCAAGCTGCTGGCAACCCATGCCAGCGCCGTCATTCGGACCGAGGAAAGCGAGGCCGACTTCCACCGTCGGCAAATGCAACTGCTTGGACAGATCAGTGCGCTGGAGGGGGTACGCCGGCATTTGTATTACGACGCGCCGCGTTTGCGCAGCGCCGACGACCTGGTGCAATTGCTCGGCAATCAACTGCTGTTGCTGACCGCGCGGCTCACCGCATTGCGCCATCAGCGCGAGCTGTTGCTCGAGCGCTGGGAAGGCGAGATACCTGGCGAAATACAGCATTTGCTGACCGAAGAGCTGACCTTTCTCGATCAACTGGCCCGGCAGGGGCGCGCGCTGTCCAGCGAGCAGCGGCACCAGTTTGCGGCGTTGCAACAGCGTTTCGATGCACTGGCCTACCGTTCGGAGCAACTGACCGAGCCCTTGAAGGCAACCTTGCGCTCGCTGTCATGGTCACTGCGTTGGGAACAGGCGCGAATGCTGCAACAGCTAGAAACGATTCTGGAGTTGAGCGATGCGATACAGAGCGGACGCAAGGCCAGTAGCGTTTTTCGCGGTCAGGCCAATCCGCTGCACCTGGATTTCACTCTGGCGACGATGAACGCCATCCGCGCGTTCTGCGCACTGATGGTGGCTGGCCTGATATGGATCGAAACCGGCTGGGATGGCGCCCGTGGCGGGATGATTGTGGCGGGGATCCTCTGCTCGTTGATGGCGACGTTTCCCCGCCCCTTGTTGGCTGCCCAGAGCTATGCCCGGGGCCTGGGGCTGGCGCTGGTGGTGTCGGCGGTGCTTGAGTTTGCGCTGGTGCCGATGATCAGCAGCTTCGAACTGTTGGCCCTGTTGCTGGCGCCATTGCTCTATGCCGTCGCGGTGGGGTTGTCCAGCCCGCCGACCACGGGTACGGGGATCGGGCTGGGATTGTCGACGTTTCTGTTATTGGGCCCGCAGAACACCGGGTTGGGGCAGAACACCGCGATCCAGTGGTTTGAATTTGCTGGCGCTTACTCCTGCGCCGCCGTGCTGGCGTTGAGTGTGTATGCCTTGATCTTCCCCTTCAGGCCCGTTCTGCGTATTCGCCGGCTGCACCAGGAGAATTGCGAGCAGGTCTATGCCTTGCTGAAAAAACCGGCCACCGATGAAAACCAGTTTGCCTTCGAGAGTCGTCTGGTCGACCGTCTGACCATGATGCTGGGACTGTTGCCAGCCATTCAGGACAAGCCAGCGCGCGACCTGTTCGAGGTCAGCCTTGGCTGTCTGGCCCTGGGCATTGCCTTGAACCAGCTCAGGCAGCAGGGGCAGAACAACGTGCTACTGAGCCCGCAGACGCAAACCCGGTTGTTCGACGCCGTTCGGGAAACCGGGCGGCTGGTTGCCGGTCGGCCGAACATCGAAGTGGATCGTGTGATCGACAGCCTGCACGGCTTGGGTGATGAACTGGACGCGCTGCACTCCAGCGTCCATGAACACCTGTGGTCAGTGTTTCGCATGCGCGTGGCGTTGTTGATCGTGGTGTCGTTCCTGGAGCGCCACCGTGGCCACTTTGAGTCTGTCACCTTGCAAGGAGTACCCGCGCTTGACCATTGATCTGGAAATAGGCGGTGTCTATCTGCCGCCGATTGCCCAGGCGCTGCTGCTGGGCTTGCCGATTTTCCTGGTGCTGGACTGGATCCTGCGGCGCCTCGGCGTATTGCAATTCGTCTGGCATGAGGCCTTGTTCGAAGGCGCGTTGTACGCCTGCGTGTGCGCGATGTTGATTCTGGTGATGGGAGCCTGAAGCCTTGAAGAAGATCCTTGCCCAACTCTCGACACTGGCGGTGGTCGTGCTGGCTCTTGTGCTCGGTTGGTTTGCCTGGGAACACTACACCCGCGCACCCTGGACCCGGGACGCACGTGTGCGTGCCGATGTGGTGACCTTGTCCGCCGATGTTGCGGGACGCATCGTCCGCCTGGGTGTGCACGATAATCAGCATGTGGAGAAGGGGCAGTTGCTGCTGGAAATCGATCCCTCGCGTTACGCCCTGGCGGTGGAACATGCCAAGCGTTCGGTGGAAGTGGCGAAGGCCTCACTCGGGCAATCGCAAGCCACCATCGTCGCCAGCCAGGCGCTGCTCAAGCAGCGTCAAAGCGAGGAGCTGCGTCGACGGACCCTCAAGGAGCGCATGGCGGTCTCTGGCGAAGAGTGGGAAAAATCCAGTACCGAGGTGTCGGTGGCCCAGGCTGATTTGCTGCGCAACCAGGCCAACCTGGGTTTTGCCCAGGCCAATGTGCAACTGGCCATCGCCGCATTGGCCGAGGCTGAACACGATCTGGAGCGCACCCGGGTCGAATCGCCGGTCAGTGGCTACGTCACCAATCTGCTGACCCGGCAGGGCGATTACGCGATCGCGGGCGGTCCGCTGGTGGCGCTGGTGGACAGCGACTCGTTTTATGTCAGCGGCTACTTCGAAGAAACCAAACTGCCGCGAATCGCGGAGGGTGACCGGGTCGACATCGAGTTGATGAGTGGCGAACGTTTTGGCGGCGCCGTGCAAAGCATCGCCTTCGCCATCGCTGACCGGGAAAACCTGCCCGGCGGGCGTTTGCTGGCCAACATCAACCCTAGTTACACCTGGGTCAAACTGGCGCAGCGGGTGCCGGTACGGATTCAGATCGACGCCGACTACGCCGGAAAAAACACGCTGCGCGCCGGAACCACCGCTACGGTGACTGTCCAGGAAACCCGCAAATCCGACGATCACCGTTAACACCGGGGAATGCGGGGAGTCACGCAATGTTTTCGGGCAAAAAAAGCCCCGCGACCGAATGAGGTGCGGGGCAAAGAAATTGGTTGGTTGCGGCCAACCAAAGGAACTCTTGAAAAGGGGTTACCTGCTGGCGACCGTCTCGGGTTGCCAGCCTCCGCCGAGGGCCTTGTAGATGGCAACGATGCCACGGTAAAGATCAACTTCGGCCTGGGCCTGGGAGTCCTCGGCCGCCAGGCGTTCACGTTGCGCGTCGAGCAGCACCAGGAAGTCCACGGTGCCTTCGCGGTAGCGAATTTGCGCGAGATCGGCGGCAGCGCGGCTCGATTCGCTTTGGCGAATCAGTGAGATCAGGCGTTGCTGACGTTTACCGTAATCGGAGAAGGCGTTCTCCGACTCTTCCAGCGCTAACAACACTTGCTGCTCGTAGGTCGCCAGGGCGCCTTCGGCGTTAGCATCGGCTGCGCGCAAACGAGCGCGGACACTGCCCAGGTCGAAGGCTGCCCAGGTAATGCTTGGGCCGAGCGCCCAGGCGCTGGCTGCCGACGAGCCGATCTGCGAACCACGCCCGGCGGTGAAACCGAGGAAGCCGCTGAGGCTGACCCGTGGGAACAGATCGGCCTTGGCCACGCCGATTCGCGCGGTGGCGGCGGCCAGTTTGCGTTCGGCACTGCGGATATCCGGACGGCGTTGCAGCAGTTCACCCGGATCACCAATCGGCAGGGCCTTGGCAATCGCCGGCAAGTTGGCTGGGCTGAGGTCGACAGTCAGTTTGTCTGGCCGTTCACCCAGCAGGGTGGCGATGCGGTTGCGTTGGCGCACCTGCACTTCTTGCAGTTGCGGCACGCTGGCTTCGACGGAAGCGAGGCGGGCATCGGCGCGAACCACGTCGAGCTGATCACCGACGCCGGCATCACGCAGGCTCACGGTGATCTTGCTCGACTCTTGCTGGTTCTGCAGGTTGGCCAGCGCGATTTTCTCCCGCAGTTGCGCACCGCGCAGTTGACCGTAGGCGTCCACCAGTTCGGCAATCATGCTGACTTGCAGTTGGTGCAGATCGGCTTCGGCGACTTGCTGATCGGCATCGGCGGCTTCCAGGTTGCGCTGGATGCGCCCGAACAGATCCACTTCCCAGGCCATGTCCAGGCCCAGGTCATAGCGCTCGCTGTTGACGCGCTTAGTGGTCTGGCCGGGAATCTGGCCCTTGGCCAAATCGCTGCTGGCACGGCTGGTGACGTTGGGTGTGGTCTGGGTGGCCGCGTCATCACGAAACGCCCGAGACGCCTTCAAGCGGGCATACGCCACCCGCAGATCACGGTTGCCCTGCAACGACTGGGTCACCAACTGATTGAGGACCGGGTCGTCGAACTGCTGCCACCAGATACCTTCGAAGCGTGCGCGGTCGAAGTTCTTCTGACCGTTTGCGCCGTCGGTGGCGGCCGTGATGTTGGCCGCCTCCGTAGCTGGCGTCTTGTAGTCCGGGCCTACGGCACAAGCACTCAAGGCCAGTACCAGCAAGCTCGGCAGGAAGGCTTTCAGACTCATTGTTGCGCCTCCAGTTTCAGGGCCTTGGCCGCTTTGCGGGCGTCACTGCGCTCCACAAAACGACGGATCAATACGTAGAACACCGGTGTCAGCAACAGACCGAAGAAGGTCACCCCGAGCATCCCGGAGAACACCGCTACACCCATGGCGTGACGCATCTCTGCACCGGCACCGCTGGAGAACACCAAAGGCACCACGCCCATGATGAACGCGAAGGAGGTCATCAGGATCGGCCGCAGACGCAGACGGCAGGCTTCCAGTACCGCGCTGAGCGGGTCCAGGCCTTCCTCTTGCTTGTCCTTGGCGAACTCGACGATCAGGATCGCGTTCTTGCAGGCCAGTCCCACCAGAACGATCAAGCCGATCTGGGTGAAGATGTTGTTGTCGCCACCGGAGAGAATCACCCCGGTAATTGCCGACAGCAGGGTCATCGGTACGATCAGGATCACTGCCAGTGGCAGGCTCCAGCTCTCGTATTGCGCCGCCAGTACCAGGAACGCCAGCAGTACGCAGAGCGGGAACACGAACAACGCGGTGTTGCCGGACAGAATCTGCTGGTAGGTCAGGTCGGTCCACTCGTAGGTCATGCCGTTAGGCAGTTCGTCCTTGAGCAGTTTTTCGATGGCCTGTTGCGCCTGGCCGGAGCTGTAGCCTGGGGCCGCGGCACCGTTGATTTCAGCGGTGATAAAGCCGTTGTAGTGCATCACGCGGTCCGGACCCGAGGTGTCGCTGACCTTGATGAAGGTTGCCAGCGGGATCATCTCGCCTTTGTTGTTGCGCACTTTCAGCTGGCCGATCTGATCCGGCTCGAGACGGAACTGCTGCTCGGCCTGAACGTTGACCTGATAGGTGCGACCGAAGCGGTTGAAGTCGTTGGCATACAACGAACCCAGGTAGATCTGCAGGGTGTCGAAGATGTCGCTGACGGCCACGCCGTGGGTCTTGGCTTTTTCACGGTCGATGGCAGCATCGACCTGTGGCACGTTCACGGTGTAGCTGGTGAACAGCCCGGCCAGTTCCGGCACGCTGCGGCTCTTGGTGATGATGTTCATGGTTTCTTTGTACAGCTCGTCATATCCCAGGTTGCCCCGGTCTTCGATCTGCAGGCGGAAACCACCGATGGTGCCCAGGCCCTGTACAGGCGGCGGCGGGAAGATCGCCATGTAGGCTTCCTGAATCCCGGCGTACTGGCCATTCAAGGCACCGGCAATGGCACCGGCCGACTGGCTTGGGTCCTTGCGTTGGTCGAACGGTTTCAGGGTAACGAACACGATGCCGGCGTTAGGGCTGTTGGTGAAGCCGTTGATCGACAGGCCAGGGAAGGCCACCGCGCTTTCCACGCCGGGCTGTTTCAGGGCCAGGTCGGACATGCGCTTGATCACATCTTCAGTGCGGTCCAGGCTCGCCGCGTCCGGCAGTTGGGCGAAGGCCACCAGGTATTGCTTGTCCTGACCGGGTACAAAACCGGTTGGCGTGCTGGAGAAACCGAGGAACGTCAGCGCCATCAGGCCGGCGTACAACAGCAGGGCGATGCCGCTGCTGCGGATCACACGAGCCACAGTGCCGACATAACCATGGCTGGCACGATCAAAGAAACGGTTGAACGGACGGAACAGCCAGCCACCGAAGATCCCGTCGAGGACTTTCGAGAAGCGGTCCTTCGGCGCGTCATGGCCTTTGAGCAATACCGCCGCCAACGCTGGCGACAGGGTCAGCGAGTTGAAGGCCGAGATCACCGTGGAGATCGCAATGGTCAACGCGAACTGTTTGTAGAACTGCCCGGTCAACCCGGAGATAAAGGCCGCCGGGATAAACACTGCACACAGCACCAGCGCGGTGGCGATGATCGGTCCGGTTACTTCACGCATGGCGCGCTTGGTCGCTTCGACCGGTGTCAGCCCGAGGCCGATGTTCCGTTCGACGTTTTCCACCACCACAATCGCGTCGTCGACCACAATACCGATGGCCAATACCAATCCGAACAATGACAGCGCGTTCAGCGAGAAACCGAACAGGTGCATCACGGCGAACGTACCGATCAGCGATACTGGCACTGCCACCAACGGAATGATCGAGGCACGCCAGGTTTGCAGGAACAGGATCACCACCAGCACTACCAGAATCAGTGCTTCGAACAGCGTGTGCACCACAGCTTCGATGGAACCGCGAACGAAAATCGTCGGGTCATACACGATGCTGAAGTCCATGCCTTCGGGGAAGCTCTTCTTCAGCTCGGCCATTTTGGCGCGCACTTCGTTGGAGATCTCGATAGCGTTGGAGCCCGGACGCTGGAAGATCGGGATCGCCACGGCCGGTTGGTTGTTCAGCAGGGAGCGCAAGGCGTACTGACTCGAGCCCAGCTCGACGCGAGCAATGTCCTTGAGGCGAGTGATTTCACCATTTTCGCCCGAGCGAATAATGATGTTCTCGAACTCTTCTTCGGAGACCAGGCGACCTTGGGTGTTGACCGAGAGCTGGAACGCGGTGGCGTTCGGCGCAGGCGGCGCACCCAGGGCACCGGCAGCAACCTGGCGGTTCTGTTCACGAATCGCGTTGACCACATCGGTCGCGGTCAGGTTGCGCGAAGCGGTTTTGTTCGGATCGAGCCAGACCCGCAGCGAGTAGTCGCCCATACCGAACAGTTGCACGTCACCCACGCCACCCAACCGCGCCAGCTCATCCTTGATGTTGAGCAGGGCGTAGTTGGACAGGTAGAGCATGTCGTAGCGTTTGTCCGGCGAGGTCAAGTGCACAACCATGGTCAGGTCGGGCGAGGCCTTGTCCACCGTGATACCGATCCGGGTCACTTCTGCGGGCAGCTTGGGCTCGGAGCGGGTGACACGGTTCTGCACCTGTACCTGAGCATTGTCCAGGTCGGTGCCCAGCGCAAAAGTGATGGTCAGGGTGATCTTGCCGTCAGCGGTGGACTGCGAGGACATGTACAGCATGTTCTCGACGCCGGTGATGGCTTGCTCCAGCGGAGCAGCCACGGTTTCACCGATGACTTTAGGGTTGGCACCCGGGAAGTTGGCGCGGACCACCACGGTCGGTGGCACGACTTCCGGGTATTCGCTGATCGGTAGCTGGAACAGCGAGATGCTGCCGGCGATCAGGATCAGCAGCGAGAGCACCGCGGCGAAGATCGGCCGTGAAATGAAGAATTGGGAAAAATTCATCGGAGTTGTCGTCCCTTAACCGCGTGGAGTCGCAGCGGCGAGTTTCACAGCCGTACCCGGCGCAACCTTGGCAGGTGCGACTTGGGGCAGGTTGCTGGCTTCAAGCGCTTGGCGTTGTTGAGCGAGGGCCGCGAGGGTTTCCTGGCTGGCCATCGGAATCACCTCAGGCGTCACCGGGGAACCCGGGCGCACCCGTTGCAAACCCTTGACGATGATCGTGTCGTCCTTGTTCAGGCCGCTGCGCACAATGCGCAAACCTTCGATCTTCGGTCCCAGTTCGACGGCGCGATAAGCCGACTTGTTGTCGGCGTCCATCACCAGCACGAACTTTTTACCCAGGTCGGTACCGACGGCTTCGTCGTTGATCAGCACGGCGGAATAGGTCCCGCTGCCCACCAGTTTCAGGCGGGCGTAGAGGCCGGGGGTGTATTCGCCCTTGCTGTTGTCAAACACCGCGCGACCACGGATGGTGCCGGTTTTCGGGTTGACCTGGTTGTCGACGAAGTTCATCTGGCCCAGGTGTGGGTTGCCTTCTTCATTGGACAGGCCAAGGTAAACCGGAGTGGTTTGACCGCGTTGGCCCTGGCGGGCGAGCTGGGTGTACTTGAGGTACACACGCTCATCGGCGTCGAAGTAGGCGTAAATCCTGTCGGTGGAAACCACGCTGGTCAGCGCGGTGACATCCGCGGTGACCAGGTTGCCGGCCGTGATTTCCGCACGGCTGACGCGGCCGCTGATCGGTGCGGTGACGCGGGTGAAACTGAGGTTCAGTTTGGCCAGGTCCAATTGCGCCTGGAGGGCGCCGACAGCAGCTCGGGCTTCTTGGGCGGCGCTGCTGCGCGAGTCGGCAAGTTCTGCAGAAATCGCATTGCTGGTGCGCAGGCGTTCACCGCGTTGGGCTTCATTTTCGCTGCGCGTAGCATTGGCTCGGCCTTGGGCAACCAGGGCTTCAAGGCGGCGGACCTCGGCCTGGAACGGGCGGGGGTCGATCTGGAACAGCAAATCGCCCTTTTTCACAAGGGCGCCTTCGGTGAATGTGACTTCGTCGATCTGGCCTGACACCCGAGGACGAATCTCGACGGTTTCCGGTGCTTCGAGGCGGCCGGTGAAATCGTCCCACTCGTTGACCGGTTGTTCCAGCACCTTGGCCACGCTGACTTTGGCCGCAGGCATGGCGGCAGCGGTGCCCGGGGTCTTGCCGCAGGCGCTCATCACCAGCAAGGCCAACACGGCCAAGGGGAAGCGCAAATGTTTGAATGACTGTTCCATGGATGCATCCGCCACTGTATTGAGATGGGCGGATGATGCTCGGCGGGGCTGTATCAAACGAATCGAATGAGGCAAAGGTAACTATCATTCGGAATGATATAAGCGCGAAGTAAGCCCTCTAGCATGGGGCTTTTATTAGGTGGCTATCAATATGTCTGATGACAATTCACTGTTGCGGGAGCTGCAATGGACAGCCTTGAAACCGTCTCAGGTCATTCGAAGCTTCGCCCCGGGAAGACGAAATTTTATCCTCCAAACAGGAAAGCACATCCTGCGATGTGCTTTCGACAGGGCGCAAGCTTCTCAACTCGACAAGTCTGGATTAAACAGCGATTTTTTCGCGAGGCAAATACGCGGTGATATTGCGCATGGCGCGGGTCACGTAGTCTTCCTTCTCGCCGACAGGCGCGACGTAGTGCAGGGCGCTCTCCGCGGCTTCAATACCTTCCAGGCGAGCGATAATCCAGGCGGCCAGGTATTGGGAAGCCAGGCAGCCCCCCGCGGTGGCCACATTGCCGTTGGCAAAAAAAGCCTGGTTGAGAACGTCGACCCCGGTTTCCTGAACCCAGGGCTTCGTCGTCAGATCGGTGCAGGCTGGCACGTCTTTGAGCACCCCGAGTTTTGCCAGAATCAAGGTTCCGGAGCACTGAGCACCCAGTAGCTGCCTGGAAGGATCAAGCTGCAGCTGTGCCATGAGCGCGGGGTCAGCGACCACTTCTCGGGTCTGCATGCCACTGCCAATGATGACGGCGTCTGCCTCGCTCGCTTCTCGGAGCGAAACGTGGGATTCGATGACGACCCCGTTCATGGAGCGAACCCTGGCAGTTGGGCTGGCAATCGATACACGCCAGTCGGGCTTCTTGATTCGATTCAAAATGCCCAGTGCGATCAGGGAGTCGAGTTCGTTGTAGCCTTCAAAGGTCAGGATTGCGATGTGCATGCTGTCTTCATCCTATGCAAGTGGGGCGAATCAATAGGGCTTTCAGGGCAGGAACTTACCGCCAAGGGTGATGCGTAGCTGATAGATGGATGACTGAAACTGCGAGCTACCAGCCGTCCAGGTCGGTTGTGTGAACCCATGCTATGGGCGAAGATCAGCACAATCAAATTATTGTAATGGATACATTCCATGGCACGCGCCAGGTACAAACAGGTCGTCGATGCGTTCGCTGCCAATATCCGTGGAGGGCACTTGCCCCCGGGTACGCGGCTACCAACACACCGGGAACTTGCGGCCCGGGAGGGGATTGCGCTAGTCACTGCAACACGTGTGTATGCAGAGCTTGAAGTCATGGGGTTAGTCAGCGGGGAGGCCGGAAGAGGGACGTTTGTTCGAGAGACTTCGCTCCCCCCGGGGCTGGGTATTGATCAACATGCCGTCGCCTCAGGGTTCCTGGACCTCAACTTCAACTATCCCTCATTGCCGGGGCAGGCAGACTTGCTGCGAACCGCTTTACGCCAACTGGCGTCTGCTGGCGATCTGGAGGCGCTGCTCAGGTATCAGCCCCATGGCGGGCGCCAGCATGAGCGAGCTTCGGTGGCTCGACATCTGCAAAGTCGGGGGCTTGAAGTGAGTGATGAGCACGTGCTGATCGTGAGCGGAGCCCAGCACGGGCTGGCAGTTACGGTCATGGGGCTGCTTCAACCCGGTGATGTCGTCGCGACGGACGCATTAACCTATCCGGGATTCAAAGTCCTTGCGCAAACCCACCGAATCGAACTTGCCCCGATTCCTGCCGCGGGGCATGAACCTGACCTGGATGCTCTGGAGAGACTGTGTAAAAGCAGGCGTGTGCGAGCCGTCTACACCATGCCGACGCTGCACAATCCGATGGGGTGGGTAGCCAGCCTGGATTGGAGGCAACGCCTGGTCAGGATCGCCCGTGAGCACAATCTCCTGATCATTGAGGACGCCGCCTATGCCTTTCTGGCAGAGAATTCACCAGCGCCGCTGGTAACGCTTGCACCGGAGATCACCGTGTACGTGTCAGGCCTGTCCAAAAGCGTGGCCACGGGACTACGTGTAGGGTTTGTCTGCGCTCCAACCCACTGGGTCCCGGCAATCGAGAGAACCATCCGCGCCACGACCTGGAACACCCCAGGGGTGATGACATCGATTGCCTGTGGTTGGCTTGATGATGGAACGGTTGGCAGACTGGAGGTGGAAAAGCGGCAGGATGCAACACGTCGTCAGTTGATCGCCAGGAATGTGCTGTGCGGACTCCCGACCATCGGGCATCCGTCCTCGTATTTTATTTGGCTTGCGCTAGGCGAGGAGGTGCGAGCAGACCAGGTCGCGATGGCGCTGATGCGTCAGCAGGTTTCAGTCTCGACTGCCGAACCTTTTGCGACGTCTGCCAATGTTCCGCATGCAATCCGCCTGGCTCTTGGTTCTGTACCGCTGGAGGCACTTGAAGAAGCGCTGGAAACGGTCAGGCGAGTAGTCGAGTTGCACTCCTTTTGAAGAGCAGGAGAGGTTTCTTTTAGTGACTCGTTAAACAGAAACCTGGCCGCTCTGGCGGACGGCGGCCGACTTTAAACGGCCAGGTTGGAGACAATGCTCCGGGCAGGGGCCAGCCCATCTTGCGGCTTTGTTGAAAAGCCCCTTCAGGCCCATGACCTACTCATTGCGACGATGTCCTGCAAATAATCCCTCTCGAACCAGACACGCCAGCGGCCGAAGTCCCGTCACGCAGCCCACTTTTTTTGCGTGCTGCCCCAACAGTGATGACGTCGGCCTGGCTCTTCTTGAGGATGGATATGACTATTCGCATCTGGCATCAAAGCTTCACTGTGCTGAGCGATCTGGGCCCCTATGACGAGGCTCTACGCGCGCATTTTCGCAAGGTTGCACGCGCCGACACCGAAATCCATCTGCATGGCATGCGGCCGGGAACCTATCGCAGCAATTATCCCGGCGACGACATCAAGCACGCTGCGTTGCAGTATCTGCATAGCCTTCAATTTGTGGCCGCCGGGCTGAATGCCGAGGCGCAGGGTTTTGATGCCTATGCCCTCAGCACGCTTCCCGAGCCGGCGCTGCGCGACATTCGCAGTTTGTTGCAGATCCCGGTGGTGGGTTATGGCGAGTCGGCAATGCTCACTGCCTGCATGCTGGGTCGCCGTTTTGGCGTGTTGGTATTCATTGATGAGCTGGCCGAATTGGTCACTGAGAACGCAGCCCGTCACGGCCTGGCTCAGCGCTTGGCTGGCGTTCGGCATGTCGGCTTTCGCTTCGCGGATGTGCTGGCTGCTTTCAGCGATCCGGCGGCACTGATTGAACGCTTCCGTATAGCGGCCCGACGCCTGATCGAAGACGGCGCTGAGGTGATCATCCCTGGCGAGGCACCGCTCAATGTCCTGCTTGCCACCCATGGGGTGAGCGAGGTGGATGGCGTTCCGGTACTTGATTCTCTTGGCGCCTGGGTCAAACAGGCGGAGGCAATGGTCGATCTGCGCCGCGCCAACGGCATACAAGCCTGTAATCGTGGCTACTTCTCGGCACGTCCTGAGCGGAAAAGGGTTGAAGAGATTTTCGCTTTTTACGGCCTCGATCGCTTTCTGGAACAAGGAATTTAAGCCATGAACACGATTGAATGTGATCTCCTGGTGGTCGGTGGCGGCCTGGCGGGTTTCTGCGCCGCGCTCAGCGCTGCAGAGACGGGCCAACACGTTGTGCTGCTGGAGAAGACTGCACAGACCGGCGGTTCCTCGGCGATGAGTGGTGGCTGCCTGGCCTTTGCCGGTACCGATCTGCAACGCAAGTATGGCATCGCTGATTCATCCGAACTGTTGTTCACTGACCTGATCGAGGTTGGCAAAAGCGAGTGCGACGCGGACCTGGTCCGGCTCTATACGGATAATCAACTGGCTACCTACGAGTGGTTGCGCACCCATGGCGTAGTGTTCTCGGAGGTGATCGAAGCCGCCTCCGGGCAGTCGGTGCCACGCGTGCACAATGTCGATCCGGCAGACATGGTGCGTCTGCTGGAGCAGGCCGCCAGAGCCACCGGCAAGGTTGATGTTTTTATGGGGACCCGAGCCCGTCGTCTGCTCCGATCAGAGGCGGGCCGGGTAACAGGGGTACTTGCCGAGCAAGCTGGCGAGGTCATCACCTTCAGTGCGCGTAAGGCCGTGCTGCTGACCAGCGGTGGCTTCGTCCAGGACCGGGCGTTGATCCATCGTTTCGCACCCCAGTACGACAACGCGGTGTTCATCGGTGGCGAGGGCAACGAAGGGGATGGCTTGCGCATGGCCTGGGCGTTGGGTGCTGACGTGCGCGATCTGGCCTATATCAAAGGCACATTCGGCAAGCATCCGACCGACGATAACAATCACCATGCCTGCCTTGTCGTCTATAAGGGCGCTATTGCGGTCAACCAGGACGGCCATCGTTTCGTCGATGAATCGCAGTCCTACAAGCTACTTGGCGATGCGGTAATGCAGCAGGCCTATGGCGTGGCTTACCAGATTCTCGACCAGAGCATCATGGACAGCGGTGATAACCAGGTGCGCATACTTGATTTCACTCGCCGTCTGGAGGAAGGCCTGTTCGTCCAAGCGCAGAGCCTGGAGCAACTGGCGCGTTTGATCGAAGTCCCTGAGGACGTATTGCTGGCAGAGGTCTCGGCTTATAACCAGGCGGTACGCAATGGTGAGGCGCCCGCTTTCGGTCGCCGTCATCTGGTACACCAGCACGGCGAGCTGTGCCCGATTGAGCGTGCGCCGTTTTACGCCTATCCCTCCACGGCTGCGGTATTTGGTACCTACTGCGGTGTGGTGGTGGATACGCAGATGCGCGTCCAGGACGTATTTGGCGAGCCCATTGAGGGGTTGCTGGCGGCTGGCGAGATAATCGGTGGTTTTCATGGCGCTGCCTATATGACCGGTTCGGCGCTGGGCAAGGCGGCGGTCTTCGGTCGTATTGCAGCCGCAACCGCCCGTACCGAATGACAGGGGGACAGTCATGAACATTCTGGTTTTGCTGGCCGGGGTGGCGGATATCCGTTTCCCCCTGCATACCTTGAGCCTCGCTGGCGATGGTCAGATCGAAGAGCCTGCCAGCGCTCGTCGAGTGCTCAGCCCGTTCGATGAGGCAGCGCTGGAAGTGGCCCTGAAGTTACGCGACGCACGCCCCGAGACACAGATTGATGTCTTGCTGCTTGCCGGTGCGAACAGCGAAAACCTATTGCGCACGGTGGCGGCATTTCGTCCTCATTCGTTGCGCCAACTTGAGCTGGTGCCGACTTGTCTCTGGGATGCACGGCTGACGGCGCAGCAAATCGCTGCGCTGATCGATCGCGAGCGACTGGCGCCTGATTTGCTACTCATCGGTCGTGAGTTTGGTGATCTCGACGAGGGCAGCATCCCGGTGCTGCTGGCCTGTCGTCTTGACCGGGAGCAGTTCTCTTTGGCCCAGTACGCGCAATGGAGCGGTGACACCATACGACTGATTCGTGAGCGCGCTACCTGTGAGGAGTGGCTGGACGTCGATCGACCGCTGCTTGCCAGCGTCACCAACGACAAACGCAATAAGTTGCGCCATCCACTGCTGAAAAACGTGATGGAAGCCAGGCGCATGAACTTTGCCAAAGCGAGTGCCCCGTCCGCTAGGCCCGGTGCACTGTCGCTGGTCGGTCTGGTCGCTGCCCAGGCCGCCGAGCGCAGGGGGGCTTGTCGAATGCTGGAAGGCGATGCCATGCAGCAGGCCAAGGCATTGCTGATCTGGATGAAAGAACAGGGAGTGAATCTATGAGCCGGCTGTTGGCGTTGATTCCCCTGGCCTGGGGTGATGAAGCACTCGACGCCGCGCTGGCCGCGGTTCAGAGCGTGGCCATCAACGAAGAATTCGCCGTTGTTCTGCTGGGCGCTGAACCTGCTTCGCACGCAACAGAACGGGCCGCCAGGGCTGGCGCCAAGCAGGTTTACCACGCCTTACATGCAGAACTGGCTAATTGCGAGGAGCCTGCGGCATTGGCCGTGGCGGCGAGCGAAGCCCTGCGTACGATCCCGGTTTTTGCCAGCGGCGTATCACTCGTGTTGCTGCCGCCCGGTCCTGTTGGCGAAGAATTCTGTGCGCTGCTGGCCGATAAATTGAATGGCCGAGCCTTGGGACGCTGCATCGCGTTAAGCCGCGATGGTGAGAGGCTTCTGGCCGAGCGATCGTGCTGGGGAGGCCGCATGCGTGTGACATTGCAGGTGGCTGAGGGGCCGGCATTCGCGTGCTTGCGCGTAGGCCGCCCCCATTTGTCCGGTCCGGTTGCGACCGAAGTCCATACATTGACTCTGCATGCGGTATTGCCTCAAGTGCTGACGCTGGAGCGTCGAAAGAGTGGCCAACATCTACCACCGCTCGAAGGTGCCAAATTGATTGTGTCCGGGGGGCGAGGTGTCAACGAGACGGGGTTTAATCTGCTGGAAACGCTGGCCGTTGCGTGGGGCGGCACTCTCGGCGGCAGTTTGCCGGCGGTCGACGCAGGCATGGTGCCGGTGCTCCGTCAGGTCGGCATTTCTGGAAAGTACGTCAGCCCGGACATCTACGTGGCGGTGGGCATCTCTGGCACAGCACAGCATTTGGCCGGGGTCAGCCTGGAGAGTCGTATCGTGGCCATCAACAAGGATGCTCATGCGGATATTTTCAAGGTCGCTACGCTGGGGATGATCGGCGATTGGGAAACACTCTTGCCTGCGTTGCTGGCCGAGACGCGTAACGCTTGAGATCGGGGTAAACACTCATACCAGTCAGTCCTGCTGACTGGCATTTTTCGTTGTGCTGCAAGCCGCCTCGCTATACCAGACCACGTCGTCCCTGGCGCAGGACGATGCTGGCATCGGCTGGCGGTCGGCGCTGAGCGTCGAGAGTGGCGAGTATAAAGTCGATAAACGCCCGGGTGCGCGGCGCGACGAATCGTGCTTTGGGTGTAACGGTGTAAAAACTGCGGCTACTGGTGCCCCAGCCAGGGAATAATTCCACCAAGGCGCCGCGTGATATAAGGCCGTTGACGAACACATCGAGCACATAGATGTAGCCCTGATCGGCCAGGGCGGCCTCGATCAGTGCATCAGTGCTGTTGAAGTGCAGGCTGCCACGGGGAGTCAGCGTGTGGTTTTCGACTCCGCGCTGGAATGACCAATTGGATACGGCGTAGCGTCCGGGACCGAAAATACCCAGGCAGCATTGCGGGTCGAGTTCCTGCGGATGACTCGGGGTCTCTAGGCGGGCCAGAAAACCGGGAGAGGCGCAGGCCACATAGTGAGCCTGATAAAGCGGGCGGGCGACCAGGTCGGCATCGTTCACTGAGTCGATACGGATCGCGATATCGGTGCCGCTGGCGATCAAGTCTTCGGCATGATCGGTCAAGCGCAAGGCCACTGACAAACCAGGATGCTGAGCGGTGAACGCGGGTAGGGCGGGGCAGAGCAACGCTCGAGCGAAAGCGGCGGGTGATTCGATGCACAGCTGACCGCTGATTTCGCCTTTTTTCTGGCGCACCGAGGCTTCGGTTTCCTCTATTTGCCGCAACAGTCGGGTGCATTGTTCGAAATAACCCTCGCCTTCGTCGGTCAGGCGCAACGAACGCGTGTTGCGCGACAGCAGGGTCACCCCCAGGTAAGTTTCCAGGTTACGCACGCTAGAGGTCACCGTAGCATTGGCAATGTCCAGGGACTCGGCCGCGCGGCTGAAACTGCCGCACTCCACCACCCTTACGAACACCTGCATGGCCCAGAGTCTGTCCATCGGTTCTTCACCTTTTCCTAATAGCCCATTAGCCGTGCCTCGCTCGAACGCACTCACAGCGAATCCTATAGTACCAGCCACTAAGGGAGGTACTGGAAATGGCTGAGTTGAATTTCGATCTGATTGTAGTGGGGTGCGGCGTGGCCGGATTGTCGGCGGCGGTGGCGGGCGCCGAACGTGGACTGAAAGTGGCGGTGCTGGAGCGTGCGACGCGTGAGGAGCGCGGCGGGCAGAGTCGTTTCACTGAAGCCTATCTGCGCATGAAAGGACATGACGAAGTGACCGACGACTTCGACGCCTTTCTTGCTGAGCATTCGGGCTATTACCAGGATCCGGATTTTGTTGTCGAGAGCCTGCGTGATCGAGAGGGTTGGTCGGCACAGACCCGCTCACTGGCCTCTGTGGATGCGAGCGTTATCAGCACCTTTTCTTCCGAGGTCCCGGCCACCATCGATTGGCTGAAACGCAACGGCGTGAAGTTCGACTTTTTGCCGACCCAATTCCTGACCAGCACTCAGCCGCGCTTACTGCCAGTGGGTGGTGGCGAGGCGATTGTGGAAGCGCTCGCGACCCAGGCTGAAGCGCTGGGTGCACACTTTTTCTATGAAACCACTGGGCGTGATCTGGTAACCGAAGGTTATGACCGGGTGATAGGGCTGCGAGCTTTGTCCCGTGAGCGTGGTGAGTTGGTTTTTCGTGGCGCGGTGGTGCTCGCCAGTGGTGGCTTCGAAGGTAATACGGAGATGCTCACCCGCTATCTCGGGCCGCGTTCAGTTTACTTGCGCCCAGTGTGCAAGGGCGGTTACTACAATCGTGGCGAAGGCATCCAGATGGCGCTGGATGTCGGCGCGGCGCCCTGCGGAGAATATGGCAGCTATCACGCCGAGCCGGTGGATCCTCGCTCCGGGGTTTCCGAACCCTCAATCTTTATTTTTCCCTACGGCGTGCTGATCAACCAACAGGGCGAACGTTTCACCGACGAAGCGCCCGGTACGGTTGATGCCTGGTATGAGCGAGTGACTCGACAGATTTATCAGCAGAGCGAAGGCATCGCATGGGTGATCCTCGATCAGAAAGTCAAAAACATTCCCAACTATCGTTTGGGTATTCGTACTGACCAACCCGCCGTCGAAGCGCCGAGTCTGGCCGAACTGGCGGGTAAGATCGGCGTTCCAACGGTTGCCCTGCAAAACAGTATTGCGCGTTACAACACCGCTTGCCGACCGGGTAACTACAAGCCTTTGCAACTGGATGGTGTCGCCACTGAAGGTCTGGTACCGCCCAAAAGCAACTGGGCATTGCCGCTTGACGAGGGACCCTACATGGCTTATCCGATCATCTCCGCCAACGTCTTCACGTTTGGAGGTTTGAAAATCGACGAGCGTGCTCGTGTGGTCAATGCCGACGGTGCACCGATTGGTAACCTGTATGCCGCCGGCGAGACCGTCGGCCTGTATTTCGGTAATTACGCGGGCGGTACCTCAGTGCTCAAGGGGCTGGTGTTCGGACGTCTGGCCGGTTATTGCGCGGCGGATCAGCGGGGTGAACAATGAGTGTTGCAGTGGTGACTGGAGCCAGTGGGGCAATTGGCAGTGCGGTGTGTCGATACCTGGCCGCCGAAGGCTACAAAGTAGCAGCGCTGGATCTGGTAGAGCCTCTTGAACTGGGTGTCCGTATGCGCTTCTTCGCTTGCGATGTGGCGGCGCGCAATGCAGTGCGAAACGTGGTCGAAGAGGTTGAAGAGCAGTTGGGACCGATCACTGCGTTGGTTAACGTCGCCGGTATCGTCTCCAAGGGCAGCGCTCTGGATCTTGGCGTGACCGAGTTCGAACGGGTCATGCGGATCAATGTCCTGGGCACCTTGATTCCTTGTCAGGTGGTCGGACAGCTGATGGCCGAGCGTCAGCGGGGAGCCATCGTCAACATAGGCTCGGTGGTTGGGAAAAATGGTGGCAACGCCCGACCCTGGCTGGACCCGAGCGAGCAGAACAATGCGGGCAATGTGGCTTACGGCATGTCGAAGTCGGCGGTGCACACCCTGACTCTATTTCTGGCCAAAGAATTGGCGGGCCGTGGCGTGCGAGTCAACGCCGTGGCACCAGGACCGATAGCCACCGATATGACCACGACATTTCCAGACAACTTGCGTGCGCTGATTCCGCTGGGCCGGATGGGGCGCGCTCACGAAGTGGCGGCAGCAGTGGGCTTTCTGCTTTCAGACAAAGCGGGGTTTATCTGCGGGGAAATTCTCGACATCAACGGCGCACTCTGGTGCGACTGATTCAATCCAAGGAAAAAATGACAATGAAAAGTATCTACCTTGTCCTGGACATGCAGAACGATCTGGTGCACCCGGACGGCGCCAGCGGCAAATCCCCGTTGGGTGAACAAGTCCGTAGCCGTGAGGTGATCGCCCGCACGGCTGCCGCAATCGCCAAAGCGCGTGCCAAGGGCATTCCAGTGGCTTACGTACGTGTCGCCTTTTCTGACGATCATCGTGAGGCTAATCCGAACTCTCAGGTATTCGGCCCGATTGCCAAAAATGGCATTTTGAAAGCGTCCGCCTGGGGAGGCGCGGTGCACGAAGCATTGGCCCCGCAGCCGCAGGATTGGGACATTGTCAAACACCGCGTCTCGCCGTTCTACGCCACGCGCCTGGAACTGTTGTTGCGCCGCGAAGGTATCGAGCGCATCTATTGCAGCGGCGTGAGTACTCAGGCGGTTGTCCAAGCCACCGTCCGCGATGCCCACGACCGTGACTTCGACGTCGTGGTTCTGGAAGATTGCTGTGCCTCGCCTTCGGCGCAAGAGCACACCAATTCCATGGGCAGCATCGCGCGTTTTTGCACCAGCGTTAGCACCGAAGCAGCGTTCGAGGATTGTGCGGCGCTTTTATAGGTTGCAGCGCTGAGCTGTTGTGAGCTGGCTTGCCGGCGATAGCGATGGGAAACGTGCATCGCCATCGCTGCGGGACGCCGAGTTGCAAGCCCGCTCCAGTGTCCACAATGTCCTCATCCGGGCAGATCAGATTTTTTCTTCCTGAGCCGTTTTCTTCAGCCGGTAGTCCAACTGCGCCCGGCTCAGGCCCAGCAGCGTAGCGGCGCGCGCAACATTACGTTCGCTGAGCCGCATCGCCACTTCGATATACACGTCTTCGATCTCGTTCAGGCGCACCGAGCCACGTTGCAGTGTGCGTTGCGCTACAGCGAGCAACTGATCGTGGGTGGCTTTTTCCTGTTGGGCGATGCCGACGCTGGGGGACGTGGCGTCCGGCAGACGGATGCCGATGGTGGGGCCTGCGTCCCATCCGACAGTACCGATACGTTCGAGCTGGCCGCCCAACGCATCAAGTCCGGAAAGATGACGAATGTCGATGGCATCGCCATCATCGGAAAGGATGACCGCCCGCTCGATCACGTTTTCGAATTCACGAATGTTGCCCGGCCAATGGTAATCAAGAAGCATCTGCAAGGCTCGCGGGCTAATGCCGGTGAGGTGTCGGCCGTGCAACGTACAGAGCTTGCGCATGAAAGTATCGAGCAGCAAAGGCAGGTCATCCTTGCGTTCGCGCAGAGGGGCGATGGTGACGGGGAACACGTTCAACCGATAGAACAAATCACTGCGAAAACGCCCGGCCTTGACCGCACCAGCCAAGTCTTCGTTGGTGGCAGCGATGACCCGGACATCGACTTTTATGGTCTTGTTGCTGCCCAGGCGTTCCAGGTCCCCACTCTGCAATACGCGCAACAACTTGCCTTGCGCAGTCATGCTCAGGGTTGCGACTTCGTCGAGGAAGATGGTTCCGCCATGCGCAATTTCGAAGCGGCCGGGACGCGGTTCGGTGGCGCCGGAATAGGCGCCGCGCTGAACGCCGAACAGTTCGGACTCTATAAGCTGTTCAGGAATCGCAGCGCAGTTGATTTCGATAAAGGGCGTTGTGGCGCGTTGGCTGTTGGCATGCACTTCATGGGCAAACATGGTCTTGCCTACACCACTTTCTCCGAGCAACAGCACAGTAGCGTTGGTACCGGCGACGCGCAGGATCTTGTGTAGCGCGGAGTGATAAGCGGCTGAACCGCCAACGGGACGATCAAGCCCGGCGGCAAAGCTGGCGAGGTCCTCCAGACCAAATGGCGCAGGCTGGGGAGCGGTTGCTCGGAGTTTCGACGGCGAGACAGGTACCGTCCGACGGTGGTCGGTTGCTCGAGGCTGGAAATATTTAAGATCTTGCTCGGCATCGTCCCAGGCCTCCGCCGGCTTTGCGATGACACGACAGTGTTCGTGGCCGCACGCCTGGCATTCCACTTCCCGTACCAGAAAGCGTCGACCCATCAAACGTGTCATGAAGCCGGAGCTATAGCCCACTTCCATCCAGCAGATAGGGTCGGTACTGATCTTGTTGGCTGCGATATGCACTTCGCTTTCAACTGAGTGCTTCCAGGTGAACTCGCCGTAGAAATGGCCTTTGGCTTGATCGAACTCGATGCAGATCGGTGAGACCTCGACGATCCCGGAAAGCGCATGCAGTTGTCCGCCGGCTGCCAGGATTTCCAGCTCACTGCCAGTACCGCGTGCCTGGATCGCTAAATCGGCGTCGCGCAACCCGGTCAGATAACCGATTCGGGTAAACAAGCCTCGGGTGAACTCGACGCCATTGCTTTCCAGCAACTCTTGGCGCATCGCCCCAAAGGCTTCGACGTGCATCAGCATCATGCGTTTTTCGCCGAGCCAGATGCGTCCTTCTTTCGGATTGAAATAGAGGCGGTCAGTCAGGTCCTGCATGTCTGGAAAACGCAGGTCAGTAATGATGTTGATGCCGTGCTGATTCCGATAGTGATGATCGCCCTGGCCTGCGCCTTTCTCTTCAGGAGTCATGTAATTGGCCCGCCTTTATTATTGTCATTATTCCAACCTGAAACAGATGCCAAGTTTGTGCCAAAGGTCTCGCAGAACGGTAAATCTGCCTCGATCGTGCCTCCTCAGCCTGTTCGATACGACGCCGGGATTGTTTGCCAGTGAGAATGAGGGGGGCACGGATTGGGAATGTACGAATATTCCTTATCGAAATTCAAAGTTTTTCGAAAATTCGCAATAGCTGTTCCTCGCCGAGCGGTTAACAAATGTCAGGTTTTTCTCACAGTGACTTTTATTAACTCATTGAATTAAATAGCTAAATATTTTAATTACAACCTGTTCGCCAAGTTGGCATTGCGCTTGCTCTTGTCCTCTCGATTCTGTTTTTCCTTGAGCTCTCCGGGAATTTCAGTCGTCCAAAAACAAGAAGGGGTGCAGACAAAGTGTCAGAAATTCACTCGTTAGCCTACGTCGGTTTTGGCGTCAGCGACCTTGATCAGTGGCAATGGCTGGCGACCGACATCATCGGTATGCAGGTCAGTCGCCGTGATGAGCAGAGCATGAGCCTGCGCATGGACGAATACTGCCAGCGTGTCTTCCTCGAAAAGAATGCCATCGACGACATTCTGGTAGCGGGTTGGCAGTTTCGCACCGAGCAGCAGTTGGACAGTTACGTTGCCGAATTACGGGAAAAGGGCATTCAGGTCGAGGCGCTGTCCGACGAGCTCCTGTGCCGGCGGATGGTTGAAAAAGCCTACAGTTGCCAGGACCCGAATGGCTTCGCCCATGAGTTTTTCTTCGGTCACGCCGAGGCCGGGTTGAACGATGTGTTTCGTTCGAAGGTGCTCAAAGGCGGTTTCGTCACGGGTGATCTGGGTATCGGGCACATCCTGCCATTCGCCAAGAATGGCCCTGAGACGGTGACGTTCTACAAGGACGTGCTGAACCTGCGGGTCAGCGATTACATCCGCGAAGAGATCAAACCCGGCATCGTGGTGGACGCTACGTTCTTTCACACTGCCACGGGGCGCCACCACTCGATCGCCACCGCTCAGGCGCCGATGCCTAAGGTGCTCAACCACTTCATGGTCCAGGTCGAGCGGATGGACGATGTTGGTCTGGCCTACGATCGCTGCGTGAAAGCCGGTATCCCGATCATCCTCGAACTGGGCCACCACCCGAACGACCAGACCTTTTCTTTCTATGCCCAGAGCCCGTCGGGATTCAACTTCGAGATGGGTTGGGGCGGTCTGGTCATCGATGAAGACCATTGGGAGGTCAAGGCCTTCACCAAGATGAGCGACTGGGGTCACAAGCGAAACATTGTCCTCTGATCGCAACAGCGCTACCGCCAGTGGTCGCGCCATTGAACACCAACGAAGGGCCGTGTGCGCCCGCAGCAACGTGAGGGTCACCTGATGCTTAACGCCATCCAATCCAGCAGCACGCCCGTCAATATGCCCGTGGCGGTCGCAACCGCCGATTTTTGCAGTGCCATGCGCCAACTGGCCGGTACCTGCGTGGTGATCGCCACCGGTGATGACAAGGAACGGGCAGGGTTGACGGCCACTGCGGTCTGTTCGATCACCGCCGACCCGCCGCGCCTGTTGATTTGCGTCAACCGCAATGTCTGGGCCAACCCGGTCATCAAGCGTGCGGCCGCTTTCAGCATCAACGTACTGGCCCATGGGCAAGAGTCCATCGCCAAGCGCTTCGCCGGGATGGTGGAAGGCGTGTCCGGTGAGGCGCGCTTTGCCGAAGGTCACTGGGAGTCGGGTGTGACCGGTGTACCAGTACTCGAAGATGCCCTGGTCAGTTTTGAGTGTCGTTTGGCGGAAGTGATTCCGGCCAGCACCCACGACATGTTTATCGGGGAAGTGATTGGCGTCTGTGGCCTGCCGGAGCAGGACGGCCCGCTGATGTACTTCAACAGCAAGTTCGCCGCGCTCAAGTAAGGCCCGCAGGGGCATTCACTACGCCGGTATAACAAGAAACCAGAGAAGACAGGCCCATGAATAATTTCGTCAAGCAGACCGAAACCTTGAGCACTCACGAGGTGCCGAGCGAAGAAGACTTGTTGCAGCGCGCGCGCGCCCTTATTCCCATGCTGTGGGAGAAGGCGGACTCGGTGGAAAAGAACCGAATGGTTTCCGCGCAAACCATCGATGCTTTCGTTGAAGCCGGATTTTTCAAGATTCTACAGCCCATACAATATGGTGGCTGGGGGATGAACCCGGCGGTGTTCTACAAAGTACTGATGGAGCTTGGCCGTGGCTGCGGCAGCAGCGCCTGGAACATGATGATCCTTGGTATTCACCAATGGGAATACGGCTCGTTGAATGACCAGGCCTGTCAGGATGTCTGGGGCGAAGATAATACGGTCATTACCGCCTCGTCTTACCCGCCTTTCGGCAAGGTCGAAGAAGTCGATGGCGGCTACAACATCAGCGGGACGTGGAAAACCTCCAGCGGTTGCGACCATGGCAAGTGGGCCTTCCTGGGTGGTCTGCGGCGTGATGCCAGTGGTCGGGTCATTGACCGTCTTTCGATGCTGGTACCCAGTTCTGCATGGGAAATCGAAGATGACTGGTTCACGTTCGGCCTGGCCGGAACCGGTAGCAAAAGCTTGGTGATCAAGGAAGCCTTTGTTCCCCATCACCGGGCTCACAGTTTGATCCAGTACGAGTACAGCGATCGTCCGGCCCACTATCTCTATCCGTTCAGCCAAATCTTTTTCGGCGCTGTTTCGGCAATGATCGTCGGTATGGGGCAAGGGGCTATCGACGAGTACGTCCGGCAGATGCAGGTGCGTACTAACACCACCGACGGTGGCGAGGCCGCACTTAGTCCCTACGTCAAGGATCGTCTTGGCAATGCTGTCGTCCGCGTGCGATCGGCCCGGGCTCGGCTGTTGCAAATGATGGCTGAAAGCACTGCGGTAGTTGAACGGCGTCAGCTCGTACCGACGTTCGACCGCGTTCACTACATGCTGGATATCGCTCGCGTTGGCCGAGATTGCGAAGAGGCGGTGATGCTGCTGTTCAAGGCCACATCGGCACGTGGCATTTATTTGAACAACCCGCTGCAGCGAATCTTGCGTGACGTCATCGCAGCGTCCAACCACATCACTCAAAACGCCGATGACACGGCTGGAATGCTCGGTGCCTACCTACTGGGCCAACAACTGCCGCCGATGGTGTTCGGTCTGGAGCCGGTCTCGATCAACGATTGATCGCCCCTGGGGATATTTGCTCCCGCTTGACCTCCGCTGCCGATACCTCTGCTCGGCAGCGGCCATATAAAAATAAAAGACGGTTTACCGTTCCTTGAGGTTATTTATGTCCAGACATAAAGATCGGGCTGCTCTCTCAACTCGTGCGTTTGATAAAAGTTTTCGACTTGCCACTATTGCCACTGCAATAGTGGGTTGTTCGGTACTGCCTGCTCAGGCGTTTGAGTTTGATTCGGGTAATCCGGATGTTAAAGCGCGGCTTGATACTAACGTTAAATATTCAGCGGGTTGGAGGGTCAAGGGTCAGGATTCGAAGTTGTTGTCCAATCCTAATCTGGACGATGGGGACCGTAACTTTGATCGTGGTTTGATTTCCAATCGCCTCGATCTGTTTTCCGAGTTTGATATGTCGTACAAAAAAGTCGGCTTTCGTGTCAGCGGTGCGGCTTGGTATGACGATGTCTACAACAAGAGGAATGACAACAACTCGCCTGATACCGCCAACTCCTTCAGCGTCGCCAGTAACCAATTCACCAAGGACACCCGTGATCTGCACGGTCGTCAGGCAGAGTTCCGTGACGCCTTCGTCTACGGCAACTTCGATCTTGGCGAGGACATGTGGGGCGTGGCGCGTCTGGGTCAACATTCCTTGGTGTATGGCGAAAGTCTGTTCTATGGCAACAACGGTATTGCGGTCGGACAGCAACCCATTGATGCCGTCCGGGCGCTGACCGTGCCCAACTCGCAGTACAAAGAGTTGGGACTTCCCGTTAAACAATTCTCCACCCAACTGCAACTGACGCCGACGGTCTCGGTCGGTGGTTATTATCAGTTCGAATGGGAAGCCACACGTATTCCAGGCGCAGGCAGTTACTTCAGCCCGGCTGACTTGGTGGACGAGGGCGGTGAGCGGATTATCACCGCCTTGGCACCTGGTATCGGTCCAGTGGCGTCTTTCTATCGCGCCAAGGATATTGAGGCTCGCAACTCGGGGCAGTGGGGCCTTCAACTGCGCTATCGCTCGGAAGACCTGGACACCGACTTTGGCCTCTATGCGATCAACTACCACGCCAAGGACTTTCAGACTCAGGTGCGTCCTGGTGCCGGTATTACGCCAACGTCCCCGGCGGACAAGATCGGTGATTACATGCTGGTGTTCCCGGAGGACATCAGAGCGTATGGCTTCAGTGCAAACCGTGGCATTGGCGATGCCAACGTGGCATTCGAGGCGTCAATCCGGGAGAACGCGCCACTGGTCAGCCTTACGGTCACTGATCTGATCGGCAATGCGGACAACAATCACAATCCACTATATGCGGTGGGCAGAACGGCACACGCGCAGATCAACACCGTCTACGTCATGCCTGGCAATAGCTTGTGGGACAGTTCCAGTTTGCTTGCCGAGCTGGCCTGGAACCGCACTCTCAGCATCCAGAAAAACCGTGACAACCTCGACCCCAATACCACCCGTGATGCGACGGCTCTGCGCGTTGCGTTCATCCCCACTTACTACCAGGTCATGAATGGCATCGACCTGTCCGTGCCAATGGGCTTCAGCTATGGCATCGACGGGCGCTCTTCGGCCGTCGGTGGCTTCAGCCCGCAGAAGGCTGGCGACTACAACATCGGGCTGTCCGCCGAGTACCTCAAACAGGTCACGTTCACCCTGGCTTACACCGGTTACTACGGGTCATCGGGTCCGTTCGTCGACACCTCGGGAATCAAGACTTTCAAGCAGACATACGCTGACCGGGATTTCGTTTCCTTCAGCGCTTCCTACACCTTTTGAGGATTAGCCATGCATAACAATAAGATGACCCGGTTGCTGGCTTGCGTGTCCCTTTCGCTGTCGGTTTGCACCGCACACGCGCAGGTCAGTTCGGCTGATGCACAGGCCCTGAAGAGCACCCTGACGCCGATGGGCGCGGAACGTGCCGGCAATGCCGACGGCAGTATCCCGGCCTGGAAAGGTGGCTATACCCAGATACCTGCCGGCTATCAGCAGGGCCACCGTGCCTTCGATCCGTTCAAGGATGACAAGCCGCTGTACAGCATTACGGCCGCCAACATGGATAAGTACGCCGATAAGCTGGCCGATGGCGTCAAGCAGATGCTCAAGGACAATCCCAAGACTTTCCGCATTGACGTGTACCCGACACGCCGCACGGCGGCGGCGCCGCAGTGGGTCTATGACAACACCCTCAAGAACGCCACGCATGCGACGCTGGAAGGCGACGGCCTGATCGTAAAAGGGGCGTATGGCGGTGTGCCGTTTCCGATACCCAAGACTGGCATGGAAGTGCAGTGGAACCACCAAACCCTGTGGCGGGGCGAATCTACCCACGCCAAATACAAGGTCTGGACGACGACTGCCGATGGGCAGCGAGTGCTGGCTACCGCAGCGGAAGATGAGGCGCAGTACCCCTATTACTACAAAGAAGGGTCGGCCGAGACGGCGACGGATCCGAACTACATGCTCGCTATCCAATTGACCTATGCCCCGGCATTTCGCGCGGGTGAGGCGCTGATGGTGCACAACGTCACCGACTACGTGAAGGGTCGTACGCTCTGGCAATACCTGGCTGGACAGCGCCGTGTACGTCGCGCGCCGAGCATCAACTTCGATACGCCCAATATGGTCGCTTCGGGCGTTAACTTCGTTGATGAGAACTACGGCGGAACAGGTTCTCCGGAACGCTACGACTGGAAGCTGCTTGGCAAGAAGGAAATGATCATTCCTTACAACAGCAACGAGTTGTTGGTGCACGGTGATGAGGAGGTCATGGGTCAGCGGCACGTCAAACCGGAATTCATGCGCTGGGAGCTACACCGTGTCTGGGAAGTCGAAGCAACGCTCAAACCTGGCAAGCGTCATGCGGTGCCCAAGCGAATGTACTACTACGACGAAGACAACTGGGGTAACGCGATCATTGATGGTTGGGATGCCGAAGGCACTTTGTGGCGCACCTCGTTGAGCACCCCGTTTGCTGCCCCGGATATTCCGGCCACTGTGAACTTCTGTACCGGTTTCTTCCACGATCATCGTACCAAGGCCTGGATGTACAACTGCGCCATGGGCGACTCCGGTAACGATCAATTCTCAATCGTCGAGCGTCGTCGCGAAACGTACTTTTCCCCAGAGTCGCTGACGAAAATGAGCGCACGTTGATCTGATTGGACAGGCTCTCTTTTTCAGGAAAAGAGCCTGTCTGCTTTACCGGAGGTTTGCCTTGAATAATAAAAATCATGCGGCTGCGTGCGTGCTCTCCCTGTGTCTGGTCGGCTGGATCGGGCAGATGAGTTTTGCCCACACTGCGACGTCCAGGGATGTAGTGGACACGCTGGAACAGAAAGCACTGATCTCTGTACAAACGTCACGTGTGGCACTGAACACCGCCGCCTCGGCTGGCGAGCGACTGGTGGTGGCTGGTGTGCGTGGAACCATTCTGTATTCCGACGACCAGGGTCAACACTGGAATCAGGCCAACGTACCCGTATCGGTCAGCCTGACCAGCCTGTGCTTCAACGACAAGGCTGTCGGTTGGGCGGTCGGGCATCGCGGAGTGATTCTGAAGACCGTGGACGGTGGTCAGAACTGGGTGCGACAGCTGGATGGTTTTCGCGCCGCCCAAGCGATATTGCAGCAATACCACGACGATCCCGAACACGGGGATGACGCTCGCCGCCTGGTCGAAGAGGGGGCCGACAAACCATTCCTCGCTGTGCAATGCATGGGGGCAGGTCGCGCTCTGGCGGTTGGCGCCTATGGATTGGCGTTCGCTACCGGCGATGGCGAGCATTGGACGCCGGCGCTTTCGGTACTTGCTGGTAGCGATTCGCACCATATCAATGCCGTTCAACTGCTTGGCGGCCAGGTTTATCTGGCGGGCGAGCTGGGCGCACTGATGCGTATCGACACCGACTTACAACATTTCACCCGGCTTGATGAGCCTTACGACGGCAGCTTCTTTGGCCTGCTTGCCACCCCATCCAATGCCTTGCTGGCGTTGGGTCTGCGGGGGCACCTGTTCCGGTCGGATGACCGTGGATCGAGTTGGCACGCGGTGACGCTGGCGACCAGCAAAAGCCTCACCGGCGCGACCCTGTTGTCCGATGGCAGCGTATTGCTGGCGGATGAGTCTGGCGCCGGCTGGCTGAGTCGCGACGATGGTCGATCGTTCAGACAGGTCAGCCCTGAGCAACGCTTCCCCCTGGTCGCCCTGCTGGCCACCCGTGATGGTGGAAGCCTTGCGGTCGGCACTCAGGGCATCACTCGATTTTCGCCAGGCGCTTTGCGCTGAGCCCGCATATAGAGAAGGTTACTGACTATGGCTATCAGCTCTTCCGATGGCTTCACCACCATCGCCTCCCTGGCGGACTTCGACAAGTACTCTGGCAATCGCCTGGAGCGGTTGTTGTTCAATCATCGATTTTGGGTGATTGGATGTTGTCTGCTGCTGACCCTGCTGTTGAGCATTGCCGCCAGCCAGGTACGGCTCAACGCCAGTTTCCTCAAGACCATTCCCGAGCATCACCCGTTTACGCTCAATTACCTCAAGCACGCGAATGATCTAAAGGGCGCAGGCAATGCTGTGCGCGTATCCGTGGCGCTACGCGGTGAAGGCGATATCTTCAGTGCCGGGTACATGGAAACGTTGCGTCAGATCAACGATGACCTGTACCTGGTGGCAGGCGTGGACCGCGCGTTCATGCGTTCGCTCTGGACACCGGCGACCCGTTGGCAGGGCGTGACCGAAGAGGGTTTCGATGGTGGCCCGGTGGTACCTGACGGCTTCGACGGCAGCGCCAAGGGACTGGACTCTCTGCGCGTCAACGTTGAGCGCTCCGGCGAAATCGGCCAACTGGTGGCGCAGGACTTGCGCTCGACCATTGTTTATCTGCCGTTGCTTGAGGTCGATCCGAAGACCCATCAAACGCTGGACTACAAAGTGCTTTCCGACAGTCTTGAGCAACTGCGTCAGCGTTATCAGGCCAAGGGTGTAGACATCCACATCATCGGTTTCGCGAAAGTCATGGGTGACCTGATCGAAGGGCTCTATGCGGTTCTGGCGTTCTTTGCCGTGGCGGTGCTGATTACCTCGCTCATCCTGTATTTATTCACCCGTTGTGTACGCAGTACAGTGGTGGTTCAAGTCTGCACGTTAATCGGGGTCATCTGGCTACTCGGCTTGTTGCCGTTGCTCGGTTACGAACTCAATCCCTATTCAATTCTGGTGCCTTTTCTGGTCTACGCCATCGGCGTCAGTCATGGGGCGCAGAAGATGAACGGCATCATGCAGGACGTCGGGCGTGGCACCCACACACTGATCGCTGCGCGCTACACGTTCCGTCGCTTGTTCGCCGCAGGTATCACTGCACTACTGGCGGATGTGGTCGGCTTTGCTGTGCTGACAATCGTCGACGTACCCGTCATCAAAGAGCTGGCACTGATCGCAAGTCTGGGCGTGGGCATTCTGGTTTTCACCAACCTGGCCTTGCTGCCGATCATGCTGTCCTTCACCGGTGTTTCGCCTCGGGCCGCGGCACGCAGTCTGCAGCAGGAGTCGGTTGAGCAGGGTGCCCGGCCACGTCTGCTGGTGCGCCTGCTGGAACGCTTTACGCGACCGCGTCCTGCTGCTGTGGCCATTGCGCTGGCGCTGGCTGTTGCCGCGGGCGCTTTGTGGGTGGGCAAGGACCTCAAGGTCGGCGATCTTGACCCAGGGGCTCCGGAGTTACGCGCTGACTCGCGTTACAACCGCGACAACCAATTCATTATCGAGCATTACCAGGCGAGCAGCGATGTGTTCGTCATCATGGTTGAAACCCCACCGGGTCAGTGCGTCGACTACTCCACCTTGCGCAAAGTCGAGGAACTGGAGTGGCGTCTGCGGCAGTTACCGGGTGTTGAAACCACTAACTCAATTGCGGGTCTGGCACGCAAAATCAACGTGGGGATGAACGAGGGCAACTTTAAGTGGGACGAGTTGCCACCTAACCAGTCGATGATCAATGCGGCCGCCATGCGCTCGCCCCGTGAGCTGTTTAACGGCAATTGCGACCTGCTGTCGATCTACGCCTTTCTCAAAGACCACAAGGCCGACAATCTGGCGTCCGTGGTGCAGACCGCCGATCGCTTCGCCGGTGAGTACAGCGATGAACACGCACGCTTCGTGATGGCAGCGGGGAATGCGGGCGTCGAAAGCGCGACCAATATCGTGGTGAAAACGGCCAACGGACACATGCTCCTTGGCGTTTATCTGGTCGTGACGCTGCTGTGTTTCATCGCGTTTCGCTCCTGGCGGGCAGTCCTCTGCGCCGTGCTGCCGCTGATCCTTACCTCATTGTTGGCCGAAGCGCTGATGGTCAAGTTAGACATGGGCCTGAAGGTCGCGACCTTGCCGGTGGTGGCATTGGGTGTCGGCATTGGCGTGGACTACGCGTTGTACATCCTCAGCGTCACGCTGTTTTGGCTACGGCGCGGTGCCAGCCTGACTCAGGCCTACAGCCAGGCACTTCTATTCACCGGGCGAGTGGTGGTGTTTACCGGTTTGACCCTCTCTCTGGGCGTGGTCACCTGGGTGTTCTCCCCGATCAAATTTCAGGCCGACATGGGTGTTCTGCTGACCTTCATGTTCCTTTGCAACATGTTGGTCGCGCTGATTCTGGTGCCTGCACTGGCCTGCTACCTGTTGTCACCCGCCAAGCCCGCCGTTGAATCCGTCACGCTCATCAAGGAAGTCACTGTATGAACCAGGAACGTATTAATCAGGAAAGTCGGAATATCGAACTGCAAGCAGCCGACCCGTTGAGTCTCTGCGTCGCCCAACGGGCGCTGGATACGGCTCTGCAACACGCTGAAAAAAATGGCTGGCTGGTCAGCGTCGCGGTACTCGACGGCGGGGGGCACTTGCTGGCCTTCGGTCGGGGTGCCGGGGCGCCGTTGCACACCATCGACATTGCTCAGGACAAGGCGCTGACGGCGGTCTCGTTCGGCATGTCCACCGCAGACGTTGGCGAGCGCCTGCGTAATGCCCCGGATCACGTGCGCAGTTGTTTGATGTTGCGTCCGCGCCTGGTGCCGATGGGCGGAGCGCTGCCATTCAAGGTTGGAGAACGTCTGGTGGGGGCCATTGGTGTTTCCGGCGCCAGTGAAGAGCAAGACGACGAATGCGCCGCCGCTGGCTACCGGGCTGTCGTCCTGAATAAGCAATGAATTTTCGCCAGACATGGCAGGAGTAATCGAGTGAACGAATTAGACATAGAAATCGAGCGCATGGGCCGTCAACTGTTCACCGCGCTGAATCAGTCCGCGCCCATCTCGCCGCTGACTGAAGACTGTCCAGGCTTGACGATCGAACAGGCGTATCGCATCCAGCAGCATTTGATTGACCTTCGCCTTGCACGGGGTGAGCGGATCATCGGAAAGAAAATCGGGGTCACCAGCCAGCCCGTGATGGACATGCTGGGTGTCAACCAGCCGGATTTTGGTCAACTGACCGACGCCATGGTGGTCGAGCAGGGTACGTCGGTAGCAATGGGCACCTTGATTCAGCCCAAGGCCGAAGGGGAAATCGCCTTCATCCTCAAGCACGATCTGGCCGGCCCTGGCGTAACGGTTGCCGATGTACTGCGAGCGACCGAGGGGGTCATGGCGTGTTTCGAAATCGTCGATTCGCGGATTCGCGACTGGAAAATAAAAATACAAGACACCGTGGCCGACAACGCCTCCTGTGGCGTGATCGTGCTGGGTGATCGCCTGGTCGATCCACGCAAGCTTGACCTCTACACCACCGGCATGGTCCTGGAAAAAAACGGTCGGGTAGTCGGTTGTGGTGCCGGCGCTGCAAGCATGGGTTCGCCGGTGATTGCCGTGGCCTGGCTGGCCAACACACTCGGCCGCCTGGGCATGAGTCTGAAGGCCGGTGAAGTGATCCTGTCGGGAGCACTCTCGGCCATGGTGCCGGTTATCGCCGGTGACAACTTGCGCGTGAGCATCGCCGGAATCGGCGGCTGTTCTGTGCGTTTTGACTGATTTTTTCGGAGATTATCGATGAGTAAGAAACTCAAGGTCGCGATCATTGGTCCGGGCAATATCGGCACTGACCTGATGATCAAAGTGATGCGTAATGCCAAGTACCTGGAAATGGGCGCAATGGTCGGTATCGACCCCGCCTCGGATGGGCTGGCCCGCGCTGCCCGCATGGGCGTGGCGATTACCCATGACGGGGTTCAAGGGCTGGTCAACTTACCGATATTCGACGAAATCGACTTTGTCTTTGACGCCACCTCCGCCAGTGCCCACGTCAAGAACGACGCCTTCCTGCGGTCGATCAAGCCGAACATCCGCCTGATCGACCTGACCCCGGCGGCCATCGGCCCTTACTGCGTGCCGGTGGTTAACCTGGAAGAACACTTGGGTCAACTCAACGTCAACATGGTCACCTGCGGCGGCCAGGCCACCATTCCAATGGTGGCGGCAGTATCTCGGGTGGTCAAGGTTCACTACGCCGAAATCGTCGCCTCGATTGCGAGTAAATCGGCAGGCCCCGGCACCCGCGCCAACATCGATGAGTTCACCGAAACCACTTCCAAAGCTATCGAAGTGATCGGCGGTGCGGCCAAGGGTAAAGCGATCATCATCATGAACCCGGCCGAGCCGCCGCTGATCATGCGCGACACCGTGTATGTGCTGTCGGACGCAGCAGATCAGGCACAGATCGAAGCCTCAATCGAGGAATTGGTGTTAGCGGTTAACGCCTATGTACCGGGTTATCGCCTGAAGCAAAAGGTGCAGTTCGATGTGATTCCCGAGTCTGCGCCGCTGACGGTTCCGGGTCTGGGCACCTTCTCCGGGCTCAAGACTTCGGTGTTCCTCGAAGTCGAAGGCGCCGCCCATTACCTGCCGGCCTACGCCGGTAACCTCGACATCATGACCTCGGCAGCCCTGGCGACGGCCGAGCGCATGGCGCAGTCGATGATTCAAGCGTGAGGACTGCATGATGACTTTCAACCCTGGCAAGAAACTCTATATCTCCGACGTCACCCTGCGCGACGGCATGCATGCGATCCGTCACCAGTATTCGTTGCAGAACGTGCAGGATATCGCCCGTGCACTGGACAAGGCGAAAGTGGACAGCATCGAAATCGCCCACGGCGATGGGCTGCAAGGTTCCAGCTTCAACTACGGTTTCGGTGCCCACACCGATCTGCAGTGGATTGAAGCGGCGGCCGACGTGTTGACCCACGCCAAAATCGCCACGCTGCTGTTACCCGGCATCGGCACGGTGCATGACCTTAAGGCAGCCTACAACGCCGGTGCGCGGATCGTTCGTGTGGCCACTCATTGCACCGAGGCGGATGTCTCCCGGCAGCATATCGAGTGCGCCTGCGAACTGGGCATGGATACCGTCGGCTTCTTGATGATGAGTCACATGATCGCCCCCGAGCATTTGGCCAGGCAGGCCACGCTTATGGAGAGCTACGGCGCAACGTGCATTTATGTCGTCGACTCTGGCGGCGCGATGAGCATGCAGGATATCCGCGAACGCTTCCGTGCCTTGAAGGCAGTGCTTAAGCCTGAAACCCAAACCGGCATGCACGCCCATCACAACCTGAGCCTCGGCGTGGCGAACTCCATTGCCGCCGTTGAGGAGGGCTGTGACCGCATCGACGCCAGCCTTGCAGGCATGGGCGCCGGTGCCGGCAATGCCCCACTGGAGGTGTTTATTGCCGCTGCCGAGCGCCTGGGCTGGAACCACGGCACGGACCTTTACACCCTAATGGATGCGGCCGACGACATCGTCCGTCCGCTGCAGGACAGGCCGGTGCGCGTCGACCGCGAAACACTGGCGCTGGGCTACGCCGGCGTTTACTCAAGCTTTCTGCGCCACGCCGAAGTCGCCGCAGAAAAGTACGGCCTCAAGGCCGTGGACATTCTTGTCGAGCTGGGCCGGCGGCGCATGGTCGGCGGTCAGGAAGACATGATCGTTGACGTTGCTCTCGATCTACGCAACAGCGTTTCCCTCTGAATACCGCATCAATAACAGGAAAATAAAAATGAGCACATTTACTGAAGCCTCCACCAGCAAGTTCGTACAAACCCCCGAGTGGAACATCCACTACAACGAAGCCGGCGAGGGCGAAACCGTCATCATGATCCACGGCTCTGGCGCCGGGGCAACGGGGTGGGCCAACTTCCATCGCAACGTGGATGATTTTGTCGACGCCGGTTACCGGGTCATTCTCATGGACTGCCCCGGGTTTGGTAAATCCGACCCATTGGTCACTGCCGAGCCACGTTTCGTGATAAATGCCCGCGCGGTAAAAGCGCTGATGGATGGGTTGGATATCGATAAGGCACACCTGGTTGGCAACTCCATGGGCGGCGGCACCGCACTGGGCTTTGCCGTGGCCTCACCTGAGCGCCTGGACAAAATGATCCTTATGGGATCAGGAGGTGTGGGCCGCACCAGTATCTTCACGCCGCTACCCATGGAAGGCATCAAGCTGCTGTTCGGTGTTTACCGGGAACCGACCCTGGAAAACCTGAAAAAAATGCTCAATGTTTTTGTCTACGATTCGAGCGCTCTCACCGAAGAACTGATCGGTCTGCGCCTCAAGAGCATTCTGGACAAACCGCATCACCTGGAAAATTTCCTGAAGAGTGTCGACCTGAGCAAGTTCCAGATGGGTGACTTCACCGACAACTTGCCCGATATCAAGGCCAAAACCCTGATCACCTGGGGCCGCGACGACCGTTTTGTACCTATCGACTGGAGTCTGAAGCTGCTCAACGGGATTCCTGACTCGCGTCTGCACGTCTTCAGTAAATGCGGGCACTGGGCGCAGTGGGAACATGCCCCTGCGTTCAACCGTCTGGTCATCGATTTCCTCAAGCACTAAGCCCTCGCCTGAACAGTGCTGTTCAAGCCTCCCTGTGCGCTTGCGTGCAGGGGGGCATCGAACACGGATGACTTACCTCCTTCATCACAAGCAGATAGATCAGGAACGGATATGCACCACTACGACGTAATAGTGTTGGGCAGTGGCAACGCCGGACTTTGCGCGGCACTTTCCGCGCGCGAGCAAGGGGCTCGAGTGGCCCTGCTCGAACGAGCACCCCATGAGCATCGGGGGGGTAATTCAGCACACACGGGTGGCGCCTTTCGCGTCGCCTATCAAGGCGTGGATGACCTGCGCCAGTTGATGCCGGACCTGCTCGACAGCGAGATCGAAAACAGCGATTTCGGCAGTTACACCCAGGACGATTTTTTCGGTGAACTGGCGACGTTGAGTCAGTACCGCTCCGATCCGGAAGTCCTCGACACGGTCGTCTCCCAGAGCCTGCCAACCTTGCACTGGATGACCGGAAAGGGAGTGCGGTTCATGCCGATCTACGGTCGCCAGGCATTCAAAGTGGAGGGTAAGTACCGCTTCTGGGGAGGCCTGACTATCGAGGTCTCCGGCGGCGGACTGGGCTTGGTCGAGGCGCTGCTGCGACGCACCGAACAAGATGGCGTTGAGCTGCACTACGGCTGTCGAGCCCAGGGGCTGGCTCGCGACGAGTCGGGGAAGTGGATGATCCGTTGCGCCGATGGTCGACGCTTCCTGACCAAAGCCGTGGTGATCGCCACGGGTGGCTTCCATGCCAATTTGGCGTGGCGCGCAAAATACCTGGGACCAGGCTGGGATCTGGCCAAGGTGCGCGGGACGCGTTACAACACCGGCGACGGAATTCGCATGGCTCTGGAGAGCGGGGCTGTGGCACATGGCAACTGGTCCGGTTGCCATGCGGTGTTCTACGACGTCAATGCGCCGGAACATGGCGATATCAACCGGCTCAACCAGCAGAAAAACTATTTCCACCTTGGCGTGGTGGTCAACAGCGATGGCAAGCGTTTTATCGACGAAGGTCTGGATTTTCGCAACTACACGTATTCGGGGATGGGCGCCAAAGTGATGCAGCAGCCGGGTGGTGTCGCCTGGCAGATATTCGACCAACACAGCCACGACCTGTTGCCGGACGAATATCGCGTACGTCAGGCCACGCGTATTCAGGCCGACACCCTCGAAGAGTTGGCTGCGAAACTCGAAGGCGTCAATGCCAATGCACTGCTCGAAACCCTCCGTGAATACAACACGGCGGTGAACCAGGGTGTTCTTTTCAACCCGGCAGTGCGTGATGGTCGCTCGACTCAAGGGTTGGCGATGCCAAAATCCAACTGGGCAAACCCACTGGATCGACCGCCCTACGTCGCCTATGCGGTGACGTGTGGCATTACCTTCACATTCGGTGGGTTGAAGGTGAACAACCACGCGCAGGTCATTGATGAGGAAGACCAGCCGATTCCTGGCCTGTACGCCGCCGGTGAATTGGTCGGCAATCTCTACTACGTCAAATATGCTGGCGGCGCTGGCCTGACTTCTGGCTCGGTACTGGGACGTATCGCTGGTGCCGAAGCTGCCCGTTTGCAGATTTGACGGTTTCCTTAAGCTGACCAGAGGGATGTCTTGCCCAGGCCCTTAGTTAGCCGAATAAGACCTGACTTCCGGGCACTACAGGCTGGATATAAGGGATGAACATAAAAAAAATAATTCTGACGTTACTTGCCTTGGCATTGTTGGCGTTGCCATTCTGGCTGGGAAGTCTCGAACCTAAGCAAAACCTCGCAGGGCAGGTATATATATGCCAGGTTCTTAACGTCCCCTGCAGCCTGCCTGTTACGTTTAAGGGATGGCCGCAATAGAAAGAACGGCTCATGGCCTACGACAAATATCCAAGTGTTTAGTGGTGTTGAGCCCGCACGTTTTCGTTGAGGTCTGAGCCCTTCGAGCCTATCCATGCAATTGATACCGTCGACCTGATGACTGCTCCCCCGATTGGCTATAGATAGAACTCGATAGCGGCGTTTTTCAAGGTGGTTGACGCGTCAATCGTTCCACTATGCCGCTCTTTTCTCGGCCTGCTACTTTCACCTTCGATCTGTTTTCGGTCCAGGGAACCAGGTGTTGTGAAAGACAGAGACGTGAGGTTGAAGATCACTCTTCGCCACTCCCCACTTCTCGTTCTTCGAATGCGGAGCGCACGGCTTCCACAACACGTTCCGCCCGGTGAGCGTCGTCCAGCTGCGGATACGCTTTCTTCAATTTGCCGGATACCTGCCAGCCATTTTCCTTGAGAGAGCGAATGATGCGGTTCGCGTCCTGATCCGGCATTTCTACCACCTCTTTGAGCCGCTCCTGGGCGCGCTGGAATATGACCAGCACACGGGCCTCATCGGCCATCTCGGTACGGACCGTATGCGCCACGACCTGCGCCGTGTACAGGACGTGTTCAGTCAGATCGGGATAGCGCCATGCGAACTGCGCGTCATCGTAGTCATCGAAGACCAGGTTGCTCGGGGTGCCGTCCTCGTAGACGACAAGTTCGCCAAACCGATAGGACGCTGCGTAACGTTGCATGAATGGCCGCGAAAACACCTCCAGCGTACGATCGTAGCGCGCCCGAAAATCGATCGAGCTCGTGATGGTGGCCGACACCGGCAGGATCACGCCATCAGGCACCGCCTTATCGCGGATCAGGGTGTCGTTGATCAGGAAGCGATGGATCCGACCATTGCCGTCTCGCATGGGGTGGATATACACAAAGGCGAAGGCGATGGCCGCAGCTCGAGCCAGCGGCTCGGCGCCCCGTGTTGCCAGCTCGAATGCTTTCAGGCCATCGAGCAGTTGCGCTAGCACCTCAAACTGCGGCGCAATGTAGTGCACGATGTCCTCGCGCATGGTCGCCTGTCCTACGAAGACCGGCGAGTGCCGCAGGCCCAGTCCGAAGGCCTCATGACCCAAAATACCGGCTTGCAACGTGTGCAGACTATCGTTGCTCAACGGATCCTTGATATGACCACAGTACTTGGCGATTACGTGGGCAAATCGCTGGATCCTGTCGGCTTGGTCTGCCTCTTTCTCGATCAGAAAGCTCGCACGCGACTCTTTGAACGTCAGCCAACTGGCCGTGCGCATCAGGATGTCGGCGCCAAAGGTTTGGTTCAGCTCGCGCAGTGCCGCATCCAGGTCAAATTGCAGCGCTTGCTGTAGGGTGTCGGTACGGCGGACCAGGGGGCAGAACTCCGGCACGCCGGGCAGATTATCGTTGATGCGCCAGCGCCGTATCCGCAGTGGCTCAACGCGGGTCAGGTACTGCTGCGATGAAACGGCATCGACATAGCCGCCATTGGTCACATCTGGCACATCCAGATGCTGTCCGGTTAGCCACTCGTACAGGAATCCGGTGCGACGGGCATATTGGCCAAAGGGCGCTTGCCGGCACCAGGCTTCGATGGACTCTGGACCAACAGCCGCAAACAGACGGGCGAAAAACTCGAGGTGAATTTCTTCGTACTTGAGCCCAAACTCGAAATGCCCCGCGAAATTGTCCACCGGCTGGTAGCTGGCGGGATACTTGCTCTCGACATGTCCGTTGCTCTCGCGGCTCATCCGTGTCGTACCGATCACCGATTCGACACGCAGGGGTTGTGCAAGCGCGATAGCGTAGCGATCGGCGAGAGCCTTGAAGCCTACTTGCATTGTCGAATTCCCTAACCAGAGCTAAAAAATGATAAGCAGAAGGGGATGGTACGCGAAAACGATAATTTAGTAGGCGCAAAAACGCTAACGTTCACTTGAATTTATTAACGAATGAGCATTTGTCGCCGAAAACGATAAAATCCGGAGGCGCCTCGTTGGACACTCGCCCTTGAGTCAGTGTCAGGGAAGCCCACGCCCTGGTCGCCATTGGAGTGCTCGGCCTGCAACCGCCCAGCAGGGTGTTCAAGGGTTGACCGATGCCTGTAGATCCGCTTTTGGCGACAGATTCAGGCCCCCCAATATTCCCCCGGAATACAATGGCGCTGGGCGCAGACGGTGGAATGCAATAGGGCTTGAATCACGGTATTTACAGGGTTTTTAGCCTGTTTTATGCCCTGCTCAAAGGCTGTCCGGATCCCCGAAGAACATCTGAATCCGCGAGCGCAGCCAACGTTCACCGGGATCGTTGTCCTGCGAGCCGCGCCAGGCCATGTGCAGCTCGAAGGTTCGTGTCGGCAGCGGCGGGTCTTCGGCGCGTACGCCACCGGCGGCGGTCAGTGCATCGGCGGTGTAGTCCGGCACGGTGGCGAGAATATCGGTGCCGGCCAACAGCGTACCCAATCCATTGAACTGCGGAACCGCGAGTACTACGTGACGCTTGCGTCCGAGTTTTTCCAGTTCTTCATCGATGAAGCCGCTGAGGTCGCCGGCAAAGGACACCAGAGCATGGGGGCGAGCGCAGAAGTCGTCCAGGCTCAAGGCGCCAGGTACCGAGTCGGCGCGCAGCAGTTTCGGCATGCTGCGTCGCAGGACTTTGCGTTTGGCGTTGGCCGGCAAGTCTGTGGTGTAGCTGACGCCAATCGAGATTTCGCCTGACGCCAAAAGGCTCGGCATCAATAGATAGTTGACGCGTCGCACCACCAGCACGATGCCGGGGGCCTCGGCACGCAGGCGCTTCAACAGCATCGGCAGCAGGGCGAACTCGACGTCATCCGAGAGGCCGATGCGAAACACCGCGGTGCTGGTGGCTGGGTCGAATTCAGCGGCGCGACTGACTGCGGTAGAAATCGAATCCAGCGCCGGAGAGAGCAGGGCGAAGATTTCCACCGCACGGGCCGAAGGCTCCATGCTGCGGCCGGTACGTACAAACAGCGGGTCGTCGAACAGACTGCGCAGGCGCGATAACGCCGCACTGATGGCCGGCTGGCCGAGAAACAGCTTCTCCGCCGCGCGGGTCACGCTGCGTTCATGCATGAGGGTTTCGAACACGATCAACAGGTTCAGGTCGACACGACGCAGGTCATTACGATTCATCTGGAGTCCTGGCAGAGTCAGCAAACTTGACGAGAGCGGCCATATGAGAACAATGGCCCGCATGAATCTTACGGGGAAAGGCTGTTACTCTGCACCGAGTAATTCATTTTTCCCAAAATGCGGGTTCGGATTTCTACGTTGATGGACGTATTGCCGGGGCTGCGGAATCAATGACAGGCATGTCGACTATTAATAACCACTGATGGTCTTGGTCAGAAAGCCCAGATAGAGTTCAGGGCATTAGAGGTTACTTTGACGAGGTTTGCGATGTCCCGCACGATCCGTTTTCACAAGTTTGGTCCTGCCGAGGTGCTCAAATGCGAAGAGCATGCGGCAGCCCTGCCAGCGCCGGGCGAAGTGCAGGTGCGTGTCGAAGCGATCGGCATCAGTTGGTACGACATCCTCTGGCGCCAGAATCTGGCGTCTTCCCATGCCCGGTTGCCATCGGGTCTTGGTCATGAAATGGCCGGCGTGGTCACCGCCGTCGGCGAAGGTGTGGATGATCTGGCCGTGGGTGACAAGGTCGCCAGCTTCCCGGCAGAAAGTCCCAATGACTATCCCGTTTACGGCGAGCAGATCGTGCTGCCACGTTCGGCGCTGACGCGTTATCCGGATGTGCTCAGCCCGATTGAAGCGGCAGTGCATTACACGCCGCTGTTGGTTGCCTACTTTGCTTACGCCGATCTGGCACGGGTCAAGCCCGGCCAGTTTGCACTGGTGACCGATGCGAGCCATTGTGCCGGCCCTTCCTTCGTGCAACTGGGCAAGGCCTTGGGTGTGCGGGTCATTGCCGCGACCAAAACGGCCAGCGAGCGCGAGTACCTGTTATCCCTGGGTGCCGAGAAAGTGATTGTCACTGAAGAGCAGGATCTGCTCATGCAGATCAACAAGTTCACCGACAATCGCGGTGTCGATGTGGTATTCGATGGCCTCGGTGGTCCCCAGATGTCGATACTCGGTGACGTGCTGGCGCCTCGTGGCAGCCTGGTGCTGTATGGCTTGCAAGGTGGTAACCAGACTCCGTTCCCGGCTTGTGCAGCGTTTCAGAAAAACATTCAGTTCTTCGTGCACTGCATCGGCAACTTCACGGGCAAACCGGAACTCGGGATCATTCAGGACCAGGTCGCACTGCAACGGGCCTTGCGCGATATCAACCAGTTGACGGCTGACCGTGTACTGCTGCCACTCAAGACCCGGGTCTTCCCGTTTAGCGAGTTTGTCCAGGCACACCGTTACATGGATGAGTGTCCGTGTCGCGAACGCGTAGCGCTTCAAGTCGAACCTGCATGACGCTTGCGCAAGAGTCCGTGTTAACGGACTCTTGCGTGTTTGTTGGCCGGGCACACCTCTCCTGCCTCTTTGTTCTCTGCCGGTTCAGCAACTGAACTGGTTTTTGCTCCTGATCTGTATCTTCTAATCATCATATAAGCCCTGATAATTGAATGATTAATTTCATCTCAAGGAATGAGTCATGGCTGGGCCTATTTTTTTAACGGGCACGGGTTTGGGTGCTATGCATACGGACCACTGCTCACCTGCACCTCATGTTAAAACACGGCAAGTAAGCGGTTCGCTTGTTAGTTGCGGAAGTGTTGCCCTGTTCTGGTTTCTTTATTTCTTGTGCTCATTGTCTGTGGGACGTTGTCGGAATAGTCCTAGGCTGTCCTCTCGGTCCGTCGGGGCTCTTAATCTCGGGGGGTGTGGGCGATCGGCCCGGTCGTGAATGTTATTTCTTTAACAATCGTTTCAAATGGTTACCACAATCAAAGTGTTAGCATTTGACAGCGGATACTCACGATAAGCCGTAACCAGCCAGCACCGATTGCAGGTCGTACAAGCAAATGATTGTTTGTTCGAAGCCGACTTTTTGAATATCAGGTAAATGACAATGAGCACAACTCATGATCAAGCGATGAGCTATGTCTATCAGCAAGTTTTGCAGCGGTTGCTGAGTTTCTTTTCTCGCGCGGAACGTACTGCATTGCAGCTGTTGATCCAGCGTCTGGTGGTGGCTGCCGGGGGAATGGAGAGAATCGGTACTTACAAGGTGCTGATGATGCACTCGGGAACGCGCGACAGTTGCTACACATTGGCATTCCTGCGTGCCGCGCAGTTGAGTATCGCGGGCAGAGCGCCAGCGACCTTCCAGCTGCGAGTCGCCACGCTACGTCTGGGCGGGACGACACCGACGGTCATGGAGAATATTCATAGCAGCTACGGTGCTCTGTTCGTCTACGACGATCCTCGGGTCGAGGTGGTGATGGTCGATAACCGCGAAGTGTTGCCCTTCAGCCATTTGACACCGATGTCTGAGTCTGGCCGCGATTTGAATCGCACCAACATGCTGATGCTCGGCCATTTGCGAGGGGCTGACGGGGTGTTTGAAGCGTGTAGCGACGGCTATCTGGCGACAGGCGAGTTCTACTCGCAGATGGGGCGATGGGAGGGTGGTGTCGATGCGTTGATCAGCGGTGAAACCGTACGTCAGCAGAAGCGGTTTTTGGCCGGCCTTTTGCGCGAGGCGCAAAAGGCCGGTCTGCCGGCAATCACTTATCCGGCCTTCAGTTTTGAAGGATTATTTTCAACGCTCGATCAGTTGGGCGGCGATTGTTATCGCGAGCTTTATGCGGGCCATGAAACGGTCGAGTGGCGGCCACGCGAGAGTTTTGAGACGCGACGCGGCGCAGACTACATCGATATCCAGGACCTGGTGACCGGTAACATGGAAGAGCGCTGGCCATTGCTGAGCGACTTTATCGGGCTGCAACCGGATGAAATTGACGCTCACCTACGCGAAAACGAATTCGCCAGTCCTTTGCTCTCGGCCCATTTACGGGGCTTGCAGGCCTGCTTCGTGAACGGCCTGGCTTACGAAAGCGGATTCAGCGAGTACATACAACGGGCGTTGTTGAAGATGCGTAAACGACATCTGCCCGAGCGGCTTTGCGAGCAGGTGCTGGAGGTCTACGGCAATCCGCAGGCAATGGCTGAACTTCGGACCCTGGCGTCGGCCGAGGCTCAGCAAGCACTGGGACTCAATGAAACACAGCAGCTGTGCCTGCTGTTCGCCCCCTTTGTCGATGCCGGTGCCGGGCTCGAGCACTTTTTGCGCCGCTGCCATCCCGGCATGTTGGTGGCGATGCCTGAACTGCACAAAGCGATGCAGGGCAGTACCGCCCCTGAGCAAGTCATGCAATGGATGATCGACGTCAGTGGTTTGTCGGTCAGCCTGATCTGCAAGCTCTACGGCATGCGTTCGGTGTCCGGGATCGGACTCCAAGCGGGTGAATCGGGCTTGAGTGCTGAAGGCGCGGGAGAGTTCGAGGTGGGTGACGCGCTGAGTGAACGGTCAGCGAGACGTTGAAGGAGTCTGGTTTGACCGATTCAAAAAATACCTGCACAGCGATTGGCCAGTGTTCATGAAGGGGCAAAGGGAAACCGATTTTGCCTACCAGGCCGTGTACCGATACCTGACCAGCCTGATCAATGAAATGGCGACAGAAACACCGATCAAGCTGCCTTCGTTAAGGCAGCTGGCAGACCGCTTGAGCGTGTCGATTTCAACTATTCAGTACGCCTATTCGCTGCTGGAGAAAGAAGGGCGGGTGTATTCGGTAGCAAAGTCCGGCTACTACGCGTTGCCGGTTTCCTTGAACCCGTCGTTCAGCAGCGGCAACGACCTGCTTGAAACGGTCTATGTCAGTGCGAGGCGCCCGGGGATGCTGGTCCTGAGTATCGACGAGCCCGCGCTTGTGCAGTCGCTGGACAGTCCTCTGTTACTGCTGGAGCGGGAATTGGTGCGCCAGTATCCACGCCAACCGCAGCTTCACTCGCAGCCATGTGGCGAGCTGGAATTACGCACCGCGCTGGCAGCACGCTACACCACTTCACCGGCACGCTGCTGGCACGCCGATGATGTTTACATCGGTGCCGACTGGCGGGGAGTGCTGGAAATACTGATCGCAGTACTGGCACTCAAGGACGCGACCGTGCTCGTGGAGTCGCCCTGCGACTGGGGCATTTTGCGTTTGTTTCAGACTGCTGGCGTGCAGGTGATCGAGTTGCCGATAGACAGCAACGGCTGCCTTGACCTTGAGTTGCTTGAGCATTTGCTCCAGACCGAAGCGGTTCGCCTGGTGGTGCTGTCGTCAGGCGTAAGCATGCCGCGCGGCAGCCTGATGCCGTCGGACAACCGGCAGTCCACCGCCGAGCTGTTGGCACAACACGGCAGTTGGGTGCTGGAAAACGACGTGTACGGCGAACTCGCTCATGAGCCGAACGAACGTCGTTTTCGCGATGTGCTCGATCCTGATCGCCTGATCGTGTTTTCCACCTTCGAAAAGCTCATGGGACCTGAGGCGCCTTACGGGTATCTGCTTTCACGGCATTTGAGCGTGGAGTTGCAGCGGCATTTTTTGCTGCGCTCGTTTCGCCTGTCGCCGATTCGTCAGAAAGCCATCGCCCGCTTGTACAGCAGTGGCCGTATCGACCAGCACTTGCTGGTGATGCGCAGGCTGTTGAAAGAGCGTAAAAGCCGAATGACCCAGATGCTGCAGGACCGTCTGAGCGACTCGCTGGAGTTTGTCGAGCCGGCGGGCGGGGCGACCATCTGGGCGCGCTCGTTACGGCCGGTCGATGTGCGGCGGGTCTTCCAGCGCATGCTCAAGCAACAGGTAGTGATTGCCCCCGGCGAACTGTTCAGCCTGCATGGGCTGCATTCGCAGAACGTCAGGCTCAGCCACACGTTCAGCGGGCAGCACGACCTGGAGGCTGCGTTGACGATGCTGGCGGATGCGTTGAGGCTTGAACTCATCGATTGACCGGGCGTCAATATAGCCTGTGGATGTCTGGATAGATTTTGTCCGGATAGATATCGTCGCTCTCTGGTCAAACTGCCAGTAAACTGCCTCCCCATTCCTGAACCACTCTTTTTCAGAGGTTTTGCATGACACTCAGTCCTTTTGCGGGCAAACCGGCACCCGTAGAGTTGTTGGTCGACATCCCGCGACTGGTAACGGCTTATTACACCGGCCAGCCCGATGCCTCTGTTTCGACCCAGCGCGTTGCGTTTGGTACTTCAGGCCATCGTGGCAGTTCGTTCGAGCTGAGTTTCAACGAATGGCACGTTCTGGCCATCAGCCAGGCCATCTGCCTGTATCGCGAAGCGCAGGGCATCGACGGCCCGTTGTTTGTCGGCATCGACACCCACGCGCTATCGACGCCGGCCGGCGCCAGTGCGCTGGAAGTCCTCGCCGCCAATGGCGTGACCGTGATGATTGCCGAAGGCGACGAGTACACGCCGACGCCGGCTATTTCCCACGCGATTCTTTGCTACAACCGCGGCCGCACGTCGGGTCTGGCGGACGGCATCGTTATCACGCCGTCCCATAACCCACCGCAAAGCGGCGGTTACAAATACAACCCCACCAACGGTGGCCCGGCCGATACCCACATCACCAAGTGGATCGAGGCCAAGGCCAACGAGTTGCTGGCCAACAAGCTCGCCGGTGTCAAACGCATCAGTTACGAGCAGGCACTCAAGGCCAGCACCACCCATCGTCACGACTACCTCAATACCTACGTCGCCGATCTGGTCAACGTGATCGACTTCGACGCCATCCGTGGCGCCAACCTGCGCCTGGGTGTGGACCCGCTGGGCGGAGCAGGGGTGCGCTACTGGTCGGCCATTGCCGAGCATTACCGCCTGAACCTTGAGGTGGTGAACACCCAGGTCGATCCAACGTTCCGCTTCATGTCCGTCGACTGGGACGGCCAGATTCGCATGGACCCATCGTCGAGTTATGCCATGCAAGGCCTGATCGGTCTGAAAGAGCGTTTCGACGTGGCGTTCGCCTGCGACCCGGACCACGACCGTCATGGCATCGTCACCCCGTCCGGTGGCTTGCTGGCGCCGAACAACTATCTGGCCGTGTCCATCGACTATCTGTTCCAGAATCGCCCGCAATGGCGGGCCGATGCGGCGGTGGGTAAAACCGTGGTCAGCAGTGGCTTGATCGACCGCGTTGCCAAGCGTCTGAATCGTCGTCTGTACGAAGTGCCGGTCGGTTTCAAATGGTTTGCCGACGGGCTGTTCGACGGCTCGCTGGGTTTTGGCGGCGAAGAAAGTGCCGGTGCCTCGTTCCTGCGTAAGGATGGCGGCGTCTGGAGCACTGACAAGGATGGCCTGATTCCAGCCTTGCTGGCGGCTGAAATGACTGCTCGCACAGGGCGTGATCCAAGCCAGGCGTATCGCGCACTGACCGATGAACTGGGTGAGCCGTTCTCGGTACGCGTCGACGCCAAGGCCAACCCTGAGCAAAAAGCCTTGCTTGGCAAACTGTCGCCGGAGCAGGTCAAGTCGACACAACTGGCTGGCGAAGCGATCCAGAGCATTCTCAGCAAGGCGCCGGGTAACGACCAGGCGATCGGCGGGCTGAAAGTCATGACCGAAAACGGCTGGTTCGCAGCCCGTCCTTCGGGCACCGAGGACATCTACAAGATCTACGCCGAAAGCTTCATTGGCGACGATCACCTCAAGCAATTGGTCAGCGAAGCCCAGACACTGGTGGACAGCGCAATCAGCGTGAAGTAATTGAGGGCCTGTGGCGAGGGAGCTTGCTCCCGCTCGGCCGCGAAGCGGTCGTAATCCGGCAATCGTATTCCATCTGAATACTCGCGGTGGCTGATTTTAGGGTCGCTTCGCAACCCAACGGGGCGGTGCGCCGTTCCGACAAGCTCCCTCGCCACATTTACAGCCGAAAAAAAAAGGGGTGACCAAAACGGTCACCCCTTTTTTGCATCTGGCTTTCAGCGCATCAAGCCAGATCCACCAACACGATTTCACTGTCCTCGATGGCGGTCACCCGCAGCACCTGCTCCTGCGCAACCGCTACACCGTCTCGAGCTTGTGCTCGCAAGCCATTGACTTCAATGACTCCGGTGGCGGGCACCAGGTACGCCCGGCGACCGTTGTCCAGTCGATACTCGGCGGTTTCGCCAGCCTTCAGGTTTGCCGCCACCAACCGTGCATCGGCGCGGATCCGCAGGCTTTGGTCGTCGCCGGCCTTGCCGCTGGCCAAGGTCACGAAACCTTCGCGCTGACCTTTTGGAAACGGTTTGGCGCCCCAGGACGGTGCCAAACCGGTTTCATTCGGGATGATCCAGATCTGGAAAATCTTCGTCGCCGTCGACTCCAGGTTGTACTCGCTGTGAGCAATCCCGGTACCGGCGCTCATGACCTGTACATCACCCGCTTCGGTGCGGCCCTTGTTACCCAGGTTGTCTTCATGGCTGATCGCACCTTCGCGAACGTAGGTGATGATTTCCATGTCCCGATGCGGGTGTTTCGGGAATCCGGTACCCGGTGCAATCACATCGTCGTTCCACACCCGCAGGTTGCCCCAGTTCATGCGCTTGGGGTCGTGGTACTCGGCGAACGAAAAGTGGTGATGGGCATCCAACCAGCCATGATGGGCGCCGCCCAGGGAGTTGAAGGGTCTGAGTTCAAGCATGATCGTCTCCTGAAAAGGTTCGTCATGGGGCGGAACGCTTGAGCCGCAAAACGAGAACCGGTGGTTGATGGCAAGCATCATCTATCAGTCAACAATCGATAAAAAGCGTAAAAACTACCTTAATCTGATCAGTTTATTAGATGTTAATCGAAGGCCAAACTCTACGTCTCAGCATTCACTTCATCGCTTAAACCAATGATGGATAAGCATTTGACTAGAACTCGCCGGCAAATGAAGACACCATAGCCTGCAACAGCCTCACACCCTGGAGTCAGCGTGCCGCGTCACAATCCCGATCTTCCTTCCGAGCTTTTGCCCCTGGCCGAGATGCCGTTGCTCAAACGCCTGGCCGCGCGTTTTTTTGGCCACGGCCTCAATCGCCTGCGCGCGCAGCACCGGGCGTCCTGGCTGCATGGCCAGGCTGACGGTTTTCGCAGCGGTCATAGCGCAGGCGTCGACTACGGCTACAAGGAAGGCAAGCTTGAGGGAATAGAAGAAGGCCGCCAGGTGCTACTGATTCGCGACAGCCGATCCACCGAGCATCCGGCGCCGCGTATTGATGAAAACCTGTTCGACGACTGGCGGTTGCCGCTGAGTGCCGAGATCAAGAAGCGCATGAAGGCCGATGTCGCCCGCTTGTTGCCGGAGTCGGCGCAGCCGAGCGCCGCACAGTGGAAGATGATCTTCAGCGACACCCCTTCGACATCGGTGATCGCCGGGGCGGGCGCCGGGAAGTCGACGACCCTGGCGCTGCGCATTTTGCTGCTGACCCATTACCTGGGGTTTGAACTCGACTCGTTGACCGTGGTGACGTTCACCCGCGAATCGCGCAAGGACTTCATCAACAAGCTGATCGGGCTGTTTGCCGTGTGGGGCCGTGCGCTTTCTCAGAAAGACGCCCGCGACCTGGTGCGAACCTTCCACTCACGCATTCTGCCGATGGTCCGCAGCCTGCCGGGATTCGAGCGGTTGCAGGCCTTCGAAAATCTCAGCGGCCGTTCGCTGTTCGATGACGCAGAGGTCGACAGCAACCCGTTCGATCTGCGGATCAACGACACCCAGCGCCAACAACTCAATGCCTGTTTTCACCGGCTGTTTACTCAAAGTGAGCGCTTTCGTGAACTGATCACGCCGCTGTCCCGTCATGCCTTGCAGCTCAAGGAGCTGGAGCGCGATCACCCGGATGTGCAAAAACGCATGGCGGTGACCGAACTGGCGGCCAAGCGCGATGAAGAACTCTGCGATGTCGTCGAAGATCTATGGATTCGCGCCGGCGCCTGGCCGATCAAGGGCATTGAGCCGAGCCGCCAGACATTCGAGATCAACGGTTCGACCTTCCACAGTCACGGTTACATCCCGACGCTCGATGCTTGGGTGGTTCTAGGCTTCGACCCCCGTGAAAACCCGCAAATCAGCCGTCCCAATGCCAAACTGACGGTTCGCGCCGAATGGGCAGTCAAGCGCACCCTGTTTCAAGCTTTCTGTCGTAAGCCTTTGATTTGGTTAGATAATTATGAGTCTTCAAAGCGCGTATTGGCCACGCTGGCAGGGGATGCCAGCGCCGGGCCGGGGTTCGATTACAAGGTCAAGGGTGAACTGGGTTCCGCGCCGCTGCTCGATTGTTTTGTCGCGGCGGCCAGTTTTATCGAAAACCTTGGGCTGGATGTTCCGGCTGCCGTGGGCCAGATGAGTTTCGCCAAGGACGATCCGGACCGTTTGTTCTTTGAAGCGCTCAGCCTGTACTGGCGAGCCCTGGAGGATCACCTGCTGGATCAGTCGCCGCCGGTGATGACCTACAACCGGATGTTCGCTTTGTTCAGTGAGCATTCGCCAGAAAACCTCAAACTGCTGAGCGATGAGCTGCTGCGACCGATGTCGCATTTGATGATCGATGAATTTCAGGACGTTTCCCCGCAAATCGTCTCCTGGATTCGCGCAACCCTGATGGAGATCCGCAGCCGTGGTCCGGCCATGCACATCGGGCGCGGGGCGCAACGCTCGTCGCTGCTGTGCGTCGGCGATGACTGGCAGTCGATCTATGGCTGGCGCGGCAGTTCGCCGAAGTACTTCATGGAGTTCAACAAGGAATTTCCGTCGCCTTGTACCACGCGGGTAATGCTCAGCGAAAACTACCGCAGCCATCAGCACATCATCGACGCTGCCGAGCATATCGTGCGCGCAGCACCGGCGATTCCCGGCAAAAAAGCCAAGGCCAGTGGCGAGCCTGGGGAACTGCTGCCGGTCAACGTCCATGATCGGGATGATTCGGCCATGGCCAAGCGCCTGACGGAACACTATCGAAACGGTGATTCAATCTTGATGCTGTATCGAAAAAGTAGCGATAAGTTATTGATTGAAGAGCATATTTATCCTGTAGTTAATGCTGATTCCAGCTTGCCATTCGAGGCTCGACGGCTCAAGCAGCTGACCTATCACAGTGCCAAGGGGCTTCAGGCCGATGCGGTATTCCTGCTCGGCGATTGCCAGCACCTGACCAGCTCACCGTACAAGAATCAGGTCTATCGCATGGCCGGCTTGGGCAAGGATGGTGACGCGGAGCCTTATGACAGTGCGCAGAAAGACGAGATTCTGCGGTTGGCTTACGTTGGCATCACCCGGGCAGTGAAGCACTGCTATTGGTACGTCGATGGCCAGGACAATCAATCAGTCAATATGCCCAAGGCATCCGACAGGATCGCGCAGGGCAAGCCTTTCTTCGCCGATCAGCGAGTTGGCAAACAGTCGGTCTGAACAGGGCGATGCAGGAAATCAGGAATACCCTCGAACATAAAAAAGCCCACGCTGTGTGGGCTTTGATGTCAAAGGGTTGTGGTTCAAGAAGCACTTTTCAGGGCGAGCGGAGGAGCAAAGGCTTCAAGCTCATCCTCCACCGCTTCGATTATGCGCTCGACATCGGCGGCGTTCATCACGGTAGCGCAGGGAATTCCGGCAATGGCGATCATGGTCTCGCCACTGGCACGATCAAACAACCGGGCAATCATGCTGTCCGGGGCATCCATGCTCGCCTCGAATCCCATGGGATGAAAATACCAGCGCATCAGCTGGCAGGCGTTTGGAAACGTAACCTTGCTCAACGACACTCTATTCATGTGCTGCCCGCCTTGTTCATCGAGCGCGTCCGTTAGCCCGTGTTTAGGAGGGATGAGCCCTCATTGGCCCAACCGTTTGAATTTTAAAAATAGCACTCGTTCGTGAAAGAGCCGTGAAATCTTTAAGGCCGTTTGGCGATTGAAGTGCTGTCATTGATCTGGATCATGTTTTGTAGGACATCGGGCAGAGCGCCGAGACCCACAAGGGCAGCACCTTCATCATCGGCAGTAACAGCGATGACCTGATCCAGGGCGGCAACGGCAACGACACCTTCAGGGATGCCGGAAGCTACAACATCCTGCTGGGCGGCAAGGGCAATGACGTGTTTGTCGGCGGTGCCGGTAATGACCTGATGGAGTCGGGTGGCGGGAGCAATACCTTCCTGTTCAGCGGCGACTTCGGCAACGACCGGATTGTGGGCTACCAGAGCAGCGACAAACTGGTGTTCCTCGGCGTCGAAGGCGTTGGGCAAAACTACGACGTACGCGACCACGCCAAAGCCGTAGGCGCCGATACCGTGTTGAGCTTCGATAATGACTCGGTGACGCTGGTCGGGGTCGGGCTCGATCACCTGGCGAGTTCAGGCGTGGTGATCGCCTGACGTTAAAAAGCCCGGCGCGAACCTCGGTTCGCGTCGGGTTTTTCAGCGTTTATTCATAGTGAATCACGATGCCTTTGAGCTTGCGTCTCTGCTCGGTGTGGAAATCCCGATTCAGCGGAAGCGCAGCGCTGACGTAAGCCGATATGGGCAGCATCATGTCGTAGATCACCACCACCGCATCGCCGCCGATTTTTGCCGCTTCTTCACGCAGTCTCTGCTCGAACTCGTTGACGGGCGGAGCCGGTTGCGTGCTTGAGTGCAGAATCACTTCACCCAACCGCGTGTACGGTCGTGTGGGCGGGGTACGCAGTATTTGCACCGAGTTCGGGGACGTGGCGGTTGTGTGCTGGGCCCCGGCGTATTCGGTGGTGTGTGCATGGATACTGCTGCACGCACTGAGCCCGAATACTGCGAGGGCCAGTGCCAACACTTTGAAGCCGGGCAGGGGAAGCGCGAAGTCCTTATCGCTCATAGGGCGTTGTAGGGGCTGCACGCTGGTAATTCCTTCTGATCGAAAAAGGTGACCTGTCGCTACACGGCAGGCTCAAATATCAGACAAAAGCATTTCCCCCGGATCAGGAAAACGCCCGTCGATTCTGAAAAGCATAGCCACAATGTTCCGGTGAGCCAGGCGTAATACGGAGTTTTCCGCGTGTGCCCCGGTATTTTTTTTTGCCATGGCATTAAACCACCGGCCAGGCCATGCGTTTCCAGAGGGCACTACCTTCGCGCGACACAGACGTCAGGCGCGGTGAACCGAAACAGGAGATTGAACACAGTGAGTAACAGCAAGAGGCAAGCAGTCGCAGTCGCGCTGATGATTTTATCGGCGGGCGCGATCGCCGAGGAGTTGCCTCATGGCTCGATTTTGAACCGGTATGGCGTAACTGCCGATCAACTGCCAACACCCGCACAGGTCGAACAGACCGAGCCTGATCCCGAGAAAAGCCATTTCCAGATTCAGCCGGAACAACCCTGGGTGAAACTGAGCCTGGGTGATGGCAAGCAACCGCCCGTGACCGGCAATATCAGCATCGACAACGCGAATGCCCGGGAATACGAGCGCTGCCAAATGATAAGGGGGCAATTGCTGCAACGCGGCGGGCAGGTCATTTCCTGCGATAACAGCATCCGGCGGCAAGACCCTGCATTTCAGATGCCCTAAGGCTTTCGATCATTTTCCTGTGCGGATGGTGGCGACGTCGTCCGCCTTGACCTTGATCCTGGCGTCGGAAATGTCCTTGAACTCAATGAAACCGTCTGTGCCTTTGGTTTTCGGCGTGTCCTGGGTCAAATATTGGGTGCCGTTCTGCAACGTCACCACCGTTGGCGACGCGCAACCGCCTAATGCCAGCAAGCCTACGATAGCCAGGGGCATGCTCAGAATGCGGATACTCATAAATAAACCTCGCTTACAGAATTCTTTTGATCGTCTCGACGCGCAGGTGCGTCATTTCGGTACTGACCGTTGTTGGTGTCACTCACTCCAGGAAAGTTCGGTTGATGACGGAAAAAGTCGAAAGCCGAATGATGACGATCAGTTAAGCCATAACGCGGTCCGTAGATGGCGAAGCCTGCGTTCGGATCGGTCTGCGCTCGGGCGAAGTAGTCGTAAACCCTGATTGCGCGATTAATTTGATAGACCGAGCTACCTGATTTCACGGCTGGTGATTACATTTAGGGAAGTTCTGAAGTACCCACCGATTTTTGATGCCTTCTCTGCGTGAGGTTCAAAAAACGCTGATTTGGTCGAAAAGCAGACCTTTCCACTCTTTAATTCATGATTTTTCCTCTAATCGCGCTGTTTCAGGGCGATTAGCCCGCATTACAGGCGCACCTCTCCTGCATTCAACAATCGTTTTCGCACCATCCACAAGTTCGACAAGGCGAACAACGTCGTCTGTTGAGCGATGTTTTTCGTCAGACCACGAAAGCGCACTTTCGTATAGCCAAACTGGCGCTTGATCACTCGAAATGGGTGCTCAACCTTGGCTCTGACTTGCGCTTTCGCATACTCAATTCCGCGTAGCGCACTGCCGATCACCGTGTCTTTGCCATGCTCTTTGTACGAACTGGGCCGTGCAGAAATCGACCAGATCATCTTGCGATCCTGATGTTCCGGGCGCTTCTGCACCCCGGTGTAACCGGCATCGCCACAGACGTGAACCTCTTCCCCATGAAGCAGTTGATCCACTTGTGTCACGTCCGCCACGTTGGCAGGAGTACCGACCACGCTATGAACCAAGCCCGAATCCGCATCGACGCCAATGTGGGATTTCATTCCAAAATAGTACTGATTTCCTTTCTTGGTCTGATGCATCTCGGGATCGCGTTTCTTGTCTTTATTCTTGGTTGAGCTGGGGGCATGAATGATCGTCGCATCCACTATCGTTCCGTGGCGCAACATCAATCCACGCTCACCCAGATAACCGTTGATAACCTGCAAAATCCCGCCCGCCAGGTCATGCTTCTCCAGCAAGCGGCGGAAGTTGAGGATCGTGGTTTCGTCAGGAATTCGATCCAGATGCAGCCCTGCAAACTGACGCAGGATCATCGTTTCATACAGCGATTCCTCCATCGCCGGATCGCTGTAGCCGAACCAGTTCTGCATCAGATGAACCCGCAACATGGCCAGCAACGGATACGCCGGACGACCGCCTTCACCCTTTGGATAATGCGGTTCGATCAAGGCAATCAACCCCTTCCAGGGCACGACTTGATCCATCTCGATCAGGAAGCGCTCACGGCGGGTTTGCTTACGTTTGCCGGCATACTCGGCATCGGCGAAGGACATCTGTTTCATCGGGGCTCAACCGGTCGATTCGTGTGAGGGGGTATTTCACCAGAGTTGGAAGTCTTTTTCAGAGTTTCCTTAGATTGGAGGCGCGTGGAACTCCTCAATCCTGGATCGCAGCGATTACCTGTACAAGCAACTGCTCAGTTGGGAGCTCTCCATTTACCCTTAGTGAGGGCAAGTCCAACTGCTTGAGCCACCGCTCATGGCGTGGTCGGCTGCGGCCAGCCTTAGTGCCCTCTTCGTAACTTTCAGCCCACGCGACAAACTCCAAGTGATTCGCGTGCATGTCCCCTCCTAGGAGAATGCGCTCACCATAACGCTGTGATTCGCGTGCCTTTAGGCGCTCAATTCGGAGGTGTGTGGGCGTATCGATGAAGATGACCAGATCAGCGTGTTGAATCACTTCGTCTCCCCAGCCATCCAATGAACCGGAGAGTACCCACTGACCATCAGCCAAGCTATGGTTGAGTAGGTTAACTCTCTCTGCTGGAGGTCGTGATTGCTCGAATGGTGGCTCTGTCGGATACCAATAATAGTCATCGACATCAAAGTGGGGGACTCGAAGCCTTGCTGCCAGAGCGGCTCCCAGAGTGCTCACGCCGGCTCCAGATGCACCGCTTATGTAAACACGCCTGCTCACTTCATGGATCTCCTATATGTTCAGAACATGGCTATGGGGAGGCAGATAATATGAGGTGGCATCCAATTTTGTGGCAGTAGTTGCGCATACTGCCCATTTTCTTCATAGGCAAGTGTGTCAGAACGTCCTTCAGATAATCATACGGATCATGCCAATTGAGCTGCGCTGACTGGGTCAAGCTCATGATCGCCGCTGCACGTTTGCCCCGCCTAGTGCCAGCAAGCCCACGATGACCAGGGGCGGGCTCAGAATACGGATATTCGTGAATAAACCTCTCTTACAGAAATCTCTAGATCGTTTCGACACACACATGCGTCATTTCGATACTGACCGTCCTTGGTGTCACTCATTTCGGTAAAATTCGATTTATTGTGGAAAAAGCCACCCAACCGGCTGATGACGATCAGTCAAGCCGTAACGCGGTCCGTACCAGCTGGCGAAGCCTGCGTTCGGCTGCTACGGGTCATGCGTTGTGCCCGGACACTGTTGACTGACCTTCATTACGCAAAACCGGCCGCTGATCTTTTTCCATTTGCCAGCACCGGGGTTCAGCTGATATCTGTACGCATAACCAGTACCCGCTCGCCATGGCGCTTTCTATCTGTGACTGTCAATCCGCTCGAAGATCCGTTCTATTACCTGAACAACTTTCAACAAGTGCTCGCCTGGCTTGAACAGCGCTATGCCGATGTGCTCAGCCTGGAAGAGCAGCAATTCATCGTTGATTTTGGCCAGTTGCCGCGCGCCTCTCAGGCATTGCTGGTCAGAATGGTCATGCGCAAGGGCGAGCATTTTCGCCTCGGCAAGTTGCACTACGCCGAAATAGGCGAGAGTGCCCGCGCGGCAGAACCCTTGCTGAACCTTGGCTGGGTTGACGAACAGGCGCCACTGTCGATTGAGCAACTGTTCGACGTGCTGCTCAAACCGGAAATCCTTCAGTGTTTCAGTGCAACCATCGAACAACCCAAAGCGAAAAAGTCCGAGTGGCTGGCTGCACTGAGCGAGCAGTTCACCGAGACGCAGTCCTTCAAGAACTGGTGCCCGACGCTGGATGACCGGTTGTTGAGCCTGACCATCATGGGCCTGTGCGATCGGTTGCGGCTGATGTTCTTCGGCAATCTGTATCAGGACTGGTCGGAGTTCGTCCTGGCGGATCTTGGGATCTTTACCTACGAGAAAGTCGAGTTTTGCGCCGAATCCCGAGGCTTGCGCAGTCGTGACGACGTCGAGGCGTTTCTCTATCTGCACGATTGCCAGTTGCGTTTTGAAGCCGGGGAGGCGCTGGAACAGGTCGTCGAACTGATCCAGGCACTGCAAACCGCCAACCCCTGGCTTGAGCGGCGGCGCGCCAAGCTGCTGTTTCAGATCGGGCAACACTGCGAGCGCATCACCGATTTCCCGGCAGCGCTGACGATCTACCGCGAATGTGTCTACCCCGGCGCCAGGTTGCGCTTGATCCGGGTACTGGAACGTTGCGCCGAGTTTCAATTGGCGCTGGAGTTGGCGACCCACGCCGAACACGCGCCGCAGAGCGCCGCCGAGCAACAACAGCTGTTGCGGGTGCTGCCCCGGTTGCGGCGCAAACTCGGCGGGCCGCCGATGCCACGGGTCAAGGCCCGCGACGTTGAGCGGCTGGACCTGAGCCTGCCGCGAATCGACCCGACGCTGTCAGTCGAATTCCATGTTCAGGCTCATCTCGATGAACCCGCGGCGCCGGTGCATTACGTCGAAAACAGCCTGATCAACTCGTTGTTCGGGTTGCTCTGCTGGCCGGCGATCTTTGCACCGCTGCCGGAAGCGTTTTTTCACCCGTTCCAGCGCGGGCCGGTGGACCTGTTCAGCGCGGATTTTCATTCCCGGCGTGCCGAGCTGTTCCAGACGTGCCTCGCAGAACTGGACGATGGGCGTTATGCCGAGACCATCCGCCAGCGTTTTCGTGTCAAATCAGGCGTGCAGTCGCCCTTCGTGTTTTGGGGCGTGCTGACCGAGGAGCTACTTGAGCAGGCCCTGGACTGTCTGCCGGCCGAACACCTCAAGCACTGGTTCAATCGCCTGTTGCTGGACATCAAGGCCAATCGCGCCGGGATGCCGGACCTGATCCAGTTCTGGCCGCAGCACAAGACCTACCGGATGATCGAGGTCAAAGGCCCGGGCGATCGCCTGCAAGACAACCAACTGCGCTGGCTGGAGTTCTGTCACGAACACCAGATGCCGGTCGCGGTCTGCTATGTGCAATGGGCGCAGGCCGAGGCGTGAGCTATAGCGTTGCGGTGCGTGCGCTGTGTGAATTCACCGCCAAGGTTGGTGATCTCGACCTGCGTTTCACCCCGTCGCCGACAGCTCTGGAGGGCATCGTGGGCCACCGCACCGTCGCCTCGCGGCGCAGTGAGACCTATCAAAACGAAGTGGCCCTTGAAGGTGAATATCGGCAATTGACAGTCAGGGGCAGGGCGGACGGTTATGACCCTGGCCAGAATCGTCTTGAGGAAATCAAAACCTACCGTGGCGAACTGGAGCGGATGCCGGCCAATCACCGGCAGTTGCATTGGGCCCAGGCGAAAATCTACGGCTGGTTGATGTGCCAGAAATTGCAGCTGGCCGAGATCAAGCTGGCGTTGGTGTATTTCGATATCGTCAGCGAAAAGGAAACCAGCCTGGTCGAAACCTGGAGCGCGCTTGAGCTGGAGCGCTTCTTCACGCTGCAATGCGGGCTGTTTCTGCACTGGGCCGAGCAGGAAATGGCCCATCGCGAAGCGCGCAATCAGGCCGCGCAGGCGTTGGGCTTTGCGTACCCGGACTTCCGCCCGGGGCAACGTCACCTCGCCGAATCGGTGTTCAAAGCTGTCAGCACCGGTCGCTGCCTGATGGCCCAGGCCCCGACCGGCATCGGCAAAACGCTCGGCACACTGTTCCCGATGCTCAAGGCGCTGGCGCCGCAACAGCTGGACAAGGTGTTCTTCCTCACCGCCAAGACTCCCGGACGAAAATTGGCGCTGGATGCAGCACAGGTGATCGTCGACGGCAGCGACGGTTTACCGTTGCGAGTGCTTGAGATGATTGCTCGCGACAAAGCCTGCGAGCATCTGGACAAAGCCTGTCACGGCGAATCCTGCCCGTTGGCGAAAGGCTTTTACGATCGTTTGCCGGCGGCCCGTGAGGCGGCGAGTCAGGTGACCTTGCTCGATCAGGCGGCTCTGCGCGAGATTGCCCTCGAACATCAGGTGTGTCCGTATTTCCTGAGCCAGGAAATGGCCCGTTGGGCTGACGTGGTGGTTGCCGACTACAACTACTATTTCGACTTCAGTGCGTTGCTGTTCGGTTTGGCCCAGGCCAACCAGTGGAACGTCGCGGTACTGGTGGATGAGGCCCACAATCTGGTGGAGCGCGGTCGGCAGATGTACAGCGCCAGCCTCGATCAATTCACCTTGAATACCCTGCGCAAAAGCGCTCCCGAGGTGCTGAAGAAGAGCTTGCAACGGGTCAATCGTGAGTGGAATGCGCTGCACAAAACACAGGTCAGCCCTTATCAGGCCTACGCCAAGGCCCCGGAAAAACTGTTGCAGGCGCTGTCGCTCTGCACGACGGCCATCGGCGATTACCTCAACGATCACCCGCAGGGGCTGGATGCTGCGTTGCAGAGTTTCTATTTCGATGCGCTGCAATTCAGCCGGATCGCCGAGCTGTTCGATGAGCATTTCCTGTTCGACATCAGCAAGCGTGACCTCGGCAACACGCGCAGCCTTTCGCAGCTGTGCCTGCGCAACGTGGTGCCGGCCGGGTTTATCCGCCCGCGTCTGACGGCGGCGCGCAGCACGGTGCTGTTTTCTGCGACCTTGAGCCCGCAGCGCTATTACGCCGACTTGCTCGGGTTGCCGACGAGCACGGTATGGATCGACGTCGAGTCGCCGTTCAGTGCCGAGCAGCTCAAGGTGCAGATTGTCAGTCAGATCTCCACCCGATTCGCGCACCGGCAGGCCTCGCTTGCGCCGATTGTCGAGTTGATGGCTCGACAGTTCATGGAGCGTCCCGGCAATTACCTGGCGTTTTTCAGCAGCTTTGATTACCTGCAACAGGTGGCGCAGTTGTTCGCCGAGACTTGGCCGCAGATCAACCAGTGGTCACAGTCACGCGGCATGGACGAATCCCGGCGTCGGGCCTTTCTCGAACAGTTCACGGCCACCAGCCAGGGCATCGGCTTTGCGGTGTTGGGCGGGGCGTTCGGCGAGGGTATCGACTTGCCGGGCTCACGGTTGATCGGTGCGTTCATCGCGACGCTGGGGCTGGCGCAACTGAACCCGGTCAACGAGCAGCTGAAACAGCGCATGGCGGCGATCTTCGGTGCGGGTTACGACTACACCTACCTGTTTCCTGGTGTGCAGAAGGTGGTGCAAGCTGCCGGGCGGGTGATTCGTACCCAGCAGGATCAAGGTGTGGTGATGCTGATCGATGACCGCTTTGGCGAAAGCAAGGTTCAGCAGCTGCTGCCGCGTTGGTGGTCGGTCAGCGGGCGCCTGTGAAACGCGCCGACGCCGTCAATGCATGCCGACTTTCCAGTCGGCCCGGCGCGGGGCCTGAGCACCGCGTGCCTGGTGCACCATGCTGACCAGCTCCGCGGCAAAACGGTGGCAGTCACCTGGCCAGCGTGCGGTCAGCAGGTTGCCGTCGCGGACGATAAACCCGCTTTGCGGGTTTTCTGTCGAATCACGTTGCGCGAATCGTGGCCCCGGCAAGAAGTCATGGACGCTGGCCAATGCCGCGGTGACTTCGGCCTGCACTGTTTGCGAATAGGTGCGGTAGTAGCGGCCGAGCCACGGCGCAGTGATCCACCAGGCTGGCAGTTCCATGGTGTTGGCCAGCAACGCGGTCACCTTGCGCCCGTGGAGTACTGAAAGAACGTTGTCGGAATCCAGCGTGCGGGCCAGCAGCAAGACACCGTGGCAGACCGCTGCGACCGGTTTCTGTGCATCAAAGAAGTGCTGAACAATCCGCCGGGCGTCTTTGGATTCCAGCAAACTGCGCATGCCCTTGGCATGGCCGCCCGGGATCACCAGCCCCTCGAACTGCTCGGGGTCTACTTCGGCGTAGGGCATGGGTGATTTGAAACCCTCGTCGGCGGCCATGGCCGCGTAACACTGAAGATCTTCTTTTCGGGTCATCAGCAGCGAGTTCAGTGGCCCGAAACCGATGTCCACCAGTCGCGCGTCGGCATAGGCCGGCAACCCTTTTGGCGTCGCGAAGCGCACCGCGATTCCGGCGTCATGCAACGCCTGCCAGGGCACGCTGCTTTCAGTGGGGTCGTAGTCAGCCTGAGGTAGCAGGAAAAGCAGCATGCACAAAGCCTCGAGTCGTCAGTGCCGGGGAGCGTCTATTGCTCTGAGTCTGGACGCAGGGACTGGACTTCGCCAGCCTTTGCCTGCCGATTCGATGCAGTCAGCGGCTCAAGCTTCAGTGAATCGAAACTTGAACAATGTGCACGGGTAGCCGTCGATGGAGAGCTGATGACGCGTGAACTGACCCAGGGTCAACTCAGGGACAATTTTGGACCAAAACGCCTGCGCCGGTTGATTGGCGTCGATATGAAAAATTTGCCACTGACCCGCAAGCTGCTGGAGCAGGGCAGACACCACAAACTTTCCGACGCCGCGGCCTCGATAGCGGCGGCTGACGAAGAGATAACCGATGTTGTACTGCACGTCGTCGAAACGAACTGCGTCGTCAACCGTCACGAACCCGGCGATCTCCCCGTCAACCGTGATCAGGAACGGCTGCGTCGCCGGCTTTCGCCAGTAGTCGAGCATCGGCTGAAGAGGGAAGAAACCATGGGCGCCAATCTTCAGCGGCAGCCACTCGCTGAAGTCGTACAGATAGAACTGCATCAGGTTTTCGATGCAGTCCAGTTCATCCCGTTGTGCGCGGTGCAGTTCGATCGCGGCCATTGCACGAAGCTCCAGACGATTCGATGGCGATGACCATTAACCTAGCACCTCACGCAAACGATGCCACAACATGCCCAGTGCCAGGAGCGGTGTGCGCAATGCGCGCCCGCCTGGAAAGGTCATGTGTGGCACCGCACTGAAGACGTCCAGGCCCTGGCTGTGTCCGGCATGAATCGCCTCGGCCAGCAGGCGCGCGGTCCAGTGCGTGACGTTGAGGCCATGACCTGAGTAGCCTTGGGCGTAAAACACGTTCGGGCACTGCGACAACCGACCGACCTGAGGGAAACGATTGGCGGTGATGCCGATCCGGCCGCCCCATTCAAAGTCGATGCGCGCATCGGCCAGATGTGGGAACACCTTGAGCATTTTCGGGCGCATGTAGGCGGCGATGTCCGCCGGATCGCGCCCGGAATAATGGCAGGCGCCGCCGAACAGCAGGCGCCGGTCTGCCGAAAGCCGGTAGTAGTCGAGTCCGACTTTCTGGTCGCACAGCGCCAGGTTCTGCGGGATCAGTTCGGCGGCAGCCCGCGCCGATAAGGGCTCGGTCGCGATGATGTAACTGCCCGCTGGTAGCACCTTGCCGCTGAGCTTTGGTTCAAGCTCCTCCAGATGCGCGTTGCAGGCCAGCACCAGACTGCCGGCGCGCACCGTGCCGCCTGCGCAGCGAAGCTGCACGGTGCTGCCATGGATGATCTCCAGCACCGGGCTTTGCTCGAAAATCCGCACCCCCAGCGACTCGGCGACCCGAGCCTCGCCGAGTACCAGATTCAGCGGGTGCAGATGCCCGGAGCCCATGTCCACCAGTCCGCCTGCGTACACACCGGAGTTCACCACTTGGCGCATGTCTTCGGGTCTGACGAGGCGGGTTGCATGGGCATAACCCTGGGCGCTCAGGGTTTCCTGCTCCCGCTGAAACGCGGCGAATTGCGCGGGTGTGTTGGCCAGTTCGCAAAACCCCCAGCGCAGGTCGCAGTCGATGCCGTGCTCGCGGATGCGATTGCCCACCACCTCGACCGATTCGATGCCGGCGCGCTCCAGATAGCGCACGCCTTCCTGGCCAACGTAACGGGCAAAGCCCGAAACGTCGTGGCCAATACCACGGATCAACTGCCCGCCATTGCGGCCGCTGGCGCCCCAGCCGATCCTTCGGCCTTCCAGCACAATCACCGAGAGCCCGCGCTGGGCCAGCTCAATCGCGGTGTTGACGCCGGTAAAACCGCCGCCAATCACGCAGACGTCAGCTTGCAGATCCGACGTCAGCGTCGGGTGTTGCACCCTCGCATTGGCCGAGGCGTTGTAATAGGAGCGGGCGTGTTCCGCCGACCGGTTTATAGCGGTTGCCTGATTCATTTGTTGGACTTCACTTTGCTCCAGGAACGGGTCATCACGCGCATGATTTCCGCTGTCGGTGTGGTCGAGATGTACAGTTTGTCCAGCACCGCCTGGGAGGGGTAAACCTCTGGATTGTTCACCAGTTCCGCGTCCATGAACTGCTTGGCCGCGGGGTTGGGGTTGGCGTAACCGACCGTGGCGCTGACCTTGGCGATCACCTCCGGCTCCAGCAGGTAATTGATGAATTCGTGGGCTTGTTTGGTGTTGCCGGCGTCGCCGGGCACGGCCAGCAAGTCGAACCACAGGTTGCTGCCTTCCTTGGGGATCGCATAGGCGATGTTCACGCCGTTCTTGGCTTCCTTGGCACGGTTCGCCGCCTGGAACACGTCCCCCGAGTAACCGAAGGCAATGCAGATGTCGCCGTTGGCCAGGTCCGACACGTACTTGGAGGAGTGGAAATAGGTGATGTACGGGCGGATGGTCAGCAGCTTGGCTTCGGCTTTTTTGTAGTCTTCGATTTTCGAGCTGAGTGGGTCCATGCCCATATAGTTGAGGACCGCCGGGAACACTTCATCGGGCGAATCCATCATCGACACGCCACACTGGCTGAGTTTTTTCAGGTTTTCCGGTTCGAACAGCACGGCCCAGGAGTCGATGTGATCGACACCCAGCACTTGCTTGATCTTGTCGACGTTGTAGCCGATGCCGTTGGTGCCCCACAGGTACGGCACCGAGTGCTCGTTACCCGGGTCGTTCTTCTCCAGCAGTGTCAGCAATTTAGGGTCGAGGTTTTTCCAGTTCGGCAGCTGCGAGCGGTCCAGCTTGAGGAACGCGCCGGCTTTGACCTGACGGGACAGGAAATGGTTGGAAGGCACCACCACGTCATACCCGGTACGCCCGGCGAGCAGTTTGCCTTCCAGGGTTTCGTTGGAGTCGAATACGTCATAGATGACCTTGATACCGGTTTTCGCCTGGAAGTCGGCGAGGGTGGTCGTACCGATATAGTCGGTCCAGTTGTACACACTGACGCTCGGCTGCGCTTGCGCGCCGAGGCTGCAGAACAGCGCGAGCGCTGCGGGAACGACGGATTTCAATAGACGCATTTCGACACCTCTTTGAATGATTGTTTTCGATGTTTTGGATTTGCTTGTTGCCCCGGGCGCTACTACCGGTCAGTCAAGTGCAGTCCCTGTGGGAGCGAGCCGGCTCCGGGCGGCGTTCCGACGATGACGGTGCATCAGTCAATGTTGATGTGACTGTCATGTCCTCATCGCGAGCAGGCTCGCTCCCACAAGGTTTCATGCTTTATCTGACGTGCCGTCAGACGCTCAGCAACAGAAACTCGCGCTCCCAGGAACTGATCACGCGCTTGAAGTTTTCGTGTTCGGCGCGCTTGACCGCGACGTAGCCGCGGACGAACTTGGTCCCCAGATAACGCTCGATGGTCGGGCAGTCTTCCATGTGCGCCAGTGCATCCTCGATGGTGATCGGCAGGCGCAGGTTGCGTCGTTCATAGGCGCGGCCCTGTACCGGGGCGCTCGGTTCGATGCGTTCGATCATGCCCAGGTATCCGCACAACAGGCTGGCGGCGATGGCCAGGTACGGGTTGGCATCGGCGCCCGGCAAACGGTTTTCCACGCGCATGGCCTCGGGACCGGAGGTCGGTACGCGCAGCCCGACGGTGCGGTTTTCTTCGCCCCACTCGACGTTCACCGGTGCCGAGGTGTCCGGCAGGAAACGGCGGAACGAGTTGACGTTGGGCGCGAACATCGGCAGCAGTTTTGGAATGTACTTTTGCAGACCGCCGATGTGGTGCAGGAACAACTCGCTCATCTGCCCGTCGCTGTCGGCGAAGATCGGCTTGCCGGTGGCGATGTCGATCACGCTCTGATGCAGGTGCATGGCGCTGCCCGGTTCGTCGCCGATCGGCTTGGCCATGAAGGTCGCCGTAACGTTGTGCTTGAGCGCCGCTTCGCGCAGGGTGCGCTTGAACACGGTGATCTGGTCGGCCAGATCCAGCGCATCGCCGTGACGGAAGTTGATTTCCATCTGCGCCGGGCCGTCTTCGTGGATCAGCGTGTCGAGGTCCAGACCTTGCAGTTCGCACCAGTCGTAGACGTCTTCGAACAGCGGATCGAATTCGTTGGCCGCATCAATGGAAAACGACTGGCGACCGCTTTCGGCACGGCCCGAACGGCCCAGCGGTGCCTTGAGCGGCAAGTCCGGGTCTTCGCAGCGCTGGGTCAGGTAGAACTCCATTTCTGGCGCCACAATCGGCTGCCAGCCCTTGTCGGCGTAGAGCTTGAGGACTTTTTTGAGCACGTTGCGCGGCGACAGCTCGATCGGATTACCGAGCTTGTCGAAGGTGTCGTGAATCACGATGGCGGTCGGCTCGATCGCCCACGGCACCACGTAAATCGCCGAAGAATCCGGGCGGCAAACCATGTCGATGTCGGCCGGGTCGAGCAGGTCGTAATAAATGTCGTCGTCGACAAAGTCCCCGGTTACCGTTTGCAACAGCACACTTTCCGGCAGGCGCATGCCTCGCTCATGCAGGAACTTGTTGGTGGGCGCTATCTTGCCGCGAGCGATACCGGTCAGGTCACTGACCACGCATTCGACTTCGGTAATCTTGTGTTCTTTCAGCCATGAAGACAGCTGATCGAAAGGGGCATTCATAAAGACCTCGTGGTTGGTTTTATCAGCGCCAGAGTCGGTCTCTGCATTGCGTACAAGCAGCGAAAGACTTTCCCTGTAGCGCGTTGACGACTATCTTGGGCGAGGCGTTTCGTTCCATCTATCCACTTTAAGCAGAACCAAAACGCACCAGAAAAGTGCGTACAGGTCATTCCATGACAGAGTCAAACCCCTTGCACGTCCAGGCTTTCAACACCCTGGATGTCGCCGATCAGATCCGCGCGACCCCAGGCTGGGTGCAGCACTATCAGCAGATGTCGCCCGGGCATTTCGCAGGGCAAGTGCGTTATCTGGACCTGCAAGGCGTGCAGATTTACGAGGAGTGCATGAACACCCGCGTCGAGCAGAATTTCAGCGCGCCGCCGGGCTCGCTGGCGTTCTGTTTCGATCGCAGTGACAACGCGCTGTATGTGTTGAACGGCGAGAGCCGCAACATCTGGATCACCCCGCAGAACTACCAGGAAGTGGCCGTGGTGTTCGGCCCGGAATTCGTTCAGCGCCATGGATTGAACATAGAGCGGCTGGAAGGCTTGTTCATGGCGCCGCTCAATTCACAGCAGAACGCGTTGTTCAGCCGCTGGCTGAGCGGCACCCTGACCCGGCTGTCGAACACCATTGACCCGCCAAGCAAGGACGCGCTGACCCAACAGTTGCTGGACGACTGCCTGTTTATTCTCGACAACGCCTGCGTTTGCCTGGACCGAGGCGCGTTGCAGCGCCGGGCAGGGGAGCGAACGATCATGAAACGGATCGGTGAATGGGCAGTGGACACCCCGGAAGAGAACTTGAATTTGCTGGAGCTTTCCCAGGTCGCCGAAGTGTCACTGCGTCAGCTGCAACACGCGTTCAAGACCTACACCGGCATGGCACCGACGCAATGGCTGCGCTTGCGCCGGCTCAACAGCGCCCGTCGCGAATTGCTCAGCCGCACCGCGACCGACACCACGGTGGCCGAAGTGGCGATGAATTGGTCGTTCTGGCACCTGGGTCGGTTTTCCAGCAGTTACCGGGCGTTGTTCAAGGAGTTGCCGAGTGACACCTTGAAGCGCGCATGCGCCACTCAACCGAATGGGCGCCTGCGCCGTTAAAATGTTGGCGGGGTAATCACCCATATCACCACCGCATCGACGTCACCGGGGTTGCCATAACGGTGGGGCTCCTGGCTGGAAAAGCTGAAGCTGTCGCCTTCGTTGAGCTGGAAATGACGCTCTGCGACCCACAACTCGAAAGTGCCAGACAGCAGATAACCGGCTTCTTCGCCTTCGTGGCTGTAGCTGTGCTGGCTGTAGGTGCCTGGCGGGAAGCGTGAATGGAGCATTTCCAGCTGACGGTTGGGTTGCGGGGTCAGCAGTTGGTCGACGATACCGTCTTCGTAATGCACGCTCATGCGGCTGTTCTTGCGCACCACGTAACCGTGGTCTTCGGGTGCGGTATTGGCTTCGCTGGCGAAGAACCACTGGATGGTCACGCCCAGGCTTCGGGCGATGTTGAACAGCGCGGGGATCGACGGGTAGGCGAGGTTGCGTTCGAGCTGGCTGATGTAGCCTGCCGTCAGCTCACTCAGTTGCGCCAGTTCCGCCAGGGTCATGCCCCGACGCTTGCGCAGGCCGCGAATCCGCGTGCCGAGAAAGTGAGGCTCTGCCGCGCCGCTTTCTGGCGAAGGCGCGCTGCTGGCAGGCGGCATCTTGCTGCTATTGCTCATGGCGTGCTCCGAACGGTGAAGGGGGCCAGTCAGTTGCGCGCAGTCCATGTGGGAGCGAGCCGGCTCCGGGCGGCTCGCTCCCACAATGAGCTGTGCTTGACTCAGGGCCAGACGTAAAAGCCCCGGAGTATAAACAGCCTCAAAGTTCCCAGGCGACTTTCAAGCCCTCATAAATCGCTTCTTCGGCGGTGCGCGGTGCCAGGCAGTCGCCGATCCGCCGAAACTCCACCAGACCTTGCAGTTCTGAACCTAGCGTATCCACCGGTTGATGGCCTTGGCAGAGCACCAGCGTATCGACGTTTTCGAACAGCATCGGTTCGCCGCTGGCGGTGTGTTGCAAGTAGACGGTGTTGTCGTCGCAACCGTAAAGCCGCGCATAAGGCGTGATCGGGATGCCCAGCTTATGCAGTTCGCCAGCCAGATGGTCGCGCACGTACAGCGGCAGGTTTTCTCCGCAATGAGTGCCGTTGACCGCCAGTTGCACCTGATGCCCGGCGCGTACCAGGCGTTCGGCAATGCCGGGGCCGATCCAGTCACAGCGCCAGTCGACCACCACCACCGAACGGCCGATCTGCACCTCATCGCGCAGCACCTGCCAGGCGTCCACCACCTGCAACTCACCGCCGCGTTCGAACGTCGGCCAATAGGGCTCGGCGCCAGTGGCGACGATCACCAGGTCCGGCCGTTCGCGCTCCACCAACGCCCGATCGACCCGGGTATTGCGCACCACGCGCACCCCGGCCAGCTCCATCTCGCGTTGCAGGTTGGTGCTGGCACCGCCGAACTCGCTGCGCCGTGGCAACAGTTGCGCCAGCAGCACTTGCCCGCCGAGTTGTGAGCTGGCCTCGTAGAGCGTCACCTCATGCCCGCGTTGCGCAGCCACCGCCGCAGCTTTCATCCCGGCCGGACCACCGCCGGCAATCATGATGCGTTTGCGCTGGGTGGTCGCTTGCCGCTGGCCGAACAGCAGCTCGCGACCGGTTTCCGGGTGCTGGATGCAGGAAATCGGCAGACCTTTGTGGAAGTGCCCGATGCACGCCTGATTGCAAGCGATGCAGGCCCGCACATCTTCGGCGCGCCCGGCGTCGGTCTTGTTGGGCATTTGCGGGTCGCAAATCAGTGCGCGGGTCATGCCGCACACATCGGCCTGGCCACGCGCCAGAATCAGTTCGGCTTCCTGCGGCTGATTGATCCGGCCGGTGACGAACAACGGAATGCTCAGGCTGGCCTTGAAGGTTCCGGCTTCCTTGGCCAGGTAGGCGGCTTCAATCGCCATCGGCGGGACGATATGCACCGCACCACCCAATGACGCCGAGGTGCCGGCGACGATGTGCACGTAATCCAGCTGCGCTTGCAGTGACTTGACCGCTTGCAGCGACTCGTCTTCGGTGAGCCCCTCGGGGTCGCGCTCATCGGCACAAATGCGCAAGCCGATGATGAACTGCTCGTCGGTGTTGGCGCGCACGGCGGCGATCACTTCACGCAAAAAGCGCAGACGCTGTTCCATGTCACCGTTGTACTCGTCGGTGCGACGGTTGACGCGTGGATTGATGAATTGCGCCGGCAGGTAACCGTGGCTGGCGACCACTTCGACGCCGTCCAGACCGGCCTGATACAGGCGCCTTGCAGCGGCGCCATAACCGGCGACGATCTCGTCGATCATCGCCTGATCAAGCGCTCGCGGCATCACCCGAAAGCGCTCGTTGGGCACTGCCGAAGGCGAATAGGCGACCGCCAGTAATCCATCGCTGGACTCCATGATCTCGCGCCCCGGATGGAAGATCTGCGAGAGCACCACGGTGCCGTGGGCATGGCAGCTTTGCGCGAGTTTTCGATAGCCCTCGATGCAGGCGTCGTCGGTCGCCATCAGCACATGCGAGGTGTAGCGCGCACTGTCATGCACACCGGCCACTTGCAGCACGATCAGCCCGACACCGCCTTCGGCGCGAGCCTGGTGGTAGGCGATCAGTTGCTCGTTGACCAGGTTATCGGTGGGCATCGAGGTGTCGTGACCGCTGGACATGATGCGGTTTTTCAGGCGTTTGCCACGGATCTGCAAGGGTTGGAACAGATGCGCAAAAGCTGGGGTCGAGGTCGGCATGGTACGGGTACTCCAGACGGGCTGAAGCCGAAAGGCCGGGGTTTCGGCGTTGTTATTATTTCTCTATAGAAGTTTACCGGCAGTAAAAAATCAACTTGTATTTTTACTCTGCCTTGCAGTAGCTTATTTTGGCGCCCACTCTTGGGCATAGGTATCTACTCAACATTGAAATGCGATGCAGGACAGCTCCCGTGGCAGCTACCGAGCCTTGCGGGAAAACCTCGGATCTGACGCTGGAGACTTTTGCCGCTCTTGCTGTACAGTCGTTTAGCCCGCGGTCTTCCCGACCGTGGCCCCCTAACGATTGATCCACGGAGAGTGTCGCGCATGAGTCAGGAAGCCCGTTTTTCCCGCATGGAGCCGGAGTTGCGCAAGGCCAACCTGATCGAAGCGACGCTGGTGTGCCTCAAGCGCCACGGCTTCCAGGGCGCATCGATCCGCAAGATTTCCGCCGAGGCCGGGGTTTCGGTCGGGCTGATCAGCCATCACTATTCAGGCAAGGACGAACTGGTGGCCGAGGCTTACATGTCGATCACCGGGCGGGTCATGAGCCTGCTGCGCGAGGCCATGGAACAGGCTGCACCGAATGCACGCGAGCGTTTGTCGGCGTTCTTCCGCGGCTCGTTTTCCGCCGAGCTATTGGACCCGCAACTGCTGGATGCCTGGCTGGCATTCTGGGGTGCGGTCAAGACCGCAGAGGCGATCAACCAGGCGCACGATCATTCCTATGGCGAGTACCGCGGTGTACTGCGCAAGGTGCTGACCGAGTTGGCGCAGGAGGAGGGCTGGGAACACTTCGACGCCGACCTGGCCGCCATCAGCCTCAGTGCCTTGCTCGACGGCCTGTGGCTGGAGTCGGGCCTCAACCCCGGGACCTTTACCCCGGAGCAGGGCATGCAGATTTGCGAAGCCTGGGTCGACGGTTTGCAGGCCGGTGGACGCCAGCGTTTTTGCTTGCAGACGACGAGCTGTTGATCAGCCGTTCAGCAATGGATACTCTCTGGCGCCAGTGCAGGAAAAAACTCTAATAAGAAACACGCCTTCGGGCATACGCAGGATTCCAAGCGATGGCTCCTCGGGTACTGATCGTCGATGACGATCCGCTGATTCGCGAACTGCTGCACGACTACCTGTCCCAGGAAGGTTATGAGGTGCATTGCGCCGCCACCGCAGAGTTGGCCGAAACCTTTCTGGCGAGCCAGACGGTCGATCTGGTGATGCTCGACATTCGTCTGCCGGGCAAGGATGGCCTGACCCTGACCCGGGAGCTGCGGGTCCGTTCGGAGGTCGGGATCATTCTGATCACCGGCCGCAATGATGAAATCGACCGCATCGTCGGCCTTGAATGCGGCGCCGATGACTATGTGATCAAACCCCTTAATCCACGCGAGCTGGTGTCCCGGGCAAAAAACCTGGTGCGCCGGGTTCGTCATGCCCAGACGCCGCAACCGGTTGCAGCGATTTTTCGGCCGGTCAAGCAGTTCGCCGCCTGGGCGCTGGACACTGATCGCCGACGGCTGATCGATCACGCCGGCAGCGAGACCCTGCTGACCCACGGCGAGTACCAGTTGCTCAGTGTGTTCCTGCGTAACAGCGGCCACACCTTGAGTCGTGATCAGTTGATGGACCAGATCCGCAACCGCGAGTGGGTACCCAATGATCGTTCCATCGACGTATTGGTCGGACGCTTGCGACGCAAGTTGCATGATGATCCAGCCGAGCCGCAATTGATCATCACCATCCACGGCGCCGGTTACCTGTTCACCGCCAGCGTCGCGGCCTGAGCCGTATGTTGCGGCTGTTTTGGCTGATGTTGGCGCTGCTGTCCAACAGCGCGATGGCGGTCGAGAAGGTTCGTTATTGCGATTATCCGGTGTACCCGCCAATCTCCTGGAGCGACGGCAAACAGGTACGCGGCCTGGCTCCCAGCGTGGTGAAAAACCTGTTCGGGCAACTGGGCTACGAAGTCGAGATCGTCGTGCTGGGCAACTGGAAACGCTGCCTGCTGGACGCTGCCGAAGGCCGGGTCGACGTGGTGCTGGCCTACAGCACCGTGCAACGCGAGCAGAGCATGGTTTTTTCGACGGTGCCGGTGTTGCGCGAAGAGGTCGCGCTGTTCACCAATCGTCGGCATCCGGTGAAGTTCGAACGCCTGGAGGACCTGGCCAACTACCGTGGCGGGCTGTTGTTCGGTGAAAGCTATGGGGTGGATTTCGACCGATTGGTCGCCCAACACCAGAACATCGAATGGGTGTCCGACAGCCGCCAGAACTTCGGCAAGCTGATTCGCGGGCGCATCGACTTCATCACGTCTGAGCGGCGCACCGGGCAGCTTTACGTCGAAAACCTGCCTGGGGCGCAAGACATCGTGGCCTTGCCGAACGCCTTGAGCGTGGATTATCTGCGGGTTGCGGTGTCACGCCGTTCTCCGCTGGCCAGCCGCATGCCGGACATCGACGCGCAGTTGAAGCGGATGGTCGATGCCGGGGACATCGAGCGTTGGTTGAACGAAAGTGAAGTGACCTATCGCGACATGATCAACCTGCCGGCAGATGCGCAATGATTCGCGCACGGTCCGGTGGACTGTTGCGGCGCCTGTTGCTGTTCATTCTGTTGTTCAGCCTGTGCTTCACCGTGCTCGCCAGCACCGTGCAACTGTATTTCGAATACCGCCGCGAGATGCGTGACATCGACTCGCGCATGGAGCTGATTCGCGCCGGTTACCTGGCCAGCCTGGAACGCAGCCTCTGGGACCTGAACCAGGAACAGTTGAATGTGCAACTGCGCGGCCTGGTGGATTTCTCCGACGTGGCGCGGGTTCGTCTGACCAGCCCGGACTTCGATCTGCTGCAGGGCAACCAGGACCCGATCGGGCCGTTGCGCGTCGAGCGTTTTGAACTGGATTACCAACCGCCAACAGGTCCCGTGCGGCATTTGGGGCAATTGGAAGTCAGTACCGATCTGGGCGCGGTGCATCAGCGGCTGTTCGCCACCGGTTTGACCAGTCTGTTGTGGATGAGCGTATTTCTCTGCGGGTTGGCGGTGGCGCTATCAGGGTTGTTCTACCGTTTGGTCACGCGGCACCTGCAAGTCATGGCCGGGTTTGCCCGGCGCATCGCCGCCGGTGACTGGCATGAGCCTTTGCATCTGGACAAGAGCCGCCGCGCCCACGAAGACGAAATCGACACCGTGGCCCATGCGCTGGACGATATGCGCCGGGCGATCCTCAGTGACATTGATCGGCGCGAAACCGATCGCCTGGCGTTGCAGGACAACCGCGATGAACTGCTGAGGATGGTCGAGCGCCGCACGGCCAGCCTGATGCGCGCCAAGGATGAAGCCGAGGCGGCCAACCTCGCCAAGTCGCGGTTCCTGGCGACCATGAGCCACGAACTGCGCACGCCGCTGAATGGCATCCTCGGCATGGCCGAACTGCTGCGCGGAGCCAGCCTTGATGAGCGCGACGGCAAACGTCTGGATGCGCTGTACAAGGCCGGCGAAGGGTTGCTGACGATTCTCAACGAAGTGCTGTATTTCGCCCGATTGGAGGAGGGCGAAACCCACCCGGAGCCGGTCGACTTCTCGGTCCGGCACTTGCTCGACGAGGTGCTGACGTTGCTGGAGCCCCGCGCGCTGAGCAACGACACGACACTGCACTGCCGAGTCGATCCGCAGGTCGCCGACAGGTATCACGGTGCTGAGCAGTTCTTGCGTCAGGTGCTGAGCAACCTGCTGGCCAACGCGATCAAGTTCACCGAAGGCGGGCAGGTAAGCGTCGAGGTCACATTGCTGGGGCAAGATTCGGGGCAAGCCGGCCAACGACTGCGTCTGAGCGTGACCGACAACGGCATCGGTATTGCCCCGGCGATGCAGGCAAAGATTTTCGAACGCTTTACTCAGGCCAGCGAAGAGGTAGCACAACGCTTTGGCGGAACCGGGCTCGGCCTGGCCATCAGCAAACATTTGGTGGAGCAACTGGGCGGACGGATTGGCGTTGACAGTGAAATGGGGCGCGGCAGTTGTTTCTGGTTCGAGCTGACGTTGCCGCCGGCCACCGGCATGGCTGATGCGGTATTGAGCAGTGCACCCGGTCCGGCGTTGAAGATTCTGGTGGTCGAGGACGTGGCGCTGAACCGCGAAGTGGTCAGCGGCTTGCTGCAACGCGACGGACATGAGATCTGGCTTGCTGAAGAGGCCGAACAGGCACTGACGCAATGCGCGAGCCAGACTTTCGATTTGATCCTGCTCGATGTGCACCTGCCGGGTATCAGCGGTGTCGAGTTGTGCAAACTGATCCGCAGCAGCGCTGGGCTAAATTGTCACAGCCGGATTTTCGCCCTGACCGCCAGTGTGCAACCAGCCCTGGTGCGCGGCTATCTGGATGCCGGCATGGACGGCATTCTTGCCAAACCCTTGAAGCTCGAAAACCTGCGGCAGGCGCTGGCCGGGCAGTCGCCAATTCTGAAGCCACAGCATGATGACGAGGCGATGGATTGGCCGTTGTTAGAGACTCACCGGACCTTGCTCGGTGAACAGAAGGTTCAGGGCTTGCTGGCGGTATTGCGCCACTCGATCACCCAGCATCGAGACGCACTGACCGAGGCCATCGAGGCCGAGGATTGCACCGAAGTCGCTCACCTGGCGCACCGCTTGGCCGGCAGCAGCGACTCATTGGGCTTTCGCGCATTGGCCAATGTACTGCGCGCGCTGGAAGAGGCGGCGCTGATCAGCGATGCATCGGCGCTGCGGGCGTTGGCACCGCAGGTGCGTGAGCAATTGCAGCGTTCGCAACAGACGCTGGCGGACCTGTTGCACGCCTGACGTACAAGATCGTTACGACTTTTTACATCTTTGATCTTTACGTTCAACGCGAACTTACACGGGTTTCCAATAATCGACGCAACCGCCGTCAGCGCGGTCTTCGAAGCTTATTGGAGATAATAATAATGAACTGCCGTAAAGCTGATCCTTCCCAGCGCCATGACGTCCTGTCGTGCGCCGCGCACCTCGCCGACTACTGAGGTGCCGACATGAGCGAATCTATCGAACGCAAAGGCATCCAACTGACCCGCGCCCTGAAAAGCCGGCACATATTCATGCTCTCGCTGGGCGGCGTGATCGGCACCGGGCTGTTCATGGGCTCCGGCGTGACCATCAACCAGGGCGGCCCGGTGGGGGCGATTCTGGCCTATCTGGTTGCCGGTTTCCTGATGTACCTGGTGATGGTTTGCCTGGGTGAATTGTCGGTACAGATGCCGGTGTCCGGTTCGTTCCAGACCCACGCCACCCAGTTCATCGGGCCGGCCACCGGTTTCATGATCGGTTGGGTGTACTGGATGAGCTGGGCCTCCACCGTCGGCCTGGAGTTCACCGCGGCTGGCATGTTGATGGTGCGCTGGTTTCCCACGGTACCGATCTGGTATTGGTCGGCGCTGTTCGTGGTCGTGTTGTTCGGCCTGAACGCTCTGGCGACCCGCGCCTTCGGTGAAGCGGAATACTGGTTCTCCGGGATCAAGGTCGCCGCGATTCTTGGTTTCATTGTGGTCGGCGTCCTGGTGATCTTCGGCGCGATTCCGCTGACCAGCGGCGCACCCGCCCCGATGATGAGCAACCTGATCGGCGACTCGTTGTTCCCCAACGGCTTGCCTGCGGTGTTCGCGGTGATGATGACCGTGGTCTACGCCTTCCAGGGTTGCGAAATCATGGGCGTGGCTGCCGGCGAAACCGATCATCCGGAAAAAAGCATTCCACGCGCCGTACGTAACGTGGTGTTCCGCGTGCTGATCTTCTACGTGCTGGCGATCGTGGTGTTGTCGGCCATTGTGCCGTGGCAGCAGGCCGGGCTGATGGAAAGCCCGTTCGTGCAGGTGTTCGACATGGTCGGCATTCCTTATGCCGCCGACTTGATGAACTTCGTGATCCTTACGGCGATTCTGTCGGTCGGCAACTCCGGTCTGTACGCTTCGACGCGGATTCTGTGGGCGATGTCGAAGACCGGCATGGCGCCGAAAAGTCTGTCGCCATTGAGCAAACGCGGCGTGCCATTGCGGGCGCTGAGCATTACTTTGTGCTTCGCGCTGGTGTCGCTGATGACCAGTTTCATCGCTGCCGACACCTTGTTCATGGTGCTGATGGCGGTGAGTGGGATGTCGGGCACCGTGACCTGGATCGTTATCGCACTGGCGCAGTACAAGTTCCGCAAGGCTTATCTGCGCGATGGCGGCAAGCTCAGCGACCTGAAATACCGTGCGCCGTGGTTCCCGCTGCTACCAATCCTGTGCATCGCCTTGTGCTGCTCGCTGTTCGTGTTCCTGGCCATGGATGAAACCCAGCGTCCTTCGCTGTATTGGGGTTTTGGGTTCATGGCGCTGTGCTACGGCGCGTATTTCCTGATTCACCGCAAACGCCAAGGGGTGTTGGCACCGAGCCTGCCGACCGTTTGATTCCTTGATTTAGCGCATTCCCTGTGGGAGCGAGCCTGCTCGCGATAGCGGTCGATCAGTCAACAGAGATGTTGAATGTGGCGCCGCCATCGCGAGCAGGCTCGCTCCCACAGTGGTTTGCGGTGCCCTGTAGGCAGTTGTTCAAAGTTGTAACAGCTCAGCTGTCGCACGGCCGGGAATCAGATAAATACTCAATTAAAACAATCATTTAAATGATTTTTAAGGCTGTTACAGCCAATTCCCTCGCAGATTGCCGCCTTGCTGAACACTCGTTTAGTATGGCCTCAAGTCGCATCACCTCATGCCAAACACAATAATTCGAGGATTCGCATGACTACTCAATCTTCTCTGCTCAGTCAGGTCGAAGCAGGCGTTGCCTGGATCACCCTCAATCGCACCGCTCAGCGCAATGCGCTGGACATTCCAACCCTGAAAAATCTTCACGCCTTGCTCGATGGCTTCAATGCCGACCCGGCGGTTCGGGTCGTGGTGCTGACCGGCAGCGGCCGCAGTTTCTGCGCCGGTGCCGACCTTGCCGAGTGGGCCGAAGCCGAGGCCCGTGGCGCGCTGGAAAGCTACGGCTGGACCGAAACCGCCCACGCGCTGATGAGCCGGCTGTACAGCCTGGACAAGCCGACCATCGCGGCAATCAACGGCACTGCCGTCGGCGCCGGGATGGACCTGACGCTGTGCTGCGACCTGCGCATTGCCGCGCAATCGGCGCGGTTCAAGGCCGGCTACACCGGCATGGCGTATTCGCCGGACGCCGGTGCCAGCTGGCATCTGCCACGGCTGATCGGCACCGAACAAGCCAAGCGTCTGCTGTTTCTCGACGAGTTGTGGGGCGCCGATCGCGCCTTGGCAGCAGGGCTGGTCAGCGAAGTCTGCGCTGACGAACAACTGCTCGGCGCCGCCAACGAATTGGCCGCACGCCTGGCCGTAGGGCCGACCTTTGCGTTTGCCCAGACCAAGAAACTCATGCGCGAAGGCGCCCAGCGCAGCCTGCCGGAACAACTGCAAGCCGAACTGGCGGCGGGTTTGCTCTGCGGTCGCAGTGAAGACGGCGCCGAAGCGTTGCGCGCGACCATGGAAAAACGCCTGCCACAGTTTGTCGGCAAGTAGGCCCACGCCGCTCATCTATTCAGTGAACGAACAACAGGTAACACCATGAATTTCCAGCTGACCCAAGAACAAGAAATGTTGGTGGACGCGGTACGCAGCTTTGTCGCCAAGGAACTGCTACCCCATGAGGAAGCGGTCGATCGCGCCGACGAAGTCTCCCCGGAGCTGGCGGCACAGATTCGCGGCAAGGCCATCGCGGCGGGCTTCTATGCCTTCAACATGCCTGAAAAAGTCGGTGGTGGCGGCCTCGATTACCTGTCCCAGGCGCTGATCGAGCGGGAGCTGTCCAAGGTTTCCTGGGCGCTGCATGTGTTTGTCGCACGGCCGTCGAAAATCCTCATGGCCTGCACTGGCCAGCAGATCAACGATTACCTGCTGCCGTGTATCCAGGGCGAGAAGATCGACTGCTTCGCGCTGACCGAACCGGGCGCCGGTTCCGATGCCAACGCGATCAAGACCCGCGCCGTGCGTGATGGCGACGACTTTGTGCTGAACGGCAGCAAGCACTTCATCAGCCACGCCGGGCACGCCGATTTCGCCATCGTTTTCGCGGTCACCGACACCTACGAACACAACGGCCGCAAGCGCAACGCCGTGACTTCGTTTCTGGTGGATCGCAACACCCCGGGCATGACCATTCGCCGTGGGCCGAAGTGCGTGAGCAACCGCGGTTACCACACCTTCGAAATGTTCTTCGACGATTGCCGCGTACCGGCCTCCAAAGTGCTCGGCGAAGTCGGCAAGGGTTGGGAAGTGGCCAACGCCTGGCTGACGGCCGGGCGGGTGATGGTCGCCGCCAACTGTGTGGGTCAGGCTCAGCGCGCACTCGACGTGTCGCTGCAATGGGCGGCGGATCGCAAACAGTTCGGCCAGCCGATCGGCTCTTATCAGGGCGTGTCGTTCAAGTTGGCGGACATGGCCACGCAGATCCGCGCGGCTGAGCTGCTGACCTTGCACACCGCGTGGAAGATGGATCAAGGCACGATGACCGATGGAGAGGCCGGAATGGCCAAGCTGTTCGCCAGTGAAGTGCTCGGTCGGGCAGCTGATGAAGCGGTGCAGATTTTTGGTGGCATGGGCCTGATGGACGAAGGACCGGTGGAGCGTATCTGGCGTAACGCAAGGATCGAGCGGATCTGGGAAGGCACGTCGGAAATCCAGCGCCACATCATTTCCCGCGAGCTGCTGCGGCCGCTGTTGCGCTGATCGCCCCGGAGAATACCCATGTCCCAGACGATTCGTGACAACCTCAAACGCCTGCTCGCGCCTCGCCATCTGGCCTTTGTCGGTGGCCGCAGCATGGCTCGGGCGCTCAAGCGCTGTGCCGAAGGTGGCTACCTTGGGCAACTGTGGCTGGTCAACCCGCAGCATGAAAGCCTTGAAGGCGTGCCGTGTGTGCGCAGCATCGCCGAGCTGCCGTGCGGCCCGGACGCGGTGTTCGTCGCGACCAACCGTGACTTGACCCTGACCTGTGTGGCCGAACTGGCCGCCAAAGGTGCGGGCGGGGTGATTTGCTACGCCTCCGGTTTTGCCGAGACCGGTGCTGAAGGTCAGGCATTGCAACAACAGTTGCTCAAGGTCGCCGGCAACATGGCTTTGCTCGGGCCTAACTGCTACGGCTTGCTGGATTATCTGCACAGCTCGGCGTTGTGGCCGGTGGCCCACGGCGGCAAACCGGTGGAGCAGGGCGTTGCGGTGCTGACCCAGAGCGGCAACTTTGCCTACAACCTGTCGATGAGCGACCGCTCGTTGCCGGTGGCCTACATGGCCTCGGTCGGAAATCAGGCGCAACTTGGGATTGCCGAACTGATGGACGTGTTGCTCGACGAGCCTCGGGTCACCGCTATCGGCTTACATCTTGAAGGTCTGAAAAACGTTCCCGGTTTCGCTCGGGCGGCGCACAAGGCGCTGGAGAAGGGTATTCCGATCATCGCCTTGAAAGCCGGCGTGTCGCAGATCGGCGCCGAACTGGCCCTCAGTCACACCAGCTCGCTGTCGGGCTCCGATGCGCTGTACGACAGCCTGTTTGCGCGGCTTGGGGTGATTCGCGTCAGTGGTCCGGTGAGTTTCGTCGAAACCCTCAAGGCTGCGGCGTGCGGCAAGCTGCCGGCGGGCAACAGCCTGATTGCGCTGGCCTGTTCGGGCGGTGACGCCGGGCTGATTGCCGACTACGCCGAACGTAACGACCTGAGCCTGCCCAAGCTCGATGAGAGTCAAACCGATGAGCTGGCACAGGTACTGCCGAGTTACGCCAACCTGGTCAATCCGCTGGATTTCACCACCGCCATATGGGGCGACGGCGAGGCGTTGAACCGCATGCTCGACAGCGCCCTGCGCACCGAAGCCGATGCGGCGATGCTGGTGCTGGACTATCCGGCGGAGTTCACCGGCGAGCGCAATGAGTGCGACTTGCTGCTTGAGCTGTACTGCCAGGCGTTGGTCCGTCACGGCAAGACCGGTTTCGTCACGTCGGCCTTTCCCGAACTGCTGCCGGCCAGTGCCCGCGAGCGGTTGCACGCTCAAGGCGTGGCGGCGTTGCAAGGCGTGGAAGACGGGCTGGCCGCGTGGGGCCGAATCGCCGGCTATCAGCGCAACCGCCAGGCACTGCTCGCGCTCGGCGAATCGGCATTGGTGCCACTGTGTCCGCAGGCGCTGGATGGCGAAGGCCAGTTGCTCAGCGAGTGGGACTCCAAACAGGCCCTGCGTGCATTTGGTCTGCCGACTCCAAACGGCGTGTTAAGCACCCCGGACCAGGCGCTGAATGACGCCAATGCGCTGGGTTATCCCTTGGTGCTGAAGGCGCTCAGCGCACAATTGCCGCACAAAACCGAAGCCGGCGCCGTGGCGCTGAACCTGAAGGATGGCGCGGCCTTGAGTGCAGCGCTGGAAAAGATGCGCGTGAGCATTGCCGATTACGCGCCGGATGTACCGTTCGATCGGGTGCTGCTGGAGCCCATGGCCACAGCGCCATTGGCCGAACTGATCGTCGGCATCAAGCGTGAAAACGACTTTGGCTTGGCCTTGGTAATTGGGGCCGGCGGAATTCTGGTGGAGTTGCTCAAGGACAGCCGCAGTCTGCTGCTGCCGACCACCGATGGTGCGATTCGCGGGGCCTTGTTGAGCCTGCGCAGTGCCGCGTTGCTGCAAGGCTTTCGCGGTCGTGAAGCGGCAGATCTGGACGCATTGGTGGCGGCGATTCGTGCCGTGGCCGATTACGCCTGTGAGAACGCCGGGCAGTTGCTGGAACTCGATGTGAACCCATTGTTGGTCGGTGCCCACGGCACGACAGCGGTCGATGCGTTGATTCGCCTCGGCCACACGTGAGGATATGAACATGCAAACCACGACTTTGACCGGCGGCCAGGCCCTGGTACGCCTGCTGGCCAACTACGGCGTCGACACCGTATTCGGGATTCCCGGGGTGCACACCCTGGAGCTGTATCGCGGCCTGCCCGGCAGCGGCATTCGCCACGTGTTGACCCGCCACGAGCAAGGCGCCAGCTTCATGGCCGACGGCTATGCGCGGGTCAGCGGCAAGCCGGGCGTGTGCTTCATCATCACCGGCCCCGGCGTAACCAACGCTGCCACCGGTATCGGTCAGGCCTATGCCGACTCGATTCCGATGCTGGTGATTTCCAGCGTCAACCACACCGCCAGCCTCGGCAAGGGTTGGGGGTGCCTGCACGAAACCCAGGACCAGCGCGCCATGACCGCGCCGATCACCGCGTTCTCGGCGGTGGCGCTCAGCACCGAGGACCTGCCCGAACTGATCGCCCGTGCCTACGCGGTCTTCGACAGCGAACGGCCGCGCCCGGTGCACATTTCCGTGCCGCTGGATGTGCTGTCGGCGCAGGTCACTCGCGACTGGAGTCATGAAGTGGTGCGTCGCCCCGGACGCGGCGTACCGGCAGCGACTGCGCTGGATCAAGCCGCGGCCAAGCTGCAGGCGGCCAAGCGTCCGATGATCATTGCCGGTGGTGGCGCGCTGAACGCGGCGCCGGAACTTCAGAGCCTCAGCGCTCGGCTGGCGGCGCCGTTTTTCACCAGCGTCGCCGGCAAAGGCTTGTTGCCGCCAGAGGCACCGCTCAATGCCGGCTCGACCTTGTGCGTGGAACCGGGTTGGCAACTGATCGCCGAAGCCGACGTGGTGCTGGCAGTCGGCACCGAAATGGCCGACACCGATTTCTGGCGCGAGCGTCTGCCACTGAATGCCGAACTGCTGCGTGTGGACATCGACCCGCGTAAGTTCAACGACTTCTATCCGTGCGCGGTGGCGTTGCACGGCGATGCGCAACAAACCCTCGCCGCGTTGCTGGAACGCCTGTCGCCCGACACCCGCGATGCCAGTGCGCCGATTGCGGCAGTGGCTGCATTGCGAGCAGCAGTGAAGGCCGGCCACGGTCCGTTGCAGTCGATCCATCAGGCGATTCTTGAGCGTATCGCCGCCGAGCTGCCGGACAACGCGTTCATCAGCACCGACATGACCCAACTGGCCTACACCGGCAACTACGCCTTCAACAGCCTGGCGCCGCGCAGTTGGCTGCATCCGACCGGCTACGGCACCTTGGGCTATGGCTTGCCAGCGGGCATCGGTGCCAAGTTCGGTGCGCCGCAACGGCCCGGACTGGTATTGGTTGGCGATGGCGGTTTTCTCTACACCGCGCAGGAGCTGGCGACTGCCGTCGAGGAGCTGGACAGCCCGCTGGTGGTGCTGCTGTGGAACAACGACGCACTGGGGCAGATACGCGACGACATGCTCGGGCTGGATATCGAGCCGATTGGCGTGCTGCCGCGCAACCCGGATTTCGCCGCCCTTGGCCGGGCTTTCGGCTGCAGTGTGAACCAGCCACAGAGCCTGGCTGAGCTGCAAACCGATCTGCGCCATGGCTTCAAACGCAACGGCGTGACCCTGATTGAACTCAAGCATGCGTGCGCGCACTGACTTTCAACCGTTGTTGCGGGGCTATTTTTAAAGGGGATGGGGCCATGCGCTTTTCCGATCTGACTCAACGTATCGCCGGTGACGGCGCCGCCGCCTGGGACATTCATTACCGCGCACTGGCGCTGCAAGAACAGGGCGAAGACATTCTGCTGCTGTCGGTAGGCGACCCGGATTTTGATACGCCGATGCCGATCGTACAGGCGGCTATCGACAGTCTGTTGTCCGGCAACACCCACTACGCCGAAGTGCGTGGCAAACGCGCGCTGCGTGAAAGCATCGCCAAGCGCCATCAGCAACGCAGCGGCCAGCCGGTTTCGGCCGATCAGGTCACGGTGTTGGCCGGGGCGCAATGTGCGCTGTTCAGCGTCGCCCAGTGCGTGCTCAATCCAGGTGATGAAGTGATTGTCGCTGAACCGATGTACGTGACCTATGAAGCGGTGTTCGGTGCCTGCGGTGCGGTGGTGATTCCGGTGCCGGTGCGTTCGGAAAACGGCTTTCGGGTACTGCCCGAAGACGTTGCCGCCCGCATCACGCCGCGCACTCGGGCGCTGGCGCTGAACAGTCCGCACAACCCGTCAGGCGCCAGCCTGCCGCGAACCACCTGGCAGGCGCTGGCGGAACTGTGCATCGCCCATGACCTGTGGCTGATTTCCGATGAGGTCTACAGCGAGCTGCTGTTTGAGGGCGAACACATTAGCCCGGCCAGTTTGCCCGGCATGGCCGAGCGCACCGCGACGCTCAACAGCCTGTCGAAATCCCACGCCATGACTGGTTGGCGCGTCGGTTGGGTAGTGGCGCCGCCATCCCTCGCGGCGCATCTGGAAAACCTCGCGCTGTGCATGCTTTATGGCTCGCCGGACTTTGTTCAGGACGCTGCGGTAGTGGCGCTGGAAAGCAACTTGTCGGAGCTGGCAGCGATGCGCGATGCCTATCGCCAGCGCCGCGATCTGGTCTGTGAATCCCTCGCGGATTGCCCCGGCGTGCGCCCGTTGAAACCGGATGGCGGGATGTTCGTGATGGTCGATATTCGCGAAACCGGGCTCAGTGCCCAGGCGTTTGCCGATCGCCTGCTCGACCGGCATGGCGTGTCGGTGCTGGCCGGTGAAGCGTTCGGCCCGAGTGCCGCCGGGCATATTCGTTTGGGACTGGTGGTGGGGGCGGAACCGTTGCGCGATGCCTGCCAGCGGATCTCCCGGTGCGCCAGTGAACTGATGGAGGCCCAACTCCATGCGTAACCACACCGCGCTATTTATTGATGGCCGCTGGCAAATTCCGTCAGGGCGGGGCATCGCCGAGGTGATCAACCCGGCTACCGAGGAAGTGGCAGGTTCGGTGCCGCTGGGTGATGAGCGTGATGTCGAGAACGCGGTGGCCGCTGCCCGTAGGGCTTTCAATAGTTGGTCACGGACTCCGTCCAGCGTGCGCGCTGGCTACATTCGCGCACTTGCCGAGCAGTTGCGCTCGCGAGCCGACGAGATGGCGGCAGAGATCACCGCCGAACTGGGGATGCCAGTGCAATGGTGCCGTTCGGTTCAGGTGGACGGCCCTATCATCGGGCTGGAGCAATACGTCGAACTCGCAAGCTTGATGGATGAAGTGCGCGAGGTCGGCAACTCACTGGTGATTCGTGAACCGGTGGGCGTCTGCGCCTTTATCAACCCATGGAACTACCCGCTGCATCAACTGATCGGCAAGCTCGCACCGGCGCTGGCCGCCGGCTGCACGGTGGTGGTCAAGCCGAGTCAGGAAACCCCGCTGCACGCGTTTTTACTGGCGCAAATGATCGAGGCCATTGGCTTGCCTGCGGGCGTGTTCAACCTGGTCAGCGGGCCGGGTTCGAAGGTCGGTGAAGCACTGGCTAAACACCCGGACGTCGACATGGTGTCGTTCACCGGCTCCACCGGCGCCGGAGTGCGGGTAGCGCAAGCGGCGGCACCGTCGGTGAAACGCGTCTGCCTGGAACTGGGCGGCAAGTCGCCGCTGCTGATTGCCGAGGACGCGGATCTGGCCGCCGCGGTGCGCTATGGCGTGCAGGACGTGATGATCAACTCCGGGCAGACCTGCACCGCGTTGACCCGCATGTTGCTGCCGGCCAGTCGTTACGCCGAGGCGGTGGAGCTGGCGCTGGCAGAAACCTTGAGTGTGCGCATGGGCGATCCGCTCGATCCGCAGAGCTTTCTCGGGCCGATGTGCTCGGCGGCCCAACGGCGTACCGTGCGCGACTACATTCAGGTCGGTCAGCATGAAGGTGCGCGGTTGGTGTGTGGCGGCGATACGACGCAGGCGTTCGAGCGCGGTTACTACGTCAGCCCGACCCTGTTCGCCGATGTCGATAACCGGATGCGCATCGCTCAGGAAGAAATCTTCGGCCCGGTGCTGTGCCTGATTCCTTACACCGACGAGGCGCAGGCGATTCAGATCGCCAACGATTCGCCGTTTGGCCTGTCCAGTGGTGTCTGGGCCGGCAGCGCTGACCGCGCCTTGCAACTCGGTCGTCAATTGCGTGCGGGCCAGTGTTTCCTCAATGGCGCGGCGTTCAACTATCAGGCGCCGTTCGGTGGCTACAAACAGTCGGGCAACGGTCGCGAATGGGGGGAAGAAGGGCTCAACGAGTTCGTCGAAGTGAAGGCGATCCAGGTGTGATCGTTGATGACTCCACATGCCCATTACCGTCTTCAAACACACAGCGTGCAAATGTCTAAGGAATTGCCATGAAAGTACTGATCGTCCATGCCCATCCGGAGCCGAAATCCTTTACCGCTGCATTGCGTGACCAGGCTGTCACGACCCTTGAAGCCCAAGGGCATGAGGTCCAGGTCAGCGACCTGTACGCGATGAACTGGAACCCGGTGGCAAGCAGCAATGACTTTTCTTCGCGGGAAAATCCTGAGTATCTGGTCTATGCGCTGGAGCAACGTTTGGGTGTGAAGAGCCAGTCACTGGCAGCGGACATTCAGTCTGAACTCGACAAGCTGTTGTGGGCGGACTTGCTGATCCTAAACTTCCCGATTTTCTGGTTCTCCGCCCCGGCCATGCTCAAGGGTTGGATCGACCGGGTGCTGGTGTCCGGTGTCTGCTACGGCGGCAAGCGCTTTTACGATCAGGGCGGGTTGAGCGGCAAGAAGGCTCTGGTGAGCGTAACGTTGGGCGGTCGCGAGCATATGTTTGGCAAGGATGCAATTCACGGCCCGTTGCAGGACATGCTGCGGCCAATTTTGCGCGGCACGCTGGCCTACGTCGGGTTTGAGGTGCTGGAGCCGTTCGTGGCCTGGCATGTGCCATACATCAGCGATGAGGCGCGCCAGACATTCCTCGAAGATTATCGCCTGCGTCTGGAGCACCTTGGCGATGAGCAACCGCTGGAGTTCCCGCGGTTGTCGCAGTTCGATGAGCAGCTGTATCCGTTGCGCAACCCGGCAACCGCCGACGCCTGATCAACACCACACACCCTGCTCGCGATAGCGGACTGTCAGTCAGCATTGATGTTGAATGAAACACCGCATCGCGAGCAGGCTCGCTCCCACAGGTTCTGTGTCATGGGCAGCTTGAGGGTGGTTATCGAGTAGCTGCGCCACGATTGAAGCCTTTCAGCGGCTGGCAGTGTGCGCCACCGAACAGACACCGGCCGGTCGCTACTACACTTTAATGAACAGTCAGCGGCTGCCAATCCTGATGGATATCGGCTCGCCGCATTGTTTGCGTCACTCGCATCGGAGTACAGCCATGACAAGCTCACTACGCTCACTGTTGTTTATCGCTCTCACAACCCTGTCTCTGGCTTCAACAGGTTTGCTCAACACCGCAAGCGCCGCAACGGCCGCAGACCTGGAACAGGATTCGCGGCATGCCTTGCAAATGCTCTACAAAGCCAATCCGGTGGCCGAGACCATGTCGCGCACTGCCAAGGCCGTGCTCGTATTCCCTAAAGTTATCAAGGCGGGTCTGGTATTTGGTGGCAGTTATGGTGAGGGGGTCATGTTCAGCGGTTCAAAAGTAGACAATTACTACAACACAGTGACCGGTTCATGGGGCTTGCAGGCGGGTGCCCAGTCCTATGCTTATGCCGTGTTCCTGATGACTGACAAGGCGGTCAAGTATGTACGTGAGACCAAGGGCTGGGAAGTTGGTGTAGGTCCGACGGTTGTTCTGGTTGATGAAGGGCTGGCGAAAAATCTGTCGAGCTCGACATTGAAGGACGATGCTTATGCGTTTGTCTTTGGCCAGCAAGGCTTGATGGCAGGCGTCAGCATTGAAGGCACCAAGATTTCGCTGATCAAACGATAAATTCGACAACGTATATCCGGGTTAGAGAGGCTGCCTAAGGCAGTCTCTCCCAGACTTCCGTATTGGCTAATTCGCTGTCGGTCGCGTGTTTTGCGTGGCCGTTTATAGGGTTCAGTTCATAACTGCCGGCGGCGTCATAGGCGGCCAAATAGCGTACGCCACTTAATTTGTGGAGGTAGCGCAGCAATGGATGGCACTGTGCATTAATACGCTGTACCAGGGCGGATTCGGTCATTGTGTTCATGGTTTTACCTGCTGCAGCGAAGGCTGCTCTGTGGTTATTTTTATTCTGTGCCTGATCGTCGCAGCGTTCTGTACGCCATCACACACTGGGCACTCTAAATGACGCAAAAAAAATTGCATAAGCGGAATAACAACGACCGCGTCTCTGATCTATCAAACACTGACGATATGTGTGTTGCCGTACAGACCGCACCGGGTACTTGCGTCAAGTTGGTAGCCTGCAACGCGCAGATCAAGGTCTCACTGCCTGCACCCATTTCACCTACTTGAAGACCCAAGGAGAAAAGCCATGAGCTTGGGAACCATACTGTTGATCCTGTTGATTTTACTGCTGTTTGGCGCTATTCCGACATGGCCGCATAGCCGAAGCTGGGGCTATGCGCCGAGCGGTTTATTAGGCGTGGTCGTTATTGTCCTGGTTGTGTTGCTTTTATTGGGGAGAATATGACGTCGATCGACAAATAATCCGCCGCTCAATTAGTGGTTGCGGTGAATAGTAGGGAGGTATTCGCCGCGGGCGCGTGCGACAGCATTAACGTCGACTACTTTCTGTTATCAACCTGTTAATAAAACAAACAGCTATCCGTGCACTAGCGCACAGACTCAATCCGGCCACTACGCGCACTCTGAGTGTCAGGCAGATTGCTGCCAGTCATTTACCGGAGAAAACATGAAAATCTTGCAGAAGTTTACGCACGGTGCCTTAACGGTAGCCGTGCTCATCAGTTTGAGTGGTTGTCCCAGTATGTCGACACAAGGGCGTAACACGGCCATTGGTGCTGGCGTCGGTGCTGTCGGTGGGGCTGTTCTAACCGGAGGCAGCGCCTTGGGTACTGTCGGTGGTGCGGCCGTTGGCGGAATCGTTGGGCACGAAATCAAAAAGTAGTTCCCCCACGCCACCGTCATTCGTTTTAGTACGATTCAAGGAGTGTTTATCATGATGTTCAGTCATTCACTGACGCTTTCAAGACTCACCCTGGCCCTATTGCTGGGTGTGTCTCCCGTGGTGCTGCATGCAGCCACCGCAGAACCGGTTGACATGTCGGCCGTGCAGTTGGAGCCGCAGGAGCAGAATGGCATCCGCTATCTGACGGGAGGCATCGGCCTGGATGAGTCAAAGGCCTTGCTCCAGACCCAGGGCTACAACCTTCACATGACCTTTTCAACGGGGCCGGCCAATCAGTACGTCAGCAATGTCGACGTGGTCATCCAGAGCGAAAAAGGTAGCCCGCTGTTGTCGCTGAGTCAGGTGGGCCCCATCGTGTACGCGCAACTGCCGGTAAACAAATACGTGGTCATCGCCCGTTTGAATGGTCATGAAGAGCGCCACACCATTTCAGTCAATGGTAAATCCATCGAAACGCTGAACTTGCACTGGAGTGAATAGCGTGCAACCGAGTATTGCGTACCACGGCACGTTTCATGAGGTGAGGCCGTTCAAGACCGATGACCGGCCTCTCGCTGCACGCATGCTTGCCGAGCGGCATCTGGCGATGAACCTCAAGGCCCACTATGCAATGGACGTTGCACGGGACGTGTTATGGCGCAGTTACGCTGCGGCAGAAGACCGGGCGCTGTTCGCCGAACAGTTGATCGGGATTGTCAGTCACGACCTGCGCAACCCGTTGGCGGCGATAAAAATGGCTTCGCAATTGCTCGGTTGCCGTGACTTGCCTCCTAAACAAGCACAAATACTTGGCCACATCACGCACGCTGCAGAGCGCGCGCAGCGCCTGGTGGCAGACCTGCTGGACTTCACCCTGAGGCAAGTCGGGCGAAGCATTGCGGTGTCCCTCAGGCCGGTTGATTTGCACACATTGGTGGGCGAATGCCTGGACGAGCTGAGTCTGGTGTTCCCTGAGCACACGCTGGCCCATCTTTGTGTCGGCCAAGGTCATTTCATCGCCGACCGTGATCGGCTCTACCAGCTTATTGGCAATCTGGTTGCCAACGCGATTGCCTATGGCACGGCTGAGGGTGGGGTCACGGTGTCTTCGTGCTTCGAGGACCAGGTGATCATTGCCGTGCACAACCTTGGCACGCCGATACCCTCGGAGTTGCTCGACAACGTGTTCGAACCGATGATTCGCGGCAGTCACGATAACGCAAAACTGCGCAGTGTCGGGCTCGGCCTGTTCATTGTGAGAGAGATTGTCAGAGCGCATCACGGCGATGTACGGGTGACCTCCTCGATAGAAGGCGGTACCACGTTCACGGCGACCTTTCCCTTGGCACGATAGTCGTGTCATAGCGCAGGCGAGTGGGTGTCGCTATAGCACTCGCATGACGCCGCTTCCAATCCCTTGCGGTCAAGAATCGTGATTTCACCACGGGTGTAACGGATCAATCCACGCTGTTGCAGCGTGCCGGCGGCCAATGTCACGCCACTGCGCCGAACCCCGAGCATGTCCGCGAGGGACATGTGGGTCAGATGAAAGTGATTGGCGTGCGCGCGATCATGGGTCATCAGCAACCAGCGCGCCAGGCGTGGCTCGATCTCGTGAAAATGGGTACAGGCGGCGGTTTGAGCGAGCTGCATCATCTGCACATACAGGTACTGATTGAGCCTGCGCAACAATAACGGGCTCTCGCGCAGCGCGACCTGCAGCTGCAAGCCACTCATCCTCAGGCACGTACCGGCGCCTTGCACCACGGCGCGCATGGGGGCGGTATTAACCCCCAGAGCAAGCGTCGCCCCAAGTATCCCTTCATTGCCGATCAGGCTCATGTGCAGCGGAGGGTGGCGGTACAACGTCACCACTTCAGCGATGAGCGCTGTTTGAGGGAAATACACATGCAGGATCGGATGACCCGGTTCGCACAGGACAGTGCCAAAGGCCAGTTCGACGTTATCGCACTGTGCCTCCAGCCGGCCGTAGTCAGTCTTCGACAGCCCCTGGAGTAGCCGGTTTTCTATGGGTCGCCCAGACGTAATTGGCATGCGCAGATCCTGCGGCACAGTGGGCCCTGGATGGGCGGGACAGGTGCCGGGGCCGTCTCATGTTTTAAGTGTGGGTGACTCTGGCAGGCCGGTCTGTTCGCTAGAACACGCAGGCACTGGCAATCAGCGAGTCGGCTTTAGCGGAACGTAGGGCAGCAGGCGCTCGGTTTCTTTTCTGACCACCGCGTAGCACTCGCAACTCAGTTGCTCGAGTGCGGCCCTGTCCAGCACCTTGATGTGGCCACGGCTGTATTCGATAACGCCCAGGCGTTGCAGCTTGCCTGCGGCATCGGTCACGCCTTCGCGGCGTACGCCGAGCATGTTGGCGATCAACTCCTGGGTCATGATCAGTTGATTGTCTTGCAGGCGATCGAGAGACAGCAGCAACCAGCGGCACAATTGTTGATCAATCGAGTGATGGCGGTTGCACACCGCAGTCTGGGCCATCTGGGTAATCAACGCCTGGGTGTAGCGCAACATCAGCAGGAGCATCTCCCCGTGGCGGTTGAACTCATCCTTGAGTCGCTGGCCGGGTAACCGGAAGGCATGTCCGGCACTCTGGACGATTGCCCGGCTTGGCGTGCTTTCACCACCCATGAAGACGGCGATGCCGATCAAGCCTTCATTGCCGACCACTGAAATTTCCGCCGAGGCGCCGTTTTCCATCACGTACAGCAGGGACACGATGGAGTCGGTGGGGAAGTAGACGTGTCGCAGGGCATCCCCGGACTCGTAGAGCACCTTGCCGAGCGGCAGGGTGATCGGCACGAGGTAGGGCAGCAAGCGCTCCAGCGACTGTGTCGGCAGAGCCGCCAGCAGATGGTTCTGTTGTGGCTTGGGAGCATCAAGCATGTCAGCCATCGTCCGAAGTTGAGATTCCCTATCTCTACAGATTAATCCATGGCGCGCTGCGTACATGACTGTGCTTAACCGTCTGTCGGTATTGCTGCACGCATTCGAACCCGCTGTCAGCGATAAAAAATCCGCAGGGCTGCGGTGCAGAGTCTAGATTTAAGAGCGTTATCGCACCGAAACTGTGCTCATTTACTGCGCACCCCTTCAGTTTCGGGCGGAGGCTGCATGAACCTGTTTTCAATCCGGATTTTGCTGCGAACGCTGACAGTGCTGAGCCTGACACTGCTCGTGGCGTGTGGTTCGTTGCCCACTATCGTTCCCGATATGGCCTACACCAACCCGGCCTCTGTGAAGATCGACAGTACGCACGGACCGCTGTCAGCCGAACGCAGCAAGGCCGTTATTGACCGTTTGAAGGCCAATGGCGTCCAGACGAACATCTTCGACCTGCATATGGCGATCGAGGAGGCCATCGTCGGCAGCCCTTTGACGGACGGCAACAAGGTCGAACTGTTACAGAACGGTCCGACTACCTACCAATCAATGATCTCTGCGATTGGCAGCGCGCGTGATCACATCAATATCGAGAGTTACATTTTTGACGACGATGAAATCGGCGAGCGCTTTGCAGCAGCGCTGATTGCCAAACAGGCGGCTGGGGTGCAGGTCAATCTGATCCGGGACAGCGTCGGTACCCTCAGCACACCTTCGGCTTTTTTTACCCGCCTGACCAACGCTGGCATCAATGTGCTGGAATTCAATCCGGTCAATCCCGCGACCGCCAAGGCTGGGTGGCAAGTGAACCAGCGGGATCATCGTAAGCTACTGATCGTTGATGGCCGCATTGCCTTCCTCGGCGGTATCAACGTGAGCAGTGTCCATTCAGGCAACTCGTTCAGCCTGAACGCCAAAGTCAAACCTGGCGGCAAGTTACCTTGGCGCGACACTGACCTGCGGGTTGAAGGGCCGGCAGTGGCTGAATTGCAAAAGCTATTTATCGAAACGTGGCAAAAGCAGAAAGGCAAACCGCTTGCGGCACGTCATTACTTTCCGCAGACCGAACGCAAAGGTCACGAGGTCGTACGTGCCATCGGCAGCTCGCCAGACGAACCCTACAGCCTGATCTACGCCACGCTGATTTCGGCGCTGCGCAGTGCGCAAACTGAAATCTGGCTGACTAACGCCTACTTCGTACCCGATCCGCAGTTGCTGGCGGAGCTCAAGAATGCTGTGGCACGCGGCGTCGATGTGAAACTGGTGCTGCCCAGCAGCACTGATTCCTGGCTGGTATTCAACGCTGGCCGCAGGCACTACACCAAGCTGCTGGAGGCCGGCGTCAAGCTCTACGAACGCCGCGATGCCTTGCTGCACGTCAAAACTGCGGTGATCGATGGTGTCTGGTCCACGGTCGGCTCTACCAATCTTGACTGGCGGAGTTTTCTGCACAACCAGGAAGTCAACGTCGTGGTACTGGGCAGCGGATTCGGCGAGAAAATGCGTGCAGCGTTCCTCGCGGACCTGCTGAAGTCGAACGAAATTACGCTTGAAAAGTGGCAGCGGCGTTCCCTTGATGTAAGAGCCAAGGAGCAGTTTGCGCACCTCTGGGAGTACTGGCTGTGAGGCAAGCACAATCGATGCAGCTGGGGCTTTTGATCCGGGCGAAATCCATGTGGGAGCGAGCTTGCTCCGGGCGGCGTTCCGACGAAGGCGGTGTGCCAGGCTACATTAATGTCGACTGACACTCCCTCATCGCGAGCAAGCTCGCTCCCACAGATTCCTACCTTAACTGACAGGCATTGGCGCTAGAGCCGGCCGTGATACGCCGCGTCGAAAATCTCTGCCGCGCCATTGCGGGTCAAGGGCAGCGGGTTACCGCCAGCGCACGGATCGACAATCGCCATGTCGGCGATCAGGTCAGCCTGCCGATCATCCACTCCCAGCTCAATCAGCGTATGCGGCACGCCGATGTCCTTGCGCAACTTGAGGACGAAGGCCAGAAAGCTGTCAAAGCCAGGCGAGGGCAGTCGCAAGTAAGCGGCCAGGCGGGTGATGCGTTCCTCGATGGCCGGGCGATTGAATTTCAAGACATAGGGCATGAAGGTGGCGTTGGTCATGCCGTGGTGGGTGTCGTACAGCGCACCGACCGGATGTGCGAGTGCGTGCATCCCGCCCAGGCCTTTCTGGAAGGCGGTGGCTCCCATCGCGGCCGCCGCGAGCATTTCCGCACGCGCCTCAAGATCGGAGGGAGTGCGTACTGCCCGCACCAGCGCATTGGCCACCAGGCGCATGCCTTCTACTGCGATACCTTCGGCCATGGGGTGGAAACCGGGTGCGCAGTAGGATTCCAGGCAATGGGCAAAGGCATCCATACCGGTGCCGGCAGTAACTTTTGCCGGCATGCCGACGGTGAGCGCCGGGTCGCTGATGACCACCCGCGGCATCATTTTCGGGTGGAAGATGATGCGTTTGGTGTGCGTACTCTCATCAATGATCACCGCTGCACGGCCGACTTCGGACCCCGTACCTGCCGTGGTCGGCACCGCAATGACCGGGGCGATGCTGCTTTCGTCGGCGCGGGTCCAGTAATCGTCGATGTCTTCGAAATCCCACACCGGCCGGGTCTGGCCGCTCATGAAGGCGATCAGCTTGCCCATATCCAGACCGCTGCCGCCACCGAAGGCGACCACGCCGTCGTGCTTGCCGGCGCGCCAGGCGTCGAGCCCTCCCGCCAGGTTGGCCTCGACCGGATTCGGCTTGAGGTCGCAAAACAGCGCTACGCCGAGGCCGGCGGCGCGTAAGGATTCCAGCGCCGCGGTGGTGATCGGCGCGCGCGCCAGGCCACTGTCGGTGACCAGCAACGGTCGCTGGATACCTTGGCTGCGGCAGGTGTCGGCCAGTTCGGCGATGCGGCCAATACCGAAGTGGATGCTCGTGGGGTAGTTCCAGTTCGCAGTCAGGCTCATGGCTCAGATCTCATGGCGCAGATGGAAGGATTTGGCTCGGGTCAGGTGTTCGTAGCCGATGCGCGACAGCGTGACGCCGCGCCCGCTGTTTTTCACCCCGGTCCAGGCCAGCGCCGGGTCCAGGTAATCGCAGCGGTTCATGAATACGCTGCCGGTGGCGATCTCGTTGCCGATGCGTTCGGCGGCGGCGAGGTCGGTGGTCCAGATGGAAGCGCTGAGCCCGAATTCGCTGTCGTTCATCAAGGCGATGGCTTCGTCGTCGCTGGCAACCGGCATGATGCCGACCACTGGACCAAAGCTTTCCTCGCGCATCACCGACATTTGATGGCTGACGTCGACCAGCACCTGTGGCGCTAGGTAGGCGCTGCCCGGCACGTCCGCTGGAAAGGCTTTTGGATCGATCAGTGCTTTTGCGCCTTTTGCCAGCGCTTCGGCGATCTGCCCGCGCACGAACTCGGCAGCTCCCGGATTGACCAACGGGCCGAGGGTGGTGGCTTCGTCCAGTGGGTTGCCCAGCACATATTGGCGAGTCAGGGCGGCAAAGCGCTCGACAAACACCGGGTAAATTTTTTGATCGACATAAATGCGTTCGACGGCGCAGCAGCTTTGCCCGGAGTTGAAGAAGCTGCCGTCCACCAGGTTTTCCACGGCATGCTCAAGGTTGGCGTCTGCGCGGACGTAGGCCGGGTCTTTGCCGCCGAGCTCCAGCCCCAAGCCGAGGAAGAGTCCGGTGGCGGCGATTTCGATGGCTTTGCCGGCTTCGACCGAACCGGTGAAATTCACCTGCTGCACCCGTCCAGAGGCAATGATCGCAGCGGTATAGGTGTGATTGAGCAGCAGGTTCTGGAACAGACCTTCAGGCAGATTGGCCCGGCGAAAGGCTTCGGCAAACCGATCGCCGACCAGCAGCGTTTGCGAGGCGTGTTTGAGGATCACGCTGTTGCCAGCCATCAGCGCCGGAATAATCGTATTTACCGCCGTCAGGTAGGGGTAATTCCACGGAGCGATAACCAGCACCGTACCTAGCGGCTCGCGTTTTATCTGGCGTCGAAAACCTGCGACAGGCGTGGGCTCAACTGCTGCCAACGCTTCAGGCGCAATGGCAATCATGTGCCGGGCACGCTCTTCGAAACCGCGCAGCTCACCGGCGCCAAAACGCACCGGGCGGCCCATCTGCCAGGCCAGTTCCGGCACTATTTCGTCTTTCATTGCCAGCATCGCGTCCACGGCGGCACTGCATAAAGCGGCGCGTTCGCTCAGTGGCCGGCGCTTCCATGACGCCTGGACGGCTGCGGCAGCCGTCAGCGCCTGCTCGATCTGCACCGCATTGGCGCAGTGGCGTTCGGCGTAGACCCGGCCATCGACCGGGGAGATAAGTTGAATCGTCGAAGTCATGATGGTCTCAATAGCGCTCAAAGCCGCGCTGCAGTTCCCAGTCGGTTATCCGTCGGTCGTACTCTTTCTGCTCCCATTCGGCGGTGTGCACGTAGTGGTCGACCACTTCGTCACCGAAGGCCTCGCGCAACATGCTTGAGGCCTTGAGCGCGGCGCAGGCTTCGCGCAGGGTCTTCGAGACTTCCGGCAAGTGTTCGTCGAGGTAGGCATCGCCTTCAAAGGGTGGCGCCAGGTTGAGCTTTTCGTCGATACCGGCCAGGCCCGCGGCGATCAACGCGGCGAAGGCCAGATAAGGGTTGAGGTCGGCGCCGCCGATGCGACATTCGATGCGGATGGATTTGCTGCCTTCGGCGCACAAACGAAAACCTGCCGTGCGATTGTCCCGACTCCAGATCGCCCGGGTCGGCGCGAAAGTGCCAGCCTGGAAGCGCTTGTACGAATTGATATAGGGGGCGAGAAAACAGGTGATGTCGTTGGCGTACTTAAGCTGCCCGGCCACCCAGGAACGCATCAGCGCCGACATGCCGAACTCCGCCTTGGGGTCGAAAAACAACGGCTTTTTGCCATTCTTGTCCCACAATGAGTTGTGGATATGGCTGCTGGACCCGGCGGCGTCATAGCGCCACTTGGCCATGAACGTGATCGCCTTGCCCTGCAGCTGCGCGATCTCTTTGCAGGCGTGCTTGATGATCACGTGCTGGTCGGCCATGGTCAGGGCATCGGCATAACGGACGTTGATTTCTTCCTGGCCCGGGCCCCATTCACCCTTGGAGTTTTCCACGGGAATGCCGGATGCCTGCAGGTGTTTGCGAATCGCCCGCAGCACCGGCTCCTCGCGGGTGGTCTGGAGGATGTTGTAATCCTCGATGTAGTGGCCGGCGGTTTTCGGCTTGTGGTAGTTGCGCTCGTGGATGGCCTCGTAACTCTCGTCAAACAGATAGAACTCCAGTTCAGAGGCAAACATGCCGCTGTAACCGCGCTCATGCAGTCGCGCGATCTGCTTTTTCAGGATTGCCCGTGGGCTGTGGGGCAGGTCCCGCCGATGGTGGTGATCGAGCACGTCGCAGAGCACCAGCGCCGTGCATTCCAGCCACGGCACGCGACGCAAGGTGGCCATGTCGGGTTTCAGTACAAAATCGCCATAGCCTTTGCTCCAGCTGGCGGCGGCGTAACCCGGCACCGGCTCCATGTCGATGTCGTCGGCCAGCAGGTAATTGCAGCAGTGGGTTTCTTCATGGCCGCTGTCGATGAAAAACTCGACCTGGAATCGTTTGCCGACCAGTCGCCCCTGCATATCGACCATGCAGACCAGCACGGTATCGATATCACCTGCGGTAGCGGCGAGTTTCAGTTCTTCGAAGCTGAGAAGGGGCTCGGTCATCACGTCAGTCCTGCGTGAATGGTTTGGGCCTGTCTGAAATAGCTGTTGCAGACGCTCTTCAGAAAAACCCAAAACCTGCAGGCGCGAGCATCGTGAGCAATGAGCTGCTGAAAGCTTAGCCTACTGCTGCGGGGCGCAAGTCTCGGTGATCGGATCCCGACGAATCAGCAGCAGCTCCAGCAGCTAAAATGACACTCAAGAGGGAGTGGCACTATGAGTGAATTCGTCAAGGTCGCCTGCGTGGGGGATGTCGAACCGGGTAACGGCATAACCGTGAACCTTGGGGGCACGCCCGTTGCGTTGTTCAATGTCGATGGCCAGTATTTCGCCATCCACAACACCTGCCCGCACGAAGACGGTTCGCTGGGGGAGGGAATACTGTGCGACAACGTGGTGATTTGCCCGGTTCACGCCTACGAGTTCGACGTGACCAGCGGCGAGTGCCTCACAGAACCGGCTTATCAGGTCGAACAGTTCGAGGTCCGGGTGGACGGTAACGACATCCTGTTACGGCAATCGTCGGATGTTTGAACGCTACGGACGCGCTGGGGTCGCAAGGAACAGGTAAGGAGTATAGTTAAACGATCACATCATCCTGCCAACAGCAGGAGGCATCCGCGATGAGCACTGACAATGCCAGGATCCGCGAACTCAGCAACCGGGCCTACAAGTACGGCTTTGTCTCTGATTTTGAGAGCGATGCGGCCCCGCGCGGCCTCAACGAAGACCTCATCCGCCTGATCTCGACCAAGAAGAACGAGCCGCAGTGGCTGCTCGACTGGCGCCTGAAGGCCTATCGCCACTGGCTGACAATGCGCGAGCCCACCTGGCAGAACGTCCACTTCGATCCCATCGACTACCAGGACATCATCTATTACTCGGCGCCCAAGCCGAAAACGCCGGGGCCGACCAGTCTTGACGAGGTCGATCCCGAGCTGCGCGAGATGTTTGGCAAGCTTGGCATCTCGCTCGCCGAACAGGAACGGCTGACCGGCGTTGCGGTGGATGCCGTGGTCGACTCGGTCTCGGTCGCGACCACCTTCAAGCACAAACTCGCCGAAGTCGGAGTGATCTTCTGCTCGTTCTCCGAGGCCGTGCAAAACCATCCGGAACTGGTGCGCAAATACCTCGGTTCGGTCGTGCCCTACAGCGACAACTTCTTTGCCACATTGAACTCGGCGGTGTTTTCCGATGGTTCCTTCTGCTACGTGCCCAAGGGCGTGCGTTGCCCGATGGAGCTGTCGACCTACTTCCGCATCAATGCCGCGGACACCGGCCAGTTCGAACGTACGCTGATCGTCGCAGAGGAGGGCGCCTATGTGAGCTACCTCGAGGGCTGCACCGCGCCGATGCGCGACAATAACCAGTTGCACGCGGCGGTGGTCGAACTGGTTGCGCTGGATAACGCCCAGATCAAGTACGCCACAGTGCAGAATTGGTACCCCGGCGATGCCGAAGGGCGTGGGGGTATCTTCAATTTCGTCACCAAGCGCGGCAAATGTGCAGGCGCGCACTCGAAGATTTCCTGGACGCAGGTTGAAACCGGCTCCGCGATCACCTGGAAATACCCGGGAGTGATTCTCCAGGGCGATTATTCGGTCGGCGAGTTCTATTCAGTCGCCCTGACAGCCAATCACCAGCAGGCGGACACCGGCACCAAGATGATCCACATCGGCCGACACACCCGCAGCACCATTCTGTCCAAGGGGATTTCTGCCGGTCATGGACAGAACACCTACCGCGGTCTGGTGAAAATCCAGAAAGCCGCGACCGGTGCCCGCAACCACACGCAGTGTGACTCGCTGCTGCTGGGCAGCGAGTGTGGCGCGCACACGTTTCCTTATATCGACGTGAAGAACCCCAGCGCTCAGGTCGAGCATGAGGCCTCCACGTCGAAGATCAGCGACGAGCAGCTGTTTTACTGCCGACAGCGCGGCATCAGCGCGGAGGACGCGGTGTCGATGATCGTCAACGGCTTCTGCCGCGAGGTGCTCAAGGAGCTGCCGATGGAGTTCGCGGTGGAAGCCCAGAAACTGCTGGGTGTGAGCCTGGAGGGCTGCGTGGGCTAAGGCCCGGGGTGGGAGCATGCTCGAGATCAATGATCTGCACGCCAGCGTCGACGGCCGTGAAATCCTGCGGGGTATTACGCTGCGGGTGGAAGCGGGCGAGGTGCACGCGATCATGGGACCGAACGGCTCCGGCAAAAGCACGCTGGCCCAGGTCCTCGCGGGCCTTGAGACCTACGAGGTCAGCGGCGAGGTGCTATATGACGGCCAGGACCTGCTCGCCATGCCGCCGGAAGCACGGGCGGTCGCCGGGATTTTCCTCGCGTTCCAGTACCCGGTGGAAATCCCCGGCGTCGGCAACCTCTACTTTCTGCGCACGGCCCTCAATGCCGTGCGCAAGCAGCGCGGGCTTGAAGAGCTCGATGCGCTGGATTTCCTCGAGCTCGCCAAGGAGCGCATGGCGCTGGTCGAGATGGACCAGAGCTTCATGAACCGCTCGGTCAACGTCGACTTCTCGGGTGGCGAGAAGAAGCGCAACGAGATTTTCCAGATGGCGATTCTCGAACCCCGGCTGGCGATCCTCGACGAGACCGACTCGGGCCTCGATATCGACGCGCTACGGACAGTCGCAGCTGGCGTCAATGCGCTGCGCAGCAAAGACCGCGCACTGCTGGTGATCACCCACTATCAACGATTGCTCGACTACATCGTCCCGGATCGCGTGCATGTCATGGCCAACGGCCGGATTGTGCAGTCCGGCGGCAAGGAGCTGGCCGTCGAGCTGGAGAAATACGGCTATGCAAGCTATGAGCAGGACTCTGCAGCGCCCGGAGCCAGGCCATGAACAGCGCGGCGTTTCTCGCCAGGCTCGAGCCCCGGGCCGATGCCCGGCATCCTGTCTGGCTGCAGGCGTTACGCCTCGAGGCGTTCCAGCGGGTGGCCGAACTGGGCTTTCCCACGGCCAAGGACGAAGCCTGGAAGCACACGCGAGTTGCGTCCATCCTGGAGATCCCTTTCCAGCCTGCCGAACCGGGCGTGAGCCGGCACCCGTCTGCTGCCAGTGTCGAGCGGCTGGCCGGCGATTATCGTGGCCCGCGGCTGGTCTTCGTCAATGGCTATTTCGCTACTGAACTCTCGGCACTCAAGGGGCTACCTCCAGGCACCCAAGTGACCCATTTCGCGCCGCTGCTGCGCGCCGACAGTGGGACGCTCGAAACCCTGATTGCCCATACGTTCGGCGTGCAATCGCAAGCCTTTACGGCGCTGAATACGGCGCTCGCCGAGGATGGGGCGTTGGTGCAGATACCCGCCCACACGACGCTCGAAACACCGATCCATCTGGTGTTCCTCTCGGAGCCGGGCGCTACGCCACGGGTGACACATCCGCGTGTTTTGGTGCGGGTGGGGGCGGGGAGCCGGGCGATTCTGGTGGAAAGCCACGTCGGTAGCGAGGGCGAGGTCTACTTGAGTAACGCTGTCAGCGAGGTGGTGCTCGACGCGGACGCTGTACTTGAACATTACGCGCTGCAGAACCAGAGCACGGCGGCGTTCCATGTCGCGCTGCTCAGCGTGCGCCAGGCTTCGGGCAGTCACTTTGCTTCGCACTCTTTTGCATTGGGCGCCACTCTGGCACGGCAGGAGGTGCGTGTTGTGCTTGAGGGGCCCGGCGCGGAGGTCGCCCTGAATGGTTTGTACCTGCCGCGAGGCCAGCAGCACCTGGACAACCAGACAACCATCGAGCATCGGGCCCCGCGTTGCATCAGCCGCGAACGCTATAAAGGCGTGATCGATGAGCATGGGCATGGAATCTTTGACGGCCGGATCATCGTACGCCCGGGAGCGATGAAGACCGATGCCAGCCAGACCAACAAGAATCTTTTGTTGTCGACGTCGGCCCAGGTCAACTCTCAGCCACGACTGGAGATCTTCGCCGATGACGTCAAGTGTGCTCACGGTGCCGCCGTCGGCCAACTGGATGAGCAGGCTATTTTCTACCTGCGCTCACGGGGGATTCCGCTGGCGGCAGCGCGGTCGCTGCTGACCTTTGCGTTTGTCAGCGAGATGCTTGAGCTCATTGAGCTGGAGCCGTTGCGCGAGCATGTGCAGCGACTGGTCACCGCGCAATTGCGCGGGCGGGAGGTGTCGGCATGAGCGACCTCGAAAACCGCCTTCAAGGGCTATCGAAACCGCTCCACCTTACGCCAGGCTACGACGTCGAACGTGTGCGCCGGGCGTTCCCGATCCTTGCGGAGACGATCTACGGCAAGCCGCTGATTTACCTCGACAGTGCCGCGACCAGCCAGAAGCCGCAGGCGGTCATCGACGTCATGTCGCACTTCTTTTCAAAGGAGAACGCCAACGTGCACCGTGGCGTGCACTACCTCTCGGTGCGCGCCACCGAGGAGTACGAGAAGGCTCGGGCCAAGGTCCAGGGCTTCCTCAATGCCGAGTCCGTCGAAGAGATCGTTTTCGTCCGCGGCACGACCGAAGCGGTCAATCTCGTGGCGCAAACCTATGGCAAGACTCAGCTCCGTGCAGGCGACGAGGTGTTGATCACTGCCATGGAACACCATTCGAATATCGTGCCGTGGCAGATGCTCTGCGAGCAGACTGGCGCCCGGCTGCGGGTGGCGCCAATCAACGACGCTGGCGAACTGCTGCTCGATGAGCTGGAACGGTTGATCGGGCCCAGGACCCGGCTGGTGGCTGTCACTCATGTCTCAAATGTGCTCGGCACCATCAACCCGATCAGGCGCATCGTCGATCTCGCCCACGCGCGGGGCGTACGCGTGCTGGTCGACGGCGCCCAGGCAGCTCCGCACCTCAAAGTCGACGTGCGAGCACTGGGCTGCGATTTTTACGCCTTGTCCGGTCACAAGATGTACGGCCCCACCGGCATCGGCGTGCTCTACGGTCGTCACGAGCTGCTCGAAAGCATGCCGCCGTATCAGGGCGGCGGCGACATGATTCTTTCGGTCAGCTTCGAGAAAACCGTCTACAACAAGCCGCCGTACAAGTTTGAAGCGGGAACGCCGAACATGGCCGGCGCGATAGGCCTCGGCGCGGCGATCGATTTTCTCGCTGAACTGGGGCCAGAGGCGATTGCGGCTCACGAGCAAGCCGTGCAGGCCTACGCAACGAGGGCGCTGGCGACGGTGTCCGGCCTGCGGCTGATCGGTATGGCAGCAGATAAGGTCGGTGTGCTTTCGTTTGTCCTCGACGGCATCCACCCGCACGACATCGGCACCATCCTCGACCGCGAAGGGATCGCGATTCGCACCGGGCACCACTGCGCACAGCCCTTGATGAACCGTTTCGGTGTGGCCGCCACGGCTCGCGCGTCACTCGGCTGCTACAGCACCGAGCGTGATATCGATGCGCTGGTGGCGGGGCTGGCCAAGGTTCAGGAGGTGTTCCGATGAGTGGCGACGAACTGCGCGACCTCTACCAGGACGTGATCATCGACCACGGCAAGCGGCCGCGTAACTTTCACCCGCTTGAGGACGCGACCTGTACGGCGGAGGGTTTCAATCCGCTGTGCGGCGATCAACTGAAGATTTATCTCAAGCTTGCGAACGGGGTGATCGAGGACATCAGCTTTCAGGGGGTTGGCTGTGCCATCTCCCAAGCCTCGGCCTCCCTGATGACGCTGGCGGTGAAGGGGAAAAAGCCTGCGGAGGCGCAGGCACTTTTTGCCCGGGTGCATACGTTGCTCACCGAAGGGCCAAACGCCCGGGTGACACCCGCAGAGCTCGGTAAACTCGCGGTGCTTTCAGGCGTTTGGGAATTTCCGGTGCGGGTCAAGTGCGCCACTCTGGCCTGGCACACGCTGCGAAGCGCCCTCGAAGGCGGCGCCTCGCAGGTCACGACGGAGTAATCAGCCATGGCAGCCAAATTTGCAATCCCCAGTATTCACCTGCGCGAACCGGCGCGCAGGGTCTTGCTCGATGCTTTGGCGGACGGGCACGTGCGCGGTGTGCGGCTCAGGATCGACGAGCACTTCGCGCATGAGTTTTTCTTCGAGCGCGCTGCCGAAGGTGATATCACGGTTGAGGCAGACGGCATCAAGCTGTTGCTTGATCCCGCAAGCGCGGGGCGGGCCGATGGCTTGTCCGTCGATTTCGAGTATGACCTGCATGGCGCCGGCTTCCATTTCGATAACCCGAATAAACCGGGCTATCTGCAACCGATCGAACTCACGCGCGACTGCGCGGTGACTCTGATTCCAGGCGGGGAGCGACTGCAACTGGGCCGTGGCGAGCGGGTGGTGGTAACCCAGGCGCTCGGTGGCAGCTTCACGGTGCAAATCTCCAGGGGCCGGCTGGCACGGATCGCCGCCGCTGACGCCGATGCGTTGGGGCGGGATGCTCAGCAGCAAGGGCAGCCCCAGGTGAGCAGCCAACCAACGAGCAGAGGTGGCTTCGACATTCAGCAGGTGCTCGACATGCTGCGCACCGTCTACGACCCGGAGATTCCGGTCAATGTGGTCGATCTCGGGCTGATCTACCACTGTGAAACCCGCCTGCTCGCCGACGGCGGCCAGCGCGTCGAGATCAAGATGTCCATGACCGCGCCCGGTTGCGGAATGGGCGATGTGCTGCAGGAGGAGGCGCGCACTAAAGTCCAGACTATCCCTGGGGTCAGCGAGGTCGAGGTCGAGATCGTCTGGGACCCGCCTTGGGATCAAAGCCGCATGTCCGAGGCGGCGCGTTTGCAGTTGGGGCTGTTCTGAGGAACCCGGCGTGATGAGCCAGCCATGAGCAATCGACTCGCCAACGAGACTTCGCCCTATCTGCGCCAGCACGCAGAGAACCCCGTCGATTGGTATCCGTGGGGCGAGGAAGCGTTCCGCCGCGCGCGCGACGAGGACAAGCCCATCCACCTGTCGCTGGGCTATGCCGCCTGCCACTGGTGTCATGTGATGGCTCACGAGTCGTTCGAGAACCCCGAGACCGCGCGCCTGATGAACGAGCGCTTCATCAATATCAAAGTCGACCGCCAGGAACGGCCTGACCTCGACGACATCTATCAACACGTCGTACAAATGATGGGGCAGGGCGGTGGCTGGCCGTTAACGGTGTTCTTGACTGCGCAGCGCGAGCCGTTTTTCGGCGGCACTTACTTTCCGCCAGACGACGGTTATGGCCGGCCAGGCTTCTCTCAACTCCTGCTCGGTCTGAGCGACGCCTGGCAGAACAATCGCGCGGCGCTGCAACAGAACGTCAAGTAGTTCCTTCAGGGTTACCGCAAGCTGGAGGCGGCGGAGCTGGAGGGTGATACACCGCTGGAGCCAGACCAGCCGGCTGCCGCTGCCCGGTTGTTTGCCCGAAACACCGACCCGGTGAACGGCGGCCTGGGTAACGCTCCGAAATTTCCCAACCCGGCCTGCCATGATCTCGTCCTGCGCCTCTATCAGCGTCTGCACGAGCCGGATTTGCTGCATTCGGTGGAGCTGACCCTCGATCGCATGGCCGCCAGCGGGCTCTACGATCACCTGGGCGGCGGCTTTGCTCGTTATTGTGTGGATGAACGCTGGGCCGTCCCTCATTTCGAAAAGATGCTCTACGACAACGGCCAGCTCGTGAAGCTCTATGCCGACGCCTATCGCGAGACCGGCAAGCCTGCCTGGCGGCGTGTGTTCGAGGAAACCATCGACTACATCCTGCGTGACATGACCCATCCTGAAGGTGGTTTCTACGCCAGTGAAGACGCTGACAGCGAGGGCGAAGAGGGCAAGTTCTACGTGTGGACACCCGCTCAGGTGCAAGCCGCGCTCGGTGAGCCGGATGCTGCGCTGGCCTGCCGGGCTTACGGCGTCACCGCCACCGGCAACTTCGAGCATGGCAGCAGCGTGCTGCACCGTGCAGTCGAACTGGACGCGGCGCAGGAAGTACAGCTCAAGGGGCTGCGCGACAGGTTATTGCTGGCGCGTGCCCAGCGAATTCGTCCGGGGCGCGACGAGAACATCCTCACCAGCTGGAACGCGTTAATGATCCAGGGGCTCTGCGCGGCATACCAAGCGACCGGAACCACAACGTATCTGGACGCCGCGAGGCGCGCCGCCGATTTCATTCTGGACCGACTGTCGACACCAGAAGGTGGCCTGTACCGGGCCTGGCGAGAGGGCGTGGCGAAGGTCCCAGGCTTCCTCGAAGACTACGCCTTCCTCGCCAACGCCTTGATCGATCTCTACGAGTGCGACTTCGATAAACGCTATGTCGAACGCGCCACGCAACTGGTTGAGGTGATCCTCGACAAGTTCTGGGAGGACGGGCTCTACTTCACGCCCAGCGATGGCGAGCCCCTGGTGCACAGGCCTCGAGCGCCACACGACAGTGCCTGGCCGTCGGGAACCTCGGCCTGCGTGTTGGCTTTCCTGCGACTTTTTGAACTGACCGGCCGCGAGCTTTACCGCGAGCGTGCCGAGCAGGTACTGGCGATGTACCGCGCCGCAGCCGCACAGAATCCCTTCGGCTTCGCCCATCTGCTGGCGGCGCAGGACTGGGTACAGCGTGGCCCGATCAGCATCGTCATTGCCGGCGAACGTTCCGCCGCCAGCGCCTTGGTCGCGAGTTTGTTGCGCCGCTACCTGCCGGCGCGCGTCCTGGCCTTTGCCGAGGATGTGCCCATCGGCGCGGGCCGGCATACGCTCGCGGGACAAACCAGCGCCTATGTCTGCCGAAACCGCACGTGTGAACCCCCGGTAACCAGCGCCGAGGAGCTTGTAGAACGCTGTCTGAAGTAAAGGGCAAGACCTGAATCGAACCGTCAACGCGAGGAGACTACGATGGACAACAAAAGCGATCACAACCCGTACACGTACCAACGTCTCAAGCATCTATATCCTGATTACTTCAGTGCTTTGGAGGCCTTGGGTACAGCGGTGCATCATGCCGGGCCGCTGGACGCGAAAACCGTCCAGCTGATTCAGCTCGGTGCCGCGGCGGCGATCCGCTCGGAAGGCGCCGTGCACAGTCATACCCGACGAGCGCTGGCGGCGGGCGCCACGACAGAGGAGATCCATCACACACTGATCGCATTGACCAGCACGATCGGTTTCCCGACGGTCATTGCGGCCATGAGCTGGGTGGATGACGTGATCGGGAAAGGAGGCAATGACGCGCCGGAGCTCTGAGTACACCGCCGACGACCGGATTTCGTTACATCCCGGGCAATCTTGACTATAGTTTCAAGTGTCGGCGGCCGTCATTCAGTCACCGTGTTCGTCCAAGATTTCCCGGGCAAGTTCCGGGTAACTCCACCTGATCAGGAGCGCACGATGGACCTCAACCGTCGTCAGTTCTTCAAGGTCGCCGCTATCGGCCTTGGAGGCTCCAGCCTGGCCGCGCTGGGCATGGCCCCCGCGCCAGCCTTCGCCGAGCAAGTCCGCCACTTCAAGCTGGCTCATACCCGTGAAACCCGCAATACCTGCCCCTACTGTTCGGTGGGTTGCGGCTTGATCATGTACAGCCAGGGCGATGCGGCCAAGAACGTCAGCCAGAGCATCATCCATATCGAAGGGGATGCCGATCACCCGGTCAACCGCGGCACGCTGTGCCCCAAAGGCGCAGGCTTGCTGGACTTCGTCCATAGCCCCAGCCGGCTGCAATATCCGCAGGTACGTAAACCGGGCAGCAAGGAGTGGACGCGGGTGTCCTGGGATGAAGCACTGGATCGCATCGCCGACCTGATGAAGGCCGACCGTGACGCCAACTTCATCGAGAAGAACGCCCAGGGCCAGACGGTCAACCGTTGGCTGACGACGGGTTTTCTCGCTGCCTCGGCATCTTCCAACGAAGCCGGTTACATGACCCACAAGGTCGTTCGCAGTCTGGGCATGCTGGGGTTCGATAACCAGGCACGTGTCTGACATGGCCCGACGGTGGCAAGTCTTGCCCCAACGTATGGCCGAGGTGCGATGACCAACCACTGGACCGATATCGCCAACGCGAATCTGGTCCTGGTCATGGGCGGTAACGCCGCCGAAGCCCACCCCTGTGGCTTTAAATGGGTGACCGAAGCCAAAGCGCACAACCAGGCGCGACTGATTGTGGTCGACCCGCGCTTCACCCGTACCGCCTCGGTGGCCGACTATTACGCACCGATCCGCACTGGCACCGACATCGCCTTCATGGGCGGTCTGATCAACTATTTGCTCACTGAAAACAAGATCCAGCACGAGTACGTGCACGCCTATACGGACGTGGCGTTCATCGTCAAGGCTGACTTTGGTTTCGAGGACGGGCTGTTTACCGGCTACGACGCGACCAAGCGCACCTACAGCGACAAGTCCAGTTGGGGCTATGAAATCGGCGAGGACGGTTTTGCCAAAGTCGATCCGTCCCTGATGCACCCGCGTTGCGTCTACCAGTTGATGAAGCAGCATTACAGCCGCTACACCCTGGAGCTGACCAGTCAGATCTGCGGCATGCCGCAAGACGCCCTGCAGAAGATCTGGGAAGAGATCGCCACTTGCTCGCAACCGGGCAAGACCATGACGATTCTCTATGCGCTGGGCTGGACCCAGCATTCGACGGGCTCGCAGATGATTCGCAGCGCGGCCATGGTGCAGTTGCTGCTGGGCAACGTCGGCATGCCGGGCGGGGGCGTCAATGCCCTGCGCGGGCATTCCAACATCCAGGGCCTGACCGACCTCGGGTTGCTGTCGAACCTGCTGCCCGGCTACCTGACCCTGCCGGGCGACGCCGAACAGGACTACGACGCCTACATCGCCAAGCGTGCGCTCAAGCCACTTCGGCCCGGACAGCTGTCTTACTGGCAAAACTACGGCAAGTTCCACGTCAGCCTGATGAAGGCCTGGTACGGCGCCAATGCCACCGCCGACAACCACTGGGGCTACGACTGGTTGCCCAAGCTCGACATCCCCGGCTACGACATCCTGAAAGTGTTCGACATGATGTCCAAGGGGCAAATCAACGGCTACGTCTGCCAAGGCTTCAATCCTATCGCAGCCTTGCCCGACAAAAACCGGGTGATGGCCGCGCTGGCCAAACTCAAGTGGCTGGTGGTGATGGACCCCCTCGCCACCGAGACCTCGGAGTTCTGGCGCAATGTCGGGCCTTACAATGATGTCGAAACGGCCGGCATCCAGACCGAAGTCATCCGCCTGCCCACCACCTGCTTCGCCGAAGAGGACGGCTCGCTGGTCAACAGCGGCCGCTGGCTGCAATGGCACTGGAAGGGCGCCGACGGCCCGGGACAAGCACGCACCGACATCAAGATCATGAGCGAGCTGTTCATCCGTTTGCGTCAGCGCTACCAGGCCAACGGCGGTGCTTTCGCCGAGCCGATTCTCAAGCTCAGCTGGCCCTACAAGATGCCTGACGATCCGACACCGGAAGAGATTGCCAAGGAGTTCAATGGCTACGCCGTTGCCGACGTCACCGACGCCACGGGAGCGACGCTCAAGGCCGGGCAGCAGTTGTCCGGTTTCGCCCAGCTCAAGGACGACGGCAGCACGGCGTCGGGCTGCTGGATCTTCTGCGGCAGCTGGACCGAGCAGGGCAACCAGATGGCCCGCCGCGACAACAGCGACCCTTTCGGAATGAAGCAGAACCTGGGATGGGCCTGGGCCTGGCCGATGAACCGGCGCATTCTCTACAACCGCGCCTCGGCCGACCCGAAAGGACAACCCTGGGATCCGAAAAAGCGCCTGGTGTGGTGGAACGGCAAGACCTGGGGCGGCACCGACGTGCCCGACTACAAAGCCGACGTGGCGCCGGAAGCGGGCATGAACCCGTTCATCATGAACCCCGAAGGGGTGGCGCGTTTCTTCGCCCTCGACAAGATGAACGAAGGTCCCTTCCCGGAACATTACGAGCCGTTCGAAACGCCTATCGGCATCAACCCGCTGCACCCCACCAACAAGAAGGCGACCAGCAACCCGGCCGGGCGCATCTTCGATTCGGTCTGGGAGTCGCTCGGGACGGCGAAGGATTTCCCCTATGCCGCCACGAGCTACCGGCTCACCGAGCACTTCCATTTCTGGACCAAACACTGCCCGATCAATGCCATCACCCAGCCCGAGCAGTTCGTCGAGATTGGTGAAGCGCTGGCCAAGGAAAAGGGGATTGCCCCAGGCGACCGGGTAAGGGTCAGCTCCAAACGCGGGCATATCGAGGCGGTGGCGGTGGTGACCAAGCGGATTCGTCCGCTGCAGGTCAACAACCAGACCGTGCACCATATTGGCATCCCGTTGCACTGGGGTTTCACCGGGGCAACCCGGCATGGCTACCTGACAAACACCCTGGTGCCGTTCCTCGGTGACGGTAATACACAGACCCCGGAATCCAAGTCGTTCCTGGTCAATGTGGAGAAAATCTGATGGCCAACCAAGACATCATTGCCCGTTCGGCCACCACCACCTTGCCGCCTTCGGTACGCCAACAGGAGGAAGTCGCCAAACTCATCGATACCACCAAATGCATCGGTTGCAAGGCCTGTCAGGTGGCCTGTTCGGAATGGAACGAATTGCGCGACGAGGTCGGTCACAACCATGGAACTTACGACAACCCGCAGGACCTCAGCGCCGAGACCTGGACCCTGATGCGCTTCACCGAGCACGAAACCGACGCCGGCAACCTTGAATGGCTGATCCGCAAGGACGGCTGCATGCACTGCGCCGAGCCCGGCTGCCTCGCGGCCTGTCCAAGTCCGGGGGCGATCATCAAGCACGCCAATGGCATCGTCGACTTCGATCAGGACCATTGCATCGGCTGCGGCTATTGCATCACCGGCTGCCCGTTCAACATTCCGCGCATTTCGCGCAAAGACCACAAGGCCTACAAGTGCACGCTGTGTTCGGACCGGGTAGCGGTCGGGCTGGAACCGGCGTGCGTCAAGACCTGCCCGACCGGCGCCATTGTGTTTGGCAGCAAGGAGGACATGAAAGAACACGCCGCCGAACGCATCGTTGACCTCAAGTCACGGGGCTTCGACAACGCCGGTCTGTACGATCCTGCCGGCGTCGGCGGCACGCATGTGATGTACGTCCTGCACCACGCCGACCAGCCATCGTTGTACGCCGGTTTGCCAAATCAGCCAGCCATCAGTCCATTGGTCGGGCTGTGGAAAGGCGTGAGCAAACCACTGGCGTTGTTGGCCATGGGCGCCGCGGTGCTGGCGGGTTTCTTCCATTACGTGCGCATCGGCCCGCAGCGCGTCGAGGAAGACGAACACCCACCGGGCAAGGACTCCAGCGTGCATGAGGTCGACCCGACCGTGCATGTCTATGACCCGAAAACGCCAGGATCGCAGGAGGACAGGCGACCATGAAAGACAAAACGATCCTGCGCTATAACGTCAACGAGCGCACCAACCACTGGCTGGTGGCGATTCTGTTCTTCATGGCGGCCCTGTCGGGTCTGGCACTGTTCCACCCGTCGCTGTTCTGGCTCAGCGAGTTGTTTGGCGGCGGGCCCTGGACGCGCATCCTGCACCCCTTCATGGGCGTGCTGATGTTCGTGTTTTTCCTGGGGCTGGTGATCAGCTTCTGGCGGGCCAATGTCTTTATTGCCAACGACCGCCTGTGGCTGAAACGGGTCAACCGGGTGATGCGCAATGAGGAGGAAGGCGTACCGCCCATTGGCAAGTACAACCCGGGGCAGAAGCTGCTGTTCTGGACCCTGCTGGCCTGCATGCTGGTGCTTCTGTTTAGCGGGGTGGTGATCTGGCGAGTCTATTTCAGCCAATACTTCGGTATCACCTCGATTCGCCTGGCGATGCTGTTGCATGCCCTGGCGGCGTTCGTGCTGGTGCTGAGCATCATCGTGCACATCTACGCCGGCATCTGGATCAAGGGCTCGGTCAGCGCGATGCTGCATGGCGGGGTCAGCCGTGCCTGGGCGAAGAAACATCATGCACTCTGGTACCGCGAGGTAACGCGCGACGAGAACCCTGACAGCCAGATAAGCAAGAAAGGATGATGCCTTGAGCACGATACTCGAGCCCGGACAAATCGAGGCGGCGGCAAGCACGCCGCCATTCCTGCGCCTGCCGCCGCACAATCTGTTCACCTTGCGCGCGATGCGCCTGGAGCGACTGGCCAACGGGCATCCACTGGCCGACTTCCTGCGGCTGGTGGCCGACCTGTGTTACGTCCAGCAAAGCCTGTTGGACGAGCCACCGCTGGCCCCGGCGCCGGACCCTGAGCGTCTGTTGTTGTGCCAGGAACATGGCTTGCCGCCGCTCGCTGCCGACAGTCTGGTGCGCGAGGACGGCTGGCTGCCGTACCTGGAAACCTTGCTGCGGCGTTACCAGGCGCCGCCGCGTTCGGCCGTGAAAAGCGCCGTGGCAACCTTGCACACCGCCAGCGCCGGACAGCGCAAGGTCTGGGCGATTGCCTTGCTCAGCGGCCAGTATGCAGCGCTGCCAGCGGCACTGGTGCCGTTTCTCGGTGCGGCGTTGCAGGCGGCATGGAGCTATTGGCTGCTCAACATGCCGGCGGGCGAACTGAAGCCTTGCGCCAGCCTTGGCCAATGCCCGGCCTGTGGTTCGCCGGCCATGGCCGGGGTGATTCACCAGCGAGGAAAATACAACGGGTTGCGTTATCTGGTCTGTTCGCTGTGTGCCTGCGAATGGCATGTGGTGCGGGTCAAGTGCGTCTATTGCGAGCAGAGCAAGGGGCTCAAATACTTAAGTTTCGAGGATGATCGGCATACGGCCAGCCAGGCGCCACTGCGGGCTGAAATCTGTCCCGGCTGCAACAGCTACCTGAAACTGCTCTATCTGGAAAATGACGCTGACGCCGAAGCCCTCTCAGCGGACCTCGCGAGCTTGACGCTGGACATGCGCCTGGACCTGGAAGGTTACCAGCGGCTGGCACCGAACCTGATGCTGGCGCCAGGGGGAGATTGATCACAGCGGCTACACTCAGGTTTCCGGGACCGGAGCCTGTTTCATTCCACTCCCGCGACGGCCAACCGTTTCAGGGAGCCCCCTTGATGCCCGCAAAACTTGCCTGCGTCCCCGCGCGTTTACCTTCCATCGATAGTCTGTTGCGCAACGCTGCCTGCCAGCCACTGGCAGAACGTTATGGCCGTGATGCCTTGCTCGCGACCCTGCGACAGTTACTCGACGATGTACGTGAACCGGTGCAACGGGGTCAGCTTGACGCCATTGAGCTCACGGCTCAGGTATTGGCGGGGAGGGCAGGCGAACGTCTGGCGAACCAGTACCGCAGTCGGGTACGGCGAGTGTTCAACCTTACCGGCACGGTATTGCATACCAACCTCGGTCGGGCACTGTTGCCGGAGGAAGCGATCGAGGCGGTGCAACAGGCTGCCCGCTATCCGCTGAATCTGGAATTCGACCTGGCAAGTGGCAAGCGCGGTGATCGCGACGACCTGATTGAAGGCCTGCTACGCGAGCTGACCGGTGCCGAGGCGGTGACGGTGGTCAACAACAACGCCGCCGCCGTGTTGCTCGCACTCAATAGCCTGGGAGCGCGCAAAGAAGGCATCATCTCCCGCGGCGAACTGATCGAAATCGGCGGGGCGTTCCGCATCCCCGACATCATGGCGCGGGCCGGGGTCAGACTGCATGAAGTCGGCACCACCAACCGCACCCATCCCCAAGACTACGAAGCTGCCATCGGCCCGCGCAGCGGCTTGTTGATGCGCGTCCACGCGAGCAATTACAGCATTCAAGGCTTTACGGCCCAGGTACCGACCGCTGAACTGGCGCTACTGGCCCATCGGCACGGACTGCCATTGCTTGAAGATTTGGGCAGCGGCAGTCTGCTGGACCTGACCCGCTGGGGCCTGCCCGCCGAACCTACCGTGCGCCAGGCGCTGGCCGACGGGGCCGATATCGTCACCTTCAGCGGTGACAAGTTGCTCGGTGGTCCTCAGGCAGGGTTGATCGTCGGTCGCAAGGAGCTGATCGCCCGGATCAAGAAGAACCCGCTCAAACGGGCCCTGCGCGTGGATAAACTGACCCTGGCCGCCCTCGAAGCCGTGCTGGGCTTGTACCGTGATCCCGATCGATTGGCCGAGCGCTTGCCCAGCCTGCGCCTGCTCACCCGCCCGCAAGCCGATATCCTCGCTCAAGCCGAACGCCTGTGTCCGTTGCTGGCAGGTGTACTGGGCGACGGCTGGGCGGTAACCGCGCTGCCGGCGCTGGGCATGATCGGCAGCGGCAGCCAACCGATTGCGCGCTTGCCAAGCGCCGCCCTGTGCCTGCGTCCGCACGTGTCCAAACGCTTGCGTGGTCGGCAACTGCATGGCCTGGAAGCGGCTTTTCGAGCCTTGCCCATTCCGGTGCTCGGTCGTATTGACGACGATGCGCTCTGGCTGGACCTGCGCCAACTGGACGACGAAGCGGTCTGGCTCGCTCAGCTCGACTTGCTGCAAGGAGTGGGGGAGGCAAGGTGATCGTCGGCACCGCTGGACACATTGACCACGGTAAAACGGCCTTGCTCAAGGCCCTGACGGGACAGGCCGGCGATCGCCACCGGGAAGAACGCGAACGCGGCATCACCATCGACCTGGGCTTCCTTTATGCGCCGTTGGAACCTGGGGCAGAGTTGACCGGTTTTATCGACGTGCCGGGGCATGAGCGCTTCATCCACAACATGCTCGCCGGTGCTCAGGGCATTGACCTGGTGCTGCTGGTGGTGGCCGCCGATGACGGGGTCATGCCCCAGACCCGCGAGCACTTGGCGATTGTCGAACTACTGGGGATTCCACGGGCACTGGTGGTGATCAGCAAAATCGACCGGGTCGAGCCTGCACGGGTGCAGTCGGTACACGCCCAGGTCGCCGCGTTGCTGGCGCCGGGGCCCTATTGCGGCGCGCCGCAGTTCGCCGTGTCGAGCCTGACCGGGGAGGGCGTTGAAGCCCTGCGCCAGGCATTGTTGGCCGCCCAGCATGAGGTCCGGCAGCGTAGCGCCAGCGGAGGATTTCGTCTGGCAATCGACCGCGCTTTCAGCGTCGCCGGCGCCGGTATTGTGGTCACCGGCACAGCGCTGGCCGGGCAGGTGAGGGTGGGTGACACACTGCTGTTGGGCCAGACGGGCAAGCCTGTGCGAGTGCGGAATTTGCATGCGCAGAATCACGTCGTCGTCGAGGCGTGGGCCGGGCAGCGGGTGGCGTTGAACCTGAGTGCCGAACGCCTGGCCCTGGAACAGATTCACCGCGGTGACTGGTTGCTGGCCGAGTGGCTGTTCGCACCCACGCAGCGCCTCGACATCGAGATGCAGTTGCTGGCCAGCGAGCCACGCGCCTTCGAACATTTCAGCCCGGTGCACGTGCATCTGGGCACTCAGGACGTTACCGCCCGGGTCGCCTTGCTGGAGGGCACACGCCTGGCACCGGGTGCGCGGATGTTCGCGCAGTTGTTGCTGAACACGCCGTTGCAGGCGGTGCATGGCGACCGTCTGGTTCTGCGCGACCAGAGTGCGCGGCGTACCCTCGGCGGCGGGCGGGTGCTCGATCCGTTTGCACCGGCCCGCCAGCGCCGCAGTCCGGCCAGGCTGGCTCAGTTGCAAGCCCTGGCGACCCGCGAAAGTCTGGAGCAAATACTGCCAGTGCTGCTTGCCAATAGTGACGCCGGGCTTGACCCGGTGCGCCTGGAGCGCCAGTTCAATCGCCTGCGCAACACCTGGCATTTGCCGGCGGATGTCCGTGTCATTGCTACGCGCCAAGGCCCGTTATTGTTCAACACCGAACGCTGGGAGGCGCTGAAAGTTTTGTTGTTGGAACACCTGGCGCACTTTCATCAACTTGAACCGGATGAGCTAGGCCCGGACCGGGATCGCTTGCGCCGGTTTTCGGCCATGTCGCTGGACCGACCGACGTTCATCAGTCTGCTCGACGAACTGCTGTCCAGCGGTGCCATTGCAGTCAGTGGACCGTGGCTGCACTTACCCGAACACCGGGTGCGCCTGAGTGAAGAAGACGAGGCCATGTGGCAGCAGTTGCAGCCATTGTTCGAACAAGCTGGCTTCGATCCACCCTGGGTGCGCAACCTGGCCAGCGCCATTGGCCGTGACGAAGCTGTCGTGCGTTTGCTGTTGCGCAAGTTGGCGAGACTAGGACTGGTTCACCAGGTCGTCCGTGACTTGTTTTACCTCGACGCGTCGGTGCGCCAGCTGGCGGCTATGCTGATGCAACTGGTCGACGACAATCCGCTGATACAGGCGGCGGCGTTCCGCGACAAGGTAGGGATCGGCCGCAAGCGCAGCATCCAGATACTCGAGTTCTTCGACCGGATCGGCTTGACCCGGCGGCTTGGCGACCAGCGTCGCATCCGTGCGGACAATGCCCTGGCACAGCGACCCGAGAGCTGACGTCAAGGAAGGTAATCGCGTCCGGTGGCGCGGCCGGGCTTCAAACCCGGTTGGGGACGGCAGCCGTTCCCGGGCAGGTTCGACTCCTGCTGCCTTCCGCCATTTTTCACAGTCGAGGCGGCCCCGGAATCTGGCGATTCGGGGCTGCCTGGCGGGTGGCTCAAGCCGGCAGGTCGGTCATCACCCGTTTGGCGATGTTGAAATAGATCACCAGGCCGGTACCGTCGATCGCAGCCACACGATTTCGCGTGACTCGATGAGACGCAGCCTGATGCCCCCCTACAACGGCTCAACGGTCAGCACGCATTCGGCTTATGTCGGCAGTGCGTCCACTTTCTCATCGAAAAAGATCATGCACGCTGCGACCTGACCGGCGAGCCGCTGGCCAGGGAGCCCACTGTACGCCTCTGCCGGGAATGGACTGCACCGATACCTCAGCCTGTTCATGATGTTTGAGGCGCAGAGCGCCTATGACTTGAAGGCGATTTATGCGGAGCTAGTTATTTGCGCGAATAGGTACTTAATCGGGTCTTGAAAACATCTTGACCTTGTTCCGTTGTAACGATTTCCTTCCGTTGTAACGATTTCTTTCCGTTGGAGTTGTTTCGATCCAGTGCGGCACAAGCCACGCCGTTCGCTGGTTAAGCCGTCCAATGACAACTTAATCCTCCATCGGGCTGGAGCGATTTCACTACATCAGCATCGATAAAAATATCTGTTATTTACGTAACCATCTGAATATTAAGTAGTTTTAATAATTGGCATCGCCCTTGCTCTTGTTCAATCAGTCCTGCACCGGAACTTACCGAATAACAAGAGGAAGATCCATGAGCACTCTGTGTTTTACCTCCGAACATGAATGGCTGCGCCTGGAAGCGTCCGGTGAGCTGACCGGCCACGACTCGCTGGCCGCAATCAAGGCCATCGCTGCGAAGAACGAGCTGTTTCGCAACCACATTGGTCAAGGCTATTTCCCTTGCCAAACGGGTGTCGGAGCTCTGTGAGCTGTTCCCGGTTTACCGGGCCTGATCACGAAGCAGGGTTTGTTGTGCATAGAACGCAATGCCATGGGCTCGGTGAAGTTCATCGATGCCGCGCGCATGGCCTTGCGCGGCGACGGCCAGCACTTCGTTTCGCTCGACAAGGTCGATCCGCACCATGCGCTAGACCGGCGACGACATGAGAAGCAAATACACAGAGACTGCCCGTAGCGGCTTGGCCGTCAACATCATCAAATGCTAGGAATCCCCCATGTCTACCGAACAACTACAAAAAACCGCACTGCATGCCCTGCACCTGGAGCTTGGCGCACGCATGGTGCCCTTCGCCGGCTACGACATGCCGGTGCAATACCCGATGGGCGTGCTCAAGGAACACCTGCACACCCGCGAGCAGGCTGGCCTGTTTGACGTCTCGCACATGGGCCAGATCCGCCTGCACGGCGCCGGTGCGGCCAAGGCTCTGGAAGCCCTGGTGCCGGTCGATATCATCGACCTGCCGGTGGGCATGCAGCGCTACGCGCTGTTCACCAATGACGACGGTGGCATCCTCGATGATCTGATGGTGGCCAACGCTGGTGATCATCTGTTCCTGGTGGTCAACGCCGCCTGCAAGGACCAGGACCTGGCGCACCTCAAGCAGCACCTGGAAGGGCTGTGCGAGGTCGAGTCGCTGTTCGACAGCCGCGCTTTGCTTGCACTGCAAGGGCCGCTTGCAGCCCAGGTGCTGAGCCGCCTGGCGCCCGAGGTCAAGGCCATGACCTTCATGCAGTTTGCCAGTGTGAAGCTGCTAGGTGTCGAGTGTTACGTCAGCCGCTCGGGTTACACCGGTGAGGATGGCTACGAAATTTCCGTACCGGTGGCAGACGCGCAGATGCTCGCCCGTTCTCTGTTGGCCGAGCCCGAGGTCAAGGCGATCGGCTTGGGCGCCCGCGACTCGTTGCGCCTGGAAGCAGGCCTGTGTCTGTACGGGCATGACATGGAACAGCGCATCACGCCGATCGAGGCCAGTCTGGCCTGGGCGATCTCCAAGGCGCGGCGTGCCGAAGGCGTGCGCGCCGGTGGTTTCCCCGGCGCCGAGCGCATCCTCGCGCAGCAGCACGATGGTGTGCACAGCAAGCGCGTCGGGCTGTTGCCCACGGAGCGCGTGCCAGTGCGTGAAGGTGCGCTGATCGTCAACGCTCACGAGCAAGTGATCGGCCGGGTCACCAGTGGCGGCTTTGGTCCTAGCCTGGGCGGACCGCTGGCGATGGGTTATGTGGAGATCGCCTTCACCACGCTGGAGACCAAAGTCTTCGCCCAGGTACGCGGCAAGCTGGTGCCGATGCGGGTGGTCAAGACACCGTTCGTGGCACAGCGTTACTACCGTGGCTGAAGACACGATTACTGGAGCAAGGTCATGAGCGAAATCCTGCCTCAACCCACCCGTCCACTGCCATTGCAGGCCGGGGTGAAGTTGGGGGAGACGGACGATGAAGTGATCGAGGTGATGCAGCGCATGCGTGAGCATCAGGTCGACATGCTGACCCTGGGGCAATACCTGCAGCCATCGCGCAGCCACCTGCCGGTGCAGCGTTTCGTGCACCCGGACGCCTTTGTGTGGTTTGCCGAGCAAGGGTTGAAGATGGGGTTCAAGAATGTGGCTTCAGGTCCGTTGGTGCGTTCTTCGTACCATGCCGACAAACAAGTGCCTGCTGTTGTATCAACAAGGTAATAGGAGGGAACGATTACTTAAAAAAATACATACGAATAACAAGGGTTTTAACTACCTTTGGTGGTTAGCGCCATCGGTAAAAGTTATTGCGATAATGTAGCTCATAAAAATAATCATGATTCACCTAGTGGGGCTAAAAAAATGACAATTAATGCGCCAGCTTCAGAATCGACTGGGAAAAAAAGCGATCTAAAACGCAGTTTATCTAACCGTCATATACAATTGATCGCTATCGGGGGGGCCATTGGTACGGGCCTGTTCATGGGGTCAGGCAAAACCATAAGTCTGGCAGGCCCTTCAATAATATTTGTCTATATGATTATTGGTTTCATGCTGTTTTTTGTCATGCGCGCCATGGGTGAGTTGCTGCTGTCGAATCTCAATTACAAATCTTTTATCGACTTCTCTTCGGATCTGTTAGGCCCTTGGGCTGGCTATTTTACCGGATGGACCTATTGGTTCTGTTGGATCATAACCGGCATTGCGGATGTCATCGCTATCTCCGCATATTCGCAGTTCTGGTTCCCAGATATTCCTCAATGGGCTCCAGCCCTCACCTGTGTGGGGTTGTTGTTGTCACTCAACCTGATAACCGTGAAGATGTTCGGAGAAATGGAGTTCTGGTTTGCCATGATTAAAATCGTGGCTATTTGTGCTTTAGTTTGTACCGGCGCATATTTAGCATTTTCTGGTTATCAATCGCCAACTGGCAAGATACCCACTGTGGCCAATCTGTGGAATGACGGTGGCATGTTTCCGCACGGGCTCATGGGCTTTTTCGCAGGATTCCAGATCGCAGTCTTCGCGTTCGTCGGTATCGAACTGGTAGGCACAACGGCCGCTGAAGCAAAAAACCCGGAGCGCAATCTGCCACGCGCCATTAACTCCATACCGATCCGAATCATCATTTTCTACGTGTTTGCTTTGATCGCCATCATGACGGTGACCCCTTGGCGCGATGTGGTGGCTAATAAAAGGTTCATCACGGATTACCGGGAAAGACGCTCTTGATCTTCATGAAAAAGAACTCGCTATCCCGGTAACCGTACGCCATCCGCTTGATGACCTTTATTCGATTGTTTATTCCTTCCAACTGACCGGTGTGCATCGGCCAGCGAACCCGACTGACGATGCCCCGCCAGTAATCCTTTAGCCGTCTGGCGAACTGGATCAGGGCGGGTATCGCGCTTTCATGAGCATGGCGCAACCATTGCTTCCAGGCCGATCTCCAGCCCCAGGCGGTACTCGGCGTCCAGAGCGTTTTGAGTTCAGCCTTCATCAGATAGACCGTCATCAACGATTGGTTGGCCGCCAGTAAATCCTGTAAATGGACCTGTTGTTCCGGCGTTTTCAGGTTCTGCGGGTTACGCAGCAACAGCCATCGCGCCTGCTTGATGACCTTGCGAGCCGGCTTGTCATGACGCAGCCGGTTAGCCTCGTCGACGCGGACCCGATCAATCACCTCTCGGCCATATTTGGCTACCACATGAAAGAGGTCGTAGACCACTCGGGCTTTGGGGCAGTGCTGGCGAACCTCCAGATCAAAAGCGGTGTTCATGTCCATCGCTACCGCTTCGATTCGAGCACAACCCTCTGGTCCCAGTTCTTCGAAGAACGGTCTGACCGCCGCCCGGCTGCGGCCTTCGCCGATCCACAGCACTCGTCGTGTATCGGCATCCAGGACCACGCTGGCGTAGCGATGACCTTTGAACAGCGCGAACTCGTCCATTACCAGGCGTCGCGGTTGCGCCTTCGGCAGATTACTTAGCGCCGTTTGCAAGGCTCGACGCTCCAGCAACCGGACGGTGTCCCAATGCAGCCCAAACAGTTGAGCCACGTGTAGCGTGGGAAGGCGCTCACAGGCTTGAATGACCGCATCGGCCAAGCGGCGCGTCATGCGGGCATAGCGATCCAGCCAACTGACGGCTTCCATGCGTTTGCCACAGTCACGACAGCCAACCCGCCTGAGCAAAACGCTAAGGCGCACCGCGCGACCGAGAATGGGCAAATCACGAACGACTCGCTCGCAATACTCATGAGTGGTTGAACAGGGTTTTTGGCAGCCGCCACAGGAAGGGAATCGGGTAGCGTGGGGAGTCAGATCGATCTGTAGGCCGTCACCATCAGGGCCGTTGATGTTGACGACGAAAAGCCCTCCAAAAGGAAGGAAGTATTAATATCGCGGCATAAGAACGCGCCGGTTTGTGTAGATGTGTGTGTTTGCTCGCCACGAACATTCATCACATCAATCACCGACGGCGTTCTTGTTTCTGTGGTTTCCCGGATTCCGTGAAGAACCTAATAAAAGCCCCTTTGTTGAGCTTTTCCTTATTGCGGGCTTGCCTGCGGCCGCGAGCATCATCAACTTTGTGGTGCTGACGTCGGCAGCATCGTCTGCCAATAGTGGAGTGTTTTCGACCAGTCGTATGCTCTTCGGGTTGGCCCAGGAAGGCAATGCGTCACAAGGGTTCAAGAAATTATCGACGCGTTCAGTTCCGTCCAACGGGCTGCTTTTCTCTTGCATTTGTTTATTGTTAGGCGCAGTGCTGATGTACCTGATCCCGAACCTGATGACGGCCTTCACCTTGATCACTACGATCTCAGCCATTTTGTTCATGTTCGTCTGGTCGATCATTCTATTGTCTTATTTGTCTTACCGGAAAAGTCGGCCGGAACAGCATAAGGTCTCGAAGTACAAAATGCCCGGAGGCGTTTTTATGGCGTGGCTGTGCTTGGGCTTCTTTGCCTTCATTTTGGCCTTACTGACTTTGGAACCTGATACTCGCGAAGCTCTGGTCTACGCCCCGCTGTGGTTTATTATGCTGGGTGTGTCTTATCAGTTTGTACGTAAAAGTAAACTTCAAACAACACTTCTCCAATCTAGGGAGGAAGTAGGAAAGCCAGGTTAATTGAGTCGCATTAAGAGCGTCCGACTAAGTCATATGGTTGCCTTAAACTAATCCGGGCAGGGTGTGTACTTAAACTTGGTGTGCACTATTTTTTATTCTGTAAGTGAGTTTTTCATGCGGCGATAACGTTGTTATTCACTGCAAAACCTTCAGGGTGCCTCTAAGTAAACAATTGGATGGAGGCGCCCGTCCACAATCGCATCACTGTGCAAGACAACAAAAACGTAACGTAACCGTCCGGGCAACACACCTTCCTGACACCGTCGCGTGAGGCGATGGTGTCCACCTAATTTGATCTGCCTCCGAAATGTTGGACATCAACATCGGGGGGGCATGAAGAAGTACACAGAGCAGACTAAATTGTCGGTTGTTGAGGATTACTGCTCGGGCAGCGCAGGTCACAGAGAGGTCGCGCATCGTCCTCGCTGCTATAGTGAGTTGCTGCAGTAAATAGCAAGGCTTTCTGACGACCTGACTAAGGAGGATGAAGTGGCTAAGTACGTGCTGTTGGCGAATTGGACTGATCAGGGGGCGCGCAACGCGAAGGACACCGTCGAGCGGGGGAGAGCGGTACAGGAGCTGTTTGCAAGCTTGGGCGTGAATGCCCGAGAGTTCTTCTGGACGATGGGTCAGTACGATGCAGTGCTGATAATCGACGCTCCCGATGACGAGACTGTCATGAAGGCAGCTGTGGCTGTGGCGGCACAAGGAAATCTGCGCACAACGACGCTGCGCGCGCTCAGCGAGCAGGAAATGGCGCGCGTGTTGAGCGAGCTGCAAAGATGCTCAGGCCGCATAAACCATCCTGCTCAAGAAGGCGCATTCAGCCAGGCCAGTGCGCCAACCAGCATTGCTTCCAATCCGGTCTCCAGAGTTGGGTGAATTTGCGGATCAAACTTTGATGAATGGTTAGAGGGAATCTGGTTGATATTTGCGCTTGATACGGCCTGCTGCCATATCGATTTTTCGGTGCTACCCACGAACCAGAACACGTAGGGAACCTTCCACTCTCGCCCGAAAACACTAAAGTCTTCGCTGGCCGATGCCGGCGCGGTTTCATACGAACGATCGGCGAAATGATCATCAAAAGCCTGCGCCAGTCTGGCGGTGGCTACGGCGTCGTTTTCAGTGATAGGGTAACTGTCAATGGTGGTGAATTCCGGCGGATGGTCAGTATTGGAGGCTTGGCATTCCGCACAGCAGATTCTATGTACCGAGTCGAGCATCCGGCGGCGAACGTTTTCATCATACGTTCGCATGTTCAGTTTGATGACCGCGTCATCCGGAATGATATTTTCCTTCGTCCCGGCCTGCAGGGCGCCGATGGTCAGAACCCCATTCTCCAGTGGAGACAATTCGCGGGAAACGATAGTTTGCAGGCGCATGACAGTCGCCGCGGCCATAATCACCGGGTCAATTGCATTTTGCGGCATGGAACCGTGGGCGCCGCGGCCATACAGCTTGATATGCATGCTGTCACCAGCGGCCAGAATAGCGCCAGGGCGATGTCCAACCGTACCCGCCTCACCGACCATGACGTGCTGTCCCAGAATGATGTCTGGCTTTGGAAAGCGTTCGATCATCCCGTCGTCGATCATCGCCTTTGCTCCCTTCCCGATCTCTTCGCCGGGCTGAAAGACCAGCATCAAGGTGCCGCTCCATAAGTCACGATGATCCGCCATCAGTTGTGCAGTGCCCATCAACCACGTCACATGCAGATCGTGACCACACATATGAGCCACATCCACTGCCTCTCCGTCAGCGGTTTGTCCCTTCTTCTGACTGGCGTAAGGCAGGCCGGTCTTTTCGGCCATTGGCAAGGCGTCCATGTCAGCGCGCAGCATGACCGTTGGACCATCACCGTTTTTTAATAGACCGACTACACCGGTTACGCCAATCTGTTCGTGAACTTCATACCCCAGCTTCTTGATAAAGGAGGCCGCGATAGCAGCCGTGCGGGTTTCCTGCATTGAAAGTTCAGGATTGGCATGGAAATCTTTGTAAATTCTCTCTAAGGCAGGCAGCATCTTTTGGATGTCACCGGACATTTTTGACATTCTTTCATTACGAGCCAAGGTATCCATTTACCCCTCCAATTCAAGACAATAGTTATAAATCGGTCGGTATCTGTGACGCTCTGCGACGTTCCAAGCGCCGTTTACATGTGGGCATAGGACCGGGCTCACGAACTCTTTTTAATCGCGGGCAGGTTCCATTGATATTTCAATGACAGCATTCGTACCAAGGTACATAGCGCAATCGCAGCCCAAGGAGTGAAACGGTGATCAATCATCTGCAGTTCGCCGAGGAGTTGGATTGCTGCTCCCAACAGCGCTGCTGAGGCATAGATTTCCTTGGTCAATACCACGGGAACACGACCAAGCAGCACGTCCCTGATGATGCCGCCGCCCACCGCGGTAATGACACCCAACAGGAGGGCCAATTCGACATTCGGTATATGTGCATAGACCTTATGGACACCGAACGCAGCAAAAAAACCCAACCCTACCGCGTCGAAAAACAGCGTTGGCTGAGCCAGCCTCAGTAGTAAATGCTGGAAAAAAGCAGCCAAGGCCCCTGCCAGTGCAATGACTCCCAGGTACTCGATGTTGATGAGGCCGGCAGGAGGGAACGCGCCAATACACAGATCGCGAATCACACCGCCGCCGCAGGCTGTCACAAAGGCGACGACAAAAACGCCGAAAATATCCAGCTTACGATCAATGGCCGCCACAGCGCCGCTCAGGGCGAAGACAAACGTGCCCATGAGGTCAATGGCAGAAAACACCTCGAACTCCATCTTTGTTACCTGAAAGCATGGCCCACGGCGCAAGAAAAACTGTATGAGTTATAGCGCGAAAGAATAGTAATGTCGCGTAAGAAAAACCGCTTGAAGTGAAATACGTGCGCGCCTGACGGCAAAATCTTCTGACGTGTACGCTCTCCTTCCTCGGCAGTGTTTCTAGCCGGTTGAGTTATCCCGTATTGGCAAGGAAGGAGAGCCTATCATTCGCTCCATGCTTCGTTTGCATTCAATGAGAGCCGCTTCAAAACGATCGGCTCGAACATGAGTGCGAGCGTCCAGGGCGACGACTGAAATGGCATGGTCGGGTTTATAAAGTGGTCAGGTACCCTGTTGTTGTTTCAATCCTTCTGCATCATCCTGCCCGCGCCCTCGCAACCTATCTTCACCGCCTTGCATCACCGTACAGATCCGCAACACCATCTGGGCATCCGCTTCATTTTCTACCTGGCTCACGCGCTCGGTGATTCGAAGCCGACATCGGAACATTAACGGTAATACTCACGCGATAGCGGTATCTCGAGTCTCGGCTGAGATTTCCTCGACAACGGCCTTATCGCTTGAGTCACTGCGCTTGAATATATCGGCTTGGGCGCGGTTCCACATGCGCGAATAGAATTCGCTGGTGCAGCGGTTATCGAGCAATTCCCCGGGTTTGAGGAAGGTGTGTGTCTGGGAAAATAAACGGATCTGGGTGTCGCTGATCCTTCGGACCAAGTGCTCGGCGGTTAATTGCGAGGGATGTTCAAGGCCCGCAGAGGCGAGCATTTCGGCCAGTGTCAGAAGGGTGTTACGGTGGAAGTTGTAGACACGTGTGGCTTTGTCCTCGACCACCAGTGCGCGCTGGCGCAGAGGATCCTGAGTGGCAACGCCAGTCGGACATTGGTTGGTGTGGCATGACTGTGACTGGATACAACCGATGGCAAACATGAAGCCGCGCGCCGAGTTGACCCAGTCGGCACCAATAGCCAGCACACTGGCAATATCAAAGGCACTGACAATCTTGCCGCTGGCCCCCAGTCGGATGTCGTCTCGAAGGTTCAGGCCGACCAGCGTGTTGTGCACGAACAACAACCCTTCGCGCAGCGGCATGCCGATGTTGTCGCTGAACTCCCTCGGTGCGGCGCCAGTGCCACCCTCGGCACCGTCGACAACGATGAAGTCCGGCAGGATGCCGGTCTTTAGCATTGCCTTGGCGATCCCCATGAACTCCCATGGCTGACCGACGCACAGTTTGAAGCCTACCGGTTTGCCATTGGACAGCTCACGTAGCTTATGAACGAATTGCAGCAGTTCAATCGGTGTAGAAAAGGCGCTATGACGGGCGGGTGACACGCAATCTTGATCCATGCTCACGCCCCGGGTCGCGGCGATTTCCGCCGTAACCTTATGCTTGGGCAGAATACCCCCATGCCCAGGCTTGGCACCTTGGCTGAGTTTGAGCTCGATCATCCGCACCTGAGGGTTGCAGGCCTGCGCGCAAAAGCGCTCGGCGTCGAATCGGCCGTCCTCATCGCGACAGCCGAAATAGCCACTGCCCAGCTCCCAGATCAGGTCGCCTGCGTATTCACGATGATAGGGGCTGATGCTGCCTTCGCCGGTGTCATGGGCAAAGCCGCCCAGTTTTGCTCCTTTGTTCAGAGCGCGGATGGCATTGGCGCTCAAGGCGCCGAAACTCATGGCGGAGATGTTGAAGATCGAAGCGCTGTAAGGCTGACGACATTGCGGGCCGCCGACCATGATTCGGAATTCCTTGGGGTCGAGCACTTCGCTGGGCAACATTGAGTGCACAATGAATTCAAAGCCGGGTTTGTAGACGTCCTTCAGAGTGCCGAAAGCCTTTTCTGCGCTCTGATTCTTGGCGCGAGCATAGACCAGCGAGCGTTGGGTACGGGAGAAGGGCAGTTCCTCGTCATCACCTTCAAGCAGGTACTGGCGGATTTCCGGGCGGATATGCTCGATCAGATAACGAAGATTGCCGATTACAGGATAGTTGCGGCGTACCGAATGTCGGGTCTGACGCAGGTCGTTCAGACCGATCAACGTCATGAGCGCGGTGACCAGAGTGAGGGGCCAGAGCCACTCGAGGCGATCAAAGAGGCACAGTCCGACGAGGGTAAAGATCAAGCAAAAGGCGAAGCATGAATAACGACTCAATAATGACAGTTTCATGCATGTTGTTCCTTGTGGTATGGCATCGACAGCCATCGGCGGGGCGCTCGGTTTCACGTGGACACGGGTCCGTTCAAGCCTGGGCGACTTTTAGCGAGTCGTAGCGCGCTTGCAACTCCTGGCGTTGCAGGCGGCGCTGCTGAGCCTGGGCGTAGCGGCGTTGTTCGGCGCAGGTATCCGGAACCAGAGCACGCACGGCTACGGGCCGGTGATTGTGGTCGACAGCGACCATGGTGAAATAACAGCTATTGGTGTGGCGTACGCTGCGTTCATGAATGTTTTCAGTCATGACTTTTACGCCGATTTCCATCGAGGAACGACCGGTGTAGTTCACCGATGCCAGGAAGGTCACTAGCTCGCCGATGCGAATCGGCTCCTTGAAAATCACCTGGTCGACCGACAGGGTCACCACATAATTGCCGGCATAACGCTTGGCGCAAGCGAAGGCCACCTCATCAAGCATCTTCAGCAAGGCTCCACCATGCACATTGCCCGAGAAGTTGGCTTTGTCCGGGGTCATGAGCACACTCATGGTCAATTGATAGCTTCCAGGTTCCATTACTGCCTCATCAGGTCGATCAATCACGCGGGCTCAACTCATCCGCGTGATGTTGTGACCCAGGTGACTGGCACTTGATGACGTTGATACAACTGGAAAGGGTGGTTTGCAGCCGATCAGGACGTCAGGCACCAAGCGGATGAGCCAGGTTGACGGAAAGTTTAACAATCGGGAAAAATGATAGCTAGCTAACTAATAGGAGAATGTATTTTCCATATTTCGTAACAGTGTGACAGGGGGCGTGGGTGGGCTGGAATGGCCGGCGAGTATGGGAGCATGTGCAGCATGCTCCCACAGGTTGTTACAGCATCAGATCGAGGCGCGACGATAATCTCGATAACGCGCTTGCCAGAAGTTGCTTTCGATTGCCGAGCGCAGGCGTTCGTCACTGATCTGCAAGGCCTTGTCTTCTTCCTGAGCCTGTTTGGCGACGGCGAAGGCAATTTTCTTGCTCACAGTCTGTATATCGCTCAACGATGGCAATACCGCGTCGCTCTCACCGGTCAGTAGAGGCGAGCAATCGGCCAAGGCTCTGGAGGCAGCCATGATCATGCCATCGGTGATCCTGCTGGCCCTGACCGCCAGGACGCCCAAGCCAATCCCGGGGAAGATGTAGGAGTTATTGCATTGGGCGATGTGAATCTTTCGATCACCCAGGCTGACCGGAGGAAAAGGGCTGCCGGTGGCTACCAGCGCCTGGCCATTGGTCCAGGTGAGAATCTCCTGCGGTGTAGCCTCGATCTTGGAGGTCGGGTTGGACAGCGGCATGACTATCGGCTTGGAGCAACCTGCATGCAGAGCCCGGATGACCTGCTCGGTGAACAGTCCGCGCTGCGCCGAAACGCCAATCAGAACACTGGTGCTGGTGTGGCTGACGACATCCAGAAGGTTCAAGTCGCCTTCGCCCGCAGCCCATGCCGGCATGCTGCTGCGATGTTGAGCCAGTTTTTGCTGGAATGGCAGCAGGTTGGCCATGTTATCGGTTAGCAGACCCCAGCGGTCGATCATGAAGATGCGCTGGCGAGCCTCGCTATCGCTCAACCCCTCGATCAGCATCGCTGCGACGATTTGCTCGGCAATACCACAGCCGGCCGAACCTGCACCGACGAAGGTGACGACCTGATCGGACAGACGTTCACCCTTGGCCTTGCAGGCAGCGATCAAGGTGCCAACGACTACGGCAGCGGTGCCCTGGATATCATCGTTGAAGCAGCAGATCTGATCCTTGTAACGCTCCAGCAACGGGGTGGCGTTGGTCTGGGCGAAATCCTCAAACTGTAGAAGCACCTCAGGCCAGCGACGTTTGATGGCCTGGATGAAGGATTCGACAAACTCCTCGTACGCTTCGCCACTGATGCGCTCATGGCGCCAGCCCATGTACATCGGGTCGTTCAGCAGATCAGGGTTGTTAGTGCCGACATCCAGTACCACCGGTAAGGTGTAGGCCGGGCTGATGCCACCACAGGCAGTGTACAGCGACAGTTTACCGATCGGGATACCCATGCCGCCGATGCCCTGATCGCCTAGCCCGAGGATGCGCTCGCTGTCAGTGACGACGATGATTTTGACGTTGTCTTTGGTGGCGCTGTGGAGGATATCGTCAATGCGATGGAGGTCGGGGTAGGCAATGAACAGACCGCGATGGGTGCGGTAGATACTGGAAAATTCCTGGCAGGCCTGGCCGACGGTCGGGGTATAGATAATGGGTAGCATCTTCTCGAGATGATCCTCAAGCAGACGGAAAAACAGGGTCTCGTTATTGTCCTGCACGCCGCGCAGAAAGACATGTCGGTCGATATCACTGGTGCACAACTCATATTGCCGGTAAACCCGGCTTGCCTGCTCCTCGATGGTTTCAGTGGCCTGCGGGAGCAGGCCGAGCAAATTGAAGTCAATCCGTTCCTGCAAGGTGAAGGCACTGCCTTTGTTCAGCAAAGGCATTTCCAGAAGGGACGGACCGGAATAAGGAATGTAGAGCGACCGCCTTGGTTTTTCATTCATATTGTATTCACTCTTGTCTTTTGCAGAACCCTGAACCTAACAGGGCCATGAGCAGGTGGTACATTAAACGTTAGTCTGCTACCTATTTTTTACCGGTCCATCTCATGGCTGGGGGCTGAGTCCATGGGGCTACGCCTATCAGGAGCAGACTGCATCATTTGCATCATTTGCAGCAATGGGGCATATTCGGTATAGCTGACTGGAGCGATACCGGATTCGCGATGAGAGTCTGGGAGGCCGGCCAGCTTTTCCTGTTTTCGATCCGGCAACTCATGGCCGGGTCATGACATTGGTTCGGTAGGCGCGCTCGCAATTAACGGTTCGAATCAAGCAATCAGCCTAGCCCAACGTACGGCGAAGCAGGTCTATGGACGACGCTGAGCTGGTGGTTGAAATCCAGCAGCAGATCAGCGAACTGCCGAGTTATGGCTACCGTCGTGTCTGGGGATTACTGCGTCGCGCCCGTGAAACCCAGTTGCTGCCTGCGATCAACGTGAAGCGGGTTTACCGGGTCATGCGTGATCACAATTTGCTGCTTGAGCGTCGACTCAAACAGCCCTTCGTACCGGGTCGGCACGAAGGCCGTAGTCATTTTTGTTGCGAAGATTGCGCTCGGTCTTGTCGTGTTCGCCTACAAACCTTGGCTGGGTGTGCTTTTCCTGGCGGCCTATGCCGCGTATTTCTGGAAGGAAATGCGTAGTGAGCAGGATGAAGAGGAGTATGAACTTGAGCCCCTGAAACTTGCGCCAGGCAAAGCGACTCCGTAGATCGCCACTCCGGCAACAGAGTTGAGGACAATACAGTCCGTGGGTGTTAGGGATTGCGGCGGTGGAGATCTCGGTCGATATTGTCAGGCAAGCGTAAGCTCAGGCCCGACATCTAACACGCTCGGGCCTGACACTACCCCCGGAGGCGAGCAATCGACCGCCTGGAATCGCGTAGTCGCTACTCAAGCAACTGATCAATCAACACCGCATTGGTATAGATCAAGCTGCTATCGCTCGCTCGATGCCCGACCAGATGGAACTGACCGCGTTCATCGTGCAAATAGACACGCATTTGGCAGTCGGACAAGGGGCCGTATCCCTCTGGCAAGATCAAATCCATTGTTTCCATGTCGACATCGACCATGGCTTCGCGCTCATGGGTCTTCTGCAGGTGTTCTTCAGCTTGCTCCAGACGCACATGGAGGGGGCCATCGACGTTAAAATGGATGTCCCCCACTGGGGTAGACTTTTGGTTGCCGCTGATTTTGCACCAGCCTTCGATCGTCAAGGCACTCATGACGAAACCTCCGTTGTGGACTGCTGGACTCTTGTGAAAACGCATGCACTGTTATGAAGTATGCGTTGCTGCGTAAAATCTGCCAGCGCTGGATTAACGGCAGACCTGATATTTGCGCAGGCGCGCGATTTTCGTACCGATGCTGAATTCGTGGGGGGAGGGCGTCAGGCCCTAGTGCTTCCTTGGACCTTGACGTTGCCGGTCATGGGTGTTGGTGGGGTGCTATACTTTTTTGAGATTGCATGAAGTGTGCAACGTTCCCCGCGGGTACAGATACCGACTGCAAATCTCAGTTAACGGCTGCAGGACAGAGGAGGTCTACAGCAAACACGAGATGGGAGGTGTGGTATGAATCGACACTATTACATCAGTGACAATCTCGACGATCTTGAAACCGTTGAAAATGAATTGGAAGCCAACGGCATCAATACCGAACAAATTCATGTGCTCAGCGAAGAAGTTGCTGATGTTGAAGAACATCACCTCCACGAAGTTAACTCGTTAATGAAACAAGATACTGTTCACTCTGGCGAGATTGGTGCGGTGGTGGGTGTACCACTCGCGGCGCTGGTCCTGGGTGGCGCCTATTGGCTGGGTTGGACCCAATCCGCAGCAGGCTGGGTACCTTTTATCTTCCTGGCCATTGTCATAGCGGGCTTCTGTATCTGGGAAGGCGGTTTTTTTGGTATCCAGGTACCAAACACTCACTTCCGCAGTTTTAAACAGGTGGTAGACGAGGGCAAATACATCTTCTTCGTGGATGTTGAGCCGGATCAGGAATCGGTATTGGACCGGGTAATCGAACATCATCCAAGGCTGAAGATTGCCGGCACGGGAACGGCTGCCCCCCACTGGACAGTAGCCTGGCAGCACAAATGGCATCAGTTCAAGCGAGTGATATCGGGTTAGCCCCTGAAGGCTTGAGGCCATCCGGAAGTGCCATCCGGACGTCGCTTATTGGCCGAAGAAAATGACCCGGCTGAGGAAAACATAGTCCGCCTCGGTGGCCATCAGTCCGACGAGTACCAGTAAACACAAAGGCGGCACCAATATGGCGTAGACCATGGCCAACCGTTCCCAGGCCATATGCATAAAGATGGAGACGATTAAACCTGCCTTCAACAACATGAGCGTGACGATCAGGGACCACCGGAGGTAGCCCTGGAAGTGAAAATAGTCGACAAGATACGACAGCGTGCTGAGGACGAATAACAGCCCCCAGATTTTAAGGTACAAACTGATTGGATGTTGCTGACCCTGGGTATGCGCCATCATCCGTGCTCCTCTTCAGAACCTGTTCACGACCTACCATAAATAGAAGAAAGCAAAAATAAACACCCACACCAGGTCCACGAAGTGCCAGTAAAGCCCGGCTATCTCGACGATCTGATAGTTTCCGGAACGCTCATAATCGCCCCGCAATACTTTCATCGCCACAATACTGAGGTAGATGACGCCGACGGACACATGCAGCCCGTGGAAACCGGTAATCATGAAAAAGCTGGCACCAAATTGCGCCGCCCCCATGGGGTTCCCCCAAGGACGTACCCCTTCTGCGATGAGCTTGCTCCATTCAAATGCCTGCATGCTGACGAATGTCACACCGAAGGCTGCGGTCGCCAGCATCAAGGCAGCGGTTTTCGCGCGATCACGGCGATAGGCGAAATTGACTGCCATGGCCATGGTGCCGCTGCTACTGATCAGCACAAAGGTCATGATAGCGATCAGAATAAGCGGGATTTCTCTACCGCCGATCGTCAATGCGAACACTTCACTGGGGTTAGGCCAGGCGCTGGTGATCGTCATGCGTACCGACATGTAGCCGGTTAAAAAGCAGGTAAATACAAACGTATCGCTGAGCAGGAATATCCACATCATCGCCTTGCCCCAGGGGACCTGCCTGAAAGCCTCTCTGTCCGAGGCCCAGTCGTTGGCGATGCCCTGCCATCCCGTTGCAGGCGGCGAGCTGGGTGGATTGGATGAACTGGACTCGACTGGGGCTAGCGGGTGCGATGCCATGGCTTTTCACCTCAGGCCGCAAAATCTGGCAATGGCTTCATAGGTTGCCGGCGTACTGGTCAGCAGCGCGAATAGTACGAACCAAAGACCCAGTAAGTAATGCCAATAGATGGCACAGAGCTCTACGCTGGCGCTGAGTTGCGGCAACGGCACATGATGCAGGAATTTAGCGACGGTTCTGCTCCAGGCTATCAGCCCGCCCAGCAGGTGGAACCCGTGCAGGCCGGTCAACAGGTAGAAGAAACTGTTGGCCGGATTGCTGGCGACAAAGTAGCCCCAGGCGACAAACTGCTGCCAGACCCAGAGTTGTCCTGTCAGAAAGGCAACTGCAAATACGCCCCCCACTGCAAAGCCAATGACCGTTGCGTCCAGTCGAGCCTGTCGGGCGGCCATACGCGACCACTGCAGTGCGATGCAACTGAATACCAGAAAAGCCGAATTCAGCCATAGCTGCCATAGATTGGCTAACGGCGCCAAGGGCTCCGTCAGGGGTTGCCAGTCGGCCATTTGTGAGCGTTCGATAAAGGCAACCAGAAAGAGAAAGAATAACGAGCTCACTACGGCCAGAAACAAGCGCAGGCCTACTCTTGCATTTTGGATTCTATCGGCACCCTCGGCGGCCTGAATATCCTCAGGACCACCACTCCAACTACCGCCGGGGTCAGCGCTATCGGCGTTTCTCAATAGCAGCCTGTTCATGTTTTAACGTCCGCTATCCCAGTTTCGGCACTGAGTTGCCGCATCTGCTCCAGCTCCTCGTCGGAGACCGTTTGCGGAACGAAATCCTGTTCTATTCCCGGCATGCTGTAGTCATAGGCCCAGCGATGCACGACCGGCAGCTTCGCTCCCCAGTTACCGTGTACCGGCGGGGTGTCCGGCGTTTGCCATTCCAGACTGGCTGCGCCCCAGGGGTTACTGCCTGCGGGCTTGCCTTTGAAAGTACTCCAGGCCAGGTTGAACAGAAACAGTAGTTGGGAAACGCCGACGGTCAATGCGACCACCGTAATGAAGGCATTCAATTCTTGCGCCGACTGCGGGATGAACGCGTAGTTGTCATAGGCGTAGTAGCGGCGTGGCATGCCCTGGAAACCCAGGTAGTGCATGGGAAAGAAGATGGCGTAGGTGCCGAGAAAGGTAATCCAGAAATGCAGCTTGCCGAGGGTGTCGTTCGTCATGCGCCCGGTGACTTTCGGGAACCAATGATAAATGCCGCCGAACACCACCAGTACCGGTGCGACCCCCATGACCATATGGAAATGAGCTACGACGAAATAGGTGTCCGAGAGCGGGATATCCACGATCACATTACCGAGAAACAACCCGGTCAGACCGCCGACCAGAAAGGTGACGATAAAGGCCAGGGCAAACAGCATCGGTACGGTCAGATGGATGTCGCCCCGCCACAGGGTCAGAATCCAGTTGTAGACTTTCAGTGCAGTCGGCACCGCGATGATCAACGTGGTGGTGGCGAAGAAAAAGCCAAAGTAGGGGTTCATTCCGCTGACATACATATGGTGTGCCCAGACCACAAAACTGAGTACACCAATCGCAATAATGGCCCACACCATCATTCGGTAGCCGAAGATTCCTTTACGCGCATGGGTGCTGATCAAGTCGGAGACCAGACCAAACGCCGGGAGAGCAACGATGTAGACTTCCGGGTGGCCGAAGAACCAGAAGAGATGCTGGAATAATATCGGGCTGCCGCCTTGGTGATCGAGCTGCTGCCCCAGCGAGATGATCGCCGGCATAAAGAAGCTGGTGCCCAACAGCTTGTCAAACAGCGTCATGATCGCACTGACAAACAACGCCGGGAAGGCCAGCAAGGCCATAATCGAGGCCATGAAGATTCCCCATACGGAGAGCGGCATGCGAAACAATGTCATGCCGTGCGTACGCGCCTGTAACACCGTGGTGACGTAGTTCAATCCGCCCATGGTGGTGGCAACGATAAAGATCGCCAGTGAGACGAGCATCAGAATGATGCCCCACTCGGTCCCCGGTGTCCCCTTGGTAATGGACTGCGGCGGATAGAGCGTCCAGCCCGCACCGGTGGGGCCGCCAGGAACAAAGAAACTGGCGAGCAACACCAGTACCGCTAGCAGGTAGGTCCAGTAACTCAGCATGTTGACATAGGGGAAGACCATGTCGCGGGCGCCCACCATCAAGGGGATCAGATAGTTGCCGAAGCCCCCCAGAAACAAGGCTGTCAGCAAATAAATGACCATGATCATGCCGTGCATGGTCATCGCCTGATAGTAAGTACTGGCGTCCATGAACCCCAAACTACCAGGGAAGCCTATCTGCAAGCGCATCAAGTCCGACAACACCACGGCGATGAGGCCCACGAACATAGCCGTCAAGGAATACTGAATGGCGATGACCTTGTGGTCCTGACTCCAGATATATTTGGTCAGGAAACTTTTCGGTTCGTGCAGTGCTTCTGTTTCGGCTTGCTCCGCATAGGCCATCACGTCATCCTCCTACTGAAGTTTCGGTGTATTGCTGGCTGCTTACGGCTACTTTCCTGGCTCCGCCTTGCTCGCATCAGCGTCGGCATTCGCTTTGGATTTGATAAAAGCGATCAGTGCGCTCAACTCCTTATCACTCGGCGTAAAGGTAGGCATGATGGGTGCGTAGCCCTTGACGATTTTGGCGTTAGGCTTAAGAACTGATTCTTTTATATAGTCCTCATCGACCTTTATCCTCGTACCGTCCTCAAGGGTTTCTGTTTTGCCATACAGGCCCTGCCAACTGGGGCCGACACCCTTGCTGCCATCGACACTGTGGCAGGCCAGACAACCGAACGATTTGGCCAACTGCTGTCCCTGCGCCACCAAGTCGTCACCCGGGGCAGACAGCTCATCGCCTTGGCGCACAGTACCCTGTGATTTGATCAGGGTGACAAGAGCACCCAGTTCATCTTCATTGAGAGTATAGGCCACCATGACCGGCGGGTAGCCCTGCACCCGCCGGGCCTTTGGATCGAGAATCGCCGATTTAAGGTAGGCCTCATCGACCAGCACACTGGTGCCATCGGCAAGCTGTTCAGTGCGGCCGTACAGCCCTTTCCACCCTGGGCCGAGACTGGCACTGCCATCCTGGCTATGGCAGGCGTTGCAGCCGTATTTTTCGACCAACAGGCGGCCTTTTTCCAGCACGCTGTCGCGACTGGGTTTGGCAGCTGCCACTAATGTCTGCGCAAAAGTCGGTTGGCTGCTCAGCCATTGATCGAAGGCACCCTGTTCGTCGACGATCATATGGCCGCGCATGTTGTAATGCCCTACGCCACAATATTCAGCGCAAATAATTTCATATTGCCCGGTTTTAGTTGGCGTAAACCAAAAGTACGACACCATCCCCGGCACCATGTCCATCTTGCCGCGCATTTGCGGTACATCGAAATCGTGCAGCACATCTTTGGAGCGCAGTAAAACTTTTACGGGCTGATCGAGCGGAAGGTGAACTTCATTGTTTAGTATCAGTATATCGTCCTGCCCTGCAGGATCCTTGGGATCAAGACCGAAAGGGTTGATGGAATCAGCAAACTTGATATCCGACTTGCCCAACTTTCCGTCCCGACCGGGAAAACGAAAAGCCCACTGCCACTGCTGGGCGACCACTTCAAGTTCATAAGCTTTTTTCGGCACCCGGACGAAATCACTGTAAACAACCAGGCCTGGTGCCAACATCGCGGCAATACCGACCGAGGTAACGATAATTAACCATAACTCCAACTTTTTATTGCCTGGCTGGTAAGCCGCCTTGGCACCGTCCTTGTGACGATAACGCATCACGGCGACCGCCATAAATACCGTGATGGCGATGAAAAATATTCCGCTGATGATCAGGGTGATGAACTGGGTCGTGTCTATTGACCCCCAGTTGGAAGCGGCCGGTGTCGCATGCCAAGGCGCCAGGATGTTGAACAATACTGATGCAACAACGATTAGAATCAAGATAATTGCTATTGCCATTTTCTCTTCATCCTATTCCTGTCACGCCTGGATTATGCAAAAGCATCGCCACTTAACAGCATCGTCAGATTAATATTAATCTGACGTCCGATCAGACTGAATCATCAACATCCATCCTGATGGTAAAGTCAGCAAGAAGTATAGTGCATGAAGGGAGTAAGCGCTTTTTCTGAAAGGTCTGATGCCCGGATATTCCAAATCTAACATTAAGTTAATCGTTTAAATTCTATTCGCTACATGTGTTGTAAGCTTTTAGTATCACCTCTCCCTGAACTAAAACGGGCGTGGCGACTTGTTTGCGGTCAGTCAGGATGATTAGGCTCTGTACGAAATTCCTTGAAGTCTCACCGTGGGCTCTTGGGAGCTGAGATTCGGTAGAGTTCGCAGTCATCGAAGAAAAGGATTCCATGGATTTCGCGAATTCCGCACTTTAGGCCATGCTGTCGGGCCAGTGCTCTATAACGCTCTTGTTGCGCGTGTAAAAGCGCACGGTTTCCCAATTGCGCTCGCGAGATCAGGCACCCCGACAACCGACAGGACGGGCCCGAAAACCTCTTCCCGATAGATGCTCATCTCCGGCGTCACGTCGTCAAACAGCGAACCGCTGAGAAAGAAGCCCTCTTCGCGGCCGGCCACGGGTTTGGCGCTCTGCTGTGGCTGAGCACAAGAGCAATCTGCTTTGACGTCGCAGCCATACTCGCTCAGGTGACTTAATCCGAAAACAACTCAAACATCAGCTGGCGAAGCCAACAATTGGCTGGATCCTTGTTATAGCGAGCATGCCAGAACAGGTTTATTTCGATATTGGGCAGTTCCACTGGCGTCGGTAGAACCGCGAGCCCAAAGGGTTGTTCACAACTGCTGGCGAATCGTTCAGGCACTGTTGCCATTAAGTCGGTGCGTTGAAGTATGTGGCCTACTGCGACGAAATGGGGTACCTCCAGGCGTATATTTCGCTCGATGCCGGCCCGCGCCAGAAACGTATCGACTTCGCCGTGCCCCGTGTTCGCCGCTACGACGCGAACGTGGTCATAACTGCAAAAACGCTCAAGCGTTAGCGGTTCCCTGGTAGCCGGGTGGTCCTTACGGCACATGCAGACATAGCGATGGTGAAACAGGCGCTGCTGAAAAAAACCGGCTTGCAGGTGCGGCAGTAATCCCACTGCGAGGTCGATCGCACCGTTCTGTAATCCTTCGGCCAAGGTATCGGAGGTGTTGCGCAGTGTACTGATCGAGCAACCCGGAGCGCGCTCAGCCAGAGCGTCCATCAGCCGCGGCATGAAGTAGATTTCGCCAATATCGGTCATCGCCATCGTAAACCTGCGATTGCAGTTGAGCGGGTCAAATGTGTCCTGTCGGCTCAGTGCATCACGTAAGGTCTGAATGGCCAGTGCAACTGGCTCAGCCAATTGCCGGGCATAGGGCGTGGGCTCCATTCCTTGATAAGTACGAACGAAAAGCTCGTCGTTCAAAGCGACACGCAGTCGCTTTAACGCGTTGCTGACAGCGGGCTGGGTCAGATCGAGATTATCCGCCGCCGTCGATACCCGGCGGTCAATCAGCAGTTGGTTAAATACCAGAAGAAGATTGAGATCAAGTTCACGTAATTCCATAACGCCTCGTGCAGATTGCGCGCTCATAGGGGCGATAAATCTTTGCCCACCGTTGGGTCTGCACCGCTCTGAAATCGCCGCTGCAAGAGCCCAAGCCTAACAAGTGCCAGACCGTCGCGTCCATTGTGAGAACGATGGGACTTTTGCTCGTCCTCGATCTTTATTCACGTTCTAAATAATGCGTATTCACCTGGCTGTATTTATCACGGTTGATGGTTTGCCCATGATCGAAGCCATGCCCGGTTCTGAACGCTCTGCGTAACACCATTGGGCACCGCGCAATTCCCGGCGGCGTCAGATCCTCCGGCTCTATAACAATGACAAAAAGAGCGATGCCATGCGTACGATTGATGTATCAGCCCTGATTGACGGGGCACGTTTCAACGCCTTCCATGCGCGCGTGCTGTTCTGGTGCGCGCTAATCATCATTTTCGACGGTTATGATTTGGTCATCTATGGGGTCGTGCGCAGTACCAGGACTGGTAGGGGCCGTCGCTATTCTGGTCTTTCTGATTCAGAACGCTTCAAGCCGACAGGCCGTTTCATCCAAGCAATCTGTGCTGCAGTAACGATTGCAGAAAAAGGCGAGCTCAAGGAAGGGCTCGTTTGATCAATAACTGCTCGTCCTGAAAAGCAATATTCACACTCGTGATGGCATGTATGGGAGTTGCGGTATTTATCAATAGCGCTCAGATGGCGATGATTTGGTTACTCCAATAACAATCAGCCTCATGGGTAACTTGCTATGCAAACTTCTCAATCCAAATTGCACATCGGTATTGTTGGCGGCGGCATTGCCGGCGTGGCTCTGGCCCTGGACCTGTGCCGTCATTCCCATCTGAGCGTGCAGTTGTTCGAAGCGGCTCCAGCCTTTGGCGAGGTCGGAGCAGGTGTCTCCTTTGGCGCCAATGCCGTTCGTGCCATCGCGGGTCTGGGTATTGCCGAACCCTACCGCAAGATTGCCGACCAAACGCAGGACCCCTGGCAGGACATCTGGTTCGAATGGCGTCGTGGTGAAGATGCCGGCTATCTAGGCGCAAGCCTGGCCGAAGGGGTAGGGCAGTCTTCGGTACACCGTGCTGACTTCCTTGATGCTCTTGCCAGCCAGTTGCCCGAAGGGATCGCCCAATTCGGTAAGCGCGCCGTCAGCGTGGAGCAGGATGCCGAACAGGCTCGCGTAGTGTTTACCGATGGCACTGAGCATCGCTGCGATTTGTTGATCGCCGCGGACGGTATCAAGTCTTCAATTCGTGATCATGTCCTCAACGGTCTTGGCCAACCCCTTGTGGCGCCGCGTTTCAGTGGTACCTGCGCCTACCGTGGGATGATCGACAGCCAACAGTTGCGCGCGGCGTACAGAGCTCGGGGGGTCGATGAGCACTTGGTCGACGTACCGCAGATGTACCTGGGGCTTGATGCACATATCCTCACGTTCCCCGTCAAACAAGGCCGGCTTATCAACGTTGTGGCCTTCATTTCCGATCGCAGCCGCCCTGATCCAACCTGGCCGAGCGATGCTCAGTGGGTGCGCAATGCCAGCCAGGAAGAAATGCTCTCTGCCTTCAATCATTGGGGAGATGCTGCTCGGGTGCTGCTCGAATGCATTCCAGCCCCCACCCTTTGGGCGCTGCATGAACTCGATGAGTTACCAGGCTACGTGCACGGCCGCGTGGGCCTGATCGGCGATGCTGCGCATGCGATGTTGCCGCACCAGGGCGCTGGCGCAGGTCAGGGCCTGGAAGACGCCTGGCTTCTGGCGCGATTGCTGGCCGATCCGCAGGTCCTGGACAGCCAGCCACAAGCGGTGCTCGAAGCTTACGACGCCATCCGTCGTCCGCGTGCCTGTCGTGTGCAGCGCACCTCCTGGGAAGCCGGGGAGCTTTATGAGCTGCGTGATCCAGCTGTAGCCGATGACGAACAACTGCTGGGCAAAACCCTCGCCGAGCGTTTCGACTGGCTGTGGAATCACGACATGCAGTCCGACCTTCAAAAGGCTCGTGCCCTGTTGGGTTGGCGAGCACTCGCCTAATAATGTGAACCGACCTGCACGGAGGGAGCATCCAGCGGCTCTCTTCGTTCGTGAGTAGGCTGCACCCATGATTAGGAAAACCGTTACGGTTGCCTCAAACGCAAAACTGCCGATGCCCCGGAATGTCCCAGAGCGTCGGCAGGCTTTGAGTCTGCAGTGACTTACGCTTTGTTGGATGCCTTTGCCGCAAAGGCGCCGTCGCCCAGCAACGCGACGACCAATGCTGTTGCGCACAGGTAGACAGGATATTCCCAGCCGCCATTGGCGTTGGTGAAGCTCCAGCCATTGCCGAAGTGGACGGTCGCGGCAACGAACAGTTGAACCACTGCCAGAGCAGCCACCCAGCGCGCATAGACACCCAATACCAGCATCAAACCGCCGATGACTTCAAAGGCCATGACCGGGTAGGCCAGGAAGCCCGGGAAACCGATGGATTCAAAAAAGCCTGCGGTGCCTGCCGGGGTGAACACAAGCACTTTAGTCAGGCCGTGGGCAATAAACATGATGCCAAGCGCCAGGCGCATAACGAAGGCAGCGTATGGAGCGGTACGTGAGTCGATCATGGTGCAGTTCCTTTTGTTTACTTGGAGAGTGACAACGTTTTGGTCAGCCATTGCGAGAAATCCGCCAGTTCTTCAGCGACGATCTCGTGGGCCATGTCGTAGAAATGCGTTTCGTGGGCGACGCCGATTCGATCCAGCCAATCGTCCGCTTCTTTCGCCCAAGCTACTGGTAGAACGTTGTCCTGAAGACCATGGGCGATGAACGCGTTGACGGACATGAGCCGATCGGCTGAAGCGATCCGCGGATCAAGTTCGCGCAGCATCCGGCCGCTCAATATTGCGAAACCGGCAACCAACTCGGGCTCGGTGAGCCCAAGGCTCGCGCTCATGATGCCGCCCTGGCTGAAGCCGGCGATCACGGTCGGAAGTTTGGGCAGCGCTTCGATGAAGTGTTGCAACAGTTGCCGGCTGGACTCTGCCTGTTCTTGATTGAACGAAGGGCCGTTGCTGGTGAAGGTCACCTGATACCAGGCGAAGCCTTGTGGGCCAACCTGCAGCGGACCGCGGAGCAGAATCACTTCCAGTTCCTTGGGTAGCGATGCGGCTAATGAGGCGAGATTCGCTTCATTTGAACCGACGCCATGCAGCAGAAGCAGGCGGCCCTTGGGCGCCGAAGTACTGCTCCCTCTGCGGAAAAAAAGTCCTGTTTGCGGCTCGCGAACGGCTTTGGAAAAAGAGGTGTCACGCATGATCTGTAACGCCTTGGCTGGGTTGAGTGGAGTCGAATCCAACAGGGTTGTTCGAAGAAAACAGATAGCTGTCCATCGCCAGTACGCCGTAGCTCACGCCGCCTTCCAGGACACGAGTCTCATAGTGTTCGCCGGCCGCGCCGAGGGCGATGAGCAACGGTAAAAAATGCTCATCAGTCGGATGGGCACGTTCGGCTGAAGGTGCGTGCTGCTTATAGTCCAGCAGGAAATCGGTGTTGCCCGCCTGCAGGGTTTGGGCTGTCCAGGCCGCAAACTCTTTCACGTAATCGGCCCCATGGCCGGTCGCCCCCCGAAACTCATACAAGTTATGGGTCAGGCTTCCGGAAGCCACGATCAGCACATTCATATCCCGCAGTGGCTTGAGGGCTTGGCCCAATTTCCAGGCCTGGTGGGTATCGAGGCTGGCAGGCATCGATACTTGAACGACTGGAACGTCTGCCTCAGGGGCCAGATACAGCAGAGGCACCCAAGCGCCGTGGTCCAGGCCTCGGCGGGCATCAAGCCGAGACTTCCATCCTGCATTCTGCAGCAGACCCACGATATGAGCGGCCAGGGCCGGAGCGCCCGGTGCGGGGTAGCGCAACTGGTACAACGCGTCGGGAAAACCACCGAAGTCGTGAATGGTTTCAGGGGCGGTGCTCGCCGTAACGCCGACTTCGCCGCGCGTCATCCAGTGCGGGGAGAGGATGACGATGGCATCAGGTCGCGGCAGTTCGCGACCGAGTTCGGCCAGACGTTGACCCGCCAGACCAGGCTCGATGGCAAACATCGGAGCACCATGAGACACAAACAACAGGGGGAACGAAGTGTTCACGGTGAATGCTCCTCAATGATTACTTGTTAAGCCAGACAGGGGCGATGGACGTGCCCAGGCCGGCGCCATAGCCGAGGTAGATATTCAGGCCTGCCAACGGCTCCAGGTAACGAGCGTTGATCAGTCCACCAGCGTCCACTGTCTCCCAGCCCAGGCTGTGTGCCAGGGCTGTCGCGGTCTGCTTGGCGCGCTCACTGTCACTGGCGACGAACACGCTGCCGCGCTGGTCATTGGCGAATGTCGGGCCGTCGGCAAGCACTTGGGCGAACAGCGTGTTGAACGCTTTGACGACATGGGCTTGAGGCACTGCTGTGGCAATTTCCTCGCCCGCGCTCGTCACGTGACCGATGGTCAGCGACATGTAGTCGGCGCTCAGTGGGTTGGTGATGTCGATAACCACCTTGCCCGTCAGGTCGCCCAGGCTTTGCAGGGCTTTGGCGGCATCTTCGTAGGCGGTTGCAACGACAACGACGTCGCTGTCACCCAGAGCCTCGGCAGCCGGATAGGCGCTGACATTGTCAAACTGAGCGGCCAGGGCTTTGGCCTTGTCGATGTCGCGGCCCGTGATACGAACGATATGGCCGGCGCTGGACAGCTGTTTTGCGAACGCCGAACCCATGTTGCCGGTACCCACTATTGTAATTTTCATCGCGACCTCATTTGCGTTGATGTGCGTTTCGATGAGCTCAGTTTATAAGTTGTGAGTTTGAGATAAATAAGGCCAAATGCGATGAACTGTTCCACTTGGTGAGATAATTATGGACAGAGCGTTGGAGATGCAGGTCTTCTGCACCGTCGTCGATAAAGGCAGCTTCGTCGGCGCGGCCGAGCCGTTGGAGATGTCTAAGGCGGCCATCTCGCGCTACGTGAGCGGCCTTGAAGAACGACTGGGTGCGCGGCTTCTACACCGAACGACCCGACGTCTTTCTCTGACGGAGGAGGGGCGCCAGTTTTACCACCAGGCACGGGAGGTCCTGGCGCTCATGGATCAGGCCGAGGAGGCCGTATCGGCCACCGCACCGGAACCCAGTGGGGTTTTAAGGGTGAATGCACCGGTTAGTTTCGGTGTGCTGCACTTGGCGCCGATATGGGGCGACTTCATGAAGGCCTACCCCAACGTCGAGTTGGACATCAGCTTGAACGACCGGTTGGTGGATCTGGTGGAGGAGGGCTTCGATGCCGCTGTTCGTATTGCCCGCATGGAAAGCTCTTCCCTGATAGGGCGCCGTCTGGCGGGCACGCGGATGTGTCTGTGCGCTTCACCCAAGTACCTGGCGAGCCACCCTCAAGTACGCACACTGGCGGACCTGGCACAGCATGGTGTGATCGCGTATACCAACTTCGCCAGCGGCAATGAATGGCAATTCATGGGTCCTGATGGCAGCGAAAGTGTGCGCACCCGCTCGATTGTTCGCTGCAACAATGGCGATACCTGTCGCAGTATTGCTTTGGCAGGGGGCGGCATTGCCTTGCAGCCCAGTTTCATGGTGGCCGAGGATTTGCGGGCGGGTGACCTGGTCGAGATCCTGCCAGAGTACCAGTCGGTCGAACTGGGCATCTACGTGGTCTATCCCACCCGCAAGCACCTGGCGACCAAGGTCCGGGTGCTGATCAATTTTCTGGCTGAGCGATTTGCCCACCCGCAATGGGAGCGATAGTGGGTATTTCAAAGTGCAATCCCATTCAGTTGAAGATCGACGTGCATGCCGTGTGGCCAAAGGTGTCTCACCTTCGGCCGAAGGTCAGGTATGTGGTCGATGAACTGGTCAAGCTATGTGAACATTGGCAGTGATTCAGACTGACAAGTGGAGGCGCTGAGTGTCGGGCGTCGGCACTGCAGACCTCATTTGAAAGTCTTCTGCGTCATGGAAATGACCAGCGCAACACTGGCGACAACGATGACAGCCCAGAAATACTCCATGCTTGCGACCAGGGTTGACTGTTGGTGCAGGGATTGGGCGAGCGTCGATACCGAAATCTGACTGGCTGGGCCCACACCTACAGCAGGTGTTAGTGCCTGAGCCAGTATTTGAGTCTGTTCCAGATAGAGCGGATCGCCTGAGCTGAAGTGACTGTTGAGATTGTTGTATTGCAGGGTGGTGCGCCATTGCAGGAACAAGGTCGCGACGGCTGTGCCAAGTGCCATGGCTATCTGCCCCAGCATGCTTTTGATCTGATAGGCGTGGGCGAACAGCGTGTCATGGTGTGTCACATCGCGAAATGTCTGCATGGCCGCCGTGGCAAGTACCAACATCACGAAACAGCCGTTAAGCACCAGTGCAGGCAAGATGTTTGACCACATATTGGCGTCGGGGGCCAGGGAGGACAACAACACGCCAAAGCAGATCAAGGCACTGAAGCCCGCTACGAAGAACTTCTTCGGAGCCGGGTACCTTGGAATGACGATGGCCATGACGATCCATGTCAACAGCGCCCCGGCCAGCCCGAAGGCCTGAAACGTACCGATAGTGTCCCAGGAGTACCCCAGCGCGGTTTGCAGGAAATACGGCAAGATGTAGTTGTTGCTACCTAGCACAATGTAGGTAAAGCAGAACAACGCAACCCCGAGGATGTAGCGGGACTGCATCAGGTCCTTGACCTTGAGGAAGGGCACCTCTTTGCCGTGTTCGGCATGAAAGAAGATATACACGCCCAGGGCGGCCAGCAGCGCGAAGGCGAGGAAGATGAACGTCTCGTTGTAAAAGTCGTAGTAGGAACGCTGCAGCACATACAGCAGAAAGAAGGTGCTGACGGATAACAACAGGATATTCGCCGGGCTGGAGGGCGTGCGCTCATCTTCGTGAATAGGCGTATTGGGTAAGAATCGTGTGCAGAGCACAGCCGCCGACGACGCACCGGCAATCAGTAGCCAGAAGATCGCGTGCCAGGTGTCCTCGACCACTACCAGTGATGAAAGAAAGGGCGCCGCTGCCGTGCCACTGGCCAGCCCTGTGGCGAATACTTTTACCCCAACGAATCGCCCCGGCCCCGGCGGGAGCAGGTTGACCATCAGGCGCGCAGAGGTCATGAACGATGCGCCTCCCAGCGCCATGACCACACGTCCAGCGGTGAAGGTGGTCAGGTCAGTGCTGACGCCGCACACGAAGGCCCCCAGCACGTAAATGCTAATGGAGCCCAGCATGAAGTTGCGCCAACCGAGCCGCTCCACCAGCCAGCGCTGTTTTGAGATGACCACTAACGCGATACATGCATAAAGTGCTGCCACCAGAGTGAATTCTTCAGGGCTGGCGTCAATCTCTCCACGGATCGGGGCCGAGGCAAACGCGATCATGCCGGCCTGCAGATACTCCAATGCACACAGCAGCCCTACGGTGATCAACAAGGCGGCGTTTTTCCGGTACATGAAATGCCCCATCAAGGTTTCAGATACTTGGCATATTGGCCACGATCATCGTTGGCGCTGATCACTTGCTCCACAACGTCATTGGCGTCCTTAAGCTCGTTTTCAAAGATGTCGGTGCTATAGGCCGGATGCGCAGGGGGCTGCTTCTTGAGCACCTGCCCACTGGTGTCGGAGGTATCAACCGACACACGCATGGACAGGCCAAGACGCAGCGGATTGTCGGCGACTTCCTGCGGTTTCAGGGCGATTCGCACAGGCACGCGCTGGGTAACCTTGATCCAGTTACCTGTAGCGTTCTGGGCAGGCATCAACGAAAACGCGCTTCCGGTGCCAGCATCCAGGCCTACGATGGAACCGTGAAATATCACGTTGCGGCTGTAGGCATCGGCACGTAGAACGACAGGTTGACCGATGCGCAAATCCTGGATCTGCGATTCCTTGAAGTTGGCGTTCACCCATACCTGGTCGATTGGCACCACTGACATCAGGGCCACGCCCGGATTGATTCGCTGACCTACCTGCACACTGCGCTTTGTGATGACACCGGTCACCGGCGAATAGATTTGGCTGCGATGTAAAGAAATACAGGCATCGCGCAAATTGGCGGCAGCCACCAGCACATCGGGGTGGGTACGCAGAGTCGTGTTATCGACCATGGCCAGGCGAACCGCCAGTGCATGCCGGGTACCGTCCAGACCCGCCAAGGCATTTTTAAGCACCTCCTCGGCATGGCTGATCTCTTCGCGAGAAACGGCGCCGCTGGCAGCAAGCTGATCGCGTCGGCGTACATCATCCTGGGCCTTGTTTACGTCGTTTTGTCGTTGGCTGACTTCAGCCTGCAGTTGTTGCACCTGGTAATACTGGGTGCGGGCCTGGCGTACGGCGCGGGCAAGGTTGGATTTGGCGCGCTCGAACTGGATCTCGGCATCCACAGCATTGAGCGTGACCAGCAGCGTATTGGCATCGACATGATCGGTGTTGTCGCCACTGATCATCGTCACGGTGCCACTGACCTGGGAGGTCACCTGAACGATGTTACCGTCCACATAGGCATCGTCGGTAGATACGGTACCAAGTCCCAACAGGTACCAGATGCCCAGGGTTGCCATTAACAGCGCGATGCCCAGGATCAGCAACAACTGGGGACGATATGAGGCTTGGGGTTGAGCGGGATCGACGGGAGAGGACGTTTGGTTGGTCATGATTTATCAGCTACAGTTGGGAGTGCAGGGGCGTTGGCGGAGAACTCGGGGCGATAGCCACCGCCCAGCGCCCGGCTCAAATTGGCTTGCAGAGAAAGCGCACGGGACTGCAACGCGACCAATTGACTTTTTTGGGTCAGTGTCGCGTTCTCGGTGGCCAGCACTTGCAGGTACGTGGCCAGCCCCGCGCCATAGCGCAGGTTGACCAGATCGGACGCGGCCTGGGCGGTGTTGACAGCCTCGAGTTGTTGGGTCAGTCGCTCTTTCAACCAACGCAACGAAGACAATTGATCGGCGATGTCACGTAGCGCATCAATGACGGTCTGGTTGTAGTTTTCAACTGCCAGGTCGTAAGCCGCATCCTGAGCATCCAGATTGCCGCGCAATCGTCCACCCTCGAAAATCGGCAGGCTGATCGCCGGCGAAAAGCCTAAAATTCTGCTGCTGTGGTCGTTGAAGGTGTCGAACGCAAGGCTTTGCAGGCCAATAAAGGACGTGAGGTTCACGTTTGGGTAAAACCGGGCTTTGGCCACATCAATCTCATGCCCCGACGCCTCTACGCGCCAGCGTTGAGCGACCACGTCGGGACGATGCCCGACCAGCTCGGCAGGAATATGGCTGGGTAATGCGATGGTGTTACTTGCCTGCATGTGGGGGCGGGCAATCGAGCGTCCACGGTCAGGTCCCTTGCCCAGTAAAGAGGCGAGCTTGTTCTGGTTCAGCTCGATCACTTCTTTGAGGCCTGCAATGTTGGCCCGGCTGGCGGGCAGCGAGGCTTGGGATTGCTTGATATCGATTTGCGTGCCCAATTCGGCGGTAAAGCGTTGCTGCGTCAGCTTTTCGATGTGGACTTGCTGGTCGAGTAACGCTTGAGCAACGTCAAGTTGCTCATAAGTGTCCTGCAAGGCTATATAGGTTTGCACGATGGATGCCGATAGCATCAGCGCAGCCGCATGGCTGTCGACTTCAAGCGCATGTCGGCGTCCCACCGCGGCTTCAACGGCAGAACGATTTTTGCCCCAGAAATCCAGTTCGTACCCGACATTCAGCGTCGCCTGGTCGACATTTTGCCAGGTGCCTTTAGCGGGCGCAGGCGTAGTGCCGTTAGCACTGAAGCGTTCGCGGGTGGTACTTGCCGTAGCGTCAATACGTGGTAGCAGCGAGGCACTTTCGATGGCCTCCATGGCGCCTGCCTGGCGCACGCGAGCGGTGGCGGAGCGCAGTGTCGGACTATCTGCGAGCGCCTCTTCAACCAAGGAATTGAGCTGCGGATCGTTGAAGCTGGTCCACCAGGTTTCGGTTGGCCAACCGGCAGTCGATAACGTGATGCCGCTATTGGCCAGTGTTTCGCTGGCACCCCCGGGCGAGAGCATTCGGGACTGGGGCTTCAAGTCACTGAAAGAGCAACCGGCAAGCAGGACCAGCAAGACAGCGGCTGACACTCGGGCGGCAAAGGGACGCCTGGATCGCACGTCCGTAAACTCCTCATTTTTTCGACTGTTCATGAACGGTATTCTCTGGCGTAAAGACTGGCGGGCAGAAATGAAAAGGTGACAGGTTGTGAGTGCGATTCGGTTAATAAACACTGTCAGTGTCGTTATGGGCAAAAAAAGATCTGGGCCTTCTGACGACTATCGAACTCTCAGGCCCTTGACGATCACCGCGACTGAATTGTCGATGTCATCCAGATTTTCCAGGTTCGCGGTGATCAGATGCAGCCAGGACATGCCTGTGAGCATCGACACGGCGGCCTCTACGGCAGGACCGTCGACAATTTCTCCTGCGCTCACTGCTCTGGCGAATATCTTGCGCAAAGTACGTTCGCGGCGCGGTAGAAACTCCTCTCGGAATTCCGCAATGGCCTTTGAATCCATCTGAATTTCAATGAAGAAACTGCGGAGGGTTTCCCCGGCGCTAGACGACCGCCACCAAGTCCAAAGTGAGCGCAAATGCACAATCAAATCCTGTTCCAGATTGCCGGTGTCGGGGGAGGTGACAAAAGTCAACGCGGCGCGCTCGTAAACATCTCTCAACAAAGCGCCTTTGCTGCGCCACCAGCGATAGATGGTCGGCTTGCTTGACCCGGCACGCTCGACCAGTGCGTCCATGGTGAACGCCCGGTACCCTTGCTCTTCAAGAATAGCGGCGGCCGCTTCGAGGATGGCCTCGGTACTTTGTGGGCTGCGCACCGCGCCAATCGAGGATCGGCTACGCGGTTTGGCAGGCGTTGACTGGGTGGTCTTTTGGATCATGGGCTTGGCGATGCTCGGAATCGGCTGTTCAGTGCCTTGCGGATTCTATAGAAACTGTCAGTGTTTATACAATGGTATTTTTTCAGAGGCACATGGCTGGCTGATGGTCAGGGGGGCTTGCCTACCACGACATTCCATCACGCCCAGTGATTGAGGATACGTCAGAAGGGGCTTCACCTGTGCAGATAGCCTCCCGGAAAAGGGGAGGCCGTCTCGACACTGTGCCTGCGTCGTCAGAAGTCGAAAAACACGGTTTCCGCTTCACCTTGAACATGAATATCGAACCGGTAGGCCAACTTCCCGTCAACCGTGCAGCGCTTGGCAATCAAGGTTTCACGCCGATGGGGTTGTTCGATCAGATTCAATACGGGGTCCACTGCATTCGCCTGCGGTTCGTCGTCGAAGTACAGTCGGGTCTGCAAGTGGATGTTGATGCCACGAGCAAACAGAGCCACGTTGATATGCGCGGCCATGGCAACGCCTGCGGAGTTGTTCACGACGCCGGGCTTCACGGTTTTGATCGTCCATTCACCGACATCGGTCGTGGCGGTACGGCCAAAACAGTTGAACGGTTTTTCCAGGTCGTAAACGCTGTCGTAGACGCCGTCATGATTGGCCTGCCAGAACTCCAGAAACGCGTCACGAATCAAGTGGCCATTACCGTCATAAACGTGGCCCAGCAATAAAATGTGCTCTCCTGGTGCGCCAGGTTTGGCCATGTCGTTCCAGATTTCCTGCTCGCGCGGCAGGTTGCCGGCAGCCTCCAATGCCAAGCCGATATGCACATAGGGGCCGGCCGTTTGCGACGGGGTTTCAGGCAGAAGTTGAACGGGCATACGCAGGCCTCCTCAGCGGTTTTCGAAGTGGGTCTTGCGCTGGCCGCGCAAGACGATATCAAAACGATAAGCCAGGCAATCCATAGGATTGGCCATGCTCATATCAAGTCTGGCGATCAAACTCTGCACCGCTTCCTGATTCGTGATCGACTTGACGATCGGGCACATGGGGATCAGCGGATCACCTTCGAAATACAGCTGAGTAATCAACCGCGTAGCAATGGACGGGCCACTGATGGAGACATGGATATGGGCCGGTCGCCAATCGTTGGGACCGTTGCGCCAAGGGTAGGGGCCGGGTTTGACGGTACGGAAGCTGTAGTTGCCCTCGCGGTCAGTCAGGGCACGGCCAACGCCGCCGAAATTCGGGTCAAGCGGGGCCAGGTAGCTGTCCTTCTTGTGCCGGTAACGGCCACCGGCATTGGCCTGCCACATTTCCACCAGGGTATGGGGGATCGGCTTGCCGTGCTGATCACACACGCGACCCGCGACAATGATCCGTTCACCGATCGGCAGACCACCGTGATTGAAATTCAACAGCAGATCGTTATCGTGCTGACCCATCTTCAGATGGGAAAAGTCCGGGCCGCTGGTTTCGGACAGGGATTGGGGAATGCTCACCAATGCCTGGCGGGGGGAGCGCGGGATCGACGTCTTGTAGTCAGGTGTCAGGGCTTTGGGATGCCAATTACGGTCACGAATGACGAAGCGGCTGTCGTGCGCATCAGACATGTCGTTTTTCCTGTTGTTATGGTTGGACGGAGGCGGGCACTGCGTTGGCAGCGACTCGTGCCCCAGTTTCCTCCTGCGCGACCTGATGCAAAATTGAAAAAAACGACTCTATCCATATCCAAACGGTTATGGATATTTTCCTTCGCGATATTCTTGCCCGACCTCGCGCAGGGCTTCCACGCACCACTGCGCCGCCGGAGTCACCGGCAACGCAGGATTGCTGCACAGCCCCACCGAACCGCCGGGTTCGCGCATCCCCAGATCCAACTCGACCAACTCACCTTGCCTCAAGTCCTGTCTGACAGCGTCATAGGGCGCCACCCAGATTGCCTGACTGCATTGTACGTAGCGCCGACTCAGGGCGACCGACAGGGTTTCCAGGCGTTGGCGTGATGGCGTTATCCCGTGCTGCACAAACAGGCTGTCGGCAAATTTCCGGATCGTTGTCCCCGCCGACGGCAATACCAGCGGATAGTCTTTGAGGTTTGTATGCCCCTGTGGATCGGTGAGAGCCGGGTGGCCAGCACGAACCACCAGGGTCATCGACTCGCTGTAGAGATGCTCGAACGTCAATCCGGAAATCAACGGGCTATCGGTCATTCGACCCACCACCAGGTCCAGTTCGCCGACCCGCAGTTGCGATAGCAAATAGGCGCTTGGCCCAGTCATGACACTGACCACCAATGCGGGATGTCGGTCGTGCAAGCGGCAGACCACTTCAGGAACCAGCAGGCTTTCGACGGTGGACAGCACGCCGAGCTGCACGGTAATCGGTTCATGCACACCGGAGCGCAGACTGTTAACCCCTTCGCGCAGCGATTGCACGCTGGGCCCTGCATATCGCAGAAAGGCTGCTCCGGCCTCGGTCAGTGCCGAGCCCTTTTTGCCCCGTTCAAACAGGGTGGCCTCCAGCAGGGTTTCCAGTTCCTTCAGGTTTTTGGAAAGCGCCGGTTGGCTGATTGCCAACTTGTCGGCAGCACGTGTCAGGTTGCCCTGGCGCGCCACCTCAAGAAAACACACCAGATGACGAAATTTGATTCGGGTATCGATGTTCAATCCGGCGCTCTACCTTTGTGGAGTGGCATCCATTATTCCTGGTGCCCCGCTGCTGACAATGGGGCGGTTATTGGTCGACGTTGGGCAATTCGAAGCCCGGGATCACCTTTCCTGGTTTGACTGCTTAGCGACACGGCACCTGCATGAGCTGGGTGGCCGACTCGGAAAGCGGCTCGAACCGCGAGTAGACAAAGCTTATTCAAAATGAATCGCCTCGACCAACGGTACGATAATCAAACCACTGTCCTGGGCCACGAATTCATCGATGATGGTCAGGCCCTGGCGTCCGATCTCTTCGGCCAGCAATCGGCCAAAAGGCCTGTCGGGGCGAAACAGCAAAACGGCTGGTCGACCAACTCGTGCAGTGACAAGCAAGGCCGGTGGGCAAAAAGTGATCGGCCGGCATCACGCAGACCATGCGTGTGCGCATGAAGGCCCGTGAGTGCAGGTGGTCGTGGATCAGCGGCAGTGCCGAAATGGCCAGGTCGACCTTCTTTGACAGGGTCTGGTAGGGCATATCGCCTATCAATGTTGTTTGCCATTCTTGAAAACTGAATGGATACCGACCGTGGACTCCATGACGGCTTGAGAGGCGCACCGAGACATCAGCCATTACCTGATTCATCGGTACGACTGGATTGGGCCCCATCAATTCAACGGTGGGCTGGCGTCAGCTCAGGCCGAGAAAAAACTTAACGTCGTGTCCGGGATTAGTTGACCACTACAGTTGGAGCACACACGGTGATTGCAGGCCTACTCGCCGCTACGTTTGCCCGCGGGCAGGTATTCAGGAAATTTCCTGAGTTATGGGGTTGGCTTCGACTATATGGTCGTAAGACGTGGCTGCTGCGTGTCGTGATGAACGAAACAGCAGATACACCGCTGCAACCACAGGCAAGCTGATCAGCAAAAGCGCGTAGCGCAGTGACTCGACGCCGAAAGTCGGATGCAGCGCATCGCTCAACAGACCAGTGAGCAAAGGGCCTATTCCAACGCCCAACAGCGTGGTGATAATGGTTTGCAAGGCGATGGCGGTTCCACGTCGGTTGGAAGGCACCAGTTGGGTGACCAGGTTGAACGACGGTGCGACCCACCACACCGCGAAGAAGCTGTACAGCGCGCACCAGAGCATGGCGGTGGGCACTGGTACATTGCCGATAGTTGTCAGCACGGCGCTGGGCCACAACAGATAGGTGGTCAATGCACCGATGGTCGCCAGATGGCCGATGACCGGGATGCCGATCTGCCAGTGTCGATTGCGCCGGGTCAGGTGATCGCTTAGCCAGCCACTGAACAGTCCGCCTATGCCTGCGGCCGTGCCGCAAATCACGCCGGCCAGTAACCCCGCATGTTGCAGCGATAGCCCGTGTGAGCGCACCAGAAAGCTGGTGTTCCACATCCCCACCGCATAGGAGGTGAGGGTGGTCAGGCCGCTGGCGAGAATCAGGCAACGATAGGCGGGCAGGGCCCAGAGCTTGCTTGCCTCACTGACCAGGCTTTGCATCGGGTGTGCAGTATTAGATCCTGCGTGGCTCAGGTCCCAGCGGCCACGCGCAGGGTCCCGGACGACAAAGGCCAGCAGGCAGGAAAACAGCAGTCCTGGCATCCCGATGGCAATGAAAGCGGTGCGCCAGCCATAGTTGTCGACCACCCAGGCGCCGATGCTCAGACCGATGATGGCGGAAAAAGTCGGGGCCGCGGTGAAGCAACTGATGGCGAACGAGCGTCGGTGGGGCGGATAAAGGTCGGCGATGATAGACATCGACGCCGACGTGGTTGGTGATTCGCTCATGGCCACGGCCATACGGGCGATGGCCAGGACCAGAAAGCTTCCGGCCACGCCACAGACCATAGTCGCTGCGGCCCACAACAGGCAGGACATGGCCAGTAAGCGGGTTCGCGACATGCTATCGGCAAGGCGCCCGGCGTGGAGGCCGAGCATGGCGTAGACCGCCGCGAACGCCAGACCGGAGACCAGTCCCATGGCGGTGTCGCTGACCCCGAACTCGAGTTTGATCGGTTCGATCATGACCGCCAGTATCTGTCGCCCGACGAAGTTGTCGGCAAAAACGATGGCCAGTAGAAACAGCAAGCCGTGGCTGCGCCAGCCGACGTGGGCACTGGACATGGGAGATACTCCTGGACAATTGGCTCGGGAGAGCCCCGAACTGGTGGCCTGTACTAACCATCCAGGCCACTGGACACCGCTATCAGGCGCGGACGCGAAGCTTGGCGAGGGTCATGGCGGTGTCTTCGATCATGTCTTCCTGACCGCCGACCATGCCACGACGGCCCATCTCCACAAGAATTTCCCGCGCCGGGACGCCGTACTTTTTCTCGGCGCGTTTGGCAAACAACAGAAACGATCCGTAGACCCCGGCATAACCCATGGTCAGCGCATCGCGGTCGCTGCGGATCGGAAAGTCCATGATTGGCACGACCAGATCCTCGGCCACGTCTTGGATGCCGAACACGCTGACACCGGTCTCGATGCCCATGCGATCACAGACCGCCACCAGAATTTCCATCGGTGTATTGCCGGCCCCAGCGCCCAGGCCCGCTGCTGCAGCGTCGATGCGCGTAGCACCCGCCTCGATCGCGGCGATGGAGTTCGCCACGCCCATGGACAGATTGTGATGGCCGTGGAAGCCTATTTCGGTGTGCGGGTCGAGTGCTTCACGCAGTGCCGCCACACGCTGATGGACCTCGTTGGGCAGCAGGTAACCGGCGGAGTCAGTGATGTAGATGCAATTGGCGCCGTAGCTTTCCATCAACTTGCCTTGGGCGGCCAGACCTTGCGGGCTGTTCATATGGGCCATCATCAGGAAGCCGACGGTGTCCATTTCCAGGCTGCGGGCCATGGCAATGTGCTGTTCGCTGACATCCGCTTCGGTGCAATGGGTGGCGACGCGAATGGTGTTCACGCCCAGCTCGCGGGCCATGCGCAGATGGTCAACCGTGCCGATGCCAGGCAGCAGCAAGGCCGAGACCTTGGCGTGTTTCATCAGCGGAATCACCGCCGACAGGTATTGCTCATCGGTATGCGCGGGGAAGCCATAATTCACCGAGCTGCCACCGAGGCCATCGCCGTGGGTGACTTCAATCAGCGGAACACCTGCCGCGTCCAGACCACAGGCAATGTCCTTCATTTGTTGCAGGCTGATCTGGTGACGTTTGGGGTGCATGCCGTCACGCAGGCACATGTCATGGACGGTGATTTTCTTGCCGCGAAGATCCATGGTCGACTCCTTAGGCGATGGCAGGTTGTGGGGCAGTGGCGTTGAGCACGCACTCGCCGTTGAGGATTTGTTCTGCAAACATTTCAGCGGTGCGGGCCGCTGCGGCGGTCATGATGTCGAGATTGCCGGCGTACTTGGGCAGGTAATCGCCTAGGCCTTCGACTTCCATGAAGATCGACACGCGGTTGCCGTCGAATACCGGCCCGTTGACCAGCTTGTAGCCAGGTACGTACTCGCGTACCTGTTCGATCATCTCGGCGATGGCCGCGCTGATCGCCGCCTGGTCCGGCTCGGTTTCGGTCAGGCAGTGCACGGTGTCGCGCATGATCAACGGGGGCTCGGCCGGGTTGATGATGATGATCGCCTTGCCTTTTTTCGCGCCGCCTACTGTCTCGATTGCACGGGTGGTGGTGCGGGTGAACTCGTCGATGTTTTTGCGGGTGCCGGGGCCGACCGACTTGGAGGCGGCGGTGGCGATGATCTCGGCGTAGGCTACCGGTTGCACGCTGGCGACCGCAGCCACCAGGGGAATAGTCGCCTGACCACCACAGGTCACCATGTTGACGTTCATCACGCCCAGACCGAGGTTGGCCTTAAGGTTTACTGGCGGTACGCAATAAGGACCGATGGCGGCAGGGGTGAGGTCGATCATCAGCACGCCGAGTTCGTTGAGCTTGCGGCTGTTTTCGGCGTGGACATAGGCCGAGGTGGCGTCGAAGGCAATCTGGATATTGTCTGCGAGTACATGGGGCAACAGGCCGTCGACCCCGTCGCTGGTGGTCTTCAGGCCCATTTCACGGGCACGGGTCAGGCCTTCAGAGGTGGCGTCGATGCCGACCATCCATACCGGTTCCAGGACTTCGCTACGTAGCAATTTATAGAGCAGATCGGTGCCGATATTGCCCGGCCCGATCAGGGCACACTTGATTTTTTTGCTCATGACATGACTCTCGATCAGAGGAAGGTAGGCGCGTGGTTCAAGGCACAAAACGCAGGCGCGAATGGCCCAGACCGCTTAGGGTCAGGCTGATTTCATCACCGGGAAGTACCCGCACCAGAGGCGCCAGGGCGCCAGAAAGAATAATTTCGCCCTTGCGGAACGGGATGCCAAATTCACCCAGGGTGTTGGCCAGCCAGGCCACTGCGGTGCAAGGGTGGCCCTGAACGGCAGAGCCCAGGCCGGTGCCGGCCGGCTGACCGTTTTTCAGAACCTGCAATTGGACCTTGGCCAGATCCAGTTCGCGTGGGTTGACCCGTTGCTGACCGAGGGCGAAGACCCCGCAGGAGGCGTTGTCGGCCACGGTGTCCTGGATGCGGATCTTCCAGTCTTCGATCCGTGAATCGACGATCTCGAAGCAAGGCAATACCCACTCGCTGGCGGCCATGACGTCTTCTGCGGTAATGCCGGGGCCGTGCAGGTCTTCGCCGAGAATGAAGGCGATCTCGCCTTCGGCACGGGGCTGGACCAGGTTGTGGGCGGCAAAGCTGATATCGCTGTCGTCCGCTACTTGCATACGGTCAGTCAGAAAGCCGAAGTCGGGTTGATGGACATCGAGCATTTCTTGCACGGCGCGGCTGGTGACGCCGATTTTCTTGCCAATCACCCGTTCGCCCAGGGCTTCGCGGCGCTGCAGGAAGCACAGGGAAATCCGGTAGGCATCGTCCAGGCTCAGGGCCGGGTAGCGCGCGGTGAGCGGGGGCAGGCTGTAGCGGTCGTGCAGGGCGCGGAAGAGTTCGTCGCCCAGCGCTTCTATCAAATGTGCGTCCATGAAGGTTCACTCGGCAGATCAAAAAAATAGGGCTTGGTTTCGGTCGGGTTTTGCACGATCAGCCCGGCCAGACGCTGGACTCGGCGCCGCCATCGACTTCGATGATCTTGCCAGTGACCCAGCGTGAGGCCGGCGAGGCCAGGTACAGGGCTGCTGCGGCAATGTCTTCAGGCTCGCCAAGGCTGAGCAGCGGGGTGTTCTTGATCATCCCTTCGCGCATTTCCACCGGTAGAACCCGGTTCAGCGCATCGGTCAGGATCGGTCCGGGGGCGATGGCATTGACCCGTACAAGCGGCGCGAAGTCCTGGGCCAGCAGGCGTGTCAGGTGGGTCAGTGCGGCCTTGGCGCTGCCGTAGGCACTGAACTGGGTCTGGGCGTAACGGGCCGCGCCGGAGGTGATATTGATGACATTGCCGGTACGGGCGTCGCGCATGTGCGGGACACACAACTGGCACAGTGCGTAGGCGGAGGTGACGTTGAAACGCAGAATTTCTTCGAAACGTTCGGCAGAGAGTTTGAGGGGGTCGTTGGGGCCTGCCCCACCCGCATTGTTGACCAGGTGCGTGATGCGCCCCAGCTGTTCCCTTGCCTGGCTGATCATGGCTTCACGTTGAGCGGCATCGTTGACATCACAAGTGACCGCCAGAGCGCGCTGACCCCGGCTGCGCACCTGCTCGGCGACGGCCTCGACGTCAGCCAGTGTGCGCGCTGCCAGCACTACATCCGCTCCGGCTTCGGCGTAGGCGAGGGCGATGGCGCGGCCTATGCCCCGACCGCCGCCGGTGATCACAGCAACGCTGCCACTCATGTTGAAACGCTGAAGAATACTCATGATGGTCCTTGTTATTTAGCTGTTGTATGCATCAGAACGGTTGGCCCCAGAGGCTGGGCATGGCGATTGGGCAGCGAGACTCAACGCGGCGCCCATAGATCGGGCAGTCCTGGATCGCTGGCGGCGATCAGGCGCTTGAGCAGTACCTTGAGCGCTTGGGCATCGCCCGGCCCCAGCTTGGCGCAAATGTCCTCTTCCACGGCCTTGGCCAGTGCCAACTGTTGTAACGACGCCTCGCGTCCGGTGGCGGTGAGCACATAACGGAGGTCTTTGCCGTCGCCTTCCAGCGCCACCATGTTTTGCCGCTCGAGAAACCGCATGCTCGCGACAGTCACGGTATGGCCGGTGTAACTGACGAACGTATTGATTTCCTCCAGGCTCAGGTTGTCGCGGATGCACAGCACTGAAAGGATAAAGAAGGCGTGTTCGTCCAGTTGCTGGTTGCTCAGCAGCCTATGCAAGGCGTCGAGCATCTGGTAATGGCCACGGCCCAGCAAGTAGCCGAGCAAATCCTCGGTGTAGCTGCATTCAGGCGGTGGTGGGGTGGTTGCCAAGCGCAATTCGCTGCGCGGTTTGCGCGTCGCCAGTGCGTATTGACCACTCTGGAACGCCAGCGGAGCGCGGTCGGTGTGATCGAAGGCAAGGACTTCGCCGACGAAGATGACATGGTCACCCCCTTCGTACTGAAAGGCCGTCCTGCACTGAAACCGTGCCGTGCAATCCTGCAGCAGGGGGGCTTCGCTGATCCCGGTGTCGAGTTCGATTTCGGCGAACTTGTCTTCTCCCTGCATGGCGAAGCGTCCGGACAGTACTTCCTGCTCGGTCGATAGCACATGCACGTTCCAGTGCCGACCGGTACTGAACACGGGAAGACTGCGGGCGTTCTTTGCCAGGCTCCAGAGCACCAGCGGCGGATTGAGCGAAACCGAATTGAAACTGTTCGCGGTAATACCAATAGGCGAACCGTCTTCGGCCTGAGTGGTAATGATCGTCACGCCGGTGGTGAAGGTGCCGAGGGCTGCCCGGAATGCCTGGGGATTGAAGCTGTTTTGCACTGCCATGATAGGCCTCATGGATTGAATTTTCGTGTTGGCAGTATTCCCGGCGTCGGGCGGCGCTACATCGTCTTTATGGACTAACGATTTTGACCGGGCCTCGTCCGATTGGACGAGGCGTTGCGAGTATTGGTCGGACTAGTTTGGGACGCCGAGTGAAGTTCCTGCGGGTCGAACTCGGCCTCGGTTTATCGCAGCCTTCGGCAGCGCCCGCAAAAGACCACGCTCATCCTTGTGTAGGCGCTGTCGCAGGCTGCGATGGACCCTGTGCGGCACAGTGGATTTTGCGCTGGGCAGACAATCAGGCTTTACATCAGAGGAGGCACGTATGAGCGCAGTGATTTCATCCGCCGAGGGGCTGTCAGCCCTGTTGTCCGGGCAGAAGGCGGCTTTTGTCGCCGCAGGAGCGATTAGTGCGAGCGAGCGGCGGGCACGTATCCAGCGGGTGATTGACTTGCTGGTCAGTCATCACCGGCCGCTGGCTGAAGCGATGGATGCGGACTTCGGCGGTCGGCCGCTGGGCTTCTCATTGATGAATGATGTATTGGGGTCGCTGGCGTCGCTCAAGCATGCCCGTGACCATTTTGAAGACTGGATGCAGGATGACCCACGTCATGCCTTTGCGCCTTATGATCGACTTGGTGCCAAGGCCTGGGTCATGTATCAGCCCAAAGGCACGATTGGCATCATCGGCACCTGGAATGCGCCGCTGTTCACCTTATTCAGTCCCCTTGCTTATGCGCTGGCGGCGGGTAATCGGGCGATCCTGAAACCGTCCGAAGTGGTCCCGCGCACGGCCAGACTGGTGGCTGAAATATTTGCCGAGCTGTTCGACCCGCTGGAAGTTGGCGTGGTCACGGGGGACGCCGACCTGGCCCAGGCCTTCACCGCGCAACCGTTCGATCATCTGGTGTTCACCGGCAGCACCGAGGTGGCCCGGTCAGTGATGCGTAACGCTGCCGAAAACCTGGTGCCCTTGACGCTTGAACTGGGCGGCAAATCGCCGGTTGTGATATCGCGCAGTGCGAACCTTACCAAGGCTGCCTTCAGCATCGCTGCCGCCAAGGCCTGCAACGGCGGGCAAATTTGTATCAACCCCGATCTGGTCTATGTGCCCCGTGAACAACTCGAGGACTTTCTCGGCGCTTTGCGGGCTGCCTACAGTGAGTTCTTCCCATCGGTAACTGGTAATGCGGATATCGTCGCGGTGGTCAATGTGCGTCACGTGCAACGGATCGAGGGCTATCTCGACGATGCCCGAGCCCGTGGTGCGCGTATCGAAAGCCTGCCTGAGCCGATGCCTGTCGATGCCAACGACCGTCGTCGACCGCTGCAAGTGGTGATTGATCCTCCGCAGGGTAGCCAGATCCTGCAGCAGGAGATTTTTGGCCCGGCCATGGTCCTGTTGCCTTATGACGATATTGATAAGGTGTTGGCCGACATCAATGCTCGGGCACGTCCGCTGGCCCTGTATTACTTCGGCGAAGATCTGCGCGAGCAGCAGAAGGTGCTGGAACATACGGTGTCCGGCGGCGTGACCCTCAACGATGTGATGATGCATGCGGCGATGCACGATGCCCCGTTCGGCGGGGTGGGGGCTTCCGGCATGGGTCATTATCATGGGCGCGAAGGCTTTCTCGAGTTCAGCCACATGCGCACGGTGTTCAAGGCCCCGGCCCATGATCCCCGCAAAGAGTGGGGAGTATTGCCACCCTATGGGGCGCAATTTCTGGCGGCGATGGAGGCGATGGTCACTGCCGATTGATGTGAAAGAATCCTAAGCCACTTTGCGAACAATGATAAAAACTGGAGAACAACCTTTGGAAAATTCTGTATTGCCGGCCGCCGACACGCCAGCGCCTGAACAAGCGACTGGCTGGTCACGTCGCCATGTCCTCAAAGCGGGCGCTTTGACCCTCGGTGCTGGCTTGATTGGACGTTTTGCCGATGCCAAAAGTGCAGGGGTATCAGCCAGCGACTATGCCGGGATGGATGCCTGGGCCATGGCTCAGGCCGTGCGTGCCGGCGAGATCAGCGCCGAAGATTTGCTGGCCGCCGCCATGGGCCGTTGCGACGCGATCAATCCCAGGGTCAACGCTGTGATCATGCGCCATGACGCTTACGCTCAAGCTTTGCTGGTGGCCAGGCGCGCCGCTGGCGAATCGGCCAAAGGCCCATTGGCCGGGGTGCCGGTGCTGCTCAAGGACCTCAATACCTACCTGGAAGGCACCACCACGACCAATGGTAGTCGTTTGTTCAAGGACGCTCCGGCCGCGCTGCACACCAGCACCCTGATTGCCCGTTATCAGGCAGCGGGCGCGGTACCATTTGGCAAGACGGCGGCACCGGAGTTCGGCTTGACCACCACCACTGAATCCCAGCTCTGGGGCCAGACCCGCAACCCCTGGAACCTGGCCATGAGCGCAGGTGGATCTTCCGGTGGCGCGGCCTCGGCCGTGGCGGCGGGTATTCTGCCCGTCGCGCACGCCACCGATGGCGGCGGGTCGATTCGTATTCCTGCGTCTTATTGCGGTGTGGTGGGTTTGAAGCCGAGCCGTTATCGCACCCCAAGCGGTCCAGGGCGGTTCGAAGGCTGGTTTGGTGCCAGTGTTGGCAACGTGGTCTCACGCAGCGTGCGTGATACCGCCCTGTTTCTCGATGCCGGTCAGGGGCATGAACCGGGCAGTCCTTACTGGCTGGCGCCGTTAGTGCGACCGTTTGTCGACGAGGTGGGGCGTGACCCAGGCCGCCTGCGCGTTGCCCTGGTACGCGAGTCACTGACCGGTGCTGCGCTCGACCCGGCGGTTGCCAAAGTGCTGGATGACAGCGTCAAGCTGCTGCTGAGTCTGGGTCACGAAATCGAAGACCTGCGCCTGCCGATCCAGCCGCAGCAATTGTTTGGTGCCCATGGTTCGGTGACGGCCACGGCCTTGCTGAGCATGGTGCATGACCGCGAGCAGGTGTTGGGCCGGGCCCTGAACCCCGATGAGTTGGAGAACATCACTAAAGTGGTATTGAGTCGGGCGGAAAAGGTCACTGGCGAGGTGCTGTTCCGGGCTCGACAATCGTTTGAAACCATCAGCGCGAGCATGGAGCAGCAGTTTGAGCGCTTCGATGTAATTCTCTCCCCGGTCACCGCCAACCTGACCCCTGAGCTGGGCATGCTGGCCCTGAGTCAGCCGTGGGAAAGTTACGCCCAACGGGCCGCCGGCAGTGCCGGCTTCACGGTGCTGGCGAACGTCAGCGGCCAGCCGGCGATTTCACTGCCGCTGGGCATGAGCGACAACGGTTTACCGATCGGCATGATGTTCACCGCGCGCATCGGTGCTGAAGACGTGCTGCTGCGTCTTGCCGGGCAGTTGGAGCAAACCCGTCCCTGGGCGGCCCGTCGGGCTGCGGTGTAACGGATCGTTCCCACGCTCCGGCTTGGGAATGCCTCACGTCCGCTTTTGGGACGCAGAGCGTCCCTGGCTGCATTCCCACGCAGAGTGAGGGAACGATCACCAAAAGCCATCCTCCCGCCAAACCAAAAACCGTGTTCAAGGATTGTCTCTAGTCCGCTTTGACGATGATCAAGCGTGCGCCACACCGGATTATTCATCACATACCGCCCGCGCATCCGCGCAGCGCGAGTTTGACGGAGAACAGACGGATGGAGCACATGCGAGAGAAAAGTCCGCTAGAGCTTGAACTGATCGAACGCGCCCGACGTTTGATCCCGGCCTTGAAAGCCCGCTCGGCCCAGGCCGATCGTGACTGCAAGCTACCTGAAGAAACCATTCGCGATCTGCAGGAGGCGGGCCTGTTCCGTGTCTTGCAACCGCGCATGTGGGGCGGTCATGAAGTCGATTTGCGGACCTTCTTTGAAATTCAGATGACCCTGGCTGAAGGCTGCATGTCCACCGCCTGGGTCTATGGCGTGATGGGTGTGCACCCATGGCAACTGGCGCGCTACCCGGTCGAGGCACAACGCGATGTCTGGGCTCAGGACAGTTCGGCGTTGGTGGCATCGACCTATATGCCGGTGGCCAAGGTAACGCCGGTTGAAGGGGGCTATCGGATCAGCGGTCGCTGGGGCTTCTCCAGCGGCAGCCAGCACAGCCAATGGTGCTTGCTGGGCGGCATTCTGCCGGTAGACGGCGACTTGGCATCCGAGCACGGCACGTTCCTGGTGCCTTGCAGCGATTACCGCATCGAAACCAACTGGGAGGTGTTGGGCCTACGGGGCAGTGGCAGCCATGACATTGTCGTTGAAGATGCTTTTGTACCGGCCCATCGCGTGCAGCGCACCAACAATTACAGCATTGAGGCGACACCCGGGCGCCAGGTCAACACCAACCCGATGTACTCCATTCCGTTCGCCCAGGTCTTCGTTCGGGCGGTGTCGACATCTGCCATCGGTGCCTTGCAGGGCGCGATCAACGAGTTCAGTGAAGCGGCGGCAAAACACATCGGCAAGCACGGCGCCAAGACCGCCGAGGACCCGCTGGCGCAAACGGCGGTGGCCGAAGCCATCATTACCGTTGACTCGCTCAAGCTGGTCCTGGAGCGCAACTACACCCACCTGCTGAAGCTGGCAGCGGCTGGCGTATACCCGGATGTGGAAACACGTTTGCTGTATCGCTATCAATCGGCTCACGTGACCAATGTGTGCGCTGATCGGGTCAGCGATCTGCTGCGTTCGATGGCTGCTTCAGGCCTGTACAGCACCAACCCGGTGGCACGCCTGTTCCGCGACCTGCATCAGGCTCGCGGCCACATCGCCAACAATGTGGCGGCCTATGGGCGCAGCTTCGGCACGGTACAGCTGGGTTTGCCCAACCCCGACCCGTTCGTTTGACCGACTCCCTGGCACTGACGCTCGCTGCGGTGAGCGTCGGTGCAATCTGGCGCAGGGCATCTTCTGACCTCAGCTAATGGCATAACAATAATGACGGCTCAAGTTCAGTCTCAATCCAGCTACGACGTGATCGTCGTCGGCTCCGGCGCAGGTGCAATGACCTCGGCGATCTTCGCCGCCGATCAGGGTCTGTCAGTGCTGATCATCGAGAAGAGTGACAAGTACGGCGGTACTTCAGCGATTTCCGGTGGTGGTATCTGGATTCCGAACAATCACTACTTTGCCGCCAAGGGTGGCCGGGACAGCTTCGAGCTGGCGTTGCAGTACCTGAAGGCAGCCACTGGCGAGCAGGGCGATGAGCAGCGGTTGCGCGCCTACTTGAGCAACGCTGCACCGATGATTCAAAAACTGACGAAGGCCACCCGGGTGCGTTATGCGGTGGCCGAGAAATATCCGGATTATTACCCGCATCTGCCAGGTGCCTTGCCCGGTGGGCGGACCCTGGACCCGGAGTTGTTCGACACCAGCCAGCTTGGTGAGGAACTGGCGAATCTGCGCAAGCCATCGCCTTCCACCTTGCTCATGGGACGAATCGCCTGGACTGCCCGCCACGCGCACAAAGCCATGGCCCGTGGTTTCGGTTGGCAACTACTGATATTCGGCCTGATGGCGCGTTACAAACTGGACTTCAAATGGCGGCGCAAGAGTAAGTACGACCGTCGTGCGGCGCTCGGTAGTTCGTTGGTGGCATCGCTTCGCCGTTCGTTGATGGATCGCAATGTACCGCTGTGGCTGAACACTGATTTTCGCGAATTGCTGACCGAGGAGGGTCGCGTCACTGGCGTGCGTGTTCACAGCGCAGGACGCGACCTTGAGCTGAAGGCTCGCTGTGGCGTGATCTTTGGCTCCGGTGGTTTCGAGCAGAATCAGGCACTGCGCGAAAAATTCCTGCCGCAACCGACACGTACTACCTGGAGTGCTACGCCACCGGGCAACAACACCGGCGCGGCGCTGGAGGCCGGGATGAACCTGGGCGCGGCAACCGCCTTGATGGATTGGGCCTGGTGGGCGCCGACCATCGCCGTACCTGGTGAGGAAAAACCCCGAGGTGTGTTTGCCGAACGGGCGTTTCCGGGTGCCATCGTGGTCAATGGGTTGGGACGGCGTTTCGTCAATGAGGCGGCGCCGTACCTGGAGTTTGTCGATGCCATGTACCGCGACAACCAGGCCAACGGCGGCAAGACCATACCGGCCTGGGTGATTTTCGATGCCCATTTCCGCTTTCACTACGCCATGGGCCCTCTGATGCCGGCGCAAGTGATGCCCGATAGTCGTCTGCGCAAGGAATGGCGCGACGCCCTGTACTGGAAGGCTGACAGCCTTGCCGAGCTGGCCGACCGGATCGGTATTGACGCCGCGGGGCTGGAGAGCACCGTGCAGAAGGTCAACGCATACGCCCGCAGCGGGGATGACCTGGATTTCGCACGGGGCGGCAACGTTTTCGACCGTTATTACGGTGACAGCAACATCAAGCCCAATCCTTGCCTGGCTCCTTTGAGTAAAGGGCCTTATTACGCCATGCGCCTGGACGCTGGCGATATCGGCACCAAAGGCGGGTTGCTGACCAACGAGCATGCACAGGTGGTCCGCGAAGACGGGCAACCGATTCCCGGTTTGTATGCCATCGGTAATTGCTCGGCTTCGGTCATGGGCACCAGCTACCCCGGTGCCGGCGGCACGTTGGGGCCGGCGATGACCTTCGGTTACATCGCCGCCAATCACCTTGTAGACAATTCTTGAGGGGGTGCCATGCACGTATCCAGGCAAAACACCTGCACCGGTATTTTCCGGCCGCCGCGCCGGGCGCTCCGTCATGAGTATTTAATATGAGCCTTCAGCACTACGTTGCCTTGCGCGTGGCGCAAGTCGTGGAAGAAACCGACGATACCCGCTCACTGGTGTTTGACATACCTGCTGAGTGGGGCGAGCGGTTTCGCTACAAACCGGGGCAGTTCCTGACCCTGCGTGTGCCCTTCGAGGGTGGCTGGTTACCACGCTGTTATTCACTGTCCAGCACCCCGTTTGAAGACGAACCACTGCGCGTCACCATCAAGCGGGTCCGCGAGGGTCGTGCTTCGAACTGGTTGTGTCAGCAATTGCAGGTAGGCGACAGCGTGGAGGTCTTGCCGCCGGCCGGGGTCTTCGTACCTCGTCAACTGGACCGTGATTTTGTGCTGTTCGGCGGCGGCAGCGGTGTCACGCCGGTGCTGTCGATCCTGCGTTCGGCGTTGCTCGCAGGAAAGGGGCGGATCCTCCTGATCTACGCCAATCGTGATGAAGCTTCCGTGATTTTTCGCAATGAGCTCAAGGCGCTGGCCAGCGCTTATCCCCAGCGCCTGCAAGTGATCCATTGGCTGGATTCGGTGCAGGGCATTCCAGCGGTGGCGCAACTGGCCGAATTGGCGCGACCCTTTGTTCAGGCTGATGCCTTTATCTGCGGGCCTGGCCCATTTATGGACGCTGCGGTCAGTGCGCTGCACCTGCTTGGAATGGATACCGGGCGTATTCATGTAGAGCGCTTTGTCTCGCTGCCTGAAGAAGGGTCAGTCGCCGTTTCGCAAGCGCTCGACATCAGCGTGACGATCGCCCAATTGTCGGTGCGTCTGGACGGTGAGGAGCATGAAGTGCCCTGCGCCGACGGTGAAACCTTGCTCAGCGCCATGCAGCGTGCGGGTTTGCGCCCCCCTAGTTCGTGTCTGGTGGGTTCCTGTGCGACCTGTATGTGCACCCTTGAGCAGGGCTCTGTGGAATTACTGCGCAACGACGCCCTTGACCAGCAAGAACTCGACGAAGGCTGGACGCTTGCCTGCCAGGCCTTGGCCACTAGCGAACACCTGCGTGTGCGCTTCCCCGAATGATCCATTTGTGAGTCTGCCATGAGCCCGACCCGGTTATCTGCTTCGCCTTGTTCCTCCCTATCCAACGGGTCATTGCCGGCTTCCATTCCGGCATTGATATTCGCCGCGGCGATTCGTCATGCCGGGCGCACGGCCATCGAAGAAGGGGCGATCAGCACCGATTACAAAGCGCTGCCCCATCTGGCCCTGAGCGTCACCCGGAGTCTGATGACCTTGGGTATCGAAGCCGGAGATCGCGTAGCCATCTGGGCCCCGAATAGCCGGGACTGGATTATTGCCGCTCTGGGCATCCACTGTGCCGGTGCGGTGATGGTGCCGATCAATACCCGGATGAAGGGCGCCGAAGCGGCGGATATTCTCAAGCGCAGCGGCGCGCGGGTGCTGTTCGTGCAGGGCGAGTTTCTCGGGGTCGACTACCTGTCGCTGCTCCAGCCACATTGCCCGGTCGAACTTGAACACCGGGTGCTGTTTGGCAGCAGCCAGGCCCAGGCTGACGACGATTTCAGCTGGGACGAGTTTCTCGCTCAGGGTGCGTCAGTCAGTATGCTTCAGGCCCGCGAACGGGCCGCTGCGGTGGGTCCCGATGACCTCAGCGATTTGCTGTTTACCTCGGGTACCACCGGCAAGCCCAAAGGCGTGATGAGTGCCCACGGACAGAACCTGATGGCGTTCAACGAATTTGCAAAGGTCATCGGTTTGCAAGCCGGGGATCGTTACCTGGTGATCAATCCGTTCTTCCACGCTTTCGGCTACAAGGCCGGCTGGCTCACCTGTCTGTTGGCGGGGGCGACCATCCTGCCGCATCCGGTGTTCGATGCCGAAACGGTGTTCCAGCGCATAGCCGCCGAGCGCGTGACGGTACTGCCCGGGCCGCCGACGCTGTATCTGTCGATGCTCGCGCATCCGCGACTGGCTGAGACGGACCTGTCCAGCCTGCGCATTGCGGTGACGGGCGCCGCGACTATCCCGCCGGTTCTGATCGAACGCATGCGGCGTGAACTCGGATTTACCGTGGTCACCACAGCCTATGGCCTGACCGAGTGTGGTGGCCTGGCAACGATCTGTGATCCGCTGGATCCGGCAGAAACTATCGCGGGCACCAGTGGCCGCGCGATTCGCGGCTCTGAAGTGAGTATTCGCGACGCCGATAATCAACCTTTGGCCCAGGGCGAATCAGGGGAAATCTGCCTGCGCGGTTTCCATGTCATGCAGGGCTACTTTGAAGACCCGCAAGCGACTGCAGAAACCATCGACGCACAAGGCTGGCTGCACACAGGCGACGTTGGCAATCTGGATGGCCAGGGTAATCTGCGCATCACCGATCGACTCAAGGACATGTTCATCGTCGGTGGTTTTAACTGCTACCCGGCAGAGATCGAAGCCGGGTTGATCGAACACCCGGCGATTGCCCAAGTGGCGGTGATCGGCATTCCCGATGAGAGAATGGGCGAGGTGGGGTGTGCTTGCGTGGTGCTTCGCCATGACCAAAACCTTGATGAGGCGGGCTTGATCGGCTGGGCTCGCGAGCGCATGGCCAACTACAAAGTACCGCGCAAGGTGCGTTTCTATACGGCGCTGCCGGTCAATGCGTCGAACAAAGTGGCGAAGAATGAGCTGCGGGCGGCGTGGGTGGGCTGACTCAAATCTGTGAACGACGGCGAATCAATCTTTGCTCTGAATCGCGTTATGGCAATTTACGACTGCTGCGCAGCCGATCGCAGCCTGGCAGCAGCTGCTACGGGGATCTGCGTTGTGTGATCAGCAGATCCAGTGCGGGGCGGGCAAGCCGCCGATCAGTTCCCTTCAAACCTTGCCGGGCGCTTTTCGATAAAGGCTTGCATGCCTTCCTTTTGATCGCGGGAGGCGAACAGCAGGGCGTTGGCCTTGCGTTCCAGAGCCAGGCCGGTTTCGAGTGGCGCGTCCATGCCGGCGAGAATGACTTCCTTAATCTGTTCGGCCGCCAGCGGCGGCATGGCCGCAATCAGCTTGGCCATTTCCAGCGCATGGGCCTGCACGTCTTCGTCGGCCACCACTTCACTGACCAGACCCGAGATCCACGCTTCTTCGGCAGTGATTGGCTGGCCGGTCAAGGCCATGCGCATCGCCTTGGCCTTGCCCACGGCGCGTATCAGACGCTGGGTTCCCCCGATGCCGGGCATGATGCCGATGCGAATCTCCGGCTGGCAGAAGCGCGCGCTGCGCCCGGCAATGATGATGTCGGCAAGCATTGCCAGCTCGCAGCCGCCGCCATAGGCATAGCCACAGACCGCCGCGATCACCGGTTTCGGACAGTGCTGGATTGGCGCCCAGACCCGCTCGGTGTGGCGTTGATAGATGTCGATCGGGCCGACCCCGGCCATGCTGTTGATGTCGCCGCCAGCGGCAAACACCTTGTCGCCTCCGGTCAGCAGGATGCAACGCACATCGGGGGCGGCACCCAACTCGGTGAAATGATGGGACAGCAGCGCCTGCAGCTCCAGGCTCAGGGCATTGGTTGCCTGGGGTCGGTTGAGTCGTAGCAAGGCGACGCCCGGCGCCGGGAATTCGAGTAGTACCGATGAGGCAGATAGATCAGGCATAAGTGTTCTCTTTTGGCCAGCACCTGACAAAGGGTGTGCGCCTTGATTGTTGCTGTGTGCCCCTTGCGCTTCATCGTCCGTTCAGACGAAGAGCGGGTTTGGGTTTGTCCCTAGAGTGTGATCAATCAGCACACTCAGGAGCCTCTCATGGGCCAACATTCGCAGCTCGATTACAGTGGTAAGGTGGTGCTTGTCACCGGCGGTACCAAAGGTATCGGCGCCGGCATCGCCCGTAGTTTTCTGGCGGCCAATGCCCGAGTCATCGTGTGTGGCCGCAGCACGCCTGAAACCCTGCCGTCGGTAGGTGAAGCGCACGCTGCATTCATGGCTGCCGATGTGCGCGACCAGGACTCGCTCAAGGCTCTGTTCGATACGGTCCGTGCCAAGTACGGACGGCTCGATGTACTGATCAACAACGCTGGCGGCAGCCCGGCGACGGACGCTGCCAGCGCTTCGCCGCGTTTCCACGAAGGCATCATCCGGCTCAATCTGATTGCCCCCTTGAACGTCGCTCAACAGGCCAACCTGCTCATGCAGGAACAGCCGGACGGTGGCTGCATCGTGTTTATCGGCAGCATCAGTGCGTTGCGGGCTTCTCCCGGGACCGCCGCCTATGGCGCGGCCAAGGCCGGGGTGCTGGCATTGGTGCAATCGCTGGCCGTGGAATGGGCGCCGAAGGTTCGCGTGGTGGCGGTCAGCCCCGGTCTGGTTCAGACCGAACAATCCCATTTGCATTACGGCGCCGAGAGCGGCATTGCCGCTGTCAGTGCTGGCATTCCGGCCGGGCGCATGGCCCAGCCGGAAGACATCGGCAACGCCTGTCTGTTCATCGCCTCGCCGTTGGCCGGATACGCCAGCGGCTGCAATTTGCTGTTGCACGGTGGGGGTGAGCGCCCGGCTTTTCTCGGTGCGGCCCAGGCTGCGCCCAACTGATCGAACTCGGTGGCGCCTGAATTCGGTCGCCGCTCTCAACATGCAGGAGACGAACTTGGCTGATCCAGAATTGCTATCCAAAGTGCGCGCCCTAGTGGGGCGTGAATACGGTCGCGTCTATGCCTGGGACGAAGTCAATGCGCCGATGATCCGCCAGTGGTGCGAAATCATGGGCGTGGACAATCCGGCCTATACCGATGCTGCCTTCGCCACCAACAGTGTGCATGACGGGCGGGTTGCGCCGCCGGCGATGCTCCAAGTCTGGTGCATGGAAGGCTTCCATCTGAACAATTATGCACCGGGCTCGACCAGCGAAAACCCCTATGAGGTACTCAAGCTGATCGAGGCTCATGGCTACCCTTCGGTGGTCGCAGTGAATTCGGAGTTCAGCTTCAACCGCAACCTGCGCCCCGGTGAGCGCCTCTACTACACCACGCGGCTGGACTCGGTCGGGGATGAAAAAACCACCGGACTCGGTACCGGCTTCTTCGTCACGCTGGTGATGAGTTACTTCGTCGAACAAGCCAATGGCGGTCTTTCGGCTTGTGCCGATGAAGCGGTCGGCGAACTGTTGTTCCGGGTCTTCAAATTCCGCCCGGCAAACGTCCAGAAGCCTGAGGCCAAACCTAAGGTGGCAGAGGTGACCAAGGCCAAACGGCCCAAGCCCGGTACCAGCGATGACTCGCGTTTCTTCTGGGAAGGCTGCGATGCGGGCAAATTGCTCATTCAGCGTTGCACCGCCTGCGCCACCTTGCGTCATCCACCGGCGCCGGTGTGCATCGAGTGCCATTCCTTTGATTGGGACACAGTCGAGGCCAGTGGTCGCGCCAGTCTGTACTCCTTCGTCATCATGCATTACCCCGAAGTGGCGCCATTCGACCATCCGAATCCGATCGGTTTGATCGAGTTGGAGGAGGGCGTGCGTCTGGTTGCAGGTCTGGTGGGCGTCAAGCGCGAAGAGCTGAGCATCGGCCAGCGTCTGCAGGTCGAGTTCCAGACCTTCGACGACGAGCTGACCCTGCCGCTGTTCCGGCCAGTGGCCGAGTAGGGGGACACCATGGATTTCGAACTCACCGAAGATCAGCGGGCTATCGCACAGATGGCCGGCAGCGTGTTTACCGACTATTGCACCGATGAACGCCTGCGCTATGACGACATGAACGGTGAACCGTTCATGCAGTCGCTGTGGAGTCTGTGCGTGGAAACCGGCCTGCATGCGCTGGCGATTCCTGAAGCGCAGGACGGCAGCGGTCTGGGCATGACCGAGCTGATGCTGGTGCTTGAGGCTCAAGGGCGCGCCCTGGGACAGGTCCCGCTGTGGCGTCACCAACTGGCGGCCGCGACGCTGGCGCAGTTCGTCGACGAAGCCCTTATGCCTTGGGCAAGTAACGCCGCGAAAGCCCAGACACTGCTGACCCTTGCCATCGAGGCCCTGAGCAGCGCCCACGGCATTCAATTGAAAGCCCGGCGCACGGGCAACGGCTGGACTCTGAGCGGGCGGGTTGCCGCCGTGTCTCTGGCCGAGCAATCCCAGGCGGCCTTGCTGCCGGTGGTGGCGGAAGGCGAGTCACGGCTGTTGTTGGTTGAGCTGACGGCGGCGGGCATCTCTCACGTTCCTGGCGTGATGACCCACGGCGAAGCGATTGCTGACCTGCATTTCGCAGAGGTTGCTATCGAGGCCGAGCAGATGCTGCCTGCTGCGGCGCTGAGCTGGCTGGAGCCTCGGGCCACGGCAGCACTGGCATCGTTGCAACTGGGTGTCAGCGCCGAGCAGATCCGTCGCACGGTCGAATACGTCACCGAGCGCAAACAATTCGAACGCAGCATCGGCAGTTTCCAGGCCGTGCAGATGAGCATGGCCAATGCGCATGTCGCGCTGGAAGCCTTGCGCAGTGCGTTGTGGCAATTGTGCTACCGCCTGGATGCCGGATTGCCGGCACCGTCCGAAGCGCTGGCCACCGCTTGGCTGGCCTGTGAGGCCGGGCACTTGATCGGTCACAACGCACAGCATGTACACGGTGGCATTGGCGTCGATCTAACGTACCCGATGCACCGTTTTCTTTACTGGAGCCGCGCCCTGGGCAGTGCCCTCGGGGGCTCGGCGGCAAGCCTGGAACGCCTCGGCGATTGGCTGAGCGATAACGACAAGCTGGGATGGAAATATGACCTCGAAGAACACCAAGCGCTTTGAAGACGTGCGCCCCGGCGAAGTATTGCCGCAGCTGGCGATTCCAATCACGGTCGGCCTGATCACCGGCGGCGCAATCGCCACGCGTGATTACTTCCCCGGCCACCACGACCTCGAGGCTGCCCGCGAACTCGGCTCGCCGCACATCTTCATGAACATCCTCACCACCAACGGCCTGGTACAGCGATTCGTCGAAGGCTGGGTTGGACCTGAAGCGCGCTTTGCCTCGCTGAAGATCAAGCTCGGCGCGCCCAATTATCCGGGCGACACCATGACCTTCAGCGGCGCGGTCAGCCATCTGGATGCCGCCACTCGCACGGTGGAAATAACCTTCAGTGGGAAAAATTCGATGGGCAACCACGTGACCGGTACGGTCGCGTTGGTTTTGCCCTGATAGCGGGGGAGAAAAAACACATGACGAATTCGTCGATTTCCGGACGCGCCGCGATTGTCGGTTTGGGCGCGACCGAATTTTCCAAGAACTCCGGGCGCACCGAGCTGCGTCTCGCCCTTGAGGCCACCCTGGCGGCGCTCAAGGACGCTGGCATCGATCCGTCCGAGGTCGAGGGTTTCAGCTCGTACTCGGTCGACAAAGTGCCGGAGTATGAGATCGCCCGTCTGCTCGGCTGCAAGGACGTGAAGTTCTTCTCCCAAGTGCCCCACGGCGGGGGCGCGGCCTGCGCGCCGGTGATGCATGCGGCCATGGCGGTAGCCACCGGCGTGGCGAAAGTGGTAGTGGTCTACCGGGCGATGAACGAGCGTTCCTGGTATCGATTCGGCAGTGGCAGTTACGGTTTCGCCTCGACGCCAATCTTCGAGAACGTCAACTACGGCTGGTACATGCCCCACGGCCTGCACACCCCGGCAGCCTGGGTCGGGATGTTCGCTCAGCGCTACATGCATACCTATGGCGCGACCTCGGAAGACTTCGGTCGGGTGGCGGTGGCGGTGCGTGACTTTGCCGCGACCAACCCGGCGGCATTCTTCTACGGCAAACCGATCACTCTCGAAGAGCATCAGGCCTCGCGCTGGATCTGTGAGCCGCTGCACTTGCTCGACTGCTGCCAGGAGTCTGACGGCGCAGTGGCGATGATCATCACCTCGGCCGAACGGGCCAAGGACCTGCGGCAGAAGCCCGTGGTCATCAAGGCCGGTTCCCAAGGCATCACCGGTGGCCAGCAGATCATGACCTCGTTCTATCGCGATGACATCACCGGGCTGCCGGAAATGGGTGTGGTCGCCAAAGAGCTGTACCGCCAGTCCGGGCTTGGTCCCGAGGCGTTCCAGACCGCCGTGATCTACGACCACTTCACCCCGTTTGTGCTGCCGCAGTTGGAAGAGTTCGGTTTCGCCAAACGCGGCGAGGCCAAGGAGTTCATCCGCGCCGGCCACCATGCCCGTGGCGGCAAATTGCCGATTAACCCCCATGGCGGTCAACTCGGCGAGGCATACATCCATGGCATGAACGGCGTTGCTGAAGCGGTGCGTCAGGTGCGCGGCACTGCGGTGAACCAGGTGGATGACGTGGAAAACGTGCTGGTGACCGCCGGGACCGGCGTGCCGACCAGTGGCCTGATTCTCGGTTCGGCATAAGGAGCGGCTCATGTTTGTCGATCTCACCCCCGAACAGCGCGCCCTGCGCCATAAGGTACGGGATTATTTCCAGGACTTGATGACACCTGAGCTGCGCCTGCAATTGCGCGGCAAGGAAGGCGGCGAGCTGTATCGCGAAACGGTCCGCAAGATGGGCCGTGACGGCTGGCTGGCCGTCGGTTGGCCCAAGGCACATGGTGGCCAGGGTTATGCGGCCACCGAACAGCTGATTTTTTTCGAAGAAGCCAACATTGCCGGCGCGCCGCTGCCGTTCGTGACCATCAGTACGGTCGGTCCGGCCTTGATGGCCCATGGCTGCGAGCTGCAAAAGGCTCGATTCCTGCCCGGCATTGCGGCGGGTGAAATTATCTTCGCCATCGGTTACTCCGAGCCGGATGCCGGTAGCGATCTGGCCGTGCTGAAAACCACCGCACGACTGGACGGTGAGCACTTCGTGGTCAACGGCAACAAGCTCTGGACCTCCGGTGCCGAGTCTGCCGATTACATCTGGCTGGCGGCGCGCACCGACCCTGAGCGGCCACGGCATAAAGGTGTGTCGATCCTGATTCTGGACACTCAGGAACCGGGCTTCTCCAGCACGGTCATCCCGACCACCAGCAACCCGACTGCCGCCACCTACTACGACAACGTGCGGGTGCCGCGCGACATGCTGGTGGGTGAGTTGCACGGCGGCTGGAAGCTTATTACCTCCCAGCTCAATCACGAACGGTTGGGGTTGGGTGCCTGGTCGGACAAGGTCGTCGGACTGTTTCGCCGGGTTTATCTGTGGGCTCGCAGCGCCGATGAAAACGGCCGCAAGGCCACCGACAAGGCCTGGGTCCGCGCCAGCCTGGCCGAGTGCTATGCACGGCTGGAGGCCATGCGCCTGATCAACCTGCGCATCGCCGCCGACCTGGAACACGAGCGCATGGACATTGCCCTGGCCTCGACCACCAAGGTCTACGGCTCGGAATCGGCGATCGAGATTCTGCGCAAGCTTTGCAACATTGTCGGGGCCAACGGCCTGGTGCGTGGCGATTCGGCAGCGGCATTGCTGCAGGGCGAGCTGGAGTATGAGGTACGCGCCTCGGTGACCTTGACGTTCGGTGGCGGCACCAACGAAATCCAGCGCGAGCTGATCGCCCAGTTCGGCCTGGGCATGCCACGAACCCAACGCTGACAGCACTGTTCGCTGTACGGCCATAACAATAAATCAGGTTCCTGTCGCTCCGGCGCTGTCTGGGGCAGAGCAGAGGGTGAAGAAATGAGCGATATCGATCAATTCAGGCAGCAAACAAGAACCTGGCTAGAAGCCAATTGCCCAGAATCGCTACGCACGGCGACCCCGGAAGGTGAGTTGGTCTGGGGCGGCAGCACGGTCGATTTCCCGAGTGCCGATGCACAGCTGTGGTTTGAGCGCATGCGCGATAAGGGTTGGTTCTGCCCGCAATGGCCGGTCGAATACGGCGGCGGCGGGTTGAGCCCGGAATACAACGCGGTGCTGGAAAGTGAACTGCGCCGGCTCAAGTGCCGACCACCGCAGATCAACCTGGGCATCTGGATGCTCGGGCCAGTCTTGCTGGAGTTTGCCAGCGAGGAGCAGAAGCGTGCCTTGCTGCCACCCATGACCCGCGGCGCAATCCGTTGGTGCCAGGGTTTCTCCGAGCCTAACGCCGGCTCTGACCTGGCCAGCCTGAAGATGTCGGCCCGTGATGCCGGTGATCACTTCGTGGTTGATGGCACCAAAATCTGGACCTCCTATGGTGACAAGTCGGACTGGATGTACGCCTTGGTCCGTACCGATCTTTCGGCGTCAAAGCATCTGGGCATCAGCCTGATCGTGCTGGACATGCGCAGCCCCGGTGTGAGCGTTGCACCGATCGATCTGATCAGCGGCAAATCGGTGTTCTGCCAGGTATTTTTCGACGGGGTCAAGGTGCCCAAGAGCCAGCTGATCGGCCCGCTCAACGGCGGCTGGAACCTGGCCAAACGACTGTTGCAACACGAACGCAGCGCGATGTCGAAATTCGGCGAATTCAGCTTGCCGACGCACTTCCATCTGCTACCCCTGATCCGCCAATACCTGCCTGAACCGACCACGCCTGCCGAGCATGCCCTGTATGCCCGTGCCGTGGCCTGCGCTATGGATGAACACACCTACAACCTGACCGTGCAACGCATGGGTGAGGAGGCGCGGTCGGGCCAGGACATCAGTGGGTTGATGTCGATCATGAAGCTGGTGCACACCGAACAGGAGCGCGACAAGTTCGAAGTCCTGCTCGATGCCCTCGGCTATCGCGCACTGGGCTGGGATGACGAGGTCTTCAGCGCGCCGGAGCAGGCGATCACCCGCGCCTGGTTGAACAGCTTTGCCCTGACGATTTCCGGCGGTTCGTCGGAGGTCCAGCTCAATGTTATCGCCAAGCGGGTCCTCGGCCTGCCGGACGCGAAGTGAGGAATCTGACCATGAATCTGCTGTATAGCGAAGAACAGCGTCTATTGGCCGACAGCGCTCAGGACTTCCTGGCCGCGCGTAGCCCGGTAGCGCAGCAGCGTCGTCTGCGCGATGAAGCCTGTCCTGAGGGCTTCGATCAGCAATTGTGGCAGGACGCCGTGGCCTTGGGCTGGAGCGCGATTCCGTTTCCGGAGAGCCTCGGCGGTCTGGATTTCGGTTGCATGGGCCTGGGCCCGGTGTTCGAAGCCATGGGTCGCAACCTGTCGGCCTCACCCCTGCTGTCCAGTGTGGTGCTCAGCGGCTCGCTATTGCATCTGGCCGGTACGCCTGCGCATCAGGATCGCTGGTTGAGCACGCTGATCAGTGGGGAGCGGCGCATGGCCCTGGCATTGGACGAACACCCACGTCACGCGCCTTTGCAGACGGCACTCAAGGCCGAAGCGGACGGTGACGGTTTCAGGCTCACTGGTAACAAGTATTTCGTGATCGACGGCGTCGCTGCCGACACCTATGTGGTCGCCGCCCGCACCAGCGGCCAACCGGGGGAAGCGCAGGGCATCAGCCTGTTTGTGTTAGAGGCAGATGCGCCAGGATTGAGTGTCAGCGCATTGCCGTTGATTGACTCGCGCAATCATGCGCGGTTGTGCCTGGACCAGGTCCAGGTAGGTCCGCAGGACATGCTGGGAGAGGCCGGTGAAGCCTGGCCAGTGCTCGCCAAAGCACTCGATCGCGGTTGCACCTGCCTGGCAGCCGAGTTGCTCGGGGCGGCACAGATGCTCTTTGAAACCACCCTCGACTATCTGAAAACCCGCGTGCAATTCGATGCCCCAATCGGCTCGTTTCAGTCACTGCAACACCGCGCGGCCGGGCTTTACGTCGACTTGGCACTGGCCCGTAGCGCCGTCATGGCCGGCTTGGCAGCCCTCGACGATGAAGGCCTGAACGACGCCGAGCGTGGCCGTCTGGTCAGCCTGGCCAAGTGGAAGGCGGGTGAAGCCGCGGCCAGGGTCAGCAATGAGGCTGTGCAAATGCACGGCGGAATCGGCGTGACCGATGAGTTGGATGTGGGGTTGTTCCTCAAGCGGATTCGCGTGGCTCAAGCCTGTCTTGGCGACAGTGATTACCACTGCGAACGCTATTGGGCCCTCGACGAGACCCGTGGCTAGTGCCTAGTGCATGGGGCACGGGGAAGCTCGCTGTTTCGGAGAATAATAAGATGATGGTTGAACAGTGGCAGCGCGACTGGCAACAGTTGATCAGCGCAGGCTCGCCTTTTGAGGTAGTGACACCGGTCGACGGTGGCCCGAAGTATTTTCGTCATGCCGCAAAGAATCTGTTGGCGGCAATCGATGCGGGCCGGGTACATGGCGGGCGTGAGTTTCTGATCTGGGAGCAGCAACGCCTGACCTTTGATGACTTCTTCGAACAGGTCGATCGGCTCGCCGGGCAACTGGTGCACCGCTTTGATCTGCGTCCAGGCGCACGGGTGGCCATTGCCATGCGCAACCAGCCTGCCTGGCTGGTGGCGTTTGTGGCCGTCCAGCGCTGCGCGGCGGTGTGCGTCCCGCTCAATAGCTGGGGGCTGCGTGAGGAGCTGTTCCATGGGTTGGAGGACAGCGGCGCCAGTCTGCTGTTGTGTGATGAGCCGCGCCTGCAATTGCTTTCGCAGGACCTGGCTGAACAAGGGCTGGCGACCATCGTGGTCGGGCTGGCTGAAGAGTGGCCGGTCGGAGCGCATTGTCAGCGTTACGAAACCCTGCTGGCGGCGCCTGCACTGAGCGCGCCAGAGGTACAGATCGATGCCGATGATCCGGCGCTGATTCTCTACACCTCAGGCACTACCAGCCGGGCAAAGGGCGTGCTGTCGAGCCATCGCGCGGTCTGTCAGGCGCTGACGGCGCTGGAGTTTCAGGGGGCATTCTGCGCAGTGAGTTCGCCGGAACGCATCAATGTGGTGATCAACAGTGGCTATCCACCGACCAACCTGATGGCGGTGCCGTTGTTCCATGTCAGCGGTTTGCACGCGCAGTTCCTGTCGGCGTTGCGCCATGGCCGGCGGCTGCTGCTGATGTACAAATGGGATGTCAACAAGGCCTTCGAACTGATTCGCGCCGAGCGTTGCACCCAGTTCAATGGCGCGCCAGTGATGATGCAGCAATTGCTTGGATCGCCGCGTTTTGGCACCGAAGAGACCGCCAGCCTGTTTGGTCTGGGCCTGGGTGGCGCAGCACCTTCGAGCAGCCTGCTGGCCCACCTGACCCAGCGCAAACCCGAAGCCATCGGCGGCAGTGGTTATGGTTTGACCGAAAGCAATGGCATTGGCGCGGCCATCGGCGGCGACCAGTTCGTCTACAAGCCCACGGCGGTCGGCTGGCCGCTACCGATTGTCGAGGTGCGCATTGGCGACAGTCCTCATCAGCCTTTGCCGATTGGTGTCAGTGGGTTGATCTGGCTGCGTTCGCCGACCCTGATGAGCGCGTACTGGAACCAGCCGCAAGCCACCGCGCAAACGCTTCAGGATGGCTGGCTCGACACCGGTGATATCGGTCTGCTCGATGAAGAAGGCTTTCTTTACATCACCGATCGGGCCAAGGACCTGATCAACCGTGGTGGCGAGAAAATTTCAGCGGCCGAGGTCGAGTCCTGTGCCTGTGAAATGCCCGGCGTCATCGAAGCGGCGGCTTTTGCCATGGCTGACGAAGTGCTCGGTGAGGTCGTGGTCCTGGTGATTCGCAGTGACAGTGAGCCGGCGCCTTCGAGCGCTGCGGTTCAAGATTTTATCGCCACTCGTCTGGCCGCGTTCAAAGTTCCGGCGCAGGTCCACAGTCAGCGTCACCCCTTGCCCCGCAACGCTTCGGGCAAGTTGCTCAAGGCCACGCTGAAGGAATTATTGGTCACTTATTAGTCTTTCCGGACGATGTCCTCGACCACAGAAAGCGAAGAATGAACTCACACCCAGAAAGCCTTACCCGCGAAGGAGGCAATACATGAAAATAACAAAAACAAGCGTGATGCTCGTAGCCGCCGTGGCAGTCAATGCCGGGATGCTCGCCAGTGCATACGCCCAAGTGAGTCCTGACGAAGCCGCAAAGCTGGGCAAGGAATTGACCTGCGTCGGTGCCGAGAAAGCCGGTAATGCCGAAGGCACTATTCCGCCGTACACCGGCAAATACCTGGGTGAGGTGCCAGGCTGGAACCATGTGAAGTTTTCCGGGGATCAACCGGTCGACCCTTATGCCGCCGAAAAGCCAGTGGTGGTGATCACCGCACAAAACATGAGCCAGTACGAGGCCCATCTTACTGACGGCCAGAAGGCCTTGTTCAAGCGTTACCCGACTACCTATAAGATGAACATCTATCCGGGCCACCGTGATTACCGCTATCCGGACTATGTCTGTGCACGGGTGATGAAAAATGCCCTGAGCGCCAAGCTGGTGGATGACGGGATGGGTATCCAGGGGCTCGGTCAGGTTCCGTTCCCGATCCCGAAAACGGGTATGGAAGTGCTGTGGAACCATCAGTTGCCGGCCCGTGCCTACACCGAGGAAAAGATCAGCGATCTCGCCTCGATCTTGCCTAACGGCAGTATTGGTTGGGGGCGCGCCCAAGCGCGTGGCATGTCGCAGGCGAACTCGCCAACCGTGGAGCCGAAGACCGAAGACGGGCTGCAGGCCATGGGTTGGAACACCACCCTGAAGCCGGCGCGCGATAATGGTGTGATCAGTATCTCCCAGGAACCTTACAACTTCCTTACCCATCCGCGTCAGGCGTGGAGCTACAGTCCTTCGACCCGTCGCGTGCGCCAGTTACCGGGCTATGGTTACGACCAACCGATGATCGGCACCAACGGTACCATGACCGTCGACGAGGACCGTTTGTTCAACGGCTCGCCCGAGCGCTATACCTGGAAACTGCTTGGCAAGCGTGAGATCTACATCCCGGCGAATGCCTACAAGGCGAACTCGGCGAGTGTCACCTACGCGCAGATGCTGACCCCCAACCACCCCAACCCGGAGTTCATGCGCTATGAACTGCGTCGAGTCTGGGTGCTCGAGGCCGACCTGAAAGAAGGCTATCGTCATCTCTATGGCAAGCGTGTGCTGTTTCTCGACGAGGACACCTGGCATTCGGTCCTGGCTGACAACTACGATGCCCGTGGGCAGCTGTGGAAACACGCCATGATCAACTACTACTACCACCCGGACATGAGTGCCTGGCAAGCCGGTTCGCAGTTTTTCATGGACCTGAACTCCGGGCAGTACACCGGCTACGGCATGACCAACGAATCGAAGAAAGGCCCCATCCTCAACGAAGGCAAATTCACCGCAGACATGTACACCGCAGATGCGGCTCGGGCACTGGGACGCTAACCCCTAAGACTTGACCGTCGTACACAAGGCCCCGCCGGCAACGGCGGGGCCTTTTTTTGCATGTGGAGACACCGGTGGCGAGGGGTCTTGCCACAGGGTTTGCATCTGATCTGATAAGAAGAGTGGGACGGCCTGAGCCGTCCCGGGGGGGAGGGGGGTCAGGCTTCGCGGCCGGCGCGGTGGCCGGCGCTGATGGCGCCTTCGATGTAACCGATGTTCTGGCAATCGCCAATGCTGCTGGCGCTCAGGCCTGCGGTGTTCAGCGCGTCGCTGAGACGAGTATCGGGCTGGGCGCCGATGGCCAGGACGACTGAGTCAGCCAGGCTTTCCCCGATCTGGCCGTCATCGCGTTGATAGCAAACACGCTTGCCTTCGATGGCCGTGACGGTCACACCGGTCAGCAACTCGCCACCGTGCAGACGAATGCCGTGCAGCACTCGCCAGCGACGCACAATCGCCAGCTCGCGGCCCAAATGGCTGCCGCTTTCGAGCACACAGACCTGGCGTCCACGGGCGATCAGAAACTCGGCCAGTTCCAGTCCCACCAGGCCGCCACCGATGATCGTTACCCGTTTGCCCAAGGGCATCCAGACCCGCGACAGCTTTTGCATGGCCTCGGTACTGTCGGTCACACCCACCAGGCTACCGGCTTTCATCAGGGTGCGTTGGGTCAGGGACAGTTTGCGCCTGGCGATTTCATCGGCGCGGTCGCCGGTCATCAACCGGCGCAGTTCATCGCCACTCCAGACGTGGTCCTGATCGGCACCGGGAATGGCCGGCGCTTCACGTTGAGCACCGGTGGCGACTAGCACCTGGTCGGCGCCCAAATCACGCAGCAGGGTGATATTGGCTTCGGTGTTCAGGCAAATTTCGATCGGCAATGCCTGTACCTGGTACCTCAGGTTTTCCAGCAACCGGGCATTCTCGGCATAGGCTAAACCGGCAAAAAACAGCGTGCCGCCGAGCCGGTCACTGCGCTCAATCAGGGTCACCTGATGCCCGCGCAGGGAGGCGACCCGTGCGGCCTCCATACCCGCAGGCCCGGCACCGACCACCACCAGATGCTTTGGCGTGGCGGCGGGGGTCAGCACGTACTCGAACTCATGGCCGGTCATTGGGTTGACCGCACACTTGACCCGTTCATTGACGAAAATCTGGCTGACACAGACATAGCAGTAAATGCACGGACGGATCGCTTGTTGCTGATGGGTCAGCAGTTTGTTCGGCAAATCCGGGTCGGCGAGTAATTTGCGACCCATGGCGATAAAGTCGCAATCACCGCGGGCCAGGGCGGCTTCGCCCACCTCGGGCTCAATTCTGCCGACAGCAATAACCGGCACTTTCACGCTGCGTTTGATCGCTGTGGTCCATTGCAAAAAACCGCCGGGCTCGTGCACCAATGGCGCCTCGGTGAAAACGGTCCCGCTGGTGATTCGGGCGCTGGCCGACACACTGATTGCGGCTACGCCAGCGGCTTCAGCCATGCGCGCAACGGCCTGGGCGTCTTCCAGGCTGATACCGCCGGGGGTGTGCAGTTCTTCGGCATCCAGGCGCAACCAGAGCGCAAATTCGTTGCCGACCCGGGCGCGGACAGCGGCCACAATTTCCAGCAACAAGCGGGCGCGGTTTTCCAGAGTGCCGCCGTACTGGTCTTCACGCCGGTTGTAATAGGCCGACAGGAAGCCGGCGATGATGTAACCGTGGGCGGCATGCAGCTCGACGCCGTCGAAACCGGCCCGCTTGGCGCGCTCTGCGGCCGAGGCGAACCACTCGATCATTTGCGCGATGTCAGCCTGATCCATGACCCGGATCGGCGAGCCTTCAGCGCGGCGTTTCATGGAACTGACGAAGTTGGCCAGTTCTTCCGGGGTCAAGGCGGCCATCATGTCGCTTTGTAGCACCGGTGGCACCGACGGCACCCAGAGTTGACGGCCTTCAGCCATGTCGCGGACCGAGGTTTTACCCGCGTGCTGAAGCTGCATGGCGATTTTCGCGCCATGCTGGTGAACCCGTTCGGCCAGACGGCTGAGACCGGGAATGAATTCATCGGAGGACACGCCGACCTGAAACGGTTCGGCGGTGCCCGCCGGGAAGGCCACGGAGCACACGCCCATGATCAACAGTCCGGCACCGCCGCGAGCGCGGGCCTCGTAATAAGCCTGGATACGTTCGCCGCAATGGCCGTCGGCCTCGGCGAAATTGGAGCCCATGGGCGCCATGATGATCCGGTTGCGCATCTGGATTAAACCGATGCGCCCCGGTGAGAGCAAATGAGAGAAGTTGGTCATTGTTATTTCAGCCCGAGCGGGTGATCTGAGGGGGGCTGCGACCCAGGGGTCGCAGTCGGTACAGGTCTATCGAGTGCGCAAAAACTCCAGGCAGGACTGATTGAACAGTTCGCGGTGTTCCACCTGGACCCAGTGTCCGCAGCGGTTGAGCAGGATGAAGCGCGCATCGGGAGCGTGACTCAGAACTTTCAACGCGCCGCTGGGCGGATTGAAATTATCGTCGGTGCCCCAGAATCCGAGGATCGGTGCCCGCAGCTCTTCGAGGCGCTCCGTCATGTTCGGCACCATCATGGTGGTGAACAGATTACGAGGCTGATGCACGGCCACCGCCACTCGCTCAGCGAGCAATTTGTCGTCCAGCTGGGAGCTGTCGAACAGTTGCAGGCTCATGATCCGGCGCATTTGCTCGATGCCCAAGGGGCCTGCGTTATACAGCTCGACCATACGCTGGATGCCCACCATCTTGAAGTAGGTTTCGCGGTCCTCAACGCCACCGGGAGCCATCAGGATCAGCTTGTCTACGCGCTCCGGCTCGGCCAGGGCCAGGCCCAGGGCAATGGCCCCGCCCAGGGAGTTGCCGAGCAAGGTGCAACGCTTGATCCCGACAGCCTTGAGAAAACCGGACATGGCGTTGACGAAAAACTCAAGGTTGTACTGTGCATCTTCTGGTTTGTCAGAGCGGCCGAAACCCGGCAGGTCGACCACCAGGTTGCGAAAACCCGCCGCTGCGAATTGCGGGTAGTTGCCTTTGAAATTGCTGAAGCCACTGGCGCCGGGGCCGCTGCCGTGGAGCCAGAGCACCACCGGGCCGCTGCCTTCATCGAGAAAGTGCAGGCGCAGGCCGCTGTCCAGCGTGACGAAATGGCCGATGGGTAGGGGAAGGTCTTGCTCAGTCATCATTCAGTCTCCAGGAATCAGGCCGTAATGGGTTCAGCCACTGGCGCGGCGGGTTCGGCAGGGCGGGTCATTTGGGTGCGATAGCGCGGCAGGGCCAGGCTCAGGAATACCGAGGCCAGCACCAGCAGTGAAATCGACGAAGCCAATGCATAGCGCAGGGCTTCAGCGCCCAGGGTCGGGGCAAAGTAATCGCTGAGCATGCCGATCAGCAGCGGGCCGACGCCGACGCCGAGCAGGGTCATGGACATCACGAAAATCGACGTGGCCTGGGCCAGGCGGGTGGCCGGAAACAGGTGCGAGATTGCACCCAGGCACGGCGTTGCCCACCAGGTGCCAAAGAATGCGAACACGCTGTAGAAGATGAACGCCTGGGGGACCGGGATTGTGCCGATATGGAACGCGATCCCCGATGGCCAAAGGAAGTAAGCCAGGGCGAAAGGAATGCTGATCAATGTGCCTAGCAGTGGTACACCGATTTGCCAGCCGACATCACGGCGCGACAAGCGGTCAGAAAGGATGCCGCAGGTCAGGGTGCCAATGGCCGCGCCTGTGCCACCGACTACCCCGACCAGCAACCCGGCGTCCTGCAGGCTCAGGCCGTGGGAGCGAATCAGAAAGCTTGGGCTCCAGGTACCGATGGCGTAGCCGGCGATCGCCGCAGAACCGCCGGTGAGGACGATCCACAGGAAGGATGGGGTCTGGAGCAGCGAACTCATGGTGCTGCGCCAGTCCTCACGGCGCACTGAAGGCGTGGCGACCCGTTGCGCGGGTTTCGGCGCTCGGACCGTGAACATCAGCAGCAGGCCCAGCAGGATCCCCGGTGCGCCAATGACGACGAAGGCGAAGCGCCAGCCGTAGTGTTGGGCGATCCAGCCGCCCAACCCCAGACCAAAAACGGCGCCGAGGCTGGAGCCCAGCATCAGCACCGACAGCGCCGTCGAACGGCGTTCGGGCGGGTACAGGTCGGACACCATGGCCATTGAAGGGGCCGTGCCGCCAGCCTCACCAATGGCCACCCCGATCCGCGCCACCACCAGCATCAGGAAACTGCCTGCCAGCCCGCAGAACATGGTCATCAGGCTCCAGGCGATACAGCTCAGGGCGATAACCGGTTTACGCCCGATCCGGTCCGAGAGTCGCCCCAGCGGAAAGCCGAACAGGGTGTAGAACACGGCAAAGGTGACACCGGAAAGCAGGCCTATGCCTGTGTCGGAAATGCCGAACTCGGCCTTCACCGGCTCAATCAGAATCGCCATCAGCAGGCGGTCGATGTAATTGAAGATGTAGATGGCGGCCAGCACGAACAACGCGTAGTGGGTCCGCCAGGTGGGGCGTAGAGGTGAGTTCACAACGGGTACTCCCGGTCTTGTTCTAGTGGGCAGGATCATCGCCAGGTGCCGTACGACCGACATCGTCCATTCAGACCACCCCCGATGCCCGGGCCTTAGTCCCATCGGACGATGTTGTTCTTTTTTGCGCAGTCAATGATTGCTTCCGTACTCCACCGTCAGCCGTCCAGCTGCGGAGGGACTGGATTCTGGCATGCGGGAGAAGCTTCATGAAGTTGTTGAACAAAGTCGCATTCGTCACAGGTGCCGGGCAGGGCATGGGCCAGGCGATTGTCCGCTACTTTGCTGAGCAAGGCGCGCTGGTGGTGGCTGCCGATATCAACCTGGAGGCGGCTCGGCAGACGGTCGAAGGCTTTGCTGAGAAAGCCCTGGCGGTTGTCTGCAATGTGGCTGACAGCGACTCGGTGGCAACCGCCATGGCGACCGTCGAAGCACGCTTCGGGCGGCTCGACATTCTGGTCAACAACGCAGGCGTCGGTTCCATTGATGCGTTTGCCGAAACTCCGGATGAGCATTGGCACCGGGTGATCGGGGTCAACCTGACGGGGACGTTTTTCTGCAGCCGCGAAGCGGTCAAATTGATGCTTAAGGCCGGCACCCCTGGGTCGGTGATCAACATTTCCAGTACCGCCGCCCTGACCGGTGAAGGGCCGAGCCATTACTGCGCAGCCAAGGCCGGAGTGATGGGCCTGACCCGCAGCATGGCACGGGAACTGGCGGCCAGCGGCATTCGGGTTAACACCATCGTCCCGGGGCCGACCAATACCCCAATGATGGCCGGCATTGCGGACGACTGGATGCAGGCCATGCTCAAGGCCATCCCGTTGGGGCGCATGTGCGAAACCGACGAAATCGCTCGGGTTGCGGCGTTTCTGGCCAGTGAAGATGCCGGGTTCATTACCGGGCAGAACCTGGCAGTGAATGGCGGCATGGCCTTTATCTGAATGATTTGCACACCATCCGGGAGCGCGCAATGAGCACACGTCTGCAAGGAAAAATCGCCTTTATCAGTGGTGCCGGTTCGGGCATCGGCGCGGCCACGGCCCTGCGTTTTGCCGAGGAGGGCGCCACCGTGGTGCTCTGCGGTCGGCGGATTGAACCTTTGCAGGCGGTGGCTGCGCTGATTCGCGATGCCGGTGGCAACGCCGAGTGTGAAGTGGCGGACGTCAGCGATGAAGACGCCTATGTCGGCGCCATCGCTGCGGCTGCCAGGCGCCATGGCCGGTTGGACATCCTGGTGAATAACGCCATGGCCTATAGCTGGGGCGCGATCGACAACACCTCAACCCGTGACTGGCATTCGAATTTCACCACCACGGTCGACGGTACGTTCTGGGGCACCCGCACGGCAATGGGCCTGATGCGCGCTCAGGGCAGCGGCTCAATCATCAATATCGCGTCTATCTGTGGCCTGTTCGGCACGCCGTGGATGGCGGGCTACTCGGCAGCGAAAGCCGCGGTGATCAACTTCAGCCGGGCTGCTGCCTCCGAAGGTGCCAGTCACAACATCCGCTGCAACGTAGTGATCCCGGGAGTGGTGGATACCCCGGCCACCGCCGGCATGCTCGCCGACGAGAAGACCCGTCACAACACCGAAAAACTGATCCCGCTCAAGCGTGTCGGTTTGCCGCTGGAAGTGGCCAACGCGATTTTGTTTCTCGCCAGCGACGAAGCCTCTTACATCACCGGTGCCAGCCTGCCAGTCGATGGCGGCCGCAGCAGTGAGCTGTACACCGTACTCGAGTAACCCAGGCGCAGCGCATGCCCTCGGGATCATTGTTTTAAGGACACCGTTTATGGAACAGAACACCTTGCATAGCCGTCTTGATCGACTTGAGTCGATTGAAGAAATTCGCCAGTTGGCCGGTAAATATTCATTGTCGCTGGACATGCGCGACCTGGATGCCCACGTCAATCTGTTCGCTGAGGACATCCGCGTCGGTCGTGAAAAAACCGGTCGCGCCCATCTCAAGGCATGGGTCGACGACACCTTGCGCGACCAGTTCACCGGGACTTCGCACCATCTGGGCCAGCACATCATCGAATTCGTCGACGCCGACCATGCGGTGGGCGTGGTGTATTCCAAGAATGAGCATGAGACCGGCCCGGAGTGGGTGACCATGCAGATGCTGTATTGGGACGATTATCAGCGCATGAATGGCCGCTGGTATTTCCGTCGCCGCCTGCCGTGCTACTGGTACGCCAGCGACCTCAACAAACCGCCGATCGGCAGCCAGAAAATCCGCTGGCCCGGACGCGAACCCTATGCCGGGACCTTCCACGACCTGTTTCCCTCCTGGACCGAGTTCTGGGCCAGCCGACCGGACAAGGATCACTTGCCCGAGGTGGCGGCTGCCGCCCCCCTTGAACACTTTCTTTCTACCCTGCGACGCGGTGCCTGTGCACCGAAGATTCGCGTGCGCTGAGGATCACACATGAGCATTTTGTTCGAGCCTGTGCGGCTGGGTGAACTGGAACTGGCCAACCGCATCGTCATGGCGCCGATGACCCGCAGCCGTGCCGACGCCCGTGCGGTACCCACTGCCGAAATGGTCGACTATTACCGTCAGCGCGCCAGTGCCGGGCTGATCGTTGCCGAAGGCACTGCGCCGTCTGCCGATGGCCTTGGCTATTGCCGTACGCCGGCCATCTACAACGACGAGCAGATTGCCGGGTGGGCCCATGTGACCCACGCGGTGCATGAAGCCGGTGGCCGTATTGTTTTGCAATTGATGCATGTCGGGCGGGCCGCCAGCCATCACAACAAGCCAGCGAATTCGGCGACAGTAGCGCCCTCGGCCCTGCGTGCGCGGACCCAGCTATTCAGCGACGCCGTCGGACTGGTCGACACCGATGAGCCGCGCGCCCTGGAGCTGAGCGAAATTGCCAGCGTGGTCGAGGAGTACCGCCGTGCGGCAATGAATGCCCGTGAAGCGGGCTTCGACGGTGTCGAGTTGCATTGCACCAGCGGCTATCTGCCCATGCAGTTCATGGCGTCGGGCAGTAACTTGCGCGATGACCGGTATGGCGGCAGCACCGAAAATCGCGTGCGCTTCCCGGTCGAAGTGCTGGCGGCCATGGCCGCCAGCATCGGCGCTGGACGGGTCGGCTTCCGGCTGTGCCCGGGCAACTCGTACAACGACATCAGCGATGCCGACCCGGCCGCCACCGCGGCAGCGCTCTGCAGTGCTGCCGAGCCGCTGGGCCTGGCTTACCTGCACATTATGCGTTCGCCCCTGGAAGAGCTGGATGCGTTTGCCCTGGCTCAACGGCACAGTCAATGTGGCTTGATCCTCAATGACGGCTTCGATGCCGCTTCAGCCAGCGCAGCGCTGGAAGCCGGCCAGTGCGAGGCCGTTTCGTTCGCCCGGCATTTCATTGCTAACCCGGACCTGGTCGAGCGTCTGCGTCAGGGCTTGCCATTGACCCGTTTTGATCGCAAGACCCTGTATACGCCGGGTCCTCAGGGCTACTCGGATTATCCGACGGCGTCGGGGGTGGCGGTATGAGCGGGGCGCTGAGTGAAGCTGTGAACAGGCTGGTTCCAGAGGCCCTGTCCAACAGCCAAGGCAAGCCGGTACCCCGCGAGCAGACTCAGGCCGAGCTCGATCGTCGGGCCGTGGCCAGTGGGCAAATCAAGCCGGCTGACCGCTATACCCTCGCCGATCGCCTGGAAGAACAGGCCCGGCGTTTCGCCGACAAAACTTTCCTGATCTACCGTGGGCAGAACCTGAGTTATGCCGAGGTGGACGCCAGCGCCAACCAAATGGCTCATTTATTCCATGCCAAAGGGTTGCGAGCGGGTGACGTTTGCGCCATTGCCATGGAAAACCGGCCGGCGTTTTTCTTCAGCTGGTTTGGTCTGGTCAAGCTCGGTGTGGTGGTGGCGTTCATCAATACCCAAGTCAATGGGCGACCGTTGGTGCACGCCCTGGAATCCATCGGTGCCAAGGCTGTGGTGCTGGGCGAAGAGTGCCTGAACAATTTGCTGGCCACCGAAGGTTTACCGGATCTGCCCTGGTGGCTGATTCCCGATAGCGAAAACCCTCATCACGGGCCTTTGCCGGCTCATGTGGACAGCACCTTTGCCGCGCAACTGGCCGCTGCGCCACGTGGAGCTTTCCCGCGGGACCTGCGCGCGGAACTGCCGGCCGAGTCGACGACGTTGTTGATTTTCACCTCTGGCACCACCGGTCTGCCGAAAGCCGCGCGTTACAGCCATATGCGCTGGATGTCGTCGGGTGACGTGATGGAAGTGACGCTCAAGGCAACCGCCGAGGATGTTTTTTACTGCTGCCTGCCGCTCTATCACGGGGCGGCGGCAACCTCGGTGACCTCCACGGCATTGCGCGTCGGTGCCAGCATCGTGGTGCGGCGCAAATTCAGCGTCCGCGAGTTCTGGAGTGATGTTCGCAGTCACCGAATCAGCGTGTTCCAGTACATCGGCGAAATCTGTCGCTATCTGCTCAACCAGCCACCTGCTGCTGGTGAGCGCAATCACAGCCTGCGCTGCATGCTCGGTGCCGGCTTGACCGCCGAGTCCTGGCAGCGCTGGATCGAGCGGTTTGGTCCGCTGCAGGTGTTTGAGGGCTGGGGCGCTACTGAGGCCAATGCCAACCTGATCAACGTCGATAACCGTGTCGGCTCGTGCGGCCGGGTGCCGGACTGGAACAAGACCAACCTGCGACTGGTGCGCTATGACGTTGAGAGTGACAGCCATCCACGGGACGCCCAGGGCTTCTATCAACGGTGTGAGGTGGGAGAGATTGGCGAGGCCATGGGCTTTATCGTCGACCACCCGCAGATCGGCGGCGGGCGTTTCGAAGGCTATACCTCGGCGCAGGCCACCGAGAGCAAGATTCGCCGCGATGTGTTCCAGGTAGGCGATGCCTATTGGAGCTCCGGTGATCTGTTGCGCTATGACGAGGACGGCTATTTCTATTTTGTCGACCGTATCGGCGACACCTATCGCTGGAAGAGCGAAAACGTTTCCACTCAGGAAGTGGCCGATGCGCTGAGTGATCTGCCGGGGCTGGAACTGATTAACGTCTATGGCGTGCAGGTGCCTGAGCAAGAAGGGCGGGCCGGTATGGCGGCGGTGTTGATGCAACCGGGGCAGCGCTTTGATCCTGAAGCTTTCTACGCATTGACCCAGGCCCGTTTGCCACGTTATGCGGCACCGATCTTCGTTCGCGTTTCGGCTGCGGCGGACCTGACCAGTACCTTCAAGCTGCGCAAGGTCGACTTGCAGCGCCAGGGTTATGACCCACAGGCATTCGCAGACCCCTTGTACATTCGCGATGAGCAGTCGCGCAGCTACCTGCCGTATTCGGCGCAGGTGTTGGCCCGTATCGGCCTTTTGGCTTATGCAGGTGATACCCATGTCTGAGCTCGACAACCAGGGCCACGAATGGCGTACGGGCCTGCGCTACCCCTGGCCCCAGGCACCGGCCAATGGTCAGGTTCGCGAAGTGGCGCCGGGGGTGTTCTGGCTGCGAATGCCGATGCCGTTCAGCCTGGACCACATCAACCTTTACCTGTTACGCGATGGCGACGGCTGGGTGGTGGTCGACACAGGCCTGAACACCGAGCAGACCCGCGAAGTCTGGGAGCAGGTGTTCGTCCAGGTATTTGCCGGTTTGCCAGTGCACGCAGTGATCTGCACTCACTTCCACTCAGACCATACCGGTGTCGTCGGTTGGCTGAGCGAACGCTTTCGCTGCCCGGTGTACATGACGCTCGCCGAGTTCCAGTCGCTGCACCACGGTGCGCCGACTGACCCGATACCCGATTGGGGTTTTTTCGATTTCTATGAGAAGGCCGGGTTCAGCCATGACCAGGCGAGCGCCCTGCTGCCGATGATTCAGTCCGGGCACTTTCGTCCTGCCCTGGTGGCTGGCTTCAGGCGGCTGCGCGAAGGCAGTCAGCTCACTATTGGAAACCGGCGCTGGACAGTGGTGATTGGCCGTGGCCATTCCCCTGAGCATGCGTGTCTGTTATCGGAGGCCGACGGCCTGCTGATTTCCGGCGATCAGGTGCTGCCGCGAATCACCTCGGTTGTCTGTGTCCATGTCACTGAGCCTGAGGCCGATCCGTTGCGTGACTGGCTCGATTCCATTGAGCGGTTGCGCGAGGTACCGGCCGACGTACTGGTGCTTCCGGCTCACGAGCGGCCGTTCTTCAACCTGCATGAGCGCCTGGATCAGCTGCGTGATCACCATCGCGCGCACCTGGAAAAAATGCTCGATGCCTGTGAGCAACCGCGAACGGCGCTGGAGCTGATGGCAGTGTTGTTTGTGAAGTTGTCAGGTCGTTTCGACGAACTGATGGCTATCGGTGAAACGTTGGCCCATGCCAACTACCTCATCGCCGAGGGGAGGCTGGTGCGTGAGGAGCACGATGGACTTCATCGCTATCGACGGACCCCTCCGGGAATGTCGGTTTGAGACCCGCTCGGGGGAGCTGAGCGGTCCGAAGTTCAGGAACACATCATCGCTAACGCTTGAACATTCTATGGGGCCAGTCGGCCATCATTCAGGAGAGGCAGTGTGATCAATAAAAAAAACAATAAGTATCTTGAGCATGGTCCGCAGAGCTTTCAGGTCGCAAGCCTGGCAGTCGCCATCGCGCTGGTTTCTACCCCAGCCTGGTCGGGTGAAACAGTGGAATTCGACAATGGCGCGACCATCGACTGGACGGTCACCACCAGTTATGGCCTGGGGGTGCGGCTGGCAAAACCAAGTGGGCGGTTGTTGACCCCCAATGCCGATGATGGAGACCGCAACTTCGATGCTGGCAGCCTCACGACCAACCGGGTCGGTGCCCTGGGTGAAATGATCCTGCGCAAGGACAATTACGGGGCCGTGGTGCGCGCCAGTACCTTCTATGACGATGTCTATCACCACACCAACGACAACAACTCGCCGGCTACGGTGAACAAGGCCGGAGACAATGACGAATTCACCAGCGCCGCGCGCTACTACAGCGGTGGGCGCACGCGTTTGCTCGACGCCTATGTGTTCAGTGGCTGGCGCTTCGAGAACGACAGCATGCTCGACGTCAAGGCCGGTCGCCATGTCGAGTCCTGGGGTGAAAGCCTGTATTACCCAGGTGTCAACGGTGTGCAGAGCCCATCCGATGCGGTCAAGGCCTCGCAGCCAGGGGTTGAAGTCAAGGAAGTCCTGTTGCCAGTAGGACAGTTCTCGGCAGCCTACCGTATCAGCCCGAAGATCACCTTCGGTGCCTATGTGCAGTATGAGTGGAAGGGCACCGAACTGCCGCCAGTGGGTAGCTACCTGTCGACCACCGATGTGGTCGGTCCTGGCCGGGAATTCATCATCAGCTCACCCGCGAATATTCCATACCGTGGCACCGACGAGCCGCGTAATAGTGGTCAGTGGGGCGCGCAAGTGCGTTTCCGGCCAATCCCGGCCGTCGAACTGTCGCTGTTTCACGTCCACTATCACGACAAGAACCCGGCCACCGCGATGGTCGGCTATGACCCGGTCGCCGTGGGGGGCGGGCGGTATGCCTTGCGCAGCAATGGCTACAAGATCGAGTATTTCGAAGACATTAAACTCACCGGTATCAGTGCCTCGACCAAGCTCGGTGAATACCAGCTGGGTGCCGAATGGTCTTACCGCGATGGCGCACCGGTCATGGTCGACACTGGCCTGGGTCCAGTGCCTGCACGTGGTAAGGGCCAGCAGATGCAAATTTCGGCCATGCGCATTCTTGGCGACCGTCCGTGGGCCAACCAGACCGTGCTGACCGGGGAGATCGTCCGGGTCCAGGCCGACAGCGTCGACGACACCTCGGCAGCGCCCAATCTGCAGGGGCTTAATCTGATTCCTCAGGTCGCACCACTGGTGGCATCGTCCAATAATTTCTCCTACAGGACGGCCACGGCCTGGCGCACGAAAAGTGCGATGGCTTACACCGTCGGTGCGGCGTTCAGTTATCCGGGGGTGTTCGAAGGATGGGACCTTGATGTGCCCTTCACGTTCTCCGACGTATTTAGCGGTTCCGCGCCCATGTCGGGGACCATTTCCGGCGCTGCCGGGGATCGCCGTCTGAGTGCCGGCACCACGTTCAAATACCTCGGGAACCTTGAAGTGTCGCTCAAGTACATCGGCTATCTGGGGTCGCCGGACCCCGTCACGCGCCAGCTGGCCGACCGCGACTACGCGACCTTTTCGATGAAATACAGCTTCTGATGAGGCCGGGGCGAGACCTGTGGATTTCGCCCCACGCATCGTTTTTTACACACAGATAAGCCGAAGCGCTTAGCCTTGGAGTGAGGTATTCATGGGTCTCAAAGGTCATGCGGCGATTATCGGTGCCGCTCAGTACAAACCGGAAAAGTATGCCACTGCACCGAGGATGTTCCACCTGGAGCAGGTCGCCGATCTGGCGGCCAAGGCCTTGCAGGATGCCGGCCTGCGCGCCGAGGACCTGGATGGGTTGGTGATCAATGGTCCGCAATTTCATGAAGCCTCGGTATTTGTCCCGGCCATGGCGGCGGAATACCTGGGCCTGCGACTCAATTTCGCCGAAGTTGTCGACCTGGGCGGCTGCACCTCGGTAGGGATGGTCTGGCGTGCCGCGGCCGCTATCGAACTGGGGCTTTGCCAGGCGGTGCTCTGCGTGCTGCCTGCACGGCTGGCGCCGATGGGGCCGGATGAAGACCCAAGCTGGATGGCCCGTGCCATGCGGTTTGGCGGCCACAGTACGGTCTTTGGTGCGCCCGAAGCCGAGTTCGACCTGCCTTACGGGCACATGGGCCAGAACACGGGCTATGCAATGATTGCTCAGCGTTATGCGGCGCAGTATGGCTACGATCCAAGGGCCCTGGCGAAGATTGCCGTGGACCAGCGCACCAATGCCCAGGCTAACCCGCAGGCGATGTTCTACGGCCAGCCGTTGACCATCGAGCAGGTGCTGGCGAGCAAGCGAGTGGCCGACCCGCTGCACGTGCTGGAAATTGTCATGCCGGTGGCCGGTGGTGCCGCCCTGATCATCGCGTCCAAAGAAGTCGCCGCACGGGCACGCAAACGTCCGGCGTTCATCACCGGTTTTGGCGAGCACCTGGCGTTCAAATCGCCGTCCTATGCCGCAGACATGCTCCAGACCCCGATTGGCCCGGCTTCACGCCGCGCCTTCGAAATGGCCGGGCTCAAGCCCGCCGATGTCGATGCGGCGCAAATCTACGACTGTTACACCATCACCGCTTTGCTGACACTTGAAGACGCCGGCTTCTGCGCCAAGGGCGAGGGCATGAGTTTCGTCCGCGAGCACGACCTGACCTGGCGCGGCGACTTCCCGATGAACACCCACGGTGGTCAGCTCAGCTTTGGTCAGGCCGGCTCGGCCGGTGGCATGTCCCAGGTGATCGAAGCGGTGACACAGATTGCCGGTGAGGCCGGCGAGCGTCAGCTTGAGCACTGCGACACCGTCTACGTTTCCGGTACCGGTGGCGTGATGAGTGAGCAGGGCGCGTTGATACTTCAGGGAGCATGAGCAACATGTCGAACAACAAACCAATGCCGGTCCCGACCGAAATTTCTGCACCGTTCTGGGACGGCCTCAACGCCGAACGTCTGCTCATTCAGCAGTGCAATGCATGCACTCACTGGGTCTTTTACCCACGTCGGCACTGCCCCAGCTGCCTGGCCCATGACCTGGCCTGGCGTGAAGTCAGTGGGGGGGCCTCGCTGTACAGCTACACCGTGACGCGGATCGCCACGCTGCCGGACTTCGTCGATGAAATGCCACAGCTGCTGGCTGTCATCGAGCTGGACGAGGGGGTGCGGATCAACAGCAACCTGGTCGGCCTCGACGAGTCTGAAATCAGCATCGGCATGCGCCTGCAACCGGTGTTTGCCGAGGTCGATGGCAAGGGCAATCGCCTGCTGCGGTTCACCGGGCTGGACAAGGACGCCGTGAGCCTGCAAACGCTCAGGTCAGTCGAGCAAGCGCCTGTCGAAGCGGCGACACCTGCCAGTGCTGTACGCCAGATCGCCTTCGACGACGAGGTAGCGCTGCAGTCGCTGGTCAGCGACGAGTTCAGCCCATGGAGCAATTCGCTGGTGGTCGATCAGGCTTTGATCGATGCGTTTGCCGAACTCTCCGGCGATGACTACTGGATTCATATCAACCCGGAACGTGCGCGCAAGGAGAGTCCCTTCGGCGGCACCATCGCCCATGGCGCACTGGTTCAGGTGCTGCAATCGCGGATGAAGCTGGCGCTGGGTTTCGAGATCACCGGTTTCACCAACATGCTCAATTACGGTTCGGACCGCTTGCGCTTCCCGGCGCCGGTGCCTGCGGGAGCCAAGATCCACGCCCGGGCCAGAGTCAAAAGCGTCGAGCGCCTCAAGCGCGGGACCCAGTTGACCCTGGAATTGAACACCCATGTGGTCGGTAACGAGCGACCGTCGGTGATCAACGATCTGGTGATTCTCTACATGTAAGCCCGTGGTCCAGTAGGAGCGGGCTTGCTCGCGATGGCAATCTCAAGGACGCCATCGCCGGCAAGCCGTGCTTCCTGCAAAGCCCGTGCAATCCCGTGCAGCGCCAGCCTTAGTCTCAACGGACGATGAGGCTCTGACCCAAGCTTCCCATACTGCTCATCAGCCAATGAACCCGGCGATTGAGGAGCAGCAAACATGATCGACATCCGTGGCTTGAGCTACTTCGTGGCAGAGAGCGAAGACCTCACGCGCTGGCAAGATTACGCCCAGGACGTGCTCGGCATGATGGTGGCCCCCGCCCCCGGCGGTGCTGTGTACGTGAAGATGGATGAGCGGCCGTTTCGCATGCTGATCGTGCCTGGCGCGCAATCGCGCTACCTGGCTTCTGGTTGGGAACTGCCCAGCGAGGGCGCGTTCAAGGCGGCGCTGAAGGTTTTGGAGCAGGCCGACGTCTGTTGGCAAACGGGCTCGGCAGAACAGTGTGATCAGCGCGGTGTTCAGGCGCTGGTGCAGATCAAGGACCCCTCGGGTAATTGCCACGAATTGAGTTGGGGTCATCGTTCCGATTGCCAGCCATTCGTTTCACCTCAGGGCGTGCCGGGTTTTGTGACCGGGGACATGGGGCTTGGGCACACGGTGCTGCCTGCGCCGAACTTCGACGCAACGCTGACCTTCGTCAAGGATGTGCTGGGCTTCGAACTGTCGGACATCTTCAACTTCCGGCCTGACCCGGCTGTCGAGCCGATTCGTATTCACTTCCTGCATTGCCGCAACAGCCGTCATCACAGCCTGGCCTTGGCCGAGTTCCCGGTGGCGTCGGGCTGCGTCCACGTGATGGTGGAAGTGGAGTCGATGACCGAGGTGGGGCGCGCCCATGACCGCCGGATCGCCCATGCCGTGCCGTTGTCGGCCACGCTGGGGCAGCACCTGAATGACCAGATGACTTCCTTTTACATGAAAACCCCGTCCGGATTCGATCTGGAGTACGGCTTCGGCGGTCTGCAGGTCGACTGGCAGGAGCACAGTGCGTTCGAGTTCACCCGTGTGAGTTTGTGGGGGCACGACTTTTCCGTCGGTCAGCAGTGAGGAGTAGACAGATGAACAAGCAAATGACAGCGGCGGATGTCGTCGCACAATTACAAAACGGTATGACCATCGGCTTCGGCGGTTGGGGGCCACGGCGCAAACCGATGGCCATCGTGCGCGAGATCCTGCGCTCCGATGTCAAGGACCTGACGGTGGTCGCTTACGGTGGCCCGGAGGTCGGCATGTTGTGTGCCGCCGGCAAGGTCAAGAAGCTGGTGTTCGGTTTTGCCACCCTCGATGCGATTCCGCTGGAAGCTTATTTTCGCCGGGCCCGTGAGGCCGGGGAGCTGGAGTTGATGGAGCTCGATGAAGGCATGCTGCAATGGGGCCTGCGTGCCGCAGGCATGCGCCTGCCGTTTCTGCCGACCCGCTGTGGCCTGGCCACCGATGTCAGCCGGCTCAACCCGGAAATACGCCAGGTGCAGTCACCCTATGCCGACGGTGAAGTGCTGTTGGCCATGCCAGCCCTGAACCTGGACATGGCCTTCTTGCACGTGAATGTCGCCGACCGCTTGGGCAATACCCTGATCACCGGCACCGATGCCTATTTCGACCATTTGTTCGCCCGCGCCGCCAAACAGTGTTTCGTTTCTTGCGAGCACATTGAAGAGCGCCTGAGCCTCGACGCCACCCAGGCTCGCTTCAACACTTTCGAGCGTTACCTAGTCAGCGGCGTAGTGCATGCCCCCTTTGGTGCGCACCCGACGTCTTGCCCCTCCGATTACGGCTGGGACATGGCTCATCTGAAGCGCTACAGCGCCAGTGCCAGTGAAGAGGGTGGTTGGCAAGCCTACCTCGACGAATTCGTGACACCCGGTGAAACGGCCTATCAGGCCAACAATGGCGGTGCCGAACGCTTGGGTTCATTGCCGCTGCCGGTGTTTTAAGGAGAATCGAACATGACTGATACCGTTAATTTCACCCTGGCCGAGCTGTTGATTGTCGCCGCGTCCGAAGCCTGGCGCGGCAATGGCGAGATCGTCGCCTCGGGCCTGGGCGTTATCCCGCGTCTGGGTGCGAGCCTGGCCAAGCTGACCCACAGCCCGGAACTGTTGATGACCGACAGCGAGGCGTTTTTGGTGGAGGAGCCGATCCCGCTCGGCCCGCGTGGCGATTACGTCCCGCGTTACTCCGGTTACCTGTCCTTTGAGCGGGTATTCGAATGTGTCTGGGGTGGCCGTCGTCACGCGATGATCGGGCCGACCCAGGTCGACCGTTTTGGCCAGACCAACCTGTCGTGCATCGGCGACTACCACAAACCCAAGGTGGCGATGCTCGGCGTGCGCGGTCTGCCGGGCAACAGCATTAATCACATCAACTCGTTTTTCATTCCGGCACATAACACCCGGGCCTTTGTTGCAGGCGAGGTGGACATGGTCTCCGGTGTTGGTTTCAACCCCGAGCGCTGGCAAGAGGGTATGAATCGCGAGTTGATGGATATCCGCCTGATTGTCACTGATCTGTGCGTGATGGATTTCGGTGGTCCGCAGCGGGCGGTGCAAGTGCGTTCGCTGCACCCCGGCGTGAGTTTTGATGAAGTGCAGGAGAAAACCGGATTCGCGCTGCTGCGTGCGCCCGATCTCAAGGAAACCGCGCATCCCACCGCTGAGCAACTGGCGGTGATTCGTCGACTTGATCCTCACGATTACCGTGCAGCGGCGCTCAAGGGCAACCCTGCGGGCATCCGTTCGGTCTGAAGGCAAGGAGTGAGTATGAGCAGCAGCGACAGTGAATTCGTCGAGCGTATCGACACATCGGTCTATGAAACCGAGGACCCGGTGCTTTATAGCGTGGCAGACGGTATCGCCACGTTGACCCTGAACCGACCCGGCGTGAACAACGCGCAAAACTCGCAGATGACCTATGCCCTGGATGCGGCCCTGCGTGAAGCGGTGAATGATGATGCGGTCAAGGTCATCGTGCTGCGCGGCAACGGCAAACACTTCTCGGCGGGCCACGATATCGGTACGCCTGGACGCGACATCAACAAGCCATTCGAACGTGCCCACCTGTGGTGGGATCACACCAACAAGCCCGGCGGTGAGTTCCTCTACGCTCGTGAGCAGGAAGTGTATCTGGGCATGTGTCGGCGCTGGCGCGAACTGCCCAAGCCGACGATTGCCATGGTCCATGGCGCGTGTATCGCCGGTGGGCTGATGCTGGCGTGGGTGTGCGACCTGATTGTCGCCAGTGACGATGCGTTCTTCCAGGACCCGGTGGTGCGCATGGGGATTCCGGGTGTCGAATACTTCGCTCACCCGTATGAACTGAACCCGCGCATCGCCAAGGAGTTTCTGTTTACCGGCGATCGTATGAGCGCCGAGCGGGCCTATCAGATGGGCATGGTCAATCGCCTGTTTGCCCGCGATGAACTCGAAGCCGGCACCTATGCCCTGGCAGCGGCTATCGCCAAACAGCCGCGTATGGGGCTGGCACTGACCAAGCAGGCGATCAACCACGTCGAGGATCTGCAAGGCAAGCGTTCAGCCATGGACGCGGTCTTTGCCTGGCACCACTTCGCTCACAGTCACAACGAGCTGTTATCGGGTGACAAACTGGGCGGCTACGATGCCAAAGCGATGGTGCAGGCCAACAAAAAGGCTGCCGGGGGAGAGGGCGTATGAAGCATTGGCTTGAAACGCCGCTGACCGCTGCCTTGGGTTGTCGCTATCCGATCGTACAGACCGCCATGGGCTGGGTCGCCGATGCGAATCTGGTGATTGCCAGCAGCCGCGCCGGAGCGTTCGGCTTTCTTGCCGGAGCGACCATTCCAGCGCAGCAACTGGAAGCTGAACTTCAACGGGTGATCGACGCAATCGGCAACAGCAACTTCGGTCTGAACTTTCATATGTTCCAGGAAAACGCCGCCCAGTGCGTTGACCTTGCGATCAAGTACCGTCTGCGTGCCGTCAGCTATGGGCGCGGTCCGGACAAAAGGACCATCGGCCGCTTCAAAGACGCGGGCGTGCTGTGTATTCCCACCGTCGGTGCGCTCAAGCATGCGCTCAAGGCTGTCGAGCTGGGAGCCGACATGATCACCATTCAGGGCGGTGAGGGCGGCGGCCATACCGGCGGTGTGCCGAGCACCATTTTGCTGCCCCAGGTGCTGGATGCGGTGAAGGTGCCGGTGATTGCTGCCGGCGGCTATTCCACGGGGCGCGGGTTGGCGGGTGCGCTCGCCAGCGGCGCGGCAGGTATTGCCATGGGCACACGCTTTTTGATGACCCATGAATCGCCGACGCCTGCGGCCACACTCAAACACTATTTGACGGTCACCGACCCGCAGCAGATCCGCGTGACCACGGCGGTCGACGGCATGCGTCACCGAATGATCGAAAATGCCTTCATCAACCGCCTCGAACACGCCGGTTCATTGGGTCGTTTGCGGATTGCCCTGCGCAGTGCCTGGCAGTGGAAACAGCAGACCGGTATGAGCCTGGGCCATATGCTCAGCGTGTTCGTCCAGGCCGTGCGTGAAGATCCGGGCGCAGTCTCGCAGACGGTGATGGCGGCCAACCAGCCGGTCTTGTTGCAGCGCTCAATGGTCGACGGTTTCCCCGACGAGGGGATCCTGCCGAGTGGTCAAGTGGCGGCCGCGATCAGTGAACTCAAAAGCTGTGAACAGTTGATAGACGAAATTGTCAATGACGCCGAACGCAGCCTGCGCGCAGTCCTGATGCGCTCGGCAACGCTGTCTATCGATGCTGGACCGTTGCCCTTGATGACGTCCCCACTGCCCACGTGAAGAACGGAGGCACCCATAACCGGGGTGCACTTCAACAGCGACATATTGTAGCGCTCTGATGGGCAAGACCACGCCCATACGGACGCCACCTTAGTCCCAATCACATCCTTCGAGTGCATTGCGGCCCGTCACCCGACCGGGGCGGGTAAAGGAGCGTCGAGCTGTGTATTGATGGCGGCCAGTTCGTCATGAGTATCTGCCGCTGCCGACAGGTCATGGTCTACGGCTGTAGTCGATCAAGTGAAATGGGTGGCATAGCGCACGTTGCTGGAAGGGTGTTGCAGGTGTCCACCGCGACAAGTCGAGGGGCCTTGGGGAGTGATAGCAAGCCCAGGGACAGCGCACTGCTGATGAGTATAAAAGCCAGCATTGGTTTTGTTTTTATTATCATGGCGACCTCAAAGTCTGTACAGATTCAATGATCGTTATTCGCAGGAGTGGGGAAAGTTGGCCCACTCCCATTGCGTCACAATAAGTAAAGCGTTTGAAACTACATCGTCCGAACGGACTACTTCCCCCGCCCGACCTGTGAAACAAGGAACATTTTTTGTCCAGGACAGGCCCTGCTGATCAGCTCGGCACCTGTTTAGTCCCAACGGACGATGAGGCTCCAGCCTGCGCTTCTCATACTGAATTCCAGCCAATGAATTCGACCCTTGACGTGGCCATCGCCATCCGGGAGCAAACGTGAGCAGCGCATTTCACACCAACATCGAGGCGGGTATCGCGGAACTGGTAATCGACAAGCCACCGGTCAATGCCCTCGACAGCCAGCAGTGGATGGACCTGGCCACGTGTATCGACGCGCTGGGGGCCAACCCTGAAGTACGGGTCATCGTGATCCGTGCCGAAGGCCGTGGTTTCTGTGCGGGTGTCGATATCAAGGAGCTGGACACCCACCCGGAGCGCATCGTCGCGGTCAACGCCGGTAACTACGCCACGTTCAAGGCGGTGCACCGCAACCCGGTGCCCGTCATCGTCGCCGTGCACGGCTTCGTGCTGGGCGGCGGTATTGGTATCACCGGGGCAGCGGACATCGTGGTCGCTTCCGATTGCGCGACCTTTGCCTTGCCCGAAGTCGACCGGGGCGCCATGGGCGGGGGCGCGCACCTGCAGCGTTTGTTCCCGGTGCAGAAGGTTCGCTACCTGTTCTTTACCGGCGACAAGATCGGCGCGCCCGAGGCCCTGCAATACGGTTTCATCGAGCGCGTGGTGTCGCGTGAGCGGCTGCGTGAAACCGCGCTGGAAATCGCCGGGAAGATCGCCGCGAAAAGTCCGCCAATGATTCGTATCGCCAAAGAGGCGTTGAACGGCATTGAGGACGGCAACCTGGAAGACAAATACCGCTGGGAGCAGGGTTTTACCTTGCAGGCTTACACCTCGCCAGACTCGGCCGAGACCCGTCGGGCTTTCGTCGAAAAACGTGAAGCGAAGTTCTGAGGACCGATCATGGAACTTGCCTATACCCCGAAACAGAAGGCTTTCCGTCAGGAAGTCCGCACCTGGCTGGCCGCCAACCTGCCCGCCGAGCCGCTGGCCAGTTATGACACCCGTGAGGGTTTCGAACAGCACCGGCAATGGGAGGCGAAGTTGTTCGACAGCCGCCTGTCCATGGTCATGTGGCCAACCGAGTTGGGCGGGCGTGGTTGTGATCTGATCGAGTGGCTGATTTTCGAAGAAGAATATTACGGTGCCGGCGCGCCGATGCGGGTCAATCAGAACGGCCAGCTGTTGCTCGGACCGACGCTGATGGAATTTGGCACCGAGGCGCAGAAAAAACGCTTCCTGCCACGCATGGCCGCCAGCACCGACATGTGGGCACAAGGCTGGTCCGAACCAAATGCAGGGTCCGACATGGCTGCGATCAGCAGCAAGGCTATTCGCGACGGTGATTGCTATGTACTCAACGGCCAGAAAACCTGGTCGACTCGGGCCACTTTCGCCGACTGGTTGTTCGGTCTGTTTCGCAGCGATCCGAGCTCTTCACGGCATCACGGTCTGTCGTTTTTGATGGTGCCGCTGGATACACCGGGCGTGACAATTCGCCCGATCAAGGCACTCAACGGCAAGGATGCCTTTGCCGAAGTGTTTTTCGATGACGTGCGGGTGCCGGTGGAAAACCGCATTGGCGATGAAGGCCAGGGTTGGCACGTGGCAATGGCCACCGCCGGCTTCGAGCGCGGATTGCTGTTGCGTTCGCCGGCGCGCTTCCAGTACACGGCGCGCAAGCTGGTTGAGCTGTACAAGGCCAACCAGACCAGCGCTGACCGCGACCCGACCATTCGCGAGGCAGTCTCGCAGGCCTGGATGGGGGCTGAAGCCTATGCCTTGTCCGCTTATCACACCGTCGGCCGGCTGAGCCGTGGTGCGCAAATTGGTGCCGAATCGAGCACCAACAAAATCATCTGGTCGGAACTCGACCTGAGCATGCACGAAACCGCCATGCGGATTCTCGGTACGCGAGGCGAATTGCTCTGCGATGCCCCCGATGCCGACACCAACGGTTGGCTGGAAGGCTTCCTGTTTGCCCAGGCCGGTCCGATCTACGCCGGAACCAACGAGATCCAGCGCAACATCATCGCCGAGCGGATGCTCGGCCTGCCGAAGTGAGGGCGGGTTATGGACTTTACCTTTACCGATGACCATCTGACCTTCCGTGAAGCCATCAGCCGTTTCCTGATGACCGAGGCTGCGCCGGAGATGCTCCGCGAAATCTGGGAGACCGATGCCGGTCGCTCGCCGGACTTGCGCAACAAAATCGCCGAACAGGGCCTGACCGGGCTGTCGGTGCCGGAAGAGTTCGGTGGCCTGGGCATGGATGACGTGGCCTGGGCGTTGATGACTCAAGAGCTGGGTTACTACGCGATTCCCGACTCGCTGGCCGACACCGCTTATGTTGCCAGTGCCTTGATCGCCGCGTTGCCGGCACAAACAGCGGCCCGTGGGGAGTGGCTGGAACGGGTGGTGGAGGGCAGCATTCGCATCGCCATCGGGCACCCGGTCAATCCGCTGGTAGCCGATGCCAATGTTGCCGAGTTGCTGCTGCTCGCCCATGGCGACGAAGTGCATGCGGTGCCGCGGGCACAGTTCGATGTACAGGCTAATCCGAGTATCGATGCTTCGCGGCGTCTGGGCCGGGTCAGCTGGCAGCCGAGCGCCGCAACCCTGGTGTGCAGCGGCGAACAAGGCCGGGCCTTGTGGGCCGATGTGCTCAACCGTGGAGCCTTGTCGGTGGCCGGGCAGTTGCTTGGGTTGGCCCAGCGCATGCTCGACCTGACGGTCGACTACGCCGCCCAGCGCAAGCAGTTCGGCAAGCCGATTGGAAGCTTTCAGGCGGTCAAGCATCACTTGGCGGATGTCGCGACCAAGCTCGAATTTGCCAAGCCGGCGCTGTATCGCGCGGCTTATGCGCTGGCCAACAACGAAGCGAACGCCGGGGTCTGGGTGTCCCACGCGCGGCTGGCCTGCTGCGAAGCCAGCTGGCTGGCGGCGCGCCACGGCATCCAGGTACACGGGGCGATGGGTTACACCTGGGAAGTCGACCTGCAGATGTTCATGAAGCGTGCCTGGTCCCTGGACGCTACCTGGGGCGACCGCGCCTTCCACAAATCCCGTGTTGCCGAGTACGTACTTGGCGATGCCGTCCGGCTTGGGCCGGGCCATACCTTCGAGGAGTGACGCATGCCTGAAGCCTATATCGTCGACGCACTGCGCAGCCCGACCGGCAAGCGCAAGGGCGGGTTGTCCCATGTTCATGCGATCGACCTCGGCGCCCATGCACTCAAGGCGTTGGTGCAGCGCAACCTGATCCCGGACGATGAGTACGATGACGTGATCTTTGGTTGCGTCGACACCATCGGCTCCCAGGCAGGGGACATTGCCCGCACCAGTTGGCTGGCCGCGGGGCTGGCGCTGAATGTGCCGGGCACCACTATTGACCGGCAATGTGGTTCATCCCAGCAGGCGGTGCACTTTGCGGCCCAGGCAGTGATGAGCGGGACCCAGGATGTGATCGCCGTGGGCGGTGTGCAGACCATGACCCGGATTCCGATTTCCTCGGCCATGCTGGCCGGCCAGGCGCTGGGGTTCCCGGATCCGTTTTCCGGAAGTCGCGGCTGGAAAGCACGCTTCGGCGAGCAGTCGGTCAATCAGTTTTATGCCGCACAACGAATCGCTGATCACTGGAACATCAGCCGCGCACAGATGGAGATTTTCGCTCTGGAAAGCCACCGTCGCGCGCTGGAGGCTATCAGCAGCGGGCGCTTCGCTCAGGAGATCGTGCCCTGCGAAGGCGTGTGGGACGACGAAACCCCGCGGGTGACCAGCCTGGCGAAGATGGCCGAGCTGGAGCCGGTTTCCGCTGAGTTTCCGTCGGTCACTGCGGCTGTATCGAGCCAGACCTGCGACGCCTCGGCGGCCCTGTTAATCGTCTCCGAAGCCGCCCTCAAGCGTTACAACCTGACCCCGCGAGCGCGCATTCATCACCTTTCGGTGCTCGGTGACGATCCGATCTGGCACCTCACCGCGCCGATCGCCGCGACCCGGGCAGCGTTGAAAAAGACTGGCCTGAGCATGAATGACATCGACCGGGTAGAGATCAACGAAGCCTTCGCCTCGGTGGTCATGGCCTGGGCCAAGGAGCTCGATTACGACCCGGCGAAAACCAACGTCAACGGTGGTGCGATTGCGCTGGGTCATCCGCTGGGCGCCACGGGCGCCCGGTTGATGACCAGCCTGTTGCACCAGCTGGAGCAAAGCGGCGGCCGCTATGGTTTGCAAACCATGTGTGAAGGCGGCGGCCAAGCCAACGTGACCATTATCGAGCGCCTGTAACCCAGCGCGTTTATCGCCGCGCGCCATGGGGTTCGCGGTGCCACCGAACAGGAGAATTCATATGGCAATCTGCGAAGGGCGCACGGTCATCATTACCGGCGCGGGTGGCGGTCTGGGTCGCGCTTATGCGCTGGCATTCGCTGCCGAAGGCGCCAATGTGCTGGTCAACGACATCCGCCGTGACGCCGCCGAAGACGTCGCTGGTGAGATTCGCGAGCTGGGCGGCGAGGCGCTGGCCAACTCCGATGACATAACCAGCCTGGTCAGTGCCCAGCGCATTGTCGATGCTGCGCTGCAAGCCTTTGGTGAGGTGCATGTGCTGGTCAATAACGCCGGCATTCTGCGCGACCGGATGTTCATCAGCCTCACAGAAGAGGATTGGGACACGGTGATGCAGGTGCATCTCAAGGGCCACTTCTGCCTGGCGAACATTCTCGGCAAGCGCTGGCGCGATCAGGCCAAGGCCGGTCAGACGGTGGCTGCGCGGATCATCAACACCAGCTCCGGTGCCGGGCTGCAAGGCTCGGTCGGACAATCCAATTACAGCGCGGCCAAGGGCGGTATCGCCGCGTTGACGCTGGTGCAGGCGGCAGAGCTGGCGCGCTATGGCGTCACTGCGAATGCGCTGGCACCGGCGGCCCGTACGTCGATGACCGAAAGCGCCATGCCTGATGTGGTGAAAAAGCCCGAAGACGGTGCCTTCGATGCCTGGGCAGCGGAAAACGTTGCGCCATTGGTGGTGTGGCTGGGCAGCAGCTTGTCCGGCCAGGTGACCGGCCAGGTGATCGAGAGCCAGGGCGGTCGTCTGTCGCTGGGCGATGGCTGGAGAACTGGAGTGACTCGCGACAAGGGTGCGCAGTGGCGTCCCGAAGAGATTGGTGCAGTGCTCGAACAACTGTTGGCCGAGGCCCCCAAGGCGCAAAAAGTCTGGGGCAGCTGACACCCGTCGACTCACTGCAGTCTCGTTCGCCAAAGGGCAGCGAGCCGCAGCAATCACCTTCACCCGAACAGAGAATTCAACCATGAGACAAGCTCCCGCTTATGTGCCGGGTCACCAGTTGCTGGCTGGTAAATCGATTCTGATCACGGCTGCCGCCGGTGCCGGCATCGGTTATGCCGCCGCCAAACGCTGCGCCGAAGAAGGCTGCCGCGCCCTGATGATCTCCGATATTCACCCGCGTCGCCTGGAAGAAGCGGTCGAGCGTCTGAAGCAGGAAACCGGGCTACAGGCGGTCTATGGCCAGCTGTGCAACGTCACGGATGAAACCCAGGTACAGGCGCTGGTCGCCGCTGCCGAAGAGGCTCTGGGTGGCGTCGATGTGCTGATCAACAACGCCGGTCTCGGTGGCCAGGTACGGGTCACTGAAATGACCGACCAGCAGTGGCTGTCGGTGCTCGACATCACCCTGACCGGGACCTTCCGCATGACCCGGGCGATGTTGCCGCACATGGAGCGGCGCGGTGCCGGAGCCATTGTCAACAACGCCTCGGTATTGGGCTGGCGGGCGCAGAAGGAACAGGCTCATTACGCCGCGGCCAAGGCCGGGGTGATGGCGCTGACCCGCTGCAGTGCGCTGGAAGCCGCCGAGAGCGGGGTGCGGATCAATGCCGTGGCGCCGTCGATTGCCTTGCATGACTTCCTGAAGAAGGCCTCCAGCACCGAACTGCTGGAGCAACTGGCCAGTCGCGAAGCTTTTGGCCGGGCGGCGCAAGTCTGGGAAGTGGCGAACGTCATGGTCTTTCTGGCCAGCGACTACGCCTCCTACATGGTCGGTGAAGTGTTGCCGGTCAGTTCGCAACAAGCCTGAGGTCATCCCCATGATCACCGTATTTCGCAGCGCTGAAGCGTTGCTCGGCGCCCAAGGCCTCGACCTGGGTCGCAGCGACTGGTTGTTGCTGACTCAGGAACGCATCGACCTGTTTGCCGAGGCCACGGGTGACCACCAGTGGATTCATGTGGATCCCGAGCGAGCCGCCAGCGGCCCATTCGGTGGCTGCATCGCCCACGGCTACCTGACCCTGGCGCTGGCCAATCTGTTCATGCCGCAGTTGATGCGCATCGACAACCTGAGCATGGGCGTCAATTACGGCAGTGATCGCACGCGCTTCCCGGCGCCGGTCAAGGTCGGCTCGCGAGTGCGCGGGCATGGCCAGGTAGTGACCGTCGAAAACCTCGGCCAATCCTTGCAAGCGACGGTGCGCATCACCGTCGAGATCGAGGGCAGCGAGCGCCCAGGCTGTGTGGTCGACACCATCAGTCGTTACACCTTCAACCCTATTGATAAGTGAGTCTGCCGTGAACATGAACAGCCTGGACATGAATGAAGTGGTGATCGTTTCCACCGCCCGGACCGCCATGAGCAAGTCCTTTCGCGGTGCTTTCAACGACACCGAAGCACCGGTGCTCGGTGGCCATGTGGTACGTGCCGTGGTCGAGCGTGCGGGTATCGAGCCGGGCTCGGTGGAAGACGTGATTATGGGCGCGGCGGCGCAGCAGGGTACCCAGGCCTACAACATCGGCCGGTTGAGTGCCTACACCGCCGGGCTCCCGGACAGCGTGCCGGGAATGGCCCTGGATCGCATGTGTGCCTCGGGCCTGATGAGTATCGGCGTGGCGGCCAAGGGCATCATGACCGGTGAAATGGCGATTGCCGTGGCCGGTGGTGTCGAGTCGTTATCGTTGACCCAGAACAAGTACAAAAACACCTACCGGGCGCAGTCCGAAGCAGTGCTCGAATGCATGCCGACGGCCTACATACCGATGATCGAAACCGCCGAGCTGGTTTCCCGGCGCTATGGCATCTCCCGTGAGGTCCAGGACCAATACGCCCTGCAAAGTCAGCAGCGCACGGCGGCGGCACAGCTCGCAGGCTTGTTCAGCGAAGAAATCGTGCCCTTGGCGGCGCGCAAGCTGTGCTTCGACAAGGAAGGCAAACCCAGCGGCCATGAAGCCGTTATTGCCGAGCGTGACGAGTGCAACCGGCCTTCGACCCGTCTGGAGGATCTCTCGGCGCTCAAGCCGGTGTGGAAGGACGGTCAGTGGGTTGAGCAAGGCGAGTTCATTACTGCCGGCAACGCCTCGCAATTTTCCGACGGCGCTGCCGCGGTGTTGCTGATGAGCCGTGCCGAAGCCAGGCAGCGTGGCATCCAGCCGTTGGGCATCTACCGCGGCATTGCGGTCAGTGGTTGCGCGCCGGATGAAATGGGCATCGGCCCGGCCCTGGCCATTCCCAAGCTGTTGAAGCGTTTTGGCTTGACCGTTTCGGACATCGATCTGTGGGAAATCAACGAAGCCTTTGCCTGCCAGGTGGTGTATTGCCGCGACTTTCTCGAGATCCCCAATGATCGCCTGAACGTCAACGGCGGTGCCATTTCCATTGGTCATCCATTCGGCATGTCCGGTGCACGGATGGTCGGTCACAGCCTGCTGGAAGGCCGTAGGCGCGGCGCCCGCTTCGTCGTCGTGTCGATGTGTATTGGCGGCGGTATGGGCGCGGCGGGGTTATTCGAGCTCTGCTGATAGACGCTGATGCTCCGGGCTAGCCACGCAGGCTACTAGGCCATTTGGACGATGTGGCGAGTCCGGAGCAGTCCGATGATCGACGCCAGCGAAAGCCGATTCGTGCGTTGCGTGCAGGCTACGCAGTAAATAAAAAACAAGAAAAGAACAAGAGGAAAGGCCGCATGAAATTAGTCGAGCACCTGAATCTTGCGCGAGGTACTCGATCATGCGTTCAGTGATCGTGTATCTGGTTTGCCTGATCGTTGCGGCAACCATTGCGTTTACCTTCTCCCCCCATTCGCAGCCGCTGATCACACAAAGCGGGGGGCGCGCGGATCGGATGCAGATCAACGGGCTGCTGAACCTGCCCCATCGGGTCGTCGCCGTTGGCGAACGCGGCAGCATCCTGCTCAGTGACGATCAAGGAGTGTCCTGGCATCAGGCCGCTGTCAGCCCTCAACGAAACCTGTCGCTCACCGCATTGGTCGCATTGTCCGACACACAACTGCTTGCGGTCGGCCATGACGGCTGGATTCTGCGTTCAGACAATGCCGGCTCGGATTGGCAAGAGGTTCGCTACGACAGCGAACTGGCTGAACCGCTTCTGGGCATCTGGGCCGCAGGTGGTAATCAGGTGCTGGCCTTTGGCAGTTTCGGCAAGTTCTATCAATCCGATGATGCCGGTTTGAATTGGCACAAGATGCCCCTTGAGGTCGATAGTGCTCACCTCAACAGCATGGATGGCGGTGCCGATGGGCGACGCATGCTGGTGGGAGAGCGAGGCCTGGTCTTGCGTACCAGAGATGCGGGTCAGCATTGGCAAACCCTGGTGCCTTTTTATAAGGGCTCACTGTTCGGTGTCGTTCGTTTGAGCGCTGATCGTTGGGTGGCCTATGGCATGCGCGGGCATGTGTTTGTCAGCCAGGATTTCGGTCAGAACTGGGAACCGATCAAGGTCGGCAATCAGCTGCCGCTGTATGGGCATGTACTGCTGCCGGACAACGGTGGACTGTTGATTGTTGGGGCCGGTAGCTCACTGGTGCATCTGGACGGCAGTGGTCGGCTGGTTGGCGTCAGTCGTCTGGCCGGATTTGGCACGCTGACTTCGGCAGTGCTGATCAACGCCCACAAGCTGCTGGTTGGCGGTGAGCGCGGTGTATTTCAGAGTTCCGATGGCAGCGTTGCTGCACTTGGCAAGTGAGAGTCAGATCATGAATAAAGTGAAAAACCGGGTGACACGCACGGTCGAGCGATGTGCCGATTTATTGATGGTCTGGCGCAAGTCATTGCTGGTGGTGTTTGTCCTGGTAACACTGGGGTTGGGATACAGCGCCACCCACACCCAGCTGGATCCGGGCTTCAATAAGCAGATTCCGGTGCGTCATGAGTACATGGTCAATTTCCTTAAGTTCAGCCAATACTTCACCGGTGCCAACCGCTTCCTGGTCAGCGTGCGCTGGAAGGGCGAGGGGGATGTCTACAATCGGGAGTTCCTCGACACCTTGAGCAAGGTGACCGACGAAGTCTTCTTCATCTCCGGGGTCAGCCGCTCGAGCGTGACCTCGTTGTTCACCGCCAACGTGCGCTACATCGAAATCACCGAAGACGGATTTTTCGGCGATGTTGTGGTGCCGCCGCGCTTTACCGGCTCTGCCGAGGACCTGGCGCAGGTACGCAACAACGCCGCGCGCTCGGGGCAGGTCGGCCGCCTGGTGGCCAACGACCTGAAGTCGGCGATGGTGCGTGCCGATTTGCAGGACCTGGATCCGCAGACCGGTAAGTCAGTGTCTTATGCTGAAGTCGCTCAGCGTCTGGAAGATATTCGCGCCAAATACAGCAACGACAAGATTGAAATCAACATTGTCGGCTTCGCCAAGCTGGTGGGGGATGTGGTCGAAGGGCTGGGCACGGTGATCGGTTTCTTCGTCGTGGCGTTTCTGATTACCGGACTTTTGCTCTGGCTCTATTCGCGATCCCTGCGCTTGACCGTCGTCGCCCTGTTAGTTGCATTATTGCCGGTGGTCTGGCTGCTCGGGCTGTTGCCGTTGTTTGGGTTGGGCATCGATCCCATGTCGATTCTGGTGCCGTTCCTGATCTTCTCTATCGGGGTTTCCCATGCGGTGCAGATGACCAATGCCTGGAAGCAGGAGGTCATGGCTGGCAACGACTCGGTGCAGGCGGCACGGACCGCATTCTGCAGAATATTCATTCCGGGCTCCCTGGCGCTGTTGATGAATGCCCTGGGCTTTGCGGTGATTATGCTCATCGACATTCCCATCGTGCATGAGCTGGGTGTCACGGCCTGCATCGGTGTGATGCTGATGATCATCACCAACAAATTGATGCTGCCGATCATCATTTCGCACCTGCAGTTGGAGCGTAGTGCACTCAAGCGCGGCCAAAAGTCGGTGCAGGGCCGGCACCAACTGTGGTGGCGGCTGTCGGCCTTGGCCGAACCACGCCCGGCCCTGGCGGTGTTTGCCATCAGCCTTGTGTTGCTGGGGGTTGGCGCTTACAAGGCACGGGATCTGAAGGTGGGGGATATCGGCAGCGGCGCACCGGAACTGCGTGCCGACTCACGCTACAACCAGGACAACCAGAAAATCATTAGCAGCTATTCCATTGGCCTGGATGTGATGTCGGTCTTCGTTCAGGTCAAGGGCATCGAGGAGGCCTGCCTGTCGCCGAAGGTCATGCGCGCGGTCGAAGCTTTCGACTTCCAGATTCGTAGCGTGACCGGTGTGCAGTTTGTTCAGAGTGTGGCGGGGATGAGCAAGATTGTGATTGCCGGCAACAACGAAGGTAATCCGCGCTGGTCCGCCATACCCGGTTCGGCCCGTGGTTTGAGCCAGGGTGCCCGGGCCTATATGCCTGATGACGGTTTGGTGACCGAAGGCTGCCAACAGATGCAGATCCTGGTGTTCCTCACCGATCATGATGGGGCAACGGTGGCGCATGTGGTCAAGGAGGCCAAGCGGATCATCGCTCAGGTTCAGGCGCCGGATGTCCAGTTCCTGCTGGCGGGCGGCAATATCGGGGTGATGGCGGCGTCCAACGATGCGGTCAAACAGGCTGAAATTGTCATGTTGGCAGCGTTGTTCGGCTCCGTTGGTCTGTTTTGCTGGCTGACCTTTGGCTCTTTCCGGGCGGTGCTGTGCATTCTGGTGCCGTTGGCGATTGTGGCGATTCTGTGCAACGCCCTGATGGCCACGCTTGGCATCGGTCTGAAAGTCGCGACGCTGCCAGTGATGGCTCTGGGCGTGGGTGTTGGGGTCGACTACGGGATTTATCTGTACGAGCGGATCCAGCATGAAATGGCTGAAGGGGCAGACTTGCGTAACGCTTTTTACCAGGCGATGTGTCAACGCGGTACGGCGGCAGTCTTTACCGCGCTGACCATGTCCATCGGCGTGTGTACCTGGGCATTTGCCCCCTTGAAGTTTCAAGCCGACATGGGGGTATTGCTGTCGTTCATGTTCTTGGTCAATGTACTGGGGGCGATTTTCCTCTTGCCGGCACTCGCCGCCTGGTTCAACCAGGGACGTCGACTGGTCGTGGACACAACGGTGCGAGCCCAGGCGTCATCGGGTCACTACCCGCTCAAGCACAGTACCGCCGCCAAGGATCGTGGGGGACGCTGAAATACCGGTGGATGAGCCAGCTTCATAAAAATAAAAAGGGCCGGCCAACGCGCCGTGCCCCAAGCGAGGAAAAGGCTGTGGAAAAAGCTATCTTGAACCTTCAGACACTGGCGAGCATGGGCCTGGAATTGGCAGACTATGACCGAACGGTGTCTGACATCTACGATGGCGCGCTCAGCCCCAAGCTGATGGCGCAGACCTTGCGCAATCTGCGCACCCTTTATGATGCCAACTACGTGACCTTGATCCTGCGGGTGCCGGATCAACCCGATATGGGCTTGATGATCGTTGCCGGCGACATGGAAGGTGAAGGCGAAGTCAGCTACCTGGCCTACCCGCAAACCAATACTCCGTTTGCCGGTCAGGCGCTGGATCAGGTGTTCACGGTAGACGATGTGATGAGCGAATCGGAATGGGTTAGCTCGGCTTATTTCAAGGCCTTCTGCGGCCCGCAAGGGGTGTACCACGTGATGGGCGCGGACATCTCCACACCGGATGGCGGCAAGCTTCGTTTTCGTATCACCCGGCCTAAAACCTCGCCAAAATTTTCCGTTGCCGAACGTGCGCTATGCACCATGTTCTTGCCGCACATACGCCGGGCGTTACACGTCCACAATCTGCTTGATCGCAGCGAGTCGATGAGCGAACTGTTCGCTCAGGCCATCAGCCGGTTGTCAGTGGCGACCCTGGTGCTCGACGAAACCGGCCGGGTCTTGCAACTCAACCCGGTCGCCGAGGAGATGCTCGAAAGCGCCGATGGTTTGAAACTGGTGGGCGGGCGTCTGGAAGCGACCTATCCCAGTGACAACCGCGAACTGCAGCGCCTGGTCCGCAATGCCTTTGCCACTGAGGTCAAGGAAGGCGGCACGACAGCTGAAGCAATGTCAGTGACACGGCCTTCCGGACAAGTCAGCCTGGGCTTGGTGGTGGAAGCAATTTCGACCCTGCACTGGGCTGATGGCAAGGGCAAACCGGCGGCGGTGGTGTATATCCGCGACGCGGTGGGCAAATCCATTGCCAGTGAAGTGGTGACCAAGCAGCTGTTCAACCTGACCAAGGCGGAAACCGCACTGGCCATGGAGTTGGCCAATGGATTGTCTCTGGAGGAGGCCGCGGAACAGCTGAATATCCGCCGCAATACCGCTCGCGCCCATTTGCGTTCGATTTTTTCCAAGACCGGTGTACGGCGCCAGACGGAACTGGTACGGATTATTCTCAACAGCGTGGTCGCTCTGGGAAAGCCAAAACCCTCACTGCTCGTCCCTGAGAGGGTGGTTGTCCCTGCACCAAAATTAGCCCGCCCGGCGCTTCGCAGCGCCTGATACAGAACTGTAGGAGCAGAGCTTGCTTGCGATAGCGGTCTGACAGTCGACATCCATGTCGAATGTGAATCCGCGATGGCGGCTCTGCGGTCTCAGGCTCAAACCCTGATGGCATCCCACATTAGATTTTCTTTACGCCAAGCCTTTTTTCCCCACAAGCTCCGGCTGCCGCCTGGCAACCGGAGCGTGTTCGTTTGTAGTCCAAGCGGACGTAGTCGTTGGCCAGCTCGCCTGCCGATACTGGGCCTGAACCCTCAAGGAGAAACCCTATGCCAGTTACAGCCGTCAGTGGTTCCGCTTCTGGAATCGGCGCAGCAGTTTGCGCAACGTTGCGTGCCGCCGGGCACCGCATCATCGGGATCGATCGGGCCAACGCCGAGGTGATTGCCGACCTGTCCTCTTTCGCGGGGCGTCAGGCCGCTATCGCCGCGGTACTTGAACACAGTGACGGGATTCTTGACGGGCTGGTCTGCTGTGCGGGTGTGGGAGTGACCGCGCCGTCGAGTAGCGTCATTCTGGCGGTCAACTATTTTGGGGTGAGTGATTTGCTCGACGGTTTGCTCGATGCCCTCGCGAAGGGCCAGAACCCGGCGGCGCTGGTGATTGGTTCGGTCGCATCGACTCAGCCTGGCGTCGAGCAGCAGCCCATGGTCGCGGCCATGCTCGCAGGCGACGAGGACCTGGCGCTGGAGCTGGCCATTACCCTCGGCCAGCCACACATTGCCTACGCCTGCTCCAAGTACGCAGTCACCTGCAATGCCCGACAAAAGGCCGTGAGCTGGGCCAGCCTGGGAGTGCGCCTGAACGTAGTGGCTCCCGGTGCGGTGCAGACGCCGTTGCATCAGGCATCGCTGGACGATGCGCGCTTCGGCAAGGCCGTTCGCGAGTTCGTCGCACCATTGGGCCGATCGGGCTGCCCGGAAGAAATCGCCAAACTGGTGGCGTTTCTGCAGTCGCCTGACGTCGGCTTTATCCATGGCAGCGTGATGTTCATTGATGGCGGTATGGATGCAATGGTCCGCCCGCAAAAGTTTTGATAAGGAAGAATCATGAATAAGGTGGCATTCATTACTGGCGCCAGTCGTGGCATTGGCCGTGAAACGGCACTGGCGTTCGCCCGTGCCGGTTTCGATGTGGCTATCAGTGCTCGGACCCTGGATGAAGGCGAGAGCCATAACCATGCCTTGCGCAATTCCGATGGCTCGCCATTGTCCGGCAGTCTCAATGGCACTGCTGCGGCGATTCGTGCCCTTGGCCGCAAGGCATTGGTCGTGCCCATGGATTTGCTCGACAGCGCTTCCGTGCTGGGCGCAAGCGCAGCTGTTTTCGCGGAATTTGGCCGTGTCGATGTGTTGGTCAACAATGCTATCTACCAAGGCAGCGACCTCAACCTGCCGTTTATGCAACTGCAGCCTGAAACCCTGGAACGGGTATTTCAGGGCTATGTGATGACGCCTTTTCTACTGACCCGGGCGGTGGTGACAGGGATGGTCGAGCAGGGTGGCGGAGTCGTCATCAATGTAACCTCGGGTGCTGGAGAAACTGACCCGCCCGTGGCCGCGGGCAAGGGCGGCTGGGGCTATGCCTACGGTGCTGGCAAAGCAGCAGTGTCACGCCTCTCGGGAATCCTGGCGGTCGAGCTGGGGGATGCAGGTATTCGTGCCTACACGGTCAATCCGGGCGTGGTCACCACCGACGCGCTCAAGGCCACCATCGGTGATCGTGGTGTGATCGCTCTCCGTGCCGGCTCCGCGCCCCCTGAAGTGCCCGCTGCCGTGATGCTCTGGCTGGCGACGTCCGGGCAGGCCATCGACCATCAGCGTCGAACCATCGCCTGCCAGCCATTTGCGCTTGAGCACGGTATCGTTCCTGATTGGCGATAGGCGCCTAGTCCATGTAGAGGATGAGCGCGCGAGGATGCTCGGTGAAGATGAGTCGGGAAGGTAACAACGGCTCTCTTCTGAGGAATAATAAGAATGACCAAACTCGCGCAAATCAACGTCGAAAATGTACTTGCGCCGCGCTTCGGCCGTGGCTGGCATTGCCTGGGTGAAGCGCAGAACTACCGTGACGGCAAGCTGCACACATTGAATGTATTCGGCGGGCGTCTGCTGGCTTTCGCCACATCAAGCGGCCAGATCAGTGTGATCGATGCACATTGCTCGCACATGGGTGCCGACTTGTCCAAAGGCACCCTGGAAAATGATCGGGTGGTTTGCCCGTTTCACCATTGGCAATACGACGCCAGCGGCCGCTGCGTAGAGATTCCATACTGCAAGCGTATTCCGCCCAAGGCCAGGAACCGCGCATGGCAGACCTGCGAAGTCAATAATCTGCTGTTCGTCTGGAACAACCCCGAAGGCAAGGCGCCCGCCGCCAACGTGATCATCCCTCATCTGCCGGAAATGGACAGTGAGGAGTGGCTGCACTCTTGGCATATGGACCAACTGGTGATCGAGACCAACCCGCGCGAGTTGGTCGACAACCTGGCGGACGCTCAGCATTTCGGACCCGTCCATGGGACGCCGACCAAATATTTCTCCAATATTTTCGAAGGCCATATCGCCCAGCAGATCTTCCATGGCGATTCCGAGCGCCTCGGTGGGGATCTGGTGGCCGAGTCGGCCTACTACGGCCCGGCGACACACTTGACGCGGATGCGGGCGATGTTCGATGGAATGGAAATCCACTCGATCCTGCTCAATTGCCATGTGCCGATCACGGCCAACAGTTTCGAACTTCGTTTTGGCTGCATGGTGAAGAAGGTGCCGGGCTGGACGGATGAGCAAAACGAGGCACTGGCCATCGACTATGTGCTGCGTAACCGCGAGTCCTTCTATCAGGATGTCGATATCTGGACTCACAAAGTGCGGGTCAACAATCCGGTGCTGGCGGAGGGCGATGGCCCGGTTTACCAACTGCGCGAGTGGTATCAACAGTTCTTCACCGATGAAGCGAGCGTTCCGGCGAGCATGGCCGAGCGCCGTGAAATCATCACGGTCGACCAGCGCTGATAGAACCACGGACAGGAGAGGGTAATGACCATCAGTCGCCGCAAAACCTTGACCATCATGTTGGCAGCCAGCCTGGCTTCGACCATCGGCGGTTTGCCCTTCAACACATTACCCATCCTGCTCGGCGCACTGTCTGATAGTTTCGGCTTCGATGCCGGGGAAATCGGCCTGCTCGGTTCCACCTGTTTTACCGGGTACCTGTGCGGCACCCTGGTTGCGGTGGCGTTCATCGATCGTTTGAACTGGCGCTATCTGACCGTTGGCTGTGCGTTTGGCGCGGCGCTGGCCTTGCTGGCGTCCTCTCGCCTGCCCGCAGGGGCACAATTGCCGCTGTGGGCATTGATCGGTTTTTTTGCCGCGCTGATGACCTGCCTTGGGCTGCGCATCATGAGCGAAATGGCGGATAAAGAGCGCGCTTTGGGCATGCGACAGGGCATCGAGCTTGGCCTGGTTGCAGCGGTGCTGTTCGCCTTGCCGTCGTTGGTCGTTGTACGGTTTCACTATGCGGGAGCAGCGCTCTTGCTGGCTGCCATCATTCTGTTTTTGAGTCTGAGCGCACTGGCATTGCCACGGCGCACCGATTTCGCCAGTACGGTCGACGCAATTGACGAGCGTTCCCTTTGCGCCCGTTTCAGTTTTCCGTTACTGGCTTATTCCGCGCTGGCTTTTTTCTTTCTGTTCGGTGCCGGGCAGATTGGTCTTTGGGCGTTTCTGGAACGCCTGGGCCACGGCCTGGCGTTGCAGCCCACCGAGCTGGGCATCGTCTTTGCCGTATTGAAGCTGCTGGGAGGTGTTGCCGCGTTGACGCTGGCCGCCATCGGTGATCGTCTGGAGGCGCGTCTGCCGCATCTGCTGGTGTTGGCAGTGATCAGCCTGGGGCTGATCCTGCTGGGCTGCGCCGAGGGGTTCTTGATGTACGCCCTGGGTGCCTGGATCTGGGAAGTCGGCTTCACCTGGGGCTGCATCTTTCAAACAGCGGCGATTGCCCGCCTGGACCCCAGCGGACGCTCGATCATGCTGATTCCCGCCGCTTTCGCCTTGAGTTCCATGACCGGCCCCGCGCTGGCCGGCACGCTTGTCGGGCAAAGGTTCTCTCCACTGCTATGGCTAGCCTTTGCGACGGCGATACTACCGGTATTGGCCTTTGCCGGATTGCTGGCACGTCGTCTGGAGATCAAGCTACCGGGGTTGGTCTAATTTTCGACTCCTCAGTTGGCGGGAGGATACGCAGAATGATGGGACAGTTATCGAGTGGGCAGGAGCGGCTGTTTTACTCGTTTAACCTTGAAAATCACATCCCGGAAAATCACCTCCCACGTAGCATTGATCGATGTCTCGATCTGAGCGATCTGCACCATTACTTCGACGACTTTTACAGCCCGATAGGGTCCTTGTTCCCCAGGTGTCAGGCTATTTGTCGCAGTGCCTGCTGGAAAAACATGAACTGGCCGGTGGGATTTTGCAGGTCATCAATGCCTATTTGGGTGGTCGTGGTTTATCAGCTTGATCATTCTCAAAATGATCAACGCCTTGGTCGGCTTGCGCATCGATGAATGGATGGAGGACATTGAGATGGACCTGGCGGAGCACAACGAGAGTGCTACGACCATTAATGCGGTTGCTGACAGCACGACGCCGGCCTTGAGCCGGCGTCGTGCTTTTCAGTGTTTTATCGAGGTGCCGGGCTCACCTCCAGCGTGTGTTTAGTCAGTTTCATCAGCCAGTAATAGCTCAGCGCGGGCACCAATAGCCCGACGATCCAGGCCAGGTCCACGCCGTCCAGCGCCGTGGCCACTGGGCCGACGTACAATGTGGTGTTCATGAACGGAATTTCCAGGGCAATCGCCAGCAGGAAACTGCCGCAGGCGATTGTGTTGATGCGCCCGTAGATCCCGTTCAGATCGAAGATGTCGTCGATCTGGTACTGACCTTTGCGCAAGCAGTAGTAGTCCACCAGATTGATCGCCGTCCAGGGAATCAGGAAGTAGCTCATGAAGAAGATGAAGTTGAGGAAGAAGTTGATGAAATTGTCCTGACTGATGGTGCACAACGCCGTGGCCACCAGGCTGATCACCAACATGAACAGGCCGCGCACCCGAGGCGTTACCTTCAGTCGGGCAAAGGGTTCGATCACGGTTATGGTCGACATGAAGGCGCCGTACAGGTTGAAGACGTTGATCGATACCTGACCATAGAGAATGAAGGCGAACAACAGCACCGCGCCGCCGCCGAACAGTCCGGCGACATGGCCACCGACGTTGCTGGAAAAGTCGCCGATACCGACGCTGAGGATTGCGCCGAGAATCATCATCCACACGCCGCCGCTGACCGTGCCGGCGTAGCTGTACCAGAATACTTTGGCAGTTGGGGTGTTGCTTGGCAGGTAGCGCGAATAGTCGGCGACATAGGGCGCATAAGACAGCTGCCAGGTCACGGCAATGCTCACTGCCACCAGAAACTTCGACAACGAGAAGCCAGTTGGCAACCATTGTTCAGCCGGGATCGGCAGCTGCAAAGCAAGCACCGTGGCCGCGAAGAACACCAGTAACGAGAGCAGTGACAAAAGCTTCTGCAAGCGATGGATCAGCCGGTAGCCGTACAGCGCGACCACGAAGCACAACGCCCCGATCAGGTAGATATTGCCAGTCGCCGGCAGAGGGCTGACGGACTCCAGCGCCTGGGCGGCGAGCAAGGTGTTACTGACGAAAAACCCAAGGTAAATCAGCATCACAAACAGCAATGGCAACACCGCCCCCAGCACGCCAAATTGCGCCCGGCTCTGGATCATTTGCGGGATGCCCAGCTTTGGTCCCTGTGCAGAGTGTGAGGCCATGAAAATCGCCCCGAGCAACGAGCCGATCAGGATTGCCAAAGCACTCCAGAAAAGATCAAGCCCCATCACCACCGGCAATATGCCAGAAGCGATGGTGGTGATGTTCATGTTGGCGCCGAACCAGATGAAAAACAGAGAGCCTGGCTGACCATGGCGTTCAGATTCAGGGATGAAATCGATACTTCTTTTTTCGACTTGCATGGCGATTACTCCTGAGTCCCGGTGAGGTGAGTTTGCAAACGGGCGATGGTGCTTTCCAGTTCATGTGGCTGGTGGGCGAACAGGTCCGGATACTCGGGAATCAAACTCACGTAATCGCGTTTTTCCAGGGCGCGCCGGCATTGAGCGCAGGTCAGGATTTCCAGGGAATAAACCCAGTTGGCCATGATCAACAGCGCCGAATAATGGCCCGCGAGAGTGGTCGTGGTGCAGGCATCGCTGACCAGACGAATGTGATAACCCCGCGCGAAGGCATCGAACACGCTGCTGAGCACGCAGACGTCGGTCAGCACGCCGCTGACGATCAGCGTGTCGACTCCCAGCGTTTTGAGTCGGGCATCCAGATCTGTGCTGTGGAAGGCGCTGTAACGGCCCTTGTCCAGCACCTGATCATCTGACTGCGGCGCCAGATGTTCGATGATTTCAACCTGCCGGGTTCCGGCGCGGTAACTGCTCGGTCCACCGTCAGTTGCTCGCGGTTCGCCGCGCGGCATGTCACCGCCGTCGGCTTGATTGATATGGCGGGTATAGATAACAGGCACTCGCTGACGGCGAGCGGTTTCGATCAGTTCGGCAGTATTGGTCACCACCGTGTCGAAGTTTTCCAGGACGAAACCGTCCTCCTGTTGCATGTCGATGATCAACAGCGCGTTTTTATTGTTCATTGGGCAAACCTGATCATGAGCCGAAGCACAATGCACCGCACACGCCGCACGATGGCGCGACGTGGCGTGCGAGGATTTCTGTTCGGGTGGGCTCAGTGAATTATTTGCCAGAAGCCATTCTGCTTGGCTGAAACGCTGGCGCGCAGGCGCTTGAGATGGATATGCGAAGCGGTCCATTCACCGCGCAGGTAAGCCTGCTCGGCGCTGGGGGGAAGGGCGAGTGATTGGAGGTAGCCATTGATCATGGAAATCGACCCTACACATCAGTCAACCCCAAGGCTTCGCATCCGAGGGGTGGGGCAGCGGGCTCAGCGAAACGCTGGCACCACGTGTTTGATAAACAGCTCCAGGGATTTTTTCTTCTCCGCGTGGGGCAAGCTGTTATCGCACCAGAAGCTGAACTCGTCGACGCCCAGTTCCTGGTAATACTTGATGCGGGCGACGACTTCTTCCGGGGTACCAATCATGGTGTTCTTGCGGATGTTTTCCAGCTCGAATTCCGGGCGCTCGGCGAATTTTTCTTCCGGCCTCGGCCATCAGGCTCAGTTCGCTTAGGTCCTCGAACAGCTGCCGATGGCTGATGCTCTGGTCCCAACGTTCCATGTGCACGAACAAGGAAAATCTCATGACGCTACCTCGGATCTTTTGTTGTTAGCCTGTCCTGGGCGCTCCCGGATGTTCTAGCCGGTTGAAGCGCGTCACTGAGAATGGCTGGCTGGTTTGCGTGGTATACCATAATACGCAATATCTGCAAAATATTTCTCTCCGACGGTAACGTACTCTCCTCACAAGGAGGGCGAGCTAGATGAACATAAAACAAAAACTGATCCTGGCATTTACCTCTCACCGATCGGCTGCTTGAGCACCATCAGGCGCTTGTCGACTTGGTGACCGGGAATCATGTCGCCATAGAGGCGACTGGCTTCTTCGCCGAACCACTCCAGGAAGGTGGCGGCGTAAGCGATTCCGCCACGGGACTCGGTCAGCGGCTTGCCTTGCTCCAGGGTCATCAGGCGGGCCAGGTCTTCCTGGTTGGCCATCAGAAGAGCCTCATCGACTTAATCCCTTATTTCATTCCTGTCCTGGGCTATTTGGACGATGCCATCCTCCTGCCATTGGGTATTCTGCTTGTTATTCGCGTTATGCCTCTCAACGTGCTTGATGAGTGTAGAAAGCACGTTGAGATGGGAGGAAAGCAAGGCATCAAGGCCGGTTATTGAAATGGCGGAAGTATTTAATGAGCTGGTCTGGCTTGGATTTGGAGCCCTGGTGTGGTGGCTATTCGACAATGGCTGATCGGAAAATTCTCACATTGTCTATGCAGAGCGCTCTGCTGGCAGATGAAGGCAAATAGTGCGTCTAGCTAATTTTGCCGGCCGCCGTCCTGATTGCTGGTCTTCTGTATCGGCGCCTCACCAAAACTATAAATGTGTCCACAAAGGATCTGACCATGGCCTCTGCTTCCGCCACCTTTTTCCTTGATATGAGTGTGCGTAAAAAACTTCTCACAGGCTTCAGCGTGGTGCTGCTGATCAGTCTACTGGTAGCTCTGGTCAGCTTCAGTGCCCTTGAGAGCACGCTCAAGCGCATTGACACACTGCTCAAGGTCAACGACATCGACACCAAGCTCTACCAGGTGCGGCAAAACGAGAAGAACTTCATTATCAGCGGTGATGACAGTTACATCCAAAGCGCCGTAGCCACCATCCACGAGATCAAGCAGATCGCTGCTGAGAACCTGAAAATCATGCGTATCCCGGAGACCGTCACACTGATGAAACAGGTCAGTCAGGACGTCAACCGCTACCAGGATAAATTACTCGAGCTCAGCCGGGCATCAATACAAAATCGTGCAACACAAACAGCCATGGAAGATTCGGCGCAGGAGGCCGTGAAACAATTCGATGAGCTGGAGGCCAGCCTCGCGGCGACAGCGGTCAGCGAGATTCGCGAAAACGGTGATGAAAACAGTCTTCGCTCGCTGGAGTTTGCTCGCCAGGCCAGCGACCTGACCAAGGAAGTACTCAGTGCACGCCATCGTGAAAAAGACTTCATTCTGCGCGGTGAGCAGCAGTATGCCGACCTTTTACTGGCCCATTTCGAAAAACTGAACAAGTCCGGCAAGCAATTGCGCAATAGCCTGATCGACCCTGCCAGCCAAGGCAACATCGATGTCGCACTCCGCCAGCTCTTACGCTACCAGGCGGATTTCGGCGAGCTGCAGCAAAGCCTTTTCAAGCTGAAAACGACCGAAGCTGAAATGAATGAGCGGGCAACACAGGCCGCGGCTGCGTCTAATGACGCTGTGAATCTGCAACTGAAAATCCTCGAAACCGAAGCCAGCAAAGCCAAAACCATGTTGGGTGGTGCGACCTTGGCGGGCTTCATCGTTGGTCTGCTGGCAGCCATACTGATTGCCCAAATGATCGTCGTGCCGCTGCAACGAGTGGTGGGTCTGGCCCGTAAAGTGGCTGACGGCGACCTTTCTGAAGACATCCGCAGCGACCGTAAAGACGAGTTGGGTATGCTGATGCAAGCCATGCAGGCCATGACGCTGAGCCTGCGCACCTTGCTCACTGCCCTCAGAGGCAGCATTGAACAACTGGCGACCGCTGCCAAGGAAATGTCGGCAGTCACCCAACAGAGCAGTGCGGGTATTACCCAGCAGAAGCTGGAAACCGAACAGGTCGCCACGGCCATGAACGAAATGGCCGCCACCGTACAAGATGTGGCGCGCAGCGCCGAAACCGCGGTCTGCTCGGCCGATCAGGCTGACCGACAAGCGCAACAGGGCACTTTCGTGGTTCAGCAGACTATAGAACACATCGAAAGACTGGCAATGACCGTGGAGCATTCTGCTGAGTCTATTGAGCGCCTGAGCCACGACAGCGCCAACATCGGCACGGTATTGGATGTGATCAAAAGTATCGCCGACCAGACCAATCTGCTCGCCCTCAATGCTGCTATCGAAGCCGCGCGCGCTGGTGATGCCGGTCGAGGTTTTGCCGTCGTAGCTGACGAAGTTCGTGCGTTGGCCCGTCGAACCCAGGAATCAACTGCGCAAATTGAAGGCCTGATCGGTACCTTGCAAATTGGAGCGCAAGGTGCGGTAGAAATGATGGGCATGAGCCGTGTCGAAGCAGGCAATACGGTGGGGTCGGCCAAGGAAGCAGGTGCGGTACTGGAAACGATTAACACCGCTGTGTCGAGTATTCAGCAGATGAATCTGCAGATTGCTACAGCTGCCGAACAACAAAGTTCGGTGGCCGAAGAGATCAATCGTAGCGTTGCAAGTATACGTGATGTCGCTGAGCAATCTGCTGCAGCCGCCGAAGAATCTTATGCGGCCAGCAGTGATCTGGCCCGTTTGGGTGGCGAATTGCAAACCATGGTGAGCCGATTCAAGCTGGTATGACGTAGCAGCAAGCTGTCCTTGTCGCACTGATCCTAGGGGGCGTTCTCATTTGAATCGAGCAGGTTAACCCGCTTAAAAGGCTAGAACTGGTGCCCACTTAAATTTAAGTGCACTCCATGTCTTGGCATTTCAGGGCCGGGTAGATGACTTGGCCGGACGCATAGTGCGCCAGTTAAAGCTGGCGGAGGATAGTCGATGAAAGTTCGATACTGGTAAGAAATGGCGAATCAACCAGACCCTGAGTCATGCATGTTGCACCGTGAGGTGCAGGGTGAAGCGTTGACAGGGGAAACCGATGGGCCAGCCATTGAGCCGCGTAATCAGGAATCCGGGATGCCGATGCTGTTATGCGAAGCAGAAGGCAATACGGAGCATGGCGTTATACGCCAGTCATGCTCTGATCCCGCGCGGTCGGAGACCCTGTGCACGTCGGGAAGTCCTTCGCACAGAAACTGGGAGATCTCGGCAATGCCCGGTGCGCAAGCACCGGGCGGAGCAGGAAAGGCCAAAAGCCGTAACCCTGCTGTCTACGTTGTTGAGAAGTCGGATACGTCCGTAGTACCTGAGAAACCGTCGAACAAGGGGCCAAGCCCTGCGGAGAGGGTGGAGGAAAGGGACGTAGCCAAGGGAAACACCAACACTTCCCCCGCGCCCCGGACACAGAGCCGGATCAGTTGCGCGTCGATGGGACTTGACGGTGTACGTGAAGCAGCCCGAAGGAATAAGGGCATGCAGTTCACGGCTTTGCTGCACCACGTTACACCGCAATTACTGGCGCAGAGCTTTTATGCCCTGCGCCGGGATGCAGCGGTGGGCGTGGACGGCATGTCGTGGCGAGAGTACGAAGAAGGTCTTCTCCAGCGGGTAGGTGACTTGCACGCACGGCTTCATAGTGGTGCCTATCGGGCAACGCCGTCGCGACGGGTCTATATTCCCAAAGCCGACGGTAGGCTGCGCCCGCTGGGCATTGCCTCTCTGGAGGATAAGATCGTACAACAAGCAGTTGCCACTGTTCTGAATGCGATCTATGAAGAAGACTTTCTAGGATTCTCGTATGGGTTTCGGCCGGGACGTAGCCAGCACGATGCGCTGGATGCATTAACGGTCGCGCTCAAGGGCCAGAAGGTGAACTGGATATTGGATGCGGATATCACGTCGTTCTTTGATGAGATCGACCATGAATGGATGCTGATGTTTCTGGGACACCGAATTGCAGATCGGCGCCTGCTCGGACTTATCTGCAAATGGCTTCAGGCGGGAATAATGGAGGAAGGCCGTAGGGTGGCTGCGGCCAAGGGGACTCCCCAAGGCGCAGTGATATCTCCGTTACTGGCGAATATCTATCTCCACTACGTGCTGGATCTGTGGGCAAGGCAGTGGCGCGAGCGCCACGCCCGTGGCGATGTCATCGTTGTGCGCTACGCGGACGACAGTGTTGTGGGTTTCAGGTTGAAATCGCAGGCCCAGCAATTCTTGCAGCAATTACGAGAACGACTGGCCAGGTTCGGTTTATCGCTTAATGCTTCGAAGACACGGCTGATTCAGTTTGGTCGTTTCGCTGCGAGAAATCGTAGAGACCGAGGCTTGGGTAAACCGGAGACGTTTGACTTCCTAGGCTTCACACACTGTTGTAGTACCAACAGGATCGGTGGTTTTCAAATACTGCGTCTGACGGTCAAGAAGCGAATGCGTGCAACGCTGCTGGTCATCCGGGATGAGCTGAAACGTCGACGTCATGAGCCCATCCGGGTTCAAGGGCAATGGCTAAACCGAGTGGTCAGTGGGTATTTCAATTACCACGCGGTGCCGGGAAACCTAATTTGGCCAAAATGGGTAACAGGACGCTGTAGCAAGACGCTAGAAGATTGACCGTTACCACGCTGAGCAAAACCTGGCGAACACTGTGTGTGTTCCAGAGATATCCAAGACCCTCTCGGAAAATCTCCTGGGTCGATCCCAGAGCTCTTCGGGAGGAGGGGCTTTTGACTCTCAGTAAGCCGAGCAGAAGCGCAGCAAAGGCAAGGGAGTTGAGCAGGAAACAGCTGAACTCACCACTCCAATGTATCAGCCACCCAGCCAGCGGCGGGCCGACGAAGCGCGAAGCGTTGATCAGCGTTGAGTTCAAAACGAGTGCATTTGGCAGGTCGCTGCGGTCGTCGACAAAGTTGCCGATCAGGGCTTGGCGCAACGGCGTTTCAACTGCGTTCAACAGGCCCAGCAACAGAGCCATGAGCACGATGATTTCGCTGCTCATCCAGTGCAGCCAGGTCAGCGCTGCCATGCTCGCCGATTGCACAGATAAAAGGATCTGGACCAGCATCAACAGCTTTCGTTTGTCATGACGGTCCATCCAGGCACCGGCCACAGGTCCAAGGATCAATTGCGGCAGCAGGGCCAGAAAAGTGATGGTGCCCAGGAGCACTGCCGAACCGCTCAGGTGATAGGCTAGCCAGGCCAGGGCGACCTGTTGCATCCACTTGCCCAGTGTGGAGACGCCTTGACCGAGAAAATAGATTTGAAAGTTCTTGTGCGCCAGGGCTCTGATCGGCTCAGGCCATTTCTTGGGTTGCGGGCACGCGGATATTGTCACGGTAGTCCTGAAGGATGATCAGGCGCGCGCCTTGAACGGCGCCGCGCCTGGTTGTTGGTATGGGTTATTCGGTTTTCAGGTCGTAGGTCTTGCTGGCAAAGGAAGCGATTGCATCCGCCATGGCTTGAGGTTGTTCGGGAGCCATGGCGTGGCCGGCATTTTTCAGTACGACCACCGAAACCCGGTCCCCGAGCATGTTCTTCAGTACCTGCGAGAAGCGGCGAGGCGCAACAGCGTCGGCCTCGCCCTGCAGGTCAAGAATCGGCGCCTTGCCAGCGGCAAAATAGTCGTCCACCGGAGTGGTGTTGCGCGCATGGGATTCAGCTTCGTGCGTCGCTTCGTGCCAGCCGTCGAGCCAGCCAGTCGGATCATTGCCCAGCGCAAAGAACGCTTGCTTGAGGTAGATCAGGCGCTGCTCCTTGGGCAGGGACAGGTCGCCGGCACCATCGATGGCCTTGCGCATTTCCGGACCGATGGGCTTTTCTGTCGAACCTGGTGGTACCTTGCCAGCCGAAGCGGCAGCCAACACAACACCGCGTACCAGGTCTGGACGATCAGCGGCCAGCTGACGCGCCGGGAAGTTGCCCCAGGCATGACCGACTACCACCACAGGCCCAGACTTTTCATGCTCGACGACGGCGGCGACGTCCTTGGCAAAATCATGAACGGAGAGGTTTTCCATAGGACCGACGCTTTTGCCGATGCCGCGAGGTTCAGGGCGTACCACCCGGAAACCCTTAGCCTGCAGATCCGCCGCCACCTGGTCGTAGTCACGTCCCGAGCGACCGAGGGAGGGCAGCATGACAATGACGGGGCCCTTACCTTGGGACGTTACGTCGATCTGTACGTTGTCGTACTTGATCACGTCTTGTTGCAGGGCTGGGGTGGCAAATGCGCTGGCGCAGGCTGTCAGCATGGCCGCCGCGCAGAGGTTCAATGCGAATTTTTTCATTGTTATTCTCCGGTGTTGTTGAAAAAATCAAAGGGTCTTGCCGGGTTCCAGGCCGCTCTCTTCAAGCAACTGAATGGCCGGCTTACTGGTCAGGTATTCGATGAAGGATTTGGCTGCGGCCGATTGAGTCGATTGTTTGGCCACCACTGCCGTGAACAGGCTGATCTTTTGTACCTTGTCGGGTAGCGGGCCGACGAAGTCGACACCGGGGGTCACTTTCAACTCGCTGACTTGCTGCATACCCAGTTCGGCATCGCCGCGAGCCAAGGCTGTCCCTACCAGTTCCTTGCCTTCGATCACGACACTTTTCGATTTCATCTGTTCGCTGATGCCGAGCTCATTGAACAGGGTCGTCGAGATGTAGACGCCGCTGGCGCCTTGCGAATACGCGACCCGCTTGGCGTTCAGGAGCGACTGACGCAGAGCATCCACCGATGAAACATCAGGCTTTGGCTGGCCCTTGGGTACGCCAACTCCGATCCGAGAGGAGGCAATCTGGGTACGAGTGGCCATTTCGAATGAGCCAGTACCTGAGAGTTGGTCCAGTGTTTCGGCGGCCATGATCGCCAAATCCATGGGCTCTTTGTGCAACACCCGCTGAGGGATCGAATCTGGCGACTCGCCCATCGATGGGCCCCAACTGATCAGCAGCTTGTTGCCGCTGGCTTTCTCGTAGGCTGGCTGCAGGTGTTGCATGGCACCCCTGAGTGCGCCGGTGGCAATGATGTGCAACTCGGCTGCCTGCAGTTGGGAGCTGACGACAAGCAGACTGCTGAGGCCTGCGGATACCATAAGCGACGCTTTTGTTGTTTTTTTCACGACTGTACCTTTTTTTTGGGGGGTTGCAGATCAACGGTCGACACGTCTCAGGTGGCTCCGTGGGTATTCACGTAAAGCGAATAAAGTGAGGTCGTAGAAGCCATCAGCAGTCGGTTGCGCTTGGGGCCACCGAAGCACAAGTTGGCGCAGCGCTCCGGTAAGTCGATATGACCGATGGCGGTGCCGTCCGGGGCGAATATGCGCACACCGTCCAGGCCAGCCTCGCCGGTACCCCAGCCACACCAGAGGTTGCCATCTACATCGATACGAAAGCCGTCCGGCGTGCCGACGCCGGCATCGATCAGCACTTTTCCGGCATCGAGTACCTGGCCTTCGGTGACGTTGAAGGTCTTGATGGTGCGAGGCCGCGCGCGGGATTCGACGACGTACAGGATTTTTTCGTCCGGTGAAAATGCCAGTCCGTTGGGCCCTTGCACGTCTTCTGCGACACAGCTCAACTCGCCACTGAGCGGGTCGATGCGATAGATGTTGGCAGGGAGTTGCGCGCAACCCTTTTGCCCCATGTAATCGCTTGCCAACCCGAAAGGTGGGTCGGTGAACCAGATGGAGTCGTCGGACTTAACCACCACATCATTGGGGGAGTTGAGCGGCAGCCCCTTGAAATGGTTGGCTAGCACCGTCTGGCTGCCGTCGTATTCGGTACGGGTGACCCTGCGGCCTCCGTGTTCGCAGACGATCAGGCGGCCCTGGCGGTCGCGTGTCATGCCATTGGCCTGGTCCGAAGGGTAGCGGAACACACTGAGCGCGCCGCTTTGTTCGTCCCACTTGAGGATCCGGTCGTTGGGCAAGTCCGTGAACAGCACATGGCGAGCGTCACCGAACCACACCGGCCCTTCGGCCCAACGCAGGCCGCCCGCGACGCGCTCAACCTTGGCATGCGCCAGCCGATAATGGCTGAAACGCGGGTCGAGTTCGCGGACGGCGGGGTCGGGGGTTCGCAGGCTGGGTTGCCAGGGAAAGTCGGGCACGGGCAGTTTCTCCAGAAGGTGGGCTTCAGCGATACAGGGTGTTTGGATTGGTAACCAGAACCGCCTGCGCTACCGTTGGGTCGGCACAGGTCTGGAGCACGAAGTCCAGCAACAGGGCGTCGTCGGGTACATCGCCCTTGACGTTCGGATGTGGCCAGTCAGAACCCCAGATCGTCCTGTCCGGAGCGCATTCGAGGAAACGCCGAACCCAGGACAGGCCTTGTGGCCAAGGACCTGCTGCGCCTTGCATTGCGCGGTCGATGCCCGACACCTTGATCCAGCGGTCCGGTCGTTTCAGATGCTGTTCCAGTGCCTTGAGCGGAGCCTCTTCGACCGGCTTGCTCAGATCCAGGCGCGCCATATGGTCGATGATCAGTGGCGTGCGCAAGGTTTTCCAGGCGTCGAGCACGGGCAGCAGAACGTCAGTTTCACCGTGCAGGAGTACGTGCCAGCCCAAGGGGGCGACGCGTTCGGCAAGTCGGCGCAGATACTCCGGGTCACGGTTGCCGGGAAGATGTCCCATCAAGTTGAAACGGATGCCTCGCAGTCCACCCTCATGCAGCGCCTGGAGCTGATCATCGGTGGTGGTGTCGTCGATCAACCCAATGCCACGATACCGCCCTTTGCTGGCGGCAATGGCAGAGAGGATGGCGCAATGGTCGGTGCCATAAGGCGCGGCCTGTACCAGCACCCCGTGTTCGATGCCCAGGCTTCGATGCAGTTCAAGCAACGCCTCGAACGGCGCGGGCGCAGGGTGGTAGGCGGCGTTGGCCGGCAGCGGGAATTGATCCCACGGACCGTAGATGTGGGTATGGCAGTCCCACGCGCCTGCTGGAAGGAGTGTGTGCATGATCATCAGCTCGAATCAGGAAAAGCCCTGCCAATGAAGGCCGGGCGTGCAGGTCAGTCGCAGCGGGCGGTCATGCCGCCGTCGACGACGATTTCGGTACCGGTAACGAAACGGGATTCATCGCTGGCCAGAAATAGCGCCGCGTTGGCGGTATCCCGGCCATCGCCCATGAAGCCCAGGGGAATTCGTGCCAGGCGGCTATCGAGCAGCTTGTCGATGTCACCGCCGGTACGTTGTCCGGCCAGGCGTACTTCCACCATCGGGGTGTGCAATTGGCCGGGGACGACAGTGTTCACGCGGATGCCTTTCTTGGCGTATTCGACCGCTGTCACTCGCGATAGCTGAATCACACCGGCCTTGCTGGCGGCATAGGCCACCTGGGCCGAACCGGTCCAGCGGATGCCGGAAGTCGAGGCGGTGTTGATGATCGAGCCACTGCCCTGAGCTTCCATGATGGGCAGCACATGCTTGCAAGTCAGGTATACGCTCTTGAGGTTCAAGGCGATCTGCGCGTCCCACTTGTCCTCGTCCAGCGCCACGGCACCGCCGGCTGAAGAGCCACCAACGTTATTGACCAGAATATCCACCTGCCCGTAGGTCTCCTTGCAGGTAGCAACCATCGCGGCGACGGATTCACCGTTGGTGACATCGCAGGCGAACGACACGACGTCCCCTCCGATGTCCTTGATGCGGCGGATGGTTTCCTCCATGGCATCAAGGTTCTTGTCGACCGCAAAGATTTTGGCGCCGGCCTGGGCGAACAGTACCGCCACGGCGCGACCGTTGCCCCAGCCAGGCCCTACGCAGCCGGCGCCAGTGACTATGGCAACCTTACCTTGCAGGCGGGTGTTCGAAGTATTCAGTTCAGTCATGCTTGCATCCTCAGGAAAGACGGGTGGGAAGTTCAGGGGCCACACCAACCGGTGGCGGCACCTCGAACACCTTGATGGTCATGGAAATCAGCGTGTAGTAGCCGGCGATGCCTACCAGATCGACCACGGCGGTTTCGCCCAGTACGCGGCTGATGTCCTGGTACAGGTGGTCGTCGACCTGGCGTGTGTCATGCAACTGGCGGATGAAGGCGTACACCAGGGCTTCGTCTTCGTGCTCGAAAGCCGGTTGCCGGTCATCGCGAATAGCATCGATCACGGCAGGGGACAGGCCGGCCTCCAGGGCAAACGGCTTATGGGCGGCCCACTCGTACTCGGCCAGCCAGTGGCGGCCGAGCAGCAGGATGGCCAGCTCCGAAAGGCGGGGCTCCAGGCTACTGTCGTAACGGCAGTAACGACCAAGGCTTTGTGCGCACTGGGCCAGCTCCGGGCGGTGTAGCCAGATGGCGAGTGGCCCACGCACGCCTTTTCGCGGGCCGGTCGCGATGGCGTCGTAGATAACTCGCTGGGCTTGATTCAGATGGTCGGGGTCTATCGCTTTCAAACGATTCATGGTCGGATTCCTGATCAAAGATTCTGAGAATGGAGTTGGCGATCTGCGCAGGGTGGTACGGCAGTCTCGGACGGTGCACGTAGCAGGCACTTACCGGCGCTGCGTCCAGTCTCGCGTTTGAATGCGTCGACATCGAAGGCGCCTTCCCAGCGAGCGATGGCGTACACGGCAATGGTGTTGCCGACGATGTTCACCAGGGCGGTTGCCGTGGCCATCATCCGGTCAATACCAAACAACAGGCCCAAGCCACCCAAGGGCAGGCTTTGCACCGATTGCAGGGTAGCTGCCAGCTTGATGAAGGCGCCGCCGGCCACCGTGGTCCCGCCCTTTGAGGTCAGGCTGAGAATCGCCAGCAGTCCGATCTGCTGCCAGATCGAGAACGGCGTGTCGGTGGCCTGGGCAATGAAACCGATGGCGACGGCCATATAGATGGACGTGCCGTCCAGATTGAAGCTGTAGCCAGCAGGCAGTACGAAGCCCACTACCACCTCGTCGCAGCCGGTACGCTTTAGTTTTTCCAGCAGTCTCGGGAACGCGACTTCACCAGAGGCAGTGCCCAGCACCAACAGTACCTCTTCGCGGATTACTTTCAGGACAGTCCAGAACGGCAGGCCGATGGACCAACTGATGGTACCCAGCACCCCGAACACGAAAAACAGCGAGGCTGCGTAATAGACGGCAATCAACTTCAGCAGGTAGAGCAGCGTGGCGCCGCCGTAACTGCCCACCGCTGCGGCCATGGCACCGAATGCACCCAGCGGAGCCAGTTTCATGATGAAGCCCAGCATTTTGAACAACACGCTCTGGGCTTCTTCGATGCCTTTGACGATCAGCGAATCGGGCCCGGCAACTCGGTTGATCGCCAACCCAGCCAGCATCGAAATGATCAGCACCTGGATGATGTCACCCTTGGCAAAGGCGTCCACCAGAGTGTGTGGGATCAGACCTAGCAGATAATCGATCACCGAAATACTGCCGGCACTCGCTGTAGCCTTGATGGCTTCTGCCGATTCGTTGAGGTTGCCAGCATGCAACCCGGCACCGGGCTGAATCAGGTTGACCAACACCAGACCGACGACCATCCCCAAGGTACTGACCACTTCAAAGTACAGCAGGGATTTCATGCCCAGACGACCCAGCTTGCGCATGTCCTTGACGTGTGCGAGGCCGTGCACCAGTGTGAAAAACACGATGGGCGCAAGCATCATCTTCAGCAGAGCGATAAATGCCTGGCCGAGGGGTTTCATGGCGATCGCCCAAGTGGGTGCCAGTAGCCCCAGCAACACGGCCGCTACCAGCGCGACCAGTACTTGTACATGCAGCTTCTTCAAATGTTTCATAGATAATCCTCGCCCCGGTGGGCGTCATTATTTTTGTATGCAGGCACATGTTGTTCGGATGGCTCTCCAGGCGATCAACGGCAGTAGGGGAGGTAGAGATTGAAATGCGTACAACCGACATTGAGTGGTCGCCGCATGGCATCCAGAGCACTTGACTGAATGCAGTAGTCGAAGGTCGCAATCAGAAACAGGCTGCGTCCCCGGTCAACCGGGGGCGCCAGGTTTTCACCCCACTGCAGCGTTAATACGCCAGCTATCGTGTTGATCTGGGCGTCAACGGTGCTGATGAAGCTTTCCATGTCGACGTGAGCGGGCATGTTCCAACTCATCAACAGGAGGGAGGCGGCCTGGCCTGGCCGGCGCGCTTCGGCGCAGGTCCTGAGTACGATCCGCTGACGACCGACGGTTCTGGGCAAGATGCGACGGCTCCATGGTGTGGAGCGTGCGCCCGATACACTCAGGTACTGCGCAGTATTCAACACGTCTTCGTTCTCAAGCTCGTAGAGCGCCAGATAGCGTGGCCAGCCTTCGCTACACACCCAACGCTGGCCGTCGAGAAAGCCCGGCAGCACTAGGCGCTGTGGGAAGTGCTCGGTGTCGTACCAGTCGTTGAACTCCTCCTCCTGAGAGGAGGGGGGTTGCATCAGCGCAAGCAACAGCGCGCCGTTCATGATGCAATTGTCGAGAGTGGGCAGGGCGGTATGACTGAAATCAGGCATTTGGAGTTCTTCATTGTTGTTCTCCTATTTGTGCTCAGCATAGAGAACCCTAAAAAACTAGACAAAAACCTTTTATTGATAGCAATCTATGCTTTAAAAGCATGGGGTTTAGGGTCGTGGATATTCGAGAGTTGCGCACGTTCGTTCAGGTGGCACATGCGGGCAGCTTCAGCCGTGCAGCGCGCGATCTGTATATCGCCCAGCCTGCGCTTAGCCGGCAGATCGCCAAGCTTGAAGATCAACTCAATGTCACCTTGCTGACCCGTCATGGTCGAGGGGTCGAGTTGACGGCTGCCGGTGCGCGATTGTTGGAGCGTGCTGAAATGATGCTCCACTACCTGCAGGAAACCACCGATCACGTGCGCAACAGTGCACAGGAGGAACGTGGGCATCTGGCAATCGGTCTTCCCCCGGCAATCGGCGCTGTGATCGGCCCGCAACTGATCAGGAGCTTCCGCGAGCTATGGCCCAAGGCCTCGTTGCATGTCCGTGAAGGGCTCAGCAGCTCTCTGCAGGAGTGGATACTGGATGGGCGGGTGGACCTGGCAGTGGTCTACAACCAGCCGCTGCTTGAAGCCTTTGAAGTGCGACCGCTGTTCAGCGAGCCCATGGTGGTAGTCGGCCCCATCGGCGAGCCGGCCCGTGCGTTTCGCATCCATGAACTGGCGGATCTTCCGTTGATTATGCCGAGCCTGCCGCACAGTAACCGGCGGTTGGTCGAACAGACCGCAGTACAGAATGGCGTCAGGCTGAAAATCGAAGTGGAAGTGGACAGCGTGGATCTGACCAAGCGCCTGGTTCAGGCAGGGCTCGGCTACTCGATCCTGGCCAACGCGGCGGTGCAGGATGAAATCGCGCAGAAAAAGCTGGTCGCCCATTCCATCGAGCGTCCCGCCATTCGTTCCACTGTGACCTTGACGACGTTGCGTGGACGTCGCACCAGCCGGCTGGCCGCCAGCTGGGAGACGCTGCTGATCACCCACCTCAAGTTTCTGGTGACTCAGGGGGCCTGGAAGGATGCGGCTGTCTGGCTGGCGCCTGACGAGTGATCAGGGCAGGGCACGGCTCGATCTCTATAGTCGACCTTGCCAGTTGCTGATTGCTCAACCTCCTTTCACCTGACCGGTGACGGGTGTGTCGGCATACACACGCTTTGCAAACTCGGCAATGGCGTGTGCCATTTCTCGCGGCCGTTCGGGCGCCATGGCGTGTCCGGCTCCCGGTATGGTTTTGGCCTCGACCCGATCACCCAGCATCGACTTCAGAATGTTGGGTATAACCACTGCGTCATCGCCGCCCTGAAGGTCGAGGATCGGTACGGTGGAGCCCGCCGACCAATACAGGTCGATGGGCGTTGCATCACGTGCCTGTGCCTCTGCTTTGTGTGTGGCTTCATACCAGCCGGTCAACCAGGGATGAGGGTCATTGCCGGGTGCGAAAAAGGCTTGCTGCAGATACCTCAAGCGCTGTGCTTCGGGCAGGGCGTAATTACCCGAGCCGGTGATGGCCTCAACCATCCTGCCATAGGGCTTTTCCGAAAAACCTGGAGGGAGCTTCCCTACCGAGGCCGCCGCCATCACCACTCCTTTGACCAGGTCAGGGCGATCCACGGTGAGCACGCGTGCAGGTTGGCTGCCCCAGGCATGACCGACCACGATGGCCGGGCCGGTTTTTTCATGGTCCATCAACAGGGCGACATCAGCCGCAAAGTCATGGAGCGTCAGGTTGTTCAATGGGCCTTGGCTACCGTTCACTCCCCGTGGCTCTGGACGCAATACCCGGAATCCTTCCTTGGCCAGGTAGCCTGCGACTTCATCGTAATCCTGTGCTCCTCGCCCCAGGGACGGCAGGATGACGATGGCCTTGCCCGCTCCCTGTTCGTAAGCCTCTATCTTGATGGCCCCTTGGCTGATACTTATTCGATTGACAGGTGACGCTGCCGTCGCGAACAAGGGGACGCTGAGGCAGGCAGTCAGTGCCAGCAGGAGTCGAGTCTGTTTTGCTTTCATGGGCAGTCCTTATTGTTTTTGTTCAGTGCGCGATATGCAGTTGGCAGTTTCAGGACAGCCTGCGGCGAATGACAAATACTGTGTCAACATGGGCATCCATGCTTGATCGGCATCATCAGCAAGGATGATTGAGAGGACTTGTCACGCCTCAGGGTATGCTCAGTTGGCATGAGTACGTATGGCCTAAAGGTCTTGGCCGGGAGGGACGGCGCTGGCATATGCTCGGCCGCGTCGAATCTCAAAAAAACAATAGCGGACGACTCATGACAACAATGACCAGCCCACAGGACCGCCTGTGCAGCGACGTGGAGTCGAGTGCTTGCCGCAAGGCGGCAAGACGACTGATCCCACTGTTAGCCATCGCCTATTTCGTCAACTACCAAAGGTCGTTACGTTGCAATTGGTGGTGGACCACCTTCAAAAGTACATCTCTTTCGTTAAACACGCGGTGTCAGGGCGCTTTGGCGTGATCCACCCTAATCTCGCGGGATGCCAAAAACCGGAAGTCACGACTGACAGGGCAGCGCGAGCAATGATATGCGTAACCGTTCAAAGCGGCAAATCCCGGAGTTGGAACAGCATTACGGAGCGTTGAAACCCTAGGGATGCTCCGATCAACTTGCCGCACGGCGGCGGCAAGTCGAAAACTCCCCCGACCGCACCGCTATTTGCCAAAACGCGGCCGATGCGTCGTGTATTGAAGGCTTTTTCGCCCGGTCTTCCGTGTTAAGCGCCCAACTCGCCCATACCCATCAGCTGTTTTCGAGCCATCCATAGGTTTGACAGGGCGAACAGCGTGGTCAGCTGAGCTGTGTTTTTCATCAGTCCACGAAAGCGCACTTTCACGTAACCAAACTGCCGCTTGATCACCCGAAACGGATGCTCGACCTTGGCTCGTGTCTGAGCTTTGCAGTACTCGATCTTGCGCTTGGCCTTGTAGAGCAAGCTGCGTTTATTCAACTTGGCATAGGTGCTGCGGCGCGCTGCGATTTGCCAGATCACCTCACGATTTTCATGCTCTTCGCGCTTATCGACACCGGTGTATCCGGCGTCTGCATACACGGCGTTTTCTTCGCCATGCAGCAGTTCGGCGACCTGCGTGACATCAGCCACATTAGCGGCGGTGCCATGGACGTGATGAACCAGCCCCGACTCGGCATCGGCGCCAATATGGGCCTTCATCCCAAAGAAATACTGGTTACCTTTCTTCGTCTGATGCATCTCGGGATCGCGCTTGCCTTCTTCGTTCTTCGTGGAACTGGGGGCATGAATAATGGTTGCATCAACGATGGTGCCCTGGCGTAGCGACAGGCCTTTTTCTTGCAAATAACCGTTGATGACCGCGAGGATCGCAGGTGCGAGCTGATGCTTCTCCAGCAAGTGCCGGAAGTTCATGATCGTGGTGTCTTCGGGGATCGGTGCGCTGAGCGTCAGGTGTGCGAACTGGCGCATGGGCGTGATTTCATACAGCGCTTCTTCCATGGCTGGATCGCTCAGGGAGAACCAGTTCTGCAACAGATGGATGCGCAGCATGGTTTCCAGAGGGTAGGGTTTTCTACCGCCACCAGCCTTGGGGTAGAACGGCTCGATCAGCCCCAGCAGGCCTGTCCAGGGCACGACCTGATCCATCTCGGCGAGAAAGCGTTCGCGGCGAGTTTGCTTGCGCTTACCGGCGTACTCAAAGTCGGAAAAACTCATCTGGCTCATGGACGGCTCGGATCAGGTTGTCAGGCGCATTTCAGCACATTTGAAGACTTGTTCGGAGATTCCCTAGGCGCGCCAGGCAAATCATGGCGAACACGCAGGTTCAGAATTACTGTGTTAACTTGTTTTTTGACTTGTTAACCACCGTAGTTAACAAGTCAAAATTGTGGTTAACAACGGTACCGGATTGGCATTTTACTGAGCTATTAATCTGCCAGATTCAGGAGAGTTTCCAGAGTGTTGGCGGGATGAAAGCTAGAAAGCCTTCAAACGCAAGGTGTTCACCGCCAAACCGTCAGTATTTGCAAGTAAATCCGGCGGCGCTTTTGCATGTGTGGCAGCCCTTGAAATCTGCGCACCAACCCACGCTGAACGCTTCAGATTTCACACAGCGACGTGTTTTCGGATGGGCTTGCCGCGTAAGTAATGCCGTAAACGAGCGAACTGGCCCCAAAAAAGCTCCTTTAATCAAAGGAATAGTCGAATCCGCATACGGTGCGCAATCACGCTCAACAAGGACGACATTTCTGGATTCGCCGCTCAGGACGTAAAATCATGAACGATGATGGTCACAAAGGCTGCGCCAGAGCCTTCAGCGCGCTGATGATTGCCGGACAAGTGGTCTGTAAGCAAATCCGTGAACGTGAGGCGAAAGGCTCGATTTACACGATTACTTCCCATTTTTTTACACGATTACTTCTGAGAACTGTAGTGCATGGCTTGAGTCCAATGTACTGAGTGGAACAGCACTGATTACTTCATATGCTTAAACCACGAAGAATCATTTTCGTGACTTCCTAGGCCCATGAATTTTCGAGAATATTTTTTAAGATGATTTTTCTGATTTTTAAGTGACGACGACAAGTGGTCTGTAAGCAAATTCGTGCACGTGATGCGAAAGGCTCGATTTACACGATGATTTCTGAGAGCTGCGGTTGATAAATTTAGCAATTACTCGTACATGGTTGTTTTTTCACTCGATAAATCACTGTTTTTCTTACATATCCAGTGAACCGTTGAAAAGTCCAGATAACTGCTGACGACCACATGACAACGACACCCGAGCCCCCCAGTCCCGCATAGGACGGTACGCATAATGTATATTATGTTAAATTATGTGTCTGGAGGAAATTCTTGACAGCCGACTTCAAGCTGTCAGCGTCGCTAATTAAACGGGATGCCAGATACCCTTCTATACAACTGATTTTAAAGCGAAAATAAAATCTGTTGGCCAGCAGGCCTTCGAGTGGAAATTCTTGGGGGCTGCAACGCTGCTGACGAGATTTCGCTGAATTACTGACGATTTTCGGAGAAATAATAGCTCGTACTTGAATGTTAAATTCTCCTAAGTCCCAGCTTTACAAGGTCTAAGGCCACCTGGCCTAGCATTTGTGTTCCGGCCGTGCCCGCAACGAGAAATCTAATGGCCTTTAGACCGATCAACCACATTCAAGAGAGGCATTCCCTCGCACTCTCTTTGGAGATTCTCAACTATTACCGCCATACCCTCTTCAATCTGCACATCGCTTGCAATTGCACATTGAAAACTCCCTATTCGCCTTTCAGATGCGCATAGCTATCAACGAAACGCTTAAATTTGTGTTTACCACAAGTGTACGCTTCATACTTCGCGGGTAAAGCCTCACTCACGCAGGTTGGCACTGGCTTAACAACTGCATCGAAATCCAAATCAATAAAGAAAGGTATTGAATAACGCTCTAGACCGCTAGTATTTATGACGCGATGCATTGTCGATGTATAACGATCGTTGGTGAGGGTTTGAACCAAATCACCAATATTGACGATAAAAGTCCCTTCAACTGGTGGAGCGGTAACCCACTCCCCTGCACGATTCCTGACTTGCAAACCGCCAACTGCATCTTGGGATAGGACCGTCAAGAAGCCATAGTCCGTGTGTGCTCCAATACCGATTTCCTCTTGGGAAACCCTTCCGATCTGGGGCGGATAACGCAAAATTCGCTGAATAGTGATGGGCTTGCGCTGCAGATGCTCAAAGTAATCTTGTGGTAAACCCAAACTCAGCGCGATTCCGCCAATAAGCATTCGCGCAAGCGCCAATACAGCGGAATGATAATCTTCGGCAACCGTCTCGAATTGCGGAAGTCCAGACGGCATTTGATTAGGACCAAAAAATGGAGAAACCTCATCGTAATGGGCTCCGCAATCAAAACACTCTTTGAAATCACGTGTATTAGCAGGATCTACGTTTTCCGCGTACATCGGGATATAACCACGTAGCGTAAGCCCTGAATTCACGACATTAAGCTTGTTCTTCTCCTCATAAGGAAGCTTGAAAAAACGTTTGGTAAGCGCATACATGTCATCTATTAATTGCTGGTCAATGCCATGGTTTTTTATATAAAAAAACCAACTTTTTCGCATGCATCACCTATTTGGCTTGCCACCTGCAGCGGATTTTCGCCGTTTATGAGCAGCGATATATCTATGACTGGAATTTCAATGAAAGCTGTTTGTTTGCTAGCCAGACGAATATCAAATAACTCTGTCACGTATACTCTCCTTTCCAAAGATATCTATTAGGCAGAAGATTTAGAAAGCACGGCGGTGCCCTCTTTAATCTCACTGAGTCACATTATTCAACAGCGCGCCCGCATACGACTGTTCTTTTTATTCCCTTCGACCCAAAGCTCAAGAACCACTAACTACGTGAGGCCGCAACGCAATACTATGGCGCAATGAATCTTTTTCCAAAAGATCGATATCTACAACATCTTCAATTCTTGCCCCTGCTTCAACCTTTTCAACAAGCTCTAAAATCGCTTTCTTCATGAACCAGTGGGGTGTGCGATCAAACTTCGCTGACGCTGCCTTTAACCTGGCACGAGTCTCCCCATCCAGTTTTATACCTAATGTTGTAATCGACATATCTAATCCTTTAAATGACTGCCCGGTAGCGAACTAATGCTTTCAACGGCTTTATAATATTCCACTGAGCATTGTTTATAGATGCAGTGCGTGCCTCGATAGAATTTGGCGCAATGTCGGAAACGCTGCCGGATAAGATATCAAGAAATAATTTCTGAAGCATTTGACCGACTCTTATAAAATCCCGATCCAAAGATGAGTAATCAATACCCTTCACTCACCGTAAAGGGCATCGAACTGCAAAATAGCGACAGGAAATCGGCTGTCGTTACTGACCCGCGGTTGTTGCAGCGGTTGTGCCGTCAAACATTGCTGCAAAGCGGGGTTTGTTGGCTGAGTAGTATTCTGCAACTACCTTGTCTGCCGAGCTATCACGCGCAGTAGCCATCATTTTCTCAAGGTCAGCTTTAGGGAAACTCTGAAAAAGACTTCCAACTCTGGTGAAATACCCCCTCACACGAATCGACCGGTTGAGCCCCGATGAAACAGATGTCCTTCGCCGATGCCGAGTATGCCGGCAAACGTAAGCAAACCCGCCGTGAGCGCTTCCTGATCGAGATGGATCAAGTCGTGCCCTGGAAGGGGTTGATTGCCTTGATCGAACCGCATTATCCAAAGGGTGAAGGCGGTCGTCCGGCGTATCCGTTGCTGGCCATGTTGCGGGTTCATCTGATGCAGAACTGGTTCGGCTACAGCGATCCGGCGATGGAGGAATCGCTGTATGAAACGATGATCCTGCGTCAGTTTGCAGGGCTGCATCTGGATCGAATTCCTGACGAAACCACGATCCTCAACTTCCGCCGCTTGCTGGAGAAGCATGACCTGGCGGGCGGGATTTTGCAGGTTATCAACGGTTATCTGGGTGAGCGTGGATTGATGTTGCGCCACGGAACGATAGTGGATGCGACGATCATTCATGCCCCCAGCTCAACCAAGAATAAAGACAAGAAACGCGATCCCGAGATGCATCAGACCAAGAAAGGAAATCAGTACTATTTTGGAATGAAATCCCACATTGGCGTCGATGCGGATTCGGGCTTGGTTCATAGCGTGGTCGGTACTCCTGCCAACGTGGCGGACGTGACACAAGTGGATCAACTGCTTCATGGGGAAGAGGTTCACGTCTGTGGCGATGCCGGTTACACCGGGGTGCAGAAGCGCCCGGAACATCAGGATCGCAAGATGATCTGGTCGATTTCTGCACGGCCCAGTTCGTACAAAGAGCATGGCAAAGACACGGTGATCGGCAGTGCGCTACGCGGAATTGAGTATGCGAAAGCGCAAGTCAGAGCCAAGGTTGAGCACCCATTTCGAGTGATCAAGCGCCAGTTTGGCTATACGAAAGTGCGCTTTCGTGGTCTGACGAAAAACATCGCTCAACAGACGACGTTGTTCGCCTTGTCGAACTTGTGGATGGTGCGAAAACGATTGTTGAATGCAGGAGAGGTGCGCCTGTAATGCGGGCTAATCGCCCTGAAACAGCGCGATTAGAGGAAAAATCATGAATTAAAGAGTGGAAAGGTCTGCTTTTCGACCAAATCAGCGTTTTTTGAACCTCACGCAGAGAAGGCATCAAAAATCGGTGGGTACTTCAGAACTTCCTTAGGGATTTTGAAGTTGGCGAAGAATTGAGCAACATCGGGATGTTCCGCGCTAAAACCGATGCGTGCAACCGCGTGGATTTGCTCAGCGCCTCCGAAAATCTGCTTCGGATCATCCAAATATCGCAGTGACCACTTGGAGAACATCCAGTGCGGGCTCCATGCGTTAATCAAAGACCACTTGTCACGTTTCAGATTACGATCCAACTCGCTCAGCATTCCAGATTCTGAAGAAGCGACCATCTTATAGCCATCGAGACGATATTCTTTAATGGCCTTTTCCGTAAGTTTGTACTGACCATTACCCACTTCGGAAGTCAGGATCTTGCCGCCGAGCTTTTCTCTTACCTCTGGCTTGTTAAGGTCTTCGACACTGGCGATTTCACTGATAGGAATAGAAGTGGGCACCGCCATGCCAATCCGACCTTCATAAAGCACCCCCAAGTCTTCGAGCTTGTCGCGGTATTTCTCATAAAAGGACTTGTGAGTGCTCGGCAGCCAAACCATAGGAATCAGGTCGATATTACCGTTAGCCAGTGCCTGGAACTGAATACCAATATCGGCCAGAACCAATTTAACCGGTTGCTTCAGGTGATCTCGCAGCGCTGTGTCTGCCAGCTTTACAGCGATTTCCGTATCCGACCAGTTCACCCAGCCGATACGGATAGGCGCGGGTTCCTCGGCTTGAGCAATCAGGCTGCTGGAGGCCATAACCAAACCTGCAAGCCAGCCGGTACAAGTTTTACTGGATAACGTAATCATGTGCATCTCCGCGTACTGTACTAATAGTTATTGGCAGGACAGCAGAAGCATCAACTTCCATCATGAAAATAATATGTTGTATCTGGATAAGTTCTAGTTATGCAAAATCATTTATCATTATTTCTGTCGTTCGGCCCTCCTCCGCCCTCTGGCGAAGCCAATATTAAACTTTCAAATACGCAATTTCGCACATTGTTCTGCAATGGAATTGTTATTAACTCACTCACAATGCCTTTTCGAGCGCCGGTAATGCCTCAAATAAGTCCGCAACCAGCAAGTAATCTGCAACTTGTGCGATCGGCGCCTCAGCGTCTTGGTTGATCGCGACGATTACCTTTGATCCACTCATACCCGCCAGGTGTTGAATGGCGCCACTGATTCCAGCGGCGATATAGAGATCCGGTGCCACTATTTTCCCCGTCTGCCCGACTTGCAAGTCGTTGGGGGCAAAACCTGCGTCCACAGCAGCGCGTGATGCACCTACGGCGCCACCGAGCTTGTCTGCCACACGTTCGATCAATGCAAAATTCTCTTTGCTCTGCATCCCGCGGCCACCGGAAACGACGACACGAGCGCTCGATAGGTCAGGCCTTTCGCTAACCGTCAGTTGTTCGCTTACAAAGCGAACAGTGCTTGCGCTCTGCCCCCCATTAACGGCCATGACATCGCAGCGATCCTGATGGGACGAGGCTTGGGTAAAAGCCGAGGCACGGAGGGTGAGCAACTTGACTGAATCGATGGATTGAACGGTGGCGATCGCGTTGCCCGCATAAATGGGTCGCTCGAAGGTGTCTGCCGACACAATTTTGATGACATCCGAAAGCATGCCGACATCCAGGCTGGCCGCTACCCGTGGCAACACATCGCGCCCCATGCTGCTCGCATCGGCCAGTACATGGGTATAAATGTCGCCCACTAGCGAGGTGATCAGTGGTTGGACATTTTCGGCCAGAGTCTTCTCGAACATCTCATCCTGCGCGAGCAGCACCCGATGCAGGCCCTTGGTAAGCGCGGCTTGTTCCACAACGGCTGACGCCTCTGGCCCCCCCATCACAAGCAAATCCGTTTCAAGGCCCAGATCGATAGCAGCAGTAATTGCACTCAACGTACCTGCCGTGAGTTGACTCCCTTTGTGCTCGGCTATAACCAATGTGCGCATCAAACTAACCCCGCCACGTTTCTCAGTTTTTCCACCAGTTCAGATACCGAACTGACTTTGATACCTGCTTTTCGCACTGGAGGTGGCGCCACCTGGAGCAGCCGGGTGTGCTCCCTCACACTCGCGCCCAAGCCATCAGCGGCAATCACCTCGAGAGGTTTTTTCTTGGCTTTCATGATGTTCGGCAACGAGGCATAGCGCGGTTCATTAAGGCGCAGATCACAGGTAACAACTGCTGGTGCCGTAAGGGCCACAACCTGGCTGCCACCATCGACTTCACGCTCAACAACCCATCGGCCATCGGCATAGCTGATGGCCGAGGCAAAGGTGGCCTGACCGCTACCTATTAATTGCGCAACCATCTGCCCGGTCTGGTTGTTCTCCTGGTCAATAGCCTGTTTACCAAAAAGGATCAATTGCGGCTTTTCGTTATCGATCACTTTGCTTAGGTATTTGGCCACGTTGAGCGGCTCGAGCATCGCGCTCGTTTCGACCAGGAGTGCTCGATCCGCGCCAAGCGCTAATGCCGTGCGTAATTGTTCTTGCGCAGCAGAAGTACCGACGGAAACGACCACCACCTCGCAAACCACGCCTTTTTCCTTAAGGCGAATAGCTTCTTCCACTGCGATCTCGCAGAAAGGGTTCAAGGCCATTTTTACGCCATTCAGGTCGACGCCTGAACCATCACCTTTAACACGAACTTTCACGTTCGGGTCGATGGCGCGTTTTACCGCTACGAGCACTTTCATAATTCCCTCGGGCACTCAATCAATCGATGCAATGGATGACAGGCGCGGATGAGCCAGCTCAGTCCTTGTTTTGACGGATGTTAATCCTGGATTTTTTCACGCAAGCAAAATGTACACCTGTGTCATTCATCATTGACACAGGTGTACATTTATCCTAATTTCAAGTCACCAAGCCTGATGAAGCCCACTTTGGAGCGCACCACGATGTCCAGCGATCCCTTGCTGCAACCCTATAAAATCAAGAATCTGACCCTCAGAAACCGGATCATGACCACCTCCCATGAACCGGCCTACCCTGTGGATGGCATGCCCAAGGATCTCTATCGCGCCTACCACGTGGAGCGCGCAAAAGCCGGTGTCGCCCTGACCATGACTGCCGGGTCCGCGGCCGTGTCCCGGGATAGCCCGCCGGTGTTCAACAATGTGCTCGCCTACAAGGATGAAGTGGTCGGATGGTTGAAGGACCTGACCGATGAATGCCACGAACACGGTGCGGCGGTGATGATCCAGTTGACTCACCTGGGTCGCCGTACCCGCTGGGACAAGGCCGATTGGTTACCGGTGGTGTCGCCGTCACACCGCCGCGAGGCTTCCCACCGCTCCTTCCCAAAGAAAATGGAGGAATGGGACATCGAGCGGATCATCAAGGACTATGTGGACGCCGCGGAGCGCATGAAGGCGGCGGGTCTCGATGGTCTGGAGCTTCAGGCCTATGGGCATCTGATGGACCAATTCTGGTCGCCATTGACCAATGACCTCGACGGTCCTTACGGCGGCTCGCTGGAAAACCGCATGCGCTTTACCTTCGACATCCTGCGTGGCATCCGCCAGCGAGTCGGCGAAGATTTTCTGCTCGGGGTTCGCTACACCGGTGATGAAGAACTGCCCGGTGGCTTCAATGCCAGCGAGGGCATGCAGATTTCCCACATGCTCAAGGACAGCGGACTGGTCGACTTCCTGAACGTCGTGCGCGGTCACATCGATACGGACGCCGGCTTGACCGATGTCATCCCGATCCAGGGTATGCGCAACTCACCCCACCTCGACTTCGCTGGCGAGATCCGTTCGGCAACAGGCTTCCCGACCTTCCACGCCGCGAAGATTCCCGACGTGGCCACGGCGCGCTACGCGATTGCTTCAGGCAAAGTGGACATGGTGGGCATGACCCGTGCACACATGACCGATCCGCACATCGTGCGCAAGATCATCGAGAAGCGCGAAGAAGATATTCGCCCGTGTGTGGGTGCCAACTACTGTCTGGATCGTATCTACCAAGGCGGCGCGGCCTACTGTATTCACAACGCGGCGACGGGCCGGGAAACCACCATGCCCCATGACATCCCCAAAGCCGCCGTCAAGCGTAGAGTGCTGGTGGTCGGCACCGGCCCTGCGGGGCTGGAAGCGGCGAGGGTCGCCGGTGAGCGCGGCCATGACGTGACGGTGCTTGAGGCGGCTGACCAGCCCGGCGGGCAGATTCGTCTGACTGCGCTGAGCGAGCGTCGTCGCGAGATGATCAGCATCATTGATTGGCGCATGGCGCAATGCGAACGGCTGGGGGTGAAGTTTCACTTCAATACCTGGGCCGAGGCCGACACCGTACAAGCCTTCGAGCCAGACGTGGTCATCGTTGCGACCGGAGGCCTGCCGGATACCGAGGTGCTCCGCAAAGGTAACGAACTCGTGGTTTCAACCTGGGACATCATTTCCGGTGACATCAAGCCCGGACGCAACGTACTGATCTTCGACGATGCTGGGGATCATGCCGCCCTGCAGGCTGCCGAGGTCATCGCGCAAAGCGGTGCGACAGTCGAAATCGTTACCCCTGACCGCTCGTTTGCACCTGAAGTCATGGCCATGAACCTGGTGCCCTACATGCGCAGCCTGCAGGATCTGGACGTCACCTTCACCGTGACCTACCGGGTCGATACAGTGGAAAAATGTGATGGCGGGCTCGTTGCAACCTTTGGCAGCGATTACGGACAGGTTCACAAGCAGCGCGTGGTCGATCAGGTGGTCGTCAACCACGGCACCCTTCCCCTGGACGACTTGTACTTCGACCTGCGTCCTCTCTCCACCAATGGCGGCGCGGTAGAGCAGCATGACCTGATCGCCGGCACGGCACAGAACATCGTCACCAATCCCGAAGGACGCTTCCAGCTGTTCCGGATCGGCGACGCCGTGTCTGCTCGCAACACCCACGCGGCCATCTACGACGCTTTGCGCCTGGTGAAAGAAATCTGAATCCGAGCCTCCATTCTTGTTGGAACGGAGGCTCGCCATGAACAAGAGGGAAACCATGTCAGCAGTGACCATTAAATCAAAGGCGGCAGTCGCTTTCGGCCCAGGACAGCCGTTACAGCTGGTAGACATCGATGTCGCACCACCCAAGGCTGGCGAAGTACGGGTACGAATCGTGGCAACCGGTGTTTGCCACACGGATGCTTTTACCCTGTCGGGCGACGATCCCGAGGGAATCTTTCCTGCCGTCCTGGGCCATGAGGGCGGCGGGATCGTCGAGTCGATCGGCGAAGGCGTGACGTCATTGTCGGTCGGCGATCATGTGATTCCGCTGTACACGGCCGAGTGCCGGCAATGCAAATTCTGTCTGTCGGGCAAGACCAACCTGTGCCAGGCAGTCAGAGCGACACAGGGCAAGGGCCTGATGCCTGACGGAACATCGCGCTTCTCCTTTCAGGGCCAGCCGGTGTTCCACTACATGGGCTGCTCGACCTTCTCCGAGTACACGGTACTGCCGGAGATCTCCCTGGCCAAAATCCCCAAGGATGCACCGCTAGAACAGGTTTGCTTGCTGGGATGTGGCGTGACCACAGGCATTGGTGCCGTACTCAATACCGCCAAGGTTGAGGCCGGGGCGAGCGTAGCGATATTCGGGCTCGGTGGGATCGGGCTAGCGGCCATCATCGGCGCGAAAATGGCCAACGCCGGGCGGATCATCGCCATTGATATCAACCCGGCCAAGCGGGACGTCGCCCTATCGCTCGGCGCGACCGATTTCATAAATCCCAAGGACTATGACAAGCCCATCCAGGACGTGATTGTCGAGCTCACCGACGGTGGCGTGGACTATTCGTTTGAATGTGTCGGCAACGTCAAGTTGATGCGAGCTGCTCTGGAGTGCTGCCACAAGGGCTGGGGCGAATCGATCATCATTGGTGTCGCCGGTGCGGGCCAGGAAATCAGCACCCGCCCTTTCCAACTGGTGACTGGGCGAGTCTGGCGCGGCAGCGCGTTTGGTGGGGTCAAGGGCCGCACGGAGCTTCCCAGTTACGTCGAGAAAGCGAGCACTGGCGAAATTCCGCTGGAAACCTTCATCACTCATAACCTTGGCCTTGAGGACATCAACAAGGCTTTCGAATTGATGCATGCCGGGCAAAGCATTCGCACCGTCATTCATTTCTGACCAAGGCACTGCCGTGATATCGGCCAGCGCTCACACCAGCATCACAACCCAAAGGAAATCAAAATGTCTGTTTTTACTCATGTCACTGTCGGTACCAATGACCTTGCCAAAGCACGGACCTTCTATGATGGTGTTCTCAAAGAAATTGGTCTCAACCGTGTTGCCGACCTCGATGAATCCGGCTCCATCTGGGGCGTGGATAAACCGTCGTTCTTCGTGCTCAAACCCGCCAATGGCAATCCTGCCAACGTTGGCAATGGCGTGACTGTCAGCTTCGAAGCACCAAATCGCGCTGCGGTACATGCATTCCACGAAACCGCACTCGCCGCCGGTGGCATCTGTGAAGGCAAACCGGGGTCGCGTAACTGGGCTGAGAATGCCTATGCCGCTTACGCTCGGGACCTTGATGGCAACAAACTGGCTGTCTATTGCTTCAAGGCCGAATAATCGCAACCGTCTGACGCCTTCTGCAGTGAAGGCCCTTCAGCGGGCCTTCACTGTATATCCCCTGCCCTGGCTACATTCCTCGCCGCGCAACCTCAGCGCCTGCCTTTACTGCCCGCCCCACAATGGACTCGATGTTTTGATCGGCCATCGACTGCAGCGCTGCTGCCGTCACGCCACGGTAAGCCATCAACGACTCAATCATTTGCCGCGGATCGCGGCTGGCAAGCATCTGACCGCCCCCCACCACCACGCCTTGTGCAGCGCGCTGCGCGATGGCAAGGGGAATTCCCGCAGCCACCGCCTGATTAGTCAGTGCCATTTGCAACATTGCCGGGAAGGCCGGCCCAGTCCCGGACAACGCGCTGAGGTAATCAATACAGTCTTCATCAGGCACTTCGTCCGCCGAACCTACGCACTCGAACAGTCGCTGCACCCACTTGCGGTCGCGTTCAACAAGGTTTCCGACACTGTACCAGGGCGTGAACGACTGCCTGATTTCCACGGCCGCATTCGGCATGGCCCGCACCACTGTATCCGCATCGGTGGCCGCGCAGATGGCTGCCGCCGGAACTCCAGCCATTAGGGAAATCACCAGCTTGCCGCGGGCGTTGATCTGCAGTTCACGAAACTGCTCCGGCCGGATGGACAGCACGACAATATCGCTGAGCTCCACCAACTGCTGGTTGTCGGCCAGCAGCCTCACGCCTGGCTCGAAGGTACTGACGCCGGAGCGGTTCGAGATCAACAAACGGTCAGGCCCGATGAACCCGCTATCGAGCAGCGCCTCCGCGATTGCGCGCCCGAGCCAGCCCGTGCCCCCAATGATGCCCAGGGTTCTATTCTCCATCGGCAGTGGACTCCTCGAATGTTTCGACCAAGGGAACGAAGACGCCGGGCTCTTTTTCTGCGTAGCCGAACTTTCCATAAAAGCGGTCCAGCTCGCGCCGCTTCGGTACTTTGCCGGTAAACACGCTCACGTACTGAGGAATCCGTCGAAATCGAACGACAATATCCTCATTGGTTTTCATGGAGATGTAGCCGATCTGCGTGAGGTAGATCGTCCTGGCCCGAACATCGGCCCCCTCTGCGTCGTAGCCAAACCGTCGGAACATAGCGGCCAAGGCATTCATCCGTGCCTCATCGGCCAAAGCGATTTCAGCTTTGACCTCGTCCGATTGCAGCGCCCAACTGCGCACGGCAAATTCGAATTGCGAGTCGAACAGCTCAGGGTTCACCCAGCATTCGAAGACGTTGAGAATCGCTTCGGAAATACTTTCTGCGTAACTCTCGCATTGGCTGACCATACCGCCGGTGTTCTTGTCCCGCCATCGAGCCAGGAGTGCCGCGAGCAGCTGTTCCCGATCTTCATAGAACCAGTAGAAGCTGGTACGAGACAAATTCAAGCGTTTGGCCAGCGGCATCACCCGCACAGCATCCACACCCGACTCTTTAAGAGCATCGTAGGCGGCGTCCAGCCAACCATCTACGGAGCCTCGCCAGCCTGCGTCCTGCGCTTTGGTTTTCGCCCTTCCTGTCTGTGACATTTGGGTTGCACCTTTCTTTGAAAATTCCTCGTCACTGTACACCCCGGGATCTGTGGCGTACACGGCATGTACATGGGCGTACATTTTTTAGACATATGTTCGCAATGCCAAGAGGATGTTTGTTGCGCGCGCGATTTTTTGGATAACGCCACGTCATCTTTGGCCCGGTAAAAAAGTTGTTGGACGCTGCGATCCATTGAAATTAAATAATGGCTCCGCCAAAAAAACTACCAGGTAGGTTGCCCTATGAAATTCAATAATAAAGTGGTGGTCATTACCGGCGCTGCCGGCGGTGTCGGACAGGCGCTAGCACTATTGTTCGCCCGAGAAGGCGCAAAGCTTGTCTTGTCTGATCTTGATGAAGCCGGTTGCAAATCAATTTCCGCAAAAGTCCGTGACCTGGGTGCCGAAGTACACTACGTGGCAGGCGATTTACGCCGAAAAGAATATTGCGAAGCGATTGTCCAAACTGCTGTCGATATTTTTTCGGGGATCGATATTGTATTGAACAATGCGGGCATCATTCCCCGCGGCACGATTGAGGAAACCACTGACGACATGTGGTTCGACGCCATGGGCGTAAACCTGAATGCGGTGTTCTTCATCTGCCGTGCCGCGATACCGCACATGAAAAATCGCCCGGGCGCCGCAATCGTCAACACATCATCTGTCTGGGGAATTTATCCAGGCCCCGCCCACGTGGCGTATTGCACAAGCAAAGGGGCCGTTGCGGCTTTAACCAAGAATCTGGGCCGCGATTGCGCCCCTTTGGGCATCCGTGTCAACGCCGTATGCCCGCACGAAATCAATACCCCGATGATACGCAGCGGCTTTGAACGTCGCGGCCTCGATCCGGACAAAGCCGTGCAGGAACTGAACAAGAGCGTGCCATTAGGCCGTATCGCCGAGCCCGAAGACATTGCGGATGTCATCGCATTTCTGGCGTCCGACGAGGCCAGGTACATCGCCGGTGAAACGGTAGAAGTCACAGGCGCCAAGCCGGTATCCGGCTAAGAAGAAGTAGCGATGCTCAACGGTAAAAATGTAGTGGTGACCGGGGGCGGCAGAGGGATTGGCCGAGGCATCACCGAACAATTGCTGGAGGCGGGAGCTTCTGTGTTGATCGCTCAGCGCCAGGTACTGGACGCCGACTTGCAAAATCACCCTCAAGTCTATTTCGTCGAGGCTGATCTCGCCTCGATGGAGGCACCCCATTTGATTGCCCACTTCGCCCAGGAGCAGCTTGGCGGAATCGATGTATTGGTTAACAACGCCGGGTTCATGTTCGAGAAATCCATTGATGATATGACCGAACAGGACTGGGATCGCATGATGGCTGTCAATCTGCGGGCGCCAGCGTTCTTGTGCAAGGCGTTAGTACCCCAGATGCGTCAGCGAGGCGGTGGCAGCATCATCAACATCGGCTCGATCGAAGGAATAGGCGCCAACCCTGAACATGCCGCGTACTGTGCCTCCAAGGCCGGCATCCATGGGCTGACCCGAGCCTTGGCAGTCGATCTCGGCCGGGACGGCATCCGCTGCAATGCCATTGCTCCAGGGTGGATCAATTCCGAGTTGAGTGATGCGTACCTCGCCGCTCAAGCTGATCCCTGTGCAGCCCGCCAGGCACTCCTGCGCCTTCACCCGGTCGGACGTACCGGATTGCCGACGGATGTTGGCGGGACAGTCGTTTTCCTGGCCTGCGAATCATCGGCCTTCATCACCGGGCAGGTGCTGGTGGTGGATGGGGGTCGCACGGCGAAACTGCCACTGCCGTTTTGATCGAATTCGCCCAGCTAGCAACGGAGGGAGCCACTCACCCACCTCCGTTGCAGGACTCGGTGAGGCCAGAAACGTAACGGCAGCAGCCACTTCTTCCGGACGACCAGCCCTGCCAACCGGGATGATGATTGGGTGCTAAATGCTCTCGCCGGGTACTGATACCAGGCGTAGGATCGATACGTTGACTGCTAATCACGCGTCGTTGGAAGGTAACTTCCAACCAAGCTGCATTCACGCGCGAACGCAAGACATATATCGCCGCACTGTAAGGCCGCGCGACCCTTCGCAGTACAAGGGCCGTGTTCTCACAACTACAAAAGCGAGGTGAAAGCATGTCTGGTAATCGTGGTGTCGTGTATCTCGGCGCAGGCAAGGTCGAGGTGCAGACCATCCCCTATCCGAAAATGGAAGACCCGCGCGGCAAGCGCATTGACCATGGCGTGATCCTGCGCGTGGTTTCGACCAATATCTGCGGCTCCGACCAGCATATGGTGCGCGGTCGGACCACGGCCCAGGTAGGGCTGGTGCTTGGCCATGAAATTACTGGTGAGGTGATCGAAAAGGGCCGTGACGTGGAAAACGTGCAGATCGGTGATCTGGTCTCGGTGCCGTTCAACGTCGCCTGCGGCCGTTGTCGCAGTTGCAAGGAACAGCACACCGGCGTCTGCCTGACGGTCAACCCGGCGCGCCCCGGCGGTGCCTATGGCTATGTGGACATGGGCGACTGGGTTGGCGGGCAGGCCGAATACGTGCTGGTGCCGTATGCCGACTTCAACCTGTTGAAGCTGCCCGACCGCGACAAGGCGATGGAGAAAATCCGCGACCTGACCTGCCTCTCCGATATCCTGCCGACCGGCTACCACGGCGCGGTGACCGCCGGTGTCGGCCCTGGCAGCACAGTGTATATCGCAGGTGCCGGTCCGGTCGGACTGGCTGCTGCCGCTTCCGCCCGTCTGCTTGGTGCGGCGGTAGTGATCGTCGGCGACGTCAATCCGCTGCGTCTGGCGCATGCCAAGGCCCAGGGCTTCGAGATCGCCGACCTGACTCAGGACACTCCGCTGCACGAGCAAATCGCCAACCTGCTCGGTGAGCCGGAAGTCGATTGTGCGGTCGATGCGGTCGGCTTCGAAGCCCGTGGCCACGGCCATGACGGTGCGCAGCACGAGGCGCCGGCCGATGTGCTCAACGCGCTGATGGGTGTGGTGCGGGTCGCCGGCAATATCGGGATCCCCGGTCTATATGTCACCGAAGACCCGGGCGCGGTCAACAAAGCCGCCAAGCATGGCAGCCTGAACATCCGTTTCGGCCTCGGCTGGGCCAAGTCCCACAGCTTCCACACCGGCCAGACCCCGACGATGAAGTACAACCGTCAGCTGATGCAGGCGATCATGTGGGACCGGATCAACATTGCCGAGGTCGTCGGCGTGCAGGTGATCAGCCTGGACGACGCGCCGCGCGGTTACCACGAGTTCGATGCCGGAGTGCCGAAGAAATTCGTCATGGATCCGCACAAGCTGTTTAGCGCCGCCTAAGGAGTAGGTTGGGAAAAGGGCAGCTTTGAGCTGCCCCTTTTTATGGCCGTGTCCTCAAGTACTTTCTTGGTTATGCCAGTAATGGGCACCAAGTCCTCCCAGGACATGCTACCCATTACTATGTTTTTTCTTCTGCCTGTACCTGCACACTCATCATGCCCACAAGCGCGAGCGCGCAGTATGCCTTCCATATATTCATGGATTATTCCGTTCTTATGAGTGACTTATTAAATGGCCTTTATAGGAAAAGCCGACAATTTAAACTTACTAACCTTCTCGCCCGGCCCAAAACTCATGCCAACGAATGACCGAACTGACGCCCAGCTTCGTTATTATTTTGGGGGGTAGCCTGCTGGGTCCCGGCGCGTGACTGAAACTATCCAGAAACTCAGAACGTGTACCCGAAGCCAACTCCGCCGCCATTACACCTGCCAGGGTGCTCTTGACCGTTCCCAACCCATTTTCGCAGCAAGCCGAATACAGGTTTTCTTCGATCTCGCCAAATGCAGCGGCGTTGTTACGGCTCAAACACAGACGGCCGGCCCAACTGAACTCCAGCGGAGTGGATTTCAGTTCGGGAAAGCGTGCATCCAAGGAATGTCGCTGCTCTTTGGCAACCGCAGCTACACGCTCTGGAGTGACCTGGATACTCGGGTCGTAGGTGAACTTTGTCCGGATGACGATTCGCGAGAGACCGTCTGAAGAGATTTTGCGAACGGTCGCTCCCATTGGATCAGCCGGCAACAATGCCCACCTGGCTTTACCCGGCACGTCTTTCTTGAATGCATCATCACTGTACGCTGCCGTCATGGAAGCGTACGTAAAGACGTGCAGCAGACGTCCTTGATAATGACCAAAGTCTTCAATGTGGCCGTTAACCCCCAGAATGACCTTGGGTGCGTGCACCATCCCGTTATGAGATCGAGCGGTCCAGCCGCTACCCTGCTTCGACAATTCAATAATGGGAGAGCGCTCAAAGAGAGTGATTTTCCCTTCCAGCCCTGCTGCCAGGTCTCTGATGTATTGTGCGGGTTGAATCAACACTGCGCCGGGGGTATAGATCCCACCTTGGTAATAGGTGGACCCCGTGATTTCACGCATTTGCACTGCATCAAACATCTCGAACTTTTCGCCAATGCGCTCAAGGGATTCGGCGTAATTGACGTTCAGTTTTAATCCCCGCTCAGTGGCGGCCGCGTTGATCTTCCCTGATGGGTCGAACGTGTCTGCGGACATACCGTATTCGCGTGCCGCTTGCGCAGCGAAATCAATCGCAAAACGATTTTGCGTGATTTCCAGAGCCGTTGCAGACTCACTCGCCACGGAGTATTCCCCGGACGACAGACTGTGCGGCACATCGATCATGAAGCCAGAGTTTCTGCCCGCCGGCCCCTTGGCGACTTCATGAGCATCGACCACAACAATGCTGTCACCCGGGTGTAACTGTGAAAGCCTGCGTGCGGCGGAAAGGCCGGCAAAACCGGCACCGATAATCAGCCAATCCGCCGTCACATTTCCATCAAGCATGCGGACAGGCGCAGTGCGTGCGGAAATCGCCTCCCAACCTGAAACCCCGGTGTCTACCGGCAGGCGCTTGATGGTATGGGTGCTCATTTTTCGGTCTCTTCATCCGACCGATCAGAGACATCGATCCAGATGGTTTTGATTTCGGTGTATTGATCGTGAGCAAAAATCGATTTGTCTCGACCGCCGAACCCTGATTCCTTGTAGCCGCCGAAAGGTGTCGACGCATCGCCTTCGCCAAAGCAGTTCACGGTGACGATGCCGGCGCGGATTTCCCGCGACAACTTGATCGCCCGACGCAGGCTGCCGGTATAAACCGAGGCCGCCAGGCCGTATACCGTGTCATTGGCCAGAGCAATCGCTTCGGAGATTGTGTTGAAGGTGGTGACCGAAAGAATCGGGCCGAAGATCTCTTCCTGGAACAACCGACTGTCTCGATCCACACCGTCAATCACGGTCGGCTCTACGAAGGCACCGTCTTTGGTCGCGCCGCCATACACGACTGCGAGCTTCCCGGCGGTGGCGTGCTCAAGGTACGACTTCACTTTTGCGAAATGCTCTGGGCTGACCAGCGACCCTACGCGGTTTTGCGGATCCAGTGGGTCGCCCATCTTCCATTCGCGGATGTAGGCGCCCATGCGCTCCAGCAGTTCGTCTTTAACAGACGCGTGGACGATCAGGCGTGAAGTCGCGGAGCAGTTTTCGCCCATGTTCCAGAAGGCGCCGTTGACGACATGCTGAGCGACGAGATCCAGGTCTTGGGCATCGTCCATCACCACGGCCGGATTTTTCCCGCCGCATTCGAGCACGATGCGTTTGAGGTTCGAATCAGCTGCGTAATGCAGGAAACGGCGGCCAGTCGCGGTGGAGCCGGTAAAGCTCACCATGTCGACATCGTTGTGCAGGCCGATCGGCTCGCCGACGTCCTTCCCGGAGCCGGTCACGATGTTGAGTACACCGGCAGGCAAGCCCGCCTCTACCGCCAGCTCCGCCACTCGCAACGTCGTCAGCGTGGTCTGCTCGGCGGGTTTGACAATCACCGAGCAGCCAGCAGCGAGCGCCGGGCCGATTTTCCAGGCCAGCATCAGCAGTGGGAAGTTCCAGGGCAATACGCAGCCCACCACGCCGATCGGCTCCCGGACCACCATGGTCAGCGCGTCGCGGCCTACCGGGGCGGTGTTGTCATAAATCTTGTCGATCAGTTCCGCGTGCCAGCGTAGCGTGTGGATGGTGTCCGGCACATCGACCAACTGACACTCACTCACAGGCTTGCCGCTATCGAGGCTCTCGAGGACGGCCAGTTCGTGTGCATGGCTTTCAAGCAGGTTTGCAAACTTCAGCAAAACCGCTTTGCGCTCCCTGGGAGAAATCGATCTCCAGCGTCCATCCTCGAAGGCCTCTTTGGCGTTACTCACCGCAAAGTCGACATCCTCGGACGAACAGGCCGCGACATTTGTCAAAAACTCACCCGTCGCCGGATTGGTCGTGGCGAAGGTTTTTCCAGAGATCGCTGATCTGAACGCACCATTGATGAATGCGTTGGAAGGAAACGAAATGTTTTTCGCGATGACCGCGTATTCGGCCTTGCTCAGAAGATCACCCATGGCTGGCTCCCGAAGTGAGGTTGGCTACGTTGCGTTTAAGTTCGGCGATGACCGATGCAAGGCTTTGCTTTTCTTCGTCTTCAAGTGGCTGAAGCGGCAAGCGCACGTCACCCACTTTCAGTCCGGTAACCTCGCAACCGTACTTGATTGACTGCACGAACTTGCCGCCGTCCAGAGCATTCATCAGCGGCATCATCGCTGACATGATCTGACGGCCTTTGTCGAAGTTCTTTTCGATCACACAGGCTTCATAAAGCGCTACGTGCTCCTTGGGCAGGAAGTTGGAACCTGCACATACCCAGCTTCTGGCGCCCCAGGCAAAGAATTCGAGAGCTTGATCGTCCCAGCCGCATGACAGCGCGATATGTGGATATTCACGGGCAAGGAGATGCACACGGCCCATGTCACCGGAACTTTCCTTAATGGCCACGACGTTTTTCGATTCGCTCACGCGGGTGAGGTACTCCTCATCCATCGAAACGCACATGCGACCCGGATAGTTGTAGAGCATGATCGGCAGGTTGGCGGCGCGATCAATAGTCAGCGCATGAATCGCATTTTCCTGGGAAGTTGGCAGCGCATACGGCGGACTGGTGACGAGAATGGCGTCCGCCTTGATCGCTTTGGCATCCTTGGCGTACTGCACGGCATCTTCGGTGCGAATGGCCCCGGTACTGACGATCAGCTGCACCCGTGTACCGATGACATCCTTCGCATAAGCGGCGAGCTCAGTACGCTCTTCTGAAGTCTGCGCATAATATTCGCCGGTCGAGCCGCCGATAATAATGCCGTGTACCTTCGCCTCAATCAGCGACTCCAAAACTTCCGAATACACACTCCAGTCGATCTCCCCATCAGGTTTATGAGGAGTCACTGCTGGCGTATAAATACCTTCAAATTTCAAGATAATTTCTCCAAATGCGAGTTACGTGGAAGATCAACAAGCGCGTCAGCCTTGATGCCTTGAGGCGCGATAAACATTTCCATGTTTTCACGGGACAGTTCCCAGTGTTCAAACACGAGATCGACTACGGCACTTTCATCACACCGTTCAATAGCTTCAATAAAAGCGTCATGATGTCCGGCAGATTGCTCGAGACGTTTCTCCATGTCCCTGTTTTGAGGACGAAAAAACGTGTTGCCGATTCGAGCATGATCAATAAGCAGCCTTTCCAAACTGGGTTCGAGATACTGATTACCCGCCATTTCACCCATAATTGCGTGAAAGCGATTATTCTCAACGACCATCGAAAGCGCATCTTTTGAAGTAGTAGCTTTGCGAAAGCGTCGCTGGGTTTTTTTGAGATCAGTCAGTTGATGTGGCTTGAAGTTTTGTACCGCCAGGCGACCAATGGCCGCATAAATCATTGGCGCAACCAGAAAAAAATTTCGAAGAGTGGCGTAATTCATAGGAATTACCCGGGCGCCTCGATTTTCTTGAATATCGATATAACCCTCCCCCGCCAGACGTCTAAAAACTTCACGAACAGGCGTTCGGGAGAGGCCATAACGCTCACTAAGAACAACCTCATCCAGTGCTTCGCCAGGGTCCAACTCCATTGTCAAAATCTGACGTTTCAAGTCTTCGTAAAGATTGCTTTTGCCGCTTTTCACAAACGACCTCCAGAGGTTGTTTTACGGCTAAGCACCGCTAACTGTTGAATCCAGACTGGCATGGGGCAATAGAGTGGTCAATAGCGTGTATTCCTCGCGTATACATCTTTGAGGCGATATAGCACCGAAGAAGAAAAATTATTTTTTCTTTAATTTCAACGGGTTAAGTTTTTTCTCTTATGACTGAATTATCAATCGATAACATTTGTTTATGCATTGATAAGAGGAAAAGTTTCTTGTTGGTGTGTGATTGCCGACGTAGTCTTTAGAACAGCGATATTTTACCGGCGAAATGGCGTTTGAAGACTTTTGGGTGCTACGTGCACATTTGAGGCCCGGTTGTCTAAGCTCGACTTGTATGCTGTAGAAAATCGCGATTAATGCAAACAATGGTCTTTGCTAATTGTCTGCATCTGTAAGGACACCGAATCGAAACGAGTGCACGGAATGGCATCGCCATCCAAGAAGGCACATTTTTCGAGAGCCGCTTTCGGAACGTGGCAAGCCGTTTCGGTTGGCGGATACAAGCAGCACGGTTTGACGGGGTAAAACCCACAGACGGTGCGGCGAACTCAAGACCGTTTAGCCTCGCTTACCTGAACCGGCTGAACGTGTTGCCCCCCCCTGTTTTTTGGAGTGTGTTGACCGTGAGCACTAAATCGGCAGTTTCAAATCTTATTGCGCAGCGCAAACCTGACCATGCGCTGCCGGGTGCCCTTTATAGCGACCCAGACGTTTATCGGCAGGATCTGGAACAGATTTGGCATAAAAGCTGGATCTTCGCAGGGCATACATTTGAGCTGGAAAAGTCGGGGCAGTACCTGTCGCTGCAAGTCGGCGATTATCCCGTCGCAGTCGTCCGTGGCGCAGATAAACAGATTCGCGCATTCCACAACGCTTGTCGCCATCGCGGCTCCAAGGTCTGTCCGCAAGCAAGCGGCAAGGTCGCCAAGCTGGTATGCCCTTACCACAAATGGACATTCGAGCTGGATGGCAAACTGCTTTTCGCCGGAAACATGGGGGAGGATTTCGACAAGTCTCAGTATGGGTTGAAACCCGTCCATTGCGAGATCGTAGAGAGCTACATTTACGTGTGCGTAGCTGACGTCGCCCCTGACTTTTCGTCATTCAGAAAATCCGTAACCCCTTTCGTTGCACCTCATAATCTGGACGACTGCAAAGTCGCGTTTGAGTCGAACATTATCGAAAAAGGCAACTGGAAACTGGTTTTCGAGAACAACCGTGAGTGCTACCACTGTGATTGTACTCACCCGGAATTGATGCACTCATTCGTGGACAACCCATCAGTGGGCGGCGCTGGCGGCGATGAGGATCTCGAACTCAAGGAGCACTGGGATCGCTGCGAAGCGGCAGGCCTGCCTAGCCGACTGGTCATGGACGATGATGGTCGCTTCCGAATGACTCGCATACCACTGTTTTCCGGGGCCGTCAGCTACACAATGGATGGCAAGCCTGCGGTATCAGGCCGGCTGGATACAACGGGTGAAGCCAACATCGGTGCCCTGCTTTATTTCAATTACCCATCGACCTGGAACCACTTTCTGGGCGATCACGCGCTGAGCTTCCGTGTTCTGCCTATCGGTCCGAACGAGACGTTGGTCACTACGAAATGGATTGTTAAGAAGGACGCACAGGAAGGTGTCGACTACGACATCGATCGACTCACTAAAGTTTGGCTTGCAACCAATGACCAAGACCGCACCTTGGTGGAAGGCGCGCAGGTAGGGGTTAACTCTCCAGCTTACGAACCAGGCCCATTATCGGTCGCTAGCGAAATTGGTGTGTGTCAGTTTGATGATTGGTACTGCAAAACGATGCTTGAGCAACTCAATGACACGATCACGTTAAGATCTGTCGGTTAAGTGCAACTCTGCCGGTGGTGAGAACCACGAATTATCACCACCGGCCTACCTTTGTTTTTTCTTCGAAAAATTGTGGCCGGTGTCTTTCTTACATCCTCACCCTGTCGGCATTAAACTCCCGCCTCCAAACCTCCCCCTCCTCACCATTAAAGTCACTGTTTAACTGCTGCCCGTACTCAAACGACTTGTGAGAACTGTGCAAGAATCCAGTCACGTAGCCGGCAACACGCTTCATCATTCACTCGGTCTTCACGAAAAGTCAGATAGTGCTGGCTTTCATGGAGAACCACTTCCTGATCGACTGGACGAACCAGTGATCCGTTTTCGATTAGATTTGCAACCAGATGATTCCATCCAAGAGCTACACCCTGGTGGGTCAAAACCATGCTGATCACCAGGTTGTAGTCGTTTGCGTTGAAAACGTGAGGGCTATCGTGAGGCCGCTTTTCAATATCAACATCGTGATAGGCCAGCCAAACGCCCCAGTCGACATGCTCCGCTACCTGGGATCTGCCATAGGGGCTGAGATTTAGCAAAACCCCATCGCGCAACCCTTCCAGGCTGGACAGCTCAGGATGCTCCTCTTTATAGCGAGGTGTGCACACCGGGTAGATGACGTCATGAAACAACGGATAGCTACGATAACCATCCTGAACCTTGGCCATCTTGGTGATGAAGATGTCCGGCGTTACACCGGGTTCCATCGACAAAAAGTTTTGAGTGGTCACCAGGTTCAGATCAATGTCAGCGTTCTGAGTAAAAAAACCCGGCAGCTTGGCTGCTAACCAAAGGGCCGAAAAAGCGGGAGAACAGCAAAGCGTCAGAGTGCGCTTGCCTGCATTGTTGGTGCGGATGCGCTCTGCTGCCTGGGAGATGTTTACGAAGGATAGCTGCGCGGCATCGAAAAAAATGGAGCCGGCCTCAGTCAGTTCGACCGCTCGACCGACCCTCTTGAAGAGATCAACCCCAAGGTACGTCTCAAGCTCCCGAATCTGACGACTAATTGCCGCTTGAGTAACGCACAGTGCCTCTGCCGCTCGCGTGAAACTCTGGTATTTGGCAGCTGCTACGAATGACTTGACTGCTTTCAGAGACGGCATTTTCAGCAACGTCATGTCTGGATCGATGTGCTTAACCATAACCTAGAGTATTCAATGTCCGGTTCGGGGCCCCTGGGAGGGCCTTAAGGGATGAGATCGGCGGGAGGATTCCACCTAGAACGCATGCTTGAGAGTATCTGAAAGAGAGGGTCTACGACAGGGGGAACAGCGCTTTACTTAATAACAAGCACGTTCGGCGTCGAAATTGGATATCAATGCAGAATCGATAACATAGCGTTATTGATTGGTCAGAAGAAATGTTGTTAGACGTTGACTCTATTAGGTAATAACTTGGTTCTCAAGGAACTGCTCAATTCAGCGCCGATAAAACAAAAATAATAAACTTCACATAATAAAGAGGATGGTCACAATGACTAATTCCCAACCCTTCTCCCAGCTTGACTGCCCCCACAAGCACCGTCTTAACTGATCAAGACACGTACACCTAAGTTCTTGATCTTACGCCGTAATTACAGCAGGAGGGGTTATGAGTCTTGGTGACGAGATACTCTCGGTAAAAAACATTTACAAAGTCTTTGGCCCTCAGCCGAAGCTCGCGATGGAGATGCTGGCTCGCGGTGCTGATAAGAATGAAATTTTCAGCAAAACGGGTCAAGTCGTTGGCGTTTTCGATGCCAGTTTCTCCGTAAAACGCGGTGAGATTTTCGTCATCATGGGGCTTTCCGGTTCTGGAAAGTCGACGATGGTTCGGCTGTTCAACCGACTGATCGAACCGACCTCTGGCACAATCCATCTCAACGGCCAGGAAATCACCGGTCTGTCGGATGCTGATCTTCTCAGCGTTCGTCGCAAAGATATGAGCATGGTGTTTCAGTCGTTTGCCCTGATGCCCCACATGAGTGTGATCGACAACGTTGCTTTCGGCCTGGAAATTTCGGGTGTCGAGGAAAGTGAACGGCATAAACGTGCACTAGAGGCACTCAAACAGGTGGGACTCGATGGCCACGCCTACAGCTATCCGCACCAACTGTCCGGCGGTATGCAACAGCGGGTAGGCCTGGCCCGAGCGCTGGCCAACGACCCCGCCATCCTGCTGATGGACGAAGCCTTCTCGGCACTCGACCCGTTGATTCGCCACGAAATGCAGGGCGAACTGATCCGCCTGCAGGCAGAACAGCATCGCACCATCATCTTCATCTCCCATGACATTGACGAGGCGATTCGCATTGGGCATCGCATAGCGATCATGGAGGGTGGCCGGGTAGTGCAAATCGGTACCCCGCAAGAGCTGCTTTGCAACCCCGCGAACGATTACGTCAGAGCTTTCTTCAAAGGCTTTGATGCCTCGAAGATCCTCAAGGCTGGTGATGTTGCCAAAATCTGCGCAGAGCATCCGTACGCCATGGATCAATCCACTCCTACGCTGCGCGACGATGTACTCCTGCAGGACGTCTTTCACATCGTTGCTGATGCCGTTAATCCAGTTGCCGTGCTGGATCGCCAGGGTGTGTTCAAAGGCACGATCTCCAAGAGCCTACTGCTTCAGACAATGAGCCGACACTAATAGGCTCTATTTGCTGGCTTGCCAGGCTCGGACATTCAGGTGATTACATGAACGAATTCAATTTTCTAGACCCGTTTCAATCCATCAACGTCCCTTTGGGCCAATGGGTAGAAGTTGCCCTTAATTTTCTGGTTCATAATTTCCGCGAGGTATTCCGCTCGATAAGATGGCCAATCGACCAAGTACTTAATGGTATTCAGTTCGGATTGTTGGCTATTCCTCCGTCAATATTCATTATTATTGCAACGCTCTTCGGCTGGCAGGTAGGAGGGAAAAAGATAGGAATCCTTTGTTTCGTCACCCTCACCCTCTTAGGAGTGATCGGCGTATGGAATGACGCCATGATCACCCTCGCCCTGGTACTCACTTCACTGTTTTTTTGTGCAGTTATTGGCATTCCGCTGGGCGTCCTGTGTGCCCGGAGTGACCGACTGGAGATGCTTCTGCGGCCGGTACTCGATGCAATGCAAACACTGCCTGCATTTGTTTATCTGGTCCCCGTGGTGATGCTGTTTGGCATCGGCAACGTACCGGGAGTACTGGTCACGATCATCTTTTCAGTAGCACCACTGGTCAGGCTCACCAATCTGGGAATTCGCCAGGTACCGGAAGACAAGGTTGAAGCAGCCCGGGCTTTCGGATGCACCCCACGCCAAATGCTCAGGAAGGTTCAACTTCCTTTAGCTGCACCGACGATCATGGCGGGTCTGAATCAGGCATTGATGTTGTCACTTTCCATGGTAGTGATCGCATCAATGATTTCGGTTGGCGGGTTGGGGATGATGGTTCTTCGCGGGATCGGCCGCCTTGATATGGGCTTGGCAACCGTCGGTGGATTGGGGCTGGTATTGCTGGCGATTTTCCTCGACCGACTGACCCAGGCAATGGGCGAACGCAGTAACAGGGCAACCAAAGGTGAGCACTGGTACCAGACAGGCCCGGCGGGTGTCATTTATCGCCTGAAGAGAAAAAACGTTGTTACGAAAATAGAAGTCAGTCCCAAAGAGAGCTAACTCCGCTAAGCGGCGCGTCGTGAACCAAAAGAAATGCCAACTTCTTTAATCCAGCCAAGGCAAACGATAATGAACTTCACAACATTCGGAATAACACAGAAATTCATCCACTCTGTGGCGCTTTTAGTACTAGCAGTTTCCCCTGTTTTCGCATCAGCCGCCACGGCGCAGGAGCCCGGAAAAGGGGTATCGATCACCCCAATTTTCCCGTCAATTGCCGAAGAGCGATTTCGCGGAGAGATTGCAATGGCGGGCCTCAAGGAATTGGGCTACGACGTTCAGACTCCTAAGGAAACCGAGTACTCCACCATGATGATTGCAATTGCCAATGGTGACGCTGATTTCTCGGTTCATCTATGGGAGGAGCTACACAAATCTTTCTACGAGAAGGCAGGCGGCGATGAAACGATGGTGAAAACTGGCAGAATTATGCCGGGCGTATTACAGGGCTACATGATCGATAAGAAAACGGCTGACGAGTATCACATCACCTCCATTGATGATTTGAAAAAGCCAGAGATCGCCAAGCTGTTCGATAGTAATGGCGACGGTAAAGCGGACCTGACAGGTTGCAACCCCGGCTGGGGCTGCGAGCTGATCATTGCCCACCATATGAAAGCCTATGGCTTGGAAAAGACCGTTTCCAATAACCAGGGCTCCTATTTTGCCCTGATGGCCGACACCATTGCTCGTTACAAAGAAGGCAAGCCGATTCTCTATTATACTTGGGTACCTCAGTGGATCTCCGGTGTTCTGGTCGAAGGTAAAGATGTGGTTTGGTTAACCGTGCCGCGTACGGATCTCCCTGGTGGCAAGAACGATACCAACACCACCTTCAATGGTAAAAACCTTGGTTTCGCGGTAGACAGTGTCAGAGCGGTCATCAACAAAGAGTTTGCCGAGAAAAACCCGGCGGCCGTGAAGTACCTGTCTGAAATGCAGATCACTACCGACGATGAAAGCGCGCAAAATCTCAAAATGCACAATGGTGAAAAAAGTGCTGCTGACATTACTCGTCACGCTAAAGAATGGATCGCGGCCCATCGCGCGAAATACGACAGCTGGCTGACAGACGCACGAGCAGCAGCTAATACCGCCACCGCAAAAAATTAATCCCTTCATTTAAATCTGCATAAAAGGTTGCCCTTCCCCGGGCAACTTTTTCATCCGTTTCGGCGTTCATCATTCAGGAATCATGAAATGCAGTTGTATTCATTCGTCCAGAATTTCAGTTACAAGGACGCGCCCCTACATACACGCGAGCTGGTTAAAACTTGCCTGCTCGACATCATTGGTGTGGCCGCCGGTGCTCGCGACAATCAAACCAGCGTGATGCTCAAAACCTACGCTGACACCCACTACTCTGCCAACAAGCTGTCCAGCCGACTTTGGTTCGACGGCAGGGCCGTACATCCATTGGGCGCCGCGTATGCAGGCGGTTTCTGCGTTGATAGCCTGGATGCACATGAAGGTCACTTCACCTCCAAGGGGCATGCGGGTGCAACGGTTGTCCCGGCCATTGTTGCATTGGTAGACGCGTATCGCAGTCAGGGCAAAGACATCAGCGGCGAAGAATTCCTTAGCGCACTGTGCATTGGTTACGAGACCGCGTTGCGTGCGGGCCAGGCATTGATGGCCACAGCCCCGGAATATCATGCCTCAGGCGCCTTTTCCGGGATCGGGGTCGTTTGCGCCGGTGCCTGCTTGCTGAAGCTTGACGAAACGACGTTCCGTCATGCACTGGGTATCGCGGAATACTTTGGCCCGAGGTGCCCGATGATGCGCCTCGTGAGCTTTCCCACGATGTTGCGTGATGCCCACGGCGCCGGGGCGTATGCCGGACTGAACGCACTACTAATGGCACAGATGGGTGTAACTGGCGCTCCAGCTGCCACCGTTGAACCTTTGGAGATTTCCACTTTTTGGCAGGACATCGGAGCCCGCTGGGAAATTGATGAACAGTATTTCAAGCCATGGCCCGTATGTCGCTGGGCGCAACCGGCACTCACGGCCATGACCGATTTGATGCGAGCGCATCCAGTCATCACAGCTGAGTTGATCGAGACCATAGATGTCGAGACATTCCATGAGTCTGTGTGCTTGCAGGGGCATTTTCCGAAGAATGCGGACGAGGCCCAGTACGCACTGGCGTTCCCACTCGCCGCCTTGATCGTTCGTGGAAAGCTGGGCCCTAACGAGGTCACCGGCGATTCCATTCATGCACCAGACATCTTGAGCGTCAGCGAGAAGATAACCCTTCATGAAGCACCTGACCTGTCCGCCAGGTTCCCGGAGGAGATTCTCTCCCGAGTGACCGTTACCCTGAAAAACGGCACCCGTCTTGCGAGCCCTACGGCGACGGCCAAGGGCGACCCCGACAACCCTATGTCGAGTGACGAACTCACTGCTAAATACCATCTGCTGGCTGATGAAAGCTTGGGAACCACTCTCAGCAATGCGATTAAGAACAGTGTTGAAGCATTACCCGACAGTGATGACTGCCAATCATTCTTTGATTTGTTGTTGTCCGCTCCAAAAACCACCGTCTAGAGCCCGCAATGGTTTCTTAGTTATTCGTTCAGGTGTCAAAGAGGATTTATGCCATTCGTATTCGAGAGTGTGCTTAAAGACAAGAATATGGGGTACGCCTATACGGCTGAGAAACCATTGAAGCCGCAGGCGGTAACTCGTGTAGCTTTCGTGCTTTTGAACAATTTCTCGATGATGTCATTCACCGGCGCTATCGATGCGCTGGTGACCGCCAACCTGATTAGCGAGACACCGGCGTTTGAGGTGCTAACTGTCGGCATCAAGAGCCGTCTGGTAATGAGCGATCTGGGAATTGCAATTTCAGCAGACCTGGAGTTATCACAATTACCAGATCGTATCGACGTTCTCATCGTCGCCGGTGGTTTGCGAGTGAAGCTGATCAGCGACCCGCTATTACGGCGCAAGCTACGTAACGTCGCCTCTCTTGGAGCGACCATGGGTGGCTTGTGGAACGGTGCATTTTTCCTGGCGGAAGCTCAGCTAATGGACGGTGTCGAGTGTGCCTTCCATCCAGACGGGCGAGCGATGATGGAGGATGTTTTTCCCAAGGTGCTGGTCTCTTGTCGAACTCACGTAATAGACAAAAACCGTATCACGTGCGCCGGCGCCAGCAGCTCGTTACGAATGATGCTGGAACTCATTACCGCTAAACAAGGCGTGTCGCTGACCCATGCTGTCGAGGAAATACTCAGTTGCGATCAAACCTCTGAAGTGTCTGGGATATCGACTCTCATAGTTGACTCTGACCCCACCTTGCCACAAACCCTGAAGCTCGCTTTAGAACTGATGCAAAAGAACATCGAAGAACCGCTATCGATCGACGAGCTTGCTGAATGTGTAAAAATTTCCCGGCGACAATTGGAGCGTCGCTTCTGTCGTTTTGTGGGCGCCACGCCCACACGTTACTACCTTGAGCTGCGCTTGACTCGAGCGCGACAGCTTATTCTGCAAAGCAATCGGCCGATCACCGATATCGCGATTGCGACCGGCTTCTGTAGTTTCGCCAACTTCCATATGCGCTTTCGCGACTTTTTTGGCGTAGCGCCGAGTAGTTATAGAGCGACGTATGAGCGCAGGCGCTAAGTTTTCCGAAACCCGGGCACGCAAAAAAAATCCGCAATGTCTAAGCCGAGCAAATGATGGCTAGCATCATCGATAAGGATTACCGAGAATTATGAATGCTCCATCGTCAGTGTTGATACCCACGGCTAGCCATAGCGAGCGGATGTCTACACGCATTGCCTTCCTCATCGCGGGCTTACTCATGTCCGCTTGGGCGCCTCTGGTTCCATTGGTTAAAGCACGCACTGGCCTGGACGATGGTGGCTTGGGGTTACTGCTTCTCGGTCTTGGCGGTGGATCTATTGTGGCCATGCCCTTCGCTGGGTATCTCACTGCACACTATGGATGCCGACCGGTCGTAATCTGGGCGACTATAGCACTGTGTGCCGTTCTTCCGCTTTTGAGCACCGTGGTATGGCTGCCTGGCCTGGTCATAGCTGTCATTATCTTCGGTGCCAGCATGGGCATGCTTGATTGCGCCATGAACATTCAGTCCGTCATTGTTGAGAAAAACAGCGGGCAGGCGCTTCAGTCCGGCTTCCATGGCCTTTACAGCGTCGGAGGTATATTGGGCGCCGGGGCCATGACCGCTTTACTGACCTTCGGCCTGGATCCACTGATTGCTGCCCTCTGTATCGTTGCCACAGTTTTGGGAGCGCTTTACAAGGCTGCGCCTGCTTTGCTGACTTATGGCACTGAACGGGGTGGGCCATTGTTCGCGGTGCCCAGAGGTATCGTGCTGCTTTTAGGGACGCTCTGTTTCATCGTCTTCCTCACTGAAGGTGCAATGCTCGACTGGAGCGCGGTCTTCCTTGTTTCGAGCCGAGGGTTAGAGCCGAGCATCGCCGGTTTGGGCTACGCATCCTTCGCCGCTGCGATGACGGTGGGCCGCCTGACAGGGGATGCCATCGTAAGCAAACTAGGTGGCGTGCGCGTAGTTGCGCTTGGCGGACTCTGCGCAGCAGCAGGCATGATCGTGTCGCTCGGAATCGATGGCTGGCCCGCGTCCTTGGTCGGCTACGCCCTGGTTGGTGCTGGCTGCTCGAACATTGTCCCAGTGATCTTTACCGCTGTAGGCCGGCAGCAACGTATGCCACAGGCGGTAGCCATCCCCGCTATCATCTCGATGGGCTACGCGGGCATTCTGATCGGCCCCGTATTTATCGGTGCAGTCGCCCATCTAAGCACCTTGTCATTCGCTCTTGGCTGCGTGATTGTTCTGCTGTTTTTTGTCAGTGCGACAGCTCGATTACTTCGCAACTAACCCTATTTTTTCAGGCGTAATTTCAGCATTGGCCATTGCCATCGTCGAGTCTCTATTCGAAAACTGCCTCATTCAAGCTCGTTAACCAGTGATTGGCCATTTAGCTTTACCGGTAGAGCTCAAAAGGATCTGTCATTTTTTCCCAAGGTCGTTCTATGTGTAAGGCTTTCAGAGAAAAATTGTTCCTGACTACGCCAACCGCTAAGAGTTTGCGACCAACCTCTCGATTTATCAGCGCTTGCCACAAGCGGCGCTGCTTTCCCCCAATGCCCATGAGCCCCTAATATTTGCTCGGTTTATGCAGAAGGAATTCGGTTCCTTATGCTCCCCGAGACGCAGGTAGTCAGCTCGTAGGTCACCCGCGGCGTGACCAGGAAGACATATCCACTAGCAGTCGCAAGTTTTCAGAAGCCGAAGTAATGGTGTTCTGCTCGTATTTGCGGATTTCATCAGTGTTGAGCTGCGGCTCGGGTTGGTCGCCCCCATGTACCTAGCCCGCCTTCGGCCTTCCCGTCTTCCCTCCTCCAGTAAGCGAATTTTACTTCTCGATACCACGATACAAACTATCTTTGATACAGAGGGTTAAAAGGCTGTCCAAACGTACCGGCCCAATGACTTCAGCTTGTCCTTCGCCGGTTTGATGTCACGCTTCCCGTCTTTTGACAGGTCTTCTTGAACGACTGCAAAAGTGAAGAGATCACATGCGCTGCGCAATCTGCGAATTCGAGAATCCCTCCGGGGCCAGCTTCTGTGAAGCGTGCGGCGCCAGCCTGTCACGCAACTGTCCGCGCTGTGGTCACGAGGCAGGCCTGTCCGCCAAATTCTGCAGTGAATGCGGCGCGCAGCTGACCGATGCGCCTGCTGCGCCATCACCACACTCCAAGCCTGTTTCAGAGCCCTCTCTAGCGCCCATTCATTACACACCCCACCACCTTGCCGAGCGCATCCGCGCCGAACAGGCGGCCATGGAAGCCCGGGGCGAGACCGCCGGTGAGCGTAAGACCGTCACGGCACTATTTGCCGACATGGCCGGTTCCACGGCGTTGATCCACGACCTCGATCCGGAAGAGGCCCACCGCCTGATCGAGCCCGTCGTCGCGCTGATGATGGAAGCCGTCCACCACTACGAAGGCTATGTGGCCAAGACGCTGGGCGATGGCATACTCGCGCTGTTCGGAGCCCCCATCGCCCATGAGGATCATCCGCAGCGGGCGCTGTATGCGGCACTGCGCATGCAGCAGGCGATACGCCGACATGGCGACCGCATTCGACTGGAGAAAGGCATTTCGCTGCAAATCCGCGTCGGCATCCATACCGGAGAGGTCGTCGTGCGTTCGATCCGCACGGACAATTTGCACACCGATTACGATCCGGTCGGGAACACGATCCACATTGCATCCCGTATGGAGGGAATCGCCGCACCCTCGTCGATCCTGGTGAGCGAGCCCACCTACAAGCTGGCGGAAGGTTATTTCGAATTCAAAGCCCTGGGCGCCGCCCAGGTCAAAGGCATTCCCGAGCCCCTTGTTGTATACGAGGTGCAGGGGCTCGGCGCACTGCGCACACGCTTGCAACTGTCGGCACATCGCGGGCTAGCCAGGTTTGTCGGCCGCCAGGTCGAGCTCGACCACCTGCATCAGGCGCTCGAGCAGTCCAAAGCGGGCCGCAGTAAGGTCGTCGCGGTGGTAGGCGAGGCCGGAGTCGGGAAGTCACGGCTGTTTCATGAGTTCAAGGAGCGCTCGCGGTGCGGCTGTATGGTGCTGGAGACGTTCTCGGTGTCGCACGGCAAGGCCTTTGCCTATTTCCCGCTGATCGAGCTTCTGAACAACTATTTTCAGATCACCATCCAGGATGACGAGCGGCGATGCCGAGAAAAGGTCATGGGCAAGACCCTTACGCTCGAGCGAAACTTCGAGGATCTCGTGCCCTACCTGCTCTACCTGCTGGGTATCGGCGAACGCAGTTCAGCACTCGCGGAAATGGATCCTCAGATCCGGCGCGTTCGCACCTTCGACGCGATCACTCAACTACTGGCGCGTGAGAGCCGCAACCAACCGATCGAGCTGCTGTTCGAGGATTTGCAATGGCTGGACTGCGAGACCGAAGCATTCCTCGCGTACTTGATCGACCACTTGGCGAGCTCCCCAATCCTGCTCCTAGTGAACTACCGGCCCGAGTATCAGCCTGAGTGGATACGCGCAAGCCATTGCAGCCAATTGCGGCTCGAACCGTTGGGCCCGGCCGATGCACAGGCACTACTCGCGACCCTGCTTGGGGATGATCTCTCCCTCCCTCCCCTCAAACAGCTCATCCTCGATAAGACGGAGGGCAACCCTTTCTTCATGGAGGAAGTGATCCAAACACTGCTAGAGGAGAAATTGCTGCTTGGTGAACCCGGTCAATATCGGATAGAACAAACTCCGGCTTCGCTGCATATTCCCACTACAGTGCAGGGTGTACTCGCCGCCCGTATCGACCGGCTCCCGGTCGCGGAGAAGGAGTTGCTACAAACCCTCGCCGTTATCGGCAAAGAATTCCCGTTCAGTCTGATCCAGTGCATCTGTGATGGGCAGGACGCTCGGACAGACAACGACTTGTGCAATCTGCTCGCCCGCCTGGAGGCCGCAGAGTTCATTTACCAACGGCCTGCATTTCCGGAGGTGGAGTATTCGTTCAAGCATGCGCTGACGCAGGAGGTCGCGGGCCACTCGCTACTCACTGAGCGGCGTAGCGCGCTGCATGAGCGCACAGCGCAGGCCATCGAGGCGCTGTTCCCCACTCGCATTGCGGATTACTGCAGCGAACTGGCGCACCACTACAGGCTGAGCGGCAATGTCCCGAAAGCAGTGGAATACCTGCACCGTACCGGGCAACAGGCCCTCCAGCAATCAGCCCATCTCGATGCAATGCGTCACCTCGGCGCGGCGCTGGAATTGCTTAAGCATTTGCCCGACACGCCCGCGCGTGCTCATCAGGAACTGACGTTGCTACTCGCCCTGGGGCCGGCCTTGATGGCCGTGCGAGGCTATGGTGCGCCCGAGGTGGAGGCCACCTACACCCGTGCACTGGCGCTATGCGCGCAAGTAGGCGACGACTCGCTTTTCCCTGCACTGCTGGGGCTGTGGAGTTACTACACGTTGCGTGCGCAATACTCAACCGCATGCGAACTGGCTGAGCGATTGCTCAGTATTGCGCAAACCGCGCAGGATCCAGACTTGCTCGTGGAAGCCCATGCGGCACTTGGGCTGACATTGCTTTTCCAGGGTGATCTCAAAAATGCCCATGACCATCAGGAGCGGGCGCGTGTCCTCTACGACCCTGATCGCCATCACACACATTCCATTACGTACGGCATGGATCCGGGCTACGCCCTGACATTTTCGGCCTGGAGCCTTTGGTACTTGGGTTTTCCCAATCAGGCAAGCATGCGCAGCCAGGATGCCCTTGCTCTGGCCAAGAAGATTTCCCACCCATTGAGCCTGGCCTTCTCCCTGTCCGCTACGTCGATACTGGGACAGTTTCGGCACGACGTACAACTCGCCGAAGAGTGTGCAGATGCCGCCATCAAGCTTTCTCTAGAGCAAGGATTTCCGTTGTATTTGGCAAGGGGGAATATTCTTCAAGGTTGGGCTCGCGCCGAGCAGGGAAACATTGATGAGGGAATCGCTCAGATAACCAACGGTATCGCCACTTACCGCGCAGACGGAGCAGAGCTTGGATGTTCTTATTTTCTGGCTCTACTGGCCGCAGCGTACGGGCGCGCCGGTCAACCGCAGGCAGGATTGGAGGCCGTGACCGACGCTTTGGCTATGGTGAAAAAAACAGGTGAGCACTTTTACGAATCAGAGCTGTACCGCCTCAAGGGCGCTCTTACCCTGCAATGTCCAAGAGAAGACCGACAGGATTCTTCCGTGCGGCAAGAAGCGCAAGCATGCTTTCACACGGCGATCTCAATCGCTCGACAACAAGGGGCAAAGTCATTCGAGCTACGCGCCACAATGAGCCTTGCTCAGCTATGGGAAACACGAGACAAAGAGGCGGCCAGGCAAATGCTGGCCGACATTTACAGCTTTTTCACCGAAGGTTTCGACAGCGTTGATTTGCTACAAGCCAAGGCGCTGCTCGATGCATTGGCATCAAGCGGAGGGTGAACGACCGATGACGCATGGCGCTGAATGTAGCATCGGCATGCCGCCGCCAGTCACTTCACAAGGCGAAGCGCCACAGTAAGTTCCGATGCGGTTCAGCACCGATGAGGAAACCAAGAATGACCACGACGAACGCAAAACCTGGGGGCAGTGACCAGCGTAAACCGGTCGCGCTAGCTTTGCAGGGCGGCGGGATGCACGGTGCGTTCACCTGGGGCGTGCTCGATCGGTTGCTCGAGGATGGCAGGCTTGCCATTGAAGGGGTGAGCGCAACCAGTGCCGGCGCGATGAATGCCGCTGTGTTGGCCTACGGTATGCTGCAAGGTGGCGAAGCCGGCGCGCGCAAGGCGCTGCACGATTTCTGGTACGCAGTGGCGCAGTCCGCTGAACGTTATAACCCGTTGCGCTGGACGCCATGGCTGAAAGGGACGCATAGCTTCGGGCTGGACTATTCGCCCATGTATACGTTCGCGGACATGGCGCTTCGTATTTTCTCGCCTTACCAATTCAATCGACGCAACTTGAGTCCGCTGCGAGAGGTGCTGGAGAGGCAGGTAGATTTCGCCGCCTTGCGAAGCCAATGCCCCTTCCACCTCTATCTTTGCGCAACCAATGTCGAGACGGGGAAGATACGCATCTTCACGGGTGAGGATGTCTGCGCCGAAGCGGTGCTTGCTTCGGCGTGTGTGCCGACACTGTTCCAGGCGATCACGATCGACGGGCAGAACTACTGGGATGGCGGCTATATGGGCAACCCGGCCATTTTCCCGTTGATCTACCACTGCAATACACGCGATGTGGTGATCGTCCACATCAACCCCCTCGTCCGCCCGGGCGTGCCCATTACAGCTGCCGAGATCCTCAATCGCATCAGTGAAATCAGCTTCAACTCGTCGCTGATGCGTGAGCTGCGAACCATCGCCTTTGTCACCGATCTCATTCAGCAAGGCAAGGTCGATCGCAACGAGATGAAGGAGATGCTGATCCACTCCATTAAGTCCGACGATGCGATGTGCGCGCTCAGCGTGTCCAGCAAGTACAACGCGGACTGGGACTTCCTTTGCAGACTGCGCGACACCGGACGACGCGAGGCCGAGACGTGGCTCACGAAGAACTACCGGAATATTGGCGAACGGTCGAGCATCGACATTCGAAAAGAGTTTCTTTGAACGCTGAAATGAGACAGGAAAGTTGGTGTGACGGCGCCTTCGCATTACACGACTCACTTGCAGTACACCGTCCAAAGTTGATCGATCGTGGCCGTGAAGTGTTGACTCATCATCTCGCGACGCATCCCCCAGTCCGGATCGATCGGCACACTCGCAAGCCGCATTGTCCCCTGCCCCATCGACCATTGATAGCGTCTAACACACCCATGACTTTCTCTGTGGCAAGCGGCTACGAGATGGAGAAAAGGTCTTCGGTGTACTCACCCTTCTGGCATAGGTTAAGCAGGAGCACCTCGGCTTTGCTGTATTTGAATCCTGGCCGGTAGATCCGATCCACCGCTTCCAACGCAGCCTTTGTCATCAAACGAACGTCGTCAGTTGTGTAGTTGGGCACCCATCATTGGTCAGACGGTTGCCCACTACGGCGCTATGATTATGAACAAGCGATTGTGTCGTTCGATGAGGTCATGCAGGGCCGCACTAGGGGTTTGTACGTAACATTGCATAAGCATGCGGCGGCCAGAATAATCCGGGACGCGACCGTATTATCGTGACCAAGGCGGTGAGCAATACAACATATCAGGAGTCCCATCATGAGCTATGGCAAGAACAAAGCGCAGGCCCTGGATGACCTGGAGGAAGCGACAGATGACATACGCCGAACTGACAATCATGCCGAGCGCCTGGAAGCGTTGTACAAGGCTCAAGGCATGCTGTACATGCTATGGCGTATTGATTGGGTGAACAGCGAAGACTTCGAAAAACTGAAACTCAAGCTTCTCCGAGCTGATGCGGAGGCGGTGCGGCAGATAGAGGAGAAAGTGAAGCCCGCGTGAGCGCGAATGACGAATAGAAAGGTGTCCTGCCCGATAACAGTCGCCACGCCGTATACAGCCGACGACATAGCGGCGTTACGCCTGAAGATCTAAGCAGCCCGCTCTAGAGCATTGAACAGCTCTACATATTGCAACTCAATGTGTGGCGTGGCTCCAGCTGGATCAGAGGCGATGACGCCTGATCGGATTCCCGCATCGTCATGGAACGGCTCAGATAGGTCAGCAGCACCGGTAGCTCCTTAGCAACTAACTCATTGACCAGCGTCTGGTGCAAGCTCGTCCGACTCAAGAACTGATTGACCACGATTCCCTCGACCATGAGCGATTCATTGTGATCAACCTGCAGCTCGGCCACTTGGACGATCAAAAAGTGCCTATCGAGAGAAGCTGTCGCTATCAAACGGCAAGGGAAGCTCTGGGGTACTAACCGATACCCCAGAATTTTGCGTGATATAAATCTATACCCGGACGCTGGCAAAGGTTGATTCGTTGCGGGCCTGGCTGAGTGTAGACAATGCTCTAGACAACGGTGACAGCACCAAGGCTTGCGGCAACGGAATCAATGCCACTTGTTGCGCGGTGTTGGAGCCTACGCGCTCGTCGCGTGGTGGAATGCCGAAGTATTCGCGGTAGCACTTGGAGAAGTGTGGCGTGGATATGAACCCACAGATAGACGCCACTTCAATGATCGACATTGGTGTCTGTTTGAGCAGCTGCCGCGCACGCACCAAACGCAGTTTCAGGTAGTAACGCGACGGCGAGCAGTGCAGGTATTTCTGGAACAGCCGCTCCAGCTGACGACGTGACACTGCGACGTACACCGCCAGTTCATCGAGGTCGATCGGCTCTTCAAGGTTGGCCTCCATCAGCGCGACGATTTCCTGCAACTTCGGCTGATTGGTGCCCAGCATGTGCTTGAGCGGCACGCGCTGGTGATCCTGCTCGTTGCGGATGCGCTCGTAGACAAACATCTCCGAGATCGCTGCCGACAGTTCGCGGCCGTGGTCGCGGCTGATCAGGTGCAGCATCATGTCCAGTGGCGCGGTGCCGCCGGAGCTGGTGAACCGGTTACGGTCGAGGGTGAACAAGCGGGTGCTCATGGCCACCCGCGGGAAAGCTTCCTGCATCGACGCCAGACACTCCCAGTGCACGCTGCAATCGAAACCGTCCAGCAGACCGGCACACGCCAGGGCCCAACTGCCGGTGCAGACGGCGCCAAGACGGCGCGACTGACGGGCCTGGCTTTGCAGCCACGACACGTGTTCACGGGTCACGGTGCGTTGAATGCCGATGCCGCCACAGACAATCACGGTGTCCAGGGGCGGGGCTTTGTGCATCGACGCATCCGGTGTGATTTGCAGGCCGTCACTGGCCCAGACCTGACCGCCGTCAGCGGTGAGGGTGCTCCAGCGATACAACTCGCGACCGGACAATTGGTTGGCCATGCGCAGCGGCTCGACCGCCGAGGCCAGGGAAATCAGCGTGAAATTGTCCAGCAACAGAAAGCCGATGGATTGTGGGGTGCGGTTCTGGGGTTGGGCCCCGGAGTTTTGCGACATCATTGAGGTATCTCCTCACGCAGGACAGATCATGGCCCCAGACGCAGGCTCTTTTTATTACCTGTCCAGCAAATGGCGGGCTACTGGCAGTGACGTGGCAAGCATCATGCCAAGGTCAAATTGAGCTCCAATGACTTTTAGAAATTAACCCCACCATTTTTTGATTATAGAAGGTCGCAAGAGCAAATAGTTGCAAGCGGAAAGGTTGAGTTAGCACCATTGTTCATGAACAGTGAGCAATTCCGTACTATTAGGCACTACCATCCCTTGGCGTATTGCTGTGAGGGCGTCTTCAAGCACCCGGTAACGCGGGTCAGCAACTTATGCACCGCGCTCCAGGTGAGGTCCGACAAACTCATGCACCAAAACTTCCTTGAAGCGTACTGACTTGCGCGAGGCCAGTGCATGGCCGACAGGTACGACCAAAGTCAGTTCATCATTACGATTAGGCACCGTTTCCAGACCTTGGGGTGATGAAATCCTGACATCTATATCCGGACGCTGGCAAAGGTTGATTCGTTACGGGCCTGGCTGAGCGCCGACAGCGGTCTGGACAACTGCGACAGCACCAGTGCCTGCGGGATCGGCATCATCGTCACTTGTTGCGTGGTGTTGGAGCTTACACGCTCATCGCGTGGTGGAATGCCGTAGTACTCGCGGTAGCACTTGGAGAAGTGTGGCGTGGACACGAAGCCACACACCGAGGCCACTTCGATGATCGACATTGGCGTTTGCTTGAGCAACTGCCGAGCGCGGATCAGGCGCAGTTTCAGGTAGTAACGGGACGGCGAGCAGTGCAGGTATTTCTGGAACAGCCGCTCCAACTGACGCCGCGACACGGAGACGTACACCGCCAGTTCGCCGAGGTCGATCGGCTCTTCGAGGTTGGCGTCCATCAGCGCCACTATTTCCTGCAACTTCGGCTGATTGGTGCCGAGCATATGCTTGAGCGGCACGCGCTGGTGATCCTGTTCGTTGCGGATGCGCTCATAGACAAACATTTCCGAGATCGCCGCCGACAGCTCACGGCCATGATCACGGCTGATCAGGTGCAGCATCATGTCCAGTGGCGCGGTGCCACCGGAACTGGTGAAACGGTTACGGTCCAGGGTGAACAGACGCGTGCTCATGACCACTCGCGGGAAAGCTTCCTGCATGGCTGCCAGACACTCCCAGTGCACGCTGCAATCGAAGCCGTCGAGCAAACCGGCACCGGCGAGGGCCCAACTGCCGGTGCACACCGCACCCAGGCGTTTGGACTGACGCGCCTGACTCTGTAGCCATGACACGTGTGCGCGGGTCACCGTCTGCTGAATGCCTATACCACCACAGACGATCACCGTGTCCAGCGTCGGGGCTTTGTGCATGGCGGCGTCAGGGGTGATCTGCAAGCCATCGCTGGCCCAGACCTGGCCGCCGTCGCCGGTGAGGGTCGTCCAGCGATACAGCTCGCGACCGGACAATTGGTTGGCCATACGCAGGGGTTCGACGGCGGAAGCCAGAGAAATCAGCGTGAAATTGTCCAACAGTAAAAAACCGATGGATTGCGGCGCATGGTTCTGGGGTTTAGCTCCGGAGTTGAACGTCGTCATCGCGGTATCTCCTAACGCAAAGCGGGTGAATGGCCTCAGGCGGAGGCTCTTTTTATTGCCCATTCAAAGCAGGGTGGGCTATTTGTAATTACCTGCAAGAGTCACACCCAAGTTGACTGGACCTTTCCATACATTCAAAAAACGACACCACGATGCCTCTACAGGGAGGGTCGCAAGGGCTTGGGTTAAAAGCGGAAAAACCTGAGTCAGTACCTCTGCTGATAGGCGGTGGGCATTACGGTAGCAGTTGTGGGAAAGGACTCCCGGGAACGACAACGTGTTTGTCACCGACACGCAGCGGTCGGTTTTCAAGCAACACATCCGCCCATTCCTGATCCAACACGAACCGAGCAAAAAACGCTTGCTGATCCCCCAAATGCACTGACGAGCAAAAATGCTTTGAATGCGACCATCACCCCTACAGCCCGCGACTTGTAAAGGATTTATGGGCGTTAGTGCGACATTCTGTCACGGGGTTGCGTGTAGTTAATTTTCTGCTCCCTCCCATAATCGGTCCCTGAAGGGCGTTATGTTCGCTCGCAAAATGTCGCTCCCCGCCCTGAGTTGGCGGGATCGTGCTGATCGGCCGCCCCAGCCGCACCCTCCGCAGTGCGCTGGCCTTCCAAGAATGATCGAAAGCAATAAGATCAAGCAGGAGATTTGACGTGCACATTGGTGTTCCTCTCGAAACCCAGACCGGTGAAACGCGGGTTGCTGCAACCCCGGAAACCATCAAGAAGCTGATCGGCCAGGGTCATAAGGTCACTGTGCAAAGCGGCGCCGGCATTAATGCCAGCGTTGTCGACAGTGCTTATGAAGCGGCAGGCGCAATGATTGGCAGTGCCAACGATGCTTTTGGCGCAGAGCTGATTCTCAAGGTCGTCGCACCCAGCGACAGCGAACTGGCCCTGATCAAACGCGGCACCGTGCTGGTGGGCATGCTCAACCCGTTCAGCAATGAAACCATTGCCAAAGCTGGCCGAGTGCGGCATTACCGCGTTCTCCCTGGAAGCCGCCCCGCGCACCTCCCGCGCGCAGAGCCTGGATGTGCTGTCCTCGCAAGCCAACATCGCCGGCTATAAAGCCGTGTTGTTGGCCGCCCATTACTATCCGCGCTTCATGCCGATGCTGATGACCGCCGCGGGCACCGTGAAAGCCGCTCGCGTGCTGATTCTTGGCGCCGGCGTGGCAGGCCTGCAGGCGATCGCCACCGCCAAGCGTCTGGGCGCAGTGATTGAAGCATCCGATGTGCGCCCGGCTGTGAAGGAACAGATCGAATCCCTCGGCGCCAAGTTCGTCGACGTCCCTTACGAGACCGATGAAGAGCGCGAATGTGCCGTCGGTGTCGGCGGTTACGCACGCCCCATGCCGGCCAGCTGGATGCAGCGTCAGGCCCTGGCCGTGCACGAGCGCGCCAAACAAGCCGACATCGTCATCACCACGGCACTCATTCCTGGCCGCAAGGCGCCGGTATTGCTCAGCGCTGAAACAGTGGCGCAAATGAAACCCGGTTCGGTGGTCATCGACCTGGCTGCCGCACAAGGCGGCAACTGCCCGCTGACCGTGGCCGACCAGGTGGTGGTTGCGCACGGCGTGACCATTGCCGGCCCGACCAACCTGGCCGCGCAGGTGGGGGCAGACGCCTCGGCGCTGTATGCGCGCAATCTGCTGGACTTCCTGAAGCTGGTCTTCAACAAGGAAGGTCAGTTCGAAGTGAACCTAGAAGACGACATCGTCGCCGCGTGCCTGATGTGCCGCGACGGCCAAGTCATCCGCAAAAACGCCTAAGCAGGGATTCAGACGATGGAAGAGCTTATCTCCCCCGGTATCTACAACCTGATCATCTTCGTGCTGGCGATTTATGTCGGTTATCACGTGGTCTGGAACGTTACACCTGCACTGCATACCCCCTTGATGGCGGTGACCAACGCCATTTCGGCGATTGTCATCGTCGGCGCCATGCTTGCTGCTGCTTTGACCGTCACCCCGCTGGGCAAGACCATGGGCACCCTGGCCGTGGCGTTGGCCGCGGTGAACGTATTCGGTGGTTTCCTGGTGACTCGACGCATGCTGGAAATGTTCAAGAAGAAGACGGCCCCTGTGAAAGCTCCGGCAGTCAAGGCCGCAGCAGGCACTGTTGAGGTACAAAAATCATGAGCATGAACCTGGTTACCTCCCTGTATTTGTTCGCCTCGATCTGCTTCATCCAGGCCCTGAAAGGCCTGTCGCACCCGACCACATCGCGGCGCGGCAATGTGTACGGAATGCTCGGCATGGCCCTGGCAATCGTCACGACCATCGGCCTTATCTATAAACTGGGCGCGCTCTCTTTTGAGCAAGGCGGTGCCGCCGCCGGTATCGGCTACGTCATCGTCGGCTTGCTCGTCGGCGGCACCGCCGGTTCGATCATGGCCAAGCGCGTTGAAATGACCAAGATGCCGGAGCTGGTCGCGTTCATGCACAGCATGATCGGTCTGGCAGCGGTGTTCATCGCCATCGCCGCCGTGGTCGAGCCGCAGTCGCTGGGCATCGTCAAACAGCTCGGCGATTCGATTCCGGCGGGCAACCGTCTGGAGTTGTTCCTGGGCGCGGCCATCGGTGCAATTACCTTCTCCGGTTCGGTAATCGCGTTCGGCAAGCTGTCGGGCAAGTACAAGTTCCGTCTGTTCCAGGGCGCACCGGTACAGTTCAGCGGTCAACACAAACTGAACCTGCTGCTGGGCCTGGCGACGCTGGCACTGGGCGTCACCTTCGTGCTGACCGGCAACTTCAGCGCGTTTGCCCTGATGCTGGCTCTGGCCTTCGTGATGGGCGTGCTGATCATCATCCCGATCGGCGGCGCGGACATGCCGGTGGTGGTGTCGATGCTCAACAGCTACTCCGGTTGGGCCGCAGCGGGTATCGGCTTCTCGCTGAACAACTCGATGCTGATCATTGCCGGCTCCCTGGTCGGATCGTCCGGTGCGATTCTCTCGTACATCATGTGCAAGGCCATGAACCGTTCGTTCTTCAACGTACTGCTCGGTGGCTTCGGCAACAATGCAGACGCGGCCGGCCCGGCGGGCTCGAAAGAAGCCCGCCCGGTGAAATCCGGCTCGGCGGACGACGCCACGTTCCTGCTGACCAACGCCGACACCGTGATCATCGTTCCAGGCTACGGCCTGGCGGTAGCACGAGCACAGCACGCGCTTAAAGAGCTGACCGAGAAGCTGACTCACCGTGGCGTGACCGTGAAGTATGCGATCCACCCGGTTGCCGGTCGGATGCCCGGCCACATGAACGTATTGCTGGCCGAGGCCGAAGTGCCTTACGACCAGGTGTTCGAGATGGAAGACATCAACTCCGAGTTCGGCCAGGCCGACGTGGTGCTGGTACTCGGTGCCAACGACGTGGTCAACCCGGCGGCGAAGAACGACCCGAAATCGCCGATTGCCGGCATGCCGATTCTCGAAGCGTTCAAAGCCAAGACCATCATCGTCAACAAGCGCTCGATGGCCAGCGGCTATGCCGGCCTGGATAACGAATTGTTCTACCTGGACAAGACCATGATGGTCTTTGGTGATGCCAAGAAGGTCATCGAAGACATGGTCAAAGCCGTCGAGTAAATTCCAGCCCCCCTCAAACCTCGGCCTTATAGGCTGGGGTTAATGAGATGATCCTCCCCACATTCTGCGAGGGCTACGCTTTCGCAGAATGTAACGAATGTCTCTCAACCAGTGCTTTCGGGTGCCATTCGCAGTCTCGAACAGGTACCGGGTGTCTCGGTGGTGCAACGCAGCCGCCGCTTTGAAGGCTTTACTGCGGATGGCGAGCGAGTATTGGTCTGGGCACGGCGCATCCTTTCCGATTGCGGCTCGATGCGCCTTAGTCATCGACTTTTTTTGCGATGGTTTTTCGAGCAGCATCTAACGCTTCTGCCAGTCCGTTCGCCTCTAGCGATTTCTTCTCGAGAGCATCAGCAAGCTCATTCATGTTGCGCTGCAAGCTGCTGACCTGATCAAGCAACACCTGTTTGCCGCCTTCGCCCTGCGCGATCAGGGTTTTGAGCGAGTTTATTTCACCAGCTTGGCGTTCCTTAGCCGTTCCCTGATCCAAATACGCCTTCTGCTGCTGGCGAGCTTCTGTTAGCAGGCGCTCATTGTCGCGGTTTAGCGTTGTCAGCTCATCCTGCTTGATGATCAGCGTCTGCTGCTGATGACGCAGCTCCATTTGGATCTGCTGTAACTGCCCTTCATGGCGACGCTGTTCTTGCTCACGTTGTTCTTTAATTGCGCCTCGGTAGTGCTCTAGCGCATCACGAGCATGCAGGTGCTTCTCCTCCAGCGAGCGAATCTGCTGCTCCTTGTCCGTCAACCGCACTTCAAGATCCAGGTTGGACTGACTCAGCCGGGCATTACGGGTTTGTTCGGCCTGTAATGTCGTACGGCAGGTCTGCAGTTCAGCTGACTCCGTATCCAGGGCGATACGCTGGATATCGAACTGCTGCTGAAGCTGCCTTAGTGCAACCTGGCTGGCTTCTAGTTGCTCCTTCAACTCAGCCTTGTCAGCGTCAGAAGTCGCGAGCGCGCGTTGAATCTGCTCCTCGCCCTCCTCCGCCAAGCGCTGTGCCACCCGCGTGACCAACTCGGTCAATTCGTCGCTCAGCCCCTGCTGAGGCGCTTTTCGGCGCTGATCAACCTCATCAAGTTCCTTCAGATAGCGATGAATTGTAGTTTTCGAGCCGGTATTCCCGAGCTCGACCCGCACAGCATCAATGCTCGGATTCTCCCCGCGCGCCAGCAGCGCCTCACGCGCTTTCTGCACGATTGCCTTGTTGATGCCGCCACGGGCCATTTTTTGCTCCTACGATTTCGTACTGTTTTACATACTACGTATTTACGTTCTATTTTTTCGGAAAGTAAAGACTTATAAAACCGCACTCATCTGATAAAATAATTGAGCGTTATCGCATCTGATACGCAAAAATCGTCTTTTCCGCTGCCGGAAAAGGTACGTTTACGGTGGATGGGCTTAGATGAACAAGGCGGATCGCTACCTGCAGGCCGGCACCCGGGAAAACACCCGGCGCAGCTACCGCGCGGCGGTGGAGCACTTCGAAGTCACCTGGGGTGGGTTCCTGCCGGCGACCGGAGAGAGCATCGTGCGTTACCTCGCCGAGTACGCTGACAAGCACACCATCAACACGCTGAAGCAGCGCCTGGCCGCACTGGCTCAGTGGCACATCACTCAGGGATTCCCTGATCCCACCAAGACGCCCAACGTTAGGCAGATGATCAAGGGCATCCGAACATTGCATCCGGCCCAAGAGAAACAGGCTGCCCCTCTCCTTCTACTTCACTTGGAACAAGCGGTGGGCTGGCTTGAGCGCGAAGCGGCCCTTGCGGCGGAGCGTGACGATTTCCGGAGTGTGATGAAGCATCGACGCGACATCGCCTTGCTACTGATCGGATTCTGGCGGGGCTTTCGGGGTGACGAACTGGCACGTCTCCAGGTCGAACACACTCAGGCGGAGTCCGGCGTCGGCATCACTTTCTATCTGCCACACACCAAAGGCGATCGACAACACCTAGGGGCGACGTTCTACACCCCTGCCCTCAAGAAGCTTTGCCCTGTGCAGGCATATATCAACTGGATCACCGTGGCCGGCATTGCGCGCGGGCCGGTGTTCAGGAAAGTGGATCGCTGGGGCAATCTTGCCGAGGGCGGTATTAACGCCAACAGCCTGATCCCCATGCTTCGCCGCATCCTCAAACAGGCCGGTGTTTCGGCTGATCTCTATAGCAGTCACTCCATGCGTCGAGGCTTTGCGACCTGGGCCTCAGCGAACGGCTGGGATATAAAGGGACTGATGAGTTATGTGGGATGGAAGGATGTGAAGTCGGCGTTGCGATATGTCGATGCAAGCATTTCCTTTGGAGGCCTGACAATTCACTCGCAAGCAGCGAAGCTTCCCGCGCCCTGATTCTTTCTTCAAAACCCTCAGCAGGCCCCGACAACCTGATCGATACCAACACGCAAAAAAATACCTTTAAAGTATCAAGCAATACTTGTTCGATATTAGACCGCCTAAACAATAGAGAGGAAACTGAAATCAATCACAAAAATACCTAAAGAGCATAATCATGAGCCATGCCAGAGAAAACGCTCCAACAGTGTCCCCATCAACCTTCAACGCGTTGATCGGGTAACGAACATGCAGCCCTCCTCTTCCTGGATCGTCCTTTCCATCACCGGTTTCTACGTGCTCAGCCTCGCGCTGATCAGCTTCGGTGTTCGTCGGCATTCCCGTAGCGCCACTAACTACACCACCGGCGGCGGGCACTTCCCTGCGTTCTTGATCGGCTTCCTGATGCTGTCGGAATTCATTGGCACGGCTGTCAGTGTCGGTACCGCTCAAACTGGCTTCAAAACCGGAATCTCTGCCGCCTGGAACCTCTTCGCGCTGGCGTTGGGTTTTGTGTTGTTCGCGTGGCTGCTGGCGCGTAAATACAAAGAGCTGGGCGACAACACCATCTCCGGTGTACTGGCGCGCAACTACGGGCAAAAAACCCGTTTCGCCACATCGATCATCACCATCTTCGCCCTGGAGATCGTCGCGGTTTCGATCTATGCCAGCGGCGGTGCGGTTTTGGCCAGTGTGCTGCAAGTGGATCGCACTCTGGCGATCATCATTGTGGGTGTTGTGTCGGTAATGTATGTCAGCATCGGCGGTATGCGCTCGGTCATCTACACCAACTTCGTACACGCCAGCCTCAAATACCTCGGCGTCGGGTTAGCGTTGTGGTTCGGCCTGAAGCAGGTCGGCGGGATCAGCGCGCTACAGACTCAATTGCCGCAAAGCATGTTCGACTGGACCGCCATCGGCTGGGGGCAAATCATCGCCTGGATGATTGCCGGTATTGGCTCGATCTTCTCCACCCAATATGTCATTCAGGCGGTGAACACCGTCAGCGACGCAGGAAAGGCGCAGCGCGCGTGCTTCTATTGCGCAATCCTGATGATCCCATTCGGTATAGGGGCTGCATTGATCGGCATGTGCAGCGCGGCGTTATTCTCTCAGGTCGATTCGCTGCAGGCCTTCCCGCGACTGATCGCAAGCATGGACCAACTGACGGCCGGCCTGGTTGTCGCAGGTTTGGCAGGTTCGCTGTTCGGCACCATCTCGGCGGTCAGCATGGGCTCGGCCACATTGTTGCTGCGCGACTTCTACGAGCCATGGTTCAACCCGGAAAAAAGCGACGTGAAATCCCTGCGCTTTGTACGCCTGGCCACCATCGCCGTCGGCCTGCTGCCCATCGCGCTGGCCCTGACGTCTGACAAAGTGCTGATGATTGCGTTCCTCGGCAAGGCGCTGCGCGCCTCTCTGGCAGTGCTGGTACTGATGGTGTTCTACGCACCGAAATTCGGCACTGCGACAGCCGCGTTTCTGAGCATCATCGTCTCCCTGGTGGCTACCGTCGGCTGGTTCCTGGCAGGCAATCCGTGGGGCATCGACAATGCCTACATCGCCCTTTTCACGCCGCTGGTGATCATGAGCATCAGCCACGTTACACGACGCGGTGCACCGCCCGAGCCGGTTGAACCGATAGCCGTAGAACAGCTGAAACAACAGGGTGCCTGACCACTTTATTAACGCAGTCACCCCGCTCAAATCGACAATGCAGCTCAGGGACTAGTGACTCATCCTTGAACAGCGGGAAAATCCGGAACCTGATATGGGTTGCGGATTTTCCTGGCGCAGCGGTTGCCAAACAGCTTGGACGGCCCCGATATCAGTCGCCGCGTAGAATCAGCGCATACGCACCGTCCCACTCAGCGAAGATTTTTTGGCCGCAGTGCACGCCAAGCAGGTTGTAATCGGCATGCGGCTTCTGCACCTGCAGCTCGAGCCCACTGCTGGTTTCGAGGTAGATGTTTACCATCGAACCGATGAACTCTTCACCGACCACGGTGCAAACCAGCCGGTTGCGCCGGGCAGGCTGCGCGGTCAGGTCGATATGCTCGGCACTCACGCAGACAGTGACTCGCTCTGCGGGGACAACCGACTTACCCTCCGGCAGCCGCGCCTGGAACTCGCCGTGCTCCGAATCGATACGGACCAACCCTCCATCATCGAAGCCGGCGACAGTGCCGCAAAGGATGTTCTTGCCGCCAACAAACTCGGCGACAAAGCGGTTGTGCGGCTCGATGAAAACCGCCTGCGGCGATCCAATCTGTTCAACCCGCCCCCGACTCATGATCACAACGCGATCGGCCATCGCAAAGGCTTCGGATTGACTGTGGGTGACGTAGACAAAGGTGATACCAAGGTCTTTTTGCAGCCCGGTCAGCACGCCCTGCATTCGTACGCTCAGATGAGCATCGAGCGCGCTCAGCGGCTCGTCGAGTAGCAGGATCGGCGGTTCAGTGACCAACGAACGTGCCAGCGCCACACGTTGGCGCTGGCCACCAGAGAGCAGGCTGATATCGCGCGTGGCGAATTCCTCCAACCCAAGCCGCTCAAGCCAATGCAGCGCCTTCTTGCGCCGCTCGGCCTTGGCCATGCCTCGCATCCGCAGACCGAACTCAACGTTCTCGAGCACGTTGAGGAACGGAAACAGCGCCAGGTTTTGCCAGACCAGCGGCGTCTCCCGCTCCCAGGAATAGAGGTCATTAATCCGCTCGCCGTTCAGGCGAATCTCGCCTTCGCTCGGCTTGTCGAGGCCAGCGAGCATGCGTAGCGTTGTGGTCTTGCCGCAGCCGCTCGAACCCATGATCGCGACGAACTCGCCTTTGTAAATTTCCAGGTTCATACGCTCGACGGCCTGATAGCTGCCGAAATGCTTGACCACATTATCAAATACCACCAGCGGTTGAGTCATGGTTGAATTCCTTCGGGTTCAGGTGGTTGTCAGGGGAGCCTCAGGCGCTCGCCGGCTTCTTGCGCCGCATCAGCAGCAGCTGTGCGAGGATCACCAAGGTCATGGTCGTAATGAAGACGATCGTCCCGATCGCATTGATGGTCGGGCTCACCTGCCCTTGCAAGGTATTGAGGATGCGCACCGGCACCGTTTCGTTGAGCCCCGACACGAACCAGGCGACAGCGAACTCGTCGAAGGAAACGGCCATGGTCACAAACAGCGCGGCGAAAATGCTGGGCGCCGCGAACGGCAGGATCACATAGCGCATGCCCTTCCATTGACTGGCGCCGAGGTTCCACGCTGCAGCCTCAATGTTCGGATCCATCTGCGCCAGGCGCATCCGGATCACCGCCATCGCGAACGGCGCACACATCACGATATGGCTGATCATTACGGCGTATATCTCGCCGGAAAGCCCGACCCGCGACAGGAAAGCCAGCATTGCCAGCCCCATGATCACCACCGGAATGGTGGGCGGCAGCAGCGCGAGCGCCATGTATATCGACTTGCCGAAGAACTGGTAGCGCAAGTCTGTATAGGCTGCAGTGAAGCCGAGCAGGGTCGATACCAGCGACACCACCACACCCACCTCGAGACTGTTCCTGAATGCCTGCCAAACCGCCGGGTCGGCGGCGATCATCTCGTACCAGTGCAGGCTGAAGCCGCCCAGCGGCAAGGATGGAAAACGGTCGATGTTGAATGAGAAGACGAAGCTGCCGGCAATTGGCGTAAAGATGAAGATGAACACCAATACGACAAAGCTGCGCAGCAAGAAGTTAATCAGGCGATGCTCGTTCATGCGCGCCTCCGGTAAGCGAAGCGGACTGCACCGAAGGCCGCGATCAGTAGCGTCACGATCATCATCGTTGCGATCACCGCCGCGCGCGGCCATTGCTGGCCGGACTTGGTGGTATCGGTGATCAGCGTGCTCAAGGTCGGCGGCTGACCACCGCCCAGGTAGAGCGGACTGACAAAGTCGCCGAACGTCAGGATGAAGCAGAACAACGCCGCGACGACGATGCCGATCCGCGCGGACGGCACCACCACCTGGACGACCGTCTTCATCCGTCCGCAGCCGAGGTTGTGCGCCGCCTCGATAAGCGAGCGGTCGATGTACATCAGGCTGAACAGTTGCAACAACACCACCAGCGGCAGGCATAGCGTGAAGTAGCCGACATAGGTGCCGAACGCAGTGTTGAGCATGGGCAACGGCTGCAGCCCGAGCTGGCCTAACGCGGCGTTGAAAATGCCGTTATCGCTGAGGAACACCTGCCATGAATAGGTACGCACCAGGTAGCTGGTGAAGAACGGTGTGATGAGCAGCAGCACTAGCAACTGCTTAGCCGACTCGCGGAACTTGAAGGCGATCGCATAGGCGCAGGGGAAAGCCATCATGCTGACCAGCACCGTTGCCCCCGCGGCCATTGCTAGGGTGTGGACATAGGCGTCCCAGAAGAACCCGCGGCTAAGCATGTAGCTCCAGTTCACCCACTCGAACGTCGGCACCATCCGGAAGTTGCGCACGACCCAGAAACTGATCGCCATCAGGAACGCCAGCGGGAATATGAAGAAGATCAACTGCCAGATCAGGATTGGCATCGAGAAGCTGAGGCCGTACCAGGGTATGCGCAATGCCCTCTTGTTGCCGCGCTGCCGCGTCGGCGTCTCAGCGGCAGCGTTGCCGGCAAGTACCGGCGGTGAAGTCTTTAATTTGTCTGAAATCATTGCGACCACCTCCACGCGTCTCGTCAAGCGCCCTTGTATTGCGACCAGAAGTCGTTCCACTCCTCCAGGTTTTGCTGGACCGGGAGCTCGCGGTACTTGATGCGACCATCACGGATGTCATCCATGACGTTGCGCTGGCCAAGCACCATGCCTTGACGCTTCGCTTCGACAGGATCGGTCCGGTTCAGCAGTTCCCAGCCTCGCTTGCTGGGGATGAGGGCTGGATAGGCGGCCATCTTCGCCGACTTGACCTGGCCTTCTGGTGAGGTGATGTACTGGATGAACTTCTTCGCCAGCTCCGGGCTGTGAGCTTTTCTGGCGATGCAGTAAGACTCCGTCCATTGCAACCCACCCTCCTCCGGCAGAACGGTTTTTACCGGTGCGCCGGCGCGCTGCAAGACACCGGTGATCCAGTCGCCGATACCGCACATTGCATGGATCTGACCGTTCTTCAGCGAAGAAAAGGTTCCGCCGTAATCGAAGAAGCCACCGATCTGCGGGCGCAGACTCATCATCTTCTGCTGGACCGTCTGCCAGTGCGCGGTATCGATGTCATAGGGACGCGCATTGCCATTCATCAAACTGATCTGCCCAAGGTTCGGCAAGTGCCAGTCGAAGTGTCCAACTTTGCCTTTGAGGCTTTCGTCCCAGAACACGTCGTAGCTGCGCACTTTGGCTTCGGGAACAAGTTGGGTGTTGTAGGCGATGCCGAGAAAGCCAAACCGAATCAGGACCGAATAGAGCTTGCCCCCCTGCCAGTGGCCAGGGAAATGCTGGAACTCGGGGTAGAAGTCATCGAAGGGGTAGTCAGCGGGGTCGAGCTGCTCGATGTATTCGGCGGCATTGAGTTGTTGAACATATTCGGCGTCGGACAGGATCAGATCGAAGGTGCCGGGTGGCGATTGCGAGATCAGCCCCAGCATGTTGTCCCCTCCGGTGTAGTACTTGGCCCGGACCTTGACCCCGTACATGCGCTCGAAGTTGGCGACGATGTCCGGCTCTGCGTGTCCTGCCCATGCGAGGATGACCAGTTCTTTTTCCGCTGCGGCAAAACTTCTCAAGGGCAGCACACCACAAAGCGCTGCGGTACCCGCCAGGATACTGCTGGTCTTGAGGAATGTACGGCGCGAAAGGTCGATGCGATTTTTCATTATTGTCTCTCCCGGATGATGGAAGGTGCTCTTGTCTGCGGCCTGTTATCGCTGCCAACCCAACGCTTCATTGGCTGGCCCGATGCATTGCAGCAGTTCGCTACCATCCATTTTTGTGCGCGCCCGACCTGGACTTTGTCAGATACGACTTATCGCCGCTCTTGCTCAAAAGCGGCATCTGCGTAGCTCATTGCCTAGCCATAAATGCCAAGTTAGAGGGTGTTTTGTCATTTATGGGTCGGATTTAGACAAATCCGTGCCTTCCCTATCTGATCGAATTGCTCTGCGCAGCCCCTTCGATTCCTGCAATCCAACGGGTTGCTCGGACAACAGGCAAACGCCCCCAGCCACTGTTTAAAAATCACCAAGCGGTCAATCACTTTCTAAGGGTGTGTAGATGAACAACAGTGTCGTTATTGGAGAACTCACCTGGCCGGAGTATGCAGAGAAGGTTGCTACCGGCTGCCCTGTCTTTCTGCCGGTTGGTGCCCTGGAGCAGCATGGTCATCACATGTGTATGGAAGTCGATGTGCTACTGCCTACCGCCCTCTGCAAGGCGGTAGCGCAAAATGTCAGCGGCCTGGTTTTGCCTGCCCTGGCCTATGGCTACAAGTCTCAGCAGAAATCAGGCGGCGGCAACCACTTTCCTGGAACTACCAGCCTTGATGGCGCCACGCTGACCAGGACCGTGCAGGACATCATCAGAGAGCTTGCACGCCATGGGGCACGCAAACTGGTGATGATGAACGGTCACTACGAAAACTCGATGTTCATCGTCGAGGGCATTGATCTGGCCCTGCGAGAACTTCGCTACGCTGGCATCAGTGACTTCAAAGTTGTCGTGCTGTCTTATTGGGACTTCGTCAACGATCCCGCCGTCATCGAAAAGCTATACCCCGACGGATTCCTCGGTTGGGATATCGAGCATGGCGGTATTTTCGAAACGTCCTTGATGCTGGCCCTTCACCCCGACAAGGTTGATCTGAGTCGTGCGGTTGACCACCCTCCCGCCACTTTTGCGCCATACGACGTCTTCCCCATCATCCCGGAGCGCACGCCAGCCTGCGGAACGCTGTCCTCGCCTAAAGGATCCAGTCGCGAGAAAGGCGAACTGATTCTCGAAGTCTGTGTCTCGGGCATCAGCGCCGCGGTACGGGAAGCGTTTGAATTGGAGACTTGAAGAACACACGGACGTGCCGGAACACACGCCCACGGTTAACGCTTTCCCCTCCCCAAATAGAATAAAAAGGGTAAGTCTCATGTCCAGCAGCTCAAACCTGGCCCCAGGCCTCAAGCAGCGTCACGTCACCATGCTGTCCATTGCCGGTGCCATTGGCGCCGGCCTGTTCATCGGTTCAGGACACGCCATCGCCGCGGCAGGGCCTGCCGCCATCCTGGCGTACATTTTTTCCGGCACCCTGGTGGTGCTGGTCATGCGCATGCTGGGAGAGATGGCAGTTGCATCGCCGGATACAGGATCTTTTTCGACCTACGCCGAGCGGGCGATGGGACGAAGCGCCGGCTTCACCATCGGTTGGCTCTACTGGTGGTTCTGGGTGCTGGTCATTCCCATTGAGGCCATCGCCGCTGCCGCCATCCTGCACGCCTGGTTTCCCGCCATTCAAACCTGGGAGTTTGCGATAGCCGTCACCGGCCTGCTGACATTGACCAATCTGTTCAGCGTCGCCCGTTACGGGGAGTTTGAATTCTGGTTCGCCATGCTCAAAGTGATCGCCGTGTTGGGGTTTATCGCGCTTGGCGCACTGGCCCTGGCAGGTGCATTGCCGGATACGACGGTCAGCGGTGTCGTTCAATTGAGCCATGAGTTTGGTGGTTTCATGCCCCATGGCATGACAGCCGTTATCGGTGCGATGCTGACTACAGTGTTCAGCTTCATGGGCACAGAAATCGTCACCATTGCCGCTGCTGAATCTCAGAACCCCTCCAGACAGATAACCCGCGCGACAAACTCCGTCGTCTGGCGCATGGGGATTTTCTATATCGTATCGGTGTTCCTCATCATCTCCATCGTCCCTTGGAACGACCCCATGCTTATGGAAGTCGGCTCTTATCAGAGAGCGCTTGAGTTGATGAATATTCCACACGCGAAAATGATTGTAGATATCGTCGTGCTGATTGCTGTCGCCAGCTGCCTTAACTCAGCCATCTATACGGCGTCACGCATGGTCTACTCTCTGAGCAAGCGCGGGGATGGCCCTCAAGTACTTCAGAAGACTTCGTCTTCCGGGGTGCCCTATATTGCGGTGCTGGCCAGCACAGCGGTTGGTTTCCTGACCACGGCACTCAATTATTTTGCGCCCAACGAAGTGTTCTCCTTCCTGCTGGCCAGCTCTGGAGCTGTTGCGCTGCTGGTCTATCTGGCCATTGCTGTTTCTCAACTGGTACTTCGCAAAAAAATGAATGCTTCGGGACAGCCGATCGCATTCAAAATGTGGTTTTACCCTTGGCTCAGCTACCTGGTTATTTTCTGCATCCTGAGCATCCTGATTGTCATGCTGATTTTGCCAGAGCACCGCATGGAAGTTATTGCTACGGGTGCGCTCACACTGTCCATCGTTTGCATTGGCGCAATCTTCAACTCCAAGAAAACGACATTGCAAAACGTTGATATGGCTCAAACAGAAAACGCTTGACTCGATATCCACATAACGTCGTATACGAACATTCATCCTCGCTCACCTCTTTCCGGCCCGCTCTCCACCACGAGCTGGCCGGTTTTTTTCTTTATCCCTCCGGCCATTCTCCCCTGGTTTTGTACACTCCCCTTCGGCCATGTAGCCAGATCCAGTCCCAATCACATATTGCGTGCAAATTCATCTCGTTTTGGTCTATTGATCGGACACTCGGTGTAAGATCCAGAAACCCGAAACCAGGGTTAACAATCATAAAAACGAGAGGATGTCGCCAATGTCGGCAGCTTGCCGCAGCGCGCGTCCCTTATGCAGTTGAGGAGTAGTATTAATGGCGAAACTCCAGACGGCGCCCCCCGCCGCGAGACGTTCGGCCAGTGAACAACGGCCGGTGAAAACCGTGGGCTTTCTGGTCATCCCTAACTTCACCACCATCGGCTTCGCCTCCGCCGTGGAAACCCTGCGCATGGCCAATATAGCGGCTCGCCAACCGATGTTCCGCACGGTCATCATCGCAGCCAGCCTGGAGCCAGTCACTGCCAGCAACGGCATGCGTATCCTGCCCGACTACTCCATCACCGATGCACCCAAACTCGACATTCTGTTCGTTGTCGGATCAAACCCGATCGTCTCCAATCACAGCAGCCGACCGTTGCTCAATTGGCTACGTAAGCTGGCGCATGATCAGGTGTCACTCGGCGGGATTTGCACGGGGAGCCACTTGTTGGCACGCGCCGATTTGCTCAAGGGCTATCGCTGCACGATTCACTGGGAAGACATCGAGGCGCTGAAGGAACGTTTTCCAGGGATCATCATTTCCAACCAGCTGTTCGAGCTCGATCGCGATCGCTACACCTGTTCCGGTGGCGTGGCGTCCATGGACATGACGCTGCAATTGATTGCCCGCGAACCCGGTGGCCGGGACATCGCGGCTCATGCGGCCGAGCTGCTCCTGTGTGATCGGGTACGTGGCGCGCAGGAGCAACAGCGTGTGCCATTGCGGCAAAAACTGGGCACGTCCCAGCCCAAGCTCAGTCAGATGGTGGCGATCATGGAAGCCAATCTCGAGGAGCCGGTGGGCCTTGAGGAACTCGCGCGATTGAACGAGGTGTCGGTGCGGCAGCTGGAACGCCTGTTTCACAAGCATCTGCAACGCACGCCGAGTCAGTACTACCTGGAATTGCGCCTTTCACGGGCGCGGCAATTACTGTTACGTAGCGAGTCGCAAGTACGCGATATCGCCCTCGCCTGCGGCTTTGTTTCACCTGCGCATTTCTCCAAATGCTACAGCCGCTTCTTCGGGGTATCGCCCATCGGTGAGCGCAAGCAAGTGGCGTCCTTGCATTAATTCGCAGGAGCCGGCTTGCCGGCAATGGCGTCCATGAGGTCGCCATCGCCAGTAACCCGGCTTTCTACGGTATTGCGATGTTGCGGGTCAGTCCTGCAAGGCTTTATGCGCGGTTTCCCGGCTCATCAGCATGGCAATCAAAGCCACCGCCGCTGCCGCCAGCAGATACCAGGCCGGGGCCATTTTGTTGCCGGTCAGTTGAATCAGCCAGGTCGCGATAAATGGTGCGGTGCCGCCGAACACTGCATTGGCAATATTGAAGCTGAAGGCAAAACCACTGAAGCGCACACGGGTCGGGAATATCTCAGCGAGAAAGCACGGCAAGGTGCCGTCGTTCATCGCCAGGATTGCGCCGAAGGCAATCTGGATCATCAACACCACGATCAGTGGCTGGTTGTTGAGCATGCCAAACAGCGGAAACGTCATCGCCAAAAACAGTAACGAAGCAGTCACCAACATGGTCTTGCGCCCGAACCGGTCCGACAACTTGCCCATCAGAAAAATCAGCCCGATATAGGTCGCCAGCGAAACTGTCGAGGCCATGAACGAATCACTCTCGCTCATGCCCATTTCAGTGGACAGGTAGGTTGGCATGTAACTGAGCAACAGGTAGAACGCCACCGCATTCAGGCAGGTCACACCAATCCCGATCATCACGCTGCGCCGGTGTACGGTGAGCAATTCGCGAACGGGAGCATGGGTCTTGCACTCCTTGGCTTCAAGGCGCTTTTCCATCTCCAGGAACTTGGGCGTGTCTTGTAATCTCATGCGGATATAGCGCCCCACCAGTCCGAATGGTGCCGCTAACAAAAAGGGTAAGCGCCACCCCCAGCTGTGCAGATCCTCGACACTCATCCACGAATGCAAACCGGCCACAAACACCGCGCCAAACAACAAACCGGCTGCCGTACTCGCCGGGACGATACTGGTGTACAAACCGCGCTTACCCTCAGGCGCATATTCGGCGAGAAAGGCCGATGCCCCGGCATACTCGCCGGAAGCGGAAAACCCTTGAACCAGGCGGATCAGCAACAGCAAGGCAGGCGCCCAGAGGCCGATATGATTGTAAGTGGGAAGAACGCCGATAAAGAAGGTTGAGACGGACATGATCAGAATCGACCAGGACAACGCGCTACGCCGCCCATATTTGTCACCGAAGTGACCCCAGACCAATCCCCCTACCGGACGGACGATAAACGACAGCGCGAACACCGCGAAAGTCGCCAGCAAGCCTGTCGCCTTATCAGTTTGCGGAAAAAACGTCAGCGCGATGATCGTTGCCAGGTAGCCATAGGCCGCATAGTCGAACCACTCGACAAAATTACCCATGAAACTGGCACTGGCCGCACTGCGCAATGCCTTGCGCTCGGACGTCTGTTCAAGCAGCTGATCCAGGGGCGGTGTCAGACTTGCGCTTTGGGCGCTCATTGGGCACCTCCGGTGGTAGAAGTGCTGTTATCGAGATGAAGAGGCAACGCTTGATCGCTGCCTGAAGCAGGATTGAGGTGGCGATGCTTTGGGCCTGTGGCCGGAATCGAGACGTATAACATGACAAATACCCTCTATTGTTTTACTTGGCAGGGTTAAGGGTCAGTAAATGCTGCGCGTTCTCGGCACGCATGCGTTGGTTTTTTTTCGGTTGGATTCAATCGCCGGGACGGTTTTTTTCTACACCTTTGCCACTCATCAAAGAGAAACGCCGCACAGGTACTCTGTGCGGCGTCTGATATTATTTTTTGATGATGTTGTGTTCCGGGCCATACGGGAATTTGGTGATGTTTTCGCCACCCTGTTCGTTGACGATCAGGATGTCATGTTCACGATAGCCACCCGCTCCCGGAAGGCCTTCAGGCAGCATGATCATCGGTTCAATGGAAACCACCATGCCCGGTTCCAGTACGGTGTCGATGTCTTCGCGCAGTTCCAGCCCGGCTTCGCGGCCGTAGTAATGGCTCAGCGTGCCGAAGGAGTGACCGTAACCGAAGGTGCGGTATTGCAGCAGATCGTGTTCGAGGAATATCTCGTTCAACTGCAGGGCGATGTCGCAGCAGCGCATGCCCGGCTTGATCAGTTTCAGACCGGCCTCGTGCACTTTGACGTTAACTTCCCACAAACGCAGATGCTCGTCGGAACAGTGGTCCAGGAACAATGTACGTTCCAGCGCGGTGTAGTAACCGGCGATCATCGGGAAGCAATTGAGGCTGAGGATGTCGCCCTTGTTGACCTTGCGCGAGGTCACCGGGTTATGTGCGCCGTCTGTGTTGATGCCGGACTGGAACCAGGTCCAGGTGTCCATCAGTTCGGAGTCCGGGAAGGTGCGGGCAATTTCGCGGACCATCGCCTGAGTGGCGTGCAGGGCTACTTCATACTCAGGAACCTGATCACGCAAGGCCTCTATGATGGCCGCGCCGCCGATGTCCGCCACGCGGGCGCCGTGACGAATGATCGCGTGTTCTTCGGCAGACTTGATCATGCGCATACGCATGCACGGTGCGCCGATATCCACCAGTTCGGCCTGCGGGTAACGGCTGGCGAGTTTGTCGCGGTTGAGCAAATTCAGATGATCGAACTCAATGCCGATACGACCGGCCTTGGGCAAGGCTTGCTGGATCGCGACGAAATAGTTGTCGCGTTGCCAGTCGGTGTAGACGATGTTCTCAGTGCCCATGGTCCGGCGCCAAGGCTGGCCGCCATCGATGTTGGCACTGATGGTCACGGCGCTGTCCTGGGTCACAACCAGCGCGTACTGACGGCCGAACGAGCAATACAGGAAATCGCTGTAGTAGTTGATGTTGTGATAGGAAGTGAAAACGGCCGCGTCGATATCGTTCTGCGCCAGGTAAGCCCGCAATTTGGCCTGGCGATTGGCGTATTCCTGAGCCGAGAACGTCGGTGTCACTTTTTCGCCGTTCTTGATCTGGATGGTTTTCGGCATTTGCATGTCATTTATCCTTGTCAGTGATTGAGCGACAGATGGCGCCACTCTGGCTGGTCGCTGAAGATCATTCGAACAGATGCACAGTGAGGTTTTTTGCGCGAATCCGACCTGTAGTTGGTCAGATCCGCTCTTTTCAAAAGTGGCTTTCAGCACCCTCAGACAAAAACGACAATGCCCCCGGCAAGCGCGGTGAAAGCCGCTTGGCGGGGGCATTGGCAACGGGTCAGACAAGCGCGATCTAGCTCGCTCCCACATGTTCGCGCGGGTGCGCGCCGAAGTACTGGCGATAACAGCGGAAAAAATGTTGCAGCGAGACAAATCCGCACTCGCGAGCGACCTCCGCCATCGACCGTTTACCGGTCTGCAATAACTGACGTGCCTGTTGCAGGCGCAAGTCCAGATAGTGCCGTGATGGCGAACACCCCAGATTACGTTTGAACAGCCGCTCCAGGTGTCGACGAGAAATGCCCATGGCCTCAGCCAGTTCGTCGATACCCAATGTGCGGGTCAGGTGATTGTTCATCAATGCCAGTGTCGCCTGAAGTTTTGTCGGGGTGTTGTACATCGATTGCAGAGGCTTGGCCTGTCGGGCTACGTGTTGCTCCATGCGCAGTACCAGACCACGACCGTAGGTTCGGGCCAGCAGTTCATGCATCAGCCCTCGAACGGCCTGTGGGCCGACACAGGTCAGGCGTTGGCGGTCAACGCAGAACGGTGCAGCCACTGGCGTCAACTCATTGAAGGTACCGAAGGACAGCGATGGGTCGGGTTCCGGCAGGCTGCAGCGCAAACCGTCCAGCGCGCCTATCTGCGCCAGCAGCCAGCCGGCCTTGCCAAAGGCCCCCAGCCCGATCGGTTGCATGGCCCAGTGGCGCAGTTGCTGGCGAAGGTCTGGATTATCCGTTCGAGTGTGCAGGTTCTCGCCACCACAGAGGATCAACACATCCAGTGGCTGTGCCTGATCCAGTCGTGCGGTGGCGAAAGCCATGCCGTTACTGGCGCTCAGTTGCTGGCCTTCCAGGCTGAGAATCTGCCACTGGCAGACGCTACGCCCAGCCACCTGATTGGCCAGGCGCAAAGGTTCCAGCGCATTGGCCAAGGCATACAAATCGAAGGCTTCCGTCAACCAGAAACCAATACGCAATGCCGCCAGTGATTGCCGGCAAGATTCAGTCGGTTGCAGCATCTCCCACTCTCCTGTTGGTGATGGTGGCTCAACACTCGATGGAGCTGACGGCCAACCCGCCACGGGAGGTCTCTTTGTATTTGTCATGCATGTCGGCACCGGTATCACGCATGGTGCGGATGACCCGATCCAGAGAGATGAAATGCGTACCGTCACCGCGCAGGGCCATTTGCGCGGCATTGATCGCTTTCACCGCTGCGATTGCGTTTCGCTCGATACATGGCACCTGCACCAATCCCCCGACAGGGTCGCAGGTCAGCCCGAGGTTGTGCTCCAGGCCGATTTCCGCTGCGTTTTCCACTTGTTCTGGACTGGCTCCCAGGATTTCCGCAAGGCCGGCAGCAGCCATCGCGCAGGCTGAACCGACCTCGCCCTGACAACCGACCTCCGCCCCGGAGATCGACGCATTGCGTTTACACAAAATGCCTACGGCCGCCGCAGCGAGAAAATAGTCCACCACGTCGCTGTCCTTGGCCTCCGGGCAGAACTTCATGTAGTACTGCAATACCGCCGGAATAATCCCCGCAGCTCCGTTCGTGGGGGCGGTGACCATGCGCCCGCCGGCGGCATTTTCTTCGTTGACCGCCAGAGCGAACAGGTTGACCCATTCCATAGCGCTCAAGGTCGAACCGATGACATTCGGTTTGCCGATTTCCAGCAGGCTGCGGTGCAGCCTCGCCGCACGGCGCTGCACATTCAATCCACCAGGTAATACACCTTCGTGCTTGAGCCCGTTGTCGACACAGGTGCGCATGGCTTGCCAGATCTGCGCCAGCCCCTGGCGGATGTCTGCTTCGCTGCGCCATGCCCGTTCGTTCTCCAGCATCAACTGGGAAATGCGCAGCCCATGAGCACTGCACTGGCTCAACAACTGTGCCGCTGTATTGAAGTCATAGGGCAGTTCGGTCAGATCTTGATCGAGTTGGCCACTCGCCGCCTGTTGCTGATCAATGACAAAGCCACCTCCAATGGAGTAGTAGGTTTCGCACAGCAGCAGATGATCGTCGGCAAACGCGCTCAAGGTCATGGCGTTGGGATGGTAAGGCAGGTTCTCATCCAGCAGGCACATGTCCCGCGGCCAGACAAAAGGCACAGGGTATTGACCGGCCAGCAGCAGGCATTGCGTTTCACGCAAATCCATCATCCTTGGCTCGATCTGTAGCGGGTCGACCTTGTCTGGCCATTCCCCCATCAACCCCATGATCACTGCTTTATCGGTGCCGTGACCAATACCCGTGGCCGACAGCGAACCATACAAACGCACCTCGACGCGCTGCACCTGCGCGAGCATTTCCCGTACGCACAAGGCATCGACAAACAGAGCCCCGGCACGCATCGGGCCGACGGTATGAGAACTGGAGGGGCCGACTCCAATCTTGAACAAGTCAAAAACACTGATAGCCATCGTTGATCTCCGCACGCCGCTTTCAAGGTTATTAGGAACCAACCCAATTGTCGGGGTCAGGGATCATCCAGACGTGTCAGAAATCGACCCCAAAGTGTTCGCCACTACCCATTGCGGGTTGGAGGTCAACAAGTGGCCCCAGGGAGATGACACCAATGGTCCCCCGTTCGAGCGACCCAACATACCGCCACGCCGGCCGATCTTGCCTGGCAACAAATCCTTGATCCGCGCCCATTGATCATCGGGCAGAAGCGCCCGGCGACTCCTCTGTTGAAATAGGGATGAAAGGTAAAGGAAATCACCTGTTAAACCCAAACAAGAGAGCATTTCAAGCACTCGGAAGAATAACTTTTAAACGTCACAAATAGTCTTGTTTTTTAAAAGCCAGGATAAAATATTTATTGTTACGCATTGGGTAATGCAAAATTACGCATTAAGTAGACAATTGCTTTTTACTTACCTGCTAAGCTACCTATCTATTTTCGAAAAAGATAAATGTGTACAAAGTCAGCGCAGGAGTTCCGACCTTCGGGTTTTCAATTCGGATTTATCATCGGGGTGGCTTTTGCAAGTCAATTCATCTTGCAAAACCAGATTTAAAAAACAGCATGCCGCGCAAAAACTTTTATGTTTTCAGTAATGATTTACTCCGCAACACTCTAACTTTCATCCGTCCGGATGCTTGAAAAATGACCATCCTGGATACTGTGGAACCAGCATGACAACTCCAATGCGTGAAACATTCGAATCGACCCAGGCGCCGGACAGCCTTGAAAAACGTCAGGGCGGATATGCGAATCCATCCGTGAACCGTGAGTGGGAAGTATGGAAGCGCGCATGGGAGTCATGCCGTCAAAGCGAGTTGTCGGCACCGCTTGGCGTTCATCATGATCCTGCTCTAACACCTCACGAAGTAGAGTTTGTAAAGAGTTTGTTTAATACCAACCTTGGCTTGCAAGCGCACCTGAAGTAAATCATGAATAACATTCGGTTGATAGCAGCGCTACTTTCAAAAATCATAGCCAACCAAAACGCCCTTGGTGCCGCAATGGAAGAACTCACCCTATGGATTGAGAAAGGCGGATCTACCATAGTTGCTTCGAATATTCGTGGTGTTCTAGAAGCGCTGCATGATAACGACGCGATCATTAATGATGGCATTGAAAAAATGATGGCCAGTCAATTGATTAGGTCAAGAAACCCCGATTGAACACCTCCGACAATCAGTTCTGATTATCGGCAACGAACATATAAATCACTTGCCGTGAAATTTGCGTTTGCGGCGGCAGCAATGGACCTGAGAGGCAATCCGCCGCCCCGCGGCTGTGCCCTGCTCCCGCATTACGCTGGCACCCAGCGTGTGCAGGCGCTGCTCACAGTCCTTGGTTCTCAAGGGATTTACAGCACCGGATCAACAGAATCGGCGCGAAGTCGGTCAGCTACGGCTGTCGGCTAGCAGGCACTTCGATACATAGCCGGCAACCTTTCTATGCCTGAATACAGCCGGATTCCTCGGACAAGGGCTATACATAAAGAAGAGCTATCAGGTGTTCTGCGGCAAGGCCCACCACCGCTAGGCGGACGAAGCTCATCACTAGAAGAATATGTTGGAGAACACCTTGTATGAGAAAGACAACTATTACCAGTCTGACCGCAGGATTTGTCCTGAGCGGTTTGACAATGAGTGCCTGGTCGGATGAACCGATGTTTTCATCATCGTCTCGATGGATGACAGGTGACTGGGGCGGCCTTCGAACGGAATTGCTCGACAAGGGTTATGACTTCCAGTTCAGCTATCAGTCGGAAAGCGCTGCCAATATCAATGGTGGGTTTGATCACGACCATACTGCACGCTACACCGATCAGTTCAATCTGGGTGGCGCCATCGATCTTGAAAAAGTCCTGGGTTGGCATGAAGCCAGCCTGCAGCTCCTGATCACCGAGCGCAGTGGGCGAGATATCACCAATGACAGACTGACCGACCCTCGCACTGGAACCATCGGTTCTTCAGTTCAGGAGAACTTTGGGCGAGGTCAAACCTGGCGTATTAGCACGTTGGCGTATCAGCAAAAGTTCTTTGACGATGTGCTCGATATCAAAGTAGGTCGGTTGCCGATTGGCAGTGACTTCGATTCGACGGGCTGCGTGTTTCAGAACAACTCCTTGTGTGGCGGCCTGGCTGGCCATGGTGCAACGGTCTGGTTCAACTCTCCGGTCAGCCAGTGGGGCGGGCGGGTCAAAGTCAACTTCACCCCGACGGTCTATGCCCAGTTAGGCGTCTACGAGTACAACCCGACCCTGCTCGATAGCAATAACGGCTTCAAGCTCAATACCTCGGGCCAGACAGGCAACACTTATCTCGGGGAAGTTGGTTGGACGCCGCGGTTGGGGGATGCCGGGATGGCCGGTAAATACATGGTGGGCACCTATTGGAACAGCGCCACGGCCAAAGACGTGTTGGAGGACGTCAACGGTAATGACAAAGCGATCACTGGCGCCCCTGTCGATCAACATGATGGTCGCTATGGCATGTACGCCTACGCCCGCCAACAGATCACTACCGTGGGGGGGGATGCCAAGCGCGGCCTGAGCCTCTTCGCCCACTTTGCGCAGTACGACAAGAAAAGCTCCACCCTCGATTGGCAGGCGCAAATGGGCGCCATTTATGCCGGTCCATTCGATGCCCGCCCGAAGGATGCCCTCGCGTTCGGTCTCAGTGAGATGCACGTCAACCCGGCATTGACGAAAAACCAGGAACTGCAGAACCAGGCCAACAACCTGATTGACTACAACAATCCACGCTACCAACCAGTTCAGCACGCCGAGTACGTTGCCGAGATTCACTACGACTTCCAGTTGACGCCATGGCTGATGGTGCGCCCCAACATTCAATACCTCGCTCATCCGGGCGGTGTATACGAAGTCGATAACGCAACTGTTGCAGGCTTGACGATTAACACCGTGTTCTGACTTGTCAACCGGTACAAAACGATGGTGCAGGGACGCACCGCCCAGATCATCCGGCACTGCAGGAATCACCATGAATAGACTGAATGAATTAGAGAGCCCCAGCTTGCTGAAGACGACCCGGCGAATGCTGTTAAAAGGCCTGTTGACCGCCTATACCGCCTCCTTGATTCCTTTTGCACTGGCTGAGCCGATCGACAACGCAGAACAAGGCGCGTTTCTGGCACTTTCGGCGATTATTGCCGGTCGCCAGAGTCTGGACAAAGTCCTGGCAAATAACCTGTATCAGGCCCTTGTGGCCGATGACCCGGCCTTCGCCAAGGGCGTGAAGGACTTGCTTGCGCTGATCAACGAGCGTCACGTGGATCCGATGCAGTTGCAGAAAACCCTGGATGATGAAAAGTCACCCCTGGCCATCGTTCCGCGCAAGATCGCCATGGCCTGGTTCATGGGCGTGGTCGGCAGTGGTGCCAAGGCCCGTTGCCTGGCCTACGAGCATGCGCTTAATGCAGTGATGGTCGCCGATGTCCTGAAGCCACCTACCTACGCCTACGGTCCTTACGGAAGCTGGGCAAGCCATCCAATCGTCGAGGTGAAAAATGTCTGATCAATTGTCCGCGGACATCGTCATCATCGGTTCGGGGGTTTGCGGCTCCATGGCCGCGACCCATCTGCTCAAACAGGGCGCTTCGGTGCTGATTCTGGAAGCGGGCGGGCCTATCGAGCGAGGCCGTATTGTCGCGGCCTTCCGCAACTCCACGCGCAAGAGTGACTGGATGTCGCCCTATACCTGCAGTGACTGGGCACCTCATCCGGTCTACAAGCCGGTTGATAATGGCTACCTGATCCAGGGCGGCCCTTATCCGTACCCGGCAGAATACATCCGTGGCGTCGGTGGCACGACCTGGCACTGGGCGGCCCAGGCCTGGCGCGTGGTGCCGGGCGATATGCGGATCAAGACCCTGTACAACGTGGGCGTCGACTGGCCCATGACTTACGAAGAACTCGACCCTTTCTATCAGGAAGCGGAAGAGATCTGGGGCGTTTCGGGGGCCGACAACACCGGCTCGCCGCGCAGCAAGCCGTTTCCGATGGAGCCGGTGACCGAACCTTACGCCATGCGGCGCATTCGCGAGCGCCTGGCGCCGACTTACGCCGTGGTGGGCAACACCACCGGACGCAATAGTCGTCCGTACGATGGTCGTCCGGCCTGCTGTGGCAACAACAGTTGTCAGCCGATCTGCCCGATCGACGCGCAATACCATGGCGGCATTGCCATTCAGACCGCAATAGACGCGGGTGCCAAGCTGCAAATCAACGCCGTGGTCTATCGCATTGAACATGATGACAAGGGGCATATCGTCGCCGTGCATTACTATGACCCGGACAAGCAATCGCACCGGGTTACCGGCAAGACCTTCATCCTCGCGGCCAACGGCATTGAAAGCCCGAAACTGTTGCTGATGTCGGCCAGCGACAAATACCCCAATGGCCTGGCCAACAGCTCCGGCATGGTCGGTCGCAACCTGATGGACCACCCGAGCACGTCCATCACCTTCGATGCCGATGAAGAATTGTGGCTGGGCCGTGGGCCGCAAAGTCCAAGCTCGATCAATACCATGCGCGATGGCGCCTTCCGCTCGGAGCACGCACCTTATCGCCTGGACTTCACCAATATCTCCCGGGTGAATGGTGCCACGGACGCGCTTATTGCAGCCGGGGTGTATGGCACGGAATTCGAGAAGCAGCTTCGTCACCGCGCGGCATTTGAGATGAGCCTCAAGGATGTGCTGGAGGTGTTGCCCAACCCTGAGAACCGCGTCAGCCTGAGCGATCAGAAAGACAAGCTGGGGCTGCCCAAGCCCAAGGTCAACTACGCCATCGACGACTACACCCGCAAGGGCGCGGCGCAGTCGCACAAAGACTTCGCCCGCATCGCAGAGCTGATGGGCGGGACCAATCTGCGTTACAGCGCCGAAGGCAATTTTGCCAACAACCAGCACATCACCGGCACCATGAGCATGGGTAACGACCCTCGAACCTCGGTCTGCGACAGCTATGGTCGTACCCATGACCACGACAACCTGTTCATTTGCAGCACCGGCGTGATGCCAACGGCCGCCACCATGAACTCGACCCTGACCGCCGCGGCGCTGACTTTACGCACGGCGCACCACATCCTGCCGAATCGGGTCATTGCCCGAACTTCGCCGTCCGAGTCTGCCACTGAACAAGGGCGGGGCTGAACCATGAACTGGAAAATCACTTCGCTGGTTACCTTGATGCTGGCTGCGCTGAATGCCAGCGCTGCGGACGATGCGCAGATCCAACGTGGCAAGTACCTGTCGACCGTCGGTGACTGCGTCGCCTGTCACAGCGTACCCGGTGGCAAGCCGTTTGCCGGCGGCCTGGCGCTGCCCACGCCGATTGGCGAAATCATCGCCACCAACATCACCCCGTCGAAAACAGCGGGCATCGGCAACTACTCCCAGGAGCAATTCAGTGATGCCTTGCGCAAAGGCATTCGCGCAGATGGCAAACACTTGTACCCGGCCATGCCTTACACCTCGTATGCCAAAGTGAGCGATGAAGACATCAAGGCCATGTATGCCTACTTCATGAGCGCCGTGAACCCCGTGGATACCCCGGCCAAGCCGACTGCTCTGCCCTTCCCGTTCAACATTCGTTTCTCCATGGCTGCGTGGAACCTGCTCTTTCTCGACGATAAGGCCTTCATACCCAATACGTCGCGTGATGCCGAGTGGAACCGAGGCGCCTACCTGGCCCAAGGTTTGACCCACTGCAGCACGTGCCATTCACCCCGCAACTTGATGATGGCCGAAGTGTCGTCAAAAGAGCTGGCGGGCGGTGATGTCGGTACCTGGCATGCACCGAACATCACCTCGGACATCAACAGTGGCATTGGTGGCTGGGACAACGCCGAGCTGATCGCTTACCTGAAAACCGGTGAAGCGCCAGGCAAAGCCCAGGCGGCCGGGCCGATGGCCGAAGCAGTGGACCACAGTCTGCAGCACCTCAACGACAGCGACCTGAAAGCCATTGCTGTCTACCTGAAGACGGTGCCTGCGCAACAATCGGCGGCAGACAGCAAGCCGGTGTATGCCCTGGGGCAAAAGACCGACGAGCTGGCCAGCATCCGTGGCGTGGACTTACCGGCTGATGGCGACAAGATGAGCGGCGCCCAACTGTACGATGCCCATTGCGGCACGTGTCACCAAGCTCAGGGACAAGGCAGCTTCGAGGGCGGCTTGCCGTCGTTGTTGCACAACACTACGGTTGGGCGCAGCAACCCCAACAATCTGGTGATGGTGATTCTGGACGGCGTCAAGCGTGGCAGCGATGGCCAGGACGTCAGGATGCAGGGCTTCGCCAGCATTCTCAGCGATCAGCAGGTCGCGACGCTGGCTAGCTACCTGACCGGCCACTATGGCAACGCGGACGTCAAGGTCAGCGCCGCCCAGGTCAAGGAGCTGCGGGCCGGCGGGCCGGTGTCGCACCTGGCTGCGTTGGCTCAGGGAGCCATCGTGGCGGGCGTCATTGTGTTCATTCTGTTGGCGCTTTGGCTGGTACGGCGTAAACGTCAGCCATAGCGTCTGGCGTGTTTGTTGCCTCCCCAAGAGGGGAGGCAACGTTACGACTTGTCTTTCCACGCAGTGTCGTCCGTATTGTTCAATAGGGCTTCAAAAGTGTCTGGACGCGGGCCTGTCCGACTACATCGTCTCCTTCGCCTTTGGCGAGATCTATTCCCGAACTAGCCTGACCCTGCAGGAGCAGACGATGGTGACCATCTTCACGCTGGCCACCTGGATATTCCATCGTGAATTGCTTGCCTTATCACGTACCGAGGTCGTTTTGCTCAGCGAGCAGATGCTTGTTTAATCCATTTTTCAGCGAGACAACATCATGAGCGATCAGCCTTCACCGTATGGCAGCGCCCAACCGACGACACGAGTCCCTCGACCATAGAAGAGTATCGCAAGCATTTGGAGAGCTACGATCTGCCGATTTTTTTGATCCGGCACTTCCTTGCTGTGGCGATTGATTACCAGAACGGAGTTTTCTCAGGCGAGGATACGCCGTTTACTGCTGAGCCAAAAAGAACCGACGCTGGGCGTCGGTTCGTGTATTTCTCGGACGCGGCCCAGGGGCCGCACCATCAGTTATTTGCAACCTGAGCCACTGCACTGGATGAAACGAGCGCCTTCAGTGACGTATCAAACTGCTTCAGCGCGTTCACCTGCAGCTCGGTTTGCTGGTTGATCTGCGCAGCGATCGCTGGCGCTGCTTTGCCATGAACCCAGACCGAAGGCATTTGTTGTTCACGCGAGCCTTCGGCCTTGCCGATGTATTGCAGATTCGAGTCGTAGAACTTGGCCATGAATCGCGCTTCAACCTGGTTGTTGCGCTTGGACACCAGACGGCTGTAAGTGTCCAGCATCACCACCACGTCAGAATGGGCTTGCACCAGTTCGTCGAGGTTGTCGTAGACGGTCACCGAGGCGAACTCTTTCTGTAGCGAACCCATGAGCCAGTTGATCGCGAGCTTCGGATCGGAGCTGTTGACGAACGCGTTGCTAATGCGCGAATCGAGTGCAGGGTTCTTCGCGCCGTTCAGCGCTACCGTATGGTACTGCTCCAGGTATTCGAGGGTGTTGAGGGTGTTTTCACTGTAGAGCACTCCCACCGATTGGGCATGCTGCAGGCTAGTGGTGCTGTCGACCACCGGTAAAAAATGGCAGGACTGTTCGGCCGCATAGGCTGGTGCTGTGGCGGCTACACTGCCGGTCAAAACGGCGACAAGTGCCAGCAAGGTAGAAATTCTCATCGCGCAGTTCCTTCAGAAGCGCCTTTGGTATAGCGCCATCCTCCTCCTTTGCCGGCAAAACAGAACTTGCATTCCTTGATGATAACTATCAACTGAACGAATGGTGGGAAGCCTATGAGCTACAGTTGTGGTGAGCGTGGGCAGGCTATACCTCACATGTCGGCATTGCCTGTCATCAAATGCCAAGTCACTGACGCTCAATGAAAAGCAGTCGCTTTGCGCGTGACGATACTGGCTTGCTAATCGAAGTCGGTCAGTTAATTGAAAAAACACTTACGCATTACATCGGATACCTCTCCTCCCCCATCGGTGTATGTGGGGGGTGCTGTCAGATACATCTCAGTAAAAAAACAAAGAGAGAACAGCATGAAGTTCAGTCTTGTTGATAACGGCAACCCGAGTCGCCGGCGCGTTCTACGCGATGCCTTCGCCCTGGCTTTGGCAGCTTCGCCATTGGCTAACCTTGCCAAGGCAGCCGACGAAACACCGGAAGAAGTGACCTTTGCTGCCGGGCCGCGACCGCAGGTGCAATACCCGCAAAAACGTCCGTTGACCCTGGTGACCACCCGCCCGCCGCACCTTGAGACGCCATTCCCCGTCTTCAACGAGGGGCCCATCACACCGAATGACGCCTTTTTTGTGCGTTACCATCTGGCCAATATCCCTACCAGCATTGATCCGGACAGTTACCGCCTGACGATCAAGGGCTCGGTCAACACACCGCTGTCGCTTTCCCTTGCAGAACTCAAGGCTCTGGGCGAATCGGTAGAAGTGGTGGCCGTCAATCAATGTTCGGGTAACAGCCGTGGCTTCTCGATGCCACGCGTGTTCGGCGCTCAGTTGGGCAATGGTTCAATGGGTAATGCCCGCTGGGTGGGAATACCGCTCAAGGCGGTCCTGGAAAAGGCCGGGGTGAAAGCCGACGCCAGGCAAGTGACATTCCATGGGCTCGACAAGCCAGTGCTACCGAGCACGCCGGAGTACATCAAAGCCCTGGACATCAGCCATGCCATGGACGGTGAGCCCATGATCGCCTGGTCGATGAACGGTGCCGACCTGCCATTTCTCAACGGTTACCCGATACGCCTGGTGGTGCCAGGCTATTTCGGTACGTACTGGGTCAAGCACCTGAGTGAGATCGAAGTCGTCGACCATACCTACGATGGTTTCTTCATGGCTAAAGGTTACCGCGTTCCAGACAACGATTGTTTCTGTGTCGCCCCCGGCACCACTGCGGCGCAAACGGTGCCAATTTCCAGGTTGCCGGTACGCAGCTTCATCACCAGCGTTAAACACGGCGATGTGTTGCCGCTGAAAAAAAGCGTGGTGCTCAAGGGCATTGCGTTCGACGGTGGCGTTGGGGTCAACAAGGTGGAAGTGTCGATCGATGGCGGGAAAAGTTGGCGCGAAGCCAAGCTTGGGCAGGATCTTGGCCGTTTCTCCTTCCGCGAGTGGACGCTGCCGATCACCTTTACCAGCAAGGGCGCCACACAGTTGATGGTGCGGGCCAGTAACCGTGCGGGTGAGACGCAGCCATTGCGAGCCGACTGGAACCCCGGTGGCTACCGCCGCCACGTTGTAGAAACCAGCCACGTGACCGTCGCCTGAGGGGGCCCCGCATGAAACTCATGACCACCTTGCTCTGCGCAGTTCAGGTTTGTATGGTTACCATGGCTAACGCAGCGCCACTATCGATCACGTTGCCGCCCGAAACGGCTGTATTCAAACCCAATGCTCTGCCCGGCTACCCATTGGCTCAACAGAAGTGCTCCACCTGCCATTCTGCCGATTACATCAACTTCCAGCCTCCCGGCATAAGCCTGGCGCAGTGGACTGGGGAAGCGAGCAAGATGCAGCACGTGTATGGTGCTCCGATCAGCGATCAGGATGTGAGCATCATCGGCGCCTACCTTGCGGTGACCTACGGCAGTGCCCATGCGAGCGATGCCGATGTGCAGGCTGCCTCGAACCTATCGGCAGGCCAGACCCCGACGGCGCCTGCAACCAAAGTCGACGCCATGGCCTTGCTGCAGAGCAACTCCTGCCTGTCCTGTCACGCGATCGATCATAAGGTTGTAGGCCCGGCCTATCACGATGTGGCTGCAAAGTATGCCAATGACCCGCAGGCACTGGCCAAGGTAGCGTCCAGCATTCAGCATGGCGGTACCGGCAAATGGGGGAATATCCCGATGCCGCCTTTCACGCAGTTAAGCCCGGACGATCTGCAAACCCTGGCGACTTTCGTGCTGCGTCAGTGAGTTCACTTCAGGCTCGGCGAGGTATCAACGACGCATTAGCCTCACCAAACGATGGGGCCAGACGGGTCTTAATGTGAAATTATCCCGTGGTCCATCGCGTACTTTACCAAGGCCGCGGGCTTGTCGATGTTGAGTTTGCGACGGATGCTCAAACGATGGGTTTCCACCGTCCGAACGCTGATGTCCAGCTCGCGGGCCATTTCCTTGTTGTTCATTCCCAGAGCCATCTTGCACAGCACTTGACTCTCGCGTGGCGTCAGCTCGTTGTCGGTATTCTTGTCGGCGATGAGCCTCTGTGCGATCTCTGCACTGTAAAACGTTCCGCCGCTGGCAATCGCTTCAATGGCCGCAATGATTTCCCGCGAAGGTGCGTTCTTCAGCACATAGCCGCTGGCGCCAGAACGAACAGATTCACTCACGTACTCATAGTTGTCGTACATGCTGAGTACCAGAATCTTGAGCAACGGATACTGCTTGCTCAACACCCGGGTCAGCTCAAGTCCGTTCATGTCCTTCAAGCTGATGTCGACCAGTAACAGGTCCGGTTGACAGAGCCTTACCATCTCAATCGCTTCGGCACCGCTCTCGGCTTCTCCCACCACTTCCAGGGGAGGCATGACCGCCAGCAGCGCCTTGATCCCGTCACGGACCAGGGAATGATCGTCGACCAGGGCGACGCGGATTGGGTAGGACAGGTTCATCAGGGGTATTCACTCTTGTTGTTATTGGCTGACTCAGTGTTTCAGACCGGGCATTTTCATGGGCAGCAGAACGTCCAGGACACTTCTTCCCGGCGTCGATACAAGCTCGAATCGCCCGCCAAAATGCTCGACCCGTTCGCGGATGTTCCGCAGCCCTATACCGGAATGACGGCGTTCGACTTGAGCGACGTTGAAACCGACACCGTCATCGACCACCGTCAGCCGTATGGATTCTTCAGACCCGTGCAGGGTAATGGATATGTTCTGGGCCTGGGCATGTCGTTCGATGTTGGTCAGGCCTTCTTGCACAATGCGAAACAACGAGACCGCTGCCCCATCGACCAGATGGCACTCGAATTCGTTGTTGTTGTAGGTCACCACCAGTCCGCTACGTTGCTCGAACTCTGCGGCGAGTTGACCGATCGCTGCCGACAGACCCAGCGTGTCGAGCAGCGACGAGCGCAGGTTGTGTGAAAGGCTGCGAACCTCGCCAATCGCTTCTCCGAGACGCTCCGTGGCCTCTCTTAAAATGCTCAAGCCCGTGTCCTGTCCACTCTCCAGCACGTGGCTGGCCAGTTCGAACTGAAACTTGATGGACACCAGTACCTGGCTGATACCGTCGTGCAATTCACGGGAAACCCGTGATCGCTCTTCCTCTTGCAAACTGACGATACGCTGGGTCAACCGCTGAAGTTTTTTGTCGGCCAGACGATGTTCGCTGACGTTCAGCGTCATGCCGCTGGCAAAGACGAACAGCACTGCCACGAGGGCTACGATGGCAATGGCGAGCATCGTTTTGCGGATGCCCTGAGCCACCTCGTCACGCGCCTGCTGTGTTGCGCGCTCAACGTCCTCAAGGTAGATGCCGGTACCGAGCATCCAGCCCCAACGATCCAGCATCACCACATAGGCGAGCTTGTCGGTCACTTGACCGGAAGAGGGTTTGTTCCAGGCGTAGCGTTGAAAGCCTTCTCCTGACTCCGCGCTTTTCAGTAGCGCCTGGATCACCGGCAGACCGTGCGGGTCCTTCATGTCCCAGAGGTATTTGCCCACCAGCTCCGACTGCCGCGAGTGCATCAGGCTACGGCCCTGGCGGTCGTAGACGAAGAAGTAGCCATTGATACCAAAGCTGAGCTTACGCAGTTCTTCCAGCACTTGTTGCTGTGCGTGCTCGTCACCCTTGCCGTTGTCGTACAGCGGCGCGATCAGGCTTTGCGCCATTTCGACGTAGTTTTTCAGTTCTGCACGCTTGCTGGCCAGAATGCTGTCTTCGATCAGTTGCGTCTGTTGATCTCCCAATTGACGGTTCAGGGAAATCACCAGCGCGCAGATGACCGCAATCGCCAACACCAGCGGCAGAATCCCGAGCGCGACGATTTTATGTTTGAGCTGCATCTGTGCTCCTGGCCAGACCGAGGGAAAACGAAAGCCCGGCATCATATGCCAAAGATACGCGCGTTCAGTAGCGGCGCTGGACGGAATGACCTGTGGCTCAGTTGAAATGCAACATCTGTGGGAGCGAGCCTGCTCCGGGCGGGGCGGGGCGATCCGACGAATGCAATCTGTCATTCAACTTCGATATCGTCTGATAGACCGCCTTCGCGAGCAGGCTCGCTCCTACAAGGAGATCGGCGTCGTCTACGTAGAACTACGCAGACGCTGCGTACGTAGTAACGCGGATTTATTTGTAGACGGCATACGCGGATATTGGGCCAGCTCCGCATAGCGGACACAATTATAAAAATTACCGCCGCAGTCCACTGGCTGTCGGCAGGAGACACTCAATGACCCGTCTGGCTAAACACCTCGCCTGGTTTGCCGTGGCTGTCCTGGGAGCTTTTGCGCTGAGTGTCGTGGCCCTGCGCCGCGGCGAAGCCATCAACGCCCTCTGGATCGTAGTCGCAGCAGTCGCTATCTATCTTGTCGCATACCGCTATTACAGCCTGTTTATCGCCAATAAGGTGATGCAGCTCGATCCCGGTCGAGCCACCCCCGCCGTCGTCAACAACGACGGTCTGGACTACGTGCCGACCAACAAACACATTCTCTTCGGTCACCACTTCGCGGCCATCGCGGGTGCTGGTCCGTTAGTCGGTCCAGTGTTGGCGGCGCAGATGGGCTATTTGCCCGGCACGCTCTGGCTGATCGCCGGCGTGGTGCTGGCCGGTGCCGTTCAGGACTTCATGGTCCTGTTCATGTCGACCCGCCGCAACGGTCGCTCCCTGGGCGACATGGTCCGTGAAGAAATGGGCCGCATCCCCGGGACCATCGCGCTGTTCGGCTGCTTCCTGATCATGATCATCATCCTCGCGGTGCTGGCGCTGATCGTGGTCAAGGCCCTGGCCGATAGCCCGTGGGGCATGTTCACGGTGATGGCGACCATCCCGATCGCGATGTTCATGGGCGTGTACATGCGCTACATCCGCCCGGGCCGCATCGGTGAAATCTCCATCGTCGGCGTGCTGTTGTTGCTCGGTTCGATCTGGCTGGGCGGGCAGATTGCCGCTGATCCGGTCTGGGCCAAGGTCTTCTCCTTCACCGGAATCCAGATCACCTGGATGCTGATCGGCTACGGTTTCGTCGCGGCAGTGCTGCCGGTCTGGCTGATCCTGGCGCCGCGCGACTACCTGTCGACCTTCCTCAAGATCGGCACCATCATGGCCCTGGCGATCGGCATCCTGATTACCATGCCCGTGCTGAAAATGCCGGCGCTGACCCAGTTCATCGATGGCACCGGGCCGGTGTGGAAAGGCGGGCTGTTCCCGTTCCTGTTCATCACCATCGCTTGCGGTGCGGTCTCGGGTTTCCACGCGCTGATCGCTTCCGGGACCACCCCGAAACTGTTGGCCAGTGAAGGTCATGCCCGTTACATCGGTTACGGCGGCATGCTGATGGAGTCCTTCGTGGCCATCATGGCGATGGTGGCGGCGTCGGTGATCGAACCGGGCGTGTACTTCGCCATGAACAGCCCGGCGGCAATCGTCGGCGGTGATGTGGTACAGGTGGCTCAGACTGTCAGCAGCTGGGGCTTTATGATTACCCCGGAAGCCTTGCAAGCGGTAGCCAGGGACATCGGTGAAACCACCGTTCTGGCCCGTGCCGGCGGTGCGCCGACCCTGGCGGTCGGTATCGCGCAGATCCTGCACAGTGTTCTGCCGGGTGAAAACACCATGGCGTTCTGGTACCACTTCGCGATCCTGTTCGAAGCGCTGTTCATTCTGACGGCGGTCGACGCCGGTACACGTGCCGGGCGTTTCATGCTGCAGGATTTGCTCGGTTCCTTTGTTCCGGCGCTTAAACGCACCGAGTCCTGGACCGCCAACCTGATCGCGACCGCCGGTTGCGTGGCAATGTGGGGCTACCTGCTGTACCAAGGCGTGATCGACCCGTTGGGTGGCATCAACACCTTGTGGCCGCTGTTCGGTATCTCGAATCAGATGCTGGCCGGTATCGCGCTGATGCTCGGCACGGTCGTGCTGATCAAAATGAAACGCCAACGCTACATCTGGGTGACCTTGCTGCCAGCCGCCTGGCTGCTGATCTGTACCACCACCGCAGGCTTCATCAAGCTGTTCGACGCTAACCCGGCGATCGGCTTCCTGTCGCTGGCCAAGAAATACAGCGATGCCCTGGCCAACGGTCAGATCCTCGCCCCGGCCAAGGACATCACGCAGATGCAGCACGTGATCTACAACGCCTACACCAACGCAACGCTGACGGCGCTGTTCCTGTTCGTGGTCTTCAGTATCCTGTTCTATGCGATCAAGGTCGGTATTTCCGCCTGGGGCAGCAAAGAACGCACGGATAAAGAATCGCCATTCCAGGCGATTCCAGAAGCGTGATCGAGGGTTGCAAGCATGTTCAATGACCTGAGTCGCCTCGGTAAATACCTCGGTCAGGCCGCGCGCCTGATGGTCGGCATGCCCGACTACGACACCTACGTCGAGCATATGCATACCCAACACCCGGACAAACCGGTGATGAGCTACGAGGCGTTCTTTCGGGAACGCCAGGAGGCTCGTTACGGTAGTAAGGCTGGACCGAAGTGCTGTTGACCCGCTGACGGCGGGTTATCAGAGGTGATATGGGAGCAGTTTTTTGTGGGAGCGAGCCTGCTCGCGATGACGGCTTAACATTCAACATTGCAGTTGACTGTCAGATCGCTATCGCGAGCAGGCTCGCTCCCACATTGACCTGCTCCCATTTTTCGTTAGTGAGCCGCAACAACTCGTGCCTTTAACGCAGATTCGCTACTATGTTTGCCCCGCTTTCCTTGTCTGCGGATTTCTTCATTCTGGAGCCTGAATGCCTAGCCAAAAGGACATCGCCGCCGAAAGCGGCGCACCGATGATTCCTGAACAGCGTCGTGAATTGATGCTGCGACAGTTGCGCAAGCATCAGGTGCTGAGCGTTCATCAGTTGATGGAAATGTTCGAGTGCTCGCACATGACGGTGCGTCGCGACATTGCGCTGCTGGAGCAGGAAGGTCGTGCCTACTCGGTCACGGGAGGCGTTCGAATCGCCAGCCAACTCCACAGTGAGCCTAGCCATCAGCTCAAAGCCGTAGTCGAGTTGCCGCAGAAGCAGGCAATGGCGAAACTTGCCGCCCGACTGCTGCATGCCGATATGACGATTTACCTGGATGCGGGAACCAGTACCCTGGAGATCGTCCCGTACGTCAAGGCGCTTTCCGGCATGACCGTGGTGACCAACGACTTCGGTGTTGCCCAAGCCTTGATGGACGCACCGCATGTCACGGTCATTCATACCGGCGGACAGCTGGATCACTCCAACCATTCCTGCGTAGGTGGCTTGGCGGTCGCCACTTTGCGGCAAGTGGTCACCGATATCGCCTTCATCTCCACCAGCTCCTGGGATTTGCGGCGCGGTCTCACCACACCTTCGGCGCTGAAGGTGGAGGTCAAGCAGGTGGCGATGCAATCGGCCGCGCAAACGGTGCTGGTGGCCAGCAGTTCGAAGTACGGCACTTTCAGCATGTACCGGATCGCCGGGCTCGAGCAGTTCGACATCATCCTCAGCGACGACGCACTGACTGCTGCGGCGGCCGATGGCATCCGCAAGCAAGGTGTGGAACTGCTGTTACCCTCCGGGAGCGACGCGTAGAACCTTGCCGTGGGTCTTTACGAAAACTCGCCGAGCGGCGATCAGGCAAGGCAAAAACAGGCGAGCAAGCGGAGTGTAGGGACCTACATGAGCATTGCGAGCCTGTTTTTAACGCAGCATGATCGCCGCGCAGGCAGTTTTAGAGCCTAGCGGGCCTTCCAGTCGCGCAGCCATTGCAAGCCCGCCGAGGTATCGCCGCGTGGCCGGTATTCGCACCCTACCCAACCGTCATAACCCAACTGGTCGATCAACTCGAACAGATAGGGATAGTTGACTTCTCCCAAATCCGGCTCGTGCCGATCCGGCACACCAGCTATCTGGATATGGCCAATACCTTCGAAGTCCCGACGCAATTTGCTGGCCAGGTCGCCCTCGACGATCTGGCAGTGATAACAGTCGAACTGAACCTTGAGGTTGCTCGCACCCACTTCCTTGCAGATGGCCTGGGCCTGATCCTGTCGGTTGAGGAAAAAGCCCGGCATGTCTCGGGTATTGATCGGTTCCAGCAACACCGTGACGCCGACCTTGGCCGCCTGGGCGGTGGCGTAGGCAAGGTTCTCCAGATAAATGCCGTGATGCCGTGCGCGGTCGCTCTCGGAGGGCAGCAGGCCGGCCATCACATGGATGCGCGAGTTGCCCAGCACGGCGGCATATTCCAGGGCGCGATCGAAACCGCTACGAAATTCACCCTCCCGGCCGGGCAACGATACCGTGCCCCGCTCTCCCGCCGCCCAGTCACCAGGCGGCGCGTTGAACAGCGCCTGCACCAGACCGTTGTCGCTCAAGCGCTGCTTGAGTTCCTGTGCGCTGTAGTCGTAGGGAAACAGGTACTCCACCGCTTCGAAACCATCGGCGGCGGCAGCGGCGAAGCGATCCAGAAACGCATGTTCCGGGTAGAGCATGCTGAGGTTTGCAGCAAAACGAGGCATGGTAGCTCCCAGGGTAAAGGATTAGACAAACGGCCAGATCAGCAAGGTAATACCGAAACCCAACGTACCGAGCAAGGTGGTCAGTACCGTCCAGGTGCGCAAGCCGTCGGCCACATTCAGCCCGGCCAGCTTGGTGAAGATCCAGTAGCCGGCGTCATTGATATGGGACATGGCCAACCCGCCACCGCCCATGGCCAGGCACAGCAGGGCCATGTGGTTTGGGGTGAGGTTGAGGGTCGCGATCAGCGGACTGATAATCCCGGCGGTGGTCACCAGCGCCACCGTGGTCGAGCCCTGCACCGCACGCAACAGCATGGTCAGCAGAAAGCCCAGCGCGAGTACCGGCAGACCGGTGGTACGCAACATATCGGAAACCACTGCGCCGATTCCGGTATCCACCAGTACCTTGCCGAATACACCGCCGGCACCGGCAATCAGGATCACCATCGCCACACCGGGCAAGGCCGAGCCGATCACATCGGACACCTGAGTGCGACTCCAGCCCCGACGCGAACCCAGCAACCAGGCACACAGCAAGGTATCGATCAGCAGCGCTACCAGCGGCGCGCCGAGCACGGTCATGATCCCGCGCAGAAGCGATTCGGCCGGCAGCAGCGAGGTGGCCAGGGTACCCAGCAGAATCAGAATGATCGGCAACAGGATCAGGCTGACAATCAGGCCAAAACCTGGCGGCGGTGCCGGTGGCAATTTGGAGACGATGCTGCTGACGGCCTCTTCCAGGCCCATGTGCGACACGGCCTCGGCAGCTCGCTCAGTGCTCTTGCCGTTGCCATTGGACCAGGCAACCAGATCTTCATTGGTGACATGCGGGCCGTAGACCTCGGCACGAATATCGTCGGTCATCGGGTACACCCGACGAGTCATGCGCCCGGCCACGCGGTAACCGACGTAGCAAAGCAGCGCGGTCATCGGCAGACCAAACATCAGCACGCGGCCGAGGTCGGCGCCCAACTGGCTGGCAGCCGCCACTGCGCCCGGGTGTGGCGGCAGGAAGGCGTGTACGGTCAACAAGGCCGCGCACATCGGCAGCGCGAACACCAACAGCGGTTTGCGCGCACTGCGAGCGACGCTATAGGCCAGCGGCATCAGGATGATCACGCCAACTTCGAAGAACACCGGCACTCCGACCATGAAGCCGGCAATCGTCAGCGCCAGAGGCGTACGCCGGTTGCCGAAACGAGTGATCAGCGTCTTGGCCAGCGCCTCGGCACCGCCGGAGAGTTCGATGATCCGGCCGATCATCGCGCCCAGAGCAATGATGATCGCAATATGGCCCAGGGTCTTGCCCATGCCGCCTTCAATGGTGGCGACCAGTTCAGCCGGCTTCACCCCGGCCACCAGTGCCACCAGAATGCTCACCAGCATCAAGGCTACGAAGGGCTGGAATTTGTATTTGAGCACCAGGAACAGCAACAGCGCGATGCCCACCCCAGCGGTCACCATCAGGATTAACGGGCTCATTTCAGAAACCCTCCACGCCGGGTGAACGAAGCGGTTCTGCCACTGGATCTGAAAATACCGCGGTGAAGATAAGTCATGCCTGGATTTCCTGTTGTTATTGTTTTTTCAAGCAAGCCGGGACCATCGAGAGTCGCGCACGTCTCCCGGACAGGGCTTGCGTTATCAATCTGTCGTATTAGAAAGTCAGCGCTCTACCAGTGCGCACCGAAGGTCTCTCGCAGCTCGTCCAGCGCTGCCTGATCGAGCGGTTCGGGCTTGGGGTTGCTCATCAGCCAGAGCCGTGCAGTTTCCTCGAGCTCTTCCAGGGCGTAGCTGGCCTTGGACACCGAACTCTCCCAGACCACCGGGCCGAGCCGTTCGAGCATCACGCCACGAACGCTGTTGGCCAGCCGTGCGACCTGCTCGGCAACCTTCGGCGAGCCGGGGCGCTGATAGCCAATCAACGGGATATGCCCGACTTTCATCACCTGATACGGCGTCAGCGGTGGCAGGATGTCGTCTGGCTGCCAGACGCCCGCCAGGGTCAACGCCACCAAGTGGGTGGAATGGGTGTGAACCACGCCACCAACCCCAGGGTTACGGTCGTAGACCTGGCGATGCAGCGCCAGGGTCTTTGAAGGTTTGTCACCGGACACCCACTCGCCGGCCAGATTGACCTTGGCAATCGTCGCGGGGTCGAGGCGACCGAGGCAGACGTCGGTCGGTGTGATCAACCAGCCATCGTCCAGGCGCGCACTGATATTGCCGGCGCTGCCGACGGTATAACCGCGCTCGTAAAGGCTGCGGCCAACCTCGCAAATTTCTTTGCGCAGGGCGTTTTCATTGCTCATTTCGCATCTCCGACCTGGGCCAGCTGCTGCAAGGCTTTGCTGAAGAAATCACGGCCGCCGAAGTTGCCCGACTTCAGCGCCAATGCCAAAGGTTCATCCGTACTGCTGACCGTCGCCGGCACACCCGGATCGATCTGTGCGCCGATCCGCAGCAGTTGCACGCCCAACGCCTGAACCACAGCGCCTGAGGTTTCACCACCGGCAATCACGAAGCGCCGCACGCCGCTCTGGCGCAGGCCCCGGGCGATTTCGCCCAAGGCGTTTTCCACCAGGCTGCCAGCCCGTTCGACGCCCAATTGCTGTTGCACCACCTTGACCTCTTCTGGCGAACTGGTGGCATAGATCAATACGGTTTCCTTGTGATCACGGGCGAAGGCCAAGGCTTGCGCAACGACGGGCTCACCGGCGGCCAACGCCAGTGGATCGATACGCAGAGCCGGCCGACCGGCTTCGAGCCAGGCGGCCACTTGGCCGTTAGTCGCCACCGAGGCGCTACCGGCCAACACCACTTCGCCACCGGAGACCGGCGCCAGTTTCGACGCATCAAGGTCACGCAATTTTCCGGCGCGACGGAAGTTTTCCGGCAAACCCAGGGCCAGCCCCGAACCTCCGGTCAGCAACGGCAGGTCAGCGCAAGCCGTTCCCAGGGTGTACAAATCGCTGTCCGACAAGGCATCGGCGATCGCGATGCCGACACCTTGAGCCCGCAACTCAGCGATTCGTGCCCGCACCTGTTCGGCCCCTTGGGCAATAGTGTCGTAGCGTAACAAGCCGACATTCAGGTCTGTCTGCGATTGCAGAACCCGAACCAGATTGGCATCGCTCATCGGCGTCAGCGGGTGATGCTGCATGCCCGACTCGCTGAGCAGTTGATCCTGAACAAACAAGTGGCCACGAAAGATCGTCCGTCCATTCTCCGGGAACGCCGGGCATGCCAGGGTGAAGTCACTGCCCAGTGCCGCCAGCAGCGCTTCGCTGACCTGACCGATATTGCCGGCCGCCGTGGAATCGAACGTCGAACAGTACTTGAAGAAGATCTGCTCGCAGCCTTGTTCGCGCAGCCAGGCCAGCGCCGCAAGGGACTGTTCGGTCGCCTCGGCGACCGGTGTGGTACGCGATTTCAGGGCAATGACGATCGCATCGGCGTCGATCCCGGCAGCAACTTCGCTGCTCGGGATACCGATGCTTTGTACGGTGCGCATGCCACCACGCACCAGCATGTTGGCAAGGTCGGTGGCGCCGGTGAAATCGTCGGCGATGCAGCCCAGCAATGGACGTGTGCTCATTGTGCGTTCCTCAAACAGGCTCGGTCTTGGCAGTTGGCAAGGTGATGCCCGGGAAGATCTTGATCACTGCCGAGTCGTCCTCGCGGCCGAAACCTGCACTGGAAGCCTGCATGAACATCTGGTGGGCGGTGGCCGACAGTGGCAGCGGGAATTTGCTGGCGCGCGCGGTATCCAGCACCAGGCCCAGGTCCTTGACAAAAATATCCACTGCGGACAACGGCGTGTAGTCGGCCTTGAGAATGTGCGGCACGCGGTTCTCGAACATCCAGGAGTTACCGGCGCTATGCGTGATCACCTCGTAAAGCGCGTCGGCATCGACCCCTTCACGCAACCCCAACGCCATGGCTTCGGCGGAGGCTGCGATATGCACCCCGGCAAGGAGCTGGTTGATGATCTTGACCTTCGAGCCCAGGCCATGAACGTCACCGAGTCGATAGACCTTGCCAGCCATGCCCGCAAGAATCGCCTCGGCCTTGGCGTAAGCATCCGCCGGCCCCGAGGTCATCATGGTCATTTCGCCGGCAGCCGCCTTGGCCGCGCCACCGGAGATCGGTGCATCCAGATACAGCAGGCCTTTCTCGGCCAAGCGCTGGCCAAGATCGACGGCGTAGGTTGGGGCCACGGTGGCGCAGCCGATCACCAGGCTGCCAGGACGCAACGCCGCCACGGCACCGCCTTCGCCAAACAATACGGTCTCGGTTTGCTCGGCATTCACCACAACGGTAATGATCACGTCACACTCGCCGGCCATGTGCGCCGGGGATGCGCACGCCACCCCACCCTCGCTGGCAAACTGTTCCGTCACCGCCGCGCGCACATCACAGGCATGCACATTGAAACCGCTGCGCAACAGCGAGCGGGCAATGCCCAGGCCCATCGCGCCCAGACCGACAACACCGACATTCTTGTTATTCATGGGGTACTCCTTAGTGACCGGCTTGTGAAGAAAACAACGGCTTATTGCGCGCCAGCAAGGCGCAGACGGCGGGCCGCGTTGTAGATATGAGCGCGGGCGGCATGGCCGGCGGCGAGCGGATCGCCCAGCCGTATGGCCGCGACGATCGCCAGATGTTCTTCGTGGACCTGACGGGAGAAATCCGCCCTGCCCGCTTCATTGGTACGGGTGATGCGAGTCGCGGCCTCCAGGTACTGGCTGACGAATTCGAGGGTCTTGAGGAAGTAAGGGTTACCTGTCGCCTGAGCGATGGTCCGGTGAAACGCCACATCGGCGCGAACACCGTCCAGCCCTTCATCGACCTCTTCATCGATGCGCGCCAGCGCCTCGTCAATCAGCACCAGATCGGCTTCGCTGCGATTAAGCGCCGCCTCGGAGGCGATTTCCGCCTCGATGGCACGCCGCAGCGCCAACAAGTGAAAGACACTGCCGGGCAGATGGGCTTCGGCGTAATCGATACGCAGCGGACGGATATTGGCGTTGGCCGTGACGAAGATGCCGCGCCCTTGCCGGGGTTGCAGCACGCCTTCGTTTTTGAGACGGGAAATGGCTTCGCGGACCACGGTGCGACTGACACCGAAAGCGTCTGAAAGCATGGCTTCGCTGGGCAGCTTGCTACCGGCGCCGAAGACACCAGTCTCAATCTTCTCCAGCAGTTGCTGAGCGACGCTGTCGCTCAGCACGTGAGTCGGGACCTTGTCGAACATCGAGGCGATCCTGTTTTTGTCTTGTTATCAGGTTGTCATACAGGTTGAGCAGATAATCCTCCAATGAACAGAATATGTGAAGCTGTTTTTAATAAATAACATTTTTTAACATTCAACTTAAAAGGCAGCGCCGCTGCATTGACCCGCTACCTGCCTCACGCCCGTCTAGGTTTTGAAACGCGCCACCGTCTGGTGCAGTGCTCCTGCCATCTGCGCCAACTCCAGACCGGCGGTGTGAGTATGCTCGGCACCCAGCAGGACCTGCCCGGACACGTTACGAATGCTCACCAGATTGCGATCCACTTCACGCGCCACCAATGCCTGCTGCTCCGTGGCACTGGCGATCATCAGGTTGCGCTCATTGATCTGCGAGATTGACCGGGTGATCGCTTCCAGTGCCTCGCCGGAGCGTTGCGCGACTTCCAGGGTCATCTGCACCAGGTGACCGCTGTTTTGCATGGCGGTCACCGCGTGCCCGGTATCGAGCCGAATGTTGCCAATCATCTGCTCGATTTCCTGGGTCGACACCTGAGTTCGATGGGCCAGTGCCCGCACCTCGTCGGCGACCACCGCAAAACCACGTCCGGCATCACCGGCACGAGCCGCTTCAATCGCTGCGTTGAGGGCCAGCAAATTGGTTTGCTCGGCAATGCTGCGAATCACGTCCAGCACCGTACTGATGTCTTGCACACGCCCGGCCAATTGCTCGATACGCTGCGAGGTATCCGTCATGCCGTCCGCCAGCACACCGATCGAGGCCACTGTTTCCTGAACGTGTTCACGGCCGCGCTGCGCGGTTTGCTCGGACATCCGGGACGCCTCGCTGGTGCTGACAGCATTGCGTGCGACCTCGTCGACGGCCGCCGTCATTTGATTGATCGCCGCCGCAGCCTGCTCGATCTCCAGGCCCTGCAACTGCAAACTGTCACGGGTCTGGCTGCTGACCGCACTCAGCTCTTCGGACGAACTGGCCACCTGATCAACCGACGCCGCGATGTGTTTAACCATCGCGTTCAGGCTTTGTTGCATCTGGTGCATGTTCATCATCACGCTACCGTCGGCATTGGCCTTCACGGGCACTTGAATCGTCAGATCGCCCTGCGCGATTTGACTCAATACCCGCGCAGCAGCATCGGGCTCCCCACCCAAGGGCCGGGTGACACTGCGCGTCACGATGACCGCCGCGGCGATGACCGAGGCCAGGCAGAAAACCAGCAACCCCAGCATGTTCAAGCGCGCATCGCTGTACAGGGCCTGCGCCGACCTTTCACGATCGGCGAAAATACGCCCCTGCTGCGCCATCAGGGCGTCCAGGCTTTTATAAACCTGCTGTTCGGCGGGGATGACTTGCTGTTTCAACTGCGCCATTGCGGCATCAAAGGCGCTTTGCCTGATCAACGCCTGCACCTGGGTGAACGCGGCGACGTAAGCCTCGCGATTCTTTTTCAGGGTCACATAGGCAGCCTTGCCTTCCGGCAGATCGAACAATGGCTCAAGTGTTTCAAGTGCCAGGCTGATGCGCTTTTTGGTGGTATCGATGGCCTGTTGCGCTTGCTGATTGTCTTTGTCGATCAGCAAATCCCGGGTGTTCCTGGCGTTGTCCCGTACACCTGTGGCAATGACCATGATCGGATCGATTTTCGGCCAGTCCTGTTTGACGATCACCATCGCCTGCTCCTTGAGCGTTGCCAGATCGTGTAACGCATAAAACGCCAGGCCTGTCAGTACCAACGGCGCGATTGCAAAGCCGATGACAATACGTTGTGCCGTGCTTAACTTGGCCAAATCAAATGCTCCCTGATTCATACGTGCCCGACGGGCAGCACATTTGAAAACTTCATGTCCGCGTAAGCCCTGGTTCCACCTCATCCCTGGTCGCTTTAATGTCCGCGAATGTAGTGTTCCAGTTGCCGAATCAGGTCGGCCTGTTCGGCGATGGCTTCTTTAACCAGATCACCAATCGACAACAGGCCTATCAGTTGGTCGCCTTCCACCACCGGTAAATGGCGCAGATGACTGTCGGTCATGACCGCCATGCAACGCTCGATACTCTGCTGACTGTCTGCCGTCACGACGGGCGCGCTCATGATGGCCCTGACCGGCGTACCGACCGAAGAGCGCCCAAGCAGAACGACCTTGCGCGCATAGTCGCGTTCGCTGATAACGCCGACCACCTGCCCCTCCTCTATGACGGGTAGAGCACCCACATTCTTTTCAGCCATCAGCTTCAGCGCTTCAAGGACCATCTGGTCTGGCGCGATGGTATGCACCTGCTGGTTTTGCACGACCTTCAGCTTCAGCAATTGCGCGGCTGTTTTCATACGGACCTCCAAAGCCAATCACGGTTAAAAAGCAAAAAAAAACGCCTGAAACCTTTCGGTTCCAGGCGCCTTTGCCTGTTCTATTACGGTGTTGAAACCAGACATCCATGCCTGATGCACCGACGTTGCCCATGACCTGTTCGGTCAATCGATCATCGTTGACCGAGGGGGCTGTTCACAGGAATCCGTTCCAGATGAACCTGATAGAGCCTTGCAGCCTTTGTGCCAGTCGACAGCAGGAGACTTCATCCAGCGTGGGAACCCAGGCTCCCGAGCGATAGAGGATGGTCGCGGCGACTGCGATACAAGCGAGAGACGCCTGCGCGGATCGAGCCGAATGTTCATTGCGCTGTCCCCCACTGGTGCAACGTGTTGTGCATAGCGCTTTATAAAAGTGCATCCGAGTGGTCGACTCAGGTCCGCCGGGCGGTGTGGCAAGTTTTGAGCACTGACTTACACTGCGATACACCCACTGCGAACGAAGGACTGTTCATCGGATCGATAGGTCCCGGGGCAATCCGGGCATCACGTCATGATCTGGGTGAAACCAACATGAAAACGGTCACGGCCCTTTTCACCCGTCTGCTCGCTGCCAGCGTGTGCGTGGCGACAAGCCCCTGTGCGGATGCTGCCCCTCCTTCACCAACCTTCAAGACCAGTTTCGACTGTGCCCAGGCAAGGGCATCCATCGAAAAACTTATCTGTCGTGATCCGCAACTGGCACAGATGGATATCGAACTGACGCGTCTTTATCGCCTGGCGCTCACGGATGAACATTCAGTACCGCCTCCAGACACCGTCATGATCGACCAGCAGTTCTGGATCGAGGCCCGTAATCAATGTGCCTCCGCACCTGCGCCCAAGGTTTGCACGATCCGAAGTTATGCCGAACGCGCGCACCAGTTGCGCCAAGGCTCGGCAATTGTGAGAACCAAGGATCCAGACCGGCTCACCGAAGGTCCCCTGGCTTTTCGTTGTGCGGGGTTTGACGCGCTGATTACCGCCACCTTCTTCAGCACGCAACCGGGTGTCGTGTACCTGAAATGGGCGAATACTTCGATCACCCTGAGCCAGGTGCCGAGTGATTCGGGAATCCAATACACAGGCAAGGATTACCAGGGGAATTACCGCTTTTGGCAAAACGACAACGTGGTCCTTTTCCAAAAGCCGGGCTCAGAGGAAATGAGTTGTACAGCTGAGCCCGCCAGTTGATTTCCCTCTCGCAGTAACACGGGCAAGATGGAGAGCGGCCATACCGTCATGGAGACGGTATGGCCGGTTATGGTGTGAGCTTTACTGGTGCTGAACCTGCAACTGGGACGACACCTGGACCCGCGCGAGCATGTGCTCGGCCCCTCCCCCGCGACGCATACCGCGCACCGGGCAAGCGTCGAGGTACTCGAGGCCCACCGCCAGTTTCAGATGACGCTCGGGCCGCGCCAATCGGTTGGTGACGTCGAAGCTGTACCAACCATCGTCGAGCCAGGCTTCGGCCCAGGCATGGCTGGCCAGATGACTTTCATCTTCTGTGCACAGATAACCGGAGACATAACGCGCCGGAATTCCCAGGCTGCGAGCGCAGGCCAGGAAGGCATGGGTATGGTCCTGGCAGACCCCGACGCCGGCGGCAAAGGCTTGGGCTGCGGTGGTGTCCACCGCTGTAGCGCCGGGGCTGTAGAGCATGTGCTCGGCGAGGCCATTCATCAGGTCAATCAACGCCCCGCGATCACGCCGAGTGCCGCAACGCTGCAAGGCAAAGGCAGTGAGGGCGTCGTCAGCCTTGGTCAGATGGCTGGTACGCAAGAACGGCAACGGCGACTGACTGTCGTGCTCCACGTCCAGGGCCTGGTCGATTTCAACCTGACCATAGGCGGTCAGCACGAGGGCACCGTGGGGCTCGTCCATCGTCAATACATGCAGGATGTTGCCGTAAGGATCGAGTTGGCTGCGCACCAGGCGCGGCAGTTCCAGATGCCATTCCAGAATGTGCTGGCGCTCGGTGTTCTTGGGCGTCAAACGCAGGAACTGGATGCTGGTGCAGACATCGTCGGTGTAGCTGTAGGTGGTGTCGTGGCGTATGGACAGTTTCATACGACCTCCAGATAGGATTCGTGGACGGTCTGGCCGAGATGGCGAACCTGGGAGATGAAATCAGTCAGCCACTGGTGCAGACCGAAGCCAAGGATTTCGTCGATCCCGGTGTAGCGCAGCCGCGCATTCAATTCGGCGGCCAACCGCTGGGCCGGCCGCCCGTTACTGCCCGGCAGGCTGGCGAGGATCTGGTCCAGTTCCTCGATGCAGGCGTGCAGCGAACGCGGAACGGCGGCGCGCAACAACAGCATCTCGGAGACCTGCTCGGCGTTCGGTGCATTACGGTAGAGCTCGTTGAACGCCTCGAAAGATGACAAGGCACGCAGCAAGGCGCTCCATTGGTAGTAGCCGCGAGCCGAGTTGTCACTGACCTCCTCCGACTCCTCGCCATACATTTCGTAACGCGCATCCAGCAGGCGCAGGGTGTTATCGGCGCGTTCGAGGAAGGTGCCCAGTCGAATGAAGCAGTAGGCATCGTTGCGCATGATGGTGCCTGAGGTCGCCCCGCGGAACAGGTGCGAGCGCTCCTTGACCCATTCGCAGAAATGGCTGATGCCATAACGACCCAGGCCATTGCGGGCAATGTTGCGCATCTCCAGCCAGGTGGCGTTGATGTTCTCCCACATGTCGGCGGTGATCCGTCCGCGCACCGCGTGGGCATTGGCCCGCGCCGCCTGCAGGCAGCAATAGATACTGCCGGGGTTGGTTTCATCCAGCGCGAAGAAATGCAGCATTCGCTCGGTGTTGAGTTCGCCATAGCGCTGGTTGTAGTCGTCCAGCGTGCCGGCGGCCAGCAGTGACATCGCCAACTCGGCATGGCCATCGGTACGTCCGGCCTGGGGCATCAGCGACAATGAGTAACTGACTTCGAGCATGCGCGCCAGGTTTTCGGCGCGCTCCAGATAACGGGACATCCAGTAGAGGTCCGAAGCGGTTCTTGAAAGCATGTCTTAGTCCTCCACTACCCAAGTGTCTTTGGTGCCACCGCCCTGGGACGAGTTCACCACCAGCGAGCCTTCGCGCAATGCCACGCGAGTCAGGCCGCCGGGCACCAGGCGGGTTTCACGGCCCGACAGCACAAACGGGCGCAGGTCGATATGGCGTGGGGCGATGCCGCTTTCGACAAAGGTCGGGCACGTGGACAGACACAGCGTCGGCTGGGCGATATAGGCCTCAGGGCGTGCCTTGAGACGCGCGCGGAAGTCCTCGATTTCCGCCGCCGTGGCAGCCGGGCCGACCAGCATCCCGTAGCCACCGGAACCCTGGGTTTCCTTGACCACCAACTCAGGAAGATTGGCCAGCACATGGGACAGCTCTTCTGGTTTGCGACATTGCCAGGTGGGAACGTTCTTGAGGATCGGCTCCTCGTCGAGGTAGAAGCGAATCATGTCGCCCACATAGGGGTAGATCGACTTGTCATCCGCCACGCCCGTGCCAATGGCATTGGCGAGGATCACGTTCCCCGCGCGATAGACCGCCACCAGCCCGGGCACACCCAGCATGGAGTCCGGATTGAAAGACAGCGGGTCGAGAAACGCATCGTCTAGACGCCGATAAATCACATCCACCTGTTTCGGGCCGGCGGTAGTGCGCATGTAGACATGATCGTCGCGGACGAACAGATCAGCGCCTTCAACCAGTTCCACGCCCATTTCACGAGCCAGGAATGCGTGTTCGAAGTAAGCGCTGTTGAAGCGGCCCGGGGTTAGTACCACGGTCGTCGGGTTGTCCAGGGGGCTGGAAGTCTTGAGGGTGTCCAGCAGCAGGTTCGGGTAGTGGTCGATGGGCGCCACGCGCTGGGCGGCGAAGAGTTCGGGAAACAGGCGCATCATCATCTTGCGGTCTTCGAGCATGTAGCTGACGCCGCTGGGTGTGCGCAGATTGTCTTCGAGTACGTAGTAACTGCCGTCGCCATCGCGCACCAGGTCGACCCCGGAGATGTGGGCATAGATGCCGCGGTGCGGATTCAGGCCCTGCATGGCGACCTGATAACCCTCGTTGGCCAACACCTGTTCGGCCGGAATAATGCCCTCCTTGAGAATCCGTTGCCCGTGATAGATATCGGCCAGGAACATGTTCAAGGCCTGGACCCGCTGAATGCAGCCACGCTCGACCATCTGCCATTCGCTGGCCTTGATGCTGCGTGGAATGATGTCGAACGGAATCAACCGCTCGGTGCCCTGCTCGTCCCCATATAACGTGAAGGTGATGCCGGCTCGATGGAACAGCAGGTCGGCTTCGCGACGACGCTGTTCCAGCAGCTCCAGGGGCGTGTCCGCCAACCAGCGCGCAAACTCCTGGTAATGTGGGCGGCAGCCACCACTCGCATCATACATTTCATTAAAAAAAGCTCGGGACATACCCCACTCCTTGCCGCGATACAGCCGGCATTTTTTTATAACTTTGTCATTCCAATAGATGAAGCCTTACGTTGTTTTAGTGAGTACTGTTTCTGTAAAGCACCTCAGTGTGCACCGTGAACTTCCTGTCCCTTTATGAAGCTGGAAGCTCACGATTCCGACAGCGTCTTGACGCCTTCTGGCGCCAGAGATCTGGCCGTTTCCGGATTAGCTTACTGGCGCTCCTACTTGTAACGCCCCCAGTTTCTTTTTATCGCAAAAACCACACTTCCGGTGGTTTGAAAGTGCTTTTGCAAGGGCTGTGCCCACGCAACGCCGGGGCGGTTAAAAATCGAGAAAACCTTGAATAATGATACTGATGCGACATTTACGTTCATTTTTACGGTGTTTTTCTCGTAATAGGCTGAAACGTTTATTGCACTTACGGTTTGCACAACTCTGGCGCGGACAAAATCGGTGCATTGGGTAAATAAGTTGATTTTATTGCCCTGTAAACGGGAAATTTTTACCCACTCTTTTTTATGAGCTTTGTAATACCAATCCTTCAGACCCGCACATCGAATTGAATTCTTGCACCATTAATGCGCACGCAAACGCACTCCATGACTACACATGGAGCTGATGTGCCCGCTAGTGATGCACAACGCTATTCAGTTGAATGAGCGTTCTGGTGCCGTCGAACTCTCCGTCGTCAGGCAGGCCCAGCCTCCAACCATATCCCCCCGTTTCAAACCGACCGTTCGGTCCTGTCTACATGCGATCTCCACCGCACTCGCGGCACAGCGCATGACCCGCCCGCGAGATGCCCGTCCCTCTTTTTATCGCCTTCCGGCCGGAAACTCGTTTCAGCCTCTTGCGCTAGCGGTATTATGGTATACCATCATACGCACAGACGCCTCTCAACCCGAATACGGAGCAGCTCATGAGTTTCGAAATCCGCAAGATCGTCAGCTATGTCGAACAAACCTTTATTGAAGGCGGCAAGGCCACCGATAAGCCGGTGACCATGGTCGGGCTGGCCGTGGTGATGAAAAACCCCTGGCTGGGTCGCGGCTTCGTCGAAGACCTGAAGCCGGAAATTCGTGCCAACTGCTCCGACCTCGGCGCACTGATGGTCGAACGCCTGGTGGGCATCATCGGCGGTGCCGAAAAAATCGAAGCTTATGGCAAGGCGGCTGTAGTGGGCGCCGACGGCGAAATCGAGCACGCCTCTGCCGTGATCCATACCCTGCGCTTCGGCAATCACTACCGTGAAGCGGTCAAAGCCAAGAGCTACCTGAGTTTCACCAACAAACGCGGCGGTCCGGGCACCTCGATCCAGATTCCGATGATGCACAAGGACGACGAAGGCCTGCGTTCGCACTACATCACCCTGGAAATGCAGATCGAAGATGCGCCGCGCGCCGACGAAATCGTCGTGGTCCTGGGTTGCGCCGATGGCGGCCGTCTGCACCCACGCATCGGTAACCGTTACATCGATCTGGAAGAACTGGCGGCCGAGAAAGCCCAGTAATTCCAGTGAGAGCCACTACAACAAAAAGGCATGCAGGAGCGCTCCATGATTCGGCTCACCGCTGAACGCACCCCGGCTGGCACCAGTTACCTGGCGACCGGCCAAGGCCAGCCCGTGGTTTTGATCCACGGCGTGGGCCTGAACAAAGAAATGTGGGGCGGCCAGGTCGTTGGCCTGGCCACGAAGTACCGCGTGATTGCCTACGACATGCTCGGTCATGGCGCGAGCCCCCGCCCGGAAAGCGGCACTCCTCTGCTCGGCTATGCCGACCAGTTGCTGGAGGTGCTCGACCACCTGCAATTACCGCAGGCGACGGTCATCGGCTTTTCGATGGGCGGGCTGGTGGCCCGGGCTTTTGCCTTGCATTACCCGCAACGCCTGCAAGGCCTGGTGGTGCTCAACAGCGTGTTCAATCGCAGCCCCGAACAGCGTGCAGGGGTGATTGCCCGCACCGCCCAGGCTGCCGAACACGGACCGGACGCCAACGCCGAAGCCGCACTGTCGCGCTGGTTCAGCCGCGAATACCAGGCGGCTAATCCGGCACAGATTGCCGCCCTGCGCCAGACCTTGGCGGATAACGACCCACAGGGTTACCTGACCACCTATGAGCTGTTCGCGACCCAGGACATGTACCGCGCCGAGGATCTGGCCAATATTCAGGTGCCGACTCTGATCGCCACCGGTGAACTGGACCCTGGTTCGACACCGGAAATGGCCCGGCAATTGGCCGAACGAATTCCCGGCGCCACCGTTGCCGTGCTCGCCGAGCAACGGCATATGATGCCCGTAGAATCGCCGCGCCTGGTCAACCAGCTGTTACTGGAGTTTCTTGACACCGCGCACTCCCGACAAAACCAAATAAAGGGGATCGTTGCATGACACTCGCACGCTTCCAGATGTGCATCGGCGGTGAATGGGTCGATGCCCTGTCCGGCAAAACCTTTGAAAGCCTGAACCCGGCCCTGGCTCAAGCCTGGGCTGAACTGCCCGATGCCGACGAAGCTGACGTCGAGCGTGCCGTACAGGCGGCGCAGACGGCTTTCGACAACCCGGCCTGGCGCGGCCTCACCGCCACGGCTCGCGGTAAATTACTACGGCGTCTTGGCGACCTGATCGCCGAAAACAAAGAGCAACTGGCGCAGCTGGAAAGCCGCGACAACGGCAAGCTGATTCGCGAGACCCGTGGCCAGGTTGGCTACCTGCCGGAGTTCTTCCACTACACCGCAGGTCTGGCCGACAAACTCGAAGGCGGCACGCTCCCCCTCGACAAGCCGGACCTGTTTGCCTACACCGTGCATGAAGCCATGGGCGTGGTCGCGGCGATCATTCCCTGGAACAGCCCGCTGTACCTGACGGCGATCAAACTGGCCCCGGCCCTCGCGGCGGGCAACACCATCGTGATCAAACCGTCCGAGCACGCTTCGGCGACCATCCTGGAGCTGGCACGTCTGGCGCTGGAAGCCGGGATTCCGCCGGGCGTGGTCAACGTCGTCACCGGTTACGGCCCGAGCACCGGCGCCGCCCTCACCCGCCATCCGCTGGTACGCAAGATTGCGTTCACCGGCGGTGCCGCCACGGCGCGGCATGTGGTGCGCAGCAGCGCCGAGAACTTCGCCAAGCTGTCGCTGGAACTGGGCGGCAAATCGCCGAACATCATCTTCGCCGATGCCGACCTCGACAGCGCGATCAACGGTGCAATTGCCGGGATCTATGCGGCATCGGGTCAGAGCTGCGTCTCCGGCTCGCGCCTGCTGGTTCAGGACGAAATCTACGATGAGTTCGTTTCGCGTCTGGTCGAACGCGCCAAGCGCATCCGCATCGGCAACCCGCAGGAAGACAGCAGTGAAATGGGCCCGATGGCCACCGCGCAACAACTGGCGGTTGTCGAAGGTTTGGTGGCTGACGCCATCGCCGAAGGTGCGCGCCTGCGCCTGGGCGGCAAGCGTCCAGAAAATCTGGGCGACGGCTGGTTCTATGAACCGACCCTGTTCGAATGCGACCGCAATTCGATGAAGATCATGCAGGAAGAAGTCTTCGGTCCGGTGGCCTCGGTCATCCGTTTCAAGGACGAAGCCGAAGCCCTGGCGATCGCCAACGACTCGCAGTTCGGCCTCGCCGCCGGCATCTGGACCCGCGACCTGGGCCGCGCTCACCGCCTGGCTCGGGACGTGCGCTCCGGGATCATCTGGGTGAACACCTACCGCGCCGTATCGGCCATGGCGCCGATCGGCGGCTTCAAGAACAGCGGCTATGGACGCGAAAGCGGCATCGATTCGGTGCTGGCCTACACCGAGCTGAAAACGGTGTGGATCAACCTCTCTCAGGCACCGATGCCTGATCCCTTCGTGATGCGCTAGGAGACCGCCGACATGATCGAACCCGGCATTTACAAAGACGTCATGAGCTCGTTCCCTTCCGGAGTCACGGTGGTCACCACCCTGGACCCGGACGGCGGCATCGTCGGCATTACCGCCAGCGCTTTCAGTGCACTGTCGATCGATCCGGCGCTGGTGCTGTTCTGCCCCAACTATGCCTCTGACACCTACCCGATCCTGCGTGACAGCAAGCAGTTCGCGATTCATCTGCTGTCCGCCGACCAGACCGCCGAAGCCTATGCGTTTGCTGGCAAAGGCAAGGACAAGGCCAAAGGCATCGACTGGCACCTCAGTGAGCTGGGCAACCCGCTGCTGGGCAAAGCCACGGCGATTATCGAGTGCGAGTTGTGGCGCGAATACGACGGCGGCGATCACGCGATCATCGTCGGCGCGGTGAAGAACCTGATTCTGCCCGAGCAACCGGTGACGCCGATGATCTATCACAAAGGCAAGCTGGCCCCGCTGCCCGCGCTGGCCTGATATCTATCTTCAGGGGCGCAGGTCCATGTGGGAGCGCGTCCCCCATTTCTTAGGAGCCGGCATGAGCCCAGCAGCCTCGCAACTGTTCCGCCAGCAGGCCTTTATCGATGGCCAATGGCTGGATGCGCCGAATGGTGCCAGTCAAGACATTTTCAATCCAGCCTCCGGCGAACTGATCGGCCGGGTGCCCAACCTTGGCGCCAGCGACGCACGCCAAGCCATCGCCGCCGCCAACAAGGCCTGGCCGGCATGGCGTGCGTTGACGGCCAAGGAACGCAGCCAGACGCTCAAGCGCTGGCACGCACTGATGCTGGAACATGCCGACGCCCTGGCCGAAATCCTCACCCTCGAACAAGGCAAGCCACTGGCCGAAGCCAAGGGTGAAATCCTCTACGCCGCGAGCTTCATCGAGTGGTTCGCCGAAGAAGCCAAACGCATCTATGGCGACACCATTCCCAGCCACAAAGCTGATGCGCGCATTGTGGTCAGCAAAGAGTCGATTGGCGTGGTTGCGGCCATCACTCCGTGGAACTTCCCGGCGGCGATGATCACCCGCAAAGCCGGTCCGGCGCTGGCCGCCGGTTGCCCGTGCATCGTCAAACCGGCACCGGAAACCCCGTTCTCGGCCCTGGCCATGGCTGTGCTGGCCGAACAGGCCGGGATTCCACCGGGCATTTTCAACGTGATTACCGGCGACGCGGTTGCGATCGGCGCCGAGCTCACCGCCAGCCCCTTGGTGCGCAAACTGTCGTTCACCGGTTCCACCGCCATCGGCAAACTGTTGATGGCGCAGTGCGCGCCGACGCTGAAGAAGGTGTCGCTGGAGCTGGGGGGAAATGCGCCCTTCATCGTGTTCGACGACGCGGATCTGGAGCGCGCGGTGGACGGTGCGCTGATTGCCAAATTTCGCAACGCCGGGCAAACCTGTGTCTGCGTTAATCGCTTCCTGGTCCAGGGCGGTATTCACGACGCCTTTGTCGCTCGCTTGGCCGAGCGCGTAAAACAACTGCACGTTGGCAGCGGTTTCGACGCCAACGTGAATCAGGGTCCACTGATCAACGAGCGTGCCGTGGCCAAGGTCGAAGACCACGTGCAGGACGCGCTTGCCCAAGGCGCCCGATTGCTCTGCGGCGGTGAGCGTCACGCACTCGGGCACGGGTTCTTTCAGCCCACGGTACTGGCCGGCATCACCACGCAGATGAAGGTCGCCCGGGAAGAAACCTTCGGCCCACTCGCGGCGGTGTTCCGCTTCGACACGGAAGCCGAAGCCGTACACCTGGCCAACGACACCGAGTTCGGCCTCGCCGCTTATTGCTATACCCGTGATCTGGGCCGTGCCTGGCGCATGAGTGAGGCGCTGGAGTACGGCATGGTCGGGATCAACGAAGGGCTGATCTCCACCGAGGTCGCGCCGTTTGGCGGCATCAAATCCTCAGGCCTGGGCCGCGAAGGTTCCAAGTACGGCATCGAGGATTATCTGGAACTCAAATACACCCTGATGGGTGGGCTCGACGACTTCGGGAGCACACAACGATGAGCAACGAGAAATATGAACAAGGGCTGAAAATCCGCACCCAGGTGTTGGGCGAAGCCTATGTGAGCCGTTCGATCGAGAACGCCGACGACTTCACCCGACCGCTGCAGGAGCTGGTCACCGAATACTGCTGGGGCCACGTTTGGGGCCGTGAGGGTTTGTCGCTTAAAGAGCGCAGCATGATAAACTTGGCGATGATTTCGGCCCTCAACCGGCCCCACGAACTCAAGTTGCATGTGCGCGGTGCCTTGCGTAACGGGCTGACTCGTGAACAAATACGCGAAATTCTGCTTCAGGTCGGTATTTATTGCGGTGTCCCCGCTGCCGTAGACAGTTTCCGGCTCGCCCGTGAAGCCTTCGCCGAAGTCGATGCCGAGGCCTCCAGTTAACCCTTGGCTGTTTGATCTGACCGAGCACGGAGAATCTAGCGATCGACGTGTTCTTTTTGCATGGACAGCCACATTCAGAGCGGACCCCATGAAACGCCTGCCACTCGACGACAGCTTCAAGGTCAATCGCAACCCCGTTACCCTGCGCGAAATCGTGCTGGATAAATTGCGAAGCGCCATCATGAACTTCCAGCTTCTGCCGGGAGACCGTCTGGTCGAACGCGATCTGTGCGATCGCCTGGGGGTCAGCCGCACTTCCGTACGGGAAGCCTTGCGCCACCTGGAATCCGAAGGCCTGGTGGAGTTCGCCGACGCCAAGGGCCCACGGGTCGCGATCATCACCCTGGCCGATGCCGTCGATATCTATGAGCTGCGTTGCGTGCTTGAAGGCCTGATCGTCCAGCTGTTCACCCTGCGCGCCAAGGCCAAGGACATCAAGGCCCTGGAAAAAGCCCTCGAGGAAAACCGCAAGGCCCTCAAGGATGGTGAACTGCAACAGGTTATCGACTCGGTCCAGGGTTTTTACGACGTCCTGCTCGAAGGCTCCGGCAACCATGTCGCGGCCACCCAGCTGCGTCAGTTGCAGGCACGGATCAGCTACCTGCGGGCGACGTCGGTATCCCAGGAAAACCGTCGCAGCAGCAGTAACCAGGAAATGGAACGCATGGTCGAAGCGATCAAGAGCGGCGATCCGTTGGCCGCTCACCAGGCATGTGTCGACCACGTGCGCGCCGCCGCCAAGGTCGCCCTCGATTACCTCAAGCGCAAGCAGGAAGAAACCGGCGTGATTCCGGAGATCACCCTGCCCATCGCGCTCAAAGAACCGCGTATAGGTCGCTGAAAATGTTCAGCCCGAGCTTTTGTCCAAAGTGCGGTGGCAATGACCTCAGGTCTCAACTTCCGCCGGGCGATACGCACGAGCGCCTGATGTGCCGCGGTTGCGGCTACATCCATTACGTCAATCCGAAAATCATTGCCGGCTGCATCATCGAACAGGATGGCAAGTACCTGCTGTGTCAGCGCGCCATCCCGCCGCGTCCAGGCACCTGGACCTTGCCGGCGGGGTTTATGGAAGGTGGCGAGACCACCGAGCAGGCTGCGCTGCGCGAAGTCTGGGAAGAAAGCGGCGTGCGCGCGGAAATTCTCTCGCCCTACTCGATCTTCAGCGTGCCGAAGATCAGCGAGGTGTACATCATCTTCCGCGCCATCGCCCTGGAGATCACCGGCCAGTACGGGCCGGAAACCCTCGACTACAAATTCTTCGCACCCGAGGATATTCCTTGGGACAGCATCTACTACCCGGCTATCCGGCAGATCCTCGAACGCTACATCGAGGAACGCCAGGCCGGGGTCTACGGTATCTATATCGGTAACGACGACACCGGCAAGATCCACTTCATCCGCTGAGCCGCTGATCCGTGGGAGCAAAGCTTGCTCGTGATAGCGATCTCAGGGACGCCATCGCGAGCAAGCTTTGCTTCTACAGCGGTTAACGCGCAGGCTCAGGGCACTACGCCCTCGACAATGATCACTTCGGCCCGAGCTGCGCCCTCGCGGTGCCGTTTCGCCTCTTGATACTGCTCGCTGTGGTAACAGGCCAACGCTTGCTCGTAGGAATCGAACTCGATCACTACGCTGCGTTGCGGTGTGGGCCGTCCTTCCAGCGCTTCGCTGCGCCCTCCCCGGGCCAGCATCCGACCACCGTACAACGCGAAGGCCGCTGGTGCCCGCTGGGTGTAATGGAGGTATTGATCGGGGTCGGTAACATCCACATGTGCAATCCAGTACGCCTTCATAGTGACCTCTCGGCTTGTTTTGTATTATGGTATACCACAAAGTATTTCCATCAAACACTGAGAGTTCCAGCATGGCCTTCAACAGCATCGAAGAAATCATCGAAGATTATCGCCTCGGCAAAATGGTGCTGCTGGTTGATGACGAGGATCGGGAAAACGAAGGCGACCTGCTGCTCGCCGCCGACTGTTGCACGCCCGAGGCCATCAGCTTCATGGCCCGTGAAGCCCGTGGCCTGATCTGCCTGACCTTGACTGACGAGCACTGCCAACGCCTTGGGCTGGAGCAGATGGTGCCGAGCAACGGCAGCGTCTTCAGCACCGCCTTCACCGTGTCTATCGAGGCCGCCACCGGCGTGACCACCGGTATCTCCGCCGCCGACCGGGCGCGAACCGTCGCAGCTGCTGTCGCCGCCAGCGCCGGGCCTGCCGATCTTGTGCAACCCGGCCACATCTTTCCGTTGCGCGCCAAGGAAGGCGGCGTGCTGACCCGCGCCGGTCATACCGAGGCCGGTTGCGACCTGGCGCGCCTGGCCGGCTTCACTCCCGCCTCGGTGATTGTCGAAGTGATGAATGATGACGGCACCATGGCCCGCCGCCCGGACCTGGAAGTGTTCGCGCGCAAGCACGGGATCAGGATCGGCACCATCGCCGACCTGATTCACTATCGCCTCAGCACTGAGCATACCGTGGTGCGCATCGGCGAACGTGAGCTACCTACGGTGCATGGCACCTTCCGGCTGATCACCTTTGAGGACCGCATCGAAGGCGGCGTACACATGGCGATGGTCATGGGTGAGTTACGCCATGACAAACCGACCCTGGTGCGCGTGCATGTGATCGATCCGCTGCGCGACCTTGTGGGTGCCGAGTACAACGGTCCCTCCAACTGGACGTTGTGGGCCGCGTTACAGCGGGTGGCCGAAGAAGGTCGCGGCGTGGTGGTGGTGCTGGCCAACCATGAATCATCGCAGGCGCTGCTCGAGCGAGTCCCTCAACTCACCCAGCCGCCCCGGCAGTTCAGCCGTTCGCAGTCGCGCATCTATTCTGAAGTGGGTACCGGGGCGCAGATTCTGCAGGAACTCGGCGTGCGCAAGCTGCGTCATCTCGGCCCACCGTTGAAGTACGCCGGTTTGACCGGTTACGACCTGGAAGTGGTCGAGAGTATTCCTTTCACCGAATGATTACGGGCCTGCCGGGCTGCCTGAGAGACCGCTGTCCGGCGGTCTGACGGAACATAAATCGCACTTTTGGCGGATAGCCGGTAAAGCAAAGTGCTTGCACAAAGTTTGGAATACCATAATATGATATTCCATAGACCGGACAGTCGTGACTGACCAGATGGACCTACTGCTCCCGATAGGCGGGCACTCAAAAGCCCCGCTCATAAACACAACAATGAGGGCGTGAAAATGGTGTTGAACAAATCTGCAACCGCAATACTTTTTGCGGGACTGCTTAGCGTGACCAGCCAGGCGTTGATGGCGGCTGAAAGCGTCAACTTCGTCAGTTGGGGCGGTAGCACCCAGGATGCGCAGAAGCAGGCCTGGGCCGATCCGTTCAGCAAGGCCAGCGGTATCACCGTGGTCCAGGATGGCCCTACCGACTACGGCAAACTCAAAGCCATGGTCGAAAGCGGCAACGTGCAATGGGACGTGGTCGATGTCGAAGCCGACTTCGCCTTGCGCGCAGCCTCCGAAGGCTTGCTCGAGCCCCTCGATTTTTCCGTGATCCAGCGCGACAAAATCGACCCGCGGTTCGTCTCCGATCACGGCGTCGGTTCGTTCTTCTTCTCCTTCGTCCTCGGCTACAACGAGAGCAAGCTCGGCGCCAGCAAACCTCAGGACTGGACCGCGCTGTTCGACACCAAGACCTATCCCGGCAAACGTGCCCTCTACAAATGGCCGAGCCCAGGTGTGCTTGAACTGGCCCTGCTGGCCGATGGCGTAGCCGCGGACAAGCTCTATCCGCTGGACCTGGACCGTGCCTTCAAGAAACTCGACACCATCAAGAAAGATATCGTCTGGTGGGGTGGCGGTGCTCAATCGCAACAACTGCTGGCCTCTGGCGAAGCGAGCATGGGGCAGTTCTGGAACGGTCGGATCCACGCCCTGCAAGAAGATGGCGCACCGGTGGGCGTGAGCTGGAAACAGAACCTGGTCATGGCCGACATTCTGGTGGTGCCTAAAGGCACGAAGAACAAGGCAGCGGCCATGAAATTCCTGGCCAACGCCAGCGGCGCCAAAGGCCAGGCCGATTTCTCCAACCTGACCGCCTATGCGCCGGTCAACGTCGACAGCGTGGCGCGCCTGGATTCGGTGCTGGCCCCTAACCTGCCGACTGCCTACGCTAAAGATCAGATCACTCTTGATTTCGCGTACTGGGCCAAGAACGGTCCGGCCATCGCGACACGGTGGAACGAATGGCTAGTCAAATGAAGATGACGGCCACTGCGTCCAGTCACTCCATCGCGACCGGGGGCGTCTCTGACGCTGCCGGCTCGTCCCCAGGCAAGGCGGCTGTGATGAAGCAATCCCCGTCACTGGCACAGCGCTGGCGTGGCGCGAGTAATCTGCTCCCCGCCCTGCTGTTCCTTGGCCTGTTCTTTCTGGCGCCGTTGATCGGCCTGCTGTTGCGGGGCGTGCTGGAACCGGTCCCGGGGCTGGGCAACTACGAGCAGCTGTTCGCCAACTCGGCCTATGCACGGGTGCTGCTCAATACCTTCTCGGTGGCTGGACTGGTGACCCTGTTCAGCCTGCTGCTGGGCTTTCCTTTGGCCTGGGCGATCACGCTGGTGCCCCGTGGCTGGGGCCGCTGGGTCCTGAACATCGTGCTGCTGTCGATGTGGACCAGCCTGCTGGCACGGACTTACTCCTGGCTGGTGCTGTTGCAAGCGTCCGGGGTGATCAACAAGGCACTGATGGCGATGGGCATCATTGATCAGCCACTGGAGATGGTGCATAACCTGACCGGTGTGGTGATCGGCATGAGCTACATCATGATCCCGTTCATCGTGCTGCCGTTGCAGGCGACCATGCAGGCCATCGACCCGATGATCCTGCAAGCCGGCTCGATCTGCGGTGCCAGCCCCTGGACCAACTTCTTCCGGGTGTTCCTGCCGCTATGCCGGCCGGGGCTGTTTTCCGGTGGCCTGATGGTGTTCGTGATGTCCCTCGGTTACTACGTGACCCCGGCGCTGCTGGGTGGCGCACAAAACATGATGCTGCCGGAATTCATCATTCAGCAGGTGCAGTCGTTCCTCAACTGGGGCCTGGCCAGTGCCGGCGCCGCCTTGCTGATCGTGATTACGCTGGTGTTGTTCTACTTCTACCTGAAGCTCCAGCCGGAATCTCCGGTCGGCGCCAGCAACGCGAGGTAAGTCGTCATGCTCCTGACCCCCAATGCCATGAGCCGGCGCATGCGTTTCGGCCTGTATTTCACCACTGGGCTGATCGCGCTGTTTCTGCTGCTGCCGATCGTGTTCATCGTGTTGCTGTCCTTCGGCTCCTCCCAGTGGCTGGTGTTTCCGCCACCGGGCTGGACGCTGAAATGGTACGGCCAGTTCTTCTCCAACGCCGACTGGATGAACGCAGCGCTGGCCAGTCTCAAGGTCGCGGTGCTGACCACGATCTGCGCCGTAGCCCTGGGCCTGCCGACCGCGTTTGCGCTGGTGCGCGGGCGCTTCCCGGGACGGGAAATGCTTTATGGCCTGTTCACTTTGCCGATGATCGTGCCGCTGGTGATCATTGCGGTGGCGGTGTACGCGCTGTTTCTCAAGCTCGGCTACACCGGGACAATGTTCGCTTTCGTGGTCAGCCACGTCATCGTTGCGCTGCCGTTCACCATCATCTCGATCATCAACTCGCTGAAGCTGTTCGACCAGTCGATCGAGGACGCTGCGGTGATCTGTGGCGCCTCACGCCTGCAAGCGGTGTTCAAGGTGACCTTTCCGGCGATTCGTCCGGGCATGGTTGCCGGTGCGCTGTTTGCCTTCCTGGTGTCCTGGGATGAAGTGGTGCTGAGCGTAATGATGGCCAGCCCGACCCTGCAAACCCTTCCCGTGAAAATGTGGACCACCCTGCGCCAGGACCTGACGCCTGTGATCGCCGTCGCTTCGACGCTGCTGATCGGCCTCTCGGTATTGGTCATGGTCATCGCCACCGCCGTTCGCCGGCGCAATGAAATCAGCGCCTGAGCGCCCAGGAGTACGACATGAGTGCCGTGATCAAAAATTCCTCGCAGCAGAACGACCAGCCGCTGGTAAGCCTGTGCAACCTGAACAAGCACTACGGCGACTTTGCTGCCGTGGACAACATCTCGCTGGACATCAAGGACGGTGAATTCCTGACCTTCCTCGGCTCCAGTGGCTCCGGTAAAAGTACCACCCTGTCGATGCTCGCCGGTTTCGAAACCCCGAGCAGCGGCGAGATCCTGGTCAATGGCCAATCGCTGGTCAACGTGCCGCCGCACAAGCGCGACATCGGCATGGTGTTCCAGCGCTACTCGCTGTTCCCGCACCTGTCAGTGCGTGACAACATCGGCTTCCCCCTGGCCATCCGCAAGCTGGCCGCCAGCGAACGCGAACGGCGCGTCGATGCGATGCTCAAACTGGTGCAACTCGAACAGTTCGCCCATCGCCGCCCTTCGCAACTTTCAGGTGGCCAGCAGCAACGGGTCGCCATCGCTCGGGCGCTGGTCTATGAACCGCGCATTCTGCTGATGGACGAGCCTTTGGGGGCCCTGGACAAAAAGCTGCGTGAGGACCTTCAGGATGAACTGCGCCAACTGCATCGGCGTCTGGGTATCACCATCGTCTACGTGACCCACGACCAGGAAGAAGCCATGCGTTTGTCCCAACGTATCGCGATCTTCAGCCACGGCAAGATCGTCGGTCTGGGCAGCGGCTACGACCTCTACCAGAACCCGCCGAATGCCTTTGTCGCGTCGTTCCTCGGCAACTCGAACTTCCTCAAGCTCAAGGCCCAAGGCAATGCGGCCGCGAGTTTCGAAGGCCAATCACTGTCGATCCGCCTGACCGCCGGGCTGAAAACCGACCAGGCTGTACTGCTGATGGTGCGTCCGGAAAAGGCCCAGGCATTGAGCGTCCAGCAAGCCACTCAGGAACCCCTGGCCGCAGGCTGGAACGAAGTCTCGGCGACGGTCGGCGAAGTGCTGTTCCTCGGTGAAAGCCAGACCTGCACCGTGATGACCTTGGGCGGTACGTCCATGACCGTCAAGGCGCTCTCTGCCGCTGGGATGCCACTCAAGACCGGCGACCCGGTGCGCGTACGCTGGGCCACTGCGGATGCTTGCGTGTATACCGAATGGACCGAAAGCGACCTGAACAAAGCCGCTGGCGCCCACTGATCCGACCTCACAAAAAGCGCTTGCAAACGATGTATTACGGTATACCATCAGACCAATATAAACATAAAAACCGTCGTACAACGCCAGAGGACCGTCCAATGATCGATGCCGCCATCTACAAACAAGTCATGGGTTCGTTTCCGTCCGGGGTGACCGTGATCACCACGCTGGATGACGATGGGCAGGTCGTTGGCCTCACCGCCAGCGCCTTCAGCTCGCTGTCGATGGACCCGGCCCTGGTGCTGTTTTGCCCCAACTACAGCTCCGATTCCTACCCGGTACTGATCAAGAACAAACGCTTCGCCATCCATGTACTGTCCGGCGGCCAGCAAAACGAGGCTTATGCCTTCGCCCGTAAAGGCAAGGACAAGGCGCAAGGGATCGAATGGACGTTGAGCGCGCTGGGCAACCCGCTGCTGAACAACGCCACGGCGATCATCGAATGCGAACTGTGGCGCGAATATGAAGGTGGCGATCACGCGATCATGGTCGGTGCGGTGAAAAACCTGATCGTGCCGCACCACACGGCTGGCCCGCTGGTGTACTGCCACGGCAAGATGGGCGCGCTGCCCGTCCTCGCCTGAACCGACCGCCAATAACAAAGATTCGAGGTAAGCGTCATGAAATTTTCCCTGTTCGTGCACATGGAACGTTGGGACGAGAGCATCAGCCATCGGCAGCTGTTCGAGGACCTGAGCGAACTGACCCTGATGGCCGAGGCCGGTGGTTTCAGTACCGTGTGGATCGGCGAACACCACGCCATGGAATACACCATCTCGCCCAGCCCGATGCCGCTGTTGGCCTACCTGGCGGCCAAGACCACGACCATTCACCTTGGCGCCGGTACCATCATTGCGCCGTTCTGGCATCCATTGCGGGTTGCCGGCGAATGCGCGCTGCTGGACGTAATCAGTAATGGCCGCATGGAAGTCGGGCTGGCCCGTGGCGCCTATCAGGTAGAGTTCGACCGCATGGCCGGCGGCATGCCCGCCTCCTCCGGCGGTCAAGCGCTGCGGGAAATGGTCCCGGTGGTTCGTGCGCTGTGGCAAGGCGACTATGCCCATGACGGCGACATCTGGAAATTCCCGACCTCCACCAGTGTGCCCAAGCCGATCCAGAAGCCTAACCCGCCGATGTGGATCGCCGCCCGCGACCCGGACTCGCACAACTTCGCGGTCGCCAACGGCTGCAATGTCATGGTCACGCCGCTGATGAAGGGCGACGAAGAAGTCCTCGATCTGAAGAACAAGTTCCAGACCGCCCTGGATAACAATCCGGACGTACCGCGCCCGCAATTGATGGTGCTGCGCCACACGCACGTGCACGCGGTTGATGATCCCGAGGGTTGGAAAGTCGGCGCCAAGGCGATCTCGAAGTTCTACCGTACGTTCGATGCCTGGTTCGGCAACAAGGACGTGCCGGTCAACGGTTTCCTGGCGCCGAGCCCGGAAGAAAAATTCGCCGGGCGCCCGGAATTCGAGCTGGAAAACATCCGCAAGAACACCATGATTGGTACCCCGGAAGAAGTCGTCGCCCGCATCAAGTATTACCAGGAACTGGGCGTCGACGAGTTCAGCTTCTGGTGCGACAACAGCCTGCCCCATGCGGAGAAAAAGAAATCCCTGGAGCTGTTCATCAAACAGGTGGTACCAGCGTTTCGCTGAAATCTCCTCGCGCCTGCTCACTGCGTGACGGGCGCCACGCCTCAACAGACGCCAGCAATGGCGTCTTCCTCAGCGACGGTTGGCGCCTCTGCGAGTTAACAAAGGCGAACTCAACCGCACATCGGACAACACAACAGCGCATGGGCATAATCAACGGACTGAAAAAGAGTAATGTCCATGCTGATCGACGAAGAACTGACCCTGAAAAAGCTGGAAGTGTTCCTGGCGTTCATGCGCACCGGCAACCTGGCCCGTGCGGCAGCCGAACTGCAGACCAGCAACGTCAGCGTGCACCGGGCCATTCACTCGCTGGAAAGCGCCCTGCGCTGCCCGCTGTTCAAGCATGAAGGGCGTAACCTGACGCCACTGGAAAGCGCTTATGTGCTCGAAGAGCGGGCGCAGAAGCTGATTCAGGATGTGCTCGAAAGCGTGCGCCTGACCCGTGAAGCCGCAGGCTTCTCGGCTGAACGCTTCAAGCTCGGCTCGCTCTATTCGCTGACGGTCAAGACTGTGCCGCAGTTGATCATGGGCCTGAAAATCCGTCGCAGCGAACTCAACATCGACCTGATCCTCGGTTCGAATATCGACCTGCTGTACAAGCTCAAAAACATGGAAGTCGACGCGATCCTGGTGTCCCTGGACGACACCGTCAACGACCCGGACTGCGAGCAGATCCCGCTGTTTTCCGACGACATCTTCCTCGCCACACCGGCCGACTCACCGTTTGCCCAAAGGGCCGAAGTCGATCTCGCCGAAGTGCGCAACGAGACCTTCATTACCCTGACCCAGGGCTTCGCCACGCACCAGGACGGGATTCGGGTTTTCAAACAGGCGGGGTTCGAGCCCAAGGTGGCGATGCAGGTCAACGACATCTTCACCCTGCTGAGCATGGTCAGCTCCGGGGTCGGTTATGCGCTGCTGCCAGGGCGGATTGCAGCGGTCTACGAGAACCGGGTGAAGCTGATCCCGTTGCAGGAACGCTATCGGTTGCAGCAGCACATTGGGGTGGTGTTTCTGAAGGCCAAGGAACGCGACCCGAACCTGCTGGCGTTGTTGGCAGAGTGTCGGATGTATGCCAATCGACAAGTTTGAAACCGAGGCGCCCCCATCGCGAGCAGGCTCGCTCCCACATCTATGGTTACCCCCTTTTCTGCAATACTGTTTTTGATGCGTGTTTGGCTTGCTTTCATCTATCCGGCGTCTGTGTGGGGTGGCAACCCCGCGCCTCGATGAGAATCGATGCCTAACGATCCTAATTATTCGAACGGCCTTTCAGCCGTGTGGGAGCTCAGGGTTGTCGTCAGGCCGGTTAGCCGTTCACGTCATCTGTTATCCAGCATCGCAAAACCAGGTGGGTGGTGCTCGGGTGACAGCAGGGTCAGGCGTTCATCGCGGTTGGCCCTGCATCAAATTCAGTGTGGTGGGCAGCAATCGCCCAGGCGATCCTTGCCAGCTTGTTGGCCAGCGCGCAGACCACATGGTTGGAGTGATGGTGGGCCAATAGCTGCCGGACCCAGTCCGCCAGCCAGCCTTTCTGTCGGTCCAGTTGCATCAGGTAAACACGGGCACATTGGACAAGCAGGCGCCGCTGGTTGCGATCACCTCGCTTGCTGATGCCCAGCAGGACGGTCTTGCCGCCCGTAGAATGCTGTTTGGGTATCAGCCCGATTGAGGCCGAATAGCCTCGGCCGCATTTGAACTGCTTGCCATCGCCCAATTCGGCAGCCAGGACGCTGGAGGTGATCGGGCCTACGCAGGGCATGGTCATCAAACGAGCCGCCAGATCATCTTCGGCGGCCTGGCATTCCACTTCCTTGTCCAGCGTCTTGATCTGCCCATCCAGATAGGTGAAGTGCTCCTGCAACCTCGTCAGAAGTTTTTTGATGGGCACAGGAATTGAACTCGCTTCAAGCCGAGCGGGCAGTTCTTTGATGGGCTTGAAGCCTGTGGCCAGACTGACGCCGACCTCCAAAAGCGCTGCGTGAATCCGATTGACGGTCGCGGTGCGCTCTTTGATGAACGAATCGCGTGTCGAGTTGAGCATGGCCAGCAGCTGCTGAGCCTGGGTTTTGGGGTGTACAAAGCGCATTGTTGGACGAGTCGCCGCCTCGCAGATCGCCTCGGCATCAGCGAAGTCGTTTTTGTTGCTTTTCACGTAAGGGCGTACGAGATGCGGGGCAATGAGCTTGGGCGTATGTCCCAGCTTCGCGACCTCCTGCGCCATGAAGTGGGCTCCGCCGCAGGCTTCCATCACAACGGTGCAGGGTTCGAGATTCATCAGGTGCTGCATGAGCGCCGCACGAGTAAACTTTTTGCGGTAAAGCTCATGACCACGATCATCTTGCGCGTGTAGATGGAAAGAGTGTTTTCCCAGATCGATGGCGGCAATAGCTACTTTGTTCATGGCAACGGTCTCCGATGAGCCCCCTGCGAAAGCTTAGTGGGCGATCACAGGGGGCGGCGGGGGTAGCCATTTCATTATTGGAATGCGTTCCCCTGTGGGAGCGAGCCTGCTCGCGATGGCGTCAGAACAGATGAATCAAATCTGAACCTAGCCGACAATCCCGCGAACGATGAAGTACAGCAACGACGGCCCCAGCAGGCAGCCCAACCCGGTATGAAACGTCGCCGTCAGCGCACCATACGGCACCAACCGCCGATCCGTCGCCGCCAGGCCCGCCGTCACACCGCTGACGGTGCCGGCCAACCCACCGAAGACCATCGCCGAGCGCGGGTTATCAAGCCCCATCCAGCGCGCAGCCATCGGCGTGCCGACCATCACCAGAATGGCCTTGATCAGGCCGGTGGCAATCGACAACGCGACCACATCGGAACTGGCGCCAATCGCCGCGCCCGTCACTGGGCCAACGATGTAGGTCACCGCACCGGCGCCAATGGTGGTCATGCTCACCGCATCGCGATAACCGAACATCCAGGCGATGCTCGCCCCGACAATAAACGGCAGCACCGTGCCGAGCAGCAGCGCGAGCGCGCCGATCAAGCCGGCCTTGCGTGCTTCGGTGGCCTGCACTTCGAAGGCCGTGGCGACAATCGCAAAGTCGCGCAGCATGGCGCCGCCCATCAGGCCGATGCCGGAAAACACCGCGACGTCCGCCAGGCCTTTCTGCCCACCGGTGAGCGTGCCGCCGACCCAGGCCAGCACCAAGCCGATGACGATGGCAATCGCCGAACCATGAATCCGTCCGAACGTCAGGCGTTTGGAGAGCACGACGGAGATCCACATGATCACCCCGACGAACGCGAACGCCGTGACCAGATCGTTATGTTTCAGACCCGCTTCCATGAGATTCCACATATCAGCGACCTCCTGCTGGAGCTGCGATCGAGACACTGTCGACCGGTTCGTCCGGCAACGGCTCGCCTTTGTGGGTCCGGCTGATCAAGGCAATGGTGCAGCCGCAGATCACTACCGAACCGATGGCCGCCAACACCGCCACCGGGCCGCCGTGCAAGGCGGCGACGACGTTCTGTTGCGCGGCCATGGCCACCACCACCGGAATGTACATGGCGCCCCAGAAGCCGACACCCAACTCACAATCCTTGGTCATACCGCCGCGTTTGTGCATCCACAGTTTCGCGAAAATCAGCAGGATCATCGCGATACCGACCCCGCCGACGTTGGACTTGACGCCCAGCAACACGCCAAGCATGTCACCCATGATCACCCCTGCCAGCGTACAGATCGCCAACAGCGCCACACCGTAAATAATCATTGTTGTTATCCTCAAAGTGCATCGTCGAAGTTATTGTTTTTGTCCTTCGCAGCCTGAGCGGTGTCTAGAGTTGGCGACGTCCCTCCTCACGCAGCAGCGCTTGCAACGTGTCCAGGCGTGCGCCATCGAAGGCGATCACCGTGCCGTGTTCAAACACCCGTCGGGCCAATCCTGTGAGCACTGCACCGGGTGGCAGTTCGATGTGCAACCGCACGCCACGCTCGTAGGCACTTTGTACGGTGCCGCGCCAATCCACGACCCGGCACATGTTGAAGGCGAGGTCATCGCGCAATGCCTCGACCGAACGGATCGGCCGGGCGCGGCTGCCACTCAAGTAGCCGATTGTCGGTAGCTTCAATGGCACTTTGGTAAACGCCTCGGCCAGTACCTGCGCGGGCTCATCGAGCAGCGGGCAATGCGACGGCACGCTGACCGCCAACCGTTTGGCCAACCCTGCGCCACACCCTCGGGCCAATTCGGCGACGGCGTTCATCGCCGAGTCGCTGCCGGCAATCACCAGCTGGTTGTCGGCATTGATATTGGCCAGGTAGACCGGGGTCTCAATACTGTGAACCTGCGCCAGCAAGCCTTCCACGGTCGCGAGTTCCAGACCGATGATCGCGGTCATGCCGTAGCCCTGCGGACAGGCCTGTTGCATCAACTCTCCCCGCAGGCTGACCAGATGCAGCGCATCGCTGAAACGCAACGCACCCGCTACTACCGCCGCCGGGTACGCGCCGATGGACAGCCCGGCCACGTAATCCACTGTACTTCCCTGCTGCAACAACATACGTGCCGCAGCTGTTCCTGCAATCAACAGGCACAGCTGAACCGCACGGGTCGATTTCAGCGCCTCGGCGTAATCAAGTTGCAGAACATCCTCCCCCAGCACCTCGCTCGCCTCGATCACTGTCGCCTCGGGTAAACGATGGAGCATGCCCGGCTGCTGCGCGCCCTGGCCGGGAAACACCAACAGGCTGCTCACGCTGGTTGCTCCTGTGGATGCCAAGGGTCGATCACCAGCCGTGCTTCGTGGGCGTTTTTGAACAACACCCGTCTTGCCGGGCTGGCCCATTCGCGCAAGGCAACTGCGCCCAGCGGCGATTGCAATTGCATGTCCACCGGACACCCAACGGCGTCCAGCCGCTTCAGCAGTTGCTGTGCCTGAGCCCGATCCATGGGGTGCGGCGTACGCAGGATCAAGTCGAGATCGCTGCGCTCATGCAATGCCGTCACACCACTGGCCAACTCAAACCCGGCGCTGCCACTGACGCCCCAGACCCAACCGCAGGCATCGAGCATTGGTCGCAGTTGCTCCAGGGCCTGCAAGGCCGGCAGGTCGCGATCACCCTCGACATGACAAAGGTCTTCCGGCCGTACCCGACGCTGGATCGCCTCGACCGCCGTCCACGTGGCATAACGTTGTCCGCGCAACGGTCCACGCACGCCCACCGCAATCTGATTTTTGGCACTCAAGGCGCGTCGAACCACGACCGGTTGACCTTGGCTGATTGCCTCGACCACCCACGTCGGCGCATCCGCCGGCAACTGCTCCGGGGTCATCCCCCAGAGCAGGTCATGGGCCAGAAACGCGCTCACCATTGCTCACGCAGCCGTTGGCGAACCTTGCTTGACGCCGCACGATTGGTCGCACCCAGCCGCGAGCTCAAATCAGCCCCGGTGCTTTCAACGTCGCCAATGGCCTGGCGCAAACAGTCGCTGACCCGCGCCAGATCGCTCGCAGTCGGCTGCTCGATCTGCTCCACCGTCAGGGTTTCCCAGAGCAGGCCGAGGCTGGCATAGCTGTCGATGTCATAGGCCATCGGCGGCACGCTGGCGGCCAGGACTTCGAGCTCTTCAACGCTGCGCAGAGTGACCCGCGCGGCCGAGACCTTGCCCATGGCGTGAACCATCACCCCGGGATCACGCAGGGCAATCAGCCGGTTGGCCTGATAACCGTGGGCCAGAAACGCCCCGGACATCGCCTTGCCCACCAGCAAACCAATCACCGCATGCCCGGCCAGTCGTGCGCGGGCATAACTGTCCGCAGCAGCAGCCAGCGCCTGATGGATACCCAGGGCTTCTTCGCGGCGACCGTAGGCCTGGCTCGGCACATCGACGATGGCGATCAACGCGCGTTTTCGCGGTGTGGCGCGATCGGCTTCAATCACCTCATCCACCGCTTTGGCCAGACCCCAGCCCTCCAACAAACCGACCTCGCCGTGACGGGCACGGACAAAGCGGTTCTGCGGATCGGCCACCACGGCGATAAACCGCACAGGCTGCTCGCCCAACACGCCGTCGGCGACCTTTAACGAAGCGGGCAATCCGTCAACGAAGGTGGAGCCGGCACTCAAGGCTTGAAACCAGTGCAAACCTCTCAGGGAAAAAGGGCTCATGAGTGCTCTCCTTGGTACAGATCGCGAACCGTCGCCGGTTCGATTTGTGGCACCGCATCCAGACGGGCGAGGCGTTGCAGGAACCGATCCGCCTGGCGACTGCGCTGTTCAGCAGGCAGCCCTTGTTGCAGCAGTTCGCTGACGTGCTGCTGAATCTGCGCCACGTCATCGGCCACATACCGATCCACCAGCCCACTGGCGAACCGTTGCTCGCCGCCGGTCAGGCTCCAGATGAACGGACGATCGCGCGAATCGTATTCCTCGATCCCGGCTTCCTGTTCAATCACCTGCGGACCATTGAGGCCAAGTCGCGCTTCCTGAGTGACCAGCAAATAGCTGCACAACCCGGCGGCAATCGACATGCCGCCAAAGCAACCGACGCTGCCGGCCACCACACCGATCACCGGCTGGTACTGGCGCAAATCGACAATCGCCGCGTGAATATCGGCAATCGCCGCCAGCCCGAGGTTGGCTTCCTGCAAACGTACACCACCGGTTTCCAGCAACAGCACGGCACGGGTGGCGATGCCCTTGCGGTTGTCCTCGGCTGCCAGTTCCAGCGCGCCGGCAATTTTCGCCCCGCCGACCTCACCCAGGCTGCCACCCTGAAAGGCGCCTTCGATGGCGGCGATCACCACCGGCAAACCGCCGATGCTGCCCTTGGCGATGACCACACCGTCATCGGCTTGCGGCACCACGCCCTGACGCGACAGCCATGGCGACATGACGCGCTGGAACGGGTCGAGCAATTCACGGAAGGTCCCGGCGTCAAGCAAGGCCTTGGCGCGTTGCCGGGCACCGAGCTCGACGAAGCTGTGCTTATTCAACAAATGCGCGCTGTCAGTCATGGCCGATCTCCTCGAAGCCCTGTTCCAGACGCAAGCGCACCACGCCTGGCGTGGCCCCGAAATCATGAATATCAATGGTCATCGCTGGCGGTGTCTGTCCGTCAAACATCCGTGTAAACAAATGCTGCCAGCGCTGTTGACTGCCATTGACCGAGGTCTGCACCTGGATCGTCAGCGTGCCGGCCTGTCCCGGTTCGAGCAGCACTTCGAGATCGCCCGAGCCGACACAGCCGACCAGCGCCCGGCCCCGCGCCGGCTGCCCGGCGGGAAATTCAAAGGATAAGGTTTCCATCAAAAAGCTCCCAGGATGACGCCGTCGCAAGAGGAGATGCGGTCGATAAACAGACAGGCTGCGAGCAAATCCGCAGCACCGCCGGGCGAGGCATTCAACGCAATTAATTGTTGGTCCAACTCATGCAACCGGCGACGACCGGCCAGGCTGGCGCTGCCGCCTGCCTCCAGCACCGAGCAGGCACCGAGTTGCATCGTTTCCAGCCCTTGCTCGCCTGCGCGGTAAAGCACGCAGGTATCGGCGAGTGTGCTCATGATCGCCAGCAAGGCATCGAGCCGGGCGTTCTGTTCACCGCTGCCCGCAGCGCGGCTGCGTTGGAGTTGCGGCAGGCCGAATTGGATCACTGCCGGAAAACCCAGTTGTGCCTCTTCCCGAGCGCCCCGCGCCCCGTAACGTTGCGCTACTTGAGCGCCGTGGCTGAACGGCCGCGGCGCATGGCGATCCTCGAGTAAGGCCAGACGCGCGGCGCGCACAGTGACCGCGCTGGCGGAAGTGGATTCAGGTTCCAGCGCGGCGGCGGCGACCAACAGGCCCAAGGCCCAGATCGCTCCGCGATGGGTGTTCACGCCATCGGTGGTGGCCAGCATCGTTTGTTCACCGTCGCGACCGATTTGCCCGAGGGCCTCGCGCAGCGGCAGACCGACTTCGCCAAACGCGATGGCTGCTTCAGCCATGTCCTTGAAGGCCGGCCACAGCGACAGCGCCGATGCGTGCATCAGCCCCAGGTGCAAATCGCTGTGGGCACCGTTGCCGCGACGATCGACCAGCGCCGGTTTGGGTGAGAGGTCGGCTTCGTCGATCAGGGCCTCTACCGCCAGGTCCGCCAGCCGTTCGGCCAGGGTCAGGCGCTTGGGTTGCAGATTGAGTGCGTGCATTACCAGCTCCTGAATTTGGCGGGCGGGTTGTACAGGCCACCCGACCACTCCACCAGATCGGCGACGCTTTTCGCCGCCAGCAGTTCGCGGGTGGCGTCGGTGCGGCGGATGCCGAGGTCTTCGGGCAAGGCGATCAGGCCCTCGCGGCGCATCCGCGCAGTGTCTTTGGGGTTATGCCGCAGGCCGATGGCAGTGACCCCGGCCACGGCCGCGATCATGGCCTGGCGTTCCTCCAGGGAGCGCGCCTTGTACAAATAGGCGATGCCTTCTTCGGTAAGCAGGTGAGTGACGTCGTCGCCGTAGATCATGATCGGCGCCAGCGGCATGCCGCTTTTCTTCGCCACTTCAACCGCATCGAGGGTTTCAACGAAAGTCGGTTTGCCGCCCTCCTGAAAGGTCTCGACCATTTGCACCACCAGCTTCTTGCCACGTTCGAGCATCGCTTCTGGGGCATCGTCGTGGCGCATGTCGAGCCAGGCCGGGGTGCCGTGGCGGCGACCACGCGGGTCGTGGCCCATGTTCGGCGCGCCGCCAAAACCGGCCAGGCGTCCACGGGTCACGGTGGAAGAATGGCCGTCGCCGTCCACCTGCAAGGTTGCTCCGATAAACAGGTCCACCGCGTACTGCCCGGCCAGTTGGCAGAACATTCGATTGGAACGCAGGGAGCCGTCGCGACCGGTGAAAAACACGTCCGGGCGCGCGGCGATGTAGTTCTCCATCCCCAGTTCGGTGCCGAAGCAATGCACGCTTTCGACCCAGCCACTTTCGATGGCCGGAATCAGCGTCGGGTGCGGATTGAGGGTCCAGTTGCGGCAGATCTTGCCCTTGAGCCCAAGCGATTCGCCGTAGGTCGGCAGAATCAGTTCGATGGCCGCGGTGTTGAAACCGATACCGTGGTTGAGCGACTGAACATTGTGTTTTTCGTAGATCCCGCGGATCGCCATCATTGCCATCAGCACATGCACGGGCTTGATGTGCCGGGGGTCGCGGGTGAACAACGGTTCGATGTAGAACGGTTTGTCGGCCACCACCACGAAATCCACCCAGGACGCGGGAATGTCCACGCGGGGCAACTCGCTGACGTCGTCCACCAGTTGGTTGACCTGGACAATCACAATGCCGTCGCTGAAGGCTGCCGGTTCGATCAGCGCCGGCGTGTCTTCGGTGCTCGGTCCGGTATAAATATTGCCGGCACGGTCGGCCATGAAACCGGCCGAGAGCACCACGTTGGGAATCAGGTCCACCACCAGCCGGGCGTAGAGTTCGATGTAAGTGTGAATCGCGCCGATTTCCAGCAGACCATCTTCAAGCAGCTGGCTGATGCGCAGGCTCTGGGTGCCAGCGAACGAGAAATCGAGCTTGCGGGCGATGCCGCGCTCGAACAGGTCGAGGTGCTCCGAGCGGCCGACGCTGGGCATGATCATGTGCAGGTCATGCAGCCTGGCCGGATCGGCCTTGGCCAGGGATCGGGAAAGAAAGTCCGCCTGCTTCTGGTTGTTGCCCTCCAGCACCACGCGGTCGCCAGGCAGAATCAAGGCCTCCAGCGCCGCAACGATTTTGTCGGTGGGCAACACCACACCATCGGCGAGACCCCGCACCTGCTCCAGGCGGCGCTGTTTTTCACTGCGCCGCCGCGTCCAGCGCGAGTCGGGGGATATTGTTGTTGTCATGCTCACTCCACGGGTTCGCTTTCGTGGAGCTACCTTAGGAGCTAACGGAGGGTGGCATCAATCAAGATGAGCGGCGAACCGTTACGCTTAGGTTAATGTTTTCCCCGCTTTCATTGGACGCTCTGTCAGTTCAATTTCTTCAGCCGTGCTTCAATCGCTGAGTTCGCGTCCCAACTCGGTCTTCAGCCACTGGATAAACCACTCCACATCCGCCGACGGCGTCAGCACGCCCACGCCTACAAACAGGCGGGCCGCTGGTTCGAGCGCTGCCCTTCGCCGCTATTAAAATAAGCAAAACCTTCCAACTATAGGATCAGCCTATAAAAACCATAAGCCATCGATCTTGGACGCTATAGCTGTGCGCGTTCATTCTTTCAGCCAACCACAACGGCAAGGTACTTCACCATGAAAGAGTTGATCGATGGCTTCCTCAAGTTTCAGCGTGAAGCGTTTCCACAGCGCTCCAGCCTGTTCAAGCATCTGGCCTCTACCCAGTCGCCTAAAACACTGTTCATTGCCTGCTCCGACAGTCGTGTCGTGCCGGAGTTGCTGACCCAGCAAGAACCCGGCGAACTGTTCGTGATTCGCAATGCCGGCAACATCGTGCCGTCCTACGGCCCCGAGCCTGGCGGTGTCTCCGCCACGGTCGAGTACGCCGTTGCCGTACTGGGCGTCACCGATGTGGTGATCTGCGGGCACTCCGATTGCGGTGCGATGACCGCCATTGCCCAGTGCAAATGCCTGGACCACTTGCCCGCCGTCGCCAATTGGTTGCGCTACTCCGAAGGCGCCAAGGTGATCAATGCCGCCCGCCCTCACAACAGTGACGAAGCGCGCCTGACCTCACTGGTCAAAGAAAACGTCATTGCTCAACTGGCCAATCTGCAGACTCATCCCAGCGTTCGCCTGGCCCAGGAGCAAGGCGCGTTGAATCTGCACGGCTGGGTCTACGACATCGAAAGTGGCGGCATCGACGCGCTCGACGGTGTTTCCCGGCAGTTCGTCTCGATAGCCGATTTTCCGGACACCTGCGCCATGCCCGCCCGGGCTGTCGCCAACGTCGCTTGAATCACACACCCCATCAATCCGCAGGAGAAGCACCATGCAACAGTCCCATGCTTATCAAGACCCAACGCTGGCCCTGACCGGCAAAATCCTCGAAGCCAAGGCCAGCAAGGACCTGTCCTGGGAAAACCTGACTGAAGGCACCGGCCTGAGCCTGCTCTACGTCACAGCTGCCCTGCTCGGCCAACACCCACTGCCGGAAGCGGCTGCCAAAGTAGTGGTCCAGCACCTGGGCCTGGACAACGACGCCGTCGCCCAATTGCAAACCATCCCGCTTCGCGGCTCTCTCGCCAGCGGCGTACCGACAGACCCGACCATCTACCGCTTCTACGAGATGATCCAGGTGTACGGCACTGCCCTGAAGTCGATTGTTCACGAGCAGTTCGGTGACGGCATTATCAGCGCCATCAACTTCAAGATGGACATCAAGAAGGTCGAAGATCCCGAAGGTGGCTCCCGTGCGGTCATCACCCTGGACGGAAAATTCCTGCCTTACAAACCGTTTTAAGCTGACGAACGTGGGCCGGCACTAATCTGCCGGCCCACTCAAAACGCATTTCTGGCGCCTTCAGTCATCCACGTTATAGTTGAAAGAACCCAAACCACGTGGAGGGGGTATGCGCCAGATTGTCAGCAAGGAGCCCTGGTGGGCTACGCCGCCGAAACCCGGGCAAGGTGAGTCCGAGCTGGAGTGGGGTTGGCTGGTCACCTACAACGAGGGCGAGCCGCGTTTCGAGTTCGTGAAAGAGCGGCCAACGGATAACGAAATCCGTAATCGCAAGAGTTGCCGTATCACTCTTCCAGAATAACCGGCGCGCCATCCGGGGCGGGCCTGCATCCTTTTCAGGCCCGCCTGACATCCGGATGTTGCGACATACTTCAGACGTTTACGATCATCTCGAAACCGCCGAAGATCAACCGTTGCCCATCGAAAGGCATTGAATTGTCCAGGGATTGAAGCCTGGGATCTTCCATGAACTTCTGCATGCCGGTGTCACGCGTTTGACGGTCCGGCCAGATGATCCACGAGAACACCACGGTCTCGTCTTCCTTGAGTTTTACCGCCATCGGGAACGAGGTCAGTTTGCCTTGAGGCACATCGTCGCCCCAGCATTCGGTCACGCTCAGCGCGCCGTTTTCCTTGAAAATACCTGCCATGAACTCGGCGTGTTGCTTGAATTTATCGCGGTTGGCGGTGGGTACGGCTGCAACGAAGCCATCGACATAGGACATGATCACTCTCCTCTTTGAAATGCGTCATCGATTTACCGGTTAGTCGATCTGCAAGAACGCAAATCGACCGGCCTTTCAGGCGAACCGACCAACGGGCAAAAATATCCCCACCTCTTTTTGCTCCAACACCTGTAGCAGCTGCCGAGCCTGCGAGGCTGCGTTCGGCTCGGTCCGCGCTCGGGCGAAGCAATCGTGAAATCAGGCAGCGCGTTCTTCCAGGTTAACCGCGTATGTTGGATTTACGAGGACTTCGCCCGATCGCGGTCCGCCTCGAACGCAGCCTCGCAGGCTCGGCAGCTGCTACGGGATTGCCCTGCACCCTATCCCGTCAGAGCAGGAGTTGCTCCTGACGCTCTGCCAGGTCCACGGCGAAATGGCAGCCGTGAGGTTCGCGAGTGGTAAGTTCCACTCGCCAGTTCTGGTTGGCACAGATCCGCTGAACCAGCGACAGCCCCAATCCCAGCCCTTCGCCTCGGTGTTCGTCGCCCCTGACAAAGGGCTGGAACATCGCATGGCGTTTTTCCTCCGGAATGCCGATACCGCTGTCTTCCACACTGAAGCCATGGTCACGCAACGTCAGGCGAATGAAGCCATGATCAGTATAGTGCCAGGCATTGCGCAGCAGGTTGCCCATCACCGATTGCAGGAATGTCAGGTTGTAGCAGGTGTTTGTAGTCTGCTCATCGAGGTAGATGAACTCCAGGCCTTTTTCCCGGATCAGCCTGCCCCAGATCTCTGCCAACGCATCGGCGACTTCTTTCAAGGAGGCGCAGCCACCGTTACCGGAATCGTTGTCCCGGTCACGCGCCAGCATCAGGAATGTGTCGACCAGCTGGCGCATTTCATCGCTGGCCCTGGCAATACGGCTGACCTGGGCCATCGAGCGTTGATCCAGGGCACGATTGCTCAACAACAGCTCACATGAACTGGCGAGCACCATCAACGGCGTTCGCAACTCGTGGCTGACATCGCTGGTGAAGAGTTTTTCCCGGCCCAGTGCCTCGCGCAGTCGGCCCAGGGTTTGATCAAAGGAAACCGCCAGTTCGCCGACCTCGTCGACGGCATACTCGGGCGCCAGTGGTGGCGCGAGTTCCAGTAGCTGATCGCGGTGACGCACCTGACGCGCCAAACGGATCACCGGGGCCATGACGCGCCGGGCCAGCAACCACCCCAACAGAATCGCCAGCAGGATGCTCAACACGAACCCGACAATCACCACCGAGTACAGCACGCGTTCGCGTTGTTCATGGCTTTTCTGATCTTTCAGCAGGACGTATTGGCGACCTTCGACCACTTTCACCATGGCGTAGTAGTCCTCACCGCCATAGACGATTTCCTGAAACCCCGGCTGCAGCGCCTTGAGTTGTTCGTCCGGGGTCATTTCACCCAGTCCGCCCTCAAAGAAAAACTGCTCGTCTTTTTCCGGTCGATGGGTCCAGTCGTCGGTGTTGTCCATCAGTAGCAGGCGTTGCAGCCCGCCGCCCAGGCTGGCGGTGGTGAGCTTTCTTTCAACGATATGCACGGTCGCGACAATGCCAACCGCAAAGACCCCTGCCACGAACGCAGTCATCAGTGCGAAAACAATCACAATCCTCTTTGTCAGGCTTTGTTTGGAATCCATGTCTTTCCAGTGATTTGAATGCCGACCTCACACCTTGATGTCCTGCGCGACGGGCTTTTGGCTGCGACGCCGACGCTCAAACCAAAGGTAGACAACCGGGGTGGTGTACAACGTCAGGATCTGCGAGACCGCCAGGCCACCGACAATGGCAATGCCCAATGGCTGGCGAAGCTCCGAACCGGCACCGTGACCGAACGCCAATGGCACCGCACCGAGCAATGCCGCCAGCGAGGTCATCAGGATCGGCCGCAACCGCAACAGGCACCCTTCGCGCACGGCGTCTCGGGCAGACAGCCCACGTTGCTGGGCCGATAGCGTGAAGTCAACGATCATGATCGCGTTCTTCTTGACGATACCGATCAGCAAAATAATGCCGATCATCCCAAGGACCGACAGGTCCTGTCCACAGAGCATCAATGCCAGCAGCGCACCGAACCCGGCGGACGGCAGGGTCGAAATGATCGTCAACGGGTGAATCGCGTTCTCGTACAGCACGCCCAGCACAATGTAGACGGTCAGAATCGCCGCCAGAATCAGCCAGGGTTGTGATTTCAGCGAGTCCTGGAACGCCTGGGCGGTGCCCTGGAAACTGCCGACGACAGAGTCGGGCATCGCCACCGCCAAAGACGCCTGGTTGATTGCGCTGACTGCATCGCTCAGCGCCTGGCCAGGCGCCAGGTCAAACGACAGAGTAATGGCCGGAAATACCCCTTGGTGGTTGATGATGATCGGCACCTGCTCGGTCTTGATGCTCGCCAACAGATTCAATGGCACCAGGGTTCCGGAGCTAGCGCGCACGTACAAGTGTTCCAGCGTGGTAGTGGACGTCTGCCAGTGCGGGTCCAGTTCGAGAACCACGTGATTCTGGTCGAGTTGGGTGAACATCGTCGCGACCTGACGCTGCCCGAAGGCGTCATATAGCACGTCGTCGATGGCCTGCACCGTCACGCCCAGACGCGCCGCCGTGGCACGGTCGATCACCAGGGTTGCCTGCGCAATGGCCTGTTGCTGGTCAGAGGTGACGTGTTGCAACTGCGACAAGCTCTTGAGTTTTTCCAGCAGCACCCCGCTCCAGTGATCCAGCTCTGCGCTGTCCGGGTCCTGAAGGGTGTACTGGTACTGGGTTTTACTGGCGCGGCCACCGATCTGGATGTCCTGGTTAGCCTGCAAGTAGACCTTGACCCCGGACAGCTGATCGAGGGCCGGCTGCAAGCGGCTGATTACCTTTTGGGCACTGTCGGTGCGCTCGCTGAACGGTTTGAGGTTGATCATCACCTTGCCCTGGCTGACCGTCGGGTTCGGGCCGATCCAGAAATACACCTTGGCCACCGCCGGGTCATGACCGACGATTTCGGCGACACGGTTAACCTGTTCACGCATGGCCATCGGCGAGATATCCGCAGCGGCTTCGGCGACACCCTGGATCAGGCCGTTGTCCTGCTGCGGGAAGAAGCCCTTGGGAATGCTCACGTACAACACCGCGGTCGCCAGCAATGTGGCCAGTGCCACGCCGAGGGTCAGACGCTGATGGTCGAGTACCCAGTCGAGGCTGCGGCGATAACCATTGTGCAAGCCAGTGAACGCCCGCTCGCAAGCCTGGGCGAAACGCCCCTCCTCGCTCTCGGCATGCGGTTTGAGCAGCCAGGCACAAAGCATCGGGGTGATCGTCAGCGAGACGATGCAGGACATGATGATCGCCACGCTGACCGTGACCGCAAACTCGCGCATCAAGCGCCCGACGATCCCCGACATCAACAGGATCGGCAAGAACACCGCGATCAATGACACCGTCATCGAGACAATGGTGAACGCCACTTCGCGCAAACCATCGACCGCCGATTGCAGGCGCGACTTGCCCATCTCCAGATGGCGCACGATGTTTTCCATCACCACGATGGCATCGTCCACCACGAAGCCGACCGCAATGGCCAGGCCCATGATTGACAGGTTGTCGAGGCTGTAGCCGAGCAAATACATCACGCCGAAGGTCGACACCAGCGACAGCGGAATGGTCAGGCTGGGAATCAGCGTGGCGGTGGCCTTGCGCAGGAACACGAAGATCACCACGACCACCAGGGCAATCGACAGCAGCAAGGTGAACTGCATGTCATTGACCGAGGCTTCGATAGTCTGGGTACGGTCGCCGACCACCTGAACCTGCACGTCGCGCGGCAACGACGCGGTCAGTTCGGGCAACTTGGCCTTGATCGTGGCGATGGTCGACAGCAGGTTGAAACCCGGTTGTTTGTGAATGTCGACGATCACCGTCGGCTCGCTGCCCAACTGGGCGGCTTGCTGGGTATCTTCGGCACCGGCAATCACCCGACCGAGATCACCGAGCTTGATCGGCATACCGTTTTTATAAGCAATCACCTGATCCCGATAATGCTGCGGGTCAAGCATCTGGTCGGTCGCGCCAAGCGTGACGGAACGGGTCTGCCCGTCAAGGGTGCCCTTGGGCTGATCGACGGTACTGACGCCGATCACGCTGCGCACGTCTTCCAGGCTCAGGCCCCGTGCGGCCAGCGCATCCGGGTCGATCTGAATCCGCACCGCCGGTTTTTGCTCACCGTGGAAATCCACCAGGCCGACGCCCGGCATCTGCGACAAACGCTGGGCAATGTAGTTGTCCGCGTAACGATCGAGCTCCGGCAGCGTGCGTGTCGGCGATGTCACGGCCAGTGACAACACCGTCCCTTCCGCCGGATTGACCTTGTTGAAGGTCGGCGTACTGGTCATGGTTTTCGGCAAGTTCGGGGTCGCGGTGTTGATCGCGGTCTGCACATCCTGCGCAGCGCCGTCGATGTTCCGCGACAGGTCGAACTGCAACACAACCTGAGTCTTGCCGGCCGCACTCGACGAGGTCATCGAAGTGACTTGCGGAACAGCGGCAAAGGCTCTTTCCAGTGGCGTCGCAACCGACGAAGCCATGGTCTCGGCGCTGGCTCCGGAGAGTTTGGCGGTAACCTGAATGGTCGGAAAATCCACCGTAGGCAAAGGGGCCACCGGCAACTGGAAGTACGCGAAAGCGCCCAGCAACATCACCCCAAGCGCCAACAGGCTCAGGCCGACGCGTCGTTGAATCAGTCCGGCGAGCCCGTTCATCGTGCGCTCTCCACCGGCGTGGCAGCAGCCAGCGCTGCGGCTTCGTCAGCCTTGATCGGTGCGACTTTGACGCCCGGCGCAATACGTGACTGACCTTGCACGACGACCGTTTCGCCAGCGGCCAGCCCTTGGCGAATCCACTGCTTGCCATCGACCACGGCGGCCGCATCGACCTGACGCGGTTGCACCCGTTGATCAGCACCCACCACATAGACAAAATTGCCCTGACGGCCAAACTGCACGGCATTGGCCGGCACCACCGTGACGTCCTGGCGGGTGCTGACCAGCAAGCGTGCGCTGACCAATTCGCCAGGCCACAACTGGTTGGCACTGTTGTCGAACTCGGCCTTCAACTGGATCTGACCGCTCGCGGCGGCGACCTGGCTGTCAATGAAGCTCAGACGGCCGCGAGCGATTTCCTGATGGCCGTCGCGGGTCATGGCGACCACTTGCAAGGCGCCCTTGGCGTTTTCTTCAAGGATCTGCGGGAGTTCGTCCTGGGAGACGGCGAAAGCCACCGAGATCGGGTTCATCTGGGTAATGGTCACCAGCCCCGTGGCTTCCGCACCGTGGGCGATGGCGCCGACGTCCAGCAAGCGCTGGCCGGTACGCCCGGTCAGCGGCGCCTTGACCTGCGTGAACTCCAGTTGCAGGCGTGCGTTATCCAGTGCCGCCTGGTCAGCCTGCACCGTGGCCTGCTGTGCCGCCAATTCGGCGCGATAGGTGTCGACATCCTGAGTCGGACCGGCCTTGGCAGCCGCCAGTTTGCTGGCCCGGTCCAGGCTCACCCGCAGGTTGGCCAGTTGCGCCTGATCCTTGGCCACCAGCGCTTGCGCCTGAGCCACCTGAGCCTGGTAAACCCGTGGATCGATCACCGCCAGCAAACTGCCGGCGTTCACGGTCTGGCCTTCCTTGAACAGGACTTTCTGCAACTCGCCATCCACCCGAACCCGCACATTGACGCTATTGAGCGGCTGGACGTTGCCAATCGCACTGAGCCAGATCGGCAGGTCCTGCTGGCTGACTTGCGTCAGTTGCACCGGCACGGCGCTTGCCTCGGTTTTGGCCGGTGCGGCCTGAGCCCGCTTGACCCACTGAAATCCACCTGCACCTGCGCCCAACAGCAGAATCAATAGCGCCCAGGAGAGTGCTCGATGGCGAGGGTTCGCAACGCGTGGCTTAGCATTCATGGGTGAGACGCCTGAGAAGGAGAAAGGGAAGCAAGGGTGTCGGGGGTGAAATCACCACCCAGCGCCCGAAACAGACCGACGGCGGCCTGCAGGTGTTGCAGGCGCACCTGCAACAGCGTGTCTTCGGCCTGATACTGGGTGCGCTCGACGATCAACAAGGTCTGGAAATCGGTGGAACCCAGTCGATAACGCACCTGCGCTAACCTCGCGGCCTCGCGGGCGGAGTCCACCGCGGCCTGATTCAAGGCAAAGCTTTTATCCAGTTCGCGGGTGGCGCTCAGTTGGGTGTCGACGTCCTGCAGGGCCTCGATCACCGATTCACGGTAACTGGCGGTCAGTTCCTGCACGTGGGACTGATCAACGTGCAATTGACCGCTGAGCTGGCCGCCGGTGAACACCGGTTGGGCCAATGTGCCGACGACGCTCCAGATGTTGCCGCCGGCAATGGTGTCGATACCGCCGATCAGGTCCAGCGACAGGTTCGGCAAGAACGCCGCGCGGGCGACCCCGACATCGAAGTTGGCCGAGACCAGTCGCGCTTCGGCTGCTTGCACATCGGGCCGCTGACGCAGCAGGCCGATAGGCAGTCCAGCGGACGGACGCGGCATCTGCAAACCCTCAAGACCTGAGCTTTTCAGGTGAAAACCTTGCGGCGTCTCGCCCACCAGTACCGCCAATTGGTAGAGCGCCAGATCGCGTTGCTGACGTAAAGGTGGCATCGCCGCCTGGAAAGTTTGCAGGGCGTTGCGTTGCTGCGCCACTTCAAGATTGGACACGGCGCCCTGGCTGGCCTGGACTTCGACCAGGTCGAGTACCTGCCTGGCGTCGTCGGCAATCGACTGCGCCAGGCGCAGCCGTTCTTCCAGCGACAAGACCTGGAAGTAGCTGTCGGCGATGCTCGCCCCCAGGCTCATGCGCAGGGTTTGCGCGTCGAACACGCTGGCATTGGCCAACGCGTCGGCAGAGTCCGCGGCAGCGCGCTGTTTGCCCCAGAAGTCCAGCTCGTAGGTGGCTTGGGCGAACACGCTGCTTTTCTTGGTGGTGCCGTAATTGTTCTGACGCTGGACATTGCCGCCCAGTGCCAGCGTCGGATATTGCCCGGCGCCGACGACCTGAGCCGAAGCGCGTGCCTCTTCGATGCGGCTGGCCGCGGCTTTAAGGGTGTAATTGGCCGAGAGGCCGCGGGTGATCAGGTCATTCAGCTCAGCACTGTGGAATTCGCTCCACCACTGCCCTCCCCGTGCGGCAGACGTTTGCCCGGCGCCGTTCCAGTTTGCCGCCAGCGGCAATTCCGGTTGATGGTAAGCGGGCACCATCGAGCAGCCGCCGAGCATCAATACGCCCAGCAACACCGATAGGGATAAAAAGTTACGCCTCGGTGAGGTTGCAACTGACATTGGCACGCGATCTCCGGCTGAAACGTTTGTGGAGCACGTCCACGAATCAGCCGAAGATAGCCAACAGCGCCTAGCAGAGCGTTCGCCTGTAGGTAAACTTTTGTTTAATCGGGCTCGCGCCGGCCCTGAAAACTGTAACCCGCGCCCGGAATGGTCTTGATCAGCGAGTACTCGAAACCTTCATCGAGTTTGCGCCGCAGCCGATGGATATGTTTGTCGATGACATTGTCGTTGGGATCGAAGGTGTAATCCCAGGCGCTGTCGAGCAGCATGTCACGGGTGACCACCTGGCCGCTGTGGCGCATGAGTTTTTCCAGCAGCAGCGCTTCACGCTGTTGCAAGACAATACTGCGGCCCTGACGCACCGCCGTACGCGTCGCGCAGTCGAGTTCGAGTTCGCCGACTTCCAGCTTGCGCCCTGTTGCGCTCGGTTGATCGGCGCCGCGCAGCAAGGCGTCGAGACGCGCCAGCACCTCGGCGAACGCATAGGGTTTTGCCAGGTAATCGTCGCAACCGGCTTGCAAGCCTTCGACCTTTTGCGCGGTGGTCGACTGAGCGCTGAGCATCAACACCGGAATACGCGAACCGCGACTGCGTATCGCCCGCACCAGCGCGATACCGTCGAGCCCCGGCAGGCGCCGGTCGACAATCAACGCGTCGTGAATCCCTTCCAGGGCCATGGCCAGTCCATCGTTGCCGTCTTCGGCGACATCCACCACGTGCCCGCTTTCCGTCAGCCCACGCAACAGGTAGGTGGCGGTCTGGGCATCGTCTTCAACGACTAGAATGCGCAAGGAGCTTTCTCTCTCAAATGAAACCTAAACTTTTATTTATCCGGCGGCGACGTTGGCGTCTGCCTGGATTTGCCACACTATGCCATCTCTCCACTCGTTCAAGTGACCGGTTCAACTCCCATGACCCATGTTCTGGTCGTCGAAGACGACAACTCCACCGCTCGCGAAATTGAAGCAGCCCTGCAGGACCACGGGTTTACCGTCACTTGCGTGGACAATGGCCGCGACGGTTTGCTCAAAGCCCTCAGCGAGCCCTTTGATCTGATCGTGCTCGACCGGATGCTGCCGGGCGGCATCGATGGGCTGGGCGTATTGACCGCCTTGCGAGCAGCGAGCGTGAGCACGCCGGTGTTGATCCTCAGTGCCCTGAGCGCGCTGGATGAGCGTGTTCGAGGCTTGCGCGCCGGTGGCGATGACTACCTGACCAAGCCGTTCGAATTCATCGAGCTTACCGCACGGCTGGACGCCTTGAGCCGTCGCCGTGCCGAACCCGCCACCCGCGAACCGGACAACCAGCTGCGCGTCGGCAACCTGCACGTCGACCTGTTACGCCGCAGCGTGCGCCGTGGCGATCGAGCCATCGACCTGGTTCCGCGTGAATACGCGTTGCTGGAACACCTGATGCGCAACGCTGAACAAGTGGTCACGCGCACCATGTTGTTTGAAGCCGTGTGGAATTACAGCTACGACGAGCGCACCAATGTCATCGAGGTGCATATCGGCCGCCTGCGTCGCAAGATCGACGCCGAAGGTGAACCGCAGATGATCCACACCATTCGGGGGGCCGGTTATGTTCTCCGTTCACCTGAGTGAGATTCCGCGCACTATCAGTTTTCGCACGGGCCTGATGTTCCTCGGGCTCTTCGGTTGCTCGTTTCTGGCGCTGTTTGGCTACATTTACTGGCAGACCGCGTTTTACCTGAAGTCCGAAGCCGACACTGCACTCTATCGTCAGGTGGAAAATCGCAGCCAGCAAACCCCGCAACTGCGGGAAGAGGAAATCCGCAAACACACCATTTCGGACACAGAAGCTCGCCTGCCCCATAGTTTGTTCGATGAACACAACCAGTACGTTGTAGGCGCCATTCATCAACTGCCGGCGTTCAAAAAATATGATCGACCCGCCGAGTTCGACTGGCAGAAAAACAACGATCGCTCTCGTCCCGTGCGGTTTATCGTCCATAAACTGGAAGACGGCAAAACCCTGCTGGTCGCCCAGGACATGCATGACATCGGCGAGTTCGACGAACTGTTGGTCCATGCGCTGGTTTCCGGTGGCGTCCTGCTGCTGGTGGTCGGCCTGTTAGGTGCGATCGGGTTGGGCTACTCGGCGCGGCGCCGGCTCGACAAGTTGAGCGACTCGATCAAAGGCATCATCGAGGGCGACTTGAGCAGCCGCTTGCCCACCCTGGGCAACAACGATGACATCGACCGCCTCGCCAACGTCGTCAACAGCATGCTCGATGAGCTGGAGCGCCTGATGAGCGAGGTCAAGGGCGTCTGCGACGACATCGCCCACGACCTGCGCACGCCCCTGACCCGGCTGATTGCGGGCCTTGAGCGCGCGCAGCGCCGGGGTCTGCGCGAGGATGAATACGCGGCCAGCATTGACTCGGCGCTGAGCGAGGCCAAGGGCCTGCTGATGACATTCCGTGCCTTGCTGCGCATTTCCGAGATTGAGGACAGCGCACGACGCAGCCACTTTGCGCCGGTCGATCTGAACCTGATTGGCGCCGATGCCACCGAACTCTACGAACCGCTGGCCGAGGAGCGCGGCATCAGCCTGGTGTTCCATGCGTGCGCGCAATCGGCGCTGATCGCCGGCGATGCACAACTGCTGTTCGATGCCTGCTGCAACCTGCTGGACAACGCAATCAAGTTCTCTCCTGACCACAGCAGCGTCAGTCTCAGCGTCATCAGCGATGCAACGGGCATCGGCATTCGGGTAATCGATAATGGTCCGGGCATTCCGGAAGCCGAGCGCGAGGCGGTATTTCGCCGGCTCTACCGTTCAGAACTGAGCCGTCACACGCCCGGTAACGGGTTGGGTTTGAGCATGGTGTCGGCCGTGGCGCGGCTGCATGACATGAAGCTTGCGGTCTACGACGCGACCCCGGGTTGCCGAATCGATCTGTTGGGAAAACAGCCTCACGAAACAGCTTGAAACAATCGGGTTGGGGCGGCTCTTGCCCCTTCCGGACGCGTGCGCGCGAGGTCCTGGCGAAGGCGCCTCCGATTGATGGCAATGCAATTGAAATCAATTAATTAGCCTTGGTTAAGGGAAGGTTAAGAGCTCCAGCGAAATTTTCACATTCGTTTCACTTATCCCCCACTTGCGCATCTCTACATTGATCGTCCTAAATCGACCTTCAATGCTCGCGTTTTCCGTGAACTGTCTATGCTGCCTGCTTGAACGGAATCGAAATTCTTCGTCCCAATACGATTTACAGGTGAAAGGCGTGGTTAATACGGTACTACCCAAGGACTTGCCTAAACGAGCGGTCAAAAAACGGTTTCTGAACGTCACGCTAGCGGCGTCGGCGGTGATAGTGGCCGCCTTGGTGACGGGGTTCACCTTATGGCCCCGGTCTCCGGCGATGCTGGCCGAAAGTGATCACATGGCAACGGCTGGCGTATTCCAACACTGGCAATCAGGTGATGTGGTGGTGCTGGTTCGACATGCCGAACGCTGCGATCAGTCGAAAAATCCGTGCCTGGGCCCAGCCGATGGCATTACTCAGGTAGGCAGCGCGGCAGCGACTGACGTCGGCAAGGGCTTCAACGCCCTGGGCATGGACCATGCGGATGTGTTCAGCAGCCCGGCGACCCGCACGATGCAAACCGCGCAGTACATGTTTGGCAAAGAGGCATCGCATCAGGAATGGCTGGCCCAATGCGGCAAGACCATGCGTGACGAAGTGGTCGCACACAAAACGGCGCATCGAAATCTGGTCCTGGTCACGCACAGCGGCTGCATCAGCGACTTCGAGAAACAAACCGGCTTCAAGCATGCGCCTACCAGTCAGTACACCAGCGCCCTGTTCGTCTCGGTGACGGCTGACGGACAGCTGAAAGTGCTCGGCATTGTGAATTCCGGGGACTGGCCAGCAGTACTGGATAAGCGCTTCGCCAGCAAATAGTACGGTTTGCCAGGACACGCCAGCGTTGTTAACGAACTTAAATAAAGCCATTACGGCAGTTCGTCAGCGCTCGCGTGCATTTGAAACAAATTGAATAACTTTATTTTTTCAGCGAGTTGCTGGAAATCCGGGGATTTCACGCTTGAATGCCTGTCTGGGGAAAATCCTCAATGGAAGACTCGACGCTCCACTTGTAGCATGCGCTGCCCGTTCACAGCGGCTCACCCACCTACACCCGTCCAGTCCGCTGCCAGGAGGCCCAGGAATGTCATGCGTCGACTTTATCCTTTTGCCGAGTAATACGGCCGGCTCGCCACAGCGATCCCTGCGCCCCTGCACGCGTCTTTGTTGAAGAAGACCGGCGCAGCCTCGAACGTCGTAACCAAAAACACCAACAACCGAGCAACGTCTTCCGGTATCAAGGCCGTCCCATGAAGCGAAAAACAATACTCGTCACGCATCACTTTACTGATTGCTCGTACAGCAATCCGAACCGTCGCATGAAGTCGCAGGGAGCACGAGTCAAATGATCAAGCGCTGGGCTCTACCCTGCCTGTTGTTGGCCTTCGGCCTGTTCTACCTGTTGCCGATGGTTGGCCACGGGTTATGGATTCCTGACGAACCCCGCTACGCGCAGATCAGCCAGGAGATGTTGCTGAGCGGTGACTGGGTGTCTCCGCACTTCATGGGCTTTCGCTACTTCGAGAAGCCCATTGCCGGTTACTGGATGATTGCCATCGGTCAGGCGATTTTCGGCGAAAACCTGTTTGGCGTGCGTATTGCCTCGGCAGTCGCCACCGGGCTGAGTGTGTGGCTGGCGTATCTGATCGCCCGTCGCCTGTGGAACGATCCGCGCAAAAGTTTCGCGGCTGCCCTGCTCTACATGAGCTTCGGCCTGATCGCCGGCCAGGCTGGCTACTCCAACCTCGATCCGCAGTTCACCTTCTGGGTCAACCTGAGCCTGGTTGCCCTGTGGTTTGCCCTGGATAACAAAACCCCACGCAGCAAACTCGGTGCCTGGGCCCTGCTCGGCTTCGCCTGTGGCATGGGCTTCCTGACCAAGGGGTTCCTTGCGTGGCTGTTGCCGGTGTTGATCGCACTGCCTTACATGATCTGGCAAAAGCGCTTTGGTGAATTGCTGCGCTATGGCCTGGTAGCGATGGTCGTCGCCATCATCGTCAGCCTGCCGTGGGTGCTGGCGATCAATAGTCACGAACCCGACTTCTGGCGGTACTTCTTCTGGCAAGAGCACATCCGCCGGTTCGCCGCCGACGATGCCCAGCACACCCGGCCGTGGTGGTTCTTCCTGCCGATCATGGTGGTTTCGAGTCTGCCGTGGGCGGCCCTGTTGCCCTCGACACTGGTTCAGGCCTGGAAAAACAAGACTCAGAACACCACCGGTTTCCTGTTGCTGTGGATGCTCCTGCCGCTGGTATTTTTCAGTCTGAGCAAAGGCAAGCTGCCAACCTATATCATGCCGTGCCTGCTGCCGCTGGCCTTGCTGATGGCCAGCACCCTGATCGATCTGGTGAGCGAGGCCCGTGGCCGGGCGATTCGCATCAACGGCTTGCTCAACGTTGCGATCGCGACGATTGCCCTGATTGTCCTGATCTATCTGCAGATCACCAGGCCAATCTTTGAAAACACCGAAATGTTCACCCTGTCGCTGGGCTTCATCGTGTTGGCCGGCTGGATCATCGCCAACGCCCTGCAAGCCCTCCGGCCGCTGGTCTATTGGGCCACTCCGGCGCTGGGGATCTGGCTACTGGTCGCCCTGTTGCCAGCCGCCATGCCAGCGGTCGTCGTCAACAGCAAAATGCCTGACCAGTTCATCGCCGAGCATGTTCAGGAATTGAACGAGACCACTTCGCTGCTGAGTAACGATTTGGGTGCGGCTTCGGCATTGTCCTGGCGCCTGAAACGCCCGCAAGTCGACCTGTACAACACGGTGGGTGAGTTGAAGTACGGTACTGATTTCCCTGAGGCCGCACACCGCAAAGTCGACATGAACAGTGTCCAGCAGTGGATGTCCGAAGCCCGTAAAAAGGGTTCGGTGGGTGTGGTCATGCGCGTGAAAAATGCGTTGGAAGAGCAGGAAATCTTGCTGCTGCCGATCGATGGCAAGCACTACAAACGGGGCGAACTGGAGATCCTGATTTTCCCGCAACTGCCCTGAATATTCCTGCTACGCGGGTTTACCGGGTGACGATGTGCACCTCATCACCCGGCAAGTAGAGATCTGCATTTTCTGACCCCGGCGCGCAGGTTGCGGCGTTCAAAAGCACGGCGCAATCCTGCAGCTGGCGGTCGAGACCGAAGGGAAATACCACATGAAGTCGCGGGAAACGGAAACACGCGCGCTGCTGATCCTGCTGGGGGTTTCAGCGCTACTCCTGTTATTGGGACTGGGCACACGGGAACTTTGGGGCCCGGAAACCCGTTGGGCGAACATCGCTTTGCAAATGCTGCAAACCAATAACTACTTTGACCCTTACCTCATGGGCGGCCCCTATTATGACAAGCCGTTGCCCTCCTACTGGTTGATTACCGCCACCACCTGGTTTACGGGAGGGCTGGGCCACTGGTCATTGCGCCTGTCTTCGGTGATTGCGGCGTGGCTGAGTGTCTGGCTGGTCTACCTGACCGGCGAACAGCTGTTTCGCAAAGGCACCGGACTGATCGCTGGCTGGATGCTGGCAACCACCTTCTATTTCGTCTTTTGGGCCCGGGTCGCGACGGCTGACATTCTGACCGTATGCGGTGTGTTGGCGGCGATCTGGTGGTATTGGCGCGGCCCGGACGACACGCGACTCGGTCGCTACTGCGTGTTCTTCCTGCTGCTGTCCGTGACCTCGCTGTTCAAAGGCCTGATCGGGTTCATCCTGCCGGGCCTGGTGCTGTTGCCGCATCTGCTGCAAGAAGGCCGCTGGAAGCGCCACCTCAACGCGCGCCTGTGCGTTGCCCTGCTGGTTGGCGGCGTGGTTTACGCGGTGCCGTTCGTCTTGTCGCATTTTTTCGGCGCACCCACCTACGGCCAAAGCGGTCTGGGATTGGTGTTCCGGGAAAACGTGGTGCGGTTTTTCCAACCGTTCGACCAATTCGGGCCGATTTATACCTATTTGATCTACTTGCCGGTCTACACCCTGCCATGGGCACCATTCTGGGTGCTTGGGCTGTGGGTCGCCGCTCGCAACTGGCGCACGCTCGAACCCAATACCCGCTGGCTGATCTGGGGCCTGGGTTTGCTGTTCCTGTTCTTCACGGCCAGTGGTAGCCGACGCAGTTACTACGTGTTGCCGCTGGTGCCGTTTGCACAGTTGCTGGCAGCCTGGTGGGTCACCCGGCGCATGGAAGAACGGCGTGCTGCCGGCAAGACCGAAGGGCGTGGGCTGAAAATCGGCTTTGGCGTCACAACGGTCCTGCTGCTGCTGATCCTCGGAATTGTCGCGCCGTGGAGCAACGGTGGTGGCGGCGTCGTGCAGTTCGGCAAGGACGTCAAGGCTCAGGCCAGCCTGATCGCACCGTGGAATCAATGGCGGATGGTGATGGTCGAGGTCGACAACAAAGTCCCGATGTACCTGCAAAACGACGGCGCGCCTTTCTACTACGTTCCCGAAAGCAAGGACTTCCCTCGCGAAGGCACCACCGCACAGTTCATGGCGTGGCTGGAAAAGACCAGTGGTCAGCAGTGGGACCCACAGCGCACCATCATTGTCGCGCAATACAAACGTGGCGATCAGCTGCCGTTGAACTACCTGAGCGCCGACCATCAGGCCATCATCACGCAACCAGACAACGGTGAACGGCTGCTGCATCCGCGCTCGGACGCCAGCGTCGCCTTCATCCCCAACGCCCCCGCCCAATGAAAAAACATCGAGGGGCCCAACGGGCCTCTCGATGCTTTCCAGCACGGCTCACGTGAAATCAGTGAGCCTCATCGACGATAGTATTTGAATTCAAACCGCTCTGTCCTTCAAACTCCCTCCTCAGCGCCTCAATCTAAATACAAACGACATTGATTAACGACTTATTTGACGTTTTTTTCACATATCCCGCACTACATTGCCGCCACCAAATTTATGCGAATGATTCGCATTGTTCGGGGCAGGCAGCAGGGATTGCGGAACCGAACGACAGGCTTGCCCACCTGATTCTTAAAAAACTGCAGGAGCTGCTAACAAAATGAATCACCGTCGCCCTTCGTTTCTGAAAACCGCGCTGCTCGCCACCGCTCTTATGGGTGCTGGCCATGTCTTTGCTGCGCCAAGCAGCGACGGCATCGTCGTCTACAACGCTCAACATGAGACCCTGACCAAGGCCTGGGTCGAAGGTTTTACCCATGAAACAGGGATCAAGGTCACGCTGCGCAACGGCGATGACAGCGAGATGGGCAATCAGCTCGTGCAAGAAGGTGCGGCCTCCCCGGCAGACGTGTTCCTGACCGAGAACTCCCCGGCCATGGTGCTGGTGGACAACGCCGGACTGTTTACCCCTGTTGCGCCGTCGACCCTGGAACAAATCGGTTCGGCCTATCGTCCGGCCCACGGCAAATGGGTGGGCATCGCTGCTCGTTCGACCGTGTTTGTCTACAACAAAAGCAAACTGGCCGAAGCCGATCTGCCGAAGTCTCTGATGGACCTGGCGTCCCCAAGCTGGAAAGGTCGTTGGGCCGGTTCGCCTGCCGGCGCCGATTTCCAGGCCATCGTTGCTGCCGTACTGGAACTCAAAGGCGAAGCCGCCACCCTGGAATGGTTGAAAGGCATGAAAGCCAACGCCACCGCCTACCGTGGCAACAGCGCTGTGCTCAAGGCAGTGAATGCCGGCCAGATCGAAGGCGGCGTGATCTACCACTACTACAGCTTCGTCGACCAGAGCAAAACCGGCGAAAACAGCAAGAACACTTCGCTGCACTACTTCAAGCACAAAGACCCGGGCGCATTTGTCAGCCTCTCCGGTGGCGCTGTCCTGGCGTCAAGCAAACACCAGGAAGAAGCTCAGGCGTTCCTGAAGTGGATCACCGGCAAAGAAGGCCAGGCGATTCTGAAAAACGGCAAGTCGTTTGAATACGCCGTTGGCCAGAATGCCGAGTCGAACCCGAAATTGGTGCCGCTGGCGCAACTTGACGCGCCTGTGGTCGATGCCTCCAGACTCAACAGCAAAAAAGCTGTCGAGCTGATGACTCAGGCGGGGTTGTTGTAATCCGATGTCCAAGCCAGTCACGTTGCCAGAATCTGCTGAAGTAGCCGGGGTCGCCCTTGCGGTGACTCTGGCCAGCCCACGACCACACCCTCGCCGCGCTCGCAGAGGGCGCGGCGGTATGTGGGTGATCGCAATTTCCATTCTGGTGTCGTTGCTGGCGCTGCTGCCGCTGGCGTTTGTCATCGGCATTTCCATCAAGACCGGCTGGGCGACAATCGCCGAGCTGGTCTTGCGACCTCGGGTCGCCGAACTTTTGATCAACACCGTTCTACTGGTGGTGATCACGATTCCTTTATGTATCGCACTGGGCGTGGCACTCGCCTGGTTGACCGAACGCACCGACTTGCCAGGCCGCCGCCTCTGGTCGGTGCTGGCGACGGCACCGATTGCGGTGCCGGCCTTTGTCCACAGTTATGCCTGGGTCAGCCTGGTACCACCGATTCACGGATTGTTTGCCGGGGTACTGGTTTCGGTTATCGCCTACTTCCCGTTCCTCTATCTACCCATCGCCGCCACCCTGCGGCGTCTTGATCCGGCCATCGAAGATGTCTCCGAATCGTTGGGCCTGAAGCCCTGGGCGGTGTTTTTCCGGGTCGTGCTGCCGCAACTGCGCCTGGCCATCTGTGGTGGCGCCTTGCTGGTCGGGCTGCACTTGCTGGCCGAATATGGCCTGTACGCGATGATTCGCTTCGACACCTTCACCACAGCGATCTTCGACCAGTTCCAGTCGAGCTTCAACGGTCCGGCGGCGAACATGCTGGCCGGGGTTCTGGCGCTGTGCTGCCTGCTGATGCTGACCGCCGAGTCCGCCTCCCGTGGCCATGCCCGTTACGCACGGGTCGGCTCCGGCAGCGCACGCCTGCAACGGACCCAGCGGCTGACACGCAACACCAAAGTCGCGGCACTGTTACTGCCAATCATCACCAGCGTGCTGGCACTCGGCGTGCCGCTGATTACCCTGGCCCAATGGTTGATTGCCGGTGGCGCAGACGTCTGGCGCATGGCGGAAATCCTCCCGGCATTGAAGCAGACCCTCGTTCTGGCGAGTGTCGGCGCGATCATCACCACTTGCGCGGCCGTTCCGGTGGCCTGGTTGTCGATACGTTCGCCGGGGCGCCTGCATCGCATCCTGGAAAGCTGCAACTACATCACCAGTTCATTGCCGGGTATTGTCGTGGCACTGGCGCTGGTGACCGTCACCATCAGCTTTGCCCGGCCGATTTACCAGACCAGCATCACGGTGCTGTTGGCGTACCTGCTGATGTTCTTGCCACGGGCACTGGTCAGTTTGCGCGCCGGTATTGCCCAGGCACCGGTAGAGCTGGAAAATATCGCCCGCAGTCTGGGCCGTTCGCCGAGCCAGGCGCTCTGGCTGATTACCATGCGCCTGGCCGCACCGGGGGCCGCCGCCGGTGCAGCGCTGGTGTTTCTGGCGATCACCAATGAACTGACCGCGACCCTGTTGCTCTCGCCGAGTGGCACCCGCACCCTGGCCACCGGTTTTTGGGCCATGACCAGCGAAATCGACTACGCCGCAGCGGCACCTTACGCGCTGATCATGATTTTGCTTTCGCTTCCGTTGACCGCGCTTCTCTATCATCAATCCAAACGCACGGCAGGCCGATGAACGCTCTCGAACTGAACTCCATCTACAAAACCTTCGGCGCCCTGCCTGCCCTGGACAACGTCAGCCTGTCAGTGCCTGCGGGCAGCCGCACGGCCATCGTCGGCCCTTCCGGCTCCGGCAAGACCACCTTGCTGCGGATGATTGCAGGGTTCGAGTTTCCCGATTCGGGCAGTATCTCGCTCAACGGCCAGACGCTGGTCGACGGCTCGACCGAAGTCCCCGCGCATCAGCGCATGATTGGTTATGTACCGCAGGACGGTGCGTTGTTTCCACACATGACCGTTGCCGGCAACATTGCCTTTGGACTGTCGGGTGACGCCGCCTTGAAACAGGAACGCGTCGCCGAGTTGATGGACATGGTGTCGCTGGATGCACGCATGAGCCAGCGCTGGCCGCACGAGCTTTCCGGTGGTCAGCAGCAACGGGTCGCCCTGGCCCGAGCCTTGGCGCAACGACCTCGGCTGATGCTGCTGGATGAACCCTTCTCGGCACTGGACACCGGCCTGCGGGCGTCCATGCGCAAGATGGTTGCCAAGCTTCTGTCAGACACTGGCGTGACCACCATCCTGGTGACTCACGATCAGTCCGAAGCCTTGTCATTTGCTGATCAACTGGCCGTGATGCGTCAGGGCCGGCTGGTGCAGACCGGCCAACCGATGGACCTGTACCTGCATCCTCAAGATGAAGAAACGGCGCTGTTCCTCGGTGATGCCGTGGTCATGCCGGCGTGGGTCGAAAATGGCCACGCAACCTGCGACCTGGGCCGGGTTCAAGTCAGCAATACCTCACAAAACGGCGCGACGCAGATCATGTTGCGGCCCGAGCAATTGCAGATTTCCAGTCAGCCCGCCGATCTGGCGCAGGTGGACGGCTGCATCGGGGTGGTAACCGATCGCGACTTTGGCGGCAATACCTGCACCTTGACGGTGGAACTGAAGCGACCTTCACTTGCTGCGGATGGGCAGTCAGCGAGCCGCTCGTTACTGGTTCGCAGTTCCGGGGTGCATGCACCTGCCGCTGGCAGCCTGGTCCACATTTCGACTCTGGGTCTGGCGCATGTGTTGACTGAGCCTGTTCGCCGCCAAGCGGTTGCGACGTCATAGCTTGGAGCTTGACGCAGACTCGGGTTGAAGTAGTCTTAGCCACCTCTTAACTTTCATTTTTGGTGATGTGCGGGCTAAGTGGTGGTTTTCTTCGCAGCACCTGGAAGATGGCAATAGCGGTCAGAAAGGACTTTAAGCGTTGAAAAACCCTGAACATTTGCTGTAAAGGTTACAGTTAAACATTCTCGACACCGGTTTTTCATGTCCCTTTCACATTTTCGAGATTACCCTCTGCGCATCCGGAGCGATGCCTTTGGGTCACTCAAACTGCCGAGCGACAAAATAAAAGTCAATTAGTGCACTTTTTCCAAAAGATTGGTTAACTGCTTGATATACTTTTCGTTTTTTCGTCTACGCTGTCACCGATTTCGCTTCGAAGCACCGCTTCAAGCTGATTCGCAAGTTGTGCCACGACTTGCCGCCTACCAGGGCTGTTGACATATCCAAACCCGAGGTCCACATGAATCAGGCTTTTCTCCCCTTCTCTCGCCCAAGTATCGGTGATGAAGAAATCGCCGCCGTTGAACAGGTGTTGCGCTCCGGCTGGATCACTACCGGGCCGAAGAACCAGGAGCTGGAGGAGCAATTCGCACAGTACACAGGTTGCCAGCACGCCGTAGCCCTGTCTTCGGCCACCGGCGGCATGCACATCACGCTGCTGGCCCTGGGCATCGGGCCTGGCGATGAGGTGATCACGCCGTCGCAGACCTGGGTCTCGACCGCCAACATGATCTGCCTGTTGGGCGCTACCCCGGTATTTGTCGATGTCGACCGCGACACCCTGATGACCGACGTACAGGCCATCGAAGCCGCCATTACCCCGCGCACCAAAGCCATCATCCCGGTGCACTACGCCGGTGCCGCGTTTGATCTCGACCCGCTCTATGCGCTGGCAGACAAACATGGCATCGCCGTCATCGAAGACGCCGCCCATGCTGCCGGCACCCGTTACCGTGGCCGCGCCATTGGCGCTCAGGGCACCGCGATCTTCTCGTTCCACGCGATCAAGAACATGACCTGCGCCGAAGGTGCAATGTTCGTCAGCGACAATCAGGCGCTGGCGGATCGAGTGCGCATGCTCAAGTTTCACGGCCTCGGCGTAGACGCCTACGATCGCCTGACCCACGGCCGTAAACCGCAGGCCATGGTCATCGAGCCGGGCTTCAAGTACAACCTGGCCGACATCAACGCAGCCATTGCACTGGTGCAATTGCAGCGCCTGGACGAGATCAACGCCAAGCGCACAGCATTGGCGCAGACCTACCTGCAACGCCTCGAAGGCCTGCCGGTACAACCGCTGAGTGTGCCGACCTACCCGCAACAACACGCCTGGCACCTGTTTATCCTGCGTATCGACGCCGAGCGTTGCGGGATGGATCGCGAGGCGTTCATGAAGGCCTTGCAAGAACAGAATATCGGTACGGGTATTCACTTTGTGGCCACCCACCTGCACACTTACTACCGCCAGCGATTCCCGGGCATTCATTTGCCCAACACCGAATGGAACTCGGCACGACTGTGCTCGATCCCGCTGTTCCCCGACATGACTACCGACGATGTCGAACGCGTCGTTGGCGCCATTGAAAACATTCTGGACTGAAGCCTTTGAAGCCATATCCAATTAACTGCGTGTCGATCGTTATCCCGGTCTACAACGAAGAAGAAAGCTTGCCTGAATTGCTGCGCCGGACCGAAGCGGCCTGTCAGCTACTCAAACACGAGTACGAAATCGTCCTGGTCGACGACGGCAGCCGCGACAATTCGGCGCAAATTCTCGAAGAAGCCGCCGAGCGTGAAGGCAGCCAGGTCGTCGCGGTCATTCTCAATCGCAACTACGGCCAGCACGCGGCAATCATGGCCGGTTTCGAGCATTGCAAAGGCGATGTGGTCATTACCCTCGACGCCGACCTGCAGAACCCGCCGGAAGAAATCCCCCGTCTGGTGGAACAGGCCGAACTGGGCTACGACGTGGTTGCCACCGTGCGCAACAATCGCCAGGACTCGGCCCTGCGCCGCTGGCCGTCGAAACTGATCAACCTGGCCGTGCAACGTTCCACCGGTGTCGCCATGAGCGATTACGGCTGCATGCTGCGCGCCTACCGCCGCACCATCGTCGACGCCATGCTGGCCTGCCGTGAACGCAGCACCTTCATCCCGATCCTGGCCAACAGCTTTGCCCGCCACACCACCGAGATTCTGGTGCAGCACGCCGAGCGCGAGCATGGCGAGTCGAAGTACAGCCCGATGCGCCTGATCAGCCTGATGTTCGATCTGCTGACCTGCATGACCACTACCCCGCTGCGACTGCTGAGCATCATCGGTTTCAGTCTGGCGGCGCTGGGCATGTTGTTTGCCTTCCTGCTGATCTTCCTGCGCCTGATCTTCGGCGCCAGCTGGGCGGGTGGTGGCACCTTCGTACTGTTCGCCGTGCTCTTTGTGTTCACTGGTGGCCAATTCATCGGCATGGGCCTTCTGGGTGAATACCTGGGCCGCATGTACAGCGATGTCCGCGCCCGTCCGCGGTTCTTTATCGAAAAAATCCTACGTAACAAACCCGCTAGTCCTGCTCCCGTTGTCACTGTCGACGGTCTGCCTTCCACCACTACTGATCAGGTTTCGCCATGAGTTCAAAAGCTGTTGTTTTCGCCTATCACGACATTGGCTGTGCAGGTATCGAAGCACTGCTCAACGCAGGTTTCGAGATTGCTGCCGTGTTTACCCACGCCGACGATCCGAAGGAAAACACCTTCTACGGCTCGGTCGCTCAACTGTGCGCCCGTAAAGGCATTCCTGTGCATGCACCGGAAGACGTCAACCACCCACTGTGGATTGAGCGCATTGCCAAACTGAACCCGGACTACCTGTTCTCGTTCTACTACCGCAACCTGTTGGGCGAGCAACTGCTGGCTACCGCCCGCAAAGGCGCGTTCAACCTGCACGGCTCGTTGCTGCCGACCTACCGCGGCCGCGCTCCAGCGAACTGGGTGTTGGTCAACGGTGAAACCGAAACCGGCGTGACCCTGCACCGCATGGTCAAGCGTGCCGACGCTGGCGCAATCATTGCCCAGCAACGCGTCGCGATCGAGCGTGCCGACACCGCACTGACCCTGCACGGCAAGCTGCGCGAAGCCGCTTCCAACCTGCTGCGTGACACCCTGCCATTGCTGGCTCAGGGCAAAATCACCGAAACCGCCCAGGACGAATCCAAGGCCACTGTTTACGGTCGTCGTACCGCGGCGGACGGCAAACTGGTCTGGAAGAAGCCGGCTGAAGAGCTGTTCAACCTGGTTCGCGCCGTGACCCAACCTTACCCGGGTGCTTTCTGCGCCGTGGGCGAGCACAAACTGATTGTCTGGAGCGCTGAAGTCGTCAAGGGCAACGAAGGTCTGGCACCAGGTCGCGTGATCAGCGTTGATCCGCTGCGTATCGCTTGCGGTGAAGACTCCCTGGTTGTCACTTCCGGTCAGCGTAACGAAAACGGTCTGTACCTGAGCGGCCCGCAACTGGCCAACGAGCTGGGTCTGGTTGACGGTTCCGTACTGCGTGGCGCTGAGTCGGGCCGTGCCCCACGTCGTACACGCGTACTGATCCTCGGCGTCAACGGTTTCATCGGTAACCACCTGTCCGAGCGCCTGCTGCGTGACGACAAGTACGACGTCTATGGTCTGGATATCGGCTCCGACGCTATCGAGCGTCTGCGCAGCCATCCGAACTTCCACTTCGTCGAAGGCGATATCAGCATTCACTCCGAGTGGATCGAATATCACATCAAGAAGTGCGACGTGGTTCTGCCGCTGGTGGCCATCGCCACCCCGATCGAATACACCCGCAACCCGCTGCGCGTATTCGAACTGGACTTCGAAGAGAACTTGAAACTGGTTCGCTACTGCGTGAAGTACAACAAGCGCGTGATCTTCCCGTCGACCTCCGAAGTCTACGGCATGTGCCAGGACAAGAACTTCGACGAAGACACCTCGAACCTGATCGTTGGTCCGATCAACAAGCAACGCTGGATCTACTCGGTCTCCAAGCAACTGCTGGACCGCGTAATCTGGGCCTACGGCGCCAAAGGCCTGAACTTCACCCTGTTCCGTCCGTTCAACTGGATGGGTCCACGTCTGGACCGTCTGGACTCGGCCCGTATCGGCAGCTCTCGCGCCATCACCCAGCTGATCCTGAACCTGGTGGAAGGCACCCCGATCCGTCTGTTCGACGGCGGCGAGCAGAAGCGCTGCTTCACTGACATCGCCGACGGCATCGAAGCCCTGGCGCGCATCGTTGATAACGAAAACGATTCGTGCAACGGTCAGGTCATCAACATCGGTAACCCGGACAACGAAGCCAGCATCCGTCAACTGGGCGAAGAGCTGCTGCGTCAGTTCGAAGCTCACCCACTGCGCGCCAACTTCCCTCCGTTCGCCGGTTTCCGCGACGTAGAGAGCAAGGCGTTCTACGGCGCTGGCTACCAGGACGTGGAACACCGCAAGCCAAGCATCGAAAACGCCAAGCGCCTGCTGAACTGGGAGCCGACTGTCGAGATGAGCGAAACCATCGGTAACACGCTGGACTTCTTCCTGCGCGAAGCCATGCTCGAAATCGCGGACAAGCGCTGATGCAGGCAGGTCTTCGGATCGATGTCGACACCTACCGAGGTACCCGTGAGGGGGTACCTCGGTTGTTGGAGATGCTCGATGAAGCACAAGTCAAGGCGACGTTTTTCTTCAGCGTTGGTCCGGACAACATGGGGCGCCATTTATGGCGCCTCATCCGTCCGCAGTTTCTCTGGAAAATGCTCCGCTCCAATGCCGCAGGTCTGTACGGCTGGGACATCTTGCTGGCCGGCACCGCCTGGCCAGGCAAGCCCATCGGCCGTGATCTGGGGCACCTGATGCGCCAGACCCTCGCAGCTGGCCATGAAGTAGGTTTGCACGCCTGGGATCACCACGGCTGGCAAGCCAACGCTGGGCGCTGGAGCGACGCCGATCTGATCGAACAGATTCGCCGGGGCGTAGAGACCCTCAGCGATATTATCGGGCAGCGCGTCGACTGTTCGGCGGCCGCCGGTTGGCGTGCCGATGAACGGGTGATCGAAGCCAAGCAACGTTTTGGCTTTCGTTACAACAGCGACTGTCGTGGACAAAGCCTGTTCCAGCCCCTGCTGGCAGACGGCAGCCTCGGCACGCCACAAATTCCGGTCGACTTGCCAACCTTCGATGAAGTGGTGGGTCCCGTCGTAGCAGCCAATGAGTTCAACTCATACATTCTTGACCGATTCAGCCCCTCGAAGCTGAACGTATATACGATACACGCGGAGGTAGAAGGGATTCTGATGGCAAACGATTTCCGCCAGCTGCTGGTTGACGCGCGCCAACGCGACATCCAGTTCCAACCATTGGGTAACTTGTTACCCGCCCAACCGACAACCCTGCCTCAGGGGCGCGTACTACGTGGCGCCCTTGAAGGCCGAGAAGGATGGTTGGGAGTGCAAGGCGCATGAGCAAACGCTGGGCTTTGCCGTTACTGCTTATCGCTTTCGGTCTGGTCTATCTGTTGCCGCTGGGCACGCATGGTCTGTGGATTCCCGATGAAACCCGCTACGCCCAGGTCAGTCAGGAAATGCTCCTGAGTGGCAACTGGGTGTCGCCGCATTTCATGGGCCTGCGTTATTTCGAAAAACCGATTGCCGGTTACTGGATGATCGCGATTGGCCAGGCCGTGTTCGGCGAGAACCTGTTCGGGGTGCGCGTTGCGTCGGCACTCTCGACCGGTTTGAGCATCGTGCTGACCTACCTGATCGCACGCAGACTCTGGAACGATCCGCGTAAAAGCATCGCCAGCGCATTGCTCTACATGAGTTTCGCCGTGGTCGCCGGTCAAGGTGGCTATTCCAACCTCGACCCGCAATTCACCTTCTGGGTCAACCTGAGCCTGGTGGCCTTGTGGTTTGCGCTGGACAGCAGCCGTCGCAATGCGCGGCTGATGAGTTGGGCGACCCTGGGGCTGGCCTGCGGCATGGGCTTCCTGACCAAGGGTTTCCTGGCCTGGTTGCTGCCAGTATTGATCGCCCTGCCCTACATGATCTGGCAAAAACGCTGGCGTGAACTGTTGGCGTACGGCCCGGTGGCTATCGTGGTCGCGATTGTCGTCAGCCTGCCGTGGGTCCTGGCCGTGCATGCGCAGGAACCCGATTACTGGCGTTTCTTCTTCTGGCATGAGCACATTCGCCGCTTTGCCGGTGACGACGCGCAGCACGCAGCGCCGTGGTGGTTCTATCTGCCGATGCTGGTAGCATTCAGCTTGCCATGGGCGGCGTTCCTGCCTTCGGCGCTCAATCAAGCATGGCAAACCAGACGTCAGGCAAGCACCGGCTTCCTGCTGCTGTGGCTGGTCCTTCCGCTGGCGTTTTTCAGCCTGAGCAAAGGCAAATTGCCGACCTACATCCTGCCGTGCCTGTTGCCCCTGGCACTGTTGATGGGGAATGCGCTGATTGACCGACTGAACCTGGGGCAAAGCCGGCTGTTCAAGATCAACGGCCTGCTGAACCTGGTCATCGGTCTGACCACCTTGCTGGCGATGGTTTACCTGCAACTGAAAAACCCCGTGTATGTCGATGAAATGCACAGCCTGGTGCTGGTGTTCATCGTGCTCATGGGCTGGATCCTGTCCAACCTGTTGCTGGTGGTTCGACCGTTGAGCGCATGGGCTGCGCCGGCAATCGGCAGCTGGCTGCTGATCGCCATCCTGCCGGCCGCATTGCCGCACTCGGTGGTCTACAACAAGATGCCCGACCAGTTTGTCCTCCAGCACATTGAAGAACTCAGCCAGACCAAAAGCCTGCTGAGCAATGACCTGGGAGCTGCCTCCGCGCTGGCCTGGCGTCTGCAACGCCCTGAAGTGGCGTTGTACAACACCATCGGCGAAGTAAAATACGGCCTGGACTACCCGGACGCCGCGGCACGTCGGGTCGATACCGAACACGTGCAACAGTGGATGAGCGAAGCCCGCAAGACCGGCCCGGTCGGTGTGGTCATGCGCGTCAAGGGTGATGATGAACTCCACGAACTCGACCTGCTGCCCAAAGATGGCAAGCATTACGAGCAAGGCAACATGGTCATTCTGATCATTCCACAGAGCGCGCCATGACCCTTATTTTGCTATTGTCCGCCTGTCTGCTGACCTGCATGGGCCAGATCGCCCAGAAATACGCCGTGGAAAGCTGGCGCGGCAAGGACTCCGGCTGGAGCGAAAAACTGCTCTCGCCGTGGTTGTGGCTGGCGCTGGCGTGCCTGGGCTTTGGCTTGCTGGTGTGGCTGCTGGTGTTGCAGCGCCTGGAAGTCGGTATCGCCTACCCGATGCTCAGCCTCAACTTTGTGCTGATCACCCTGGCCGCCCACTTCGTCTTCCACGAAACCATTGATCGCCGTCACTGGATCGGCGTTGCGCTGATCATCGCCGGCGTCGTTCTGCTCGGGAGGCACGCATGAGCCTTCGTCGCGGAATCAGCTTTGCCATGGGCAGTGTCGCGCTGGTCAGCGCCGCCCAGTTGGGCATGCGCTGGAGCATGAGCCATTTGCCGCTGCCTGATCAGTGGCTGCAGGCCCTGAGCAACGGCAGCATCGACCTGCTCGCGATCGGCGTGGTACTGGCGTCGATCTGCGCTTACGCCCTGTCCATGCTGTGCTGGCTCGCCGCTCTGCGCGATCTGCCGCTGGGCCGGGCCTACTCGCTGTTGAGCATCAGCTATGCACTGGTGTATCTATTGGCCGCCAGCCTGCCGCTGTTCAACGAAAATTTCAGTCTTTCCAAAACACTCGGGGTGGCCTTGGTCATCCTCGGTGTCATCACTATCAACTCTCGAACTGCTCGCGCCACAGAAGTCAGGAATGCCTCATGAAAATCAGTGTAATTGGTAGCGGTTATGTCGGTCTGGTGCAGGCGACTGTCCTGGCTGAAGTCGGCCATGATGTCGTCTGCATGGACGTCGATCAGAACAAGATCAAAATGCTGCAGAAAGGCCACGTCACTATCTTTGAACCAGGGCTGGAGAGCATGGTCAAGGAGAACCTGGAGAGCGGGCGCCTGCACTTCACCAGCGACGAGAAGATGGCCATCGAGCACGGTCAGGTACTGTTCATCGCTGTCGGCACCCCGTCGGACGAGGACGGCTCGGCCGACCTGAAATATGTCTTGTCCGTGGGTGACGCGGTTGCGCGCCATCGGGTCGAGCCGCTGATCCTCGTGGAAAAATCCACTGTTCCAGTCGGCACCGGCGACACCCTGCGCGCGCACATTGAAAGCGTGCTGAAGAAAGCCGGGCGTACCCTGGAGTTCGATATCGTCTCCAACCCGGAATTCCTCAAGGAAGGCTCGGCCGTCAGTGACTGCCGCCGCCCTGACCGCATCGTCATCGGTTGCGAGCGTGAAGAAGTCCGCGAAGTGATGCGCGACCTCTACGCCCCCTTCAACCGCAACCATGACCGCATCATGTTCATGGACCTGCGCAGCGCCGAACTGACCAAGTACGCGGCCAACTGCATGCTCGCGACCAAAATCAGCTTTATCAACCAGATCGCCGAACTGGCCGAACACCTGGGTGCGGATATCGAAGCCGTGCGCATGGGCATCGGTGCAGACCAGCGCATTGGCTACCACTTCATCTACCCTGGCTGCGGCTATGGCGGTTCGTGTTTCCCGAAAGATATGCGCGCGTTGATCCACAGCGCCCAGGAAGCCAATTGCTCCAGCGACCTGCTGGAAGCGGTCGAGGCCATCAACCAGCGCCAGAAACACAAGCTGTTCGAACGCATCAACGCGTTCTACAAAGGCGAGCTGAAAGGCAAGACCTTCGCCCTCTGGGGCCTGGCGTTCAAACCCAACACCGACGACATGCGCGATGCACCAAGCCGTGTGCTGATGGAATCGTTGTGGGCTGCCGGTGCACACGTACGTGCGTTCGACCCTGAAGCCATGCAAGAAACCCAACGCCTGTATCCGGATCAACCGAACCTGTCGCTGATGGGCACACCGGAATCCGCGCTGGTTGGCGCAGACGCGTTGATCGTTTGCACCGAATGGCAACAGTTCAAGGCGCCGGACTTCAAATTGATCGAAGAGCGTCTCAAGGCCCCGGTGATTTTCGACGGTCGCAACCTGTACGACGCCGAGCGTCTGGCACGCAAAGGCGTCAAGTACTTCCCGATGGGTCGTGGCGAGTCGCGCAATCTGCCAATCCCTCAGCAACAGTGGCCAGCTTCGTCCGTCTAAGCCCAGGAGGCCGCGTGCACGCATATCCATCGACAGGGATCCGTCAACAATCGTTAGGTCTGGGGCTACTGGCGCTGCTGCTGTTCTGCGCCGGGGTCTACCAGCAATCGGCGATCGGATTCGACTCGCGGTTCGTACTGTTTGCCCAGGAAATGCTGCGCCATGGGCCGGGGTTCTTCCCGACCACCTATGGCCAGCCTTATGCTGATTACTGGGCCACCTCGACGTTTTTTACCTGGCTGCTTTCGCTGCCCTTTGGCCAGGTAAACGCGTTGACGGCCTGGTTACCCAGCGCCATTGCCTCGGCGACTGTTGTCACGCTGATGTACCGCTTGGTAGCGCCCTACTCCAGAACCTGGGCACTGATCAGCATTGCCTTGATGATGCTGAGCAACACCTTCATCACCGAAACCCGCGCCGTGTCCCTCGACCAGATGGTCGCGGCCGTGACCTTCTCCGTGTTCTACCTGGGCTATGCCGCCGACCACTTTCAGGCACCGCGACGGCTGCCGCTGATACTCGCATTGCTTGTGCTCGGTTTCGCCATTCGCGGGCCGATCGGTCTGGTGGTGCCTACCGGCGTTTTGTGCACTTATTACCTGCTCAACGGCCAATGGCGGCGGATGATCACGGTCGGCTTGCTGGCCGCGGTGCTGCTGGCCGCCGGTATTGGTTTGTTGCTGTGGCTGGCGAACGTCAGTGGTGGCCCGACCTTCGTGCAAGACGTGATCCGCATGCAGTTCATGGGGCGCATGGATGGCCGTGAAGGTGCGAGCGGTGTGCTGTATTACTTCAGCAGCTCGCTGGGCAACTATGCGCTGGCGTATCCGTTGGCGGTAGTGGTGCTGGCCGCTGTGTTGCTGGTCGGCCGCAAGGATCGCGGACCGGCGTTGCGTCTGCTGACCTTGTGCACCGCTGCCGGGCTGATCGTGATGATCGGCCTGTCGATTCCAATGGCGAAAAAAGCCCGTTACATGCTGCCGATGTTGCCAATGGCGGCGATCGTTGCGGCGTACCCGTTTCAGGGCGCGCAGGGCCGGGTGTTCCTGTGGCTACGTGGCCTGATGCAGGGCTTGTGGCTGCTGATTCCGGGTCTGCTGATTGTCGGATTGCTGGTCGCCAAGCGACGTTTTCCGGAGGCTCTCGCCTCTGGGACGGCGACGATGGTGGCTCTCGGCGTGTTGCAGGTGATCGCACTGGGGCTGTTGTTCAAACCGCGTCTGCGTGCAGTGGGCCTGGCGTTCTCTGCAGTACTGGCGCTGTGGTCGACCTACATCCTGGTGTTTGAACCGGTGGAGCGTACGCTCTACGACACCCGCACGTTCAGCCGCGCAGCCGTCGAGCTGATTCAGAAAGACCCGGCTCCCGTGGTGCTGCATGCCATGGGTAAAGACGCCAAGGCCATCAAATTCATGGTCAACGTCGAGCAAGACCTGCTCCCGGTGTTCACGTCTTCAGTGCAAGAGCTGGAGAACCTGACAGGCCCTGCCTGGCTGGTGATGGACAAAAGTGACTACGAAGCCCTGAAAGGCTCTCGGCTGGCGACATTGCAGCCAGTGCTGAGCGGGAACTTCGACAAGAACGATTACGTACTGCTGCATCTGGTACCCGTGCAGCCCTGAACGGCATAAATAATCCGTTCAAACTCTCGTAGCAGCTCAGGCAGACTTTCACACCCAATCTCAGACGCTCGCCTTCATATCCACCCTTAACACCTTGACCAAAGGACTGCGATAGACCGGCACGATGCACAGGCAACCCAAACCATGCTCGATGCGCTGGAGCGCATCGGCGAAGACTTCCGCGCAGGCAAAGTCAGCCCGACCCTCGATGACGAAGACGTCCACACCTTCATCGAGCGCCTGCTGACCGAACGCCTTGGGGCGCTGGGCGGTGCGGCGAGCCCGGTGATTTGCGGCTTTTTGCTGACCCATATGGCACCGGCGACGATGTTTTATGCCCTCAGCGCACTCACCGCCATGGGCGGATTGTTGTGTTTCCTTAGTGGTCGGCGCGTCGCCAAACTTCAAAATAAATGCACTGAAAGCTCATTAATATGAATTTGTCAGGAGTGAGATAGATCGGCACACTGTGCCGGTTCCTCCCCCAAATGTTGGAACACTTAAAGGGCTTTCTGGTGATCCAGACAAGCCCTTCTTTTTGCCCGTTCTTTGCCACTGGATCGTTTTCGTTATGCTCGCTCGCTGGATACCCGCTGCCGTCAACACCCGACCCTCTGAATGGAGCCGTGCCGCCATCGGCATGTCGCTGGGCACACTGCTGAGTGTCTGGCTTTGTGGCCAGGTGTTTGGCATGGACGTGGCCTTGCACTTGATCGGGCCGTTGGGCGCTTCGGCGGTGTTGCTGTTCGCCGTGTCTTCCGGCGCGCTGGCGCAGCCGTGGTCGATTCTCGGCGGCTATTTGTGTGCAGCGGTGGTGTCGCTGCTGGTGGCCCATGTGCTTGGGCGTACGCTGGGCAGCGCCTGTCTGGCAGCCGGCATGGCGCTGATTCTGATGTGCTGGCTGCGTTGCCTGCACCCGCCGGCGGGTGCGTTGGCATTGCTGCTGGTAGTGGCGGACCCGGCGACCATCGCGATGGACTGGCGCGAACTCGGGCCGGTGATGCTCGCCGCGACGTGCATGCTGCTCAGCGCCCTGGTCTATAACAACCTGACGCGGATCCGTTACCCCAAGGGCCACAGCGAACCGGTCGCAGTGGTGCCCGCCGATCATCCGCCCGCAGACGCGCTGGCAATTACCGCCGAAGACCTCAAGCTGGCCCTGGCCGACATGCAGGAGTTCTTCGACGTCACGCCCGAGGACCTTGAGCAGTTGATCCACGCCAGCGAGCTGCACGCCAAACGCCGCAGCATCGGCGAAGCGTTCGGCACTCGGCCTTAGCCACTAAACCACTAGGCCGCCGACTGCTGTCGCGCCGGCACGGCCAGGCTGACGGCCCGCACCGAAGCACCGGCAGTCAACCCCAGTGCCTTGGCGGTGTGGGCATCGACAATCAAGGTTCCGGCAGCGACCCGTGCTGGCGCGGCGGTGATCCGGCAATCGGCGAACTGGCGGTTGTGAATCAGATAGACCGCCGCCTGCTCTCCCGGCGTGCCGATGCTCAGCTGCAATACCTGGCTGTCACGCACCGCGCGAATGTCGCCGGTGGCGCATTCGATCAGCGGGCCGCCGTCAAAGATGTCGATGTAGTCCTTGTGCTCGAACCCTTCAGCCTTGAGCATCCCCAGCGCCGGCTCGGTGTTGGGATGAACCCGGCCGATCGTCGCCCGCGCAGCCTCGGGCAGCAGGCAGGTCGGCAGCGGGAACTTGGGCATCAGCTCGGCAATGAAGGTCTTGTTGCCCAGCCCGGTGAGGTAGTCGGCGTCGGCAAAATCCATCTTGAAGAAGTGCCGGCCCAGCCCTTCCCAGAACGGCGAGACGCCGTCTTCGTCCGAGTAACCACGCATTTCGGCGATCACCTTGTCGCCAAAGTACTGGCGAAATTCGGCGAGAAACAGAAACCGCGCCTTGGACAGCAAACGACCATTCAGGCCGCTGCGATGACCGGCGTGCAGGAACAACGAACACAACTCCGATTGCCCGGTCATGTCATTACCGAGAAACAGCGTGGGCAATTGCTGATTGATCCCGAGATTTTTCGAAGCGGCGACGAACAGCCCCATCCGGTAGTTGTACCAAGGCTCGCGCAGCCCGACCGCTCCGGCCAGGGCGCAGATACCGACGGCTTCGCCGTTGTCGGCCTCCAGCACAAACAGGTAATCGGCATCGCCACGTTCGGCTTCACCGGCGAAGGTTTTTTCAGCCCATTCCAGGCGCTGGCGCAAACGCCCGGCATCGGCCGGTAAGGTGGTCAAACCGGCGCCGGCGCTGTGGGCGAGTGCCAGCAACGCCGGCAGGTCATTCATTGTTGCAGGACGGACGATCATCAATGGTGCTCCTGTGGGCTCACGCGTTTAGGCAGATAGACTTCCGCGAGCATGCAGCGCGCACTGCCGCCGCCAATCCGCTCGATGGTGTCGATGTTCACGGGTAGAGGTTTGGCATACGCTTCGACCATCCGGCGCTGGTCGGCATGCAGCGACCGCCAGGCCGTGCGCGACATCACCAGCAACGGCTCGCCAGCGGCGTTGTGCACTTCAAGCATGTTGCCGGCGAACGACTCCAACTGATCGAAGCTCAGGGTCAAGACTTGCTTGCCGCTACGTTCAAGGCGCGAGCGCAGTGCATTGCGTTCGTCCAGGTCGCTGACCGATTCCAGGCAGACCACCGCCAATTGCGTGCCGACGCTCATCATCACGTTGGTGTGATAGATCGGCACTCCGTGACGGTCCACCGCGTTGAACGCGCACAACTCATAGCCGAGGTGCTCAACCACCTGATCCAACGCCTTGGCATGGGTACGGGTCGAGTAGCCGGCGTAGCAGATCCGCTGTTCGCGATCGAGGACCATGCTGCCGGTGCCCTCAAGGAACACTTCCTGCTGCTCAAGGCCGGAAAGGTCGAGCAATTGCTCGACACGGTAAGCATCGCGCAGACAGTCGAGTACGCCTTTGTCGCGCTCCAGACGGCGGTTGTGGCCTTGCATCGGGTACAGCACGAGTGTGCCGTCGGGATGGCTGCTCCACCAATTGTTCGGAAAGATCGAGTCCGGGGTGTGCGGCGCCTCGCTGTCGTTGTGCACCATGACTTCAACCCCGTGCTCACGCAGGGCTGCGACATAGCCGTCGAACTCTTGCAGGGCCTTGAGTTGCACGTCTTCAGCCGCAGCCGCCGGACGCTGGAAACGGTTGTTGGCGGCCGTGTCCTGGTTGAAGGAGAAACGTGTCGGGCGAATCATCAAAACGGTATTGGTGGTTTGCATGGGCACAGAATCAATGAGGGTTGAGAGGTGCTCATTGTCTGATTCGGCGTCGGAAAAACCCGGCTGATAAGGAGGGAGTTGGTGCTGGAAATGGCTGAAAACGGGGTGGCTTGCAGCCGATTTGGTGAGCGTGATAAATCGTCTGAAATCGCTGATTCCGTAGTAGCTGGCGCAGCCTGCGTTCGGCTGCGCCAGCTGCTACGGAATCAGCGGAATTTGGAACGGCGGTGCTTAGCCGTTCTAGGTGGAGGTTTTGACCATTGCCAGCTCGGGGTGGCTGACCAGTTTGTCGATGTGCAGGTCCGGGTCGTCGAACCAGACTTCGGTCAGTACCCGGTAGTGCTCCATGTCGCGACAGCGCATCCGCAGGCTGTAGTCGAAGGCGCCGCTGATCAATTGGCACTCCAGCACCTGCGGGCAGGCACGGACCTTGGATTCAAAGGCTTTCTGCGCGGCGCGCCCGCTCTGGTTCGACAGCGCCACCAGCACCAGCAGCGACAGACCGGGGGTCAGTTTTTTCTCGTCGAGAATCGCCCCGTAGCCACGAATGACGCCGAGCTGTTCAAGCTTGCGCACCCGCTCAAGGCAAGGCCTTGGTGTCAGGTGCACGCGCTCGGAAAGCTTCTGATAGGTGATGCGCCCTTCGTGGCGCAGCACCTCAATGATTGCCTGATCGATACGATCAAGCACGATCGACATATCGCGGATGTCCGCCATGTACGCCTTGCCTCACTTCAAACGGCCCGATAAAAATTGCTGTAAACGCTCGCTTTTGGGCTGGTCGAGAATTGTCGCATCGCCCTGCTCCTCGACCCGGCCTTGATGCAGGAACAGCACCTGGCTGGACACCTGCCGGGCAAAGCCCATTTCGTGGGTCACCATCAACATGGTCCGGCCTTCTTCAGCCAACGCCTGAATCACCTTCAATACTTCACCCACCAGCTCCGGGTCGAGGGCCGAGGTCGGCTCGTCGAACAACAGAATCTGCGGTTCCACCGCCAACGCCCGGGCAATCGCCACCCGTTGTTGCTGGCCGCCGGACAGGAATGCCGGGTACTGCTCGGCCACGCGTTGCGGCAGGCCGACCTTATCCAGGTAGGCCCGGGCGCTGACTTCAGCGTCCTTGCGGCTGACACCCAGGACTTTGCACGGCGCCAGCATGATGTTCTCCAACACCGTCAGATGACTCCACAGGTTGAAGTGCTGAAACACCATCGCCAGCCGCGTGCGCAAGCGTTGCAACTGTGCCGGGTTGGCAACCCGCATGCCACCGGCCGCCTGGCGGGTGACAATCCGCTCGCCGTCCAGCTCGATGGCACCTTCATCCGCCCGTTCAAGGAAGTTGATACACCGCAGCATAGTGCTTTTACCGGAGCCACTGGCGCCAATCATGCTCACGACATCACCGGCGCGGGCATTCAACGAGACGCCCTTGAGCACTTCGTTGTCACCAAAGCGTTTATACAGATTTTCAACGGTCAGTTTGTACATGCAACACTCCTGGAGCGCTGCCGTTGGCGACAGCGTTCTGGACAGAAAGAGGGAGGAAAAAAGCCGGCTCCAGATCTCAGTGAGCCGGCCCGAGGAAACTCAACCAGCGCCGCTCGGCCAGGCGGAATGCACCCACCAGGCCAAATGACAGCGCGAGGTACAGCAGGCCGGCGATACCGAAGGCCTGGAAGGTCATGAAGGTCGCGGCATTGGCGTCCCGGGCGACCTTGAGAATGTCCGGAATGGTCGCGGTGAAGGCCACCGACGTGGCGTGCAGCATCAGGATCACTTCGTTGCTGTAGTAAGGCAGCGCCCGACGCAACGCCGAGGGCAGAATCAACTTCACATACAAACGCCAGCCACTGAGGCCATAGGCATGGGCCGCCTCGATTTCACCGTAGGGAATGCTGCGAATCGCCCCGGCGAAGATCTCGACAGTGTAGGCGCAGGTGTTGAGGGTGAACGCCAGCAAGGTGCAATTCATCGCATCGCGAAAGAACGCTTCGAGCAGCGGCTGCGAACGGACCACCGCAATGCCGTAGATCCCGCTGTAGCAAATCAACAGCTGGATATACAGCGGCGTACCACGAAACACATAAGTGAACAGTTGCACCGGCCAGCGCAGCAGGCCCCAACGCGAAGTGCGCATGATCGCCAGGGGCAGCGACAGGCAGAACCCGAGCACGATGCTCACCACCAGCAGCCATAAGGTCATGGCCAAACCGGTGAAGTTATAGCCATCGCTGAACAGGAAAGGTTTCCAGTATTCGCAGATCAATTCGATCATCGCGTCATCCCCCGCACGCCCTGGTTGTAGCGCCGTTCAAGCACGCGCAAAACATAGTTCGAGGCGCTGGTGATCAGCAGGTACAGCGCTGCCGCCAGCAATAGAAAATCCAGCATGTTGAAAGTGCTTTTGCCGGCCTCCTGCGCGACCTTGACCAGGTCCGACAAGCCGATGATCGACACCAGCGCCGTAGCCTTGAGCAGCACCAGCCAGTTGTTGCCCAGGCTTGGCAAGGCAAAGCGCATCATCTGCGGGAACACCACGCAGTAAAAACGCTGCCAACGGCTCAGGCCAAACGAGGCACCGGCCTCCTGTTGCCCCCGAGGGACACTGAGGATCGCGCCACGAAAGGTCTCGGTGAAATACGCGCCGTAGATAAAGCCCAGGGTAATGACCCCGGCCACGAACGGATCGATTTCCATGTAGGCCCAACCCAGTGCTTGCGTCAGGCTGCTCAACCAGCCTTGCAGGCTGTAGAAGATCAGCAGCATCAACACCAGGTCCGGTACACCGCGAATCAGCGTGGTGTAAAAGGTTGCCGGCAGGTTCAGCAGCCGCAGCGGCGAGAGCTTGGCCGCCGCGCCGAGCAGCCCCAGCAGCATGCTGACCAGCAGCGACAGCGCCGAGAGTTTCAGGGTCACCCAGGTGCCGTGCAGCAGCAGTGGGCCATAGCCTTGCAGGGCCGAGAGATCCAGACCCAGAGCATTGAGGAAGGTATTCACGCAAATCACCTGTCTTGATGCACCACAGCAAGGCATTGGGACGTGAAACACGGCCCAATGCCTCAGGTGCGCTGATCAGTTGTTGTAGAGGTCCAGATCGCCGAAGTATTTCTTCTGGATCTGCGCGTAGATGCCCTTCTCGTGCAGGGCCTTGATGGCGGTATTGAGCATGCCTTTGAGCTCGTCGTTGTCCTTGCGCACACCGATGGCGATGTCCGCGGGCACCAGCGGATCACTGATGCCTTCGCTGTTCTTGAATGGGGCGCCTTGTGGCGATGTAAGGAAGCTCATCTGCGCTTGCAGTTTGTCCTGAATCGAGGCGTCGAGGCGGCCGTAAACCAGATCGGCGTAGACCTGATCCTGGTTCTGATAGGCGCGCAGTTTCACCCCGCCCGGCGCCAGTTTGGCCCTGGCATAGGTTTCCTGAATGGTGCCTTGCATAAAACCAATGGTCTTGCCCTTGAGCGACTCGGCGGTGGGCTCAAGCCCCGAATCCTTGCGGGTGACGATGGCCGTCGGGCCGGCATACAGACGGTCGGTAAAATCGATCTGTTTCCTGCGGGCGTCGGTGACAGTCATCGACGACTCGATGGCGTCGAACTTGCCGGCCTTGAGCGCAGGAATCAGCCCGTCGAAGTCATTGCTGACCCACACACACTTGAGCTTCAGTTCGGCGCAGATCGCGTTGCCCAGATCTACGCCAAAGCCTTGCACGCCACCGTCGGCGGTGGTCGACTCAAACGGCGGGTAGCTTGGGTTGGTGCCAAAGCGCAGTTCGGTCCACTCTTTGGCGCTAGCGCCGGCCGAGCAGAACAGCATCGCGAGTACAGGCAACGTCAGCCATTGGGTTTTCATCTTCATAAGTCCCGATTTGATTGGAGTTATCGCGACCGGGCACGAATGCCTGGGCGCCTTTATGGGCAGGAACAGAGAGTCGATGCGGCGTCTGCCGCAGCAGCGTTCTTATTGTTTGTGTTCGGTGCACCGCCAAAGGCCGGCCACACCCCACCCTGAAACCCTTGGCGCAGACGGCTTCGAATGGAAGGCCAGAATGCCAACAGACGATTGTGCCGAGGTGTCGAAAGGACCGTCGCAGACAGCTCGCTTGTGCTGATGTCGGCATTTACACAGCCGATTCTGTCGTGAATGCCCTATTAGGGCGTTTATGCGGTGAATCAGCGTGCAGGCATTACAAAAATGCAGACCTGACCTGCATCTATCACGGTTGTACATCGCAAATTTGCACTGTTACGATCCGGCATCGTTCGCGCGCGAACACTTCTATAAAGAACAATAAAAGCAGGGAGTTAGTGATGACTGCTCAGGTTTCATCCCAGGCGACACACGGCATTGATGCCAGCGAAAACGACGTGCTGGCCGAAGTCCGCAACCACATTGGCCACCTGACCCTCAATCGCCCCGCCGGCCTCAACGCCATTACCCTGGACATGGTCCGCAACCTGCACCGACAACTCGATGCCTGGTCGAAAGACCCGCACATCCATGCCGTGGTGTTGCGCGGGGCTGGCGAGAAAGCCTTCTGCGCCGGTGGCGATATCCGTTCGCTGTACGACAGTTTCAAAAGCGGCGACACCCTGCATGAAGACTTCTTCGTCGAGGAATACGCCCTCGACTTGGCGATCCACCATTACCGCAAACCGGTACTGGCATTGATGGACGGTTTCGTCCTCGGCGGCGGCATGGGCCTGGTGCAAGGCGCAGACCTGCGGGTGGTCACCGAACGCAGCCGCCTGGCAATGCCGGAAGTGGCGATCGGTTACTTCCCGGACGTTGGCGGCAGCTACTTCCTGCCACGGATTCCCGGCGAACTGGGCATCTACCTTGGCGTCAGTGGCGTGCAGATTCGCGCCGCCGATGCGCTGTATTGCGGGTTGGCCGACTGGTACCTGGATAGCCAGAAACTCGCTGAGCTGGATCAACGCCTCGACGGCCTCACGTGGCACGACACTCCGCTCAAGGACCTGCAAGGCCTGCTGGCAAAACTTGCGGTACAGCAGCTGCCCGACGCACCGTTGCAAACACTGCGGCCAGCCATCGACCACTTCTTCGCCCTGCCGGACGTGCCGAGCATTGTCGAGCAACTGCGCAGCGTTAAGGTTGCCGACAGCCACGACTGGGCAATCACCACTGCCGATTTACTCGACAGTCGTTCACCGCTGGCCATGGGTGTAACGTTAGAGATGCTGCGTCGCGGCCGTCAGCTGAGCCTGGAAAATTGCTTCGCCCTCGAATTGCACCTCGATCGCCAGTGGTTTGAACGCGGCGACCTGATCGAAGGCGTCCGCGCCTTGCTGATCGACAAAGACAAGAGCCCACGCTGGAACCCTCCGACCGTGCAGGCGCTGGACGCCAAACACGTTGCGAGCTTCTTCAGCGGTTTTGACCAGAGCGGGAGCTGAGCCATGCACGATATCGAATTGACCGAAGAACAAGTGATGATCCGCGACATGGCCCGGGATTTTGCCCGCGGCGAAATCGCCCCGCACGCCCAGGCCTGGGAAAAAGCCGGCTGGATCGATGATGCGCTGGTGGCCAAGATGGGCGAGCTGGGTTTGCTCGGCATGGTGGTTCCCGAGGAATGGGGCGGCACTTATGTCGACTACGTGGCCTACGCACTGGCGGTGGAAGAGATTTCTGCCGGCGACGGCGCCACCGGCGCCCTGATGAGCATCCACAACTCGGTGGGCTGCGGGCCGGTTCTCAACTATGGCACTGAAGAACAGAAACAGACCTGGCTGGCGGATCTGGCCAGCGGGCGGGCCATCGGCTGCTTCTGCCTGACCGAGCCGCAAGCCGGTTCCGAGGCGCACAACCTGCGCACCCGCGCCGAACTGCGCGACGGCCGGTGGGTGATCAATGGCGCCAAGCAGTTCGTCAGCAATGGTCGACGGGCAAAACTGGCGATTGTGTTTGCGGTGACCGATCCGGACCTGGGCAAGAAAGGTCTGTCGGCGTTCCTGGTGCCAACCGACACGCCGGGTTTTATCGTCGACCGCAGCGAACACAAGATGGGTATCCGCGCTTCCGACACCTGCGCGGTGACGCTGAACAACTGCACGATCCCCGAAGCCAATCTGCTGGGTGAGCGCGGCAAGGGTTTGGCGATTGCCTTGTCCAACCTTGAAGGCGGTCGCATCGGCATCGCCGCGCAGGCGCTGGGTATTGCGCGCGCAGCTTTCGAAGCGGCGCTGGCCTACGCCCGTGACCGGGTGCAGTTCGACAAGCCGATCATCGAGCACCAAAGCGTCGCCAATATGCTCGCCGACATGCACACCCGGCTGAACGCCGCACGCCTGCTGATCCTGCATGCCGCCCGGTTGCGCAGCGCCGGCAAGCCATGCCTGTCGGAAGCCTCACAGGCCAAGCTGTTTGCCTCGGAGATGGCTGAGAAGGTCTGCTCGTCTGCGATACAGATCCACGGCGGCTACGGCTATCTGGAGGATTATCCGGTGGAGCGCTACTACCGCGATGCGCGGATCACGCAGATTTACGAAGGCTCGAGCGAGATTCAGCGGATGGTGATTGCGCGGGAACTCAAGAACTATTTGCTGTGAGGCCCTAAAAGCATCGCGGGCAAGCCTTGCTCCTACAGATCACCTGAATCAGTAGGAGCAAGGCTTGCCCGCGATGACGTCAGTGAGGACGCTGCATTACTTACCTTGGAACTGCGCCTCACGCTTGGCAATAAACGCCGCCATGCCTTCTTTCTGATCCTGCGTAGCAAACGCCGCATGGAACACCCGGCGCTCAAAGCGCACGCCTTCGGACAGGCTGACTTCAAAGGCGCGGTTGACGCTTTCCTTGACCATCATTGCAATCGGCAAGGACTTCTTGGCGATCAGCGTTGCGACCTTCAACGCTTCATCCAGCAGCTCATCTACCGGCACAATGCGCGCAACGATACCGCAGCGTTCCGCTTCCACCGCGTCGATCAGACGGCCGCTGAGGCACATTTCCATGGCTTTGGCCTTGCCCACGGCGCGGGTCAGGCGCTGGGTGCCGCCCATGCCCGGCAGCACGCCGAGGTTGATTTCCGGCTGACCGAATTTGGCGTTGTCGCCGGCCAGAATGAAATCGCACATCAGCGCCAGCTCACAGCCACCGCCCAACGCAAAACCGGCGACCGCCGCAATGATCGGCTTGCGTCGGTTGGCCACCCGGTCACTGTCGCTGAACAGGTCGTCAAGGTAGATCTGCGGGTAGGTCAGCTCGGCCATTTCCTTGATGTCGGCACCGGCGGCAAAGGCTTTTTTCGAGCCGGTCAGCACGATGCAGCCAATTTCCGGATTGGCTTCCAGACCGTCCAGCGCGTGGTTCAGCTCGCTGACGATCTGCGCGTTCAAGGCATTCAGGGCTTGCGGGCGGTTGAGGGTGATCAGACCCACGCGACCCCGGACTTCCAACAAAATCGTGTCGTAGCTCATGCAACGTTCCTTCTCAAAGATTGCGCGAAATGACCATGCGCTGAATATCGCTGGTGCCTTCGTAGATCTGACAAACCCGCACGTCGCGGTAGATCCGCTCCAGCGGGAAGTCGTTCAGATAACCGTAACCGCCGAGAGTTTGCAACGCCATCGAGCAGACCTTCTCGGCCATTTCCGAGGCAAACAGCTTGGCCATCGAGGCTTCCACCAGCGCCGGTTTGCCGCTGTCACGCAGGGCCGCGGCGTAATGCACCATCTGCCGGGCGACGGCGATTTGCGTGGCCATGTCGGCCAAACGGAAGGCGACTGCCTGATGTTCGATGATCGCCTTGCCGAAACTCTCGCGCTCACGGGCGTAATCGCGGGCGGCTTCGAACGCGGCGCGGGCCATGCCGACCGACTGCGAAGCAATCCCGACACGTCCGCCTTCAAGGTTGGCCAAGGCAATTTTGTAGCCTTCGCCCTCCTCGCCCAGACGATTGGCCACCGGCACCTTCACGTCCTCAAAGAGGATTTGGCAGGTGTCCGAGGCGTGCTGGCCGAGCTTGTCTTCGATCCGTGCAACCTTGTAGCCCGGTGAGTTGGTCGGCACGATAAAGGCGCTGATCCCGCGTTTGCCGGCGCTCGGGTCAGTGACCGCGAAGACGATCACCACCCCCGCGTTTTGCCCGGAAGTAATGAACTGTTTGCAGCCGTTGAGCACGTAGTGATCGCCATTGAGGCGGGCACGGGTTTTCAGGCTGCTGGCGTCGGAACCGGCCTGCGGCTCGGTCAGCGCGAACGCCCCGAGCATGGCGCCACTGGCCAGAGGCTTGAGGAACTGTTCTTTCTGCTGGTCGTTGCCGAACTTGAGGATCGGTACGCAACCCACCGAGTTGTGCACGCTCATGATGGTCGAGCAGGCACCATCGCCGGCGGCGATTTCTTCCAGGGCCATGGCGTACGCCAGGTAACCGGTGTCGCAACCGCCCCACTGCTCCGGCACCAACATGCCGAAGAAGCCCAGTTCGGCCATCTCGCCGATGGCTTCCCTGGGAAAGCGGTGCTCGCGATCCCACTCGGCGGCGAACGGCTTGAGCCGTTCCTGGGCAAATTGTCGGGCCGCGTCGCTGATCTGTAGTTGTTCGTCATTGGGAATCATGCCAAGTCCTTAAAAATCAAACCTTGGTACTCAGTTAAAACGCAGGACCTGTGGGAGCAAGCTCGCTCCCACAGGGATTGGCGTTGGCCTTAGTACAGGCATTCAACGGCCATGGCCGTGGCTTCACCGCCGCCGATGCAAATCGCTGCGACGCCGCGTTTCAGGCCTTTCTGGCGCAATGCCGAAAGCAAGGTCACCAGAATCCGCGCACCCGAGGCGCCGATCGGGTGGCCCAGCGCACAGGCGCCGCCATGGACATTGACCTTGCTGTGGGGGATTTCCAGCTGGGTCATGGTCACCAGGCTGACCACCGCAAAGGCTTCGTTGACTTCGAACAGCTCGACTTCATCCAGCGACCAGCCGGTTTTCTTCAGCAGCTTCTTGATCGCGCCCACCGGTGCCACCGGGAACAGCCCCGGCGTATCAGCGAAGGCTGCGTGACCGTGGATCACCGCCAGCGGTTTCAGGCCACGTTTTTCAGCTTCTGAACGACGCATCAGCAGCAACGCCGCCGCGCCGTCGGAAATCGAACTGGAGTTGGCCGCCGTCACGGTGCCGCCGTCACGGAACGCCGGTTTCAGGCTGGCGATCTTGTCCAGTTTGGCTTTCGGCGGTTGTTCGTCATCGGTGATGAGCTTTTGCTCTTTGCCGACCATGACCTGCAGCGGAACGATTTCGGCGTTGAAGCTGCCGTCCTTGATCGCCTGTTGGGCGCGCGTGGTCGAAGCGATTGCGAACTCATCTTGCGCTTCACGCGTGAAGCCGTTCGCCTCAGCGCAGTCCTCGGCGAAGGTGCCCATCAGGCGGCCCTTGTCGTAGGCATCTTCCAGACCGTCGAGGAACATGTGGTCAAGCACTTTGCCATGGCCCATGCGGTAGCCGCTTCGAGCGCGGTCCAGCAAGTACGGTGCGTTGGACATGCTTTCCATCCCGCCGGCGACCACCACGTCGGCACTGCCGGCCAGCAGCATGTCGTGGGCCAGGATGGCAGCTTCCATGCCCGAACCGCACATTTTGTTCAGGGTGGTGCAACGGGTCGACTTGTCCAACCCCGCGCCCAGCGCTGCTTGACGAGCCGGGGCCTGGCCGAGGCCGGCGGACAGCACGCAACCGAACAGCACTTCTTCTACCGCGTCGGGGGCAACACCGGCACGCTCGACGGCGGCGCGGATCGCGGCAGCACCCAGTTGTGGCGCGGTGAGGCTTTTCAGATCACCTTGAAAGCCGCCCATCGGGGTGCGGACGGCGCTGACGATAACGATCGGATCGTGGGACATAGTCATGACAAATACTCCTTATTTGGCGGCCATACGCAAGGCACCGTCGAGACGGATCACCTCGCCGTTGAGCATGCTGTTTTCTATGATATGCCTGACCAGCGCGGCGTACTCAACCGGTTTGCCAAGGCGTGGCGGGAACGGCACACCAGCGGCCAGCGAGTCGCGCACTTCCTGGGTCATGCCGGCCATCATCGGGGTTTCGAAGATGCCTGGGGCAATGGTCATCACCCGGATGCCGAAGCGCGCCAGCTCACGGGCAGCGGGCAAGGTCAGGCTGGCAATCGCGCCTTTGGAGGCGGCGTAAGCAGCCTGGCCGATCTGGCCGTCGAAAGCCGCCACCGAAGCAGTGTTGATGATCACTCCGCGCTCGCCGTCTTCATTGGCTTCGGTTTCGGCAATCGCCGCAGCCGCCAGGCGCAGCATGTTAAAGCTGCCGATCAGGTTGACGTTGATCACCTGGCTGAAGCTGGCCAGCGCGTGCGGGCCATTCTTGCCGAGGATTTTCTCGCCACGGACCACACCGGCACAGTTGACCAGCCCGTGCAGGCCGCCAAAGGCTGCAACCGCTGCCTGCACCGCTGCCTCTGCCGCCGCTTCCTGGCTGATGTCCGCCACGACGCAGTGTGCGCCGAGCCGTTTTGCCTGAGCGGCGACGGCTTCGGCATTCAAGTCCACCAACATCACTTTGGCACCGGCACCCACCAGCATTTCAGCGGTGGCCGCGCCCAGGCCCGACGCACCGCCGGTGACGAGAAAAACCTTGTTTTCGATCTGCATCATTGTTTCCTTGGATTCAAGCTGAAACGTTCTTCGCCGTGGCCTCTTGAGCCTTGGCGATTTCCTGGTTGCGCAAGATAAAGCGCTGCAATTTACCGCTTGGGGTTTTCGGCAATTCGCTGACAAATTCGATTTCACGCGGGTATGAGTGCGCCGCCAATCGCTTGCGCACATGCTGGCGCAACTCCTCGACAAGCTCGGGTGAAGCACGGTATTGCGCGCTGAGGACGACGAAGGCTTTCACCAGTTCGGTGCGCTCCGGATCCGGTTTGCCGATCACCGCTGCTTCAACCACGGCGGGGTGTTCGATCAACGCACTCTCCACGTCGAACGGGCCGACCCGGTAGCCGGAGGTGGTGATCACGTCGTCACTGCGGCCGACGAAGCTGATGCTGCCGTCCGGGTTCAGCTCAACGGTATCGCCACTCAGGTAATAGTTGCCGACGAAAGCCTTGGTCGGCGCACCTTCGTAACCGGCAAACCAGCACATCGGCGATTGCGTGCGGTCGATGGCGAGAATCCCCGGCTGACCGACCGACAGTTCGTTACAGGCCTCATCCAGCACCACGATCCGGTGGCCGGGCGAGGCAAACCCTGCCGCACCGACGTGGACCGGATGCTCAAGGCCATGGTGGTTGCACAGCACCATGCCGAGTTCGGTCTGGCCGTAATGGTCGTGGATCACCACGCCAAGGTTGTCGGCGAACCAGCGGATCACTTCCGGGTTCAACGGTTCACCGGCGCTGCTGACAATGCGCAATTTGCCTTTGATCGAACGGGCGAACTCATCGCCGCCGGCGATCAGCAAACGGTACGCCGTCGGTGAACCGGTGAGGTTGGTGATGCCGTATTTGTTGATCACCCGGCAGGTGCTTTCGAGGGTGAACGGACCATCGTAAAAGGTGATCGGATGGCCCATGGACAATGGTCCGGTCACACCGAAATAGATACCGTAAGCCCAGCCCGGATCGGCGACGTTCCAGAACGCATCTTCAGGGCGAAGATCCACCGCGTCACGGGTGTAGCTCTGGAACGCGACGATCGCCTTGAGGGGCACCGACAGGGCTTTCGACGGGCCGGTGGTGCCGGAGGTGAACATCAGCAGGAACGGGTCTTCGCCGCTCAGCAGCAGCGGTTCGCATTGGGCGGAATAGTTGGGCAGTTCGGCCCAGAAACTGAAGTCGCCACGGACGATACCCTGACCTTTCGGGCCGCCGACGGTGACGATGGTCGGGCAGTCGGCAACGTCATTGAGCTTTGGACGATTGACCGCGTCGGTCACCACCACGGCGGCGCCGGAACTGTTGAGGCGGTGTTCGATGGCTTTCGGGCCGAAGGCGGTAAACAGCGGCTGGTAGACCGCGCCGATGCGCCAGGTGGCGAACACCACAATCAGCAATTCAACGTTGCGTGGCAACAGGCCGGCGACCTTGTCGCCCTTTTTCACGCCTTGCGCCAGCAGGAAATTGGCAAAGCGCGCGGCTTTGTCCTGCAGATCGCTGAAGGTGTACGTGGCGCTGGCACCGTCGCGGCCCTCCCAGAACAAGGCAATGCGCCCGGGTATCGCATGGCGGTCGCAGCATTCAACGCAGGCGTTGAGTGCGGTCAACGAGCCGCTGAGCGCAGCATCGACGGTGTGCTGATAGTTGAACTGTGAAGTCGCAGACAGGTAATCGCGCATTGCCAGAATCCCTCTGTATTTTTATTGGGTTGGGGGAACCGTAAAAATCCAGGAAATACTCGCCCCAAGGGCGACGCGGGACAATGGTCAAAGCTTTCAAGTTGCGTGACTGGTTTGGCCAAGACAAGGATGCAAAATCCACGTGGCGACGGAGCTTGCTCCCGCTGGGGTGCGTAGCAGCCCCAAAATCTGCAATCGCGCTCTATCAGAAGGTCACTATCAACGGGCTTTGCGACCGCTTCGCGATCGAACGGGAGCAAGCTCCCTCGCCACAGGAGTCAATTACTGTCCTGCTTCGTTGAGGATCAAACTACGGTAATGCCCGGGATTGGACCCCGACCATTTGCGAAACGCCTTGTAGAACGAACTGGCATCGGCAAACCCGAGCCGCGTGGCGATCTCGGTGAAGCTGATCGAAGGTTCGGCCAGCCAGACGATTGCCAACTCCTTGCGCACGCTGTCCTTCAAGCCTTGATAGGTTTGCCCCTCTTCCGCCAAGCGTCGACGCAGCGTCGAAGCGGACATACACAGGCGCTGCGCCAGGCTGTCGGTTTCCGGCCACTGTTCGGCGGGCAATTGCCGCAAATCGTGTTTGATCCGGCTGGCGAGGCTTTGCGGATCGCGATACTTGACCAGGATATTGGCCGGCGCATGGGCCAAAAAGCGCTTGAGCTCGTCGCTGCTGCGCTTGATCGGCAGATCCAGGCAATCAGCCGAGAAGATCATCCGTGTACGCGGTCGGTCGAAGCGCAGGTTCTCGGAGAACATCACCTTATAGTCATCGCAGAAGTCCGGTTCCGCGCAGCGCAGTTCGATCGCCAGAATCGGTATCCGCCGCCCCGCCAGCCAACAGGCAACACCATGGACGATCATCCAGTAGGTGAAATAAGTGAAGGCGCGACGCGGGTCCTGGTCGTCTTCGAGCAGGACGATTTCTGCCAGGCTTTGCTGATGAACCAGCTGCGCCGGCATGCACTCCAGCATCAACGAGAGAAACCCCAGCCCGGCCGTCAATCCCGCGGCCAACGTCGGCTGGGCCATGGCGCAACGACAGAGAAACTCCAGACTGCCGGATTTCAACCGGCGCGGGTCCATGCCAAAGAACTCATCGTCCATGCGCCGCGCCAACAGTCGCCACAGCCGCGCATAGGCCGTGGCTGGAACACGTGCATCAGCCACGCCAAGCAAACGCGGTTCGATCCCGACCTTGAGCAAGACTTCAATGCTGACCGCGCTCGACTCGCAGCTTTGCAGCAGTGCTTCGCGCACCAAATGAATGGAGATGGTGTCTTTTTCCGACATTGAACGTGGTGAACCCTGTTTTTTGTTTGTCGGCGCATCTTAGCGCAGGCGCAGACCCCGTAGGAGCAAGGCTTGCCCGCGAAATTGGCTATGAGGTTCATCAGGTACAGCGCGTTATCGTTTTTCGCGGGCAAGCCTTGCTCCTACTCTTGTTCAGCTACCGTTCAGGCAAATACTAATCATCTCTATTTAGAAATAAGTATCATTATGTTACAAATTCGCTTCCACTCTATAGCTGACGCGGTGCTGAATGCTGGTTCCCTTTCTGATCATGCTGCGCGAAGGCGTTGAAGCGGCGTTAATCGTCGGCATCATTGCCAGTTATCTCATGCAAACCGGACGCGGCCAATGGATGCCCGCCATGTGGATCGGGGTCTTCCTCGCCGTCGCGCTGGCCCTGCTGGTGGGCGGTGGCCTGGAGTTGGTCAGCGCTGAATTCCCGCAAAAACAACAGGAACTCTTCGAGGGCGTCATCGGCCTGATCGCCGTGGCGATTTTGAGCTCCATGGTGTTCTGGATGCGCAAGGTCGCGCGCTCGATCAAGCATTCGCTGCACGTTTCCCTCGATCATGCGATGGCCGGTTCCAGACACCAGGTCACTGCGCTGATCGCCATGGTGTTTTTCGCGGTTGCCCGCGAAGGCCTGGAAACCGTGTTCTTCCTGCTCGCGGTATTCCAGCAAAGCGAAGGCCCCGGGGCACCGATCGGTGCCCTGCTCGGCCTGCTGCTGTCGATGATCATCGGCTTCCTCATCTACAGCGGCAGCATGCGCCTGAACCTGTCGGCGTTCTTCCGCTGGACCGGGCTGTTCATTCTGGTGGTGGCAGCCGGCATTCTCGCCAGCTCAGTGCGCGCACTGCATGAAGCCGGGCTGTGGAATCACCTGCAAACCGTGCTCTTCGATTTCAGCGCGACGCTGCCGATGGATGGGCCGCTGGGTTCGGTGCTGGCCGGCATGTTCGGTTATCAGGATGCGCCGACTGTCAGCACCCTCGGCGCTTACCTGATTTATCTGCTGGCCGCGCTGGTGATGTTCTTCCTCCCCGCTGGCGCGCCGGCCAAACCAGCCGCCATGCCACCCTCTTCCGTCTCCAGCCATTAAGGGCATTCATGTCAAACCAGGCCCCTCTTCAGACCTCGCCTCCCCGCGCCCTGCGCTGGGCGGTGGCCGGTTCGGTGATCGTGATGATCGCCGCTGGCGGGTTGTTCTACTACGCGTCGCAAATGGCCGCGGCCAAGCGCCAGGTTAACCACGACGAGATTACCGTCACCATTAATCCGCATAGCTGCGAGCCAAATGCGCTGACCGTCCCGGCGGGCCACAGCAGTTTTCGCATCGTCAACCGCTCGGATCGCGCCGTTGAATGGGAAGTCCTCGACGGCGTGCTCGTGCTAGTAGAACGGGAAAACATCGCTCCCGGCTTGAGTCAGGTGGTCACCGCCAACCTGTTGCCGGGCGACTACGCGATTACCTGCGGTCTGCTCAGTAACCCGCGCGGCACATTGCACGTCACGCCCACCGCCGCCTCCGATGCGGCGGCCAAGGCACGTCCGTCGATGGTGGCGTTTATTGGCCCGTTGTCGGAGTTTCGGGTTTACCTGAGCAGTCAGGGCTCTGCGCTGATTAATGCGGTCGCCGCATTACAACAGGCTATCGACGCCGGTGACCTGAGCCAGGCCCAGGCGCTTTACGTGCCGGCCCGCGTTGCCTATCAACGCATCGCCCCGGCGGCTCAACGCCTGGCGGAGCTGGACAAGGTTATCAATGCTCGCGCCGATTACTTTGAACAGCACGAGCAGGATCCGGACTTCATCGGCTTCCACCGCCTCGAGTACGCGCTGTTTCAGCAACGAAACATCGACGGTCTGGCACCGGTCGCCCAGCGTCTGGTCGCCGATGTCACCGAACTCAAGCAGCAACTGCTGGCCCAGTCGCTGCCGCCGGAACAACTGGTAAGCATCGTCGCCCGCAACCTCCGCAACATGGCCGATGTCCGCGCCAGCAGCGGTGAAGAAGAACGCTACAGCCACATCGACCTCAACGGATTCGCCGCCAACCTGGACGTCACCCGCAAAGTGGTCGATCTGTTGCGTCCGTTACTGGCCAAGCCTGCCGCCGCATTGCTGAGCCGATTGGACACGGCCACCCACGCTCTCGACACCGAACTCAATGGCTTGCGAGTCAAAGACGGCTACAGCAGTTACGACAGTGTCGGCGCCGATCAACGCGCACAACTCGCCGACAAGGCCAAGGTTCTGGCCGATGCACTCGATGGAATCGATCCCGCCCTTGGCCTCTCCGGCCTATAAGCAGAAGAAAAATTCAGATGAATGATTTAGATCAGATCAATACCCAGCGTCGCCGCGTACTGTTGGGCATGGGCGCCGCCGGTGTCGCATTGGCGGGTAGCACGTTGAGCTGCCCGGCAATGGCCGCCAGCCCGGCGCAAGTCACTGAAGCACCGAACAGCGACAAAACCCAGGATCGCCATGACTTCCACGGCCAGCACCAGACCGGCATCGTCACCCCGCGCCCGGCGTGCGGCATGCTGGTGTCGTTCGACGTATTGGCCACCGACCGCGAAGACCTCGAGCGGCTGTTTCGCACACTGAACCAGCGCATTGCGTTCCTGATGACCGGTGGCCCGGTGGCTCAGGTCGACCCGAAGTTCCCACCCGTGGACTCGGGGATTCTTGGCCCGGTGGTGACACCCGACAACCTGACCATCACCGTCTCGGTGGGTGAATCGCTGTTCGACGAGCGTTTCGGCCTGGCCAGCGCCAAGCCCAAGCGATTGATCCGCATGGTCGGCTTCCCCAACGATGCGCTGCAACCCGAGCTCTGCCACGGCGACCTGAGCCTGCAGTTCTGCGCCAACACCGCCGACACCAATATTCACGCCTTGCGCGACATCGTAAAGAACCTGCCGGACCTGCTGCTGGTGCGCTGGAAGCAGGAAGGCAGCGTGCCGCCGCAAGCGCCGGCCAAGCCTGGAACACCTGCGCAGAGTGCACGCAACTTCCTCGGTTTCCGTGACGGCTCGGCCAACCCGGATTCCAACGACAAGAAAGCCATGGAGCAGATTGTCTGGGTCCAACCGGGCAGCGATGAGCCGGCCTGGACGGCTAATGGCAGCTATCAGGCGGTGCGGATTATCCGCAACCTCGTCGAGCGTTGGGACCGCACGCCACTGCAAGAACAGGAAGGCATTCTCGGTCGGGTCAAAAGTACCGGCGCGCCCATTGGCGGCAGCCATGAAAGCCAGGTGCCGGACTACGCCAAAGACCCTCACGGCAAGCTGACCAAAATGGACGCGCACATCCGCCTGGCCAACCCGCGCACTGCCGCGACCCAGGCCAACCTGATCCTGCGTCGGCCGTTCAACTACTCCAACGGCGTGAGCAAAAACGGTCAGCTGGAAATGGGCTTGCTGTTCATCTGCTACCAGGCCGATCTGCACAACGGTTTCATTACCGTGCAAACCCGACTCAACGGCGAGCCGCTGGAGGAATACCTCAAGCCCATCGGCGGCGGCTACTTCTTCACCTTGCCGGGCGTCACCGGCGACAAGGACTTCATCGGTCGCTCATTGCTCGATGCCACTCAACCGAAAACCACGGCTTAACCCCCTAAACACAACAAACTCACGGAAAAGTCCCATGAAAAAGTCGCCTCTCGCTTTGCTGGTTGCCCTTGGCTTGCTCCACGCCCCACTGTCGGCTTTCGCCGCCGCAGCGCCGCTGGATCTGGTGGGGCCGATTTCGGATTACAAAATCTACGTCAGCGAACAGCTCGAAGGGTTTGCCAGCCACACCCAGCAGTTCACCGACGCAGTGAAAAAAGGTGACCTGGCTACTGCTCAGAAGCTCTATGCACCTACCCGTGTCTACTACGAGTCGATCGAGCCGATGGCCGAGCTGTTCAGTGACCTCGATGCATCCATCGACTCGCGCGTCAACGACCACGAAAAAGGCGTCAAGGCTGAAGACTTCACCGGTTTCCACCGCATTGAATACACGCTGTTCTCCGAGAAAACCACTGAGGGTCTCGGTGAGCTGGCCGATGGCCTGAATAACAACGTCAAAGAACTGAAAACCCGTGTTGCCGGCATGACCCTCCCGCCAGAGAAGGTTGTCGGTGGCGCCGCTACCTTGCTCGAAGAAGTCGCTGCCACCAAGATCTCCGGTGAAGAAGACCGCTACAGCCACACCGACCTGTATGACTTCCAGGGCAACATTGACGGCGCGAAGAAAATCGTCGACCTGTTCCGTCCGCAACTCGAGAAACAGGACAAGGCCTTCGTCGCCAAAGTCGACAAGAACTTCGCCAGCGTGAACACGATCCTGGCCAAGTACAAAACCGCTGGCGGCGGTTTCGAGACCTACGACAAGGTCAAGGAAAACGACCGCAAGGCACTGGTCGGCCCGGTCAACACCCTGGCGGAAGACCTGTCGACCCTGCGTGGGAAACTGGGTCTGAACTAAGGCCGCGCAATCTCTGTGGCGAGGGGGCTTGCCCCCGTTCGGCCGGTCCGCGCTCGGGCGCAGCAGTCGTATATCCGTTGAACGCGGTGTTTCTGATCGACCGCGATCGCAGATTCAGGGCCGTTTCACGAGCCAACGGGGGCAAGCCCCCTCGCCACAGTCACCCTACAGCCTGAAAAGTCATGCTGTTGACCTCCATAAACCGTTAGCCTGCTTTCTTTTATTTCAGACCCACGCCATGATGCAGCTCTCTAACCGCCCGCCCGCGAACGAGCTCTCATGTCTGCGCAACAAACGCCTCCCGTCAGCTCCACGGCGATCACCTTGCAGATCGTCTCCATCGTTTTTTATACCTTTATCGCGTTCCTCTGCATCGGTCTGCCGATTGCGGTATTACCGGGGTATGTCCATGAGCAACTGGGGTTCAGCGCCATCGTCGCAGGGCTGACCATCGGCTCGCAGTACCTCGCCACCCTGCTCAGCCGTCCTATGGCGGGCCGTATGTCTGACAACATCGGTACCAAACGGGCGATTGTGTATGGGTTGCTGGGGATCGTGCTCAGTGGCGTCCTGACGTTGCTGTCGACCCTGTTGCAGAGCCTGCCGTTACTGAGCCTGATAATTCTGATCGTCGGTCGACTGTTGTTGGGGGTCGCCCAAGGCTTGATCGGCGTCGGCACCATCAGTTGGTGCATGGGCCAGGTGGGTGCCGAACACACCGCCCGCTCGATTTCCTGGAATGGCATCGCCTCGTATGGCGCGATTGCCATTGGTGCGCCACTGGGTGTGGTGATGGTCGGCCGGTTGGGTTTCGTGAGCCTTGGCATTGCGCTCTCGTTACTGGCGCTGATGGCGCTGCTGCTGATTCGCAACAAGCCCTCGGTGCCGGTCATTCGCGGTGAGCGGTTGCCATTTTGGGCGGTGTTCGGGCGCGTCGCGCCCTTCGGCGCCAGCCTGAGTCTGGCTTCGATTGGCTACGGTACGCTCACCACCTTTATTACCCTGTTCTATATCAGTCGCGGCTGGACCGGGGCGGCCTGGTGCCTGACGGTCTTTGGCATTTGTTTCATTCTCTCGCGCCTGCTGTTTATCTCCAGCATCAACCGCTTTGGCGGGTTCAACTCGGCCATCGCCTGCATGAGCATCGAAACCCTGGGGCTGGGCCTGCTCTGGTTGGCGCCTTCGACGGCAGTGGCGTTGATTGGCGCGGGGCTCACCGGGTTCGGTCTGTCACTGGTTTATCCGGCATTGGGTGTCGAGGCCATCAAACAAGTGCCAAGCAGCAGCCGTGGCGCCGGCTTGAGTGCCTATGCGGTGTTTTTCGATCTGGCGCTGGCGATTGCCGGGCCGTTGATGGGCGCGGTGGCGTTGAATCTGGGGTACTCGTGGATTTTCTTCTGTGCGGCGCTGCTGTCGATCTCCGGACTGGGGCTGACCTTGCTGCTGAAATGTCGCTCAGCACTCAGCCCGTCGTAAGGCCCTGGCGTCTACGGCAACGTTTGGTCAGCCGTCTGCATGCCGGCCCGGCTTGGTTTGCTCAGGGTTTGGGCAAAGAAACGCCCGGCTTCGGAGATCAGGTTGCGGTGAATATCCTCACGGTCAACGCCGTCAGCATCGGTGCACAAGGCTGGCATCGCCACGAGTTGTTCCTGGGTACACGGTGCCATGAACACGAAATGCCCGGCCCCGGCCAGCAATTTGAAATCTGGTGCAACAGGCAATTTGCGAGCAAGCGCAGCGGCATTTCTATCGAGGGCGACCAGTTTGTCGCCATCGCCGCTATAGAGCAGCACCGGCACATGCACACCAGCCAGGGTATGACGGCCGAACTTAAGGCTCAATGGCGCCATCAGCAACAGCGCGTGAACTCGTGGGTCAGCGACTGGTTGCAAGTCATCGCGGTCGACAATCAGCTCACCGTTGGTGCTGCAGGCGTCTCCGTCATCAGGACGCTCCTTGCAATAACGCCGCAAACGGTCCAGATCCGGTGTGGCGCCCGAGAGAATCAACGCGGTTTCGCCACCGGCCGAATAGCCGATCACCCCGACCTCGTCGGGATTGACGAACGGCGACAGCATCGGGTCGGCCAGGGTGGCGGTAATGGCTTCGGAAATCTGGATCGGTCGTCCATAGAGGTTGCTTAGCGTACCGAGGCGGCTGTGGTCCTTGGAGTTGTCACCGGGATGAATCACCGCCACCACCACAAAGCCTTTGCGTGCCAGCGATGTGGCAAGGTCATGCAACGCCAATGGGGTACCGATGTTGCCGTGGGAGAGCATCAACATCGGAAAGCGGCCAATCGCGACCCTTGCGTCTTCGGTTGCCTGGACCTGATAACCCTCAAGCTTGCTTGAGTGCTCGATGCCGGTCGACGGGTAAAAGGCAATGGCCCGCATGGGTTGTAAATCCAGCGGATCGAGAAACGTCAGCTCATGGTAGCCAACGCTCCAATGAGGGTGCGGCGCAGGCGCGGCTTGCACTGAATTCAGGCCGCTGAGCAGGCAAATCAGTAACATTGCACAAAGACGCATCATGGGATGCCCCACCTTGTTACCCGATTGGAATACCCGTTTTCCTCCAATCGCTTGGATTAAAGCCTTGCGCCGACAATTGCCGCTTTCAAGGTCTACGCAGAACGGGGCCGATAACCCGAGACTGCATAACCTGGGCCAACACCTGAAACGACAGCGCTTTTGAAACAGATACGAAAAGACTCCGTACCCTGATCGTTTTACGACGACCAGAATACAGAGTCTAGTGGGTATTGCCTGAGCTTTTTAACTCTTTACGCAAGCCTTACGCGGCAGCGAACAGTTGCTCGCTGATGCGTGCCTGAGCGTCGCTCATGGCTTTGTTGCGAACGTCGTCACCGTAAGCCAGACCATGGGCGCGGACGAACTCGATGTCGGTGATGCCCATGAAGCCCAGCATGACTTTCAAATACTCTTCGTGACCTACGCCAGTCGCTTGACCCACGTGCATCCCGCCTGAAGTCGACACCACGACGACTTTCTTGTTGCCGCACAGGCCTTCAGGGCCGGCTTCGGTGTAGCGGAAAGTCTGGCCGGCAACGGCAATGCGGTCGATCCAGGCCTTGAGCTGGGTCGGGATGGTGAAGTTGTACATCGGTGCTGCGATCACGACGGCATCGGCAGCGAGGAATTCGGCCAGGGTCGAAGCGCTCAGCTCGGCTTCGTGCTGTTGTGCGGCGTTACGCAACTCGGCGGTGGTGCCGGCAGCGACCAGCGTCGCGGCAGAGAAATGGCTGATGGCGTCGCTGGCCAGGTCGCGGTAGGTCACCACGGCAGCAGGCTCGGCGGCTTTCCAGGCCTGGACGACACTGTGGCTCAACTGACGGGAAGCAGAGTTGTCGCCAAGGATGCTCGAATCAATGTGCAAGAGTTTCATGTGGGATCTCCAAGTGAGGATCGCCACCGGGCGATCTGATGGGGACAATCCTACAGATGAAACCAATAGCTGATTAGTCAGCAACAATGCGATAGTTTGTCCCACTAATAGGACAGTCGAGTCATGCCATGCAAGACCTCAATGACCTTTACTACTTCGCCAAAGTGGTCGAAGCCGGCGGTTTCGCCGCTGCCGGGCGTGTGTTGGGCATCCCCAAGTCGCGGCTGTCGCGGCGTATCGCCGAACTTGAAGAGCGCCTGGGTGCCCGCCTCCTCCAGCGCACCACCCGCCAGCTCAAGCTGACCGCTGTCGGCGAGCGCTATTTGCGCCACTGCCAGGCAATGCTGCTGGAGGCCGAGATGGCTGACGAGGCCGTCGCCAGCATGTCCAGCGAACCCCGAGGGCGGTTGCGGGTTTCCTGCCCCGTCGGGCTGGCTCATGAATTTTTGCCAGCGGTCATCAGCTCGTTTCTGGAACGCTTCCCCCACGTGCAATTGGAGATGCAGTTGCTTAACCGCCGGGTCGACCTGGTGACCGAAGGCATCGATGTTGCCTTGAGAGTGCGCGAACTGGGTGATGAAGACCCGCTGCTGGTTACCCGGCGCCTGCGCCAGGCACAAATGGTGATGATCGCCAGCCCGGCCTTTCTAGGCGAGCACCCTATCAACAGCCCGGAAGACCTGAAACAGGTGCCGGTGCTCGGCGCTCTGGAAGCTGATCGCATGGTGCATCTGCGCATGCTCGATGCTCATGGCAAGAGTTATGACCTGTCGTTGGAAGCACGACTGGGGATCGATGATTTCATCGTCCGCAAAGCCTGCACGCTGGCGGGTCTTGGCTTCACCCTGCTGCCGATGATGTACTGCGAAGAGGAACTGGAAAACGGCTCGCTGGTGCAGTTGTTGCCCGAGTGGTCGCTGCCTGGCGGTTGGCTGCTGGCGGTCTACCCTCATCGGCGCGGCTTGCTGCCAGCGGTGCGCGCCTGGATCGACCATTTGACCGAATCATTCAAAGCCTGCGGGGATCGATTGTTATGAAGGCTAAACCGATGACCGAGGAAGACGTGGCGCGTTTCTGCCTGGCACTGCCCGGCGCGCAAGAGGATTACAAATGGGGTGGCGTGCGAGTGTTTTCAGTGGCTGGAAACAAGATGTTCGCGCTGCAAAACCTGCGGGGTGAGTCATTGGCGTTCAAGGTCGATAAAGAGCTGTTTCTGGGGCATGTCGACCGCCCCGGCATAGGACCTGCGCCCTATCTGGCAAGGGCGCAGTGGATCATCATGCAAACGCCCTACCCGCTTGGCGCCGAGGAGCTGCAAGGCTTGCTGCAACGTTCTCACCAACTGGTGGTGAGCAAGTTGCCCAAGCGCGTGCAGGTCGGGTTATTGATTTAGAACAGCTTGAAGAGGCCGGCGCCGAGGAACAACTGGTCGATCCAGAACACCTCATGCAACAACACGATGATCCAGAACACCAGTTGATAGGACACTTTGCGGGTCTTGTGCCGAAACACTTGCTGGGCGAGCAAGGCGCCCGGCCAGCCACCGGCCAGTTCGATTGCGTGCAACACGTTTTCCGGTGTGCGCCAGCTGTCTGCCCGGGCCTTGCGTTTGTCGCTCCAGTACAGGAAGAACGCCAACAGGCTGACAATCCCATAGGCCGCGAGCGGAATCAGCGAAATCCCGCGCCACCAAAGAAGCACCGAGCCAAATGCCGGCAAGGCGCACAGCGCCAGGAACATCAGGCCTTTGAGGCGCGGGTGTTGAATCGCGCGCCCATTGCGTGGCTCGATCACGATGTAGCCGCTGACCAGTCGACCCAACCGAACTGCCAGGTCGCCAGAATCAACAAGCCGAACGCGATCCGGTACCAGGCAAACGCAGCATAGCTGTGGCTGGCGATGAACTTGAGCAAGCCCTTGACCGCGATCATCGCGAAAATAAACGCAGTGACGAAGCCGATGGCGAACACCGGAAGGTCAGCAGCCTGAAACAGGTCGCGATACTTGTAGCCGGAGTACACCGCGGCACCGACCATGGTCGGCATGGCCAGGAAGAACGAAAACTCGGTGGCGGTTTTACGCGACAGGCCAAACAACAAGCCGCCGATGATCGTCGATCCCGAGCGCGAAGTGCCGGGAATCATTGCCAGGCACTGGGCAAAACCAACCTTCAGGGCGTCTTTCCAGTTGATCTCGTCGACGGTTTCGGCGTGCACGGTATGCACGCGGCGTTCAGCCCACAACATGATGATCCCGCCCACCACCAGCGCCGTCGCCACAGTGATCGGGTTGAACAGGTATTTGTGGATCATATTGGCGAAGATCACACCCAGCACCACGGCCGGCATGAACGCGATCAACAGGTTAACGGTAAACCGTTGAGCGTTGCGCTGTGTAGGCAGCCCCGTCACCACATCGAGTATCTTGCGGCGAAACTCCCAGACCACGGCCAGGATCGCGCCGAGCTGGATGATGATGTTGAATGCCTTCTCGCGCTCGCCACCGAAGTTGAGCAAATCGGCGACGATAATCTGGTGCCCGGTACTGGAAATAGGCAAAAACTCTGTCAGTCCTTCTACAACGCCAAGAATCAAAGCCTGAACGGCGGTCCAAAAATCCATTAATCCCCCAATGAAACGATGCCTCCAAGGCATGCCTCGCTAATAAAATTCAAGCGTCCACTGCGATCAGCATCACCGAATGACAATACGCACGATCCCCACGCGAAGCCGTAAAACCCCGTGAAAAATCAGCGCGATTTCAGGTTTTTGCTGACGCGGCCGAAATCCTATCAGACATGCCTGAATAACGCTGCGTCGTAATTGGACTCACTGGCCGGCATTCGGGCAAGTCCCCTCGTCACAATCCCCACCTGCGTTACAATCGGCGCCCTTTTCAACTTCACCAAGGAACCCTCATGTCCGGGCTTGAACTGTTTGCCGCAGCACTCGGCGTGATCGCCGTCTGGTTGACGGTCAAACAGAACCCCTGGTGCTGGCCGATCGGCCTGGTCATGGTGCTGCTCTATAGCTGGATCTTCTTCGAGGTAAAGCTGTATTCGGACATGCTGCTGCAGGTGATTTACGCCGGCTTGCAGCTCTTCGGCTGGTGGCAGTGGACCCGAGCCGGCGAAGCGCAACATGGACGGCAAGTCACGCAACTGGACGGCCGCGCGATGTGGGCGGGGTTGGCCGTCGGTGCCGTCGGCAGTTTGCTGCTGGGCGCGGCCATGGCTCATTGGACCGATGCCGCGCAGCCCTGGCTGGACGCGGCATTGACCGGCTTTAGCCTGGTGGCGCAAGTGTGGATGGCGCAAAAACGCCTGCAATGCTGGCCGTTGTGGATTGCCGTCGATGTGATTTTCGTCGGGTTGTTTATCTACAAAGGCCTGTACCTGACCGCAGCGCTCTATGGCCTGTTTACGTTGATCGCCGTGCAAGGCTGGCGGGAATGGCGCGCCGATCCGGCGTTGCGCGCATGAAAGTGCTGGTCTTGAGCGGTCCGGAGTCCAGCGGCAAGAGTTGGCTGGCGGCCGAGCTGCAAGCCCGTTTCGGCGGGTTGCTGGTGGGTGAGTATGTTCGGCGCTTTATCGAAAAAGAGGCCCGCGAAACCTGCTACGAAGATATTTCGGTGATTGCACTGGGTCAGCTACAGTGGGAGGACAAGTCTCGCGCCAGACAACCGTCACTGCTGATCCTCGATACGCATCTATTGAGCAATATGCTCTGGAGTCATGCGCTGTTCGGTGGCTGCCCGGCCTGGATCGAAGAAGCCTTGCTGGCGCGGCACTACGATCTGCACCTGCTGCTCAGCCCGCAGGCGGTTGTCTGGACTGACGACGGGCAACGCTGTCAGCCGGATCTTGCCGATCGCCAGGCATTTTTCCAGGCCAGTCGCGATTGGCTCGACCGGCACCAGCAGACTTACCAGATGTTGCATGGTGACTGGGCACAGCGCAGGCGCGATGCATTCGAGGCGGTCAATCGGCTGCTGGGCGCCTGACTCCAGCACGCCCCGCCCGGCAAAATGTCCATTCCTGAAACACCCTCCTCCCCACAAACCCGCCAAATGAAGCGGCTCAAGCCTCGCCGGGGCAACGTGTTAATCAACTGAAACAGTCGATCCACACAGTCCATGATGAGCTATTGCGGACAGATAAACGGCGCAATGCCCGGCCATCTGTCTCAGCGTAGTTACAACAAATTTTTGACGCCCGCCACAAATAATCACAACCCACTGTTTTAACTATAAAAATAAAAAGCGGCACACCTTCTGCTCGGTTCCTCGCAACGTTGATACGGGCCAGCGCACTTTAAGAAGGAATTGCCGTCGTGGGGAATATCGATAAAGGCATTTTTCGCCTCCTGCTGATTGGATATGCATTGGGTTCGAGTATCAGTCTGCCTGTCCAGGCCGCCGATGGGATCATTGTCATCCAGCGGGAAGTCCAAACGCGTAACGCGACTCGCCGCCCCATGGTTCCCGACCCTAGCCCCCTGACCGTCAATGCCAACCCGTCCAAACAAGTCATCAGTGCAACCAATGAACTGACGGACAGTGATATTTCCGGCATCAGCAGCGGTGCAAGCATCGCCGGCACGATCACTCAAGCCACCGGCACGCTGAGCGGCAACATCAACGGTCAGTCACAGCTGCCCGGCTTGTCCGCAGGACATTCCGCGGGCTCCGGCAACGGTGTTGCCAACAGGATCAACGGCACCATCCAGCAAGGCCTGGGCAGTCTGAATGCTATCGGGGGGACAATGAAATGAATCGCACTCTGCTGATTCTGGCCATGTTTTGCAGTGCGCCGACCTTTGCCCAACCTCCTGTCATCGATACGGCCACCATCGACAACTCCGGCAGTCAGTACCAGGGCAACTTCTCGGTCAACCAGGCTGCCGGTGATCAGCAACAACAGGCCAACGCCCGAGCCATCGCCATTGACACCGACGCCAGTGCCACCACGCAGATTCGCCAACGGTTGCGTACTCAGGTCGATCCCAGGATCGATGCCCAGTCAGCCATTAAAGGCAACGCCTTCAGTAACGGCAATGGCGTACTGGGGGTCAATCAGAGTTCGGGCGCCAGCAACCAGCAAGCCAACGCCCTGCGGATAAGCATCAGTGCTACGCCGCAAAGTATCGACGACAGCGTCCTCAAGCAACAGAACGTGGCGCTGCTCAACAGCTCCGATTCAACGGATCTTACTCCTGGCCATCGCCAGGTCGCTACCAGCGACCAGGCCTTCACCGGTAGCCGTGGGGTGATCCAGTTGAATCAGAGCGCCGGGGTGGGAAACCGAACGGCCAACACCCTGAGCGTACGGGTCGCGGATTGACCCAAAAGGTAAAAAACAACACTTAACCTAAAAATAAAGTACGGAGAATCAGCATGAAACCCTCAATGGCACTCAAGCCTCTGGTTTTCGCGATCGCTGCGGTAATGGCTATTGCTGTACAAGCTGGCCAGCGTGATGACGAGCATCATCATCGTCATCACGTGAATCCAAAAGACACCACCAATGCTGGCGCCACTGCCAACGCTACAGATAAACAAACCAGCACTAACAACTACATCAGCAATGAAGGGACCAAAAATAGCGCCAACATGAACAACTCGGCCACGGGTGCCTCGGGTAATGTGGGCGTCAACGTTGCAGCAGGCGACGGCAACCAGCAAGACAACGCTGCCGCCATTGCCAGCGGCGATGGCTCGTTTGTCTTTGGGTCTGTGGTAGCAACCGCCAAGGTCACGCAAACCCAAAACAACAACGAGGTCGACAACCAATCCACCAACAACAGCGCCAATATGAATGGTTCGGCTAACGGCGGTAGCGGCAACCTGGGCATCAACATGGCTGCTGGCGACCTTAACCAACAGAAAAACACCATGGCGATCGCTGTGTCTGGCGGCAAGCACGCTACCGCAACCGCGAGTGCCGATCAGTCAGGCCCAGGCCTGAGGGTGTATAACGACGCCGATCGGACGTACCGCGTGGATACGCTGTCGCGTACCGTCTCAGCCAGCGGTCATGAGTCTTTCAAAGAGGCATCCGATTCGAAGTCTGCTTCGGACTATGCCAAGTACTCTGCTTCGGCCTTTGCTACGCAATTTGCTACGAAGTCTGCTTCGAAATCTGCCAGCGACTCTACTTCGAACTCTGCTTGGAACTCTGCCAGCAACTCTGCTTCGAACGCTGCTTTGAAAGCTAAACTGGACGCTTCTGTGGACGTGGACGTTAGCGCTTCCAGGAATAGTGGCCATCATCATAGCAGCAGCAGTGCGGATTTCGACGCATCGCTCAACGCATCGCTCAACGCATCGCTCAACACATCGAACAGCGCATCGAACAGCGGGTCGAACAGCAAATCGAACAGCGCATCGAACAGCAAATCGAGCAGCGCTTCGGGCAGTGCATCGGGCAGCGAATCGTACGGCGCAGCTGGCTACGCAGCGAGCGACAAATCGCAAAGCTTCAGCGAGTCCAGCTCCTTTGACTTGAGCAACACCGTGTCCTGGCAAGTGCTGACCCCAACTGGCTGGGCAAACCCTGTGACCAACACTGCTAACCTGAACGGTTCGGTGAATGGTGGCAGTGGCAACCTCGGCGTCAACGTGGCTGCCGGTAATGGCAACCAACAAAGCAACTCGCTGTCCATTGCATCCGGTTGCAAAACCTGCCTGTAAACCAAGCTCCAGAGTCTGGAGAGCCCCCTTCGGGGGGCTTTTTTTCACTCTTGCACGGAAGGCTTACGATCATGCGCATTTTCGCCCTGATGTTCCTGGTTTTTCTGGCTGGCCTGAGCGAAGCGGGACAAATGCCGCTTTCCGTCTTGCCCGGCGGAGCGGTCGTTTTCAAACCGGTCCAGAGCATGCGTGAGCGCAAATTTGCCGACCTGGTCCAACAAAAAACCGACTTCAGCTGCGGTGCAGCTTCCCTGGCGACCGTATTGCGCCAGGCCTATTGGCTGGACGTAACCGAGGCACAAATCATCGAAGGCATGCTGGCTCACTCTGACCAGAATCTGGTCCGCGTCCAGGGCTTCTCCATGCTCGACATGAAGCGTTACGTGGAAAGTATCGGCATGCGGGCCCGTGGTTATCGGGTAACGCCGGAAACTCTGACCAGCGTCGCCATTCCAGTCATCGTGCTCATGGACATCCGTGGCTACAAGCACTTCGTGGTCATGCAAAAAGCGGAGAAAGACTGGGTGTATATCGGTGATCCGGTACTCGGTCACAGACGCTTCAAGTTCGACGACTTTGTCAAAGGCTGGAACGGCATCATCTTCGCTGTGATAGGCCAGGGCTACGACAAGGCCAACGTCTTGCGCGATCCACCTTTGCCACTGACCGCCAAGAACCGCATCAACACCTTCAGCCCGGTGCGGGACGCAGAATTGATGGATTTCGGATTTATCCAGAGCGACTTTTTCTAATGACAAAGGAGCACGAAGCTCCGGGAGTATCCAATGAAGACTCCATACTGGCTCGCCGTCGTTTGCCTGGCCGCCAGCCTGCCAACACAAGCACTCACGTTCAAACCGATTGAACTCAAGGATCAGGAGTTGGCGACCCTTCGCGGCCGGTATGTCATGCCGGGCCGGATCATCAGTTTCGGGATTGTCATGACCAGTACCTGGCAGAACGCCAGCGGCGAAGTGATCGGGGCAACCTCCTCGATGCAGATTCAGGAATCGACCATCAAGCCACAGTTCTATGTGTCGATGATCGACAAGAAAGGTGATGGTTCACCGGTCTCCCAGGGTTCCGGCAATGTCAGCGGCGGCGCCGGCCTCAGCAGCACCCAGGGTGTAACCCAGGTCGTGCGCGCCGCCGGCGACTACAACAGCGCCTACAACAATGTCGCCATCAACGTCAAAGAAGCCAACCAGGCACCACAAATGGATACCCAGGGCCAGCCATTGGCCGCCGGCACGACTTTGTCCGCGTCCAACGGTGCCGGGACCTTCAGTATGTCGTCAAGTAACACTGGCGTGCAGTTGAACATTCAGGCCAACAACAATCAGGGCAGTACCGTGCAACGCCTTGCCCAAGGCGGCCTGATGCAGAACGCGACCTTGCTCGGCGGAAGAAACCAGGTGAACAACCTGACGTCCCTCAATGTTGTCCTGCGCAACAACCTGCCGACCGCCGGGGCGCTGGACTGCAGTCTGGACCAACTAAAAGGCCTACGCACTCTCGGATACTGATCTACGCTGAGTCTCATCGAATGTAGTCAGAAGGGACGACAAACCCATGCACAGATCTTTGACGTTCAGAGCTGTCGTTTGTTTGAGTACCCTGGTCCCGGCCACTTTGCTGCAAGCAGCACCGGACCCCCAGGTTGAAGCCTTAAAACAAGAACTCATGGAGCTGAAACAGCGTTACGAAGCACAACAGAACGCGCTGATGGTACTTGAGCAGCGCGTTAAACAAGTCGAAGAAACACCAACAACACCTGCTCCCAAGCGCCTGACCCGCTCCCCTGCCGAGAAGACCACAGGCGCCAAGACCGTGGCCACGGGTGCCCCAGGGACCAGTTCGTATGGGCAGTCGCTCAAGGACGACTCGGGACCGGCGCAAAGCGTCTCCAACCTGTATGACGAAGCCAGCGGCTTCTTCGGTGGTGGTAAGTTCAGTTTCGAAACGGGCATGACTTATACCCACTATGACACCCGTGCATTGGTGCTCAATGGCTTTCTGGCGCTTGACTCGATTTTTCTCGGTAACATCAACATTGACCGCATCAAGGCCGACAACTGGACCCTGGACCTGACAGGCCGCTACAACGTGGCGCAACGCTGGCAGTTCGACATCAACGTCCCGATCGTCTATCGAGATTCGACGTACTCCTCTGGTGGTGCAGGAGGCGCAGCCCCGGTCTCATCCGACGCCTCCGTCAAGCGCGATCCGACCATCGGCGATGTCAACTTTGGTGTTGCCTACAAGTTCCTGGATGAATCGGAAAACCTGCCCGACGCGGTCGTCACTCTGCGAGTCAAGGCGCCGACCGGCAAAAATCCGTACGGAATCAAGCTGATCAAGGACCCAGGCAACGACAATTTGTCAGTACCTCAGTCACTCCCTACCGGCAACGGTGTCTGGTCGATTACCCCGGGTATCTCACTGGTCAAGACCTTCGACCCTGCCGTGCTCTTCGGCAGCCTGTCCTATACCTACAACATGCAGGACTCCTTCAGCGATATCAGCCCCACGGTAAATTCCACGGTCCCGGGAGACGTGAAACTGGGCGATTCCTGGCAGGTCGGCGCCGGCATTGCGTTTGCCTTGAACGAGAAGATGAGTATGTCGTTTTCGTTTTCCGACCAATTCGCCCGCAAAAGCAAAGTCAAACCAAGCGGCCAGGACTGGCAATCAATCCCGGACAGCGACTACAACGCTGCCAACTTCAACATCGGCCTGACCATGGCGGCAACCGACAAACTGACGATAGTCCCCAACCTCGCCATCGGCTTGACCCAGGACGCACCAGCCTTCTCCTTCAGCCTGAAATTCCCGTACTACTTCTAAACACCACACAAGGAAAAGGCCCGCTGCGACGTAAATCGCAGCGGGCCTTTTCGTTTCTCCGCGCCCTAGCGGATCTGGTGCTTGTGCAGCAATCGGTAAAAAGTCGGCCGGGAAACGCCCAGTACTCGAGCGGCCACACTGAGGTTGTCACTGTGGCGGTTCAATACGTCGCACAATGCCTGGCGTTCGGCGCGGGTCTTGTAGTCTTCGAGGGTGCCCATCGGCGCGGTAATCGCCTGTTGGCCAATCAACCCCAGGTCCCGTGCCTCGATCTGCCGGCCTTCAGCCAGCACCAACCCTCGACGCACCCGGTTCGCCAGCTCACGGACATTGCCCGGCCAGTCGTGCTTGCCCATGGCAATCAGCGCGTCTTCGCTGAAACTGCGCGGCCGACGCCCGGTTTCCTGGCTGTAAAAGTGGGAAAAATGGTTGGCCAGCAGCGCCAGGTCGCCGTGACGCTCGCGTAGCGGCACAGTGACCACCTGCAGGACGTTGAGCCGGTAGTACAAATCCTCGCGAAAACACTTGGCCTCGATCGCGGCTTCCAGGTCCACGTGAGTGGCCGCCAAGACCCGGACATCCACGGGAATCGGTTGACTGCCGCCAACCCGTTCGATGTGTTTTTCCTGCAGGAAACGCAACAGGTTAGCTTGCAGTTCAAGGGGCAGATCACCTATTTCATCCAGAAACAGGGTGCCACCATTGGCTGCTTCAATGCGTCCGACTTTACGTTGGTGTGCACCGGTAAAAGCGCCCTTTTCGTGACCAAACAGCTCGGACTGAATCAGATGCTCGGGAATCGCCCCGCAATTGATCGCGACAAACGGTTTACTGTGGCGTTGCGACTGACGGTGCAAGGTTCTGGCGACCAGCTCTTTACCGGTACCGCTTTCCCCTCGGATCAACACTGGCGACTCGGTAGGCGCCAATTTGCTCAGCAATTTACGCAGTTCACGGATCGGCCGGCTGTCACCCAGCAGTTCATGTTCGGGTTGGTGGACGTGAATCGTGCCCTGACCGCGCAAACGCGCCATGCCGAATGCCCGCCCAAGGGTCACTTGAACCCTGGAGACGTCAAACGGCAGGGTATGAAAATCGAAAAACCATTCGCAGACAAAATCGCCGGCATTCTGCAACCGCAAGACTTCCTGGTTGAGAACAGCGATCCATTCAGTGCCGCTACGGCTGATCAGTTCCTTGACGGCTTCAGGACGTTCAAAATGAACAGGTTGAAGGCGCAGCAGGCCGACATCACAGGAACGATGGGAAGCGTTCTCCAGGGTACAACTGTCGACATCCCAGCCGATCGTACGCAGGCCGGGTAATAAGCGATGGCAGTCGTCACACGGATCAACCACTAGCAAACGTCGCAATGCGGGCGTTTCGATCATGACTGTTCCTTGGCGCCAAAAATTAGAAAATTTATTAGAAACAGTCGTTTGGCGCCCGTGAATGTAACGTTAGCAAGATCTTGACGCTGCCTTGTATCGTTTAATAATAAGGTCAACGTCGTTTACGTTATAAAACGTGCCCATATTAGCTACCTGACACGTTTGAACCTTTCATCCAGCTTTCAACGCGCCCCTTGTCATTGCCGTTATAAAAGAAAGTGGAAATTTCTTTTGATTGTGTGTGACCCGCCCCCCCCTTGCGCGCATCAGTACAAGTAACCAGCCGAACGGTAAGCCCAACCGACGGCACATCACTTGATTGGGCACAGACGAGAGAAGACCCCATGAACGCCCCGCTGCGTATCAACGAAGCTCTTTTGATTGCCGACCGCGCATTTAAGCCATTCCAATGCGTGGCCTGGGCTCCACAGGACGGTACTGGCGAACTCAGCCTGACCGTCATCGACCGCACCAGCACCCGTATCGGGCGCAAACAGATTCCCAGCAGCGCCTATACCGACCCGGCCCAACTTGAAGATTTGCTGAAAAAAGCTCGCGCCGAGTTGAGCGAGGAAGGTTATCAGCTGCAATCCTGGACAATGCCACAGTAAAAGAAATGTGCGGATCACGGCGACGTGATCCGCACTTTTTTATCGAAACATCTCAAGAGTTCCCCTCCTCTTCGACCCTCTCTGTTTTTGCCCTATTGCGATAGACGGTCGTATATGTCAGGCCAACTTGTCAGCGGTTCGCAAAGACATTGTTCTGGCACAGAACGACGCTCCGTCTGTTATTTCTGACCGTTGTACATTGCATCAATCAGGGATTGAATACTTCTTTCAAAGTCTGCCTCCGCAGTTCTGGATCCGGTCGACTCGCAAGGAGATGCGACATGCCCATCCATAACGCTTTTGCCCTCGCAGCCCCTCGCGGCACAGCGGGAAAACTCGACTCAAGCTTTGCATCATCCGGCAGGGCCTGGGTGCAGTTCGCGGGCAGCCTTTCGAGCATGGCCAACGATGTCGTGGTCGATTCGATGGGCCGCTTGCTGGTCGTGGCCAAGGTCGGAACCAGGCACGGTTACTGTTATGGGCTGGCCCGATTACTTGAGGATGGCTCAGCGGATCCGGGCTTCGGCACTGAGGGCAGCATTACCGGACAGTTTGAAAGCGGCTTCGAGGCGACAGGAGGCAAGGTTCAAGAGCTGCCCGACGGAAAAATCCTGTTATCCGGTCTGCATTACGAAAGCGCCCACCGTACACTCCCGGCACTGGCAATGTTTGACTCACATGGCCGCCCGGTTCTGCAATTTGGTGACCGGGGTGTACAGATTGTGCGTTTGCCTGGCGATCTGTCCCGAGGCCTGCGTGACGACTGGTTACCGCCAGGAGTTCCGGGGGCTGAAGCTTGCGACTTCCAGGTGCAGGCCGATGGTCGAATCTTGCTGCTGGCCAACCATCACTACGAATTCGCGGATCACGTCGGCATCCTGATACGGCTCAATCCGGATGGGACGCTGGACGAGACGTTCAACGGTCATGGATTTGTCATGGTCAGACACTTGCTGAAAAATACCTGGCTGAGCAGCCTCCTGGTGTTGGCAGATGGTCAGATCGTGGTCGCCGGCTCCATCAATCTGCCGCAGGAAGGTTTGCTGGCACGCTTCGACAGCACCGGCCGACTGGACGAAGACTTCGCTGAAGACGGTTTTTTAAGCTTCAAGGTTCAGGGGCGCAGCGCCCAGGTGAGTCAGGTGATCGAGCAAACGGATGGGCGCCTGCAGTGTTTCGGTAGCAGTCGCGACCCGATGCAATGCCTGTCGCTGACTGTGCGCAAAAACGGTCGGCCGGACATTCATTGCAACGGAGGTCACGCGCGGCTCACTGAAATAGGTAGCAGTGGCTGCCAATGGACAGCGGCCCAGGTTCTCGCCGATGGCCGGGTGCTAAGCGTCGGTGCAACCATTGGCGGTATCGCAGCGGATTTCCTTTTGGCCCGGCATCTCCCGGACGGATGCCTGGATCGCCACTTTGCCAATGGCCAAGGCTGGGTGCGTACCCGTCTGGGGCGTAGCCTGGACACGGCAACCTCGTTGGCCGTGCAGGCTGATGAGCGAATTGTGGTCAGCGGCTACTCGCTGGATGGCCACTACCGGGCAGTACTGGCGCGCTATCTGGGGTAGTGCTTTGCCGTTGTTCCGCTGCTGGTGCGCCATCACCTATTGATAATGAAACTCAAGAGCTTGATCTTCCGGGACTGTTACGGCAAGTTGCGCGCTTCTTGATAGAAGGAGCAACTGATGTCCGGTTCAATGGCCCAGGCGTTTGCGCACAATTTCCTCGGGCATTCACCGCGCGGGTACAAGGCGAGCATTCTCGCCTTCCTGATTCTCAACCCGCTGGTGCTGTGGACAGCAGGTCCGGTGGCCGCGGGCTGGTTGCTGGTGGCGGAGTTCATTTTCACCCTGGCCATGGCGCTCAAATGCTACCCGCTGATGCCCGGTGGCCTGTTGATGGTCGAAGCGCTGCTGCTGCGCATGACCACACCTGAAGCGTTGTATGACGAGTTGCTGCATAACTTTCCCGTGATCCTGCTGCTGATGTTCATGGTGGCGGGCATTTACTTCATGAAAGACCTGCTGCTGTTCCTGTTTTCGCGGCTGTTGCTTGGGGTTCGTTCCAAGGCACTGCTGGGGCTGATGTTCTGTTTTCTGTCGGCGTTTTTGTCGGCATTTCTCGATGCCTTGACGGTGACCGCCGTGATCATCAGTGCAGCCGTAGGGTTTTACTCGGTCTATCACCGCGTGGCGTCGGGCAACGATCCACGACAGGACAGCGAATTCAGCAGCGACCACAACCTGCCCGTCCTGCATCACGAAGACCTGGAGCAATTCCGTTCATTCCTGCGCAGCCTGTTGATGCACGGCGCAGTGGGTACAGCGCTCGGTGGGGTCTGCACCTTGGTGGGCGAGCCACAGAACCTGCTGATCGGTCATGAAATGGGCTGGCACTTTGCAGACTTCTTCCTGAAGGTCGCCCCAGTCTCGTTGCCAGTATTGGTGGCGGGCCTGGTGACCTGTGTGCTGCTGGAGAAACTGCGCTGGTTTGGTTATGGCACCTTGCTGCCAGACAATGTCCGCGCGGTGCTGGCAAACTATGCGGCACAGGACAACGCCGAACGCACCGCCCGCCAACGCGCTGCACTGTTGGTACAAGGCGCGGCCGCGCTGATTCTGATTGTCGGGTTGGCGTTTCACATTGCCGAGGTCGGGCTGATCGGCTTGATGGTGATCGTCTTGATCACGGCGTTCACCGGTATTACCGAAGAGCACCGGATCGGCAACGCCTTCAAGGATGCGATGCCGTTTACTGCCTTGCTGGTGGTGTTCTTCGCCGTTGTGGCAGTGATTCACGATCAGCAACTGTTCACGCCGTTGATCCAGTGGGTGCTGTCCCTGCCGGCGGATCAGCAACCGGGCATGTTGTTTATCGCTAATGGCGTGTTGTCGGCCATCAGCGATAACGTGTTCGTGGCGACGATCTACATCACCGAGGTGAAACAGGCATTCATCTCCGGCCATATGAGCCGTGAGCATTTCGAAACGCTGGCGATCGCCATCAATACCGGCACTAACCTGCCCAGCGTGGCAACACCCAACGGTCAGGCAGCGTTTTTGTTTTTGCTGACCTCGGCAATTGCCCCGCTGATTCGGTTGTCGTACGGGCGCATGGTCTGGATGGCCCTGCCGTACACCGTGGTGATGGGCGTGCTGGGCTGGTATGCGGTGAGCTACTGGCTGTAACACTTACCCTGTGGCTTATCCGAGGCCGTGCCAGACGCGGCCGTCGCGGGTCAGTAGCTCATCGGCAACCGTTGGGCCATTTTCGCCCGCAGCGTAGGTTTGCACGCTGGCGTCCTCTTTCCAGGCATCGAGGAACGGCTGCACCGCACGCCAGCCATTTTCGATATTGTCAGCGCGCTGAAACAGCGTTTGATCACCGGTCAGGCAGTCGTAGATCAAGGTTTCATAACCGGTGGACGGCTGCATCTCGAAGTAATCCTTGTAGGCAAAGCCCAGCTCGATGTTAGCCATGTTCAGCGCAGGTCCAGGACGCTTGGCCAGCAGGTCGAACCACATCCCTTCGTTCGGCTGAATCTTGATCCTGAGGTAAGTCGGTTGCAGCTCATCGACTTCGGTGTCACGAAACTGCGCGTAGGGCGCAGGCTTGAAGCAGATGGCGATTTCGGTGTCACGTACGCTCATCCGTTTACCGGTGCGCAAGTAGAACGGCACGCCGACCCAACGCCAGTTGTCGATCATCACCTTGAGCGCGACGAAGGTTTCCGTCGTGCTGTCTGGCGCGACATTGGGTTCTTCACGGTAACCGGCCAACGGCTTGCCGGCAATCTCACCGGCGACATACTGACCGCGTACCGAGTTGGCTCGCGCCTCTTCGGTGGACCAGGGACGAATCGCCCCGACCACCTTGGCTTTTTCACCGCGCACCGCGTCGGCACCGAAGGCCGCCGGTGGTTCCATCGCGACCATCGCCAGTAGCTGGAACAGGTGATTGGGCACCATATCGCGCAGCGCACCTGTGTGCTCATAAAAACTGCCGCGGGTTTCGACGCCAACGGTTTCGGCGGCGGTGATTTGTACGTGGTCGATGTAATGATTGTTCCAGAACGCTTCAAACAGGCTGTTGGAGAACCGGCTGACCAAAATGTTCTGCACGGTCTCCTTACCCAGGTAATGGTCGATCCGGTAAATCTGTTTCTCCGTCATGACCTTGAGCAAGCACGCGTTCAAGGCTTCGGCGGTGTGCAGGTCGGAACCGAAGGGTTTTTCGATCACGACCCGGCGGAAGGCGTCGTCGCCTTCCACCAGCAGCCCGGACGAGCCCAGACGGCGCACCACTTCACTGAAAAAGCGCGGCGCGGTGGCCAGATAGAACACCGCGTTGCCAGTACCGCTCTCGGCGATTTTTGCGGCGAGCGCCTGATAGGTGCTGTCGTCGAGAAAATCGCCCTGGACATAGCTGATGCCCTTGGCCAGTTTGGCCCAGAGCACCGGATCCAGAGGGTCATGGCCGACTTTGTTGGTCGCCTCGGTTCGAATGAAATCTTCAAGCTTTTTGGCGAAGTCCACGTCGCTGATCGCATTGTGGTCGACACCGATGATCCGCAGTCCATCGCCGAGCAAACCGTCACGACTGAGGTTGTACAGCGCCGGCATCAGCAAGCGCTTGACCAGATCGCCGTGAGCACCGAACAGAAACAGCGTGGTGGGTGGTGCGGGGTGTGCCTTGGATTTCTTGCGGATCGAAGTCATTTTTTCGGCGTCTCGATATGGCCGCCAAAGCCGAAGCGCATGGCCGACAGCAGCTTGTCGCCATAAGTGCTTTGCTGGCGCGAACGGAAACGGGCAAACAGCGAGTTGGACAATACCGGCACCGGAACCGATTGCTCCATGGCTGCTTCGATGGTCCAGCGACCTTCGCCGCTGTCAGCCACGGCACCGGAGTAGCCGTCGAGTTTCGGATCGCTGGCCAAGGCATCGGCCGTCAGGTCCAGCAACCAGGACGAGACGACGCTGCCGCGACGCCAGACTTCGGCAATATCGGCCACGTTCAGATCAAAACGCTGATCTTCCGGCAGGTTCTCCGAGGCTTTGGTCTTGAGGATGTCAAAACCTTCGGCAAACGCCTGCATCATCCCGTATTCGATGCCGTTGTGAATCATCTTCACGAAGTGCCCGGAACCTGCAGGGCCGGCATGAATGTAGCCACGTTCGGCACGATCATCTTCGGCAACCCGGTCCTTGGTCCGCGGAATATCGCCCAGGCCTGGCGCCAGTGCGTCGAACAGCGGATCGAGACGATCAACCACGTCAGCGTCACCGCCGATCATCATGCAGTAGCCGCGCTCCAGCCCCCACACACCGCCGGAGGTGCCGACGTCGATGTACTTCAGGCCTTTTTCCGACAAGGTTTTCGCCCGGCGGATATCGTCCTTATAGAAGGTGTTGCCGCCATCGATGATCACATCGCCGGCATCCAGCAACTGGCTCAAGGTGTCGATGGTTTCTTCGGTCGGCGCACCTGCTGGCAGCATGACCCAGACCGCTCGGGGTTTATCCAGTGCCGCGACCAGTGCCGGCAAGTCCGCTACGCCAGTGGCGCCCTCTTGACTCAGGGTGTCAACGAACGCGGTGTTGCGGTCATAGACCACAGTGGTGTGCCCATTGAGCATCAGGCGCCGCGCAATGTTGCCACCCATGCGGCCCAGTCCGATAATCCCCAGTTGCATGTGCTGATGCTCCTTACTACAAATAAAGGTGTGCCAAAGGTTATAGCGCAATGAGCCTGATTAAGGTTAGTCCAGAGCGCTGCAACATAGTTTTCGGACGATTTGTCCGAGCTATAGGGATAACGTCCCAAACGTTGGCGAAGACACAGGGACCACGAAAAATAAAAAAGTTCCATAAATAACAAAAAAAACCGGAATCGGCGCCGACAGTGATTCGGGCATCGCTCCAGAGCAGCCCGACCACAGATGTGACACGCCATTTGCGAGGTGAGCAATGGGCACCGTAGTAAACGCACTGCCTCCACAGACCCTCTACGTGACGATTCGTCGTGACGAATTGCGCCAGCTCAAAACCGAACGCGAACAACTGCTCGATCAGGTCGCGCAATTGCGCCTGTTGCTTGCCCAGGCGCAATTGTCTGCACAGCCGGTAACGCGCTGAAATCGACGGGTGCCTGACTGACCATCGAGGCACCGCGTTCGCTGCCGCAACTGCGACTGTCAGTGCTTCAACCACCCAGCCATGATCTCTTCGGAGACTGGTTCCAGCCCGCATTTCCTTCACAGCATTGATGTGCACTCCGCCCAGAGGCGCCCCTCTTTTTAAAGCGCCTTGGTCCAAAACAGCATGCGGCCATGAGCCGGATCGAACATCCCCGCCGAAAACCCGAACTTGCTATAGGAACCCTGCGCGACGGCGTTGCCTTCCAGCACCTCCAAAGTAATTTTGCAGCAGCCGCGCTGACGGGCAATGTCCTCGACCTTTTGCAGCATTTTTTGGCTCAGGCCCAACCCGCGAAATTTTCCGACCACCGCGACGTCGTGGACATTGACCAGTGGACGGCAAGCGAAGGTCGAGAAACCTTCGAAGCAATTCACCAGCCCCGCTGGCTCCCCGCCAACAAACGCCAGGACACTGAACGCATGGGGTCGCTTGGCCAGCTCGCCGGGCAATTGCCGCAAGACATCGGCCGATAACGACGTGCCTACGCCCATCGGGTCTTCAGCGTAGTGATTCAGAACCAGACTGATCGCTTCGGCGTGTACCGGGTTGGTGTAGCTGGCCTGGAGTACCAGGATTTCTGCGGATTCCATTTCCATCCTCGATCAAACAATGAGTGTGCATCCCTGCGCGCATCGTCTGTCAGCGCTGGGTTAGCCGACATTAGCGTGCCGGGAACACTGCGGACAACCGCCAAATCATCACAGCCCGGTGTTTTTACCGCTATGCGCTACAGAGCAACGTCCTTCGTCCCTCACGCGCACCAAAAGCAGGACCTTTCCGATTTTTATGAAAGCTAAATACACAGAACATAAACAACAAAGCAGCCGACCCATCTTAAACATCGCTACACCACCGATAAACAGGGCCTTTGCGCGTATAACTCACTTAATAGCCCGCTGTAGGACTCCTACAGCAAGGTTTTATCGGTCAACCAAAAGCATTGACAGGGCGTTTATATCCGGCAACTCTTGTACCCAACACAAACAAAAAACATGAGATTGCCAACTATGAGTCACTCCCCTTTCCCTCTCGTCGAGATCAGCGGCCCCCCCTTCGAGCGCGGCATCCAATACGGTCAAGCGGTCAGTCAACGCATTCACAACAGCATCGAGATCTACTCTGTCCAACTGCTGAAGATGGGTTACACCTGGGCCGACATCCGCGCCTTTGCCAACGAGTTCGTGCCCAGCATCGAAGCATTCGAGCCGGAATACGCTCAGGAAATGCGCGGTATCGCCGAGGGTGCTGGCTGCGATTTCGAAGCCATCGTGCTGATCAACGCCCGCACGGAGATCATCCAGCTGGGCCGGCGCAAGGCGCGTCTGCCCGATCCCGACGGCTGCACCGGGGCGGTGATTCTGCCGACAGCATCGGCCGCCAACGAAGTGATTCACGGACAAAACTGGGACTGGCGCGCGGAATGTGCCGAGAGCGCCATTGTGCTGAAGGTCCTGCGCGAAGACGGTCCGGATGTTCTGACGTTCACCGAAGCCGGCGGTCTGGCCCGCAACGGCTTGAACTCGATCGGCACCGCAATCACCGCCAACTACCTGGAGTCCGAACGCGACTACACCCAGGTCGGCGTGCCACTGCCATTCATTCGACGCAAGGCGCTGGAGGCCGCGCACTTCGCGCTGTCGATCAAGGTGGTCGCCACCACGGCCAAATCCACGTCCAACAACATGATGCTCAGCCACGCCGGTGGGTACGCGATCAACTTTGAATGCGCCCCGGACGAAGTCTTTCCGATTCAGGCCGAACAGGGGTTGCTCGTACACGCCAACCATTGGCAGAGCCCGGTGGCATTGGGCAAGTTGCGTGAAGCCGGCTTGAACAGCGTGCCGGAAAGCCTCTATCGCGACGTGCGTGTGCGGCAAATCCTCAGTGAAACGCCTGGACAGTTGACAGCCGAACACCTGAAACAAGCTTTCTTCGATGACTTCGGCACACCCTGGGCGGTGTGTCGTCCGCCGCTTTCCAACATGGCCGGCAACCTGTCGGCCACCGTGGCCATGGTGGTGATGCGTCCGGCCAAGGGATTGATGGAAGTCGCACCGCTGCCAGCCGTGAACCGCGAATTCACCACCTATTCGCTGGCCATGGAGGGCGACATCAACCGCTACCTCAAGTAACTCACGCGACACCCGCGCCCTCCGGGCGGCACGACAAGAACAATGACAATAAACAACTAACGGTTTGCGACGCCTGCCGACTCCCGTCGTCGCAAACCGCCTATGGAGAATCACTCCCGTGCAAACATTCACACGTATCGCCCTGACGCTAGGGTTCAGCAGTCTCGTTCTTGGCAGTCTCAGCGCCGAAGCCGCCAGCACCCTGCGTGTAGCACTCAATGCGGACATCCGCAGCACCGATCCCGGCGTCAATCGCGACGAAAACACCGACGCAGTGATTCTGCACATTGTCGAAGGCCTGGTGGCGTACCGCGAAGACGCCTCGGTCGGCCTGCTGCTGGCCAGCAAGGTCGAGGTGTCAGCCGATGGCCTGGAGTACCGCTTCACCCTGCGTGACGGGGTGAAGTTTCATAACGGCGCCGCCCTCACCTCCGCCGACGTGCTGTGGACCTGGAAACGTTATCTCGACCCGCAAACCCAATGGCGCTGTCTCGCAGACTTCGATGGCCGGGGCGTGGCGAAAGTCGCCGACATCAGCGCGCCGGATCCGTTGACCGTGGTCTTCACCCTGGACAAACCCAATGGCTTGTTCCTCGCACAAATGGCCCGCTCCGATTGCGGCGGCACCGGCATCCTGCACCCCTCCTCCGTCGATGCGAATGGCAAGTGGCAAGCACCGATCGGCACCGGCCCGTTCAAGCTCGCCGAATGGAAGCCGGGGCAATACGTCGACCTGCAACGCTTTGCCGACTACCGCGCCCGCCCGGAGACAGGCACCGACGGCTACACCGGCAACAAGCAGGCGTTTATCGACAACCTGCGCTTCATGGTCATCCCCGATGCCGCTGCCGCCAAAGCCGCGCTGCAATCGAAAGGCGTCGACGTGCTGCCCGATGTCACGGTGATGGACGCCCGCGAACTCGGCGCCTTGCCAGGCATCAAGACCTCCAGCAGCTCCAACATGTCGCTCAATGCCCTGCTGTTCCAGACCCGCGACCCACTGCTCAAGGACGTGCGTATTCGGCGTGCCATTGCGCTGTCGCTGGACAGTGGGCAAATGGTCCAGGCACTCACCGAAGGCACTTCCCACGCCAACAATTCGGTGGTGCCAGACACCAGCCCCTACTACAACGCCGTTCAGAAACAGGGCTACAAAGCCAACATCGAAGAAGCCAAGCGCCTGCTCAAGGAAGCCGGTTACAACGGCCAGCCGCTGAAAATCATCACCAACAAACGCTACCAGAGCGTGTTCGACATGGCGGTGCTGAGCCAGGCCATGGCCCAGGCAGCCGGGTTGAACATCGATATCGAAACCCTCGAATGGGGCACGCAACTGGAGCGCTACCAGAGCGGCGCGTACCAGATCATGGCGTTCTCCTATTCGGCGCGATTCGACGCGGCGCTGAACTTCGAGTCGGTGATGGGCGACAAAAACCAGCAACCCCGCAAGGTCTGGGACAACCCCCAGGCGCAGGGCTGGATGCTTGAGTCCATGCGCGAAATCGTACCGGTCAAACGTCAGGCGCTGTTCGATCAGCTGCACCAACAGATGCTCGCCGATGTGCCGATGGTGGTGATGTACAACGGCAGCACCGTCGGTGCCTTTCAGAATCGGGTCGAAGGTTACCGCTCCTGGCCCATCGCCAAACCGCGCCTGTGGGGCGTGAAACTGGCCGACTAGGAGATCGATCATGTTGCGATTTATCGCTCAACGCCTGGCACTGTCCGTGCCGACCTTGCTGCTGATCTCCGTGGTGGTGTTCGCGCTGATCCGCTTCATCCCCGGCGACCCGGCGCTGCTGATGCTCGGCGATATGGCCGACCCGTAAAGCCTGGCCAGCACCCGCGCGGCATTGGGGCTGGATCACTCGATCGGCGTGCAGTTCGTGTATTGGTTGCAGTCGGTGCTCAGCGGTGACCTCGGCGTGTCGATCACCAGCAAACAACCGGTGCTCGAACTGATCCTCGACCGTTTCTCGGTCAGTGCCAACATCGTGCTGGTGGCGGTTCTGCTGGCGGCGTTGATTGCCGTTCCAGCAGGCCTGTTCGCGGCCTGGAAACAGGACAGCGCGCTGGACCTGGGGCTGGTCACCGGCGCAACCCTGCTGCTGTCGATTCCCAGCTTCTGGCTCGGTTTGCTATTGCTCTACGCGTTCGGGATCAAGCTCAACTGGCTGCCGGTGGTGGGTTATGTGCCGTTCGCCCAGAACCCCGGTGAAGCCGTGACCTATCTGGTGCTGCCGATTGTCACCCTGACGCTGGTGGAACTCGGAGCCATTACCCGGATGGCCCGGGCCAGCACCATCGAGGTGCTGCGGCTGGAATACATTGCCCACGCCAGAGCCAAGGGCTTGTCGGAACGCGCGGTGCTGTGGCGCCACGCTTTGCCGAATGCTTTTGCGCCAACCTGGACCTTGATCGGCCTGATCCTCGGCAATTTGCTCGGCGGCATCGCGGTGCTGGAAACGGTGTTCACCCTGCCTGGCATCGGTCGCTTGATGGTCGACGCCATCTACGCTCGCGACTACCCCGTGCTGCAGGGCTGCCTGCTGCTGATCACTTTCATTTACGTGGCGGTCAACCTGCTGGTCGACCTGTTCTATCCACTCTTCGACCCAAGGGTGAAATTATGACCGTCTCCCTGCCTTACGTGAGCGCTACACCCGCGCGTCGCCCACTGCGCTGGCCACCGGCGAACGCCTTGATGGGCGGCACCTTGCTGGCTGTGCTGATCAGCATGGCCCTGCTCGGTGTGTTCTGGACACCTTACGACCCGCTGAAAATCGATCTGCTGTCACGCCTCAAGGCACCCTCGGCGCTGCATTGGCTAGGCACCGACGAGTTTGGCCGTGACGTGCTCAGCCGCTTGATCATTGGTGCGCGCACCAGTTTGTGGATCAGCTTGCTGACCGTGTGCCTGGCGCTGTTTTTCGGCAGTGTGATCGGCATGCTCGCCGGTTACCTGCGGGGCTGGACCGATCGCCTGCTGATGATGATCAACGATGCATTGCTGGCGTTCCCCGGCATCCTGATGGCGTTGGGCTTGATGGCGATCATCGGGGCCAGCCAGTACGGCATCGTTTTGGCCTTGAGCATCGCCTACACGCCATCGGTGGTTCGGGTGGTGCGCGGCAGTGTGCTGTCGCTGCGAGAACGCGAGTTCATTGAAGCCTCACGGGTCATCGGCAATTCGGAGTTCTACACACTGTACCGCCACGTTGCCCCCAACTGTGTTGCGCCGCTGTGCGTGCTCGCCACCAGCATGTTCGGCTGGACATTGCTGTCGGAAAGCGCCTTGAGTTTCCTCGGCCTGGGTGTTCCGCCACCCGCAGCGACCTGGGGCAACATGCTCGCCGCCAGCCGCCCATACATTGCCAACGCTACCTGGCTCGGCCTGTTCCCGGGGTTGTTCATCGCCCTGGCGCTGGTCGCCATCAACCTGTTCGGCGACGCCTTGCGCGACCGCCTCGACCCTCGAATGAGCCGTTGATCATGCCCAGTCCAAAACCGTTGCTTGAAGTCGACCACCTGCTGATCCGCGCTGGCGCCGAAGGCCCGTTGGCGGTCAACGACCTGAGTTTCACCGTCGCACCTGGCGAGATTGTCGCGCTGGTGGGCGAATCCGGGAGCGGCAAGACCATGGCCGCTCGCGCAGCGATTGGCCTGCTGCCACTGCCGATGGAAGTCTGTGGCGGTGCGATCCGCTTCGAAGGCCTGGACCTCAATCAGCTGAGTTGTGCGCAACTGCGTGGCATCCGCGGTGCGCGAATCGGCATGGTGTTCCAGGAGCCGATGGTTTCACTCAACCCGGCGATCCGCATTGGCGAGCAAATGGCCGAAGGTCTGCGCCTTCACACCGACCTGAGCAAGGCGCAGATTCGCCAACGCTGCATCGACATGCTAACGCGCATTGGCATCACCGACCCCGAACGCTGCCTGGGCGCCTATCCCCACGAGTTCTCCGGCGGTATGCGCCAGCGGATCATGCTCGCCTCGGTGATGCTGCTGCGTCCGGCGCTGCTGATTGCCGACGAACCCACCACCGCCCTTGATTGTCTGGCGCAGCTGGACGTAATCGAGCTGATGCTGGAGCTGACCCGCGAGCAAGGCACGGCGATCCTGTTCATCAGCCACGATCTGTCGCTGGTGGCGCGTTACGCCCACAAAGTCGTGGTCATGCGCCACGGTCAGGCCGTGGAGCAAGGTTCAATCAATCACATTCTGCTGGCCCCGCAACACGCCTACACCCGCCAATTGCTCGAAGCGCTGCCCAAGCGCGGCGAACTGGCCGCGTTGCCAGCGACCGACAACCCCCTGGTGGAAATTACCGGCGTCAGCATCGAGCATCCGGGTCATGCGCGCTTCTGGGGTCAATCACCCCCCAAGCGCGCGGTACACAGTGCCAACCTGAGCATCGCACCCGGTGAAACCCTGGCACTGGTCGGCGGCAGCGGCTCGGGCAAAACCACGCTGGGTCGTGCGCTGGTGGGACTGGTCAAACCCTGTGCCGGCGAGATTCGCTTCAAGGGCATCGATATCCTCAAGGCCGGTCAGCGCGATCATCGGCTGCAATGCCAGATGATCTTTCAAGACCCTTACTCGTCCCTCGATCCGCGGATGCGCATTGGCGAAACCCTCGCCGAACCGTTGCGCCATCTGCCGGAGCTGAGCGAGGAACAAAAACGTCAGCGTGTCGCCACCACCCTGGTGGATATCGGTTTGTCGGAAGCGTTCATGGAGCGCTTTCCCCATCAACTGTCGGGCGGTCAACGCCAGCGGGTGGCCATCGGCCGAGCGCTGGTGCGGCACCCGCAACTGGTAATCGCCGACGAACCGATTTCGGCGCTGGACATGACCATCCAGAAACAGATCCTTGAACTGTTCGAACGCTTGCAGGCGCAGTACGGCTTTGCCTGCCTGTTCATTTCCCATGACCTGGCGGCCGTCGAACGCATCGCCCACCGAGTGGCAGTCATGCACCAGGGCCATATCGTGGAAATCGGCAACCGCGAAGCGGTCTTCGATAAACCCTTGCACCCCTACACCCGCCAATTGCTGGCAGCGGCCAGTCCATTGGAACAACTGGCAAGCGGCGGCTACCGACTGCGACCAAAACCCGAAAACCTGCAGCCCACACCTTAGTTCTCACTGACTTCACCCCGGGCGCCTTCAGGCACCACTGAATGCGCCCATGGCGAAGCCATGCCCAAGCAAAACAACAAAAAGCCCTCACAGGAGCCAACACCATGAACACCCGACTCATGCAGCACTTGACCTTGATCGGCGGCACCAGCCTGTTGCCGATGGCCGCTGAAGCGGAATTCCTCAAGGACAGCAAGGCCACGCTGGACTCGAAAAACTACTACTTCAACCGCGACTACCGCGAAGGCAATGGCCAATCCAAGCGGGATGAATGGGCCCAGGGGTTTCTGCTGAACCTGCAATCGGGCTACACCGAAGGCACGGTCGGTTTTGGTCTGGACGCACTCGGTATGCTCGGGCTGAAGCTCGACTCCAGCCCGGATCGCTCCGGCAGCGGCTTGTTGTCCCGAGAAAGCACTGCCGAACCGGGCAAGCCGAGCTACGCCAGGCGTGCCCACGACAGCTATTCCAAGGTCGGCCTGACCGCCAAGGCCCGTGTTGCCAAGAGCGAACTGCGGGTCGGCCATTTGCTGCCCGACCTGCCGCTGCTGCAACCGAACACCAGCCGAGTGCTGCCGCAGAGCTTCGAAGGCGCCCTGCTCAGCTCAAACGACATCAAGGGCCTGACCTTACGCGGCGGGCAGATCGATCAGGTCAAACAGCGGGAATCGACCAACTACGAAAAGATGGGGCTGACCAGCCAGAACGGTGCTTACAAGAGTTCGGCAAAAAGCGATGAATTCCGTTTCGGCGGTGCTGATTACCGGTTCAACCCAACGCTGACGGGCAGCTATTACTACGCGCAGCTTGAGGATATTTATCAGCAGCACTATGTCGGTCTCAAGCACAGCCTGGCGCTGGGCGGCGGCACCCTGAAAAGCGATATCCGCTATTTCAGCGCCGACACTGCGGGGGCAGGCCTGGCCGGCACCGTCGACAACCGCGCCTTAAGCACGCGCTTCATGTACGCGATTGACGGACACTCCATCGGTGGCGGCTTCCAGCAGCAGTACGGCGAAACGCCGTTTGCCTATGTCGACGGCAGCAACACCTACCTGTTCACCGAATACCAACTGAGCAACTTCTCGCAAACCAGGGAACGTGCCTGGCACGCGCGCTACGACTTTGACTTTGCTGCGGTCGGCATTCCAGGGCTGCTGTTCTCCACGCGCTACGCCAAGGGCGATCAGGCGCAGATCAAAAAATTTGCCGGCGAAGGCCGGGAGTGGGAACGTGACATCGACCTGGGCTACACCATCCAGAGCGGCCCGCTGAAGAACCTCAGCGCCCGCTGGCGCAACGGTATGAGCAAAAGCAACTACCAACGCGACACCAACGAAAACCGCTTGGTCCTCAGTTACAGCGTGAAGCTTTGGTAAGACGAAGTTGAGATCGCAGAATGCATAGCGCACCCTGCGATCTTTCACGCCTCGGCAAAGCGCCGCAATTGCATTTCCTTCAGCCGGCTGTGGGTCCGGCGAAACGGGAACTCCAGGTACCCCTCGGTGTACAGTTCATCCATCGGCACCTGCGCGTCGAGGTACAGCGGCACTTTGCGGTCGTAGCACTCGTCGACCAGTGCGATGAAGCGCCGCACGCTGTCGTCGTGCACCGACAATTGCGGGAGTTCACGGTCGCCGGCCTCGACACGCTCGGCGCCATCCTCAGTGCCGCGGGCTATGCGACCGGGGCGCTGATGGGCGCTGAGATTGGGCACATCGCTCAACAGAATAGCGTTGAAGCGATCACACAGCGCCATGAAGTCCATCGCCGCGAACGGTTGCTCGCACAGGTCCGCGTAACGGCACCAGAGCACGGTTTCACTGGCCTTGACGGCAGTGACCGAGCGGTAGCCAATGATCACCGGATCGCGGGATACCGGCTGTCCTTCGGTCAGTTGTTTGAACACCTCACTCATCGGATCGGGCTGACCGGGTGCGCTGACCCAATACCGTTGCAGAGCTGCGCCAGGGTGCAATCGGTGATCTTCACCACCGTCCACCGCCACCACCTGCATGTGGCTTTTGATCGCGGTAATCCCCGGCAAAAACCGGTCGCGGTTGAAACCGTCTGCGTAGAGCTGATCCGGTGGTTGGTTAGAGGTACAGACCATCACCACACCTTCGTCGAACATCACCTGGAACAATCGCCCGAGGATGATCGCGTCACCGATGTCATTGACGAACAATTCGTCAAAACACAGCACCCGCACATCCCGGGCCAACTCACGGGCCAGAGCCCGCAGCGGGTCGGCCGTGCCGGTCAGTTGAAACGAGCGCTGATGCACCCAGCCCATAAAATGGTGAAAGTGCTGTCGCCGCGCCGGCACCCGCAGGCTTTGGTAGAACTGATCCATCAACCAGGTCTTGCCCCGCCCGACCGGCCCCCAGAGGTAAACCCCGGTGATCGGCGATCGGCTCTGATGCAAGGCCTCGTGACACTGCTGCAACGCCATAACGGCATGTTCTTGCGCGGCATCCGGCACGAAGCCTTTTTGCGAGAGGGCGTACTGGTAAGCGCTGAGGGGCGAATCGAAGGTCATACCGGTCTGTTTCGCAGCGGGAAACGCGAAGTATGGCACGCTCAACGTGGGAGCACGGCTTGCTGGCGATGGCGATTTCACCGACGCCATCGCTGGCAAGCCAGGCTCCCACAGAGTATGTGGTTAGAGGGATATATCGAGTCGGGCGATCTTGCCTTGCTCGTTCAGACGGAACACATAGCGCAATTCCAGCGGGCTGCCAGGGAATGTCCCGGAAATCAGATTGCTGACCAATACTTTGCCGGTGCGTTGCTGCACATCCAGCACCTCGACCCTAGGCTGGTAACGGCGAGCGGTGTCTTCCATCCATTGGGCGATGGCGTGGGTGCCGACCTGGTGGGCGCCTTCATCGAAAACGTTGGCATCCTCGGCAAAAAAACTGGCGACCGCCGAACTGTCACGGGCATTGGCGGCAGCGATATAGGCGGCAATGGCAGGTGCGAGTGAAACGGCTGGGTTCGGCATGGTACGGCTCCTTGTTGATTGATTCTGGAGCCATTTTAAAACAGCGCTGTGTCAATTCTTGTCAGGAGTGAATCGCCCTGCTTCATCCTGTTGCATCGCCTTGCGCCAGGCCCGCAACAAGTCGCTGCGACGCCCCGGATAGCGTTCACCCAGCTCTCGGGCGGCGGCAATCCGGTCGGTACGAAAGGTTCGATAATCCCCGCGCAACTCGCACCAGGCAACGATCACCCGCGCCTCATTCAAAAAACCCAGCGCCAACGGCCAGATCAACCGCTGGCTGGGGGTTTTGTTCACGTCTGCGTAATCGATATGCAACTTGGCCTGCGCGCGGATCGCCTGGCGAAACACGTTCAATTCCACGGTATTTTGCGGATAACCGTAGCCCGGCGGCCCCGGCAAGACCGTCGGGTTGCGCAAGGCCTCCCGAGCGTCCGGCGCCAATACAGCAGCAATCTTCGCCAACGCATCGGCGGCGGCTTTGCTCAACACCTCATCGCCACGCTGATCGACATAACGCAGACCCAGCACCACCGCTTCGGTCTCGTCAGCATTGAGCATCAGCGGCGGCAGAAACAAACCGCTGCGCAGCACATAACCGATACCCGCCTCGCCGAAGATCGGCGCGCCGAGGGCCGTCAGCTCAGCGATATCGCGATACAGCGTGCGCTCCGAGATCTCCAGTTCGCTGGCCAATGTCGCCGCCGTCACCGGACGACTTTTACCGCGCAGCATTTGCAACAAGGTCAACAACCGACTGGTACGCGACACGATCAGCCTGCTCTGTGGAATGAAGATCGGCAAAGCTTAGCAGAGGCCACTGCCAGAAACTGTCAGCAGAAAAGGCCCCTTGTGGGAGCGAGCCTGCTCGCGATGACGGTTTTACATTCGGCAGTAATGTTGACTGTCACACCGCTATCGCGAGCAGGCTCGCTGCCACAGGGTTAACGATCAAAGTGTTTATTCGTGTCGCGCAACATCTGTCGCAGGCTACAACGCCTTGCGTCGCGGCCTACACCTGCGCCAGAATCCGCCGGCTTGTGCGCTTTGGTCCTCGCCTCTATCGTTTCCGTGTCGCTGAATATCAGCGATCGGGTTTGGTAGCCCGGGTAAGGCGCACAGCTCCGACATTTCCATTCAGTGACGATTTTTTGTCGTCTGCTGTTTGTTATGGCGACTGTGCGCAGGGCGCCTACGGGTGCGCCGGTTTCCTTACCCGGTCTACCAACCTGCGTTCAGTCGCCACCCTATCGTTTGGTAGCAATAGGTTGCGACTCCACTTTAAGGTAAGGAGTTTCACCATGTTCAAAGCCACGCCCAATCCCCCCGAAACCGATCCGGTTTCCCCCTACGCTTCCCTCAATTCAAAAGAACTCCATGCGGCCGCGCACCGTGCGCTCGATCATTACCTGGTGCTGCCGGAAACCAAGACATTGCTAGCCGACCGCCGTCCCGGCTGCATTTTCGTCATTGCCCCCGACGTCGACAGCGAAACCCTGCTGGCCCACGCCTGCGAAACCCTCGCCTCGGCCAATGTCATGGCCAGCGATCTGGCGTTTGAGCTCGAAGGCCCCAAACGCAATACCGCGCTGGCGATTCAGCAAATGATCTCGTTGGCCGAATTGGCGGTGAATCGCGCACTCGACCACCTTGATCCACCAGACTCACCGGAGTAACCAATCCGGCGCCAATCATTGTGGCGAGGGGGCTTGCCCCCCCGCTGGGGCGCGAAGCGACCCTAAAACAGGTGTCCGCGGTCTATCTGGAAGTTCCCGTTGGCCAGGGGAGCGGCTGCTTTACCCGAACGCGGACCGGCCAACGGGGGCAAGCCCCCTCGCCACAGGTTCTCGGTCGTGTCTGCGAACAACACAAAACCCGCCACCTTTTCACAAGGCTGGCGAGACTCTTAGTGCGGGCTTCATGGTCAAGGCGCGTGGCGGTGGCCGGGATCAAGATCCTCGCCGAGGACGGGCTATATCGGCGCATTGTGCGCTATCGTGCTGAATATCTTTCTGCCCGAAGAGTTCATCGAGTTGGAAGAAGACGATTTCGATCCGCAAGCTTCGACCCTCACGGTCATCGAGAACCCGGATGTCACGCCCCACGGCGAACCACTCAAGCCTTCCGTGGTCGCACAGGTGAACCGCTAATGCGGTTCGACCCTTATCTTTTCGAGAGCTCGTTCATGCGCAGATTCCTCGCTTTAAGCCTTTCCCTGCTGTTGCTCAGCCTGAGCGCCTGCGCGCTGTTCCCCAACCGTGATCCGCTGAACATCAACGTGGTTGGCATCGAACCGTTGCAAAACCAGGACCTGGAAGTGCGCTTTGCAGTGAAACTGCGCCTGCAAAACCCCAACGAAACGCCCATTAATTACAACGGCGTGGCCCTGAGCCTGGAGGTCAACGGTCAACCCCTCGCCACTGGCGTGAGCGATCAAACGGGATCGATCCCGCGTTACTCGGAAGCGATCATCACCGTACCCGTGAGTATTTCGGCGTTCTCCGTGCTACGCCAAACCCTTGGCCTGAGCCAGACGCAATCCCTCAACAACCTGCCTTTTGTATTACGCGGCAAGCTGTCTGGCGGCGTGTCAGGCACCATCCGTTTTGTCGACAAAGGCACACTCAACCTGCCGGGCTCGACAGCCGGTATTTGGTAAATCAGCCGCACATTCTGGTGTCGTCTGGAGGGTTTATCGGCATTACCGATGAGGGTTTGGCGGGGCTGGCGGACCAACAGCCAGCTGGATCCGCTGTTGCTGAAAGTGCGTGAAGCGATCGTAGCGAGCTTTTTACAAGCGCCTACTTGGCGGCCATCAAGCGATTGACTTCGCTGCGGACCATGTTCGCGTATTCCGGCGGTGACATGGCGTCCAGTTCGGAGCGCACCCACTCGGCCCATTTACCTTTGCGCTTGGAGCGCTCGCCGAACAAGCGTGCCGCTTCGCCTTTGGATTTGCCCAGGTTGCTCTGCCAGAGATCGAACAGACGGGACTTTTCATCTTCAAGCGCAGCGCGCTCGGCAAGGGGCTTGTCGGCCAGATTGAAGCTCATGGGAGTTACCTGCTGCATAAAATAGGCAACATCTTACACTGTAGGTGGAAATCTCCAGAGGCAGATTTTCCATTGGCGTTGAGTTTCACGGCAAAAAGCCCGCAACTTTTTCGCCGCGCCTACACTCCATTGATCACTGTCCCTTTACCTGCAAGGAATCACCTGATGGCCCGAAAAACCCCGGTGCACGCAAACGACGAGCAAATCAAGGATCAGGTCTTCAGCGAGCTGCAAGCGCTGATCGAAGAGTCAGAGAAACTGCTCAAAAGCAGTGCCTCGCTAGTCGGTGAGGAAGCTGACAACCTGCGCGAACAAGTGGCGCTGAAACTGCGGCAGGCACGCGATTCGGTCTCCAGCGTGCGTGAGCGGACCCGGCCGGTGGTCGAGGCGACCGAAATCTACATCGGCGGTCACCCTTGGCAAACCGTTGCGATTTCAGCCGGTTTCGGCCTGGTGGTGGGGTTGCTGCTGGGGCGTCGCTGAAGAAACAACGGCGCCCGCCCCCATCGAACAGCAACGATCTAATGTGGGAGATTCTATGTTGCAGGGTTGTCCTGCAACATAGAATCTCCCACAGGTTCTGCGTCCTAACAAATTGGCAATAAACCCATAGCTCGCCTTTTTCAGCTCAATTACCGGCCAGTTCGCGCAATTGCGCCAGGGTCTGCGCATCGAGCGCTATGCCTTCAGATTGTGACTTGGCCCGCTCGCGGTGACGGCGGTCACCCGGCAGGCGTCGCAGCCCCACGCCGTGCATCTGCCTGACCAGTTCTTCACTGCGTTCGGCGAAGCTCTGCCCGGCGGCTTTGCTCGGGTCGATCACAATCAGTAACTGGCCGGTCCAAGGGGTTTTCGCCCCGGGATGATTCGACCAGTCGAACTCGAACGAGAAGTTGCCTCCGGTCAATGCCGCCGCCAGCAGTTCGACCATCATCGACAAAGCCGAACCTTTGTGCCCGCCAAATGGCAGCAATGCACCGCCCTCCAGAATCGCTTTCGGGTCCTGCGTGGGCTGGCCCAGGCTGTCGACACCCATACCCGGTGGCAGACGCTCGCCCTTGCGCGCAGCGATCTGCACGTCGCCATGGGCGATGGCACTGGTGGCCAGGTCGAACACGATCGGGTCCGCACCCGCACGGGGTGCAGCGAAAGCAATCGGGTTGGTGCCAAACAGCGGGCGATCAGCGCCGTGCGGCACCACGCAGGTCATGCTATTGACCACGCTCAGCGCCACCAGACCTTCATAGGCGAAGGGTTCGACGTCCGGCCACAGTGCAGCGAAATGATGGGAATTGCGGATCGCCATGACCGCGATGCCGGCGCTGCGGGCTTTCGCCACCAACAGTTCGCGGCCTGCGGCCAACGCCGGTTGGGCGAAGCCGTTGCCAGCGTCCACCCGGACGAAACCCGAGGCCACATCCTCGACCACTGGAACGGCCTTGCCATTGACCCAGCCGCTGTTCAGCGTCGAGACATAGCCGGGCATCCGGAACACTCCATGGCTGTGGGCACCATCGCGTTCGGCGCCCGCACAGTTTTGCGCCAGCACCCGGGCAACCTCGGGGCTGGTGCCATGCCTCAGAAATATCGATTCCAGTAGGCCAACCAACTCTTCGTACGACAAGTGTTGCGAGACTGCATTGACGGCATGATCGTGTGGCACAGACATCTGAAGCTCCAGGTTTTTTATTGGAGGGGGCAACAGCGTACGGGGACCTTACGGGCTGATTAAACACCGTTTTGCGAGCCCTCTGTCAACCTTCGTCGTTCAACGACGCCAAGACCTGCCACGGGCCTGATCATCAACGATGCAAACACCGCACATGCCCTAACTATCTACCACCGTTTGAGGCTGCCTCGACTCTAGCCTTGCGCTTTCTTCCTGCGACGTAGAACCGTCGCTTCAGCTGAGGCAAATACAATGACTGACGATTCGTTACCGCTTTTTTTTCCGGAAGCATTGCACGACACCAGACTATTGAGCCCACGCATCAGGGCCATGGGTTTCACACTCGCGGACCTATCCTGGCTGCGTACCGTTGAACTGGCGACCCACGCGCTTCGTTCGGCGCAAACCTCGCCGATGACCGTAGAGAACATCATGCTGAAGGCCGCAGGTTCAGACGCCGAGCCCCTTGCGGGCAGCTTCATGATGCACCCGGCGCCCAACGGCACACAGGCAATCCTCTACACACCCTATGGAGGGCTGCAAAAGTTCGACGATCCACAGGCGCTTTTAAAGGCTCTGGCCGAAGACTTGAAAAAAACTACGGAACGCGTGGATTTATTGCGTTTTCTCCCCATATCCCGACGCAATGCGCTGGGTATCAACGACGCTTTCACAGTGGCAGGCCAAGTCATCGACGGTCTGGTATTCGAAGATCAGACCCGTATTCTGAAACAGTGCCATCGTAAAAATGTCGAGCTCATGCTCCAAGAGCTGAGTGCAATACCGACACTGACGGCCATGCTCAATCAATTGCTCAACAACGCGCTGCGCAAGTCCTTTCCCAGGCTCGATCAAAGCGCCACCCATGTCAGCTTTTTCGTTGAAAGCCGGGCCGCTGGAACGACGAACACAACCACCGCTCGACACCAGGTGGACTCCATGCCCCTGAGTGATGCGCTACTGCGTCTTTACCTGCATCAGACATGGCCTTCGGGACAGGTTCGCGAGTTCACCCATCCTCTACAACCCTCCTCCCCCGTTAACCCGGTCCAACAGTATCAGTGGGAGCAGGCCACAAAGGAGCTCGCCGCAAGTTTGACGCCCATGCTGGCAAGTCTGCTGCGGGTCTATTGGGCAACAGACACTCGTACGGGTGTTTCTCGCCGGGACTTCTTTGCTCAAGCCATGAGCGACAAGGCCCGAACGGATCTGTTGTTGAAGCGCCAGGACGCAATCATCAGCCCTGAGCAAAGCCTGGCATTAACCGCACTCCTCGACCACGAAAGCGCTATACGCAGCAACGCTGCCAGCGACCTGAAGCCGGAAAAAATCCGCATATGGGAACACCGCGAGCATTTCGTCGAACTTGCTGGCGCCATGATGCTGAACAGCGACTCCATGGCTTATCTGTATACCCAGTCCAATGGCTTGCAGGTCCTGAAAGATTACGCGGACCTTAAAGCGATCATACAAACCATGGTCAGGTCAGCCGGACACGAGGACGAACTGTACAGCTTGCTGACACGGCAACAGCGTGACGTGTTTCTGGGCTTCGACAAGCCTGAGGTGTCGGGAGTACCAATGTTCGGTCCGGTCTTTCACGACATGGTCGACGACATCATCGCCAAGCAACAAGACAGCATCACGAATGCACTGGACACCTGCCGACACAGCGATGACGCCATTGATGTCCAGGCCTTGTTCGACCAGGCACTGGATGTGCGTGGCATGCTCGACCATCAATTGCTGGAGACGGCAACCACGGAGCGCTGGAGCACGCGCCCGCTGATTTCCGGCGACAATCGCCCTTCGGTCTTGCTGGCTGAAAAGGCCGCCCTGTCGCTAAAAACATTTCAAAGCGTTCAATCGTCACTTGATCTGAAAACAGCGGCCCAACCTTCAGGCAGCGTTGAACAACAAGGCACCTTTCTGGAGACCATCAAGGCCGATCTCGCCCATGCAATGTCGGTGGGAATCCGCGGTGAAGCCACACTGAGAGTGAGCACCAAGACACTCCGTGCAGACGAAAAGGCCATGCTCGATACACTGCTAAACCCCGACAAACCGACACGAAATCAAAGGGAAGCGCTGCACGGGTTTCGGCCGGATGCCTGGTCGTTGACGCTTGAGTGCTCGACTGAGCCGGATCTGATGCCGCTGGCCAACTGCTTTTTGCTGACCGAGCGTGGCGGGCTTGACCCGTTACACTCCGGTCGGGCGATCCTGTGGACACCCGGGCGCGGGCTCTAAACCTTCAGTTCCGTCACCAGCGTCAAGGTCGAGCTGGGCAGGCGCCTCCTGGATGACGAGCAACGAATGTTGCTCCTGGAAAATCTCCCTCGCACGCCATATCGCCCACACCGAACCTACACGCTTGGGCCTTTTCGATTGATTGAAAGCAATATGCTTCAGGAGCGTCAACAGTCAGCCATCGAACAGTACCTGAACGCCCGAAGGCACACCCACTCACTTGAATTGCCCACTTCGGTGGTGCGAGCTGATTTTGAACAACACAAACAGACTCCCACCCAACTCAACCTTCAGCGTGCGATGCAGATTGCCGAGGGAATCGTCACGCAACAGTCACTTCCCGTCTGGCTAGGGGCGGCGCCTGAGCGTGAAGTGCTGCGACACGTAGAGATACTGGAGCAATTACGCCACAGCATAGAGAGCGGCAAAGACTACCTGCATGGCTTTAAGCCGCTGACCGACTATGCCCGCGAACAGCTGAAAACGCTGTTGACCATGCAATATCCGGGAGCCAATCTCGATCCGGATCAGCTGTGGGTGACGCCCAATCTGGCGCTGGCCGGTCCTGCGCGAACATTGACCGATTTTGCGCTGGACCCTACCAATACATTGCAAAACACCGGATTCAGCATTGCCTCGAAAATCGCTCAGACGCTGCCGACGGACCTTGATGCCAGCGCAGTCAAAAGGCTTTTGCTGCAGCTGGGCATCAAGGCGACCTATCGTCAATTTCTTTCAGACGCATTGGCGATCGACGCGCCAGATATCGCGACCCGCCAGCTCCGATTCATCAAGCAACTGCCCTGGCAACTGCTGTTGCATGCCCACGCGCTGAAGCTTCAGGGAAAACTTTCCGAACGCGGCTTCGGCTTGGTTCAGCAAGTTCTGGACATGCCGGATGCCCTGGCACGTGCAGCGGTAACGGGCGCCAACGCAATCGTGCGTCCCTTGGAGCTGATCGCGACGGAAGGCGCCGCGGCCGTCAAGACACTAGGGCTCTACCTGATCGGGGAGTCCGCTACGACACCGCAGATTCTGTACGCGCCATACGACAGGCATCTGGGGATCACCGAGTATGAAAATGAAGCCAGCGTCCTGAGCGCAATCAACCTTCCGGGGGCATTGCAGGATCTGCTGATCAGGCGCCTGCCGGATCCGCATAAGGCCACCTACAAAAATTTGCTGGCAGGCAGCCACGATACTGACATTCGACTGGCGTCCAGTCCTATCGATGGAAATCTGTTGCATCAACTGTTCATCGATAACAAAACGCTGTTGTCACACATGCTTGACAGTCAATCGCAACCTGCCGGGCAGTCTGACTGGGAGGCGCTCAAGGCGTTGTTTAGCAAAGGCTTCAGGTACGGCATAGAGTTTCTGCCAGGCAAACTGGCGATCCCGCGCCTTCTGTGGGAAAGTTATACGTCATTCAAACAGTCGGCCGAGGCCCTGCAGGACCATCATTGGAAGACTGCGCTCAAGACTTTTATCAATGGTGTGTCGCAAATGGCGACACTGGGCAAGTTGTTGCATCAACCAGGCGCTTCGACCGCTGAGCCGGTTGTGCACAGCGGACCTGTCGTCGAAAAGCCTTTCGTTGCCACCGACATTGCCAAGGTCGATCTCACCTCGCCTTCTCGCACTCTGCTGCAATCCTTTGAAGCCACTGCCATCGAGTTGAAAAAACTGGGTGCCAAGGCTGTCGACGGCACTTACCTCGATTCAAAAACCAGGCACAAATATGCCCCGGTCGACGGAAAGGTTTTCCGGATCGAAAAATTCGGTGTGGCACCACGAATCGTCGATGATCAACGACAAGGCCCTTATCTGCAGAACAGCGGCACGCAGTGGGTGCTGGATCCGGACGTGCATACCGTTCATTTCGGTAAAACCATGTCTCAAATGTACAACCAGTACCAGTCCCGCTTCAGGGCGCGAAAACACATCAACATAGAGGCTCAAGGCATGGAGGCCATCCGTCAGCTCTACCCGCAAAGGGCCCGGATGATTGTCCAGTCGCTGGATCTGGCCCGTTCATATGCATTCAACAGCCTGCACAATCTGGTTCAATTAAGAACCGTCACGCCCGGAACACGGCTGGATGGCTTTCTCAAAGCGTTTTTTGATGTGCCGACGATCGATCAATCCCTTCTGGATAAAATCAAGGCAACCATTGTTCCACTGTGCAAGGCACTGGTAGATCCGACACTGGACAAACTCGATCACAAGCGTTTTGTCGTCGGTTCAAACCGTTATCCCTGGGAAGGCTTGATCGCCTTCGTGTTCGACGATGATCAACAACAGAAAGTGCACTTTACAGAGACTTTCTTCAATCAAGGCCTGGAACGATACGAGCATTCGCTGACGGCGCCTTTCGACATCAATGGCCATGCCCGGGCGGCGACGCTTATCCACGAGTTCTCGCACCTGTTTTCCAATACGCTGGATATCGCTTCCCTGGAATCGCGAAGACCCTTCAGCGACCTGATCTCGCCACTCACCGCTCAAGCAAGCGAGTTGAAACGGCATCTGGAGCAATTTCAGCGCGAGGCATTGTCAATGCAGACCCCCGTCAATGAATTGTTCGCCTACTGGAACAGCGCGCAGAAAACCTGGCAGGACCTCGATGACATTCCTGCCGCCAAAAATCTGAGTGATCAGATCAAGACCATCACCGGCACCCGCAATCTGAACGACGCCCGCAGAGTGTTTCGCGACCGGGCTTCAGCGGATCGGCGGATCGACACCATCCTTCGCAATGCCGACTCTGTCGCACGTCTGGTCTGTGAAATGGGACGTCAACTCGACCCGGTGCCTTTGGCTGAAAATTGATGCCCGTGAATCAAACGTGAAGGGTAATGCTCGCGGACACGGCCACCGGCATGCTTCGCGTTGGCGGCATTTACAACATCAGCGAGCTGAAAACGCTGGGCCCTCTCTGGCCCAGGTACTGCCCGTATACCTGAGCCAAAACGCCGATGGAAATCCGGTGATCAATTCCCTGCCGCAACTGCCGCTAAAACGCTGAAGGCCGCAACCCTGATGAGGGTCGCGGCCTTCATTTGGCCTGGCTGCACGTTAATGTGCCTTGGCAAAGTAACGAATCAACATGAAAAAAATTTAATGGCGCAGACCCCGATAAAACAGCGCATCTCACCTTGTGCTGACGTGGTTCCGACAAATTTTCTACATACCAGCCCTCATGATTTGCGCAGCTCATTCGTTATAAATCAATGAGAGCACCCATCACTTTTTTCCTGATCAGGCTCTGAAAAGGAGTTTTTGCATGTACAACTCGCAACTGCCAACGGATGGCAACCCTGCGGCAAACGGTTCGCCGAGCCTGGACGCTCGCGCGTTCACCAAAAATGCTGAACGCCACAACAACGAGCGCATCAGGCAGTTGCTCAAGAGCTTCGGCCTGCGAACCAGCCTGATTCGCCTGAAAGTGATCGACGCGCTACTGACCGCCGTGGAAAACGATCGTCCGCTGGGAGTGCGCAGCGTGCACAGCCACTTGCTGGACCTGGGTATTCCCCTGTCCTTTCTCAGCGTTCGCGAAGTATTGAAGCGGTTGTGCAGCGAAGGTGTGATTGTCTTGAACGAAGACAAGAGCTTCAGCCTGCACCCGCAAGCCGCAGCCGTGCTCTACGGCAACCAGTAACGCGTACCGCGTCGCTTAAGGTTTGACCTTGCGACGCATCACACCGTTGATCACTACGACGATCACCGCAACGCCAATGGCGATGTACTGGAACAGTTTTTCGCTGATCATTCCAGCGTTCTGCATGTACGACAGACCAAGCATGATCCCCAGTACGACAAGGGAGATCAGAATCGAATATTTCAAACGTTGCGACTGGGTCATTGCGGGTTCCTGAACCTGAAAATATGTATCCGGTTTGTATCGTGATGCATGCCAAGCTCATACGTTTCTTCGGGGATGAGCGGCTGCAAGCGGGGTCTCATGTTACAGCCCATGAAGCATTTTGGCTGCATGCGGTTCAAACGATGAGGATTGAGAAATGTTCCGTCGAATCACACTGCTGATTCCCCTGCTGATTATCCTGACCATGAGCGGTTGTGTATGTTTCCCATGTGGAGGTGGCTGGCATGGCGACCACCGCTACCACCATGATGGCTACTACCGCCGTTGACCTGAATCAAGCGGGGCACTCTCCTCATTAAGTGCTCCCCTGCTCTCAATAGTTGACGACAATTGAGAGCGTCACGATATAAGCCCGCCATAATTACCACCAGCCAAACAATAATTTGGCTTGGCTTATTACTATCTACCTGAATCTCTGCGCACCAGCCCGTTACCCGGCTGAAGGCAGAGCTGCACCAGCCAGTCGACAAACACTCGCACCCGCAGAGACAACTGGCGGTGTGGAGGATAGAGCGCCGTCAAGGGTAACCCTGGCGGCGGCAGATGCTCTAACACCTCGCACAACGTTCCCTCGCGCAGCTGCCGTGCAACGTGATAGTACGGCGTCTGGACCAGCCCATAACCCGCTTCACAGCAGGCCAGGTATCCATCAGCGCTGTTGACCGCCACCTGTTTGGGCAGGTTCACCGGGTGCACGTGTCCGTCTATTTCAAATTCCAGCCCGAAACGCTTGCCAGTGGTGCTGGAGAAATACTCGATCATCTGATGCCCCGCCAGGTCCTCCAGGCAATGCGCAATACCCCGGCGTTGCAAGTAGCCGGGGCTGGCGCAGGTGACCTGATCGAGCAACGCCAGAGGTCGCGCTACCAGCGAATCATCCAGAGACGAGCCACCGCGCAGCACACAATCGACACCCTCGCGAATCAGGTCGACCGGGCGATCGTTCAAGCCAATTTCCAACTCGATCATCGGGCGTTTGCTGGTGATCCGGCCAACCCCACCGCACGTGGAGTCAACGGCCGACCGGAGTACATCCGTGCCGCCATCGACGGCACGCTGAAACGTCTGGGCGTGGATACTCTGGACGTATTACCAGCATCGCGTCGATCCGGATGTGGCCATCGTTTGCAGTTGGTCCAGCAGGTGCAAGCGCTGGCGGCAGAAAAAGGTGTGACCGCAGGGCAACTGGCCTTGGCCTGGGTATTGGCGCAGGGTGATTACCTGATCCCTATTCCGGGCACCAAGCAACGCAAGTACCTGGAGGAGAATGTCGCCGCGCTGGAGGTTGTATTAAGTCCGCAAGACTTGTCGGCACTGGAGGCGATATTTCCGGATGACGCGGTGAACGGCTTACGTTACCCGCAGGCGGTCATGCAGATGCTCGATCGATAACACCGGCATCAACAGGCCCGTTCACGCCTTCGCTGACGGACCTGTTGCCTCGGGTCAGTTCGATCATGGGACGCTTCAGGGTCAAGTGAGCCAGGCCATGATGCCCGCGCGTTTCGCGCGGGCATCAACGTCAAGACCTGTCGTCAAGAGATATCCATGTATAACTTTGAAACATAAGCGCCCTATTTCATCGGGAGAAATGGTCAAAATACGCTGCGAGAAATGATCAACGAGAGATGACCAATGAAAACCACACTGCGTCTGGCCGCCCTTGGCGCCCTGCTCATCAGCTCCCTCGCCCAGGCGGCCGAGCTGATTCCGATCGATGTCCACCGCGATGCCAATTGCGGTTGCTGCAAAAAGTGGATCGCACACCTGGAAGCCAATGGCTTCAAGGTCAACGATCATGTTGAAACCAACATGAGCGAAGTCAAGCAGCGCCTCGGCGTCCCGCCGCGACTGGCTTCGTGCCACACCGCGGTGATCAACGGAAAGTTCGTCGAAGGCCATGTTCCCGCCGAACAGGTACTGGCCTTGAGTCACTCCGACCTGCTCGGCGTGGCCGCTCCAGGTATGCCCATGGGCTCGCCAGGCATGGAAATGGACGGTATGGCCGATGCTTATCAGGTCATTGGGTTGACTAAAAATGGCACCGATAAAGTGATCGCCGACTACCCGGCCCGGTAATGCTCTTTGGCTATCTCGGGATGTTCTTCGCGGCATTCGGTGCCGCGACATTGTTACCGTTGCAGTCCGAGGCGGTGTTGGTGGGGTTGCTGCTCAACAGCGAGCATGGGTTGTGGTTACTGCTCGCCGTCGCCACGTTCGGCAACGTGCTGGGTTCGTTGCTGAACGGGTGGCTGGGACGCGGCATCGAGCGTTTCAGGGAGCGTCGCTGGTTTCCGGTCAGCCCTGATCATCTGGAAAAGGCCCGCACTCACTATCAACGCTATGGCCATTGGTCATTGCTGCTGAGCTGGGTGCCGATCGTTGGCGACCCACTGACACTGGTGGCCGGCGTGATGCGAGAACCCCTGGGGCGTTTTTTGCTGATCGTGACCTTCGCCAAAGGTGCGCGTTATGGTGTGCTGGCATTGGCGACACTGGGCTGGATGCCTTGAACGTTGGGTGCGCCCCCTTCGAGCAAGCCGATGTGCTGTCGATCCACCTGGTGCTCAGCGAGCGCAGCCGGGGCCTGGTCGATGAACAGGCACTCGGCTGGATGAAACCCTCCGCGCTGCTGATCAATACCGCGCGCGGACCGATCGTCGATGAAGCCGCATTATTGATCCACGCCCTTGAACAGAACCGCCTGAAGGGCGCAGCGCTGGATGTCTTCGAGCGCGAGCCATTAGCCGCCGACCATCCGTTTCGGACATTGCCCAACGTACTGGCCACACCGCATGTCGGCTATGTCAGTGAGCAGAACTACCGGCTGTTTTTTTCACAGATGATTGAAGATATTCAAGCCTGGACAACCGGCCATTCGATTCGGATGTTGAATTAGGCCACACCGCCAATCCCGTAACCGCTGTCCCGACACACAATTCGTAGCAGCTGTTGGTGTCTTCTTCTGCAAGTTGTTCGCACCAATAGGGTGCGGACAGCGCTTTGCCTCGCCCCACTCTCTGGCAACCCTCTCCCCCTTTTTGTGCCACGGCGGCAAAAAAAACTGCACTTCGTCGGTGCAGGTGCGGCTCATGGGGCCCGAAAATCGCGATGTCAGACCGATTGTCGAACAATTTCAAATCGTCACACACTCCGCTCTAAGTTCTGACCTAGACTCCATTTCGTGACTGGAAACCGGCCGGTCATTTTGTGGGGAAAAGCCCGAAACTTTCTGCCGAAGCAACGGGTCAGGTTAAAGGTGGGGCCGCAGCGACTGGTGCAATCCTTGCAACGACCACTACAGCCTTTGAGATTCGGCGCATCGATCAGCGCTTGCTGTTCCTTGCGTGGCGCTTTTGCGCCCGGCCACAGTCACTGGCCACTTGCATCACGGGTGAGATATGCCTGAAACAGATCAATAAAACGGGAGAAACACATGAACAGTGCCGCTTTAGAAATCCAGGGAGAGCGTTCTCACCCGCAAATCGGCGAACCGACTTCGATGTCGGTTCTTGCCCCGGGTGCGAAAACGGTACTGCCCGCACCACGTCAGAATCCAAACAAGAAGAAAGTGTTGTTTGTGACCTCGGAAATCGCCGATCTGGTGAAGACCGGTGGCCTGGGTGACGTTTCTGCCGCATTGCCCCGAGCCATGGCCCAATTGCACGATGTTCGGGTATTGATCCCCGGTTATCCGCAAGTGATGCACAGCGAAAACCCGATCCACATCATCGGCGAACTGGGCGGACACGCCGCCTTGCCACCCTGCAAAATCGGCCGCATGGACATGCCCGACGGGCTGGTCATCTACGTCCTGATCTGCCCCGAACTATACGAACGCGAGGGCTCGCCCTACGGCGCCAATAATGGCCGCGACTGGCCGGACAACCATATTCGTTTTGCCCGTCTGGGCCTGGCTGCCGCCGACATCGCCGCCAACCTGGCACACATTCACTGGTGCCCGGAACTGGTGCACGCCCATGACTGGCCAGCAGGCTTGGCCCCGGCCTACATGCACTGGCGTGGTCAGCGCACTCCGACCCTGTTCACCATTCATAACCTGGCTTATCAAGGCGTGGTCAGCCTCGCCTCTTGCCCCGAACTGGGTATTCCCGAACATGCCCTGCAACAGGAAGGCATGGAGTTCTACGGCAAACTGTCGTTTCTCAAGGCAGGCATGGCCTATTCGAGCCATATCACCACCGTCAGCGCGACCTACGCCCAGGAAATCACTACCCCGGCCTTCGGCTGCGGTCTCGACGGTTTCCTCGCCAGCAAGACCCAGCAAGGCCTGCTCAGCGGCATCCCGAATGGCATCGACGAAAGCTGGGACGCAGCGACCGATCCCCACCTGTTTTGCCCGTTCAGCATCGGCGATTGGGACGGTAAAGCAGTGAACGCTGCCCACGTGCGCAAACTGTTCGACCTGAAGGACTCCAAGGGTCCGCTGTTCGCCGTGGTTTCGCGCCTGGTCTACCAAAAAGGCCTGGACCTGACTGAAGCCGTGTCCGAGTTCATCGTCTCTTCGGGCGGGCAGATCGCGATCATCGGCCGTGGCGAGCCGGAAGAAGAACAAGCCATGCGCGCCCTCGCGCTGCGTTTCCCAGGGCAGATCGGTGTGCGCATCGGCTTTAACGAAACCGATGCGCGGCGGATGTTCGCCGGCAGTGATTTCCTGTTGATGCCTTCACGCTATGAACCATGCGGCTTGAGCCAGATGTATGCGCAGCGTTTCGGCTCGTTGCCGGTCGCGCGCAACACCGGCGGTCTGGCCGACACCATCGACAATGGCGTAACCGGTTTTCTCTTCGATGAGTCGACTGTTGCCAGCTACGAAGAAGCCTTGAGCCGGGCGTTCAAGGTGTTCGCCCACCCGCCCCTGTTGAACGCGATGCGTTGCCGGGCCATGGCCGCACCGTTCAATTGGTGCAAAGCGGTCGAACCCTACGCTGAACTCTATGAACAACTGGTCGCCAAGGCGTTGGGTCAGTCGGTCAAGCAGTGAGAGGGATTCTTGAATGCCGTTACGGACTCTGGAAACCTGGCCCCACGGCGCCGTCATGCTGGATGCCGAACACACCCGTTTCGCCCTGTGGGCCCCAGATGCGTTTTATGTAAGTGTCGAGCTTGAAGACGGGCAATCACTGCCGATGCCGCCCCAGGAGGACGGCTGGTTCGTGCTTGAGACCCGTTGCCCGGCCGGCACTCGCTATCGCTACAACATCGACGGCGAACGGGACGTGCCGGACCCCGCGTCCCGGGCGCAAGCCGGCAGCCTTGCATCACCCAGCGTGGTGGTTGACCCGCACGCTTACCATTGGCGGCACTGTTTCTGGCAAGGTCGCCCCTGGCATGAAGCGGTGATCTACGAACTGCATGTGGGTGTGCTGGGCGGTTTTGCCGAGGTCGAAAAGCACCTGCCGCGGCTGGCCGAACTGGGCGTTACCGCGATCGAACTGATGCCCCTTGCACAGTTTCCCGGCGAGCGTAACTGGGGCTACGACGGCGTACTGCCCTATGCGCCCCAGTCGTCATATGGCACGCCTGATGCGCTCAAGCACCTGATCGATAGCGCCCACGGTCTGGGGCTGGCGGTGATCATCGACGTGGTTTACAACCATTTCGGCCCCGACGGCAATGACCTGCATCACTATGCCAGGGGCTTTTTCCGCGAAGACCTGCACACGCCTTGGGGCGCGGCCATCGACTTCCGCCGTCGCGAGGTGCGCGACTTCTTTATCGACAACGCCCTGATGTGGCTCCTTGAGTACCGTTTCGACGGTTTGCGTCTGGATGCGGTACACGCCATCGAAGACCCGGATTTCCTTCAGGAGCTGGCGGCAACCGTGCGCGAGCACATCGATCCACCCCGCCATGTCTGGCTCACCCTGGAAAACGAGCACAACCAGGCCAGCCTGCTGGAGCAAGGCTTCGATGCGCAGTGGAACGACGATGGGCACAACGCGCTGCACGTACTGCTGACCGGAGAAACCGAGGCTTATTACGCTGACTTTGCCGAGGGCCCCAGCGAAAAACTGGCACGCTGCCTGAGCCAGGGCTTCGCCTATCAGGGCCATACCAATCGCCATGGCCGTGCCCGAGGCGAACTCAGTGGGCATTTGCCGCCCAGCGCCTTCGTGCTGTTTCTGCAAAACCATGACCAGATCGGCAACCGTGCCTTCGGCGAGCGTCTTCACCAGTTGACTGCACCTCAGGCGTTGCATGCGGCGACGGTTCTTCTGTTGTTGTCACCGATGATCCCGTTGCTGTTCATGGGCGACGAATACGCCGCTGACGAGCCGTTTCTGTTTTTTACCAGCCACCATGGAATGTTGGCCAGGCAGGTGCGAGAAGGTCGACGCAATGAGTTCGCGGCGTTCAGCGCCTTTGCCGATCCGCACACCCGCGAGCGGATTCCCGACCCGAATGCTTTGCACACGTTCACGGCATCGCGTCCGACACTGACGTCATCCGGGCCGGTAACACAGCACGCGACCCTGACGCTCTATCGACAATTGCTGCTGATCCGCCATCGAGAAATCATCCCGCGCCTGCCGGGCGCTCACGCGCTGGGCGCCACGGTGCTGGCGACAGGCGCGGTGAGTGCACGTTGGCACATGGGCGATGGCAGCCTGCTGTGCATCGACCTCAACCTCAGCGCGGAGCCTGTGTCCCATGTACCACAACCCCACTCCCGGCTGTTGTTCGAGTACCCGCAGCAGTCTTTCGAACACCTGCAACAAGGCACCCTTGCCCCCTGCTGCGCGCTGGTCAGCCTGACGGCAGCCACACCCTTGCCACCCGCCACTGGAGAGCGCCCATGAGCGATACGCAACTGGAAATCCTCGCCAGCCGGGCCGGCCTGGCGGTTGACTGGATCGACGCCAACGACCGGCCACAAAAAGTTGCTCCGGCGGCATTGCGAGCGATCCTCGCCGGGCTCGGCCACCCGGCCGGTAGCACTCAGGAAATCGACGCCAGCCTGCAGGAACTGCAACAGAACCAACAAAACAAACGCTTGCCGCCATTGATGACGGTTGACGTTGGTGCCGGGCTTGACCTCTCGCGTCACTTTGCCCCTGAAACACCCTGCGAGATTCACTTGGAAGACGGCGCGATCCTCCACTTGAAACTCGATGACGAAGCGATTCTGCCGGGGTTGATCCCGGTCGGCTATCAGGACGTTCGCATCGCCGGCCAACGCTTCACACTCGCCGTCGCCCCCTTGCAGTGCCATAGCGTGGCCGCCGCCGTTGACAACCCGATACCCCGGGCCTGGGGCCTGAGTGTCCAGTTGTATTCACTGCGGCGCCCCGGCGACGGCGGCTTCGGTGACCTGCAGGCGCTGGAAAACCTCGCCCGGGTTGCCGGTGAACGCGGCGCCGATGCGTTAGCGATCAGCCCGTTGCACGCGATGTTCAGCAACGACACGCAACGCTACAGCCCTTACTCGCCTTCCAGCCGTTTGTTTCTCAACAGCCTGTACGCCTCACCCGGGGAAATTCTCGGTGAACGCGCCCTGCGCCTGGCCATCGATGCCACTGAATTGGCCGACGAACTCAAACACCTGGAAGCGCAACCGCTGACTGACTGGCCAGCCGCTGCCAAAGCCAAACAGCAATTGTTGCAAGCGCTGTATGAGGGGTTCTCCCAGGGTGATCATCCCTTGCACGCGGACTTCAGCAGCTATCGCCAAAGCGGTGGCGAGGCCCTGGAAAACCACTGCCGTTTCGAGGCGCTTCAGGAAGCCTGTGCCGCCCTTGGCGAAAGCCTCGACTGGCGCCAGTGGCCTGAACACTGGCGCGACCCGCGCAGTGCCGAACTGGCGATATTTGCCGAGAAAAATGCCCACCGCATCGGCTTCTATGCCTTTTGCCAATGGTTGATCGCTCGCAGCTTGCAACGCGCACAAACCGTTGCGCGTAGCAGTGGCATGGGCATCGGTTTGATCGCCGACCTGGCTGTCGGGGCAGATGGCGGTGGCAGCCAGGCCTGGAGTCGTCAGGACGAATTGCTCGCGGCCCTCACCGTCGGCGCCCCCCCGGACATTCTCAACCGCACGGGTCAAGGCTGGGGGATTTCTGCGTTTTCCCCCGAAGGGCTGATACGCAACGGTTTTCGCGCGTTCATTGAAATGCTGCGGGCCAATTTTGCCCATACCGGTGGTTTGCGCATCGACCATGTCATGGGTCTGCAGCGATTGTGGGTGATTCCCCTTGGTGCACCGCCGAGTGACGGCGCGTATCTGTATTACCCGGTGGACGACCTGCTGCGTTTGGTAACGCTGGAGTCCCATCGACATCAGGCGATCGTGCTCGGCGAAGACCTCGGCACCGTGCCCGATGGCCTGCGCGACAAACTCATCGCCCGCTCGATCCTGGGTATGCGCGTACTGCTGTTCGAGCAGGACCACGGGGCACACTTCAAACCGATTCTCGACTGGCCGGACAACGCACTGGCTACCACCAGCACTCATGACCTGCCGACGCTCAACGGTTGGTGGCATGGTCGCGACATCGAATGGAGCGTCCGGTTGGGGCTGGTCGACAGCCACGGTGAACAACAATGGCGCGAACACCGTCAGCGCGAACGCGAAGGTTTGCGTCGGGCCTTGAGTCAGGACCCGCAAAATTTCCGCGAAGAGACCCACGAAACCGACCAGGTGCTCGACGCCAGCGTGCGTTTCCTGGGTCACACCCGCGCCCCCTTGGTGTTGCTGCCACTGGAAGATGCGCTGGGCATTGACGAGCAGGCCAACCTCCCCGGCACCACCGACAGTCATCCGAACTGGCGTCGACGCCTGTCCGCTGCAAGCGAAGCGCTGCTCGACGATGTGGATGCCGCGCGGCGCCTGGAGATGCTCGCCTGCGCGCGCCTTCAGGCGGCCGAGCGTGATCGATGAGCGAGATGCAAAGCTCGCCGGTACGGGCGACGTTACGCATACAGTTTCATCAGGGGTTCACCCTGGATGACGCCGTGCCGCTGGTGCCGTATTTCTGCGGTTTAGGCGTCAGCCACCTCTATGCCTCGCCGCTGTTGAGTGCGCGGGCCGGGTCGATGCACGGCTACGACGTGGTCGACCCGAGCCGGGTCAACCCCGAGCTGGGCGGCGAGGCAGCCCTGCGGCGACTGGTCAGTGCGCTGCGGGCACATAACATGGGGCTGATTCTGGACATCGTGTCCAACCACATGGCCGTGGGTGGCGCCGACAATCCCTGGTGGCTGGATTTGCTGGAATGGGGGCGACTGAGTCCCTACGGTGAATTTTTCGACATTCAATGGCATTCGCCTGACCCACTGCTCGAAGGCCAGCTGTTGCTGCCGTTTCTGGGCAGCGATTACGGCAGCGCCCTGCAGGACGGCACGCTGACGCTGCACTTCGATCCGAGGCGGGGCAGTTTCCATGTCGAACACCATGCGCACCACTTCCCGATCTGCCCCACCGATTACGCTGAACTGCTCAAGCCTGACGACTCGCTCGACGTCGAACGGGCACTGCAACTCAAGGCGTTGGCCGATCAATTCACCACCCTGCACTACCAGACCGATGCCCATTCCCTCACACGCCCCTTGCAGCAAGCGCTGATCACACTGGCGTCCGATCCGGCGATCCGGCGCTGCATCGAGCATAACCTCAGCCTCCATGACTCCCGCCAGCCCGAAGGTTTCAGCCGGCTGCACGCGTTGCTCGAACGCCAAAGCTATCGCCTGGCCAGTTGGCGCACGGCGGCCGATGACATCAACTGGCGGCGCTTCTTCGACGTCAATGAACTGGCCGGGCTGCGGGTCGAACGGCCGGCCGTGTTCGAAGCCACCCACGCAAAGATTTTCGAATTGATGGCCGACGGGCTGGTCGATGGATTGCGTATCGACCACATCGACGGACTCGCCGACCCGCGGGGTTACTGTCGCAAACTCAGACGTCGGGTGAACGCCCTGTCGCCGTTGCGACACGTACCGATCTATGTCGAAAAAATCCTTGGCGACGGTGAAACGCTACGTCGCGACTGGCAGGTCGATGGCACCACAGGCTATGAGTTCATGAATCAGCTGTCCTTGCTGCAACACGCTCCGCAAGGCGAGCAGGTCCTTGGCGAACTGTGGAACCGGCACACCGAACGGCCCGCGGCGTTCATCGAGGAAGCACAACTGGCGCGCCAGCAAATTCTCAACGGTTCGCTGGCCGGCGACTTCGAAAGTGTCGCGCAGGCCTTGCTGCAAGTAGCCCGCGATGACCTGATGAGCCGAGACATGACCCTCGGTGCGATTCGTCGGGCATTGCAGGAACTGGTCGTGCATTTCCCGGTGTACCGAACCTACATCGGCCCGTGCGGGCGCTCGGCACAAGACGAGGTGTTTTTTCAGCATGCCATGAACGGCGCGCGCCAGACCTTGAGCGAAGCCGACTGGCCGGTGCTCGACTATCTGGGGCAGTGGCTGGGCGGGCAGCCCTGGCGCAAGCGCCCGGCAGGTCGTCAACGCAAGATGCTCAAGCACGCCTGCGTGCGCTTTCAGCAACTGACTTCGCCAGCTGCCGCCAAAGCCGTGGAAGACACCGCGCTCTATCGCTCAGGCGTGCTGTTGTCGCGTAACGATGTCGGCTTCAACACCGAGCAGTTCAGCGCCCCACTCGCCGACTTCCACGCGGCGTGCAGCCGACGCCTCAGCGAATTCCCGGATACGCTGCTGACCACCGCCACCCATGACCACAAACGCGGTGAAGACAGCCGCGCACGTCTGGCGCTGCTCAGCGAGTGCAGTGCCTGGTATGCCGAACAGGTCGAAGACTGGCGGGTACGGGCCAGCGCCCTGCGCGGCGATCCGTCGACACCCTCGGCTGCCGATGAACTGTTGCTCTACCAGACCTTGCTCGCCAGTTGGCCGCTGGAGCTTCGCTGCGATGATCAACAGTCGCTGACAAGCTACGCCGAACGCTTGTGGCAGTGGCAGCAAAAAGCCTTGCGCGAAGCCAAACTCCAGAGCAGCTGGAGCGCACCGAACGAACCTTATGAACAGGCCACGCGGGCCTTCCTCGAGCGCCTTTTGCTCAGCCCCGAAGGCCTGCCATTACGCAGCGAAATCGCCAGCGCGGTGCAAGCGATTGCCTGCGGCGGCGCGCTCAATGGATTGGCGCAAACCTTGCTGCGCATGACGGTGCCGGGGGTTGCGGATCTGTATCAGGGTAATGAGTTCTGGGACTTCAGCCTGGTGGATCCGGACAATCGGCGACCGGTTGATTTCACCGTCCGCCAGCAAGCATTGCACACGCCGGTGGACACTCGACAGTTGCTCTACAACTGGCGTGACGGGCACATCAAACAAGCGTTGATCGCCCGCACGTTAGCGGTACGTGCGCGCTACCCGCAGTTGTTTCGGCGGGGCCGTTATCAAGCGTTGCAGGTGGTGGGCAGCCAGGCTGGGCGGGTATTGGCTTTCGCCCGTGAACTCAACGGTCAACGGGCGATTGTGCTGGTGCCGGTGCGGGTTGCGCCGCTGCTGGAAAGCAGTGCCACACCGCAGGTGCCTGCCCTGCTCTGGGGCGACACTCGAGTCAAACTGCCGTTCACCGCCGCCGAAGAAAAGCTGAAGGGACTTTTTACAACAGGTGCAGTCACACCCCACAAGGAATTGCTGATCAGCGCCGCACTGGGAGATTTCCCGGTCAATCTGTTTATCCAGACTTGAGTTCAACTCAGGAGCATAGTGATGAGTACCGATGACAAACGCATTCGTGAATTTGCCTATCTGATCTGGGAGTCCGAAGGGAAACCCGAAGGCCAGGAGACGCGCCACTGGGAGATGGCGTGCAAGCTGGCAGAAGCCGAAGCCCTGGCCCCGACCAAGCCTGCCCGGCCCGCCAAAACCCATAGCGGCAAAACCAACAGCAGCAAAACAGCGGCCAGCAAGCCCTCAGCGGCCACGCCCAAAACCAAAGCCGCCACAACCGCCACAACCGCCAAGGTCGTAACACCACCGGGTGAAAAGCCTGTGACCGCGAAAAAGCCTCGAGCGCCACGCAAGCCCGCCAGTTGAGGGTGCCCGATCCTGATTGACCGCGTGGCGAGCAGGCTCGCCACTTCGGGGTTGGCTCGACGTTGAGAAACCAGCAATGCCGGCGCCAACACCCAAGCCCGATTGCAGGAGCAATGATGACCACGCCAAAAAAAACCGCGCCAGAACCTCACGTTGAGGCCTCGCGAATCCGTGAAGGCTTGCCCTTCCCGCTCGGTGCGACCTGGGATGGTCTGGGGGTCAACTTCGCGATATTTTCGGCTAACGCCACCAAGGTCGAACTGTGTTTGTTCGACGATGCCGGCGAAGTCGAACTCGAACGTATCGAATTGCCGGAATACACCGACGAAATCTTTCACGGCTATTTGCCGGACGCTCATCCCGGACTGATCTACGGCTACCGGGTGTATGGGCCTTACGACCCGCAAAACGGTCACCGCTTCAACCACCACAAATTGCTGATCGACCCCTATGCCAAGCAATTGGTCGGGCAATTGAAGTGGTCCGAAGCCTTGTTTGGCTACACCATCGGCCACCCCGACGCCGACCTCAGTTTCGATGAGCGTGACAGTGCGCCCTTCGTGCCCAAGTGCAAGGTCATCGACCCGGCACACACCTGGGGTCACGACCATCGGGTCAATGTGCCGTGGGATCGAACGATCATTTATGAGGCTCACGTACGTGGCATCAGCATGCGTCACCCATCCGTCCCGCAAGCGCTGCGCGGAACCTTCGCCGGGTTGATGGTCGATGACCTGCTGGAACATATCCGCAAACTTGGCGTGTCGTCGGTGGAGTTGCTGCCGATTCACGCTTTCGTCAACGACCAGCACCTGCTGCACAAGGGCATGACCAATTACTGGGGCTACAACAGCATCGCGTTCTTCGCCCCTGATCCGCGTTACCTGGCCAGTGGCAAGATCGCCGAATTCAAGGAAATGGTTGCACACCTGCACGAAGCCAATCTTGAAGTGATTCTGGACGTGGTCTACAACCACACCGCCGAGGGCAACGAACAAGGCCCGACCCTGTCGATGCGCGGCATCGACAATGTGTCCTACTACCGCTTGATACCGGACGACAAGCGCTTCTACATCAACGATTCCGGCACCGGCAACACGCTGGACCTGAGCCACCCCTGTGTGCTGCAAATGGTCACCGATTCGCTGCGTTACTGGGCCTCGGAAATGCACGTCGACGGTTTCCGCTTCGACCTGGCAACCATCCTTGGACGTTATCACGATGGTTTCGACGAGCGTCACAGCTTCCTTGTCGCCTGCCGCCAGGACCCGATTCTGCGTCAGGTAAAATTGATCGCCGAGCCTTGGGACATCGGCCCCGGTGGCTATCAGGTTGGCCATTTTCCGCCGGGCTGGGTCGAGTGGAACGACCGATTCCGCGACACCGTACGCGCCTTCTGGAAAGGCGATGACGGCCAGCTCGCCGACTTCGCCGCGCGCATGACGGCATCGGGCGAGATGTTCAATCAACGCGGTCGCCGTCCCTACGCTTCCATGAACTTCGTCACCGCCCATGACGGCTTCACCTTGAATGACCTGGTCTCCTACAACGACAAGCACAACGAAGCCAACGACGAGAACAATCAGGACGGTACTCATTACAACCTGTCCTGGAATCACGGCGTTGAAGGCCCCACTGACGATCCCGAGATCAATGCGCTACGCCAGCGGCAGATGCGCAATTTCTTCGCCACCCTGCTGCTGGCCCAAGGTACACCGATGCTGGTGGCCGGTGACGAATTTGCCCGGACCCAGTACGGCAATAACAACGCCTACTGTCAGGACAGCGAAATTGGCTGGGTCAACTGGGACCTGAGCGAAGACGGCAAGGCCTTGCTGAAGTTCGTCAAGCGCCTGATCAAGTTGCGGCTGGCCTATCCGATTCTGCGGCGCGGACGTTTTCTGGTGGGCAATTACAACGAGGACATTGGCGTCAAGGACGTCACCTGGCTGGCACCCGACGGCAGCGAAATGTCCACCGAACAATGGCAGGACGGCCATGGGCGATGCCTGGGCATGTTGCTCGATGGCCGCGCCCAGGAAACCGGAATCCGTCGCAAAGGCGCCGACGCTACCTTGCTGTTGGTGGTTAACGCGCATCACGACATTGTCAACTTTCAGCTGCCGGAAGTGCCTGACGGCGGATTCTGGACCTGCATGATTGACACCAACCAACCTTCGATTCAGGGCCAGGAGCGGTTCGATTTCCATCACCCATATTCGGTAACCGGACGCTCGTTGCTGTTGTTCGAGTTGCAGCATGAGGAGCAAGACTGATAGGCAATTGCGCCCCTCATCGGCAGCGCTTGAGCAAGCCACTTCATAAAAAAATGCTCATCGGGGAGGTGACGGGGCGACGAATGGTGATCCATGAGCAATACTCTGCTCGCAGCAATCCAGGGTTTGGAGCGCTGTGCCCTGCGATCATCCGACCGCAAGGGGTCTGCGCCGGCGTGTTCAGCCAGCAGCAATACGTGTGACGGCACACCAGAACAAGGACGTATCGCCATGAAATCCACTACCCTCGTCAACAGTAGTTTGCCTGTGCAGATCTGGAACACTGCCCGGCAACTGGACAATATTCCCGTCATCAGCACCTCTACCCTTATCCCCGCAGGCGCTCGCGCGGTGGTGATCGCACCGCATCCGGGTGATGAAGTCATGACCTGCGGTGGCCTGCTGCAGTTGTTCGCCACCCTCGGCCACCCTCTGCAATTGATCTCGATCACCGATGGCAGCGCCAGTCATCCAGGTTCGAACCTGTGGTCGGAAAAGCGCCTGAGTGTGTTCCGCCCCCAGGAAAGCGTCGAAGCCCTGCGTCGCCTCGGTTTACCCATGCATAGCCTGAAATGGATTCGCGGTGGTTTTACCGACAACGGGCTGGCCGAGCGAGAACTCCAACTGACGCAATTCATCGCGCGCTACCTGCGCCCGGGTGATGTGGTGTTCAGCACCTGGAGCGAGGACGGCATCATCGACCATGACACGGTAGGTCGGGCCACCGCAAAAGCCGCCCTCATGGTGGGAGCGAGTTTTAATGAAGTGCCGGTCTGGGCCTGGCACTGGCCCGCGCGCGATCATGGACTGATTCCCTGGCACCGCGCCCGCAAGGTTCGCCTCGACACCTGGACCGTCGCGCGCAAATGTCACGCCACCCATGCGTACGCCAGCCAGCTGAACGGTGAACCGGAGATCGGCATCGCGCCGAAGCTGCCCAAGGTTATCCTGGAGCGGATGCGTCAACCCTATGAAATAGTTTTTGTGTGAATGCGAGCTGCATTGCGTGCTCGATGTTCCGGGGCACACCGAAGTACACGCGATCTGTGTCCACCTGTGCCTGTTGGAAAACCATCGCCAATTGCAAGTTTGCCCTGCTCTATCAATTGATCGAGTCGCTGCCGGATGACGCCCCCGGGATCATCGCTGGCGGTTGAAGTGTATGTTTAATGTTTCTCCTTGGGCTTGCAGGTGAATCCCTCGGTTTCTTCTTGTTACCCCCGGTGTCAGGATAGTTGTCGCCTCTCCGGTTTTTCCTAAAAAGCATACCGGGGGCGGAAAGAGATTGGTTGTGCCGTACTATTCACCTGAACGCAGAGCCGCATTACTCAAGATGCTGCTTCCCCCACTGAACCTGTCGATGGCCGAGGTTTCCCGGCGCGAAGGGGTCAGCGAAATGTCTTTGTCCAACTGGCGCAAGCAGCTCAGTTCTGAAGGAAGTGCAGTGTCCGAAAACAAGTCACCGGCCGAGAGTTGGTCAGCCGAAACCAAGTTTGCTGTCGTCCTTGAAGCGGCCGGCTTGTCCGAGATCGACCTGGGCGAGTATTGCCGCCGCAAAGGCCTTTACCCCGAGCAAATCACTGCCTGGCGACAAGCCTTCATCACCGGCCAGAAATCGGAAAAGGCCCAGCAAAAAGAAGATCGGGAGCAGTCTCGCAAGGATAGAAACGCATCCAGGAACTTGAGCGCGAACTGCGTCGAAAAGACAAGGCACTTGCTGAAACAGCTGCGTTGTTGGTGCTGCGAAAAAAGCTCAACGACTACTGGGGGACCGACAACGAGGACAACTGACGACTTTGCCAGAACGGCAGTTACTCGTTGGCTGGCTGAGCAACGCGGTCGTGGCGGGAGCCAGAAAAATCAGGGCCTGCCGGGAAATCGGACTATCGCTGCGGACTTTGCAACGGTGGACTGAAACAAACGTTATCCGCACCGATGCCCGAACGACTGTCACACGGCCAACGCCGCGTAATGCGCTGAGTGAGGTCGAGCGCCAGGCGATTGTGACGCTGTGCAACGGCGCTGATTATGCTCACTTGCCGCCCAGCCAGATCGTGCCGCGCCTGGCCGATCAAGGGCGTTATCTAGCGTCGGAGGCCACGTTTTATCGCGTCTTGCGTGCGGCGGGTCAACAGCAACATCGAGGCCGTTGTCAGCGCCCCAGGCGGTACGCAGCACCGACGACTCATGCGGCCAAAGCGCCCAATCAGGTCTGGTCGTGGGACATCACGTATCTGCCGTCGCCGATACGCGGCAAGTACTACTATCTCTATCTGATCGAGGATATTTACAGCCGCAAGGCCGTGGGCTGGGAGGTCTACGACGCGGAAAGCGGCGAGAAAGCCGCCGCACTGCTGCAACGCAGCGTGATCGGCGAGCAGTGTTTACGCGAACCGCTGGTGCTGCACTCGGACAACGGAGCGCCGATGAAATCGGTGACGCTGTTGAGCAAGATGTACGAGCTGGGCATCACGCCCTCGCGGGGACGACCACGGGTGAGCAACGACAATCCCTACTCGGAGTCGCTGTTTAGAACGCTGAAGTACTGCCCGCAATGGCCACAGGATGGTTTTGCCAGTTTGGACGCCGCACGAGCTTGGGTGAGGGATTTTTAATGCGTTGGTATAACCACGAGCACCGGCATAGCCGGATCCGTTTTGTCACGCCAGTCGAGCGGCATCGAGGGCTGGATCATCAAGTCTTGGCCCTGCGACATGAGCTGTACGAACGAGCCAAGGGGAAAACCCCGGAGCGCTGGTCGGGTCAGACGCGTAACTGGGAGCCGATCGGTACCGTGTTTTTGAACCCGGATCGAGAGCAACAGGTCGAGAAAAGAGCGGCATAGTTAGACGGTTGACGCGACAACTACCTTGAAAAACGCCGTTACTGCAAACGATCCTGATTGCAGAATGAACCACATCTTTAAGCGCGCCCCTCCCGTCAAAAAGCAGATTTGTCTGAAAGAAATTTCCGAAATCACCAAACAAAAACATGAACACTTGAAATTCTAACCTCCAAAAAATATACATACGTCTACACAACACGAGATCCAAAATCACACGCAACCTTTTCTAGGCCCGAGGCATTATGAAAAACGCGATATCGCCTACAAGAAATGAAAACTTTTCGGAATGGTATCAACAAGTCGTCAGCCAAGCTGAACTTGCTGAAAATTCTCCCGTTAGAGGCTGTATGGTCATTCGCCCTTGGGGCTATGGAATCTGGGAACAGATTCAGCGAGAACTTGATCAGAAATTCAAAAAATCAGGGCATGCGAACGCATATTTTCCACTTTTAATCCCATTATCCTTCCTTCAAAAAGAAGCAGAGCATGTAGATGGTTTTGCCAAAGAGTGTGCAGTTGTAACCCATCATCGACTCGAACAATCAGCCAATGGAAAATTAATCCCTGCCGGTGAACTGGAAGAACCACTCATCATAAGACCCACCAGCGAAACAGTTATCGGCGCCTCGTTTTCAAGGTGGGTGCAAAGCTACCGAGACTTACCCTTGCTTATCAATCAGTGGGCCAATGTGCTCCGCTGGGAAATGCGTCCAAGGATCTTCCTCAGAACGTCGGAGTTCCTGTGGCAGGAAGGCCATACCGCTCATGCGTCCAAATCAGAGGCCCTGGACGAGACATTAAAGATGCTCGATATCTATGAGCGTTTCACCGTCGACCATCTGGCCATACCGGTTATCAAGGGTGAAAAGTGTTCATGGGAAAGATTTCCGGGTGCCGTCAGTACCTACACCATTGAAGCGATGATGCAGGACGGCAAGGCTTTGCAGGCCGGGACCTCGCATTTTTTAGGTCAAAACTTCGCCGAGGCCTCGGACATTCGTTTCGTCAACAAGGAAGGGATCAAGGAACTTGCCTGGACAACCTCATGGGGCGTTTCCACGCGATTGATTGGTGCCATGATCATGGCCCACGGAGACGACGATGGACTGGTGATACCGCCGTTGGTAGCACCAACGCAGATCATCATCGTTCCGATAGTTGGCAATGAGCAGGATGCCGAAGCTATCCATGCTTACTGCGATGATTTGAAAAAGAAGATCTCACGCAAGAAAATCAAGGGACAGAACCTCAGAGTTAGTGTCGATAAACGCGAGATGAATGGTAGCGAGAAAAAGTGGTATCACATAAAGCGCGGCGTGCCTGTTCGTGTGGAAATCGGGACAAAGGAACTCGAACAAAACATGGTCTCTTATTCTTGCAGAGACAACGCCAAGAGCATTATGAAAATTAACTACGATACCTTTTCAAAAGAAATTACTAGCACACTACTTACCATTCAGAAGTCTATGCTGGACCGTGCAAAATCAAAACTTTCCGAACACACCAAAACAGTGACCAGCCTTGAAGACTTCAAGAAAGCCTTCAAACAAAAAGACAATTCGAATGCTTTCGTTCTAGCGCCGTTCATTGAGGACGAAGAAGTTGAAAAGGCCATTGGAGAGTTCGGCGTAACAGTCCGCTGCATCCCCTTGGTTCAACCCAAGGCTACAGCAACCTGTTTATTCACTGGAAAGCCAACCAATACGTGGGCTCTTTACGCGAAATCGTATTAATCCTTGATCATGACCAGCCCCTCCTGAAAGGGGCTGTTTTTTAAATAACTATTCGAAACTAGTACAGATAAAAAATTCTCGCAAAGAAAATATCTAAATTTCAGAACTTACGCACAGCCAACGAACTACCAATCCTGATTCAACTTAAGACTCTTCTCGAAATTACGTAATTTTCTTCCTACAGCCACATCAACACATGAACATTGATGTATTAGCTGCTTGCACGACTCGGCATTCACTGAAACATAGCGAGCGGGTAGATTTCTTATTATTAATGTCAAGCCGTTCGGAGGATGCCCCCCAAGAAAAGCCTCTCGCAGCACGACTCATGCCTTGGCATCAAAACCTTTTTGACGTAAAAAACACCGCTGATTTGACGTCAAAAATACGATTCCCCAGATAAACAACAACTTAGATAATTACCAAAAATCAGTCAGTTGCAACGCCTAAATTAGCCATACCACTCATCGTTCAATTTCTTGACGCAACGCCAACGGTCTTCTTAGCTAAACGTTACTACCCCCGGAATTACCTTCTGGGGCAAGCCCCGGAAACCCGTTAAAACGGGCCGGCGGGGTTTGCCTCAATGAAATCGGTCGCCCCTCATTCGGGGTAGGAGAGACGCCAAACAGAGTCATGGCATGCGATTGCAAGGTAGACCTCCATGAACACCTCCCTCATCCAACACGAGATCAAAATTACTCTGTACACCGTTTCCACCTCACTGGTGCTGTGCACTTCCATGAAGGTACAGGCGTCGTCAGTCGAGGACGAGGTCACCCCCTGGTATCAGCAAGATGTCCCCACGCTCACCCTGCCGACGCCTGATACGAGTAACAGCATCCGCTTCATCCACAATCCCGGTCTTGATAACCAGTTGCTGACAGTCGAGCAAGCCGCTCCTTCTGCCTGGGATCGGGTCTACGGCCAGCCCGCTAGGAGCGCGGAGCGCGACATCCTTGGCTCACCGTTTTCCGGCACGACCGACTCCGAACTCAGAGGCCCGGCATTGATTACCCTGCAAAGCAGCGGCGGCAGCACCCAACGCGTTGGTCTGGTGGGCGGTACCAACCAGTTTCAGGGCAATGGCAATGGCCTGTTGATCAGCTCTGCCATTGTTGACCCGAACAACACCCTAAACGTGCAAGGCCCTAATCTTGGCGCCTATTGGAGCCTGACCGGCGCACGCGGCTGGCATTTGGACTTGACCGCCAGTGGTGGTCGGATCAATGGCTACAACGTCAATGATCGGGGCCAGCGACAGACCGCCGAAGGCAGCGCCATGACCCTCTCGGTGGAAGGCGGGTTCCCCATCGGCATCAGCGAAAACTGGGTCATCGAACCCCAGGCGGAGTTGATCAACCAGCGTATTTCCCTGGACACCCCCTATGCCGGTAGCGGCAATGCCTCATCCAGCGACCTGACGTCCTGGAGCGGCAGGGTCGGTGCCAGCTTGAAAGGCAGTTATGACATCAAGGGCCTGCCGATCGAACCCTATGTCCGTACCAACTTCTGGCACACGGTCAATACCAGCGACACCGTGACCCTCGGTCAGGTCGACAAACTCAGCAGCAGCCGGAACTCGTCCTCGATAGAACTGGGACTGGGGCTGGTGGCCAGGGTCACGCCCTCCGTCAGCCTGTATGTCAGCGGCGATTACAACAGCGCGACCACCAACAACGACTTGAATGGGTTGATCGGCAGCCTCGGGATACGGATGCGTTGGTGACCATCAGGAAGATCTGCGAACCGTAGGCGCACGGTTTGCCAGCGATGACACCCGTCAGATCGCCATCGCCGGCAAACCATGCGCCAACAGGCCGTGTGCAAAACAGCGCTGATTCAGGCTCTACACAGCAAAAAACCCGAATATCCCCCAAACCGGCCCACAAAACCCAAAAATTCCCTGATCGCCGTTAGTCTCCACCCCCCGTGATGGATTAAAGTATCGCCCCCAGCCCTGGCGTTATTCGGACGCCTTTGCTCACCCTCTCCAGGAACAGTCATCGATGGAACATCGTGAAGCGCTGCTTGCGCTGCGAACCTTTCTTTCAACGCAGATTCTCGGCCAGGAAAAACTCATCGAGCGGTTGCTCATCGCTCTGCTCGCTGACGGCCACATGCTGGTCGAAGGCGCCCCTGGCCTGGCCAAGACCAAGGCCATCAAAGAGCTTGCCGAAGGTATCGAAGCACAATTCCATCGCATCCAGTTCACACCCGACCTGCTGCCTGCCGACATCACCGGCACCGAGATCTACCGCCCGGAAACCGGCAGTTTCGTGTTCCAGCAGGGGCCGATTTTCCATAACCTGGTGCTGGCCGACGAAATCAACCGGGCGCCGGCCAAGGTCCAGTCGGCCTTGCTCGAAGCCATGGGCGAACGGCAGGTCAGCGTGGGCCGCAGCACGTATGAGCTGTCGCCGCTGTTTCTGGTCATGGCGACCCAGAACCCGATCGAGCAGGAAGGCACCTACCCGCTGCCTGAAGCCCAGCTCGACCGTTTCCTGATGCACGTCAAAATCGGTTTCCCGGACGCCGCCGTCGAGCGACGCATCCTGCAACAGGCCCGCGGTGAAGCGCTGCACGGCGAAACCAAGCCCGAGCGCCGTATCAGCCAACAAGCGATTTTTGCCGCGCGCAAGGAAATCCTCGGTTTGTACATGGCCGACGCCGTGGAGGAATACCTGGTGCAGTTGGTCATGGCGACCCGCACGCCGGGCAAGTTCGACCCGGAAATGTCCGAGTGGATTGCCTATGGCGCCAGCCCGCGCGGCTCCATCGCCCTCGACCGCTGCGCCCGCGCTCACGCCTGGCTGGCCGGTCGTGATTTCGTCAGCCCCGAAGACATTCAAGCGGTGCTGTTCGACGTGTTGCGCCATCGCATCATTCTTTCCTTCGAAGCCGAAGCCGCTGGCATTGACCAGGACCGTGTGGTCCAGCGGATTCTCGACGTCGTTGCCGTCGCTTGACCCCGATGAACAAGCCGCTTGCGCCCGAACCGGGTATCCGTGTCAGCCTCTCCGAGCTGATCGAGATGCGCCATCGCGTGCGCGAGGTGCAGTTGTTTTCCACGCCGAGCCAACGCAGCCCGCTGATTGGCCTGCACCACTCCAAGCTGCGCGGGCGTGGCGTGGACTTCGATCAGGTGCGGGTCTATCAGGCTGGCGACGATGTGCGAACCATCGACTGGCGCGTCACCGCACGCACCCAGGAACCGCACACCAAGCTGTTTCACGAAGAGCGCGAGCGGCCGATTTTCATCATGGTCGAGCAAAGTCGCCGGCTGTTTTTCGGCTCGGGGCTGATGTTCAAATCGGTGTTGGCCGCGCAAGCCGCGAGCCTGATCGGTTGGGCTGCACTGGGACATAACGACCGTGTTGGCGGGCTGGTGTACGGCGACAACGAGCACTACGAAATCAAACCCCGGCGCAGCAAGCAAAGCCTGCTGCAATTGCTCAACCGCATGGTGCGGGTCAACCAGTCCCTCACGACCGAAAGCGAGCCGGATCGCGACAGCCTCGGAATGGCCCTGCGCCGCGCGCGCGAAGTGCTGCGCCCCGGGAGCCTGGTGATCGTGATCTGCGACGAGCGCGCCTTGTCCGAGGGCGCCGAGCAGCAACTGAGCCTGCTGTCGCGGCACTGTGATTTGCTGTTATTGCCAGTCTCCGACCCTCTGGACCATGCCCTGCCCGCTGCCGGTTTGCTGCGTTTCGCCGAGCGTGGGGCTCAACTTGAACTCGACACGCTGAACTTCGACCTGCGCCAAAGTTATCGCGCCCAGGCCGAAGCCCGCATCGCCCGCTGGGAATTGCTCGCGCAGAAACTGCGCGTGCTGTTAATGCCCCTGAGCACTCAAAGCGAGATGGTCGAACAATTGCGTGAATACCTGAACCCGCAGCGTCCGGGTAAAAGCCAATGAACAGCCTCGATCAACTGCAACCGCTGATGACTCCACCGCCCATCGAGTTCTGGCCGCCGGCGCCGGGCTGGTGGCTGCTATTGGTGCTGCTGCCACTGATCGGCTTTGGCCTGTGGCAGCTACGCCGCTTTATTCCCGTCAAGCGTTCTACCGTGCGCGCCGAACAGCCGCTGGACCCGGTGCGACTGGCGGCTCTGGCGGAACTGGCGCAAATGCCCAAACCCTATGACGGCGCGCCCGCCGGCGCCTGGTTGCAGCAACTCAACGGGCTGCTCAAGCGTCTGTGCCGCAACCATTACCCCTACAGCCAGAGCCACACCCTTAACGGTCGTAAATGGCTGGCGTTTCTCGATAACCGTTGCCCGGCTGCCGGCCTGACCCGTTGGATGATCCTGGTTGAAGGTGCCTACAAACCGGAATGCAAACTCGACGACAAGGCCATCGCCGGCCTGACACAAGCCGTCGACACCTGGATTCGCAAACATGTTTGAGTTCGCCTGGCCATGGATCTTCGCCCTGCTGCCACTGCCGTGGCTGATGCGGATTGTGCTGCCGGTCGCCGACAGCGGCGAACCGGCACTCAAGGTCAGCTTTCTCAGCGACCTTGAAGGCCTGGCCCGACGTCGCGCCCGTGCCAACCTGCCGGCCTGGCGCCAGCAAGCACCGTTCATCCTGCTCTGGCTGCTGCTGTTGATTGCCGCCGCACGCCCGCAGTGGCTCGGCGAACCGCTGCCGATAGCCGCCAGCGGACGCGACCTGCTGGTGGCCGTCGACGTTTCCGGCTCCATGGATTTCCCCGACATGGAGTGGCAAGACGAAGACGTCAGCCGCCTGACACTGGTCAAACACTTGCTTGGCGACTTCCTTGAAGGGCGCGACGGTGATCGCGTCGGCCTGATCCTGTTCGGCAGCCAGGCGTTTCTGCAAGCACCGCTGACGTTCGACCGGCGCACCGTGCGCATCTGGCTTGACGAAGCGCGGATCGGCATCGCCGGCAAGAACACCGCTATTGGCGATGCCATCGGCCTGGCCTTGAAGCGCTTGCGCCAACGCCCGGCGCAAAGCCGCGTGCTGATTCTGGTCACCGATGGCGCCAACAATGGCGGTGAAATCGATCCGCTGACCGCGGCAAGACTGGCTGCCGAAGAAGGCGTGAAAATCTACCCGATCGGCATTGGCGCCGATCCGGAGCAAGCTGGCTCCCTGGCTTTTCTGGCGGGCAATCCGACCATGGACCTTGATGAACCCGCCTTGAAAGCTATCGCCGAGGCTACTGGCGGGCGCTACTTCCGTGCGCGTGATGGCAAGGAATTGCTGGAGATCAAGAAGACCCTCGATCAACTGGAACCCGTGACCCAACAGCCGACCCAGGCGCGCCCGGCGCAAGCGCTGTACAACTGGCCGCTGGCTGGCGCGTTGCTGATGAGCCTGTTGCTGGTGATCCGCGAACGCTGGCCCGACAATCCGCTGCAACGTTTTTTCACCAAGGAACATTTTCTGCAACAGCACCCTGACTGGCATCAGCGGCTTAAACGCCTGCGTCTGCGGAGGCGCCGATGATCGCGCTCTGGCCGTATTGGTTCCGCCCCTGGTGGCTGCTGCTGTTGCCGCTATTGGGCTGGTTGCTGTGGCAACTCTGGCACCGGAAAAAACGCGCGGGTCGCTGGCAGATGATCCTGCCGCCGGCCTTCCATGCCGCCCTGCTCAGCGGTGGCAACGGCCGTGAAAGCAAGTTGCCGTGGGTCGCCCTGGGCCTGGCCTGGATTCTGGCGGTATTGGCACTGCTGGGTCCCAGCTGGGAGCGGGTCGAACAAGCCGCGCAGAAACCTGCCGACCCCTTGGTGGTTCTGCTTGAACTGACCCCGGAAATGCTCGCCACCGACGTGCCGTCCACGCGCCTTGAACAGGCCCGGCGCAAGCTGCTCGACCTGTTGCAAGCCCGCAGCGACGCACAGACCGCCATCGTCGTCTATGCCGGCAGCGCGCACACGCTGGTGCCGCTCTCGGACGACCTGGCCACCAGTCGCAACCTGCTGGAAGCGCTGAAGCCGTCGATCATGCCCGAGGCCGGTCATCGCGCCGATCTGGCCGTGGTCAAGGCGCTGGCATTGCTCAACCGCGGCGCCCTCGGCCAGGGCCGGATTCTGCTGATAGGCTCATCCCTGACCGAACAGGAACGCCAGGGTATTCGTCAGGCCCTGCGCGGTCAGGAACCGCAATGGTTGATGCTCGGCATCGGCACCCCGCAAGGTGCACCGATCGCTGACGAACACGGCAGTTTCCTCAAGGATGCGCAAGGCGCGATCCTCGTACCGCATCTCGACGGGCCGAGCCTGAAAGCCTTTGCTGGCGAAATGGAGGGGCGTTACCGGCAAGCGCAACTGGACGACAGCGACCTGCGCGGTCTCGGGCTGCTCGATAGCCCGCATAGCGTGCGTAACGATGGCCAGACCCTGCGCCTCGATACCTGGGCCGATCAGGGCTATTGGCTGTTATTGCCGCTGTTGCTGCTGACGGCCTGCGCGGGACGCCGAGGCTGGCTGTTCTGCCTGCCATTGCTGTTCATGCTGCCGCAACCGAGTTACGCCTTCGAGTTCAACGATCTCTGGCTGCGCCCGGACCAACAGGGCCTGCATTTGCTCAAGCAACACCAGCCCGCGGAGGCCGCGCAGCGTTTTCAGGACCGGCAATGGCAAGGCGTTGCGCTGTATGAGGCCGGTGAATATGCTGCTGCCGCCGAGCGTTTCGCCGAAGGCAACGACGCCCGTGCGCACTACAATCGCGGCAACGCCCTGGCTAAAAGCGGTGAACTGGAAGCTGCCGTCGATGCCTATGAACAAGCCCTTGAGCTGCAACCTGATTTACGCCCGGCGCAGACCAACAAAGCGCTGGTAGAAGCGTTGATCAAACAGAAAGCCCCCACATCATCCAACGAGCCGGATAAAACCGACGGCGAAGAGCACCCGCAACCCCAGCAACCCCCGCCACCGGGTGCGTCGACACAGCCCTCGACCGGTGACGAGCAAAAGACCGACACGCAAACCGCGCAATCGCACAACGACGCCAACAGCGAAAACCAGACCGACAGCCCGCCACAACCGGGCAATAATGAAGTGCCGGGCAGTGAGTCGGGCAACGAACAACGCACCACACCGACGATCCGCACCGCCGACGCCAACTTCGACGCCGAGCACCGCCAGGCTCTGGAGCAATGGCTGCGTAAAATCCCGGATGAGCCGGGCGAACTGCTTAAACGTAAATTCTGGTACGAACAGCAACAACATCAGGATCAGGGAAAAACTCGATGACCCGCTTCACCGTTCTATTGCTCAGCCTTTCGCTCTGGACCGTGGGTGCCCAGGCTGCGGGTCTGGCTGCCAGCATCGATCGCAGCCGCGTGAATTCCGGCGAAACGGTCGAACTGACCCTCGAATCCAGTGATGTCACGCAGTTCGGCAAACCTGACCTGAGCGCACTTGATCCATTGTTCGAGGTCCGTGGCACCCGCCAGGTCAACCAGCTCACCACCCTGGGCGACGACAGCCGCGCCACCACCCGCTGGATCATCACCCTCCTGCCCAAGCACAACGGCACACTGGTCATCCCGCCCCTGCCGCTCGGCGAGTACAAAAGCCAGCCGATCAACTTGCAGGTGGTCGAAAGCGAGAAGCAGGACAGCGCCGACAAACTGGCGCCCGTGTTCATCGAGACCAGCCTCGATCAGGACACCGTGTACGTGCAGGCCCAGGCGATTCTGACCTTGCGCATCTATCATTCGGTGTCGCTGTATGACGACAGCAGCCTGACCCCGCTGCAAATCCCCGATGCGCGCGTCGAACAACTCGGTGAGTCGCGCACTTACGAAAAAGTCATCAATGACCTGCGCCACGGCGTGATCGAACGGCAGTACGCAATTTACCCGCAACACAGCGGCCTGCTGACGATTCCCGCACAGATGTTCAGCGCCACCCTGGTGGAGACGCAACCCGTTCAGGAGGCGGCCCCGCAAGGGCCAAAAGCGGGCAAACTGATTCGCGTGAGTTCCACTGGGCTCAACCTGACCGTCAAGCCCAAACCGGCCGATTATCCCGCCGACGCCCCTTGGCTGCCTGCGCACAGCCTGAGTCTCAGTGAAAGCTGGAACCCTACGCCTGATCACGTTCAAGTGGGCGAGTCCATGACCCGCAGCCTGACCCTGAAAGCCGAAGGCCTGGCCAGCTCGCAACTGCCGCCCTTGCCCGCCACCGAAACCAGCGGATTACGGCGATATCCCGATCAACCACTACTGAGCAATCAACCCGGTGACCGGGGGTTGATCGGTATCCGCGAAGACCGCGAAGCACTGGTGCCCACTCGCGTCGGACAGATCGAATTGCCGCCCGTGGACGTGGTCTGGTGGAACACCCTTCAAGATCATCTGGAGCGCAGCAGCCTGCCCGCCCGCACTCTGAACGCCGTAAACAACCCGAGCCTGATGGCCGACACTCCAGCGGGTAACGTGCTGGCTACCGTAGCGGTCGGCAGTGAAGCACTCTGGTACTGGAAACTCAGCACCTTGATCCTCGCCTGCACCACCCTGCTTGGCTTCGGCCTCTGGTGGCGTGCGCGCTGGCAACCGGCCATTCTGCGCGCCGCACAAACGGGCCCGAGCCCGCGCACGCTACTCGACGACCTCAAGCGTGCGTGCCAGGCCAACGACCCTCAAGCCACCCGTCAGGCGCTCGACGCCTGGGCCCGCCAACAGCCGGAAACCCTGGCCGACATGGCCGCACGCTTCGTACCGCTGTCCGATGCACTGGACGGCTTGAATGGCGCGCTCTACAGCGAAACCGGGCATTACTGGCAAGGCGAAGAACTCTGGCGCGCGATCCGCGCCATTCCGATTGCCGAACGGGTCCATGATCCGGTCGGCGACAGTGGATTGCCGCCGTTGTATCCGAAGTAGACCAAAAGATCGCAGCCTTCGGCAGCGCCTACAGTGGAATGGTGTACATCCCGTAGGAACTGCCGAAGGCTGCGATCTTTTCTGCCTTTCTGCATTCCCGACTTTTTGCCAGTAAACTCCCACCCCTTTAGCCGCCATCATTTTTCCCGCGGCCATCACCTTATTTCCTACGGAGTTTGCCTTGCGTCTGTTCCACACCTCCGACTGGCACCTTGGGCAGAACCTGCACGGCCAGGAGCGCGACTTTGAACACGGCTGTTTCCTCGACTGGCTGCTGCGTCAGCTGGCGCTGGAAAAGCCCGATGTGCTGCTGATCGCTGGCGACATCTTCGACACGGTCAATCCGCCGGTCAAAGCCCAGGAGCGTCTCTACGACTTCATCGTCAGCGCGCACGAGCAGCAGCCATCGCTGACCATCGTGATGATCGCTGGCAACCATGACTCCGGCTCGCGGATCGAATTGCCCGCGCCGCTGATGCGCCGGTTGCGCACTCACGCGCTGGGCCGGGTGTTGTGGCTCGATGACGGGCAACTGGACGCCGAGCGCTTGCTGATTCCGCTGCCCGATGCCTCGGGTGAAATCGCCGGCTGGTGCCTGGCGCTGCCGTTTCTGCGCCCCGCCGAAGTTACCGGTGCACATCTGGGCGACAACTACCTGCGCGGCATCGGTCAGGTGCATGAATGGCTGATCGAAGCCGCCAATGCCAAGCGTCAACCCGGTCAGGCATTGATCGCCATCAGCCATGCGCACATGGCCGGTGGTTCGGTGTCCGAGGACTCCGAGCGCAGCCTGATCATCGGCAACGCCGAAGCCCTGCCCGCCAGCCTGTTCGGGCCGAGTATCAGCTACGTTGCCCTTGGCCATTTGCACAAGCCGCAGAAGGTCAACGGCGAGGAGCGCATTCGCTACAGCGGCTCGCCGATTCCGTTGTCGTTTTCCGAAATCGGCTATCAGCATCAAATTCTCGACATCACGCTCGACGGCGAGACGCTGCTCAGCGTCGAACCCCGGTTGATCCCCCGTGCGGTCAACCTGCAACGCCTGGGCCCTGCTCCGCTCAGTGAAATCCTGATTCAGCTCGCGGATTTACCGAACATCGACCTGTTGGCCGATCTCCAGCGCCAACCGTGGCTTGAAGTCCGCGTACGCCTCGATGAACCGCAGCCGGACCTGCGCCAACAGATCGAAACCGCGCTGCAAGGCAAAGCCGTGCGGCTGGTGCGAATCGCTGCCGAATACGCCGGCAATGGCGGTCGAGATGGCGCGGATGACACGGGGCAGTTGGTCGAACTGGACCAGCTCACGCCACAGGAATTATTCAGCCGTGCCTGGCTCGATAACTACGGCAGCGCGGTCGACGAACAGACACTCAAAGACTTTGCGGTGCTGCTGCAAGACGTTCAGCAGGAGAGCGAACAGCCATGAAAATTCTCGCGATCCGCCTGAAAAACCTCGCCTCGCTGGCAGGCCCCTTTGAAATCGATTTCACTGCCGAACCCCTGGCCAGTTCCGGTCTGTTTGCGATTACCGGGCCGACGGGTGCCGGTAAAAGTACCTTGCTCGATGCGTTGTGCCTGGCACTGTTTGGCGCAGTGCCACGCCTCAACAATACCGGACGAGACGCCAAAGTACCGGATGCGGACGGCGAGATCGCCACGGGCGACCCGCGCACCCTGCTGCGCCGTGGCACCGGTGACGGCTATGCCGAAGTCGACTTTGTCGGCATCGACGGTCGTCGCTACCGGGCGCGCTGGGAAGCCAATCGCGCCCGCGAAAAAGCCAACGGCAAGCTGCAAGCCAGCCGCCAAAGCTTGCGCGACCTCGACACCGATCAACTGCTGGCGAGCCAGAAAGGTGAATACAAGACTCAGCTTGAAGCCGTGCTGGGCCTGAATTTCGAACAATTCACCCGCGCGGTGATGCTCGCTCAAAGCGAGTTCAGCGCGTTTCTCAAGGCCGATGACAACGACCGTAGCGAACTGCTGGAAAAGCTCACCGACACCGCGCTCTACACGCGCCTGGGCAAGCGCGCTTTCGACAAAAGCAAGGAAACCCGTGAAGCCCACAAGTTGCTGCAAGATCAGGCCACTGGCGTAACGCCCCTTGAACCCTTGGCCCGCGCCGAACTCGATCAGCGCTTCAACGACGCCCAGCAACAACTCAAAAACCAGCAAGCACAGCTCAAGCAACTTGAACTGCAGAACACCTGGCTCAAGGAATTGCACCAGTTGCAGGACCAGCAACGGGCCGCTGCTGAACAACGGCAACAGGCTCAACAGTCGTGGGACGCCCAGGCAGGCGAACGGCTGAACCTGGCGCGCCTGGAACAACTGGCGCCACAGCGGCATCAGTTTGCCCGGCAAACCGAGCTGAGCGCGCAACTGAGCCCGTTGGCCGCGCTGATTCAGCAACACAGCCAACAGCAAAGCGAGCTGCAAACCCGTCAGGTTCAACTCGAACACAGCCTGGAGTCCGCAAAAGCCGCGTTGACCCAGGCCCAAAGCGAGCACAGCAATAACGCCCCGCTGCTGCGTCAGGCGTTCGAAGAGCAAAGCAACCTGGCGCGCCTGACCCAGTCCATCAACACTTCAGCCGAACTCAAGCACAACGCCGAACAGGCCAGTAGCGAAGGCCAACAGGCCATCGCGCAAATGCTCGAACAGCAACAACGGGTTGCCGAACGCCTGGCGACGATTGCAACGCAATTGGAACAGAGCGTCCAACTGGCTCCCGTCAGTGACGCCTGGAACGCTTACCGCGAACGATTGCAGCAGTTGATGCTGGTGGGCAATCGCCTGAAAAAAGGCCAGGCCGAACTGCTCGAGCTGGAGCAGCGTGCGGCCGACACCGCGAGCCAACTCAGCGCACAACGCCAAAGCCTGGCGCTGCTCTTCAACGAAGCCGGGGCAGAACCACAAGCCGTTGCCGAGCAGATTCAGATCCTCGGCAGCCTGCTGCAAGACAACCGCAAACAGCAACGCGCCATCGAAGAGCTCGCGCGGCTGTGGGCCCGTCAGCAGGAGCTGGACACGCGCACGCAGGAACTGCAACAACGCCTGCTGACCGTCCAGACAGAACGCGAACGCCTGACCCGCGAAGGCGTCCAGGCCAAGGCCGAACTGACGGTCGCCGAGCAAACCCTGAAGGTCACCCAGGAACTGCTGGAGCGTCAGCGCCTGGCGCGCAGTGCCAGCGTCGAAGAATTGCGCGGACAGTTGCAGGACGATCAACCGTGCCCGGTCTGCGGCAGCGTCGAGCATCCTTATCATCAGCCTGAAGCGTTGCTGCAAAGCCTCGGCCGGCACGATGAAAGCGAACAGGCCAACGCGCAAAAAGCCGTTGACGCGCTGAAGGAAAAACTCGCAGACCTGCGCACCGAAGTCGGCGGATTGATTGCCCAGCAAAAAGAACTGCTGCAACAACAGGAACAGCTGGCGACCCAGCAGCAGAGCCTGACACCGAGCCTTGAAGCGCATCCACTGGCCGCCCAGTTGCTGACCCAGGAAGCCGGCAAACGCGATGCCTGGCTGAATCAGCAAAGCACTCAGTTGAATCAGAGCATTGCCCAGGACGAACAACGACAAAGCGCCCTGCTCACCTTGCAGCAAGACGCCGCACGTCTTCAGCAACAATTGCAAGCCGCCGACCAGGCCAGCCAACAGGCTGCCCAGCAACTGGCGATCCAGCAGCGCGAGTTGAGCAATGACAGCCAGCGCCTTGAAGAAGAACTGGCAGCGTTCGGCGCCCTGCTTCCGGCTGCGACCCTTGACGGTTTGCGCAACGAACCCGCTGCGACCTTCATGCAACTCGATCAGCAGGTTGCCCAGCGTCTGGAACAGCTGGAACTGCAACGCGAAGAACTCAGCGAACAACAACAGCGTCAGCAAAACCTGGAGAAAGAACAGGACCGGCAACTGACACGCGTGCAGCAACTGGAAGCCGCACAGCTGCAATTCAGCGCACTCGCCGAGCAGCAACACGCCGCCCAACAGAAACTCGCCGAACTGCTGGGCGACCAGCCGAGCGCCGAGCAGTGGCAACAGCAACTGGATCAGGCCGTCGAACAGGCTCGACAGGCCGAAGCGATGGCCAATCAGCACTTGCAGGAAGTCCGCAGCCAGCAGATTCAACTGGCCGCCGAACTCAAAGCCGAGCAACAACGCCAGCACGCACTGGAAGCCGAAAGTCATGAGCTGCGCGGCAAGATCGCCGAATGGCGTGCCCTTCATCCGGAACTGGACGATGGCGGTCTGGAGCAGTTACTGGCGCTCAGCGACGAGCACGTCAGCCAGCTGCGCCAACAGCTTCAGCTCGGCGAAAAAGCCATCGAGCAAGCCAAGGTGCTGCTGCATGAACGCGAACAGCGTCTGCACAGCCATCAGGCGCAGCACAACGGCAACCTTGATGCCGAACAACTGGCCAGCGCCCTCGGCGAGCTGCAAGAGCAGTTCGGCATCAGCGAGCAGCTCTGCGCCGAACTGCGTGCGCAACAAGCCGAAGATCAACGCCGTCAGGACGCCAATCAGGCACTGGCCCAACGCATCAGCGATGCCTACAACGAGTGGCAGCGCTGGGCACGGCTCAATGCCCTGATCGGCTCGGCCACCGGCGACACCTTCCGCAAGATCGCCCAGGCCTATAACCTCGATTTGCTGGTGCATCACGCCAACGCCCAATTGCGCCAACTGGTGCGTCGCTACCGGCTCAAGCGCGGTGGCAGCATGCTTGGTTTGCTGGTGATGGACACGGAGATGGGCGATGAACTGCGCTCGGTGCATTCGCTGTCGGGCGGCGAAACCTTCCTGGTGTCGCTGGCACTGGCGCTGGGCCTGGCCTCGATGGCGTCGAGCACGCTGAAAATCGAATCGCTGTTCATCGACGAAGGCTTCGGCAGCCTCGATCCCGAGTCTCTGCAATTGGCGATGGACGCCCTGGACGGCTTGCAGGCGCAGGGGCGCAAGGTCGGGGTGATCTCCCACGTACAGGAAATGCACGAGCGAATCCCGGTGCAGATCCAGGTTCGTCGCCAAGGCAATGGCCTGAGCACGCTGGAGGTCAAATGAGCACGCCGACGCTCTATTCCTTCCGCCGCTGCCCCTACGCCATGCGCGCACGCATGGCGCTGCGTTACAGTTCAGTGGCGGTGGAGATTGTCGAGGTCAGCCTGAAAGCCAAGCCGCCGGAGCTGCTCGCGCTGTCGAGCAAGGGCACCGTGCCGGTGCTCAGCCTTGACGGTCGGGTGATAGAGCAAAGCCTGGAGATCATGCAGTGGGCGCTGGAACAGAACGACCCGCAGGATTGGTTGCTCAAGGACGATCCTGCGGCGCAACAACTGAGCGCTGCGCTGATCGAAGCAAACGATCAGACATTCAAGCTGCACCTCAATCGCTACAAATACGCTGAACGCTACCCGGAACATCCCATGGAGCATTACCGCGCAGAAGGCGAAGTGTTTTTGCGTGAGCTGGATGAGTTGCTGCAACAGCGAGCTTATCTGCTGGCCTATCATCTGAGCCTGGCGGACATTGCACTGGCGCCGTTCATACGCCAGTTTGCGCACGTCGACCGCGAGTGGTTTGCGCAGACGCCGTATCGACATTTGCAGGCGTGGCTTCGAGGGATTCTTGAGTCAGATCTTTTTGCCGCAGTCATGGCAAAGATCTAATGTGGGAAGCGTCGCCCGGCTCTTCCCACATTCGATTAAGCCAACACGCTGCACATTTGCAGCGCCGAACAATCAACTTCAAACGGCCCCAGAACCACTGCTTTGGGTTTGACTGGCGGATTACCCGCCAATAACCCCAGCGCCTTGGCAGTCTGGATGTTGTGGGCGATGTTGTGATTGCACTCGATGGCCCGTGCCAGCGAGCCCGCCGAACCTTGGCCGATGCCGAGCAGTGAAGATCCATTGGTCAGGAATGCCAGGAAGGCGACGACCATCAGCTTGCGCCCTTTCATACCCCCACCGCTCCCGCAACATCGGAATGCCCAGCGCTGACGTGCTGCGCGTGTTCAAACTGGATGGCGGGATAAGCGACCTGAATCGGCGCTTGCATGAGGCGCTGCGACTGGGCCGAGAGGCTGACCACCAGAACCATCGCCACGTATAAACCAATGGCGACATACGCGCCGTGTTTGGCAGAAGAAAGGATTGCGCTGGCCATGGGATTCTCCGTGGGCATGTTTCAGTGCCCACAGAATCAATCAAATAACCGGTTTTTAATAGCGGCCTTTATGCATAGTAGCTATCAGTTTAATTGATCGAAAATCCGACGACGTTCAGTCCTGCAACACGCTCATCAAACGCTCGCGTGCGGCTTCAGGCTCGCCGTCGACCGGCCGGGCAGCCGATAGAATCGGGGTGGAATAGAGAAACAGCAGCACCACAGCCAGACGCATCGCCATGTCGTCGATCCTTGGAAAAGATTGAGTCAATAAATTAGCGTCAAATTTAAACACATGGCTATGTGATATTACACGAGGAATTTGTGCTGAATGGGGTGCGGAGTCGCAAATGTTTTATGCAGGAGCGACATCACTCTGGCCTTTCCAGCGAAAGGATCGCCGATCGGATCAAGTGACTTCGCGCCTGCATAAAGTCGGCAGGGTTTGAATCTCAGTGTTGAATCTTGTGATCCAGCGCGGCGTAGAAGTTGGCGCTTTGTTGCAGGTATTTCTGGGTGTAGCTGTGGGTGCCGGATTTTTTCAAGCTGATCTCAGTGTTGGCACTGGCTGGCAGAGCAACAGTGGCTGAGATGGCGGAAGCGGCGATCACGGAGAAGAGATTGAAGTTCATGGCGGTAACCCTCGTAGATTCAGTTGGCTTGCTTGCCTGTGCAGGCTGTGAAGCAAACTTACGCCCGAGGGTTGGCGCTCTTGAAATCTTTTGCAGCAGTAGCGGATATCACTCAGATTAATAGAACCACGCAGGCCCCGGCTTACGGGGCCTGCGGCTTATTGACGCAGGAAGAACCTGATATCGCTGGGTGAGTCGAACGGCAGTTTTTGCACGGTTTTGCCCAGCAGACCGGTCTTCACATCACGCGCGATGATGACGATCTGGTTGCTCTTCTGGTTGGCGACCAGCACGAACTTGCCGCTCGGATCGAGGCTGAATTCACGCGGGTGATCACCCTCCACCGAACGACGCTGAAGCTCCTTGAGCTCGCCACTGGCCGGGTCGATGGCGAACACCAGCAACTCGTTAGTGGTGCCTCGGTTGCTGACGTAGAGGAATTTGCCATCCGACGAGGCATGCAGCGCAGCGGCGGCTTTCTGCGACGGGGGTTTACCGGCGGCCAGGTCGACCATCTGCCGCTGCGTCAGTTTGCCCGCCTGATAATCGAACACCGCAACTTGCGCGCTCATTTCCAGGGTCAGGTACGCGTGCTTGCCGTCGGCACTGAACAGCAAATGCCGCGGTCCGCTGCCGGGCGGCAACTGAACCGAGGCCGGCGTGGCAGCGGTCAGCGGCCGTTGCGGATTGGCCTTGGGGTCATAGCGATAGACAAAGACCTTGTCGGCACCCAGGTCATTGGCAAACACGTACTGGCCGTCCGGCGAGGACACCGTCGAATGCACATGCGCCGACAGCTGCCGCTCGGGATTGACCCGGCTCGGCTGATGGCTGCTTAGTTGCACCGGCGGTGCCAGCTTGCCATCGGCGCTCACCGGCAATGCCGCGAGGCTGCCACCCGGGTCTTCGGCCACCGAGTAATTACTGACAAACAGGTATTTGCCATCAGTGCTCAGGCTGGAATGGGTCGGTTCGTTGCCCAGGCTCTGCACCTGACTGATCAGGCTCAACGCATGGGTGTTCGGCTCGACGGCGAAGCTGCTGACACGCCCTACCGGGTCAACTTGACCCGGACCATTCTCGTTGACCGCAAACAGTCGACGCTGGTCGCTGGACAAGGTCAGCCACGACGGGTTGGCGCTCTTGACCACCTGCAACGGCGTCGCGTCGAGTTGACCGCTCCGGCTGTCGAATTTGAGTCGGTAGATCCCCTGGCTCTGGCCTTGGGTGTAGGTGCCGATCAGCAGTTCATGGACGTCGGCGGGTGCGGCCTGCACCCCCATCGCGCCGAAACTGCCGGCCATCAACAGTGGCCAGACGTTACGCATCCTCATGCTCGTCGTCCTCTTCGTCATCACCACCGAACGCTTCCATGCACACCAGGCGGTGCTCGCCGGAATCACCGGTGATGGTCCAGCTCTGCAGGGTTTGATCGAATACCGCCGCCTGCACCTGAGCCGGGCTGAACTCCCAGTGTTTGGCCGCTCGGCCGTCCATGCATTCGATGTGCAGATTGTCGTCTTCGTCGAGAGCGAATTCGAAGGCGTGCAAGCCGTCGATTTCGACCATGGCGCAGTGTTCGAGGGCGTTGAGAAGGGTTACGGCAGTCATGGCAATCATGTCTTTCAGGGGAAAACAGCAATGATAGCGCATTGTTGCCGCAAACCCTGTGGGAGCGAGCCTGCTCGCGAATGCGGTGTGTCAGGCAATGGAAATGTCGACTGGTAAACCGCAATCGCGAGCAGGCTCGCTCCCACAAGGGGGATGAAATTCGAGAAATAAAAAAGCCGCAACCCGAAGGTTGCGGCTTTGTTATTTTCGGCCTCGATCAGTGAGCAAACAACGAGTTACCCTTCTGCCCGGCGAGGCTTGAAGGTTTGATCAGGAAACGCGCCAGCGCCGGCAACAGCCACAGCGCACCGAACATGTTCCAGAGCAGCATGAAGGTCAGCATCAGCCCCATGTCGGCCTGGAACTTGATTGCCGAGAAAATCCAGGTGCACACGCCGATGGCCAGGCACAGACCGGTGAACAGCACCGCTTTACCGGTGGACTTCAGCGTCTGGTAATACGCCTCTTGCAGCGGCAAGCCAGCACGCAGGAAGCTTTCCAGGCGACTGTAAATGTAGATGCCGTAATCCACGCCAATCCCCACCCCGAGCGCCACCACCGGCAAGGTCGCGACTTTCACGCCGATACCCATGAACGCCATCAGCGCGTTGCCCAGCACCGAGGTCAGCACCAGTGGCAAGACGATGCACAAGGTCGCCGCCCAGGAACGGAAGGTGATCATGCACATGGTGGCCACGCAGATGTACACCAGCACCAGGATGGTCAGTTCCGATTCCTTGATCACCTCGTTGGTGGCCGCTTCGATCCCGGCGTTACCGGCAGCCAGGATGAATTCCAGGCCCTCCTTGTTGTTCTCCTTGGCGAAGTCCTGCACCGCATGCACCGCACGGTCGAGAGTTTCGGCCTTGTGGTCGTTGAGGAACACCAGCACCGGCGCCAGCGAGCAGCTGTTGTTGTACAGGCCGTCGGCACGGGCGATGGAGTTGTTCAGCACGTCCGGGTTACGCGACAGGGTTTCCCACTTCAGGTTGCCCTCGTTCATGCCCTTGATCATCTGCTTGGAGACGGTCACCAGGGAAATCGCCGACTGCACGCCCTCGGTGTTCTGCATCTTCCACATCAGTTCATCGATTGGCGCCATGGCTTCGTAACGCGAACAGCCTTCCGCCTTGGTCTTGACCATCACTACCAGCACATCGGAGCTGGTGGAGTAGTTCTTGATGATGAAATTGTTGTCCTGGTTGTAGCGCGAATCCGGACGCAGCTCCGGCGCACCCTGGTCGAGGTCACCGATTTTCAGGTTCTGGCTGTACCAGAGGCCGCCACCGAAGGCGATCAGCGCCAGGAGAATCGAAACCGGGGCGACTTTCGAGCTGGCAAAGTTCGACAGCAGACGCCAGAACCTATGCTCGCGGATTGCATCTTTCTTGCTGCGCTCGACCGCACGTTTGCTGATGCCAACATAGGAAATCGCTACCGGCAGCAGGATCAGGTTGGTGAACACAATCACCGCCACGCCAATGGATGCGCCGATGGCCAGTTCGCGAATCACCCCGATATCGATGATCAGCAAGGTAATGAAGCCCACCGCATCCGCGAGGATCGCAATCATCCCCGGCAGAAACAGCTGCCGGAACGTGCGCCGGGCGGCGGTCAAGGCGTTGTCCGCATCGCTGGACTGCAGGGCGATCCCGTTGATCTTCTGCACGCCGTGGGAAATACCGATGGCGAAGATCAGGAACGGCACCAGCATCGAATACGGGTCCAGACCAAAGCCAAAGGCGTGCATCAACCCGAGTTGCCAGACCACCGCCACCAGGGTGGTGCTCAACACCGCCACGGTGCTGCGCAGGCAGTTGGTGAACCACAACAGCAGAATCAGGGTGATGACGAACGCCACGCCGAAGAACATGACCACCATGATCAAGCCGTCAATCAGGTCACCGACCTTCTTGGCAAAACCGACGATGTGGATCTGTACGTTGGGGTTCTGTTTTTCGAACTTGTCGCGGATCTTGCCTTCAAGTTCGTGGGAGAACTTCTGGTAGTCCAGTGCCAGCAGCTTGCCCTGGTCCTGCGGGTCCGGGTAGGACTCCAGCAGCGGAATATCGACGATGCTCGACTTGAAATCGTTGGCCACCAACCGACCGACCTGGCCGGATTTGAGTACGTTGTTGCGCAACTGATCGAGGCTGTCGACCGAGCCGTTGTAGCTCTGCGGGATGACTTCACCGCCGGCGAAACCCTCCTCGGTCACTTCGGTCCAGCGCACGCTCGGACTCCACAGCGACTTGAGGCCGGAACGGTCGACACCGGAGATGTAGAACACCTCGTCGTTGATCTGGCGCAGGGTCTCCATGTACTCCTTGGAGAAAATGTCGCCATCGGTGGCTTCCACGGAGATACGCACGGTATTGCCGAGGTTGGCCAGGTCATTGCGGTGTTCAAGCATCTTCTCGATGAAAGGATGCTTGAGCGGGATCATTTTTTCGAAGCTGGTGGACGGCCGGATCAGCGTCGCCTGCCAGAACAGGAACATGCTGACCAGCAGGCAGATGACGATCACTGCCGGGCGGTTGTTGAAAATCAGGCGCTCGAGTAGCGTCGCCTTGTCTTGATGATGACTGCTCATGGATGTCATATCTGCGCCTCTCATTATTTGCCCAGCTCGGCGCCGATTGGCGAAGTAGCGCGAACGCCGCCCTGTCCTACCAGAATCAGGTTGCCATTGCCCGCCCCCGTGACCGCCGAAACGGAAAGGCGGTCGGGACGGTTGAATACGCTGAAGGTCACGCCGTCGTCACTGCTGCGCACCACGCTGCCGCCATTACCGACGATCACGATGTTGCCGTCGTCAAGCAAGGTCGCACCGGACAGACCGAACTCCAGCGCGCCGCGCGCCGCCTTGAGCTCGACCTGCTCCCAGGTGCTGCCAAAATCAGTGGAGCGGAACAGATTGCCGCGCAGACCGTAGGCCAGCAACGTCGCCGGCTTGGCAGTGCCAATCACCCCGAACAGCGACCCCTGGTATGGACCTTGAAGGCGTTCCCAGGTTTGCCCCCAGTCAGGGGAACGGAACATGCTGCCTTGCTCGCCCACGATGAACAGCCCGGAATCCTTTACCGCTGCGATAGCGTTGAGGTGGTACTGATCCGGGTTATCGAGGCGATCGCCGACGTCTGCCCAGCTCTTTCCACCGTCAGTGGTTTCCAGCAGAGCGCCGTAAGCACCCACGGCAAAACCGCTACTAAGGTCCTTGAACCAGACAGCCAGCAGTGGCGCTTCGCGCTTCAGGTCTTCGAATTGTTTGATCCAGGTGACGCCGCCGTCTTCACTGGCGAGGATTTGCGCGTCATGACCGACAGCCCAGCCATGCTTGTCATCGACGAAATAGACCGCGGTCAGCAGTTGCCGACTGGGCACTTTGGCCTGGGTCCAGGTCTGGCCCTGGTCATCGGAATACAGAATGTGGCCACGATCGCCGACGGCCACCAGGCGCTTTCCTGCATGCGCAACATCAAGCATCAACCCCTTGGCGGACTTCGCGGACTCAATCGAATAGACCGTATCGGACGCCGGTGCATCTGCGGCCAAAACGGGTGCCGACAGCACGGCAGAGCCCAACAGCGAGAGCGCTGTAGCCAGCAACGCGAATCTGCGTAACGCCGGCGGGCGGCAAAAACCCACACCCATGACAGGCTCACTCATAGACCTTTCCCCCATTATTATTGTTAGGTCGTTCAACCTTTCAGGGCGCCGCGGGGGTGCTCGTAGCGATTGATCGTTTTTGGAGCATAGTCCTGAAACGCGCAATCTAGAGCCCCTTCGGAAGCTGGCCTATCCTATCCAGCTTTCGAAAGGTCTGACAATCAACGCCACGTTATCTTTTGTTAACCCGCAGGTTATGGGCAGGCGCTGAATGAGGGAGTATTCGGTGGGGTGATGTACGAATGTGGCGAGGGAGCTTGCTCCCGCTGGAGGCCGAAGGACTCCCAATCTCAGCCTCCCTGCCATACAGGACGAGGTGACTGAGAATTGGGCCCGCTTCGCAGCCCAGCGGGAGCAAGCTCCCTCGCCACAGTTGCTACAGATGAAAGCCCGAGGTTCAGGCCAGACTTTTGCTGACCACTTCAAACACATCGCTGGACAGCTGACCCGAAGCGCGAATGCGCTCCAGCTCCGCCTTCATCAACGCCTGACGGGCGCTGTCGTATTTGCGCCAGCGCGTCAGCGGCGCCAATTGGCGGGAAGCGATCTGCGGGTTGAAGCCATTCAGCTCGATCACCAGATCCGCAAGGAATCGATACCCCGAACCATCAGCCGCATGGAAGTTGATCAGGTTCTGCCCGGCAAACGCACCGACCAGCGCCCGCACCTTGTTCGGGTTCTTGATGTTGAACGCCGGGTGCTTCATCAACTGCCGAACCCGCTGCAAGCCTCCCGGCAACGTGCTGCCGGCCTGCACGCTGAACCATTGGTCCATGACCAGCGGGTTGTCCTTGAAATGCTCGGCAAAACTGGCCAGCGCCTTGGCCTTCTCGGCTTCGAACGGCGAATTCACCAGCACCGCCAACGACGTCAGACGCTCGGTCATGTTGTCGCAGGCATCGAACTGCTCAAGGGTCGATGCCAGTACTTCGGGCTTGCCACTGAGCATCAGATAGGACAACGCAATGTTTTGCAGGCTACGGCGGGCGAAGTGCTCGGCTTCGGCAACGTAAGCGGTTTGCTTCGACAGCTCGCGGTTGGCCTGATAATGCAGCCACAGCGCATCGAACAGGCTGTCCGCCAGTTGCTTGCGGGCGAACTCACGCGCGGCGTGAATCGCATCGACGTCCGCCACTTCGCTGATTTCGGTCAGGTAGGCCTCGCTTGGCAGCGAGAGCATTTCGGCGACCATGGCCTGATCCAGGGATTCATCCGCCAGCACCGTGCGCAATGCACTGATCAATCGCTGATCCAGCACCAACGCCTGACCCGCTTGATGTTGAGCGATCAGTTCCTGCAACACCTGCACCGACAATTGCTGGCCGGCTTCCCAACGGTTGAAGCCGTCACTGTCGTGTTGCATCAGGAACATCAGTTGATCACGGTTGTACGGGAAACTCAGTTTCACCGGCGCCGAGAAGCCGCGCAGCAGCGAGGGCAACGGTTGTTCCGCGATGTCGACGAAAGTGAAGGTCTGCTCGGCGTCAGTCACCGACAGCACGCGGGAGGCCCCGTCAGCGGCCGCTTCACCGGCCAGACGCAGTGCGATCGCCGCGCCCTTGATATCCAGCAGGCCCAGTTCGACCGGAATCACGAACGGCAGTTTTTCAACCTTGTCCGGGGTTGCCGGGCAGCTCTGACGGAAGGTCAGGCTGTAGGTTTTGGCCGCTGCGTCGTAAGACTCGCTCACCGCCAGACGCGGCGTACCGGCCTGGCTGTACCAGCGTTTGAACTGGGTCAGGTCGACGCCGTTGGCATCTTCCATGGCCTTGATGAAATCGTCGCAGGTGACTGCCTGGCCATCGTGACGCTCGAAATACAGGTCGCTGCCTTTGCGAAAACCTTCGGCGCCAAGCAAGGTGCGGATCATGCGCACCACTTCCGAACCTTTCTCGTAGACGGTCAAGGTGTAGAAGTTGGAAATCTCGATGAATGCATCCGGGCGCACCGCATGGGCCATGGGACCGGCATCTTCGGCAAACTGGTGAGTGCGCAGGTACGCCACGTCCTCGATGCGCTTGACGGTGCGCGAGTGCATGTCGGCGGAGAACTCGGCATCACGGAACACTGTGAAACCTTCCTTGAGCGACAGCTGGAACCAGTCGCGGCAGGTCACGCGGTTACCCGACCAGTTGTGGAAGTATTCGTGGGCCACCACCGCTTCAACCCGCTGGTGCGCGGCGTCGGTCGCGGTTTCGGCACGGGCCAGCACGCAGCTGGAGTTGAAGATATTGAGGCCCTTGTTCTCCATGGCGCCCATGTTGAAGTCATTGACCGCGACGATCATGAAAATGTCCAGGTCGTACTCGCGGCCATAGACTTCTTCGTCCCAGCGCATGGACTTCTTCAGGCTGTTCATGGCGTGCTGGCACTTGTCGATGTTTTCCGGCTCGACGTAAATGCGCAGCGCCACACTGCGCTGGGTCATGGTGGTGAAGGTGTCTTCGACGCACCACAAGTCACCGGCCACCAGCGCGAACAGGTAGGCCGGTTTCATGAACGGGTCTTCCCAGGTCGCCCAGTGCCGGCCATCTTCACCGGGACCTGAGGCAATCGGGTTGCCGTTGGACAGCAGCACAGGATAGCTGTGCTGCTCGGCGACCACCGTGGTGGTGAACTTGCTCATCACATCCGGGCGGTCGAGGTAATAGGTGATCTTGCGAAAGCCCTCGGCCTCGCACTGGGTGCAGAACATGCCGCTGGACTTGTACAGGCCTTCCAGCGCGGTGTTGGTTTCCGGGTGAATCCGCACGCTGGTGTCGACCGTGAAGCTGGCGCTGGTCGGGTGCAGGGTCAGATGGTTTTCCGTCAACTGATAGTCACCGGCAGTGAGATCGCTGTCGCCCAAGGCTACTGACAGCAGCTCGAGTTGCTGGCCATCCAGTACAAGCGGCGGCAGGCCCGGGCCACGGGCAGGATTGCGGCGCATCACCAGTTGCGCATGGACCAGGCTGTGGTCCTCGTACAACTCGAAGGTCAGGTGCGTCTCGTCGATCAGGTACTCGGGCGCCTGATAGTCCTTCAGGTAGATCATCTTCGGTTGTTCGGTGCGCATGCTGGAGTCCTTTTACTGATGCACGGCGAGCTGGTAGGCCGTGTATTTACGAATATTGATCACGCCGGTATCGAAGATCAGGTATTGGCCCTTGATCCCCAACAGCGTGCCTTCGGCAATCGGGTTCTTGTCCAGATTGAAGCTGACGATCTTGGCCGGGTACTGCTCGACCGGGTAACGGATTTCAATCGGTTCGACATCAAATACCGGTTGAATCGCTTGCAGACCGAAGCGCTCCTGCAGTCCTTGCACGCCCTCGGCACAGCTTGCGAACAGTTGATCACGAATCTGTTTCAGGTCAACCGGAGCCGCATCGCCCTTGAGCAAGGCGCGCCAGTTGGTCTTGTCGGCCACCTGACTGCGGAACAGGTCTTCGACGAAGCCGGATTGCTGACGGGTCGACACACGCATGATCGGCAATGCCTGGCTCGCGCCCTGATCGAGCCAGCGGGTTGGCAGCTGGGTGGCGCGGGTGATCCCGACTTTGACGCCCGACGAATTGGCCAGATACACCACATGGTCGGTCATGCAGAACTGCTCGCCCCAGGCCGGTTCACGGCAGGTCCCGGCATCGTAATGGCAACGCTCCGGGCTCATGATGCAGACATCGCACTGCGCCAGTTTGGTCATGCACGGGTAGCAGTAACCCTGACTGAAGCTGGTTTTGGTTTTGCGTGCGCAATGGATGCAGTGGATCGCACCCAGGTATTCCAGGCGAACCGTGCTGCCGATCATGGGATTGACCGGCACCTCGGTATCGCCCAGGCGAAAAGCATATTGCACGGTCGACGCGTCGAGGCGCGCCGACATCTTGCTGATTGCACCGCGGCCAATCTCGATCAATGGATGGCATCCGACTTGAACAGGATATTCGGCACAGTGATCGACTTCGAACTGCATTCCTGCGGGCCCATGTAGCCGGTGCGTTGTTCCTCGGGCAGGTTCTGCACTTCCCAGGCGATCATCGCCTGCAACGACAGTTCGCGCTGCTCGGCAGTCAGCTTGCCGCCGTCGGACCACTTGCCGATCTCTACCGCCAGTTTCAGGCTCTGGTAGATCTCAGGCGTGATGTTTTTGATCATTTCGTTAAAAGAGGACATCAGGTCTCCGCGCTCGTTATTCACAGCACAATTTAGACGGCAGTTTATTGGACAGAGAGTCTACGGCGACTGTACAAGCCGCCCAACAAACCGGTGAGGCATCCGACGAGTAACCCGCCGACGTGCGCCGCATTGGCAATTTCGCCGAAGCCGATCATCGAGATCAGCCCCGACATACACAGCAGCAGCCACACCAGCATCATCACCAATACCCCGCGAGGCAGGCGATACGCCGGGTTCGGCGACAGCAGCTGGTAGATCCAGCAATGCCCGAGCAGGCCGTAAAGCACCCCGGACAGGCCGCCGAACAAAGTCGGGCCGCCGTAATAATATTGGGCGTAGTTCGACACCAGGCTGAACAGCAACGTCAGCCCCAGCAGGTTGATACTGCCCTGACGCGACTCGATACGCCGCCCCAGCTCCCAGTACCACATGCCGTTCATGGCCAGGTGGAGAACGCCGAAGTGGATCAGCATCGGTGTCACCAGACGCCACCACTGCCCAGCGGCCAGACTGTCGGCCAACGGCGTGAAGTGGATGTATTCGCCCACCACGCGAAATTCGAGGAATGTCAGCCAGCGCATCGTATCGAGGTTCTCGCCAAGCATGGTCACCGCGCCGACGATCATGCTCAACAGCAGAATCAGCGCCGTCACCGGGCTGTGGCGCAGTTGCTCGACGAACCCCGGACGCTGGATGTTCGCTTGTGCAGCCGGGATATCCAGTTGATGCTCGGGGTCGCCCGCAGGATACCGCTCGTACAGCGAGCGCACGTCTTCGCTGATCGCGTCCGGCACCCACAGCACCTGTTCCCCGGCTTCTTCGCTGACCCGATGCGGCACGTGCATGCGTTGCAGCAATTTGACGAAACCACTGAGGTCCACCGCCAGCGGCAGACGTAAAACAGCCACAACACTCATCGCAATACCTCTGGCCGTTCAACATCGACCCAGACAAACTTGTGTGGATCGAGACGGGTTTCCTGGTCCAGCCGATAGGCAACCAGCTTGCCGTACAACACCGCGCTGTAATCCAGGCAGGCCAGGTTCGGGCGGATCGGCGCCGGTTTGCCGCTGCGCCAGTAGTGCCCGACAAACAACGGCGGTTCGTCGATGCCGTAGCGCAACAGGTTATCTTTTTCTACCGGCGACAGCGGCGTGCGAGCCACGGACTCGGGCAAGGCATCTGGCTGGAACACAATGTCGCCGTAGGTTTGCGGGTTGTCTTCCCAGAATTTGGTGCGGAAGAACGAACGCGTCAGACCATCGCCACTGGTCATGGTCAAACCGTGCGGCAGGCGCATGTCGGTACCCCGCAGCAAGCGGTCGAAGGCCATGCAGGCGAAACTGCCGGAAACCGCCGCCGCCTGGACGAAGTGTTCGTCGATGCAGCCATCGGAAAACTGCGCACGCAGCACCTCGATCAGACCACCGTCCCAGCAGGCGTGGACGACCCGGAAGCGCCCGGCGTCGACGAACAGTGGCATCTCGTAGAACCAGGCTAGAAAGTCGTGCCAGTCCGCTGGGTGATCGGCAAATTGAGTCAGGGTTTCTTCGAGCAGGCGCGCATGCCGAGGCGTGTGTTCACGCACATACTGTTTACCACTGCCAGGCGGTGCCGGCGTGCTCCAGCCCAGCGCGTTGAATTCATGGTTGCCCATGATGCACAGCGCCTGACCGGCCTCGACCATATCGTGAACGATGTGCAGCGCTTCACGAATCCGCGGGCCGCGGTCGATGACATCACCGAGAAACACGGCCATGCGTGACGGATGGCGCCAGACGCCGGCTTGCTTTTGATACCCGAGTCGGTCCAGCAAATGCTCAAGGGTATGAGCGCAACCGTGCACGTCACCGATCAGGTCGTAGCTACGCGCGGGATCGAGCATCAGTCGCCTCCACCGCCCAACCGGCTGCCCCAGCCCAGCTTGGTCCGGCAGACTTCGTAGTAGTTGTGGTCCAACGGATGAATCAACCGCAGTTTCTGCGCCTTCTTGCTCACGGTAATGGTGTCGCCGGGGGCGCAGGTGAAGTGGTTCTGCCCGTCACAGGAGACTTGCGGGTAAATCTGCATATCCTTCGACACGACGATTTTCAGCTCGCTATTGCCATCGACCACAATCGGCCTTCCTGACAAGGTATGGGGGTACATTGGCACAATCACAATGGCATCGAGCTTGGGATGCATGATCGGGCCACCCGCCGAGAGCGCATAGGCTGTGGAACCGGTGGGTGTGGCGACGATCAGGCCGTCGGCCTTTTGGCTGCAAACGAACTGGCCGTCGATATACAGCTCGAACTCGATCATCCGCGTCGACTTGCCAGGGTGCAACACCACGTCGTTCAGCGCATCGCCCTGGCCGATGGCCTCGGCGTGACGGCGAACTTCGGCCTGCAACAGGAAGCGGTTTTCGACCAGATAGTGCCCGTCGAGCACTTCGGCGACCTTGACTTCCAGTTCATCCGGGCGGATGTCGGTCAGAAAGCCCAGGTTGCCGCGGTTGATCCCCAGCACCGGAATGTTGTGCCGTGCCAATGCCCGAGCGGCGCCCAGCAGGCTGCCGTCACCGCCCACTACAATCACCATGTCACAGACTTCGCCGAGCATCTTGCGCGATGAGGTTTGCAGGCCATGGCCGGGCAGGACTTCGGCGATAGTGTCCTCCAGAATCACATGCAAGTGCCGGTCAAGCAGGAATCTTTTCAGTCGGCGAACGGTATCCAGCACCTGTGAGCTGCCCAGGCGACCGATGATGCCGATATTGCGAAATTGCTCCATGGGGCTCCTAGTCAGGATCTGTTGACGCGTGGTCTGCGACGGCGAAAAACACGATTATGGGCGAAAGCGGGCCGTAGACAAAATCCTTTCAGCCGCGAGCCAAAGCGCTATGCTCGCAAGATGACCTTATTTCCTGGCTTGCTCACCCTGCCCCGCCAGTTGCGCCATCCCGAAGTGCGCGACCTGGCCTGGGTCATCCTCGCGCCACCGATGCTCAGCGAAACACCCTGGCCACAACGCCATCCACTGGCCGGCAGCGACTGGGTACAAGCCCCTGAACGACTGGAGCACTGGTTGCTTCAGCTCGACCAGGACAGCCGTGAACTGCAGCGTTGGCTGGCGCTCGGCCCGACTCGTCGCCTGGGCCTGTATTACGAACGCCTCTGGCAGTTTGCCGTGCAGCATGCGCCGGGGGTCGAGCTGATTGCCGCCAACCTGCCGATCCGCCGCGATGGCCACACGCTGGGCGAGCTGGACATGCTGCTGCGTGACCGCGACGGCGTGCATCACCTGGAACTGGCGATCAAGTTGTATCTGGGACCCCAGAACGGCGAAGGCCACGACACTGCCCAGTGGCTTGGCCCGGGCTGCCATGACCGACTGGACCGCAAGCTGGCGCACCTGACCCACCATCAACTACCGATCTCCGCGCGCTCCGAAAGCCGAGATGCGTTGGCCGCGCTGGACATCCTGCGATTCAGCGCACACTTGTGGCTGGGCGGTTATCTGCTGTACCCATGGCCCGGCAAAACCCAGTCACCCGACTGTGCCCATCCGCAGCACCTCAAAGGACGCTGGCTGCATCAGCGAGACTGGGCACACTTTATCGCCCAGAGCCCGCCCGGCCGCTGGCAACCCTTGCCACGGCACGCCTGGCTCGCGCCCGCCCACTATCTTGCCGAGCACACCTGGGACCGCACGCAACTGGAGACCTGGCTGAGCGAGCTCGACCCTCAGGCACCCGCGCAGTTGCTGGTACGCCTGACTGAAAACAACGACGGTGACTGGGAAGAAGCCGAGCGGTTGTTTCTGGTGGCGGATCTGTGGCCGAACGTGCCGGGCCAGAGTTGAGTCTTGTGGCGCCTGGACCGGCCCTTTTGCGAGCAGGCTCCCACACACGGGACCCTCAATCCTACGAAGAACCCTGTAGGAGCAAAGCTTGCTCGCGATGGCGGTCTCAAGGACACCATCGCCGGCAAGCCGTGCTCCTACAGGAAGCTATTTAGATGGACAGGCGCAACGCCAACGCTGCCAGGGTCGCCAGCAACACCGGCACTGTCAGCACGATCCCGACCTTGAAGTAATACCCCCAGCCAATCTGAATATTCTTGCGCGCCAGCACGTGCAGCCAAAGCAAGGTCGCGAGGCTACCGATCGGGGTGATTTTCGGTCCCAGATCGCTGCCGATCACGTTGGCGTAGATCATTGCCTCTTTCACGACCCCGGTGGCCTGGCTGGCATCGATCGACAACGCCCCGATCAACACCGTCGGCAGGTTGTTCATCATCGACGACAACAGCGCTGTCAACAGCCCGGTGCCCATGGCCGCGCCCCACACGCCGTAGTCCGCGAACACGTCCAGCCAACCGGCCAGGTACGTGGTCAACCCGGCATTACGCAAGCCGTAAACCACCAGGTACATGCCCAAGGAGAAAATCACGATATGCCACGGTGCTTCTTTCATCACCTTGCGCGTGGAAATCCTGTGCCCACGGGCGGCAATGGCCAACAGCAATGCCGCGCACACCGCCGAGATCGCGCTAATGGGAATCCCCAACGGCTCCAGGGCAAAACAGCCGAGCAGCAAAATCACCAGCACACACCAACCGGCAACGAAGGTTGCCTTGTCGTGAATCGCGGTCTTCGGGTCTTCCAGTTGTTCCAGGTCGTAATTGGCAGGAACATCCCGTCGGAAGAACCACAGCAACACAGCCAGCGTCGCCGCAACGGCCACCAGATTGACCGGTATCATGACTGCTGCATAACGGTTGAACCCAATGTGGAAGAAGTCCGCGGAGACGATGTTCACCAGGTTCGACACCACCAGCGGCAGGCTCGCGGTATCGGCGATAAACCCGGCGCCCATCACGAACGCCAGCGTCGCCGCCGGAGAAAACCGCAAGGCCAGCAGCATCGATATCACGATGGGCGTGAGGATCAACGCCGCGCCATCATTGGCGAACAACGCCGATACCAGCGCCCCGAGCAATACCATGTAAGCAAATAGCTTGCGCCCGTTACCGTGCCCCCAGCGAGCCACGTGCAATGCCGCCCAGGCAAAGAAACCCGCTTCATCGAGCAGCAGGCTGATGATGATCAGCGCCACAAACGTCCCGGTAGCGTTCCAGATGATCTCCCATACCAGCGGAATGTCGCTGACCTGCACCACCCCGCAGAGCAACGCCAGCACGGCCCCCAGCACCGCACTCCAGCCGACGCCGAGGCCTTTGGGTTGCCAGATCACCAGGGTAATGGTCTGGAGGAATATCAACGACGCGATCAGCATGCGAAACAGCCTTGAACAAGGGTTAAAAAATGCAGGGAGAATCAGCAGCAACGTACCGGACGGTCATCCATCGCCTGTAGTCGCGCGACATCAGTGCCAAGCCATGCACCGTTGGCTGCCAGCGCCCCGTGCAACAACGTCACGACCCACGGGGATAATTGCGGGTGCAGGCGATAAAAAACCCATTGCCCCTGACGACGGTCCGCCAGCAAACCATGACTGCGCAATTGCGCCAGGTGACGGGAGATTTTTGGCTGGCTCAGGTCCAGCGCCGCCGTCAGCTCGCACACGCACAGCTCACCCTCTTTGGCGATGAGTAAAGCGATACGGCTGCGGGTGTCATCGGCCAATGCCTTGAACACATCGACGGGATTGCAGGAATCGGACATGAAAGTGCAAGCGCCTGAACAAACGAAGCGCGAATATATGGAATTTCGAATATAGGGTAAAGCGAATAAACCGCATTGCACGCAACCCGTAGAGCCTCACAAACGGATCACATGCCCCTCGATCGGCGCGATCTGCCCATGAAACAGCTGCGAAATCACCGCTTGCGCCGCTTCAAGCCCATCACTCTCCACCACCCTGAGCAATGGATTGGCCGGCGCCATCACTCGCCGATGAAACTTCTGCTCGCCCTCACCGATGTACTTGATAAGCCGCTGCGCTCCCCATTCGGCGTTGCGTTTGCGAATCTGGATCGGTGCGAAGAAAAACGCCGGCTGCGGCCCTGTTATAGCGCTCAGCTGCGCCTCATCCATGCTCTGGGAACCCACAGCGCAGCTGTAAACCAATTGCCCGGCGAAATGCTGATGCACCTGATCGCGTAAATCCAGACGGCCAGAGAAATCCACGTACAAGGTCGGACGGTCAGCGGGTAACAACGCCAACTCGGCGTACGCAAGCGTGCGTTCGTAACACCCAAGATGCTCAACAAACGCCTTGTTCCCGGCCGCTGTCAGTGCCACTCGCTCCAGATTCGACTCGTCCGCCAGGCAAATAGCCGTGCCGAAAGCGGTTTTGCTCGAAGCGCTGGAGAACACCACACGCGTGGCACCGAAGAACTGATTGTCCTGCAGGAAGTCCGCCAACATCAACGACGTCAAAAACAGCGGGTTCAGCAGGATCTGCAGGTTTTCGTTCGCCGGCTTGTAGTACCGATCCCAGCTGCAACGGGTGTATTGGTTGTAAACCGAGTTCAGTGTTTGACGGTGCGGGGCGGCGTCATAAAAGCCGCGTTCAGTCACCCGTTCAGGACGCACCCAGAGATGGCTGGCCAGTGGAAAGAACCCGTAAAAGCGCTCCCCTGCCGCAATGCCATCGACTCCCGAGGCAAGCACATCGGCAAAGCCCCAAGCCGGGATGTGGCCCCACTCCGATTGCCCCGTCGGGAAAAACTCCCAGTAATGCATCGTGTTGCCATAGGCTGCATAGGTGACGTTATTGGCGGTCAGAGCGCAGCGATCAATTTTCACGATCACTTCACCAACCGCTGGAATCAGGCTGCGCAGCTCACGCTCGACACGACTCTGGTCGATGGCGTTTTTACGGGTGATCAGCCGTGTGACCGCGCCCAGGCTTTGCATGGTTCAGACTCCTTGTCGCGCGCCGGCCCAAAATCGAATGGTTCGATCAACAGTTGACTGGCCAGCGCTTCGTGAGCGTAAGCACTGGCCGACGAGCGATCAATCTTTTTTAAATTGCTCGACCCACTCAGCGTAGGCATTGATGAAGTTCTGTAAAAACGGCCGGACCGACTCGGACACTTTGCCCGACTCATCGAACGCCGTACCGGCGTTGCTCAGATAGGCTTCCGGCTGCTGCATGCAAGGCACATTGAGAAACACCATGGATTGACGCAAGTGATGGTTTGCACCGAAACCACCGATAGCGCCGGGCGAAGCGCTGATCACCGCCCCCGGTTTACCGCCCCAGACACTCTTGCCATAAGGCCTTGAACCGACATCAATGGCGTTCTTCAGGGGGGCAGGCACCGAGCGGTTATATTCCGGTGTCACAAACAGCACCGCGTCGGATGAGCTCACCTGATCACGGAAAGTGCTGTAGGCTGCCGGCGGTGTTACGTCGATGTCTTCGTTGTAGAGCGGCAGGTCGCCAATCTCGACGATGTTCAGCCTGAGGTTTGCCGGAGCCAGTTCAGCCAGCGCCAGCGCGACTTTGCGGTTGATCGACTGTTTTCTCAAGCTGCCAACCAGGACAGCAATCGTATAGACCTTGCTCATTGGGAGTTCCCGACTATCTGGCTAAAGGAGTCTGTAGTTATAGATGATTCGGCAGCACTTCATGTGTTCCTTGTCGCGGAATGGCAGTTAAATACTATTTTTTTCCTGTAGGAAAACTTACCAAGCTTATCGACGGTCTACAGAACCGCAAATTGAGTGACTTATCTCCAGAGGTTCTAAGCAGATGGCAGCAGTACTCGTCGGACAATTCCATGCAAGAGATGCGGAAGGCCGTGTTTATTCAGTGCATGAGTTCCAGGAATCTACCCCGTCGCCGGACGGTATCGCCGGCCCTGCGCCTGTCACCACCTATAAGCTGGCGATTGGCGATCGCCTCAACAAACTCGATGACAACGAATTTGTCTTGGTGCAATCGGGCGTCACCATCACCCGCGAGCCTGAATCAAACATCGCCTCATAAACCACTGTTATGAGCTGGAGTCATAGGCACGGACTTGGGTTAGGATTCAGTCACTGACCCCTCACCTGCTGAACATGGACTTCACGCATGCGTTTACGTCATATCGAAGTGATCCAGGCGCTGCTGCAAACCGCTCATCTGGGCACCGCTGCCGAGATGCTGCAATTGCCGGTGGCCGAGGTCGAGGGCATTTTGCGCGAAGCTGAGCAACAGCTCGGCTTCATGCTGTTTGCCAGCGTACGCGGGCGTTTGCAGGCTACCCGTGAGGCGCGGGAGTTGCAGGTCGAGATTGCCCACGTCTTTGACGCGCTCGAACCGGTGCAGCGGTTGGCCAACAGCCTCAAACAGTACCTGGCGCCGCCGTTGCGGATCATTTGCACGCCCCCCTTGGCGCAACAGTTGTTGCCCCACGGCATCGCTACCCTGCGTCGGCGCTTCCCGGATGCGCCCTGCTCGCTGCTCAGCCAACCCACGCGTGACATCGTCAGAAGCCTGCTGCTGCGTGAAAGCGATCTCGGTTTGAGCCTGCACGACCCCGACCACCCCGACATTCAGTGTCAGATCATTGCCCAAGGCAAACTCCAGCTCCTGGCGCCTCATGGCTGGCTGCAACCCAAGCAAAAATACATTTCCGTGCAGGACCTGGCCGGCCAGTCGATGGTCGGGCTGGAAGGTCACGACCCACTCAGCGTGATGTTCGAGAGCAAACTACAGGCCTTGCGCCCGGCACCGGTGGTGCAAACCCGGGTTCAGACCCATCAGATGATGCGCAGCATGGTCGAGGCCGGCGAAGGCCTGGCCGTTGTCGATCCGTTTACCGCGATCGGCGCCAAGGCCAGCGGTCTGGACGTTTGCCCCGTCTCGCCGGCCGTTCCGATAAGCCTTTACGCCTTGACCCTGAACAATGCCGCGATAGCGCCTGCGGCCCAGGCGTTACTGGAGATCATCAAGGAACAAGCCGAGGCGATGCTGGCGAGCTGATGGTTTTTTCCAACGGATTATCAAACAATCGATACCAGAACAACGCCACCTCGGCCGTCTGCGGGTCAATGCCGCGATAACGCAGGTGATCGATGCCACCGATCACATAACCGCATCGCTCATACAACCGGCAGGCGCCCAGGTTGTTATTCTGGGTTTCCAGCATGATGCCCGGCAGTTTCTTCTTGCGACTCCAGAACTGCGCGACATCCAGCAGCGCCTTGGCCACCCCGTGGCGCCGCGCCGGGGCGTGCACCGCCAGCTCATCGATATGGGCAAAACCGTTCCAGTTAGTGCTGATCACGATATGCCCCACCGGGTGATCATCGAGAAATGCCATGAAAATCGCACTGTCAGACGCGTTCCGGTAACTGGCGAACTCCTCCGGGTCGATGCCATAGCACTTTCGGTAGGGCGTGATGGTTTCCAGCGGCCACTGATCCACCGGCTTATTGATCTCTGCGGCCGCGTAGGCCCGAACTTCAAAACTGAAGTCACTGCCCCAGATATACGCCGCGAATCCCTGATCGGCGACACGTACCGCCAAACCCGGATACTTGGGGTTGATGACCGGCTGCATACTTGGAAAAGTCCTCAAATTTTTATGCAATCGACGGTGTAACACCGCCCATTGCCCTCGTCTTCATGCTGCAGGCCGTGCACATCGGCGACGAAGCCCGGGAAGCTGCTGTTGAACGTGCGGGCAAACGCCAGGTAATCGATGATCGAGCGCGTCGACTCGGTAAAGCGTTCTCCGGGCATGATCAGCGGAATCCCCGGCGGGTACGGCACCAGCATTACCGCAGCGATTCGCCCCTGCAAATTGTCGATTGACACCGCCTCGACCTCGCCACGTACCAATTGATCATAGGCATCAGCTGGTTTCATGACGATCTCCGGAAGTACCGTGTACATCCGCTTGAGGTGCTTGGCGGTGGCATTACTGCGGTAGCAGGCGTGCAGTTGATCACACAGGTCGCGCAGCCCCATGCCCTGATAACGTGCCACGTCTCGTTGCGCGACACACGGCAGACACGCCGCCAGGCTGACGTTGGCGTCGTAGTTGCGTTTGAATTCGAGCAACTCGGTGAGCAAGGTGCTCCATTTACCCTTGGTAATGCCCATGGAAAACAGCACCAGGAATGAATACAGACCGGTTTTCTCCACCACCAGCCCGCGTTCCCAGAGGAACTTGCTGACCACTGCCGCCGGAATCCCCCGCTCGCTCAGCGCGCCACCGGCCGTCAGCCCCGGCATCACCAGCGTCACTTTGATCGGATCCAGCAGCACGTAATCTTCGGCGATGTCGCCAAAACCGTGCCAGTCCGCTTCAGGCTGTAACAGCCAGTCCGAGGTCGTCACTTTGTCGATCCCCTCCACCAGCGGTGGCTGCCAGATCGAGAACCACCAGTCGTCGGTGGCGATGTGCTGGCGCAGGTTGGCCAGCGCCCGGCGAAAACTCAGGGCTTCATCGAACATTTCCTGTAGCAGCGAACGGCCGGCCGGACCTTCCATCATCGCCGAGGCGACATCCAGCGACGCAATGATGCTGTACTGCGGCGAGGTGGAGATGTGCATCATGAACGCTTCATTGAAACGGTCGCGGTCCAGTTGCCGAGCGCCGCCATCCTGCACGTGAATCATCGACGCCTGGCTGAAGGCCGCCAGCAGTTTGTGGGTGGAATGGGTGGTGAACACCAGCGGGCTGTCGTCAGTGCGCGAAGTGCCCATGCCATAACGCCCGGCAAAGAACTCGTGAAACGCCGCATACGCGTACCAGGCTTCGTCGAAGTGCAAGACTTCGACGCTGTTGCCCAACGTTTGCTTGATCAGTTCGGCGTTGTAGCAGAGACCGTCGTAAGTCGAATTGGTCACCACCGCCAATTTGACCTTGGGCCCTCGGCCCTGGGTCAGCGGGCTCGCGTCAATCTTGGCCTGGATCGATTCGCGGCTGAACTCGCTCAGCGGAATCGGTCCGATGATCCCCAGCTCATTGCGTTCCGGACACAGGTACAACGGGATCGCCCCGGTCATGATGATCGAGTGCAACACCGATTTGTGGCAGTTGCGGTCCACCAGCACCAGATCGTCACGCGCGACCATGGCTTGCCAGACAATCTTGTTGGCCGTCGAGGTGCCATTGATCACGAAAAACGTGTGATCGGCACCGAAATTACGCGCCGCACGGGCCTCGGCTTCCGCCAGTGGCCCGGTGTGGTCCAGCAACGAACCGAGTTCCGGCACCGAGACCGACAGGTCCGAACGCAGGGTATTTTCCCCAAAAAACTGGTGGAACGCCTGGCCTACCGGGCTTTTGTGATAAGCCACACCCCCGCCATGCCCCGGTGTATGCCAGGAATAGTTGGAGTCGGCGGTGTGTTGCACCAAGGCCTTGAAAAATGGTGGCAGCAAGCCATCGAGGTAGCTGCGCGCCGCCCGGGCGACCTGGCGCGCCAGAAACGGCACAGTGTCTTCGAACAAATAAAGAATGCCGCGCAACTGGTTCAGTTCGCTCATGGCGTCGGCCGGGGCGTTTTCCAGGGTGACTTGCTCGCCCAGGGCGAAGATCGGCAAATTCGGCGCACGGGCGCGGGCCACACGAATCAATTCGGCCATATTCTGTAAAAGGTGGGTGTTTTCCCCGGCGCCTTCGGCGGCAATCAACATGCACGCAAGGCCGTGGTGAGTCGAAGCGACCAACCGCCCTTCGGTGTAATCCACCGCCGAAAGGACACTGAAACCTTCCTGTGCAAGCTCCGTGGCGATGCCGCGCACGCGATCACCGGCGACTGTGTCGGCCTTGATGTCGCGGTGGACAATTAGGACCGGGAACTTCAAGTCTTTATACATGGGGCTCGGCGTCCTGAGGCAGCAGACCGTGGTCTGCCAATACACTCAGGGTAGAGGGTTGCGGCTGTTGTGGCGAGAGGATGCCCCAAAACAGGTCACGCCCACCCGATACTGTGGCGAGAGAGCTTGCTCCCGCTCGGCCGCGAAGCGGTCGTAATCCGGCAATCGCGCTCCATCTGGATATTCGCGGTGCCTGATTTTGGGGTCGCTTCGCAACCCAGCGGGAGCAAGCTCCCTCACCACAGGAGCGCGGGCTATTCACGTTCGGTGGTTAAGCTTGTGCCTCGGCCTCGGCCAGTTGGGTCCAGAGCGCCGGGGCACCGGCAGACTTGGCGATCACTTCAAGGCGCGAGGCGTGCTCGGCCAGGTCTGCTTCGCTGGCGCGGATGATCCGCGTCGGCGTGCGATCAGCCGGAAGACGACGGATCTCGCTCGCCGGATTGCCCGAACCTTCGCCCGAACCATTGCCGTCAGATGCGTTACCGGCCAGTGACAGACTGGTCTGGCCGCCGGTCATGGTCAGGTAAACGTCAGCGAGAATCTCGGAGTCGAGCAAGGCGCCGTGCAGTTCACGGCCGGAGTTGTCGACGCCATAGCGTTTGCACAAGGCATCGAGGCTGTTGCGCTGCCCGGGGTGACGCTCACGGGCCATCATCAGGGTGTCGAGGATCGAACAATGCTGGGTGATATCCGCCCGATCCTGCTGGCCCATCAGCGCGAATTCGTTGTTGATGAAGCCAACGTCGAACGCCGCGTTATGGATGATCAGCTGCGCGCCCTTGATGAACTCGAAGAACTCATCGGCCACTTCAGCGAAACGCGGCTTGCCCACCAGAAACTCGTTGGTGATGCCGTGGACGCCAATCGCACCCTCGTCACTTTCCCGGTCGGGTTGCAAGTAAACGTGGAAATGCCGGCCCGTCAGGCGTCGACCGATCAACTCGACGCAACCGATCTCGATAATCCGGTGGCCGTCGGTCACCGGCATGCCGGTGGTTTCGGTATCGAGCACCACCATCCTCTGAGCCATCGTTGTTCACCCCTTCTGTGTAGCGTTTACATAAGGGCGCGATGTTAACACAGAGCTTGAAAGGGCTCAGCCCAACCCTTGTGGGAGTGAGCTGGCTACGGGCGGCGTTCCGACGATGACAGAGTCACATCCAACATCATTGTTGACTGACCCTGCGCTATCGCGAGCAGGCTCGCTCCCACAAGGGATACCTCAGCCTTGATCACCGCCGCCAACCGGCATCACCAGCCCGGTGATGTAAGCCGCATCGTCAGAGGCCAGAAACAGGATCGCCCCAACCTGCTCGTCAATCGTGCCGTAGCGTTTCATCAGGCTGCTGTCGACGGTTTGATCGACAATCTGCTGATACCAGACCTTCTCCTGCGGGCTTTGCTCAGCACTGTTGCGCGGAATCCGCCGTGGTGGTGCTTCGGTGCCGCCCGGTGCAGTGGCATTGACCCGCACGCCCCGCTCGGCAGTTTCGAACGCCAGGCACGCGGTGAGCGCATTGACCCCGCCCTTGGCCGCGCCGTAAGGCACACGGTTGACCCCGCGCGTGGCAACCGATGACACGTTGACGATGGCCCCGCTGCCCTGCTCCAGCATAAACGGCAATGCGGCATGGCAGCACCACAGCGTCGGAAACAGCGAACGGCGGACTTCCGCTTCGATCTGTTGCTCTTCGTAATGCTCGAAAGGCTTGGCCCAGATGGTCCCGCCGACATTGTTGACCAATATATCCAGACGACCGAAACGCTCGATCGCCGCCGTCATCACGCGCTGGCACTCGGCGTACTGTTCAAGGTCGGCAGTGAGGGTCAGCACGTCACTGGTTTTCCCCAGTTGCTCTTGCAGCTCAAACACCAGTTCGGAGCGGTCGACCAGAATCAGCCGAGCCCCCTCGGCGGCCATACGCTCGGCAACACGGCGGCCAATCCCTTGGGCCGCCCCGGTAATCAGCGCGACTTTCTCATGGAATCTGTTCATTTCAACCCCTCAATGTCCCTGTAACGGCACGGCAATCCTTGTGGGAGCGAGCTTGCTCCGGGCGGCGTTCCGACGATGACGGCAGTGAATTCAGCATCAATGTTGACTGACCCATCGCTATCGCGAGCAGGCTCGCTCCCACAGGGTTTACGCATTTCAAGCCGCACTCGCAGCGAATTTTTCGTAGTAGAAGTTTTTCGGTACGACGCCCTGCTCGCGGATGAACTGGCTGACGGCTTCGACCATCGGCGGTGGACCGCAGAGGTAGACGTCAACATCGCCGTCGTTCAAGTGCTTGGGCTCAATGTGCTGGGTAACGTAGCCTTTCAACGGGTACGCACTTTGCGGGTTGGCCACACAAGCGCTGAAACTGAAGTTCGGGATCCGTGCGGCCAAGGCTTGCAGCCGGTCCAGTTCCACCAGGTCAAAGTCGTTGGTCACGCCGTAGATCAAGTGCAACGGGTATTCGCTGCCTTGCTCGGCAATTTTTTCCAGCATGGCGGTGAACGGCGCCAGCCCCGTGCCGCCCGCCAGCAACAGCAACGGACGCTGAATATCGCGCAGGTAAAAACTGCCCAAAGGCCCGGCCAGGCTCATGCTGTCGCCGGCCTTGGCGATACCGGTGAGAAAGCTGCTCATCAACCCGCCCGGCACATTACGGATCAGGAAACTGACTTCGCCGTCACGTTGCAACGAGCTGAACGAATACGCGCGGGTCTGCTCGCTGCCGGGAATGCCAAGGTTGACGTATTGCCCCGGCAGGAACGCCAGTTTGCTCAGGGCTTCGCCCTTGATCGACAGCGCAATCGTGCTGTCCGACAGCTGACGCACCTGGCTGATGGCCGCGCTGTAGTGGGCCTTTTGAGTACGGCAGACGTCCGAGGACACCGGCACGCGTACCACACAATCGCTGAGAGCACGCATCTGGCAGGTCAGCACAAAGCCTTTTTCGGCCTCGTCGCTGCTGAGGGCGTCTTCAATGTACTCCTCGCCCAGATCGTAACGCCCGGCCTCGGCGAAGCATTTGCAGGTGCCACAGGCGCCGTCGCGGCAGTCCAGCGGGATGTTGATGCCCTGGCGATACGCGGCGTCGGCCACGGTTTCGCCGGGATTGGCGTCAACGAAACGGGTGACGCCGTCTTCAAAATTGAATGCGATGGAATGAGTCATGACGGCGACCTCACAAGTGGTAGACATCGATGACCTGACGAACGTAATCGTTCTTCAGGATCACTTTCTTGGCCTTGATCAGCGGGCTGTCGCCACGCATGTCGAGGGTGTAGAAGCTGCTGCCGAAATAGCTGTCGACGGTCTTGTAGCGAAAGCTCAGGGTGTGCCAGTTAAAGCGCACCTTGCACAGCCCGTCGGCCTGTTCGAGCAGCTCGATGTTGCTGATGTTGTGCGAGGTCCGGGTGTCCGGCACGCTGGCGCTGGAACGCTCGGTCTTGATCCGGAAGATGCGGTCTTCCAGGCCCGTGCGGTTGCCGTACCAGATCAGCGAGATTTCCCGTTGCGGGTCCTCGGTCAACTCGTCGTTGTCGTCCCAGGATGGCATCCAGAAGGACGCGTCGGCGGCGTACAGCTCCAGCCAGCTGTCCCATTCCTTGTCATCGAGGTAGCGCGCCTCGCGGTAGAGGAAATCGCGCACGGCGTCGTAAGTCATGCTCATCACAGCTCCTCCACCTTGATCAGGGCCGATTGCTCTTCGCTCAATGCCTTGAGCATGGTTTCCTGCCAGTACTTGTGTTGCAGCACGAACAGGCCTTCGTCTTCGGTACGCACACCGCTGAGCAACGGGTGCAGGTCGATCTCCCTGGCCGCCTCATCGGCACCTTCAACCCAGTGCTCGGCGCCACGGGACATGTCGTTCCAGGTGGTGACGCTGCCTTGGTAGCCGGTCTGGCAGGAGCGGAATTCTTCGAGGTCATCCGGAGTCGCCATGCCACTGACGTTGAAAAAGTCTTCGTACTGACGAATCCGGCTCGAACGCGCGCTGTTGCTTTCGCCTTTGGGGGCGATGCAGTAAATGGTGATTTCAGTGCGGTTGACCGAGATCGGTCGGGCAATACGGATCTGCGAACTGAACTGGTCCATCAGGTACACGTTGGGGTACAGGCAGAGGTTGCGCGAGTTCTCGATCATCCAGTCGGCGCGGGCCTGGCCAAAGTCCTTGGCCAGTTCGTCGCGGCGCTCGTACAGCGGCCGGTCTTCCGGGTTCGACCAACGGGTCCAGAGCAGCATGTGGCCCTTGTCGAAGGAGTAGAAACCGCCGCCCTGCTTGGCCCAGGTGCCGGCGCTCATGGTTGGGTTCTCGTCACCGCATTCGCGCTGTTTGCGCTGGTTCTGCGTGGCCGCATAGTTCCAGTGCACGGAGCTGACGTGATAGCCATCAGCGCCGTTCTCGGCGGTGAGTTTCCAGTTGCCTTCGTAGATGTAGCTGCTGGATCCACGCAGTACTTCAAGGCCATCGGCGGACTGGTCGACGATCATGTCGATGATCTTCGCCGACTCGCCCAGGTGCTCGACCAGCGGCACCACATCGGCCTTGAGGCTGCCGAACAGGAAGCCACGATAGGATTCGAAGCGCGCGACTTTGGTCAGGTCGTGGGAGCCTTCGCAGTTGAAGCTCGCCGGGTAGCCGGCCGATGCCGGGTCCTTGACCTTGAGCAGCTTGCCGGAGTTGTTGAAGGTCCAGCCATGGAACGGGCAGGTGTAGGAAGACTTGTTGCCGGTCTTGTGCCGGCAGAGCATCGCGCCACGGTGGCTACAGGCGTTGATGAACGCGTTGAGCTCGCCGTCCTTGTTGCGCGCAATGAAGATCGACTGACGGCCCATAGTGGTGGTGTAGAAATCATTCTTGTTCGGAATCTGGCTCTCGTGAGCGAGGTACAGCCAGTTGCCTTCGAAGATGTGTTGCATCTCGAGATCGAACAAGCGTGGGTCGGTAAACATCTCCCGCTTGCAGCGGTAGATGCCCTGCTCTTTGTCTTCTTCGAGCAGGGAGTGAAGGTATTCGGGTCGCAGGGACATGGCCGCCGCCTCCATTGTTTTTGTTCAGGCAGGCTCATGCTAGGGCGGGCGGTTACCGGACAATATCCGCTGGGTGCAGACCTTTATCCATTTTGCGCAAAGGGAACGATCAATCCATGTGGGAGCCGGCTCGCTCCCACAGGGTTTTGCTTCAATGACGGCGCTTGAGGGTGTCCGACGGCAATTCGCCGAACTGTTTGCGGTAGCTTTCGGAGAATCGTCCCAGGTGCAGGAAACCGTAATCCATGGCCAGTTCGGTTACGTTGCGCACCGTGCAGGTCGGGTCGCTCAGGCAAGCGTTGACCCGCTCGAGCTTCTTCTGCCGGATGTAGCTTTTCGGGGTGGTGGCCGCATTACGCTCAAACAACCCATACAGCGAACGCAGGCTCATCTGTGCCTGACGCGCCAGTTCTTCGCTGCAGATATCCTGCTTGAGGTTGCGTTCGATGTAGTCGGCGATCAACTCGAAGTTCGCAGACTGCGAGCTGAGACCGAGGCGCCTGACGTTGGTTTTCATCAGGCTGAGCATCTTGCTCACGATAATTTGCGCGTAATGCTCCTGAACACGCGGCATGCGCTCGGTCGCTTCAGCCTCCTGGCAAACCATGCCCAGCAGGTTGACGAAACCTTCAAGCTCATCCAGTTGGTAGCGGTTCTCGAGAAACCGCACGCCCTGCCCCGGGTGCAACCAGCGTTGCTCCTGGCACACCGACTCCAGCAGGCTGGCGGGCATTTTCACGATGAATTTTTCACAGTCGTCGGAGTACGTCAGGTCCACCGGATCGTCCGGGTTGATCAGCAGCAACTCACCGGGCGCAAAGTAGTGCTCCTGCCGATGGCCACGCCACAGGCAGTTCCCGCGTAACAGCACTTGCAAGTGGTAGATGGTTTCCAGCGCTGGCGAGGTCACCCGCACGCTGCCGCCATAGCTGATACGGCACAGGTCGAGGCTGGCGAATTTACGGTGATTGAGACTGGCCTGAGGGCTGCCGCTTCTGGGCAAGCGGATGCAATGGCTGCCCACGTGCTGATTGACATAGCCCGACACCGCATAGGGATCGGCCTGCTCAAACACTCTGCTGCGCTCACTCAATAGCTGCGCTTGCATAACCGCTCACTCTAATTGTCATTATCGGCTGCGGTGCGGGTGCCATCAGGCACCCACCCCGGAAAAATCAGGCCTGACCATTCTATGCCAGTTGCCGCAAAGCGGAAGGCCACGAGATAAACGGTCAGTTATCCCGTGGCCTGGGCCAGCGCTGATCAGTCTTCCAGTGCGCGCACTCGCTCGTGACGGTGTTGCTCTTCGGGTTGCGCCGACGACTGCAGGGTGAAATCGAATTCGATCTCGGCAAAGCGGCCGCTGACGCCATGCTCACGTGCACGCTGCTGATCGTCACTGAAGGTGATTTTGGCGATCAGTTCGTCACGCGTGGCGTAGGCGAAATCGTCGTGCAGGTACTTGTCACCGTCCAGGTTGATCTGGGTGGTCAGGTGGCGATGATCATCCGCCGAGATGAAGAAGTGGATATGCGCCGGGCGCTGGCCATGGCGGCCCAGTTGATCAAGCAGCTGTTGGGTCGGACCGTCCGGTGGGCAGCCGTAGCCCGACGGCACGATGCTGCGCAAGCGATAGCGACCCTCGGCATCGGTGACGATCCGGCGACGCAGGTTGAACTCCGACTGGCTGCCATCGAAGTACGAATAGGTGCCGCTCGTGTTGGCGTGCCAGACATCCACCACGGCGCCTGCCAGTGGCTTGCCTTCGGTGTTCTTGACCTGGCCCTGCATGAACAGCACCACGCCCGGATCAACGCCGTCGTCAAGCCGTGCTTCGCCGTTGGACAGCGGTGCGCCGGCGACATACAGCGGGCCTTCGATGGTGCGCGGGGTGCCACCGGTTTTACCGGCCTGCTCGTCTTCGGCATCCATCAGCAGGTCCAGGTAGTGTTCCAGGCCCAAGCCTGCAACCAACAGGCCCGCCTCTTGGCGCGCACCCAGTTCGTTCAGGTAGTTGACGGCTTTCCAGAACTCCTCCGGGGTCACCTCGAGGTCTTCGATAATGTTCACCGTATCACGCAGGATGCGGTAGATCAGCGCTTTGGCGCGCGGGTTGCCAGCGTCGTTGAGCAGACCGCTGGCATCTTCGAGAAACTTCTGTGCGCTGGCAGTGTGGGAAATTTTGGCGTTCATGATTAATCCTCATCTTGTATTTATTAGAGTACAAAACTGGCAGACAACGGCTCAGCGATCATCTTCATGAATAGAGGAAGGATGTCTGCACATCGCGTTCACTTCGATAGCCATGTAGGGGTAAAGCGGCAGTTGCATCAGCAAGTCGTGCAGTTCCTGCACGCTGTCGACGTCGAACACACTGTAATTGGCGTAAAGCCCGGCAATGCGCCACAGATGGCGCCATTTGCCCTGCTGTTGCAGGCGCTGGGCCAGGGCCTTTTCGTTGGACTTGAGCTGAGCGGCGCGCTCCGGGTCCATATCGACCGGCAGGTTCACGGTCATCTTTACGTGGAACAACATGCTGTTCTCCTCAGACGGACTGAATGGCAGTGGAGGTTTTGTCGCGGCGGAAAAACGCCAGCCGCTCTTCGTCCAGGCTCAGGCCAAGGCCGGGCGCCTGCGAAACATGCAAATGGAAGTCGCGGTAAACCGGCGGCTCGCTGAGGATGTCCTCGGTCAGCAACAGCGGCCCGAACAGTTCGGTGTCCCAACTCAGCTCGTTCAGCGTGAGGAAGGCATGGGCCGACGCCAGCGTGCCGATCCCGCCCTCAAGCATCGTGCCGCCGTACAGACCGATGCCTGCCGCTTCGGCAATTGCCGCGGTGCGCAGCACTGCACGGGGACCGCCATTCTTGGCGATCTTCAGCGCGAACACTGAGGCCGCGCCTTCACGCGCCAGGTTGAACGCATCTTCCACGCACTCAATCGACTCGTCCGCCATGATCGGCGCCGGGCTCATGGCATTGAGGCGCACCATGCCGGCACGGTTGTTGCGAGAAATCGGCTGCTCGATCAGGTCGATGCCATTGCCGCCGAGAATCCGGCAAGCCCGCAGTGCGACTGCTTCGTCCCACGCCTGATTAACGTCGACGCGCACGCTGGCGCGGTCGCCCAAGGCTTTTTTGATCGCAATCACGTGAGCCAGGTCGCGGTCGACTTCACCGGCACCGATCTTCAGCTTGAAGATCCGGTGACGACGCACATCAAGCATCTGTTCGGCTTCGGCGATGTCCTTGGCGGTATCGCCGCTGGCCAGCGTCCAGGCCACCGGCAACGAGTCGCGTACACGGCCACCGAGCAACTCACTGACCGGCAGGCCAAGGCGCTTGCCGTGAGCGTCGAGCAAAGCGGTTTCGATGCCGGATTTGGCGAAGGTATTGCCGCGAATACTGCGCTCCAGGCGCAACATCACCGCGTTGATATTGCAAGCATTCTGCCCCAGCAGCAGCGGCGCAAAGTGCTTGTCGATATTGGTCTTGATGCTGTCCGGGCTTTCATTGCCGTAAGCCAGGCCACCGATGGTGGTCGATTCGCCGATACCTTCGATGCCGTCGGCACAACGTACGCGGATGATCACCAGCGTCTGATTCTGCATGGTGTGCATCGCCAGCTTGTGCGGGCGGATGGTCGGTAGATCGACGATGATCGTCTCGATCGATTCAATGGCAGAAGAAAGCATGTCGATACCCGTCAGGTTCTTGAAGTTCTGTGACGGATTCTCGTACGGCTTTTTTCACGGTTCCAATATAGAATTGGTCTGGATCGATACCTTAAAGGTATTCACTATCGTCGACTGTGGAGGGCTCATGGAGCTGCGTCATCTGCGTTACTTCCAGGTGCTGGGTCAAACCCTGAATTTCACCCGCGCCGCCGAACGCCTGCACATCGCCCAACCACCGTTGAGCCGGCAGATTCAGCAACTGGAAGATGAGCTCGGGGTGGTGTTGCTGGAACGTGGCAGGCCATTGCGTCTGACCGAAGCCGGACGGTTTTTCCTTGAGCACTCCAGCGCCCTGCTTGAGCAACTGAGCAAGGTCTGCGACAACACCCGACGTATCGGCCTGGGCGAAAAGACCTGGCTGGGTATCGGTTTTGCCCCTTCGACCCTCTATGGTGTGTTGCCCGAACTGATTCGCCGCCTGCGCAGCAACGAGTCGCTGGAACTGGAGCTCGGCCTGTCGGAAATGACCACGCTGCAACAGGTGCAGGCGCTCAAGGCCGGACGCATCGACGTCGGCTTCGGGCGGATTCGCATCGATGATCCGGCGATTATCCAGACGGTATTGAAAGAAGACCGACTGGTGGCGGCCCTGCCCGCCGGGCACCCGTTGCTGGACAGGCCCATCAGCCTCACCGAGTTGGCCAATGAGCCGTTTGTGCTGTATCCCGGCAATCCCCGCCCCAGCTATGCCGACCATGTGATCGCGCTGTTCGAGTCCTACGGTGTGAGCATCAAGGTCGCGCAGTGGACCAACGAGCTGCAAACCGCCATTGGCCTGGTGGGCGCCGGCATCGGCGTCACACTGGTGCCGGCCTCGGTGCAGTTGCTGCATCGCGACGACATTGGTTTCACGCCGGTACTGGAAACCAATGCCACCTCGCCGATCATCCTGAGCCGACGTGTCGGCGATGTCTCACCGGGATTGAATCATTGCCTGAAAATAATCGAAGCGTTGCGTATGCGCGATCCGAAATGACCGCCCTGCGCGTTCATGGTGATCCGGCGCGTCAGTCCTGCTTGTAACCCCGGACGTCGTCGACGCCACGGTTGGCCAACTGGTCGGCGCGTTCGTTACCAGGATGCCCGACGTGGCCGCGCACCCACTTCCAGGTGACGTTGTGACGATTGACCTGCTCGTCGAGCTGCTTCCACAGATCAGCGTTCTTCACTGGCTCTTTCGCCGCAGTTTTCCAGCCGCGCTTCTTCCAGTTGACCATCCATTCGTTGATGCCTTTCATCACGTATTGTGAGTCAGTGACCAGTAATACGTCACAGGAACGCTTGAGCTCTTCAAGGCCGCGAATCGCGCCCATCAGTTCCATGCGGTTATTGGTGGTATTGGCTTCACCGCCCCAGAGTTCCTTTTCAACGCCCTTGCACACCAGCAGTGCGCCCCAGCCGCCAGGGCCAGGGTTGCCCTTGCAGGCACCGTCGGTGAAGAGTTCTACGCTATCGCTCATGCCAACCTATCCAGAAAATGTCTGTGGCTTGCCGACCAATGATCGACAACGCCCAAGGCCGGGCAAGCCCGGCCGGCCAATATAATAATAAAGAGAAGGAGTGTTTTACGGTTCCAGGTGACGACGATTGACCTTGGCCATCGGTAACGGGATCAACTTGCCCATAGGCTCGCGGCGCACTTGACGGACCGGTCGCAAGCCAACGACGATCTTGCGCGCCACCAATAAATAGAAACCGCCACCAGACAGCTGCCAGTCACCGGCCTTGCGTTCCCAACCGGCCATGCGGGCTTGCCACGCCGGGGAAGCAAGCGGCGGACGATAGCACCCGAAGCGGCGTTTCTCCAGTGCAAACCCCAGCAGGTTGAGCCAGTCGGCGACCCGCGACGGCGAAATGCAGCGCGCCTTGCGCATGGCGTCGCTCGCAAACACGTGGCGCAGCCCCCAACTGCTCCAGGGGTTGATCCCGACAATCAACAGGTGCCCGCCGGGACGCACCGCGCTGGCGGCTTCACGCAGCAAGCCATGCGGCGACAGACAGAAATCCAGCCCGTGTTGCATCACCACCACGTCGGCGGCGTGCTCACTGATCGGCCAGGCCTGTTCTTCGCAGACAATTTCCACACCCGGCAGCGGCGCTCCCAGACGGACATTGCGCTGCACCTGTTTTGCCGTCGGCGGCGTTTCGGCCGAAGGGCCGTAATGCACCAGATACCCGCCAAAGAAACGCCCCAGTTCGTCTTCGAGCATCCGGCGTTCTTCATTCAACAAAAATTGCCCGATGGGCCCTGACAGCCACTCGCGAGCGGCACTGATCAATGCCAGCCAGTCAGGATCAGCCTGAGCGAACGCTTTATCGGTCATTGCATTCTCCAACTCGCCAAGAAGCTCTAAGATGCACCATTGTTTTCCGCTTGGCGAATCCCGCGATGATACAGATCAGTGCCCTTCCCGCCTTCACCGACAACTACATCTGGTTGTTACAGGATCACCACCGCCAGCGCTGCGCCGTGGTCGATCCGGGTGATGCCGCCCCCGTGCAGGCCTGGTTGGCCATGCATCCGGGGTGGCAGCTCAGTGACATTCTGGTCACCCATCACCACCATGATCACGTCGGCGGCGTCGAGAAACTCAAAAAAGCGACGGGCGCCACCGTCTACGGCCCGGCGAGCGAAAACATCCCCGGACGTGACATCGCCCTGAACGATAATGATCGCGTCAGCGTACTCGGCTGGGAGTTCGACGTGTATGCGGTGCCGGGCCACACACTGGGCCATATCGCTTACTACCATGATGGTCTGCTGTTCTGCGGCGACACCCTGTTTGCCGCCGGTTGCGGGCGCCTGTTCGAAGGCACGCCGGCACAAATGCACCACTCCCTCAGCCGTCTGGCCGCGCTGCCCCAAGACACGCTGGTGTACTGCACCCACGAGTACACCCTGAGCAACCTGCGCTTTGCCGCCGCTGTCGAGCCGAATAACCCGGACATTGCCGAGCGTCTCGAGAACGTCTCTCGGTTACGCGAGTCCGGCGGCATATCGCTGCCGTCGACCCTGGCGCTGGAGAAGCTGACCAACCCTTTTCTGCGTACTGGCGAAACATCTGTTAAAGAAAAAGTAGACGAACGGAATGGCCGGGATAACCGGGCTCCGAGTGAGGTTTTTGCGGCCCTTAGGGCTTGGAAAGATACGTTCTAAACGGGGCCACTATTGGTCCGAAAATTCTGAATGGTTGACCGCACCCCGTGCGCTTTCTAGAATCGCCCGACATTTTCGCCCGGAACTAACTTCCAGCCAATGTCGTCATCTATTCGTAAATCCATCAATTCAGACGCATTGACCCGCTTGGCTCAAGCCATCGCGGTGGCTGTGTCCGCCACCCTGGCGGGCTGCCAAAGCACCAGTCATGTGCCACAAACCGACGTGGCACATACGCTTTCCACCCGGACCAAACAAAAACCTGTCTGGCTCACCGAGAAGCCAAGCCCACAAGCCGCGCAGGACGTCTGGGAGCGCATGCGCCAGGGCTTCCAGTTGCAGGATGGGCTGGGCGTCAACCCGCGCATCGAGCAACAGCGCCTGTGGTTCGCCAGCAATCCATCGTTTCTGCAAGGCGCCAGCGAACGTGGCAGCCTGTACATTCACTACATCGTCGAACGCCTTGAAGAACGCAACATGCCGCTGGAACTGGCGCTGTTGCCGGTGATTGAAAGCGCCTACAACCCGATGGCCTACTCACGCTCCGATGCGGTCGGCCTATGGCAGTTCATCCCGTCCACCGGGCGTTATTTCAACCTGCGTCAAACCCGCTTCTACGACGGCCGTCGCGACATTACCGCGTCGACCATTGCGGCGATGGACTACCTGACCCGTCTGCATGACATGTTCAACGGTGACTGGCTGCTGGCCCTGGCGGCCTACAACGCCGGTGAAGGCACGGTCAGCCGGGCCATCGAGCGTAACGAAAAGCTTGGCCTGCCAACCGACTACTGGAACCTGCCGCTGCCGGCAGAAACCCAGGCGTATGTGCCCAAGCTGCTGGCCTTGTCACAAGTGGTGTTGTCGCCAGAAGCCTATGGCGTGAACCTCAACCCGATCGCTAACCAACCGTACTTCGAAGTCGTCGAAATCAACCAGCGCATGGACCTGTCCAAGGTTGCCGCGGTGGCCAACATCGACGAAGACGAGCTGTTCCAGCTCAACCCGGCCTTCAAGCAACGCACCACCATCGACGGTCCCCAGCACTTGCTGGTGCCGACGTCCAAGGCGCAGTTGCTGACCGCCAGCCTGTCGACCATGAAACCCGAAGAGCTGATCAGTCAGCGTCCACTCAAACCGGTTTTCGAAGGTGCCGACGACAGCGAGCTGGCAACGCTCAAGCGCAGCTACCGGGTCAAACGCGGCGACAACCTGACACAGATCGCCAAGGCGAACAAAGTCGAGGTCAAGGACCTGCAACACTGGAACAAGCTGAACGGCAAGGACCTCAAGGTTGGCCAGACCCTGGTGATGCGAGACACCCGCAAGCGCAGCGGTGGACGCATCAGCACGGTGGTTGCGGCCAACACCAGGAAGCAGACCCAATACAAGGTCAAGCAGGGCGACTCGCTGTACATCGTCGCCAAGCGCTTCAACGTTGAGATGCAACACCTCAAGCGCTGGAATCCACGTGTTGGCCAGGCCCTCAAGCCTGGGCAGATGCTGACGGTTTCTTCCCCGCGTTAAGTCGCGCCTTGGGTATTAGGGCTTTTGTGGCGAGGGAGCTTGCTCCCGCTGGGCTGCGAAGCGGCCCCAAAACGTGTCATCCGGTTCATTCAGGCACATCACATACACGGGGTTCACGCCTGCTGCGCAGGCGAGCGGGAGCAAGCTCCCTCGCCACTAAAAGCCCTGCCTTAGCCCCTACCTTTTTCCTGTCGATACAAGCTGTTACTGTACGGTCCACAAAGCCCAAGCCGCCTGGACCGGATCTCTGCCTTGATACGTCCCCTCCTGCTCCTAATCAGTCTGGCCTTGAGCTTCCCCGCAAGCGCAACGATCAGCGAAAGCCATGGTTATGCGCAGTTCGGCACACTCAAGTACCCGGCCAAATTCACCCACTTCGACTGGGTCAATCCGCAAGCGCCCAAGGGCGGTACATTGCGGGTCATGGCGTTTGGCACCTTCGATACGCTCAACCCCTACACCTTCAAGGGCACCAGCCCGGTCGCGACCCCGAACTTTCTGCAGTACGGCATCAACGAACTGAATGAACCGTTGATGGTCGGTACCGGTCAGTACGCGCCGTCCGGCGATGAACCCGCCTCCAGTTACGGGCTGATCGCCGAGTCTGTCGAATACAGCGAAGACCGTAGCTGGGTAGTGTTCAACCTGCGCCCGCAAGCACGCTTTCACGACGGCACGCCGATCACGGCCTACGACGTCGCGTTTTCCTATCGCTTGCTGCTCAAGGAAGGTCATCCGCAATTCCGCACCAACCTTCAGGAAGTACAGCGGGTCGACATCCTCAACCCGCAGCGCATCCGTTTCGTGTTCAAGCGTGCCGGTAATCCGTTGCTGATCCAGCGCCTGGGCGAGTTGCCGGTGCTGGCGCAGCACTACTGGGAAGGTCGCGACTTCAAGGCCACCACCTTCGAACCACCGCTGGGCAGTGGCCCCTATCGCATCACCGAGGTTCAGCCGGGGCGACAGCTGGTGTTCGAGCGGGTCAAGGATTACTGGGGCAAGGACCTGCCGGTCAATCGCGGCAAGTACAACTATGATCGCGTTGAAGTCGAGTTTTATCGCGACAGCGACGTAGCGTTCGAGGCATTCAAGGCCGGCGAGTTCGACATCTACATCGAGCACCAGGCCAAGAACTGGGCCAATGGCTACAGCTTCCCGGCCGTACGCCGTGGCGAGGTGATCAAGGCGCAGATCGACCACCGGATTCCGACCCAGACCCAGGGCCTGTTCATGAACACCCGGCGCGGTACGTTCGCCGACGACAAGGTGCGTGAAGCCCTGGGCTTGATGTTCGACTTCGAATGGACCAACCGCGCCCTGTTCAGCGGTGCCTACAAACGGGCCATGAGTTATTACCCCAACAGCGAGTTCACAGCCACAGGCTTACCGGTCGGTCACGAATGGCTGATGCTCTCGCCCTACCGCGATCAGCTCCCTGCCAAGCTGTTTACCGAGCCCTTCAGCCTGCCGCAGACCGACGGCCGCGGCATCCCCCGGGAAACCCTGCGCCGGGCGCTGGGTTTGCTCGCCGAGGCTGGCTGGAAACTCAATGGCCAGCGCCTGCAGAATGCGGCCGGGCAGCCACTGCGTTTCGAGATCCTGCTGGTCAATCCGAACCTGGAGCGCATTCTCCAGCCCTACGCCGAGAACCTCGCCAGTATCGGCATTGACGCGCACCTGCGCACCGTCGACCGTGCCCAATACAAGCAGCGTCTGGACCAGTTCGATTTCGACATGATCCTGATGACCCTCGACCAAACCCTCAGCCCCGGACTTGAACAGTGGCAGTACTTCCACTCGAGCCAGGCCTCGGTCAAGGGCAGCAAGAATTACGCGGGCGTTGCCAACCCGGTGGTCGATCATTTGCTGGAACAGCTGCTCGCGGCAAAATCCCGTGACGAGCAACTGGCGGCCGGCAGAGCACTGGACCGGGTGCTGCTGTGGCAGCACTACTGCATCCCCAACTGGTATATCAATTATCATCGCCTGGCGTACCGCAACCGGTTCGCCTTCGTCACCACGCCGCCCTACACCCTGGGGCTGAATGCGTGGTGGCTGAAGACTTCGGAGAAAGCCCAATGATGCGTTTGCGTACCCTGCTGGGTCTGGTCTTTGCAGGACTTGCCTGCACGGCCCACGCTGCCCCGCAGCACGCCTTGACCCTGTACAACGAGCCGCCGAAATACCCGGCCGATTTCAAGCATTTCGACTACGTGAACCCGGACGCGCCCAAGGGCGGGACCTTCCGCCAGGCCGGCTTTGGTGGCTTTGACAGCCTCAACCCGTTCATCAGCAAGGGCGTGCCCGCCGATGATATTGGCCTGATTTACGACACCCTGGGCAAACAGGGGCTCGATGAGCCGTTTACCGAATATGGCTTGCTCGCCGGCAAAATCGAAAAGGCTCCGGACAACAGCTGGGTGCGCTTCTACCTGCGCCCCGAAGCGCGTTTTCATGACGGTCACCCGGTGCGTGCCGAAGACGTGGTGTTCAGCTTCCAGACCCTGATGAAAAGCGGCTCGCCGCTCTTTCGCGGTTACTACAGCGACGTCGACAACGTGATCGCCGAAGACCCGTTGCGGGTGCTGTTCACGTTCAAGCACACCAGCAACCGTGAGCTGCCGCTGATCCTTGGACAACTCGCAGTATTGCCCAAGCACTGGTGGGAACACCGCGACTTCAGCAAGGGCAATCTGGAGATTCCGCTGGGCAGCGGCCCGTACAAGGTCAGTGAGGTCAAGGCGGGGCGCTCGATCCGCTATGAGCGGGTCAAGGACTACTGGGGCAAGGACCTGCCGGTCAATCGGGGTTTTTACAACTTCGATACCATGACCACCGATTACTACCGCGACAACACCGTCGCGCTGGAAGCGCTGAAGGCCGGGCAGTTCGATTACTGGCTGGAGATGAGCGCGAAAAACTGGGCCAATGCCTACAACACCCCGTCCGTCACCGAGGGTCGCCTGATCAAGGAACAGATCCCCAACGGCAACCCCACCGGCATGCAGGGCTTTGTCTTCAACCTGCGCCGCCCGGTGTTCCAGGACGTGCGCGTGCGTCAGGCCCTGAGCCTGTTGCTGGACTTCGAATGGACCAACAAGCAGCTGTTCAACGGGGCCTACGTGCGCACCCGAAGCTACTTCGAAAACTCGGAAATGGCCGCCACCGGCCTGCCGGATCAGGATCAACTGGCGATCCTCGATCCGTTCAGAGGCAAAATCCCCGATCAGGTCTTCAGCGAAGCGTTCCAGAACTCCGTCTGTGACGGCAGCGGAATGATCCGTGCCCAACAACGCAAGGCCTATCAACTGTTGCAGGAGGCCGGCTGGCGGATCGTCGACGACAAGATGGTCGACACCACCGGCAAACCGGTGAGCATCGAATTTTTGCTGGCGCAGACCGAGTTCGAGCGGGTGCTGTTGCCGTTCAAACGCAACATGAGTGACCTGGGGATTGACCTGGTGATTCGTCGGGTCGACGTGTCGCAGTACATCAATCGCGTGCGCTCGCGTGACTTCGACATGGTGGTTGGCAGCTTCCCGCAGTCCAGCTCACCGGGCAACGAACAGCGCGAATTCTGGAAATCCGAAAGCGCCGACAAACCCGGCAGCCGCAATTACATGGGCCTGAAAGACCCGGTAGTCGATGAACTGGTCGAAGAGCTGATCAACGCCGACTCGCGCAAAAGTCTGGTCGCCCATGCCCGGGCGCTCGACAGGGTGTTGCAATGGGGCTATTACGTGATCCCCAACTGGCACATCAAGACCTGGCGCGTGGCGTACTGGAATCACATTGGCCACCCGAAAGTCTCACCGACCAATGACGTGGGCATTTCAACCTGGTGGATCAAGCCCGACGCAAAACCTGCGATCGAAGTGCTGACCAAAGAACAAGCCGATCCTGCGGGCATGGAGCAATAAGATGCTGGCGTATATTTTTCGGCGACTGTTGCTGATCATTCCAACCCTGTTCGGCATTCTGCTGATCAACTTCGTGATCATCCAGGCCGCGCCCGGCGGCCCGGTAGAACAGATGATCGCCAAACTCGAAGGCTTCGAAGGTGCTACCAGCCGCATTGCCGGCGGTGGTGCCGAAGTGTCGGTGGCCGGCTCCAGTTATCGCGGCGCCCAAGGCCTGGACCCGGCGCTGGTCAAGGAAATCGAGCACATGTACGGCTTCGACAAGTCGGCGCCGGAACGCTTGTGGATCATGATCAAGAACTACGCCACCCTGGATTTCGGCGACAGCTTCTTCCGTGACGCCAAGGTCATCGACCTGATCAAGGAAAAGATGCCGGTGTCGATCTCCCTCGGACTCTGGAGCACGCTGATCATGTACCTGGTGTCGATCCCGCTGGGGATCGCCAAGGCCACCCGACACGGCAGCCACTTCGATGTCTGGACCAGTTCGGCGATCATCGTCGGTTACGCGATCCCGGCGTTCCTGTTTGCGATCCTGCTGATCGTGGTGTTTGCCGGCGGCAGCTACCTGGACTGGTTCCCCTTGCGCGGCCTGACCTCGAACAACTTCAGTGAATTGAGCTGGGCCGGCAAGGTCCGCGATTACTTCTGGCACATAGCGCTACCCGTGACGGCACTGGTGATCGGTAACTTCGCGACCATGACCCTGCTGACCAAAAACAGCTTCCTCGACGAGATCAACAAACAGTACGTCGTCACCGCCAAGGCCAAGGGCCTGACCCGGCATCGCGTGCTGTATGGCCATGTGTTTCGCAACGCCATGCTGCTGGTGATTGCCGGCTTCCCTTCGGCCTTCATCGGGATTTTCTTCACCGGTTCGTTGCTGGTGGAAGTGATCTTCTCGCTCGACGGCATGGGCCTGATGAGTTTCGAAGCGGCGATCAACCGCGACTACCCGGTGGTGTTCGGCACCCTGTTTATCTTCACCCTGCTGGGGCTGGTGGTGAAACTGATCGGCGACCTCACCTACACCCTGGTCGATCCACGGATCGACTTCGAACACCGGGAGCATTGAGATGAACCTGTCCCCGCTCAATCGCCGACGTTTCGAACGGTTCAAGGCCAACAAGCGCGGCTGGTGGTCGCTGTGGCTGTTTTTGATCCTGTTTGGCGCGAGCCTCGGTGCCGAGCTGATCGCCAACGACAAGCCGCTGGCGGTGCATTACGACGGTCAATGGTATTTCCCGGCACTCAAGCGTTACCCGGAAACCACCTTCGGCGGCGAATTCCCGCTGGAAGCCAACTACAAGAGCCCGTACATCCGCGAACTGCTCAAGGCCAAGGACGCCTGGACCTTGTGGGCACCGATCCCGTTCAGCTACCAAAGCATCAACTACGACCTGAAAGTCCCGGCACCGGCACCGCCCTCGGCAGACAATCTGCTGGGCACCGACGACCAGGGCCGCGACGTGCTGGCGCGGGTGATTTACGGCTTCCGGGTGTCGGTGCTGTTTGCGCTGACGCTGACCATTCTGAGTTCGATCATCGGTGTGATTGCCGGCGCCTTGCAGGGTTTCTATGGCGGCTGGGTCGATTTGGCCGGGCAGCGCTTCCTGGAAATCTGGTCGGGTTTGCCCGTGTTGTATCTGCTGATCATCCTCGCCAGTTTCGTGCAGCCAAACTTCTGGTGGCTGCTGGGGATCATGCTGCTGTTTTCCTGGATGAGCCTGGTCGACGTGGTCCGCGCCGAGTTCCTGCGTGGGCGTAACCTGGAATATGTACGCGCCGCCCGCGCGCTGGGCATGCAGAACGGCGCAATCATGTTTCAACACATCCTGCCCAACGCCATGGTCTCGACCATGACCTTCATGCCGTTCATCCTCACAGGCGCCATCGGCACCCTGACCGCGCTGGACTTCCTCGGCTTCGGCCTGCCGGCAGGCAGCGCATCGCTGGGTGAACTGGTGGCCCAGGGCAAATCCAACCTGCAAGCGCCGTGGCTGGGCATGAGCGCCTTTGCGGTGCTGGCGGTGATGTTGAGTTTGCTGGTGTTTATCGGCGAGTCTGCTCGCGATGCCTTCGACCCGAGGAAGTGAAATGAATCAGGACAATCTGATCGAAGTGCGCAACCTCTCTGTCGAGTTTGTGGTCGGTGAGCGCGTGCAACGGGTGGTGGAAGGCGTCAGCTTCGACATCAAGCGCGGTGAAACCCTGGCACTGGTCGGTGAAAGCGGCTCGGGCAAATCGGTAACGGCGCACTCGATCCTGCGCCTGCTGCCCTACCCCTTGGCGCGGCACCCCACTGGCACCATCAACTACTCCGGGCATGACCTGCTGACGCTGAAAGAGAAAACCATCCGGCACATTCGTGGCAACCGGATTGCGATGATCTTTCAGGAGCCGATGACCTCGCTGAACCCGCTGCACTCGATCGAGAAACAGATCAACGAGGTGCTCGGCATTCACAAAGGCCTGACCGGCAAAGTCGCTACCCAGCGCACCCTGGAGCTGCTGGAACTGGTGGGCATTCCCGAACCGCACAAACGGCTCAAGGCCCTGCCCCATGAATTGTCCGGTGGCCAGCGCCAGCGCGTGATGATCGCCATGGCCCTGGCCAACGAACCGGAACTGCTGATCGCCGACGAACCGACCACCGCGCTGGACGTGACGGTTCAGCTGAAAATCCTCGAATTGCTCAAGGAGTTGCAGGCCCGCCTGGGCATGGCCCTGCTGCTGATCAGCCACGATTTGAACCTGGTCCAAAGAGTCGCGCATCGCGTATGTGTCATGCAAAAGGGTTGCATCGTCGAACAGGCGTCGTGCGAAGAGTTGTTCCGCGCGCCGCAGCATCCTTACACCCGGGAGCTGTTGGCAGCGGAGCCTCGTGGCAACCCGGCAACCAATCTCATCGGCCCGCCATTGCTGCAAGTCAAGGACCTGAAAGTCTGGTTCCCGATCAAAAAAGGTTTTTTGCGCAACACCGTCGACTACGTCAAAGCCGTGGACGGAATCAACTTCAGCCTGCCTCAGGGACAGACCCTGGGCATCGTCGGCGAGAGCGGTTCGGGCAAGTCCACGCTGGGTCTGGCGATTTTGCGATTGATTGCCAGCAAAGGCGCGATCCGTTTTGAAGGCCAGCAGTTGGACTGCCTGTCACAGCAACAGGTAAGGCCGCTACGGCGGGAAATGCAGGTGGTTTTCCAGGACCCCTTCGGTAGCCTGAGCCCGCGGATGAGCGTGAGCCAGATCGTCGGCGAAGGCCTGCGGATACACCGGATCGGTACAGAGACCGAGCAGGAACTGGCGATTATCGCGGTACTCAAGGAAGTCGGTCTGGACCCGGCAACCCGGCACCGCTATCCCCACGAGTTTTCCGGCGGACAACGGCAGAGAATCGCCATTGCCCGGGCCCTGGTGCTGAAACCGGCGTTGATCTTGCTGGACGAGCCGACTTCGGCCCTCGACCGCACCGTGCAACGCCAAGTGGTTGAACTGCTGCGCTCACTGCAAAGCAAGTACAACCTGACGTATCTGTTCATCAGCCATGACCTGGCGGTGGTTAAAGCGCTGAGTCACCAGTTGATGGTGATCAAGCACGGCCAAGTGGTCGAACAAGGTGATGCGCAAGGTATCTTTGCCGCACCGCAACATCCCTATACACAGCAGTTGCTGGAGGCCGCTTTCCTGGCACCAGCCACTGCGCAATAACCTGAAAGAGGAGCAACACATGGGTTTTCTCGCCGGTAAGCGCGTACTGATCGTCGGTGTCGCCAGCAAGCTGTCCATCGCATCCGGCATCGCGGCCGCCATGCATCGCGAGGGCGCTGAGCTTGCCTTCACTTATCAGAACGACAAACTCAAGGGGCGTGTCGAAGAGTTCGCACAAGGCTGGGGTTCGAGCCCTGAGCTGTGCTTCCCGTGCGACGTGGCCAGCGATGAAGAAATCGCCAGGGTTTTCGAAGAGCTGAGCAAAAAATGGGACGGCCTGGACTGCATCGTGCACTCCGTTGGCTTCGCGCCGGGCGACCAACTGGACGGCGACTTCACCGAAGCCACCACCCGTGAAGGTTTCCGCATCGCTCACGACATCAGCGCCTACAGCTTCGTGGCCTTGGCCAAAGCTGGCCGCGACATGATGAAAGGCCGCAATGGCAGCCTGCTGACCCTGTCGTACCTGGGCGCCGAGCGCACCATGCCGAACTACAACGTGATGGGCATGGCCAAGGCTTCCCTGGAAGCTGGCGTACGTTACCTGGCCGGCTCCCTGGGCCCGGAAGGCACCCGCGTCAACGCCGTATCGGCTGGCCCGATCCGCACCCTGGCCGCTTCCGGCATCAAGAACTTCCGTAAAATGCTGGCCGCCAACGAAGCGCAAACACCGCTGCGTCGCAACGTCACCATCGACGAAGTCGGCAACGCCGGCGCCTTCCTGTGCTCGGACCTGGCGTCCGGCATCAGCGGCGAAATCATGTACGTGGACGGCGGCTTCAACACCACCGCCATGGGCAACATCGAAGAGTGATCTTCACGCGTTAACAAGAAACCCGCCGATTTAGGCTGTGTGAAAACTATGCGAGCGCCAAGCTTCGATCAATAAACGATCAAATTTGGCGCTCTCTCGCTCTTTCTGAGCGATTCAGCTCGTAAAAGCTTTAAGGATTTTGCGTAGCAACGCGAACCTTAAAGCTGAGCCGGAGTTTTCACACAGTCTGGATTGGCGGGTTTTTTGTACCTTGTGCAAATCCTGTAGGAGCCTAAACCAGGCATCGCGCAAACAACTGCTGGATCGGTTGTGTACGCTGGCTGTAGCGCTGCAACAACACGATCTCCCGATAGAACGTCAGTTCGCCCAGCGAGATGATCCTGACTTTCGCCCCGTACTCAAGCCAGAGCCCTGCCTGGGGAATCAACGCCACGCCCAGCCCGCATTCGACCATTTTCACAATCGCCTCCAGCTCATCCAGCTCCAGCGCGACTTTTACCTCAATCTGCTGCTCGCGCAGAAAGCGTGTCACCAGCCGACCACCGAACGAGTTGCGGTCATAGCGCACCTGCGGATGCGTGCCGAGCACCTGCAATGGATCCTCGCCTTCAAGGTCCGGCGGCACGATCAACACAAAAGGCTCCTGCCGGATCACTTGGGCGGACAGTTCCTTGGGCAACTCAAAAGGTGGCTTGATCAGGATCGCCAGATCAAGCTCACCGGCGTCGACCTGACTCAACAGGTTGAGTGACACGCCAGGCACCAGTTTCGGCTCGAGCAACGGTGCCTGCTGTCGCAAGCGCAGCAATGCCTGGGGCAGCAAACCGGTCTGGGCCGTCGCCACAGCGCCAACTCTCAATTCGCCGCGAAACTCGCTGACATCGTCACTGATAGCCATGCGCTGAAAGGTATCGAGGATGTCCCGGGCCATCGGCAACGCTCGCTGCCCGGCCGCGTTGAGGATCGCCTGACGCCCGGTGCGGTCAAACAGGCGAATACCCAACGCCTGCTCCAGGTTGCGCATTTGCGCGCTGACGGCCGATTGCGTGAGGCCAATGTGCATGCCGGCTGCGGCGAACGTGCCATAGCGAGTCACTGCGATGAAGGTTTTCAGTTCACGCAGCATGAGCGCCTCGATTGATCGATATTATTTGAGCTGGAGGCAAAAATTATCGTCTTTTAATCAAAAATCACAAGACTAGAATCAGCTCAACTTCCCTGTCATCGAGGCTTGAACATCATGCGTCTCTCCCCTTTTCATCTGGCCATCCCGGTGTATGACCTTGCAGCCGCGCGGCTTTTCTACGGCCAGGTGTTCGGTCTGGAGGAAGGACGCTCCAGCGAGCACTGGGTGGACTTCAACTTTTTCGGCCATCAATTGGTCATCCACGAACACCCGAAAACCGCCACGCAAGAATCCGCCCACACCAATGCCGTGGACGGTCACGACGTGCCGGTCCCGCATTTCGGCGTGGTGCTGTCGATGGACGAATGGGAGTCCCTGGCCGAACGACTCACGTCGCTGGGCACGCGCTTCGTGATCGAGCCCGGTATTCGCTTCAAAGGACTGGTGGGCGAACAGGCGACAATGTTTCTGTTCGACCCGTGCGGCAACGCGCTGGAGTTCAAGGCGTTCAAGGACATCGACCAGTTGTTCGCCAAGTAACTTTCAGCGTCGTCGCACCTCACACTCCCGCCAGCTGAAGCGGCAGTTCGCGCAAGCGTTGCCCGGTCAGGGCGAACACCGCATTGGCCACCGCCGGCGCTGTCGGTGGCACCCCGGTCTCGCCGATGCCGCCCGGTTTTTCGGTGCTGGGGACGATGTGCACCTCGACCACCGGCATCTCATTCAGGCGCAGCACTTGAAAGTCATGGTAGTTGGACTGCACCACTTTCCCGTCCTTGAAGGTCAGCTTGCTGTGCAAGGTGAACCCCAGGCCAAAGGTGATGCCCGATTCCATCTGCGCGGCGATGCTCGCCGGGTTCACCACAACGCCGCAATCGACTGCACAGACCACGCGGTGCACGCGGATCTTCAGGTTGTCCTGGGACACCTCGGCCACCTGCGCGACGTAACTGCCAAAAGACTCATGCACCGCCACGCCCAACGCATGCCCGGCTGGCAGCGGCGCCTTCCAGTTGGCCTTCTCCACCGCCAGGTTCAGCACCCCGAGATGTCGCGGATGCTTCTTGAGCAAGGTCCGTCGGTACTCCACCGGGTCCTTGCCGGCCGCCGTGGCCAGTTCATCGATCAGTGACTCGACGACAAACGCCGTGTGCGTGTGCCCCACGGAACGCATCCACAGCACACTGATGCCGGTTTTCGGCGAATGCAGATCGACCAGATGGTTGGCCAGGCCCTTGATATAGGGGCTGTCGGCCACGCCTTCGACCGAGGTCGCATCGACGCCATTCTTGACCATCGTCGCTTCGAATGGGGTGCCGTCCATGATCGACTGCCCGACCAGTACATGCTGCCAGGCCTGGGGCATGCCCTTGGCGTCCAGGCCAATGCGCGCATGATGGAGGAATGCCGAGCGGTAGTAGCCACCGCGTATGTCATCTTCCCGCGACCAAACAGTTTTCACCGGCGCACCGGCCGCCTTGGCGACGTGCACCGCCTCGCTGACAAAGTCCGAGGTCGGATTGGCTCGACGGCCAAAACCGCCTCCAAGGAATTCGGTATGAATCTCGACCTGCTCGGGTTTGAGCCCGGTGATTTTCGCCGCGATCATTTGGTCCAGCGTCTGGAATTGGGTGCCGGTCCAGATCTCGCATTTTTCCGGGGTGATTTTTACCGTGCAGTTGAGCGGTTCCATCGGTGCATGGGCCAGGTAGGGAACGCTGTATTCAACGTCTACCGTCTTCACCGCCTTGCTCAACGCGGCGCTGATGTCGCCCGCCTGGCTGGCCGGGGTACCGGGGATCGCGGCCAGTTTGCGGAAGTTTTGCAGCAAGGTGTCGCTGTCCAGAGCGGCGTTGGGCCCCAGGTCCCAGTCGATTTTCAGCGCATCACGGCCGAGTTTGGCGGCCCAATAATGATCGGCCACCACGGCTATGCCCGTCGGCACCTGCACGACTTTATGCACGCCCGGCAGTGCCAGTGCCGCTGCGCCGTCGAATGATTTGACGCTGCCGCCGAATACCGGCGGGCGTGCAACCATGGCCGTCAGCAATCCATCGAACTGCACATCCATGCCGAATTTTGCCTGACCGGTGATTTTTTCCGGGGTATCCAGGCGCTTGGTCGGTTTGCCGATGATCTTCCAGTCTTTGGCCTCCTTGAGTTTGATCGACGCCGGATCGGGCACCGGCAGTTGGCCGGCGTCATTGGCCAGCTCACCGTAAGTGGCGCGCTGATCGCCGGCGATCACCACGCCCGGTTCGGTTCGGATCTTCGAGGGTGCGACGTTGAATCGCTTGGCGGCGGCCTCGATCAACATCAAGCGTGCAGCCGCGCCGGCCTGGCGGTAGCGGTCGAACTCCATCCAGGTCGAGGTCGAGCCGCCGGTGATCTGCATGCCACCAAAGGCCGGCAAACCATAATCGGCCGCCGATGCCGGCGCATGCTCGACGCGGATCTTCGTCCAGTCGGCGTCCAGTTCTTCGGCTATCAACATGGTCAGGCCGGTCCAGATCCCCTGCCCCATCTCGGAGTGGCCCAAGAGCACAGTCACGTTGCCATCCGGGGCGATGCGCAAAAAAGCGTTGGGGGCGAACACCGCGTCCGGCGGAGAGGCCGCGTGCGCAAAGCGATTGCCCCCCGCAATGACAAACCCCACCACCAGCCCTGCACCGAGCACGGCACTGCTTTTCAAAAAATCCCGTCGAGAAGTCTCGATCCTCGCGCTCATCGTCATGCCTCCCTGATTTGCGCAGCACGTTTGACCGCCGCACGAATGCGCGGGTAGGTCCCGCATCGACAGATATTGCCCGACAACGCCTGATCGATATCGCTGTCGCTTGGCGACGGGATTTTCGCCAATAAAGCCGCCGCTGACATGATCTGCCCCGACTGACAGTAACCGCATTGCACCACATCGATCTCGGCCCAGGCGCGCTGCACCGGGTGCGAACCGTCGCTCGACAGTCCTTCGATGGTGATGATTTTCTGGCCATTGGCGACGGCCGCCGCCGGAGTGATGCAGGAGCGTAACGGCGCGCCGTCGACATGCACCGTGCAGGCGCCGCACTGGGCCATGCCGCAGCCGAACTTGGTGCCGGTCAAGTGCGCGACATCGCGCAATACCCACAACAGCGGCATGTCGCCGGGCACGTCCAGGGATTGGTCTTTGCCATTGATATTGAGCGTCAGCACGGCGGTCTCCTCAGTCACTCACGATGTCCTTTCATGGCGTCACTGTGGCAACGACTGCCTACGCGCGCCTCGGTTTATTCATTGAGCTAAGCGCAATTTTCCCGAAGTCTTGATTGGCGCGACCACCGGTCACAAAAAAAGGGCCACTTCCAAGGAAGCAGCCCTGTGTTTCAAACCATCAACCGACCTACATCCTCGGCTTGTCGATTGACGGTTACGCCTGACGACCATCGGCTGACTACGCTAACAGTCCAGCCGGATCATTCCTGGAGGAGAACCTTCATGTCGCGCATTCAGAAACTCACGCCCTGCCTGTGGTTCGACGATCAGGCCGAAGCTGCTGCACAGTTCTACTGTTCGGTGTTCGAACACTCGACCATTACCGCCATCACTCACTATGGCAAAGCCGGTTTCGAGCTCCATGGCCGGCCCGAGGGTTCGGTGATGACCGTCAGCTTCATGCTCGATGGCCAGACCTTTACCGCACTCAATGGCGGCCCGGTGTTTCGCTTCAGCGAGGCCATCTCGTTCCAGGTCAACTGCCATACCCAATATGAAATCGACCACTTCTGGAATGCGCTGTCTGCCGGCGGTGACAAACAGGCCCAGCAATGCGGCTGGCTCAAGGACAAGTTCGGCCTGTCCTGGCAAATCGTGCCCGTGGTGATGATGGACATGATGACCGACAGGGACACCGCCAAATCCCAGCGCGTCATGCAGGCGATGTTGCAGATGAAGAAACTCGACATCGCTACACTCGAGCGAGCCTTTAATGGCGAGAGCTAATACACTCCCCAACTGAACTGCCAAAGGACGCTCGCGGATGAAACACGCCATCGCCAAAAATGCCGACAAAGCCCCTCGCTTCTGGCGCGATGACGCACTGCCTTTCATCGAAGCACGCTCCATCGCTGATGGCCGCGAAGTCTGTTACGCCCGACATTCCCACGAGTTTTTTTCCATCGGTGCGATCACCGCCGGGCGCAGCACCTATCTCCATGAACGCGCCGCGTTTGAAGTCGGCAGCGGCACCGTGGTGCTGATGAACCCCGGCGATGTCCATGCCTGTAATCCGATCGACAATCAGCCCTGGTCTTATCGCATGCTGTATGTCGATACGCCGTGGTTGAACGACCTTCAGCATCAACTGGGGTTCAGCAAAGAGCTGGACTTTCGGCGCTTTTCAACCACCCACTGCGACGACGCCGGGCTGTTTAGCGGGCTCAATCAGCTATATGACGTACTGCTCGACGAACAACTGGAGACGCTGCAAAAACACAGTGCCGCCGTAGCGTTTTTTACTGAAGTGCAGCAAACGCTCAATCCGGCTGAATTGAGCGTTCGCGAACCCAACCTCAAGCTGGAGCGAGCGGCCGAGTACATCCGCGACAACTGCACCCAGTCGCTGAAACTCGAAGACATCTGCGAGGCGGCAGATCTGTCGGCGTCGTACCTGATCCGTGCTTTCAAGCAGCATTACGGCATGACGCCCCACGCGTTTCTGGTCAACCATCGCATCCAGTTCGCCCGCAGCCAACTGCGTCGGGGCAAGTTGATTGCCGACGTGGCGCTGGAAGCCGGGTTCTCTGATCAGGCACATTTTCAGCGAGCGTTCAAACAGCATTTGGCCGCGACGCCGGGGCAGTATCGCGGTTGAAGCCCGAGATTTATGGCAACAGCAAGTAACCCGCACTCACCGCCAGCAACGACGCCATGAGCCGGTTAAACAACCGCATACCGCCGGCATTGCTCAGGTACTGTCGCAGAAAGGTCCCGGCATAAGCCCAGCAGGCCACCGACAGGTAGCAGACCACCAGATACACCGCCGCAAACTGCCAGACCAGTTGCGCCTCGCCATCGGCAACAAAAGCCCCCATCCCCGCGACACAGGCCAGCCAGGCTTTCGGGTTCAGCCATTGCATCAGCGCGCCGTAGAACATCGTCGGCGCTTGCCCTGAATCACCCGCACTGAGCCGCCCATCGTCAGTGGCGAGCTTCCAGGCCATGAACAACAGGAACGCCACCCCGAACAACTGCACCGCCCGTGTCAGCGATGGCCAGAGTTTTAGCAGTTCATGCAGACCCAACCCCATCAACACCAGTAACAGCACAAACCCCAGCGTTGCACCCGCTACATGCCGTTGGCTGGCGCGAAAGCCGTACTGCGCGCCAGAGCTCAGTGCAACGATGTTCACCGGCCCAGGGGTGATCGACGACGCCAGCGCAAACGCGGCCATGGAAATGATCAGACTCATTGCACACCTTCTTCAATAACTACGGGACATCCCGGCGCTCAAAGTAGGAGAACGCTGATAGGCCTGTATTGAAGAAAAACACCCCCGTGCAGTCCTCGACATTTCACATCGAACGCGTCGGTCACCCAGGTGTCATTAATAGTAATGGGGTCGCAGCCTCTGCCACCTCACACCGTTGAGCGGGCAGCGAGTCCAGACAGAAGAGCAGAGTCACCGACAGGGATGTGGCAAGTGACCCGTGCGCTACGCCGTAATCCTTGCAAAGGAGATCCACTGATGGTGACTCACTATAAGACTGCCGGGCACCTGGCCTGCGGCCGCCATGGCAGCAACCTCGCCTCTACGACTGAATTTTCCCGGGTCAAATGCCGCAGCTGCCGCAATACCGACGCGTTCAAGGACGCCCGAAAAGACGCTCGCAACGCTGCACGTCGAGCGGCGCGTAGAGCCAAAGTAGCCCACGCCTCGATTGATTGGCGCGCGTCCTGGATTAAAAGACTCAGCGATATGCCGGGCCAGCAACGACTCCCACGGGGATTCAGCGGTCAGCCGTACGTTTAGGATTGTGGAAACACAGAGATCAATACGCCGATGATTGCCATCGGCGTATCCAGTTTGCAAATGCCCCAATCAGTCGTGCTGCAACAGCCCCGAACTGTATTGATTAAAGCTGTTGCCGATCGGGCTACCACCAAAACTCATCTTGTTGGCACTACGGCCGTCGAATTGATGGCAATCCTCTGAAAAACAGCTGCTGGTTGTCACGCCAGAGCACGCGCTCAATAACAACGTGCCGGTGATCAAAAAGACTTTGACGAGGTTCAACTTCATTGTTCAGTTCCCCTTGGCTGGAAACGAGGCGATGCACGATCCGAGTCAAGCATCCTACGCCGCCAGATCAGCTGAAACATAATGAAACATTGCAGGCTGACAGCCTGGGTTCAGCTTCTGGAGAAATCCCGTCAATTGACAGCCTGCCGCCAGCTGCGTAAATCGGTTCTCTCTCCCGACTTCAAGAGATCGCCATGGATATCGCAGCCATCCCGTTCGGCACCACCGACTGGTCGACCGTCGAACCCTCCGTCCACGCTGGCGAAATCGGCAGCGCCTATTGGCGCACCCAGCAGTTCGGCGCAATTCGTGTGCGAATGATCGAATACACCGCCGGTTATCTGGCAGACCACTGGTGCTCGAAGGGCCACATCCTGCTGTGCCTTGAAGGCGAACTGCACACCGAACTCGAAGATGGCCGCCAATTCGTACTGAAACCCGGCATGAGCTATCAGGTGGCAGATAATGCGGAGTCTCACCGGTCGTCGACGGAGACGGGGGCGAAACTGTTTGTGGTCGATTGACCTCCCCTCGCTGGGCCGTAAATGCAGTGATAACTACGCACAGGACGACCGTTGATCTGCGATTTCGGCCCACACCCAATAAAAACATATTTATATGCTTCAATTGATATTGTTGGACAATCCCACAACAAGAGGGTGTCGTCATGAATATCAAAACCTTGGCCTTACTGCTGCTGGCGCTCTGCGCCCAGCCCGCCTGGAGTCAAACTCCCCCCGCCTCGCCTGCACCAGCCGAAAGCGCTGCGCTCACCACGCGTCTGTCGCTACGCGGCCTTTGGATCGAGCATATTTTCTGGACCAGAAATTACGCGATAGCCAACCAGAGCGCTAACCATCAACAAGCCCAGGTCGCCGCCGCTCAGGTCGTCGACAACGCAACCCGTATCGCCAACAGCCTTGCTCCGCTTTATGGCCAGCCCGCTGCCGATCAACTGCTCAAGCTGCTTGCCGGTCACTGGGGTGCGGTGAAACATTACAGCGACGCCACTGTCGCCAAAGACAAGAAGGGCCAGCAGGCCGCTGTCGCAGAACTGACGAGCAATGCCAAGGCCATTGCGGCATTTCTCGCCAAAGCCAACCCCAACCTGCCTGAAAGCACACTGGTGACGATGCTGGCAGCTCACGGCGGCCACCATGTCTCCCAGATCGACCAACTCGCCGCGCACGACTATGCCGGTGAAGCGAAGACCTGGCAGATGATGCGCGCCCACATACTGGCGCTGGCCGACACGCTGACGGCGGCACTGGTCAAACAGTTCCCGGACAAGTTCTGATACCGAGCGAGCGCAGACCATGCTTGAAGGATTAGGCCGTACACAGCAGGACCTGCTCAATGCGCTGCTGCACCACGCGGGTGGTATGAGCATTGACGAGTTGGCTGATCACCTGGCTGTCACACGTACCGCGATTCGCCAGCATCTGGCGGCTCTGGAGCGTGACGGACTGGTGCTGCGCGGCGAAACCCGTCCGACAGGCCGGCGACCGGAGCAGCTGTATCAACTCACAGACCATGCGCGGGAGCAGTTCCCTCGCCATTATCAGTTGCTGGCCAGTGTGCTGATTGAAGAAGTGGCCGATATCATCGGCCCCGTCGAACTGGCTTCGCTGATGCGCCGTATGGGCCGCAAACTGGCCTTGGACCGTGAACGTCAGGTCGTTGACGAAACAAAGATCGTGCAGCACATGAACCAGGCGGGATACGAAGCGCAGGTGTTCTTTCGCTCATCCGACGACAAGGAAATCGTCGCGCACAACTGCGTCTTCCACCGCTTGGCCGCGGCCTATCCGGTGGTGTGTGAGCTGGATCTGGCGTTGATCGGGACATTGGGGGGGGGCGAAGTCGACCATACGGAGTGCATGGTACGGGGCGGCAATGTCTGCCGATTCAAACTTCGACCGATCGAGCATCAAGCAGAGGCTGAAAAGGATGCAGCACCCGATCCAGCAACGGCTCGATGATCAGCAAACAGCAGCTGCCTCGCGTTCACGACGTCGAGGCAGCTGTTTACCCTTGAGACTTAAGCCTGGACCAGGTTGGAGATCTTGACGTCCGGATCGACGTCAGCCTCGTAGTCCACCCCTTCGATCCCGAAGCCGAACAGGCGCAGGAACTCCGCCTTGTAACCGGCAAAGTCGGTGAGTTCGTAAAGGTTTTCATTGCTGACCTGATCCCAGAGTAGCTTGACGCGCTCCTGGACTTCAGGCGCCAGCTCCTTGTAATCCGCGCGCAGACGCCCTTCTTCATCCATGACCGGAGGATGACCGAACAAGCTGTCTTTGTAGAGCGCGTAGACCTGCTCGATGCAGCCTTCGTGTGTGCCCTGCTCTTTCATGACCTTGAACAACAAGGACAGATACAGCGGCATGATCGGGATTGCCGAGCTTGCCTGGGTCACTACCGCTTTCAATACCGAAACCCGCGCATCGCCGCCCAGGTCTGCCAGTCGCTCGCGAATGCTCAGGACCTTCTGGTCCAGGTCTTTCTTCGCCGCGCCGATGGAGCCATTCCAGTAAATGTCGTGGGTCAGCTTTTCGCCCAGGTACGTGAAGGCAGTGGTTTTCGCCCCCTCGGCCAGAACGCCCGCTTCGTGCAGGGCATCGATCCACATCTGCCAGTCTTCGCCACCCATGACCTTGACGGTACCGTCGATTTCTTCCTGGGTCGCTTCGGCCAAGGTGGTCACGTTGACCTCTTCCTTGTCGGTGTTCAGGCCGCGCTGGGTAACCGACTTGCCGACCGGCTTGAGCGTCGAGCTGTAGACTTCACCGGTTTTCGGATCGGTACGACGCGGTGCAGCGAGGCTGTAGACCACCAGGTCGATCTTGCCCAGGTCGCGCTTGATGGTCTCGATGGTCAGGCGCTTGACTTCATCGGAGAACGCATCACCGTTGATGCTCTTGGCGTAGAGGCCTTCCGATTCGGCGAACGAGTGGAAGGCCGCGGTGTTGTACCAGCCGGCGGTGCCGAGTTTGCCCTCGACGCTTTCACGTTCGAAGAACACACCCAGCGTCTTGGCGCCACAACCAAAGGCCGCGGTGATGCGTGCAGCCAGTCCGTAGCCGGTCGATGCACCCAGCACCAGGACATTCTTTGGCCCATCGGTGATCTGTCCTTGCGCACGGACGTAGTCGATCTGATTCTTGACGTTGGCTTTGCAGCCAGTGGGGTGGGTAGTCACACAAACAAAACCACGAACGCGCGGTTTAACGATCATAAATATCTCCCTCTTCCAAGATGCCGAGAGCCAACACTGGCTATAAAAGTCATAGACGCTGGGAAAACCGAAGCGTCACGGTGGCAGGCCTATTCATTGACCTCATTGTCCGGACCTGTCACGAATCCGGCGCATACCCTCGATGATTTGAGCCGCTGTTTCCAGTCCGAGAGTAGCGTTATTCAAAAACAACCTAACAGGCGGTGATGACATTCTGGACGAACCCGTTTCCATTGCTAGCGTTATCCGTAGAACACCTCAGGTCGTCAGGAGCGGTCCGGTCAATAAGCCCATGGAAGAGCCTTATGGCGGTAGGCGCAGGCACGGATAACGCCACCCGATACCGGGTTGTAACTGCCGGGCGAGCGTCATTTACGCGCCAATTTATACCTGACGCACTCTTCATAGAAGCTTTGCCGGACAGCCTCGGGCTTGAACCTGGATTTACTGTCGTAGGTTTGCTCGGTAATGCCCATGGCCATCATTCGCATCCAGCCCTTGCTGAACTTGTAAGCCTGGATCTTCTGGCGAGCGGCATACAGCGAGACCCCGGACAGCTTGAGTTCCTGGGCCCTTGCCGCCGTGCCAGCCCCCCAACTGCACATAAACCGATCATTGGGCATCAACTCTCTTGCCTGGACAGAGACCGCAATGCTCGCCAGTACCAGCGAGATCGGCACGATCAATACATTGCGCATTTGCATTCCGCCTAACCACCTGAAAATAAAGTGATTTTGGCGGTGATTTTGAGGCTTCGGGGCCAGCAAAATGCCTTCTGTCCGGCTTTACGGGGACGACGTTTGCCGAGCTACGGATTATTGCGGCTGAAATGTCTGAAGGTAGGCCAACAGGTTTTCGATCTTTTCCGGATCGCTGATACCCCAGAAAATCATGCGCGTCCCGGGGACTACTTTTTTTGGCGCTTCGATGTAGGCGGCCAGCGTTTCGCGGGTCCAGACCACGCCTGATGATTTCATCGCGCTAGAGTACTGGTAGTCCGTCGTGCTGCCGGCATGGCGCCCAAAAATGGCATTGAGCTGCGGACCAAAAGAACCCCGGGCTGAACCGCCTACTTGATGGCAGCCACCGCAAATTCGGTTAAAGAGTTTCCCACCCGCTTCAGCATCGCCGGCCGCTTCTGCCGGCGTGCTGAATACGCCTGAATTGAGCATCAAGGCGACGGTTAGTACTGCGACTTTCTTCATGTTCTGCTCCCCATCAGGTGTGGCCTACAACAAAAGCCGGCGGTTATTTCATCATGGATGGCTGCAATGCGGCCAGGTCAATTGCCGTCAGCCAGCGCGTCCTCCCGTAGATGTTTGATGAGCTGCTCGACGAAAACGCTGACCGCACGCGGCACCTGCCGACGGCTGGGATAGACGATGTACAAGTCGTTATTGAAACGCCCGTGCTCGGGCAAAACCTGAATCAGCCGCCCGGCCTGCAAACTCTCGCGCAAGATAGCCATCGGTAACAGGCAAATGCCCAGGCCAGCAACCGCCGCCTTCAACTGGGCCTGCGCGGTGTTGGCACTAAACCGGCCCGTCACCTCGACACTGACGAAACCTTGTGGCCCGTCGAGATTCCAGGCGGTGCGCGGTGCCTGCCTGGAGCGTCGAATACACTCGTGCATCGACAGCGCCTGCACCGTGTCCGGCGTGCCGTGAGCCTGTAAATAACCGGGGCTGGCCGCCAACACCTGACTTCCGCTGCCAACTCTACGCGCGACCAGGCTGGAATCCGGCAAATCACCGGCTCTGATGGCGACATCGATCCCTTTGTCGATCAGGTCGTCCCGGCTATCGCTGAGCAGAAAGTCCAACTGCACACCCGGATACTGTTGAAAGAATTCCGCTACCCAGCCCATCAGATAAACGTCGAAAAAATCGGCGGGGGCCGCAACCCGTACGGCGCCGGTCGGCTCCTGGCTCTCCCCTGCCAAATGGCGAGCCGCCTCGATCACCTCATTGACCTGCGTTGCACTGCGATCGTGCAAGGATCGTCCCGCCTCGGTCAGCACCAGCTTACGCGTGGAACGCTGCAACAAACGCACCCCCAAATGCGCCTCCAACTGACTGACCCGGCGACTGAGGGTATTGGCCGGCATGCCCATGCGTCGCGCCGCGCTGGCAAAACTGCCCGCCTGCACCACCTGGACAAACATCGCAACTTCATTGAGATCCAGCACCGTATTACTTCCAAAATTGGACAAGTCAAAGCCGATTATAAGCACTTATCAACGTATCACCGGCTGGATACGCTGGAATCCACGTCAAACCATTCAAGGGTGCTACATGACACTTTCAACAACGACATTGAGTCCCCTCGCCTCTGCTCAAGTTCCTGCCTCGCGCGCCATCAACCTGCGCACCCGTGGTCATGGGCACGGCCCCATTGTTCGGCTCATGAGTCCCTCGGACCTGGGTCAGTTACTCAAGCCGTTTGTGTTTCTCGACCTGTTCGCCGCGGATACCTCGTTCATTGGCAACATGCCGCTGCATCCCCATTCGGGGATCGCGACCATTACCGTGATCACTGAAGGCAACCTGCGCTTTGACGATCCGGACTCAGGTTCCGGATTCATTGGCTACGGCGGAGTCGAATGGATGCGCGCAGGCGCGGGTGTCTGGCACGGTAAAGAAATGTCTGCCGGCACATCAAAGCGGATCCAGGGGTTTCAGCTGTGGATCGCGCTGCCCGCTGACCTGGAAAACGCACCTGTCGACAGTCAGTACCTGGAGGCACCTGCCATCCCACAGGTTGGGCCGGCGCGTGTCATCGTCGGAAACTACCAGGGTGTCCAAAGCCCCGTACGTGCCCCTTCGGGCCTGAACTATTTGTTGGTGACACTGGCCGCAGGCCAACGCTGGGAGTACCAGCCACCGTCCGGGCACGAGGTCCTTTGGCTCAGCGTCAGTCGGGGTGCGGTTCATTCGCCGGAGCTTATTCAGACGGGAGAACTCGTCGCCTTCACGCCAGGTAACGGTACGCTGATACTCGAGGCCGGGGATCAGCAAGACGCGGTGTTTGTGCTGGGGTCGGCGATTCCTCACCCGCATGACCTGAAGATGGGCAACTACTCCGTGCACACCAGCCTGGACGCATTGAAAGCCGGGGAGGCAAAGATTGCCGAGTTGGGCAAACGTCTACGAGCAGAGTCCGAACAGAGATCCGGGGCGGGTTCAGTACCGATCTACAAATGACCCCACCCCAAGCGTGACAAACCTGCTGTGTACGCTGTCGCAAAACGGGTCAGTCGTATTCCGCTTCCCGATGCTCTCCCAGCAGGCGCCGTTGACGGGGCGTCGCGGCGGCCAGCACGTCGGGGTTGAAGCGCCAGTGCAGGTAAGGCGAGAACTTCTGCGCCACCATTCGCCGGCCGTAGTGTACCTGCAACAGGTAGCGCACGCGGTCGGGGGTTCGGTTGTCGCTACCGGCGTGCCACAGCTCACTGCGAAACATCAGAGCGTCCCCGGCCCGACACAGCACTGGCTTCGCGATACAGCCATGCCACTGGTTTTCGCCGCGAGCAGGCGCGCGCCCGGCTCGGTGGCTACCGGGGATCACCCGGGTGGGACTGAGGTCGGCATCGATATCGTCGAGGTAGAACTGTGCGGTGCAGATCTGCATCGGCAACTCGAAGGCCGGGTCGGCCAGCAGGCTTCGTGGCAGTTCCATCACCAGGTAATCGAGGTGCAATGGAGCGCCGATAAAGCCGGGATGGCAGCGCCAGGCGGTCTGGCCAATGATGTGACAATCCTCTCCCAGGGCTGCTTCGGCCAGTTCGATGACCCCGTACAGGTCGAGATACGGCAGCCAAAACGGGTCGCGGTTGAACACGCACTTGTAATGGTCAAGCAAGCCGCTGTAGTCCCAGTGCTCGGGCTTCAGGCCATCTATTGCATGGCGCAGCGCGCTGATTTGGGCGCTATCCAGCACACGAGGCAACACCACGAAACCGTCCTGATGCAAGGCTTGAAGGCGGTTGGCAGTCAGTGATGACAAGCGCTCGGTGGTGTCCATGTTGCGCACCCGGAAAATGCCGACAACTCCCACTCATACTGGCACTGCGCGGGGCGCTTCGCCACGTTTGCATCCTGACGGAATCTGAGCGAACGCCCCTATCGCGCGGTACCGTCGTGAGGCTTATAGAAGAGAAATTTTCGGGTCTCGGCGGTCTTGATGTATTCCCTGGCCCATTCGGGTTTCACGTGTTTACTGTGGAAATACATGGCGCCATGGGTTCGGTCGGGGATTTGATGATTGAGCGCTTTTCGCGCTATTTCCGTGGCAACCGCGTAGGGAGCATCTTCGTCGGCATGTTCCGAACGTCGATCACACCACCACGAAAACTGGCAGGCATGCTTTTTCGAACCTTGCTTGACCACCTCGCACACCGTACCTGGAAAACCTTCATGGCCTAGCCGGTTCAACACCACATTGGCAACCGCTTCCATGTCGGCCAATTCCCCGCCTTTGGCCTCCCAGAAAATGGTGCGTGAAAGGCAGGTAATTGCATTCTTCAAAGGTGCCTTGCCTGCCGGATCGACTGCCTGCGCTTCAGAGGGCGTAATCACCTCGGCTTTGGGGACGGGCGCCACACTGCCCTTCTCTGCAGTCTTCTGCTCCAGGACCTGCGCCTTGTCCACCGCCACCGCCTTGTTTTGCGCTTGGTCAGCCGCGCTCACCTGCCCCCCGAGAAGGGTTATTGCGAGGCAGGTGGCTATCCAGATCAGGCGCATGACAAACCTTATGACCGAGTCATGTTGGCGACTCCGCTTATTGCGGTCGACACCGTGGCAGCCCAATCATTCCAACAGACTGACAGCAGGTAACCATTGCGGCTACGCACCAACCTGACCGTCCACTTCTCCCTCTGCTTTGCGTGCACAGATGCTGATAACGGGGAACTCCTGACTGCCGTCACACCTCCAAATTCATGTAGCACATCCGTTGCTTCATCCATTCGGAGGACGCCGTCATGCGTCGCACACTTGTCATCTCTTCGCTAATCCTTTGTCTGCCCTTTGGTTCGGCCTTTGCCCGTGTGGATGCACGCGATGTCGCCACCTCGGCAGGTGTTTCCGCATCCCTTTACTCAACGTTCAAGGACCACAAACTGGTCGTTTCCGCCCGCGATGACGCTTCCAGCTTCGTGGCGAGTGGAGGCGCGATTCGCGGTGCCTATCTGGAGTCGGAGTTGAAACGGATTCGACTTGAACACCCGGACCTCAAGGCAAGCGACGAAGACCTGGCCCAAGCGATCCTCATTCAAGCCGAGGCACCTGCAGATCACTAGAGGTGTACGCACGTCAGTGACAGGCATTGGAGGTTCACCGGGGTGATTGCGTTGGCCGATCATCCAGGCCCTTGGCCTCTGTACTGACAGGCACAACCGAAAAGGAACTCCTGTCCGACACCACGTATCAAAAAACATAAGGCCGGTCATTCAGGCCTCATGCATACGGAGGACTCGCCATGCGACGTATATTCCTCATTCCTTTGCTGGTGCTGCTTTGCCTGCCCTTTGGTTCGGCCATGGCCCACAGGCACCACATGCCCGATATTGATGCGCGCGATGTGGCGACGTCGGCGGGGATTTCCGTGTCGCTGTACTCGACGTTCAGAGACGACAAAATCGTCACGCCAGCCCGCGAAGACCTCTCCAGCTTCGTCGCGAGCGGCGGCGCCATCCGCGACGCCAATCTGGAGTTGATGTTGATGCAGGCTCGACACGATCATCCAGGCCTGAAGGCCAGTGACGAAGAGCTGGCTCAAGCGCTGCTCGTTCAAGATCAACTGCCAGCCGGTCAATAAGAGGTCAATGAACGTCAGCGGTGGGCCCGCCAGCCCGCCGCGCATTGCCACCTATACTCAATTTCACCTCCCCCCTCGGGGCCTGCACTGCCAACAATAAGTAGCAGAGGTGGAACATGGTCTGGCAGCAAGTCTACGATCCCTTCGGCAACCCGCTGGTCTCGACTCTCATGGCGGCGTTACCGGTGGTGGTGATGCTCACGTCCCTGGCGTTTTTCCATCTCAAGGCGCATATCGCGGCCTTGCTGGCGCTGAGCACAGCCTTGCTGATCGCCATCTTCGCCTTCGGCATGCCGGCGAACATGGCCGGTTCCGCCGCGCTGTTAGGCGCCGCCACCGGCCTGCTGCCGATTGGCTGGATCGTGCTCAACATCATCTTCCTGCATCGGCTGACCACCGAGAATGGCTCGTTCAAGGTCCTGCAGGATTCCCTCGCACGCATCACCGACGATCGCCGTTTGCAATTGCTGCTGATCGCCTTTTGCTTCGGTGCATTCTTCGAAGGCGCGGCGGGGTTCGGCACACCGGTGGCGGTGACCGGGGCCATTCTGATCGGGCTGGGCTTCTCGCCTCTGGCCGCGTCCGGCCTGGCGTTGATCGCCAACACAGCGCCGGTGGCGTTCGGTGCCTTGGGCACGCCCATCATCACCTTGGCCAAGGTCACCGGGCTGGATGAAATGGAACTGTCGATGATGGTCGGTCGGCAGTTGCCGTTCTTCTCGGTGCTCGTGCCGTTCTGGTTGATCTGGGCCTTCGCCGGTTGGCGCAAGATGCTGGAAATCTGGCCGGCGATTCTGGTGGCCGGGGTCAGCTTCGCGGTGCCGCAGTTCTTCGTGTCCAACTACCACGGGCCAATGCTGGTGGACGTGATTGCCGCATTGATCTCCATGGCCTGCCTGACTGCTTTTCTCAAGGTCTGGAAACCCGCCCGTGTGCACACCTCTGCCGCCTTGTCGGGGCGAGTCGACGACTCAAAAATAGATGAATCCCAGGACGAAAAACCGCTGGCCAGCCCAACCTTTGCCAGCGATGCCCGGCCCGCCGTCATGCGCGCATGGATGCCCTGGATCATCCTTACAGTCTTCGTTTTCGCCTGGGGCACCCAAGGCTTCAAAAACATGTTCGACACCCGTCCGGCCATGGACCCGCAAACCCACTCGGCCAAGCTCGATCCCCAGGGTAAGCCGGTGAGCGAGGCGAACCCGATCTTCGCGCCGGCCCTGACCTTCACCACCCTGCACTTGCAGGTCGAGAAAGTTCCGCCGGTGGTGCCGCAACCGAAGCCTGAGGAAGCGATCTACAAATTCACCTGGTTCACCAGCACCGGCAGCGGCATCTTGCTGGCGGCGATTTTCGGCGGGCTGCTGATGGGCTATTCCATCCCGCAACTGGTGAGCCAATACCTGCGAACGCTGTGGGTGGTGCGTTATTCGCTGACCACCATCGCGGCCATGCTTGCCCTCGGCTTCATCACCCGCTATTCCGGCCTGGACGCGACCATGGGCCTGGCGTTCGCCGCCACCGGGATCTTCTACCCGATGTTCGGCACTTTGCTCGGCTGGCTCGGCGTTGCTTTGACCGGGTCGGACACGGCGTCCAACGTGCTGTTCGGCGGCTTGCAACGGGTGACCTCGGAACAACTGGGCATCAGCCCGATATTGATGGCCGCGGCCAACAGTTCCGGCGGGGTCATGGGCAAGATGGTCGACGCCCAATCTATCGTGGTCGCCTCCACCGCCACCCGCTGGTACGGGCATGAAGGGGAAATCCTGCGCTATGTGTTTTTCCACTCCATCGTGCTGGCGATACTGGTCGGTGGGCTGGTCACATTGCAGGCGTATGTGGTGCCGTTCAGCCATTTGGTGGTCGGCGGACATTGATCGACACCAGGCGGGTTGTTTTCCTTTAGCTCCACGCCCGGGATCTTCAACCGGGCATGAAGCCTGGCGGCCAGCATCGCCCTCCTCTTACACCAGCCGCTCGATCTTCTGGTGCTGCCAGATCATGGTGTAATACGCCGTCTGCAACGCCAGCATGCTCAGGTAAGCCAGCGGAAACGCCATCCACACCCCTTGCAATCCGAACCGCGCATCCAATAAATACGCCATTGGCAACTGCACCCCGACCACGCACATGATCGCAATCGCTACCGGCACCATCACCGTGCCGCTGGCGCGCATGATGCCGCCGATGACCGCCTGGAAGCCAAACACCAGCAGGCTCCAGAGCATGATGTGCAACAGGTGTTCGGCCATAGCCTGGGTGGACGGATCGGTGAGGAACAACCCCAGCAACCAGTGCGACAGCAAATAACCCAGCACCACCAGGCCCCCGGTCAGCCACACATTGATCAACAGCCCGGTGCGCAGGATCGGCCCGATGCGTTCGATGCGCCCTGCCCCGATGGCCTGGGCGCCGAGGATCGACGCCGTGATCGCAATCGACAGCGCCGGGAATTGCACGTAATTGACGATCTGCGTCACCGCCCCGTACGCCGCCGTCGCCTGGGAACCGTGCTGGTTGACCAGCGCCAGAATCACCAGCTCCGACAGCGACAGCACCACCATCTGCAACCCGGTGGGCAGGCCGATGCGCAGCACTTTGCCAAGGATCTCCAGGTCCAGCCGCATCGCCGCAAAAAACGCCCGATCCGGCGCCAACGGATGCCCCTTGCGAAGCAACCGCCACGCCAACAGCCCCATAGCCGACAGGTTACCCGCCAACCCGGCATACGCCGCACTCTGAATGCCCATCGGCGGCAAGCCGAACCAACCGCGAATCAACGCCGGCGTCAGCGCCAGCCCGATACACGTCGACACCAGCAACGCCACCAGTGGCGACAGCGTATCGCTGACCCCACGCAACAACTGGGTAAACAGCACATAGACCAACAGCGACGGCAGGGTCCACATCATCACCTGCGCATACGCCACCGCATCGTCCAGCACATCCGCCGGCGTCCCCAACCCCTGCAACGCCGGCCGCGCCAACACACTCCCCACCACCGCCGCCACCAAGCCGATCATCGCCCCCAACAGCAACGTCGTCCCGGCAATCGCCTTGACCATCTGCGGCTCCCGCGCCCCCCACGCCTGACCAATCAACACCCCTGCCCCCGCACCAAGGCCGATGACCAGCGCGATGAAGAAAAACACAATCGGGAACATTCCGGACACAGCCGCCAGGGCTTGAGTGCCGAGCATTTGGCCGATGTAGATGCTGTTGATCGTGCCTGACATGGACTGGAGGAAGTTCGACAGGACCATGGGGGCCAGGAACAGGAGGTAGGTTTGCCAGAGGGGGCGTTGGGTTGTTGGGGTTTGCATGGAGGTTCCGTCTCGGATGGGGATGCCGTGACGGGATTCTACGGAGGGTGGAATGAGTAATAAACACAATTAATCGAAACCAACTGTTTACACCTCGGCCGGATAAACCAATCAGAAATACGCAGATACATCACTGAGAGTTCGTTAGGAAAAAGAGATCTACGCTCAATCCACACCCACCAAAGGAAGGTACGCATGCTTTACATACCGTGTATGAAAGTTGGCCAGAACGATGTAAAAGCACTGATCAATCTGGAAGATGCTCGTAAGGAATTAGTGTCCCCTCTGCTCAACATGAGAGGCATAGAACGCCACCTTAATGATTTTCTCGCAGACTGGGTGACTACGCTTATTTGATGGACATATCCAGATCTGCGCTAGACATTGCCAATGACGTGATAGGTGAAAGAGATCTACACAACCCCAACAATCACTTCGAAAACAAACGCAATTGGTTTGTAGAGGTAAAAGCTAAAAACAGTTCATTGATACCGGTCGTCTCCTGGTTAGACACCGACAACGCCCGAGACATCATACAACAGGCAAGGCTACTGCTAGCTGAGTTTGACACCATCGCAATCAGGGTTGCTTGCCCCTCTGAAATCGCGGGCCCAAGCTGGGACAGAGCCATGAGCATTCTGGATGCCATACCCGATCCAGAAAATATACTTGTGATTCTGGACTTTGGAGATAGATCTCCAATATCCACCATAAATGGCGGCACACTCGACCACAGTTTATCCGCCCTGGATAACTACGAGGTGTATGGCGTGGCGCTTGTCAGCTCATCTTTTCCAAGTCAAAAGCCTCAATCCGGCAGCTCCAGCACCGCCCTATGTCACGACATTGTCTGGCAAGCTGAAGCCAGACAACTCAACGACTCAATAAACCTCATTTATGGCGATTATGCGGGCACCAACCCTGGCGCCGCAGTCGAGTACATTCAAGGCATGGCCGTCATACCCTTCGCCAGTTATTACGTACCTAACGAATGGTGGTTGAAGCGATTGGGAAGAGATAAAGAATTTGAAAACTACGTCCAGCTAGCCAGAGAAATCCGTCAACTACCCGATTACCATGGTGACGATTTTTGCTGGGCAACCAGGGAATATAGTCGGATAAGCCAAACCAATGAACGATATGGCAACAATGGAGTATGGAACGGCTTTAGAGCCAACCAGCACATTTGCGCAACGCTACAGTTTCTTCAATACGAAAATGATGGCGACATACTTTCCATTGACGACATGCTCTGACCTACTGAGTAACGAGTTTTAAGCCTGCTTAAAACCTTATCTCGGATCAACTCCCACTCCAGCGCCTCTGCGACTTCGAGGCGTACTTCTTTTATTTTCATCGCGCTTTTCGTTTCTACTTGAAATTCTTTACAGATCTCATCTAACTCGGACCGCCACAAAAGACCCGTCAGCGTGAACTTATCGCGCAATTTATTGTGCGTGGCCTTCCTGACCACGGCGATAGATCCAAGGTCGTCAACCACCAGAATCCCAACGCTTTTATGAGTGACGCCAAAGGCTTTTTCCAGGTGCTTGGAATGACAGCAAAGCCATACCTGATCAAAGCACGTGAGATAAGCTTCCTGCTGCCCTTCCCACCTGGACAGGCTATCTGATGCGGACTTTATTTCGAATGCCGTTAGCTGGCCGTTAGCGTGTACAAGATCTGCACGCCTCGCTTTGTTGATGAAGCAAAGCTCGCCGATGAAAACATCGTCTTCAGCATGAGGCATGGTCTTGGCGACCCATGTTTTGAGCAATTCGCGGATATGATCTGGAGTGTGCATGGCGCAGGAGTATAGCTTCTCTGCCCTGCGAAACCTATGCGCGATGTGGCTCTATCTGTGGACATGAAAGGTCCGGGGCCGCGTCAATACAGATCCTACAGCAGCCTCGGAATCCCTCACCTTGCCCCCTGATTGGATGAAGCTTATAGTCCGCCCCGTCGCCCATATGGCGAACGGGTTTGGCGACCTATTGATCGGATCAGCCCTTTAAATCTGATTCGGAGTTTCACCCATGGATAGATACATGCCCCTCACCGGAATCGACCTGATCCCGGCCTCCCTGCTCATCGACACCCAAGCCCCACTCGACGTGCTGCAAGCCACCGCCGACTACCGCATCCGCACCGTCACTCAGGTGCTGGAAAATATCGCCTTTCGTGCCGACATCGAGAGCGACACGGTGGTGCTGGCCGACTTTGCCAAGCTGTTGGCCATTCCGTTGCGCGATGGGTGCGATTTGATGGATGTGATCGGCAGACGCTTGCGGGCGCAGGCGGCGAAGTGAATGAAAACGGGCGCCTTGAAGGCGCCCGCTTTGTGTGCCGGGGAGCGATAGTGTCGTGACATCAACCGGAACGGCGCTATTTGATCTGCACAATGACCGGGCCTTCCGTGACGATCGGCGGGCTCGCGTGGATATGTGAGGCATTTTTTTGAATCCACTCGCGCGCGACTTTCAAGCTCGCATCGCTGCCGGCCTTGTCCGTGCAAACAGTCACCGCCGTAACACCATCACCCGTATTCAGCAGCGTGTAGCTGACGAGGCCAGGCACTGTCCGCAGGGCGGCTTCGACATCGGCCTTGCGCTCTTCCAAGAGTTTGAAAAGCTGCTGTGCTCCAGTACCCAGGTAGGTTCTTATCACCGCATACATAGTCGTCTCCTTTGGGAGTCCCGTCTTGATGCCAAGCCAGATCCGATGATCGCCGCTATCACTCAGGTTTCAGTTCACTCCCGATTTTTTAAGTTTAGCCAAACGCTGGTGACAAACGAGATGCAACGACTACCGGCCGTGCCCTGCCATCCGACACACATCGCTTAGCGACATTCAAAACCAGCCAAGGCGTTCGCCAGCGCCGTAAACCAGGTAGACGCCCAGGCCACAGACAAAAAGGCCAAACATGAGGCGAAGGTGCGGCCCCTGCATATGATTGGCAAATCTGGCCCCCAGCCATGAACCCAGGAACATGGTTGCAGCAATGATGATTGCCGCACGCACATCCACGTTTCCAAACCGGTAATACTCAACCGCTGCGGCGAGCCCGATGGGCGGTAACAGCACGGCCAGGGAGGTTCCGGTTGCCATGTGTTGAGAGAACCCCGCCCAGTAAATGAGTGCCGGCACGATGACAATGCCCCCACCAATACCAAAAAAACCGGCAGCAACCCCTCCCAAAGTTCCGATGACTGCGAACAAGAGCCACGCTGGCATGGGAATCTCCTCTTGATGGAACGACCCATTTCGAGTCTCAAGCAATAAGGTTTAGACAGTATCTGAACGGTAGCAGGTACGCTGGGGAGTCGCGGCATCAATCGCCAACTGCCCCAGTGCCTGGCTTGGGTCGAATCGGCCGCTCCGTTGATGTCAATCCGTACGGTCGTCCATTTCACGGCGTACAAGCGAGTGAATGTGAATAATTAACATTATTTCAGAATATTACTGAGCTCACCCTGATTGTCATCAGACAGAAATATTTCAGGAATTAAATCGTCACTTCTTTGATAGGTGGGTCATTCCACTTAGCCCCTTCCATTGAGGTCTTGCCGTGATGTTGCTGACTAAAAAAAGCCTGTCTGTCTTGCTGGCTTCCCTCTGCCTGAGTAGCGTTGCTCATGCAACCGATGTTACCGGTGCAGGCTCCAGCTTTGTTTATCCGGTTTTGTCCAAGTGGTCGCAGGACTACAGTAAAAGCTCTAGCAACCGCATCAATTACCAGTCGATTGGGTCGGGTGGAGGTATCGCCCAGATTAAGGCGGCAACAGTAGACTTTGGTGCCTCCGATGCCCCATTGTCAGTTGATGAACTCAAGGCCGGTGGCCTGGGCCAGTTTCCCAGTGTCATTGGCGGCATCGTGCCGGTGATGAACATCGATGGTATCGCGGCGGGCCAATTGAAGCTCGACGGTGAGACCTTGGCAAAAATCTTCCTTGGCGAGATTACTGTTTGGAACGACCCGGCTATCGCCGCACTGAACCCGAACATGAAACTGCCCGGCAGTAAAATCACCGTCGTCCACCGTTCTGACGGCTCAGGCACCTCCTATAACTTCACCAACTACCTCTCTAAAGTGAGTGATGGCTGGAAATCGAAAATCGGTTTCGGCACCACTGTGCCTTGGCCGGTCGGTGTGGGTGGCAAAGGCAACGAAGGTGTCTCTGCCTACGTCAAGCAGATCAAAAACTCAATCGGTTATGTTGAGTACGCCTATGCCCTGCAAAACAAGATGACTCACGCGCAGCTGAAGAACGCTGCCGGGAAATTCATTCAACCCGATTCCAAAGCTTTCCAAGCGGCTGCCGACACTGCGGACTGGGCTAACGCCAAGGATTTCAACCTGATCATGACCAACGCCCCTGGCGATAGCGCATGGCCGATCACGGCGACGACTTGGATCATCATGTACAAACAGCCAAAGAATGCCGAGCAAAGCCAAGCCGCCTTCAACTTCTTCAAATGGTCGTTGGAGAACGGTCAACAACAGGCCTCGGCGCTGGACTATGTAGCCTTGCCTGACTCTCTTGTGAAGCGGATCGAAGGTTATTGGAAGTCCGACTTCGCCCATTGATCCAGCAACACCTAAAACACCCCTTCCCCAGCGTGTTTTTTTGCCTGGCGGAGGGGTTTGTTTGTGAGCAGATTTATAATGAATGACACAGTCCAACCTCTGGTCATGACCCATTACACTAGTGACGTTACGAGTGATATGCGTGCTGCTCGTGATCAGCGTCATGATCTATGGTTCAAGCGTTCGATGCTGGGAGCAGCGATGCTGGTGCTGGTGCTTCTGGCGAGCATCGCAATATCAACACTTTGGGGCGGCAGTCTTGCGCTCAAGACCTTTGGTCTCGATTTTCTAACAAGCACTGAGTGGGATGCCGTTAATAACCACTTTGGAGCCTTGGTGCCGATTTACGGCACCCTCGTGACGTCTTTTCTGGCGTTGCTGATTGCGGTTCCCGTCAGTTTTGGCATTGCGATTTTTCTGACTGAAGTAGCACCGCCTTGGCTGCGGATGCCCGTTGCTTCGGCGGTTGAATTGCTCGCAGGGATTCCATCGATTATCTATGGCATGTGGGGTTTGTTCGTTTTCGGCCCGTTCATGGCGGAATATCTGTCGCCCTGGATCAATGACTATCTGGGTGCGCTTCCTTTGGTCGGTTCGCTGTTTCAAGGCCCTCCATTAGGAATCGGCATGCTGACAGCGGGCATCGTCTTGGCAATCATGATCATGCCCTTCATTACCTCAGTCATGCATGAGGTGTTTCGTAGCGTTCCCACAACCCTCAAAGAGTCTGCTTACGCGCTTGGCAGTACCACTTGGGAAGTGGTCTGGGACATCGTTCTGCCTTACACACGGTCTGCGGTGGTCGGAGGTATATTTCTGGGACTTGGACGCGCGCTGGGCGAGACCATGGCGGTGACTTTCGTGCTGGGTAATGCTCAACAGTTCTCTGCTTCGTTGCTGATGCCGAGCAGCTCCATTGCTTCGGTAATCGCCAACGAGTTCAGCGAAGCCTATACAGACCTGCATCGTTCGGCGCTCATCGCACTGGGTTTCTTGCTGTTTATCGTCACATTTATCGTATTGGCGTTAGCACGACTCCTGCTTGTGCGGCTTTCACGCAAGGAGGGTCTATGACCGGCAATGAACGTCTCTACCAACGCCGGGCCTTAAAGAATCGGGTTGCAATGGTGCTCAGTTGTGGCGCCACTGCTTTCGGCCTCATTTGGCTGGTCTGGATTCTGATGACCACGGTAATCAACGGACTTCAGGCGCTCAATCTTCGCCTCTTTACTCAGATGACACCGCCGCCTGGTACGGAAGGTGGTCTGGCAAATGCGTTCTATGGCAGTGCTCTGATGTCAGCTATCGCCCTGTTGATCGGCACGCCAATTGGTTTGATGGCGGGAGTCTGGTTAGCAGAGTTTGCGCGACATTCGCGTCTGGGCAACACCGTCCGTTTTATTAACGACATTCTGCTTTCGGCACCGTCCATTGTGTTGGGTTTGTTCATTTACACCGGCGTTATCCTGCCATTGAACATACTGACGAACCATCAGGTCGGTTTCTCTGCTATCGCCGGTGCTCTGGCATTGGCGCTATTGGTGATTCCGGTGGTGGTGAGGACAACTGACGAGATGCTTCAGTTGCAACCCTCAACACTGCGGGAAGCCGCGCTGGCATTAGGCGTTCCACAATGGAAGTTGACGTTGCAAATCGTATTGCGAGCGGCGAAAGCGGGTGTGGTGACCGGGGTACTTCTCGCGCTGGCCAGAATCACCGGTGAAACAGCGCCGCTACTGTTTACCGCATTTGGTAACCAGTTCTGGAGCAGCAATCTTCTCAAACCGATTGCCAGCGTTCCTGTGGTGATTTTTCAGTACGCCATGAGCCCGTTCGATGACTGGCACTCGCTAGCCTGGGCCGGTGCATTAGTGCTGACATTGTTTGTACTGATACTCAGTTTACTGTCCCGTTTGATCCTTTTGCGCAATAGGTTGACCTGATGAATAGTCGTGACCTTGCCAACGAAAGAACTAAAATTCGAGTTCGTGGCCTGGAATTTTTTTACAATAACCAGCGTTCTCTGAAGTCGATCGATATGGATATTCCAGAGAAACGCATCACGGCGATCATTGGGCCATCAGGTTGCGGGAAGTCGACGCTGCTGCGAGTGTTCAACCGTATCTACGCCATGTACCCGAAGCAGGAAGCGCGCGGCGAAGTGCTGCTCAACGGAGAGAATATTCTCGCTCCCGGTTACTCAATGAATCGCCTGCGTAGCCATATCGGCATGGTGTTCCAAAAACCGGTACCGTTTCCAATGTCAATCTACGACAACATTGCCTACGCCGTGCGCCACCATGAACAGCTCTCCCGTCATGAGATGGATGCACGCGTCGAGCAAGCCTTGAATGGGGCCGCGCTTTGGGACGAGGTAAAGGATAAGCTCAAACAGAGCGCACAGAGTCTGTCTGGCGGCCAACAGCAGCGCCTGTGTATAGCGCGCACCATCGCTTTGCGGCCACAAGTATTACTCCTGGATGAGCCAACTTCCGCTCTTGACCCGATTTCCACCGGACGGATAGAGCAGTTAATTACTGAATTGAAAGAGCAATACACCGTCATCATCGTCACCCACAACATGCAGCAAGCCGCACGGGTATCGGACTACACCGCTTTTATGTTTATGGGCGAATTGATTGAGCATGACGTAACCGACACGATCTTCACCATGCCAAAAATGAAGCAGACGGAAGACTACATCACCGGTCGATTCGGATAGCCGGACCGCCGAACAATGGCGTGCAATGCAACGTGCTGGTGGTGTCGTTACCCGCCGTCGAAACAGGCAGCTAACGACCCCCATTGCTCAGATCTGCGCCAGCGCCTGGGCCAGGTCGGCGCGCAGGTCTTCGACATCCTCGACCCCCACTGACAACCGAATCAGCGCATCGCCGATGCCAAGCTCTGCGCGGGTTTCGGCGGGGATGCTGGCGTGCGTCATGATCGCCGGGTGCTCGATCAGGCTTTCGACCCCGCCCAGGCTCTCGGCCAGGGCGAAGATCCGTACACTCTCGAGGAAGCGCTTGGCACCGGCCAGGTCGCTGTCCAGGTCGAGGGAAATCATCCCGCCGAAACCGTGCATCTGCCGTTGCGCCAGTTCGTGCTGCGGGTGCGACGGCAGGCCCGGATAATAGACGCGCGCCACCTGCGGCTGATGCGAAAGCCAGCGTGCCAGTTCCAGCGCGTTGCTACAGTGGCGCTCCATGCGCAGCGCCAGGGTCTTCACTCCGCGCAGGGTGAGAAAAGCGTCGAACGGCCCGGCGATAGCCCCCACTGCGTTTTGCAGAAAGCCCAGGCGCTCGCGCAGTTCTGCATTCTGCCCGACCACCGCAATGCCACCGATCACATCGGAGTGGCCGTTCAGGTACTTGGTCGTCGAGTGCAGCACGATATCGAAGCCCAACTCCAGCGGCCGCTGTATCCACGGGCTGGCGAAGGTGTTGTCGGCCACACAGATGATGCCCCGCTCGCGGCAGGTACGCGCGACAGCGGCAAGGTCGGTGATGCGCAGCAAGGGATTGCTCGGCGTCTCGACCCAGACCATTCGCGTGTCGTCCTGCAGCGCCGCTTCGAATGCCGTCAGGTCGGTCAGATCGACGAAGCTGAAGCGATGCCCGGCGCTGCGCCGACGCACCTTGTCGAACAATCGGAAGGTACCGCCATACAGGTCGTTACCGGAGACGATGTGCGCGCCGGTGTCGAGCAGTTCGAGCACGGTGGAGATCGCCGCCAGCCCGGAGGCGAAGGCAAATGCCTGGGTGCCGCCCTCGAGGTCTGCCACACAACGCTCCAGCGCAAAACGCGTCGGGTTGTGCGAGCGCCCATAGTCGAAGCCCTTGTGTACTCCGGGGCTCTGCTGCAAGTAGGTAGAGTTCGCGTAAATCGGCGGCATCAACGCCCCGGTGGTCGGATCCGGCGCCTGTCCGGCATGGATCACACGGGTGGCGAAGGCCCGTGGCGTGGCGTTTTCATCGTGCTGACTCATGTGAGGGATCTCCGCAAGTGATTGAGCATGTCGACTCGAGTGATCAGACCGTGGAAGCCCGAGGCGTCGGCGATGATCGCCACCAGCCCACGGTCGAGTTCCGCCTGCAACTCAGCCAGGCTGGCGCCGGGAGGTAGCGTTTCCAGCTTGTCGGTCATCGCGCTGGCCACGGTCGCACGGAAGTGCGAAGCGTCTTTGTGCACGTCCAGCAGAATATCCGATTCGTCGATCACCCCGACCAGCCGCTTTCCGCCCACCAGCACCGGCAGTTGCGACACATCCGCCAGGCGCATGCGCTGGAAGGCGGTCAGCAAAGTGTCGTCCGGACCGACGCTGATCACCCGGCCATCCTCGAAGCGCCGTGCGATCAGGTCGCGCAAGTCGTCGTAGCGCTTGCGCGCAAGCAGGCCCTGATCGGTCATCCACTGGTCGTTGTAGATCTTCGACAGGTAACGGGTGCCGGTGTCGCAAACGAAGCTGACCACCCGCTTCGGCTCGGTTTGCTCGCGGCAGTAGCGCAATGCTGCCGCCAGTAATGTCCCGGTCGAAGAGCCGCCGAGAATGCCTTCGGCGCGCAGCAGTTGGCGCGCATGATCGAAACTTTCCTCGTCGCTGATCGAATAGGCCTGGCGCACGCTGGAAAGGTCGGCAATCGATGGAATGAAGTCTTCGCCGATGCCTTCCACCGCCCACGAACCGGGTGTGCCGAGGGTGCCGCTGCGGCTGTATTCGGCCATCACTGAGCCGACCGGGTCGGCCAGCACCATTTCCAGGTTCGGCTGCACGCGGCGAAAGAAACGGGTCAGCCCGGTCAACGTGCCGGCCGAACCGACACCGACGACGATGGCATCCAGATCATGTTCGGTCTGCGCCCAGATCTCCGGAGCGGTGCTGCACTCGTGGGCCAGCGGGTTGGCCGGATTGTTGAACTGATCGGCGAAGAACGCGTCGGGAATCTCCTGCGCCAGCCGCGCGGCAACGTCCTGGTAATACTCGGGATGGCCCTTGCCGACGTCGGAGCGGGTGATGTGTACCTCGGCGCCCATCGCCTTGAGGTGCAGGACTTTCTCGGTGGACATCTTGTCCGGCACCACCAGCACCACCCGGTATCCCTTGGCACGACCGACCAGCGCCAGGCCGAGGCCGGTGTTGCCGGCGGTGGCCTCGACGATGGTGCCGCCCGGTTGCAGGCGGCCATCGCGCTCGGCGGCGTCGATCATCGCCAGGCCGATGCGGTCCTTGATCGACCCACCGGGGTTCTGCGACTCAAGCTTGAGGAACAACGTGCACGGGCCGGTATCGAAGCGGCTGACGCGCACCAGCGGCGTATTGCCGATCAGCCCGAGCACAGCCGGGCGAGAGTTGTTCGGCATGTCTTCACCTCCTTGCGGACTATCACATTGGATGGACTGCAACCGACGGTGAGTCAACGTGCGCCCATCGCAGGGAATATCTCGCTTGGACCATAGGCCGGGATTGTGCTGCTCGCAACTTTACGCCGCCATTTGCGTTCGACTGAGAAGCAGTCGTAGACCCTGCTTCCTCGGTCGTTCTGGAAGACCGCATGGCATGATTTTACGCCTGCTTCGCCCGAGCGCGGACCGATCCGAACACAGGCTTCGCCAGGAGGCGATTTCAAAAAAGGTATCAACCACAAAATCCGTTAAACCGCCCGACACCTGTGATAAAAATATTGGTCCTGCTTTTGGAGGCTGCCATGGATCTCGCCACGCTTACGTTGTTTCTTCCCGCCTGTTTCGCCCTGAACATGGCGCCTGGCCCGAACAATCTGCTCTCGGTCAGCAACTCGACCCGCTACGGTTACCGCATGTCCTGTGTCGCCGGGCTCGGGCGTTTGCTGGCGTTCGCCGGCATGATTGCCTTGGCCTCAGCCGGGCTGGCGGTAGTACTGCAAACGTCGGAACTGCTGTTTTACGGGATCAAGATTCTGGGGGCGGCCTATCTGTTCTACCTTGCGGTTCAGCTCTGGCGAGCCAATCCGCAGGCTGAAAGCGCAGTTGCGAGCGCGCCGATTGGCATCATGGCATTGGCCCGGCAGGAGTTTCTTGTCGCGGCTGGCAACCCGAAAGCAATTTTGATCTTCACCGCGTTTCTCCCACAGTTCGTCGACCCGACGAAAGCCGTGACGCCGCAGTTTGCGGTGCTGGGAGCGTTGTTTCTGGGGCTTGAATGGATCGCCATCAGTGCCTACGCCTATATGGGTTTGCACATGCGTCGCTGGTTTGCCGAGCCACGTGGCAAGCGAATTTTCAATCGGTGCTGCGCCGGGTTGTTGTCAGCAGCAGCGTCGGTGCTGCTAATGGCCCGCAGGGCCTGAATCCCCTTTAACGTTAAGGTACTGATCCCCCATGAACCTGAGTATTTTCTACGCCTTGAGCGCGGCCGCACTGTTTGGCGCCAGCACCCCGCTGGCCAAACTGCTGGGTGTGGAGGTCTCGCCAATTTTACTGGCGGGGCTGCTGTACCTGGGCAGTGGCCTCGGCTTGACCCTGGTCAGGTTTATCCGCGACCGCGGCTGGCAGGCAACCGGCCTGACAGCCGGCGAGTGGCCGTGGCTGATCGGTGCCATCGCCTTCGGCGGTGTGCTTGGGCCGGTGGCATTGATGTTCGGCTTGACCCTGACTTCAGGGGCGGCGGCCTCGCTGATGCTCAATCTGGAATCGGTACTGACGGCGCTGCTGGCCTGGCTGGTGTTCAAGGAGAACGCTGATCGGCGAATCGTTGCGGGGATGTTGGCCATCGTCGCTGGCGGAGTGTTCCTGGCCTGGCCGCAGGACTCGACACAGGCGCAAGGCTGGATCGGCCCGCTGGCCGTCGCGCTGGCCTGTGCCTGCTGGGCCATCGATAACAACCTGACCCGCAAGATCTCGGCGTCCGATGCCCTGTTCATTGCCGGTATCAAGGGACTGGTTGCGGGAGCGGTCAACTGTACGCTGGCGCTGTCGTTGGGGGCCAAACTGCCGAACATCGCCACGCTTGCGCCAATACTCCTGGTCGGTTTTCTCGGTTACGGCATTAGCCTGGTGCTGTTCGTGCTCGCCCTTCGCGGCCTCGGCACGGCACGCACCGGCGCGTACTTTTCGACCGCGCCGTTTCTGGGGGCGGCGATTGCAATCCTGATCCTCGGCGAACCGGCTTCACTGACGTTCTGGATCGCGGCCCTGCTGATGGGCATTGGCGTCTGGATTCACCTCACTGAAAGCCATGCGCACGACCACCAGCACGAGCCGCTCATTCATGGTCACCGGCATGTTCACGATGAACACCATCAGCATGAGCATGACTTTGAATGGGATGGCAGCGAACCCCACAGCCACGTTCACCAGCATCAGGCGATCCGGCACAGCCACCCGCACTTCCCGGACATCCATCACCGGCACAAGCACTGAAGGCGGTTCAGGCAAACCGACAAAATGCTTTGCCGCGCGAGGGCTTTTCAATCGGCCCGGAGAGGAATACTGTAGAGATACAAACTTTTTTTGAATGTATCTCTACATGAAAAACTGGCTCGCGTTAATCCTTGGTCTACCGACCGCCAATGCCACCGAGCGCATGCGAGCCTGGCGGGCCCTGAAAGCCTCTGGGGCAGCGGTGTTACGCGATGGCGCCTATCTGTTGCCGGACTCCGACGCCTGTCGTGAAGCGCTGGCCTCGGTCGAGCGCGATATTCTGGCCATCAATGGCACCGCCTATGTCCTGCCTGTCGTCGACCCCCATGGCGAACGCTTCGTAGCGTTGTTCGACCGTAGCGATGAGTACAGCAAGCTAGGCGCCGAGATCGACGCCTGCCGTGCACAGCTCAATACCGAGAATGCACTGGCGACCACCAAGCAGATTCGCAAGCTGCGCAAAGCCTACGAACAGCTGACCACTATTGATTATTTTCCTGGCAAGCCGAAGCTGCAGATCGACGCGGTTTTGCAGGAACTTGAGACCGCTGTCAGTCGCGCATTGTCGGCGGACGAACCCCATAGCCGCGACCAGCCAATCGTGCCGCTGAGTCTCGCGGACTTTCAGGGTCGCGTATGGGCAACACGCAAACGGCCCTGGGTTGATCGACTGGCCTGTGCCTGGCTGATTCGACGCTTCATCGATCCACACGCTCGGATCCTCTGGTTGAACAGTCCGCAGGACTGCCCAGCCGGTGCCCTGGGTTTTGATTTCGATGAGGCGACCTTCAGTCATGTCGGCAACCGTGTGACCTTCGAAACCCTGCAAGCCAGCTTTGAAGTCCAGGCGCCCGGTTTGGAGCGCATTGCAGCCCTCGTGCACTACCTCGACATCGGGGGCATTCAGCCAGTGGAGGCTGCCGGCATCGAACGAGTGCTGGCCGGACTACGCGAAACCATGACGGATGACGACCACTTGCTGGCTGCTGCGAGCGCCATCTTCGACGGCCTGCTTGCCGCGTTTGTGAAAGAGGAACACCCCAATGAGTAAGGTTTCTCCATCGCTCGTTGAAGCCGAACTGCCAAGGCCTGAAGCGATCAGTTTGCGTGAGGCATTCTGGTTCTGGCTCAAGCTTGGTTTCATCAGTTTCGGCGGGCCGGCAGGACAGATCTCGATCATGCACCAGGAGCTGGTCGAACGACGGCGCTGGATTTCCGAGCGGCGATTTCTGCACGCCCTCAACTACTGCATGTTGCTGCCAGGGCCGGAAGCCCAGCAGCTGGCAACCTACATCGGCTGGCTGATGCATCGAACCTGGGGCGGTGTCATCGCAGGCGGGCTGTTTGTGCTGCCCTCGCTGTTCATCCTGATTGCCTTGTCCTGGATGTATATCGCCTTCGGCGACGTACCGATAGTCGCCGGGCTTTTCTATGGCATCAAACCGGCCGTGACCGCCATCGTCGTTCAGGCGGCTCACCGAATCGGTTCGCGAGCGCTGAAGAACAATTGGCTGTGGGCCATCGCGGCGGCGTCGTTCGCGGCGATCTTTGCATTTGATGTCCCCTTTCCGCTGATCGTGCTCAGTGCGGCCTTGATCGGCTACCTGGGTGGCCGTTTTGCTCCCGAGAAGTTCAGGATCGGCGGCCACAGCGCTGCCCAAAAATCCTACGGCCCGGCATTGATCGATGACGACACCCCCTCTCCCGAACATGCCCGGTTCAGTTGGTTGAAACTGGCGCTGCTGACACTTATCGGGGCGGTGTTATGGGCGTTGCCAATGGCAGTCTTGACCACACTTTTTGGTTGGGAAGGTACCTTGACCCAGATGGCCTGGTTCTTTACCAAGGCGGCACTGCTGACATTTGGCGGCGCCTACGCGGTGCTCCCGTATGTCTACCAGGGCGCAGTCGGACACTATGGCTGGCTGACACCGACACAAATGATCGACGGCTTGGCGCTGGGGGAAACCACGCCGGGGCCGCTGATCATGGTGGTGGCTTTCGTCGGCTTTGTCGGGGCCTATGTTTCGCAGGTGTTCGGCGCCGACCAGGTGTTTCTCGGCGGCGCCGTCGCGGCGACGCTGGTGACCTGGTTTACCTTCCTGCCTTCGTTCCTGTTCATCCTCGCCGGTGGCCCGCTGGTGGAGACGACGCACAACGAACTCAAGTTCACCGCGCCGCTCACCGGGATCACTGCCGCTGTGGTTGGGGTGATTCTTAATCTGGCGGTGTTCTTCGGCTATCACGTGCTGTGGCCCAAAGGGTTCAGCGGCACCCTCGACTGGCCCTCTGCGCTGATCGCCATTGCCGCAGCGATTGCCTTGTTTCGCTTCAAGCGTGGCGTCATTCAAGTACTGATGGCCTGTGCGCTCATGGGGTTGGCAGTGCATCTGTTGCGCTAGAGAGCGTGCGGCGATCAAACGTTTCCTGGCAGGCATCGGGCCTGCCGGATCATCCAGCCTGTCGAACCAGGCAGGAGGTGTTCCATGAGGTGGATTACCCGTGAACGACCCAAGATTGATCGCATCGCTTGTCCTTGGTTGATCACTCGTTTTATTGATCCACAGGCTGAGTTCCTGTACGTCCCCAGCAGAGAGGTTCTGCGGCTTGCCGCTGAGAAAGATGCAACGCCTTACGATATTCCGGGCGTTGAGCTTTCCCACGTAGGTGAGCTGTGCAGCTTTGATGCGTTCCTGAAGAAGTACCAGCTCAGTGATCCAGCCTTGCAGCATTTGGCCAAAATCGTGCGCGGGGCGGATACCTCCCGCCTTGATCTGACGCCGCAATCGGCTGGGCTGTACGCGATTTCGCTGGGATTGTCGCAACGCTTTGCCGATGACCAGGAAATGCTTTCGCACGGATTGATCATGTATGACGCGCTGTACGCTTGGTGTAAGGAGTGCCAAGGCGAGACACATAACTGGCCTCCGCAGATGTGAAGACGCCTGTTCACACCGAAGCCCGACCCAGAGCCGGGCTCATGATCAGTGAAACCATGATGGCCGAATGCGTTAATGGCGCCGCAACCTGCGCGAAAATTCGAGCGCAAGAGACCGGGTGCGATCCTGCGGGCAGACCTTTAATCTGCCTGCAGTACCTGAACTTCTGCCTGGAATTTCCATGCCCTATCACCCCGCCAGCCACTACCTGTCCGCCATCGACCCGGACTGGGCGCGACACATCGCCGCCATCGGCCCGTGCCTGCATCAGCCAAAACCGGCTCGCGATCCCTATGAAGCGCTGGTTCGGGCCATTGCTTATCAGCAACTCCATGCCAAGGCCGGCGATGCCATTCTCGGGCGTTTGATAGCCCTGTTTCCCGACTCGCCGTTCCCGACGCCCGAGCAATTGCTGGCCTGCGAATTCGAGGTGCTGCGCGGCTGTGGTTTCTCCGGCAGCAAGATCGCCACGCTTCAGGGTATCGCCCAAGGCGCGCTGGAGGGGCTGGTGCCGGATCGTTCAAAGGCGCTGTCGATGAGCGACGACGCACTGATCGAACGCCTGACCCGATTACGCGGGGTCGGCCGCTGGACAGTCGAGATGCTGCTGATCTACACCCTCGAACGCATGGACATCCTGCCCGCCGACGACTTTGGCGTGCGCGACGGCTACCGCCGCCTCAAAGGTCTGGAGCAACAGCCAAGCCGCAAGCAGATGGTCGATATCGGTCAGGCTTGGAGCCCGTATAGAACCGTCGCGGCCTGGTATTTGTGGCGAGTACCGAACCCATGAAACGCTTTGTGCTGATCAATGCTCAGGGCGAAGCGCTAGACAGCGCCGAACCCGGACAAGTGGGCGGTCATCGACGATCACGAATCTACGGTCGACTCGACTGCCCTGCTGCACTGCGTGCCATTGCCCGTGGCGGCTATGTCGCGCACCGGGTGTTTTTCGCCGATGAAACCACAGCCCGTGATGCGGGTTATCGACCGTGCGCGGTGTGTTTACCGCTGGCTTATGCGCAGTGGAAAAAAGCAGATTGATTGAATTTCAGACCTGACTGGCTGTTTTTGGTTGCGGATTCAACCGGTGGGCGGATTGACAACGCCGGGCCAACAACCGTCTCTTACCCTTGAGTATCTTTCGCAGCGCTAATCATGAAGCGAGTCAATGAAGGTGACCGTACGTGCAAATCGAACAGCACATTTTCGAATGGGTTATGACCGACAACCCACCCACTACCGCGAAAGTGTTCGCGACAGTAAGTGCTGATTGACAGGCGAAACTGCGTCACGCCCCCGTAGGGATAGTTGCCTGTCAATTAAAGGTGAACCTTCAGGAGGGCTTGCGAAAATGGGTTCCCCTGAAATGGGCTGTCGTGTCGATCAGTACCGATAGGTTGCCTGCACTGAAATTCCATTTGCACTGTTTTCGTAATTGGCACTGTAGGCCGGTTGAAGACCGGAGGTGTTCGGCTGATTTACCGAGACTTTGGAATCCCAGAGATAACCATAAGCAAAGTCTATCGTCAGATCGGGAGTCGGCAAATAAGCGCCGCCCAAGGTCACGACTTGGCGGTTACCAACCGGAACGCGCACGCTGCGATCGGCATTTCCAATTGGCGACGGATCATAGGCGTAACCTGCGCGCATCAGCCATTGCGGGGTCAATTGATAGGATGCGCCAACTGCGGTGGACCACGTGTCGTGCCAGTTCAATGGTTCTCCCACACGCTCCAGACCCGCACTCTGGCCAAGGGCGGAAACATCGCTGTTGATTGCCTCGAACTTTTCGAGCCGGCTCCAACGTTTCCAAGTGGTCCCCAGGTATCCCGTCCAGCGACTATTGAAATGATGGGTGATGGACGTATCCACCGATTCGGGCATAGTAAGATCTATCTTGGCGGGATATTTTCCGTCCAGCGGGATAACGCTCGGGGAGCCGGAAACCTCAGTATGCCCTTTGAGGTGATAGTTCACCTTCGAGTGATAGTTAATCCCCCAACTCGTTGCCTCACTCAAGTCAAACAAGAGGCCGACGTTGTAGCCAATTGCCGTGTCATCGCCTTTGATGGTGACCCGTGTGTCCTGGCCGTTGTTCAGGGCACCGGTGGCCAAGTAATTCTGAAGGTTTGCATCGAAACGGTTTATGGTCGGTCCGCCACCAATGGACACGTAATCATTGATCCGATAGGCAATGGTGGGCTGCAGGGTTACCTCCTTGGTCGAGCTATAGGAACCATGGTAGCGGCCCTGAAAACTGCTTTCGTAGTCATTGATCAGACCACTCGGAGCATAGAGGCCCAGACCAATCGAAAGACGATCATCAAGCGGCGTCGACATATAGGCGAAAGGCACGACCGCCAAAGGTACCGAGTCCCCCTTATTCGTTCCTGAGACACTGCTCCGCGCATCACTAATTTCGTCGCTCCCCGAGATGATCCCGGCCCCTCCGGAAATCTCACTGCGCTGCAACTTGGTCAAGCCTGCCGGGTTTCCGTAGATGGTGCTGGCGTCCAGCGCGGAGGACGACCTTCCCGCATAAGCCGTTCCCGCACTGCTGGCGCTTTGTTCGTTAAGGGCAATGCCATTCGCGCTTGCCAGTGTAGAGGCGCTGAGCAGTGCCATGGCGCTGGTGAACTTGATCCACGCAGCACACTTGCGCTGAGCTGAGAGACACAGGACCGCACGGCTATTGAGTTTCATATTCCACCTCTTGTTTATTGTTTTTGTTGATTGCACGCAGGCAAGGCTTCGCCTTCCTGTGCACTTGTCAGTGCCAGTTGGAGTGGATCGAAGTTGTGTAAAAGGCCCTGACTGATGAGTGCCAGGACCTGTTTGCTGGACTTACGAAAGCGAATTCGGGCTCATTCAAGCCACTCGACTTGAAAGCTGTAGTGTCCGAGGAGAGGAGCCAGGACTTGCTGGTCAGTTCCGGCCCTGATGCAGGCGACAGTCCCTCGGCGATTATCCTGCACGACCTCCACTGCAATATCCGAAAGCCCCAGGCGTTCCACTGCCTGATGGACCACTCTGGCAATTTCCCGCTGCTGCAAGGCCGGCTTGAATATCTTGCCCACGGCAGTCAGTGGCAGCGCTTCGAGGATTTCAATGCGCTTGGGAACTGCTGCCCGCTCGCTGATGTGGAGATGAGCGAACGCCTCAAGTTCTTCGACGTTGCAGGCTTGCCCGGGGCGCAGTTGAACGTAGGCGACCGGCACCTCACCCGAGTAGACATCGGGGCTGCCGATTGCAGCGGCCAGGGCGACAGCAGGATGCGCCTGCAGAGCCTCCTCGATTTGCTTGGGATCGATGTTGTGGCCGCCGCGGATGATCAACTCCTTCTTGCGCCCGGTCAGCCAGAAGTAACCCTGCGCATCCTGGCGACCCAAATCACCCGTATTCAGCCAGCGCTGACCGTCGATATCGATCCAGAGGCCGCGGTTATGGCTCTCCTCCAGATAGCCACCGAAGAGGTTCGGACCACTGATCGTGATGAGGCCGGTCTCATCCACATTGGCATCACGCACGTACTCTCCAGAATCATTGAGCAAGACTGCACGCATATTCTGGTAGGCGATCCGTATCCCGATGGAGCCTATATGACGCTCGCCATGAGGCGGATTGATCGAGGAAACGCAGGCGCCCTCAGTCAGGCCATAACCTTCAAGGATCTTTACTCCGGTCCGGCGCTCGAACTCCCGGAAAAGCTCAGCTGGCATAGGGGCGGCGCCACACATGGCATAGCGAAGACTGGATAGGTCGCGGCCCTGCCATTCATTTTGCAACAGTGCAGCGTAGACAGTGGGTACGCCGGAAAAGAAGTTGATACCGAAGTGCTCGACCATCTCCCAGAATCGTTGGATCACCCCCTCGCCACGATACCCATGAGGCGTCCCGAGGATCACATGGTCGCCTTGAGTCCAAGGCATCAGTCCCGTCACCAGTTGTCCATTGACATGAAACAGCGGCAGGCCACAAAAGATAACCTGGCCACTGCTGCGTGGCTGCATGTGAGCAGCCATGGCCCATGCATTGAACACTTCCGAGCCATGGGTACGCGTGGCGATCTTGGGGAGCCCGGTGGTACCGCCAGTACAGATGTAGGAGGAGCACTCATCCTGGCGAATTTGCCGACCGCTCTTCAGGTGTGTGTGCGGCTGCGTATTCATCAGCGATCGCCAATCATGGATCGCGATTGCGCTGTGCACGGCTCGCTCCTTCAGTGCCACGGCTTTCAGGATCCCGCGCACAGGTTCGGCGACATAGGGTTCCATGCTGATCCAAACGACAGACCTGACTGCGGGTAACTGATCCAGCTGCGAAGCCAGTTTGGGCCACAGATCGCTACCCGGAGTCGGCGCGAGTGTCACCACCACGGAGGCCTTCGCGGCATTCAGCAAGCCGGCCATCTGCTTGGCTTCGAGCAGAGGATTGATTGCCATGACGATACCTGCCGCCTCCCCGCCCCAAATAGTGAAATGGGTTTCCGGCAGGTTGGGCAGGATGAACGCAAGCACTTCGCCCGGTTTTATGCCCAGGTCATGGAAGGCATTCGCCGCACGGGTGATATCCGCGAAGAGCTCGGAATAGCTCCAGTCGTGGGTGTTTTTGAAGTCAGTGGCGTCGGCGAAGAAACTCAATGCGGGCGCGTCGGGAGTACGCCCGGCCGCACGTCTCAACGCTTCATAAGTGCTGGAAGACAGGCCACGCTCCGGCAAGGGGACTCGTTCGAGATTTTCAATGTCGCTCAACGTCTGCACGACCATCAGACTTCCTCCACGACACGGTTGCGTTGCACGCCGAGGTCAATCACACCATCGGCACTGCGAATGCGCGCCTCGACCACGTCACCCGCCTGGAGATACTGCGTCCGACCTTCCTGCGCCTTGAGGAAAAACTTCCACTTGGTGGCTTCCGGCATCAGCGCCGCAATGCGTTGTTTGGCAGGCGAAGGTACCGTTAGCGCACAGCCCGCAGGGGTACCGGTGGCGATCAGGTCTCCAGTGGCGAGATCTTGCAGGGAGGAGAGCTCGGTCAGGGTTTCTGCGGGGCCGTAAACCAGATTCGCCGTGCTGTCGTTCTGTCGCACCTGGTCGTTGACCGTCAGGCGCAGCTGCAGTGCTTTGAGGTAATGCATGTCCTTGGCATCCAGAAGGCAGAGGTAGGGACCGACCGGACCAAACGTGCGGAAGCTCTTGCCCTTGTAGAACTGCATCTGGGGAATCTGAATGTCGCGAGCCGAGTAGTCATTGACGATGACGACGCCGGCGATGAACTCATGCAGGTTAGCGTCGGTGACAGTCACGGCGCCGGTGATCGCGCGTTTCATCACCAGCCCCAGTTCGATCTCGTAATCAAGGAAGCGCACGCTGCGCGGCTTGATCAGGTCGCTGTCAGCCGCCACCAGGCAACTCGTCGCCTTGGTGAAGATCATGTTGAATTTCTTCGCATCCGGGTCCATGCCCGACTCGATCATGTGCTGACGGTAGTTGGCGCCCTGGCAGACGAACTGTTGGTTACGGGTCACGGGCGACAGCAGTTTCACTTCGCCTTCATCCAACTCCGTACCGTTTATTCGAGCGAGGTCGTCGATACTGTTCTGGCGAATGAAGTCACCGGTGGTTTCAAAAACACCGGGAACAATAGTGATACGGCTTTGGCGAAGCACGCCCCAGTGGATACCGTTCTGAAACTCAAAGCGGACGACGTGTACAGCAGACATTGAAGGTACTCCTGGAGCGTGTTTGTCCCGCGCGCGACAGCACGAGAACGGTGGTGTTGTTCTGAGGAAGGGCTGGCGGATCTACCCGAACATCCGCATCAGCGTTATCAACTTGCGAATGGTCAGGTCCGGGCTGCGTCGCAGGTTGCGAATCAGCACACGCAGATTGGTCAAGTTCATCTTGGGTTTGGTAAAACTCTTGGGCATGCGCTGCCCCCACTGCGCCATCGCCTCGGGGCTCACAGGATGAATGCCCGTAGGCTGTGCATCCGTGAAGATATCCCCGTCGCAGTAATGCTCGTGCTTATCGCCCCAAGGGTCTTGCCAGTAGTCGAAGATCTGACTGCCCAGGATGTGCCGGCCGATTCCCCATGAGTGTTCCCAGCCCCGCTCCCGCAGGACACGCTGCCCCATGCCCACCGCATCTGCATCGACGACCTCATAGGCGCTATGGCTATAAGTAGCCATGAACCCTTGCGCTATCGCGAGCGTATGGTGAGCCGTTGGAATCTCACCGAGGTCAAGGCGCATGAAGGCGACGATAGGTGTGCCGTCGGGGAGTACCTGCACGTCGCTGGGAATAAACCCGAAATGCTGCGTATACCAGGCACAAGTCGCCTGGTAATCGGCCACTTCAATCACAATGTGGCCCAGTTTGAGTATTTCAGGCGGTGCAATCGGTGGGCGCTGCGTGGCGTTGATGCGTGGCTGCTCTTGCGTCAGATTCCAGGAAAGTGGAGCTCTGTGCACCAGGGTTTTACCTGGAGCCAGGTCGCACACAGCTTCCACAATGAACCCGGAAGGATCAGTCAGCCTGACGTAATGCCCGCCGCCAGGATGCGCCGATTTCTCGACCGATGACGCGCCCGGGACTCGAGCCAGCTTTTGCAGATCCTCGAGCGACTGGACTGCCAGTCCGAACCCGATAAAGCGTGCATGGTCTGCACGATGGACACGGTAACAATAGGGAGCCGCTCCAGTGGCGCGCAGATAAAGCGTATCGGAGCTCTGATGACTGACCGTCAAGCCGAAGTCGGTCAGGAAACGCGCCGCCTCGTTCAAGTCCGGCCTTTGAAAGATCAGGTGAGTCAGATCCTGGGCCTTCACCGTCGGCTGCGGATGCCGGGCAGGATGTTGTGTCGTCAACTGGGGCAGTGCATTTTTGTTGTTCATTATTCTTGTTTTCCGTTTTTTCAGGCCAAAACGTTCCCCGCACCTCTGAAAATGCCAGAGGTGTTTTTTGTCGGGTCGGTTACCGCGCTTAGTCGAGTGGGGGAAGTGCCGGCAACTCTGTGGTCGCCAGCGCTCTAGCCTCCTCGTGAGGCACACCCAATGCCCGCAGCACTAGCTCGGCCGTGTCAGAGCCCGATTCGCGCCAGGTTTTGTGCCCTTCCAGCACCAGGAAAATCGAGCCAAGGACGCTGCTTGATATCAGCGTCAGTACTGAGAGCAATTGCTCCTGCGCAAACGTGTACCGTCCACTGGAAAGTCCGCCCAGAAGATCAGTCGTTGCTTGGCTGCTGAACATTTCGCGCAACGAAGAATTGCTCATGGCGAACTTTTGTATGAAGGCCCCCCACAGGGAGTCCTCGTGAGCGCGACGAATGAAGAAGCGAATGCCATTGGCAAGGCGCTGAGCCGGATCGCAGAGGGAATCGAAACTCTTGTTGACACGCTCATGCATCTCCCTCGCGAGATAGCTGGCGACCTCCTCGAACAGGCTTTCCATGCTGTCGATATTGCTATAGATCGTTCCGCGCGCCACTCCTGCCTCTTGCGCAAGGTCGAGGATGTTCACCTGAGCGCTGCCTTTTTCAGCAAACAGGCGAAAGGCGGCTTGATGAATACGGCGCTGTATCGGATTCAGGGATTCCACGCTCTCTCTCCAGAATTACCATATGGACCAATTGAACACTCGTGTTCATCTGGCGTCAACAAGGTTTTTTGAATTAAGAACGTATTCCATAATAAATACCGTTACACCCCTCATTATCATGGACGTAATGAGCGATATGGCTAGACCAACGAGGGGACTATGGATTTCTACAAATCGAATACAATGAACACTAGTGTTCATATCGGTAGGACTTCTGGCTCGCCTTCCTGGCAAGGCCTAGCGGGCCGAAGATGACATCAGGACTTAGGGGAGCGGCTTACCAGCGATTCGCTTGGCTCTGGCAGGTGTTGCGCCCAGAGCCTTGAGAATCATCTCGGCGACCAGCAGATCGTGCTCCGGCGCCGCACGCCCCTCGACCACCGAACGCATGGCTCCGGTTGTGCACGATACGACCATGTCCAGGGCGATCCCTTCGTCCTCGTAAGCCAAAGTGCCCGCGCGCAGGCCATCACGCAGGTCGCCCAGCACGTGGGCAGCCAAGCGCGAACGCATGGTCCGATCGGAATGGATGATGCGCAGCAGCGCGTTGGCCCATTGATGGTCGTACGCAGCCCGGCATACGAACATGCGCACACCAATCGACAGCCGGTGTGCACCGCAGTGCACGTCCGAACTCAGGGTGGAAATGGCATCGGAGAACTCGGTCGCCATGGCGATGCCAACCGCCTCGAGTACTTCGTCGCGTGTTCGAAAATAGTTGTAGATGGTGCCGTTGGATACCTCGGCCTCCGCAGCGACATCGAGCAGCGCAATCTCCCCCACCTCCTTACGTGCGACAAGACGCAATGCCGCGTCCACCAGGCCGCGACGGGTGCGTTCACGCTTTTTGTGGCCTCGGGTGAGAGGCTCTTGCGCAGTTGCTTCTGAAGGACAAGTGGGGGACGGCATCTTCAGGCTCTTAATCGAGGGGGTTCGTTGATGGTAATGGAAACGCTATCGGCAGTGGAATCGGTGCAAGCCATCAGGATCTGGCAGTCTCGAATGAGACTGCCAGCATCGAAGCCGGGAGCGTGGTGCATGATGATGCGGTCAGGGCGAATCGCGACGAGCGTGCCTTTAGCCGCCAGCGGCAGGATGTCATGGTTCAGGTCTTCAATGAAGTCGCAACGGCCGCCGGAGCGTTGGCCGCGCGTTCTGATTTCCAGGAAGTGACCGCCCATTTTTTCCCAGGAAACGACTTGAGCAGTGGTCAGCAGTGACAATGGGTCTACGCCGAAACCAACCAGGGTCAGGTTGTCCCCAAGTGCATCGTCGCTCAGTTGAACCTGCTTTTGCGTGTTGCGAACCCAGGCCTGCGGAAACAGGCTGCCACGTACCAGCTTGTCGCCCCGACGATGCTTCACGAACAGACCGTGCTTGAAGATGTTCTTCGGCTTGATGTCCAACTGTTCGAAGTACCTCCGGGTAGCGGGAGTCAATGTCAGCATGCGCATCAGGCCGTGGATGAAGAAAGCTGCGAGCTTGTTCTTGGGCATCACCAGGCGACCCATGAGTTTCGCTAGATTGATCATCGCCTGGGCATGGGGGCGGCGCTCTACGTCATAGGTATCGAGTACCGCCGGCGCGGCATAACCGCGAAGGACCCAGGCCAGTTTCCAGGCCAGGTTGGCGCCATCTCGAAGTCCCGCTACGAGCCCCTGCCCGACAAAAGGCGGAGTGATGTGCGCGGCGTCACCGGCGAGGAAGATGCGGCCCTTGCTGAATCTGTTGCAGCAGCGCGCATGGAATCGATACACCGCCTTGCGTTCGATTTCCAGCTCCTGCGGTTTGATCCATGGCGCAATCAGCCGGGCGATGCTTTCCGGGCTTTCCAGCTCTTCGCGCGATTCGCCTGGTTGCAGCATGAACTCCCAGCGCTCCCTGCCACCGGGTGCGGGCATGTGCGGCGTTGGGCGCCGTGGATCACAGAGAAACTCAATGTGATCAATCGCTGACTTATGCCGGTTCATGACATCGACAATCAGCCAATCCTCCGCATAGGTCTGCCCTTCAAACTCCTGGCCAATCAGGGTTCTGACCCTGGAGCTTGCGCCATCCGCACCGATCACGTACTGGGCGTGAACGGAATGCAAGTGACCCTCCTGATCCCGTACGGAGGCGACGACGCCATCCGCCTCCTCGACCAGGTTCTCGAGTTCGAAGCCGCCGAGGCTGGTCACTGACTTCAGCCGGGAAACCTGGCTGCGCATCGCCCGCTCGAGGTCGGGCTGGTAGAAGGTCACAAGCTTGGGATGGCCGTCGATACACCCAGCGGTGTTGGCGCGACCGAATTGCCCGAGAACCGGAGAGTGCATCCTCACTTCAGGGATAGCGATCTTCTCGAATGAGTCCTCCGACAATCCGGCGAGTTGCAGGATACGCAGCGCCTCGTTGTCCAGGGCAATGGCGCGGGGCATTAGAACGATCTCATGGATCTTGTCCAGCACCAGTGTCTTGACCCCATAGCGGCCGAGCAGCGCCGCGATTGTCGCACCGACCGGACCGTTACCGACGACCAGCACATCGACGGCGGCGGGCGGCAATTCGGATACTTTCTTGTTGTTGTTCATATCGAGCCCTTGTTGTGATTGAAGTCGTGAGACGCGCCGGTCTCATCGTCAGGCAATGTGAAGGTATGCAATATTGAGAGATATTTCAATATTGATGTTTTAGTCATTATTTTTTTGAGATCATTACTACACCCAAATGAGGCCACTTGGGTTGTGCTGAAGGTGTCAGGGGGCTGGCCAATCGAGTCTGGTCCGAAGAGATGAATCCCGGATGCCTGAGGAGTGAAGTCACGCCCGCGTCAGTTTCCGACCGGTGAGGCTTGGCTTCTAAGCCGATCAGCGTTGTCATGGAAGCCATGCTTCACAGCGCACAACTATGTTTTTAGTCTTCAGGAATCAAACGTGGCGCGTCCGCAGCTCCATCCGAACCCCGTCCAACTCTGCTTCGTCGAGTTCGAGCTCGACGAGGCCAACGCCTGCTTGTTACGTAATGGAGAAGCCGTGGCGTTGGCGCCGACACCCTTCACTCTGCTGTGCGTACTTGCACGCCAGCCGGGATCGCTGGTGACCAAGGATGCCTTGCTTGATGCCGTGTGGGGGCATCGGTTTGTCAGCGATTCAGTGCTGAAGACGGCCATCAGCGATCTGCGCAAAGTGTTGGGCGACGACCCCAGGCAGCCCCGCTTTATCGAGACGGTGTCGCGGCGCGGCTATCGCTTCATCGCTGCGCCGTCCCCTGCCCCGTCGATGTCGCCTGCATCCACGACGTTACCCCCGGCTGGTGCGCAACCGTCGCCGCCATTCATCGGTCGCACCGACGAGGTTTCAAGACTGCAACGGGCGTGGGAGCGGGCTTACGGCGGCCAACGTGCGGTGGTCTGGCTCGCTGGAGAACCGGGGATTGGCAAGACCACGTTGATCGAACATTTCCTCGCCAGCCTTGGCGGCATCGCCTGCGCACGCGGCCATTGCGTGGAACACTACGGCAGCGGTGAGCCGTACCTGCCGGTGCTGGAGGCATTGGCCGATCTGTGCCGCAGCGACCCCACCCTGCCGGCGCTGTTGCGCGCCGTGGCGCCGACCTGGCTGCTGCAACTGCCGTGGCTAAGCACTACAGAGGAGCGCGACGCATTGCGGCGCGAGCTTGCCGGCATCGGTCCGGACCGCATGCTGCGGGAAATGGGCGAACTGCTGGACCGCTACACGGAGCAGCGCCCGCTGTTGCTGGTGACCGAAGACCTGCACTGGAGCGATCGGGCGACGGTCCAGCTCATCGACTATCTGGCGCGGCGACGTAGCCGCATGCGGTTTATGTGGCTGTCGAGCTTTCGCCTCGCCGAGGTGGTAGCGCTCGATCATCCGCTCAGCTCGTTGCGCCACGAACTGCGCCTGCAACGTCTGTGCGAGGAAGTGGTGCTCGATCCGTTCTCGGAAACCGAGGTCGCTGACTATGTTGCGCTGCATTCCCTCTCGTTGGCGCGAGATGAAACTTTCGTGCGGGCCCTGCACGAGCGCACTGACGGTGTGCCGTTGTTTGTATCGTCTGTCATCAGTGAGGTGATAGCCCCAACGGACGACGATGCCACCATTGAGGCCCGGCTGGCAGGATTGGCGGTCCCCGAGAACCTCGCGGCCATCATCGATCACTACATTTCCAAGCTCGGACAGGAGCAGCGTGCGCTGCTCTCGGCGGCAGCGGTGTGCGGAGTCGAATTCCGGGTCGAGACAGTTTCGCTGGCCCTCGAGCGCGACCTCGCTTCTGTGGCCGACACCTGCGAGGAACTGGTGCGCGAGCAGTTATGGCTCACACGGTCGCGGGCCACCGAAGTTGAAGAGACGGTAGAGCTACCCTACTCGTTCCGGCATGCTCTCTTCCGCCAGGTGCTGTACGACCGCACGCCCCGTTCATTGCGCACTCACCTCCATCGCCAGGTGGGCGCGGCCCTCGAACGCGAGCGCACGGCCGGTGTACCGATTGCTGCCTCGGAGCTGGCAATGCACTTTGACCGGGCCCGGCAGCCGATGATTGCGCTGCGCTACTACGCCGAGGCCGCAGAAGCCGCGCTGCTGCACTTCAGCCCGGCCTTGTGCATCGCCCTCACTGAGCGCGCGTTGGCCCTGCTGACGCAGGCTCCGGGCGGGACCGAGCGCGCTACGCTAGAAATTACCTTGGCCACGCTGCAGGGCGTGTCGGCGTTTCACACGTTCGGTGTCGGCAACGAAGCCAGGAACGCGTTCGAACGCGCGTACACACTGCTAGCGGATGTACCCGAGCATCCAATGCGCGGTCGACTGCTGCACGGATTCGGCTATCTGCTGGGTCTGCGCGGCGACTATGCGCTGGCGCTGGAGGTGGCGGAACGTGCCGAAACCCTCTCCTCCGAGACGAACGATCCAGCGCTCATGCTGGCGGCGTGCATCGTGCAGGGCGAAGTGCATCACCTTCAGGGTCACACACAAACAACCCGCAGTTGGCTGGAGCGCGCCTTCGCGATTGCCGAGCCGCTGGACATCGAGGCGGACGAGATTTTTGCAGCTGATCCTCAGGTCATGCTGCACGGAATGCTGGCCATAGAGCTCGTACGTTCCGGGCTAATAGAGCAAGGCCGAACCCACATGCAGCAGGCGCGGACCCGCGCGCAGATGCTTCGCCAACCTATGACCTGGCTGGTCGCCACCTGGCAGGAGGTGTTGATCGAGGTGCGGATGGGCAACCCTGTGCGCGTAGCAGCGCTGGCTGACGACATGCAGACGCTGGTCGATAAGTATTCGCTCGCATTGGGACGTACGGCTTGCCGCTGGTGGCGCGGCTGGGCCGACGCGCGCAATGGCGCGCCGCGCGACGGCTACCGACGCATCCGCGAGGCCTACGAAGAACACACCGGGCTCGGCATGCGCGCCGGCGCCAGTGAGGTGCTCGGCTACGCCGCCGAGGCGTTGCTGCTGGCGGGAGATTACGACGCCGCCCGCGTCGAGCTGGAGCAAGCACTACGGGTCGGGGAAGAACTGGGCGAGCGCGTATACCTGCCGCAACTGTTGCTACTGGAGGCAGCGATTGCGCGAATGCAGGGCCGGCTCGACGCTGGCAACACTGCCGTTCGGCATGCGATTGAGGAGGCTCGTGCTCAGGAAGCACCGTGGCTGGAACTGCTCGCGCTGGTCGAACTGTGCGAGCACCACGGCGCCACCGCCGAGGACCACCAGGCATTGGCGACGCTGATTGACCAGTCACCCGAAACTGACGGAACCGAGTTGGTGAAACGTGCACGCTCACTGCTTCAGGCTGCCAAGCCTGCTTGAAGCGCCAAGGGCGCAACCCTGTGGGAGCGGCGCAGTCCCGACCGAAGTCTGACCTTTCGCTTACGACTCGACCCAGGGGGCGGCCTACGCTGTGGTCGAACTTTCTTGAGCCCCTGGTCTGCGATGATCCTGAACCCTGAATCCAAGTACCCGAGCCGCCGCTCGTACGTAGTGAAACTGCGTGGCGATGCTGCGCCGGGGGCCCTCGTCGGCCGCCTCGAAAACCTCGTCACCGGGCGTCAGCGCGAGTTCTCGTCCGCCGAAGAGCTGCTGGAGTCGATTGCCTCGGACCTCGTGTCGGCGACCGGCGAGCACACGACAGATACCGACGGCGAGTGACGTCTGCAACATCAATGAACGTTCGATATGGCGACCGAACGGCGACGCTTCGCTGACGACTTCGCGCATACCTGACCCTACGCTGTTGCCATCTCGAATCCACACGAGTCCAATGCGATGCCGCGACTTCCAGTTTCCTTTCCACTGCCCCTCCACACCGGTCGGGCGACCTTGCAACGGGCCGGGCTCGCCGTTGCAGCCGCCCTTGCCACTTCAATCGCCCTCGCCCTGGGCGGCTGCTCCACCCCGGTCGTCAAGCCGTCGGTCGAACTGCCGAGCAACTTCGCCGCGAGCACATCCTCCGAGATGGAACCCGAGGCGGCATGGTGGGAGGTTTACCACGACCCGGTGCTGACGGATCTGGTGCGCCGAGCAGCGCGCGAGAACCGCGACGTCAAGATTGCCGCCGAGCGCCTGCGCGCCGCGCGTGCCGGCGAAACGGTCAGCCGTTCCTGGCTGTTCCCGAGCGTCGGCGCATCCGTCTCCGGCAGCGATAGCAGCACCGGCTACAACTCGGCCGCGAAACAGGCTGTTCCGGATACCAAGACCACCGGTGTGGGCCTGGACGTCTCTTGGGAACTCGACCTGAGCGGTCGCCTGCGCGCTGGTGCAGCGGCGGCCAACGCCGATGCGCTGGCCGCGCAGGACAGCATGCGCGGCGTACGCCTGCTGGTGATGAGCGACGTTGTCAGCAACTACTTCTCACTGGTCGGCGCGCAGCGCCAGGTCGCGACGCTGCGCGCCATCTCGGCGATGCAGGACGAGACGCTGCGCCTGATCACCGCGCGCCAGCAGGCGGGGCTGGCATCCGCCTTCGACGTCGAGCGCGCGCAGACCGACGCCTTATCGGCGCGGGCGCAGATTCCGCCGCTGGAAACGCTGGCGGCTGTGTCGCGCCATCGTATCGCGGTGCTGATCGCCGACCAGTCCTTCAATAACGCGAACATCCAGCCCTCAAGTAGCGATGTGGCAACGGTGCCCGAGGCCAAGCCGGGGCAGCCCGCCGCGCTGCTGCAACGCCGACCTGACGTGCTGGCGCTGATGGCACAGCTCGACGCAGCCAATGCGCGCCGCCAGCAGGCCGCCGCCGAGTGGTTCCCGCAACTTTTCCTCGGCGCGTCCTTCGGTCGCCAGGGCCTTAATGTGAACGGCGCCGACCTCGGCGTTGCACGCTTCACCAACGTGGCGGGCCTGCTGGCGATGCCGATCTTCAACGCCGGGCGTACACAAGCGATCAACGAGGCTGCCGAAAGTGCTCAACACGAGGCACTGCTGCGCGCCGAAGACGGCATCGTACGGGCACTTGAGGATGTGGAGAACGCCCTCGTCACGCTGTCGCAGGAACGCCGCCGCACCGGGTCGCTGCAATTGGCCGCCGCGTCCGCGGAGTCCGCGCAGAACCGCGCACAGTCACTCTATAACCGCGGCCAGATCGACCTGTTGCCGCTGCTGGATTCGCAGCGGGCGCGCCTGGCAGCACGCCTGAACGCCAACGACAGTAACACCCGCCTGCTGCTCGATAGCGTGCAGCTCTACAAAGCACTGGGCGGGGGCTGGCAGGTGTTCGAACAACCCGCCACCCCCAGCGCAGCCACCGACGCCGACCGGCCACCACTGTCCTGAGAACCTGTCGCTTTTCAAAGAGGAACCGCCTTGAAGAATTCCCTTACTGCGGCCGGCGCCCTGGCCGTCGCCGTCATGCTGTCCGCGTGTAGCCCGGACCAGCCCGCCGTGCAGGCACCACGGCCAGTACGCACCGTTGTAATCAACTATGACAATGCCCGCGAAGCCAGCCGCTACGTGGGCACCGTACAGTCGCGGCATGAAGTCGAACAGGCCTTCCGCGTTGACGGCAAGGTCGCCCAGCGCAAGGTCGATGTAGGCCAGTTTGTGCACGAAGGCGACATACTGGCTGTGCTGGATGACAGCGACTACCGACTCGCTGAAGAAGCGTCGCAGCAACAGTGGGCGGTTGCCGTCGAGCAGACGCATCAGGCCGACTCGGATCGCCAGCGCCTGACCGCGCTGAAGGTTGACGGCTCGGTCAGTGCGGCCGACGACGAGCGTGCCCATACCAATGCCCAGACCGCGCATGCGACCGCCGAAGCCGAGGCGCGCAAGCTTGAGCTCGCGCGCAACCGCCTCAAGTACACCGTGCTGCGCGCCTCTCGAAGCGGCGTCGTCACGGCTGTGCGCTTTGAGGCGGGGCAAATCGTGGCGCAGGGCCAGCCGGTTGTCTCAGTGGCAAATCCGGATGAATCCGAGATCGTCGTCGATGTGCCCGAGAATCAGCTGTCTGCCTTCAAGGAGGCGCGTTTCAAGGCCTCGCTAGCCAGCGCGCCAAACGAGACCTTCGATGTCACGCTGCGCGAGCTGTCGCCGCAGGCTGCAGCGCAGACGCGCACCTATCGCGCGCGACTCAAACCAGTGAACGCGCTGCCACTGGGCGCCACCGCCACGGTGATGGCCGAGCGCAAGATGACAAATGTCTCGGTGGCAGCAGTACCCGCCACGGCACTGACGCAAAGCGGCGGTCAGCCGGCGCTGTGGGTAGTCACGCCCGCGGGCAAGGATCCGGTCGGCACCGTCGAACTGGAGCGAGTGGCCGTTTGGGGCTATCGCAACGACGAAGTGCTCGTCTCCGGGCCGCAGGCTGGCGTATTGGTCGTCACCGCCGGGGTCCAGAAAATGACGTCCGGACTGAAGGTCGCGCTTCCCGGCGCGGCAATTGTTGACGCGAATACCACGCAGCAGGCCGCCCGATGAACAACTTCAACCTCACCGACTGGGCGCTGCGTCACCGCGCCATCGTCCTGTTCATGCTCCTCATTGTCGCGGTGGCCGGTGTCTTCAGCTTCACCCGGCTCGGTCAGCTCGAGGATCCGAGCTTTTCCGTGCCTTCCATGACCACGATCGTCATCTGGCCGGGCGCTACCGCCCAGCAGATGCAAGACCAGGTCCTCAATCGCATGGAGAAGAAATTCGAGCAGATCGACAACTTCGAGAAGGTGGTCACCTACGCGCGGCAAGGCTACGCCGGCATGACGCTGACCGTGCGCGGTGGCACCTCCAAGGCCGACCAGCGCGAGGCCTGGTATCAGGCGCGCAAGAAACTCAACGACCTGAGCCGAGAGCTGCCTGACGGCGTGATCGGCCCAATCGTAAACGACGAGTACGGCAACGTGTATGGCCTGATGTACGCAGTCAAGGGCGACGGTGTCGGTCACGCCGAGTTGTCGGACGCGGCCGAGGACATCAAGCGCAGCCTGCTGAAAGTGCCGATGGTCAAGAAGATCGATGTCATCGGCAAGCAGGCCAAGCGTGTCTACGTCGAGTTCTCGCATGAGCGCCTGGCAGCGCTGGGCATTACACCGCTGGCCATCGCCGAAAGCCTGAAGAGCCAGAACGCCCTGTTGCCCGCCGGCCAGATCGACACCAACGGCGACCGCGTCATGGTCCGCATGAGCGGCCAGTTCGCCAGCGAAGACGCTATCCGCAACGTGCCCATCACCGCGGGTGGGCGGTTGATCAAGCTCGGCGACATTGCGACCGTCTCGCGTGGCTTTGAGGACCCGCCAACCTACACGGTCCGCCACAATGGCCAGCCGGTGCTGATGCTTGGCATCACGATGACCAGCGACGGCAATATCGTAGACCTCGGCAAGGCGATGGAGACGGCGGTCGACAAGATCCAGTCCGAACTGCCGCACGGCGTCGAACTGGAGCGCGTGGCCGACCAACCCTCCACGGTGAAGGACGCGATCTGGGACTTCGAGCGGTCGCTGATGGAAGCGCTGATCATCGTGATCGCGGTGAGCCTGGCCAGTCTCGGCTGGCGCACCGGCCTTGTGGTCGCGACCTCGGTGCCGCTGGTGTTGGGTGGCGTGGCGTTGGTGATGCTGGCGATGGGCTGGAACCTGGAGCGCATCTCGCTCGGCTCGCTGATCATCGCACTCGGGCTGTTGGTCGATGACGCGATCATCGCTATCGAAATGATGGTGGTGAAGATGGAGGCCGGCATGGACCGCGTGAAGGCGGCCGCCTTCTCCTACCAGTCCACCGCCATGCCACGCCTGACCGGCGCGCTAATCACCGTCGTGGGCTTCTTGCCCATCGGCCTCTCGAAGTCCACCACCGGCGAGTACGCGGGTGGCATTTTCTGGATCGTCGGTGCCGCGGTGCTGTTCTCGTGGATCTGCTCGGGTATCTTCACGCCGTACCTGGCGGTCAAGATGCTGCCCAAGGATTTCGGCAAGCACCAGCATGCCGGCGATCCATATGACTCGAAGTTCTACCGCAAGCTGCGCGGCCTGATCGACACCGCCATCGAGCGCCGCTGGGTGGTCATCGGTGCAACGTTTGGCTCCCTGGCGCTGGCGCTGGCCGGCATGAAGTTTGTGCCGCAGCAGTTCTTCCCCAACAGTTCACGCCCTGAGCTGGTCGTTGACTTGCGCATGAAAGAAGGTTCGTCCTTCGCGGCGACCACCGAGCAGGTCAAGCGGATGGAAGCACAGCTGTCGAAGGATCAGGAGGTCAAGTACTTCACCGCCTACACCGGCGCCGGCGCACCGCGTTTCTATCTCTCGCTCAATCCCGAGCTGCCAAATCCGGGCTTTGCCCAGTTCGTCGTAATGACCAAGGATCTGGATGCGCGCGAGCGGGTACGCACCCGGCTGATGGCCACCGCCGACCAGCAGTTCCCGCAGGCGTGGGTGCGCGTAACCCGGCTTGAACTGGGGCCGCCCGTCGGTTACCCGGTGCAGTTCCGCGTTGTCGGCCCCGATACCCAAGTGGTGCGTCGGATCGCCCGCGATGTGGAGAAGGTGGTCGGGGCCAGTCCGAAGGTGCGCGACCTCCAGCTCGACTGGAACGACCCGGTTCGCACGCTGAAAGTGCAGCTTGATCAGGACAAGGCAAGCGCGCTGGGCCTCACGCCGGCCGACGTGTCGCTGGCGACCCAGACCGTGATGAATGGCGCCACCTTGTCGCAGCTGCGTGAGCACGAGGACCTGATCGACATCGTGGCCCGTGCCGTGCCTGAGGAACGCTTGAACCTCGACACGCTGAAAGACATCAACCTGTACACGCGCCAGGGCACGGTGGTGCCGCTGTCGCAAATCGCACGGGTGCACTCTGAACTGGAAGAGCCGGTGCTGTGGCGCCGCAACCGCGACATGGCGATCACGGTGCGTGCCGACGTGAAGGATGGCGAGCAAGGTGTATCGGTGACACAGGAAATCCAGCCGTTGCTCAAGGACATCGAAGCCAAACTGCCGACGGGCTATCGCATCGACGTGGGTGGCGCGGTGGAGGAAAGTGACAAGGCCAACAAGGCGCTGCTCGCCGTGGCTCCACTGATGCTGATCACCATCCTGCTGCTACTGATGCTGCAACTGCAGAACTTTTCCCGCATGTGGATGGTGATACTGACTGCACCGCTGGGCCTGATCGGTGTGGTGCCGGCGCTGTTGGTGTTCCAGTCGCCGTTGGGCTTCGTCGCGATCCTGGGCATCATCGCACTGGGCGGCATGATCATGCGCAACTCGGTGATCCTGATCGACCAGGTGCAAACCGAGATTGCTGAAGGGCGTGCCCCGTGGAATGCCGTGCTGGATGCCGCTATTCACCGAGCCCGTCCGGTGATGCTGACGGCACTGGCCACCGTACTTGCCATGATCCCGCTGACGCGCAGTGTGTTCTGGGGGCCGATGGCCATTGCGATCATGGGCGGCCTGACCGTGGCGACGCTACTGACGATCTTCTTCGTCCCGGCGCTGTACGCCGCATGGTTCAAGGTGGGTCGCCAGACGGTCGTTGGCACTCAACCGATGAAGGGCGATGCCACGCTTGCTTCTGAATGATGAGTGCCGTGGCGTTGTGCGACCGGCCTCACCGCTATCAGGAAGGATTGCTCAGCGCCGCTTCTGAACAAAATTGAGGTCTCTGCTTCGTCTGCAACACGCCTCCTGCCTACACAGGATTGGGTGTGTTGCAGACTGGACTGATGAATCTCCCTCATAAGTCCATGCCAATTTACCCATCTAGTCCCCCTCCGTTAGCTCGCTTAATGTTTCTACAGCGGCATTCAGGCTCGTGTAATTGATCGGATGCGCCTCTAGATTTCTGTATGGGAGTAGACCAATGAACACTCGCAAACTGGGTAACACTCTGCAAGTGTCCGCACTGGGCCTTGGATGCATGAGTATGACGTCGGCGTACGGGCCGGCCGCCGACAAGCAGGGCATGATAAAACTGATCCGCACGGCTCATGATCGCGGCATCACCTTCTTCGACACCGCAGAGGCGTACGGCCCTTTCAGCAACGAAGCGCTATTGGGTGAAGCCCTGCAGCCGATTCGCGATCAGGTGATCGTGGCCACCAAGTTCGGTTTTGACATCAATCTGATTACCGGCGAACGGGGCAGCGGCACCAACAGCCGGCCGGAGCATATCCGGGCGGTGGCAGAGGCCTCGTTGAAGCGCCTGCGCACTGACCGCATCGACTTGTTCTACCAGCATCGTGTGGATCCCGAGGTGCCGATCGAAGATGTCGCCGGCACCCTCAAGGACCTGATCGCCGAAGGCAAGGTCAAGCACTTCGGCTTGTCGGAAGCCGGTATCGAGACGATTCGCCGTGCCCATGCGGTTCAGCCAGTGACTGCGGTTCAAAGCGAATACTCGCTGTTCTGGCGAGGCCCGGAAGACGGACTCCTGGCTGTGCTGGAGGAACTGGGCATCGGCTTCGTGCCGTTCAGCCCGCTCGGCGCCGGCTTCCTCACCGGCAAGATCGACGAAAACACGCAGTTCGACGCTTGCGACTTCCGCAACATCGTCCCCCGCTTTTCCCCTGAGGCACGCAAGGCCAACCTGGCGCTGGTCGAAGTGGTAAAGGCCGTCGCACAGCGCAAAGAGGCGACGCCCGCGCAGGTGGCCTTGGCCTGGTTGCTGGCCCAGAAACCCTGGATTGTCCCGATACCGGGCACGACGAAGCAGCACCGCCTGGAGGAGAACCTCGGGGCCGTAGAACTGGAGCTGACCGGCGAGGATCTGCGCTTTATCGATGAGCAGATTTCCCGAATCCAGGTGCAAGGTGATCGCCTGCCCGAGCCTGCGCTGAAGATGACCGGGCTCTGAATTCCCCCTGGAAGCTAACGGGAACACTACCGACCCGAACGCAGTGATGAACAATGCATGGGGCACTTTTACCGATGACTGCTAAAACACCCGTGTGGCCAATCAGCCCCATATCGCGGGCGGCCCGGTCAAGGGCCTGTGCCGTTAATACAAATAATGCACGCATCCAGGCGGGACATGATTACATGGGATAATCCCGTGCCCTTCATGAGAGTTTCTCATCAATGTCCCGAGCCAATCTCAATGACCTCCAAGCCTTCGTGGTCATAACCCGCGAGGGCAGCTTCACCCGCGCCGCCGCCCAACTGGGCGTCTCGCAGTCCGCCCTGAGCCACACAATGCGTGCCCTTGAGGCTCGACTGGGCGTTCGACTGTTGACCCGAACCACACGCAGCGTGTCTCCCACCGAGGCGGGTCAACGGCTGTATCTCTCGATGGCGCCGCGGTTCGAAGAAATCGAACTTGAATTGGCTGCCGTCAGCGAGTTTCGGGACACCCCGGCAGGCAACGTGCGGATTTCAGCCTCGGAACACGCGGCGAACAATATTCTATGGCCCAAGCTGTTGAAGGTGCTTCCCGACTACCCGGACATCAAGGTCGAAATCACGGTCGACTACGCCCTCTCCGACATTGTCGCGCAACGCTACGACGCAGGCGTACGCCTTGGCGATCAAGTCGCCAAGGACATGATTGCCGTTCCGGTCGGCCCTCAGTTACGCATGACGGTAGTGGGCTCCCCTGAGTACTTCAAGCGGCGGCTCCCGCCGAAAGTGCCAGGCGACCTTGCAGAACATAGTTGCATCAATCTGCGTCTGCCTACCCATGGGAGCCTCCTGCAATGGGATTTTGAAAAGGACGGTCACGAGCTCAAAGCGCGTGTCGAAGGTCAGTGGACGTTCAACAGCAGCCTGCCCATCCTGCGCGCCGCAGTCGCGGGCTGCGGGTTAGGTTTCCTGCCAGAAGATATGGTAGCGAAGGAGCTTGCCGACGGGAGCCTGGTGCGGGTACTGGAGGATTGGTGCCAACCCTTTCCTGGCTACCATCTCTATTACCCTAACCGCCGTGAGCATTCGTCAGCGTTTGGCATAGTGGTTGACGCACTGCGCCATACGCGCTGAGTGGTCGATTATTGAGGCGCGTTGGCGTGCAACGCTCATCTTTTCGTAGAACCCCGAACCGGGTTCAAGCCAGCAGCTCGGTGATCCACCGGGCCTGCCGGGCGATGTCTTGCACCTTCTCCTCTGGCACGGCCTGCCGCGCTCGGGCGAAGTTGCTCAGGGTCTTCTGTTTCTCGCGCAGCATGCGCTGCCACTTGGCCAGGAACGCCGGACTGCGTGCCTGCATCTGCAGAGGGCCGAAGTACAGCTCCTCGGCGGTGTACATCACCGGCCCGACGCGCTCGGCGACGATGATTTCGTAGTCGAAGCGGTTTTCCCGCAGCACTTCCTCGCAGAGGATGCGGTAGCCATTTTCCATCAGCCATTGGCGCAGTGGCTGCTCGCCGCCGTTGGGCTGCAGGATCAGGCGCTCCTGGCCGCTCAGGCGCGCCTTGCCGCTGTCGAGAATGTCGCGGATCGTCTCACCGCCCATGCCGCAGATACTGACCGCCGTGATTCCGTCTCCCGGCTCGATCGCCGCCAGGCCGTTGGCCAGGCGCACGGTGATCTGCTGGTCCAGGTCGTTCTCGCGCACGGTGCGTTCGACCGAACGAAACGGCGTCAATGCCACCTCGCCGGCCACCGCCGCCGCGATAGCGCCACGGCGCATCAACGCCACCGGCAGGTAGCCGTGATCCGAGCCGATATCGGCCAGACGCGCCTCTGCCGGCACATGCCCCGCCACGCGTTCCAGGCGCATGGACAATGTCTGTTCGTTCAACTGCAGCCCCTTTTCACCACAAACATCCAGCACCTTTGGCCGGATCGGGGCGCGATTCTGTCGGGCAATGCCGTGCATTTCAACTTTATGCGACCAGGACCATGGCTCGCCTCGAACCTGGCGCTTGCGCATCGGCCCAAAGCGAACCCTGGTTACGGGCCGCTTTGGGCCGACCTTTGCAGAGCCTGAGAGACCGTGACTGATTCAACCTTGGCCTCCCTGAATGTGGAGGACAAGGCCTTACCTTCAGGCCTAGGCTGGATTGAAGCAGTAAGCGGCCAGCTTGTTGCCGTCCAGGTCGCGTGCGTAGGCGGCATAGGCGTTCGGTGCCCAGCCCCGCGGGCCCGGAGCGCCTTCGTCTGTACCACCGGCAGCTATGGCGGCAGCATGGAAAGCATCGATTGCAGCGCGGTTCTGCGCCTCGAAGCTGACAGTGACGCCGTTACCGACGCTGGCGGGTGCACCATTGGCCGGTTTAAGGACGAAGAACGATGGTGCACTCTCGCCCCAGATCGAGCCATTGTCGGCCAGATCGGCGATACGCTTGTGGCCCAGCTTACCCAATACACTGTCATAGAAAGCACGGGCTTTGTTCAGGTCGTTGGTGCCGACTGTAACGTGGGTGAAGATACTCATTTATTATCTCTCCAAGGTAAAACGAGGTGGGTTAGGGTTGGTGTTGCAGCGCCGTCAGGGAGGATTGACCCCGACCGCTATCGCTGTGCTTTTTGACTCAACGATCGAAGTGAATAACGGTGCGGATACTCTTGCCTTCGTGCATCAACTCGAAGGCCTTATTGATCTCTTCCAACGGCAAATTGTGGGTGATAAAAGTATCCAGCGGGATCTCTCCCTTCTGCGCCTTTTCCACATAGCTCGGCAGCTCGGTACGACCTTTTACGCCACCGAATGCCGAGCCACGCCATACGCGACCGGTCACCAACTGGAATGGGCGCGTACTGATTTCCTGACCGGCACCGGCGACGCCGATGATTACAGACTCACCCCAGCCCTTGTGGCAACTTTCCAGGGCGGCGCGCATCAACTGTACGTTGCCGACGCACTCGAAGGAGTAGTCGACGCCGCCATCGGTTAGCTCGACTATGATTTCCTGAACCGGCTTGTCGTAATCCTTCGGATTGACGAAGTCGGTAGCGCCCAGTTGCCTGGCGATCTCGAATTTGGCCGGATTGATATCGACCGCGATGATCCGTCCGGCCTTGGCCATGCTCGCGCCGATGATCGCTGCCAGACCGATGCCGCCCAAACCGAAGATCGCCACCGTGGCCCCCTCCTCGACTTTGGCGGTATTGAGTACCGCACCGATGCCGGTGGTGACTCCGCAGCCGAGCAGGCAGACCTTGTCCAGCGGGGCATCCTTGGGAATTTTGGCCAGGGAAATTTCTGGCAGCACGGTGTATTCGGAAAAAGTCGAGCAGCCCATGTAGTGATAGATTGGCTGTCCCTGATAGGAGAAGCGGCTAGTACCATCCGGCATCACGCCGCGCCCCTGTGTACTGCGAACCGCCTGACAGAGATTGGTCTTGCCGGACTTACAAAACTTGCACTCACCGCATTCGGCTGTGTACAGCGGAATGACATGGTCACCGACCTCGAGCGACGTGACGCCAAAACCTACAGCGACGACTATGCCGCCCCCCTCGTGACCGAGAATGCTCGGAAATATGCCTTCCGGGTCGCTCCCCGACAGGGTATAGGCATCGGTATGACAAACCCCAGTGGCGACGATACGCACCAGCACCTCACCGGCCTGTGGCGGTGCAACATCCACCTCAACAATTTGTAAAGGTTCGTTGGCGGCGAAGGCTACAGCGGCGCGCGATTTGATCATGGTCCAGGTTCCTGTTTTTTCTGCGGATTGATTTAAGCGGTGTGCATCTCGCTGGAGCGAATCATTCGCGTGCTCCACCAAGACGGTGCTGCCACGCGCGGTTACCGGGTCACACTGCCGGTCAACCAGTCCGCTGAACGTTCAGGTGCCCGCAGAGCAAGCGCGGTCATCTGTAGCTCTCCAGTCGTTGTTGCTGAAAACAGATTGCGCCCGGCAGAATTCCAAGTCACGCTCATTATTCTTGGCTTTTTTGTGAATTTTTTTCAGGTCGCTTCCATGAAACTCAGTTTGGATCATCTGGTAATGCTGCAGTGCCTGTCGGAAGTCGATTCGATAACAGCGGTTGCCGAACGTTTATGGGTGACGCCATCGGCGGTCAGTCACCGTCTCCGCGAGGCGGAGCGGCGCTTGGGAGTGAAGCTGACTGAACGCGCGGGAGGCAAGTTGCGACTGAGCCCCGCCGGCGTACGACTGGAACGGGCGGCAAGAGATATCGCGACGATTCTGAACGAGGCAGAAGCAGATGCCGGTTCCATGGCTGGCGGCGTCTGCGCCTTCGTGCGTCTGGGCGTCACGTCCTATGGACCGTTCCGCTGGATTCCAAAATTTATCAAGCATTACGCCGAGTTGCGTCCCGATATCGAAATCACGCTGGTCTCGGTGCACCGCGACGAGATTTACTCCAGCTTGGTCCAAGGCAAACTGGATGTCTCGATCATTGACGATGGGATGGTGCCAAGTGGCGTCGCTAAATGCCCACTGTTTCGTGATGAGCTGATCGCCATCATGGCAACAGATCATCCCCTGGCCGGGAGGCACAATGTTCACGCTGAAGATTTCAAGACCTATAACCTGGTTACCTATTCGACCGAACGATCCAAAGGCTGGGAATACGACCGCTTCTTTGCACCGGGCGGTGTTCTGCCGCGTCGCATGATCACGGTGGAGGTGATCGAAGCCATTGTCGAACTGGTACGCTCCGGCTACGGCCTCAGCATCTTGCAGCGCGACCTGGTGACACCAAGCCTGGAACGAGGTGAGCTTGCCTGGGCAGCCCTTGATGACGGGCTCGATATTGCCTGGAATGCGATTGTCAGGCCTGCGGAGCCGGAGGGCAGCGAGGTGCAGAAGATGGTGACAGAACTGACTGACTGGATGACGGCGCAAAGTCATTCTGAAAGCTTTCGGGATTTTTCCTGACCCAGCCTGAAGATTGCACCCGCCCAACCAACAGCTCTGGCTGGACTCAACCTGAGCACACGTGGCGTCACCTCGCGCAACCGTCAAAAACCATGTGGCCGCAGCGGTTATTTCCTCAACAGCGCCAGCATCCGCTTGATATCGGCACGACCGGTCTTGGCGGTAGGCACAAAGGCACAATAGGGGTGACCGAGTCGCAGTGAGACCGATGACAAGGTAATCAGGCGCCCCGACTCCAGGTCACTGCGCGCCATGAGCTTTTGCCCCAGCGCGATGCCCAGACCCAAGCGCGCCAGTGAAATCGACAGACTGGATAATCCGCTACGTCGACCTAATTTCGGGTCTGGATAATGGCTGATGGATGCCTGGGAAAACCAATCGTGCCAGGTCGGATGGGACGCATAGTTGATACCCCAGTGAGTATGGATGAACAGGTTCTGCTGCACCTGCGCGAGGTCGAATTCCTGGTTGCCATGGACGTCCCAGAACTCAGGTGTGCACATGGGTATCACTTCGTCATGCACCAGAGGTATCACCTCAAGCCCCGGATAGTGGTAATCCCCATAACTGACCCTTAGATCAATGTCATGGCGCACAAGATCCACCGGGTCATCTTCCACGCGGATATCGATCGACAGTTGCGGGTGAAATTCCAGCAACTCCGACAACTTCGGTGCAAGCCAGGATTCGGCCAAGGAAAACGGCACGCTGACCACCAACCGCCGCGAATGCAAATCCCCCTCGAGAATCCGTGTTGTCATGGCGGCAATATCGTTAAGCGCACGTGAAGTCTGCGGGTAGATGGCATGCCCGGCATCCGTCAGGGTGATGCGATTGCCTGCTCGCACGAAGAGTTTGCGCCCGAGGAACTCTTCAAGATGCCGTACTTGCTGGCTAACGGCCGCCGAGGAAACGCCCAACTCCGAGGCTGCCAATACGAAGCTGCCCATCCGGGCAGCAACTTCAAAAACCTTGACAGCATTGAGCGGTGGAAGTCGGTTCATATTGTACTCATTCGAAAGTTTTTCTAGGGGGACGCTAACAATTTATGCCGTTGTTGGAAAGTTTTCCTCAAGGTAATTTCAGGTCTCACTCACTGGGAGGTACCCATGAAAGATATTCTGGATCTCGAGCGCTATCCACTGGACCAGGAAGGCAGCCCGCAATGGCAGGCCGCGGTCGACCTTGCTGCTATCGAGTTGCAAACCACTGGCATGTTCAATCTGAAACAGCTTATGAAACCGCTGGCCATGACAAAGGCTGTAGCGGAAATCAAACCCATCATGGACAGCCAGTCGCATACTCATAAACGCCGACACAATATTTACTTCAAGCCCGACGTCCAGGGAATCGATCCCAAGCACCCGGCGCTGCGCGAGGTCGAATCAACCAACCACACTCTGTGCGCTGATCAAATAGCTAAGAGCACCGTGCTGGCCATCTATGAATACCCTCCTTTGCTTCGCTTTATCGCGGCAGTCATGGGCAAGCCGGCCCTTCATGTAATGAAGGACCCTCTGGCGCGCGCCAATGTCATGAGCTATCGCGAAGGTGAAGCGTTGAACTGGCATTTCGATCGTAGTGAGTTCACCACCACCTTGCTGTTGCAGGAGCCACTTGAAGGTGGCCAGTTCCAATACCGCAGCAATCTGCGCACGGCTGACAACCCCAACTACGAAGGCATTGCGGCCGTGCTTGACGGGCGCGATCCCGACGTCAAAACCCTAACACTTGAGGCTGGCACCTTAAACGTATTTCGTGGCGTGAACTCCTTGCATCGCGTGACGCCAGTGCAGGGGTCGAAGGAGCGCATGATTGCCATATTCTCTTATTACGAAAACACAGGCGTAATGTTCAGTGATGAGGAAAGCATCGGATTTTACGGGCGTGCGTCCTGATTGACGTTTCTGAGTAAGCAAAACGGCTTTGCGGTCTACGCCGCAAGCCATTACCCATGCCATCAATCGCTCACTGCAATGCGGAGCAGTTATGAAAACAACAAAAATAAGGCATTCAGCAAAACTGGCGAAGTATGCCCTGATCGGCGCAGCTTGGCTCTGCGCATCAGCATCCCAGGCTAAAGAGTGGACTGCTGTGACTATCGCCACCGAAGCCGCTTACCAGCCTTGGAACATGACGCTTCCAGGTGGCGCCATTGGCGGCTTCGAACCTGAGTTGATGGCAGATCTATGTGCACGCATCAAGCTTCAATGCACCCTGCTCGCCCAGGATTGGGACGGGATGATCCCTAGTCTGCAAGCCGGCAAATTCGACCTCATCATGGATGCCGTCGTAATCACCCCCGAGCGAGAGAAAATCATTGCCTTCTCTCGGCCCTATGCTGCAACCCAAGGTGTACTGGCTGCGAGCGATCCGAAACTGATTGCCCAAGCGGGTATTGCCGCGGAGGTGGTCAAGCTAACCGGGGATGCGAAGGTGGACAAACCTTACATCGACAAGATGCGGACCTTACTCAAGGGTAAAACCATCGGCATTGCCTCCGGCACGGCGTATACCGAATTCGTCGAAACCAACTTCAAGGACATCGCGACCATTCGTGAGTACAAAAAATCCGATGAGCATGTGCTGGATCTGCAGGCTGGGCGTATCGATTTTTCCTTCGATGACGTGACCTTCTTCAGCTCGATACTCGACCAACCCGAGAACAAATCGCTATCCATGGTCGGCCCCAAGATCGGCGGCACTATCTGGGGTCCGGGCGAGGCCCTTGGCTTTCGTAAGGACACGCCTGAGTTGAAAGCAAAATTCGACGAGGCGCTGAGTGCGGCGTTGGCGGACGGCACGGTGAAGAAACTCACTGAAAAATGGTTCAGGGCTGACATCACGCCATAAAAAGACTGACCACGGGCCGGAAATAGAAAGCTGCCCCGCGCTTGCGGCTTTCCAGCAATCCAATGCCGGCCCGGCAACTCCCTCGACGCTTCGTTGCGAGCCCAGTTCATGGGCTATCAGCCAACGAAGGGCGTTTCGATAGAAGGATACATTTATGGATACCTTGCAGATGCTCAGTTTCGGTAACGCCGGCTGGGGCTTGGCGTTGTTGAAAGCCGCAGGCATGACGCTGTCACTGACTCTGGTGTCGTTGTTGATCGGTGCCGTGTTCGGCAGCCTGGTGGCAGCGGCCAAACTGTCACATCGACGTAGCCTGCGTTGGTTAGGTGACTCGTACTCGGTGCTGTTCAGAGGCGTTCCCGAGCTATTGGTGATTTACCTGTTCTACTTTGGCGGTGCCACGGTAGTGTCCGCCGTTGGCCACTGGTTCGGCGCCACAGGGTATATCGACATGCCGCCTTTTGCGGTGGGCGCGCTCGCAGTCGGGCTGCTTTCGGGCTCTTATCAAGCCGAAGTCTATCGTGGTGCATTCCTCGCAGTCCCCCGCGGTGAACTGGAAGCGGCACTGGCCATTGGCATGGGCCGCGCAATGCGTTTCAGGCGTGTGTTGATCCCCCAGGTATTGCGCTATGCGCTCCCAGGCTTGGGTAACGTCTGGCAGATGACGCTGAAAGACTCAGCACTGATATCCGTGATCGGTTTGATTGAACTGATGCGCGCCAGCCTGATGGCCGCCGGCTCTACTCGCCAATATTTCACCTTTTACATCATCGGCGGCATCGGCTATCTGCTGCTGACTGGGTTGTCAGGGCGAATATTCGGTATCGCCGAGGCTCGCGTGCATCGTACGCAGCGCCGCAGTCCAATCCAACACTGAGACAGGTGAGCCTCAAATGATCGACTTCGCATTTTTGCTCGATACGTTACTCAAGTTGCTGGCGGCGCTGCCCACCACGCTGACTTTATTCTTCAGTTCGCTGTCACTGGGGCTGTTGTTGTCATTCATCATTGTCAGCATGCGCGTTTGCCGTTGGCCACTGCTGAGCTATCCGGCGCGCTGCTACATCATGATTTTCCGCGGCACGCCGCTGATCATTCAGATGTACCTGATCTATTACGGATTGGGTCAATTCCCCGCGGTCCGCGATAGCGTCGCCTGGGTTGTTCTGCGTTCGTCCTACGGCTGCGCGGTCGTCTCGCTGGCGCTGTGCACTGCAGGCTATACCGCCGAGATCATCCGCGGCGGCCTGCTTAGCATCCCCTATGGCCAAATTGAGGCCGGGCAAGCCATTGGTATGTCGCGCTGGGCGTTATTGCACCGGATCATCGCCCCGATCACCTTGCGCCAGATACTGCCGGCCTACTCCACAGAAGCAATCCTGATGCTCAAGGCCACGGCACTTGCAAGCTTGATAACCGTCTGGGATGTCACCGGTATCGCTCAACAGATCATCCAGCGGACCTACCGCACCATGGAAGTGTTCGCCTGTGCCGCACTGATCTACCTGGTGCTCAACTACATCATCGTTCGCGCCATCGGTTGGTTTGAGCATCGCTTGACACCGCATTTGCGTGAGCGGCCAGTGCATGTGCCGACGAAAGCCAACCTCGATGCCAGCAGCAATCCGAATTCCCTGCGGAGCTCACTATGAACAGTCAGTCAACGGCCGCTCTGTCGGTCACCAATATCCAGAAATCCTATGGGCAAGCGCATGTACTCAAGGGAATATCCCTGAAAGCGCACAAAGGCGACGTCGTATCGATTCTCGGTGCTAGCGGCTCAGGAAAAAGTACATTTTTACGCTGCATCAACCTGCTCGAAACACCCGATGAGGGCAGCATCTGCCTCAATGGTGAAACCATCGAAATGAAGCGCCTGCGTGACGGACGCCAAGTACCGGGCAATACGCGCCAGGTTGAGCAGATACGCAGTCGCCTCGGCATGGTGTTTCAAAGCTTCAACCTGTGGTCGCACAGGACCGTGATAGAGAACGTTATGGAAGGTCCAATGCGGGTTCTCAAACGCTCGTATACCGAATGTCTTGAAGAGGCCGAACAATTATTGCAGAAGGTCGGGCTGTACGATCGACGCGATTACTACCCTGCCCACCTGTCCGGAGGCCAGCAACAACGGGTTGCGATTGCCCGGGCCCTGGCGATGAATCCGCAGGTCATGCTATTCGATGAACCGACTTCGGCGCTGGATCCGGAGTTGGTCGGTGAGGTCCTCAAAGTCATGCGCGCGCTGGCTGAAGAAGGTCGCACCATGTTGGTAGTGACCCACGAGATGGGTTTTGCCCGGCACGTATCCAATCGAGTGGTCTTCATGCAGGGCGGTCGCATCGACGCCCAAGGCACGCCAGCAGAGCTGTTCGAAGGTTTGCCCACCGAGCGTTTTCGTCAATTCGTGGCCAGCCATCAAATGAGGAGCGCAGAATGAGCAGCACCGCCCCCGCATGTGGCATCGACATGAATCCGATGCCTGCAGACGACCTGATACCTCAGCAGGTGATAGCCAACGTCACAACTGAAGACAGCCATAGCGTTACCCTTGGCGACAAGTCGTTGACGTGGCGCGAGATCGTCAAGGTCGCACGACATGGCGCCAAGCTGCACCTCTGTGATTCGGCCTGGGCAAGAATTGACAACGCTCGCGCCATCGTCGACCACATTGTGGTACGGGGTGAGCGGGCTTATGGCATCAATACCGGCTTGGGTGCTCTCAGCAACGTAATGTTGCAAGGGCCGCAACTGGCGCAGCTGTCTCGGAACACTCTACTGAGCCACGCGTGTGGTGTCGGCGCGCCATTAACGGTCGAGCAAACACGGGCCATCATGTGCGCCGCTGTTAACAACTATGCCCACGGTCACTCAGGTATCAGCCGCAGCGTGGTAGAAGCGCTGATTGAACTGTTGAATCTGGACATCACACCAAGCGTGCCGTCACAAGGCTCTGTTGGCTATCTGACGCACATGGCGCACATTGGTGTTGCCTTGCTGGGCTTTGGCGAGGTGATTTGGCAAGACCGGCCAATGCCGGCTGCACAAGCATTGCGCGAAGCGGGCATGACGCCGCTGGAACTGTGCGCCAAAGATGGCCTGAGCCTGGTCAACGGCACGCCCTGTATGACCGGTCTGGCCTGCCTGGGACTGGCCGACGCCTTCAATCTGGCCGAATGGGCAGACATCATCGGCGCAATGAGCTTCGAGGCACTAAAAGGACAGATCGATGCCTTCGATGAAGTCGTCCTGGCGCTCAAACCTCACCCTGGTATCCAGCGCGTGGGGGGTAACCTGCGCGCGTTACTGGCGGGAAGCGAAGTCATCGCCAGTAGCCGCGGAATTCGAACCCAGGATGCCATGAGTATTCGCTCGATTCCCCAGATTCATGGTGCTTGCCGCGATCAGATGATTCACGCCGAACTGCAGATCAATGCTGAACTGGCTTCGGCCACCGATAATCCCCTGGTCGTGGGCACACCTGAGAATTATCGCGTGCTGTCTCAATCCAACCCCCACGGCGAGTCCCTGGCAATGGCTGCCGATCTGCTCTGTATTGCAGTCGCTGAACTCGCGGGAGTTGCCGAACGCCGCCTCGATCGCTTGATCAATCCCTTGGTAAGCGGATTGCCAGCATTCCTGGTCAGTCAACCCGGCGTGAACTCGGGAATGATGATCGCGCAATACGTGGCAGCCTCCTTGGTCGGAGAAAATCGCCATCTGGCGCAACCGGCAGTGGTCGATAACTTTGTGACCTCTGCGCTGCAGGAAGACCACCTGAGTCTCGGCACAGGGGCCACCCTTAAACTGCTCAAAGTCATCGACAATACGACCCAGGTGCTGGCTATCGAATACCTTCTTGCAGCCCAGGCATTCGAATTTCTCAAGGAGCAGCGCTTCGGGGTCGGCACCGGCTCTGCCTGGCGCCTCCTGCGCGAACAGGTCCCCCCTTATGACGAGGACCGCTGGCTAGCGCCTGATATCGAAAGTGCGGCTCGTCTGCTTCGAAAAAAAAACCTGGCCGATAGTCTACGCAGTGGCTGACTGTCCCAATTGTGTGCGCAATCACCGAAACTCCCGGTGATTGATACGGATCACCTTTGAGGCCGATCCGACATCCGTGCCCTTCTCCCGATAAACACGTTCACAACAACGGCTCGTTTTATCTGACGAGCCGTTGTTCTTTGCGCAGCTCTTTTGGACAAACACGGAGTGAAAAGAGCCAGCCCGGCAAAAACGCCCCCAAATGCCCTCGGCCCGCTGAACCGACCCGAGGGCAGGCGCAACAGCGTCTAATCTGAATAGAGCACAACCACAAACACGCCTCCAGCCTCTTGATACAGGGGAAATGGGATGATGACCGGAATAACAGCGCGTCAACACTCGTCATGGGCCCTACTCTCCCTGCTCGCCATCAACCTCGCGCTGACCGCAGGATGTTCAGGCAAACCTGCCGCACATCGCTATTCGACCTCAAGCATAGGCTCGAACTGCTACGCAAAAGCGCTACCCTCTGCCGGCGAAGGCGGGCTGGCCTGGGGCTCCACTTTGGATACGGCTCGGCAAAAATCCCTGGATAATTGCAAACGCTATGCCAGCCGATCCGGTGGCACGCCGAGTACCTGCCATGTGGTGACAGCGGAGTGCAAAAAGTAATAGCGCGTTTGCAGTGTTTGCCAATTGAGGGATTACAAACATGCACGACCCCTTCAATCTTCTTCGTTTCGTCGAGGCCCAGCGCTCGGTTTTTAGCCGAGCCATGGATGAGTTGCGCGCCGGGCGCAAGACCAGCCACTGGATGTGGTTCATCTTCCCGCAACTGCAGGGCCTCGGACACAGCGAGATGGCCCGGCACTTTGCCATTTCCGGTGCTGCCGAAGCCCGGGCCTATCTGCTGCATGATGTGTTGGGGCCACGACTGGAGGAAAGTGTCAGTACCCTCCTGCAACACCGCGACAAGAGTGCGCTGGCCATCCTTGGCCACCCCGATGACTTGAAGTTGCGCTCCTGTCTCACGCTATTCGCCAGCATCACGCCCGAACAGCCCCTGTTCCAGCGGGCCCTCGACCAGTTTTTCGCCGGTGAGCCAGACGCCAGGACCCTGTCCCTTCTTGGAGAATAAGGTCGACACGAGCTACATCGCGACGGAACGCCGTGATCGGTGCACAGAGCAACCGATGTCTCGCGCCGGCTGATTGTCACATCGTGTAGACGATGCTTCTCATTTTGTCTGATTGTTCCCGGAGCCCCCCCCCCCGACCTGAACGATCAGGTCAAGGTGGCCCACTCCAGGACCCAGGGGTCAATACTCGCGTTACCTGAGGTCGAAACGGTCGAGATTCATCACCTTGGTCCAGGCTGCCACGAAGTCTTTCACGAACTTCTCCTTCGCGTCGGCACTGGCATAGACTTCGGCCAAGGCCCGCAGTTGCGAGTTTGAGCCGAAGACAAGATCGACACGAGTGCCTGTCCATTTGAGGTCGCCGGTTTTGCGATCACGTCCTTCAAACTCTTCATTGGCGTCCGAGACCGGCTTCCATTCCACGCCCATGTCGAGCAGGTTGGTGAAGAAGTCGTTGGTCAACGCTTCAGTTCGCTGGGTGAAGACCCCGTGCGGGGTTTGTCCGACGTTGGTGTTCAACACGCGCAGGCCGCCAATGAGCACCGTCATTTCTGGCGCGGTGAGTGTCAGCAGTTGCGCCTTGTCGATCAGTAACGCCTCGGCCGGTACGCGGTATCGGGTCTTGAGGTAATTGCGGAAGCCATCGGCGATGGGTTCGAGAAACCCGAAAGACTCAACATCCGTCTGCTCTTGGCTCGCGTCCATCCGCCCCGGAGTGAAAGGCACCGTGACGGTGTGACCGGCATTTTTCGCCGCCTGTTCGACACCAGCGCTACCGGCCAGCACGATCAGGTCCGCCAGCGAGATTTTCTTGCCGCCAGTCTGTGCGCTGTTGAACTCGCTCTGGATTTTCTCAAGGGTCGCCAGCACGTTCGCCAGTTTCGCAGGCTCGTTGGCCGGCCAGTCCTTCTGCGGGGCCAGGCGCAGGCGCCCACCGTTGGCGCCACCACGTTTGTCGGAGCCACGGAAGGTGGAAGCCGCGGCCCAAGCAGTTGATACAAGCTGCGAGACTGTCAGGCCACAGGACAGAAGCTTGCTCTTGAGTGAGGCGATGTCGCTGTCGTTGACCAAGGCATGGTCAACCGCCGGGATGGGGTCTTGCCACAGGAGTACTTCACTCGGCATTTCCGGGCCCAGGTAGCGCGAAAGCGGCCCCATGTCGCGGTGGATCAGCTTGAACCAGGCGCGGGCGAACGCGTCGGCCAACTGATCCGGATTTGCCAGGAAGCGCCATGAAATCGGTTCATAGATCGGGTCGAATCGCAGGGACAGGTCCGTGGTCAGCATGGTTGGATTACGCCGCTTGGACGGGTCGTGAGCATCGGGAATGATGCCCGCGCCAGCGCCGTTTTTCGCTGTCCACTGGTTCGCACCGGCCGGGCTCTTGGTCAGTTCCCACTCGAAACCGAACAGGTTCTCCAGGTAGTTGTTGCTCCACTTCGTGGGCGTAGTGGTCCAGGTCACTTCCAGGCCGCTGGCGATGGTGTCGCCACCTTTGCCGGTGCCAAAGCTGCTCTTCCAGCCCAGGCCCTGCTGTTCGAGGCCAGCGGCTTCGGGGGCGGCGCCCACATCGGTTGCAGGCCCGGCGCCGTGGGCCTTGCCGAAGGCGTGGCCGCCGGCGATCAATGCCACGGTTTCTTCGTCATTCATCGCCATGCGAGCGAATGTTTCGCGGATATCCACCGCAGCAGCGACCGGGTCCGGGTTGCCCTCAGGGCCTTCCGGGTTCACGTAGATCAGGCCCATTTGCACCGCAGCGAGCGGTTTCTCCAGGTTGCGCTCCTGGACAGCAGGGCTCTCATCTTTGCCATAGCGCACGTCGCCCCCCAGCCAGGTTTTTTCGGAGCCCCAGTAGACGTCCTCATCCGGTCCCCAGACATCCGGACGGCCTCCGGAAAAACCAAAGGTCTTGAAGCCCATGGACTCCAGCGCGACGTTGCCGGTGAGGACGATCAGGTCGGCCCAGGAGATGTTACGACCATACTTTTGCTTGATCGGCCAGAGCAGTCGGCGTGCCTTGTCGAGGCTGACGTTATCCGGCCAACTGTTGAGCGGCGCGAAGCGTTGCTGACCGGAGCCGGCCCCCCCACGCCCGTCACCCGTGCGGTAGGTGCCTGCGGCGTGCCAGGCCATGCGAATAAAGAACGGTCCATAGTGTCCGAAGTCCGCAGGCCACCAGTCTTGCGAATCGGTCATCAGCGCATGCAGGTCTTTCTTGAGCGCCGCAAAGTCCAGTTTTTTGAACGCTTGGGCGTAGTTGAAGCCCTCGTCCATGGGGTCGGTCAGGGACGAGTGCTGGTGCAGGATCTTCAGATTGAGTTGGTTCGGCCACCAGTCGCGGTTCGACGGGCCACCGCCCGCGGCGGCGTGATTGAACGGGCATTTCGATTCAGTTGCCATGTGTGAGCTACCTTTGGTCGTGTTCATCCGGCTATCCGGCCCCGCGTGGGCGCGCGATAGCGACGAGCGAAATCAATGACATAAGCTGCAGGGCCAACAATCCGATCCATTGATCGTCGTGGTCACACGGGCAATCCGGATAGCGGCAATCGAGTTACCAGCACGGTGGCCCACGGCAAGCCTAGTACGCTTCTGACTTATTCGTATCTCTTATCAGGTCTCAACCGGCCAGTTTTCACCAGCGCTCCGTTAAGGTTAGCCCCCTATAAAGCACTCAGCTAATAGGTGGCGTATTCGGTCCTGATAGGCCTAGTCTTTTACCTGACACCTAAGGATGGAATAGACCTGTTACGCGACGTACGCCTGTACGGGAGAGGACCAGACCATGAATAAGTGCCAGCGCCGCACGGCCGTCCACGAAGCTGGCCACGCCCTGGCTTTTTGGTGGAATGGTCAGCACATCGAGCGCATCACTGTGCGCACCAGGACAGAAGCCTGCACCGGCCCAATGATTGATCTGCGCGGCAACCCGCAAAACGTAGAGGGGTTGGTCGAGGCTGATTACCTGGTCCCGCACCCCTCCTTCGACGCGCCCGGGATTGCTGAATACCTACCCTCCATGGTCGATTCTATTGAGCGCGACCTTCTCGACTGCTTCGCCGGCCCCGTGGCCGAAGCGGTCTACAGGCGCACCAAATCGGACACATTCATCTGGGGCAGCGGTAGTGGGGACCGGCGCCGGGGTTACGAATTGATCAGTTTGCTGCCTGCACGAAAGCTACTCGACGCCGAGTCCCTGGCAATCGCCCGCTCCTGCTGTCTGGTGCGTCGTTACTGGCCCGCTGTCACCGCTGTGGCAGATTTTCTACAAGAGCACGGCACGGTTAACGGGGAAGCTATAACAGCGCTGCTGTGCGAAGTCACCGGGGAGTCACCTACGCGGCTCACTAATGACCTGGCAACCCTCGACACGCGACGCAACAGGCGCTGGACTGCAGCCCACTCGACGCTACTTTTCAGCAAGGGCCACCTACCGCTCGCTTGATGTCCTCACTCATGAGCCGGATTGCAGCTGCAGCCACTTTGCAAACAAGCGCGTCACCCGAGGCATGAACACGTAGACCACCAACAGCACAATGCTGGCCGTGATCAGCACATTGCCTTGCACATAGCCGCCCAGCCAGGGCACCCAGCCAAACAGCGGCTTGAACAGCATCGGCACCAGAAAGCTCAGGGGCAGGATAACCAAAAAAGTCACGCAGGCCTGCTTCCAGCGCGGCGGCGGGGACGGCGCGGCGGCATCGACCGGGGTAAACCAGAACTCACGGTCGGCATTGACCTCGGTCTGGTCGCCATCGGCGAGCAATGGCCGTGCCTCTTCGAGCAGCGTGCGGCGATCCTCGGAATCGAGCCAATGCTGCAACTGTTCGGTCGTGGCGAAGCGCAGCACGCTGGTGAACTGAGCCAGCCCCTGGCTTTGTCCGCGCATCACATCAATGCCCAGATGCCCTGGATAGGTGCGCGCCGTGGCGATGGTGCGACGCAACCAGTTTTCGTACGCCTCATCCCCGCCCTGCTTGACCCGATGGCGCACCAGCAGTGTGACTACGCCTTCCGACAATTCGATGTTCATGACTGACTCTCCGAGCATGCCCCCTGACAGTGACGGCGCAGCGAACTGCGCCGTTGAGCAACGGTATATTCGCGGCTTACTTGACCTGACGTTGCGGCGCCTTGTGCACCATGGTGTAGGCGTAATCCACGCCCATGCCGTAGGCACCACTGTGCTCGCGCACCAGGTCCATCACTGCGTCGTAAGTCTCTTTGTGTGCCCAGTCGCGTTGGTACTCGAGCAACACTTGTTGCCAGGTCACCGGCACCGCACCGGCCTGGATCATCCGCTGCACCGACATGTCGTGAGCTTCTTTGGTCGTCCCACCCGATGCGTCGGTGACGATGTACACCTCGTAGCCTTCGGCCAGCGCTTCCAGAGCCGGGAAGTTCAAGCACACTTCAGTCCAGAGTGCGGCCATGATCAGTTTCTTGCGACCGGTGGCCTTCACCGCCTCCACCAGTTTTTTATCTTCCCAGGAGTTCATCGAGGTGCGCTCGATGGGCTGCTGCCCCGGGAACACACTGAGCAATTCCGGCCAGATGTAGCCGCTGAAGCTTTCGGTTTCGACCGACGTAAAAATGGTCGGCACGTTGAAAATCTTCGCGGCTTTGGCCAATGCAACGGTGTTGTTCTTCAAGGTCTGACGGTCGATCGATTGCACGCCGAAGGACATTTGCGGCTGGTGATCGATCAGGATCAGCGCGGAGTTGGTTGGGTTGAGCAATTCACGAATAGACATGGCGTGTTCCTTTTGATGTCGCTGTGCTGGATGGATGAGTTCGTTTGGCTGCAAGGCTCGGTGCGTACTCCGGTTGGAGGCTGTGTGCTACCGGCTTGGAACCTAATGTAGTTTCTGGATAAAACCGAAACAATTACCTAAAATGCATAATCATTATTTCCAAAATAGGGACAGTCTTGGACCGGATCGAATGCATGCGTGCTTTTGTCGCCACCGTCGGAGCAAACGGCTTTGCTGCCGCAGCCCGAGCGATGGATGTGCCACGTTCAAAAGTCAGCAAACAGATTCAGGCGCTGGAAGAGGCCATCGGTGTGCAGTTGCTGCAGCGCACGACGCGCAGCCTGCACCTGACCGAGGCCGGCGCGGAGTACTACGAAGCGGCCCGTGAAGTGATCGCGTCCGTGGACGAAGCCGAGCAACGGGCGCGTAACGGCATTGGCGAACTACGCGGCGTGCTGCGGGTCAACGCGCCGATGTCGTTCGGTCTGCGGCGACTCGGGCCGTTGATCCCGTTGTTTCATGAACAGCATCCGAACATCGAGCTGCAACTGGTCCTGAGCGACCAGCAGGTCGACCCGGTACGCGGCGGCTTCGATGTGACCATCCGCATCGCGAGCCTGCCGGACTCCTCCCTGGTGGCCCGACTGTTGGCGCCTGCTCCGCGGATCATGGTCGCCTCCCCGGCCTATCTTGAGCGCGCGGGTACACCGCAATCGCCAAAGGACCTGAGCGCCCACCAATGCCTGAATTATGGCTATCTGCAGAGCGGCGTCAGCCTGCAATTGAGCAACGGCAACGAGACGCAGCGCGTGCATGTCACCGGCCCGCTGCATGCCAACAATGGCGACCTGCTGGCCCAGGCCGCAGAAGCCGGCATGGGGATCGCCTTGCTGCCGAACTTCATTGTCGAAGAGGCTTTGGCGGCCGGCAGGCTGGTCGCCGTGTTGTGCGAATGGCAGGCTCCGCCGATCACCATCAACGCGGTCTACTCGTCTGCACGTCGGGTTCCGCAGAAGACTCGGGCGTTTATCGAATTTTTGGTGACGCAGCTTGCGCAAGAGCGCAGTTGAATTGCGCATCCTCGAAGACCTGCAACCAATGCCCGTCCAGGCAATGGAACAGATCGCAGAACTGCGTCGACAGGCCTGAGAGAGCAGCGACTTTGATGAGGGGCTGGCGGCGTTTGCAGAGCGCAGGCCGGCGGCATTTGGCGGTCGCCAGGACCGCTGAAGCAGACGACCCGATCCGGCAATAAACGCCTGTCTCGCAGTTGAATCCAAATCCGGCCTGCATAAAAAACGCTGACCGTTACCGGTTCAGCGTTTTTTATTGAGCAGCAGTTTCGCCAGTCCTTTCTATTCTTTCTATTCCCACGTTGATACTGTCACCGCCCCGTTCCATTACCCGCTCTGCTTTGAAAACCGGCATCTTTGGAGGCATCGCATGCGCCTGCTGTGCAAAATCGAACCGCTGTGCTTCTCGATGCTGGCCATTATCGCGCCCTGCATGGCGAGCGCCGAGCCAAGACCCGAGCATATGGTCTATCTGCGGGCGATTGATCCGGGCATCGAGCAGGACATCCGCTATGCCAGCGCCCACAACTTCACCGGGCACCCGCTTGACGGCTACGGCGCTGCGGAGTGTCTGTTGTCGCTGGACGCCGCCAAGGCCCTTGCCCGGGTACAAACGGCGCTGCGCGCGCAAGGCTACGGTTTGAAGGTATTTGACTGCTATCGACCCAGCCGTGCTGTTGCCGATATGGGGCGCTTTGCGACGCAACCGGGTGACCCGCGCAAGGCCGAGTTCTATCCGCGCGTGGACAAGCAAGACTTCTGGCGTCTGGGCTATGTGGCCCGCGTTTCGAATCACTCCAAGGGCGGCACGGTGGATTTGACGCTGACGGGGCCAGCGGCTCTGCCCGCACAGACATGGAACCCCTCGGCCGCGCAAGTCGACTGCGCCGCGCCCTATGAGCAGCGTTGGCATGATGGTGCTGTCGACATGGGAACAGGTTTTGACTGCTTTGATGAGCGAGCGCATACCGACAGTTCGACGATCAACGCGACCGCCAGAGAGAATCGCCAGCGGCTCGGCAACGCCATGCAAAAAGAGGGATTTTCCGGGTACTCGAAAGAGTGGTGGCACTTCACCTACACCGGGAATGATGCGTTGAAGAACGTCATGGATTTCCCCATTACTCCGCTGGAGTCCAGCGACACCGATCCGCAGCCTCACGCAGCACAGGCGCAGGTGCCAGACACCAGCAACCAACTCATTGTGGTCACGACAAAAAACTGGACTGATATCCAGGGGACCGCCCAACGCTATGAGCGGCAAGGCAAAACGTTTCAGAAATATGGAGCGTCGTTTCCGGTGGTTGTCGGCAAAAGCGGGCTGGCCTGGGGCAAGGGTCTCAGTGTCGTTGACCAACGCGAGGGGCCGATCAAACGTGAAGGCGACGGGAAAGCGCCTGCTGGCCTGTTCAAACTGGGAACAGCCTTTGGCTACGACAGCACGGCCGATACCAGACTGCCTTACCTTGCGCTGACATCGACCACCGAATGCGTGGATGACAGCCACTCCAAACGCTATAACGAGCTCGTCGACGGATCGAAGATTGCCAAGGACTGGAACAGCTCCGAACACATGCGTCGCGATGACGACATGTATCGACAAGGCATTGTCATCGAGCACAACACGCCAGCGTCCGCCGACTCCGGTTCGTGCATTTTCTTCCACATCTGGCGTGCCCCCACCTCCCCGACGCTTGGCTGCACAGCCATGGACCCAGCGGACATTGCTCGCTTGTTCAGCTGGCTGGATCCGCGTCAGTCCCCTCTACTGGTTCAACTGCCCGAAGCGGAGTACGAGCACTTTCGCGAACGCTGGAACCTTCCCCAGCATTGATATCGCTGACTCAAACTCGACCTGTTCCCATGCACCGACCTCAGTCGTGAGCTACGCCAGCGCGTTTGAGCATTTTCTTGCAGCGTTCGGACAAGTGAAACACCCGCAACTGTTTGCCGGTCTTGACGTAGCGCTCACGCAGCGTCTTTAGCGCAGCGATGGCCGAGTAGTCGACAAAGCTCAGGTGGCGACAATCGAGGGTTACCTGATGCGGGTCGTTGGCGGGGTCGAACTGGTTGAGGAACGGTGCAGTAGAGGCGAAGAACAGCGTGCCATGCAGGCGGTAGAGCTTGCTACCGTCGGCTTCCAGGTAACTGTCGGCGTATAGCTCGCGGGCCTGCTGCCAGGCGAAGTTCAGCGCAGCAATGACAATCCCGCAGAGCACAGCGATAGCCAGATCGGTGAACACTGTGATGATCGTTACGGCAATGATCACCAATACGTCGTTCAACGGCACCTTGTTGAGCACCCGCAGCGAGGCCCAGGCGAAGGTCTGCTGCGCCACTACGAACATCACCCCGACCAGAGCCGCCAGCGGAATGCGCTCGATCAGCGGCGAAAGAAACAGCACGAACAGCAGGATCATCCCCCCCGCGACCACGCCAGAAAGGCGGCCGCGGCCGCTGGAACTGAGGTTGATCACCGTTTGACCGATCATGGCACAGCCACCCATCCCGCCAAACAGGCCGGAAACCATATTGGCCGCGCCCAATGCCACGCATTCGCGATCCGGGTAACCACGACTCTCGGTGATCTCGTCAGTGAGGTTCAGCGTCAGGAGCGTTTCCAGAAGGCCGACCAGCGCCATCAATACCGCATAAGGGGCGACGATGCGCAGGGTCTCCAGGTTCCAGGGCACCTGAGGCAGGGCCAGGCCAGGTAAACCGCCGGCGATGTGCGCCATGTCGCCAAGGGTGCGAGTCGGCAGGCCGAGCAGGTAGACCGCCAGACCGACGCCGAGGATCGCCACCAACGCCGGTGGCACGGCTCGGGTCAGGCGCGGCAACACGTAGACGATGGCCATCGTCAGCGCCACCAGCCCAATCATCAGATACAGCGCTGTACCGCTCAGCCAGGTCCCGCCACTCTTGAAATGCTCCAGTTGGGCCAGGGCAATGACAATCGCCAGGCCATTGACGAAACCGAGCATCACCGGGTACGGCACCATGCGCACCAGTTTGCCCAGCCGTAGCAGACCGAAAGCCATCATCAACAGCCCGCCCATCAATACGGTGGCAAGCAGATACTGCACGCCGTGCTGCACCACCAGCGCGACAATCACCACGGCCATTGATCCGGCAGCACCGGAAATCATCCCCGGCCGGCCTCCGAACAGGGCGGTCAGGGTGCAGATGATGAAGGCTCCGTATAAGCCCATCAGCGGATTCAGGTGGGCAACCAGAGCGAAGGCGATGCATTCGGGCAGCAGAGCAAAAGAGGTGGTGAGTCCGGCCAGGGCATCAGCGCGCAGACGTTTGGGTTTCATGGCTTACCTAAAATACAGGCCGACGGAACAATCCGCAGGGCGTGGCGGGAAAAGACGGCTGCGGATGTTACGGAATTGAAGGTGGACCGGCCAGTTATCGGTCGACCGGTGGCTCACGCGTTATTTTTTCAGGCTTTGCAGGCGCAGGTTCGCGCGTTGCACGGCGGCCATTTTTTCGGGGCGCTTCATGCGCTTCCATTTCCTGATGTCCTCCTTGATGCGCCCACAACTCACACACAGCTCACCGCGTAGCTGGCAAACGGAAATACACGGGTTTTCGATATCCTTGGCCATGGTTCAATCCCGAGTCGAGCGCTGGCGCGCCAAACGTTGCTGCCAGTTTCCGCCATTGACGCGCTGACACTGTTCTTCAGTGTCAAATTGCACGTGAGCCGAAACCGGACTGACGAGAATGTCCGCTTCACTCAACGCCACGGCCGTCAGTTCTACCATGCGTTCAGCTTGCCCGATGGCCAGGGCCTCGCGCTTGTTGGCCAGCGTGTCGAAAACCCAGGTCACCCTCAGGCTTGCGGGGAATGCCGTGTAATCCACCTCGTGGGTCAACCAGGCAAACCCGACGATTTGCGCTTTGGCCGTCTCACAGGCCTCGGTCAGGGTAACCACCAGGCGACGCTCGATTTGCGCCTGATCGCGCTTGCTTAAAAGCATGGATTGATCCTTGAGTGAGTATCCAGGGCCGGCTGAGAGATGCATCAGCCGGCTATGTGTTCTTTTCGCACATGATGCCGCGCCTACAAATGGGCGGCAGGGGGAACGCTGCGGGAAATCAATGACGGCAACCATACCGAAACACACAACCCGCGTCTTGCCACCTCATCGCCCAACCCCAGACGGATCTGTGCCCCGTTGCGATCGGCTACCGCCTTGACGATCGACAGCCCCAGCCCGGACCCGACCTCATGGTTCCCGAGGCTGCGATAAAACGGGTCGAACACACGCTCCCGTTCCTCGGCCGCAATCCCCGGGCCGGAGTCCTTGACCTGCAACAGCGCTCCGCCCTCCTCCATGCCCACCGAGAGATCTACCCGTCCGCCCGCCGGCGTATAGCGAATGGCGTTATCGACCAGGTTCTTGACCATGGCCAGCAGGTCGAGCTCGTTGATCAGCACCTGCACGTCCTGTTCGTCCTCGACACCGATGTCGATATGCTTGGCCTCGGCCAGCGGCATCAGGTCCTCCAACACGCGACGATAGACGCCATGCACGGAAACCGGCGTTGCAGGCAGCGTCGAGTTCGATTGTGCGGTGGCCAGCGCCAACAGTTGATCAATCAGATTCTTGCCGCGCTCGATCCCCCGCCGCAACGCAAACAGACGCTCCCGCGCCAACGTCGACATGTCTGCGACGGCCAGGCGCTCGGCTTGCAGCGACAGGGCCGTCAACGGCGATCGGAGTTCGTGGGCGGCGTCGGCGACGAAGCGCCGCTGGGTCTCCATCGATTGCGCCACACGGTTGAGCAATCGATTGATGGCCAGCACGAAGGGACGGATCTCGGCGGGCAAATGGTTTTCGTCGATGGGGTGCAGTTCCTGCTCGCCGCGCTGGTCGATTTCAGACGCCAGTGCCGCGATAGGTCGAAACAGCTTGCGCACCAGATCGGCAACCACCAGCAAGAGCACGGGAAACAGGATGAGAAACGGCAGCAGGCCGCGCCAGGCGCTCTCACGGGCGTCCTTGTCGCGAGTGCCGGTTTCCTGCGCAACGGCGATGCGTGCGCCACTGGTCAGGGTCTTGACCAGCACACGAAACGGCTCGCCACCGACCACCAGGGTCGACAGGCCGTCGGTCAGCGTCGTCGGCAGTGGCAGCGGTGCACCAGCCTCCACGTTGCCCGACGCCTGGTTGCCATCGTTCAGGTACTGAACGGTGACCCTGGACTCTTCATCGTCGCCCTCGATGCCTTTGCCTTGTGTCGGATAGGTCAGCGTCATCTGCTGACGCTCGAACAACACGGCCACCTGGTGCAGGGTATTGTCCTGCATTTCCAGGGCTTCATCGAATGCCGAGACGAAGGCAAAAATGCCGGCCACGATAGCGACGATCAGAATGGCCAGCGACAGGGAAACGGACAGCCTGACCTGGACCGACTCGCTCAGTCGCCTTTTGAAACCATCCATCCCATACCCCTGACATTCTTGATGACGTGGCTGCCCAGCTTGCGACGCAGTGCATGGATCAGAAACTCCACCGCATTGCTTTCCACTTCATTGCCCCAGCCATAGATACGGTCTTCAAGCTCGCTGCGCGAGAGAATCGCCCCCGGCCTGATCAACAGCGCCTGCAGCAGCGAAAACTCGCGGCTGGAGAGCTGGACCTCGGGGTTTTCTGCAGTGCTGGCTTGTTTCGAGATCGGGTCCAGCGACACCACGCCGTTGCTGAACACCGGCAGCGCGCTGCCGCCTTTGCGGCGCAGAACGGCCCGCATGCGGGCCAGCAGCTCTGCCATATCAAACGGTTTGAGCAGGTAATCGTCAGCGCCGCCATCGAGGCCGCGCAAGCGATCATCGAGGCTGTCGCGGGCCGTGATGATCAGCAGTGGCACGCCGTTGTTGCGAGCCCGAATGCTGCTCAATACCGCAAGGCCGTCCTTGCCGGGCAAGCCGAGGTCAAGCAACACCAGGTCATAATGTTGAGTGTCCAGCGCCGTCAGGGCGGTGAGGCCATTGTTGACCCAGTCGGCGGCGTAACTGGCATCTTTGAGTGCGTCCTGGATCGCCTCCCCGATCATGGGGTCGTCTTCGACCAGTAATATCCGCATGTCCCTCTCCGGTGATAAGTGAGGCTCGACACTCACGCGGATATACCTGCGCAATGACTGTCGAGCCTGCATTGAATCACCTGTTCAAGCGCGCGCGAAGCGATTTATTGATATTGAAAGCAGTCAGCTTTTTCCTTGCAGCGAATTGAAGGTTTTCAGCAAATCATCCATTGCCGCCTTGCAGTCGCTCTGTTTCGGGGTGCTGGCGCGCAAGGCCTCAAGTGCAGTGTCGATGGACTTGTCCAGGACATGCCAGTCGCTGGCAGCACGCGGTTTGATGCCGGCTTCCGCGGAGTCCCAGGACAACTCCAGGTCCTTGATTCGCGTTTTCGCGCCCGGCAGGTCGTTTTTATTCACCAGATCGGCAACGTTGGCCGCAATGCCCTGGAATGCCGACAGGTCGCCCAGTTTCGAGACCGTGCTCTGCTGAACGCTGGCTGCGCCCGAAGTAGCACCCGTTTTTGGCGCATCGGCAGGTTTCGAACACCCGGCGGCCAGGCCAAACACGACGATGGCTGAAAGAACGGCGGCTTTACGAATGGCGGTTTTAACGTAGACCATGATGATTCCTTGATAGGCTTTTGAACGGGTTATTCAGTGACGAGTTTGCGATTGCCGACGCTCATCTGTGCGACGGCCACCAGAATCAGGATGACGCTGAGGAAAATCGCGCTGGTCCACATGGCGCCCATGCCGAGTCCGCCATAGGTCTTGGCTTGGGTCAGCAAGTCGCCCAGGGAGGCGCCAAAAGGCCGGGTCAGGATGTAGGCGATCCAGAAGGTCAGGACCGTATTGCCGCCCAGGCGCCAGGCGGCGAACGTCAGGCCGATCAACGCGCCGAATATCACCGCGCCCAGTGTGAAACCAAGACCCAGCGCCTCGGTGGCGAGGTCGCCAGCCGCCGTGCCCAGCGCAAAGGTGCAGAGCACCGTCGCCCAATAGAACAGCTCCCGGCGCGGTGTGACGATTTCAGTGATCGAAAGACTGCCCTCCAACCCGTACCAGATCATGAAATTGATCGCCAGCAGCACGGAAAATACCGCTGTGCTGGCATACAGGCTGATGCCCATCTTGTCGGTTAGCACATCGGTAATCTGTGTCCCGACGATGCTCACCAGCACCACCGTCAGCCAATAAATCCAAGGGGTGTAGGCGCGTGTACGAAGTTGGCCGAACAGTGCGATCGCCAACAGCACGGCCATGCCGATACTGGTCACACTCTGCCCCAACCCGGCATCGACGGCGAGAAAGTCGGCGCCGGTTTCACCCACAGTGGTGGACATGATCTTGATGACCCAGAACGACAGGGTCACCTCGGGGACTTTATTGAGCCAGTCAGCTTTCGTAAGCGGCTTCATGTGGATGCTTCTCCTTGACAGCGCTGCAATTGGCGCGAGGGCGAGACTACGCAGGCAAACTTAGCTGGAACTGAGCAACCTCGATTGTCGGTCATGAAGCGAACATAAAATCCCGGACAGGCCTGTACACATGGGCTTCGCGGGCGTTCCTGGCTAAAAAAATCATCTCAACAGCCAGTAGCAAACAGTTACAAATAAGGCCATTATTCCGCTCGCAGTCACCTTGAGCGACCCTCTGACAGAGCGGTTCAGTCCAGGATCATTTGCCCACTGCCGAGACTTTCCGAGCGTCGTACCGTGTTTTCGGGGGGGGGTAGTGGGAAAGCCTTACTTTTTAAGGAACGTATTTTGACAAACGTTTGTACCAGCGGCCTTGATATCGGCTTTGCTTCTCTGGATTACCTGCAAATTGGCATCCTGGGCATCATTCAAGGCATCACCGAGCTATTACCCATTTCATCCACTGCGCACATGCGTATCGTACCCGCCCTGCTCGGCTGGCCCGATCCTGGCTCGGCGTTTTCCGCCGCGATGCAATTGGCTGCACTGGCCGCGGTCGTCAGCTATTTCTGGCGTGATGTACGGGAAGTCGTCACCGGAAGCATCGGCGCCGTGCGGCAGCGTGATTACAGCAACCAGTCGTTCAAGCTGGCCGTTGCCATTGTGCTGGCGACCATCCCGATCGGCATTGCGGGCCTGGCCTTGTCCTCACTGCTCAATACGTGCAACTCACCGTTAAGAGGCCTGATGGTGATTGGTATCTCATGCCTGGTGATGGCCGTTCTGCTGGCTGCAGCCGAACTCAGCTGCCGCCATCAACGTGTCGTGGGACAGATGCGTCTGCGGGATGCATTGATCGTCGGTATTGCACAGATTGGCGCGCTGATTCCCGGTGTTTCCCGCTCCGGTTCAACACTCACCGCCGCGCTCTTTCTGAACTTCAAACGCGAAGAAGCCGCGCGCTTCTCATTCCTGCTTGGGCTACCCGCTATCGCACTGGCCGGTTTGAAAGAGCTGTGGGTGCTGTATCACGCACATATCCCGGTCGAAGCGTGGTCGCACCTGATTTTCGGATTGGTGATCGCCAGCGTGTCGGCGTTTTGCGCCATCTGGGGCCTGATGAAATTCCTTGAAAGGTTTTCCACCTGGCCCTTCGTTATCTACCGGGCGGTGCTGGGTATTTTCCTGATTGTCGCGGTCAGTACCGGGCTGTTGAGCTAAACAACGTTCAAACGCTGATAGAGCCCGGCCCGGTTGCCGGGCTTTTTATTGTCCGGGATTAGTTGACCACAACCGCCATACCGAATGCGCAGAGCGATAATTCGGGCCAGTCCGCCTGCTGTGGCGCTCTAGCGCATATCCGCATAAGGCGAGATCGGCTCCACCGGTAGCGGCAGGTTTCCTTGCCAAGGGTCAAACGTGTAGCGCAGGTAAAGCAAGGCGCGACTTGGGGCGTAGCCTTCGCTGTGCTGCCAGGTGATACCGGTACCCAGGACCAGGTTATCCGAAAGGCGACGTTCCACGAGGCCCTGGACACGGAAATTGAAGCCGTTGCTGCTACTGCCACTCTTGGTCAGGGACGGGTTGTCCACCATCTTGTGATCCGACTGCGCCAGCAGGTTTTGCAGATCGGTTTCGCTGTCTTTGGGGTAGAGATCAGAGCCATCGATTTTCGCGAACGACCAACCCACCGAGCTTTCGAGCAAGGCCGACCAGTCAGCGTTACGCCAGGCGTAGTTCACCGGCACGCTGACCGAGTAGTACTGCTGCGGGCTGTAGTAGCCGCCCTGGCCGAGTGTGTCTTCGCTCAAGTCCTTGTCGTAGCCCATGTACATCAGGGTCAGGCCAGTGCGCAGACGTTCGTCGGCGCGTTCCACCAGGCGATAGTAATAACCGCCCATCGCTGTGCGTCGCTGATTGTTCTCAACGTTCTGGCCCACTAACCAATGACTGCTCAGGCTTGCCCACACGCCATCCTTGCCGCCTTGGTCATGGCTCAGGCCCAGAGTGAAGCCGTTGGCCGTAACGCCGCCCCACTTGGTTCCGGTAACCGGATCGACCGCACCGGCATACGACACCAGTGAGTTGGTCAGGGGCCGCCGCGATGCCGTGAGGCGGTAACCCACACTGCTCCAGTCACCGCTGTAGGTGACACCGCCCACCCAGTTCGACACGGTGAATTCTTGTGGCGTATGGCCAAGGTCGAAGGCCCAGCGATCATCATGCCAGCCCATGCCCAGCAGGGTGCCGCGCACGCTCTGCGAAGCGCTGGTACAGCCATTCACCACCACCGCGCACAAGCCGAACCGGTCGGTGCTGGAAAAGTTGCTGACATCCAGATTGATGTCTTCGGCCTGGACAAAGCCCTGCCCTTGCGCCACCGGCGCGTCGATGCGCAGGATGGTGGTTTGGGTGGTCAGGTCCGAGACCCCTGATGAGCTGTTGTCGGTGCGCCAGGCGAGGTCATGGTACAGGTTCACCGTCGGGTTCTGCTTTTGGTACAGCTCGTCGACGTCGCTGCGGATGCTGCGCTTCAACCAGTCATCGCTGTCCCTGGCACGGCTGGCCAAGGTCATGGCACGGTTGTCGCGCGGCTCAGCCTGTTGTGGTTCGATCATCCTTGCCGCGCCCATGCTGCGCGCATAGTCATCCAGAGCCCACTGCGGCTCTTCTCGGGACAACAGACGCGCCGCATCCCGATAGACCAACGGATCACTTTGCGGGGTCTTGAGCAACTGCGCGAACAGCGCGTTCGCACGCGTCTTGTCGCCCAGCGACGCCCAGGCATTGGCCAGGCGGCGCTGAAACGACACATCGGCCGGTACCGGCGCCGCCACTGCCATAAGGCTGACCTTGGCGGCGTTCGGTTGACCGCGGGCGATCAGCACTTCGCTCAGGCCCAGTTGGGCCTCGGCATTTTTCGGCGCGCTGGCCAGCACCTTGCGGTAGCGGCTTTCGGCCTGTACCAGGTCGCCACGCTGCTGAGCCCAGTCGGCCAGGGTCAGGTAGTCATCAGTGGTCGGCGCACGCATCAACAGCGCTTCGGCTTGGACCTCATGGCCACCGTCGCGCAGTGCCCGGGCCTTCGCGAGCAACTGGCGACGCTGCAGACGTGCCCACAGCTCGTTCATGTTGTCGCTCCAGGCGGCACGCGGGATCTGTTGCAGACTGCCCATGGCCTCGCCGTCACGCTCACCATTGGCCAGAAACAGGCCGTGGGCATAGCGCGCCTCGGTGTTCTGGCCCTGACGTTGTAACAGCCCGTGGAAGCTTTGATCGGCCTCGGTATTGCGACCAAGTTCGCGCTGGGCGTTGGCCAAGCGGTACACCAGCCAGGGATTGTCCGGGTCCAGCACGCGAGCCTTGCTCAAGGCTACCGTCACCTGCGCCCAATCGCTGCGCCGGGTAGCGTCATCGGCTTGCGCGTTGAGGCGATCCAGCGTCAGCCCCCGACGCACGCCTTGAAACTCTTGCTGCTCCTTGGGCGTCAGGCTGTCGAGGTAGTGCTCGGCCTTTTCCGGTGATTGCGACAGGTACAGGCGGACCATCGCACGCACCACGCTTGCGTTGTTCGGATCGAGCTTGCGCGCCCGCACCAGCAGGGCTTCTGCGGTGATGTCATCGGATTCGCCCCGGGCAACGTAGGACAAGCCGATCAGCGGCGCTGGATCGCTCGGATTGGCATTAGCCGTCTGCCGGTACCATTTTTTCGCGACGGGGTAATCCTTTCGCTCAAGGGCTTCATCACCCTTTTGCATCAGCATCCACTGATAGTTGACAGCCTTGAGATCCTGCCATTTGGCTATCCAGGTGGTGTCTTGCTCGATGGCCGAAGCTTGGGCAAAAGTGTTGTATGCCGCTTCGTGCTTGTTCTGGCGCATCAGCGAAAGACCCAGCGAACCGAGCAGGCTGGAGTCTTGCGGGTAACGCTTGATCGCCCGAAGCAAACTGGCTTCAGCGCCGACGTTGTCGCCGGCCTCAAGCAATGCCTTGCCTTTGACTCCGGCCTGCCAGGCCGGATCAGCCAGGTATTGCTCCTGCTCTTGCAACTGTTTAGTCGCGTCAGCGCGAAAGCTGGTGTAGGGGTAGAACTTCAGAAACGTTCGCCAGCCCTGCGCGGTTTCGTGCCCTACCGGTTGTTTGAGCCAGTAGTTGTATTCGCGTTCGGCAGCGTTGTTGCTGGCGTTCGGATCGCCAGCCAATTGATGCAAGACGTCCAGCGCCTCGGGATCACGTTTTTCGGCAAACAGCAGGCCGGCCAAGGTCTGGCGCAGCGAAGCATTGCCGGGGTACTGGCGGTCCAGCTCGCGCAACTGATCTATCACGACCGGGCGCTCGGCCTTGATGCCGCTACGCACATTCAGATATTCCAGAGCCGTGGCAAAGTCCGGCATGTCATCACCGAACAATTGCCGATAGGCGTTGACCGCGTCTTCGGAACGACCGGCGACGGCCAGCAGGCGCGCCTCCTGCAGAGCCCTCTGACCGTCGGCGCCGTGCATTTTCAGCAAGTTCTCGGCCTGATGCAGGGCCGCCGTGCCTGGCACCTGCTGGCGCAGTTGGGCGACCAGGCGTTCGGCTTCCGGTTGATTCTTTTGCAACAGTGCCTGGCGGACTTCAAAGACTTTCACCAGCGGATTGTCCGGGGCGATAAGCTCCAGACGAGCCAGCGAGTCATGCACCAGGTCTTCGCGGTACAGAGCCTCACCAATGCGGACCTGCTCCAGCAGCCATTGCTGCTGGTCGGGCGGGCTGAGAGGCTGGCCCAGGGCGACCCCATAAACGCTGCTCAACAGCAGCCCGAAACCGGTCAATTTGTGCATGCGGCAGTCCAGTTCGGCACGAGGCGTCCGTTTTTATCGAAGCGATAACGTTGTTGGTCCCAGCCCTGCCCGAACAGCGTCAGCGACTGGTTGTAATAGGCATCTGCCAAGGGCGGCTGTTGTTGCAGGCGTTGACGCTGGGCCTTTAGGGCATCCACGCTGTCCGGGCTGGCGGCCAGCAAGGGCAACAATGCAGCACCGAAGCCGACCGGGCCGGTGCCATTGTCGAGACCGGTGATTGTGTCGACTGTTTCCGGAACATGGCCCAGCCGTGCAGTCAGGTCCAGCATGGGTTTGAAGTGTTCGATCAACCTGGTGCGCCCGGGCGCATCCTTGTCCAGCATGCCCAGCCAGAGGTAGACACGAATGGCGTCATAGCTACCAGCAGTGCCCTTCTGACTGTCCACGGCCCAACCCTGCCCGGGTTTCCACAGTTGCCAGTCGGGTGCCAGGCCCTTGGGCGAACTTTCGATCAATAGACGTTCGGTGTTGCTGGCCAGCTCCGTCCAAATCGGTGCTTCCTGGGCGAAGCGTGCCAGCAATTGCGGCGGCAGATAACTGGCATTCAAACGCCACCCCTCGGCATTGTCGAATCCGGCGTCGCCAGGCAGCAACATCAGGCCCAGACCCGGTAGCTTGCGCAGGCTTTGCGCAGCACTGCGCCAAAGCAGATTGCGACCCAATGCCAGGTAAGTCGGTTGATGCCATAGACGCCCGGCTTCCAGCAAGCTATAGGCGATCCACAAATCGGCGTCGGTGGCGTTGTTGCTATCAAGTACCTGCCAGCGACCAGCGTTGTCGCGCCCCCACTGCCACGCCGGAAGCTGCCGGTTCAGGTCTCCGCCGGCCAGGTTGTCCTGGGTCCAGCGCAGCACCTTGGCGAAGCTTTCGCGATCATTGCCCAGCAGGGCGAAAAACAGCCCGTAGCTCTGTCCTTCCGATGTGGAGATCAGTTGCTCCGAGGAGTGGTCGATTACCCGTCCGTCCGGGCTGAGCATCGCCTGGCGATAATTCTGCCAGGCCGGCCAGGCGCAATCAGCAGCACCGGCAACACCAGGCACTACGATGAACGCGGCCAAAGCCAGCGCGAAGAAAGCTTTCACCCGACTACTCCTGACCAGCCAGGCGACGACGGGCAGCCCAACGTAGTGCGCGCCACAGCAGGAACGCCGTCAGCAGCACACTGATGGTGGCGAAGACGGCCAGCAGGATCGGGTGCTCGGACAATTGGTACCAAAGCAGCAGCCACCACGGAAGATGGCCGACAAAATACTGCTGGCCCACCCAACTGCTGTCTACGCCACTGCTGCGGATCAACGCTACAGAACCGGTAACGGCGTCAATTTTTCCCGTGTCGCCCAAGGTATTGCGCAGCAGTTGGTAATCGGCGTCATCGCTCGCCAGCAAGGCCACAATACTGCGCTGTTGGTGATACGGCGACTGCAAGCCGACGATGGCGGCGATCGGCGCCTGGGCGCTGACGTCAACGCGGTTGGCCCCCATGTCGCGCTCATCGCTGAACTGGCCGGCGCGGGCCGACTTGCCGATCTGCTCGTTGGACGGTTTGAGTAGCCAGGCACGCGTCTTGTCCAACACCAGATTGGCATCGGCACCATCGCCCACGCCCGGCGCCATGGCGCCGAATACCAGCAGATCGGTATCCGCCTTGGCGTCGTCCCAGTTGTCCGAAAGTCGCAGACCAAACGCTGGCAAGCCTGAGCGCGCAGAAATTCCAGCAATGGTCTCGAACACCGTACTCAGTTGCACAGCGCGACTGTGGGTCGGGACCATCACCAGGGTTTCCGACAGGTCAGCCATGCGGCTGTATGGAAAACCGCCTCGGGCAAAGGCGCGCAGGTCGGGCATGGCGATGTAGTGATAGTAGCCGGACAGGTCAATGGTCGACTCTTCATCGATCACGGCCTGGTTGTTCACCGGCAGCGAAGTCTGGCAACGGTCGCGCTGGGCACTGCTAAAGGCGCTGGCGAAGTTGAAGTCGAAACGCAGGGTATTACGGTCGCCAATCTTCAGCGCTGGTACCAGCAGCTTGTCGCTGAGGTTCGCCGACTCGTTGGACAACACCGCCAGGCGCAGCTCCTCCAGACGGCTGTCGGTCTTGCTGAGCAACGGCAGGCTGGTGATGAACTGGTTGTTCAGGCTGATGGTCAAGCGCGACTCGTCGTTGACCAACGGAGGCGTATAACGAAACTTGGTTTGCAGCGGGATTCCCTGGTTACGCCAGACGAACAGGTCAGGCGGCAGATTCACGTCCACCGTGATGGACCGTGGCTGCAGCCCGTTGGCCTGAAGCTGCTCGGGGTACTTGATCAACTCGGCGAAGCGTACCGAGCGGTCCGTGCGCATCCAGTTCGGCGCGTCATAAGGCACCCGAGGTTTGAGCTGCTCGACCTTGTTGACGGTCACGCGCGACCCGCGGAACGCGCCTGCGCCCAATGCCAGGGCACGGGCAGCCACAGCCAGGTCATCGTCGTTGCGCCCCATCACCAGCAACATCTTGCTGTAGGGATCCTGCGGGTTGTCGATCATCTGTACAACGGGCGCATCCACGACCGGGAACAACGTTGTGTCAGCCAGGAAGGATGGACGATGATCGTTGGTGGCGAAGACAATGACCGACTTGGCGCGATGGCGCTCATCGGCGGGTGGCAGCTGGTTGAACAGCACGGGAAACTGTGCACCACGCCAAGCGGCCTGGCTGCCGAAATAGGACGCCAGAATACCGGCTGCACGCTGCTCGCCCAGGGTCGGCGCATCAGCGAAGACCAAATTGATGACCGGCTTGTCCTGACCTCGGGTGTCGAAGAAAGGCATCGGGAAATAGGCCAGGTCGTTCTTGAGCGTTAGCGCCTGCTCCTGCAATTGGATCTGACTGCTGCGCCCCACGTTCAACCATAGCGTGCTGTTGGCCGGATCTTCGCAGACATCGGTGTAGTGGCCGACGAACTCCAGGCGTACGCGGTTGAAGTCCGAAATCAGACGCGGGTCAAGTGCTACCGATTGGTTGACCCTCTTACCCAACTGGTCCTTCTCGATCGGCACAACGCTCATCAGCACGTCGTTGAGGTACACGCGTAAATGCGAGATCTGTGGCAGCAGAGACGGCGACGGTGTGTACTCCAGCTGCAGTTTCGCGTCACTGGCGATGCGATCTCGGCGCAGGCTGAATTCGATCTGGTCGCTATTGTGGATACCCAGCAATAGGCTGTCGGCGGGACGGCCCAGCTGTTCGAAGCTGTACGCGGTGCTCCAGCTCGGTGTGTTGCTGACCACGACCGGTGCGACAGGCACAGGTGCGGTGGTGGCCTGGGCGTAACCGACGACCAGGAGCGCCAGACTGGCAACAAGGGATTTGCTGAAGTAGCGGCTCATGGTGCGCTCACTGATCGGGAGTTGGGAGTTGGGGCAGCCGCTGGCATGCGCGGCAGGAAACTGACCAACCAGCGCAACATTCGCAAAGGCGGGCCGGCGATGCGGCGGATCCAGGCAGGCAGGTATTCGTAGAGGCGGTAGTAACCGGTGCAGCCAAGTTTGAGAATGTCCACAAAGCTGTGCAGCGGGCGATCCGGGGTGTAATTCTCGCCCCAGTTGAGCCAAGCGTCGGCGCGGGCAAACGTGCACTGCACAAAGTCGATTTTCTGTTGGGTATTGAGGCCGGTGAAGCTGATGCCGACGAAGTTCTTGTGGCTGCGGCTGATATAGCCCGGGAACAGAAATTCACGAGTGCCGCGCTGCATCATCAGCGAGATGCTCCCGCCCACCGCCAACGACAGCGAGGTGTCGAGCTGGATGCCTGCGCCACCGTCGGAATAGTCCTGCAACATGCCTGGGTAACAGTGACCACTTTCAAGGCGCACTGAAGCGGGTAACTTGACGGTTACACGGTGGGTCTGGCGAACCTGGCGCGCTTCTGCGGCGACCGCCATGGCGCCTCCGATGATCACCAGGTTGTAGACCACCCAGAGAACGCTCACCACAACGGTGACGATCTCGTCGCGGGGCCCGCAGATCAGACGCCAGATGGCAAAACCCAGGCCGGTAATGTTCAGCAGCGACAGTAGCAAGTACGGCTGGGCGATTTTCCAGTCAAACTGGTTGTGCTCCATCAGGCCGCCCTTGGCGGTGACGTTGAACTTGCCCTTTTTGGGGTTGAACAATGCCACGGTGGTGGGGCGCGCGATGTACCAGGCCAGTACGGTCTCGTACACCTCCCCCCAGAACGTCCGACGATAGGCACCCTGCATCCGCGAGTTGGTGAGGCTTGCGTGGATCATGTGCGGCAGCACGTACAGCAGGATCATCAGCGCCGGGGCGTAAATGATGTAGGCATGCAGGAACAAAAACGCCAGCGGCGCCATCAGAAACACCAGGCGCGGCAAGCCGGCCAAAAAGTGCATCATCGCGTTGGCGTAGCAAATGCGCTGGAAGACGCTCAGGCCTTTTCCGAGCAAGGGGTTGTCGGTGCGGAAGATCTGCGCCATGCCACGGGCCCAGCGAATGCGCTGGCCGATGTGCGCTGACAGGCTTTCGGTTGCCAGGCCGGCCGCTTGCGGCAACTTGATATAGGCCGAGTTCCAGCCGCTGCGGTGCAGGCGTAGCGCCGTGTGGGCGTCTTCGGTAACCGTCTCGACGGCAAAGCCGCCGATCGCATCCAGCGCGGCGCGCCGCAGCACCGCGCATGAGCCGCAGAAAAACGCCGCGTTCCACATGTCGTTGCCGTCCTGAATCAACCCGTAGAACAGCTCGCCTTCGTTGGGGTGCTCGCGGAATACATCCAGGTTGCGCTCGAAGGGGTCCGGTGACAGGAAATGGTGCGGGGTCTGCACCAGCGCCAGTTTCGGATCACGTAAAAAGCCCCCGGTGGTCATTTGCAGGAATGAGCGCACCGGTATGTGGTCACAGTCGAAAATGGCGACCAGTTCGCCGCTCAGTTGTTTCAGCGCATGGTTGAGGTTACCGGCCTTGGCATGACGATTGTCACTGCGCGTGATGTAACCCACCCCTACTTCGGCGGCGAACTGGCGGAAACTCTCGCGTCGGCCGTCATCGAGAATGTAGATGTTCAGCTTGTCGGCCGGCCAGTCGATGCCCATGGCCGCATACACCGTCCCCCGCACGATTGACAGGTCTTCGTTGTAGGTCGGGATCAACAGGTCGACGCTGGGCCACAGGCGCGTGTCGCGTGGCAGCAACGCCGGTTTGCGGCCCAAGGGCCAGCAAGTCTGGATGTACCCCAGGATCAGCACTACCCAGGAATAAGTTTCGGCCACCAGCAGGATCATCCCGCACACCAGGTCCAGGGGCTGGTTCCAGTTCAGGGTCGACGTGTAGCGCCACCACAGGTAACGGCACGAGACGATGACCGACAGCACCACCATCAACAACGTCGGAAAGCGTCCCGGAACCCGCCGCACCAGCATGGCCAGGCCCCACAGCAGCAAAACGAATACCAGTTGGGCGACGTAGCCGAAGGGCTCGGTGATGCACAGCAACGTAAAAATGAAGGCGACGACACCGATGGCCGCGTTGACCAATCGTTGATTGTGACGGTCCAGACCTTTCCACCAATGGCTGCTCTGGCGAATCTGCTGGCTGGCCTCGGCGCGCTGGGGCAACTCTTCCAGCACCTTGCCAATCCGCGTCCACAGCCGCAGGTACAGCGCGCCGACGACCTTGAGCCAGGCTGGAGTCGACAATGTCCGCGCCCGCGGCGTGGCCGGACGAACCAGCAGTAGCCAGAAGCTTTGCACCGCATAGCGCAACGGGTCACCCAGGCTCGGTGCCTTGTTGGTCAGTTGCGGATACCAGCGCTTTGGCTGATCGAGCACTGCTCGCCAGTTCGGTGACTCCAGACGCAACAGCAACCACGCCAAGGCGCTCAATGTCGCCAGCAGCAGCGCAACTGGCGGCGCACAGTCATAGCGTCGACGCAAGTGAACATAAGGGAAAACGCGGGCGATCATACCGCCCCCAAGCGTCGAGTCAGGCACCAGGTGGCCAGGCTCAGCACATCCTGGGCAACCAGACTGGCCTCGGCATAAGCCCCCACCGGCATCTTGAACGCCTGGGCTTCGCGCATTGCTTCATCCTGATGCACGTTGAGAGGCAGCAGGCGGGCACCATATTGTTTGCGCCAGATCAGCAACAGGTCGCGCTGCAATTGGCTGACCGGGTCGAAGCGGTTGATCAGCAGATGCTCGCTGGGGGTTTCTTCCTGTTGCAACAGCACATGGCAGGCAGCGTCCGCCTCGACAATCTGCAGGCGCAACGCACAGGGGCCGACACGAGCATGACCGGGCAGTCGCAAAGGCACATCGAACAGGATCCAGTCAACGTGTTCGGCAAGGCTGGCCTGTCGGCGGTGCCATAGATTCGGCTCGTTTAGCAGGCGCTGCTCGATTTGATCCTGCTCTTCCAGTTTCAGGCGACCGTAAGGCAACACGCTCAATCCTGGCTCCACGGTCCAGGCCTGGGTGTTCCAGCCCACCCCTTCGATCATGGCGCGCGCCCAGCCACCGGGTTCGCTGACGCTGACGTTGAAGTGCAGGCGAAGCAGGTTTTCCGGGCACATGTCGACCAGCAGCACGCGCTCGCCCAGACTATGCAGTGCATAGCCGGTGGCCGCCAGCAGCGAGCTGGTGCCGACACCGCCGCGCAGACCACGCAGACTGAGTGCGGTCACGACAGCGTCTCCAGTTCGCACTGATGCATCTTCGGCTGGACCGCCACCTGCAGCCGCTCCATCTCCGCCAACAGCGGCCAGCGATGCAGGGCCTTTTGCAATTCGATCTGCGCAGACGTGTCCACATAGTCCAGTTCGGGCAGCTCAAGCTCCAGTTTCAGGCGGGCGATGTCATCGGCACGATCCGCACGTGACTGCACCCTGGTCTTCACTTGAAGCGCTGTGGGTAAGGCAGCCATCCTGCTTTCTCCTTGATGCGTATGTAAGGTTTTCCGGCGTAGTCAACGACCACCGTGCCAGCATTTTCGGAGACTGCCGCCGTCTGCGGCAGGTTGCTTAGCAGGACCGACCAGTTGAGCCCCTGGCCATCCGCCTGGGGTTGGGCGCTATACAAGCGACTGATGATTTCCGACAGGGCCAGGAAACTGCTCGGTTCGGTGATGTGCAGTGGTGCAGCACCGGGGTTATGACCCATGCCCACCAGCTTGATGCCGACTGGCACGTGGGTGATGGACTGGCTCGGGATCTCGCGCATGCCGGCTATCTGCATGCGGTCGCCATGCAGGGCCGCGCCATGCTCCGGCACGATCACCACGACCACCCGACGGCCACTGAGTTCCAGTTGTTTAATGAAGCCATTGAGGTCATCGATCAGCCCCTGGGCAAGCGGTTTGTAATCGCTGCTCCTGGTGCCGCCATCAGCGGTCAGCACACGGTTGCCGTCATGCAGTGTGGTGGTGTTGTAGAACAGCGCCACGCGATCGCTCTTTTCTTCTTCGCGGTGCTTCCACCAAGTGTCCAATACCTGAGCATCGCGCAGGATCGGCGAACCGTCGAAGCCCACCAGGGCACGCGGCAATTTACTGGTACTGACAGCGGGGCCCGGCAATGAACCTTGGGCGCGGACTTCGTCAATAAAACCTTCGAACTTCCCAGTGTGGTTGAGCATGACTTCGCTGGAAAAGCCCAGTTTGCTCAAGTCGTCCATCAACATGCACTGCTCCGGGGCCGTGCCATAGAGCTGACTGTGCGGAACCTGCCCACAACTGGCGCGCAGCAGGCGGATGGCCGCCGGACCGCTGTAGGAAGTGGCCGAGTTGAAGCTGTCGAAAATAACGTCCATCTGCTGGAACAGCGTGTTATCGCGCAAGCCCACGGTTTCCAGGTCATCCCAGGCCATGGAGCAGATATTGATCAGCAACAGGTCGAAAGGCTGTGCTGCAGAAGTCGCAGGCTTGAACTCCACCTGACGTCCAGCCTCGGTGCTATAGAACTTCTGCAGGTAGGCTTCCAGTGTCGCGCTGTCCGGGGCGGCCGTACTCACCGCAGCGATGGGAGCGCCGCTGGCCGGCGCCGCGACCGGCTCGTTACTGGGGCGCAGGGCCAGCACATTGGCGCTGGCCAGCCAGGCTAAACCCAGCACACTCAGAGTGGTCAGGCGCAGCCAGTGCCGGACGAAGGCATAGACCACCACCAACACAGCCAGCAGCGCACACAGGTTCCAGTCAATGAAACGACCCGCCAGTTCGACAGCGTACGCACCAGTGAAATCCAGCACGCCTGGCTGGTTCAGCAGGCGGCTGAAGGGGGGCAGCCAGGTGTCCTGATAAAACAGCGCAACACCCACGGGGATCGCAATGACTGTGCGCAGGATGCGCAGATAACGATGCGGCAACGGCAGCAGCAACGCCGCCGCGAATACCAGGTTAGGCAATACCTGCAGGTTCAGGTAACCCGCCCACAGCAGTACGAACTTGAGGATGAAATACAGATTCCAGGGACCCAGGCCCGGCCAGACGCGCACTGACATCGGATTTATGACTTCATACCGGCTCATGGGGCTCGCTCTGGACAGGAGCGCGACGACGCACGCCACGGGATTTCAGGTAACGCGGGGGCAAGAGGCCCTGCACGACGGACAGAAAATGGCGACCGAACCTGATCAGTACCACGATCAGTATCAGGGTCAGCAGGCTGCTGAGGCCAATCACCTGGATCAGCTCGGAATAACTCATGAACAAGGGTCCGTAATGGGCAGTGTGGTGCGTTTAGGTGAATAGGCAGCACGGCCGGCAGCTTCAGCGGAGCTACCCGCCATGCGTTCTTCTGCCAGAACGAAGGTGGGAGGCATCAAGGGCGCCGCGAGGAAGTCCTCGCGCGGCAACGCTTCAACGCCTTGGAGAATCTGGAAGCTGCTGAACAGATCGCGCCAGGCCAGCCGGCAGATATTCCCCAATGCCGGTTCCAGCCCGTCCGCGCGACAGGCAAACAGGAACAGATAAAAGGCACCGTTGACCACGCAGGCGACGTCACCGAAACGACGCAAGCCGATTTGACTCAAGTACTGCTCGATTTCCAGGCCACCGCGCGGCATCAGTTTGAGCAGTTGGTGGCTGATTTCGCCAGAGGCGCCATTATAGACGCGCTCCACCATGCTGATGAATTCCTGGGGCGTTAACAGACCGCGCTCGGAGGGCGGCCGCAGACGTTCAAATAGCGATTGGACGTCGGTGGTGCGGCTCCGGCGCCAGGTCTGGCCCTGGGCACTGTCGATGATGCTGAAGAAGTGCGCCAGCGTCGTCCCATAGGGCACGGTGATGTTGGCACCGCAGGACACCAGCAAACGCTCGTCCCGATAACGCAGGCAGGGCTCCATCTCGCGTACGATGATCTTCAGCGCGATGCCGCAGCGCTCGCGCAAGGCGTGAATCTGGCGGGCCAGCTCTTCGACCTGCAGGTTGTTGTCGATGGCCACGATGATGCTGGCAGCACGAGCGTGGCTGGCTTGCTGGAGCAAATCCTCGCGGTTCTCGAACAGCCGCCACTGATCCGACAGTGGTGGCGAGCCCTCAAGCACAGAACGCTGGGTCAGGTAGATGCGCTGGTCATCGGTATGGGTCAGTTGCACATTGGTCCGCTCATAGACCGAGAGCGCAAAACCGTCCACCTGCAATTCGAGCTCGAACTCCTGCCCGCTGCACACGCCCCGTTCGCTGTGCCAGTAGTGCAATTGATAGCGAATACCACCATCACGGCGATAGAGCTGAGCGAGCCCGGAGATCGTATCGTTGAGCCTCAACAAACCTTCATGCAGCTGAGGCGCCTGGCCATGGCTGATCACCAGCAGGGAGCATTGGCTTGCGCCCAGCCATTGCCTCAGGGACAGGCAGCAATGCCGCAGGTCTGGCGCAACGTCGCTCTGCCATGCGCTGTCCGGTAGCATCAGCACGATGGTAGTGCCGGCAACCGGTGCAGCACGGGTCAGCTCGCCGACCAGTGATTTGAGGGTCAGGCCGATGTCGTCTTTTTTGATGTCAAACAGCTTCAACTGACCAGGACCGGTATCTGCCGCCAACTTCTGGGCCAGGTCCTGGCTGGAATGCCCGCAGCACACCAACATCCCTTGCGCATTGGCCGGCATCGCTGCCAGGCACTGGACCGCCAGCGCGGCAGAATCGCTCTGCTGATCCACTGCCACCCAATAAAGCCCGCCATCGCGCAACAATATTTGCTCATCTCGTAGATGACCGATGCCCAACGTGACCTGACTCAAATGTAGTTCCCTTCCGTTTGAACCGGACGTGATGCGATGAGCACTGTCTCTCCGACACAGCGTTGCAAGGGAGTCATCTTTCTGACAACCCGCATCAGCGCTCCGAGCAAAGCTCAGTATCGGACTTAGTCAGCAAATAGGATGTGGCACTGCCAAGCAGCTCCCAATGATGCTCAGGGAGCGAGCTTGCAAGGCAATATGGAGTCGCTAGAAGAAAATGAAACGTCGCACTCTCTACCGATCACCATCCCCAAACTCTCTTATTACTTCGGCGATGGACGCAATTGTGATGATGCCGGACTGCCACTGTCAATAAATTGTAACAAGCAAGATCAAATATTACGAGAAAACGGTGAAACCCCACTTTTCGCCATTTTATTGGCGAAAAAAGGATAAGCCTAATGTCAACAAAATGTTCCAAACCATTTTTAGGAGAAACCTATTACCAGCAGCACAAAGGCGAAGGACTGAAGATTATCGCAATCAGCATGGATGAACCGGAGGACGACCCGATGGTGCACAAAGTCATGGCCCATTACAGCTATCCTGCGGCGTTCCAGCGCGATGCCGACTTCAAGGGGTTTGGTCGAATCTGGCGCCTGCCGATGACCTACATCATCGACAGGCAAGGTGTGGTACTCAAGGACGGCAGCGTGGGAGACCCGAAAATCGATCGGCCTTTGCTGGATAAACTCGTCACGCCGTTACTGACGGCGCATTGAGTCTCTGCTCAGGTTATTGCTTAAGGATCTCTGGTCGAAAAACACCCGACGCTTCTGCCCTGCGCCGCGCTTCCAAGCCGGGAGCGCGGCGCTCACACGGTCGCCAGCATTATTTGTCATCCATCTTTTTTGCCGACGATTGCGGCCGGTACTCGGTGCTTTCTTCAGCGTTGGGTGCTTCGGGGAGATGCCCCGGAGTGAACACATGAGTCAGCAAGTCTTTGGCATCGATTTCGTTGACACCACTCACCGAACGGCAGAGCTCTATCACCCGCTCGCACTCCTTATGGGTGTTGACGCGGCCGCTCAACGCTACCGTACCTGCATGGGTTTTGACATTGACATGCATGCCTAGAGTCGGCTCTGCAAATGCCAGCGCCGATTTCACCCGGGTAGTAATCCACGCGTCGTGAACGGCCATTCCCAGATTATGAGAGTAATGCTGGAAGGAGTGAGTTTTCATAGCTGGACCCTCTCTCGTGTCATCGACAGATTAATTATAGTGCGGTCGCTGCGGTCCGGGCGCTGTCCCCCAGCGCATCCGCTTTGGTCGCTCTGTACCGGGGCGCAAGAGTGCGCTACCGAACAGACCCGCACCGGTCGCTGAGTCAATCTGGCGTGAGGTAGATCGCTGCCAGGTCAGAACGGTCACGATCCTCCTGCACATCAGTGGACGGTGAGGTTCAGTGATTCCCTCATCCAAAGAGGCACGACTCATGACTCAGTATTCGCAAATACCTTTATTCCGCCGACTGGCAGTGATGCTCGTCACAGTGACGGTGGCAGCTGCCGCGCTACCGGCACAAGCGCAGCACGACTATCAGCGCCAGGGCGACGGGCGGCAGGTTTACCATCGCGATTATCGTGATGGTCATGATAACCATCGCAACTATCGTGACTACCGCGGCGGTGGTGGTGACTATCGCAGTGGTGGCGACGGCGATTTGGGCGCGCTACTCATTGGCGCCGTAGTGGGGGCAGTGGCCGCGGGTGCGGTACGAGCGCCGCCTGCCGTGATTTACCGGCAACCCCCTCCGCCACCACCACCGGGGGTCCGGTACTACCCAAGGCCGTACTATCCCGACTCGTACAATTCCAATGGATATCCTCCACCCGGCTATTAAGCTCCCTGGCCGCATGAAACCCGAGCGACCGCCGCTCACACTGATGTATCCCAGGCAACGGTCGTCAGTCCGACAACTCAATCCGGATATAAAGACATGAAAAATTTCGTACTGAAAGCCGCTATGCCAGCAGCGTTGATGCTGGCATTGCTCACCACTCCTGTCTCGGCACAGACGACGGCAGCGAGCAGTCCTGCCGCACCGTCACAGACGGCTGCCACTCACACCAAAAAGCACATGGACGTTGTAGAGAAGAGGATCAGCGAACTGCACGCCAAGCTGAAAATCACCGACAAGCAGTCAGCTCAATGGGAGGCCTATGCGCAAACCATCCGCGACAACGCGCACAACGCCGATACAGCCTTTCTGGAGCGAGCGCAAAAACTGCCATCGTTGAATGCCGATGACGCAATGGCGTCCTATGCCAAATTAGCCCAATTGCACGCGGACAATATGCAAAAGCTTGCAACGACGTTTAGCGCTCTGTATGGCACGTTTTCCGATGTTCAGAAAAAAAATGCCGACAAGCTGTACCGCAATGAAGAGGAGAAGCGGGAGGACCGGCACGAGGCAGCGAAAAAAACTCAGTGATATGCCACGATCTTCAACCAGGTGAACCGGCCGCTGCGGGCTCGGTTCGCACTGGAGCGCAGCGACCCGCAGAGGCTGATGCCACGGGCTGAAGTATTGCTGAACTGTTAGGCTGTTCCAGGAAGTCCGCGCGACCTGTTGGAGGTTTGCCATGCAGCTTGAAGGTTCCTGCCATTGCGGCGCGGTATCGTTCAGTCTGAACAGTGCCCACCCCTACCCGTATCAACGTTGTTACTGCTCGATCTGCCGCAAGACCCAAGGTTCGGGTGGCTATGCGATCAACCTCGGCGGCGAAGCGAAAAGCCTGAAAGTCCGCGGCCGCAAACACATCTCGATCTATCACGCGCATCTCAAGGATGACGGTGCCCGGCGTGCCCACAGCAGCAGCGCCGAACGGCACTTCTGTTCACTCTGCGGCAGTGGTTTGTGGTTGTTCAGCCCTGAATGGCCCGAGCTGATTCACCCCTTTGCTTCAGCCATCGACACCCCGCTGCCGGTGCCGCCAGAACACACCCACTTGATGCTCGGTTCAAAAGCCCCGTGGGTCGAAGTCGAGCTACATCCCAACGACCAACAGTTCGAGGTCTACCCGCAAGAATCCATCGCCGAGTGGCACGCGCGGCTGGGCTTGAGTCGTTAACAGTCTTCTTTCACAGACTTGCCCCAGGCACGCCACTGTGGAAGCGGAACTCGACGTCCGGAGACTCGATCAGTTCCTGCTCGGCGGCGCGAACCTTGTCGATCACCTGTGCAATATCCTTGGCGTCGCCGTACTGGTAGGCCAGCTTCAGATACCCCTGGAAATGCCGCGCTTCGCTTTTCAGCAGGCCGAAGTAGAACGTGCCCAGTTCTTCGTCGAGGTGCGGCACCAACGCTTCGAAACGCTCGCAGCTACGCGCCTCGATAAACGCCCCGACCACCAGCGTGTCGACCAGTTTGACCGGCTCGTGGCTGCGCACCACTTTGCGCAAACCCGAGGCGTAACGACCGGCGGACAGCTGGCGCAGTTCGATCTTGCGCTTTTTCATCAGGCGCATGACTTGCTCGTGATGCACCAGCTCTTCCCGGGCCAGGCGTGACATCAAATTGATCAGGTCGACATGCGAATGGTACTTGGCAATCAGGCTGAGCGCGGTACTGGCAGCCTTGAACTCACTATAATCTGCAATATCACTACGAATCTAATTACATCAAATACAACATAAAAAATAACCAGTAAAAATTTTGCATTCTGTTTAGAAATACGATTTCTAGTGGTATAACTTCTTCATCGCAAAACACAGAACACCCGATAGGGGCGGATCCAATCGCGTCTCCAGAATGTGAATTTGCATCATACTTTTATAATACCCAAGGTCAAAAATAATGCCCTACGCAGTCGGCTATGCGCGTTTTTCGAGCATAAAACAAGGTTCAGGCAGTAGCCTGGAAAGACAGCAAGCCATGATAGGTAAATGGATTGGCGAAAATCCAGAATACACAATATACCCAAAAAGCTTCGAAGACCTAGGACGCTCCGCCTCTAAAGGCGACCATCTAAAGCATGGACTTGGAAAATTGCTACAGGCTATTGAGCTTAAAGAAATCGGCAAAGGTGATGTGATTCTGGTTGAAGCAATTGACCGAATTGGGCGCCTAACTGAAACAAAAATGTTTTCATTGATTAATGAAATCATCGAGGCCGGCGTGCAAATTATAACGCTACAAGATGGCACGGTATATGGCCCAATCATCAAGACAGACCAAGTTTGGCTGCTTTTAGGAAAAATACAACAAGCCTACTTATATAGCAAAGACCTTGGCGGACGCATAAAAGAAAGCTATACAATACGTGCAAAGATGGCAAAAAAAGGAATCGTACCAAAAAGAAGAACACCAATCTGGCTAAACACGGATGGAACTTTAAAAGACAATATCGCAGTTGCAATGAAAACTGCTTTTGAAGATGCATTGTCTGGTCTAGGAGAGCGTAGAATCCTGAAAAGACTGAAAGAAAAGGATTCGGCATTTGAAAAAAGTCATCCAGCCAGTGTCCGAAAATGGCTAACAAATAAAACCGCAATTGGGTTTTGGCGAGAGACCTTAATTTATCCACCAATTGTCAGCCAAGATTTATTTTACCAAGTTCAAAAACGTTTTGAAGAAACTTACGTCCCAGCTTCAGCACCAACCAAGCACTTTTTGTCCGGACTCGTAAAATGCGGAGATTGCGGATCATCTTTTCAAGTAAAAGTAAACAAATCGAGCCCAAACACTATGCACTGTTCGGCACGTAGCATACATGGTATCGAGAGGTGCAAAAACGGCACATCTTTTCCGGTTCCAGTATTATTGCATGTATGCCACGATACAGCGACACGAGCAATGGAAAACGCTTTGCAACATATAGAGCTTTCTCAGGCCAAGAAAAAAACCATAATTCTAGATGGCCAATTAAACGACATAGCAAAAAAAATCAGCAATCTAATAGGATCTCTAGAAAAATATGGCGCTGTGCCAGAGATCGACGCCCAAATTACAGCTCTGATCACCGAAAGAAAAAAGCTGGAAAACGAAAAACTCTATTTAGCAATAGACGATCCAGACAACACAACTAGTTACGAAGATGCATGGGATTACCAGTACGAACTTATTGAAGATGACCCTATGCGTTTAAACGCACTGCTTCAAACTGTAAACTATCAACTCAAATGCCATGCCAATCGATCGATATTAGCCAACACAACCGGAAATCAATTCAGCAAATGTACCTACCTTAACTATGACAGAAAAAAACAAGCATATCGAATACAAGCAAATGGAAATATCCATCATATCGCTAACAGAGACGGAACACTGACAAAGCGACGCTTAGAGCTTTTCAAAGAAATGCTACAAGCACAAAGAGATGGAACCACCGCCTATAAAGAAATTAAAACATCACCAGTAGAGTTGGAAATATTGGAATTTTTAGCAGAAATTGATGACTGATTTATCGCCCTCTGTTATCGATTGACTTACAAACCCCTCGACCCCATTGAAACCGTTATCCATCATGGCCTTGGTGTCCACCCATAGGCCGGATATTTAATTCTCTGCTCCTCTGCTCTGTTCCTCTGTTCTATCTCTACCCTGCCGAATGTCCGATCATTTACGCACGAACAAAGGAAACAAATTTATATAGACATCAAAACTGACATGACCAATTTATCTAAAGCACATTACACCGAAAACCGATATATGGATGCATCGATCAATTGCAACCTAAAAAATCCGACACTTGAAAATATCCTGCAAGCGCTGTACGTCCTGATATACGGAGTGACAGAAACCTTAAAATACCCGCGCGGCTATCATGTAAGAACCCGTTTCACCGACCATATGACCAGCTCAGAATATAGCGCCCACATCAACAACTTCTATAAGAACAAATCGAAATACACCCCACAGAGAATGACGATTATCGAAAATGACGACACAGGCGTTCATCATCACCACGCCATCATTTTGAATGACAAGCTGGATAGAAAATCCAGCCTTCAATACTTACATGCAAAACTTAAAAAAAACGGAAAACTGAATGACTATTCAATTATTTGCCCAAAACATGATAGATACGGTCACAGCTTGGCTTCAGCGGAAGACCTAGACAGTTACTTCAAATGGATGACATACCTTGCCAAAACTAGGTCAAAGCCGGATAGACATCAGCTTTGGAGTGGAAGCCGCCTACTTACATCCATGCTGAAAGATTGGCGTCGCAGTGGAAAACCGGACCTACGCATTATTAAATCAACCTACGATGCGGCAAACTCCGCAGAATTCGATTTAAGCACATACTTAGTATAACCCTGTGGGTCAGCATTAATTCAGCATTGAAACCCCTTGTGCGACACCCCGGGAGACCCCAGGGGGTGCCAACAGATTAAACGTGACCTTACATTGCAAACTCATATTAACATACAACTAAAGCACGACCTTTTAGCAGCATGCCTTGCGCCCGATTAAACTGCCGCTCAACAGGCTTGTGAACCCACCACACCTAACCAGCAAATAAAAATAAAAATAAAATCAAATCCTATACTCAATAACACCTATTATTACATAACACCAAACATGGCAACCCACCCTTGACGCGCCTAAAAAACCTCACACATTAATTTAGGAAACTCAGCATTTTCGGAACAAACAAAGACATAGCGGTGACCGGATGCTCAATCCACCACCATTGAAGAATAATTCCAAAACCTTCGATAACCTTATCTAACTTTTGCTTCGCCGTTACGGATAAAACCGCATCTTCACCATCCAACCTACTAGCCTTTAAATTTAAAAATTGAATTGCAAACGGATCTTCCTTCAAAGGCCGGCAGGGTACTACCTCCCTGACAAAAGGGCTAAAGGGTCATGGGACCCAGTGAATATCAATTCAAGCCTTTTAAAAAAATTGAACCGCAAAAATTTCGTCAAAAAAAATTTAGCCGACTTCAAAAAGTGGTTGTTTTTAGGTAAATATTTTGCACTATGTCAATTTCACACTTCCAATGCGACGAAGCAAAAACTGTCACTAATAAATATCGTTTTTTAATTTACAGGCACTATGCCATTACAGCATAATAGATTTTTACCTAAACATAAAAATAGGAAGCGAACCATGTTCAGAAGTATGTTAATTGGATGTATCACCAGCATGGCGCTAGCAACAAGCGCACTCGCGCAAGTCACCAATAAGTCTGGTGACTTCGATGCAGGCCCTCTTCGGGAGATGGTGAATGGAAGCTTCATGTGTAAGAGCGCTGACACTTTGTTTGAATTTTATGAAAAAGTGCCTCCCGTGGATGAAGGACGCGCGAAATGGGGCGAATCTTTCTTGAACTCACATTATCGCAGCGGGGAATGTTGGGATATTCCACCATCCAGTGCATATCTCACGGGCTTTCGCTATGCCGAAGTAAAACGAGCAGATAAAAAGCTCCCATCGGTGGTGATAATCCCTCGTATCGTTATCAGCGGTCGGGTTGGGTATGTCTTACCAATTGCACTCCGGATGAATCTCCCTGATATGGTGCAGGCGATAAAACAAAAAAATGAAGAACGCGGATGGCCTGCAATTCAAATAGGTGACGATCCCGTCGAGGACTCAAATAGCGATAAGGCAGGCTTTAGCTTTGATGATGTGGTCAATGCCATCAAGGAGCATGCTGCTATGCGGTGGGCTCGCCCTCCTTCTGCCCGAAGCAATATGACCGTAGTACTGCAAGTTGGCATGAATCCTGACGGAAAAATCTCGTCGGTCAATGTCGCGAAGTCTAGTGGTGATGCGCCGTTCGATAACTCGGCAGTTGCGGCAATTAAAAGCGTTCCTGGGTTTACAGAAATACGCGATATGAAACCAAGTGATTTCGCACCCTATCGTTCATTTAAGATGGTGGTCACGCCTGCTGATCTAGCCTTGTAACATCGTGGTTGGGTTCGACCAATCCTCGAAATACCGAGGATTGGCTACTCATGTGTAGGAGTCGCGATAGCTGATTCGCCGCTGGCGCCCCACCGTCGTTGCTTTTCTATCGAATCAGATCCTCGACTATCAATTAACTCTAGTTGTTTGGTAGTACGATTACCGCCCATCACCCACTCTCAAATATCTATGTACGATAGCTATCTGATCGTATTATCATAAACGTATCAAACAAATAGCTAAAGGATAGCCAGCATGAATACTCATTTGTATCTCCGAGCCTCGACTAAGGATCAAGACGCCAATCGGGCCAAGATTGCTTTAGAAGCTTTTGCCATCGAGAAGAAACTAACCATTATTGGCGTATATGCCGAAAACATCTCGGGCACCAAACTCAATCGCCCCGAATTGATGCGTCTGCTGGATGTCGCTGAAAAGGGTGATGTCTTCCTGTGTGAATCCGTTGACCGGCTTAGTCGCTTGTCACAGGCAGACTGGGAGACACTGAAAGCCACCATTAAGGCAAAGGGGCTTCGCCTTGTGATCGCTGACCTACCCACCAGCCACATGATGGTTGAAGACAAGGGCATCACAGGCCAGATCATGGAAGTCATCAACAACATGTTACTTGACCTCATGGCAACCATGGCCCGCCTAGATCAGGAAAAGCGCGTTGAACGCATCAACCAAGGACTGGCAAACAAACGCGCTGTAGATCCTAATTGGAGGCCAAAGGGTAAAAGCAAGAATGTAGAGAAATGGACAAAGGTGCAGATGTTAATTGTGAAACACCCTAATATGTCAGCCGAGGACGTTGCCAAGCTTGCGGATGTCGGCGTGGCAACCGTTTATCGAATCAAGCGCGCTCCGTAATTCCGTGTACCCCTAGGTGGCGAATTACGACAATGTCGTATAATCGTTGGTAATTTCTACCACCTACTCTCCCTTGTGGCGCTCGATCAACAAATCCATTTCAGCCCACATTTTTTCAGATTCGGACTCTTCGAACCTTATCATCTGCGTTATAGATGAGATCATAAAATTCGGCGGCAAGTACTCAGTAAAGCCGTTCTCAGACTGGAAACAATGTATCACTTGCGGAAATAGCTCAGGGTCTAATGGATTTATTGCATTTGGATTGTGAAATATTGTTATTCCGTCATGCCATGCTTCGGAATATGCCGGGTGTTCAACCACGGCTTTGAATGGATATGGATTACCATTAAAATCGGTCCGAACGCCGTCCACTACTGCGAATGATGTCGGGCTTCTAATTCCAGCGACACGCCCCATTCTGTTAAACTTTGGCAAGGTTGCCCCAGTAACCAACATCACTGCCGCAACATGCTTGTTAACCTCTTTACCAAAGAAGTTTGATGGAATTGTTCGGCCCTCGAACTCGTGACGCTCAATGGGATATACTTTCCCATCCATCACCTCCATACCATATAGATACTTCTGCAAGGCACCGGCAGACATAGCCATAGACATATTTCGTGAGTAGTCGTGTATCGCGATAACGAACGGATGCCCCTTTGTATGCTCCAACTCCCAATACGCGAGTTTCGCCGGCTCAGGCCGATGCCTTACCTTTTTGATCAGCGTCCTATGAAATTTGAATGGCATTTCATGTTCAATGTGACTTATCAGCGACTTCAATGCAGACTCATCGAGATTCTTATAGCTGCCGTCCGGCGCTTCTAATTCTGCAACAGTCACGGCTTCAACTGCAATACACATTCCCCGCTTCATTAGCAAGTAATCCGGCTGGGGGTAAGAATGATCTATTTCGAAATCTTGCTCGTAAAATGCGGCATGCAGATACAATTCAAATAGGCGCGAGTTGAATTCATTCCCTTGCAACCCACGAATGAATATTCCGTCTGGATCTTCAAACCAGTGAGCCAACTCCTCCATTACGACTCTTGCAGGAAAGTAGACCGGATCGTTAATTAACAATTTCAGATAATGATTTTGTTTGCGGGGTGGAACCTTTGACGCAAAAATAGCGAATGGGCTTGGAGCCTCATCACCCTGCGGAAACATACCTTCAACATGAGCATCGACTAACTTTGCAATACAGCCATCAAGGGCAGTAATTAGCGCATCCGGTGTTGGCAAAGATGATTCAACATGGACAGCCCTGAACTTACGATTGAGATCGCGACCTAGGATAACTGCATTATAGTCATTGTCGATTCGACATAACAGCATCACTGCCAACAAGGTTACATCGTCGGACTGGAATGAGAACCACATTGACTCTGACGTAAAGTCCTGGACATACGGTGATCGACCGTAGAAGTAAGCTTCGAACTTCTCTCGGGTAATAGATTGAAATTTCATTCACCGGCATCCTTATTGTTATCATTTAGTCCCTCAAGCATTTTAACGCCCATAATCATTCTTTTGGTTCTCTGATCGCCTCGATTAATTCGCTTTTGAATTTCACAGTGAAAGTATTCAAGTTTTTGCGTCAGTTTCACATCTAGCGCCTCGAACACCTGATTGCCGTTGCAGAATGAAAAAGCCTTACCCCAACCAAGTATTATGTTGTTAATACGACTGAGCGTTTGTGCATAACAGCCAGCACTACCAAATTCGTTTGTATCCAAGATAGTATCAGCAATGGCAAGTCCCCTTCTAATTTCAGCATCTACCTTTTCCGCCAAGCTTTTTCTTGCTGACATAGCCGGAAGTGTCAATGTAGGATTTATAAAACACCCTAAAAACTCGAAACCTTTTATTACTTCCCCTTGGCTAGCTTTTTTAGGATGTGTAACCGGTGAGTATGCCGAAAGCCCAATTTTATTAAGAATGGCTTTTGCCACTTTGAACCCCTTACATGTTGCCTTTTCTGTTCGACTCACAATCACAAAGTCATCAATATACCGTATGCATACCAAATCATTTAAGTTCATTTCGCGATCAAAATCAGACATGTAGATGTTGGCTATTAATGGCGACAACGGTGAACCTTGTGCTACGCCCTCCGGACCAAGGGGAAATAGATCTTTCAGATTCTTACGTTGAAGATCTGTCAAATTATCTAAAGTGGTAGTAATAGACATTTCAAATAAGTTAATGAATTTTTCGTCATTAGTCTGCGCCCGCATATAATCCATGATTGCGTTTCGATTGACCAATGTAAAAAAATTTGGAATATCAGATCGCAAATAAAACTGACCACCCTCATTAAAACTACTCTTCAATGCATCAATGGCCATTGACACTCTTCGCTTTTTAATCCCACCAAAACTTGTAGGAGTGTCAAGAACCGCTTGAATTCCTGGCACATCTCTCTGAAGTATGTCCAAAATTGCCCTTTGAACTATCCTGTTTTCAATGGGAGCAATAACCAATGGACGAGGGGATTTTCCGGCGCGCAACTTCGCGATGCCCATTTGGGGCTTAAATTTGAAAGTTTGCTTCTGCAAGCGAGTTTGAATAGACCTCAAATACCGATGCGATTCCGCATCAAACTCTGAGGCCTCGTTACGAATATCAACGGAAGATGATTGCATTGCACTTGCTTTAACAATCCGCCATGCATTTGCTAATGTCTGAATTTTGCGAACGTTTGAATATAGGTCGACCATCCGTGTCATTCCTTGTTTGTCGGGACTCGTCGGCGAACCAATCCCAACTGCTACAGAGGACTTTCAACCTTCGGGGGGACGTTGCTGCATCAAATGCAATCGCGCGACACGACCGCGGACAGCGCCACTCGAAATTGACGCACCTCGACGCTCGGCACACTGGGTTCGAACACCGCCACACGGTTCGATCAGCACGCCGGACCAGCAACGACCAGAAATCCCTGATCGCACCGGCCTGTGCAGCATGGCACGTTTTGCATGGCGGACGCTTTGACGCCGTTTTGGTCCATCATGATCTCAATGTTCCTGTCATGGCTTTAGCACCTTTCATGGTTTCATGTCTGACTTCCCGTCCATACGCGCGCCAACGGTCCAACCCGAACCCCACCCTGAATTTATAAGCTAATTACCGTCCGACGAATCAGCCCTAACCTGAAGAAAAAAGTTCTCAACGCGCGAATCACAACACAGCCAACAGGAAGACGGCCGCAAGACCTACGGGGACGATGCTGCAACAAATACCAATCACGACACGACCCGGACAGCGCCATCGAAATCGACGCAGATCCCTCGACGCTCGGCAACTGGGTTCGAACACCGCCACAAGGTTCGATCAGCACGCCGGCCAAGTGGTCCGATGTTAACACCGCACTAAAGAAGAAAAGAAGAGTGGCGCTCGGGTCGATGAAAAGCGCCCATAGTATTGCCAAGAAAAGCTGAAAATCGGTCTGGTCGCAGGAATTGGTGAAGTCCTCTTGGTACAGACAGAAAAGGATCTGTACGTCATGGTGAGGTTATGACGGAGAAAGACGGAGAACGGACGGGGGGACCACTACGTGCTTCCACAGCGGCGCTAAAGGGCCTATGGGTCCCTTTTTATGGGCATGGTCGATTTCAAAAATTGGAGCACCCGGAAATTTCCAGCTCAAAATTTTTTTTTGGTACGTTTTTTCGACGAAGAACAAATGCCCTGTAGGGCAAATCTACGGGGCATTCACCGCTGTGACGGGAGATAACGGTAGGAACTCACATCACGCCAGCGTCGGAACGCCACTATGGAATCTGAATTCGCTATCCGGGCTATCAATCAAACCAGCCTCAACCACCCTCACCTTTTCGATCACTCGATCCACATCCGCCGCATCACCATATTGGTAGGCCAGCTTCAGATACCCCTGAAAGTGCCGTGCTTCGCTTTTCAGTAACCCGTGATAAAACCGACCCAGTTCCTCATCCAAATGCGGCACAAGCGCTTCGAAGCGTTCACAGCTACGTGCCTCGATAATGGCCCCCACTACCAACGTATCAACGAGCTTCACTGGCTCGTGACTGCGTACAACCGCTCGTAGCCCAGACGCATACCGACTAGCTGACAAAGGCCGCCATTCGATTTTGCGCTTCTTCATCAACCGCAAAACCTGCTCATGATGCACAAGCTCTTCACGGGCCAGCCGAGACATCATGATCACCAGATCAGAATACGCACCGTACTTGGCAATCATGCTTAGCGCAGTGCTAGCGGCTTTGAATTCACAGTTCTTGTGGTCAATCAGCATCACGTCTTGCTGACTCAAAGCCGCTTCAACCCATGCATCGGGGGTCCGGCACCCTAGGAATTCATGGACTTCAGGCAGCATGGAAAATTCTCACAATTCGTAGTTGCATTGCCGACTTCTTCTCGCAGTTCTTGTGGTCGATCAGCAGGGTTTCCTGGTCGGCCAGTGCGGCCTGAACCCAGCCATCGGGCGTGCGGCAGCCAAGGAATTCGTGAATTTCAGGAAGGATCATCGGCTCACTTCCGACAGTTCAACAGGACCATTGGGCAGGACGGCGACGATTTCAGGGTTCAGTAACATGAGGCTCACGGGCAATAGGTTCACAGCGAAGGGGGCCGATTATACGTGCCTGTCGGCAGACCACCAGTCGCGGCACTTGATATGCATCAAGACCCGAGTTCACGACCAGCAACTATAGTTGTGCAACGACGTGTTTTTCATTCATCGGAGATTCCGACCATGCAAGCCATCCGCAGCATCCTGGTGGTCATCGAACCCTTGCCCGACGAGAGCCTGGCCCTCAAACGCGCCAAGATGATTGCCGGGGTGACTCAGGCGCATCTGCACTTGCTGATCTGCGATAAAGAGCATGATCACTCGGCGCTGTTGAGTGTGCTCAAGGCCAGCCTGCAGGAAGACGGCCATAGTGTCACCACCGAGCAAGCCTGGAACAAAAGCCTGCATGAAACCATCATCGATGTGCAGCAGGCAGAGGGTTGCGGACTGGTGATCAAGCAACACTTCCCGGACAACCCGCTGAAGAAAGCCCTGTTGACCCCGGCGGACTGGAAACTGCTGCGCCAGTGTCCGAGCCCGGTATTACTGGTAAAAACCTCGAAACCCTGGACCGGCGGGACGATTCTGGCGGCCATCGACGTGGGCAACAACGACCCTGAGCACCGCGTGCTGCATGCGACCATCGTCGATCATGGCTTCGACATCGCTCACCTGGCCAAGGCCCATCTGCACGTCATCAGCGCCCATCCGTCGCCCATGCTCTCGGCGGCCGACCCGGTGTTCCAGCTCAAGGAAACCATCGAGGCCCGTTACCGCGAAGCGTGCAAGGCGTTCCAGGCCGAGTTCGACATCGACGATGAGCACCTGCATATCGAAGAAGGTCCGGCCGATGTGCTGATTCCCCACGTCGCGCATAAATTGCAGGCGTCGGTGACCGTCATCGGCACCGTGGCGCGTACCGGGTTCTCGGGGGCCTTGATCGGAAACACCGCGGAAGTGGTGCTCGATTCGCTGGAAAGCGATGTGCTGGTGCTCAAGCCACAGGAAATCATGGATCACCTGGAAGAATTGGTGACCAGCGGCAAGTAAGCTCAAGCGATTGCGGCTCCTGCGCAGGATCTCAATCCCCGCAGGAGCCGCAATCAATGCAGCTCCGTGCTTCAGTTCAACATCAACCCTGCGGCCGTAACATCAACACCGCCAACGGCGGCAGATTCAGTACCAGCGACAAGGGCTGGCCGTGGCTGCCCTCCTCTTCGGTCATCACACCGCCGCCGTTGCCATAGTTGGAGCCGGCATAGATGCCCGCATCGCTGTTGAACACTTCTTCCCAGCGCCCTGCGACTGGCACCCCAACCCGATAGGCGGCACGCGGCACCGGCGTGAAGTTCGCCACTACCAATACCGGCCGCCCTTCCTTGCTCCAGCGCAGCCAGGCATAGACGCTGTTCATCGCGTCATCGCCGATCAGCCATTGGAAACCCTGCGGCACATCGTCCTGATCGTGCAGTGCCGGCTCTTCGCGGTAGAGCTGGTTGAGGTCAGTCACCAGTTTTTGCACGCCGCGGTGTTCCGGGTATTGCAGCAAGTACCAATCCAGCTGCTGATCGTGATTCCATTCGCGCCACTGGCCGAACTCGCAGCCCATGAACAGCAGTTTTTTACCCGGATGAGCCCACATGAAACTCAGGTACGCGCGCAAGTTGGCGAACTTCTGCCAGCGATCGCCGGGCATCTTGTCGATCAGCGAATGCTTGCCGTGGACCACTTCGTCGTGGGAAATCGGCAGGATGAAGCGCTCGGACCAGGCGTAAACCAGACCAAAGCTCAGTTCGTTGTGATGATGGGCGCGGTAGACCGGGTCCTGCTGAATGTAATGCAGCGAATCGTGCATCCAGCCCATGTTCCATTTGTAGTCGAACCCTAACCCGCCATGCTGCGTGCCCTGGCTGACGCCCGGCCAGGCCGTGGACTCCTCGGCAATCACCAGTGCACCGGGCGCTTCGAGGTCGATCACATCGTTGAGATGGCGGACAAAATCGATGGCTTCGAGGTTCTCCCGACCGCCATGGCGATTGGGTACCCACTCGCCGGCCTTGCGTGAATAGTCGCGATACAGCATCGAGGCCACCGCATCGACCCGCAGCCCATCGACATGAAAATGCTTGAGCCAGTGCAATGCCGACGCCAGCATGAAGCCATGCACTTCGGTGCGTCCGAGGTTGTAAATCAGCGTGTCCCAGTCCTGGTGAAAACCTTCCAGCGGGTTGCCGTACTCGTACAGCGCGGTGCCGTCGAACTGCGCCAGGCCATGGGTATCGGTGGGAAAATGCGCCGGCACCCAATCGAGGATCACCCCGATATCGGCCAGGTGGCAGGCGTTGACGAACGCGGCAAAGTCACTGGGCGAGCCGTAACGGGCGCTCGGGGCGAATTGCGATAATGGCTGATAACCCCAGGAGCCGCCGAACGGGTGCTCCATGATCGGCATCAGTTCGATATGGGTGAAACCGAGTTTCTGCACATAAGGGATCAGATGCTCGGCCAACTCGCCCCAATGGTATTGGCGCGCCACTTCACCGACGTCATCCACTTCGCACTGCCATGACCCGGCATGTAGCTCATAGATCGACAGCGGCGCGCTCGGCCGGTGGCGCTCGCCGCGCGTCTGCATCCAGTCCTGATCCTGCCAATCGATACGCAACGGTGAGGCGACTTTCGAGGCCGTGTCCGGCGGTAGTTGTGTCGCCAGTGCCATCGGGTCAGCCTTGAGCGGCAGAATTCCGTGGGCACCGAGAATTTCGTACTTGTACGCCTCCCCCGCCTGCAAGCGTGGAATGAACAGCTCCCAGACTCCGGACGGATGACGCAACCGCATCGGGTGACGACGACCATCCCAGACGTTGAAATCGCCGACCACCGAGACCCGTCGGGCATTCGGCGCCCACACGGCAAAACGCACGCCGTCGACACCCTCGACGTTCTTCAGCTGCGCCCCCAGACACGCACTGAGATCCCGGTGATTGCCCTCGGCGAACAAATACAAATCCATCTCGCCCAACAACGGACCGAAGCTGTAAGGGTCCTCTGTGGTTTGCTCGCCGCCAGCCCAACGGGTGCGCAACAGGTAAGCCTGTGCCCGGTTGAAATGCCCGACGAACAATCCCGGCACTTCGGTGGGGTTCAAGCTGCCGAGCACTTCGCCGGAGTCGCGGGCAATCACCTGCACACCCATGGCGTCCGGCAGGTAAGCGCGAACAAACTGACCGCCGGCCCCATCTGCATGGGGTCCGAGTATCGCAAAGGGATCCTGATGCTCGGCACGCACCAGCGCCTCGATGTCTCGCGCCGCCGGCAGTAGCGCATCTTTCACCTGTCCCTGCTCCCTCAATGATGGCTCCATCATGACTGCTCTCCACTCACATAGGAAAAGGGTTTGAGCCCACTCAACAACCCGTATAAACCGTGCAATGGCACGGGCAACCAGGCGGGACGATTTTCGGCTTCATACCCCACTTCATAGGCCGCCTTCTCCAGGCAGAACAACGCCAGTGCGGCGTCTTCGGCCGCAGGATCCTGCCAGGCATGAGCAAGACTAGCTGTTGCCTGCCGATACGCCTGAACAAACGCTACCGTTGCCTCACGCAAATAACGTTCCGTCACCCGTTGACGTGCCGCCAGCGTCTGCGCGGTGCCATCAACCCCTTGTCCGTCCAGGGCCATTGCCGCCGCATAATCGAACGAACGCAGCACGCCGCTCACATCCTTGTACGGACTGTGTTTGCCCCTTCGCTCATGCAACGGTCGCGCCGGTTCCCCCTCGAAATCGATCAGGTAGGCATCGCCCTTGATCACCAGCACCTGGCCCAGGTGTAAATCACCGTGGACACGCATCTGCAAACCGCCCACCGTTTTTTCCGCCAGCGCCTGAATATGCCTGAGGATGGCTTTTTTCTGCTCCAGCAAACGCACCACCAACACCTGGTCCTCCGGGCTCAGCCGGGGCTGATGCTGTTTGAGCAACTGCAAGGCGTGCTCCAGCTGTGCAGCAATCGCTTTCGCCAATGCCTGTTGATCCTTGTGTGTGCTGAGCCGCGAACCAAACGCCGGATTGTCACCGGGTACCGCCAATAGCTGGTGCATTTCCCCAAGGCGTTGACCGAGCATGCCAGCGAAATCTTTCAATTCACCAAGCGCGTTGTAGTGTTGTTCCTGCTCGGACATGGCCTCGGCCAACTCATCGCGAATTGCCCGTTCAAGGTTGTTCTGGGTCCATTCCCAGGCATCGCCCTGATTGCTCAGATACCCTTGGGCGATCATCAACAGAGTATCTTCGCCTTGCCGATCACGGCGAATCACCGAGCCGACCAGCGGGGAAATATGCTTGAACCCGGCGGCGGTCAGGTAAGCGCCCATCTCCAGTTCCGGGTGGACGCCGCTGGCGAGCTTGCGGATCAGCTTGAGTACGACGCTGCCGCCAATCACCGCGGAGCTGTTGGATTGCTCGGCCGACAAATAGCGCACGTCGCAGTCAGCCTCCAGATTGAGGTTCACCAGCCCGGCGGTCGGTTCGAAACGAATTTCGCCGTCACTGGCGTCCAGCACCGTGTGCGCCTGCATCGCCTGGATCACCGCACGAATGAAACTGTCGAGGCTGAACGCGTCCGTCACCAACCCCACCTGCCGCCCGCGCCGCACTCGTGCCAACGCCAGTTGCTGCGGCAATGCGGCGCCCACCGGGTCTTCGGCCAGAAACCCGAACGGCAGTTGGTAGCGACTGGTCTGACCGTCGCTGACCACCTCGATTTCGCTGAACAGCACCGGATGCAGCGGATCGCCAAAACGCACACCGTAAGCGATGTGCACCGTTTCGATACTGGAGTCCTTGCCGGCGAACCAACGTCGATTGTGCAACCAGCTCGGCAACACACTTTGCTCCAGAATGGTGCGCGATGGCGCCTCGAGCAGCTCTTCCATGCGCTTTTTTAGGACCAGGGTGGTGAAGTCCGGCAAGCTTTGCGCGGGTTCGACGTGCCAGCTCGGCATCTGGTTTTCCGCCGCCAGTACAAACCAGTAAAAGCCGTACGGCGCCAGGGTCAGCAGAAAGTTGAGCTGGCCAATCGGCGGGAACGCATTACCGCCGAGCATTTCCACCGGGACCATGCCAGCGAACGCCGAAAGGTCCAGCTCGGCCGCCTGGGCACTGCGCGAGACGTTGGCCACGCAAAGGATGATTTCGTGTTTACCGTCATCACCGGTGTACTCACGGGTATACGCAAGAATCCGTCGGTTGCTCGGCGAGAGCATTTTCAAGCTGCCCCGACCAAAGGCCTTGGACTGCTTGCGGATCGCCAGCATGCGCCGGGTCCAGTTCAGCAATGAATGCGGGTCGACAGCCTGGGTTTCGACATTCACCGACAGGTAGCCGTAGAGCGGGTCCATGATCGGCGGCAGCACCAGACTTGCCGGATCGGCGCGGGAGAACCCGCCATTACGGTCGATCGACCACTGCATCGGCGTGCGCACGCCATCGCGGTCGCCGAGATAGATATTGTCGCCCATGCCGATTTCGTCGCCGTAGTACAGCGTCGGCGTCCCGGGCATCGACAGCAGCAGGCTGTTGAGCAACTCGACGCGGCGCCGGTCGCGCTCCATCAGCGGTGCCAGACGCCGGCGAATGCCAAGATTGATCCGCGCACGACGGTCGGCCGCGTAGTAGTTCCACAGGTAATCGCGCTCCTTGTCGGTGACCATCTCCAGGGTCAGCTCATCATGGTTGCGCAGAAAAATCGCCCATTGGCAGTTAGCCGGAATCTCCGGTGTCTGGCGCAAGATATCGGTGATCGGAAAGCGGTCTTCCTGGGCCAGCGCCATGTACATGCGCGGCATCAGCGGGAAGTGAAAGGCCATGTGGCATTCGTCGCCGTCATCGCCATGAACCTCACCGAAATACATCTGAGTGTCTTCCGGCCACTGGTTGGCCTCGGCCAGCAGCATACGGTCCGGGTAATGGGCGTCGATCTCGGCGCGAATCTGCTTGAGCACCGCATGGGTCTCAGGCAGGTTCTCGTTGTTGGTGCCGTCACGCTCGATCAAATAGGGAATCGCATCCAGACGCAGGCCGTCGATACCCAGGTCCAGCCAATAGCGCATCACCGAGAGCACGGCTTTCATGACCTGCGGGTTGCCGAAGTTCAGGTCCGGCTGGTGCGAATAGAAACGGTGCCAGAAGTACTGGCCGGCCACCGGGTCCCAGGTCCAGTTGGACTTCTCGGTGTCGAGAAAAATGATCCGCGTGCCGTCGTACTTTTGATCGTCATCGGACCAGACATAAAAGTCCCGCGCCTTTGAGCCTGGCTTGGCCTTGCGCGCCCGTTGAAACCAGGGATGTTGATCGGAGGTGTGGTTGATGACCAGCTCGGTGATCACCCGCAATCCGCGTTGGTGGGCCTCGGCAATAAAGCGCCTGACATCGGCGAGGGTCCCGTAATCGCGGTGTACGCCACGGTATTCGGCAATGTCGTAGCCATCGTCGCGGCGTGGCGAGGGGTAAAACGGCAGCAACCAGAGGGTGTTGACGCCCAGATCGGCGATGTAATCCAGTTTGGCGATCAAACCGGGAAAGTCGCCGATGCCGTCGTTGTTGGAGTCGAAATAAGACTTTACGTGAACCTGATAAATCACCGCATCCTTGTACCAGAGCGGGTCGTTACTGAAGGTGGCTGACCTGGGTTTCTTCGCCATTGGAAACTCCTGCTGAAATAGGTTAACCGCAGTGGGCCTGGCGTGCCTTTGTGGCGAGGGAGCTTGCTCCCGTCGGGTTGCGCAGCGACCCCACGCGCTGCAGATCGGCGACTGCTTCGCCCGAGCGCGGACCGGCCGGCGGGAGCAAGCTCCCTCGCCACAAAAGCTGATCCGGTTTCAGCCTTTCGATATCCGCCAAATCCCGAACGGCTGGTTCCACGGCTCAATGCGCATCCATTGGGTCTTGCCGTGCCAGTCCCAGCGGTGGCCGTTCATCAGGTCTTCACCCTGGGTCACCGCGTCGTCGGGCAAGCCCATCTCCCACAGCGGCAATTCGAAGTGCGCCTCCTGGGCGTTGAACGGGTCGAGGCTGACCGCCACCAGAATAAAATTACTGCCATCGGCCGTGCGTTTACCGAAATACAGAATGTTGTCGTTCCACACGTTGTAGACCTGCAGACCCAAATGGCTGTGCAAGGCCGGGTTTTGCCGACGAATGCGGTTGAGCTGGGCGATCTCGGCGATGATGTTGCCCGGTGCGGTGAAGTCCCGGACACGGATTTCATACTTCTCGGAGTCAAGGTATTCCTCCTTGCCCGGCACCGGGGCCGACTCGCACAGTTCAAACCCCGAATACGTGCCCCACAGGCCCGAGCCCATGGTCGCCAGCGCTGCCCGGATCAGAAAGCCAGCGCGGCCCGACTCGTGGAGAAAGCCCGGATTGATGTCGGGTGTATTGACGAAAAAGTTGGGCCGAAAGCACTCGCGCCAGGGCGACTGGTTCAACTCGGTGAGGTACGTCGCCAATTCGTGTTTGGTGTTACGCCAGGTGAAGTAGGTGTAGCTCTGGGAGTAACCGACCTTGCCCAGGCGCGCCATCATCGCCGGGGTGGTAAAGGCCTCGGCCAGGAAGATCACCTCGGGATACAACGCCCGTACATCACCGATCAGCCACTGCCAGAACGGCAAGGGTTTGGTGTGTGGATTGTCGACCCGAAAGATCTTCACGCCCTCCTCGACCCAGCCGACCACGATGTCCCGCAGCTCCAGCCACAGGCTGGGAATCGCCTCGCTGGCGTAGAAGTCGACGTTGACGATGTCCTGGTATTTCTTCGGCGGGTTCTCGGCGTATTTGATGGTGCCGTCCGGTCGCCAGTTGAACCAGCCCGGATGCTGCTTCAGCCACGGATGGTCCTGAGAGCATTGAATCGCGAAATCCAGCGCGATCTCCAGCCCGTGTGCGGCGGCGGCCTTGACCAGACGACGGAAATCCTCGCGACTGCCCAACTGCGGGTGAATCGCCTCGTGCCCCCCCTCGATACCGCCGATGGCATACGGGCTACCGTGGTCATCGGGGCCCGCGGTTAGAGCGTTGTTGGGGCCTTTGCGATAGCTGCGGCCAATCGGGTGGATCGGCGGGAAGTACAGCACGTCAAAGCCCATGTCCTGGATCATCGCCAGACGTGAGTGCACATCGTCGAATGTACCGTGGCGCGCCGGATCATCGGTGATCGAGCGCGGAAACAACTCATACCAACTGGCGAACTGCGCCCGTTCGCGCTCGACGTCCAGCGGGTACTCCGGACTCAAGCTGAGATAGGGACGCAGATCGGACTCGGCCATCAACCGGGCACTGCGCGGGTGCAGAAACAGCGCGACTTGCTCGGTTTCAAGCAGCCCGGCCAGCTCATGGTGCAGCGCCGTAAGCTTGTTGCTCAACGGACCGTCACTGCGCTCCGCCGCCTGCAGCACCTGGATGCGCCCTTCTTGCAGCTCCAGGCTGACCGGCACACCCGCTGTGTGTTTCTTTTCCAGTTCATGACAGAAACTGGCGAACTGATCGATCCAGGCCTCGATACAAAACCGATACCTACCCGGCGTTGCGACGCTGAACTGCCCCTGCCAGGTGTTATTACCGAGATCGGTCATGACTTCGCTCTGCCAGATCGAGTCGGCCTCGGCACGCCAACGCACACGCACCGCAAGCACGTCGTGACCGTCAGCAAAAACCTTACTCGTCACCTTTACAGCCTGCCGTTCGATAGCCTTGGCCGCGAACTGGCCGCCATCGATCACAGGCATGGTGTTTTCGATAATAATCCGCGGCAGCAGCAAAGCCTGCGACAGTGGCAGTTGCGGGTTGTACTGCAGCTCCGTCGGTTTTTCAGTCGTCATCGAGCCTCGCCCCTTACGCCCCATGGACGCTCTTGTGCTTGATCGTGTGCTGCTTGCATGACGCTACTTAGGTTCCGAGCGCCGGGCGCTGCCAAAAGTTCAGATCCTTTCACTTTAGCCACGCTCCATGACCACTAATCGGTTACACAGAACGATGAGCAAGACCTGTGCCCTAACCTTTTAGATCCCGCAGAAAAGGGTGACCCTCATGACCGTGCGAATCGAAAACCAGGTCTGCTTCTTCATTACCGAGAACGGCGAAGAGATTCGCCTTGCTGCCGATGTCACCATCATCACCGACGCGGAAAAAGCCATGTCGGCGGTGGACCTCGATGGCCAGCGCTTCTACATCACCGAAGCAGAAGCCGACGCATTAACCGTAGCAGGCGCCACCGATGGTCGCCGGCACCTGATGGTCACCTGCAGTGATTCGGTGATTTGACTGACGCAGATCAGAGACCGCCGCAGACGCCTGTGACAGGTGCTGTCGCCGCGCCTGCCGGGGTGCATCAAGTTGTCGCAGGGGCGGTTCAAGGACTCATCTGATCCGCTTTTTAATCCAATACCTGAGTCTGTTATGCAAACAGTTCGGTGGTCATAGTTCATCTGCCTGATGGAGGCTGATGAGCGAAAGACCATGAGCGATAGAATCCCCGTCCGATTAGTAGAGACATTCGAGCCTTCGCGTCCAAAGATGAAGGCTAAATCCAGCGACAACCAGATTCACACCCGCAGCTTCACCGGTTTGTTCCGCACCTTGCGCCTGAGCGGTGCGGGATTTCTGTTCCTGGCGTTTTTCGGCACTGTGTGGCTGAACTGGGGCGGCCGGCAGGCGGTGCTCTGGGACTTGTCGGAAAGCAAATTCCACATCTTCGGCGCGACCTTCTGGCCGCAGGACTTCATCCTGCTCTCGGCGCTGCTGATCATCTGCGCCTTCGGCCTGTTCGCGATCACCGTGTTCGCCGGGCGAGTGTGGTGTGGCTACACCTGCCCGCAGAGTTCCTTCACCTGGCTGTTCATGTGGTGCGAAAAGGTCACCGAGGGCGAGCGCAATCAGCGGATCAAGCTGCAAGCCGCCCCCTGGGACCTGAACAAACTGCTGCGTCGCTCGGCCAAACACACGATGTGGCTGGCCATCAGTGTGCTGACGGGGCTGACGTTTGTCGGTTACTTCACGCCGATTCGTCCACTGGCCAATGAGTTGCTGACCCTGCAAATGGGCGGCGTCAGTCTGTTCTGGGTGCTGTTCTTCACCGGCGCGACCTACATCAACGCCGGTTGGCTGCGCGAAGCGGTGTGCATGCACATGTGTCCGTATGCACGGTTCCAGAGCGTGATGTTCGACAAAGACACGTTGACCATTTCCTACGACGTCGCCCGTGGCGAAAGCCGTGGCCCGCGCAAACGCGAGGTGAAGCCTGCCGACGTGGGTCTGGGCGATTGCATCGACTGTCACCTGTGCGTGCAGGTCTGCCCGACCGGCATCGACATTCGCGACGGCTTGCAGATGGAGTGCATTGGTTGCGCAGCCTGTATCGACGCCTGCGATTCGATCATGGACAAAATGGGCTATGCCCGTGGCCTGATCAGCTATACCTCCGAGCATGAGTTGCAAGGTGGCAAGACACACTTGCTGCGGCCGCGGTTGATCGGCTACACGGCGGTGCTGGTGGTAATGATCGGTGCACTGGCGCTAGCGCTGATGGAGCGGTCGATGGTGTCGCTGGACGTCAGCAAGGACCGTGGCCTGTTTCGCGAAAACAGCCAGGGCCAGATTGAAAACATCTACAGCCTCAAAATCATTAACAAGACCCAGCAGCGGCAGGACTATCGTTTGTCCCTGGTGGACGGCGACGGCTTCCAGTTGCAGGGCAAGACCGAGTTGAGCCTGGCGCCGGGAGAAATTGTTGATGTGCCTGTTTCAGTGGCCATGACCACCGACAAACCCAGCAGCAGCTCGCAGACGATCAGCTTCAAGATCACTGACAGCGATGAACCTTCGGTCAACAGCGTGGCGCAAAGCCGTTTTGTTGCACCGTTGAATCGTTGAGCCTTTAAACTCTGTGCCATCAGGTTGAGCACAGTCATTGTGGCGAGGGGGCTTGTCGGAACGCCGCACCACCCCGTTCGACTGCGAAGCAGTCGTAACACTTGCATGTCATATCCATCTGTATGAACAAATTAAGGGGCTGCTGCGCGGCCCAACGGGGGCAAGCCCCCTCGCCACAAAGAGCGCCACTCGCCACAGAAGTATGTGTCGCCTGTTTTCCGTCAAATCCGGGTCCTAGATGAAACGCTACGAAAAATTCGCTGACGACATTGCTGAACTGATTCGCTCCGGGGTGCTCGGCCCTGGCCAGCGCGTACCCTCGGTGCGTTACGCCAGCCAGACTTATGGGGTCAGCCCGTCCACGGTGTTCCAGGCTTATTACCTGCTGGAGCGTCGCGGGCTGATCCGCGCCCGGCCGCGCTCCGGCTACTTCGTCAACACCCACGCGCCGAGCCCGTTCTCGGAGCCGGTGATCAGCAGCCAGGTCAACGAATCCACCGAAGTCGACGTCAGTGAGCTGGTGTTCTCGGTGCTCGATTCGATCAAGGACCCCAACACCGTGCCCTTCGGCTCGGCCTTCCCGAGCCCGACGCTGTTTCCACTGCAACGCCTGTCACGCTCGCTGGCCAGCGCCGCCAGGGACATGGACCCGCGCATGGTGGTGACCGACATGTCGCCGGGCAATCCGCAATTGCGTCGGCAAATCGCCCTGCGCTACATGGTCGCCGGCCTGATGCTGCCCATGGAAGAACTGTTGATCACCAACGGCGCACTGGAAGCACTGAACCTGTGCCTGCAAGCGGTCACCGAACCCGGCGACCTGGTGGCCATTGAAGCCCCGGCGTTCTATGCCAGCCTGCAGGTGCTTGAGCGACTCAAACTCAAAGCCGTGGAAATCCCCGTGCACCCGCGCGACGGCATCGACCTCGGCGTGCTGGCGCAAACCCTTGAACGCCATCCGATCAAAGCCTGCTGGTGCATGACCAGTTTTCAGAATCCCATGGGCGCAACCATGCCCGAGACCAAGAAACAGGAGCTGGTCGAGTTGTTGCGCAGCCATCAGGTGCCGCTGATCGAGGACGATGTCTACGCCGAGCTCTATTACGGCCAGCAAGCGCCGAAACCGGCCAAAGCCTTCGACACCGAAGGGCTGGTGATGCACTGCGGTTCCTTCGCCAAGAGCCTCGCGCCCGGTTACCGCATCGGTTGGGTTGCCGCCGGGCGCTACGCGCAGAAAATCGAACGCCTGAAGCTGATGACCTCGCTCTGCGCCTCGATGCCGGCCCAGGCGGCGATCGCCGATTACCTGCAACACGGCGGCTACGACCGTCACCTGCGCAAACTGCGCTACGCCCTCGAAGAACAGCAAAGCGCCATGCTCGCGGCCATCGCCCGCTACTTCCCGGCCCAGACCCGCGTCAGCCAACCGGCCGGCGGCTACTTCCTGTGGCTGGAGCTGCCGGCGCAGATGGACTCTTTGAAATTGTTCCAGATGGCATTGGCCCAAGGCATCAGCATTGCGCCGGGGCCGATCTTTTCACCGACCCAGCGCTTTCGAAATTGTATCCGTTTGAATTATGGCAGCCCGTGGACCGAGGATGCCGAAAAGGCCATGGAAACGTTGGGCAGGATTGTGCGGTCGTTTTGAGACTTGAGTCGCCCCGACCGTTGCTATCGCGAGCAGGCTCGCTCCCACAGGTGAAACGCATTCCCCTGTGGGAGCGAGCCTGCTCGCGATGAGGGTGGCACTGACAACGCAAAACCTGAGGTTTAACGCCCGCCCCCCAAGTCAACAAAGGTCCCGGTCGCATAAGAAGCCTTATCCGACAGCAACCAGATAATCGCCTCGGCCACTTCATCCGGGCGGCCGCCGCGGGCCATGGGAATGCCCGATTCAAGCTTGCTGACCCGATCCGGATCGCCGCTCAGGGCATGGAAGTCGGTGTAGATGTAGCCGGGGCGTACGGCGTTGACGCGGATGCCTTCGCCGGCGACTTCCTTGGACAGGCCGATGGTGAACGTATCCAGCGCGCCCTTGGAAGCTGCGTAGTCGACGTATTCGCCCGGCGAGCCGAGGCGCGAGGCGACCGAGGATACGTTGACGATGCTGCCGCCCTGCCCGCCATGTTTGGGTGACATGCGCAGCAGCGCGTGCTTGGCGCACAGGATTGGCGCCAGGACGTTGGTTTTGAGGATTTTCAGAATGCGGAATTCGGACATTTCATCGACCCGCGACTTTTGCCCGACGGTGCCGGCGTTGTTCACCAGCGCAGTGACTCGACCCAGCTCGCTGTCGACGCGGTGGAACAGGCTGATCACTTCGTCTTCGATGCTGACATCAGCACGGACCGCAATCGCCTGGGCACCGAGCGCGCGGACTTGCTCGAGGACCTGTTGCGCAGCTTGCTCATCGGCCTGGTAGTTGATGCAGATTCGATAGCCCTGCTCAGCCGCCAGGAGCGCCGTAGCGGCGCCGATACCGCGACTGCCGCCGGTGATAACGATGACTTTGTCCATGCTGATTCCCCCATTCAGACCCGAAGCCTTGCGCCGCAAGAATACCTGCCGGCGCCGGGTTTTGCATGGCATCAATACCCTGGGCCTGCGCTCAACCTGTAGCAGCTGCCGAAGGCTGCGTTCAGCCCGTCACCAACTGCTCGGCCCGGCGGATGTCGACCATGAACCTGTCAGCAGGTAACGGGTGGCCCAGCAGGTAGCCTTGCAACGAATCACAGCCCAACTGGGTCAGGAAGTCCTGTTGCACATCGGTTTCCACGCCTTCGGCGACGATGCGCAAACCCAGCGCCTGCCCAAGGGCGACGATGGCCGAGACGATCGCCGCGTCATCGCTGTCGCGCTCAAGATCACGGACAAAACCACGGTCGATCTTCAGCTCATTGGCCGGCAGGCGCTTGAGGTACATCAAGCTCGAATAACCTGTACCAAAGTCGTCGATGGACAGGTCGATGCCCATTTCCGAGAGCTGCGCAAGCACCGTCATGCTCGCATCAGCATCGCTCATGGCGGTGGTTTCGGTAATTTCCAGGGTCAGGCTATTGGCGGGCAAACGGTGAGTGGCCAGGGCTTTGCCGACGCTTTGAACCAGCCCGACATGACAGAACTGCAACGCCGAGAGATTCACCGCAATGCGCCAGTGCGTGTACCCCTGGACATGCCAGAGGCTCATTTGCCGGCACGCTTCGTTGAGCACCCAGTCGCCGATCGGGATGATCAACCCGGTTTTCTCCGCCAGTTCGATGAATTTGTCCGGCAGCAGCATGCCCTGGGTCGGGTGCTCCCATCGCAGCAAGGCTTCCGCACCGACAGGCAGACCATTGCTGGCGTCAAACTTGGGTTGGTAGTGCAGGCTGAATTGCTGGTGCTCGAGCGCATTACGCAAATCCTGAAGCATTTGCAGTTGTTTGCGGGCGTTGGTGTTCATCGAGGCATCGAAGAAGCTGTAGCCGTTCTTGCCCGCGCCCTTGGCGTGATACATCGCCGCGTCGGCGTTCATCAGCAGTTCTTGCGGGGTTTGTCCGTTGCCAGGGTATACGGCAATGCCAACGCTGGCAGAGATCTGCAAATCGTGCTCGGCCACCCGGAACGCGCGCGCGATCAACCCCACCTGACGCGCCGCCAGGCGCAAGGCATCGTCAGGTTCGGCGAGTTGCACCAGTAACACGAATTCGTCACCGCCAATCCGCGCCAGCGTGTCCTGGCTACGCAAGTCCTCGCGCAAACGTACGCCGACTTCGCGCAGCAACTGGTCGCCTATATGGTGACCAAAGGCATCGTTGACCGGTTTGAAACCGTCAAGATCGATGAACATCAACGCGAAACAACCGCCCTGCTCCTGCACCACATTCATGGCTTGATCGATACGATCGGCCAGCAGCACACGGTTCGGCAACCCGGTCAGGGGGTCGTGCAACGCCAGTTGGGTGAGTTCACGATTGGCCAGGGTCAGGGAGTTGGCCAACTCGGCGGTGCGTGCTTCCAGGCGTGCATCGAGGATCGACGTCAGCAGCGCGACGCTCAACACTGCCAGAGTGGTAACCAGCACCAGGTTGTCCAGGCCCTTGCCACTCAAACCGTCGACTGTCGCGCCACAATAGCTGCCATCGGCAAATCGCGCTGCCGCCATCCCCGTGTAGTGCATGCCGACAATCGCGATGCCCATGATCACCGCGGCACCGCCTCGAACGAGGCGTACATACGGGGTGTTCTGGCGCAAACGAAAGGCAATCCATAATGCCGCAGCCGAAGCGCCGACCGCGATCGCCAGCGAGGCACCAAACAATGTCGGATCGTAATCGATACCCGGCTGCATGCGCATGGCGGCCATGCCGGTGTAGTGCATGCCGCTGATGCCCGCACCCATGATCAATGCACCAAACGCCAGTTGCCAGCCCGGCAAGCGCGGCTGGCTGACCAGCCACAACGCAAACCCGCAGGACAGAATGGCGATCACCAGCGACAACGCGGTGATGCCGATATCGTACCCGAGGCTGAGCGGCAACCTGAACGCCAGCATGCCAATGAAGTGCATCGACCAGACGCCAATGCCCATGGCCAACGCGCCACCCGCCGTCCAACAGTGAACTGCCCGGCCTTTGGCGGTTGCGATGCGACCGGTCAGGTCCAGGGCGGTATAGGAGGCAAGAATCGCCACGCAAAGGGAGATCAGAACCAGGGCGGGGGAATAGCTACCGATGAGCATCAGAACTTCTCGTGGCCGCCCCGCTGGACTGCATCCATGCTCGTGGGGGCAAAGTGCGCGATTGTACTGATTCCATCAACGAACGCACTCACAAACTAACCAATAGGCCATTAGCGCGGCGGACAGTCTGAAACAAGGCAGAACATACCCTTACAATGAGTAAGGCTGAGCGCACGTTGTGGTGAGTGAGCCTGCTCCCTCGCCACAAAAGCGCTCTACCCTAGTTTTTTTCGCTGATCTGCAACTGACCATCCCAGCCACCGCCCAATGCAGCGATCAAATTTACACTGGCGATCAGTCGACTTTGCTGCAAACTCAGCACGCTACGCTCGTTGCTCAGCGCTGTAGCCTGGACCACCACCACATCAAGGTAGGCGATCAACCCGGCCTTGTACTGGTTCAGGGTCAGGCGCAACGACTCGCGGGCCGCGTCCAGCGCTTCCTGACGCACCGCCGCTTCGTCTTCCATGACCTTGAGCTGCACCAGGTAGTTTTCGACTTCGCGGAACCCGTCGAGCACGGTTTGCCGATACTTGGCCACGGTCTGGTCGTAGGCCGCCTCGCTGCGGTCGACTTCCGCCGAGCGCTGGCCGCCATCGAACAGGGTCATGGCGAGTTTCGGCCCTACCGACCAGAAGCGGTTCGGCAAGCTGATCAGGTTAGAGTACGTGCTACTGCTGTAGCCGCCACTCATGCTCAAGGTCAGGTCCGGGTAGTAAGCAGCCTTGGCCACGCCGATGTTGGCGTTGGCGGCGATGACCGAACGCTCGGCGGAGGCGATGTCCGGGCGCCGCTCCAGCAGTTGCGAGGGCAAGCTTAGCGGTACCTGCGGCAGTGTTGGAATGTTCTGGGTTTCTGCCAGGTTGAAGTCAGCCGGCGGTGAGCCAATCAGCACGGCAATCGCGTTCTCGAACTGCGCACGCTGCCAGATCAGGTCGACCATGTCGGCCTGCGTGCTTTTCAGCTGGGTTTGCGCCTGGGCGACCGCGTCCTTGCCGGACACTCCCGCGCGGTACTGGTTTTCGGTCATTTGCAGCGAGCGCTGATAGTTTTCGACCGTCGCTTGCAGCAGGCGCTTTTGCTGGTCGATCACTCGCAATTGCAGGTAGTTTTGCACCAGCTCCGATTGCTGGCTCAGGCGCATCGCGGCCAGGTCGGCAAAACTCGCTTCGGCACTGGCCTTGTTGGCTTCCAGGCCGCGACGCAATTTGCCCCAGACGTCCGCTTCCCAACTCACCCCAAGCTGAGTGTTATAGGTGTCGCGAATGCCGCTGCTGGTACTGCTCAGGCTTGAACTGCTGCTACCAGTGCCCTGGCTGGAACGGGTTTTCCCGGCGCTCAGATCAACCGTCGGAAAAAACGCGCCTCGGGCACTGCGTACCAAGGCCTGAGCCTGACGGTATTGGGCTTCGGACTGGGCAACGGTCTGGTTGGCACTGTTGAGTTTTTCGACCAGCTCGTTGAGCTGCTGATCACCGTACAGTTCCCACCAGGCACCACGTGCCAATGAATCACTCGGCGTCGCCTGACGCCAGCCGTCGGCCTGCTTGTACTGTGCCGGCTCGGCCACTGGCGGACGCTGATAGTCCGGGCCAATAGCACAGGCACTGAGCATCAAGACGCTGAGCGAAAGACTCAGCAAGCGCGAGCCGCGGGCCGAAACCAGGCGCCGGGCCATCGGTGCGTCGAGGTTGAGTGGGCAACGGTCAGTCATAGCGGAGTTTCCAGAGAAGCATCGGTACGAACCCCACGCCAGCGGTTGACCCGATGGCGCAAACGGTCGAGATAGAGGTAAACCACCGGGGTGGTAAAAAGCGTCAGCACCTGGCTGAAAATCAACCCGCCGATAATGGTCAGGCCCAGTGGCTGGCGCATTTCCGCGCCTTCGGCGGTGCTGAGCAATAAGGGCAACGCACCCAGGATCGCCGCCAGGGTAGTCATCAGAATCGGACGCAGACGCAACAGACACGCACTGCGAATCGACTCCAGCGGTTCCATGCCCTGATGGCGTTCAAGCTGTAGCGCGAGGTCGATCATCAGAATGGCGTTTTTCTTCACCACGCCGATCAGCAGAAACAGCCCGAGCAGTGAAATCAGGCTGAACTCGCCGCCCAGCACATAGATCGACAGCAACGCACCGACGCCCGCCGAAGGCAATGTCGAGAGGATGGTCAACGGGTGCACGTAACTTTCGTACAGCACGCCCAGCACCAGATACACCGCCACCAGCGCGCCGAGAATCATCCACGGCTGACTCTTCTGAGTCGCCGCGAAAGCGTCGGCGGTGCCGGCCATCTTGGCAATCACTTCTTCTGGCAGCCCCAGCTTGGCAATCGCCCGTTCGATGGCGGCCGAACCTTGCTCAACGGTGACGCCTTCGGCCATATCAAAGGAGACGCTCTCGGAAGCGAACTGCCCTTCATGGCTGACCCGGTCGTTTTCCAGGCTGTTTTCATAGTGGGCAATTGCCGACAGCGGAATCCGCGCGCCGGCGGCGGTAATCACTTGCACCTGATTGAGGGTGATCGGGTCCTGGGCGTATTTCGGATTGACCTCCATCACCACCTGATACTGGTTGAGGCTGTCGTAAATGGTCGAGATCTGGCGCTGGCTATAGGCGTTGTTCAACACTGCGGTGACCATCGACATGTCGACCCCCAGGCGTTTGGCCTGGTCACGATCGACCACCAGTGTCACCTGCGCGGCACCTCGCCCTTCGCGGGCGTCGATGGCCGTCAGTTCAGGCAGCGCCTTGAGCGCTGCGACGACTTTCGGGTACCACTGGCGCAACGCCGATAAATCGCCGCTTTGCAGGATGTAGGTGTATTGCGAGGTGGTCTGTTCGCGGCCACCGCCAAACTGCAAGTCCTGGTCGGCCATCAGCATCAACTGGGCACCGGCGACCTTGGGCATTTCCTTGCGCAGGCGCTCGATGACCTTCTGCGCAGAAATATTGCGCTCTTTGATCGGCTTCAGGCGCACCAGCATGAAAGCGTTATTGGTGCCGTTGGTCCCGCCGATAAAACCGGCGACACTTTCCACCGCAGCGTCTTTCAACACCGCACGGCGGAAGGTTTCCATTTTCGGCTGCATGACATTGAACGACAGGCCATTGTCGCCGCGGACAAAACCGATCAGTTGACCGGTGTCCTGCTGCGGCAGGAAGGTCTTTGGCACCACCACGTACAAGGCGATGTTGACGCCAATAGTGACAAACAGGCTGAGCAGCGTCAGCCGTTTATGCCGCAGTACCCAATCCAGGCCGCTGGCATAGTGCTTGACCATCCAGTCGTTGGCGCGCCGACTGGCGCGCTGCAAACGGTTTTCTTCGCCTGGCGTGTGGGGTTTCAGCCAGCGGGCACAGAGCATCGGCGTCAGGGTCAGCGAGACCACCAACGACACCACGATGGACGCTGCCAGGGTTATCGAAAACTCGCGGAACAGGCTCTCGATGATCCCGCCCATGAACAGAATCGACAGAAACACCGCCACCAGCGAGACGTTCATCGACAGCAAGGTAAAACCGACTTCCTTGGCGCCCAGGTACGCCGCCTTCATCGGCGCGATCCCTTCGTCGATGTGCCGCGAAATGTTTTCGAGCACCACGATGGCATCGTCCACCACCAGCCCCGTCGCCAGAATCAGCGCCATCAGCGACAGGTTGTTCAGCGAAAAGCCATAGAGGTACATCACCGCGAACGTACCGACCAGCGACACCGGCACCGCCAGCGTCGGGATCAATGAAGCGCGGAAGTTACCGAGAAACAGGTAGACCACCAGAATCACCAGCGCCACGGCAATCAGCAGGGTCATTTCCGCTTCGTGCAGGGTGGCCTTGATCACCGGTGAGCGGTCCATCGCCAGGTTCAGCTTGACGCTGGCCGGCAATACCGCCTGCAACGCCGGCAACTGCGCCTTGATATCGTTGACCGTTTTAATGATGTTGGCGCCGGCCTGACGGTTGATCACCAGCAGCACTGCCGCGTCATCGTTGAAGAAACCGCTGTTGTAGCGGTCTTCGACGCTGTCGCGGACCTTGGCCACATCACTCAGGCGCAACGCCGAGCCATTCTGGTAGCGAATGATCAGCGGTTCATAATCCTTGGCCTTCTCCAACTGGTCGTTGGCCTGGACCTGCCACATCCGCTGGTCGTCTTCGATCGAGCCTTTGGGCCGGCGCACGTTGGCGTTGGCGATGGTGTTGCGCACGTCATCCAGCGCTACGCCGTACTGGTTCAACAGTTGTGGCTCAAGTTCGATACGTACCGCCGGCAACGAACTACCGCCGATTTGCACTTCGCCGACACCCGGCACCTGGGACAGGCTTTGCGAGAGGATCGTCGAGGCCAGGTCGTAGAGTTGACCTTTTTCCAGCACATCCGAAGTCAGCGACAGCACCATGATCGGCGCCTGGGACGGGTTGACCTTCTTGTAGGTCGGCATGCTGCGCATGCCACTGGGCAGCAGGTTGCGCGAGGCGTTGATCGCCGCTTGCACTTCTCGTGCCGCGCCATTGATGTCGCGGTCCATGTCAAATTGCAGGATCACCCGGGTCGACCCCTGGCTGGATCGGCTGCTCATGGTGTTGACCCCGGCAATGGCGCCGAAAGATCGTTCCAGCGGCGTTGCCACGGTGGAGGCCATGACCTCGGGGCTCGCGCCCGGCAGGCTCGCCGACACCACGATCACCGGGAAATCCATTTGCGGCAGCGGCGACACGGGCAGCAAGCCGAAACTCACACCGCCCAGCAACATGATCGCCAGGCTCAGCAGCATCGTCGCTACCGGCCGGCGAATGAAAGGTCCGGACAGGTTCATGGCTGTTCTACCGGCTCCAAACGCTCAGGCACACGCCGCCAGCGCCGACCGAGGCGGTCGAAGTACAGGTAGATCACCGGCGTGGTAAACAGCGTCAGTACCTGGCTCACCAGCAGGCCACCGACCATCACCAGACCTAATGGTTGTCGCAGTTCGGCCCCCGAACCGGTGGCGAGCATCAGCGGCACCGCGCCAAACAACGCGGCCAGGGTGGTCATCAGGATTGGCCGGAAACGCAGCAGCGCCGCCTGATAAATCGCGGTTGCCGGGTCCATGCCCTGATTGCGCTCGGCGTCGAGGGCGAAGTCGATCATCATGATCGCGTTCTTCTTGACGATGCCGATCAGCAGGATGATGCCGATGATCGCGATCATGCCCAGGTCATTGCCGCTGAGGATCAACGCCAGCAAGGCACCGACCGCCGCCGATGGCAGCGTCGATAGAATGGTGATTGGGTGAATGTAGCTCTCGTACAGCACGCCGAGCACGATGTACATGGTCACCACCGCCGCCAGAATCAGCAGCAAGGTGCTCGACAGCGAGGCCTCGAACGCCTGGGCCGCCCCCTGGAACCGAGTCTGCACGCCAAGCGGCATGCCGATGTCCTGCTGCACCTTGTTGATCAGCTCGACTGCCTGGCCCAGCGCCACGCCGGGCGCAAGGTTGAAGGACATCATTACCGCCGGGAACTGGCCGATATGCGCAATCGCCAATTGCGCCTGGCGCTCTTCGACGTGGGCCAGGCTGGACAGCCGCACCTGGCCGCCATTGGTGGTCTTGACGTGAATCTGCTCCAGCGCCTGCCGGCCGATCTTCTCGCCGTCCTGCGCCTGCATCACCACGCGGTACTGGCTGGCCTGGGTGTAAATGGTCGAAATCTGTCGCTGGCCAAAAGCGTCGTACAGCGCGTCGGTGATGTTCGACACCGAAACGCCGATTCGCGAAGCTGCGTCACGGTCGATCACCAGATAGACCTGCAAGCCCTTGTCCTGCAAATCACTGGCAACGTCGGTCAGCTCGGGTTGCTTGCGCAGCGCCTCGACCAGTCGCCCGCTCCACAGGCTGAGCATCTCGGCATCCGGCGACGACATGCTGAATTGGTACTGTGTGCGGCTGACCCGGTCTTCGATGGTCAGGTCCTGCACCGGCTGCATGAACAGACGAATGCCCACCAGTTTGTCCAGCTGCGGCTGCAACCGGCTGATCACCTGGGCCGCGCTCAGATCACGTTCTTTGTGCGGCTTGAGATTGATCAACAAGCGCCCGCTGTTCAGGGTCGCGTTGTCGCCGTCGACACCGATATAGGACGACAGGCTTTGCACCGCCGGATCGGCCAGGATGACCTTGGCCAATTCCTGCTGACGCTGGCTCATGGCGGCAAAGGAAATCGACTGCGGCGCCTCGGAAATACCCTGGATCACCCCGGTGTCCTGCACCGGGAAAAAGCCCTTTGGCACCACGATGTACAGGAACACCGTCAGGCCCAGGGTGGCGATGGCCACCAGCAAGGTCAGCGGCTGATGCTTGAGCACCCATTGCAACTTGCGCCCGTAGGCGGCGATCAGCCAGTCGATCCACGCACCGCTGGCCCGGTAGAAACGGCCCTGCGCTTCTGGCTTGGGTTCACGCTTGAGCAACCGTGCGCACATCATTGGTGTCAGGGTCAGCGAAACCACCAGGGAAATCAGGATCGCCACCGCCAGGGTAATCGCAAACTCGCGGAACAGGCGGCCGACAACATCGGCCATGAACAACAGCGGAATCAATACCGCGATCAGCGACAACGTCAGCGAGATCAGGGTGAAACCGATCTGCTTGGCGCCCTTGAGCGCTGCCTGTAACGGGCTGTCGCCCTCCTCGATAAAGCGCGAAATGTTTTCCAGCATGACGATCGCGTCGTCCACCACAAAACCGGTGGCAATGGTCAACGCCATCAAGGTCAGGTTATTGACCGAGAAACCGGCCAGGTACATCACGCCAAAGGTGCCGATCAACGACAACGGCACCGCAATCGACGGAATGATCGTGGCGCTGGCCCGGCGCAGGAACAGGAACGTCACCATCACCACCAGGGCGATGGCGATCAGCAGCTCGTGTTGCACGTCGGTGACGGAAGCGCGGATGGTCTGGGTACGGTCGGTCAGCACGGTAACGTCGAGGCCGGCCGGCAGGTTATCGGTGATGCTCGGCAACAGGGCCTTGATCCGGTCGACCACCTCGATCACGTTGGCACCCGGTTGACGCTGGATGTTCAACAGCACGGCCTGGTTTTCATTGGCCCATGCGGCGAGGCGTTCATTTTCGGCGCCATCGACAATCTGCGCGACATCCTTGAGCCGCAACGGCGCACCGTTCTTGTAGGCCAGAATCAGTTCGGCGTAGTCCTTGGGCGAGGTCAACTGATCGTTGGCATCGAGCATCGAGACCCGCGTCGGGCCGTCGAAGTTGCCTTTGGGCTGGTTGACGTTGGACGCAGCAATCAAGGTGCGCACGTCCGACAGGTTCAAGCCGTTGGCCGCCAAGGCTTGCGGGTTGACCTTGATCCGCACGGCCTGACGCTGGCCGCCGGCAATGCTGACCATGCCGACGCCACTGATCTGGGCGATTTTCTGCGCCATGCGCGTGTCGACCAAATCATTGAGTTTGGGCAGCAGCATGGTTTTGGAGGTGATCGCCAGGGTCAGCACCGGGGTGTCCGCCGGGTTGACCTTGTTGTACACCGGCGGTGCCGGCAAGTCCTTGGGCAACAGATTGGTCGCCGCGTTAATCGCCGCCTGCACCTGCTGCTCGGCGACGTCCATGTTGATGTCGAGGCTGAAGCGCAGGGTCAGTACCGAGGCGCCGCCGGAACTGGTCGAGGCCATTTGGGTCAGGCCGGGCATTTGCCCGAACTGGCGCTCAAGTGGCGCAGTGACCGCACTGGTCATCACATCCGGACTGGCGCCCGGGTACAGGGTCATGACCCGAATCGTCGGGTAGTCGACCTGGGGCAGTGCCGAGACCGGCAGCAACTTGTAGGCAATCATGCCGGCCAAAACAATGGCCAGCATGCTCAGGGTGGTGGCTACCGGGCGAAGGATAAACAGCCGCGAGATGTTCATGCGCGGCCCTTGTGCGCCTTGCCGGTGGCTTTCGGGTCGGTGGCGGCGTTTGTCGATGGGGCCTGGTTATCCGTCGGGGTCGCGGGTGCGGCATTACTGCTGTCGTTGACCACCTCGACTTCACTGCCTTCCTTGAGACGGTCAGTGCCCTCCAGAACCACGCGATCACCGGCTTTCAAGCCTTCCTTGATCACCGTGTTGTCACCATCGCTGGCGCCGATCTTCAACGGGCGAATGGTGACTTTTTTATCACCGTCCAGAGCGTAGACAAAGGTCCCGTTGGTGCCGAACTGAATGGCTGCCGAAGGCGCCAGCACCACGCCTTTGAGGGTGTCGGCCAGCAGTCGGACGTTGACGAACTGATTCGGGAACAGCGCCAGATCGCGGTTTTCGTAGCGCGCCTTGAACTTCAGTGTGCCGGTGGTGGTGTCGATCTGGTTGTCGAGGCTTTGCAAGACGCCGCTGGCCTGCATTTTGGTATCGCCACGATCCCAGGCTTCAGCTGGCAGTTTGGCGCCGGAGTGGTAGCGGGTCAGCACGGTATCGAGCGTGTTTTCCGGCAAGGTAAAGACCACGCTGATCGGCTGGGTCTGGGTGATGACCGCCAGGAACGTGGTGTCATTGGCGGACACCAGGTTACCGACGTCCAGCTGCCGCAGACCGACGCGCCCGGTAATCGGCGCACGGATCCTGGTGAATTCCAGATTGAGTTTGGCGTCGTTGACCGCCGCCTGATTGGTCTTGACCGTGCCCTGATACTGCCCCACCAGCGCGGCTGCAGTGTCGAGGGTCTGCTTGGCGATACTGTCTTGCGCATACAAACCGCGATAGCGCTCCAGATCCACCTGCGCGTTTTTCAACTGTGCCTGGTTCTGCAACAACGTGCCTTCGGCCTGGAGCAAGGCGTTCTGGTAAGGGCGCGGGTCGATCTCGGCGAGCAGGTCGCCAGCTTTGACCATCTGCCCTTCTTCAAACGCAATCTTCACCAGTTCGCCGCCCACACGGCTGCGCACATTGATGGTGTTCAGTGCAGTGACCGTGCCCAGGGCTTTGTAATACAGCGGGAAATCACCCACCACGGCGGGCGCCACCCGAACCGGAACCGGTCCTGTCGCGCCACCGAACCCGGGACGCATCCCGCCAGACTTACCGACATGCCCAGCCGCCGCTTTTGCTGTCGGGGCGGTTTTCTGAGCCGCGCCGCCTGGCCAGAACTTCCAGCACAGGCCGACAATGACCAACAGAACCAGCAGGCCGAATAGCCAGCGACGGGAATGACGGGAAGCAGAGGATTGCATGGAGTGATCAACCATTGGGCGCGTGTGGGCATCTTTATACGGGAGAGTGAACGATAAGCACTGACGGCATCGAAGCAAAGCGCCTTTACCGGCAATTTACCTTCAGCCTGCTTTTGCGAATTTTTGCTAAAACACTGAAGCACAAATGAAAACGGCCTGGACAGAGCCAGGCCGTTAACAATTGTAAGAGGCGGTTACTTCAAAACGGCCAGCGCCGCTTCGTAGTTTGGTTCTTCAGCGATTTCTTTAACCAGCTCGCTGTGCAGCACGGTGTCGTTTTCGTCGAGTACAACCACTGCGCGAGCGGTCAGGCCTTTGAGTGGGCCGTCGGCAATGGCAACGCCATAGTTTTCGATGAACTCACGGCCGCGCAGGGTCGACAGGTTCTGAACGTTTTCCAGGCCTTCCGCGCCGCAGAAGCGCGCCTGGGCGAACGGCAGGTCAGCCGAGATGCACAGGACAACGGTGTTGGCCACGTCGTTGGCCTGAGCGTTGAACTTGCGTACCGACGTGGCGCAGGTCGGAGTGTCGATGCTTGGGAAGATGTTCAGCACTTTGCGTTTGCCGGCGAAGCTTGCCAGGGTCACGTCGGACAGATTGCCGGCAACCAGGGAAAAGGCTGGCGCCTTGGAACCGGCTTGTGGCAGTTGGCCGTTGACTTGAACCGGATTGCCTTTGAGGGTGACTTGAGCCATGAACGGAGTCCTTCTGAACGTTGTTTGGAAAATATCGAAGAGGTCGAAGTTAACCACGAAATTGTCCGACGACCTATCGCCAGATACAAATTGTGATAGGTCGTTGCGTACATTGGATATACGCCGTTTTCTGTAGGAGCAAGGCTTGCCCGCGAAGAACGATAACGCGGTCAGGCTGTTGCACCGCGGTGTTCCAATCGCGGGCAAGCCTTGCTCCTACGGGGGGGCGGTTCAACCCAATAATTGAAGCATATTGCGGTGCCGCGCCTCGAAAATCCGCCGCATGTAGGCATTGACCATCAACCACTCGAAAAGTGCACCGCCAATGGCCGCATAGGTGACGCGATCGGTGTACAGCGTCCCGCCCTCCACCGCCGCGACCCTGTGTTCATGACGAAATGCCGCCATTGGCCCCTTGAGCATTTCGTCGATGAAATGGCTGTCGCTGACCTCGCGGATCGTCACGGTCCAGGTCGCCGGAATACAACCGAACATCCAGTGACGAAAACTGAACTCGCGACCGGCAGCGATACGCAAGTCGTTCACGTCGATGTTGCCCAATGGCGTCACCCGTTCCGGGAAGATTTTCGGGAAATTGCTGCCTTCAAGGCAAAAATCGAGAACCTGTACGGGCGTATGCCCTCTGATCAGTGTGGAGAGTTCCAGAACAGGCATTGACTGTGTCCTTCCTTTGAGCACGAATACCGGCAGATTAGCACTCACCTTTTAACGCATTACAGCGTTTTTCACATGCAAGCCTGTGAATAGGCTTATTATTTTGGCGCACGGAATTTAGGGGACTTTATGTACAAAGTGACCGGGTAACGACCCGCAATGACGTGCAGCTTTGTTTGGTGATGGAAACTTGTTTCGACAAAAACCGCAAACTCGACGACATTACCGCCGTGCAATGACACCTGAATCGCGCTTATCCATAGGACTGTGCAATGACCATCGAAAAACCGACCCGCCTGTTGCTCGCCGGCCTCTCTTTGCTACTGAGCGCCAGCGCCTGGGCAGATTTCAGCGCCAGCCCCGAAGAAGCCCGGGGGATCGCCAAAGACGCGTATCTCTACGGCTTCCCGGTGGTGGAGATGTACAAGACCCTGTACACCCAGGCGGTGGACAAGAGCGGCCCGAATTTCAAGGCACCGTTCAACCATATCGGCAACACGGCAAGGGCGTTCACCCCTAAGGATACTGCGTTCGTTACCCCCAACCCGGACACTTCCAGCTCGGTCCTCTGGATGGACCTGCGCGCGGAGCCTGTGGTTGTGACCCTGCCGCAAATCGCCGAAGAGCGTTATTACTCGGTACAACTGGTCGACCTCTACACCCAGAACTTTGCTTACCTGGGCACCCGCAGCACGGGCAACAAGGGCGGGACCTTCATGATTGCCGGTCCTGAATGGCAAGGTCAGCAACCGCTCAAGATCGATCGCCTGGTACGCAGCGAAAGCAATATTGCCTATGCGCTGTACCGCACGCAGTTGTTTGATGAAAAGGACCTGGAGAAGGTCAAGAAAATCCAGCACGGCTACAAGGTTCAGACGCTGAGCCAGTACCTGGGGCAACCGGCTCCGGCCGCGGCGCCGAAAATCGACTGGCCAAAGCCAACCCCGACCATGAGCGACAGCCCGGAGCTGTTCCGCTACCTGAACTTCATGCTCGGCTTCGCCCCGGCGCAAGACGTTGAAAAAGACCAGCTGGCACGCTTCGCGAAAATCGGCATTGTCGCCGGCCAGCCGTACGACCTGAAAACCCTCACCGCCGAACAGCGCAAAGCCCTCGATGACGGGATTGCCGATGCCAAGGCCGAGTACGCGGCGTTCAAGAAAGACAAGATCGATACCCATCAGGTCAGCAACGGTGACTTGTTCGGTACCCGCGACCACTTGAACAACAATTATCTGTACCGCTACGCCGGCGCCAACCTGGGGATCTTTGGCAGTTCGGCCGATGAAGCAGCCAGATTCAGTTATCTCGTCGACAGCCTGGGCAAACCGGCCAACGGCGCGAGACACAGCTACACCGTGCACTTTGACAAGGATCAGTTGCCTCCGGCCGACGCGTTCTGGTCGCTGACCATGTACGACGGCAAGACCAAGCTGCTGGTGCCCAACCACAAGAAACGCTACCTGCTCAACTCGCGCATGCTGTCCACCTTCAAGCGCGACCCTGACGGCGGCCTGACTCTTTATCTGCAACACTCCGAACCGCTCAAGGATCAGCGCAGCAACTGGCTGCCGGCACCGCATGGTCCGTTCTACGCCGTATTGCGCCTGTACCTGCCACAGCCTCAAGTTGGCAACGGTCAATGGAAACTGCCCCCGTTGACGCCGATCAACCCGTAGAAGTGGTACGCAAACCGTGTGCACCCACGCAACCGTGGGTGCACACGTCAACCGGAGCTGTCAGACATCATGATCAGCGCCGGCGAAACAACGGTCGTGGCTCGATCACCGAGCGGCCGTAATGCACACTCATCCCCACCAGCCCCTTCAGGGCATCTTCGGCGCATTTGTCTTCACGCACCGCAAAAGCATCGAAGCCGCATTGGCGCATGTGGCTGAGCTGATCGCGCAGCACATCGCCAATCGCCCGCAACTCACCCGCCCAGCCCAAACGCGTGCGCAACAGGTAAGCCTGGCTGTAAGCCCGGCCATCGCGAAAACTTGGAAACTCCAGCGCGATCATCGGTAACAGCGTGAGCCACGGCTTGAGACTTTCGACCTCATCATCCGGCCCCAGCCACACTGCTTCACGCGAGGGCGGATGGTCAATACGGCGCTTCAGCCACAGGGCCAGCGGCAAGATCAGCGGCCCTGTTGGCAGTTTGCTTTCCAGGTCCCTGACCAGCGTCCAGGGATCGTCGTCGACCTTAAGCGCAACACCCTCCTCCAACCGCAGCAGATTATTCATGCGACGACCTCCAGGCCCTTGGGGTAAATGCGCTCCTTGAACGGTTCCAGACCGATGCGCTGCAAGGTATCGACAAACAGTTCTTCATTCTCGCGGTAACGGACAAAGGTCGCGATGATCCGCTCGATCACCTGCGGTACTTCGGCGGCACTGAACGACGGGCCGATGACCTTGCCCAGCGCGCTGTTCTTGCCCTGTGATCCGCCGAGGGTGATCTGGTACCACTCGCTGCCATTTTTATCGACGCCGAGGATGCCGATATTGCCGATGTGGTGATGACCACAGGCATTCATGCAGCCGGAAATGTTGAGGCTGATGTCACCCAGGTCGTGAAGGTAATCCAGGTCATCGAAACGTGCCTGGATCGCTTGGGCGATGGGGATCGACTTGGCATTGGCCAGCGCGCAGAAATCGCCACCGGGGCAGGCGATGATGTCGGTCAGCAAGCCGATGTTGGCGCAGCCCAGTCCGTGCTCGCAAGCCAGGCGCCACAATGCGTATAAATCAGCCTTGGGTACATCCGGCAGGACAATGTTCTGTTCATGGGCAATACGGATTTCACCGAAACCGAACTGCTCGGACCAGTCGGCTAGCGCATTCATCTGCGCGTCTGTGACGTCGCCGGGCGGCGAGGCCATGCCGGGTTTGGTCGACAGCACCACGCTGGTGTAGCCAGGCACTTTGTGCGGCTGCACGTTACGCGCGACCCAACGTGCGAACGCCGGGTTCTCGGTCAGCCGAGTGCCGAAGTCCAGGTCGGTGTCGGCCAGTGGCTCATAGGTGGGCGGCACGAACGCGCTGGCAACGCGCTGGTATTCGACGTCGGTCAATTGCGCCGGGCCATCCATGAGGTGTTGCCACTCCTGTTCGACTTCCTGGGCGAAGGCCTCGATGCCCAGCGCCTTGACCAGAATCTTGATCCGCGCCTTGTACTTGTTGTCACGCCGACCGTAGCGGTTGTACACCCGCAACACCGCCTCGACGTAGGACAGCAAATGCTGCCACGGCAACCCTTCACGGATCTGCAAGCCGAGGATCGGCGTGCGCCCCAGACCGCCGCCAACGATCACCCGCAGCAGCATCTGCCCCGCCGCGTCGCGGTAAAGGTAGAGACCAATGTCATGCATCATGATTGCTGCACGGTCGTGTTCCGCCGAGCAGATGGCGATCTTGAATTTGCGCGGCAAAAACAGGAATTCGGGGTTGATAGTCGACCACTGCCGGAGAATTTCCGCCAGGGGCCGTGGGTCGATCAACTCATCGGCCGCCACCCCGGCAAAGGCTTCGGTGGTGATGTTGCGCACGCAGTTGCCGGAGGTCTGGATCGCGTGCATTTCAACCTGGGCCAGGCGCTCGAGGATGTCCGGCACCTGGGCCAGTTCGATCCAGTTGAATTGCATGTTCTGTCGGGTGGTGAAGTGCCCGTAACCCCGATCGTAATCCCGGGCGATGCTCGCCAGCGTACGCATCTGCCGGGCACTGAGGGTGCCGTAAGGAATGGCCACCCGCAGCATGTAAGCGTGTTTTTGCATGTACAGGCCGTTCTGCAGGCGCAACGGCAAGAACTCTTCCTCACTCAAGGCTCCGCCCATGAACCGCTCGACCTGATCGCGAAACTGCGCAACCCGTTCAAAGACCAGGGCCCGGTCATAGTCATCGTACTGATACATGTCGCTACCTCATCAGGGTTGATCGGGCTCTGCGGCTCGTTTCTGGGGGAAGTGACTATGCAGTAGCGGCTCAGGTGGTTACAGATTCAGCTAAAGACTAAAAAACCATATCAGGGCGCGGCAGATCACCGCAGGCAGGCCTTACATCTGATCCGTATTAATGCAGTTTTTCTGAGTCTGTTTTGTTTCGACAAGGGTTTCTACAGTTGACCGCATGCCAGACCGGGTGGCCTGGCAAGACTTTGCAACCGTGGAAGCATTGACCATGAGCACAGCAGCAATCGGACAGGCCTATAACTACAAGGTCGTCCGCCAATTCGTCGTGGCAACAGTGGTTTGGGGGGTTATCGGGATGGCGATGGGCGTGTGGATCGCCTCGCAGCTGGTGTGGCCGGAGGCGAACCTCGATTTGCCCTGGACCACCTTTGGTCGCTTGCGCCCGCTGCACACCAGCCTGGTGATTTTCGGTTTTGCCGGCAGCGCACAATTTGCCGCCAGTTACTACGCAGTGCAGCGCACCTGCCAGGTACGACTGTACAGCGACTAACTCGCCGCCTTCACCTTCTGGGGCTGGCAATCGGTGATCGTCAGCATGCTGATCACCCTGCCACTGGGCTACACCACCAAGGAATACGCCGAGATCGAATTCTCCGGCGCGGTGTGGATGACGGTGGTCTGGGTCGCCTACGCCATTGTGTTCTTCACCACCGTGGTGCAGCGCAAGACCAGGCACATCTACGTCGGCAACTGGTTCTTCGGGGCGTTCATTGTGGTGATCGCCATGCTGCACGTGGTCAATCACCTGTCGATTCCGGTGGGCTGGTTCAAGTCCTATCCGGTGTATTCCGGGGCCACCGATGCGATGGTCCAGTGGTGGTATGGGCACAACGCGGTGGGCTTCTTCCTGACCACCGGTTTCCTCGGGATGATGTATTACTTCGTGCCGAAACAGGTCGGTCGGCCGGTGTATTCCTATCGGTTGTCGATCGTGCATTTCTGGGCGCTGATCACCCTGTACATCTGGGCCGGCCCGCACCACTTGCACTACACCGCGCTGCCGGACTGGGCTCAGTCGCTGGGCATGGCGATGTCGCTGATCCTGCTGGCACCGAGCTGGGGCGGGATGATCAACGGCATGATGACGCTCTCCGGCGCCTGGCATAAGTTGCGCACCGACCCGATCCTGCGGTTTTTGGTGCTGTCGCTGGCGTTCTACGGCATGTCGACCTTTGAAGGGCCGATGATGGCGATCAAAACCGTCAACGCCCTCTCCCACTACACCGACTGGACCATTGGCCATGTCCACGCCGGCGCCTTGGGCTGGGTGGCGATGATCACCTTCGGTTCGCTGTACCACATGATCCCGAAAGTCTTCGGCCGCGAGCAGATGTACAGCCTCGGCCTGATCAATACGCACTTTTGGCTCGCCACCATCGGCACCGTGCTGTACATCGCCTCGATGTGGGTCAACGGCATCACCCAGGGCCTGATGTGGCGCGCCATCAACGACGACGGCACGCTGACCTATTCCTTCGTCGAAACCCTGGTGGCCAGCCATCCGGGCTTCATCGTGCGTTTCGTCGGCGGTGTGTTCTTCCTCAGCGGCATGCTGCTGATGGCTTACAACACCTGGCGCACCGTGCGGATCGCCGACCTGAAAATCGCCGAGAGCGAAGCACGGATCGCTTGATCCGGCCCACGACGCAAGCCGCCCCGGCTTGCGTTTCTCACCTCAGGAAATGTTCGTCATGATCGAAGTCATGTTGGATCTGTTGGGCGTGGCGTGCCTGTATTGTTCGGTGGAGTACTGCTTGCGGAATCAGTCGACCGAGAGCCTGGACGATGCCAGCCTGATCCCGTTTGCCGATGACCCGGAAGTGGCGCGGCGGGTGGAGCTGGCGACAGGCAAGACCGTCAAGGCCGTTGCACCTGAAGAGGCCAGACCAGGCTGGGGGAATCTGGAAATCTGAAGTCCCCCCTCGCCACAAAAGTTCACACCTGCCAGAACTCGATTCAACCCCGATCGCGCGGTATCAGGCTCTGCAATTGCTGGGCGAGAAAATTCGCGTCGAAGGCAAAGGTGTCCGGGTCTTTCAGACCGTTGGTCTTGCGCCACTGCCAGTCAGTCGAAGGGGGCTGGCACACCAGCGACACACTGCCGTAACGCGCTGCGGTCAGGCCCATGACTGCCAGTGAAATCAGCCCACCGGCACCCATCACTTCCGGCACGATTTCCACCGGTTTGCCGGCAATCAGAATGCTCAGTTTTTCGGTCTTGAAGGTCGAGTTCTCGACCGGCACGTTCGCCCCGAACGCCACATAGGCTTCACGGCTCACCTCCAGCAAATGCGGGGCCTTGACCGGGGCCAGCCACTGTTCGATCTGCCCGAACAACTCGCCAATTCGTGTTGCCCACACTGCCGATTGGGCTTCAAACAGCTGTTTCTTGTGCGCTTCGCTTTCTGCGTAGTGGCGAAGCATCTCACCCAGTTGCTGTACGTCGTCCATTGCGGTGTTCCTTGGATAAACCGGTGTTACGGATACTGAGCATGGCAGATGCCCGCCACCGGCGTACGACTAAAACCGGGCATGCATACCCTGCTGACACTTCAGCGCCGCGCCAAGGGTTTACTCCGCAGCCGGATCGCGGACATTGTAGGCCGCACTCAGTCATCAATAGGAGCGTATTGGTCCCGGATGCCGCCGAACGGTATGCGCAAGCTGCGGTGGCGTTCGCCTTGGGCGACTGACTCAGCGAGCCTTGAGCAGACGGCGCAAACGCGCCATGCTCAGGGCGTCCACCAGCAGGCCATCGCGCACCGCATACTCACGAAACACCCCTTCAGTATCGAAACCAAACTTGCGGTACAGCGCAATAATATGGATGCAGTGCAACTTCTTCCCGACACCGCAATACGGGTAATCTGGCGCCATGCACGTCAACCCGAAACGCCAACTGCCGCAGGAGCCACGCGGGTATGGAACTTCATGTTGTGATCAACGGCCGCAAGGACCTCGCAGGTCAGCTGTATCAGCAACTGCGCAGCGCCATCGAGTCGGGTCGCCTGGCCGCCGGGACACAGCTACCGCCGAGCCGCTTGCTCGCCGAACAATTGGGTATTTCACGCAAGACCATTTCCGATACCTACGCGCAGTTAACCTACGAGAACTTCCTCACCGGGAGGATCGGCAAAGGCACCTACGTCAATGCCCGCCCCTCGGCAATCGTCCGCAAACAGAGCCATTGCGAACTGGCGAGCGCCGACACCCTCGAGCGTTGGCGCAACATGCCGTCGTTCTTGCGCCACCCTACCCTGGAGGGTTCGCTGCGTTACGAGTTCATTGGCGGCGCCACCAGCAAGGGCCAGTTTCCTCAGGACGACTGGCGCCGCTGCACCGCCCATGCGCTGCGACAGATTGCCGGTTCCAAGGGTTTTTACAGCCAGCCGGAAGGCCTGCCCGCGCTGCGCAACGCGATTGCCCGGCACATTGCCTTTTCTCGTGGGGTCAATTGCCAGGACGACGACGTGGTGGTGTGCAACGGCGCGCAGCAAGCGCTGGACCTGATCTCCCGCGTATTGACCGAGCCCGGTAGCCTCGTGGCCATGGAAGACCCCGGCTACCCGCCGGCACGCCTGTTGTTCGCCTCTCACGGCGCCAAAGTGGTCGGGGTGCCGGTGGATGAGCAAGGCATTCAGGTCGAGCTGATTCCCGATGGAACCCGGCTGATCTATGTCACGCCCTCTCACCAGTTTCCGCTCGGCATGCCGATGAGCCAGGCACGGCGCGAAGCCTTGCTGGCAAGGGCGCATGAGCTGGGCGCGATCATTATCGAGGACGACTACGACAGTGAATTCCGCTACGAGGGCCGACCCACCGACTCCCTGCAAAGCATGGATGAGCGCGGTATCGTCGCCTACGTCGGAACCTTTTCGAAAACCCTGCTACCAGAATTGCGCCTGGGTTACGCGATTCTGCCGCCGGCCATTCTCGAAGCAGTGATCCGCGCCAAGCAACTGACCGACCTGCACACCTCGACCCTGCCGCAATGGGCACTGGCCAAGTTCATCGCTGAAGGCTGCCTGCTAAAGCACATCCGCCGCTGCCATACGGTCTATGCCGGGCGGCGCGAGCGAATCCTCGCACGCGTTGCCGGGGACCTGTCGCCCTGGCTCGAAGCGGTGCCAACCACTGCCGGTTTTCACATGGTATTGCTGTGCAAAGTCGAGGTGGATGTCCCGTTGGTCATCGCACTGGCGAAAAAACTCGACGTCGGGCTGTATGGCCTGGACGGTTTTTACTATCAGCAACCCCCGCGGGCCGGGTTGTTCATGGGCTTCGGCGCCATCGAAACCCTGGACATCGATGTAGCCCTGGACCGCGTGCGCGAGATTTTTCAGCAAGTCTGTTGAGGTCTATTGGTATGGCGCTTTTACTGCCAATTGGCTGTTGGCCGCTACCCGACACAGGCCTATCCTGCACAAGCGTTACCCCACCATGAGCGAGCCTCGTCCGGCTTGATACAGGAGCGTGTGCGATGCCCAACGAAATAATCAATACGGTCCAGGTACAGGCCGCCGCTGGCCGCTCGGATGAACTGGGCAAGCAATTGCAGAAGATCGTCGAAACACTGCGTGAGCTCCCGGGTTGCGATTCCTACATGGTCGACCGCTGCCCGGAGGACGACAATCGATGGACGGTCAGTGCCCGCTGGCAGTCCGAAACCGCCATGCAATCACACTTCTACTGCCCGCAAGTTCAAGGCTTCATCAGCCTGATCGACAGCCGACTGGCCAGCAGCGTCGACTTCAACAGTTTCCCCATCGTTTAACGCGTCATCAATACGATTAACTACTGACGCTATTGAAAAACTAATACCCGCGCTTCCAGCCATAAGTAACAGGGCCTGAATTGTATATTCAGGCCCTGTTTATTTCTTTAGGAAATCAACTACGCACTTTTAAATCCCTAATAAATCAGCCCTCCGACCAGTGGAACTATTGGCTCTTTAATTTCCAGCCCACAGGTTTAGTCTGGAACTACGTCGACCCTGTTCGACCCCTTAAACTTCCCGACTGAACGTGTTTCACTGGAGACACACCATGAAACTGATTCTGGCAACCAGCGTAAGCCTCACCGCCTTATTAACCGGCTGTTCGGTGCCCACCGCTCCGCAAGAGCAAGCCGCGCTGAGCAACTATTTCACTGCACCGGTCATGCACTCCAGCGCCACCCATGTCACCAGCGGTCCGAACGTGTCACTGGGCATTGTCTACAGTCAAAACACCCAGAACAGCCGTGCCTACCTCAAGGACTACCAGGCCAACGCCGGCACCGGTTTCGGCCAGAGCCTGCTGGTGCAGCCGATCCACGACGCCTATGTTTCCACCTCCCAACCGGACTTGGCGGTGGATTGGGTCAAGGCCTCCCTGCAACGACAGTTCGGCTCGGTGACGGTTTACCCGGACATGCAAAGTCTTAAAGCCGCGAAACCGGATGTTGTGGCGGTTATCGATACCCATAGTCAGCTCATCACCTCGCGCAGTTCCGATGTACAGGCCGACGTCACGGCGAACTTCTATGACGTCAGGCTCAATTACATCGGAACCGCTCAAGGCCATGAGGCAAAAAGTCTGAGCCCGGTGTGGGCCGATTTCAAACCGACCAGCGAGATAGTTGCCGATATCAATGAGCAACAGAACATTCAAGTTCGTGCCCTGCAAAAGTTTGACCAGTCGCTCAGCATTTTACTAAGCAGACCATCAGATAAACTTTCGATGAACAACCACACGACCGTCATCGTTCGGTAGGCACTACCGCAAGCGGCGATCATTTGATCTTGATATTTCAACTTATGTTGCAAAGCCGTTGACGCTGAAAGATCGCAGGCTCCTACATCGACCTCCCCTGTCGGAGCCCGCAATCTTTAACGTTTAAATTGAAAAAGCCCCGTCTCTCTCGAGACGGGGCTTTTTATTCAGCGCCTGATGATCAGGCCGCAGGCTCCAGTTCAGCGATTGCAGCGGCCGTGACAGGCACCACCGCTTGACCGCTCAACGCCAGGTCCAGCAGTTCGCGGTTGGCGACCGCGTACATGGCGTAGTCGGTGCCGCTGGCGGCACGGATGTCCACCAGCATGGTGCGCCAGCGCTCGACCATGGTCTGGTTCTGGTCCATCCACAAAGCCAGACGCGTTTCCACGTCCTGCTCGCCGTTGCCCATTTGCAGGACCGAGATGGTGATCGCCCGTTGCTGCCAGTCGATGTCATCGCGGAATGCTTCACGGGCCAGCGCTTGCCAGTTGTTTTCCACCGGCAGAGCGCTGATCTGTTGCAGGTACCAGGTCAGGTCCAGCGCGCTGCCCACGGCGAAGTAGGCCTTGGCCACGTCCGCTGCGTTCTGGCCGGTCACGTCCGCAGCTTCGATGATCGGCAGCAAGGTGTACAGGTGAGTGGTGCCTGCAACCATGCGTGCCAGCAACTCAGGTACGCCAGCTGCGACGTAGGCCTGATAGCGGGTCTGCCAGCCTTCACGGGTCGGGCCTTCCAGCAGTTCGTCGAGCTTGAGGCCCAGCGCTGCCAGATGTGGACCGAAGTGTGCGACGTCTCGCGCTGCATTCTGCTCGTTGCGACGGCTGCGCAGGAACCAGCGAGTGGCACGACGGCCCAGACGCATCAGCTCATCCATCAGCTCCAGTTGTACGTCGGCCGAAACCTGGTAATCCAGCGCTTCGATCTGACGGAACCAGTGCGGGAGATGGAAGATATCCCTCACTATTACATAAGCCCCGGCAACATTCGCCGGGCTCATGCCGGTCGACTCTTTGAGTCGCTGAACGAAGGTGATGCCCATGTGGTTGACCAGGTCGTTGGCGATCTGGGTGCTGACGATCTCGCGCTTCAGACGGTGACGACGCATGGCCTCGGAGAACTTGCTGACCAGCATCGGCGGGAAAGCGGTTTCCATGTCGCGGGTCAGGTAGTCATCATCCGGCACCAGGGAGTTGAGCAACTGCTCCTTGAGGTCGATCTTGCTGTAGGAGATCAGTACCGACAGCTCGGCACGGGTCAGGCCCTGGCCTGCCGCAACGCGCTCGTTCAATTGATCTTCCGTCGGCAGGAACTCGATGGCACGGTCCAGCTTGCCACGGCCTTCGAGGTCGTTCATCAGGCGCTTGTACTCGGCAATCCGCACGTAGGCACGACGGGCCGCCAGGGACAGGGCCTGGGTCTGCTTGTAGTTGTTGCCGAGGACCAGACCGCCGACTTCATCCGTCATGCTGCCAAGCAACTGGTTACGTTGCTTCTCGGTCATGTCGCCAGCCTGCACCACTTCGTTGAGCAGGATCTTGATGTTTACTTCGTGGTCGGAGCAGTCCACGCCACCGGCGTTGTCGATGAAGTCGGTGTTGGAGCCGCCGCCATTGAGACCGAATTCGACACGACCCAGTTGGGTCATACCGAGGTTACCGCCCTCGCCCACGACTTTGCAGCGCAGTTCGTTGCCGTTCACACGCAGTGCATCGTTGGCCTTGTCGCCGACATCGGCGTGGCTTTCGCTGCTGGCTTTGACGTACGTACCGATACCGCCGTTCCACAGCAGATCCACTGGCGCCTTGAGCAAGGCGTTCAGCAGTTCGGTCGGGGTCAGCTTGTCGGCCTGAATGTCGAAGCGCTCTTTCATCTGCGGGGAAATCGCGATGCTTTTCGCGCTACGGGAGAAGATCCCGCCGCCTTCAGACATGATGCTGGTGTCGTAATCCGACCACGCCGAACGCGGCAGGTCGAACAGACGCTGACGCTCGGCGAAGCTGTTGGCAGGCTCAGGGTTCGGGTCGATGAAAATGTGCAGGTGGTTGAACGCTGCGACCAGTTGCAGCTTGTCGGACATCAGCAAGCCGTTACCGAACACGTCACCGGCCATGTCGCCGACGCCCACGACAGTGATGCTGTCTTCCTGGACGTTGATGCCGCGCTCGCGGAAGTGACGTTGAACGCCAACCCACGCGCCTTTGGCGGTGATGCCCATTTTCTTGTGGTCGTAACCGGCCGAGCCGCCCGACGCGAAGGCGTCACCGAGCCAGAAGCCGTAGTCGATCGCAATACCGTTGGCGATGTCGGAGAAGGTCGCAGTGCCCTTGTCCGCTGCCACCACCAGGTACGGGTCATCGTCGTCATGACGCACGACGTTGGCCGGCGGTACCAGCACGCCGTCTTTCAGGTTGTCGGTGATGTCCAACAGACCGGAAATGAAGATGCGGTAGCAGGCAATGCCTTCTGCTGCGATTTCATCACGGCTGCCACCCAGCGGCAGACGACGCGGCAGGAAGCCACCTTTAGCGCCCACTGGCACGATGACCGAGTTCTTCACTTGCTGGGCTTTTACCAGGCCCAAGACTTCGGTACGGAAGTCTTCTTCACGGTCGGACCAGCGCAGACCACCACGCGCAACGTTGCCGAAGCGCAGGTGCACGCCTTCGACGCGTGGCGAGTAAACGAAGATTTCGAACTTCGGTACTGGCTTCGGCAGCTCAGGAATGGCGTGAGGGTTGAACTTGAAGCTGAAGTAGGACTTGTTCTGACCGTTGGCGTCGGTCTGGTAGAAGTTGGTCCGCAGGGTTGCCTTGATCAGGTCCAGGTAGCGACGCAGGATGCGGTCTTCGTTCAGTACTTGAACGTCGTCCAGCGCAGCCAGGATCGCGTGTTCCAGACGCAGTTGCTTGTCGTCGAGGTCGTCGCCGGTCAGCTTGCGGGCCAGGTAGAAACGGGTTTTGAACAACCGGGTCAACTCGCGAGCGATGTCGGTGTGGTTGTTCAGGGTGCTGGCGATGTAGCCCAGGTCGAAGCCCAGACGAATCTGCTTCAGGTAACGGGCGTAAGCACGCAGCAGCGCCACGTCGCGCCATGGCAGGCCGGCGGTCAGTACCAGACGGTTGAACGCATCGTTTTCGGCGTCGCCGCGAACGATGTGGACGAACGCGTCCTGCAGGGTGTCGTTGAGCTGCTGGATGTCGAGGTTCAGGCCTTCAGCGGCGGTGAACGCAAAGTCGTGAATCCAGAACTCGCGGCCGTTGCTGTGGCGCAGGCGATACGGGAACTCGCCGAGCACGCGCAGGCCAAGGTTTTCGAGAATCGGCAGTACGTCGGACAGCGCCAGCGGAGTGTCGGCGTGATACAGCTTGCAGTGCAGCAATTGCTGGCCGGTGGACTGGGCCAGTGGCTGATAGAAGCTCATGACCAGCGGATTTTTTTCGCTCAGGCTCAGCAGGTGCTGCATGTCGACCACAGCCGAATGCGCGGCGAAACGCTCGCGGTAGCCGGCCGGGAAGCCTTTCGGGAAGTCGGACAGCACATTGGTGCCCTGGGCTTCGCCGAAGCTTTCCACTACCAGGCTTGCGTAGTCGTCCTGCCAGCTGCGGCAGGCCTGAACCACTTCTTTTTCCAGCAGCAGCGGATCGATGTCCAGACGATTCTTCGGGTCGACCCGCAGAATCAGTTGCACACGGGCCAGTACGGACTCGGAGAAGAAGGTCCAGAACTCACAGTCGGTCGCTTTCAGGCGATCCATCAGCACTTGCTGGATCTTCTGACGCACTTCAGTGGAATAGATGTCGCGCGGCACGTAGGCCAGGCAGTAGCAGAAACGCCCGTATGGGTCTTTGCGCAGGAACACGCGAATCTTGTTGCGTTCCTGGATCTGCACAATCGACATCACGGTGCTGAACAGCTCGTCGACCGGAGTCTGGAACAGATCGTCACGCGGCAGCACTTCGAGTACCTGGGCCAGTTCCTTGCCCAGGTGCGCCTTGGCCTGGAAGCCGGAGCGCTGCTCGATGACATCGACCTTGCGGCGGATGTACGGAATGACCCGTACGCTTTCGCCATACACCGACGAGGTGTACAGGCCCATGAAGCGGCATTCCTTGATGACTTTACCGCTGGCATCGATCTGGCGGATCGACACGTAGTCAGGGTAAGCCGGACGGTGCACGCGGCTCGGGTGCGCAGCCTTGGCGAACGACAGCGGCGTCGGTTCGCGCAGGTAGTTCACGGCGTAGTCTTCGATACGCAGGTCGTCAGCCGTCAGGCCGGCACGCAGCAATCGGGTCAGGCCCAGGAACGAGTTCTGGTCATACTCGATATGGCCGCCATCCGTGTCGTCGCGAACCACGAACTCTTCGTAACCGAGGAACGTGAAGTGGTTGCCCACCAGCCACTCGAGGAAGCCCTTGATCTCGCTCTTTTCTTCGGCATCAACGGCAAATTTGCTCTTGTCGATGCCTTCGATCAGCTCCTGGACCTTGGCTTTCATCGGTTCGAAATCGGCGACCGCAACGCGGACTTCACCGAGAACCTGCTCCAGCTCCCTGCTCAACACATTGAGTTCGGCGGTATGGGCGCAACGGTCGATCTCAAGGTACATCAGCGATTCTTGCTGAATGCCCTCGCCCTGGGTGCCTTTAGGCAGGATTTCCAGCAGCTCGCCCTTGGCGCCGCGACGCACGCTCAGCACCGTGGTTTGCAAGGTATGGATGCTGTAACCGCGACGGTTCAGTTCGGTGCGCACCGAGTCCACGAGAAATGGCAAGTCGTGGTGCAGCACTTCGACTGCCGTGTGGGTCGACTGCCAGCCGTGACGTTCGTAATCCGGGTTGTAAACGCGCACTTGTGGTTGCGCGTGATCAAAGCGCTCAAGCAGGCGCCAGGCAGAAAGGGTGCAGCCGGCGAGGTCGGACAACCGGCGCTGGGTCAGCTCATCGAGGGAAATAATGCCAAAGAATTGTTCAGCGAACAGCGCCACTTGTGGCAGTGCCTGTTCACTGATGTGCTGCGCCAGTGCCGCTTGCAGTTGTTGCTGGAAGTCGGCTTTGCTGGCTGCGGTGAAGAACGCCATCTGTGGTACTCCGCTTGGGCTTGTTATTGATGGAAGCGTCGCGTGCAAAACCCCTGTCGGGGCGATCCGTCACCCTGTTCCTGAATCTCGGGCAGAGGTTAACAGGGTGACAGGTGGGTGAAGCTGGACGAGACACTCAGGTCACATTCACCTTCCAATGAATGGGCATCTGTAAAAACGACGACCGACAGAACAGGTAATGCCTTTACAGGTGTCCATCCGTTGCGCAGCTTAACGAGTGCGGCAAGTCCCATGCTTGCGATGCTGCGACATATTCGGTCATCGGCACGTATCTCATCGACAGCGCATCGAATAACACTAGCAGTTGCGTGAGAAAAAGACGGTTTTATGCCCGGATTTACGGCACCTGCGTACCAAAAATGACCGACAACCCCTCCGGTGTTCACAACACACTTTTTGACACGCAGCCGAGCAGAAATTCCCTCGGGCTGGCAGAATCGGGTTTTGTTGTCTTTATAACGCTCGTTGAGCCAGGAATCGCCCCATGCAACTGACTACCGCCCACCTGATCGCCAACCCGTGCGATGACGAAGAAGACAACATGGCCATGCTCTGCTGCCACAGCAATCAGGGCGAGATGTTTCTGATGACTCGCTACCCGGACGAAGATGAGCTGGAGATCACCCTTGATGGTGAGCCGTCGACCCTTGATGGCGTGAAAGTCACCCTCAGCCCTACCCGCCTGCTGATTGAAATAGCCGCCGCTGACGCCGATGCGCTCAATGGCGATGATCATTTGGAAATCCACCACAGCACTGCGCCGGCGGACTTGGCTGAAGTGGAAGAAACGTTGCAGAACATTCTCAAGGGCACGGGCACGTATGTGAGCCAGTTGACCTGACCCGCGATGGTGGCCCCACGGCCGCCACACTCCCGGAAAGATTGACTATGCTTGCCTCATACACTCCGGTGACGAGGGATTTATGGACGATCCAGTCGACAACAAACCACCCAGCTTCTGGCAAATGCTGCACAGCGTGATAGCGGCGGCGTTCGGCGTGCAGAGCGGGAAGAACCGCGCCCGCGACTTCACGCACGGCAAGCCCAGTCATTTCGTGGTGCTCGGCATTCTGTTCACGGCAGTCTTTGCACTGACGCTGTTCGGCATCGTGAAACTGGTCCTGCATCTGGCCGGGGTTTAATAGTCGACCGTCAGTGCATCAGTGCATGAGGGTTTGCAGGCTGAACGGATAGCGATAACCCGGGGGTCGCCCCTTGGCCGACAGGCTGCGGAAGTTCACGCCGTAGTTCTGCGTGGCGCCCATGACCAGCAATTGCCTGGCTTGCTCGCGATCAATCAACTGCAACAGAGGAATCTGTCGATCACGGCCGCCATATCGTTCGACATGAACACCCTGATCATAGTCATGCAACTGCACCAGCGCCCAACCGCCCAGACTGAAGTGCCCGCCCAGCAATACGCTAAGACGACCATCCAGCAGCGCCTGCAAGGCTGACGGCGAGGTATTGACGGCGCTGAACAGCGCGCCCTTGCCCGGTGTGCCACCCGCTTCTTCATAGGCCTGCATCGCTCCGAACGCCATTTCATCGTTGGCCGCCCAGATCAGCGACGTCTTCGGATAGCGCTTGAACAGCAACGTCGCCTGCTCATGAACGCGCTGACGGTTCCAGCCGCCGTACACCAGTTGCCGCAGATGCACCTCGGGGTGCTCGCGCAACGCCCGCATCATGCCCTTTTCACGCAACTGCGAAGCGGGCGTGATTTTCAAACCGGCAAACGCCAGCAACTCAAGTTTCTGGCCGGGTGCAACGGGAGGATGCAGGCGGATCAACTCCTTGAGCATCAGGTAACCGCCCTCCTCATCGTTGGGCACCAGGCTACCAAGCCAATCGGGATATTTTTTCTCGCGATTGCCGAGCAAAGCCAGTTGATCGGCGTTTAGCGCGCTATTGACGATAAACAGCTTCACGCCGCTGCCCTCGGACAGCCGCAAGATTTCCGGGGCGACATATTGCTCGTTGGCGAACACCAGATAGTCCGGACGCTTTGGCCCTTGCAGGGCTTCACGGGCCTGTTTGATCGTGGTTTCAGGCACGCGCTCGGAATACTGTATTTGCAGGTCCATGCCCAGGTCCCGGGCGGCGGCCTGCATGAATTGCGAATAGCTGAGCCAAAAGGTTTCCGCAGAGGTGCCGGGGCTCAGGAACAGCACCGACGCCGCTTGCGTACCCGATCCATAGGCCGAGCAAACCGCCAGCAATACCCCACAGAGAACCTTGAACATTGAATATCCGAGCCCCGGAAATTAGCCGCGCATTATAGCCGGCAAAATGCTGGCAAAATGCTGGCAAATCGCAATTAATCGCCGTTTTGTCCGACAATTGTCAGAACTGGGCCCGGACACGCTTACCTATTGATGGCTGACCCAGAACACCGCAGTGCCCACTACCAGGATAATCAGAAACAGAATGGCCCATGCATCGACGGTGCTATCGCTTTTCCGTGCTTTGGTTGGGTTGCTCATTGCATCGCCTCTTGTCGGTTTTATCGGTGATTGCAGAAAGACTCGAGCACAGTTAAGTAGAGGATTGCCCGCACCACAAATGTGGGCAAGACAATAACCAGCCCCATTAGTCGATTTGGTTCTTTACATATATTCAAACATCACTTTTGCGCATAAACGCAAACTGGTATCTTGCCTCGGCTCCGTGGGGAGTGCGCGGCCGTGCGCGCAGAATTGCCAAGGCAGTATCGGAATCAAGCGAGCGAAAAGCGCAGCTGTTCCTGATTGGCCCAAGCCTGAGAACAGGACCTATATGTACGTATACGACGAGTACGATCAGCGGATCATCGAGGACCGCGTCAAGCAGTTCCGTGATCAGACCCGACGCTATCTGGCAGGCGAGCTGAGCGAAGAAGAATTCCGCCCCCTGCGCCTGCAAAATGGCCTTTACATCCAGCGCTTCGCCCCGATGCTGCGGGTTGCCGTGCCGTATGGCCAACTGACTTCGCGCCAGACGCGAATGATGGCCAAGATCGCCCGCGACTACGACAAGGGCTACGCCCACATCAGTACCCGGCAGAACGTACAGTTCAACTGGCCGGCGCTGGAAGACATCCCGGACATCCTGGCTGAGCTTGCGACCGTGCAGATGCACGCGATCCAGACCAGCGGCAACTGCCTGCGCAACGTCACCACCGATCAGTTCGCCGGTGTCGCTGCCGACGAGTTGATCGATCCGCGTCCATGGTGCGAAATAGTCCGTCAGTGGACCACCTTCCACCCGGAATTCGCCTACCTGCCGCGCAAGTTCAAGATCGCCATCAACGGTTCGACGTCGGACCGCGCAGCCATTGAAGTCCATGACATCGGCCTTGAGCCGGTGCACAACGCCGCAGGCGAACTGGGTTTCCGCGTGCTGGTCGGTGGTGGTCTCGGTCGTACGCCTGTGGTTGGCGCGTTCATCAATGAATTCCTGCCGTGGCAAGACCTGTTGAGCTACCTCGACGCCATCCTGCGCGTGTACAACCGCTATGGCCGTCGCGACAACAAGTACAAGGCGCGGATCAAGATTCTGGTCAAGGCCCTGACGCCTGAAGTCTTCGCACAAAAAGTCGACGCGGAAATGGAATACCTTCGCGGTGGCCAGACCACGCTGACCGAGGCCGAAGTGCATCGCGTCGCCAAGCACTTCGTCGATCCGGACTACAAAACCCTGAACGATCAGACGGCAGAGCTGGCTGAACTCGACAAGCAATACCCGGGCTTCGCTCGCTGGCGCACCCGCAACACGCTGGCTCACAAGAAGCCGGGTTATGTCGCCGTGACCCTGTCGCTCAAGCCGACCGGCGTTGCGCCGGGCGACCTGACCGACAAGCAGCTCGATGGCGTTGCCGACCTCGCCGATCGCTACAGCTTTGGCCAACTGCGCACCTCCCACGAGCAGAACATCATTCTGGCTGACGTCGAGCAGAGCCAATTGTTCACCCTGTGGGGTGAGTTGCGCGAACAAGGTTTCGCTACGCCGAACATCGGCCTGCTGACCGACATCATCTGCTGCCCGGGTGGCGACTTCTGCTCCCTGGCCAACGCCAAGTCGATCCCGATCGCCGAAGCCATCCAGCGCCGTTTCGATGACCTGGACTACCTGTTCGACATTGGCGAACTGGATCTGAACATTTCCGGCTGCATGAACGCCTGTGGTCACCACCACGTCGGTCACATCGGCATCCTCGGAGTGGACAAGAAAGGTGAAGAGTTCTACCAGGTTTCCCTCGGCGGCAGCGCCAGCCGTGACGCCAGCCTGGGCAAGATCCTCGGCCCGTCCTTTGCCCAGGACGACATGCCTGACGTGATCTCGAAGCTGATCGACGTGTACGTGGAACAACGTACCGAAGACGAACGCTTCATCGACACCTATCAACGTATCGGCATCGACCTCTTCAAGGAACGCGTCTATGCAGCGAATAATTAAGAACAACGAAGTCATCGACGAAACCTGGCACTTGTTGCCCAAGGACGCGACCTTCGACGGCATTTCCAACTGCGACGACCTGATCGTCCCGCTGGCCCTGTGGCGCGATCACGCTCATGCCCTCAAGGCTCGTGATGGCGGTTTGGGCGTGTGGCTGGATGCCGATGAAGAAGCCGAGGAAATCGGTGACGACGTCGATCAGTTCCAGGTCATTGCCTTGAACTTCCCGGCCTTCACTGACGGGCGCAACTACTCCAACGCGCGCCTGCTGCGTGACCGCTACGGCTACAAGGGCGAACTGCGGGCAATCGGCGACGTGCTGCGCGACCAGTTGTTCTACCTGCACCGCTGCGGTTTCGACGCGTATGCATTGCGCGCCGACAAGGACCCGTACGAAGCCCTTGAAAGCCTCAAGGACTTCTCGGTGACCTACCAGGCCGCCACCGACGAACCGCTGCCGCTGTTCCGTCGCCGCTGATCGACAAAAAAACCTTGAGCCCGGCGCATGTGCCGGGACTCAAGGGTTTTCATTGTGGCTACAGACTCCCCCGCTCCACCTATGACGCTTGAAAACTCCCGCCATCGAGACTGGATTTTTCCACCGGCGGTTCCTTGAATAAAGTGATTCTGTCTTCCAGTCGCACAATACTTGCAAACGGGTCATTCCCAACGAGAGGCGACCATTCCACACCTTCGAACAGGTGCTGGCGAAGCTCCTGCGAAGCATCCATCTCATCAACCATCCGCCACACTCGCTGCTGTAAAGGTGCATAGTCCACCAGGAAATCAGCCGTGCGCGTCAGCACGTCCAAAGTGTCGAAGAACCTAGCACTCCCCTCTTTTGCAAAAACACGCTCCCAACGTGCGGTCTGTTGTGCCGCCTGCTCGGGGAGAAGTCCGGTCAACCAGGCGTCTGGCCTGGCAACATCGTATACCGCTGACCCCATCCATAAATTGATCCCGGTCTGCTTACGATGGGCCACAACCCATTGCAGACTGTCTACGTCGGTTAGCGGATTGCCTGAAAGCAAGACCTTGCCCACGGCCACCGACTGCTTACGAACCGGATCAGGCACTCGGACAAGCTGGTTATCACGAAGATCCAAGCGCTCCAGGCCAGGAAAATCCAGAGCAAAAGTCGGGCAAGACTTAAGCTCCGCCCTTCTCAACTTGAGTTGGCGCAATTCGGTCATTTGAAACACCGGCGGCGCGAGACCGAGTGGATTTTCGCTTAGATCGAGCTCTTGCAATCGGGTGAGCCCGGCGAGCTGGCCTACGGTTCCCTCCGTCAGGACCAGCCGGGTCGCTTTCAGATTAAGGACCTCCAGCCGAGACAGCTGACCAATGGCAGGCGGCAATCGACCCACCTCGATACCATTCTGATCAAAGAGACGTAGATCAACGCCCTGCATATTCAATGTGCGAAGGTTGGGGAAACACTCAAGGAATCCGTTAAGGCTACCGCGCTGCGTTAACGTGAAATTCGGCATGGTGAGAGCGACCACGTCATTCAACTTTACATTGAGCTGCGGGAGGTAATGCATCTGCTCGAAGTCCATGTCCAGATGAAAGCCGATGAACTGCCCATCCCGATAAACCCTGCTGTCTGGCCCGCTACGTTTTTGCCAAATGGCGATCAACTCCTCGGCCAGCTCATACCGGGTATCACGTTCGAGTTCCATCCACTCTTCCACGCGTGCGTCGTTCTCCGCCTTGATTTCGGCGTCGCTCATCCCCTCCGTGCCCTCATCACCCGCGAGCAGAATCTCGATATCCATCTCTTCGATATCATCGGTGACGTCTTCTATCCAACTGGTGATATCGACACGTAGTTGCTCCGCCTGCAACCTCAGCCGATAAAGATCGGCCTGAGCCTGCGCGCCCGCATTCAACAAAAACTCATCCACTTGCTCAGTCGTAAAAGCAGGATAAATCTCTTTGACCTGAAGCCTCATTATCTCTGCGGACAGCTCACCGGACTGCGCAGTGGTCGGGAATCCGCCACCTAGCAACCCGAGACGCTGAAAGGTCAACCCGGAGTCCATCCTGTGCAGCCCGAGCATCAGTTCGGAACGCGGCAGGGCGTTCTCCCGAATGCTGAGCTGCAAGTCCTGCCATTCATGGCCTGGACGCAAACCGAGGGCCGTGCGTTGTTCTTGCGGCAGAAGCCCGAGCAGCGCCTGGTCAAAGTCAGCCGTACCGACCCGCTCGTAGAGTGCCTCGACTCGAGTCGCGCGCGACCAGCCCGGCAGCCGTTCCAGCGTCTGCAAAACGAGCACATCGCTGTCGGCGTTTTCGACCGACTTCAAATAAAGCCCCTCATAGGCGCGGCACAGGCGTACATGCTGCTCGTACTGCTGCGCCTTGCCGCTCAACTGCCCCAGCACTCGCTTGATGTCAGCCAGTGTATGGGGCGCAGCAATGTCCACTCCCGATCTGTCGAGCATTTGCTCCACCGCACTTTTTGGTAAACCCGGGTATTGATGCCGAAACAACCGGACCCATTGATTATCCGAATGCTGTAGCGCGTCGTAGCGCTGCCTGAACTGTTCGACTCGTGTGCTCTTTAGCTGCTCGGCCTGCACCGAGCCTTCGGGGAACGCGTCGATGGCACGCTGCAGATCCTGATTGAGCGTGAAACGGCTGATGGTATCCGCCAGCACCGGAGCCGGTGGCCGCTGCCCGGCGTGCATCAGGCGCAAGACATCATCGTCCATCGGGCTGACATGAGCTATCCGGGCCAGAACCTCATCGCTGAATGACTGGACACTCGGCCCAATACCTCGCATCAGCTGTACCCGTTCAGCGCCAGCGGCGGAAGGTGCAACATTTCCGGCCACCAGCGAGGACTCGCCGGACAAGGGTTCGCTCGCCACCGCGCGGGCTGGACCGGGATCAGACCCGATGCCGACGGAGTGCTCTTCGGCCTTGATGGCTGCCCCTTCCACCGCCAATGGCAAGGCATTGAGCAAACCGAATACGGTGCGTGTGATACCTGCCGAGCGCTCTTCAGAGGTCTTGCCATCAACCGCCTGAGCCAGCCCATAACCGGCATCGATCAACCCGGCCAACGCCAACAAACCTTCGCCACCCGGAACGAACAACGCCAAGGGGCCAAATGTGTTGATCCACTGCACAATGGGCTCGACCACCGCACTCAAGTCATCACGATTGACCTGGGCATCGTCACGAATCGTTTCAATACTGGCCTGGGCCGCTTGCTTCATCACCAATATCCACTGCGCGAAGGGATCGATTGGAGACGTTGCAACCTCGAAGTGAATGTACTCGGCAGGATTCCAATAACCATCGTCGTTGAAGAAACCATGGCCTTTTTGCAAGTGGTGTTGTCGAGGGTAAATCGCCATACCGTCCAACGCGGTCGACACGCCCGCGTGGAACGTGCCGTCCTGCCGGTCATCTTCGGAAAAATGCGCTGCCAGAGCTTCCTTCCCGGCAACGTCCCCGCCCACCTCGGCCACCCATTTATGCAAAGCCTTTTGATCGGCAAACTCGTGGAACGGAGATGAGTTACTCGGGATATAAAGCAAAATCCGCTCACTGGTTTTATCCCGAAAGCTCCAGATATCGCTCGATACATAACGGTAAATGATCAGACGCGCAGCCTCTATGGAAGGCTCGATAGTCGCCCAGGCCTGCAATTGCTGAACCGTCAGTTGCTCCCACGTTTGCAGAGGGTCAAACCCGGCAGCTCGCAGTGCCAGTTTGAGTCCATCCTGGGTCAGGCTGTTTTCCTGGTGCTGTAAATAAGCCGCCATGACAAAGGCTGTCTTGACCGAAGTGCGCAACGGATAGCCTTGCGGTGCGCGACAGACCTCGTCGGAAGGCCACGCAGCGTGCACATGAGCGGTGTATTTGTCCTTGAACTCCAGCTCCCACACCCACTTCTTGAACTCTGCCGGTTGCAGCTTCAGTTGAGTGCTCGGGCCGTAGCACTGAGGGACGGTTTGACGATAGATGCCCTCGTAGTCCTGGAACCCGCCGTCTGGCTTGATAGACTCATCGATCTCGACGATTCGGACTTCCGGGCCCACGGCAGGAGGCGTGTACAGGCCGAATGCCGCTTCCCCGAAACGACCCGCGCCCACGGTCTGATAGTTGGACAGTAAAGCCTGTACCAGGCTTTGTGATTTTCTGACCCGGCCTTGCTGCACGTCCTGCTGCGCAGGGTAACCATAGAAACTGTAATTCAGATCGACCAGGCGAGCGGCCAACGGCGCTGCCCCCCAACGCTCCTCGATCAGCTTCGCGGCATATTGGGTCGGGGTCGAGGGCAGTACAGCGTCCAGTGCAAGGCTCGACAGTGGTTGTTTTTTCTCAGCAGATAACCGGCTGGTGACAGGGTGGTGTTGACTCTCTGGTGCCATCATTTGCAATCCTTTGCAGTTGATTCGGGAGCCTGGAGCTTATGCATCGCCTGCCGCAAAAAAAGCAGGAAATGTCTTCAATCCGGTGGGAAAACGCGACGGTCTCAAAAGACCTGAAATACGGAGGGTAAACACCCTCGACTGAGCCTGTACAGCGCCGAGCATTGCACTCGACGCCGTAATAACGGGCCCGCACTGGCGAGCCCCGTGTTCCTTACCAAAAGCGCTGCTGGGTGAGACGGCTCCACCACGTCAACAAGACCCGATCAATCGAGCCGCTGGCCGCCAGGCCGACGCGCTCTTGCAAACTCTTGCGTTCGGCATAATGCAGGTGAAACAGCTCTGCGCCCTTGGCCCGTTCGGCAAGGTATTCATCACTGGTTTTCAGCTCATCGACCAGTCGTTTTTCAAGTGCGGCCACACCCAGCCAGATTTCACCGGTGGCCACTTCATTGATGGCCAGTTGCGGTCGGTAGCGTGAGACGAAGTTCTTGAACAGTTCGTGAGTCACATCCAGGTCTTCCTGGAACTTCTCCCGGCCCTTCTCGGTGTTTTCGCCAAACACTGTCAGCGTGCGTTTGTACTCACCCGCCGTCAGGACTTCAAAGTCGATGTCGTGCTTTTTCAGCAGGCGATTGACGTTAGGCAACTGCGCCACCACCCCGATCGAACCCAGAATGGCAAACGGCGCACTGATGATCTTCTCGCCGATGCACGCCATCATGTAACCGCCACTGGCCGCAACCTTGTCGATACACACAGTCAATGGCACACCGGCCTGACGAATGCGCGCCAGTTGCGAGGATGCCAGACCATAACTGTGAACCATGCCACCGCCGCTTTCCAGGCGCAGCACGACTTCGTCCTTTGGTGTGGCCAACGACAACAGCGCAGTGATTTCGTGGCGCAGGCTTTCAGTCGCCGAAGCCCTGATGTCGCCATCGAAATCCAGCACGAACACCCGGGGTTTGGCCTCCGGCTTTTTCTTCTGCTTTTTCTCGGACTTGGCTTCGGATTTACGCAGGGCCTTGAGCTGGTCCTTGTCGAGCAGTGTCTGCTCCAGGCGCTCACGCAGCTCCTTGTAGAAATCATTGAGTTTACTGACCTGCAGCTGGCCCGCGAACTTGCGCCGGCCTTTGCTGCGCAACGCCGCAAAGCTGGCCAGGACCACCAGAATGGCGATCACCAGGGTAACGGTTTTAGCCAGAAAACTTGCGTACTCGGCAAGAAAATCCACATTGACTCCTTAACGACAGTGCGCCGCAGAACACGCAGGCGCGTATACCTTCAGCATACCCATGCGACCGCGTTGCGACCAGTCGTGAAACCTTCTGTAACGAGCCTCCAACGAGCATTTCAAACAAGCGTATGTTTTTTCATTGACAGCTCATCGGCATCCTCATAACCTCGCAAAACCTTCAACGTACCGGGATGACGCGGACGTGGGCAGCATCTATTTGATTCGACATGGCCAGGCCTCTTTCGGTGCAGACGACTACGACGTGCTGTCGCCGACCGGTATTCGCCAGGCCGAAATACTCGGCAGCCACCTGGCTGAACTGGGATTGAGTTTCGATCGCTGCCTGTCGGGCGACCTGCGTCGCCAGCAACATACTGCCAGCAGCGCCCTGGCACAATTCGGCGCTGTCGGCCTGCCCGTGCCGCCCCTGGAAATCGATTCGGCCTTCAACGAGTTCGACGCCGACGCAGTGATCCGTGCACTGCTTCCAGACCTGCTGCCCGAAGAGCCCGAAGCCCTGAATATTCTGCGCAATGCCGCGCAGAATCGCGGCGAGTTTCAGCGAATCTTTGCCTTGATCATCGAGCGTTGGCTCGCCGGCACTTACGACCCACCGGGGCTGGAAAGCTGGCCAGGCTTCGTCGAGCGGGTCCAGGCCGGTTTGCAGCGTATTCTCGAACAGGCCGATAACACCCATAAAGTCGCCGTGTTCACCTCCGGCGGGACCATCACCGCCCTGCTCCACCTGATTACTCAAATGCCGGCGAAGCAGGCCTTTGAACTGAATTGGCAAATCGTTAACACCTCGCTCAACCAACTGAAGTTCCGTGGTCGCGAGGTGACACTGGCTTCCTTCAACAGTCATGCACATCTGCAGCTGCTGAAGGCCCCGGAACTCATCACTTTCCGTTGAGTCCGGATCACTGTGACCCTTGTTGTAACACTTCATGAAAGGATCGAACCATGACCTCCGTAGCTGACGCCGTACAAGCCATGAAAGCCAAGTTCAACCCAGCCGCTGCTGCCGGTCTGGACCTGGTTTTCGGTTTCCGCATCGACGACACCAAGAACTTCTCGCTGATCGTCAAAGACAGCACGTGCGAGCTCAAAGAAGGCGAAAACCCGGACGCTCAAGTGACTCTGGTCATGGACGGCGAAACCCTGGAAGGCATCGTCGACGGTTCGACCGACGGCATGCAAGCATTCATGGGCGGCAAACTGCGCGCTGAAGGCGACATGATGCTGGCCATGAAACTGTCCGAGCTGTTCCCAAGCTAAGACGACGGCTCCCGTCCTCGGGAGCCCTCTGGTTGCCCACGAATCCCGCCTTTATGGCGGGATTCGTCGTTTCTGCCGGTCGTAAATGTTTCCGCCCGGCACATCGACTGCGACTTTGCCGTCTATATTCTTTGCTGGCCATATCGGTCACGCATCCGACTGCCCGCTCGACCGAACACTGCGGAGAACGGCGCCATGAGCCCACCTGACGAACACGACGACTTCAACCGCCGCCGCGTGCTGCAAGGCCTTTCGGAGGGCACCATCGGTGCCTGGACCAGTCCTCTATTTGCGCAGAGCTCCAGCATGACCAACACTCCAGCCGATCTCATCCTGTTCAACGGTCGCGTGCACACGATTGACCGGGAGAAGCCCCAGGCCAGCGCGGTCGCCATCAAGGACGGGCGGTTTATTGCCGTCGGCAATGATGCGCACGTCATGCCCCTGCGCGGCGCCAGCACACAAGTCATCGACCTGCAAAAGCGTACGGTGATCCCCGGTCTCAACGACTCGCACCTGCACCTGATCCGTGGCGGCCTGAACTACAACCTCGAACTGCGCTGGGAAGGCGTGCCGTCATTGATCGACGCCTTGCGCCTGCTCAAGGACCAGGCCGATCGCACGCCCGCACCGCAGTGGGTGCGCGTGGTCGGTGGCTGGACAGAGTTCCAGTTCGCCGAAAAGCGTCTGCCGACAATTGAAGAGCTGAACAAAGCCGCGCCCGACACCCCGGTGTTCGTCCTGCACCTGTATGACCGCGCCCTGCTCAACCGCGCGGCGCTGAAAGTGGTTGGCTACGACCGCAATACCCCGAACCCGCCGGGTGGTGAGATTGTGCGCGATGCCAACGGCGACCCCACAGGCATGCTGATCGCCCGTCCGAACGCGATGATTCTGTATTCGACCCTGGCCAAGGGACCGAAGCTGGCGCTGGAGTATCAGCTCAACTCGACCCGACAGTTCATGCGCGAACTCAATCGCCTCGGCGTCACCAGCGCCATCGATGCCGGTGGCGGCTTTCAGAATTACCCGGACGACTATCAGGTCATCCAGCAGTTGGCGAAGGACCAGCAACTGAGCGTGCGCATCGCCTACAACCTGTTCACCCAAAAACCCAAGGAAGAGCTGACCGACTTCAAGAACTGGACCAGTACCTCACACTATGGCCAGGGTGACGATTTCCTGCGGCACAACGGCGCTGGCGAAATGCTGGTGTTCTCTGCCGCCGACTTTGAAGACTTCCTCGAACCACGCCCCGATCTGCCGCAGACCATGGAGCAGGAACTGGAGCCCGTCGTCCGTCATCTGGTCGAGCAGCGCTGGCCATTTCGCTTGCACGCCACCTACAACGAGTCGATCACGCGGATGCTCGACGTGTTCGAAAAGGTCAACCGCGATATCCCGTTCGACGGGCTGCCGTGGTTCTTCGATCACGCCGAAACCATCACCCCGCAGAACATCGAACGGGTTCGCGCACTGGGCGGCGGCATCGCGATTCAGGACCGCATGGCCTTTCAGGGCGAATACTTTATCGACCGTTACGGCGCCAAAGCCGCCGAACACACCCCACCGATCCAGCGCATGCTCGCCGAAGGCATTCCGGTCGGTGCCGGCACCGATGCCACACGGGTTTCCAGCTACAACCCGTGGACGTCACTCTACTGGCTGGTCAGCGGCCGCACCGTCGGCGGCCTGGAGTTGTACCCGCAAGGTCTGAGCCGCGACACGGCGCTGGAACTCTTCACCCATGGCAGCGCCTGGTTCTCCTCCGAGCAAGGCTCAAAGGGCCAAATCAAGGTCGGGCAACTGGCCGATCTGGTGGCGTTGTCTGCCGACTACTTCAGCGTCGACGACGAAGCGATCAAATGGATTGAATCGGTGTTGACCGTCGTCGGTGGCAAGGTGGTGTACGGCAACCTCGAATTCGAAAAACTTGGCCCGCCGCGTTTACCGGTAATGCCCGACTGGTCGCCGGTGGTGAACGTGCCTGGGCACTGGAAACCCTTGGCACCGCTCACCGCCCAGATGCATCAATGCGCAGGCGCCTGCGCCGTGCATGCCCACAGCCATGAGCGGGCGCGCTCGTCGAACGCCCCCGTCAGTGACTTCCAGGGGTTCTGGGGCGCGTTTGGCTGTTCGTGTTTTGCGTTTTGACCCAAGGCATTTGGCAGAGAGCCCGCCAATGGCGGGCTACTTGTCGGTTGATCAGTGATGCAAATGCTTGAACACGTAACCCACCAGGTCGGTGTTGACGAATGCAGGGACCTGATTATTCAGGCGTAGCGCCTCTAGCAGCGCGAGTTGGCAATCCCACACCATTTCCCTTCGATCACGCCTGAGACTGACCTCGGCGCTCACGATGTTGTTGTAGGCCGCATAGCAGGAGCGCGAGGTTTTGCCGGGTGCTCGCTCGATTGCGACCGGGTTGTCAGTGACAGCCACTGTCGCCCCCTTATGATCGACCACCGATTGCGGGGTTAACTGAGCGACTGTGTCGCACTGGCTGCGACAAACAACTTTTCGGTTTTTCAATTCACCGAACCCGCGCTCGTACAGGGTGATTTCGGAGCCAACTTTTTGCGCACACGCCTCTTCGAAGGCATTCAGCACCGACTGTGCATTGCCCAGACTCGCCTCAAGCTCCGAGAGTTTCAGAAAGCGCTCCAGTTGCTTGTCCTGAAGACTCTTCAGGCCACGGGTGATCGTCGACAAATGGGTGAACTCTTTTTTACAGGCCACCACGTGAACTTCAAACTGATAGCCGGCTGACACGGCCATCGGCGAGAGTGTCGCAAAATCTGCCGAGTCCATCGCCGACTCCATGATGATGTTGTACTTCTCGTCGAAAGCCTTTTTGAAGATCTTCGCGCACACCGCCCGCACAAAGGCTTCGGTGTGCTGGTACACGTGCAATACCCCGTGGGCTTCCATCTGTGAATACTGCGGATGCTTTTTGCGGTACTCAGGCAGATACAACCTGATGTAGTTCGAGTACTTGCCTGTTTTAAGTAATGACTCTTCCAGCAACCAGGTTTTCCCTGAACCCTGGATACCCGCCACGATCAGCATTTTCGGGTGGGTGGGACTGATGACCTTGTCTTTGAACAAACTCGCGCTTATGTCTGAAAACGCCGCGTTCACCTGTTCGTCTGTGTATGTGTATTCATTGCTGTTTGGCACGTTGATTAATTCCCTTAAGTGGATGTCCGATCTTCTTGCCTGAAGATCAGGGGTCACTTTATGCCTTGGCGATCCACGTAAGGCCCTACATAGATAACACCTGCGTGTGTACCGGAACTGCCTTGCTGCCTGCTTCGAAACATAAGCAGCTGCGGGCGTTTACTTTTTGCCGACTGAGCCCCTGTCAGAGGCTACAACGCCTTGCGTCACGGCCTACACCTGCGCCAGAATCCGCCGGCTTGTGCGTATTGGCCCTCGCCCCTATCGTTTCCGTGTCGCTGACCATTCAGCGACACGGGCTTGGCGGCCCCGAATTCAAGGTGTTTGCCGATGACAAAGTGAGGTTCACCATGTTCAAAGCCACCCCCAATCCCTCTGAAACCGATCCCGTTTCACCCTACGCCTCCCTCGATTCAAAAGAACTCCACGCCGCCGCGCACCGTGCACTCGATCATTACCTGGTACTGCCCGAAACCAAGCAATTGTTAGCCGACCGACGCCCCGGCTGCATTTTCGTCATCGCCCCCGACGTCGACTCTGAAACTCTGTTGGCCCACGCCTGCGATACCCTCGCCTCGGCCAATGTCATGGCCAGCGATCTGGCCTTTGAACTCGAAGGCCCCAAGCGCAATACCGCGCTGGCGATTCAGCAGATGATTTCCCTGGCCGAGTTGGCGGTGAATCGCGCACTCGACCACCTCGATCCACCCGACTCACTGGAGTAACCAATCCGGCTCCAATCATTGTGGTGAGGGGGCTTGCCACAGGTTCTCGGCGGTGTCCGCGAACAACGCAAAACCCGCCACCTTTCACAAGGCTGGCGGGTTTGTCGTATGAGGCAAGACGAAATCGAAGCGGCATCGGTCGCCTGTGGCCGAACATAAAACAGGCCGACCGAACCTACAGCTGGCACGATTGCGCTCGGTTCATCAAACGCACCCTCGATGCCGCCGACAGCCAGCCGGGCGTGCTGGCCCAGATACAACTGGACATGGTGCACAATCGCCAGCAGTTCGCTGAAAGGTGCCGCAACTTCGTGTTCAAGCGCAAAACTTGCCAGACCCCGCAGCGCTTGATCGCGCCGTGGGCACTGGAGCGCGAGGCAACACTGATCGCTTGATCGACAGGGCTTTGGTGATCGTTCCCACGCTCTGCGTGGTAATGCCTCTAGGGACGCTCCGCGTCCAGTGACGCGGAGCGTCCCGGGCTGCGTTTCCCACGCGCGAGCGTGGGAACGATCTCGTCAGAGCAGCAAGGCGACCAGCGCGCTCCAGCCGGTTTGATGGCTGGCACCCAAGCCACGGCCGGTTTCGCCGTGGAAATACTCGTGAAACAGCACCAGGTCGCGGCTCAACGGGTCGGCCTGGAGCTGCGCGTAGCCGACCATCGACGGTCGGCTACCGTTTTCGTCCTGCAAAAACAGCCGAGTCAGGCGCTGACTCAAACTGTCGGCCACTTCCGCAAGCGATGCCAGATAACCTGAACCGCTGGGGTATTCGACCGAAAAATTTTCGCCGTAGTAGCGATGAAACTCCCGCAACGACTCGATCAGCATGTAGTTGATCGGCATCCACAACGGCCCGCGCCAGTTGGAATTGCCACCGTACAGCCGCGAACCGGATTCCGCCGGTTCATAGTCGGCACACAGTTTGTTGCCATTGATCTGCATACCAAACGGATGCTCGGCGAAGGCTTTGGACAAGGAGCGGACGCCGAATTCGGAGAGAAACTCGGCCTCATCGAGCATGCGCTTGAGCAGGTTTTTGGTGCGCTCGCCACGCAACAGCGCGAGCAGTATCCGATTGCCTTTTCCAGGCTCGGTCCAGCGTGAAATCAGACTCGCCAGGTCCGGTCGATGATGCAGGAAGCCCAATAAGCGCTCACGCAAACCGGGCAACCCTTCGTGCTCGTGCTGTTCCAGTACCTGCACCGCAAACAGCGGCATCAAGCCGACGATGGAGCGCAGGCGCAGTGGCTCGCTGACCCCGTCGGGACGGTGCAGAACATCGTAGAAAAACTGATCCTGCTCATCCCACAAACCTTCGGCAGTATCGTCCACGCGGTTGATGGCGCCAGCGATATAGAGGAAGTGCTCGAAGAACTTCACCGCGATGTCGACGTACACCGGGTTGCGCTTGGCCAGTTCCAGCGCGATGCGCATCAAGTCCAGCGCATACGCCGCCACCCACGCCGTGCCGTCGGCCTGATCCAGGTGAAAACCGGGGGGTAACACGGCCGAACGGTCGAACAGCGCAATGTTGTCCAGCCCGAGAAAGCCGCCCTGGAACAGGTTGCGACCTTCGGCATCCTTGCGGTTGACCCACCAGGAAAAATTCAGCAGCAGCTTGTGGAAAATCCGCTCGAGAAAATCCATATCGCCGACACCGGTCAAGGCCTTGTCGCGCTGATACACCCGCCAACTGGCCCAGGCATGCACCGGCGGGTTGGCATCGTCGAAACGCCATTCGTAGGCCGGCAGTTGGCCGTTGGGGTGCATGAAGCGGTCTTTGACCAACAGCAGCAGTTGGTGCTTGGCAAACCCCGGATCGATCAGCGCATAAGCAACGGCCTGAAAGCCCAGGTCCCACGACGCGTACCACGGATATTCCCAGGTGTCGGGCATGGCGACGATGTCGGCGTTCGACAAATGTCGCCAGTGAGTGTTGCGGATGTGCAGCCGCCCGGGCGGTGGCGAGGGTTGTCCGGGGTCGCCGTCGAGCCAGCGATTGACGTCGAAGTAATACAACTGCTTGGACCAGAGCAACCCGGCCAGCGCCTGACGCTGAACGTTACGTGCGTCCGGGTCCGTCATCTGTGCTTGCAGCACCGCGTAATAATCATCGGCCTCCAAGCGGCGACGCTCGAACAGCGCCTTGGCGTTGACCTTGGGCGCGACGGTCGGCGCAAAGCGCAGGTAGATGCATTTGTGCGCCAGCCCGTCCACTTCGAGAACGAAATGCGCCGCGACCCGAGTACCGGCGTCACGTCGAATCGCCCCCGCCACACCGTCCACCAGATAATCGTTGATGCCATCCTTGAACGGGCCATTGGCAGGCACGCCGTCGAGTTTCGGATGGTTGGTCTGGTTGTCGCAGAACAGCCACTCACAGCCCTCCTCGCCCCAGGCAGTGAGTTGCCGGTCCGCCAGCGTTGGGTGCTGCGCCAGGACCGAGTCGCCGGCCAGCGTCAGGCTGGGCATGTGCCGGTCACCGCCCCAACTCCAGGTGTTGCGCGCCCACACCTGGGGCAAGACCCGCAGACGCGCCGGCAGATCCGAACGGTTGTGCACGGTGACCCGCATCAACAGGTCGTCCGGGCTGTGCTTGGCGTATTCCACCGTTATGTCGAAATAGCGGTCGTCTTCAAACACCCCGGTATCGAGGATTTCGTACTCGGTATCGGAAAGGCCCCGACGGGCGTTCTCGGCTACCAGGTCGGCATAGGGAAACGCAGCCTGCGGGTATTTATAGAGCATGCGCATGTAGGCATGGCTCGGCACGCCGTCGACATAAAAATACAGCTCTTTGACGTCTTCGCCGTGATTGCCTTCGGCATTGTTCAGGCCAAACAGACGCTCCTTGAGAATCGGATCGCGCTCGTTCCATAGCCCCAACCCGATGCACCAGTGCTGGGCCCGGTCGCAGAACCCGGCCAGCCCGTCCTCGCCCCAACGATAGGCCCGGCTGCGCGCGTGCTCATGCGGGAAATAGGTCCAGGCATCGCCATCGGCGCTGTAGTCCTCGCGCACGGTGCCCCATTGTCGTTCACTCAAGTACGGGCCCCATTCGCGCCAGCACTCCGCCTCATCGCCAGCCAAACGCTGGCCTTCGACGGTGTCGAGAATGTTCGTGACCGACTGCACTGTCATGGGAACGTCCGTTGTTGTCCGGGATGGTTTGCAGTGTAGAGCGAGGATTCGCTCCGGTGCATGCCACTTCCTGTTCATTCAACTCGAGTTCAGGCGCACGCTTGCTCTACACTGCGGGGCTCTTCACCTCAGCGACTGCTTATGGACATCGATCTCGCCCGTACCTTTCTGGAAATCGTTCGCTGCGGCAGTCTTGCGGCCGCCGCCGATAAGCTGCACGTCACCCAGACCGCGATCACCGCTCGGGTACAGAAGCTCGAAAGCCAGCTCGCCAGCACCTTGTTCGTGCGCAACCGCGCCGGCGCTCGCCTGACCGCAGACGGTGAAGCCTTTGTGGTGTACGCCAATCAACTGGTGCAGACATGGGAAGCCGCGCGCCGGGATTTGCCGTTGCCGGAAGGCTACCGCAATGTGTTGCACATCGGCGGCGAGGTCAGTTTGTGCAATCCGTTGATGCTCAGTTGGGCCCGTGAACTGCGCGAGAAAATCCCCAGCCACGCCTTGCGCACGGAAATCCGCGACGGCGAAAACCTGCTGCGCCAGCTGGAATTGGGCGTGCTGGATGCCGCGCTGGTGTTTCAACCCGAGTACTGGCCACAGCTGCAAGTGGAGCAACTGCTGGAGGAGAAACTCATCCTGGTACGCCTGCCATCCAGTCCCGAACCTTACGTCTATATCGACTGGGGCAAGGAGTTCCGGCGCCAGCACGACGCGGCGCTGCCGGACAAGGCAAAAGCCGCGGTGAGCTTCAATCTCGGCCCGCTGGCGCTGCAATACATCCTGCAGAACGGCGGCACCGGTTATTTCCGTACGCGGGTGGTTCAGACCTACCTCGACAGCGGCGTGCTGGAACGGGTGCCCAAAGCCCCGGAATTCAGTTACCCGACCTTTCTGGTGTACTCGCGGGATCGCGACTCGGCGGTGCTGCAACAGGCGTTCGAGTTGTTACGGGAACTGGTCAAGACCGACAGCGACTGGTCGCAGCGCTGGGATCCGCTGATCTGAGCAATATTCACACCCATTCGGCGTGAATACCCACCCATTCCCGACATCCATTGGCTGAATAATTTCTCCGCGACTAGTCTTTTGTTGATAACAACGACAACAGGTGATCGCGGTGAGGCAAACCACGCAGGCGTTTCGTGCCCGTTACCGGGCCGATATTCATCGGCTCTACAACCCGTGGCTGCACGGCGGTTTTGTATTGGCCTTCGGTGTGCTGGGCATCACGCTGTTCTGGAGCACCGTGCATCAGGTGCAACCGCTGGAGTGGCTGGCGGTGCCGCTGACGCTGTTGTTTTTCAATGTCGCGGTCTACGTGGTGCACCGGCACCTGGGCCATCACAAAAAGGCCTTTGCGCGGTTGTTCTATGCCCGACACGCGGGCGATCACCATAGCTTTTTCGCCCCTGGCTACATGACCTACGACACGGCGCGCGACTGGCGGGTGATTCTGTTTCCGGCGTGGCTGATCGTGCTGCACAGCCTGGCGATCACCCTGCCCGCCTGGTGGCTGCTCAAACACCTCAATGGCAACGTCGCCGGACTGTTCGCAGGCTGCATGATCCTCGGCTACCTGGCCTATGAGGTGTTTCACGCCTGCGAGCATCTGCCGCCGAGCAATCCCCTCACCCGCCTGCCATGGATTCGCCAGATGCGCCGCCTGCACGCACTGCATCACCGTCGCGAGTTGATGCAGGAGCGCAATTTCAACATCGTTTTTCCGCTGATGGATTACCTGTTCGGCACGTTGTATTGGGAAGCCGAACCCGATCATTCGCACCTTCAAACAAAGCGTGCACCCATGACCCGCCTGCAACACCGGATCGACATCGCGCACGAGCCGATCGCCGTGCTCGCCTACGCCAGCGCCGCGACGCGTTGGCCTGAGTGGCACCCTTCATCGCTGAAAGTCGACGGCCAGCCAGGACCGCTGCACGCCGGGTCACGTTTTGAAGAGGACATTCAAGCGGGTGGGCGGGCCGGGCATTTGAGCTGGGAGGTCGACGAGTATTTGCCGGGGCGCCGCTGGAGCGCTCGCGCTCAGGGTGATAGTGGTCTGGAACTGCTGCTGACTTATGAATGCGCCAGCGAGGGTGGCGGTACGCGCTTCGTTCGCACCCTGGAATACCGCTTCAGCGGACGGTTGATGCGCCTGGCCAATCGACTGCTGCTGAAGCGGCGTATCGAGCGCGAATCGGCAGCCTCGATGCTGGCCCTTCGCGACATGGCACAACGGACGATCCCGGCCCAGACAGGGGCAATCGCCTGATGCGCAATACACCACGTCGAATCAACGCTTGCAAGCAGGCTGCCGAACAGGGGGCGACACAGCGCCCCCCACGTTTGTCACGTTGTGGCAGAACCGTTCAAACTCCGGGATATTTCGTCTTTGATCGAAAGGCGCTTTGCCTTGAGCTTCGTCACTTCGTCATCTGCCAGAGCCTGGGCTTCTGCCTTCAGGACCCGCTTGTCGATTTCCGAATACTTATCCAGCAGCGCGTTCAGGTGAGGATCATTGGCACGCTTTTGCTGAATGACTTCCTTTGAGCAGCTCAGGTCCTGATACAGGTCATGATTAACCGGCATGGAACACCTCCGTTTGTTGATCGGTGGCGAACGCCTTTGCGTGCGCTCGCCAGTTATCAGAATGGCCTCGCTCGGCGGTTGCTGTCGACTATCAATCAGACCAGCGGTGCCCATTGGTCGGACGTGTCGTTATCGTCGCCGCATTGCGTCGTCCCTACCCACCAGAATAGTCTCGTGCCCGCCACTGTGTTGAGCACCGTGTGTCGACAACTGACGGGAAATCATCTTTGGCGGGCTGTAAGCCTCAATGATCTCAATGAAAATCCCGGCTGTGCACGCTGATGCCGTTGAGTAACGGGCTCAGGTCGCTCAAGCGTCCGGCGATCAGGTGCCGGACTTCACCGACCTTCTCCCAGCGGCCGTCGATCTTGAGCAATTGCGAGCCGATCAGGGCTTTGCGTTGACGCTCGGCGAGGTCGCGCCAGACCACGACGTTAATGTTGCCAAACTCGTCTTCGAGGGTCACGAAGGTCACGCCACTGGCCGTGCCCGGGCGTTGACGGCCGGTGACCAGACCGGCGACGCTGACGTTGCGCCCATGCTCGACCTCCAGTAATTCCCGTGAACTGCGGCAACGTCGGGCACGCAACTCATTACGCAACAACGCCAGCGGATGCGGGCCGAGGGTCGTGCCGACGCTGCTGTAGTCAGCTTGCAGGTCTTCGCTCACGGTCGGTTTGGGCAACACCACGCAAGGCTCTTCCTGGCTCGGCAACCCGGCGAACAACCCAAGTTGTTTCTGCACCCCCGCCACTTCCCAGCGGGCCCGATGGCGATCACCGGCCAACCTGCGCAACGCTCCGGCGTCGGCCAGTTGCTCTTGCGCACGAGCATCGAGTCGGGCACGTTCGCCCAGGTCGGCAATGTCAATGAATTCACCCTGCAAACGCGCTGCTTCGATACGACGCGCGTCGTCCTCGCGAAAGCCCTTGATCATCCGCATCCCCAGGCGAATCGCCGGTTGTTCGCCGTCAATCGGCTCCAGGCTGCAATCCCAATCGCTGGCGGCCACGTCCACCGGACGGATCTGCAACTGATGCCGGCGCGCATCCTGGAGAATCTGGTCCGGGCTGTAGAAGCCCATCGGCCAACTGTTGATCAGCGCACAGGCAAACGCCGCCGGCTCATGGCATTTCAACCAGCAACTGGCGTAGGTCAGCAAGGCGAAACTGGCGGCATGGGACTCGGGAAAACCGTAGCTGCCAAAGCCCTTGATCTGCTCGAAGATCTGCGCGGCGAATTCCTCCGTGTAACCGTTTTTCAGCATGCCTTCGCGAAGGCGCTTCTGGTGCGGTTCAAGACCGCCATGACGCTTCCAGGCCGCCATGGAACGGCGCAATTGATCGGCCTCGCCGGGACTGTAGTCAGCGGCCACAATCGCGATCTGCATGACCTGTTCCTGAAACAACGGCACGCCGAGGGTGCGCTTGAGCACGGCCTCCAGCGGTGCCGAGGGATAGGTTTCAGGCTCTTCCTTGTTACGTCGCCGCAGGTACGGGTGCACCATTCCGCCCTGGATCGGGCCGGGACGGACGATGGCCACTTCAATCACCAAGTCATAGAAATTTTGGGGTTTGAGCCGGGGCAACATCGACATCTGCGCCCGGGACTCGATCTGGAACACCCCGATAGTGTCGGCGCGGCTGATCATCTCGTAGGTTTGCCGATCCTCTGACGGTATCGTTGCCAGGCTCAGGTCCCGCCCACGGTGGTAGCGCAGCAAGTCGAAACAGCGGCGAATGGCGCTGAGCATGCCGAGGGCAAGAATGTCGACCTTGAGCAGGCCGACCATGTCCAGGTCGTCCTTGTCCCACTGGATAATCGTGCGCTCGGCCATGGCCGCGTTTTCCACCGGCACCAGGCTGTCCAGCGGCTGCTCGGAAATCACGAAACCGCCCGGATGCTGGGACAGGTGCCGGGGGAAGCCGATCAACTGCCGGGTCAGGCTCAGCACCTGGCGCAGTACCGGGCTGTCCGGGTCGAAGCCACCTTCGCGCAGACGCTCCAGCGGTGGGACATCATCACTCCAATGGCCGCAGCAATCGGCCAGCGCGTTGACCTGATCCGGCGGTAAACCAAGGACCTTGGCCACGTCACGGATCGCACCGGCACCGTGATAAGTGCTGACCACCGCCGTCAGCGCGGCCCGGGTTCGGCCATAACGCTGGAACACGTACTGCAAGACTTCTTCACGACGCTCATGCTCGAAATCGACGTCGATATCCGGCGGCTCGTTGCGCTCTTTGGAGAGGAACCTCTCGAACAGCATGCTCGTCCGGCTCGGGTCGATTTCGGTGATGCCCAAGGCGTAACACACCGCCGAGTTGGCGGCCGAACCGCGCCCCTGACACAGAATGCGCTGGCTGCGGGCGAAGCTGACGATGTCTTCGACGGTGAGAAAATAGCTCTCGTAACCGAGCTCGGCGATCAGCGTCAGTTCCTTTTCGATCAGCGCCATGACCGTGCTGTCCGGCCCGTCAGGCCAACGCCGGCACAGGCCTTGTTCGGTCAGCCGACGCAGCCAGGAGGTCGGCGTCTGCCCTTGCGGCACCAACTCACGCGGGTATTGGTAGCGCAACTGACCGAGATCGAAGGTGCAACGTTGGGCGATGACCAGCGTTTCTTCCAGCAGCGATGCCGGATACAGCTCGCGCAACGCCTCAAGGCTGCGCAAGTGCCGTTCGCCATTGGGGTGCAAGCGCTGCCCGGCGTCGGTGACCCGCACATGCAGGCGAATCGCCGTCATGGTGTCCTGCAATGCACGCCGTCCACGGGCATGCATGTGTACGTCACCGCTGGCCACGGCAGGAATCTGCAAGCGGGCAGCCAAGGCCTGCCAATCAGCCAGACGGCGGACATCGTTCTGCCCGCAGTGCAGCTCGACCGCCAGCCACAGCCGCTCGCCGAAAATATTTTTTAGCCAGGTGCCGTGTTCCAGAGCGTCGATCACATCCGGCACCCACAACGCCAACAGTCCGGGCAATGGTTCGCTGAAGTCTTCGCGCAGCACCCGGTACTGGCCCTTTTCCGTGCGCCGTCGGGCGTGGGTGATCAGCCGGCACAGGGCCTGATAACCCTCAAGGCTTTCCACCAGCAGCACCAGTTTCGGACCGTTTTCGATGCGCATTTCACTGCCGATGATCAACGGCAATTCCAGCGCCTTGGCCGCTTGCCAGGCGCGGACGATACCGGCCAGGGTGCACTCGTCGGTGATCGCCAGGGCCTGGTAGCCCTGGCGCTTGGCCCGTTCGAACAGCTCGTGGGCACTCGATGCCCCGCGCTGGAAACTGAAGTTCGACAGGCAGTGCAGTTCGGCGTAGTCGGCGCTCATGCGAACCAGCCTTGCAACCACATCGGCCCGGCCTCGCCCACCGTCCGATAGGCCCAGGCCTTCGAGCCTGCGCGGGTTTCGATCAGGTAGTAATCGCGGCGCACGTCGGCGCCATCCCACCAGCCGGACTCGATGCGCTCCGGCCCCATGAGGATGCGCGCCGAGCCTTCGTGCACGGGCAATGGCTCAGTCAGCAACCAGCCGGGGCGCTGTACATCAGGCAGCGCCGGACAGGCCTGAGGCTGTGCATTTGGCAGCCAGGCACACTCCGGTCGATGATCGGACTGAAAACCCAGGCCCTGCACCGCCTCATCCCCGAGCCGCGCACGCAAGCGTTCGCGCAGTTGCTCCCAGGGCAAGGACTGTTGCGGGCGTTCGTCAAACAGCTCCCGGCGCTGCGGGACGAAGCTTGGCAAGTCCTGCGCCGACAACCGAAAACCGCGCACCGGCGCCTCGACCTGCACCTGCTCCAGCCTTCCGCGGGCCAGTTCGAAGAGCATCGCCGGGTCGCGCTCGGCGCTCAGCAGGCCGACCTTGATCAGCGTGTCCGGCAACCCGACATGTTCCAGGTGCAGGTCAAAGCGCTGTACGCCGCTGTCCCGGCCACAGAGGAACGCCGAAAGATCGCCGGTCAGCCGGCGTAAGGGGAAGAGCAATGCCTGATGGGATTGCACATCGAAATTCAGCTCGATCCGCACATCGAAACGGTCCGGCGGCAGATAAAATCCCAGGGCCAGCGGTCGCTCACCCAGCACGGTATCAAGGTGCTTGAGCACTTGCGCTTCAAAGCGTCGGGCCAGGGTTTGACGCGGCAGCGCCTGAACCTGGCTCAAGGTGCGCAAGCCCATGCGCGACAGTGCGGTGGCGACCGTTTGCTCAAGCCCGATCCGGTCGACTGGCATCTGCCCGAGCAATTGCCGTAGCGCGTCGTTGTCCGGCACCGCCAGACCGTCGTAGGCATTGGCCAGGACCCGTGCGGCCAGCGGGTTGGGCGCCGCGACCAGTCGATGGCGAAACCCCAGCGCCGTGAGTTCTGCGCGCAACTGCGCCTCGAACTGCGGCCAGGGTCCGAACAGCCCCAGGCTCGACTCGATTTCAAACAGCACCGCTCGCGGATAATGCACGCTGACCTGAGAGCTGAAGCGGTAGGCCCAAGCGGCGAGAAACTGCTGCCAATGCTCGATTTCAGCCACGTCATAGTCGGCGCTGACAAAGGCCTTGCTCAAGGCCTGGGCGGCGGTCATCGACTGGCCCGGACGCAGCCCCAATGCTCGCGCCGGCGCATTGACCGCTTGCAACACCCGACGCTGCGCCGGGCCGCTCAGCAGCACCAGCGGTTCGTCAGGATCGCTGCGCTGACGCAACACTGCGTCCAGCGCCAGTTGCGGGAAAAGAATACAGACCCAGCGCATGCCAACCTCACTGCCCGGTGGCGAAGGCAATCGGTGCCGAACGGGCCAGCCCGCCACGGCACTTGAGCACCCTTAACTGCGCAGGCCTTGAATCGATGGCGATGCGCAGGGCTGCCGGCGAAGGGTTGATGGCATCCTTGATCGAGCGATAGGCAAACGCCAGGGCCTGCCCGGTTTCCGCCGCCACCTGCAAACGGCGCAAGGCGCGGTCATCCGCCTGTTGCGGCCAGCACAACACCGCACCGCAACTGCCTGAACGCAGGCATTGTTCCGCCGCCCACAGGGCCTCGCGGTCACTGGCCTGGATAATCGACAACTGCCGCAGATCCACCCCGGCGTTCTGCCAGGCCTGGGGATACGGCACATACGGTGGCGCTACCAGCACCACTCGCTCACCGGCGGTCGTCAGCCGGGCCAAGGTTGGCCATACCAGTTGCAACTCACCCACGCCCTGCCCGGCAATAAGGATTTCCGTCAGCGCAGCTTCCGGCCAGCCGCCGCTGGGCAAGGCCGCGTCCAGTGCTGCATGCCCGGTCGGCTGTGGGCTGACGCTGGGTGGCGCAGGCCGACCTTTCCAGACCTGGCCGCCATTGAACAGCGTATCCAGCGCAACGACGGCGCCCATCACCCTTGCCTCACCAAGCCACAGAACACCCCTTCGATCGCCAGGTCCTGATCGGCGGTGACCACAATGGGACTGTAAGCCGGGTTGCGCGGCAGCAACCGCACGCTGTCCCCTGCCCGCTCAAAGCGCTTGATGGTGACTTCACCCTCAAGCCGCGCGACGACGATCTGGCCGTTCTGCACCTCGGCGCTGCGACGCACACCCACCAGATCACCATCAAGGATGCCGTCGCCGATCATCGAGTCGCCCTGAACCCGCAGCAGGTAGTCCGGCGTGCGCGAGAACATCGACGGATCCAGCCACAAGCGGCTGTGCACCTCGGCATCGACGCCCATCGGGGCACCGGCGGCCACCCGCCCGAGTACCGGGATGTCCAGCAACTCGGGGCGACACGGCTGATTGAGCAAGCGAATACCGCGGGCCTGATGCGGATTGACCTCGATAAAACCGGCCTCGGTCAACGCCACCACATGCTTGCGCGCCACACTGCGTGAGGCAAAACCGAACGCCTCGCTGATTTCAGCGAGGCTCGGTGGCTGACCTTGTTGCGCGATACGCTCGCGGATGAAGGTCAGGATGGCGGTACGGCGGGGAGTTAAAGTCGTCATGGAGTACATTTGTACTCCTCTCGGGTTTTCCTGACAATAACCGCCAGTCGTGACGCTTAGCCCAGGCCGTGCAGTAAAAAGAGTGCGTGCGTAGTGGCTGTCTTCAGCCGATGTTCAGCGCACGCAGATCCAGCTGACCGTCCTTGAGCGGCGGACACCAGTAGTAGCCGCCGGTGATCGGCCGGCTCATGCGGTACAGACCGTCAACGACACCGTCTTCCAGGCCACTCATGCGGCGCAGTTGGGCTTCGAAGGCGTTGAAGGAATGGCCGAAGGCCAGGAACATCAGGCCGGCACGATCGCCTTCGATCCATGGCATCGAACGACGCACGATGAAGGCTTCAGGGGTGAAGCTTTCCTGGGCCGTGCGTTTGACATGGGCGGAGATCGGCGCGTCGTCGAGTTCTTCGTTGTCGCTCTTGCGGCGGCCAATGATGTTGTCCTGCTCATGGGACGGCATCGCATTAAAACCGTTCAGGTCATGCTGCCACTGCTGGATCGCGGCGAAGCTGCCACCCACCAGGCCATCCTCACCCTCAGCCACCAGCGCTGCGGCAACCGCGGCTTGGTCGTGGGGGTTTTCGGTGCCGTCTTCATAGCCCGTCAGGTCGTGGCCACTCATGTGACGGAAAGCTTCGTTCATCTGCACCAGGCGCAGCGCTGGAGCCAGCGCGACTTCAAGGGCACGGCTGCGGTTAAGCAACTCGCCGCGATCCTCACCGTGCAGCCAGCACCACAGCGCGTGCTGGGTCGAAGGGTTATCGACGCCAACGCCGATCATCGCCGGGAACGGTCGCAGCCCCGCTACTTTCGCGCCCAGTGCATTGACCAGCGACTTGCCAAAACCGACCACCGCCGACTTGCCGTCCACCAGTCTCATCAAGTTGTCGAGCGCAGCCGGCAAAGCTTCGGCGGATTCGAGAGCGAAAAACAAATGACGTGCCTGAGGCGGAACGGGGGTGGCAAGGATGCCCGGCTGGTAGTAACTCATGAGAACTCCTCTGGAAAGGCATGAAGTTTACCCGGCACTCGGCGATGTGTGTGTGTTGAAAGGTGCAAGAGCGGTGCAGACACGAAACTGTACTGATATCGCTCAAATCCCCCGTAGCCGCTGCCGAAACAATCTGATAAAACGATTCAGCAATGCTGATCATGGTGCGCATCCCATGTCGGGCCAAAAGCGGCACGAGAATGATTTGTAGCCATAGCCGTCATTCCTGAAAAAGGCACTGTTGACAGGTCTTGACCTCGCGGCAGTGTCTGGCGATAAAAACCTTTTCCGCATCACCCAATCCAGACGGGGTAGCGACATGAGCACAGAAAACATCCTTGGCAACCTGTTCCCGACCGCTCGCGACATCCCGGAGCAATACCGCCTCGACGGGCAGACCGAGCAACGCGAATACCTTGTCGATGGCGTCCTGAAAATCTGGAACGGCCCTCTGGCAATCGTCCGCAGCCCGGTCTACCTGACCGGCGAAAATGGCGATGAGCAAGTCATTCTCGGCAGCACGCCACTGCTCGACGCTGACACCGCACTAACTGCCCTTGACGCCGCCGTCCGCGCCTATGACCGTGGTCAGGGCAACTGGCCAACGATGCGGGTGGCCGAGCGGATTCAGCATGTCGAAGCGTTCCTCGCCCGCATGCGCGAACAGCGTGAGGCAGTGGTCAAGCTGCTGATGTGGGAGATCGGCAAAAACCTCAAGGACTCGGAAAAAGAGTTCGACCGCACCTGCGATTACATCGTCGACACCATCAACGCCCTCAAGGAACTCGACCGTCGCTCCAGCCGATTTGAACTGGAACAGGACACGCTCGGCCAGATCCGCCGCGTACCGCTCGGCGTCGCCTTGTGCATGGGGCCTTACAACTACCCGCTGAACGAGACCTTCACCACGCTGATTCCGGCGCTGATCATGGGCAACACCGTGGTGTTCAAACCGGCCAAGCTCGGCGTCCTGCTGATTCGTCCATTGCTGGAAGCGTTCCGCGACAGCTTCCCGGCCGGGGTGATCAACGTGATCTACGGCAGCGGCCGCGAGACCGTCAGCGCGCTGATGGCCAGCGGCAAGATCGACATCTTTGCCTTCATCGGCACCAACAAGGCCGCCAGCGACCTGAAGAAACTTCACCCAAAACCGCACCGCTTGCGCGCAGCGTTAGGGCTGGACGCGAAGAACCCCGGCATCGTGCTGCCCGAAGTGGATCTGGACAACGCGGTCAACGAAGCCGTCACCGGTTCGCTGTCGTTCAATGGCCAGCGCTGCACTGCGCTGAAAATCCTCTTCGTTCACGAGCAAGTGGTCGACCGTTTCATCGAGAAATTCAACCACAAGCTGGCCTCCCTCAAACCCGGCATGCCATGGGAAAGCGGTGTATCTCTGACGCCGTTGCCGGAGTCGGGCAAGGTCGATTACCTGCACGGGCTGATGGACGATGCCGTGAGAAAAGGCGCCAAGGTGGTGAACGAGAATGGCGGCCAGGCACGCGGTTCGTTCTTCTATCCGGCGGTGCTGTACCCGGTGACCACCGACATGCGCGTCTATCATGAAGAGCAGTTCGGCCCAGTGGTGCCGATCGTCCCTTATCGTGACCTGGACACGGTGATCGACTACGTCCTCGAATCAGACTTCGGACAGCAACTGAGCCTGTTCGGCACCAATCCCGCCGAGGTTGGGCGGCTGGTGGATATCTTTGCCAATCAGGTCGGGCGGATCAACATCAACGCCCAGTGCCAGCGCGGCCCGGACACCTTCCCGTTCAACGGGCGCAAGAACTCGGCCGAAGGCACACTGTCGGTGCACGACGCGTTGCGGACTTTCTCGATCCGCACGCTGGTGGCGACCAAGTTCCAGGAGAGCAACAAGGAACTGATCAGCGACATCATCCGCGGACGGGAGTCGAGTTTCCTGACTACCGATTACATTTTCTAGGAACACGAATTTAAACATCCTCAGAGGAGTTTTCGTCGAATCCAGCATTCAGCCGACCTTGACAGCATCATTAATATCCATCAAGGCTGAATGCGGGATCACGAAGCGTTTATCGCAACTGGCAACAATGAGCCCTTTTTTATAGACAGAACGACGCGCCTTATTAAAATGACGCGCTCAATCGACATATAACTCTAAAAAAGGATTTTATAATGCCAAACACCAGCATCATTCGGCACTCCCCACTGCAACTTATATACACAGAGTACTTTTCGACAGTGCCCCGATCAAGCAACTGCAAGAATACAACAAGGACATATACTTAACGGAGTCCAGCTTACGCACAGACGGCAAAATGCTAAACAAAGCAGAATACTTCATCGAAATGGTGGAATATTTAGCCACAAGAGGGCAACCCAACGACTTCATAGTGCAAAACTCATTAGAGAGTAGCACCGATAAAAACACTCCCCATTTCCAATATATTCCAAACAACGTCCCCCTCCCCGTTTTCTCCCATACGCCTGAGCGTAGCGACAATCTAAATGTGCAAATACTTGACTGGCACCTGCCGACCGTATGGAAGACCCTTGATCTACAACAAGCTGATTGGCAGGAAAGTACTAAGAAACTACAGGATCAATGCCAGGAACTTCTGGATCGCGATCACATCAGCACTACACCAGCTTTTAGACGACTGGAGGATGGCAAAATCGACATCTATCTGGTTCTCAAAAAAAATGGCTCGGACATATGGAATATGACACAAGAAGATATTCAGCATGCTCCTGGGTGGCTGGAGGCCTGCGGCATATTTATTGCTAATAGCCCCAAGGCCGAATCATTCACCAATAAAGGAGCGCAGGTCTATTACGCGACTTACGGCGTTACTACTGAAAACATGGATATCATTAAACGTTTTTTTGAGACCTGACTTTTCATTACCACCTATTGCGCAATCGTCCGACGAAACTTCAGACTCCAGCTCTGTTGCATACCGGCAGCGGCCAGCAGAATCGCGACCACACCGATCCACTGCAACAGTTCGAGGCGATGGCCGAAGGCGAACCAGTCAACGAAAATCGCCGCAATCGGGTAGATAAACGACAATGCGCCGGTCAGTGCCGTCGGCAGTTTCTGTATCGCGCCGTACAGCAACACATACATCACGCCGGTGTGCACGATGCCCAGCGTGAGCAAACTGGCCCAGGCACCGGGTTGTTGCGGCAATGCGGAAAAATTCGCCCAAGGCGCAAGCAACAGCACGCCGGTGCAGACCTGAATCAACGCGATCAAATGCGGCGGAGTGCCGGTCAGGCGTTTGATGATCAGCGCGGCAAAGGCATACAGCAGTGCGGCGCCCAAGGCCAAAGCAATCCCCATCAGGTATTCACCGCCCCCCGCGCCCTGCTCGCCATGCGCACTGACGATTGCCAGCATTCCGAGAAACGAAACCCCGAGCCAGAACAGCTTTTGCGCGGTGATCTTTTCGCCTAGAAACAGCGCTGCCAGACCGACCAGCATGAACGGTTGCACGTTATAGACCGCAGTGCCAATGGCAATCGACGCTCGTGAGTAGGAGGCAAACAACAGCACCCAGTTACCGACAATCGCGACCCCGCTGAGCACCGCCAGCAAAAATGTGGTGCGGCTCAGAATGCCCGGGCGCAGAAAACCGAACACTGCGCAAATCAGCAGCAAGGTCGCAGCGCCGAACACGCAGCGCCAGAACACCACGTCCAGCACAGGCTGGCCGGAAATCAGCACGAACCATCCGATGGTCCCGGAAATAAGCATGGCGGCGGTCATTTCCAACGAACCACGGCGCAGTGTTGTATCCATGATCAGGCTCCTCGATATGAGCCCAAAGTATGTCAATCCAGCGCCACGCCACTCCAGCGTCAAATGCAGGCTAAACTGCCAGTTCACCTTTTTTATCAAGGCAGATTCCCGTATTTGCCTAATCGGGGGGTTGCATGACTGACGACATTGACCAACTGCTGATCGCAGCCCTCATGGAGGACTCCCGACGCTCGCTCAAGGCCCTGGCACAGATCAGCGGCCTGTCATCGCCCAGTGTCGCCGAGCGCCTGCGTCGACTCGAAGAGCGTGGCGTGCTCAAGGGTTATACCGTCGACATCGATCCCAAATGCTTCGGTTATCAACTGCAGGCCATCGTGCGTATTCGCCCGTTGCCTGGCCAGTTGCAGAACGTCGAACGGCAGATCCAGGCCATTCCCGAGTTCACCGAATGCGACAAGGTCACCGGCGATGACTGCTTCATCGCACGCCTGCACGTGCGTTCGATGGAACAGCTGGACACCCTGCTCGACCGCCTCAATAGCTATGCCGAAACCAATACTGCAATCGTCAAGAAGACCCCGGTGAAGCGGCGGCTGCCGCCGATGGCGTGAGTGCTGTTTTGTTCCGAACAGTGTAGTTTTAGGGTTTTCCGGCGAAGGATTGGCGGTATGAAAACTCAGGCAATGTTATTGGCGGCACTGATGCTCGCGGGGTGCGGCACCATCCAGACAGTGGTGCGCCACGACGATGCGGCCATAAAGAGCCTCAAGGAACAGAAAAGCTACTGCGGCGCCGTCCCTCGAATCTACAGCGGCGTGACCTACGATTTCTGCACACTGAATGCTCCCCTGCGCTCAGGCGTCGACGCGCAAAAATACGACAACGCCACGATTATCGTCTTGATAGACGCCGTTATTTCCGGTGCTCTCGACACTGTGTTGCTGCCCTACACCATTTACCGACAACAGGCCGACGGCAGCATCATCGTCACCGAGTGAGCCCGGCCCGAATGCCAGACAACAAAAAACCCGCCGTAGCGGGTTTTTTGCTCAAGGCTGGCGATCAGTCATCGCGGCCCATGATGCCGAACAGCTGCAACAAGCTGATGAACAGGTTGTAAATCGATACATACAGGCTGATGGTCGCCATGATGTAGTTACGCTCGCCGCCATGAATGATGGCGCTGGTCTGGAACAGGATGCAAACCGAAGAAAACAGCACGAAGCCCGCGCTGATCGCCAGTTGCAGACCGCTGATCTTGAAGAACATGCCCGCCAGCGTCGCGCCCAGCAGGACGAAGAAACCAGCGGTGATGAAACCACCGAGGAAGCTCATGTCCTTGCGGGTGATCAGCACGTAGGCCGACAGGCCACCGAATACCAGGGCGGTCATCGCGAAAGCCGAGCTGACTACTTCAGCGCCGCCTTGCATGCCCAGATAACGGTTCAGGATCGGGCCCAGCAGGAACCCCATGAAACCGGTCAGGGCAAACGCTGACACCAGGCCCCAGGCCGAATCACGGAGCTTGTTGGTCAGGAAGAAAAGCCCATAGAAGCCGATCAGCACCACAAACACGTTCGGGTAGCCGACACGCATCTGCTGAGCGACGAACGCCATCACACCGCTGAATGCGAGCGTAAGGGCGAGTAAGCCGTAAGTGTTGCGCAGGACGCGGCTAACCTCTAGCTGCTCAGCCTGCACGCTGTTATTAACTGCGTAATCCTGTTCGCGCATGGCGACACTCCTGTTGGTTTGAAACGTTCAGTCGCAAAGATCATAACAGACGCCCTGTAACAAGCTATGCAGAGAGTTTGACAGTGTGTTTCATTCAGGTATTATGGCGCCCGCAACGCAATACGGAGGTGTGGCCGAGTGGTTTAAGGCAACGGTCTTGAAAACCGTCGACTGTAACAGGTCCATGAGTTCGAATCCCATCGCCTCCGCCATATTTGTACGACAAAGCCCTGATTATTCAGGGCTTTGTCGTTTCTGGCTTTCGGCAAAACCTCACAGCCCACACCCCAGCCCATACCGCTGGTGAAGTCTTGCTTTTCGACAGGCGGATAGTTTTTTGAACGGCCTGTTACCTGCACCTACATTCCTGAGAAACGGGCTCAGGGATAGTTTTCGCAGAAAGCGGCGGAACGGATGTAGGGATCGCATCTTTTCCTCGGCACAGCCAAACAAATCACACACAAACAAAAATGCCGCTCAGTACGGGGGCCGTTTTTTTGCCTGGTGTTTATGCAAAGTCGAAGCCTTGTAATACCACTCTACGTAGTCAACGATGCAATTGGCCTTCGTCCCTTGTTTTGTGCCATGGACCCTGTCCCATTTCCTGAATGTTCAGGACTAAAGTTCACGCACTTTACCCACAAAAGACCTGATGACAGCAGAACCGACTATCCTTCCGGATAGTGAACGCTGCATTCTTGGCAAAAAGGGACGCCATGCCAGACTATGATCGCGCCATCGGCTTCAGACCCGGCATCACATGCGGTGATCGAACCTGCCTGATCAGGCGCTGGTTACTCCGGATGGCGTCGATTACGGTTTTCTGTCTTTTCACGGCAACGCCCGGATACGGCCAGAACCTGCCAACCGCAGCGGGTGTCGAAAACGCCACGGTTACGGTGATTCAAGCGCAGGAAATCGTTTCCACGGCCACGCTCGAAGCCGCTCGCTGGAGCGGCCCTGAATCCGGCCCGCAAGCCCTGCAGGGCAAAAGCATCGCCCTTGTCGCAGAAGACTTGCGCAACGGAGGAATTCTCGGTGTCGCACAGGGCGCTCGCGAGGCAGCCAAGGCGATGGGCTGGACGTTGAAGATATTCGATGGCGCAGGATCATCGGCCGGGCGCGCAAAGGCCTTTTCCGATGCCCTGGCAGTGAAACCCGACGGCCTCATTCTGTGCGGCTCCGATGCTCTTGAGAACAATGCGGCGTTGATCCTCTTCGCCGACAGGGATGTGCCGGTGGTTGGCTGGCACGCCGGGGCACGACCCGGGCCGATTGAAGGCACGCCGGTGGCCATGAACGTCACGACCGACCCGCTCGAAGTGGCTCGCCTCACGGCCATGGCGGCAGTGGCACAGTCAAACGGACACGCCGGCGTGATCATACTGACCGACTCCAGATATAGCATCGCCATGGCGAAAGCCAAGGCCATGGAAAACGTCATTCGGGCCTGTCGGGAATGTACGTTGTTGGAAGTGCGCGATGTCGCGATCTCCGACAGTGCCGAGAAGATGCCGGCGATCACCAAGGAGCTGCTTCAGCGCTATGGCAAGCGCTGGACCCACACGCTGGCCATCAACGATATCTATTTCGACTACTCGATTGCCTCATTGACCAACGCCGCAATACCCAGTGACGGCATCAGTCTGTTGTCTGCCGGTGATGGCAGCGCTTCGGCTTTCTTGCGCATACAGGCAAAAACCTACCAGACCGTCACCGTGGCCGAGCCGCTCAACCTGCATGGCTGGCAAGTGATGGATGAATTGAACCGGCTGTTTGCAGGTCAGCCGGTGAGCGGCTTCGTAGCGCCAATTCACCTGGTCAATGCCGACAATATCGCCTTCGACGGCGGGAAGAAATTCCAGTACGACCCTGACAATGGCTATCGAGACATCTATCGCCACCAATGGAATCCCTGACATTGGACGTTACTTCCCGGCTCGGACGCCAGCTATTGCCGCAAACGCTACGCGCACAGTTCACACTGGCGTTTCTGACGCTGGCGCTGCTGATCCTGGCGGGTGGTGCAACTGCGGTCTACGCGTTGCGCACGTCAAACAGCGCCACCCGCCAGCTGACGGATGAACGACTGGTCCGCATGCAAAATGGGCAAGACATGCTGCTGCGTACCTTGCTGATCGAACGCCAGACCGATCAGTTTCTCACAACCCGTTCCCCCGATACCCTGCGTTCAAGCTATGCGGCGACCGTCGAACAGCTTGAAGCCCTTGATCAGTTGGTGCAGCAGTTGACTGCCGCGAACAGTGGCGTGGCGATACTCGACATGCATCAGTCGAGTCAGATGTTTCGCAATACCGCCAACATCGTTGCGCAGCTGCGAGAAAGCCTGCTGCAAACCGAAGTCACCTTCGAGCAAACCCTGGCGGATCACACCTCCCGGTTAACCGCGACCCAGACCCGGGCCAGCCTGGAACTGGCGGTGTTACTTTTCGATCTGCCGCAGGCTGTTGACAGTGATGCCGTGCAACGCCTGCGGATCCGATATGAGCGTCTGTCACGCACCGCAGACAAGTTACCCGACGCTGATGTGGAGACGCCCGATCTCTTCTCCCTGCGTCTGAGGCTCATCAATCAGCACAACGTCACACAGCGCTTCAATGAGGAACTGAAGAATGAGGCCGGGGTTCTGGTCGCGGTGGCCCGTGCGCAATCCAGTGCTTACACCGAAGACTATCGCGAAGCCGTGCAGCGCTTGGTCGAGGCCTCAAGTCGTAGCCAGCAATGGGTGCTGATCATGTTGGGCGCCAGCCTGGTGTTTGCCTGGTTTGTGACCCGGGTCTTCATGGGCCGTCATGTGCTGGTGCGCCTCAATGAAATAAGCCGGCAATTGCGTCAGGAACACGCTGACAACACGCATTTGACGATGGTGGAACATGGGCAGGACGAGATCGGCAACATGGCTCGCGCGGTGAATCAATTCCTCAAAGACCGACTTCAGCTGGAAAAAAGAACGGTCCAATTGAGTATCGCCACAGAACGGCTCGCCGTGCAAAACAGCCGATTAGAGCAAGAAGCCGTCATCCGTACCGGACAAGGTCATGTCCTGGAGCTGATCGCCAGAAGCACCGAGCTTGCTGAAGTCCTCGACAGCCTGGCTCACCTGGTCGAATCCCAACTGGCGGGGATGATGGTGTCCATCCTGGTGCTGGATGAGGATGGCAAGCACCTGCTGCACGGGGCTGCTCCCAGTTTGCCGAAAGCCTATAACCAGCTCATTGACGGGATTGCGATCGGTCCGAACGTCGGTTCATGCGGCACCGCGGTGTATCGACGAGAACCGGTCATCGTCACGGATATCGAGCTGGATCCGCTGTGGGAGGAGTACCGTTCAGTCGCTGCGCCCTATGGATTTCGCGCCTGCTGGTCGACGCCGATTCTGTCCCATGAGCGAAAGGTATTGGGTACGTTTGCCTTGTATTCCAACACCGTACGCAGCCCTGGCTCGACCGAGACGCGACTGATCGACATGGCGACACCTCTTGCCGGCATTGCGATAGAACGCCAACTTACCGAAAAGCGCATTCGCTATATGGGCGACCATGACGCACTGACCGGGCTGCCGAATCGCACACTGCTCGAAGACCGTCTCAAGCAGGCAATACTTTATTCTCAGCGCTACAACCGCCAGGTGACGGTGGTGTTTCTCGATCTGGACAAATTCAAACTGGTGAATGACAGCCTTGGGCACAGTGCTGGAGACGAACTGCTGAAAACCGTCGCCCAGCGCATGCTGGAGTGTGTACGCCGCACCGACACCGTCGTGCGACTGGGTGGCGACGAGTTTGTGATCATCCTGTTCGACCAGCCCTCAGAGCTCGACGGCGTTACTCCAGCCCTGCACAAAATCCAGGAAGCCATCCTGCGGCCGACTCAGCTCAGCGGACATACACTCCACGTCACCTGCAGCATGGGGTTGGCCACCTACCCTGCCGACGGCAGCGATACCGACACTTTGCTCAGCAATGCGGACGCCGCCATGTACCGGGCCAAGGAGTTGGGTCGCAACAGTTACCAGTTCTATACGAGCGAGATGAGTAACAAGGTTCAGGGCAAGCTCGCCATGCAAGACGGGCTTCGGAACGCACTCAACCATGACGAGTTCCTGCTGCTGTACCAACCACAGGTGGATTTGCAGTCAGGTCAGATTATCGGCGTAGAGGCACTGATTCGCTGGCAGCACCCCGAGCTCGGTATGGTGTCTCCAATCAAATTCATTCCCCAGGCCGAGGAGACCGGGTTGATCGTGCCCATCGGCGACTGGGTGATTCATACCGCGTGCAGACAGAACAAGGACTGGCAGGATGCGGGCTGGCCGCCGATCACCATGTCGGTGAATATTTCAGCACGCCAGTTCATCGAAAGGGACCTGATCGACCGGGTGATGCATGCCTTGAAAGAAACCGGACTGGACCCGATGTACCTTGAGCTGGAGCTGACCGAAAGTCTGATCATGCAAGACCTTCAGCAAGCCATCAGCAAAATGAAAGAACTGCAATCAATGGGGATCAGTCTCTCGATCGACGACTTCGGCACGGGCTACTCCAGCCTTGCAGCATTGAAAAGCTTCCCGATCGGTCGACTCAAGATCGACCAGTCTTTCGTACATGATCTGCCCGACAACGAGAACGATAAAGCCATCGCCACCGCGGTGATTTCGTTGGGGCACAAACTGAACCTCAAGGTCATTGCCGAAGGTGTCGAAACCGAAGAGCAGCAAACCTTTCTGCGTGAAAACGGCTGCGATGAAATTCAGGGCCACTTTTTCAGCAGAGCGGTCAGCGCAGAGGAAATCAGTCTGTTATTGCGCACGCCCCGGTTGCCTCAACCGAGCCACATTGCGAGCCCTGACTCGGCAAGGCGAAAACGCGATGAAAAACACCCAAGCAGTCCAATGTCCGGGCATTGATGATTCAACGTACGGTAGCGTGGGAACGATCTGTAATGATCGAGTTGATGGGCTGAAAGCCTTTTTTCCTCTATGTCCCCCCGTGTCAGCCGAACTGTCGGTGCCCTTGGGGAAATACCGCAGTAGCAGGCCATTAGCATTCAAGTTTGCCCCACGTTGCGGTCGCGCCAAAGGAATAGGCCGGCGGCTCGCAAGCGAACCGTCGGCCCGCGGCCTGCCATCACGAAGTGCGGCGGGCCGTTTTTGGTGCGTGTACCTGATTGCTACCGATTACGACGCATGCGCGACGCTGTACTGTGACGACAGGTAGCGCCGGATATCGTCGGGCGCGTTGATGAAGCGTGTGCCGTTGTACTCCTGAACCGCAACGGACACGTCCTTCGGCTCCTGCCCTTTGCCGAGCACGATCACCGGCGCAGACTGGTTGTCTTCGCCGATCAGCGCGACGATTGCGTTGCGCGGACGCGGTGCGTCGATGTACTCGACGTCGACCATGTCCCGAAGCTGCGGGCAGAAGCTCAGCAAGCCTTCGACAGAGACCGAGTCCCCGCAATAGAACGGGCCTTCGGTGCCGCTGAAGAAACCTGGACGAAGAATGAGCAGTTTGTCTTTCATGGTTGTCTCTCTGTGGGTGGGTATTGAACGTTGAGGTGATGGGTGGGCGACGCGCGCGGCGGGTCAGGCGTCCATTGGGGTCAGCGCGGCGGCGCGAAGCCTGGAGAATGCGACTTCGAGATCGGCGATCATGTCGTCCGGGTGCTCGAGGCCTGCGTGAATTCGCAGCAGCGGGCCTTTCCACGGCCATTGCGTCGCCGTGCGGGAGCTCGCCGGATTCGACCGGAGAATCAGGCTCTCGAACCCGCCCCAGCTATAGCCCATGCCGAAGCAGGTCATGCCGTCGAGCATCGCGCGCAGCGCTTCATCTGATTGCGGGTTGAGCACCACGCCGAACAAGCCACTTGCCCCCGTGAAATCGCGCCTCCACAACGCATGCCCAGGTGAATCCGGCCGTGCCGGATACAGGATCTGAGCGACTTCCGGCTGCTGCGCGAACCATTCCGTGAGTGCGTGCGCGTTACGCTGGTGCCGCTCGAGTCGCAACGACAGCGTGCGCAAGCCGCGCAGTGCGAGATACGCGTCGTCGCCGCTCACGGTCATGCCGAGCTGCCGATAGAAGCGGTTGATTGTCGCAAAGAGCGCCTCGGTCGTGAGGATCGCGCCCATTAGCACGTCAGAGTGCCCGGAGATGTATTTCGTCGCGGCGTGAATCGACACGTCGACACCATGCTCGAACGAACGGAAATACAGCGGCGTAGCCCAGGTGTTGTCCATCAGCACGATTGCGCCGTGCTGATGCGCGATCCGGCTGATTGCCGGAATGTCCTGCACCTCGAATGTCAGCGAGCCGGGCGACTCGACAAACACAGCCCGCGTGTTCGGACGCATCAGCGCTGCGATGTCCGAACCGATCGACGGGTTGTAGTACGTCGTTTCGATGCCGAGACGCGCAAGCGTCTCCGCGCAGAACGCACGAGTCGGATCGTAGACCGAGTCTGTCATCAGCAAATGATCGCCGGGACCGAGCACCGCGAGCAGCGATGTGGTGATCGCACTGAGCCCGCTCGGCGTCAACATTGCACGATGCGCACCTTCGAGACGGGCGAGCGCGTTTTCGAGTGCACGGGTGGTCGGACTACCGCCGCGGCCGTATGCGTTCGGCGTGCCGCTCGCAGCCTTCAGCGCCTCGAGGCTGTTAAAGAGCAACGTCGATTGCCGGTAGACTGGCGGGTTCACCGGCGCACCGAGCTGGTTGTGCGTGCGGCCCTCGTGGACCAGAACAGTGTCGGTCGAATACGTGGTGTTCAAGGCGTGATCCTTTTTCGTCAGTTCAATCGAGGCGAATCAAGCGGCGCCGCATCGTCATGGGTAGTCGCTGTGCTTGAGGTCATATTAATTGCGTCAATACGAAAATTGTTTCCAAAGAATGGCGCCAACCAAGATAGGATTAGAAAAAATTTCTACTTCGGAGGCGATATGGATAAACGCGACGCACAGATACTCACGATGCTTCAGGCAGATGCGACGATTGGCCTGAACAACCTGGCAAAGGCGGTGAATCTGTCGCCGACGCCATGCTGGCGAAGGTTGCAAAAGCTACGGGAGGAGGGAGTGATCTGCCGGGAGGTCGTGCTATGCGATCCGGCCAAACTGAACCTGGGGCTCGTTGCCTTCGTGACAGTGCGCTCGAATCAGCACGGTGATGAGTGGACGAAGCATTTCGTCGAGGCTGTGTGTGCGATTCCGGAGATCATCGAGATCTACCGGATGAGCGGCGACGTCGATTACCTGCTCAAGGTCGTCGTGCCAAATATCGCCGGATACGACAAGGTCTACAAACGGCTGATCAAGAGCGTCGAGCTGATGGACGTCAGTTCGGCGTTCGCAATGGAGGTGATCAAGCGCACGACCGCGTTGCCGACTGATTACATTGTGACGACATGATGCGAGCGCGCCGCCCGCCGAGGGACGGCGCGTTCTGCCTTATTGGAGCAAGGAGACGGCGTTGCGCATCAATCAGCGCGGCACACATCGCGATACGCGAACAGCGCAGGCGCCCCCCTATATCCAGTGTGTTTGGTTATCTCATGCAGCACGAGCTTGTCGCAAAAGTACATCCGCCGAATGTTGCCATCATTTCCATCCCGATCACTGTGTGTGCTCCTGCTCAAACATCAAACCGGAGCGGCTGAACACTTAAGTCCGTTTTCGGACAGCGGTAACACTCCACCCCCTCTTCAAGCCCCTCCTCGCTCTTGGCAATTGCTTCCAGGGTCTGTCACGACGCTGTGTCTTGAGTTGCCCCCCCGTGGCCCAGCAGGTCTGCCTTGGCTTCTGACACAGCCCCCTTTCCTCGAGCTTCGTTACCTGCTTCCAGCAGGGGTTGTTAAAAGGTTGACGGCCTCGGCGAGACCCTCGAGGGAAATGGAGGCATCGCGTTGCAAGAGAGGGAATATGGCACTCGAGAATATAAATTTTTCCAAAAGCGGAAATCTGTAGAAATTTTTTCTAAAAAACAGCGCAACTAATAGGAATATTAAAACTCTTTTCCCGAAGGGTGACGGTAAGATTTGTCCCATGAAACGTGCCTGGAGACACCCGAGATGAACAAGAAGATCATCGTCAGCCCCGCCGCTCCCAAGGCGATTGGCCCTTATTCGCAAGCAGTGAAGTGCGCAGATACCCTTTATGTTTCCGGCCAGATTGCCCTCGACCCGCAGAGCATGCAAATGGTCGAAGGCATTGAAGCGCAAACCCGGCAAGCCTTCGCCAACCTCAAGGCGATTCTCGAAGAGGCCTCGATGAGCTTCGCCGATATCGTCAAACTGAACATCTACCTGACTGACCTGAGCCACTTCGCCTTGATCAATGGGGTGATGGAGGAGCTATTCGCCAAGCCCTATCCGGCGCGCGCGGCGATCGGCGTCAGCAGCTTGCCGCGAGCAGCGCTGGTGGAAGTGGACGCTATCGCGGTGGCCGCATGCTGAGCCGGAGTCAGACCATGATGAATGACTGGATCCGCACGGTCATCGGCAGTATTTCCTGCGACCTGCTACGTTCCGCCGACACCCACATCCACAAGCTGGACATTCCCGGCTTGAAGGGCGTCGATATCTACCTCAAGGACGAGAGCACCCATCCCACCGGCAGTCTCAAGCACCGGCTGGCACGCTCGCTGTTCCTGCACGCCATCTGCAGCGGCAAGATCCGCGAGGGTACCCATGTGGTCGAGGCCTCCTCGGGTAGCACAGCCGTGTCCGAAGCCTATTTCGCCAAACTGCTGGGCCTGCGTTTCACCGCAGTCATGCCGCGCAACACCGCCAGTAAGAAAATCGAACAGGTCGAGCAACTAGGCGGACACTGCTACTTCGTCGATCACTCGTCCCATGTCTATGCCGAGGCCGAGCGTCTGGCACGCGAGAGCGACGGCCACTACATGGACCAGTTCACCTACGCCGAGCGGGCGACGGACTGGCGCGGCAACAACAATATCGCCGACAGCATCTTCCAGCAGATGGCCGGCGAGCCGCACCCCGTTCCCCACGTGATTGTCATGAGCGCCGGCACTGGTGGAACCTCCTCGACCCTCGGCCGCTACATTCGCTACAAGGGCCACGACACCCGCCTGATTGTCGTCGATCCCGAAAACTCGGTGTTCTATGAAAGCTACCGTACAGGCAACTTGAGCCTCACCAGCCCCCATGGCAGCCGTATCGAAGGCATCGGGCGCCCTCAGGTAGAGCCGTCTTTCCTGCCGGACGTGATCGACGACATGCTCAAGGTGCCCGACGCGGCCAGCATCGCCACCCTCTATTGGCTGGAAAAGCTGCTTGGCAAGAAACCCGGCGGCTCCACCGGAACCAATATGTGGGGGGCGCTGAATGTTGCCTTGCAGATGCAGGAACAGGGTATAGAGGGCTCTATCGTGACCCTGATGTGCGATAGCGGCGAACGCTATCTGGACACCTATTACGACCGTGATTGGGTCGCGCGCAATATCGGCGACATCACCCCGTATACCAAACAACTCGATCGCTTTCTTTAGCCCGCGCAAGGTATTCCCGACATGAGCCAGAACAAGAATAATTTCTCGACCCGAGTGATCCACGCCGGCGAACAGTCGACCTACGCTGACAATACGCTGTTTCCGGCAATCGTCACCTCCAGCTCATTCAGCAAGCGCAGCCTGGACGACAGCCCGGACTACGCCTACGGACGGGTCGGCAACCCCACCCGCCATGCCTACGAGACCTGCATTGCCCAGCTGGAGCACGGATGTGGTGCGGTAGCCTGCGCTTCAGGTATGGCCGCCACCGCCACCGTACTTGAACTCCTGCCGAAGGACTCCCACGTGATCGTGATGTCTGGCGTCTACGGTGGCACCTTCCGCCTGATGCAGGACTATCGCAGCAAGACCTCCGGGTTGAGCGCCAGCTACATCGACCTCAACGACCTCGAGGCGCTGGCTGCCAGCCGTCGCGACAACACCCAACTGATCTGGATCGAGACGCCAACCAACCCACTGCTGCAACTGGTGGACATACAGCGCGTCACCGATTTTGCCCGTGCCCACGGCATCCTGACCTGCGTCGACAACACCTTCTGCTCGCCCTGGAACCAGCGCCCCATCGAGTTCGGCGTCGACCTGGTCATGCACTCGGCGAGCAAATACATCGGCGGGCACTCCGACCTGATCGGTGGTGTGGTGGTGGCGGCCGATGAGCAAGTGTTCAACCGCCTGCGCGCCATCAGCATGGCCATTGGTGCCGTCCAGGGCCCATTCGACTGCTACCTGGCGCTGCGAGGGCTGAAAACCCTCGACGTGCGCATGGAGCGCCAGTGCAGCAATGCCGCGCAGATTGCCCACTTTCTCAGCACCCACCCGCAGGTCGAGGAAGTGTTCTACCCGGGGCTGGAAAGCCATCCGCAGCACGCACTGTGCAAAAGCCAGATGCGCACCGGCGGCGCGGTGGTCTCGTTGAAGCTCAAAGCCGACCGCAAGGCAATGACTCCGTTCATCGAGCAGCTATCGATTTTTGTGCTGGCCGACTCCCTGGGCGGGGTGGAGAGCATGATCAACCACTCCTACAGCATGTCGCACAACTCCTTGAGTCATGAACAGAAAATCAGCCTCGGCATCAGCGAGAACCTGATTCGGCTGTCCATTGGACTTGAGCACGTCGACGATCTGATCACCGACTTGAGCGCGGGCTTTGCCCGGCTGCAAACGGCTTCGGCCGAATAACCGATCCCCCTGCCAACAAGAGGTCCCACGACGCTCGCTCTACCCAATGCAGAATAAAACCGGAATGCTTTTTCACAATAATAAGGTCAAGAAAATGCAAACGAACCGTGCACTCAGAAACCATTGGAAAACCGCAGTACTGGCCCTGACGCTGGCAACCAGCGCCTCGGCCTGGGCTGATCAACTCAGCGATATCAAGGCAAAGGGCGAGCTAGTCTGCGGTGTGCTCGGCACCGACGAGCCATTCAGCTTCATCATGAACCCTGCCACGCGCGAAATCGTGGGTTACGATGTGGATCTCTGCAAGGCCGTCGCCGCAGACCTCGGGGTCAAGCCGGTGGTGAAGCAATTGGCGAACACCGCCCGCATCCCCGAACTGCAACAAGGTCGTATCGACCTCCTCGCCGCCTCCCTGACCCATAGCAAGGAGCGTGAGGCCTTGATCAACTTCTCGCTCTCGACCTTTATCACCGGGCAGAAGGTGATGGTCAAGGCGGACAGTGGCATTGATCAACTGGACCAACTTGCCGGCAAGAAGATCCTGACGATCAAAGGCACCACGATGGAGCAGGCCGTCAGATCGAAGCTCCCCACTGCCCAGATTGTTTCGTTCGACACCAACCCTCAGGCCTTGCTCGCTCTGCAACAGGGCAAAGGTATGGCTTACGCCAATGACGAAACATCACTGGCTGGCAATTTCGCCAAGCTCGCAGATGCGGCAAAAGATTACCGGATCCTCCCGCAAAACTTGTCGACCGAACACTTGGCGTTGGGACTGAGGAAAGGCGAGCCCGCCTTCCAGGAGCAGGTGAACAAGACCCTGCGTGATCTGGAGTCTTCCGGAGAGGCCCAGAAACTGTTCACCAAATGGTTTGGTCCAGACTCCAACATGAAGTTCGCCAGCCGGTCGTTCAAGATCGAAACCGACAACATCAACTGACTTGTTGGAGGCCCGGCTTCGGCCGGGCCACGGGCCCCTGTTATGAATACGTTTGATTTGTCGATTGTGCTGTCCGGGCAGTATCACGAATGGCTGGTCAGTGGTTTCCTGCTGTCCATCCAACTCGCCCTGATCACCTTGGTCATCGCGCTACCTCTGGCGATCATCCTGGCGGTTTTGCGGCTAGCCCCTTACGCGCCGCTACGCGGCATCTCGATCACCTACGTGGAAGCGATCCGCAACGTGCCGTTGCTGGCGCACATGCTGTTCTGGTATTTCGGCGCACCGGAGCTGCTGCCGCCCCCTATCAAGTCCTGGATTTACCAACACAACATCGAGGCGGTCAGTGCGGTCATCGCCTTGGTGCTCTATACCGCGGCCTATATGGCCGAGGACATCCGCAGCGGTTTGCGCGCCATCCCCAAGGAGCAAATGGAGGCCGGCCGCACCCTGGGCTTTGGTTTTATCAGCACCATGCGCCTGGTGATCCTCCCGCAGTCGCTGCGGGTGACCGTGCCACCGCTGATCAGCCAGACGTTGAACCTGTGGAAGAACACCAGTATCGCCATGGTGATCGGGGTCGGCGAAATGATGTATCAGGCCCAGCAGGTGGAAAGCGCCACCTTCCGGGGCTTCGAGTCGTTTGCCGTAACCACGGCAGGTTATATCAGCGTCTCGATCGTCATCACCCTGCTGTCCAGTTGGTACCAGCAACGCTATCCCGTACGGAGTGCCTGAGATGCTCGATATCATCCAAACCTATGGGCTGTACTACTTGATCGGCCAGTATCCGAACGGCCCCCTGGGTGGCCTGTTGATGACCCTGATCCTGGCAGCGTCGGCCCTGGTGCTGGCCTTTCCCGTCGGGGTGCTGCTCGCGCTGTGCCGCATCAGTCCGTTCGCGATTTTACGCGTGCCGGTCACCGGGATCGTGTATGTGCTGCGGGGCACGCCGTTGTTGATGGTGATCTTCTGGGCCTATTTCCTCCTGCCGACCCTGACCGGTCAACGCACCGATCAATTCGGCACCATGCTCGCCGCCCTGGTGATTTTCGATGGGGTGTACCTGGCCGAAATCATCCGTGCCGGGATTCTCGGACTGCCCCGTGGGCAAATGGAAAGCTCCCGTTCACTCGGCTTTTCGTACCTGTCTTCGATGCTGCTGGTGATCCTGCCCCAGGCCTTTCGCAACATGCTGCCCTCGCTGGTGAATCAGTTCGTATCGACCATCAAGGAGACCTCGCTGGGCTACATCATCAGCCTCTCCGAAGTGTCGTTCGTCGCCTCGCAGATCAGCGCTCAGTTGCCGACCAAACCGCTCCAGATCTACGCCCTGCTCGGCCTCACTTACTTCGTCATGTGCTTCAGCCTGTCGCGCTTCGCCTACTGGCTGGAAAAACATCTCGCCGTCCGTTCTGCAAAGGTCTAATCCCATGATCGAACTGAAAAATGTCAACAAGTGGTACGGCAGCTATCATGCGCTGGCCGACATCAACGAAACCGTCGCCAAGGGCGAGGTGGTGGTTGTCTGCGGTCCGTCGGGTTCAGGCAAGTCGACGATGATTCGCACCCTTAACCGGTTGGAAGCTATCCAGGGTGGCAATATTTTCATCGATGGCGTCGACATCCACGCGCGCTCCGTCAGTGTCAATGCACTGCGTAGCCGGATCGGTTTCGTGTTCCAGCAGTTCAATCTGTTTCCCCACCTCACCGTGCTGCAAAACTGCACCCTGGCACCGCGCCGCCTGCGCAAGCTACCCGCCAAGGAAGCCAGCGACCTGGCCATGAGCCTGCTGGAGCGCGTCGGCCTGGCCCACAAGGCCGGCGCTTACCCCGGCGAACTCTCGGGCGGCCAGCAACAGCGCGTGGCCATCGCCCGGGCGCTGGCCATGAACCCGCCGGTGATGCTGTTCGATGAGCCCACCTCCGCGCTGGACCCGGAAATGGTCGGCGAGGTTTTACAGGCGATGAAAGGCCTGGCCAAAGAGGGCATGACCATGGTCTGCGTCACTCACGAGATGGGCTTCGCCCGCGAAGTGGCTGATCGGGTGATTTTCATGGATCAGGGTCGGGTACTCGAACGCGCGACGCCCGAGTCGTTCTTCAAGACCCCGGAACACCCTCGCGCGCAGCGATTCCTGTCCGATATTCGCTCGCCCATGGCAGGGGGCGGGATGTCGCTGGCGTCCTGAATGACCTGCAGCAATACGACTCAACCGCCGCGCTGCTGTACGTTGCCGGCGGTACTGACCCAGACGATCTGTGCGCGGAAAAATGACGATGCCGTTTAACGTTGAACCTGTCTTCGACCCCGAGAGCTGCACCTACAGCTATCTGCTCAGCGACTCGCTGACTCAGCGCTGCGCAATCATCGACCCGGTGCTTGACTACGACGCCGCTGCCGCGTGCATCTCGTACGCGAGTGCCGACCGCCTGATCGAGCATGTGCGCTCCAACGGGCTTACGCTCGAATGGATACTGGAAACCCACGTGCATGCCGACCACCTCTCGGCCGCCCGCTATCTGCAAGAACACCTGGGCGGACAAATCGGCATTGGCGATAGTATTCCCCTGGTGCAGGACACCTTTGCCAAGCTGTTCGACGCCGAAGACGGGTTCAAGGTCGACGGCAGTCAGTTCGACCGCCTGTTCGCCGACGGCGAAACATTTCACATCGGCGCGCTGTCCGTCGTTGTACTGCACACCCCCGGCCATACGCCGGCTTGCGTGAGCTACCTGATCGAAGATGCAGCGTTCGTTGGCGACACCCTATTCATGCCCGACTGCGGCACCGCCCGCTGCGACTTTCCCGGTGGCGACGCTCACCAGTTGTACCGCTCGATTGGCCGGTTGTTCGAGCTCCCAGGCAGCACTCGCCTGTTCATGTGCCACGACTACAAATCCCCCGGCCGCGACCACTACTGTTACCAGACCACCGTAGATGAAGAACGCGCACACAACATCCATGTCGGCCAAGGCATCGGCGAGGCTGACTTTGTTGCCCTGCGCGCAGCGCGCGACAAAACCCTGGGCCAGCCCAGGCTGCTGCTGCCGTCGGTACAGATCAACATGCGGGCCGGCGAGGCACCTGCGGCGAAGGCCAACGGCATCCGCTACCTGAAGATTCCGCTCAATGTGTTCTGAACAGCTTTATTGAGTTCAGGCATAGCGACATGGACAACCTCTTTCAAGAGTCGAGCTGGCATGCAAGTCACTCCCCATAGCAACGATTTTTCAACAACCGGTCAAATAACTCCGGAAGACCTGAACGAAGCCGCCAAGCTCGGGTTTCGCTCAATTATCTGTAACCGCCCCGATCATGAAGGTGGAGCGGATCAACCTGCCAGGGCGACCCTGCAAGCTGAAGCTAAACAACTGGGCCTTGAGTTTGCCTATCTCCCGGTTCAGCCCAATGCCATCAACGACAGTGATGTACAAGGTTTTGGCCAACTGCTGGACAGCTTGCCAGCACCCGTATTGGCGTTCTGTCGCACCGGTAATCGCTCAACCCTGCTCTACCAAAAGGCATCTGCGAGCGCCGCTCGGACAAAAGCCGCCATCGGCCTCCCGGACATCACTGCCGACATCCTGGTCATTGGGGCCGGGTCGGCGGGCATCGGTGTCGTGGCCAGCCTGCTCAAGCGGGTTCCGGACCTACGGATCACGCTAATTGAGCCCAATGACCAGCATTACTACCAACCGGCCTGGACGCTGGTCGGTGGTCGGTGGTGGAGCGTATGACGTGCGCAAGACCGTCAGGCCCATGTCGCAAGTCATTTCGCGCGACGCCACCTGGATCAAGGCCGCGGTGGTCGAGGTCCTGCCGGACAGCAAGCGTCTGACGCTGAGCAACGGTCAAAGCGTCGCCTATCAAAACCTTATTGTCTGCCCGGGACTGAGGCTGGCCTGGGAGAACATCGAAGGGCTGGAAGAAACCCTGGGCAAGCATGGGGTGACGTCCAACTATCGCTATGATCTTTGCGCCTACACCTGGCAACTGGTGCAGGGGTTGCGCCGCGGCAAGGCGCTGTTTTCCCAGCCCGCCATGCCGATCAAATGTGCCGGTGCCCCGCAAAAGGCGCTGTACCTGTCCTGTGATCACTGGCAAAAGTCGGGCGTCCTGCAGGACGTGGATGCCGAGTTCAATCTCGCTGGCGAAACCCTGTTCGGGGTGGCGGCCTTCGTCCCGCCACTGATGAAGTACATCGACAAGTACCAGGCGCAGCTAATCTTCGGCTCGAACCTGGTCAAAGTCGACGGTCCGGGCAAAACCGCCTGGTTCGAAAGCCGAGACGTGCACGGCACCCTCACTCGGCAGGCAAAACGCTTCGACATGCTCCATGTGGTCCCGCCACAGGTAGCTCCCGACTTCATTCGCTCAAGCCCCCTGGCAGACTCCGCCGGCTGGTGCGAGGTAGACCCGGGGACACTGCAACACAGCCGCTATCCGGACGTATTCGCGCTGGGTGATATCTGCTCCACCAGCAACGCCAAAACCGCTGCCGCCGCCCGCAAGCAAGTCGTCGTGGTGGCCGAGAACCTCCTGGCGTTGCGCCGCCATCAGCCCATGCCGCTGCGCTACGATGGATACGGGTCGTGCCCACTCACAGTCGAAAAAGGCAAGGTGGTGCTGGCCGAGTTCGGTTATGGCGGGAAGCTGCTGCCCTCCTTCCCCCTGGACCCTACGGTCGCGCGACAATCCGCCTGGTTCCTGAAAGCCAGGTTCCTGCCTTGGTTTTACTGGAACGGCATGCTCAAAGGCCGTGAGTGGCTGACCGGCCTCTCACGGCCTGAGTGAGGAACGAGCATGCTACTGGGTGGAATGTTCGGAATAATCATCGGGATCATCCTTGGCCTTACCGGTGCAGGGGGTGGCATTCTGGCCATACCGGCGCTGGTAATCGGTTTGGGCTGGACCATGACGCAATCGGCTCCCGTTGCGCTGTTTGCCGTCAGCGCTGCAGCCACTGTCGGGGCCATGGATGGTCTCAGAAAAGACCTGGTCCGTTATCGTGCTGCCCTGCTGATGGCGCTATTGGGGGCCGTTTTCTCGCCTGTGGGCGTATACCTTGCCCATTTGCTACCCAACGCCGCGCTGATATCACTGTTCAGCGGGGTGATGATCATCGTGGCGATACGCATGGCCCGGCAGGCGTACCGCAGCCAGGCTAGAACCACAGACGATGAACGGCCCCGGGAACACAAAAACTGCATGCTCAACCCGGAAACCGGCCGGCTGCGCTGGAATCCAAGATGCTCAACCACCCTGGCCGTCATCGGCTCAGTCTCCGGGCTACTGACGGGGATGCTTGGTGTAGGCGGAGGATTCTTGATCGTACCGGCGTTTCAACAGTTCTCGGACATCAGGACGCATGGCATCGTCGCTACCTCACTTATGGCCATTGCCCTGATCTCAGCCACCGCGGTGATGGGCGCAATTCACGCTGGCGCGCACATCACGACTACCGGTGGTGTGTTTATCGCTGCCAGCGTCTGCGGGATGCTGTTGGGCAGAATGCTCTCGCCAAGGATTCCCGCCAAAGCGATACAACTCGGTTTTTCTGCGGTGTGCATTGTGGTTGCAGGCTACCTGATGCTCAAAACCTGGATGTAGAAAATATAATCAGAAAAGCACTGGTCATAGGGTCTTCGCCGAGTTAGAGCGAGCCCTCATTCACGGTGCTGCCTCCGTAGGTACGTAACTTTTGCAGAAAGGGAGGTATCGCCTCGGATTCGGTCTCGGCAAAAGTCCTTTAGAAACCCGTTAAAGGTTCGCCCCTTACTCACCGGCAACTCGTGGAGGATGGGTTTACGTTGCTCATGGATAACTCTGCGACACCATTCGTCGCCTACAAAACGTGGCGCAGGATACGCGACCATGCCTGGCTCAAGGATTGCTAAGTACGCCGGTAGCGGCCCCGGAACGACGTAATTCTGACGCGGCGGCAATCAACATAAACGCTTAAGGACTCCAGCGATACGCTTGGTCAGTCACCGGAGATGTAACGTGTCAACTCTCAATGAAATCGCAGCGAACCACGCGAGAATGGCTAAGGCAAACGAAGAAGAGTCGACCGGACAGAGTGAGCGACACCTTCAAATAGTGGGTAGCTTTGAAATCCTCTCCATCGATGCGCAACAGGACATTCCACTGCACCTGATCGCCGGAGTGCAGGACAACCACTTCGAACAAGCAACTGGCTACTTGCTCTGACTGCGTTTGATCTCAATACCGGTTTGGTTCGTCACCGGCTTGTCGCAGGCCATGCAGTGCCCGCCGTTCAGCGTGCCGCAGAGACTACCCCTGCCGACGGGAGTAAATATTGATATTTTGAACAGTGCGGGAGCAAAACTTGCCGTGAACTAAATCGGGATATCCGGGAGGGTGTCATGGCCGCCGTTACCGATACGCTGAAGCTGTTTCTCGCGGGCGACGTCATGACCGCCCGCGGCATCGACTCAGTATTGCCGCATCCTGGCGATCCGCGGCTTTACGAAGCTTACGTCAAGAATGCCGGCGATTACGTCCGGCTGGCGGAAAGACTCAATGGCTCGATTCCCCGCCCAGTCGAGTTCACCTATGTCTGGGGCGCTGCGCTGGATGAGTTCGAACTTCGTCAGCCACACGCACGCATCATCAATCTGGAAACAGCGGTGTCCCGCCGCGGACGACCGGAGCCAAAAGGCATCAATTACCGCATGAGTCCGGAGAACTTCCCGGTCATCAGCGTAGCCGGCATCGACTGCTGCATGCTGGCCAACAACCATGTGCTGGACTGGGGGGCTGCCGGCCTGGCCGATACGCTGGATACCCTATCGAGCAACGGCATGTGCAGCGTCGGCGCCGGGCATAACCGGCAATCTGCCGAAGCGCCTGCCGTACTGCCGCAGCCTGGCGGGCGGCGCTTGCTGGTGTTTGGCCTCGGTGCACCCGACAGCGGCATTCCGCCGGACTGGGCCGCTACGGACAGACGCGCGGGCGTCGCGCGGCTGGAGGACCTGTCGATGCAAAGCCTGCACCCTGTGGCCAAACGGATTCTTGCGGGCAAAAAAGTGGGAGATCGGGTGGTTGCTTCCATTCACTGGGGCGGTAACTGGGGGTTCGATATCCCGCGGGAGCAGGTCCGGTTCGCCCATGCCTTGATCGACGAGGCTGGAGTTGACGTGGTGCACGGGCATTCCTCGCATCACATCAAGGGCATCGAGGTCTACCGCGAGCGCCTGATTCTCTATGGCTGCGGTGATCTCCTGAACGATTACGAAGGTATTGAGGACCACACTGCCTTTCGCGGCGATCTGGGACTTCTATACTTTGTCTCGCTGGCACCAGATGGGTGCCTGCAATCGCTGGACCTGATCCCCATCCACCTCCAGCGCTTTCGCATCTGTCACGCCGAAGGGGATGACCGTCAATGGCTACACGACACCCTTTCTCGTGAGTGCGCACGCTTGGGTAGCAGCATCCAGCCGGGCGCGAAAAATGCCTTCACGCTGTGTTGGTAGGCATTGAGATTGGCGAGACGTTGTCAGCAACGCGCTTCCCTATACGAATCTCCGGTAACGCCCTGCCGCACTTCAATACCGTCAGGGCTCCGACGCCCAGATAACGTTCGAGCTATTGATAACCGGACACCGGTCAGGGTTGATCTCGCGCTCGCGATGAAGCCAGACCTTGGTTCGCTCGACATCAAATTTTCGCTCGTTCTTTTCCCTCATAACAATGCCGGATACGCCGAAATGCCCGCACTCAGGACAAATCAGTTCAACGCCATCCATTGCGGATTCAATACGTCGCGCCTCTTCCGAGCAGATCAAACACCACATGAGCTACTCCCAAGTACCTGTCATTTTCAACGACACAGCAATCTAGCCGCCAACTCATGCCCCACCGCTGGGTATCGTCGAACGTCTTCCAGGCGCTGACTTCTCGCCTACTTTCACGATGCAGGTCGTCAATTAATAGACCATTTCCAACCGTCACGCTACTTCGACAAAAAATTCCTTATGCCCACAGAAAAACCGGCAGCCCTGATCTCGATCAGACGGTTGTTAATGCCCTCGACGGGGGGGGCGATCAAGTGACCGCCGGCCTCGCCTTTTGTCGCAAGTCGATTGACTGAAGGGAGCCTTTGGAGCCCAGTACTCAACGGGCCAGGCCAGATCACACGAAGAAGAAGTCATGTCGAAAATAACGGTGATATCCGGTGACTTTCTGGCAGGCGATGCCGAATTTCAAGCTGGATTTTTCACTCTGAAATCCGCATTGAAACCTTCTCTCGAATTAAAGATCCCCCTGTCAAATCTGGAAACCCTGGAAACGGCAACCGAAGAAGTCGTCAACAAGAAAGGCAGCGTTATTCGATGGAGTCTGGCGGGAGCATTGCTTCTAGGGCCGATTGGGCTAGTGGCGGGCTGGTTACTATGTGATACCGAAAGGGAAATAACTTTCTACGCAAAATTCAAGGATGGCCGCTGCTTACTCGCCACCACTGATATCGGCACTTACTCAAAAATCTCTGCCGCTCCCCTCAAGTAACGCCACCCCCCTCCTCTCAACGTCGGCCTCTATAGCGGCAAGTGTTCGCCCTGACCAGCAGCCAGTTCCGCAGACGTGAATCCCAAGACCAACAAAGCCCAGCACTGGGCTGGGCTGGGCTTTTTCATTCCATTGAGCTTATCTTTTCGGAGGTTTTTTGAAGCTATCCAATCGACCGCTCTCCAGTAAATCCTTGTACTTCAACGCTTCTGCTTCACTGTGATAGACGCCGACCAGAACATCTCCTTGAAAGACATCCCACATCCTGATTCCCGCGCTACTTGATTCATGAGACATATGATGCTCATCGCGCTCTTTGATGGTAATGACCATTTGCACATCCTCTGGATTGAGGCCGGTAAGGTATTTTTTACTCCAGTAATCTCCAAGATTCCATACCGAAAGCCTTCATATCCCTCCCTCCGCCTGTACAAATCCTCGGCTGCGCAAGCGTCAAGGCTCGACAAATGGAAGTGGTGCATCAGCATCACGCCGCACCGCAAAGACGTTCAGCGTCATCGCCACCAGGCGGTAAACAGGATGGCCAATTCCGTCAGGCGCACTTCCAAACGCGTGCCGTACCGACAAAACGCACCGAGTCGTTGTGCATGATTCGCCAGTTCAGGGCTATGAATCCAGGCCAGGAATGGACCGTCCAGGTTGCCCCGGGACCTGCTGAGGATTTCCTTGAAAACGGTGCGCAGAGCGTCATCCATCTGGGCGAAGCATCGGTCTCGGCACTCAAGTACCGCGAAACGCTGATCAGCGAGCTCAATGCCTCTCTCTGACGCGTCTGCGTGGAACTGAGGGGTGGGAGTGATTCAGGGTCAATAGCGCTGTCGTCACTTGACCGCCTGCACATTTGGCAATAAGCAAGATGAACATAGGGCGAAAACGAATACCCACGCTGAAAATATTTCAACGGTATAAAAAAAATAGAATACCCTAAGCATTGATACCCACGTTTAATGGCAGGATTTCATGTTGACAAGGAAGGCTTCATTTTTTTCCGCTGGGTGGACCGATGCCAAGCTTAAAGTCGGACATGTCATCCTCTTTGTTGCCGTCGTATGCATCTCGCTGATAGCAATAAGCACATGGGGAATCTTCAACTCCCTGGAGTACCATTTGCACGACAAGGAAACCGAGATGTCAAATCTCTCGAAGACTTTGTCGTCCAATATCGAGGCCACCCTTACTCAGGCCGACACCGTACTTATAGGGGTCAAAGAACGACTGGAAACGGAAGGCAGCAACGCAGAAAACTTAAAAAAACTCGAAGAACTACTTAAAATACAACAAAAACGCCTGCCTCAAATACACGGATTTTTTATCTATGATGAACAGGGTCGCTGGCTGCTGAATTCAAACGGTGTCATACCCGCTGGCGCCAACAACTCAGACCGTGACTATTTCATTTATCATCGCGATCATACGGACCCGGGACCTTATCTGGGCCCCTCCATACGCAGTCGTTCAACAAATGAATGGATCATGACGGTATCGCGCCGAGTCAACCATCCAGACGGGAGTTTTGCCGGCGTCACAATCGCTACCATTTACCTCAACTACTTCCTCAGTCTATACGAGGGTGTAGACACCGGGGCGAACGGCCTCATCAATCTGGTGAGTTCCAGCGGCAACATCGTGGTGCGAAAACCATTTCGCGACCAGGACATCGGGCTTAACATATCAAAAGGCGAAGTGTTCGCTCTATTAAAGCCTGACGTAAACTCAGGCACCGCGACCATAAAATCGTTTATAGACGGCGTAGAGCGGGTTATAGGCTTTCGACGAATTAATGGATACCCTCTTATTGTCGTCGCCGAATTTGACAGGAATGAAGTACTGGCTGACTGGCGGAGCGAATCCCTTGCCAGCCTGATCATATCCTCCATCTTATTAATAATCCTCAGCATTATTGGCTATCGACTCATCAAGCTAATGAGTCAGCAAATTCAAGCACAAAGGGAACTGCAAGCCTCCCAGAAAGACTACATTGAAGCCAATAAGATTCTTGGTTTAATGGCCCTCGAAGATGGACTGACAAAGCTGGCCAACCGACGCCATTTCGATTTTTTTATAGAAGCTGAAGTTGCTAGAAAAAAACGCAAGAAACTCGACGGCACGGCACTGATCATGATCGACGTTGACCTCTTCAAGAGCTACAACGATCTCTACGGCCACGTACAGGGTGATGAATGCCTGAAGACCGTGGGTGCAATAATCAGAAAGTATGTAAACCGAACCGGCGATCTTGCCGCCCGGTACGGCGGTGAAGAATTTGCCGTTGTCCTGTCAAACACTGATTATGTTGGGGCTTTCCTGATGGCCGAAAAAATCCGACTCGATTTGGAGCAAACTGGAATACAACACGGCGACGCTCCACTAGGAGTGGTCACTATCAGTATTGGCATTAGTTCACTCTCCGAACAGGAAGTCGATACGGTAGAGAGTTTGGTGGATATCGCCGACAAAGCGCTATACATCGCCAAGTCCAGCGGGAGAAATAGGACCGTCATTTCAAATTAACAAGCATGGCACGCGACAGCAAAAAAGCAGCCAAGCGCTGATTGCACGGTATCGGCGTCACATCGCCGCGGTGCAGCTGGCTGCTTCGTTACAGCTCGAAGCCAGAACGGCCATCTAATCCGACATTGCCGATTCCCTGGAACGATTTGGCCGGCCGGCCGATTTCTCTTCGGCGTCGCGATGCAATAAGGAAACGTTGTAATCGTAGGTCGATATCAAAGGCGCGGGTTCATCATTCCGAGCCATCTCAAGCCATCGCCTTGTGCGTTCAAGGTCAAAGGATTCGTGCTTCAACGTCATTTTCGCAACAAGATTGGCCGAGACCCTGAAATGTCCACAACCGGCTGAGCATTTGACCTCTGACCAGTCTCCCGGCGCGTGAACAGTCTTGGCGGCAGCCTGACAAATTAAGCACTTCATATGAGATCTCCCTATCGATGACTTCTCAACTGTAGCCGATCCCCGGCCGAAAACGAGAAAAGCCCTGCACGCGTCAACCTGCAGGGCTTCTTCTCGGTCAGACTGACCGTCTCATTAAGCCGGGCAACCAATGGTTTTCCCGGCTTTTTGAAGGCGTTGTGCTTATCGGATTTTGTCAGTGGTCGAGGTCACTGCCTTACTCAAACCCTTTGTATTGTGATCTCCAGGCGTTGTCGCCGAGATAGCCGTCGCTTTCGTCACCCCTCGCGTTGCTTTCGAGTGCGCAATACCCGAAGTGACCGCCCCATGACCACGATGGCCATCGCGGTCACGTCCAAGATGGTCATCGCGGTCACGTCCAAGGTGGGCATCGCGATCACGTCCAAGGTGTTTACCGCTCAATCCATGGTCTCGAACAGCCCGGCCGTCATGATCGGTTTCCTGGCCTTCAGCGCGACCATTGCTCTTGGCACCCGCCGAATGACCTTCACCCGCGTGAGCGCCACCACCGCTGCCGCCGCCATTTCCGCCGCTACCGCCGCTACCGCCGCTACCGCCACCATTTCCGCCACCATTTCCGCCACCATTACCACCGCCGTGACCACCACCTTCTTTGGCATAGGCCGTACCCATGACAGACAACCCGGCGGGGAGCAGAGGCGCGGCAGCAAGCATCAATACACACGACATAACTGCGGCTAGCTTCTTGTTTTTCAAAGGCATGATAGATTCCATAATGGTTCGTTTTTTACAAATTGTCTGACAAAAGCACTTGCTTGTAGTTCAGAACAAACGACGAACGGATCCATGCCCCTGCGCGGATGAAATCGGCTGCACTGGTAGCCGATTCCTTCTTGCTAGCCAGCCGCAGTGAACTGGCACCGAGGTTGGCCACGGTCACTGCGGCTCGCGGGTGGCCGTCGACCACCCGCGAGCCAGCACCATCAGGCCAGCAACTTACGTTCGTCTTTACCGTACTTGAGCGATTTCTCGTCCGGGATCATCAGACCGGTGTGCTCGTCGCGCCCTTGCAGGATGAAACGGGCGTCCGGCTTGCCCAACTGGGCGGCAGCCTGCTGGCTGTCGGCACCAATCTCGCCCTTCTTCATGCGGTTGACGATCACGCCCACCGCCGTGTCGTTGAAGTCGCGCAGCATCCACGCATCACCGTCGCTGTCACCGGCCACCAGCACCGGGCCGTAGCCCTTCTGTTTCACCAGTACATTCTTGATGCCGACGGTCTTGCCCGGCCCGTAATTGAAGTGCCAGTCCGGTTGATAGCGACTGGTGTACTTACCGTCTTCCATCGCCATGCGCAGGCCGATCACGTTCTCGGGCGGTACGCCATAGCCGTAATTGGAGTGGCCGGCGAACACGCGCACCACGTCGTCGATCGAGGCGGTGCTGACGTAGACGTCGATGCCGTTGGCGCGCAACGTGTGCATCAGGCCACGGATTTCCTCATGGATACGGATGCCATGAAAATGCGTGTCCGCCACCACCCCAGCCTTGCCCGGCAACGTGCGTGAACTCTCGTACTTGACCTTGCGCAGCGCGTCGCCCATGGCGTAGTTGTTGGAGGCCTCGGCCATCGCCTGCAACTCGGCCGTGGTCATGTTCTTGTAGAAGTACAGAATCCACTTGTAGCCGATCTCCACCGGGTAGCTGTCGCAGATCGCGTCGTACATGAAGTAGAGCTTGGCGAGAAAATCCTTGTACTGCTCGCTGGCCTGGATCTCTTCCAGGCTTTTGTCGCCGGCAAGCCCTTTGTAGTTGGCGTGCAACCAGCGGTAGTCAGCTTCCACGTCGCTGGCGATGTCCTCCATGGTGACCGGCTTGCCGTCCACCGTGGTGTAGTCCTTCATGAACGCGCCGTTCGGCACGTCCTGGCGCAGCACGGTAGCGAACTCATCGGGCGTCAGCTTGTACTGCAAATGATTGATCTGGTAGACCAGCAGCGCTTCTTCACAGTCATTCATGATGCAGGTGTTGTCCCAGTCGAACACCGCGTACGGGCGCTGATCAGGACGATAGGACGCGCTTTTGACGCCGTGCTGGTCGATCACCGCCTGCAGGCGCTGGGTGTTCAGTGGCGACCAGCGCGCCGGATCCAGCGCATTCGGTGTGGCCGAGGGCGTGGCGGCTTGCGTTATACGGGAGGACAACAACAGCGGGGTTACGACGGAAACAGTAGCGAGGGTGTTCAGAAACTGGCGACGCTGCATGGTATAGCTCCTACTTCTAGACGATAGGTTACAACCGAGGCGATGGCGAAAGCGTGTTTCGAAATGCGGACGAGGGGGGAAAACCGTCCCGCGATGAGGCTAACTTCAAATACACATAAATACAATATTGCCACAATATTACATTTTAATGATTCGCAGACCGCGCCTGTCCCATGCTGATGCGGACCGGGGCGAACTTGACAGTGACCCACGCCCCTCCACAATGCGTGCTCGGACAGCAACTCAAACAGCAGGGACACCCGGCATGTGGCAAGAAGAGCGTTACCAGCGAATCCGCGCACTGCTTTCGACCTTGCAGCGCGTCACCACCGACCGCATCGTTACGGAGCTGAATGTTTCACGCGAGACCGTGCGGCGCGATCTGGTCGCTCTGGAAGACCTCGGGGAGTTGAAGCGGATACACGGCGGAGCCATTCGCGTCGAAGACGAAGCCCCCATCGCCGAGCGGGCGCACAGTAACGTCAAATTCAAGCGTGACCTCGCGCGTGCAGCGGTCGGCCTGCTGTCGCACGGACAGACCGTGTTTATCGACGCGGGCACCACCACTGTCATTCTTGCCGAAGAGCTGGCCAAACTGGGCGGGCTGACCGTGATCACCAACTCGTTCAACGTGGCGCTGCAATTGCGTAACCCCGCTGCGTCGGGCGCTCAGCACAACGAGGTAATCGTATTGGGCGGTTCACTCGACGACCGTGCTCCCGCCACGGTTGGCGGCACCACGGTGGCGGAGATTGGCCGCTATCGGGCCGACCTCGCGCTGTTGTCGCCCGTCGGCATCGACGCCCAGCGCGGTGCCAGCAACTACGACCACCGTGAAGCCGAAGTGGCCCGCGCCATGGCCGAGCATGCCGAGCGCGTGGTTATCCTGGCCGACTACAGCAAGATCGGTGTGGAGAGCCGCGTAGCCTTCTGTCCACCAGAGCGTATTGACGTGCTCATCACCAACCACAAGGCCAGCACTGAAGCGGCGTTCGCTGCACTGAACGCCAAACTGAAACACATTGTCCTCGCGTAGCTCAAATCGGTGATGTTTCTCTACTGCAAGAGTGATGACGGACCTGGCTCAGTGTCCCGCCAGCCGGCTGCAGAAAACCGAGCAAGGCCTGCCGTGTGTCATGCCAGGCCGCCGGATGCTCCATATCGAGGAAGTGCCCGGTGTTCCTGATCGTGTGGAACCGGGCCTGACGGGCATGAGCGGCAAAAAGCCGGGCATCTTCCACCGAGGTGTACTCATCCCATTCGCCGTTGACGAACAACAACGGGACTTCGATCGCGTCGGCACAGACAGCGTAGCAATGGATGTCCTGAGTCAGGATCTCGTTGACGTGAAAATGCATTTGCCGGTATTCATGCTCGGCCAGGCTGCTGACATGCCGGTGATTAAAACGTTTGAACAACGATGGCAGGTGCTTGCCGATGGTGCTGTTGATCAAGTGCCCGACATTGAGCCGATCACAGGCCTGGAGAAAATTCAGGCCGCTCTCCAGGTAATCGCGCATCGGCGTATTGATCCGCGCTGCAAATGAATTGATCACTGCCTTCTCGATTCGTCGCGGCCGCTGGGCCAGTGCCAGCAAGGTAACCGCACCGCCCCAGGAAAAGGACAGCACGTGGTGCACGGAAAAATGTTCGATCAATTCCAGCAGTATCTGCGCCTCGTCTTCCTTTCGGATCGGTTGGCCATGGAGGTTGTGTTGTCTCGACTGACCGGCGTAAGGCTGGTCGTAGAGCACCACATTGAATCGCGGCTGCAGGTAACGCACCGTTTGCGCAAAGGATGCGGTAGTTGCCAGCGAGCCGTTGACTAGAATGATGGTCTTGTCAGCGGCGGCGTTGAGATAGTGCTCGGTATAAACCTTGTACTTCTTGCAAATCTCGACGATGGCAGTTTTCGGCATCATGTCATTTTCTTCCCTGGACAAATTGAACTAAGCGCACAGCGTGAGCGACTGCCCGAACGGTCTTTGTGACTGATAAGTCACTGACTGACCAGAGGTTCAGAGTTAAGCAGGGATTTTCCCGTCTGCAAGAGCCCGAACGAGTTATTTCGTCGATCTGCAGCAAGACAATCCCGGACGCTCAAGCCCGACGCAGAAGCCTCGCTCGGGTTCACCGCCATCGCATCCCGCCCTAGGCCCATGGGAAGATGTTTGCCGCCTTGAGCTACGCTTCGCTGATGGTCGCCGTCGCCTTTGCCGGTGGTCTGCAACTGATCGGCATCGGAGTGTTGGGTAAATATCCGTGCAGAACCTGCATCGATTCAAAGCGCCTAGCGGTTTTTCTGGTGCGCCGGGTCTACACCACCAAGGACTGAACCATGGATCTCAAGGAAATCGACATTCTCGGTTCAAGCATCGGCCAGCATTGGTATTACCGTTCGAAAGCCACGGCGATGACTCGTCTGTTGGGTGATACCCCCGTCAAAAGGATTCTCGACATCGGCGCCGGCTCCGGCTTTTTCACCCATCATCTGCTGACCCGGACAACCGCCACCGAAGCCTGGTGCGTGGATATCAGCTATGAGACAGACTCGGACACCACAACCGCCGGTAAACCGCTGCACTACCGTCGTTCGATTGATTCAGTGGATGCCGATCTGGTGCTGTTGATGGACGTGCTGGAGCATGTCGATGACGACCTCGGATTACTCAAGGCCTATGTCGATAAAGTCCCGTCCGGCAGCCGTTTCCTGATGACGGTGCCGGCGTTCCAGCTGCTCTGGAGCGGGCACGATGAGTTTCTTGAACACAAGCGTCGCTACACGTTGCCACAACTGGAAGCGGTGGCCAGGAGCGCCGGTTTGACGGTGATGCAAGGGGCCTATTACTTCGCTCTGGTGTTCCCGATTGCGGCGATCCTGCGGTTGCTGCCCATAGGCGCACAACCGCCGACGCCACGCTCGCAACTCAAGCGCCATCATCCGCTGGTCAATACGCTGCTGAAGACGCTGTGCAGCATCGAACTTCCGTTCATGGGCGTAAACCGCCTGGCCGGTCTGCCTGTGTTTTGTCTGGCTCGCAAGCCGTGACCTCGGCTGAACAGTCAGCGTTGGTCAACGGCGTGGCGTTCAGCAAAGTGACCCCTTGAAGATCAGGAGCGAACCACCGAACCCGAGACCGGCAGATTGCCCAGCAGGTTGAGTCCCGTGATCTTCACAAAAGTCTCGTAGTCCACCGGCTTCTCAATGCGGGTTTGCGCGTTAGGCAGCACATAAGCCCAGGCACGTTTGGACGAAGCATCGTAAACCAGTTTGAACAGACGGTCAGGCACCCAGACCTTGTTGTCGCCAATGGTGGTATGACCTGCATCAAAGAGCGGACCGGTGAAGACAAAGACATTGCCATCGGCGCGCTTCGCGAACTTTCTGACATCAGACTCGACCTTGCTCCAGATCTTCCGGTTATTGGTCGGGTCTTGCGGCACCATGTTCGACAGTGCAAAGGACTGGGCCATTGCATGCGGATTCGGTGCATCGGCTGCCGGGGACTGATGGCCACGATCCACTGCCGGATGTTGGCCACGGTAGTCGCTCAACTCCGCCCGCCCGTCCTTGGGAATGCGTGGGTCCGGATAGAACTGATTGGTTCGCTCCTCTCCCTTGGCATCCGCCAGCTGGGCCGAATTCAGACGCTCAACCACAACCAACGGAGTCTTGCTGGTTTGCGAATACAGCACCGCAAAGTTGTCGGAACACAGGGCCAAGGGCTTCATCGTTGCCGGCACACTGGCCATGCTGATCGGCCTGGCTGCCGGGAACAGGTCTGCGCACCCATCAAACGATGCCTGTTGCTGCTTGCTGGAATACAGGTCAATCGCCGCGTTCTGGCTGATGGAGCCTGAACGGTGCCCTTGTTCCTCATGCTGGCTGGGCGGCTTGAGGAAATCCAGCAGGTTGCGAGCTTCTGCCGTGCCGGTCGAGAACAAAACAAGGGCCGACAGCCCCACTGCCATTTTGCGTAGGTTCATGCTTGGAATCTTTGAGTTGGATTGAGGGAGGATACTGGCGGCAAAGCCCGGAAATCGTCGGCACGAAAAAAGAGGCCAATGGCTCTTTTTTCAATGCGGACAACATAATAACGAGACTCGCAGCTAGCGTCTGACCCATTGAAATCAAAGGAGTTTCTTTTACTCCAAAAACAGCAATGGACATGACCCGCAAAGACGTGACCGACGACACTGAAAGCCCGGGAAACCTTCCCCGGGCTTTTTCGTTTGTGCGTCGCAAGCCCCTTTTCCTGAACAGCAGAACGAGATCCATCGCCTGCTTGGCATTTATGCGCGGGTGAAGTACCGCAACGCTACCACCGAGACCCTGCGCGAACTGCTGGCAATCCCGACCTTTACACCGACCACACCGACAACGAGTTCAAGACTCTCGGGCAGTTGCCGAAGCGCTGATCCACCTTTCGGACCCGCTATTGTGGCGGGTCCACCTTTTCGATGGTCTTGACATCCGGGTGCTACCCGAGCAACTGACTCAACACCGCGCGCAACTTTCCGGGTTTGACCGGTTTGTTCAGCAGCGGCGTGCCGAGTCGTTGCAAGGCGCGGCGGCACTGATCACTGCGGTCTGCGGTGATGATCACTGCGGGAATGGCGGCGGCGAAATGCTCGCGCAGGTGGCGAATCACGTCGCAGCCGATGACCCCATGGTCCAGGTGGAAATCCGCCAGAATCAATTCCGGCGCCCGCCCCTGCAAGGCCAGCAGCGCAGCGTTCTCGTCGGTTGCCGTCACCACCTCGCAGCCCCACTGGCCGAGCAATGCGCTCATGCTGTCGAGGATGCTCACTTCGTTGTCCAGCACCAGCAGACGACGGCCCGGCAACGGGTTGCCGGTACTCGGCTGCGGCACCGCCTGATGGATGGGCAGCGGCACTTGCTCGCCGATCGGCACCTGGATGCTGAACATCGAACCGCGTCCTGGCAACGAGTGGACCTCGACCTTGTGCTCGAGAATTCTCGCGATACGCTCGACAATTGCCAGTCCCAACCCCACGCCCTTGCGGTCGGCGGCACGTCCGACGTCCAGTTGGTTGAACTCCAGGAAGATCGAGTCCAGGCGGTCGGCGGGAATACCGCGACCGGTGTCCCAGACTTCCAGGCGCAGGCTCTTGCCCCGTCGCCGGGCGCCCAACAGGATGCTGCCCCGCTCGGTATAGCGACAGGCATTGCTGAGCAAGTTGCGCATGATCCGCGACATCAGCCGCAGGTCGGTGTGGATGGCGAAATTGCCCATGTGTACCCGCAGGTTCAACCCGGCCGCTCCGGCCACCGACTGGAACTCCGAGACCAACGGGCCCAGCAGTTCATCGAGGCGATACAGGGCGATGTCCGGCTTGACCGCGGCCTGATCGAGACGGGATATATCCAACAGATCGGTGAGCAGGTCTTCGGCACCTTCCAGCGCTTGATGGGTGCGCTCGACCAGCACCTGCTCAACGCTGGGCAACGGGCGCTCGCGTAAGGTGGAGATCAACAAGCGGGCTGCGTTCAACGGTTGTAGCAAGTCGTGGCTGGCGGCGGCCAGGTATTTGTCCTTGCTGCTGTTGGCCGCCTGCGCCGCATCCCGTGCATCGCGCAAGGCCTGCTCGACCTGCTCGCGCTGGGCGATCTGCTGTTGCAGGTTGCGGTTGGCTTCGAGCAATTCATCGGTGCGTGCGGTGACCCGTTGTTCCAGCTCATCGTTGAGTGTCTGCAAGCGTTGCTGGGCCAGTTTGCGCTCGGTGATATCGGCGACGAAACCTTCCACCAGGCCCTCCTGATCCGGCTTGAGCAGCAGGTTCATCAACACATCGATATGGCTGCCGTCCTTGCGTCGCAGTTGGGTTTCATAACCCAGCAGGCTGCGTTGAGCTTGCAGGGTCTCAGCGATGTCCTGCACTTCCTGCGCATCGCCGACGAACAACTGGCTTGCCAGATCGGCTCGGGAGAACAGCACTTCCTGAGGTGTCTCGTAACCCAGCATGTGCGCCAGCGCCGGGTTGGCGGCGAGCATGCCCTGTTGCAGGCTGGCCTGGAAAATTCCATGGACTGCGTTTTCGAACAACCATTTGTAGCGGTTGCGTTCGGCTTCCAGATCGTCGAGACGGGCCGCGAGCTCCGGGTAATGACTCTTGCGCGCCGAATGATTGCCCAGCCCCAGCAATCCGGTCAGCGCCCGTTGTTGCTCGTCAGAGTGCTTCGCCATAGACGACCTCGACATCACGCTGGCTCGACTCGCGGGGGTTGGTGAGAATGCACGGGTCATCCATTGCATGCTGGGACAGGAACGGAATGTCAGACGTGCCGACTCCGTGCAGACCCAGGGTTTCATGGAAGCCAATGGCGTGTTTCAGAGCGATCAGGTGCTCCACCAGGCGCCCACAGATCTGCCGATGATTGAGGCCCCGGCAGTCGATGCCGAAGGTCTCGGCGATCACTTTGAAACGCTCCGGTGCCGAGCTGTAATTGAACGCCACGACATGTTCCACCAGCACCGCGTTGCACAAGCCATGAGGCAGGTCGAGGAAACCGCCCAGGCTGTGGGACATGGCGTGCACCGCGCCGAGAATCGCGTTGGAGAACGCCAGGCCGGCCTGCATGCTGCCCAGCATGATTTTTTCACGCAGGGCGATATCCGTCGGGTTGGCGATCATCTGTACCAGATTGCCGTTGATCAGCCGCATGGCCTCCAGCGCATGGGGGTCGGTCAACGGGCCATGACCGGTGGAGACAAAGGCCTCGATAGCGTGCACCAAGGCATCGATGCCGGTACAGGCCGACAGAAACGGGTCCATGCTCAGGGTGGTTTCCGGGTCGATCAGCGACACGTCCGGCACCACGGCCTTGCTGACGATGGAGAACTTCATCCGTTCCTGCTGGTTGGAAATGATCACGAACTGTGAAACATCCGCCGAGGTGCCGGCGGTGGTGGGGATCAGGATCAGCGGCGGACTCGGTACGCGGATCATGTCCACGCCCTCGAACTCGAGAATGCTGCGACCGTGGGCGACGACGATGCCGATACCCTTGCCGCAATCCATGGGGCTGCCGCCACCTACGGCGACGATCACATCGCAGTGGTTTTCACGGTAGATTTCGGCCCCCCGCATGACCTCTTCGACCCTGGGGTTGGGCGACACGGCGCTGTACAGGCAATAGTCGATGCCAAGGGCCTGCAGGCTGGCCTCGACATCGGCAACCCAGCCGGCGGCGATCACGCCGGGGTCGCTGACCACCAACACCTTGCGCGCGCCGAAGGTCTTGGCATAGTTGCCGACGTTATGCCGACAGCCGGAACCGAAAATGATTTCAGGTGAAACGAATTTACGCAGCTGGCTGAGACTCTGGCTCATTGGAAAGCCTGTTTTTATTGTTTTGGAAGGTAACGGCCAGCCTAAAGCATCCCGCTGCGAATGCAATCAGACCAAAGGGTAGCCCGCGCCTCAGCCGCGAAAGATCAACTGCGATGCCTTCTCGTTGCGCAAGGTCAGCTGCTCGATCCCCTGCCCCGGCGCTTCGGCTTGACGGCGGGCCTCGAGGATCTTGCCATGGTGCGGTGACTTGCTGCACACGGGGTCCGCATTGGCGGCATCGCCGGTGAGCATGAACGCCTGGCAACGGCAGCCACCCAGGTCCTGGTGTTTTTCATCGCAGGAACGACAGGGCTCGGTCATCCACTCATCGCCGCGAAAGCGATTGAAACCGAAGGAGTCGTTCCAGATGTGCTCGATGCTGTGGTCACGCACATTGGGAAACTGCACCGGCAACTGACGGGCGCTATGGCACGGCAACGCGGTGCCGTCAGGGGTGATATCGAGAAACAGGTTGGCCCAGCCGTTCATACAGGTCTTGGGGCGTTCTTCGTAGTAGTCCGGGGTGACGAAGATCAGCTTGCAGGGGTGGCCCTGCTGCTCCAGGCGCTGGCGATACTCGTTGGTGATGCGTTCGGCACGCTGCAACTGCTCACGGGTCGGTAACAGGCCGACGCGGTTAAGTTCGGCCCAACCGTAGAACTGGCAGGTGGCCAATTCGACGAAATCCGCCTCCAGCTCCAGGCACAGCTCGATGATCTGTCCGATCTGATCGATGTTGTGCCGATGGGTGACGAAGTTCAGCACCATCGGATAGCCCTGGGCCTTCACCGCCCGGGCCATCGCCAGCTTCTGGGCAAATGCCTTGCGCGAGCCGGCGAGCATGTTGTTGACTGCCTCGTCGGCGGCCTGGAAGCTGATCTGGATATGGTCCAGTCCGGCCTCCTTGAACTGCCGGACCTTGCGCGCGGTCAGGCCGATCCCCGAGGTGATGAGGTTGGTGTAATAGCCCATGTCCCGGGCGGCCTTGATCAGCTCAGCCAGGTCCTGTCGTACCAACGGTTCGCCACCGGAAAACCCCAGTTGCGCAGCGCCCATGTCCCGGGCCTCGCGGAACACGCGGATCCACTCGGCAGTGCTCAATTCCTCGCCGTGCCCGGCAAAGTCCAAGGGGTTGGAACAATACGGGCATTGCAACGGGCAGCGATAAGTCAGTTCCGCCAGCAGCCACAGCGGCGGGCCCGGACGCAGGTCATTCAATCCAGAATTGAGCATGGGCCACCTCCAGAAACGCCAGCACATCTTCATCGATCCCCGGCACCCCGGGGAAACGCGCCGCCAGTTGCTCGATGATCGACGTCACATTGCGCTGACCGTCCACCAGGCTGAGGATCTCGCCGGCACTGCGGTTGAGTTTGATCATGCCTTCCGGGTAGAGCAGCACATGGCAATCCTGACGTGCTTCCCACTGCAGGCGAAAGCCACGGCGCAGTGCCGGTGACAGTTGACGTTCGATGCCGCTCACAGAACGATCCCCCGATGCCAGACCGCTTCGCGGGTGACGCTGTGGTACGGCGGGCGCTCCAGTTCATAGGCCATGCTCATGGCATCGAGCATGCTCCACAGCACGTCGAGCTTGAATTGCAGAATCTCCAGCATCCGCTGCTGCCCCTCACGCGTGACGTAATGCGCCAGGGTAATGCGCAAGCCATGCTCGACATCACGCCGCGCCTGGCTCAAGCGTGTGCGGAAGTACTCGTAGCCGGCAGGGTCGATCCACGGGTAGTGCTGCGGCCAGGCGTCGAGTCGGGATTGATGGATCTGCGGTGCAAAGAGTTCAGTGAGCGAGCTGCTGGCCGCCTCCTGCCAACAGGCGCGACGGGCAAAATTGACGTAGGCATCCACCGCAAAGCGCACCCCCGGCAGGACCATTTCCTGGGACAGCATCTGCTCACGCGCCAGTCCCACCGCCTCCCCCAGCCGCAGCCAGGCCTCGATTCCGCCCTCGCTGCCGGGAACGCCGTCGTGGTCGACAAGGCGCTGCAGCCATTCCCGACGCACGTCGCGATCCGGGCAATTGGCCAGAATCGCCGCATCCTTGAGCGGAATGTTGACCTGATAATAGAAGCGATTGGCGACCCAGCCCTGGATCTGCTCACGCGTGGCACGCCCGGCGTACATCGCCTGATGGAACGGATGGTGAATATGGTAATAGGCGCCCTTGGCGCGCAGTGCCTGTTCGAACTCGGCGGGGGCCAGTGGGGTATCAGTCATCTCGGTTCTCCGGGGGAACGGTGGGAGCAACGCTTTCACAACTCGATGCTCATGCCGTCATAGGCCACTTCAACGTTGCGCCGTGCCAGTTCGGCGCGTTCGGCCGAGTCTTCGTCGAGGATCGGGTTGGTGTTATTGATATGGATGAGAATCTTGCGTTGACGGGCAAACCCCTCCAGCACGTCGAGCATGCCGCCGGGGCCGCTTTGTGACAGGTGGCCCATCTCGCTGCCCAGGCTCTGGCCGACTTCGCACAGGCGCATTTCATCGTCGCGCCACAGCGTGCCGTCGAGCAGCAGGCAGTCGGCGCGCTGCATCCAGCCCAGTACCTCGGCATCGACTTCGCCCAGGCCCGGGGCATAGAACAGGCTGGCGCCACTGCGCAGGTCCTCGATGAACAGGCCGATGGTGTCGCCCGGTTGCGGGTTGCCGCGATTGGGCGAATACGGGGGTGCGTTGCTGCGCAACGGAATCGCCCGCCAGGACAGATGCCGGCAGGCAGCAATGTGAAAAGGTGTGCTGTCCAGCCCGACGGGCTGCCACTGCAAACCGCCATTCCAATGGCTGAGCATGTTGAACAAAGGGAAACCGCTGCTCAGGTCCTGATGAACCCGCTCGGTGCACCAGACCTGATGCGGGCAGCCTTCGCGCAGGCTGAGCAAACCGGTGCAATGGTCGATCTGGCTGTCCAGCAGCACGACCCCGGCAATCGCCGTATCACGCAAGCGGCGCGCCGGTTGCAGGGGGGCGAAGCTCTCGAGCTGGGTGCGGATGTCCGGTGAGGCATTGCACAAAACCCAGTCCACGCCATCGTCACTCAAGGCAATCGACGACTGGGTACGAGGCTGCGCCCTCAGGCGGCCATTACGCATGCCGCTGCACTGGCGACAGTTGCAGTTCCATTGCGGAAAACCACCGCCAGCGGCGGAACCAAGAATGCGGATATGCATGGACAGTGCTCCCGACAAGAGGCCCGGCCACCGCGCGGATGGCCGGACGAAACATCAACGATTGGCGAAATACATCGTCACTTCGAAGCCAATACGCAGGTCGGTAAACGCGGGTTTAGTCCACATGGGTCAATCCTCTTCTTGTGCCGGTGCATTCCGGTAGAGGCATTAATACACGCGAGGACTGGCGTCCGAATGCTACTTTCGAAGGAGGCGGTGGGGTGCCTTGGTAGGGGGTGTCGCGCAGATACTGGAACCCTACAAAACCAATGTGGGAGCGAGCCTGCTCGCGATAGCGGACTAACAGTCAACATCAATATCGACTGTACTGGCCTCATCGCGAGCAGGCTCGCTCCCACAGGGTTTGTGGCGTTTTTGCGGGTCAGAAGAAGCCCAGCGGGTTGATGTCGTAGCTCACCAGCAGGTTTTTGGTCTGTTGGTAGTGGTCGAGCATCATTTTGTGGGTTTCACGGCCAACGCCGGACTTCTTGTAGCCACCAAACGCGGCGTGGGCCGGGTACAGGTGGTAGCAGTTGGTCCAGACGCGACCGGCCTTGATCGCCCGACCCATGCGGTAGGCGCGGTTGATGTCGCGGGTCCACAGGCCGGCACCGAGGCCGAACTCGCTGTCGTTGGCAATCGCCAGGGCTTCGGCTTCGTCCTTGAACGTGGTAACACCCACCACCGGACCAAAGATTTCTTCCTGGAACACGCGCATTTTGTTGTGGCCCTTGAGCAGGGTCGGCTGAATGTAATACCCGCTCGACAGATCGCCTTCAAGACGTTCAGCCGCACCGCCGGTCAGCAGCTCGGCGCCCTCCTCCTGAGCGATTTTCAGGTACGAGAGGATCTTGTCGTATTGCTGCTCGGACGCCTGGGCGCCGACCATGGTGTCGGTGTCCAGCGGGTTGCCGCGTTTGATCTTGACGATCTTCTTCATGACCTCGGCCATGAACGGTTCGTAGATCGACTCCTGCACCAGCGCGCGGGATGGGCAAGTGCAGACTTCGCCCTGGTTGAAGAACGCCAGCACCAGGCCTTCAGCAGCTTTTTCGATGAACTCGGGCTCTGCCTGCATGATGTCGGCGAAGAAAATGTTCGGCGACTTGCCGCCCAGTTCCACAGTGGACGGGATGATGTTCTCGGCGGCGCACTTCATGATGTGCGAACCCACCGGGGTGGACCCGGTGAAGGCAATCTTGGCGATACGCTTACTGGTGGCCAGGGCCTCGCCGGCTTCGCGGCCAAAGCCCTGGACGATGTTCAGCACGCCCGGTGGCAGCAAATCAGCGATCAACTCGGCGAAGACCATGATCGACAGCGGCGTCTGCTCGGCCGGCTTGAGGACGATGCAGTTACCGGCGGCCAGGGCCGGAGCGAGTTTCCAGGCGGCCATCAGCAGCGGGAAGTTCCACGGGATGATCTGCCCGACCACGCCCAGCGGTTCGTGAAAATGGTAAGCGGTGGTCAGTTCGTTGATCTCGGCGGCGCCACCTTCCTGGGCACGGATGCAGCCGGCGAAGTAGCGGAAATGGTCTGCCGCCAGCGGTACATCGGCGTTGAGGGTTTCGCGCACAGCCTTGCCGTTGTCCCAGGTTTCGGTCACCGCGAGCACTTCGAGGTTCTGTTCGATGCGGTCGGCGATTTTCAGCAGCACCAGCGAGCGATCCTGAGCCGAGGTCTTGCCCCAGGCGTCGGCAGCGGCATGGGCGGCGTCCAGGGCCTTGTCGATGTCTTCAGCGGTGGAACGCGGGAACTCGGCAATCGGCTGGCCATTGACCGGTGAAGTCGTGGTGAAGTACTGGCCTTTGACCGGGGCGACAAACTCACCGCCGATGAAATTGCCGTAGCGGGCCTTGAAGGAAACGACGGCGCCGGGTGTTCCGGGTTGAGCGTAGATCATGATGAACCTCTGCTGGGTCGAGGCCTGTCGGTCAACAGGCGATAGACCGATAGTAGAGAGCCCCACAGCCCGGACGAATGCGCCGTTGGCAGGGGGACTCTCGTCATTTGGTCGTAGTTTTGCCCTTGGGGTATTCAGCCTTCCCCTCGGTTCAGATCAATGCTTGGCAACCAGGTCCTTGGGCAGTTTGAAGGTCCAGAGCATGCCGCCCTGGTTGAAGTCCTTGACCCGCTTGGCCACTTCGCCCCCCCACAACGGGACAGCACCGCCCCAGCCGGACAGTACCGAGACGTACTGCTCGCCATCCATCTCCCAGGTAATCGGCGAGCCGAGCACGCCGGAGCCGGTCTGGAACTCCCAGACTTTTTCCCCGGTCTTGGCGTTGAAGGCCTGCAGGAAGCCTTCCGGCGTACCGGTAAACACCAGGTTGCCCTTGGTGGTCAGCACCCCGCCCCAGAGCGGCGCGTAGTTCTTGTGCCGCCAGACTTCCTTGCCGGTTTTCGGGTCAATGGCGCGCAGCACGCCGATGTAGTCTTCATTCAACGGCTTGATAGTGAAACCGGCGCCCAGAAACGCCGCACCTTTCTTGTAGGCGATGCCTTCGTTCCAGATATCCATGCCCCATTCGTTGGACGGCACATAGAACAGCCCGGTGTCCTGGTTGTAGGCCATGGGCATCCAGTTTTTTGCACCGAGGAAAGCCGGCGCGACAAACACCGAACTGCCTTTTTCTTCACTACCCGGCGCGCCCGGGCGGCTGGCTTCGTTGTAAATAGGCCGACCGTCCTTGTCCAGCCCGCTGGCCCAGGTGATTTTGTCGACAAACGGGAAGCCTCGGATGAACTTGCCGTTGGTGCGGTCCAGTACGTAGAAGAAGCCGTTGCGGTCAGCGGTGGCCGCTGCCTTGATCTCTTTGCCGCCGTCCTTGTAGTTGAACGAGATCAGCTCGTTGACGCCGTCAAAGTCCCAGCCATCGTGCGGAGTGCTCTGGAAGTGCCACTTGATGGTGCCGTCGTCCGGGTTCAGCGCCAGACGCGATGAGGAATAGAGGTTGTCGCCAGGGCGCAGGTGGGAGTTCCACGGTGCCGGGTTGCCGGTACCGAACAGCAGCAGATTGGTTTCCGGATCGTAGTAGCCGCCGAGCCAGGGCGCGGCACCGCCGGTTTTCCAGAGGTCACCCGGCCAGGTCTTGCCGGCTTCTCCCCCGGAGATGCCGTTCTCGACGGCCTTGCCGTCCTTGTAGACGTACCCCATATGTCCTTCGACCGTTGGCCGGGTCCACAGCAGGTCACCGTTTTTCGGGTTATAGGCTTCGATCTTGCCCACCACCCCGAACTCGCCGCCGGCCACGCCGGTGATCAGCTTGCCGTTGACTACCAGCGGTGCGGCGCTGATGGAGTAGCCTTCCTTGTGGTCGGCCACTTTCTTGCTCCAGACCACTTTGCCGGTGTCCTTGTTCAGGGCCACGAGCTTGGCGTCCAGGGTGCCGAAAATCACCAGGTCGTCGTACAGCGCCACACCTCGGTTGATCACATCGCAGCACGGGCGGATGTCGTCCGGCAGGCGTGCATCGTACTGCCAGAGTTTCTTGCCGGTGTGGGCATCCACCGCAAACACCCGCGAGTAGGATCCGGTCATGTACATCACGCCATCCTTGATCATCGGCTGCGCCTGCTGACCGCGCTGCTTTTCACCGCCGAACGAAAAGGCCCAGACCGGGCGCAGTTCCTTCACGTTATTGACATTGAGGATATCCAGCGGACTGTAGCGCTGCCCCTGGACGCCGAGGCCGTTGGTGACGACCTGCCCGGGGTTTTTCGGGTCCTGGAGAATGTCCTGATCGGTGACGGCGGCCAGGGCCGAGCCAGACAGCAACATGGCACTGAGCAGCACACTGAGGGCGAAGGGTTGACGACGTACGGGGTGGGTCATGACGGCTACCTCTGCGGTTATTGTTGTACCCGGAAATTTCTCCGGTCTGACGCAGATTCTTGGGCGCCGCCGCTGGCGCAACAATTGCTCGCAGTGCGGAGATTGCTAGTTCCTTAGTACATATCGAGGATGAGGGGAGCATCAGTGCCGGTACTGCCAGCGCTCGCCAGCAGCGCAACAGCCGGCACAATAGCTATTGGTACATGTCGGGCACGTCATAGCGCAGGCCATAGCTGGCATAGATTGCCTTGAGCGTGCCGTCGTGGATCAAGCCTTCCAGCGCTTCCTCTACCGCATAGGCCAGTTGACGGTTGCTTTCATGCACCGCCATGCCGATCTCCCAGAGCTGTTTGCCCATGTTCGGGTAGGCGTTTTCTGCCAGCGCCAATTGAGGATCGGCCGCCTCGTGCACCTGCCAGTCGATCTCGCCGCGCATCGCCATCACCGCATCGACCTCGCCGGCCTTCATGGCAGCAAAGGCCTGGGGTACGCCCGGATAGTGGTGAGTACTGGCCCTGAGCATGCCGTTGAACACCGAGGTCAGGTAGAACGACGGCACACTGTCGACCTCAACCCCGATGGGGTGATGCTCGAACACCGCAACGCTGCCTACCGACTCCAGTCGACGGCGGTCGTAAGCGACTTGCCACTGCTCGTTCTGGTAAGGCCCGAACATCACCACATGGCCGTTCTCCAGCTCACCGAGTTCGTTGCGCTTTTGCGAGTAGTCACGGTCATACGGTACGCGCATCATCAGGTCGGCCAACTGCTGGTTGCGCAGTTGGCTGCCGCGCCAGATGTAGTCGCGCAAATCGTCGTCGAGCTTTTCTCCCGGCGGTGCCCAGATCAGCGTGAGACGGACACCGAGCGCCTTGGCCAGCGCCCGGGCCAGTTCAACATCGACCCCTCGTGGCGTGCCCGCGTCTTCGAAGCTGTAGGGGGCGAAATCCTTGTAGACCGCGACCTTGAGCTCCCCTTCGGCGATCATTTGGTCAAAGGTGCGGACCTGCGCCTGCACCGCCTGGCAACACAACAACACTGCACTGATGAACACCGCGAGCAGGCGCATGGGTCATTGCTCGACATGCACGCTGTCGAGGTAGGTGCGCACCGCCCACAGCGCTTCCTGGCTCAGGTAGTCGGCCATCTTCGGCATGTAGACCCGACCGTCGCGCACCGCGCCATTACGGACACGCTGAACGAACCATTCGTCACCCGCTTCACCGACATCCAGCAGGCGCAGGTCGGGGGCAATACCGCCGGACTTGGCTTCCAGGCCATGGCAGGCGGCGCAGTTCTGGTTGTAGGCCGAAGAACCGATTTCCAGAGCCTTGTCATGTTCAGGGGAGGACCGATAGGGATTCGCCGCAGCCCAGCCATCGGCATCGACCTGCACGCCGGCATCCTTGATCGAGGTCAGGCCCTTGGTTTCCACGGCCTGGGGGACCACGTTGCCATGGGCCCAGGTCGCACCGGCACCGAACAGGCCGGTCAGCAGCCCTGCAACCAGCAAGGCGTTGCGTTTTGTTGTCATTGTTTTGCCCTCAAGATTGCACGCACTACCTCTCTACAGAGGCTACGGGCTCATCTTAGGAACAGCGCTGCACGATCCGAATGCTGCTTTGGTGGCCGCCCGCTCATCCCTTGGTAGTAGGGCTTGTGGCGAAGCGACGGTCAATCGGTGGCGTACGCGACTAATACCCTGGGCTCACGGGGACCACCAGCACGGCGACAGGGCGGGCTCCGTGCAATTTGTCGACGCCGATCAGGCTCAGGATCAGCAGCAACGGCAGGAGCAATGCTTTAAGAATTCGCATGATCGTTGTGCTCCGGATGGTTGGCTGTTGCCCAAGCTAAAACCGCGCCGCACGCGGCAAGTTACGACCTTGGTACTGGCTCACTGGTACTTTCTGCATATTTCGCTGCCCTCCCGGACTTCCTATGCTGGCGCCATACGAAGTGGAGTGCCCTATGCGCCAGCTTATTGGTTACGCCCTGTTCTATTTGTTGGCGATTGCCTGCTCCGCGTTGCTGGCCACCCAGAGCCAGGCGGACGACGACCCGTTGCAAGTGCGCATCGGCTACCTCGGTTATCGTCCCGACCCAGGGCCATTGCTCTCCACTGTCATCCCCGAACCCACCGATGCGGGGCTGCGAGGTGCCGAGTTGGCAATCATCGACAGCAACAGCACCGGACGCTTTCTCAAACACGACTATCACCTGCAAAGCACCGTCGTCGACAGCCCCGAAGCGTTACTGGAAGCCGCCAAAGCCCAGCACGCTCAAGGCCTGCGATTGTTCGTGGTGAATGTGCCGCAGGACAGCCTGCGCCAGCTCAGCGCCGCCCTGCCCGACAGCCTGCTGTTCAATGCCGGCAGTGCCGATGACAGCCTGCGCAGCACCGACTGCCTGGCCAACGTGCTGCACAGTCTGCCCAGCCGCGCCATGCTGGCCGATGCACTGGTGCAGTTCATGGTGGTGCGCAAATGGCAGCGGGCGTTGCTGATCGTCGGTCAGACGCCAGAAGACCAGGCCTATGCCGCCGCTCTGCGACGGGCCATGAAGCGCTTCGGGCTGAAGATCGTCGCCGAGAAACCCTGGACGTTCGACAATGACCAGCGCCGCAGCGCCCAGGCCGACATGCCGCTGTTCACCCAGACCGCCGAATACGACGTGGTGCTGGTGGCGGATGAGCGCGGCGACTTCGGTGAATACGTCCCCTATCAGACCTGGTACCCGCGCCCCGTGGCCGGCACCCAGGGCCTGACCCCCACCGGCTGGCACCACACCGTGGAAACCTACGGGGCCGCCCAGTTGCAGAAGCGCTTCGAAGCCCTGGCCGGACGCTGGATGAACGACCGCGACTTCGCCGCCTGGGTCGCCGTGCGCAGCATCGCCAGCGCAGTCAGCAAACTGCGCCAGACCGACCCGGTCGCCATTCGCCAACTGGAACTCAGTGACCAGTTGCCACTGGACGGTTTCAAGGGCCGCAAACTCAGCTATCGCCCATGGAACGGCCAGTTGCGCCAGCCGATCCCCATCGTCCAGCCGCGAGCGCTGGTCAGCACCGCGCCCGAGGACGGCTTTTTACACCCCAGCAATGAAATGGACAGCCTGGGTTTCGACAAACCTGAAGTGAGTTGCCGCTACCCCTGATCACACCACCACAACAATAAGGAATCCGCCATGCGCCGCACCCTGCTCACTTGCGCCCTCCTGCTCGCCGCCGGGCAAGCCGTGGCGAGCACTGCCTGGGTCTCCAACGAGAAAGACAACAGCCTGAGCCTGATCGACATGCAGACGCTGCAAGTCACCGAGACCCTGCCCGTGGGCCAGCGTCCGCGCGGGCTGTTGCTGTCCCACGACAACAAATTGCTGTACATCTGCGCCAGCGACTCGGACCGGGTCCAGGTGATGGATGTGGCCACCCGCAAGATCATCAAGGAGCTGCCCTCCGGCAAGGACCCGGAGCAATTTGCCCTGCACCCCAACAACCGCTGGTTGTATGTCTCCAACGAGGACGATGCACTGGTGACGGTGATCGACACCGAAACCGCCAAGGTCCTGGGCCAGGTCAATGTTGGCGTCGAACCCGAAGGCATGGCGGTCAGCCCCGATGGCAAGTGGGCGGTCAACACCAGTGAAACCACGAACATGCTGCACTGGATCGACACCAGCACCCAGACCCTGACCGACAGCACCCTGGTGGATCAGCGGCCGCGTTTCGTCGAGTTCAATCAGGACGGTTCGCAACTCTGGGCTTCCGCCGAGATCGGCGGCACGGTGACCATTCTCGACGTGGCGACACGCAAGATCCTCAAGACCCTGAAGTTCCAGATCAAGGGCGTGCACCCGGACAAAGTACAGCCGGTGGGCGTCAAGCTCAGCGCCGACGGCAAGTACGCCTTCGTCGCACTGGGCCCGGCCAACCATGTAGCCGTCATCGATGCAAAAACCTTCGAAATCCTCGACTACCTGTTGGTGGGTCGACGCGTCTGGCAGATGTCGTTTACCCCGGACCAGCGCCAGCTGCTGGCCACCAACGGGGTCAGCGGCGATGTATCGGTGATTGATGTCAACAGCCTCAAGGTCATCAAATCGGTGAAGGTCGGACGCTACCCATGGGGCGTGGTGGTCACGCCATGAACGCCCTCGATGTCTGCGACGTGAGCTTCGCCTATGGCCCGCGCGAAGCACTGAAACAGGTCAGTTTCAGCCTGGCACCGGGGCGTTTCGCGGCACTGCTGGGGCCCAACGGCGCGGGCAAGTCAACGCTGATCGCCCTGCTCACCCGGCTCTATGACCTGCAACGCGGGGATATTCGAGTCGGCGGCTGCTCCTTGCGCAACGCCGCGCGCCCGGCCCTGCGCCAATTGGGGGTGGTGTTCCAGCAAAGCACTCTGGACCTGGACCTGAGCATTGAACAAAACCTGCGCTATCACGCGGCGCTGCAGGGTTTGTCGCGCTGCCAGAGCCAGCGGCGGGTCGATGCCGAACTGGCGCGCCAGGGCCTGAGCGAGCGCCGGCACGAACGGGTTCGTGAACTCAATGGCGGGCATCGTCGGCGAGTGGAAATTGCCCGCGCCCTGCTCCACGAACCGCGCTTGCTGCTACTGGATGAAGCCAGTGCCGGCCTCGACCCGGCCAGCCGCCTGGCGCTCAATCGGCACATTCGCACGCTGTGTCACGAACAACAGATCAGTGCGCTCTGGACCACCCACCTGCTGGACGAAGTACACCCCAACGATGACCTGCTGATCCTCCATCAGGGCCGGCTGGTCGCCAGCGGACAGGCGGACGTGCTGAGCCGGGAGCACGGCGGCGACCTTGATGCCGCTTTCGCCCGCCTCACCCCTTCACCTGGCCTCGCGGCCACTACAGGAGTCAGCACCCGATGAACGCATACTGGCGGTGTTTCAGCGGTATCGTGCTGCGCGAATGGCTGCGCTTCGTGTTGCAGCGCACGCGTTTTCTCAGCGCCCTGGTGCGCCCGCTACTGTGGCTGCTGGTGTTCGCCGCAGGTTTTCGCGCCGCCCTGGGTATCGCGATTATCGAACCCTACGACACCTACATTCCCTATGAGGTGTACATCATCCCGGGTCTGGCCTGCATGATCCTGCTGTTCAACGGCATGCAGGGCTCGCTGTCGATGGTCTACGACCGGGAGATGGGCAGCATGCGGGTGCTGCTGACCAGCCCTCTGCCGCGAGCCTTTCTGCTAGGCAGCAAACTAGTGGCCACCTCGTTGATTTCCCTGTTGCAGGTTTACGCTTTCCTCGCCATCGCCTGGCTGTACGGCGTGCAACCACCGGCGGCGGGACTGCTGCTGGCGTTACCGGTGTTGCTGCTGGTGGCCCTGATGCTCAGTGCCCTGGGGCTGCTGCTGTCCAACGCGATTCGCCAGTTGGAGAACTTTGCCGGGGTGATGAATTTCGTGATCTTCCCGCTGTTCTTCCTGTCATCGGCCCTGTACCCGTTGTGGAAGATGCTCGAGGCCAGTCAGTGGCTATACTGGCTCTGTGCCCTGAACCCGTTCACCCACGCGGTGGAGCTGGTGCGTTTTGCCCTGTACGAACGCCTCAATCCGCTGGCATTGGCGGTGTGCCTGGGGCTGACCCTGCTGTTCAGCTCGCTTGCGGTACTGACCTTCAATCCCCAGCATGCGGCATTACGCAAGGCCGGATAACCCGACTCCTACTTTAGTACTGGTTTTCTTATCTATGGTCGCATTCACAAAGCACCGTCCCTGGCATGTAATGGGCCCATGACATACAGGATGAGAGCCTGTGCCGAGTGCCTTGCGTTGCCGGCAGCCCCATTCCCTGACGCCATAGCCTGAGAACCCTTGCCCCACCCTAATCACAATAACGAGGTGAAAGGCCATGTATAAAATTCTGATTGCCGACGATCACCCGCTGTTCCGCGAAGCCATTCACAACGTTATCAGCGACGGCTTTCCGGACAGCGAGGTGATGGAGACCGCCGACCTGGACAGCGCCCTCACGCTGACCCAGCAGCACGACGACCTGGACCTGATCCTGCTGGATTTGAACATGCCCGGCATGCACGGCCTCAATGGCCTGATCAATCTGCGAAACGAAGCGCCGACCATTCCGGTGGTGATCGTCTCTGCCGAGCAGGACAAGCAGGTGGTGCTGCAAGCCATCACCTATGGCGCCGTGGGCTTTATCACCAAGTCTTCGCCACGCTCGCAAATGACCGAGGCGATCGAGCAGATCCTCAACGGCAACGTCTACCTGCCGCCGGACATCATTCGCACGCAAAAAAGCGCCTTCACTCGACGCATGAGCGAAACCCCGAGCTTTCCTCCCGAATTGCTCCAGGCCCTGACCCGCAAGCAACTGCTGGTGCTTGAACGCATGACCAAGGGCGAATCGAACAAGCAGATCGCCTACACCCTGGACATCGCCGAAACCACGGTCAAGGCCCACGTCTCGGCGATCCTGCGCAAGCTCAACGTGCACAACCGGGTGCAGGCGATCCTCAGTGCCGGGGACATCGACTTCGGCGCTTATCTGCGGCGCTAGGTGCTTCTGGCGCGGGAGCGAAAGATCGCAGGCTGCGATCTTTTGCTCTTCGATCACACCTCAAGGCTGTCCGAGCAGATGGCTCATCGCAGTCTTGAGTTTCATCGGCCGCACCGGCTTGTGCATCAAGGTGTGGCCACGTTCGCGGATCTGTTGCTTGAGTTCGTTGCTGTAGTTGGCAGTGATCATCATCGCCGGTATCGGCAAGGCCCGACGAGCGTTGATCCGCGCCACGGCATCGACACCGTTGCAGTCGTTATCCAGGTGGTAGTCAGCAATCAGCAGGTCGGCTTCGGCATGGTAATTGTCCACCTGACGCGCCAGGTCTTCTTCCGATAATGCAGTGACCACCAGGCAGCCCCAGCCTTCGAGCAAGGTGCGCATGCCGGCACAAATCGCAGCATCGTTGTCCAGCACCCACACCCGCGCACCACGCAGGCGTTCGAGCATCGGCTCGCTGATCGCCGGGCTCGGCTGAGCCTTGGGCGCGGTGGCGCTGAGGGGAACTTCGACGGCAAACATCGAGCCCTTGCCCGGCCACGAACGCACCCGAATCCGGTGGCCGAGGATACCGGATATTTTCTCGACGATAGCCAAGCCCAGGCCCAACCCGCGGTCCTGGTTCGGACGCTGCACATCACCGCGTTTGAATTCCTGGAAAATCTCTTCCAGACGCTCCTCGGCGATCCCGATGCCGCTGTCCCAGACTTCGATCGACAGGTGCCGGCGATGCCGCCGGCAACCCAGCACCACCCGGCCGCCAGGGGTGTAGCGAATTGCATTGCTCAACAGGTTACGCAGGATCCGCGCCAATAGCTGGATGTCACTGCGCACCAGCGCCGAGCAGGCCACGAAGTGCAACTCAAGCCCTTCGCTGCGCGCTACCTGGGCATACTCGGTGGCCAGGTTGTCCATCAATTCGCTGAGGGCGAACGGCGCGATATCGGCCTTGATCACCCCGGCATCGAGCTTGGAAATATCAACCAGTGTGCCCAGCAGGTTCTCCACATCCTCCAGGGAGTTGCTGACATTGCGCACCAGTGTCGCATTGGCTACCGGCTCGCGGCGCTCAAGCAGCGCACTGGTAAACAGCCGCGCCGCGTTCAACGGTTGCAGCAGGTCGTGACTGACGGCAGCCAGGAATTTGGTTTTCGACAGGTTGGCCTGTTCGGCCTCCAGCTTGGCCTCGCGCAAGCGCAATTCGACCCGACTGCGTTCGTCGATCTCGCGCAGCAACTGGTCATTGAGGGTAGTCAGTTCAGCCGTGCGTTCGCGCACCCGCAGCTCCAGGCTCTGGTAGGCCTGGTGCAGCGCTTGCGCCGTTCTGCGACGCTCGGTGATGTCGCGGATCAGCACAAAAATCCCCACCACCTCGCCACTGGCCAGGCGATTCGGGACATAGGAGCGCAGCATGTAGCGCTCCTGATTATTGATGTTGGTTTCGGCAACTTCAAAGGTCACGCTTTCGCCCGCCAAGGCCCGCGCCACATAGCTCTCCAGCCGCTGATAGTGCTGTTCGCTGTGCACCTCGCGCAGACTCTGGCCGAGCATCACGCCCCGTGGCCAGCAGTACCACTCTTCATAGACCTTGTTGGTGAACTCGTAGACCAGGTCGGCATTCAGATAGGCGATCAGCGCCGGCACATGGTCGGTGATCAGGCGAATCCAGCGCTCGCTCTCACTGAGGGCCTCGGCATGCTGATAGCGTTCAGTGATGTCGGTGAAGGTATTGACGAAGCCGCCGGTGGGCAGCGGATGGGTGCGGATTTCCAGTACCCGTCCGTCGTAGAGGCGCTGCTCGCACTCGTGGATGATCCTCCCGTTGGCGTCGCGACTGTCCGGGGTCAGCAGGCGCAACTCACTGTCGCCGATCACCTCGGCAAAGGGCCGGTGAGCGGCCACCGGTGCCAGGCCGCTGAGTTCGAGGAAGCGCCGGTTCCACAACTCCAGGATGCCCTCGGCGCTGACCATGGCCACCCCTTGGGACAGGTTGTCCACCGCTCGCTGCAAAAGACGGGATTTTTGCGCGACAGCCTGTTCGCGGCGCACGGTTTCGCTGAGCTTGACCTCGGTGATGTCGGTAAACAGCATCACCCGCCCGCCTTCCCGGGTGGACCGCTCGCTGACTTGCAGCCAACAACCACTCTGCAACCGATAGAGCAGTTGCTCGTCGGCATGGCCTCGCGGTTCTTCGTTGAACAGCCCGGTGGCGGTCATCAGTCGCTTGACCTCGGCCAGGCGCATGCCGGCAATGATCCGTACCTGGCTGTTGGCCCAGAATGCCTTGAATCGGCTGTTGAACAGCACAATGCGCTGCTCTTCGTCGAACAGCACGAAGGCATCGGAGATGCTCTCGATAGCGTCGATCAGATACCGGTGAGCGGTTTCGGCCCGCAACCGGGCTTCGCTGAGCAAGTGATTGCCGGCCTTGAGTTCGGCCATCGCCTGGTTCAATGCATCGGTGCGCTCGCGGACCTGCTCGGCCAGCACCACCGAATGCTGAAATGCCGAATAAGGGTCGTTGCCCCGGGTCACCCCGGACTCGATCCTCTCGATCAGCGCGTCGTTGATGCGCTGTAACTTGCGGTTTTCATGCTGCAGTCGGGCGACCTGCTGCTGCAGTTCAACGGCTGACAGGGGTTCGGTTCCGGGCAATGGCAACCCCGGTGAAGGTTTGGTTGATGTGCATGCCATTGAACTGTTCTCCATAGGTGTTGAAACCCATCACCCGCTGCTCGCGCAAGAACGCGCCGATCTGTTCCAGGCCATCACCGTCTTCCAGCTCCAGGCGCCGGAGAAAACAATCGCAACCAATGGTCAGCAACAGCGCGCCGAGACGTGCCTGCAAACCGTCGAACAGATGTTGCAGATTCGGCAGCATGGGCCCGGGGGTCATGGCGGTAAGAACGATGCCGTTCTCCACCGCACAATAAAAACTCAGGCTCAAGTCCGGATGAACCTGCTGGATCGCCCGGACGTAATACTGGTCATGGATCCGCACCGCCAGCGGGTGGGCGGCGAATACCCGGTGATCGAGCTCGGCCACCGGCACACCGATGTGGCGCGCGTACTCTTCGGCGGCGGGCTCGGCGTTAAGCTCGAAGACCCGACGCTGGGCGCTGTCAGCGCCAGTCACCACCAGTTTCTCTTCGCGGGGCAGGATGTGATGGGTGGTGAACACTTCGAAATCCAGCCAGGTGTTGACCAGCACCACCACCGCCGCACCGCAGTGGAACTCACCATCGAAATAGACGTGAGTGTGGGTCAGGTAGTTGTCGTCGCCAGCTGAGCCACCAAAATGCGGAATGTCCCCCAATGCCGCACTGAGGGCAGCCAGGACCATCTCTTCACGACTGGACAGGCCATCGAGCAGGGTCAGGGCGAAGCTGTTGCCCTTGATCGGTGCCAGGGTGTTACTGCGACAGTCGCTGACCAGCCGCTCGACCATCCGCTGGGCGTCGATCAGGCTGAAGCGTTCCATTTCATCGATCCGTTCGGTGGCGATGGAAAAGTGCCGGTGATCGAAACCGACCGCTGTCACGCAATTGCGGCCATAGCCAAGAGGAGTGATTTCGCCGGCGCTGGTGCAACCCACCAGGCGGATACCGCCAAAGCTATGCTCCAGGGCTTCGCCCAGCGCCTGCAAATCGTATTCGGCGGAACAGAAAAACAGCACGAACCCCAAGTGCGGATGTAACAGCTGCCGTGCCAGTTCCTGGGCCACCAGCCGGGCATCGGTCGCCTGCGACATTGCACTGACGACACCCTCATTTTGGGTTTGCTGCATCTTCGCCTCCTGCCGGTGTGCGGTATGAGACCTGAGTGTACGAAGCCGGCCGGGCGCCACGAATGCTACTTGGGTAGGGGGTAGCTGCTTCCATGGGATGAAAAGACCGGTCGATCGGGCATTGCCACCGAAGGATCGCAGCCTTCGGCAGCGCCAACAGAATGTGTGTGTGTGTGTGCAGCAATCGGTGCAGGCGCGGCAGCAGGCGGCGATCCTGGCGATCGCGCCTGCAAAGACAGCCGGGCGGAGGATTGGGGTTTACCAGGTCAGCACGGCCCCGACGGCGAAGGTATCGGTGTTCTCGTTCTGGGCACTGGTTTGATGGCCATTGATTTCGAACTGGTTGTATTCGGCAACCAGCTTGAGGTTGTCATTGACCTCATGGAACAGTGCCACACCGCGGGTTTGGTAATCCGCACCGCTGCCGACCACGCCGTTACCATCGTCCTTGGTTTTGCCATAAGACAGCGCCAGGCGATTCTTGCCGAGCGTGTAGGAGCCCTGCAACAAGTAGCCGTCGCTGTCGACATTTCTCAGGGTCGGCTGGCCGGCGTTGTTGGTAAAGAACGGATTGATACCCTTGGCCTGAAAGCCGGAACCGGTAAGCGACAGCCCGCCCATCTTCGCCTGCACGCCGTAACCGACGCCTTTGGAGGTGATCGAGTTGACGGAAGAGTCGGTGTTGTCCGAGGTCTGATAGCTGCCGTTGACCCAACTGTAAATCTTCGCCCCAGCTACATCGAACTGGTAGGTGATCTCGCTCTCGGTACGGGGGTTCTGCTGATAGGCCTTGCCGGTCGGGCTGCTGTCGTTGGTGCTCACCGGATCCATGATGCCCACCGCGATTCGCAAGCCGTCCATGACCGGCGTGCGGTAGGTGATCTGCGAGGTGGGGAATGGGTACGGGTAACCGCTGCCGATATTGCCGAACGACACCCCGCCGCCATCGACCAGGCCCAGGCTGTCGCTGACCTGACCATACCCGGAGAGCAGTTCATCGAGCAGGATGTTGGAGCGCGCAAACAGGCCGAAATCCTTACCGATCAGCACCTCGCCCCATTCCGGATTGGCCACGGTGCCATAGAACTGACGCACGTCGATGGCGGTGTCGGTGCCCTTGGTCTGACTGTCGTTGATGGTCACCCAGAAGGAGGCCCGGGCCCCGAGTTTCAGGTCATCTACCTGCTTGCCCATGTTGAAGCCCAGATAGTTGGGCAAAAAACCCATCTTGACCCGGGCCTGGCGACGGTCGAACTGCTCGCCCGCGCGATCGACCTTGCTGTTCACGTAAAAGGCATTGATGTAGCCATCGGTGGAGAACGTGGTCTGGTCCTTGTCGTACAGCATGATATCGGCCTCGGCGATGGCGCTCAGGCCAAGCATCGACAGGCCGACAATGACCGATGGTAGAAGATGGGGCAAATTCTTATTGTTGTTGTGCATGGCGCGCTCCGAAATCGGGGGACGAGATGTCGGAGGCGATTATCGAAAGCTGGCGAACAGCCTTATACAGTGCCTTGGAGGGGGTTGGCAGATGCTTTGGGCCAGTGGGTATAGCGCGATGATTTGAGCCCTGACCGGGTCACGCCACGGAGCAATACTTAAGGGGCAAGCCTTATGAGCGGTCGCGGATCAATACCGCACGTTGATGATGACCACCGAAATCAAGACGGTTATTGAGCTGATAAGCTTTGCCGTGACTGATTGAAACGTGCTCGACCCCTTCTACCAAGCCTGCGGCGAGGGCCTGCCCGCGGGCTCTACCGGTTGGAAGAGATCGCCCCTGAGCAATTTCCTGTCAGGCCTGGCAGCCCAAAGCGTGACATTCCTGATCCTGATGGCGGCGTTTTACAACCACTCGCTGATGCTCGAGGCTGTGGGGCTGGTTGTCGGTGGCGACGCCTACGGGGCAACGGGATGGGCCTGATTTTACTCTTGAACAGGACTAACCCGTCAGCCTTTGAGCAGGTGCCGAATACGTACAGGCTTTCCAGCGATTTGAAAGCGCCGGGCGGCTGATTCGATTTTCAATTCGGCGCGAGTGACTCTACCGTGATGGCGTAGATGATCGTACCAGGACTCGTCAAAAAACAGCTCTATCCACCGTTGCGGATTTTCGGTGTCCTGCATCAGTTGCCAGGAAAAAGAACCATTGCGGTGGCGCATTCTGCGCACTTCTTCCATGGCCTCTTTGAAGGCATCGGCGTGCGCCATGTCAATCTCATACTCGACCGTGATCATGACTGGCCCACGTTCACCATCAGCGTCGACACTCATCAACGGTTGAGGCCAATGCAGCGAAGGGGCCAGGTCTTCTGCGCTCAGCGCAGGCAGTTTGACCCACCAGCCCACCGCGACTCCCGCCACCATGATTACGGCGGCAAAACTCAGCGATATCGAGATCGACAGCCAGCTGGCGATCAGCCCCCACACCACCCCGCCGATGGCCATGCTGCCAAAGAACGTCAGAATGTAGACCGCCAACGCCCTGGCCCTTACCCACGCCGGTACCGATGTTTGCGCAGACACCTGAAGACTGGACAATACCGCGATCCAGGCAGCACCACTGATGAGCATCACAGGGACAAGCAGATAGAAATCCCGAACCCATGCCAAAGCCAGCAAGACTGCCGCATAGATAAGGCTGGCCGATGCCACCAGCAGATTGACCGCAATATGACGACGAATTACGGGCAGAAACATTGCGCCCGCGACCGCCCCGATCCCGACGCAACCGAGCAAGATCCCGAATTGCTCAGCACTGCCCTTCAGCTCACCTCGCACAATCAGTGGAAGCAATGACATACCGGCGCTTGCGCCGAGAAAGAAAGCCAGGGCACGCGCCATGACTCGCTGTAGTTCGCGTGAACTACGGGCATAGCGCCAACCCACACGGATAGCGCCAAACAGCCGTTCTGCCGGCAATACGGACGGTTGTGGCGTACGACGCCACAAGGCGAGCACCGCGATAACACCAAAGAAAGACAGGGCGTTGACGGCAAATGTCGCCCATGGCCCTACCAGGCTGATGATGATGCCAGCGATGGCCGGTCCGAGTGCTCGGGCAACGTTGACCCCCACGCTGCTAAGCGATATCGCGGCGGGCAGATCACTCGCGGGAACCAACTCGGGTGTCAACGCTGACCATGCGGGCATGGTCAGCGCTGTTCCGATCCCCATGGCCAGCGTAAAGAGGAGTAAAAGCGTAGCGCTCATCAGGTTCGCAAAGGTGATCAAGGCGAGCGCAAGCGCAATGACGGCCATCCCTGCCTGGACAACCAACAGGTAACGTCGTTTGTCGATGATGTCGGCCAGCGCGCCAGCGGGTAGCGCGAGTAGAAACATGGGAGCGGCACCCGCTACTTGTACCAGAGACACCATAAAAGGACTGGCCGACAAGGAGGTCATCAGCCAGCCAGCACCGACTTCATGCATCCACGTCCCTATGCTGGATGCAATGCTGGCAAGCCATAGACTGCGAAACAATCCATAACGAAGCGGCTGCCAAGCCGAAGTTGTCGGTGGCTGCTCATTAGTCATCGTACTCACCCTTCTCTCCCTACAGTTTGCTCAGGAGTGGCCAACGATGCGACAGACTCCTGCCCAATGCCAATCTTCCAGACCCGCCGACAAGAATCGTCGAGAAGATGATCAGCAGCAGCCAGGCGAACTGGCCCTCAGCCAGGCTCCACTCAGGATGAACCCGGATAACCGATACAACCAGCAAAAAGAGAACAGGCAGTGTCGCAAGGCGCGTCAGCAGTCCCACTGCGATGAATATCGGACAAAACACTTCTGCGAAAATTGCCAGAGACAAGGTCAACCGGGCTCCCATGCCAAACGGGTCTTCGATCAACCCCAATTCGTGCTCAAAATTGAAAAGCTTAGGCAATCCGTGCACCAGCAACAGCATCAGTACACCGGTGATGCGTAGCCAACACAGCGCCACATCCGGTGCAGTCGTCGTATTCATATCAGATGTGGACATGTTCCATTGTCTCCCAACGCTCACCTGAGTGCGCCTCTTCCTCCATTAAGGAAGAGGCGCAATACGGATCAGTGACCTTCCGATGCGTTAAACATGGTTTTGGCATAAATCAAACCAAGACCATAAGCGCCGCCGTGAGCGATAGAGGTTTTCACCGTCTCGTTATAGGTGTCGCTGCGAGCCCAGTCACGTTGCAGTTCCAGCAGGTACTGGAGTGAGGTCATCGGACGCGCACCGGCTTGAATCATGCGCTCGATAGCGCGCTCATGAGCCTCATCCGAAACGTCACCGCACGCATCGCAAATGATGTAGACCTCAAAGCCTTGTTCAAGCGCCGAGATCGCCGGTCCAACAATGCAGACCGAGGTCCAGAGACCGGCAAGAACGATTCGGTCGCGACCGATCTTGTTCACGGCGACGGCTATGCGCTCGTCTTCCCAGGTATTCATGCTGGTCCGGTCAATCAGTTCCTGACCGGCAAAGACCGAGGTAATTTCTTCAAACATAGGGCCCGAAAAACTTTTTTCGGCGACGGTGGTAAGAATGGAAGGAACGCCAAACTCCTTCGCTGCCTTGGAGATCAGTGCAGCGTTATTGCGGAGTGAAACAGCGTCGATGGATTTGGTCGCAAATGACATCTGCGACTGAAAGTCGATCAGGATCAGAGCGTGGTTGCTCGGATTGATCAGACCTTTACCTGGTGCTGCTTTTGCGGTTGCCATAACACTTCTCCGGATACGTTTGAGAGGCGCCATTTTCGGCTTCGTTGCAGCAGAGCGATTGTATGGATGTGCGACTCTGGAAAATTTTTGCCGAGAACACTTCTTTCACCAGGCATCTGGAGGCTGAACCACCTACCAGCGTCAGGCTCCCGCTTCGACTGCGGGGTGCCGCTGTATTTAAAGCCCGTCCTCAGTCCGATCCAGCCGTTCACGCAAGAATTCGATCAGCGCCTGCACCGGTCGCGAGCCCTGACGATGCTGCGGATAGACCGCCGATAACGTCAACGGCTCGGGGCGGAAGTTGTCCAGTACCGGCACCAGCCGCCCATCCTTCAAGGCCGAACCGACAATGAAGGTCGGCAAATAAGTAATGCCCATGCCGGCGATGGCCGCGTCCTTGAGCAATTCTCCGTTGTTGACCCGCATCCTTCCGGTGACGTTCACGGTCAGTGGTTTGCCCTGCCCTTCGAACCGCCATTGCACCTGGCGACCGTGGCCGTAGGGCAGACAGTCATGGCGGTGCAAGTCTTCGGGGTGACCCGGCGTACCGCGCTCGGCCAGGTAAGCCGGGCTCGCGCAGTACACCCGCTGGATGGAGGCGAGGCGTCGGGCGATCAGCGTCGAGTCCTCCAGCACGCCGATGCGCAATGCCAGGTCGAAGCCCTCATTGAGCAAGTCCACCGGACGATCACTCAAGTCCACTTCCACCGTGACGTCGCGATAGCGCTGCAAAAACACCGGCAGCAGACAACCCAAGTGCGCCACCGCGAACGACAGCGGCGCGCTCAAGCGAATGGTGCCGCGAGGTTCGCTGGTCTGGCCGGCGATGCCCTGCTCCACGTGTTCGACTTCGCTGAGCAGGCGCAAGGCCGACTCGTAATAACTCTGCCCCAGGGGCGTGACGTCCAGCCGCCGGGTCGATCGATTGAGCAGCCGCACACCGAGGCGCTCCTCCAATTGCATCAGCCGGCGGCTGACGAACTGCTTGGACAGCCCCAACTGATCGGCCGCCGCCGTGAAGCTGCCGGAGTCCATGACCTGGCAAAAAATACGCATGTCTTCGAACGGGTTCATTGTCACTTCCTGGTTGACAGTTAAACGCTTTATAGCCGCTTTTTCACTTTCAGGCACCTCATTAATCTGTGCTCACGGTGTTGCTGAGACCTGAACCCCAGCGCCACAGCAGCCCGCGCGGTGCTGACCGGTGCCCAGGCCTCGGTGAAGGTCGATCTGTCCGGTGTTGAAGTCAGCGACAAGGCGATCAAGGTCGACGGCCAGACGATCAACCTGAAAGTGGTGCGCCCGACCAGGGCCAAGGGCCTGCCCACCGCGCTGGTGCAGACCGCCGAATTCGACGTGCTGCGTGACGAAGGCGAAGGCTACGCCCGCCACCTCGATGCGGCCGGCGTACCGGTGACCGCGGTGCGCTACAACGGGATGATTCATGACTTTGGCCTGCTCAATCCGCTGAGTCAGATACCTGAAGTGAAGGCAGCAGTGCGGCAAGCGGCGGCCGAGCTCAAGCCCCATCTGAACTGAGTCCACATTGTGGCGAGGGAGCTTGCTCCCGCTGGGCTGCGCAGCGGCCCCAAAATCCTCAAGACACCGACGATTTTGTGAGTGCTGCGCACTCAAGCGGGAGCAAGCTCCCTCGCCACAAATGTCATCCAGACTTTGGAGTTCCTCATGTCCTTTCTCCTCACCCACCTACTGTCCTGGAGCGCCCTGCTTCTGGTGCTCGACGCTCTGCTCTGGCACCTAGCCCCGTACAAGCACCGCGCCCCGCGGGTCGGCGTGCGTCTAGTGTTGTTTCTGGCGTTCAGTGCGCTGGTCATCAACGCCGACGTCAGCCCGTTGAGCGAAGTGGGCCAGGCGTTGAACAAGTTGCAAGCGGTACGGCAACAGAACAGTCGGCTGGCGTTGATGGCCAAGCCTGTGCCGGTCAGGAAAGCTGGATTTCTGGGGTGGTTGCAAAAACGTTGAGCAGAAAAATGCCCGCACATCGGCGGGCATTTTTTTCAGCGAATTACTTGGCCGTGAACTTGGTATAGCTATTAATCAAATTGCGATAGTTCGGCAGACGCTGCGACAGCAGATTCGCCAGACCTTCCATGTCATTGCGCCAGTCGACTTGCAGCTCGCAGGCCACCGCGAACCAGTTCATCAGATGCGCACCGGCGGCCGACATCCGCGCCCACGCCGCTTGTTGCACAGTGGTGTTAAAGGTGCCGGAAGCATCGGTGACCACGAACACTTCAAAACCTTCAGCAAGCGCCGACAGAGTCGGGAACGCCACGCACACGTCAGTCACCACACCGGCGATGATCAGTTGCTTGCGACCGGTGGCCTTGATGGCTTTGACGAAGTCTGCGTTGTCCCAGGCGTTGATCTGGCCAGGGCGGGCAATGAACGGCGCGTCCGGGAATTGCTCTTTGAGTTCCGGCACGATCGGGCCGTTCGGGCCGCTGTCGAAACTGGTGGTCAGGATGGTCGGCAGGTTGAAGAACTTGGCGATGTCGCCCAGCGCCAGGACGTTGTTCTTGAACTCGTTCGGGCTGAAATCCTGCACCAGCGAGATCAGGCCGGTCTGGTGGTCGACCAACAGCACAACGGCATCGTCTTTGTTCAGACGCGAGTAAGGAACGTTGCTCATGTGAAACTCCTCGATGGATGGTTGTTGCGGGGGAGCGCCGGTCACGAAGACCGGCGCTTTGTTTCGGAATCAGAAGGCGAAGCAGGAACAGCCGAATGCGCCCCAGAAACCGGCGAAATCGCTGACCGGCGCATTCGACTGGCGCGCCTTTTCATGGCTGTGCGTATGCACCGCGCACGGGCCGCTGCAATGGTGGACCTGAGCCTGCATCGGCGAATTCGGGCGCCAGTGGCCGGGGACTTTCATCACCGGCGACCAGTCCGGCAGTACCGGTACGCTGGCCGGACCGAGTTTTTCGAAGTCGCCGGCGGCGTACACCACCTTGCCGCCGACCACGGTCAACACCGACTCGATCCACTTGATCGCTTCTTCCTCGACGCTGAAGAAGTCCGCGCTCAATGCTGCCAGGTCCGCCAGTTGCCCGACCTTGATCTGGCCCTTCTTGCCCTGTTCGGACGAGAACCAGGCGCTGCCGTGGGTGAACAGTTCCAGCGCAGTGGTGCGCGGCAAGCCTTCCTCGTACAACGCCAGACCACCGACAGTGCGGCCGCTGACCATCCAGTACAGCGAGGTCCACGGGTTGTAGCTGGACACTCGTGTGGCGTCGGTGCCCGCGCCGACGGGTACACCCTCGGCGAGCATGCGTTTGATCGGCGGCGTGGCTTCGGCGGCTTTGCTGCCGTAACGGTCGACGAAGTATTCCCCCTGGAACGCCATGCGGTCCTGAATCGCGATGCCGCCACCCAGCGCCCTCACCCGCTCGATGTTTTTCGGGGTGATGGTTTCGGCGTGGTCGAAGAACCACGGCAAACCGTTGAACGGAATGTCGCGATTGACCTTCTCGAACACATCGAGCATACGGCTGATGGATTCGTTGTAAGTGGCGTGCAGACGGAACGGCCAGCGGTGCTCGACCAAGTGGCGAACCACCGGCTCCAGTTCCTCTTCCATGGTCTGCGGCAGGTCCGGGCGCGGTTCGAGGAAGTCCTCGAAATCCGCCGCCGAAAACACCAGCATTTCCCCGGCGCCGTTGTGGCGCAGGAAGTCATCGCCTTGATGCAGGGTGACGCTACTGGTCCAGTTCTTGAAATCGGTCAGCTCTTCCTTGGGCTTCTGGGTGAACAGGTTATAAGCAATGCGAATCGTCAGTTGCTGGTCTTTGGCCAACTGCTCGATCACCGCGTAATCGTCCGGGTAATTCTGGAAACCACCGCCCGCATCGATGGCGCTGGTCAGGCCCAGACGATTGAGTTCACGCATGAACTGACGAGTCGAGTTGACCTGATACTCCAGCGGCAACTTCGGCCCTTTGGCCAAGGTCGAGTAAAGAATCATCGCGTTCGGACGCGCCACCAGCATGCCGGTCGGATCGCCGTTGGCGTCGCGCACAATCTCGCCACCCGGTGGGTTCGGCGTGTTGCGCGTGTAACCGACAACCTTGAGCGCTGCGCGGTTGAGCAAGGCGCGGTCGTACAAGTGCAAAACGAACACCGGCGTATCCGGCGCAGCCTGGTTGAGTTCTTCAATCGTCGGCATGCGCTTTTCGGCAAACTGGAATTCGTTCCAGCCACCGACCACCCGCACCCATTGCGGCGTCGGCGTGCGATCGGCCTGATCCTTGAGCATGCGCAGGGCATCGGCCAGGGACGGCACGCCTTCCCAGCGCAGTTCGAGGTTGTAGTTCAAACCACCCCGAATCAGGTGCAAGTGCGAGTCGTTGAGCCCAGGGATGACGCAGCGGCCCTTGAGGTCAATAACCTGAGTGCCCGAACCACGCAAGGCCATGGCCTCGGCATCGGTACCTACCGTGACGAAGCGGCCGTTGGTGATCGCGACCGCACTGGCAAGGGGTTTTTCACGGTCAACGGTATGAAATTGGCCATTGAATAGAATCAGATCGGCGTTCATTGGTTTTCCTCAGGCAGAGTGGAATGAGGCTGTCCGGCTTCCAGCCAGGGCGCAAACAGGCGCGTCGCCCTGGGCATGAACAGGTACACCACCGAAACCACAATGGTCACGGTGATCAGAAAAGTGGCAACCACGTAATTGGACAGAAAGGCGTTGAGCTTGAGCAGCGGGCCCCAGATCAGCGGCACCAGCAAGGTATGCGGCAGGATCACCAGCAGCGTCACCACGGCCTGCTTCCAGCGCGGCGGTGGCGAAACGGTATCGGCCTGTGGCGCGAACCAGAACTCCTTGACTGGATTGACCTCGGTCTGGTCCCCATCCGCCAGCATCGGCGCGGCTTCGTTGACCAGCTCCAGCCGTTGCGGCGAATCGAGCCAGCGCTGCATCGCCTCGGTGGAGCAAAAACGCAGCACGCAGGTAAACATGTCCAGGCCGGCGCTCTTGCCGCGAATCACATCCACCCCCAAATGCCCCTCGCTCTGCCCGGCAATACCGACAATCCGCCGCAGCCAGGCTTCATAGGGCACTTCAAAACCGGCCTTGACCCGGTGTTTGACGACCAGGGTCACGACTTCCTCGAAGCCGCGCACCGGGTGGGTGGTTGCAGGGTCGAGTCGATTGGAATCAGGCATGACGAAAGGCTCCGGCGAAACGGAAATGCGCGCAAGCGCAAATGAAAAACCAGCGACGTTGATGCGCCAGGACTTGATTCGATAATGCCGGTGCGGGGGGAGGGGAAAATTGAACGTATGTGCTCTCTTTACGAGCGGACTTGAGCCCAATACTTTCCTGTGGCGAGCGAGCTTGCTCGCGCCGGCCGGTCCGCGCTCGGGCGCAGCAGTCGTAGAACCGGCTGATGTGTTCTATCTGAATAACCGCAATTGCCGGTTTTAGGGCCGCTTCGCGACCCAGCGGGGGCAAGCCCCCTCGCCACAGCAAGCTCCCCCACCACAGCAAGCTCCCTCGCCACAAAAGCGGCATCTGACAGAAGTTTTTCCCCTATGAAGCTGGAGTATTCAGAGGCTCGGACATGAACTGAGTAATCCGCGACCGCAACCATCGCTCCGCCGGATCATTGTCGTGCACCCCGCTCCAGGCCATCGACAACTGTGCCTCATCGATGGGAAACGGCGGATCTTCAGCCCTCAAGGCACAGCCTTCGACCAGCGCGCGGGCGGCATAGTCGGGAACGGTAGCGATCATTTCAGTCCCCGCGAGCAACGCCCGCAACCCACTGAACTGCGGCACCCCCAACACCACCCGTCGGGTGCGGCCCACCTTGGCCAGATCAAGATCAATGTTGCCGCTCAAATCCCCCGAAAACGACACCATCGCATGGGGCCGCTCACAGTACTCATCCAGCGTCAGTGCTCCAGGCCGGTTGTCTGCGCGCAGCACTTTGCAGGGGATATCCCGCAGTTTCTTGCGCTTGGCATTGGCCGGCAGTTCGGTGGTGTAACTGACCCCGACTGAAATCTCCCCGGACGCCAGCAACGTCGGCATCAGCAGGTAGTTAGCCCGGCGCACCACCACAATGATCCCTGGTGCCTCCTCCCGCAGATGGCTCAACAGCGACGGAAACAAGCCAAACTCGGCGTCATCCGACAGACCAATGCGAAACACATCACAACGGGTAGCCGGATCAAACTCCCTGGCCCGGCTAACCGCCCCGCAGATGGTGTCCATTGCCGGTTGCAGCTCCTTGAGAATCGCCAGCGCCCGCGCCGTCGGCTCCATGCCGCGACCGTTGCGCAGCAACAGCGGATCGTCGAACAGATCACGCAACCGCCCCAACGCAGCGCTCACGGCCGGCTGACCCATAAAGAGTTTTTCGGCGACCCGGGTCAGATTCTTTTCGAACATCAGAGCCTCGAAAATCACCAGCAGGTTCATATCGACGCGGCGTAGATCGTTACGGTTCATAGGTACGGTTCCATGGTGTTTTTTCAGCCAGGCAATGTCTTTTGGACTTTACTCAATCAAAGGTTTTCGCCTGCTGTTAACCGGAGGAATTAACAACGTTTAACTCGCAAGCAAATGTCCTGCGACCAACAATCAAGCTCTCAACGCAAACCTGTTATTCCAAAAGGGATGGTGCTGACCCACCGTGCAGTGCGCCAGCGCATTCCCACCGACACGGACATTTGCCATGGCCCACGTTCAGCACAACGCCGCCCGCGCATCAGCCACGCAAACGCGAAAAGCCACCACTGGCGGCCTCAGCCCCTGGCGGGAAAGCCTGGTCAAGCAATTGATCCTCGAACGCCTCAGCGAAACCCTGGAAGTCACCGAACTGGCCCGGGCCTGCGCGATGTCGCGCAGTCATTTCTCCCGCACCTTCAAGTGCAGCACGGGCCTGTCACCCCAGGACTGGATTCGTTGCCAGCGCATCGCCCGGGCCAAGCAACTGATCCAGAACACCGACCTGACCCTGACGCAAATCAGCCTGGAATGCGGCTTCTGCGATCAGGCGCACTTCTGCCACATGTTCACCCGCAGCGAAGGCATCAATCCGTTTGCCTGGCGTTGTCAGGCGGTGCGTGCCCTGCCCTCTCTCAACAGCAAAAGATCGCAGCCTGCGCCAGCTTCTACGGGTGTACACATGTCCGTGTAGGAGCTGGCGCAGTCTGCGATCTTTTGATTTTGATCAGGCCTTGAGGAACGCCAGCAGATCGGCGTTGAGCTGATCCTTGTGGGTGTCGGTCAGGCCATGAGGCGCGCCTGGATAGACCAGCAGCTTCGAACCTTTGACGAGTTTGGCCGAGGCGATACCGGCGGCTTCGATCGGCACGATCTGGTCAGCGTCGCCATGCACCACCAGGGTCGGCACGTCGAACTTTTTCAGGTCTTCGGTGAAATCGGTTTCGGAAAACGCCTTGATGCAGTCATAGGCGCTCTTGTGACCAGCCGTCATGCCCTGCATCCAGAACCAGTCGATCATGCCCTGGGAAGGCTTGGCGCCAGGCTGGTTGAAGCCAAAAAATGGCCCGCTGGCGACGTCTTTGTACAGCTGCGAACGGTCCGCCAGGGACGCCTGACGCAGACCGTCGAACACTTCCATCGGCAGGCCGCCTGGATTGGCTTCGGTCTTGAGCATCAACGGCGGCACCGCGGAAATCAGCCCGGCCTTGGCGATTCGCCCAGTGCCATGACGACCGATGTAACGCGCCACTTCACCACCGCCGGTGGAGAACCCGAACAGCACCGCGTTTTGCAGATCCAGCCGCTCGATCAACTGCGCGAGGTCGTCGGCGTAGGTGTCCATTTCATTGCCGAACCAGGGCTGGCTGGAGCGGCCGTGACCACGGCGGTCATGGGCGATGACCCGGTAACCCTTGGACGCCAGGAAGATCATCTGTGATTCCCAGCTGTCGGCATTCAGCGGCCAGCCGTGGCTGAAAACGATGGGTTGGCCGGTGCCCCAGTCCTTGTAATAGATCTCGGTACCATCGCGGGTAGTAAATGTACTCATGGCATTTGCTCCTTCAGGGGGTTGGGTGATTCAAATCGATGGATGGCCCATGCGCTCGGCCAGGCGCGCCACCCGCTCGCCCAAGTGCGCGGCGGTGCGGCGATCTTCAAGAGGTGGCGCTTGTTCGGGAGACTGTTCGACATTCGACTGGGCCATGGCGCCCAGGGAGCTGCCCAGACGATTCAATTGCCCATCGAACACCCCGCTGCTGGAACGCGCCGGCAGCAGGTCAAGGCCGACCCAGATCATCGAATGCTGGGCAGCGAAGACCGCCATCTGCAATAAGGTGTTGAGCTTGTCGCCACACAGGCAACCGGAATTGGTGAAGCCGGCGGCGAGCTTGTCGCGCCAGGGCTGAGCCAGATAGAACGACGCGGTGGCGTCCATAAAGCTCTTGAAGGGCGCCGAGGCGCTGCCCATGTAGGTCGGGGCGCCGAAGATGATGGCGTCGGCCTGGTGCAGGCGCTCCCACTGGTCGTGCACGTCCTCGACCGGAATCAGCCGGCAGGCGCTGCCAAGGTGCCGCTCCACACCCTGGGCCACGGCCTCGGCCATGACCCGGGTATGGCCATAGCCACTGTGATAGACCACCACCACGTTGCTCATTCCGGCATCCTCCAGACGTGTTCATCCCTTTTGCTGCACACAGCACGCACAACCGTCCCTTCGGTTGGCGCACTTGAAGGACTGGAGTTTTGGGCGTAGACCGGACGCAGGGCGAGTTAAACGTTGTTAATTTTCAATGGCACAGGCAAACACCCGAACCACTCGTCGCCAATGCCGCAGCCAATAAATACGGCACTCGACGCTGGCAAGGAGATTGCTGCGGGTAGCACACTCGATGCACGCCCGCCCGAGCCACGTTGCGTTGATCAGGAAACCTGAGGAATATGCTCGAAAACCGCGTGACAGAAGACTGCGCCCTTCGTCCGCCCTCCCCGCACAGGTGCAACGGGGCGGACTAAAAGAACAGCAGCAGGAGTGAGCCGTTGACCCTTCCACCCGAACAGGCTGTGCATTTCGGCCCCTACCGGATCTACCCCGGACAACGCCTGATACTGGAAGCCGACCGGCCCTTGCGCCTGGGCCGACGTTCCATGGACATTCTGTTGATCCTGCTGGAGCACGCCGGACATGTGGTCAGCAAGCATCAACTGATCTCTCGGGTCTGGCCCAAAAGCGTCGTCGAAGACATCAATTTGCGAGTGCACATCGCGGCGCTGCGCAAAGCCCTCGGCGACGGTCAAGCCGGGCAGCGCTACATCGTTACCGTGGCCCAGCGTGGTTACAGCTTTGTCGCGCCGTGCTCGCTGGAGCACATCGAGCAACGTCCGCCGAGCAGCGGCCACGAGCAGAGCGGCCATAACCTGCCCATTCGTCGGACTCGCATGATCGGTCGCCAGGCCTTGGTTGACAGTCTGGTGACGCACTTGCCACACCAACGCTTCATCACCCTCGTCGGCCCTGGCGGTATCGGCAAGACCACAGTGGCACTGCGCGTCGCCGAACAACTGATCGGTCGCTACCGGGACGGCATTCGCCTGCTGGACTTGGCCCCGATCAGCGACCCGTTGATGATCGCCACCCACCTGGCGACGCTGCTGGACCTGTCGTTGCACGACGCTGAACCGATGAACTGTCTCGCGACCTTCCTGCGCGAGCGGCAGATGCTGCTGGTCATCGACAACTGCGAGCATCTGATCGACGCCATTGCGTTGCTCAGCGAAAGCATCCTGCGTGGCGCGCCCGATGTGCACATTCTGGCCACCAGTCGCGAGAGCCTGCGGGCCGAAGGCGAATACGTTCAGCGCCTGGAGTCCCTGGACTGCCCACCGCCCATCGCCGCGCTGGACCGCTCCCAGGCCTTGAGCTTTTCGGCTGTGCAATTGTTCGTCGAGCGGGCAATGGCCAGCCATGACAGTTTCGAACTGACCGATGACGAGCTGCCTCTGGCGATCGAGATTTGCCGCCGTCTGGACGGCATTCCTTTGGCGATCGAACTGGCCGCAGCGCAAGTGAACAGCCTTGGCCTGAGTGGATTGCTGACGCAACTGCAAGGCAGTTTTCGTCTGCTCGCACAGGGCTGTCAGACGACGCTGGGACGGCATCAGACCCTGCGCGCGACACTCGACTGGAGCTTCGAGCTGCTGAGTGCCTGCGAACAAACCTGCCTGCGCCGATTGGGTGTGTTCAGGGGCGGTTTCACGCTGGAATCGGCGGCCGCGGTGATTGTCGGCGAACACATCGAACCCCGCGAGGTGTTTGGCGCGATTACGCAACTGGTGGCCAAGTCACTGCTGAACGTGGAGGTCGGTGACGAGCAGGTGTTCTACCGTCTGCTCGACACCACCCGCAGCTATGCCCTGGAAAAACTCGACCAGGCCAATGATTTGCCAGACACCCTGGAACGCCACGCCGAGCGCTGCCTGGCATTGATGCATCAGGCCCAGAACGACTGGGAGCACATCCAGACCGATGTATGGATCGAGCGTTACGCCCGTAGTCTGGAAGACATCCGCTCGGCCCTCGACTGGGGCTTGAACGCTCAAGGGCCGCAGGCTGTGGCGATCCGACTGGCTTCGGTTTCAACGCCACTCTGGCAGGAACTGTCGCTGCTCAAGGAACATGGCGTGTACGTGCGCAAGGCCCTGGCACTGCTCGAATTGACGCCCGAGCCCTGCCCTCGCCTGAAAATGGCCCTCAAGCTCGCCCTCGGCAGTTCCTGCTACCACACCCAAGGTGGCACCGCCGAAACCGTCGAAGCCTTTGTCAGCGCCAGAACCCTGGCCGAACGCTGCAACGACGTGGCCGGTCAGCTCAGAGCCGTGTCCGGGCACATGGCGGTCAACCTCAGTTGCGGCAACTATCAAACGGCCCTGGAACAGAGCCTGCAATTCGATCGCCTGGGTGTGCAAGGCAACGCTGCTGTATCGCTGAGTACACACCGTTTGCAGGTGCTGGCCCTGCACTTTGCCGGGGATCAGCAACAGGCACGGGAGAGTGCTGAACAGGTCATTCAGCGCATGGCCCAGAGCGGACACCTCAATCGCTTCACCCACGGCTTTGGCGTCCAGTACGACCAGAGCGTCGCCGCCCTGACTATTCTCGCGCGGATCCTCTGGTTGCAGGGCCTTCCCGAAAAGGCCTGGCGCACTGCCCGTCAGGCATTGGACATTGCGATCGAAATCGACCATGGCACGTCCATCTGCTACACACTGGCACTCTCCGGTTGCCTGATCGCCCACTACAACGGCGACACTCAAACTGCCCGCGAACTCTTGCGCCTGCTGCTCGAACAAACACAAAAACATTCGGTGCCACTGTTCTACAACTGGGCCCGGCACTATGCGCAGGTGATCGATGGCGATAACGCACATTCGAACCCGCAACCCGGCGCAGGGCTGATCAAGGAAATCATGGTCACCCTGGATAGCGGTTTCGTCGATGACGCATTGCTGGCACGGGCCGAAAACGGCGCTGCGGGTTGGAGCACGGCGGAAATCCTTCGGGCCAGAGCGAATGCTCTGCTTGCAGAAAACAGCCAGAGTGCAGCCGAGACCGTGCTGCTCAAAGCGCTGGGAGTGGCAAAAGCCCAGGGTGCTTTGGCATGGGAACTGCGCACTGCCACATCACTGGCCGAGCTTTGGCAGCGTCAAGGCCGCCTCCAACAAGCCCATGACCTGCTGGCGCCGATCTACAACCGCTTCACTGAAGGCTTTGCCACCCCAGACCTAAGCAAAGTCCGCCGTTTGCTCGACGAGTTGCAACGATACCGGCCGGCCTGAAACCCAGCGTGCCCGGCTGATGTAGCGGGCATAACGCATTTCAAACACTCGCCGCAATCCGCTCAGTTCAAGCTTTTCCAGTACGTAAGTGCGGGTCGTGTTGAGCAACCGATAACGTGTCATGCCATTGCCCTGTTCAACCGACAACAGCGATTTCAGCACCAGCCGTTCTATCACCTCTGCCAGACTGGTGGGCCGCAGCACCGCACAACTGATGACGCCGATGGCTGCGTCCAAAGTAAAAGCTATTTTAAACACCGCCAGCCCCTGCAGCACGGTCTGCTCCAGCGGGCTCAGCCGCTGATAGCTCCAGTCCAGCGCGGCCTTGAGCGTCTGATGCCGTGGCACGGCGGTGCGCCGGCCTTGGGTCAGCAGCTGAAAACAGTTGCCCAGTTGAGCTCGCAGACCAACCAGTGCCAGCGCATCGATCTGCGCCGCTGCCAGTTCGATGGCCAGGGGTAAACCGTCGAGGCGCCGACAGATCTCCCGCACAGCCTTGAGGTCCTGTTCACGCAGAGCAAACCCTTGTTGGCGGGCACGAGCACGGTTGACAAACAGTTGCACCGCCGAATAGCTCATCGCCTCGCTAACACGATGCAGCGCCGACATCGGCGGCACCGCCAGGGCTGGCAAACGCTGAACCACTTCCCTCGCCGCCCGCAGCGGTTCGCGGCTGGTGACCAGGATCGATAACCGTGGCGCCGAAACCAATAGGTCCTCCACCAGCGATCGGCAACGTTCGAGCACGTGCTCGCAATTGTCGAGCACCAGCAATGCATGCCGCTGCGCCAGCGCATCCACGCCAACGTCCAGTTCAAGAGTCTGGCTCAGATAATCGACGAGCCGCGCAGGGTCATCGATTGCCGCCAGATCAACGATCCAGACGCCATCGCTATAGTGCTGCAACAGCAGTTCGGCCACGCACAAGGCCACCGTGCTCTTGCCGATGCCGGCAGGGCCGACCAGGGTCATGAAGCGGAAAACCGGCAACTGCCGGACCACACTACCAACGATCGAATCTCGACCGGTCACTGGCGTGATCCGTGTCGGCAGGTTGTGCCGGGGCTGCTGAACGGTTTCGATCGAAGCCTGCATCCCGTCCGACTCGCGCTGCACTGGGGCGATGAAGCTATAACCGCACTGGGGAATATTAACGATGTAGCACCGCCCGTTCTGACCGTCGCCGAGGGCCCGACGCAGGGCAGCGATGTGCACGCGCAGGTTGATTTCCTCGACCACCGAAGTCGGCCACACGTGGGCAATCAGTTCTTCCTTGCTGACCACGTTGCCCGCGCGCTCGACCAGTACCTGGAGGATATCCAGTGCCCGCCCCCCCACGTGCAGAGGCCGATCACCTTCCAGGACCAACCGTTGACGCGGATGGAACGTGTAGGGGCCGAACCGCAGTACCGTATCGCTGTTTAAATCTCTGAGGCTGTTCATACATGTTCACGCGCTCAAAACCTGACCCGACTCAAGCTACGGAATCATCCGTTGCGCAAGTTCGCCCAGGTTCCCGCACCTCCGCTGCCAAGAGTCCACGAGTATCTTGGCAGGCATGGGTGACGGTACAACGGCGATGGAGGGAGCGTCACGGCCATTGCGGTGCGCAGGACGGACAAGAACGCTCTAACTGAACTGTTCGCGGTACTGGGCGGGAGTCAGACCCAGTTTTTCACCGAACAGAAAACGCATGTGCCGCACGCTGCCGAAGCCGCTCTTGTAGGCAACGGTCTTGAGCGGCAGGTCACTGGTTTCCAGCAGGTTCCTGGCGCAATCGATGCGCGCACTTTGCAGAAACTCCATGGGCGTCATGTTCACTTCCCGGGCAAACACCCGGGCGAAATGCCGCGCACTCATGTTCGCCAGGCTGGCCATGCGTTCGACGCTGAAGGCTTCATCAAGGTGTTCGAGCACATGGTTCTGCACCCGGGTCACCGGCGTTTCCTGAGGGGCCACCGCAGCCATCAACGGGCTGAATTGCGCCTGTCCGCCCTGGCGTTTCATCACCACCAGCAAGACCTTGGCCACGTCCTGAGCGATTTTCTTGCCGTGATCCTGAGCGACCACCGCCAGTGCCAGGTCGATGCCGGCGGTGACCCCGCCAGAGCTGATCAGGTTGCGATCCTGGACGTAAATCTGATCGGTCTTCACCGTCGCCTTGGGGAAGGCTCGAATCAACCGCTCCGTGTAATGCCAGTGAGTCGTCACCCGATAACCGTCCAGCAAACCGGCATGCCCCAATATGAACGCCCCCGTGCAGATCGAGCCATAACCGGCCGACCGACTGACGGCGCCCCGCAGCCAGTCGAGCAACGGTGGATGTTTTTCGTTGTAGGCCCCCGGACCGCCCGGCACCAGCAGCAAGTCATAGCTGTCGCAGGCCTGGTCTATATGCACATCGGCCTGAACACTGACGCCGTTGGATGCGCGCAACGCGCCATGTTCGGTGCCGATCATCGACAGCTGATAACGGTCGCCCGACTCCAGATAACGGTTGGCGATGGAAAACACCTCCATGGGCCCGGCCATATCAAGCAGGAGAAAGTCTGGAAACAGCACCATTGCCACGGTTTTCATGGGTTGGAAATCACTGATATCAAAGAAATAGGAAACGTAGCGTCAGCACTGAACATTATGGGCATTTGTAACAATAAGAATACATGAACCCGCTCACATAACTGTCAACCTGATCGAGACAGTATTTCAATTTTCATCTACTTATTGCACTCACCGATAAACATTAACCTTCTCCTCACTCGGACGAACTCTCGTCCCAAACAGGAGATTTCATCATGCTGACCCTTCGCAAAGCCTCTGATCGCGGCGCGGCCAATCACGGTTGGTTGAAGTCGTTCCATACCTTTTCGTTTGCCAACTACCGCAACCCGCGGGAGCAGGGTTTTTCCTACCTGCTGGTGATCAACGATGACCGCGTGGCCGCCGGTAAAGGCTTCGGCCAACACCCGCACCAGGACATGGAGATTTTCTCCTATGTGCTCGAAGGTGCCCTGGAACACAAGGACACTTTAGGCACGGGTTCGGTGATCCGCCCCGGCGACGTGCAATTGATGAGCGCCGGCAGCGGCGTGGCCCACAGTGAATACAATCACTCGGCAACCCGCCCGGTGCACTTCCTGCAAATCTGGATCGTACCGGACGTCAGCGGCGCCAAACCGCGTTATCAGCAAGAGCACTTCAGCACGCAGAAGAAACGCGGTCGCCTGCAACTGATCATCTCCCCCGATGGGGCCAACGGTTCGTTACGGGTGCGTCAGGATGCCCGGGTCTATGCCGGCCTCATCGACGGCAAGGAAAGCGCCAGCCTCACGCTCGCCGCCAATCGCTACGCCTATGTGCATGTGGCCCGGGGCAAGGTCGAACTCAACGGCGTGCAATTGCAGGAAGGCGATGGCGTGCGGGTCCGGGATGAGCAGGCGCTGACCTTGAGCAACGGTGTGAATGCCGAAGTGCTGGTGTTTGATTTGCGTCCGCAAGAGCTGCCGCAAATGCCTTGACCGTAACTTGCCTGGGGGACTCTGTGCCCCCGGGCTTCACGGATTGGAATGCGTTATCAAACTGAAAGCGCCCATTACGCAGCTTACGCACAAACAAAAACGCCGCTCGATAAGCAGCGTTTTTTGACTTCCGGACGGACAACCAGATGAATTGGGACGAGTATCAAGTTGACCATTGAAAAAACATTCACTGGGAAAGAGAGGCGAATCCTTGGCAACAGCGCCTGTACGACCATTCTGGGCTTGCGCTAGACGCCATCATTCTCTGTCTTGTCTGTGACGATGAGGGACTCGATACCCCAGTCGCCAGGCAGATGCCAATCTTCCCCGAACAGCTCGGCCGGATGCATCGTACGGTCGGAGCCATTGCCGCACGCCAGGGACTTGGCTGGACAATACCGGTCGCATCCCCAACAGATCCGCTCGGGGTGCTTGGGGTTGACGGGGAAGTTCTTGGCCATGTCGATCTCCGATCATTGAGAGACGTTTTTACAACCTACAGCCTTTGTGCAAAACCATCCTTGATCGATATCAAGAATCGACATCGAGCGACTGCCCTCCTATCGCGATCCTGGAGCTAAGCTTCTAACGGCTGAACAGACTTGGAGACATCGCTCATGCTCAATAAAAATCCTTTGCCAAACGTTGGGACACCAGACCATCCAACCCTGTCGACATGGGACGATCAAAACGCAGCAACATCCATCGATGGCGACGCGTTTACCGCCCCGCCCGCCTTGACCAACGCCGAACTGGTTCACTTGCGTGTCCGAGTGATTGCCTTGGAAAACCTGGTCATCGCGCTGCTGGCAGAAGGCTCGGAACGTCAGCTCGCCAATGCCCGGAAAATGGCCGACTACATTTCCCCCAGACCCGGTTTTACCCAGCATCCCTTGACCGTTCATGCGGCGGCACAGATGACCCACAGCCTTGAGCGAGCCCAGCGCTTTCACCAACGTGACGAGCCTTCGGTTTAAGTACTCGAAACTTGATAACAACCATTATTGTAAGCAGAAAGGCTTCCTAGACTCGGGTTCCTACTCGTTAGTGCCCAGCAAGACATTATGCGCATCCACCTCTCACTCGCCCTGGCAAGGGCGCAGATTTTTCGCGCCCGGCATCAGTTCTGGGGCTGGGCTTGAGCTCCCCCAACCCCCGTTACCCCCGTAGCACGAAGACTGGGAACAACTCGCGCATGGCCTCCCACAACTCTGGCAGCAAGGCTTGTGCCGAAACGCTCGGCAACAGCGGATCGAACATCCGCGCGGTGCGAACCAGTTGCACGGCGAAGCGTTTGACGCCAAGTGCATTCAAGCGTTTGGCCAGGATCAGCAGACGCGCTGGCTCGAACAGATGCCAATGCACGGTGGTGCGACATTCGTAGTCCACACCACTGGCCAACAGATACTCAAGGCTGCGCCAGTTTGCCGTTCCACTGCCCTCGACCCGGGTGATGGCCTGGCAATCCTCGGGCAATGCCTTGACATCGAAGCCGACCCAATCAGCACCGGTCAGTGCCTTGGCGAAGGCGGCAGGCTTGATGCCAGCGCTGTGCAAGCCAATGTGAAATCCCATTTCCCGCACTTCATCCATGGCGCCGAGCAAGCCGTCCTGCAGAGTCGGCTCACCGCCGCTGAACACCACGGCATTGAGCAGGTCCTGACGGCGTTGCAGAAACGCCAACACCCGCCGCCAATCCACTTCCTCGGTGCCACGAGGGGGAATCAGCTGCGGGTTATGACAATAACGACAACGCCAGGCGCAACCCTGGCAAAACAACACGCAGGCGAGCTGTCCCGGATAGTCGATAGTGGTCAGGGGCACCATGCCCCCAACCCGAAGCGTTCGACTCATTGGCGCCCGACCAGCGCCGCGCTTTCAGTGAAGTGCACCCGCTCGCGGTGCTCGGACTGTTTGCCTGGATTGAACGCCGATACCGGCCGATGATAGCCCATCACCCGAGTCCAGACTTCACAGCGTTGACGTTGAGCCTGGGGCAGTATTTGCGAAGCAGTCATGATGAAGCTCCTTGCGGTTGAGTGAATCGAAATCAATGAACAGCGCCGGTTTTCTGTTCTTGTAGCAACAGGGCCTCGTCGCATTTGGGGCAGAACTCATGCTCGCCATCGAGGTAGCCGTGCACCGGGCAGATGGAGAACGTCGGGGTCACGGTCAGGTACGGCAGGCGGAAACGCCCAAGAGCTTTGCGCACCAGTTGCTTGCAGGCTTGGGTCGAGGAAATCCGCTCGGCCATGTACAGGTGCAGGACCGTGCCGCCGGTGTATTTGCATTGCAGTTCGTCTTGCAGCTCCAGGGCTTCGAAAGGGTCATCGGTGTAGTCCACCGGCAGTTGCGAGGAGTTGGTGTAATACGGAGCTTGCGTCGTGCCTGCCTGGAGAATGTCGGAGTAGCGCTTGAGGTCTTCCTTGGCGAAGCGATAGGTAGTGCCTTCCGCCGGTGTCGCTTCCAGGTTGTAGAGATGACCGGTTTCTTCCTGAAAACGCAGCAAGGTGGTGCGCACATGGTCCAGCAGTTTCAGGGCAAACTGGCGGCCCTGCTCGGTGTGCATGCCCTCTTTGTCGCCGGTGAAATTGCGCAGCATTTCATGCAGGCCATTGAGGCCGATGGTGGAAAAATGGTTGCGCAAGGTGCCCAGATACCGCTTGGTGTAAGGGTACAAACCGGCATCCATGTGGTGCTCAATGACCTTGCGCTTGACCTCCAGGCTCTCCATCGCCAGCTCCATCAGCGTGTCCAGACGCTTCAGCAAACCGCCGGTATCGCCCTTGAACACATAGCCCAGGCGTGCGCAGTTGATGGTCACTACGCCGAGCGATCCGGTCTGTTCCGCCGAGCCAAACAAGCCACCGCCACGCTTGAGCAACTCGCGCACATCCAGCTGCAACCGGCAGCACATCGAACGCACCTGATTGGGCTGCAGATCCGAATTGAGGAAGTTCTGGAAGTAAGGCAAACCGTAACGCGCCGTCATCTCGAACAGACGGTCGGCGTTTTCACTGTCCCATGGAAAGTCATGGGTGATGTTGTAGGTCGGAATCGGAAAGGTGAACACTCGCCCTTTCGCATCGCCAGCCTGCATCACCTCGATGTAGGCGCGGTTGAGCACATCCATTTCGACTTGCAGGTCGCCGTAGGCAAACGGCATTTCCTCCCCGCCGATGACGGGTATCTGCTCGCGCAGATCCTGCGGGCACACCCAGTCGAAGGTCAGATTGGTGAAAGGCGTCTGGGTGCCCCAGCGTGACGGCACATTGAGGTTGTAGATGAACTCCTGGATCGCCTGGCGGACCTCCGGATAGCTCAGTTGGTCCTTGCGCACATACGGCGCCAGGTAGGTATCGAACGAACTGAAGGCCTGGGCGCCGGCCCATTCGTTTTGCAGGGTACCGAGGAAATTCACCATTTGCCCCAGGGCACTGCTCAAGTGCTTCGGCGGCCCGGCTTCAACACGTCCGGGCACACCATTAAGGCCCTCATGCAACAAGGTGCGCAGCGACCAGCCAGCGCAGTAACCGGCCAGCATGTCCAGGTCATGTACATGCAAATCCGCCTCTCGATGAGCGTGGCCGATCGCCTCGCTGTACACCTCGTCCAGCCAGTAGTTGGCGGTGACCTTGCCCGACACGTTCAACACCAGCCCGCCCAGCGAGTAGCCCTGATTGGCGTTGGCCTGGACCCGCCAGTCTTCACGGTCCAGGTACTCGTTCATCGACGTCGCCACTTCGACCAGGGTCCGGCGGTCGCGACGCAAACGCCCGTGCTGTTCGCGATAAACGATATAGGCGCGCATGGCGAGGAAAAAACCGGCGTCCATCAGCACCCGCTCAACACGATCCTGGATCTGCTCGACATGCAGCCTTGGCAGCCTCTCCAATCGGGCGAGTACCGCTTCGAGCAGGCCTTCGACTTCAACGTCGGTGTACTCCCCGGTTGCCTTGCCGGCAGCGATCAACGCCTGACGGATCTTGTCGGCATCGAAGGCAACCAGACTGCCATCGCGCTTGTGCAAGCGGTTACATCCAACTGAGATCAGCGTGCTCTGCATTTGGCCTCCAGATACTACATATAGATGTTTATGTACAAACAAACACAACATGCAGTGAAGACTACGGACAAAGCGCTGTTCTGCAATTGATCGACGTCAAGATTTGCCGGTGAAAAAAACCGCCCGATGACGGTGAAGGGAGAATCCGCTGCGAACACTGTGGCGAGGGAGCTTGCTCGCGCTGGGTTGCGAAGCAACCCTAAATGAGGCAACACGATTATTCAGACAAATCGAGCTTGCAGGATTACGACCGCTTCGCGGCCGAGCGGGAGCAAGCTCCCTCGCCACAAGGATTGTGTTTAGCAAACTCTTTCCTTAACAGATCAGTTCAACCGCCGCTCATGTTCATGAACCGCACAATCTGCACCTCCCCTTTGGGGCCGAAGTCGTGGCGCAGCGGCTTGCCGCGCAAGGCCTTCTGCACCGCGTTGATCAGGGGTTGGTCATCCAGCGGGTAACGCCGCAGTAATCCGCGTAAATCCAGGGCATCGTCCTGCCCCAGACAGAGCAACAGCTTCCCCTCAACGGTCATCCGCACCCGGTTGCAGCTGCCACAGAAGTTGTGGCTGTTGGGTGAAATGAAACCGATCCGGGTATCGGCATGGCGTTCCAGGCGAACGTAGCGTGCCGGCCCGCCACTGTTTTCGGTGCTGTCGAGCAACCGATGACGACTGGCGATCAACGCCCGCACTTCGTCGCTGGAGCAAAACGACTCGCCACGCGCGCGGCCGACATCGCCCAAGGGCATTTCTTCGATAAAACTGATATCGATGTGTTGATCAATGGCGTATTGCACCAACGCCGGGACTTCATCGAAGTTGCGCCCCTTCATCACCACGCAGTTCAGTTTGATCCGCTCGAACCCCGCGCCCCGCGCTGCTTCAATGCCGCCCAGCACCTGATCGAGGTCGCCGTTGCGGGTAATCGCGCGAAACTTCTGCCCGTCCAGGCTATCGAGGCTGATGTTCATCCGCTTGACCCCTGCCTCCGCCAACGGCCGGGCCAAACGGCCCAGTTGCGAGCCGTTGCTGGTCAGCACCAGCTCGCGCAAACCGGGTAAGGCGGCGATGTTGCGGCACAGCCCGACAATACCGGGACGGATCAGCGGTTCGCCGCCGGTGAGTCGGATTTTGCGAACACCTTGGCCGACGAACAGCGCCGCCAGACGCTGCAGCTCCTCCAGCGTCAGGACCTGCTGACGCGGCAGAAAAGTCATGTTTTTCGCCATGCAATACACACAGCGAAAATCACAACGGTCCGTCACCGACATCCGCAGATAGTCGATCTGCCGTCCAAAACCATCCTGCATGACAGCGTTCATCACATCTCCCCGTTTACCCCAAGGCTCACTGCACTAGCGGTGAGTCGGCGCCCTGCAAGTGGATCCCGCGAATATCCGCTGCACCGATCAGGGTTTGCAGGTATTGCACCAGGGCTTTTTGCCAGACGCCTTGCTGCAACTGCGTGCGGATCGCCGTCGACACCACTTCATAGGGCAACGGCATGCCTTCGATCCGCTGATCGACACTGACCACATGCCAACCGTAACGGCTTTCCAGCGGTTTACTCGCCAGCCCCGGCGTGAGGGTGAACAGTTGACGTTCCAGTTCAGGCACGGTCTGACCCTTGCTGATCTGCCCCAAAGAACCGCCCTGGGCCTTCGACGGGCAGGCCGAATATTTCACCGCCATCTCGGCGAAACTGCCGGGAAAATCCTCCAGCCGCTGCAACAGAATTTCAGCTTGAACATGCGCAAGCGCCCGGGCCTCGGCATCGTCCGGCGCACATTCGAGCAGGATGTGCCGCACCGCCAGCAACGGCGCGCTGTGAAAGCGCCCGCGATTGTTTTCGTAGTAGCGAAGGCTGGTTTCCTCATCGCACTGAGGGACCTGCACCTCACGCTCAAGCAACAAGCGCGTGGCCGCTTCTTCTTCGTTCTCACCGGAGCCGATTTCCAGCGACACGCCGAGATCGGCAATGCGTTGCTGCAACAACTCGCGGATCACCAGCGCCCTGGCGGCCAGATAGACCGCCTCCTCGCGGCTTTCCGCCGGATGATATTGAAGCTCCTGAGCCATCGCTTCCGGGGTGATCGACACCTCGTTGACGCTGATGATCGGCCACTCCTGCTCACTGCTGGCGATCAACTGCGCCGGGGCGTCATGGGCCGCCGGCTCAACCGGGCGTGCGTCAAACTGCACCGCCCCGGTCGGCGCGATATCCACAACATCGGGCTCCGCTTGTTTGGAAGAACCGCAGCCACCGCTGCCCCCGTTACCGCCACCACATCCACATCCACCTGACATGATTGTCTCCTCAGAACTTCTGACGAACGATTTGATAACGACGCCCCAAGTACCAGACCGGTGCACTGATCATGTGTACGAGACGGGTGAAGGGGAACAGCACGAACAGGGTCAAACCGAGAAATACATGCAGCTTGTAGGTCAAGCCAACCGGCGCGATGGACGCCGCCGCTTCCATCGGCCGCAACAGCACGGTGTTCTGCGCCCAATCGGCGAGCATCACCATCACCGAGCCGTCCATGTGTTCGGTGGACGCCACAATCGTCAGCAGACCGAGCAGCAACTGCGCCAGCAGTACCAGCAACACCAGAATGTCCGAAGTGCTGGAAGTGGCGCGTACCCGTGGATCGCTCAGCCGCCGATTGACCAGCATCAGTAGGCCAACCAGGCACAACAGACCGAAAAGCCCGCCGGAGACCATTGCCAGCAGTTGCTTGTTCTCAGTGCTGATCACATGGTGGTAAACCGACGCCGGGGTCAGCAGGCCGACGAAGTGCCCGGCCAGTATGAACAACACGCCGATGTGGAAAAAGTTGCTCGCCACGCGCATGCCGCGCTGGTTAAGCATCTGACTGGAGCCTGCCTTCCAGGTGTACTGCGACAGATCGAAGCGTGCCCAACTGCCAATCAGGCAAATAGCCAGGGCGACGTAGGGATAGATCCCGAACAACAACAGATTCCATTTAGACATTACCTGCCTCCTTCACCGGCATGGCGGCCAGCCCTTCATGCTGAAAATCCACCCAGTGCAGCGGCACCGCGCTTTCTTCCCGGACCTTGCCCGGTGCACTTGGCAGCGAACTGCAACGGTCCTGCTGTTCGGCCTGGAGAAAGTCCACGGCCTCCTCTTCCCAGATCTTGTCGAGGGCTTCGAGGGAGTCGTCACGCGGCTCAGCAGCCACCTGCGCCCGCAGGTCGGCCACCGCCTGATGCGGCTCGGCCCCGGCAATTTGCAGCAGCGCGCGGAAGCAACTGGCGTACGCGCTTTCACGCTCATCCAGACGCGCCGCGAGCAAGGCCAGCAGGTGCGACACATCTGCCAGGCCCTCGCGGGCCTCGATGTCTTCGCGAGTAGAAAGGAACTCCAGATACAGCGGGATATAGTCCGGAAGTTCTTTGACGCCGATGGCAAACCCGGCGGCTTCGTATTGCGCCATCATGTCGACCATCGCCTGACCTCGGTCACGGGACTCACCGTGCACATGCTCGAACAGCAGCAGCGACAGCGAACGCCCCCTGCCGAACAGCGCACCGTAGTGCTCCTGTCCGTCCATCAGGTCATTGGCGCAGATCAGCTCCAGCAACTCGAACAACGCACCGCGCTGCTTGGGGCTGATTTCCCGGGACTCAATGATCGCCTGCTCCAGTTCGTCGCGACCACCAATCAATGCCTCGGTCGGGTAGTCGAGCAGCAGCGAAATCACTTTGAGAATTTGCATGCTCATTCCTCCCACAACTGGACGGTTTTGAGGATGTCGCGGCGGTTGGCTTTCTTGGCGCCGAACATGTTGGTGTCGGAGCTGCCGCTACAGCCGCTGCCGAAACTGAAACCGCAACCGGAGCGCTCGGCGAAGGCGTCGCTCATGGCGTCTTCACGGTGCGCACTCGGTACAACAAATCGGTCTTCATAGTTGGCAATCGCCAGGTAGCGATACATCTCTTCGACCTGGGCCACGCTCAAGCCGACATCCGCCAGCACTTGCAGGTCCTGAACGCCATCGACCTGCTCGGAGCGTTTATAGGCGCGCATCGCCAGCAAGCGTTTAAGCGCACGCTTGACCGGTTTTTCATCGCCCGCTGTCAGCAGGTTCGCCAGGTACTTCAGTGGAATACGCAGGCTGTCGACATCCGGGATCACCCCGTTCATGCCTACGGTGCCGGCGGTAGCGGCGTTCTGGATCGGCGACAGCGGCGGCACGTACCAAACCATCGGCAAGGTGCGGTACTCCGGATGCAGCGGCAGTGCCAGCTTCCAGTCCACGGCCATTTTGTAGACCGGCGAACGTTGCGCAGAGTCGATCACCGACTGCGGCACACCATCGGCCAAGGCCTGACGGATCACCGCTGGGTCATTCGGGTCGAGGAAGATCTCCAGTTGTTTCTCGTACAGATCCTGCTCGTTGGCGGTGCTCGCCACTTCGCTGATGCGATCAGCGTCATACAGCAGCACGCCGAGGTAGCGGATACGGCCGACACAGGTTTCGGCGCAAACGGTCGGCATCCCGGCTTCGATACGCGGGTAGCAGAAGATGCACTTCTCGGACTTGCCGCTTTTCCAGTTGAAATAGATCTTCTTGTACGGGCAACCGCTGATGCACATCCGCCAGCCACGGCATTTTTCCTGGTCGATCAGGACGATGCCATCCTCTTCGCGCTTGTAGATCGCCCCGCTCGGGCACGAGGCCGCGCACGTCGGATTGAGACAGTGCTCGCACAGGCGCGGCAGATACATCATGAAGGTGTTTTCGTATTCGCCGTAAATGTCCGCCTGGATCTTGTCGAAGTTCTTGTCCTTGCGGCGCTTGGCGAATTCGGTGCCGAGAATTTCCTCCCAGTTCGGGCCCCACTCGATTTTCTCCATGCGCTTGCCGGAGATCAGCGAACGCGGTCGCGCTGTTGGCTGGTGCTCGCCCAGTGGCGCGGTGTGCAGGTGCTGGTAATCGAAGTCGAAGGGTTCGTAATAGTCGTCGAGGCTCGGCAGGTCAGGGTTGGCGAAAATGTTCGCCAACACCCGGAATTTCCCGCCGATGCGCGGGTTGATCGTGCCGTTGGCGTTGCGAATCCAGCCGCCCTTCCACTTGTCCTGGTTCTCCCATTCTTTCGGATAGCCAATCCCCGGCTTCGATTCGACGTTGTTGAACCAGGCGTATTCCATACCTTCGCGGCTGGTCCAGACGTTTTTGCAGGTGATCGAGCAGGTGTGGCAACCGATGCATTTGTCCAGGTTCAGAACCATGCCGATTTGTGAGCGAATCTTCATCTCAGTTCTCCTCGATATCGGTCGGCAGGGGACGTGGCAGGTCATCGCCACTTGAACCGTCGAGCCAGTCGACTTTGGCCATCTTGCGCACCACGACGAATTCATCGCGGTTGCAGCCGACCGTGCCGTAATAGTTGAAACCGTAGGCCTGCTGGGCGTAGCCGCCGATCATGTGGGTCGGCTTGAGCACCACCCGGGTGACTGAGTTGTGGTGGCCGCCACGGGTCTTGGTGGTTTCTGAACCTGGCACGTTCACGATCCGTTCCTGGGCGTGGTACATCATCACCATGCCTTCCTTGACCCGCTGGCTGACCACCGCCCGGGCGGTCAGTGCGCCGTTGACGTTGAAGCACTCGATCCAGTCGTTGTCCTCGATGCCGGCGCGTTTCGCGTCGATCTCCGAGAGCCAGACAATCGGCCCGCCGCGGCTGAGGGTCAGCATCAGCAGATTGTCGCTGTAGGTACTGTGAATGCCCCATTTCTGGTGCGGAGTAATCCAGTTCAGGACGATTTCGGTCTCGCCGTTACTGCGCTTGCCTTTCACCCCTTCGATGGTCCGGGTGTTGACCGGCGGCCGATAACTCATCAGTTGCTCGCCGAACGCCTGCATCCACGGGTGATCCTGGTAGAACTGCTGGCGACCGGTGATGGTGCGCCATGGGATGGCTTCGTGAACGTTGGTGTAGCCGGCGTTGTAGCTGACGTGATCGTCTTCGAGACCCGACCAGGTCGGGCTGGAGATGATCTTGCGCGGCTGTGCCTGAATGTCGCGGAAACGAATCGCCTCGTGGGCCTTGGACAACGCCAGGTGACTGTGATCGATGCCGGTAAATTCCGACAACGCGGCCCAGGCCTTGACGGCGACATGGCCGTTGGTTTCCGGCGCCAGAGACAGAATCACTTCCGCAGCATCGATTGCCGTGTCGATTTTCGGGCGACCATGACTGATCCCGGCAGCCCCTTCGCGGTGATTGAGTTCACCGAGGAACTTCACTTCGTCTTCGGTGTTCCAGCTGATGCCCTTGCCGCCGTTGCCATGTTTTTCCAGCAATGGACCCAGCGAGGAGAACTGTTTGTAGATGTTCGGGTAATCACGCTCGACCACATGCAGGTTCGGCGCGTTCTTGCCTGGCACCGGGGCCACGCCGGCGCTTTTCCAGTCGGTACCGCCAAAGGGTTGGGCCAGTTCGCCGACGCTGTCGTGCATCAGCGGGATGGTCACCAGGTCTTTTTCAACGCCCAGGTGCCCTTCGGACATGCTGGAAAACGCCTTGGCGATACCTTTATAGATCTCCCAATCGGAACGCGATTCCCACGCCGGGTCGATGGCGGCCGATAACGGGTGAATGAACGGGTGCATGTCCGAGGTGTTCATGTCGTCTTTTTCGTACCAGGTCGCGGTCGGCAAGACGATGTCGGAATAGACGCAGGTCGAGGACATGCGGAAGTCCAGCGTGGTAACCAGGTCAAGCTTGCCGATGGCACCCTCGTCCACCCATTCGGCTTCTTCGGGTTTGCAATCTCCGACCTGGCCGATGTCTTCGTTCATCACGCCGTTTTTGGTGCCGAGCAGGTACTTGAGCATGTACTCGTGGCCCTTGCCCGAGGAGCCCAGCAAGTTCGAACGCCAGATAAACATGTTGCGCGGGAAGTTCACCGGGCTGTCCGGCTGCTCGCAGGAGAAGCGCAGCGAACCGTCCTGCAGCGACTTGACCACGTAGTCTTTCGGGTCCATGCCGGCTGCGGCGGCATCGCGGCAAATGTGCAGCGGGTTGGTATTGAGTTGCGGTGCGCTGGGCAACCAGCCGGCACGTTCGGCGCGGATGTTGTAGTCCAGCGCATGCTCGGGAAATTGTGATTTATCAGCCAGCGGCGAGAGCACGTCGTGCATGCTCATTTTTTCGTGGCGCCATTGCGAACTGTGGGCGTAGAAGAAGCTGGTACCGTTCATTTGGCGAGGCGGACGGTTCCAGTCCAGGCCGAATGCCAGGGGCAGCCAGCCGCATTGCGGACGGAGTTTTTCCTGGCCGACGTAGTGCGCCCAACCGCCACCGGTCTGACCGACACATCCGCAGAGCATGAGCATGTTGATCAGCCCGCGGTAGTTCATGTCCATGTGGTACCAGTGGTTCATTGCCGCGCCGACGATGATCATCGAGCGGCCCTTGGTCTTGTCGGCGTTGTCGGCGAACTCACGGGCGATCTGGATTGCTTTCTCACGGCTGACGCCAGTGATCTGCTCCTGCCAGGCTGGGGTTCCCGGCACCGAAGCATCGTTGTAATCCTTGGCGACGTTAGCGCCACCGAGACCGCGGTCGATAGCCAGGTTGGCTGCCGACAGATCAAACACGGTGGCAACTTTAGCGACGCTACCGTCTGCCAGCACCACGTTATGCACTGGCACACGGCGGTATTGCACGGCATCGCCAGCAACGTGCTGGAAGTGCTCGTGGGACTCACCGGCAAAATACGGGAACGCCACTTCGGCGACGTCATCACCAATCAGGCTCAGCTTGAGATCGATCTCACGGCCTTCGCCGCCTTCACGAGGGAGGATGTTCCACTTGCCCTTCTCGCCCCAGCGATAACCGATGGAACCTTGAGGGGATACCAGTTCACCGTTGACATCCAGAGCGATGGTTTTCCATTGCGGGTTGTTTTCCTGACCGAGGTTGTCGGTCAGGTCACTGGCGCGCAAGAAGCGGTCCGGCTGGTAACCGGCACCCGGTGCCTTGTCGGGCATTTGCTTGAGCAGCACCAGCACCGGCAAATCGGTGAAGCGCTTGGCGTAGTCAGTGAAATAAGCGCTCGGTTTGTCCAGGTGGAATTCTTTGAAGATCACATGATTGAACGCCTGGGCCAGCGCTGCGTCAGTGCCTTGTTTAGGGTTCAGCCACAGATCGGTGAGCTTGGCCACTTCCGAATAGTCGGGGGTGATGGCGACAGTCTTGGTGCCCTTGTAACGGACTTCGGTGAAGAAGTGTGCGTCCGGAGTGCGCGTCTGCGGGACGTTGGAGCCCCAGGCGATGATGTAGTTGGAGTTGTACCAGTCGGCCGACTCTGGCACGTCGGTCTGCTCACCCCAGACCATCGGCGAAGCCGGTGGCAAGTCGCAGTACCAGTCGTAGAAACTCAGGCAAGCGCCGCCGATCAGCGACAGGTAACGCGAACCGGCCGCATAGCTGACCATCGACATGGCCGGGATCGGCGAGAAGCCGACGATGCGGTCGGGGCCATATTGTTTGATGGTGTAGACATTGGCCGCGGCAATGATCTCGTTGACTTCCTCCCAGTTGGAGCGAATGAAGCCCCCCATACCCCGCTTGCTTTTATAGGACTCGGCCTTGACCTTGTCCTCGACAATGCTGGCCCAGGCTTCCACCGGTGCCAGGGTCTGCCGCGCATCGCGCCACAGCTTGAGCAACGGCTTGCGGATTTTCGGGTACTTGAGCCGGTTGGCGCTGTAGATGTACCAGCTGTAACTGGCGCCACGCGGGCAACCACGGGGTTCATGGTTAGGCAGATCGTTGCGGGTACGCGGGTAGTCGGTCTGCTGGGTTTCCCAAGTGATCAAACCGTTCTTGACGTAGATTTTCCACGAGCAAGACCCGGTGCAGTTCACCCCGTGGGTGGAACGCACGATCTTGTCGTACTGCCAGCGTGAACGGTAGACGTTCTCCCAGTCGCGAGACTCTTTGCGGGTCTCGCCGTGACCGTCGGAAAACTCGTTTTGCTTGCGATTGAAAAACCGCAGTTGATCCAGTAAATGACTCACGGTGTGTCCTCTCAGGCTTGCTGCGGGGTTCTGTGCCCCGCCCACGCAGGTTGGATTCGGATCGTCTCAGCAGGGTGTCGCGGCGCCTTTGCGGGCGTACCACCACCAGGTCACCACGATGCAGCTCAGGTAAAAGCCGACGAACATGTAGAAGGCCATCTCCGGGCCGCCGGTCTGGGCCATCGAAGTGCCGAAGGATTTTGGAATGAAGAACGCACCGAAGGCGCCGATGGCCGAACTGAAACCGAGGACGGCAGCCGACTCTTTGCCGGCATCCTTGAGCGCTTGTTCGCGCACGGCGGGCGGTTTTCCGGCGGAGGCTTTTTCATGCAGGGTGCGGAAGATCACCGGGATCATCCGGAAGGTGGAGCCATTGCCGATACCGGTGGTGATGAACAGCAGCATGAACATGCCAAGGAAGCCGTAGAAGTTACCGCCCGAACCGTTCTGAGGGAGGAAGTGCAATACGCCGAAGACCATCACGATCATCAGCATGAAGTTCCACAGGGTCACTTTCGCGCCACCGAGCTTGTCCGCCAGCCAGCCGCCCAACGGGCGTACCAGTGCGCCGACCAATGGGCCGAGGAAGGCGAATTTCAAGGCGATGACGTCAGGAAAGGAGGTCTTGATCAGCAGTGGAAACGCCGCGGAAAAACCGATGAACGAACCGAAAGTCGCCAGGTACAACCAGCACATCAGCCAGTTGTGCTTGCGTTTGAAGATAACGGCCTGCTCGCTGAACGAGGCTCTGGCACTGGACAAGTCATTCATGCCAAACCAGGCAATCAGCGTCACCGCGACAATGAACGGCACCCAGATGAGCCCGGCGTTTTGCAGCCACAACTGGCCGCCGTCCGGCAGGGCTTGCGGCTTGCCGCCCAGGAAACCGAAGACACCGAAAGTAATCACCAGCGGCACACAGAACTGCATCACCGAAACACCCAGGTTGCCCAACCCGGCGTTGAGGCCAAGGGCTGTGCCCTGCTGAGACTTGGGATAGAAGAAGCTGATGTTGGACATGCTCGATGCAAAGTTGCCGCCACCAAAACCGCAGAGCAAGGCGATCAATACGAACACGCTGTAAGAGGTGCTTGGGTTCTGCACGGCGAAACCCATCCAGATCGAGGGCAACAACAGCGATGCGGTACTCAGGGCGGTCCAGCGCCGGCCACCGAAAATCGGCACCATGAACGAGTAGAAGACGCGCAAGGTCGCACCAGACAATCCCGGCAACGCCGCCAGCCAAAACAACTGGTCGGTGGTGAAGCTGAAGCCGATGGCGTTCAAACGCACAATTACCGTGCTCCAGACCATCCACACCGCAAAGGCCAGCAGCAGCGCAGGAATGGAAATCCACAGGTTGCGGGTGGCGGTCTGTTTGCCGCTACTCCCCCAGAATGCGGGGTCCTCGGGGCGCCAGTCATGAATGACCGGGCCTTTGTCAGGCTTTTGCAGAACGGACATGTTCTTCTCCTTGGGCAATGCTGGAAAACGGGGAAGTGGTCACCGGCAGCTCTTTACCGAACACCGGGGTCTTGCGTATTTCGCTGAAGTACATCCAGGTGAGAGAGACCCAGACCACGCCGTACATCAACATGAAGCAGGAAGAGCGCACCCCGGTGAGGTCCACCAGGGCGCCGAACAGAATCGGCAGCACGAAACCGCCCAGGCCGCCCGCCAGGCCAACGATGCCGGACACGGCCCCCATGTTTTTCGGGTAGTCATTGGCGATGTATTTGAAAACCGAGGCTTTGCCGAACGCGAAGGCGATGCCCATGACGAATAGCAGCACGGTAAACAGCGCGGGATTCAGGCCGATGTGAAAATCCATCGGACCGTTGAGGGTCTGCACTTGCAGTTGGGTCTGTGGGTACGAGAGCAGGAACAGGCAGATCCAGCTGACCCACAACACCCACCAGGTCACGCTTTGCGCGCCCCAGCGATCCGACATCCAGCCGCCGACGGCACGCAGCACCCCGCCAGGCAGGGAAAAACAGGCCGCCAGCAGCGCTGCACTTTGCAGGCTGAAACCGTATTCCTGTACGTAGTACTTGGTCATCCACAAGGCCAGGGCGACGTAGCCGCCGAAGACGATCGAGTAGTACTGGCAGTAGCGCCACACCGCCGGATCTTTCAGCGAATGCAATTGTTCACGCAAGCTGGCGCCGGCGGCACTACGGTGGTCCTTGTTTTCGGTGCTGACGAACCAGAACAACAGCGCGGTAATGAACAGGATCGCGCTGAAAACCTTTGGCACTAATTGCCAACTGCCGGCAGCGATCAGTGCCGGGGCGAGAAACTTGGTCACTGCGGCCCCTGCATTGCCGGCACCAAAGATGCCCATGGCGAAGCCCTGGTTCTCCTTGTCGAACCATTTGGCGACGTAGGCAATGCCCACTGAAAACGAGCCACCGGCCAGGCCGACAAACAAGCCCAATACCAGGAATTGCCAGTAGGCGGTGGCATGACTGATCAGGTACAGCGGTGCGACGCAGGACAGCATCAGCAGGAAGAACACGCTGCGCCCACCAAAGCGGTCAGTCAGCAGGCCCAGCGGTAAACGCACCAGCGAGCCGGTCAGCACCGGGGTTGCGGCCAAGAGGCCGAACTGGGTTTCGTTGAGCTGGAGCAGTTCCTTGATCGGCACCCCGAGCACCGCAAACATCATCCAGACCATGAAACACACAGTGAAGGCCAACGTGCTCATGCCCAGCACCAAGCCTTGTCGTACACGCGGTCGGGTCACAATGCTCTCCAGTCAGTTAGCCGTGGCCGCAGACTAGAGAGACCAACCCCGCAAAAACTTGATCCACATCAACGAAGCCCATGAGGGCAAGGGGCTATCCTTGCCCGGCCTACCTCCAAGGAGGTAGTTCAAGAAGACCTTTAAACCCTTTATTTATCAGCCTCTTAAGGTTTTCCAGTAACGCCATTGCCGACAGGGAGACGTCGACAACTCTTTAGAGGTAGCGCGCCCTGGATTGGCTGCAAAACCGCACTCCGGGACACCGTATGCTCAGTTTCCGTGTCTTTCCCCAGGATCAGCGCCGATGATGCGCTGGTTGCGCAGCTCCCTGCCCGCTCGCGCCGGGTTGGCGGTGATCCTCATCGCCATACTCGCCCTTGCCAGTTCATTGAGCGCCGGATTGATCGCCTGGTTCAGTCAGGGCGATGCCGCAGCGATCAACACCGCAGGCTCGGTGCGCATGGAGACTTACCACCTGAGCTGGAAACTGGCCGCCGGCGCAACCGGCGAAGAAATCGCCAGCATCACTGACAGCCTGCAAACTCGCCTCAACAGCCAGTCACTCAAAGCGGTACTGGAAGATGGCCCGCCCACCGCTCTGCAAATCAGCTATGGGCAAATCCAGCAGCACTGGAACGAGGATTTGCGCCCGGCACTCGAACGTGGCGATGCGGCCTCTTTTCAGGCTATGACCCAGCCTTTCGTTGAACAACTGAACCAGTTTGTCAGCCTGTTGCAGCGCCAAAGCGAACAAAAGCAAGGCTGGCAACAGGCGATTCAGGGCCTGGCCTTGTTCACCACCATGATCATCCTGCTGGTTGGGTTATATGAACTGCAGTACGGCGTTGTCACGCCCTTGAAAGAACTGGTGGACGCCACCCAGCGCTTTCGTCGTGGCGATTTCAAGGTGCGGGTCAACCATCAGTCCCAGGACGAACTGGGCCAGTTGGCCACGAGTTTCAACGCCATGGCGGAAACGATCGAAGAATCGCATCGCACGCTTGAGAGCCAGGTCCAGCAAAAAACCCTCAACCTGCAGCAAGCCAATGCCGCCCTGGAATTGCTCTATCAAAGCAGCCGAAGCCTGGCCACGCGCCTGGCCAACGCCGAAGGCCTGGATGAGTTGATCCGGCGCTTCCAGCAACGCCTGCCCGGTTTGCGTCTGTCGCTGTGTCTACAAGGACACTTGCAGGCACCCGCCCAGCAATTACTCGCCCTGCATGGGGCAAACAGTCGGGATGTCTGCGCCAGCAGCGATTGCGCCACGTGCCAGAAGCACCACAAAACCAACCCGCAGACTTTCAGCATCAGCAACCAGGGCAGCGAACTGGGGGAGCTCAAGGCGCATTTTGTCGACGGGCATCCGGCGCAAGCCTGGGAAACCCAGTTGATCCAGGCCCTGGCCAACCTGATTGGCACCTCGCTTTCACTCAAACGCCAACGGGAACAGGATCATCGCCTGCTGTTGCTCGAAGAGCGCACGATCATCGCCCGCGAACTGCACGATTCACTGGCCCAGGCCCTGTCCTACATGAAACTGCAAGTCAGCCGCATGCAGACCCTGATGCGCCGTGGCGAACCGGTCGAAACCCTGGAAACCGTCACCGCCGAATTGCGCGAGGGGCTGAACAATGCCTACCGCCAGTTACGCGAACTGCTGACCACCTTTCGTTTGCAGATTCACGATGCGGGACTGGTGCAGGAGCTCAAGGACACCGCCGAGGAGTTCTCCCGTCGCGGAGAATTCCAGGTGCACCTGCACGTCGATGCGCTGGCCTTTCAGCTCTCCGCCAGCGAGCAAATCCATATTTTGCAGATCACCCGCGAGGCACTCTCCAACTGCCTGCGCCACGCCCACGCGCAAAACGCCTGGTTACAACTGCGCCAGGACGGCGAAACCGTCAGGCTCATCGTCGAAGACGACGGGCGTGGCTTCAGCGGCAACGTCGACCAGCGCGAACACCACGGCCTGAACATCATGGATGAACGAGCTCGCAGCTTGCGCGGCCAACTGCAGATATTTTCCAGGGAGCCGCAAGGCACCCGCGTCCAACTGGAATTCCAGCCGGAGTTTCTCGGGCAGCAAACAGAAGGTAGCGTCACATGAACCCGTCACAACAACACACCATCCTGCTGGTAGATGACCATCCGATGATGCGTCACGGCATCCGCCAGATGCTCGAACTTGAAGATGATTTCAAGATCGTCGGCGAAGCCGGCAACGGCGAAGAAGCACTCAGCCTCATTGAGCCGTTGCAACCGGATCTGGTTTTGCTCGATAACAACATGCCGCAGATGAATGGCATTGAAACCCTGCGCCGATTGCGCGCGATGCATTACACCGGCAAGGTGCTGCTGTTCACTGTCTCCGATGCTGAAGACGATATTCGCGATGCACTGCGCCTGGATGCCGACGGCTATCTGCTCAAGGACATGGAGCCCGAACTGTTGATTCAGTACATCCGTGATGCCCTGAACGGCGCGTTGGTGGTCAGCCCGGGGCTGACCCAAGTCATGGCCCAGGCGCTGCGTGCTCCTGCGCGTCAGGCCGTGGTGGAACTGACCGAACGTGAGCGACAGGTGCTGAAAATCATCGCCAGCGGCTTCAGCAACAAAGTCATCGGGCACAAGCTGGGCATCACCGAAGGGACGGTCAAGGTTCACGTCAAGAACCTGCTGCATAAACTCGGCTTGCGTTCGCGGGTCGAGGCGGCGGTGTGGGCCATGGAGCATCTGCGCAACGCCGGCTGACGGGTATTCCTCTTTGGAGGTAGGCCTGCAGAGGCATAGGTCATCCGGGGCCCCGCCCTCTACTATGACCGTCAGCGGAGGTACGCCATGCTGACCCACCCTTCCATCACTTTAACGTTGCGCCGTCATCATCTGTTCAGCCAATTGCCGGAGAAAGTCTTCGAGGAAGTCTGCAGCCTGGCCATGCTCAAGCGCCTGAGTTGTCACTGCACACTCATGCACCAGGGGGATCCTGCCACGCGTTTTTTCCTGCTGGTCGGCGGTCAGATCAAGTTGTACCGGCTCACCGGCGAAGGTCAGGAAAACCTCGTGGAGATCATCCAGCCCGGCCAGACTTTTGCCGAAGCCTTGCTGTTCAGCCAGACCCGACTCTATCCAGTAAGCGCCACCGCGCTGAAAGACAGCGTGCTGGTCAGTATCGAGGGCAACCATTACCGCAACGCCCTGGAGGACCAGCCGAAGGTTTGCCTGGCGATTCTGGCCAGCATGAGCGTTCACTTGCACCTGCGTTTGCGGGACATAGACACTTTGACGCTGGTGAGCGCAAGCCGTCGGGTCATCAATTTCCTGCTCCAGGAACGCCATCCCGTCACCGGTCAGATCGTCTTGCAAGTATCCAAACGCCTGGTGGCCTCGAAACTGGGGATTCAGCCGGAAACCTTTTCGCGGATTTTGCATCGGTTGGTCGAGTGCGGCCTGATCGCCATGGAACGGCGCAATATCTGCATCCTCGCTGAAGAGGATCTGGCCACGTACCAACAGTAGCCGGGCCAGTCTCGGATTTGACCATGGTCAAGGCGCAATAATGCCAGCCTTGCACACTGGCAGAGTCCATCAGTGGAGAACCCTCATGCCCGATTCAACCCTGCCTTTGGTCTACTCCTGCTCCGGTTGTTCCAATGTCGCCCAACTGGCCAACACCCTGGCCGTGCGGCTGGATCGCACCGGGCTCGCTGAAATGTCCTGCATTGTCGGTGTCGGCGGGTATGTGCCAGCACTGGTCAACAAGGCGCGCTCGGGACGGCGGATCCTCGCGCTGGACGGCTGCCCGTTGCAATGCGTCGAAGGCTGCCTGAACCAGCACGGCCTGCACGCGGATGTGCACCTAATTCTGAGCCAACATGGATTGCGCAAGCGTTATGGCGAAGACTGCACTGAGGAGCAGAGTGATGAGTTGTTTGAAGAGATCAAGCAGTTGATTGGCGACGGCGATCTTCAGGAAGAGAATCGCCTGATCGAAGCCACCGAGACGGCTTGAGAAGGCGAGCAGGTTCTAGTGTCGAACACCGAACCTGTGGCGAGGGAGCTTGCTCCCGCTGGACCGCGAAGCGGTCCTAAGACCTGTATCCGCGGTATGTCAGTTAGAACGCATCAGCCGGTTTTACGACTGCTTCGTCCGAACGCAGCCCGACCCGATCGCGGGCAAGCCACGCTCCCAGAAGGTAGCGGCTGATCACCCACTCTCTACGACGCGCAACGCTTCGCTTGTCGCTTGCCCCAGCGCTTTTATGGTCGGGGCCAGGCGCTCTGCACTGCCAGTGACTAACGCTCGAAGCAAAGCAGGTCCGGTCCGGCTGACCTTGTCATGGAGCGCTGCCAAGCTGACCGGAAAGTCATCCATCAACCTCGCAGCGGCATGCAGTGAAGGGCATAAGCCCAATGAGACAAGGGACATCAGCTCAACGATGCTCGAAAACAAAAGCTCACGCGGGTATTGGCGTTGACGAACCACCACGCCGTGTGGACGTTAATTGCGCTTCACATCCAAGGCACATTCCATCGCGCCGCTCTGCAAGATACGTTGCACTTTAGGGGTCACGCTAACGTTATGGCTGACGGGGAGTACGGCAACGCCTGCGCCGATGAAGACCGGAATAGTAGTAATGTACAGCTGTTGTAACTCACCTGCCTCGGCAAAGTAGGCTGCTGTTTTACCACCTCCCGCCAACCAGACATCTTTCCCTTTGGCGGCTTGCCTCGCTTTTGTTGCGATAGCTCCAGCATCGCCTTGGAGAAGAGTCATGTCCAAGCCGGGTGGCACCGGCAAATTCCGACTTGTTACGATAAAGGCGGGTACATTTGTGAATGCATACCGCTTTATAAATGACCGAAGGGACTGTCATTCTTCATTCGGAATTTTTTTTGAAGCCAGCTCAACCGGCACTGCAAACCTAGTCTTGACTGAGACAATGCGTCAAGAACTTAAAGAATGTTCAGAAATTACTTACGGAAATTTCGAAGACCGATCCTGAGACAGCAAAATACTTACCCCAAGGATCTGTAAGCCCACTCCTACAACCATTGCGACTAATATTTCAAGCAACTCGCCAGCACTACGCGGAGATATAAAGTCGCAACATCTTGAAACCAATATTGGTTTGACGCGAGCTCCACCACCTGCAAAACCTTATAGGTGTTGCGCAATAAAAGGCGGCCTGAAAGTGTTGGCAGCCAAGCGTCGCATCAATCAGTTGAACCCCGACATCGTCGTCCACACCGTTGCCACGACGCTGAACCCGGACAACGTCCTGTCGCTGCTGGCGGAATACGACATCATCGTCGACGCCACTGATAACTTCGACGCCAAATACCTCATCAGTGACGCCTGTATCGAGTATGAAAAACCGATGGTCTATGCCTCGATCAGTCAGTTCGAGGGACAGGTGTCGGTATTTAACTATTACAACCGGGACACCCAACAACGGGGGCCGTGCTTCCGGGATCTGTTCGAAACACCGCCGCCACCGCACTTGACAAAAAACTGTTCGGAAGCGGGCGTTCTTGGCGTCATACCTGGCTTGCTCGGTTGCTTTCAAGCCAATGAAGTACTCAAGCTCATCCTCCGTGCCGGGGAGCCCTTGAGCGGACATTTGTTGTCTATCGATTGCCTGGACAACTCTTTCCACCTGTTGAACATCAACAAAAAAACACGGGACCGGCCTCCTGCGAAAACGCTTAGCGCTACGACCACGTTTGCGTGGCGCGACAGCGACTGGCTGTCACCCGACATACTGCATGACTGGATAGCGACACAAGCGCCATTTCAATTGGTCGATGTGCGCGACGTCAGCGAGCATCAGCAAGGTTCGCTGGGCGGCAGACTGATTCCGCTCAAAGATATCATCAAGCGTCAGGAAGAGCTCGATACCACCCGCCGTATCGTTTTCTATTGCAAATCCGGGGTCAGGAGCAAGGCGGCCCTGCTGGCAGTTCGCAGCGTCAGCCAGGAAGCGGAACTCTATAGCCTTGAGGGTGGCATCGAGCGATATCTGGCGATTTACCCTGATGAACTTTACCCCGTCGTTTCTTGAACACCCCTGATTGCGCAGTCACCCTATCCGGATCAAAGGTACGTCAATGAGTGCAAATTTTTCAGGCATTACGTGGGGCTTTCCCGGCATCGACCGACGTCTGCTGAAAGTGCAATTCAGCTTTTTACTGATGGTTCTGGGGGGACGGTGCAATCAACTGGCGGTGGCCTGGTGGGCCTTGCAGGAAACAGGCTCTGCGCTCTATTTCGCCAACATGATTGCCTGTTCCATCGCGGCGGAAGTGTTAGCCAAACCTCTGCTGGGATGGCTGGGGGACAAGTACAACAAAATCCTGATCATCAAGCTGGCCTCATGGATCAGCCTGCTGACAGCACTGTTGATGGTGGTGCTGTCCGCCACGGGGTCGTTCAACCCCTGGACGGTGGGCGCGCTGATGATGATCAGCAGTGCAATCGTCGGCGTACGCGCCCCTCTCCAGGCGTCGATCATTCCTTTGTTTGCAGACGACGATAAAGTCTCCCTGGCCTTTCGGACCAAAAGCGTGATGTCGTCCTTTTCAATTCTGCTGGGGCCGGTACTGGCCAGCGGGTTGATTTACGGGTTCGGTATCACATTCGCCTTTGCCGCCGATTTTTTTGCGATTCTCATCGCCGGGGCGTTGATCGCGACCATCCCGAGCCACATCGGTGCCACTGGTCAAGGCGAAAAAGCCCCGAGTGCCAGCGGCTTCAGCATGATCTATTCCGGCTTCAAAGTGGTTTACGGAGTGAAAGTCGAATTTTACCTGGCCATCATTGCAATGCTGATCAACTTTGCCCTGTTTCCGTTCTTCACCATCCTGATCCCACTGTACGTAAAGGACGTCATCCAGTACCCGGTCACTTACATCGGTCTTCTGGATTCGTGCTTCGGGCTGGGCATTCTGGCAGGCAGTTACAAGATCATCGGCTGGTTATCCGACCGGGTCCCCCGTGACATGTGTGTGTCCGCAGGTTTTGCATTACTGGGGTGCAACCTGGTGGTGGTCGGGACCGTTTCATCGTCGTTCATCGTGCCCGCGGCCTTTTTCTGCGGCGGCGTCGGCCTGATGTTGATCAACATCCCCACCTCCGCTGTGAGGTTGCTGGCAACGCCCAAGCTCCATCGCAACCGGATTTTTGCCACGGTTTCATTTCTGTCTGCGGCGGCCAGCCCCTTGGGCAGTTTCGCGATGAACACCCTGATCGCCTATCTGGGGGTCGCACTGACCATCACCCTGCTGGGCGTCATGGTGCTGCTGTTGTCTCTGCTGGTCTTCCTGGTACCCGATTTCAAAACTTTCATGCACTCCCCGGATACACAGCTCAACGATGCGTACCTGGACAAATACCCTGAAGCGTTTGCGCATTGACGTGCCTCGCCGTACCCCCGCCTCTTACAAACGGAGTTGCCTTTCACCATGCCGGACTTCAAGGATCGACCTGAATCTGCTCGACATGAACCGATCTTCTGCGGCCAATATTATGACGACATGGGCTGTACCGGTTTTCTGGGGGATCCGTCCAAGGATCGAATCTCGGTTCTGATGCTGGGGCTTTCGGACGGTGTGGCTCTGGCGCCGATCGCAGCCAGCACCAGAGTAGCCAGTCTGTTGGCCGTTGACATGGACGAGACCGCACGCGTGCGCAGCCTCGACAACCGGAACCGACTTGCAGCGCATATCGACTTTGACAGTGTGGTCGCCGATGCCGCGCACTTTCTGGTCGTCACCCCCGACCGGTACGACGTCATTATTGTCGACCTCTACACCCAGAGCGGTTATGCCCCGATCGTGTTTGATCACGGGTTCCACCAACTATTGAAGAGCCGCCTCAATCCCCTCGGTCACGTGGTGTTCAACGGTTTTGGCGTTCCCATGAACCTGGACCCGTTCAACGGCCCTACGCCCCAGGCTTGGCTCGCCCACTGCCTGAACGACAGCTGGGGCGACATTCATTATCGGCCCACCTCCATCAACCACACCGTGCACCGCACCTGCCCTGGAGTCTTTATGCGCCGGTGACCGGCTCTTTATGGACATCATGAGCCTTCGCCTGCGCTACCTGACACCCACGGTTATCCTTCACGCGCCGCTTGTGCCCCCGGCGCTGGACTTCGTCGGGATTGATCTGGAGGTGCAAAAACGCTGGATGGACTCGTTACCGGCCTTGTCTGCGCTGCTTCCGGCCTCGCTGAAGCTGAGCAAGCCCAACGATCTTCGTGTGTTACTGGATGACCCGGACGCTTGCCAAGCGCTGCAGGAGCGATTATTGAAGGACAAGTCGTCGCTGCGTACCACCCTGGCGTTGCTGATCGCAGGCGAAGTCAACTTCTCGGACCGCGATATGTCATGGCTCCCCGACTGGGTCGTCGCAACACTGGAGAACAGCGTCGAGATCCACCCACGAGACTGGCTGGAGGGTTTACTCCCTTACGCCTATGGCGTCATTATCCACAGAACCCGGGGAGATGTGTCCAAAGTGGAAGGTTTTCGACGGGCGCTAGCCCGGTTGTCACCGAGTGTTTCCCTCACGCCCAGCGATAATGAACCCACAGGCGCTTACGCTGCCACACGCAAACCATAGATCACCTTCAGGCTTTCAGGCGTACCCGTGAACTGGCGGGCGTCACCGTCCCGGTCATTGGCCAGGGCACCTTGCGCATGGGCGAAGGTCGCTCGGCCAACAAGCGGGAAGTCGCGGCCCTGCGCCAAGACATCGAACTGGGCATAACGTTGATCGATACCGCTGAGCCAGAGATGTCACGGAAAACGGGAATTGCATCGTTCGGTAGGTGGCGCTCGTGGAGCGCATACCTCCTCCAAAGGGCTTCGCGTTTACAAGGTTATTGCGGGATATGCGGTCGGTGAGCTGGCGCAGCCTGTGATCTTTTGGCGGTTTCGGAGATGCCGAAGAGCAAGATCAAAAGATCGCAGCCTGCGGCAGCTCCACAGGAGATCTGTGTACATCCGCAGGAGACAGGCAGGCTGTCAGGCTGTCAGGCTGTCAGGCCGCCTTCGCAGGATTCTCACACCGCTGCCAACCCCTTCCCTGCCCGCTCCAGATTGCGCCACAACCAAACAGGCAACACATCCGGATCAAGACTGTCGATCAGGTTCTTCAACGCCAGCCCCAGCTCGGTATCACCCTCGATAACCAGGCGCCTGCGAAAGAACAGCGTGTCCGGATCTTCCTGACGGCTCGCCAACAGTAAAAACTCCCGCCAATTACCACTGATCATCACATGCGCCACGGCATGCTCGGCAATCCGCAACCCTTTACCATTGAGCGTCAGGTACCAGGACAACCCCAGATCCGGAATTCGCAGGCACAACCAACGCCCCCGCAGCACGTCGAATTCCCCCTCGCGCAATGGCTCGGCGAGGCAGCGATTCAGTGCCTGTTGCAACGCCAGACGCTGCACGGCAAAAGGCACCCGGCGCACCAGCGGCAGTAAGTGGTCGGCCCCTTTCAACAGCCACTTTTTTCGGTTCAACACAGGCCAACCTCCTCGACGCGCAACATACCAGCCTGGCCATGCCAGTAACCATTGCAGCCTTCGACGAACAGCGGCGGTGTCTCGCCCAGACGAACCCGTTGATAGGCGTCGATCACCTCGGCCATGCCCTGAGCACGCGGGCTCAGACGCAGCAGATCGGCACCGCAGGCCAGCAGTCCGGAATAATCGGCCAGCAGATTGGTCACCTGCGCCGACATCGTTTGAATACCATTGAGCGTGAACAACGGCTGCCCTTCCTGGCTGGTCAGCGCCAGACCATCGGGGTAGTTGATACAGCAAAACTGGCAGTCGTCCTTGGGCCGGTTTTCCGCGCGGGCCGTAAAACACCGTGCGGAATAAGCCAACGGCAAATGCCCATAGGCGAAGATTTCCACTTCCGGTACTTCGCGGCCGAGTCCGCGGACCTGCTCGATCACATCGCCAATCAACGCTGCCGAACATTCTACTGGCGGCACCCAACGGGTCATTCCGCAGTCCAGCAATTGCGTCAGCGCGTGCCCGTTGTACAAATTGAGCGCCGGACCGCCCGCGAACGGCAATTTGCGCTCGGCCAGGAACTGCACCGCGCCCATGTCGTTGGCCTCCACCAGCAATTGGCCGTTGTCGCAGAGCCGGCGCAGGCTGGAGAGTTCGGACGCGGCTTCGATCAGTGTCAGGCTGGAGATCACCAACTGCGCCTGGCTGCAGGCCTGCAACTCGCGCCCCAGCCCGAGCCATTGATCCAGTGAAAAGGCCCGGCGTTTCGAGCACACGGTTTCTCCCAGATAAATCACATCCAGAGGCAAGGCCGACATCTCGGCGTAAAAGTTGCTGAGTTGCGCTTTGTCCCAATAAAACAGGACCGGTCCCAGGCTGAGCTTCATGTTCCGTCCCTCATTGCCATGATCGATGATAAGCACCCAGGGTGGTCTGGCTGCCTTCGGACAAGCCGGCCAGCACCTGACGCCATTCCTCCTTGACCCGAAAACTGCCCGGTGAACCACGATGGGCATCCAGTGCCGTCCGCCAGACGCGAGTGACTTGTTCGACATAGGCCGGACTGCGTTGACGGCCCTCGATTTTTACCGCTTCGACGCCGATGGCCGTCAGCTCCGGAAGCAAGTCGAGGGTGTCGAGGCTGGTGGGTTCCTCCAGCGCATGAAAGCGTTTGCCGTCGACCAGGAAGCGGCCCTTGCACAAGGTCGGGTAACCGGCCGGTTCGTCAGGGGTGTAGCGGTCAATCAGCACTTCGCTGAGTCGTGCGCTCAAGCCTTGAGCGTCCTCGCTCCAGCGCACCGCCTTGGCCGGCGAACAGACACCGCACAGGTTCGGCGACTCGCCGGTAATGTAGGAGGACAGGTGGCAACGCCCTTCAGCCATGATGCACAAGCTGCCGAAGCCAAACACCTCGATGGGGACCGGGCTGCTGGCGGCAACCTGGCGTACTTGCGCCAACGACAACACCCGCGGCAACACGGCGCGTCGAATGCCGTAGCGCTGGGCATAAAACTCCAGCGCCGCGGCATGGGTTGCCGAGCCCTGGACCGACAGGTGCAACGCCAGTTGTGGGTGACGCAGACTGGCATAGTTGAGCACCCCGGGGTCGGCGGCGATCAGCGCATCCACGCCGAAATCGGCAGCCCGATCGACTGCCCGCTGCCAGCGTTCCCAGCCCTTGGGTTGCGGGTAAGTGTTGACCGCGACGTAGAGTTTGCGTTGATGCTGACGGATGTGGGCGACCGCAGCGTCGAACTGCTTGTCGTCCATGTTCAGGCCCGCGAAATGCCGGGCGTTGGTGTCATCGCGAAAGCCGACATAGACGGCATCGGCGCCTTGGCGCACCGCCGCTTTAAGCGCAGGCAGGTTCCCTGCCGGGCAGACCAGTTGCATGGGTAATCCTCATGAAAAAACGCAGTCCGGGGCCTAATCAGTCATGGTTGGAATGCGCTTGTGGCGAGCGAGCTTGTTCCGGGCGGCGTTCCGACGCTGGACTGCGCAGCAGGCCTAAATAACAGGGCCGCTTCGCGACCCAGCGGGAGCAAGCTCCCTCGCCACACAGTCTAGCCAGACCGGCAGGCACGGCCTTGACGGCAATCAATTGCCATCAATGCATCAGCTCGGCGAAAGACAGAAACATCACGTTGTCGTGCTTGAGCACTTGCTGCTCGCACTCGATCACCACCAGCCCGTCGGCCCAGCAGGCCGCGGTCAACATCGCCGAGCTTTGCTGAGGGTGCAGCTCCACGCTCAACTGGCCGTCAGCACCAGGCGTCAGCCTTGCCCGCAGGTACTGCCGGCGCTTGTTGCGTTGCAACCAGTCGAATCCGGCCGGGACGGCTAATGGCACCGGCAGCACGTCAGTCACGCCCTGGGCCCTGAGCAGGAACGGACGCACCACCACCAACGCGGTAATCAGCGCCGCCGAAGGATTGCCCGGCATGCCGATCCAGGGTTTACCGGCGACTTCACCAAAAGCCAGTGGTTTACCCGGCTGAATGGCCAGCCGCCAGAAATCCACGCTGCCCAGTTCCTCGATCGCCTGTTTGAGATGGTCCTCCTCGCCTACCGACACGCCACCGGAACTCAGCAGCATGTCGCATTCCGAAGAAGCCAGGCTCAAGGCATGCCGACTGGCCGCCAACTCATCGGCCATGACGCCATAGTCGTGAACCTCGACGCCCCAACCGCGCAACAGCGCAGCCAGGCAATAGCGATTGCTGTTGTAAATCTGCCCCCGCGCCAATGCATCGCCCGGCTCACGCAGTTCATTGCCGCTGCTGAGCAAGCACACCTGCAACGGTCGATAGACCTCGACCCGCGCTACACCTGCGCCGGCCAGCAACCCCAGTTCTTGTGCGCGCAGGCGCTTGCCGGCCTTGAGTAACAGATCGTCTCGACGAACCTCTTCGCCCTTCTTACGCACGTGATCGCCCGCAATCACGGGCGGGAACCAGACACGCTCGCCCTCGATACGGCAGCGCTCCTGTGGCACCACCGTATCGGCCCCCGCAGGCAATGGCGCACCGGTAAATATCTGCACCGCTTGCTGTGCGATCAAGGGTAAGCAGGCCTGATCCCCCGCGGCAATTCGCCCGCCAATCGGCAGACAACCACCCTCCGATGGCAGGTCGGCCGCCCTGAGGGCATAACCGTCCATGGCACTGTTGTCCCAGGCCGGCAGGTTCACCCGGGAATGAAGGTCCGTCGCCAGAACTCGCCCCAAGGCTTGATCCAGGCCGATCATTTGCACCAGGGGTGGTGGCGGTGCCTGATCCAGCAGACGATCAATGGCCTCGTCGACGGGTATCAGGTTGCCGAGATCGCACACCCGACCGGTCATGAGCGTGCCTCGCAGGCGGCGATGACCCGCTGCGTTTGCGGCTTCAAATGTGGGGCGAAGTTGCACGGGCCGGTGCGACTGTCCAGTTGTTCCAACAGGATCATGTTCCAGGCTGTTCGGCAGGCCCCCGGCGAACCCGGAACGCAACACACCAGCACGCCGTTGCTCATCCCGGCCAATGCCCGTGACTGCAAACTGGACATGCCGATTTCCGCCAGGGAGACCTGACGGAACAGTTCGCCAAAACCTTCCACATGTTTGTCCAGCAAGGGCAAGACGGCTTGCGGCGTGTTGTCGCGAGCGGTGAAGCCGGTGCCGCCTGTCATCAGTACAACCTGCACCTTGGGGTCGGCGATCCAGAGGGATACCTTTGCGCGGATCTGATAAATATCATCCTTGACCAGATCACGATCGACCAGCACATGCCCGGCCGTTTGCAGCAAATCAGTCAGGGTCTGTCCCGAGGTGTCGGTCTCGAAGGTGCGCGTATCGCTAATGGTCAACACGGCAATGTTCAGGGGTTCAAACGTGCGTTGCGCCAAATGGGCCATATCCAAGCCTTCCCGTAGATGAGGGTTTGACCAAGCCTGAACCGCAATCGCGGCCTGGCCTATTCCTCCAAGGAGGTACCTCGACAGGGCAAATAGAGGCTCAAGGCGCCAGGCGGCTGCGATGCCACACCCTGTCCCGCAGGCGGTAATCGAGACGGTCATGCAAGCGGTCGGCACGTCCCTGCCAGAACTCCAGGCGTTCCGGGTGCAAGCAGTAGCCGCCCCAATGCTCGGGTCGCGGCACGGTCTGGCCAACGAAACGTTTGATGGTGTCGGCCAACAGCGATTCCAGCGCTGCCCGACTGACCAGCGGCCGGCTCTGCGGTGAAGCCCAGGCGCCCAGACGACTGGCCACCGAGCGCGACTCGAAGTACTCATCCGAGAGCTGTGGATCGAGCCTGGACACCTGCCCTTCAATACGCACCTGACGCTCCAGCCCCGGCCAGAAAAACGTCATGGCGGCATTCGGGTTAGCGGCCAGTTGCAGGCCCTTGTCGCTCTGATAATTGCCGAAAAACGTAAAGCCGTCGTCGCTCAAGCCTTTGAGCAGCAGAACCCGGCAATGCGGTCGCCCGTCACTGTCGACCGTCGCCAACATCATGCTGTTGGCCTCCACAGGCGCGCACTCGGTGTCGCGTGCCTGTTGCAACCACTGTCGAAACATGGCCAGGGGATCGTCCAGCGCAGCCTCATCCTGCAGGCCATTAAGGGTGTAGTTACGGCGCATCTGAGCCAGGGAAAGGGGCATGACGGTGATCTCCGGAGGGTTTTGCGCAGTGTGCGAGCCACTGCGCCAAGCCACCTTGACCGCCATCAACATGCTGCGCCTCCCAGGCTTACTTGAGGCGAAGACGTCGGGCCAGTTTGTGCAGATTGCTGGGATCGACTTCCAGCAACCGCGCGGCGCTGGCCCAGTTTTCCCCGGAAAGGCTCAGGGCGTGGAGAATTTTTTGCCGCTGACAATCGTCGACAGCGTCGCTCAGGGCCTGGAATGGCACATCAGACGTCTCTTCCCGCGGCGGTTCGACGCTCGCCCCTGCAGCGCCCATCGTACTGTCGAGATCGAGGACTTGCGGCTCCAGCGTCATGATCAGCGCGCGACTGGTGCCGCGACTGAGTTGCTTCAACGCGGCGCGACTGATCACATGTTCCAGCTCGCGCACATTGCCCGGCCAGGTATACGCCAGCAAGGCCCGCTCGGCCGCAGGCGACAAGCGCAAGCCACGCAGGCCGAGCCGCGCCCGATTGAGTTCCAGAAAGTGCCCGGCCAGCATCAACACATCGTGACCGCGTTCGCGCAGGGACGGAATCGGCACGGGGTATACCGAGAGCCGGTGATACAGGTCAGCACGAAACAGGCCGTCGCGGATACTGTCTGGCAGATGCCGGTTGGTCGCGGCGATGATTCGCACATCGACATGCAACGGCTTGTCCGCCCCCAGTCGCTGGATCTCGCCGTTTTGCAAAGTTCGCAGCAACTTCGCTTGAACGCTTAACGGCAATTCACCCACTTCATCGAGAAACAGCGTGCCGCCGTTGGCCGCATCGAAACGGCCCGCGCGGTCACTGGTGGCGCCGGAAAATGCGCCTTTGACATGGCCGAACAACTCACTCTCTGCCAAAGACTCCGGCAAGGCGGCACAGTTGACCTGTACCAGCGGCTTGTGGCTGCGACGCGAAAGACGGTGCAGCCGTCGGGCGAACAGCTCCTTGCCGACGCCCGTTTCGCCCAACAGCAATACCGGTAGATCAGCGTCGGCCAGTACATCCAGCTCATTGAGCAACTGGCGCAATACCTCACTTTGCCCGAGGATTTCGCCTTCATCCGCAGGCATCCGCAGGTCTTGAAGATCGCTGCGGGACAAGCGCAAGCTGCGGTTTTCCTGTTCAAGCCGGGTGACGCGCACCGCGGCTTCGATCTGCAAGGTACAACGCTTGAGCTCCTCCCGCGCACGGCTGTCGAAGGTTCCGGCATGCAGCGCATCGAGGGTGATCGCGCCCCAGATGCGACCCTCTACATACAGACTGACGCCCATGCAGTCATGCACCGGCAACGGCTCGCCGACATGGTTGTCGAGCAGGCCGTCATAGGGGTCCGGCAGTCGACTGTCCGGCTCGAACCAGGTCGGCTCGCGCGACGCCATGATCGCTGCCAGCCGAGGATGCTGAGCAATGACAAACCGGCGCCCCAACGCCTCATGCACCAGCCCCACCGTCGCGACAGGCCTGAGACTGTCGTCGTCCAGACGCAGCAATCCCACGGCGCCACTGTTGAAGTATTCGCGCAGGGTCTGCACCAGTCGTTGCAAGCGTACGGCATTGGGCAACTCGACAATCAGGTCGGCTGCCAGGCTTTCTCGCAGCATGGTAGTAATTACCCTCTATGGTTGGATTCACCCTAAAGCGTCAGGGTGTCTATGACCATAACTAAAAATTAATCCATATGTATCAGTCATTTAAATATGGCATGCCGGATGCAATGAGCCTGGGGAACCGTTAAAACCCAAACAAGGAACTCCGATGAGCCAGACCCTACTGGAACAAAGCCTCGGCCAACTGGCCTGCGATATACCCGGTGCCACCCGGATTTTTCACACCTTCAAACTGGACTTCTGCTGTGGCGGCCACAAAAGCCTACGTGAAGCAGCGCAGGGCAAAGACCTCGACCCAATGCTGATTGCCGATGCCCTGCACACTCTGCAAGACGCCGGTGAAACCCAGCACGACTGGCGCAACGAGCCGTCGGAACTGTTGATCGCCCACCTCCTCACGCGCTATCACGCCCGCCACCGCGAGCAACTGCCGGAACTGATCCGTCTGGCCCGCCGGGTCGAGCACGTCCACGGCGCGCGCAGCAGCTGCCCTAACGGCTTGGCCGATCTCCTGACCGACATGCAACAAGAACTCGAAGGCCACATGCTCAAGGAAGAACAAGTGCTCTTCCCGATGCTGCAAAAGGGCATCGGTCCTCAAGCGGCTCCGCCGATCCAGGTACTGCGCTTCGAACATGATCAACATGGCGAAGCGCTGGAGAAGATGCTCGCCCTGACCAATCACATAATCCCGCCCGCCGATGCCTGCAATACCTGGCGTGCGCTCTATCGCGGGCTGCTGGAGTTCAAAGACGACTTGATGCAACACATCCACCTGGAAAACAACGTGTTGTTCATTAACGCCCTGAACCCCCGCCATTGATCGCTTGTCGGCCACATCCAACCCGCGCCATCCAACCGGTTGACGCGGGTTTTGTTTGTGAAGGACGTCTTGCGATCAGCCGTGCCAATAGAACATGGCCTTGGCCAGGATCACGATCAACACCATGTGCCCGAGGATGCTGCGGCGAATCCAGCTTGCGCGGGTCGCAGTCAGGCGCGCGTGGGTCAGCCAATAGGCCAGCAGCAAGTAATGACCAATGATGCTCAGGGCCAACAGGATTTTCAGGCTCAGCAACGTACCAAAACTGCTCGCCAGCGGCTGACTCAATGCGCCCCGGTACTGCCACGCCAAACCGATGCCGGCGCCATATAACAGCAACACCACGCCGTGCAGCACCTTGCGCGAGCGCACTGCAATCGTCTGGTCCGCGGCCAATTGCGCGGCCTCCATCAAATGCTGGCGGGCGTGATGCCAGATCACCACCTCGAAAAACAGCGTGCCGATAAAGGCCATCGCCGCCAACAGGTGTGTGACCAGCAGATAGGGATACATCAGCGTCCGCCTCCTTCAGTTCGCTGGCTCATCCCGGATGACCGTCAACCCGGGTGCGCAGCAGCATCGGCCCATAACGCCAGGCGTACAACGCAAACGCCAGCGTCCAGCACAGACCGGCCAGCCACAACGCCGGCAATGGGGAAAACAGGATCAACACCACTCGGCTCAGACACGCCAGGTTGAGCAAGATGAACGCCAGGGTCATGCCCGACGGTGGCTCCAGTGCACGGCCGGTGTGCCCGAGGCTGACCCGCGCGATCATCGCCAGCACCAGGCCGCCCATGGCCCCAATGGTCAAACAATGCACCGCCAGGCTCGGGTTAGCCGGCACGCCAAAATGCCAGAACGCCATCCCGAGACACGCCACCGCCAGCCAGCCATAGGCCAAGTGCAACGACCACAGCAACGGCACGCGCCAGAGTGCCCGGTCATGCCAGCGCACCAGACGCACCAAATGCCCTGCCGCCAGCACCGCGAACAGCAGGCCCACCCAGACATTGGGAGCGAGCGCAGGTCCTGCGGCATACAACAACGCCACCAACGGCGAACCGACCAACAGCAGTCGATCCAGCCAGGGCCAGGCGGCAACACCTTCCACCCGACCAAGGCCACGCTGGGTGAAGAACGGAATCACCCGCCCGCCGATCAACCCCATCATCGCCGCCACCAGCCAGATGCCGGTCAGCACGCCCTGGCGCTGCCAGCCTTCATGCCCCTCGACCAAGCCATACAGGGACAACCCATCGGCCACGGCCAACAACAGCAGAACCACCACAATCGGGTAGTTACGTTTCTGCCGCACCTTCCACAAGGTGAAGCCCATGAGGACCGCCACCGCCAACGGGAACGCCAGCTCCAGCACCGCGAGCAACGGCCACGGTGCGTTGGCCAGCCAGGCCACTCGCGCCAATAACCACAGCAGCGCCAGCGCAGCCAACGGTTTGCCGCTGAGGCCGGGGCGACCGGTCCAGGTCTGCACGGCCGTCAGCAGAAAGCCCGCGATAATCGCCAGCGCAAACCCGAACAACAGCTCATGCCGATGCCAGCCCAGCCAACCGCCTGCCGGCTGCCAGCCGGAAATCCCACCACTGAAGGCGGCCAGCCAAAGCGGTATGGCCAGCACCGCCAACAGGCAGCCCGCGAGGAAAAATGGCCGAAAGGCCAGCCGTAACAGCGGTGGGATCGCCAACGCTTTACGGCGCTCAAGCACTTGCATAAAGCCACTCCTCTGCCTTGTTGCGGACTCGACGCTAACACGCAAGCGTCGAGGTAAAGCCGTGGATCAATGATCGGGTATTCGCGATCAAACGCATTTGTCGCAGATCAAGTGTGCAAGGGACGTGCCCCGAAGCCGAGCGCGTGCCCTTTGTGGCGAGGGAGCTTGCTCCCGCTCGGGTGCACAGCAGCCGTAAACCGGCTGACGCGTTGTATCTGAAGGTTTGCGATGGCCGATGTGTGGGAGCGCTTCGCACTCCAGCGGGAGCAAGCTCCCTCGCCACAGGGTGATCGGCTCAGGGTACAAATGACCATTTAAGGGTTATTTAAACCATTAGCCTCATGGTCTTTTTTACCCCATCTCCTGACAGCCCCAATAAACAAGGGCCTCCGAGCCTGGCCCGCGTCTTGCTCTACATGGGCAACCTTATAGAAATCCTGGATCCCTCTCGATTACCCGGAGTCGTCATGAAAAAAATCATCCAGCCACTGGCCTGGTTTGTGGTGTTGACCTCAGTCCTGGCCCTGGCCAGCAGTCTCTCTCTGGGCCTCGTCTGACGGGATAACCGCTCCTTCCTCAATATTCAGGATGAATTTCCATGGTGCTTCATCGCGTCCATCACCAGATTCTGCGCAGTCATCACTTGTTCGAGCCGTTGAATGAAGAACAGCTGGATGAATTGATGAGTACCAGCCACTTGCAGAGCATCGACAAAGGCGAGCCGTTGTTCCGTCAGGGTGAGCCGGCAGATTCGTTCTATTTCATAATTGCCGGGGCGGTGAAAATCTACCGGTTGACACCCGATGGGCAGGAGAAAGTGTTTGAAGTCATCGGTGATCGACAGACCTTCGCCGAGGCGATGATGTTGATGGACACACCCAACTATGTGGCCTCGGCCGAGGCGGTCTGCCCCACTCAGCTCTACCGGTTATCCAACAGCACTTACATGCGCCTGCTTCAGAGCAATAGCCGGTTGACCTTTGCGTTGCTCGGCAAGCTCTGCGTTCGCTTGCATCAACGGGTCAATGAAATCGAAACCTTGTCCCTGAAAAACGCCACACACCGGGTCGTGCGTTACCTGCTGACGCAACTGGTGCGCCAGCAAACCGTAAACAGCCATTTCGAGCTGCCGATGGCCAAGCAACTGATTGCCGGGCATCTGTCGATCCAGCCGGAAACCTTTTCACGGATCATCCGGCGCCTGATCGATGAAAACATCATCACTCAGGACGGCCGCCAGATCGCCATTCTTGATCGTCTGCGCCTGGAGCAGTTTGAGTGAGCACCTTGCCCGTCTGCCTGTATTGCCAACACCCTAACCCGCCAAAACAATCCGAATGCCTCCAATGCGGCATGCCCCTGCCGGCGATGGCCGAACGTGCTCAGGAACGTCGACTGCACCGGTTCAGGTGGTTCTGTATCGGCCTGACAATCTTTTGCATAGCGATGTTTTTCGGGTTGCCGCGCGGCATCAGTTGATGCCGCGTGAGTCAGACCCGGGCTCAAGGTTGAGTCAGTTGGCGATACAACTGCGGCAAGCGCAGCGGTAATTGCTCAGGCTGACGGATCACGGTGTAGCCATTGGCGCCAAACATGTACGGCAGGTAATCCCCGGCCTCACGATCAATGGTGATACAGAACGGCGTCAATCCTTGACGCCGTGCCTCCAGCACCGCCTCGCGGGTGTCTTCAACACCGTAACGGCCCTCGTACAAATCCAGATCATTCGGTTTGCCATCTGTCAGCAGCAACAACAGTTTGCTGCGCCGCTTACTGCTGCCCAGCAGGCGCGTGGCCTGGCGAATCGCGGCACCCATGCGCGTGTAATACCCCGGCTTGAGCCCTTGAATACGACCGCGGGTGTTGTCGTCATAACGCTGGGTGAAGGACTTGAGTTCCTGCATGCGCACTTGCTGACGACGCAGTGAGGAAAAACCGTACAGGGCGAAATCATCCCCCAGCCCCGACAGGGTTTCGCCAAACAGCAACAGCGTGTCGCGGATGACATCAATCACACGATGCTCATCGTTCAGGTGCGCGTCGGTGGACATCGACACATCGGCCAGCAACAGGCACGCCAGGTCGCGGCGCGTCTGGCGTTGCTCCATGAACAGACCGCGCTCGGCACACTGGCCATGCTCGCGTTCAACGTGAAAATCCAGCCAGGCCTGCATGTCCAGTTCCGAGCCCTGAAGTTGCTGGCGTAACCACTGACGGTCATTGCGCAAGTGCTCGAATTGGCGTCGCAGGCGCTGCGCCGAAACCTTCAACCGTGGCGGCAGCGGCTGCGCTTCACAGTCACGGGGCACCATCATTTGCAGATTGACGAAGGCACCCTGCATCTGCTGTTTTCGATAGTCCCACTCTGGCAACTTGATGCCCTCGCCCAAGGGAATATCGTCGACATCGGCCGGTGGCAAATCCAGGTGCAGCTTCAGCCCACCGCCCTTGCGCAGCCGGGTGCGCGACAGGGTCAATTCGTCCAGATCATCAGCGACCCTGGCGGCGTCCGGGTCTTCGCTGTCGTCTGACCAGCGATCCAGGTCCACGTGTTCGGTCCAACTGAACAGGTTCTCCAGGCGTACCACCAATAGCCCGCCGTCACGGGTGCTGTCGTCAATGCGTTTGGCGCGTTTGCGCCCGCTTTTCTGCTCGCCGGGAGACGTCGTCAAAGACTCTTCGGATTCATCGCCCAGATCGGCAGCCTGCGGGCTCGCGAGGTGCTGCGGCGGGTACAACCAAAGCGGCAGTGGCCACGCCGCCCGTTCGCTACGGGGAAAATGCTCGACACTGCCCGGCTCGCGTAGCGCCTGGCGTAACGCCCGTTCCAGTGCTGCTTCATTGCTGTTCAACGATGCCGGATCCGGGCGCAATTGCAGATGGGCCTCGACCAATCGCTGGTAGCGCGCGCGTAGCGCTGGATAGCGCCGCAACAGCAATTGCGTCCAGCGCTGGTTGTCCCGCCCCCAATGCCGCATCTGACCGGCCTGCGCTGCCAGCAACGCGAGCCAACGATAGAGTTCCTCATTCAGTGTGACTTCAGGGAAGACCGCCAGGCTTGACGGCAGCCGCAGGGTATTCTCGTCACACCACGCCAATGGCACTTGCTTGCAGGTACCAGCGATCTGCTGCAACACGTTGCGCCGCAGCAGCAGATCGCGGTCGCTGGCCGCCTCCAGCCCGATGCCATTGGCACCGCCCATGGCGCGGAACAACAGCGCCAGCGGGCGTTGCTGGTTGATCAGTTCGACGCGCGCTTCGGGGAAATCCGGGCTGGCGCGCCGAGTGATGAAACGGTGCCAGGCACTGCCTACCCACTCTTCCAGTTCGACGGTAAAGGCCATGCTGTTTGCCCTTCTTGGACACCAAAAAAACGGCCCGCTGTATCAGCCGGGCCGACCTTTTCTAGCCGTTAACCCGGCTCATGAAGGCACCACCGCCGCCGGGGCGCGCAAGGCGGCGCGACCCCGCTGCTTGAAGCTGAACAAATAGCAGAGCAGCCCGGCAAGGAAACCGACCCCGGCCCCCAGACGCGCCCAGAACAGCACCTGCAAATGTTCGACCGTGGCCATGAACGGCAAGGCAATTCCGTCGGCCTGCCAGCGTTGCAGGTAGATCTGTACAACACCGGCAGCGGTGAGCAACAGCGTGATCATCACCATTGACAGCGTCATCAACCAGAATCCCCAGATCTCCAGAGTCTGCGAACGCTCGTCGCCAGCTTCACCCAGCCCGCGCAAGCGTGGCATGGCGTAGCTGATCAAAGTCATCACGATCATCGCGTAAGCACCGTAGAACGACAGGTGGGCGTGAGCGTTGGTCAACTGCGTGCCATGGGTGTAGTAGTTGACCGGTGCCAGGGTATGCAGAAAACCCCAGACACCGGCGCCGAAAAAGGCGGTCACCGTGGTGCCCTTGGCCCACAGCGTCGCGGCGCGGTTCGGGTGTTGCCGACGCCGGCTCTTCACCATACTGAAGGCGAATATCACCATCGCCAGGAAGGGCAGCGGCTCCAGTGCGGAGAAGATTGAACCAACCCATAACCAGACCTCCGGCCCACCGATCCAGAAGTAGTGGTGACCGGTGCCGATGATCCCGGTAATCAGCGCCATGGCGATAATCACATACAACCATTTCTCCACCACTTCCCGGTCTACCCCGGTGATCTTGATCAGCACGAAAGCCAGCATCGAGCCCATGATCAACTCCCATACACCTTCCACCCAAAGATGCACCACCCACCACCAGTAGAACTTGTCGCGGACCAGGTTTCCGGGGTTATAGAAGGAGAACAGGAAGAACACTGCAAGCAGGATCAGACCGGTCATCATGACCACGCTGACGGTGGTCTTGCGACCTTTGAGCAGGGTCATACCGATGTTGTAGAGAAAGCCCAGGCACACCAGCACAATCCCCATCTTGGTGATGGTCGGCTGCTCTAGATAAACGCGGCCCATGGTCGGTAGCAGCTCGTTGTGGGTCAGCCTGGCCAGCCCCGCATAAGGCACCAGCAGATACCCCAGGATCGTCAACACACCGGTGGCGGCGAATACCCAGAACAGGATGAGTGCCAGTTTCGGACTGTGCAGTTCACGGTCGGCCTCTTCCGGAATCAGGTAGTAAGCAGCGCCCATGAAGCCGAACAGCAACCAAATGATCAGCAGGTTGGTGTGCACCATCCGCGACACGTTGAAGGGAATGGCCGGGAACAGAAAGTCCCCCACCACGTATTGCAGGCCCATGATCAAACCGAACACCACCTGACCGAGAAACAGCATCAGGGCAAATACGAAGTACGGTTTGGCCACAGCTTGCGAGGCAAATTTCAGATGTGGATTAGTCACGCTCATCTCTCAGCCCTCCTTGTTTGGCGGCCAGCCATTGGTGTTGATTTTCGAGCTCCACTTGAGGAACTCGGCGATGTCATCCACCTCCTGGTCACTCAAGTTGAACTGCGGCATCGCTCGCCGACCCGGTACGCGCAGCGGCTGCATTTTCATCCAGGCATGCAGAAAAGGTTTGAAGCCCGCCTCCCCGCCACGACGCTGAAACACGTTGCCCAGTTCAGGCGCAAAGTAGGCGCCCTCACCCAGCAATGTGTGGCAGCCGACGCAGTTGTTTTGCTCCCAGACCAACTTGCCGCGCACCACTGATTCGCTTAGCTGCGCTTCATTGCTACGGGCGGGAAAGGTCTGTTCCGAGTGATAGGTCAAGGCCAGGAATATCAGGAAGAAGAAGACGCTTCCCCCGAAGTAGATATTCCTGGCCATGCCTTTGGTGAAGGTCTCTGACATGGTCGCTTCCTCTTTGCTTGACCCGTCCATTCTAGGAAGCGCAGGGTTGAAACCGGCTTGATGGCGATCAAGAAAATCAGATGGTTTTGGTCGGGTATTATCCAGAGAGAACTGACAACAGACTCAGCCCCACAAGTGCCGCCAATACCAGCGCCCAGCTCAACATCAAGCGGCGCCATAGTCTCGGCGCGCGGCGCAGCTCCATGAAGCCATCGGTGATCAGGCACGCCTTGCCGACCGCCACCCCCAAGATGGCAATGGACAGCTGCCAGGTCACGCCCACCTGTGCCAGCACCACCGTGCACACGCTTAACGTGGCCAGCGCGGCCCAGCAGACCAGCAATAACCTGGAAGCGGACATAAAACCTCCCGTCAATTCAGCACGTAGACCAGCGGAAACAGCACGACCCAGATCAGGTCGACCATGTGCCAATACAGCACGCCGGATTCAAACCCGCTGCGGTTGTCTTCGTTGTACAAGCCACGACGACAACGCTCGGCCAGCCATCCGAGAATGACCATGCCGAGCAATACATGGAGAAAATGAAAACCGGTGAGGATCCAGTAGAGGGTGAAAAAAGTGTTGTGCTCCATGCCCAGCCCCGAGGCCAGCAAGTGCTGGTATTCGGTAAGTTTCAACACCACGTAGACGCTGCCGGCAAGCAACGCTGCCAGCAAAAGCACAGCGCCGTGGCGGGACCGAGAGCGCCTGACTTGCTCCTGAGCCAGCGCGGCGAACAGCCCGGCGGTGAGCAGGCTCAGGGTCATCGCCAGGCCGGTAGAGGTATTGAGCAACAGGCGGCTTTCGCCGAACAGCTGCGGCTTGAGTGCCTGGGTCACGGCGAACGCCAGAATCAGAATGGCGAACACTGACAGCTCGGCCAGAATGAAAAACCACATCGCCAGATCGCCCGACAAGTGACCCGGCGAAACGCTTCCGGGCTCAGCCGAAGTGGACATCAACCACGTCCATCAGCGCCGCAACCGTCAGCGGATCATCGCTCAACGGCTCGGCCAGGCAGGCCATGCACGCCTCACGCGGACTCATGCCGGAGCGGATCATTCGCGCCGTGAAAATCAGCAGCCGCGTCGAGGCGACCTCTTCCAGATCATGCTGATCGAGCCGGCGCAGCGCCTGCCCCAGCCTGACCACTTGCGCCGCCAGCGCGCTGTCCACCTGAGCCTCCCGGGCGACAATGCGTTCTTCATCGGCCAGCGGTGGATAGCCAAAACGCATGGCCACGAAACGTTGTCGGGTGCTGGGTTTCATACCTTTGAGCAGGTTTTGGTAACCGGGGTTGTAAGACACCACCAGCATGAATGATGGTGGTGCCTTCAGCACTTCGCCGGTGCGTTCCAGGAACAGTTCCCGGCGATCATCGGCCAGTGGATGCAGTACCACCACCGTGTCCTGACGGGCCTCGACCACTTCGTCGAGGTAGCAGATACCCCCTTCTCGCACCGCGCGGGTCAACGGTCCATCCTGCCACCACGTGCCCTGGGCGCCGATCAGATGCCGGCCGATGAGGTCGGCGGCACTCAGGTCGTCGTGGCAAGCCACGGTGTACAGCGCCAGCTTCAACCGATGGGCCATGTGCTGGACGAAACGGGTCTTGCCGCACCCGGTCGGGCCTTTGATCAGCACCGGCATGCCGTGACGCCAGGCTTGCTCGAACAGCACCTCCTCATTATTCAGCGGTTGATAGAAGGGGTCGACCTTGTGTTCGCAAGACGGGATACGGTCCATGGGCTGTCTGTTCCAAAAGCGGATTCAAGCAACACGCTACGGGCGCCTGCGACAACCTGGCAAGTGACATGGCCGGCAAACTTGATCGCGGTCAAGCGAGCAGTCGACTTTCCAGTCCTGACCGTAGACACCCCGAGCACCTTGGGACAGTTGAAAAACAATCACGTTGGCCACCGCTGACGCGTCCCCGGAGCTGGGGACTTCAAACGGTGCGTGAAAACCGGCCTTTTTGATCACCGTCCAGATAGGCGTCAAACGCCATCGCCGCGCTGCGCATCATCAAATGCCCGTGGAGCAACAACACCAACGCATCTTCGTGAATCTGCAGCAATCCAACGCGAACATGTTCGTCCAGTTGCATCAGCGCATCGGCAAAGTACTCGGTAAAGCAGATGGCATGACGCGCTTCAAACTTGCCGAAGTCGATCCGGCCATGACACATCAGATCGCTGATCACTTCACGGCGAAGCTGATCGTCGGCGCTCAAGCGGTAACCTCGATGGACCGGTAACAAGCCTTGATCCAGTCGCGCGTAATACTGCGAAAGCTCCTTGACGTTCTGGCTGTAGCTATCGCCGACCTTACCGATCGAAGACACCCCGAGACCGATCAAATCGCAGTCGGCGTGGGTGGAATACCCCTGGAAATTGCGCTGCAACGTACCATTGGCCCGGGCCAACGCCAGCTCATCGTCCGGCAAGGCGAAATGGTCCATGCCGATATAGACATAACCGGCCTCGGTCAGACGGCGGATAGTCAGTTCAAGCAACTCTAGCTTGCGCTCAGGTGGCGGCATATCGGCCGGACGAATCAGTCGTTGCGCGCGCACCAGCTCCGGCAAATGGGCGTAGCTGTAGGCTGCAATCCGGTCCGGGCGCAACGCGATGATCTTGCCGAGAGTGACATCGAAACTGTTCACGGTTTGCAATGGCAGGCCGTAGATAAGATCGACGCTGATCGACTTGAATTGCGCCTGGCGCGCAGCAGCGACCAGCGCGTAAATTTGCCCCTCACTTTGCTGACGATTGACCGCGGCCTGCACGTCGGGATCGAAGTCCTGTACGCCGAAGCTCAGGCGATTGAACCCCAACCGGCGCAGCGACTGGATCTGTTCAGTGCTGATGGTGCGAGGGTCGACTTCAATGGAAAACTCATGGTCATCGCTATCATCCATGTCAAATGCCTGGTGCAGGCAGTCCATCAGCTCAGCCAGCTGTTCGCTGGTCAAATAGGTCGGCGTGCCACCCCCCAGGTGCAGTTGTGTGAGTTTGCGGGTGCGGTCGAACAAGGCGGCTTGCATCACGATTTCGCGCTTGAGGTACGTCAGGTACTCGACGGCGCGGTGGGTTTTGCGGGTAATGATTTTATTGCAGGCGCAGTAATAACAAAGGCTCTTGCAGAACGGGATGTGGATGTACACCGACAGCGATTTTGGCGTTGCCGCCTGGTTGCTGTCCGAGGCGGCACGCTGATAGTCATCGACGGCGAACGCCTGATGAAACTGCGGCGCAGTCGGGTAAGAGGTATAGCGCGGCCCCGGGCGGTCATACTTTTCGACCAGGGCGCGATTGAAATCAAACGAAGTTGTCATGATCAATCCACTCGCAATGGAGTTCATGCCCCGCACTGCCCGAATCCCTTTCAAACAGGTTGCAGATGGCATCGACGTGCGGCCGACCGGCCGGAAGAATACTGATGAAACGATCAGACAACTCAATCAACCCGTCGCGGGTCAATTGCTCCAGCACAGGCCATACGGCGGAAAAATACTGACGAAAAATCAGTCCATAGCGCGTCTCGATTGCCTGGATATCCAGCTCCAGATCACACGCCAGGCGCTCCACCACCATGTGCCTGGCCTGATTCCCCGTCTCAGAGCGCCAGCCACGGCTTGTTGGCAATTGATCCATGTCCAGTTGCTGCTGATACAGCTCCAGCTTGTCGGTGTTTTGCGCATACAAATCGTCGATCTGACTGATAGCGCCCAAACCGAACCCGATATGATCGCAATACCCGTGACGGGTAAATCCCTCACTATTGCGACGTAATCGGCCGCGCTCCTGAGCAATCGCCAAATCGTCATCGGGCCGGACAAACTGCCCCAGGCCAATGTAGTGATAACCGGCGCCGATCAACTGTTCAAAGCAGATCCGGCGCATGGCGCCTTTATCTTCCTCGCTGCAAAACGCCCTGATTTTATCTGCGGCCTTTAGCCGATAGCGTTGAGGTGGCCGGGCATAATCAAACACCAGCAGCCGGTCCGGCTCCAGTTCGATGATGGTTGCCAGTTTCAGCGCAAAACTTACTGGCGTCTGCCAGGTATGGCCATAACCCAGATCGACATTGATGGATCGATAACCGAAGGTACGAGCGGCATCGATAAGCGAATGGATCGGTGCCGGGTTCTGGTAGCAGGCCTCCGACATCGCACTGTCGGCACCGATGTCCGGAACGCCGATGCTGACATGGTTGAACCCTAAGTCACGCAGCACGCCCATGGTCGACCAATCGGTATGGTGAAGGTCCACTTCTATGCTGTAGTCAGCGCACTCATGTCCAAGAAAGTTGAATCGGCCACGAAGGTGATTCATCAGCCGCCTCAGGTGGGCGATGGCAGGTGTTCCGCCCCCCAAATGAAACTGCTCGACCCGCTGCCCAGTCCCCAGATGACAACCGACGAGGTCGATCTCATGTTGCAGACGCTGAAGATAGTGTTCGACACCACTGTGCTCGCATGAAATATCGCGAGGGGAACACAAGGAAGGCTTCAGGTTAGAAGGCAGTTGTACGTTCAGGGACAGCGGACGGCACTTCTGTCGGCTGACGCGCAATGCACGAAGCAAATCCAGAGAGCCGATGCCACCATGAAATTTTTCAGTGTCGATTTGGCAGTTGGGGTCGAGCACGCCTTGATCGTACCGGACGTTCAGCTCGCCGGGGTTGTGGAATAAATTGAGCATGACGGGTCTCCGAGACTGGCTGCAGACCAGCAGTGTCGGAGTCTGGCGAGCAATGCTCCTTGATTTGCATCAAGCGCGAGCAAAGTGCTTGTCGCGCAACAGGCTCCAGGCAAGCACAGTCACCACGTCAGATAAAACATCCACTTGGCCAACAGTACGATGACGACCATGTGGCAGAACAGGCTGCCATGGATGAAATGCAGGTATCGAGCACTCATCCGGCCACTTTTGAACAAAAACATGGCGACCAGGAAATGCAGCAGTACGCTGACGGCCACCACGATCTTCACCATCAGCAATGTGCCGAATGATGAGCTCATCGGCGTTGCAAGGGCCGGCAAATAACGCAGCCAGACCATCCCCATCCCGGCGCCGAACAATACCAGCAGAACCCATGGAATCAAGGTGCGGGCACGTCGACCGACCCCCTGCTCGACCAGCAACATGACCTTGACAGGCAGCTGCTTGCGGATACTTTCAAGGAACAGGACTTCGAAGAACACCGTGCCGATAAAAATCAGCGCGGCAAACAGATGCAACGTCAGAAACAGCGGATAGAGCATGGGATTCTCGCTTTCAATACAGCTGAACACGATTCACTCACAGAGAGGGAAACGTCAATCCCATCGTTGCGCCGCCTCGCGATCACTGTTGCGAGCCTCGACCCAATGGGAACTCTCGGCCACCTGTTCTTTCTTCCAGAATGGCGCGCGGGTTTTCAGGTAATCCATCACGCAGGCCGGCGACTTCCCGTCCGACGTTGGAGTCACGCACATACCCTACACAGCTCACCACCGCGCCGACATCAAGGCTCAAAGCATGCAGCGTGTTGATTTCGGTACCGGGGTCGAAGCTGCCTGTCTGGACTCGAATCATCGATTCACCCTCCCGTTACGGTTGGGAAAAAACCCACTTCATCACCGTCTATCAACGGCTCATCGAGCCCACACATGTCCTGGTTGCGGGAACACATGAGGTTCTGTTCGGCCAGCACCCGCCAAACACCGGAACGATGTATCAGGTGCTGACGCAACTGATCGACAGAAGTGAAATCACCTTCAATCGTTTCATTGTCAAGGCCCAGCGTTTCGCGGTACCGCGAGAAATACAAAACATTCAGCTTCATTGTTCCAACGCCCGATACCAACCGCTTTTACCACCCCGTTTATCCAACAGCCGCACCGATTCGATACTCATGCCCCGGTCCACGGCCTTGCACAGGTCATACAGGGCCAAGGCCGCCACACTGGCGGCGGTCAGTGCCTCCATCTCGACACCGGTCTGTCCGGACAACTTGCACCGAGAAACAATGCGTACGTGTTGGTCACCTTCAAAACTCAACTCAACGTTAACACTGCTCAAAAGCAGCGGATGACAGAGCGGAATCAACTCGCTCGTGCGTTTGGCCGCCTGAATGCCAGCGATCCGCGCTACCGCAAATACATCACCTTTAGGGTGAGCACCACTGGCAATCAGTTGTCGGGTCTCGGCAAGCATATGAACCCATGCCTCAGCCACTGCTTCTCGGGACGTCACGCTTTTATCCGTAACATCGACCATTCGTGCGCGTCCCAGTGAGTCGAGGTGAGTCAGCGTCAATTCAGTCATAAGCAATAAGCCTTGCCCTTCCAACTGTCGGTGTCAGCGCAGAATACAGAGCAGGCCGACTCATACGGTTGACGTCAATCAAGTAATCCAGACAAGGCTATTCCTACAACCTTGCGTAAATCTGGATGTCGAGCACGGCGCATGCTTACAGAATCTTGACTACCAACATTTCGAACAGACGCAGGTAAAGCGTCACCGACCAGGCAATCCTCCTGGCGGTGTAGTCCGTCATCCCGAGCGCGCTTGAACTGGGCTGTGGCGAGGGCTGGCTGTTGCGGACGCTCGCTGAACGGGCTATCAAGGCGGTTGGTGTGGATGGCGATGCGACGCTGGTCAAGGCAGCACGAGGGCCATCGTACAGTCTCCGTCTTGTATGGATGGAGGTGATTTGTACGGTTTCCAGTGAGGCGGATACCAAGAAAAAGTGATCTGACAAGCGCCGACAATTATTCGTGATCATGGCAATTTCATTTCGCTGGCTGAGCGTGCCAAGTTCCTCGTCTGAGGGCAAGCGTACTGACTGCACTTGCCGGATGCCTTTAGCGCACCAGCATTTTAGATAGCGACAAAGTTAAGAATGCCCCCGAGAAACTCACCAAATCCGTACCGCCTCGCCGAAGCATCAGCTCGCGGTTAGCAGCCACTCGCCCTGAACTCGTTAGAGAAATAGATAACTACCTGAGGCGTTCTGTACTTCGTCTGACTACACGCCAGAATTGCTACAGCATGGTGGGGGCCGTGCAATCAATCCCGTGCCTCCTTTTCTGGGCGGATCACAGACGACTGAGGCATGGATCGTTATGGTCCAAGGATCGAGGGAAGTGCGCTCAGAGTGAACGTCCGGACGAGGTTGTTTTTTAGGCATCACGGATGGTGGAGGCACCGGAGGGGGCAACGCTTGATCCACATGCACAAATGCAAAGAGAATCACCCCTAGAGCCACAACGGAGAGGACGCCCAAGCCATACCTTGCCACGTTGAAAAACACGCGCTCAACTTGGCCAATGGGCTCTTTCACCATCTTGTTGAATTCGTCAGTCGATAGGTAACGATACAGCTTCGGTTGCCACTCCTCGCGCAACTTTTTCTGGATGCTAATAAATTTCCAACCTGAAAAAACGCTAATGACCGTATACGCAACGGCGACCACCATGACGATGCTGATCAGGTACGCGTTAACCTGCACACTGATTCGTGCGGCAATCAAACCCAGGCCGACGGTCAGCGCGGTCGCAATCGCGGTCACGCTTTGGCGCGTTGCATCGGTGGCTTTAGAGGTTTCTTCAGTCACGGCCTTGCAGTCCAGAGCCAGCACGCGCTGTTCGGCGCGAAGGATGGTCCCGTACGCCCCAGTTCGTCAGATACAGCTCTCAAGCTATGTGTTTCTGGGTAAAATGGCATAATATGCCAATGGTCGAAAGAACCTGTTTGCCCAGAGCTGGAGCTAATTATGGCGACGCGAAACGTTGTGCTCACCCCTCACCAGGAACAGGTTATCCATGACCTGGTTCAGTCCGGCCGTTATCAAAATGCCAGCGAAGTGATGCGAGAAGGTTTGCGTCTATTGGAACAGCGCGTCGCCGAAGACACCGCCAAAATTGAGGCCCTGCGTCAGGCGACCTCGATCGGCATCATGGACCTTGAGCACGGGCACTTTACTCAGTTGAACGAAGGGGATCTGGAGCACTACCTCGAGGGCTTGAGCCTGGAGGCAACCCTCCCCGCGCGCGAGAAACACTGAGCATGCCGCAGTATCGGATTTCCAACGCGGCGCGCGCCGACATTGTCGACATCCTCAGGTTCTCCCAGACGCAGTTCGGCGATCAAGCACGCCAGCGCTACCAGGCGCTGATTCTCGCGGCACTGCAAGCGATTGCCGGCACGCCTTATCGCATTGGCAGCCACGACCGCGATGAGCTTGCACCGGGCCTTCGCAGCTATCACCTCATCTATTCACGCCAGCAGGCTAAACACCCTCATGGGACCGTCAAAAGCCCACGCCATATCGTGTTCTATCGTGTGGCAAACGACGACGTGATCGAGGTCGTTCGACTCCTTCATGACGCCATGGAAGTGCAACTGCACCTGCCCAACGACTGATCACCGACCTGGCCCAACGGCTTAACTGGCCATGAACAGCGAAGGTAAGCCCCCCCTCTACATCGCAACCTGAGCACCCTCGCTACGATCAACATTTGGGGCGAAAAACGGTCTACCAGCAGTTCCGAGATTGGCGTAACCAAGGAACGTTCGATCTGATGCTCAAGCGACTGCATATCAGGCTGAACGAGCAGGGATTGATCGACTTGGAGACCTAGATGATCGACTCCACCGCTGTACGCGCTACCCGAGTCTGATCTGGCGCCGGAAAAAAGGGGCCTGATGGCCCCTCAGATCATGCGCTAGGCGGCAGTCGCGGAGGCCTGACCACCAAGATCCATATGCTATGCGATGCTAATGGCGTACCACTGCGCTTCCTGCTTTCGGACGGACAGGCCAGTGACATCTCATATGCCCAGCCGCTGCTCGATGAAGTCCATACCCCCAGTTTGCGCGGCCGTTCTAGCAAACGCTGTCGCTGGTTTTTTCCGAAGCTTTGCGACACTACTGCAATCGTTACCGGATGCAACCGGTGATTCCCCCTACGATCCATGAAGCGCAAACCCAAGCACGGCTTGCCTCGCTCGTTTTCGACCGAAATATCGGCAGCGCAACATCATCGAACGTATGTTCGGCTGGATGAAGGAGAATCGTCGCATCGTTACACACTTCGGCAAGCTCGCGAAAAATGACGCGACGATGGTCTCGTTAGCCTGTGCTATGCGATGCTTTCGACATTATTTTTCGGACAGCGCCTAGTCGACGGATGCCTAACAGCTTACAGCGCAAATATTGCACCAATGCTTGACAGGCGTTAATTAAGTGCTATTAAGAATAACAAGGAAATACTCATGCATGGAGATATAAATCATGGGGTTATCAACTCAAATTGCGGAATCATTTTATGATTCCAAATTCAGTTTTACACCAGGAACAATGTCAGGAGTAGTATGCGTCTTTACGACAGCCTTGGAAAAGGACAACCCTTTTTTCATTAAGTCAATTACATTCAATTACGGCGCTCATATTGAACAAGAGCTCATGATAGAGCTCCATAAAAAATTTGGTGAAGGCCTTAACACCCTGCCGGCCAACTCAAAAATTATTTTCTATCAATACTGGAGCCCGTGCCGCACTTGCACCGACGCCACAATACCAGACTTTCTCCGCAGGTTTGGACTTATCGAAAAAAACATAAGGGTCAAATTCAGATTTATAGATTATTACTCAAAAGCCAACGTTCCTAACAGCACAAAGCAGGAGCTTTGGGAGACCAACGCAGAAGCACAGCAAGCATATGATATTGCCTGCATTAGCTCTGGACATGCGAAAGTTAAAACAAATCCAACAACCCCCAATCAGACGATCGAAAGCATGTACTTAGTCATTGCCCCTGTAGGTAACAATAAAACCAGCTTTCTTATGACTGTCCATCAATGATCGCAGCGTTCATTGACCGTAACCCAACGGTTGATCTCCTGACCTTCTCGCATTAGGCACCATTGACCTTAAGCGGCAAGTCGACACCACCCCCCGCCTCTTCGGAAAAATGTTCAGCCATTCACCACGTATGGACCGTGCGACGTTGGCCGCTATGGCGACACAAAACAGTGGGAAAGCGAGCCGGCCTGGAATGAACGGCGTGCTCAGTTCCGGCCACACCAACCGCAAGTGATCGATGATCATTATCAACATCGCCAGCCATTTGATCAGATCAAGGCTGGCGCTGCGGCCTTTCAACGAAGGAACCAGATCTGGGTGAGTCTCAGTCATAAGCCTTATGTGTTCAAACCGATCCAGCCGTGAATACCCACGCACAGACCGACACCAATGATCAACACGCTGGACAAATGAGGCGCCCGCCGTGCAACGGTGCCCAGCCACGGCCAGCGGTTGGAGGCCTGCCGTGCGCCAATGGCCGTGGCTGCTCCCACGGTAACCAGAGTGATCGCCAAGCCAATGCTGAAGCACAAGACAAGCATGCCTCCCAACGCGACTTCTTTAACTTGAAGACACAACAACAGAACGGTGATGGCAGCCGGACAAGGAATCAGCCCAGATGTGCAACGGCGCTCTGGAGGCACTTTCCAGATACACCAGTCTGGCATTGCGCTCAAGGCGTCGTTGATCGCGGGGATCGATACCCTTCCCGACTAGCGCCCTGGCGATATCGCGCAGAACGCGAGCATCGCGTAGACCAATTTCAGGATAGGTACCGAAAGAAATACGGGGCTGCTTGCCCGCCCAAGAAAAGCGGAAGTGCCAGCTCTTGGTACCGTTCGTATTCACGAAAAGCGCTAGCCCATCAAAGTCAGGAAGGGTGTAATTTTTGGTGCGAGGCTTAGCGTGTCGGACCGCCGTGTTGGTAAGGACCATCGTACTAGCTCCATTTCATATGAATGAAGAAGTGTTGTACGGTTTTCAGAACGCCAAGCATCTCTAAAAACTGATTTACCAAGCGTCGAATTGATGTACTAAAAAATGTACTAAAAAATCGTGGCTATTGATGTATAAAAATAGACTTTACTGGAACGAAAAAAGAGGCCTTAGCCTCTTTTTTTGGTTTCTACATACCTCAATGGAAGTCTATAGAAAAATAATTGGAGCGGGAAACGAGACTCGCATCTAGCGTCCTACCCATTGAAATCTAAGGGGTTTCTTTTCTTGCCGAAGCAGGAAAAGACTTAATTCTGGACTTGTTTTTGGGGCGCTTCAAGAGCAAAAAAGGAGAAATACCAAGGCAAGCCACTGGGTTCTGCTTCAAGCCATCTGAATATTGCGGGGCACGCATCTTCTGGCTGCCCAAGCGCTTCGGGCACTTCTCTATCGAGATCCTGGAAGACAAGGCGCTGGAGGCATTTGTAGAGACTGCGTATGCCTGAGAGATCCTGCGGTGAACGTCCGATTTCGGCCAATCCGGTGCGCCCAGATCGACCTCGTATCTACCGCCACATCACCTACAGCTGTCGATCACGTGTAGGACGGTGATTGCGGCGTATCAGGATTGAGCTGCTGACGTCTGAATTGCCCAGGTGGCTGGCCATGTATCTGGCGAAAGCGTCGGGAGAAATAAGCTTCGTCAGCGAAACCGCACAACCTCGCCACCTCCCCCACCGGCCGGGTTCCATTGAGCAGATAATTGCGTGCCGCGTGCATCCTGCGCTCGAGCACCAGCTCAGTGAAGGTCTTGCCGATTTCCTTGCGCAACCAGTGCGTCAGATACGTCGGTGACAGGTACGTCGCAGCAGCCACCTTGATCAGGTTGAGATCGGGGTCGGCAATATTCTTGCGCAAGTATTCGGACATCCTGCTCAGCGCATCGCGCCGACTGACTTCGGCGGCATTCTCTTCGGCCAATCGTTTGAGCGGCTCGGCATACAAGGCACAAACGCTCCCCACCAGTTGCAGCAACAACCCCTTGAGCATCTCGCGGGTGCCGAACTGACGGTTCTCATCGAGCACGCGCATCTGTTCGATCAGGGCACAGACTTTATTGAAATCCTCATCGCCCAGAATGAAATCCAGATGCTCCTGAAAGCGGAACGGCGATAACTCCGGGGCCAGGAGTATCGAGACTTCCTCCAGATCCATAGGATCGCACTGCAAGTGCGGGAGCAGGAAGGTCTGGGAAAAATTGATCACCATGAAATTGCTGTCGACCGGATGCGGAATCACGTGCACGCGATGCGGCAGGATGAAGGCCAGCGTATTGCGCGGAAACGGACGTTCGACGTTGCCGATGTGCTGCACGGTATCGCCACCGAGGTTGACCTGGATCTGGAAATACTCATGGCGATGCGGGCTGGTTTCGGCGCGCCGGCCCTTTTTGTCGCGGATGTAAAAGTCCGTCAATTCGCTGCGTTGCTGCATGACGTAAGTGGGTACTCGACTCGGTGACGACATCGCCTGAGGATCCTCGACAGGTACATGGACAGGTTGTCGTCGCGCCGCGACGCAGGCGGCGACCGCGGTGATTGTGAAGGCAGACACCGCTGGCTTCAACACGTCATAGGATGACAACGAAATACAGAGAATTAATTGTATCCGTGTGTGATGTGTCGTCTGTCCAAAAAACTACGAGCACACAAAAATATTTAATCTTTTAAAAACATCTACTTATGAAGCGAATAAAGCATAACGAGGGAAATGAGCCGATTTGATTTCTCTTGGACACCTGCATTAATCGCCTTTTACAGGAGAAAAAACGATCTAACGCCTCCGTTGATTTTGAGAGGTTGTACGACCACTGTAACAACCAATGCAGCCCGACCCTTCCAAAAACAATCAAAAGGTGCGCTCGTGATGAATCTGTTTTTCCCCCTCGCCAACCCTCCCCCGATCGAGCCAGTCCGAAGGCGTATTTGAGCGCCTGACAGCGGCTGTCCGCGCCTCTCATTCAAGTAGCGATTGCTCTGCCCCGACACTGGGGGCATCGGCTTCGGCTGCGCGCGAACATCTCGATTCCTCTAACAATAAAAAGGTCTACCCATGTCGAACTCGCAAACCTCCCCGTCCACCGCGCCGTCGGTGAGCGCCGGCGCCAGGGACGCCCTGTTGCCTCAGCGACTGCCGACGCGTCGGCGCTGGTTCATGCTGTCGTTGCTGCTGATTGCGACCATCATCAACTACATCGACCGCGTAAACATCTCGATTGCCGCACCGTTCATGGCCAAGGATCTGGACCTGGACAAGATCGAAATGGGCCTGATTTTTTCCGCGTTTGCCTGGACCTACGCACTCGCCTTGGTCCCCGCCGGGTTCATCGCCGATCGCTTCGGTTCCCGGTTCACTTACGGGGTGTCGCTGATCAGTTGGTCGACGGTTACCGTGTGCCAAGGCTTTGCCACAGGATTCGCTTCGCTGTTCGGGCTGCGACTGGCCGTCGGTGCCATGGAAGCTCCAGCGTTTCCGGCCAACAGCCGAGCGGTCACGGTGTGGTTCCCGGCCCGCGAACGGGGCCTGGCCAGCAGCATTTACGTGTGCGGCCAATATCTGGGCACGGCACTGTTTACCGGCGTGCTGTTATGGCTGGCCACGACTTATGACTGGCGCCATGTTTTCTACAGCACCGGGATACTCGGCATTGTGTTCGGTGTGATCTGGCTCTACGTGTACCGCGATCCGCTGAGCTGCAAGAACGTCAGCCAGGAAGAGCTGAAGTACATCGAAGCCGGGGGTGGACTGGTCAGGAGCAGTCAGGAACGCACCCGGTTCAACTGGCGGCAGATCGCAGAGCTGTTCAGCTATCGGCAGATCTGGGCGATTTGCATCGGCAAGTTCGCCAGCACCTCGGCGTTGTATTTCTTCCTGACCTGGTTCCCGACATACCTGATCGAAGAACGCAAGCTGACCATGATCAAGGCCGGGATCTTCGCCGTGCTGCCCTTCGTGGGCGCAACGGTTGGCATTCTGCTGGCCGGCATCGTCTCTGACTTGCTGATACGCCGTGGTTACTCAATGTCCTTCGCTCGCAAGTTGCCATTGGTAGTCGGATCGATGCTGGGTATGTCGATCGTGCTGGTGAATTTCACCGACTCGAACGTGATCTGTATTGCCGTGCTGACCATTGCCTTCTTCGCCCAGGGAATCGCTTCGTCGTCGTGGGCGGCCGTATCAGAAGTCGCGCCCAAGGAATTGATCGGACTGACCGGCGGGGTCACCAGCCTGGCCGCCAACATCGGCGGGATCGTCACCCCAATCGTGATTGGCGGCATCGTCCACGCGACAGGCTCGTTTGCCTACGCCTTTTGGTTCATTGGGGGCGTGGCGCTGATGGGCACCTTGTCCTATTCGTTACTGCTCGGTCGCTTGTATCGCATCGAACTCAAGGCGCGCTGAGCCAAGACACCGTTTTTCTCCAACACGAAGCGGCTTTCGTCCAACTTTGCAAAAGATTGCCGCCGTACGCTGACGCTTCAAACAGGACGACTACAAAAATGACGATGACCGAGTACGTGTTTACCCCGGATCTGCCCGTGACCTTGCCGGTTGCCGGCAGCCAGCAGCGCTTTCCCGTTGGCCGGGTATTTTGCGTCGGCCGCAACTACCCTTGGCCAGACACCCAGGGCCAGTCCCGCCAGCCACCAGTGTTCTTCATGAAACCGGCGAGCAACGTGGTGGATGCGGCGGGTGAAGTGACTTTTCCACCGTTGACCGAAGAATTTGTCCACGAAATCGAATTGGTCGTGGCCATCGGTGAAGGCGGCGCCAATATTCCGGAGAGTCAGGCGCAGGCCTATGTCTGGGGCTATGCCGTCGGTCTTGATCTGACCCGTCGTGATGTCCAGCGTGCGGCCAAAAGCAATGGTTTGCCGTGGGAAGGTGCCAAGGTATTCGACGGCGCCGCGCCGATGACCGCCATCGTGCCGGTGACTCGTGCCGGACACCCGGACGGTGATTTGTGGCTGAACGTCAACGGCGAAGAGCGCCAACGCGACAGCCTCGACAGCCAGATCTGGTCGGTCAGTGAAATCATCAGCCGCATCTCGCAATCGGTAGCGCTCCGGGCCGGTGACTTGATCATGACCGGCAGCCCGGCGGGCGTCGATGTGCTGCAACCGGGCGACATCATCAATGCCGGGATCGACGGCATCGGCCAACTGGAAATGCGCGTCGGTCAGCGACCTTGAACCCGACATACACGCTCGTGAATTGAAAAAAGGAGATAACAACATGTCCAGTCCTTTGAAAGTGGCCTTGGTCACCGGCGCCGGCAGCGGAATCGGCCGCGCCGTGGCGCTGGCTCTGATGGCAGACGGATTTACCCTGGTATTGGCCGGACGTCGGCCTGAGCCGTTGCAGGCCTTGGTCGAATTGGCGCTCAGCGAAGGACACGAAGCGTTGGCGGTGCCCACTGATGTACGCGACCCGGCCAGTGTCGATGCGCTGTTTGCCACCATCACCGAGGTATACGGACGCCTAGACGTGGTGTTCAACAACGCCGGGGTCAACGCCCCTGCAGTGCCGCTTGATGAGCTGACGTTCGAGCAGTGGCGAAACGTGATCGACACCAACCTCAACGGCGTTTTCCTCTGCGCCCGTGGTGCCTTCGCACTGATGCGCCGGCAACAGCCACAGGGCGGACGCATCATCAATAACGGCTCGATCTCGGCGCATACCCCACGCCCCTTCAGCAGCGCCTACACCGCCAGCAAACATGCGGTGCTGGGGCTGACCAAATCCCTGGCCCTGGATGGGCGCGAATTCAACATCGCCTGCAGCCAGATCGACATTGGCAACGCCCTGACCGAAATGTCGGTGCGCATGACCAAAGGTGTGCGCCAGGCCAACGGCACCATCGCCGTGGAGCCGATGGTGGACGTCAAGCATGTGGCCGATGCCGTGCGCTACATCGCCGGCCTGCCGCTGGAGGCGAACGTCCTGAACATGACCGTCATGGCCAGTGCCATGCCGTTTGCCGGTCGCGGTTAAACCGGCCTTTTTATTCCGTTACGCGAGGTTTACATGAAGCCAGAAGTCTTGCAGCTCAGCCCGATCCTGATCCCTGAAATCAACGCCCTGCTCGATGAGTTGTTTACCGTCAGACGTTACTTCCAGCAAGCCGACAAGCAGGCTTATTTGCAGGCACACGGCGCGAACATTCGCGGGGTGATTACAGGCGGGCATACCGGTATCAGTCAGGCGCTGATGGCGCAATTACCCAAACTGGAAGTGGTGGCGGTCAATGGCGTGGGCACCGATGCGGTGGATCTGGCTTACGCCCGGGATCGCGGGATCCGCGTGACCGCGACCATCGGCGCGCTGACCGAGGATGTCGCCGACCTGGCCATCGGCTTGTTGATTGCCGTGTGCCGGGGCCTGTGCACCAGTGATCGTTATGTGCGTTCGGGGCAATGGCCCCATAGCCCGACGCCGTTGGCTCCGTTGCCGTTGGCGCGTCAGGTGTCGGGCATGCACATCGGGATTGTCGGCATGGGCCGGGTCGGCCGTGCAGTGGCGACTCGAGCCGCGGCGTTCGGCTGCCCGATCAGCTACACCGATCTGCAGCCGATGAGCGATGTGAACCACACTTTCTTCGCCGATCTGAAGCAGTTGGCCAGCAACAGTGATGCGCTGATTCTCGCGGCCGCTGCCGACAAGGCTGAAGCCATCATCAATGCCGAGGTGCTGCAGGCGCTGGGCAAGGACGGGTATCTGATCAACGTGGCGCGCGGCAAGCTGGTCAACGAGGTTGATCTGGTGGCGGCGCTTGCCGCTGGTGAGATCGCGGGTGCGGCGCTGGATGTGTTTGTCGATGAACCGAACGTCCCCGAGGCACTGTTTGGTAACGAGAACGTGGTTCTGCAGCCCCATCGCGCGAGTGCGACGCTGCAGACCCGCACGCGAATGGGAGAGATGGTGGTGGCGAGCCTGGTGGACAGTTTCGCCGGGAGAATACCGCACGGTTCCGTGACTGACTGAACGTTGGCCACCGAGGGGACGTTGCGTCCCCTCGGCGGCTCAGTGTCAGGTAAACAGATCGACGCCCAACTGGCGAAAAAGGGATTCAGCTGCGCATAGCCGAACCGGGCCAAGGTCTCGTAAACACTGCGCCTGAGCCATGAAGTTACTTTCCAACCTGAGAAAAGCCATGATTGATGTTGCCCAAGAACAGTCATAGGATGACTGACCACTATCATAAAAATAAGGGACCACCTGTGAGAACCCCCTTCCTCTTGGCCGCTGCCGTTGTCTACGGTCTCAGCCTGCAAGCCAATGCCGCCACCTTTGCCTATATCTCGAGCCCGGGAGACGGAATGATTTCCCAGTATCGCCTTGACCAGAACAACGGCGCGCTGAGCCTGATTGAACAGGTCAACGCCGGTGATCAGGTCAACCCCATGGCCATCACCCCTGACGGCAAAGTGCTGTTTGCCGCCTTGCGGGTCAAGCCGTTTCAGGTGCTGGGCTACCGCATAGATCCCAAGAGCGGACATCTGACGCCGCTGTCCAAAGCGCCACTGGCAGAAAGCATGGCTTACCTGTCTACCGATAGAAAAGGACACTATCTGCTCGGTGCATCCTACGGTGCCGATACCGTCAGCGTTCAGGCCATCGACAAGGCCTATCAGCCTTCTGCCAGCATCCTGAGCTACAAAACAGGTCCGCATGCACATTCGGTTCGAACCGACCCAAGCAACCGTTTTGCCTACGCGGGCAATCTTGGCGCGGACCAGGTCCTGCAATATCGCCTTGATGCCAAAACCGGCGCGCTCACCCCCATCGGCAGCGGCTACATCAGTGTCCCGGACAATACCGGGCCTCGGCACCTGGCCTTTTCCCCGAACGGCAAATACCTGTATGTGGTCGGTGAAATGAGCGGCACGGTCACAGCGTTTTCAATCAATGACAGCACCGGTGCCTTGAGTCAGATTGCCGTTGCCAATGGCATTCCCGAGCGTTTGAAGCTGGCTCGCGGCGAAGTGCGTGATGCCCGTAACAACGACCTGAAGGATGACCCCACACCACGTATCTGGGCGGCGGACCTGCGGATCTCACCCGACGGCAAGCTACTGTTGATGACCGAGCGCACCAGCAGTTCGGTATCGGCGTTCGCGGTTGACCCTTCAACAGGCGGCTTGAGCTTTCTTGAGAACTATCCGGTGGAAGAGAAGCAGCCACGCAATATCGCTTTTTCACCCAACGGGCACTGGTTGCTGGTAACGGGTGAGAAAAGCGAAAAAGTCGGCACTTACGCGGTCAGCAACAACGGCGCCTTGAAACGTGTAGGTGAAGCGGCGTCGGGAAAAGGTGCGTTATGGATTGAGGTATTGCAAACGTCGGTGGAATAATCTTCGGGCGGAAAAAAGACGCGACGCATGGAGGTCTGGAGTTGGCTCATTCCGACCTCCATGGCTTGGCGGTCATCCATAAAACGCAGCGCAAGGTGTTTGCCGTGAATCCCCGTGGGTTTCTCCGGGCACGTTCTTGCAAACGCTGGTTTGGTAGCTCTCCGTCGGAGATCCGTTTGGGGGCAAAAAAACCGTTAGGTGTAGCCCATCGCATCCGGCTATTTTTGACATAAAAGCCTGATTGTTAATGGTTTTTTCCGTTTTATAAATAGCTCCCTCACATCTTGGGCGGAGTATTCGCTCGTGGACCAACCACCATTTTTGAATGACCTCACCATGTCGCTAGCCTGCCCCTCGCAACACTGCGATATCTCGTTTAGGCGCGACTCCAAACAGTCGGCTGTATTCGCGGCTGAACTGCGAAGGGCTCTCATAACCGACTTTGAACGCCGCACTCGATACATCCTGATGCTCATTGAGCATCAAGCGCCTCGCCTCGTTTAGCCGTAGCCATTTTTGGTACTGCAACGGGCTCATCGCGGTGAGCTGGCGGAAATGGTGGTGAAAGGTCGGCGTGCTCATCTGTACCCGGGCGGCAAGTTCGTCGACACGAAGGGCCGAGGTGTAATTCAACTTCAGCCAATCGATGGCTTTGGCGATTCGATAGCCCTGGCCATCGACAGAAGTGATTTGTCGCAACCTGCCCGCCTGATCACTTTTCAAGAGACGGTAGTGAATTTCACGCTGGATCAAAGGGGCGAGAACAGGAATAGCTTCCGGCTCATCGAGCAGCGCCAACAAGCGCTCGAACGGCGCCAGCATGGCTGCGGTCACTGAACCGATGCCTACCCCTTTCGCGATGGAGCGTTCACGGGTGGGCGGTAGGTCACTCTGCGCTATCAGCTCTGCCAGCATGCGCAAATCGAGCTTGAACGTCAGCCCCAGGCACGGTTGTTCCGGGCTCGCCGCGAGCACCTCCGAGTTGGCCGGCAAATCCAGTGAGGTGACCAGAAAACGCGAGGTGTCATACGGATAACCCTCACCGCCTACCCACAGCTGTTTCTCGCCTTGGGCGACAAGAATGATGCTCGGTTCGACCATGCAAACAACGGGCGGCGACGGGTGTTCGCGCCTAAAGAAGCCGAGGCCCGCAATCGAGGTTCCGTAGTCACCGGGTTTCAAGACCTGCGAGCCAATGACCTGGGCGAGCGCCTCCTGGGGCGATGTGGCGGTTTCGTGTTGGGTCATCATGTTCCTCTCGTACCTCTTCGCTGAACTCTAACTCGCCCGCACGCAACCGTCCTGCAATAGAACGCAGACTCATAGAATCAGGCAAGTAATCCAGCGGATTGCACTACAGAGCCTCTGGGCAGAGCGGGAGAATGTTCATCCGACATACCCTCGAGGACTCTCCCATGCTTGTACAAGCCTATGGTGCTCATGCGGGCGACAAACCCCTTGAGCCTTTGCAGATCAGTCGCCGTTCCCCCGCCGCCCATGACGTTCAGATCGATATCGCCTTCTGCGGTATCTGCCATTCGGACTTGCATCAGGTGCGTGCCGAATGGGCAGGCACTCAGTTTCCTTGCGTACCGGGGCACGAAATTGTCGGCCGTGTATCGGCGGTGGGTGCGCATGTTTCGGATTTCACTGTTGGAGACCTGGTCGGTGTTGGTTGCATCGTCGACAGCTGCAAACACTGTGACGATTGTGAAACCGGTCTGGAAAACTACTGCGATGGCATGATCGGCACCTACAACTTCCCGACCCCGGACGCACCCGGCTGGACGCTCGGCGGCTACTCGCAAAACATTGTGGTGCATGAACGTTATGTTCTGCGCATCCGCCACCCGGAGGAGCAACTGGCCGCCGTCGCGCCGCTGCTGTGCGCGGGCATCACCACGTATTCTCCGTTGCGTCACTGGAACGCCGGGCCGGGCAAGAAAATCGGCGTGGTCGGCATCGGTGGGCTGGGCCACATGGGCATCAAGCTGGCCCATGCGATGGGTGCCCATGTCGTGGCATTCACCACTTCTGAATCCAAGCGCGAAGCGGCGACACAACTGGGTGCCGATGAAGTTGTGGTGTCGCGCAACGCTGAGGAGATGGCCGCGCATGCCAAGAGCTTCGACTTCATCCTCAATACCGTCGCAGCGCCCCAAGACCTGGATGCTTTTCTGGTGTTGCTCAAACGTGACGGTGCGCTGACGTTGGTCGGTGCGCCCGCCTCGCCGCATCCATCGCCCGACGTGTTCAATCTGATCATGAAGCGCCGAACGATTGCCGGCTCGATGATCGGCGGGATCCCCGAAACGCAGGAGATGCTGGATTTCTGCGCCGAGCACGGCATCGTCGCCGACATCGAACTGGTTCGAGCCTATCAGATCAACGAGTCCTACGAGCGGATGCTCAAGGGCGACGTCAAATATCGCTTCGTGATCGACAACGCCACATTGGCTGGCCAAGCGAAAGACGCCAGCGAATAACCACTCAATCGAAAGGACTATCCAGTGAAAGGCATTTTGCTTGCCCTCGGGCTGCTTGTTACCTCTTTTTCTTCAATGGGAGTCGATAGGTCGAACGGCGCGGAGAATTTCTACAAGAGCGATAAGGTGACCGTAGAAAAGGTCACCTTTAAAAATCAATACGGTATGAAGGTGGCAGGCAACCTGTTTACCTCGAAAGACCTCGATCCCAAATCCAGGAACGCCGCCATCATCGTCGGCCATCCCATGGGGGCGGTGAAGGAGCAGAGCGCAAACCTGTACGCCACTAAAATGGCCGAGCAGGGATTTGTCACACTGTCGCTGGATTTATCCTTCTGGGGCGAAAGCGAGGGCACGCCTCGTCAGGCAGTCTCGCCGGATATCTACGCCGAAGACTTCAGTGCCGCGGTGGACTTTCTCGGCACTCGATCGATTGTCGATCGTGAGCGTATCGGCGTTATCGGCATCTGTGGCAGTGGCAGCTTCGCCATCAGTGCGGCCAAGATTGATCCGCGTCTCAGGGCCATCGCCACCGTCAGTATGTACGACATGGGCGCGGCCAATCGTAACGGCCTCAAGCACGGCGTAACGGTTGAACAACGCCAGCAGATCGTTCGCGAAGCGGCGCAACAGCGCGACGTGGAGTTCCAGGGAGGGCAGACCCGCTATACGAGCGGCTCACCACTGAAACTGACCGGCAACGCTGTGGGTGACGAGTTTTACGACTTCTACCGCACTCCACGAGGTGAGGTTACGCCTGCCGGTGCGTCGGCGCAGACAACCACCATGCCGACGCTGACCAGCAACGTGAAATTCATGAACTTCTATCCGTTCAACGACATCGAGACGATCTCCCCTCGCCCGTTGCTATTCATTACTGGCGCCGAGGCCCACTCACGCGAATTCAGCGAGGATGCGTACAAACGCGCTGCCGAGCCTAAAGAGCTGCTCATCATTCCGGATGCCGGGCATGTGGATCTCTACGACCGGGTCAACCTCATTCCATTCGCCAAGTTGACCTCGTTCTTCAAAAGCAACCTGAAGTAACTGGCCGGTGCCCCTGGTCGGGCACCGGCTCTCTCTCGCGGCCTCGTTTACGGGGCCGCAACGCTTCGCGCATGACAGGATTCAATCAATGACCAGCTACTCCCTCCACGCCCCCCGGAAAGCTGAACAATCGTGGGGCGCCGTATTTGCCATGTCGCTTGCAGCCTTCGTGCTGGTGGCGTCGGAATTCATGCCCGTCAGCCTGCTGACGCCAATTGCCGCCGATCTGCATATCACCGAGGGGCAAGCGGGCCTGGGCATTTCTGTCTCAGGGCTGTTTGCGCTGTTCGCCAGCCTCCTGATCGCTTCGGTGGCGGCGCGGGTCGACCGCAAACCTCTGCTGTTGTCACTGACTGTGCTGATGATCATTTCGGGAACAGTGGTCGCTTTCGCGCCGAATTACTGGGTATTCATGATCGGCCGCGCGTTGATCGGGGTAGCGATAGGCGGCTTCTGGTCGCTGTCGGCGGCGACCGCCATGCGCCTGGTGCCTGAAGACCAGATCACTCGCGCCATGGCAATCGTCAACGGCGGCAACGCTCTGGCAACAGTGATTGCAGCGCCGTTGGGCAGTTTCCTTGGCGCGTTGATCGGCTGGCGCGGTGCATTTTTGTGCGTCATCCCGGTCGCGGTAATCGCCTCTGTCTGGCTTCTGTTTAGCCTTCCGGCGATGAAGTCGCAAAGTGGTTCAGGCACTGGGAATGTCTTCAGGCTGATGAAAAGCCTACCGGTCGCGTTAGGCATGGTGGCGGTCAGTGTCTTTTTCATGGGTCAGTTCATGCTGTTTACCTACCTGCGCCCGTTCCTTGAAACGATCACGCACGTCAGTGTTTCCATGCTGTCGCTGATGTTGCTCGTCCTGGGTCTGGCGGGCCTCGCGGGAACCTTCCTGATTGAAGCCTTCTTGAAAAATGGCCTGCATCGCACCCTCATCGTCATACCGATTTTGATGGCAATGATCGCACTGGCGCTCGTTTCATTCGGCAGCTCGGCGGCGGCCACCACTGTCTTGTTGGGTCTCTGGGGGCTGGTTGCAACGGCGGCCCCGGTGGGATGGTGGACATGGCTGACCAGAACATTGCCAGAGGCTGCTGAAGCGGGAGGCGGCTTAATGGTGGCGATCATTCAACTGGCCATTGCCTCGGGTGCAACCGTTGGCGGGCTGGTGTTTGACTCGAGCGGCTATCGAGCGACCTTCGAGTTGAGCGCCGCGTTGTTGGGCGTGGCGGCTGCTCTTGCCCTCCTGGCTGCACGCGCAGCCACGCGGGAGCCGGTTGCATCGGTGAACATCGCATGAAAAAACCACAAGACACGCCAAGGCGTTTCTTGTGGTTCCGGTGGAGCAATCGTTCACAGGCTGGACGGTAAAATCAGCGTGCGCTGTCGATGATTTGGCCACCGTCCGGCGTCAGGCTGTATCCCGTCAGAAATTGCCCATCCTTGCTGGCGAGGAACAGCACCACCGGAGCAATGTCTTCCTCCGGCGACCCATAACGGCCAAGTACGTTAGTGGGCGCAGGCACATCGGCCGCAGTACCCCAAGTGTCTGCGACCGGCATGACGTTATTCACCGTTATGTTGTCTGCGCCCCACTCCCTCGCCGCTGTACGAGTCAGGGCACGCACCGCCTCCTTCGCCATATTGTAGGGGGCATAGCCCTGTATTCCGAGGACGCCGGCCAGTGACGCAAGTTGATAACCCTGCCCTCGCCGCTGGCTTTGAGGTGGGAATAGCACGCCTGCATCGTTCGCAGATAGGCAATCGGCCCCATCTCAAAATTACGCTGCAACTGCTCGGCCGATAGCTCGACCACCGATGAAAAAACCACCGAGGGGTCGAATGCATTGTTTACCAGAATGTCGATCTGGCCATAGGCAGCGATCACCTTATCGACGGTGGCAGTGATTTGATCAGGATCAGCGATATCGCAGACAATTCCGAGAGCTATGCCGCCTGCGACCTGGATATCGGCAACCACCTGGTCGACATTTTCTGCCGTGCGTGAAACGACCGCCACCTTCGCGCCTTGCACCGCAAAAAGCTTGGCGGTGGCTCGGCCGATGCCACGGCCGGCGCCGGTGACAATGGCCACTTTTCCACTGAGTCGAGTCATATAAATCTCCTTTATTCAAGAGGCGTTTGGATTACCGCCGTCGGCGGTGCGTAAGGCGACGGAAGATCGCGAACAGCGTTTTGTGTCATGAAGGAGGCCGCCAGGAGGATCAGTGCTACGACTGCCGGGAGAGAACCCTTGGGCTTGCGAACACCCAGGTGTGCCAGGGCGGAGAGCAGCAGGTGATAAAACATGCCTGCATAGGCAAGATCACTGAGCGCCACGTTAAAGCGCCACAGAATCGCAGCAGGACCCAGTACCTTGACCATGATCATGAAGGGCACCAGGTGGGAGGCTGAATAACCCAACTCCGCCTGTGCATTTCGAACATAGTCTGCTTTGGCGATGTACAGGGAGGCAGAAGCGAAATAGAGCAGCGACAGTAGCGCCGTGCTGATCCAATAAACGTAGTTTTCGATCATGAGGTTTTCCTAAGCAGGCAATTTTTGCGTCGACTCAGGTCAAAGATGTCGCCTAACATGAAAACCCACAAGCAGGATGAAAAAGTGGTGCTTAGTATGGAAAACCAGACTAATTATGACGCTCAGATCAACATGCACGAGGAAATGCGCCGCGCATTTGCGCTGCTCTCAGGCAAGTGGAAACTGGAAATCATGTGGTTGTTGAACCAGCGAATCTATCGTTTCGGAGAACTGCGCAAGGCGATTAGCGGCATCACGCAACACATGCTGACGGCGCAACTCCGAGAGCTTGAAAACGATGGCCTGATCTCGCGAACAGTCTTCGCGGAAGTACCACCGCGCGTCGAATATGAGATGACAGCCAAGGCGCGTGCACTCGGACCGACGATGGAGGCACTCGCCACCTGGTGGAGCGAGTACGGGGAAAGCGTCCCCGTGAAACCAAATCCACGAGGCCGAAAAGCCCCGCAAAGGTGATGGGGTGGTTTAAACCTGAGCGATTCATTGCAGCCGAGGTGATGTGCCGGGATGCTCTCTTCGTCATGGCCCCGTTTATCAGGGCCATGATTTCGTATTGTCTTCGGCCAGCCTTGAGAGGGCGTAACGCTCGCCCAAGCGAACGTTTGCCCGCTCAATCAGACAGGACGTACATGCGTCGAGAATTCCTGTGAGGCTTCAGACTTGATCTTGAACCAGAGGGCGTACATCGCTGGCAGGAACACCAAGGTCAGCACGGTGCCGGCAAACGTACCGCCAATCAGTGTGTAGGCCAACGTTCCCCAGAACACCGAATGGGTCAGCGGAATGAACGCCAACATCGCCGCCAACGCCGTGAGAATCACGGGCCTCGCGCGCTGCACAGTGGCTTCGACCACGGCGTTGTAAGGCGACAGGCCGGCTTGCTCATTGGAGTGAATCTGGCCGATGAGGATCAGCGTGTTGCGCATCAGAATCCCTGACAATGCAATCAGTCCCACCAAGGCGTTGATCCCGAACGGCTGCTGGAACAGCAGCAGAATTGGCACCACACCAATCAGGCCCAAAGGCGCGGTGGCGAACACCATCATCATTGCCGACATCGAGCGCACCTGAATGATGATGGTCAGCAACATCAGCGCAATCATGATCGGGAACAACGGCAGCAATGCCTTGTTCGCTTTACCCGACTCCTCGATCGAGCCGGCAAACTCAATGCGGTAGCCCGCCGGCAGTTTTTCGATGATGGGCTGCAACTGCGTTATCAAGGCGTTGGAGACATCGGGAGGCTGAAGACCTTCAGCCACGTCACCGCGCACGGTAATGGTCGGCGTCCGATCACGACGCCGCAGAATGGGCTCCTCCATGCGCACATCCACCGCCCCTACCTGGGACAGCGACACGCGCTGGCCTTGGGCGCCGGTCAGCGTGAAGGCGGCAATTTTCGATGGATCCAGACGCGTCTCCCCAGCGGAGCGAGCGACCACCTGAACCGAACGAATGTCCTCACGCACCTCGGTGACAGGCACCCCCGTGAGCAGAAATTGCAGCTGTTGCGCGACATCGGTCGAGGTCAAGCCGAATGCTTGCAGACGATCCTGATCCAGCGTGAGATGAAGTGCCGGCGCGCGCTCGCCCAAGTCGGTGTTGACGGTCCTCATCATGGGGCTGGCGGTCATGACCTCACGCACCTGCGCGGCGATATCCCGCAACACTGCGGGGTCGGCGCCCATCACCCGAAAGGCCACCGGATACGGTGAGTAAGGACCAAATACCAACTGCGTCACCCGCACCCGGGCTTCAGGCGCCAAACCATCGGCTGCGGCTTGCCTGAGGCGGAGCTTGAGCGCCTCGCGCTCTTGCTGACTCGCGGTCAGGACGACGATTTTTGCGAAGGATGGATCGGGTAGCTCAGGGGCCATCGCCAAATAGAAGCGCGGCGCGCCCTGGCCAATGTAAGCGGTGAGGATCTTGGCTTCCGGCTGCTGAGCCAACCACGCCTCGACCTTGGCCGCCGCCACATCAGTCTGTTCGATAGAGGTGCCGTAAGGCATCTGCACCTCAACCAGCACCTCAGGTCGGTCGGACGTTGGAAAGAACTGCTTCTTGACCACGCCCATGCCCAGAATCGCAACAACAAACAAGCCCACGACGGATGTCGCTACCAGGCCTTTGCGGCGGATCACACTGCCCAGCAGGCGCCTGAAACGCTGGTAGTTCGGTGCACCGTAAATCGCCGTATGCCCGCCTTCAGGCACCTTGATCTGCGGCAGCAGTTTGACGCCCAGGTAAGGGGTAAACACCACGGCCACTACCCAGGAAGTAATCAGCGCAATGCCAACGATCCAGAACATGTTCGCGGTGTACTCACCAGCGGTCGACTTGGCAAATCCGTTGGGCATAAAGCCGATCGCCGTCACCAACGTCCCCGACAACATCGGCGCGGCCGTGTGGCTCCAGGCATAAGCGGAGGCCTTGATTCGGTCGTAGCCCTCCTCCATCTTCACCACCATCATTTCAATGGCAATGATTGCATCGTCCACCAGCAGTCCCAGCGCCAGAATCAACGAGCCCAGGGTAATTCGATCGAAGTCTTTGCCCGTGGCCGCCATGACAATGAACACGGCCGCCAGGGTCAGCGGCACCGCCGCGGCAACCACAACGCCGACACGCCAGCCCATGCTGAGAAAACACACCAGCAGCACCACGCCCAAGGCAGCAAAAAACTTCACCATGAACTCGTTGACGGAGGCGCCAATATTCACCGCCTGATCCGTGACCTTGGTCAGGCTCATGCCCAAAGGCATCTGCTCATTGATCGCTGTTGCCTCAGCGTCCAGCGACTTCCCCAAATCCAGGCCGTTCCAGCCATCGCGCATGACCACGCCGAGCAACAATGCGGGCTCGCCGTTGTTGCGTACCAGGAATGTCGCGGGGTCCTCATAACCGCGCTTGACCTCAGCCACATCGGACAACTTGAGGGTTCTGCCCTGCACTGTCAGCGGGGTATTGCGAATCTTCTGCAGGTCATCAAACGCGCCATCCAGGCGGATGAAAACCTGGGGCCCCTTCGCTTCTACCGAACCGGCCGGCGTTATCATGTTCTGCGTGTTCAACGCACTGAAGATGTCTCGTGCAGAAATGCCCAGTGTTGCCAGACGCTCGTAGGACAGCTCGACAAAAATGCGCTCGGCCTGTTCACCGATGATGTTGACCTTCTTCACACCCGCTACATGCAGCAAACGCTGGCGCAAGCTCTCGGCTTCGCGCACCACCAAACGCTGCGGCTCGCCCTTGGCCTTGAGCGCATAGAGCGCGAAGGTGACATCGGAATACTCATCATTGACCATCGGGCCGATCACCCCAGGCGGCAACCCCTTCTGCTCATCCAGGACTTTCTTGCGCGCCTGGTAAAACTCCTCCTGGACGGCTGAGGGTGGCGTGCTATCGAGCAGATAAACCGTGGTGAATGCCAAGCCGGGCCGGGTAAAGGTTTCGGTCCTATCGTACCAACGCAGTTCCTGCATGCGTTTTTCCAGCTTTTCTACCACCTGGTCTTGCATCTCCTGGGCCGTCGCCCCAGGCCAGGTAGTGACCACCGTCATTTGTTTAATGGTGAATGCGGGGTCTTCCGCACGCCCCAGTTTGAAGAAGGCGTACAACCCACCCACAGAAATCAGCAGGATCAAAAACAGGGTGATTGAGCGCTCGCGTACGGCCAGCGCCGAAAGATTGAAGCCGCTCATCGACTCACCTCAACCACCGTTTTTTGCGTGGCACCGGCAAGTTCAGTCCTGACTTTCTCTCCCTCATTCAATAGGTGCGCACCCAATGCGACGACACGATCACCCACCTGGAGATCACCCGTCACGCGCACGCTGGCCTCGTTATTCAAGCTGCGAACATTGACCGGGCGCCATACCACATGCTCCGGTTCTCCCCCAACCACCCAGACACCCGGGCCTTTACCCGCGTCGTAGAGGGCCCCCATGGGCACCTGTAGTTCCTTGGCATCAGCAACATCCGTGTCAGCGATAATCACTGAGATCGTCGAACCCAGGGTGGCGTTGGAGAGCGCCCCCTCCAGCACATAACGCGCTTCAAACGTTCGGGTCTGTCGGTCCGCAGAGTCGGACAGCTGACGTAAACGGGCGCTGCCTGCACGCTGGTTCTGCCCGTAGAGCTCAACCGTCGCCACCGAGCCCAGCGCAGGACGTAGCGTCTCGGGTAACTGGATCACGGCCTCACGCTGCCCTGAACGGGCAACGCGTACCACCACCTGCCCTGCGCCAACCACCTGCCCCGGCTCCGCCAAGGTATCCACTACCACCCCGTCAGCATCCGCCAGCAACGTCGAATAACCGGTCGCGTTTTTCGCCACATCAGCCTGAGCCTGGGCAGCGTTTAGCTGAGCTTTCGCCGAGTCGGCCGCCGCTTTGATCCCTGCGTAAGCTGAGGCCGATACCGCACCGACGGACACCAAATCACGATAGCGAAGCTCGTCATCAGAGGTCTGCCGGGCTCGCGCCATGGCGGCCAGCACCGCTTCCTGCTGCGCCCGCGCGGTCAGCGTCAGGTCGTTGGCATCGATGCGCATGAGTGGCTGCCCACGTTTGACACTCTGCCCGGAGTCCACCAAGCGCTCCAAGACTTTCCCTGGCACCCGAAAACCGAGATCGCTCTGAACTCGAGCCGCGACGATACCAGTGAATACCCGTTCCGCAGGCGCGGAGGGTTGAACCACGCCGATGCGCACCAAGGGCACTTGAAGGCGAGGATCGGCAGGCGTGGCCTCGTTGCAGGCCGCTAGGGCAAACGGCAACAAGACAATGAAAATGAGTGACATGCGGTGGCGGTGGATCATAAAGACCTCTCGGTAGCGGATACACCATGCTTATTCAAGTGACTATTTCTGTCAATAGTCACTAGCTAGACGAATGAACATCGCCCACTTGATCAGAGCAAAGCAGAGAGGCTTGATATCTGGTTTTTTCAGGCGCACACGCTGATACGGATGCGCAGCGCATCCGTCAGCAGAGGTTTAAGGCATCAGGCTGCGCAGAACAAGATTGGAGATGAGAGAAGGGGCTTCTTCAACAAAATCGAGGTTGTACTGCAATAGCAGAGGATTGATGAAGGGCCGCAGAGCGAGATGAATCGCCTCTACCGTCTCGTCCAGCGGTGTCTTGCGTTCAAACTCGCCGAGCTCTCGCCCCGCACGCACGATTTGCAACACGAAGCTCTTGATCTGAGCGTCATAGACTTGTGAGCTGGGCCAGCGCTCCGACGCGGCGAACGCTGCGATGTCGTAGAGTTTACGGTCGTTAAAGAACAGGCTCACACCTGTAGCGATTAAGGTTTTGACCAGGCGCCGAAAACGTTCAGTCGGCGAGATGCCCTCTACATTGATGGCCTGCTCCACAGCCGCAACGATTTCCGACAGGCAGTTGGTACAGATGGCTTCACCAATTGCCTGCTTGGAATCAAAGAACTTGTAGATGTAAGCCTTGGAAAAGCCGATGGCCTTGGCTAGGTCAGAAACCGTTGTTTTGCCATAACCGTACTGACTGAAATGTTCGTTGGCCGCCGCAACAATCTGGTCTCGAATGTCGTGATCGGCTGGGCCACGGGCGCTGGGCGAAGAAACTGATGGCTGATTCATGCGAGCAGCTTACTCATCCCAAAGGTGGTTGACAACTTGTGACCAAATTGTAATATCGTCACAAACCGACCCTTTCGCAGGTACCGCATGCACCCTCCTCCTCGTTTCGCCGTCTTACTGTGTTTGGGTATGGTTGCAGGTTGCGCAGTGGGCCCCGACTACTCAGAACCCAGTGTGGAATTGCCCGAGCATTTCTCGGCGCAAACGTCCAAGGCACGACAAGTGGGCGCCGCAAATGCCGATCTCGCCGCTTGGTGGAACGCATTTAATGACCCGATACTCAGTCAGCTGATAAATCGAGCACTTGAACAGAACCTCGATTTAGCCCAGGCAAGCGCAAGGATCGAGCAGGCTCGCGCCGGTTTGGGCGCAGCTAACGCAGCCCTCCTGCCGTCGGCTACCGTCAATGGTCAGGCGGCCCGAGCCCGTCAGTCATTGGAGACGCCGTTGGGCCAAGTGCTGAATTCAGACCCTTCCTATAATCGCTACGGCAGTGCCTATGAGGCGAACTTGAATGCCGGCTGGGAGCTGGATGTGTTTGGCGGGCTACGCCGCAGCAAAGAGGCGGCCTCCGCCGATTATCAGGCCTCACAAGCCGGGGCGATTGCCACACGCCTGGCAGTGGTCGCGCAGACAGCCGATCTTTACATCAGCATCCGTGGCCTTCAAGCACGTCTGGAAATTGCCCGGCATCAAGTAGACACGCGACAACAACTGCTCACCACCATCGAACACCTCTATGCAAAAGGACTGGCAGCTGAACTGCAGTTGAACCAGACCCAAGGCGCGCTGAATCAAGCGCAGGCTAACGTTCCGGTACTGCAAGCCGGCCTTGACGCGTCAATGAATGCGCTGGATGTCATGTTGGGCAAGGCGCCCGGCACTTACAGCGCGCAGTTGACTAAGCCGGCGCCCATCCCTGATGTGCCAGGCCTCTCGGACATGGGCGCTCCGGCCGACCTGCTGCGTCGGCGTCCAGACTTGATCGTCGCGGAGCGCCGGCTTGCGGCATCCAGCGCGCGCATCGGCGAAGCCATTTCCGAGTACTACCCCAAACTGTCTGTGGGAGCGCTGCTCGGCAGTGCTACCTCGGTATCCAGCGCAAACCTGTTCAGCAACGGCGCCAGTCAGGCTTCGGCGGCACTGGGATTACGCTGGAGGCTGTTCGATTTTGGCCGCATCAATGCCCAGATTGATTTGGCAAAGGGCCAGGAAGCCGAAGCCTTGGCCGCTTACCGCCAGTCCGTTCTGCGGGCCTGCGAAGATGTGGAAAACGCTGTTTCGGCACGGATCAACCGCGAGCAACAATCGACCCAGCTCGCCCAAGGCGAGTCGGCGTATGCGAAAGCCAGAGCGGCGTCGTTTTCCGCCTATGAAAAAGGCGTGGTCAGCTTGATCGAAGTGCTGGATGCTGATGAACATCTCCTAGCGGCATCTGATGGCAGAGCCCAGGCACAAACTGAATCGGCTCGCGCTGCAGTGGCCACGTTCAAAGCATTGGGCGGCGGTTGGCAGCGAGACGACGCAGGGGCGCATGTTGCCTCAAAGGCACTATAAGGCCTTGGTTCCGACCCGCTTTGCATCGTGCACGCGACGCAGTTCGGCCCAGTCGATAAGCGAGGTCATCGTAGGGGTCAGCGCATGACACAACTCTTGTGAGGGCGCATTCCACACGCGGATCAACTAGCCCGACGTCCCAGGGGCTAGAACCCCTTTTAGGCATTTGCACATGCAGATCAGGCACCAGCACGCGCTGTTTGGCGCGGCGGATGAACCCGTGCAACCCAGTTCGTCAGATGCGACGTGATCGAGGTCGTCCGACTCCCTCATGACGCCATGGAAGTGCAACTGCACCTGCCCAACGACTGATCACCGACCTGCCCCAACAGCTTAACGGGCCATGAACAGCGAAGGTAAGGCGCCCCCCTCTACATCTCAACCTGAGCGCCCTCGCTGTCAGCCGACTCGGCGGCCAATTGAAGCGGGAGATTCTGGGTCCGACCGGACTATCGAGTCCCACGACCAGAAACACGATGTTCAACTTTGCGTGCCACTTTCAATGTTGAACAACCGGTTCTTAGGCGTTTTCCGAGGCCAGGCGCCTAGCATTACGCTCCAACTGCCGATGGACACGCGGGGTGAGAGCCATCGTACACGCCACGAGAAAACCGATCTGTCGAGCACCGGATTGATGTACTGGAAAATGTGCTCATTGGGGCTGGATCTGAGTGTTTTCAGGGGGGCGGGCACGGCAAAAGCCAAAGAAAGACTTTTCTTTGGACGAAAAAAATGGACCTCTTTTCAGAGATCCATTTTTTAATGCTTGGAGCGGGAAACGAGACTCGAACTCGCGACCCCGACCTTGGCAAGGTCGTGCTCTACCAACTGAGCTATTCCCGCGTCTTGGTGTTGCGCATTTTATAGAATTTAGAAGTCTCGTCAACCCCTTGATTCAAAAAAGTTTTATTTTTTTCTACATCGGTTTTCAGATGCGGCCAGGCAGCACGCAGATACTGCACCATCGACCACAACGTCAGGCCTGCGGAGACCATCAGCAAGGTATAACCCACCAGAACCCAAAAGCTGAAGTCCGACGGATTGGCCAGCAGGATCACCAGCGCCAGCATCTGCGCAGCGGTTTTCCATTTGCCCAGGTTCGAGACGGCAACATGCGCACGCGCGCCCAGTTCGGCCATCCACTCCCGGAGAGCGGAAACAACGATTTCACGACCGATGATGACCGCTGCCGGCAATGTCAGCCACACGTTACCGTGCTCTTGCACCAGCAGCACCAGCGCCACTGCGACCATCAGCTTGTCGGCTACCGGATCGAGAAATGCCCCGAACGGTGTGCTTTGTTCCAGGCGGCGGGCCAAATAGCCATCCAGCCAGTCCGTAGCCGCAGCGAACGCGAAGACCGAGGCGGACGCCAGGTAACTCCATTGGTACGGCAGGTAAAACAGCAAAATGAAGATCGGGATAAGTAGAACGCGTAGAACGGTGATCAGATTAGGGATATTCATCGGCACAACTGGCTACGAGGTGAGTTGGGCATTCTACTCGCTGTGCAGGTTTGCATAAATCAACTCAGCGAGCTTTTTACTGATCCCCGGTGCTTTGGCGATCTCTTCGATGCTTGCACGAGACAGCTCCTGCAATCCACCAAAATGTTTCAACAGGTCACGCCGCCGCGTCGGCCCTACCCCGGCAACGCCTTCAAGCGTTGAAGTGCGGCGGGTTTTGCCACGTCGTGCGCGGTGACCGGTAATGGCAAAACGGTGGGCTTCATCGCGGATCTGCTGGATCAAATGCAGCGCCGGAGAATCCCCGCGCAAGGTGAACTCATGGGCGGCGTCATTGAGATACAGCGTTTCAAACCCGGCCTTGCGCGTTGCACCCTTGGCCACGCCCAGAAGAATCAGGTCAGGCACGGCCAACTCGTTAAGCACATCACGCGCCATGGACAACTGCCCCTTGCCACCGTCCACCAGCAAGATGTCCGGCAACTTGCCCTCGCCGTCCTTCAGCTTGCTGAAGCGTCGGGTCAGCGCCTGATGCATCGCCGCGTAGTCATCGCCCGGCGTGACACCTTCAATATTGTAGCGGCGGTAGTCGGACTTCAGCGGCCCTTCCGGGCCAAACACCACGCAAGACGCCACCGTCGCTTCGCCGCTCGAGTGACTGATGTCATAGCATTCCAGCCGTTGCGGCGGCTCATCCAGGTCAAGCACTTGCGCCAAGGCTTCAAACCGCGCTGCAACGTGCTGACGGTTAGCCAGACGCGCCCCGAGCGCCTGCTCGGCATTGGTCACGGCCAGTTGCTGCCAGCGTGCTCGCGTACCGCGTACCCGATGGCTGATGGTCAACTCGCGACCGCGTAGTTCTTCAATGGCCGCGATCAGGGTCGGAAAGTCTTCGTGGACCACATTGACGATCAACTCGCTCGGCAAGTCGCGTTCGGGACTGCTGATGAAGTACTGGCCAAGAAACGCTGCCATCACCTCGGCAACATCCTCTTCAATACCCACCTGCGGGAAAAAGTTCTTGCTGCCCAGCACCCGTCCGCCGCGCACACTGATCAAATGAACACAGGCACCACCCGGGTTGATGAACGCCGCGATGACATCGACATCCCCCGTTCCGCCTTCCATGCTCTGTTGATCCTGCACCCGACGCAGCAGGGAAATCTGATCCCGTAGCTCGGCCGCCCGCTCGAAATCGAGGGTGCTCGCCGCCTGCTCCATGCCTGCTGACAACTCGTCTGTCAGCGCATTGCTGCGACCTTCGAGGAACATCACCGAGTGACGCACATCCTCGGCGTACACCTGCGCTTCAACCAGGCCGACGCAGGGTGCCTTGCACCGTTTGATCTGGTACTGCAAGCAAGGTCGCGTGCGGTTCTTGTAGTAGCTGTCTTCGCACTGACGAACAAAAAAAGTCTTTTGCAGCAGGCTCAGGCTTTCACGAATCGCCCCGGCACTCGGGTAAGGACCGAAGTACTTGCCCTTCAGCTTTTTCGCACCGCGATGGATGCTCAGGCGTGGAAAATCGCCATCCGAAAGAAACACGTACGGATAGGACTTGTCGTCTCGCAGGAGGATATTGTAGGGCGGCCGCCATTCCTTGATCAGCGTCTGCTCAAGCAGCAGCGCTTCGGTTTCGTTGGCGGTGATGGTGGTTTCAATTTGAGCGATTCGGCCAACCAATGCAGCCGTTTTGGGTGCCAGGCCGGTCTTGCGGAAATAACTCGCCAGACGTTTCTTCAGGTTCTTGGCTTTGCCCACGTACAGTAGGCGCGCATCGCTGTCGAACATGCGATACACACCGGGGCGCCCACTGACGGTCGAAAGAAAGGCGCTTGGATCAAACGGGTCGGTCATTGTCAGAGACTGGCATCGACCATGCCGTGACGAACCGCCAACAGCGTCAACTCAACATCGCTGCTGATCGAAAGCTTCTCGAAAATGCGGTAACGGTAGGTGTTCACGGTTTTTGGCGACAGGCATAGTTTGTCGGAAATGATCTGGACCTTCTGGCAGCCGACAATCATCAGGGCAATCTGGATCTCTCGCTCGGACAGTGCGTCGAAAGGCGAATCATTGCTCGGCTGGAACGACTTTATCGCCAACTGCTGGGCAATTTGCGGACTGATATAACGCTGTCCGGCAAATACCTGGCGAATCGCCTGGACCATTTCATTAAGCCCTGCGCCCTTGGTCAGATAGCCCGCGGCACCTGCCTGCAACAGTCGGGTAGGAAACGGATCTTCCTCGCACACGGTTACAGCGACGACTTTGATGTCCGGGTGGCTGCGCAACAATTTGCGCGTGGCTTCAAGACCGCCGATCCCGGGCATCTTGACGTCCATCAGCACCACATCCGGTTTCAACTCACGCGCTTTAAGCAGGGACTCCTCCCCCGACTCAGCCTGGCCGACTACTTGCAGACCATCGATGTCAGCCAACATTCGTGTAATACCTGTACGAACGAGATCATGGTCATCGACTACTAGCACCCTAATCAAGCAGACACCTCGCGATAATGGTCTTATTGGTTGGCGAACACCTTAGCAAAAAGCATCCGGCAGACCTAGCAGCAAGCGCTATATAAAAAGTTTCAATTCGTCTTGAATGGCTTGAGTTACACGCGTTGCAGACGCTTCAGCGCAGACATTTACGCTCCATCCTCAGGAAACAGTCGTCCTGCCCGACAATCCGCAAGCCCATGCGCTGATAAAGCGCTTGCGCGGGATTGTCCTTGAACACCGTCAAACGCAACGCCGGACGTCGCTCTGCGCAGGCTATCGAAAACACCTGCTCAAGGGCCCAGGTGCCAACGCCCTGACCGCGAAAAGCCTCGACCACATGCAGCTCGCGAATGTACAGGGCCTTCGAATCGCGGCTCAGGCTGGTAAAACCCAGTACCGATGCATGTTGGCAAATCAGCCGGTTTTCCCGACCCGCCCAGGCAACATCGAAAGCCTCGTCGATCCACGGCAGGTCATGCCGAATGTAATAGCCCAGCATCGTCTGGCACGTCAGTGCTCGCGCAAATGACAGATGTTCCGCCGAGGCCGGCCGCAGTTCAAGATTCACTTGCCCTCCTTAAGCACTCACCACCGGCACGACCTCCCCGCCCCACTCGCCGGCATTTCGATGGGCGATAACCAGTAAATTCCCGGTTCCCGGGGCCGCAGCTATCAGCGAGCCGTCCGACGCCCAGATTGCGCTGCGCCCTGCCGACTCCCAGCCGCCCGTCGCACCGCCATGATTGGCCATCAGCACCACCATCGAGTGCTCGCCGGCATAACCCTGCAGCAATGCGGTGTCCGGAGCATAGCCACCTTCGGTAATCAGCACGCCTGCGGCGTAGAGGTTTGCCCCCTTGTCAGCGGCCGCGGCGGCATGACTGGCGTGTGAAAAATCAGCGCACACCGCCAACGCGATCGTATCGTCACCCAGTGTCAGCAGCGAACCGCCCGAACCCGGTGCAAACGCCACCTCCTCGCCCGAATGCAGATGCTGCTTGCTGTAGACCCCCAGCGAACCATCGGCAGCCAGTACCAGCGCGCCAATCAGTACCGGCGAATCGGCCGACAGACGAATCGGCATTCCGACGACGGTGGTGATACCCAGCTCTCGAGCCAGCTCTCGCAGTGGCTGCAAAACCGCTGCATCCGGCGCGATCGCCAATTGCGCCGCCAATCCACGCTCATACCCTGTGAGAGACAACTCGGGAAACACCAACAGTTGCACGCCGTGCTCGGCAGCGACCCGGATGAAGTGCTGGTGCCGGGCGATATTGGCGCGAAGATCCCCGGCAATCGAGATCGATTGTGCGGCGGCGATGGTCAGTGTCGTCATCTGCGTTGTCCTTGATCAGTGTCCGCAAGCAATCACGAAGTGTGGCACAAAGCTACGCCGTGCTTAAGTCATAGAAATTGACCTGCGAGCCGATAGCATTTACTGATTGAATCTGCACACCCGCCTCTAGTAAGCTCGGCGCATTCATCGGAGATAGACCATGTCGCATACCCCTTCACAGCTTCGCATCGCCAGCGCCCCGCGCTCGGTAGCGGCTGCACGGGTAAATGGCGTCTGCGCACCGGTAAACTTTTATTTTGGGTATTGGTTTAGCCACTGGCGCGCCTGATACCCACACGGCGCCCACTACTCAAGGGGTCGCCTACCAGAGAATTCTCAACCCCCGGTCGGCTTCCCGACCGGGGGTTTTGTTTTTTCAGCCCCAAACATTTTTAGCGACATCACGGACTTCAAGGAATCACGACATGAACTACGCCACTTATTACCGTTACGACAGTTTTTCCGCCTGGCGATTTACCAGCCTCCGCTCGGGACAGCCTGCCGCCTCCGATCGGTCACCCAAAGGTGGCATGCACACACTCGAAGCCAACCCGGCCAATTGTCGAACACCCCAGTAGGGCCGAGCGCGCGGGACTGAACCCGCCGCCAGCCCAGGAAGCCCGAATATGAACTCGTCCATCTCTGCTCTGCCGCTGTCCACCTTGAGCCCGGCCAATGAAACGCTGACCCGGCGTTTGCCCAGCTCGCTGCAACTCAAGCACCAATTGCCACTCACCCACACGCTGACCCAACAGGTCGCTGCCCACCGTGAAGCGGTCCGCGCGATTCTCAACGGTAAAGACTCCCGCCTGCTGGTCGTCGTCGGCCCTTGTTCGATACACGATCCGCAATCCGCCCTCGACTACGCTGGCAAGCTCGCCCGGCTTGCGGCCGACGTCAGCGATGAAATGCTGGTGGTGATGCGCGCCTACATCGAAAAACCTCGTACCACGGTGGGCTGGAAAGGCCTGGCCTACGACCCGCACCTGGATGGCAGCGACGACATGGTCGGTGGCTTGACCCTCTCCCGTGAATTGATGCGCGAAATGCTTCGCCTCGGTTTGCCGATCGCCACTGAACTGCTGCAACCCATGGCCGCCAGCTACTTCGATGACCTGTTGAGCTGGGTCGCCATCGGCGCGCGCACCACCGAATCGCAGATTCACCGTGAGATGGCCAGCGGCCTGAGCATGCCGGTCGGTTTCAAGAACGGCACCGATGGCGGTGTCGGCGTCGCCACTGATGCCATGCGCTCGGCAGCGCATCCGCATCGCCACTTCGGTGTCGACAGCCAGGGGCACCCGGCAATCATTCAGACTCAAGGCAACCCGGATACGCATCTGGTACTGCGCGGCGGGCATCGCGGGCCAAACTATGATGTCCAAAGCGTCGCGCACATACAGGCTGACTTGCAGAAACTGAAGATTGCCTCGCGGATCATGGTCGATTGCAGTCACGCTAACAGCGGTAAAGACCCGCTACGCCAGCCGGCCGTGTTCAACGAAGTGCTTGAGCAACGCCTGAGCGGCAATCGCTCGCTGATCGGCATGATGCTTGAAAGCCATCTGTTCGAAGGCTGCCAACCGTTAAGCACGTCGCTGCGCTATGGCGTTTCGGTGACTGACGGCTGCCTGGGGTGGGAGGCGACCGAGCAATTGTTGCGCAACGCCAGCCTGAAACTGCGCGGACCTGAAGCGGGCATCTGAACAAACCCGCATACACGTACTCAGCGATAAATTGCCCGGCACTGCCGTTCCAGTTGCACCTCTGGAACGGTAGTGCCAGACAATCACTGACGAAAAGATCTCAAAATGTTCCGAGCAACGCCTCGAAAAAATCTGATCTTTCCCGCTATTTCTATTCCGCTTTCAACAGTTTCTAGCGGTTTTTTCCCACACCGCTCGCCTGCCGCCCTGCATTAGAGTGAGGACGTGAACCCCACTCGAACTTACGGAATAAAGGTACGCACATGCAACGGAATGCAATCACGCAACACCCTATCCTGCTGGTCCACGGTCTCTTCGGATTCGAAAGCATCGGCAAACTGGAACTCTTCCACGGCGTGAAACAGGCACTGAGGAACACTGGCGCTCAAGTGTTCATACCCCACCTCTCGGCCGCTCACTGCAATGAGGTCCGTGGCGAGCAACTGCTGGCACAAATCGACCTGGTGCTGGCTGGCACCGGCGCGAGCAAAGTCAATCTAATCGGCCATAGCCAAGGTGCACTGACCGCTCGTTATGCCGCAGCGATGGCCCCCCAAAACATCGCTTCGGTGACCTCGGTCAGCGGACCGAACCATGGCTCCGAGCTCGCCGACTGCTTGCGCAAAGCGTTGACCCCCGGCCACCTGCCAGAACACGTCGCAGTGGCGGTCTCGACGTTGTTTGTCGAATTCCTGTCGTTTATCAGTGGCAACCCGAATATCCCGCAGAACGCCGTCGCCGCCCTCAACGCCTTAACCACCGACGGTGTCGCTGAGTTCAACGCCAAATACCCCCAAGGCCTGCCGAAGACCTGGGGTGGCAGCGGCGAAGAACTGGTCAACGGCGTTCGTTACTACTCCTGGAGTGGCACATTGCAGGGCAACCTGCTGGATGCAGGGCTGCATGCGCTCGATCCGCTGCACGCTTTTTGTCGAGGGTTTTCCAGGTTTTTCACTCGCGAGACCGAGCAAAACGACGGGATGGTCGGCCGCTACAGCTCGCACCTGGGCACCGTCCTGCGCTCCGATTACCCAATGGACCACCTGGATGCGATCAATCAAACGGCAGGTCTGATACGCAAAGGCATCGACCCCGTCGAATTGTACTTGCTGCATGCCGAACGCTTGAAAGGCGTCGGTCTCTAGGGTTTGTTGACGTTGGGTGACGGCGGCGACGGCAAGTCGTCGCGACAGCAGACAATGGTTTGACGGAACTTTGACGAGAAATAGGTCACTGAATCCGGTAGGCTCAGCACCTTACTTGAACATTGAATGGAGATTTCTCTCATGGCCAAAGCCACTGCCCGCCACATCCTGGTTGCCACCGAAGCCAAGTGCAACGAACTGAAAGCCCAAATCGAAGCCGGTGCCGATTTCGCTGCCATCGCCAAAGCCAACTCCACTTGCCCGTCGAGCCGCGACGGTGGCAACCTCGGTTCGTTCGGTCCAGGCCAGATGGTCAAGGAATTCGACACCGTGGTCTTCAGCGCTCCGGTCAACACCGTACAAGGTCCGGTCAAGACCCAGTTCGGTTACCACCTGCTGGAAGTGACCAGCCGCCAGGACTGATTATTCCGCGATTTGCTCAAACAACGGCCCACCTTCTGGTGGGCCGTTGCGTTTGGATCGAATGATTATGGCTGGCGAGTCACGCGCTGCTAGCGTACAAATTGTGCTTATCGATCATCCGGCTCTTAAGGCTGACAATGCGACTGGCTTTCCCCTCATTGATTTTCACGGCCCTGGCCTTGCTGCTGAGCACCGCAGGCGTGAATGCTGCGCCACAACACGCCTTGACCGTGTATGGCGAACCGGCCAAGTACCCTGCCGGTTTCAGTCACTTTGCCTACACCAACCTGCAAGCCCCCAAGGGCGGCAGCATGCGCCGCTCGGCGATTGAAATCGGCCACTTTGACCACGTGCTGCCGTACATCGACAAGGGCATTGGCGTGACTCAGGTCGACGGGATGATTTACTCGCCGCTGGCCCAGCGTTCACTGGATGAGCCTTACACGGTGTACGGGCTGGTGGCCGAGAAAATGGAGCGCGCCGACGATGGCCTGTGGCTGCGTTTCTACCTGAACCCCAAGGCTTGCTTCGCCGATGGCACCCCCATCACCGCCGAAGACGTGCGCTACACCTACGACCTGCTGATGACCCAGGGCAGCCTGCGCTATCGCACCCAATTCGCCGACGTCAAAGGCGTCGAAGTCGAGTCGCCGCGCACCATTCGTTTTGACTTCAAGAACAACGAGAACCGCACCCTGGCGCTGGACATCGCGACCTTGCCGGTGTTTCCCGAGCACTGGTGGAAGACCCGCGACTTCGCCAAAGGCGGCGGTTATGAAGCACCGCTGGGCAGCGGCCCGTACCGCGTCGGCAAGGTTGATTCGGGGCGCAGCATTACCTTCGAGCGCAACGCCGACTGGTGGGGCAAGGACTTGCCTGTCAGCCGTGGCCTGTACAACTTCGACCATTTCAGCATCGAGTACTTCGGCGACACCGATGTCGCTCGTCAAGTCTTGCGCGGCGGCGCCTATGACTACAACCGCGAGTTCTCGGCCACCGCGTATTCCATCGGTTACGAAGGTCCGGCGTTGAACGACGGCCGCCTGCAAAAAGCTCATCTGGCCAAAGAAGCACCACAACCTTCCCAGGGTTTTGTGTTCAATCTGCAAAAGCCGATGTTCCAGGACCGCCGCGTACGTCAGGCCCTGGCGATGCTCTGGGATTTCGAGTGGAGTAACCGGCAGATGATGCGCGATATGTACATTCGCCAGCAAAGTTACTTTTCCAATAGCCTGTTGGCGGCCAGGCAACTGCCCGATGCCGGCGAACTGGCGATTCTCGAACCCTTGCGCGGGCAGGTTCCGGACGAGGTCTTTACCCAGGTCTTCGAAGCACCGAAGACCGACGGCAGCGGCCTGATCCGCGACAAGCAATTGCAGGCACTGGCGCTGCTCGAACAAGCCGGCTGGAAACCCGATGGCGATCGACTGGTCAACGCCGAGGGCGAGCCACTGGCGTTTACTTTCCTGATCAGCCAGAACGGCATGGACCGTCTGCTACTGCCGTACAAGCGCAACCTGGCGCAAATCGGGATCAATCTGGATATCCGTCGGATCGACTCGTCGCAGTACGTCAACCGCTTGATGAGTCGTGACTACGACATGATCGTCACCGGCTATCCGGTGACCACCTCGCCTGGGAGCGAACTGTACAACTACTTCGGCTCGGCCGCCGCCACCGACCCCGGCGCCAACAATTACATGGTGCTGAAAAATCCGGCCGTCGACACGCTGATTACCGGCCTGGTCAAAGCCACCACCCAGGCCGATATGCTGCGTTATGCCCACGCACTGGACCGGGTACTGCAATGGAACTACTACTGGATTCCCAACTATTACCCGCCAGGCTCCTCGACCGTATGGTGGAATCGCTTCGGCACTCCGGCGATACAAGCGAGCAATGACGAAGCCATCGAGAGCTGGTGGGAAATGAGCCCGACGCCGCTGACCAACGAACAGATGGCCGTCGAACGCATCAGCCGTGGCAAACCCGGAGGGCCGCATTGATGCTGGCTTATATATTTCGACGTTTGCTGCTGATCATTCCGACGCTGGTGATCATTCTGCTGGTCAACTTCGTGATCGTGCAGGCCGCACCGGGTGGCCCGGTCGAGCAGGCCATCGCTCACCTGCAAGGCATCGGCGGCGCAAGCATCGGCTCTTCCGGTGACGCCATCAGCCACGGCTCGCGGGCCAGTCGCGGCCTTGATCCGCAACTGATCAAGGACATCGAAAAACAGTATGGCTTCGACAAACCGGCACCGGAACGCCTGTGGCTGATGATCACCAGCTATGCCCGGCTGGACTTCGGCAAAAGCTTCTTTCGCGGTGCCACGGTCACCGACCTGATCCTTGAAAAGATGCCGGTGACCATCTCCCTCGGGCTTTGGGCGACACTGATCACATACCTGGTATCGATCCCGCTGGGCATTCGCAAAGCCGTGCATCACGGTAGCCATTTCGATATCTGGAGCAGCACTGCAATCATCATCGGGTACGCAATGCCGGCGTTCCTGTTTGCGATGTTTCTGATCGTGGTGTTTGCCGGCGGTACGTCGTTGAACTGGTTTCCGGTGCGTGGGCTGGTCTCGGAGAATTTCGAGCAGTTGTCGACACTGGGAAAAGTGGCCGACTACTTCTGGCACCTGGTGCTGCCGGTGACGGCGCTGGTGGTCGGCGGTTTCGCCACCCTGACCATCCTGACCAAGAACTCGTTCCTCAACGAGATCACCCGCCAGTACGTGGTCACCGCCCGCGCCAAAGGCCTGAGCGAGCGTCGGGTGCTGTACGGCCATGTGTTTCGCAATGCGATGCTGCTGGTGGTTTCTGGCATTCCTCAAGCATTCATCAGCGTGTTTTTCGCCGGATCGCTGTTGATCGAGGTGATCTTTTCCCTCGATGGATTGGGACGGATGAGTTACGAGGCAGCGGTGTCCCGGGACTACCCGGTGGTGTTCGGCTCGCTGTTCATTTTCACCCTGTTCGGTCTTTTGATAAAACTCATCGGTGACCTTTGCTACACCCTGGTCGACCCGCGCATCGACTTCGCCGCGAGGAACGCCTGATGCTCAATCTCTCGCCCCTGTCGCGCCGACGCCTGGAACGTTTCAAGAAAAACCGCCGTGGCTGGTGGTCGCTGTGGCTGTTCATCGGGCTGTTCATCCTGACCCTCGGCGGCGAACTGATCGCCAACGACAAGCCACTGGTACTGGGTTATCAGGGCTCGTTGTACTTCCCGGCGTTCAAACGCTACACCGAGCAAGAGTTCGGCGGTCAACTGCCATTCCAGGCCGATTACCGCAGTGATTACGTGCAAAAGCTGATCCACAAGGACGGCGGCTGGATACTCTTCCCGCCGATTCCGTTCAGCGACGACACGCCGAACTACGACCTCAATCAGCCGGCGCCGAGCCCGCCGTCGAAGGTCAACTGGCTGGGCACCGATGATCAGGCGCGCGATGTGTTGGCAAGGGTGATTTTCGGAGCCCGGGTGTCGATATTGTTTGCGCTGGCGTTGACCTTCATCAGCACGCTGATCGGCATCGCCGCCGGCGCCTTGCAGGGCTACTACGGCGGCTGGGTCGACCTGCTCGGTCAGCGTTTGCAGGAAGTCTGGTCGGGGTTGCCGGTGCTTTACCTGCTGATCATCCTGTCGGGTTTCGTCGAACCGAACTTCTGGTGGCTGCTGGGGATCATGGCGCTGTTTTCCTGGCTGGCACTGGTGGACGTGGTGCGCGCCGAGTTCCTTCGCGGGCGCAATCTGGAATACGTCAAAGCGGCGCGCGCACTAGGCCTGACCGACCGCAAAGTGATCGTGCGGCACATCCTGCCAAACGCGATGAACGCGACCTTGAGCTACCTGCCGTTCATTCTCACCGGGGCGATCTCGACCCTCACCGCCCTCGACTTCCTCGGCTTCGGCATGCCCGCCGGCAGCGCCTCGCTGGGCGAGTTGATCGGTCAGGGCAAGCAGAATCTGCAAGCGCCGTGGCTCGGGCTGACGGCGTTTTTCACCCTGGCGCTGATTCTTTCCTTACTGGTGTTTATTGGTGAAGCATTGCGTGATGCGTTTGATCCTCGATCTTGAAGCGGACAGTTGAAATGAGTGACAACCTGATCGAAATCCGTGACCTCAACGTGAGCTTCAGTGGCCAGGCCGCGGTGCGTAACCTGTGCCTGGACATCCGCCCCGGCGAATGCCTGGCGCTGGTCGGCGAATCCGGCTCGGGCAAGTCGGTGACCGCCCATTCGATCCTGCAACTGGTGCCCGATAGCGGCACCGAAACCCGGGGCAGTATTCGCTACCGGGGCCAAGAGCTGGTCGGCGCGGACGTCGGGACGTTGCGAGCCTTGCGCGGCAATCGCATCGCGATGATTTTCCAGGAGCCGATGACCTCCCTCAATCCGTTGCACAGCGTCGAAAAACAGATTGGCGAAACCCTGCTGGTGCACAAGGGACTCGGTGGCAAGGCGGCGCAAAAGCGCACCCTTGAACTGCTCGAACTGGTGGGTATCCAGAAACCCGAAGAGCGCCTGAAAGCCTATCCGCACCAGCTCTCCGGCGGCCAGCGGCAACGGGTGATGATCGCCATGGCACTGGCCTGCGAACCCGAGTTGTTGATCGCCGATGAGCCAACCACCGCACTCGATGTGACGGTACAGCGCAAGATCCTGCTGCTGCTCAAATCACTGCAACAACGCTTGGGCATGTCGCTGCTGTTGATCAGCCACGACCTCAATCTGGTGCGCAGTATCGCCCAGCGTGTCTGCGTCATGCGCGGCGGCGAGATCGTCGAGCAAGCCGCTTGCGAGACGTTGTTCAACCAACCGCAACATCCCTACAGTCGCCTGCTGCTGAACGCCGAGCCGGAAGGCGAAGCCTTGCCTCGCGACGAGCGCGAAGCCGTGCTGGAGGTCAACGACCTCAACGTGCGTTTTCCACTGGGTGGCGGATTGTTCCAGCGCAAAACCTGGTTGCATGCGGTCGACGGCATCAGCCTGAGCATTCAACGCGGCAAGACGCTGGGCATCGTCGGCGAATCCGGTTCCGGCAAGTCTACCCTCGGCCAGGCGATCCTGCGCCTGCTCGATTCCAACGGCAGCATCCGCTTTCAGGGTGAGGCGCTCGACAGCCTGAACCAGAAACAGCTGCGGCCCTGGCGCAAGCAGATGCAGGTGGTGTTCCAGGACCCGTTTGGCAGCCTCAGCCCGCGAATGTCGGTGGCTCAGATCATCAGCGAAGGGCTGGAAGTCCACAGCCAGTCGAGTGCTGCCGAATGCGAGGCCCAGGTCATTCAGGTGCTGAAAGAAGTCGGCCTTGACCCGCAAAGCCGTCACCGCTACCCGCACGAATTCTCCGGTGGCCAGCGCCAACGGATCGCCATCGCCCGCGCTCTGGTACTCAAGCCGGCGCTGATCCTGCTCGACGAACCGACCTCGGCGCTTGATCGCACGGTGCAAAAACAGGTGGTCGCCCTGCTCCGCCAGCTTCAGGAAAAATACGGCCTGACCTACCTGTTCATCAGCCATGACCTGGCAGTGATCCGCGCCCTGGCCCATGACATGATCGTGATCAAGGACGGCAAAGTCGTGGAACGCGGCGCCAGCCATGAAGTGTTCGCCGCACCGCAGCACCCCTATACCAAAGAGCTGTTGGCCGCGGCGCTTCCGGGCTGGGCATAATCGCGTCGGACCGCGTTGCAGCCATCGCGAGCAGGCTCGCTCCCACAGGGTCTTGTTAACACCACAGATCCAATGTGGGAGCGAGCCTGCTCGCGAGGGGCCAGCACAGGTAATACACATTCTGGAAGTGAAACCATGAACACCACCGAGAGCCTCAAGGACTACCAACGTGTGCGCATGCTGGCGATCCGCTCGTTGTTCGAGATCATCGAGCAGTCCAGCGAAGGCACGGTGATCGTCGACCGCGACGCGAATATCGTCTGGATGAACGAACGCTATGCCAAGCGCTTCGGTCTGGCGTCAGCCGAAGTGGCAATCGGCAGGCCTTGCGAAAATGTGATCCCCGGCAGCCTGCTGCGCGAAGTGGTGCGTACCGGTCGGCCAATCCTGCTGGACATGCAGGACACACCCAAAGAACCGTTGGTGGTGATGCGCCTGCCGATTCACGACGACGCCGGCGCGGTGATTGGTGCTATCGGGTTCGCGCTGTTCGATGAGTTGCGCAGCCTGTCGCCAATGCTCAAGCGTTACCTGAGCATGCAGGAAGAGCTCGCGTCCACGCGTTCGCTGCTGCGGGCCCGGCAAGCCAAGTACACCTTCGCCCACTTCATCGGCACCAGTGCCGCGAGCCTGGAAGTCAAGCGCCGCGCCCGGCGTAGCGCCAGCACCGAGTCCCCGGTCTTGTTACTGGGTGAGACCGGCACTGGCAAAGAATTGCTGGCCCAGGCGATTCACGGTGCCTCGCCACGGGCACACAAAGCCTTCGTCAGTATCAACAGCGCGGCGATCCCCGAAGCGCTGCTCGAAGCCGAATTTTTTGGAACAGCCCCCGGCGCCTTCACCGGCGCAGACCGCAAGGGTCGCTCGGGCAAGCTGCAGATCGCTCAGGGCGGGACCTTGTTTCTCGACGAGATCGGCGACATGCCACTGCCGCTGCAAAGCAAACTGCTGCGGGTATTGCAGGAAAAAGAGTTCGAACCGGTCGGCTCCAACGAAGTGATCCAGAGCGATGTGCGGGTGATCGCCGCGACCTCTACCGACCTCGAAGCGGCGATCAAACGCGGCGAGTTTCGTGCCGACCTGTATTACCGCCTCAACGTGCTGCCCATCCAGGTGCCGCCCCTGCGCGAACGCCTCGACGACCTGCCGGCCCTGAGCGAAGCAATCCTGGAAGAACTGCGCAGTCAGCATGAGCTCGACAACCAGGCGCTGGAATTGCTCGGCCAACACGCCTGGCCGGGGAACATTCGCGAACTGCGCAACGTGCTGGAACGGGCCGCACTGCTCAGCGATGACCTGATCCTCAATGCTGTGGAAATTCGCGCGGCGATTGGCAGTTTTGTGCCGGTACAGCGCTCCGCGCCACCGGCCATTGAAACGCATGCCAATGAGACCTTCAGTGCTGCACGCGAACGCTTCGACCGGCAATTGATTGAAAGCACGCTCGCGCACTGTGGTGGCAAGGTTATTGAAGCGGCGACACGGCTGGGGCTTGGGCGCTCGACGTTGTACAAGAAGATGGTGGCGTTGGGGATTGCCGAGTCTCTATAAAGAGACATTGTTCTCTCTTTATAGATATGACGTGAAATCGCGTCGCGGCCATCGCGGGCAAGCCTTGCTCCTACAGGTTTCGGGTGTACGCATCATCCGCGTTCGGCACAAAATCTGTAGGAGCAAGGCTTGCCCGCGATGGCGCCAGTTCGAACAGAACAATCTCAAAACAGAGACAAATATTTCAAGATTCACCGCCATAGATAAAAATATCATTATTTTTCAATTACTTAATAATTTGGCACAAAACTCGCTATAGCCCCTCCCACACCCGCTCCACCCCCAAAAAAAATAACAATCCAGGAGACACACCATGAGTGTGATCATTGCCTTGGCAGCGCTCGCGCTGCTGATGTTGGCTGCTTACCGTGGCTATAGCGTCATTCTCTTCGCTCCGATTGCCGCCCTTGGCGCGGTCCTGCTCACTGACCCTTCTGCCGTTGCGCCTGCCTTCACTGGCGTGTTCATGGAGAAGATGGTCGGGTTCGTCAAACTGTACTTCCCGGTGTTCCTGCTCGGCGCAGTGTTCGGCAAGCTGATCGAGTTGTCGGGCTTTTCACGTTCGATTGTCGCCGCAGCGATTCGCCTGCTCGGCACGCGCCAGGCGATGCTGGTGATCGTGCTGGTCTGCGCCCTGCTCACCTATGGCGGCGTGTCGCTGTTCGTCGTGGTATTCGCGGTGTATCCGTTTGCCGCAGAGATGTTCCGTCAGAGCAATATCCCGAAACGGCTGATCCCGGCGACCATCGCCCTCGGCGCGTTTTCCTTTACCATGGACGCCCTGCCCGGCACTCCGCAAATCCAGAACATCATCCCCAGCACCTTCTTCAACACCACCGCCTGGGCTGCGCCGTGGCTGGGTTTGATTGGCACGATTTTCGTGTTTTGCGCCGGCATGCTGTTCCTCCAGCGTCAGCGCAACAAAGCCCAGCGCAACGGTGAAGGCTACGGCACAGAGCTGCGCAACGAGCCGGAAACCGCCAAAGACGTGAAGCTGCCCAATCCATGGATCGCGCTCTCGCCATTGCTGCTGGTGGGCATCATGAACCTGCTGTTCACCCACTGGATTCCGCTGTGGTACGGCAAGACCCACAGCCTGAGCCTGCCAGGCATGGCCGCGCCGGTCACCACCGAAATCGCCAAGCTCACCGCCATCTGGGCGGTCCAGGCCGCGTTGCTGGTCGGCATCGTCATGGTGCTGGTGTTCGGCTTCCAGGCGATCCGCGGCAAGCTCGCCGAAGGCAGCAGAAGCGCGGTCAGTGGCGCCTTGCTGGCGGCGATGAACACCGCGGCGGAATACGGTTTTGGCGCGGTCATTGCGTCCCTGCCTGGCTTCCTGGTACTGGCCGACTGGCTCAAAAGCATCCCTAACCCGCTGGTCAATGAAGCGATCACCGTGACCCTGCTGGCGGGTATCACCGGTTCGGCCTCGGGTGGCATGAGCATCGCCCTGGCGGCGATGGCCAACGACTTCATCGCGGCGGCCCATGCGGCGAACATTCCGCTGGAAGTGCTGCACCGGGTCGCGGCCATGGCCAGTGGCGGCATGGACACCCTGCCGCACAACGGCGCCGTCATTACCTTGCTCGCGGTGACCGGTTTGACCCACCGCGAAGCCTATAAAGACATTTTCTGTATTACGCTGATCAAGACCCTGGCGGTCTTCGTAGTCATCGGTACTTTCTACGCCACCGGCATTGTGTGAGGCATTCATGACAACTCTTACAGGCAAAACTGCACTGGTCACCGGCTCCACCAGCGGCATCGGTCTGGGCATCGCGTTGAGCCTGGCCAAGGCCGGCGCCAACCTGATCCTCAATGGTTTCGGCGATGCCTCCACCGTCATCGCACAGGTCCAACAGTTCGGCGGCAAGGTCGGCCATCACCCCGCCGACGTCAGCGACCCGGCGCAAATTGCCGAGATGATCGCCTACGCCGAGCGCGAGTTCGGCGGCGTCGATATTCTGGTGAACAACGCGGGCATCCAGCACGTGTCTGCGGTGGAAGACTTCCCCGTGGAGCGTTGGGATTCGATCATTGCGATCAACCTATCGTCGGTCTTCCACAGCACCCGTCTCAGCCTGCCAGGCATGCGTGCCAAGGGCTGGGGACGGATCGTCAACATCGCCTCGGTGCATGGCCAGGTCGGCTCGGTGGGCAAGGCCGCCTACGTCGCCGCCAAGCACGGGGTGATCGGCCTGACCAAAGTGGTCGGCCTGGAAACCGCCACCAGCAACGTCACCTGCAACGCCATTTGCCCGGGCTGGGTGCTGACCCCGCTGGTGCAAAAGCAGATCGACGACCGTGCCGCAGCAGGGATTGACCCACAGCAGGCGCAACATGATTTGCTGGCCGAGAAACAACCGTCGCTGGCATTCGTGACCCCGTCACAACTGGGTGAACTGGTGTTGTTCCTGTGCAGTGAAGCCGGCAGCCAGGTGCGTGGCGCGGCGTGGAATATTGATGGTGGGTGGCTGGCGCAGTAAAAGGCTAGTCAGCCGCTGTGGCGAGGGAGCTTGCTCGCGTCGGCCGGTCCGCGTTCGGGCGCAGCAGTCGTACAATGATGAACGCGTTGCCATTGGAAGAACGCGCCAGCCAGTTTGGGCTCGCTTCGCGACCCAGCGGGAGCAAGCTCCCTCGCCACAAGAGCCAGTGAGCGGGTATTAAGAAAAAAGAGGCCATCATGTCAGAAGTTCTTTGGCAACCCAGCGCCGAACGCATCGGCAAGACCCGCATGGATGCCTTCCGGCGCTTCAGCAATCAGCGGTACAACCTGACACTCGCGGACTACCCCGCTCTGCATCAATGGAGCATCGATCAGCGCGAAGACTTCTGGCAGGCCATCATCGACTTTTTCGAGATCAACTTTCACCAGCCACCGAGCACGGTGCTGCGTGAAGGCCCGCAGATGCCCAGCGCCGAGTGGTTTCCCGGCGCCACGCTGAACTTCGCCGAACACCTGCTGCGTCGTCGCGACGACGCAACTGCGGTGATTGCCATCGCCGAGAATGGCCAGCGCGAAACCTTGAGTTACTGTGAGCTGGCCGAGCACGTCGCCGGTCTGCAAAAAAGCCTGAGTGCCGCAGGCGTCGGCCTCGGTGATCGGGTGGCAGCATGCATGCCGAACACCTGGCAGACCCTGGTGGGCATGCTCGCGACCACCAGCCTGGGCGCGATCTGGTCATGTTCGTCACCGGACTTCGGCACGCATGGAGTGGTCGACCGCTTCGGCCAGATCGAACCGAAAGTGCTGATCACCTGCGCCGGTTATCGCTACGCCGGCAAAGAGTTCGATCAGACGACCAAGGTCAACGAAATCCTCGAACGTCTGCCATCACTGCAACAACTGATCATCGTGCCTTACGCCCGGCCACAGGCCCGCGTTGACGAATACAAAACCCAGGCCAATGTTGCGTTGTGGGACAGCTTCTATCGTCCGGGCGGCGAGCCCGGGTTCGTCGCGGTGCCCTTCGCTCACCCGCTGTATATTCTCTACTCCAGCGGCACCACCGGCGTGCCGAAATGCATCATCCACAGCGTCGGCGGTGTACTGCTGCAACACGTCAAGGAACACGGTTTGCACGTCGACCTCGGGCCGGACGACCGACTGTTCTACTACACCACCTGTGGCTGGATGATGTGGAACTGGCTGGTCTCGGCATTGGCGGTCGGCAGCAGCGTGGTGCTGTACGACGGCTCGCCTTTGCACCCCGGCCCGCAACGCTTGATCGACCTGATCGACAGCGAAGCCATCAGCGTCTTCGGCACCAGCCCAAAATACCTCGCGACTCTTGAAAGCAATGAGATCCAGCCGCGCCTCAGCCATGACCTGAGCAGCCTGAAAGCCCTGCTCTCGACCGGTTCGGCACTGTCGCCGCAAAGCTACGAGTACGTTTATCGCGAGATCAAAAGCGATCTTTGCCTGTCGTCGATGTCCGGCGGTACCGACATCATTTCCTGCTTTCTTGCCGGCAATCCGGTCCTGCCGGTCCGCCGTGGCGAGATGCAGTGCAAGGGCCTGGGCATGGCGGTTGAAGTCTGGAATGAGGCCGGTCAGCCGGTGATCGGTGAAAAAGGCGAGCTGGTCTGTACCCGGCACTTCCCGGCGATGCCGATCGGCCTGTGGAACGACCCGCAGCAGGAAAAACTCCGGGCGTCGTATTTCAGCCAGTTTCCGGGCGTCTGGGCCCAGGGCGACTACGCCGAACAACGGCCCAATGGCAGCTGGCTGATCCACGGGCGCTCTGACGCAGTACTCAACCCCGGCGGCGTACGCATCGGCACCGCGGAAATCTACCGTCAGGTGGAAAAAGTCCATCAGGTACTGGATTCGGTCGCCATCGGCCAGCAATGGCAGGATGACGTGCGGGTGGTGTTGTTCGTGCGCCTGCGTGACGGCGTAACGCTGGACGACAACCTTGAGCAGCAGATTCGCCAGGTCATCCGCGCCAACACCACGCCTCGGCATGTGCCGGCGAAGATTGTCGCGGTGACGGATATACCGCGAACCATCAGCGGCAAGGTAGTCGAGCTGGCCGTGAGAAATGTCGTGCATGGCCAGCCGGTGAAAAACACCGATGCGCTGGCCAACCCTGAAGCGCTGGAGCAGTTTCGGGATCGACCGGAATTGCAGAGGTAACGCCTACGCAGGATGGGTCAATCCATCAACCCCCATTCACCGGTTTCGGTGGATGGGGGGTCGGCATTCGGCACACTGTCCGCGTGCAACTTCAGACGCAAGCGCAAGTTATTCACCGAATCGGCGTATTTCAACGCCTCTTCTTCATCGATCGCACCCTCGACAACCAAATCGAACAACGCCGTATCAAACGTCTTCATTCCCGATTCTGCCGACTTCTCCATGATCTCCTTGAGCTGGTGTAGCTCATTGCGCCGTATCAGATCGCCAATGGTCGGTGTGCCCAGCATCACCTCCACCGCCGCCCGGCGCTGCCCATCGCGGGTGCGTACCAGACGTTGGGAAACGAAGGCCTTGAGGTTGTTACCCAGATCATTGAGCAACTGCCCACGGCGTTCTGCCGGGAACAAGTTGATGATCCGGTCCAGCGCCTGATTGGCGTTGTGGGCGTGCAAGGTGGAGAGCACCAGGTGCCCGGTATCGGCGAATGCCAGTGCATGCTCCATGGTTTCGCGGTCGCGGATTTCGCCGATCAGCACCACATCCGGGGCCTGGCGCAGGGTGTTCTTCAAGGCGGCGTGAAAGCTGCGTGTATCGACGCCCACTTCACGCTGGTTGATGATCGACTGTTGATGGCTATGGATATACTCCACCGGGTCTTCGATGGTGATGATGTGCCCGCTGCTGTGGCGATTGCGGTAATCGATCAACGCCGCCAGCGATGTCGACTTGCCCGAATCCGTGGCGCCGACAAACACCATCAGCCCCTGCTTGAGCATCACCGTCTCAAGCAGCACGGCCGGTAGTTTAAGGTCTTCAAAGCGCGGGATATCGAGTTTGATGTTGCGCGCCACGATCGACACGTCATTGCGCTGCTTGAAGATGTTGACGCGAAAACGCCCGACTCCGACCAGAGAAACTGCCAGGTTCATTTCCAGCTCGCGGTCGAACTCTGCACGCTGCTCGACGTCCATAAGAGCCTCGGCAATCCGGGCGATCTCGCCGGGTTTGAACGCTTCATGGGCCAGTGTTCGGAGCGCACCCTTGAAGCGCCCGGCAGGCGGTGCGCCAGTCGACAGGTAAAGATCGGAGCCATCCTGGCTGGCCAGCATTCTTAGCAGCGAGTGAATGTCCATGGCAAAAAAATATCCATTGAGCCTTCCATTGAACGAAAATTGCCAAGGCACGCCACTTTTCACGCGTCCGAGCGTCTACTCCTTCGAAGGATAGTAGATGCCCCAGTACCGATATGTAGCACGGACATGATGCAGGAACCCTTGATGAACGGATCCCCTACCGGCGGCGACGCCCAGGCCTTGATTGCCCGACTCGACTGGGCACAAAGCCCGCTGGGCTCTGCCAGCCACTGGCCGCAGAGCCTGCGCACCGCCGTGGACATCGTGATTCACTCGCCCATGCCCATGCTGTTGTTATGGGGGCCAGAGCTGTCGCAGATCTACAACGACGGCTTTGCGCTGTTGGCCGGCAACAAGCATCCGCAGGCTTTCGGACAACCCACGCACCAGATATGGCCAGAACTTGAAGACTTCACGGCGCCCATTTATAGCGCTGTCCTACAAGGCCAAGTGCGTTCCTACAGCGAGCAGCGTTTCAGCCTGCAACGCGATGGCAGTGAATCGGACGTCTGGCTGGACCTGACCTACAGCCCGATTCGTGACGAACGCGGGCAGGTCGCCGGGATCCTGGTCACTGCTATCGAAACCAATGAGCGCCGACGCATCGCCCTGGAGCTCAAACAACGCTCGGAAGCCAGCCTCAAGGCCCAGCACGAAACCGAAGAGCGTCTGCAACTGGCCCTCGCCGCCACCGACGCGGTGGGCACCTGGGACTGGGATATCGGCGAAGATCGCTTTATTGCCGACGCCCACTTCGCCCAGTTGCACAGTGTTGATCCGGCACTGGCCAGCCGACTGCCCATCACCGAATACCTCAACGGTGTGCACCCGCAAGACCGGGGCATGATCGCCCGCAGCATCAAGCACTGCATCAGCCATGGCAGCGAATACGCCGAGGAATACCGGCTGCTGCAAGCCAGCGGCGAAGTACGCTGGGTCTTTGCCCGAGGCCGTTGCTATAAGGATCATCACGGTCGGCCCCTGCGTTTTCTCGGTGCCGCCCTGGACCTGACCGAGCGCAAGCACACCGAACAAGCGTTACGGCAGAGCCAGACCGAGCTGCAACTGATCATCAACGCCATGCCGGTGCTGATCGGTTATGTCGATCATGAACAGCGCTTTCGCCTGAACAACAGCGCGTACCTGGACTGGTATGGCATGACCCCGCAGGAGCTGTACGGCAAAACCATTCGCGAAATTCTCGGTGATGAACTCTATGCCACCCGCGTCGAACACATCAGCGCGGCGCTGGCTGGCAAAGCCTGCAGCTTCGAGGCTTATTCGCCGCACCGCGACGGCCGACCGCGTTATGCGTTGATGAAGTACCTGCCGCGCTTTGGCCCCGACGGCGTGGTCAATGGCTTCTACATTTTCGTGATCGACGAAACCGAGCGTAAACAGACCGAGGAAGCCTTGCGCAACCTCAACGAGACGCTGGAAGAACGGGTCGACACACGCACCAAGGCACTGGCTGAAGCCAACCATCGCCTGCAAAACGAAATGTTCGAGCGGGAGCGCGCCGAGGATGCGTTGCGCCATGCACAAAAAATGGAAGCTGTCGGCCAACTCACTGGCGGTATCGCCCACGACTTCAACAACATGCTGACCGGGATTATTGGCAGCCTGGACCTGATGCAGCGCTACATTGCCGATGGGCGTAGCGATGAGATCGGCCGCTTTGCCGATGCGGCCGTGTCGTCAGCCAATCGGGCTGCCGCCCTGACTCACCGGCTGCTGGCATTCTCCCGCCGGCAATCGCTGGACCGTCGACCACTTGAGCCCAACACGCTGGTGAGTTCGCTCGAAGAGCTGTTGCGCCGCACCAAGGGCGAGCATATCGAGCTGAAGTTTCAGCTGGCACCTGAAGTCTGGCCGGTCAACACCGATGCCAACCAACTGGAAAACGCCCTGCTCAACCTGGTGATCAACGCCCGCGATGCGATGCCTGAAGGCGGCGAGCTGGTGATTGAAACCGCCAATAGTTACCTCGATGGCAGCGATATCAGTACCCTTGAGCCGGTCAAGGCCGGTGACTATGTGATGCTCGGCGTTCGCGATAACGGGGCGGGCATGACCCCACGCGTATTGGCCAAGGCCTTCGATCCGTTCTTCACCACCAAACCCATCGGCCAAGGCACCGGGCTGGGGTTGTCGATGATTTATGGCTTCGCCCAGCAATCCGGCGGTCATGTGACCCTCAGCAGTGAACCGGGACAAGGCACGACGGTGCGCCTGTATTTGCCGCGCCTGCACAACGCGCCTCAGCACACCTCGTCGGCGGCCGTCAGCCTGGGCAGCCCCTATGCGACGGCGGGTGAGTCAGTGGTGCTGGTCGAAGACGACCCAGCGGTGCGTATGCTGGTGCTCAACGTGCTGAACGAACTGGGCTACATCGCCCATGAGGCGCAAGATGCAAAAAACGCCTTGCCGCTGCTGGAGTCAGACCTGCGCATCGATCTGCTGGTGACGGATGTCGGCCTGCCCGGCATGAATGGCCGGCAACTGGCGGAAATCGCCCGTCAGCATCGGCCTGGGCTCAACGTGCTGTTCATGACCGGTTACGCGGAAAAAGCCGCCGAACGTCAGGGTTTTCTCGACGAGGGCATGGACCTGCTGGCCAAGCCCTTCACCCTTGAACAACTGGCCGGCAAGATTCGCCACATGATCCGTCGAACCGGATGATTTGAGGCATAATTGCGCCCCGCCGCCGCCACCGCTCCAAGGTAACTGCCCCAATGAAAGCTCAAGCCCGCCATATTCTGGTGAAAACGGCCGAAGAAGCCGAACAGCTCAAACAACGCATCGCCAAGGGCGAAGCCTTTGATGTGTTGGCCAAGAAGTATTCCACTTGCCCGTCCGGCAAACGCGGGGGTGACCTGGGCGAAGTCCGGCCTGGGCAGATGGTCGGCGCCATCGACGCGGTGATCTTCAAGAAACCGCTGCGTGTCGTGCACGGACCGATCAAGAGCAAGTTTGGTTATCACCTGGTGCAGGTGTTTTACCGCGATTGAGAACACAGAGGGGGCCCTGTGGTGAGGGGGCTTGCCCCCTCGCCACATTGAGCGTATTTCAATCTTTGGGGATCAACGCCCCCGGCACCTGAATCACCCGACTCGCCAACCGATGTCCGGCCTCTGCGGCTTCTGCCGGGCTTGCGCCACGGAGCCGACTGGCCAAGCTCTATCGGGCCTGGGCTGATGGCGAAGCCGGTTTGCTGCTGACCGGCAACGTCATGATCGATCGTCGGGCCATGACCGGCCCCGGCGGCGTAGTGCTGGAGGATGAGCGGCACCTTGAACGTTTCCGCCAGTGGGCTGCGATGGGGCGGGCCAAGGGCGCGCAGTTCTGGATGCAGCTCAATCATCCCGGGCGCCAGACCATGGCCAATCTCGGTCAACCCGCCTGGGCGCCGTCTGCCGTGGCGCTGGAAATGGGCCAGTTCTCGAAGATGTTCGCCCAGCCCACGCCGATGACCGAAGACGACATCCAGGACGTCATCCAACGCTTCGCTACCAGCGCCGCCCTGGCCGAAAAAGCCGGTTTTACCGGTGTAGAAATTCACGCGGCCCATGGCTACCTGATCAGTCAATTCCTGTCGCCCTTGAGCAATCGACGGACCGACCGCTGGGGCGGTTCGCTGGAAAATCGCGCACGGTTGCTGATCGAAGTGGTGAATGCGGTTCGTGCAGCCGTCACGGCAGACTTCTGCATCGCGGTGAAACTCAATTCCGCCGATTTCCAACGCGGCGGCTTCGATGCCGACGATGCGCGGCAGGTCATCGACATGCTCAACCCGCTCGCTATCGATCTGCTGGAATTGTCGGGTGGCAGCTATGAAGCCCCGGCAATGCAAGGCGAAGCCCGCGACGGTCGGACACTGGCGCGCGAGGCCTACTTCCTCGAAATGGCCGGTGAACTGGCGAGCCGGGCGAAGATGCCGGTGATGGTGACCGGCGGTATCCGACGCCTGCCCGTTGTCGAACAGGTGCTGGCCAGCGGCATTGCCATGGCCGGAATCGGCACCGCGCTGGCGGTCGAGCCGTTGCTGGTCAAGCTGTGGCGCGAGGGCCACGACAGCCACCCACAATTGCCGCCGATCACCTGGAAGCGCAAGCCCTTGGCGGCACTGGCCAACATGGCCGTCGTGCGCTTTCAGATCCAGCGCCTGAGCCGCGGTCGCCGGCCAAAACCTGCGGTGTCGGCGCTCTGGGCCTTGATCCTCGACCAACTGTACATCGCCAAGCGCACGCGCCAGTACCGGGCAGCAATGAGCAAATAGCCGGAGCCCGTTCTACCGGGCTCACGGAATGACATGCAGCAGGTAATTTACCGCCCGGAAAAACGCAACCGCGAGAGCATTCGCAGGTCGCCGTCCAGGTAATAGGCGTTGCTCCAGCTGTCATCCACCGCCAGGGGTGGAACCTGCTTGAGGTCCTCTTGTTTGGCGGCATAGCGGAATCGGTAATGCTCGTAGAAGCGCAGCAATTCCAGGCCATAGCGGTCGGCCAGATCGGTGTCGCCGCGAATGATCAGGAAGTTTTCGTCGTTACCTTCACTGGCATTGATGCTCAGGTTGTGACTGCCACTGATGATGATCGGCGCGTCGGAGGTGAAGTCGACGACGATGGCTTTAAGGTGCACCAACAAATCGCCCTTCTGGCCCTTCATGCTTTCCTTGAGCCAGCCTTCGATACCGGTGTTGAGCAACGCGGTGGCGGCGAAATCGGCCGTGCGGTCGGCGTGATAACCGGTGATGCGGCTGGCGGTGTTTTGCAGGCCATAGCGCAGTACATCGTCGTGGGGCTGGCCGAGCAAGGCATTGAGGATTTCATCGGGCAGCGCGAACGCGGTGACAAACAGAACGTCTTTCTTCGCCGCATTGATGATCTCGACGAACTGTTGCAAATCGGCCTGGCCGGTACGCGGTGAAAAGCCGACAAACAACGGTTGCGACGGGTCCATCGGGTTGTTCTTGGTCAACCAGGTACGCGTAGCGCCCACATCGGTCGGCGCGGCCCAGATCTGCTCGAATACCTGCAAATAACGGCTGCCCACGGCGGTATTGTCCAGCACATGCACCACGTTGGCCTGGCGGTAGACGCCGTTGTCGGTGAAATTGGTACTGCCGCACAGCACCGATTGCGGCCGATATTCACCACCATCGATCTTGCTCAGCACGATGAATTTGTCGTGGAAGATCGCATGGGTTACCCGCCCCCGCTTGCTCTCGTCGGGAAGCTTCGCCAGGCTCTCTTCATTCATCGTAGTGTCAGCATCACCGGGCTTGGCGTGATACAGCACCCGAACCTTGGCCCCGCGCCCAAACGCCGCGTTGACCGCATCGATAATGGTCGGCAGTTGATACTCGTAAATCGCAATGTCCAGTGCCCACTGGCCATCCACGGCGCGCTCGATGAAACCGGTGATCTCCTCCAGCAAGCCGTTCTCCAGCCATTGCCGTGGCGCAGCGGGCCAGTCGTCGAGGGACAGGTTCTTGTTGGCGCTCAGCTGTGCATCGAGCTCGGGAAACTCCCGGGAGAAGGCCTGGCTGGCCGCCACTGCGCGATTGAAAATGACATGCTGGCCTGCCGGCAAGCCGTTGTCGGTGGTGACCGTCACCGCCAGGGCCTCGCCCAATTGCGGCGCATCTGGCGTGCCATAAGCCAGGTGAACCCGGTAATTGATCGTTACCCCGGGTTTGACGGTGTAATCGGCCCAGCGAAATTTCTGCAACGGCGCGCTGTCGCTGGGCGTGGCGTTGTACTGGGGAAAGGTGTGCGCCTTGCCGGGGAAGGTCAGGCTGTTGAACAGGAACTCCCAGGGCCCGCTGCCCTGCTGTTTTTCGATGGCAAAACCGAGCAGGCCTTTGCGTCGGGGTTCGGCCAGGTCCATGGCCAGTAGCACGCCGTTGGTTCCGGCATAGGCTTTGACCCGGAAATCGTCCTGACTGTTAGCGGCTAGAACACGCATGGTTCACTCCTGTGGTGGGCTGAACCCACAGCATAGGTGCTGTTGGCAGTTCGGCAGATTAAAGCGTGTCGATATGTCGATAGTCAGCGTTCAACTCGTGCGCCAGGGCCTTCGCCCGCCCCAATCGAATCGGCCCGCGCTCGATGTCCACCAGCAACGCCGGGCAATTGAGCGCCACCTGCATTGGCGTGGCTTTTAGGCGGCCATCGGTCAACAGCAACACGCGTTGTTGCTCTGCCGGAAAACGTTTTTGCCGCAACGCCAGCCAATGCGTCGCCTCATCCAGCGCGGCGAACAGCGGCGTGCCTCCGCCCGCACCGAGTGCGTCGAGCCAGTCGCGCAGGCTGGTCGAGGCTTTCAGCCCTTGCACTTGCCACTTCGGCGCAGCGCCACTGGCGGTCAACAGCGCAAGGCGCGCACGTTGGCGATAAGCGTCGTCGAACAGTTGCGCCAGCAGGCCTTTGGCGTCGCTCAGCGCCTGATGACGCCGGGTCGAGGCCGAGGCATCGACAATCACCAGCCACAGCTCATGGGGTGAACGACTGCGCAGATGAAACAGCAGATCTTCGCGTTGACGCGGGCGGCCGTTGAGCAGCGTGCCAGGCCAATTGACCGAGCCGTTTTGGCTGACTCGACGCTGGCCCTGCCTGCCGTTTTTCAGCCGTCCTGCGCGGGGTTTGGCATTCGCCCCCGCATCAGATCGAGGGCGAATGCCTAGGGCTTTTTTGGCCAGCTCGGCACTTCACGTCGGGCGCCGGTGGGCAATACCTGAGCCGGCATTTCCCCCCACTGGCCCTGGCCTTCGCCGGGATTCGGTAGTTGGGCGCCGGACGAATCTGGCGCGGGGTTCTGGCGCGGCGCAGACGGCGGCGTATCGCGACGACGATGGCGCAAGGCAAACTCGGCTACAGCATCGATGTCTTCCTCGCTGATCGCCCCGGCCCCACGCCACGCCGCATGGGCGCGAGCCGCACGCAACCAGACCAAGTCGGCGCGCAAGCCATCGACCCCGGCGGCAAAACAACGCTCGGTGATCTGTGCCAGTGCCTGATCGTCCAGAGGAATGCTCGCCAGTGCCGCACGCGCACCTTGGCAGCGTTCACGCAATGCCTGCTGCCGAGTTTCCCATTCGGCGCAAAAAGCTTGGGGGTCGCTGTCGAAATCCAGCCGGCGGCGGATGATCTGACCGCGTTCAAGCGGCGCGGTGTGGCCGCTGAGGGCGACGTTCAGGCCGAAACGGTCCAGTAGTTGCGGACGCAGCTCGCCCTCTTCCGGGTTCATGGTGCCGATCAGCACAAAGCGCGCCGAATGCCGATGGGAAATACCGTCGCGTTCGATCAGGTTGGTGCCGCTGGCAGCGACGTCGAGCAATAGATCCACCAGATGATCGGGTAGCAGATTCACTTCATCGACGTACAGCACGCCACCATCGGCCTTGGCCATCACACCGGGGGAAAACTGCGCACGGCCTTCGCCCAGCGCGGCGTCCAGATCCAGAGTGCCGACCAGCCGCTCTTCAGTCGCGCCCAAGGGCAAGGTAACGAATTGCCCGCTGGCAAGCAGGTCCGCCAGGCCACGGGCCAGCGTGGACTTGGCCATGCCCCGCGGGCCCTCGATCAGCACACCGCCGATTTTCGGGTCGATGGCCGTCAGGCACAGCGCCAGTTTCAGGGCATCGGCGCCGACCACGGCGGAGAGCGGGAAATGCGGGGTGTCGGTCATCGGGTTTTCTCGTTCGTGATCGGTAATTGCAGTGTGACGAGGGAGCTTGCTCCCGTCGGCCGGTCCGCGTTCGGGCAAAGCAGTCGTAAAACCAACCAATGCGGTATCCCTGACAGAATGCAATTGCAGGTTTTAGGGCCGCTGCGCAGCCCAGCGGGAGCAAGCTCCCTCGCCACAGGTGTAGGCAGGTATCCGGTCAACTGTCTTCTTCTATATCCAGCAGCAAATTCTCCAGCGCCTCGCGGTACTCGCCCGGCTCCTGCCACATCCCGCGTTGCTGGGCTTCGAGCAGGCGTTCGGTCATGTCGCGCAAGGCGTGCGGATTATGCTGCTGGACGAACTCGCGGGTCGACGGGTCAAGCAAATAGGCGTCGGCCAGCAAGGCATACTGATGATCGTCGATCAATTGCGTAGTGGCGTCGAAGGCGAACAGGTTATCGACGGTGGCCGCCAGTTCAAAAGCGCCCTTATAGCCGTGCCGCTTGACCCCGTCGATCCACTTCGGGTTGGCCGCCCGGGAGCGGATCACCCGGTTCAGCTCTTCCTTGAGGGTGCGGATCTTCGGCAAGTCCGGCTGGCTGTGGTCGCCATGGTAGCTCGCCGCCGCTTCGCCACTGAGGCTTTCGACGGCCGCGAGCATGCCGCCCTGGAACTGGTAATAATCGTTGGAGTCGAGCAAGTCGTGCTCGCGATTGTCCTGGTTTTGCAGCACCGCCTGGACCTGGCTCAAGCGCTGGGCGAACTGTTCGCGAGCCGCCGTACCCTCATCGGAACCGCCGTAGGCGTAGCCGCCCCAGTTCAGGTAAACCTCGGCCAGATCCTCGCGGCTCTGCCACAAACGACCATCGATAGCGCCCTGCACACCCGCGCCATAGGCACCGGGCTTGGCGCCGAAAATCCGCCAGCCGGCCTGGCGTGCGGCGGCGTCTTCGTCCAGACCGGACTGGATCAGCGCTTCGCGTTCGCCGCGGACCTTGGCCGCCAACGGGTTCATGTCGTCGGGCTCGTCCAGCGCAGCAACCGCTTGCACGGCGGCATCGAACAACCGAATCAGGTTGGCGAAGGCATCGCGGAAGAACCCCGAGACGCGCAACGTCACGTCCACTCGTGGCCGGTCGAGCAGGCTCAGCGGCAGAATCTCGAAGTCGTCGACCCGCTGACTGCCTGTCGCCCAGACCGGACGCACGCCCATCAGCGCCATGGCCTGGGCAATATCGTCACCGCCGGTGCGCATGGTCGCCGTGCCCCAGACCGACAAACCCAACTGGCGCAAATGATCGCCGTGGTCCTGCAGGTGCCGCTCAAGAATCAGGTTCGCCGACTGGAAACCAATGCGCCAGGCGGTGGTGGTCGGCAGGTTGCGCACGTCCACCGAGTAGAAATTGCGCCCGGTGGGCAGCACATCAAGGCGTCCGCGACTCGGTGCGCCACTCGGCCCTGCCGGAACAAAGCGACCGCTGAGTGCATCCAGCAGACCGCGCATTTCTGCCGGACCGCAGGCGTCCAGTCTTGGAGCAACCACTTCACACAGGTTGTCGATGATTGCTTTCACGTCAGACCAACCTGCCTCCTGAGGGAGCGAGCCTGCTCGCGAAAGCGCTGGGTCAATCGACATCAATGTTGAATGATCAACCGCTTCGCGAGCAGGCTCGCTCCCACAGGGACCGGGTTTGGCTTGAGACGGGGTCAGTAGCTCGACCTCGGTATTCACAGTCTGCGAGATCAGTTGAGTGGCGAACAATTCCAGACGTTCACGGGTATCGCCCGCCGTACGCCAGGCCTCATCGCTAAGCGATTGCAGCTCCGCCGGTCTTGGCCCGACCCACGGGTCCGCCAAAGAACAATCCAGTGGATCGAAGCCCAGCGCGAACGCCTTGGCCAAGGCCCGCAACAGACTCGATTGCGCGCCACGGCCGTCACCGCGCGGAATCCGCAGCAACGCCAACAAGGTGTCGATCCGCAGACGCCCGCGTGGCGATTCGCCGAACACATGCAGGCCGTCGCGAATCTGCGACTCTTTGAGGTCGCACAAATAGGTGTCCAGACGCGGCAACCAGATCGCGGCATCGGCGTCGCTGTCGAGCTTCTCGTCCAGCTGCAATTCACGGTCGATGTGGGTTTCACGCACCAGATTGAGGATGTCGCGCTGCAACTCACGTGCACGGCGCGGGTCGAGCAACTGCGCCTCGTAATACTCGTCGGCCAACAGTTCCAGATTGCGCAACGGACCGTAGGTTTCGGCGCGGGTCAGCGGCGGCATCAGGTGATCGATGATCACCGCCTGCGTCCGACGTTTGGCCTGCGCACCCTCGCCCGGATCGTTGACGATAAACGGATAGATGTTCGGCAGCGGCCCGAGCAACGCGTCCGGCCAGCAGCTTTCGGACAGACCAACGCCCTTGCCCGGCAACCATTCGAGGTTGCCGTGCTTGCCGACGTGAATCACCGCATGGGCGCCGTATGCCTGACGCAACCAGAAATAGAACGCCAGGTAACCATGAGGCGGCACCAGGTCCGGGTCGTGATAGACCGCGCTCGGATCGACCTGATAACCGCGCGCCGGCTGAATACCGACAAAGGTCAGGCCAAACCTGAGCCCCGCGACCATCATTCGTCCGTTGCGGAACATCGGGTCGTTTTCAGGCGATCCCCAACGCTCCAGCACCGCTGCACGGTTGGCTTCGGGCAAGGCGTTGAACATCGAATAATAGTCGTCCAGTGCCAGGCTTTGCTGGCACGGACGCAGGTCGATGTTCTCCAGGTCATTGCTGACCCCACCGAGCAATTGCTGAATCAGTGCGGTGCCGCTTTCCGGCAAATCGGCGGGCAATGGATAACCTTCGGCGTGCAGCGCCCGCAGGATATTCAGCGCCGCGGCCGGTGTGTCGAGGCCAACGCCGTTGCCAATCCGCCCGTCGCGGGTCGGGTAGTTGGCAAGGATCAGCGCAATGCGTTTTTCAGCATGGGGCACCCGCGCCAGCTCGACCCAGCGTCGCGCCAGTTCGGCGACAAAGTCCATGCGTTCGGGTTGCGGTCGATAGCAGACCACGTCGGACTGACTGCGTTCACTGCGCCAGGCCAGGTCCTTGAAGCTGATCGGTCGGCTGATGATCCGCCCATCGAGCTCTGGCAAAGCGATGTGCATCGCCAGATCCCGCGGGCCGAGCCCTTGCTCGCTGGCGCGCCAACCGGGTTCGTTGTCCTGGGCGCAGATCGCCTGGATCACCGGGATATTGCGCCGGAAGGGCCGTAGGTGCGGGGCTTCTGGGCTCGATTGAGCAAACCCGGTGGTGTTCAGAATCACCGAGGCCTGCACTTCATCCAGCCAATCTTCGACCACCGTCAGGCAGCCGGGCTCTTTCAAACTGGCCAGCGCTATCGGCAGCGGATTCAGTCCCGCGGCCTGCAAGCGTTGGCAAAAAACATCGATGAAAGCGGTATTCGCCGCCTGCAAGTGCGAACGGTAAAACAGCACCGCCGCCACCGGCTGATCAACCTGCCAGTCGGCTTGCCAATCGCCCAGCGTTGCGTTGCTTTTGTGTGGGTGGTAAATCGCGGTACGCGGCAAGGTGTGCGGTTCGGACCAGTTGTAATCGCGGCCCAGCCAACGACTGGCCAGGCAGCGATACAAATCCAGCGCATTGCCCATGCCACCCTGACGCAAAAAGTGCCAAAGCCGCTCGCGGTCTTCGACAGGCACGGTGCTGAGGTCGCTGAGTTCCGGATCGGGACGGTCATCGCCCGGCACCAGAATCAGTTGCACACCGCGTTGCGACAGCTCCACCAGGCGTTCGATGCCGTAGCGCCAATAGGCGATCCCGCCGTGCAGCGAGATCAGAATCACCTTGGCGTGGCGCAGCACTTCGTCGACGTACAAGTCGACCGAGGCGTGATTCTGCACCTGCATCGGGTTGGCCAGGCGCAGGCTCGGATAGTCCTCGGGCAACTGCTGCGCCGCTTCGGCGAGCAGCGCCAGGCTGGAGTCGCCGCTGCACAGAATCACCAGCTCGGCGGGGGTTTGGCCAAGGTCGGCAATGTTGTCATCCGAGACGAAACCGCCGGGCTGGGTCCTGAGCAGGTGCATGGGTTAAACGCTGAGCGCGGCGCGCAATTGCGCTTCGAGCAAGGCGGCGTCCAGTTGCTGGCCGATCAGCACCAGACGGGTGCTGCGCGCTTCGTCTGCGGCCCATTGGCGGTCGAAGTGTTTGTCGAAACGCGTGCCCACGCCCTGGATCAGCAAGCGCATCGGCTTGTTCGGGATCGCGGCGAAACCCTTGACCCGCAGGATGCCGTGCTGGACCACCAATTGAGTCAGGGCATCGAGCAACAGGCTTTCATCGGCTTGCGGCAGTTCGATGGAAATCGAATCGAAGGCGTCGTGATCATGATCATCGTGGTCGTCGCCATCGTGGTGATGGTCGTGGTGGCTGTGACGGCTGTCGATGTGTTCTTCGGAGCCGGCACCCAGGCCGATCAACACGTCCAGCGGCAAGCGACCGCTGCTGGCTTCAATGATTTTCACCGCTGGCGGCAGTTCTTCGGCGACTTCCAGGCGCACTTTGGCCAGATCCGCAGGGCTGATCAGGTCGGCCTTGTTGAGGATCACCAGGTCGGCGCTGGCCAATTGGTCGGCGAACAGCTCGTGCAGCGGCGATTCGTGGTCCAGGTTCGGGTCGAGTTTGCGCTGGGCGTCGACCTGATCCGGGAATGCGGCGAAGGTGCCGGCGGCCACGGCCGGGCTGTCGACCACAGTGATCACTGCGTCCACGGTGCAGGCGCTGCGGATTTCCGGCCACTGGAAGGCTTGAACCAGCGGTTTTGGCAGGGCCAGGCCGGAGGTTTCGATGAGGATGTGATCCAGGTCACCGCGACGGGCAACCAGTTCGCGCATCACCGGGAAGAACTCTTCCTGAACGGTGCAGCACAGGCAGCCGTTGGCCAGCTCATACACGCGGCCGTTGGCTTCCTCGATGGTACAGCCGATGGAGCATTGCTTGAGGATTTCGCCGTCGATACCCAACTCGCCAAACTCGTTGACGATCACCGCGATGCGCCGGCCCTGGGCGTTATCGAGCATGTGTCGCAGCAAGGTGGTTTTGCCCGAACCGAGGAAACCGGTAACGATGGTGACGGGAAGTTTGGCCAGTGTTTTCATCGGATGCCCTTTGGCAAGGTGGCGGGCATACGGGACGACAACCGGCGGCGCTTGAGCGCGCGGAAGAGTTCGCCACCGGATCACCCCGCCCGGTTGTAGTGAGAATCTGTATCGAGGCAGGTCTCCTGGCTGACGGTGGGCCGGTCTTTCGACTGGCGGTTCCTGCACCTTCCCGCGCCTGAAAACAAAAAAGCGCAGTGGTATGGCAGAAACGAAACCGTTCACAGTTGCGGGGGCAGCCGCGGCATCGACCGCGTTCCCTTCTTAGCTTCGGCGCACGCGCCGAAGAACCTCGAAAGCGCAAGGCTACGCATCGCATCGGAGCGGGTCAATGATCGCAGGGGGATTGCGATGATCCTATTGTGGCGAGGGAGCTTGCTCCCGCTGGGTCGCGAAGCGGCCCCCTCATTCCCTCAAGTACACCGCGTGCACACGATTTACGACGGCTGCGCCGCCGAGCGGGAGCAAGCTCCCTCGCCACAGCGTTCTGCGTAGACCTCAACTGAGAACACTTGCCAATTGACGCCCCGCCCTCGCCCATGCTCTCCTACACGCCTTGTTACGGGTGCCCTTCACAGGGTGAAACGGGAAACCGGTGAATCATGTGCTTTACTCAAAAGCCATGTCAGTCCGGTGCTGCCCCCGCAACGGTAAGCGAGCGAAGAATCAGATCCACTGTGCCAGAAGTTCGGCATGGGAAGGCGATTCTTGCAGGTTCGGCGAATGCCAGCCCCTCGTGAGCCCGGAGACCGGCCCGCAACACATAGTGCCTTGCTACACAGGGCAACGAATAACAAACCCGCGGTGGGCGGGCGCTGTTTTAGCCTCTGCGTGCCTGGCTCGCGGGGGGTTTCATGCGCTCGATTCACCCACTGACTGACCAGAGGGAAGCGCCATGTCGATCATCAGCAGCACTCGCCACACTACCGCCACCACCACCTCCACCCTGAGCCAACGCCTCGTGGCCGCTATCGGCGCATCGATCCTGGGCGCATGCCTTGTGTATTTTGCCGGTTTCTCGCATATCGACGCGGTGCACAACGCCGCCCACGATACCCGTCACAGTTCCGCCTTCCCGTGCCACTGAGACCTGCCGAGATGATCAAGCGTATTGCGCAAACCGCAGGTTTCACCGGCTTGCTGGCCGCCCTGCTGCTGACCCTGCTGCAAAGCTTCTGGGTCGCACCGCTGATTCTTCAGGCTGAGACCTACGAAAAAGCCCCGGCGGCTGAAGTCCATGAACATGCCGAAGGCGCCATGGCTGGCCACACCCACGATGCAGAAGCTTGGGAACCGGAAGACGGCTGGCAGCGCGTGCTGTCGACCACTGGCGGCAATCTGGTGGTTGCTGTCGGTTTTGCGCTGATGCTCGCCGGTCTCTACACCCTGCGCGCCCCGACTCGCACCTCTCAAGGTCTGCTCTGGGGACTGGCCGGTTACGCGACCTTCGTCCTCGCACCGACCCTGGGCTTGCCGCCGGAATTGCCGGGGACTGCTGCCGCAGACCTGGCACAACGGCAGATCTGGTGGATCAGCACGGCAGCGTCCACCGCTGTCGGTATCGCGCTGATCGTGTTCGCCCGGCATTGGCTGCTGAAAGTGCTCGGTGCCGCCATTCTGGCCGTGCCGCACATCATCGGCGCGCCGCAGCCTGAAGTGCATTCGATGCTGGCCCCCGAAGCCCTCGAAGCGCAATTCAAGATCGCCTCGCAGCTGACCAACGCCGCGTTCTGGCTGGCCATGGGCCTGATCAGCGCCTGGTTGTTCCGCCGCAAAAGCGATGATCAATACCAGGCATGAGTGAAACGGGCGCGGCGCCGACCCTGGTGGTCGGCCTGGGCTGCCAGCGCGGCTGCCCGGCCAGCACGCTGCGCGCGTTGCTCGATCAGGCGTTGCAGGCTCATCACATCGAATTACAGGCGATCAAGGCCCTGGCCAGTATCGACCTCAAACGTGATGAACCTGGCCTGATCGAGTTGGCCGCACAACTGGCGCTGCCATTGCTGTACTTCAGCAGCGAACAATTGGCCGGCTATCAACCGCAACTCAGCCATCGCTCGCAAATTGCCTTTGAGCGCACTGGTTGCTATGGCATAGCGGAAAGCGCTGCACTGGCCCTCGCCGAACAACTGGCGCAGGCACCGGCAAAATTGCTGATCCCGCGACAAAAATATGCCCAGGCGACGTTTGCGTTGGCCGGTGCCGCGTAAAATCCTCGATAATCCCCGCCTTCGATCATGAGCAATCTTCATCTGAAGCCTTGCTTTGACAATTTTTCACAGGAGCCGGCCATGACCGTCTACTTCATTGGCGCAGGTCCCGGCGACCCGGAACTGATCACGGTCAAGGGCCAGCGACTGATTCGCTGCTGCCCGGTGATCATCTATGCCGGCTCGCTGGTGCCTGAAGCCGTACTGCAAGGCCATCAGGCGCAGCAGGTGGTCAACAGCGCCGAATTGCACCTGGAACAGATCATCGAACTGATCAGGATCGCCCACGACAAAGGCCAGGATGTGGCGCGCGTGCATTCCGGCGATCCGAGCCTGTATGGGGCGATCGGCGAGCAGATCCGTCACTTGCGCGAGCTGAATATCCCGTTTGAAATCATCCCCGGCGTCACCGCCACGGCCGCTTGCGCAGCGTTGTTGGGCGCCGAACTGACGCTGCCGGACATCTCGCAAAGCGTCATCCTGACCCGCTACGCCGACAAGACCGCGATGCCGCCGGGCGAAGAATTCAGCAGCCTGGCCCGGCATGGCGCGACCATGGCGATTCATCTGGGGGTCAATCACCTGGAGAAAATCGTCGCCGAACTGCTGCCGCATTACGGCGCGGATTGTCCGATTGCGGTGGTGCATCGGGCCAGTTGGCCGGATCAGGATTGGGTACTGGGAACGCTGGCAGACATCGCCGAAAAGGTTCAGGCCAAGGGATTTCGGCGTACGGCGCTGATTCTGGTGGGTCGGGTGTTGGGCAGTGACACTTTCAGCGAATCGTCGCTGTACCGTGCAGGGCATGCACATCTTTACCGCCCCTGAAGCACATGTGGCGAGGGAGCTTGCTCCCGCTGGACCGCAAAGCGGTCCCAAAATCAGCCAACGCATTCATTACGGGTAAATGCATCGACTGGCTTGCGATTGCTTCGCAATCGAGCGGGAGCAAGCTCCCTCGCCACAGCGCCGTTTTTTCATGTCGCAGCGAACACCTTAGTAGTAGGCGTTTTCTTTCTGCGTGTGGTCAGTCACGTCACGCACACCTTTGAGCTCGGGAATACGCTCAAGCAGCGTGCGCTCGATGCCTTCCTTCAAGGTCACGTCAGCCTGGCCGCAGCCCTGGCAGCCACCACCGAACTTCAGCACGGCGATGCCGTCTTCAACCACATCGATCAGGCTGACCTGACCGCCGTGGCTGGCCAGCCCCGGGTTGATTTCGGTTTGCAGGTAGTAGTTGATGCGCTCGTTGACCGGGCTGTCGGCGTTGACCATCGGTACTTTGGCGTTTGGCGCCTTGATGGTCAGTTGGCCGCCCATGCGGTCAGTGGCGTAGTCGACCACCGCATCGTCCAGGAATGCTTCGCTGAACGAGTCGATGTAAGCGGTGAAGCTTTTGAGCCCCAGCGCCGTGTCTTCAGGTTTTTCTTCGCCCGGCTTGCAATAGGCAATGCAGGTTTCGGCGTATTGAGTGCCAGGCTGGGTGATAAAGACCCGAATGCCGATTCCCGGGGTGTTCTGCTTGGAGAGCAGATCAGCCAGATAATCGTGGGCGGCGTCGGTAATGGTAATGGCGGTCATGGAAGTTCCTCGCAGGCTTGCGCGCAGTTTACGCCAATCATCGCGCCGGACAAAGTCCCAGTATTTTTGTCGGGAAAGATCCGGTCGCCGCCAGGGCGAACGGCAGCTCGATCACAGGTTTTCATAGCGATTCATGTCCAGTACACCCTCTTCCACCGGATCGGTCTCGTGGATATACCGGCTTAAATCGTGGAAATACTGCCAGAACTGCGGATGGCTGCGACGAATGCCCCAGTGTTCGACGATTTTCTCGAAGCCCTGGGCATCCTTGGCATTCTCCATCTCAGCGACAAACGCCGGCACTTGTTCAGCGGGAATGTTGAATATGAAGTTCGGGTAGCTGCTCAGCACGCCGGGATAAATGGTCAAGGTGTCCAGCCCCGGCTGATAGCGCAACGCCTCGCCGAGCAGGAACGCCACGTTGCTGTGGGCACGGTTGCGCAGCAGGCTGTACACCTCGCGATGGCCGCTGCGACTTTCGATGCGCAGCATCGTCGCTTCCGGCAACTGATCGATCACCTTGAGCCCGGCCGCCGGGCGTGCGGTCAGACGACTCAACGCCTGCTCGGCATTCTGCAAGGCCGGATCAATGTTGGGCCGTGAGCAATAAGCACCGTCGCAACGATTGATCGGATCAGGCCTGGCGTTCAGGTCACCGTAACGGATCAGCAATTGCTGGACGAAGTCGCGCTTGGGGTCCGTCTCGTCGAGTTTCAGCGCGGTCGGTTTGTCGTTGTCGATGCTTTCGTAATCCAGCCACATCTTGAATTTGCCGCTGCTCTGATACCAGTCGTCCAGATACCCGTCGCGTGAATCGGCCGGCATCAGGCGCAGGAAGTTCTGCTCGGCGCCGTTACGGATCAAGTCGAAATACAGCCGGGTCTGCGCCTGGTGGGAAACGTTGCCGAAGACGTCGAAGTTGACCGCCAGCTGATAATAGGTGCGCTCCAGCAACGGGAAGTCGAACAGCCACATGGTCTGCGGCACTTCACCGATCAGGCCCTTGTTCACCGAGGCACTGTCAAAATGCCGGAAGATGCTCAGCAAGGCGTTGTCGTTACCGGCCCACAAGGTCGACCAACTCGGCGCGTGTGCTTTGGCGTAGGTGTCACGGCGCAAGGCTTCGTACTCGTTACGCTTGTCGCGGTAGGCGTGCCACAGGCTCAACACGCTGCCGACATCGTCATTCTGGCCGGGCATGGCCAGCAACGGCGTGGCCTTGCCGCGATAACTCGGATCGGTGATGTACAGGTCATGTTCCGGCGCCTGGAAGAACGCCCAGAAGTTGTCGCGAATCACGTCGGTGGCAATCTGCCCGCGACAGACCGGGCCGCGGATAAAGGTGCGCACGAAGTATTCGGCGTTATCGAGCATGAACTGATACCGCGCCTGGGCCGGAATCGCCTGGAAGGTCTCGAACGGATTGGCCCGACGTTCCGGGCCATAACCGGGCAAGGCGTGGACCTGCCAGTTGCCGTTGTAGAACAGGGTTTTGACCCGGGCCATTTTCGCCGGGCTCAGCGCATAGGTGATGTGTGTCTTGTGCACGATCACCCCTTGCACCGGCCACAAGCGGTAATACACCTGGGTGCCCGGATCATCGTTCGGGCGACGGCTGTTGATCAGGTCGATCGGCTGGCCCGTTGGCGTGCGTGAACGCACCCACTGGAAGAAGTGCCCCGGCTCGCCGTCCTTGAAGTGGACATGAGCCAGAAACCAGTGCTCGAACAACCAGCGTGCCACCAGACTTTCACGGGCGCCCGGCGCGTTCAGCAGGTTTTCCCACTGCACGACCTGCAAGCCTTCCCTGGCGCTGGGGACCAGACCCTGCTGGTCGATTGGCGCACCGGAGGCCAGCCAGCGTTGCAGCGTCTGGTACTGCTGATCGGTCAGCCCGGTCACCGCCAGCGGCATGCCCTCTTTCGGATGGGCGCTGGCATAGGCCTCGAACTCCCCTGGCATCGGGCACATGGTCTCGCGATTGAGCCCGAGCACAATCTCTTCCGGCAATCTGGCGTTGGGTTGCAGCGGCGTCCGGTGGCCGAGCTCGAGCATGCGCGCCATCAGCGCCGCCTGACTGCCCTGAGCATCGAGTACCGAACTAAAGCCCTTGGACTGCCAGGCCGACTTGCCAAACGCATCATAAAACAGCCGGGTCGGTTGAGCCGCCTGGCTGCGCTGGCCATCATAGACCAGACTCTTGGTGGCTCCACGCGCCGCACCTTCGCCACTGCCCAGATTGAGCTGACAGGCGGCGTCATAGCAGGCATGGCAAGCCACGCATTTTTCAGTGAAGATCGGCTGAATGTCGCGGGTATAGGAGATCGCTGGCGCCGTGCCTTGTGCTGTGGCGGCACTGCTGACAAGCAGCACAAAGAGGCTGATGAAAACGCGATACGACATATCCCTGGTCCCGATCATGAAAAAACGTCGCGATTCTACCGTCCTGGCCCGACCATCAACATGAGCGATATTCATGCAAAAGCAGCTCATGCTCTAAAAGCACACAGGTTTGCTATTATTCCGACCCTTCGTAATGGCCTTACCAGGTAGTCCTAATGTCCGATCGCAGTGCTCGCCTACACGTCCTCAAGCAAGCCCTCAAAGAGCGCATCCTGATTCTCGATGGTGGCATGGGCACAATGATCCAGAGCTTCAAGCTCGAGGAGCAGGACTACCGTGGCAAACGCTTTGCCGATTGGCCAAGCGACGTCAAGGGTAACAACGACTTGCTGGTACTGAGCCGCCCGGACGTGATCGGGGCGATCGAGAAGCAATACCTGGATGCCGGCGCCGACATTCTGGAAACCAACACCTTCAACGCCACCCAGGTGTCCCAGGCCGACTACGGCATGCAGGGCCTGGCGTACGAGTTAAACGTAGAAGGCGCACGCCTGGCACGCAAGGTGGCAGACGCCAAGACCCTCGAAACCCCGGACAAACCACGTTTTGTCGCCGGTGTCCTGGGCCCGACCAGCCGCACCTGCTCGCTGTCGCCGGACGTGAACAACCCCGGCTACCGCAACGTGACCTTCGATGAACTGGTGGAGAACTACACCGAGGCCACCAAAGGCCTGATCGAAGGCGGCGCCGACCTGATCCTGATCGAAACCATTTTCGACACCCTGAACGCCAAAGCCGCGATCTTCGCCGTGCAGGGCGTGTTCGAAGAAGTCGGTTTCGAACTGCCGATCATGATATCCGGGACCATCACCGATGCCTCCGGCCGCACCCTGTCCGGCCAGACCACCGAAGCGTTCTGGAACTCCATTGCCCACGCCAAGCCGATTTCCGTCGGCCTGAACTGCGCCCTTGGCGCCCGCGAGCTGCGTCCGTACCTGGAAGAACTGTCGAACAAGGCCAGCACCTACGTGTCGGCGCACCCGAACGCTGGCCTGCCGAATGAATTCGGTGAATACGATGAACTGCCGGTGGAAACCGCCAAGGTTATCGAAGAATTCGCCCAAAGCGGTTTCCTGAACATCGTCGGCGGTTGCTGCGGCACCACGCCGGGGCACATCGAGGCCATCGCCAAAGCGGTCGCCGGCTATGCGCCACGACCGATTCCGGACATCCCCAAGGCCTGCCGCCTGTCGGGCCTGGAGCCGTTCACCATTGATCGCAGCTCGTTGTTCGTCAACGTCGGCGAGCGGACCAACATCACCGGTTCCGCCAAGTTCGCCCGGCTGATCCGTGAAGACAACTACACCGAAGCGCTGGAAGTCGCCCTGCAACAGGTCGAAGCCGGTGCACAGGTGATCGACATCAACATGGACGAGGGCATGCTCGATTCGAAGAAGGCCATGGTGACCTTCCTCAATCTGATCGCTGGCGAGCCGGACATCTCCCGCGTGCCGATCATGATCGACTCGTCGAAATGGGAAGTGATCGAAGCCGGCCTCAAGTGCATCCAGGGCAAGGGCATCGTCAACTCCATCAGCATGAAGGAAGGCGTCGAGCAGTTCATTCACCACGCCAAACTGTGCAAGCGCTACGGCGCTGCCGTGGTGGTGATGGCCTTCGACGAAGCCGGCCAGGCCGACACCGAAGCGCGCAAGAAGGAAATCTGCAAGCGCTCCTACGACATTCTGGTCAACGAAGTCGACTTCCCGCCGGAAGACATCATCTTCGACCCGAACATCTTTGCCGTCGCCACCGGTATCGAAGAGCACAACAACTACGCGGTCGACTTCATCAACGCCTGCGCCTATATCCGTGACGAACTGCCGTATGCGCTGACCTCGGGTGGCGTGTCCAACGTGTCGTTCTCGTTCCGTGGCAACAACCCGGTGCGTGAAGCGATCCACTCGGTGTTCCTGCTGTATGCGATCCGCAACGGCCTGACCATGGGTATCGTCAACGCCGGTCAACTGGAGATCTACGACCAGATCCCGGCTGAACTGCGCGATGCCGTCGAGGACGTGATCCTCAACCGCACCCCGGACGGCACCGACGCCCTGCTGGCGATTGCCGACAAGTACAAGGGCGATGGCAGCGTCAAGGAAGCCGAGACCGAAGAATGGCGCAGCTGGGACGTCAACAAGCGTCTGGAGCACGCGCTGGTCAAAGGCATCACCACGCACATTGTGGAAGACACCGAAGAATCCCGGCAGTCCTTTGCCCGGCCGATCGAGGTCATCGAAGGCCCGCTGATGTCCGGCATGAACATCGTTGGCGACCTGTTTGGCGCCGGCAAGATGTTCCTGCCGCAGGTGGTGAAATCCGCCCGCGTGATGAAGCAGGCGGTGGCGCACCTGATCCCGTTCATCGAACTGGAAAAAGGCGACAAGCCGCAAGCCAAGGGCAAGATCCTGATGGCCACGGTCAAGGGCGACGTGCACGACATCGGCAAGAACATCGTCGGCGTGGTACTCGGCTGTAACGGCTACGACATCGTCGACCTCGGCGTGATGGTCCCGGCCGAGAAAATCCTGCAAGTGGCCAAAGAGCAGAAGTGCGACATCATCGGCCTGTCCGGCTTGATCACGCCTTCGCTGGACGAGATGGTCCACGTGGCCCGCGAGATGCAGCGTCAGGATTTCCATCTGCCGCTGATGATCGGTGGCGCGACCACCTCCAAGGCGCACACGGCGGTGAAGATCGAACCCAAGTACAGCAACGATGCGGTGGTCTACGTCACCGACGCTTCACGCGCTGTCGGCGTGGCGACGCAGTTGCTGTCCAAGGAACTGAAGGCCGGTTTCGTCGAGAGAACCCGCGAGGAATACATCGAAGTCCGCGAGCGTACGGCTAACCGCAGCGCCCGCACCGAGCGCTTGAGCTACCCGGCGGCGATCGCCAAGAAGCCGCAGTTCGACTGGAGTTCTTACGAACCGGTCAAACCGACTTTCACTGGCGCCAAGGTGCTGGACAACATTGATTTGAAGGTGCTGGCCGAGTACATCGACTGGACGCCGTTCTTCATTTCCTGGGATCTGGCCGGTAAATTCCCGCGCATCCTCCAGGACGAAGTGGTCGGCGAAGCCGCCACCGCGCTGTACGCCGACGCTCAGGAAATGCTCGCCAAACTGATCGACGAGAAGCTCATCAGCGCCCGTGCGGTGTTTGGCTTCTGGCCGGCCAATCAGGTGCACGACGATGACCTGGAAGTCTATGGCGACGACGGCAAGCCGCTGGCCCGCTTGCATCACCTGCGCCAGCAGATCATCAAGACCGACGGCAAGCCGAACTTCTCCCTGGCCGACTTCGTCGCGCCGAAAGACAGCGGCATTACCGATTATGTCGGTGGTTTCATCACCACCGCCGGGATCGGCGCCGAAGAAGTCGCCAAGGCTTATCAGGATGCTGGCGACGACTACAACTCGATCATGGTCAAGGCGCTGGCCGACCGTCTGGCCGAGGCCTGTGCCGAATGGCTGCACCAGCAGGTTCGTAAAAACTACTGGGGTTATGCCAAGGACGAGACCCTCGACAACGAGGCGCTGATCAAGGAGCAATACACCGGCATCCGCCCTGCCCCGGGCTATCCGGCCTGCCCTGACCACACCGAGAAAGGCACGCTGTTCGCGCTGCTGGATCCCGAGGCCAGCGAAATGCACGCCGGTCGCAGTGGAGTGTTCCTCACCGAACACTACGCGATGTTCCCAGCGGCTGCCGTCAGCGGCTGGTACTTCGCCCACCCACAGGCGCAGTACTTTGCCGTCGGCAAAATCGACAAGGATCAAGTGCAAAGCTACACCGCTCGCAAAGGCCAGGAGCTGAGCGTGAGTGAACGCTGGCTAGCACCGAACCTCGGTTACGACAACTAAGGATCAACAGATCGCAGCCTGCAGCAGCTACGCAATCCCCCACCACTCAACAGGCCGAGCGTTAGCTCGCCTGCCGCCGTTGATCTTGATCCACCCGCCCCTTCGGGAGGCCGAGTGGAGGTGTTCATCAGGGGGTGGGCGCGCAGCGCCGTACGGCGCAGCCGGACACATCGAGAGGAGGTCGTCGCGAAGCAGACCGTAGGCGATGCCCCCTGATGGACACCGGAGCGAGGAACGCCGAGCCTAGGCGAGGTGCCGTACGCTTGGGGCGAAGCGTTTTGCTTACTTTTGGGCGTCTGCAAAAGTGAGTCGCCGTCAGGGCGAAACCCTAAGCGGCCGTTACCGCAGCAATGGATATGTACACCTGCAAGAGATCGGTCGGCTGTCCGGCCGCCATCGCGAGCAGGCTCGCTCCCACAGTTGAACTGTGTACAGTTGATCAGCCGCCAAACGCATCCTTCAGGAAACCCGGCGCGATATAGCGCTGGTAATGCGCTTCCGACAGCAGGAAAAATTCCCGATCAATGGCATCACGCAACTCCGGCAGGTTCCAGTCGCGGAACTCCGGCAGCAACACCATCCCGTAGGCTTCCAGATTGTTGATGACCCGCGCCCCCCGGGCGATCAACTGGTACGCCCAGCAATATTGCGACTGATGCGGCACAAAGCGGATCTTCCGCTGCTCCAGCTGCTCACGCAGGCGCCAGGGATCGAAAATCTCGATTTTCCCGGCCATCACTTGCACCAACAGCTGCTCAAGACGCAGCCAGACGGCGCGCTTTTCTTCCTCGTTGTAACCGTTCCAGTGAATCACTTCATGGTGGAAACGCTTGCAGCCGCGGCACACCAGATCACCGTAAACAGTGGAACAGAGGCCGACGCAGGGCGTCTTGATGGTTTGATTGGGCATAAGTAGGCAAAAACGCGAAAAGCAAAACAGGTCGGCATGTTAGCCCTTTGTCTAACATTCATCACCCCTCAAAGTTCAGGGCCTAACTTACCTTTAATTTTTTTTTGCCGTAGAATCAGCCAGCCTTTTAAGGCGCCAATGTCCGTTAGAAGCTGTTTTCAAAGCGTCACGAGCACAGTCGTTCCTTCAGAGCGGTGTTGGCGAAGGGTTTTTCCAGCGGGGAAAAGCCCAACGCCAACCCTCATCAGCTCCCCGTTCTGCAGGCGTAAAACTTTGAAAGCAGCTTCTGTAAGGAATTGTCGGTAATTCTGGCTAAGCGGCCCACAACGCCACGCAGCGCATGAGTACGGCAATTTCGGGATGAGCGTCCCGGACACCCATTTGGGACCACTGATGAGGGTAATAACTGTGCTTGAAGCCTACCGCAAACATATCGAAGAGCGTGCAGCACTGGGTATCGTTCCCCAGCCGCTAAACGCCGAACAAACTGCAGGCCTGGTTGAGCTGCTGAAGAATCCTCCTGCTGGCGAAGAAGCTTTCCTCGTTGACCTGATCACCAATCGCGTTCCGCCTGGCGTGGACGAAGCAGCCTATGTAAAGGCCGGCTTCCTGTCTGCGTTGGCCAAAGGCGAAGCCACTTCCCCTCTGATCGACAAAAAGCGCGCGGTTGAACTGCTTGGCACCATGCAAGGCGGCTACAACATCGTGACCCTGGTTGACCTGCTCGACTCCGCCGAACTGGCTGCAGTCGCTGCCGCGCAACTCAAGCACACCCTGCTGATGTTCGATGCTTTCCACGACGTCGCGGAAAAAGCCAAGAACGGCAACGTTCACGCTCAAGGCGTACTGCAATCCTGGGCTGACGGCGAGTGGTTCAAGAACCGCCCGGTTCTGGCCGACAAGATCAGCCTGCGCGTATTCAAGGTCACCGGCGAAACCAACACCGACGACCTGTCCCCTGCGCCTGATGCCTGGTCGCGTCCAGACATCCCGCTGCACGCCCTGGCCATGCTGAAAATGGCCCGTGACGGCATCGTACCGGACGAGCAAGGCGTCACCGGTCCGATGAAACAGATCGAAACCATGCGCGGCGAAGGTTTCCCGATCGCCTACGTCGGCGACGTAGTGGGTACCGGCTCTTCGCGTAAATCGGCAACCAACTCGGTGCTGTGGTTCTTCGGCGACGACGTTCCTTACGTGCCGAACAAGCGCGCTGGCGGTTTCTGCTTCGGCAGCAAAATCGCTCCGATCTTCTACAACACCATGGAAGATGCCGGCGCATTGCCAATCGAATTCGACGTCACCAACATGAACATGGGCGACGTGATCGACCTGTACCCTCATGCCGGTAAAGTCACCAAGCACAACAGCGACGAAATCCTGACCACCTTCGAAATGAAGACCCCGGTCCTGCTCGACGAAGTCCGTGCTGGCGGTCGTATCCCGCTGATCATCGGCCGTGGCCTGACCGAGAAGGCGCGTGCCGAACTGGGTCTGCCACCGTCCGACCTGTTCAAGAAGCCGGAAGCTCCGGCTGAAAGCACCAAGGGTTTCACCCTGGCGCAGAAAATGGTCGGCAAGGCGTGCGGCGTAGCCGGCGTTCGCCCAGGTACCTACTGCGAACCGAAAATGACCACCGTCGGTTCCCAGGACACCACTGGCCCGATGACCCGTGACGAACTGAAAGACCTGGCGTGCCTGGGCTTCTCGACCGATCTGGTGATGCAGTCCTTCTGCCACACCGCGGCCTATCCAAAGCCGATCGACGTCACCACTCACCACACCCTGCCAGACTTCATCATGACCCGCGGCGGCGTTTCCCTGCGTCCGGGCGACGGCATCATCCACAGCTGGCTGAACCGCATGCTGCTGCCGGACACCGTCGGCACCGGTGGTGACTCGCACACCCGTTTCCCGATGGGCATCTCGTTCCCGGCCGGTTCCGGTCTGGTCGCGTTCGCCGCAGCCACTGGCGTGATGCCACTGGACATGCCGGAATCGATCCTGGTGCGCTTCAAAGGCAAAATGCAACCGGGCGTCACCCTGCGTGACCTGGTTCACGCCATTCCTTACTACGCGATCCAGGCTGGCCTGCTGACCGTAGAGAAGAAAGGCAAGAAGAACGCCTTCTCCGGCCGCATCCTGGAAATCGAAGGCCTGGACAACCTGAGCATCGAACAAGCCTTTGAGCTGTCCGACGCTTCGGCTGAACGTTCGGCTGCCGGTTGCACCATCAAGCTGTCGAAAGAGTCGATCACCGAGTACCTGAGCTCCAACATCACCCTGCTGCGCTGGATGATCGGCGAAGGCTACGGCGATGCGCGGACCCTGGAACGTCGTGCTCAAGCGATGGAAGCCTGGATCGCCAACCCTGAGCTGATGGTTGCCGATGCTGACGCCGAATACGCTGAAGTCATCGAAATCGACCTGGCCGACATCAAAGAGCCTGTGCTCTGCGCGCCGAACGATCCGGACGACGCCCGTCTGCTGTCCAGCGTTGCTGGCGAGAAGATCGACGAAGTGTTCATCGGTTCGTGCATGACCAACATCGGTCACTTCCGCGCTGCCGGTAAACTGCTGGATCAGGTCAAGGGTCAGCTGCCAACCCGTCTGTGGCTGTCGCCGCCGACCAAGATGGACGCTCACCAACTGACCGAAGAAGGCTACTACGGCATCTACGGCAAAGCTGGCGCGCGCATGGAAATGCCGGGCTGCTCGCTGTGCATGGGTAACCAGGCTCGCGTTGAGCCGAACTCCACCGTGGTCTCGACCTCGACCCGTAACTTCCCGAACCGTCTGGGCGATGGCGCCAACGTCTACCTGGCTTCGGCCGAGCTGGCGTCGGTGGCTTCGATCCTGGGTCGCCTGCCGACCGTCGAGGAGTACATGGCCTACGCGAAAGAAATCGACACCATGGCCAGCGATGTCTATCGCTACCTGAGTTTCGACCAGATCGCCGAGTTCCGTGAAGCTGCAGCGAACGCCAACATCCCGGTCGTTCAAGCTCCCTCGCCACAAAAAACGCCGCGCATCGTAAGGTGCGCGGCGTTTTTTTATGCCCTAAGGTTTTACCCTTACGCTTTAAGCGCCTCCTGCACCGCACCGTCAACGCTCAAGTCACAGAGAGTGACCTGCAAACGCTTGACTTCCGGTAGCGCCGAAAGTGCCGCTTGCGCCTCGAGCTTGAGACGCGCCAGCACCAGGCGCTTGCCTTCGTTGCGTACCCGCAAGAAAAACTCCTGCAACGCCTCGATGCTGGTGCCGTCCAGGTCAGGCGACTCTTCCAGACTGAGAATCACCGTGTGAATCGGCGTTTCAGAGTGCCGAATCAAGTGCAATGCACCGCCGAGAATCCGCTCCGCGTTAGCAAAAAACAGCGCTTCACCCGGTCGGACAATCAGCATACCCGGCACAGCCTTGGCCAAGGGGTGACGTTGCACGTCGACAAAGTCGTGCCCGGTGCCGATGTGCCCGAGAACCTGAATATCCGCCGCTGACATTTGCTTGAGCATCAACAGCACACTGATCGCCACCGCCACCAGCAAACCGTCCAGCACCCCCAACACCAACACCGCGGCCACCGCACAGATCACCAGCAGACGATCACGTCGCCAGACGAAATAGCGCCCCAACGGTTGCAGGCTCAAGCCACGGCCCAGCGCATGCATGACGATCGCAGCCAGTATCGGCTCAGGGGTCAAGGCAATATAGGGCAGCACCGTCAGGACAATGATCAGCACTACCAGCGCTGCCACGCCCCCGGAAAATCGCGACGTCGCACCGGCAGCCTCATTCGCGGAAGTTGCGGAATAGCCCGCCCCTGCCGGCATCCCGTGGAACAACCCGGACAGCAGGTTCGACGCCCCCAGCGCCAGCAAATCCCGGTTCGAGGACACCCGATCACCGTGCTTGAGGGCGAACGAGCTGATCGAGCCGTAGGACTCCGCATACAGGATCATCACCATGGCAAAGCCCAGTTCCCCGAGGCGTAACCAGTCGGCAAAAGGCAGCACCGGCAGCTTCGGAATCTCCAGGCCAAGGTCGATAACCCCGATCATCCTGACCCCGTAGGCCGGCAAATTCAGCCATTGTCCCGCCGCGATGCCGATCACCACCACCAGCAAGCCACCCGGCAAGCGCCGAAACCGCCCGAACACCCACAACAAGGCCAGCGCCACCGCCGCCACACCGGCGCCGGCCCAGTTCCACTGAGGCAGTTGCTCCAGCAACTCCGGCAAAAAGTGAATCGGATTGCCATTGTGCAAGTGCACGCCGACCACACTGGCGAGCTGTTTAAGAATGATCGTCAGTGCCAGCCCAAAGGCAAAGCCGCGCAGTACCGGCTTGGCGATGAACGACGTCACACTGCCAAGCTTGAACAACCCGGCCAGTAGAAAAAATGCGCCGGTCACCAGGACCAGCCCGAAGGCCAGGCTTGCACGAAGTTGCGGGTCGCCATTGGCCAGTGTCGCAGTGGCGGCCGCCAGCACGGCGGCTGACGAAGAGGTTGCGGAAACGATGGCAAACCGGCTGGTACCAAACAGTCCATAGCAGAGTAACCCCGCGAACAGGGCAATCACCCCGGCCTGCGGCGCCAGGGCTGCAATACTTGAATACGCGACAGCCTCGGGCAGCAGCAGACCAGCAATCGATAAGCCGGCCAACAGGTCCTGCAAACGGTTGGGACGCTCGGTGGTGGTTTGGGGCGATACAGTCGGCGGATCAGTCGGCAATCAGGTGTCTCCAGACAATCAATTCCAAGCCGGCCAGATCGACAACGGCATAAAACAGCACATCGATCACGCTGCCTTGCAGGCACAAGCGTAGCCTCAAATCCGCAATGGTACGTGAGCTGGATCAGCTTGCCCCGGATAACCCGCGCAGAGGGTCGCGCCGGGTTTTTCGAGCGGGCAAAAAAAACGGCCGCTGCGCGTATAAAGCGCAGCGGCCGTTGCCTCACTGAATCAGGCGGTCAGCGAATAAATCAGCGCCGAAATCGCCACCAGGCCCACCAGCGTCACGAAGACGTTGGAGGCCTGGCCGCGATAACGGGCCATGGCCGGTACCTTGCGGATCGCGTACATCGGCATCAGGAACAGAATCGCGGCGATGACCGGGCCACCGAGGGTTTCGATCATCCCCAGGATGCTCGGGTTCAGCGTGGCGACGATCCAGCAGACCACCAGCATGAATGCTGCGGTCATACGGTCCAGGGTCTTCGGTGCCGGACGGCGACCGCTCTTGACGATCAGCCCCTTGAGGCCTTCGCTGGCGCCGATGTAGTGGCCCAGGAACGACTTGGAAATCGCCACGAACGCAATCAACGGCGCGGCGAACGCGATCGTCGGGTTGCTGAAGTGGTTGGCCAGGTACGACAGGATCGACAGGTTCTGTGCCTTGGCCTCGGCCAGTTGTGCTGGCGACAGGGTCAGCACGCAACTGAAGACGAAGAACAGCACCATCACCACCATCAAGGCGTGAGCGCGAGAGAGGATTTGCGAGCTGCGTTCTTCGGCATGCACGCTATAACGACGCTTTTGGTCCACTGCAAAGGCCGAGATGATCGGCGAGTGGTTAAACGAGAACACCATCACCGGAATCGCCAGCCACAGCGTGTGCAGCAACGCCGAAGGCTCGGGCAAGGTGCTCGCGGTGGCGAGAATGCCGCCGTTCCAGTGCGGAATCAGGAACACCGCCAGAAACAGCAGCGCAACGATGAACGGGTACACCATCAGGCTCATCGCCTTGACGATCATCTGCTCGCCGCAGCGCACCACAGCCAGTAGACCGAGGATCAGCACGAACGACAGAACCGCCCGCGGAGGCGGCATGATGTGCAACTGGTGCTCAAGGAAACTGCCCACGGTGTTGGTCAGGGCAACGCTGTAGATCAGCAGGATCGGGAAGATCGCGAAGAAGTACAGCAAGGTGATCAGGGCACCGGCCTTGATCCCGAAATGCTCTTCGACGACTTCGGTGATGTCTGCCCCCGCACGACCGGATAGCACGAAGCGGGTCAGGCCACGGTGCGCGTAAAAGGTCATGGGAAACGCCAGCAACGCCAGGATCAACAGCGGCCAGAAACCGCCAAGACCTGCGTTGATCGGCAAAAACAGGGTACCCGCACCAATCGCCGTGCCAAACAGGCCCAGCATCCAGGTGGTGTCATGGCGATTCCAGTTGCTGAGGCTTGCTGGTGCCGCCGCTTCATAGCGTTCATCAACGCTATTGGCCTGATCATTCATCCGGTCGGATCTCCGCATTCCGGTCATTTGCCACTCGGTCAGGACGAGTCAGAAAAAGCTGACAGGCAGCGCCCTGGCCGAAACAGGGGCGCGATTCTCCGGGATTAATGAGCAGAAGCAAAGACTTAGCTGAGGAGTGGTTGTGCGGATCAGATGAAAATATGGGCTCCGTCATTGATTGACCGCGTTCACCGTAACGATTGCGATCCCGAGACAAAGCCTGCGTTCAGACATTTTTTTGATCCTGCTTCTATTACTTTCGTCAGCTCCTACACTGAGTTCTACGACTTATGGTGATTGCCAAACCGATCCGGAGTCAGCAACCTGACGCGACATTCGAGCCCTGATATTCCGTGCCTACAGGAGCCCAGCATGCCTGCAACCGTACTGGTACTGGTTGAAACCATTAACGACTACCTGCCGATTCTCGAACATCAAGGCTTCCACCTGATTCTCGCCCCCACCCCCGCCGAGCGTGACCAGGCCATCGCCAGTCATCGCGGGCAGATCGATGCCGTACTGACGCGCGGCCCGTTGGGGCTGTACGCCGACGAAATCGCCGCGCTGCCAAACCTGAGAATCATCTGCGTGATCGGTGCCGGTTACGAGCAGGTCGATCTGCAAGCCGCCAGCGACCGGGGCATTACCGTCACCAATGGCGCCGGTGTAAACGCCTCGTCGGTGGCCGATCATGCGATGGCCTTGTTGCTGTCGTTGGTGCGTGACATCCCTCGGTGCGACGCGGCGGTGCGACGCGGTGAATGGCCGAAGATCATGCGCCCGTCCCTGGCCGGCAAGCGCCTGGGCGTTCTGGGGCTGGGCGCCGTCGGCATGGCCGTCGCCAAACGCGCCGCCAACGGCTTCGACATGACGGTGAGTTACCACAGCCGCCAGTTACTCAGCGACGTTCCCTACGACTTTTGCTTGACGCCCACCGATCTGGCTCGGGCCTCTGACTTTCTGATCGTGTGCACGCCCGGCGGCATCGGCACGCAGCATCTGGTCAACAAGCAGGTACTGGATGCCTTGGGCCCCCAGGGTTTTATCGTCAACATTGCCCGCGCCAGCGTGGTTGCCACCAGCGACCTGATTGCCGCGCTCGAACAACGGCGGATAGCCGGTGCCGCACTCGATGTATTCGATGAAGAGCCTCAGGTGCCGGATGCGCTCAAGGCATTGAGCAACGTGATCCTCACACCTCACGTGGCCGGCCTGTCGCCGGAAGCAACCAAGGGAACCGTTGAACTGGTCGGGCAGAACCTGACGGCGTTTTTCTCCGATTGTCCGGTGTTGACGCCCGTCAAGTTACCCAAGCCGCTCTGAGAGAACCGTGCGACGTTTAGAGCACACCCAATAATGTCCAGAGTCGACGCGACTCCGCGTCAGCCGAGATCAACTCGCCCAGCAGTTCACTCAGCGGTTTATTGCCCCACTCCACGCCACGCCTGATCAAGTAAGGCACCGGGCTATGGGGCTCGGTTCGCGCCAGGTACTCGGCAATCAGCAGCAGTTGCCGATAAGCCTCTTCGCGACTCACCGGCTCGCGCAGTGCCTGCTGGGTTGACGCAGTCTCCGGTTCCAGAGTGTTTTGCAGCGCCTGGACCTGTGGTGGCTCGACCGGGGCCTGAGTGGGTTGACGTGGATGCATCGCGATGAACTCCTGAACGAGCGTCAACAGCGCCTCGATGACGCCCTGCAACGATGTGTAGCCTGGCGCCTGGCTGCCCAGGTAGGCATCACTCCAGTCCTCCAGCCGTTGCAGATGCTGCAAGCTCAGCAACAGGCTGCCTTGGCTGCGCAACCAGAAGGACAGCGGTGTCGCGCGAATCTGTTCGGTGAGTTTTTTCTGCTCGTTGCGCGCAGCTTCCGCTGAGGTTTTTGCGGCCTTGGTGTCATTGACCATCACCTGCTGCACTTGCAAGCGCCGCCAGCCATCCAGGCAGAAACCCGCAAATTCGCTGGTGCGCGTGTCGAACAGCGGCACCCGGGTGAGCAGGATTTCGCTGTAGCGTCGCACCAGCCATTCGAGAGGAATCACCCGCCACGACTGATCGCCCTCCTCGGCCTGAGGGTGAAGTTGCTCGGGGTAGCGCTCGCATAAACCGGCCACCAGCGCCAGGCTGCCCGGCAATCCTTCCAGGCCGTCCAGATGCAACCAGGCCTCGCCGAGCCAGGCGCTGAGCATCAAATCCTTGCTGCGCTCCAGCAGCAAGCGCCTGGCAAGTTTTGCCAGTTCCGGCCATTGGGCACGCTTGATCGAAGACTGCCAGACGCCCGTCGGCAAACTGGTATCGTCCTCGCGGCGCAGTTCGCGCAACTGATCGAACTCAGGCTCATAGCGCAGGTCCTGGCCACAGGGAGCTTCGTCGCTGATCGGTTCGATCAGCTGTGCGATCAACTCCGGCAGCGGCGATGACACTGATAGCGACGGCAGACTCACAAGCCCTCCTCGTTCGTCACGATGGCCGCCGTCGAACCCGTCGAGACAAAGGGTGAACGCGGTGCACGGGTCGGCAACGGTTGAATGGACAACGGCAGTTTTGATCCCTGAGTCATCCATGACAGGCGCATGAACATCTGTGTCGGCTCCTCAATGCTGGTGCTCGCGGCGACCGGCAAGCGCAAGGTCAGTGGAAACTCCGTGTAGTCCATGCTCGGCTGGCGCTGAATCGACTGGTGCGAACGCATCAGCCGCAGCAAGGACCAAGGGCCGCCGTACTCCCAGCCGGCCTCCAGATCCCTGATCACCAGGTTCGGTTGCAACGGGTCGCTGACCGGCCGCTGAGGGCCATTCCTGGCCCAGCGCAACGTCAATCTGACGGGCTGGCCGACCAGCCAGCGCAGGTTCTGCTGGGCCTCGCCGGGATAGCTGATTTGTTGATTGCCGGCATTCAAGCCCCAGGCAATGACCTGATCGGCGCCATGCTCTTCCTCGCGATCAGTGCGCCAGCGCACGTCCATTTCCACCCCCAGAATGCCGCTTTTATCTCGCACAAACAGCGGCCCGAGCCAGGTGCTGGCCTGTTTCAAACGGTTGAGAAAGTCCTCGGCGGCCAATCGTTCCGGCGTCTGGCTGAGCTGCAAACCGGCTTGCGCCACCGGCAGGCGCTTGTCGATCAACTCCAGCAAATGCTGGACCCGCGCCGGGTCGGCATCGGTCACCTGGGTGCCATTGGAGAACGGAAAACGCTCGGCCAGGTACTGATTGAAATAGTTGGCCAGGTCGTTCCAGGCCGCCGAAGCCTGTTGCTGTTGCAGCGACTGACAGCGCTGCATCGCGGTTTGCTGCAGCTCCTGGGCCCTCAGGGCAAGCGTCCCACGGCCGCCGGAAAGGTTGGCGGTTTGCAGGATTTGCGCACAGGACCCGGCATCCATTTCGATAAAGTCCCGGCTCACCAGCTGTTCGATCTGTGCCGCAGAACTGGCAGGATTCTGCTCCTTGTACTTGAGCAGTTCATCATTCAAGGCACTGAACTGCACAACCCGTTCGTAATCCAGTCCCGACAGATTCGGCTGCTGGACCTTCAGCCACTCCAGCGCCGAAGTACGTTGTTCAGTAATACCCAACATGGTGTTGAACTGCTGCTTGAGGCTCAGTTTCAGGTCCTGCACATCACTGGCACCGTACAGTTGCAAGCCGAGGTTTTTCGAACCATCCCAGCGCGCAATACGGGTCCTTTCGCTGAACAGCGGCTGGGCGATTATTTCGTTCAGGCCACTGGCGACCTCGGCCAACGCCCGGCGGTTGAGCGCGTTCTGCAAACGGGTGGCCAGGTCACTGCGCCGCAACTCGACAAAGGCTTTCTGCAACGCCACCGCCTGCGAGGCCTGCACATTGAACCCTGTGCCTTGCTGCACCTGGCCGCCCTGTTCCTCCAGGCTGAGCCACATCGCCTTGGCCGCCGCCCCTTCCGCCGCCTGGAGCAGCGCGCCTCGGTACGCCGGCGGGATACGCGGCAACTCTTCGCTGGCGTAGCTTTTGTAACTGGCGAAGTAATTCAACGCGCTGTTGAGACCATCACTGTCGGCGTTCTGACCCTGTGAGGCACTGAGATCGGAATCATCCTGACGCAGTGCGATGGCCACGAAATCGCGCTTGAACAACGCCTGCACGGCGTTGTCCAGCTGGCTGACATGCTCTTGCAACGCCAGTTGTCCGCTGCCTTGCTGAACCAGCAAATTGCCACGCGAGCCGGCCTGGGCAATCCACTGATCACGAAAGCTCTGCTGCAACTTCGACGCCTGCATGTCCAACTGTTGCTCCAGTTGCGACCCGAGCAAGGCGCTTTGCCGGACTTTATCCATCAGCTCGCGGTAGCCCGGCACCAGATCCTGGCCCTTGCCTCGTCCCCACGCCGAGTTGGTCAAGCCAATCAACGCTTGCAGGTCGTCAATCAGCGCCCTCAAGTCCTCAAGTTCGCTGAGTGAATTGCCACTGCCGGACTCCAGCCGCTCCAGGTGCAACTTCAGGTAACCGGCCTGACGCACGAAGTTGTCAGCCAGAAAGTACTGGTCCAGCCAGCGCTCCATCAGGCCTTCAAAATTCGCCGCGATGGAGGAGCGTTCCGTGCTTAGGTCCAGCGCTTTCAACCCGCTGTTGTCGGCATTGAGCAGGACCCGGTTATAGAACGCCGAGCGACGCAACGTGCCGACGTTGAGGTTCAGCGACAACGCGTTATTGCTCAGCAGCACCAGGTCATCGAGTGGGGTCCGGGAATTATTCAATGCCTGATTGAACCACTGGTTCTGTTGTTCGAGACGCACCGCGCGCTCTACCAGTTCCTTGGCCTTGACGTAGTTTTGCCATTGCGCCGGGTCTTCGCTTTCCACGTTCACCCGGCGCTCGGTATTGCGGATCGCCTTGAGTTGCGCCAGGTCCGACACCAGCAACTCTTGCAGCGGCACCAACAACTGCCGCTGAGCCGTCAGCCGCAACTCGTCTTCCAGCTGCGCATCCAGCGTGGAAAACCAGGAGGTCGGAAAGACCACCGAACTGAACGTCCAGCGCGGGGCTCGTTCCAGTACCCGCCAGAAACCCTCGACGTTACGTCGCGTCGGTTCCAGCCGATGGCTTTCATCCGTGACGGCGACATAATTTTTCTGCGCACCTTGCAGCAAACGTGACAACTCATGGGCATCCTTGACTGAGTCGTGCCAGACCCAAACCATACCGATCGCCCAGACCAGACCAACCACCAGCGCCACCACGCCGGTCACCCGTTGCCAGCGTTGGCGCAAACGCAAAATCCGCGGTACGACCTGAGCCACGCCACGTTCGGCGACAATCCGTCGCTGCCACAACTGCCGGGCAAACGCGCTCTGCTGCAACACCGTGTCATAGGCCGAGAAGTTGTCTTTAGCACTCTCCGGCGCTTGGTTGGCGGTGAAGTAAATCCCGCGAAAACGCGGCGCCTCGCCTTGTGCATTGCCCTGGAAAACCGGCTCTAGCAGGGTTTGCAGTGTGCGCCGCTGCGCTTCGAAACGGTCCGGCAAGGCAAACAATTCGCTGCCCAAATGCCCGGACAAGGCGCCGATCTCGATGATCGATTCAGACAATGCCCGGCTCACCTGATCCAGCGCCTGATCACTCCAGTGCGATTGCCAGACCGCCTCAGGCGAATACGGCGACGACCAGCCCAATGCCCGTTCCCGTGCCTCGGCCGGCAATGCAGCAATCAACGCCTGAAAGCCCGGCAATTCTTCCATCCCGGTAATGACCACGTACACCGGCAGGCTCAGACCGAACCGCTGCAACAGATCGATGAAGCGCCGCCGTGCCGCCAGACCGAGACTGGCCGCCTGCTCCGGATCGCCCAGTTGACTGATTGGTACGGTCCAGATCACCGCGTCCAGCGGCCGCTTGCTGCGCAGGCGCACGATCAACCCCAGCAGACGCCACCAGCCGCCCCGCTGCAGGTTCAAACCTTCATCGGGCAGGAACAACGCCTGTGGCACCACCAGCACTGCGCCCTCGGGGTCCGACCACCAGCGCCCGAACCAGGCCGGTTTGTCGGTGGGTTGCAAGCGCCATTGAGCACACAGTTGAGTGCCCTGGGTTTCGTTGCCAAGCATCAGCAGCCACGGAATCTGATAGCGGTCCTGCGTGCCTTGCTCCTGTTCCATGTGCCGGACCGACAGGTAAAAACTGCGAATCGCCGCTCCACTCTGGGTGCGCAACCACCAGACCGCCACGAGCAATACCGCCAGCAGCAACAGCACGGCAACGACAGTCAAGACAATCCCCAGGGTGCTCATGAGTCTTGCTCCTGGGCCGCGGCCATTTCGGAAAGGTGCATGACCGGCTCGAGCTCCTGATGAATATCGCGCCAGAACATCTGCCCCAACCCGGTCATCAACAGCACCACGCCGAGAATCGCCAACCCCAGACGAAAGCCGTCGGGTAGCGACAGACGCATGGGCAACTGCACGGGAGTCACCGCCGATGGCTGCTCCAGCCGGGCGCTGACATCGGCGTAATCGGGCTCGTGTTGCCAGGCAAACGCGAACAGCGCCAGCCGCCATTTTTCATGCTGGAGCTGATTCTGCTCGCCGCGCAGACGTCCTTGAAAACCCAGTACCAGGCATTGCAGATACACATTGGCCAGATCCCGGGTGGCCGGCACCTGGTCGTCGAGCAATGTCTTGATCGCCAGTGGCAGCCGTTCGCCCGCCTGACGACTGGCATACATCCGTGACTCCAACGGTTTGTCCTGCCAGGCAAGCTGACCCGGCCAGGACGCAAACAACAGGGTCTCGTCGATCAACGCGACAAACGCATACACCACGGCAGTCACCTGTTCGGTGGCGACATCACCGACTTTGGCAAACGCCGTTCGCCACAAGCGCTGGGTAATCTGCGTGGAAAACTCGACGACGGCCTCGACCAAAGATTCATCGTCACTGTCTTTGGGCTGTTCGTTCCAGGCTTGCGACCACTCTTGCCAGGCCTGACGAAAAGCACTGCTCAGTGGCGCTTCGTGGAGGCCTCGTGCACCGCTGCCGACGTTCCCTTCAGGCATTGGATTCCCCTTCCCTGATCAAGCGTTTTCACTGGCTTGAGCGACAAACAGCACCACTTGCCACGGGCTGCTCGCCAGCTGCGAGGCCGGCGCGACAATCTGCAACGGCAGTTGCCCGTCGAACCATTGGCCCTGGGCGGTGACCACAAATAACCGGGTATCTTCGCCCACGCTGTAGGCCACCTGTTCGTTGCGACTCATGGCCTCATGCGCCAGACCGCGCATGCGTTGTCGACCGAGCAAGGCAATATGCGGCGCAGAGGCGATGATCGCCCGGCTCAACCACTCGCTCGCAGACTGCTCGCTTGCGCCGTTAGGCATGCGCAAGCCGATCACCAGGCGCTGGCTCGGCTGATCGTCGGGCAACTGGATCGAGAAGGCATGTTCGTGGCGTTCGAACGGCAGGCTGCGATAGCCGGCGCGAATCAATTCGAGGGTGTTGTCCAGCCAGACGAGAACGCTCTCGTAGCCACGCTGCAATTCGAGAAAATCCAGCGCCGCAAAGGCCGGCACACCCGCCAGCGGATCAAGCGCCAACCAGGCGCCGGCCAACCCGAGTAACAGGCCATACAGCGCTTGAGGTGTCGCCAGCCGGCTGCTCAACAAGCCCTCGACCTCCGGCAGTCGCGCCCAGAGCGCCGTCAATTGGCGACGAATTTCCGCGGCGTCATCCTGATTGCCGGCCTGCTGTGCCTGACGCAAGCGACCGGCCAGAAACATGCATTTCTCCCGGGCCCGGGCGCACAGACCGGCGACCCGACGCCCCAACACCGACTCCGGCAACAGACACGGCGTCGGCGCGGTGTAGGGCAACTGCAAAAAGCCGCCGCCTTCCTTGCGAACGCGCAGCAGCGGCACACAAATCGAATCAGCCTTGTTCAACTGCGTACACAAACGCGGATTGGGTCGCCACACAGTGATCGACTCGGGGTATTGACCGCTGGTGAGGTCTGGCAGTGCATCGCCGACCACCGATTGCAATCGTCCGGTGAGCGGCAGTAATTGCCCGGCACGCCACAACGGGCTGACCGCCAGGTACACGGTCACAGTGGCATTGTCCGTTGCATTGACCGCTTCGCTGACATCGAGCTCCAGCATCGGCCCTACACCGGCCTGCACATTGACCGGTAAACCATCCGGCAACGTCGCCTGCAAGGCGAGCAAGCGAACGTGCCCGGCGCTGAGTGCCGAGGGGTCGATGTCGAGATGGGTGACACCCCAGAACCAGGGGTTGCAGGCCTTGGCAAAATGCGCGACCAACGCTTCGGCGCGCAGCCCTTGCAACTGAAAATGCTGGGGCAGCAATTGCATGCCCTCGTGCCAGCAAACCGCGTCAGGTAGCAAACTCATACGATTCCCTTCGACGTCGAATGGCGCCGCTGGCCCGCGGCCTGGCGGTCTGTTCAGTGCAGATCAGTGCGCAGTGTCGCTGACCAGCGTCATCTCGCGACTGTCGAACTTCAGCCAGGCCTTGCTCTGATCGTCCAGTCGAAGTCGGTGCGCTCCGGGTGTGTTATAGCTCGCGAAGATCAAAAGTCCAGCGGCCCGCTTGCCGCCCAGGGGGAAGGGTTGTTGATCGATAAACTGCCCTGGAACCAGCTCCAGCCCCCAGACCGTCATCAGCTGCCGGTAGTCGCGTTGAAACTGCTCACGCTCGCTGAACCATTGCCGAGCGGTCAGGGCCGACAGCTGTTTGAGCAGGTCCGGATCGTTCACCGCCACAAAATCCACGGCAATTGGCGTGTCGTCATTGGCATGGGCGGCGACGTCCAGCGTCAGGCTATCGAGATCGACTCGCGGCCCGAACATCGAACAGCCTGCGAGTAACAAGAACGAGAGAGAGCTAAAAAATCCTGCGCGCACAATGAATTTTCCTTTTCTCATGACGGTCCAGAATTGTTTTTTGTTTGCATTTTTATAGACCTGTTCTAGCGTCTTGGGTAGTTCGGTCGGTACGACGAATGTGGAAGGTTCGTCAAAGGAATGACAGGTCCAACTGCCCTCCCTTTCTAACCTACGGTTCGGTAAGGGAATGCGATGAACGGGCCCTCCGGTGCATTGCTCCCGCCCATGCATCGGAGTCAGTCACCATGGCAGAAAGTACTCAGCACAAGCTCGACAGGGTCCGTCCGCCCCGTGTGCAAATCACCTATGACGTCGAAATAGGTAACGCCATCGAGAAAAAAGAATTGCCTCTGGTGGTCGGCATTCTTGCCGACCTTTCCGGCAAACCCCTGGACCCCCTCCCCAAGTTGAATGAACGGCGTTTCACCGAGATCGATCGCGACAACTTCAACGAAGTGCTCGCCTCGATCGCCCCGCGCGCCACCTTGCAGGTCAACAACACCCTCAGCGGCGACGACAGCAAGCTCAACATCGAGCTCAAGTTCGGTCATATCGACGACTTCGACCCGGTCAAGGTGGTCGAGCAAGTGACACCGTTGCGGCGCCTGTTCGAAGCGCGTCAGCGTCTGCGCGACCTGCTGACCAAACTCGATGGCAACGATGACCTGGACAAGCTGCTGCGCGACGTCATCGCCAACACCGAAGGCCTGCAAGAGATCAAGTCGGCCCGGCCTGAAGCGCAAGCCCCCGCACCCGCCGGTGATGCCGGCAATGCCGACGCGGCGCCGCAAGATCAAGCCTGATCGTTCATTCACTTAGGGAGAAATTGCCATGCCCGCCTCATCCAGCGCCCAGGCTCAAGCCAGCGAGAGTAGCGTGAACGAGACCTTGTCTCTGCTCGACCGAATCATCGCCGAAGGGCGAATGGCCCACGACGACAGCCAGCAGGATTACGCCCGCGACATGCTCGCGGAGTTTGCCACCCAGGTCCTTGACGAAGGCATGGCCGTCGACAAGGACACCGTGGCGATGATCAATGACCGCATCAGCCAGATCGACAAGCTGATCAGCGCCCAGCTCAACGAAGTCCTGCACCATCCGGACCTGCAAAAACTCGAAGCCTCCTGGCGTGGTTTGCACCTGCTGGTGCAGAACACCGAAACCAGTTCCCGACTGAAACTGCGTTTGCTCAACGTGACCCAGAAGGAGCTGCAGAACGATCTGGAAAAAGCCGTCGAGTTCGACCAGAGCGCGCTGTTCAAAAAGATCTACGAAGAAGAATACGGGACCTTCGGTGGTCACCCGTTCAGCCTGCTGGTCGGTGACTACACCTTCGGCCGGCATCCGCAGGACATCGGCCTGCTGGAGAAACTCTCGAACGTCGCCGCCGCAGCCCACGCCCCGTTCATTGCCGCTGCCAGCCCGCGACTGTTCGACATGAACAGCTTCACCGAACTCGCGGTACCGCGTGACCTGTCGAAAGTCTTCGAGAGCCAGGAGCTGATCAAGTGGCGCTCGTTCCGCGAAAGCGAAGACTCGCGCTACGTCTCGCTGGTACTGCCGCACTTCCTGCTACGGCTGCCTTATGGCCCGGACACCTTGCCGGTGGAAGGCATCAACTACGTCGAGGACGTCAACGGCAGTGACCACAGCAAATACCTCTGGGGCAATGCGGCCTGGGCCCTGTCGCAACGCATCACCGAAGCCTTCGCCAAATACGGTTGGTGCGCGGCGATTCGCGGTGCCGAAGGCGGTGGCGCCGTCGAAGGACTGCCCGCCCACACATTCCGCACCACCTCTGGCGATCTGTCGCTCAAATGCCCGACCGAAGTGGCAATCACCGACCGTCGTGAAAAAGAGCTCAACGACCTCGGCTTCATCGCCTTGTGCCACAAGAAAAACAGTGACGTGGCGGTGTTCTTCGGTGGCCAGACCACCAACAAGTCCAAGCTCTACAACACCAACGAGGCGAACGCCAACGCGCGGATCTCGGCCATGCTGCCTTACGTGCTCGCGGCGTCCCGCTTCGCCCACTACCTGAAGGTCATCATGCGCGACAAGGTCGGCAGCTTCATGACCCGCGACAACGTGCAGACCTACCTCAACAACTGGATCGCCGACTACGTGCTGATCAACGATAACGCCCCACAGGAAATCAAGGCGCAGTACCCGCTGCGCGAGGCCCGGGTGGATGTCTCGGAAGTCGCCGGCAAACCGGGCGTCTATCGGGCCACGGTGTTTCTGCGACCGCACTTCCAGCTTGAAGAGCTGACGGCCTCGATCCGCCTGGTCGCCACCCTGCCGCCACCGGTAGCCGCCTGACCTGCCTCCCGCCGGCCTGGCCGGCGGGTTTTCCTTCGCTTATCTAACGCGATTTTCTTCAGGAGTTTCATGCGATGGATGCAATCATTCTCGACCTCGGCGGCGACATCAAAGGTGACAGCCTGCTCGAAGGTTACAAGGACAAGATCGAAGTCATGTCCTACAGCCACAACGTCGCAATGCAGGTGACCAACGACGTCAGCAACTCCGAGCGTACCTCCGGCAAACCGCACATCGGCGAGTTCACGCTGACCAAGTTCGTCGACAGCTCGACCCCGTCTCTCAACGAGTATTGCTGCGCCGGCAAACCGATCCCGGAAGCCAAGATCACCATCGGGCGCAACGCGGCCGAAGGCAGCGGCCAGTTGATGCCCTTCATCATCTACACCCTGACCAACGTAGTGCTGTCCAACGTCAGCGTCAGCGGGGGTACGGGCGGCAAACCGGTGGAAACCCTCTCGCTGAACTTCACCAAGATCAAGTGGGAACTCACCGCGCAGAAAGACGATGGCACCAAGGAAGGCACGGCCGCTTCGACCTGGGACCTGGCCGCGAACAAGCTGATCAAGGGCTGACGGAGTACTCCGACAATGACCGGCACCGGCATTTTGCCGCCGCTGTTCGAACGCCTTGCCGCCAGCGAGGCGGATACCGTGCAGGCGTTCGATCGCCAGGCACTGTTGGAGTCGGTCCGTATCGAGTTGCTGCGTTTGTTCAACACCCGTCGTGGCCTGCGCCCGCTGACCACGCCGCCCAGCGTTATTGACTACGGCATCGCTGACTGGACTGCACTGCAGCAAGAGCGCAGCGATGACCGCCGTCAACTGTCGCGACAGATTCGTGAAGCCATCGACGCCTTCGAACCACGCCTGCAACTCGGCGCGGTCGACGTCACGCCGGTCCCCGAAAATCCGCAACAGCTGAGTATCAGGCTGCAAGGTGAGCTACGCAGCGGCAAGCAGCATTGGCCTGTCGCATTCGTCATCGAGAACGCCGGCGATGGCCTTGAGGTGCGCCATGAGCGACTCGATTGACCCGCAACTGCTCGATTACTACCAGCGAGAACTGACCTGGCTGCGCCACGCCGGGAGCATTTTCGCCGAACGCTATCCCAAGGTTGCCAGGCGCCTGGAGCTGTCTCCCGGCGAATGCCCGGACCCGCATGTCGAACGCTTGCTGGAAGGTTTCGCCTTGCTCGCGGCGCGCCTGCAACGGCGACTCGACGACGATTATGCCGAGTTCAGCGATGCGCTGCTGGAACAACTGTATCCGCTGACCATGCGGCCGCTGCCATCCTGCGCCATCGTCCAATTCCAACCGGACCCGAGCAAAGGCAACCTGGCCGGCGGTTACCCGTTGCCGCGCGACACGCCGTTGTTTGTCACCACCCGCCACGGTGAAAGCATCCACTTTCGCACCAGTGCCGCCGTTCACCTCTGGCCGCTGGAAATCAACGAGGCCTTGCTGCTGGGAAGCGACGAGGCCCAGGCCCTGACCGGCATCGCCCAGGCACGCTCGGCGCTGCGCCTGAGTCTGCGCTGCCTGGGCCAAAGCCAATGGGCGGAGCTCGGCATCGAGCAGTTGCGCCTGCACCTGGCCGCGTCGCCGGTGATCAACGCCAACCTCTACGACTTGCTCGGTGCGCACACCATTCAGCTCCTCGCCGGGCCACCCGGCAGCACACCAAAAGTGCTGGCCGGGCTGCCGAAGATCGTCGGTTTCGCCAACGATGAGGCGCTGCTACCCGATGAAGACGGTGTGCATCCGGGGATGCGTTTACTCGCCGAGTACTTTGCCTTTCCAGACAAATTCAGTTTTTTCGACGTGCCGCTGGCGGGAGCACTCAGCGACAGCCAGACACTGTACCTGTACATCGTTTTCGACCAGGCCCCCGGCAGCCGCCTGCATTTACAAGCCAGCGATATCGCACTGGGTTGCGCGCCGGTGATCAACCTGTTCCCACGGACTTCCGAGCCGCTTCGCCCGGACGGCACTCGTAGCGAATACCGCCTGGTTGCCGACAGCCATCGGGAAAACAGCGTTGAAATCCACAGCATTCGCGCCCTGCGCGCCAGCACCTCGCACGGCGTGCAACGTGTGCCGGCGTATTACGGCAGCCAGCACGGCGGTAATCACCGCTGCTATTGGCACGCCCGGCGAATCAGCGGCATGACCCCAAATCGCTTGGGTACTGACCTGATGCTGAGCTTGGTGGACACCCGGCTTGACCCGTTTGAAGAGGTGACTGAACTGAGCCTGACCGCCGAACTGCTCTGCACCAATCGGCACCTGGCCCAGAGCCTGTCGGCCGGAACACCGCTGGGCTTCGAGCGGCCGGGGCCGGTCGCCTCGGCACGCTTGCGTAATCCGCCAAGCCCGCAAAGCCTGCCGCGGCTGGACGGTGAATCGCGCTGGCGGTTGGTCTCGCAATTGACCCTCAATCATTTGTCATTGGTTGAAGGTCCCCAGGCGCTGGACGCACTCAAGGAAATCCTCGCCCTGCATAACCTGCGTGACGAGACCAGTGCCCTGCGGCAGATCGAAGGCCTGCTGAGCCTGAGCTGCGAGCGCGTCATTGCGCATGTCGGTGAAGACGCCTGGCGCGGCTGGCGCAATGGGCTGGAAGTTCGCGTGCAGCTCGATCCGCAGCATTTTGTCGGCACCAGCGCGGTGCTGTTTTCAGCGGTGCTGGCGCAGTTTTTCTCACTCTATGCCACGGCCAATCGCTTCGTGCGCACGGTGCTGGTTGAATCAGACAAGGAGATCAAGGCATGGCAACCCCAAGCCGGCATGCCGCTCTCCCTCTGAGCCTGAGTCAACGACTGCGCCGCGATCCTCAGGCGTTCGAGTTGTTGCAGGCCTTGTTGCTGCTCGAACGCGAGCACCCACAAGCTGAATCGCTGGGCAGCGGCACTGCACCGCAGGCTGAAGCGCTGCGTCTGCGCGGGCCGCTGACGCCGTTGTTCGCCGCCAGCCAGGTTGAAAGCCTGACCGACGACAATGGCCACAAACCGACCCTGACCACCCCGGTTTTCGGCCTCGGCGGGCCGGACGGCCCCCTGCCCTACGCCTATCAGGAATGGCTGCAACAGCGGGCCCGCGCCAAGGATTATGCACCGGCCGAATTCCTCGACCTGTTCCAGCACCGATTGCTCAGCCTGCTCTACAAAGTGCTGCGCAAACACCGGATCGCCGTGGGCTTTTCAGTGCCGGGCGCGACACCGGTGCATGCTCAGTTGCGAGCGTTGACCGGCCTGCTGCCCAAGGCCCTGCACGAGCGTCAGGCGATTCCCGATGCCGCCGTGCTGGCGTGCAGTGCGTTGTTTGCCGACAGGCGCCGTTCGCTCGCAGGCTTTGCCGCCATCGTGCGCGAACAGTTCGAATGGCCGGTCGAGCTCAATGCCTATGAAGGTGCCTGGCGCGAGATTCCACCCGCCAGTCGCAGCCGCTTGCAGCCCGGTGGGCGCAACCTGCAACTGGGGCGTAGCGCCGTGGCCGGCACGCGGGTCTGGGACGAACATGCCGGAATCCGCCTGACCCTCGGCCCGCTGACACCCGCCCAGGCCGCCGCCTTCTTGCCGGACGGTGAAGCGCACGCGGCCTTGGCCAGCCTCAGCGCGCTGTATTTCGGTCCGGACCTGGAGTGCACACTGGTGCTGCTGGTCCGTGGCGCCAACCCGATCAAACTCGGTCGCCAGACACCGCCGTTGCTGAGCTGGAACAGTGGCCTGCAACGCCAATCCAGTCTTGCCATGCAACGCATCGAGACTCGTCTTCGTCAGCTGGAGATCACCTGAACATGGAACTGGCCAGCCTGATCGGACGCCTCAACCCGGACAACCGCCGCGCCCTGGAACGGGCCGCCCAGCGTTGCCTGCAACGCGGTCATCATTACGTTGAAATCGAGCACCTGTTGCTTGAACTGCTGGAAATCGAAGGCGGTGACTTCGCCTACCTGCTGCCGCGCTTCGGCCTGGAACGCGATGCATTGACGGCGGAAATCAACAAGGCCCTGGAGTTGTTCAAGACCGGCAGCACCCGCACCCCGGCACTTTCGGCGCAGACCATCGGCCTGCTGGAGGACGCTGTGGTGCAAGCCAGCGTGCTTGGCCTTGAGAGCATCCGTTCCGGCCTGTTGCTGTTGGCGCTGCTCGACCGTGATGAACGCCGCAGCCTGTTGCTCAACAGCGCTTCGTCGCTGCTGCGCATTCCTCGGGACGCCCTGCGCAGCAATCTGCTGGAATGGACCGAAAGCTCCCGCGAGCACGTCGGCGCCGCCCGTGCGGTAGCCGCTACCGCCGGCAAACCGCAGCAGAAACAGGACTCGCTGCTCGACCAGTTTACCCAGGACCTGACCGCCGACGCGCATGCCGGACGCATCGATCCCATCGTCGGGCGTGACGGCGAAATTCGCCAGTGCATCGACATCCTGCTGCGCCGTCGCCAGAACAACCCGATTCTGGTTGGCGCGCCGGGCGTCGGCAAAACCGCGGTGGTCGAAGGCCTGGCCCTGCGGATCGCCGCCGGGGACGTACCGCCGTCGCTGCAAGAAGTCAGTCTGCGAGTCCTTGACCTTGGTCTGTTGCAGGCCGGCGCCGGGGTCAAAGGTGAATTCGAGCAGCGGCTCAAAGGGGTGATCGACGCCGTCCGTAGCGCGGAAAAACCGATCATCCTGTTCATCGACGAAGCCCACACCCTGATCGGCGCCGGGGGTGTCGAGGGCGGCAGCGACGCCGCCAACCTGCTCAAACCGGCACTGGCCCGTGGTGAATTGCGCACCCTGGCCGCCACCACCTGGCTTGAGTACAAAAAATACTTCGAGAAAGACCCGGCCCTTGCCCGACGCTTCCAACTGGTGCAAGTCGAAGAACCGGATGAAATCACTGCCGTGGAAATGCTCCGTGGGGTCGCCGCCAAACTCGAACAACACCACGGCGTGCAGGTCCTGGATGCGGCGATTCATGAAGCAGTGAAACTGTCCCATCGCTACATCTCTGGCCGGCAATTACCGGACAAAGCCATCAGCGTGCTCGACACCGCCTGCGCGCGGGTCGCCCTCGGGCAACACGACGTCCCGCCACCGCTGGAGAGCCTGCGTCATCGCCAGCAAAGCCTCAAGGATGAAGTCGAACGCCTGCGCCGCGAACAGGCCACCGGCCTGGATCACCGTGAGCGCATTACCGTGCTCGAGACCGAGTCCACCAGCAACGTGCAGGCCATTCGCGAACTGGAGATCCGCTGGAGCGAAGAACGCGTCGCCGTGCGCGAGCTGCTGGAAACCCGGCGCGAACTGCTGGCCCTGAGCGAACGCGCCGACAGCGACAAACCGGATGATGTCACCGACGGACGCCTCGACCATCTGGCCGCCGAACTGCTGCGCCTGGAAGCCGGCCTCGACGCCATTCGCCAGGACGACCCGCTGGTGCCGGAGCAAGTCGATGCGAAAACCGTCGCGGCGGTGATTGCCGGCTGGACCGGCATCCCGGTGGGCAAGATGCTCGCTGACGAAGCCCACGCCGTGCGCACCCTCGGCCAGCGCATGAGCCAGCGGGTGATGGGCCAACGCACCGCGCTGAACACCATCGCCCAACGCTTGCAGGCGTATCGCGCCGGCCTCACCGACCCGCAAAAACCGGTTGGCGTGTTCCTGCTGGTCGGCCCCACCGGCGTCGGCAAAACCGAAACCGCCTACGCCCTGGCCGATGCGCTGTATGGCGGCGAACGCAACCTGATCAGCATCAACCTCTCGGAATATCAGGAAGCCCACACCGTCAGCCAACTCAAAGGCGCCCCGCCCGGCTATGTCGGCTACGGCAGCGGCGGCGTGCTGACGGAAGCCGTGCGGCGCAAACCCTATTCCGTGGTGCTGCTCGACGAAATCGAAAAAGCCCACCCGGATGTACTGGAGGCTTTTTATAACGTCTTCGACAAGGGCCTGATGGAAGACGGCACCGGCCTGGTGGTGGACTTCAAAAACACCGTGATGCTCGCCACCAGCAACGTCGGTGCCGAACTGCTGCTCGACACACCGACCGCGCACTTGGACGGCGATGCCTTCACCGAAGCCCTGCACAAAGTACTGCTGAAAGCCTTCCGCCCGGCGTTTCTGGCGCGCATGACCGTGGTGGCGTATCGGCCGCTGGATGAGGCGACGCTGGAAGGCATTGTCTTGGCGAAACTGGAGAAATTGCGTGGCCGCTACAAGGCCGCGACCGGCAAACAGTTCGAGTTTGATGCCGGGATTGTGCAGGCGGTGTTGGCCAAGTGCAGCGCGGCGGGTGCGCGGGATGTCGAGAATGTGTTGATGACGCAGGTGACGGGGAAGTTGGCGGAGTGGGTGCTGGAGTAGTTTCTTGCAGCACACATAACAATCGAATTAGCGCAGTAGCGCTAAAAATAGCCAGTCGAGTGAAATATATGCCAGGCCAATATTACATCTACATCCCATTCTCAAACCTGGAAAGCAATAATCAATTAGTTACCGCTGCCAACACATGGAGGTCGAACATGGCCTCCTACATGACGGGAACCAGTACACCTCAAAAACGCAAGGCACCGAAAATCCTCGAGCGAATAACAAGCGCTCCGGTGTTATCAATCCTGCAGCCTCTGGATCCTGACGAGTACACCCTCTACATCATGGGTCATTGCAATATTGGCAGGAAATACATCTCAAATATAAATATGTTCATTGGTGGTCGCGTCGAACTAAGCGCACAAGAACTCACGTTCAGGATGCAAGAAGACGGACTGCCTAGAAATATCAAGAACGTGAAGCTTTTTGCTTGCAACGGTGGTGCCATAGACCCCTCCGTCACCGGAAGCGCATTAGATTCTTATGGGGCCAGATTGTACTGGTCACTGACCACCAGAGGCTTTGATAACGTCAAGCTAACGGCTTACACCGTTCCATTAATGGCCGCGACTGTAGACTTGAGAACCGGACACAAAAGAGCATTTGACGGTTCTCTTCCGTCAACGCACAGAAGACAGTGGCCCTCATGAAGACCGAGCCTCGTATTTCAACGCTGTCATTAGGCGAAGGCAAATGCGCCTACACAGTGAATATATAGACGAACGGAGGTGAGCAATGTCATACGACGATCTGGATGTATCTCATCGCTTGAATACGGCGGTCAATGCAACTGCCACGCTATTCGCTGCCGACCCTACTACTGATGCCTATAGCCACGCCGCCTACACCGTCGGGTTGAAGGTTGCCCCGGCTGGCTACGCCGCCGCGGTAACCGGGGCGATTAGTGTCGATCCAAGAATTACTGCTGCACAAAATCAAAACACAGGTCTTGCGGCCCCCCATTGGGGAACCGTAACTGCATGGCTTGCGGCGGGAAGCACCGCATATTGGGTACATTTTTTCAGTAACAACCCGCCAGTCGCACCTGCCTACCGTTGCTATGTCTGCTGCAATCTTGCCCACACAGGCAACATGCTTACCGCGCTGCTTGGGGCCTATGCAGGGGGGCGTACCCTCTACTTCAAAGTGGCCACGCATGATGAGGCGCAGATGCGCAACGACACCATCGTGTCCTGGCATGACACCTTGCAGGATGCGGTGCTATGGGCCAATACCGCCAGCGCAAACCTTGGTTGGCTCAATGGTCGTGCACCGGGCGGAACCTTTGGTGGTGTTCTGACCGACTCAGTCGGGATTGACGCAGAAGTCGCAGGACAGACTTCGACTAACAAAATTGCGGAGAAGGCCACGGCAAAAGTCATACGAAACAATCCCTACATCTAAGTCACGGGAGAGTGGAAAAAGGGGACCAGAGACAGGATTTTCTCCTGCGTCGCTACACATTCATTGATCATTGTTTGAGGTTGCTCAATGCCCCGCACCGCCGACAGCAATACCACCCTCTCCCTCACCGCCACCTCACTGTCGGCGCTTTACCCTGAGTCAATCTCCGGCGAAGAATCGCTTAACGCCCTGAGTTCGCAAACCCTCAACGGCCTCAACGACGGCGCGTCCCTCGCCCTGACCAGCGCCGTCGCCACCCACGTCACCACCACCCTGCACAACGACGCCCTGACCCGCCCGCTCGACGCACTGGTCGCCGAAATCCGCCAACTCCCCGCCGACGCCACCGCCGAGCGCTATCAACTTGTCTTAAGGCCATGGCTCTGGTGGCTGACCCTGGCCAGCAACAACCGGGTGTTCCAGAACCTCGCCACCTCGGACATCGTCACGACGATTTTCAAGGCTCACGGTTTCACCGATTTCCAGTTGAAACTCACCGGTAGCTACACGCCCCGCGAGTACTGCGTGCAGTACGGCGAAACCGATTTCGCCTTTGTTTCGCGGCTGCTGGAAGAAGAAGGGATTTTCTGGTTTTTCACCCATGAAGACGGTAAGCACACGCTGATTCTGGGGGACAGTAACGATGCCTTCGTGCCCATCCCCAATGGGCCGAAGGTGACGTATCTCGGGCAGCGAATGGGCGAGCGCGAATTGCATGGCATCCGTTCCGGACAAGTCTGTGTGCAGGCGGTAGCCGGGGTGTATCGGGCAACGGATTATGAGTTCACCACACCGACCACGTCCCTCTACGACCAGGCCGAAGCCGTGGCCGGGCCACGGTCCATCTATGAACATCCGGGCGGCTACAACGCCAAGGCCCGGGGCGATGCGCTGACCAAGCAGCGGGTGGACGGTTTGCGCAGTCAGGAGAAGCGCTTCGTCGGCGAGAGCGATTGCCGTTGGCTGGTACCGGGGCACTGGTTCACGCTGGCCGGTCACGATGACCCGACGCTGAATATCGATTGGGTGGTGACGGCGGTGACTCATGAGGCCAGTCATGACAGCTACCGCAACCGCTTCGAAGCCATCCCCAAAGCTACGCCCTATCGTCCGGCGCGGCTCACGCCCAAGCCGCGGATGCATACGCAAACAGCGCTGGTGGTCGGCAAATCCGGCGAGGAAATCTGGACCGACCAGTACGGCCGGATCAAGTTGCAGTTCCCCTGGGATCGCGATGGCAAGAATGACGAAAGCAGTTCCTGCTGGGTTCGCGTGGTGCTGCCGTGGAGCGGCAAGGGTTTTGGCATGCAGTTCGTACCGCGGATCGGTCAGGAAGTAATCGTGACCTTTATCGACGGCGATCCGGACCGGCCATTGGTTACCGGTTGCGTCTACAACGGTGACAACGCCCTGCCCTATGCGCTGCCAGCGAACCAGACCCAGTCCGGGATCAAGACCCACTCATCCAAAGGTGGCGGCGGTTTCAACGAGTTGCGCTTCGAGGACAAGAAGGACGCCGAAGAGGTGTTTCTGCAGGCGCAGAAGGACTTCAAGATCAATGTACTCAACGACACTACCGCCAGCGTCGGCCATGATGAAATCCTCACGGTAAAGAACGCCCGAACCCGCACGGTCAAGGAAGGCGACGAGACCGTGACCCTGGAAAAAGGCAAACGCAGCGTGACGATCCAGACCGGCAGCGACAGCCTCGACGTCAAGGACAGCCGCACGGTGAAGGTCGGCGCCGATCAGAAGCACAGCACCGGCGGCAACTACGAGCACAAGGTCACTGGCGATTACAGCCTGACGGTGGATGGCAACCTGACCATCAAGGTGAGCGGCACTCTCACACTGCAAAGCGGTGGCAGTTTCGCGATCAAGAGTGGCGCCGATCTGGCGGCCCAGGCCAGCACCTCGATCAGTCAGAAGGCCGGCACCTCCCTGAGCAATCAGGCGGGTACGGAGCTGACCAACAAGGCCGGCACCTCGCTGACCAATGATGCCGGGGTCAGCCTGACCAACAAGGGCGGTGCCGAGCAGACTGTCGACGGCGGCGGCATGCTGACCATCAAGGGCGGACTGGTGAAGGTCAACTGAGGAGCAACCGAAGATGGCATCCAGCAAGGTAGAACTGGAGCGTGGCGACAGCCAAATGAGTGGCCGCCTCACTGACGATCAATTGGACGGTCCGCTGCACATTAAAGAGGCCGGGCACCCTCAGGCAGATCTGAGTTACAGCAAAGGCGAGTTGCAGGGCACCAGCGTGTTGTATCACCCCAACGGCAAGGTGTCGGCGCAGTTGCCTTTTTTGCGCGACAAGTTACAAGGCGTCGCGAGCTTCTATGCACCCGAGGGGTGCCTGAAACGCAAAGCCACTTACCGTCGGGGCCTGCTTCATGGTGAAGCGAGTAACTACTTTCCCGACGGGCGCGTCGCGGAGGTCGAGTTCTACCGTGACGGTGTACGCGAGGGGCTTTACCAGCGTTTCCATCCCAACGGCCAACAAGCGGTCAACGCCCGTTATCTCAATGGCCAGTTGCTGGAACCGGAGCAATCCTTCGCCAGCGACGGGCGACCGCTGGATGCCGAAGGCAAACCGATCTCGCGACTGCGCTGGTGGTACCGCCGCTGGGCCGATCCCTCGGAGGCATGAAGCTCTACGCATTCGCGTCGGCCTAGGGAATCAACATCTGCATCTGCCCCGGCATGACAACCTTGATCATCCCGCCCCAGTTGCACATCAAGCTGCAGTTGGCGTCGAGGGCAGGCATCCCCCCCAGCAACAGGGTCGGCGCTCCGGGCATCCACGGGGCGGCAGTGGCCGGGATGCACGGCATCGGCGTCAACACCCCAAGTGCAGCAGCCGTTGCAGCCGCGACCATTGGATTGGCCGGGCTCATGCACATGCCGAACGGCATGATGTTCAGCAGCGGAATGTGATCCATGATGTTCGCCGCCGGCATGCCCCCGGTCAGCGTGCGGTTCACTGGCAGCACGTTGAGCACCCCCGGTGCCGCACCGAAACTGCATTGCAGGGTCGCGGTGGCGCACACTTGCGGACAACCCATGTCGAATCTCCTTCCCGGAAACGATGCTCCTCTGAACCATAGTCCGCCGAGCCTGTTCTCGCACATCAGGAACGCTGATTATCCGGCAACACGCTAACCTATAAGACCTTGTCGCGCTTGTGGCGCCCCCGGCGCGCTATTAGATTAGCCAATGATGTCTGGCCTCCAAAATAAGCAGAAGGGATAAGCATGGCGCTTACTGACCAGTCCACCCGTATCCGCTCTGGCGAAGAACTCGATGCCAGCCTGATCGATCCGTACCTCAAGGCGCACATTCCGGGCCTGAGCGGGTTGCCGCAGATCAGCCAGTTCCCCGGCGGCGCTTCAAACCTGACGTACCTGCTGGAATACCCCGAGCAGGAGTTCGTGCTGCGTCGGCCACCGTTTGGCCACAAGGCCAAGTCCGCCCACGACATGGGCCGTGAGTTTCGCATTCTCAATCAACTCAAGGACGGCTTTCCGTACTGTCCGAAAGCCTACGTGCACTGCACCGACGAATCGGTGATCGGTGCCGAGTTCTATGTAATGGAACGGGTCAAGGGGATCATCCTGCGCTCCGAACTGCCACCGGAACTGGGCCTCGACGCCGCTAAAACCGAAGCCTTGTGCAAGAGCTTCATCGACAAATTCGTCGAGCTGCACCGCGTCGATTACCAGGCCTGTGGCCTGGCCGACCTGGGCAAGCCGCAAGGTTATGTCGCGCGGCAGATTCGTGGCTGGAGCGACCGCTATGAGAAAGCCCTGACGCCTGACGCACCAAGCTGGCAAGCGGTCAAGGACTGGCTCAACGACAAGATGCCGGCCGACCACCCGACGTCGAGCATCGTCCACAACGACTACCGTTTCGACAACGTGATCCTCGACCCGAACAACCCGATGCAGATCATCGGCGTACTGGATTGGGAACTGACCACGCTCGGCGATCCACTGATGGATCTGGGCAACACCCTCGCCTACTGGATCGAAGCCGGCGACCCGGCACCGGTGCAACTGATGCGCCGCCAACCGAGTCACGCACCCGGCATGCTGACCCGCCGCGAGTTCGTCGACTACTACGCCGAACGCTCGGGGATCCAGATCGACAACTTCGACTTCTATTACACCTACGGGCTGTTCCGCCTGGCCGGTATCGTGCAGCAGATCTACTACCGTTTCTTCCATGGTCAGACCCAGGACAAACGCTTCGCGCAGTTCATCCACATGAACAAGCTGCTGGAGCAGATGAGCCTGCAAGTCATTCAGAAGTCCAGCCTCTGATCGCGCCCCTGGCACCACGCCCATCACAAGGAAAAACCATGTCCAAGACTCAGTTGTTCGACCTCGACGGTAAAATCGCTTTCGTCTCCGGCGCCAGCCGTGGCATCGGTGAAGCCATCGCCAAACTGCTGGCCCAGCAAGGTGCCCACGTGATCGTGTCGAGCCGCAAAGTCGACGGCTGCCAGCACGTGGCCGACGCGATCATCGCTGACGGCGGAAAAGCCACCGCTGTCGCTTGCCACATCGGTGAAATGGAACAGATCACTCAAGTGTTCGCCGGTATTCGCGAACAATTCGGTCGCCTGGACATCCTGGTCAACAACGCCGCGACCAACCCGCAGTTCTGCAACGTGCTGGACACCGACCTCGGCGCCTTCCAGAAAACCGTCGACGTGAACATTCGCGGTTACTTCTTCATGTCGGTGGAAGCCGGCAAGCTGATGCGCGAAAACGGTGGCGGCAGCATCATCAACGTCGCCTCGATCAATGGCGTTTCGCCGGGCATCTTCCAGGGCATCTACTCGGTGACCAAGGCGGCGGTAATCAACATGACCAAGGTCTTCGCCAAGGAATGCGCGCAGTTCGGTATCCGCTGTAACGCCCTGCTGCCAGGCCTGACCGACACCAGGTTCGCCTCGGCGCTGGTGAAAAACGACGCAATTTTGAAGACCGCGCTGCAGCAGATTCCGCTCAAACGTGTGGCTGATCCGAGCGAAATGGCCGGGGCAGTGTTGTATCTGGCGAGTGATGCGTCGAGCTATACCACTGGGGTTTCGTTGAATGTGGACGGTGGTTTCCTGTCCTGATTCTCTGTCTCCTGTGGGAGATTCTATGTTGCAGGACAACCCTGCAACGGTCGATTCGGTTGGTATTCGCTCTGGTTTTTCATCAGGGCGAACGCCACCCGGGCGAGTTTTCGGGCAAGGATTACCAGGGCCTGAGTCTTCTTGGAACCTCTGGCCATGGCCGCGATCGCCGCTGGCAAACCGGTGTACTGCAAAAAACCGCTGGCAGTCAGTCTTCAACAAGCCAGCGCCATGCAGCTGGCGGCGAAAGCCGCTGGCGTGGTCACCCGTGTGGGCTACAACTACCAGCACAACCCGATCATTGGTTTGGCCCGCGACCTGATTCGAAACGGTGAGCTGGGCGAGACCATCAGCTTTCAAGGTGAATTCAGCGAAGACTTCATGGCTGACCCAAACTCGCCGTGGTCCTGGCGCTGCGAGGCCGAACATGCCGGCGGCGCACTGGCGGATCTGGGGAGTCATTTGCTGGCCATGGCGCGCTATCTGGTGGGCGATGTCGAAGCGGTGTGCGCCGCTACCCAAACGGTGCACCGCCAGCGACCGGCCACGGCGGGTAGCCCGGAACAACGCAGCATTGCCGTCGACGATCAGGCCCACGCCCTGCTGCGCTTTGCCAACGGCGCTCGTGGCACCTTCAGCAGCAGTTGGCTCAAGCACGGCTACAAGAATCATCTGAGCTTCGAGATCAGCGGCACCCGGGGCACCCTGGCGTTCGATCAGGAGCGCTTGAATGAATTACGCCTGTGCCGCGCCGGCCAGGACGGTTTCCAGCGTTTACTGGCCGGGCCGAACCTGCCCGGCTACGCGGCGTTCAGCCCTGCACCCGGGCATCAGTTGGGCTACAACGAGTTGAAGACGCTGCAAGTGCACGCGCTGATCATGGCCTTGGCCGGGCAAGGCCAGGATGGCACTGATTTCGAGGAGGCCTGGGAAGTGGAACGCCTGGCGGCAGCGATTCGGCTGGCGGCGCGGGAGCAACGCTGGGTCAATATCAGGGAGGTCTGATCGCTCCAGCGCTGCTTTATGGCAACGCTCAGCGCGCCAGCCGTAGGGCCAACGCCTTGGCATGGCTCGCCACGTCGGTCACTGCCGTGCTTTCCCACCACATTCCACGCAGGGGTGGGCCCATGGCGAACAAGCGTCGGGCAACCTGCCCCTCGGCATCCATCACCGCCCCACTCGCATCCGCTGCGATGCCCAGCGCCAATGGCCCCGGTTGGATCAAGCCGCGGGCCAGCAGTTGCTGCGGCAAGGGTCGGGCTACCCGGCGCCAGTCATATTCGATACCACTGGAGTTGATCAGCGCATCGCCACTGACCACCGTCACTTCAGACTCCCCGCGACGACGAATGCGAAGGTTCACCCGCCCCTCCAACGAGGGCGCCAGGCCTTTGAACGATGCAGCCTGAATCCGCAGGCGCCCTGACTGATGCAAACGCGCCACCAACTCGGCACTCAAGGGTGGCGACCGGTGGTGATGACTTTCCCACCACGGCCGTACATGCCGCACAAACTGCCGGCGCTGCAGATCCGTCGCCTGACTCCACAGCCGCCCGATATGCGCCCGCACAGTATCCAGCGGCGCCTGCCAGTCGATACCGTCCGCCATCGCCGCACGGCAATGGCGTCGCAGTTCATGCATCAACTGACGCGGGCTGCGAATGCCGGGATCTTCGGCCAGAAAATCCACCCATGCCGGCGGTTGCCGACGTACATGCGGCAACAAGCCATGACGGGAAAACACTTCGATCGGCCCACGATGCCCGGCCTGTTCCAGCGACACCACGGCATCGACCATGGTCAGGCCCGAACCGATGATCAACACCGTCGATTGCGGATCAAGCTGCGTCATGGCCGCCACATCCCAAGGATCGACGGCGGCGGCGTTCAAGCCACTGGACTCGGTTTGTGGGGTTCGCGCAGCCGGAAACAAGCCGGTCGCCAGCACCGTAAAAGCGCCGCGCAACCGCGAACCATCACTCAATGTCAGCAACGTGGCGTGTTCATCAGCCTGCAGGTCGACCACTTCCCCGCACACGTGCTCGACGCTTGAGCCATAGCCCGCGCCGACGGCCCGGGCTTCGGCCAACCGTTGCTGCACATACAGGCCGAAAATGCCCCGAGGCGGGAACAACTCGGCGACCGGCACTGACTGCTGGTCCGACTCAGGCCAACCGCCGTTGGCAATAAATGCGCTCAGCCATTGGGTCAGGTCATCGGCATTGTCCAGGTCGACACTCATCCGCGCGGCATTGCTGTTCAGCGTGTGGCCCAATTCAACCGCGCTGTAGGCCTCGCCCCGCCCCAGCTCGGCACGGGGTTCGATCACCAGCACCTGACGCTTGCCGGGCAAGCGCATCAAATGCATGGCCAGTAACGTGCCGCTCAGGCCACCGCCGACGATCAGGATGTCAGCGTTGCGCAGTACGTCTGTTGCTTGTCCGCCTGGAGTTTCAGTCATGCAGTTCTCTACGATCCATGTTTGTTTGAAATGTATCACTGGGCGTTATAGGGGACGATGATCTGTTTCAGAGCACCACGTTGCGCACAAACCGTGTCGCCACTGTCCCGTCATTGCGATAGGCGTGGGGCCGGTTACTGGCGAAGCTGATGAACTCACCCGTCGCAAGGCTGCGTTCCTCGTCCCCCAGCACCAGGGTCAGGCTGCCTTCGAAGACATACAGCTGTTCACTCCAGCCATCGGCATCCGGCTCCGAAAGGTATTGCTCGCCCGGCTCCAGCCGCCATTCCCAGAGTTCGACTTCACGGCTGGCATTGGCCTTGGCCAACAGCACGGCTTTACTACCGGGAATCAGACCGGCCCACGCCAGTTCGTTGATGCGGCTCGGGTCACGCACCTCGGGGGCCTGAATCAGGTCGCTGAAGGCTACGTCCAAGGCTTCGGCCACCCGGTCGAGGGTGGTCAGGCTGACGTTTTTTTCACCCGCTTCGATGGCCACCAGCATCCGTCGGCTGACCCCGGATTTTTCCGCCAATGCCGTCTGGCTCAGCTCTGCGGCATGGCGCAGGCGTCGGACGTTCTGGCTGACGTGTTGCAGGACGGAGGCCCGTTGGCCGGAATCTTTGTGCACTATATTGCTCACTTAGTAGGTTTGCGCAGTATACTGCCCAACTTCGGGCGCATTGTGCGTCCCCCTCAGGTAGTGCGCAAGGCCATGACGTCGGTGAATTCTTCCAATCCCTCTGCCTTTTTCTCACGGTTCAGCAAGGCTGAATGCGTGCTGGTGCTGATTACCATGGTCTGGGGCGGGACGTTCCTGCTGGTGCAGCATGCGATGACGGTCAGCGGGCCGATGTTTTTCGTCGGCCTGCGCTTCGCTGCAGCGGCGAGCATCGTCGCGCTGTTCTCCTGGCGCAGCCTGCGTGAGCTGACCCTGTTCGAACTCAAGGCCGGCATGTTCATAGGCGTGGCAATCATGCTCGGCTATGGCCTGCAAACCGTCGGCTTGCAGACCATCCTCAGCAGTCAGTCTGCGTTCATCACCGCGTTATACGTGCCTTTCGTGCCCTTGCTGCAATGGCTGGTGCTGGGACGTCGGCCAGGGTTGATGCCGAGCATTGGCATCATGCTGGCGTTTACCGGTTTGATGCTGCTTTCAGGCCCTGCCGGGGCGTCGTTGAATTTCAGTTCGGGGGAAATCGCCACACTGATCAGTGCCGTCGCCATCGCCGCCGAAATCATTCTGATCGGCACCTATGCTGGCCGGGTCGACGTGCGTCGAGTCACCGTAGTGCAACTGGCAACCACTTCGGTACTGGCATTTTTGATGATTGTGCCGACTCAGGAAACGCTTCCCGGTTTTTCCTGGTTGCTGTTGGCCAGCGCGGTGGGCCTGGGCGCCGCCAGTGCGGCGATTCAAGTGGCGATGAACTGGGCGCAGAAAAGCGTTTCACCGACCCGCGCGACGCTGATCTATGCCGGAGAACCGGTCTGGGCCGGTATCGCCGGGCGTATCGCGGGCGAGAGGCTGCCGGGGCTGGCGTTGTTCGGCGCGGCATTGATTGTCGCGGCGGTGATTGTCAGTGAACTGAAGACCAAGGGTAAGACTGCTTCGACTGAAGAAGAGCTGGAACAGGAAATTCAAGGTTAAGACGTGAAATCTGCGGTGCTTGAAAAATAGTCATCGCGAGCAAGCTACGATGGCGTCCGAGCGGTCGAGCACAGCCCTTCGAAACAATGTGAATCAGGCATTTTCAGCCGACCTTGTAGGATTCTGCCACAGCTTGGCGGTTGGTGATCCGGGGCTCGGCACGTATGATCTTTCACAAACTTCCGCAGATTAGAATCCTATGTCCCTGATAGTTCTACTGCTTCTGCCTTTTATTGGCAGCTGTCTGGCGGCCTTGCTGCCGCACAACGCACGTAATACTGAATCAACACTCGCTGGCCTGGTCGCCCTGATCGGCACTGTCCAGGTGGCTTTGCTGTACCCGCAGATCGCCCATGGCGGCGTGATTCGCGAAGAGATCTTCTGGCTACCGAGCCTGGGCTTGAATTTCGTCCTGCGCATGGACGGTTTCGCCTGGCTGTTCTCGATGCTGGTGCTGGGCATCGGCACGCTGGTGTCGCTGTACGCGCGGTATTACATGTCACCGGAAGACCCGGTGCCGCGTTTCTTCGCGTTTTTCCTGGCGTTCATGGGCGCCATGCTCGGGCTGGTGATCTCCGGCAACCTCATTCAAATGGTGTTCTTCTGGGAGCTGACCAGCCTCTTCTCGTTCCTGTTGATCGGCTATTGGCACCACCGCGCCGATGCTCGCCGTGGCGCCTACATGGCGCTGATGGTGACCGGCGCCGGTGGTTTGTGCCTGCTGGCGGGGGTGATGCTGCTCGGCCATGTCGTAGGCAGCTATGACCTGGACAAGGTCCTGGCCGCCGGCGATCTGATTCGCGCCCATGCGCTGTACCCCATCCTGCTGCCGCTGATCCTGATCGGCGCCTTGAGCAAAAGCGCCCAGTTCCCTTTCCATTTCTGGCTGCCCCATGCCATGGCCGCTCCAACACCGGTCTCGGCTTACCTGCACTCGGCGACTATGGTCAAGGCCGGGGTTTTCCTTTTGGCACGGCTGTGGCCGTCGCTGTCCGGCAGCGAAGAATGGTTCTACATCGTCAGCGGGGCCGGCGCTTGTACGTTGTTGCTCGGCGCCTACTGCGCAATGTTCCAGAACGACCTCAAGGGCCTGCTGGCCTACTCGACCATCAGCCATCTGGGTCTGATCACCCTGTTGCTGGGCCTGAACAGCCCGCTGGCCGCCGTCGCGGCGGTGTTCCATATTCTCAACCATGCCACTTTCAAGGCCTCGCTGTTCATGGCCGCCGGGATCATCGACCACGAAAGCGGCACCCGCGACATTCGCAAGCTCAGCGGCCTGATCAAACTGATCCCGTTCACCGCGACCCTGGCAATGGTTGCCAGCGCCTCGATGGCTGGCGTGCCGTTGCTCAACGGTTTCCTCTCGAAAGAAATGTTTTTCGCCGAAACCGTGTTCATTAATGCCTCGGCCTGGATCGAGACGACCCTGCCGATCGTCGCGACCATCGCCGGTACGTTCAGCGTCGCCTATTCGCTGCGCTTTACGGTTGATGTGTTCTTCGGTCCTACCGCCACCGACCTGCCGCACACCCCGCACGAACCGCCGCGCTGGATGCGTGCGCCAGTGGAGTTGCTGGTGTTCACCTGCCTGGTGGTCGGGATTTTCCCGGCCCAGGTGGTCGGCCCGTTACTCGCCGCCGCGGCCCTGCCGGTGGTGGGTGGTACCTTGCCCGAATACAGCCTGGCGATCTGGCACGGCTGGAACGCGCCGATGATCATGAGCCTGATCGCCATGTCCGCCGGTATCGTTGTGTACCTGCTGCTGCGCAACCCGCTCAAACGCGGGCGGTTCAACTACCCGCCTCTCATTGGCCGCCTCAACGGCAAGCGCCTGTTCGAACGCAGCCTGGTGGTGATGATGCGCCTCGCCCGACGGCTGGAGCGGCGAGTGAGTACCACGCGCTTGCAAACCCAGCTGTTCCTGCTGGTGCTGGTAGCCGTGTTGGCAGGGTTGATTCCGCTGCTGCACAGCGGCTTGAGCTGGGGCGAGCGGCCGAAGATCCCCGGCTCGGTCGTCTTCGTCGCGCTCTGGTTGCTGGCGATTACCTGCGCGCTGGGCGCCGCCTGGCAAGCCAAGTACCACCGGCTCGCGGCCCTGACCATGGTCAGTGTCTGCGGCATGATGACCTGCGTCACCTTCGTCTGGTTCTCGGCGCCGGACCTGGCCCTGACCCAATTGGTGGTCGAGGTGGTGACCACCGTGCTGATCCTGCTGGGCCTGCGTTGGCTGCCACGGCGGATCGAAGAGGTCTCGCCACTGCCCGGCAGCGAGCCCAAGGCACGGGTTCGCCGTCTGCGCGACTTGCTGCTGTCGAGCGCGGTCGGCGTCGGCATGGCGCTGCTCGCCTACGCCATGCTGACCCGCCAGACACCGAACGACATCTCCTCCTTTTACCTCAGTCGCGCGTTGCCCGAAGGTGGCGGCAGCAACGTGGTGAACGTGATGCTGGTGGACTTCCGGGGCTTCGATACCCTCGGTGAAATCACCGTGCTGGTGGCCGTGGCGCTGGCCGTGTTTGCCCTGCTGCGACGCTTCCGTCCACCGAAAGAAAGCATGCAGCTGCCGGCACAGCAGCGCCTGCTGGCACCGGACGTGGTCACCGATCTGGTCAACCCGCGTCACGCCAGCGATACCGCACTGGGCTTCATGATGGTCCCGGCGGTGCTGGTGCGGCTGTTGCTGCCGATTGCGCTGGTGGTGTCGTTCTACCTGTTCATGCGCGGGCACAATCAACCCGGCGGCGGATTTGTCGCAGGCCTGGTGATGTCGGTGGCGTTCATCCTGCAATACATGGTCGCCGGCACTCAGTGGGTCGAGGCGCAGATGAGCCTGCGGCCGGTGCGCTGGATGGGCACCGGGCTGCTGTTTGCCACGCTCACCGGTCTCGGAGCGATGGTCGCCGGTTATCCGTTCCTGACCACCCACACCTGGCATTTCGGGCTGCCGTTGCTGGGCGAGATTCATATCGCCAGCGCACTGTTCTTCGACATCGGCGTGTACGCCGTGGTGGTAGGTTCGACGCTGCTGATCCTGACTGCCCTGGCGCACCAATCGGTGCGTGGCCACAAGCCGGGCAGTCAGCCTAAACCCATTGCCAAGCCAGGAGCTGCCTGATGGAAGAAGTTATCGCAATTGCCATTGGCGTCCTGGCGGCCTCCGGAGTCTGGCTGGTGCTGCGCCCACGGACCTTTCAGGTAGTCATGGGCCTGTGCCTGCTGTCTTACGGGGTCAATCTGTTCATCTTCAGCATGGGCAGCCTGTTCATCGGCAAAGAGCCGATCATCAAGGACGGCGTGCCCCAGGACCTGCTGCATTACACCGACCCACTGCCCCAGGCGCTGGTACTCACTGCCATCGTCATCAGCTTCGCCATGACCGCACTGTTCCTGGTGGTGCTGCTGGCGTCCCGGGGCCTGACCGGCACCGACCATGTCGATGGCCGGGAGCCTAAAGAATGAGCTGGATGCCCCATCTGATCGCTGCACCGATTCTGCTGCCGTTGCTGACGGCGGCGCTGATGTTGATGCTCGGCGAAAAACACCGCCCGCTCAAAGCCCGGATCAACCTGTTCTCCAGCCTGCTGGGCCTGGGCGTTTCCGTGCTGTTGCTGCAGTGGACCCAGGCGCAAGGCGTGCCCGGCTCCATCGGCGTGTACCTGCCGGGCAACTGGCAGGCACCGTTCGGTATCGTGCTGGTGGTCGATCGCCTGTCGGCGCTGATGCTGGTGCTGACCGGGATCATCGGCGTCAGCGCCCTGCTGTTCGCCATGGCCCGCTGGGACAGTGCCGGCGCCAGCTTCCACGCGCTGTTCCAGATTCAGTTGATGGGCCTTTACGGGGCCTTCCTGACCGCTGACCTGTTCAACCTCTTCGTGTTTTTCGAAGTGCTGCTGGCGGCGTCTTACGGCTTGATGCTGCACGGTTCGGGGCGCGCCCGGGTGTCGTCGGGCCTGCATTACATTTCGATCAACCTGCTGGCCTCATCGCTGTTCCTGATTGGCGCAGCGCTGATCTATGGCGTCACCGGCACCCTGAACATGGCCGACCTGGCGCAGAAGATCCCGCTGGTGCCGGCAGCCGATCGCGGCTTGCTGCATGCCGGTGCGGCGATTCTGGCCGTGGCGTTCCTGGCCAAGGCCGGGATGTGGCCGTTGAACTTCTGGCTGGCCCCGGCCTACTCCTCGGCCAGTGCGCCGGTGGCGGCGATGTTCGCGATCATGACCAAGGTCGGCGTCTACACCTTGCTGCGTCTGTGGACCCTGCTGTTCTCCGGCCAGGCCGGTGCATCGGCGTACTTTGGCGGCGACTGGCTGACCTACGGCGGCATGGCGACGATTGTCTGCGCGGCGCTGGCGATCCTCGCCACGCAGCGACTGGAACGCATGGCCAGCCTCAGTATCCTGGTGTCAGCGGGGATCCTGCTGTCAGCCATCGGTTTTGCCCAGCCGAGCCTGATCGGCGCGGCGCTGTTCTATCTGGTCAGCTCGACCCTGGCGCTGAGCGCGCTATTCCTGCTGGCGGAACTGATCGAACGCTCGCGCACCGCCATCGAGATGCCGCTGGACGATGAAGTCGAAGCGCTACCGCGACCGCTGGAATCCTCACCGCCGACCAAGGGCATCAACCTCGATGACGACCAGAAAGCCCTGGTCGGTCAGGTGATTCCCTGGACGATGGCGTTCCTTGGCTTAAGCTTCATTGCCTGCGCCCTGCTGATCATCGGCATGCCGCCGCTCTCCGGGTTCATCGGCAAACTCGGCTTGCTCAGCGCCCTGCTCAATCCGTTGGGCCTTGGCGTCTCGGGTGAGCAGCCGATATCGAACGCGGCATGGAGCCTGCTGGCGCTGCTGATCCTGTCCGGGCTTACCTCGTTGATCGCCTTCTCGCGCCTGGGCATCCAGCGTTTCTGGACGCCCGCAGAACGCCCGTCACCGGTGCTGCGGCGCCTGGAATGCGTGCCGATCTTTGCCCTGCTGGCCTTGAGCATCGTGTTGACCTTCAACGCCGAACCGCTGATGCGCTACACCCAGGCGGCCGCCAACACCTTGAACAATCCGCAGCAATACGTGATGGCGGTACTCGGCACCCGCGCCGTACCAAACCCCGAAGCCAAAACCACGATGCGGGAGGTGCAACCATGAAACGTCTGTTTCCGGCTCCCTGGTTGTCGTTGGCCCTTTGGCTGCTGTGGCTGGTGCTGAATCAGTCCGTCAGCCCGGGCAATCTGCTGCTGGGTGCGATTCTGGGCTTTTGCGCACCGCTGATGATGCGCAAGCTGCGACCGCTGCCAATCCGTATTCGTCGTCCCGGGGTGATCCTGCGCCTGATCTTCCAGGTCGGCTGTGACGTACTGGCCTCCAACCTCGCCGTCGCTTGGGGCGTGTTGAACGCCGGTCGACGGCCGCCACACTCAACGTTCATCAAGGTGCCGCTGGACCTGCGTGACGCCAACGGCCTCGCGGCGCTGTCGATGATCACCACGGTGATTCCCGGTACGGTCTGGTCGGAGCTGGCGCTGGATCGCAGCATTTTGCTGTTGCACGTGTTCGATCTGGATGACGAAGCGCAATTCATCCAGCACTTCAAGGCGACTTATGAGCGCCCCTTGATGGAGATTTTCGAATGAGTGCCCTGCTCTCGAATGCGGTTCTCTTCAGCCTGTTCATTTTCTCGCTGGCGATGGGGCTGACGCTGATTCGCCTGTTCAAAGGTCCATCGGCACAGGACCGGGTTCTGGCGCTGGACTACCTGTACATCCTCGCCATGCTGATGATGCTGGTGCTGGGCGTCCGCTATGCCAGTGACACCTACTTCGAAGCGGCGCTGCTGATTGCGCTGTTCGGCTTCGTCGGCTCGTTTGCCCTGGCGAAATTCCTGCTGCGTGGCGAGGTGATCGAATGAATGAGCTGGGTCAATTGTCTTTGTGGGTCGAAATCCCGGTGGCGATCCTGCTGGTGGTCAGCAGCCTGTTCGCGCTGATCGGCGCCATCGGACTGCTGCGCTTGAAGGATTACTTTCAACGCATGCACCCGCCGGCTTTGGCCTCGACCTTGGGCGCCTGGTGCGTGGCACTGGCGTCGATCATCTATTTCTCGGCACTCAAATCGAGTCCGGTGTTGCACGCCTGGCTGATCCCGATACTGCTGTCGATCACCATGCCGGTCACCACCTTGCTGCTGGCGCGTGCGGCATTGTTCCGTAAGCGCATGGCCGGGGATGACGTGCCGGCCGAGGTCAGCAGTCGGCGGACAGAAAGTGGTAGCTGATTGCAAAGGGTTGTGGTGAATGGGAAGGCCTCTTCGCGAGCAGGCTCGCTCCCACATCTATGGTTACCCCCTTTTCTGCAATACTGTTTTTGATGCGTGTTTGGCTTGCTTTCATCTATCCGGCGTCTGTGTGGGGTGGCAACCCCGCGCCTCGATGAGAATCGATGCCTAACGATCCTAATTATTCGAACGGCCTTTCAGCCGTGTGGGAGCTCAGGGTTGTCGTCAGGCCGGTTAGCCGTTCACGTCATCTGTTATCCAGCATCGCAAAACCAGGTGGGTGGTGCTCGGGTGACAGCAGGGTCAGGCGTTCATCGCGGTTGGCCCTGCATCAAATTCAGTGTGGTGGGCAGCAATCGCCCAGGCGATCCTTGCCAGCTTGTTGGCCAGCGCGCAGACCACATGGTTGGAGTGATGGTGGGCCAATAGCTGCCGGACCCAGTCCGCCAGCCAGCCTTTCTGTCGGTCCAGTTGCATCAGGTAAACACGGGCACATTGGACAAGCAGGCGCCGCTGGTTGCGATCACCTCGCTTGCTGATGCCCAGCAGGACGGTCTTGCCGCCCGTAGAATGCTGTTTGGGTATCAGCCCGATTGAGGCCGAATAGCCTCGGCCGCATTTGAACTGCTTGCCATCGCCCAATTCGGCAGCCAGGACGCTGGAGGTGATCGGGCCTACGCAGGGCATGGTCATCAAACGAGCCGCCAGATCATCTTCGGCGGCCTGGCATTCCACTTCCTTGTCCAGCGTCTTGATCTGCCCATCCAGATAGGTGAAGTGCTCCTGCAACCTCGTCAGAAGTTTTTTGATGGGCACAGGAATTGAACTCGCTTCAAGCCGAGCGGGCAGTTCTTTGATGGGCTTGAAGCCTGTGGCCAGACTGACGCCGACCTCCAAAAGCGCTGCGTGAATCCGATTGACGGTCGCGGTGCGCTCTTTGATGAACGAATCGCGTGTCGAGTTGAGCATGGCCAGCAGCTGCTGAGCCTGGGTTTTGGGGTGTACAAAGCGCATTGTTGGACGAGTCGCCGCCTCGCAGATCGCCTCGGCATCAGCGAAGTCGTTTTTGTTGCTTTTCACGTAAGGGCGTACGAGATGCGGGGCAATGAGCTTGGGCGTATGTCCCAGCTTCGCGACCTCCTGCGCCATGAAGTGGGCTCCGCCGCAGGCTTCCATCACAACGGTGCAGGGTTCGAGATTCATCAGGTGCTGCATGAGCGCCGCACGAGTAAACTTTTTGCGGTAAAGCTCATGACCACGATCATCTTGCGCGTGTAGATGGAAAGAGTGTTTTCCCAGATCGATGGCGGCAATAGCTACTTTGTTCATGGCAACGGTCTCCGATGAGCCCCCTGCGAAAGCTTAGTGGGCGATCACAGGGGGCGGCGGGGGTAGCCATTTCATTATTAGATCTGTGTTGTATTGAGATTATGTGTACACAGCAAATCCAGGTGGGAGCAAGCCTGCTCGCGATGGCGATAGCCCGGTCGCCTCAAACCCAAGCGACCACTAACAATCCCGCCCCCAACACCACACACAGCGGTGAATAGGCCCAGGTGTCGAGACGCGCGAACTTCGACCCGGCCTGTTCCTTGAAAAAGCCGACAAGGTTCGAATCACCGATCGCGCGGGCAAACATCAGCAAGGCAATTGCACTGATCAGCCATTGCAGCGACCAGTGCCCGACTGCCGGCACAAACAGACCGACCCGCAGGCACACCATCAAGGCTATCAGCAACAACCCGACAGCCACCGCCAGGGTTCCCGTTGCAGAAGGTTTGAACGCCGGTCGCAGCCCTTCCTCCGCACCCTCTTGTACCTGTGGCACCACGGCGTCACTGGCCCATCGACCGCCAAGCGCCCAGTACAGATGAATCAGGCTGATCAGCACAAACGCGGCGACGATCCATTGGGCAAGCACAAACATCATGAGCGGGGTTCCTGGAAACAATGGCAGAAGAAACAGCCTAGACCAGAGTTTTTGTCGGTGCATTGTTCCACGGCAATGTTGAAGTCACGCCCCATGAAATTTGCCAGAACTGACCGCTCATTGATCAACCCGGTGCCCTACAGACTGGCAGAGACCTTGTCCGCCACCTCAGCAGGCAGCCACGCCCGCCAGACCTCCGGGTGCGCCTTCATGAAGGCTTCGGCTGCCTGGCGCGGCGCGGTGTGATTCTCGCTGATTTCGGCCAGGGCCTTGTTCAACGGCCCGATAGGCAAGTCGACCTTGCTGAAAAACGCAGTCACCTGCGGATACTGTTTCTGGAACGGCGCGGACACCCCAATCGACAATTTCGAGGGCAACGAGCGCGTAGGTTTTGGATTGGGGTTATCAGCATCGGTCAAGGTCTTCCAGGCCTCGGCATCGAACGGAGGCTCTTCCAGCTGAACCAGTTTGAAGCGCCCGAGCAATGGCGTTGGCGACCAGTAATAAAACAGCACCGGCTTGCCACGACGAATGGACGAGGTGATCTCTGCGTCCAGCGCCGCGCCGGAACCGCTGCGAAAATTCACATAGCTGTCCGTCAGGCCATAGGCCTTGAGCTTCTGCTTGTTGACCACTTCCGAGGTCCAGCCGATCGGGCTATTGAGAAAACGGCCTTTGCCGGGGCTTTCCGGATCGCTGAAGACATCCTTGTAGCGCGGCAGGTCCGAGACGCTGCGCAAGTCCGGCGCCAATGGCTTGATGCCTTTGGCCGGATCGCCCTTGATCACGTATTCCGGCACCCACCAGCCTTCGGTTGCGCCTTTGACCGTATCGCCGATACTCGCCACCTTGCCTTCAGCTTCGGCCTTGACCCAGACCGGACTGCGACCGGCCCACTCTTCGCCAATGACCTGAATGTCATTGTTGGCCAACGCGGTTTCCAGGGTGATGGTGGTGCCCGGCAAGGTATCGGTCGGCAGGCCGTAACCTTTCTCGACAATGATCCGCAAAATGTCGGTGATCAGACTGCCGCTTTCCCAGTTCAGGTCAGCGAAGTGGATTGGGGCCGGTGCGGCCATTACGGTCACGGGCGACACCCACACACCAACAGCGGTTAGCAGACTTCCCAGCAGCAGTCGAAAACCTTTCATGCGTTACACCTCGTGCTGTTCACAGCCATGGCAGGACGGCGTTGCGCACACAAGCCGCGCACCTGCGAATACTCAGTCAACTGACTGTAGTAGAGGTTTGTGCGTTCGAGGTCCAACGATCAACTTTCAGAAGAGTCCTGCAAGTGCTGCAACTCCCTTCGCACCATGCTGGCGTACTCCGCCGGACGCAAGGTGTAGATCTGTGATGCCACCCAGCTCAGCCAGGCGCCCTGCAGAACAGCTTTCCGAGCGAACAGGCGCTGGGCTTGTGCGCGAGCACTGCCCTGGTTCTGCTCATGGAAGTCGGCCCGGGACAGGCTCATTTACTCACTGGCCTTGAACGTTATGAGTTCGCCTTTGCGCCACTTGGCAGCTTTGCCGGTTACCGCTTTCAAGGTTTTGGTCAGGCCTTCCTGCAACTGTTGGTGAGCGGCAAACACCGTCACTACGCTATGGCCTTCCTTGAACAGAATGGCGTGGCCTTCTGCTGTGGTCACGAACGCGTAATCACCGAGGCCGTAGACCGTCAGCTTGATCTCGCGAAACTTGATTTCGAATTTGCCACCTTCGCGACTCGGCAATACCGCTGCGCGGAAATGATCACCGACCTTGAGCTCCAGGCGAGGCTTGTCGTCCACCACCAGTGCCGACTCGGTGTCGATCTCGGCGACGTAAATACCTTCAGGGGTCTGCTCGGTGATGTAAACGAAACGTGATTGAAACTGCTTGACCAGCTTTGCGCGTAGATCACCCAGCACGAACAAAGCATGCATATCGAGATTACTTACTGCCAAGGAAACATCCCCACATCTGAAAATGACGCTACCCGCAGAAAAAACAGGCAGCAGAAAAACGGTCATACCGAAAATGTCGCAACAATGACCCAAGCTGAAATCGTGAAGCGAGCTGAAAGCTCCTTCATCGCAGGGTAGGAAAAGACTACTGGAATGCCCATCCCCCCGTCTTCGCTGGCGATCGTCAGATGCTGAAGGAAATCGCCCTTCTAACGGCCAGAGAATACTGGACTATCTACTTTAGGGAGAAAACTCTTTAAAAAAAGCACTTTTCCGACATATCGCCAGAAAAAATTGCTTTAGATAGGCATGAGCCTCCAACCCGTGGAGGCGATTCTAGAGCAGCCATGCGCCCCTAGACTACCTAAAGCGACGTGTATCCGTCGGCAAACCATAGAAAAGGAATTCATATGAGCACGCTGACCCTCCCTGCCCAGCACACAAACACCCATACCTATAGCCCTCACCTGCGTTATCAGGTGGTTCTGGCGGGTAACCGCTTTTTCCATATCAAAGAAACCGCGACCGGTCGTGTAAGAGGTTTCCGTGGTGACCACAACGAAGCCTGCGCCCTCGCCAGAAACCTCGAAACCCGCTGCTGACACACTCGATTGCGTTTGCCTGCGCTGTCGTTTCGTCACACCGATGACTTAACTGCGCCGCCGGCAAGCAACAACTGCCATACTGCCCGACCATTGAAACTCAGCCCCTTCGGCGGGCTGCGTTGAAAACAGCAGAATAATTTACAAGGGAAGGCGTACGTGACGGAATTAGATATCGGCGAATTTTTTATTTGGGGCGAAGCCAGAGACGTCGATGGCGAATTCCAGGCGGTCATAGTCATGCGCGCCAAGCCGCCGCTGACCTCCGTGACTTACCACCAGGTCGAAAAAGACCGCTGGTTCAAGACCAAAGACGTCGCCGCAGCCGCAGCCATGGAATCCGCCAAAGCGCTGAAGCTTGCCGTTGATGAAGGCGCGCTGAAAGCCTGATCGACAGCTCGCGACTTCAGCAGTCTCATTAGCGAAAACGATTTAATGCAGGCTGTCGGGCTTTTCGGCGTTCAGTTGCGCCAACCAGGCGGCCTTGCATTCCTCGGCCTCATTGCGGCTCGAGAATGCAGTGCCGCGTTGCTCGCCATTGAGCAAGACAACCCAACACACGCTTTGCCCTACCGCCCGCAATCCAGCAGGCACGCCACTGCCAATCATCACCGCCACGTCGACTTTGCTTTGCATGAGAGCACCTCGGAAATTTTCATTAGCTTCCTAACAATGTAGAAATATTAATGAGTCCCTCTCCCTGGAAATAGCCACCTGCCTGCACAATTTCCTTGCATAACCGGTAACAATCACTTGTCCCCCCAGGAACTGCCTTAACGTGGGCTTTCAGGTTTGTAACCTAATCGTAATCCACCCCAGTGCCGCCCTTTGAGCATGATCGGAACCGACAAGTCATGCATCAATTCACCCGTATCACGAGTATAGGTCTGAAGTAATACAGGCTGTTGATGGCTGCCACAGCGAATACCGGTACGGTCAGTGAATTTGCGTTTGGTGCGGTTATGCAACGTGTCGACGTGTACGTCGCCGGTCAGCGGCTGACTGAAGGTCGCATTGTGCGTCGGTACATAGCCTTGCTGGGTACAAGCGATCGCAAACACCAGGCCTTCATGACGCTTGAGCAAGGGTTCCTGTATCCCCGGCAGCACCTGATCGGCATAGCGATCAAAACGGGTCTGGAACTTGGTGGGCGTCGTGTTGGGAATTGCCTGGTAGTTGCGGTCGAACAGGTCCTCCAGACTGACGCGCCCCTGGTCGATGTCCTGCGCAAAACGCTCGGCGATCTGACTGGCACCTTCGCGCGCCAGGTCATAGATCCGTTGGTGGTAGTCGTCCAGTCCGACTTCGGCGAGGCGTTCGCTGATGGTCTCGGCCTGCCCCTCCATTTGCACCGCCGCTTGCGCCAGGTGCCGGGTTTGCTGATCACTGACCGCCAGGTCGCTGCGCATCTGTTCGACGGCATGAAACAGGCTGTCCAGTTGTTGGTGATTGTTGCTTGAGCCACTGGCGATTTCAGCGACCTGGGTTTCAACCCCGGCGGCCAGTCGGGCGATGTTTTGCAAATGCTGTCCGGTCTGTTCGACTTGCTCGACACCGTTGTTCAGGTCGCTGGATAGCTGACGGATTTGCTCGACCACCTGCGCCGTGCGTTGCTGGATGTCGGCCACCATCAACCCGACCTCCCCCGTAGCGGCTGCAGTACGCCCAGCCAGCCCGCGGACTTCATCGGCAACCACTGCAAAGCCACGGCCATGTTCTCCGGCCCGCGCCGCTTCAATCGCCGCGTTCAGCGCCAGCAGATTGGTCTGGCTGGCGATGGTCTGAATCACCAGCGTCACTCGCTGGATGTCTTCACTGCGCACACTCAGGGCTTCGATCAACTCGCGACTATCGTTGGCACGCGCACTGAGTTGATGCATCCGCGTAATGGATTCCGCCAGCACGGTGCTCCCCAGAACACTGCTCTGGTGGGCTTCGCTGGCGGCGCTCAAGGCTTGCTGGCTGAGTTGTGAAGTTGCTTTCTCAGTCCCGATCATGACTTCGGCACTGCTGACGATCTGCGCGGCAGCATCGAGTTGCGACTGCAGTTTGCTGGCCAATTGCTTGACCGAATAGGCCACGCCAGCGGCAGACAACGCGTTATGACTGGTCGAATAAGAAAGATCGCGAGTCAGTTCGGTGATCGCACCGGACGTGTCGGCGACAGGAACATCGACGGCTGCCCGCGAACGCAGCCGGGGCAGCCATACAATCAGTACTGCCAAAGGCAGACAGAGATAAAGCGACCAGCCGCCAAGTGCCAAGGCGCACAACAACAGCATCAGGGCCGCGCTTTGCAGCGCTGGCGCTAACCAGCGCGTATCAGCCTTGGGTGAAATCAGCGATTGCGCTGCTGCGCCAGCCAGAGATCCGTCGCGTGCCATGTTCATTACCCCCACTGCGTCTTCTATTTGTTGTGTCAGCATTAAGCGCCACCAGAAGGCCATTATCTATGGTCCATTAGTCGTGGTGCTTGCAGCAAATCAATAGAAGTGCGGGGATATTTTCCAGGCGGCAAAAAGCTTCGCGGGCAAGCCCGCTTCCACAGGTGAAGTGTGACCTGTGGAAGCGGGCTTGCCCGCGAATGGGCGCTACTGAATCAGGCTTGACGCTGGTGCTTGTCGATTTGCTCGTGACGCTCTTGAGCTTCGATGCAGTACTTGGTGGTCGGGCTGATCAGCAGGCGTTTCAGGCCGATCGGCTCGCCGCTGTCGTCGCACCAGCCGAAGGTGTCGTCGCCGATACGCTCCAGCGCTCTTTCCAGCTGAGGCAGCATGCGCTGATCACGATCAATGGCGTTGACCAGCCAGGTGCGCTCTTCCTCGACCGAAGCCGCGTCAGCCGGGTCAGCCGGGGTATCCAGGCTCTCAATGGCGATGCGGTTCTGTTCGATGCGCTCGTGGGTTTCCACTTTCATGGCTTGCAACAGCTCGGTGAAAAAAGCCTGTTGCTCGGCATTCATGTAGTCATCCGCCGGCATGGCCAGCAACTTTTCCTTTGTCATTGATTTCTCTATAAAAAATACGTGCATTAAGGCGAATCAGGGAGCTTTCCGGTCGACCTGCAAGGCCTTGGAAAGGCGCCGTACATTCCAAGCGCCACCCGGCACTCAATTTACGAGGGGCGGCAGTCTAAGGCCGACTTGCAACCTCAGCAACTGAAAAGACAGGGAATTTGTCCGATAAAGCCCTTAAATTGCTCTTTGGCAAGCGTTGAGGCGGTTATCGGAGTGCGTTTATAGCAAGAAATTCAATCGAGCGGCTGTATAGAGAAGACAAACGGCTACACCACGCAGGTCAGCGTGGCGTAATTCACCGCAAAAAGTGCCTTTAGAACACGGTTTCAACCTTTATTCCGCCGATCACCGCCGAATCGACTTCACGCACACCACCGGGGTAACGCACGTATTGCAGGTTCGGTCGTACGGTCAGCCAGTTGGTGCGCACACTGTTACATCTGGTCTATGGAGTGCTCAAATCAGGCGTACCGTTTGACCCAACCACCAGGGTCGCCGCCGTCAGACGACGGACGTTGCGCAGTGCGCTCAACAGGTCTTCGGCGCCACCGGCAATCAGAAACTCCTCTTCGGTGCCGACGATCAGGTTGAATCGCGGAAGGATTTTCTGTACGTGCTGGCTGACCCACAGCTCAAGATTTTATTCACGCCTACCCTGTAGACTGCGCACAGCCAACCTATTGTCATGGGCAACGCTTTACCGAGCCGCCCTATAAGAACAAGCCAGAAGGATTATTTATGTCCCGCACCGATCAGCCGGCCACCGCCGAGACCACGCCGGAAAGCGACCTCGCCAGCCCCCCGATCAATGCCGAACGCTTGCTGCAGCTGATCACCAACGAGTACGAAAGCCTGCCGCGCCAGCTCAAACGCATCGCCAGCTCAAACGCATCGCCAGCTACATGAGCCAGCAGAGCGACCGGATCATGGTCGACCGCATCAGCGACATCGCGCGCGAATGCGAAGTGCACCCCTCGGCCATCGTGCGTTTCTCCCAGCGCTTTGGTTTCAGCGGTTTCAGCGAAATGCAGGCGTTGTTCCGCGAGGCGTATACCCACAAGACCACGCCGGTGCAGAACTACCAGCAGCGCATTCGCAGCATGATCGCCAACAAGTCGCAGAAGGCCAGCGGCGGCGACCTGGCGCGCGAGTGCATCAACGCCACGCTGTCAGGCATCGAACGCCTGGGCCTGGAGCTGGATGACCAGTCCTTCGAGAAAGCCGTGGACCTGGTGGTGAATGCCGACAACATCTACGTGGTCGGGGTGCGCCGCTCGTTCGCGGTGGCCGATTACCTGATCTACAACCTGCAACACACCAACAAGCGCATTCATCTGGTCTCGGGACTGGGCGGCAGCTACCGCGAGCAAATGCGCAGCGTGCGGGCCAATGACCTGGTGATTGCCATCAGCTTCACGCCCTACGGCAAGGAAACCCAGCACTGCCTGCGCATCGCCCAGCACCATCAGGCGAAAACCCTGATCATCACCGACAGCAACCTGTCGCCGCTGGCCAAACGGGCGAATACGGTGCTGCTGGTCAATGAAGGTTCCTCGTTTGCGTTCCGCTCCTTGAGTGCGACCTTGTGCCTGTGCCAGGCGCTGTTCATCGCCGTGGCCTATCGCCTGGAGCTGAAGATGGATGAAATTCACGAGCAGGTCGGGTTCGAGGACTGACCCTCACCGCCATGATGGGTGTGGGCCTGCAATGAGCCCGGCACCCCGGCACGATTCAGCCCGCCGCTCTCGATCCAGGCCTGGGTCGACTGATAAGCGCGCTGCAGCAGTTGATCGGTCTGGGTGAAATCGAACACCGAGATCCCCAGCGGACACAGCGGCGCGACCACATGGATCGCCGCTCGCGGTGAATACAGCTCAATGTCGCGCACCAGTTGACGCATGCTCATCAGGTTCAAGGTGTGCAACGCCAACGCCACCAGCCCCGAGGGCGGACTGGGGCAGTCACAGCCGAATCCGGTCGGCACCACCACAACCCGCGTCGCGCCCAGGTACACCGCACTGGCAATCGGCGTATTGCTGGCCACGCCGCCGTCAATCAACAGCTTGCCGCCGATCTGCACACACGGAAACACCAATGGAATCGCTGCACTGGCCAGCAATGCCTGCTCGACACTGCCGCTGGACAGCAGTTCTTCGGCGCCGGTGAGCAAATTGGTGGTGACGATGTGCAGCGGCAATTCGGTGTCTTCGATCTGCTTGAAGGGCAACGCCCGCCGCACCAGATGCTCCAGCGCCGCAGACTGCAACAGAAAGCCCCGGCGCCGAAAAATCGCCGACAAACTGTCGAGCAGCGAAAACGGAAACACATCGGCCTTGCGTAAACCACGCCAGAAGTCCGCCAGCTCGGCCACCCCTTGCGCGTTTGGCCGCGCAGCAAAGTACGCACCGTTGATGGCACCGACCGAGGCACCGATCACCAGATCGAATGCAACGCCCGCTTCGACCAGCGCCTGCAACATGCCGACCTGTACCGCACCGAGGCTGCCACCACCGGCAAGGACGAGCGCAGTTTTTTCTGCCGGCATGACAGACCTCCAGAAACATCCGGGCACTTAGACTCTCAAGCATAGCGGCTGAGCCCGAGTGCACTGGCAAAGGTCATGGGTTTACCGCTAAATTGGCGGCGCACTGTCTACGCATTATCAAAGGAGCTGTACATGAAGCTGATCGGAATGCTCGATTCACCTTATGTAAGACGCGTCGCCATTAGCCTGAAATCGCTGGACATCCCGTTCGAGCACGCCTCGGTGTCGGTGTTCCGGCAGTTTGCGCAATTCCAGCAGATCAACCCGGTGGTCAAGGCCCCGACGCTGGTGCTGGACAACGGCGAAGTGCTGATGGATTCGACCTTGATCATCGATTACCTGGAAGCCTTGAGCGGACCGGACAAGAGCCTGATGCCCGCGCAACTGGACCAGCGCGTGCGTGCATTGCGGCTGATCGGCCTGGCCCTGGCGGCCTGCGAGAAGTCGGTGCAGATCTATTACGAGCGCAATTTGCGACCTGCCGAGAAACAGCATGAACCGTGGCTGGAACGTGTTGGCGGGCAGTTGCTGGCGGCGTATTCGGCGCTGGAACAGGAACTGGACAAGCAGCCATTGAAGACCGACGGCACCCTTGACCAGGCCGGCATCACCCTCGCCGTGGCCTGGAGCTTCACCAATCTGGTAGTGCCGGATCAGGTCAGTGACGCGCAGTTCCCGAGAATCCGCGCGTTCACCGCCTACGCCGAACAGCTGCCGGCGTTCGTTAGCACACCGATAACCTGAAGACTTCCGCCTGACGTGTAGGCGCCTGGCTCGCCAATAATGGCATCCGTGAGACCGCCATCGCGGGCAAGCCTTGCTCCTACACAATCTGCATCAATCTTCAATATCCGCCACCCCGAACCGTAGGAGCAAGGCTTGCCCGCGATGGCGTTATTCGCCGCGCCACTAAACCTTGGCTTTATACCCTTCCTCCAACTGCCCCACCCGCAGCTGAATCACCTCCAGCACCGCGCAACCTTCACGGGTGAGCAAATGCACGCCGCGGGTGACGCGGGTCAGATCGCAATCGGAAATGCCTTTGAGGGACAGGCTGGTCAAGGTGTCCATCAGGTCGCGGACCACGGTAAAGCGGTGCGCGGCGCAGGCGGCCAGGTCGCTGAGTTCTTTGTGGGTGTTGATGAAGAGCACGGGGGTTGCGGAGTCGTAGGTGTCGACGGGGAGATAGCGAGGCATGACTTGGTCGTTCATGGTTTTTACTCTTTGTTGAGCTTCCACCATTCGCGGCCAAACGAGAGAGGTGGCAGCTGTGCGAGGGTTGGCCGACCGGTAACGACCACACCGGCACACCCAAAGGTGTCCCGCACACAGCTGCCATAACACGATGTTACAGACACAAAAAAAGCGTCTGCAACGTATGCGATCCATGAACCCCACATTTAAAAGGTGGGGCGTATAACTATCTTGGTATTTGCGGCGTGCAGTTCCACGGCAGCAAGGCTTCGAAGTCTTCTACTGCGGCGGCTTGCGGCAACCGTTCAAGTGCGTGGCGCAGCCACGCATAGGGCTCTTGGCCGTTGGCTTTAGCCGTCTCGACCAAACTGTAAAGTTGAGCGCTGGCCGTCGCGCCTTTGGGCGTGTCGCTGAACAGCCAGTTCTTGCGCCCGATCACGAAGGGCCTGATCGCACGCTCTGCCGCATTGTTGTCGATTGGCAAAAAACCGGCTTCGGTGTAACGGACTAACTTGTCCCAGTTGCTGACCAGATAACTGATGGCTTTGCCCAGCGCGTTTTGCGCCGTCACCTGAGGCTGCGTTTTCTCCAGCCAGGCGTGTAACTGCGCCAGGACCGGCAGGCTGTTTTGCTGTCGACCTTCATGGCGATGTTCATCGCCGACTTCTTTTAAATCTCGCTCGATACCGTACAGCTTGTTGATCAGATTCAGGGCTATATCGGCACGCCCGGTTTTGCCCTTGGGTTGCACTTTTTGCGCCTCGACAAACTTGCGTCGCGCATGGGCCCAGCAGCCTAAGCGTTCGACACCAGCCTGCACGCCCAAGGCGTTATAGCCGGCGTAATCGTCGGTCATCAGATAGCCGCGATAACCTTCGAGCAGGCGCGACGGCACCTCTTGCGCTCGGCTGGTCGAGTAATCAAAAAGGATCACTGGCTGATTCGGCGGTCCGCCGGTTTGTACCCACATCCAGGACTGACTGGTCGGCTCTCGATCAGGCTCCTTCATCACCTGGACACGCGTTTCGTCGCAGTGGATTATGCGACTTTCCAGCAGCCGGTCACGCATCAAGTTGAGCAGCGGCTGCAGGTATTCGCCGCACTGGATGACCCAGCGTGCCAAGGTTTGTCGTGGAATATCGACGCCGTGGCGACCGAGTACTTTTTCGAAGCGATGCAGCGGCAGACCGTCGACGTATTTGGTGGTCAGCAACATCGCCAACACACTGGGACTGGCCATGCTTTTTTCAATCAATTGCGCTGGTTTGTCAGCGGTGACCGGTGCGGTTTCACAGCCACGGCAGGCGTAGACCTTGCGGATGTGTTTGATCACGCGAATCTGCATCGGCACGATTTCCAGCTGCTCGCTGGTTTCTTCGCCGATGGCGTGCTTGCGGCAGCCGCAAGCACACGTCAGCTCGTGCACAGGCAGCTCGTGGATGACTTCGATACGGGGTAAGTCGGCGGGCAGAGGCTTGCGTTTGCCACGGCGTTGGGTCGGAGCGACGACTTCTTCCTCCGCCTCTTCGGCGGCAGGTTCAGCGACACTTTCGGCTTCATTAAAAAGAGCCAATTGCGGGGTCGCTGGATCGACTGTTTGTTCGGATTTACTCCCGAAGAGGCGCTGACGGAGCAGCGCATTTTCTTCTTCGAGATGAACAACCTTGGACTGCATCTGAGCAAGTAATTGCTTGAGCGCAGTCAGGTCATCGGGAAGGTTGTCGGGCATGGAAATCATGCCGTGGATTATACCGAATCAGGCGACAAATCGAGGTGTCAAAACCTGATGTGGACGGTTGCGCCACAGATCAAAACCATCGAGCAGCCAGTTCAGCTCCTGGACTGTCAGCACGATGGCTTCGTCGGTGTGGTCAGGCGATGTTTTGAAGCGTTCGGATTCAAGGCGTTTGAGCCAAAGGCAAAAGCCGTTGCGTTCCCAATACAAAATCTTCACCCGATTGCGGGGTTTGTTGAGAAAGACGAAAAGCACCGGATCGAACACCGCCACTTTGATATCCAGCTCCACCAGTGCGGCTAGGCCGTCGATGGATTTTCGAAAGTCTACGGGTTTAGGGTAGAGGTACACTTTTTCAACTTTGGCATCGGGACGCATCATGGCCGCTGGCTTCTGAAAGAGATCGGGAGCACAGCATCAGGCATCAAATCGCGGCTTTGAATGTGGGGTTCGTGGAGCGGTTACAATCATCCCGCACATGCATAGCGAAAAAATAACTCCGATTTGTCCGGGAAGCTTCTGGGTATTCATTTGTTCACTTTTTATTATTGTATCGTTACGATCGGCACCGGTTGTTATCCCAGCACCGAATACTTCGTAACAATATTGTGACTACCAACAGAATCGACTCAAGCGTCTTGACTGCACAAGAAATTGACGATCTGATTCGGCGCGTAGATAACCTTGAAAACAGAACGACCTTTTAAAGCGTCGCTCACCTTGCTACGTGCTTGCTCAACATCCGACTGTTCCTCTCCTGTACCGTCGAGCAAATCGTCTACATGCTTACCATTGATGTATATTTTTGTGGCCTTCACTAGTCTGATACGCGCTTTAGGCCATTCTGAATAGTCAATATCCGTGCGTCCGAGACGCTCCCAGATTTCTGAGCACACATGAGGTGCGAAGGGAAAAAGGGCTTTTATAAAATCCTCTGCAATGTGCTCAATAAAATATGCTTTGCTTTTCTCAGCTTCATTTATAAACTCCATAAATGCTGCGATTGCAGTATTGAAGTTTAATGTAACAAAAGACGCATCAACCTTTAACAGAGCTTTCCCCCAGAGCGCTTCCATCCTTTCGTTTGATACTCCAGATTTTTTGCCGTGCGATCGAGGCGAACCTGTGCCATTGTCCAACAGACTCAACACCCTGTTTAAAAAACGCGCACAACCTTTGATACCTTTTATATCCCACTTTTTATTTTGACCAAGAGGGCCCATGAACATCATGTAAACCCTGAAGGTATCGACTCCATACTCCTTAATAAGAGTATCTGGAACAACGACATTCAAGAGTGACTTCGACATCTTGGTATTGAATACCTGCAATTCGTCATCTGTATCCTTTAAGCAGTACTTCCCGTCCCGATACTCCGCCTCGTCGACTGCGACTATTCTGCCCGTTGCATCCTTAAATGCATCGGCTGTCACAAGCCCTTGGTTATAGAGTTTTTTGAATGGTTCATCGAAGCTCACGAGGCCAACATCAAACAGAACCTTGTGCCAGAATCTTGCATAAAGCAGGTGCATCGTTGCATGCGCAGCGCCACCCACGTAAAGATCTACCTGGTTCCAGTACTCTGTACTTTGCTTCGAAAAGGGTTGCGCCTGATTATGCGGATCCATGAATCGCAGATAATACCAACATGACCCAGCCCAACCGGGCATGGTGTCGGTCACACGAAAAAGAGGATTGCCTGATACATCTTCACAAGTCACCCAGTCCTGAGCACACTGTAAAGGACTCGCTCCGTCCGGGCCAGGAGAGAAGTTTTCCACCAAAGGTAGTTCGATAGGTAGTTCGCAATAGTTGGCCTTGACCACTTGGCCGTCTGCATTCCGATACAAAGGAAAGGGCTCACCCCAATACCGTTGCCGGGAGAACAGCCAATCCCTCATTCTGTACCGTACTTTTTTGACAGCAGCGTGACTGAGAACAAGTTTATCAGTGATCTGCGCACGAGCTTCTGCTCTGGACAAACCGTTGATTGAAGCCGAATTTTGCAGTATTGCCTGGATATGGTTCCCGTCAAAAACCTTAACATGCCCAATATCCAGTTGCTTGCAGAGTTCCTGGGCTTTCGGATCGTCGTCAGGAACAGACAGTATGGCGTCCTCCTTTCCGTCGATCGCCAAGTAATTCACGACATAGATCGGAATTTCCTTTCCGGTTAACGGATGAAGCGCAAACCGCTCAAGAAAGAGACCATCCACAGCATTTTTTGGATCTAGCAGTAACGAGATGTTGGCTTGAAGAGCGCTTCCAGAATCAAGGATTAGAGTCTTTACATATGGATGTTCGTCAGAGAGGAAAACGGCGTTAACACCGTAAAGAGTTTCCGGTTCGCCGGTGAACACCGTTAGAGTGGTTCCCGCAGCATCGAGCACTTTGAAATCGACATCAACGCCTTCCGTACGGCCGATCCACTCGCGCTGCATTTTTTTGACTGACTCTGGCCAATCCAGCTTGTCCAAACCGTCAAGTAACTTGTCTGCATACTGAGTGATCTTCATGACCCATTGTTTCAATGGCTTTTTTATACAGATGTAATCGCCGCGCTCAGACCGCCCGTCAATCACCTCTTCATTCGCCAACACCGTTCTGAGCTCTTCACACCACCACACATTTTCTTCTTTTTCGTAGACAAGTCCCTGCTCATACAATTTCAGGAACAAAAATTGGGTCCACTTATAATATTTTTTATCCGACGTATCTATTTCTCGACTCCAATCGTAACTCAGCCCCATGAGCATGAGTTGGCGTTTAAAGTTCTCACAATTTACTTTTGTCACTTCAGCAGGATGGACGCCGGTTTTTATCGCATACTGCTCTGCAGGCAAGCCAAAAGCGTCCCATCCCATAGGATGCAGGACATTAAAGCCATCCATTCTTTTTTTACGCGCTATGATATCGGTTCCGATATAACCGACCGCATGACCTACGTGCAAACCGTTACCCGAGGGATACGGAAACATATCAAGCACATAGTATGTTGGTTTTTCGCTGAAGTTTTTTACCGAAAAAATATTATTCTCGGCCCACAGGCGCTGCCACTTCGTTCTGAATTGATCGCTGTCCATGATCGTTCTTATCTGCTCATCCAAAAGCTCTTATGAATCCATGCCACCGCGTAAATAACAGTGAAAATTATCTTCTCTGCTTTATTCGTATGGATGAACTTTCTTGTATGCCACCCAACCTGACCTATTGCATATATCTTGTCAACGTATTTTTTTCGTCGTCTGACAAGCATTTCCTAGGACCGTATTAGCACACTCTGAATGCATCAATGTAGTCTGGTGTTTCGCTCGAAAAGGGTACCAACACATAATGTTTTATACTTACTTCAAGTTGTTTCTGATCATTACAATATATTTCTGCTTGGCCATTTTCTCGTTCTCCCCGTAACCACTCTATTCCTCGTCGAGACTCGACGTGCTCACAGCGCAAAGCGATATTTCATGCACGACAAAAGATAATATTCCTACCCACCAAATGTAGGAACCTCGAGTTTAAATAAAGGAAATTCGGGGCTCAGACCACCTCTTCAAAAATAACAGTGCTTAAATCCGAAAAAAAAGCAGCCGCACCTCCCACACTCAACGTGGAAGAGGTCAGTGGCCCCAAGAGGCACACCGTCAAAACCATCAAACCAACCCCATCGCCACCCGCTGCACCAGCCCATCGGCATGGCAAATCACCCGGTTACGCCCGGTGGTCTTGGCGGCATACAGCGCCTCATCGGCATCGTTGAGCCATTGCAGGGCTTCAGTGTGCATCGGGTCGAACGCGGCCAGGCCGATGCTCAGGCTGACTTTCAACGCCGGATTCTGCTCGTAACCCACCCCTGAAAACCGATCGCGCAAGGCGTCCATTGCCTGGGCGGCGTGGGCCAGCGGCACGTCAGGCAGGATCACGCAGAACTCGTCGCCACCATAGCGCCCGGCCACATCGCTGGCCCGCAGGTTCTGCTTGAGGATTTTGCTCAACTGACGCAACACGATATCGCCAGCCACATGGCCGTACGTGTCGTTGATCATCTTGAAGTGGTCGATGTCGATCAAGGCAATCGCACCGCCCCGCTGCTGGCGCTGACAACGCTGGAACTCGACCTCCAGCGCATCTTTCCAGGCGCCGTGGTTCAACAGCCCGGTGAGGCTGTCGGTGCGACTCAGCGCCAGCAGTTCGCGTTTGTGATTGCCCAGCGTGTGGGCCTGACGAAAGCAGATCCAGCCCAAAACCAAGGGGTAAAACGTCAGCAACGGCAAACAGGCATACAACTGAACAGGGCTGGTTTGAGGGATGAACACGGGAAAGAAGATCAGCAGCCCGACCCCCATGCCCAGCAACTGAGCCACCGTGCCGACGAGCAGAAAACGCAGGCCTCCAATGGCGACGTTGTTCATCGCCATCATCGACAACGTGGCAGTGCTGGGTAAGGGGTTGAACTGCATGGCAGCGACCCAGAATCCGCCCATGAACGCGTCGATCAGAATATTGCGGTGTTCGGCGTGATAAGGCGTGCGCGAGCGGCGCGCCCATTGATAGGCCAGGTGTGGCCAGACAAGGCCGTTGAACAGCATCAGCGCCAACAGCCAATGCGGCGGTTTGAGTGGAACAATCGCCGCGCCCACGCAGAGCAGGCCCAGGATCATCCCCAGGATTCGCGATGTGTAGAGCCTCCTTGCCAGTGAAAGTCCCTTTCCTCCGTTATGGTGCATAAGGGGACAAAGCTCCTCTTCACTATTGACCTGAAACTTCGAGTAACTCAGACAGGGATGTCTGGAAGTCTATCAGGGCGAAATCAAATAGCCATCACCGCCTGGCGGCCCGAAATAGCCCTGTCGGCAGGCCCACTGTCGAAAATTTGACTATAAATGACAAAGGATCTGAACTGGAGCACACCTCTGTAGCAGCCTTCGGCAGCGGCTACGGACTGTGTGAGGCTTGTCATCTGATGAACATTCTCTACGACGAACGCATCGACGGTGCCCTGCCCCCGGTCGACAAGAATGCCTTGCTCAACGCCTTGCGCGAGCAGATGCCGGAGCTGGACATTCTCTACCGCGAAGAAGAACTCAAACCCTACGAGTGCGACGGGCTCTCGGCCTATCGAACCACGCCGATGCTAGTACTGCTGCCGCGTTATTTCGAGCAGGTTCAAGCCGTGCTCAAACTCTGTCACGCCCATCGGGTACCCGTGGTGGCGCGTGGCGCCGGCACCGGGTTGTCCGCAGGCGCGCTACCGTTGGAAAAAGGCGTGCTGCTGGTGATGGCGCGCTTCAATCAGATCCTCCACATCGATCCCGCCGCCCGCACCGCACGGGTTCAGCCGGGGGTGCGCAACCTGGCAATTTCCCAGGCCGTCGCACCGCTTGGCCTGTATTACGCGCCGGACCCGTCCTCGCAGATCGCCTGCTCGATTGGCGGTAATGTCGCGGAAAACGCCGGTGGCGTGCACTGCCTGAAATACGGCCTGACCGTACACAATGTGCTGAAACTGGAAGTGCTGACGATTGAAGGCGAACACCTGACCTTGGGCTCGGACGCGCTGGACTGCGCGGGGTTTGACCTGTTGGCGCTGTTCAACGGCTCCGAGGGATTGCTGGGTATCATCACCGAAGTCACGGTCAAACTGCTGCCCAAACCACAGGCCGCCAAAGTGCTGCTGGCGAGTTTCGACTCCGTGGAAAAAGCCGGAGGCGCCGTGGCGGACATCATCGCCGCCGGGATCATCCCTGCGGGTCTGGAGATGATGGACAACCTGGCCTTGCGCGCCGCCGAAGACTTTGTTCACGCCGGTTACCCGGTGGACGCCGAGGCGATTCTGCTGTGTGAACTCGATGGCGTCGAAGCCGATGTACGCGATGATTGCCTGCGAGTTCGCGGCGTGCTGGAACGGGCCGGCGCCAGTGATGTGCGCCAGGCGCGTGACGAGGCGGAACGGGTGAAATTCTGGGCCGGGCGCAAAGCGGCGTTCCCGGCGATTGGGCGCTTGTCGCCGGATTATTACTGCATGGACGGCACCATCCCGCGATGCGAATTGCCTCGGGTGCTCAAGGGAATTGCCGAACTGGCCAGTGAATACGGCTTGCGAGTCGCCAACGTGTTTCACGCCGGCGACGGCAATATGCATCCATTGATCCTGTTCGACGCCAACCAGCCCGGCGAGCTGGAACGCACCGAAGCCCTCGGCGGCAAAATCCTCGAACTCTGCGTCAAGGTCGGCGGCAGCATCACCGGCGAGCACGGTGTCGGCCGCGAGAAGATCAATCAGATGTGCGTGCAGTTCCACAACGACGAGCTGACGGTGTTTCACGCAGTAAAAACTGCGTTCGACGCCAAAGGCCTGCTCAATCCCGGCAAGAACATTCCCACCTTGCACCGCTGCGCCGAGTTCGGCGCCATGCACGTCCATGGCGGACAACTGCCGTTCCCCGACCTGGAGCGTTTCTGATGCGCACCGAACAGGACCAGGACGCCAGCGCGGAGTTACTGGAGCAGATCAACCAGGCCCGGGAGAACGCCACGCCGTTGCGCATTCAAGGCGCCAGCAGCAAGGCCTTCCTCGGCCGCGAAGTGGCTGGCGAGGTGCTCGACACCCGCGCACATCGTGGCATCGTCAGCTATGACCCGACCGAACTGGTGATCAGCGCTCGCTGCGGTACACCGCTGAAGGAATTGCTGGCGGCGCTGGATGCGGCCGGGCAAATGCTCCCTTGTGAGCCGCCCTCCTTCGCTGAAGACGCCACCGTCGGCGGCATGATCGCCTCGGGGCTATCGGGCCCGCGTCGCCCGTGGGCCGGTTCGGTGCGTGACTTTGTGCTCGGCACCCGGCTGATCACCGGCAACGGCAAGCTGCTGCGTTTTGGCGGTGAGGTAATGAAAAACGTCGCCGGTTATGACCTGTCGCGGTTGTTGACCGGCAGCTTCGGTTGCCTCGGCGTGATCACCGAAGTCTCGCTCAAGGTCCTGCCCAAACCGCGCCAATGCCTGAGCATCAGCCTGGAACTCGACAGCGCCCACGCCTTGAGCAAACTCGCCGAATGGGGTCAGCAACCGCTGCCCATCAGCGCGGCGTGCCATGACGGCCGGCAACTGCACTTGCGGCTGGAGGGCGGCGAAGGTTCGGTCAGCGCCGCCCATCAGCGCCTCGGTGGCGAGGTGCTGGATGCTCAATACTGGGAGGCACTGAATGAACAACAGCTGGCATTTTTCGATGAAGGGCTGCCGTTGTGGCGTCTGTCATTGCCCAACAACATCGGTCCGCTGACGTTGCCCGGCGAACAGCTGATCGATTGGGCCGGTGCGCAACGCTGGTTGAAATCCGAGGCACCGGACATCCAGTCGCTGGCCGCTGATCTGGGCGGCCATGCCACCTGCTACAGCCACGGTGTCAGCGATACGCCGTTCCAGCCGTTGGCGCCGGCGCTGTTGCGCTATCACCAACAGCTCAAGGCCCAACTCGACCCTCAGGGGTTGTTCAACCCTGGCCGGATGTACGCGGAGTTCTGAAGCATGCAGACCACCCTCAGCGAACAGGCCAAACGCCTGCCCCGCGCAGCAGAGGCCGAAAGCATTCTGCGCACCTGCGTGCATTGCGGGTTCTGCAACGCCACCTGCCCGACCTATCAGTTGCTCGGCGATGAACTGGACGGCCCGCGTGGGCGGATCTACCTGATCAAGCAAGTGCTCGAAGGCCACCCCGCCACTGCCCAGACCCAATTGCACCTGGACCGTTGCCTGTCGTGCCGCGCCTGCGAAACCACCTGCCCGTCCGGGGTCGATTATCACAACCTGCTGGACATTGGCCGCGCGGTGGTCGAGCAGGCGGTGCCGCGCTCGGCGAGCCAGCGCGTGTTGCGCCAGGGCTTGCGGGCGATGGCGCCGAACCCCGGACTGTTCAAGGCCTTGTTGCAAATCGGTGCAACCTTCCGACCGCTGATACCGCGCGACCTCGAAGCCAAACTCCCGCACGACGTGCCGCCAGCGGGAGAATGGCCAACCACGGTGCATGCGCGAAAAGTGCTGATGCTCGAAGGCTGTGTGCAGCCGGGTTTGTCACCGAACACCAATGCCGCCGCCGCGCGGGTGCTCGACCGACTGGGGATCAGCGTCAGCACCGTTAGCCAGGTTGGATGCTGCGGGGCGCTGGACTATCACCTCGACGCTCAGGAACAGGGGCTCAATCGTGCCCGCCAGAACATCGACGCCTGGTGGCCCGCCCTGGAAAACGGCGCCGAAGCCATCGTGCAAACCGCCAGCGGCTGTGGTGCGTTCATCAAGGATTACGGGCATTTGCTCAAGACCGATCCCGCCTATGCGACCAAAGCCAAACGGGTCAGCGAGATGAGCAAGGACCTGGTGGAGATCCTGCGCGACGAACCGCTGGAACGGGTGTGCGCGGCCACTGAACGACGAATCGCCTTCCACTGCCCGTGCACCTTGCAGCACGCGCTAAAACTCGGCGGTGCAGTCGAAGAACTACTGACCCGCCTCGGTTTCAACCTCACCAGCGTGCCCGACAGTCATCTGTGTTGCGGCTCGGCCGGGACCTATTCATTGACCCAACCAGTGCTCGCCCGGCAACTGCGCGACAACAAGCTCAACGCTCTGGAGAGCGGCCGGCCGGAGCTGATCGTCACCGCCAACATCGGTTGTCAGAGCCACCTCGCCAGTGCGGGACGGACACCTGTCCGGCACTGGATCGAGCTGGTGGATCAGATGTTGCGCTGATCGCAGCAGTCGTTTGCAGAATGAAGTTCAGAAGAAACTTCGTTTGTCAGCCAAGCCTGCGCCGAACAGAATCGGCCTACTCCACTGTCACTGCGCCGGGATTCGTGTTTATGAGCAACCACAACGTCGTCAGCCCAGACCTGATCCGCCAACGCTTCTCGCGGGCGATGTCAGACATGTACCGCGAAGAAGTGCCGTTGTACGGCGCCTTGATGGAACTGGTGGCGCAGACCAACGCCCAGGTGCTCGACAGCGATCCGGCGATTGCCCGGCAGTTACGCAGCACAGGCGAAATCGAGCGCCTGGACCTGGAACGCCACGGGGCGATCCGCGTCGGCACTGCGCAAGAGCTGGCGACCCTCTGCCGCTTGTTCGCGGTGATGGGCATGCAACCGGTCGGCTATTACGATCTGACGCCGGCCGGAGTGCCGGTGCATTCCACGGCGTTCCGCGCCGTGCATGAAAGCTCGTTGCAGGTCAGCCCGTTCCGCGTGTTCACCTCGCTGCTGCGCCTGGAGCTGATCGAAAACCCCGAGCTGCGCGCGTTTGCCGAATCGGTGCTGGCCAAGCGTTCGATTTTCACCGCGCAGGCGCTGGCACTGATCGAGCAGGCCGAACAACACGGCGGACTCGACGAACAGCAAGCCTGGGACTTCGTCGAACAGGCCCTGGAAACCTTCCGCTGGCACCACCGCGCCACCGTCACCGCCGCGCACTACCAGCAACTCAGCGCCCAGCATCGATTGATCGCCGACGTGGTCGCCTTCAAAGGCCCGCACATCAACCACCTGACGCCGCGCACGCTGGACATCGACATCGTGCAGGCCAAAATGCCCGAACACGGCATCACCCCCAAAGCGGTAATCGAAGGTCCACCACGCCGTCAGTGCCCGATCCTGCTGCGCCAGACCAGTTTCAAAGCGCTGGATGAACCCATTGCCTTCACCGATCAACAGCAGGCTCACGGCAGCCACAGCGCCCGCTTCGGTGAAATCGAACAACGCGGTGCCGCGCTGACACCTGAAGGTCGCGCGCTCTACGACCGCCTGCTCAACGCCGCTCGCGATGAACTCAAGGACTTCCCCAACGAAGCCAACGCGGCGCGCTACAACAGCCTGATGGAAGAGCATTTCAAGGCCTTCCCGGACAGCTACAGCGAAATGCGCGAGCAAGGCCTGGCCTACTTCCGCTACTTCGTCACTGAAAAAGGCCTGGCGGCCGATAGCGATGAATTGGCGTTAGCGTCTTTGCAAGGCTTGATCAAGGCTGAGTACATCCGCGCGGAGCCGCTGGTGTACGAAGATTTTCTGCCGGTCAGCGCAGCGGGGATTTTCCAGTCGAACCTCGGTGACGCCGCGCAAACCCACTACGGCGAACACTCCAACCGGCAGGCGTTTGAACAAGCATTGGGGCGGTCGACTATTGATGAACTGGCGCTGTATGCCGATACGCAGCGGAGGTCGATTGAGGAGTGCTGCGACGCGCTTAATGTGCCGCCGCTGAGCTGATACGTCGGCGGATCGTCGTAGAAAAATGCCCGTCAGTTAATGTAAATCTTGGGGCTGGTGGGCATTTGTGGCGAGGGGGCTTGCCCCCGCCGGCCGGTCCGCGTTCGGGCGAAGCAGTCGTAAAACCGACGGATGTATTTTTCCCGATGCAATGCGATCACCGATTTCAGGGCCGCTTCGCAACCCAGCGGGGGCAAGCCCCCTCGCCACAGGTTCTGCGTGTGGGTGATGGCGACCTTGGGTTTAATAACGGTCAGCCAAGGAAATGCATTCTGTAAAACGAAGCACGCCTCGTGTGGGAGCGAGCCTGCTCGCGATAGCGGTGTGACAGTAAACATTGATGCCGAATGTAAAACCGTCATCGCGAGCAGGCTCGCTCCCACATTTGATCTTTGCTATTTCGAACCTTGTGTTCGCTTAACTGTCGGGCATTAACCTCTGGATCGCCCATTTCTTTCACTGAGTTGCAACGCCCCTCCCCTCACTTCGCCCCACTGACAATGATCTTCCCAATCATCTGCGGGTGCAGCGTGCAGTAGTATTCATAGGTCCCCGGCGTATTGAACTGATAGGAAAACTGGTCGTTGGTGTCGAGCGCCGGTGAATGGAACACCTTGTGGGTTTCCATTATCGTATGGATTGTTTGATCGTCGTTGACCCAAGTCACCTTGGTGCCCACCGCTACCGTCACGTCCTTGGGAGCAAACATGAACTCTTTGATATCGATTTTGGTCCCTTCCGCCCACGCCGGAATCGACACCATCAGCCAACCCAAGGCCAGAACCCGCAGTAAATGCTTCATGTCAGCGCCTCCCCTAAACGAGTGTTGAATCGATCAGTGCCAACGGATGATCGCCCTGCGTCGCCTTGACCTCGGTAATCCCCAGGTAGTTGCGCAGTTGATCGGCTGCCACGGTCATCGGTCCTGGTGCTGGCCCAACACCGGGTGCGGGTTGCGGGTAAGCCGTGCCGCGTGCGGTGTGGAAGGTGATGTTGCCCTCGACCTTCTGGATAACCTGGTGAATGTGGCCATTGAGCACCGTCACCGAACCGTATTTGCGCAGCATGGCGATGGCCTGATCGCCGTCTTCGGTGCCCCAGCCCCATGGCTGATAGATCGTCCACAATGGAATGTGGGTGAACACCACAACCGGGGTGCTGGTGCTCACCGCCTTTAAATCATCCTGCAGCCAGGCCAGTTGCTCGGCACCGAGCGTCGCCTCGTGGCCCGCCTGGAAGTTGAAGACGTTGACCAGCGCGATGAAGTGCACGCCGTGGTCGTCGAAGCTATACCAGCCGTTGCCTTTGGTGCCTTTGCCATAGCGCTCGAGGTAGAGCTTGCCGCCGCCCTCATCGAGGGTGTCGTGCTCGCCCGGAATGTAGTGCACGGTTGAAGGCAGGCCTTTGAGCAAATGCGCGGCGGCGTCGAACTCCTCCGGTTTGGAGAGGTGGGTGATGTCGCCTGTGTGAAGGATCAGCGAAGGCCTTTTCGGCAGCGCGATAACTTTGTCGATGGCCACCTGCAAGGTCTTCAGCGGTTCGGGATTGGCTTCCTTGTTGAAACCGATGTGCGAGTCGCTGATTTGTACGAAGTGGAAGGTGCTGGCCAGCGCTTTCGGGTCCTTCACCTGGCCATCTTCGCCCAGGGCGAACGCTCGCGGAATGCCGCCGCTCAATGCCCAGATGACACCGGCACCCGCCCATGCCGAGCACTTGAGCAGGTGTCTGCGGTCGGGGTCCAGGGGGCCGTCTGTACGTTTTTCATGGGTTGCCGAACGAATGTTCATGGGAACGCCCTCGTAGCGGTCTACATTGATGAACTGACAGATGTACAACCGAGCCGGTCGGGTTTTTATTCCCGGAAAAAAATATTTTTCATTCCGGGGAATAAAACGCAGCGAATCCGGGTTATAGGGGGCAAAGGCTGGGGCACTATGAAGCGATTTGAGGAGCTGCTTGCACCGCATATGGATGCCGCTTACAACCTCGCGCGCTGGCTCACCGGCAGTGACAGCGCGGCACATGATGTGGTGCAGGAAAGTGCGTTCAAGGCGTTTAAATTTTTGCATCGCTTTGCCGATGGCAATGCCAAGGCCTGGTTCCTGACGATCGTACGCAACGAGAGTTACAACTGGCTAAAGGGCTCGGCCAGCCATCGTTGGGTCGCTATCGGCGATGAAATCTCGCAAGACAACGTTGCCCTGAGCCACAGCCAGACACCGGAACTGCTCGCCATGCAGGCCGAAGACGCCGCACGGGTTCAACAGGCACTGCGCGCCCTGCCCCCGGCCTATCGCGAAATGATCGTCCTCAAGGAATTGGAGGACATGCCTTACAAGGACATCGCGAAGGTGGTCGACATACCTCTGGGAACCGTCATGTCGAGACTGGCCCGGGCTCGCACCATGCTCAAGCTGGAACTACTGAAGTTGCAAGGCCATGAATGAGATCAACTGCACGGTCTGCCACGAATTGATTCATGGCTACCTGGACCATGAACTGGATGCCACGACCACTGCGAACGTTGCCGGGCACCTGTCGCACTGCGCCGACTGCCAACGCGCGCATGACGAAATGCAACGGCTGATCACCAGCGTCAAGGCCCATGCGCCCTATTACGCGGCGCCCAATGCGCTGATTCAACAAGTCTTCATCAATCTCCCGTCGCCGACCTCTCCCTGGCAAGCCTTGAGAGACGTCTCGCGAAAGTGGTTGGCGCCGGCGTTTTCCGCGGTCGCGCTGGCCATGGCCCTGGTGTTGTATGTGGCCACGCCTTCGCCTGAGCAACCCTGGCTGGAGGAAGCAGTGTCCAGCCATGTGCGCTCGCTGATGGCTGAGCACCTGAACGATGTCGTATCCTCCGACCGGCACACGGTCAAACCCTGGTTTACCGGCAAGCTGGATTTCTCGCCACCGGTGTCCGACTTCTCGGCACAGGGTTTCCCGTTACTCGGCGGGCGCCTGGATTATCTGCAACATCATACGACCGCTGCGCTGTCTTACGGGCGAGCGAAGCACATCATCAACGTGTTCATCGTGCCGACGACAGAAACCGATCAGCCCCGTAAAAGCCAGTCCATCCGCGGCTACAACGCGGTCGCGTGGCAACACAATCACATGCGTTTTATCGTGATATCCGATCTGGAAAAAACCGAACTGGAAGTCTTCAGCCAGTTGCTTGAACAGGGTGCTTTTTAACGAGAGTGTTACTTGAAGGCTATCGGAGCGATGAGGCGCGTCATGACATGTTGTTTATCGCACCTGAAGAAAGGTGTTCGCCCAGTGTTATGGCCTGGCAATCCATGCACCGGTAAAGAGCCCCGACACTGGGCGAACGGGGGAATTTTAATGCAACGCAAACGTTCTGTCCGTTGAAAAATTCTGAACTAATCTGGACACCCTGTTTCCGCCAAATTGTTTGTAACGAAAAAAAACGAACCAGTCCGATCAGAATTGCGTCCCTGAGCAAAAGCGCAAAGATACCGGGCGACGCCCTGGATCAGTACCCGGTCATTTCCAGATACCCGTTGCCGGCATGGCTGCCGCTCAACTGCACCGGCCCCTCCCAGTAGGGAATGCGCAAATCCATCCAGGCCCGGGGGTTCAACGCGCTGCTGGTGATGTCCAGGCCTTTGCCCGGAACCTTGATTGACCAGCGTGTCGGCAAACTCCGGCCGGCCACCTTGGAAGACTCCAACGGCGTGAGGCTGATGTCGTCTCGCGACAGTCGCAGCGTGCTGCCGTCCGGGTTGATCCAGGTGCCGGTCAGGTACGCCGCCCCTTCCTTCTGCCGCACCCGAAACACCATCAACTGCGCGCCACTGTCCAGGTGCAGGGAAAACCAGTCCCAACCGGTCTGGTTCGCCGTCAGCGGCTGGCTGCTCCACTCACGATCGAGCCACGCCGGTCCACTGACCTGATACGTTGTGCCGTCGATTTCCAGGTTGCCGCTGGCCTGGAAGAACGGCTGGCTGTAGTAGTACGACGCCTGGCCCTGTTCGGATTTTTGACTGAAACCCTGCTCGCCTTGCAGCACCAACGGCCGACTGGCAGTGAGTCGCAGCCGATAGTTGAAGCCCTTGCCGCTGGCCTGCATCTGCATTTCGGCCAAAGGGTTCGCGGTGTCGGTTTGAGTGCTCAGGCGCCAGTCATCGATCCACGCCGCAAACGGTACGCTCTGAACCCCGGCCTGGCCGACGCCACCGCGAGCATAACGCTCGGCGGCGTGGTGAACGGTCGCCGACGTCACCGCCGCATGACCGAGCCAGATGATCTGGCTGGCCCAGCCCGGCTGCTCGGGCCCGGCCTTCAGCGCATTGCGAAACAGCGTCCACTGCACGCCGAATTCCCGGCCCTGTCCATCCTTGAGGTTGGCGGTGATATACCACCACTCGACGCGATAACCGTCATGGGCACCGTGATCGGCCGGGAAGCTGAATACCCGGCCCGGCGTCACTTGCTTGAACGCCGCCGCTTCACTGCCCAGCCCGGCGAAACTTTCGTTGTGCGTCGATGAGTCATCACAGCCGGCCAATAACAGTAACAGCACGCCGACGGCCTGGTTAATCCTCATGGGCAAAGCTCCTCAGCAGGTCCGCCGGTTGCGTGCGATAGAGCTTGAACAATGGCCAGGCCGAGGCCAGTAACGTCGCCAACATCGCCAGCCCCATCAATTCCATGAGTTGCAGCGGGAACACTCGCAACGGCAGACGCCAGCCAAACGCCTGAACGTTGATCACCGTGTCCAAGCACCAGGCCAGCGCCAACCCCAAGGGCAACGCTACCACCAATGTCAGCAGAGCGAGCAACCAGGTCTGCCCAAGGTTGAGCACCATCAACTGTCGCCGCGTCACGCCCAGCGCCCACAACGGCGCCAGTTGTCCGAGCCGGCTCTGACTCTGGGTCAGCAAGCTGATGAACAGCGCCACACCGGCCACGCCAAGGGTCAGGCTGTTGAGCGCCGCCGTCGCAGCGAAGGTCCGTTCGAACACCTGCGTCGACCAGCCCTTGAGCCGCGCTTGATCAACGATGCGGCTGTCGTCCAGGGCAAAGCGCGATTGCAGCGCCGTCAGCAGCGCCGGGATTTGTGCTGGCTCGACACGCAGGTTGAAGCGACTCGGCGTCAGTTGCGGCCAGTAACGCAACAGGTGTTCGGCGTTGACCAGCAAGTGCCCCTTGGGGTTGCCGTAGTCGGCATAGATCCCGATCAGTTGTGGTGACCACGTGCCTTGTGGCGTGGGAATGCTCAGGTGGTCGCCGAGTCGTAGTTTGAGTCGACGGGCCAGTTGTTCGCTGAGCATCACGGTGTCGTGCGCCACCAACTGATCCCAGGGACGCTCGCCCAGTGCTTCAAGTAACGGCCAATGCTCGCGATAGGTCGGATGGTCGATCACTCCGTAAAGGTCCGCCGGCCAGCCCTGCAACGACACTGCAACCTGCCAGCTCGGCAACATCGCGTTGAGCTTTTGTTCCGGTAGCCACTGCTGCAGTTCTGTGGCTTGCGCCGGGTTCTGCGGGTTGACGTATAGCTCGGCGGTCAACCGTTGCTCCAGCCAATCACCGAACGTCTGGCGAAAACCGGCTGTCATGCTGCCGGCACCGATGTTGGCCGCCAGCGCCAACAGCAGCGCCATCAAGGCCAGGCTCAGGGCCGGCAGCTGCTGACGGCAATCGGCGAGAAACCATTGCCCCAGCACCGACCGGCTGCGCCGCACGAGCCGATTCAATACAGCGTCGAGCAGCACCGGCAAACTCAATGCGGCACCGATCAACAACGCAGCCATCAGCACAAAACCGCTGGCCAGGCTGTCACCCCACAGCAACGCAGTCAGGCCGATCGCCGCAGCGACTGCCGCCACCCAACCCTGACGCCGCAACCAGCGCGCGTGAGCCTGATGCCAGGCTTGCGGGTTGGCCAACGCCAGCAACGGCAGTTGCGCCGCCCGCAGCAAACTGTTGGCGCCGGCCAGCAGTGCGCCGAGCAGGCTTACGCCAAGCCCGCTGAACCACCACAATGGGCTGAGGCTCAACTGCCCCGCCACTTCGGCGCCATACAAACCACGCAAGCTGGCAGCAACGTCCGGCAACAGCAGGCTGGCCAACAGGTAACCGCTGACCACCCCGGCCATCCCGCCGAGCAGTGCCAATCCACCCAACTCAAGACTCAGGCAGAAGATCAGCCTCCGCACACTGACGCCACAGGCGCGCAGAGTTCTGAACAACCCGCGACGTTGCTCCAGCGCCAGGCCGATGGCGGCGTGAACGATGAACAAGCCGACCACGAACGACAAAAAACCCAGCGCGTCGAGGTTCAAGTGAAAGCTTTCGGTGAGCCGTGCCAGATTGTTTTCCTCGCCGCTGCGCTTGAGCTGCAACTGCCCCGTCAATTCGGTGGACAACTGAGGCTCGGTGGCAGCGAAATCCCTGGGCAACAACAGTCGCGACACCTGTGCCGGCAAACCCAGCACCTGCTGGGCAACTCCGATGTCCACCAGCAGCACGCCGGGAGCCATGTCGACCTGGCTGTGCAACGGCGGCAAGGTCTGCCCGTTGAGGCCTTGCGGTTGGTCGCCCTCACGCAAACCGAGCGCCTGCAAGGTTGACGGGGCAATCCAGGTACGGCCCGGCGGGCCGACAAAATCGACCATCTGTGCCATGTCGAGGTGTTGTCCGGCCAGCGCCGAAGCGCTGGGTAACGACAACGGTTCGATGCCCATCAGTTGTAAACGCAGGTCTTCATGCCCCTTGAGTTGAAGTCGCGCCTGCAACACCGGTGACACCGGCCAACCCGCCCGGCGCAGGTTGACGAACAACGCCTGAGAGAAGGTCGCGCCATTCGGCGCACTGAGGCTGGCCTGGGGTTCACCGCCAATCAACTGACTGGCGCGAGCGTAACTTTCTCGCGCCTGACTGTTCAGCGCCTGCACCCCGGTCAGCAGGCCGGTGGCCAGCCAGAGCCCGGTCAGCACACTGAAAAACTGCACCGGATGCTGTCGCCAATGACTGAGCAGCGCTCGCAAGGTTTCGCGCAAAACGTCCATATCAGCGCTGGCCTGCGTCGACCAGACGTCCACCGTGCAACAGCACTTTTTCGGCCAGCCGTGCGGCGACCCGTGGACTGTGAGTGACCATCAACAAACTGCTGGGGCTGTCATCGAGCAGTTCCAGCAGCAAGTCGAGTACCTCGTCGCTGGTGTGTTCATCGAGACTGCCGGTCGGCTCATCGGCCAACAGCAGACGCGGACGCGACGCCAGTGCCCGCCCCAGAGCAACCCGTTGCTGCTGGCCACCGGACAACTGCTCCGGATAACGTTGGAGTAAATCCCCCAGCCCCAGCCGCGCCACCAAGTGCGCCTGCCAACGCAGGTCATGACGCCCGGCCAAGCGTGCCTGAAATGCCAGATTGTCCTCGACCCGCAGGCTGCCAATCAGGTTGTACTGCTGGAACACCAGGCCGATTTCAGTGCGCCGCCAATTTGCCAGTTGCCCTTCGTTCATCTGCTCGAGGCGCTGATCGCCCATGCGGATGCTGCCGCGATCGATCTTGTCGAGCCCGGCAATCAAGTGCAACAAGGTGCTCTTGCCACTGCCCGACTCACCCATCAGCGCCAGGCTGCTGCCTTGCGCCAGGTGCAAGTCGACACCTTGCAACACCGCCAACGGACCTTGCGCAGTGGCATAGCTTTTGAACACGCCGTGCACTTCAAGCATGGGAACGCTCGTTAAACAAAAGATGAGATCAAGGATAGCGGACAGGATTGAACGCCCAAGTCTCCCCTTCGCGCAGGAGTTGGTGCAGCCTGCGATCTTTTGACGTTCCGATGGCCCCCGGAAAGATCGCAGCCTTCGGCAGCTCGTATGCGCTGGTGTTCCCCCCAGCTCCTACGGAATGCCGGCGGCAACGGCCGATGGCGCCTGGTCGGGTGTCACGATGGTCTTGAGGTCAATATGACGCCATGCAGGCTTCGCCCCCAAACCGCGCATTAAAGCGCCCCGCCATAGCAGAAAGCTTCTTTCAGCTGCTGAAACGGGAGCGGATTAAGCGGAAGATCTACGACACCCGGCAGGGTGCTCGCGGTGATGTGTTCGATTCCATCGAGATGTTTTACAACCCAAAACGCCGGCACGGGTTCAGCAACCAGCTATCCCCGGTAGAGTTTGAAAAGCGACGTTTATTGAGCTTGGAAAGTGTCTGGAAAATCCGGGGCGATTCAGTGGCTGATTGCATAGTGCTGCTACAGTGATAACACACGTCGAGTAAAAGGCAGAGCCGGATTGGCGCTACCAGTCTTGGGGGCGCCTAGTGTGCGCTGTGAAGTGTGACTAGAAATGACTGATCGATCAGGGAGGATCTCCTGGATGAGTGGCGTGCTAGTGAGAGTCGATTGGACGTCCAGGCCGAAGTGAGTCCAGGGCTGGCTGATTATGTGATCGCGGATTACCGTCGTGGCAAGACGAATGTGGAGAGCCTGCGAAGCGCCTACTGCTGCAGATAAGCGCTTACAAGATTTTATGAGATTGGCTGTGCCACGGCCGGCGGCTCATATTGCGCATTGACCTCCAAGGGGGTGAATTCGATGAAGATGTATTTGAGCAAAGTTGGCAAAGACGCCTGGGTCGCGCTCCTTGCAGTCTGTTCTATTGGCTTGGCGGCCTGCTCTCGCCGGCTGAGAAGGCCAGCAAGTATTACGAGAAGGGTCTGGCGCTGATGGTTCAGGGCGACTTGCTCAAGGCTCTGGCACTAGGAGAGCTGTCAATGTGGTGCGAATCATCGAAGCTGCGGTGCACCGCTGATGGATCATTCAACGCTGATAAGTTAATTAATAATTATATTTTCATTGCCTTTTTATTGTTTGATAGATAAGCGTTTTGGATTCTCAATTTAATGAGGTCTAATGATGATATTCGAACCCAGCAGTAGCCGCTCCATACTCCAGCGACGAAGCAGTACCAGTAACGCCATTCAGGCCGGTCTCGATTTTGTTGCTGTGATCGGTGTCGCATGGTATTTGATCGATTATCATATCGGCTTTATAACGCAGGCTTATGTCATCATGCTCCTGTTGCTGCTTGGGGCGTTGGCCGTCGTGTACGACCATTATGCTATTTACCGAAGCAATGTTGGATTTACCGTCAAAGCATTTAAGCTTTTAAAGGCGTGGCTTGCCGCTTTTGGCTTTCTCGTTGTCATGGCCTTTCTTACCAAACAAAGTGAACAGTACTCGCGTTTATTGGTTGCGCAGTTATTTATTGTTGGATATTTCGCTCAGTTGCTTTTGCACCTGGCGATACTCGAAGTGCAGAAGAAACTCTTGACCCACCCGGATCATTTGGAAGCCGCTCTTATTATTGGCTCGGGGGAGCTGGCGAGCTTCCTTCACCAGAAAATAAGCAATAATCCCTGGCTGGGTGAACGGGTGGTCGGTTGTGTGTTGATTGGGGCGGGCGATGATCGGGGGAAGGAGGGCTCAGAAAGCACGCAACGTTTGTCGATACTGGGTAATATCTCCGACCTTGATGAGTTAATCGTGCGACATTCCATTCGTACCGTATATTTCGTTACACCTCTGGATGGCTCGGAGGTCATTAAGGATGTTTACTTAAAGCTGCTTGATAAGCACATTGCTATTAATTGGGTGCCTGACATTTTTTCACTGCGCTTGATCAATCACAGCGTTCGTGAAATTGCCGGTATTCCCGTGCTGACTTTGTCTGAAACTCCGCTGATGGGGATGCGTCTATTTCTGAAGAATATTGAGGACAAAGTCTTGGCTTTTCTCATCTTGCTTCTTGCGGCTCCATTGCTGGTGGCTATAGCGATTGCCATCAAGATCGATAGCCCTGGACCGGTGTTCTTTCGACAGGAGCGCATGGGGTGGAGTGGAGTTTTTCGTATCTGGAAGTTCAGAAGCATGGTCGTCCATCAGCTGGAAGACGGCATCGTCAAGCAGGCAGAAAAGAATGACCCGCGCATGACCAGGGTTGGAGCCTTTATTCGGCGAACTAGCCTGGATGAGCTACCACAGTTGTTCAACGTTTTGATGGGGGAAATGTCCCTGGTGGGGCCTCGCCCGCATGCTATTCAGCATGATGCGCAGTACTCGCATGGCATCGCAGACTACTTTGCGCGTCACAATATCAAGCCAGGCATCACAGGCCTGGCTCAGGTGCGTGGCTTTCGCGGTGAAACGAGAGATATAGAGCAGATGATTCAGCGTGTTGAGTCTGACATTGAGTACATCAACAACTGGTCGCTCTGGCTCGATTTCGTCATTCTTCTGCGAACTCTGTTTGCCTTCACCGGCAAGCGAGCCTATTAGCCAGTCTTGTAAGCGACCCATAAACCACACATGGCAAAAAACCGATGTGGGCATTTAGCACGAGATCGTTGGGGAACAGTTCCACGGCAGCAAGGCTTCGAAGTCTTCTACCGAAGTAGCTTGTGGCAGGCGTTCAAGTATGTGGCGCAGCCACGTATAGGGCTCCTGGCCGTTGGCTTTGGCAGTTTCGACCAGGCTGTAAATTTGCGCGCTGGCAGTGGCACCCTTGGGCGTGTCGCTGAACATCCGGTTTTTACGACCGATCACAAAGGGCTTTACCGCTCGCTCGGCCCTATTGTTATCAATGGGCAGAATGCCAGCCTCGATAGTACCGGGCCGAATACCGCCACCTTGATATCCAGTTCGACCAAGGCTGCGAGGCCTTCAAGGGATTTTCGGAAGGCTACGGGCTTGGGGTAGAGACAGACTTTTTCGACTTTAGCGTCGAGACGCATCATGACGGGCTGGCTCCAGAGAGAGATGGGAGCACAGCATCGGGGATCAATTGCCGGTTTTGAATGTGGGGCTCATGGCGCGGTTACGACCGAGAGGAGCTTCAGTGGGCCAAGAACTGAAGCAGTTGGCTATTTTTGCAGCGGCTCCCTTGCAAAACGTCTACCTCGCATCTTTAATACTTCTAGAGTCGAGGATATTACTGAATATTTCCCCGCTGAATGAGCCTTCCACATAAAAACTGGAAGTATTGCTTGAATTTACCAATTGATATTTTTTCTGGCTTAACCAAAAGGCAAGTTAAAAAGAGTGCCGGAAATGAAAGCGTATTTAGCGGTGCCGATCCGAAAACTCATATCTCCCTCAATACGATTTGAGCTAAGAAAAACTGCAGCCTGGCTGCGAGACATACTTGGGCGAGCCTGTTTCTGGCGCTGGGAAATTGTCAGATTCAAGCTGCGCAAAGACAGTCCTTACGACATCCTCTATGTTGGAAGGAGAGCACAGCGGGAGATGGCCAAGGTTCTCATGGGGGTGGAGTCTCCTGTGGCCGACAGCAAATCGGAATCGGATAAATCGAACCGTACGGTTCTGGTCAGTGAAATGCCAACCTTGGGCGCGTTGTATGTGCCTCACTTTCTGAGTGCTATCGTGCCGCTGGGTCGCTCCATTGACGATATTACGGCGGGATACGATAGTAAGTTACGTCGAAACATACGCAAGAACCAGTCGCGCTACCGAATGAAGCAGGCGCTGACGGATGACGAAATTGAAAGAGCCGACAGGGAAATGCTTCAACCCTATGCCATCGCAAGGCATGGCACTGCCGCCTCGCAAATTGCCCCACATGAAGTGTTAAGGATAGCAAAGACTGTCGGCCGGCTCGATCTAATACTATTGGAAGACGACATTGTTGCATGCCAACTTGCGTGCGTAATTACTCGGGCCGGAAAGCGCTACTGGAGCATGATACGTGCTGGCTATCCTGAGGCGGTTTTTTCAGATGCCAAAAGGCTGAATGAAGTCAACTCGATCACTACATTTATGGAGCTTGAGTGGGCAATAAACAATGGCTTTGACTATTATGACATCGGTACTTGCCTGGCCCGTCCAGACGATGGACTTCTCGAATGGAAAAGAAGACGTGGCGGTGATGTTGATACGCTGGGTAACCACGCTTATATGTTTGTCCGACTACCCAAGGTGGGTGCAGCCCAACTCCTTTGGAATACACCGTTATTTGCTGTCGAGGAAAAAAAACTGACACTTCATCTTGGCTTGCCGGACGGGAAAAACGATGAGGAAGTGGCGACTCGCTATATTAACATGGGGTTTGGCGGGCTATACAAAATTTATCTCTACTGTGCCAAGAGCCCAAGCGAACTTCTTCTCGACAGGTTACGTAGTCGTTATGCTCATTTGAAGTCCCCGCCCATTGTGGAGAGGATTATATCTACCTGAGCAGCTTTCTGATGTTAAAAAAATGCAGTTTAGGCGCTTGCGCCATTTACTGTTTTTTGTAGAGGCGGATGAGAGTGAACATGATATGTCGGAATTACGCGTATTAACGAGCAGCAACCGAACAACATGGAGCCTTGCTGCATACCGGCATATTGTAAGAGCGCGGGTTATGCGAAAGCCGGCGGAAACCCCGCAAAGTGCAGCGGTGAAAACCTGGGATATCGCGCCTGGCGAAACATCAATTTCTCCGCCGGCTTTTTTCCTGCCCAATCAACTCGAACGTGTGACAGGATGGGAGGAAGAACGCTTTTTTCCTTACGAACACCCCCGTCGTACAATGGAAGGAATAGGCAGCGTTAATCATGGTCCAACACGGGGCCACCTGCTTAAAGATGTATGGCTGATAGATGGAACACTCTACAAGGGCAACGCAAAATCCTGCTTATCTCCCAGATCTGGTTGGCTTCCAAAAATCTCCGTGGAAACCGAGATGGAGCGCGGGGCGATTTACTGTACAGCAGGTGGAAACAAATGGTTTGGCTCCTGGCTGATGGAAGACTGTGCAACTTACCCATTAGCATGCGACGAAGGAGTTCCGGTGACGATCGCGCCATCCACCAGGTTTCCTCTATTTCCCCAGGCTCCCGAATATGAGGACTGGCTTGGCATAACACCGGTTCGTTTGCGCAATGCGTTTTTTCGTGAACTCGTGATATTCGATGATCTAAGTCAAAATCGAAATAGGCATTTACGCTTTCGCGCGATGGGTGAAAAATTAATGTCACACGTAAGGTACAGCTCTCACCCCGGAGTTTTCATTCTGCGAGGCGGCAACGGTGAATTGCGACTGTTACACAATGAAATGGAACTCGCTGAACGTCTGCATAACCGCAGAGGTTTTCGCATTCTCGACCCTTCGAAAACCGATGTTCCGACCATCGTAGCGACTTGCGCTGGAGCAAAAACCGTGGTGGGGGTCGAGGGGAGTCATCTCGTGCATGGTGTCAATGTACTTCAGCCTGGTGGCTCACTGCTGGCTCTGCAGCCCCCGAATCGTTTCATCTGTTATTACAAGTATCTAACGGATCGCGATCACCAGAATTTTGGCTTTGTGGTGGGAACGCCAGAGGGCGATGGCTTTACAATCGACCCTGATGAGGTTGAGCGCACTCTAGACCTATTCCCTTCATGAAGACTTGATCTGAACCACGCTCCTCGTGCCAAGGTCGAGCCCCCATTCCGAGTGATCAAACGCCAATTTGGGTATCAGCAACGTGCCTTGGGTCAAATTTCAATCGGCAGGGAGGGTCAGTTTTCCGTAAGCGCTCCATGCATCCGGAAAAGCCTGAAGCTATTTCATGCGGATAGAGTCCGCTTGATTGATGACTGACGTGTTTGCCGTGACGTTATTTTGACGAAATTACACTGATTTTCTATTTATATTTATCGTGGCGACGTACTATTGACGTAGCAGCTATGTGCCTACTATGCTCAATTTTACTTGATAAAGATTCCTTCGTCCGACAAAAGAATACTCCTCTGCTCAGGGAGGGGATGTTATGCACCTGACACTTTTTATTAAATCCGTTTTGTTATTAATGCTCCTGAATGGTGCGACTGTTTCTAGTGCTCAGGCGGCCAGTTTGGTCTATAAATCTAGTTGCATGAGCAACTCTGGCGAGGATTTAGGGCCTCAACTAGGCATGCTGGTCGAAGAGCGCGCGGGTGGCGCGCTGTTTATTTTTAGAAACAGCATTGACGTGCCTTCGTCTCTTCCAGGTGGCAACGCCATTGGCTTTCACACCGACTTCTCCGGTGATTCTGACACGCAGAGCATTGCTACCAAGGGCGTGCTTAACAATAGGGTCAACGCTCTCGGTGAGTGGGTCAGCTTCCTTGGGCCGTGCGCCAATGCTTCTTCATTTAACAGTTTAATTGCGGCGCTTGCCAATGGCCAATTCAGGGTTGGTCGGCATGTCCAGGGTATAGGTCTGGCTGGGACAGCCAATTCTTATATCAATCAACGGAGTGCGGTACCGCTTCCTGCGGCAGCATGGTTATTTTCTTCCGCGCTGTTTGGATTTATCGTGTTTGCCAATCGACGGAAGGTGTAGGTAGTACTTTCGTACAATGCCTCCCCATGATCGGATCGCTGTAACCGAACCAGTTCTGCAACAGATGCACGCGCAGCATCGCCATCAACGGAGAGGCCGGACGAGCCGCCTTCACCCTTCGGGTAATGTATTTCAGGGTTTCCTTAATGTAGGCGCATCTCTGCAGATCAGCGTGCGCAACAAGAACATTGGATTACCAACCACATAGCGACTGAATAACCGCTTTGGCTCAATCATCAGCCTGAATACCCACTCACAACCGAGACGACGCACCCATTGCGGAGCCCGAACAACCTTGCCACCGAGAAAATCCAGGATCGCCCCGCCGCACACTATCAGGCATGGCACGCCGCTGGCAGCTAGTCTGGCAGCAACGGCTTCTTGCCTGGGCATGCCCATGCCCAGCACAACCAATTCTGGCTGCAGTTGCTGGGCAAGGTTGATGTAGGCATCCACCTCAGCAAAACCATGGTGAGCAGAAACTACATTGACCGCAAATGCCGCTTCGCTACGCTGCACCGCATTCGCTAGAAAGGGCTCTGCAGTGCCCCAAAAAGCCACGCGCCGGCCCTTGAACGCGGCCAGTAATTTGGGGATAAAATCCGTGCCATTCATATTTAGCCCCGGCACTAAGCCGAGTCGGCGAAACAGGATAGCCATGCCGGAGCCGTCCCGTAGTAACACGTCAGCAGCGGACAGCGCGTTATAGTAATCGGTGTTGCCCGCCACCAAGTTCATGGCAAAGGCATTGACGAATCCAAGTACTGTCGCCGCCTCAGGCTTGGATAAAGCATCAATCAATCCTTGCTCATCAACGAGATCACTGATCACCCTGAGTTTCTGGATAATCGTTTGCCAGTTGTGCTGCCAGGCAAAAGCGCGCATTAATTGTCATCTCGCTTCGAACGCACCCACTCAACTTGGCGCTTAAGCAAAAAGCCTAGATACAGGGGTATTTTTTTCACCGCGTAGAACGGCGCATACAACAAGGCTGAAAAAGATATAATCTCGCGACCAAATTGGCTCCATGCCAGCAAGACAGTCACATTCAATATTGCCACCCCGGCAGAAGCGATTAATGCTGGAGCCAAAGTTCCACACAGCATAAACACCAACCATGACAGACTAAAAACAGCACCCAACGCTAAAGTCAATAAGGCCAACGGAGGGACCAATAAATCCAGCGTCATCGCCAGGAGGTTCCAGTTACGCCGTCTGATCGACTCTACAAACAACTTTGGCGCATCACCAAGGATTACCCCCAGATGACCATGCTCCCAGCGCGTACGCTGGATACTTAAGCCTTCATCACTGCGCGGAAAATAACTGGTCACCAGGGCATCGGGGCAAAACAAAGGCGGCTTACCGCTGCGGCAGAAATCGAAGCCCATCTTCAAATCTTCGACGATGTGGCCACTGGCTAAATCGATCAAAGCCAGATCCCGCCAGACGAAAGCCATTCCCGTACCCATTAACTGACAGGGCAAACCAAGCCAAGCCCAACCTTGCGGCCGCACCAGATTCTTCACACGCCAGGCAAACTCGGCAAACCGCACTTTTAGCCCGGAACCTGCTGGAGCACGCATTAAATTAAGTGCCTGCGTTGGCCGCCCTGAGTCGATGCAACACATTGCCAAACGCTCAATGAAGCCCTCGCCCACCTGGCAATCGGCATCGACAACGATCATGACGTCCGGCGCATCACTCGCTAAATGACGCACCCCAAAGTCCAGCGCATAACCCTTGCCACACTGCTGATCATTGCTGCGCTCCACCACCTCGGCGCCCGCCGTGCGGGCCAGCGCGGCCGTGTCGTCAGAACAGTTGTCCGCCACCACCAATAAGCGATCGCCCTCTAGCAACTGCGGCCGAATGGTATTTAACGTCGCGACGATCATCGAGGATTCGTTGTATGCCGGTACCAACACCGCCACCCGCAGCCGCGATCTTTGCGCCGACGAGCGCAACCGCACAGGCAGGCAGGCCAGCAGCACCTGCAAAAACAGCACTAACACCGGCAGGACTATGAGCACCAGCAGTGTGCTGAACAGCCAATCAAGTAAGGTGATCATGCTTGCGCCCTAAACAAATTAGCCAACTTGGCCGCTTCGGTATCGATATCGTGTCGCTCCAGCACTCTCTGATAAGCCGCCTCGCCCATCCGCTGCAACACCTCGACGGGTTGCGCGAGGCAGTCCGCCAGCACCGCCGCCAACTCATCCACAGCTCCAGCGGGAAACAACCAACCGTTCTCACCCTGACGCACTAACTCGGGAATGCCCGCCACATAGGTCGTCAGTACTGGCCGGCGCAAGGCCATGGCCTCCATAATTACCACCGGCAAGCCCTCGGCGAAGCTCGGCAACACCAAGGCCCGCGCCGCAAGAATTTCCGCCCGCACCTGCTCACTGCTAATCCAGCCAGTGATTCGCACCTGCGCTTGCAAGCCGTGCAGTGCAATCAGGGCTTCGATTTGCGCACGTATTTCCCCATCGCCGGCCAGTACTATCTCGAACACCACGGCTTGCGCTGCCAGGATACGGGCGGCCTCAAGCAACAACAGTTGGCCCTTCTGCTCACACAAGCGACCCACGCAGACCAACCGCGGTACGGACGGAACGGCAACTGCAGGTACATCGTGAAACGCCCGCTCCAGACCACAATGCACCACCTTTACCCTTGCCCAGTGCGCATGAGCTACCCAGCGAAACAGCTGGCTGCGCCCATAAGAGCTGATAGCCGCGACAAAAGCCGCGCGCCGAACTTTCTCGCCCAAATGAATAAACTGCGGTTTGTCGAACTCTTCCGGGCCGTGCACCGTAAAACTGTACGCTGGCCCGCCGAGTGCATTGGCCAGCATCACCACCTCGGTTGAGTTAGTGCCGAAATGCGCATGCACATGCTCGGCGCCGAACGCCTGCAACCAAAACAGCAGGCGGCATGCCTCGGACAAATAGACCAAATGGTACGGCCAGGGCCGATCGGCATGCCGGCTCATACGTAGCGCCAGCCACAACGCCGAAAAAAAGCGTCGCGGCTGGGCGCGCAGTACCTGCAGCACAGGCACTAACAGCTCTTTGACTCCGCCCTGCAGCACATAGAAAGTTTTACTGCGCTCGGACACGTCCTCGGCATCCACCAACTCGGCATCCCAACCACGCAGAGCAATGCGCTGCACCACAAAGCCCTGGCGCTCTAACGCCAAAATCTCGCGACGAATGAAGCTATGGCTGACTTTGGGGTATTGATTGATCAAATAAGCGATACGCATAGGAACCAGCTTAGATGTCGTCGCAGTGAATTATTACTACAGGTAATTTTACAGTAGTACAATTATCAAGAACGTCAACAAGCACCACGGCGTTTGTTCCGATCCTTGCATTTTCTCCGAGCAATACCCCACCTGGAATTTTCGCTCCGGCACCTTATATACACTTCGAAACCAATAGCTGAAACCCTGCCGCCCGCCAACTAACCAAGAGTGACTATTGCCGTTTCATGCCGCCAGGCCCGACAGTCAAATATCGACCTAATGAGCGCTTGTGCTAGTTGCACAGCTGCCTATTAACACACTATCTATCCTTGTAAAAACATCATCTAGAAGCTCATAACGCCTGCGGTACATGGCGCGTTTTTTTGAAGGAATACAATCAAGCGCTTTTTTGGACAACACCATGGGAATTTCAAAAAAGTCTTCGCGCCCGGATGGAATCGCTCCATGCTCCAACCATATGACATCATAATTAGCCGCTAGGTCTTGAGCTTTTTCAGCCCCAAAATACGGATGACGATGATGACGATATCCATCCCCTATCGCATAAATCTTTTCAACACCAACACTTCTTGCAATATACTTAATGGCTTCGATCAGAAGACTTCTTGGGCGAAGGCCTTCAAAATCTTTTGTCAGTGTTCTATAAATCTCCAAAGACCTATCACTCTCTACGCCTTTGTGTATCCCTTGAACGGCACCGATAAAAATACATAACTCAACTTCCGTGCGACACAAGGTGAACGCTATTGATGCAATACGCAAATCACCCTGAAACAAATTCAGCACCAGCTCCCCTTCACGCATAAACCATACCGGACGATCTAGAACCAAGGAACAACCAACAGAGCACTCCGACAAGTCGCTCAACATCAAGCGGTCATTTCGTCCCAGAAGTAATAGCTGCGGACAGCTTTTTGTGACGACTTCGTAATGTGAGGCCAACACACTAAGTCTATCCTGAGATCTCCAGCATCTACTGATGTACGGCCAATGAACAACACCCACACAATCACCTCCCAACTTCTCAAAACCGGTCTTGCCCAGGGCATTCGACATACGCCACAAAAACACCTTTAGCGCGGACCAGTTTTTTCCAACTAAAATCAGTAATTTAAGCTTATTTTTCAATGCCCTGAAGGAATACCCTGCATGTAAAGAAAACACGCTTTTTAGTATCAGCCAATCATTCATAGCCGTCTCACTTGTATTCGATCAACGCCGTCTTGCCGGCGCCAAATCTGTGCAACAGAAACTTGACTTGCCCGAGCATCTCGGGAAATTTGCTCAGCACCAGAAAGAAGGCCTGCAGCCAGTTTTCGCGCGCTGATCTATCGCCCCGGCGAGCCAAGCGCACCACCTGCAGTGGATAGACCAGCAGCAGAAGCAGCCCAAACCATCCCAGCATCAAACTCGCGATCATAGTCGCCAGCGGGACACCCAAGCCCCAGAACCAGGCCCGGCGCGACTCACGCTGCCAATGTTGCTCCGGCGCGGCCCCATGCAAAAATGCGCCCTCGGCAAAAGCATAGCCACCACGCAGGGTACGTCGCCACCATTGGCCGAAGCGGGTCATGGCCGCATCGTGCAAGGTCATTTCGTCAGCCAGGCGCCAGACCTTCCATCCATTCGCACGCAGGCGCACACACAACTCAGGCTCTTCCCCGGCAATAAGATCCGCTCGAAAACCAGACACTGCGGCGAAGGCGTCAGCCCGTATCAGCGCATCGCCACCACAAGCCTTGGCCTCACCTATCGGGGTATCCCATTCAAGATCACACAATAAGTTGTAAATCGAACGCTGTGGAAAACGTTCACGGCGCCGTCCACAGACCACCGCAACCGCAGGCTGTGCATCAAGAAAGGCCTGCGCCCGGGGCAGCCAGCCACCGACAACCTCGCAATCACCATCGACAAACTGCACATAACGCATCGCCGGCAATAAACGTTGCACGCAGGCAAATCCTTCATTGCGCGCGCGCGCAGCCGTAAAGGGAATCGACATATCCAACTCAACCACCTCGACCCCAAGCCGTCGTGCCATCTGGACTGAACCATCCGTTGATCCAGAGTCGACATAAATAATCTTCTGCGCCGCACCGCCCAGCGAAGCCAGGCAACGCTCAAGCCGTAGGCCTTCATTGCGACCGATAACAACGACACCAATACCAGTAGCCATTGAGTTCACTCAGCGATGTAAAACTGCTCGATATCGTCCACCGGATGGTTCATAAGCATTCCCTTGCTTCTGCGCGCTGCCTTTTCTTGATAGTCGCAGGCACGCCCACTGCCACCGAGTCGTCCGGTACATCTGTCAGCACCACGGCATTGGCACCAATCACGACGTTATTACCAATGCGGATATTGCCCAGCACCTTGGCCCCGGCACCGATATCAACATTGTTACCCATCACCGGGGCAATCGGCTCATCCACATTCTTGAGCCCCACGACCACGCCATTGCGGATGCGGCAATCATCGCCAAACTGAGCATAACCACTGATCACGATTCCGCCGAAATGATCGATGACGAAGTTGCGCCCGATCACCACCTCACACGGCAGCTCGACACCCGTCACGATCTGCACCAATTTGAAGAGCACTTTGTATATAAAGGAGAGCAACTTACGCAACAATGCTGGGCGCACTCCGTAGCGCCAGCGCCCAAAGCGATAAACCAGCATCACCCAGAACCCCTGAGCAGCCCAATCACCAGCATATGCACGCAAGTCAGCACGTATATTTTCGAACATAAGTTGACCTACCGTGTTGGTTGGCTAGCAAATTGGGTATCGCGCAGCAACGCCCAAGTATCACGAGCATGCTGCCAACACGCCCCTATGGCAGCCCGGCCGCGGCCTTTCAATAGAGCCTTGAGCGCCAGAATCAGATCACCCAGGCTCACCAGCAACATATGTGAGGCCAAACCCAGTAGACCGTGGTGCTTGCGAAAGTACAAAAGCTCGCTTTCGATTTGTAACCTGGGTATCTGTCGACTGACCACATTGAGTTTGACAACCGATTTGGCACTTTCACCACCGATATGCACCACCGTGGTATGCGGGTAATAAACCACCTTCCAACCGGCCTGTTTAACGCGTTTGCAGTGATCGACCTCCTCGTAGTAAAGAAAGTAGCGCGGGTCGAACAAGCCAATCTGATCGATGACTTCACGGCGGATCAAGTAATAGCAGCCGGGCACCCAGTCGCACTCACGGACCGAGGCATGATCCCAGTCCATGTCGTCGACCCTCTTCACCACAGGGAAAAAGCGTTCAAGCCCTGTACGCGAGAGGAAGACATTCAATGGTGTCGGAAAATAGCGACAGGAGGGCTGCAAATCACCCTCGCGCCCAACCAACCGAACGCCGAGGACTCCGCAATCAGGGTGAGCCTCCATGTAATCAAGGGTCTTGCTCAGGGTATCAGCAGCAACGAAGGCATCGGTATTGAGGAGCAACGCGTACTTGCCCTGCAGGTGCTCAACCAATTGATTGTTGGCACGACCAAAGCCAACATTATTTTCATTGGCCAGCAGAATTGCCTCTGGACAAATAGTTGCCAGGCACTCCAGTGAATTATCGGCAGAGGCATTGTCCACCACTAAATAGCGCGTTCGATCCGCACTATTTGACTCGCGCAACGCATTAAACATGGGTTGCAGCAGAGTCGCTGTATTGTAGTTAACCACTAACACATCAAGAGGAGCACTAATCATTAGATCGCCCCCCCAAAAGTGCTGAACTCTCAGCGTCGGATTACAAAACCATTTACAAATCGACATCATTCAAGCTCCGCTTAAAACAACCGCCACTCAGGAAAGCTCCTCACACACGCATTATTAAGTGCCGCTTCAAATAACTTTGCAGAGTTTTCCCAAGAACTTGAGGCCACCGTTTGACATGCCATTTCTGAAACCGCACGCCACTCCAACTCGTCTAACGTCAATAGCCGTTCAACACCACGAGCCAAGGCATCAATATCATCGATATCGGCCAGTACGCCGTTTTTGAAACAGGATATCGCCTCTAACGGCCAGCCCGTACGCGTTGAAACTACCGGTGCCCTGCATGCCATTGCTTCCATCGCTGTCAGATTAAAGCCTTCACTCCGGCTTGCTGCGAGCCAGACATCACATTGCGCATATAAATCACGAACACGATCCTGATCGGGAGAAAGATAAAATTCCAGACTCGCGGGAAGCTTGAAAAAACCACTAGGAGGAGCACTTCCAAAGGTTATAACTCGAAGTGTTGAAAATTTCTTCTCGAGCAAAGAAACTACCTGAAGCGCAACATCAACCCCCTTAAGTGGCGCTTCATGATACAAAAAACCGATTGTTGGGCAACGTTGTTTTCCCCTCGGCGCGGAGAAGAACTGCTGATGATCGACACTATTCCCAACCAAGCTAACATTAGAGTCGCCATACTCCATGCTCATTACATCAGCCAACCACTTCGAAATAGTTATCTTATGCAAAGGCATTTTATACGTCGCCATAACCCTATCCACTGGGCAATTAGGAAACACTTCATGCCCCTGCACAAAATACACTTTTACACCCTTAGCCTGACCTAGAGAATTCACCCACTCAGCCGTTTCCCACCACGTTGCAATTACAACATCTGCATCTGGAACATCCGAATCCAAAATAGGCCTGTATTTTTCTATCACCCGGTGATCAAGACCGAGACCGTCTAAATGCGATGGACTTCTCTCGCTTATCGGCCACCCCTCACCCTTGATGAAACTCTTCATTTTCCTTTTCAGCGGAATAGGAGGTGCAGGCGGGGAAACGAGTGTTACATCATGCCCCATTTCAAACAATGCCTTAGCGTAAATTGCAACGACGCGAATTCCACCCGACATATTCACCACCGGCAACACAAAAGTCACTTTCATTAGATCGCCTCCAAAACCGCTGAAAACGAGAGGTGCCTATTCAAATTAAAAGCACTTCCAGCCAAGCAATTTTCCATCAATCTACATCTTGAATCCCGAATCCGACGGAAGATCTAAAATAGCCATGGCCTCCGGCAGATGACGCTCGATCTCGGAAAACGCTATATCAGCCCCCCTAGACTCAACAGGGCAAACGCCTGGAGGAAGCCTCTACGACCGATTACAGATGTATTCAAATTAAGTTCACTCATGATTCAAATCTCCACGCCATCGAGGTTGCGTTTGAAGACAGTCTGTCACCGCATTGGAAACAGCAAGAGACGTAGATCAAATCAAAGCCATTTAGCAACGCCCAACACTAACTCTCCACACAACGCCCCCACCGCCAGCATTGGCAGCACCACAAGTTCACGCTTGAGATCGAACAGCCCCACACGACAATTGACATAAACAACCAGGACAAGCGTAGGGAACGTATGCAGGGCAACGCCCCAAATCGCATATTTTACCCCGCCAATCGCCAGCAGCAGCGGCAGTAGCACCCATAACGAGACAATGCGAATAATGTTATCCATGGCTTGGTACTTTGTGAGTCCCAAGGCAAGCCAAACTTGATGCGCCACCGTGTAGCGCAATGTGAAAAAAGAAAGTGAAAGAATGGCCATCATGGTGCCGGCAGCGGCATAACGCTCATCATATAACCCACCAACGATGAGCGGACTGACGGTCAAGAACACTCCACAGACAAACAGCAAAGCAAGATCGAAAATCAATCTGAAGCGGTAATACAAAACGCGGAGCCGCGCGGTGTCATTACTTCTTGAGGCTTCACTGAAGGCTGGCAGGGCCACGGCCCCGACCAACCTAAGCACTGCGGTTTGAAGAGTGCCCAAAATCAGCACCGCAATGGAGTAGACGCCCAGTTCAGTGGCCGACATGCTGCCGCCGAACCAGATGCGATCACCATACATGGCCAATACTCCCACTGCCGAAGACAACAGTATCCAACGGCCGAAGACGACTAACTCTTGGAGCGCAGAGCGGTCCCACTGTAGACGGTTAGGCGGGCCCTGAAACCATAGATGACCAATAACAGTACCGACCATGGCCGAGACCAGACCTGCAATCACCAGCGACCAGACAGACCTGGTGAAATAACCGATGCCCAGCATCACCAGCAGGCCCGCAAGCTGGGACGCAAAGTCGAGGAGCACCACTTTCTTTTGCTGGAAAGCGCGAACTGCCAAGTCGAGTTTCGTCGACTGGAACCCAAAGATGATCGCGGTAAAACCGGTAAAGGCCAACACCAGCGGCAACTCCGGTGCGGCATAGGTGGAATTGGCCGACCACAGATTGATGACTTGTGCACACCAGGTGAAGCCTGCGATTAGAAGTGTCGAAGCAAAAAGGACAACGCCACGCAGGATCTGCACTGTCCAGGCGGTATTGAGAAACACTGGATCGTCGCCACGCGGGCTCTGGATAATGTTCTGGCGCAAACCGACATCGGAAAGCAAGTGCAGAACCACCGAAACGGTGGTGGCGATGATCATTACGCCGAAAATTTCCGGCATCAGCAGACGGGCCATTACAAGGTTGCCGCCCAAGCGAATTGCTTGAGAGGCAACAAGCGCACCCAGATTCCATGCCCCAGCAGATATCGCTCGCCTGCGAAGGCTCACCGATGGCGATAAATCAATTGGAGGCATGACATCAATCCCGAACTCAAATGGTACGCACGTTACTATAGCTACAATTGGTCATCTCACTAGCCGTTGCTCACCAATCCATGAGTTCAATAATCCATGCCTGAGCACTTTCGCGCGTTAATCGTCATTCTAGTTTTAGCTGGCATCGTTTTTGCCCTAGCGCGTCGACCAGCAGTAGACCTGATCCCACACCACGACTTCACTCGTCGCCGCAATCTGTGGTTCGCATTGACGCTACTGGCCTTTGTCTCGCACAGTTTCTGGGTGTACGCGGGCATTGCCGCTATCATTTTGACCGTCGCACGACAACGCGAACGCAATCCTCTGGCACTGTTTTTCCTTCTGCTGTTTCTCATCCCGCCGGCCCCGGCACAGATTCCCGGCTTCGGCCTGATCAACTATTTTTTTGCACTTAACCATATTCGTCTGCTCACATTGTGTCTGTTGTTGCCGGCTTTTTTCATGCTACGCAGGCAAGCAAGCACACTGAGCTTCGGACGCATCTGGCCTGACAAACTGCTAGCGGCCTACCTCTTGCTGACGAGCCTGCTTTACCTGCGTGATACCACGCTGACCGACACCTTGCGCCAGACGCTCTACCTGTTCATAGACGTTTTTTTGCCTTACTACGTTGCCAGCAGGGCACTGAAGGAACTCAGCGACTTCAAGGATGCTCTGTTGGGATTTGTACTCGCCGCCATGGTGCTGGCGCTTATTGGTCTCGTCGAATTTGCCCGCCATTGGCTGCTGTACAACGCGCTGATTGTCGCTCTGGACATGCACTGGGAAATGTCCGGCTACTTGAATCGTGGTGATTCATTACGCGCCAGTGCCACCACCGGCCAGGCAATCGCACTGGGTTACGTCATTAGCGTGGCCATCGGCTTTTACCTGTTCTTGCGCGAGAGCGTACGCAGCCGATTGCAGCAATGCCTCGGCGCGCTCTTGCTGGCTGGCGGTCTGTTTGCACCGCTGTCGCGTGGCCCCTGGATCGGTGCAGCCGTCATGATCACCGTGTTCATCGGCACCGGCCGTAAAGCTGTCAAACGCCTGATGCTTCTGGCAATCGCCGGACTGCTCGCCCTTCCCCTGCTGGCCATCGTGCCTGGCGGGCAAAAACTCCTGGACCTGCTACCGTTCATCGGTACGGTAGAGGTAGAGAACATCACGTACCGGCAGCGCTTGATTGATAACTCAGTGATCGTCATCCAGCGCAACCCTTGGCTGGGCTCTTTCGATTACCGCAGCACTCCTGAGATGCAGTCCATGATTCAGGGCGAGGGCATCATCGATATTGTGAATACCTATATCGGCCTGGCGCTGGACATCGGCCTGATCGGATTGACGCTATTCGTGGTTTTTTTCGCCACTGTGCTGCTCGGCATCCGCACAGCAATGCGTTCGGTCCCCAACAAAGACGATGAGGCGCGCCGACTCGGACGTGCGCTGTTGGCGGTACTGGCCGGGATACTGGTGACCATCTTTACCGTTAGCAGTATCACGGTGATCCCCGTGGTGTATTGGTCGGTGGCCGGACTGGGTGTGGCCTATGCTCAGAGGGTGCGCAGGCTCAAGCGCACTGAGACTGCAAGCACTGCGAGCGCCAACCTTCAACCCTGGTAACGCTCATGACCTCTTTTTTTCACCGCGCCCATATGCTGCTAGTGGTTCTCCTTGCTATTTGGCCGTTTAGCACCTGGGCGTCGGACTGGGTCTCCAGCGTGGATGAGCGCAGCGGTCTGCCAATGCTGGCGCGCGGTGGCAACCCTGTAGTTTCTTCTTCATTCGCCTTCTGGGGGAGCAACTGGGAATGGACGGATTTGCCGACCGCATTCAAAGTGAACACCCCTTATAGCTACTCCCTTGCAGGCAAGAACAAAAACCTGGATTTCGACGTGACTGCGCAGATTCAGAAGGAAGACGAGCAGAAGTTGACCTGGAACATTGCCCTGGATGCACACAGCATGATGCCGGATGTGATGGGCGGGGGCATCGTCTTCAAGTTCGATCCTGCCCTTTACGATGGAGAAATGGGTGAGCCGGCTTTGCTACCCGACAACCGCGGCTGGTCCTGGGGGAATACACAAACCCGACGCATCGAGATGCGTTTTGAGCCTGCCCTGGCAAGTGTGTACTTTGAACCGGGTGATAAATCTCAGGTGCGTGCTTTTTTTTACAAGAACACGATCAAACCCGGCCGCCAAAATTTCAAAGCCACCCTGAGCATATCTGGCGATGTGGTACTCGGTCCGACCACAACCGAGCGCTTCGGGCTGGCGGACACAAGGAGCTGGCCGAGTGACACGCTCGACTGGAAAACCTCGCCGGTCGATCTGTCCTTTCTTAACGCTCACGAAAAACCTGCAGGCAAGCGCGGCTTCGTCAAAGTATCCGGCGAGCAACTGTTATTCGCAGACAACACCCCAGCGCGCTTCTGGGGCACTAACCTGACGGCCTATACGCTGTTTCGTACGCCAGACGATGCAATCAAGCTGCAGGCCAAACGTCTGTCGGCACTCGGTTTCAATCTCGTACGACTGCACCACCATGACTCCCCATGGGTCATCCCAAACATCTTTCGCGACAGCAACCTCACGCATGACACTCAGCAACTAAGCCCGGACTCACTGAAAAAAATCGACTGGTGGATCAAGTGCCTCAAAGACGAGGGCATTTATGTATGGCTCGATATGCACGTCGAGCGAGCCTTAACTGCAAACGACAACATCTATGGCTTCGATGAAATGCCAAAGAATGGCAAGAACAACGCCGATCTCAAGGGCTATGCCTATGTAAACATCACCATTCAGCAGGCAATGAAGCGCTTTGCCCAAGCCTATTTGACCCATGTAAACACCTACACCGGACTCGCCTACAAAGACGATCCGGCGATCGCCGCCGTACTGATTACCAACGAAAACGATGTCACCCAGCACTTTGGCAACGCCCTATTACCAGACAAACAAGTGCCAAAGCACAACCAGATCTACATGGCCGAGGCCAAGGCCTTTGCGAACCAGCACAATCTATCTGCGAGCCAGACCTGGCGCTCCTGGGAGCCAGGCCCCGCCAAGCTGTTCCTTAACGATTTGGAGCGACGTTTCAACGTAGACATGATTCAGCACCTACGTGAATTAGGAGTGAAGGTACCCATCGCCACGACCAGTAGCTGGGGCGGCGACAGCCTAAGCTCCCTACCGGCCCTTACCGCCGGCGACCTGATCGACGTCCATAGCTACGGTGGCCCTGGACAGCTAGAGAAAAACCCGCTCACCAGCGACGGTTTACTGAACTGGATTGCCGCCGGCCAAGTCATAGGCAAACCCCTGACCGTCACCGAGTGGAACACTGAACCTTTCCCGGCACCTGACCGCCACTCGCTGCCACTCTATATGGCCGGCACCGCCAGCCACCAAGGCTGGGATGCACTGATGCAATATGCCTACAGCCAGGAGCCGCTAACCGGCGAATGGATAACTGCCGACAACTGGCACGCCTATAACGACCCTGCAATGCTGGCCACCCTGCCCGCCGCCGCCTTGCTTTATCGCCGTGCAGACGTTCGCGAAGCAACAACGACCTATGTCTTCGCGCCGACGCCAAGCACCCTATTCAACCAACGCATCACACCAGCCAACGCGGCTCTACTGCGCACAGCCATGGAGAAAGGCAAGCTGGAAATCGCCATGCCACAGACGCCGCAATTGCCCTGGTTGCAACAGAGTGCTATCCCGAGCAATGCACAGGTGTTTCATGACCCCAACCAGTCGCTGCTGGACGCCAATGCCAGCGAGTCCACGACAGACACTGGCGAGTTAAAGCGCAACTGGAAACTAGGCATCTACACCATCAATACGCCACGCACCCAAGCAGCAACCGGCTGGATCGGCGGCGAGTCGATCAGCCTTGGCAACATCCAGGTTCAAGTGAAGACCGCTAATGCCAGTGTGGTGGTGCAAAGCCTGGACGACGCGCCTGTCTGCCGATCGCAGGATTTACTGATTTCGCTGGGTACCCGTGCCATCCCCAAAGACGACAGCAAAACACCTTTTTATGTCGAGCCCCTCGAAGGCACCCTGACAATCCAGGCGCCGCAAGGCTTGACGCTGTTCACCCACGGCATCCCTGGACAAATGAAGAAGCTACCCGCCACCTACCTTGATGGACGCTATACGATCAAGTTCGACGGCTTGCAGGCGTCGAACTGGTTGTTTTTGAAAAAAGGCGTCACGCAAGCTACAACTTCAGGCAATGCACAGCCAGGCCCTGTCAATACAGCATCATCCAGCGCGCTGACGAATCAATAGCTAACCTGTCTTTTAACGTAATGATCAGGCGGATCGAACTGGCGTTCCAATCTGTGCTTTCACAGCAACAGTTTCCAGGAGATCAGGATGAAATTTTTGGTGGTTGGTGGCGCAGGCTATATCGGCTCGCATATGGTTAAGCAACTACTGCGTGCCGGTCACGAACTGGTGGTGGCAGACAACTTTTCAACAGGCCATCGCGGCGCGTTGATGGGCGGGAGATTAGTCGAACTGGACATCGCCGACGCACAAGCCCTGGACGTCTTGTTTGCGGGACAGCACTTTGATGCCGTGTTCCACTTCGCCTCATTTATACAGGTGGGCGAATCCGTCACTGAACCTGCCAAGTATTACCAAAACAACCTGGCTGGAACCCTTACGCTGCTACAAGCCATGGTTCGTGCCGGGGTTAAAAACTTCATTTTTTCCTCGACCGCAGCCGTCTATGGCGACCCGGTGTATGTACCTATCGACGAAGAGCATCCCAAGGCCGCGATCAACCCTTATGGTCGCAGCAAGTGGATGGTGGAGCAGATGCTTGGAGATTTCGACCGTGCATACGGGCTCAAATCGGTCTGCCTGCGCTACTTCAACGCCGCTGGAGCAGACCCTGAAGGACAGTTAGGTGAACGCCGCGAACCGGAAACCCACCTGCTGCCACTGATACTGCAAGCTGCCTCCGGTCGGCGCACAACCATCACCGTCTATGGCCGTGACTACGACACACCTGACGGCACTTGCATTCGCGACTACATCCACGTTGTCGACCTCGTTGCAGCTCATGCACTTGCCGTGGATTATTTACTGGCAGGTGGTGCAAGCACGGCTTTCAACCTCGGAAACGGTCAGGGTTTCTCAGTACAACAAGTAATAGACACGGCACGCGCCGTGACCGGCCAGGATATCTCCGTGAGCGAAGCGCCACGCCGCGCCGGCGATCCGCCACGCCTTGTGGCCGATCCCCGCATGGCCATCACATTACTTGGCTGGCAACCGCAATTTGCCTCACTTGAACTGATAGTGGCGCACGCCTGGAGCTGGGAGCAGAAGTACCCTTGGCACTGAAAGTCGGCGCTGGCGCATAACGCCGAACGCCTAAGGGTGACGCTCTAGTAGTAAGAGCGGTTTGGGGGCTCGGCTTTGTTTAGTACCGTGCCAATCAGATTGGCTGTCCCCAGATGATAAAGGCTTTCCTCGATCTCTTTCTTGCTGTTCATGCCGTTGGCGACCACCAGCAGGACGCAGTCGAATTTAGGCAAGACGGTAATAACATCGTCCGAACTCAACAACGGCGGCAAGTCGAAAATCACGATACGCGAGTCGTAGCGCTCGCGCAGATCAGTAATCAAATGGCTCACTGTGGGCGATGACAGCACCTCGGTGGAGAGAGGGATCGGCTCTCGCGTCGGCAGGACTACAAAGCGCGGCAAGGTCGGGTTGACCAGAACTTCTTGCAGTTCCGCCTCATTGGCCAGCAATTCATTCAGCGATTTCTCCATCGGCAGACCCAGGCAGGCACCCACCATCGGACGACGCAAGTCGAAATCCACCAGTAGCGCCGTCTTGGTGGTGTGATGAGCGATGCTCATTGCCAAGTTGATAGCCAATACAGTCTTGCCTGCATCCGGAGTTGGCGAGGTGATAGCAAGCGTGCGCCAGTCATTTTCTCCCATGACTTTCAGAACTTGCGTGCGCAGCAGATCGAAAGCCCCCCCCATATTCGAATTCTTGTTGTACGCCACAATGCGATTGCTCTCGAGATGCTCTGGCCGCAGCGGTACAACTTTGGTTTGCACATAACTCAGCGCATTCAGACCTGCAGACTGCCCGGTCACTGTCATGGCTTTTGGCATTGTCACGAGACTTGACGAAGGCTGTTGCTCGGAATTCTCGGTATCGGGCTTGATTATTTCCATGGCTATATTCCTTATGCAAACCGGCCCAGAGCTTTAAACATCAGAAGGTCCAGAGGCATGTAGAAGAAGTGCAGGAGCACCAAAAAGAGCACGATCATCACTACTCCACTGAGGATCAATCGCGTTCGCCACTGCTTACGGCGTGCCAATTCCGCTCTAGTGTATATGTAGGGAATCGCAACCAATATGCGTCTACCCAGCACACTGGCCAAGGCTTCAGCTCCGCGCACGCGCTGGTTCAGCATCTCAAGGAGCATCACCAATGCGCCAGCGCCCACCGGAGCGAGAACAAAGCCCATGGCAACCACTTTTTTACGGTTCGGCCGTATCGGCTTTTCAGGCATCAATGGCGATTCCAGAAGAACAAAACGCTCGGCTTTGTTTTCCTGCTCCAGGCTTTCGGAAATTTTTGCACTCATTTCCTTGGTGCGAATTTCCTCGTATTTTTTACGAGCGTTTTCATAGTCACGCATCAGTGTGACCAAGCCGCGCTCGACTTGCGGCGTCTCAAGAATTTGTGCCTCGTAGTCGGCTATTTTTTTGAGTATTTCCTGCTTTTGATCGGCCAGCGACTTGATACGTGCTTCTGCGGCAGCGATCCGGGCCTGAGCCTTGGCAATGTCCAGACTGGCTGGAGCCGCTGCACCACCAGCACCAACACCTTTGGTAGCCTCAAGTGCAGCAATTTTGCGTTTGACGGCACGCACATCGGGGTGGGCTTCGGTATACAGCGACAGTAACCGGGTGTACTCCGCCTTGAGGCTACCCAGATCTTGCTGTTTATCAACCGCCGCGCCGGGCAATCCAGGCTTGGTCGCTAGCCCGGCATTGGCTGCGGAAAGCTCCAACTCATTGAAGCGCAACTCCTCACGGGCAGTTTTGTAGTCACGGTCGACCTCTTTAAGCTCGGTTTCGGCGCGTGACAACATATTCATGCGCAACTCCTGATGCTCGGGAAGCGCGTTGCTGTGCGCTTGCTTGAAGTCTGCCAAGCGGTTTTCCAGGGCTTCCAGTTCGACCCTGAGCTTGTCCGCCTCCTGCGTCAGAAACACTGTTGTTTCACTGGCGCGCTCGGTGCGCTGCTTGATGTTTTCATCCAGAAACAGCGTCACCAGCTCGTTGGCCACTTTGTTGGCAATCTCTGGCTGCCGGTGCTCAAAGGAAAGACGGAAAGCAATCGTCACTTCTCCGCGCCCCTTAACGGCAGCACTGACCAAGGAGACTGTAATCGCATTGCGCATTTCATCGATTTTCTCGGAAACGCTCAACTGCCTGCTTTGCGAAGCAAAAAGATTGTACTTGTCGATGATCCCTTCCAGATGCTCACGGGTCATCACGCGCTGGCGAATGACTTCGATGCGCTCATCGGCAAAGGTATTGTTGTTCGCCGCCACCAGGTCTGGCGAAATCTGCTGAGACTCGACCAGAATAGTGCCAGATGACTCGTAGATGGGCGGGATAGAGATCGCGACCACTACGCTCAGGCCGAGTATTAACGCGAAACTCAGGATCAACAGCAAGGCATGGTGCTTGATGACAGCAATGTAGTCGTTGACCGACATTTCGTATTCAGAGGTCATATTTATCACCCAGCTGAATTTCAGAAGTTGGGGTGACTATAGGTCAAGGTCAACCCGACGACGTTTGCGGTGGCATCCGGCAAGCCATTTTGCTGGCGTTCTTTGTACGTGAAGGATAGGCGCGCCACCCAAAAAGGCGAGAGTTCCCGGCTAAACCAGGCACCGACATTGCGCAGGGTATTAGGCGTTAGCCCTTTGGTTTTTTGCAATGAGGCATCAAAACCGGTACGGCTGGTGTCGTCGAGGGCATAACTCCATGTACCGTTCAGGTTATCAGACTCGACAAAACCGCCGTCGCCGCTGGCGACAGTACTACGACTGGCGCCGATACTTGTATCAACACGCTCACCGGTATAGTGCAACGAAAAACCGCCTTGGCCACGGGGGCGGCTGTTCGAGCCAGAGACTTGATTGACACCTGCGTAAAGCGACCCCTTGAGCCGCTCGGAGATCTCAAAGTTCAAGCCGGCAGTGGGGGTGTAACTGTTTGAGGAAGACACCGCAGATCCCTGCTGCGGCTCATAACGCTTCACGCCAAAACGCGTGAATAGCTCCACACGTTCGCTCCATGCGTAGTTCAAGCCTAGGCGGTTCGAAAGCTCGTTATAGTTGGTCAGTGTATTAATGTCGTAAGTGACATGTGTGTAGTCGGTTTCGTTAACCAGGGTAGTTCGCTCACTGAGAGCGGTACTCCAGTTGCCGCCGAACGAGGTTAGCTTTTGCGTACCATCGGTGGTAATCACACCGGTTTCTTGAACCGCAGTGGAGAGCGTTGAGCTCTCGACATACTTCGCCGTGAGTCCAAAACCACCCGTTTCGGTCTCGCGCTGCCACCCTAACTGCACGTTGGGGTCTTCGCGGTCCGAAACGATGGACGTATCAGACGAACGCACCAGATTCATACCAAGACCGAACCGCCACTGATCCCGGCCTGAAGTACCGACAAGCGTGTAATCGGGGGCGATGATCGTACGAGTCACACCCTTCTTGTTTTCCGTAACAAGCACCGGGTTGCTGTCGTACTCGACAGTCGAAGGCAGAACGATTGCTGATTGCCAAGTGGCAGCATAGGCCACACCGGAGCACGGCAAGATCAAGATGGCCGTCGCAACGCCGGCCGTTCGCAGCACGGGCAAGATAATCCTTAGTGCATCGCGCAAGGCTAAGGCACGACCAGCGTATCGCCGGCCTGGAGTTGAATATTGGTGGACATGTCACGCCCGGACATCAAATCGCTGTAATGGACGGGCAGGATCTCTTGTTTAGCCCCATTGCGGCGCACGACCTTGATGTCCTCCTTGTCGGCGAATTTGTCGAGCCCGCCCGACATGCTCAATACTTGCAGCACTGCAGTTGGACCTGACATCTGTACGGTGCCGGGCTTGAGCACCTTACCCTGCACATAGACGAGATTGCCTGCGGTGCTCGTGATGACAACGCTCACGTTCGGATCGGGTATGAACTCCTTAAGCTTATCAGCGACTTTCTTTGCGACTGCAGTGGCATCAAGCCCCGCAACATCGATTTTTCCTGCCAGCGGGAAGGTAATGCTGCCATCAGGAAGTACGTGCACCTCCTGTTTCAGCTTCTCTTCGCCCCAAACGGAAACGGAAATGACGTCACCCGGACTTAGCAGATAAGCCGCGGCTCTTTCGTCGGCACTGGTAATGCTGGGCCAGACCACCAGCGCGCAGAGCACAGGTAATAACAAACGCAACATAAGGATCCCTCCGACCAAATAGCATGCACAGAGCTTCACATAAAAACGGGGCGAAAACACTCCCTCTCCTTTGACGCCAAAGAAACGATCAAACAGCAATCGCCTCGAGCTTCTTGGCGGCCAATTTCCGCCGAAACCAAACATCAGACCGAAGAACACCCCGGCAATCATCCGGACGTTGCCCGGTACTCGTTCTTGAGCGTAGACCACGATGGCCGAGAACGCCGAAGCCAGGATGAAACCATCAGCACACTGGTCCAGAACAGGTCCACATGAGGCAGCAACAGCGTGAACGGCGCCACGCCGAGGATCGAGAACCAGGTCACGGCCTTTCGGCCGACCTCGCCGCCCAAGGGCGGGTACGCGTGGTCGTGCTGGAACTTGACGGGCGTTGCATCAGCTATCGTCTAGGCTTGCTGGAACAGGGTCGGCTCTACGACTACAACCTGGCGTTCCTGCTGCAATATGCCGGTCTGGGCAGCGGCCGAGTGCTGCTTGATGAGTGGATTAGCTGGGGTCTGGACGAGGGCTGGCAGTGGATCGACCCGTCGCGGGTGAGCCTGGACAACTCCAGCCATCAACTGCATGAACGCATGACCGGGCAGCTCGAACACTGGCGCTGGAGCTTCTATTCCTGGCGCCCCAGCGGGCTCTTGCTGGGCCTTGGCCTGCGGCTCTGGCACCACGTCAAACCGCGACTGCAACAGTGGCGGACCAAACGTGCGGCCGCTGTCGCACGTTTGGTCCGCACGCCCGTCGTGACCGGCGTCGATAAAAAAATCGCGCCCACTGCACACCCCATGGAGGATGAACATGCCTCGCCAAGTCATAGTCAACGCTGACGATTTCGGTCTCAGCCTGAACGAGAACGCAGTCATCCTGCGGGCCTTCCAGTCCGGGGTGATCAGCTCCGCCACCGCCATGGCCAACATGCCGGCTTTCGAAGCGGCCTGTGCGTTGGCGCAGCAGCCGCTGCTCAAGGGTCGCGTCGGCCTACACTTCAACCTCACATACGGCCGGCCCCTGAGCCGGGCGATACTCGAGCTGCCAACCTTTTGCGACACAGCCGGCGAGTTCGACCTGAACCTGCCCCGTCACCGCCTGTGGCTCGGCCGCCAGCAACGCGATGCGGTGCTGAAGGAACTCGAAGCGCAATGGCAGCACTGCCTGGACAATGGCCTGCAGCCCAGCCATCTCGATTCCCACCAGCATGTGCACACTATCTGGCCGATCGGTGAGATCGTCGCGCGTTTTGCTGCCCGCCAGGGAGTCCCCGTTCGCCTGGCGCGCAATTTGGGGCACAACCTCAGCCTGGCCAAGCGCGTGTTCAAGAGCCTGCTCAACCGGCGTTTACACCGTCTCGCCGGTGCCACGGCGGACTACGTCTGTACCCCGGTGGACTTGCGCAACGCCAGGCCACCGGCAGACGGGCTGCTGGAAATCGTTGCCCATCCGACGATGCTCGGCAGCGACTTTGGCGACGCCTATCTGTATCAGGGTGAGTCCTTGAGCAAGTTGCTCGACAACCGCCTGCCGGGCATTCCACGGGTTTGCTATAACGTGCTGGCACGCACACGGCCCGCAGCGGCCACGACGGCATTGGAGTAGCACAACGATGACAGCACAATGCCCGGGACTGGCCACGGGCATTGTGCAAAAGGCAGATGGCTCAGGGTTTAAGCGGCCATTCCTGGTCAAGATCCGAAAGGCTTTTGCCGTCGTCCGGATGCTTCCACGTCGGATCGGGTGGATTCTCATCCGGGGTCGCTTCGTCTGGCTTTTCCTCTTCAGAATCTTCGAACTGTTCACGTTTCTTTTCGGTTGCCATAAGGCCCTCCTCCTGAGGTTTGCGTTCAATTTCAGGATAGAACAAAGCCACTGCTTCGTTATCGACCGACCGTCTGTATTGCACTGTGTACAGCAACCTTGGCGATTTTCGCCTCTTCCAGCAGCCCCTGAATCACCCGCTCTTGTTCGGCGTAATCACCTTCCCCGAAATGGCTGTAGCGCAAGCCAGCCTCTGGCAGGAATCAGCAAGCTCTGAATGTCTTCCTGCGAAGGCAGAACCTGACTCAGCGCTTGTTACCCTCCAGGCTGTTTGATAGTCGTGAGATAGACTAAGCAGCGGGTATCGGAGGGTGGGAGTGACCGCTGTGGTGCGATTCTGATGGATTCGCTGATAACGGCTGCGGCGCGTGCGCTCGCTGCGGGTGATCCCCTCGGCGCACTGAACCGGGTGGCCTTGCGCGACGATGCGCCGGCACTCGCGTTGCGCGGCATCGCCATGGCGCAGCTTGGCGAGCTGGTTCGCGCGAAGGCTCTGTTGCGCAGTGCGGCACGTGCCTTCGGTCCGAAAGAGGCCTTGGCCCGTGCGCGATGCGTGGTCGCCGAGGCCGAGATTGCGCTCGCTTCGCGCGACCTTGGCTGGCCTGCAAAGGCACTCGATGCCGCACGGGCGACACTCGAAGAACACGGTGACCGGGTGAACGCCGCGCATGCCCGGTATCTCGAGATCCGGCGCTTGCTGCTGATCGGTCACCTCGACGAAGCCGAGCACAGGCTCGCCGAACTCGACCCCACGCCTTTACCGCCTGCATTGATGGCTGCCCATGAGTTGGTCGTGGCGGGAATTGCGATGCGCCGCCTCCAGGCACAGACGGCACGGGCGGCGCTCACTCGGGCCGAGCAGGCCGCACGCCACGCCGGTATCCCTGCGCTGACAGCCGAGGTCGACAGCGCACGCCTCGTCCTCGACACACCCGCGGCGCGCCTGATTACCGGTGGCCAGGAGCGGCTTCTGCTGCTTGAGGACGTTGAAGCGCTACTGGCTTCAAAGGCGCTCGTCGTGGACGCCTGCCGTCATGTCGTGCGTGATGCACGTGCGCAAGTATCGTTCGCAAGGCGCCCAGTGCTGTTCGCGCTCGCACGGGTGCTGGGCGAAGCGTGGCCCGCCGACGTACCGAGGGAAACGCTAATCGCCCGAGCCTTCCGATTGAAGCTTGACGATGAGTCGCATCGTGCGCGATTGCGCGTCGAGGTCGGGCGACTTCGCGCGGCGCTGCGGACAGTGGCGGGCGTGACCGCAACAAAGCACGGGTTTGCACTGGTGCCGCGCAGTGCACCGGAAGTCGTCGTGCTGGCGCGGCCCGTCGAAGAGAAGCAGGCGGCGGTGCTCGCCCTCCTCGCGGACGGTGAGTCGTGGTCGAGTTCAGCCCTGGCGCTGGCGCTTGGCGCCAGCCAGCGCACCGTGCAGCGGGCACTCGACTCGCTCGCGGCGGCCGGCAAGGTCCAGTGGTTTGGTCGCGGGCGAGCGCGTCGCTGGATGACCCCGTCGGTGCCGGGTTGCGCGACGTCATTGTTACTCCCCTCGCCACTGCCGAGTGACTAGGATCACTTCACTACCCAGCCACCGGAGTGGAAATCATGAAACGATCAACAGCCGAAATCATCCGTGAATATGGCCCCTTTCCGGGAATCGACAACGTGCATGGGGTTACCTATGACGGCCAGTACGTCTGGTTTGCTTCCGGAGACAAGCTGAACGCTCTCGATCCGGCGAGCGGGAATACGCTGCGCTCAATCGATGTCGCCGCGCATGCGGGCACAGCCTTCGACGGTCAGCACCTGTTTCAGATCGCCGAGGATCGCATCCAGAAGATCGACCCGAAAACCGGTCGCGTGCTCGCCACCATCCCGGCGCCCGGCGGCAGTGACTCAGGGCTCACATGGGCCGAAGGGACGCTCTGGGTGGGCGAGTATCGGGACCGGAAAATTCATCAGATCGATCCCCAGACCGGGGCGATTCTGCGCACCATCGAGTCCAACCGTTTCGTCACTGGCGTCACCTGGGTCGACGGAGAACTCTGGCACGGCACCTGGGAGGGTGACGAAAGCGAATTGAGGCACATCGATCCTCGAACCGGAGAAGTCCTGCAGAGCCTCAATATGCCTTCTGGCGTCGGCGTATCGGGGCTCGAGTCGGATGGTGCCGATCAGTTCTTCTGCGGAGGCGGAAACAGCGGCAAGGTAAGAGTGGTTCGCCGACCTGAATGAGACGCCGCGATCGACAGCGGAAGGCGCCGCTGCAAATCAGTCACTATGCTTGGTCTGTAGTCAGGCTCTGATAACACATCGTGGAAGGAGGCGCTTGAGATGCAACTCATCACGTTGAAAATCGATAAGCCAGAAGCGACGAACTTCATTTTTGGGCAGACGCACTTCATCAAGTCCGTCGAGGACATTCATGAAGCATTAGTCAGTTGCGTGCCAGGTATCAAGTTTGGCGTGGCCTTTTGTGAAGCGTCAGGCAAATGCCTGGTGCGCTGGTCCGGCACCGACAGCGCCATGATCGAACTGGCCCAGAAAAACGCAAAAGCCATCGCCGCAGGCCATAGCTTCATCGTGTTCCTCGGCGACGGTTTCTATCCGCTCAACGTGTTGAACATCCTCAAAATGATTCCTGAGGTGTGCCATATCTTTTGTGCGACAGCCAATCCAACGGAAGTCATTCTCGCTGAAACGGAACAAGGGCGAGCGATCCTGGGCGTAGTGGATGGTTTTTGCGCCAAGGACATTGAAGGTGACGAAGACATCCTGTGGCGCAAAAACCTGTTGCGACAGATCGGCTACAAGCTCTGAGCTGAAGAGCCGACAATGAGTGCGCCGTGACCGTGCAGCAAGCGAAACATTTCCATGCAGGGTGCAGTCACGGTCACTCAGCGCCTCAACGAATCAGCATCGCAGCGGCAGCCGCCACCATGATCGCTGCCGCGCCGCGAAACAGCCGCTGTTGCGCTCGCAGACTCGACAACAGGTGCCGGATACGCACCGCGCCAACAATGAACAGCGCCCCAACGCCCAGCAGAACCAGAATGGTCAGTGGCACCAGCATCAGCCCCCAGGTCTGCAACGAGACTGTCTCAAGGTTGATCACCAGCGGCAACAACGCCAGATAGAAGGCGATGGTCTTCGGGTTGCCCAGAGTAATGGTCAGACCGGATATCGCCGCCGACAGCAGCTCTTTCTTCTTCACCGGCTTGCCGACTTCGATCGCCTGATGGTTGGCGAACCAGAACTGCCAGGCCAGATAGCACAAGTACAGCGCTGCCGCCCAACGTACCAGCTGGAACAACGCATTGAAGTGCTCGGCAATCATCGCCAGGCCGAAGACGGCAAATGACAGGTAAGTCAGATCGCCGAGGATCAGCCCAAACAGCAGACAAAAACCCGACAACGCGCCACCGCTGACGCTCCGCGCCACCAGCGCCGCCATGCCGGGGCCGGGAATGGCGGCCGCGATGCCCAGCGCTGCCGAATAGGTAAGTACTTGCGTCATATCGAGCATGTCGTGCTCCTCAGGTAATTTATTATTGTCTTGCTCAACGGTATCCGCTTCCGGCAAGCAAAGTTATCAACGGGATGCCGCGCCCCACTGCCTGACGACTTCCCGTGACACAACCAGATCCTGCACGGCCAATCCGATGCATTCCAGTCAAGTTCATCTATGGCACTGTCAGATAAAACAGACTATCTACCCAGGTAAAAAATGCGAGTACGCCTTGACATAACGGAGTATGTTTTTAATACGCCCCAAGCTGAATATCATTCAACTCCCGCTGGAGATACCCTCCTTCTCAAACACCGCTTGTTATTGATGAACGGTACGTGCCAACTCCAGAAACTCAGGCTTGAGTAAAGCGTACGCTACAACCTCCTTGTCATTTGAACAGTGAAAGATTGCCGGTCAACTTACTGATTTTTTTCTGTGGTCCAATCAAGCCAATGGCAACCAATTCTATGGCTGAACTATCGGCCTCGGAGATACGCGCCTCATACTCCTGATACGTCTTGCAGGATTGCGCCAGGGCGCTGAATGGCATGCTGTGAATTTCATCATCCGCCAGCGCTTTCTCTTGAAGTGCCTGCAAATACTCATTGGTGGACAGCAGAATCGGCAACGGCGCGTAGATGACTCCGGGGTAATTGACATTGTCACGGCTTTGCATGTCCGGTCCGACCAGACCTTCTACCGAACGCCCCAGGCTGACGCCGATAACGCTGATAGCATTGGCCGCATGTCCCAGCCCCAGTGCTTTGTCGACCACAATCACGCATTTGTGAACGGCAGCATCAAAATTCATTGAATCCTCCACGACTATCAATAAACCTTCAGTTCTTCGAGTTTTGTTACACCGAAGTCAGCCCAACCATCGAGCAACCCGACACACTTCGTAGTGTCACTACCAATGTCAATATCCACTACCTGCCAAGATGAAGAATCATTTATCACCCTGCAATCGCGTCCTTCGGAAAAGGAAGCGACCAACTGTGGTTTATGTATTCAACGACGCGTCCGGCATCGGTTTGCGCATAGAGGCTAAAGCGTGGCAACTTCAACGTTAGAAGTTGAAAAAATCTTATCCCCTTTAGCCGGGGAAAAAATTTCTATTTTAATTGCCGGGTCGATGCGTTCTGGTAGGATCTACCTCTTTATCACAGGGACGCGGAATTTATGACCGATCAGACGCTAAATCTGACAGATGTCAAAATCCTTACAGCCTTGCAACAGGACGGCAGGATTACCAACCAGACCTTGGCCGACCACATCGGCATGTCTGCCTCGCCCTGCTGGCGCAGGGTCCGACAGCTGGAAGAACACCGCTATATTCAAGGTTACAGGGCGGTACTGGACCGACGCAGGATCGGGTTGGGAGTGATGGTGTTCATCCGGGTCAGCATTGACCATCACAGCGCAGCCGAAGCCAGAAAGTTCGAGCAGGAAGTGATGCAGCTGGAAGATGTGGTGGCGTGCTATAGCATCGGTGGCGATGCTGACTTCCTGTTGCAGGTGGTGGCACGCGATCTCGACTCGTTTGCCGACTTCGCGATGTCGGTCATCCGTCAGTTACCCGGCATCAAGGAGATGCAAAGCATGTTCGTGCTCAAGGAGATCAAGCCTTTCGTGTCGTTCCCGGTCAAGCGCTCCCAAGAAGCCTGAACAAACCTTTCAAGACCTCAGTTAGCCAGAAACTCGCGCACCGGCACTCACCCTGTCGCCAGGGTAAAGGCCTGCCCTGTGTTACGCGCATGAATCCAAAATCCAACAAAGCCCAGCACCAGACTGGGCTTTGTCACGTCAGGAATTGGTCTGGGTTGACGTAGCATCCGCCACACCTTTTTTCACCCCAACTCGCTTTCCCAAATCAGTTTCTTATTAATCTTCCCAACACTGGTTTTAGGAATTTCGGCGACGAACTTGAACTGCTTGGGGATCGCCCATTTATTGATACGGCCACGCTCGACAAACCCTTGCAGATGCACCTCCAGGATCTTGCGGTCGAGATATTGCCCAGGCGCGCATACCACCAGCGCCATCGGCCGTTCGCCCCATTGCTCATCGGCAATGCCCACGACCGCGACCGACATGACGGCCGAGTGCTCGCTGATCAGGCTCTCCAGCTCCAGAGAGCTGATCCACTCCCCTCCCGTCTTGATGACATCCTTGATTCGATCCTTGATTTCCACCCCGCCCAAGGCGTCGATAGAAGCGATGTCGCCGGTGTGCATCCAACCGTTGCGCCACAACTCGGCGCCCTTTTCGGGCGCCTTCCAATAACCTTGAGTCAGCCAGGGTGCACGTACCACGATCTCGCCCAGAGACTCTCCGTCGTGAGGCACGATCATTGCCGCTGGCATCGACGATTTTAAGATCGACCATCGGCACAGGTGTCCCGGTCTTGATACGAATGGCCAACTGGGTTTGTGTGGGCAGCTCCAGCTCCTTATCGCGCAGGTACGTCGTGCAGAGCAATGGACAGGTTTCCGACATGCCGTAGCCGCTGTGTACGCGAATACCTTTGGCGCTCGCCTCGCTGGCAATGCCCAGCGTCAGGGCGCTGCCCCCCAGGAGCATTTTCCAGCCATCGAAACGGGTTTGCGCCGCTTCCTCGCAGCCCAGGATCATTTGCAATAGGGTCGGTACACAATGAGAAAACGTAACGCGCTCTTCTCGGTACAGCCTGACCAGGCGGTTGGGCTCATAACGACCGGGGTACACCTGCTTGAGTCCCATCAGGGTGGCAACATAAGGCACCCCCCAGGCATGCACGTGAAACATCGGAGTGATGGGCATGTAGACATCATCGGAACGCAGCAGCGGCAGACCTTGATAGACACCCAGCGTGCCCACGGCATTCAAGGTGTGCAGCACCAACTGGCGGTGAGTGAAATACACGCCTTTAGGGTCACCAGTGGTGCCCGTGGTGTAGAACAGGGTCGCCACCGAGTTTTCATCAAAGTCAGGGAACTCGTACCGGTCTGCCACTTGAGACAACAGCTGCTCATACTCCCCCAGCACGGGTAGAGACGTGTCGGTTGCCGTGTCGTCAGTCAGCTGGAAGTAGCCTTTGACGGTACTGAGCTGCCCCTGAATCTGCTCGACCAGGGGCAGGAAATCATCATGCACCAGCACCAGATCGTCTTCGGCGTGGTTCATGGTGTAGAGCACCTGATCCGCAGAGAGACGAATATTCACGGTGTGCAGCACCGCGCCGATCATCGGTACGGCAAAGAAACATTCCAGATAGCGATGGCTGTCCCAGTCAAGCAGCGCCACTGTATCTCCGGCCTTGACCCCGGCAGCGGTCAAGGCGTTGGCCAACCTGCGGATCCGCTGGTTGAGGGTCTGGTAGCTGTAGCGCAGTTTGTCGGCGTATACGATTTCCCGACCCGGTTCGTAGCGCACGCCGGACAGCAACAATTGCTTGATCAGCAAGGGATAGGCATAGGCGCCGTCGGCGGGCGGAATTATTTTTGTCGCCATCATGGTTGGGGTTCCTTGTCCTTTCGATCAGAACTGCACTGCGTCCAGCTCGTAGAGGCATTCGCTGCCGGCCTTGACCGAAGCGCTCAACGAGTGGATGCGCGGCAGCAGCCGGGCAAAATAGAAGCGTGCGGTGCCGAGCTTGCTGGCGTAGAAATCATCGTCGGCCTGTTTGCCCAAGGCCGCCTTGGCCATCAGCGCCCACATGTAGGCATAGGCGGTGTAGCCAAACACCTGCAGGTACTCGACCGAGGCGGCGCCGATTTCATTCGGGTTATTCTGTGCCCGATCCAGCAGCCACGCAGTCAACTCGTCGAGGGTGTCCACGGCGGCGAACAAACGGTAGAGCGCCCCGCCGCTGCCAACGATCTTGCGTCCGGCGAGGTCCAGTGACTGGATGCCGTTGGTGCCTTCGTAGATCTGAGTGATCCGCACATCGCGAACCAATTGCTCCTGCCCCCACTCGCGGATATAGCCGTGACCACCGAAGACCTGCTGGCCATGCACCGTGGTTTCCAGCCCCATGTCGGTGAGAAATGCCTTGGCCACCGGGGTCAGCAACGACACCAGCTCTTGGGCACGGGTGCGGGTTGGCGCATCGTCGCTGTATTTGGCCGTATCCAGTTGCAGGGCCACGTAGCTGGAGAACGCCCGCCCGCCTTCGTTCAAGGCCTTCATGGTCAACAGCATGCGCCGTACATCCGGGTGCACGATGATCGGATCGGCAGCCTTGTCCTTGTTCTGTGCGCCCGTCGGCGAACGACTTTGCAGACGGTCACGGGCATACTCGACCGCGTTCTGGTACGAACGCTCACCCAACGCCAACCCCTGGATCCCCACGCCCAGACGCTCGTAATTCATCATGGTGAACATGGCGGCCAGGCCCTTGTTCGGCGCATCGACGATCCAGCCGGTCGCGCCGTCAAAGTTCATCACGCAGGTGGCGGATGCCTTGATGCCCATCTTGTGCTCGATTGAACCGCAGGACAGCGCGTTGTGTTCGCCCAGCGAGCCATCGGCATTGACCAGTACCTTGGGCACCAGGAACAGCGAAATACCTTTAGGGCCGGCGGGCGCATCCGGCAGTCTGGCCAGCACCAGGTGAATGATGTTTTCGCTCAGGTCGTGCTCGCCACCGGTAATGAAAATCTTGCTGCCGCTGACCTTGAAACTGCCGTCGGCCTGAGGTTCGGCTCGGGTGCGAATCAGCCCCAGGTCGGTGCCCGCATGGGCCTCGGTCAGGCACATCGAACCGGTCCAGGTGCCGGCGTACATGTTCGGCAGGTAACGCTCCTTGAGTTCCTGGCTGGCATGGGCATTGATCGACAGGCACGCCCCGGCGGTCAGCATCGGGTACAGGCCAAACGACAGACTGGCGCAATTGACCATCTCCTCGACCTGGGCCGAAATGGCCTTGGGCATGCCCATGCCACCGAATCGCGGGTCGCCGCCCACCCCCACCCAACCGCCTTCGGCGAACGCCTGGTAAGCCGCGACAAAACCGTCCGGGGCAGTCACCGTCCCATTGCTCCATGTGCAGCCTTGTTCGTCGCTGCTGCGGTTCAGCGGCGCGATCACTTCGGCGCTGATCTTGCCAGCCTCTTCAAGGATCGCGGCGGCTGTCTCTTCATCGATCACCTCGGCCAGGCCGGGCAGTCGGGCCCATAGCCTGGACACCTCGAAGACCTCGTTGAGGACAAAGTGCATGTCGCGCAAAGGGGCTTTGTAATCAGACATCGTTGGCTTACTCCGCAATAGTCCGGGCGTGACGCATGCCCGAAGGTTGGGTTGGGGCGGTTGCACCGGCCGGCCCCTGAGGGGCCTCCGGAACAGGGCGACGATCAAGCGACACCCCCCGCAGCAGGAAATACGACAGGGCAGGAATCAGAATCAGCGCGCCGAGCATGTTCCACAGGAACATGAAGGTCAGCAGGATGCCCATGTCCGCCTGGAACTTGATTGGCGACCAGACCCAGCACACCACGCCGGCCGCCAGGGTGACGCCCACCAGGCCCACCACCCGGCCGGTAAACGACACGGCGTTGCGGTAGGCCTGGGCCAACGGCAGGCCCTGACGCTGGTAATGCAACTGCACACTGAGCAGGTACAACGCGTAGTCCACACCGATCCCGACGCCCAGTGCGATCACCGGCAGGGTCGCCACCTTCACGCCAATGCCCATGACCACCATCAACGCCTCGCAAAGGATCGAGGTCAGCACCAGCGGCAACAGTGCAACCAGCGTCGCGCGCCAGCTGCGGAAGGTCATCAGGCAGAACAGCGTCACCGCCGCATAGACGTAAAGCAGCATGGTGCGATTGGCCTCGCGCACCACGATGTTGGTCGCGGCTTCAATGCCGGCGGTGCCGGCAGCCAGCAGGAACCGGCGATCATCGCTGCTGTTTTCGCGGGCAAAGGTGTCGGCGATCCCGACCACTGCATCCAGGGTCTCGGCCTTGTGGTCCTTGAGAAAGGCAATCACCGGCATCAGCGAGCAGTCGGTATTGAACAGCTCCGGGGAGTTGACCGAGGCTTGCTGCGCGGCATAGTTCAAGACGTCCTGGTTGCGCTGGATACTGTTGAGCTTGGGGTTGCCCTCATAGGTCCCGGCCGTGATCTGGCGCACGGCATTGACCAGAGAGGACGTCGCCTGCACCCCCGGATACTGCTGCAGTTCCCAGGCCAGACGGTCGGCGAGGACCAGTGTCTTGTAGCTCAGGCAGCCCTCCGCAGGCGTCTTGATCATCACCGCGAACAGGTCGCTGGATAACGCGTAGTGACGGGTGATGTAGGCGTTGTCCCGGTTATAACGCGAATCGGCACGCAACTCCGGTGCGCCACTTTCCAGGTCGCCGATCTTCAGGTGCTGGCTGATGACGAAGCCGCTGATGCCCATCAGCAGTGCGATCAGTACGGCCCCCGTGGCCCACTTGGCCGTGGTGAAACGGTCGAGCCAGTCCCACAGTTTGCCAAAGCCCTTGTGTCCGTCCGCCCGGGTGTCGATGTTCAAGGCGCGCTCTGCAGCCTTGCTGCCGACGCCGACATAGGAAAGCGCCACGGGCATCAGCAACAGCGAGGTAAAGATCAGCACTGCGACACCGATGCTGGCGGTGATGGCCAGATCCTTGATCACCGGTATGTCGATCAGCATCAGCACCGCGAAACCCACGGCGTCAGCCAGTAGCGCGGTGACGCCGGCGATGAACAGACGGCGAAAGGTGTAGCGTGCAGCGATCAGTTTGTGAGTGCCCCGGGCGATGTCCTGCATGATCCCGTTCATCTTTTGCGCCGCGTGGGAGACACCGATGGCGAAGACTAAAAAAGGCACCAGCACCGAGTACGGGTCGATGGCATAGCCCAGCCAGGCAACGATGCCCAGTTGCCAGATCACCGCGACCAGCGAGCAGCCGACCACCAGCAAGGTGCTGCGCACACAGCGGGTGTAGAGAAAAATAATGACCAGCGAGGTGATCACGGCCAGGCCGAAGAACATCATCACCTGAATCAGGCCGTCAATCAGGTCGCCCATCAGTTTGGCGAAACCGATCACCCGGACCTTGTACTGGCCCTTGCCCTCTTCTCCGGCTTTGCGGGCAGCGCTGTCGCCGGCGAACTCGATCCTGTCGCGCAACTGCTCTTCAAGCATCTGCGAGAACCCGTGGTAGTTGATGCTCTGACCACCGGCCGCGGCCTTGTCCAGCAACGGTACGATCAGCATGCTCGACTTGAAGTCACTGGCCACCAGGTTGCCGACAAGTCCGGCGCGGGAAATGTTCTGGCGCAACTGTTCTATTTGCTCAGGCTTGCCCTCATAGGTATCGGGCATCACCGGGCCACCCTGGAAGCCTTGTTCGGTGACTTCGGTCCAGCGCACCGCCGGGCTCCATAACGACTTCATCCAGGCGCGGTCGACACCTTCGGTGAGGAACAGCTGATCGTTGACCTGTTTGAGCACGTCCAGGTAAGCGGGGTCGAAGATATCGCCCCGGGTATTCTCGACCACCACGCGCACCGAGTTACCCAAACCGCGCAGTGACTGACGGTTCTCCAGGAAGTTCTGGATATACGGTTGGCTCTGCGGAATCATTTTCTCGAAGCTGGGGCGCAGTTCCAGGCGTGTTGCGGCCATGTAGCCCAGCAGCACAGTGGCCAGCGCCATCAGCAGCATGAACAGAGGGCGATAGTTGAACACCATCCGCTCCAGCCGGTTACCGGAGCGGCGGTCGAAGTCACGCACGTCGCGGATCACCGGCATGGTGTCTTGCTTGATATTGCCCATGTCTGGGTTCTCGCTCTAAGGGTTCGAGGTCTTATTCATTGGGCAGTGCCTGTGCACCACGACTGCCAACCACCACCAGCGCGCCATCGGCGGCCTGAGTGGCGCCAGCCACCGGGGACGGCTCGGGTTGCCGCACCAGGTGCATGTCCGCGCCAGCCCCCTGACTGACGAGCATCTGCCCGCCCTGGGTGAACAAGCGGTAATGACCGCTGGCGTCGACGATGCCGGCGGTGATGCTGACGTGCAGGCGACTGTCGAGCGCAGTCCAGCTGAGGCCGCCGTCCGCGCTGCGCAGCACATTGCCGCGCAAGCCATAGGCAATCACCTCGCCGGGCTTGCCAACCACGCCAAAAAAGCTGCCCTGATAGGGTGTTTGCACGGCGGCGAAGCGCTGATAAGCCTCATCCCATTTGAGCAACAGGCCCTGCTCGCCGGCGATGTACACCGCATCGCCGACAGAGGCGATGGCGTTGAGGTGCAAGCCCTGCGGGTTATCGGTACGGTCCTGAAAAGGTGTCCAGTTCTGGCCACCATCCTCGGTGCGCAGGATCAGGTTGAACACACCGACCACATACCCGAGGTGGTCGTTGGCGAACCAGACGTCGAGCAAGGGCTTATCAGCGCCCTGCTCGACCAGTCGCTGGCCTTCGGCAGCCAGCAGTGGCCATTGTTCGTTGCCGGGTTCTGCACTGGCCAACGCCCCATAATGCTGGACCAGCAAGGCACCGATCTGGCGACCGTCCAGTTGCTTGCGCCAGGTCGCCCCGGCGTCGCTGCTGTGCAACACCACGCCGTCGTTGCCGACCGCCCAGCCCTGCAGGGCAGAAGGGAAATTCACCGCCGTGAGATCGGCACTCACCGGCACCGCGGCTTGCTGCCAGTGTTTGCCGGAATCATCGGAATAGAGAATGTGGCCTCGTTGCCCGACCGCAATCAATCGCTCACCCGCGCGCGCCATGCCTGACAACGGGCTGCTGACAGCCAAGGCACTGGCCCTGGCCGGCAGATCCAGTACATCGACATAACCGGCCGCCTGGGTCAGGCCCTGCAACATTGCCAGCAGGGTGCCCAGCGCCCACTGCAGGTACTTTTTGTACGAACACATACCGCGTCCTCTTCGGATAGCCGCGCCGGGCACACAACCGTGCAGCCCGACGTTCAAATCTGGTGTTCGCTTAGCGAATGCCGGACCCCGCCAGGGACTCCGGCGACCACTGCGCCTTGGAGAGCGGATCGATGTACTTGATGCCGCCGTACGGCCCCACCACACCGTTGATGTTGTAGGAGCCACCGACCAGGTCGTAGATCATGAAGGGCGTGGAATCCGGGATCTGCTTGTCATAGCTCTGGCTGAGGAATGCGAAGGAGCCACGGTACAACTGACCACGGGCGTCGTACTGATCGGAGGCCAGAGCGGTCCAGCTGTCTTCATCGAGGTAGAAACGACGCTTCTGATAGATGTGCCGCGCGCCGGCCTTGAGGTTGCCCTCCACCACCCAGACCCGGTGTTTTTCCCAGCGCACGTAGTCGGGTGCCAGGTGATTGGCGGTGGTCAGTAACTTGGGGTCCTGGGCGTAGGTCAGCTTGTAGGTGTTGTAGGGCACGATCATTTCCTGCTTGCCCACCAGCTTCCAGTCGTAGCGGTCCAGCGCACCGTTGAACACAAAGACATCGTCGTAGGTGCCCGCACCGGCAGTGCCTGGATTAGGCGTGTCGTAGGCCAGGTTCGGTGCCAGTTTTACCCGACGCTGGCCAGGCAAGTACTGCCAGCCACGGCGCGGCTGCTGCAACGGGTTGGCGGCGTCCTTGAGCATCACCGCTTCGCCGGCCCGGCGCGCAGGGCCGGTGTAGGACAGCTTCATCTGGTAGTACACGTCGGCGCTGCTGATCGGCTGCGCCAGGTTTTCGTAGATCGGATAGGAAATGAACGCCTGCCCGGTGGTTGCCAGGCTCGGCACTCCCGCGGAGTCGACGTTCCACGAGTCGTACTTGGAGTTGATGCTGACGCCCTGATAGCGCAGCAGGAAGTTCCACATCGCCTCGTTGCCCGACTGCGGGATCGGAAACGGCACACCCGGCAGCACGTTGTCGATCGCCAATCCGCCTTCGAGGGACTTGGCGCCGGTGGCATTTTTTACGCCATTGTCCAGCACAGCCTTGGGCAGTGCGACGGTGCGGTGGGTTGGATAGACATTGACGTGGAAACTGGGGAAACGCTTGGCCAGTTCCACGGTGGTCGCCGTGAGTTCACCCTTGTACTGATCGACGTTTTTGCCGTCGATCACCCGCAGTGGTTTTTCGTCGGCAAAGGGGTCCGGCCGCATGCTGTCACCGGTGTTGAAACTGGCCGGCGGCGTGGTCAAGCCCCCCGAATAGGCAGGAATAGAGCCCTCGGCATTCCCGGCTTTTTCAGCCCCGACCAGGGTCAGGCTGCTGCCCAGCCTGGCGGCTTCCTGAGTCGATACAGCGGCCTGTGCCTGAGCGGCAACCGCCATGGCCAGAGAAACGCCCAGCAAAGTACGCACGAATTTCATGTTGTTATTCTCCTGCTCAGGTGACTAAGCCATTCGTGAATCAAAAGGTGGTTTTCATCGTCAGGTAAACCGCGCCACGGTCTGCGGTGGTTGCACCACCACCGGAAAAGGCCGAATAGCCACCGCCAAAACACGCGTAGTTTTCGTTGCCGCTGAAGGCGTTCGGTGTGGAGCCGTCACCGCTGCCGGCATTGGCCGCGCCGGTACTGACGCCGCTGACGTCACACTTGTCGGTCTTGCCGAAGGAGTCCACGTACTTCAGGTCGACAAAGTATTTGTTGTACACAACGGCACCGACGCCGACCGCATAGTTGCCGGTGTCTTTGGCACCGCCACCGGACACCGGTGAAACGCCGGCAAGCCCCACGTTGATGGACATCGGCATGTTCAAGTCGACACCCGGGAAGACCTGGTACCAGGTCGGTGTGAAGTTGGCTGCAATACCCCAGTTGTCCCGGGTCGGCGCATCGACGCCGCGGTAGCTGCTGTTGCCCTTGTAGAGCGCCTGGTTCTTGCTATCGAGTTTGAGCAGGTTGCTGTAATACAGCTCGGTGAGCAGGGTTGCCGAATCGAACACCGGCGTCTTGGGCAGGGTCATCAGGCCGTTGAGCGTCCAGTGCAGCGTGTCACCGGTGGCACTCATGCTGTCGCCCTTGTCCGGGACGTCATAGACGATACCGGTCTGCGCCGTACGAGCCGGCAACAGGCCCAGACCGGCACCCAGCCCCAGCGGTCCGGTGGAACTGAGAATGGCCGGGATGCTGGCCAGCGGCATGTTGTGACGGATGTTCAGGTCGGAGCCGACACTGACGCCGCCTATCTCTTTCGACAGGCTCAGACCGAAGATGTGGATGTTGTCGGCATAGGCCAATTGATAGGTGCTGGTGCTCAGCGAGTTCAGCGTATTGACGACCGCCGGCACCATGCCCGCTGGCGGAGTCCCGTTGGGATTGGCCGAGCTGATCCCTGTGGCGTTCAACCAGGCTTGAGGCAAAATGTCCGAGGTCTTGCGGTAATAGAAACCGAGCGTGCCATCCAGCCAGGCGGGCGACCACTTGGCCATCACGCCCCAGTCTCCGCTTTTATCCGGCGTCAGGTCGTGGCCACGACGCACGTTGGTCAGCCCGTTGCAAGGCGCCAGCCCGCAACCCAGAGGGCTGCCGGGCACCACGGCGTTGGTGTTGCCCAGCAGGAACGACTGCGCGCCGAACCCCACCAGATCGGAACCGCCATAATAGGTACCGGCCTCCGGCAGGCGGGCAGCATTCCAATCCAGGAAGTACTGGGCACCCACCGTCAACTCGGGATTGACGGTGAACGACATCGACAGCTGATTACGCGGAACGAACAGTTCCTTGGCTTCGGTACCCGGCGAGGCTGCCAGCTTGGCCAGGTCCAGGCCGGACTGGCCATAGCTGATCGAATGCACCGGGTTGAGGATGGTTTCACCCCAGAACACGTTGTGCTGACCGGCCTTGACGCTCAACAGCGACTCCTCGCCCACTTCGGTGCTGTAGAACACGAAGGCATCGAGGATTTCGCCGGAGGGACCGGTGTAGTAACGCTGGGCATAGTTGCTCAGGTGGGGACTGCCATTGCCGACATTGTCACCGGTGACCGCGGCAAGGCGTGGGTCGTTGGCGACCAGGCCCGATCTTGCGTCATTGCCGTTGACGAACGGATTGGCGTTCGAACCGGTGTTCTCGTACGCCTTGTCGTACCAACTGGCAGCACTGACGCGAAAGCCCATGCTGTTCTTGTAGACCACATCCATCTCGGTCAACAGGTCAATGCGGTGGGTGATGTTGGTGCCGGCCTTGCGGAAGTTGTAGTCGCCATCGTTGTTGTTCGGCGTCCCTAACATGCGCTTGTCGGCGTTTTCGGTGCGCACGCCGTAGTTGTATTTGACGGTGTTATCAAAACGCGCGGTCCAGTCCGGGTTACCCGTATCGAGTTCGACCGCATGCGCCGCCGGCATGGCGGCGGCCAGAATGGCCGAGGCCAACACGCTGTAACGCGAGGGCGTGAACCCGTGACGCTTCTTATTGTTGTGCATTGCGTTGTCTCCGCTTTTTTGTAGTTGTTTTAAGCGCAGCCGCCCTCACGCAACCGCTTGTTCCAGTGGTTTGCGTTTTTCAGGAATGAGGGCAATTGCCGAAGGCCTGCGGCCAACCGGCGCCTGAACTAGCGGTCCAACTCCAGGATGAGTGCTTCGGCTTGCGGCCAGCGGCCATAGCCCGCAGCCGGATTGAGATGCCCCACTGCGCCCAGAGTGAGCAGTTCGGCACCCCAGCCTTTCGCCATGCGAGTGACGGCATCCAGGCTGGCAAGGTGATCGTTGGTGCTGCCGGCCACCAGGCTGCGAAACGGCAGCGGGCCTTGGGGTAAAGGGGCCCAACCATGGGTACGCAGCGTTTCAGCGGATGGGTAGCCTGGCGGCCAAGTGGCATCGAGGTCCGGTGGAGCGGCCAGCAGAGCGCCCTTGATCGGGCGACTGTGTCGAGCAGCCCAGTGCGCGACCATCAACACACCGGCACTGTGGGCTACCAGAATCACCGGCCCTTCGATCTGCGTAAGTTCGTGCTGGATCGCCTGGACCCGCTTGCTGCAGTCGAGCTTGTCGGTTTCAAGCGGCGGCACACTGCGCACGTGGCTCAGGCGGGTCTCAAGCAGCGTTTGCCAATGTTCGGCAACGTGCTCGCGCAGGCCCGGTACGATCAGAACGGTTGCGGCAGTTTGCAGTTTGTCCACATCAACACCTTCGCTTTCTCGATGACTCGACCGGCTCTATCGCCAGAAGCTTTTTGTAGTACCGACATTAAAGAGCGCCCACCCGAGGCGCTTTTCATTTGGCGTCAGTGACTTTTCTTTTGATGACAGATTTCCAGGTGTTGGCGTGGCGCGACCACTGATCAAAAAACACGACAGCTCCGGCCCAGGCCACTGTAATCAATGGATGTGAGCCGATTGATCCATAAGGCGACCGTCATTGCGGACAGCATTGGGGGAGTGCCATCGATGACGTCACAACTGTTCAATTGATGATGTGCTGGATATAGTCGCCACGCTCATTTCCATCGGAATCTGCCCAGGAAAGACCTTCGCATGACCAAGCTTGTTCGCGCCGCCGTCTTGACCAACTACCTGGAGGTCAGTCAGTACCTGGGGTTCAACCCGCGCGACTTACTGGCTGCCGTCGGCCTGAGCAAGGCCCAATTGCAAGCCCCTGAACACCGTATTCCCATCGATGCCGCCGTGCGTCTGCTGGAAGAGTCGGCCGCCGCCAGCGGTTGTCAGAGCTTCGGCCTGAGCATGGCCGAATCGCGCCAGCTCTCGGACTTCGGTGTGGTCAGCCTGCTGCTCAGCCACCAGCGTACGCTGCGTGATGCTTTTCAAGTCGTGGTGCACTACCGTCATCTGATGAACGATTCGCTGGCCATCTTCATTGAAGAGGCCGGCAAGATGGTGATCATTCGCGAAGAGGTGGTCACCGAATCACCGATGCCCAGCCGACAGGCCACCGAGCTTGCAATCGGCGTGATGTTCCGCCTGTGCGCCGCTCTGCTCGGCACGCACTGGCATCCCTACAGCGTCAACTTCACCCACCAGCCCCCCGACAACCTGCAACTGCATCGTCGCCTGTTCGGCTGCAACCTGGAGTTCGGCAGCGAGTTCAATGGCATCGTCTGTTCCGATGCCAGCCTCGACATGACCAACCCCCATGCCGATCCGGCCATGGCTCGCTACGCCCAGAGCTACCTCGACTCACTGCTGAGCCACGAAGGACCGTCGATGCTGTTCGAGGTGCGCAAAGCCATCTACCTGCTGTTGCCGATGGGGCGCGCCACCATCGAGCAGATCGCCCAGACCCAGGGCATGAACGTTCGGACCCTGCAGCGCCGCCTCAAAGACGACGGCTGCGCCTTCAACGACCTGATCAACGACGTGCGCCGCGACCTGGTGCTGCGCTACCTGGAAAACCCGAACTACTCCCTGGGCCGGATCGCCGACATGCTCGGCTACTCCATGGCGAGTTCCTTCACACGTTGGTTCATCACCCAGTTCGGCATGCCACCCGCCGCGTGGCGCAGTGCACAAAAACAGGCCGTCAGAGCACCAATGGCCCCGACCACCCTGCCCGGCTCCACAGAACGCTGAACCCATTGAAATGGACGCAGGGATTGCAAAAAAAACGGCGACTGCTGGTACAGTCGCCGCGAAAGAACCGGTATGCCCTGTGGCGAGGGAGCTTGCTCCCGCTGGGGTGCGAAGCGCCCCCAACAAGGCGACTGCGGTTTTTCAGAAAGTACGCGGCGACCGTTTTGGGGCTGCTTCGCACCCCAGCGGGAGCAAGCTCCCTCGCCACAGGGTATCAACTGAACAGCATTGAGGCTTAGCCGGGCTTATAGCCCCCAGTGCAGCAACAGCAGCACCAGGACCGCGAGAAACACCGTCTCCCCCACCATCAGCAGGATCGGCTTGATGCCGACGGCGGCCAGCTCCTTGAGCTGAGTCTTCATCCCCAAGGCGCTGATGGAAACCACCAGGCTCCAGCGCGACAGTTCGTTGACCGAACCCTGCACCACCGGTGCCACCCATCCCGTGCTGTTGATACAGGCCAGCAGCAGAAAACCGACGGCGAACCACGGTAGCAGCGGCGGCCGCGTGCCCGTCGTGTCGGCGCCCTGCATACGCGTGATCAGGGTGGCGCAGAGGATCACCGGCAGCAGCATGGCGACCCGCATCAGCTTGACCACAGTGGCTATGTCACCGGTCTCGGTCGACAGGCTGTAACCGGCACCGACTACCTGGGCGACATCGTGGATGGTCCCGCCCAGGAACATCCCTGCGACTTGCGGCGACAACGACAGCCAGTTGGCAATCATCGGGTAAAGGATCATCGCCGTGGTGGACAGCGCCGACACCCCAATGACAGTGAACAGCGTGGCACGCTCTTTCTGCGGATGATTGGGCAGCGCCGCCGCCAGCGCCATCGCAGCCGAGGCGCCACAGATCGCGGTAGCCCCACCGGTGAGCATGCCGAACAAACGCTGAAAGCCCAGCGCTTTGGCCGCCACCACCGAGACACTGATCGTCACTACCACCAGGATCACCACCAGAGCAAAAGGTTTCCAGCCCAGCGCGGCGATCTGTTCGAGAGTAATACGCATGCCTAACAGGGCCACGCCAATGCGCAACACGGTACGCGCCGTGAATTCGATGCCAGCCTTGCACGGGCCCTCGCCGGAGAGAAAATTCAGCCCCATGCCCAGCAGCAAGGCGAACAGCATCACCGGCGCACCGTAATGCTCGGACAGAAAGGAGGCTGCCGCCGCAACAATCAGACTGACGATAAAACCCGGCGCCAATTCGCGCGTTCGGCTATGGATATGGGTGAGAGCAATGACGCTCATGGCGCGGATTCCTCAGAAATGATGACAATAAATGCCTGGCCGTCGACGACCTCGACCGGGTAGTTGGCGACTTTGAGTTGGGTTGAATTGAGCAAGTAGCCGCTGCGCAGATCGAAGCGCAGGCCATGGGCGCCGCATTGAATCACCCTCCCCTCAAGGCGCCCGCCGCACAGCGAGGCCCCCTGATGCGGGCAACCGTCGTCGATGGCAAACAGATCGCCCTCGACGTTGAACAGCGCCAGGCTTTTGCCCTCGAACTCAACCAACGCACGGCCACCCGCCTGCGAGAGCTTTCCCGCAGGCACGGGTACACGCCGGCTCATGCCGGTAGCCGTGAGCGATGGCTGTCGAGCAAGGCTTCGCCCATGGCGCCAAGCAGCACCTCGGTTGGCTGCGCGCCCACCACCGTCAGACGACGGTCGAATTGAAAACACGGCACACCGCTGCCAGCGCCTGCCTCGTTGCCGACGTAAGGATCGCCGTCACCTTGCAGAACGGAGGCCATGGCATCAGCGTCGAAGCCACACGCCTGGGCGATGGCGATCAAGGTCTCAGGGCAACCCAGGTCCTCACCGTGCTGGAAGTAGGCAGCGAACAGACGCTCAAGCAAGACATCACGTTGCGCCGTACTGCCCAGCACAGTGGCACGCTCCAGCAAGCGATGGGCATCAGCGGTATTGGGCATGGTGGCGATGCGGCTCAGGTCGATGGGCACCCCCACCGCCATCGCGGCCTGCTGCACCTGAGCCTGGCGCAGGCTCACAGCTTCGGCACTGCCCAGGCGCTTACGATAAAACTCGGCGAAGGGCTCACCCTGTACCGGCAATTGTGGCAACAACTGCACCCCATGCCACACCGTGGTGATTTCCACACCCGGTTGCTGGATACGCAACAGGTCCTGCGCGCGCTCCAGTTGGCGCTTGCCGATCAGGCACCAGGGGCAGATGAAATCGAAGAACACATCAATCCGTAAACGACCACTCACACCTTCACCTCTAACACAGCTTCACTCATCGAATCGTTGACCCGCTCGCCCGCAAGCCGGGCGATATCCTTGTGGTAATGACACTTGGCATAAAAGAACACCGCCGCAGCCGCGATGCTGACCAGTGGCACCCATTGAAAAGCAGCCTGCAAGCCGATGAGGTCGGACACCCTGCCGGTGATGAACGGCCCCGGGGCCAGACCCAGCATGTTGTTGGCCAGGGTCAGCGTGGCGAAGGCCGTGCCGTGGACCGAATGGTGGGTCAGGTTGGCAACCATCGCCCCGGCAGGCCCGGTCGTGCCGGCGGCAATCAGCATGCCCAGGCATATCAGCGCCAATTGCACTGGCCCCGCCGGCAAGGCGAACGCCGCCGACAGCAACAGGCAACTGCCCAGACAATAAGCGATGGCCAGGGCGACCTTGCGCTCCGGCGAGTGCCGACACAGCCGGTCGCTGAGCATCCCGCACAGAATCATCCCCGCACCGCTGCACAGCACGATGATCGCTGCGACACCACCGGCCTTGTCCGTTCCCATGGCGTAATAACGATTGAGGTAACTGGGCATCCACACAATCACGGTGCCGCCGACGAACAGTTGCAAGCCGCTGCCGATATAGGCCGCGATCACTGAAGGGCTGGAGCACAGCGTACTCAGCGGGCGCTTGACTGCTGCAGCCGCCTTGTTCGCCGCTTGAGCCGCGCGTTGCGGGGCGATGCGCGCTTCCTTGACGATGATCGGGTAAAGCACGGCCAGGAGCAGGCCGAACAGCGCCATGCCGGCGAACGACCAGCGCCAGCCCAATTTGGCCGCGATGACACCGCCCAGCGCCATGCCCAGCACCGAGCCGAACATGCCACCCGCCATGAAAGCACTGGCCAGCGTTGCGCGCATGTGTTTGGGAAAGACCGAAATCACTACCGCGATGCCGACGCTGCCGTAAGCCGCTTCGCCGACACCCACCATGAAGCGGGCCATAAACATTTGCGGGTAGTCCTGCGCCAGCGCGCAGCCCAGGGTGGCGAGGCTCCACAACAGGGCCATCAGCGCCAGGCTTTTTACCCGACCGAAGCGATCCGCCAGCAACGACAGGGGAAATGTCAGCAGCCCCACCATCAAGGCGACAACGCCACTGAGCAGGCCGAGCTGGCCGTCGCTCAGGGCCCACTCGCCCTTGAGCATCGGGAATACCGCGTTCAGCACCTGACGCGACATGTAATCGGAAATCAACAGGCCGAACGTCAGTGCAAAGACAATCCAGGCATATTTGCGCGCAATACCGACACCACTGGCGTCGTCATCGTCCGCGGCGATTGGGTGAAAGGCCATGCAGCCTCCTCGAAACATTGTTGTATTTATTGTTATCGAGCGTGTAGCAATGCAGGGAGCGAGAGGTCACCGACCTCTCGCGTCGCTGCCGGTCAGCCGCGTTGCGGCACACCTTTCTGTCCAGCCTTGCGGTTGGGGGCCATGCCGTTGGCCAACAGGGTTTCTTCGATACTCTGGTACTGCACACCGATGCGGTAGATCTCGCGGGCTTCTTTGCCGGTGGCGATTTCACGCCCCAGCTCATGGGCGACACGCACGGTTTGCTCGATCTGCTGCACGGAGCTGAAACGCTTGCCCTTCTGATCAATGATCGTGTCTTCAATGCCCACGCGTGGGTGCAGCCCCATGGACAGCGCCATGACATTGAACGGCAGTACGTTCTTGAGCAGTGATTCGGCGGTCAAGGTGCAGCCGTCCGGCGCACGGTGAACAAAGTTGAAGAAGTTGAACGGATTGGGGCCATCGAAACCCCCGCCGATGCCGATCCAGGTCAGGTTCAACGGCCCCATGTACACGCCCTTGCGCACCAGACGCTCCAGGGTCTCCATCGCATGCATCCCGGTCAGCTGGAAATGCGGCTGCACACCCGCCGCCATCAGCCGCCGCAAGTGCTCCGCGACCCAGGCCGGGCCTGCCGGCACGGTCATCTCGCTGTAGGCCGCCTGATAGGCCGGATTAGCCAGGGACGTGCCTTCCAGGTATTCCGGATACAGCAGTTCCATGATGTTCATCTGGGTGGTGTTGATGGCCACGGTGACCTGATCCGGTTTTGGCGTCAGCTCAGCCAGCATGTGGCGCGTATCGTCAGACAGCCACTTGGCGGCTTCGCCATCGCTTTCCGGCGCAAAGGAAATCGAACCACCGACCTGGATGATCATGTCCGGTACGGCTTCGCGCACACCGGCGATCAACTCGTTGAATTTGGACAGGCGCTTGGAACCCTTGCCGTCCAGTTCGCGCACATGCAGGTGCAACACCGTGGCACCGGCCTCATAGCAATCGACCGCCTTCTGCACTTGCTCATCCATGGTCAGCGGGATGTCTTCGGGAAAGTCTTCCGGCATCCACTCAGGGCCATACGGGGCCACGGTGATGACCACTTTTTCCATGTTTTCCGGGTGCAGGGAATCGTCGAAGAATTGCATGAGTTACTCCTTTTATTATGGTTATACGCCCACGCCGGGGACGTGCCGGGCAAGCCTGTAGCAAATGCGAGTACAGAGGCGGTCGATCAGAAAGTCTTGTCGCCGATGATCCCGGCACGCTCCATCTTGCGATGGCACGGCGGGTAATCCATGACGGCGTAGTGCTGGGTACTGCGGTTGTCCCAGATGGCGATGCTGTTGGGTTTCCAGCGCCAGCGCACCTGATACTCGGGGATATAGGCCTGGCTGATCAGGTAGCGCAGCAGCTCGCTCGCGCCGGGGTTGGCGTCCTGGCCGAAGCGCACCCGCTCGGGGGTGTGGTAGTTACTCAAGTGGGTGGTAAAGGCGTTGACGAACAGCACCTTCTCCCCGGTTTCCGGGTGGGTACGCACCACCGGGTGCTCGGCATCCGGGTACATGGCCTTGAGCGCCAGGCGCTTTTCAATCGGCATGGCGGCACCAAAGCTGGCTTCGATACTGTGGCGCGCACGCAGGTCGGTGATCTTCGCCTTTACGTCTTCCGGCAAGCGCGCGTAGGCCTCCACCATGTTGGCCCACATGGTGTCTCCGCCCACAGGCGGGCATTCCACGCAGCGCAATACGCAGCCCATCGGCGGCGCCTCGCGCCAGGTCGCGTCGGTGTGCCAGGCATTCTCGTAGCGGTCCATCGGCTGGTCCGGGCGCTTGTAGATGCGCACCAGGCCCGGATGATCCGGGTCACTGCCAGCCACCGGATGATCCTCCAGCTCGCCGAAGCGACGGGCGAAGGCCACGTGCTCGGCGCGGCTAATCTCCTGATCACGCAGGAACACCACCCGATGCTTGAGCAACTGAACACGAATCTCGGCAAAAAGACTGTCGTCATGGATCGCGTCGGCGAGGTTCACGCCAATCAGTTCCGCGCCAATGCTGCAGGTCAATGGTTCGACTTTCATGGCAGGCGACTCCCTTAAATGACGAAAATCGATGAACCCGTGGTCTTGCGTGACTCCAGGTCGCGATGAGCCTGCACGGCGTCCTGCAAAGCATAGTGCTGGTTAATCTCGATCTTGATACGACCGCTGCCGACGAGGTCGAAGAGTTCACCCGCCAGGGCGGCTTTTTCCGCCGGGTCGGCGATGTAGTCCGCCAGAGCCGGGCGGGTCATGAACAGCGAGCCTTTCATCGCCAGCAGCACCGGATCGAACGCCGGGATCGGGCCGGACGCCGTGCCGACGCACACCATCAGCCCGCGGCGCTTGAGCGAATCCAGGGAACCCATGAAAGTATTCTTGCCAACACTGTCGAACACCACGTTGACCCCGACGCCGTCCGTCAATTCGCGAACGCGCTGGGCGACGTCTTCATGGCTGTAATTGATGACATGGTCGCAGCCATGGGCCCGAGCGATTTCACCCTTGACCTCGGTGGACACGGTGCCGATGACCGTCAGGCCGAGCAGCTTGGCCCACTGCGAAACGATCAGGCCCACACCGCCGGCAGCGGCGTGCAGCAGAATACTGTCGCCGGCCTTGAAGTCGTAAATGCGCCGCATCAGGTACGACGCTGTCAGGCCGCGCATGGTCATGGCTGCGGCGGTCTCGAAACTGATGGTTTCCGGCAGCTTGATCAGCGGCGCAGCCGGGATCAGACGCTCGGTGCTGTAGGCCCCCAATGTATTGAGAAACCCGGTGTAGGTGACGCGATCACCCACCTGTACGTTGGTAACCCCCTGGCCGATGGCCTGGACTACGCCGGAAGCTTCAACCCCCATGCCGTTGGGCATCGGAATCGGATAAGTGCCATTGCGAAAGTAGGTGTCGGCATAGTTCAGGCCAACCGCTACATGACGAAGACGGACCTGGCCTGGACCGGGTTCGCCAACCTCGACCTCTTCATAGCGAAGAACGTCGGGACCACCGGTTTCGTAGAAGCGTACGGCTTTGGCCATGTTTTCTTATTCTCCAGTCTGCAATGTTGGCGTGCTGCGTCGATTTGCGCTGATTGGACTCTAGGACGCAGCCTGGCGGGCCGCTTCTCATCAGACGACAATGGCTTTTCATTTCGTGACAGCTACCCGGGCGGTGGGCGCTGCGTCAACGCATGCGATGGATGACTTACCCTGTGCCTCCCGATACCCTTGCGCACCTCAATGCCTGACGGTGTTCCAGGTCAAACCACACTCCATCCAGACGAGCAAGTCATGAAATCCCCTGCAGGTTTGCTGCTGTCGGGTATTGAGCTGGACCGTACCAGCTCCATTCCCCTGTACCGCCAACTCTATTTGCAGATTCGCCAACAGGTTCTCAGTGGAAGAATTCAAGGGGGCGTGCGCCTGCCGTCAACCCGGACCTTGAGCAAAGAGCTCGCGCTGTCGCGGATCACCATCCTCAATGCCTTCGATCAACTGATCGCCGAAGGTTTTCTGGCATCACGGACCGGGGCCGGGACCTATGTCGGCAATGAGTGGGAAAACCGTGGAATCGCCGACGATGAACGGCAGCGCCAGCCTCCCCGCCTGTCCGATCTGAGCCAGTCCATGCTGTCGTTGCGCAGCGATCATTTTCGAGGGGTTTCGTATGCCGACTGGGATCCGGCAAGCCCTACCTCGTTCCTGCCCAGCCACAGCACTTACGACGCGTTCCCGCAACACATCTGGAAGCGCCTGATGAACCGCCACCTGCACAAGCCGACCAAAGCCATGCTCGGCTATGGCGAACTGCAAGGCTTGCTGGCTCTGCGCAAGGCGATTGCCGAATACGTCTTTGATGCCCGTGGCATCGACTGCAGTGCCGAGCAGGTGGTCATCGTTTCCGGCGCCCAGCAAGCCTTTAACTTGCTGGGCATGCTGTTGCTCAATCCACAGGACAGCGTGTGGATGGAGGACCCGGGGCATATCGCGGCGCGAATCGCGCTCCAGGCCCAGGGTGGTCTGGTGGTCCCGTTGCGTATCGACGAACAGGGGATCGACATCCAGCAAGGCCTGGCTCAGTGCCCTGACGCCCGCCTGGCGTTTACCACGCCGTCTCGCCAGCATCCCCTGGGCGTCACCATGAGTTATGCGCGACGCCAGGAACTCATCGACTGGGCTGCGCACAACCAAAGCTGGATCATCGAGGACGACTGCGACAGTGAGTTTCGCTACAACGGTCGCCCCCTGCCTGCACTCTATGCCATGGACCAATGGGCCCGGGTGATCTATGTCGGAACGTTCAGCAAAGTGCTCTTCCCCTCGCTACGACTGGGTTACGTGATACTGCCGCACGCCTTGATCGAACCCTTCTGTACCCTGCGAGCGGTCATGGATCGCAGCCCGCCCACACTGCTCCAGGCCGTGACGGCAGACTTCATGCGCGAAGGCCACTTTCTTGGGCACATCCGCCGCATGCGCGCGCTGTACCAGGCTCGCCAGAAAGCACTGGTCGAGCAGCTGCAGCAACGGCTGGGCGGTTTCTTCAAGATCACCCCGGTGGAAGCCGGCATGCACCTGATCGCCTGGCTGCCGGCAGAGCTTGATGACGACGCCATCGCCAAGGAGCTGGCCCGGCACAACATCCACACGTATGCCCTGAGCGACTACTGCCTTGAGCATGTCCTGCCACCGGCCCTGTTGATCGGCTTTGCCGGCACGCCTGAAAGCCAGGCCGAGGAGCGGGTCGAAGCACTGGCCCAGGCTTTGTCCGACATGGGCTACCTGCAGCAGGCCACTTGAGGCGGGCAAGTGGTCTTATGATTTAACTGATAATGGATCTATCGAGAGTTCCTGACTGGCGCGATAAAGGCTGCGCCGGTAGACCCGGCGTCTGAACCAGGAATGACTCGAATGAACAATAAGATCCAGGAACGATTCCATGCCTTACTCAGCCACAAGGCTGCCCGGGCAGGAGCACCTCCCGCACTGACTGAAGCACTGGCCCGCCAACTGCTCGACCGACTTGGGCAGGTGCGCCTGTTTGCCCATGCCTACCCCTTGCTGACCAACCTCACCCATGGCCGTGTCACGCCTGCCGACCTGCTGGACTTCGCCTATCGTCACGAGCTGCAGGGGCTGAGCCTGCACTTGCTCGACGGCGAGGAAAACAGCCTGAGTCAAATGACACCCGCGCAACTTCGGGCGTTTGCCGAGAAGGCCAATGCGCTCGGACTGGATGTACACCTGGAAATCAGCAGCACACTGAAAAAAGATGTCGATCAGGTTATCGGCATTGCCAAGACCCTCGGGGCCCGCAACATTCGTGTTTACTCTCGCTACGAGGGAACGCTGTCACGGGTCATGGACGTGATCGAATCAGACCTGCATTACCTTGCGCAGCAGGCTGACGAGCACGATCTGTTCTTCGACTTCGAGCAGCATGAAGAACTCAAGAGCGCCGAGATCGCGCACCTGCTGAGCCGCCTCAACCACCCTCGACTGCATGCCTTGTTCGACTTCGGCAACATGATCAACGCCTGCGAACAGCCCCTGCCGGCGCTCCGGACCCTGGCGCCGCACATACGCCAGACCCACCTCAAGGGCGTGCGCATCGTCCCCGAGCAAAACGGCTTCGGCCATTACGGCGTGCTGCAGGGCTGTGACGAAGACGACCTGCCCAGCGCACGCATGTTGTTCGAACTGCTGATGCTCGGCGAATCAACCCCGCAAGTGATCGCATTCATCCTTGAGCAGGAAAACCACTACGTCGCCCCGGCATTCCGCCAGACCTTCGAGGCCGCCGACCCGTTCATTGCATTCCGGGAAATGAGTGAAACGCCGCTGCCAATCGGCTACTCGCTGGAGCAAATGCTGGCCGATGAACACCGCTGGGCAAACAACCAGGTTGCCTATGTACGAGGCCTGCTGGCCGAGTTCCGGACCCTGGCCGAACTGACCCTGGATAACCGCGCAAACGCCTGAACCTGACGTTACTACCCGATTACGCCTGGAGAACAATAATGACAACTCGTGACAAGGCCAAATGGCTCAGATTCCTGATTCTCATCCTCGGTGGCGGCACCATCTACAAGTTGGCGAACCTCAAGGACGCCTTCTATGTGCCGATGCAAACGTTCATGGGATTGACCCATACTGAAATCGGCTTGCTGCTGAGCGCCAACGCCATTATCGCCACCGCGCTGTTTGTCGTCGGCGGCCTGCTGGCGGACCGGTACGACACACGCAAGCTGATTCCCATCGGCCTGCTCGGCACCGGCAGCCTGGGGCTTTACCTTGCGACCTTCCCGCCCTTCAGCAATCTGCTGATCGTGTTCAGCCTGTTGGCCGTCTGCGCCGATTGCATCTTTTGGCCTTCACTGCTCAAGGCCATCCGCACTCTGGGTGACGATCAGGAACAGGGTCGGTTGTTCGGTCTTCTGGAAGGCGGGCGTGGCGTCATTGATACCCTGGTCGCCTTTTCTGCGCTGGGCGTCTTCGTCGCCATGGGTTCCGGTGAGGCCGGTCTGAAATCGGCGATCCTGTTTTACTCGGTCATCGACATTCTTGCCGGCACCCTGACCTGGTTCCTGCTCAAGGGCGGCACCACGCAGTCGACCGCCAAGCCGAAGAACGGTCTGTCGAACCTGCTCGAGGCCATCAAGGTCCCGGGTATTTGGCTGGTCAGCCTCAACGTGTTCATGGTCTACATCGTCTACTGCGGCCTGACCTATTTCATTCCCTACCTCAAGGACATGTACGAACTGCCCGTGGCACTGGTGGGCGCTTACGGCATCATCAATCAGTACTTTCTCAAGATCCTGGGCGGGCCTGCCGGAGGCTTCATTGCCGACAAGCAATTCAAGAGCACCAGCCGCTATCTGAAATGGGCGTTCCTGGCTTTGCTGCCGCTGATGGGCGTGATCATGCTCATCCCGAAAAGCCCGAGTTTCATCTACGCGGGCATGGCGGCCACCCTCTCCTTCGCGCTGATAGTTTTTTCCATGCGCGGCGTGTTCTGGGCGCCCATGGGTGAAATCGGCATTCCCCAGCACATCACCGGTTCAGCCTTCGGTATTGGTTGTCTGATCGGCTATGCGCCAGGCATGTTCGCTTACGTCATCTATGGCGCAATCCTCGACCACTTCCCCGGCCAGCAAGGCTACAACTACGTTTTCAGTTTGATGAGCGTGTTGGCCGTTCTTGGGTTCATGGTGTCCAGCCTGCTGTATCAGGCGGTCCGCAATAACGCCACGACCACCGGCCAAGTAAGCGCAGCGCGAACCTGAACATCGGCCCGGTTACTGGAAGTCGGGCGCAGTGCCTCGTCCTGAAACAGTTGCTGCATGGGCAGCGGATCGCCCCTGCAGCAAATAGGGGGATGGCGGTTGGCCGGGTAGTACAGACAAGGCCCAGAATAACTCGGGCTCCACTGTGGCAGTCAATGGATCAACCGCCCGTCCCGCAGGTGATCGGCAACTTGCGCTTCGGGCACCCACGCGACACCGACACCCGCCAGCGCGGCTTCAATCATGAGATTGATGTTATCCATGGTTATCTGCCCTTCAACATCAAGGCTGGCATCATTTATGAATTTACCTCACTAACGTATGCAGCCAAGGCCATATTGTTGAGTTATCAACAGCAATATAAGGTGACCGAACCCCAGTACCCCGCACACCTGCAACTACGGGTAGACCGCTGATCCGACGTTTAGCCCCACGCGGGATATGCTCATGAAAAACTCTACAAAAGTGACTGTCGTTATCGGTGCCGGCTCAATCGGCCAAGCCATTGCCCGCAGAGTCAGTGCCGGTAAGCACGTCGTGCTGGCAGATCTGCGGCAGGAAAACGCCGATGCAGCGGCAAAGGTCTTGCTTGACGCAGGATTCGAGGTCACCGCGGCCATCGTGGATGTCTCTTCTCGCGAATCGGTTCAGGCGCTGGTGCAGACCGCAACGGCCATTGGAGAGATCACCGGCGTCATCCACGCCGCAGGTGTTTCACCGTCTCAAGCGCCAGCAGCAACCATTTTGCGGGTTGATTTGTATGGAACGGCAGTCGTTCTTGAAGAGTTCGGCAATGTCATCGCCGAAGGCGGCTCCGCGGTCGTCATCGCTTCACAATCCGGCCATCGCTTACCCGCCTTGAGTGCCGAACAGAACAAGGCGTTGGCGACAACGCCAGCGGACGATCTGCTCGCACTCCCGATGCTTCAAGCCGATCAAGTCACCGACCCTTTAAACGCTTACCAGATCTCCAAGCGCGGGAACTCATTGCGAGTCATGGCAGAAGCTGTGCGCTGGGGCAAACGCGGCGCGCGAGTCAATACGATCAGCCCTGGCATCATCTTTACACCACTGGCGCGGGACGAGCTAAGCGGCCCACGTGCCGAAGGCTACCGGCGCATGATTGACCTGAGCGCGGCAGGACGCGGTGGTACGCCGGATGAAGTGGGCGCCTTGGGAGCACTGCTCATGGGGCCTGAGGGCACATTCATTACAGGCAGCGACTTTCTGATGGATGGTGGCGTCACGGCCGCTTACTGGTACGGCGATTTGGCCCCCAAGTAAAACCGGGAAGCCACCTCGCAGTCCCCATCCGTTTGCGCCGCATCGCCGGCCGTGATCCACACCCGCCTATTTCGCCGAGGGTAGAGACAGGTGCGCAATGGCAGCTTGAGCCATTTCAATCTCGGCGATGGCGTCTTCAGCATGGTCGGGCTTGACCCAATTAAACGCGGGGTCGCCAATTATTGCGCCAATCGACTTCCTGCACAGCTCGTCGGTTGCCACGCCTTGTCGCCCGGCGACGGCCATTACCGTTTTAAGCGCTATCTCAAGCGCAACCACTCGATCTTCGCTCATGACGCAACCCTCTCTGTAGAGCATTAAGCGTAGATCAATCCGAACTTCAATGAATCATGCTCCCAGGGGCCGAAAACGAGAAAAGCCCTGCAAGCGTAAACCTGCAGGGCTTCTCGGTCAGGCTGACCGTCTGTGAGTTAGCAGCGGATTTGGCACCGACCAGGACCCTGCAAGAGATTCCGAGCCGACCGCTAGAGGCCGAGGCGGAGGGCTCCGCCAAGTACTTGCGTATTCCGCGACACAAAATCGTATTTAGCGAAAACGTGTCGCGGATGTTTCGGAATGAGAGCGATCACGACCCTACGTGCGAAAGCTCTTCGTCAATGATTCGCTCAGCATTCTTCGCAGCGGCTGTCGCAAACTCGTAACAGATCCAGAAGTCCTGTTCTGTTACGGATGCAGATCCCTGCAAGTTCTCCAGGCAGCGCGCTAATGCATGCTTTATCAAGCCATCATTTAGAGCATTGCGGGCTGCCTCTTCACCTTCAACCGCTCGAATGGCAGCTTCGATTTCTTCGATCTGCTCAATCTTTGCCGTCAGCACGACCTTGGCGGACTCATCTCGCTCGATGATTTTGGTCCAAGAGTGATCAACTATCAGCGTTTTCATTAGTAGGTCCCCGTCTTCCTGGCTCATGCCGGGTCATCAACCAATAGCCCACAAACTCACATCTCGCCACCGCATCCGGTCACGGAGGGCGGCGCCATCCCGAGGTAACCGCAATGCCCGTTCTCCACAGCGTGATCCACAAGATCAACAAAAAGCCCGACGGTAACCCGGCCATCTTGCACCGCTGCGCCGGTGAACTGGTCGAAAGCCAGTCCCGCGACGAGCTAATTAACCAGTTCAACGAAAGCTACAACGCCAAGCCCGATAAAGGCTGGGGTTTCTTCGTAAGCGCTCCATAAACCTCACCAACTTTAAGATGGGTAGCGCGCTCAGCCAGGCGATACCGGCGAGCAGTTCCACGGCATCAAGGCTTCGTAATCTTCAACCGAGGTCGTCAGTGGTAGGTGTTCCAGTGCGTGGCACAGCCACGCATAGGGCTCTTGGCCGTTGGCTTTGGCGGTCTCGACCAAGCTGTAAAGTTGAGCGCTGGCCGTCGCACCTTTGGGCGTGTCGCTAAACAACCAGTTCTTTCTTCCGATAACGAAGGGCCTGATGGCTCGTTTGGCAGCGTTGTTGTCGATCGGCAAGTAGCCTTCCTCGACATACCGTTCCAGTTTGTTCCAGTTGCTCGCCAGGTAGCCAGCCGCAGACACACGTCAGCTCATGTTCGGGAAGTTCGTGGAGGATCTCGATTCGGGGCAGATCAGCGGGCAGCGGCTTGCGTTTAACGCGACGCTTGGTGAGCGCAACGATTTCTTCTTCTGAGGCCTCGCCGGCAGGCTCTGCTTTGTTTTCAGCTTCGTTGAACAACGCCATTTGCGGGGTCGCAGGATCGACCGTTTGCTGGATTTTCGAGCGAACAGTCGCTGCCTCACGAGTGCGACTTGCTCTTTGAGCAGACCGACTCTGGATTGCATCTTCGCAAGCATCTGCTTGAGCAACTCAGGATCGTCAGGGAGGTCTTCAGGCATGGAAATCATGCCCTGGATTATACCGAATCAGGCCACGAATCGCGGCGTCAAAACCTGATGGGGCCGGTTACGCCAGAGGTCGAAACCGTCGAGCATCCAGTTGAGTTCCTGGACGGTCACCGCCTGCTCCATCTCAGCCAGAAAGCGTTCACGTCGGGTTTGCTTACGCTTGCCGGCGTATTCGCAGTCGGAAAAGCTCATCTGGCTCATACGGGGCTCGGTTCAGGTAGTCAGGGCGCATTTCAGCACATCTGAGGACTTGTTCGGAGTTCCCCTCAAGTCTCTGGCTAAACATCGAGTTTGGCCTACACTCAAGTCCGGGGAATGATCGTGCCTCGCAAAAGCAATTTGGAGTTAAATATGGCTGGTGGGCATGGAATAGTCGGCAGCGCTTGGCGCAACTTTACTACGGGTGGAAGTTTCTGCTTGTTTTAATGTTGAAACCACTTGAACCGCAGGGGAAGAACCTAATTTGAAAACTAACACAAACCCGAAGGTTAGCGTACTTGTTCCCATGCGCAACGCAGCGCCGTTCGTTGTTCGCGCGCTGGCGTCAATATTGCGCGAAGTTACCATTAACTTAGAAGTGATTGTCATCAATGATAAATCTACCGATCGCTCATTGGAATTGGTGTTGAGTATCAAGGATGAGCGAGTTTATGTCGTAGATGGCCCGGGCAAAGGCATTGCCGCAGCCTTAAACGTCGGCCTGGCTTTGGCACGGGGAGACATAGTGATGCGCTGCGATGCAGATGATCTTTACCCGGTTAGCCGAATCAACAATCAAGTAACGTGGCTTGACAACAACCCAGATTATGCGGCTGTGTGTGGGGGGTTTACTGCGCTTGATGAATCAGGGCAACTCGTCACCAAACTGGCGACCGGCGAAATCGGCGAAGATATCACTGAGGAACTCAATTTAGGGTGCACGAGAACACATTTTTGCACCTACGCTGTTCGCAAAAGTGCAATTGATCGAGTCGGCGGATTCAGAACCTATTTTGAGACTGGTGAGGATATCGACTACCAGTTGCGATTAGCCAATTTCGGTCGAGTGATGTACTTGCCTCAGGTGGCCTACGAATACAGATTACATGAGGCGTCGATAACGCATACACAATCCAATTCAAAGCGTATTTTCTTCGAGGGTATTGCCAGAACGTTTCAAGCACAGCGTAAGATGTATGGCCAAGATGATCTTCAGCGCGATCAGCCGCCAACGATTCCCGATAGTAGCGCCGACAGTGCTAGTAGTGCAGCGAAACAGATAGGGGGGATGCTAATGGGGTCTGCATGGCGCACTCATCAAAGCGGTAATAAATTGGACGCAATAGCATTGGGAATTCGAGCACTAACGCATATGCCTTTTAACGTCAGCTCGTGGCGCAGTGTGGTGGCACTGATTGTGAAGTCGGGCAAGCGTCCCCGATAAAAATGTGATGTGGCGTTATATAAAGGGGCTCGAGCTTGAACATGAGTGATATTACCTTGGAGCGTTTGCGAATTACGTTTGTCGCGCCGCCAATGGATATGTCGGGCGGTATAAAAGTAATTGCCATTTATATAAGGCTTCTAAGGATGGTCTGAAGTAGTCATGTATTTCTGGCTGACTTCAGCCCCCGCCGATTTTGAAAGCGGCGAATCGATCAAAGACGATCAGTTCACCCGCTCATTTCTGTGTTTTTAGCCGCCGCGAGCACCTCCCGGTAACCATTCCCCACATGACAGGCGCACCTCTCCTGCACTCGTCAGTCAATGTCTACGCGCCATCCACAAGTTCGACAGTAAGCGCTCCATGAACCCCACATTCAAAGCCGCCACCTGATCCCCGATGCTGTGCTCCAGATTCTTTTCCGGAGCCCGCACCTCATGATGCGTCCCGACGCCAAAGTCGAAAAAGTTTATCTGTACCCCAAACCTGTGGATTTCCGAAAGTCCATCGACGGCCTCGCCGCTCTGGTCGAACTGGATATCAAGGTCGCGGTGTTTGACCCGGTGCTTTTCGTCTTCCTCAACAAGCCTCGAAACCGCGTGAAGATTTTGTATTGGGAACGCAACGGCTTCTGCCTTTGGCTAAAGCGCCTGGAGACCTTGTCCCACAGGCTGTAGAAGCGAAAGTCTGGCTCTGTCTTAGCTTTCACATACAGGGCACGCTGTAGTTTCCGAACGCGGTTTCTCACCTGGGTTAGTAGGCTTGGAGCCAATCCCATCGTTCTTACCACTTTGTACTCCTCTCTTGAACCAGGGCTCCTTTCCTACTCCGGCATTACCCGGCCTCAACGGTACTACGAGCCCATCCGCCACCTGTCCGAGCCAGAGCCATCCCTCACGGGCGCTCTGTTTGTATGGCCGTGTCTAACGGCCACTTCACCCTGGCAGGCTTCCCCTGTTTCGTATGAGTTCTCTTCTGTACATGCCATCACCACTACCCCGGCGGCAGTGCCAAGTTCGTCTGACGCTCGATCCCTTAGCACTATCAACCTTCCCCGTTATTATGGCGGGTCGGCTACCGCAAGGCATTTTCGGGGCCTGCTCGGTGTTCGCTGCGCGCTACGGCCTGCACAGTCACTGACTTCCTAAAGAAGCCTTTTCTTCAGATACTTCAGCCCATTCGTTGCCTCCTGAACTGCTCCAAAGTGCTTCCGGCCGGAGCGACAGTAGCCGGGTGGGATTCGCACCCACTGAACTCATACGCCTTGTCAGGGCGTACACAACAACCCTGCCGAAAGAGCCATCAGGCCCTTCGTGATCGGAAGAAAGAACTGGTTGTTCAGCGACACGCCCAAAGGTGCGACGGCCAGCGCTCAACTTTACAGCCTGGTCGAGACCGCCAAAGCCAACGGCCAGGAGCCCTATGCGTGGCTGCGTCACGTACTTGAGCGCCTGCCAATGGCGTCTTCGGTTGAAAACTACGAAGCACTGCTGCCCTGGAACTGCTCGCCGGTATCGCGTAGTTAAACGCGCTATCCATCTTGATGGCTGGTGGGGCTTACGGTGATATTAAAGAATACGAGCGGAGTAACGATCATGGAATACGACGATAAACTGATTGAAGAGGCCGTGCTTGCCCTGTTGGCAACCTTCAGTTTTGATAACGGCAATACTTGGAAAGGGTTCGACTTCGAGACCATGAACCGATTGCATGAACAGGGTTTCATCAGTAATCCGGTGAACAAGAACAAATCGATTTGGTTGACGGCTGAAGGGCTGGAGCGAGGTCGGCAGATAGCCGACCGGTTGTTTGGGGTAAGAACTCAAGTGGAGCAGGTATCCGACTCGGATACCTGACTTCATACCCCGGCCATACGGTAGGTGGGGTTTATGGATCGCTTACGTTCGACAGCGCGAACAGTGTCACCAGTTGCGCCGTGTTCTTCGTCAGGCCGCGCAAGCGCGTCTTCACATAACCGAACTGGCGCTTGATCACCCGGAACAATGGGATGGACTCCTCCTCACCTCGGCATCTTGAGTGCCAGACTGAAGGTGCGAACCACAGTCAAATGCGAGAAGGAGTCCACACATGAAGCTTATGCGCATTGGGGTCGACCTGGCCAAGAACGTATTTCAGATCCACGGCGTGGATTGCCATGACCAGCCAATCTGGCGGCATAAAGCAGACAGGAGGCTGAAGTGCCTCCTGTCTGCCTAAACGCTACTTTCTTTTTTTTGGTCTGGACTGCTGAAAGCTTAGACCCTGGTCGAACTCAGCAGGTATCGAGGGCAAGCCTGTCTGTTCGTTTGATGGCTTGGAGGTGTCTACGTGTTGGTGCCGACACCGAATTGACCAGTTGCCGAGATGTATCTGACCCAGTCTAACTCCACCCGAACCATTGTCTGTGCCGGATTCGTGCCGATTGGAAGTGGCTCAGTCTCGCGTCGGCACATGGGTCAATTCGGCATTGGCTCCAATAATCCGCCGCAAGAAACACGACTAGCCGGCTAGAAGGATCTTGCTTTACCTGGCCTCAAGTGACGAATCGTTGGCTCGATACTGACCTGGCGTCATGCCGAACCAGCGCAGGCAAGCCTTGTGGAAACTGCTGTGGTCGTGAAAGCCGAGCAGGTAAGTCACGTGCTTCATATTGAAATGGGAATGACGCAGGTAGAAGTCGGCCAACTCCCGACGCACATCCTTCAGGACATCCTTGAATTGCGTGCCATCCTTCTCCAGTGTCCGTTGCAGCGTTCGCTTGCTGATATTCAGCGCGGCCGCAATCGATTCCAGATCACACTGGCCCTGCGCTTGCCGCTGACTCAGGCGCTCGGTGATCAGAGCACGAATCCTGCACACGATGGTGACGCCGTACAACAGCTCCAGCTGAGCTTCGGCAAAGCTGTCATGGAGCATGGCCAGCGCCTCGTTGGCCATGCTCAACGGACGCAGCAGCTCCTGGCCATCGAACAGGATGCTGTCATAGGCCGCCCCGAAACGCAGCTCATAGCCAAACAGCCGTTGATGCTCGCAGATGTCTTTCGGTTGGGGATAGCTGAACTCCATACTTAGCGGTTGCGGCGATTTGCCACCGCTCAGCCAGCGACAGATACCCAGCAGCGATCCGAGGCTGGCATCGGTGTACTGTCGGGGCTTGATCGAACCGCGCTGATGATGATCGAGCGCGGCCAGGCGGTAATGCTGTTGTTCCTGGACAAAAAACAGGCTGAATCCAGTGCTGATCAACGGGCTCAAATGAACCAGTCGTTCGAATGCCTTTTTCAGGTTCAAGCTGGACATCATGGTGTAGCCAACGATCTGAAAAATGCCCGGATGGAAATTCTCGTAGGCCTTCAAACCAATGTTCGGATCGCTGGAGGCCTGAGCCGCCAGACCCATAGGCGGTAGACAGTGCTTCGTTCGTAGAATGATCCCGGTATATCTGCCCGCTTTATATCAAGTCCAGCCTCCTGGTACAGACTGTCGACATCCAGTCCTTGCGCCGAAAGCGTATTCACCAGCACCCTGGCATAGACTGAACTCATTCTGTACATGATGACCCCATCTCCCTGTTAAACCAGACATCCTTTACCGCTCCAGCGAAATCGTCGGCCTTATGTGTTGGGAATGTTGGGAATGTTGGGTGGCCGGGGGAATGTGGTATTGCGTCATGAGCAATCGCAAGTGCTCGATGGCGTCATGGAATTTAAGATCGGCATGTCGTCGCTTTTCTTGGTACTGGCTGAAAGCTTCCGCATCCAGGTAGGGCCGATCAAGAATATTCAGGGCGGCGCAGCTCAAGCTATGGGCTTCGCTGAAAAGCTGGTTGTTACGCTCAAGAGCCAGGTTTAGACAGGCTATGGTTTGATGGGACACTTGCATGTCGTTCGTTGCAGTACCCTTTTTATTGATTTGTTGTTATTTTTTTGGCTCAACCTGCGCCGTTGTGTTGGCAGGCCGGCTCGGGCAAGAAACGTCGCCGCACAGCTACAGTTATTTCAAGGCGATGCCACGCAGCAGGACTTCTTGATCCGCCTATGCCGCTTGAATGCGTTTAGACCTTGAATCGACTAACCATCAACTGCAACTCGTTCCCCAGCCGGGCCAGCTCGATAGTCGAAGCTGCCGTCTCCTCGCTGGCGGAAGCTGTTTGATCTGATATATCTCGCACGTTGATCACGTTGCGGTTGATTTCCTCGGCCGTTGCGCTCTGTTGCTCGGCGGCAGCGGCGATTTGCTGGTTCATCGACTGGATGCTCGAGACCGTATGGGTGACGCTTTCCAGTGAGCCCCCAGCCCGGCGAACCAACTCGACACTTTTGTCAGTCAGGGTGTGGCTGCTTTCCATGGCTACCGCGACTTGTTGAGTTCTGTCTTGCAGGCTGGTGATCAGTTCTTCGATTTCTTCGGTGGAGCTCTGAGTCCGCTGAGCCAGGCTGCGCACTTCGTCTGCAACGACAGCGAAGCCCCGTCCTGCTTCACCTGCTCGCGCGGCTTCGATGGCAGCGTTAAGGGCGAGTAAATTGGTCTGTTGCGCGACCGACTTGATCACATCGAGCACACTACCGATTTTGTAGCTTTCATTTTTCAGATGGTTCATGGCCTCTGTAGAACTGCCGACCTCGATAGCCAAGCGTTCGATCTGGGCGATGGCGTCCCCTACGACACTATTACCTGTGCGAGCTTGCTGATCGGCTACGGTGGCCGCTTTCGAGGCCTCTTCGGCGTTACGGGCCACTTCCTGTACAGTCGCGGCCATTTCGTTCATGGCGGTTGCGACTTGATCTGTTTCGATTTTTTGGCTGTTAACGCCAACACTGGTCTGCTCGGTGATCGCTGACAGCTCTTCTGCTGCGCTGGCTATTTGAGTTACACCATCGCCGATCCCCCCGATCAGCTCGCGCAAGCTTTGGGTCATGCTTTGCATACTCTGCTGCAGATGACCGAGTTCGTCACGTCGAGAGACAATGACATTTTGGCGCAGGTCGCCGCCCGCTATACGTTCGGCTGTTTTCAGGGTCATCTGCAGCGGATGGACGATCTGACTTGTGATGACCCATGCAGCAAGGAGTCCCAAGGCTAGCGCCAAAGCTGAACTAATGCTCAGTAGTTCATAGGCACTTTGGGCCTCGCTGTCGCGCTTGCTGCTTTGATTGTCAGTGAGACTCTGGCTGATAGTGTCGATTTTCTCACCGCGGCTGGCCATCTGCGCGCCTATCTCAGCGCCAGCGTGTACCTGTGCAGCATAGCTCTGCAGATTACTGCGGTACTGCTGCACCGCCAGCGCGACTTGCTGCAGACCATACTGCTGCGGCCCGGTAGCATCGGAGCTGATCCTGTTCAGTTCGGTGGTGACTTTATCCACAGCCTCCAATGCGCCTTGCTCTTTGTTTGGGTCATTGCTGTAAATGAAGCTGTACACCTCGAAACGGGCTTGCTGGATGTTCAGGGCGAGTTGGCTGATAGCTTGCATACGATGCAGGCTCTGCCGCTCATCTTGGCCATTGAGTGCGGGTGTATTAGTAATGCTATCGAGCGATTTATTTAATTCCTTGGAGAACTGCTCTGCGCCCTGCACTAGTTTGATACGTACTGCTTCGCGATCCTCAAACGTGCGTTCAAGGTTGTTGAAGTGGCTCTGGTAGTCTTCGAGCAGGCGGCTTTGTTCATCGATGAGTTGCAGGCTGGCAGGGACGCTCAGCATCTTTCTCACGATCCGCTGACGCTCCTGGATGTCGTGTAACGCTTGCGTGACGGCGGCGCGGGTCTGATCGCTGCGATCCGTTTGATAACGCAGGCGCCTGACGCGCAACTCTTTAATTTGGGTATTAAGTGTGCTTATAGCGCTAATCTTGTTGCTGCGTTCGATGATGTTATCAGTGCTCCTCCAGCCGATCAGTGAGATGAGCAAGGTCAGTAACAATACCAAACCAAATCCCAAGGAAAGTTTTGCCTTGATGCTGATGTTAGCCAGAGCCTGATTAAACCATCTGAACATTACTTTTCCTTAGCGTGCTGAGAGGGAGAGCTTACTGCAACTCAATGCGCCGAATAACTCGGTTCATCACGATTAATATCGATGTGCAAAAACCTGAAGAAGCGCGAACCTGTAAACCAAAACAAAAATCCCCGCATCGAAAGATGCGGGAAACTTCCTTAAACTACGCAATGACTTGCAAAACCTCAACAAAGTCGGCACACGACCTGATTTAAAATGGTATTGCCAGTTTCAACCAATAGGCATCGCCTTCCGCACGATTTCGCACGTCGGTTTCCTGCTGCCACTTCGCCGTCAGATACCAACCTTTGCTGCTGGCATATTTGATCGATGGGCCAATGGCAAGTGCGTGCCCTTTGTTGTTTTCGATGCGTTCACCGTACTGCCTATCATCGGTAGTCTGCTGATAGACATAGCCACCCACACCCACGACCCAGCCATTGCCAAGCCCCCACCCCATTGAATAGTCCACGTGAAACTCTTGGCCTGACGTGTAATCGGTAGCTTTGTTTTTCGTGTTGAAGTCATACATGATTTTCGCATCGGCATTCAAACCCACAGGGTCGATATACGAAAGCGCCAGCACAGGTCGAACGACCCAGTAATTACGACCGATTTTGGCCAAATCGTTACGATCATATTCACCGGTCGGAGCAACAAAATCGAGGCCGACAATGGAGCGCAGCTTATCGGTCAGATGATAGCCAAGCCCAGGCCCGAAGGTTATATCGCCCAACCCTTGCTGCCTTTGCGACCGGCCATTGAGGTCGACTTTGAGGTCAACTAACGGCATGACCGTATGGAGCGCAAAGTTGCCACCCAGTATCTGCTGGTCAGTCACCCAAACGAAGCGCGGAGAAATCGAATTAGACTGTACCCGGAAATCCACAGGCAGTTTTTCCCCATTGTTACCGTTCCGAGAATCCGCCTCGTAATGACTGGAATAAACCAAACCGTAAAACCCTGGCTTCGGCATGGATCCGGCTCCGTAGTTTTCACTGCCCATTGCATAGCTGGACCCCCCTCCTTCAGTCGCCTGTACATTGACTGAAACTCCTGCCGCCAGCAGACTCAGACTTGCACAAAACAACAGCTCTTGAGTATTGATTCGCGATGTTATTTTCATTATTTACGACCTTGTTTTTATAATTTAACTCAGTGCTACCCCCCGAAAACGGGCCACGACAAAGTAATAGCCAGTCACACAAGGATGGGCCTGCAGTAGATATCGATAATTAAGGGCGTCCCCGCTTAGCTCCCTAAAAATCTAAGGACTTACCAAAAAGAATCCCTATGCTTCTCTTAATTCACGCCGCTTTTATTGAATTGCGTTTTTTTTAAACGTTTAACAGTCGCACCGTGACTGCACTCAATGGCTTTTGGTATTTCTTGTTAATCCCGAAACGTACTTTCGTGTGGTAATCCTCCCAATTCAGGGAACGACCGGCGCATCAGATAACGCAGACAATCAGAGATTCGCCAGGGGCCGCCAGCTCGGTGCGTGGCAGCCCCGGGTAGATCCATCAGCCCAACTGGCCGTTGACCATCGTGCGATCGAAGTTCAGACGCTCCATGATCGGCGCGTCGGAAAAACTGAACAGATCGAATTGACTTTCGGCGTGCAGTGACCAACTGATCCAGGATGGAATGACAAAGAGGTCGCCTTTTTCCAGGCTTCGGCTGACGCCGTCCAGTACGACCTGTCCCCTGCCCTCGAACACCTGGAAAACCCGCGAGCCCACTTCCCGACGTTCGGCCGAAACCGCGCCGGCACGCAAGCGATGAAACTCGGCGCGGATGGTGGACATGATGTCGCCACCGGTGGTCGGGTTGACGAAGCGCACGGCGGCATGACCTTTCTCCAGGACACCGGGGTAGCCTTCCTCTTCGAGTCGCAACTGCTCGGCGAGGGCGCGATCGGTGTGCTCCCAACGATAGGCGCCGATCGGCGAGCTGATGGTGTTCGCAAGACCAGACAGTGGGCGCAACCCCGGATGGCACCACAGACGTTCGCCACGCGAGTACTGCGGCGTGGTGAGATCAGTCAGTTTTTCAGAACCGAATTCAAAAAATCCAACATCGTTTTGATAGGAGAACGGAATATCAAGACCGTCGATCCAGGCCATCGGGTGGTCGGTCACGTTCTGGTGACCGTGGAAATTCCAACCCGGGGTCAACAACAGGTCGCCACGGCTCATGCGCACGGGGTCGCCGTTGACCACGGTCCAGACGCCCTCACCCTCGATCACGAAGCGAAAGGCATTTTGTGCGTGGCGATGTTCGGGGGCTGTTTCACGTGGGCCCAGGTACTGGATAGCGCACCACAAGGTCGGGGTGATGTAGGGGCGACCGTCGAGGCCCGGGTTGCCGAGGCCTATGGCCCGGCGTTCGCCCCCACGACCGACCGGCACCAGATCACCGGAGCGCTTGGCCAATGGGTAAAGATCCGACCATTTCCAGACATACGGCACGGCGCGCGGCATGGGATGCTTGGGCATCAGGTTACCAATCTGCGTCCACAGCGGCATCATGTGCCCGGCTTCGAAGTCGGCATACAGCTGGCGCAGTTCGGGTGTGTCGTCCGGCGTCATGGCGTTGTGAACGGGGGCTTGTTCAAGTCCATCATGATTGGACATGGCTACTTATCCTTTTTTCAATGAAGTGGCGATGCGCGGTCCGGTTCAAGGCCGGTGGCCCGCGCTGGCGTCAAGGGAAGCAATGACCGAGTCAGTGCTTCATGCAGTTGTCGAGGCTCCAGCCATACAGCCACTGCATCGCGTCGTAGAATTGCTCCTGCGTACGACCATCCCATAGCTGATTGCGCACCTGACGCTCGACACCTTTGGCGTGATAGAGGCGCCCCATCTCTCGGGCCGACCAGAGGATGCGAGCAGTGCGCGGGATGCGGATGGTTTCGTACAAGCGGAAGGCTGCCTGCAGGTCAAAGTCGCACTGCTTGATGGCCTGACCCAGTACCACGGCGTCTTCCAGTGCGCTACAGGCGCCTTGGGCCAGGTATTGGGTCATGGGATGCGCGGCATCGCCAAGGATGGTGATGCGGCCTTCGCCCCAGCTTTCCACCGGATCGCGGTCTGCCGTGGCCCATCGACGCCACGAAGTCGGGCGATCAAGCATTTGCCGTGGACGCGCATGAATACCCTCGAAGTAGCTCAGCACTTCCTCTTTGCTGCCTTCGGTAACGCCCCACACTTCCTGTTCCTTGCTGTGGAAGGTGACGACCAGATTGTATTGCTTGCCACCACGTAGCGGGTAATGCACCAGGTGGCAACGCGGGCCTGCCCAGAGCATCGGCGCATTGACGCGCAAGTCCTCCGGCATGTCCTTTTCCTCGACCACCGCGCGGTACACCACGTGCCCGGTCACACGCGGCGGCTCGCCATGCAGCGCATCGCGAACCACCGAGCGCACACCGTCGCAGCCGATCACGGCATCGGCGCGGTAGGTATTGCCGTTACTGTCGGTCAGCGTTACGCCATCGGCGTCCTGCTCAAGGTTTTTAATGCAGACCGAGGTTTTGAACTGAATCAGCGGGTTGTTTTGCACCACTTCAAGAATCGACAGATGAATGTCGACACGGTGGATCACGCCATAGGGGTTGCCGAAGCGCTTGCGGAACGCTTCACCGACATCGATGCGAGCGACTTCGTGGGCATCGATTGCATCCATCATGATCAGATGGTCAGTGAACACCGAGCGACTGCGTGCTGCCTCGCCCGCTCCCAGAGCGTCGAGTGCAGCATAGGCATTCGGGCCAAGCTGGATGCCGGCACCGATCTCTCCGATATGGTCAGCCTGCTCCAGTAGCAGTACCGCAATACCTTGCTGGGTCAATGCCTGGGCAGCGGCGAGGCCACCGATGCCTCCACCGACGACGATAATCGACTGTTTTTTATCTTGTGCAGTCATGATTCTGGTCTCCAATAGGTTGCTGAGCAGGCTTCTTGAATGGGCAGCGAAGCCTGCCGATAAGTTATGCAATAAAATCGGGCTGCCGTGCAGGTGCGGCCGCCAGAAATGCAGGCAGTTCCAGGCAATGGCGATACACCGCCATCACCCGCGGGTAAGTGGAAAGGTCGCATCCCATGCGCTCGGCATTGGCCACTTGCGGTATCAGGCAGCAATCGGCCAGGCCAGGCTCATCACCCATACAGTAGTTGCCGCTGCCATGGCGTTGCAGCAGCGCTTCGACGGCGCCCAGGCCTTCGGCGACCCAATGTTTGTACCAGGCAGTCTTTTGCTCAGCGGTGACGGCCAACACGTTCTGCAGGTAATTGAGCACCCGCACATTGTTGACGGGATGGATATCGCAGCCGATCAGGTTGGCGATTTCCAGTACGCGGGCACGCTGCAGGGCATCGGCCGGGATCAGGCGTGGGCCAGGGTACTGGCTGTCGAGGTAGTCGATGATGGCCAGGGATTGGGTCAACAGAGTGCCATCGGCATCGAGCACCGGCACGCCGCCAATGGGGCTGCGCTCGCGATGTTCGGAACTGTACTGTTGACCGACCCGTAAGTTGATGCCCTGGTAGTCGTAGGGCAGCCCCTTCAACGCGAGCGCGATACGCACCCGGTAAGAGGTGGAGCTATTGAAGAAACTGTAAAGCTTCATAGTGACAATACCTATGGTGAATCAATGAACGGCGATTGACGACTGCGGCAGCGAACGGCTGTAGCGCAGGCCCATCAGGAAAATCGCGGCGCTGGCCAGCACGGCGGGCACCATCAGGAGGGTGAAGACGCCGCTAAAGCCCATGCCCATGCCTAGCATCCAGCCACCGCCGAGGGTGCCGAGGACCGCGCCGATGCGGCCGACACCATGGGCCCAGCTGACCCCGGTGGCACGCATGGTGGTCGGGTAGAAGCCAGCAGCCAGCGCATTGGCCCCAACCTGCGAACCACTGATGCAAAAGCCCATGCCGAACACCCCGAGAACCAACAGGATGTACTGATCATGGAAGAGACCGATCGACATCAGGCAGAAAGCGCCTGCGATGTAGGCGCAGACCAACACCCGGAATGGGTTGAAGCGATCCATGGCCCCACCCAGGACAATGGCGCCCACGGTGCCGCCGACCTGAAACATGGCGCTGATCAGCGCCGCCTGGCTGAGCTGCAGGCCGGTATCCTTAATCAGAATCGGCAGCCAGCTGGTCATCATGTAAATGATCAGCAGGCTCATGAAGAATGAACTCCACAGCAGCAGGGTTCCCATTCGATGGCTACCGCTCAGAATCTGGCGGATCGGCGATTGACGAGTGTTGGATTCGCCGACACCGTCGTGAATGCGGTAACTGAGGTCGCTTGCCAGCGGTTGCGCTGAAATGCGTTGCAAAATGGCGCTGATCCGTGTCGCAGGCGCTGAGCGCTGCACCAGGAATCGCACTGACTCAGGTAACAACATGAATAGAAGTGGCAGGCACAACAGCGGCAATACACCTCCCAGCAACAGTACGCTGCGCCAACCGAATGCCGGCACCATCTGGGCAGCTACCACACCCCCGAGTGCTGATCCCAGGGTGAAGCCGCAGAACATGGTGGTGACCATCAACGAGCGCCGGCGCTGCGGGCAGTACTCGGAGGTCAGGGTGATTGCATTGGGCATGGCGCCACCCAATCCGAGACCGGTGAGAAATCGCATGGCGGTCAGGCTAAGGACATCCTGCGATGCACAGGCGGCCAGGCTCCAGACCCCGAAGAACAAAACGGAAAGCAGCAAAATAGTTTTGCGGCCGAAACGGTCGGCCAACGGACCGGCGATAAAAGCCCCCAGCATCAGGCCGAGCAACGAAGCGCCGAGTACCGGGTTGAGTTGCGCAGGCGTCAAACCCCACTCGTCGCGCAAGGCCGGGGCGATAAAACCGACGGCGGCAGTGTCCAGGCCATCAATGGCCGTCACTAGAAAACACAAGCCAAGAATCAACCACTGAAACAGGCTGACCGGCCGACTATCGATGAAGTCCTGTACATCCACACTGTTATTTTTATCCGTGGAAGACATAAGCGAATCCTCCGGGCCAGCGCAATGCGGGCCACGTATTGGCAGTTCAATCCGGGGCCGGCGGCGTGGAGCCGGCCCCGGAGCGGGTTAAACGACGTCGACCTGGATCTCGCCCAAACCTTCTACGCCACCGGTCATGCGCTCGCCGACCACCACCGGGCCCACACCTTCAGGTGTACCGGTCATGATCAAGTCGCCTGGCTGCAGTTCGAAGAAGCGCGAGAGATAGCTAATGGTCTCCGGTACCGACCAGATCAGCTTGTCGATATCGCTGCGTTGCTTGTCAGTGCCATTGACCTGCAGCCACAGACCGGCCTTGCTCGGGTGACCAATCTGGCTGGCCGGGTGCAATGGACCGATCGGTGCCGAGGCATCGAACGCCTTGCCGATTTCCCAGGGGCGGCCCATTTCGCGCATTTTCATCTGCAGGTCGCGACGGGTCATGTCCAGGCCCACAGCGTAGCCATAGACATAGTCGTTGGCCTGCTCCAGCGGAATATCGCGACCCGCCTTGCCAATGGCTACGACCAGCTCGATTTCGTAGTGGTAGTTGCTGGTTTCGGCCGGATAAGACAGTTCCAGGGGCTGGTAATAGGCCACCGAAATCACGGCATCGGCAGGCTTGCAAAAGAAGAATGGCGGCTCGCGGTCTGGGTCGAAGCCCATTTCGCGGGCGTGAGCGGCGTAATTGCGGCCAACGCAATACACGCGGCGCACCGGAAATTTTTGCTCACTGCCAGCGACCGCCAGGGTCACGGGGGCTTGCGGCTCGAATACGTAGCTCATAGGAGGCTCCTGGGAAAATGGTGAGTCGTGCTGTTCGCGAAGAGCGTCGAGCGCTTGCTGAACCGGGCGGTTGCAATAGCTGAACAGCACGCCGTTCTGCTCTGCCTGGAAGCTCATCGAAACCTTGGCCGCAATGGAGGCAGAATGGATTGGGATCGGTTGCGCTGCATGCATGCCCCCGCCGCTAGCCTCATTAAAACCCTACAAGCCCTATGTGAATAATGATATTTTCAGATAAAGCCATACTTAATTTCGTATGAGAACACTATGACCTGGACCACCCGTCTGCGCCTCAGACACCTGCAATTACTGATCTGCCTTGCCGAAACCGGCAGTATCAGCGACGCCGCCCGTACCGCGAACACCACCCAGCCCGGCCTGTCGAAATGGCTCAAGGATCTGGAAGAGGATGCAGGCGCCACGCTGTTCGAGCGCCACGCCCGCGGCTTGCGGCCAACAGCTCAGGGTGAGCTGCTGATCAACCATGTGCGGCGCATACTGAGCGAGATAGAGCGGGCGCAGAGCAATATGGACGCGCTCAACGAAGGTAACGCCCCCAGTATCTCCATCGGTACGTCACCGGCCTCGGCGCCCAGCCTGGTACCCGATGCCATCGGTTACTTCCTGGCCATGCACCCGAGGGCGCATGTATCCCTGCAAGAGAACACCATGAACGTATTGCTCGAGCGGCTGGAGCTGGGTCAGCTGGATATGGTGATCGGGCGCCTCGACAACTACCGGCCCCGCTCGACGCTGCACAGCCAGATGCTGTTTCGAGAACCCATGCTGGTCATCGCCCGCATTGGGCATCCGCTGGCGATGCGCTCGCACCTCGACTGGAGCGATCTGTCTGCGTTCGACTGGATACTCTGGCCCGAGGGCACGCCCATCCGCCAACGCCTGGACACCGCCCTAAGCAATGCCGGACTCAAGCCCTTGCCAAGCCGGGTCGAGTCGTCATCCCTAATGGCCAACCTGAGACTGCTGCAAACCAGTGACATGCTCTCCGCGGCCTCCGGCCGGGTCGCAGAGCATTTCACCCGCAGCGGACTGATCAGGACCCTCGACTTCGAAATGGAGGCCGAAGGTTACATCGGCATTTGCTGGCGCGATGAACCGTACATTGACAGTACCGTGCTGGATTTTCGCGAATGCCTGATTAAAGCCTCTCACCCGCAGGGTCAAGCTTCAGCCAGATAGCCTGGCAAGCAGACAAGTCGCCTTGGCGCAGAGCTACGCTCGGCAACCCCGGGACGGACTCCCAATATCACCGAGCGGAAGGGGCCAGCCCTCAAAACCAGCCCCTCCATCCCCTCGGCAATCATCCTTCCGCATTCGCCCTGACACGGCACAACAAGCGTCGCAGAAACTCGATCTCGTCCTCGCTGAAGCCCGCCAGGGCCCTGCTCTCGATCTCCAGCGCTTGCGGCAGGAGTTCGTCTGTCAAGGCACTGCCCGCGTCAGTCAGCTCGACGTAGGTGGCCCTCTTGTCCGCCTCTGACGACATGCGGCGGGTCAGCTTTTGCTCCTCCAGGACACCGAGTTGGCGTACCAGTGTTGGCGGTTCCTGACCGGCAATTTGTGCCAGCTCGCCAACACGCAGTTGCTTGTGATGCGCCAAGGCAGCCAGGACTCGCCACTGCGGCAAGGTCAGGCCGCTGGGCACGAGTCGGTGCTCGAAGGTGCGAAACACCGCCAGGTGTGCTTGGTGCAGCAGATAGGGTATGTAGCGTTCTAGATCCAGCAAAATACTTCCTCTTGGAATTATACTTATCGCGAACTTTGTCTAAAACAACGATAAATAGCTTATTTCATTGACTCAGATCAAAATTAACCCGATTGACGTTATTCCATATGGAACAAATACTAGGCTCAGGTTAGAAACCTGCAAAGCAGGCTGGCAAGGTAAGGATGCCCTGCTCCAATCAAACAAGACAATCGAACTGAGGGGCCACCATGAGCGGGATGAATCTGGGCACTATCGAAGATCTGCCGAAGGACTATTACAAACAGCTGGTAGCGAACAATACCTTGCCGCTATGGCCTTCGTTGCGGTCGGTATTGCCCTATGGCAAACCTACCCGCCGCACCCAACCGGTAATGTGGCGCTATGCCGATGTGCGCCCCGACCTGCTGCGTGCCGGCGAACTTACACCCATCGAGAAAGCCGAGCGCCGTGTGCTGGTGCTCTGCAATCCGGGCCTGGGTCTGGAAAATATGCAGGCGACGGCCTCCATCTATATCGGCCTACAGCTGATCCAGCCGGGCGAAACCGCGCCCAACCACAAACACTCGCCTTCTGCCGTGCGCTTCGTGATCGAAGGCAACGGCGGCTTCACCGTGGTCAATGGTGAAAAACTGCCGATGGAAAAAGGCGATCTGATCCTGACTCCGCCCGGCCTGTGGCACGAGCACGGCCATGAAGGTGAAGGCCCGGTGATCTGGCTCGACGCGCTGGATCTGCCGCTGATCTACGGCATGGACGCGTCCTACTGTATTGATGGCCAGGAGTCGCAGGTCATCACCAAGGCAACGGGTGACTGCACCTCGCGCTATCGCCAGGGCGGCCTGCTGCCTTACAGCGCCCTGGATCACAAGACCAGCGACTATCCGCTGCTGCGTTTCCCTTGGAAGCAAGTGCGCGAGTCTCTACAGCAGCTGTCTGCTTTGACCCGCCTGGGCGAACTGGTGCAGTTGGCCTATGTCAACCCGCAAACCGGTGCCGAATGCCTGCCGACCTTGGGCTTCTCCGCGATCATGCTGCGTCCGGGTGAACAGGTACGCATGCCGCGCCGCTCGGCCTCCGGTGTACTGCACGTGGTTGAAGGCGCCGGCCGCGTTGTGGTCGACGGCACCGAGCACCTATTCAGCCACGCCGACACACTCGCCGTACCGACCCATTCCGAGGTCACCCTGAGTAATGCTTCGGCCAGCGAACCGGTCTACCTGTTCATGGTCGACGACGCTCCACTGCACCGCAAACTCGGCATCTACGAAGTCTTCGCCTGACAACCCAAGGCAACATTCTGAAGACGATTGCCGCTTGACGCGGTATCTCCCGAATAACATCCGCTGCCTGCCTAAGCAGGCGGCACGGGTTGCTTCAGCAGCGCCCCTAGAATACCCCTCCATGGGGTAAGGAAAGACAATGACTCAGCAACTTCCCGTAATAGTGGTCGGCGGTGGCATCGGCGGTCTGGCAGCTTCGCTGGCGCTGGTGCGTCAGGGTTTCCAGGTTCTGGTGCTGGAGCAGGCAGCTCACATCGGCGAAATCGGTGCAGGTATCCAGCTTGGTCCGAACGCTTTCCATGCCTTCGACGCGCTGGGCGTCGGGGACAAGGCCCGCAGCCGCGCCGTATTCACCGACTACATGGTGATGCACGACGCCATCGACGAATACCAGGTGGGCAAGATCCCCACCGACGAAGCCTTCCGCAAGCGCTTCGGCAACCCCTACGCCGTGATCCACCGTGTCGACGTGCACCTGTCACTACTGGAAGGTGCCCAGGAAACCGGTCGAGTCGAGTTCAAGACCGACACCCGCATCGAGCGCATCGAACCGGATGCCAATAGCGTCACCGTCTATGACCAAAATGGCAACGCCTACCATGGCTGCGCGCTGATCGGTGCCGACGGCGTCAAGTCCGTCGTACGCCAGACCTACGTTAACGACCCGCCCCGAGTCACCGGCCACGTCGTTTATCGCTCGGTCATCGACAAGAGCGAATTCCCCGATGATCTGAAATGGAACGCCGCCAGTATCTGGGTTGGCCCCAACTGCCACCTGGTGCACTACCCGCTGCGCGGCGGCGAGCAATACAACATCGTGGTGACCTTCCACAGCCGCCAGCAGGAAGAATGGGGCGTCACCGAGGGCAGCAAGGAAGAAGTGGAAAGCTACTTCCAGGGCATCTGCCCCAAGGCGCGCCAGCTGATCGAGCTGCCGAAGCAGTGGAAGCGCTGGGCAACCGCCGACCGCGAGCCGATCCCGCAGTGGACCTTCGGCCGCGCCACCCTGCTCGGCGATGCCGCCCACCCGACCACCCAGTACATGGCACAAGGCGCCTGCATGGCACTGGAAGATGCCGTGACCCTCGGCGAAGCCCTGCGCGTCAACAACAACGACTGGGAAAAGGCCCTTGATCTGTACCAGCGCTCGCGAATCACCCGCACCGGCCGCATCGTGCTGTCCGGCCGCGAAATGGGTCGCATCTACCACGCCAAGGGCGTCGAGCGCCTGATCCGCAACTCGCTGTGGAAAGACCGCCCCGCCGAGCAGTTCTATGATGCGATGGAATGGCTGTATGGCTGGAACGTAAACAACTGCCTGGCGCAGGATTAAAGGGCAAGTCGGGTATCTGCCCCCCCTTCGAGCCCAAACCTTGTGACCATGCATAATAAAATGGTCAGCCTGACCGAGAAGCCCTACAGGTTTACGCTTGCAGGGCTTTCCTCGTTTTCATACGAAGGATCCTTCATGAATGCCATGAGGCTTCAGATCTGACTGGCTCCCAAACCATGATGACCACCAGCAAAGCCCTTGCTCGCGGCCTTACAGAAATAGCCAGTCCCGAAAAAGAGCACAGCTTGCCCAGCCTGTTCGTCACGATGCAGGTGGCGGTTGACCGAACCGAGGATCATTGTGACTAGAGCTGCGACCCCTCTTTACCGACACCATCTTTTCTGCACGAATCAGCCAGTCGTAATGCCAGCGCTGTGCCCGTTACCGGCGTTGCACTTTGGTGAACGGAATATCGGGATTAGCCTGGATAGCCTGGGAAACGCTTACTCAATTGAGCCACGCGATCTACCACTTCGGCTTCTATATTGGCATCGCTCAAGTGGTCGAAAATGTCGCAGATTCAGCCGGCCAACTTGCGGCTTGCTTGAAGCCGCGAGTGGTCACCCGTGGGGATTCCATGCGCACTTGGACACCCAGTCCACGAACACTTGGACAGCGATTCCACGCTGACTTGGACACTCATTCCACGGCCACTTGGACACTGATTCCACGAGCACTTGGACAGTGATCTCTCACTGATCCGACCCAAGCTCAGGCAGGCAGCAACGCAGGATTATTCACTACCATCGACCTCTTTTCTCGAAGCGAAGAGGTCGTCGTGGAGCGTATATCCATGCGTAAAATCCGAGAGGTACTACGCCTAAAGTTCGACGTCGGCCTGTCCGTGCGCAAAATTGCCACCAGCCTGCGCATCAGCAGCGGCAGTGCCGGCAATTATCTGCACCGCTTCAACGCTTGCCGGCTGACTTGGCCCACGCAGTTGTCGGACGCCGAACTGGAGCGATGTCTATTCCCGCCAGCGCCGACGGTTCCCAGCGATCAACGTCCGATGCCGGACTGGGCTCATGTCCATGCCGAGTTACGTCGCCCCGGCGTCACCTTGGCCCTGCTCTGGCAAGAGTATCGGCTCACCCATCCGCAAGGTTTCCAGTACAGCTGGTTCTGCGAGCACTACCGCCTCTGGGCTGCGAAGATCGACGTGGTCATGCGCCAGGAACACCGTGCCGGCGAAAAGCTGTTTGTCGATTACGCCGGCCAGACCGTGCCGGTCATTGATCGGCGAACCGGCGAGATCCGCCAGACGCAGATCTTCGTCGCCGTCCTCGGCGCGTCCAGCTACACCTTCGCCGAGGCCACCTGGTCGCAGAAACTGCCCGACTGGCTGGGCTCGCACGTACGCTGCTTCGCCTTTCTCGGCGGTACATCGCAGATCCTGGTACCGGACAATCCTGCGCAGCGGCGTCACCAAGGCGCATCGCTACGAGCCGGACATCAACCCCAGTTACCGCGATCTGGCCGAGCATTACGGCGTAGCCGTGCTGCCCGCGCGCTCGCGTAAACCCAAGGACAAAGCCAAGGTTGAAGTCGGCGTACAGGTAGTCGAGCGGTGGATCCTGGCGATGCTGCGCAACCGCCAGTTCTTCTCCTTGGGCGAACTCAACACAGCCATCGCGCTGCTGCTGGATCGCCTCAATCAGAAGCCCTTCAAGAAGCTGCCCGGCTCACGCCGCTCGGCCTTCGAGACCATCGACCAACCCGCACTGCAACCGCTACCAGAACATCCGTATGTCTACGCCGAATGGAAAAAGGTGCGGGTGCACATCGACTACCACGTCGAGGTCGACGGCCATTACTACTCGGTGCCGTACCAGCTGGTGAAGCACCAACTCGAAGTGCGGCTCACCGCTAAGACCGTCGAGTGCTTCCACGCCAACCAGCGGGTGGCCAGCCATCTGCGCTCGCCGCACAAAGGCCGCCACACCACCCAAACCGAGCACATGCCCAAAAGTCACCGCGAACATGCCGAATGGACGCCGCAGCGACTGATCCACTGGGCTGAGCAGACCGGGCCGAACACCGCTGGTGTCATCGCTCATATCCTCGAACGCCGAATCCATCCGCAGCACGGCTTCCGCGCCTGCCTGGGGATCCTGCGCCTGAGCAAACAGCACGGCGAAGAGCGGCTGGAAGCCGCTTGCCAGCGAGCGCTGGCACTGGGCGCGTGCAGCTACAAAAGCCTGGAATCGATCCTGCGTCAAGGGCTGGAACGGCTGCCGCTGGCCCAGCAAAACCTGCCGTTACTGCCCGAAGAACACATCAATCTGCGCGGCCCTGGCTACTACCACTGACCTGAAAAAGGAGCACCAAAATGCTGCCCAACCCGACACTCGACAAGCTACAAACCCTGCGCCTGCACGGCATGATCAAGGCGCTTGGCGAACAACACGCAACGCCTGACATCAACGATCTCAGCTTCGACGAACGCCTCGGTCTGATGGTCGACCGCGAGCTGACCGAGCGCGAAGACGCACGCCTGACTACTCGCCTCAAGGCCGCACGACTGCGCCATAACGCCTGCCTGGAAGACATCGACTACCGCAGCCCGCGTGGCCTGGACAAGGCCTTGATCCTACAACTGGGCAGCGGCCAGTGGCTGCGCGACGGCCTGAACCTGATCATCGGCGGCCCTACTGGCGTAGGCAAAACCTGGCTCGCCTGCGCGCTGGCTCACAAGGCGTGCCGCGACGGTTACAGCGTGCGCTACCTGCGCCTGCCACGCTTGATGGAGGAACTGGGCCTAGCCCACGGCGACGGCCGCTTCGCGAAACTGATGGCGGGTTATGCCAAGACCGACTTGCTGATCCTGGACGACTGGGGCCTGGCGCCGTTTACCGCTGCGCAACGGCGCGACATGCTTGAACTGCTGGACGACCGCTACGGCAACCGCTCGACGCTAGTGACCAGCCAGATGCCAGTGGACAAATGGCACGCACTGATCGGCGATCCGACCTTGGGCGATGCGATCCTCGACCGGCTGGTGCACAACGCTTACCGGATCGAACTGAAGGGCGAATCGATGCGCAGACGCGCAACGAAATTGACGGCGACAGAGACTTCAGACTAACAATGCAAACCTGCGTCGCTGCGCTCCGACTGCCTGTCCAAGTGGACGTGGATCAGGTGTCCAAGTGAGCATGGAACGAGTGTCCAAATGATCGTGGGCTGAGTGTCCAAGTGTCATGGAATCCGCAATTTTGGGCCGCATTTCCATCGGCAAGGTCGTCGAGAAAAACGGCAAGCGTCTGCCGGAAAAGGACGATCAATTCACCCTCACTTCCCAAGTACAGAGCCGTGACGGCTGGCTGCTGCATCCACTAAATGAGGAGCTGCGCAATGGCCAGGACGGCAAGCTGCGCAGCATTCCAATTCGGCTGCTGTTCAACGAGCCTGACCTCAACTTTCGGGCTGACTACAGCCTGTTCGACCGTACCACCGGCAGGCCGCTGTGCGTCGGCAATGGCGACACCTGCAAACGACAGTGTGAGGATGGGATCAAGACTTTGCCCTGTCCTTCGCCGGATGGCTGTTCATTGGCCCAAGGCAACGCCTGCAAACCCTATGGTCGGCTGAACGTGGTGATTGGCGACGACGATCCGCTGGGCAGCTTTGTGTTTCGAACTACCGGTTTCAACAGCATTCGCACTCTGGCGGCACGGTTGCAGTACTTCCAGGCCATCTCAGGCAACCGTCTGGCCTGTCTGTCGCTGGAGTTGCGCCTGCGCGGTAAGTCCACTCGGCAGAGCCACGGTACACCGATCTTCTACGTGGATATCACTGTGCGCAGCGGGTTGAGCCTAGAAGACGCCTTGCTGGAAGCCAAGCAACTGGAGGAGACCCGACAAGCCTCTGGCTTTGACCAAACTGCCCTGGATAACGCCGCGCGGCAAGGCTTTAACAACGGCGCGTTTGAAGACAATGAGGAAGATACCGGCATCATCGTCGAGGAGTTCTTTCCCGCGACTGAGACCATACACAGCCACGCAGAACTCCAACCGGCAACGCCTGCAAAAACATCACTGGCCCAAAAGCTGGAATCCCAAGCCAGCCGGCACGCTAGACCCAGCGTCCAGTGACCGCGCGCCTCAATCCCCTCGTATTCGCACAGGAAGACCGTCATGAAATATCACAAGCTCCGGGCTGGCGAGGCATCCGGGACTTATGTCATGGAATCCCCCATCACCGAGGCCGACATCCTGCAGATGGCGCAACAACTGGCGATGAGTCGTCTGTCGAAAGGTCGAGCATTGACTGAGCCTAAGCACGTCTTCAGCCATCTGCAAACACTGCTGCAGTACCACGAGCATGAAGTCTTTGCGTTGCTGCTGCTCGATACCCAGCACCGGGTGATTGGTTTCCAAGAGCTATTCCGAGGCACCCTGGACGGGGCCCGCGTGTCCCCAAGGGAAGTGGTCAAGATCGCCTTGGAGCACAACGCTGCCGCCGTGATTCTGGTACATAAGGTGAACAACCATCCCTCCGGCGAATCAGGGCCCAGCCAAGCCGATCGCGCACTAACCACCAGCCTCAAGAACGCACTCAACATGATTGGCACCCAAATATTGGATTATGTCGTCGTGGCTGATGAAGGCTGCGTATCGCAGGCAGAACGGGGACATCTGTAGGGGCGCTTTGCCCTTGGCATGCGCCAGGCAAGCCGATCCAGTAGGTGGCAGCCGCTACGGCCCTAACATAAACCAACATCGCCTCAACACCAGGAGATTCCCATGGTATTGATACGCTTCCTGATCGCACTTCTCACCTTCATCGGCGCACTGGCAAGCGCTTTCGCAGTCGTGCTGGTGGTGATCCTGATGTTGCGATTTCCGCCGATCTTGATCGCAGTAGGCCTTGCCTGCCTGCTCTTTCACTGGGTACTCAAGCGCCTGCCCAGAATCGGCTAAACGGCATAAAGCAGACAGGAGGCTGAAGTGCCTCCTGTCTGCTTAAATGCTATTTTCTTTTTTTGGGGTCTGGACTGCTGAAAACTAAGTCCTGGTCGAACCCAGTAGGTCTGCCCCGGCATCCTTCTTCAGCAACTCATACACCACCAGGAACACATCCCGCGTTGCCTCGTCGCTCAGCAGCTTGGTGGCCATGCTGACCCTAGATGATTCAGTAAGGGAGAGTTCTTGAGGTAGCCAGATATGCTCCAGATAGCTGGCAAAGGCCTGCTGATTGGCAGCAAGGCTTACTGTCGGCATTTTAAACAGTGCTCCAAATCGTCTAATGATTGCTCTTGCCCGTTGGTAAGCAGCGGTGCTCACTATATTGGCTCTAGGCTGTAGCTCGCATCGTCTTCGGTCAACTCAAAAAACAACTCGCCCTCACCTTTTCGGGGCACCGAAGATGCGTCTGTCCAGAACGTCGCATGGGTCCGCGCCATCTCGCAGAGATTATGTACTACACCACTCTCAAGGCGTAGGTTTTCCAACTCATCGCGCTTCAGACCCGGGAGGAACAATAAGGCGATATCGCGTTTTTGGGTAACGTGAATCTCGGTTAACTCCTTGCTGTGACGGCTGAGCCACTGGGTAATCAGACGAATATCGGCGTGGTGCCTGGCATCGACCACTTCAAGCTGTGCCAGCTTTATCGCTGAAGGTGCCACTATTAACCGACACGCAACGTATCGATCACTCCCTACCAAGGCTGCGCTGGCATTCAGCAAAGCCAATTCCGGTGTGGGGCTGGCATATGTTGAATGGCGTCGGGATGGGTAATGTTCAGGCCGTAACCATTCCCACAGGTTATCGACCACATACGGGACATTACTGGGAATCCTAGCTGACACCTGGCGTTTGATTCCCTCTGCTGAAGCCGACAATTTGCTTTCAGGTATTGCCCGAAAAAGGTCTGCGCTCATGCGTTGCTCCTTATATTTATCTATCTTCAGAGTTTCTTAGAGGCAGCAAGCAAATGAGGTCGCAGGTCATCGACACCCAAGCCCAATGCCACTGGCTGAAGCCATTGCATGTTGGTGCTGATTGAAAACTGCCCCACAGCTTTTACTGGGTCAGCTCTCGGTCAGCAGCAACACACAAGATCAATCATCAGCATAAAAAGTCACTGCCCGACGCAGCGCATCTCGTACATGTGCGCGGATAACGGGCGGCCCAAGCACTTCGATCTCATCCGCGTTGCTGAGCAGAAACAATCTCAAACCTTGAGTATCGCGCAAGGTGCAATTCAGATCCCATTTACCGTCGGACGATTGCACCATGGATTGGTTATCTGCCAGCCGATTCTCTGTGAGTCGGTTATGCAGGTTGGCGCCTAGCCGAAGCCTGAGCTCAACGGGTTCATCGCAATGAATCGTCATGAGGTGCTTTTGCACCTCGAGCGAGTTGACGTCGAACTCTTCAGGCTCAGGGATCTCCCAGCCGCTGTCGGTAATCGCAACCACTCGATGCAGCATGAGCGCGCACAGTGTTTTCGGACCATTGCTGCTGTACTTGCCGCGCTTTGCTCCAGGCTCGGGTACACAGCCTTCTGGCCACTCTTCCTTCAGAACATAGGCAGACAGGTAGATGTTTGAGTCCTGATAAGAAAGCGCCAAGGGTTTCAGATAGTAGACACACTCGACGCCCCCGGCATCCCGGGGAAGGTATGTGACCTTTAACGGCTCATTGTACAAAAGAGCATCTTGAATCCTGGCCACATGGGCTGGATCGGATCGCCCTGGCTTCAGCACCGTGAAGCGTGTACCGGTAGTGATGCGTTTCGCCCACTCCAGCTTTCGAACAGGTGCCTTGCTCATGACGCGATCAACGTAGCCACGCAGCTTTTTCAGCATCGCAGGTGGCGCTTGCAGACCAAAACGAGCCGCATGATCGATGATGGCCGATACCGTCATGGCTTCGGTGGGCAAGAGCGTCAGATCGACACCAGCCCCTTCCCACACCCAGAAATTGGCTCGCAGGTCGGAGTCCATTTTGACCTGCCTGACCTCGCCGATACGTTCAAGCGCCTCTAGATCTCGTTGCGTACTCTTGAGAATGTGATTTTCAAGCCCCAACTCGGCGCAGAGGTGCTCATGCAGAACCGGGGTCGACTGCGGCTCCTTGTACTCAAGCAAAATTTTGCGCAGGCAATCTCGGCGATCAAACAAATCCACTCTATTTTCCACAGTCATCCTATTGCGGACACGATCTGTCCCTATCCAATGATTTGATGCTCTGGCTGGCAGGCAATCTCGCTAACCGTAATGCCAGCCCACAGGAGTATTCATGAATCGCCAAACCTACCTCGCCCTTCCCCATGTGTCTCAGTTCACTGACTGGCTCGCCGCAGAACTCGACTCTGAATCGCGCTTCACGCACGAGTATGTTGATCGTCGCACCGGTGCGCAATGGTCGTGTAACAACTTGTTTGACGCCTTCACCCACTACCGCTGGAATCATCCGGGAAACTCGCGACTGGCGTTCAATCCCGGTAACTGCTCCACGAGCAACGGCCTTGCCCTGGCTGCATTGCGCAAGGACCTCGGAAATATTAATAGCAATGACAACCGCGCTCTGGATGCCGCCATTGACGTGATGAGCTGGGGGGGCGTGAGCGCCGGCAACGCGAGCTGGCTCAAAGCGAATCAGGAAGGACTGGCGGGCCTACTGGAAGCGGTACAGGCAGCCATGGACGCCGGCGATGAGCTTGCTCCAGTTCTGCGTTCCAAGCACCTGCGCTTCAACTCTGGGATGACCAAAGTTTACTCGCTGCTCTGCAAGAACTTCGTCATCTATGACAGCCGCGTCGCCGCAGCGCTCGGCTGGCTGGTGGTGAAATACTGCCAATCTCAGGGCCTCCTGAAAGTGCCGCAAGCATTGTGCTTCCCGTGGGCGGCTGCGAAGGAGGGGCCTAACGCAACTGCCCCAAAACGCCGCAATCCAGGTATCGGTAATCTCGAATTCAAGGGGCTGCGCTCGGGAGCCCATCACGCACTCTGGAATCTGCGCGCGAACTGGGTGTTGAGCGCAGTGTTGGCAAATCCGGCCACGAAAGGCAGCCCTTTCCATTCGGTTGCCGCCCCCCACGATCCGTTGCGCGCTCTCGAAGCCGCGCTGTTTATGATCGGTTATGACCTCGGTCAACAACGCATAGCTGTCGCAGCCTGACCGCTGGACGTCCTGCCCTCGCTCCAGCAACAGGGGCATCGCTGAATAATCGAGGTGAACGATGAAATACATGAATCCGATGCAGACCCTGATCGTTGAACTTGCAGCTGATAGCGTGCGTGCCATCGACCTGAAGCACGCCGTAGTCCGCAAATTTCCGCAAATGGAGGAAGCGCAATACCAGTCGACGCTGCTGGGCCTACAGGAACTCGATCGCCTGGTCGGGGAGGAGATAGAGGGTGAGTGGTTTTTCAAAGCCCTTGATAAAAACAGCCCTGACTATCAGCCGCTCGAGTACAGCGCCGAGTTTGCGGAAAAGATCATCGCCGCTTCTTGTGAAGAGTTTATCGAGATCGACGTAGATGAGCACCTTGCTCAGCTAAGCGCAATGATTGCCAAGGCGAAAGGCACAGATCCGGAATCGGCGGCCTGAACTCTACGGCCGCACTTTTCTAGCAAGCGCGATGTGTTTCCAGAGGGGCAATGATGATTATCAAAGCAGACTACGTATCGGTCGAAAAAGATGAGTTCGAGGGCCTCACCACCATCGAGCATTTGCGTCATTGTCGCCACCGCGGTGGTTCAAATGAACTCACGTTGTCTTGGCGCCGCAATATTCGCCAGACTTCGGACCGAATGATTCTGGATCTTGAAATCAAGACGTCCCGCTCAGGCGGCTGGATGCCTTCCCAACTTGTCATACTGGCGGATGATCAGCGGATCGAACTGAAATATTTTCCCAGCAAGGTTTGCGATTATCGGGGCGGTGATCTGTTTGAAGTCGGAATGTTTTTTCTGGACCCCGCGCCCGGCGCGCTGCGTACGCTGTGCGACGCAGCGTCCCTGAAACTCAAGATACACTCGGTCGAAAAGAATGAGTATACCCTGCTGCCCGAAGAGCTCTGCACGCAGCTCCAGTTGCAGGCCCGGCAGTTCTATAACAATGCGTTCGATCAAACGATGTACATCGACGCTGTCACCGGAACCGCCGCGCGAACGGAGAATGATACCTTCGCCTCGCAGATCGCCCAGCGCGAGGCGCGTTATCGGTCACTGTGCAACCACCGGCTGATTTGGGGCCTGGTTTGGGGGGGTATCTTCAGTGGGTTGTGCCTGATTCCGGTGTTCTGGAAAGTGAGCTTTTCAAGCAGTGAGACCGATCTGGCGATCATGGCCGGGCTGCTGAGTTCATTGAGTTGGCTTGTGCCGCATGTGCAAATTCTCTGGATAGAACTACAGAAAAACAAAGAGTGCCCGCGCTGTCATCATCGTGCGATAAAGCTCACCGGCTACCGGGAAGATATCTATCAAGTGCGATCCGTGGAGCAGATTGTGAACGATCGCCTGACGGGCAACCGAAAATCGCGGCAGGTAACAGTCACTGACCATGAAGTGACGCAGAATTTCGCTTGCATGGATTGTCGGCACAAATGGACGAGAAGTCATATCGCGCGTGGCTTCTAAATAAAAAACTAGCAGGAAGCATAGACGTGTCTGAAATGCAGATTACATTCGGTATGCAACTCGATGGCCAGCGGCCGATCCGGCCTGGCAATCGACTTGGGTCTGTCACGGTGGGTCCGCAGGGGTTGCTGGAAATTCTCGAAACACAGCTTGGGCTGGTTGCTCTAAAACCTTGTGCCGTCCAGCGAGCAGCAGCGTATCGAGATTGTCTTGCGCAGGCTGCCGATACCAAACGCTTCTATCTCGCCAGTTTCCTGGCCGATGAACTGGGCGTCGCTGCCGAGCTGCTCTCCTGGCGTGACGATCTATATCTACACGGCTGGGATGGCAATGCCTCCCCTCATGGCAGCGCACGCATCAGTGATCTCGCCGATGTTGAACAGCGAGCAAAGCGCTACATCGCACCATCGGTGGGCGAGCGCTTGCGACGCATAGCGTCAACTTTGCAGACGCGTCGAACGCCGATTGAAAAAATCCTGTTGGCTGATAATTGGCAAACGTACCCCCGCGCCTGGCAAGCCGTGCTCCAATGCCTTCCGTATGCGTCCATCGAGCGTCCTTCAGGCCGCGCGAAAGGCTTTTTAGGACAGCTGCAAGCACAACTTCAAAGAAGCATTGCTGGTGAACAGCTTGACCCTCTCATCTGGCAGGAGGACGGCACAGTGCAAGTTGTGCAGGCACAAACCCGCGCCCTCGCGGCCAGTTGGCTCAGTCGTTCGTTTACGGACGTTGAGTCACTATTGCTGGTTTCGAGCCAGGAAGGTGACTGCCTTGATGCACATATGGTTGGCGCCGGCCGGGCTCGTCAGGGGCTCGACAGTACTAGCGCATTGCGGCCTGCGCTCCAGGTGTTGCCATTGGCAATGGAGTTGCTCTGGGCGCCTAGGAACTACTCAGCACTTCTGCAATTTCTCACACACTCAATATGCCCGATTCGCACCCATGCGCGTCGCAAGCTGGCGGCCAAGATTGCTGCGTCGCCCGGGGTTGAGGGTGTCATCTGGGAGGATGTAATAGGCGGTATCAGCCAGCACTATGGCGAAGAAGCGTCGCAGGTTCTGGAATCCATAACCGCTTGGATACAGGGCCCGACATACAGCAAAGACCAAGGCGCACCCTTGGAGGACGTGCTGGGGCGAGTCCGACGGCTGAGCAGATTTTTCCAAGGGCGAATGGGGCGCGCCGAAGCGTCACACCATCTCGCATCACACGCAGGCCACGCACAGTGCACAGCCATTGAGCAAGCACTTGAAACCCTTGTCGCGCAGTGTGTGTGTCTGGTTCGCCCGCGTCAGCTGCAGCAAATGGTGGAACAGGCTACCGGGGCTGGAAACGATAACCCCTTACTGGTGGCGCAAGTGGGGGCGCAACTGGCGATCTCGCGACCCGGAGCGGCTATCGAGCATGTGGATACTGTGGTGTGGTGGAACATGACCATGCCGGTGCTCCCCGGCCATTCGGTGTGGTCCAACGCAGAACTCAAGCAACTTGAAGAAATGGGTGTGGCAGTGCCAACGGGGGCGACCCTGCTTGCCCAAGCCTCCCAGGACTGGCTACGCCCCCTATTGGCAGCCGACCGCCATTTGGTCTTGGTACTCGGGCGACAGAACGAGGAAAGCCATCCTTTATGGCAGATGGTGGAAACGCTGGTTGATCACCCCAAGGTCAAGGCGATCGAAGCGCTATTGATTGCCCCAAGCCCTTTGTCCCAGCCTCATCGGCTGGCTCCTCTGCCATTGCGCAAACGCTGGTGGAAGCTGCCTGACCGAACGCCACTGTCAACGATGGAAAAAGCGTCTTTCTCCAGTTTGAATCTGTTCCTGTTCAACCCTTACCAATGGCTGTTGCATTACGGAGCGCGAATTCGCCCTTCGCAAAGCCTCACCCTAGGCGACAGTTTTAAGCTCAAGGGAAAGCTGGCTCATCGCATAGCAGAGCGTTTTTTTACTTCGCAGCACTCTATGAACATGAGTGACGGCGATTTTTCAGCCTGGTTCGCGGTCCACTTTGACCAAGTGATCAGAGAGGAAGGCGCGGTGCTGTTGATGGACGGCCGTGGTGCTGACCTGGCTTCCTTTCGCCACCGGGTGCGACGGGCACTGAAGCAGCTGCTGACTCATTTTTCGGCCGCGTCAGTACAAAGCGTTATCTGCGAAACACAGCTTGAAGGACAGTTTGCGGGGGGCGTTCTGGCCGGATCAGCCGATCTGATCATCACCAAAGCGGATGGCCATCAAGCGGTCGTCGACATGAAGTGGGCCGGAGGCAAGACATATCCTGACCAACTCAAGGGCAATCGGCACCTCCAACTGGCGATCTATGCCGAACTGTTACGCCAGACCACTGGATCGATGCCTTCAGTGGGGTATTTCATACTCGACTCCGCCCGCCTTCTGACGCCGGATGATCGAGCATTCGCGGACTCTGAATGCATTCCAGCAAATCCACCGGGCACCACGCGCGAGCTGTGGCAGAGCTTTACATCAACATGGGCATGGCGTCAGGCGCAGATTGCCGGTGGGGAATTCGAAGTTGCCTTGGAGGGTATCGAAAAGGACGAACTATCCGTCCCGCCTGCTGGAGCAATGTCGATGGAATACCTCAAAGAATCCTATAACCACTACCTGGCTCTTGCCGGGTGGGAGCAATGAGCATGCCGACGCCACCTCGCATCACCTTCATCAGCGCCGGCGCAGGCAGTGGCAAAACCTACCGGCTCACAGAGATCCTTCATCAGGAACTGCTCAGTGGCGATGTCGACCCGGCCGGTATCATTGCCACCACCTTCACCCGAAAGGCGGCAGCGGAGTTGCGCGAGCGGGTTCGTGGCCATCTGCTCAAGCAAGGCAACACAGGCCTGGCCACAGCTATGGGCCTGGCGCGTATCGGCACAGTGAATAGTCTGTGCGGCCAGTTACTGGAGAGGTTTGCCTTTGAGGCAGGCATGCCGCCTCAACAACGTGTGTTGGAAGACAGCCAGGCAAAAGTGCTGCTGAACCAGGCCATCGATCGTGTACTCAACGGCGAAATGCTGGAAAGTTTCCTCGCTGTTGCTCGTCGTATGGGACTGGAAATAAACGAACAGACGGGGGAGTTTAAAACTCACAACTGGCTCGACGACCTGCGTCAGATACTCGGCCAGCTGCGCACCAATGACATCGACCTCGAGTCAGCCAAGGGTTTTGCTAAACGCAATGCCGATGAACTGCTTGCCCATTTCCCGGCACCTACATCCTCTGACTTGAAGGATGAACTACTCTCCTCCATTCCCGATGTGCTCGCTCAATTGATCGCCGCCGATAGCTACATTGGCACCACGCGCACCTACATATCGTTGCTCAAGGATTTCCAGCGGTCACTGGGTCAGGACAGCGCTCGCTGGAGTGACTGGGCAAAGCTGTCGAAGACCGAACCGGAAAAGAAGCTCAAGCCGTTGGTCGAGCGTATAGGTGAAACCGCTGCGCGCTTCGCCGAGAGTCGAGCGCTGCACAACGACATCCAGGGCTACCTCGAGCAGGTGTTTAGCCTGGCAATCAGTGTTGTGAAGGTCTATGGCGACTCCAAGCGTGAACTGGGCGTGCTCGATTTTGCAGACCAAGAGCATGCACTCCTTAAATTGCTGGATAACCCTGCAGTATCCCAGGTATTAGGGGAAGAGCTGGATCTGGTCATGGTCGATGAGTTCCAGGACACCAGTCCGATGCAACTGGCGATTTTCTTGAAATTGTCGCAGTTGGCTAAACGGGTTTACTGGGTGGGTGATATCAAACAGGCCATTTATGGTTTCCGCGGTAGTGACAGCGCCTTGATGCAGGCTATCCTCGAGTCACTTCCGCAACTCGGCGGACAAAAGGAGGTCCTGACTCAATCCTGGCGTTCTCGGCCAGAACTGGTAGAGCTGGTCAACGACGTTTTTGCGCCTGCATTCGAACCGGACCTGGCAGCACCTGAGGTACGGCTTTCACCCACTCGCCAGGACCGTCTGCCCGGCCCGGCGTTCGCTAACTGGAGCCTGGACGGTAGTAACGTCGTTCAGCACATGGAGGCATTAGCAGCAGGCATCCAGCAACTGATCGATCAAGGTCACCCTGTATTCGATAACGTCAGTAAATCCATTCGAAATGTTCGCCCTGGCGATATCACGGTTCTTTGCTACTCAAACAGCAACGTGACCAAAGTAGCCAGCGCCCTTGCCCAAGCTGGACTCCACTGCTCGACAGCCCAGCCGGGATTACTGGCCAGCGCCGAGGCGACTCTTGCGCTGGCATGTTTGCGTCGTTTGAATGACCCTGCCGATACATTGGCCACTGCCCAGATTGTTTCACTCACCGGCACCGAGGAGCCCGAAGCCTGGGTCTCTGAGCGATTGCGCTATCTAGCAGCGGAACATCCGCAGGCGCAATGGCGTGAACACAATATTGAAGACCACGCAGCCCACCCCGTGGTCGCCGCTATCGCTTTGTTGCGTGCTGACCTTGCGCTGATAACGCCCAAGGAAGCATTGCAACGCCTTATAGCCGAATGCGACCTCCTTTCCCTCGTGACTGCGTGGTCCTCATCCCCTGCCCTGGCGCAACAACGACTGGCCAACCTCGATGCACTGATCGACCTCGCCCAGCAGCATGAGGAACTTTGTCGAAATGGGCTGGGCGCCGCATCCATTTCCGGCATGATTCTTTGGCTAGACGAAATCGCGAAGAGTCAAAGTGATGCACTACCGGTACCGGCTCTGGATGCCGTGCAGGTGATGACCCATCACGCCAGCAAAGGGCTGGAATGGCCCGTGGTCATCTTGATGGATCTGGCGCGCGATTTCGGGGATCGCTTATGGTCTGTATCGACACGCTCAAACAGCATTTTCGACCCGCACAGGCCGTTGCATGACCGGTTCATTCGCTACTGGCCATGGCCGCTTGGCAAACAGCAAAAAGTGCCGATAGCCGAAAAAATTGCAGACTCTGAAGCAGGTATCATGTGCAAGCACGAGGCCACAGAAGAGGCCAAGCGCCTGCTCTACGTCAGCATGACCCGTGCCCGCGATCTGCTGGTGATTGCGTCTCCCGCTAGAAACATGAGCGGTCCATGGCTCAACTGCGTAAACGCTCCATGGTTGATACTCCCGGAGGGCGAACAACAATTGAGGTTGCCCGGCGGTTCAACGCTGCTCGCCAACGCCCAAAAGCTCTCACCGCGGAGCTCACCGATTCCAGTTGATGTCAGCGTTGAAACACTTCATTGGTTTGCACCGAATCCGGCCAGTAAGCCGAGACTGCCATTAATATTTCGGCCTTCCAGTAGCGAAACGCGCACTTTTTCTACGCATCGCGATAAATGCCAGATAGGGGCACGTATCGTGCTTCAGGGCAGCCCGGAAATGAGCGTCTTGGGGGCCGCTATCCACGCCAGTCTGTGTCTTTCATTCGCCGACAAGGATCAGCCTGCGTATTTCGCTCATCGTGACCGGTCATTTCGCTAACAACGTGACCGGTTTCTCCACCCGATTGCGCGGGGTCTAAATTCTAACCGCATCGGTCACGATGCCGCTTCTTCTTCCGTCTTTTTACGTCGCAGCGACTCACCCTTCATCACGATTCGATACGCGCTGTGCACCAGCCGATCCAGCAAGGCGTCGGCCACTGTCGGATCGTTGATCCAGCCGTGCCAGTGATCGACCGGAAGTTGGCTGGTCAGTACCGTCGACCGCGAGCCGGCGCGGTCGTCGATCACTTCCAGCAAGTCGTGCCGGGCATTTTCTTCCAGCGGCGCCAGCGCCCAGTCGTCTAAAATCAGCACGTCGACTTTGGCCAGTTGTTGCAGCGTGCGGCCGAAGCTGCCGTCGCCGTGGGCGATCCGCAGTTGTTCCAGCAGGCGTGGCGTGCGCAGGTAGAGCGTGCTGTAGCCTTGGCGGCAGGCCTGGTTACCCAAAGCGCAGGCGAGCCAGGTTTTGCCGACGCCGGTTGGGCCGGTCAGCAACAGGTTGTGCTGTTGGCGGATCCAGTCACCGCCGGCCAGGGTTGCGAGCTGGCGTTCGTCCAGTCCTCTGCCTTGGCGGCGGTCGAGGTCTTCCAGGCAGGCGCCGGCGTATTTGAGTTTGGCTTGTTTGCGCAGTCGCTCCAGGCGTTTGTTGTCGCGCCAGGCCAGCTCGCGGTCGAGCAGCAGGCCGAGCCGCTCATCGAAGCTCAAGCTGTGGCTGGCTGGCAGTGTCCACTGCTCTTCCAGCGCCTTGGCCATGCCGCTGAGGCGCAGGTGGTGCAATTGATTAAGCGTGTGTTGCGTCATCATTGAACAGCTCCTTTTGGGTGTAATAGTCGGCACCGCGCACGTTCTCGTGGCAGGCGGGTTGAGCGGCGGTGACCTTGGGCAGCGGTTGCTGGTCGAGCCCTTGTTTGAGCAGGTTGCGTACGGTGCGGCTGTTGAGCGCGCGCAGTTGCACGGCGCGGCTGGCTGCCGCCTCCAGACGCTCGTTGCCATAGTGGCGAGCCAGCGAGAGCAAGCCCAGGCAGGAGCGGTAGCCCATCTCCGGATGGGGTTTGTGGGTCAGTTGATGTTCGACGATCTGCCGGACGTGCGGGCCGATCCGCTCGCCCCAGTCGAGCAGGCGCTGAGGCGTCCAGTCGCGATGGGCCTTGTGCGAGGCCGGCATGTGTTCGCTCTGGGTGCTGTAGGCGCCGCGCCGCGGGAGCAACAGGTGGCTGGCGACTCGCCGGTGGCCATGCAGGATTTCGACGGTATGGGCGCTCACTCTGGCGTCGACGCTTTGCCGGGCCAAGGCCGAGGGCACGCTGTAAAAGCCGCCATTCACTTCGATGTGGTAATCAATGTTGACCTTGCAGCGCTTGAAGGTCACGACCTCATACGGATGCGCCGGCAGCGGCCTGAGCGCTGGCTGGTCGAGTTGCTCGAACCAGTCCCGTCGGCATCCGTCGAGCTTTTTGAACGGGCGTCGGTTCAAGTCCTCCAGCAAGACGGCGATGGCCTGATTGAGCGCATGCAGGCTGAAGAACTGCTGATGCCGCAACCGCGCCATGATCCAGCGCTCGACTACCTGCACCGCTACCTCTGCCTTGGCTTTGTCCTGCGGCTTGCGCGGGCGCGCCGGGAGCATGATGGCGCCGTAGTGCTGGGCGCACTCCAGTGCCGCGCGGTTCAGACCCGGCTCATAACGGTCAGGCCGGGCAACCAGGGCGCGAGGGTTGTCCGGGACGATCATTTCGGGGACGCCACCGAAGTAGCTGAGGGCCTGGCTCAACGCCGTCAGCCAGTCCACCTGGGTCTCGCCCGGCGTGGCGCACGCGTAGGTGTAGTTCGAGGCGCCGAGGGCTCCGACGAAGATGTGGGCCTGGCGGATCTCGCCGGTGGCGGCGTCGATCACCGGCAGCGTGGGCCCGGCGTAGTCGATGAACAGCTTTTCGCCCGCGCGGTGCTGCTGGCGCATCGAACGTTTGAGCGTCCGTGCGTAGCAGCGGTAATGCTCGACGAACTGGGTGTAGCGGTAGGTTGGCTGGTCGGGATGAGCGGCGGTGTATTCCTCCCACAGCAGTTGTAGCGTCACGCCTTTGCGACGTAGTTCGCGGTGCAGGGTGATCACGTCGGGCAACACGCGGTCGCCGCGTGTGTGCACGACTTTGGCGGCCGGAATCAGGGCGGCGCCAAGCGCCGCCTCATCCAGTAGAGCCAGCGCGGGCCACTCGATGCCGGTGTCGCGCGCCGCCTTGATGTACTTGCTGACCACGCCCTTGGACAGTTGCAAGGCGCGGGCGATCTTGTCGTGGGACAGGTCGGCCTCGAACTTGAGGCGCAGGCATTCTTTGATATTACGCATGGCTACTCGCTGCGCCGCCATCCTTCGATTCCCCGAAATGGGACTGAGGGTGGCGGCGCGTCAGGTCATGCGCAACGGAGTGGAGGGTATTTCGCTAACAGCGTGACCGACCATTTCGGTAAGAGCGTGACCGGCTGTTTCGGAACAGGCGGAAAATCGGTCACGTTGTTAGCGAAATGAGCGGTCACGCGTTAGCGAAATGGTCGGTCACGATGTACCGAAACGGGCGGTCACGATAGGCCGAAATACGCAATCAGCCGATCGTCCTGGAAGACATTCGCCGCCTGCTGGCGTCCCATGACCTTCTCGAACATCTGTGCGCGCAGCAGCTCTACGATCAAGTGGGCGCACTCCACGACTGGATTGGATCTCGGTGGCCGGGGTCACGGGCAATGGCTGAATACCCGGTACAACAAGTGTTGGAGACCGGTCAGGTCTTGAACGGGCGTATTGACCTGTTGCTCGACACCCATGAAGGCTGGGTACTCATCGATCACAAATCGAACCCTTCACCAATGGCGGGCTGGGATAAATTGGCCGACGAGCACATCGGCCAACTCGAAGCTTATGCCAGAGCCGTCCAAATGGCCTCGGGCAAAGAGGTAGCACAAGGATGGATTTTCCTGCCCACGGCTGCCGGTGCCGTGCGGGTGTTTTGAGTAAGTAGCGGCTTTGGAAGACTGATAACCTTAGTTGCGGCCCAGGCACGGGCCGCACTTTTTTCACTCATGGATAGCTAGTTGGCTCTCAGCATCCGATCCCGAGTTCGAGCGGTCGGCCCAGGCGAACAGCGCCATCTCTACGTCTGCCACTCGCCAGCCTGTCGCCGTTGGCGCCGCCGGAAGATTGCATCCCGGCCGTCCGATCTTCGCCGCATCAAGTTGCGCAACCAAGTCAGCGCAATACCCCTGAAATGCGACATAGCCTCGGACCATCGAATTTTCATTACTGTCGTAAATCCTGCTCAGCAACCCGGATTTGAGCATTGCTTCGCGTATACGCCCATCAAGGCTGGCGTGCAGATCCGGTCGCAAAAAACGCAGCAGCTTCGATGCATAGGTCAACCCGCAGCCGGGAATCTGAAGTGCCGCAGTGATCGCGGCCTTTGGATCACTAATATTGGCAACCACCGGCTGGAAGATACCCAGTAGTGACACGTTGCCCAATCCGACCTCAAACCTCATCCGGGGATCGTTCTTGCCAGCTCCCCACGCGAGAAGCTCACGGACATAATCCGTCGGCGCGGCAGCCACTACGGGTTGCGCCGTCAGCCAAGCGCCTCGTTCTTCCAAGGATTTGATCCATGGAAAACTGGGGTATATGTCGCCCGGATAACCTCGCGCCCGATGATTCGCGTTCGACCAGTTGTATGCACGAAAAAAGTCGGGAAACTCATTGATATTGATGACAGACAAAATGCTTCCTTATGCTGGTCAGCGCCAGCAAATTCTTGCTCGAAATAATGGGTAAGGTAAATCCATTCGGTCTCTGCAACGCTAGCAACAGTCATTTAGATAGCTAAAAGCGCGGCGACGCTTGCGCATAAGCGCATGTTGTTGCCGCTGATGCGAAACTGCCCCAGTTACCGGGGTATCGCTGGCCCAGCACCAATCGGCAAAAAAACAGTACTGGTAATGCTTTTCGATGAATCGGCTTGGGTCAGTGAAATTTCGGCAGCTGGATCAATTGGGCGCTGGCGACAACAGACCACTCCATCACATCGCCCTCGGCGTGCCAGACGAATGCCTCCTCAAATCCTTCCTGCCGAACGTGATGGTGCTGTTCGGCCAGTTCCAGCACTCGGTCTCGAATAAGCCGTCCTGATCGTTGGAAACCATGTGCGCGAGCGATGCGCTGGACTAAGAGTGCGTCGAGAATTGGGGCTTCCTGGCGTAGCACCTCTTCAATGATCTGACGGAGCACCGGACTGTAATGCGGTAAGTGAAACTGCTCGGGTTGGATCATGTGCGCAAGAGTAGAAAGATCGGCGACGCGATATTCACCCCTCTGCCCCAGAGAAATAGGTTGATCGCTGTGAGCGCGAGCAATGCGAACGTCCGCAATCTCCGACGGCAATTTACTCACGGAGCTAATGGGCGCTTCTGGCAACTCATCACTAATGCCGGAGTCGCTTAAGAAATCGATAACGATTGGAGCGGCCGGTGGCTCCTCGGTTACTTGACTATCGACTGCCTCTACTCGGGATTGAGCAAGAAGGTCGTTCAGAGCTATGTGCAGCTTCTGCAAGGCGCCTTCCTTATTTACCCACCATTCCGTGGACCAAAGTCGCACCAGGTTCCATCCCAAGCCGCTGAGAATAGCTCCTCTGACTTTATCCCGGTCCCGAGCGGTGGCGGCACTGTGGTAAGTAGCGCCATCACATTCAACGCCAGCCAAGTAGTCGCCTGGACGATCAGGGTGAACAATGCCGAGGTCAATACGGAAACGCGATACTCCAATTTGTGGGACTACTTGCCAGCCGAGTCGCCGTAGCCCTTGAGCAACAGCTTCTTCGAACGGCGAGTCGTATCCTCCAACCGAGCCACGTACCGCTTCTGCTAAAGCCCTAGGGCCACGCTGAGCAAACTCTATGAAGTGCTTCAAATCCCGGACCGCGCGAGCATTGGTCCGGTTAAGGTCGATCATTGACGGATCGAAGGATGAGAACACCAACATCTCTCGACGTGACCGTGTGATGGCTACGTTTAGCCTGCGCCATCCACCGTCCTTGTTGAGAGGGCCGAAGTTCATCGACATAACCTGCGCACCCGGCTCGGTTGGTCCGTAGCCGATCCCGAGCATAATCAGGTCTCGCTCATCGCCCTGGACCGTTTCCAGGTTTTTGACGACGACAGGTTCGGTCTGGGTATCCTGGAAAAACGGCTCAATCTGTGAGTATTGCTTACGGGCAGCGTCCAACAGATCGTTGATCAGCTTTTGCTGATCAGAGTTGAGCGTGATGATCCCGATTGAATGACCCGCAGCGACGAACGCAGGATCGGTTAGACGTTTGACTGTCTCACTGACAATGGCTTCAGCCTCAGCCTGGTTGTAACGCCCTTTTCCTTTTGCATACACGCCCTCAACCCTGCGCCACTCAACAGCACTTGCGCGAGTTTCGGCTGCCGGGAAGGTAATCAAGTTACTGTCGTAGTAACGATGGTTGGAGAACGCAATCAGGCTTTCATGGCGACTACGGTAGTGCCAGCTCAAACTGTGGCTCGGCACCCCGGCTCCCAAGCATTCGTCCAGGATGCTCTCCATGTCTTCTGCTGTGTCGTCGTCGCCAGCATTCGGACCACGGCTGAAGAAGTTTGTAGGCGGCATCTGACGAGGGTCACCGGCGATAACTACCTGTTTGCCCCGAGCTATCGAACCGATTGCGTCCCATGGAGCAATCTGCGAAGCCTCATCGAAGATGACCAGATCGAATGGGGGCTGATCGGCAGGCAAGAACTGCGCAATCGACAGCGGGCTCATGAGCATGCACGGTGCCAGGCGATTCAGCGCGTCACCCATCTCAATAGCCAGCTGCCGGACTGGTTTGTGCCTGCGAGACTTCTGCAATTCATGCTTGAGAATGGCGAAGCCGCTGCTCTTAGGGATGTCATTCTTGGAAGGGATTAGGCCACATAGTTTCGCCCGGATATAACGTACCGTCAGTTTCGCCAGTTCGTCGTCCAAACGAACGAAAGTCCCGATGTCACTCATGTGCTCGGCAGCGACGAAGTTTCTCAAGACCGGTTCGCTGTCGATGCCCTGTGTCGCAAACCAATGAGCATAGGCAGTGACAAAGGTATGCTCGGTTGCCGATGGTAAAAGGCTTCCTGTTTCCAATGCTTGCGCCAGACTGGCCAAACCGACCTCGGCAGCCTGCTCGCGCACACGGCACCAATCGCACCAAGCCTTTAGCTGCTCTTCTTGCTGCTGTATGGAAAGAGAAGTGGCCCGCAGAGCAGCAACGGTCGGATGCGTCTCTGGGCTTGTTGCAGCCAAACCAGCAAACAGCCGAGCGGCCTCATCGTAGCGGGACAAGGCTTGTTGCAACGCTGATAGCGCTGCACTGACTTGTCCACCTGGCACCAACATTTCATTTGCATCGATGACCAGACGCGCGACTGCGCCGCGCAATGAAACCAAGTGGTCGGGTGATTCGGCCAAACCACTCAGCAGCCCGCGCAGACTTTCACCCAGTGTGATGATCCGCAGTGTACGGGAGGTGTCGCTGGTCAGACCTTGCCAGCCAGGGATCGACTGCATGTCACTTGCCAAAGCGTCCAGTTCCACTAGCAGCGATTGTAGGCGCTCGAAAGTTGCGAGGTCACCAAGTGTGTCCGGCAAGCCCGCCGCGCCACCTAAAGCGGCGAATCTCTTAGCTACCTTTTTCTTGGCGAAAGTAGCCAAGAACCAGAACTTACCCTCAGCCTCTCGCCATTCACTTTTAATTGCTTCGAATGGAATGCGACGGCACGCTTCGTCCGCATAATTTAGCGACAGACTTTGTTCCAGCTCGCGATAGCTCTCGATCAACTGGTAAGCACGTCGGGCAGAATCGATACGCGTAGCGGCGTCGGGAGCAAATGCGAATGAAAGGTTTAGGCCATGGGATTCCAGGATCAGAGTAGCCAATTCATTTAACTGCTGAACCTGGGTTACTTCGGCCGTCGACAACGGCAGGTGCGTAAGCTTAAGCAGCTTTTCACTCGAATCATTTAAGGCGTCAAGAGCCTGCGGCAACTCACGTGAGGTGCTTGCGATCTCTGCCTGCCAGGCATTTGACCATTGGGTCTGCGCCAGAGCACCAAACTTACCTGAGAGGTCGCGCGCGGCAACACCGTTAAGTCCGAGCCGACGCGAGAGGTCAAGTAACTGGCCGTACTCGGCAGCATCGTGCCGCGTGCTTGGTGGCCAAGCCAGTCTCGGCGTCTGAGGACCATGATCACGCACGACGCGACCAATCGCTTGATGCAAGGAAAGACCGTTGCTCCAGCGTCGGTGTAGGACCTCGACCAACTGGTTAAGTCGCGAGCGCAGCGTTTGCAATCGAGCAGCCTCACGCTCCCAATCCTCGGCGCTCAATGCGTCACTCACATCCCATGCGCGATCCAACTGCTTGAGTACTTCAACTTTGGACGCTTTGCTTGAGTGCAGCTCCAGGCAAAACTCACCCAGCCCCTTCTCTGCCAGGCGACGATAAACCACGTCAAGGGCGGCCCGTTTCTCTGCCACGAACAAAACGCGACGGCCTAGCGCAAGGTTATGAGCAATCATGTTGGCGATGGTCTGCGACTTGCCGGTTCCCGGAGGCCCATCCATTACAAAGCTATGATTGCTGGCAGATGCCACCACGGCAGATAACTGCGAAGAGTCAGCTGGCAACGGAGCAAAAAGCTGAGCAGGCGTTACTGATGAGTCCAGACGCTCCGGCCTAGGAAACTCGTCTGAGCCAGAGAAGCCCTCACCTGCTTCTTTAGGCTCCAACAAATGTTTGACCAACGGGCTTTGCAGCAGTTGTGCCCCGTTGGCATTCAAGTCTTTCCACATCAAATATTTGGCAAATGAGAAAGTGCCCAAAACTAGTTCGGTACTCACCTCAAATCCGGGCACGTCGCGTACCGCTCGCCGAACCATGTTCCAGATGCCGGTCACATCGATGCCGCTTTCATCACTTGGTAGCTCGCCATCGAGCCCGGGTATCACCAACTCAAAATCATGACGTAGCAATTCAAGTAGAGTTAGGTTGAAACGCGGTTCCTCGTCGAGCAACGTCAGCGTCACCCCAGACAAGGCACTTTTGCGCTCAAGTTTCACCGGCAGCAAAATCAGTGGTGCGGAGTAGGTCTTCGGGTCTTCGGCGCTTTTCTTCCATTTAAGAAAGCCGATTGCCAAAAACAGCGTGTTTGCCCCGCCCTCCTCCAGATCACTGCGCGCCTTTCGGAATAGCTCAATCAAGGTTGCTTCAAGCTTGACCTTCTCCAGGCTGGCGAGCACTTCACCCCGCGCGAGCGCTTGACGGCCGACTTCGTCTACCAGGCTTTCATTATTCTGCTGCTCGTACACGGCCACATCACGGCCGCTGCTATTCAGGTCAGGTATCGGCACCACTCGAATGCGCTGGCCACTCGAAAGAAGGTCTTCAAGAGCTGCTGGATCCGGACAGAGAAGACGCACGCCTTTAGCGCTGTCTGGCAAATGCAGTAGACGGTTGCGAGTAGTCAGATCGAGGAGTTTGCGTTGCCAGAGCGTTAATTTACCGGCAGGACCTTCGTTACCCTCGTTGATTTCGACATCGAACCCTGGCAGTGCTGGGGCTTCCTCCAAGCCTTCAGCAGCTGGCGGAGTATCGTCTGTCACGTCGGATGCATTGACTGCTGACACAAGCGCCATTGGGCGGATCTTCTGCATCCGAGCACGGTGCAAATCGATTGCCATGATGAACTGCTCATCATCTAGTTGCCGCTCCGCAGCTGCGACCGCTTGGCTAAAATTCGGTGCCGGCGATTGGGTCGCCAAGGTGGTCTCGAAAACCACCATCTCCTTCAGATCCAAGCGCTTGCGTACTGCCGACGCTTCGTCAGTCAACAGTTGGGAAAACTCTTGAGGCTGCAACCAGACACCTGCAAACGCGTGCCCCTTTGTCATGATAAGCAGGGCATTCAATCCAGCCTGTTCCAAAGCCGCAGCGAACAGCAATGCCGTATCCAGACAGGTTGCCACGCCGTTATCCAGAATCACGCTTGGTGGCCTGATCTTCTGGCCCTGTTGCTCAAAGCTGGCTGGAGGCAATGCATAGCTCAACTGAAAGCTGCACACCCCAGACCAAATGGCGGAGGCAAGCTCCCATGTGCGCGTGCGTGACTTGCTTTCGTAGCCATCAATGCCATCTTTCTTTCCTGCACGCCGCAAGACTTGAGAAGCTGCTTTGAGCACTCGGTCTACCGCTGGATCATTGGGCATGCAGAAAGCTGCCAGCAACTCTGGCATGGCGCTCAAACCACCCCATTCAGTGCGAGAAAGCAGCTCAGTGGGAAAGCGCTGCTCGACGAGTAGGTTCTCGCCTTGGGACAAGCGCAATACCACATCGGCGCTCAGGCTTTCACTCAGCCCGGACAGATAGCCAGCGTTGAGCTTGATGTCGCGCTCAGAAATGCTAAGGCGATCACCCGCATGAATCCGGTCAATATGCCAAGACCGGCTTTCAACGAAATCTGGGTCGGTGCTTAAAGTCAGTATCAGATTTTCAAGATTTGTTTCTTCCTGGTTCCAAATGCTCAATTCTCGTACAAGCGGAATGGCGTTCTGGTGGGAAGCGAAGCCGATCTTACGAGCGATCAGCGCCTCAATCTTGATGTTCATCCACGGGCTCCCGAAGCTACCAGTGCTTGCCTCATAAAGAGGCAGCTAAATAAACCCTTATAGTCCATGACTAATCACTGGTTGGGAATTTCTTTATCTCGGAATCCAGTCGTATTTTTCAGGCATATGGTTTAAGCGACTGCTGAATGCCACGTTGTCGACTTTCCGGTCCTACCTGCTTGCCCTTTATTGGCGTACAGGTGCTTCTGGCCCCCACACCGGCCACCTTCGGCGAAGCCCGTTTCACTTACATACTTACCGGCTTCGCCGAAAGCTCCAGCGTGGTACCTCGTCGGGAGCCAATACCTTCTTTATATATAGAAATAAAGACCTGGACACGATTCGTGTTGGTTTAAAAACGGTTACACAGAATTTAGTTGTGTTGCGTCGACCGGTTGAATCCACAGCCAGACTTTCGCCCGAACGAAGTAGGTGGCAGCGACTGGTGATCGGCAGTTTTGGGTCCAGGCTGTGTGAAAACGTTTAGAGCACGTTCGACAGTCAGAACCGGAACGAAAATCGCGATCCTACGCAAATTTCAGGTCTGCTGATTAACCAAGCGCCGACAGATTTTACGTAGCAACGCAGACTACAAAACGGTGCATGCATTTTCACACAGCCCGAGTCGATTGCTGCCGGTCGTAATATAACTGGAATGAGGCCAGAACCACCATTGGCCTAACTCCAGCAACAGCAATTAATAGTGCCCCCCAATTACCACTGCGAAAATGCACCTATTTCAACTCTCCTCCCGACCTTGCGAAGAACTGGCTCATTCCGGCGGTGCCGGGTTATGAAAGCTATACGACACAGCATGTCGCTCAGCCCGCCTAAGATTCAGTAATTCCCAACCCAGGAAATACAACATCATGACTGATCGTATCTTTCCCCCACCAGCACCACCCAACCCCATGCCTTTGCCGGTACCTGAAATCGATCACGAAAGAGCCCGCTGGCAGGGGCGACTTGTCGGTGTACTCGTGAGTGCAGCGCTCTGGGGTCTGATATTCAGTTGCTTACATTTCGCGGTGAATGGAACAGAGATCTGGGCGCTGCTTGTGATCGGTGCCATATTTTCTTTAGTATTTTCAACATCTTACATCTGACGGTAGTGGGGTTAAGATGAGGAAGCCCGAAGAGATTCAGAAGGTTTTACTGGTAAAAGATACCGACACACGACAAGTCGTCTATGGGCAAATTCTCTACGATCATTACTTCGACGATGAGGAACCTGCCACCGATAGAGTAGTACGAGACTATCTTAAGACGTTCTGCATGGATTGCGTCTTGCTGTCGAGCGACAAACTCAACGGTGTCATTCCGGACAGCTTTACTGGGCAGGTCTGTAAGGTCACCGAAACGCCCGGCGCGAAGGAGTACGCCATCATCATAAATCGACTGGCTTGCAACAGTGATGCCGCTTGGCAGAACCGGAGCCTTTCGGAAAAGTCATGGAAACCGGCTCTGAGCTATTGGAAATCAGGTGGGCAACTGATTGGTCCCATCGAGTCTGGTGACAGGCACCCTAGCTACTGGGACTCTTTCATCAGCGGAGTTTGGTACGTCATCAGCATGGTGGCTTTATCGCTGATTCTGGTGGCGGTGATTAAAACGCTACTGGGTGGGCGTAAGGGCGATGATCGTCCGGGCTGATTTTTTAAGAGCAATGCACTTAGCTCAAGTTTTGAATGCCTGTTCAAGCAATTCTGACAAGACCTCGCCAGCCAGGCCGACCAAGCTAAACTCCCGATCATGCAGCTTGGTTACGGGCTGAGTATTGATGTGTACGACCGTCGCTCCATTGTCGAGCGCTACCTGGGGAATCCGCGCCGCAGGCTGAACCAACCCGGAGGTTCCGATGGAAAGCAGTAAGTCGCAATGACGGGCTGCATCGTAGGCGGCCAACAATGCAACGTCCGGCAGAGATTCGCCGAACCAGACAACCCCAGGTCGAACCTTTCCGTTGCACTGTGAACAGCGAGGAGGCTCGATCCTTTCGCCACTCGTGAGCAAAGCGGGCAGTATTACGGTTTCGCGGTAGGGTTTATTGCAAGCAAAACAGCGAGGCTCGTTTAGGCTCCCATGCAAGTGCACTACGCCGGAGCTTCCAGCTCGCTCATGCAAGTCATCGACATTTTGGGTAATGACCGTGAGCTTTGCCACCCGAGCAGCTAACGCAGCGATAGCCTTATGCGCGCTATTAGGCTGCGCCTCTAGCCCTTGCCGGCGACGCCACTCGTACCAACCCCAGACAAGTGCTGGATCACGCAGAAAAGCTTCGGGAGTGGCAAGGTCTGCGGGATCAAAACGCGCCCAGAGACCACTGAGTGCATCGCGAAAAGTGGCAATACCACTTTCCGCAGAAACTCCCGCACCGCTGAAAACCACGACGTAAGACGCAGAGCGAAGCGTCTTCAGTAGTTGATCAGATAACTGCATATGCGGCGTCAGTTGGGGCTTTAGCGGGTGAAACAGAAATACCGGTCCAGGCGCATGGGTATTTGACGTTGTAGCCGATCATGAACAACGCCCTCTGGATGTCGTCAATTGTCACGCTGACGCCTCGATTGTTCAATGAGGAAGCCATATTTCCTAGTATGCCGCCACTACTGCGCACCAGTTCGGCCCACGACTGATTTTGCTGAGCCATCTGTTGGGCTGGCTGATACAGCGATTTGAATTTGTACACCCCCAGCGAAGGATCACGTGCATCAGGCTGCGCCCCTCGTTTCGGCCCCCAGCGAAACGACAGATCGGCCGGAACACTCAGGGAACCAAGATTTTGTAGCCAGTACCGAGTCAGCAAACCCAATGCTGCTCCTACTCGCCCGTCGTACATGATGATATTTAACGGATCAGCAGCGGCATAGACCTTGGTCATAGCCGAGTTCATTAACAATTCTTGTCCATCAAATATGGCTAGGGAGCTTGCGCATCCTGGCTGAAGAAACTCGACCGCCATTCTGATTGAATCGCATAACCGCACCATATCGGCCTGATTATTCACCCACACGCGCGCGCTATCGTTTGGTTTTCTCGCCACTCCCCCCCATTCAAAAATATCTAAACAGGCATCTCTGACGTCCTCGTTACTGCCAGAACTCAACCCTTGCCGCAATCGCTGAGCGATGCACTGAAAAGAATCGGGTACCGGTTTCTCAGGCCACGAATAATTTAGATAGGCCTCCTCCAGCGTAGAGCACCACCACTGGCTCGTAGGATGGTCGCCGAGTTTGGCTCTCCATTTCGCCCAAGCTCTGTGGTTCGTAATCTCATAGCAATGAAAAATGCCGGAAATGCCCAATAACGCGAACTGCGACCCGGCCTCCCCGGATGATTGAGAAAGAGGGAATTCTCGAGGTGACCAGAGATCTTCCAGATAGTCGGCAAAGTCTTGCTGATTGGCAGTTAGGCTGACTGTCGGCATGTTAAGCGGCGCTCCAAATCGTCCAATGATTGTTCTTGGTAAGCAGCCATATTCACTATATCGGCTCTAGGCGGTAGCTACCAGATTCGTCTATTAACTCAAAAAACAACTCGCCCTCACCTTTTCGGGGCACAGAAGATGCTGTTGCCCAGAACGTTGCATGGGTCCGCACCAACTCGCAGAGTTCACCTACTACACCACTCTCAAGGCGTAGCTTTTCCAACTCATCGCGCCTCAGACCCGGGAGGAACAATAAGGCGATATCGCGTTTTTGGGCAACGGAAATCTCGGTTAACTCCTTGCTGTGACGGCTGAGCCACTGGGTAATCAGGCGAATATCTGCGTGGTGCCTGGCATCGACCACTTCAAGCTGCGCCAGCTTTATCGCTGAAGGTGCCACTATTAACCGACACGCAACGTACCGATCACTCCCTACTAAGGCGGCGCTGGCATTCAGCAAAGCCAATTCCGGTGTGGGACTGGCATATATTGAATGGCGTCGGGATGGGTAATGTTCAGGCCGTGACCATTCCCACAGGTTATCGACTACATACGGGACATTGCTGGGAATCCTGGCTGACATCTGGCGTTTGATTCCCTGTGCTGATGCCGCCAATTTGCTTTCAGGTATTGCCCGGAAAAGGTCTGCACTCATGTGTTGCTCCTTATGTTCATCTATCTTCAAAGTGTCTTCGAGACAGTAAAAAAATGAAGTCGACGTTCGACGACGCCCACGCCCAATGCCCACTGGCTGCCAAGCCGGATAGCATGATCAGGCCAAAAGTCATACATGAGTCCATCCGGGTCTGGCGGTGCCAGCAGGGTCGAGTTATAGAGAGAGGCCAAACACTCGGCCGCCATCATGTGTCCCTTCATTGCCGCCCATTGCAGCCAGTAGATTCCGAGTGCCAGTTCATGAGTGGGTGAGTGGTTATCCAACACCAGGCAACCCAAGAGGAAGCAGGCATCAAGATCATCGTCTTCAGCTGCCCGCATGTACCATTGCACAGCTTTGCGATGATCAGCCGTCCAGTCGTCGGCACTTTCGCAATACAGGCTACCCAGCGCGCGCGGCGCAGAGAACACCGCCCTCGTACGCCTGTTCGTAGTAGCTTATAGCTAGACCCGATCAACCGGTACACCCTTACCATAGAAGGCTTGTTCGCCGAGATTGAAAGCCGCCTCTGTGGAACCAAGAACGAAGGCTAACTTGAAAAGCCGTCGGGCTAGAGCAGACTCGAACTGTACTCGAATGCCATTGAGCCATAGCCAGCCCAGGTCATTCAGAGCATCAGGGGCTGAAGCCATCGCATCACCACGCAGAGATTCATAGTGGACTCGTAACCTGCCAGGTTCGACCATGCCACGAAGCGGATTGGCGACTTTGATTTGATAGTAACTCGCCAGGCAAAAATCGTTGGCTTGGCCGATCTCCAAAATTCGTAGCGAAGGAATGCCGATGCCGGCATAAAGGGCCAGCACGTCGTCCGGCTCGAAAAACCGGATGCCATTGACCATGGGCAATATGCCCTCCAATAGATTGAACACCTCGGCGTCTTTAGTCATGCTCATGTCCTGATCGGCGGACTTATCGGGTCCCGCCCATTCTCCAGACATGGGCGACAACCTGTGTCGCATAGCAACCCAGATAATTGAAAGGCAGGGATATCTCCGTGGAACAACTCTTTCGTCAGGAAGTGCTGCTAGGTTTGCTGCCCCGCATGGAAAGCGCCATTGACACAAAAACCATCCATGAACGCCTCGAAAACCAAGGAATATTTGTCGATCTACGCACCCTACAACGCCATCTACGCGAGTTGGAAAAACGCTTCCCTCATGTAAAAAGTAAACCTAAATCACCTACAGCCAAAGCCAGGATCTGGTGGGCAGACAGATCACTTTCTCGCTTAAGCCTGTTGCCGACCGATGCGATGAGCCTAGTGATGATCATGAACCACGCCAGTCGGTTTGGTATGGCGGCCCAAGTCACCAATCTTTCGGCACTGCATGAATATGCCCGGTCTTTGATGCGTGAGGCCCGGCCGTCTCAGGACTGGTCTAAAAAAGTCATCAGCAATACCCGCTTCATCACTTTAAAACCGGGCAAGGTAGACCCTCAGGTACTCGAGTCCCTTCAGAAGGCGCTACTTGATGACTACGCTGTCGAAGCTCAATACCTCAAACGCGGCGCACGCGAAGCTAAGTCCTATCGCCTTCTACCGCTTGGATTGTCCTATCAAGATTCCAACATTTACCTCTCCTGCGTATTTGCGAATCAACCAGACACCCGGCCGGTGGCCTTGCCACTACATCGGTTCATTTCAGTTAAAACAATTCCAGAAAAAATAGCGCCCCCTGAAGATTACGATATCAACTCGGTTAGCGCGCAGCGCAGCCTGATCAGCCTTGCGTCAGATACGCCGGTACCGCTACGTCTGCTTTTAAGCCAAGAGATGTACGAGCGACTAGCGGAAAACC
>NZ_AFOY02000014.1 GCF_000217955.3 Pseudomonas fluorescens HK44 | reverse complement strand
CGTCGACCTTCAACAGTGCCGCCGCCCGTGCCAGAGAGCCACCGCGCACCAACGCGAGAATCAAGGCGAGGTCCGGGTAGTCCAGCTGATAGTGCGTTGATGCATTGAACACTTGGGTAAACGCCACTATTGATTGCGTGAACGCCAATCTATAGTGGGCTCCAGGAATCAACAAGTCTTGGGAGACACCATGCAAACAAGCCCTCAACTGCGTATTGCACTGATCGGTGACTACGACCCAAAGGTCACTGCTCATCAGGCAATTCCCCTGGCGCTGAAAATGGCCGCACAACACGCTGAAGTCGATGTACACCTTGCGTGGCTGGCCACTGACCACATTGACGCAAACACCCGACTGGCTGACTTCGACGGCTTCTGGTGCGTGCCTGCCAGCCCTTACCGCAACATGGACGGCGCGCTGCGGGCGATCCGTTTTGCCCGAGAACAGCAGCGGCCCTTCCTCGGCACCTGCGGTGGTTTTCAACACGCGGTGCTGGAGTACGCGCGCAACGTGCTGGGTTGGACCGATGCCGAGCATGGCGAAACTTCGCCAGACGCCACGCGCGCCGTGCTCACGCCGCTGACCTGCTCGTTGGTCGAGGTCATCGACAGCATCCGGTTGCTTGAAGGCTCCCTGATCGCCAACGCCTACGCGACCACAGAGATTCGCGAAGGCTATCACTGCCGCTATGGGATCAATCCCGCGTTCGAAGAGCAGCTGCTGACACACCGCCTTAAAGCCACTGGCCGCGATTCGGCGGGTGATCTACGGGCCATCGAACTCAGCGACCACCCGTTCTTCGTCGCGACCCTGTTTCAACCCGAGCGCGCGGCACTAGCCGGCACCGTTGCGCCCTTGGTCAACGCCTTTATCCAGGCCTGCGCGAGGAACGCCAGATGATCGCCAACACACCTTCGCCGCCTTACTACGCGGTGATTTTCACGTCACTACGCACCGCCGCCGATCAGGGTTACGAACAAGCAGCACAGCACATGGTCGAACTTGCCCGCAACCAACCAGGGTTTCTCGGCATGGAGTCGGCCCGGGGTGAGGACGGACTCGGCATCACCGTTTCCTACTGGTCCAGCGAAGAAGCAATTCTCGCCTGGAAGCAACACGCCGAGCACAGTACAACCCGCGAACGCGGGCGCTCGACCTGGTATGAAGCGTTTCACACGCGGGTGTGCAAGGTCGAACGCGCCTATGCCTTCGAACGTCAGCCGCTCTGAACCAGACTGCGCAGCGCACTAATCTGCGGTAGATCCTCACGCCGCATATAAGCCCGCAGCGGTTCGGTGATGTTGATCCGGTCATCGATGTTCTGCTCCAGCAGCAAGCGGATCCGGTCGCGCTTGAGGGTCATGGTTTGACCGTCCTCAGGCGTCCAGACGAACTCGCTGGCAGGGATGATCGCGTCGTCTGCGACGTCCATGCCAAAGGCGTCTTCGCTGAAGCGGACGATGTATCGGGCGGTCTTGCGATTGAAACCGACGAAGCCTTTGAGCTGGTCGGCGGCCTGGCAGATCAGTCCGGACGTGATGCGCATGGTAAACCTCACGGGTGCGTCCCGAAGGACGGCTGAACGATGGTTTACACGCAGGGGCGGGATAGCGGATGTTTCGGGATTTCCCTCTGGTGGGGAAATTGCCGGGGTGGATCGTACTGCAAAGGGCTGCACAAAAGCGCGGAAAAAACGCCCCTCACACACGTTAATGTCGGTTTGGCGATAGCGCATCCGGCGCTCAATTGTTAAAAGTAGGTCTTTGCAATCGCTTCTTACGAAAGGACTTCGACAATGCCTGTTACCTATACCAAAAGCGCCCTGTTGCTGAGTCTGATGCTCGGTCTTGGCCAGGCACAGGCTACCAGCCAGCAGAGCCCGACCGCTCTGGCCACTGCCACCGGGATCCCGCACCCGGCAGTGATCGCCCACCGTGGCGCCTCGTTCGATGCGCCGGAATCTACTGCCGCCGCCTACAAACTGGCGCGCGACCTGGGCGCCGATTACCTGGAAATGGACCTGCAACGCAGCAAGGACGGCGTACTGTTCGCCTTGCATGACAACAACCTGCAACGCACCACCGACGTTGCCACCCGGTTTCCTGAACGCAAGGACAGCCCGGCCAACGCGTTCACTATCGCCGAACTTAAAACCCTGGATGCCGGCAGCTGGTTCAACACCGCTCACCCGGATCGCGCACGCGCCAGCTACGCAGGCCTGAAAATCCTGACCCTGGACGAAATCATCGATATCGCCCAAGGCAACCCGCTGCACAAGCCCGGCCTTTACATCGAAACCAAAGAGCCAAAGCAGTTTCCCGGCATCGAGCGCGACCTCAAGGACAAGCTTCAGGACCGTGGCTGGTTGAGCCCGGCCGGTTCCACGCTGGCCAAAAGCGAGCTGACCGTCGGCCAGGGCAAAGGCAAAGTGATCCTGCAAACCTTCGAGAAGAGCAGCCTCGAACTGCTGCAAAAAGAAATGCCGCAAGTGCCGAAGATTCTTCTGCTGTGGGTGGGCGAAGGCAGCATCGAGCCCAAGTCGAAGGTGACCTTCGCCGAATCCGGTGACAAGGATAAAGCCACCTACTACGCCAAACAGGAACCCAAGGACAAAGCCGAATTCGAGCAATGGGTCGACTACGCCAAGGCTCAGGGCGCTATCGGCACGGGGCCTTCGGCAGCGCTGACCAACGGCGGCGATCAAAGCTATTCGGACCTGGTGCAACCGTGGATGAACCAGTACACCCACGACAAAGGCATGCTGGTGCACGTCTACACCATCGACGATGCGGTGGACTACAAGAAGGTCATGGACGCCGGTGTCGATGGCATCTTCACCAACCGCGCCAGCGAACTGCTCAAGTATTACAAGCGCCCGGCAGCGGGCAGCGTTGCGCAGTTGCTTGAGGTCAATGGTTACTAAGTGGTGGCCCGCTATTGATCGCTCCCATGCAGGAGCAGGACCGCCCCACAGGGGAGAGGGAGCAGATCTCCAAGCCTTTCAAAACCCGAGTTCGACTCGGACTTTCAGGTCGATGTAACTCGAAAGAACACCTCGGTCAGTCCCCTCTCCCTCCGGGAGAGGGTTAGGGTGAGGGGTGGTTCTTGAGCCTGGCGACCAGCCCGAAGCATTTCACGGGTGAGAAAGCTCTGCCGTTTCATCAATGACTCGCCCGAATCTGCCGGCCCAATACAGTTAGGGATAACCGAATCATCGACGCGCAACACCCACACTTGAGATCAATCGTGTACCGACACGGTTAGCGTGCCGATACACATTTCAGTGGGCTAGGCGCCAAGACGCGCCGTCACCGCGTTCAATTGCCCCGACAACCCGTGCAGGTTGTTGCTCGCTGCTTCAGTGCGCTGCACGTTGTCCAGATTGGTACTGGCGATGCTGGTGATCTCGGTCAGGTTGCGCGAAATGTCTTCGGCCACCGAGGTCTGTTCTTCAGCGGCCGTGGCGATCTGGCGGTTCATGTCGCGAATCGCTTCCACCGACGCGGTAATGCGCTCGAGCATGGCCCCGGCCTGAGTGACCTGCTCAACGCTCTCCTCGCTGCGCGACTGGCCGCTTTCGATGGCCTGCGCCGCGTCAACCGCGCCGGTCTGCACGCTCTGGATGATCTGGTTGATTTCGATGATCGACGCCGCCGTGCGCTGGGCCAGGCTGCGCACTTCATCGGCCACTACGGCAAACCCACGTCCGGCTTCACCGGCCCGAGCGGCTTCGATGGCAGCATTCAATGCCAGCAAGTTGGTTTGTTCGGCGATACCGCGAATGACCTCCAGCACCTTGCCGATGCGCCCGCTGTCGGTTTCCAGTTGGCGAATGACCGTCGCGGTGTTGGCGATTTCGCCGCGCATCTGGGTGATCGTGTGAATCGTGCCCTGCATGACCTTCTCGCCCTGTTGTGCCGACTGATCGGCATCATCGGCGGCCCGTGCCGCGTCGGCCGCATGACGAGCGACTTGCTGGGCGGTGGCGGACATTTCGTTCATTGCCGTGGCGACTTGATCCGTGCGGTTGAACTGTTCGCTGGTGCCATGGGCCATCAAGGTCGCAATCGAGTTCAACTCACCGCTGGCGCTGTCCAGATCCGAGGCGCTGCGCTGCAAGCGGCTGAAGGTCTCAGCCAGAAAATCGCGCAGCGTATTGGCAGCCACCGCCAGCTTGCCCAGCTCATCCTGACGAGCACTCGCCACCCGTTCGGCAAAGCGCCCCTGGCTCAAGTTTGCGACGTATTCGATCAGCTTGCGGATCGGTTCCACCAGATTGCGGTTGACCAGCCACAGGCTGAGCAAGCCAATCAACAGACTTGAAGCCAGCATCACCAGGATGCCCAGCAACACCGTGCGATCGGCGCTGGCGCTAATCAGCGTCGATTGCTCCCGGCCCTGTTTACGCAACTCGTTGACCAGTTCGCTCATCTGCTCGCTCGTGGCGCGGTCCACGCCTTTGACCGCGTTATCACCTGCCGAAGGATCGGCACCAGCGGCCAGATAAGCCTCCCGCCCTTTTTGATAAGCACTACCGAGCACCCGGTGCGCATCACGCAGGCTTTCAAGGCGGGATTTAAGTGAGGCATCAATGCCCGGTTGACGGGTCAATTCACCGAGAATGTTCTGTACGTCGCCCTGACGGTCCTCGAACTGCTTCCAGTATTTGTCCAGCTCAGCCGGTTGCTTGCCGCGCAACAGGACGTTTTTCCATTCCTGAACCTGAGCCTTGAATTGCAAGTTGGCTTCGTCAATCAGTTGTGAGGTACGTAACGGGCCTTCGATGAGGTTGCGGTAGTCCTGCACCCCGCTGGAGAGTAAGTGAAAACAGGCCAGGGCAATCAGCAATATCGCGATCAGACTGCCGCTCAACAGTGCGAGGATTTGCGCTCTCAGGGATTTTTGCAAAAACATCGAGTGATACTCATGACAGGGATAAGGCTCGCACCGGCAGGGCATGCGAGATGTCCGGACCTCCCTGTCGACAACATGCGGGCCGGACACCAATGTGCCTGAGCCAACGTAGCCGTCATCGGCGCGCGCCGCGGTTTCTTGAAACCGACCCGACCGCCGGTAGAGGCTCTATTACACGGGTCACCAAACCGTCACAAAACCGTCAAACAGCGTTGCCATGATGCCGCTCATGTGAGCCTGTGAAACGTACGACAGGCGCCTCCCCTTCAGCGAGACTCCATGAACCACAGCATCGATCAACGCCACCGCGATTCTGACCTGTTCGGCCTGCTCTACGGTTTCAGTTTTCGCCCCGGCGAACGCGGCCGCGAGATCGATTCGGCCAAGGCGCTGCAGTTGCTGCAACAACCGGGCGCCGAGGACGAGTTCCTCTGGCTGCACCTGAACCTCGCCCACGCCGCGTGCGAGCGCTGGATGAAAGCGCATCTGGAGTTGCCGGAGGAATTTTTCGAAGCCTTGCATGAAGGCTCGCGCTCGACCCGTATCGAGCACGTCGATTCGGCGCTGCTGGCAGTGGTCAACGACGTGGTGTTCAACCTCAGCAGCATGGTGTCGTCAGATGTCTCGACCCTTTGGGTCTGTGCCCGCAGCCGCTTGATCATCAGCGCGCGCCTGCAACCCCTGCACTCGGTGGACAAGCTGCGCTCCTCGGTCAAGGCCGGCGAATGCTTTCGTTCGCCACTGGAACTGCTCGTGCATTTGCTCCGAGACCAGGGCGAAGTGCTGACGCAGATCGTGCGCAAGACCAGCCAAAGTGTCGACCAGATCGAGGATGAGTTGCTGTCATCGCGACTGTCCACCAACCGTGCCGAACTGGGCGCCAATCGCCGAGTGCTGGTGCGCTTGCAACGGCTGCTGGCACTGGAGCCGGGTTCGCTGCTGCGTCTGCTCAACCGTCCACCGCAATGGTTGCAAAAGGACGACGTCAAGGAGCTGCGCAAATCCACCGAGGAGTTCGCGCTGATCATCAACGACCTCACGGCGCTCGGTGAACGGATCAAGCTGTTGCAGGAAGAGATCGCCGCCAACCTCAACGAGCAGAGTAACCGCACACTGTTCACCCTGACTGTGGTCACGGTGCTGGCGCTGCCGATTAACATCATTGCCGGTTTCTTCGGCATGAACGTCGGCGGAATCCCCCTTGCCGGCGACCCGGAAGGGTTCTGGATTCTGGTGGCACTGGTCGCGACATTCACGGTACTGGCCGGGCGCTGGGCGTTTCGCAAACGGGCGGATTATTAAGATCAGCGGCGCGCTCACTCGACAGGCATTTCGTCGAAAAATCAGTGGATCAAGCACTATTTGGTTCAGCGCCCGCAGGATAGGGCTTCAGTTTGTTACCTTGTCCCTCCTCCTCCCTTCAAGTACCAGCAAGCTCGCTCCCACAGGAGGATTTGTCGTTCTTCAGGCTATCGGCTGGATCACCTGTCCCAGCCAGTCCATGAATGCCCGCACGCGCAATGGCAAATGCCGTTGTCGGGCATAGAGCAGCGAAACCTCCATCGACGGTGCGTTGAGCTGCGGCAAGACCGCCACCAGTTCACCGCTGAGCAGGTACGGGCGCATCCCCATCAGCGGCGCCTGGATCAATCCGAAACCACCCAGACACGCAGACTCGTATGCGTCGGTATTATTGACCGTCACACTGCCGCTCATCGGCATTCGACGCAGCGTGCCCTCCTCCTCGTACACAAAACCTTCCGAGCGCGAACCCAGTACGCCGACGTAATGAACCAGCCGATGCTGCGTCAGGTCTTCGAGCCGTTGCGGCACACCATAGCGCTGTAGATAGGCGGGGCTGGCGCAGTTGACCATGGCAAAGTCGCACAGGTGACGAGCGACCACCGATTGATCCGGTTGCGCGCCGACCCGCAACACGCAATCAAACCCTTCGCCAAGCAAATCGACCCGGCGGTCGGTGCTGCTGATTTCCAGTTCCAGATGAGGGTGCCGGGCCATGAATTCGGGCAGGCGCGGCATCACCACCTGACGGGCCAGGATGTTCGGCATATCGATGCGAATCCGCCCGGTCAGCGAGGCCTCGTCCTGGCGAAACAGCCCTTCGATTTCATCCATGTACGACAGCAAATCCTTGCTGCGCTCGTACAACACCAGCCCGTCCTGGGTCGCCTGAACCTTGCGCGTGGTGCGTTGCAGCAGGCGTGTACCGAGCAGGGCTTCCAGGGCCTGGACGTGTTCGGAAACAGTGGAACGGGGCAAGCCGAGGCTTTCGCCCGCGAGGGTGAAACTCGACATTTCGCTGACCCGGACGAAGGTGCGCAACAGTTCCAGCTTGTTCATGGGGCAAACTCTTTATTGTTCGGTAATTCCGACCAGTGATTCCGATTTAAGGCTGTTTATCACCTAAAGGCGGATAAATAAACTTTCTCCCATCATCACTTACTGCTCTGGAGAACGTCCCATGAACCGCAAAATTGCATTGATCACCGGCGCCAGCCGTGGCCTCGGCAAAAGCACCGCCCTGCACCTGGTGACTCAGGGCATCGACATTATCGGCACCTACAACAGCCGCGCCGATGAAGCCCAGGCACTGGTCGCGCATATCGAAAGCCTTGGTGGTCGCGCCGTCATGCTGCAACTCGATGTCGGCCGGAGTGAAAGTTTCGGCGCCTTCACCACAGAGGTCGGGAAGGTCCTGAAAAACCACTTCGAGCGCCAGCACTTCGACTTTCTGATCAACAACGCCGGGGTCGGCGTGCATGCGAACTTCGCCGACACCACCGTCGAGCAGTTCGATCTGCTGATGAACATTCATCTGAAGGGGCCGTTTTTCCTGACCCAGAACCTGCTGCCGCTGCTGAAAGACGGTGGCCGGATCATCAATATTTCCAGCGGCCTGACTCGCTTCAGCCTGCCGGGTTACGGGGCTTATGCGGCGATGAAAGGGGCGATGGAAGTGCTGACGCGCTACCAGGCCAAGGAACTTGGGGCGCGCAACATTGCGGTAAACATCCTGGCACCGGGTGCCATCGAAACCGACTTCGGCGGCGGTGCGGTACGCGATAACGCGGATATCAATCAACTGGTGGCCAGCAATACGGCACTGGGTCGCGCCGGCAAACCCGACGACATTGGTGCCGCCATTGCACTGCTGCTGACGCCGGGCAGTCAGTGGATCAATGGACAGCGGGTCGAAGCTTCGGGCGGGATGTTTTTGTAATCAGGATCAAAAGATCGTCCGAAGGCTCGGCTCGCGTTCGGACGATCTTTGCGTTTACCCCTCACAAGACTGGCGCATCAACAACCGCTCACGCACCCCGTCATACGCCCAGTGGTAGAGGTAGGTGTATGGCAAAAAGAACAGCAACACACCGATGTCCAGAATCAACGCCTGCAACAGGCTGACGTTCAGCCACCAGGCAATCAGCGGCACACTGACCGCTACCAGCCCCCCTTCGAACAGCAAGGCGTGCACGACGCGGGTTGCGGCGCTGGGGGTAAGCGCCAGGCGCTTGAGCAGACGGTCGAACAGACCGTTGAACAACACGTTCCAGGCCAAGGCGATCAGACCGATGGCAATGGTCACGGCGCCCATCTCGACCATCGGTTTGTCCATCAGCCACGCCAGCAACGGTGTACACAACATGACCGCCAGCAGCTCGAAAGCAATGGCCTGAAAAACACGTTCGATAAAGGATTTGTTGGTGCTCATCATCAAACTCCCTGGGTGAATGTGGTTGCCATCATCGACCACCACACCGATACTTCATAACCAGTAACCATCGATCAAGGCGATAGTTCATGGCCTCACATGAAGTGCTGCTGGCGTTCGTCCAGGCAGCGACCCAAGGCTCGTTTTCTGCAGCGGCGCGCAAACTCGGCAAGAGCCAGTCGACCATCAGCGCGGCCGTTGCCAGCCTGGAAATTGACCTGAACGTGACACTGTTCGATCGCAGCAGCCGCAAGCCTGGCCTGACCTCCGCCGGGCATGTCATGCTGCAACGCGCCGAAGACATTCTGGCCGCCACCAGCCGCCTGGAAATGACCGCCGCGCAACTGTCCCGAGGCGTTGAGGCGAAGCTGACGGTGGCGATTTCCGACACCTACCAGTCCGATCGTTTTGAAGCGGCATTGAGTGACTTCGATCAGCGCTACCCGGACCTCGAACTCGAATGCCTGATTGCCGAGTGCGACGATCTGATCGCTCTGGTGCAACGCGGGCGCGCGCATATTGCCTTCGCCGAAATGCAGTCCGACTACCCGGCCGACCTGAACAGTGCGACGGTCGACGAGCGCACGGAAATTGCCTTGTTCGTGTCGACCGAACATCCGCTGGCGGCGCTGCAAAACGTCGACAAGGAAACGTTGCAGCAACACCGCGAATTGCGCCTGGCGACCATCATCAATCCCTACGAAACCCGTGCCCAAGGCCGAGTCTGGTCGGCGCCCAGTTACCTGATGCTGCTGGAAATGGCCCAAGGCGGTTTTGGTTGGGCGCCCTTGCCGCGCTGGCTGGTCGGGCGTTTTGGTGCGGGCTCGTTGCAAGAACTCAAGGTCCGCGGCTGGCCAAAACCGGTGTCGGTCGACGCGCTCTGGTCACGGCTGCATCCGCCGGGGCCGGCGGGAAGCTGGTTGTTGGCGAAGATGCTGGAGTGAAACACGACGTTGAGCACCCCTCGTATCCTCATCCATATACGGATACGGATACGGATACGGATACGGATACGGATACGGATATGGTATGAGGTGCGACCATCATTTGAGCTCAGTCAACCGCCGCTCGATAAACCGTCGCTCAGGCTCTTGCCGAGTCAGTTCAAGGGCGCGCAAATAAGCCGCCCTCGCCTCTTCAACACGTCCCAGCTGCCGACAGAACTCGGCGCGCGCCGAATGAGCCAGGTGATAGTCGAGCAGTTCGCCACGGGCAAGAATCCCTTCAACGACCGTCAACCCGGCCAGCGGCCCGTCGCGCCGGGACAGTGCCGCCGCACGATTGAGTTCAATCACCGGCGAAGGCTGCACCCGCAGCAACACGTCATACAGCCCGACAATTTGCGGCCAGTCGGTTTGCTCCGCCGTTGCAGCTTCGGCATGCACCGCCGAGATCGCTGCTTGCAGACAATAAGGTCCAAAGCCACGCGTGCTCAACGCGCGTTCGATCAAGGCAGAGCCTTCGGCAATCATCTGGGTATTCCACAGCGAACGATCCTGCTCATCGAGCACGATCAATTCACCCGACGCCGAGGTTCTGGCCGGGCGTCGCGATTCATTGAGCAGCATCAGCGCCAACAGCCCCCTCACTTCGGCCTCCGGCAACAGCTCCATCAGCAAGCGCCCAAGCCGGATCGCTTCGCGGGTCAGGTCTTCGCGGGTCAGCTCGCTGCCGACCGATGCCGAATACCCTTCGTTGAATACCAGGTAAATCACCCGTAACACGCTGTCGAGGCGCTCGGGCAACTCGGCAACGGAAGGCACTTGATAGGGGATTTTTGCGTCGCGGATTTTGCTCTTGGCGCGCACGATGCGCTGAGCAATGGTGGACGGTGCAACAAGAAAGGCCCGGGCGATTTCCTCTGTGGTCAGGTCGCAGACTTCGCGCAACGTCAACGGCACCTGCGCATCCGCCGCCAGGGCCGGGTGGCAGCAGGTGAAGATCAGCCGCAAGCGATCGTCTTCCACATCTTCAGCACTCCAATCGGCCTCTTCGAATGCTTCCAGCTGTGCCACCAACGCCGCTTGGGAAGCGGCAAATCGCGCCCGACGGCGCAAACCGTCAATGGCCTTGAAACGCCCGGTCGACACCAGCCACGCGCGCGGATTATCGGGCACGCCGTCACGCTGCCAGCGTTCGACCGCGACAAAGAAGGCTTCATGCAAAGCCTCTTCGGCGAGGTCGAAATCCCCCAGCAAGCGAATCAACGTGGCGAGGATGCGCCGCGATTCATTGCGATAAACCGTCTCGACCAGCGCCTTGACCGACTCGCCCGGCATCAACCCGACAGACCTGTGGTCATCAACGATTCAACTCACGGACGGGGCGCACTTCAACGCTGCCGACCCGGGCCGCCGGGATGTTGCCGGCGACCTGAATGGCCTCGTTCAGGTCCTTTGCATCGATCAGGTAGAAGCCGGCCAGTTGCTCCTTGGTTTCGGCGAACGGACCGTCGGTGATCGACAACTTGCCGCCGCGCATACGCACCGTGGTGGCGGTCTGAACGGATTCCAGCGCCTCGGCGGCGAGCATCCGGCCGCTGCCCTGAACCGACTCGGCGTAGGCCACGCATTCAGCGTCCTGGGGGCTGTCGGGCGAGGTATGCAGGCGCTGTTCGTCGCTGTAGACCAGACATAGGTATTTCATAAGACTCTCCATCATCAGGCTGATCAACTATGGCTGCAGAGTGAGCATTTGGCGAAAATCCCGACGATCAGGATTACCGCTGGAACAGCGTCTGAATATCAGTGGGCTTTTTGTGTGAAGACACCCTTAGTCGTTTGGCGACAGGCCAAATCGACCGCTCAAATAAAATAAATGTCGAACAGGCAAACTGGCTAAAATCCGCAGTCCACCTTTGTCGGAATACGGACACCGCCAGTGACGACCCAACTCGTTCCCTACGAACAGCTGACACCCGCTCAATGCCAGCAACTGGAAGCCATTGAGATCCTTGACCGGCAGAAGCAATTCTCCGGCGATATCGACATGGCCTTGCACACCTTGTTGTCAGCACCGCGTGACGGCATCAAGGGCTTCGCCCTGCTCGTCGACGAGATTCCCGTAGCGTTCCTGCTGCTCAAGCGTCCGCCGTTCCTGCCGCACTGGGCTGACGAAGACACCGCAACCCTGCACGCGCTACAGGTCGATCACCGCCACCAGGGCAAGGGTTATGGCAGCGCCCTCCTGCAAGCCCTGCCACTCGCTGCGCGTCAGGCCTGGCCAGACATCAAGGGGCTGGAACTGTCGGTGGATGCACACAACGAATCGGCGCTCGGGCTCTACCTCAAGCAAGGCTGGGTCGACAGCGGCAACGCCTACAAAGGCCGGATCGGTTATGAGCGGCGCATGGCCCTGGCTTTCTGAACTCTCGATAACCCTTCATGGATGAAGTGAACAATGCTGACCACTATCGAGCAACTTGAAGCGATTGACGCAGCCTCGCAGGCTCGACAGCTGCTACGAGAGTAGTCGTACATCGCATTTCGACGTTGGGTGGCCGTTACAGATCCAGCGCCATTTCATGCCAGGCCATGCCGCCGTGGTCGGACGCGGATGCGTTGAGGTAGGCAAACCCAAACCCGGCATACAGCGGTATGTGCCGCTCCTTGCACATCAGGTTGATACGGACTTTGCCCAAATCGCGCATGCGGACAATGAACTCGCTCATCAAGCGCTTCGCCAGGCCCTGCCCCTGAAAGTCCGGGTGTACCACCACCGACATGATCACCACCTGCGGGCCATCCGGGTCATGGCCGATCATTTCCTTGAAAGCCTCATCCGCCATTTCTACCTGATACGCCGCCCCTGAATTGATAAACCCGGCGACGACACCCTCGACCTCGGCCACGATAAAACCTTGCGGCCAGGTGGCGATGCGCGTGGCGATTTTCTCGCGAGTGGCCGCTTCATCACCTTCATACGCCTGGGTTTCGATGGCAAAGCAGCGATCAAGATCAGCCGGCGTGACCTGGCGAATGACGGTTTCGAGGGAGTTCATGGCGTGACCCGGTCAGCGAAAAAGAGGGAGCGAATCATAAATTAATAAGGACGGCATATCGATCATCTGCACGCCCGTAAAGCCTTCGTATAACGGCTTTCTTTCGCACAAGGTTCGGGCTATTGCTTGTCCCTGTCCCTGACCTAAAGAGGGAAACTCGCCATGAGTAGCGTTCAGATCGGCCTTCTTATGCTGTTCACCATCAGTGCTTTTGGCTTTATCACGCTGTTGATCGACGTGCTGCGAGCGCGGCGAATCAGCACAGACAAATAGTGCAGATACCGAGTGGCGGCGGCGCTTGAGTGCGCCGCCTCTCAACCCGTTCAGGCCGTTTTGAGCGGCACCCAGATTTCCAGCACACCGGTATTGAGTTTCGGGTTGAAGTCGTCGCTGTAGCGTTCGAACTCCGGGGCATCGGCGGCCTCGTAACCCGACTTTGGCAACCAGGTTTTCCAGATGTACTGAAAGGTTTGCGGCAGGGTGTCCAGCGCACCATCGTGCTTGAACACCGCATAGTGCTGAGGCTGTATTTCGATCCAGCGGTAGAGTTCTGGCAAGTCATCGAGCTTGCTGATTTCGACACCCGCGATGTACTCAAAACCACCTTTACCGTCCGGGTTGCAGCAGACGCCATAGGTAACCTCCCCGATCTGCCCTGGAACGTTACCGATGTGCGGTACGAATTTCTCCCAGAGCTTGGGAATGCCTTCGGTGGTGTCCGCGCCAAACCGCCCACCAAGTCCTGCGACCAGCAGAAAATGCCCCGTTTCGAAGCGCGGCTCGGCGAGTTCGCCATTTTTTGGGTCATCCATGAATCAACTCCTGCAACTGAAGGTGGGTTCGGCTGCAAGTATAGAAGCCAAACCGGATTCCCCCAGTCAAAGGCCCGGAAGTTCTGCAACCGCCGCTGGGAGTATAAACTCCTGATAACCAGAAACGATCACGTAGACCGCGAAATAGCAGAAGATCGCTGCAGATGCGAGGTAAGAGTAGCGCAGCAGCTTGTCACCCAGGAGCTTGCCGCCCTGGGTCGCCGCCAGGCACAGGGCAACACACCACAGCAGCCCGGCGCAAAAGAACCCTGCCAGAAACAGTGCGGCATTGGTCAGGCTACCGCCCCCGGAACGGGCAATCAGCGTACCGCCGACGGCGGCGAACCAGAGAATCGCGCTAGGCGACGACATTGCCAGAAAAATCCCACGGAAAAACTCCCGCCGATGAGAACCGGCACTGACCTCACCTGCCTGCGCCAACACGGCGCTGTGATGAATCGCCGAGTAAATCATCTTCGCCGCGAAGTACAGCAGCAACGCCGAACCACCGACCCACAACACCCAGCGCACCGCCGAGTACTGCAACAGCACCGTCATGCCGGCCAGCGCCAGCACCGCGTATACGAGGTCGCCGACGCAGGTGCCGAGCCCCAGTGCAAAACCTTGAAAATACCCGCGTTGCATGGCCAGTGTGATCATCGCAATGTTGGCCACGCCGATGTCCAGGCACAGCGAAAGGCTCAGTAAAAAGCCGCTGGAAAACTCCATTTTTCATCTCGTTTAAAGGTGGTAGTCGAGTAAGTGCCAACGTCTGCAAGAAGCGTGCGCCCGCTGGCTGATAGCAAAAATTTGCGCGTGCGATCAACCGGCCCATGGAAAATAGTTGAACCTCGCCACTAGACAATCGGCCATCAGCGCCCTTATCTTCCGCCACAGGCCACCGCAGTGGCCAGCGTCGCTCGGACGGTTCCGGGCGCTTACGTTATTCGAGGCAACAATGGCCGAACACGGTTCGCCGCGCCGCTTTGCGCGCATAGATCGACTCCCCCCTTACGTATTCAACATCACTGCCGAGCTGAAGATGGCCGCCCGTCGTCGTGGCGAAGACATCATCGACTTGAGTATGGGTAATCCCGACGGCGCCACTCCGCCACACATCGTGGAGAAACTGGTGACCGTTGCCCAGCGCGAAGACACCCACGGCTACTCCACCTCCAAGGGTATTCCGCGTCTGCGCCGGGCGATTTCCAACTGGTACAAGGATCGTTACCAGGTCGACATCGATCCGGAAAACGAAGCCATCGTCACTATCGGTTCCAAGGAAGGCCTGGCGCACTTGATGCTCGCCACCCTCGACCAGGGCGACACCGTGCTGGTACCGAACCCGAGCTACCCGATCCACATCTACGGCGCAGTGATTGCCGGCGCGCAAGTGCGCTCGGTGCCGCTGATCCCCGGTGTGGACTTTTTCGCCGAGCTGGAACGGGCCATTCGCGGCTCGATCCCGAAGCCGAAAATGATGATTCTCGGTTTTCCGTCCAACCCGACCGCGCAGTGCGTCGAACTGGATTTTTTCGAGCGGGTAATCGCTCTCGCCAAACAATACGACGTGCTGGTGGTGCATGACCTCGCCTACGCCGACATTGTCTACGACGGCTGGAAAGCACCGTCGATCATGCAGGTACCGGGCGCCAAGGACATCGCGGTGGAGTTTTTCACCCTGTCCAAGAGCTACAACATGGCCGGCTGGCGGATCGGTTTCATGGTCGGCAACCCGGAACTGGTCAACGCCCTGGCACGGATCAAGAGCTACCACGACTACGGCACCTTCACTCCGCTGCAAGTGGCCGCCATCGCCGCGCTGGAAGGTGATCAGCAGTGTGTCAAAGACATCGCCGAGCAGTACCGGCAGCGTCGTAACGTGCTGGTCAAAGGTTTGCATGAACTGGGCTGGATGGTCGAAAACCCGAAAGCCTCGATGTACGTCTGGGCCAAGATTCCTGAAGCCTACGCACACCTGGGCTCGCTGGAGTTCGCCAAGAAACTGCTGGCCGAAGCCAAGGTCTGTGTGTCGCCGGGGGTTGGGTTTGGTGAATACGGTGACGACCATGTGCGCTTCGCGCTGATCGAAAACCAGGACCGGATTCGCCAGGCAGTACGCGGGATTCGCGGGATGTTCCGGGCGGATGGGCTGGTCGCCAAATCTAACGCCTGACACATAACAATGTGGGAGCGAGCCTGCTCGCGAAAGCGGTCTGACAGTCAACATCATCGTTGAATGTCAGGTCCTCTTCGCGAGCAGGCTCGCTCCCACATTTGTTTTTGCGGTGTACGTTAGACGAACAACGACAACAGCAGGATGAAGCCCAGGGCCACGACGGACAGGATGGTTTCCATCGCGGTCCAGGTCTTGAAGGTTTCGGCTACGGTCATGTTGAAGTACTGCTTGACCAGCCAGAAGCCTGCGTCGTTGACGTGCGACAGAATCAATGACCCTGCGCCGGTGGCCAGCACCAGCAATTCGCGGTTCACGCCCGGAATCATCCCCACCACGGGCACCACAATGCCCGCTCCGGTAATGGTCGCCACGGTCGCGGAACCGGTCGCCACGCGGATCACCGCCGCAACCAGCCAGGCCAGCAGGATCGGCGAAATTTGCGCGCTCACCGCCATGTGACCAATCACATCGCCCACACCGCTGGTCACCAGCATCTGTTTGAAGCCACCGCCGGCACCGATGATCAGAATGATCGCGGCGGTCGGCGCCAGGCTGGCGTCGAGCAGTTTCAGAATCTGCTTGGAGCCAATGCCCTGACGATGCCCGAAGGTGTACAGCGACAGCAGCAGCGCCAGCAGCAAGGCCGAGATCGGGTGACCGATCATGTCCATCCAGGTACGGAAGAAATGCCCGTCCGGCAACGCAATGTCGGCAAAGGTTTTCAGCAGCATCAGGAACACCGGCAACAGCACGGTAACCAGCGTGATGCTGAAACTTGGCAAGGTGCTGGAGTGAGGCTCGCGAGCCAGTTGATCCACCAGTTCCTGGTTAGGATGGCCAGGGATGTACTTGGAAATGAACGTGCCATAGATCGGGCCGGCAATAATAGCGGTCGGCAGGGCAACGATCAGACCGTAGAGAATGGTTTTACCGATGTCTGCACCGAACACCCCGATGGCCAGCAATGGACCCGGGTGCGGCGGAACCAGACCGTGCACGGCAGAAAGGCCGGCCAGCAACGGGATACCGATCTTGATGATTGAAATACCGGTGCGCCGGGCAACGATGAACACCAGCGGAATCAGCAGCACAAAGCCGATTTCGAAGAACAGCGGAATGCCGACCAGGAAGGCCGCAAACATCATGGCCCATTGCACGCGTTCTTTGCCGAACGCGCGAATCAGGGTCTGGGCGATCTGATCCGCCCCACCCGACTCGGCCATCATCTTGCCAAGCATGGTGCCCAGCGCGAGGATGATCCCGACAAATCCGAGTACCCCGCCGAAGCCGTCCTGGAACGCCTTGATGATGGTGCCAATCGGCATGCCCGAGGTCAGCCCGAGAAAAGCTGCGGCGATGATTAATGCAATGAAGGGATGTAGCTTGAACTTGGTGATCAGGACGATTAATCCAATCACGGTGATCACTGCATCAAGCAGCAAAAACGACTCGTGGGACATGCCAAACATGGGGGTATCTCCTGTTTGTTCTTGTTATTGAAGCGGGTTATTCAGAAGCCGTCAGGACAGCGCTATCTCTTGAGGCAACACTCAGCCGGCGAGTTTCAAACCATGACTGAGCCACCAGGCGTGGGCCTGCCGGGCGAGCTCATCGACACTATGCTTGGAGGCATCGAGCGCCAGGGTCAGTGGCTCGCCAATGGGGGATTCGAGGGTCGCGAACTGGCTGGCGATCAAGGTCGACGGCATGAAATGCCCCGGACGATGGGCCACACGATCGGCGGCGACTTCAGGGGTCAACTCAAGGAACACGAAACCCAGGCCCGGCAAGGCGCTGCGCAAGCGTTCACGGTAACTGTGCTTGAGCGCCGAGCAGGTCAGCACCGGGCGTGCGCCCGAGGCATCGACACGACGCAACTCCTCGCACAGGCTGTCGAGCCAGCCGGCCCGGTCGTCGTCGTTGAGGGGAATGCCCGCGCTCATCTTTTCGATATTGGCGGCAGGGTGAAAGGTATCGCCTTCAATGCCGGTTGCGCCGCTGAGCAGGCACAGGGCTTCGCTGACGCTGGACTTGCCGCAGCCGGCTACGCCCATGATGACCAGGGCGGTGATGGGTTGACTCATGTAACACCTCAGCGCGCAGACAGCGCTACCTTTGCTACGTGAAACTCTAGTGCAAAAGCAGGCATTGCCGACGCCTTCTTGTCATTTTTATGGGTTGCAGCACGTTCTTTCCCAACGCCAAAAAGCAGGGATCAGGCAAACCCTGCTCAAGCATTTGCAGCCGCATCGAGACAGCGCTACCTTAGTGCCTTGAATTTTGTTTGGCAAGCTGCCCGATGACCTCCACTAAAAACGATAAAAATACCCGCACCACCGGCCGCCCTACCCTCAACGAAGTTGCCCGTCTGGCAGGTGTGAGCCCGATCACCGCGTCCAGGGCCTTGCGCGGTATCAGCACCGTCGCCACCGAACTGGTGGAAAAGGTCCAGCAGGCCGCGCTCGAACTGAACTACGTGGTCAACCCTGCCGCCCGCGCCCTGGCCTCGGCCCAGAGCCATTCGGTGGTGGTGCTGGTGCCGTCGCTGTCGAACCTGCTGTTCATCGAAACCCTTGAAGCCATCCATCAGGTGCTGCGCCCCAAAGGCTTCGAAGTGCTGATCGGCAACTATCACTATTCCCGTGATGAAGAAGAAAACCTGCTGCGCAACTACATGGCCTATCAGCCAAGAGGGTTGCTGCTGACCGGTTTCGATCGCACCGAAAGTGCCCGCCGGATGATCGAGACCAGCAATATCCCCTGCGTCTACATGATGGACCTGGACCCGGGCGCCGGCCTGAACTGCGTCGGCTTCTCGCAATTGAGAGCCGGTGAAACCGCCGCACAACACTTGATCTCTCGCGGGCGTCGGCACCTGGCCTACATCGGCGCACAACTCGACCAACGCACCTTGCTGCGCGGCGAAGGCTTCCGGCGTGCATTACAGCAAGCAGGCCTGTACGACCCGGACCTTGAATTGCTGACACCACGTCCCTCTTCGGTGGGCCTTGGCGGCGAATTATTCCTGCAGATGATGGCCACTCACCCACAGGTCGACGCCATTTTCTTCGGCAACGACGACCTGGCCCAGGGCGCCCTGCTCGAAGCCATGCGCCACGGGATCAAGATCCCCGAACAAGTCGCCGTCCTCGGCTTCAACGACTTGCCAGCCTCGGCACACATGGTGCCGCGCCTGAGCAGCATCAGCACCCCGCGTGAAGCCATCGGCCGCCGTGCAGCCGAGCACATGCTGATCTTGATGGCCGGCAACTCAGTGGCCAACCCGGTGCTGGACATGGGTTTCGAGTTGAAGGTTCGCGAGAGCACATAGGTGTTGGTGCAGGCTGCGGTAGCGTCAAGGAACAAAGGTCGCAGCCTGGTAAATCCCCCCTGAAAACCTGCTCTCGGACATTCCCGCCAACACCCTGGGATGCGTCTTACAGATTTGCCGGAAATGCTTGCCATCGATTTTTTTGCGCTTGTCATAGCCTGTTTGGAGCTGCTTTTAATCGCCCCAAGGAGTCTTATGTCATGCACACGGACCCGCAAAAACAGCAAGGGTTACTCTCACGCTGGAGCGAAGCCCTGGCGACCGAGGCATTCACGTCTCGCCGGATAAACCTTGGCCATCTGGCCGATACGCTCGAACCCAGCACCCGCGCAAGCTTTCAGCGTTTGTTGCAAGCGCTGCTGCGCGAAGGCCTGCTCAATCCCCAAGCCCTGCAAGCCAAGGGCTCGATGCACTGGCTCACGCTGCTCGATGGCGCCCGGCTGTGCTTCGAAGGACTGATCCCCGCGCGGATGAACAGCTGGGACCTGCAAGGCAGCATTACTGTGCATCGCTCTGAATGCCCGGTACAAAAGCTGTTGTTTCCTTCACAGTTGCTGAGCCTGCTCAGTGCGCAACTTGACCCATTGCCGTCGCCCGAAGTGCTCGTTCGCCTGGCCGAGGAGCTCGACGACAGCTTCTGCAACGCCACCTTGAGTCAGGCCTTTCACCACGGCTGGAGCCGACAGCTTCGCGAGCAGTTCAAGCATGCCGATGACACCAACTTACTGGCCTGGCTCCGAGGCCCACCCACCCACCCGAACCCGACATCAATGCTTGAGCAATGGGGCTCGTTGGGTCATCCCTGGCACCCGAACTACAAGACCAAGCTTGGCTTGAGCCCCTCCGAGGTCATTGCGCTTTCACCGGAATTCGAAGCCTGCGTGCCCGTCGTCCTGTGCGCTTTGCATCGGCAATGGGCTCACGTCGAATCATTGAGCGAACCCGAGCATTACCGCGACTGGTGGCAAGGGCATTTCCCGCTTGCGGCCGAGCAATTGATCGGGTGTCTGCGGGCCAGCGGTCTGGACCCGGATGACTACCTGCCCCTCCCCGTCCATCCGTGGCAAGCCGCAGAGGAGCTACCGCGCTCGTTTGCTCGCGAGATGGCCGACCGCGTACTGGTCGTGACCACCATCATTGCGTTCACCGGTCAGCCGACCATGTCGTTTCGCACCCTGGCGCCCAATGCAAACCGCAGTTCACCGATGGTCAAGCTTCCGGTGGCGCTGCGACTGACCAGCGTGCAACGCACCCTCTCACCACGCTCCGCACGCATGGGGCCAAGGGTCAGCGGATTGTTGCTGCGAATACTCGAGCAGGAGCCGCAGATTCGAGCCGTGTTGAACATCGTGCCGGAACGTATCGGCGTGCATTACGCGCAGCAACCGGCGGATGACCAACGCTCCCGGCACCTGGCGGTGCTTTACCGGGACAACCCATTGAACTTGTTGCAGCCGGGTGAAATGGCCGTGCCCGTTGGCAGCCTGTTCGCCCTGGATGAACATGGACAACCATTACTGCGCCAGTGGGTCAGGTTGGCCCAAGAAGGCGACGGCAGACCGGAACTGCTGCGTTTTTTCCGTGACTACCTATCGATCGCCGTTCCCGGATTGCTCGGTCTGTACCTGATCTACGGGGTCGCGTTCGAGGCGCACCAGCAGAACAGCTTCATGGTCATGAGCGCCGAGGGACAGTTGAGCCGACTGATGGTGCGTGACTTCGGCGACATTCGGATTCACCGCCAGACCTTGCACCGGCAAGGCCTCGACCTTCAGTTGCATGACCCGCAAATGACGCTGTATGACGATGCGGACTTCGTGCGCGACAAACTCCTGCACACCACCTTCATGTGCCATCTCGGGGAGCTGGTTCTACTCTGCACCCGGCATTGGAAGATGCCGGAAGATGCACTTTGGAATGAGTTGGCCATTCAGGTCGGTGACTGCTTTGACCACCTGCGCGAACGGGTCGAGCCACAGCGCTGGACAATCGAGCGTCTGGCCTTGTTGAAACAGGACTGGCCGGCCAAATCGTTCATGCGTATGCGCTTGCTCGACAGCGCGCTCGATATCGTGGGTCGTCTGAGCAACCCGCTTCGTGTGCACTCGTAAATAGTCGCTAGAACGACAAAAAGGATTCTCGATCAAGTAATAACACTCGATCGAAGATCCTTTCAGTTGCATGACGTTTTAACCCAGTTGCAATGTCGAGTTGAACTGACTGATGGCGTCTACCACATGCCGTGAACCCTGCTGAATTTCCAGGATCACCTCGCCCGCTTCATTGGCCAGTTCCACGCCAAGTCCAGTACGACTCAAACTTGATTGCATGCTCGACACTGCACTCAAGGACAAGTCGTGGTTCTTGCGTACCACTTCTACAATTTCCACGGTTGCATGGCTGGTACGTGCCGCCAGGCTACGCACCTCATCGGCAACCACCGCAAAACCTCGCCCATGTTCGCCAGCCCGCGCAGCCTCGATAGCGGCGTTGAGTGCCAGTAGATTGGTCTGATCGGCGATACCGCGAATGGTCTGAACAATGCTGCCGATGACGTCGGACTGTTTGCTCACGGCATCAATGCTGAGGGCGGCCTCGTTGAGATCCCTGGAGATCTCTTCGATGATCTGCACCGTCTGCTGCACCACCTGCGATCCTTTCTGGGCACACGCATCGTTTTGCACCGAGGTTGAATGGGCCGACTCGGCTGCGGTCTGCAACGTGGTCATTTGCCGAGTGATGTCGCTGGCGAACTTGACCACTTTGTACAAGCGACCCTTGGCATCGAAGATCGGGTTGTATGAAGCTTCAAGAAAGACCATGCGACCGTGTTTGTCGACCCGTTCAAACCGACGCGAATGGAATTCGCCACGGTTGAGCGAAGCCCAGAACGCCTTGTAGGCCGCAGACTCGCTCTCCGATCGATGACAGAACAGGCTGTGGTGCTGACCCACTACTTCGCTAAGCGAATAGTGCATGGTCTTCAAGAAATTATCGTTGGCGGTAATCACCCTGCCGTCGGGGGAGAATTCGATCACCGCCATGGCACGCCCCAAGGCATTCACTACGCTCTGGTTTTCATGCTCTTTATTGATTCGGGCCGTAATATCTGCCGCCACCTTGATCACGCTTCGTACCTGCCGGTCAGTTCCGATCACCGGCATATAACTGGCCTCAAGCCAGACTTCCTTGCCGCTCTTGTTCAAGCGCAAAAAGGTGCCGCTGCTGTATTCGCCACGACCCAGCTCGCGCCAGAAGCGCTGGTAATCTTCGCTCTTGGCGTATTCTTCTTCACAAAAAATCCGGTGATGCTTGCCGCGCAGCTCCTCAATGGAATAGCCGACAGCCTTACAAAAGTTCTCGTTGGCCTCGAGGATCACACCCGTGGGATCAAACTCGATTATTGCCATGGAGCGGCTGATCGCCGCCAACTTGGCATTGGCCTCGGTCAACGCGCAGCTAAATCGCTCTATCTCAAGCAGGTCAGACTTGCGGTGTCGATTGAACATGGTGGTATCACCTTCAGCGCTGTCTTTTGATGAATGGAAGTTCCTAGGGTCTGTTGACGTTTGGTGGCGGCCGCGACGGATGCCCGCTTGGTGCAGGGCAAGGCGCGAGGAACGCGGTTTGGTTGTTCCAAATAAGTTCCGAGTAACGCAGCCCTGCACCAAGCGGGCCCCGTCCCTTCGGGTTGCGTGCCAACGTGCGCGAGGCTGCGTTGCAGGATTTGCCAAGGGAACAACCATTAGCGGCATCCCGCGCCTTGCCTCGCACACGTTGGCCCAGCAACGCGGCTCGCCACCAAACGTCAACAGACCCTAGTCTTTCACTGGACTTACGACGACTTTCCACAGAACAGGCAAACGCATCCTCACACGAAGGATAAGAGTCAGGTGATCAATGATGATTAATCGGAGTGTCCATAACGCAACGCTCTTATCAAGCCATCCTTTTCTTGACGACCCGCATACGGGTCAACCCAACGTCCACAAGTAACTCCCTCTAAGAAACCTTCCTATTCACCGCAGTGCCTTGCGTTGCGCACTCTTATCGATCATTCAATTTACAGCCGGCCGCAAAACGCTGATTCAAGCACAATCAGGCTGAGGTATTGAGACTTCGACGCTTTATAATTTGACCGGCATCAGTAGTTACGATGTGAGCATAGACAGCAACGCCACGGATGCAAGGCCATCAATAGGCCATCTTTTTGTCGATGATCAGAGCGCCGCAGGATGGAGCATCGCCAGCAGCGCCTGGACCGCCGCAGAGGGTTCCCTGAGCGGTGTGGCGACCAGCGCAAACTCTCGATGAATGGGCACCGCCAACGGCAACACACGCAACCCCTTGCGATTGGCTGGCAAGGTCATTTCCGGAACCAGCGTCACTCCGACGTTTTCCCGAACCAGCGTGAACGCACTGCCCCACTCTCGAACTTCAACCCGGACATCAAGCAGCGCAAGACCTGCATCCGCTGCCAGGCTGCGGGCATTGACGCTGCAACCGCCGGTGGCCAGCACGAACGGCTGCCCGACCAACGCCTCCAACCTCAATCCGTATTCGTGCTTTCCTCGGGCCAATGGATGCGCCATTGGCAGCACCGCGACCCAGGTATCGCGTCCCAATATTCCGGCGTTACGTTCAAGTGGAGGATTGAGCACCACGCCCAGATCAACCAGACCTGCACCGAGCAATGCTTCGACTTCGTTGTCGCTGACCTCCAGCGCCACCACCTCAATACCGGGATAAAGCTGATTGAACTGGCGCAACAGCGGCGGCAGCAACGTTGCGAGCACCATCGGAAAACTGGCCAGGCGGATCGTGCCACGCTGAATGTCCTGCGCCGCGTCGGCAGTGGCCCGGATGGTCTCATGGGCCTGGAGCATCACCCGCGCCTGTTCGATCACGCGTACTCCGACCGCCGTTGGCAAGGTCTGACGGTTTTCCCGGACAAACAGTTGGATACCGAGCATGTCCTCAAGCAAGGCCAACGCTTGACTGGCACCTGACTGAGTCATGCCCACATGTTCGGCAGCGCGAGTAATGTTGCCCGTGTCGGCGATAGCCACCAGCATCCGCCAATGCATCAGGTTCATCATCGTAGTAGCTGTCCTTATGGCTGTTGTCTGAAAGATTAATTTTACGAAGTGCGTGGGCGACTATGACACTGATCAAAATCCTCACCTGGAGCCCTGATCATGAAGTTGTATTTTTCGCCTCAAGCCTGTTCCCTTGCACCGCACATTGTTCTACGTGAGCTGAAGTTACCATTCGAGCTGGTCCGCGTTGACAACCGCACGAAGAGGACCGGCGACGGTGCCGACTTTCTTGCGATCAACCCGAAAGGCTATGTCGCGGCGCTGCAACTGGCTGACGGCAATGTGCTGACCGAGGGACCGGCAATCCTCCAATACCTTGCTGATCTTCGCCCGCTTGCCGACCTTGCACCGGCGTGCGGATCCTGGGAAAGAGTGCGTTTGCAGGAAGTCCTGAACTTTATTTCGAGTGAGGTTCACGGCGCTCTGGGACTGCTGTTCAATGCGCAGTTCCCTGATCAGGTGAAAGCGCTTTTCAAGGAGAAACTGTTCAAGCGGTTTGCCGTGCTGACCCAGACACTGGAACAACAGGATTATCTGCTGGGCGAACGCTTCAGCATCGCTGATGCCTATCTGTTTACCGTGCTGCGGTGGACGTCCTTGTTTGATATCGACCTGAAGCAATGGCCGCCGCTGGAGCGTTTTCAGGCGCGGATTGGCTCACGGCCTGCCGTAAGCGAGGCGCTGGCGGCGGAAGTGGCACACGCTTGAAGATTGATCACCGGTGAATGACGCACCTGGAAACCGCTACTGACTTTCGTCGCGACCTGAGCTGGAAGGCTTGCGCGACTTCGCGCGGTTTTTGGTGTTTTTCGCCCATCTGGCCGAGGGTCGGGTTCAGCAGATCGATGGGTTAGTAACCTGGTAGTGAACGCGGAGCCCGATTGCCGGGCTCCGTCAAAGCGGGCTCAGTGCCCGAACACACCGACCTTTTTGGCCTTTTTGTCAGCGCGTTTTTCAACGGCGGTCTTGGTCGGTTTCTTTTTCGCCGCTTTCTTCGAATCCATGCCTTTGCTCATGATGCACGCTCCACCAACTGGGAAATATGAGATCAGGTATACACCTATCTCGCAGCGTTGGTTCTTTTATAATAGGCCCATTTTTCGCAGTGACCCTCTCGCACATGCCCAATACCCAGTACACCCAGCTTGCCGAGCCGCTGTGGCCGTTGCTGAACAAGTTTTACCGCACTCACCAGTCATCGATGAAAGCGGTTCGCGACGCTCAACTGTGGGTTGGCAAGCGTGGCGAGATCATCGCCGGGCTCTGTTTGCGGCCGATGGCGGAGGGGTTTTGGCTGACGGGGTTATTTGTCGACCCAGCCCTGCGGGGACAAGGTATCGCGGGCGCGTTGATGGCCCAGGCGCTGTTGCAGATCAAGGCACCCGTGTGGCTGTTCTGCCACCCGGACTTGCGCGAATTTTATGAGCGAAATGGTTTTACTGCCGACCCGTTGTTGCCCTATGCACTGGCCGAGCGTCTGGCTCGCTATAAACGCAACAAGCCGATGATCGCCATGGGTTTTCAAACGGTGGGAGCGGGTTGAGGTGAAATTTCGGGTCAATCATCAGCCGCCGGATCAAGATCCGGGAACATCACCTCGGTAAACCCGAACTTGCGAAAGTCGGTGATCCGCGACGGGTACAACCGACCGATCAGGTGATCGCATTCGTGCTGCACCACACGGGCGTGAAACCCCGAAGCGATGCGCACAATCGGCTCACCCTTGGGGTCGACACCTTCATAGCGAATATGCTGATAACGCTCCACCGCCCCCCGCAGCCCCGGCACCGACAGGCAACCTTCGAAGCCCTCTTCCAGCGTCGGATCAAGTGGTGTAATCAACGGGTTGATCAGGATCGTCTGCGGTACGGCGTCAGCGTCCGGGTAACGTTCGCTGTGCTCGAAGCCGAAGATCACCAGTTGCAGGTCGACACCAATTTGCGGGGCTGCCAGGCCGACGCCACCGACACTTTCCATGGTCTGGAACATGTCATCGATCAACTGCCACAGTTCGGGGCTGTCGAACATTTCGGCCGGCACCGGCGCAGCAATACGCAGCAGGCGCTCATCGCCCATTTTCAGAATTTCACGGATCATCGTCAGGCTTCGTCAGTGGTCGGGTTGAGCGAGTGGTCCCGGCCCAGTCCCGAAACGTGTTGTTTTTCGTCGTGTTCGCCAAAGCCCTTTGCGCCGGGATGTTTGCCTTCGGTCGACATGTGATCGATCACCGCATTCATTTCCGCGCCGAGCAACAGCACCGCAGCGGAAATATAAAAGTACAGCAACAACACGATGATCGCGCCGATACTGCCATACATGGCATTGTAGTTGGCGAAGGTCTTGACGTAATAACCAAAGCCCAGCGAAGCGATGATCCACACCACCACCGCCAGCACCGAGCCCGGCGTGATGAAGCGAAACCGCTGCTTCACATCGGGCATCACGTAGTACATCAATGCGACCGCGACCATCAGCAAAATGACGATCACCGGCCAGCGCAGTATCGTCCACAGCGTGACGATGAACTCTTCCATGCCGATCTGCGACGCAATCCATTCCATCACTTGCGGGCCGAGCACCATCAAGGCGGCAGCGATCAGCAGCATGCCGGCGATACCCACGGTATAGAAGACCGACAGCGGAAAGCGCTTCCATATCGGCCGGCCTTCGACCACATCGTAGGCTGCGTTCATCGCGCTCATCATCAGCCGCACACCCGCCGAGGCGGTCCACAGGGCGATGACGATACCCACCGAGAGCAATCCACCCTTGGATTGCTGGAGCTGGTCGATCACCGGGTTCACTTGTTCAAGCGCTTGCGGCGGCAATACCAATTCCGATTGCAGACGCAGCCAGGAAAAGAAGTCCGGCAGATGCAGAAAACCGATCAGGGCAATCAGAAACAGAATGAAGGGAAACAGCGAAAACAGCATCTGATAGGCCAGTGCCGAGGCATACGTCGACATCTCGTCATTGATGAACTCGGTGACGGTGCGCATCATCACGCGGTGCAAGGGCAAGCCTTTCAACTCCGGGAACATCATAGCGTCTCCTTTCGCCGCAAAAAGGTTGAAGTCGGGGGCGACTCAGGGGCCGTTTCCTACACCAAAGTAACCTACTTGGTGACGTTGGAACAATTTCGGGAGGAGTGGATATCAATAGCTGACATAAAAACGTCCATTCGTGGATGGCCGTCACCCTGCGCTGACAGGGGTTGACCGGCGAGCGTTGCACAGCGTTTCATTTATTTTCACTGTGTCATTTCATCCGCACATGCAGGTTGGGCTTTATGTTTGCAGGCTTTGCCCCGAGAATGCGCAACGTATTCAGGCCGTGGCGCTGAAGATCCAATCCCGTAGGAACGTTATGAAACTTGATAAAAAGCAGGCCATTGCCCGCAGAAACCAGGAACTCGGCGGTGCAGTGCTTGGCGTCAACAACTGCCATTTCACCGAATTGAACCGCAACCGCAATATCTGGTGGTTTGATATCCCGGTTGCGCGCCTGGCCATTGGTCAGTACGAATGGGTTCACCTGCTGATGTACACGCCCGCCACCGACGAACTGCTGCACCTGAAAGTACCGACGGTGTTCCTGCGCGAGAAGCTCGAAGGCCTGGTGGTGCGCAACGAAGGCAAGCGCAAGGCGGCCCTGAGCCTGGAACTGAGCGCCGACAAGGACTCGTACCTTCAGGACATGCGCCCGGCCGGCACCAACGTCAACTTCGCGCCGTTCCGCCTGTAACGACTCCCTGTGGCGAGGGAGCTTGCTCCCGCCGGCCGGTCCGCGTTCGGGCGAAGCAGTCGTCATACAGATACTGGATAGACGCCGTCTGGTTTTGGGGTCGCTTCGCGCCCCAGCGGGAGCAAGCTCCCTCGCCACAAAAAACGATCCAGTATCGCTGAAAACAAAAGCCCCGCATCTGCGGGGCTTTTTGTTTTATGCGCTGACCTTCTTCAAGCCGAGTTTCTTCAGCTCTTCGTCACGCAGTTCGCGACGCAGGATCTTGCCGACGTTGGTGGTCGGCAGCGCATCGCGGAACTCGATGGCTTTCGGTACTTTGTAGCCGGTGACGTTGGCGCGCATGTGCGTCATCACCTGCTCTTTGGTCAGGGTTACGCCCGGTTTGGCGACGATGAAAATCTTGATCGCCTCGCCCGACTTCTCGTCCGGTACACCAATGGCTGCACATTGCAGCACGCCAGGCAAGGTCGCCAGTACGTCTTCGAGCTCGTTCGGGTAGACGTTGAAACCGGAGACCAGAATCATGTCTTTCTTGCGATCGACAATGCGCATGTAGCCATCTGGCTGGATCAGCGCGATATCACCGGTCTTCAACCAGCCTTCGCTGTCGAGGATTTCATCGGTGGCTTCCTGGCGCAGCCAGTAGCCCTTCATCACTTGCGGACCTTTCACGCACAGCTCACCGATTTCGCCCAGCGCCTGTTCAACGCCGGCGTCATCGATGACTTTGCACAGGGTCGACGGAACCGGAATACCGATCGTGCCCACCTGAATGTTCTGGCTTGGATTGACGCTGGCCACCGGGCTGGTTTCGGTCATGCCGTAACCTTCGCAGATGGCGCAACCGGTGACGGCTTTCCAGCGTTCGGCAGCGGCCAGTTGCAGGGCCATGCCACCGGACAAGGTGATTTTCAGGCCTGAGAAGTCCAGTTTGCGGAACGCTTCGTTGTTGCACAGCACCACAAACAAGGTGTTCAGGCCGACGAAACCGCTGAATTTCCATTTCGACAGTTCCTTGACCATCGCCGGCAGGTCACGCGGGTTGCTGATCAGGATGTTGTGGTTGCCAATCAGCATCATTGCCATGCAATGAAAGGTGAAGGCATAGATGTGGTACAGCGGCAGCGGCGTGATGAGGATTTCGCAACCTTCATTCAGGTTGGACCCCATCAGCGCCCTGCACTGCATCATGTTCGCCACCAGATTGCGGTGGGTCAGCATTGCACCCTTGGCCACGCCGGTAGTGCCGCCGGTGTATTGCAGCACGGCAACGTCGCTGCTGGCAGGGTTGGCTTCGGTCACGGGCTGACCGTGGCCTTTGCTCAACACGTCATTGAACTTGACGGCCTTGGGCAGGTGATAGGCCGGGACCATCTTCTTCAGGTACTTGATGACGCTGTTGATCAGCAGGCGCTTGAGCGGTGGCAGCAGGTCGGCCACTTCGGTGACGATGACGTGCTTGACGCCCGTCTTGGGCACCACGGCCTCGGCCAGGTGCGCCATGTTCGCCAGACACACCAGCGCCTTGGCGCCGGAATCGTTGAATTGGTGTTCCATTTCCCGCGCGGTGTACAGCGGGTTGGTGTTGACCACGATCAAGCCGGCGCGGATGGCACCAAACACGGCGATCGGGTATTGCAGCAGGTTTGGCAGTTGTACGGCAATTCGATCGCCCGGCTGCAAATCGGTATGCTGTTGCAGGTAAGCGGCAAAAGCACCGGACAATTCGTACAGCTCACCGTAGGTGAGTGTCTTGCCGAGGTTACTAAAGGCCGGTTTGTTGGCGAAGCGTTGGCAGGATTGCTTTAACACTGCCTGAATATTCGGATACTCGTCTGGATTGATCTCGGCAGCAATTCCAGCTGGGTACTTATCCTTCCAAAAGTCTTCGATCATGGAAGCCCACTCCTCAGCAACGCGAATTCTTCACCGCATTTGATGCGATTATTATTGGTGTGTGTTTTTTATTGGTGTCTTTTTTGGGTGAATCCGGCTTTTACCCAGGCCGGGAAGTCACAAAGCGCGCCGAGAGTAGCAGCTTTGCCAAGGCCCTACTAGAGCCAAAAGAAGCCCCTACAGTCACTTTAATGACTCAAGACCTGTAAATAGTCTGTTTTAGAGCAAAAAATCTATACCCCCTTGAAACGCTCTGAAATTGGCGTTTTACCCCACTGAAAAGCATCGCGGGCAAGCCTTGCTCCTACGGATTTGTGTCGTGCCACAATTGGCTGATCGACACTAAACCTGTAGGAGCACGGCTTACCCGCGATCGCGCGAAGCGCGGCCTTTAACGATTACGCGATATCGCGCAGCTCCCGTCGCAGGATCTTGCCCACTGGCGTCATCGGCAGCGACTCGCGCAGCACGATGTGCTTGGGCACCTTGTAGGCGGTGAAGTTTTCCTTGCAGTAGGCCTTCAGCTCTTCAAGGCTGATCCCCGCCTCACGCGCTACCACGAAGAGCTTCACCGCTTCCCCGGAACGTTCGTCCGGCACACCGATCACCGCGCAGTTGGCGACTTTCGGGTGCGCCATGACCACATCCTCGATCTCGTTCGGGTACACGTTGAAACCCGAGACGATGATCATGTCTTTCTTGCGATCGACAATCCGTACGAACCCGTCCGGGTCGATTACTGCGATGTCACCGGATTTGAACCAGCCGTCGGCATCCAGCACTTCGGCGGTGGCTTCGGGCTTCTGCCAGTAGCCTTTCATGATCTGCGGGCCCTTGATGCACAGCTCGCCGCGCTCGCCCATGGGTTGTTCGACACCGTCATCATTGATGACTTTCAATGTGGTGCCCGGCACTGGCAGGCCGACCGTGCCAATGCGTGACTTGTCGCCATACGGATTGGTGCAGGCCACTGGCGAGGTTTCGGTCAAGCCGTAGCCTTCGGTGATCCGGCAACCGGTTATCTGCTCCCAACGTTCGGCGGTGGCCTTGACCAGTGCGGTGCCGCCGGAGTTGGTGAGTTTGAGGCTGGAGAAATCCAGGGTCTTGAAGTCTGGATGATCCATCAGCGCGACAAACAGCGTGTTGAGCCCCAATAGCGCCGAGAACCGCCAGTTTTTCAGCTCTTTTATGAAGCCGGCGATGTCCCGTGGATTGGTGATCAACACATTGTGATTGCCGGTGACCATCATGCACATGCAGTTCGCCGTGAAGGCATAGATGTGATACAGCGGCAGCGGCGCAATCATCACCTCCTGGCCTTCACGCAGCAGCGGCTTGCCATCGCTGCCGAACTGGCCGAGGCAGGCTCGGGCCTGCTGCATGTTGGCGACCAGATTGCCGTGGGTCAGCATCGCGCCCTTGGCCAACCCCGTAGTGCCGCCGGTGTATTGCAGCACGGCGACATCGTCGAGGCTGACCTTCAACGGCTTGATGCTTTGACCGCGACCCAGGCGCAACGCGCTCTTGAAGGAAATCGCCTGCGGCAGATCGTAGGTCGGGACCATCTTCTTGACCTTGTCGACCACGGTGTTGATCAGCCAACCCTTGGCGGTCGGCATCAGGTCGCCCATCTTCGCTTCGATCAGGTACTGAATCTCGGTGTCGGGCAGTACTTCCTGGACCTTCTGCCCGAACATGTTCAGGTACACCAGCGCCCGGGCACCGGAGTCCTTGAACTGGTGACGCATCTCCCGTGCGGTGTACAGCGGGTTGGTGTTGACCACAATCAGCCCGGCACGCAACGCGCCGAACACGGCAATCGGGTAATGCAGGACATTGGGCATCTGCACCGCGATGCGATCACCGGGCAACAGGTCGGTCTGTGTTTGCAGGTAGCCAGCGAACGCCGTGCTGTAGCGCTCAAGCTCGGCGTAGGTGAGCGTCACGCTCATGTTGCTGAAGGCCGGACGGTCAGCGAATTTCTTGCAGGAACGCTCGAACACCTCGATCACCGACTTGTAGGCACCCGGTTCGATATCATTGGGTACGCCGGCCGGGCGTTTGTCATTCCAGAAATCAGGTTGCATTGTAATTGTCCTCTTTACCTGAGCAAATCCGGGCCGCCTCTGTGTGACGCTGAAAAGCGGGGCTTCTGGGACACTAGCAGCTATGGTGATTCAGGCAAATATACGCAGCGGTTTCATTGATAGCGTGAATCTTGCTGCTGGGGGACACCCATATCGCACGCCCTGCCGTTGATGAGCTATACAATGCAACGACGCCGCGTCTAAACAAAACCGTGCAAAGGAATCGCCATGATCCACGAGACATTCTGGTTGACCGCGAGCGATCACAGTCGACTCTTCGTCAACCAGTGGCTGCCTGAAGGCCCGCTGAAGGCGGTGATTCTGCTATCCCACGGTATGGCTGAACACAGCGGTCGTTATGCGCGGCTGGCGCAGGCTTTATGTGCCGAGGGTTACGGCGTCTATGCGCTCGACCAGCGCGGCCATGGTAAAACCGCCGAAAACGGCGTGCTCGGGCATTTCGCGGACAAGGGTGGTTGGCACAAAGTGGTCGGAGACCTGGCCAGCCTTAACCAACACATCGGCCAACACCATCCGGGCGTCCCTATCGTGCTGTTGGGTCACAGCATGGGCAGCTACATCGCCCAGGCGTACCTGCTGCATCACAGCGCCAGCCTGTACGGCGCCGTACTCAGTGGCTCGAACTTCCAGCCAGTTGCGCTCTATCGCGTAGCGCGCCTGATTGCGCGTTTCGAACGCTGGCGTCAGGGAGCTACCGGTCGCAGTGCATTGATCGAGTGGTTGTCGTTCGGTTCATTCAACAAGCCCTTCAAGCCCCATCGCACCCGGTTCGACTGGCTCAGCCGCGACCCGGACGAAGTCAACAAGTACGTCCACGACCCGCTCTGCGGCTACCGTTGCACCAACCAGCTATGGATCGACCTGCTCGGCGGCTTGCAGCAAATCAGCAAAGCGTCCAATCTCGCGGAGATCGACCCGGGCCTGCCGTTGCTGGTGATCGGTGGCGAATGTGATCCGGTGAGCGAAGGCAAACGTCTCAAGTCTCTGGCCGACGCACTGCGCAGTGCCGGCAACCAGTGCATGCAGCTGAATATCTACCCGCAAGCCCGGCACGAACTGTTCAACGAGAGCAACCGCGATGAAGTGACCGCGGACCTGCTCAAATGGCTGGCTGAGACACTGAGCCATCGCCGGCCACCCCGAACCGAATAATGTCTGGCTATTACACTTAACTCGTCACAGGATTCAAGACACATGACCCAGGTTACCAATATCCCATACGAAGCCCTTGAAGTCGGCCAGACCGCCAGCTACAGCAAGACCGTCGAGGAACGCGACATTCAGCTGTTCGCGGCGATGTCCGGAGACCACAACCCGGTGCACCTGGACGCCGAGTTTGCGGCAGCGAGCATGTTCAAGGAGCGCATCGCCCACGGCATGTTCAGCGGGGCGCTGATCAGCGCCGCCGTCGCCTGCGAGCTGCCTGGACCGGGGACTATTTATATCGGTCAGCAAATGAGCTTTCAGAAGCCGGTAAAAATCGGCGACACCCTGACCGTACGCCTGGAAATCCTCGAGAAACTGCCAAAATTCCGCGTGCGCATTGCCACTCGGGTATTCAACCAGCGCGATGAGCTGGTCGTGGACGGCGAAGCCGAGATCCTCGCACCGCGCAAGCAACAGACCGTGACCTTGCCGACACTGCCCGCGATCAGCATCGGCTGATGCCCATCGCTCCCCTCTATGATCGTTAAGATCGTTCCCACGCTCGCGTGGGAACGATCTTTTGATTCAGGCGTTTTTGACCGACTTACGAGCGGGCGCGAGCCTGGTGACGCAAGGCTTTGACCTGATCGTGATTGCGTTGCGCACCGTGATACTGACGTTCGACCAGATCACGAATCCCCAGCAGATTGTCTTCGTTGATCTTCTCGAGCGCTGCTTTGTAAGCCTTCAGGGCATGGTCCTCGCCACGCTCGGCTTCGTTGAGCACCACTTCTTCGCTCTTGCCGGTGACCAATGATTTGAGGCCGACCCAACGACGATGCCTATCCCCGCCGACACGGGTTCTGGTCTCAGGATTGCCGCCTATCGAACGCACGGTATGTTGAAGTTCGGCAGCGGCGGTAGCGCACTCGGCAGCGCGTTTGACAAACAGCGCCTTGAGTTCAGGATGCTGGATGTCCTGGGCACAGGTCTTGAAACCCTCCTGACCGTCCTTGCTGATCTCGATCAGGTCGTTCAGGACTGAAATCACTTCTTTATTGATGTCAGTCATTTTTCAATTCCTCGCAGGCTGAGAGAACTGCATAAAACGCTGCATCTCGTGTGCCAGCTCTTGAGTTTATTTTTTACCTTATATTTCAATAAGTTAAATTTTTACCAAACATCTGTACCCGAGTTATTTGCATGATCTGTCAATTGGCCTGCATGCAGAATGCCTGTATTTTCCACGCTGTTTGAATCAAGACGACCGATCGATGAATCCCGAAAAGCTCGAACTGCTGGTCACCCGCGAAATGCCCTTTGGCAAATACAAGGGTCGCATCATTGCCGACCTGCCCGGTCAATACCTGAACTGGTTCGCCCGCGAAGGTTTCCCCCACGGTGAGCTGGGCGGCTTGCTGGCCCTGATGCAGGAAATCGATCACAACGGCCTGTCCGACTTGCTCGACCCGCTGCGCGCCAAACATGGCAAACCCAAACCACGCCACTGAACCACTGAACGAGTCGCCCCATGCCAGAAAACACTCGCCGCGCCCTTGATGAAGCTTTTTGGCAGATATTCGCCGACCGCTATGAGGTCCAGCCAGGTCCGATCAATCTGGAGAATGGTTACTTCGGCCGCATGTCGCGCACCGTGGTCGAGGAGTACCAGCGCAACATCGAGCTCATCAACCGCAGCAACTCGGTGCATGTGCGCCAGCGTTTCGAAAAACTCGAAAGCGTGGAAATACGCGGGCAACTAGCCGGGCTCCTGCAGGTGCCCGCCGAGGCAGTGGCCCTGACACGCAGCGCCTCAGACGCGCTGCAATCGCTGATTCGCAACTACAACGGCTTGCAGCCGGGCGATCAGGTGCTGCTGTGCGATCTGGAATACGACACGGTCAAAAGTGCGATGCGCTGGCTGGCACGCCATCGCGGCGTCGAAGTGATCGAAATCGAGCATGCTCATCCCGCCAGCTTCGAGACACTGGTGGCGAGCTACCGCGAGGCGTTCGTGCGTCATCCACGGCTCAAGCTGATGGCGCTGACCCACGTCACCCATCGCACCGGCCTGGTGATGCCGGTCAAGGCAATTGCCGCGGCGGCCAAAGAGCACGGGATCGACGTGATCCTCGACGGCGCCCACGCCCTCGGTCAGATCGAATTCAACCTTGATGACCTGGGCATCTCTTTTGCCGGCTACAACCTGCACAAATGGATCGGTGCACCGTTGACCCTGGGGTTCATCTACATCGCACCACAACGTCTGGCCGATATTGATCCGGACATGGGCGAGTTTCACTTTCCGCTCACCGACATCCGCTCGCGCACGCCTTACAGCACGCCAAACATTGCGGCGTTACTGACCTTGCCGCTGGTGTTCGAAGAACATCGTTCCATCGGTGGCGCAGCCGCCAAGGGTGCACGGATTAACTACTTGCGCAATCTGTGGGTCAAGGCTGTTCGCGATGTGCAGGGCATTGAAGTCATGACCCCGGATGATCCGCGCCTGTATTGCGGTATCACTTCGATGCGTTTCACCCGGCATGCCGACCAGCAAGCGATGGTCGACCGCCTGCTCAACGACTACAACCTGTTCACCGTGGCCCGCAACGGTTCGGCGTGCGGCAGCTGTATTCGCATTACACCGGGCCTGACCAGTACCGCACAGGAAATGCAGCGGCTGGCTCAGGCCCTGATCGAACTGAGTTGAGGCGACGAACACCGGGTGGTGACCACGCCCGGCGTTCACACGGTGTAGATATCGAAGTCTTCGGGTTTGATCTGAGCGGACATCGCACGCTTGTCGATCCCGATGGTCAACTGCCCGAAATAGCCGTCTTCCCAGGAATCACGGGCAATGGTGTGAACGTTCAGGATCGAGTCTTCCCCACGCATCCGGGTAAAAAGCTCGTCCTGATCGTTGCGCAGCGGCGAGACGCCTCGCCCGGTGTAGTCTTTGGCGCTCAGTACCGAACGTGACGTCACCTCGGGAAGGTACAGTTGACCGACCCAGGCAACATGCCGCGCGTCCAGATGATTGCTGTCGGTTACGATTCGAACGGCAACGTGGATGTGCACGCTGCGCCCCGCATAAAACCCCGGATAAACCGTGGTAAACCTGACGACACCTTTGCGATCGGTAAATTGTCCACCGCGCAAATACGTGTCGTCATCGGTACGTGGGACTGAGCCGATATTGCCGACATCGACCTCTTTATCCGGATTGATCTTGCTCCAGCCCGAATAGGCCCCTCGCGCATTGCATTGCCAGATGTCCACCAGGGCGTCCGTCACCGGCTCGCAACTGCTGACATCGACAAGGTTCAGCTTGAGCAGCAAGGGAATACCGCTGGCACCTTCACTGATGTTTCTTCGGATCAACCTGGGGTTTCTGAAGTACGGACCGGCAATCTGTTCGGGGGCCAATAAACAGACTGGCCCTGTTGCCAGGGTTGTTGCGTGTTCTTCCATGAGTCGCTTTCCTCCATAAGTTGCTCGAAGGATAGAGAGATCTCCGGGGTGGGTTGCGGTAACTATGTATGCTTCTGAAGGGCAGCCACTTTTCTACAGGCAAAAAAAACGGCGCACTGACCAAGTGCGCCGTAAAGCCGTAGAACACAACTACAACGATTCTGCGTAAAAAACTGTCGCTAAACCCATCAGTCCAGCAGAGCCAACGCTTCGGCGGTGCACTCCTGGATACGTGCCCAGTCACCGTTCTTGATCCACTCTGGATCAAGCATCCAGCTACCGCCAACGCACATCACGTTTTTCAGCGCCATGTAACTCTTGATGTTGGCGGGGCCAACACCACCCGTCGGGCAGAAACGCACTTCGCCGAACGGGCCGCCAAGGGCCTTGATCGCCGCGACGCCACCGCTGACTTCCGCCGGGAACAACTTGAAGCGGCGATAGCCCAGGGCGTAGCCCTCCATGATCCCGGAGGCGTTGCTGATGCCCGGCAACAGCGGAATCGGGCTGGCGACGCTGGCTTCCAGCAGGTCGCGGGTAATACCCGGGGTCACGATGAACTGCGAACCGGCGGCTTCAGCGGCGGCCAGCATGTTGCGATCGAGCACGGTGCCGGCACCGGTGACCAGCTCCGGACGCTGCTCACGCAGAACCTGGATGGCCTTGAGGCCGAACTGCGAACGCAGGGTCACTTCCAGGGCCGTCAACCCACCCGCGGCCAGGGCATCGGCCAGTGGCAGAATGTCTTGCTCGCGGGCAATGGTGATCACCGGCAGAATCCGCGCCTTGACGCAGAGGCTGTCGATCAGGGCAACTTTGTCCGCCATGGAAACGGTCGGTTGAGTGTTTGTCATAGCGGCTGATCCTTGGTTCATGGGCACCAGTAAATCTCTAACGTGGGTTGCAGAAACGCGCGAATCGGCATTGCGGCGACATCGTCACCGGCCAGTGCGGCACCCAGGGTGGTCAGCTTGGACTGACCGCAAATCGATAGCACGGTGAACCGTGCCGAGGCCAGCAGCGCTCGACTCATGGTCAGGCGCTGATGTGGCACGGTCGGCGCCAGCATCGGCCAGCAACGGCGCGTGCCGTCGGGCTGCAAGGCTTCGGCCAGGTTCGGACTGTTGGGAAACAGCGACGCGGTGTGACCGTCATCGCCCATCCCCAGCACCAGCGCGTCGATTGCCGGCAACTCGGCGAGCAAGCGGTCAGCCTGTTCGGCAGCTTGTTCAAGGCTGGCAGTGGCGCTGTAGAGGCTGAGAAACTTCGCCTTGGCCGCCGGGCCTTGCAACAGGTAGCGCTTGAGCAGACCGGCATTGCTGTCGGCGTGTTCCACCGGCACCCAGCGCTCGTCGGCCAGGGTCACCACAACCTTGGACCAGTCCAGTGCCTGTTTGGCCAGATGCTGGAAAAACGCCACCGGGCTGCGTCCGCCGGACACTACCAGCGTTGCGGTGCCTCGGGCATCGATAGCGTCGCTGAGGTGCTTGGCCACGGTCAGTGCCAGGCCTTCGGCCAGCAACACCGGGCTGCGAAACTCATGAGCGTGGACGCCCTGAGGCAGTTTGAATTCAGATATCGCCATACCACGACCTCCCGTCCCGCGTGATCAGTGCAATGGAACTCATCGGTCCCCAGGAGCCCGCCGCATACGGCTTGGGCGCATCACCGGACTTCTTCCACCCGGCGATCAGCTGGTCACACCACTTCCACGCGGCTTCGATTTCATCTTTACGGACAAACAGGTTCTGATTGCCGCGCATCACTTCCAGCAACAACCGCTCGTAGGCATCGGGGATCCGCGCGCTGCGATAGGTATCGGAAAAATTCAGCTGCAACGGACCGCTGCGCAGCTGCATGCCCTTGTCCAGGCCTTGTTCTTTGGTCATCACACGCAAGGAAATACCTTCATCCGGTTGCAGGCGGATAATCAGCTTGTTGCTGATCTGCAAGCGCTGCTCGGGAGCGAAGATGTAGTGAGACGGTTCCTTGAAGTGGATGACGATCTGCGACAGTTTCTGCGGCATGCGTTTACCGGTACGCAGGTAAAACGGCACGCCCGCCCAACGCCAGTTGCGGATGTCGGCACGCAGGGCGACGAAGGTTTCGGTGTCGCTCTGGGTGTTGGAGTTCTCCTCCTCCAGGTAACCCGGCACCGACTTGCCTTCGCTGTGACCGGCGATGTACTGGCCGCGCACCACCTGGGTGGTCAGGCCTTCCGGACTGATCGGCGCCAGCGCCTTGAGCACTTTGACTTTCTCGTCACGGATGCTGTCGGCCGAAAGATCCGCTGGCGGGTCCATGGCGATCAGGCACAGCAACTGCAACAGGTGGTTCTGAATCATGTCGCGCAGTTGACCGGCCTTGTCGAAGTAGCCCCAACGGCCCTCGATCCCGACCTTCTCGGCGACGGTGATTTCCACATGGGAAATGTAGTTCTGGTTCCACTGGGTTTCGAACAGGCTGTTGGCGAAACGCAGGGCGATCAGGTTCTGGACCGTCTCTTTGCCCAGGTAGTGGTCGATGCGGTACGTGCGGTTTTCCGGGAAGTACCGCGCCACGGCGTCGTTGACCTTGCGCGACGATTCGAGGTCCGAACCGATCGGCTTTTCCAGCACCACACGGGTGTTTTCGCTCAGGCCGACCTTCGCCAGGTTCTCGCAAATCGCGCCGTACACCGCAGCGGGCGTCGCGAAGTAGGCAATCATCCGCTGCGCCGAACCGGCCAGCTCGGCCAGGGCGACGTAGTCGTCAGACTTGAGGAAGTCGACATGCAGGTACGTCAGGCGTGCCAGGAAGCGCTCGACCACGGCTTCGTCGAGTTCCTTGGCATCAACGTAATGGCGCAGTTCACTGGCAATAAAGGCCAGATGCTCTTGCTCGCTGCCCGGCTCACGGGCCAGTGCGATAATGCGCGTGTCCTCGTGCAGCAGGCCAGCGCCATCGAGTTGGTACAAGGCAGGAAACAGCTTGCGCAGGGCCAGATCGCCCAAGGCGCCGAACAAGGCAAAGGTGCACGGTTCAACCGTAATCGAAGGCATGATGTTTGTTCTTTTATCAAGTTAAGCTACAAATACCTTTTTTTAAGGCATCGCTCAAGGAAAAATGTAGTAATAACCACAACATTTTTCCAAAATACAGATTCCGAGTGGTGGTCGGTCGGGGCCATCAGTAGGATAGGCCACCATTATGGGCCGCTTCACAGGCCCTATCTGCATAGCCGACCTAAGGAACATAAATGGACCGCGTGCGAAATTTACTGGAACAAATCCAGAATCGCCTTGCAGACCTGAACAAGGCCGAACGCAAGGTCGCCGAAGTGATCCTGCTCAACCCGCAGCAGGCCACTCGCTTCAGTATTGCCGCCCTCGCCCAGGCCGCCTCGGTCAGCGAGCCGACGGTCAACCGTTTCTGCCGTTCGTTCGGCGTCAGCGGCTACCCGGAGCTCAAACTGCAACTGGCCCAAAGCCTGGCCAGCGGCGCGGCGTATGTCAGCCGCGCAGTGGAAGCCGACGACAATCCTGAAGCTTACACCCAGAAAATCTTTGGCAGCGCCATCGCATCGCTGGACAGCGCCTGTCAGGCACTGGACCCGAATCTGATCAGCCGCGCCGTGGATTTGCTGATCCAGGCCCGGCAGATCCACTTCTTCGGCCTCGGCGCGTCAGCCCCGGTAGCGCTGGATGCGCAGCACAAGTTCTTCCGCTTCAACCTGGCGGTCACCGCCCACGCCGACGTGCTGATGCAGCGGATGATTGCGTCGGTGGCCCACACGGGCGAACTGTTCGTGATCATCTCCTACACCGGGCGCACCCGCGAACTGGTTGAGGTGGCGCGCATCGCCCGCGAGAACGGTGCCTCGGTGCTGGGTCTGACGGCCGAGGGTTCGCCACTGGCCAAGGCCAGCACCTTGAGCCTGAACATCCCGCTGCCGGAAGACACCGACATCTACATGCCGATGACGTCGCGAATCATCCAGCTGACAGTGCTCGACGTACTCGCTACCGGCATGACCCTGCGCCGCGGCGTCGACTTCCAGCCGCACCTGCGCAAGATCAAGGAAAGCCTCAACGCCAGCCGGTATCCGATCGGGGATGAGTTCAGCTGACGTCTGTCCAAGCCGAGTGCCCACTTGTGGCGAGGGGGCTTGCCCCCGTTGGGCTGCAAAGCAGCCCCAAAACCAGCCAACTCGGTAGTTCAGGTAAACCGTATCTACCGGTTTACGACTGCTGCGCAGCCGAACGGGGCGGTGCGGCGTTCCGACAAGCCCCCTCGCCACAGGGTTTGTGTGCCACCTCTACCCTCCCATCCGCGCCTGCAAACTCAAATGCGCCCGCTCCCCCGGTGCCAGCCTCAGGCTATCGGTGCCTCCGCAGGCTGCCTCTACGCAGACAAACTCCGAAACCTCATTCCAGCTCACTCCCAGCAGCGGCCGTGACCCGGGATGCCAGACCACGGTGTCAGCGCTGTCGCCGGTATCGATGCACAACTGGCGCTGCCAGGCATGGTCCTTGAGCTGTAACTCGCCCTCGTGCTGGAACACCCGCTGACAGCCACCTTCTACCCGCAACTCGCCTTTTTGCTCGCAGAATTCGCGCTTGAGCTGGTCATAGCCTTGCGCACCATCGAGCCCAGACAGCGCTATCTCAGCAACGTCGCCAATACGCCAATAGGCGTGCAACGCATGGCTCAGCTGGCACGGCAGACTGTCCTGATGCTCGGTGCTCAGGCGCAAATCCATGCGCTCACCCAAGTGCGCGTACAGGTCCACCTGCCAGTCACACAGCTGCAATTGCCAATGCAGGTGCACGCCGTCGTCATCGGTGCTGCTGTCGATCAGTTTCCAGTCGATCAGCCGCGCCCAACCATGGGAGGGCCAGGCATTTTCGCTTGGATGACGGCCATACCACGGCCAGCACACCGGCACACCACCGCGAATCGCCCCGACCTGCGGCCACTTCGCCGCGCACCAGAGCCAGGGCTTCTGGCCTGTGGGCTGAAAATGCAGCAACTGCGCACCCTGACGACTGAACACCGCCTGACACAGCGGATGGTCGATCACCAGCACCTCGCGCTGCTGATAACGCTCCCAGGCAAACACCGGGCGCTCGCGCAGGGATTTGAAGAAGCGTTGTAGCGGATGCTCAAGCATGTGCCGCGGTCCCGAAAATCATGGATGTACTCATCACCATTGTGACAACAGCGCTTTTGTGGCGAGGGAGCTTGCTCCCGCTGGGCTGCGAAGCGGCCCCAAAACCAGTCATCGCGCTGCTTCAGCTAAACCACATTTACCGGATTTACGACTGCTGCGCCCGAGCGCGGACCGACCGGCGGGAGCAAGCTCCCTCGCCACAGAAAACAGTCGTGTGCACCACCCCCAAAAAAAAGCGGACAGCCTTGGCCGTCCGCAAAAATGCGCACATGGAGAGGAGCTTATCGCAACAGCGTTAGAACACCGACTGAATTTTCAAACCGGCCACCAGCGCGTTGTCGACTTGATCAACACCGCCCGGGTGAGTGATGTATTGCAGGTTAGGACGCACAGTCAGCCAGTTGGTAACGTGGAAACCGTAGTTGATCTCGTAGTTGTACTCGGTGGAACGCAGTGGCGAGAACAGCGGATTGTCGTAGTCGCTGACACCATTGGCGGCGTTGACCAACTCGGCGTTTTTCTTCACGTCATCGTTGACATGGATACGGGCAAAACCGATCCCGACGTCATCTTTTGGACGTGCGTCGAATGGACCCTTGTACACAAACATCAGCGACTGGTAGTTGTCGACGACGTTGGTGTCCTTGTCGTGGAAAGTGGCGTTGGCCGCGACGTTCAGACCGCGAGAAGCATCACCGTTGTGGCTGGTGAGTTGTTGCTGCGCCACAAACCAGTAGCCGTGCTTGCTGTCGTGGCTGCGGAAGGCGTTGCCTGTGGTCGCCGCATCATTGCCATTGTCGTCTTTACGGACGTCATTGGCGTCGGCAGTGCTCTTGTAGTAACCGACACGGTATTCGCCCGGCAGGTTGTTGACCTTCGGCGACCAGACCAGTTCGACCGGCAAGACGGTGCCCTTGGTACCACTGCCGCTGAGCTTGAAGCCGTTACCGTGCTCCAGTTGCGATGGGTTCTGGTTGTACGCGCCGATCTGCGCATAGAACTCAGGCGTGATGTTGTACTTCACGCGAACCGCCGCCTGCATGACTGGCCAGTTGAACCAGATACCAGTCGCCCAGTTACCCGCTTGGGAGCCGCAGAACGCCAGGTTCTGGAACTCGCAAGGGAAGGTGTTGAAGTCTTCGCCTTCGCCGAAGTAACCGGCTTTGACGTCCAGTTTATTGTCGAGGAACTGGTGCTGGACCCACAATTGAGTCAGACGGACCATATGGCCACGGCCATAGACTTCCTGGGAGGAACTCAAGGTGCCGGCACGCGGGTCGCCGACACGGTCATTGGAGATGTTCTGACCGTTACGATTGGTGAGCTGGATCTTGGCCTGGGTGTTGTCCCAGCCCCACAGCTTTTGCAGGTCCAGCGCCACGCCCAGGCCAAACTGGTCGGCGTAACGCGCAGTCTTGTCGTGGTTGTAGCCGCCGTGGAGGTTGGCGCCCACTTCACCGACGTAATCGGCCTTGATGTCGATCCCTTGCTCGATCAGCTTGGTTCGCTCGCCACCCCAGTCACCCGTCATCCACTTGGAGTCGGCGCTGAACGCGTCAGCCGCGTGTGCGTTACCGGCCATGATCATCACCGCAACAGCTGACAATTGGCAGATAAGCTGAGCGTTGTTCTTCTTCTTCATCCCTACATCCTCGTCTTTATTGTTATTAACTGTTTTTATCTAACGCGGTTTACAGCGGTTGCGACGGATGTCCCCATCCGCCGCGAATCCCCCACAACCTGATCTTCAGCGCCCTTTGAATTGAGCGACGTTGTCGCTGTGAGTCCCGGTTTTCGCTTGACCGGCCGTCCCCAGACGCTCGCCAGTTTTGGCATCGAACAGCAGCACTTTCGATGGATCGAATTGCAGGGTCAGGGTCTCGCCCACAGCCGGCGCAACGTCCGGCGCCAGACGGCAGCAGACTTTGGTTTCGTTCAAATTGACGAACACCAACGTATCGGGACCGGTCGGCTCGGTAACCTGGACTTCGGCGCGAATGGTCGGCAAACCATTGGCCTCGCCGTTCGCCAGAACGATCTGCTCCGGGCGCATGCCGAGGATCACTTCGCGGTCCTCAAGACCGGCATCCTGCATGCCCAATGGCAACTCGCAACGCGCCTGGCCGCTGTCGAGCAACGCCAGCAGACGACCGTCCTTGCGTTGCAAACGCAGCGGGATGAAGTTCATCGGTGGCGAGCCGATGAAGCTGGCGACGAACAGGTTGGCCGGATCGTTGTAGATCTGCTTCGGCGTGCCGAACTGCTGAATGATCCCGTCCTTCATCACCGCCACTTTGTCGCCCAGGGTCATGGCTTCGATCTGGTCGTGAGTCACGTAGACCGTTGTGGTTTTCAGGCGCTGGTGCATCAGTTTCATTTCGGTGCGCATCTCGACCCGCAGCTTGGCGTCGAGGTTGGACAGCGGTTCGTCGAACAGATAAATCTTCGGCCGCCGAGCCAGCGCACGGCCCATGGCCACCCGCTGTTGCTGACCACCAGAGAGCTGGCCGGGCTTGCGGCTGAGCAGGTGTTCGATTTGCAGCAGCTTGGCCACCCGCGCCACTTCTTCGTCGATTTCGGCGGCCGGCATTTTGCGGATCTTCAGGCCGAACGCGATGTTGTCGCGCACGCTCATGGTCGGGTACAGCGCGTAGGACTGGAACACCATGGCGATGTCGCGATCCTTGGGGCTCATGCCGCTGATGTCAGCGTCGTCCACCAGAATCGCCCCGCCGCTGATGTTTTCAAGGCCCGCGATGCAGTTCATCAAGGTCGACTTGCCGCAACCGGACGGGCCGACGAGGATCAGGAACTCACCGTCATCGATCTTCAGTTCGATGTTCTTCAGGGTGTCCGGCAAGCCGCTGCCGTAGGTTTTGTTGACGTTGCGTAATTCGAGAGTTGCCATGTTCTACCCCTTGACCGCGCCGGACGTCAGCCCACGCAGGAAATACTTGCCAGCGAATATGTAGACCAGCAGTGTCGGCAGCCCGGCGATCATCGCCGCCGCCATATCAACGTTGTATTCCTTGACCCCGGTGCTGGTGTTGACCAGGTTGTTCAGGGCCACGGTGATTGGTTGGGCATCGCCACTGGCGAAGACCACGCCGAACAGGAAGTCATTCCAGATTTGAGTGAACTGCCAGATCAGGCAGACCATCACGATCGGGATCGACATCGGCAGCAGGATCTTTCCGAAGATCGTGAAGAAGCCCGCGCCATCCAGCCGCGCCGCCTTGACCAGCGCATCCGGAATGCTCACGTAGTAGTTACGGAAGAACAGTGTGGTGAACGCCAGCCCGTAGACGATGTGCACCAGCACCAGGCCCGTGGTGGTGTTGGCCAGGCCGAGTTTGCCGACGGTGAACGAAGCTGGCAGCAGCACGGTCTGGAACGGCAGGAAGCAACCGAACAACAGCAGGCCGAAGAACAACTGCGAACCACGAAAGCGCCACATCGACAGCACGTAGCCGTTCATTGCACCGATGAAGGTCGAGATCAGCACTGCCGGGACGGTGATTTTCACCGAGTTCCAGAAGTAGCCGCCCACGACATCCCAGGCCTTGATCCAGCCAATGCCGTCAATCACTTGCGGCCAGCTCAAGAGGTTGCCGGTGCGGATGTCTTCCGGGGACTTGAAGCTGGTCAGCAGCATCACCACCAGCGGAATCAGGTACACCGCAGCGGCCAGCAACAAGGTCGCGTAGATCGCAATGCGGCTAAAGCTGATGGCAGGTTTGCCAAGCTGATTACTCATGGCGTTTGCCTCGCAATTCGGAGTACAGGTACGGCACCAGAATCGCCAGGATCGCGCCGAGCATCATCATCGCGCTCGCCGAACCGATGCCCATCTGGCCACGGCTGAAGGTGAAGGAATACATGAACATCGCCGGCAAGTCGGAGGAGTAACCCGGACCGCCCGCCGTCATCGCCGCCACCAGGTCGAAGCTCTTGATCGCGATATGCGCGAGGATCATGAAGGCGCTGAAAAACACCGGACGCAGGCTCGGCAGGACGATCTTCAAATAGATGGTCGGCAGGCTCGCACCGTCGACTTGAGCGGCACGGATGATCGACTGATCGACACCGCGCAGGCCGGCCAGGAACATCGCCATCACAAACCCGGAGGCTTGCCAGACGGCGGCGATTACCAGGCAGTAAACCACGCGATCCTGATCCACCAGCCAGTCCAGCCGAAAGCCTTCCCAGCCCCAGTCACGCAGCATCTTGTCCAGGCCCAGGCCTGGGTTGAGCAGCCATTTCCAGGCAGTACCGGTGACGATCATCGACAGCGCCATCGGGTACAGGTAGATGGTGCGGATGAAGCCTTCCTTGCGAATGCGCTGATCGAGCAGCACCGCCAGAAACACCCCGAGCACCAGGCTGATACCGATGAACATACCGCCGAAGACCGCGAGGTTCTTGCTCGCGACCCACCAGCGGTCGTTCTCCATCAACCGGACGTATTGCTGCAGGCCGACCCATTTGTAGCTCGGCATGAAGCTGGAGTTGGTGAAGGACAAAACGAATGTCCAGATGATGTAACCGTAAAAGCCAACCAGGACGATCAGCATGCTCGGCGCCAAAACCAGTTTGGGGAGCCAGCGCTGCAGTGCATCGAACGGTGAGGCTTTGCTGAAAACCGCCACAGAGCTCATCGGGATAATCCAGTTGAAGAAGTGAAATCCGGACCGAGCGTCCCCACTACACGAGCCATGGCCCATGCAGGGAGACGAAGATCTGGGGTTGGCCGCAGGTCAGGCCCGCAGCGGTCCTCGTGTTACTGGGCGGCTTTGATGGCCGATGCCAGTTGGGCGCTGGCCTTGGCCGGGTCAGCGCTCTTGTCGTTCATGAAGTTGGTCACCACATCGAAGATCGCGCCTTGCACCGCCAGGGAGGTGGCCATGTTGTGCGCCATGCTCGGTTGCAGGCCGCCGGTCTTCTCGTCAGCCAGGAAGTCCTTGGCCGACGCCTGGGCGCAGGAGTCGAAGCCCGACGCGCTCATGTCATTGAGCATGTCGGTGCGCACCGGGATCGAACCTTTGTTGATGCTGAAGACCTTCTGGAAGTCTTTACCCAGCGCGACCTTGGCCAGGTCCTGCTGAGCGGCGATATCGCCGGTGCGATCAGCCTTGAGCTTGAACACCGCCAGGGAGTCGATGTTGTAGGTGAAGGCTTTTTCAGTGCCAGGGAACGGCACGCACTGATAGTCCTTGCCCGCTACCTTGTGGGCGGCGGTCCATTCGCTCTTGGCCCAGTCACCCATCATCTGCATGCCAGCCTTGCCGTTGATCACGTCGGCGGCAGCGATGTTCCAGTCACGACCCGCGCGGTTGGGGTCCATGTAGCCGGTGAGTTTTTTCAGCTCGGTGAAGGACTTGACCATTTCCGCGCCGGACAGGGTTTTCTGGTCCAGGTCGACCAGGGCTTTCTTGTAGCCCTCAGGGCCCATGACCGAGAGCACCACGTCTTCAAACACGGTGCTGTCCTGCCACGGCTGACCACCGTGGGCCAGGGCGATGAAGCCGGCAGCTTTCAGTTTGTCGCCGGCAGCATAGAATTCTTCGAGGGTGGTCGGGGCTTTTTCGATACCGGCTTTCTTGAAGACCGCCGGGTTGATCCACAGCCAGTTGACGCGGTGAATATTCACCGGCACGGCGACGTAATCACCTTCGTATTTGACGGTGTCGGAGACTTTCTTGGAGAGCAGGCCATCCCAGTTTTCAGCTTTTGAAACGCCTTTCAGCGCATCGGTGCTGAGCAGGCCAGTGCTGCCCCACTCCTGGATATCCGGACCTTTGATTTGCGCGACACCTGGCGGGTTACCCGCTACGGCACGGCTTTTGAGTACGGTCATGGCCGTAGCGCCACCGCCGCCGGCGACCGCACCGTCCTTCCAGGTGAAGCCGTCTTTTTCGACTTGAGCCTTGAGGACATCGACCGCTGCTTTTTCACCGCCCGAAGTCCACCAGTGCACGACTTCCACGGAACCTTTGGAATCGGCGGCAAGGGTGCTGAGAGGAAATGCAGTCAGGGGAAACAGCGTGGCAAGAGAAACGACAGTGGCGAGGCGAGAAATCGCATTCATCTAGCGGTACCTTTCTTGTTGTTATGCATGCAAGTCTGGTGCTTGCGCTGCAATCGAGTTTAAACAGCGTAGATCGCTTGGCAGGTAACGAAGCGACGGCAAAATGTCACTGCATGGTTACATAAGTGCCGAGACAGAGCCTTGAGCCAATGCGCTGGCCATGCTCGGTGCCAGCGGCAAGCGTGGAATCAACACCGCCTGCCAGGCGTGATAGAGGTCTGGCTTGCCGCCCCAGATCTGCGCGCCCGGGCGGTTTTGCGGGTCGAGTTCGTGGTGCCAGCTGCCGTGGATTCGGTCGATCAGACAGCGGTCACTGAACTCCCAGAAACCTCGGTACCAGGTTTCGTATTGCGCCTCACCGGTGCGTTTGAGCAAGGCACTGGCGGCGGCACTGGCTTCGCAGTGAACCCAGTGCAAACGCTGGCGCACGACCGGGCGATTGTCCCAATCGAGGGTGTAGACAATGCCGGGCGCACCATCGACGTTCCAAGCGTGAAGGCAGTTGTTGGCGAAGAGTTGCTGCGCATCGATCACCAGCCAACCGGGGGTCAACATGCCGGCCTGCACGCGTGCAGCCTCCAGATGCAGCAACAGCCGCGACCATTCGAAACCATGGCCCGGCGTGGTGCCGTAAGGACGAAAACCATCGGCGGGGTTGTCGTGGTTGTACTCGCGCTGCGGCTGCCAGTCTCGATCGAAATGCTCGACGACCAGGTACTGGTTCGCCGCCGCATGCCGGTGAATCACCCGCTCGACAATCCGCAGGGCGCGATTCAGCCAACGGCTGTCCTGCGTGACATCGGCCAGTGCGAGAAAGGCTTCGGTGGCGTGCATGTTGCTGTTGGCACCGCGATAGGGCTCTTCTTCGCTCCAGTCGCGATTAAAGGATTCGTGCAGCGCGCCCTCCTCCTCGCTCCAGAAATGCCGCTCGATAATCGCGATGGCATCGTTGAGCAAGGCGTCTGCACCGGGCCTTTGGGCAACCACCGCAGAACTGGCAGCGAGTGCTACGAAAGCATGCAGATACGCAGCCTTGCCGGTATTGCCATCACGGTGATCGGGCGCCGCAAACCAGCCGCCGAATTCGGCGTCACGCAGTGGCCCATTGAGGGCATTGATGCCGTGATCCACCAGCTCGGCGAATCCCGGCAAGCCCTGAATGTGCGCCAGGGCGAAGCTGTGGGTCATGCGGGCGGTGTTCATGGTGTGGGCCTGGGCGTCAGCCGCTAATTGGCCGTGTTCGCCCAGATTGCCGAAGCCTTCAGGCAGCTTCGATGCCTTGGCGAACGCCAGCAGGCGCAGGCCTTCGTCGGCCAGCCATTGCTGATGGGCAGGTGCGTTCAGCCAACTGCTGAAGGCAGGAGGGGTGGTGTTCATGGGGTGCCTTTTTTTGTTGTTATGACTGGGAAGAGTCTAAACAACGGTGAAGGTGAAACGGGTAACGAAGGGGGCGGGTTATGTCACTGACTTGTGACAAATGCTCAGAGCTTTTGTGGCGAGGGAGCTTGCTCCCGCTGGAGTGCGAAGCGCTCCCAAAACCTGCCACCGGAGTTTATCTGACGTACTGAGGTGCAGATTTTACGACTGCTGCGCAGCCGAGCGGGAGCAAGCTCCCTCGCCACAGGATCGGTTCCGGTCAGTCAAGGGAACGGGGCAACTGCAACGTCACCCGCAGCCCGCCCTCGCGCAAATTCTGCAGGCTCACTTCCCCACCATGGCTATGGGCGATATTGCGTGCGATGCCCAGCCCCAGCCCATAACCCTGCTGCTGGCCGGCCAAACGGAAGTGCGGTTCGAACACCTGCTCCAGTCGCTGCTCAGGCACTCCCGGCCCTTCGTCGTCGACGTGCAGGATGAACGCAGCATCATCGTCGTCGATGTGCAGATGGGCGTTCTGCCCGTACTTGAGGGCGTTGTCGATCAGGTTGCCGATGCAGCGCTTGAGCGCCAGCGGCTTACCGGGATACGGCGCCAGCGCCCGACCTTGCTGGGTCACACGGCCATTGCCATTGGGTGCCAGGTAAGGTTCGACCAAACAATCGAGCACATGGTTGAGGTCCACCGGCTCGATGTTTTCGTGGATGTCGGTGTCCTTGACGCATTGCAGCGCGCCTTTGACCAGCAGCTCCAATTCATCCAGATCACGCCCGAACTTGGCTTGCAGCCGCTCATCTTCCAGCAACTCGACCCGCAGGCGCAGACGCGTGATGGGGGTGCGCAAATCATGGGAAATGGCGCTGAACAATTGGCTGCGCTCCGTCAGGTAGCGGCTGATGCGCTCGCGCATGGCGTTGAAGGCGCGGCCGACTTCGACCACTTCACTGCCACCGCCCTCGGCCACCGGCTCCACTTCGGCGCCCAGCGACATGTCCCGCGCCGCCCGCGCCAGACGCTTGAGTGGCCGGCTCTGCCAATGCACCAACAACCCGATGAACAACAACAGAAAACCGCTGGTGAGCACGATAAACCAGACCTGCTGCGACGGCAGGCCCTGCTCTTCCAGACTGGTATAGGGCTCGGGCAACAGCGAAGCGATGTACAGCCATTCACCTTGCGCCAGTTTGATTTGGGTGACCAGCACCGGCGGGTTGACCGGTTCCAGGGTCAGCGCGTAGTGCGCCCAGGACCGTGGCAATTCATCAAGCTTCAAACCGCCATTAAAGATCCGCAGATCGTCCGGGCTGACGAATTGCACCGAGATGTCGGTGTCCGCGCCCAGCGATTGCCGCAACACGTCATCCACTGCCGCCAGCACCGCTTCTTTGCGCGGGGTCGGCGGCAACAGCTGCATTTCCAGCGGTTTATCGTTGAGCGTCACCACAAAACGGGTGCCGCCCATGCTGCGCAACTGGTCGAGAACCAGCGGTCGGTACGCCACCGGAAGAGAACGAAAGTAACTGACGCTGGCGGTCATCGAATGGGCCAGGCTGCGGGCCGCGGTGACCAGCCCTTCCAGCTGCGTGGCACGCAATTGCGAAACCCAGATCACGCTCGACAGCGTCTGCGCAAACAACACCGCCAGCAGGGTCAGCAGCAACATCCGCCCAAGCAGTGAACGTGGCACCGGCACCCGCCGTATCAGGCGCCTGAAGAACTCAGTGGCCATTGCTGGCGACTACATTGGCGGCCAGTTGATAACCACTGCCGCGCACGGTGCGGATCAGGCGCGGAGGTTTTTCGGTATCGCGCAGACGCTGGCGCAAGCGGCTGACGGCCATGTCGACGATGCGATCGAGCGGCATCAGGTCGCGTCCACGGGTGGCATTGCCGATGGTGTCGCGGTCGAGGATTTCCTGCGGGTGATCGAGGAAGAGTTTCAGCAGCGCGAAATCGGCACCGGAGAGGATCACCTCTTCGCCATCAGTGTGGAACAGTCGGTGGCTGACCATGTCCAGTCGCCATTCATCGAAGGCCAACACCTCGCCGCCAGAGCGCTCCTGACCGAACTGGGCACGGCGCAACAAGGCTTTGATTCGCGCCTGCAATTCACGGGGGCTGAAGGGTTTGCCCAGGTAATCGTCGGCGCCGAGCTCCAGGCCAATGACCCGGTCGGCCTCGTCGGAACTGGCCGTGAGCATGATGATCGGCACCTGGGCCTGACGCGGGTGCTGGCGAATCCAGCGACATAAACTGAAGCCGTCTTCGTCCGGCAACATCACATCAAGGATCACCAGATCACTCGGTGCCTCGTTCAGCGCCTGGCGAAAACCGGCGCCGTCGGGCGTGGTCCGCACCTGAAACCCTGCGCGACTGAGGTAGGTGTCCAGCAACTCGCGTATCTCTTGATCGTCATCGACCAACAAAATCGACTTGTTGACTGAGCTCACTTCGAAGGCATCCTTGTTGTTAGTGTTGGGGCGGATTATGCCTGATCAAAAATGCATCGCGAACGAGCTTTTGTGGCGAGGGAGCTTGCTCCCGCTGGAGTGCGAAGCGCTCCAGAACCCGGCGAACGCGGATTATCCGAGAACCGCAGTGTCAGGTTCTGCGACTGCTTCGCAGCCGAGCGGGAGCAAGCTCCCTCGCCACAGGTATCAAGCCTGGTCGAGTGCCACTCCCGCGCCGGTCAAACCGGAATACGGGGCGGTCACCAGCCAGACCGGAATGCCCTTGAAGTACTCGCTCATGCAGCCCTTGTCGGCGAAGCAGCGGGTAAAACCGCTCTTGAGAAAGAAATCGGCAAACCGTGGAATCACCCCGCCGACGATGTAGACACCGCCGCGCGCACCGGTGGTCAGCACGTTGTTGCCGGCCACTCGACCGAGCCAGCAGCAGAACTGCTCGAGCACTTCCACGGCAATCGGGTCGCCCGCAAGGCCGGCGGCGGTGATATCTTGCGGGGTATCGAGCATAGGTTCATGCCCGTCGACAGCACAGATCGCCCGATAGACGCGCGGCAAACCGCTGCCGCTCAACGCTGTTTCAGCGCTGACGTGACCGATCTCGTTGTAGATGTGCTGCCACAGTTGGGTTTCTCGCGGACTGCTCAGCGGCAAGTCGACATGCCCGCCCTCCCCCGGCAATGCGGCCCAACGGCCTTCGCCAAGATCCAGCAAAGTGCCGACCCCGAGGCCAGTGCCGGGACCGATCACCACGGCCGGGCGCAGCGGCTCCGGCGTACCTTCGCAGACCACCCGGAACTCACCCGGTTGCAGGCGCGTCATGCCCAGCGCCATGGCCGAGAAGTCGTTGACCAGCAACAACCGATTGACCTGCAAGGTCTGGCAAAAGGCCTTGCGGCTCAGCCGCCAGTGGTTGTTGGTAAAACGAAACTCGTCGCCGCTGACCGGGCCGGCCACCGACAGGCACACCGCACCAATCGAACCGGGCGCCAGGCCGAGGCCGCTCAGGTAGACGCCGATGGCGTCTTCCGGGCAGGCATAGTCGGCTGTCGCCAGCACCCGGATCGACTCCAGTTGCTGGTCTTTCCACAACGCAAAACGCGCATTGGTTCCACCAATGTCACCGACCAGCGCTAGTTTCACTTAAGGGTCTCCAGGGCAGAGGTAAAGGCGCTGGCGCCCTGCTCTGCCGAGCTGAAGGCCATGCGCATGAAGCCAAACAACTCGCGACCGCAACCAATGCCGTTGTCCAGCAGGCCTTTGGCCGGTGTGCGAGCGGCAAATTCATCGGCGTCCACCATAAGCTGCAAGGTGCCTTTGACGCCATCGACGCGGATGATATCGCCCTCGTGCACACGTGCCAAAGGGCCACCGACATAAGCTTCCGGGCAGACATGAATCGCCGCCGGGATTTTCCCCGAGGCGCCGGACATCCGCCCGTCAGTGACCAGCGCAACCTTGAAGCCGCGGTCCTGCAGCACGCCAAGGAACGGCGTCATCTTGTGCAGTTCCGGCATGCCGTTGGAGCGCGGGCCCTGGAAGCGCATCACCGCGACAAAGTCCTTTTCCAGCAGACCGGCCTTGAACGCATCGGCCAGGTCTTGCTGGTCCTGGAAGACCATCGCCGGTGCCTCGACCACTTGATGCTCCGGCGCCACGGCCGAGACTTTCATCACCCCGCGACCGAGGTTGCCCTCCATCACCCGCAGACCGCCTTCTGGCGAGAACGCACGGGCAACGGGGCGCAGGATGTTTTCATCGAGGCTTTCGATCGGGCCTTCACGCCATACCAACTCACCGTTTTCCAGGAACGGTTCCTGGGTGTAGCGGCTCAGGCCATGGCCGGCCACGGTGTTGACGTTTTCGTGGAGCAGGCCCGCTTCCAGCAGTTCGCGGATCAGGAACGACATGCCGCCCGCTGCCTGGAAGTGGTTGATGTCGGCCTTGCCGTTCGGGTAGACGTGGCTCAGGGTCGGCACCACCTCGGAGAGGTCGGCCATGTCCTGCCAGGTCAGTTGAATACCGGCCGCCATGGCGATGGCCGGCATGTGCAGGGTGTGGTTGGTCGAGCCGCCGGTGGCGTGCAGCGCAACAATCGAGTTGACCAGCGAACGCTCGTCAACGATTTCGCCGATGGGCATGAAGTTGCCGCTTTGCTTGGTCAGGCGGGTGATCTGGTGCGCCGCTTCGCGGGTCAGGGCATCACGCAACGGCGTGTTCGGGTTGACGAAGGACGCGCCCGGCAAGTGCAGGCCCATGACTTCCATCAGCAACTGGTTGGTGTTGGCGGTGCCGTAGAAGGTGCAGGTGCCGGGACTGTGGTAGGACTTCATTTCCGACTCCAGCAGCTCTTCGCGGCTGGCCTTGCCTTCGGCGTAGCGCTGCCGCACGTCGGCTTTTTCCTTGTTGGAAATCCCCGACACCATCGGCCCGCCCGGAACGAAAATCGTCGGCAGATGACCGAAGCGCAGCGCGCCCATCATCAGCCCCGGCACGATCTTGTCGCAGATGCCGAGCATCATCGCCGCGTCGAACATGTTGTGAGACAGCGCGACAGCGGTCGACATCGCGATCACTTCGCGGCTGGCAATGCCCAGCTCCATGCCCGGCTCGCCTTGGGTCACACCGTCACACATGGCCGGCACGCCGCCGGCAAACTGACCGACCGAACCGATCTCGCGCAATGCGTGTTTGATTTGTTCCGGGTAGTGCTCGTACGGCTGATGCGCCGAGAGCATGTCGTTATAAGACGAAACAATCGCCACGTTGGCGGCGTTCATCATCCGCAAGCTTTGCTTGTCTTCGGTGCCACACCCGGCCACGCCGTGGGCGAAGTTGGCGCATTGCAGCTTGCCGCGCATCGGGCCATCGCTGGCGGCGCCGCGAATCAGTGCAAGGTAGGCCTCACGGGTAGCGCGGCTACGGGTGACAAGCCGTTCAGTGACCTCAAGTACGCGGGGATGCATGTGTAGAACTCCAGGTTAACGGATGTGGCGACCTGTTCGTGTCTATGCTGATCAAGAGGCATCGACGCGTGACGCGCTGACGGTTTTCTTGACCACTCGGACCAGTTGATTCAGGTCACTCGTTGTAGATAAAACAAAATATTGCCACTAAAAAGGCTTGTTTTCTATTTTTTTGCGAATAATCTTGTAATTCCAACAACAAATATGACGAAGGCGCTTTTCAGATGACTCTACGAATTGCAATCAATGGTTTTGGCCGCATTGGCCGCAATGTCCTTCGCGCACTGTATACCCAAGGCTACCGTCAGGATTTGCAGATCGTCGCCATCAACGATTTGGGCGATAGCTCGATAAATGCCCACCTGCTCAAGTACGACACCGTGCACGGCACCTTCGATGCCGATGTGCAGCACGATCAGGAAAGCCTGACCGTCAACGGCGACCGGATTTCGGTCAGCGCGATTCGCAACCCGGCCGATTTGCCGTGGGCTGCCGAGAAGGTCGACGTCGTGTTCGAATGCACCGGTCTGTTCACCGACCGTGCCAAAGCCGCCGCCCATATTAGCGCCGGCGCGCGCAAAGTGATTATCTCGGCCCCGGCCAAAGGCGCCGACGCCACCGTGGTGTACGGGGTCAACCACGACATCCTGCGCCAATCGCACCAGATCATTTCCAATGCGTCGTGCACCACCAACTGCCTGGCCCCGGTGGCTCAGGTGTTGCACCGCGAGCTGGGCATCGAGAGCGGTCTGATGACCACCATCCACGCCTACACCAACGACCAGCATCTGACCGATGTCTACCACGTCGACCCGTACCGTGCCCGTTCGGCTACCCAGAACATGATCCCGAGCAAGACCGGCGCCGCCGAAGCGGTGGGCCTGGTGCTGCCGGAACTGGCCGGCAAACTGACCGGTATGTCGGTGCGCGTGCCGGTGATCAACGTGTCGCTGGTGGACCTGACCGTGCAGCTCAAGCGCGAAGCCAGTGCTGACGAGGTCAACGCATTGCTCAAAGAAGCCAGCCAGCACTCGAAGATCCTCGGCTACAACACCCTGCCGCTGGTTTCCAGCGACTTCAATCACAACCCGTTGTCGTCGATTTTCGATGCCAACCACACCAAGTCCAGCGGCAAGCTGCTCAAGGTGCTGGCCTGGTACGACAACGAATGGGGTTTCTCCAACCGCATGCTCGATAACTGCCTCGCCCTGTGCAACGCCGAATAAGGCCGATTGCCCCTACATTAACGTCGGAGCAGTCGCCGATGATCGGTATCAGCTTTACCCAAAAAACCATGGCGGCGCACAAACGCATCGCCCTGGTTGCCCATGACCACTGCAAAGTGTTCTTGCTGGACTGGGCCGAGCGGCAGAAGGACAAGCTCGCCCAACACGAGCTTGTGGCCACCGGCACCACCGGGATGCTGTTGAGCAAACGCCTGGGTCTGCCCGTTGAAAGCATGATCAGCGGCCCGCTGGGCGGCGATCAACAGCTCGGCGCGCGAATCGCCGAGCAGCGGGTCGACATGCTGGTGTTCTTCTGGGACCCGTTCGAGCCGCAACCTCACGATCCGGACATCAAGGCGTTGCTACGGGTCGCGGCGGTCTGGAACATTCCGGTCGCGTGTAATGAATGCAGCGCCGACTACCTGCTCAGCAGCCCGCTGATGGATCAGCCGCACGCGTACCGGATCCCCGATTACCCGGCGTACCTGCAAGGCCGCCAATAATTCTCACCGGTAGCGCTTGACCTTTCGCGTAGATGATAAGCATTATCATTTGCTTGAAATGGATCAGGTCCTACTGTGAGTCAATCGCGCTTCAACCATGTCTTCCTCGCGCAGCGGGTCTCGCTGCTGCGGACCCTGGAGCGGATGGTCAACAACCACAGCACCGCCGAGGACCTCTTGCAGGAAACCTACCTGCGAGTGGCCCGCGCGTTAAGTGAACGGGCCATCGACCACCTCGAACCTTTCGTGTTTCAAACCGCCCGCAACCTGGCGCTGGACCATCTGCGCGCACGGCGCATTCAGTCCCGAACGATGCTCGAAGGCGTTCCGCTGGACGTCATGCAAAGCATCGCCGCGCCGCTCAGCAGTGCCGAGGACGCCGCCCACGCCGAACAGTTGCTCGAACGCTTGAACATCAGCCTCAGCCAACTTACCCCGCGCCAACAGCAAGTCTTCATCCTCAGCCGCCTGCACGGGCACAGCTATCTGGAAATCGCCGAACAGCTCAGCGTGTCCTTGAGCACCGTGCAAAAAGACCTGAAGCTGATCATGGCGATCTGCGTTGGTGTCGCTGATCGCCTCAACGAGCACTGAGTCTGCCAGCCATTATTTCGCACAACGGCGTCATGACTCAGGCTTTGCTACCCTTAGCCGACGTTTGCACGCTCCCTATCAAAAATCAGCCGCGCGCAGACGCGGCCGAGGAACACCCGTGACGGACAGCCCACCTTCCCACCCGCCAACCCCGGCGCGGGATTCAGTCAGCAGCAGCGCCATGGATCAGACGCTGGACTGGCTGATCATGCTGGACAGTCCGAGCGAACAACGAACCCGCGAATTCCACCATTGGCTCGCCGCCGCCCCGCAGAACGCTGAGGCATTCGCCAAGGCTCAGGCGATCTGGAACGGGCCGCAGGTCGCGCAAGCCGCGCTGGGTTTGAGCACGACCAAACGCAAGGTCGCAAAAGCTGGTCGACTGCGCCCACACTGGAAACCACTGGCCATGGCGGCGGTGTTGATCCTCGGGCTGTTCAGTTTCAGCAACCTGCCGATGCGGATTCAGGCGGATCATCTGACCGCGGTTGGCGAGCGTCAGCGCCTGCAACTGAAGGACGGTTCAAAGGTTCTGCTGAACACCGATTCGGCGTTTTCCAGCACCATCAACGACCAGCAACGCATCGCCCGCCTGTATCAGGGCGAGGCCTATTTCGAGGTCGCGGCCAATCGCGGCTTGCCGCTGGAAATCGACGCCGGTCCGGTCACGGCCAGCGTGCAGGACACTACTTTTGCCGTGCGTTACCTGGACGGCATCGCGCAGGTTCGCGTGCAACGCGGCGACGTCGACTTGCGCACCACCCACAGCAACGCCCGCGTGCGCTTGAGCGCGGGCGAAAGCATTCGTATCGGCCCCAATGGTTTCGATCAACCGGCCAGACTCGACCCGGCGACCGATCTGGCCTGGGTGCAGGGCCGACTGGTGTTCGAAAACTGCCCATTGAGCCAGGTGCTGGCGGAACTTCGTCGCTACTACCCGGGCTGGATCATCAACACCAATGAACAGTTGGCCAACGTCGCAGTGACCGGTAATTACCGTCTCGACCAACCGCTGGACGTGGTTCGCTCGCTGGCCCACATCACCTCGGCCAGGCTCGAGGAATTTCCGGCGCTGATGATCCTGAACTAAATGAGAATTATTTTTACTCGATAACGTTTCATCGCTCGTCTCGTTATAGCTAATGCAATTGATTCGCATCTCTGATGCAAATCTGCACCTATAAGATTCGTGCGACACGGAGCGCTATCGATGTCCTCTCGCCTTACCCGCCGGTCCTCTTCACCTTCCTGCGTGCTGTCCCTGCTGACTGCCGCCATTCTGTTGGCCGGCACTGCACAGGTCATGGCCGCCACCGCCGAACAACCGAGTCGTAACATGGGCGACTACTCGTTCGCGATTGCCCAGCAGCCACTGGTGTCGGCACTAAATGCCTTTACCGCCGTAACCGGCTGGCAGGTCGGCTTGCCGGCCGAACTGGCTGAAGGCGTCGCCTCGCCGGGCGTACACGGCTCGCTGCCCCCGGAAAAAGCCCTCGATCGCCTGTTGGTGGGGACCAACCTGAACTATCGCAAACTGGGCAATCACAACATCGTGCTGGAAAAACGCAGTGCCGGCGGGCCCCTCTCCCTGCAACAAATGACCATCAGCGCCACCCGTCAGGAGCAGAGCGTCGACAGTGTGCCGAGCACCGTCACCGTGCACACTCGTGAAGAGCTGGACCGCAACAACGTCAACACCATCAAGGAACTGGTGCGCTACGAACCGGGTGTTTCGGTCGGCGGCACCGGCACCCGTGGTGGCATCAGCGGGTACAACATTCGCGGTATCGACGGTAACCGGATCCTGACGCAGGTCGATGGCGTCGAAGTGCCCAACGGTTTCTTCAACGGTCCGTACGCCAAGACCCAGCGCAACTATGTCGACCCGGAAATCATCAAACGCGTGGAAATCCTCCGCGGCCCGGCGTCGGTGCTCTACGGCAGCAACGCCATCGGCGGTGCGGTCAGCTACTTCACCCTCGACCCGGACGACATCATCAAGCCCGGCAAAGACGTCGGCGCCCGCCTGAAAACCGGCTACAACTCTGCCGACGACAGCTGGCTGAAATCCGCCACCGTCGCAGGGCGCGCCGAGCAGTTCGACGGCTTGCTGCATTTCAGCCAGCGCGACGGTCATGAAACCGAATCCTTCGGCAGCCACAACGGCACGGGACTGAATCGCACCGCCGCCAACCCTGAGGACGTACGCACCACCAACCTGTTGGCCAAAGCCGGCTGGAATTACGCCGATGACGCGCGCCTGGGCCTGACCTACGAGAAGTACAAGGACGACCGCGACACCGACCAGCGAAGTGCCGTCGGTGGCCCGTTCAACAATGGCCAGCCAATGGGCATGTACCGCTCGCGCACCGGTAACGACACCATCACCCGCGAACGCTTCGGCCTGGAAAACAGCTTCGCCCTCGACTCCTTGCTGGTCGATCACCTCAAGTGGAGCCTGAACTACCAGATCGCCAAGACCGATCAGAGCACCCTGGAAAACTACTACGTTCCACTCAGTGCCCGCTCTCCAGGCCGCAATGTGATGCGCTCACGCGATACGCTCTATGAAGAGCGGCAGTGGGTATTCGACGCACAGCTGGACAAGGCCTTCAGCCTCGGTGAAACCGGCCACCTGCTGACGTACGGCACCACCATCAAGCAAGAGAAAGTCACCGGTTCGCGCAGCGGCAGCGGAACGTGCCTGACGGTGTTCGGCAGTTGCCGACAAATCGGCGCCATCAGCCCCACCGACGTACTGAAAAAATCCAGCGACTTCCCGGACCCGACCATCAACACCTACAGCCTGTTCGCCCAGGATCAGATCAGTTGGGACAAATGGACCTTCCTGCCGGGCCTGCGCTACGACTACACCCAGCTCAAGCCGCACATCACCCAGGAGTTCCTCAACACTGTGGCCGCCGACGGCAAAGGCACGGTCAGCGACGAGAACAAGACCTGGCATCGCGTATCGCCCAAGTTCGGCCTGACCTACGCCCTGACCGACCACTACACCGGGTACGGTCAGTACGCCGAAGGTTTCCGTACCCCGACCGCCAAGGCGCTGTACGGCCGTTTCGAAAACACCACCACCGGCTACCGCGTGAAACCGAACCCGAATCTGGGGCCGGAAAAAAGCCAGAGCTACGAGACCGGCCTGCGTGGCAACTTCGAGTCCGGCCACTTCGATGTGGCGGTGTTCTATAACAAATATCGCGACTTCATCAACGAAGACGCCGTCACCCCGGGCTATAACGAGCTGACGTTCCAGAGCAACAACATCAAGCACGCGACCATCAAGGGCGTCGAACTCAAAGGCCGCCTGAACCTCGACACCTTTGGCGCGCCGCAAGGTCTCTACACCCGGGGCTCGGTGGCTTATGCCCACGGTCGCAACAACGACACCGGCGAGCCGCTCAACGCGGTCAACCCGCTGACCGGCGTGTTCGGCCTGGGTTACGACCAGGACAACTACGGTGCCTTGCTCAGCTGGACCCTGGTGCAGAAGAAAAACCTTGTCGACAGCAGCAGCTTCAAATCGCCGGACGGCGTCAGCAGCCAGTTCAAGACACCGGGCTATGGCGTCGTCGACATGAGCGGTTTCTACAAAGTGAGCGACGACGTCACCGTCAGCGCTGGCGTGTACAACCTGGCCGACAAGAAATACTGGCAGTGGGACAACGTGCGCGGTTACGACAGTGTCGGCGAAGCCGCCGTGCTCAGCCCGGCCAACCTTGATCGCCTCACCGAGCCGGGCCGCAACTTCGCGATCAACCTGATCTGGGATATCTGATTCATCGAGCCTTGCTGCGTTTTTGGATAGAAGCGCACCGAGGACTTTTACGCTGCCGCCTCGTCTGGTTCGTCTGGTGACAACGCGCCTTTCATTCTCAAGGACTTCTTCATGACCGCTGCCCAAACCTCTGAACGCCCGAGCCTGCGCTCGCAACGCTTGAACCAGATCACCCACTTGCCGCACAGCAAACTCGACGCCCTGGTGAAAGCTCACGCACCGTTCGAAACCCAAGCCGCCTTCGCCCGCTTCGTGGTTGCCCAGTACCTGTTCCAGTCGGAACTGGTGTCGCTGTACAACGATGCCGAACTGATCGTCATCGTCCCGGACCTGCCGCAGCGTTGCCGCGCCGACGCCGCCAGGGCTGACCTCGCCGACCTGGAAACCGACGTCCCCGCCCCAGTGGCAGGCGCCGTGAACAGCCCGAGCAAGGCCGAGGCCCTGGGCTGGATCTTTGTCTCCGAAGGGTCGAAACTCGGTGCTGCGTTCCTGATCAAGCGCGCCGTGGGCCTGGGCCTGAGCGAAACCTTCGGTGCCCGTCACCTGGCAGAGCCAGCCGGTGGTCGCGCCGAAGGCTGGAAACGCTTCGTCAAAACCCTCGACGGTCTTGAGTTCAGTGCCGAAGAAGAAGCCGCAATCGAGAAAGGCGCCATCGACGCCTTCAACCGCTTCACCGTGCTGCTGGAACAGGCTTACGCCAGATCTCCCGAACTGGCCTGACGGAACACCATCCCTTGTGGGAGCGAGCCTGCTCGCGATAGCGATGGGTCAGTCGACATTGATATTGAATGTACTACCGTCATCGCGAGCAGGCTCGCTCCCACACGGGGATTTCATCCGGGCTGACAGTTTTTTGAACTATGCTCGTGCTCTCTTCCGGAGGGCCTTCGATGACTGATTTCCTGACGTCCATTCAAGCCGCGCTCGGCTTGCCCGCTACCGCGATCACCGTTACCTCGAACGGCGCCCTGCCCTCGGCGTTTGCCGTAACGGACCTCGCCAGCGCCAGCATCGCGGCTGCCGGCCAGGCCGCCAGCGAATTGCTCCGGCAACAGACCGGTCGTTTACCGGCCCTTGAAGTCGACCGTCGTCTTGCCTCCTTCTGGTTCGCTACCTCGATCCGCCCGCAGGGCTGGAGCGTGCCCCCCTTGTGGGACTCCATCGCAGGTGACTACGCAACCAACGATGGCTGGATTCGCCTGCACACCAATGCCCCCCATCACCGCAGCGCCGCCGAGCAGGTGCTGGGACACTGCTTTGATCGCAGTGCGATGGCCGCCAAGGTCGCTCAATGGGCCAAAAGAGATCTGGAACACGCGGTAGTCGAGGCCGGCGGTTGCGCTGCGCAAATGCGCTCATGGCCACAATGGCAGTCCCACCCTCAAGGGTTGGCGGTCAACGCCGAGCCGCTGATTGATTTTTCCGCCGGCAGCAGCGAGCGCTCGAAAGTCTGGCAAGGTTCGGTCGCGCAACCGCTGGCGGGCATCAAGGTGCTGGACCTGACCCGTGTCCTCGCCGGCCCCGTGGCCAGCCGTTTCCTCGCGGGGTTGGGTGCCGATGTGCTGCGCATTGATCCACCGCAGTGGAACGAACCGGGAGTGATTCCGGAAGTCACCCTGGGCAAACGCTGCGCCCGCCTGGACCTGCACAACAGCAGCGATCGCGGGGTATTTGAAAGCCTGCTCAAGGACGCCGACATTCTGCTCCACGGTTATCGCGCCAATGCCCTCGAACGCCTCGGCTACGGCGCCGCCGAACGGCAAAAGCTCTCCCCCGGTCTGATCGACGTTTGCCTCAATGCGTACGGCTGGAGCGGCCCCTGGCAAAACCGCCGGGGCTTCGACAGCCTGGTGCAAATGAGCAGCGGCATCGCCGAGGCGGGGATGGTATGGAAGCAGGCGGACAAACCCACGCCGTTGCCGGTTCAGGCGCTGGACCACGCCACGGGTTATCTGATGGCGGCCAGTGCGATCAAGTTGTTGGCTGAGCGATTGAGTAGCGGACGCAGTGGCTCGGCACGATTGTCACTGGCGCGCACGGCAAAGTTGCTGGTTGAACAGGGGCCGGGGACAGATGAGGCGTTGCGGGCCGAAGACGACAACGATCAGGGAATGTTGATTGAGCAGACCTCCTGGGGTCCGGCGCATCGGTTGCACGTACCGCTGAAGATCACTGGCACACCGTTGCAGTGGGCGATCCCGGCCGGGGAATTGGGTTCCCATCGGGCGCAGTGGTGGTGAATGTTCGACCGCCTTCGCGAGCAGGCTCGCTCCCACAAGAAATCGCGGTGTACGCGCAAACGTATGCCTGAAACAAATCCAGTGTGGGAGCGAGCCTGCTCGCGATAACGAGCAAACAGTCAGCGCAACTATCGAAACAATTTCAGTCAGCCCGAACCAACGACGTCCACAGCACCTGCGCCGCATACGCCCGACACGGTCGCCAAGCCTCGGCACGGGCCAACAATTCTCGCGGTGTCACCGGCCCGCCTTCCAGCGCCGCCAGGGCGTTGATCAATCCCACATCCCCTGACGGAAACGCATCCATCTCGCGCATCTGTCGCAACGCGATGTACTGCGCCGTCCAGTCGCCAATCCCCCACAATGCCAGCAATCGCGCAACGCCGTCGTCGCGACCCGGATCAAACAACAAGGGATCGTCAAGCAATGCCTGCGCGACACCAGACAGCGTCCGCCCACGGCTTTTCGGCATTCCCAACGTTGCCAGATCCGCTGCCGCCAACACCGCCGCTTCAGGGAACACATGAGTCAATCCAGATAATGGAGAAGGCAACGGTTTGCCATACTGAGCCACCAGTTTCCCCGCCAGCTTAATCGCCGCACTCACCGTAATCTGCTGGCCCAATACCGCACGAATCGCCAGTTCCAACCCGTCCCACGCCCCCGGTACTCGTAGACCGGGACGCTCGGCAATCAACCTTGCCATCAACGGATCAACTGCCAGTTGCTGGTGGACACGCGGCAGATCCGCGTCCAGATCGAACATCCGACGCAACCGCGTCACAATCTCGGGCACGACTGACGCATCAGGGAAGCACAGCCTCACGTCCAGCGTATCATCAGCCGCTGGCGTAATCGAAAACGTGCCGTGCACACCGTTCAGGCTGATGCTGCGCGAGTACACACCATCGACCACCGACTCCATCCCGGCAATCGCCCGCGCCGACAAAAAGCCGAGCATCGCCGGCCAGTCATAAGGCGGCTGATAGTCAAGCAACAGCCTCACCACAACAGCCCGCCGAGTCGAAGCGTTAGCGCCGGTTGCGACATCCTTGCCTCCCCTCTCACATCGATTGTTCGTCATGTTTTTAAACCATAACAAGCGTTCATTCCATTAAATAGGCAACGTGGAATGACGTTTGTCAGTTAACGGCAAAAAACAACTGTTATTCAGAACGCTCTTATCGATTCCATGAAGGCACTTTGCCGGTTTTATGGGTCATTCCAGACATATAAATTCTGTACTGAAAAACAGACGCGCAGAATTTGCATATCCTGAAAAAACAACTAGTTTCAAGGCTCGCAGCCATTCTTGGTTAATTTATGAAAAGCCCTCTGGAATAAGCTTCTTGTGGCACATCCGCACTATTCAGGAAGTCTTCACACATCAGTCATCAACAATGGAATGTGGCCATGAACTGATCCAGATCAGCTGTCCTGTCAGCGAGCGGATTTAGAGTGTGGCCTCTCTTCTCCGGCAATGGAGTCATGCATGTCTGAATCGTCCGGAAAACTACGACTCGGCGCCTTAGTCGCCCTGGTAGTGGGTTCCATGATTGGGGGCGGGATATTCTCTTTGCCGCAAAACATGGCCGCCAGTGCGGATGTCGGCGCAGTGCTGATAGGTTGGGCCATTACGGCCGTGGGCATGTTGACCCTGGCGTTCGTCTTCCAGACCCTCGCCAACCGCAAGCCTGACCTCGATGGCGGCGTCTACGCCTACGCCAAGGCCGGATTCGGCGACTACATGGGTTTCTCGTCCGCCTGGGGTTACTGGATCAGTGCCTGGCTGGGTAACGTCGGCTACTTTGTTCTGCTGTTCAGCACCTTGGGCTACTTCTTCCCGATCTTCGGCGAAGGCAACACCGTAGCGGCGGTAATCGGCGCTTCGCTGCTGCTGTGGGCCGTGCATTTTCTGGTACTGCGCGGGATCAAGGAAGCGGCGTTCATCAACCTGGTGACCACCGTCGCCAAAGTCGTGCCGCTGCTGTTGTTCGTCTTGATCGCGATCTTCGCCTTCAAACTCGACATCTTCAGCGCCGACATCTGGGGCCTGAAAAACCCGGACCTGGGCAGCGTGATGAACCAGGTGCGCAACATGATGCTGGTCACCGTCTGGGTGTTCATCGGCATCGAAGGCGCAAGCATCTTTTCGGCCCGGGCGGAGAAACGTTCGGACGTCGGTAAAGCCACCGTCATCGGCTTCATCACCGTGCTGTTGTTCCTGGTACTGGTGAACGTGCTGTCACTGGGCATCATGACTCAACCGGCGTTGGCCAAACTGCAAAACCCGTCGATGGCCGCCGTACTTGAACACGTCGTCGGTCACTGGGGCGCTGTGTTGATCAGCGTCGGCCTGGTCATCTCGTTGCTCGGTGCATTGTTGTCGTGGGTGCTGCTGTGTGCGGAGATCATGTTCGCCGCCGCCAAGGACCACACCATGCCGGAGTTCCTGCGTAAGGAAAACTCCAAACAGGTGCCGGTCAATGCCTTATGGCTGACCAACGCCATGGTGCAGATTTTCCTGATCATCACCCTGTTCTCGGCCAGCACTTACCTGTCGCTGATCTACCTCGCCACCTCGATGATTCTGGTGCCTTACCTGTGGTCGGCGGCCTATGCCCTGCTGCTGGCGGTACGCGGCGAGAGCTACGAAAACGCCCTGGCCGAACGCCAGAAAGACCTGATCATCGGCGCCATCGCGCTGATCTACGCGATCTGGCTGCTGTACGCAGGCGGCATCAAATACCTGCTGCTGTCCGCCCTGCTCTATGCCCCCGGCGCGATCCTGTTCGCCAAGGCCAAGCGCGAGTTGGGTAAAGCGGTGTTCACCCGCGTCGAGGCGCTGATTTTCACCGCGGTCGTCATTGGTGCCCTGGTGGCGGCCTATGGACTCTATGACGGCTTCCTGACCCTGTAGCACTTGTACCACTCGACTGTTTTGTTATCTGGAGGATCTGAAATGACCACGGAAAAAGTTAAGTACGGCGTACATTCCGAAGCCGGCAAACTGCGCAAAGTCATGGTGTGCTCCCCCGGCCTGGCCCACCAGCGGCTGACCCCGAACAACTGCGACGAACTGCTTTTCGATGATGTGCTGTGGGTCGCCCAGGCCAAGCGTGACCATTTCGACTTCGTCACCAAGATGCGTGAGCGCGATATCGACGTGCTGGAAATGCACAACCTGCTGACCGACATCGTCGCCAACCCGCAAGCGCTGGACTGGATCCTGGAGCGCAAGATCACCGCCAACTCGGTGGGTGTCGGCCTGGTCCACGAAGTTAACGCCTGGTTGCGCAGCCTGGAACCGCGCAAGATCGCCGAATTCCTGATCGGCGGCGTGTCGGCCGATGACCTGCCCAACAGCTTCGGCGGCAAGACCATCGAAATGTTCCGCGACTTCCTTGGCCATTCCAGCTTCATTCTGCCGCCACTGCCGAACACCCAGTTCACCCGCGACACCACCTGCTGGATCTATGGCGGCGTCACGCTGAACCCGATGCACTGGCCGGCGCGCCGTCAGGAAACCCTGCTGGCCAGCGCCATCTACAAGTTCCACCCGGAGTTCACCAACGCCGACTTCCAGGTCTGGTACGGCGACCCGGATCAGGAGCACGGCAACGCCACGCTGGAAGGCGGCGACGTGATGCCCATCGGTAATGGCGTGGTGTTGATCGGCATGGGCGAACGCTCGTCCCGTCAGGCCATCGGTCAACTGGCGCTGAACCTGTTCAAGCACAAGGCGGTCGAGCGCGTGATCGTTGCCGGCCTGCCGAAATCCCGTGCGGCCATGCACCTGGACACCGTGTTCAGCTTCTGCGACCGCGACCTGGTGACGATCTTCCCGGAAGTGGTGAGCCAGATCGTCGCCTTCACCCTGCGCCCTGACGAAAGCAAACCGGGCGGCATCGACATCCGTCGCGAAGAAACCAGCTTCCTCGACACCGTGGCCGCCGCGCTCAACCTCAAGGCCCTGCGCGTCGTCGAAACCGGCGGCAACAGCTTCGCCGCCGAACGCGAACAGTGGGACGACGGCAACAATGTGGTGGCCGTGGAACCCGGCGTGGTGATCGGTTACGACCGCAACACCTACACCAACACCCTGCTGCGCAAGGCCGGGGTCGAGGTCATCACCATCAGCGCCAGTGAACTCGGCCGTGGCCGTGGCGGTGGCCACTGCATGACCTGCCCGATCATCCGCGACCCGATCGACTATTGATTTCATTTTTTAATTTATTACGACCCGACGCTGTGAAAGCGTAGCGAGCGTAGGAAAGACAAGGCAAAAACAGGCGAGGAAGCGGAGTCTACTGCTTGTAAATGAGCATTCCGAGCCTGTTTTTTACGCAGTATTTCCAAGCGCAGTAGCTTTCACAGTGTCGGGCAAGGAGATCCACATCATGGCTTTTAATATGCGTAATCGCAGCCTGCTGAGTTTGATGCACCACACCAATCGCGAGCTGCACTACCTGCTGGACCTGTCCCGCGACCTGAAACGCGCCAAGTACACCGGCACCGAACAGCCACACCTCAAAGGCAAGAACATCGCGCTGATCTTCGAAAAAACCTCGACCCGCACCCGCTGCGCCTTCGAAGTCGCGGCGCATGACCAGGGCGCTCACGTCACCTACATCGACCCGGTGTCGTCGCAAATTGGCCATAAGGAAAGCATGAAAGACACCGCCCGCGTTCTCGGGCGGATGTTCGATGCGATCGAATACCGAGGCTTCGAACAGGAAATCGTCGAAGAGCTGGCCACGTTCGCTGGGGTACCGGTGTTCAACGGCCTGACCGCCGAATTCCACCCGACCCAAATGATCGCCGACACCCTGACCATGCGCGAGCACAGCGACAAGCCGCTGCATGACATCAGCTACGCCTACCTCGGTGACGCGCGCTACAACATGGGCAACTCGCTGCTGATGATCGGCGCCAAACTCGGCATGGACGTGCGCATCGGCGCGCCGAAAGCACTGTGGCCCCATCAGGACTTCATCGATCAGTGCAAAGCTTTCGCCATCGAAAGCGGTGCACGCATCACCATCACCGAAGACCCTGCCGAGGCGGTCAAGGGCGTGGACTTCATCCACACCGACATCTGGGTGTCGATGGGTGAACCGGTCGAAGCGTGGGACGAGCGTATCGAGCAACTGCTGCCGTACCAGGTCAACGCTAAAATGATGAAAGCTTCGGGCAATCCCCGGGTGAAATTCATGCATTGCCTGCCGGCGTTCCACAACAGCGAAACCAAGGTCGGCAAGGATATCGCGGCGCGCTACCCGCACCTGGCCAACGGCGTTGAGGTGACTGAAGAAGTCTTCGAATCGCCCGCCAACATCGCCTTCGAGCAAGCGGAAAACCGCATGCACACCATCAAGGCGATCCTGGTCTCGGCGCTGGCGGATATCTAACAGGCTGACGCTTCCTTCTTGTGGAAGCAGTTTTTGTGGCGAGGGAGCTTGCTCCCGCTCGGCTGCGCAGCAGTCGTAAAGGCTTCAATCGTGTCGCACCAGTTGCGCCGTATTCTGCCTGATTGCGACCGCTGCGCGCTCGAGCGCGAGCAAGCTCGCTCGCCACAAAAGCAGCTCCTACGGGATCACCGAATTTCAGAAGGATTGCATTATGCGTATCGTCATTGCACTGGGCGGTAACGCCCTGCTCCGCCGTGGTGAACCCATGACCGCGGACAATCAACGCGTCAATATCCGCATCGCCACGGAACAGATCGCCAAGATCCATCCCGGCAATCAACTGGTGATCGCCCACGGCAATGGCCCGCAAATCGGTCTGCTGTCGTTGCAAGCGGCCGCCTACACCTCTGTCAGCCCTTATCCGCTGGACGTGCTGGGTGCTGAAACCGATGGCATGATCGGCTACATCATCGAACAGGAACTGGGCAACCTGCTGGACTTCGAAGTGCCCTTCGCGACCCTGCTGACCCAAGTCGAAGTCGACCCCAATGACCCGGCGTTCCAACACCCGAGCAAGCCCATCGGCCCGGTCTACTCCAAGGCCGAAGCAGAAAAACTCGCCGCCGAAAAAGGTTGGGCCATCGCCCCGGATGGCGACAAATTCCGTCGCGTGGTGGCCAGCCCGAAACCCAAGCGCATTTTTGAAATCCGCCCGGTCAAGTGGCTGCTGGAAAAAGGCAGCATCGTGATCTGCGCAGGCGGTGGCGGCATTCCAACGATGTACGACGAGCACCGCCAGCTCAAGGGCGTGGAAGCGGTGATCGACAAGGACCTGTGTTCGGCGCTGCTGGCCGAACAGCTTGAAAGTGACTTGCTGGTGATCGCCACCGACGTCAACGCCGCGTTTATCGACTTTGGCAAACCGACTCAGAGAGCCATCGCCCGGGCCCACCCGGACGACATCGAAAAACTCGGCTTCGCGGCCGGCTCCATGGGGCCGAAAGTCCAGGCTGCCTGCGAGTTCGCCCGCCACACTGGCAAAGTCGCGGTGATCGGTTCACTCTCGGACATCGAAGCGATCGTCCAGGGCAACGCCGGCACCCGTATCAGCACGGCCAAACCTGGTATCACCTACCTATGAAAACAGCCGGGCAGGCCTTGAACCTGCCCCGTTTCAATGCCTTTGAAGGAGACGCCCATGGCCACGTTTGAGCCCGGTCACTTGCACATCGAGCGCCATGCGCTGAACAAGGACGACTTCAGCTACAACCTGTGCATTGACTATGAGGTCACCACAGATCCCAAGGAAGGCAAAGGCATGCTCTTCACGGTGCATGGCTCGGTCGAGGGCAAGGACCTGAAGGAAGACTTCTTCCTGGCCAAAGACCAGGCCTTCGACTTTGCCCGACATGCCACGCGCATCGCACAGAAGTACGGCATGCCCAAGACGGCCAGCATCGGCTCGATGCATAAGTATTACGACGAGATGTTCGAAGATGTGCGTGCGCAACTGGATGTGAAATCCGGTGATCCGATGAAGCCTGAACATCTGGAATAACCCATAACCTGTAGGAGCAAAGCTTGCTCGCGATGCAGGCACCGTGGTGTAACTGATACACCGCGTTATCGTTCATCGCGAGCAAGCTTTGCTCCTACAATTTGATTACGAATTTCACCTGACACCCCGCTCCAAGGCATACTTGCCACCCTCCGCACTCCAGAACACTGAACCTCCCCATGCGTATCCACGTCAGCTTCATCGACCGCGTCGGCATTACCCAGGAAGTCCTGGCCTTGCTCGGTGGGCGCAATCTCAATCTGGATGCGGTGGAAATGGTTCCGCCGAACGTTTACATCGATGCGCCGACCCTCAGCCCGCAAGTGCTCGAAGAGCTGCGTGATGCGCTGTTCAGCGTGCGCGGCGTACAAGCGGTGACGGTGGTCGACATTCTTCCCGGACAGCGTCGGCACCTGCAACTCGATGCGCTGCTGGCGGCGATGACCGACCCGGTGCTGGCCCTCGATAGCGTCGGCAACGTGTTGCTGGCCAACCCGGCGCTGATCGCCTTGTACGGCCGTGAACCGGCGGGGGAAAGCGTCGCCGAGCTGTTCGCCGATCCGGCGTTGCTCGAAACGCTGCTTGAACATGGCTTCCGTCTGCCTTTGCGCGAGATCACCGTCAACGGCCAGACCTTGCTGCTGGACGCAACGCCCATCACCGATGCCGGCGCCCTGCTGACCTTGTATCAACCCAATCGCATCGGTGAACAACTCTCGGCGTTGCACCACGATCACGCCGAAGGTTTCGATGCGCTGCTCGGTGAGTCCCCGGCGATCCGCACCCTCAAGGCTCGTGCGCAACGGGTGGCGGCGCTCGATGCTCCGCTGCTGATCCAGGGTGAAACCGGCACCGGCAAAGAGCTGGTGGCCCGCGCCTGCCATGCGACCAGCGCCCGACACGGTGCGCCGTTTCTGGCGTTGAACTGCGCGGCGCTCCCGGAGAACCTCGCCGAAAGCGAGCTGTTCGGCTACGCCCCCGGCGCCTTCACCGGCGCTCAGCGTGGCGGCAAGCCAGGCCTGATGGAACTGGCCAACCAGGGCACGGTGTTCCTCGACGAGATCGGCGAAATGTCACCGTACTTGCAGGCCAAACTGTTGCGTTTCCTCAACGATGGCAGCTTCCGTCGGGTCGGTGGCGATCGCGAGGTCAAGGTCAACGTGCGGATTCTCAGCGCCACTCACCGTGACCTGGAAAAAATGGTCAGCGAAGGCGCGTTCCGTGAAGACCTGTTCTACCGCCTCAACGTGCTCAACGTCGAAGTCCCGCCGCTGCGTGAGCGCGGTCAGGACATCCTGTTGCTGGCGCGCTACTTCATGCAGCAGGCCTGCGCACAGATCCAGCGCCCGGTCTGTCGCCTGGCGCCCGGCACCTACCCGGCCCTGCTCGGCAACCGCTGGCCGGGTAATGTGCGGCAATTGCAAAACGTGATCTTCCGCGCCGCGGCCATTTGCGAAAGCAGCCTGGTGGACATCGGCGACCTGGACATCGCCGGCACCTCGGTGGCGCGCGAAAGCGACGTGGATGTCGACAGCCTTGAGCAGGCCGTGGAAGCGTTCGAGAAAACCCTGCTGGAAAAACTCTACGTCAACTACCCCTCGACCCGCCAACTGGCGAGCCGCCTGCAAACCTCCCACACCGCCATCGCCCATCGATTGCGCAAGTACGGGATTCCGGGCAAGGCTTGAATGCCTCATCGCGAGCCTGCTCGCGATGAGGTCAGTTGCCCCACCATCAAACTCGCCTGAAAACGACCTCCATCTGTACTGAATGCGCTACAGCGGAACGATTTCGCTACACCCTCGATTAAACTACGCTACACAAGGCTTTGATCCCCATAAGCTTTTTTACACGCCTAAAACTGTAGCGATTTCGCTACAGTCGTGTTTTTCACCTCGCCCACAATAAGCTTCAACTTATTGATTTATAACGAATAAAAAACATTGGCCGCTTTCTTGCTAAGTATCTAGCCATTCAGCTCTGCCCTGCACGAGCATTCAATCGCGTCCACCAGACGAGTCTGGCCCTGAGGAGTTTCCATGAGCGAGTTGCGTTTTACTGAAGATCACGAATGGCTGCGCACCGAAGCTGACGGCACTGTCACTGTCGGCATCACCGCTTTCGCACAGAACGCCCTGGGCGATGTGGTTTTCGTACAACTGCCTGAGCTGCAGTCCTACGACAAAGGCGCTGAAGCGGCCACCGTGGAATCGGTAAAAGCCGCCAGCGGCGTCTACATGCCACTGGACGGTGAAGTCCTGGAAGTGAACCCGGCGCTGGACAGCAGCCCTGAGCTGGTCAACGAAGATCCGCTGGGCGAAGGCTGGTTCTTCCGCTTCAAGCCAATCGACGCCTCGGCTGTCGCCAAACTGCTGGATCAGGACGCTTACGACCGTCTGATCAAAGCCAGCGCCGAAGCCTGAGGAGCCACCATGACTCAAGTAAATCTAAGCACTGCCAACGAATTCATCGCGCGCCACATCGGCCCGCGTTCGGGCGATGAGCAAGCCATGCTCAACAGCCTCGGTTTTGATTCGCTGGAAGCCCTGAGCGCCAGCGTCATCCCCGACAGCATCAAAGGCACCAGCGTCCTCGGACTGGAAGACGGCTTGAGCGAAGCCGAGGCCCTGGCCTCGATCAAAGCCATCGCCGCCAAGAACCAACTGTTCAAGACCTACATCGGCCAGGGCTACTACAACTGCCACACGCCGTCGCCGATCCTGCGCAACCTGCTGGAAAACCCGGCCTGGTACACCGCCTACACCCCCTACCAGCCGGAAATTTCCCAAGGTCGCCTGGAAGCGCTGCTGAACTTCCAGACCCTGATCAGCGACCTGACCGGCCTGCCGATCGCCAACGCCTCCTTGCTCGACGAAGCCACCGCCGCTGCCGAAGCCATGACCTTCTGCAAACGCCTGAGCAAGAACAAGGGCAGCCACGCCTTCTTCGCCTCGATCCACAGCCACCCGCAAACCCTCGACGTGCTGCGCACCCGTGCCGAGCCGTTGGGCATTGACGTGGTGGTCGGCGACGAACGCGAACTGACGGATGTCAGCGCGTTCTTCGGCGCTCTGCTGCAATACCCGGCGAGCAACGGCGACCTGTTCGACTACCGCGAACTGACCGAACGCTTCCACGCCGCTAATGCGCTGGTCGCGGTCGCCGCCGACCTGCTGGCCCTGACCGTGCTGACCCCGCCGGGCGAGTTCGGCGCCGACGTGGCCATCGGTAGCGCCCAACGCTTCGGCGTACCGCTGGGCTTCGGTGGCCCGCACGCGGCCTACTTCTCCACCAAGGATGCGTTCAAGCGCGACATGCCGGGCCGTCTGGTCGGCGTCTCCGTAGACCGTTTCGGCAAGCCGGCCCTGCGCCTGGCCATGCAGACCCGCGAGCAACATATCCGCCGCGAGAAAGCCACCAGCAACATCTGCACCGCCCAGGTGCTGCTGGCCAACATCGCCAGCATGTACGCCGTGTATCACGGTCCTAAAGGCCTGACGCAGATCGCCAACCGCATCCATCACCTGACCGCGATCCTCGCCAAAGGCTTGAGCGCACTGGGCTTGAAGTCGAGCAAGAACACTTCTTCGACACCCTGACCCTGGCCACCGGCGCCCACACCGCCGCCCTGCACGACAAGGCCCGCGCCCAGCGCATCAACCTGCGGGTCGTCGATGGCGAGCGCCTGGGTCTGTCCCTCGATGAAACCACCGGTCAGGCCGACATCGAAAGCCTGTGGAGCGTGCTGGCTGACGGCAAAGCCCTGCCGGACTTCGCCGCGCTGGCCGCCTCGGTGCAAAGCCGCATCCCGGCGGAACTGGTGCGTCAATCGCCGATCCTCAGCCACCCGGTGTTCAACCGTTACCACTCGGAAACCGAGCTGATGCGCTACCTGCGCAAGCTCGCCGACAAGGACCTGGCGCTGGATCGCACCATGATCCCGCTGGGGTCGTGCACCATGAAACTCAACGCGGCCAGCGAAATGATCCCGGTGACCTGGGCCGAATTCGGCGCCCTGCACCCGTTCGCTCCGCCTGCGCAAAGCGCCGGCTACCAGCAACTGACTGACGAACTGGAAGCGATGCTCTGCGCCGCGACCGGTTACGACGCGATTTCGCTGCAACCGAACGCCGGTTCCCAAGGTGAATACGCAGGACTCCTGGCCATTCGCGCCTACCACCAGAGCCGTGGCGAAGAGCGCCGCGACATCTGCCTGATCCCGTCGTCGGCCCACGGCACCAACCCGGCCACCGCCAACATGGCTGGCATGCGCGTCGTGGTGACGGCCTGTGATGCCCGCGGCAACGTCGACATCGAAGACCTGCGCGCCAAAGCCATCGAGCACCGCGAGCACCTCGCCGCGCTGATGATCACCTACCCGTCGACCCACGGCGTGTTCGAAGAAGGCATCCGTGAAATCTGCGGGATCATTCATGACAATGGCGGCCAGGTGTACATCGACGGCGCCAACATGAACGCCATGGTCGGCCTCTGCGCACCGGGCAAGTTCGGCGGCGACGTGTCGCACCTGAACCTGCACAAAACCTTCTGCATCCCGCACGGCGGTGGCGGCCCGGGCGTCGGCCCGATTGGTGTGAAATCGCACCTGACGCCGTTCCTGCCGGGGCACGCGGCCATGGCACGCAAGAAAGGCGCGGTCTGCGCGGCACCGTTCGGCAGCGCGAGCATCCTGCCGATCACCTGGATGTACATCCGCATGATGGGCGGCGCCGGCCTCAAGCGCGCTTCGCAATTGGCGATCCTCAACGCCAACTACATTTCCCGTCGCCTCGAAGAGCACTACCCGGTGCTCTACACCGGCAGCAACGGTCTGGTCGCCCACGAATGCATCCTCGACCTGCGCCCGTTGAAAGACAGCAGCGGCATCAGCGTCGATGACGTCGCCAAGCGCCTGATCGACTTCGGCTTCCATGCGCCAACCATGTCGTTCCCGGTGGCCGGCACGTTGATGATCGAGCCGACCGAAAGCGAATCCAGAGAAGAACTGGACCGCTTCTGCGACGCCATGATCCGCATCCGCGAAGAAATCCGCGCAGTGGAAAACGGCACCCTGGACAAGGACGACAACCCGCTGAAAAACGCTCCGCACACGGCCGCGGAAATCGTTGGCGAGTGGACGCACCCGTACAGCCGTGAGCAAGCGGCGTATCCGGTGGCGTCGTTGATCGAAGGCAAGTACTGGCCACCGGTCGGCCGGGTCGACAACGTGTTCGGCGACCGCAACCTGATCTGCGCCTGCCCGTCGATCGAAAGCTACGCTTAAACCTGTGTGGGAGTGGATTCGTCCACTCCCCTCAAAGCACACCACATCCCCTGTGGGAGCGAGCCTGCTCGCGATAGCGGTCTATCAGTCGACATCTTTGCTGAATGTCAGTCCGCCATCGCGAGCAGGCTCGCTCCCACAGGGATCAGTGCCCACCGTCATGATCGGTCAATTCCTATAACAAGAAACCGGAGAACAACCATGTCGTTAAGCGTGTTCGACCTGTTCAAGATTGGCATCGGCCCCTCCAGCTCCCACACCGTCGGTCCGATGCGCGCCGCTGCGCGCTTCGTTGAAGGTCTGCGTCGCGAAAACCTGCTGGCAGCCACCACCTGCGTCAAAGTCGAGCTCTACGGCTCGCTCGGCGCCACTGGCAAAGGCCACGGCAGCGACAAGGCCGTGCTGCTGGGGCTGGAAGGTGAACACCCGGACACCGTGAACACCGAGAACATCGCCGCCCGCCTGCTCGAGATTCGCAGCAGCGGTCGCTTGAACCTGCTCGGTGAGCACGTCATTGAATTCAACGAAAAACTGCACCTGGCAATGATTCGCAAGCCATTGGCCTATCACCCCAATGGCATGATCTTTCGTGCCTTCGATGCGGCCGGCATCCAGATCCGCAGCCGCGAGTATTACTCGGTCGGTGGCGGTTTTGTGGTCGACGAAGACGCCGCCGGTGCCGACCGTATCGTCGAAGACGCAACGCCGCTGACCTTCCCGTTCAAAAGCGCCAAGGACCTGCTCGGCCATTGCGCCACTTACGGGCTGTCCATCAGCCAGGTGATGCTGACCAACGAAAGCGCCTGGCGCCCGGAGGCAGAAACCCGCGCCGGCCTGCTGAAAATCTGGCAAGTGATGCAGGACTGCGTGGCCGCAGGTTGCCGTAACGAAGGGATTCTGCCCGGAGGCTTGAAGGTCAAGCGTCGTGCGGCGGCGCTGCATCGACAACTGTGCAAGAACCCGGAATCGTCGTTGCGCGATCCGCTGTCGGTGCTCGACTGGGTCAACCTGTATGCGCTCGCGGTAAACGAAGAAAACGCCAACGGCGGGCGCGTGGTCACGGCGCCCACCAACGGTGCAGCCGGGATCATCCCTGCGGTGTTGCATTACTACATGCGCTTCATCCCAGGCGCCAACGAAGACGGCGTGGTGCGATTCCTGCTCACCGCCGCCGCCATCGGCATCCTGTACAAGGAAAACGCGTCGATCTCTGGCGCCGAAGTCGGTTGCCAGGGTGAAGTCGGCGTGGCCTGCTCAATGGCTGCCGGCGCGCTCTGCGAAGTGCTCGGCGGCACGGTGCAGCAAGTGGAAAACGCGGCAGAGATCGGCATGGAACACAACCTCGGCCTGACCTGCGACCCGATTGGCGGGCTGGTGCAAGTGCCGTGCATCGAGCGCAACGCCATGGGCTCGGTCAAAGCCATCAATGCGGTGCGCATGGCCTTGCGAGGTGACGGTCAACACTTCGTCTCTCTCGACAAGGTCATCCGCACCATGCGCCAGACCGGCGCCGACATGAAAAGCAAATACAAGGAAACCGCCCGTGGCGGTTTGGCGGTCAACATTATCGAGTGCTGATGCCAACGCATCTGCCTCAGTGCAATTTACAGGAGCTGCATATGTCCACCGAACACCTGTTGAAAACCCCGTTGCACGCGCTGCACATCGAACTCGGTGCGCGCATGGTGCCATTCGCCGGCTACGACATGCCGGTGCAGTACCCACTCGGCGTGATGAAAGAACACCAGCACACCCGTGATCAAGTCGGGTTGTTCGATGTCTCGCACATGGGCCAGATCCGCCTGACCGGCGCCAATGCCGCCAAGGCCCTGGAAACCCTGGTGCCGGTGGACATCATCGACCTGCCGGTGGGCATGCAGCGCTATGCGATGTTCACCAACGAGAACGGTGGCATCCTCGACGACCTGATGGTCGCCAACCTCGGTAACGACGAGTTGTTCCTGGTGGTCAACGCCGCCTGCAAGGACCAGGACCTGGCGCACCTGCGCCAACACATCGGCGATCAGTGCAGCATCGAGCCATTGTTCGAAGAACGCGCCCTGCTCGCCCTGCAAGGCCCGGCTGCGGTGACCGTGCTCGCGCGTCTGGCCCCTGAAGTGGCGAAGATGACGTTCATGCAGTTCACCCGTGTGACCTTGCTCGGCGTCGACTGCTTTGTCAGCCGCTCGGGCTATACCGGTGAAGACGGTTTCGAAATCTCCGTGCCGGCCGCCAATGCCGAGGCCCTCGCTCGGGCCTTGCTGGCCGAGCCGGAAGTCGCGGCCATCGGCCTCGGCGCCCGTGACTCGCTGCGCCTGGAAGCCGGCCTGTGCCTCTATGGCCACGACATGAACACCGAAACCACACCGATCGAAGCCAGCCTGCTGTGGGCCATCTCCAAGCCACGGCGTGCCGACGGTGCGCGTGCCGGTGGTTTCCCGGGCGCCGAGACCGTATTTGCCCAGCAACAAAACGGTGTCAGCCGTAAACGCGTCGGCCTGCTGCCTCAGGAACGCACTCCGGTGCGCGAAGGTGCGGAAATCGTCAACGAAGCGGGCGAAATCATCGGCAACGTGTGCAGCGGCGGCTTCGGGCCGACCTTGGGTGGTCCTTTGGCCATGGGTTACCTCGACAGTGCTTACATCGCACTCGATACCCAGGTTTGGGCGATTGTACGTGGGAAAAAGGTGCCTTTGCTTGTAAGCAAAATGCCATTTGTTCCACAACGCTACTATCGCGGTTGATTGACTGTTCCTATAAGTAACGCGGTTGCGTAACAGTGCACTAATCTGTAACGCAACCGCCATAAAACAGTGCATAGCTGGATCAGGCACTTCGATTGTGAACTTGACTTATAACAATCGAAAACAATTGAACAACGCTATCGAATAAGCTGCACTATCCATCCTGCGAAACAGCCATCAAGCCAAGCAATACGCGGCTTCCACGGGGCTTGTTTTTTCTCCCGTAGTTGGCGTAGAGTTTGTTCACTGTGTTTGCATGGGTCGCTTGGAATCGTGACCTGGGCAGTAGCCTACAAGTTAGCTACATCCCGTTCGACGCCTCTTACTCTCCTGCAACCAGCTCCAGTACTCTTTCATGAGAAAGAGGCTGTCATCAATTTTTGCGTCAAAGGAAATAAGAAATGTCCCAACGTCAGAGCGGCACCGTCAAGTGGTTTAACGACGAGAAAGGTTTTGGTTTTATCACTCCAGAAAGCGGTCCGGATCTGTTCGTGCATTTCCGCGCCATTCAAGGTAGCGGCTTCAAGAGCCTGAAAGAAGGCCAGAAAGTCACTTTCATTGCTGTGCAGGGCCAGAAAGGCATGCAAGCTGACGAAGTACAAGCAGAAGGCTGATCTTCTGTAACGAAAAAGCCCCTGATGCTGACATCAGGGGCTTTTTTGTGCGCGCAATTCCGTAAAATAGCTTCTTTTTTCCGCCGAGAGCCACTCCATGTCGAAACACCTGCTAAGCCCCCAGGGTGAATTCCCCATCGCCGGCCTGGGCCGTCGCCTGGCAGCGATGTTCTACGACTTCCTGCTGTGCACCGCCCTGCTGATCGTCACGGGCGGCATCTACAAGATGGTGCAAATGGCAATCATCGGCGAAGAGAAAATGCGCGCCCTGACCGAGGCCGGCGCACTGGATGGCGATCCGCTGTTCTCGACCATCCTGCTGTTCGTGCTGTTTGGCTTCTTCGCCAAGTTCTGGACCTGGTCCGGTCAGACCCTCGGCATGCAGGTCTGGTGCATCCGCGTACAGAACGCTGACGGCTCGGCGATCAGCCTGTGGCAGGCGCTGTTGCGTTTTGTAGTGTCGATCGCATCCTTGCTGTGCGCAGGCCTGGGGTTCTTCTGGGTGCTCTTCGACAAACAACAGCGCAGCTGGCACGACATGTACTCCAACAGCCAGCTGGTGCGGATCCCGAAGAAGAAAAAATAATCTGTCAGGACGCCGAACGGTGTGCGCTTCAGCAACATGATTCTGCCTGAACCGTCCCTCCTTTTCTGACCTCCCTCACGGCATGGCTGACCCACCGTCATGGGTCTGATGAACAATGATCTTTTGTCAGTCGGCAGCCCCGGTAGTTAACTCGCGCCTCGCACAGTCCCGTGACGAGTCCCGAAACAAAACTATAAGAGGGTGGGCCGATGGTGAGCAGTACTTCGTTGCTGTGGGTGTTATTAGCTGCGATTGTCATGATCGTGGTGCTGATCGTCAGGTTCAAGGTGCATGCGTTTCTGACACTGATCGCCGCATGCGCGGTGGTGGGTGTCGGTTCGGGCATGCCGTTGACCGCCATGCTGACTTCGTTCCAGAAAGGCATGGGCGATACACTGGGGTTTCTGGCAGCCATCATTGGCTTGGGCAGCATCCTTGGCAAAATGCTTGAGGAATCCGGGGGCGCAGAACGCATCGCGCAGACCCTGTTAACCACGCTGGGCAAACAACGGGCCTCATGGGTCATGATGCTGGTCGGCTTCATTGCCGGGATCCCGGTGTTCTTTGAGGTCGGTTATATTTTGCTGATCCCGCTGGTCTATGTCGTGGCCAAGGAAACCAGGATCAATCTGTTGTACCTGGGCGTGCCGCTTGGCGTTTCGCTGATGTGCGTGCATTGCATGCTCCCGCCCCACCCGGCGGCCATGGCCATCACCAATATGCTGGGTGCCGACGTTGGCAAGGTGATCCTATACGGCCTGTTGGTGGGCCTGCCGACCGCCATCATAGCGGGCCCGTTATGGATTCGGCTGGTGGCGCGCATCGACGCACCGGCCACGCAAGAGGCCTTCCTGCAGGAGCGTTGCGAGGCACGCAATAACCGCGTCTTGCCAAGCTTCTGGTTGACGTTGCTCACCATCCTCCTACCGCTGGTCCTGATGGTCGGCAAAACCTTTGCCGTAGCCCTGCCAAAAGACTCGACAGCGTTTGCACTGATTTCGTTTTTGGGCCATCCACTGGTTGCGCTGGTGATCGCCGTGGTCTTTGCCTATTGGTCACTGGGAATGCGTCGGGGCCTTTCGATGCTGGATTTGCTGGGGCATACCCAAAAAAGCCTGCCGCCCCTGGCCAGTATTCTGCTGATCATCGGTGCAGGGGGTGCCTTCAACGGCATCCTTATCGACAGTGGCATTGGCAAGGTTCTGGCCGACGCTCTGACTCAGCTGGATATCAACCCGGTGGTCCTGGCCTGGCTGGTGGCGGGTCTCATGCACTTCGCGGTGGGCTCCGCGACCGTGGCCATGATGAGCGCCGCCGCAATTGTGATGCCGACGCTGGCGGCGCATTCGGCCTACAGCAAGGAAATCATCGTGATCGCCATCGGAGCCGGGGCTATCGGCTGGACCCATGTCACTGACTCGGCGTTCTGGGTAGTGAAGGAATACCTGGGCGTCTCGCTGGCAGACGCACTCAAGACCTTCACCTCCTCCACAGTGCTGGCGTCCGTGATTGCCTTGCTGCTGACATTGACCCTTTTTCACTTCATTTAAGTCTTTCGCAGCCCTTTTACTGAATGCAGGAGTCACCATTAATGATTGCAGGCAAAATGCTGGATGACTGGAAAACCAGCCACCCACTGATCCACGACCTGGTGGAGTTGCGTGAAACCACTTGGTTCACACCGGTGCGCGCACCGACCGCCGAGGCCTTGAAAGACCTCCCGTTGAATGCCAACGATGTGGCGGATGCCAGCGCCCGGTTGAATCGCTTCGCGGCGTACTTTCAATCTGCCTTCCCCGAAACACTGCCAACTCACGGCATCATCGAATCGGACATCCAGCCGCTGCCTTCGCTGCGCGGCGTTTTGGACGCAAGGTATAGCCAGGTACTGCCTGGGGCGCTGTGGATCAAGAAAGACAGCCATTTGCCCATCTCAGGATCGGTTAAGGCCCGAGGCGGCATCTATGAAGTGCTCAAGCATGCCGAAGGACTCGCCCTTGAGGCCGGACTGCTCACGCTGGATGGCAACTATGAGGTGCTCGACACACCGCAGGCTCGAGAGTTTTTCAGTCAATACCGAATTGCCGTGGGCTCCACGGGCAACCTGGGTTTATCCATCGGGCTTATGGGGGCCCGACTGGGCTTTCAGGTCACGGTGCACATGTCCGCCGATGCACGCCAATGGAAGAAGGACAAACTGCGCACCCATGGTGTGACCGTCATGGAATATGCCAGTGACTACAGCATTGCGGTAGCACAGGGGCGCCAGCAAGCGAAGGAAGATCCAGGCTGTCATTTCGTCGATGACGAAAACTCCACCGACCTGTTCCTTGGCTACGCGGTGGCGGCTGAACGCCTGAATCAGCAATTGAGCCTGGCGGGCCTGAGGGTCGATGCCGAGCATCCGCTGTTTGTCTACCTGCCCTGTGGTGTCGGTGGGGGCCCTGGCGGAGTGGCGTTTGGCTTGAAGTTGGTCTTCGGTGATGCGGTTCACTGTATATTTGCCGAACCTACTCATTCGCCCTGCATGTTTCTCGGTGTCTACACCGGGCTGCATGACGAGGTGTCGGTGCAGGATTTCGGTATCGATAACATCACCGCCGCCGATGGGCTTGCCGTGGGGCGGGCCTCGGGTTTTGTCGGCCGGACCATGCAACGTTTGATCGACGGTTATTACACAGTCAGCGATGACGAATTGCATGCCTTGCTCTGGCTGACCGCTGATAGCGAAGGTCTGAATCTGGAGCCGTCGGCCCTGGCTGGCGTCCCAGGTATCGCCCGGCTCCATGCCCATCGCGCCGAGTACTTGCAGCGCAGTGGCCTGAGCGTCGAGGCTTACAGCCGTGCCACCCATTTGATCTGGGCCACGGGTGGCAGCATGGTTCCCGAGCCTGAGATGCAAGCTTACCTGGCGCAAGGCGCGCAAGTGCTTCAAGACTGAAAGCGAGTGTCTGACCCGGACACATGATCGGTGTCCGGGTCACGAAAAGTGGCGACGATACATTGAAAGGAGAAGTGCCTACTTGTTCAACCTACCGCCTCGACTGGACGCAAAGCTCAACAGCAGCCAGTTCTCGAATCTGTTCACCTTTCAGGTCGCTGCGCGTCATCTCAGCTTCACCAAGGCCGCCGACGAGTTGTGCCTGACTGCCAGTGCCGTCAGCCATCGCATCGCCCGACTGGAAGCGGAGCTGTCGATTCAGCTGTTCAAACGGTTGACTCGCCGGGTGCAGTTGACGGAAGCCGGGGAACGCATCTTCGAAATTTTGCAGCGAACGCTGGGCGACCTGTCCGAGGTCCTCGCCCAGCCGGTCGACGCCGATCTGGCCGGGCCGCTGACCCTCTACGCCCATCCCTCTATCGCACACGCCTGGCTGGTGCCGCGCCTGGCGGAGTTCGGTGCACGATTCCCCGGGGTAACGCTGGACCTTCGCGTTGGCAATGACAGCATCGACTTTCGATCTCGAAAGATTGATCTGGCGTTGTATTACGGCAATGGAGAATTCCATGGCCTGATTTCACACCGGCTGATGCAAGAGCGGGTCGCGCCGGTCTGTAGCCCCGAATACGCTAATCGCTACCGGCTATTCGACTCGGTACAACATCTGGAGCATTGCACATTGCTGCATGATTCATTGGCCTGGGACCATGCGGCCTTTGATTCCGAATGGACGATGTGGATCAGATACCATGGCGCTGGTGTCCCCATGCCAAAACGGGGGGTGACCTTCGATCGTTCGGATTTGTGCGTGACAGCCGCCATCAATCACGCAGGACTGGCGATCGGGCGGGAGCAACTAATCAGCGGACCGATCCAGCAAGGCAAACTGGTCTTGCCATTTGGCGGCTTTGCGCGGCGTGGCGATTACGATTACTACATCGTGCACCCGGCACTTGAGCCGCTACCCCGACGCGTGTCCGCATTCATCGAATGGCTGCATGAGTGTGCGGCCCAGACTCCGGAAGCCTGAAACGCCTCGAACCATCACCCTGATCGTTCACGGGTTGCGTTGGCCACACCCGAATTGCTTTCTGCGCGCAGGGAAACCGGGTCAAGACGCCCTCCTCTCCTGGAGCTGGAGTCCACGGCTGACACAGCAAATCAGCGGGTTTAGGGACGCTCCGCACCCCAGCGGGAGCAAGCGCCCTTCCCCCAGAGAACCTTAGGCGTTGCCGGCCAGCTTCATCCGCGCCGCCGCGGTGAAGTCGAGCATGCGCTTGAGCGGGCGAATCGCCTGAGGGATCAGCGCCGGCTCGACAAATATCTCGCCTGAGCCCTCACGCAGGCACTGTAACGTGCGCTCAAGGGTGTTCATCGCCATCCACGGGCAATGCGCGCAACTGCGGCATGCCGCGCCGTTACCGGCCGTAGGCGCCTCAATGAAGACCTTGTCCGGGCACAGCTGCTGCATCTTGTAGAAAATGCCGCGGTCGGTCGCAACGATCAGCGTCTTGTTTGGCAGGCGTTGCGCAGCGGCGATCAACTGGCTGGTGGAACCCACCGCGTCGGCCAACTCGATCACCGCTGTCGGCGACTCCGGGTGCACCAGAATGGCGGCGTCCGGATACAGGGCTTTCATGTCTTCCAGCTGCTTGGCCTTGAACTCTTCGTGAACGATGCAGGCACCGTCCCAGAGCAGCATGTCGGCGCCGGTCTTGCGCTGGATGTAGGTACCCAGGTGCTTGTCCGGGCCCCAGATGATCGTTTCGCCGTTATCCATCAGGCTCTCGACAATCTCCAGCGCGCAGCTGGAGGTCACTACCCAGTCCGCCCGCGCCTTCACCGCTGCCGAGGTGTTGGCATACACCACCACCGTGCGTTCCGGGTGCTGATCGCAAAACGCCGAGAACTCGTCGACCGGGCAACCCAGGTCCAGCGAGCAGGTCGCTTCCAGGGTCGGCATCAGTACGCGTTTTTCCGGGTTGAGGATTTTTGCGGTCTCGCCCATGAACTTCACACCGGCAACCACGACGGTCTTGGCCGGGTGCGCATTGCCGAAGCGGGCCATTTCCAGGGAGTCGGAAACGCAGCCACCGGTTTCTTCGGCCAGGGCCTGAATGATCGGATCGCAATAGAAGTGGGCAACCAGCACCGCGTCCTGAGCCTTGAGCTCGGCGGCGATGGCAGCGCGGTAATAGGCTTGCTCTTCGGCGCTCAGCGGTTTGGGCTGTTTGGCGTCGAGGTGGGCTTGTACCAGAAGGCGTTCGGAAATTTGCGTCATGATCGCAAGACCTGCGGGCGCTTTCGCGCGAAAGTCGAGTATACACCCGGCTCCGGACCACAGAAGGTACCGCCGGGAGAGTGAGTATTCATCAGGCACGGACAGCGTTGAAGCTGCGCAAGGCTACAGAATATCCCCGAGATGCAAAAGACCATTCTGACCTGCGTCACGCGGTACTGCACCCGGATTGAGCCAGGCTCAAATCGCGGGCAAAAAAAACCCGGAAATCCACACTTACGTGGGCCTTCCAGATTTTTTAAAGTGGTGGGTCGTGTGGGATTCGAACCTACGACCAATTGGTTAAAAGCCAACTGCTCTACCAACTGAGCTAACGACCCGCTGTGTGGTGGCGCGTATAATACTGATTTTTAAGGACTATTCAACACCTAATTTGAAATAAATCAAAAATAAGCGGTTGGGTCACTGATTCCGGCCGCCAGGAAGCCTTCTGCACGCAGACGGCAGCTGTCGCATTTGCCGCATGCACGGCCGTTATCGTCCGCCTGATAGCAGGAAACCGTCAGTGCATAGTCGACGCCGAGCTTCACCCCTGCCTGGACAATTTGCGCCTTGCTGAGGTTTTGCAGCGGCGCCTGAATACGGAAGCCGTTCCCCTCTACCCCGGCCTTGGTCGCCAAATTGGCCATGCGCTCGAAGGCTTCGATGAACTCGGGACGGCAATCCGGGTAACCGGAATAGTCCACCGCATTCACGCCGATGAAAATGTCGCGCGCCCCGAGCACTTCCGCCCAGCCCAACGCCAGGGACAGGAACACCGTATTGCGGGCCGGCACGTAAGTGATCGGGATACCTTCGCTCGGCGCCTCAGGCACATCGATGGAGCTGTCGGTCAGTGCCGAGCCACCAATGCCGTTCAGGTTCAGGCCAATCACCTTATGCTCGACCACGCCCAGATCACGCGCTACGCGCTCGGCCGCGTGCAACTCGGCGCGGTGACGCTGGCCGTAGTCGAAACTCATGGTGTAGCAGCTGTAGCCGTCAGCACGAGCCATCGCCACGACCGTTGCCGAGTCCAGACCGCCGGACAGCAGAATGACTGCGCGTTTTTCTGCCTTGTTCAGTTGTTCAGTCATTTCAGCGCCCCGGCTCGTCGTTCCAAAGATATTTATGCAACTGCAATTGCAGGCGCACTGGCAGGTTGTCCGCAACAATCCAGTCAGCCAGGTCGCGTGCGCTCAAGTCATGGTGACTCGGCGAGAACAGGACTTCGCCGGCACGCTGGTCGAGACCGTACTGAATCAGTTTGGACACCGCCCAGTCGTAGTCTTCGCGAGAGCAGATCACGAACTTGACCTGATCGTTGGCCGTCAGCAGCGCGATGTTCTCGTAGAGGTTGCGATGCGCCTCTTTCGACCCCGGTGTTTTCAGGTCGAGCACTCGACTGACCCGAGGATCGACCGCTGAAATATCCAGGGCGCCACTGGTTTCCAGCGACACCTCGTAACCGGCGTCACACAGCTGCTTGAGCAAAGGGATGGCATTAGGTTGTGCCAGGGGCTCACCACCGGTGACACAGACGTAGCGCGGACGAAAGCCGGCCACTTGCTCGAGGATATCGTCGAGCGGGCGAACGGTGCCGCCAGTGAAGGCGTAGGCGCTGTCGCAGTATTGGCAACGCAATGGGCAACCGGTCAGGCGTACAAATACAGTGGGCAGCCCGGCAGTCCGCGTTTCACCCTGCAACGAGTAAAAAACTTCGGTAATTCTCAATGTGTCTTGCATAGTCGCCACGGGCGTAACAGCTAAACAGGCTGTCCGCCTCCGTCAGGCACTTAAAGGAACCCCGCCAACGCGCAGATCCCTAAAAGCGGTGTTTCATAAAAAAGGGGGGTGAATTCTAACGAAAAAACCCGCGGCAAGCGCGGGTTTCTTGTAAACGGGTCAAACAGCCTTACATGCGCTGTAGATCGCGTTGGGCCAGCTGAGCGGCGGAAGTACCCGGGTATTGGGAAACCACCTGCTGCAGAATGCCTTTGACCTTGTCGGTATGACCCAGGCGGCGCTCTACATCAGCGAGCTTGTACAGCGAGTCAGGCACTTTGGCGTGCTTGGGGTACAGCTGCGAAACCTTGGCAAAAGCCTGACCCGCACCTTGCAGGTCGCCCTTGGCCAGGTTCACTTCGCCCAACCAGTATTGGGCATTGCCCGCGTACTGACTGTTCGGGTATTTGCGCAGGAATGCCGCAAACGCCTGGCTGGCCTTGTCGAAATCCTTGGCTTTGATCAGGTCGAAGGCCGCATCGTAATAGAGCTTTTCCTTCGCCGGATCACCCGGTTCGCTGCTGGCCGCAGGGGCTTGAGTAGCAGCACTCGCACCTGCAGCTGCACCGGCGGCATTATTCATATCGCCACCGGCTGGAGAATTTTGAGGAGCCGCAGCGGGTGCACCGCCGGTTCCAATACGCCGATCAAGATCCTGATACCGCTCCAGGTTTTCCTGCTTCATGCGCGCTACATCATTTTGCAGAACTTCGATCGCACCTTGTTGACGTGCGATTTGTTCCTGCATTTGTTGCAGTTGGTTGAACAGCACGCCCTGTCCCGAGGCAGGGGCCGTAACCCCTCCCCCGGCATAGGCGCCGTTCGTACCGTAACCCGCAGGCGGATAACTGCTCCCGCTATTGTTATAACCGGAGTTGTCATCGACCACAGGAACCGCAGCCCACACCGCAAGCGGTGCAAGACTGAGAGCCAGAACAGTTACAGCACGACGGCACGTTCGCATGACGAATTACTTACGCAGTTCGACGCGACGGTTTTGAGCCCAGGACTGCTCGTCGTGACCAGTAGCAACTGGACGCTCTTTACCGTAGGAAACCAGTTCCGCCTGAGCTGGGGAAACACCTTGCAGTACCAGGTAGCGTTGAACGGCTTTCGCACGACGCTCGCCCAGTGCCATGTTGTACTCACGAGTACCACGTTCGTCGGTGTTGCCTTCCAGAACAACGCGAGCGCCGTTTGCTTTCAGGTCTTTGGCGTGAACGTCCAGAGCGCGCATGGCTTCTGGCTTCAGGTCCGAGCTGTCGTATTCGAAGTAGAAGGTGGTGATTGCGCGCAGAGCAGCTTCTTCGCTCAGGGAGCCGTCAACTGCACCGGTGTTAGCGCCGTAACCAGCGTTTGGATCTACAGCGCCTGCACCGGCGTTGTCGCCGCCTTTGGACGAGCAACCTACAGCTACAGCCATGGCCAGGGCCAGCGCAGCAAACTTACCAAACTTCAGCATTTCCATCGTGAAACTCCTAATGAACCCCAATGTGTTAAGTAAAACGTGTAGCGCCGCGTCAGTTCAGGTAAGGGGACCAGGAAGGTTCTCTGACTTCGCCTTGAGCGGTAGGAAGCGGGAGCCTTACGCGTCCATTGATGGACACGAGCATCAAGACTCCCCGGCCCTGCTGGGCGGTGGCGTAGATTACCATGGTGCCGTTGGGCGCAACAGTGGCTGACTCATCTAGGTTGGTGTCTGTCAGGATCTTTACACTACCGCGCTGCAAATCCTGAGCCGCCACCCGGAAATTGGTGAAGCCATCCTGACGGTGAATCATGACAAGCGTCTTCTCGTCAGCCGACAGTTTCGGGTTGGCGTTGTAGTTACCGATAAAGGTCACACGCTCCGCACCACCACCATTGATGTTGGTCTTGTAGATCTGCGGCTTGCCGCCACGGTCGGAGGTGAAGTAGATGGTCGAACCATCCTTGCCCCAGAACGGTTCGGTGTTGATGCCAGGGCCAGCCGTCACACGAGTGACCTGACGCGAACCCAGGTTCATCACGTAGATGTCCGGGTTACCGTCCTTGGACAGCACGAACGCCAGGCGCGAACCATCCGGCGACCAGGCTGGCGCGCCGTTGAGGCCTTCGAAGTTGGTGATCTGCTCGCGGCGACCGGTGTCGATGTTCTGCATGAAAATGCGCGGACGCTTCTGCTCGAACGACACATAGGCGATGCGCTTGCCATCGGGGGCAAAACGCGGCGACAGGATCGGCTCACGCGATTGCAGCAGGGTCACGGCACGAGCACCGTCGTAGTCCGAACGCTGCAGGGTGTAGCGGGTGTTGTTCACCGAAAAGCGTTCGGCCGTTACATACAGCAGGCGTGTGGAGAACGCGCCCTTGATGCCAGTCAGTTTTTCGAACGACTGGTCGGAGATGTAGTGCGCCATGTCGCGCAGTTGATCGACGCCACCCGACACGCTACCGGTCAGCACTTGCTGCTCGGTCGCGACGTTGAACAGCGCGTATTGCACCTGCAGGCGACCACCCGCCGGAACAATGCTGCCAACCATAATGTACTGGGCGCCCAAGGCCTTCCAGTCACGGTAGATGACTTCGCTGGCCGAAGTCGGCTGGCTGATCATGTTCTGCTTTGGAATCGGCGAGTAGTAACCCGAGTTGCGCAGGTCGTTGCCGATGATTTCCGCCATGTCGTCCGGCAGGACGCTACCGCCCTGCCAGCCAAATGGAACGACCGCAATCGGTGTTGCCCGGTCACTGCCGCTGGTGACCAGAATGTTCTTTTCATCTGCTGCCGCTATCCCTGCCATGCAGCAAATAACGACAAGCATTCCTCGAAGAAGGTTTCTCACAAGGCTAGATCCTCAGGTGTGAATGTCATCTTGAATGAACGATAGGGAGCGAAATCGCTCGGCTTCATTCCCTGCATTTCTGTCAAACGTCCAATATTCTTGACCGCCGCCACAGCCGAAGCGTCAAACGGACCATCGCCACTGGACTTGGCCACGCTGACCGAAGTCACCGTACCATCGGGCAACATGCCGATTTGCAGCACGACCGTCATGCCTTTGCGTGCCGAAGGAGGACGAGCCCAACCTTCCGCTGCCCGAGCACGAATCAGATCATCGAAACTGCCCGCGGTTTCATCGCCCTGCTCATCGGCCAAGGCTTGCTGACGCTGCGGCGTATCGGAAAGCAAATCAGCCAGGGCCTGAGCCTTTTTCTCTTCGGCAGATTTACGCGCCGCTTCCTGCGATTTTTTCTTCGCAGCATCGGCAGCAGCTTTCTTCTTCGCATCCTCGGCGACTTTCTTCTTCGCCTCGTTTGCTTCAGCTACCTTCTTGGCGTCTTCCGCGGCTTTCTTCTTCGCGTCTTCGACTATCTTTTTCTTCGCTTCTTCAGCGGCCTCTTTCTTGGCCTCTTCTTCAGCGGCTTTCTTGGCTTCTTCTTCAGCTTTCTTCTTGGCTATATCAGCCAATTGTTTCTGTTCGGCCTTTTTGGCTTCGGCGGTCTTCTTCGCTTCATCGGCTTTCTTGGCTTCATCAGCCTTTTTCGCCTCTTCCGCTTTCTTCGACTCGTCGGCCTTCTTGGCTTCCTCGGCTTTTTGAGCCGCCGCTTCTTTCTTTTGTTCCGCAGCCTTCACCGCTTCCTGCTCGACCTTCTTCTGTTCCATCTGTTCGACTTCGGTCTGGCGCGCAGCGGATTTCTGCGCTTCACCCGCAATCTTCTGATTGGTCTGGGTAGTCGCCCGACTTTTCGATTTCAGTTGGTACAGGGTCGCCTGGACGATCGGCTTGGCCGGCGGCAGCTCCGGGGTCATGGCAAAACTGACGAACAGCATGCCAAATACCAGCACGTGCAGGCCGATCGCCCAGACACTAGGCCAGAAGTAGCTTTCCGAGGCTGTCGGCTCTCGCTGTTGCTGCATCAGGGCGCCTCGGTAATCAAGCCAACATTACCGACCCCGGCTTTCTGCAACCCACCCATGGCCCCCATGACGGAGCCGTAATCGACGCTCTTGTCACCGCGAATGAAGACCTGGGTGTGCTTGCCGTTTTCATTACCGGCGCTGATGATTTTGGTCACGGCGCTGGTCATCTGCGGCAGGGTCATGGCCCTGTCCTGCTGTTTATCGGTGTCGACTTCGCTGCCAAGGTTCCAGTAATAGGTCTTGTCAGCCTTGATCGAAATGGTCAGGACCTGGGTGTTGTTGTCTTGCGGCAAGGCTTCGCTGGAAACCTTGGGCAGATCAACTTTCACGCCCTGATTGAGCATCGGTGCGGTCACCATGAAGATGACCAACAGTACCAGCATCACGTCGATGTAAGGCACCACGTTCATCTCGGCAACCGGCTTGCGCTTTTTGCGAGCTCGAGCGATTAAAGCCATTGGGAATTACCTGCTTATTCTTCGCTGGTGTGCACTTTGCGGTGCAGGATCGCCTGGAACTCGTCGGCGAAGGTGTAGTAACGGCTAAGCAAGGTTTCGCTGCGGGCAGAGAAACGGTTGTAAGCGATAACGGCCGGGATCGCCGCGAACAGGCCGATTGCCGTTGCAACCAGTGCCTCGGCAATACCTGGAGCCACGGTGGCCAGGGTCGCTTGCTGGGCAGTGGCCAGGCCGCGGAAGGAGTTCATGATGCCCCAGACTGTACCGAACAGACCGATGTACGGGCTGACGGAACCGACGGTCGCAAGGAACGGCAGGCTCTGCTCGAGCTTTTCTTCTTCGCGGGAAATGGCCACGCGCATGGCACGTGCCACACCTTCCATGACCGCTTCCGGATCAACGCCTGGCTGCTGACGCAGACGGGAGAATTCCTTGAAGCCTGCACGGAAGATCTGCTCTACGCCGGAATCCGGGTCAGGGTTGCTGCCGGCCTGACGGTAGAGTTTGGACAGGTCGATGCCGGACCAGAAGCGCTCTTCAAAGCTCTCCAGGGCACGTCGACCGGCACGCAGCAAGTTGCTGCGCTGAAAGATCATGATCCACGAGGTCACCGATGCGGCTACCAGGATCAGCATTACCAACTGCACCACAACGCTGGCATTGCTGACCAGGCTCCACATGGAGGAATGGTCGACGACGTTAGCTTCCACGCTTTATCTCCTGCTCTGAGTGTGTACCCGCGCCGCTCACGTCGGCAAAGGCCGCACGTAGAGCTTCGGGAATGGCCCGGGGTTTCAAACTATGGGTGCGCACACAGGCCACCAAAAACTGCCCTTCGCAGAGCAGTGCATTATCCGCGGCTCGCCTGACCTGCTGTTTAAAGCGCAGGCTGACGCGGTTCAATTCGATTACTTCTGCACTTACCAGAAGCTCGTCGTCCAGTCGCGCCGGCGCGTGATAGCGCGCTTCGCTGGAATGCACGACGAACAACAGGTCCTCACCAGCAAGCTGCGATTGGGCAAAGCCCAGCTCCCGTAGCCGCTCGGTTCGAGCCCGCTCCATAAACTTAAGGTAATTAACGTAATACACGATGCCGCCGGCATCGGTGTCCTCGTAATAAACGCGACAACGATGTGCGAACGACTCAAGCCCGTTTTGCGCGCGCATACTCTAGTGCTTACTCCTCAGGTTGCCAATCCGGCCAGGCAACTGTTTTTCATTCTCGAACGACTTTCGTGCGAAAGATCGGCAATCGCAGTCCCGTAGGACCACACAAAGCTGAAATAAATCGGCACGCAGAGGTCGTCATTCGTCTACTGCATCAAGAAACTCGTCTGGCACGGGCATTTCGCCCAACCGTGACGGGATATTCAAACCGAAATGCAAGTACGCATGCCGGGTCACGACCCGTCCACGCGGGGTCCGCATGATATAGCCCTGCTGAATCAGGTAGGGCTCCAGCACGTCCTCGATGGTGTGCCGCTCTTCGCTGATCGCCGCCGCGAGACTGTCCACCCCGACCGGGCCGCCATCGAACTTCTCGATCATGGTCAACAGCAATCGCCGGTCCTGGTGATCGAAACCACGCTCATCGACATCCAGCAGGTTCAGCGCCAGATCGGCAATCGGTTTAGTGATGTGCCCCTTTGCCCGCACTTCGGCAAAATCGCGCACCCGGCGCAACAAACGGTTGGCAATACGCGGCGTACCACGGGCCCGACGAGCGATTTCAAAGGCGCCCTCCGGGTCCAGCGGCAAGCCGAGGATGTTCGCCGAGCGACTGACGATGGTCGCCAGATCCGCCGTGTTATAGAACTCCAGGCGCTGAACGATACCGAAACGGTCACGCAACGGATTGGTCAGCATCCCGGCGCGCGTGGTGGCGCCGACCAGGGTGAACGGTGGCAGGTCGAGCTTGATCGAACGCGCCGCCGGCCCTTCACCGATCATGATGTCGAGCTGGAAATCTTCCATGGCCGGGTACAGCACTTCTTCGACAATCGGCGACAGCCGATGGATCTCGTCGATAAACAGCACATCATGCGGTTCGAGGTTGGTCAGCAGCGCCGCCAGATCCCCCGGACGCTCGAGGACCGGCCCCGAGGTGCTTTTGATCGACACGCCCATTTCCTGGGCAATGATGTTGGCCAGGGTGGTTTTACCCAGCCCCGGCGGGCCGAAGATCAGCGTGTGATCGAGGGACTCGTTGCGCCCGCGAGCAGCCTGGATGAACAACTCCATCTGCTCGCGAACAGTCGGCTGGCCGATGTATTCGGCCAGGCTGACGGGACGAATCGCGCGGTCCTGGACTTCTTCGCGGTCACGGGGACCACCCGTGGCGGCGATCAGACGATCAGCTTCAATCACTTAAATCATTCCCTTCAGGGCGCGACGAATCAGGTCTTCACTGCTCAACCCTTTCTCCTTGATGGCAGAAATCGCCTTGCTGGCCTCCTGCGGCTTGTAGCCCAGGGAAATCAGCGCACTCACTGCGTCATTTTCAGCGGTGACCACCGGCATTGGCGCATCCGGCTGATTAGGCACCAGGGCGAACATACTTGGCACGGTTTCCCAGGCCTTGAAACGATCCTTGAGTTCCACCAGCAAACGCTCGGCCGTTTTTTTGCCGACGCCTGGCACCTTGGTCAGCGCCGACGTGTCCTGCGCTTGCACGCAACGCACCAGCTCATCGACTTCAAGACTCGACATCAACGCCAGCGCCAGTTTGGGGCCTACGCCATTGAGGCGGATCAGCTCACGGAAAAAATCGCGCTCACGCTTGCCAATGAAACCGTAGAGCAACTGGGCGTCTTCACGCACAACCAAATGGGTGTGCAAGGTGATCGGCTCTCCGACCGACGGCAGTCGATACAGCGTGGTCATCGGCACTTCCAGCTCATAGCCCAGACCATTTACATCCAGAATCAGGTGCGGCGGCTGCTTTTCAGCCAAGGTGCCGCGCAAACGTCCAATCACGTTTCAAATCCTTAAGCGTTGGCCAGATCAGGCTGACGAGTACCAAAGTGAGCGTGGCGGCCGGCAAAACAGGCGCAAAACGCTCAACGGATAAAATGAGTGGGCTGATGCTATCAGATCAGAGGCGAAGGCGACCGCCACGACTACGAGCCGTCCCCAGACCATGGGGCAACAGACTGGAACGGGTGTGAGCATGGCAAATGGCGATTGCCAGGGCGTCCGAGGCATCGATTTGCGGTTTGCTGGTCAGTTTCAGCATGTGCATGACCATCATCTGCACCTGCTCTTTATTTGCCGCGCCCGTCCCGGTCACCGCCTGCTTGACCTGCGTTGCGGTGTATTCGGCGATTTCCAGGTTTTCTTCGGCGCCGGCAACGATGGCCGCGCCGCGCGCCTGGCCCAGCTTCAGGGCCGAGTCGGCGTTACGGGCCATGAAGACCTTTTCGATCCCCATGGTGACCGGGCCGTAGGTCTGGATGACTTCACGCACACCGCGGTAAACAATTTGCAGCCGCTCATGCAACTCGCCGCTGCCGGTACGAATACAGCCCGAGGCCACGTACACGCAGCCACGACCGGTATCGCGTACCACGCCGTAACCGGTAATCCGCGAACCGGGGTCGATACCAAGAATTAAAGTCATAACGCCTGCGGGTTAAGTAAAAGCACGGTAGTAAAAACAGCGAATAATAAATGTGGGAGTGAGCAGGCTCGCGAAAGCGGTTTCATATTCAGCAACGATGCTGCCTGAAAATCCGGTTTCGCGAGCAGGCTCGCTCCCACATTGGATCTTAGTCGCCCTTAACCGAGCTGTTGGGCAACCGACTCTGGAATATCCGCATTGGAGTAAACGTTCTGCACGTCATCCAGGTCTTCGAGCATGTCGATCAGCTTGAGGATTTTCTCGGCGCCTTCCAGGTCCAGTTCGGCACTGGTGGTCGGCAGCATGACGATTTCCGCGTCATGCCCTTTGAAGCCGGCCGCTTCCAGGGCATTACGAACCGAGTAGAAGCCAGCAAACGAAGTGAACACGTCAATCGAGCCGTCTTCGTGGGTGACGACGTCATCGGCGTCGGCTTCCATGGCGGCTTCCATCAACGCGTCTTCGTCGACGCCCGGCGCGAAGGAAATCTGCCCCTTGCGCTCGAACAGGTAGGCCACCGAACCGTCGGTTCCCAGGTTGCCGCCACATTTGCTGAACGCGTGACGGACAGCCGCTGCGGTGCGGTTGCGGTTGTCGGTCATGCATTCGACCATCACCGCTACGCCGCCCGGACCATAGCCTTCATAGCTCAGTTCGACCATGTCGTCGGTGTCGGCAGCGCCAGCACCACGGGCAACCGCGCGATCGATGATGTCGCGGCTCATGTTCGCGCCAAGGGCTTTGTCCAGCGCCAGACGCAAACGCGGGTTGGAGCCCGGATCACCGCCACCCTGACGGGCCGCGACAGTCAGTTCACGAATCCACTTGGTGAAAATCTTGCCCTTCTTGGCATCCTGACGTTCTTTGCGGTGCTTGATGTTCGCCCACTTGGAATGACCCGCCATAACTCGCTCCGAATTCTCTTTAAAACAATTCTCTATAAAACAATGCCCGCACGCCCATGAAGGCGAGCGGGCAACACAATCTGGATCTGACGCCCTGGCGCATCGAGCGATGTGCCAGGGTGCTCAGCTTTACTCAGCCTTGGGCTGTTCGCGCAGACGAATGTGCAGCTCGCGCAGCGCCTTGGCATCGACCAGACCAGGTGCCTGAGTCATGACGCAGGCAGCGCTCTGGGTTTTCGGGAAGGCAATCACTTCACGGATCGACTGGGCGCCGGTCATCAGCATCACCAGACGGTCGAGACCGAAAGCCAGGCCACCGTGCGGCGGCGCGCCGTATTTCAGGGCGTCGAGCAGGAAGCCGAATTTCTCTTCCTGTTCCGCTTCGCTGATACCCAGCAGACGGAAGACCGATTGCTGCATTTCCTTGCGGTGGATACGGATCGAACCGCCACCCAGCTCGGTACCGTTCAGCACCATGTCGTAGGCACGGGACAGAGCAGTCGCCGGGTTGGCTTCGAGCTCTTCTGGCGTGCACTTCGGCGCGGTGAACGGGTGGTGCAAGGCGGTGAAGCTGCCGTCGTCGTTCTCTTCGAACATCGGGAAGTCGACCACCCACATCGGCGCCCACTCGCAGGTCAGCAGGTTCAGGTCGTTACCGACCTTGATCCGCAGTGCGCCCAGCGCTTCGCTGACGATCTTGGCCTTGTCGGCACCGAAGAACACGATGTCGCCATCAACCGCGCCAACGCGATCGAGGATCACATTGAGGTTGGCTTCAGGGATGTTCTTGACGATTGGCGACTGCAGGCCTTCAACGCCTTTGGCGCGCTCGTTGACCTTGATGTACGCCAGGCCCTTGGCACCATAGATGCCGACGAACTTGGTGTAGTCGTCGATCTTGCTGCGCGGCATGCTCGCCCCGCCTGGAACGCGCAGAGCGGCGATACGGCTTTTCGGGTCGTTGGCCGGGCCACTGAAGACCTTGAAGTCGACTTCCTTGAGCTGGTCGGCAACGTCAACCAGTTCCAGCGGGTTACGCAGGTCCGGCTTGTCGGAACCGTAACGACGCATGGCCTCGTCCCAGGTCATGTGCGGGAATTCACCGAATTCCAGACCCAGCACTTCCTTGAACAAGTTGCGGATCATCCCTTCGGTCAGGCCCATGATCTCGGCTTCGTTGAGGAAGCTGGTCTCGATGTCGATCTGGGTGAATTCCGGCTGACGGTCGGCACGCAGGTCTTCGTCGCGGAAGCACTTGGCGATCTGGTAGTAACGATCGAAGCCGGCAACCATCAGCAGTTGCTTGAACAGCTGCGGCGATTGCGGCAAGGCGAAGAAGCTACCTGCGTGAGTACGGCTCGGCACCAGATAGTCACGCGCGCCTTCCGGGGTTGCACGGGTCAGGATCGGCGTCTCGACGTCAAGGAAGCCGTTCTCGTCCAGGTAGCGACGAATGCTGGTGGTCATGCGCGAACGCAGACGCAGCTTTTCGAGCATTTCCGGACGGCGCAAGTCGATGAAGCGATAACGCAGGCGGGTTTCTTCGCCAACGTCGGAGAATTCGTTGAGCGGGAACGGCGGGGTTTCCGCTTCGTTCAATACTTCCAGCTCGTAGCCCAGCACTTCGATCATGCCCGAAGCCATGTTGGCATTACCGGCACCGGCTGGACGCAGGCGCACCTTACCGGTGATCTTGACCACGTATTCGCTGCGCACGCGGTCGGCGGCGGCGAAGGTGTCGGCGCGATCCGGATCGAACACCACCTGGGCCAGGCCTTCACGATCACGGATATCGAGGAAGATCACCCCGCCGTGGTCACGACGACGGTGGACCCATCCGCAAAGGGTAACTTCCTGACCTTCCAGGCTTTCGTTCAGTTGGCCGCAATAATGGCTGCGCATCATGGTAGTGGTTTCACTTCTCGTAATTCGAAATTCGTTTGGAGGCCTTGCCGCACCACCGCACTTCAATAAGGTGCCTGATGATGCAAGAGCTCACGCGTGTCGTTCAACTTAGTCAGCTTTGTCGCCGCCGGCCAGATTCTTCTTCGAACCGGTTTTGAAATCGGTCTCGTACCAGCCGGTGCCGCTGAGGCGGAAACCTGGCATGGACAGCATTTTTTTCAATTCGGGTGCCTGGCAGGCAGGGCAGTCGACCAACGGTGCTGCGCTGATCTTCTGAATGGCTTCCAACTGATGACCACAGGAAGCACATTGATAGTCGTACATCGGCATGGGGTTGTCTCGGCAATCAGATTATTACCGCGCAAACGTCGGGTTTCGCGGCAAAGGGCGGGATTATATCCATTAAATCGAGCCTGTGCAGCCGTAACACTGCACAGGCGCATGCTCATCCGGGTGACGCCTGAGCACACGAGCCGTCCCCATCACGGACCTGCACGTTATTCAACGTTACAGGCGTCCTCATTCAAACTGTGTACAACGCACACCACCCGGACCAGCCCGCTGAAATTTTTCACCCCGCCATGACGCAGGTGCACCTCTCTATCAACGTAGGAAAGCAAAGCGCTCACCGAGCAACAATTAATTTTCGCCATCCTGGCCAAAATATCCCAATAGACCTGTTCAAGGCGCAAACAGGTGGCAAATCCATTCAAACGCACCGATCGGGACAATGGGCGCGCCAACCCCATATCAAACTCCCGAACAAAAGGATCTCTCTTCCCCTCCAGCCTTACATCTTGAAACCGAGCGACTTCGATTGTCCCTTGCCCTATTCCTTGACTCATACCGTTGACACTCCTTTGTCATACTTGCTTTCAACGAGAGCAACCCTCTGTTTCCTTATAGAAACGCAGGCGGATAGTTATATCCAGATGACTTTATGACCATCAACGTAGGACAAGCCAACACGTCTAGGGAGACCGTTAACACGGTCCTACATCTGCCTGTTAAGCAGAGTTTCAGCGCAGGAAAAGTCAAAACCACAGAGCGAAAAACACCGTAAAAGGCTCGGACATCGCCCCGCCAGGAAAGCCTGCAAGCCCAAGGATGGGCTTGAATGCCCCTACAGCTTGTCGCGCCGACCTGCGCAGTGGCTGCCGAACCTGCGAGCGCCAGAACAGACAGATGCATAGAACAACACTGACGCACAGAAACCCAGTACGCTCCGGGGGCTGGATAACCGAGGCACGACTGTGTTCGGCAACTAAGCTCACGACCAGGACCCACTCGTCATCGTGCGCCTCAACCATAAAAAACAGTACGAAACATAGGCACCGTCATCCTCCAGCGCAAGTTATGGGGCTTCAGATAAAGCACATACGTATCGGGCAGCAGACATGACAGCCCGGCAGCTTTGGATTTGCGGACCATTTCGTTGATGCCGACATCGAGCGAATTCAAGGTGCTTTGCTTGCCCGCAGCAGGCAAAAAACCGATCGAGCTCTCTAGAACAAGCCTTCAGGCAACACCTGCGGACAGTACCGCGCAAACCGCCTCCCTCCCCCGCCACCGCACCCTCTGCACTTGATTTGAGAAGGCCTGGGCTTTGCTGTTAAATAGAGGCGTGTCGCTGCCTCTATTTTCCTGGGTGCAGCGCATAGGCTGATACCGGGTACGTGTCCAGCGCCTCCCATTGTTCAGAAGCGAACCGTGCTCAATCAGCTCTTCCTTGTGATCCGTCTTAACGTGAGTTAATCAAAATGTTGAAAATCGTCCACCTGCTAACGGGCGCAGCGGCTCTGCTGCTGTCCTTCATCCCTAGCTTGCGAACCGAAGCCTTACCTTACCTGCAACAACCAGACGCGCTGTACCTGGCGTTCTTCGGCATGCTCAACCTGACCCTCGCGCCGGTTATTCCCTACTGGAACAAAGGTCCACGTCATCAACTGCAAAATCTGGTCAGTGCCTTGCTGGTGCTTGCCGTTGTCCTGCAAACCCTGATCCTCCTCGCACCGATGCCGGTCATTGGTGGTCAGCCCGCAGTTCTGCTTAGCCTCATCGTCGCCCTGATCGCCGTACTTCTGCACCTGGCCATCAGCTTCTATAAATCCTCTCCTGCTGCCGCTACACAAAATTACGACATGACCAATCGTGATACCGGTACCGTCAAATGGTTCAACACCTCCAAAGGCTTCGGTTTCATTTCTCGCGATTCCGGAGATGATATTTTTGTGCACTTTCGTGCAATCCGCGGTGAAGGTCACCGCGTCCTGGTCGAAGGCCAGCGCGTGGAGTTCTCTGTGATGAACCGTGATAAAGGTCTGCAAGCTGAAGACGTGATCGCCGCATTGCCGCGTCGCTGATGCAAGTACTGCTGCGCCCACACTAAAAAACCGCGATGCAGCCTGACTGCATCGCGGTTTTTTTATCGCCTGCCGATGTGTCGCCCCGGCCAGCACTCAGTAATGCGGTGGCGGAGCCTCTTCTTCGAAAGACTCGAACTGCCCGGCTGCCTCTTCCTGGCGCTTGAGCAACGCTTCCATTTGCAATTGCAAGCGCTCGACCACTCGCTGCTGTGTCACCAGCACATCATTCATTGCTTCAATAGTGTCATCCTGAAACGCCAGACGACTTTCAAGTTCGGTAATGCGCTCTTCCAGGCTCATGATTCAGCCCTCCAGAAACGTGAAGTCATCGGTCAAGACCAAACGCAGCCGTTCGCGAATTACTGCCACTTCTTCGGCACTGTAAGGCTTGGCCGGGTGTTTGCCCCAAACCGGGGCTGGCCAGGCGGCATCATTGCGCTTACGCACAATGACATGCATGTGTAGCTGACTGACAACATTACCCAGGGTCGCGACATTCAACTTGTCGGCGTCGAACGAATCCTTGAGAGTTTCGGCCAATTCAGTTGTTTCCCGCCACAACTGCTGCTGATCGGCGACATCCAGCTGAAACAATTCGCTGATGTCCTCACGACGCGGCACCAGGATGAACCAGGGGTAATTCGAATCATTGGACAGCAACAACCGACTTAAAGGGAAATCCCCAATCGGCAGGGTGTCTTGTTCAAGTCGTGGATCTAAGGCGAACACCGCGCGCACTCCCGCACTTTGCATGAGATTCAGTTTAGCGCCCGGCCCGAAGGCTAACCGCCCGTATATAACAGCAGCATACCCGCGAACGCCGTACGGATCACTGCGAAAAAGCAGGGCACACAGTCCTCGAGCCAGACGATCTGATACAAACGCTAAACGCACGAGCGCGCCCATACTGAACATTTTCATTCTCGACGCACCACCTCGGCACCAGCTCCCGGCACTTCGCCAAAAAATCAACGACCTATCAGCGGATGTAGACCTGCATTCGAGGTCTCCGCTGTACGAATTTCGTACAGATTTGAAAAATCTTTGCACCAAATCTGCACGGTGCGTCTACGCTAAAACCGTCGAGCATCCGCCGTCTACTCACCCGCGAGGGTGGACCAGTAACATTTGTGTGCTAATACCCATGCCCTTTGATGGTGCAACACTAGAAGAACCACGGCGTCAAGCTCAAACAGTTCGGCCTTGAAAGCCCAGGTTTTATGGGGTTTTAGTCATTAAGACTGGGGGTTTTGAAAAAAACGGCAACAAAAAGCCGATTTGTGCACGCTTGTTGCATTCATACACACATCGTCTATAAGGCATCCGCTGGAAGTCGGAACCTTAAGGCTCATAACAATAGCGGCATGGCTGCCCAGGGAGCTTCAAGTGCAGGACAGGGATCTCTTTTTCTGATACTGAAGCCTTGGAAAACAACGCTGAAGTTGTCAGTCCGAAGGCAAAAAAATTATGGAATTACGACCTCTACAGCGCATTTTGCGACAGGGCCGTAAAGAAGCTGAAAGGTTAGATACGTAAGTATCGCCAACATTGTCGGCGTGATATAAGTTTGCGCCGACACAAAAAGAAAGAGCCGCCCGGATAATAAATCAGGTGGACGGCAGTACTCTTCTAAAAACCAAAGGAGCAAATCACGATGCGCGTGATGAAGTGGAGCATGATCGCCCTGGCTGTTACTGCAGCTACCGGCGCCCAAGTCGCTATGGCCGACCCGTTTGTAACCGACCAGGCTGACGCAAAAGGTTTCGTTGAAGGCGCCTCGGCTGGCGTGGTACTGAAGAACTACTACTTCAACCGCGACCGGAAAAACGGTGCTAACGACCAGATCGACTGGACCCAGGGTGTACTGGGTAAATTCAGTTCCGGCTACACTCAAGGCACTGTTGGCGTGGCCGTTGAAGGCTTCGGCGATGCTGGCTTCAAACTTGACGGTACCGACTCCCAGGCCGGTTCGGGCAACCTGAGCCGCGACTCCAACGGTGACAACAACAACAGCTTCGGTAAAGCGGGTGCGGCAGTCAAAGTTCGCATCTCCAAAACCGAGCTGAAATTCGGCGACCAGACGCCTACCACTGCTCCAGTATTCGCCGTTGGCGGCAGCCGTCTGTTCCAACAGACCGCTCGCGGTTTCCAACTGCAGAGCAGCGAGATCAAAGACCTCGACCTCGAAGCCGGTCACTTCTACGCTGGCAGCAGCCAGGACAAGACCTCGATGCAGGGCAACCTGTGGACTCAATACGCAAACACGATGGTTGAGACCGCCGATTACCTGGGTGGTAAATACGGCATCAACGACAACCTGACTGCGTCCCTCTACGCTGCCAAGTTCCAGGACACCTGGACCCAGTACTACACCAACGTGAACTACACCCTGCCGTTGGCGACTGACCAGTCCCTGAACTTCGACTTCAACCTGTATCAGACAAACGATACCGGTGCGGCGAAAGCTGGCAAAATCGACAACACCACTTTCTCGCTGGCAGCGGCCTACTCCTTCCTGAAGGCACACACCTTCACTCTGGCGTACCAACAGGTCCACGGTGATACACCATTCGACTACATCGGTGTAGGCGATAACAACCGTGGTGGCGACTCGATCTTCCTGGCCAACTCGATTCAGTACTCTGACTTCAACGGTCCAGAAGAAAAATCCATCCAGGCGCGTTATGACCTGAAAATGGCCGAATACGGTGTACCTGGCCTGAGCTTCATGGTTCGTTATGCCCACGGTCAAGACATCGACGGCACCAAGATGGCTGCTGACAGCCCTTACCGTGCCTACGGTTACGGCGCAGACGGTCGTCACAACGAAACCAACCTGGAAGCCAAGTACGTTGTCCAGGCTGGTCCTCTGAAAGACCTGTCCTTCCGTGCTCGCCAAGCGTGGCACAGAGGCAATGCTGACCAGGCTGAAGGCAACATCAACGAGTTCCGCCTGATCACCGAGTACCCGCTGAACATCCTGTAATCGCTACGACTACAGTTGTTCGCTTGATATGAAAAAGGCCCATCATTGATGGGCCTTTTTTTATGCCTGCTTGATGACATAGTTATTAGCCAGCTAATAATAAGCCAGCACTCTATTCCGCTTTCAGAACAACAAAACAGCAGACTGTAAAAACACTCAAGGGGCTTATCGCCCCTTGAGTTCGTGACCGATACTTGACCAAAAGGCCGAGTAATAATCCGCTACTTGTTACGCCGTTTCCTGAACCATACGAATCACTCGTTGCGGGTACGGAATATCAATCCCTGCCGCCTTCAAACGATCGCGGGCGTGTTCATTGAACTTGAACAACACATCCCAGTAGTCCGCCGTTTTCACCCAGACGCGCAGGGAAACCGTAATCGAGCTGTCGCCCAGGGTCGAGACCACTGCGACCGGCGCAGGATCAGCCAACACCCGCTCATCCTTGGCCAACTCCAGCAGCACCTCACGCGCCTTCTGCAAATCAGCGTCGTAGTTCACAGCGATGTCAAACACCACCTTGCGGGTCAGTTGACGGTTGTGGTTGGTGATGATGCCGTTCGACAGATTACCGTTAGGCACGATGACGGTTTTGTTGTCACCGGTGCGCAGCAAGGTATGGAAGATCTGAATACTGTCGACCGTGCCGGTAATGCCCTGGGCTTCGATCACGTCACCGATACGGAACGGACGGAACAACAGAATCAGCACCCCGCCAGCGAAGTTCGCCAGGCTGCCTTGCAACGCCAGACCGATCGCCAGGCCAGCAGCACCGATGGCCGCCACGAACGAGGTGGTTTCAACACCGATCATCGAAGCGACGCTGACCATCAGCAGCACTTTGAGGATGATGTTCGCCAGGCTGCTCATAAACCCCTGCAACGCCAGATCGGCGTTGCGCAGGGCCAGCAGTTTGCCAACTTTGTGGGTCAGCTTGTTGATCAGCCACCAGCCAATGGCCAGGGTAATGGCCGCCAGCAGCACACGGCTGCCGTATTCCATGATCATCGGGATCCAGGCCTGGGAAGCCTTGACCAGGTTGTCCACTTCAGCATTTATGTCCATTTATCTCTCCTGATTCCCGGCTACCCGGCACGTAAAAACTGCACGGCAGAAAGACCGAACCAATGGTGATGGCTCAATCGTTTCTGCCGTTACATGGGCCTCGGACGTCAATAACGCCCGCAGGTTCCCTGAAGACTGATCAGTCGCGGAAGTTATTGAACTGCAGCGGCATGCCAAATTCCTTGGCGCGCAGTGCCGCAATGGCTTCCTGCAAGTCGTCACGCTTCTTGCCGGTGATCCGTACCTGCTCGCCCTGGATGGCGGCCTGGACCTTGAGTTTGGCGTCCTTGACGTGAGCAACGATCTTCTTCGCCAGCTCCTTGTCGATGCCTTCCTTGAGCACGGCGTCCTGCTTCATCAGCTTGCCGGAAGCATAGGCGTCTTTTACCTCAAGGCACTGCACATCGATCTTGCGCTTGACCAGGGCCAGCTTGAGGATCTCGATCATCGCTTCAAGCTGGAAGTCGGCCTCGGCGGTCAGGTTGACAGTCAGGTCCTTTTCCTTGAACTCGAAGCTGCCCTTGCCTTTCAAATCATAACGACGGTCGAGTTCCTTGACGGCGTTCTCGACCGCGTTGGTGAGTTCGTGTTTGTCCAGTTCGGATACCACGTCGAACGACGGCATGTAATCTCTCCAATAAAAAGGGCACGCTCGATAGAGATAGAGCACGCCTGGCTTGCGGTTAAAATCCGCGCTGATTATAACGGGTCTTTACCTTCCTACGCTGCGAGCCTCACATGCGCCTGCCAATCCGAGCAAAAAACTGATGTCCACCACCTGGCACGTCCTGGGCGCTGGCAGTCTGGGCACCCTGTGGGCCACGCGCCTGGCACGGGCCGGCCTGCCGGTGAAACTGATTCTGCGCGACACGGCACGCTTGCAGGCCTATCAGGCCGCCGGTGGGCTGACCCTGATCGAACAGGGCGAAGCGCGGCAGTATGCGATTCCCGGCGAGACTGTCGACAGCGCGGGTCCGATAGACCGCTTGCTGGTGGCCTGCAAGGCCTACGACGCCGAAAGCGCAGTGGCGCAACTGGCACCGCGCCTTGCCCCCAACGCCGAGCTGATCCTGTTGCAGAACGGCCTCGGCAGTCAGGACGCCGTCGCCGCACGCGTACCGCAGGCGCGCTGCATTTTTGCCTCAAGCACTGAAGGCGCGTTTCGCGATGACGACTGGCGCGTGGTGTTTGCCGGCCATGGGTTCACCTGGCTCGGCGATGCCAGCCACCCTACCCCGCCGATCTGGCTGGATGACCTGAGCGCCGCCGGCATCCCGCACGAATGGAGCACAGACATCCTGACCCGTTTGTGGCGCAAACTGGCGCTCAATTGTGCAATCAACCCCCTGACCGTGCTGCATGACTGCCGCAACGGCGGCTTGCAACACCACCATTGCGAGGTCGCCACCCTCTGTGCCGAGTTGAGCGAATTGTTGGAGCACTGCGGTCAGCCTGCCGCAGCACACAACCTGCAACAGGAAGTCGAGCGGGTGATTCAAGCGACTGCGGCCAACTACTCGTCGATGTACCAGGACGTCGCCAACCAACGCCGAACCGAGATCAGCTACTTGCTCGGGCACGCCTGCGCCGTTGCGTCGAGGCACCAACTGGTGCTGCCGCACCTCAACCAATTGCAGCAGCGACTGATCACGCACCTGCACACGCACGGATTGCCCAGCGACTGAGCAGCGGCTACGCTGCCTTCCTGTTCCTCTTTAGCGACGACCCCGATGCCATTGCGCCAGCGCCTTGAAAACCTGCCGGTCGGCCAGAAACTGCTGGCCGCCCTGTTGGTGCTGTTGACCACCGTGTTACTGGTGGCCAACCTGACCTTTATCAGCGCCGCCTATTGGATCTCCCAGGAAAGCATGGCCCCACAGGCCTTGCAGACCATCGGCCGGCTGGTGGCCAACCCGTCCATCGCCGCCCAGGCGCTCAACTCTCCCGAAGAAGCCCAAAGGCTGCTCAACGAACTCAACAGCTATTCACCGCTGCGCGCCGCAGTGTTGTATGACGGCAAAGGCCTGCGCCTGGCTCAGGTGCAGCACGGCGACAAACTCAAGCTGCCCGAGCACTATCGAAATATCGAGGCCTGGCAGGCCTCCGAGTTTCGCAGCAATCAGCTGATCACCCTGTTGCGCCCCGGCGAGGCGCCCGGCCATCTGCTGCTGGTGGCCAGCAGCGAACTGCCGATGGCGTTCTACACCGGCACCCTGACCGCCAGCCTCGGGATTCTGATTTTCAGCGTGCTGCTGTGGCTGGTGATTGCCCGGCAGATCAAACGCCTGATCACCCGACCGATCCATGAACTCGAAGAATTGTCCCGGCAGGTGACTCGCGAAGAAAACTACGCCTTGCGCGCATCTCGCGGTAACCACGACGAAATCGGCAGCCTTGCCGAAGCCTTCAACACCATGCTCTCGCGCATCGAAGCCCGTGAACAGCAACTCAAGCGCGCGCGGGACGACTCCCAGGCCGCCTACGACCAGGCCCAGGGTCTGGCCGAAGAAACCCGTCATACCAACCGCAAACTGGAACTGGAAGTCCAGGTACGGAGCAAGATCGAAAAGAAACTCACCGGCTTCCAGAACTACCTCAACAGCATCATCGACTCGATGCCTTCGGCGCTGATCGCCCTCGATGAACAGCTCTACGTGACTCAATGGAACCAGGAGGCCAGCGCGCTTTCCGGCACTCGCCTGGACGAAGCGCTGAACCAGCCGATCTTCCTCGCCTTTGAACCGCTCAAACCGTTCCTGCCGCAGCTCAAGGAAACCGTCGAGCAGCACAGCGTGGTCAAGATCGAGCGTGTCACCTGGGTCAAGGACGATGAACCCAAGCATTACGCGCTGACTTTTTATCCGTTAATGGGTGGCGCCGGACGCGGCGTGGTGATCCGGATCGACGACATTACCCAACGCTTGTCCCTCGAAGAAATGATGGTGCAGTCGGAAAAAATGCTCTCGGTCGGTGGCCTCGCCGCTGGCATGGCCCACGAAATCAACAACCCCCTGGGAGCGATCCTGCACAACGTGCAGAACATTCGCCGACGCTTGTCGGCCGACCTGCCGAAGAACATCGAAACCGCCGAACAGATGGGCATCGAACTGGACAGCGTCAATCGCTACCTGCAAAGCCGCGAAGTACCGCAACTGCTCGACGGCATTCAACAGGCCGGCGCCCGGGCGGCGAAGATCGTCACCCACATGCTCAGTTTCAGTCGTCGCAGCAACCGCCAAATGGCCCCGTGCGACCTGCCGGCACTGATCGATCAAGCCGTGGAGATCGCCAGCAACGACTTCGACCTGGCCATCGGCTTCGACTTCAAGGGCCAGGCCATCATTCGTCAGTTCGACCCGCAGCTGGGGCCAGTGCCCGGCACCGCCAACGAACTCGAACAAGTGCTGCTCAACCTGCTGAAAAACGCTGCCCAGGCGATTCACCAGCGCGAAGACGCCACAGAGCCGGGACGCATCATTCTGCGCACCCGACTGAACCCGCCGTGGGCGGAAATCCAGGTCGAAGATAACGGCGTGGGTATGAGCGAAAGCGTGCGCAAACGCACCTTCGAACCGTTCTTCACCACCAAGGAAATCGGCCAGGGCACCGGTCTCGGATTGTCGGTGTCGTACTTCATCATCACCAACAACCACAAGGGTCAGATGGAAGTGCAATCGACCCTCGGCCAAGGCACGTGTTTCACCTTGCGCCTGCCATTGGCGGGCGCCACCCCGCTCGCCTCTCACGAACTCAAACAACTGGAGCGCTAAGCATGGGTTTTCGCTTGTCGAAGATTTACACCCGCACCGGCGACAAAGGTGAAACCGGGCTTGGCGACGGTCGCCGCGTGCCGAAGGACCATCCCCGGGTCGAGGCCATCGGCGAAGTCGATACGCTGAACAGTCAGCTGGGATTGTTGCTGGCTGGCTTGGCCGAGCAACGCCACGCCCATCCTGGCCTGGCCGAGGTGATCGAGGTGCTTGAACCGTGTCAGCACCGATTGTTCGATTTGGGGGGCGAATTGGCAATGCCGGTGTATCAGGCCTTGAATGCCGCAGAAGTCGAACGCCTGGAAACGGCGATCGATGCCTGGAACGAAGAACTGGGACCGCTGGAGAACTTCATTCTGCCCGGCGGTTCCGCCTTGATTGCCCAAGCCCACGTCTGCCGCAGCCTGGCACGCAGTGCCGAGCGACGTTGTCAGCATCTGAATGCGCTGGAGCCATTGGCCGGGGTTGGCCTGGCGTACATCAATCGCTTGTCTGACCTGTTGTTTGTGGCGGCCCGGCTGATTGCCAAACGCCAGGGGATTGCCGAGATTTTGTGGCAAGCGGCGGCGAAGCCTGAGGCTTAACCAAGCAGAATTCCATCGCCTGTAAGGCCGCCATCGCGAGCAAGCTTTGCTCCTACGGATTGATGTCGTTCACTAATCTTGTGAACAACCCTGCCCTGTAGGAGCAAGGCTTGCCCGCGATGAGGCCCTCAGAATCACCGCCAATCAATCAGGCCAAAACGCCCGAATCCCCGCCACGCCCTGTGCACCCGCTTCCCAGGCTTTTTGCCGTTCGGCAGGCCCTACACCACCGAGCAGAAACACCGGCTTGCTGAAGCCCGCAATCAACTGCGAGGCTTGCTCCCAGCCGAGTGGTGACGCATCCGGATGAGTCTGGGTTGGCTGAACCGGTGACAGGGTGACGAAGTCCACGCCCATCTGCTCCGCCAGGCTCAGCTCTTCAGCGTTGTGGCAGGACGCCGCCAACCAGCGCGACGCGGGCACCGGACGCCCGGCGCTGGCGTATTTACGCAACTGCGCGGCGGTGATGTGCCAACCGGCGGCCGGGAAATCTCCCAACCACTCGAACGGGCCCTTGAGCATCAGTTGCGCCTTGCCGGCACACAAACCCACGGCGTCTACCGCCAGATCGCGGTATTGCGGATCGTAGCCATTAGGCGCACGCAACTGGATCAGCTTGATCCCGCCAGCGATGGCTTTCTGAATACCGCGCAGCAGGGCTGGCGTTTCCAGGCCTTCCGGAGTAATCAGGTAGTCGCCTGGCAGACGTGCAGCCGCCACGATCGGCTGGTTGGCGGCGGGGAACTCATAGTCGCGCAGTTCACGCGCCGTCACCCACGCCAGAGGCTGGCCTTCGGCGCCATGAGGTTCGCCGGTAAACGCCGAGACCTCCCAGACATCCAGCAGCACTTGCTTGTCTGGATAGTCATGCTGAACCTTGATCAATGGCCGAGCGGCACTGACCACAATGCCCAACTCTTCCTGCAGCTCGCGTGACAGCGCGGCTTGCACCGCTTCGCCGTCCTCGACCTTGCCGCCGGGAAACTCCCACAGGCCACCCTGATGCTGGGTATCGGCGCGGCGAGCGATGAGGATCTTGCCGCTGGCATCACGGATAACAGCCGCTGCTACATGAACTCGTTTCACCGCACTATTTCCTCCAGGCCGGCTTTCTGCCAGGCCTTGAAGGCTGGCCATTGGTAAATCGCTTCAACATAGGCCGCATCTACCGCCGGTAGCGCGACTTGATAAGTACGCAAGCGCACAGCTATGGGTGCGAAGAAGGCATCTGCCAGGCTTACGCGACCAAACAGGAACGGGCCGGGTTCGGTTGCGACCGCGCGGCATTCAGCCCACAACGCCAGCATCCGCTCGATCTCCACCTGCACTTCAGGCGGCATTGGCGACAACGGCGCATCGTGGCTCAGGTCAAACGGCATGTTGCTACGCATGGCGAAGAAGCCGCTGTGCATTTGTGCGCAGGCCGAACGGGCCTGGGCGCGGGCGGCGATGTCCTTTGGCCAGAGGTTGGCGTTCGGGAAACGCTCGACCAGGTACTCGGCGATGGCCAACGAGTCGGCAATGGTCCCGTGTTCGGTTTTCAGCAACGGGACTTTGCCAGTCGGCGAATGCTTGAGCAGGCGTTCACGGGTGTCCGGCTGGTTCAGCTTGATCAGTTCTTCGGTGTAGGTCGCGCCGGCCAACTCCAGCGCCAAGGCGCCACGCAGTGACCAGGAGGAATACAGTTTGTCGCCGATGATCAGGTGGTAGCTCATGTTCAGGCGCCTTTTGATGAGGGACAAGCGGGAGGCCTGCGGCCTCCATCGCGGGCAAGCCTTGCTCCTACAGAAGCATGACTTGCCCACCATGAATTACGTGCGGTATTCGGCGTTGATTTTCACGTATTCATGGGACAGGTCGGTGGTCCAGATGGTTTCGCTGCAATCACCGCGACCCAGCTCGATACGAATGGTGATTTCTTCGCGTTGCATCACGGCCGAGCCCTGGGCTTCGGTGTAAGTCGCGGCGCGGGCACCGCGGCTGGCAATACAGACTTCACCGAGGAACACGTCGATCTTGCTCACGTCCAGGTTCGGCACGCCGGCACGGCCAACGGCTGCCAGGATGCGCCCCCAGTTGGGATCGGAAGCGAACAGCGCGGTCTTGATCAATGGCGAATGCGCCACGGTGTAACCGACGTCCAGGCACTCCTGGTGATTGCCGCCGCCGTTGACTTCAACGGTGACGAACTTGGTTGCGCCTTCGCCATCGCGAACGATCGCCTGGGCGACATCCATGCACACTTCGAACACCGCCTGCTTCAGCGCCGCGAACAGTGGACCGCTGGCGGAGGTGATTTCCGGCAGTGCGGCTTTACCGGTGGCGATCAGCATGCAGCAGTCGTTGGTCGAGGTGTCGCCATCGATGGTGATGCGGTTGAACGACTTGTTGGCGCCGTCCAGCAGCAGGTTCTGCAACACCTCGCGGGAAACCTTGGCGTCGGTGGCGATGTAACCGAGCATGGTCGCCATGTTCGGGCGAATCATCCCGGCGCCTTTGCTGATACCGGTGACGGTGATGGTCACGCCTTCATACTGGAACTGCCGGCTCGCACCCTTTGGCAGGGTGTCGGTGGTCATGATCCCGGTGGCCGCGGCCTCCCAGTTGTTCTCCGACAAGTCGTCGAGGGCAGCTTGCAGCGCGCCTTCGATCTTCTCGACCGGCAGCGGTTCGCCAATCACGCCGGTGGAGTACGGCAGCACGAGGCTGGCGTCAACGCCGGTCAATTCAGCCAGCTTGGCGCAGGTGCGCTCGGCGGCAGCCAAACCAGGCTCACCGGTACCGGCGTTGGCATTGCCGGTGTTGGTCAGCAGGTAACGTACCGGGCCTTGTACACGTTGTTTGGCCAGAATAACGGGCGCTGCGCAAAACGCGTTCAACGTGAACACACCGGCAACCGTGGAACCTTCGGCGCAGCGCATGACCACGACATCTTTGCGCCCGGGGCGCTTGATGCCGGCCGAAGCGATACCGAGTTCAAAACCGGCAACCGGGTGCAACGTTGGCAAAGGACCAAGACCAACAGCCATGAAAACGCTCCTCTTAATGTAATGTCTGCACCGTCGTCGCCCTGTTCTTTTTAACGTGGCATCGGTGTTTTAAATGGTAAAACGCCGCGACGGCTGATGCCGGTCGCGGCGCGGGTATTTCAATATCTGGCAGAAATCTTAGCTGATCTGGCCGTGACAGTGTTTGAACTTCTTGCCCGAACCGCAGTAGCACAGTTCGTTGCGGCCCAACTTCTGCTCGTTGCGCACTGGAGCGGCAGCGAGGGCCACATCGACCTCCTCACCCAACAACTCCGGCTGTTCGAGGCCAGGGGCTTCGTCGTGCTGGAATTGCATGCGTGCGGCCAATGCCTCGGCTTCCTGACGCAGGCGCGCTTCTTCTTCGACCGGATCTTCGCGGCGAACCTGAACGTGCGACAGCACACGAATCGAGTCGCGCTTGATCGAATCCAGCAGCTCGGAGAACAGCGTGAACGACTCGCGCTTGTATTCCTGCTTCGGGTTCTTCTGCGCATAGCCACGCAAGTGGATGCCGTGACGCAAGTGGTCCATGGTCGACAGGTGGTCTTTCCACAGGTCGTCCAGAACGCGCAGCACGATTTGTTTCTCGAAGGTGCGCAGCGCTTCGGCGCTCGCCTGCTCTTCTTTTTCGTTGTACGCCGCCAGCAGCTCGTGCATCAGCTTCTCGCGCAGGGTTTCTTCGTACAGGTGATCGTCTTCGTCGAGCCATTGCTGGATCGGCAGTGCCACCCCGAAGTCGCTTTGCAGGGCCGCTTCCAGACCGGCAACGTCCCACTGCTCTGGCAGCGATTGCGGTGGAATGTGCGCGCTGACCGTTGCGTTGAGCACGTCCTGACGGAAGTCGGCAATGGTTTCGCCGATGTTGTCAGCGGCCAGCAACGTGTTACGCATGTGATAGATCACTTTACGCTGTTCGTTGTTGACGTCGTCGAACTCGAGCAGTTGCTTGCGAATGTCGAAGTTACGGCCTTCAACCTTGCGCTGAGCCTTTTCGATGGCGTTGGTCACCATACGGTGCTCGATCGCTTCGCCAGGCTGCATGCCCAGGGCCTTCATGAAGTTCTTCACCCGGTCAGAGGCAAAGATGCGCATCAGGCTGTCTTCCAGCGACAGGTAGAAACGGCTGGAACCGGCGTCACCCTGACGACCGGCACGACCACGCAGCTGGTTGTCGATACGGCGCGATTCGTGACGCTCGGAGGCGATCACCTGCAAACCGCCCGACTCGAGCACTTGCTGGTGACGCTTCTGCCAGTCAGCCTTGATCTGGGCGATCTGCTCGGGCGTCGGATCCTCGAGGGACGCGACTTCCACTTCCCAGTTACCGCCCAACAGGATGTCGGTACCACGACCGGCCATGTTGGTGGCGATGGTCAGTGCCCCCGGACGACCGGCCTGCGCGATGATTTCAGCTTCTTTTTCGTGGAACTTGGCGTTCAGAACCTTGTGTTCGATGCCTTCCTTCACGAGCAGGCTGGACATGTGCTCGGACGTTTCGATGGTCGCGGTGCCCACCAGTACCGGACGGCCCTGAGCCATGCTTTCCTTGATGTCGGCAACGATGGCCGCGTACTTCTCGTCCGCGGTGAGGAACACCAGGTCGTTGTAGTCTTTACGTGCCAGCGGTTTGTTCGGTGGAATGACCATCACCGCCAGACCATAGATCTGGTGGAATTCGAACGCTTCGGTGTCCGCCGTGCCGGTCATGCCGGACAGCTTGCTGTAAAGACGGAAGTAGTTCTGGAACGTGGTCGACGCCAGGGTCTGGCTTTCGGCCTGGATGTTCAGGTTTTCCTTGGCTTCGATGGCCTGGTGCAGGCCTTCGGACAGACGGCGACCCGGCATGGTGCGACCGGTGTGTTCGTCGACCAGTACGACCTGACCGTCCTGGACGATGTATTCGACGTTGCGATGGAACAGTTTGTGCGCGCGCAGACCGGCATAAACGTGGGTCAACAGGCCCAGGTTGTGTGCCGAGTACAGGCTCTCGCCTTCAGCCAGCAGGCCGATACGGGTCAGCACTTCTTCGATGTACTGGTGACCGGCTTCGTTGAGTTCGACCTGGCGGGTCTTCTCGTCGATGGTGTAGTGACCGGCCTTGGTGACTTCGCCTTCCACTTCTTCGATATGCAGCTCCAGTTGCGGGATCAGTTTGTTGATCTCGATATAGAGCTTGGAGCTGTCTTCGGCCTGACCGGAAATGATCAGCGGGGTACGGGCTTCGTCGATGAGGATCGAGTCGACTTCGTCGATCACGGCAAAATTGAGTTCACGCTGGAATTTTTCTTCCATGCTGAACGCCATGTTGTCGCGCAGGTAGTCGAAACCGAATTCGTTGTTGGTGCCGTAGGTGATGTCGGCGGCATAGGCGGCACGCTTCTCTTCCGGCGGCTGGAACGGCGTCACCACGCCGACGCTCAGGCCGAGGAATTCGTAGAGCGGACGCATCCAGTTGGCGTCACGACGAGCCAGGTAGTCGTTCACGGTAACAACGTGCACGCCTTTGCCGGACAGCGCGTTCAGGTAAACCGCCAGTGTCGCCACCAGGGTCTTGCCTTCACCGGTACGCATTTCGGCAATCATGCCTTCGTGCAAGGTCATGCCACCAATCAACTGAACGTCGAAGTGGCGCATGCCCATAACCCGCTTGCCGGCTTCGCGGGCAACGGCAAAGGCTTCAGGCAGGAGTTTGTCGAGGCTTTCACCTTTGGCGATGCGGGCCTTGAACTCATCAGTTTTGGCACGCAGCTGATCGTCCGAAAGGGCCACCATTTGCTCTTCGAAGGCATTGACGATCTGTACCGTCTTGAGCATGCGTTTGACTTCACGCTCGTTCTTGCTTCCAAAAAGTTTCTTTAACAAAGGCGCAAACATATCGGCAGGATCTTCCACACAAAGGGATGGAGGGCGGCCCCGTGAGTCGCCCGTGCAGCCCTCATGGCCGCATGCGAACGAGCATTCTACCCGGAAACGATGGTGAGGAAAGTGGCGTTGTTCCACGATACATGCACAGCGCTGTTACGGGGCTCACTTAAAATAAGGGCATTTTGCTGAACTTCAAGCCATTCACGCCAGAAGTTACTCATTGATTTAATGAGTAAAGCGCTCACAAAGCAATGGCTCAGGCGCATCAAGTGCTTTCTGCTACCATGGCGTCTCTGTTACTTCAGGTGTCTGATCATGGCATTTCGCCCTCTTGCGGCCAGAGCACCCGCCGTTCTGCTTCGCGAAGCCAAACCGTTAAAAGCCATTTTCGGCCACGCACAACGCCTGGGTCATTTACAGCGTTTACTGGAAAGCCAGCTGCAGCCCGCTGCCCGTGAACATTGTCATGTGGCGTCATGGCGTGAGGGCAGTCTGTTGCTGATCGTCACCGACGGTCATTGGGCAACCCGTCTGCGTTATCAGCAAAAGCGTCTGCAACGGCAATTGCAGATGTTCGACGAGTTCGCCAGCCTGACGCGAATCCTGTTCAAGGTACAACCACCGACCGTGCAGCAAGGGGCTACCGGCCACACCATGGATCTGTCGAGCGATGCGGCGGCGACCATTCAGGCCACCGCCGACGGCATCAGCGATCCAAAATTGCGCGCAGCGCTGGAACGCCTGGCAGCGCACGCCAAACCCAAGACCTGATGCATTTCCAATAATGAAATGGCTACCCCCGCCGCCCCCTGTGATCGCCCACTAAGCTTTCGCAGGGGGCTCATCGGAGACCGTTGCCATGAACAAAGTAGCTATTGCCGCCATCGATCTGGGAAAACACTCTTTCCATCTACACGCGCAAGATGATCGTGGTCATGAGCTTTACCGCAAAAAGTTTACTCGTGCGGCGCTCATGCAGCACCTGATGAATCTCGAACCCTGCACCGTTGTGATGGAAGCCTGCGGCGGAGCCCACTTCATGGCGCAGGAGGTCGCGAAGCTGGGACATACGCCCAAGCTCATTGCCCCGCATCTCGTACGCCCTTACGTGAAAAGCAACAAAAACGACTTCGCTGATGCCGAGGCGATCTGCGAGGCGGCGACTCGTCCAACAATGCGCTTTGTACACCCCAAAACCCAGGCTCAGCAGCTGCTGGCCATGCTCAACTCGACACGCGATTCGTTCATCAAAGAGCGCACCGCGACCGTCAATCGGATTCACGCAGCGCTTTTGGAGGTCGGCGTCAGTCTGGCCACAGGCTTCAAGCCCATCAAAGAACTGCCCGCTCGGCTTGAAGCGAGTTCAATTCCTGTGCCCATCAAAAAACTTCTGACGAGGTTGCAGGAGCACTTCACCTATCTGGGATGGGCAGATCAAGACGCTGGACAAGGAAGTGGAATGCCAGGCCGCCGAAGATGATCTGGCGGCTCGTTTGATGACCATGCCCTGCGTAGGCCCGATCACCTCCAGCGTCCTGGCTGCCGAATTGGGCGATGGCAAGCAGTTCAAATGCGGCCGAGGCTATTCGGCCTCAATCGGGCTGATACCCAAACCAGCATTCTACGGGCGGCAAGACCGTCCTGCTGGGCATCAGCAAGCGAGGTGATCGCAACCAGCGGCGCCTGCTTGTCCAATGTGCCCGTGTTTACCTGATGCAACTGGACCGACAGAAAGGCTGGCTGGCGGACTGGGTCCGGCAGCTATTGGCCCACCATCACTCCAACCATGTGGTCTGCGCGCTGGCCAACAAGCTGGCGAGGATCGCCTGGGCGATTGCGGCCCACCACACCGAATTCGATGCAGGGCCAGCCGCGATGAACGCCTGACCCTGCTGTCACCCGAGCACCACCCACCTGGTTTTGCGATGCTGGATAACTGATGACGTGAACGGCCAACCGGCCTGACGACAACCCTGAGCTCCCACACGGCTGAAAGGCCGTTCGAATAATTAGGATCGTCGGGCATCGATTCTCATCGAGGCGCGGGGTTGCCACCCCACACAGACGCCGGATAGATGAAAGCAAGCCAAACACGCATCAAAAACAGTATTGCAGAAAAGGGGGTAACCATAGATGTGGGAGCGAGCAAGCTCGCACACATTTTGACCGTGGCCATCCAAAAGATAGTTAGCGGCGTTTGCTGCCGCCAAGCAACGAGCCCATCAAGCCGCGGACCCGTTGTCGCCCCAGCTGATTGGCCGCCTGTCGCATCGCCGACTTCAAGTCCTGCGCCGATAACGAGTGGCAATGAGTCAGGCATTTCGTCGCTCCTGGTTAAGCTTTAGTCCTGTGCAGCCGATAGATACAAGCAAGAGACCAGACCGAAAGTCAGGTCCGATAATTCCCCAAGGAAAGACGGAAATATCAGCTTATGTACGACAGCGCGCAGCTTGCGCGTTTTTTTCAAGCAACACGCCCCAACAATATGACCCTAGCGGACACCACAAGCCATGAACAAAAACCTGCGCTTCAGCCACAAAATCCTGCTTGCAGCCGCGCTCATCGTCATTGCCGCCTTCGCTTCGTTCGCGCTGTACAACGACTATTTACAGCGCAACGCAATTCGCCAGGACCTGGACAATTACCTGCATGAGATGGGCGATGTCACTTCCTCCAATATCCAGTCCTGGCTCGCCGGGCGGATTCTCATGGTGGAAAACCTGGCCCAGAACATCGCCCTCAACCCCGAACACAGCAACGTTGCCAGCCTGCTTGAGCAGAATGCCCTGGCGTCGACCTTCATGGCCAGGTACCTGGGCGATGCCAGCGGTACGTTCATCAACCGCCCGGACTCCAAGATGCCGGACGGCTACGACCCAAGAGTTCGCCCCTGGTACAAAGGCGCGGAAAACAGCAACGGCTCGACGCTCACCGAACCGTATATCGATGCGGCAACCGGCCAGACCATCATCTCCATCGCCACCGCCTCGAAAAAAGCCGGACAAAGCGTGGGAGTGGTCGGCGGTGACCTGAGCCTGCAAACCCTGATCGACACCCTGACCGCGCGTGACTTCGGCGGTATGGGCTATGCCTTCCTGGTCAGTGCCGACGGCAAGATCCTGGTTCACCCGGACAAAGCCATGGTGATGAAGTCCCTCAGCGAGGCTTACCCGAAAAACACCCCGCGTATCGGCGGCGGCATCACTGAAGTCGAGGTCGACGGCAAAACCCGCATCGTCACCTTCACGCCGATCAAAGGCCTGCCATCGGTCAACTGGTACGTCGGTCTGTCGGTGGACAAAGACAAAGCCTTCGCGACGCTCAGCAGTTTCCGCACCTCGGCGATCATTGCCACGATCATTGCCGTGGCAATCATCATCGCGTTGCTCGGCATGCTGATCCGTATCCTGATCCAGCCACTGCACGTCATGACCCGCGCGATGCAGGACATTGCCGACGGTGAAGGCGACCTGACCCGCCGCCTGACCATCCAGAGCCTGGACGAGTTCGGCATCCTCGGCAGCGCGTTCAACCGCTTCGTCGAGCGTATCCACGGTTCGATCCGCGAAGTGTCGTCGGCCACCGAGCACGTCAACGAAGTCGCTCTGCGAGTGGTCAGCGCATCGAACTCGTCGATGCTCAACTCCGACGAACAATCGAGCCGGACCAACAGTGTGGCAGCGGCGATCAATCAGTTGGGCGCGGCAGCTCAGGAAATTGCCCGTAACGCGGCGCGAGCCTCTCATCAGGCCAGCGATGCCCGTAGCCTGGCCGAAGACGGCCAGCAAGTGGTCGACCGCAGCATTGCGGCGATGAATCAGCTGTCGAGCATGCTCAGCGCCTCCAGCACCAACATCGAGTCGCTGAACAGCAAAACCGTGAACATCGGGCAGATTCTCGAAGTGATCACCAGCATCTCCCAGCAAACCAACCTGCTGGCACTCAACGCGGCGATTGAAGCAGCTCGGGCCGGTGAAGCCGGACGCGGTTTCGCGGTGGTCGCCGATGAAGTGCGCAACCTGGCGCACCGCACCCAGGAATCGGCGCAGCAAGTGCAGACCATGATCGAGGAGCTGCAAGTCGGCGCCCGCGAGTCGGTCAGCACCATGAGCGACAGCCAGCGTCACAGTCAGGACAGCGTAGAGATCGCCAACCTCGCCGGTGAGCGCCTGAACAGCGTGACCTTGCGCATCGGCGAGATCGACGGCATGAACCAGTCGGTGGCCACTGCCACCGAGGAACAGACCGCCGTGGTCGAGTCGATCAACGTCGACATCACCGAAATCAACACCCTGAATCAGGAAGGCGTGGAAAACCTGCAATCGACGTTGCGCGCCTGTTCCGACCTGGAGCAGCAAGCGGCGCGGTTGAAGCAGTTGGTCGGTAGTTTCAGGATCTGACGCGCCTTTGAAGGCCCCATCGCGAGCAGGCTCGCTCCCACAAAGGTTCACGGTGAACCTGTGGAAGCGAGCCCGCTCGCGATAACGGCCTGTCAACCACTACAACACCTCACTGACACCCTGCCACACATCCCCAACCGAACATCTATTCTTCATAAGGGTCATCCCTAAGGAGAACAACGGATAGAAGGGAGGGTTATTGTGCATATCGCTGACATCACCATGTTCTACGCACCGGCCAGCGGTGGCGTGCGCACCTATCTGGATGCCAAGCACCGCCGCCTGGGCCGCAAACCGGGGATTCGTCACAGCTTGCTGGTCCCGGGGGCCCGCCTGAGCGAGCAGGACGGTGTTTACAAGGTGCCCGCCCCGGCCCTTCCCTTCGGCAAAGGTTATCGCTTCCCGCTTCGACTGGCGCCCTGGCGCAATGCCCTGCACGACCTGCAACCGGACCTGATAGAAGTTGGCGATCCTTACCTGACAGCCTGGGCAGCGCTGGATGCGCGGCGTGAACTGGATGTTCCAGTGATTGGTTTCTATCACTCCGACTTACCGCATTTGGCGAGCAACCGTGTGGGCAACTGGGTCACACCCAATGTCGAAGCGTATATCCGCAAGCTGTACGGAAATTTTGACCGGGTGCTGACGCCGAGCCAGATCATGGCCGACAAGCTCAGGGGGCTTGGGGTCAAAAACGTTTACGTCCAGCCCTTGGGCGTGGACCTGCAAACCTTCAATCCAGACGCCCGTGATCCGGATCTGCGGGCGAAGCTCAAGATCGCCGAAGACACTCGACTGCTGATTTTCGCCGGGAGAGGCTCCAAAGAAAAAAACATTCCCGTCCTGCTCAATTGCATGAAGCGCCTGGGAAACCGCTATCACCTGCTGCTGGTCGGCGCCTCGGTGTCGGCACAGGTACCGGACAACGTCACGCTGGTCGATGAGTTCTGCCCTGCATCACAGGTGGCCCGGCTGATGGCCAGCGCCGATGCCTTGCTGCACGCAGGCGACCAGGAAACCTTTGGTCTGGTCGTTCTCGAAGCCATGGCCTGTGGCATTCCGGTGGTCGCAGTGGCAGCGGGCGCCTTCAACGAAATCATCAACGAGCACTGCGGCGTACTCTGCGCCCCCAACAATCCGGTGGCGATGGCCAATGCGGTGCGCGAACTGTTTGCACAGCGTAACGATCTCGGTCGATACGCCCGCCGCCATGTCGAACAGCATTACGCCTGGGATTTAGTGGTCAACAGCCTGCTGGGTCACTATTACGCAGTCCTCGGCACCCCCATTGCCGCTACTGAGCAATGGCTGACGCCATGAACACGCCCAGCCTGCTATTGGTGCTGCATGACGTCACCCCGCAAACCTGGGCCGACTATCAGTCGTTTGTCGAAGCGGTGGACGCACTCGGCGAAGTGCCGATGACGTGGCTCGTCGTCCCCGACTTTCACAAATGCCATGATCTCGATAGCCATCCAGATTTTCGTTGCGTACTGACCCGCCGCATCGAGCGCGGCGACGAACTGGCACTGCACGGTTATTACCATTGCGATGACAGCCCGCTAACAGTGCGCCCCCGTGACTGGTTCATGCGCCGGGTCTACACCCATGAAGGCGAGTTCTACAGCCTTTCACAACCGGCTGCGCTCGCTCGTCTGCTCGCCGGGATCGCATTGTTCCGCCGTTACAACTGGCCACTGGAGGGTTTTGTTGCACCGGCCTGGCTGATGAGCGAAGGCACGCGTCAGGCCCTGCGCCAGTTACCGCTGAGCTACACCAGTGATCCGCAGCATCTGTATCGCCTGCCGGATTTCTCCCGGGTCAACGCCCCGGGCCTGGTCTGGAGCGCGCGCAGTGCCTGGCGTCGTGGCGTGTCGAAAATTGTCAGTGCGCAACGCGAACTGCGCTGGCAGCACGCCCCGGTGATTCGCCTGGGCGTACACCCGGTAGACATGCACCACGAGTACTCCCGCACTTACTGGCTGCACACCCTCGAACGCTTGCTCAATGACGGCCGGGTGCCAATGACCAAGGCCCAGTGGCTGCGCACGCAAAGCGCTCAGGTCGGCAGCGCCGCATGAATCGCGTCCTGTGGCTGGTCGCAGCCCTGCTCTGCGCAGTGCTGATCCCCCTATTGCTCGGCGCCAATGAACTATGGCCACGACTGCAGCACTTCCCGCTGACATTGTTGCTGGCGATGCCAGGCATGATCCTGCTCTGCTGGTTCACCAACTCATTGCGCTTGCGCTTGTTGCTGGGTGAACAGCGCAGCCGGATAGGCCGCCTGAAATGCCTTGGGGTGGTGATGTCCACCGAGTTCGCGATTTGCGCGACCCCTGGCGGCGGCGGTGGACCGCTGACACTGATGGCCCTGCTGGCCCGCAATGGCGTGCGCCCGGCCCATGGCAGTGCGGTGTTCGCCATGGATCAGTTGAGCGATTTGCTGTTCTTCCTCTGCGCGCTGATCGCCATCGTGGTGTATGCGCTGTTTCAGCACCTGAGCCAGAACCTGGAGTGGATGCTGACGCTCAGCGCCATTTCGATGGTCGGCGGCCTGTTCGGGTGCGTGCTGGTGGCACGCTACCATCGCCTGCTGATTCGCCTCAGCGGTCGCCTGCTCAAGCACTTCAAGCTCAACGCTGCCACCCGGCGCCGTTGGGCACGCAAGCTGCTGCACTTTCTTGCGGCCTTCACGGAAACACTCAAGTTGCCTGTTCACACACTGATCAGCGTATTTGCGCTGACCTGCGTGCACTGGTTACTGCGCTACAGCGTGTTGTATCTGGCCTTGCGGGGGCTGGGCACAGATCTTCAGTGGGCCTGGAGCTTTTTGATCCAGATGCTGTCGCTCAGCGCCGGGCAGTTCAGCCTGTTGCCGGGCGGTGCCGGCGCGGCGGAATTGACGTCGGCCGCCCTTTTGGCGCCCATGGTGGGGAAATCGACGGCGGCGGCAGCGATTCTGATCTGGCGAGCGGTGACCTATTACTTCTACTTGCTGGCCGGCGCACCGGTATTCCTGCTGATGGCCGGCAAACCACTGCTGAACAAACTGATGAAGTTCAAACAGGCTTAGGGGCGATCTTTTCAGAACCCAGCGTTTCATCACCAACGTCTGGCTTCAACTGCTCCCACAACTGCGCGGCGCCGGGAAACTCCGTGCCGTCTTCAGGGCTCAGCTCATCCGGGTCGTACCGACTCAGACACCCCTCGCCCAACGTCGCGGGGGCTTTGGATGTTGCCTTATCCAGTGGATCAGCCATCTCCCCTACCTCACTCTGAAAAAAAGGGCCTGAAGCGATTGAACGCTCAGGCCCTGTTTTTTCAATCAGCGCTCGGCAATCAGAACACTACGGTTTTATTGCCATGCACCAGCACGCGGTCTTCCAGGTGATAGCGCAGGCCGCGGGCCAGCACCATCTTCTCGACATCACGGCCGAAACGCACCATGTCTTCGATACTGTCGCTGTGGCTGACGCGCACCACGTCCTGCTCGATGATCGGACCGGCGTCCAGCTCTTCGGTCACGTAGTGGCAGGTCGCGCCGATCAGCTTCACGCCACGCATCGACGCCTGGTGGTACGGCTTGGCACCGACGAACGATGGCAGGAAACTGTGGTGAATGTTGATCACCTTGTGGGCGTACTCGGTGCACAGTTCCGGCGGCAGGATCTGCATGTAACGCGCCAGTACCACCACTTCGGCATCGTGCTGTTTGACCAGGCGCGAAACTTCGGCAAATGCCGGCTCTTTGTTCTGCGGGTCCACCGGCACATGGTAATAAGGAATGCCATGCCACTCGACCATGCTGCGCAGGTCGTCATGGTTGGAAATCACGCAGGAGATTTCGCATTCCAGCTCGTCGCTGTGCCAGCGGTGCAACAAGTCGGCCAGGCAGTGGGATTCGCGGCTGGCCATCAGTACCACGCGCTTTTTCTGCGCGGTGTCGGTGATACGCCAGTCCATCGAAAACTCTTCGGCGATCGGCGCAAAGGCCTCACGAAACGCCTCAAGGCCGAACGGCAGCGAATCGGCACGAATTTCGTGACGCATGAAGAACCAGCCACTGAGATTGTCCGAGTGATGGCTCGCTTCAGTGATCCAGCCATTGTGTGATGCCAGAAAGTTACTGACTTTAGCAACGATACCGACGCGGTCCGGGCAAGCAATCACTAGCCGAAAAGTGCGCATGGGGGAAAAACTCCAGAACTTCGCAAAGGCCGCCATTCTAGCGATTGCGCAGCAAAACTGCAGTATTCCTGACGCCCTGCCCGGCACACCGTCGCTTCACGCCGCCGACTGGCAGCACCTGAACGTTGAACAATGTTCTTTGCCGAAATACGCAAGCAGGCTTTTGTGAGTATTCGTGATGAAACCGTGACAAGTTTTAACAGCGCATGAGATTTTTTTTCGCTGAGCACTCTAATTAAATTAAATAAAAGTCGGCTTAAATGTTTACTTGATGAAACACCCTGACTATTATTGCGCCACTGTACCCTGTCATCCAGCGCCCAACATAAGGTAGTCCTCATGTCCTTGATCAACGAATACCGCGCCACCGAAGAAGCTATCAAAGAGCTGCAAGCCCGTTTGAAGAACCTGTCCCAAGACGACAAACTGCAAACCGAGCTGGAATTCGAAGGTAAACTGCGCACCCTGATGGGCGAATACTCCAAGTCCCTGCGCGACATCACCGCCATCCTGGATCCATCTTCCAAAATTAAAGCACCACGCGGCGCAGAAAAAACCACCGGCACCAAGCGTGCTCGCAAGGTTAAACAATACAAAAACCCGCACAACGGCGAAGTCATCGAAACCAAAGGTGGCAACCACAAAACTCTGAAAGAGTGGAAAGCCAAGTGGGGCGGTGACGTGGTTGAAGGCTGGGCTACCCTGCTGGGCTAAGCCGCAACCCCCTTCGCAGGTTCATTTGCGAACGCCAGAAAACGCCAGCATCCGCTGGCGTTTTTTTATGCTCCCGCCTTCAGGCATTTGTACAGATTGCTTTAAAGATCCAAACGCTTGCGTAATGAGTCGGCATATTCGCACCACTCGTCCAGTACCTGCTGCTGAATCGCTGTAGCACTAAGCGACCATTGCGCCATTGCCTCATTAAACCCCTGCAAGGTATTGGGCGCTCCCCATCGGGCGTCTGACAAACGTTGCTGACAGAATAATCTCCAGCGCTCGTGCTCCTCATCATTCAACGTGTCGGGAAAGTTGCGGGCACGATAACGAAATAATAATTCCGGTAGACGTTCATCATCGAACGGCCATTGCTCTTGCGCTAATTGCACCGGGTCCGCGTTTCGGACTTGTTCGCATAAACGCCGGTCCCGATCGCCAATGAAGCCGTCGTATAACTGTTGCTCAGGATCCTCGCTCGGCGTGAAATCTTCGCGGGCATAAATGGCCAGAACTTTATCTCGCCATACTTCTTGTGCGTCACTTAGACGCAGTGCGCGCGCCTCATACTGCGCCATGTCCAGTTGCAGTCGCTGCCGGTCTTCGGCGCGCAACACCGACAACGGTGCCACCACCGGGCAACGGTTGATGTGAATCAGTTTGAGCGGCACCGGCCATTCGCCTTCGAGCAAATCGTCACGGCGTGTGTACAAACGCTGACGCAAGGTCTCGGCGTCCTGATCGAGTAGTCCCTGCGGGTCTAGATGCAGGTCGCAGACAATCAGTGCATTGCGATTGCGCGGATGCCAGGCCAACGGCAAGACCACCCCGACATAGCTGCGGGCTGCCGAAAAACGCCCGGAGATATGCACCATCGGTTGTAACAGCCGGATCTGATCCATGACCTTTTGCTTGCTGCGCAATTTGAACAGCCAGTCGTAGAGTTTCGGCTGCTTGTCGCGGATCAACCGCGCCAGGGCGATAGTTGCGCGCACATCGGACAATGCATCGTGAGCCTGACCATGGTCGATGCCATTGGCGGCGGTCAGGCGTTCGAGTTTCAACGTGACACGGCCCTCATCGATGGGCCAGACGATACCGTCCGGGCGCAACGCATACGCCGCGCGCACCACATCGATCAAATCCCAGCGACTGTTGCCGCCCTGCCACTCCCGCGCATACGGATCAAAGAAATTGCGGTACAGGCTGTAACGGGTCATTTCATCATCGAAGCGCAAGGTGTTGTAACCTGCACCACAGGTTCCGGGGGCCGCAAGTTGCGCATGAACCCGGGTCATGAAGTCGGCCTCACTCAGGCCTTGCTCGGCCAGGCGCCTGGGGGTAATACCGGTAATCACGCACGCCGCCGGGTGAGGCAGGATGTCGTCACTCGGCTGGCAGTAGAGATTGACCGGCTCGTCGATCTCGTTGAGGTCGAGGTCGGTACGAATCCCGGCCATTTGCAGCGCACGGTCGCAGCGCGGTGAGATGCCTGTGGTTTCGTAGTCGTACCAGAAGATGGAGGTCACGGAGCGTTCCTGAACTTGAGACGGGCAAAGTCTAGGCGCTCAAGCTCGGCGCCGACCAGCAATCTTGCTATTCAAGCATTTCTCGCTGATACCTTGTCATACATAGTTATGTTGTTAGCGCGGTGAAGACTGCTAGCATCGAAACCGTATTGAATCCCGACCAGGCCACATTACCAGGTTGATCATGCGCCAGACTTCAGCACTGCCAAGGACAGCAACGCTGCCCCCACCACTGGACACGCGGTATCAGGTTGAAACGCCGGAAGGCATCGACCTGCCGCTTCGACCTGCCGGGTTGATGCCCCGTGTACTGGCGTTTGCCATTGACCTGGGGGTGCGCGGGCTGGTGCTGGGCGTGCTGTTTATTGTCCTGGCCTTGCTGGGGAACATCGGCATCGGGCTGGGCGCGGTGCTGCTGTTTCTGGTCAGTTGGTGGTACATGGTGCTGTTCGAGGTCCTCAACCAGGGCCGCTCGCCCGGTAAACAGCTGATGGGACTGCGCGTCGTGCACGACGATGGAACGCCCGTTGGCTGGCCGGCCTCGCTGATCCGCAACCTGTTGCGGTTCGTCGACATGCTGCCGTTCGGCTACAGCCTCGGCGCCATCAGCTGCCTGCAGCATCCGACCTTCAAACGGCTGGGCGATATTGCGGCCGGTACGCTGGTGATCTACCGCGAACAAGCGGTCACCCGACCACAGATTCCGCAGGCCCAGGCACTGCACCCGCCCTTTGCGCTGACCCTCATTGAGCAACGCGCGGTGCTGGGTTTCGCCGAGCGTCAGGCGGAGCTCTCCAGCGAGCGGGTCAATGAGCTCGCCAGCATCCTCGCCGAGCCGCTCCACGTTTCACCGTCCCACGCGGTTGCCGAACTCAATGGCATCGCGCGCGGTTTGCTGGGGCCGGCATGAAGCAGAGCCTTTTCGAAAATCGCCATCGAACCGAATGGGATCAATTTGCCCAACAGCTCGATTTTCTCGAACGTGGCAAAGCCAATGCCAACGATGACACCTCGTTCCCCAAGGATTACCGACGGTTGTGCCAGCACCTCGCGCTGGCACAGGAACGCGGCTACAGCAGCTACCTGATCGACCCCTTGCAACAGCTGGTGCTGCGCGGGCATCAACAACTTTACCGGCATCGCGGCCGGGTCGGCGCCCATCTGCTGACCTTTGTCCTCGCCGGTTTTCCTCGACTGGTCCGTGAGCAATGGCCTTTCGTGCTGGTCTCAAGCCTGCTGTTTTTCGGCTCGCTGGTGGGCATCGGTATGCTGGTGTACCTGTACCCCGAGCTGATTTACAGCCTGGTCCCGGCTGAACAGGTTTCCGAGATGCAAGGCATGTACGACCCGACAGCCGGTCACCTGGGGCGCCTGGGTCAACGTGCAGCCAGCGATGACTGGGTAATGTTCGGTTACTACATCATGCACAACATCGGCATCGCCTTTCAGACCTATGCCAGCGGTTTGCTGTTTGGCCTGGGCAGCGTGTTTTTCCTGTTCTTCAACGGTTTGATGATCGGTGCGGTTGCCGGTCACCTGACGCATATCGGCTACGGGGAAAACTTCTGGTCGTTCGTCATCGGCCACGGCGCCTTTGAACTCAGCGCCATCGCCCTGGCCGGTGCGGCTGGCCTGCAACTGGGCTGGGCGCTGATCGCCCCCGGCCGCTTGCCACGCGGTGAAGCGCTGCGCCTGGCAGCTCATAAAAGCGTCTTGATGATCGGCGGCGTCATGCTGTTTCTGCTGCTCGCGGCGTTTATCGAGGCCTATTGGTCATCCCGCACCGGGCTTGCACCGCTGATCAAATACCTGGTGGGCGCAGCCCTTTGGTTAGTGATGGCGACTTACCTGATCGTTGCCGGACGGACACACCATGCGCCTGAGTGACGCCAACGTGGTCATCCGCCCTCGCAGCACCTGGGAAGCCATGGACCTCGGCGTTCTGCTGAGCCAGCGACATCGACGCCTGCTGATAACCAGTTGGGCAATCGTCACACTGCCGGTGTTTGCCCTGCTGACCCTGGTACTGTGGGACTCGCCCTCAATGGCCGCGCTGCTGTTCTGGTGGTTGAAACCGGCGTTCGAACGGTTGCCGCTGTACATCCTCTCCAGCGCCCTGTTCGGCGAAACCCCAACCTTGAAGCAGACGCTGCGCCAATGGCCGCGACTGCTCAAGCCGCAGTTGCTGGCCAGCCTGACATGGCGGCGCTTTGGCCTGAGTCGCAGCTTCATCATGCCGGTCGTGCAACTTGAAGAACTCAGCGGTCTGGCACGCCAGCAGCGCCTGGCCGTGCTGCAACAACGCGATCGCGGTGCAGCACGCTGGCTGACGCTGATCGGAGCTCACCTGGAAGCGGCCTTGTGGATGGGTCTGATGGTACTGTTCTATCTCTTGCTGCCTGCGCAAATAGAATTGAACTGGGACTGGCAAACGCTGATCGCCTCCCCGGAGCAAGACTGGTTCTGGCTGAACCACCTGATCAATGCGCTCTACGCGCTGATCCTGATCATGTGGGAACCGATCTATGTCGCCTGCGGTTTCAGCCTGTACATGAACCGTCGCACCCGACTCGAAGCCTGGGATATCGAACTGGTGTTCCGCCGCCTGCGCCAACGCCTGAGCAGCGTCGTTGCCTGCCTGTTGATGCTCGGGCTACTGTGGTTGCCCGCCACACAGCCACTCTGGGCCACCGAACCCGCCGACGCTCCCGACAGCCCGCGCCTGCTCCAGCAACCGCTGACCAGCCAGGCCGCCAGCAACAGCATCAAGGCCATACTCGACACGCCACCGTTCAAGAATCCGCAGACGGTTACCCACTATCGCTTTGGTAAAGAAACACCCGATCAACCTGCCAACACGGAAATACCGGGGTGGCTCAAAGCGTTTTTCGCACTGTTCGACAGCCGGCGCTTCGCCGGCCTCGCAGGGGTCATCGAGGTGCTGCTGTGGGCGAGCGTCATCGGCGCCATTACTCTGCTGATCTGGCGCTATCGCGATGGGCTACAGACCTTTGTCAGCCGCCGTCCGAGACTGCGCAGCACGCCCGCACCCCCAGCGCCGGCGCAACTGTTCGGCCTTGATCTCGGCCGGGAAACCCTGCCAGACGATATTGCCGCCAGCGTCGAAAGCCTCTGGCCGACCCAGCCCCGCGAAGCCCTTGGCTTGCTCTACCGGGCCTTGCTCAGCCGTTTGCTGCACGATTTCAACCTCCCGCTGAAAACCGCCGACACCGAGGGCCAGGTGCTGGAACGGGTCCAACAGCTACAAGAACCGGCTCTGCAAACCTTCAGCAGAACGTTGACGGTGCACTGGCAGAACATGGCCTATGGGCATCGCTTGCCGCCGCCACATCTGCAACAGGAACTGTGTGACGGATGGCGGACGTTGTTCGGCCCGGGAGCCGCACGTTGAATCGGCGCCTGATCCCTGGCCTGCTGATTGCCGGGCTGCTCGCTGCATTGGGCGTTTATCTGTACCAGCAGGTCACGCCCTATCAGGAAGTCATCGACCACGGTCCTTCCCCCGAAGCCCGGGCCAACCCGTATCTGGCGGCCGAACACTTTTTGCATCAACAAGGGCTGACCGTGACTCACGCCAACAGCCTCGACATCCTGCCGTATCTGGAACCGCATCAACAGAGCCTGTTACTGCTCGGTGATCGCGCCAACATGACCCCGCGCCAGGCCGATCAGGTGCTGAACTGGACCCGTGCCGGTGGACGCTTACTGTTTGTGGCCGAAGCCTTGTGGGATGAAAAAACCGGCAAGAGCGGCGACCTGCTCCTCGACCGGGTGCAACTGCATCAATCCATGAGCAAGGATCTCGGCAACCCACCCGCCGATGCCGAAGCAGACCCTTACCCGAACCTGACCAAACTCTATCTCGAAGACGAAGACGCTCCGGCCTACGCCAGCTTCGATCCGCAGTTCCATCTCGAAGACCCGAAAAACCTCGCGCAGTCCTGGGCCAACAGCGCGCTGGCCACTCACATGATGCAACTCAGTTATGGCCGGGGCTCCATCACGGTGGTCACCGACGCCCAATTGTGGAAAAACCCGAACATCGGCCAATACGACAATGCCTGGCTGCTCTGGTACCTGTATTCGGACACCGGTGTGACCCTGCTCTTCACGATTGATCACGACGACCTGCTGACCATGCTGCTGCGTTATTTCCCGCAGGCACTGGTGGCACTCGCCGCGCTGGTCGGCCTGTGGATCTGGCATGTCGGGTTACGTCAGGGCCCCGTGCAGGCTCCGGCCCCCAAAGCCCGCCGACAACTTCTGGAGCACTTGCGTGCCAGCGCAGACTTCATGTTGCGCCGCAGCGGTCAGCACAGCCTGCTGCTGGCTCTGCAACACGATGTGCTGCGCCGCGCCCGACACCGTCACCCAGGCTTCGAACAACTCGGCGTTGCCGAACAATGGCAGGTGCTCGCGCGCCTGACCGGTCAGCCGACCCGCGCCATCAGCCAGGCACTCAGCCCGCGGCCCGAACAGCGGTACTCCAACGCTGAGTTCAGCCGTCAGGTCGCCCACCTGCAAACCCTCAGGAATGCCTTATGATGAATGACTCCATCGAACCTGCCAGCCAGACCCATGCCGCCCAACAGCGCCAGCGGGCCAGCCAACTGGTGCAAGCCGTGCGCGTTGAGCTGCAAAAGGCCGTTATCGGCCAGGACACGGTCATTGACGATGTGCTCAGCGCGCTGATTGCCGGTGGCCATGTGCTGCTCGAAGGCGTTCCGGGATTGGGCAAGACTTTGCTGGTGCGTGCCTTGGCCCGCTGTTTCGGTGGCGAGTTTGCGCGCATTCAGTTCACCCCGGACCTGATGCCCAGCGACGTCACCGGGCATGCGGTGTACGACCTGCAAACCGAACAATTCAAACTGCGCAAAGGCCCGCTGTTCACCAACCTGTTGCTGGCCGACGAAATCAACCGCGCACCGGCGAAAACCCAGGCTGCGCTACTCGAAGCCATGCAGGAACGCCAGGTCACCCTTGAAGGCCGCGCCCTGCCTATCGCGCAACCGTTCATGGTGCTGGCGACGCAAAACCCCATCGAACAGGAAGGCACTTACCCCCTGCCCGAAGCGGAGCTCGACCGCTTCATGCTCAAGGTGCGCATGGACTACCCCGACGCCGCTCAGGAGCTGAACATGGTTCGTCAGGTCAGCCGCTCGACCCGCGCCGACATGCTCGATGTGCAACCGCTGCGCACCGTCCTGCAAGCCAAGGATGTACTGGCCTTGCAGCGGATCGCCAGCGACCTGCCGCTGGATGAACAGGTTCTGGACTACGCCGTACGCCTGGCGCGCACCACTCGCAACTGGCCCGGCCTGACCCTCGGCGCCGGCCCACGGGCGACGATTTCCCTGGTGCGGGTAGCACGGGCGCGGGCGCTGCTGCGCGGTGGTGAGTTCGTGATTCCGGATGACATCAAAGGCTGCGCACTGGCCGTACTGCGCCATCGCGTGCGCATCGCCCCGGAGCTGGACATCGAAGGGCTGGAGGTCGACCAGGTGCTCAGGCAACTGCTCGATCAGGTTCCGGCGCCAAGAGTGTGAGTATCGCGACTTTGGTGACACCCACCCCTGTGGCGAGGGAGCTTGCTCCCGTTCGACCGCGAAGCGGTCGCAATCAAGCTAACGCGCAATGCCTGAAAAAATGCGGTGGCTGGTTTCAGGACTGCTACGCAGCCCAGCGGGAGCAAGCTCCCTCGCCACAATTGGTATGCCTTGCAAACAGGTGGGCGGCCCTTTGAAGAACCCCATGCCATGAAACCCACCCGCCTCTTGCTGATCTGGCTCGCGGCCCTGCTGGGCCTGAGTATCGCGCTCGGCACTTTCAGAGCCTTGGGTTTGCGCGTTGCACCGAGCCTGCTGTCGATCAACTGGGGCTTGCTGCTGGCGCTTCTATTGCTGGCGTTGCTCGATGCCGTCCGGCTGATGCGCGTGCCGTCGCCCGTCGTACAACGTCAGATGCCCGGCAGCCTCGCGCTCGGACGCTGGAGTGAGGTGAGCGTCCGGATTCAACACGACTATCCACTCCCCTTGAACGCGCAACTGTTCGACCACGTCCCCGACGGCCTGAGCTTCGAACACCTGCCGCAATCGGTTGAACTGCAACCTGGCCAGCACAGCCTGATCAGTTATCGCCTACGCCCTCTGCGACGCGGCCATTTCAGCTTCGATCGCTGCGAAATCAACCTGCCCAGCCCCTTCGGTTTATGGTCCGCCCGGCGCTACCTGAACGTCACCGACAGCACTCGCGTCTACCCGGATTTCGCCCGTCTGTACGGCGCGCAGTTGCTGGCTGTCGACAACTGGCTGAGCCAGCTCGGCGTACGCCAGCGGCAACGTCGCGGGTTGGGCCTTGAGTTCCATCAATTGAGGGAGTTTCGCGAAGGCGACAGCCTGCGCCAGATCGACTGGAAAGCCACTGCGCGCCAACGCACACCGATTGCCCGGGAGTACCAGGACGAGCGCGACCAGCAGATCATCTTCCTGCTCGATTGCGGCCGCCACATGCGCAGCCAGGACGGTGAACTGGCGCATTTCGACCATGCGCTCAATGCCTGCCTGCTGCTCAGCTACGTGGCATTACGTCAGGGCGATGCCGTAGGCCTGAGCACTTTCGCCAACGAACAGCCACGCTACCTCGCCCCGGTCAAAGGCACTGGCCAGCTCAATGTGTTGCTCAACGCCGTTTACGATCTGGACAGCAGCCAACGCTCTGCCGACTACCAGGCCGCCGCCAGTCAATTGCTGGCCCGGCAAAAACGTCGGGCACTGGTGGTACTGATCACCAATCTGCGCGATGACGACGACGAAGAACTGCTCAGCGCGGCCAAACGCCTGGGTAAACAACACCGGGTGCTGGTGGCCAGCCTGCGCGAAGAGGTGCTCGATAACGTGCGTCAAACGCCCGTGCACACCTTGCCTGAGGCGCTGGCCTATTGTGGCACGGTCGATTATTTGAATGCCCGGGCCGAACTCCATGAGCGGCTGAACGCCCATGGAGTGCCGGTGCTGGATGTACGGCCCAATGAACTGGGCGCGGAGTTGGTGACGCGGTATTTGAGCTGGAAAAAAGCCGGGGTGCTCTAAAAATCTCACTACCACCACGATATCAACAACGAATCCCTGATGGCCTACACCTACGGGCCCGGGTTTGCGGCAGTGAATGTGCGCAGAAGGATCAAGCCGACGCCGGCACCGGATAAAAACTGAAGTACCGATGCAAGGCGCTCACCAGTTGCCCATATTCAGGCGGTGCTCGTTGCACCATAAACCCCGCGTCATAATGCTGAGGGGTGGCGTCTTCATGGCACCACAGGCAAATGGCGCGCAGGTCGACCACCTGCAAAATATCTTCGCTGGCGGGGATTTTCAGGCGCAGGTCAAACGCTGCGCCGACCATCATCGGCAACAGGCTGATAAGCATCAGGCCGTCTTCGGACACATTGCCGAGAAAGCCGATGGGTTTGTCGGTGACGCTGTTGAACACTTTCAGGAAATGCGGCAGTTGATGCCGCTCGATCCGGCGCTCAGTGAACATAGTGTTTATCGCTATGGCAAGACCCTTGGGCAAGGTCGTACTAAGACTTCGGAACGTGCCTGCCAGACAGGAGCGCTCTCCCCGATCCCGATGCGAACGTCACCGTTGTACATCCGCCTCACCGTCGCCGATCACAGGGATTGACGTGATTTAGGTTGAACATTCTAAAACCCGCCAATCGAAGATTAGCTCAAGGCTGGCATACCCCCAGCCTTTAAATGACAACCTGCATTACAACGGCGCGGGAATGCTCTTGGCGCTGCTGCGCGGCGGGTACCACCCCAGCGCCTGCAAGGTTTCCAGCCGCGCACGGGCACGGTACGCGTACTCGTTGTCCGGGTACTGGGCGATGATGAACTGGTAAGTCTGGGCCGCGTCAACGTACAGTTTTTGACGTTCCAGGCACTGGCCGCGCAGCATCGACACTTCCGGCTGTATATAACGCCGCGCCCGGCTGTTGCGATCGACCTGGGACAATTCAAGCATTGCGTCCTCACAGTTGCCACGGTCATAAGCGCGGTAGGCGTTGTTTAAATGATGGTCCATCGACCAACGGGTGCAGCCCGTGGCACTGAGGGCAAGGGCGGCAATGAGCACGAATCGCATGGGGGGGGTCTCCTGTCTTGTGCTCTGTATCGACCCGTCGACGAAAATCTTCAGGAGGCTTCGAATCAAAGTTGTACCGTTCGATAAAGAAGCGAATAAGAAAAAAAAACGAATAATAAGTAGTGCAAACGAACAATGACTACAACCGCAGACCATAGTAGCCTCACTCAGCGCTTGAACTCAGGAGTCTCTGCATGTCCGTCCGTCGTACCAAAATCGTCGCTACCCTTGGCCCGGCCAGTAACTCGCCGGAAGTTCTCGAACAGCTGATTCTGGCTGGCCTGGACGTTGCCCGCTTGAACTTTTCCCACGGCACGCCCGACGAGCACAAGGCTCGCGCCAGGCTGGTGCGTGACCTCGCCGCCAAGCACGGCCGCTTCGTCGCCCTGCTGGGTGACCTGCAAGGCCCGAAAATTCGTATCGCCAAGTTCGCCAACAAGCGCATCGAGCTGAAGATCGGTGATCAATTCACCTTCTCCACCAGCCATCCGCTGACCGAAGGCAACCAGCAAGTGGTCGGCATCGACTACCCGGACCTGGTCAAGGATTGCGGCGTGGGCGACGAGCTGCTGCTCGACGACGGTCGCGTGGTGATGCGCGTGGATACCGCCACCGCGACCGAGCTGCATTGCACCGTGACCATCGGCGGCCCACTGTCGGACCACAAAGGCATCAACCGTCGCGGTGGCGGCCTGACAGCCCCGGCCCTGACTGAAAAAGACAAGGCCGACATCAAGCTCGCCGCAGAAATGGAAGTCGACTACCTCGCCGTGTCCTTCCCGCGCGATGCCGCCGACATGGAATACGCCCGCCAGCTGCGCGACGAAGCTGGCGGCACCGCCTGGCTGGTGGCAAAGATCGAGCGCGCTGAAGCCGTGGCCGATGACGAAACCCTCGACGGCCTGATCAAAGCCTCGGACGCCGTGATGGTCGCCCGTGGTGATTTGGGCGTGGAAATCGGCGACGCCGAGCTGGTAGGTATTCAGAAGAAGATCATCCTGCACGCACGCCGCCACAATAAAGCGGTGATCGTGGCGACCCAGATGATGGAGTCGATGATCCTGAACCCGATGCCGACCCGCGCGGAAGTGTCCGACGTAGCCAACGCCGTGCTCGACTACACCGACGCCGTGATGCTCTCGGCGGAAAGCGCCGCCGGCCAATACCCGCTCGAAGCGGTCCAGGCCATGGCGCGGATTTGCATCGGCGCTGAAAAGCACCCGACCAGCAAAACCTCCAGCCACCGTATCGGTAAAGTGTTCGAAAGCTGCGACCAGAGTATCGCCCTGGCGGCCATGTACACGGCCAACCACTTCCCGGGCGTGAAGGCGATCATTGCCTTGACCGAAAGTGGCTACACGCCGTTGATCATGTCGCGCATCCGTTCCTCGGTGCCGATCTACGCGTTTTCCCCGCACCGCGAAACCCAGGCCCGCGCAGCCATGTTCCGTGGCGTCTACACCGTACCGTTCGACCCGGCATCGTTGCCGCCTGAGCAAGTCAGCCAGGCCGCGATCGACGAGTTGCTCAAACTCGGTGTGGTCGAAAAAGGCGACTGGGTCATCCTGACCAAGGGCGACAGCTACCACACCATCGGCGGCACCAACGGCATGAAGATCCTGCACGTTGGCGACAAGATGGTCTGAGTCTCGGACCGCTGAAACGCAAAAGCCCCGTCATGTGAATGACGGGGCTTTTTGGTTTCTGACTTAGGAGATGTGATGCCTGCTCGCGAAGGCATCGGCCCAGTCAACAAAAATTCAGGTTCGGTTGATAAACCCCGACAACGCCGCAATCGCTTCCGGCGAACGCAGCCGTTGGACAAACAGGTTGCCCTCCTCCTCGATCGCTTTGCGCAATTGCTCGCGGTCCGCAGCCTTCATCAGCTGTTTGCTGATACGCACTGCTTCGGGTGCCAGTGTTTCGAAGCGCAATGCCATTTCGCGCGCCTTGGCCACTGCGGCCTCGCCATTGGGCAGCGCCGCAGTGGCAATTCCCCAGGCGGCGGCCTGTTCACCGTTGAAACCTTCGCCCAGCAGCAACAACTCGGTCGCTTTGGCCTGCCCAAGCAAGCGTGGCAGGATCAGGCTGGAACCAAATTCCGGGCACAACCCGAGGTTGACGAACGGCATGCGCAACTTCGCATCCGCGCTGATGTACACCAGGTCGCAATGCAGCAGCAAGGTGGTGCCGATGCCCACGGCGGCGCCGGCCACGGCCGCGATCACCGGCTTGCGGCATTCCAGCAGGCTGCGCATGAACTGGAACACCGGGCTTGCGAGGTCGCTCGGCGGTTCTTCAAGGAAGTCGACGATGTCGTTGCCGGCGGTGAAGCACTCGTTGCTGCCAGTGATCAATATGGCGTTGATCTCGGGGTCGGCGTCGGCCTGTTGCAAGGCGTCCGCCAACTGGCTGTACATGGCGCGGGTCAGGGCGTTTTTCTTGTCCGGGCGGTTCAGGCGCAAAGTCAGCAGCCCGCGCTCACGTTCCAGCAGGATGGCGTTCGTCATAGTGAGTCTCATGAAAGTGATTTCGCGTTCAACCCCGCGGCACGAAGACATCGGCCAACAGTTGATTGCGCGGCAGCCCAGCCAGGTACAGGCGCCGGGCAAAGGCGTCGACGCTGTCGGGGTGCCCGCAGAGTAATGCCAGGGTTTGCCGGGAAACAAGGCGCAATTGCGCCAAAGCCGCGGTCAACTCAGCCGCTGTCAACAGTTCGACGCTCAGGTTGGGATGGTGTGCTGCCAGCGCTGCCAAGGGTTTGGCCAGGTAATGCTCGCGGGTATCGTGGGCCAGATGAATCACCCGAATGGAGCCTTGGTGATCCTGGCGCAACGCCTCACGCAAAACGCCGAACAATGGCGCCAATCCGGTGCCGGCCGCCAGCAGCCACAACGGCTGGGTTTGCCAGTCGGGGTCGTAATGCAGCGCACCGCCGCGCAACTCGCCCAGGCGAATCGGGTCACCGATTTTCAGCAAGCGTGCCGCATCGCTGAATTCGCCCGGCAAGCGACAGTCGAGGTGAAACTCCAGAAAACGATCTTCCTGCGGCAGGCTGGCCAGCGAATACGGCCGCGCCACGTTGCCAGCCCACAACACCAGATGCTGCCCGGCCTGATAACGCAAGGGCCGCTCGGGCTGCAAGCGCAGGCGCAACACGCTGGCACTCAACCAGTCGGCCGCTACAACGGTGGCCGGCAAGCCATCGCGCAGCGGATCGAACACCGCCACGTGCAGATCATCGACGACCTCGCACTGACAGGCCAGCCGCCAACCTCGCTCACGTTGCTCGGTGCCCAGCGCATCGGGTCGTCGGTCGCTTACCTCGCCTTTGAGGCAATGCACCAGGCATGCGTGGCAACTGCCGGCGCGGCAACTGTAGGGCACATGCGAGCCGTTCTGGTTCAAGGCATCGAGCAGGTTGCTGCCCGCTGCCACCGACCACTGACGTTCGCCCACTCGCAACTCAGGCATCGACGTTCTCCCAGGCCGCGGCACAGCGATTGCGACCGTCACGCTTGGCGCGATACAGCGCCTGATCGGCACGCTGCAAGGCGTCATCCAGGTGGTCACCCGGTTCAAGCAAGGTCATGCCGGCGGACAGGCTCAGGTCCTGCACCGGCAGACCGATCAGTTCGACATCGGTAAAGGCAATGCGCAGCCGCTCGCAGCAGGAGGTCAGGCGCTCGGGACCACAATCGGGTAGCAACAACACAAATTCCTCACCGCCATAACGCGCCAGTACATCGTCTTCGCGCAGGCAGGCCGTGGCGACACCTGCGAACGCCTGCAACACCTGATCGCCGGCCGCATGGCCATACTTGTCATTGATGCGTTTGAAGTGGTCGAGGTCAATCAGTGCCAGACCATGCACCATGCCCTCTTCCATACTGCGCAGTTCGCGCGAAGCCAGGCGTAGAAAATGCCGGCGGTTGAACAGCCCGGTGAGTTCGTCGGTGGCCACCAGGTCTTCGAGTTGGCGCATCATCCCGCGCAAGGTGTCTTGATGCGCTTGCAAGGCAAACCGCCGCTGGCGCATGCGTTGCCGCGAGGTCTGAACGTAGCTGGCATACAGCGTCAGCCAGACCAGCACGATAAACAACACGCAGACTTGCAGCGCCGCCAGCGCCGGGTCGGCCAGTTCGAGGTGATAGCCTTCCCAGAGGTTAAGGCCTGCAAAGCTTACAAAAACCAATACCGCACATCGGACAAACGCTCGGCGTGGCAGATGGAACAGGCCGAATAACAGAATCAACAGGTAAAACACCAGAAAGGCGCCGCGGGCCACGTCCAGGTGAGCGATCAACCAGGTCTGCCAGCCCAGCCCCAGCAGCACCTGAACTTCGGTCAGGCTCGGGTCGGCAAACCGCAGATTGCGCCCGGTGAAAAACACCGCGAACAACACCAACTGGCTGAGCATCACCAGCAGCGTGCCGATCACCGCACTGCGCACTGGGCCTTGATAGTGACCACTGATAATCGCCAGCCACAACAGCAATACCGCCAGTGCATAGGTGCCCGTCGCCAGAATAAAGCGCTTGAGCAACAGACTCCGGATAGCGTTATGGGTCAATCGTGGGCTCGCCGTACAGAGGGGCTGATAAAAATGTTCGGCCCTGAAATGCCAGATGCCACTTTAGTGTTGCACCTCAAGAATGACCATTCAATTTTGGGGCGATAGGCACGCACGATGCAATGCAGACCAGGCAAACCTTTGTGGCGAGGGAGCTTGCTCCCGCTCGGCTGCGAAGCGGCCGCAAATCCGGCCGGCCAGGTGTGCCTGATACATCGAGGTGGGAAGCTTCAGGCCTGCTTCGCAGTCCAGCGGGAGCAAGCTCCCTCGCCACGCCAACAGATAAGCATGCTTGACCCTATGCGACTTTGGTTTGACTGCCGGCGGGTGTGCCCGGCTTCGAGGCGCGTTATACTGCCGCGCCTTTTTAGCGTCGCGCCAGCAACCCCGGCGTGCCTTGAAAGGTGTTTGCAGCCGACCGATGCACCCCAACTGCAAGCACCTTATTGAATGTTCCCGTCTTTTAGAGGAGCGCGACTCATGACCGTGATCAAGCAAGACGACCTGATTCAGAGCGTTGCTGACGCCCTGCAGTTCATTTCCTACTACCACCCCGTGGATTTCATCCAGGCGATGCACGAGGCCTACCTGCGTGAAGAATCACCGGCAGCCCGCGATTCGATGGCGCAGATCCTGATCAACTCGCGCATGTGTGCCACCGGCCACCGTCCGATTTGCCAGGACACCGGCATCGTGACCGTGTTTGTCCGCGTGGGCATGGACGTGCGCTGGGATGGCGCAACCATGGGCCTGGACGACATGATCAACGAAGGCGTACGTCGCGCCTACAACCTGCCGGAAAACGTCCTGCGTGCTTCGATCCTCGCCGACCCGGCGGGCGCTCGTAAAAACACCAAGGACAACACCCCGGCGGTGATCCACTACTCGATCGTTCCGGGTAACACCGTGGAAGTCGACGTGGCAGCCAAGGGCGGCGGTTCCGAGAACAAGTCGAAAATGGCCATGCTCAACCCGTCCGACTCGATCGTTGACTGGGTGCTGAAAACCGTTCCGGAAATGGGCGCTGGCTGGTGCCCACCGGGCATGCTCGGCATCGGCATCGGCGGCACCGCCGAGAAAGCCGCGGTGATGGCCAAGGAAGTGTTGATGGAATCCATCGACATCCACGAGCTGAAAAAACGCGGCCCGTCCAACCGTATCGAAGAGATGCGTCTGGAGCTGTTCGAGAAGGTCAACCAACTGGGCATCGGCGCCCAGGGCCTGGGCGGCCTGACCACCGTACTCGACGTGAAGATCATGGATTACCCGACCCACGCCGCTTCGTTGCCGGTGTGCATGATCCCCAACTGCGCCGCCACCCGTCACGCGCACTTCGTGCTCGACGGCTCCGGCCCGGCATCGCTGGAAGCGCCACCGTTGGACGCCTACCCTGAAATTGTCTGGGAAGCCGGCCCTTCGGCCCGTCGCGTCAATCTCGACACCCTGACCCCGGAAGAAGTCCAAAGCTGGAAGCCGGGCGAAACCGTCCTGCTGAACGGCAAGATGCTCACCGGTCGCGACGCTGCGCACAAGCGCATGGTCGAGATGCTGAACAAGGGTGAAACCCTCCCGGTGGACCTGAAAGGTCGTTTCATCTACTACGTCGGCCCGGTTGATCCGGTGCGCGAAGAAGTGGTGGGTCCTGCTGGCCCGACCACCGCGACGCGGATGGACAAGTTCACCCGCCAGATCCTCGAACAAACCGGCCTGCTGGGCATGATCGGCAAATCCGAACGCGGCCCGACTGCGATCGAAGCGATCAAGGACCACAAGGCTGTTTACCTGATGGCAGTAGGCGGCGCGGCTTACCTGGTGGCGCAAGCAATCAAGAAGTCTCGCGTAGTGGCTTTCGCCGAACTGGGCATGGAAGCGATCTACGAGTTCGACGTAAAAGACATGCCAGTGACCGTGGCGGTCGACAGCAAAGGTGAGTCGGTGCACATCACGGGCCCCGCCATCTGGCAGAAGAAAATCAGTGAAAGCCTGGCGGTAGAAGTGCAATAAGCCTTTAACCGCTGGAAAAGAAAGCCGCGCTGTTTGCAAAAACAGCGCGGTTTTTTTGTTATCCATGACGGCTCGCCGACGGTGTCTTTGGTCAAGTCCTCCTGCACCACTGCATGCTATGGTGCGCGCCCGTATTGCTGACTGTTTTTACGCCATGCTTGCGATCTCTCGTCCATTACGCCTGACGCTGTACACCCTGCTGATCCTCGCTGGCGCTGCGTTGGCTGCCGGGTTGGCCATGCGCCACGCCGAACGCCAGGCCCAGGTGGACGATGCCGCCCGCGCCAATCAGCAATTGGCCTTATACGCCAACTCCCTGCACACCCTGATCGAGCGCTACCGCACCCTGCCCGCGGTGCTGGCGCTGGACCCGCAGCTACGCGCCGCACTCGATGGCCCGGTGGGTGCTGATCAACAGGATGCGCTGAACCGCAAACTGGAAAAGATCAACGGCGCGGCCCAGTCGTCCACCCTGGAACTGCTGGATCACACCGGCCTGGCCGTGGCTGCCAGCAATTGGCGCTTGCCCAGCAGCTACGTTGGCCACAACTACGGCTTTCGGCCCTACTTCAGCCAAACCCGCAGCCAGGGCGCCGGGCGCTTTTACGCAGTGGGCGTGACCAGTGGAATTCCCGGGTATTTTCTGTCCAGTGCGGTGACGGGCGATAACGGCGAGTTTCTCGGCGCCATGGTGGTGAAACTCGAGTTTCCGGAGCTGGAGCGCGAATGGCGTCAAGGCAGTGACACCCTGCTGGTCAGCGATGCGCGGGGCATTGTGTTTATCGCCAATCAGCCGGGGTGGCGCTATCGGTTGCTGGGCACGCTATCGGACACTGATCGCGCCGAGCTCAAAACCACCCGCCAATACGACAAGCAACCACTGACCCCGCTCGACCATCAACCGATTCGGCGCTTTGACGAAAACAGTTACCTGGCCCGCGTCGACGGCCCCGACGGCACAGCGGATTACCTCTGGGAATCGCTGCCCTTGAGCACCGAAGGCTGGACATTGCACCTGCTGCGTCGTCCACAAGTGGCCTTCGAAGATGTGCGCAACGCCGGGCTGGCCGCTGCCGGAGTGTGGCTGACACTGGTGTTTTTGCTGCTGTTCCTCAGCCAGCGTTGGCGTCTGGCCAGGTTGCGTCAGCGCAGCCGCGAAGAGCTAGAGCACTTGGTTGAAGAGCGCACTCGCGAGCTGCGCACCGCTCAGGACGGTCTGGTGCAATCGGCCAAACTCGCGGCGCTGGGGCAAATGTCAGCGGCCCTGGCCCATGAAATCAACCAGCCACTCACCGCCCAGCGTATGCAACTGGCAACCTTGCGCCTGCTGCTCGATCACGGCCGCGTCGACGATGCGTATAAAGCGCTGAGACCGGTCGATGAAATGCTGACGCGCATGGCCGCCCTCACCAGTCACCTCAAGACATTCGCCCGTAAAACCCCCAGCGGTTTGCGCGAGCGTCTGGACCTGGCGGCGGTGGTCGATCAATCCTTGCAGTTGCTTGACGCGCGGCTACGCGATGAACAGATCGACTGGGTTTTGCACCTGAGTCGCCCAGCCTGGGTTCGCGGCGATGCGATTCGCCTGGAACAGGTGCTGATCAATCTGCTGCGCAATGCCCTCGACGCGATGCGTGACAAACCGCTCAAGCACCTGGAAATCCGCCTTGAAGCCGATCAGCAGTTGTGGCGCCTGACGGTCGCCGACAGCGGCGGCGGTATTGCGCCGCAGGATCTGCCGAAGGTCTTCGATCCGTTCTTCACCACCAAACCGGTGGGTGATGGCCTGGGCCTCGGGCTGGCGGTATCGTTCGCCATCGTGCATGAACTGGGCGGTCGCCTGAACGCCGACAATCACAGCGACGGCGCGGTCTTCACCCTCACCTTGCCCATCGATCTGGAGGCGCACATTCAATGTTGAACGCGGTGATCGTGGTCGATGACGAAAGCAGCATTCGCGATGCCGTCGAACAGTGGCTGAGCCTCTCGGGGTTCGAGGTCAAACTGTTCAGTCGCGCCGATGAATGCCTGGCGCAGTTGCCGGCGAATTTCCCGGGGGTGATCCTCAGCGATGTGCGGATGCCCGGCATGACCGGCCTGGAACTCCTGGCCCGGCTGCAACAGCGGGACGCCGATTTGCCGGTGATCCTGCTGACCGGTCACGGCGATGTGCCGATGGCGGTTGAAGCCATGCGCGATGGCGCCTACGACTTCCTCGAAAAACCCTTCAGCCCGGAAACCTTGCTCAGCAGCCTGCGTCGGGCGCTGGACAAACGTCGACTGGTGCTGGAAAACCGCGCCCTGCACGAACAGGCCGATAACCGCAGCAAACTAGACGCCAGTCTGCTCGGCGTCTCCCGTGGTTTGCAGACCCTGCGTCGGCAAGTGCTGGACCTTGCGGCGCTGCCGGTGAACGTGCTGATCCGTGGCGAAACCGGCAGCGGCAAAGAGCTGGTCGCCCGTTGCCTGCATGATTTTGGCCCGCGCGCCGACAAAGCGTTCGTGGCGCTGAACTGTGCGGCGATCCCCGAGCAGCTGTTCGAAGCCGAGTTGTTCGGTCATGAAAGCGGTGCCTTCACCGGCGCTCAGGGCAAACGTATCGGCAAGCTTGAATACGCCGATGGCGGCACCTTGTTCCTCGATGAAATCGAAAGCATGCCGCTGGCTCAGCAGGTCAAATTACTGCGCGTGTTGCAGGAGCAAAAGCTCGAGCGACTGGGCTCCAACCAGAGCATTCACGTGGACCTGCGGATCATCGCCGCGACCAAACCCGACCTGCTCGATGAAGCCCGCGCCGGGCGTTTTCGCGAAGACCTGGCGTATCGGCTGAACGTCGCGGAGTTACGCCTGCCGCCATTGCGCGAACGGCGTGAGGACATTCCGTTGCTGTTCGAACACTTCGCTCATGCCGCCGCGCAGCGGCTGGGACGCAGCTTTCCGCCTCTGAGCGGCCCGCAGTTGAGTCGGTTGCTGAGCCACGACTGGCCGGGCAATGTGCGCGAACTGGCGAACGTCGCCGAGCGCCAGGTGCTGGGCCTGGGCGAACCGGAACCGGTCGGCATCGAACCCGGCCAGTCCCTCGCCGCCCAGCAGGAAGCCTTCGAAGCACAGTGCCTGCGAGCCGCGCTGACCCGGCACAAGGGTGATATCAAAGCCGTGCTGGAAGAACTGCAACTGCCGCGCCGGACCTTCAATGAAAAGATGCAGCGGCATGGGCTGAGCCGAGAAACATTCCTGCGAGAGAGCTGAATTTTTGTACTGTCTGTAACGGCCTCATCGCGAGCAGGCTCGCTCCCACATTGACCGAGTCAGGCTCAGATTTTGTGCATGACGCCGATCCACTGTGGGAGCAAGCCTGCTCGCGATGAGGCAGGTACAGACAACGCAAATCAATGAACTGCATAAGCGGTTTTTCGCCTGTCACCCAATCTGAATAAGCGGATTTCCGCTCACCCATTCCCATTAACCCCTCTAAACCGGCCCTCTCCCCCTTGGCACAGCTCCTGCTATAGCCCTCCCAGGCTGCGTTTACGCGCGCTCCACAAAAACAATTAAATGAAGGATCCGTCATGGATAACTCACAAACCCTGCCTCTTGGGTCGGCCGCTGTGCCTGCCAAAGAAAAGACCACGGCCAGCCGCATCAAATCGATCTTCAGCGGTTCTGTCGGCAACATGGTCGAGTGGTACGACTGGTACGTCTACGCCGCCTTCTCGCTGTACTTCGCCAAAGCCTTTTTCCCCAAAGGCGACACCACCGCCCAACTGCTGAACACCGCCGCGATTTTCGCCGTGGGCTTTTTGATGCGCCCGATCGGCGGCTGGCTGATGGGCCTGTACGCCGACCGCGCCGGACGTAAAGCGGCGCTGATGGCGTCGGTGTACCTGATGTGCTTCGGCTCGCTGATCATCGCGTTGAGCCCGGGTTATGAAACCATCGGCGTCGGCGCACCGATTCTGCTGGTGTTCGCCCGCTTGCTGCAGGGCCTGTCGGTGGGTGGCGAGTACGGCACCTCGGCGACTTACCTGAGCGAAATGGCGACCAAGGAACGTCGCGGCTTCTTTTCGAGCTTCCAGTACGTCACGCTGATCTCCGGCCAGCTCATCGCTCTGGGCGTGCTGATCGTGCTGCAGCAAACCCTGACTACCGAACAACTGTACGACTGGGGCTGGCGCATTCCGTTTGGTATCGGCGCACTGTGTGCCATCGTCGCGTTGTACCTGCGTCGCGGGATGGAAGAAACCGAGTCGTTCACCAAGAAAGAAAAGTCCAAAGAAAGCGCCATGCGCACCCTGCTGCGTCATCCCAAGGAACTGATGACCGTGGTCGGCCTGACCATGGGCGGCACCCTGGCCTTCTACACCTACACCACCTACATGCAGAAATACCTGGTGAACACGGTCGGCATGAGCATCTCCGACTCCACCACCATTTCGGCGGCCACGCTGTTCCTGTTCATGTGCCTGCAACCGGTCATCGGCGGCTTGTCGGATAAAGTCGGGCGGCGGCCGATCCTGATCGCCTTCGGCATTCTCGGCACCCTGTTCACCGTGCCGATCCTCACCACCCTGCACACCATCCAGACCTGGTGGGGCGCGTTCTTCCTGATCATGGCGGCGCTGATCATCGTCAGCGGCTACACCTCGATCAACGCGGTGGTCAAAGCCGAACTGTTCCCCACCGAAATCCGCGCCCTGGGCGTCGGCCTGCCGTATGCGCTGACCGTGTCGATCTTCGGCGGTACCGCTGAATACATCGCCCTGTGGTTCAAGAGCATCGGCATGGAAACCGGTTACTACTGGTATGTCACCGCCTGCATCGCGGTGTCGTTGCTGGTGTATGTGACCATGAAAGACACCCGCAAACACTCGCGGATCGAGACTGACTGACCATCACATAGAGGTTGGCAGTACTGGCCACATCGCGAGCAGGCTC
>NZ_AFOY02000013.1 GCF_000217955.3 Pseudomonas fluorescens HK44 | reverse complement strand
TAGTTCAGCTGCCTTCGCCCGGCGCGCACTGTCAGCCTCGCCGCTCGCTTTCACTTGCGCGTCATACGCCTTGACCTCTGAATCCTGCCGGCTCTCCGCCCGTTTCATCAGATCAGGATGCCGTCTTGCAGCCTCCGTTGCGATGTCGACGCTGGCCAGATCCTTGCCTTCCTTCACCAGCGCAACACGCGTGAAAGCCTGCGCAACCGCATCAGCGGCATGCCGCTCATCGCCTGCAGCGACTGGCGAATCATCAAAAACAGCGCGATACGCTTGTGAAGGTTTGACGCCCTGCCGCGCCATGGATTCGAGCACGCCTTGTTCAACGACTTTAGGGTCGTACTTGCCAGCAAAAAACATCGACTGATCGTTTAGAGCCGACCTGCACGCATCACTTAGCAAGCCTTTGCGCAGGTGTTTGCCACCCACGTCGACAAAATCGCGCTCTCCAATTACCAGCGTTTTTTCGATAGCTGATGCCAGCAGCGCTTGCGCTTTGGCCTCAACCGCTTCGGCTTTGATCTCGCCCAGGAGCTCCGCTGCAGCCGGCGCCACTTGGCCAGTTCCGGCAGTCAGACTGGCCCCGGTGAAGCCGACCAGGCGCCCTGCCATTCCAGCCGCTTTGTCGACCCCGACCATGTCTTCGATACGCTTGGTCAGCGCCTTGCGCTCGGTGGCTGACATGGTTGCGCCTGTCGCGATCCACGCCTGATGTTTGCCGGCAAACTCCACAACGGCGGCAGGCGCCAGGCCGATGGCCTCCATTTTTTTGATGTCCTGGTTATCCAGGCCTTTGAGCATGATCAGGCCAGCCGAGTCGCTCGGCTGAACGCTGACGGTGTAGTTACGCGCTGACAAGTGCGACAGGTTTTTGATGACCTTCGGATCTTGCAGATCCTGGGCGCTGTACACCTTCGTGATCGTCTCGGCTTTTTTGTTTGCCGGCGTGCAAGTGACTTGGAATTTGCCGGCGCCCATGGCACTGGCAAAGCGCTGCATTTCCACGGCTCGCCAGCTGGAATCAAGCGACCGGTCAGCAAGCTGAGACAGGCGATTGCTCGCCGGCTTGTCGAGTTCCGCCTGGCGTTTTTTCGCGTTGGCCATGTCTTCATGGTGCTGTTTTTTCTGGCGAGCCAAAACCTCACGCTCAGCTTTGAGACGCCCGCTGTGTGCGGCCTGCAGGAGTTCGTCTATCACCTTGTCGCCAGTGGTGATAAGGCCTGCACCAGAGACTTCTACGCCCGTACCAATACCAGCCCCAACGTCCCCAGACTGATGACTATGTTCACTAGGACGAGCCACTGCAGGGACTGCAGCAGCGGCGGTTTTTTCGGTGCTTGTGCCTGGACTTTCGGCGCCTGCGCCTGGTCTTTCGATTGGGCTTTCGGCGTCTGTGCCGGCAATGCTTGCGCCGGCTTCTGAGCCGATGTCGCGGGCTTCGGCGCTGGTTTCAACGTCTCGGCGCTCGTCCGCAGATCGCTCAACACGTCCCGAAGCTCCTGCAGGATCTGCGTGATCGGCTCGATCACTGGCACGATCTGCTCCGCCAGGAGTTCGCCGTATATCGATGGCGTGTCCTGCATCTTTTGGATCGCTGTTTCGATCTGCGCTGCCGGGTTGAATGCCGTCAGCATTTTTTGCATCTCGATCACTGCCAACTGCATGTCCAGCGCTGGCTTTGAGTCCGTGTAGGAGTTCGCTTTCTCGGTCTTGGTCATACGTTAAACCACGCTTTTGAAGTGAGGATAATTTGTAGCTGTCACCGAGCTTTGAGCCAGAGAAATACACGTCGCTACCCTGAAGGCCGAACGAAAAACCATTGAGTCGACCGGTCGAGGCGATAGCGGGCTGCACATCGACGCCGGCCACCTGCAGGCGCTCGACGAATTGCGTCACGCTGGGCTTACCGTGCATCGCCTGATCAACCAGCTTTTGCAGTTGCTTGCGCGGTGGTTCGGTTTCGGTGCGAACGGCTTTTTCGATCTCGCTTTTGCTGAGCTTGGATTTGCTCGGCATTACGACCCTGCCCTTTTCGTCGTAAGTCGGGGCATCGGTTGGTCTCAGGCCGTATTTGCCTTCCAGTTCACTGATGATCTTGGTGCTTTTGAAGTTTTCATTTCGGCCCAAGAACAGCTCTCCATCGAGGCCGATGCGTGAAGCAATGATGTGGATGTGCTGCCCTTCCGGGTCATCGTGCAGGATGTACACGCGCTGGTGATGGTCAGAGAAACCCATGCGCTTCATGTACTCGTCGCCGATTTCCACCCACTTCTCGCGGCTGAGCTCGTCCCCTGTCGGCAGCCGCAAGCTGTTGTGCCAAACGGGTTTGGCCACATCGGGCCTGACCGCTCTTGAAGCGGCGAACTCGGCAGCCAGGCTCTCAGGGTCATCACCGGACATGTTGCCGCCGATCACCTCACCCTCAAGATCCCGAGGATCTTTTTTGTCCCCGAAAAATCCATAGGCCACCGTTCCGGCAAAGCCGCTGCCTCTGGAGATTTTCTGCATGCCTTTCATTACAACGCCCCTTGAATCAGCGCCATTCGGAAAGCGTGCAACTCTTTGCGCAGCTGATCAAAGTCGAATGGATCGCTGTCGATGTTCAGTTGCCGCGCAATTTGGTTCAAATTGGCTGCGGCCCTGGCTAACTCCGAATATGCCTGCAAGTTCAGTTCAGGGACGGTCACGCTATAAGGAGTTTTGCCGGCAAACACCTGGGCGCGGATATAGTCGCAAAGTTCAATACGCTTTTTGACACGACCGCAAAGTTCGATATATTCAACTTCATTGAAATACACGCTAACCCGCTTGTTTCTTTTAACAGCCGGGTTGGGATTGGGCTTAGGCCCACGCCGCCGCTTTGGCTTGCTTTGCTCTTGGTTCATGGCTTTTCGCTCTTATAGTTTTTGATCTGCTTTTGATCTCTTCCCAAGCAAAGCGCCGGGGAGCAAGGCCGGAAAGAAGGGAGCGCAGCGACCGGAGTGACGGAACTCGGCGGAGCCGAGTTAGCCCTTGCTCCTGAGCTCTACCCGCTTAAAAAGGGCATCTACTAATTGCCCTTGTTTTGCCTTTGCTGCTTTCTCTTGATTGCCTTTACATCATCAAAAAAGAGCACAACCCAAGTCAACGTATTTCAAGCAGAGTGGTTTTTATGGATAGATCAAGAGCCAAATCAAAGGCGAAGTAGTTGGGTAGTGAGTAGATCAAGATCAAGATCAAGATCAAGATCAAGATCAAGATCAAGATCAAGATCAAGATCAAGATCAAGATCAAGATCAAGATCAACAGCAAAGTCAGCCAGGTTAGATAGTAAATCAACATCAAAAGCGGATTGGTCTGGGTATTCAATAGATCAAAAGCTAAAGCGGACTTGCCTTTTTGTCACCAGATTACTACCCTAACAGTTATATGCGTTAAGGTATTGAACAGGAGAGACCAGATGGATACCAGGCTGCGCAACCAATTGTTGGGCGACTACTCGAAGGACGTCGGTGCTGCTTATAAAGAGCTGACCAGCGCCGTAAAAGCCCTGCGAGAACAACAGCTCGAAAGCGTCGAGTACCGCAAAGCCATGGCTCGAATCACAGGGATCTGCGGCGCTGAATGCAGTGCAGGGAGCAAGCGGCTCATGCGGGCCGTCGTGCTCGATGCCTTGGAACGAGCCAAAAAGACAGGGCTCGACATCACGCCAACGGTCGCGCAGCACGTCGCCGAGCGCCTCCTGGGTCGCGGCGTCGACAAGCGCAGCACCCTGGAAAGCTTCGCTACGCCGGGACGAACGGCGGCGAACAAAAGCCAGGTCGGCGCTGCTGACCTCGCTGACATCGAGGCGGCGATCAAGGCTGAATTAGAGCGCTTCGCGGCGGCCATGGCCGAGATCAAAGACAGCCACGCGCAGATCTACAAAGCCGAGGTCAAGGCCTAACGGCCATTGCTTCTAAACCCTAACAGATATATATGTTAGGGCATGGTCGAGGTTCAGCGGCCCATCCCCAAGCAACCGCCAATGAGGTGGCCAGGTGCGAGCCTGAGTTAGCTCAACATCCCCGTAATACCCTAACAGATATATTCTTTAGGATAATAGTCTGCGCCGCTTTGCCGACAAAAAGCTCGAGGTCGGCTAGGGATGAGTTGGCTTTTCTTCGGCGCAGCCGGCTGACCTGAAGCGCCCAAATCGCTGGAGCCGCCAGGCGACCAAGCGTTGGGCGCAAATCGGCTTTTTGGGGGTAAAGCCAGCCCCGCCATGGCGGGAAAGGGCGACCCTCCCCCTCCCCTGCGGGTAGGTCACCGCAAAAGCAGCCACCACAGACAGGCAGACCACAAAAAGGTACGGCACCACCCCCAATAAGAGTCCGCATGCGTACCTTATTGAGATCCGTATACGTACCCTTACATAGACCGCACTCGTACCTTTTAACGGTACGACCAACGTACCCATACAAGATACGCCGACGCACCCTTTCAAGATACGCATGCGTACCTTTTAATTGGACTGTGTGCGTTCCTTATTTAGGTATGCCTATTACTTGTCGAGATCTCCCCTCCCCCTCCGTGAGCGAGCCCATAAGTCGACTCTAAATACCACTTGATCCAATCATAATTATGAATTATGATTTGTGAATTATGAATTCATAACAACAGCTCATTGCGGAGTCACCCAATGATTACGATTGTCGGATGCAACAAGGGCGGCGCCTCGAAGACCACGACCGCCACCAACCTGTCGGTTGGCCTGGCCAAGCGCGGCAAGGACGTGTGCCTGGTCGATGCCGACCAGCAGCGTAGCGCGGCCAAGTGGCACGCGGAGCGTGAAGAAAATAGCAATCTTCCAGCCATCACACTGGTTGAAAAACTTGGTAGCATCGCTTCAACTTTACGAAGTCTTAATGAAAAATATGAGCATGTCATTGTCGACGTGGCCGGGAGGAATTCTCGCGAGCTGATCACAGGCGGCATGGTCGCCGACTTGATTATTGCCCCGCACCAAAACAGCCAATTTGATCTCGACACCCTGGAAGAACTGCAAGACCAACTAGTGAACTGGCGCGACCACAATCCTGAACTGCAGGTGCGCATTTATCACACGATGGCCAGCACCAACGCGTCAGTGAAAGAGAAGGAGAGGGCGGAGTTTTTAGCCTACCTGGCAGAATTCCCCGACTTCCAGGTGCTGCAGTCAGTCGGCTTTTCACGCAAAGTCTATAAGGACGCTGCCTGCGAAGGCTTGTCGGTTCTGGAAACCGGCAACGCGATTGCCGCTGCTGAGATCAACGCGCTGATGCAGGAGGTGTTCAATGTCTAAGCCGCGCAGCCAATCCGCCGCAGGTCGGCACCCCACCAGCCCGACGATCATCGATCAACTGGCTGATCAACTGGCCGACCAAATCGCCGATAAGCCCTACGGCCAGAAAAAAGCCAAAGCGGCTGATTCGAAAAAAACAGTTGATCCAGAGCAAAAAGCTCAAGCCATCGGAATCAGTTTACCGCCATCGATGATCGAAAAACTGCAAGACGCGGCGCTGGTAAACAAGCGCGGCGGGCACGGCCAAAAGACCGTGAGCGGGATCATTCGCGAGCTGCTGGAACGCGAAGGCTACTAGCTTCATAATTATTAATTCATAATTATGAATTCACAAAACGGGGCGTCCTGCCCCTTTTTTGTGCCTGCTCGTTTACTCGCCCTGGGCAGCCTTAGGCTTGGCCTCCGGCTGGGGCCTGGCAAAGCCGGCCTTGCGCAACGCCGTGCGGGTGGCATCGAGCTCAGCCCACAGCGCATCGGCCTTTTCCTGGGTAAAGTTATTCTCAGGTTTTTCCGGATCTACCAACGCCTCCGGGTCTTCCAGTGCCCGGCGAAAGCTCGACAGAAAGTTCGCCGTGTATTTCAGCGAGCGCCTCTTCGACTCCAGCTGATCACCCGCCTGGCGCTTCTGCAGTTCCGCCTCCAGCTGCGTGACCTCGTCCGCCTCCAGCACCTTGCGCAGCTCCGCAGGGATGCTCAAGGCGGTCTTATCAAGGCTGGCAAACATGGTCTCGACGCTACGACCACGCTCCGACGAATAGCTGACCCTCAACAGCTGCAGCTTGGTGCCCTTCTCTTTGATGCGCATTTTACGTCCCCCGGTTGTTGTCCCTATGAGCATAATTGTAGGGTACGCATGCGTACCTTGTCAATACACGCATGCGTCTTTTTTTAGGGTACGTATGCGTACCTTAATAAGATACGTAGACGCACGTTTTAAATATACGTCGCCGTACCTTTTAAATGGGCGACCAGCGTACCCCTATCGGGTACAGGCCGTTTTTCAGCTGCAGGGGTCGGGCGGTCGGTGGCCGAAGGTCGCCGGCAGGCCGGCGCCAGGTGCCGCCAGGCGACGTTGTGACTGTTAAACAGGGGGTACGGTTGGGACAGTCAAACAGGGGCCATGGCCGCTGCCAGGCGCTCGCTGAGCTGTTCGACCAGGCCATCGGGAAAACACCAGGACGGCGGGCTGGCTTCCCAGCGCCACCCCGAAGGCCGCTCACGCTCAAGTCGGTACGGCTGCAGCAAGGCCTGCAGCGCGGCGGGGATGTGCTGCACCGGATACCAGTACACGCCACAGTAGGGTGGCTCCTGCGGCAACGCGGCCACGCCGTCGACCAGTTCCTGCAGGGTGCGTGCATCGAGTACGCCGGCTGCCGCGTGCCACAGTTGGCCAATGTCCGCTTCGAGATCCTCCATGCGTGTCCTCCTGGTTGTTTGAATCGTTTACTGCGCCGGTAAGAAAAGGGCCAGAAATTCAAAAAACGGGATCATCCGAGGTCACGGAAACCCCGTAAAATCAGGCTTTTCATCAAATTGGGTTGTTCACAAGGGTCAGCTTGTATATCCTTGTAGTTGAGGACTGCAAACGCGCATTTCCGGGCTTGGTTTTCCAGTATTGGCCCCCCGGACTTTCGGCAGCAGTGAAACTGGTACTCACTGACGTAGGGACAATCGATAGGCCACCTTCGTATGGCTGCTTGACTCGGTTGGATTCTGAACCAAGAGACACGGAAACGAGTCTCGAAGCTAAAGAATCGCTGCGACTATAGCCTCTCGATTCAAGACGAAAGCGGCCCACGGGCCGCTTTTTTCATGCCCAGTTTTTGGCAATGGTGCCGACCTGGATGCCCATCGGCTTTGCGCGCGGCGTCCAGGTGACCACTGAATAGTGGAACCCCAGGTTACGATCTCCGGGCAGCGGCTCCAGCAGCAACGTTCCGTCCTGCGTCCGCAGGATCGTGATGCGATTCATCGCCGCTCGAGCATGGGCCGGGTCGTGGTAGATCTCGGCGCCCAGCACAATCAGATCGGCCACAAACCGGGGCACATCCTCCGGCGTGGTACAGCCCCGCCTGCGCAGCTCCGTCTTCTTGCCTTCCCAAATGTGTTGGACGCCGTAGCCAGCCGCTGGCTGTCCTGGCCTTATACGGTGCATACCGGCCTTCAGGTAGATCAAGGCTTCGACAGCGCCCAGGCGAGCAATCGCCGGGATCACGCCGAACACTTCGCCGCCATTGGGGTGCTGTACCAGCTGGTTCGGCTTGAGTTTAAGAATTCCTGTCACGCGGCCCCCATTTCATCGTGGTGGCATTTTACCTGCTTTTTCGAAGGCCGTTGGTAGCTGCGCCCAGCCGCCGCCAGGCCCTGGTCTGTGCCGTCGAAATCGGTGCGGATCTGCATGTGTTTTCTGCCTCGTCTGCGATTGAGATGGGCTCACTCTGGCGTCACGACCTGCGTGCCAGAAGCCTCTGTCCCAATTCTGAAGCCGAAAAAACCCGCCTTTTTGGGTCACTTTGCATGGTTTCGCATTTTCAAAAAAAGCGAGTGATCAGTTAATGCGAAAAATTCTCAATTGGGTCTATTCAGTGCGAATAACGGGTGATATGTAAAACAGCTCCTATGCCAGGCCCAGGCTTGGGGGTTGCGCGGTCATTTGCTCCATCCGCATACTGTCATGACAACAACAAGAGCGACGGAGATAGCGCCATGTTAGAAGCAAAAACCTTTGTTTTATCTGAAAATAACCGCGTGATGTGGGCCAAAGCAGGGACAACTTTCCCCGGCGAAAAACTGAACCAGGTGGTGACAAGAACGCTCGTAGATCTTCCAAAAAATCGCGACCTTGTCGATTTTTACGAAATTCGGCGGACTGATGTTCCTGCCGCTTTTGACGCGTTGCTCAAGCTTCAAAATACCGGCGCAGCAAGTCGGTACATTGAGACCGATGAGCAAGAGTTTCGGGAAGTTTTGAGAGTCGAAGTGACGCTTATGGACGCGATCATGCTTGCGCTTGCGCTGCTGCTTGACGTGATTCTTTGCATGCTTTCGCCAAGTGCAACTACAAGCACAAGTTCCTCTGGTAAACCACCGCTGGCGGTTACGCCAGTAGTGCCTGAAATCAAGCCATACGTGCCGAGCTGGAAGCGGCATCAACAAAGAATCGGCTACGACGAGCCGACACTATAAAAAAGGCACTGAAGGCCTTGCCCGCTTGGACTGCTGAGCAGTAAGCGCTCGCGCTGTCGGGCCTGGTGTAACCCACAAAAAATCCCGCTGATTGGCGGGATTTTTTGTGGACTCGATATTACCCTTCAATCAGATCCAGTACTTTTTGACCGTCGGGCATCCCTGACATCGTTCTCAGAAAAACAACGTTGCGCTTGAGGATTTTCTTGAGCTCAGCGGCGGGCAGAGGGCGCTCCAAGACACTGAAGCCCTGCAGCTTCTGATAATGAGTTTCGTCTTTATCGCCATCGTGATCGCCGATCTCAACTTTTCCGGTGCCCCGACCGTAGGCGACGATGCCTTTGCCATTCTCATACAAGAACACCACGTCATCTTTTTTGATCCGGTCGATGTTGAATTTCCAAGGCGAGTAGAAAGCGGCGGCAGCACCATTTGCCAGCATCCACTCATGGTCTTCGAGGTTATTGCCCTTGTTCGTGTTCAGAACGTGAAACCCACTGACGGAAGGTTCTTCAAGCTCGGCTTCGGTTTTTTCAGCGCCATCTAGGGTTTCCTTCGCAATGGCGGCCCCTTTCTCCAACAACTTAAGCATGACCTCCTGCTTGGAGATCTCGATTTCGTCCGCCAGCCCCTCGATGAACGAATACAGTTCTTTGGGCATTCTTACGGTAGACGCGACCAGCTCTTTTTTTGCTTTCTTGGAGTTTTCGATCAGCGAAATGATGTCGTTCATGTGATGCTCCTATTGGTTAACTATAGGCATCATTTCATGATTCAAAAAATGAATCAATATACAAATCAAATTTAAATCATGCTGGGAATCTGCATGTGCGTCGTACCACGTGCTAGCGAACCCAGCTCGCTGCTGGCCTTCAGCCCTTGCCCAAAGGGGCTTTCCCCTCTGGCCTCCCAGGTTTGCCATGTAGCAGGCGGTCAGGGAATAGCTCCCCTGACCACCTGCCATGAGCGTTTAGGTCGCTCCAGGACGTCACTCCATAATCCAGTCCCAGAGGGCACCGACGCCTTTAGCAGTAAGCATTCCAGCGCTGACGGCGCCGACGGCGCCCGCAGCAGCCAAGGCTACAGGGGCTTCAACTGGAATCAGCGCCACTACAACGAACGCTGCTGCCGTTCCTGCGGCCTGTTGAAGGGTCTTTTTCATGTCAGCGTCATCGCTGTAATCAATATGCGGAAGCTTCATGGTGTCGTTCTCCACGGTTAGAGAACCCCCTATTCTGAACCTGTCCTAGAACCTTGACTCCCTTTGACTCAGATCCTGGCAAGCGGCCTGCTTAAAAACCTATCCGAGTAAGGTCAAGCTCGGTTGCTCATAACCGTGCCTCTATATGTGATAATGTCCTTTATCACATATAGAAAAGGATACCCTGGATGAAGCTCGACAAAGACCTGGTGCGCGAAATTTTGCTGGTTGTCGAAGCCAGTGAAGAAGATCCACGTGCAAGCATTTCGTTAGTAGTCGAAGGTAAAACACCGATGGTGATTTCTTACCACGTCATGCTGCTGCATGAGGCAGGGCTGCTGGTAGGACAGAGTCATAATCACCTAGGGCCGGGTGGATTCATTTGGGAGCCCAAGCATTTGACCTATAGAGGCCATGAGTTCCTCGACACCGTCCGCGACGGTGAGGTGTGGCGTCGTACCAAGGCCGGTGCGGAAAAGGCAGGTGTTGCAGGTCTCGGCGTCTTGCTGGAGCTAGGGAAGGCCTACGGCAAGGAAGTGCTCAAGGAAAAGCTGGGAATTGAGCTGTCATGAGCGGGCTTGTCCTGACGGGCTCAATCACGGCCCACGTCCCGGCGCTGGTCACTCAGGCCGGCGAACGGGCCGGCGAACGGGCCGGGGTACGTTTTCTGGAGTTCTTCACGGGCAATATCCGCAACCCGAATACCCGGCGTGCCTATGCGCGGGCGGTGAATGAGTTTTTGACCTGGTGCCAGGCCGTGGGCGTTCCCGACTTGGGCGCCGTGGCTCCGCTGCACGTGGCGACCTGGATCGAGCTGCAAACAAAAACCTTGGCCGCGCCTTCGGTGAAACAACGACTGGCGGCGATCCGACACCTGTTCGACTGGTTGGTGGTCGGTCAGGTGGTGCCGCATAACCCAGCGGCTTCGGTGCGCGGGCCGAGCTATAGCGCTCGCACCGGTAAAACCCCGGTGCTCGATCCATCCGAAGCGCGACAGATCCTGGACAGCATCGATGTCAGCACGCCGGCTGGGCTGCGTGACCGCGCGTTGATTGCGTTGATGGTGTTTTCGTTCGCCCGCATCGGTGCTGCCCTGGCCATGAAGGTCGAAGACGTCTACACGCAGAATCGCCGGTTGTGGGTGCGGCTGCGTGAGAAGGGCGGTAAGCAGCATGCGATGCCCTGTCATCACCTGTTGGAAGAGTACCTATACGGGTACCTGGGGCAGACCGGAATCGAGGGTGATCCGAAGAGCCCTTTGTTTCGCACCATTGGGCGGGGTACTGGGCAACTGAGTGCCACGGCCCTGCCGCAAGCGAACGCGCATGCCATGGTGCGGCGACGGGCTTTGGCGGCTGGGCTCAAAACGTTGATCGGCAACCATACGTTCCGGGCCACTGGGATCACGGCCTACCTGAAGAACGGCGGCACCCTGGAAAACGCCGCAGCTATGGCCAATCATGCCTCGACCCGTACCACCCAGCTCTATGATCGGCGCAGCGATGACATCAGCCTGGATGAGGTGGAACGGATTCGGGTGTGAGCGAATTAATCTGGAGCCGTACTCAGATGGAGCTCTCTAATCAGTGCTCTGCGATAGCGCAACGGTGCTCCATTGAGTTCAATAAACAGCAATCGATTCGCCGCGCTCACCAGCATGGGCATCTGATGGCTGGGAATGCAGACATAGCCCGTTAGCTGTTTGTCATTGGTATAAAGCGAACCGATAGCCGATGGTTGCTCTACCAAGGTATCTAACCATGGATCAGCGACTAAACGCAGGAGTGCTTCTGGATATTTGAACACCTCGGGCTCAATAACATGACCATGCAACGTCAAGGTGGCCATCTCTTTAAAATGGCTTTTCCCTTGCCACCTATCCGTAGGCCTGGCGAGGCAGAACGACCAGCTGAAATCCCAGCTTGTGATCTGTATTTCATACCGAGCAAACAGCGTCTCTAAACGAGGTCGGCCACGTTTTTTTGAATGCTTAGTTTTAGGGGGGAGTGCCATAGCCTTTCCACATCGCCTCGTCGGCTTCAGCTGTCTGCGCTGGCTAATGAGTATGGGGAAAAACGAACCTGGTGTGCTTCCCGTGCATCCCCCCAACCCCTTGGTGAAGGCAGATCCGCTTCCGCAGCTGCCTCCCTGTTAAGAGTAAAGGCCGCTTCTTTGAAGACCAACGGGGCACATTAGTCAGTAAAATAAAATAAATAAGGTAACCACTGGTTACCTCTAAAACAATGCGTTAGAATGACAGGATCAACCTATACCTAGAGGATCGTATGGCAACTGGAATTTCGAAAAAAGAACAGCACAGTGTTGACTCTTTAACAGCAGTCATGCCACATCGAGATCCGCACCCGCTGCCTTACACGAATTTTTTCGAGTTTACTTATCCTAATAAAATTTCAGTCGCAGAAATATTAAAGCCATTGCCTTCGTCGTTTTTGAAAGTGATGAGAAGCGGCGAAACAAAAAAAATAACAACAGTAGACGATAATAGTATTATTTTGGCGGATAACTATTTTGGTCTGCATAAGCTGTTAGAGTCAGGTGAAAAAGCTACTCTTATCTATCTTGATCCTCCCTATAATACAGGTATGGATTTTCAGACTAGAGATTTAAAGCATGCTTATAACGATCAAATAAGCGATACTGCGTACATAGAATTTATGCGCCGCCGACTTATACTTATGCGAGAAATTTTATCTGATGATGGTTCCATCTATTTACATATTGGCCACCAGATGGTGGCGCAACTAAAAATAGTCATGGATGAAGTTTTCGGCGTTAAAAAACTTCAGAAATATTATCACTCGTAGAAAATGCAGCAGTAAAAATTTTACAAAACATCAATATGCAAACATAAATGACTATATTCTTTTTTATTCCAAGACTGACAATTATAAATGGAATAAACCAGGGCAAAAACCAAGTGACGAATGGATTAGCAAGGAATACACTAAGGTTGATGAAAAGGGACAGTATAAACTGGTTCCAGTTCATGCCCCCGGCACCAGACATGGACAGACCGGATTAGAGTGGCGCGGAATGCTTCCCCCTCCAGGTAAGCACTGGCAGTATGTACCATCTAAACTAGATGCGTTGGATGCCGCAGGCGATATTCATTGGTCAAAAAACGGAAACCCACGTAGAAAAGTATATTTAACTGATGATAAACAGAGGCCTTACACTGATTATTGGGAAGATTTTAGAGATGCACATCATCAAAGTATTGTCATTTCTGGATATCCAACAGAAAAAAACTATGACATGTTGAAAATGATAGTTGGCGCTAGTAGTGATCCAGGTGATCTGGTATTAGATCCGTTCAATGGGTCGGGAACCACTATGCACGCCGCTTGCGAGCTCGGACGCAGGTGTGTAGGCATAGATCAATCATTTGCTGCTATTGAGGCCACGCTGAAGCGCTTGCGCAAAGGATTGTCGCCTATGGGTGACTACGTACAAAAAAATAACGACAAATCAAAAGAGAAATATCAAGACCTTTTTGGCTTCGATAAAGAGAGTCTGGAATCTGTTCGTGCCTCGAACACCGACTATGATATTTCATTTATAGCCGATGCCGAGCTTTTAGACACATTCAAAGACGAGATACTTGAATTAGCTGCGATTTGATGCAACGGACAATAGCCAGTCTCGTGTTATACGTAAGTCAGCAGTTTTAAGAGTTGTCACTCTGACGTGATCGAGCCAAGATCCATCTAGGGCGCAGGTCTCTTCCCACGTATCGCCATGGGAAAGACCTGGGCCATCGGATAAAAATATAATTCTTATTGAGTCATTGGTTTTTTCGCAGAATTGTCTGGCTTTTAAGACCTTGTGTGAATTGCCTCCTGTGCGATCATCAGATTGAGCTCCTCCCCTCGTTGAGTCATATCTAGCGAAACCAATAGCTAACGCTTCTTGCGTGCTTTTATTTCTGATTACAAAGTCGCAAGGATATTGCCCTTAAAATTCAGAAAACAAAGTGTTTAATTCTATATCGCGTCCCGCGCCACGCGGCCCTTCTATTATCATTTCTCTTGAAAATTTATAATTAAACCAATCAAAAAATATTCCTGTTAAAGCATAGCCAGAGCTACCTCTTGTATCGTATTCACCAAGCAAGGCGCAGAGAGCAGACTTATAATCATCACGCATATCTGAAAACTGTTGTTTTAATAATTCAATCGGCTTAAAAGTATGACCGTAATTTAATACTAAACTATTAGTGCTAACTGATCTGATTTTTTTGTTTTTTCAGTATCGAGAACGGGGCTAACACAACGTCGAAAAAGTTTAAGTAACGACATGCGTGTTTTAGAGTCTATTTTGTCGGCTCTGATCCGATCTAGTAGCTCTGCGCTGCTGCTCGATAACCGTATATATTCTCGAAAAAGCTCTACGTGACTGTAGTAAATATTTATCTGGTTATCTAGTGTTTCAGGAAATCTTATAACGTTATCTATTGCAGTTATAATAGAGTCAACATCCCGAACATTTCGCATAAAGCTGAGTGACATTATTTGACCTCCTTGTGTGGGTGCGGCATTGGGCCGATTTTTTTTCTGTCTGTCTACGGGGCCTGTGTTGTGACTGGCTATCAATCTGCATGCGCATAGCGGGACATATGTTCAATGCGGGGGTACAGACAAGGCGCTGCTGGTTGAAATGTGGCGGGGTCGTGGTCACCAGTACCGCCACTTCTGGCGTACCGGCCTGCCGGGGCCTGGCTTCAGAGCAATTCAACGCCTGTTGAGCGACATCCGTTCGGCTTTTGCGCCGCCCTGGTGAGCTGGCCATGTCTCAACCGCTGACGCGCCGCGTCTCAAAAACCGGCTACGGTTTGAGAATTCGAGTCGCACACGGTGAGAACTGATGAAAAAGGGGTATCAGCAAGGGGCTCTTGAAGCGCTTATAAGCGCTTCTGCGCTGCGCGAGTGTCGCGCCGTCCGTGTAGACGCCGGCTGGGCTATCGAAGCGCGTGTCGGCCTGCGGTGGCTTCCTGTGCGGTCTCGCCGCGAACCCGTCAGAGTCTGGTCGAGCCTGACGGCGGTCGAGCGCTTTTGCACCCGTGCAGGCATCAAGCAGCTCCTGGTCGAACTCTGATATCGAGGGATCGCCACTTCCGGCCAGGGGCCGGGCTGCTCTTGATCTGGCTTTATCCGGCGCTGTTGGCCATCAAGCTTGTGATCTGGCGTTTGATGTAGATCTTGATCTGCCGCTTTGAGGCCAACCGCCCGCCAGGGCAGCCCCTGGGCTTGTCGGCAAACCGGCGAAGCCAGGCCCCTGTCTGACTATGGTTCGTTTGTCTCATTGGTTTGCGTGGCATTTGCAGTGAGCTACTGCAGAGCTGGTTTCTATTTTCTATGGGATCAGAAGACACACAACACCTTCTGCTCACGATGACCAGACAAAGGCCCAGTCTCTCCCTGCTGTCTACCGACACACGCGTACGGCAGGGGCCGGTTTGACTATGGCTTCGTAGAGTGTCACGGACGAGATCCATTCTCATCTTCCGCCTTGCGGTCGCGATACCAAGTTTTCCGGCTAATGCCCAGGGCTTCCCACGGCTTCCCCTGGGTCGGTCTTTTGGCCCGCACAGCTTTCATCTGATCGCTCATGGTGACGCCCTGTTTCTCTGCGGCTTCCGCTCGCACCTTGGCGCTGATGCGGCCACCACGGGCGCCCCTGTAGGCTTGTAGGTCGCTAAACGCGGCATCGCTCAAGGTGCCGCTGTAGGTTTTCCACGTCCACTTAGCCACGCTTGAAACGATGTGTTTCAACTCGTTCGGGGCTAGGGGCGGGTTTTGCGTGCTGTTGTAATCGTCAGCACGGGCGGCCAGGTAGCGCTTCCAGGTGGCTTCGGTCGAGTCTTCGCGGTACATCATGACGTGCTGATAAGCATGGAAGCGCAACAAGTCGAAGACCGCGACGTTGCGGCCAATGCTGCCGTTGCTCAGCGCTTCTTCACGCTGCTCGGCTTTGCAGGGGCCCGCTAATTCCAACCCATCTTCCAGCTCGTGCAGCGTGTACGGTGCTTCGCGCAAGTTGATCAGACGCCAATCCAAGTGGATCGGATTTTTCGCGATGTGCCCGGTATAGGCCGGGTCGCCGTTCAGGGCAAAAATCAGCGCGGCTTCAATGGCAGCGGCGTAGCGCGTGGCTTTGATCTTGGCAAAATCGCCTTTTGGCACCGGCCTGGCCAGCGCGTAGTACGCATGCGCCCTGCCGCTCAGCGGGTTAACCGCCAAAAAATTCGGAGTCGGCACGTCACCGTCCAAGATCGCTTTCATCTGCCGCGAGATCGGGTCGGAAATCACCGGGTGATCGATGTCGATAACGATCCAGTGCATCGCAGACGGATTGTTGAACTGGATATGGCGATACGCCAATGCCAGCACGAGCGGCTTCATGTCCGGTTTACCCGGAAAGTAGTCGATGCACGACGGACGACGGGGCAGCCTCTGGGCTGTGAAAAGATCTAACTGACGCATGACCACCACCTAGACGCAAAAAGCGTCCTAAGGCGGAGGTCATATCTTGAAAACCCGGAGGGGTTATGCATAGAATGACGCTCCTGGGGGAGCTAGGTCGCCTCGCCGCCACAGCAAAGTCCGATCTAGTTCCCTGAGTTCTTTTAAAAAACCCGCCCCCAAGGCGGGTTTTTTTTGCGTTGAATTTTGATTGCAACGGCTCTTGTTGATGTTTCGAGTGGCCGTTTGGCTGGGCAATCAGGTAGTTATAACAAAAACCTCGACAATGCTGCTAGATAGCGTTCCAGAGCGTCCATGCTCGATCCTGCGAATGCCCTATATTTTTCAACGGTTTTGAACGCCAAACTTTTTTCACTGAGGCTTGAGGGTCAGGCTGTTTTGTCGCTCCATGGCGACTTTCTGCGCTGCTTCACTAGCTTTCGCGATGCGCTCTAGTT
>NZ_AFOY02000012.1 GCF_000217955.3 Pseudomonas fluorescens HK44 | reverse complement strand
CTTTACTATCAATGAGTTGCAGAAAACCGAAAAAACAGCGATTCCCCCTCTATATAGAGAGGGGAAATCGCCGCTTCTATATAGAGGGAACCTTCAGAGCACTCCAGCTTCTTTGAAAGCAGCAACGGCGGCAGCCTCAAGACCCAGCACCCGCTGCAAAACCTCAAACGTGTGCTCACCCAATAGAGGAGGGGCATTACGGTACTCCACCGGTGTCTCGGACATGCGAATGGGACTGGCAACCTGGGGCACCAACCCAGCCAACGCATGAGGAAGCTCGATCGCCAGGCCACGCGCCTTAACCTGCGGATCGGCAAACACCTGTGACAGATCGTTGATCGGTCCGCACGGCACACCTGCCTGCTCCAACTGCGCCACCCACTCGGCAGTGGTCTTGAAGACCGTTGCCTGGCGAATCAATGGGATCAGCACCGCACGATTCGCAACGCGAAGCTTGTTCGTCGCAAACCGCGGATCATCCGCCCACTGCGGCTGACCAGCCACTTCGGCGAACTTGCGGAACTGCCCGTCATTCCCCACCGTCAGGATGAAGTCACCATCCGCGGTCGGGAAGTCCTGATAGGGAACGATGTTTGGGTGGGCGTTACCCAAGCGCTTGGGAGCAATGCCGGTAGTCAGGTAATTCATCGCCTGGTTAGCAAGGCACGCCACCTGAACATCCAACAGCGCCATGTCGATGTGTTGACCACCGCCCTCATGCTCTCGATGAGCCAGCGCCGCCAGGATCGCTACCGTCGAATAGAGCCCCGTCAGGATATCCGTCAGCGCCACACCGACTTTCACCGGCCCGGCACCTTCATCACCTTCAGGGCGGCCGGTCAGACTCATCAAGCCACCGAGCCCCTGGATCATGAAGTCGTAGCCCGCACGCTTGGCATAAGGTCCAGTCTGGCCGAAGCCGGTGATCGAGCAATAGATCAGATCAGGGTTGATCACCTTGAGCGACTCGTAGTCCAGCCCATACGCCGCCAGACCACCAACCTTGAAGTTCTCGATCAGGATGTCGGACTTCGCCGCCAGCTCACGAACCAGACGCTGACCTTCGGCCTGAGTAAAGTCGATGGTCACTGACTGCTTGTTGCGATTGGCCGACAGGTAATAAGCCGCCTCGCTGGTGTTCTCGCCGTAAGCATCCTTAAGGAACGGCGGCCCCCAGGCGCGAGTGTCATCACCATTGCCCGGACGCTCGACCTTTATAACCTCGGCGCCGAGATCCGCGAGAATCTGCCCGGCCCAAGGCCCGGCCAATACTCGTGATAAATCCAGTACTCGCAAATGCGATAACGCACCCATGGCCGCTCTCCTATTAATAGAACGCCTGGAGACCGGTCTGCGCACGACCCAGGATCAGCGCATGAACGTCGTGAGTCCCTTCATAGGTGTTGACCACCTCAAGGTTGACCAGGTGACGCGCAACACCGAATTCGTCGGAGATACCATTACCGCCCAACATATCGCGAGCCATGCGGGCGATGTCCAACGACTTGCCGCAAGAGTTGCGCTTCATCATCGAGGTGATTTCGACGGCAGCCGTGCCTTCATCTTTCATACGCCCCAGACGCAGGCAGCCTTGCAAGGCCAGAGTAATTTCAGTCTGCATGTCCGCCAGCTTCTTCTGGATCAACTGGGTGGCAGCCAAAGGCCGACCAAACTGCTGACGGTCCAGTGTGTATTGGCGGGCGGTATGCCAACAGAACTCGGCTGCACCCAGAGCCCCCCAGGAGATGCCATAACGTGCCGAGTTAAGGCAAGTAAAAGGGCCTTTCAAACCGCGGACATCCGGGAAGATGTTCTCTTCGGGAACGAATACGTTGTCCATCACGATCTCGCCAGTGATGGAGGCGCGCAGACCGACCTTGCCATGGATCGCCGGAGCGCTCAGGCCTTTCCAGCCTTTCTCCAGAACGAAGCCACGGATATCGCCGGCATCATCCTTGCCCCACACCACGAATACGTCAGCGATAGGGCTGTTGGTGATCCACATCTTGCTGCCAGTCAGGCTGTAGCCGCCTTCCACTTTGCGCGCACGAGTGATCATCGAACCTGGATCAGAACCGTGGTTAGGCTCGGTCAGACCGAAGCAACCGATCCACTCACCGGTAGCCAGCTTCGGCAGGTATTTCTGTTTCTGGGCTTCGGTACCAAACTCGTTGATTGGCACCATGACCAGCGAAGACTGCACGCTCATCATCGAGCGATAGCCGGAGTCGACGCGCTCGACCTCACGGGCAATCAGGCCGTAGCTGACATAGTTCAGACCGCTGCCGCCATACTGCTCAGGAATAGTCGCCCCCAGCAGACCGATCTCGCCCATTTCGCGGAAGATCGCCGGATCGGTTTTTTCATGACGGAAAGCTTCCAGAACACGTGGCGCCAGCTTGTCCTGAGCAAACTGGGCAGCGCTGTCGCGCACCATGCGTTCTTCTTCGGTGAGCTGTTGATCCAGCAGCAGGGGATCGATCCAGTTGAAGCTAGCTTTACCGGCCATGAGAGAGTCCTCGCGAAGTTGGTCAAATATCGTGGACTGATCCTAGGCGCCGCTAGCGTATTGGGCAAACGAGGATTTTGCATACTGTTGTGCTAATTTCTCACTCCGTAATAGCCTTAAACGGCATCTATACAAACTATTAGTGAGGTTGCCGTACATGCGCAGGAAGATACCCAGCACTGCCGCGCTGATCAGTTTCGAAGCGGCAGCCCGTCATGAGAGCTTTACCAAAGCTGCTCAGGAACTATCGCTGACCCAAGGAGCTATATGCCGACAGATCGCCAGCCTGGAGGAGTTCCTCAGCGTCGAACTGTTCCGACGCTCACGACGCGGCGTGAAGCTGACTGAAGCAGGGCTTTCCTACAGCCGACGCGTCGCAACCCAGCTGGATGCCGTTGAACGAGACACGCTGTCAGTTATGGGCCAGCAGGGCGCCAACGTCATCGAACTGGCAGTCGTCCCGACCTTCGGCACTCAATGGCTGTTGCCACGACTCAAGGACTTCCAGCAGCAACACCCGGAAGTCACGGTCAACCTGACCAACCGCACACGACCTTTTCTGTTTGCCGACACCGATTTTGACGCAGCGATTTACTTTGGTGACGCCGATTGGTCCGGTACCGAATCCCACAGGCTGATGGGCGAGAATCCGATGCCGGTGTGCAGCCCGAGATTACTCGGTAATCACACACACCTGAGCGCCGAAATGATTGCCGACCTGCCGCTACTGCAGCAGACCACGCGCCCTTACGCCTGGCGCCAGTGGTTCGACTCGCAGCACCTGAATGTCCCTCGCGACATGACAGGTCCGCGTTACGAGCTATTCTCCATGCTGGCTCAGGCGGCGATGCATGACATGGGCATCGCACTGATCCCCCCGTTCCTGATTCAGCGTGAATTGGCGGAGAAACGACTGGTGATTGCCAACCCTCAGGCCCTGTCGAGTATCAAGGCCTATTATCTGATGATTCCTGACCGAAAGGTCGAATCAGCCTCTTTACGCGCATTTCGCGATTGGCTGGTTAACCAGGCACATAGCTACAACCTAGAAGGGCAGGGCTTATCCGCCACAAGCTGACCTCGTAGTCAGTTAAATTAAAGCACTACAGATATAAGTATTTGTCGCATTTCAGCAGACTGTACCGTCAGGAGGCACAATCGTCCCACAAGCGCCTAACGGCGTGGCTTTGCGGCCCTGATTCAAAGCAATGCTGCGTCATTCACAGCGCCGATGTGTCATTTCCTGGATTTCGACAGAAATCCTTACAAGGCACGGCCTACAAGGGATTTAGGCGGACACTTGCGACATTCGGTCACAGGGTGACTTGTAGTTAATTTTCCGTCACCCGTCATAATCCCTTGAAGGGCACAAAGTTCGCCTGCAAAATGCCGCGCCCCGCCCGAAATACGGCGGGGGCGTGCTGATCGGCCGCCCCAGCCGCACCCTCCGCAGTGCGCTGGCCTTCCAAGAATGATCGAAAGCAATAAGATCAAGCAGGAGATTTGACGTGCACATTGGTGTTCCTCTCGAAACCCAGACCGGTGAAACGCGGGTTGCTGCAACCCCGGAAACCATCAAGAAGCTGATCGGCCAGGGTCATAAGGTCACTGTGCAAAGCGGCGCCGGCATTAATGCCAGCGTTGTCGACAGTGCTTATGAAGCGGCAGGCGCAATGATTGGCAGTGCCAACGATGCTTTTGGCGCAGAGCTGATTCTCAAGGTCGTCGCACCCAGCGACAGCGAACTGGCCCTGATCAAACGCGGCACCGTGCTGGTGGGCATGCTCAACCCGTTCAGCAATGAAACCATTGCCAAAGCTGGCCGAGTGCGGCATTACCGCGTTCTCCCTGGAAGCCGCCCCGCGCACCTCCCGCGCGCAGAGCCTGGATGTGCTGTCCTCGCAAGCCAACATCGCCGGCTATAAAGCCGTGTTGTTGGCCGCCCATTACTATCCGCGCTTCATGCCGATGCTGATGACCGCCGCGGGCACCGTGAAAGCCGCTCGCGTGCTGATTCTTGGCGCCGGCGTGGCAGGCCTGCAGGCGATCGCCACCGCCAAGCGTCTGGGCGCAGTGATTGAAGCATCCGATGTGCGCCCGGCTGTGAAGGAACAGATCGAATCCCTCGGCGCCAAGTTCGTCGACGTCCCTTACGAGACCGATGAAGAGCGCGAATGTGCCGTCGGTGTCGGCGGTTACGCACGCCCCATGCCGGCCAGCTGGATGCAGCGTCAGGCCCTGGCCGTGCACGAGCGCGCCAAACAAGCCGACATCGTCATCACCACGGCACTCATTCCTGGCCGCAAGGCGCCGGTATTGCTCAGCGCTGAAACAGTGGCGCAAATGAAACCCGGTTCGGTGGTCATCGACCTGGCTGCCGCACAAGGCGGCAACTGCCCGCTGACCGTGGCCGACCAGGTGGTGGTTGCGCACGGCGTGACCATTGCCGGCCCGACCAACCTGGCCGCGCAGGTGGGGGCAGACGCCTCGGCGCTGTATGCGCGCAATCTGCTGGACTTCCTGAAGCTGGTCTTCAACAAGGAAGGTCAGTTCGAAGTGAACCTAGAAGACGACATCGTCGCCGCGTGCCTGATGTGCCGCGACGGCCAAGTCATCCGCAAAAACGCCTAAGCAGGGATTCAGACGATGGAAGAGCTTATCTCCCCCGGTATCTACAACCTGATCATCTTCGTGCTGGCGATTTATGTCGGTTATCACGTGGTCTGGAACGTTACACCCGCGCTACACACACCACTGATGGCGGTGACCAACGCCATTTCGGCGATCGTGATCGTCGGCGCCATGCTGGCGGCGGCGCTGACCGTAACGCCACTGGGTAAAACCATGGGCACCCTCGCTGTGGCGCTGGCTGCGGTCAACGTGTTCGGTGGCTTCCTGGTGACCCGCAGAATGCTTGAGATGTTCAAGAAAAAAGCCCCGAAAGCCGTAAAAGAAGAGGCGCCCAAGTAATGAGCATGAACCTTGTCACGACGCTCTACTTGATCGCGTCGATCTGCTTCATCCAGGCCCTTAAGGGCTTGTCACACCCGACCTCGTCGCGACGCGGCAATGTGTACGGGATGCTCGGCATGGCGCTGGCCATCGTCACGACTGTCGGGCTGGTGTTCAAACTGGGCTCTGAACTGGCCACCGCCGGTATCGGTTACGTGATCGTCGGCCTGCTGATCGGCGGAACTGCCGGTTCGATCATGGCCAAGCGCGTTGAAATGACCAAGATGCCAGAGCTGGTCGCGTTCATGCACAGCATGATTGGTATGGCAGCGGTGTTCATCGCCATCGCCGCCGTGGTCGAGCCGCAGTCGCTGGGCATCGTCAAACAGCTCGGCGATTCGATTCCGGCGGGCAACCGTCTGGAGTTGTTCCTGGGCGCGGCCATCGGTGCAATTACCTTCTCCGGTTCGGTAATCGCGTTCGGCAAGCTGTCGGGCAAGTACAAGTTCCGCCTGTTCCAGGGCGCACCAGTACAGTTTGGCGGCCAACATAAAATCAACCTGCTGTTGGGTCTGGCGACACTGGGCCTGGGTGTCACCTTCATGATGACCGGCAACCTCGGCGCCTTCGCCCTGATGCTGGCCCTGGCCTTCGTGCTCGGCGTAATGATCATCATCCCGATCGGCGGCGCCGACATGCCGGTGGTGGTGTCGATGCTCAACAGCTACTCCGGCTGGGCTGCGGCAGGTATCGGCTTCTCGCTGAACAACTCGATGCTGATCATTGCCGGCTCCCTGGTCGGTTCGTCCGGTGCGATTCTCTCGTACATCATGTGCAAGGCGATGAACCGTTCGTTCTTCAACGTGCTGCTCGGTGGCTTCGGCAACAATGCAGACGCGGCCGGCCCGGCGGGCTCGAAAGAAGCCCGCCCGGTGAAATCCGGCTCGGCGGACGACGCCACGTTCCTGCTGACCAACGCCGACACCGTGATCATCGTTCCAGGCTACGGCCTGGCGGTAGCACGAGCACAGCACGCGCTTAAAGAGCTGACCGAGAAGCTGACTCACCGTGGCGTGACCGTGAAGTATGCGATCCACCCGGTTGCCGGTCGGATGCCCGGCCACATGAACGTATTGCTGGCCGAGGCCGAAGTGCCTTACGACCAGGTGTTCGAGATGGAAGACATCAACTCCGAGTTCGGCCAGGCCGACGTGGTGCTGGTACTCGGTGCCAACGACGTGGTCAACCCGGCGGCGAAGAACGACCCGAAATCGCCGATTGCCGGCATGCCGATTCTCGAAGCGTTCAAGGCCAAGACCATCATCGTCAACAAGCGCTCGATGGCCAGCGGCTATGCCGGCCTGGATAACGAATTGTTCTACCTGGACAAGACCATGATGGTCTTCGGTGATGCCAAGAAGGTCATCGAAGACATGGTTAAAGCCGTCGAGTAAAGACTGCGCAAACTGCAATACCGAAAACCCCGGCCTGTGTAGGCCGGGGTTTTTTATTGCACACAAGATTAACTACGGAAAACCGACCAAAGGCTCTAAATCAGGGGCCAGCATTCGACCATGGTCGCGGGGCGATTTTTTTTGAAAACACTAGACTGCGCATCTTGCTTCCGTTGCCCGAGATAACAATTCATGTACCGTGATCGTATCCGCTTGCCTTCGTTGTTGGATAAGGTAATGAGCGCCGCTGACGCTGCCGCTCTGATTCAGGACGGCATGACCGTCGGCATGAGCGGGTTTACCCGCGCCGGCGAAGCCAAAGCCGTACCCCATGCACTGGCCGAACGCGCCAAGGTCACGCCGCTGAAAATCAGCCTGATGACCGGCGCCAGCCTGGGCAACGACCTCGACAAACAACTGACCGAGGCCGGCGTGCTGGCCCGTCGTATGCCGTTTCAGGTCGACAGCACCCTGCGCAAGGCGATCAACGCCGGCGAGGTGATGTTCATTGACCAACATCTGTCGGAAACCGTGGAACAACTGCGCAATCAGCAACTCAAGCTGCCGGATATCGCGGTTATTGAAGCCGTGGCGATCACAGAGCTTGGCCACATTGTGCCAACCACTTCGGTCGGCAACTCGGCCAGCTTCGCGATTTTCGCCAAGCACGTAATCGTCGAGATCAATCTGGCGCACAACCCGAATCTGGAAGGTCTGCACGACATCTATATCCCGACCTACCGTCCGACCCGCACGCCTATTCCGCTGGTCAAGGTCGACGACCGTATCGGCAGCACCGCGATCCCGATACCGCCGGAAAAGATCGTCGCCATCGTCATCACCAACCAGTCCGACTCGCCGTCCACAGTGCTGCCGCCGGACAGCGACACCCAAGCCATTGCCGACCACCTGATCGACTTCTTCAAGCAGGAAGTGGCTGCCGGGCGCATGACCAACAAGCTCGGCCCGCTGCAGGCCGGTATCGGCAGCATCGCCAACTCGGTGATGTGCGGCCTGATCGACTCGCCGTTCGAAGACCTGACCATGTACTCCGAAGTCCTGCAGGACTCGACCTTCGACCTGATCGACGCCGGAAAACTGAGCTTCGCCTCGGGCAGCTCGATCACACTGTCGAGCCGGCGCAATGCGGATGTGTTTGGCAATCTTGCACGCTACAAGGACAAACTGGTGCTGCGTCCACAGGAGATCTCCAACCACCCTGAAGTGGTTCGTCGCCTGGGCATCATCGGCATCAATACGGCGCTGGAGTTCGATCTGTACGGCAACGTCAACTCCACCCATGTCTGCGGTACGCGGATGATGAACGGCATTGGTGGTTCCGGCGACTTTGCCCGTAACGCGCACCTGGCGATCTTTGTCACCAAGTCGATTGCCAAGGGCGGGGCAATTTCCAGTGTGGTGCCGATGGTCAGCCACGTTGACCACACCGAGCATGACGTCGACATCCTCGTGACCGAGATCGGCCTTGCCGATTTACGTGGCCTGGCGCCACGGGAGCGGGCGCGGGTGGTGATCGACAACTGCGTGCACCCGGACTACCGCGAAGCGCTGAATGCCTACTTCGAGGCGGCCTGCGCCATCGGCGGACACACCCCGCACATCCTGCGCGATGCCCTCAGCTGGCACATCAACCTGGAAGAAACCGGCAGAATGCTCGCCGTGTGATTGATACAGATGGCAGCTGACGCAAACACAATTTCGTCAGCTCGCCATTGCCAATCCAATATCCTTCAAAAACTGTACTGCTGTACCTGTCATTTCCTACCGTAAATGCCTACACCTTCGAGCCAAACACCAAAAAACGCACCATTAACGAGCAGATAGGTACAGTTGCCTCGTTTTCGAGCAGTACAGCACCTATTAACAGTTAACTGGTCCCTCACAATACAGGTGAACTGTATCTAGAGAGACTGGCCAAACGAGAGGATCATTGGCATCAGTTAAACCACTACCTAATCCCGCCATAAGCGGAAGGATGTCAACCATGGAACGTACACTCAGTTCCGAAATGTTCTTCGAAGACAACGCTGTACAAACCCAGGCTTCCATGCCTTTTCGCGTTCTCGCCAACCTGATGCTGTGGCAGCGCCGCATCTCCAGCCGCCACCAACTGGCTCGTCTGGATTCGCGTCTGCTGGCTGACGCAGGGATTAGCGAAGCACAACGCTACGAAGAGCTGAGCAAGCCGTTCTGGCGCTAAGTTAGCGTCGCTGGCCCTGACCCACCGGGTCCACCGCCAGCACCCCGAATTGCACACACAAAACCCGTCGTGGGAAACCACGACGGGTTTTGTCGTTTCAGGGCTGAAAACGGCGAGTACAGAAGGGCAGTCGCACAACAGGTACAGTTTAAATATATTCTTAACTGAACCGGTACAATTTAATATTGGTGTAGCTGCTCTAGCGACGGCGAAACGCCCAACATGGTGTTCCAAGGCCGCTCAATCAGCCTGTTCGCGAGGAATACACCATGAATCGGTTACTTGATGTTCCGCTCCTGCCTACTCGCAAGCCTTCTTCTTTACTCAAGCTTATGGCCCGGCTGATCACCGCTACCGGTCAAAGCATGGAAAAAGCGCGCACCCGCCGCCTGCTCGCGCAACTTAATGAGCAGCAGCTGTCTGACATAGGTATCAGCCATAGCGATCGACTGGTCGAACTGGACAAACCTTTTTGGCGCTAACCGTGTCTAGATGGGGTGACAGGGCTATTCGAACGGTTGAACAACGGCCTAATATCCGAAGACATCGTGGCGAGCCCTGCGCAGGGTACGTTTGATCTCTCAGACGTTACGCGTCACGCAGTGGCAGCCCGACGTTATTCTTGGCGTCACTATTTATGGTTTATTCACAGGAGTTCCCCCATGTCCCGTCTTCGTCTGCTCAGCGTTGCAGCACTGCTGGCGGTGGCTGCCAATTCGCATGCCTCCAGCTTCATTATCACCACTGACACTGTCGTCGGTGCACTCAAGGACAGCTCCGACGCCACAACCAACCTCTCCTCTTCGCTGCGGGACAAGAAGATCGTTCGCGCCGCCCGTGATGACGCCGCCAGTTTCGTGGCCAGCGAAGGCGCCATCCGTGGCGTGCGCCTGGAAAGTGCACTCGACTACATCCACACACAGGCTCCACAGCTGAAAGCCACTGACGCACAGCTGGCTCAAGCCATTCTGGCGATCTGATCAACGTCGGAAAACGGGGCTCTCACAATGCGCCCCGTTTCCTCAGCGCTGGCTCTGGCCCGGGCATTGCGCTAGCCTTGGGGCTCGTTTCCAACCGTCGAGCCTCATGCACTTTCTTTCAAAACCATTCATCACATCCCTGTTTATCACTGCCTGCTGGATCAGCCCGGCCCATGCCCTGGACCTGTCCACGCAGAACCTCGTTGTCACCACTTATGCGACAAGCAAGGTGACCTCCGCACCCTTCGACCATAAACTGCTGCTCGCGGCCCACGATGATGCGGCGGCGTTCATTGCCAGTGACGGTCAACTGCGAGGAGCGCAACTGGAGTCCGCCCTGGTTTACCTGCGCCAGACCCAGCCAAAACTTCATGCCAGCGACCTTGAACTGGCACAGGCAATTCTCGTCCAATAGTTATCCTGTTCTTCCGGAGTCGTTCCATGCGTAGCCCGCTGATTGCTGCCACCCTTGGCCTATTACTGTTGGCCGACGTGGCCCAGGCACACACCCTCGAAGCCACCAGTAACATGATCATCCGTGCCTCCCGGCGCACACTCGATTTCACCTCCGACACCACCACCTCGATTCGTGACCTGAAAGTTGTCCGTGAAGCCCACGACGACGCGGCCAGTTTTGTCGCCAGCAATGGCGATATCCGTGGCGCGCATCTGGAAGCAGCCTTCGACACCTTGCGCACCCGTGTGCCGGAAGCCCGCGATGCCAGTGATCAGGTACTCGCCGAGGCCATCCTCGCACTGTGAAGACACTAACCGCCTGGCTGATGGCCGGGGCCCTATTGCTGCTTTGCAGCACGGCTCAGGCCAGCCTGCAACTACACCTCAAGACTGATGGTCTGAGCCCGGCAGAACAACAGGCCAGCCAGGCACTGCTGGATGAAGCGATGCAGGCATTGCCGCCACGCTTCATCCAGCAACTGGACCGCCGGATTGATGTTGGCTGGACCGACGAAATGCCCGGCAATGCCTACGGAGAGGCGTCTCTGACGTCAGAGGTGGACCTCAATCGCAACCTGCTCAAGGGGCTCACCGACGGCAGCGCCGCAACGAAAAAAACCAATCGCCCCCACGGCACCGTTCGCCGCGAAATGCTCGCCACGGTGCTGCATGAGCTCACGCACATTTATGACCGTGCGCGCTTGTGGACAAGTGCCGAGCGTTTGCAGATCCAACGCTGTACGCGACAGAGCAACAGTTCAGGCCTGGTCGGCCTTCCCGATCAATGCCGAGGCCAGACTGACCGTCGTTTCACCTTGAGCGACGATCCACGCCTGCTGGACCTTGCCGGCTGGCCGCAATACGTCGGCCGTCGCGGTGAACGCGAACAGCACAACCGGCAAATTGTCCGCAGCCCGGACCTTTATGAGACGAGCAGCCCCAAGGAATTTGTCGCGGTCAACATGGAGTACTTCCTCCTCGACCCGAGCTACGCCTGCCGCCGCCCGGCGCTGTACCGTTATTACCAGGAACACTTCGGCTGGGCTCCACCGGCCAAGGACAACTGCGCCCAATCCTTCGCCTTCCTGAATGCGGGCAACGACTTCGCCAAACAACCGCTGGGCCAGGTCGATCCGGAAAGGGTCTACTCCGTCGACTACCTGCTGGCCGAAGCCAATCAGAATCTGGTCAGCCGCTGGGGTCACAGCATGTTGCGGCTGGTGATCTGCGCGCCCGGTCGCCCACGCGGACCGGACTGCCGACTCGACCTGGAATATTCTCTGGTGCTGTCCTACCGCGCCTTTGTCGGTGACGTGCAACTGTCGAGCTGGGATGGTCTGGTCGGAAAATACCCGTCGCGGCTCTTCGTGTTGCCGCTGTCACAAGTCATCGACGAATACACCAAGACTGAACTGCGCAGCCTGGCCTCGGTGCCGCTCAATCTGTCACGCAGTGAAATTGGAGAGTTGGTCGAGCACGCCGCCGAGATGCATTGGAGCTACGACGGCAACTATTACTTCCTGTCCAACAACTGCGCGGTCGAGAGCCTGAAGCTGTTGCGCAGTGGCAGTAACAATCCCCAGTTGGTCGGCATGGACAGCATCATGCCCAACGGCTTGCTGGAAATACTCAAGGCGCGCGGACTGGCGGATACCAGCGTGCTCGACAATCCGCGCGAGGCCTTGCGCCTGGGTTATCGCTTCGACTCGTTCCGCGATCGCTATCAAGCGATGTTCGAGGTGCTGAAAAAACACCTGCCGATCAAACAGGACAAGGTTGAAGACTGGATGGCACTGACGGCCGCAGAACGTCGCCCGTGGTTTGAGCAGGCCGATCTGCGCACCAGCGCTGCACTGCTGTTGCTGGAGCAGGCGAGTTTCCGCCAGCAATTGTTGCTGGCCCAGAATGAGGTGAAACAACGCTACCTGGATGCCCGCGAATTGAAAAACGGCGGTATGGACCAGGCCAATCAGACCTTGAAGCAGATTCTCGTCAACAGTGGTTTCCTCAGCCGTCCGGCAGAATTGCTCGACAGGGGCGGTTATGGCCTGCCACAGCCCAATGAATGGAAACGCCTGGAGTCGGAAAGCACTACGCGACAGAAGAAATTACAGGTGTTGACCGGTGATCTGGACAAAGAGGTCAGGGCGCTGCTTGAGCCTGGCCGAGCGGCTGAGATCGCCGCGAATGAGGCCAACATCAAACAGCTGGGCGAGCATTTGCGAGCGCTGCACAAAGCATCGGGTGGATTGGAGCTGCCTTAACGTCAAAAGCTCGCAGCCTTCGGCAACTCCTGCGTCGATCACCTGGAGCTGCCGAAGGCTGGTGCATCTCGCTCATTGCGCTTCCCCCTATCCTCGTGTTTAACGCCTTCAAACCACGGTATTGGCCACAGCTTCAGGCCACATCCGCCCACCGTGAACATCTCGTCCGGTGTTTGCCCAGCGAAAGCTGGCTGAAAGGTTTGCCGATTAGGATCGCCCGCACTGCCGGCAACAGACCGGTTGGCCAAACGAATGTCGCAATGTTCGCCCGGCCCAATTAACAACAACAATGGTGATTCTGATGTCCGCTCGTACCCGCCTGTTTGCCCCGACTCCCCCCGTACGCCTCGTGCTTTCCGTTCTGCGCTGACCCCATCCGGTTCGCCATTCCCTAGCCGCGCTACGCCTGGAGTATTCCCATGCTGACTTTCCTTGGCTTTGCCATGGTCATCACGTTCATGTACCTGATCATGACCAAGCGCCTTTCGGCGCTGATCGCCCTGATCATCGTTCCGATCCTGTTTGCCCTGTTCGGTGGTTTTGCGCCGAAGATCGGCCCGATGATGCTCGAAGGCATCACCAAGCTGGCCCCGACCGGCGTGATGCTGATGTTCGCCATCCTCTATTTCGCCCTGATGATCGACTCCGGCCTGTTTGACCCGGCCGTGCGCAAGATCCTCAAACTGGTCAAGGGTGACCCGCTGAAGGTATCCATCGGCACCGCGGTGCTGGCCCTGGTGGTGTCCATGGACGGTGACGGCGCCACGACTTACATGATCTGCGTAGCCGCCATGCTGCCGCTGTACAGCCGCATCGGCATGAGCCCGCGGATCATGGCCGGCCTGATCATCCTGGCCGGTGGTGTGATGAACATGACCCCGTGGGGAGGCCCGACCGCGCGTGCCGCCAGTGCGCTGCATGTCGACCCGTCGGACATCTTCGTGCCGATGATCCCGGCCATGCTCGCTGGCGTGGTGGCGATCCTGGCGATTGCCTACCTGTACGGTAAACGTGAACGTGCGCGCCTGGGTGAATTGCACCTGATCGGCGACGAAATCGACCACAGCGAAATCAGCGTTTCGCAGTTCCCGGATGCTCGTCGTCCGAAACTGATCTGGTTCAACGGCGCCCTGACCCTGGCCCTGATGTGTGCCTTGATCGCCGGCCTGCTGCCACTGCCGGTGTTGTTCATGGTCGCGTTCAGTATCGCGATGATCGTCAACTACCCCTGCCTGCAACAGCAAAAAGATCGCGTTGCGGCCCACGCCGGTAGCGTGCTGGCAGTGGTCGGGCTGATTTTCGCCGCTGGTATCTTCACCGGCATCCTGTCCGGCACCGGTATGGTCGATGCCATGTCGAAAAGCCTGCTGGCCGTGATCCCGGACTTCCTGGGGCCGTACCTGGCCGTGATCACCGCACTGGCGAGCATGCCGTTCACCTTCTTCATGTCCAACGATGCGTTTTACTACGGTGTACTGCCGGTTCTGGCCGAAGCCGCCAGCCACTACGGCATCACCGCGGTGGAAATGGCTCGTGCCTCGATCGTCGGTCAACCCGTCCACTTGCTGAGCCCGCTGGTACCCTCAACCTACTTGCTGGTAGCCCTGGCCGGGATCGAATTCGGTGACCACCAACGCTTTACCTTGAAGTGGGCAGTACTGGTTTGCCTGTGCATACTCGTCGCTGCATTGCTGATGGGGATTTTCCCGCTGTTCAGCACCTTGTAACGGCATCAACTCACCACGCCGCCAGCCAAGTGCTGGCGTCGTGGTTTAACACTCGCTCAAAGGAATACACATGGAATGGCTGACCAACCCCGAAATCTGGGTTGCCTTCTTCACGCTGACCGCCCTGGAAATCGTTCTGGGCATCGACAACATCATCATGATCTCGATCCTTGTCAGCCGCATGCCCAAGCACATGCAGGCGCGCACCCGGATCTTCGGCCTGGCGCTGGCCATGGTCACGCGGATCCTGTTGCTGCTGTCGATCACTTGGGTCATGCGCCTGACCGCCGACTTGTTCGTGCTCTTCGGTCAGGGTATTTCCGGGCGAGACCTGATCCTGTTCTTCGGTGGCCTGTTCCTGCTGTGGAAAAGCTCCCAGGAGATGTTTCACGCACTGGAAGGAGAAGACGAAACCGCCGACGAGCCAGGCGGCAAGGGCGGTAACTTCCTCTACACCATCATCCAGATCGCGATCATCGACATCGTGTTCTCTCTGGACTCGGTGATTACTGCGGTCGGCATGGTGTCCCATGTTCCGGTCATGATTGCCGCGATCATCGTTGCGGTACTGGTGATGATGATGGCCTCGGGCATGATCAGCGCGTTCATCGACAAGCATCCGTCGCTGAAAATGCTCGCGCTGTCGTTCCTGCTGGTGGTGGGTACCGTGCTGATCGCCGAAGCCTTCGGTGTGCATGTCCCCAAAGGCTACGTCTACTTCGCCATGGCATTCTCGCTGGCCGTGGAAGCGATCAACATCAAGATGCGCACCGCAATCGCGAAAAAGAAGAAACAGCAGGAGCCGGTGAAACTGCGCAAAGACATCCCGGGTCAATAACTCGTGTGGCGAGGGAGCTTGCTCCCGCTGGACCGCGGAGCGGTCCCAAAACCAGTCACCGCAGTTTCTCAACAAAACTGTGCGAGCCGACTTTGCGACTGCTGCGCAGCCGAACGGGAGCAAGCGCCCTCGCCACAATGAATCAAGGGGCTTTCGAGCCCCTTTTTCACGCCCGCTTGAAGCTGTTTTCATGACAGTTTTGTTTCAATCGACTCTTTAGCTATGCGATGCTGGCGCCCGGACCGTTAGCCAACTACAGCTTAAATACAGAACGTAGAACGTCGCGCGGCATCGTCAACTTGCTCCATTGGGGCGCTGTCCATACAGGGGGCCCAGTATGCTGACCCTGCTCAATCTACTGTCCGCCGTCGCCTTGCTTATTTGGGGCACGCACATCGTCCGAACCGGCATCCTGCGGGTCTACGGCTCGAACCTGCGCCATGTCATTGGCCAGAACATGTCGAAACGCTGGCTGGCCTTTATCGCCGGGATTCTCGTCACCGCGATGGTCCAGAGCAGCAACGCCACAGCGATGCTGGTGACCTCGTTTGTCGGCCAGGGTTTGATGGCGCTGACGCCCGCCCTGGCGACCATGCTCGGTGCCGATGTCGGTACCGCACTGATGGCGCGGATCCTGACGCTGGATTTGTCATGGCTGTCGCCGCTGCTGATTTTCCTCGGGGTGATTTTCTTCCTTTCACGCAAGCAGACGCGTGCGGGCCAGCTCGGCCGGGTCGGCATCGGCCTGGGGCTGATCATTCTCGCGCTGCAATTGATCGTCGAAGCAGCCGATCCGATCACCCACGCTCACGGCGTCAAAGTGCTGTTTGCCTCACTGACGGGCGATATCCTGCTCGATGCCCTCGTCGGGGCGCTGTTCGCGATGATTTCCTACTCCAGCCTGGCCGCCGTCCTGCTCACCGCCACCCTTGCCGGTGCCGGAGTGATCAGCCTGCCGGTGGCCATCGGCCTGGTGATCGGCGCCAACATCGGCAGCGGTGTCCTGGCATTTCTCAGCACCAGCATGCAGAACACTGCCGGACGTCAGGTGGCGTTGGGCAGCTTGCTCTACAAGATAATCGGCCTTCTGCTGATCATTCCGGTGCTCGGCCCGCTGGTGCACTGGATGGACAGCCTCAATTTCCGCCCGCAAGGCTTGGTGATCGGCTTTCATCTGCTCTACAACACGGTGCGTTGCCTGGTGCTGTTGCCCAGCGTCGGCCCGATGGCCAGAATCTGTGCCTGGCTGTTGCCAGAGCGCCCGGAAATCAATGGTCCGGCCAAACCACGCCATCTGGACCCGACAGCCCTCGCCACACCAAGCCTGGCCTTGGCCAACGCCGCCCGGGAAACCCTGCGCATCGGCGACCTGATCGACAACATGCTCGAAGCCATGCTCGATGTACTGCGAGGCAAGCAAACCGCCGTCACTCAGGAAGTGCGCCGCCTGAGCGATGACGTCGAAGTCCTCTGCAGCGCGATCAAACTCTATCTGGCGCAAATGCCCCGCGAAGACCTCAGCGATCAGGACAGTCGGCGCTGGGCAGAAATCATCGAACTGGCGATCAATTTGAAACTCGCCTCTGACCTGATCGAACGCATGCTGCGCAAAGTCCAGCAGCAGAAGACCTCGCAACGCCGCTCCTTTTCCGATGTCGGCCTGGAAGAGCTGGAGGGGCTGCAGCATCAGCTGATCGCCAACCTGCGTCTGGGGCTGTCGGTGTTTCTGAGCGCCGACAAGGAAAGCGCCCGACAACTGCTACGTGAGAAACGTCGCTTTCGTGCACAGGAAAGACGCCTGGCTCACGCCCATGTCAGCCGCTTGCACCGCAAGATCGTGCAAAGCCTAGAAACCAGTACACTGCACCTGGAATTGATCGCCGACATGAGACGCTTGAACTCGCTGTTCTGTGGCAGCGCCTATGTGGTCCTGGAAACCACCGAAACCGGTACATTGGCTGCCGACGATACGGCTGACATCACCCATTCCCCCTGAACGTCTGGCGTTGAAAGCAGTCACTTAGAAGGTCGCTTTCACCCGCCGGGAAGGTTGCTATGCGCTGTTTGTTGTTTGCGTGCCTGCTATTGAGCTCCACCTGTTCATTTGCCCTGGATCGCTTTCAGGTCGAGGGTTATGCGTTGCCCAACGGCTTGCAATTGCTGCTCAAACCCGGCAGCGAGCGCGGGCATGTGGCGATTCGTCTGGTGGTGGGCGTTGGCCTGGACGACTTCGCCTGCGCCGACAAAGAGCTACCGCACCTGCTTGAGCATTTGCTGTTCAGTGGCGTCGACGCGAGTGGGGAAGGTGGGCTTGAGGAGCGCATGCAGGCACTGGGTGGTGAATGGAATGCCTACACCAGTAACGCCGACACCACGTTCGTCATCGAAGCCCCGGCGAAGAATCAACGCAAAGTCCTCGACCTGTTGCTGGCGCTACTGACCCAGACCCGACTCGACGATAACGCAATCCGCGCGGCCAAGCAGGTGGTCGAACGCGAAGATGGCGGCCATTACTCCCACTTGCAGCGCTGGCTCGACCGCCAGGACCTGGGCCATACGGCGAGTAATCAGCTGGCGGTGGAGCTGGGCCTGAAGTGCTCGGAGCGGGCCCAGGTAGAGCACCTGACCCGCGAACAATTGGAGAAGGTCCGCAAAGAGTGGTACGCACCGAACAACATGACGCTGATTATTGTCGGTGAGCTCGATCGCCTGCTGCCGGCCTACCTGGAGCGCACCTATAGCCAGCTCGAAGCCATTGATCCCACCGAGCATTTACCACTGCCGGAGATCCAGCACCCGGCGCTCGACGAACGCAATCTGATCCAGGGCTGGGTCGGGGGTGGCGCCAAACTGCACTGGTTGTTCCCGGAGCCGGCGCTTGAGGACCAATATGACGAAACGTACGACCTGCTCAAGGACTACCTCGACTGGGCGCTTTACCGTCAACTGCGTCTGGCTCACGGATTGTCCTACGGCCCCTGGGCCGAACGCGAAGTGTTCGGCGGTGTTGGCTTCTTCAGCCTGAACGCCGATCTGGAGCGCGATGATCTGCCACAAGCGCAGCAGGTACTCGAGGATCTGAAAGCCGATCTGCTCAAGAATGGCCTCGACCCCGCAGGCTTTGAACGCCTGAAACAGGCCGCCATCGCTCGACAGGCCTGGACCGTGCAAGGCAACAGCGGGTTGGCCGACTACTACTGGAGCGCCATCGGCGACTATGAGGACGGACATTTCGACGACCCGGCCAAACGCCTGCAGACAGTCACTCTGGACCAGGCCAACCAGACCCTGCACAAACTGCTCGATCAGCAGGCTTACATTCGCATCGAGAAGCCGCTGCTCAGTTATGACGAGGTGCTGTGGTTGCTGGGCGGGGTGTTGGGGCTGATGGCGCTGGGTGTTCTAAGTTGGCGCTTACATCGCAAAAAATGATAACTGTGGCGAGGGAGCTTGCTCCCGCTGGGTCGCGAAGCGGCCCTAAAAACTGCCAGCACGATTGTGAACGTTGAACTCCAGCGACCGTTTGCGGCTGCTGCGCACCCGAGCGGGAGCAAGCTCCCTCGCCACAGTTGCTGTACCCGGTCACACAGTTGGCTCCTCGCAACATCACTGTGCCAGCGTTATCCTGTCGGGGTTTTTACCCACGACAATTGCGAACCGCCGAATGCCTATCCTGACCCATTACGTAACGCGCATCCTCGAACTGATGAAGCGCTACCCCGGGGTCATTGCGCTCGGTGGCTTCATCTCGGGGGTCTGCAGTTTCATTCTGGTCGACCGCCAGCAAAGCCTGGCGACCTGGATTGCGGTGATCATGCTGGTCAGTTGGCTCTGGCTGATGCTGGAAAACAGCCTGACTGAGCTGTTCACCAAGGTCTTCAAGCGTGAGATCCCGCAGCCGCTGTTGCGCTATGCGACGCAGATGATCCACCAGGAAAGTCTGTTCTTCGTCTTGCCGTTCTTTTTCATCACCACCACCTGGAACAGCGGGCAACTGGTGTTCACCGGACTGCTCGGGGCCGCGGCGCTGGTTTCGATCACCGATCCGCTGTATTACAAATGGCTGGCACCGCGTCGCTGGTTGTTTCTGGCGATGCATACGCTGACGCTGTTTGCCGCGCTGCTGACCGCATTGCCGATCATCCTGAACCTGACCACCGCCCAGAGTTTCAAACTGGCACTGGGCACCGCCATGCTGCTGTCTTTCCCAAGCCTGGCGTCGATCTTTCCGATTCGCACGATCCGCGGCGGCCTGAGCGTGCTCAGCATCACCCTGGCCATCGGCTGCGCCGGCTGGTTGCTGCGTTCCTGGGTGCCGCCGGCCACTTTGTGGATGACGCAAGTGGCAATCAGCACACAACTACAAGACCGTACACCCGGCGACAGCCACAATGAAGTCAGCGTCGCCCAGCTGCGCCCTGATGGTCTGTACGCCTATACCGCGATCAACGCACCGCGCGGGCTCGACGAGCGGATTTATCACGTCTGGCAGTTCAACGGCCAAGAGGTCGACCGCATCGCACTGGATATCCACGGCGGGCGCAAGGAAGGCTACCGGGCCTGGACCCATAAGCAGAACTTCCCCGGGAACCCGGTGGGTGACTGGCAAGTGCGGGTACTGACCGAAGACGGTCAGGTGATCGGCGTATTGCGCTTCGATGTGACCGACGCTGGTCAAAACGGCACGACGCCGAGCGAGGCAAAGTAACCCGGATCGTGCTATTACGTAGCTCTGCGTATCAGTAGAACAAGCACGGAGATTATGAGCAGCACGATTGCCGGCAGTGCCCAACTCGATACTTCGAACACCCCTGTGCGGTTGCGGGTCACGGGTGACTGGACGCTTGTCCATTACGCCGACCTCAAACGCCTGAGCAGCGCCCTCAAAGGTCAGTACGACGACCGAACCCCCATCGACCTCAACGGCCTCGGCGCACTCGACACCGCCGGCGCCTCGCTGTTGGTTGAACTGCTCGGTGCCGAGCGCCTCGGCAAGTCCGCCGAGCACCCCGACTGCAGCCTGTCCGCCGCCGACCGTGCGCTGCTGCAAACCGTCTATTGCTCGCTGACCGACTTCTGCATCCCCGTCAAAGAGCCCGAAATCAGTGTCGGCATTCAACTGCTGACCCGCATCGGGCGCGCGGTGGATGCAGTCTGGCAAGACACGCTGCAACTGTTGGGTTTTGTCGGACTGATTCTGGAAACCATCGCGCGCAGCCTGTTTCGCCCCAAGCGCTGGCGGATCACGCCGATGGTCGCGCACATCGAGCAAACCGGCCTCGACGCCGCGCCCATTGTCGCCTTGCTGACCTTCATGGTGGGCGCAGTGGTGGCCTTCCTCGGTGCCACGGTACTCGCCAGTTTTGGTGCGAGCATTTTTACCGTGGACCTGGTGGCATTCTCGTTCCTGCGCGAATTTGGTGTGTTGCTGACCGCGATCCTGATGGCAGGGCGCACTGCCAGCGCCTTTACCGCGCAAATCGGCTCGATGAAGGCCAATGAAGAAATCGACGCGATCCGCACCTTGGGTCTCGATCCGATGGAGCTGCTGGTGGTGCCACGGGTGTTGGCGTTGCTGGTAGCGCTGCCGATGCTGACCTTTCTGGCGATGCTTTCGGGGATTGTCGGTGGCGGAGTGGTCTGTGCGATTTCGCTGGGCATTTCGCCGGCGATGTTCCTCTCTTTGCTGCAATCGGACATCAGCGTTCAACATTTCCTGGTCGGCATGGTCAAAGCACCGATCTTCGCTTTTCTGATCGCCGCCATTGGTTGTCTGGAGGGCTTCAAGGTCAGTGGCAGTGCTGAGTCCGTTGGCGCCCACACCACGTCCAGCGTGGTGCAGTCGATTTTCGTGGTGATCGTGCTCGATGCGGTCGCCGCATTGTTCTTTATGGAGATGGGCTGGTGAGTCGTTTACCCCGTAAGCCCTGCGAGGCGGTGATCGAAGTCCGTGGGCTGTGCAATCGCTTCGGCCGCCAGAGCGTGCATGAAAACCTCGACCTGGATTTGTACAAGGGCGAGATTCTCGCCGTGGTCGGCGGTTCCGGCAGCGGAAAATCGGTGTTGCTGCGCAGCATCGTTGGCCTGCGCCAGCCCAGCGAAGGCATGGTGAAGGTGTTTGGCAAAAACCTGCCGAGCCTGACGGAGCGTGAACGCTCAATGGTCGAGCGGCGCTTCGGCGTGTTGTTTCAGAAGGGCGCGCTGTTCTCTTCGCTGACCGTGACCGAAAACGTCGCCCTGCCATTGATCGAGCACGCCGGCCTGAGTCGCGAAGACGCCGAGCATCTGGCGGCGGTCAAACTGGCTTTGGCCGGTCTGCCGCTGTCGGCTGCCGACAAGTACCCGGCCTCGCTGTCCGGCGGCATGATCAAACGCGCGGCGCTGGCGCGTGCCTTGGCACTGGACCCGGACATCCTGTTCCTCGATGAGCCGACCGCCGGCCTCGATCCGATCGGCGCCGCGGCGTTCGATCAGTTGATCCTGACGCTGCGCGATGCGTTGGGGCTGAGTGTTTTCCTGGTCACCCACGACCTCGATACGCTGTACACCATCACCGACCGGGTCGCGGTACTGGCGCAGAAAAAAGTACTGGTGGCCGACGCCATCGACACAGTGTCGGAAACCGACGACGCGTGGATTCACGAATACTTCCACGGCCCACGCGGCCGCGCGGCACTTTCGGCCGCTTCACAGCTTAACGAGGTATGACATGGAAACCCGAGCCCACCATGTATTGATCGGCCTGTTCACCGTATTGGTGGTGGCCGGTGCATTACTGTTCGGCCTGTGGCTGGCCAAGTCCAGCATCGACAGCGAGTTCAAGGATTATGAAGTCGTCTTCAACGAGGCGGTCAGCGGTCTGTCCAAAGGCAGTGCAGTGCAGTACAGCGGGATCAAGGTCGGCGATGTAGTGAGTTTGCGCCTCGACCCAAAAGACCCACGCCGGGTACTGGCACGGATTCGTCTGGGCGGCGAAACCCCGATCAAGGAAGACACCCAGGCGAAACTGGCGCTGACCGGGATTACCGGTACCTCGATCATCCAGCTCAGCGGGGGTACGCCGCAGAGCCCCGAGCTGCGCGGCAAGAACGGTAATTTGCCGGAGATTGTTGCTTCGCCTTCGCCCATCTCACGCTTGCTGAACAACAGCGATGACCTGATGAGCAGCGTTAACCTGTTGCTGCATAGCGCCAACCAGATGATGTCGCCGGAAAACGTCGACCGCCTGAGCAATACCCTTGAGAGCCTGAAGCAAACCACCGGAAGCATTGCCGAGCAGCGCGGGGATCTTAGCCAGGCCATGCAACAACTGGCCTCGGTAGGCAAACAGGCCAGCGCCACCCTTGAGCAGACTTCTGCATTGATGCGTAACGCCAACGGCATGCTCAACGATCAAGGCAAACAGATGTTCGGCAGTGCCGAGCAAGCCATGAAGTCGCTGGAGCAGAGCAGCGCGACCATCAACAGCTTGCTGACCGACAATCAGGATGCGCTGAATAATGGCATGCAGGGGCTCAACAGTCTGGCCCCGGCCATACGTGAGTTACGCGACACCCTGAGTTCGTTACGCGCCATCTCTCGTCGCCTGGATTCCAACCCCAGCGGTTACTTGCTGGGCGGCGACAAGGATAAGGAGTTCACGCCATGAAACCTGTCTACCGCGCCTTTGCGCACTACGCGCTGTTGGCAAGTATCGCGCTGACCAGTGCCTGCTCGATTTTACCCAAGGCTGACCCCCAGGATGTCTACCGTCTGCCTGCCGCGCCGAACGCCGCGGCATCGACGCACGCCAACTCGGTGCCTTGGTCGCTGCGGCTGTCTAAACCCCAGGCAAGCGACGTGCTCAACAGTGCAAAAATCGCCGTAATCCCTCAAGGCGATCTGATCAGCAGCTACAAGGCTTCGCGCTGGAGCGATCCTACGCCGATCCTGCTGCGTAATCGGCTGCTCGCCGGGTTTGCCCAGGACGGCCGCGTACAGCGGCTCAGCACCGACGACAGCAACTTGCAGACGGATCTGGAACTGAGCGGGAACCTGCAAGCGTTCCAGACGGAATATCAAGGCAACACCGCGCAAGTGGTCATTAGCCTGGATGCGTTACTGGTGCGTGGCAATGATCAGCGGATCCTCGCCAGCCGCCGCTTCGAAGTGCGCCAGTCATTAAGCGATGTAAAAGTGCCTGCAGTGGTGACCGGGTTTGGTCAGGCCAGTGACACGCTCACGGCGCAGGTGATTGCGTGGACGGTAGAGCAGGGGCAGAAGACCGCGACCATGAAACCCTGAGCCAGCACCGTACCCGTGGCGAGGGAGCTTGCTCCCGCCGGCCGGTCCGCGCTCGGGCGAAGCAGTCGCAAACCTTTGGGCACGGTGTGCCAGACCGAATGTAATCACAGGTTTTAGGGCCGCTACGCGACCCAGCGGGAGCAAGCTCCCTCGCCACAGAGATAGCGGACTACCCGAAGAACCAGTAGCAAACCCCGATCGCCCCCAGCACCCCGGCGAGTTCCGCCAGCAGTGCGCAACCCACGGCATGCCGCGCACGCTGAATGCTCACCGCGCCGAAGTACACCGCCAGCACATAGAAGGTGGTTTCGGTACTGCCCTGAATAGTCGCTGCCACCAGCGCCGGAAAGCTGTCGACACCTTGGGTTTTCATGGTTTCGATCAGCATCGCCCGTGCGGCGCTGCCGGAGAACGGTTTGACCATCGCGGTCGGCAGGGCATCGACGAAACGCGTGTCCCATCCAGCCCATTGCACCAGATGGCGAATCCCGTCCAGACCGAAGTCCAGCGCCCCGGACGCTCGCAATACGCCCACTGCACAGAGCATCGCGACCAGATACGGCAGCAGGTTCTTGGCGACATCAAAGCCTTCTTTGGCACCTTCGACGAATGCTTCGTAGACCTTGACCTTGCGCAGCGCGCCAATCACCAGAAACAGCATGATCAACCCGAACATTGTCAGGTTACCGAGGATCGACGACAGGCTCGCCAGAGCAGTGGCTGAGAGCGCCGTCAACAGCGCCATGAACCCACCCAGTACCAGCGCCCCCGGAATCAGGTAAGCCAGCACCACCGGGTCCCACAGCCGAAGGCGCTGCATGAATGCCACCGACAGCAGGCCGACGATGGTTGAACAACTGGTCGCCAGCAAAATCGGCAGGAACACCAGTGTCGGGTCGGCTGCACCTTGCTGGGCGCGGTACATGAAGATAGTCACGGGCAGCAGGGTCAGGGACGAGGCGTTAAGCACCAGGAACAGGATTTGGGCATTGCTCGCGACCGTAGTGCTGGGGTTGAGCTCCTGCAACGCACGCATCGCCTTGAGACCAATCGGCGTAGCGGCATTGTCGAGCCCCAGGGTGTTGGCAGCAAAGTTGAGGGTGATCAGGCCGATGGCCGGATGCCCCGCCGGCACTTCGGGCATCAGGCGCAGGAACAGCGGGCCGAGCGCCTTGGCCAGCCAGTCGACGATCCCGGCCTTTTCGGCGATTCGCAGAAAACCCAGCCACAGGGTCAGGGTGCCGAACAGCAACACCATCACGTCGACCGACAGTTTGGCCATGGCAAAGATGCTTTCCACCATCGTCGCGAAGATCCCGGCATTGCCGCCGATCAGCCACTGCGCGAGTGCCGAAACGGCCGCCACGATGAAAAAGCCAAGCCACAGGCCATTGAGCATCAGTCAAATCCCCCAGAAGATGCGCGAATGATAGCGGGGTGGGCAGAAACGACAAACCCCGGATTTCTCCGGGGTTTGTTTGGCTCTACTTGTGGGAGCATGGCTTGCCCGCGATGAACGATGACGCGGTGTATCTGCTACACCGTGGCGCCTGCATCGCGGGCAAGCCTTGCTCCTACAGAGGGTACTGTCAGTTGCTGGAAGTCTCGCCAGCCGGCAGCTTCTCTTTGCTGCGCCAGTGCGGCAGGGAGTTCCAGTAGCGCTGGCCTTTAGCGTCGTCGTACATGCCTTCCCAACGGGAGATGACCAATACGGCCAGGGCGTTGCCGATCACGTTCAGTGCGGTACGGGCCATATCCATGATGCGGTCGACACCGGCGATGAACGCCAGGCCTTCCAATGGAATTCCTACGCTGCCCAGCGTTGCCAACAGGACCACGAACGACACGCCCGGCACACCGGCGATACCTTTGGAGGTGACCATCAGGGTCAGTACCAACAGCAACTGCTGGCTGATCGACAGGTCGATACCGTACAGCTGGGCAATGAAGATCGCCGCGATGCTCTGGTACAGGGTCGAGCCGTCGAGGTTGAACGAGTAACCGGTCGGCACCACGAAGCTGCAAATGGCTTTCGGTGCACCGTAGGCTTCCATCTTCTCGATCACGCGCGGCAACACGGTTTCGGAGCTCGCGGTGGAGTAGGCCAGCACCAGCTCATCCTTGAAGATGCGCATCAGCTTGATCACCGAGAAACCGAACAGGCGAGCAACCAGCCCCAGCACCACGAAGGCGAAGAACAGGATGGCGACGTAAACCAGGATCACCAGTTTGGCCAGCGGCAGCAGGGACGCGAAACCGAAGTTGGCAACGGTCACTGCGATCAGTGCGAACACGCCGATCGGGGCGTAGTTCATGATCATGTGAGTGACCTTGAACATACTTTCCGAGACGCCCTGGAACATCTTCACCAGCGGCTCGCGCAGGTCCGATTGCAGGCTCGACAGACCGAGACCGAACAACACCGAGAAGAAGATGATCGGCAGCATCTCGCCACGCGCCATGGCGGCAAAGATGTTCGATGGAATCAGGTTGAGGATGGTTTCGATGAACGCGTGTTCATGCTGAACCTCGGCCGCGGTCGCCTGGTACTTGGAAATATCCACAGTGCCCAGGGTGCTCATGTCGATGCCGGAACCCGGGTGGAACACGTTGGCCAGCACCAGGCCAACCAGAATGGCGATGGTGGTGACGATTTCGAAGTAAACGATGGTCTTGAGACCGATGCGTCCGAGCTTCTTCGCATCGCCCACACCGGCAATGCCGACGACCAGCGAGGAGATCACGATAGGGATCACGATCATCTTGATCAGACGGATAAAGATATCGCCCGCCGGTTGCAGGACGTTACTGATCCACCAGGCTTTTTCCGCACTGAAGTGGTTGAGCAACGCACCAATTGCAATGCCCAGTACCAGACCGATGAGGATCTGCCAGGCGAGGCTCAGCTTTGCCTTCTTCATATCATTACCCTTTTCTTATAAATGGACTCGGGAAGATGCACAAACTGGAACGCCCAATGGCGGAAAAGTCTGTGCATCTGCCCCCGGATAAGGTCGCCCGGAGCGCGTAATTACGGCTCTCTGGCAGATAAAAAAGGCGCAACTATTCCGATGCACGGGAGCGACGTCTAATGCCGTAAACGCCTACCCCATGCCGAATCGGCATGAGATTTTTCAAACCAAACCGCAGTCCCAACCGGTTCGAATACGACATTTCGGCAGGCATAAGTGCCGTGAACCGGCCATCGTAGAGGAGATTGGAGGTTTTTTGAGCTGCGAATCAGGGGGTAAAACCAGAGAAAAATCCTACGAGCCGTAGTGAAACGTGAGCGAAAATCAGCGCCAAATTTCTCGATATACGGTCGCCCTAAACACTACTAAATGCTTTGTGAAGAACGCCGATGGCTGTTTGCTGGCAGGCGCAACAAAAAAAATCGGCTGGCCGCTCTAGGGCAGCACTTTGCACATATAAGCGCGCCGCAGACTTGTCACGTCATGAATGACGGTCAAATACGCGGCGCTGCTTGTCCTGACCCGGCCCTTGCGCGGGCACTCCCTGTACCCGTAGGTCACTCCGATCCTGAAGCAATCAGAACGTCCCGGCCCCTTGGCCATGCGCGCACCCTCCTCGGGTGGGCGCAGAGGAAAGAGGTATTGCTGGCCTCCTTCGGTTTTTCAAACCCGGTACCCGTTCGGGTCTGTCTTCAAGCCAATGCCCATGATCAGCCTCGACCACGACGGCCAAAGATGAACGAAGCAACAAACATCACCAGGAACACGACAAAGAGAATCTTGGCGATACCCGTGGCGGTGCCCGCGATACCACCGAAGCCCAGTACGGCAGCGACAATGGCAATAATCAAAAATGTAATTGCCCAGCTCAACATGGTGATTCTCCTTACGCTTCTATTTAGAGGTGCAGCTATTCCCGGCACATGAACATCGCGCCAAGCCAGTGACCTAGAACACCCAACGGTCCTGACGCAGCGTCACGGCACCAGGTTCGGCCGGGTCCACACTCATCATTCTCATTGAGGCTGCATCAGCAGGCCGACTGCCCACTGCGCTGAAATGGGTTTGGGTCAAGTGATAAGTCGGCGCAATCGCTGCCTCTGGCTGCTGGCTTTGTTCCCAGCGCAAGAACTGCTGGCCGCCGATCAAGGTGATCAACAAGGCAAACACGGCAAACATTCCTTGCTGGATAGACAGTGGCGAGATACGCAATTGGGCGGCACGTTGGCGATTCATCCTGAAACTCCTCCCACACTGGTGGTTATTGGTCAGGGGGCGCGCCTTCTTGAATGCCCCCGGCTTAACCAGACCGTTGCAGCCTGCATGCCAGCTTCCGCACTGAAATAAACTCAATAAAATCAAATAGATATTTTTATTAACAAAAAGCACTCGGACGCATCCTGCACGATGGCCTGCAGAGGATCGTGCAGGATGCACGATCGATTTGCAGGAAATCGAAATTTTTTGGAATGTATGAAGGGGTACGGATGTCAGAAAAAGAGGCGGGAAAACGCCATGCCCGGCGCCGTTAAAATAAATGTGATTAAAATCATACAGTTATTAGCATTTCGAACAGACAGCTAGCCCATTCTGACTAGAAGCGCCCAGAATCAACCATGCAACTTGCCCGATTTTTCCGAGACTAAATTAAGAGCATTCATTTAAGGAGCGTAGGAAAAATGGAATCAGCCAACGAGCATCAAGGCCGCATTTTGCTGGTAGATGATGAATCCGCCATCCTGCGCACCTTTCGCTACTGCCTGGAAGACGAAGGCTATACCGTTGCCACCGCCAACAGCGCAGCCCAGGCCGACGCCTTGTTGCAACGACAAGTCTTCGATCTGTGCTTCCTTGACCTGCGTCTGGGCGAAGACAACGGTCTCGACGTCTTGGCGCAAATGCGTGTGCAGGCGCCCTGGATGCGCGTAGTGATCGTCACCGCACACTCTGCCGTGGACACCGCCGTCGATGCGATCCAGGCCGGCGCCGCCGACTACCTGGTCAAACCTTGCAGCCCCGACCAATTGCGCCTGGCCACCGCCAAACAACTGGAAGTACGCCAGCTCTCGGCACGCCTTGAAGCCCTCGAAGGTGAAGTCCGCAAGCCCAACGAAGGTCTGGATTCCCACAGTCCGGCGATGAAAGTCGTACTGGAAACCGCCCGCCAGGTCGCCAGCACCGACGCCAACGTTCTGATACTCGGCGAATCCGGTACCGGTAAAGGCGAACTGGCCCGGACCATTCACGGCTGGAGCAAACGCGCGAAAAAATCCTTCATCACCATCAACTGCCCATCCTTGACAACCGAGCTGATGGAAAGCGAACTCTTTGGCCACAGCCGCGGGGCGTTTACCGGTGCTAGCGAAAGTACCCTGGGCCGCGTCAATCAGGCCGACGCAGGCACATTGTTTCTTGATGAGATCGGCGACTTCCCGCTGACCTTGCAGCCCAAACTGCTGCGCTTCATTCAGGACAAGGAATACGAAAGGGTCGGTGACCCGGTGACCCGTCGCGCCGATGTGCGAATCCTCGCCGCCACCAACCTCAATCTTGAAGACATGGTTCGCGACGGTCGTTTCCGCGAAGACCTGCTCTACCGGCTGAACGTCATCACCTTGCACCTGCCGCCACTGCGCGAACGCGCCGAAGACATCCTGGCCCTGGCCGACCGCTTCCTGGCACGTTTCGTCAAGGAATACGCGCGACCGGCTCGTGTCTTCAGCGACGAAGCACGCGAGGCGCTGCTCGGCTATCGCTGGCCAGGCAACATTCGCGAGCTGCGTAATGTGGTCGAGCGAGCAAGCATCATTTGCCCACAGGAGCGAGTCGAGATCAGCCATTTGGGCATGGCCGAGCAAACCACCACCAACACCCCCAGAATCGGTGCGGCGCTAAGCCTGGATGAATTGGAGAAAGCCCACATCGGCGCGGTACTCGCCAGCGCCGACACCCTTGATCAAGCGGCCAAGACCCTGGGTATCGACGCCTCGACGCTGTACCGCAAACGCAAACAGTACAACCTGTGAGCAGCACCTTATGAAGCTCGCGATGAAGTTGCGCACACGGCTGTTTCTGAGTATCTCGGCACTGATCACCGTGGCGCTGCTCGGCCTGGGACTCGGGCTGGTCAGCGTGATGCAGATAGCCAGTAGCCAGGAAGCGCTGATCCGCGACAACTTCATCACCCTGGACCTGGAGCTCAAGCTGCGCCAGACCCTGGACGATCAGTTGATCAACATGCTCAGCATAAAGCCCGACCTTGAGGCACTGGAAACCTCTGAACGGCGCTACTTCGAGCTGCTGGATCAAGGCATCGAGCACGAAAACAGTTTCAATGGCGAACATCACGGTTTCAAGCAGGCCCGCACGGACTACCTGTCCTTTCTCAAAGCCTTCAGCCTCACGCAGGAACCTTCCGGCAAGCTCGCTGGCAATCGGGACCTCACCGAAAAGTTCAACGTGCTGCGCAACGGCCTGATCGCCGAACACAAACAGGCACTGGACAACATCAACGACACTCAGCGCAATGCCCACGAACATGCGCTGCTGATTGCCGGTTTGCTTGGATTGGTCGGGTTGGCAGTACTGGCTATCGGCTTCATCACCGCTCACGGCATCGCCCGGCGCATTGGTGAGCCGATCGAGGCACTGGCCAAGGCCGCGGATAACATCGGCCAGGGTAACTTCGATGTCACCCTGCCGATTTCCCCGGCGGTGGAGCTGACCCAGCTCACCCGGCGCTTCGGGATCATGGCCGAAGCCTTGCGTGAGCATCAGGCAACCAATGTCGATGAACTGCTCGCGGGTCAGCAACGCTTGCAAGCCGTGCTCGACAGCATCGATGACGGTTTGCTGATGATTGATCGTCAGGGCCAACTGGAGCACCTTAACCCGGTCGCACAGCGTCAGTTGGGCTGGGACGAAGGCCGCCTCGGCCAAGGCCTGGGCACCGCGCTCCAACGGCCGGAGCTCGATGAGCAACTACAAACGGTACTGCGCGGCGGAACACTGGAGCGTGCGCCTGAAGACCTGAGCATCGAAGTCGATGGCGAGTCGCGGCTGTTGACCTACAGCCTGACACCGGTCATTCATCCCCAGGGGCATATCCTCGGCGCCGTCATGGTGCTGCACGATGTCACCGAGCAACGGGCCTTTGAACGGGTACGCAGTGAGTTCGTACTGCGTGCCTCCCATGAGCTGCGTACGCCGGTCACCGGCATGCACATGGCCTTCGGCCTGTTCCGCGAGCGCACGCACTTTGCCGAGGACTCTCGCGAAGCCGACCTGTTGAACACGGTGAATGAGGAAATGCAGCGTTTGATGCAGTTGATCAACGACCTGCTGAATTTCTCGCGCTATCAGAATGGTCTACAAAAACTCACCCTGGCGCCGTGCAACATCGATGACCTGCTGGAGCAGGCACAGGGGCGTTTCGCCGAGCGGGCTAATGAGCAAAGCATCGAGTTGCTGGTGGAAGTGCACACACCACTCCCGCGACTGCAGGCCGATCAGGCGCAACTCGACCGGGTGCTGGACAACCTGATCGACAATGCGCTGCGCCATACCAGCCACAATGGGCAGATACGCTTGCAGGCTCGCCGGCACGGCGAACGGGTGATCGTCAGCGTTGAGGACAATGGCGAAGGCATCGCTTACGGCCAGCAGGGGCGGATTTTCGAACCCTTCGTTCAGGTTGGGCGCAAGAAGGGCGGTGCCGGGCTCGGCCTGGCACTGTGCAAGGAGATCGTGCAACTGCATGGCGGCCGCATGGGCGTGTATTCCAGACCGGGGCAAGGCACCCAGTTCTACATGGCACTGCCACTCTAACGGGCGATCACGCTTCGTCATCCAGCCGCCGTGCCGCCAACCGACGACCTCGGGTGATCAGTTCAATGAACTGCCTCGCGGTCAAGGCATGGGCGAACAACCAGCCTTGGCCGTAATTTACCCCTTCGCTCCTCAGCAACGCGGCCTGGGCTTCATGTTCGATACCTTCGGCAATCACCTTGAGCTGCAAGGCATGCGCCATGCGAATGATATGAGGCGCCACGCCGCTGCTGGCGGCGTCGTGGCCCAGCGCATCAATGAAGGCCTTGTCGATTTTCAGGTAGTCCACCGGCAGGGTTTGCAGGTAAGCCAGGCTGCAATAACCGGTGCCAAAGTCGTCGATCAACACTTGATGCCCGGCATCGCGCAAGGCTTGCAGGTTCTCCCGCGCGACCACCACATCGATCAACCCGCGCTCGGTCACCTCAAACGCGATCTGCCGCGCAGCGACCCGGTGCGTGGCCAGCAAGCGTGCCATGACCTGGCCGACCCGCGGCACCATAACGTCGCAAGCGGCCAGGTTGACCGAAATATACAACTGCGGGTTGGCGCGAAGTAACTTACCGAGCTGTTCAAGCAATCGCTGCAACACAAAGTCAGTGATCTGACGGATCTGCCCGGAGTCTTCCGCCATGGGAATGAACAGGTCCGGACTGGTCAGCGTGCCGTCCGGCCGACGCCAGCGCAATAAGGCTTCGGCACCGACACAGTGACGGCTCTTGAGATCGAAGATCGGCTGATACAGGACCTGTAACTCGCCACGCTTGAGGGCTCCCTGCAACTCACCACCCAACGATTGCCGCTGGCGAGCCAGCAGAAACACCAAACCGCCAATGCTCAAGCCCAGCACCAGGCTTGCCGGCACCAGCCACCACCACAGCGTGGGCAGGTGTGGTGCGGTTCGTGGGCTGATCAACACCAACTGATACTCGGGATTGTTGGTCGGCATGCGATAGATCAGCCGGGTTTTCGTCACCTGCAACGGTTCACTGCTGAAGGACGACCAAGGATCGCTGAGTGGCCAGGCTTGTGGCGTGCCGAGAACCGGGATCGCCCGAGTGCCATGATCGACCACTACCAACAGGCTGCTGCCGGGTGTCAGATCAACCATGTCGGTCAAATGCCCTCGGGAGGTAGCAACGCGAAAATTACCGCGTCCCAACATCAGCGCTGCACGGTCTTCATCGGGCTCGGTCGAGGTGTTGAGCCAATAACTGTAGGTCGGCCCTTTGATGTCCGGTGGTCGGATTGCCGAAAGCCCATCCTGCCGCGGTCGACTCGAGCACAATTGCGTGGCGTCGATATAGGCCGCCTCATACACGAAGCGGTAATTGAAACTGACCTGCTGCAAGGTCGCGATCATGTCCGTGTCGCAGCTACGCAACGGCTGCGCTTCCAGGTCATCCAGGCCTTCGCGCAGTTGACCGAACAGTTGCTCCAGACGCTCCAGAAAGCGTTCGCCCTGAGCGTTCATCTGTTCGCTTTCGCGTTGCTGGACCTGCCGCAACGCCACGCCCAGGCTACCGGCCAAGAGCAAAGCCGCACTCAGCGCAGCCGCTAGCATCGCCAAAGACCAAGGGCGATAGAACCAACTGCGCAGGGTCTCGCCAGCGGCTGCCATCATTGAATATCCGAAGGATTACCAATGAGTTATAGCTACTGATTTGAAAATAGCCCTGACCGTCGGGCGGGCGTCATTATTTTGTCTCGTTGAGCACTTGCAGAATCGCAGCGCTTTGCGCGTCTGGCGTACCGTCAAACCGTGAAGGTCGATAGTGCATCTGGAAAGCGGCCAGCACATGCCGGGTAGTCACATCCAGCTCACCGGTCTGCGGCGTTGCATAGCCCAAACGCGCGAGCTCTTCCTGAAACCAGGTGATGCTCGGCAGTTGTGCTTCGAATAATGCTTGCTGACGCGCTACGGCCTGGGCATCGGGCCAGACCACCAGCCCTTCGTCGGCCAGACGCTTCCACGGGAACAACGGCCCCGGGTCAAGCTTGCGCAGCGGCGCGATGTCGCTATGGCCAATGATGTTTCGCGGGCTGATGTTGTTGCGCTTGCTGATGTCCTTGATCAGGAAGATCAAAGACTGAACCTGCGCCTCGCTGTAGGGATACCAGACGCGCCCGGCAGGTGTATCGCGAAAACCCGGATTGACGATTTCGATGCCAATCGAGCTTGAGTTCAGCCAGGTCCGGCCCTGCCACTCGCTTTCCCCGGCATGCCAGGCCCGATGGCTTTCATCCACCAGCTTGAAAATAGTCGCGTTCTTGTCATCGCCAACCAGGTAATGGCTGCTGACCTCGCCATGAGTCAACAGCGCCAACGAACGCTCCTGCGAGGCAGTGGTGTAATGCACCACGATAAACTGCACGCGACCGTCGTAATTCGCCGAAGGATGGCGGGTGTCGATTCGAGGACCGCTGGCGCAACCCGCCAGGACCAGAAGTACCAAAAGCAGAGGAATCGATTTCATGATCTGGGCAATACGCTGAGATAGTAATGCAACAGTGTAACGTACTGCCTTCTTCTGGGCCGGCAAAGCCTGGCATTTAACCCGATGGATCACTTATCGTCAGCCCAGCTCCACTCGGTTTCGGCCGGCATTTTTCGCCCGGTAAAGCGCCTGATCGGCTCTTTTCAGCACAAGATCACTATGCTCTCCCGCTTTGAACGCCGTCATTCCCATGGAGACCGTGATCGTCACACGCTCACCTTTGAAATGAAACGGGCAGGCTTCAATAGCCGCGCGCAGGGTTTCTGCCAACCTGGCGCCGACCACCAAAGGGGTGTTGGGCACCAGCAAGACAAACTCCTCACCACCGAAACGGGCAATGAAGTCCGTACCGCGCAGGCGCTTGCACAGCACGCTGGCGATGATCTTCAACACTTTGTCGCCGGCCAGGTGGCCGTAGCTATCATTGATGCGCTTGAAATGATCGAGATCGAGCATCGCCAGCAACAGCGAGTTGCCGTGTTGCTGCCACTGGGCAATCTCATGCTCCAGACGCTCGCTCCAGGCTGCCCGGTTCGGTAAACCGGTCAGCGGATCGACCAAGGCTTTCTGGCGTTGCTCTTCCAGGTGTTCGCGGTAACCCTGAGCCTCCTGCTCCATGCTCGCGACTCGCTCGGCCAAACCTTGCAGGCGTGCCGCGACTTCCTGCTCACGCTCGTCGCGTTGTTTCTGGTGCTGATCCATAGTGCCAAGCAACCCTTCCAGATGGTTCTCCAGCACATGCTTGAGGCCCTCCAGATCGGCGGCATCCTGCATGCTGCTCTGCAAGCCATCGACCTGCTCACGGATCTGCGTGTCCATCTCCCTCGCCGCAGAGCGATTGTCGGCATGACCCTCGCTGGCGGCTTGCAGGTTGCTTTGAAAGGATTCCAATCGCTCATTGAGTTGCTTGAGGTAAACCTCGAACTCATGCTGACCACTGTCAGTGATCGCCAGCATCAATACCGCCAGATCATCAAGGATCGGCAGCAGTTCATACCAATTCAAGCCATTTTGCAGCCGGTCGCGCATCACCTCAGCTTGCGGTCGGTGGCGCTCGGGCAGCGACAAATCGTTCAGTAGCCCCAGCAATGTGCTCTCGATGTGCCTGGCCACCGACCTGTAGGACGGTTCCGGCGAGTCGGGCAGCACGTAAAGAACATCCTGCTCACGTTGCTCCGGGTCCGGAGCGATCAAGGTTTCTGCTATCACCGGCGGGGCAGGAACGCTATCGATTAACGGCGAAGCGTCATCCCCCGCTCGAGGGACGTCGGACGTCAGCTCGTCGGGATTGATCGCCATTGAATCAGCAGCCGTCACCGGGTCGGGTGCCGGGGGTATCTGCGGTTCTTCCGGCGTATCCACATCCGGTAGATCCTGTTCCGCTACCAGCGCTTTGGCACACTCAGCTTCGACGGCCAGCACTGGAGGAACAAAAGCCACCACCTCAGGTGATGGCCTGGTTTCTTCCAGCGACTGAGTGGCCACCGGCTCCGGCTCTACAATCACAGCGTGCGGCACTTGCATGGTGGGTGCCGGGGCTTCCTGCACAGCGGGAGTAATAACCCGGATCGGCAACGGCGCCAGAAATTTATGCGCCAGCTCGGCTGTCGCCTCTGCAGCAGGTGCCGACGCTTGCTCAACAGAACTCGAAGCAGGCGCGTGGTGTTGTAGCGCACCGGCGTCTGAAACCTGAGCATCCGTGTCTCTACCGCCAAACAAGCGCTGCAGCAAACCTGGGCGGCTTGGCTCGGCAGGGTTTTCCAGCTGGCTCAGCGCCTGACCTTGCAGTCCACTGAGCTCACCGAGCAACAGGGGAATTTCACGTGCCTGGCTGACCCGTCCGTCGAGCTTCTTGGCAAAGGTCTTGAGCGGGCGGCTGATCTCGCGCGGCAACGGCAAGGCCTGGAGCTGAATGACCAGCGCGGTCAACGCAGTGTTGATCTGATCGACCCGGGTCTCGCGTCGCTGCTCGGAGTCGAGCACCGCTTTTTCCAGGCGTGGCAGCAATGCTGCCAACCCTGCATCCATATCGTTGGTGCGGATGACTTCGCGCATTTCCTTCATGCACTGGTCAACCGCACGGTCGGTGCCCTCAGCCGCCAGCGTACTGCGCACCAAACCGCGACGCAGCAAGTCGAGGCGGGCATCCCAGCGACGCTCGAGCTTTTCCTGTTGTTCGATACTTTTGAAGTATTTCTCTTTCCAGCGCTGTGCTTCGTCGCTCATTCAGGGGTTCCGCGAAGGGCAGGACTCAACGCGGGCAATGCATCGACCGTGAGCGAACCCGGCAGACGAATCTCTACCGCGACGGGCAGGTGATCGGAAATCGGTTGCGCCAGCACTTCGACCCGTTCGAGGATCAGCGTAGGGCTGAGCAGAATATGGTCAAGACAGCGTTGCGGGCGCCAACTGGGGAAGGTCGCTTCGACTTGCGGCGCGAGCAGACCCAGGTCTCGCAGAGGAGAGGTTTGCAGCAGATCACTGGCGTGGGTGTTCATGTCACCCATCAGCACTTGATGTTTGTAGTCGCCGATCAGCTCGCGAATGTAGGCCAACTGCATCGTCCGCACGCGCGCGCCCAGCGCGAGGTGCATCATGACGACCACCAGCGCATCCGCCCCCTCGCCGAACCGCACAAGAATCGCACCACGCCCCTTGGGCCCGGGAAGTGGATGATCTTCAATCGCCCATGGGCGCAATCGACTGAGCACGCCATTGCTGTGCTGAGCGAGGCGTCCCAGGTTGCGATTGAGTTGTTGATACCAGTAGGGGAAGGCGCCGAGCTGGGCCAAGTGTTCGACTTGATTGATGTAGCCCGACCGAAGGCTGCCGCCATCGGCCTCCTGCAAAGCGACCAGATCGTAGTCGCCCAGCAGATTGCCGATTTTTTGCAGGTTATCCGCTCGCCCGGTGTGCGGCAGCAAATGCTGCCAGCTACGGGTCAGGTAATGCCGATAACGCTCGGTACTGATACCAACCTGGATGTTGAAACTGAGCAAGCGCAGACGGCTGTCTGCGGGCAAGCCCGAGGACTCCAGATGATGCTCGTTGACCTGAGGATCATGCAGACCAACGAGACGTTCAGTACCCCAGCGGCGCATGGCGGGCGCCGCTTACTTAGCGGCGCGCTCCTTGGCGATCAATTGATCGGCGACACTCAAGGTGCCTTCAGGACCACCGGCAGTGCCCAGATCGAAGCGGTATTTGCCGTTCACGACCATGGTCGGTACGCCAGAGATCTGATAGGCCTGAGCCTTTTTCTTGGCATCTTCAACTTTGCCTTTGACGGCGAACGAGTTGTAGGTGCTCAGGAACGTCTCCTTGTTGACGCCTTCGCCGGCCAGGAACTCAGCCATTTCTTCCGGGGTAGCGAGCTTCTTGCCACCGTGGATCGCTTCGAAGACGGCTTTGTGGACCTTGTGTTCCACGCCCATCGCTTCCAGGGTGATGTACAGCTGGCCGTGAACGTTCCAGATACCGCCGAACATGGCCGGAATTCGTACGAAGTTCACATCGGCAGGCAGCTTTTCAACCCAGGGATTGATGGTCGGCTCGAATGCATAGCAGTGCGGGCAGCCATACCAGAACAGTTCCACGACTTCGATCTTGCCAGGCACAGCCACCGGAACGGCGCTGCCCAATTCAACATATTGTTTACCGGCTTCAAGCGGTTCGGCAGCTTGGGCGGTCATACCAAACAGGCTGGCAGTGACGAGTGCGGCGCTGAGAATCAGATTACGCATGCTTTACTCCTGAACAAATTGGGTCGCCTCGCGCGACCTGCTTTCTGACAGATCATGGCGGGCATTAGTGCTCTAGTGTAACGGCAGCGGCCACAAAAAAGGGCGGCCTAAGCCACCCTTTTTATGTTTGCATCGAAGGATTAATCGAGCGTTAACATTGCGCAAGATCAACACCCTGCGCAACGCCCGCTCAACCGGCCTTAGGCTCTGTACGAAAACTGCCTGCGCGTCGACCAGGCAGCGTTAAAAACAGGCTCGGAATGCTCATTTAGGGGCCTAAAGTCGCGTGCGACCCCAGCCGTTCCTCACCTGTTTTTGCCTTGCCTGATCGCCGCTCGGCGAGTTTTCGTACAGGCCTTAGTGCAGGCCCTGAATGTAGCTGGACACCGCTTCGATGTCCTTGTTGCTCAATTTTGCAGCAATGCTTTGCATGATTTTCGTGTCGCCGTCATTGGTACGGTTACCTTCACGGAAATCAGTCAGCTGCTTGGCGATGTATTGAGCGTGCTGGCCGCCCAGATGCGGGAAGGCAGCAGCGGCGTTACCCGCACCGTTAGGCGAGTGGCAACCGGTGCAAGACGGCATGCCCTGGTCCAGTTTGCCGCCACGGAACAACTCTTCACCGTGAGCCACGACTTTGGGATCTGCGGCGCCGACGCTGCCTTTCTGGCTGGCGAAGTAGGCAGCGAGGTCGGCCAGGTCCTGATCGCTCAGGTTGGTCAGCAGGCCGGTCATCTCCAGAACGGTGCGCTTGCCCGACTTGATGTCGTGCAGTTGCTTGTTCAGGTAACGCTCACCCTGACCTGCCAGCTTTGGAAAGTTTGGCGCCATGCTATTGCCATCCGGGCCATGACAGGCGCCACATACTGCGGCTTTCGCCTGACCAGCAGTCGCATCGCCTGCAGCATGGGCTATGCCGGAGATCCCCAGGGTCAACAGCAGACTCACGATCAATTTGTTCATCAGCTAATCCAACTACGGCTAAGGGTTAAAGAGTTATGGACCGGGATCACTCGCTCATCCACTGGATGATTGCTCGGTAATCCTCGGCACTGCAGTCCATGCACAAACCACGCGGCGGCATCGCCTTGAAACCCTGGGTCACGTGTTGCACCAGCGTCTCCATACCTTGCGCCAGTCTCGGCGCCCAAGCTTCCTTATCGCCCTTTTGAGGCGCCGTTGGGAGTTGGCCGGAATGACAGGCTCCACAAACACGGTTGTACACAGCTTCCGGATCCTGTGTAGCCTGAGCGCTGTAAAGCGGCATCAAGACACCGGCAGCTAGCAGCCATTTCGTCATAAAACGACCTTTTCAGGGTTGAGAGCGTGGTGCGTTCTAGTGCGCAATCAAGGTCAATCGCTCTCGTGAACTTCATCCTACGCCGGGACAAAGCGCACACAAAATCTGCGGCATTATATACTGGCGTCACTGAAACGGAAACGACGCTGCTCTTTGCGACCAATCTCGGCACCGCCCACATCGGAAATCCCATGCAACTCAAGAACCCCATCCTCGGCCTGTGCCAACAGTCCACCTTCATGCTCAGCGCCGCCAAAGTCGACCAATGTCCTGACGACGAAGGCTTTGAAGTGGCCTTCGCCGGGCGTTCCAACGCCGGCAAATCCAGCGCCCTGAACACCTTGACTCACGCCAGCCTGGCGCGCACCTCGAAAACGCCAGGTCGCACGCAACTCTTGAACTTCTTCAAGCTAGACGATGAACGCCGTCTGGTCGACCTGCCGGGTTACGGTTACGCAAAAGTACCCATCCCGCTGAAGCAACACTGGCAGCGCCACCTGGAAGCCTATCTGGGCAGCCGCGAGAGCCTGAAGGGGTTGATTCTGATGATGGACATCCGTCATCCAATGACCGACTTCGACCTGCTGATGCTCGACTGGGCCGTGGCCAGCGGCATGCCGATGCACATTCTGCTGACCAAGGCCGACAAACTGACCTATGGCGCAGCGAAGAACACCTTGCTCAAAGTTCAAGCGGAAATCCGCAAAGGCTGGGGCGAAACCGTGACCATCCAGCTGTTCTCGGCGCCAAAACGCCTGGGCCTCGAAGAGGCCTACACTGTATTGGCGAACTGGATGGAGCTGGCCGACAAGGGCACCGAGACGGCCGCAGAGTAAGGCGCATGCTGTCTGCGCGGCGCTCAGGCAAGGCAAAAACAGGCGAGCAAGCGGAGTTTAGGGCCCTAAATGAGCATTGCGAGCCTGTTTTTAACGCAGCATGAGCGACGCGCAGGCAGTTTTCGGGCAAAAAAAACCCCGAATTTCGTATGGGGAGAGAGAAATTCGGGGTCTAAGTTCCGGACCGCTAGGGCGGGGTCCAGATATCTGCCAACACTTAACACAACATAGGAGCATCGAAGGGCTTCACCACCCATTCAGTAACTCTGAGTGGCGGTTCACAGATTTAGTTCCGATCAATTTCAAAACCTATTGGGAATAACCCAAAGACCTTTTCGAACTAATGGCCCTTCGCCAGCGACTTGCCGCGACACCACGCCACGGCGCTATCCCCGAAAAAAAAAGCACCTCAAACCGGCTTAATGCGCCTCATCCCAATTGTTCCCGACGCCGACTTCCACCAAAAGTGGCACATCCAGGGTCGCTGCACCGCTCATGTGTACGCGAATTTCTTCGCGAACCTGGTCGACCAGGTCTTCGCGAACCTCAAGCACCAATTCATCGTGCACCTGCAGAATTACTTTGGCGTCCAGACCTGACGTCATCAGCCAGTTATCCACCGCCACCATGGCCTTCTTGATGATATCCGCCGCAGTGCCTTGCATCGGCGCGTTGATCGCCGTGCGCTCGGCGCCTTTGCGCAGGGCCGGATTTTTCGCGTTGATGTCCGGCAGGTACAGGCGACGACCGAATATGGTTTCGACGAAACCCTGCTCAGCCGCCTGAGCGCGGGTGCGCTCCATGTACTCGAGCACACCTGGATAGCGGGCAAAATAACGGTCGATATAGGCTTGGGACTGTTTACGATCGACACCGATCTGCTTGGCCAGGCCAAATGCGCTCATGCCGTAGATCAGGCCGAAGTTAATCGCCTTGGCGCTGCGCCGCTGATCGGTGGTGACGTCCGCCAGCTCAACCCCGAATACCTCGGCAGCGGTGGCTTTGTGCACGTCCAGATCATTGCGGAAGGCGTGCAACAGTCCTTCGTCCTTGGCCAGGTGGGCCATGATCCGCAGCTCGATCTGCGAATAGTCCGCCGCCAGCAGCTTGTAGCCTTTGGGGGCAATGAACGCCTGACGAATCCGTCGACCTTCGGCGGTACGAATCGGAATGTTCTGCAGGTTTGGATCGCTGGAAGACAAGCGACCGGTCGCTGCCACTGCTTGATGGTAGGACGTATGAATCCGCCCGGTGCGCGGGTTGATCTGCTCTGGCAGACGGTCGGTGTAGGTGCTTTTCAGCTTGCTCAAGGAGCGGTACTGCATCAATACCTTGGGCAGCGGGTAATCCTGCTCGGCCAGTTCCGCCAGCACCGCTTCGGCGGTCGAAGCCTGGCCCTTGGCGGTTTTGCTGAGAATCGGCAGCCCGAGTTTTTCGTAGAGGATCACGCCCAATTGCTTCGGAGAGCCGAGGTTGAACTCCTCACCGGCAATGGCGAACGCCTCACGCTCCAGCGCGACCAGCTTATCGCCCAGTTCAACGCTCTGGATGCCCAGCAGGTTGGCGTCGACCAACGCGCCCTGGCGCTCGATACGTGCCAACACTGGCACCAGCGGCATCTCGATTTCGCTGAGGACTTTGCTCAGGCTTGGAATGGCGTCGAGTTTTTCATGCAAGGTCTGATGCAGACGCAGCGTCACGTCGGCGTCTTCGGCGGCGTATGGCCCGGCCAGCTCCAGCGAAATCTGATCGAAGGTCAGTTGCTTGACGCCCTTGCCCGCGATGTCCTGGAAGCTGGTGGTGGTGTAGCCCAAATACTTGAGCGCCAGGCTGTCCATGTCGTGACGGGTCGCGGTCGAATCCAGCACGTAGGACTCGAGCATGGTGTCGAAGGCGATGCCTTGCACCATGATGCCGCAGCTCTGATCACCACCGATGGCGCAGTTGGCCAGGATGTTCATGTCGAACTTGGCGTGCTGGCCGACCTTGAGTTTGCTCGGGTCTTCCAGAATCGGCTTCAGCGCGCGCAACACGGTGTCGCGATCCAGTTGATCCGGCACGCCCATGTAGGAATGGGTCAACGGGATGTAGGCTGCTTCGTTGGCCTTCACAGCGAACGACAGCCCGACAAGTTGCGCTTGCTGCGCATCGATGCCCGTGGTTTCGGTATCGAAGGCGAACAGCGTGGCGCTTTGCAGCTTCTTCAGCCAGACGTCGAAATCTGCCTGGGTGAGGACCGTGGTGTAGTGGGGACCATCGCTATCGGCTACGGCTTCTTCAACCGCCGCGACCACTTCCTGGCCCGCTCGCTTGGCATCACGCTGAACTTCCTCGAACCAGCTCTTGAACTCGAGCAGGGTATAGAGCTCGGCGAGCTTTTCACGGTCCGGCTCGCGCAGGTGCAAGTCGTCCAGACCAATGTCCAGCGGCACGTCGACCTTGATGGTCGCCAGTTGATAGGAGAGGAACGCCATCTCCTTGTGCTCTTCAAGCTTGGCTGGCAGCGTTTTGGCGCCACGAATCGGCAACATCGGGACGATATCGAGCTGCGCATAGAGCTCGGTCAGGCCGCCGTTCACACCCACCAGCAGGCCAGACGCCGTCTTCGGGCCAATGCCTGGCACGCCTGGAATGTTGTCGGAGGAATCGCCCATCAGGGCCAGGTAATCGATGATCTGCTCGGGAGCGACGCCGAATTTCTCCTTCACGCCAGCCACATCCATCGCGCTACCGGTCATGGTATTGACCAAGGTAATGTGCCCGTCGACCAGCTGCGCCATGTCCTTGTCGCCCGTCGAGATCACCACCGGACGGTCGGCGGCCGCACTGCTGCGGGCCAGCGTGCCGATCACGTCGTCGGCCTCAACGCCATCGACACACAGCAACGGAAAGCCCAGGGCGATCACGCTCGCATGCAATGGCTCGATCTGCACACGCATGTCATCGGGCATGCTGGGGCGATTGGCTTTGTACTCGGCGTACAGGTCATCGCGAAATGTCCCGCCCTTGGCGTCGAATACCACGGCGAACGGGCTGTCCGGGTACTGCTTGCGCAGACTCTTGAGCATGTTCAGCACGCCCTTGACCGCGCCGGTCGGCAGGCCTTTGGACGTGGTCAACGGTGGCAGCGCATGAAAGGCGCGGTACAGGTAAGAAGAACCGTCCACCAGGACGAGGGGGGCTTGGCTCATGAGCAGGATCAACCTTTTCGGCGGGTCCGGCGCTAGAATAGCGGGACCGTTGACGACAAAGGGACAAGGTTATCATGCGCTCACTCAATCGCCTGTTGCTGGCTGGCTTCTTTGCACTCACTCCCCTGGCCGTCATGGCAGCCAATGATGCACCGACGCCGGAACCGGAAGTCACCATCCACACTGAAGGCGACAAAGTCATTCAGGAGTACCGTCAGAACGGCTTTGTGTACGCGATCAAGGTCACACCGAAGGGCGGAAAACCGTACTTTCTGATACGTGCGGACGGAACGGAGGCAAACTATATCCGCTCGGATCAGCCGAATATGCTGATTCCGGCGTGGGAAATTTTTACGTGGAAGTAGTTTCTTAACTTTAATCGGCGCTGGCTCAACAGCGGCGCCCGAACTGAGCAGTTTTTAACCATGTCTGTGTTCACCCCCCTGGCTCGGCCCGAGCTGGAAACCTTTCTCGCCCCTTATGGGCTCGGCCGCCTGCTTGATTTCCAGGGGATTGCCGCGGGTAGCGAAAACACCAATTTCTTCATCAGCCTGGAGCAGGGGGAGTTTGTCCTGACCCTGGTTGAGCGCGGTCCCGTGCAGGAGATGCCGTTCTTTATCGAGCTGCTCGACGTGCTGCACGACGCCAACTTGCCGGTGCCCTATGCACTGCGGACCACCGACGGCATCGCCCTGCGCGAATTGGCCGGCAAACCTGCACTGCTGCAGCCACGGCTGGCCGGCAAGCACATCAAGGAGGCCAACGCACAGCATTGCGCGCAAGTCGGCGAATTGCTGGGGCACCTGCACCTGGCAACCAAAGATCACATGATCAAGCGCAAGACTGATCGCGGCCTCGACTGGATGCTCGAAGAAGGCACGCAGTTGCTGTCGCACCTGAATGCCGCGCAAAGCAATCTGCTGCAACGCGCCTTGAACGAAATCACTGCGCAAAAAACCAGAATTCTGGCGCTGCCTCGGGCCAACATCCACGCCGACCTGTTCCGCGACAACGCGATGTTCGAAGGCACGCACCTGACCGGGCTGATCGACTTCTACAACGCCTGCTCAGGCCCGATGCTCTACGACGTGGCAATTGCCTTGAATGACTGGTGCTCGGACGAAGACGGCGTGCTTGACGGCGCGCGGGCGAGGGCATTGCTCGGCGCTTATGCCGCGCTGCGCCCGTTCACCGCCGCCGAGGCCGAGTTGTGGCCGACCATGCTGAGGGTGGCCTGCGTGCGGTTCTGGCTGTCGCGCTTGATCGCCGCCGAATCCTTTGCCGGGCAGGACGTGCTGATTCACGATCCGATGGAGTTCCAGCAGCGCCTGGCCCAGCGTCAGCACGTCAGCACGCCGTTGCCGTTCGCCCTTTAAACCGTGGCGAGGGGGCTTGCCCCCGTTGGGTGGCGAAGCAGCCCCAAACTGGGGCTGCTCGGTTTGATCGCATGGGAGCGCTTCGCGCTCCAACGGGGGCAAGCCCCCTCGCCACAGGATCTGCGCTCGGGAGTTAAAGCGACTCCAGACACCCGGCCAAATCGTTCCCCAACTTCTCCAACACCTGCTCATAGCCACGAGCCGTCGCCGGCGTGTAGCCGCCCAACGCATCCAGCTCCGCCAGTTTCACCGGCAAACCGGCCACCAGCGTCTCGGCCAGGCGTGGGCGCAACGGCGGTTCGCTGAACACGCAGGTCTTGCCGACTTCCTGCAAGCGCGAGCGCATCGTCGCAACGTGCTGGGCGCCTGGCTGAACTTCTGCGGCGACGCTGAACACACCGGTGTGCTTGAGGCCGTAGGCGTCTTCGAAGTAATCGAACGCTTCATGGAACACGAAGTAAGGCTTGCCCGCGATGCCCGCCAAGCGCGCTTTCAAGCGCAGATCCAGCGCGTCCAGGCGCTCACCGAACGCCTTGAGGTTGCTCTGATAGCGCGGCGCATTGGCTGGATCCGCAGCACTCAAGTCAGTGGCGATTTTTGCCGCGATCACTCGTGCATTGACCGGTGACAGCCACAGGTGAGCATCGAGACTGCCAGGGCGGTGGTCGTGATCGTGCTCGTCGGCCTCTTCTGCGTGAGAGTGGCTGTCTTCGGCGAAGCGCCGCAGTTTCAAACCCGGCAGCTCCTGCACGGCAACCGACGGCAGGCTACGACCTTTGAGCACGCGCGGAAGGAAACCCTCCATGTCCGGGCCGATCCAGTAGAGCAGCTCCACCGACTGCACCTTCCGTACGTCGGAAGGACGCAAGGCATAGTTATGCGGCGACGCACCCGGCGGCAGCAATACCTCGGGAACCCCGACGCCATCCTGCACCGCAGCAGCAATCAGCTGCAGCGGCTTGATGCTGGTCAGTACGTTCACTTCGGCATGAGCGGCGCTGATCGCAAAAAAACCGGCAGTAAATGTGACAAAAATGGCAAAAAGTCTGGGCACGATGACCACTCAAGTAGGCGAGAACGGGTAACATAATAACGTCTCTCACAAAACTCGTCGCCGCTCATGCCTAAAACACCGCTAGCCAGCCGTCCCCACGACCACTCTCACTGCGTGCACAGCGCATTGTCCGAGGCCGATGTCATTTGCGCACGTCAGGGCTTGCGCCTGACCGCGCTGCGTCGGCGGGTGCTGGAATTGGTCTGGCAAAGCCACAAGCCGCTGGGCGCCTACGACATTCTGGCGGTACTCAGCGAGCAGGATGGCCGCCGCGCCGCGCCGCCGACTGTTTACCGTGCGCTGGATTTCCTGCAGGATAACGGCCTGGTCCACCGCATTTCCTCGCTCAACGCCTTCGTGGGCTGCAATCATCCGGGGCACGCTCACCAGGGCCAGTTCCTGATTTGCCGCGAATGCCATGCGGCCATCGAGCTCGAGCAAAAATCCATCAGCGACACCATCATCCACAGCGCCGGCGAAGTCGGGTTTGTGGTCGAAGGCCAGACCGTCGAAGTGGTCGGTCTTTGCTCGGGTTGCCAGGGGGCTTGATGAGCACTGCGTTAATCCGCCTCAATCAGGTTGCGGTGACCTTCGCCGGGCAAAGCGTGCTGGACAACATCGAACTGAGCGTCGAGCCAAGGCAGATCGTCACCCTGATCGGCCCCAACGGCGCCGGCAAGACCACGCTGGTCCGCGCCGTACTCGGCCTGCTCAAGCCCGACAGTGGCAGCGTCTGGCGCAAGCCGAAACTGCGGGTCGGCTACATGCCGCAGAAACTGCACGTTGACCCGACCTTGCCGCTCTCGGTACTGCGCTTCTTGCGCCTGGTGCCCGGCGTGGACCGGACGCGCGCGTTGGCGGCACTCAAGGAGGTCGGTGCCGAACAGGTGATCGACAGCCCGGTGCAGAGCGTTTCCGGCGGTGAAATGCAGCGCGTATTACTGGCCCGCGCCCTGTTGCGCGAGCCCGAGCTGCTGGTGCTCGACGAGCCCGTGCAAGGCGTCGATGTGGCCGGACAAGCCGAGCTCTACAGCTTGATCACCCGCCTGCGCGACCGCCACGGTTGCGGGGTGTTGATGGTTTCCCACGATCTGCATCTGGTGATGAGCACGACCGATCAGGTGGTCTGCCTCAATCGCCACGTCTGCTGCTCCGGGCATCCCGAGCAGGTCAGCGGCGACCCGGCGTTCGTCGAGCTGTTCGGCAAGAACGCGCAGAGCCTGGCGGTTTATCACCACCATCACGACCACGCCCACGACTTGCATGGCTCGGTCGTCAACGCGGCACCGGCCGTTCACACCCACGTTCATGGAGATGGCTGCAAGCATGGCTGATTTTCTGTTGTACGCCCTGCTCGCAGGCCTGGCCCTGGCCGCCGTCGCAGGTCCGCTGGGATCGTTCGTGGTCTGGCGGCGCATGGCCTATTTCGGCGACACCCTGTCCCACGCGGCGTTGCTCGGCGTGGCGTTGGGCTTTCTGCTGGATGTCAGCCCGACCATCGCGGTGACGGTCGGCTGTCTGTTGCTGGCCGTGTTGCTGGTGACCTTGCAACAGCGCCAGCCGCTGGCCTCCGACACCTTGTTGGGGATTCTTGCGCCGAGCACGCTCTCTCTGGGCCTGGTGGTACTAAGCTTCATGCATGAAGTGCGGATCGACCTGATGGCCTACCTGTTCGGCGACTTGTTGGCGATTAGCCCGACCGATCTTTCGTGGATTCTCGGTGGCAGTGCGGCAGTGATGCTGCTGTTGGTGGCGCTATGGCGGCCATTGCTGGCGATTACCGTGCACGAAGAACTGGCCACGGTTGAAGGCCTGCCGGTAGCAGCATTGCGCATGACCTTGATGCTGCTGATTGCGGTGGTGATCGCGGTGGCGATGAAAATCGTCGGCGTGCTGTTGATTACTTCCTTGCTGATCATCCCGGCGGCTGCGGCACAACGTCACGCACGCTCTCCAGAGCAGATGGCCTTAGGCGCGAGTTTGCTCGGTATACTCGCGGTCTGCGGTGGCCTGGCGCTGTCGTGGTTCAAGGACACGCCGGCCGGCCCATCGATTGTGGTGGCCGCTGCCGCGCTGTTTCTGCTGAGTTTTGTCCTGCCCCGTCGAGGGGTGTAGACTTGCTCGTTTTTTGCGCAATCAGAGAGTCGCAGGAATGAAGCCGTTCGCCTCCCGTTATCTGCTCCTTGTTGCATTTTCGCTGCTACTTGGCGCCTGCCAAAGCACGCCGCCAGCCCCTGAAGTTCCTGACGCACGGGCTACGGCGATCGCGCAGCTGGAGCAAAGCCTGGCCAGCAGTGAGTTGGCCACCGCTGAGGATCAATTGGCCGCCTTGCAGGCCGAATCGCCCAACGATCAGTCGCTGGAGCAATATCAACGGCAACTCGCTGAAGCCTATTTGCAACGCAGCCAGATCGTTCTGCAAAAAGGCGACGTGAATGCCGCCGCCACGGCCCTGAGCCGAGCCCGTGCGTTGATGCCCAAAGCCCCGGCGCTGACCGGTGGCGTCAACAACGCCATTAGTCACGCGCGCAAAGCCGAACTGGACCAGGCCGAGGCAGCCCTCAAAGCCGCCGAAGCCAAGCGTGTCGCCAAGATCATCGACCCAACGGCCGAGAGCACCACCGTTGCGCTGAACATCGCCGATAGCAAGCAATTGCGTCGGCAACTCGATGCGATTGCCAGCGATGTGGTGAGTTATGAGTGCGACGTCAGCATTCAGGCGCCGCGCACCGAAGATTACCCGTGGCTGGCCACGCTGCTGACCAAACGGGTGAAGAAGCTGGACGCCGACTTCGACCTGAAGATCGAACGGCAGATTCTGCGCAATGTTCCGGCACAGATGGTTCTGACGCCGCATAAACCGTAAAAGAGAAGATCGCAGTCTTCGCAGCGCCTACATCGGACTGTAAGAGCTGTTGGAGGCTGCGATCTTTTGTTCTTCCTGGCTTATCGCGTTATTTCCAAATGACTGGGTGAATGCGAAATAAATGCTAAGAACCTCTATACGGACAGGCTAAAATGCCCGCCCGGCTAACCGCTGACCCTTTTCCAACGCGCCCCACAAGGTTCGCTACGTGATCGAGTTTCAAAACGTCCATAAAACTTACCGCGTTGCCGGTAAGGATATTCCCGCGCTGCACCCCACCAATCTGTCGATTGAGAACGGTCAGGTGTTTGGCCTGATCGGTCACTCCGGCGCGGGAAAAAGCACCCTGTTGCGTCTGATCAACCGCCTGGAAAACTCCAGCGGCGGCAAGATCATCGTCGATGGCGAAGAAGTCACCGCGCTGGACGCCAATGCGCTGCGCCGCTTCCGTCAGCAAGTCGGGATGATCTTCCAGCACTTCAACCTGCTGGCCTCCAAGACGGTTGCCGACAACGTCGCGCTGCCGTTGACCCTGGCCGGTGAATTGTCGCGCAGCGAGATCGACCTGCGAGTGGCCGAGTTGCTGGCGCGTGTCGGCCTGGCCGACCACGCAAAAAAGTACCCGGCGCAGCTGTCCGGTGGCCAGAAGCAGCGCGTCGGCATCGCCCGCGCCCTGGCGACCAAGCCGAAAATCCTGCTGTGTGACGAAGCCACCAGCGCCCTCGATCCGCAAACCACCGCGTCGGTCCTGCAACTGTTGGCCGAGATCAACCGTGAGCTGAACCTGACCATCGTGCTGATCACCCATGAAATGGACGTGATTCGCCGGGTCTGCGACCAGGTCGCGGTGATGGACGCTGGCGTGATCGTCGAGCAAGGTCCGGTGGCCGACGTGTTCTTGCACCCCAAGCACCCGACCACCAAGCGTTTCGTGCAGGAAGACGAGCAAATCGACGAAAGCGAACAGCGCGACGACTTCGCTCACGTGCCGGGCCGTATCGTGCGCCTGACCTTCCAGGGCGACGCCACCTACGCGCCGTTGCTGGGCACCGTCGCCCGCGAAACGGGAGTGGACTACAGCATCCTCGCCGGTCGTATCGACCGCATCAAAGACGTCCCCTACGGGCAATTGACCCTGGCGGTCACCGGCGGCGACATGGACGCGGCGTTTGCCCGCTTCACCGCGGCTGACGTCCACATGGAGGTGCTGCGTTAATGGAAGCCCTGATGAGTTTCTTCGCCAATATCGACTGGTTCGAAATCTGGCTGGCCACCGGCGACACCTTGCTGATGCTTGGCGGTTCGCTGTTGTTCACCGTACTGCTCGGCCTGCCGCTGGGCGTGTTGCTGTTTCTGTGCAGCCCGCGCCAGTTGCTCGAAGCCAAAGGCGTTTACGCGCTGCTGTCGCTGATCGTGAATATCCTGCGTTCGCTGCCGTTCATCATTCTGCTGATCGTGATGATCCCGTTCACCGTACTGATCACCGGCACCTCGCTGGGCGTCGGCGGTGCGATTCCGCCGCTGGTAGTCGGCGCTACGCCGTTCTTCGCCCGTCTGGTGGAAACCGCACTGCGTGAAGTCGATCGCGGCATCATCGAAGCGACCCAGGCCATGGGCGCGACGACCCGCCAGATCATCGTCAACGCGCTGCTGCCGGAAGCCCGCCCGGGCATTTTCGCTGCGATCACGGTGACCGCGATTACGCTGGTGTCCTACACGGCGATGGCCGGTGTGGTCGGTGCCGGTGGTTTGGGTGACCTGGCCATTCGCTTCGGTTACCAACGCTTCCAGACTGACGTGATGGTGGTGACCGTGGTGTTGCTGCTGGTGTTGGTCCAGGTTCTGCAAACCGTCGGCGATAAGCTGGTGGTGCACTTTTCCCGAAAATAAATGCAATCGCCGGCCACGGCTGGCAGGCGCTCGAATGGGCGCCTCACAAGGAGTTTGCTGGATGAAAAAACTACTCGCCGCGTTCGCTGCCGTTGCAGCGTTCTCCGCTCAGGCCGCTGAAACCCTGACCGTCGCTGCCACCCCGGTTCCGCACGCGGAAATCCTCGAGTTCGTGAAGCCGGCACTGGCCAAAGAAGGCGTCGACCTCAAGGTCAAGGTGTTCACCGACTACGTGCAGCCGAACGTACAGGTTGCCGAGAAACGCCTGGACGCCAACTTCTTCCAGCACCAGCCGTACCTCGATGAGTTCAACAAGGCCAAGGGCACACACCTGGTGAGCGTTGCCGGTGTACACCTGGAGCCGCTGGGCGCGTACTCCAACAAGTACAAGACCCTTGCCGAACTGCCAGGCAGCGCCAACGTGGTGATCCCGAACGATGCCACCAACGGCGGCCGTGCGCTGTTGCTGCTGGAAAAGGCCGGCCTGATCAAGTTGAAGGATTCGAACAACATCCTGTCGACCGTCAAGGACATCACCGAGAACACCAAAGGCCTGAAATTCCGTGAACTGGAAGCTGCGACCATCCCGCGCGTGCTGACCCAGGTCGACCTGGCGCTGATCAACACCAACTACGCGCTGGAAGCCAAGCTCGATCCGTCCAAGGACGCGCTGTTCATCGAAGGCAAGGACTCGCCTTACGTGAATATCCTGGTCGCCCGCGAAGACGACAAGGACAGCGACGCGATGAAAAAACTGGTTGCTGCGCTGCACAGCCCGGAAGTGAAGGCATTCATTCTGGAGAAGTACAAAGGCGCGGTATTGCCGGCGTTCTGATCTGCTGATGTAAAACAAAACGGGGACACAATCACTGTGTCCCCGTTTTTTTATGCCTGAAACACTGACCTTGTGGGAGCGAGCCCGCTCCGGGCGGCGTTCCGACGATAGCGGACTGACATTCAAGATCGATGTTGGCAGTGATGGCCCCATCGCGAGCAGGCTCGCTCCCACATTAGGATTTGCAGTGTTATTGACGCTTGAGCATCACCGGCAACTGGGCCACCAGTTTCGTGTTGTTCAACGGTGCACGAATGAACCCGCGCTGTGTGCCGTCCGGCCCGATCACTGCCAGGTTGCCGCTGTGGTCGACGGTGTAGTTGGGTTTGCTGGTGTCCGCCGGAATGAACGGAATGCTCACCGCATTGGCGACTTTTTGCAGGTCTTCGACCGAAGCCGGCGTCAGGCCGACAAACTGCGGGTCGAAGTAGCCCAGGTACTGCTTGAGCTGCTTGGGGGTGTCGCGGTTCGGGTCGACGCTGACCAGAATGATCTGCAACTTGTCGACCGCGTCCGCTGGCAACTCACTCTTGATCTGCCGCAGTTGCGCCAGGGTGGTCGGGCAGATGTCCGGGCAGAAGGTGTAACCAAAGAACAGCAGGCTCCACTTACCTTTCAAGGCGTTGATCGTGACTGGTTGGCCGTCCTGGTTGGTCATCTGCACATCCGGCAGGTTGCGGCTTTGCGGCAACAGGATGATCCCGGCGTCGATCAGCGCAGTCGGATCGCCCTGGCCTTTGCCAGACAGTACTTTGTTGACGGTAAGCCCCAGGACCAGCGCGATCAGGGCAACAAGAATGAAGACGGTTTTCTGGGTTCGGGTCATAGGTTCAACAATAAGTAGTGGTCTACGAGCAGGGCGATAAACAGCAGGAACAAGTAATAAATAGAGTACTTGAAGGTGTTGATCGCCGCGTGCGGCTGAGTGCCACGGTACAGCACCACGGCCCATTGCAGAAACCTCGCACCCAGTCCCAGGGCGCAAACCAGGTACAGCAAGCCGCTCATGTGAATGACATAGGGCATCAAGCTCACGGCCAGCAGGGCAAAGGTGTAAAGCAGGATGTGGATCTTGGTGTAATGCTCGCCGTGGGTCACCGGCAGCATGGGGATATCGGCCTTGGCGTACTCCTCCTTGCGATGAATCGCCAGCGCCCAGAAGTGTGGCGGGGTCCAGGCAAAGATAATCAGCACCAGCAGCAGCGGTTCGGCGCTGACATGCCCGGTGGCGGCGACCCAGCCCAACAGTGGCGGTGCGGCACCGGCCAGCCCGCCAATAACGATATTCTGCGGCGTCGCCCGCTTGAGAAAACCGGTGTAGACCACCGCATAGCCCAGCAGCGAGGCGAGGGTCAGCCACGCTGTCAGCGGGTTGGTAAAGGCCAGTAACAAGGCTTGCCCGGCCACCGCCAGCAGCAGTGCGAAGGTCAATGCGGCGATCGGTGAAACCCGGCCTTCGGCCAATGGCCGCTTGTGCGTGCGCGCCATCACCGCGTCGATGCGCCGGTCCACCACATGATTGACCGCCGCCGCGCCGCCCGCGCACAGGCCGATCCCCAAGTTGCCAAACACCAGCACCGTCCACGGCACCCCGGCACGCGTGGCGAGGAACATACCGACCAGCGACGTGATCAGCATCAACACCACGACTTTCGGCTTGGTCAGCTCCAGATAGTCGCGCCAGATCGCTTGGCTGCGACGTTCGCCGATCAGAGTCGCCATGGCATTTCTCCTTTTATTGTTATCGGCCCGGCCGTGTGTTTACGCGGGCTGAAGCGCCAGCGCCCGGGTGCCTGCTGCCTGACTCGAACCAGGCTGGTTCGTGCGTGATAGTTGACCAGCACCATCGTCAGCAACAGCGCCGCACCGCCCGCGTTATGGGCAACGGCCACCGGCAACGGCAGGTGAAACAACACATTGCTGATGCCCAGGGTGATCTGCACCGCCAACGCCCCCAGCACCAACCCGGCGAGTCGGGTCATGCCGACGACCTTGAGCTGCCAGGCCAGCCCCAGCAGCACCAATGTGACCAGCAAAGCGCCAATGCGGTGAGTCAGGTGAATCGCCGTGCGCGCATCGCTGTCGAGTTGCCCGCCGAGGTAGTTGGGGCCGATGTGTTGAGTCAGGTGAAAGCCATTGGCGAAATCAGCCGGTGGCAACCATTGGCCGTGACAAGTGGGGAAGTCGATACAGGCCACGGCTGCGTAGTTGGCGCTGACCCAGCCGCCGAGAGCGATTTGCCCGATCACCAGCAACAACCCGGCCGTCGCCCAATACTGCAAGCGTCGCGGCACGATCAGCGCCGGTAACACGCCAGACAAGCGCAAGGTCAGCAGAAACAGCAGGCTCAAGGTCGCAAAGCCACCGAGCAAATGCCCCGTCACCACCTGCGGCCAAAGCTTGAGGGTGACCGTCCACATGCCAAAGGCCGCTTGGGCAAACACCACCGCCAGCAAGAACAACGGCAGCTTCAGGGGTTGGTCCAGATGATGGCGATGAGTCCAGGCACGCGCCGCCAGCAACACAATCAGCAAACCAAGCGTGCCGGCGAAATAGCGGTGAATCATCTCGTTCCAGCCCTTGTGGGCAACCACCGGGGTGTCCGGAAAATGCAGCTCGGCATGGGCCAGTTGGGCTTCACTCTTCGGCACGCTGATAAACCCGTAGCAACCCGGCCAGTCCGGGCAACCAAGGCCGGCGTGGGTCAGCCGGGTATAGGCCCCCAGCAAGACGACAATCAGTGCCAACAAGGTGGCAAACAGCGCGAGGCGAAATCCAGGTTTGGCCATGACGATGCCCTTATCCGATGTTCGACAGTTTCAGCAGGTGGCGCAGGTCGTTGAGCAGGTCCTTGCCTTTGACGCTGGGGTCGAAGCGCAGCACCAGATTGCCGTGCGGATCGATGATCCAGAGCTGCGCCGAGCCTTTGCCCTGAACATTTTTAGTGTAGGTCGAAAGGTCCAGTGGATAACGTTGCAACTGCGGGTATTCGAGCTTGAGCTTGGCCTCATAATCCGCGCTCAAGGGTTGGGCGACGGCCAAAGCATGGCTGGCACGCGAGGCATCGGGGCCCAGAGCGACCTGAATCTGCCGGGCCAGGTACACCAACTGCTGACAATCGACCGAGCAGTCCTGCGGTGCGGTCACCAGCATCTGCCAGCGGTCTTCGTCCGCCTGCACCCCCAGGTCGGCACGGCTCTGACCGTTGCCGATCAGTTCACCGTGATAGCTGCGACCTTCCGGCACCCAGAACTGCAACTTGTACATGCCGGTGGCGAGGATCATCGGACCAATCACCATCAGCAGGATCAGCACCAGCTGCCAGCGCCCACGACGACGATGTGGTGCCTGCGCCTCAGACATGTTGGGTGGACTCATGGCCGCTCCCATGCTGTTTCTCCTTTGCGTTGTGCCATCCGAAATAGAGATAAAGACCGAACAGCGCGAGCGCCATGGCGAACCACTGCACGGCATAACCGAGGTGTTTTTCCGGCCCCATGGCCACGACCGGCCAATCAACCACATAAGATGCCGGCCCGGCCTCTTCACGTAATTCGTAAGCAAACCCGGTTCGGCCCAGCTCGTTCCAGAGCTTGGCCGGTTCGATCGCCGTCACCAGCCGTGGCCAGTTGGCGTTCGCCGGATCGGCGTGCAGTTGAAAGGTCGCGCCCGGGGGGACATACACCCAGGCGTCGAGACTCAACGATTGCTCGGGGGTGGTGAACACCGGCGGTGTGCGCCGGTTCGGCCACGGCAGCCAGCCGCGATTGAGCAATAACCAGAGACCGCTCGCCTGATCATGAAAGGGTTGCAGCAGCTCGACCCCTGGCCGGCCATTGCGGGTGCGGTTGTCCAGCAGGTAACTGTGGGCCGCATCGAACTGGCCATGCAGGTGAACGCGTCGGAATGCCGGGTCTTGTGTGCTCGACAGTTGTTCGCTGGCCATCGGTTCAGCCACGCGGCGTTCGGCGTAGCTCTCCAGCAACACGCGTTTCTGCTCGCCCCGACTTAATTGCCAAAAAACCCAGAAAGACCAGCAACGGCAGCAGCGCGAGGACCACCAGGGTCGGCGCGATGCCCGGCGCAAAGCGTTTCATGGCTTCGCCGAAAAGTAGATAAACAGGGTCGCTATACTCAAGTACATTGCATTCCCCCGGAGTCTCACCATGCTCAAAGCAGCCATCGTCCTGATGCTGATTGCCACGGTTGTCAGCCTGTTCAGCGGCCTGTTTTTTCTGGTCAAGGACGACAGCAGCTCAAAACGCCTGGTCACCGCCCTGAGTGTTCGTGTCGGCCTGGCTGCCATCACCGTCGGCTTGATTGCCTGGGGATTCTTCAGCGGCCAGCTGGTGTCCAGCGCCCCCTGGTAAGTGCCGCCTCAAAGCACGTAAACGAAGACAAACAGGCCAATCCACACCACATCGACGAAGTGCCAATACCAACTGGCCGCCTCGAAGCCGAACTGGTGATCGCCATCGAAATGCCCACGCATGATCCGCATCAGCATCACGAACAGGATGATCGTGCCGATGGTCACGTGAGCGCCGTGGAAACCGGTCAGCATGAAGAAGGTCGCGCCATACACGCCTGAGCCCAGGGTCAGTCCCAGCTCGTGATAGGCGTGGATGTATTCCTTGGCCTGGAAGCTGAGGAACGCACAGCCCAGCAGTACCGTCAGCGCCAGCCAGAGCTTCAGTGCACCGCGATGGCCCTTTTTCAAGGCATGGTGGGCGATGGTCACCGTGACGCTGGAGCTCACCAGCAACACCGTGTTCAGCAGCGGCAAGCCCCAGGGACTAATGACTTCCTTGGGCGGCGGGAAGAGTGTCGGGTCAGGGGTGTGCAGCAGCGGCCAGGCGAACTGGAAGTTCGGCCAGAGCATGTGCGCGATGCCCTTGCCGCCCTCACCACCGAGCCACGGCCCGGACAGGTTGCGCACGTAGAACAGCGCACCGAAGAAGGCGATGAAGAACATTACCTCGGAGAAAATGAACCAGCTCATGCCCCAACGGAACGAGCGATCGAGCTGCGAGCTATACAACCCCGCGCGGCTTTCCTTGATCACCGTGCCGAACCAGCCGAACAGCATGTAGGCCAGCAACAGACCGCCAACGAAAAAGATCAGCGGGCCGTGGGATTCCGGGCGCGCTGCCTTGAGATCGTTGAACCAGGTGGCCAGGCCAAACACCGTGACGAACATGCCGATCGTGGCAATGATCGGCCATTTGCTCTGGGCGGGAACGTAATAGTGTTCATGAGTTGCCATTTATTGTTCTCCTTATCGGGCACGCTTGTACGTCTCAAGGACCGGCATTGGTGTTGGCCACGACCGGGGGATGACGTGCGGTGATATCGAACAGCGTGTAAGCCAGCGTCAGGTGCTTCACATCCTTGGAAATCTCACGGTCAACGATGAAACGGACGGGCATTTCGATTCGTTCACCGGGTTGCAGCACCTGCTGGGTGAAGCAGAAGCACTCGGTCTTGTGGAAATACACCGCTGAGTCGCCTGGAGAAATGCTCGGTATCGCCTGCGCGCTCATTGGGTGATCGGTAGGATTGCGGGCGACGAAGATCATCTCGTTCACCGCCCCCGGATTGATCACCATGTCGTCGGCCTTGGGATAAAACTCCCAGACCATGTCCACGGCGTTGGTCGACAGAAACTGCACGCGGATTTGCCGCGACGTGTCGACCACCTGCTCGCCTTCGTACTGCCCGGCGGTTTTGCCGTTGATGCCGAACGCCTTGCACATCACGTCGTAAATCGGTACCAGGACAAACCCGAAGACAAACATGCTGGCCACCACCAACAGCAGCCGGGTGACCAGCTTCTTCATGGAAATAGAGTCAGCCATGACGGCGGGCCTCAGCGGCTATAACGTTCATTTCACTTCCGGTGGCGTGACAAAGGTGTGATACGGCGCCGGCGACGGCACGCTCCACTCCAGGCCTTCTGCTCCCTCCCAAGGTTTCGCCGGGGCCGCAGGGCCACCGCGAATGGTCTTGATCACGATGAACAGGAAGAAAATCTGCGTCGCCCCGAAGGTGAACGCGCCAATCGACGACACCATGTTGAAGTCGGCGAATTGCAGGTTGTAGTCCGGAATCCGCCGCGGCATACCCGCTAACCCGACGAAGTGCATCGGGAAGAAGGCCATGTTCATGCCGATGAACGACAGCCAGAAATGCAACTTGCCGAGGGTTTCGTCATACATGTGGCCGGTCCATTTCGGCATCCAGTAGTAGGCCGAAGCAAAGATCCCGAAGATCGCCCCCGGCACCAGCACGTAGTGGAAGTGCGCGACCACGAAGTAGGTGTCCTGGTACTGGAAGTCCGCCGGAGCGATGGCCAGCATCAACCCGGAGAACCCGCCAATGGAGAACAGGATCACGAACGCCACGGCAAACAGCATCGGCGTCTCGAAAGTCAGCGAGCCTTGCCACATGGTGCTGACCCAGTTGAACACCTTGACCCCGGTCGGCACCGCGATCAGCAGCGTCGCGTACATGAAGAACAGCTCGCCCACCAGCGGGATGCCGACCACGAACATGTGGTGCGCCCAGACGATGAACGACAGGAAGGCAATACTCGCCGTGGCGTAGACCATCGAGGTGTAGCCGAACAGTGGCTTGCGCGCGAAGGTCGGAATGATCGAGCTGACGGCACCGAACGCCGGCAGGATCATGATGTACACCTCGGGGTGACCGAAGAACCAGAACACGTGCTGGAACAGCACCGGATCACCGCCACCGGCAGCGCTGAAAAAGCTGGTGCCGAAGTGGATGTCCATCAGCATCATGGTCACGCAACCCGCCAGCACCGGCATCACCGCGATCAACAGGAACGCGGTGATCAGCCAGGTCCAGACGAACAGCGGCATTTTCATCAGGGTCATGCCCGGCGCACGCAGGTTGAGGATGGTGGCGATCACGTTGATCGCCCCCATGATCGAACTGATACCCATCAGGTGGATCGCAAAGATGAAGAAGGTCACGCTTTCCGGTGCGTAGGTCGTCGATAGCGGAGCGTAGAAGGTCCAGCCGAAGTTCGGTCCGCCACCCGGCATGAACAGCGTCGACACCAGCAGCAGGAACGCTGCCGGCAACAGCCAGAAGCTGAAGTTGTTCATCCGCGGCAGGGCCATGTCCGGCGCGCCGATCATCAGCGGGATCATCCAGTTGGCGAGGCCGACAAACGCCGGCATCACCGCACCGAAGACCATCACCAGACCGTGCATGGTGGTCATCTGATTGAAGAACGCCGGTTCGACGATCTGCAGTCCGGGCTGGAACAATTCGGCGCGAATCACCATGGCGAACGAGCCGCCCAGCAGGAACATCATGAAGCTGAACCACAGGTACAGCGTGCCGATGTCTTTGTGGTTGGTGGTCAGCACCCAGCGCATCAGGCCCTTGGCCGGACCGTGGACATGGTTGTCGACGATTGCATGACCGTGGTCATCGTTCACAGCATTCATGGCCTGTCTCCTGCAAACGGGTGGGCTGGGCGGCTCGGGGTGGTTAGCCCCAAGCGTTCAAGGGAACACGCAATAGACCGGGTCATTTGCTTGCCGCCTGTTTGAGGGCCAGTACGTCTTTAGGGGTGACCATGTCGCCTTTGTTGTTGCCCCAGGCATTTCGCTCGTAGGTTACGACGGCGGCGATATCGACTTCCGACAGCTGTTTGCCGAATGCCGCCATGGCGGTGCCGGGTTTGCCGAAAAACACACGGTGCAGGTGGTCCTCTATTGGCCCGGTCGCGATGGGCGAACCTTTGAGTGCCGGGAACAGCGGTGGCATACCCTGGCCTTCAGGCTGGTGACAGGCAGCGCAGGTGGTGTGATAAATCTTGTCGCCACGCTCCTTCAGCTCGTCCAAGGTCCACTCTTTGCTGGTCAGCTCCTTGAGCTTGGCGGCATCGGCTTTGCGCTCGGTCAGCCAGGTGTCGTAGTCGGCCTGGGTTTTGACATCGACCACAATCGGCATGAAGCCATGGTCCTTGCCGCACAATTCGGCGCACTGGCCACGGTAGATGCCGGGCTTGTCTACGCGGGTCCAGGCTTCGTTGACGAACCCGGGAATCGCATCGCGCTTGACCGCAAACGCCGGCACCCACCACGAGTGGATAACGTCGGCAGAGGTCACCAGAAAGCGCACCTTGGCACCGGTCGGCAGCACCAGCGGCTGATCCACTTCCAGCAGGTAATTTTCGCCTTTGGCGCTCTTGTTGTGGATTTGCTCTTGCGGGGTGGCCAGGTTGCTGAAGAACTCGACGTCCTGACCCAGGTATTTGTAATGCCACTTCCACTGATAACCGGTGATCTGGATATCGATATCCGGCTCACTGGTGTCGTACATCTTGATCAGAGTCGCGGTCGCCGGGACGGCCATGGCCACCAGAATGATGAAAGGCACCACGGTCCAGAGAATCTCGACCGTCGTACTTTCATGGAATTTTGCGGCCACCTGCCCGGTGGAGCGCCGATGGACCATCATCGACCAGAACATGACGCCGAAAACGATGATGCCGATCACCACACAGATCCAGAAAATGGTCATATGCAGATCGAATACTGCGTGACTGACTTCAGTCGCTCCAGGCGCCATATTCACAGTCCAGGCCGCTTGCGCCTGACCGAAAATCGACCACAACAGGAGGCCCATCCAGACATGTGGATGTCGCATCATTGCGGGTTCCCCTTATCGTTCTTGTTATCCCGCCGGCTAACACCGACGGCAAGGGAGCGGCTTTTTCAGACTACGAACTTGAATCGCCGGGCCTTGCTGCCTACGCAGTCGGGCGTCATCAGCTAACTCCATTCAGATCCGAGTATAGACAGCGAGTGCGACCCCGCAACGCGATGGCGTAAATGAGCTGAAACACCTGACACTTGCGCCACAGGCCACGGATGGAGAAGGATGTGGGATCGGTGATGGCAAATCGATATAACGCAGTGGCATCAAAGGTGAAACAATTATGACAAATACGTCTTAGCCACTTGTATAAGCAGGCTAACTTATGTCTTCCCCTATTTCCTTGCATTCGTTTCCTGGAGTTTTCATGAACACCGCCGCATTGCGCGAGCAGATTCAACGTGCCCAACAACATGAAGCCGAAACCGGTCAGCTGACCCGTCAGCTGGAAGTCCAATTGCCGCACCTGCATTCAGCCATTCAATTGCCAGACATCGACGCCAAGGGCGTGATGACCCGTTTTGTCACCGCTTATATAGAACAAGTGCCGGACTTGCTTGACGCCGCCAATGAGGTAGCGCGCGAAGCGGGGATCGAGTCGCAGATCAAACCGGTGCTGAAAATCGCCGAGCAGTTCTTCCTCCAGCCACCGGCAATCATGGCCGGTCACGAAGGCCTGGATGGCCTGCTGGACGAAGCCTACCTGGCACATCGCCTGGTAGAAGAGGTTAACGACCTCTACATCAAACATTTCGGCCAGCCACTGATCCCATTGGACATGACTGTCGCCAACCTGATTGCCCACCAACTGATCGGCGAGGACTTCGCCAATCAACTGGATGAGGCCGTGCATCACGCCGTTGATGAGATGCTGAACGAAGAAAGCTTCGCGCTGGAGTCCGTCGAAGCCTACCGGGAAAAACTCAACAGCCCGGACACCGGTGCCGCCTGGAAGCGCTGGCCATGCCTGTCGCGCCAGCTGGGCGTAGGCCTGGAACTGGATCAGCCGGCTGCCTGAGTCTGAACACACCCCTGTGGCGAGGGGGCTTGTCGGAACGCCGCACCGCCCCTTTGGGCCGCGAAGCGGCCCTCGCTTCTCCTGATATCTGCACGCACAGGTTTGCGGCTGCTGCGTAACAGAACGGGGCGGTGCGGCGTTCCGACAAGCCCGCTCGCCACAGTCAGCGCATCACTAAGACCCCACTCCCACGGTCGTCCGCAATCGCCCCTCCAGCCGGCGCTTCAATCAATAGCTTCGACCCCTTCGCCGCATTGGCCCGCCCCCATTCCTCAAGCAACTCCAGACATGAGTGGTCGATGTAACTCAAATTATTGAGCGGCACATGCACCGTCGCGCCCGCCGGAATAGCCCCCCTGGCCTGACCAGACAAGGTGTTTAGGAGGAATTAGAAGCGCGCTTTAGGTGTCGCCACGGGAATCGGATGACTGCCGTCCAGAGGCAGGAAGCAGCCCTTATCCGCGTCGTAGGCTTTGATTTCGCTGGTTTCGATGCTGTAGACCCAGCCATGGATAAACAGCTGACCGTTGGCCATGCGCGAGGCCACTGAAGGGTGAGTGCGCAAATGCTGCAACTGGGCGATGACGTTTTCTTCGGTAAGCACCTGCATGCTTTCGTTTTCGTCAGCGCAATGGCAGTTCTCCTGGACCATGGTTTTTGCCACTTCGGCGTGACGCAGCCAGGCTTTGACTGTGGGCATTTTTTCCAGGCTTTGCGGATTGAGTACAGCCCGCATGGCGCCGCAATCGGAGTGTCCGCAAATAATGATGTGCTGCACGCCAAGGGCCAGCACCGCGTATTCAATGGCCGTGGAAACCCCGCCGTTCATCTGGCCATAGGGCGGCACTACGTTGCCAACGTTGCGGGTGACAAACAGATCGCCGGGAGCGCTTTGGGTAATCAATTCGGGAACGATGCGAGAGTCCGCGCACGCAATGAACATCGCTCTGGGCTGCTGAGCCGTGGCGAGTTTCTTGAAGAGTTCTTCCTGTTGCGGGAAGACCTCGTGGTGGAAGTGTAAAAAGCCGTCAACGATATGCTGCAGCGCTGCATCGGCGCTTTCAGCCACAGGGAGGGCGGAAGCCGACGCAGCCAACGGCTGTTTATCCTTGTCACTCATGATTCATCCTCTTTGACGGAGTAGGGAAATTTTCCCGATTTACCTGGGATAAAGCCAGCGACTGGTTAGAAAACATCCAGATCACCGATCAGTGACCATCCAGTCACTCGATGAACAAGGTAACCACCGAAACTTAAATCAAACTGAATAAACCGCTCTAGAACCCGTGTTGCAGGCCACAAAAAACGTGACCAGCGTACCAACACCCAGCGTTCTCCACTACTCAACCATAGGCCAATTGTTGCTAAAGCAACGACATTTGAGCACCGGGCGGACAAAAGGCTGTGCAGTCCAGGTTGAAGCCTTCACGTTGATTGAGCCCAAGACGTTTTATTGTTTTGGCGAAGCGTTGCGCCAACAGATCGGCGAACGGTCCTTCGCCGCGCATGCGAGCGCCAAAGCGACTGTCATACAGTTCACCACCGCGGCTTTGCCGGATCAAGCTCAATACATGGGCTGCACGCTGCGGATAGTGGGCCGCCAGCCACTCCTCGAACAACGGTGCCACTTCCAGCGGCAGGCGCAACATCATGTAAGCCGCACTCTGCGCGCCGGCCGCATGGGCTTCGGTCAGCAGGCTTTCCAGTTCACTGTCGTTGATCATCGGGATCATCGGCGAACACAAAACGCCCACTGGAATCGCGGCCTCACGCATGACCCGAATCGCCCGCAACCGCGCCTTCGGGGCGGGCGTTCGCGGCTCAAGGATGCGCTTGAGCTCGTCGTCGAGGCTAGTCAGGCTGATCATCACCGCCACCAGCCGCTGCTCGGCCAACTCACTGAGCAGATCCAGATCGCGAAGAATCAGCGAGCCCTTGGTGATAATCGTCACCGGATGCCGGTAACGCAGCAGCACCTGGAGAATTCGCCGGGTGATTTTGTGTTCGCGCTCAATCGGCTGATAGGGATCGGTGTTGGAGCCCAGGTTGATCGGCGCACACTGATAACCACGCTTGGAAAGTTGCTGCTCCAACACGTCGGCAGCGTTACTTTTGGCGATCAGCTTCGTTTCGAAATCCAGCCCGGGCGACAGGTCCCAATAGGCATGACTGGGTCGTGCATAACAGTAAATGCAGCCGTGCTCGCAACCTCGATAGGGATTGATCGAGCGATCGAAGGGCAGGTCGGGCGAGTTGTTGCGGGTGATGATGGTTTTCGCCGTCTCGATACGCACCTCGGTGCCCTGGGTCAGCGGTGCTTCCTGGTACCAGCCATCGTCTTCGGCCACCGAGCGGTTCGGTGCAAAGCGATTGTGCGGGTTGCTGGCGGTCCCGCGTCCACGAGGTGGCAAGGGCGTGAACATTGGGAAAACCCTCAAGACTGTATACCCGTACAGTATCTAAAGATTCGCTGTCAGGCCAGTGCCGTTCGGCAGCTTTAGCGAAAGCTGCCAAGTTAAACCCCTATCTGTTTTATATAACTACTTGCCAGACAACCAATAAGCGTAAAAACGAGAAACATATAACCATTGGTCATCCGATAAAAGTTTCCCGTATTATCCTTGGCACACGCAACACCCTATAGGACAACCATTAAAAGGATTTAACAATGTCTTTCTTTAATCAACGCGGCATTTTTCTACAACTGCTGGCACCGACCATCATCAGTCCACAGGAAGCACAAGTTTCGATGCAACTAGCACGAAAAGAACCGGGCTGGGATGCGGAGAATGAAGTGCAGATCGAAACACTGGTGGATTCGATTTTCATCACCGCGGTCTCCAGTGATAGCGGTCGATCCTTCAATATCACGACTGTTAACAAGGATGTGGACGGTGATGGCGACATTGACGCCGATGACCAAGCCAAACTGCTGGCGCTGGCCAAAGCCTATGCCAATATTGTAAATCCCTGATGGGACCTGGTTCGGTACTTTTTAATACGGGCTAAAATCCAGACACTAACGCCTGCGAAAATAGTTTCGCAGGCGTTAGTTATTTCAATATAAAAAAATCCTCACGACATCTTATTAATTACTCAACATCATTTAATCTCCTTTACACCGCTAACGCTCACCCCACCACCACTGCTGATCGACCGACACCCGGCAAATACCGTCCTCGTAAAGTCAAAGGCACCGTCAGGCTTAACGATTCTTTGACAAGCCCCTCACAGAGCTTTGACTGCTCAGGGTGCAGGCTGGGCTCTAGTCGCCCATTCCTTCATCCACGGCCCCCTGACTCATGTCGAAAAACCACCTCTTGCTCGCTCTGTGCCTGTCGTTCATGGCAATCTTTGCGTTCGATCAGGTTCAGGCCGAGCAAACCCAATCCATCCGTCCCGCAGAATGGGCCCAACCCGTCGAAGCGCCGTACGGTCTTTACCAGATGTCACCGACCCTCTACCGCAGCACACTTCCCGATCACGGAGCGCTGCCACTGCTGGAAAAATTCCAGATCACGACGGTGATCAATTTTCTACCCGAGTCCGACGCAAGCTGGCTATCGACACCCGGCATCAACCTGGTGCAATTGCCGTACAAGACCAGCCATGTCGATGACAGCGAGGTGCTGAGCGCGCTACGGGCCATTCAAACTGGTCAAAGCAAAGGCCCAGTGTTGATCCATTGCAAACGCGGATCGGATCGCACTGGCTTGATAGCTGCGATGTACCGCGTGGTGGTGCAAGGCTGGAGCAAGGAAGACGCCCTGAGCGAAATGACCCAGGGCGGTTTCGACGACAATACCCATTTCAAGAACGGCATTCGCTACATGATGAAGGCAGACATCGACAAACTGCGTACCGCACTGGCCAACGGCGATTGCAGTACCAGTGTGTTTGCCACCTGCTCGATGAAAAGCTGGTTAAAAACGGTCAATAGCGAAGAACCGAAGTTCTGAGGGGCGCGCCACAACAAGCCCCTGACCCAAACAGGCAAGGTGGGTCGTGAACCTGCAATCGAGGAGTATGGCGTCAGTCGGTAATACCGCCCTTGAGCGATCAGGCTCAAAGGCGGATTGCAAAGCGCCGGGTGATCAGGAGTGATCGTCGGGCTTTTTCTTCAGCTTCGGGTTAGGGAAGAACTGCACCGCCTGGACTTTGGCGTCCGGGACTTTCAACGCGGTGGTATTGACCCGCGTCCCCAATTCCTTGGGCACTGACAGACCTTGCTCATTCAGCGTGTCGGAATAACCGCAGGCCACGCATTCGCGGTGCGGCACCTCGTCTTCGCTCCACATCATCAACTTGTCCGGTTCGCTGCACGCCGGGCAGACTGCCCCGGCGATGAAGCGTTTCTTGGTTTTGCTCACTGGTGCGTCACTCATGCTGCCGCGTCCTCGTCGAGGCCGCTGTGGCGCAAGAGTGCGTCAATCGACGGCGCACGTCCGCGGAAATCGACGAACAGCACCATCGGCTCCTGAGAACCGCCACGCGCCAGGATCGCCTCGCGGAACGCACGACCGGTGGCGGCATTGAGCACGCCTTCTTCCTCGAATTTCGAGAAGGCATCGGCCGACAGCACTTCAGCCCATTTGTAGCTGTAGTAACCGGCCGCGTAACCGCCAGCAAAGATGTGCGCGAAGCTGTTAGGGAAACGGTTGTAGGCCGGCGGACGCATCACCGAAACCTCGTCGCGCACACCTTCGAGCACTTGTAGCACGCTACGGCCGTCGCCATGGGTGGCGTGCAGCTCGAAGTCGAACAGCGAGAATTCCAGCTGGCGAACCATCATCAAACCGGACTGGAAGTTCTTCGCGGCAAGCATTTTTTGCAGCAGGTCCTGCGGCAGCGGCTCGCCGGTTTCGTAATGACCGGAGATCAACGCCAGCCCTTCGGGCTCCCAGCACCAGTTTTCCATGAACTGACTTGGCAGCTCGACCGCGTCCCACGCCACGCCGTTGATCCCGGACACGCCGGAATATTCAACGCGGGTCAGCAGGTGATGCAGACCGTGACCGAATTCGTGGAACAGCGTGGTGACTTCATCGTGGGTCAGCAGGGCAGGCTTGCCGCTGTCGGCCGGGGTGAAGTTGCACACCAGGTTGGCTACCGGGCTTTGCAGTACGCCTGCAGCGGTACGGCGACGGTCGCGGGCGCCGTCCATCCAGGCACCGCCGCGCTTGTTGGCGCGGGCATACAGGTCGAAGAAGAAGCGCCCGACGTGCTCGCCGTTCTCCTTGATTTCGAACAGGCGGACGTCCGGGTGCCAGGTCTCGAAACCTTTCAGCTCGGCGATTTCGATGCCATACAGACGCTGGACGATGGCGAACAGACCGCTCAGCACTTTATCGATCGGGAAGTACGCACGCAGGGCTTCCTGAGCAACGCTGTAACGCTGTTCACGGAGTTTTTCGCCGTAGAAACCGCTGTCCCAGCTTTGCAGATCAGGGCAGCCCTGTTCGGCAGCGTAGGCTTTGAGTTGTTCCAGATCCTGCGCGGCGAACGGTTTGCTGCGCTTGGCCAGGTCGCGCAGGAAGCTCAGCACCTGATCGCTGGACTCGGCCATCTTGGTCGCCAGGCTCAGCTGCGAGAAACTGGCGAAACCCAGCAGTTTGGCCAGTTCCTGACGCAGGTCGAGGATTTCTTCCATCACCGGGCCGTTATCGTTCTGACCGGCGTTCGGGCCTTGGTCCGACGCACGGGTGCAGTAAGCGGCGTAGACTTCTTCGCGCAGCGCGCGGTCTTGGGCGTAGGTCATCACCGCGTAGTAGCTCGGGAATTCCAGGTTGATCAGCCAGCCTTGCAGATCTTTGGCTTGGGCCGCAGCAGCCATTTGCGCCTTGGCCGAATCGGTCAGGCCGGCGAGGGCGGCCTCATCGGTGATGTGTTTGGTCCAGGCCTGGGTGGCATCGAGCAATTGGTTGGAGAAATGGCTGCCCAGCTCGGACAGCTTGCTCTGCACCTCGGCATAACGCTTTTGCTCAGGCGCCGGCAAATCGATACCCGATAAACGGAAGTCACGCAGCGCGTGTTCCAGTATGGTTTTTTGCGCGACATCGAAACCGGCCGCTTCCGGGCTATTGACCAGCGCTTCATAGGCCTGGAACAGCTCGCGGTTCTGGCCCATTTCGGTGGCGTAGGCACTCAGCGCCGGCAGGCAGGACTCGTAAGCCTCACGCAGTTCGGCACTGTTGCACACCGCATTCAGGTGACTGACCGGGCTCCAGGCTGCGCCCAGGCGATCGTTCAGTTCGTCCATCGCCAGCACCAGACCCGCCCAGGTAGGCTGTTTGCCCTGGCTTTTGAGGAGCTCGGCGATGGCGGCGCGGTTGTCCGCGAGGATCTGTTCGATGGCCGGTTGTACGTGCTCGGCGCGGATCGCCGAGAACGGCGGCAGGTCGTAGGGCTGCAAAAGAGGATTGTTCACGCTCACGGTTGACACCTTGGCTGGAAGAAACATGCGGCCATCTTAATTACAATCGACGCCATCCGCAGCTATCAACAACAGAGAGAGAGCCTATCGTGTCCCTTCGCAAGTACCAGAACCACACCCCCATGCTCGGCAAAGGCGCCTTTGTCGACAGCTCGGCGGTGGTGATCGGCGACGTCGAAATAGGCGAAGACAGCTCGGTCTGGCCGCTGACCGTGATCCGCGGCGACATGCACCGCATCCGCATTGGCCAGCGCACCAGCGTGCAGGATGGCTGCGTGCTGCACATCACCCACGCCGGGCCCTTCAACCCCGATGGCTTCCCGCTGCTAATCGGCGACGACGTGACCATTGCCCACAAAGTCATGCTGCACGGCTGCTCTGTCGGCAACCGGATCCTGATCGGCATGGGCAGCATTGTCATGGACGGCGCAGTAGTCGAAGACGAGGTGATCATCGGCGCTGGCAGCCTGGTACCGCCGGGCAAGCGCCTGGAAAGCGGTTTCCTCTATGTCGGCAGCCCGGTGAAACAGGTCCGTCCGCTGACTGACAAGGAACGGGCGTTTTTCACCTACAGCGCAGCCAATTACGTGAAGCTCAAAGACCTGCATCTGGCCGAAGGCTACGACCAGCTCTGACTTAGGCAGACTTATTCAGGAATGTTCATGCATTACCAAACCGTTTTGTTCGACCTCGATGGCACCCTGACCGACCCGCGTGAGGGCATCACTCGCTCGATCCAGTTCGCCTTGAGCAAATTGGGGATCGACGAGCCCGACCTGACCAAGCTCGAACACTTCATCGGCCCGCCATTGCTGCAAGCCTTCATGCAGTCCTACGACTTCGACGAGCCCAAGGCCTGGGAGGCGGTGAATTTCTATCGCGAGCGCTTCAAGGTTACCGGTCTGTACGAAAACCGCGTGTTCGACGGTGTCATACCATTGCTGGAAACCCTTGATGGGCAAGGGCGGCAGCTGTACATCGCGACATCGAAGCCGTGGGTTTTCGCCCGGGAAATCGCCCGGCACTTCGGTTTCGATCGGCACTTCAAAGTGATCTACGGCAGCGAACTGGATGGCACCCGCACCGATAAGGTCGAGCTGATTGCCCATTTGATGGCCGAAGAAGGTCTGGACCCGGCCACCACGCTGATGATCGGAGACCGCAAACACGACCTGATCGGCGCCAGGCGCAACGGTCTGGACGCAGCAGCGGTGGGCTATGGCTTCGGCAGCCACGAAGAGTTGAGCGCCGAACAGCCGGCGTATTACTTCGAGACATTGGCCGAGTTGCATCAGGCGTTTTTGCGGGGTTAGCCGCTGGACCGCTTTTGTGGCGAGGGAGCTTGCTCCCGCTGGCCGGTCCGCGCTCGGGCGCAGCAGTCGTAACTTGCGGAAGGTGTTCAACCTAAAACACCGTGCCGCATGATATTGGGGTCGCTGCGCGACCCAGCGGGAGCAAGCTCCCTCGCCACAGGGCTACTTGCCAACCAACGCTTTCAACGCAGCCTTTCGCTCCCCAACGGGCAACCTGCCGAGTTTTTCCACGGCGGCGTAGAAAGCCACCCAGTTACCATCAACCTGTCTGAACAAAGCGGAAAACGCCGGCACCCACTGGTCATAGAGTCCGAATGGCAGCAGCCGGGCGTTGTTCATCGGGGCATTGATCCAGGCATCAAAGCGCTTATCGCCGGCCCATTGGCCGTCGCGCAGGGTCCGATAATCGCTGCGCAAACGGTCGAACTCGGCGGCTTTACGCTGGCGCATCTGTTCGGTCGCCAAGGGCAATGCATAGAGTTTTTCGAGGCGAGCACGGGTGTCCAGAATCAGCCGGGTAAATTGATCACGTTGTTGCTCTTGAGCCCTGCCGGCCGGCGGTAAACCGCGCGCCGCACGCCATTGGCGGGTGCCTTCCTGTTCGACGAAGGTGGCGAAAGATTCGTTGAACTCCGTGTCGTCCTTCACATAAAACCGCTGATGCGCCAGTTCGTGAAAAATCAGCGTTGCCAGACGCTCGTCACCCCAGTTCATCATTGAACTGATGATCGGGTCGTTGAACCAGCCCAGGGTCGAATAGGCTTCAACGCCACTGATCGACACGTCCATGCCCTGCAGGCGCTGCAGCGCAGCGTCGCCTCGCGCGGCGCTCTGGCTGTAGTACCCGCGATAGGCCACGCACCCGGCAATCGGAAAGCAATGATTCTGCGGCTTGAGGGAAAACTCCGGCGTGGCGAACACATTCCACACCACATACGGTCGGCCGATGTCGGCGTAGAGGCGATAACTTTTGTTGTCGGGCAAGTGCAACCGCTGGCTGGCGAACTCTCGGGCCTTTTGCGACTCAGCCAGGTGCGCGCGCAGCTTCGCGTCACGCGCAGGGTCGGCAATCACCTCGCTCACCGGTTCACGCGCATGCAGCAATTGCCACTGACCGCTGGCCAACTGGCCGTAATAACTGACGCTCGAGCAACCGTTCAGCAACAAAAGCAACGCGGCCGGAAACAAAACGCGCAAAACGCGATCAAGTAACCGATGGCTTGAAAGCAGCCTGATCACATCAAATCATCCTTGGGGAGTCTGCTCGCAAGACTATCTCGCCTGACTGGAGCTTCGCTATGCGCGCGTTAATGCTGACTGCAAACCTGCTGATGCTGGCTGGCTGTGCCGGACTGCCGCAACCCGACCCCACGCAAGCCTGGATCGACCTCGGTCCCCATCAAAATGACACCGTGCTGCAAGCGCTGGAAGTGGATGCCAAGGCCTCCGCCGATAAACGCTACTTCCAGGTTCCACCGGGCAGCCATGAGTTGAAGGTGCGTTATCAGTTCGCGGTAGCACCGACGAATATCGGCCCCGACGCCAAACCGCTGTGGCGCGATTGCCGGTTAAGTATGAAATTCAACGACTTTGGCGCCGGCCAGCGATATCAACTGCAAGCAGGGAATATCGGCTTCCGGCCGTGGGCCAAACTCTACGATCAACAGCGCAAAGTCGTTGGCCAAGCGCATCTGGCGGGCTGCCAGCGCACCTGATCGGCGCTATGATTAATATCTGACCAGCCGGAATTTCATCATGCGCAGGACCCTGCTATTTCTCGCCATCAGCTCTCTGACTGCCTGTGTGAGCCCGCTGCCCGCCGCGAACCCGAACATGGCCTGGGTCGACTTCGCCATGCCGACGCCCGGGGGCAAGGTCCTCATGGCCGAGAGCCTGGACAATAAGCGCCTGAAAGACGGGCGATTCTTCCAGGTCACACCCGGTAGCCATGAACTGAAGGTTCGCTTCGACTTCGAGCTGTTTTACGGAGGTTTTGGCATGGAATTCGACTCGCCAAACCGACTGTGCTATTTGACCGTGCACTACGATCATTTCGAAGCCGGCCAACGTTACCTGCTCGAAGCTCGCTCGCTGACCTCCACGCCCAGCGCCCGGCTGTATAACGCCAAGCGCGAGCTCGTCGCCGAAGAGAGCCAGACTTTCTGCCTGCCGTAAGGCGAATTATCTGTCGTTCTTCTGATAGATGATTTTCTTCGTTCCGCCTTCACACGTGCCGACCACCATGTTCTGGTCGTGCACTTCGTCATTGGTGACGATCTCCAGGGTGTAGGACGATACGTTATTGGCCTGGATCTTGGCTTCAATCTCGGCCTTGAGTTCTTCGCAGGATTTGGTTGCCGCCAGGGCCGATGTGGCCAGCACACTGCAGATAACCGCCAAGGCAAAACGTTTCATGGTTGAAGCTCCCTTGAGGCAGCGCGCACCGTCATGCGCTGAAGCTGCTGTCACTTATTCGACCACAGTTTCGCGCTGCGAGTTCTGATTTGAAGCAGCTGGCGTGCCAGCTGCTGCCAGGGAGCGATCAGCCCACGAGTGTCGCATCAAGCGTAATTTTAGCGTTCAACACCTTGGAAACCGGGCAGCCCTCTTTGGCTTTTTTGCTCAGTTCTTCGAACTGCTGCTGGCTGGCGCCGGGGATTTTCGCTTTGAGTGTCAGGTGCACGGCGGTGATCGCAAAACCACCGTCTACCTGATCCAGCGTCACCTCGGCCTGGGTGTCGATCGTGTCGGCCTTGAGGCCAGCCTCACCGAGAATCATTGAAAATGCCATGGAGAAACACCCCGCATGAGCAGCGCCGATCAGCTCTTCCGGGTTGGTGCCCGGGCCGCCTTCGAAGCGTGCCTTGAAGCCATAAGGTGCATTTTTCAGGACCCCGGTTTCGGTCGAGATAGAACCAAGGCCGGTTTTCAGATCACCGACCCAATGCGCCGATGCTTTCTTTTTGATACTCATCTGTGCCTCCTCAAAATCCGGCGCGGGGGGCGCGCCTTCATGGTTTTCGGTTGCCTGGGTTCTGAGGATAGAAGGCTGGGCAAAGTTCATCGTGTCGGATCGAACCGCTTATCTGGTCGGCAATTTCACGTCTGCTATTGAAACTCGGGTATATGCCCACATTGCATAGAACACGCTCATGCATTCGGCAGGTTTTCGTTGGTGAGAAAAGCCTGCGTACCCTCATTGGAGAAGCCGGCTTATGAAACAACTGTCCGATATCAAGTTCTCGACGCTGGACCTTGTGCCCGTTCGCGAGAACGGCAGCCCCGCGCAATCGCTGCGCAACTCGCTGGACCTGGCGCAACACGTGGAGAAGTGGGGCTATAACCGCTTCTGGGTCGCCGAACACCACAACATGGATGGCATCGCCAGTTCCGCGACTTCTGTACTGCTTGGCTATCTGGCCGGCGGGACGTCGAGCATTCGTGTCGGCTCCGGTGGCGTGATGCTGCCCAACCATGCGCCGCTGGTGATCGCCGAACAATTTGGCACCCTTGAAAGCCTCTATCCTGGGCGAATCGACCTCGGTCTGGGTCGCGCACCGGGCTCCGATCAAATGACTGCCCGCGCCTTGCGCCGTGAACGCTCCGGCAGCGCCGATGATTTCCCCGAGGACGTGGCCGAACTGATGCGCTACCTGGGCCCACGCACGCCGGACCAGCGCATTATCGCGATGCCCGGCACCGGCACCCATGTGCCGGTCTGGCTATTGGGCTCCAGCCTGTTCAGCGCGCAACTGGCCGGCGAACGCGGTTTGCCTTACGCCTTCGCCTCGCATTTCGCACCGCGTTATATGCATGAAGCGATTCGGGTTTACCGCAATCACTTCAAGCCTTCAGCCGTACTGGATAAACCCTACGTGATGCTGGGCGTGCCGCTGGTAGCCGCCGACACCGACGAACGCGCCGATTATCTGGCAACCTCGGTCTACCAACGGATTCTGGCGCTGATGCGTGGCCAAAGCCTGGTTCAGCGGCCACCGGTAAAAACCATGGACGGCCTGTGGTTGCCCCATGAGAGGGAAGCTGTCGGTGATTTCCTGGGTCTGGCCATGGTTGGCAGCCCGGCGAAAATTCGCGGCAAACTTGAAGTGCTGATCGAGCAGACTCAAGCCGACGAGTTGATCTTCACCTGTGACCTCTACGAACACGCTGATCGCCTGCATTCCTACGAACTGCTGGCGCAAGTGATGAAGGGCTAAGCCCCGGATAACGCCTGCAAAAAAGCCGACGCCATGGCGTCGGCTTTACATAAACAGCTGACTCAACCTATTTCTTGTAGACGATGACCTTCTTGCCCGCCTCGCACTTGCCGACCACCTTGCCACCCGCGGCCGCGCCTTTATCGACGATTTCCAGCGAATAGTTCTTGGAGCCCTTGGCGTCGACTTTTGCCGCTATTTCGCTTTTCAACTCTTCGCACGGCTTGCCCGCTGCAAAGGTTGTTCCTGCAATGCTCAACAAACCCACCGCCAACATAAATTTCTTCATCGGTCACATTCCCTGGTCGGATCAAAAGGGGTAAGCGTTAACACTCGGGCGCCTGACGCCCAAGACGAAGTAGCGCTTTGCCATTCCCTATGGCAATCGGCCAGCGCACAAGTTCAAAAGCCTAGCTCAACCTCAGCTATTGGCAATCCTGAACCCGACTTTGAGCGTGACCTGAAAGTGTGCCGCCTTGCCGTCCTTGATGTGCCCGCGAGTTTCGGTGACCTCGAACCACTCCATGTACTTGATGCTTTTGCTGGCCTCGGCCAACGCGTTGTTGATGGCGTCTTCAATGCTGGTAGGGGACGAGCCAACCAGTTCGACTTTCTTGTAAGTGTGATGGTCAGTCATGGCGTTCTCCTGGAATTGTGATTAGAGCCTAGCAGCGATTGTCGGTATTTCTTCTGTCGGCGAACGTTCAGATTGACTGCACTTTCCCGAACCGTTGGAGTCCCAACCAACATACGCACTCAATCAGAGAAGGAGAGTCACCATGGCCATCACCTCGTTGCGTAAAGCGTCATTGCAAAGCATGGAAACCGAGATCGAGAGTCTGCTCAAGTCGTTGGAAAGCCTGAAGAGCGATACTTCAGACGAGTCGCTGAAAACCCTCAAGGCCCTCAAAAACAACGCCGAGAGCGCGCTGAAACACTCGCGCCACCTGCTCAGCGATGCGTACGAAGACGTCAAAGTCAAAACCCGCGAAACCGGGATCGCCACCCGCGATTACGCCCAGGAACATCCATGGACCACGGCAAGCGCCGCGGTCGGTGCCTTGGGTTTGCTGGCGGCGTATCTGCTGTACAAACGTGGCCACTAAGGCTGGCGCAGCTCGTTTTTCAGCCACTGCGCCAACTGCCGAGCGCGCCCGTCTGCGGCGCGCTTGGGTAGCCACAACGCCAGTTGCGCCGGGGTTTCACTAAAACCCCACGGCGCAACCAGGCGACCGGCCTTCAAATCCTCGGCCACCAGCGGCTCAGGGGCAATCGCCACGCCCAGCCCGGCCACCGCCGCCTCCAGCAAATAATACAAATGCTCGAAACCCTGCCCGAACTTCAGCGCTTTGGCGTCGAGATCGTTGCGCTGCGCCCAACTGGGCCAGGCTTGCGGGCGTGAAGTGGTGTGCAACAAGGATTCGTTGAGCAGCGCAGCCGCCGGCGCCTGGCGCAGGGTGTCGTAACCGGCAAAGCGTGGGCTGAGCACCGGGCCGATGCGCTCGCTGGCCAATTCATAAACCTGCATGTCCGCAGGCCATGGCGGCTCGGCAAACACCAGCAAGGCATCGAGCCCCGGCCGCCGAGGGTCAAGATCGCCTTCACCCGCCGACAGGTGCAAACGCAAGTCCGGCAGGTCGGCATTCAGCCGGCCCAGACGTGGAATGAACCAGCGCGCCAGTAAACTGCCGGAGCAACCGAGCACGAATGGCGCGTCGGCGTGGCCTTGCGTCAGCTCACCGCACACGGTGCGCAATCGCTCGAAGGCCTCGCTGCTGGCATCGCGTAACCGCACGCCGGCATCTGTGAGTTTCAGGCCGCGCCCGTCCTTGACGAACAGGCTCACCCCCAGATGCTCCTCCAGCACTTTCAACTGTCGACTGACCGCACCGTGAGTCACGTGCAGTTGCTCCGCAGCCTGACTGACACTGTTCAGGCGGGCAGTGGCTTCGAAGGCGCGCAGGGCGTTTAGCGGGGGAAGGTCGTGGCTCATGGGATCTGTGAGTTTTCCTGACAGGTTACGGCGATCTTATCGGTTTTCAGCCCGGAACGTCAGGGGTAGAGTGAACGCCATTGCCACTTCACGTATTCAACTGGAGCGCCCCATGACCCAGACTAATCTGCGTAACGGCCCTGATGCCAACGGCCTGTTTGGCGCGTTCGGCGGCCGCTACGTTGCCGAAACCCTGATGCCGTTGATCCTCGACCTGGCCCGCGAATACGAAGCGGCCAAGGATGATCCGGCGTTCAAAGAAGAACTGGCCTACTTCCAGCGCGACTATGTCGGTCGTCCAAGCCCGCTGTACTTCGCCGAGCGTCTGACCGAGTTCTGCGGCGGCGCGAAGATCTACCTCAAGCGCGAAGAGCTGAACCACACCGGCGCGCACAAGATCAACAACTGCATCGGCCAGATCCTGCTGGCGCGGCGCATGGGCAAAAAACGCATCATCGCCGAGACCGGCGCCGGCATGCACGGCGTGGCGACCGCCACCGTGGCCGCGCGCTTTGGCCTCGATTGCGTGATCTACATGGGCACCACCGACATCGAGCGCCAACAGGCCAACGTGTTCCGCATGAAACTGCTGGGTGCCGAAGTGATCCCCGTGGTTGCCGGCACCGGCACTCTGAAAGACGCGATGAACGAAGCCCTGCGTGACTGGGTGACCAACGTCGACAGCACCTTCTACCTGATCGGCACCGTGGCTGGCCCGCACCCTTACCCGGCGATGGTCCGCGACTTCCAGGCGGTGATCGGCAAGGAAACCCGCGAACAACTGCAAGCCAAGGAAGGTCGCCTGCCGGACAGCCTGGTGGCGTGCATCGGCGGTGGTTCCAACGCCATGGGCCTGTTCCACCCGTTCCTCGATGACAAAAGCGTCGAAATCATCGGCGTTGAAGCGGCGGGCCATGGCATCGAAACCGGCAAGCATGCGGCCAGCCTGAACGGCGGCGTACCGGGCGTGCTGCACGGCAACCGGACCTTCCTGTTGCAGGACGACGATGGCCAGATCATCGATGCTCACTCGATCTCCGCCGGCCTCGACTATCCGGGTATCGGCCCGGAACACGCCTGGTTGCATGACATCGGCCGCGTTCAGTACACCTCGGTAACTGACCACGAAGCCCTCGATGCCTTCCACAAATGCTGCCGCCTGGAAGGGATTATTCCTGCACTGGAAAGCGCCCACGCCCTGGCCGAAGTGTTCAAACGCGCACCGACCCTGCCAAAAGATCACCTGATGGTGGTCAATCTGTCCGGCCGTGGCGACAAAGACATGCAGACCGTCATGCACCACATGGAACACTCTCAACAAGAGCACTCCCAGCAGGAGAAACACTGATGAGCCGCCTGCAAACGCGCTTCGCCGAACTCAAAGAACAGAACCGCGCCGCCCTGGTGACCTTCGTCACTGCCGGCGACCCGAGCTATGACACCTCATTGGCGATCCTCAAAGGTTTGCCAGCGGCGGGGGCCGACGTGATCGAACTGGGCATGCCCTTCACCGATCCGATGGCCGACGGCCCGGCGATCCAGCTCGCGAACATCCGCGCCCTGGGCGCCAAACAGAACCTGGCGAAAACCCTGCAAATGGTTCGCGAGTTCCGCAAAGACAACAACGACACTCCGCTGGTGCTGATGGGTTACTTCAACCCGATCCACTACTACGGCGTACCGCGCTTCATCAGCGATGCGAAAGAAGCTGGTGTTGACGGTCTGATCGTGGTCGACATGCCGCCCGAGCATAACGCCGAGCTGTGCGACCCGGCGCAAGCGGCAGGCATCGACTTCATCCGCCTGACCACTCCGACCACCGACGATGTGCGTCTGCCGACGGTGCTCAATGGCAGTTCCGGTTTCGTTTACTACGTGTCGGTGGCCGGTGTGACCGGCGCTGGCGCAGCAACGCTGGAACACGTCGAAGAAGCCGTGGCCCGCTTGCGTCGCCACACCGACCTGCCGATCAGTATCGGGTTCGGTATCCGCACACCGGAGCAAGCGGCGTCCATCGCCCGCCTGGCAGACGGCGTGGTGGTGGGTTCGGCGCTGATCGACCACATCGCTAACGCGACCACACCTGAGCAGGCCATCGACGGTGTACTGGGCCTGTGCTCGGCGCTGTCCGAAGGTGTGCGTAAAGCCCGCGTCAGCTAAGAGTAAAGTTCCTGATACAGAGGAATTAAGTGCCCGGCACCGCAGACTAAATAGCAAGACCCAGGGGTTTGGAACCGAGTTCTGAGCCCCTTTTTTTGCTGTGGATGCTCTGAGGAAGACCCAAATGAAAATGCCCAAACGCTTGATCGCCAGCCTGGGTGTATTGATGCTCGGCGCCACGCCCTTGCTCCACGTAAGCGCCGATGAACGCGACGATCATGATCGCGGCGGCCCGCGGTATGAGCATCGTGGCGACGATTACCGCGATCACCGCCCCGAATACAGACGGCCACCGCATGACTTCGGTCCGGTGCGCGAAGTGATCCGCGTCAACCACGGGTATTTCGTACGCGGTGCACCACCACCGCCGGGCGTTCGCTGGGTCAGAGGCCAACCCTTGCCCCGCGGCTACTACGGCGAACGCCTGGACAGTCGAGCCCTTGAGCACTTGCCGTACTACCCAGGTTACGAATGGCGACGCATGGGCGGTGACATCGTGCTGATCGCCGTAGGCACCGGGGTGGTTTATGAAGTGCTGGAAGGCGTTTTGTACTAAATACCGTCCGTGGCGAGGGAGCTTGCTCCCGCTGGGTCGCGAAGCGGCCCCAACTTCAACGACCCGTTTACATCAGGTAAGACGAGGTCGCTGGATTACGACTGCTACGCAGTCGAGCGGGAGCAAGCTCCCTCGCCACGGGTTTGCACTGCACTGAACAAATGCTCAAAAAATCGACAAATCCAGCGGCCGAACCGCACCCATCCAGATCGCATGGTCGGTGTGGTCGGCCAGGTCGTCACCCGTATCCGGATGCACAAACACCACCAAACCTTTGCGATTGAGCGCCAGCCATGGCAGCACTTCGCCGAGCTGCTCCGGCGCGAAGGCCAATTGGCAGCTCCAGTCCGGGTGCGGGCCAACCTGCCGTTCGTGCACCCGGCCCATCTTCAGCGGAAATAACTGCGCGGCCTGCTCACACAGGGCCCGCGCCTGATCGATGGTGTTCGCATTGAAGTAAACATGGGCGTGATAGCCCTTGATCCGTTGCATAGCGTTCTCGTGTCTCACAATTCAATCCTCACCCGCAACGCTACACCGCAATCGACGGCAGGGCCAAACCTGTCAGCGACTCCGCGCTGCTGGCCTGTTCGGCCATCAGCCAGTCGACGAACTGCTGAATCAGCGCGCTGCGGCGTTTACGCTGGGGCAGCACCACGTAATAACCAAAACTCGACATCGCCGTCTCGGCAATCGGCCGGCACAACAAGCCTTGCGCCAGCAAGTTATCCACAAGGTGCCGCCAACCAATGGCCACGCCCTGGCCGCCAATCGCTGCTTGAATCAACAGCGTGTAGTTGTCGAAACGCAGCTGCCCCGGTGCAGGTGGGGTGGCGATGCCCAAAGTGCGGAACACGCCGCTCCAGTCGAACCAGTGGCTGCTGTTTTCGCCGCGTAAATGCAGCAGCGGCAACTCCTGCAAAGCGTGGGCGGGCAGGGGTACCGCGCGGTCTTTGAGCAGCAGCGGGCTGCACACCGGGAACACTTCTTCACTGAACAGCCAATGGCTTTCACCCTGCTTGAAACGCCCATTACCAAACAGCACGGCCACGTCGATGTCAGTGCGCAGCATGTTGTGGCTGCGTTCGCTGGTGACCAGGCTGACGTCCACCTGCGGATTGGCTTGGTGGAAGCGGTGCAAACGCGGCATCAGCCAATACGCGGCGAAGGCGAAGTCGGTGGCCATCTGCAACACCTCGTGCTGATGCTGGGCGCTGATCGCGTTCAGCCCGGCGTCGATGCTCTGCAAACCGGCCTGCACCTGTTCGAACAGAATCGCTCCGGCCTCGGTCAGCTCGATGCCTCGGTAGATGCGGTCAAACAGCCGCGTGCCGAGTTGCTCCTCCAGCCGTTTGAGCTGCTGGCTGATGGCGGGCTGCGTGGTGCCGAGTTCCACCGCCGCAGCGGTGAAGCTGCGATGACGTGCAGCGGCCTCAAAGGCACGAAACAGGTCCAGGGACAAATCACCAAGGGCGTCATACATAAGCTGTGCTTATCCTAGTCATTGCCGGGCATGGGCTTTACCACGAAGTGCGTGGGCTACATCCTCGATCGCAGCACTTTCGCATAACTGCTCACTATGGAATGCCGCGATCTCATGAAGCGCAAGAACATTCTTTTCATCATGGCCGATCAAATGGCCGCGCCCCTGTTGCCGTTCTACGGTTCATCGCCGATCAAGCTGCCCAACCTGAGCCGCCTCGCCGCGCAAGGCGTGGTGTTCGATGCCGCGTATTGCAACAGCCCGTTGTGCGCCCCCTCGCGTTTCACCCTGGTCAGCGGCCAGTTGCCGAGCAAGATCGGCGCCTACGACAACGCGGCGGATTTTCCGGCAGACGTGCCGACCTATGCCCATTACCTGCGGCGCCTCGGCTACCGCACCGCGTTGTCCGGCAAAATGCACTTCTGCGGCCCGGATCAGTTGCATGGCTACGAAGAACGCCTGACCAGCGACATCTACCCGGCCGACTACGGCTGGGCAGTGAACTGGGATGAACCGGACGTACGCCCGAGCTGGTATCACAACATGTCCTCGGTGCTGCAGGCCGGGCCCTGCGTACGCACCAATCAGCTGGATTTCGACGAAGAGGTGGTGTTCAAGGCCCAGCAGTACCTGTTCGATCACATCCGCGAAGAGGGCGATCAGCCGTTTTGCCTGACCGTGTCGATGACGCACCCACACGATCCGTACACCATTCCCAAGGCCTTTTGGGACCTGTACGACGACCAAGACATCCCGTTGCCGGAAACCCCGGCGCAAACCGATCTCGATCCGCATTCCCAGCGCCTGCTCAAGGTGTACGACCTGTGGGACAAGCCGCTGCCTGTGGACAAGATTCGCGATGCGCGGCGCGCCTATTTCGGTGCGTGCAGCTATATCGACAGCAACGTCGGCAAACTCCTGCAAACCCTCGAGGATACGGGGCTGATCGACGACACCATCATCGTCTTCTCCGGCGACCATGGCGACATGCTCGGTGAGCGTGGGCTCTGGTACAAAATGCACTGGTTCGAAATGGCCGCCCGCGTGCCGCTGCTGGTCAGCGCACCGGGGCAGTTCGCCGCTGGGCGAGTCAGTGCCGCAGTGTCCACCGCCGACCTGCTGCCGACCCTGGTGGAACTGGCCGGCGGCACATTGGAACCCGGTTTGCCATTGGACGGTCGCTCGCTGGTGCCGCACCTGCAAGGGCAGGGCGGTCACGACGAAGTGTTTGGTGAATACATGGCCGAAGGCACCATCAGTCCGCTGATGATGATCCGCCGGGGCAAGTACAAATTCATCTACAGCGAAGACGACCCGTGCCTGCTCTTCGACGTGCACAACGATCCGCATGAACAGGAGGAACTCAGCCAATCCTTGCAATATCGCCAGCTGTTCGACGATTTTCTTGCCGAAGCACGGGCCAAATGGAACATCCCGGCGATTCACCAACAGGTGCTCGCCAGCCAGCGCCGCCGACGTTTCGTCGCTCAGGCGCTGACCCTCGGCAAGTTGAAGAGCTGGGATCACCAGCCGCTGGTCGACGCCAGTCAGCAGTACATGCGCAACCACATCGACCTCGATGATCTGGAGCGCAAAGCACGTTATCCACAACCCTGCCAAAACCAATAACGTAAGGGGAAGAACATGCAAAAGTTATCCACAGTACTGACGGCGGGGCTGCTGGCCTTGAGCAGCGTCTCGGCCTACGCCGAGCAAAGTTGCGACACGGTGAAAATGGCGGACCCGGGCTGGAGCGACATTGCCGCGACCAACGCCATCACCGGTTTCCTGCTTGAAGGCATGGGCTACAAGGCCAAGGTCGACACCTTGGCGGTGCCGATCACCTTTGGCGGGCTCAAGGACGGCCAGGTCGATGTATTCCTGGGCAACTGGATGCCGGCGCAGCAGGGCTTCTACGACAAGTTCGTGGCCAATGGCGAAGTCACCCAACTGTCGAAGAACCTCGACGGCACCGAGTTCACCCTGGCGGTACCGGACTACGTGTGGGACGCCGGTGTGCATAACTTTGCCGACCTGAACAAGTACGCCGACAAGTTTGACAAGAAGATCTATGGCATCGGCTCCGGCGCCCCGGCGAATATCTCGCTGCAAGAGATCATCAAGAAAAACGATTTCGACCTCGGCCAGTGGAAGCTGATCGAATCCAGCGAACAGGCAATGCTCGCCGAAGTGTCCCGCGCGGTGAAAAAGCAGAAGTTCGTGACCTTCCTCGGCTGGACCCCGCACCCGATGAACGTGCAGCTGAAAATGCATTACCTGAAGGGCGGCGAGAAATACTTCGGTGACACCGGCAGCGTCCACACCCTGACCCGTAAGGGTTATGCACAGGCCTGCCCGAACGTTGGCAAACTGCTGACCAACCTGAGCTTCACCCAGGAGATGGAGAACAGCATCATGGCCGAAGTGGTCAACAAGAAGGTCAGCAACGCCGACGCGGCGAAGGCGTGGATCAAGGCCAATCCGGTGGTGCTGGATAAGTGGCTTGATGGCGTGAAGACCGTGGATGGGAAGGACGCATTGCCCGCCGTAAAGGCCAAACTGTAAGGATCTCTGACCACCCTGTGGCGAGGGAGCTTGCTCCCGCTCGACCGCGCAGCGGTCGCAAAATCGCTCATTGCGTTGTATCTGAAAGAGCGCGATTGCCGGTTTTGGGGCTGCTATGCAGCCCAGCGGGAGCAAGCTCCCTCGCCACAATGCTTTATCCTGACGCCTTTGAATGATTCCGACCGAGAGGCCCCATGGCAATCTCCAGACGCCATAAGCTCTTCCCCTTTCTCAGCTGGCTGCCCCGGCAAACCCGCGCCAGCGTCGGCCGCGACGTTGTCGTTGGCCTCAGCGGGGCGATTCTTGCGTTGCCGCAATCCATTGCCTACGCCCTGATCGCCGGGTTACCCGCCGAATACGGCTTGTACGCCGCCATCATCCCCGTATTGATTGCCTGCCTCTGGGGGTCCTCCTGGCATTTGATCTGTGGCCCGACAGCGGCGATCTCTATCGTTCTTTACGCCAGCATCAGTCCCTTGGCCGTGCCCGGCTCCCAGGACTACATCACGTTGATCCTGCTGCTGACCTTCCTTGCCGGTATTTTCCAGTGGCTGCTGGGCATGCTGCGCTTTGGCGCGTTGGTGAACTTTGTCTCGCACTCGGTGGTGCTGGGCTTCACCCTCGGTGCGGCGGTGGTGATCGCCCTTGGGCAGTTGCCGAACCTGTTGGGGCTGGACCTGCCGAATCAGGCCACGGCGCTGAACAGTCTGGTGTCCTTGATCGGCGACATCGGTTCGCTGGATAAACCGTCGCTGGTGCTGGGCCTCGGCACGCTGGCGGTGGGCATTGCGCTGAAACTGCTGCTGCCACGCTGGCCGAGCCTGTTGATCAGCCTGATCTTCAGCGGCCTGTGGGTATGGCTGTGGCCATCGATGTTTGGCCATGTGAAGCTGGTCAGCTCATTCGTCGGCCGGCTGCCGCCGTTCAGCCCGTTGCCGCTGGATCTGGACCTGATGTTGCGCCTGCTGCCCAGCGCGGTGGCGGTCGGCATGCTCGGGCTGGTGACCAGCCTGTCGATTGCCCGCTCGTTGTCGGCGCGTTCGCAGCAGTTGCTCGATGCGAATCAGGAAGTCCGCGCGCAGGGGCTTTCGAACATCGTCGGCAGTTTTTTCGCAGGCTCGCTGTCGGCTGGTTCCTTTACCCGTTCGGGATTGAGTTATGAGGCGGGTGCCTGCTCGCCACTGGCCGGGGTGTTCTCGGCGCTGTGGGTGGCGTTGTTTGCGCTGACCGGGGCGACGCTGATAGCGCATATCCCGATTCCGGCCATGGCCGGGAGCATTCTGCTGATTTGCTGGGGATTGGTGGACCATCGTGGCATTCGCGCGTTGTTCCGGGTCAGCCATGCCGAATTCGCGGTGATGGCGCTGACGTGCGTCGCTACCTTGCTGCTAGAGCTACAAACGGCAATCTACGCCGGAGTACTGGTCTCGCTGTTCTTCTACCTCAAGCGCACCTCGCAACCCCGCGTGCAGCAATGGAGCGAAGGCGATGAAGAGATTCTGCGGGTCGGTGGCTCGATCTTCTTCGGCGCCAGCCACTACCTGCAAGTCCGTCTGCAGCGCACTCAAGGGTTGAAGGTGGTGATCGAAGGGCAGTACATCAACTTCATCGACTATTCCGGCGTAGAGATGCTGCACCAGGAAGCGCGCCGACTGCTCAGACAAGGCCGCAGCCTGATCCTGCGCCGGGCGCGGGGGCATGTCGTCGAGGAGTTGTTGAGGCTGGAAGGGGCGGAGAAATGCCCGATCCGGTTTGAAGACTGACCAACGCAAATGCCGCGTCGGGCTCAACCCCTGTGGCGAGGGAGCTTGCTCCCGCTGGGCTGCGAAGCGGCCCTAAAACTTGCCAACTCAGCGCATCAGGCAAAGTGAGATCGCCAAGAACGCGGGTGCTTCGCACCCGAGCGGGAGCAAGCTCCCTCGCCACAAAAGCCTAGAGCGCCAACTGGCGACGGAGTTCGGCCAGCACTGGCGCGGTGTCCGGGCGTACGCCGCGCCACAGGAAGAATGCTTCGGCGGCCTGTTCGGCGAGCATCCCCAAGCCATCCATCGACACCGCGGCGCCGTGTTCGCTGGCCCAGCGGCAGAACGAGGTCGGTTCCTTGCCGTACATCATGTCATAGCAAACGGTCTTGCCCGGTTCGATCAAGCTGCTGGCAATCGGTGGTACATCGCCTGACAGGCTGGCCGACGTCGCATTGATAATCAGGTCCACGGGCTCACGTAACCAGTCGAAACCGCTGGCGGACACCGGGCCGAGATCGGCGAACAGTTCGGCCAGCAGTTCGGCTTTTTCCAGTGTGCGATTGGCAATGATCACTGACGCCGGCTGCTCGGCCAGCAACGGTTCCAGCGCGCCACGCACCGCACCGCCAGCGCCCAGCAGCAGAATGCGTTTACCGCGCAGGCTGAATCCGGCATTGACCATCAAATCCCGCACCAGCCCGGCACCGTCGGTGTTGTCACCCAACAGGCTGCCATCCGCCAGTTTGCTCAAGGTGTTGACCGCACCGGCTCGCTGGGCTCGCTCCGTCAGGCTGTTGGCCAGACGATAGGCCTCCTCCTTGAACGGTACCGTGACGTTGGCACCACGGCCTTCGCGGAAAAACTCCGTGGCACAACCGGAAAAGTCATCCAGCGGCGCCAGCAAGGTGCTGTAGTCCAGTTTTTGAGTGGTCTGCTCGGCAAACAGGCGATGGATCAACGGCGATTTGCTGTGGCCAATCGGGTTACCGAATACGACGTAACGGTCCATCAGGAGTCCTCGTTCAGGCGTTAGCCAGCCAATCGCGGTCTTGCAGGAAATACTCGGTCAGGCGCGCTTCTTCGCTGCCAGGCTCGGCCTTCCAGTCGTAACCCCAGCGCACTTGCGGCGGCAGCGACATGAGAATCGACTCGGTACGTCCGCCCGATTGCAGGCCGAACAGCGTGCCACGGTCGTACACCAGGTTGAACTCGACGTAGCGCCCACGGCGAAATTCCTGGAACTCGCGCTGTTTAGCGGTGAAGGCTTGTGCCTTGCGGCGCTGGACGATCGGCAGGTATGCGTCGATGTAAGCATCGCCGATAGCGCGCATGAAGGCGAAGCAGGTGTCGAAGTCCCACTCGTTCAGGTCATCGAAGAACAGACCGCCGATGCCCCGGGGCTCGTTACGATGCTTGATGTGGAAATAGCTGTCGCACCACGCCTTGTAACGGCTGTAGACGTCTGGCCCAAAGGGCTCGCAGGCCTTCGCGGCCACGCGGTGCCAATGCACGCAGTCGTCTTCATTGCCGTAGTAAGGGGTCAGGTCGAAACCGCCGCCGAACCACCAGACCGGTTCTTCACCTTCTTTCTCGGCAATGAAAAAGCGCACGTTGGCGTGGGACGTCGGCACATGCGGGTTGTGCGGGTGAATCACCAGCGACACACCAAGGGCCTCGAAGCCGCGCCCGGCCAGTTCCGGCCGATGGGCGCTGGCGGACGGCGGAAGACCGCTGCCAAAGACGTGGGAAAAATTGACACCGCCCTTCTCGATGACCGCGCCGTTTTCGATCACACGCGTGCGACCGCCACCACCGGCAGGCCGGGTCCAGGCGTCTTCGACGAAACGAGTGCCACCGTCTTCGGCTTCCAGCGCAGCACAAATGCGGTCTTGCAGGTCGAGCAGGTAGGCTTTTACGGCCTCGGTGCGGGTAGTCATGGCATCACCTTGAATCGGGCAAAGCTACGCGGCGCTCGATCAGAACGGCGTCCGGCGCAAATGGGCGCGTAGCATAACACTGCGCCTGCGCCCGTCGCAGTTGACGAAGATCAAGCTTAGGAGTCCGATAGGGTCCTTCGCCGAAAGACCGACGGCAAACACACCCAAGGAGAGTGCAGATGGCCAAACGTATCCAGTTCCGTGCCCATGGCGGCCCCGAAGTGCTTGAGTATGTGGATTATCAGCCTGCCGAGCCGGGCCCGCAGCAAGTACGCGTCAGCAACAAGGCTATCGGTCTGAATTTCATCGACACCTATTACCGCAGCGGCCTGTACGCACCGCCCGCCCTGCCATCGGGCCTGGGCGCGGAAGGCGCGGGGGTGGTCGATGCGGTGGGCAGCGGCGTCACGCGCTTCAAGGTCGGTGACCGCGTGGCCTACGGCAGCGGCCCGCTGGGTGCTTACAGCGAGTTGCATGTGTTGCCGCAAGACCATCTGGTGCATCTGCCGGATGCCATCAGTTTCGAACAGGCCGCAGGCGTCATGCTCAAGGGCCTGACCGTGCAGTACCTGTTGCGTCAGACCTATGAACTCAAGGGTGACGAGACCATCCTGTTCCACGCCGCTGCCGGTGGTGTCGGCTCGCTGGCCTGCCAATGGGCCAAGGCCTTGGGCGTGAAGTTGATCGGTACCGTCAGTTCGCCGGAAAAAGCTGCACTGGCAAAGTCCCTCGGCGCCTGGGCAACCATCGACTACAGCAAGGAAAACGTCGTACAACGCGTGCTGGAACTGACTGACGGCAAAAAGGTGCCGGTGGTCTACGACGGCGTTGGCAAGGACACCTGGCTGACTTCGCTCGACTGCGTGGCGCCACGCGGGCTGGTGGTGAGCTTCGGCAACGCATCGGGTGCGGTGGACGGGGTGAACCTGGGGATTCTCGCGGCGAAGGGCTCGTTGTACGTGACCCGGCCAACCCTGGGGACTTACGCCAACAATGCCGAGAACCTGCAAACCATGGCTGATGAGCTGTTCGCGATGATCATCAGCGGCAAGTTGAAGGTGGACATCAGCCAGCGTTATCCGCTGGCTGAAGCAGCTAAGGCGCAGGTTGAGTTGTCGGCGCGGCGTACGACCGGGTCGACGGTGTTGTTGCCTTAAATCTGAATTGTGGTGAGGGGGCTTGCCCCCGTTGGACTGCGCAGCTGTCCCAAAATCTGCCAATGCAGTAAATCAGGCATATGACCCACGCCTGATTTACGGGCGCTACGCGCCCGAACGGGGGCAAGCCCCCTCGCCACAAGGTCTCACGCCGGGCGCACCACGTTGCCGGTCGCCAGATCGCGAATCAGGCTCGGGTTTTTCCGTCCGCCCAGATTACCGCCCAGCACCAGGTCGATTTGCCCGCGGAAATACTGTTCGACGCGAATTCGCGAACGCGCTGCCGGCCGGCCTTGCGGGTTGGCTGAAGTCGACACCAATGGCCCGACCAACGCACACAAATCCCGCACCAGAGGGTGATCACTCACCCGCAACGCCACGGTCTCATGCACTCCGGTGATCCATTGCGGCAGCATGTTTTGATGGGGCACCAGCCAGGTGTTCGGCCCCGGCCAGGTGCTGGCCATGCGATCCATCCACAGTTCCGGGAAGTCTTCGAACAGGAAGTCGAACTGGCGAATGTTGTCGGCAATCAGGATCAGGCCCTTGTCTACCGAACGGCCCTTGATCGCCAGCAGGCGATACACCGCCTCTTCATCCCACGGGTCGCAACCCAGACCCCAGACAGCTTCGGTTGGGTAGGCAATCACCGCCCCTGCGCGAATAGCTTGTGCGGCTTGTTGCACACGCCAACTGTTGACCATTACCGACTCTCCAAAATAAGGCTGTGCGCAGTTTACCGATCTTTCATGAACCTAGCTTACGCGCGCAAACCAGCGTCCGCCTTCACTCACCGCCCGACCCTCCATTTCAAGCTCCGTCAGCGCCGCCAATACCTTCGGCAACGCCCATCCCGCCGCGTCGGCCAGAGCCTCGCTGGTATGCGGAGCGGCAAACAGCAGACACAGCAACGGATGATCGACGGGCGCCGGAGCGTCTGTGGATAACGGCAGACTCTGCCAACCACGCAGGCCTTCGAGGATATGTTCGATGGTCTCCACCAACACCGCGCCGTCGCGGATCAATTGATGGCAACCACGGGCCCCCGGATGATGGATCGATCCCGGAATGGCATACACCTCGCGACCCTGTTCCGCCGCCAGCCGTGCAGTGATCAGCGAGCCGCTGGCGACACTGGCCTCGACCACCAGCACGCCGAGGGATAAACCGCTGATGATCCGATTGCGCCGCGGGAAGTTGCTGGCCTGCGGCCCGGCGTCCAGCGGGAACTCGGAAACCACTGCACTGCCTTGCGCAATCATCGCGTCGGCAATGCGTCGATTGCGCTGTGGATAAAAATTTTCCAGTCCGGTGCCGAGCACTCCGACGGTCTGCCCACCGACGTCCAGCGCGGCTTGATGCGCCGCTGCATCGATCCCCAAAGCCAGACCGCTGGTGATGACGAATCCGGCACCCGCCAGGCTGCGGGAAAACGCCGCAGCGGTGTCCATTCCCGGCCTCGATGCGCGTCGGCTGCCGACCATTGCCAGCTGCGGTTTTTCCAGAATGCCTGGATCACCCGCGACAAACAGCAACGGTGGCGGGTCACTGATTTCTGCCAACAGCGCCGGGTAGCCCGGCTGGTCAACCATCAGTAAATACTGGCCTTCGCGCTCCAGCCAGGCTAATGCGTGGTAGGCGCCATCACGAATAAGCGGGCTACGCCGGGCATCAAAGCACGCCGACGGCAACCCCAAGGCGCGCCAGGCAGAGGCCGGTGCGCTGATGGCTTTTGATGCCGAGCCGAAGGCTTCGAGCAGCTTTTGAAAACGTCGAGGGCCGAGCTCCGGGAGACGATGCAAACGCAAACGCGCTTCCAGTTCCGCCGGTGAAACCTGCGTAGGTGCAAACAGCGGCATAAGATCATCCTTGATCGTTATCGGTCGTATTGAATCGGGAACAAGCTGTGGATAAGTCTGTTGGTAACGTGTTGAGTCTTTTACGGATTACGCACCTTGTCCATCACCGCCAGGGAGCGCGAGGCGTTCAGTACCAAGCCGTAGCTGAGCTTTTCATAAGTGCGGAAGATCATCAGCAAACCGGCGCGCTCATCCGGGATTTTCACCTGTTCGCCCGTGACCCGGTCACGTACGGTTTCACCGGTTTTCATCACCACCAGCACGTTGCCTTCGGCCAAGCCGTCGCGCTGGCCCTTGTTCAAAGTGACCACATCGAGCGCACCGATCTGCGTAACACCGCGTGGCACGTCGATGATCAAGCCGTGAATATCGGTTTTTGGCGCGCTGGGCATGAAGGTCGAGTTGATCGCCCGCTCTTCGCCGCTGAACAAACGGTCGCCAAGTCGAACCTCTTGCGTGGTGCGTTGCAAGGCGAGGGTGGCGACATCGCCTTCAGTGGCGATGATCTCGCCGCCGCCGATGTCGTCGGCGTTGATCCCCAGAAACTCTTTGCTTTGCGGGTCGCTGTAGACCTTGCCCTGACGGAAAATGCCGTACACCGACTGCGCCGGGTCGAACTTGCCGCGTGCGTAGATGCGATCGCCCATGCCGCTGAGCACCCGTTCGGCGTCGCCAGCAACGATGTACGGCGCCTTGTTGAAGTCTTCGACGTTGTCGATGATGCGGTTGCTCAGCAGGAAACTGTTGATGGAGCGCAGCGGAATACTTGGAATGGCGTCGGCCATCGGTGTGCTGCGCACTTGTGGCGAAAGCTTGATAGTGCCCCGTGAAGCCCCGCGATTGAGGGTCAGGCGCGGTTGCCCGTTGATGTAGACCAGCGACAGCGAGTCGCCGGGATAGATCAGGTTGGGGTTTTCGATCTGCGGGTTGGCCTGCCAGAGTTCGGGCCATTTCCAGGGTTCGCGGAGGTATTTCCCGCAGATGTCCCAAAGTGTGTCGCCCGCCACTACCGTGTAATGCTGTGGAAAACCTTCCTTGAGTTGCACTTGTCCGTGCGCGAAACCGGCCGAGGCCAGAAGCAGCAAGGCGAGTAGTGATTTCCTCATGCGGTGAATCCCTTTATTATGTGCATTCGAGTAGAACGCCAGAGCCCTCGTGGCCCGCTCCCCCTTTCTAATGAAAAGAAGGGAGCTACGTTTTACAACGGTAGCCTGCATCTTCGGACCCGCCAGGCCATCGGCCCAGACTTTACTTCACACGTGCAGCAATTACGCTTATGGCTATTTTGAACATCCTCGAATTTCCCGACCCGCGCCTGCGTACTATCGCCAAACCGGTGGCCGTAGTGGACGACGAAGTGCGGCAGTTGGTCGATGACATGTTTGAAACAATGTATGAAGCACCCGGCATCGGCCTTGCGGCGACCCAGGTCAACGTGCACAAACGCATCGTGGTCATGGACCTTTCCGAAGACCGCAGCGAACCTCGGGTGTTCATCAACCCCGAGTTCCTGGTACTGACCGACGAAATGGGTCAGTACCAGGAAGGCTGCCTTTCGGTACCGGGCTTCTACGAAAACGTCGACCGCCCGCAACGCGTGAAAATCAACGCACTGGACCGTGACGGCAAGCCTTTTGAACTGATCGCCGAAGAGCTGCTGGCGGTGTGCATTCAGCACGAATGCGACCACCTCAACGGCAAATTGTTCGTCGATTACCTGTCCACGCTCAAACGCGACCGGATCAAGAAGAAGCTGGAAAAGCTCCATCGCCAGAACGCTTGATGCCCTTCCAAAGGCTTGCTGCGGCAAGCCTTTTTCTTTTCCGCGTGTTTCCAACCGAGAATTCCCATGACTGAGCCACTGCGCATCGTCTTTGCCGGCACCCCCGAATTTGCCGCCGAACACCTCAAGGCCCTGCTCGACAGCCCTTATGAGATCGTTGCGGTCTACACCCAACCGGATCGCCCGGCGGGTCGTGGGCAAAAGCTGATGCCGAGCCCGGTCAAGCAGTTGACTATGGAGCACAACATCCAGGTGTTGCAGCCGCCAACCCTGCGCAACGCCGACGCCCAGGCCGAACTGGCTGCACTCAAGCCGGACTTGATGGTCGTCGTGGCCTACGGCCTGATCCTGCCGCAAGTGGTGCTGGATATTCCGCGTCTGGGCTGTATCAACAGCCACGCCTCGTTGCTGCCACGCTGGCGCGGTGCGGCGCCGATCCAGCGCGCCGTCGAAGCGGGCGACGCTGAAAGCGGCGTGACCGTGATGCGCATGGAAGCCGGCCTCGACACCGGGCCGATGCTGCTCAAGGTCACCACGCCGATCAGCGCTGATGACACAGGCGGCAGCCTGCATGACCGTCTCGCCGAGATGGGCCCGCCAGCAGTGGTTCAGGCGATTGCCGGGCTGGCCGCCGGCACGCTGGAAGGCGAAGTACAGGACGACAGCCTCGCTACTTATGCTCACAAATTGAACAAAGACGAAGCGCGCATCGACTGGAGCCGCCCTGCGGTCGAGTTGGAACGTCTGGTTCGCGCATTCAATCCGTGGCCGATCTGCCACAGCACGCTCAATGGCGAAGCCTTGAAAGTGCTCGCTGCCAGCCTCGCCGAAGGCAAGGGCGCACCGGGCGAGATCCTCGGCGCCAGCAAGGACGGCTTGATCGTCGCCTGCGGTGAACAGGCGCTGTGCCTGACGCGTCTGCAATTGCCCGGTGGCAAGGCGCTGAATTTCAGCGACTTGTTCAACAGCCGTCGTGAGAAATTTGCCGTGGGCACTGTCTTGGGCCTTGCGGTGGACGCCCAATGAACCCGCGTCTGGCCGCCGCCAAGGCCCTGGCCGCCGTCCTTAACGGCAAGGCTTCGCTGAACAGTTCGTTGCCAACGCAACTGGACAAAGTCGAAGACCGCGATCGCGGCTTCACCCAGGACCTGGCCTTCGGTACCGCTCGCTGGCAGCCGCGCTTGTCGGCGCTGGCGACCAAGCTGCTGCAAAAGCCTTTCAAAGCTGCCGATGCAGACGTCGAAGCGCTGTTGCTGGTCGGCCTTTACCAGTTGCTGTACACCCGTGTCCCGGCTCACGCCGCCATCGGTGAAACCGTGGGCTGCGCCGACAAGCTGAAAAAACCGTGGGCCAAAGCCCTGCTCAACGCCGTGCTGCGCCGCGCCCAACGTGAAAGCGAAGCACTGCTGGCCGAGCTTGAGCACGATCCGGTGGTGCGCACCGCCCACCCGCGCTGGCTGCAAAAATCCCTCAAGGCGTTCTGGCCTGAGCAATGGGAAGCCATTTGCGCCGCGAACAACGCGCACCCACCGATGATTTTACGGGTCAACCGTCGTCATCACGCGCGCGATGCTTACCTCGCCTTGCTGAACGATGCCGGTGTCGCGGCCAAGCCGTGCGTGTTTAGCCGGGACGGCATCGTGCTCGACACGCCGGGTGATGTGCGCCAGCTGCCCGGTTTCGCCGAAGGCTGGATCAGCGTGCAGGACGAAGCCGCGCAACTGGCGGCGGATCTGCTGGACCTGGCGCCGGGCCAACGGGTGCTCGACGCCTGCTGTGCACCGGGCGGCAAGACCTGCCACATCCTCGAAGTCGAGCCAAAACTGGCCGGCGTGGTGGCGGTGGACCTGGAAGCCAAGCGTCTGGTTCGCGTGCGGGAAAACCTTGAGCGGCTGGGCCTCAGTGCCGAATTGATCGCCGCCGACGGCCGCGATACTCAAGCGTGGTGGGACGGCAAGCCGTTCCAGCGCATCTTGCTCGACGCGCCATGCTCGGCGACCGGCGTGATTCGCCGGCACCCGGACATCAAACTGACCCGCCAGCCGGATGACATCGCCGCGCTCGCGGTGCTTCAGGGCGAACTGCTCGACGCGATGTGGCCGACCCTCGACGTCGGCGGCATCCTGCTGTACGCCACCTGCTCGACTTTGCCGACCGAAAACACCGACGTCATCGAAGCGTTCCTCGCTCGCACATCGGGTGCTCGCGAGCTGGATATCGCCAGCCAGGCCGGCATCAAGCAACCGCATGGCCGCCAGTTGCTGGCGCAAGAGGGCGGTCACGACGGGTTCTACTACGCCAAGCTGATCAAGATTGCCGCCGCGCGCGGTTAAGCGGATTTCAAGGGAGTGACAGGATGAAGATCATCATCCTCGGCGCCGGGCAGGTCGGCGGTACGCTGGCGGAACACTTGGCCAGCGAAGCGAACGACATCACCGTGGTCGACACCGACGGCGAACGCCTGCGAGACCTCGGTGACCGCCTCGACATCCGTACCGTGCAAGGTCACGGCTCGTTCCCGACAGTGCTGCGCCAAGCCGGTGCCGACGACGCCGACATGCTGGTGGCGGTGACCAACAGCGACGAGACCAACATGGTCGCCTGCCAGGTCGCGCACACCCTGTTCCACACGCCGACCAAGATCGCCCGGGTGCGCGAAGCCGCGTACCTGACCCGCGCCGGCCTGTTCGACAACGACGCGATTCCGGTCGACGTATTGATCAGCCCGGAACAAGTGGTGACCCACTACATCAAGCGCCTGATCGAGCACCCCGGCGCCTTGCAGGTCATCGACTTCGCCGAGGGCAAGGCACAACTGGTGGCGGTCAAGGCTTACTACGGCGGACCGCTGGTGGGGCAGCAATTGCGCCAGTTGCGCGAACACATGCCGAACGTCGATACCCGCGTGGCGGCGATTTTCCGTCGCGACCGACCGATCCTGCCGCAAGGCGATACGGTGATCGAAGCCGATGACGAAGTGTTCTTCATCGCGGCCAAAGCGAATATTCGCGCCGTGATGAGCGAAATGCGCCGGCTCGACGAGAGCTACAAACGCATTGTCATCGCCGGGGGCGGGCAGATTGGCGAGCGGCTGGCCGAGGCGATTGAAAGCCGCTATCAGGTGAAAATCATCGAGATGAACCCGGCGCGCTGCCGTTACCTCTCGGACACCCTCGACAGCACCGTGGTGTTGCAGGGCAGCGCCTCGGACCGCGATTTGCTGCTGGAAGAGAACATTGCCGACGCCGATCTCTTCCTGGCGCTGACCAACGACGACGAAGCCAACATCATGTCCTCGCTGTTGGCCAAACGCCTGGGCGCGAAGAAGGTGATGACCATCATCAACAACCCGGCCTATGTCGACCTGATTCAGGGCGGTGATATCGACATCGCCATCAGCCCGCAACTGGCGACCATCGGCACTTTGCTGGCTCACGTGCGCCGGGGCGATATCGTCAGCGTGCACTCACTGCGTCGCGGTGCGGCAGAAGCCATCGAGGCGATTGCCCACGGTGACGCGAAGTCGAGCAAGGTCATTGGCAAGGCCATCGAAAACATCGTCCTGCCGCCGGGGACTACCATTGGTGCGATCATTCGCGACGAAGAAGTGCTGATCGCCCACGACGACACCGTGATCGAAGCCGGCGACCATGTGATTCTGTTCCTTGTGGATAAAAAGCATATTCGCGATGTGGAGAAGCTGTTCCACGTGGGGTTGAGCTTTTTCTGATCCGGGATCTGCGCTGGCCGGACTGGCCCAATCGCGAGCAGGCTCGCGATAGCGGTCTTACTAAAACAGCTTAATCCCTGACACTCCTCAACAAGGAATCCACCATGATCGAATCGCTGGAAAAAATGCTCGCCGAGGGTGTGGATAACTCGCTGCTGCGCTTCGGTCTGGGCAAGGGTTATCTGGATCTGGGCGAATATGCCAAGGCTGCCGAGCATTTCAGCCGCTGCGTGGCATTCGATCCGAAATATTCGGCAGCCTGGAAGTTGTTGGGCAAGGCTCATTTGGCGCAGGCAAACCATGCCGCTGCCCGTCAGGCCTGGGAGCAGGGCCTGGAAGCTGCCCGCGCGCATGGCGACAAGCAGGCGGAAAAGGAAATGATCGTGTTTCTGAAGAAGCTTGACCGGTCAGGCAACTGATCAAAAAACGTTCAACTCAAAGGTAACGCAGGCCGATACCTTCAGCGTCGACCTGCACCACTTCCATGCGCACTCGCGGCGCACCGCACGGCAACCCCTGCACCTGACCATAGACCACGGCACCCTTGGCCAACGCCGCGAGTGTCGGATGCTTCACGTAGACGCCACTGGCGCAAAGGTTGCGAGTCTGGCCCAGGCACTCGCCGAAGCTCTCGTGCTGGATCTTGATTCGAAATGACTTACGGTGTTCGGACATCTTCTGCGCCCTTGATTGAACGGTTGTGGATAACCCCAGCCCAAGGTTATCCACAGATCATGCCAGCTGGATCAATACCAGCGTGCTTCGCCCGGCGGACGTTTCTTGAAGCGCTTCATGCTCCACATGTATTGGCTCGGGTAAGCCCGCACGTACTTCTCGACGATCTGGCTCATCGCAGCGCAGGACGTCTCGGTATCGGTGCTGTACATGGCCTCGGGCGCGGCTTCCAGGATCACTTTGTAGCCTGAACCGTCCGGCAGGCGCAGGGCGTGCAGGAAGACGCCGACCGCTTTGCCGCCCGCGAGCATGTTCGGCACGAACTTGCTGGTCAGGGCCTTGGTGGCGAAGAAGGGCACGAAGATCCCGGCGGATTCGGCCGGTTCCGGGTCAGCCGGAATCCCCACTGCACCCCCTTTGCGCACTTCCTTGATGACGCTGAGGATGCCTTCCTTGGTAGAAGCTGCCACGCGGTTGCCCAATTGCACCCGCTGTTTGCGCAGCAATTCATCTACCGCCTTGAGCTTGGGCGGACGATAGAAAATGATCGGTTTGCACTGGCTACAATAGAAGTGGTTCAACACTTCCCAGTTGCCCAGGTGGCTGGTGATGCCGACCACGCCTTTGCCGGAAGCCAGCGCGTCCTTGAGCACATCGAGGCCTTCGACTTCACGCACCAGATCGATGGAGCGCTGGGCCGGCCAGATCCAGGCGCAGGCGCTTTCGGTCAATGATTTGCCGATGTCCATCAGGCTCTGTCCGACTAAACGCTCACGTTCGACCGCGTCCATGTCCGGGAAACACTTGGCGAGGTTGATGCGCACCACATCGCGGGAACGGTTGGGGGTTTTCCACATCACCCAGCCAATCGCCGCGCCTACCGCTTGCACCGCCCGCCACGGGAGCAGGGCAAACAACCGCAGAGCGCCTACCAGCAAGGCGCCTTTAAACTTATCCACAGGTCACTCCTGATCTTCTGAACCGACGTCATGAACCTTGTCGCGAGCCGACTATTCTAACCGCCCACTGCGCAAGATGGCGTAACGATCACAATCGGTGGTGTGATCCATGACCATGCCCGAGGCCTGCATCAAGGCATAGCAGATGGTCGGGCCGACAAATGTGAAGCCGGCTTTTTTCAGACCTTTGCTCATCTCCACGGCGGCCGGCGTCACGGCCGGCACTTCGCTGCGATCCTTGAAATGATTGATCTTCGGGACGCCGCCGACAAACGACCAGAGCAGCTCCACCGGGTCCTCCAGCGCCATCCAGGCCTGGGCATTGCGCCGGGCGGCGTTTAGTTTGAGACGGTTGCGGATGATTCCCGGATCGAGCATCAAATCGTCGATTTCGGCGTCGCTCATCTGCGCCACCCGCTGCACATCGAAGCCGAACAACACCTCACGGTAGCGCTCGCGTTTCCTCAGCACGGTGATCCATGACAGGCCGGCCTGGAACCCTTCGAGCAAAAGCAACTCGAACAAGCGCTGCGCATCGCGTAGCGGTACGCCCCACTCCTGATCGTGATAAGCCATGTACAGCGGATCTTCGGAACACCAAAAGCAGCGTGGCATAAGGCTCCAGGGGGCGTGCGGACGAATGAATCGGGTATACTCCCGCTCTTTAAATCGCAGCCCAAGAAACAGGTGAATTTCGTGAGCCAGCCTACGCCAGCCGTGCGTACCTTCCAAGACTTGATCCTCGCCCTCCAGCAATACTGGGCCGAGCAAGGTTGTGTGGTACTTCAGCCCTACGATATGGAAGTAGGCGCCGGCACTTTCCATACTGCCACGTTCCTGCGCGCCATCGGCCCGGAAACCTGGAACGCCGCTTATGTGCAGCCCAGTCGCCGCCCGACTGACGGCCGCTACGGCGAAAACCCGAACCGTCTGCAGCACTACTACCAGTTCCAGGTAGTCCTGAAGCCGAACCCGGACAATTTCCAGGAACTGTACCTGGGCTCCCTCAAGCACGTGGGCCTGGACCCCTTGGTGCACGACATCCGTTTCGTCGAAGACAACTGGGAATCGCCGACCCTCGGCGCCTGGGGTCTGGGCTGGGAAGTCTGGCTCAACGGCATGGAAGTGACCCAGTTCACCTACTTCCAGGCAGCGGGCGGCATCGAGTGCTACCCGGTGACCGGCGAGATCACCTACGGTCTCGAGCGTCTGGCCATGTACCTGCAAGGCGTGGACTCGGTCTACGACCTGGTCTGGGCTGACGGTCCGTTCGGCAAAGTGACCTACGGCGACGTGTTCCACCAGAACGAAGTGGAGCAGTCGACCTACAACTTCGAACACGCCAACGTCGAGAAGCTGTTCGAACTGTTCGATTTCTACGAAAGCGAAGCCAAGCGCCTGATCGAACTCGATCAACCGCTGCCGCTGCCAAGCTACGAAATGGTCCTGAAGGCCTCGCACACCTTCAACCTGCTGGATGCACGCCGGGCGATCTCGGTGACTGCGCGTCAGCAATACATTCTGCGTGTCCGCACCCTGGCGCGTTCCGTTGCACAAGCCTACCTGCTGGCTCGCGCCAAGCTGGGCTTCCCGATGGCGACCCCGGATTTGCGTGATGAAGTGTTGGCTAAGCTGGAGGCTGCACAATGAGTGCTCAAGATTTCCTGGTTGAACTGGGCACCGAAGAGCTGCCACCCAAGGCCCTGAACACCCTGGCCGACGCGTTCCTCGCCGGTATCGAGAAGGGCCTGCTGGCCGCTGGCCTGGGCTTTGAAGCCAAACAGGTCTACGCCGCCCCGCGTCGTCTGGCCGTGCTGATCACCAAACTGGCGACTCAACAGCCGGATCGCAGCATCAACCTCGATGGCCCGCCACGTCAGGCCGCGTTCGATGCCGAAGGCAATCCGACCCAGGCCGCCCTGGGCTTCGCCAAGAAGTGCGGCGTAGAGCTGAGCGAAATCGATCAAAGCGGTCCGAAGCTGCGTTACAGCCAAAGCATCGCCGGCAAGCCGACCGTCAGCCTGTTGCCGACCATCGTCGAAGACTCGTTGAACGACCTTCCTATCCCCAAGCGCATGCGTTGGGGTGCTCGCAAGGAAGAATTCGTTCGCCCAACCCAATGGCTGGTGATGCTGCTCGGTGACCAGGTGATCGACTGCACCATCCTCGCCCAGAAGGCCGGTCGCGATTCCCGTGGTCACCGCTTCCATCACCCGGAAAACGTGCGCATCACCTCGCCAGCCAACTACCTGAACGACCTGCGCGCAGCCTACGTACTGGCCGATGCCAATGAGCGCCGCGAGCTGATCAGCACGCGTACCGCCGAGCTGGCCACTCGTCAGGAAGGGACTGCGATCGTTCCGCCGGACCTGCTCGACGAAGTGACCGCGCTGGTGGAATGGCCAGTGCCGCTGGTGTGCTCGTTCGAGGAGCGTTTCCTCGATGTGCCGCAAGAAGCCCTGATCACCACGATGCAGGACAACCAGAAGTACTTCTGCCTGCTGGATGCCGACGGCAAGTTGCTGCCACGTTTCATTACCGTGGCCAACATCGAGAGCAAAGACCCGCAGCAGATCATCGACGGTAACGAGAAAGTGGTTCGCCCACGTCTGACCGACGCCGAATTCTTCTTCAAGCAAGACAAGAAGCAGAAACTCGAAGACTTCAACCTGCGCCTGCAAAACGTGGTGTTCCAGGAAAAACTCGGCAGCGTCTACGACAAGGCCGAGCGCGTTTCAAAACTGGCCGCATTCATCGCTCAACGCATTGGCGGCAACGCCTCGTGGGCGGCGCGCGCAGGCCTGCTGTCGAAGTGCGACCTGGCAACCGAGATGGTCGGTGAGTTCCCGGAGATGCAAGGTGTCGCCGGTTACTACTACGCCCTCAACGATGGCGAGCCGGAAGATGTCGCACTGGCGCTGAACGAGCAGTACATGCCGCGCGGTGCCGGCGCTGAACTGCCGACCACCCTGACCGGTGCGGCCGTGGCCATCGCCGACAAGCTCGACACCCTGGTCGGGATCTTCGGTGTCGGCATGCTGCCCACCGGTAGCAAAGACCCGTATGCCCTGCGCCGTGCTGCGCTGGGCGTGTTGCGGATCCTGATCGACAAGAAGCTCGACCTCGACCTGACCGACGCCGTGGCGTTCGCCGTCAATGCGTTCGGCAGCAAGGTCAAGGCCGCAGGGCTGGCTGATTCGGTACTGGAGTTCGTCTTCGATCGTCTGCGTGCCCGTTACGAAGACGAAGGCGTGGATGTGGCCACTTACTTGTCGGTTCGTGCCCTGAAACCGGGTTCGGCGCTGGACTTCGATCAACGCGTACAAGCGGTGGAAGCGTTCCGCAAATTGCCGGAAGCCGCTGCACTGGCTGCGGTGAACAAGCGCGTATCGAACCTGCTGAGCAAACTCGAAGGCAGCGTGCCGAGCACCGTTGAAGCCAAGTACTTCGACAACGCCGCCGAATTCTCCCTGTACTCGGCGATCCAGCAAGCGGATCAAGCGGTGCAGCCAATGGCTGCAGCCCGTCAGTACAGCGAATCGTTGGCGCGTCTGGCCGCGTTGCGCGAGCCGGTCGATGCGTTCTTCGAAGCAGTGATGGTCAACGCGGAAGACACCAAGGTCCGCGCCAACCGTTATGCGTTGCTGGCACGTTTGCGCGGTCTGTTCCTTGGCGTTGCCGACATCTCGTTGCTGGGTTGAGGAGCGGCTGTTGAAACTGCTGATTCTCGATCGGGACGGAGTGATCAACTACGACTCCGACGCTTACATCAAGTCGGTGGAAGAGTGGATTCCGCTCCCGGGTTCGATCGACGCCATCGCGCAGTTGAGCAAGGCCGGCTGGACGGTAGCTGTCGCTACCAACCAGTCGGGCATTGCTCGCGGCTACTACGATGTCGCCACCCTGGACGCCATGCACGAGCGCTTGCGCACGTTGGTGGCGGAGCAGGGTGGTGAGGTCGGGCTGATTGTCTATTGCCCGCACGGGCCGGACGAAGGCTGCGACTGTCGTAAGCCAAAACCCGGCATGCTTAAAACCATTGCCGCACATTACGACGTGGCGCTGACTAACCTATGGTTCGTCGGCGACAGTCTAGGTGACCTGGAGGCGGCAAAAGCCGTCGACTGTCAGCCAGTTTTGGTAAAAACCGGGAAAGGCGAAAAGACTCAGGGGTTGACCCTACCGGTAGGTACTTTGATTTTTGACGATCTGGCGGCGATTGCCGCAGAACTTATCCACAACTAGGGCGATTCTGACATCCTGATCAAGGACTGTTCGGGAGCGCACTTTTAATAGGCAAATGCCGCTATGTCGATCTTGCAGGCAATCAGAACCTTTCTTTTTTACCTGCTGCTGGGCACCAGCTCGTTGCTCTGGTGCAGCCTGAGCTTTTTTATCGCGCCTTTTTTACCGTTCAAGGCGCGCTACCGTTTCATCAATGTCTACTGGTGCCGCTGCGCGCTGTGGCTGAGCAAGGTGTTCCTGGACATTCGCTATGAAGTCAAAGGCGCCGAGAACGTCCCCGACCAGCCGTGCGTGATTCTGTCGAACCACCAGAGCACCTGGGAAACGTTCTTTCTATCGGCCTACTTCGAACCATTGAGCCAGGTGCTCAAGCGCGAACTGCTGTATGTGCCGTTCTTTGGTTGGGCGATGGCCATGCTGCGACCGATTGCCATTGATCGCGACAACCCGAAAGCCGCGCTCAAGCATGTGGCGAAGAAGGGCGATGAGCTGCTCAAGGACAATGTCTGGGTGCTGATCTTCCCGGAAGGCACCCGCGTTCCGTTCGGCACGGTCGGCAAGTTCTCTCGTGGTGGTACGGCGTTGGCGGTCAATGCGCAGTTGCCTGTGCTGCCAATCGCGCATAACGCCGGCAAGTTCTGGCCGAAAACCGGTTGGCTGAAAACACCTGGCACTATCACCGTTGTCATCGGTGCGCCGATGTATGCAGAAGGCAGCGGCCCACGGGCGATTGCCGAGCTCAACGACCGCGCTGCGGCCTGGAACGAGCAGACCCAGCGGGACATGGGTTCGCTACCGCCACTGCCTGCTGCGGCGGATAAAGAGACTGTCTGAGGTTCTGTGGATAACCTGTGCACCGTTTTCTTGAAAAGCGTCTTATTTGTTTGCTAAGTTTATGATTTATATAGATATTTCTTAAGCTAATAAAACGCAGGAAAACGTGCATAAGTTTTCACGACGCAAAAAAAACCGGCTATTTGCGCCGGTTTTTTATGCCTGTTTAAAGGTATTTCATTCTTCCAGCAACGGCAGTTGAACGCTGAACGTCGTGCCTTGCCCGATCTGGCTTTCACAGAAAATCCGTCCACCGTGGCGATCCACCACGGCTTTGACCATCGACAACCCCAGGCCCAATCCCTCACTGCCTTGAGACGAAGCAAAGCGCCGGTACTGGCTGAACAGTTCGGAGAGTTCTTCGGCTGCAATGCCTTTGCCCTGGTCGGCGATCTCGCAGGTCAGCCAACCCTGTGCACAACTGACCCGCACGCGGACCTGCGAACCTGCCGGGCTGTACTTGATGGCGTTTTCCAGCAGGTTGAACAGCGCCCGGGTCAGCAACGACTGGTCCGCCAGGACCATGCCTTCCGCTTCTTCATCCAGATCATGCAACAGCTCGATCTGCTTGAGTTGCGCAATACTCATCGCCTGATCAAACGCATCAAGCACCAGCATCGCGAACATGCTCGGTTCGAACTGGTACGCCTCGGATTCGGCTTTGGCCAGCTGCACAAAGGCCTCGGTAAGGCTCAAGGCTTTGCGTACCTGCAACTCGATCTGGCTGAATAAATGCGTATCACCCCTGCCTTGGTGATACTGGACGTCGAGCAAGGCCAGAATTGCTGAATGGGGCGCACGCAGGTCATGGGAAAGAAACCGCAGCAGCACCGCCCGCTGTTCCTCGGCATCGCGCTCGAGGCTCAAATCCGTCAGGCTGAGCAACCAGCCGATCGCCGTTCCGCCTTCGGCCGGCAGCAATGGCGCCAGGTCCAAACGCAAACTTCGCCCTTGAGTGTCGCGAAACTCGCGGGTCTCAAGCGTCGACAACGCAGGACTTCCCTGCTCGAGCAGCCCTGGATAACCAATCTCCGAGAGCCGTTGCAGCTGGTCTTTGCCGACCAGATCGCTGGCAAACAGCCCCCGCGCATTGCGGTTGGCCAAAAGAATTCGACCGTTGGGATCGCTGATCAGCGTCGCCACCGGCAGGTACTCCAGACCGTCAGCGAAGAACCGTCGGGTATCGCGCGTCCGGCTCATCGCCTGTTCCAGCGCGACGATCTGCCCCTGCAATACATCGCCGGCCGGTGACGGTGTGCGGCGGCGCTCTGGAAACACTTTCGGTTCACTGTCCAGCCGTGCCAGTTCCCAGCCGAAGTAAGCGAGCACTGCGCTCAGGCGTCGCCAGTTCCAGATCAAATACCCCAGCAGCATCCCCAGCAAACTGGAGCTGACGGCCGATCGGGGTTGGCAGTTGCTGACGATCTACGGGTATGGGTATCGGCTGGAAAGTGTCGTCAGCGGCACGAGCGAATAAAAATCAAAAGATCGCAACCTGTGGCAGCGCCTACAAATAGGCGTGGTTATCGGCGCGTAGGCTGAGATCTTCAAACGTCTTCGCGCGAACAATAAAAAAGGCCAACGCTGAGCGTTGGCCTTTTCCATTTTTGCTGGGGGGAGGGTCTTAGAACAGAGATCCGTTCAGTAGAAGCAAATTGAACCTAGCTACCAATCTGGTGGCTTACCGCATTTTCTTGTCGGTTAAGGCTCTTTTGCTCCTGCTTGGTGATGTGCCCGTCATTCTGGCGGGCCATGCCCCGCTCTTCCTGACGAATCTGGCGGTCTTCCTTATGCAGATTGGCCGCCTGTCTCTTGGTCATTTCACCCTCTTTGACTTCGTTATGGATTCGCTTGTTCTGGTTGGCCAGACGACTATTTACCTCGGCTCGACGTGGGTGATCTTTATTCCACTGAGCATCAGCTGCCATTGCATTACCGGCAACCATACCCACAACGGCGGACAACAAAATAGCAGCAAGCTTCTTAGCCATGTTTGATTCCTAGTGAATGCTTGAAAGGCTGGCCCGGTTGATTTGATCGGCACCGCCGGCCATGTAGTTACTGAGTCGTCCCTGGTTTCATAGACACGATTGAACCCCGACAGTTCACTCTCCCCGAAGCCTGAAGGAAGCTGCGCGGCACAGCATCTTCAAGGAAGTTTGTCCGAAAAATCCGTTCCAAAAAAAAAGGCCAGCGCGGTGCGCTGGCCTTTTTTCTGGCTCACCTCTCAGGGCAGCCGGGCTCATTTATGGGTGAAAATGAGCAACTACTGTGTGAACCTATAACGGATGTAGGCGGGCAAAGTTAACCGACTTTGACATATTGGAATATCAGCAGTATACAACAGGATTGGACAAAGTTAATTTTCACTTCGGGAAAAGTTAACCCTCTGAAACCTAACTTCGGCCAATGTTAATTTTAAAATTATTGAAACCCAAGTAAAATTGACAAACTGTCAAAACATGAAATGAATTTAAACTAAATCCTTTACCTATTCAAGTAAGATTGCATACAGCGTATACAGGTGCATTCACCGTTAAACCTACAATGCCGGCGGTGTTGATCATCCACTTTGAAAGACTGTACGTGTAGGCACCTATTTCAAGCTGATGAACGTCGCCATTCGGCTCTCTGTAAAATTCCGCGAGCCCTCTCAGCACCCGACTGATGGTCGTGCCTCGTCACCATCACGTCATAAATCGTCCCTAGGCTGAATCGAATGGGCCAGGATTTTCCCGACCTAGAGGAGGCCTGTTTGCCCTCTCCACGCACGCGGATAACTTCAGAAAACTCCTTCGACGGTCTTGTGCCGGCTGCGGAATACGTTCGCATGTCCACGGATCATCAACGTTACTCCACCGAAAACCAGTCGGCGGCCATCCATGCATACGCCATGAGCCATGGCATGAAAATCGTTACCACTTATCGTGATGAAGGGAAAAGCGGCCTAGATATCGGAGGTCGTAATGCTTTGCGCACGCTGCTCGACGATGTACAGGCCGGGAATACTCAATTCCAGGTCATTCTGGTCTATGACGTCAGCCGCTGGGGACGCTTCCAGAACACAGATGAAAGTGCTCACTACGAATACCTCTGTACCAGCTCAGGGATCAAGGTTGTGTATTGCGCTGAGGCTTTCGACAACGATGGTTCGCCAATGTCCACGATCTGCAAGGGCTTCAAGCGCCATATGGCTGGCGAATACAGCCGCGAACTATCCATCAAGGTGTTCGCGGGACAGTGTCGTCTCGTCGAAAAAGGTTTTCACCAAGGAGGGCCCGCTGGCTATGGGCTGCGTCGAGGGTTGATTGATGAAAGAAATGAGTTCAAGGCCGAGCTTTCGCGAGGACAACAAAAGAGCATCCAGACTGACAGAGTCATTTTAATTCCCGGGCCCGAAACCGAAATCGAGGTCATTCACCGCATCTACCACCAGTTCGTCCACGAGCGGATGAGCGAACGTGAGATTGCCAATGCACTGAACGCTGAAGGTCTGGTCACCGACTTTGATCGCCGTTGGAGCCGAGGTAGCGTGCATCAGGTGCTGACTAACGAAAAATACATCGGCAACAACGTTTATGCCAAGACTTCCTCCAAGTTACGCAAAGGCATCATTCGTAATGCGCCAGACAAGTGGGTTCGCTGTGATGGTGCTTTCCAGGGGATTGTCT
>NZ_AFOY02000011.1 GCF_000217955.3 Pseudomonas fluorescens HK44 | reverse complement strand
TTGCTTGGGTGTTATATGGTCAAGCCTCACGGGCAATTAGTATTGGTTAGCTCAACGCCTCACAGCGCTTACACACCCAACCTATCAACGTCGTAGTCTTCGACGGCCCTTCAGGGGACTCAAGGTCCCAGTGAGATCTCATCTTGAGGCTAGTTTCCCGCTTAGATGCTTTCAGCGGTTATCTATTCCGAACATAGCTACCCGGCAATGCCACTGGCGTGACAACCGGAACACCAGAGGTTCGTCCACTCCGGTCCTCTCGTACTAGGAGCAGCCCCTCTCAAATCTCAAACGTCCACGGCAGATAGGGACCGAACTGTCTCACGACGTTCTAAACCCAGCTCGCGTACCACTTTAAATGGCGAACAGCCATACCCTTGGGACCGGCTTCAGCCCCAGGATGTGATGAGCCGACATCGAGGTGCCAAACACCGCCGTCGATATGAACTCTTGGGCGGTATCAGCCTGTTATCCCCGGAGTACCTTTTATCCGTTGAGCGATGGCCCTTCCATACAGAACCACCGGATCACTAAGACCTACTTTCGTACCTGCTCGACGTGTCTGTCTCGCAGTCAAGCGCGCTTTTGCCTTTATACTCTACGACCGATTTCCGACCGGTCTGAGCGCACCTTCGTACTCCTCCGTTACTCTTTAGGAGGAGACCGCCCCAGTCAAACTACCCACCATACACTGTCCTCGATCCGGATAACGGACCTGAGTTAGAACCTCAAAGTTGCCAGGGTGGTATTTCAAGGTTGGCTCCACGCGAACTGGCGTCCACGCTTCAAAGCCTCCCACCTATCCTACACAAGCAAATTCAAAGTCCAGTGCAAAGCTATAGTAAAGGTTCACGGGGTCTTTCCGTCTAGCCGCGGATACACTGCATCTTCACAGCGATTTCAATTTCACTGAGTCTCGGGTGGAGACAGCGCCGCCATCGTTACGCCATTCGTGCAGGTCGGAACTTACCCGACAAGGAATTTCGCTACCTTAGGACCGTTATAGTTACGGCCGCCGTTTACCGGGGCTTCGATCAAGAGCTTCGCGTTAGCTAACCCCATCAATTAACCTTCCGGCACCGGGCAGGCGTCACACCCTATACGTCCACTTTCGTGTTTGCAGAGTGCTGTGTTTTTAATAAACAGTCGCAGCGGCCTGGTATCTTCGACCGGCATGGGCTTACGGAGCAAGTCCTTCACCCTCACCGGCGCACCTTCTCCCGAAGTTACGGTGCCATTTTGCCTAGTTCCTTCACCCGAGTTCTCTCAAGCGCCTTGGTATTCTCTACCCAACCACCTGTGTCGGTTTGGGGTACGGTTCCTGGTTACCTGAAGCTTAGAAGCTTTTCTTGGAAGCATGGCATCAACCACTTCGTGTTCTAAAAGAACACTCGTCATCAGCTCTCGGCCTTAAGATCCCGGATTTACCTAAGATCTCAGCCTACCACCTTAAACTTGGACAACCAACGCCAAGCTGGCCTAGCCTTCTCCGTCCCTCCATCGCAATAACCAGAAGTACAGGAATATTAACCTGTTTTCCATCGACTACGCTTTTCAGCCTCGCCTTAGGGACCGACTAACCCTGCGTCGATTAACGTTGCGCAGGAAACCTTGGTCTTTCGGCGTGGGTGTTTTTCACACCCATTGTCGTTACTCATGTCAGCATTCGCACTTCTGATACCTCCAGCAAGCTTCTCAACTCACCTTCACAGGCTTACAGAACGCTCCTCTACCGCATCACCTAAGTGATACCCGTAGCTTCGGTGTATGGTTTGAGCCCCGTTACATCTTCCGCGCAGGCCGACTCGACTAGTGAGCTATTACGCTTTCTTTAAAGGGTGGCTGCTTCTAAGCCAACCTCCTAGCTGTCTAAGCCTTCCCACATCGTTTCCCACTTAACCATAACTTTGGGACCTTAGCTGACGGTCTGGGTTGTTTCCCTTTTCACGACGGACGTTAGCACCCGCCGTGTGTCTCCCATGCTCGGCACTTGTAGGTATTCGGAGTTTGCATCGGTTTGGTAAGTCGGGATGACCCCCTAGCCGAAACAGTGCTCTACCCCCTACAGTGATACATGAGGCGCTACCTAAATAGCTTTCGAGGAGAACCAGCTATCTCCGAGCTTGATTAGCCTTTCACTCCGATCCACAGGTCATCCGCTAACTTTTCAACGGTAGTCGGTTCGGTCCTCCAGTTAGTGTTACCCAACCTTCAACCTGCCCATGGATAGATCGCCCGGTTTCGGGTCTATTCCCAGCGACTAGACGCCCTATTAAGACTCGCTTTCGCTACGCCTCCCCTATTCGGTTAAGCTCGCCACTGAAAATAAGTCGCTGACCCATTATACAAAAGGTACGCAGTCACCCAACAACGTGGGCTCCCACTGCTTGTACGCATACGGTTTCAGGATCTATTTCACTCCCCTCTCCGGGGTTCTTTTCGCCTTTCCCTCACGGTACTAGTTCACTATCGGTCAGTCAGTAGTATTTAGCCTTGGAGGATGGTCCCCCCATATTCAGACAAAGTTTCTCGTGCTCCGTCCTACTCGATTTCATGACCAAGAGATTTTCGCGTACAGGGCTATCACCCACTATGGCCGCACTTTCCAGAGCGTTCCGCTAATCTCAAAGCCACTTAAGGGCTAGTCCCCGTTCGCTCGCCACTACTAAGGGAATCTCGGTTGATTTCTTTTCCTCAGGGTACTTAGATGTTTCAGTTCCCCTGGTTCGCTTCTTAAGCCTATGTATTCAGCTTAAGATACCTAACTTATGTTAGGTGGGTTCCCCCATTCAGACATCTCCGGATCAAAGTCTGTTTGCCGACTCCCCGAAGCTTTTCGCAGGCTACCACGTCTTTCATCGCCTCTGACTGCCAAGGCATCCACCGTATGCGCTTCTTCACTTGACCATATAACCCCAAGCAATCTGGTTATACTGTGAAGACGACATTCGCCGAAAATTCGCAATTACTCACAAATTTTACCTTAGCCTGATCCGTTACCAGTGAAAGTAACGTTCAGTCTATCTTTCTATCACATACCCAAATTTTTAAAGAACGA
>NZ_AFOY02000010.1 GCF_000217955.3 Pseudomonas fluorescens HK44 | reverse complement strand
AAAACCCACTCACAGAAGATCAACAACTACTCGATGAAAATGGCTGCCGTACGATGGTGGGCAGCACCCACCTAAGCCAAGGCCTAGAGCTTTGGCTTCTCAGCCAAGGTGACAATCTTGAAGTAGTCGAACCGTCCACCCTGCGCGAGAAAATGGCAGCCACCGCACAAAAAATGGCGGCGCTTTATTTGAAATAATTAGAATACGACATAGCGTGTCGCACGTTGCGTAAAGACTCTTCTCCTACCAAATCCAAGGAGTCTTGACGATGAAAACCTACAAAGCCTTCATGCAACGCGTCACGCCTAACGCAGGTCCAGCGGCCAACTTCACCATCACTGTGCAAGCCATCACCTCGGCCATGGCCAAGGTGACGGCTGAAGCCCAATACCCCGGTTATAAATGTCTCAACAGTCCGGTACAGGCGCGCTGAAGCATGAAATATTTCAATGCGACTTTACGTCGCTCGTCCGGATTGACGCCCAAAGATTTTTTGCACGATGTTCACTGCTGTGGCGAAGACCATGAGAGTGCCAGGCAGGCAGTCGAAGATCAAAACCCTGGCTTTTATTGCCAAAGACTAGAGGCGTTTAACATCGCAGTTGTCGCCAACGACGAGAATGTTGCGCACGAATGGATCCGCCGAGTGCTAGCATTCTGTAACCCATACATGCCTCGCGGCGAAACCTATGCGGGCAACCTTAACTTTCAGAGCCTTACGGCAGACGAAGCAATCACTGCCTCAGACTTTGATGAAATTCATGTCTTGGATTGCAGCGAACTCTCTACCCTGCACTGGCAGTCTTTTTCCGACCTGACGAGTTGCATCGTCAACCTCCATCATCGGCAATCCTTACAACCAGTTTTTTATCCGCGTTTTAGAAATTTCCTCTGGTGCACGGAAGACGACGCCTGTGCTTTCTGGGGCTCTCTGTATTCCGTAATCGGCAGTCGCGGCGCCTTAAGTCTCAGCTGGGCAGCATATGCACGGTTGGCCTCGGGGTACGGTATTTGGCGGGGAAAAGTGATCCAATGCACCGACCCCACTGTGGCTATGCGGTTACTAGTGCAGGGGTTGGCGCACCAAAAAACAGGTCTGACGGTACTGATCATCGCAGCACCACAGTCGTTCACGATGGGGGACTTAGTCAAAGTGGACGATGCTGTGACTGAGGGTTCACCAATGGAGCGCAAAATACTCCTTACGGTATGGCCTACAGGCACTCGCCAGCGCTTTGGTCTTTCGTTGCTATGGTTCAGCCCTGAATGGCCGAGTGCGAACTCAGTGACACTCACTATTCCCTCTCGTACTGCCCATACGCTTACGCAGATCAGCGACCTGAAACCCAAGGATCACTAGTTAAAAGATGCATGTGGGAAAAGAGTCATACCGTCCGGCTCGCGCGGCTAATGTCTTGTGGGTAGTCGATAACTTCTTAATGTTTTTTCGAGTAAAAGTACAAACACTATATCCTTTCTCGAATAGCTGAGAAATACGTCAAACGCAAAGGCATCTATGCATTCCATTTCTAGTCCCATGAGTCTGGACCTCGTCATGATTTCCACGCTTGGGTGCGTCGTACGTATATCCATTCTGGCATTCAATGACCGAAGTAGCCGATGAGCAAACAAATCGACCGCCTTAGCGGTGACTTAGGCGGTCCGAGCTGACTGCCACGGGAGACTGCGCCCGCGCCCCGACAGCCCCAATGCTGGTCTATCTCAGGCGCCAGAAAACTCGTCGGTTATCTTACGTTCCCCTACATCAATGATGATGAGCCCAGGGAATCCGGGCGCCGCGCGGTTCGGCCGGCGCAAGTAAAGCGGCATTGTTTCTACCATCGTCAAGCGGTCCCGGCGCCATGTGATTGCCTCCCCGGTCCCGCCCGGCTTGCCCGATTGGGGCGGCTTGACGATGGCGATAACGACATGGGCACGTTGCACGATATAGGCGTTCTGCCGCCGATACCCGGCCTCGCACACCTCCTGTTCTGCACCAAGCGCAACGGGGTCTAGCTCCACAATTCGCTCGCACGCCACCTTGGCAATGTCGTCGGCGAGCGCACCGCGCACCTGGGGCCAGGTCAGGTCCTGGGTCGAAAGATCCAAATCGCCCACCGCGCCGTTGCACCATAGGCTCTCGAACTGCTCGACAACCGCTTTGATCGGCACGGCCTCGGTCACGAGCAGCCGATGTTGAACGTTATGGCTCAGCAATCCTTCCAGCATCGCTTTGGTTGCGATGAGATCGGCGCCGGGCGCCAACGCCGACAACAGCGTGATGTTATGTTCGGGGTGGGCGTCGAGCAGGCGCGGCACAATGGCTTGCAAGAGCGCGTCTCTGGCCCATTGCGCCTCCGCGCGACTGAGCGAGCGCGCCCCGATCAATCCAACCCAGAGGTCGAACCGAACCAGCCGCTTGCCGATTGCCGCCTCAGCCGTAATACGTGGCACGCGCGCCGCGTTCAATTCCCGGATTTGCGCCCTGTCCAGCTCTTTGGTTCCCTCCCGCAACTCGGCATAGGGGATCAGGCAATCATGAACCCATCGCGAATTATCACGAATCTTTCCGGGCCGCCAACCATCGAGCTGCCGGTCAGCGGCCCAGACGAAATGCTCCAGTATGGCCAATCGCTCAAGCGTGCCGTCTTGCGCAAGCAGGTCGAAACCCGCAAGCGCCACGGGTGGGCCAGGCGGGGTGACGCAACCGGCGCTCAACAGTTTCGCCACGATGTGGTCGGCGGGTCGACGATTGGCCTGACGGTAAGTGCGTGTCAACTCACGCCAGGGAACAAGTGCCTGACCGCCCTTCGACGGCTTTTGACCTTCCGCCTGCATTTGCATGAAAGCCTGCCGGTAGGCCTCGTGGATTTTCTCGGCGACCCGGTCACGTTCCTCGGCATATTCCCGCGTGCAGAGATGGGCGGAAATCTCGAACGGATGCAGCACCCTTGAAAAACGTATCTCCTCTTCGATCAGACGGGGAAAGCCCGTCAGGGATGCAGCGTGCTCGATGCCGAAAAAGATCGGGGCCATCCATCTTCCTGTGCGGCGGGAAGCTTCGCGCACCGCCAACGCCACAGGGAGCGTGTCGGAGCTGCGGTCACCCAGTACGATAATCGCCGTGATCGGAGCAGCTACCTCGACTTCGGCCATCAACGGCTCGTCGATGGCAATGACCCGCGGACCCGCCGCAACAAAGGCGATTTCTGCCACCGCCTCGATCCCGGGATACGATAGCAACAGCAGTTCGCGGTCGGCCTCCGTGTTGGCGCTCAGTATGGTGATCCGGGTTACACCAAGATCGGCCATTTGCCCGCTGCGCAGAATTTGCGCGACGACGCTGGCGCCGAGGCGATCGAAACCGAGCGTGACGATATGCATCCGGTGCTGACCCAGCAGGTCGGCCACTTCAAAGAATCGTGCTGACTCGCACAGCCTATGGGCGGCGATATCCTCGATCGAGAAGGCGTCTATCGGACCGTCCGTAGTGCCCGCGTCGAGGGCGCGCCGGACCAGAGGATCGCCCAGCGACACTTCGATCTCGCGATTTGTGTCGGGCTCCCGGCCGACCCGCTCGGCGATGACCTGCGCGATCGACAAGTTTCGCGAATCATCCCCAGTGGCAACAACGAAACGCGCGGCGCAGTGCAAACGAACCCGGGAAAGTGCACCAGGCTGGCGCGCGTCACCGATGACGAGCACGATGCCATGTCGCGCTGCAACGGCGTGGGAGGTTTCGCCTGGAGCGATCTCCAGCGCGACCACCTGGGCGCCACTGGACGCCGCTTCCAGCGCACGTACCTGCCCTTTCTCGCCGAAGCCAATGATCACCGTGTGACCGGAGAACCGCCACAGCCGAAAGCGCTCGAAGGGCTCCCTCAATATTTCCATTAACACCCGAATCAACAGCGCAATCGTTGCGGCAGGTCCGGTGAAGCGGGCAAACTCGACCTGCCAGTAGGGGTAGCATTCACTGACCCTTAGATTGACTTCCGAGAATTCGAACAGGGCGCCCAATCGGTAGAGGCGGCTCGAAACCGACTCTGCGCATTGTGACCCGATGCCTGGCTCAATGTGTGGCCCAATGCCGAAGAAACTCCAAGCGCCGAAAATCAGCGTCGCAACCCCCAGACCGATCAAGAACATCGTGAGGCGTCCCGACATTTTTGAAGAGGACTTATGGTTTTCTTCGGCGAGCGATAACATAGAACAACCTCGCGTAAGGGCCTATTTGTGCGGCCCCTGGAGTAGGGCTTTCGGCATTGTGCATCCCTGTTATAAGCTCGTTTGCAATGGCAACAACTGTAAGGTTCTCGGTGGACCAAAAATCCGTACGGCGATGAGGTGGTTTACCTCGTTTCATCTCCCAAAACTGCTGGGGTCATAGCCCTTCTCCGCTAAGCTCCACCGTTCGTCGTAGCAAAACGATCTACTGGCTGCTCCTGAAATTGAGACTAACGAACCGGCTGGCCATCGAGGCCGAAATACGATTGCTCGACCCGATTCCCCCGCTCGTCGTAGCGCGTGGTCATTCGGGCGACCCCTGCGTCCTTGCTGAGCGCCGGTTGACCATCGAGGCCGAAATACGCTTGCTCGACCGGATTCCCCCGCTCGTCGTAGTGCGCAGTCCATCGGGCGACACCATCCTTGCTGAGCGCCGGCTGGCCATCGATACCGAAATACGCGCCCTCGACCTGATTCCCCCGCTCGTCGTAGCGCGCAGTCCAACGGGCGACCCCTGCGTCCTTGCTGAGCGTCGGCTGGCCATCGAGGCCGAAATACGCTTGCTCGACCGGATTCCCCCGCTCATCGTAGCGTGCGGTCATTCGGACGATCCCTAAGCTCTTGCTGAGCGCCGGCTGGCCATCGAGGCCGAAATATGCGGCCTCGACCAGATTCCCCCGCTCGTCGTAGCGCGCAGTCACTCGGGCGACCCCTGCGTCCTTGCTGAGCGCCGGTTGACCATCGAGGCCGAAATACGCTTGCTCGACCGGATTCCCCCGCTCGTCGTAGTGCGAAGTCCATCGGGCGACACCATCCTTGCTGAGCGCCAGCTGGCCATCGAGGCCGAAATATGTGGCCTCGACCAGGTTCCCCCGTTCGTCGTAGTGCGCAGTCCATCGGGCACCCCTGCGTCCTTGCTGAGCGCCGGCTGACCATCGAGGCCGAAATACGCGGCCTCGACCTGATTCCCCCGCTCGTCGTAGCGCGCGACCATTCGGGCGACCCCTAAGTCCTTGCTGAGCGCCGGGTGGCCATCGAGGCCGAAGAACGCGCCCTCGACCTGATTCCCCCGCTCGTCGTAGTGCGCAGTCCATCGGGCGACCCCGGTGTCCTTGCTGAGCGCCGGCTGGCCATCGAGGCCGAAATACGCGGCCTCGACCTGATTCCCCCGCTCGTCGTAGCGCGCGGTAATTCGGGCGACACCATCCTTGCTGAGCGCCGGCTGGCCATCGAGGCCGAAATATGTGGTCTCGACCAGGTTCCCCCGCTCGTCGTAGTGCGCAGTCCCTCGGGCGAAACCGTCCTTGGTGAGCGCCGGGTGGCCATCGAGGCCGAAGAACGCGCCCTCGACCTGATTCCCCCGCTCGTCGTAGCGCGCGGTAATTCGGGCGGAACCGGTGACCTTGCTGAGCGCCAGCTGGCCATCGAGGCCGAAATACGCCTGTTCGATCTGATTCCCCCGCTCGTCGTAGCGCGCGGTCCTTCGGGCGACCCCGTCCTTGCTGAGCGCCGGATGGCCATCAGGACCGAAATACGCTTCCTCCAACTCATTTCCCTGCTCGTCGACCCGCCATGCCACGCGAGAGAACAAATTTTCATTGATATGGGGCTTACCACTGCTATCGACCCATTCCACGCTGAGCAAATTACCCGAAGCGTCGTAGCTGAAGCCCTCGCCAGCGACACCGGACTTATCGATCAACTCTTTTCCCTGCGCATCTAGATTGCGAATCTGAGTGATAAGGCCGACCTTGCCATAATCATAGCTGCGCCCATAAGCACCCAAGGCGTCGGGAGCGGTCGCACCGCCGCCCACGGGTTCGAATTCCCGGCGCTGAAGGCGCCCTTGCCTGTCGAAGACAAGATGGTGCTGGCCGATGCTCGATCGGTGCCTCTCAAGGCTGGGGGCGGACACAACCGCACCCAGTTGGCTTCCAGATGCCAGCTGGCGCTCGGCAACACCAAAACCATGGGCGAACTGGACGATCGCTTCCCGATGATCCTCAGCGTATTGATAATTGAATTGGCGCACTGGCTTACCCGTTTTATCCGTAAGCACGACCGAGGAGAGCACCGGCTCCGCTCCGGACGCCTTGGTCATATATCTGAACGTCCACTGCGCCACGCCTTTAGTCCAGGGCTCATCCAGAGCATATTGGCTGTTTGCATCCTGCCTATCCACCAAGGTGCCGGAGCCATTGACCTGTGTCAGTTCCAGCACGTGGTCGCCCTGAATACGAAAGCGATAACTAATGCCCCGCCCGGCCTGTTGAGTGGCGTCTAAACGCCCCACGCAAAACGGCACCTCCCAGCGTTGGCCGTAATTGGCACAGTATTGGGTCTTTATTCGCAGGTTTGCATCCCACCACCAAGCCCCGCCCAACCCTGTGACAAGCAACAGGGCGGCAGCGCCAGACAACTGGTTACGTAGCCTCGCGCGCCGGCGTTCGGCCTCGCGCTGCGCCAGATCGTCATAGCGGCAGCCGAGCAGTGCAGCGGCCAGGCGCAACACCGCACGACGTTCGGTTTGGCTCGCGCGTTCATCCTTGCGTGGACGAACGTCAGCCGCAATCGGCTCGACCTCCTCCCAGGCCATGCTCTCGGTCCCGTCTGTCTGTTTCACCGCGATCCGTCGACGCCGCAACTCTGGCGGGAAGGCTTCTTGCGGTTCGCCCGCAATGAGTAAGGGGATGATGCGATCCCCCTTGCCCATTTCCTGGAACAACTCAATCTCGCGGCGTACCCACTGAGAGCCGGGCGTATCCGGCGAGCAGACGACGATCAAGTAATCGCTTTGCGCCAACGCTGTTCTGATTTGATCGGAAAGATCGGAAGAGGCGGGAATTTCGTCTTCGTCACGAAACAACTGCCCTAAACGGCCCGGGTAGGCCTCGCGCAGAAGTGCCTTGGGCGTGCGGTAGGACTCCAGCTCGCGCAAAATGCGAATTGCCCAGCGCCGGTCGCGCGGCATGTGGCGATAGCTGATAAAGGCCGCATATCTTGGAACCTCCGCGTTCATTTACGTTACCTTCAATAAAATACGTTTTTCCTCGTGCACGTATCAATACGCGCCAAGGGTAATGTCCGTACCTGCGAGTTCGTTCAGCGTTCAGTTGAGAATAGTGGTGCGCTGAGCGTTCAGACAAAAAACGCATGCCTACTGGTCGTAAAACTTTGCTGAGCAGAAATAGGCTCCGCGCCTGATGTGCACTCAGGGAAATTCCATTTTGAGGTGGGCCTGCGATGCGCGAGATGGCCGAATTGATCGTCAAACTCAGACGGCGCTCACATTGGCTAGCTGGATGACGCCAAACTAGAGATATCTGGTCCAAAATAAGACTCTCGACCTGAGTTCATCAACGGGGCATGCTCACTTACAACTCATTCCAGAGCCTTATAGGGCCGTCCGAAGGATTGGGCTGAAGGCAAGCGGAGCCAACCAGTTCTCGCTTGCTAATATCCCCGACAGGCTTTACCTGAGGCAGTGCGCACATTCAGTTACCGAGTGCCCAGTCCAATCGCCCGATGGCCCCATCTGCCCGCCTGTGGAACCCACACCCACCCCTCACTGGCTCTCTTCTGCGAAGCAGGTACCGGGCTTTCGGCTGACCTGCTCCGCAGAAGGACCCAGGCCTTGTCGCATTGACTCGCGTCCCATGCCATGCGAAAAAGCTGATAAAGGAAGAGAAATATCAGACAGGATTGGTGCCAAAGACAGCGCGAAAAGGGGCCAAAAGCGGCGCGAACTCACATAAACGACGGCCGCTGTTTCGCAGAATTGGCTGGTGGCGTAGGCCCACACATAAGAACGGTGGGTTTTCTTCGAGCCAGGAACGAGCATCTGCACCGGTGTTTCATCGGCATGAATGACCTGCTGTCCGAGCACTACATCGCGCAACGCATCGACCAGAGGCTGTAACTGCACGCCCGTCACGCCAACCCATTGAGCCAAAGTTGAACGTGGAATCGCCAAGCCGGCACGACCGAAAATCGATTCCTGACGGTAAAGAGGCAGATGGTCAGCAAACTTCGCGATCATGACGTGGGCAAGTAGCCCGGCAGTCGGGATGCCCTTGTCGATGATCTGCGCCGGAACGGGTGCCTGGATCAGCGTTTCGCAGTCATCGCATACCCACTTGCCACGAACATGGCGTTCAACAGTAAACACGCCTGGCGTGTAGTCCAGCTTCTCGCTGACGTCTTCACCGATGCGTTTCAGTGCGCAGCCATCCGCGATTCTAGAAAGCGGCCTCTTTCTGGGAATCTATCTTCGAAGTTGTCGCGAATCATCTTCAGTTCCTGGGCGGTGGCAACGACTTTGTTCCAGGCTGGTAGAAAGCTGAAGCCCATAACCAGTGCTCGATGCTTCAAACGTTTATACAGCGGTAGCTTTCCCAAATAGGCCGCCAATAATAGTGCCTCCCTGAGAATGTTCTTTTGCGTCTCTCCAGAGCGATACAGTGCCAAGTCGGCGGCTCGTTCGTAATGGAAAAGCGCTGTTTCCAACTGGCCAGCGAGCACGTGCCAGCGACCTTCTAGGAATTCTAGAAAGTAGGCACTGACAGGCTCTGGTTCTTGAAGCAACATCTGGTGGCGGAACTGATCTAGGCCGTAACGCGTCCGGGCCTGGTCACCTAAGGCTTTGGAGGTTGTACGTTTCAACTGGTAGTCGAGCAGAAGCCCGCTTTCTACCAGTTTGCTTTTGTGCGCAGAGGCTTGAACATTCAGCGCTGCGAGTTTTCCCCCGATATCGTCAGGTGGCACATTGCCCAGTACCTCGCGCAGGATACAGTCACGCAGCTTTAGGTGAGCGGAGGCTGCTTCGTCGAATACCACCAAGACCCTGGCGATGATAAGCCACTCCGTGAAGGCCGTGACCAGTCGATCTCGCATGGGGAACACTCCCAGAAGTGTCCTTTGCAGCAGGCCGATGCGCTGAAGGGTTGGCAACTGCTGGCCATGGCGCCAACGCTGCATCAGTTCACGCCCGTTCTTGTTCTCATCAAGGGAGTTTGGGTACAGCAGGTGTCCTAGCTGATTGGTTTCAACACCAAGCTCCTGTTCCAGCCATGTGAAGGTAGCCGCCACAGGGTGTTGCTGATCGTTCAACAGCGCCGCGATGGGCGGGCTAGGAACGGCCTTCTGCATTTGCAGCAAGAAGGACGCCGCGAATGGTGCAAACAGAAGGCTGATGAGGGCTGGGAGGCTTTGCTTGCGGGTGAGAGCGTCCAGCTGAACGGTTTTAATCAGCGTCACGTAACCTCGGTGAAAGGTCTTCTCGGAATCCATCACGAAGTTAGTGAAGTTTTCGTTGCTCTTGGCGAACAGTGGCGTCTCTATCAGCTCCTCACGCAGTTGCGCCAGTAATTGCCAGTCAAAGTCCCCTTCCCTGGCCAACCGGTCTACCTGGCGGTTGCTGGCTTTGGTATCAAGCGCCTTAGCCAGGAGGCGGTAGCATTCGCCTAGGCGCGGATAAGGCGGGAGTGGGTCAATATCTGTATCAGTAGCAGTCTTCGGTATCATTGAGTAACTCCATTCGTCCTAATGGCATATGTGCATCCCTGCGTTAACCGTCCTGATTAATGACTACGCCTTCGGCCCTTGGCCGCGATTGCCACCGGATTTGACACCAGGCACCTTACTGGGCCAGTTGCCACCGGGGAATGGGGTGGGGCATGCCGGACGCGAGCTGCCCTTGGGGCCGTTATTTGAAGGTTGGCTGGAGCTGGGCTTCACCATGTGTTGGCTCGTGAGGGATGGTTGTTTGTGCATGTTGGGTCTCCATAAGAACGTAGCCCATATGGCTACAGTGCTAAAGGTATGGAGATGCCTCATAAAGTGCCCGCGCGCGGTTGGTCAGTTTTCCTGTACGGGGTTGCGGTGATGTGCAAAGCGGAACTGGTTAGCCAATGACTTTCAATCGGCCGATTCTGTTGAAAAAGTCGGTCCTTCCAGACTGCCCGCGTGCTGACTGCTGAAAACGCCTTTTTTGCGCGCAGCTACGCGAAATCTGAGCCCGGAATACTCTGCTCAAAGTAAAAATTTCAATCTCAAGCGCGTACTTTTCTGCCGTGGAAACCATGACCGACTTTTTCAACAGAATCGGCCAATAGCGGTCATTGGGCAGAATGTTGGCATTTTGCTAACTTCGCTTGGACTGCTGGCGAATTGACTCAAGTAGCCTAGGCTTCCGTTCATGTCGTGCCCCCGCGCCAGAACGGTTTGGACGGTAAGGAGCAGGTAATCATCAGCGTATAGGCAGGCCAACATGAAGAACTTCCTGATTGCGGGGCTTCTAGTCGTCACCACTACAGCTCACGCCACGTCGGAGCGAGAACAGTGCTACACGACTGCGGATTTGCTTCTTAATTTCGCGAAGGCCCGCGACGCTGGCATGCCGATTGAGGTAATTCAAAAAACCATTAAGAAGGGCATGGCAGGGCCGGGGCCGGAAGACAAGGACGCAAAAACCGAACGAGCCCTACTAAAATCAGCAGTGACGGTATACCAAGCGGACAACCAGACCCCAGCCGCCATCCACAATATCTTTCTAAGCGACTGTTTAAAGAATTTAGAAAACGCAAAGTAAACAACTGGAAATCACCATCGAACTGGACAGCTCGTCTGCCTTCGACTCGCAAGGTTTCACGGGAAAGGCTTTGCAGAGGCCACACAGGCCTTAGCCATATATGGTGATACCTGCGTTACACAACAAGGAAAGTATCATGAACTCCACTCTCAAATAATTATTTGTATTCTCGCCACAAGCATTTTAAGCGGCTGCGCCTCTACGATACTGGAGAGCAAACCATATAAAACATACTCAATTGGGAGCACCGTCACTGCCAGTGTGGGGATGCCATTCCTCGAGGTGTTGCCGCTGATGCGAAACTGCGCCAGTTACCGGGGCATCGCTGACCCAGCACCAATCGGCAAAAAAACAGTACTGGTAATGCTTCTCGATGAATCGGCTTGGGTCAGTGAAATTTCGGCAGCTGGATCAATTGGGCGCTGGCGACAACAACCAGCCATTTGCCCGTCGATCACTACGCAGTGTATCGATCCCTGACCAAGTTTTCGTTCGTCTACAGGGATCAAGTCTACGAGACGCTGGGGCTCTCAAAGAGCAACCCCAAGCATGGCCGCAAGCGAATTTGTGAGCCCCACGAGTTCCGGGCCAAGGTGCGTGATGGCGACCTGATCGAAACCAACAAAGACAAAAAAGGTATCCCCCAAGGCTCCCCCATCAGCGCCATGCTGTCCAACGTGTACATGATGGGCTTCGATGAGCAGATCCACGCGTATGTCGAATCCTGCGGTGGTGCCTACTACCGGTACTGCGATGATGTGCTGCTGATTGTGCCGCTGGAGAAGGAAACAGAGGCCAAGGCCTTAGTCGATCTACGCGTCAATGAAATTGGTCTGGAGATCCAGACCGCCAAAACAGAGACCTGCAAGTTCACGCGGTCGGCCAAGGGCTTGAGGTCCGACCGACCGCTGCAATACCTGGGCTTTATCTTTGATGGAGCCAACATTTACCTGCGCTCATCCTCATTGTCTCGCTACCAAGATCGTGTAAACAGGGGCATCGGGCTAGCGGGAAAATGCATGGATAAGGTCAATGCCAAGCGGATTGCCAGAAGGCAGTTGCCCCGCTCGATGTTCCTGAAGAAGTTGTATAAGCGGTACTCTTACCTGGGCCGGAGAAACTTCATCTCCTATGGCTACCGGGCCGCCAGGATCATGGATTCCCCCTCGATCAAGAAGCAGCTCAAGCCGCACTGGAACAGACTCCGCGAACGCATTTCTGCCGCCCAGGGTGAATGACAGCCTGTTGAAGGACGATGCTAAAGGCACCCAGCCAACTTAGCCGTGGCTAGAATTCCACCACCAAATTGCGGATACCCACCGTCTCGCAAAACCGCCCCAGCGCGGTCAGGCTCGCCCATGTTCTGATCGGCTCGCGCCGCGAGCGCACCGGCAACCAAAACCGGCCCAGCCGGGTACTCAGGCTCCAGCCCTCACCACCCGGCCCACGGCTGGCCCGAAACTCCCGCGCCGTACCGGACTCGATCAGCGCCACCAGGGTGTCCTGCTCCACCGCTTTTTTCATTTCTTCTGGTCCCAACCGCCCGTGCCCTGAGTACTCAGGCTAGCGGTCGAACCAGGCCTCAACCAGTTGGGCGCCTGCCGGTCGTCCAACGACCGGGGTCTTGGTCACCAGTCCCAAGGCGGACTGACGCCAGCAGCCCGACGAAAGAGGGCAGCGATTGACCATAACGGCAAATTACGCGCTGCCGCGTGAACTGCCGGGGGCCGCCTCAAGCGAACTCATTCGGCGCCTATCCAATCTGTTTGTTGAGGCAGGGCAGGCAGCCATGTGTTTTGACATGCACGGTATGTAGGTACACCTCAACCATTGATACCAGCTCGGGATCAGACACGGTCACCACCCCCAGAAAGGCATCACCTCCGAGGATACAAGCCGTTTGCTCAGGTGTATAAGAGCGCTCACTGAACCCATGCTTCGGAAAAGTTCGTCTGCCATCAAGCTCGACCTGCGGGGTTTTCACATGGTCCCATACTCGGTGATGCAGATTGTTTTTGGTCGCCTTGCCGATATAGATAATCTCGCCCTCCGGCGAGCCAAAGAAGTACACCCCGCTCTTGGAACCAATGCCATCACCGGTCGCGAGAAGGCCTAAGTTTAGTGGATCTAACCAGTCCCCTATGGCCGGTCTATTTTCGCCGAATGCGAAATTGACCGTGACATCGGAAAAGAGGCTAGGGAGGCTATGAATCAGGCTTTCTAGGGCGGCATAAGCTTGTTGAAAATTCAACGATTTCTCCAGGTGATCAGTCCAGGGCTGAGCGAACGCGGCGTAACGATTCGCGCCCATAAATGCCATTTTGCGAGACCGCGCTCTAACCTGTTCCACAGAGGACAACGCACTACGAGAGGCCGGAATGCCTACCTCTCGGTCAATTTCACGCCCACTCACATCACTCAAGCATTTAGAAACATCACCACTTCGATAGCGCGGAGCGGTGACACTGGGTAACCCATTTTTTCGTTAATCGAAGAGTGAAGGCCCGGAAACCGTTCGTCTTTTCGAAGCTCACTCAACTGGCCCAGATATTTCAAGTAAGCCCCCGTGTTGTTCACTCTGTACTGATGAGCCGCATGACCATGAATAAAGCGATAGATCTTCGAATCCCAAATAGCGAAAGCTTCGGGATTAACAAAGTGCAGCAGCTTGGACGCCCCTACCACCGAATTGTTGACTAGCGCCGCCAGCTCGGCCAATTCACATTGATTCAAAACGCCATTGACACGTGCTTTGTTGAGCAAGTTGGCTCCTTGCTGCAATGTCCGTTCAGCCGTTGGGTACAGATCCAAGATGGTCGGCATCCAGCCGTACACGATGTGCGCACCGCAGACAAAATCCCGCTCGGTTAATGCCGACTCTGTCTGTAATTGCGCGAGAATATGCGGGTAAGATCGAATGTAGGACTTCTTACGGTCTACCTTCGTTTGAGGCTCCAACAGAAATATGTCCTGCATTGGTTTGGGCTCCGGATTAACGTGAGTCGTGTTTAGATAAAGCGGGCTTAGAAGGGCAAATCAGCGGTGAGTCGAAAAAAATCAACCGCGACACAGGTTGTCGTCAAACGGCTTAGGCTAGGAGATCAACAAACAAGGAGCCTCATCGGATGAAAATCTATTCAGCTTTTATGCAGCGCGTTGTCGCCACCGCAGGCCCCCAGGCCAACTTCAGCATCACGGTGCAAGCCGTGACCTCAAACATGGCCAAGATCACCGCCGAAGCCCAGTACCCTGGCTACAAATGCATCAACGCACCGACACAAGTTCGCTGAGAGTACTTCTCGATGCAAAGCTGCGCCGCCCATTGGAGCGGCGCACCGTCAGCCCTACACGCTGTGGCGCGTCATTGATCCACTCTTAACCACCTTACAAAGTGTATTCACCAGCGACATCTCCTCCGGTGTCTTGCAGCGGATAGCCGTCAAGGCTGGACTGGCAATCACACAGGCCAAGGTTTTGGCTCGACTGACCGCTACATTCAAGCGGTTTTTCGAGTAGAGGAAACCAATATCCCGAGGTAAATAGTCTTCATTCGAAGTGGCCATCGAAACAATCACAATTTCGGCCTCTTGCCCCTGAAACTTGTCCACCGTCCCGACTCGGGCGCCTGCCGGCAGCTCCCGTTTGAGCAATTGCACCTGAAGGTTATAGGGTGCGACAACCAATATATTGTCCACGTCGACCCGATGCACCTCGCCGTCCTTATCTACAAAAGTTTGCTCCAGGAAATAACTGTAGAGGTCGCGGACGACAGCGGCTTCCTCCTCTGAGCTTTGGCTATTGGCGTCGTGCTCCACCGCACAAAAATACAGCCCGCAATCGGGTATCTCTGGACGCTCGCCATCCAGCACCAGTACTTGTCGCTCGGTTCCCGGGGCCGATATTAATTGTCCGTCGTACACCGCGTCAGAAATAAAGGAACACACCTCCGGGTGCATACGCCATGTCTGCGCCAGGAATACCCCGCGATCCATGGGAATCGTGGCCACGCCATCAAGCAGATAATCCAGAATCGAATCTCCTGAGCGCCCTGGGTGCACGCCCTTAATCGGCTGCGATAATTGCATCTGATCGCCCATCAGCACCAAACTGCGGGCTGACATCCCCATCGCCACGAGGTTGGCCACACTGACCTGCCCAGCTTCGTCAATGAACAGGTAGTCCAACGCTTCACTAAATGCTTCATCCGCGAACAGCCAAGCAGTACCGGCGACAAGGCGTGCTCCCGAGTTCCATGCGGCCAACAATTTGGGGTTGTCATCTTGGGACGTGATGCAGCGCCCGGCAAAACGACTCTCCTCAGCCCCGTGAGTGGACTTTTTCAAACCGACGAAGTTGAAACCAGATGCCTCAGCACAGGTTTCTATAGCTGCAAGCAAGTTGTTGATCGCGTGATGAGAGTTAGAGGTAATCCCGACGCGCTTACCAGCTTGCAGCAGATCAACTATCAGGTGAGACCCCGTATACGTTTTACCAGCACCTGGAGGCCCCTGAATGAACAGCACGCTATGGTTGAGGTTACGCACCACCTGCTTGACTGCATCGAGAGGATCCAGTTCAGCCGCAAGAAGAGCCGTCCCGGCTTCCAAGCCAATCACTCTGGGTGAGCGACGAAACAAAAAGTCTTCCACCGCTTGAAAATGCCCACCACCTGCCAGAACCGCATCGGCGTAGCGGAATAATGCTTCGCGGAGAACCTTAGTATTAATTGGCCCACCGGGTCCCATATCAAAGTCTTCGGGAGGTTGCCGCTCGGCAGTGGCCTTAAAGGTCGCCAATCGGTTTTCCATGTCCAATTCATGCAGAGTAATCGCGCTCAGTGTTTCGACCACCATTCCCTGCGACCCGATACGCAGCTTGGTCTCCTGCTCGGGGAAGCGGTATTGATAAAGGAATGAGCGCTTTTCCGGTACGGGTGGCTGTGTCGTGCGTGTCAGCCCAGCCAGGCTCTCGATATCCTCCCCTGGGCCTTGTAATCAACGGGTCTTCAGAAGGCCCACAGCCCGTCAGCAATCAATTCGAATAGATGCGCCCTCCCCGCGCTCTGTTCCGTTTCCCTAGCGCACAATCGGAAGTCCGGCTTTCGCTGCTTCCGTTTGTCTTCAAAGGCACGGCCCGCGTGACGTACAGCCGGTTTCGCTGATTTGGGATGGTGACCTTTAAGAACGAAGAATCGGAACTGAGCTTCCAGGGTTTAGCGCCGCGGAGCGGGTGAGGAAAAACGCCCTAATCGCCCGGAAACAGGGCGTTTGGCAAGGCTATCTGACATGCGAAAAAGCTGAGAAAGGAAGAGAAATATCAGACAGGATTGGTGCCAATGGCAGCGCGAAAAAGGGCCAAAAGCGGCGTGAACTCACACCATAAAACAAAAATCGCAGATATGAAAAAGCCCAACCTTTTCAGATCGGGCTAAGTCATTGAAAAATATGGTCGGGACGGAGTGATTCGAACACTCGACCCCTAGCACCCCATGCTAGTGCGCTACCGGACTGCGCTACGCCCCGACTAGGCGTGAAACCCGTTCCTCATCTCGAGGAACCCTCAAGAATATATCGCAAGCTTTTGAAAACTGGAAGTATTTAAAAGCAGGAATTTATTTCTTGAGTACCACCAGAACATCTTCGAGTTCGGCGATCATCTGGCGGATCATTTGCTTGTATTGGGTGGTGTCGTCTTTGGCTTCATCGCCGGAAAGGCGCAGGCGCGCTCCGCCGATGGTGAACCCCTGATCGTAGAGCAACGCACGGATCTGCCGGATCATCAGCACATCCTGGCGCTGATAGTACCGGCGGTTTCCGCGGCGCTTGACGGGGTTGAGTTGAGGAAACTCCTGCTCCCAGTAGCGCAGCACGTGCGGTTTTACCGCACAAAGCTCGCTGACTTCACCAATGGTGAAGTAGCGTTTGCCTGGGATGACGGGAAGCTCGTCGTTATGACTTGGTTCCAGCATAAGCCTCAACTCGGGCCTTCAACTTCTGCCCTGGACGAAAGGTGACCACACGGCGAGCCGTGATCGGGATTTCTTCTCCCGTTTTCGGATTGCGGCCAGGCCGCTGGCGTTTGTCACGAAGGTCGAAGTTGCCGAAACCGGACAACTTCACCTGTTCGTTGTCTTCAAGAGCGTGCCTGATTTCTTCAAAGAACAGTTCGACCAATTCCTTGGCCTCCCGCTTGTTCAGGCCCAGCTCTTCATACAGACGTTCCGCCATCTCAGCTTTCGTCAAAGCCCCCATACGTCACTTCCTTAACGTGGCGTTCAACCTTTGTTCGAGCGAGGTGAGGATGTTTTGCGTCGTGGTATTCACCTCATCGTCATTAAGAGTGCGCGATGGATGCTGCCAGGTCAAGCCAACTGCAAGGCTTTTTCTATGCGGATCAATACCTTTACCCTGATACACGTCAAATAGCCTGAGGTCCGTCAGCCATTCGCCTGCATTTTCACGGATTACGTCCAGTACGGCACTGGCTGCAACGTCTTTGTCCGCCAACAGCGCAAGGTCACGACGCACTTCAGGAAAGCGCGACAACTCGCTGAATTCAGGCATTTTGCCCAATGCCACTTCGGCCAGCACCAGCTCGAAAACGAAGACTGGACGGTCGAGACCGAGGGTTTTCGACAATTCAGGATGGATAGCGCCGATGTAACCGACTACGCGACCTTCACGCTCGATGCGCGCGGTTTGACCCGGGTGCAACGCAGGGTGTTTGCCTGGTACAAATGTGAACGAATCCAGTGCACCGGCAAAGCCGAGCACCGCTTCCACGTCGGCTTTGACGTCGAAGAAGTCCACGGTATCGCGACCCTGAGCCCAGCCTTCCGGCAGACGGCCACCGCAGACCACACCGGCCAGCATCGGCTCTTGCTTCAGGCCTTCCAGCTGACCGACGAAGCGCAGACCGCTTTCGAACAGACGGACGCGGTCTTGTTGGCGGTTCAGGTTGTGCTGAAGCGCCTTGACCAGACCCGGCCACAGGGACGAACGCATGGCGGCCATGTCGTTGGAGATCGGGTTGGCCAGCAATAGAGGCTCGACGCCTGGGTTGAACAGTTCGAACTGCTTCGGATCGATGAAGCTGTAGGTGATCGCTTCCTGATAACCACGAGCCACCAACAGGCGGCGCAGCTCAGGCAGATCGCTACGCGCTTCAGCCTTGGCTTGCGGTGCCAGACGGGCTTGCGGGTAGCGAACCGGCAGACGGTTGTAACCGTACAGACGGGCCAGCTCTTCGATCAGGTCGACTTCCAGGCTGATATCGAAGCGATGGCTTGGCACGTCTACGCGCCACTGCCCTGCCCCATCCGCGGAAATCTTCAGACCCAAGGCACTGAGAAGACGCTCGACTTCGGCTGAATCCATTTCCATACCCAGCATCTGGGTGATGCGCTGGGCACGCAGAGTGACCGGAGCAATCGACGGCAGGTGCTGCTCGCTGACGGTTTCGATAATCGAGCCAGCTTCGCCGCCGGTGATTTCCAGCAGCAGGCCAGTGGCTCGCTCCATGGCTTCACGGGCCAGTTGCCAGTCCACGCCGCGCTCGTAGCGGTGCGAGGCGTCGGTGTGCAGGCCGTAGGAACGAGCCTTGCCAGCGACGGCAATCTGATCGAAGAACGCGCTTTCCAGGAAGACATCGCGAGTGGTTGCGGATACACCGCTGTGCTCGCCACCCATCACACCGGCAATCGCCAGGGCGCGGGAGTGGTCGGCAATCACCAGCGTATCGCTACGCAGGCTGACTTCCTGACCGTCGAGCAGCACCAGCTTCTCGCCTTCTTCGGCCATGCGCACGCGGATGCCACCATTGATTTCGGCGAGATCGAAAGCGTGCAGCGGTTGACCCAGTTCCAGCATCACGTAGTTGGTGATGTCGACGGCAGCGTCGATGCTGCGCACGTCAGCGCGACGCAGACGCTCGACCATCCACAGCGGCGTAGGCCTGGACAGGTCGACATTACGGATCACGCGGCCCAGGTAACGCGGGCAAGCGGCGGGTGCCAGAACCTCGATCGAACGCACTTCATCATGCACAGCTGGAACACTGGCAACGACCGGGCGCGTGACTTCGGCAGCGTAGAGGGCACCGACTTCACGGGCCAGACCGGCCAGGGACAGGCAGTCGCCGCGGTTCGGGGTCAGGTCGACCTCGATGCTGGCGTCGTCCAGGCTCAGGTACTCACGAATATCCTGACCGACCGGCGCATCGACCGGCAACTCCATCAGGCCGTCGTTACCTTCACCGATTTGCAGTTCGGCTTGCGAGCACAGCATGCCGTTGGACTCAACGCCACGCAGCTTGGCTTTCTTGATTTTGAAGTCGCCTGGCAGTTCGGCACCGATCATGGCGAACGGGATCTTCAGGCCCGGGCGCACGTTTGGCGCGCCGCAAACTACCTGGAAGGTCTCCGCGCCATTGCTGACCTGGCAAACGCGCAGCTTGTCGGCGTCCGGGTGCTGCTCGGTGCTCAGCACCTCGCCCACCACCACGCCACTGAATTCACCGGCGGCCGGCGTTACGCTATCGACCTCAAGACCGGCCATCGACAGACGAGCAACCAGCTCGTCGCGACTTACCTGCGGGCTTACCCAGCCGCGCAGCCATTGTTCACTGAATTTCATCCTGCTCTCCTAAGAATTCGTTACGACTAGCGAAATTGCGCGAGGAACCGCAAGTCGTTGTCGAAGAACAGACGCAAGTCGTTCACGCCGTAACGCAGCATGGCCAGACGTTCAACGCCCATGCCGAAGGCAAAGCCCGAAAACTCTTCCGGGTCGATCCCGGACATGCGCAGCACGTTCGGGTGAACCATGCCGCAGCCCATCACTTCCAGCCAGCCAGTCTGCTTGCAGACGCGGCAGCCTTTACCGCTGCACATCACGCATTCCATGTCGACTTCGGCGGACGGTTCAGTGAATGGGAAATACGAAGGGCGGAAACGCACTGCCAGTTCTTTTTCGAAGAACACGCGCAGGAACTCTTCGATGGTCCCTTTCAGGTCGGCGAAGTTGATGTCGCGGTCGACCAGCAGGCCTTCGACCTGGTGGAACATCGGCGAGTGGGTGATATCGGAGTCGCTGCGGTACACACGGCCTGGGCAGACGATGCGGATCGGCGGCTGTTTCGATTCCATGGTGCGGACCTGTACCGGCGAGGTATGGGTGCGCAGCAACATGTTGGCATTGAAATAGAAGGTGTCATGCATCGACCGGGCCGGGTGATGGCCTGGGATGTTGAGCGCCTCGAAGTTGTGATAGTCGTCTTCGACCTCAGGGCCTTCGGCGATGCCGTAGCCGATATGGGTGAAGAACTGTTCGATACGTTCCAGAGTGCGAGTAACCGGATGCAGACCACCCGAGGTCTGACCACGGCCAGGCAGGGTCACGTCAATGGACTCGGCGGACAGTTTGGCGGCCAGATCGGCCTCTTCAAACAGTGCCTTGCGCGCATTGAGAACCTCTGTGACACGCTCCTTGGCAACGTTGATCAGGGCGCCGACTTGCGGACGCTCTTCTGCTGGCAAATTCCCCAGGGTCTTCATCACCTGAGTCAATTCACCCTTTTTACCAAGGTAGTGAACCCGGATTTGCTCCAGGGCATTGATATCTTCAGCGCTTTGCACAGCCTCTAGTGCTTGAGAGACCAGCGCATCCAGGTTTTCCATGTACAGACTCCAGATACAAAATAGGGGAAGAGCTTGAAGGCTCTTCCCCTATTTATGACGTTTAACACCTGAGCCCACGGAGGTGAGCCCGGGTGACTGTCGGGGGTACTTAAGCCAAGGTGGCTTTAGCTTTCTCGACAATCGCAGCAAACGCCGCTTTTTCGTTCACTGCCAGATCAGCCAGAACCTTACGGTCGATCTCGATGGACGCTTTTTTCAGGCCGGCGATGAAACGGCTGTAGGACAGGCCGTTGATACGTGCACCAGCGTTGATACGAGCGATCCACAGAGCGCGGAACTGACGTTTTTTCTGACGACGGTCACGGTAGGCGTATTGGCCTGCCTTGATTACCGCTTGCTTGGCAACACGGAATACGCGCGAACGAGCGCCGTAGTAGCCTTTAGCAAGTTTCAGAATTTTTTTGTGACGTTTACGGGCAATGACGCCACGCTTTACACGAGCCATGAGTTACTTCCTCTATTCTTAACCAAAAATTAACGAAGGCGCAGCATGCGCTCGACTTTTGCCACGTCAGACGGATGCAGCAAGCTGCTACCGCGCAGTTGACGCTTACGCTTGGTCGACATTTTGGTCAGGATGTGGCTCTTGAAAGCGTGCTTGTGCTTGATACCGTTAGCAGTTTTCAGAAACCGCTTAGCAGCACCACTTTTAGTTTTCATCTTTGGCATGTTCGGATACTCCGCATTCAGTTGATAAACATAATCGCAAGGCCTGCCGTGCCCTGTTGATTACTTCTTCTTTTTCGGGGCGATGACCATGATCAGCTGGCGTCCTTCCATCTTAGGATGCTGTTCGACAGAACCGTACTCGAGCAGGTCACCTTCAACCCGCTTGAGGAGTTCCATCCCCAGTTCCTGGTGGGCCATCTCACGGCCGCGGAATCGCAAGGATACCTTGGCCCTGTCCCCGTCACTCAGGAAACGTACCAGGTTGCGCAGTTTTACCTGGTAATCCCCTTCCTCCGTCCCTGGACGAAACTTGATTTCTTTAACCTGAATCTGCTTCTGGTTTTTCTTCGCCGCAGCAATCTGCTTCTTCTTTTCGAAGATCGATTTGCCGTAGTCCATCACACGGCAAACCGGTGGGACTGCGTCTGCGGAGATTTCTACCAGATCAAGCTTGGCTTCTTCAGCAATACGAAGCGCTTCATCAATCGAGACGATGCCAATCTGCTCGCCGTCAGCGCCAATTAACCGAACCTCGCGTGCCGAGATATTCTCGTTGATCGGGGCTTTCGGTGCAGCTCGTTTATCTTGTCTCATTTCACGCTTAATAATAATTACTCCGAATCTGGGCGACCACGCCGGGAAACCGCTTGCGCGAGGAACTCAGCGAACTGGGCGACGGGCATCGAGCCCAGGTCAGCACCTTCACGAGTACGCACAGCGACAGTCTGCATCTCGACTTCCCGATCTCCAATAACCAAGAGATAGGGAACCTTGAGCAAAGTATGCTCGCGGATTTTAAAGCCGATCTTTTCATTTCTCAAGTCAGACTTGGCACGAAAACCGCTTTGATTGAGAGTTTTTTCAACTTCAGCGGCAAAATCTGCCTGTTTATCAGTGATATTCATGATCACTGCCTGAGTCGGAGCCAGCCACGCAGGGAACGCGCCCTCGTAATGCTCGATCAGAATCCCGACGAAACGCTCGAAGGAACCCAGGATCGCCCGGTGCAACATTACCGGGTGCTTGCGACTGTTGTCTTCAGAGACGTATTCGGCTCCCAGACGGATTGGCAGGTTAAAATCGAGCTGCAAGGTACCACATTGCCAGACACGACCGAGGCAATCTTTTAGCGAGAACTCGATCTTCGGACCGTAGAAAGCACCCTCGCCTGGCTGCAGATCGTACGGCAGGCCCGCACTATCTAGGGCTGAGGCCAGCGCGGATTCTGCGCGATCCCACAACTCATCGGAGCCGACGCGTTTTTCCGGACGAGTGGACAGTTTCATTTCGACGTCGGTAAAGCCGAAATCGGCGTAGACATCCATGGTCAGCTTGATGAACGCAGCGGATTCGGCCTGCATCTGCTCTTCAGTACAGAAGATGTGCGCATCGTCCTGGGTGAACCCACGCACGCGCATGATGCCGTGCAGCGCACCGGACGGCTCGTTACGGTGGCAGGCACCGAACTCGGCCAGACGCATCGGCAGTTCGCGGTAGCTTTTCAGGCCCTGGTTGAACACTTGCACGTGGCAAGGGCAGTTCATTGGCTTGATCGCGTAGTCGCGGCTTTCCGACTGCGTGGTGAACATGTTCTCGGCGTAGTTGGCCCAGTGGCCGGATTTCTCCCACAGGCTACGGTCAACCACTTGCGGGGTCTTGATCTCCAGGTAGCCGTTTTCACGCTGAACCTGGCGCATGTACTGCTCGAGCACCTGGTACAGGGTCCAGCCATTCGGATGCCAGAAAACCATGCCCGGTGCTTCTTCCTGGGTATGGAACAGGCCGAGACGCTTGCCGATCTTGCGATGGTCGCGTTTTTCAGCTTCTTCGATACGCTGGATGTAAGCCGCCAGTTGCTTCTTGTCAGCCCAGGCGGTGCCGTACACGCGCTGCAATTGCTCGTTTTTGGCATCGCCGCGCCAGTAGGCGCCGGACAGCTTGGTCAGTTTGAAGGATTTCAGGAAGCGGGTGTTCGGCACGTGCGGACCGCGGCACATGTCGACGTATTCTTCGTGATAGTACAGGCCCATGGCCTGCTCGTTCGGCATGTCTTCGACCAGGCGCAGCTTGTAGTCTTCGCCGCGGCTGGTGAACACGTCGATCACTTCGGCACGCGGAGTGACTTTCTTGATGACGTCGTAATCTTTTTCGATCAGCAGGTGCATGCGCTGCTCGATCGCCGCCAGGTCGTCCGGAGTGAAAGGACGCTCGTAGGCGATGTCGTAATAGAAGCCTTCATCGATGACCGGACCGATCACCATTTTCGCCGTCGGGTACAGCTGCTTGACCGCGTGGCCAATCAGGTGAGCGCAAGAGTGGCGAATGATCTCCACCCCCTCTTCATCCTTGGGCGTGATGATTTGCAGGGTCGCGTCGCTGTCGATGACATCGCTGGCGTCAACCAGTTTGCCGTTGACCTTGCCGGCCACGGTGGCCTTGGCCAGACCGGCACCAATGGATGCGGCGACCTCGGCTACGGAAACCGGATGATCGAAGGAACGTTGACTGCCGTCGGGAAGAGTAATAGTGGGCATGGCGCCTCCTCTCCTAGTGGTGACCCCTACCAAAGGTCACGTGGGTTGGGATGAGCAGCCAGTACGCGATTCAGTCCAGGCCATTCAATAATGAACGCCTGCCTTACAGCGGCAGGAGCCTTGCGGCCAACCGGAAACCGAACCAGAGTGACTGGAGATCAAATCAGGGTTATTCGGGTATTGGCCGCTACTGGCGAACAGATCGTCCAGAGCCTGAAAATACCCAAGCGTTGGATCCTAGCACAGATGAACGGTCGTCGCCGCGACCTTGTTTGACCAACGCCGAATTCAGGGCTTTTGCATCAAAAAGTGAACTTGAGATGTACGGCCCACCTCAAATAGGCTGAGAATCGCCACACATTATCGACCTCACGGAGTTTCAGCTATGCGTCTTATCCGCCTTATCGCCCTTGCCTCCCCACTGATCATGCTGCTCCCGCTGAGCGCGCAGGCTGCCTGGCCTGCCGGGGTTCGCGAAAGCTATATGAAGGATTGCGTTGGTGCCGCCAGTCAGAGCGTCGACCAGAAGTCCGCCGAATTGCATTGCGCCTGTGGTGCGGACAAGCTGAACGAGAAGTTTACGACTGCCGAAATCAGCGAGCTGATGAGCAAGACAAAACAGCCGAGTGCGGAACTGCGAACCAAGGCGCTGGACGCCATTCAGGAATGCAGAGTCAAGAAATAAGCTGCTGCGGGGCTAAAAACACGGGCCCTGGCGAGTAAAAAACAGCTGAAAAGCCACTATTTCAGACAAATTACGCAGCTTTTACAGCTTTTTTTACAGGGCGTGTATTTGGCTACAGGCCTTTTAAACCGGGGCTTCCAGCCATATACAGCGACAAAGAAAAGGCGATGCGAAGGCAAACAGCACGTCCGGGGGGCTCCCAAATCGAACATTTCGACTATGATACTCCGGTGTGCCCAGTTGGCCTGAGCAGCACAGCACTACTGAAAATATATGTTTCTTGGAGATACACCATGTCTAATCGCCAAACCGGCACCGTTAAATGGTTCAACGATGAAAAAGGCTTCGGCTTCATCACTCCTCAAGGTGGCGGTGACGACCTGTTCGTACACTTCAAAGCTATCGAAAGCGACGGTTTCAAAAGCCTGAAAGAAGGCCAAACCGTTTCCTTCGTGGCTGAGAAAGGCCAAAAGGGTATGCAAGCTGCACAAGTTCGCCCAGAGTAATTTCCTGGCGCACTAAAAAAACCCCGTCCATGTGGCGGGGTTTTTTATGGGCGAAACAAAAGCCTGAAGCAATTAGCCGCAGTTGACGCGGACAATCACCAGGTTGGCGTCGGTGTTGAGGTTCAAACGATCCGAACGGTATTCCAGAGTGATCATGTCGTTCGGCCTGAGAACTCGTGCAGTCTGCGACCCGGAGCGTGTGCGGGCCTGCTCCAGTAATTCTGGCGAAGCCTTTTGGCCAATGGTGAATTCGGCAGCCTTTGCCTCACAACGGCCGCTACCAGCCTCGGCCGCCACAGGGCTTTTTGCCGACTCGGAGGTACTGCTGCAACCCGCCAACATGACGGCGGCCAGCAAAGTACCCAATGACGCGAGCTTCCAAGGCATGACGCCTCCTTTTCAATAGTTGAACTGCATTCGTGCGACAGTCGTTTGGGCATTTGGTTTCATGGTCAGTGCCATCCCCTCGCCTTCAAAGCCGTCAAACACGCAAGTTTGCCTGAGCTATCACCTGCTGTTCAGTGCGCAATCGTGACTGAATATGAGCAGGCTCAGTAGATATCGATGTAATCAAAGGGTGGCTTCGGCCAGTTCTGCTTCAAGGCGTTGAATATCTGCATGACCCAGACCTCATCACTGGCGGCAACCATGCCTACATACCCGGAGCCCTTGGCCCACGTCTCAAGACGAAACAGCAGCCCGTCGATATCCGTTCCGCCGACCACACCTGAAGAAATATAGGCAATACCTGACTGGGTGACCCGTAACTGGGTATGCGTATCGTCGCTGGCAGACGCCAGCAACTGGCGCACAGCCTCAAGCGTCAAGCCGTCCGGGGTATTCAAATCAATCTGCACAGCACTGTCCTTGAAATCTACAAAGCCCAAGTGTCGCATAGCCCTCCGTTCATGCCTAAGTCGGAGTGCCAAAAGCTGCACAAGGTGGTTAACTCAACAGACGAACTTCCCGACCTCGCGAGACACTCATGACCACCGTGACCATCGACGCCGACATCAAAGTCAGCTGGCCCCAAGGCCATAGCTCTTACAGCCCCAGCACCCCGGAAGAACTGGCAATCATTGGCATAGACCTGCTGGTCAAGGACCTGGGCACGAAAGCCGCTCAACAGTTCATCGAACAGGTATTCGAGAAGTACCCCATCGACGGCATGGGCGCCGCCCATACGTAAAGGAAGTAAAACCCCGCAGACTGGTACCTGCGGGGCATGACTTACTTGAGACGGGCGAGACGTGCCGTCAGCAAATCAAAGAAGCCCTGAGCATCGCCGTTCGCAACCCAGAATGCGTTCTTCGGGGCTTTCAGGCCGTCGTACCAGTCAACGATGGTCTGGCCAAACGTAGGCCCTTCACGACTGTCGACCACCACATTCACCGCACGACCGGTAAACAGTTCAGGCTTGAGCAGGTACGCAATCACCGTGGCGTCATGCACCGGGCCACCAGGAATACCGTAGTGCTCCATGTCGCCTTTGACGTATTCGTTGAGAATATCGCCCACCAGCTTGCTGGCGTTGTTGTTCAGCGCGGCAATCTGCTTCAGGCGAGCGTCACTGGTCAGAATCTTGTGGGTGACGTCCAGCGGCAGATAGGTCAGCTTGACGCCACTCTTGAGGACCACTTCAGCTGCCTGCGGGTCAGCGAACAGATTGAACTCGGCCACCGGGGTAATGTTGCCGCCGTTGAAATGCGCGCCGCCCATGACAACCACCTCCTTGATGCCTTGGGTGATTTCCGGATCCTGAATCAACGCCAGCGCCAGGTTGGTCTGCGGCCCGAGCATCGCAATGGTGATGCTGTGAGGTTTGGCCGCGCGCAACGTATCGATCAGGTAATTGACCGCATCGCCTTTGGCCAGGCCTTTCTTCGGCTCGTGCACCGTGACACCCGACAGGCCTTCCTTGCCATGAATGTTCTCGGCATAGATGGGTGTGCGCATCAGCGGTTTCGGTGCACCCGCATAAACCGGCACCTCTTCACGCCCTGCCCACTCACGGGCCAGCCGCGCATTACGCGAAGTTTTGTCCAGACGCACATTACCGGCAACGGTGGTCAGTGCGCGAATGTTCAGTTCTTCGGGCGACGCCAGGGCAAACAGCAGCGCCACCACGTCGTCGGCACCTGGATCGGTGTCGATGATCAGATCAATCTTTTCCGCCGAATGGGCGCCTGTAGCGGTGAGCAAGGACAAAAGCAGCAGACTCCGGATCAGGTGATGCAGTCGTTGAGCATAGCGATGCATAGCACACTCCTTGTGCGTGGATAAATCGAATCGGGATATGACGGATTAAAATGTCACCCCTGCAACCAGCACGACATTGCAGTACGGCTGACATTCGCCCGTACGAACAATCGCCCGCGCTTGTCGGCTAAGAACTTTAAATTCTTCATGATTCAGCAACCGCCGCTGGCCCATCGCGTCATTGGCCGTCAACTCCTCGATCGCCTGCAGCGCCGGCGGCTGCTTGAGCAGGATTTCTTCGGCCAGCACATGGCTTTCCACCTGCATCTCACTGAGCACGACGCGCAAGGTGCTGACAAAGTCTGGTATGCCCTGGGTCAACGCCAGGTCGATCAACTCAACGCCGGGCGGCACCGGCAGACCGGCATCGCCAATCACCAGCATGTCGCCATGACCCAGAGAGGCAATCAGCCGCGACAATGCGATATTGAGCAAAGGTGTTTTTTTCATGATGCCTTGAAGGCCTGTACGTCTGACAAGGAAGGAATCGAGGGTTGCGCACCGGCCCGCGTCACCGATAAAGCGGCGGCGACCTGACCAAAACGAATGGCCTCGACTTCGCTTTTGCCAGCGGCCAAGGCCGTGGCAAAACCGCCGACAAAGGTGTCGCCAGCCGCGGTGGTGTCGACGGCCTTGACCTTGGGCGCCGGAAAATGCACAACACTCTGTCCGTCGGCGAACAATGAACCCTGAGGGCCCAATGTGATGATGACCTTACCGGCACCGGCGGCGATCAATCGGCTCGCGGCCATCTCGGCGCTCTTCAGAGAGTCCACCGGCAAACCGCTGAGGGCCGAAGCTTCGCTTTCATTGGGGATCAGATAATCGATTGACGAATACCAGTCGGCCGGCAATGGGCTCGTTGCCGGCGCCGGATTCAGGATCACCGTCTTGCCCAGCTCACGTCCACGCTTGAGAACATAACCAACCGTGTGCATCGGCACTTCCAGCTGACAGATGATCACGTCGGCCGCCGCAAGCACCGCATCGAACCCCGCAACCAAGCCAGGTGTCAGCTGACCGTTGGCACCCGCAACGATGACAATCGCATTCTGGCTGTTGTCATCGACCACGATCAGCGCCACGCCGCTGGAACCTTCGACCGATGTCAGCGCCTGACAATCGATCTGTTCTGCCAGCAGCGCAGCGCGCAACTGCTCGCCATAAGCATCGTCACCCACGCAGCCGATCATCGACACCTGCGCACCCAGCCGGGCAGACGCGACCGCCTGATTAGCGCCCTTGCCACCCGACACGGTGGCAAACGACTCGCCATGCAGCGTTTCTCCGGCATGCGGCAACCGCTGGGCGCGGGTTACCAGGTCCATGTTCAGACTGCCTACAACCACTACTTTTGCTGGCATACATCCCTACTCATCAATTCGCTTCAGCGGTATTGGTCGAATACGCCGGCCAGCGGCGCGGTCGACTCTCGCATGACAATGCTGGGCGTCACGATCTGCTGACCGGTCGCCAGTTCAGGTGTCGCGATCCGTCGCAACAGTACCTCCGCAGCCATTTCGCCAAGCTGCAGGATCGACTGGCCGACGGTGGTCAGCGCCGGATAGACATAACGGCTCATCTGAATATCGTCGAAACCGATGACCGATAGCTCGCTGGGCACCCGGACATTGCGCTCGGCGGCGGCCCGCAGTACGCCAATACCGATCATGTCGTTGCCGGCAAAAATTGCACTGGGCGGGTTCTTTTCCAGCAATATTGTCGCCGCGTTGTAACCGCCGATGCTGGTGAAATCACTTTCAAGCATCCACTCTCTCGGCACTTCGACGCCTGCCTCTTGCAAGGCCCGGCAGTAACCTGCCAGACGCATCTGCGCCACGCTGGTATGTGCCGGACCGCCGATAGTGGCGATGTCGCGATGGCCCAGTTCGAGCAGATGCCGGGTCGCAAGATAAGCACCGTATTCATGATCGATGCGCACCATGTCCGCATCGAGCCCCTCCAACCCACGGTCGACGATCACCATCGGTGTACGCACGCCCGCCAGCCCTTGCGCCAACCCGCTATCGCCGCCGGCGGACGCGACAATCAGCCCGTCGATGCGCTTTTCCAGTAGCACGCGCAGGTAACTGCGCTGCTTGTCCGGGTTATCGTCGGAGTTGCAGAGGATCACGCAATAGCCATTACGCTCGCAGTAATCCTCGATACCACGGGCCAACTCCGCGAAGTACGGGTTGAGGCTGTTGGGCACCAGCAGACCGATGGTCGCGGTGGTTTTTGCTTTGAGCGAGCGCGCCACGGCACTGGGCACGTAGTCCAGGCTTTTGATCGCGGCCTCGACCTTGAGCCGAGCCTCTTCACTGACTGGCCGGGTCTTGTTTACCACGTGGGAAACCGTTGTGTAGGAAATCCCCGCGAGCGCTGCTACATCCTTGATCGTTGCCATGATTCAGCTCCGTCGACTTGCACGTTGGCTGCGGTAGGTGTCCAGCACCACCGCGACCACGATCACCGCGCCGGTGATGATACGTTTGGTTGGTTCGGTCGCGCCGATTTGCGCCAACCCGGCAGCCAGTACAGAAATGATCAGGACGCCGAAGAAGGTGCTGATCACCGAACCACGGCCGCCCATCAGGCTCGTGCCACCGATCACCACGGCAGCAATGACTTGCAGCTCCAGGCCGGAACCGGCATTCGGGTCCGCCGCTTCCAGGCGCGATACCTGGAACAGTGCGGCAATACCCGCCAGCAACCCCATCAGGCTGAACACCAGAATCTTGTAGGGCTTTGGGTTGATACCCGCCAGACGCACAGCTTCCTCGTTGGTGCCGATACCGATCAGGTAGCGACCAAACACGGTACGGGTCAACACCGCCTGGGCGATGAAGATAACCAGCAACGCGATAATGAATGACGGTGAAATACCCAAGGCAATCGGATTGGACAGCCAGGCAAAGGCATCACCGATGTAGGCCGTGCGCGAGCCGGTCATCTGATAGGCAACCCCGCGAGCCATCTCCAGCACACCGAGCGAAACAATGAACGACGGAATGCGCCAGGCCACGGTGATCGAACCGGTGATGGTCCCGGCCACTGCTGCAGCGGCCATGCCCAGCAGCGCTGCCGGCAAGACACTCCAGCCCCAGCCGAGGATTGCCACGCTGACAGTCGAGCCCGCCAACGCCAATACCGAACCCACCGAGAGGTCGATGCCGCCGATGATCAACACGAACGTCATGCCGACTGCGAGCACCATCAGGTCCGGAATCTGATTGGCCAGTGTGCTGAAGGTGTCATAAGAAAGGAAATGGCTGCTCAAGACCGAGAACAGCGCAATCATCGCCAGCAAGGCACCGGCCAGGCCCAGGTAGGTACCGAGGCCGTAAAAATTGCCACTACGCTTGCCAGCAGACACTGCGGGTTTGCCAGCAGACATTGCAGTTTTCATGGGAGATCCCTAGGCGCCGCTTCATGGAGCAACGCATCACGTTTTTGGTAGCCGGCAAAAGCGGCGGCAAGCAAATCATCCTGAGTCCAGCTTCCGCGTTCGAAGGTGTCGATCAAACGTCCGGCCGACAACACGCCAATACGGTCGCAGATCAACATCAGTTCGCGCAGATCGCTGGACACCACCACCAGCGCCTTACTCTGGCGCGTCAGCTCGCCGAGCAACGCATAAATATCGAACTTGGCACCGACATCGATGCCGCGAGTCGGCTCATCGAACAACAGCACCGAACACTCACGTTCAAGCCAGCGGCCGATCACCACCTTCTGTTGATTGCCACCCGACAGCTCGCTAACCAGCTGCGCAGGACTGGAACTGCGAATACGCATGGCGTCGATCTGACGCCGCGCCAGCGCCATCTCGTCACCGGGATTGACGATGCCGCCACTGGAGATCACCGGCATATTGCCCAGGGCGATGTTGGCGCTGATTGACTGAGTCAGCAGCAGCCCCTCGCCTTTGCGATCTTCAGTGATCAGGGCAATGCCGTGCCCGACCGCATCAGCGGGCGAACGAATGCTCACCACTTTCGCCGGCGAACCCAGCGCAACCGTGCCACTGTCTGCCGCATCGGCACCGAAGATCAGCCGCAGCAGTTCCGTGCGCCCTGCCCCGATCAAACCGGAAATCCCGAAAATTTCGCCGCTGCGCACCTCGAAAGACACATCGCGAACCTTGTCCGAACGGCTCAGCCCTTTAACGGTCAGGGCCGGCGCGCCGATGTGTCGTGGGCCCAGATCGATGTGCTCGCCCAATTGGCGACCGACCATCAGATTGACCAGTTGCACGCTATTGTAATTGGCCATCGGCTCGACGCAGACCAGATTGCCATCACGCAACACCGCAATGCGCTGAGCAACCTGCGCCAGCTCCTCCAGACGGTGGGAAATGTAAATGATCGACACGCCACGGGCTTGCAGGCGGGTGATTTGCTCAAAGAGCATCTCGACTTCGCGGGCAGTCAACATCGCGGTCGGCTCATCGAGAATCAGCACATGGCAGTCACCGATCAGGTTGCGCGCAATCTCGACCATTTGCTGATGACCGATCCCCAGCTCACCGACCAGCGTGTCCGGATCGATCGCATCGAGCCCGACCTGATCCATCGCGGCGATTGCCGCTTTGCGCAGTTGCTTGCGACTGATCCATCCACCCTTGTTGGGCAGGTTATTGAGAAACAGGTTTTCCGCGACAGACAAGGTTGGCAGCAGATTGAGCTCCTGCATGACCATGCGAATGCCCAGTTCTTCCGCCTGGGTCCGGCTGCCAGGACGGTAATCGCGCCCCTGGAATTGCATTTGGCCGGTGGTCGGAGTGACCAGCCCGCCAATGATTTTCGAGAGCGTGCTTTTACCAGCACCGTTCTCGCCGGTCAACGCCAGCACTTCACCACGCATCAGCGTCAGGTCAATGCCGGTCAATACCGGTTGCGCATACGTCTTGCCGATACCGCTGACCGAAAGGACCGCGTTCGGGGCACAAACTGACATAAGAAACTCTCCATGCGCTCGCCCTTGCGAGCGAGCACCATTGTGTCGCCAGAATGATTACTGGGTAACCAGCTCAACCGGAGTTTCGATGACGCCGTTGGTGCCACTGTCGACCTTTTCGCCCTTGAGCATTTTCAGGGCAGTCTCGATGCCGAACACCGCCTGTTTGGCTGCAAACTGGTCAGCAGTAGCCAGGACGCGGCCGTCCTTGAGCATCGGCTTGATGGCATTGATATTGTCGTAACCCACCACTTGCACCTTGCCCGCCTTGCCTGCTGCGCGCACCGCCGAAACAGCACCGACCGCCATGCTGTCGTTACCCGCCAGCAGGGCCTTGGTTTGCGGGTACTCGCTGAGTATCGAGGCGGCAACCTTGTTGCCTTTATCGATTTCCCAGTCACCAGACTGCAACGAGACGACCTTGATCTGCGCCGCTTCCATTGCGTCCTTGAAGCCAGCGGTGCGAGCCTGGGCGTTGGTGGTGGTGGAAACCCCTTCGATGATGCCGACTTCGTCACCGGCCTTCAGTTGCCTGGCCAGGTATTCGCCCACCAGACGCGCGCCTTTGCGGTTATCCGGGCCTACGAACGGTACGGTCATGTTCTTGCTTTTGACGACGGCCGGGTCCAGTTGGTTGTCGATGTTAATCACAGTGATACCGGCATCGATGGCCTTCTTGATCACCGGAACCATCGCTTTGGAGTCGGCTGGCGCAATGACCAACGCATTGACTTTGGCCAGAATCATTTGCTCGACGATGCGCGTCTGGCCAGCCGTGTCCGTTTCATCCTTGATGCCATTGGAGATCAGGTCGAAATCGGCGGCGTGGTCTTTCTGATAGGCCTTGGCGCCATCCTCCATGGTCAGGAAGAATTCGTTGGCCAGGGATTTCATGACCAGTGCGACTTTAGGTTTTTCCGTGTCGGCGAAGGCCGAAGAGAGGGGCAAAGCGGCGGATGCGGCAGCCAGCATAGCGACAGCGAGAAGACGTCCAGCGAATGGCAGCTTCATGAGTTCACTCCGATCTTATGATTATTGTGAGCAACGCTTGTACTGCATACGTTTCTAATCCGTTCTCCAGCGCTCTGATACGCGGGAACAAGGATCGCCGTGCCAACGGAGCCAAGCCGTCGACAGGGCTGCGCAAACGTTTGCGTAGACCGAACTATGCGAAGCCTGCTGACATTTGTCAACGGTCAGAAAAAACCGTTTTGTGGTCTGTCTGGCAAAAAACGGCAATCGCGATTATGCCGTCGTGTTGAGCATCGATCCGCTGCTGGAGCCCTTGGCCAGCTCCTTGACCAGGCTGCCGGCCACCTCCATTAGCGCACCGTTGGTGTCAGCGATCTGCCCCTGAATCGCCATGACCGCGGTGGTCTTGGCTTCTGGCGTTGGATATGACGCGGCTTGGGCCGCAGCCAATTGCTGTTGCTGCTGGCGCAGCTGTTCTTGCAGTTCCTTCATGCGCTGGAGCAGCATCTTCACCGTAACGCTGGCGTTACCACCGTCATCGGCGCCGGTCTCCGCACCCGGGTTTTGCCCTACCGGGCCTGTCCTGACTTGCTTGCTTGCACCCTCCTTGCCACCCACCCGTTGCATCGCGGCGTCTGCCGTCGCGTCGCTCAATGCGTTGACCGTAGCAAGGGATTTGCCGCCAATCGTGATACCGCCTGCGTTTGGAAAACCGACTGAAATGGACATATGAGCTCCTGCAAAAAAATGATCCTGAAGGGATCATCGACCCCTGAGCGGTTTTCTTTAGCGCTAATACCCTTTCTAAAGTGTGGGAATCCTAGATTTATGCTGTAGGAGCTTTCGGACAGCCGAACACTTCTCTTACACATATTCGGAAACCCGGACGACAATCGCCTTGAGCGCCACCACACCTGAACAATAAGTTGTTTAAAATCATAAAGTTAAAATAATTTTCAATCCTGGGTATGACTGGTACAGATCCTGCTCTTACTGGGCATCCCCGGCATTCAGATCTGCTTGGGGTGTTTCTAGATGAACCTGCATCAGCACCGTCATCACTATTAGAGAGAAAACAATGAAATCTGCCTTCAATACCTTTATTCCGGGCGCTTTGGCCCTCCTGCTGCTCCTCCCGACTGCACTGCAAGCAAAAGAAGTCGAAACCCGACAGAAACTGGCAAACGTGGTCGTCCTCGCTACAGGCGGCACGATTGCCGGTGCTGGCGCCAGCTCAGCCAACAGTGCTACGTACCAGGCCGCAAAAGTCGGGATCGAGCAGTTGATCGCCGGCATCCCTGAACTGAGCCAATTGGCCAATGTTCGCGGCGAGCAAGTGATGCAAATCGCCTCCGAGAGCATCACCAACGAAAACCTGCTGCAACTGGGCCGCCGCGTGGCCGAATTGGCCGACAGCAAAGACGTCGATGGCATCGTTATTACTCACGGCACCGACACCCTGGAAGAGACCGCCTACTTCCTGAACCTGGTGGAAAAAACCGACAAGCCAATCATCGTTGTCGGTTCGATGCGCCCAGGCACCGCGATGTCGGCTGACGGCATGCTTAACCTGTACAACGCCGTCGCCGTAGCGGGTAGCAAAGATGCTCGCGGCAAAGGCGTGCTGGTCACCATGAACGACGAAATTCAGTCGGGTCGTGATGTCAGCAAAATGATCAACCTCAAGACTGAAGCGTTCAAAAGCGCATGGGGCCCATTGGGCATGGTGATCGAAGGCAAATCCTATTGGTTCCGCTTGCCAGCCAAGCGCCACACCATGGATTCGGAATTCGACATCAAAACCATCAAGAGCCTGCCTGACGTCGAAATCGCCTATTCCTATGGCAATGTCGACGGCACCGCTTACAAGGCCCTGGCCCAAGCTGGCGCCAAAGCCATCATCCATGCCGGCACCGGCAATGGCTCGGTGTCTTCGCGTTTGGTTCCAACCTTGCAGACACTGCGCAAGGATGGCGTGCAGATCATTCGTTCTTCCCACGTCAATGCCGGCGGCTTTGTCCTGCGCAACGCCGAACAGCCAGACGACAAGTATGACTGGGTCGTTGCGCATGACCTGAACCCGCAAAAAGCCCGCATCCTGACGATGGTTGCATTGACCAAGACGTCGGACAGCAAAGAGCTGCAACGGATGTTCTGGGAGTACTGATTCACTGCGTCCGGCCTGATCCCGCCGGACGCTTCCCCCCCACTCGCCCGCTCGGGCGAGTGATCTGCACCCCGCCGCTCTCGCCATTTCTTCTGAACAATCTCAAACCGGTTTACACCAAACGGAAAAACTCGCTGTGAGAGGATTTTCTTGAATGTTAAGCAGTTGCGAAATTGCCTACAGTTAAATACTGTATGCACGTACAGCTTAATAAGGAGCACCCTGTGACCACGACCTCTTCAGCAGCGACCAACCCTCCAGGCGCTTACGAACGACTCGGTTTGCGCGTTCAAAAAATCATCAACTCCCCGACCGCCCAAAAAGCCAAGACCGCCCTGATCTTCCGTCTGCCCGACGAGCCAGTAGATGAATGGGAACGCCTGCTCAAGGAAATCGCCGAGAACGACAACGTCACCCTCGCTTATCGCGACGATGGCGGCGTGCAGATTTTCTGGGTTGTGCCGACGGAAGACTGAGTCAATGATTGTTCGCTGTTTGGCTTTGCTGTTGTTGCTCTTCGTTGTCGTCAGTGCTCAGGCGGATGCGCCACGCACGTTCAACGAAGCGAAAAAGGTCGCCTGGACACTCTACGCCCCACAGTCCACCGAGTTCTATTGTGGCTGCAAATACACGGGCAATCGGGTCGACCTCAAAGCCTGCGGTTACGTGCCACGTAAAAACGCCAAGCGCGCAGCACGTATCGAATGGGAGCACATCGTTGCGGCATGGCAAATCGGTCACCAACGCCAGTGCTGGCAACAGGGTGGTCGCCAGGACTGCACACGTCATGACCCGACCTATCAGCGCGCCGAGGCCGACCTGCACAACCTGGTGCCAAGCATCGGCGAGGTGAACGGGGACCGTAGCAATTTCAGCTTCGGCTGGCTCCCCGTGCAATTCGGGCAATACGGTTCGTGCCTGACCCAGGTCGACTTCAAGGCCAGGAAGGTCATGCCCCGCCCGTCTATTCGCGGGATGATCGCTCGCACTTATTTCTACATGAGCAAGCAATACGGGCTACGTCTGTCCAGACAGGATCGACAGCTCTTCGAGGCCTGGAACAGGACTTACCCGGTACAACGCTGGGAGCGCCAACGCAATCAGAGCGTCGCGTGCGTGATGGGGCGCGGCAATGAGTTCGTCGGCCCCGTCGACATGAAGGCCTGCGGATAACAGGCACCAGAATCAGTTATTGAGCCGCGCTGTGCTCAACGACCATTGATTCGATATTCATCTTCTTCGCCTTGGCCAGGGCTGCGGTCAGCTCGACCTGCCTTGCCTCGGCTTCGGCTTTTGAGTTGAACGGCCCGACCAGCACGCGCTGTTTGCCGTCTTGCGTGACCACGTAGGAAACAAAACTGTGCTCGATCAGCCAGCCAGTGAGATCGCTGATCGCCTGCACGGTCTCGCCCTGAACCAGAACATCCCATTGCGGGGCAGCAGCGACAGCCGGCGCAGAAACAACCGGCGCCTGAGGTTTTTTCGACTCCCCGGCCTTTTCCTGACCACATCCGGTCAACACCAATACCGCGACCACCAACGCCATTTTGCGCACAACCTTCCCCTCTGAATGCCAAAAGCCAGGATTTTATCACCCGGGAATGCCCCGCGACCCGGTAAACAGGCCTCAAAACAACGAGAATGATGTTTCTCGCCTCTGTATAGTCGCACCTTGGGAATTAATGCAGCGTCTGCACGTCAGAAAGAGGCACCCAAACCGTGACACTTCGCACTAATCTATAGGTACTACCGACATCTGCATTGTCTGAGTCAGGTGCCCTACAAAGCTATCAAGGAGAAGATCATGCTGATACTCACCCGCAAAGTCGGTGAAAGCATAAACATCGGTGATGACATTACCATCACTATTCTGGGCGTTAGCGGCCAGCAGGTCAGAATCGGCATTAATGCCCCGAAAGACGTTGCGGTGCATCGCGAAGAAATCTACCAACGTATTCAGGCGGGTCTTACTGCGCCGGACAAGCGCGAAACCCCCTGAGCCCGTCAGCAATCAGTAGCCAGCCCTTTCTCTCACGGCAACGGCTGGCTAAAGATTCTACGCGCCCCGCCTTCCCCCATGACAACGGCGCAGCACCGACACCCTGCCGGTGATGCCGATACTAACGACATCGCCATGAGCCTTACTGTCAGACGATTCGGATTCAGCCCAGTGAAAACCTCACAGCCGGCCTGGACACTCCAATCCATAGCGCAGCAACGTTAGCCGACTATCCAAACGTCACTCCTCGCGCCATGCCTGTCGCAGCCACGACCATCAAGATAATCAACAGCGCCTCGATATGACTGATCCGCGCAAAGAGACGGACCCGCGCGATATCAATCGGTGCACCTCGACTCAACGCGATCCGCCATTTGATCAAGGCCACCATCGGTGCAATCTCGAGCAGCAGGATGATGACGAATAGAGTCATTTTCAGATGGAACAGCGGTTGATGCAGGTAATAGCCCGCCCCCTTTTCGTACCCGCCAAAGGCACGAATCCCGCCGGTAACCAGAAGAGTCAATGCACAGACGCCCCAAACGTTATCTGCCAGCAAAACACTACGAGCCCCCGCACCCTCCGCGCCTACTCGACGAAAAGCCATGCCACGCGTCAGAACACCCCAGAGCGCCAGGCCATAAGCCAAAAGATGGACCGCGGCGAGAAACCAGTGAACCAGCATCGAATTGCTCCCCATTCAAGACGAAAAATAATCGGCCTGTCAGTAGTAGTCCAAAACGCCTCGCCTCGCTTCGCAGACAAGACAAGACAAGACAAGACAAACGAGCATCTTGCCCTCACCTTCAATTGGCCGCGATCAAACGGGTACGCCACTCTGTATTATTCCGGTGTTTCGTCGCCATTCAGTTGATTGGGTTTGAGCCACAGAGCACACTTGCAACCGTTGAAGGATCAACGCCCCCATCGATCAAAAGCCCGCCCACCTGCGGGTTTTTTTTCGCCTGTGCGATGGTCGTTATCCGACACATGTGAAGAGCCCAGCGCGATGGCTGGGCTCAGTTTACTGCCGGTGCTCCATCATCTTGTCAGCAAGAACTTTGGCCCTGTCGACCAATAGATTCTGCCACTCATCGTGACTCGACTTCGGCCCCCCTACCGTTGGCGCAGTGAGATTGCTTTCGGCTATCAGCGCAGCACAAAAATACTGATCCCAAACGACTCTTTCTCCAGCCGTCCGTTTGTTCATTTGGTCGGCATTCATATTCGGCTCCTTTTGATGAGGTAGCCCAGCTATTTTACGCTCGAACCGCGCACATGCCGCGCTTGAGTTGGCAGTCGGCGCACGCCACCCCAACAACCGTAGCTCGATCCAGGCAGGCAGCCTGGTTGTCATGGCATACCCCGGGGGTAGAATTAATGGTGGATTGTCGGCATCAGTGAGACCGAGCCCTTCGAGGGCAACACCATGCAAACGACTGAAGACGCGATCATTGCAGCAGCACGACTGCGCGCCGCAAGCCGGGGAGATAACGAAGCCCTGGCTGCAGCTTCAGCACTCGAAGTCGTGGAAGCCCTGAAAAAGTCTTTAACCGGAGACAAGTACCAAGAGGCGCTCGAAAGGCTGTATCTCGAGTACACAACCTCCTGAGCTACCCGCAACCCACTCACCGGCTGCGCACTTCTGGATTGACCGACGGCAAGCACTCGAGAGTGGCCAGATCAATCAGCGTGAAATGGCCGCCCATCCAGCCGCCAGTGTCGATGTGGTAGACGTTGCCCAGCACGGTCGGCTGAAGGACCACCGTGTGGCCGACGATCACGGCCCTGATGCCCCTGACGCCAGTAGCGTTTTCGCTGGTAATGCGCGAACGGGACCACTGGCAGATCGTTTGAACACTACGCCGCATCGAGCCTTGCTCCCGCTCAAGGGCGCCAAGCATTTGCGCCCAATCATCGAACGGGCAATCAGCATGCACGAGTCCCACCGGCCCCATGGGCGTCATTACTTCAATTGCGATAGGCAGCTCGGCGAACAGATCGACATAGAAGGCTTGCTCAGCGCTGGACAGACCGTACAGCCAGGCACCACCGTTGATTATGTGCAGGTAACTGGCCTGGCCTTTATGGCTGAGCCGATGGCCATCGACCGCCATTTGCTCATGATTGCCCTGCACGGCAAAGAACCACGGCTTGGCCAGCCACACGTCAACGTCGGTAGATTCGGGGCCGCGGTCAACCATATCGCCAACACTGAAGAGCCGATCGGTTGCGGGGTTGAAGCCGGCGGCATCAAGTGCTGCCTGAAGCCGGGTGAAATGGCCGTGAATATCACCCACGGCAAAGTCGCGGCCCGCGGTGTTGATTGTGAAACGCTGAACCTGGGTCATGCTGCCACCCCCGGTACCTTCATAAGGCCCTTTTCAATCCAGTGTATTCGCCTCGCTTGCGACTCTTATGCTACCCCCTTGAACGCTTCGAACTCAGACATTTGCGAAGGCAAATGCTGACTTGAAGGTGTATCGCGGTGGGGGTTTTTCAAAAAATTTGAAAAATCACAGACAACAAAAAAGGGCCCACCTTTCGGTGAGCCCTTCTAGACCGCCCAGCAGAGCGGATTTTGTTTGGTAGGCGCGATTGGACTCGAACCAACGACCCCCACCATGTCAAGGTGGTGCTCTAACCAACTGAGCTACGTGCCTGCTGTGAGGCGGCATTCTACGGAATTCCGGAGGGGTGTCAACACCTTTTTTTCACCTAACCCTATGAATATGCAAAATATTTAATTTTGGTACAGCAAAGAAGATATTCCGGGTAGCTGGCAGTCGATTTTTAACTCAGGTAGGATCGGAGCAATCGTAAAATATATTAAACAGAGGTTACAGGATGGCGAACATCCCTTATCCGGAATCCTATTACGCCGCGTCGGCCAACGCCGCCCCGTTGCGCCCAACGCTACGGGATGACGTAGAGACCGATGTCTGCGTTATTGGTGCGGGCTATACCGGCCTGTCCAGCGCACTGTTTTTGCTGGAGAGCGGGTTTCGGGTGACAGTCCTGGAGGCTGCCAAAGTCGGCTTCGGCGCCTCGGGTCGCAACGGTGGCCAGATCGTTAACAGTTACAGCCGCGATATCGATGTGATCGAACGCAGCGTTGGCCCCAAGCAAGCGCAAATGCTCGGTCAAATGGCGTTTGAAGGCGGCAAGATCATTCGCGACCGCGTGGCCAGATACCAGATCCAGTGCGACCTGAAAGACGGTGGCGTGTTTGCAGCCATCACCCACAAGCAAATGGGCCATCTGGAGTCGCAGAAGCGCCTGTGGGAGCGCTACGGCCACACTCAGCTGGAACTCCTGGACAAGCGCCGCATTCGCGAAGTCGTCGCCTGTGATCAATACGTGGGCGGCATGCTCGACATGAGTGGCGGCCACATCCACCCGCTCAACCTGGCACTGGGTGAAGCTGCGGCCGTCGAATCGCTGGGCGGGACGATTTACGAACAGTCACCCGCCGTACGCATCGAGCGTGGCGCCAACCCGGTGGTGCATACGCCTCAAGGCAAGGTCAGGGCCAGGTTCATCATCGTCGCCGGCAACGCCTACCTGGGTAATCTGGTTCCGGAGCTGGCCGCCAAATCAATGCCGTGCGGCACTCAGGTGATCACCACCGAACCCTTGAGCGAAGAGCTGGCAAAGAGCCTGTTGCCTCAGGATTACTGTGTCGAGGACTGCAACTACTTGCTCGACTACTATCGCCTTTCTGGCGACAAGCGCCTGATCTTCGGTGGCGGCGTGGTGTACGGCGCCCGGGATCCGGCCAACATCGAAGCGATTATTCGACCGAAGATGCTCAAGGCCTTCCCGCAGCTCAAGGATGTGAAGATCGATTACGCCTGGACCGGCAATTTCCTGCTGACCTTGTCGCGCTTGCCGCAGGTCGGACGCCTGGGCGACAACATCTATTACTCCCAGGGCTGTAGCGGCCATGGCGTGACCTACACGCATCTGGCAGGCAAAGTCCTGGCCGAAGCCTTGCGCGGTCAGGCAGAGCGCTTTGATGCCTTTGCCGACCTGCCGCACTACCCTTTCCCCGGCGGCCAGTTGTTGCGCACTCCGTTTGCCGCACTGGGCGCCTGGTATTACGGCCTGCGAGACAAGTTCGATTTCTGATTGAATGCCAGCACACCTGTAGGAGCACGGCTTGCCGGCGATGGCGTCATTGAAATAGCTATCGCGAGCAAGCTTGGCTCCTACGCATGGTGGGAGCCAACATTCGGATTCCAAATTCCACAAACAAAAAACCCCGGTCTTTCGACCAGGGTTTTTGCTATCGACTCGAAGTAGCCAGTGGCTCTCTTCGTAGCTTCAAGGCGTTCAGTGGGCCTTGAGGCAGATATGGCGCAGCGGACGGGACTCGAACCCGCGACCCCCGGCGTGACAGGCCGGTATTCTAACCGACTGAACTACCGCTGCGTATCGCTCAGACTTGCGTCTGTGTGAACCTTTGTCGGATTGAAGAGCTGAGGCTTTTCAATCTCAAACCGGGAAAACCCGATCTGGAAATATGGCGCAGCGGACGGGACTCGAACCCGCGACCCCCGGCGTGACAGGCCGGTATTCTAACCGACTGAACTACCGCTGCGCGTCGGTGGAGGCTTTTTACAGCTTCCTTCCTGCTTTCGCAAGACTCAAGAAGTGGTGGGTGATGACGGGATCGAACCGCCGACATTCTGCTTGTAAGGCAGACGCTCTCCCAGCTGAGCTAATCACCCTTTGCTTCTCTGAGGCCGCGAAATTTACGCAGATACCGAAGCTAAGTCAATAGCCTGCTTGAAGTTTTTCTGAAAAAGACAAAATCATGTCATCTCCCGGGCACCAATCTGTGACACCCCCAACCTCAAGCCGTCTCCAGCCATGCCCCGGCACCCCGGTTAATCGCTATAAATCATTTTCTTGGTCATGCCGCCATCGACCACAAACTCCTGGCCCGTGACAAACCCGGCATTCTTCGACAGCAGCCAGGCCACCATCGCCGCCACATCCTCGACGTTCCCTACCCTCCCCGCCGGATGCTGAGCATGATCTGCATCGCTCAGCGGTTCGGCACGCCGCGCCGCCGGATCACGCGTATCGATCCAGCCGGGGCTGACCGCATTGACCCGAATCTCCGGCCCCAGGCTGATGGCCAAGGCGTGAGTCAATGCCAGCAAACCGCCCTTGCTCGCCGCGTAAGCCTCGGTATCCGGCTCCGACTGCGCCGCTCGGGTCGAGGCCAGATTGACGATGGCGCCGCTGTGAGCACGCAAATAAGGCGCACAATGCTTGGCCAGCAGCATGGGCCCACTGAGGTTGACCGCCAACACCCGATTCCAGTACGCCAGATCGAGGCTTTCCAATGTAATGTTGTGCGGATCGGCGACGGCCGCATTGCACACCAGCGCGTCGATGCGACCGAACCGCCCGAGCACCTCGGCGACACCCTGCGCCACCTGCTGCTCATCGGCCACGTCCATACCGATGAAGCAGGCGTTGTCACCCAGCACCCCGGCAACCTTCGAGCCGCGCACCCTGTCCAGATCGGTCAGCACCACCCGCCAGCCTTCGCTGACCAGCCAGGCGGCAATCCCCAGACCTATGCCGCGCGCAGCACCAGTGACCAGTGCAACCCGGCCATGAGTACCACTTGCAGGCGTGGACAACTCGATCACAAGGCAGCCAGGCCACGCGCCAGATCTGCTTGCAGGTCACCCACATCTTCCAGGCCGACCGCAATGCGGATCAAGCTGTCGCGAATCCCCGCAGCCTCACGCTCTTGCGGCGCCAGGCGACCGTGAGAGGTGGTGCTCGGATGGGTAATGGTGGTCTTGCTGTCACCGAGATTGGCAGTGATCGAAATCAAGCGCGTGGCATCGATAAAGCGCCAGGCGCCCTCTTTGCCACCCTTGACCTCGAAACTCACCACCGCGCCAAAACCCTTCTGCTGGCGCTGAGCCAACTCATGCTGCGGATGGCTCTTGAGGCCGGCGTAATGGACTTTCTCGATGCCGTCCTGCTGCTCCAGCCACTCGGCCAACTGCTGAGCATTGGCGCAGTGCGCCTTCATGCGCAGGCTCAAGGTTTCCAGACCCTTGAGGAAGATCCAGGCGTTGAACGGGCTCAAGGTCGGCCCGGCAGTACGCAGGAAGCCGACGATTTCTTTCATCTGCTCGCCACGACCGGCCACCACACCCCCCATGCAACGGCCCTGACCGTCGATGAACTTGGTTGCCGAATGCACGACCACGTCCGCACCGAGCTTCAGCGGCTGCTGCAAGGCTGGCGTGCAGAAGCAGTTGTCGACCACCAGCATCGCGCCCTTGGCGTGAGCGATTTTCGACAACGCAGCAATGTCCACCAACTCAGCCAAAGGATTGGACGGCGATTCGACGAACAGCAATTTGGTGTTGGCCTTGATCGCCGCGTCCCAGCCGGACAATTCCGCCAAGGGCACGTAATCGACCTCGATGCCAAAACGCTTGAAGTACTTTTCGAACAGGCTGATGGTCGAGCCGAACACGCTGCGCGAGACCAGCACATGATCGCCAGCGCTGCACAGACTCATCACCACTGCAAGGATTGCTGCCATGCCGGTGGCCGTCGCCACGGCCTGCTCGGCACCTTCAAGAGCAGCAATCCGCTCTTCGAACGAACGAACGGTCGGGTTGGTGTAGCGCGAGTAAACGTTGCCCGGCACTTCGCCAGCGAAGCGTGCCGCCGCATCGGCAGCGGTACGGAACACGTAGCTTGAAGTGAAGAACATCGGATCACCGTGTTCGCCTTCCGGCGTGCGGTGCTGACCGGCGCGTACGGCCAGGGTATCGAACGCTACGCCATCGAGGTCGCTGTCCAGCCGACCGGCATCCCATTCCTGACTCATGCTGTCACTCCTTGCCTTGTTCTTTATTGGTAGATACAAAACCGGCCCCTCAGGGCCGGTAGAAACTCAGTTGTTGTACAGATCGATGATCGCACTGACTGCCTGCGTCTTGACCTTGGAGGCATCGTTACGTGCCTGCTCGATCTTGTTCAGGTAAGCCTCGTCGACGTCACCGGTGACGTACTTGCCGTCGAACACCGCACAATCGAAGTTCTCGATCTTGATCTTGCCGCCACCGACCGCTTCGATCAAGTCCGGCAGGTCCTGATAGATGAGCCAATCAGCGCCGATCAGATCAGCCACGTCCTGAGTCGTACGATTGTGGGCGATCAACTCGTGGGCGCTCGGCATGTCGATGCCGTACACGTTCGGGTAACGCACGGCTGGCGCTGCCGAGCAGAAGTAGACGTTTTTGGCGCCGGCTTCGCGAGCCATCTGGATGATCTGCTTGCAGGTGGTGCCGCGAACGATCGAGTCGTCCACCAGCATCACGTTCTTGCCGCGAAATTCCAGCTCGATGGCGTTGAGCTTCTGGCGTACGGATTTTTTCCGTGCAGCCTGGCCCGGCATGATGAAGGTCCGGCCGATGTAGCGGTTCTTCACGAAGCCTTCGCGGAACTTCACACCCAGGTGGTTCGCCAGCTCCAGCGCCGCGGTGCGACTGGTATCCGGAATCGGGATGACCACGTCGATGTCGTGATCCGGACGCTCGCGCAGGATCTTCTCGGCAAGTTTCTCACCCATGCGCAGGCGGGCCTTGTAAACCGAAACGCCGTCGATGATCGAATCCGGACGCGCCAGGTAGACGTGTTCGAAGATGCACGGAGTCAGCGATGGGTTCGTCGCGCACTGACGGGTATGCAGCTTGCCGTCTTCAGTGATGTAGACCGCTTCGCCCGGCGCGAGGTCGCGAATCAGGGTAAAACCAAGCACATCCAGGGAAACGCTTTCGGAGGCGATCATGTATTCGACGCCTTCGTCGGTGTGACGCTGGCCGAAGACGATCGGACGGATACCATGCGGATCACGGAAACCGACGATGCCATAACCGGTCACCATGGCCACCACCGCGTAACCACCCACGCAACGGTTGTGCACATCAGTGACAGCCGCAAACACGTCTTCTTCGGTTGGCTGCAACTTGCCGCGCTGGGCCAGTTCGTGAGCGAACACGTTGAGCAGCACTTCCGAATCGGAGTTGGTGTTGACGTGGCGCAGGTCAGATTCGTAAATCTCCTTGGCCAGCTGTTCAACGTTGGTCAGGTTACCGTTGTGCGCCAGGGTGATGCCATACGGCGAGTTGACGTAAAACGGTTGAGCTTCGGCCGAAGTCGAGCTGCCCGCGGTCGGATAACGCACATGGCCAATGCCCATGTGACCGACCAGGCGCTGCATGTGACGCTGATGAAACACGTCACGAACCAGACCGTTGTCCTTGCGCAGGAATAACCGGCCATCATGGCTGGTCACGATACCGGCAGCGTCCTGGCCGCGGTGCTGGAGGACGGTTAGCGCGTCATACAGCGCCTGATTGACGTTCGACTTACCGACGATACCGACGATGCCACACATGCGACGCAACCCCTACTTAATGAAACTGAACTGAACACATCTCACTGCGGCGTTTTGGCCGTCGGCAAGAGATGCTCCTTGAACGGTATGTCAGCGGGTACGCTGATACCGCTGGCCAGCCACTGACTGCTCCACCCTAATATGAGGTTTTTGGACCAGTCTGCAACTAATAGAAATTGTGGCACGAGCCTTGACTCCTGCCACCACTTATCCTGCTGTACCGGGCCCAGACTCAAGAGCCCGACGGCGGTGACCACCAGCAGCGCGCCACGCGCCGCGCCGAAGGCCATGCCAAGAAAACGGTCGGTCCCGGACAGGCCGGTGACGCGAACCAGTTCGCTGATAAGGTAATTGATCATTGCGCCCACCATTAAGGTGGCAACAAACATGATGGCACAGCCCGCGATCACGCGAGCCGACGGGGTTTCGATGTATCCGGCGAGGTACCCGGACAGCGAGCCACCGAACATCCAGGCAACGGCCCCTGCGATGATCCAGGTCAGCAGCGATAGCGCTTCTTTAACGAAGCCGCGGCTCAGACTGATCAAAGCGGAGATGGCGACGATCGCGACGATCGCCCAGTCAACCCAGGTAAATGGCACAGTGCAGCCTACAGACGGATAAGGCGGCGCATTTTAGCAGAGCCCATGGCTATCGGTAAGCTGCGATTGCAAGTGCATTTGAAATCAAATGGTTATAACAAACGCCAGCACCTGTGATTGGCCCGCTTGCATGCCCCCCGCAGTAGCTGGCGCAGGCTGCGCCAGCCGCTACAGGCACGTGATGCCTTTAACCGCGCTCAGGCTGGAAGCGAACGACAAAGCCCTTGAGATTCTGCTGCCGACCCAGCAGGTCACGCAGGCGATCGGCCTCTGCACGCTCGATCAACGGACCGACAAACACCCGGTTCTTGCCATCGGCGGTACGGATATAGGCGTTGTAACCCTGGCTGCGAAGGGTTTTCTGCAAGCTTTCGGCACTTTCACGGCTCGACAGGCTGGCCAACTGCACCGACCAACTGACCGACAGGCCATTGGCATCGACGCGACTCTGACTGGTATCAGGCTTGCTCGGCGCCGCCGCGACCGGTTGCGCCGGAGCCGGAGCCGGCTTGAGTGCAGGAGCCGGTGCTACCGGCTTGGCGGCAACCGGGGCTGGTGCGACAGGAGTGCTGGGGGCAACCGGCTTGGAAGGGGCTTTCTCGGCAGCAATCTCGTCATCGCCTGGAACCGGCTCCTGCGGCAACGCTTGCGGCTCCGGTACCACCACGGGCTCAATCTGTACCTGCGGCATTGCCGGGGCTTGAGGTGCAGCCGGGGCATGAACCACCACCTGACGCTGCTCATCTTCCCGGGAAAACAGCATTGGCAAGAAAATCACCGCCAATGCCACCAAAACCAGAGCCCCAACCATTCGCTGCTTGTACGCGTTATCCAGCAAAGCCATGTGCAGCTTCCTCCGTGGAGCGCCGAGCCAACCATTCGAGGGCTTCGGCAACACAATAAAATGATCCGAACAGCAGAATTTCATCTTCCGCCGTTGCCAGTTCGCACTGCCCTTCCAGGGCATCCGCGACACTGGCATAGGATGTTACCGACGCCCCAAGGCTCTGCAACGCAACCTGCAAATCCGCAACCGGACGTGCGCGCGCAGAATCAAGCGGGGCGACAGCCCAATGCTGGACACTACCACTCAATTCGCCGACAACTCCATCGAGATCCTTGTCAGCCAACAAACCAAATACCGCCAACCGCCGACCTGCTATTGGCCGGCGAGCCAAACGCTGAGCCAGATACTCGGCCGCATGCGGGTTATGCCCCACATCCAGCATCAGGTTCAGGCGCTTGCCGTGCCAGTTGAACTGGCGGCGATCCAGACGCCCGACCACTGTCGTCGCTTTCAATGCAGCGACAATTTGCTCGGCCTGCCATGGCAGGCCCAGCAGCGCATAAGCCTGCAATGCCAGCGCGGCGTTTTCCATCGGCAGATCCAGCAGCGGCAAGTCGTGCAACTCAATCGCACGCCCTTGCGGATCGACGCCCCGCCACTGCCAGTGCTGCTCGGTGATGCCCAAATCAAAATCACGACCCCGCAGGAAGAACGGGCAATTGAGCTCGCGCACTTTATCCAGCAGAGGTTGAGGCGGATTGAGGTCACCACAGAGCGCAGGCGCGCCCTGACGGAAAATGCCGGCCTTTTCGAAAGCTACGGATTCGCGGGTATTGCCGAGGTAATCTGCGTGATCGACGCCAATACTGGTGACCAGCGCGACGTCGGCATCCACCAGATTGACGGTGTCCAGGCGTCCGCCGAGACCGACTTCCAGCACCACCGCATCCAGACCCGCACGCTGAAACAGCCAGAACGCCGCCAAAGTGCCCACTTCAAAGTACGTCAGGGAAATTTCACCGCGTCCGGCATCGATTGCCGCAAAGGCTTCGCACAACTGCGCATCAGTGGCTTCGACGCCATTGATCTGCACCCGCTCGTTGTAACGCAGCAGGTGCGGAGAATTGTAGACACCGACCGTGAGCCCTTGCGCCCGCAGCAATGATGCCACGAACGCACAGGTAGACCCCTTGCCATTGGTGCCGGTGACCGTGATCACCCGAGGCGCCGGCTTGCCCAATCCCATCCGGGAGGCTACCTCTTGCGAGCGCGCAAGCCCCATGTCGATGGCTGACGGATGCAACTGCTCAAGGTAGGCGAGCCAGTCGCCAAGGGAACGCTCGGTCATAGGTTTGCAGGCACCGGCGGAACCACGAGTGGCTCGACGGGCGCAGCCACGAACTCAGGCGTCGGCAGCCCCATCAGTTGTGCCAGCAGGTTACCCAGACGCGGGCGCAGCTCCTGACGCGCAATGATCATGTCGATTGCACCGTGTTCCAGCAGGAACTCGCTGCGCTGGAAGCCTTCCGGCAGTTTTTCACGCACGGTCTGCTCGATAACGCGCGGACCGGCGAAGCCGATCAGGGCTTTCGGCTCACCGACGATCACGTCGCCGAGCATCGCCAGACTGGCGGAAACACCGCCGTAGACCGGGTCGGTCAGCACGGAAATGAACGGAATGCCTTCTTCGCGCAGACGCGCCAGTACCGCGGAGGTCTTGGCCATTTGCATCAGCGAGATCAGCGCTTCCTGCATCCGCGCACCGCCGGAAGCGGCGAAGCAGATCATCGGGCAACGATTTTCCAGCGCGTAGTTGGCCGCACGCACGAAGCGCTCGCCGACGATCGCACCCATCGAACCGCCCATGAAGGAGAATTCAAACGCCGACACCACCACTGGCATGCCCAGCAGGGTACCGCTCATGGAGATCAGTGCGTCTTTTTCGCCGGTCTGCTTCTGCGCGGCAGTCAGGCGATCCTTGTACTTCTTGCCGTCGCGGAATTTCAGACGGTCAACCGGCTCCAGGTCAGCGCCCAGTTCGGCACGGCCTTCGGCATCAAGGAAGATGTCGATCCGCGCACGTGCGCCGATGCGCATGTGGTGGTTGCACTTGGGGCAAACATCCAGGGTCTTTTCCAGCTCCGGACGATACAGTACCGCCTCGCAAGACGGGCACTTGTGCCACAGGCCTTCAGGCACCGAGCTTTTCTTCACCTCGGAACGCATGATCGAAGGGATCAGTTTGTCTACTAACCAGTTGCTCATGCTTTCTTTCTCCAGTACCGGCGGCCCGAACGCTTTGGTTCGCAGCCCCGCGTATGCCCTTGAGCTAAATTCATGTGTGCGGCGATGATCGGTGGATAGCCGGGTCAGCAAGACTGACCTTCGTACAACCCAACAACCCTCAGCCATGCCTGCCTAATGCAGTACACCTGTTTCGTACAGTGCAATGGACGGCGGCAGACTGCCAGCCGTCACATCGACTACACGCTAGTGCGCACTGCCTGTATAAACGCGCGAATCTTCGCGTGATCCTTGATGCCCTTGCTCTGCTCTACCCCACCGCTGACGTCCACCGCGTACGGGTGAACCCGGGCAATCGCCTCGGCCACATTGGCCGCCGACAGCCCGCCTGCAAGGATGATCGGCTTGCTCAAACCTTGCGGTATCAATGACCAGTCAAAGGCCTCGCCGGTTCCACCGGGAACACCTTCGACATAGGTATCGAGCAAAATGCCGCTGGCTTTAGCGTAAGCATTGCAACTGGCAGCGATGTCATCGCCCGCCTTGACCCGCAATGCCTTGATGTACGGCCGATGGTAACCCTCGCAATCGGCCGGGGTTTCGTCGCCATGGAACTGCAACAGGTCCAGCGGCACCGCGTCGAGAATCTCTCCGAGTTCGCAGCGACTGGCGTTGACGAACAAGCCCACCGTGGTCACGAATGGCGGCAACGCGGCGATGATCGCGCGGGCCTGCTGCACCGTCACCGCCCGCGGACTTTTGGCATAGAACACCAAACCGATTGCGTCTGCCCCGGCATCAACCGCCGCCAACGCATCTTCAATGCGGGTAATCCCACAAATTTTGCTGCGAACGGCTGACATGTCGTTTGAACCTCAGGGCAAATCCGGGAAAGTCCCGGATGGTAGCAAATGCGTTCGAGGGCGTCAGCCGTCAAGTTCCGAGAAGCCGGTCAGGAAGTGCGGACCGATGTAACGCTCGGGCAACTCGAACTCGTCGCGGTACTCGACCTGCACCAGGTACAGCCCGAATGGATGGGCCGTGACGCCACCGGTACGGCGGACCCGGCTTTCCAGCACTTCTTTGGCCCATTCCACCGGACGTTCACCGGCACCGATGGTCATCAGCACACCGGCGATATTGCGCACCATGTGATGCAGGAACGCACTGGCGCGGATATCCAGCACGATCATCTTGCCGTGCCCGGTGACGCGCAGGTGATGGATTTCCTTGATCGGCGACTTGGCCTGGCACTGTCCGGCGCGAAAAGCGCTGAAGTCGTGGGTGCCGATCAGATGCTGCGCCGCGTCGGCCATGCGCTGGACATCCAGCGGCCGGTGATTCCAGGTGACCTCTTCGTTGAGGTGCGCCGGACGGATCTGATCGTTGTAGATCACATACCGATAACGCCGGGCAATCGCCTTGAAACGCGCATGAAAGTGCGCCGGCATGACCTTGGCCCAACTGACGCTGATATCGTGCGGCAAGTTGATGTTGGCGCCCATGACCCAGGCTTTCAACGAGCGGTCGACTTGCGTATCGAAATGCACCACTTGGCCACAGGCATGCACGCCGGCGTCGGTGCGACCCGCGCAGTGCAAGGACACCGGCGAGTCCGCGACCTTCGACAGGGCCGTTTCGAGGATTTGCTGCACGGTGGCCACACCGGACGCCTGACGCTGCCAGCCGCGATAGCGCGAGCCTTTGTATTCAACGCCCAACGCGATCCGGAAAAAGCCGTCGGCCGCCATTTCGGCGGCCGGGTTATCTATATTTGCCAAGGAATGACAGCCTGCTGATCTACGCAAAGGCGGGCATTATAAGGCCGCAGGGCCGGGACGCCATGTTCATGGTGTTTTTTGTTCGCCCTCCAGTAAATGAATTGTCATTTGCATGAGTCGCCGCCGTTTCGCTATATAGACAAGCATACAACGAAGATCCAACACCTGATGAGAACTGATAAATGAGCGTCATAGAAAAGGAAGCCGTTGGATTGGCCTACAGCCTGGAGGGAATGCTCCACGCCAAACGCAAGACCTGGGAAGCCATCGAAGAAATGGCTCGCCGGATAAAGCCCGGCATGCTGGAGTCAGAAGCCCTGGTAATGGGGCTTGAAGTACTGACCGAACTGGGCATGGACCGCATCTGGCACCCGACCAAGATCCGCTTCGGCGAGAACACCCTGAAAACCTTCAAGCAGCCCTCGAGCGGCGACCCGGTGCTGGGCGAAAACGATATTTTCTTCATTGACCTCGGCGTTGTGTGGGATCGCCACGAGGGCGACTCCGGCGCCACGTTCACTGCCGGCAACGACCCGGAAATGATTGCCTGTGCAGCAGCCGCAAAAACCCTGTTCGACCGGGTTCAGGACTATTGGCGCACCCATCGGGTCGCCGGCCCCGAGCTGTATCGCTACGCAGAAGAACAGGCGTGCGCGATGGGCTGGGTATTGAACCTGGACATCAAGGGCCATCGAGTCAGCGACTTCCCCCACGCGATCTATCGCGCCGGCGATCTGGGCAGTTTCGAAGCTTGCCCGAATGTCGGACTGTGGATCCTCGAAATCCAGCTGGCCCACCCTACCCGGCCGTTCGGTGCGTTTTACGAGGATTTGCTGGCTTAAGGTAATGCACTTATGACGAGGGAGCTTGCTCCCGCTCGATTGCGAAGCAGTCGTAAAGCCTTCTGGTGAGGAGTGCCTGAAAGAATGCGATTGCAGATTTTGGGGTTGCTTCGCAACCCAGCGGGAGCAAGCTCCCTCGCCACGGGTTATGTGACCAATCCCTAAAGGGTTTCTCCCCCCAAAACAAAAACGGCAGCCTCGATGGGCTGCCGTTTTTGTTATGCGCTATCGGTCAATCAGGCCATACGCGCGAGCATTTCCTTGGCTTCGCTCTTCTGACCGTCATTACCTTCGCTGAGCACTTCACCGAGGATGTCCCGTGCGCCGTCGTTGTCACCCATGTCGATGTAAGCCTGCGCCAGGTCCAGCTTGGTCGCGACTTCGTCAGTGCCCGAGAGGAAATCGAAATCGGGCTCACCCATCTCCATCCCCGCCGCCGCGTCTTCAGCGGTGAAGCTTGGCTCGGCGATAGGCGGATGCTCCAGGCTACCGGACAAACGATCCAGCTCGGCATTGACGTCGTCCAGTTCGGACATGAAGTCGTCTGACTCAGGCTTGGCGTGAGCATCGATTTCATCTGCCAGGGACAGATCGAAATCGGCTGGCAACTCCAGATCATCAAGCGCCGCCTCAGTGACTGCAGGCGACTCGACCGCTGGCAGGTCTTTCAGATCGTCGTCAAGGTTGAGCAGGAACTCGTCGTCGGCCAGGATCGAACCCGGCACGTCGCCACCCAGATCAAGGTCGAAATCCGACAGATCATCCAGGCTGTCCTTGGCCTCGGCTTGCTGTTGCAGAACAGATTCGAAGCTCAGCTCGTCATCGAGTGGAAATGCATCCAGATCCAGCGCCGGATCTGGCGTAACGACCGTTGGCGATGCGGCTTCCAGATCGTCCAGGCTCAGGTCGAAGGCGCTGTCGAAGTCATCATCAGCCGGTGCAGCTTCAGGTTCCGGTGCCTTGGGCTCCTCGTGCAGCAGGTCCTTGACGTACTGCGCATCCAGTTCGGCAGCGACCGCCGCGGCGGCGATGCCGCCAACAGCTGCCACGGCAACCATCGCCGGAAAGCGGCTTTTCAGCTGCTCAACGTCAGCATGGTTTTTGCCATTGGCAACCAGCTGACGCTCTTGCGCCACGAACGCACTGCGATCGCCCTGCTGGCCGTAGACTTCCATCAGCTTCAAGCGCAGGTCGCTGCGTTGTGGCTCTTGCTTGATGCCGTCTTCAAGCAGGCTGGCTGCCTGATTCAGACGCCCGGCATGGATGTGCGACTGGGCGTGCGCCAGGACATCGTCCGAACGCTCGGCCGCCGGCGCGACCAATGGCGCAGCAATCGGCGGTGTCACGACCACCGGCGCCACGACTGGAGCTGGAACTGGAACTGGAACCGTTGCAGGCTTGACGACTCGCGCCGACACCTCAAGGCCTTCGAAGCTGCTTTCCGGCAGATTGAGGTCTTCCGTCAAGTCCGACTCTTCAGCCAGCGCCTTCGCCATGCGCTTGTGCTTCTCGGCTTCCTGTTGAGCCTTGCGCCGACGCGCCAGCAACAACAGCAGCAGCAACAGCACCACGGCACCGCCACCCACCAGACCCAGGAGTATCGGATTGGTCAGCAGTTCGTTGTACTTTTGCTCGTCACTCACCGCCGGGGCTGCCTGAATCGGCGCCTCGGCAGGCACCGCGGCCGGCGTTGCCTCTGGCGCTACCGCGGGTGCAGGCGCCGCCGCTGGCTGGGCAACCAGATCAGCTGACATCGCCGCCGAAGGTTGAGCAGCACCAGCACCTGCGCCCGAGCCTTCTGCCTCCAGCTTGGCCAGTTGATTATTTTTCAGCTCGATCAAGCGCTGGAGCTTGTCCAACTGACTCTGCAAGTCAGTCATGCGGCTTTTCAGCTCGGCATTGTCGCGACGCGTCGTATCGAGGCCTTCCTGGGCTACCGCCAGCTTGTTGCCGATGGCCTTGCTATCGCCCGCTGCACCTTTACCACCTTTTTTGCCGGGCTCGCCCGACACCAGGCTCAGGCGGTCCTTGGCAGCCCCCTGCGGCGCGACCACATCATGCCCGCGCTTGGTTGCATCAAGCTGTTGCGCCTGCACCCGGTGAACCGAGCGACGTCCCTGACGCCAGGCCGTGTTCTGCGCGGCGACTTCGGCAACGGCTTTAGGCTGCGGCAGGCTGGTGCTTTGCGTGGCGTCCGGCAGGCGCAAGACCTGACCGGTTTTCAGCCGGTTGATGTTGCCATCGATAAAGGCATCCGGGTTCAGAGCCTGAATCGCCAGCATGGTTTGCTGGATCGAGCCGCCATTGCGCGCCTTCGCGGCGATTTCCCACAAGGTGTCGCGCGGCGTCGTGACGTGCTGCGCAGGCTTGCTCGCGCCAGTCACTGGGGCGTTGACCGCCGGCGCTTGAGCCGGTGCGGATTGCGCAGCAGCGTCAGCCGTCTGCGGCGAGAATTTGGACGGATCGAGCAGCACGCTGTAGTCGCGCAGCAGTCGGCCGCTTGGCCACATCACCTGAACCAGGAATTTCACCATCGGCTCGGAAAGTGGCTGACTTGAAGTCACCCGCAGGATGCTTTTACCGCTGGCATTGAGCACTGGCGTGAACGTCAGGTCGTTGAGGAACGCCTGACGATCAACCCCGGCCTTGGCGAAGTCGGCGGCCGACGCCAGGCTCGGTACCACTTCGGCAGCGGTGAGGTCCTTGACGTCGAGCAACTCGATTTCTGCTACCAGGGGCTGGTTCAGGGTCGACTTCAGGGTCAATTCCCCAAGCCCGAGGGCATGCGCCATACCGGAGGACAGCGCCGAGGCGGCCGCTATTGCTAACACCAGTTTGCGAACTTGAACCATAGCCTCATCCTTTGTTGAACTTTCCTCGGCAAGCGAGAAGGTGTTGATACCGCTGCCGTAAGGCATTGCGCGCAACCTCGAAGAGGCTCTGCGCGCGCTTATTTCACTGATGCCCTTGGAAGCCCCTGATAGCGGCTCGCCTCCAGCATTCAGGCCTGGTGGCCTGTACGACTAGAATCAATTTGCAAATTGTTGCCAAGTATCTTTTACACAAGGTCTTTTATCAACAACTCAGCCACCTGCACCGCGTTGAGCGCAGCGCCTTTGCGTACGTTATCTGACGTCAGCCACACGTTAAGTTCCGCCGGGTCGTCGATACCGCTGCGAACCCGACCAACGTAGACCACGTCCTGCCCTACCGCATCGCCTACCGGCGTCGGATAATCGCCCGCCTCGACCAGCTCGACACCCGGCGCGGCCTCAAGCGCAGCACTCACCGCCGCCAGGTCGACAGCCTTGGCTGACTGCAAGGTCACGCTAAAGCTATCGCCGAAAAACACCGGCGCTTGAATGCAAGTGACAGAAATCTTTAATAAAGGCTGCGCCATGACCTCGCGCAGCTCTCGAACCAGGCGCTTTTCCAGCAGCGTATGGCCCTGAGCATCCGGCGTGCCGACTTGTGCCAGCAGGTTGAAAGCCATTTGCCGATCAAAAAAACGCGGCTCCAGCGGGCGAACATTCAACAGTTCTGCCGTCTGCCGGGCCAGCTCGCTGACTGCTTCGCGGCCCTGGGCAGAAACGGCCAGGCTGGCAGTGACGGTCACTCGCTGCAGGTCGAGCAACTCGCGCAATGGCGCCAGCACCACGGCCAGGGTGGTGGCCGATGCACTTGGGCTGCTCACCTGAAACGGCTTTTTCAAGCCGGCCAGCACTGGGCTGTTGGCTTCCGGCACCACCTGCGGTGCTTGCTCCGCCGGAAAGGCACCAGACAAATCGATCAACGCGCAACCGGCGGCCGTGGCACGCGGCGCAAAGCTCAGGGTGACCGCAGGGCCAGCGGCGAAGAACGCCAGCTGGACCTTGCTGAAATCAAATTCGTCGACTTCCCGCACCCGTACGTTCTTGCCGCGAAACGGCACCGAATGCCCTGCCGATTCACTGCTGGCCAGCAGGTGCAGGTTGGCAACCGGGAAGTCGCGCTCTTCAAGAATCTGGACGAGGGTTTCGCCGACAGTACCGGTGGCGCCGACGACGGCGATATCAAAGGACTGGCTCATGGATCTACCTCAGGCGAAACGGGGGGAGCGGCACTTTACCGGGTGGTTGGCATGCAGGCAATTCACAGGGGAATTTGTAGTAGCTGTACTGGCCTCATCGCGGGCAAGCCTTGCTCCTACAGGTTATGCGTCATGCAGATGGAATGCGGCCAACACAAACCTCGTAGGAGCAAGGCTTGCCCGCGATGGCGGCCGACCAGGCGACACAATATTCCCCTCGTTAACGGCCATAAAAAACCCGCAGCTCTTTCGAGATACGGGTTTTTTCATTACATCAGCGAATCAACGCTCCAGCAGAATCCGCAGCATGCGACGCAGCGGTTCGGCCGCGCCCCACAGCAGCTGGTCGCCAACGGTGAAAGCACCGACGAACTGCGAACCCATGTTCAGCTTGCGCAGACGGCCAACCGGTACGTTCAGGGTGCCGGTGACCTTGGTCGGGCTCAGCTCCTGCATACTGATCTCGCGCTGGTTCGGCACCAGCTTGACCCATGGGTTGTGCTGGCTGATCAGCCCTTCGATATCGGCGATCGGCACATCTTTGTTCAGCTTGATGGTCAGCGCCTGGCTGTGGCAGCGCATGGCGCCGATGCGCACGCAGATGCCGTCCACCGGAATCGGGCTCTTGAAGCGACCGAGGATCTTGTTGGTCTCGGCCTGGGCCTTCCACTCTTCGCGGCTCTGACCGTTCGGCAGCTCTTTGTCGATCCACGGGATCAGGCTGCCGGCCAATGGCACGCCGAAGTTTTCGGTCGGGTACGCGTCGCTGCGCATGGCTTCGGCAACACGACGGTCGATGTCGAGGATGGCGCTGGCCGGATCGGCCAGTTGATCGGCGACAGCGCCGTGGGTCACACCCATTTGCTTGATCAGTTCACGCATGTGCTGCGCGCCGCCACCGGAGGCCGCCTGATAGGTCATGGCGCTCATCCACTCCACCAGACCGGCTTCGAACAGACCGCCCAGGCCCATCAGCATCAGGCTGACGGTGCAGTTGCCGCCGATGTAGTTCTTGGTGCCCGCGTCGAGTTGCTGGTCGATGACCTTGCGGTTCACCGGGTCCAGAACGATCACCGCGTCATCCTGCATGCGCAGGCTGGAAGCGGCGTCGATCCAGTAACCCTGCCAGCCGGCTTCGCGCAGTTTCGGAAAGACTTCGCTGGTGTAGTCGCCACCCTGGCAGGTCAGAATCACGTCGAGGGTTTTCAGCTCTTCAATGCTGTAAGCGTCCTTGAGCGGAGCAATATCCTTACCCACGGACGGGCCTTGACCACCCACATTGGAAGTGGTGAAAAACACCGGCTCAATAAGATCGAAATCCTGCTCTTCCAGCATCCGCTGCATGAGCACGGAACCGACCATACCGCGCCAACCGATCAGACCTACACGTTTCATCGCAACTACACCTTTTACAAAAAGTGGGCTCGCTTGCCGGCATCAGCGACAAGCGGGGCCACAGAGATTACAGATTCCGCAGCGCTGCGACTACTGCATCGCCCATTTCCTGCGTACCTACTTTCGCGCAACCCGGCGACCAGATGTCCCCTGTGCGCAGCCCTTGGTCCAATACCAGGCTGACGGCCTTTTCGATAGCGTCCGCGGCCACAACCTGATTGAAGCTGTAACGCAGCATCATCGACACCGACAGAATCGTCGCCAACGGGTTGGCAATGCCTTTGCCTGCAATGTCCGGCGCCGAACCGTGGCACGGCTCGTACATGCCTTTATTGTTGGCATCCAGCGAGGCCGACGGCAACATGCCGATGGAGCCGGTGAGCATCGAGGCTTCGTCGGACAGGATATCGCCGAACAGGTTGTCGGTGACAATCACGTCGAACTGCTTCGGTGCACGCACCAGTTGCATGGCGGCGTTGTCGACGTACATGTGGCTCAGCTCAACGTCCGGGTAGTCCTTGGCCACTTGCTCGACGATTTCGCGCCACAGCTGGCTGGACGCCAGAACGTTGGCCTTGTCGACCGAGCAGAGCTTCTTGCCGCGAACGCGTGCCATGTCGAAACCGACGCGGGCGATACGGCGGATTTCGCTTTCGCTGTATGGCAGGGTGTCGTAAGCCTGACGCTCGCCATTCGCAAGCGTCTGCACGCCACGTGGCGCACCGAAGTAGATACCGCCGGTCAGTTCACGGACGATCAGGATGTCCAGGCCCGCGACGATTTCCGCTTTCAGGCTCGATGCTTCAGCCAGTTGCGGGTAAAGAATTGCCGGGCGCAGGTTGCCGAACAGGCCCAGTTGCGCACGAATCTTCAGCAAGCCGCGCTCTGGACGAATGTCACGCTCGATGGTGTCCCATTTCGGACCGCCTACCGCACCCAGCAGCACCGCATCGGCAGCACGCGCGCGGGCCAGGGTTTCGTCGGCCAATGGCACGCCGTGCTTGTCGATGGCGGCGCCGCCGATCACGTCGTGGCTCAGCTCGAAATCCAGTGCGAACTTGTCATTGGCCAGTTCCAGCACCTTGACCGCTTCGGTCATGATTTCCGGGCCAATACCGTCACCTGGGAGAATCAGAATCTGCTTGCTCATGCGTTCCTCATGTCATCAGTCGGCGCGCTCATGGGCGCGCCCGGAAAAATTCCAGCGCTCGGCGCTTATCGTTCAGCCATCAGCACCAGCACATCGGTGCTGAACGAACCATCGGCTTCTATCTCGAAATACTCGCGAACTTCATTGCCCATTGCCTGCTGCAACTCGCGGATCGCCACGCGCAACGCTTGGGGTGTACGCATGCGATCGACCCAGGAGTTGTACTCCAGGCGCAACCGCTGGCGCGTGGTGCTACGGGTATGCAACCCCGCCTCGCTGACCTGACGCAACCACTCCCCGGCGGAATAATCACGCACGTGGCTGGTGTCGCGCAGTACCTCGACACTTTGCAGGTAAGTGTCGAACAACGGACTGCCCGGCGACAAGACATCTATGAACGCTGCCACCCCACCCGGCTTGAGCACCCGGCGCACTTCGCGCAGGGCCAGTCCAAGGTCGCTCCAATGGTGCGCCGAATAACGGCTGAAGACGAAATCAAATTCACCCTCGGCAAACGGCAGGCGCTCCGCCGCACCGAGCACGGTGGTCACATTGTTCAGACCACGATCAACCGCAGCGCCAGCCACCACGTCGAGCATCTGCTGTGACAGGTCGTAGGCCACTACTTCTTTCACCAAGGACGCCACATGAAAACTCACATGACCGGCGCCGCAGCCCAGGTCCAGCACTCGCGCATCACCGCGACCTGCCAGTTCGGCCTGTAGCAGCGCAAACTCGGTGCCCTGGGCGTGTACTGCGCTGCTCAGGTAGGCGGCAGCCTGTTCACCGAATTGTTTTTGTACTACGTCGCTGTGCTGGGCAGTGCTGGTCATGGTGACTTCCTTAAGGGGTGAGTCTTGTGTTGTTTGTGCGGCCCCCATCGCGGGCAAGCCTTGCTCCTACAAGAGCAACGCATTCATTCCCATGTAGGAGCAAAGCTTGCTCGCGATGGCGTCATTACGTCTTACTCAAAATCACGCGTCGCGGAACAACCATGGCTGGCTGGCGCGGTGCTTGGCTTCGAAGGCGGCAATCGCATCGCCGTCCTGCAAGGTCAGGCCGATATCGTCCAGGCCGTTGAGCAGGCAGTGTTTGCGGAAAGCATCGATTTCGAAGCTCAGGACCTTGCCGTCAGGACGGGTCACAGTCTGGGTCTGCAAGTCGATCTGCAACTGGTAGCCAGGATTGGCTTCCACTTGCGCAAACAACTCGTCGACTTCAGCGTCGCTCAGGATGATCGGCAGCAAGCCGTTCTTGAAGCTGTTGTTGAAGAAGATGTCGGCGTAGCTCGGCGCGATGATGCTGCGAAAACCGTACTCTTCCAGGGCCCATGGCGCGTGCTCGCGGCTTGAACCGCAGCCGAAGTTTTCCCGGGCGAGCAACACGCTGGCACCTTGATAACGCTCGGCGTTGAGTACGAAGTCCTTGTTCAGCGGACGCTTGGAGTTGTCCTGATACGGTTGCCCGACATCCAGGTAACGCCACTCATCGAACAGGTTCGGACCAAAACCGGTGCGCTTGATCGACTTCAAGAACTGCTTGGGAATGATCTGGTCGGTGTCGACGTTGGCACGATCCAAAGGCGCGACAAGACCAGTGTGCTGGGTAAAAGCTTTCATGCTGCGCTCCTTCAGATCAATTCACGGACGTCGACGAAACGACCGTTGACAGCGGCGGCGGCGGCCATGGCCGGGCTCACCAGGTGCGTACGGCCTCCGGCGCCCTGACGGCCTTCAAAGTTGCGGTTGGAGGTCGATGCGCAATGTTCACCAGACTCCAAACGGTCCGGGTTCATCGCCAGGCACATCGAGCAACCTGGCTCGCGCCATTCGAAACCGGCCTCGAGGAAAATCTTGTCCAGCCCTTCAGCTTCGGCTTGCGCCTTCACCAGGCCTGAACCCGGCACCACAATGGCTTGCTTGATGGTCGAAGCCACTTTACGGCCCTTGGCGATCACTGCCGCAGCGCGCAAATCTTCGATCCGCGAGTTGGTGCAGGAACCAATGAACACGCGGTCCAGTTGAATGTCGGTGATCGCCTGATTGGCGGTCAAACCCATGTACTTCAAGGCGCGGACGATAGAGTCACGCTTGACCAGATCCATCTCTTTAGCCGGGTCCGGCACGTTTTGATCGACGGCGAGGACCATTTCCGGGGACGTGCCCCAGCTGACTTGCGGCTTGATCTGCGCAGCGTCGAGTTCAACGATGGTGTCGAACTTGGCATCCGCATCGGAAACCAGGTCTTTCCAGGCTTCGACAGCCATATCCCACTCAGCGCCTTTCGGTGCAAACGGACGACCCTTGACGTAGGCAACAGTCTTTTCGTCAGCGGCCACCAAACCAACTCGTGCACCGGCTTCGATGGACATGTTGCAGATGGTCATTCGGCCTTCGACCGACAAATCACGAATCGCGCTACCGGCGAATTCGATGGCGTGACCGTTACCGCCAGCGGTGCCGATCTTGCCGATAACGGCCAGAACGATGTCCTTGGCAGTCACGCCGAACGGCAATTTGCCTTCAACCGATACCCGCATGTTCTTCATTTTCTTGGCGACCAGGCACTGTGTGGCGAGCACGTGCTCGACCTCGGAAGTGCCGATACCATGAGCCAACGCGCCGAACGCGCCGTGGGTCGAGGTATGGGAGTCACCACAAACCACGGTCATGCCCGGCAAGGTTGCGCCCTGCTCCGGGCCAATGACGTGGACGATGCCTTGACGCACGTCATTCATCTTGAATTCGACGATGCCATATTCGTCGCAGTTGTCATCGAGGGTCTGGACCTGCAAACGCGAGACTTCGTCAGCGATGGCGGCAATGCCGCCCTTGCGCTCTGGAGTCGTCGGTACGTTGTGGTCCGGGGTCGCGATGTTGGCATCGATGCGCCACGGCTTGCGCCCGGCCAGACGCAGACCTTCGAAGGCTTGCGGCGAGGTCACTTCGTGAATGATGTGACGATCGATGTAGATCAGCGCCGAACCATCGTCGCGCTGCTTGACCAAATGCGAATCCCAGAGCTTGTCGTAGAGCGTTTTGCCGGCCATCAGACGTTTCCTCATCAGCTTGTTCTATGCCAGAGAGGTCTGTGTAGCGAGTTCTGTTAGTCAACTTCGGCGCCAGAAGCCCATATCCTGCGTTGCTGCTCCTCGCCATAGCGGGCTATGACTCGTCACAGCGCCTTGGCTATGGACTTCTGGCTTCCGAATTTGAACTAACAAACCCGCCACACAGACCTCTGGATCTTGAAACGAATCAATAACCCCTTGGCTTGTGAGGTCGATCCTATGGGGTTACATTAAATAACTCAAATTCATATTTTTTATACTTTGGATAACCGACTGGAATACAAACATGGACCTGGCTAACCTCAATGCTTTTATAGCCATCGCCGAGACCGGAAGCTTCTCTGGCGCGGGTGAACGCCTGCACCTGACCCAGCCCGCCATCAGCAAACGCATCGCCGGGCTGGAGCAGCAGTTGAAGGTGCGGCTGTTTGATCGACTGGGCCGGGAAGTCGGCCTGACCGAGGCCGGACGTGCCCTGCTGCCGCGTGCCTATCAGATTCTGAATGTGCTGGATGACACGCGCCGGGCGCTGACCAACCTGACCGGCGAAGTGACTGGCCGCCTGACACTGGCGACCAGTCATCACATTGGCCTGCACCGCCTGCCGCCCTTGCTGCGGGCGTTCACCCGACGCTATCCCGAGGTCGCGCTGGATATTCAGTTCCTCGATTCGGAAGTCGCCTACGAGGAAATTCTTCACGGCCGCGCCGAACTGGCGGTGATTACCTTGGCACCCGAGCCGCACACGCTGGTGAAGGCTACGCCGGTATGGGACGACCCGCTGGACTTCGTGGCGGCCCCGGAACACTCGCTGATCAGCAACGGCGCAGTCAGCCTGGCCGATATTGCCGGCCATCCGGCGGTTTTCCCCGGTGGCAACACGTTCACCCACCACATCGTGCAACGACTATTCGAAGCCCAGGGGCTGACGCCGAACATCGCGATGAGCACTAACTATCTGGAAACTATCAAGATGATGGTTTCCATTGGCCTGGCCTGGAGCGTGTTGCCGCGCACCATGCTCGATGATCAAGTGGCACGCATTCCTTTACCGGGCATACAACTCACTCGCCAGCTAGGCTATATCGTGCACACCGAACGGACGCTGTCGAATGCTGCACGGGCTTTCATGGCCTTGTTGGACGCACAAATCGATTTGCCACGGACTCACGGCTAAGTTGTGCTAATCCTTTAAGGTTGAAAATCCCAGCGCCAAACACCCCATTCAGCCCAAGGCTTGTTACCCATGCCCAAATCTGCTGACCGCACTCGCTCACGCACGCCCTCAATGCCGCGCATTCAGGCGCTCGACCCGCGTACCTCGGAGCAGATTTGGGAGAGCGCGCCACAACTGCTCGCCGCCTTGAACGGTGCACGCTTGGGCGCCTGGTACTGGGACATTGAACGCGGGCTGATCAGCTGGTCGCGGGGGACTCAAGCCCTGTTCGGGTTTGATCCAAGGCAGCCGCTACCAGCCGACCTGGAGTACCTGGATCTGCTGGCGGTGGAGGATCGCGCCAAGACGCTGCGGGCCTTTAACGCTGTGGTGGCCGGCGCACCGCTGGAACAGGCGATGCATCACCGGATCCGCTGGCCCGACGGCAGCCTGCACTGGCTGGAGATCAACGGCAGCCTGATACCGGACAAACAAGGCCGGCCACGGATGATCGGGGTGATCCGCGAGATCACCCATCAACGCCAGCGCGAACAGGCCCTGAGCAGCTCGGAGAAACGTTTCGCAACACTATTTCACCTGAGCCCGAACATGGTGCTGCTGACCCGTCAGGAAGACGGCCTGATCAGCGAAGCCAATCAATACTTCGAAAGCCTGTTTGGCTGGCCCGTGCACAGCGTGATCGGTCGCACGACACTGGAACTGGGCCTTTGGGTAAACCCGGAACAACGCGCCAAACTGGTCAAGGCAACCAAGGCCAAGGGCGAACTGGTCAGCATGGAGGTGCAGTTTCGCGCCAGCAACGGCCAGGTCCACGACGGCATTCTCAGCGCGCAAAAGGTCGAACTCGAAGGCCAGCCCTACCTGCTCAGCACATTCCTCGACACCAGCGAACGCAAACTCGCCGAGCAAGCGCTCAAAGACAGTCAGGAGCGCCTGGATCTGGCCCTTGATTCGGCGCAACTCGGCACCTGGGACTGGCACATTCCCAGCGGCATGCTCTATGGCTCGGCCCGTGCCGCGCAGCTGCATGGACTGGACCCGGTGCCTTTTCACGAGCCCTTCGATGCGTTTTTCGAAGGCGTACCCGACGATGAGCGCGACAGCATGCGCGACGCCTATCGCAGTTTGCGCGAAGGCCCGGCCGGTAATTATCAACTGACCTACCGCGTGCAATTGCCCGACGGCAGTTCGCGCTACCTGGAAAGCCGTGCACGGCTCTATCGCGATGAGTCCGGTGTTCCCCTGCGCATGGCCGGTACGTTGCTCGACATCACCGACCAGGTGGAGCGCGAGCAGCGCCTTATCACCTCCGAAGAAAAATTCGCCAGCCTGTTCCAGGTCAGCCCGGATCCGATCTGTGTGACGCGCCAGGACACCGGCCAGTTCATCGAGATCAACCCTGCCTTCACTCAGACTTTCGGCTGGACCACCACCGACGTCATCGACCGCAGTGCCGACGAGATTGGCCTCTGGGACGCTTCGGTGAAGCGTCAGCAACGCATCGAGCAGGTGATTCGCGAACAGGCGCTGAACAACGTCGCAATCATCGTTCACCACAAGGACGGGCAACCCTTGACCTGCGTGATTTCCAGCCGCCAGATCAGCGTCGGCAACGAGCCATGCATCGTTACCACTCTGCGCGACATCACCCAGCAACAGCGCTCCGAGGCCGCACTGAAGGCCAGTGAAGAGAAGTTCGCCAAGGCATTTCACTCCAGCCCAGACGCCATCACCATCACCGAGCGCGACAGCGGACGCTACCTGGAGGTCAACGACGGCTTCTGCCGCTTGACCGGCTACCGCGCCGACGAAGTGGTGGGTAAAACCGTGTATCAGATCGGTATCTGGGCGGAGGAAAAACAACGCTCAAACCTGCTGGCCGAGTTGAAGACCAAAGGCCGGGTGCATCACCAGGAAATGCTTGGTCGCAACAAGCGCGGCGAAATTCTCACCGTCGAGGTCACGATCGAACCCATCACCCTGAACGAGACCCCCTGCCTGCTGATGACCGCCCGGGACGTCAGCCTGCTGAAAAATGCCGAAGCGCAGATCCGCCACCTCGCCTACCACGACCCACTGACCAACCTGCCCAACCGCGCGCTGCTGATGGATCGCCTGAGCCAGCAGATCGCCTTGCTGAAACGCCACAACCTGCGCGGCGCCTTGCTGTTCCTCGATCTCGACCATTTCAAGCACATCAACGACTCGCTCGGTCACCCGGTGGGCGACACCGTGCTGAAAATCATCACTGCGCGCCTCGAAGCCAGCGTGCGCATGGAAGACACTGTGGCGCGACTCGGTGGCGATGAGTTTGTGGTGCTGTTGAGCGGCCTGGAAGGTACGCGCAACGAGGTCAGCGAACAGGTCCGCGAGCTGGCCGACACGATTCGTGAGTTGCTGTCCGAGCCGATGTTCCTCGATGGTCAGCGCCTGCAGGTCACACCGAGCATCGGCGTGGCCTTGATCCCCGATCACGGCTCAACCCCGACCGACCTGCTCAAGCGTGCCGACATTGCCCTGTACCGAGCCAAGGATTCGGGGCGCAATACCACGCAGATGTTCCACAACACCATGCAAAAAGCGGCCAGTGAACGCCTGCGGATGGAAACCGACCTGCGCCTGGCCCTTTCGCGAGGTGAGTTCAGCCTGCAATACCAGCCTCAGGTGGACGCCCGGAACGATCGCATTATCGGTGCCGAAGCTCTGGTGCGCTGGCGCCATCCGCTGTTGGGGGAGCAATCGCCCACCGAATTCATCAAGGTGCTGGAAGACAGCGGGCTGATCCTGGAGGTTGGTACCTGGATTCTCGATGAGGCCTGTCAGGCCTTCAGGCAGTTGATCGATAGAGGCCTGATCGACCCGCTGAATTTCAGCCTTTGCGTGAACATCAGCCCACGGCAATTTCGCCAGAACGACTTTGTCGAACGGATTGAACACAACCTGAGCAACCATGGACTGCCGTATTCGCTGCTCAAACTGGAGGTCACCGAAGGCATCGTGATCCAGAACCTGGACGACACCATCAGCAAGATGCGCCGCCTGAAGAAACTCGGCGTCAGCTTCGCCATGGACGACTTTGGTACTGGCTACTCCTCGCTGACTTACCTCAAGCGCCTGCCGGTGGATACCCTGAAGATCGACCAGTCGTTCATCCGCGATGCGACCAGCGATCCGAACGACGCGGAAATCATCCGCGCCATCGTGGCCATGGCCCGCAGCCTTGAATTGACGGTGATTGCCGAAGGTGTCGAAACCACCGAACAGCTCGAGTTCTTGCAGGGGCTGGGCTGCCACTTGTATCAAGGCTACTTGCACAGTCAGCCGCTGCCGCTGGAGGGTTTCCTGAAACTGCTGAAATGACGGGCACAAAAAAGGGCGCCAGTGGCGCCCTTTCTCATCGCGATGACTCAGTGTTCCAGAGCCGGTTTTTGCGTCCCGTTGATCGGGATACGCTTGGCTTTCGCTTCCTCCGGCACGACGCGCAGCAGGTCAATATTCAACAGACCGTTGCTGAGGCCCGCGGACTTGATTTCAATGTGGTCCGCCAGACGGAAGGACAGCTTGAAGGCGCGTTGTGCGATGCCTTGGTACAGATAGGTGACGTCTTCATTGGCGTCACGTTTGCCGCCACTGATGGTCAACACACCTTTTTCTACTTGCAGCTCCAGGTCTTCTTCCTGGAAGCCGGCCGCCGCGATGACGATGCGATATTCGTCGTCGCCATGTTTTTCGACGTTGTACGGTGGATAGGTGCTGCCTGGCTCATTGCGCAGCGCCGACTCGAACAGATCGTTGAAACGATCGAAGCCCACCGAAGAACGGAACAGTGGCGCCATGGAAAATGCAGTACTCATGATTCAAATCTCCTGAAAACAATCAGCAAGTTTTTTGTCTCCGCGACCCGAATTCGGCATCGCGTACTCCTTAGATAAGGACCGCTGATTGCATTTCAAGAGATTATTTTGTGTTTTTTTCAACAAAGGTTTCAGGCTGCTTCGCACGCCTGCAGGCCTAGTAAGCGCGAGACCTGATCCAGTTCGGTTTCACGGCGCAGGACGGTGAACAGCTCCACCGCTTCGGGATAATTGCGGGTCAGCATCGCCAGCCACTGCTTCAAACGACCCGGCGACTGGCGCGGCGTCATCTGTGCCTTGGCTTGCAGCCAGAAATCCTGAAGCAGCGGCAGCAGCTCGGCCCAAGTCATCTCGACCACCTCTTCGCCGGCCCGCGCGGCAGCGATTTGCCGCGCCAGGTCAGGGCGCGACACCAGGCCACGCCCGAGCATGATGTCTTCCACGCCGCTGATTTCGCGGCAACGGCGCCAATCTTCAACGCTCCAGATATCGCCATTGGCGAACACCGGCACCTTGACCACTTCCTGCACCCGCGGGATCCATTCCCAATGCGCTGGCGGCTTGTAGCCGTCCGTCTTGGTCCGTGCGTGCACGACGATGTGCGCAGCACCGCCCTCAGCCAATGCCGTGGCACAGACCAGAGCGCCGTCGGGGCTGTCAAAACCCAAACGCATCTTGGCCGTCACCGGGATATGCGCCGGCACTGCGCGGCGTACATGTTCGACGATTTCGTTGAGCAGCTCCGGTTCTTTGAGCAGTACAGCACCGCCGCGCGATTTGTTCACGGTCTTGGCCGGGCAACCGAAGTTCAGGTCGATCACCTCCGAGCCCAGCTCACAGGCCAGCGCCGCGTTTTCCGCCAGGCACACCGGATCGGAACCGAGCAATTGCACGCGCAACGGCACGCCTGAAGCGGTCTTGGCGCCGTTGAGCAGTTCAGGGCCGAATTTGTGGAAATAGGCAGGCGTGAGCAGTTGATCGTTGATCCGAATGAACTCGGTCACGCACCAATCGATACCACCAACACGGGTCAACACGTCCCGCAGGATGTTGTCGACCAACCCCTCCATGGGCGCCAAAGCAATTTGCATGGAAAACACTCAACGAAAAACGTGCGGCAGTTTACTGGATTATCAATCGAAAGACTTGCGCCTACCCATGTGGCGAGGGGGCTTGTCGGAACGCCGCACCGCCACAGGGTGATCAGGCGCTGATGTGCAACGCCGGGCCGTAGCCTTCGATGAATTCCGCCGGCATGCGCCTGGGCTTGCCGCTGGACAGCTCGATGCAGACAAACGTGGTTTGCGCCCGCAGCAGTGTGGCGTTGTCGCTGGGGCGTTTCAGCTGGAAGTGCCGGGTCATTTTCAGGCGCTGATCCCAGTCGACGATCCAGGTCGCCAACTGCAATTCATCACCCTCATAAGCAGCGGCCAGGTAATCGATCTCGTGGCGCACCACGGCCATCGCCCGGTCCAGTCGCCGATATTCGGTCAGGTCCAGCCCAAGACGCTGCGAATGGCGCCAGGCGCAGCGTTCGAGCCAGGTGACGTACACCGCATTATTGGCGTGCCCCAGCCCATCGATGTCCTCGGCAGCGACCTGCAGGTCAATGATAAACGGCGTTGCCCGATCCCAGCCCATGCCCCACTCCCGGTCAGATTATTCGACCGGGGCAGTGTAACGGATGATCAGGCCGATTGGCGCGCCTGCAAGCTACGACCGGACAGCAGCGACAGAACACCTTCGATCACTCGCGGATCCGCCAGCACCCGCTGATGCCCACCCTCTTCCAGGCGCAACAGACGACTGTCGAACCAGGCATCGTGAATCAATTGCGATTCATTGACCGAGACAAAGCCGTCGTCTTCGGCGTGTACGATCAGCCCCGGCATATCCAGCTGGTAATGGGCGACATCAAGTCGTGAGGCCTGGATACCCACATCCCGTTCGACTTTGCGGATAAACGCCGAACGCGCCTTGGGTGGCATGCGAACGTGGCGGGCAAAACCGCGCAACACCGCGAGAATCCGCGCCGGTGCGGCGATACTGACCAGGGTTTCAGTGCGCAAACCCAATTGAACGGCAAGCATCGCACTGGCGCCGCCCATGGAGTGACCAATGACCGCTTGCAAGGGTGGCAGCTCTGCCGCCGCTTCAAGCATCGCCCGAGCAAAAAGCACAACGTTGGCCTCGCGACCGGGCGAGCGACCGTGAGCTGGACCATCCAGCGCGACCACGGTGTAGCCGGCGTCTACCAGCGCCGTGATCAGGCTGGCGAATTGTGTCGGCCGACCTTCCCAGCCGTGCATCAGCAGCACTGTCGGGCCCTGCCCCCAGCGCAACGCTGAAAGGCCGAAGCGCAGGGTGATCCGCTCGGACTTCGCCAGCAGCGGCATTTCCCAATCACGCAGAGGCAACTCGCGCGGCGTCATGAACACCGAACGCATCTTGCTCGCCACCCATTGCGGTGCAACCCAGCCCAAGGTGCCGTTAACGCCACGAACCCAACTTAACGTGCTCATCGCTCATCTCCAAAGGCTTGTGCTTCAGGTCATAGCACCGCCGACTTGGCGGCACGCAGCAATCGATCGGACAACTCACCGGCACCCAGCGCCCGCGCCAGGGCCAAACCACCGACCATCAGCGCCAAGTCAGCCAACGCTTTGTCGGTGTCTTCCGGGCTGGCGGCCAACTGCGCGACCATCAGCTCGATGTGTTCATTCAAGGCCTGACGGAAATCGTCCGGCAGACGCCCCAGCTCGCCTATCGACGCCGGAATCGGGCAGGCGTGCTCGGTGGAATCACGGTGTTTGCGTGACAGGTAAAACGCAGCGACCAGCGCCCGGCGTTCTTCACCAGTCAGCGTGGCGTCCATTTCGGCGATCAGCGCCCGACGTTGGCCGAGCAATTGCGTGAAGGCCTCCAGCATCATCGCGTCCTTGCTTTCGAAGTGTGCGTAGAAGCCACCGACGGTAAGGCCGGCAGCCCCCATCACTTCACCCACGCTAGGCTCTGCCGGACCGCGCTGGATCAGCGCAGAGCTGGCGGCCTGGAGAATGCGTTCACGGGTTTGAGCTTTTTTATCGTTCATCGTTGCCTCCGAATATTACGAATAGAATATTATTCTCATAATAATTTTTCGCAAGTCGTTGATGTGACCGTTGGTCAGAAGAACAGTGCGGGGAGAATGAGGGATTGGCCAAACGCCAGACAAACAAAAGGGCCATTCAATAATTGAATGACCCTTATAAATCCCGCAGAGCGGGTAATCGTGGCGTCCCCTAGGGGACTCGAACCCCTGTTACCGCCGTGAAAGGGCGGTGTCCTAGGCCACTAGACGAAGGGGACGCAAACCCTTCTATACAACTGATCAGTGCTGAGTGCTGATCGATTCAAGGCCGGTGTGGCCAGACCTTGAACTGTAAAATTGGTGGAGCTAGACGGGATCGAACCGTCGACCTCTTGCATGCCATGCAAGCGCTCTCCCAGCTGAGCTATAGCCCCGGATTTTTCGCCTCGCGGCGGAGCGATGTCTTGCAACATCACTTCTGCAAAACTGGCGTCCCCTAGGGGACTCGAACCCCTGTTACCGCCGTGAAAGGGCGGTGTCCTAGGCCACTAGACGAAGGGGACGCAAACCCTTCTATACAACTGATCAACGCTGAGTGTTGATCGCTTCAAGACCGGTGTGGCCAGGCCTTGAAGTGCAAATTGGTGGAGCTAGACGGGATCGAACCGTCGACCTCTTGCATGCCATGCAAGCGCTCTCCCAGCTGAGCTATAGCCCCTCATCGCTGAGGACGGGGCGAATCTTAATGGCGCATCGGAAAGCTGTCAAACTTATTTTCAACAATTTTCAAAGTTTTTTGCCGCCATAACAATCACTTACCGCCCTCCCCCCGAAAAATGGGGGTGACGCCGAAGAGCAAGATCAAAAGATCGCAGCCTCCGGCGGCTCCTGCATGGGGTCAAACACCTCAGGCGATAGCGCCCACGAGCTTTTCCCACTCTTTGTTTTCTTTCTTCGACACGCCACCAAGCAAGTCGATCGCCTGACGCAGACGGAAACGCGTCAGGTCCGGGCCAAGGATTTCCATCGCATCCAGCACCGACACCGAGCTGGCCTGACCAGTGATTGCCGCGAACATCAGCGGCATGGCATCACGCAGCTTCAACTCCAGGGATTCGACCACCGCCTGAATAGTCGCCGTGATGCTGTCCTTCTCCCACTGACGCAGGCTTTCGAGCTTCCACAGGATCAACTGCATCAACTGGCGAACCTGATCGCCCGAGAGCTTCTTGGACTCGAACAGCTTGGCATCCGGGGTCACGCCACCGGCGAAGAAGAACCCGGCCAACGGTGCGATCTGGCTGAAGGTTTCAACCCGACCCTGCACGTGCGGTGCGATCTTCATCATGTATTCAGGGTTCAGCGCCCAGGCCTGCACGCGGCTGGCGAACTCTTCCACCGGCAGATCACGCAGCCATTGGCCGTTGAGCCACGACAGCTTCTCGATGTCGAAAATCGGCCCGCCGAGGGACACGCGCTTGAGGTCGAAGTTGTCGACCATTTCCTGCAGCGAGAACTTCTCGCGCTCGTCCGGCATCGACCAGCCCATGCGTCCGAGGTAGTTGAGCATCGCTTCCGGCATGAAGCCCATGCGCTCGTAGAACGTGACCGAGGTCGGGTTCTTGCGCTTGGACAGCTTGCTCTTGTCCGGGTTACGCAGCAGCGGCATGTAGCACAGCTCTGGCTGCTCCCAGCCGAAGTACTCGTAAAGCAGGATCAGCTTCGGCGCGGATGGCAGCCATTCTTCGCCGCGCAATACGTGGGTGATGCCCATCAGGTGGTCGTCGACCACGTTGGCGAGGAAGTAGGTCGGCAGGCCGTCAGTCTTCATCAACACTTGCATGTCCATGCGATCCCACGGGATCTCGACGTCGCCACGCAACATGTCCGGCACCACGCAGACGCCTTCGGTCGGCACCTTCATGCGGATGACGTGCGGCTCGCCAGCGGCCAGACGGCGCGCGACTTCTTCCTTGGAGAGCAACAGCGCACGGCCGTCGTAACGCGGGGTTTCACCGCGGGCCATTTGCTCGGCGCGCATCTGGTCCAGCTCATCGCTGGTGCAGAAGCACGGGAACGCGTGACCCAGGTCGACCAGTTGCTGGCAGTACTTCTGATAGATGTCGCCACGTTCGCTCTGGCGATACGGGCCGTGCGGACCGCCCACATCCGGGCCTTCGCTCCAGTTGATGCCCAACCAGCGCAAGGCATCGAAAATCTGCTGTTCGGACTCGCGGGTCGAACGCAATTGGTCGGTGTCTTCAATCCGCAGGATGAACTCACCGCCATGCTGCTTGGCAAAGCAGTAGTTGAACAAAGCGATGTAAGCGGTGCCGACATGGGGATCGCCGGTAGGCGATGGCGCGATGCGAGTGCGGACGGTGGTCATGGCATGTCTCGAAAGAATATAAAAAGCGGAGATGAAACAAAGGGCGAATGGTAACAGGCGTTGCCCGCCCGGCTCCAGTGAGCAGGGCATTTAAGCCAACGTTGGGGCTACAAAAGGCTCTGGCACCGCTCAACGACTGATTATCAATAAGTGGCATTTACCGCTTATCGGCTATATGACAGATTCGAGTACTGATAAATCTCCTTACACTTTCTCGACTACAGTCTGCTCATGCCTGCCCAACTCAAGCGTCGCCTGTTTACTTTCCTGCTTATCGTCCTGTTGGTTGCCGGGGGCTTCTTTGCTCAATGGTTCTTCAAGGGGCGGTTTTACGAAAGCACCGATAACGCTTATGTCCAGGGTGAAATCACCCGTGTCTCCAGCCAGTTGGGCGCGCGCATTGAGGAAGTGCTGGTACAGGACAACCAGCATGTCGAAAAAGGCCAACTGCTGATCAAACTCGAAGGCGATGACTTTCATCTCGCCGTCGACCGCGCCAACGCGACCCTCGCCACTCGCGAAGCCGAGCGCCTGCAAGCCCAGAGCAAACTGACCCAACAAGCCAGCCTGATCGCCGCCAGCGAAGCTCAGGTCGCTGCCAGCCAGGCCACCCTCGGCCGCTCGCAAATCGATTTGTCCCGCGCGCAAACCCTGCGCAAACCGGGTTATGTCTCGGAAGAACGGGTGACCACCCTCTCCGCCGACAACCGCATCGCTCGCTCGCAAGTCGCCAAGGCCCAGGCTGACGCCCAAGGCCAGCGCCAGCAGGTCAACGCCTTGACGGCCGAGATCAAGCGCCTGGACGCCCAGATCGCCAACGCCAAAGCCGATCTGGCGCAGGCCCAACTGAACCTGACCCGCAGCGAAATCCACGCACCGATCAGCGGCCTGATCGGCCAGCGTGCCGCCCGCAATGGCCAATACGTGCAGGCTGGCGCTTACCTGCTGTCGATCGTCCCGGACCAGGACATCTGGATTCAGGCCAACTTCAAGGAAACCCAGATTGGTCACATGCAGCCCGGCCAGAAAGCCGAACTGACCTTCGATGCCTACAGCGACACACCAATCGAAGCCCGGGTCGACAGCCTGTTCGCCGCCTCCGGCGCGCAGTTCAGCCTGCTGCCACCGGACAATGCCACCGGCAACTTCACCAAAGTCGTGCAACGGATTCCGGTAAAACTGACCTTTGCCGCGGACAACCCGCTGCACGGCAAGATCCGCCCAGGCATGTCGGTCACCGTCAAAGTCAACATCAAAGACCCAGGCAATGGCCGGTGATCAACTGATCCGCCCGGTCGGCGAACCGACCCGGCGAGACTGGATTGCGGTGATGAGCGTGATGCTCGGCGCCTTCATGGCGGTGCTCGACATCCAGATCACCAACGCCTCGCTCAAGGACATTCAAGGCGCGCTGTCAGCGACCCTGGAGGAAGGCTCGTGGATTTCCACCTCGTACCTGGTAGCGGAAATCATCATGATTCCGCTCACCGCGTGGCTGGTTCAACTGCTTTCGGCACGACGCCTGGCGGTGTGGGTTTCGCTGGGCTTTCTGGCCGCCTCCCTGCTCTGCTCGATGGCCTGGAGCCTGGAGAGCATGATCGTGTTCCGCGCCTTGCAGGGGTTCACCGGGGGCGCACTGATCCCGCTGGCGTTCACCCTGACACTGATCAAACTCCCCGAACACCATCGCGCCAAAGGCATGGCCATGTTCGCCATGACCGCGACCTTCGCGCCCTCCATCGGCCCGACCCTCGGCGGCTGGCTGACGGAAAACTGGGGCTGGAAGTACATCTTCTACATCAACATCCCGCCGGGGCTGCTCATGATCGCCGGCCTCATGTATGGCCTGGAGAAAAAAGAAGCCCACTGGGAACTGCTCAAAAGCACCGACTACATGGGCATTCTCACGCTGGGGGTTGGCCTGGGGTGCTTGCAGGTGTTTCTCGAGGAAGGCCATCGCAAGGACTGGCTGGAGTCGAACCTGATCGTGACGCTGGGTTGCATCGCCCTGTTGAGCCTGATCACCTTTGTGATCGTGCAAGTGTCCAAGCCCAATCCGCTGATCAATCTGGGTATCTTGCGCAACCGCAACTTTGGCTTATCGAGTATTTCCAGCCTGGGCATGGGCGTGGGTCTGTACGGCTCGATTTATCTGCTGCCGCTGTACCTGGCGCAAATCCAGAGTTACAACGCCTTGCAGATCGGCGAAGTGATCATGTGGATGGGCGTGCCGCAGCTGTTCCTGATTCCACTGGTGCCGAAACTGATGAAGTTCGTTTCGCCGAAGTGGCTGTGCACGCTCGGCTTTGGCCTGTTTGGCCTGGCGAGCATTCTTTCGGGCGCGCTCAACCCCGACTTCGCCGGACCACAGTTCAATCAGATCCAGCTCGTTCGCGCGCTGGGCCAGCCGCTGATCATGGTGACCATTTCACTGATCGCCACCGCCTATATCCTGCCGCAGGATGCAGGCTCCGCGTCGAGCCTGTTCAACATCCTGCGCAACCTCGGCGGCGCGATTGGCATCGCCCTGCTCGCCACTCTGCTGGATGCGCGAACCAAGACCTACTTCGATTATTTACGCGAGTCGATCGTGCCGACCAACCCGCAGGTGGCCGAGCGCATGGCGAGCATGATCGATCGATTTGGCAGCGAAACGGCGGCGCTGGGCAAACTCAGTGAGATCACCCATCAGCAGGCCTTGATCATGGCTTACAACGATGCGTTTCACTTTGTCGGGATTGCGCTGGGAGTGAGCATGCTGGCGATCCTGCTGACCAAGGCGTTGCCGCCCGGGTTGAAGGCTGGCGAGGCGCACTAAGCCTGAGACATGCACACACCCGTGGCGAGGGAGCTTGCTCCCGCTCGGCCGCGAAGCGGTCGTAATCCGGCAATCGCGCTCCATCTGAATACTCGCAGCGGCTGATTTTAGGGTCGCTTCGCCCGAGCGCGGACCGACCCACGGGAGCAAGCTCCCTCGCCACAGGGACCGCGCACGATCGTCAGACGGTCAACAACCGCTCGCGCATCTTGGTGATTTCGTCGCGTGTCTGCGCGGCGGCTTCGAACTCCAGGTCGCGGGCGAGCTGGTACATTTTTTCTTCCAGTTGACGAATGCGCTTGGCGATTTCGCTCGGTGAACGCAGCTCGTTTTCGTACCGGGCACTTTCCTCGGCAGCCTTGGCCATGCCTTTGCGCTTCTTGCTGCGCGAACCCGGCACGGTGGCGCCTTCCATGATGTCGGCGACGTCCTTGAACACGCCTTTGGGGGTGATGCCGTTGGCCAGGTTGAAAGCGATTTGCTTGTCCCGACGACGCTCGGTCTCGCCAATCGCCCGCTCCATCGACCCGGTGATCCGGTCGGCATACAGAATCGCCCGGCCATTGAGGTTCCGCGCCGCGCGGCCGATGGTCTGGATCAGCGAGCGCTCGGAGCGCAGGAAGCCCTCCTTGTCGGCATCGAGAATCGCCACCAGCGACACTTCCGGCATGTCCAGGCCTTCACGCAGCAGGTTGATCCCCACCAGCACATCGAAGGTACCCAGACGCAAGTCACGGATGATTTCGACCCGCTCCACGGTATCAATGTCAGAGTGCAGATAACGCACCCGCACCCCGTGGTCGGCGAGGTAGTCGGTCAAGTCTTCGGACATGCGCTTGGTCAACGTAGTGACCAGCACCCGCTCCTCCAGCGCCACACGCTTGGTGATTTCCGACAGCAAGTCGTCGACCTGAGTCAGCGCCGGACGAATTTCGATTTGCGGATCGACCAGACCGGTCGGCCGCACCAGTTGCTCGATCACTCGACCGGCGTGTTCCGCCTCGTAGTTGCCCGGGGTCGCGGAAACGAAAATCGTCTGCGGACTGATGCTTTCCCATTCGTCGAAACGCATCGGCCGGTTATCCAGTGCCGACGGCAGCCGGAAACCGTATTCGACCAATGTCTCTTTACGCGAACGGTCGCCCTTATACATCGCACCGACCTGCGGCACGCTGACGTGGGATTCGTCGATCACCAGCAAGGCATCGGCGGGCAGATAGTCAAACAAGGTGGGCGGCGGCTCACCGGATTCACGGCCTGAGAGGTAGCGCGAGTAGTTTTCGATACCGTTGCAGTAACCCAGCTCCAGAATCATCTCGAGGTCAAAACGGGTGCGTTGCTCCAGCCGTTGGGCTTCCACCAGTTTATTGTTGGAGCGCAGGTATTCCAGACGTTCCTGCAGCTCGACCTTGATCCCTTCGATGGCCCCCAGCAGGGTTTCTCGCGGCGTTACATAGTGGCTTTTCGGATAGAAGGTGAATCGCGGCAGCTGGCGGATCACTTCGCCGGTCAACGGATCGAAGGCAGAAATCTTCTCCACTTCATCATCGAAGAGCTCAATACGGATCGCTTCAAAATCGGATTCCGCCGGGTGGATATCAATCACGTCGCCGCGCACACGGAAAGTCGCGCGGGCGAAATCCATGTCATTGCGGGTGTATTGCAGGTCGGCCAAACGGCGCAGCAAGGCGCGCTGATCGAGCTTGTCGCCGCGATCGACGTGCAGCACCATTTTCAGATAGGTTTCCGGACTGCCCAGACCATAGATGCACGAGACCGTGGTGACGATGATCGCGTCTTTGCGCTCCAGCAACGCTTTGGTCGCCGACAGACGCATCTGCTCGATGTGATCGTTGATCGAGGCGTCTTTCTCAATGAAGGTGTCCGACGACGGCACGTAGGCTTCGGGCTGGTAGTAGTCGTAGTAGGAAACGAAGTACTCCACCGCATTGTTCGGGAAGAACGCCTTGAACTCGCCGTACAGTTGCGCGGCCAGCGTCTTGTTCGGCGCCAGCACCAGCGTCGGTCGCTGCACCTGAGCGATCACGTTGGCGATACTGAAGGTCTTGCCCGAACCGGTCACACCGAGCAACGTCTGGTGCGCCAGCCCGGCCTCGATGCCCTCGACCATCAGACGGATGGCTTCCGGCTGATCGCCGGCGGGCTCGAAGCGGGTGACTAGCTGGAATTCAGACATATCGTACCTATTGGTTTCCAAGGAACGGCTCACTCCGGCGCTGGCAAGCGCGCCAGAACGGTGAAGGCCGCTCACGACGAATGTCGCAGGGAAAAATCATGATAACCGTTGATGTGGTGCCGAATACCTCTTGTTTCAAGGCAAACGTCCTACATGCCCTTAAGCCATCGACGTGACAATAAGGCTAACGAGCAAAAAATAATCCGAAAAAACCTGCCCGAAAAGCGGAAACGCCTGTCGCCGCGCCCGGTGTAGGCCTCTATACTAGCTCCCCGTTTGTGCACCGCTCTAGTGCATTCGGCTGGAGCGCCACACGTCCCTCCACATTCCATTCAGAGCCGCCGCAATAATGAGCCTCTTCTCCGCTGTCGAAATGGCACCACGCGATCCAATCCTGGGCCTCAACGAAGCATTCAACGCTGACGCCCGTACCCATAAGGTCAACCTGGGGGTCGGTGTTTACTGCAACGAGGAGGGGCGAATTCCACTCCTGCGAGCCGTTGTCGAAGCCGAGACGATTCGCGCTGCTCAACATGCTTCCCGTGGCTACCTGCCGATTGACGGTATCGCCGCCTACGACCAGGCCGTGCAAAAGCTGCTGTTCGGCAAAGACTCGCCACTGCTCGCCGCTGGCCGGGTTGTCACCACCCAGTCCGTCGGCGGTACCGGCGCCCTGAAAATCGGTGCTGACTTCCTCAAGCAACTGCTGCCGAACGCCGTCGTCGCCATCAGCGACCCAAGCTGGGAAAACCACCGCGCACTGTTCGAAACCGCTGGTTTCCCGGTACAGAACTATCGCTACTACGACGCTGCGACTCACGACGTGAACCGCGCCGGCCTGCTGGAAGACCTGAACGCCCTGCCAGCCGGCTCGATCGTTGTGCTGCACGCGTGCTGCCACAACCCGACTGGCGTCGACCTGAGCCCGGCGGACTGGAACAACGTGCTGGACGTGGTCAAGGCGAAAAACCTCGTGCCATTCCTCGACATGGCCTACCAGGGCTTTGGCGACGGCATCGACGAAGACGCCGCTGCCGTGCGCCTGTTCGCCGAGTCGGGCCTGAACTTCTTCGTTTCCAGCTCGTTCTCCAAGTCGTTCTCGCTGTACGGTGAACGCGTTGGCGCGCTGTCGATCGTCAGCGAATCGAAAGAAGAAAGCGCTCGCGTGCTGTCGCAAGTCAAACGCGTGATCCGCACCAACTACTCCAACCCGCCGACCCACGGCGCCGCCATCGTGGCTGCCGTACTGAACAGCCCTGAACTGCGCGCCCAGTGGGAACAGGAACTGGCCGAAATGCGCCTGCGCATTCGCGGCATGCGTACGCAGATGGTCGATCTGCTGGCGAAAAACGCGCCTGACCGCGATTTCAGCTTCGTCGGCCGTCAACGCGGCATGTTCTCGTACTCGGGCCTGACAGTTGAGCAAGTCACCCGCCTGCGCAACGAGTTCGGTATCTACGCCCTGGACACCGGCCGCATCTGCGTTGCCGCGCTGAACCAGAGCAACATCGACGTAGTGACCAAGGCCATCGTTCAGGTGATCTAAGCCACACGCGGGACAAAAAAGGGGAAGCCGTTTGGCTTCCCCTTTTCGTTGAACAACAGATAATTATCAACACTGCGAACGAGCACTCTAGACTGCACACATAGCAAATGCGGGCGATGGCGCAATAAAGTGCTGCCCGGGATGAAGCTTTCGCGAGCAAGCTCGCTCACACACGTACTGCGTATTTCCGATACTTCAGAGAACCGACATGAAAAACGATGATTTACGCGCTGACCGCGATGACGACCTGGATCACTTCGTGCCGCGCCCCCAGACCAAACGCAGCAGCGGGCTGGTGTGGCAGGTTGCCCTGGGCGTATTTCTTGGCGGACTGGCCCTGTGGCTGGTGCAGCTGGCCGCCACGTCGCTGTATGCCAAGCTCCTGCTCGGTACCTTCACCTTCGGCGGTTAAGGTCGATCAGCCCGCCAGTTCGGTCGAACGCTGACTGGCGGCGTCGTCATAAGCCACATACAGCGATTCGGCAACCTGACTTTTGATCGCTTTGGTGCTTTCCAGCCCCAGCACAAATCCTTCAGCCTTGCCGCCAGCGCGATTCAGCTCATCAGCGGTGCTCGCCTGAGTGATCGCATCGAAGAGTTTCTCGGCATGCGGCCCGACGCCTTTGGGCAGGCTGATCTGAGCAATGCTCATACGAACACCTCGCGCAGCATTGATGACGTGAGCAATGGTGGGTGAGTCATGACGCGTACCTTTTCGGCTGAGGGCCGGTAGCGCGTGAAACCACTTCCGGGGGGGCCATGGTAGACCTCTGCCACGATTCTGGTAACCGCCAATGGCTGACAACGCCCTCCTCGCCCCTGAATCATCACCGCCTACCTGAATATCTGCCATTCGAGCAATTCACGCTTGACTTGTCCTTTTTAATCAGTAACATACGGCGAATTCCGCGATAGCTCAGTTGGTAGAGCAAGTGACTGTTAATCACTGGGTCCCTGGTTCGAGTCCAGGTCGTGGAGCCAGACAGCAATATCGAAAAGCCCCTGAATCGAAAGATTCAGGGGCTTTTTGTGGGCGGTCAAAAGTCAAAAGATCGCAGGCTGCGATCTTTTGATCTTCAAGCTTTATCAGTGAGCGCAGCCGTCAGACATGCTCACTGCTTTTGGCCTGCTCCGCACGATGCTCCGTCGGGCCGTGGGACGAATCCACTACCACCGGGACTTCGTTACCATCGCAGTCATGCAGCTTGCCGCGACTGAAGTAATCCCCTTCACGCAACGCCGCCAGATCCTGGAAACGCAAGGTCCGTTCGGTGCCGGCAGCAAAGACCGACTGCTGGTCCGAGTTGCCGGTGGTGAAGTGGTTGAAAGTCAGGTTGAGCGCGATCGCCATGATCGCCGAGGAGCTGATGCCGGAATGGAAGATGGTCGCAAACCAGCTCGGGAAGTGGTCATAGAAGTTGGGGGCGGCGATGGGGATCATGCCAAACCCGATGGAAGTGGCGACGATGATCAGGTTCACGTTGTTGCGGTAATCGACCTTGGACAGCGTACGAATACCACTCGCCGCCACGGTGCCAAACAGCACGATACCGGCACCGCCGAGGACGGATGTCGGTACAGCGGCGATCACTCGCCCCATCACCGGCAACAGGCCGAGCACCACCAGGAACACCCCGCCCGTGGCCACCACATAGCGGCTTTTGATCCCGGTCACCGCCACCAGCCCGACGTTCTGGGCGAAGGCACTTTGGGTGAAGGAGCCAAAGATCGGCGCGATCATGCTCGACAGCATGTCGGCCCGCAGACCGTTGCCCAGACGCCTGGAATCAACCTTGGTGCCGATGATTTCACCGACCGCCAGAATGTCCGCGGAGGTTTCCACCAGCGTCACCATGATCACAATGCACATCGACAGGATCGCAGCGAAGTGGAAGGTCGGCATGCCGAAGTGGAACGGTGTCGGGAAGCCGAACATCGGCCCTTGAGTCACCGTCGAAAAGTCGGCCATGCCAAGGAACACCGCAATCACGGTGCCGATCACCATGGCCAACAGGATCGACAGGCGGGAGATCGTGGCGCTGCCGATCTTGCTCAACATCAGCACCAGTGCCAGCGTCAATGCCGCCAGCCCAATGTTCGCCATGCTGCCGAAGCTTTCGGCGTGGCTGTTACCGCCCATGGCCCAGCGCGCTGCTACCGGCATCAGCGTCAGGCCGATGGTGGTGATCACGATGCCGGTGACCAATGGCGGGAAGAACCTGGTAATTCGGGAAAACACCGGCGTGATCAGCAGCCCGATCAACGAGGCAGCGACCACCGCCCCCAGAATCGACTGAAAACCGCCCTCACCACCGCTGCTGACAATCGCCACCATGGTTGCGACGCCCGAGAACGAAACGCCCTGTACCAGCGGCAACTGACAGCCGAAAAACGGTAATCCGAGGGTTTGCAGTAATGTCGCCATACCCCCCGCAAACAGTGACGCCGCAATCAACAGACCGATATCAGCCGGAGAAAGCCCGGCCGCCTGGCCGATGATCAGCGGTACCGCAACGATACCGCCATACATGGTCAGAACGTGTTGCAGGCCGTAAGCCATATTCGCGCCGACCCCGAGGTTTTCATCCTCAGGCCGCTGGTGTGAAACAGAGGGCGTTTTCATCGTGAGGGGGTTCCCTGGTTTTTGTTATGCGCACACTGTATTCAACAGTCAGGACAAATGTCTATAGAGTTGTATACAACTTATCGGTCACATAATGGACAAGCATCCACCTCACCCCCTTTGAAGCCAGCTATTACGCACCCTGATGCCTCTACAGCCCATCCAAAAAAAAAAGAGCAGATCGATTGATCTGCTCTTCTTGCTTGACTCCAGCCGCTCCCTACTTTGGCTCGATCAATCGCGCGATGGCCGCTCTCAGCGTCGGATGCTCAGGCACTTGAATCCCGAACGTCTCCCGGAGCAGTTCGATCAATGCCTCAGGATCGGTAATCTCCCGTCGCTCACTGGCTCCGCCCATCCGGTGAATGGCATAGCTGCCATTGTTGAGCGTGTAGCGTGTCTCTGGCCCGGTACGTGCCACCATCAGCCGCTGGAGAAACGGCGACTCGGGATGAGTCGAGACGTACCAGTTGCCGATCTTGTAATCGACGTCTTCCTGGCGCTGCAAGTCGAACACATACATCGCCCGCCATTCACCGGCGACCTGGGCGCTCAGGGTGTAGCTGCCGTCACCAAGGGTGATGCGAAAGCGTTCGTGGGGCGTAACCTGTTCGTCTTCAGTGTCGAGCCTGAGCGGCGCGGTCGGCACCATGCCGCCGAAGCCCACGTCGGTGATATAGCGGACACCGTTCAGGATCAGCAGGGTCAAGCGATGGGTACGTGCCGCCCAAGTGCCTTGCGGAGCGTTCATCACCACGCGACCGGTAATGCCTCGTACCTCATAGCCCAAGTGTTGCAGCAACGCCATGTACAGGTTGTTGAGTTCGTAACAGTACCCGCCCCGGCCATCATGCAGCAGCTTGCGCTGAACCGATTCAAGGTCGATGGACACCGGAACACCGGACAGCGGTGAGAGATTTTCGAAGGCGAAGGTGCTGGTGTGGCGCAGTTGCAGGTGGCGCAGGGTATCGAGGGTGGGAGGCGGCGGCGTGTCGTAACCCAGGCGTTGCAAGTAGAGGTCGACTTCGTTAAGAACGGGTTGGTTCATGACTGACTCCTTGTGCAGGCAAAGCGCACCGGACGCTTTGCAATGCACAGCGTCCGGCCGATGGGCGCAAGGTATACTTCAACCCCGCGGGGCCCGACAATTGATTTAGCCAATCGCCTTCATTGCCTTTTTTACCGTCGTTGATAGCGTCAATCAGGACACGTGCGCCATCAACGCATTGGCGGAACCCGAATATCGCCCGCCCGACACTGACTCTTCACGCCCTTGCCGCAAGCCCCGAACGACAAGTCCTTGCCCAGGCACACGCGCACTTCCGACAACTCGGGTCCATTGCAGACAATCGCAATGCCATTCTCGGGAATCCCGGGATTGCTCTGACGGAACATCTGCGCAATTTCCTGCGCCGGGAAGTAGATCTCGGTGCTCAAGGGTTTCAGCTTGTCCGGGATTTTCACCGTACCAACCGCCTTGTCCGCCAAATCCAGATAACCCGAGGCGCCAAGACCGCTGCACGTGCCGTGCTTGGACCATTCATGCTGAAGCAACTTTGGCGTCACAAACAGCGTCAGCCCTTGCTTCTGCTCCGCGGGCGACAACGGCACCATCGGCGGACACGACTCCGGCCAACCGCCCTTGGCATACTGCGGCCAGAGACCGTGAAGGACAAAGCCGTAGCCTTTGCCCGAGCATTGCAGGTTGTTCTGATGAGTCAGGCAAAAGGTCGGTGACCAGGACAGCGTCAGCAGGTAGTAATCAAACACCCCCGCCACCGACTCGGTCTGCTGCTTATCGCGATGGGACCGAGCGTCGCTCATGCCGACGCTGCCGATCGTCAGCGCAAAGAGCGCGACCAGTACATACAGTTTTCTCATAAACCCTCTCCCCTGGGACAGATCGGATGATCTTTCTCGGCGTGGTGAACCTGTCATAGCAGCGGATTCTAACTGGCCAACACCCGCCAAGGTGAAGTACCTTGCAATTGCTACGCTTACACTTACGTCACGATAGGACATCGAAATGAGTAAGGCAGATGAGCTCGCTGCAAAACTGAAACAGAAACAACAAACCCGTGCGGACGCGCAAGCTTGCGCAGACACGGTGATTGAGCATTGGCCGATACAGGTCTATGAGATGTACCACCAGCTTGAAGCATGGCTGGAACCACTGACCGAAGCCGGCTTGAACATTCGCCGCATCCCCACACACGTTATCGAAAACCTCCCCTCCGGCGAGACCTTCAACTACGCCATCGACAAACTGCTGATCGAGGGCAACCACCACAGCATCACCCTCGACCCCATCGCGCGCTTCGTCATTGGCGGCATGGGCCGTGTCGATATCCTCACCAAAGGCCAAGAGCGGTATTTGTGCCGGACCGAGACCGAACACGGTGAAACGCACTGGCAAATCCAACCCCTCCCGCGCAGCGGACAACCGCAGCCGGATCCGGTTGAGCTCGATGAGGACAACTTTCTCTCGGTGATACAGGAAGGCCTGGAACTCTAAAGCTGAGCGCCACGCGGGGAAGCATCGCGGTGTGTCACCCTTCCCTGCCGGTCCCGAAAAAATGGGCGACCTGTTGCGGTCGCCCATTTTCGTTTCGGCCAGAAATCCGCCCCCACGCCACTCACCGCGCTTTACCTGATATCCGACAATCCGTATATTCGCCAAACCATATATCTATACCCCCCGCCCGGCGCCCTACGGAGTAACCGATGAAAGTCCTGTTCATGTGCACGGCCAACAGCTGCCGCAGCATTCTGTCCGAAGCCATGTTCAACCACCTCGCCCCGGCAGGTTTCGAAGCCGTGAGCGCTGGCAGCTTTCCCAAAGGCCAGGTCCTGCCGCGCAGCCTGACCACCTTGCAGGCCGCCGGCATTGCCACTGCCGGGCTGAGCAGCAAGGGCAACGACGCCTTTGCAGACAGCCCGCCAGACATCGTCATCACCGTGTGCGACAAGGCCGCCGGTGAAACCTGCCCGGTGTATTTCGGCCCCGCGCTCAAAGCGCATTGGGGGCTTGAAGACCCGTCCGACGTCAAAGGCAGCGAAGCGCAAATCAACGCCGCCTTCAACGCCACACTGGCCACCATCGAAACCCGTTGCCGCGCCTTCCTCCAGTTGCCCTTCGAACGCCTCGACGCCGCTGCACTCCAGCGCGAACTCGAGCACATCGCCACCCTTTAGCCTGGAGCGCCGCATGAGCGATCAACTGCCAAACCTCGACACGCTGCTGTCCGACACCTTGCACCACGCCGCAGTCGACAACCCCAAACCACGCATTTTGCTGCTCTATGGCTCGACCCGCCCGCGCTCGTTCAGCCGCCTGCTGGTGGAAGAAGCGGCCCGACTGCTGGAGCACTTCGGCGCCGAAACGCGGATCTTCAATCCGTCCGGCCTGCCGCTGCCGGACGATGCGCCCAGCGACCATCCGAAAGTCCAGGAACTGCTGACCTTGATGCAGTGGTCCGAAGGCCAGGTGTGGTGCTCGCCGGAACGCCACGGCTCGATGTCCGCCGTGTTCAAGGCGCAAATAGACTGGGTGCCGCTGGCGATGGGCGCCGTACGCCCGACCCAGGGCAAAACCCTGGCCGTGATGCAGGTCTCGGGCGGCTCGCAGTCGTTCAACACCGTCAACCAACTGCGCGTGCTGGGGCGCTGGATGCGCATGTTCACCATCCCCAACCAGTCCTCCGTGCCGAAGGCCTTCTTGGAGTTCGACGATCAGAACCGCATGAAACCCTCCGCGCTCTACGACCGCGTGGTCGACGTGATGGAAGAACTGGTGAAATTCACCGTCCTGCTACGCGACCGCCCCGACCTGGTCGACCGCTACTCGGAGCGCAAGGAAAGCGCGGAGGAACTGAGCAAGCGGGTTAATCAGCGTTCGATATAAAGACTCGAAATAAACAAGGAGCGGCTGCAATGGCCGCCCCTGCATTCTTTCTACAACTTCTGTAACACTTTAATTATTCGTGCCCCCGCCGATCACATTCTTTTACATTTGAGGTACATATTCTTAACAAATGCATTCCTTTCGTTGATTAGCATGGACAATCCTTATGCGACTTCAGGGACGTCGCTATTCCAACGGATGCCTTATGAAGGAAAGCAAATGCCTACTGAACAAATCATCATCCTTGTTGCCGTTACAGTCATTGGCCTTGTATGGGCTGCCAGAAGAGATTTAAAAAACCGGAAGAAAGAACAGGCCACGAAAGAGGCTAATGAGAGCGTAGATTGACTGTCGGGCACTTCAAAAATAATAATCTGCCCCGCCAATACGCTAACCCCTTATAAACAGGTCGACAATTGACAAGGGGCGACCGTTACGGTCGCCCCTTTTCGTTTACCGCTGCAACCGCCGCCCGACCACATCCATCAAATCACACCCATCGCGCAGCGGAATCGCCAACACCCGCGCAAAGTCCCGTAACAGCAACGCATCACGACCAAGCCCCTCGCCCAGGGAAAGCGTTTCCAGCAATTGCGTCACGCTGCGAATGCGGTACGCCGCCGTGTCGTGCAGCACATCGACCGGCGCTTCGGTATCGATCAGCAAGGATGGGATTGTGCAGTCAATGCCGGTGATCGGCATATATCGAGCCATGGCAGAACCTCCAGTGAATGAACCAGCGTGAGCACTCAGTGACGAACTGCAGACGAAACCCCGGACGCCGCATCCGGCGTATCGAAGTGCTCCAGGGCCCGGTTCACCAACAACTCGCTGAGCACCACTAACTGCTGCACCGCCAACGCCACATGGCGGCGCGAACCTTCGAGTTCGAAGGCCAGGTCAGTGGTCATGGCGTTTAGGGATGCGAGGGTTTCGGAGGCGTGGATTAGCAGGGTTTCGGTGTCGATGTTTGGGGCGATGGTGAAGACGTGGGTGGTGGGGTCGGAAACCGCTGCGGTTTCGGGGGGATTGGGGGTGATCTTTTTCATGAGTGAAGCTCCTTTAGCATTTATGGGTGCTTGGGCTCCTTTAGCGATAGAACGGACTTCCACATCCGGACGCTGATTTTGCAGCGACGTGGGGAGGTTATTGGGTGAGGTGACTGGGGGTAAAGCAGCTGAAACCGATGCGGGTTGCGGGAAATGTCCGATGTTGGTGTGGTGTGTTGGAAGCTGGATTCAATCGTAAAAATTTGCTCTGTTGCTTTGCCATCGCCTCGCTGCTAATCCGCGTACCAGTTCCGTACCAGCTCTGTCCTCGCCCCTCTCCCTCCCTTCCCTTCTGCCGACAGCTTTAGCAAATTTTAAGCATCGGTTTCCGGCCCCAATCCCGGCACTGTCTATCGCTGGCTCAGGCGAGATTTGTGACAGCTACACCACTTGCGAGAGAGCACCGGCCAAACTCCCTATATGCCAGTCGCTCCGTTTTCAGGTTGCCCCCTGGGAAAAAGGTAATTTTGGTAATTTTCTTTCCATCACACAACTAAACGCAATGTTTTCAGTCACTTAGCGAAATTCCGTAAAGGTAATAATAGGGTAAGAAAAAGGTTAGAAAATTACCTTTAGCCGTAGTAATTTCCTTCACCCATGAAACCCTTAAAAATCAGCCACTTAGGACAATATTACCTCCAGCATTACCAAGTATTACCTTCGAAGGTAATACGTCAAAGCCACGTTCTATATGGGCTGTAGCCCATTTTTCGCATCTCCTTACCAAAATTACCTTTTCCCCAGCCTCGAACTGAAATCAGTAACCCAGATGCCCTGCTATGCTTCCGGCTTTCCGAACGGAGTCGAATAGATGGCCAGCGAATATTCCCTTACCGTCGTACTCGAAAAAATGTACGAAAATCAGCTCGGCCTCGAAGCTGCGTTGATGGAATTGGTGTTGTTAGTCGAGCAGCAGGGCTACGAGCCCGTTGGGGAGAATGCGGGGTTTAACCATCAGGGCTTAGCACGATTAAGAAATCTGGAAAAAGACTAGCTTGTGACCCGCCTTTTAATGGCAAATAGCGTCATACGACACAAGTGCCCGAAAGAATCTGGCCATTGCTGTCCCCCAACCGTTAGTTTCGATTCTCGAACGACTAAAATGCGATATGGCAGGCACGTATGAAACACTGGACTGAGCCAAACGGGATACTTTTAATTCAAGTTCCAATTGATTGGCAGTACCTTAACTCGGGCCTTAGCGACTATGAAGAGAAGTCGCCTTACGGTTTTCAACCTTATGAAGACTCCATAGGCTGCTTTCAGCTAAGTTGCTATCCGCTGAGCGAGCTAGCTCCTAACATTGCCAAAGCCAATCCAAACGGAGTCAGAAAATTAAGCTGGAAGGAGTCTAGGAAAGATGATTCCAATTTTTGCACTCACCTTTTCTTCGGCGCTTATTATGATCAAGCATTAATTGGTAAATATATCTACGATGCGGGCCTTGAAGGCGATAAGAGGATTGCCGAACAGCTTGCTATCGTGAATCAAATCCTAAACTCGGTTGTGATAGTCCCAGAGAGCGATCGTAAACTGGCTGCTGATCTCGACAAGTTTGATCGATTCACAGGCTCTCTTGCGGCGTCATATGATCTTCTATACACAGCAATTGACGCAGGGGCATGCATTGAGATCATTGCGATTACAGCAAATCAAATAGACGCACATTTAAGGTTGAGCCTGGTAATTGCAAAGCAGTTGGAGAACAAGACGGACGATATCGAAATTAGATATCTTTTCCAGGCAGATGGTGAAAAGGGAATAATGGAGAGAAAGGTCTTCGAAGATGCTTTAAAATTTCAAGTAATCGATCTGGAGACTTTCGATAATTTAAATGACCTCTACAATCTGAGAAACCGCGTTATCCACCGATACATCATCTCAGACATTAGATCGTGCGATCTCGTAGAGATCGCTGAAAAATATTTGAATGCTTTGGAAAAAACACGTTTAATCCTTCGCGACTTCGAGCAGAAACAAGCGGTCGTGCCTTATGGGTTGTACGGAACGAAACTTGGGAAAACCCCTATTACGGACGACGCTATAAGACGGTTATATGCGAGTGCAAATGACAAGCATCTTCTCCAAAAATATAAAAGAAGCGTTAGTGAAAGAAAAATTTAACAAGACACCTGGTCGAACAGCATGCGGTGCGTGAATGTCTAGTGGCCAAAATCGACGGAGGCCTCGCCTGGGGCTTGTCGATTCGCCTGGGTAGCAGCAGCGCCCGCTGGGTGCCGGTGCGCTCGCGACGTGGACGTTGCGCACCTGGGCCAGCCTGACGGCGGTCGGACGCTTCGCCGACAACGTGGGCCTTCGCGGATTCAGTGTGGAGCTGTGACCGGCGACAGCTACGCTATTGGCTGAAAGCAGCCATCGCTTACCAAAATTACCTATTCGCCGCGCCCTCCCCGAAAATGTCATCCGTCGAGCTATGCTGCATTCATTTTCAGGGCGACGAGATGAGTACCGAAGACGAACATTCCATCACGAACGAAAAGCTGGTCGCTGTTCTCAGCAATGCTGTGGCTTACGTTGCAAATGAGGCGGTTGTTCTAGGCCAATATGAACGAATCCAGCAAGGGCGATTCACGCAGCTATGGCCTGCGGGTGGTGACAGTGAAGACTTTGAAAAACGTATTAATCGCGTCGTAGAGCATTTGGGCGGCCCGCCTGAGCTGTATTTATTACGAACAGGCGAAAGTCCTCCCCCTGCTGATGACTACCCGGCGAGCTCGATGCGTGAAGTGTTCGACGTGTTCCGGCGCGCACGCAAATCAGTAATACGCGCTCATTTATTCATGACCGGTTCAACGATGCTGGTCGAGCAACCGGATTTACTGCAAAAGCCTGAGAATCCGGGCACCGAAGAATTGTTTAAAAAGCATGCGCAGTCAGCTTTCTGGGAGCACGCAGAGGCCGCGTACATTCGCCTCTTTTCGTTTTGGGATCGAATAGGACAAGCCCTCGATTTCACATTCTTCAACATACGGAAATTCGACCATAACGGCTTTCATGCTGTAATGGATCGCATCCATGCGAACGTGAGGCCGATGAACGATCACCTTTGCAATAGCGGCAGCTGGAAGCGCCTCCGCGCGTTCCAGACGTCAAACAAAGACGACGGCCTACAGTTTCTTCTCCAGCGACGTAACCTTCTTGTGCATAGCCTCCACCTACATCCGCACAGGACCGACGACGATGAAATGTTCAAGTCTCAGTTCAATCACCTGGATGAAGCCCATCGCAAAAAACTGCAACCACGAGAGCCAGCAGCTGAAGCCGAGCTTTTAGTTGGCCAGCTCAATAAAGCGTCGACGCTGTTCGACGACTTTCTGGTATTGGTCGAATTTTCCTCGTCTCGTAAATCCAGTCGTTGGTGAGCTATTGAAAAACACCAGTGTCTCGAAAACGCCTGCTCGCTAAGGGCTGCAGGCGTTTTTAACCATCCCAACACCCGGCCCATAAAACAATACAAGTGGGATCCGCTCAAATCCCAAAAACACTCCAAAACTCAAATTTTGAAAGTCTTAGCCCAATTAAACTGGGCACTTCAGAAAAAATGGGAACAAGAAAAAATGGACCGCAAAAAGGGGACAGATTTATTTTTTGCCCACTGCCCACCACTGATGATGGTAAAAAATAAATCTGTATAAAATAAATCCGTCCCCTTTGATTCGGGTTGCAGGAAATGTCCGATGCTGGTGTGGTGTGTTGGTAGCTGGATTCAATTGTAAAAATTTGCTCTGTTTGCTCGCCGTCGCCTCGATGACCAATCGACTGGAAGCACTGGAAGACTGGGTCGCCGGCTTGCTCCGGCAACTTGAACCCGCAGCGCGAAATCAGCTCGCTCGTAGTCTCGGTCAGGCATTGCGCCGCAGTCAGCAGCAGCGGGTTATCGCCCAACGTATCCCGGACAGCAGCAAGTACGCTCCTCGTAAACAGCGCAACCTACGGGGTAAACAGGGTCGAGTGAAACCCAAGGTGCAGATGTTCCAGAAAATGCGCACCACACGCTTCATGAAGGTCAAGGCTGATGGCAACTCTATCAGCGTTGGGTTTAAAGGGCGTATTGCCCGCATTGCCTGGGTGCACCAGTACGGACTGAAAGACCGCACTGAACGAAGTGCACCGGATGTAATGTACGAACACCGGGAAGTGCTCGGTTTCATGGAGGCTGACCTCGATTTGATTCATGACGGTCTACTAGTGCACCTCGCGAACTGAAGGTTTGAGTCAGGCTCGCGAGTACTAGCAGTTCTGCTAGTACAGAGGACGAATCCATTACTGTAAAACTGAAACCATCTCTATCAACGTCCAGGACGGCAGACAGCTATGGTCACTCTTACTCAAACCAACGAGAACGGCCAGCAAACGATTCTACTGGCCACAGTCCAAAGCCAATCCGTGCTGCTAGAAGTGACTCTGGGTGAAGTCAACAGACTGAAGTACACCGCGTACGGGCACCTCAGCACAGATCGTCAAATATCAACCCGCTTAGGATTTAATGGTGAGCTTCGGGAGCAACGCACCCACTGGCACATGCTCGGCAATGGCTATCGTGCTTACAACCCGGTACTGATGCGTTTCCATAGTCCCGACAAATTAAGCCCGTTCGGGACAGGCGGGTTGAACTCATACATGTACTGCGTCGGAGATCCCATAAATCATCGTGATCCCACAGGACGCTTCGGCATACCGATTATCCTGAGTCAACTTCTAAGTTTTGCAGGCGGGACCTCATCAGTCGGGGGTATGGGGCTTTCGTTAACCAGTAGTGGACGCTTCAGCAGACAAGGAATTTTGGCTCTGGGTACAGGGGCAACTGGGGTATTACTTGGTGCGGCAGCTGCTGTAAACCCGGCATCCGTAATTGCGCCCATTCTGGCCAGCTCAAGTATCGCCTCAGGAGCAGCGAGTCTGACGTTGGCATATAGGGCTGCGAGAGCTGCCACGACAAGGAGCACTCAATGGTTTCAGGATATGGCACGAGTTTTCGATAGACCTCCTCGATATTCAACTCTGTCATTAGCCGCGCCGGAGGCACTACCCCCTTCATTCTCCAGCCTGAGTCTGCCCCCACCATACTCGCCACCAAGGACCCGAAGCCCGATTGCGCTCACTCACACCACTGCTCGTGCGATACCGGCTGCAACTGAACGCCGGCCGCGGAATCTACACTCTGTGAGAGATCATGAGGCACTCTTGAATCCCCCGGTGCTATTGAAGGCCAGGATGAGTGAACTACCTAAACTGCATTACATAGACGAAACCAGATCTGTATCGACAAAAATCAGATCATCGGTTTCCTAAGTACCAGCCACTGTTTTGTAAACCTTGCAGTTACAACCTCAACCGTGAGCAGGCTACGCGTGAGTGCGCCACTGCAGGCGCCATGAACGACTTAGCCTCCTCGCCCGCCTGATTGAAAACCTCATCCGCTTCGGCACCATTAAAACAAAGGGGACACCCATTGATTATTGTCAGCGTGACACACTATTTCTTTCTTGGATCGTCTGCCGGGTTGACGTAGTCAATCCCGGTTGGGCCTGGGCCATCCACCTGAAGGATGACCTCTGTGCCTTTGCTTGCCCCAAAGTGCCTCACGTGCCCCTCTCCATAAATGCTTCCGGCCGGAAACTCATGCAGTTTTGTCGCATCGTATTTATCCCCATCGCCGTGATACCACGTACCCGAGATCACAGTGACTGTGCGCTCGTCGGGATGAGTGTGGGCGGGAAGAATATAGTTCGGCGGGAGTTTTACTCGCACGATATACGGGCCAGCGTTGGGGTCGCCCTGGATGACGGCGGTTTTTGCCCCCTTTGGTAAAGCAGGGTTATCGGCCCATTTGATGTCTTTTGGGGTAACCATGATGTAAGCGCCAGGCTCAGCCCACCCCGTTGATGACCCAAGGCATCCAATCGCAAAGACAACGGATAACGCCGCGAGATTGCTGTTCATCGTGTTCTCCTCAGAGCGGTTTGAACGAGGTGGGGGGATATTGAGCACGCAGGCATTGGCCTACCAAGACTGCCTGCCTAACTGATCATCATAGTCCAGGGTTGAAGGCACACCGAGACACTCGACACAGCGCCCCCCCCCCTTTTCAGCCATCCCACCCCATTCCTGATAAACTGCCGCCTCGCCCCACCGATCCAGATACCCATGCCCTTACTTACCACGCCAGCCACGCCCCAATCCCTCTCCCGCCGCTTCTCCGTCGCCCCCATGATGGACTGGACTGACCGCCACTGCCGTTTCTTCCTGCGCCTGCTCTCCAAGCACGCTCTGCTCTACACAGAAATGGTCACCACCGGCGCGCTGCTCAACGGCGATCACGAGCGTTTCCTCCGTCACAACGAAGCCGAGCATCCACTCGCGTTGCAGTTGGGCGGTAGCGTTCCAGCCGATCTGGCCGCCTGCGCGCGTATGGCGCAGGAGCACGGTTACGACGAGGTGAACCTCAACGTCGGCTGTCCGAGTGATCGGGTGCAGAACAATATGATTGGTGCGTGCCTGATGGCGCATCCGGTGTTGGTGGCGGAGTGTGTGAAGGCGATGCGCGATGCGGTGTCGATTCCGGTGACGGTGAAGCATCGGATCGGGATCAATGGGCGGGACAGTTACACGCAGTTGTGTGATTTCGTCGGGACGGTTCGGGATGCCGGCTGCACCAGTTTTACCGTGCATGCGCGGATTGCGATTCTGGAGGGGTTGTCGCCGAAGGAGAATCGGGACATTCCGCCGTTGCGCTATGACGTGGCGGCGCAGTTGAAGACTGATTTTCCGGAGCTGGAGATTATTCTCAACGGCGGGATCAAGACGCTGGAAGCCTGTCACGAGCATTTGCAGACCTTTGACGGCGTGATGCTGGGCCGCGAGGCGTATCACAACCCTTATGTGATGGCTGAGGTGGATCAGCAATTGTTTGGCAGCACGGCGCCGGTGATTTCACGGGCCGAGGCGCTGGCACAGTTGCGGCCTTATATCGCCGCGCACCTGGATGCGGGTGGTGCGATGCACCATATCACTCGGCATGTGCTGGGCTTGGGCACCGGTTTTCCGGGGGCGCGCAAATTTCGGCAGTTGCTGTCGGTGGATATTCACAAGGCTAAAGAGCCTTTGGTGTTGCTGGATCAGGCGGCGGAGTTGCTAGAGGGGCGCTAGCCCGCGACGGCAAGCTGATCATTACACGATGGTAGTCACGTTTACTGCCACGTAAGTCAGATCACGCGGACAGCCGCGGTAGGAATCAGCCTTCGCCAGGCAGCTTCCTCCAACATTATCGAAAATTGGGCCGTAGTCAGCCGCCAGCCGCTGGCAGCTTGCGGCCCTATCTCGGCGCTCTTGGTTCCCTCAATCCAAAAATTCGCCACTCTCGCCATATGGCCCTATACTTTCGCCAAATGGCACGCGCGAGGTAGCCTCCCATGACAGCTCAAGTCGAAACACATCATTACCAATCTCAGGATCCAACCAAGCCGCTGCAGCTATTATTTGGTAGCCGGCCACCCCACGCGCGAACTGCATTCGAGGTTCATGAGCTCATCGAAAAAGGGTTTCCTTCAGATGTGGTGATCAGCTTCGTTCAGTCCATCAATCGATTCAAAGACAAGCAGGTCTTCGTCAAAATCATTGGAATTTCTGATCGCACCCTTCAACGCCGTATCAAGAACCCGGAGCCTCTGACGTCCGAGCAAAGCAGCAGTGCCTGGCGGTTAGCCAAGATATTCAGTAAAGCAGAGGAGGTTTTTGGTGACCGGCAGGAATCGGCGAACTGGATGGTAACGCCCGCGCTTGGGCTTGAGGGGCGCGCACCAATGGATTTACTGACCACTCAGGTGGGCTTTGAGTTGGTCGATGACTTCCTGACCCGTATGGAATATGGAGTCTATTCTTGATGGACTTACCGCTTGGTAGTAAGGAGGTCTACCTCTGGAGACTGGACCGCAAGGAGCACTCTGCGACATGGTTCAGTGGGATCGGCGCAGAATTGGGTGGTGGTCGATGGAATTCGAAGGGAGTAAAAGCGGTATATAGCTCTGCCGATCCTTCTACGGCCATCCTTGAAGTCGCCGTCCATAAAGGCTTTCGCGCGCTCGATGCGGTCCCCCATGTACTGACTGGCGCACGCGTCATCGATCTATCCCATGTGCATCGCGTGACTCCTGACGATGTCCCAAACCCGAACTGGCTGGTACCGGGCACACCTAGCCTTGACCAACAGAAATTCGGAGATGATCTACTGGCGCTACACCCGTTCATCCTGATTCCATCGGCAGTCTCTCGACATAGCTGGAACATCATAATGAATCCAGATTTGGCTGAAGGGTTGTTTGAGGTTGTCCGGCAAGAAAGGTTTGCCCTCGATACGCGCTTGAACCCGCCAGTTCGCTGACTAGCCTCCCATTAGGGACAACTCGGATCGGCAGCTTCTCTCTTACAGCTACCCGTCACTCCGGTTGAACCTGTGGTCTGTTTTGACATCGTAATTAGCGGATACCGCCAGGCCTTTCAAACGCCTGTTCTCAGGTTGTTGCCGCCCTGGCCGTTGTTACGCATTTACACCCTTGAGTGGCTGTCAGCGCTCGGGTAATGTCAACAGACCCACAGGATAGAGCACGCTCATGACATCCAAGCTGGAACAACTCAAACAATTCACCACCGTAGTGGCCGATACCGGCGACTTCGAGGCAATCGCTCGCGTTAAACCGGTGGATGCCACCACCAACCCTTCCCTACTGCTTAAAGCGGCGGCCATTCCTGCTTACGCCGATTTGCTGAACGCCTGTGTCAGCGACTGCAAAGGCGACGTAGGTCTGGCCAGCGACCGTTTTGGGGTCGCGGTCGGCCAAGAGATTCTGAAAGTGATTCCGGGGCGTATTTCCACTGAAGTGGATGCGCGCCTGTCGTTCGACACTGACGCCGTATTGAAGCGCGCGCACCGTCTGATCGAGCTGTACGAAAAGGCCGGCATTGGCCGCAACCGTGTGCTGATCAAGATTGCTTCCACCTGGGAAGGCATCCGCGCCGCCGAGAAGCTGGAACGCGAAGGTATTCAGACCAACCTGACGCTGCTGTTCTCCTTCGCCCAGGCGGTTGCCTGTGCCGAGGCCGGGGTGTTCCTGATTTCGCCGTTCGTGGGCCGCATCTACGACTGGTACAAGAAGGCCAACGGCAACGACTACACCGGTGCCGATGATCCGGGCGTGCAGTCGGTGACGCGCATCTACAACTACTACAAGGCCAATGACTACAAGACTGTGGTCATGGGGGCGAGCTTCCGTAACCTCAATCAGATCGAGCAACTGGCCGGCTGTGATCGCCTGACCATCAGCCCGGACCTGATCGAGAAACTGGCGGCCGACACCGGCAAGCTGGAACGCAAACTGGCGCCAGGCCACGCTGGCGAAGCGCGTCAGAGACTGACGGAAGCGCAGTTCCGCTGGGCGTCGAACGAGGACGCCATGGCGACCGAGAAACTGGCTGAGGGTATTCGTCAGTTCGCTCGCGACCAGGAAAAGCTTGAGGCGCTGCTGCAAGCCAAGCTGTGATCTGATCCAGGCAAGCGCAAAAAGGGCGAACCCTCACAGGTTCGCCCTTTTTTGTGCGCTGATTTTAGGGCTGCTTCGCAACCCAACGGGAGCAAGCTCCCTCGCCACAGGTCCAGCCTTGCCTCAGTGACGCTCCAGGGCGTTCACCAAGTCATGGAATGCTTCGCGGTTGGAGTCGTTCAGGCCCATGAGGATCTTGTGCGCTTCCAGCACCTTGATCCGCACCACTTCTTCGGACTGATCCTGGTCTGGCAGGTCGGTCAGGCATTCCGGGCACGGAATCGGGCGGTCAACGATGTTGAACACCTGTTCGAAGCCCATGGACTCCAACAGCCGCGTGATGTCTTCGTGGGTGGTGACGACGGTCGGCAGCAGGCCGACCTTTTGCCGCGACATGATCGACAGCTTGGCCAGCAGGCCCAGGGTGGTGCTGTCGATGCTGCGGGTTTCGGTCAGATCGATCACGATCGCGTTGAAATTCACCGCGTTGAAGATCCGCTCAATAGTCGCATCCAACGCCGAACACAAGGTCAGGCGAACTTCACCGACGAACTTCAGGACGAAGGTGCCGTCCTGCTCGGCGAACTGGATTCTACCGGTACTCATTAAAGATTCCTGCTCAACACCAACAGGGCGATATCATCCGGCATCTCCCCTAGCGTGGCCAATCCAAAAACCTGCCGCAAGCCATCCAGGCTGCCGCCCGCCGTTCTTACCCGTTCAGGTAAGGCAGCCTCTTTCTCTTTGAGTGTAGGTTCTGGCAAAAGGTCCAGAATGCCATCGGACATCAGCGTCAGGCTGAACACCGGCGGCAGCTCGATAACGTGGTCTTCGTAGGTGGCTTCATTGAACAAGCCCACCGGCAGGCCGCGCCCTTCGAGATAACCCACACTGTCTGGCGTGTACAACACTGGCAACGGCAGGTGTCCGCCGATGCTATAGGTCAACAAACCCGTCTCCTCGTCGATGACTCCACCGACCATCGTGACATGTTTGCCCAGCTTACAGCTGATCAGGCCTCGGTTGATATGACCAAGGACCTCTGAAGGGGTGAATTCTGGCAAGGTGCCATTACGCTTGGATTCAAACAGCAAGCGCGTGGTCATGAATTTCAGCAGTACGGTCACGAATGCCGATGAAGCGCCATGCCCTGAAACGTCCGCCAGGTAGAAGGCGACCCGACGCTCGTCGACCCGAAAGTAGTCAACGAAGTCGCCCGACAGGTACAGCGACGGGATGATCTGGTGCGCGAACTTGAACTCGTCGATCGTCCAGGGACTGACCGGCAGCATGTTCATCTGCACCTGGCGCCCGGCGTTCTGGTCTTCCTGCAACAGGTTCAGGCTGGCTTCGAGCTCGCGGTTGGCGTTTTCGAGTTTTACCCGATAACGCTGGTTTTCCAGCAGCAGGCGCGCACGATCCAGGGCCCGGCGCACGGAGTGCTCGAGCACGGCCAGATCTTCCAGCGGTTTGATCAGGTAGTCCGCCGCGCCCAGGCGCAAGGCCTCGACGGCGTCGTTCATCACGCCGGCACCCGACACCACGATCACCGGCGTTTGCGGCGAAAGGTCGGTGACCTGACGAATGAGTTCGAGCCCGCCCATCTGCGGCATGCGCAGATCGCAGATCACCAGGTCGGGTTGGTTTTTCTTGAATACCTGAAGCCCCTGCTGGCCATTGCTGGCCTGAAGGACGCTGAACCCACTGTCTTCCAAATAGGCCGCGAGACTCGCGCGTACTACTTCGTCGTCATCGATTATCAGCAGCGTGGCACTGGTTTTTTGCATGTGGGCAAACGGCGCCAGAATTAGGTTGGCGTAGCTGGCAGGGCATTCGCCCCGGCACACACTACTGGATTCGCTTTCTAGCCTCTCTGTCGCACCGCTTTCGAGCATTTGCCCTACAAGCGTGTTCATCAGAGGTGCCCTTCTAAGGCGCAGACGGTACTCCCATCCGCGAGGCGTTTCAAGCTCACGCCGATGCTCATCAGGCGTCTTTACATCGCAAATCACCGGGAGTTATAAGAACAGCCAAAACCGCAACACAATGGAAGGATCGAGCCCATGAGCCAAACCGATCGTGACTACAGTGAAAAGCGCGATTACATCCGCATGCGGGTCGATGCGGATATCACATTGATTCACGCCGGTGATTTGATTCCAGCTGTCTGTATCGACCTTTCCAGCAGCGGTATGCAGGTTCGGGCGACCCGATCGTTTCAGGTGGGCGACACGCTGAACGTACGCATCGACTCCGAGCATGCCGCGCTCAAGGGCCTGGAAGCCGAGACTGAAGTGGTCTGGGTGACTCAACAGGACGCTGGCGGTCAGAAACTTGGGCTTACAATCCTGAAAATGAATTGAGCACGAACACAAACAAAGAAGGCGGCCAAATGGCCGCCTTCTTGTTGTTGCGCGGGTGACGATTTAAAAATCGTCTTCCACCTTGCCATCTTTGACCTTGAATTCGCGGTTCTGCAGGTAAGCGTTGCGAATGAAGATGTATTTGTCGCCGGTGATCAGCTTCTCGCTCGACAACAGGCTGGCGCGGGTGTCGATCACGCTCATGCCGTACGCCATGTTGCGCGCCGGAATGTCGTTCATGTAGCGGTAGGGTTCGGTGTAGGTGTCGATGTATTTGGACGGTGCATCACGCAATGTGCTTGGGCCGAAGAATGGCAGCATCACGTAAGGGCCGCTAGGCATGCCCCAGTAGCCAAGGGTCTGACCGAAGTCTTCGTCGTTGCGGTGCAGGCCCATTTTGGTACCCACATCGAAGAACCCGGCCACGCCGAAGGTGGTGTTCATCAGCAGACGAGCCGTATCGACGCCAGCGGCGTGAGGCTTGGCCTGCAGGATGTCGTTGGCCAGGTTGCCGACGTCACCGATGTTGCGGAACATGTTGTGAATGCCGTCCGAGAGAAACGTCGGCGTAATGAATTGATAGCCCTGTGCAATCGGTTTCAAGGCGTAGGTATCCAGCACGTCGTTGAACTTGTAGATCGGCCGGTTCACGCTTTCCCAAGGGTCATCTTCCGATGCCGCCTGGGCGGCGAACGGAACCAGCAATACGCTGGCACACATACATAGTCGAGCTAGACGATTGCTCCAGCGCATAGCAAAAAACTCCTTGGACCGTACTGGCGCGGGCCTCAATACCCGGGCGATAAGCGAGCTAGTATAAGACGGATAAGCATTTTTAGGCAGCCACCCGGGAAGCGCCCTACGACGAACCGGCCTTGATGCGGCCGATTCATCCCGATGTCACTCAACTGTCATGGGGCCTCCCTAATCTCCAAGATTATTTCAGGGACGTTGAAATGCCCCACGCCCAAGCCCTCCCCCAGAGCATTCCCAACCCGACCGCCGTGCTCTTCGGTCTCAGCGGCTGCCTGGTGGATTTCGGCGCCCGCAGCCGTCAGAACGACCGCGACACCGCTGAACGAGCGCACCTGACACCGGGCGCCCTGGAGGCGCTGAACCGCCTGCAACTTCAAGGCATTCCGTGCGCCTGGCTCGACGAGTTGCCGCACGCGCAAAGTCTCGCGCTGGCCACCTCGCTGCCGGACTGGATCACCGCCAGCCCTCACACGCTGAACATGGGGCAATGGCCGTCCCCCGATGCGTGCTGGCAAGCGTTGATGATGCTGAACATTGATCGTCTGGACGGTTGCGTGCTGGTCAGCGGCGAACCGCGCTTGCTGCAATCAGGCCTCAACGCCGGGCTCTGGACCATCGGCCTGGCGTCCTGCGGCTCGCTCTGCGGGCTGACGCCCAGTGAGTGGCAAGCCTTGAGTCAGCCGGAACGCGAACTCAAGCGCGGCAAAGCAACCGTGCAATTGTTCGGCCTTGGCGTGCACTCGGTGATCGATCACCTGGGTGAACTCGACACCTGCCTGTCAGACATCGGCCTGCGCCGACACAAGGGTGAAAAGCCCTGATCGGCCGTTCTTGATCAAGATCATGCACTTCGCTCGCCAGTGGATTAATCTAAAGGTCAGATGCAGACCTTTGGCCCATCGCTGCGGTCTATGCCAGTGCCTATCGATAAAAGGAAGAACGCCATGCCTGCCCGCGAACTGCAAGAACAGCTCAACGCCCTGCGCGAGCAACTGGAGCAGAACCCGCCGCTCACGCTGGAAGAGCGTGAGCACCTGCAAGAACTGATGCAGAAGATTGAGGCACAAATCAAACTGGAAACCGCGACGCCTGACAGCAGCCTGGCGGACGGCGTCAACCTTGCCGTGGAGCGTTTCGAAGTGGACCACCCGGCGCTGGCCACCGTGTTGCGCAGCATTGTGCAGACCCTGGGCAACATCGGGATCTGACTCTTCAGATGCAAAAAAGCCCCGTTAGCGATAGCGGGGCTTTTTAGTTTGTGCGGCCGAAACAAAGTCTGACGACCACCGCCAACCCATTGTGGCGAGGGGGCTTGCCCCCGCGGGGTCGCGAAGCGCCCCCCCCCAAACCAGCCGCCTAAATTTTTCGGGTGTACCGCATCGAATGGTTTACGACTGCTTCGCAGCCGAACGGGGCGGTGCGGCGTTCCGACAAGCCCCCTCGCCACGGAACACCTGCCTGATTTTACTGGCGGACCAAACGGCGGTTCGGCAGTTGCACGTCTTCAGTGCTGCGATACGGGTTGATGTCCAGCCCGCCGCGACGCACGTAACGCGCATACACGGTCAGTTTTTCCGGTTTCAGCAAGCGTTGCAGGTCGAGGAAGATCCGCTCTACGCACTGCTCGTGGAAGTCCGAGTGCTGGCGGAAGCTCACCAGATAGGCCAGCAGACTCGCGTGATCCAGCGCTGCGCCTCGGTACTCGACCGCGACACTGCCCCAGTCCGGCTGGCTGGTGACCGGGCAATTGGATTTGAGCAGGTGGCTGTGCACGCTCTCTTCAATGATGCGCGAATCGTCACAACGCAGCAGTTCCGGGCGCGGATGCTCGTAGTTGCTGACGCTGATATCCAGATCATCGATGCACACGCCTGGCAGCGCTACAACGCCTTCAGCCTCGACCTCACTCAAACTGCGAATGCGCACGCCTACCGGTTTGCCCGCGGCCGCCGACAAATCGCTCACCAGCGTGGCTTCAAGGCTTTGGGTATCGGCAAACGGCGTCTGGTTCAGCGAGTTCAGGTACAGCTTGAACGACTTCGACTCGATGATGTTCGGCGAGTCCGCCGGGATGCTGAATTCGCCGATGGCCACCACCGGCTTGCCCGATGGCAACAGCCAGGACAATTCGAAGCAGTTCCAGAAATCCACGCCCTTGTACGGCAGGGTTTGCGCCGTCAGGCCCAGCTCGGCCCATTTCGCGGTGCGCGGGATCGGGAACAGCAAGGACGGCGTGTACGTGGCGATGTATTCACTGGATTTGCCCAGCGGCGAATGTTCGGCTGCGGGATGCATGGCGGAAACCTGACTGAAGAATCAGCGGATTCTAACAGCCTTTGCTCCCGCCTTTGAGTGCTTACTGACTGACAGTCAATTTGCCGACCATGCCCGCCTGATAGTGACCGGGGATGTTGCAGGCGAATTCCAGGTTGCCGGCCTTTTTGAAGGTCCAGGTTAATTCGGCGGTTTTGCCCGGTTCAATCAGCACGCTGTTCGGATCATCGTGCTTCATGCTTGCGCCGTGATCCATGCCTGGCATCGAGTTGTGATCCATGCCCGCCATCGAGCCGTGGTCCATGGGAGCGCTTTTCATCATGGTCGGAGAGAGCATGCCGCTCTGTTGCATTTTCAGCATTTCCTGTTGATGCGCAGCATGCATCGCCGCATCGCCGAGGTTGAACTCGTGCAGTAACTGGCCTTTATTGATCAGCACAAAACGCACTGTCTCGCCGGCCTTGATGTCCAGCGCCTTGGGTGTGAACGACATGTCGTTCATCACGATTTCGACGCTGCGCGTAGCCTTTGCCGCCGGGGCCGGTGCGCCGAAGTCATAGGTCTGTGCCGGCGATGCCCATACGGGAAAACTCAACACCAGCAAACAGCCGGCAAGCACCAATCGATGACGCAAAAACATGATCACACTCCAACAAGATGAGGTTCAGCCTGTGGGAAACTCTACAGCTGCGCCGCTGCCAGCCAGCTGACGGCCAGATTACAACTTTGTAAGGTTGCGCTGCATGGCCGTCCACCACGGTATAACGCACCTGTTCCATTGACCTCGAGCTGCCCATGAAACTGCTGATCGTCGAAGACCAACCGAAAACCGGCCATTATTTGCGCCAAGGCCTGACCGAGGCCGGTTTCAACGTCGAACTGGTGGCCGACGGCGACACCGGCCAGCACCTTGCGCTGACCGGCGATTACGCGTTGCTGATTCTCGACGTGATGCTCCCCGGCCGTGACGGCTGGCAGATACTGCAAGCGGTGCGCAGCGCCGGCCTGGACATCCCGGTGCTGTTTCTCACCGCCCGCGACGCCGTTGAAGACCGGGTTCATGGCCTGGAACTGGGCGCCGACGATTACCTGGTCAAGCCTTTCGCCTTTTCCGAGTTGCTGGCCCGCGTGCGTAGCCTGTTACGTCGCGGCAGCGCGACGCCGCAGGAAACCAGTCTGCAACTGGCCGATTTACGACTGGACTTGATTCGCCGCCGGGTCGAGCGCAGCGGCCAGCGCGTCGACCTGACCGCCAAGGAATTCGCCCTTTTGGAACTACTCTTGCGCCGCCAGGGCGAAGTGCTGCCCAAATCGCTGATCGCCTCGCAGGTCTGGGACATGAATTTCGCCAGTGACACCAATGTCATTGAAGTGGCGATCCGCCGCCTGCGCCTGAAAATCGACGACGACTTCCCGAACAAGTTGATTCATACCGTACGCGGCATGGGTTACGTGCTTGAAGAGCGTCCCGCCTGATGCGCCGTCTATCCCTGAGCGGCCGTCTGGCACTGTTGTTTGCCGCCTGTACGGCAGTGGTTTCGTTGTTCGCCGGCGTGCTGTTCAGTCGCGCCAGCGAGACGCACTTCATTGAACTCGACCAGCAACTGCTCGACGGCAAGCTGATCGCCCTGCGCAGTGTCTTGGCCGGCGCCGACGACCCGCGGTTGTTCGCCGAACGAAAAGCCCGATTGCAGGATGAAATGAGCCATCAGCCGGACCTGGCATTGCGGGTGCGCGGCGCCGATGGTCACGTGTGGTTCGACAGTGCAGCGAACCTCCCCGACGACTTGCCAACCCAGTCCGGCATTCACAGCTTGCAAAGCGCCGGCACGGCGTATCGGGTCTACAGCGCCGCGCTGGAGCCGGACAAAGCCGATTCCGCGCAGCTGATGCTGATGCTCGACATCACCCACCATCAGCACTTTTTGCAGCGCATGCAGCATTTGATCTGGCTGACCGTCGGCCTGTCGGCGCTGGCCACTGCGCTGCTCGGCGCGTGGGCAGCGCGCAGTGGTTTGCGGCCGTTGCGGCGCATGAGTGAAGTGGCCGCCGGGGTGTCCGCCAGCTCGCTGACCCAGCGCCTGCCCGAAGATCAAATGCCCGCCGAACTCGCCAATCTGGCCCACACTTTTAATGCCATGCTCGGTCGTCTCGACGACTCGTTCCAGCGGCTTTCAGCCTTCTCTGCCGACATTGCCCACGAGCTGCGCACACCATTGTCGAACCTGCTGACCCACACTCAGGTCACCCTCACCCGCCCGCGCGACCTGGAAGATTACCGCGAGGCGCTGCACAGCAACCTCGAAGAGCTGCAATGGATGGCGCAACTGGTCAACGACATGCTGTATCTGGCCAAGGCCGATCACGGCTTGCTGACGCCAAAACGCGAACCACTGCAACTGGCCGAGGAAGCGGATCTGTTGCTGGAGTTTTTCGCACCGCTGGCCGAAGACGCACGGGTCAAGCTGACCCGTCTCGGCGACGCCAACCTCAATGGCGACCGCAGCATGCTGCGCCGCGCCCTCTCTAATCTGCTGGACAACGCACTGCGTTTCACCCCGCCCAACGGTGAGGTTCAGGTGCGGATTGTCGATGAGCCGAAGGGGTTAAGCCTGACTGTTGCAAACAGCGGCGACGGGATTTCTGAAGAGCTGCTGCCACGTCTGTTCGACCGGTTCTACCGCGCAGACCCGGCGCGCCATGAAGGCAGCCACGAGCATGCAGGATTGGGATTGGCGATCACTCAGTCGATCATCCGCGCCCATGGCGGGACGATTCGTTGCGAATCAGGCCTGGGGTGGACGCGGTTTTTGATGGAGTTGCCGAAAGGGGGTTGAGGCCAGGCTGGCTGGCCCCATCGCGAGCAAGCTCGCTCCCACAGTTGACCGAGTTGAATCACACTTTTGTGAACGATTCGAGTCCCTTGTGGGAGCGAGCCTGCTCCGGGCGGCGATCCGACGATTGCGGTGTAACGACTTACGAATAGCGCAACGCAGTCGCCGGTTCGATCTTCGCAGCGCGCCAGGCCGGGTATACCGTGGCCAGGAAGCTCATGATGAAGCCCGCCGAGCAGATCAGCAGCACATCGCCGCCTTGCAGTTCCGACGGCAAGTTGCTGACGAAGTACACGTCGGAACTGAAGATATGCTGGCCCGTCACGCGCTCCAGCCAACCCACCATCTCACTGACGTTCAACGCCGCGATCACCCCGAGGACGCCGCCAATCAGCGTGCCGACAATGCCGATGACCGTGCCCTGGACCATGAAGATTGCCATGATCTCCCGAGGTGTGGCGCCGATGGTCCGCAGGATCGCGATGTCCGCGCCCTTGTCGTTCACCACCATGATCAAGGTGGCGATGATGTTGAACGCAGCGACCGCCACGATCATCAGCAGCAACAGGCCGATCATGGTTTTTTCCATTTTCATGGCGCTGAACAGACTGCCTTGAGTATGGGTCCAGTCATCGGCCTTGAAATCGACGCCCAGGCCGCCAGCAATGTCTGACGACACCTTGGGTGCGGCGTACAGGTCTTTCACCGCCAAGCGCACGCTTTGCACCTGATTCGGCTCCCAATGCTGCATTTGCGCCGCATCGGCGACATGAATCAGTGCCATCGAGCCGTCGAGTTCGGCACCGACCTTGAACACCCCGACCACGTTCAGCCGCTGCATGCGCGGCGTGATGCCACCCGGCGCAGTGCTGACTTCCGGCACAATCAGGGTGATCTTGTCGCCGACGTTCAAGCGGAAGCGCCGTGCGGTGATTTCACCGACCACCACCCCGAACTCGCCCGGCTTCAAGTCTTCCAGACGCCCCTGCACGATGTGCTGGGCGACGATGGACACCTTGCCTTCCTGCGCCGGATCAACGCCGCTGATCTGGATCGGCTGCATCGAGCCCTTGTAGGACAGCATGCCTTCCATCTCGGTGAACGGCACGGCGGCCGTCACTTCAGGGTTCTTCATCGCAGCAGCGGCGACAGGCTGCCAATCGTTGATCGGCTTGACGCCAACGATGGTTGCGTGGGGCACCATGCCGAGGATGCGCGAGCTCATTTCACGCTGGAAGCCGTTCATCACCGACAACACCACGATCATCGCCAGCACGCCCAGGGCGAGGCCGATCATCGAGGTCATCGAGATAAACGAAACAAAGCGATTGCGGCGCTTGGCGCGGGTATAGCGCGTGCCGATAAAGATCGATAACGGTCTGAACATTCGCTGGGGCACCGTATAAAAATAAAAGACCCGACACGCTTTTCAGTCGTGTCGGGCTTCGGCCAATCAGATGGGCGTCAGGCGACCTTCCTGCAGGTGCAGGACGCGATCCATCTGGCGGGCCAGGTTCATGTCGTGAGTCACCACCAGGAACGCGGTGCGCATCGACGTGCTGAGTTCCAGCATCAAGTCCTGAATGCCCTGGGCGGTATGGGAGTCGAGGTTGCCGGTCGGCTCATCGAGCATCACCAGCCCTGGCTTGTTCACCAGCGCGCGGGCGATGGCCACGCGCTGACGTTCACCACCGGACAGTTCGGCCGGTTTGTGCTCCAGACGATGGCCCAGCCCTACCCGCTCCAGCAAGGCCGTGGCGCGCTGACGGGCTTCCGGGATCGCAGTGCGGCCGATCAATAGCGGCATGCAGACGTTTTCCAGCGCGGTGAACTCAGGCAGCAAGTGGTGGAACTGGTAAACGAAGCCCAGCGAGCGGTTACGCAACAGGCCACGGGCCTTTTCGTTGAGCGCCGACAGCTCTTCACCGGCCAGCCAGACACTGCCTTTGGTCGGCGTATCAAGGCCGCCGAGCAAGTTGAGCAAGGTACTTTTACCGGAACCGGAGGTGCCGACAATCGCCACGCGCTCACCTGGGTGCAGCTCCAGTTGCAAACCGGACAACACCACCACCGATTCCGGGCCTTCCTCGTAGGATTTACCCAGGTCGCGGCAACTCAAGACTGCTTTAGTACTCATACCCAAATCACTCATAACGTAGCGCCTCCGCAGGCTGGGTGCGCGCAGCACGCCAGGCTGGATAAAGGGTGGCGAGGAAACTCAGGACCAACGCCGCGCCGCAGACCATCAACACGTCTTCGGCCATCAGTTGCGACGGCAAGTAGTCGATGAAGTACACGTCGGCGTTAAGGAATTTGTGCCCGATCAGGCCTTCGAGGACGGAAATCGCGGCGCTGACATTCAGTGCGGCAAACATTCCGACCACGGCACCGATCGCCGTGCCGACCACGCCAATCACCGTGCCCTGGACCATGAAGATCGCCATGATCTGGCCCGGCGTGGAACCGAGGGTCCGCAGGATCGCGATGTCACCCTTCTTGTCGTTCACCACCATCACCAGCGTCGAAATGATGTTGAACGCGGCCACCGCAACGATCAGCAGCAACAGCAGGCCGATCATGGCTTTTTCCATGCGGATCGCCTGATACAGGTTGCCGTGGGTGCGGGTCCAGTCACGGGCGTAGTAATGGTCTCCGCCCAGGTTCTGGGCAATGTTCCATGCAGTGCGAGGCGCCTGGAACAAATCGTCGAACTTCAGCCGCAAGCCCTGGACCTGGTCCGGCTTCCAGCGATGCAGGCGCGCCAGGTCATCCAGATTGGTCAGCCCCAGGTAGCCGTCCAGCTCACCGGCGCCGACGTGGAATATGCCGACCACGGTGAAGCGCTTCATCCGCGGGAACATCCCGGCCGGGGTCACGGTGACCTCCGGGGCGACGAAGGTCAGCTTGTCGCCGAGACCCACGCCAAGTTTGGTCGCGGCCTTGTCGCCGATCACGATGCCGAAGCTGCCCGGCGACAGGTCGTCGAGTTTGCCCTGCGTCATGAAGTTGTCGATGATCGAGACTTTACGCTCCTGATCCGGGTCGACGGCATTGAGCAGGACTTTCTGCACCTGGCCGTTGTTGGTCAGCAAACCCTGCATCTGGGTGAACGGCGCAACCGCCACCACCTGCGGGTTCTGCTGGACCTTGGCGGCCAGGCTTTGCCAGTCGCTGATGGGCTCACCGGACTCGATGGTCGCGTGGGGCACCATGCCCAGCACGCGGGTGCGCATTTCATGATCGAAGCCGTTCATGACCGATAGCACCACGATCATCACGACCACGCCGAGGGCGAGTCCGATCATCGAGGTCAGGGAAATGAACGACACAAAATGATTGCGACGCTTTGCACGGGTATAACGCGTGCCGATAAATACGAAGAGAGGTCTGAACATGTCGGGGCTTGTTCGGAGGGAAAAGGAACGTCCTTGTGGCGGGGGTCGATAACCAGCTTTACACTCAGACCACCGCCGCTACCATGGGTTCGCCATGTCGACATTAGATGAAGAAGATCGCCGCGAATACTACCGTATCGAGGACACGATCGCACTGGAAATTCGGCCCCTGTCTGCCTCCGAAGCGGCAGGCCAGGAAGTGTTGCAGGATGCTTCCCCGCTGTTCAACCTGCTCAGCGAACTGCACTTGAGCGAATTCGAGTCGCAGCACTTGCTGCGCCAGATCAGTGAGCGGGATCGAAACACCGCCAACTATCTGAAGGTCATGAACAAGCGCATCGACCTGCTGAGCCAGGTGGTCGCACACACCGTGCTCGGCAAGTTCGGCGAGCCGCAGCCCGTGGTGCTGTCGGAAGGCGGCATCGAGTTCGAGCACCACCTCGCCTACCCGACCGGCAGCCATCTGGCGGTCAAGCTGTTGTTGATGCCGCAAGCACTGGGCCTGCTGTTGCGGGCCAGGGTTACCCACTGCGAACCGGAAAGCTTCGGCACGTTCGAGATTGGTACCGAGTTCGAAGCCCTGACCGATGCGCAACGACAACTGCTGGCCCGCTATATCTTGCAGAGACAGGCGCATGAGCGACGCCTGGCACGCGAGCAAAACGAATCAGGCAATTAATTAAGGAAGACCCGTGACCCTAATCTACGGCCACCGCGGCGCCAAAGGCGAAGCACCGGAAAACACTCTGAGCAGTTTCCAGGAATGCCTCAAGCACGGCGTACGCCGCTGCGAACTGGACCTGCACCTGTCCATGGACGGCGAGTTGATGGTCATTCACGACCCGACGCTCAAGCGCACCACCGAGCGTCGCGGCAAGGTGGTCGAGCATACGGCGGCAGAATTGGTGACCTACGATGCGCGCAAGGGTGGTCCGGGCTGGATCAAGCCCTGCCCGATTCCAACGCTGGAAGAGCTGTTCGAAAAGTGCGATTTCGAGCACTGGCAGCTGGAGGTCAAGAGCGCGTCGCGTATGCGCGCGGCGACGACAGTGTTGGCGATCCGCGAAATGGCGCAACGGTTTGGCTTACTGGACAAGGTCACCATCACCTCGAGCTCGCGCGAAGTGCTGAAGGCCGCAGTCGATCTGGTACCGGATGTGTCGCGTGGACTGGTCGCCGAATATGCCTGGCTCGACCCGCTGAAGGTCGCGCAAAGTTATGGCTGTGAGATTCTTGCGCTGAACTGGACCCTGTGTACGCCGGAACGCCTGCAGAAGGCGCAGCGACAAGGTCTGCATGTGTCGGTATGGACAGTCAACGAACCTGCGCTGATGCGCAGGCTCGCTGATTTCGGCGTTGACAGCCTGATTACAGACTTTCCCGGTTTGGCCAGCGCCACGCTCGAGAATTGCTGAAATCGGTCTCCCCGGCCGGCTCAGGCCACCGGCCGGAGCCGCTCAAAAAAGCCGGTTGAGGCCGTCGTAGGCCGCTACCCGATAGGCTTCGGCCATGGTCGGGTAGTTGAACGTGGTATTGACGAAGTACTTCAACGTGTTCTGTTCACCTGGCTGGTTCATGATCGCCTGACCGATGTGGACGATCTCCGATGCCTGATAACCGAAGCAGTGCACGCCGAGCACTTCCAGCGTCTCGCGGTGGAACAGGATCTTCAGCATGCCTTGCGGCTCGCCGGCGATCTGCGCACGCGCCATGCCCTTGAAGAACGCCTTGCCGACTTCGTACGGCACTTTGGCCTGGGTCAGCTCTTGCTCGTTCTTGCCGATCGAGCTGATCTCCGGAATGGTGTAGATCCCGGTCGGTACGTCGTTGACGAAACGCCAGCTGTTGTTATCGACGATGCTGCCAGCGGCCGAACGACCCTGGTCGTGGGCGGCACTGGCCAAGCTCGGCCAACCAATCACGTCGCCCGCACCGTAGATGTTCTGGATGCAGGTGCGATAGTTCTGGTCAACTTCGATCTGGCCACGGCTGTTGACCTTCACGCCGATGTTTTCCAGGCCCAGCGCGTCGGTATTACCGGTACGGCCGTTGCACCAGAGCAAGGCGTCGGCCTTGATCTTCTTGCCGGACTTGAGGTGCAGGATCACCCCGTTGTCCACGCCTTCGACGCGATCGTAATCTTCGTTGTGGCGCACAGTGATGTTGTTGTTGCTGAAGTGGTAACTCAGCGCCTGGGAGATTTCCGAGTCGAGGAAGCTCAGCAACTGACCGCGGTTGTCCACCAGCTCGACCAGCACGCCCAGACCACTGAAGATCGACGCGTATTCGCAACCAATCACGCCGGCGCCGTATACAATGAGTTTGCGCGGGGTGTGGCCGAGGCTGAGGATGGTGTCGCTATCGTAGATACGCGGGTGGTGGAAATCGATGTCGGCCGGGCGATACGGACGCGAGCCGGTGGCGATGATGATGTGTTTGGCCACCAGTGTTTCGACCACGCCGTTGGCGCAAACCACTTCGATGGTTTGATCGTCAGCGAAGCTGCCGGTGCCGAAGAACACGTCGACCCGATTGCGCGCGTAGTAACCGGTTCGCGAGGCGACTTGTTTGGCAATGACTTTTTCTGCGCTTTTCAGTACGTCCGGAAACGAGAACCAGCGCGGCTCACCAATGGCCCGGAACATCGGGTTGGTGTTGAACTGCATGATCTGCCGGACCGAGTGACGCAAGGCCTTGGACGGGATAGTGCCAAGGTGGGTGCAGTTGCCGCCGACCTGGCGACGACTATCGACCATCGCCACTTTGCGCCCTGCTTTGGCGGCGTTCATTGCCGCGCCTTCTCCCGCCGGGCCGGAACCCAACACCACCACGTCGTAGTTGTAGACAGCCATGCGTACTCCTCAGAACAGGCCGCGGCACCCCGTTGGCACCTGCGGCTAAATCATGCCGGCCTTGCGGCATGAAGGAACAATTTGGGGTCAGTCGAGAACCCGGACACAGTCTATAGAAGCGTCAACGCCGCGCACATTAACCCTTGGTCGCGTCGTAGGCTAGTTTTGCCTGCACTACAACGCCAACAATGAGTGTCCATGAAACCGCATTTACTTGGCTTTTTCGGCGCTCATGCGATCAAAAGCCTGACTGGTTCGCGTGACAAAGCCGGTATCGGTTCGAATCACAAAAAATGCACCGATGTCATGCTTTTCGGCGTAGTCCCAACCGCGCTCGGGGCCGAGAATCAGCAACAGCGTCGATAAGCCATCGGCCATCAGCGTCGAAGGATGAATCACCGTGACGGACGCCAGGGTATGGGTGATCGGTGCGCCGGTTCGGGCATCGAACGTGTGGGAATAGCGCCGGCCATCCTGCATGAAATAATTGCGGTAGTCGCCTGAGGTCGAAACACCGTTGCCGTCCAGCGTGATCACCCGCTCGACAACCTGCTGATCATCGCGCGGCTCCTCCAGCGCAATCATCCAGGGCGAGCCGTCGAGCTTCTTGCCGACGGCCTTGAGTTCGCCCGTGGCATCGGCGATGAAGCTGTCGATACCCATTTCCTGCAACTTCGCAGCGATCCTGTCGATGGCGTACCCGGCGCCAATGCTGCCGAAGTCAACCTCGACCGGCGCGTCCTTGCATAACTGATCGCCTTCAATCCGCAGATGCGCATAACCAACGCGTTGTCGGGCCAAAGCCAAGGCTTCGGCGCCTGGGACTTTTTCATCGCGCGATTGTGGGCCGAACCCCCAAAGGTTCAGCAACGGCTCCACCGTCAGGTCGTAGGAACCGTCGCTCGTCTCTGACAGTTGCTCGCCCACCTTGACCAATTGCAAGACCGGCACCGGCATTGGCTGACAGCTATGGGCCGGCAAACCATTGAATCGCTCGATGTCCGAATCACTGCGGTAGGTCGACAACTGCCGGTCGATCTCGGCCAGAATCAACTCGACCTGCTTCTGCACCTCGACCGGCCCGGGAGTCCCCGGATGGCGGATGTATTTGACCGAATACGTGCTGCCCATGGTCGGGCCGCCAAAGCTTTCCAGAGTGTCGCCATTACCACAGCCTGACAAGGCGCCGACAAGCACCACGAAAACACCCAATCGCCGGTTCAACAACGCGCCCCCCTCCCCAAAAGAACTCCCCCGACGGAACGCCAAGGCCAGCCATTATGCGACAGATGCTTGAACTGGCTCATGGCTATAACGTTTAAGCAGCACGCTAACTATTGGTTGCCTACCGTTCCTCTTACACATATCGTTACAAAACTGCTCGAGGCACCGGCACAGACCAGACCCGTCAGCAAGGATGTTTCAAGACCATGGATTTCTAATAAGACAGCCAAAGTGAGTAAGATCAAATGGCCTCGACTACGAGCAAGGGCAAAGCGATATTTCGCGTTGTCAGCGGTAACTTCCTAGAGATGTTCGACTTCATGGTCTACGGCTTCTATGCCACGGCCATTGCCAAAACCTTCTTCCCTGCCGACAGCGCTTTCGCTTCCCTGATGTTGTCACTGGCCACCTTCGGTGCCGGCTTCCTCATGCGCCCACTGGGTGCAATCTTTCTCGGCGCCTACATCGACCGTCACGGCCGTCGCCAAGGCCTGATCATTACCCTCGCGCTGATGGCGGCCGGGACCGTGTTGATTGCCTGTGTGCCGGGTTATGCGACCCTTGGCGTCGCTGCGCCGCTGATCGTACTGTTCGGCCGCTTGCTGCAAGGTTTTTCCGCGGGCGTGGAATTGGGCGGTGTGTCGGTTTACCTGGCCGAGATCGCTACCCCTGGCCGCAAGGGCTTTTTTGTCAGCTGGCAGTCCGCGAGCCAACAAGCAGCCGTGGTGTTTGCCGGTTTGCTGGGTGTGGGCCTCAACCACTGGCTGAGCCCCGAGCAAATGGGTGATTGGGGCTGGCGCGTGCCGTTCCTGATCGGCTGCATGATCGTTCCGGCGATTTTCATCATTCGCCGCTCGCTGGAGGAAACCCCGGAATTCCAGGCGCGTAAACATCGCCCAAGCTTGAGAGATATCGTCCGTTCGATCAGCCAGAACTTCGGCATCGTGCTGGCCGGCATGGCGCTGGTGATCATGACCACCGTGTCGTTCTACCTGATCACCGCCTACACCCCGACGTTCGGCAAAGCCGAACTGCACCTGTCGGACTTCGACGCGTTGCTGGTCACCGTGTGCATCGGTCTGTCGAACTTCTTCTGGCTGCCGGTGATGGGTGCCCTGTCGGACAAGATCGGGCGTAAACCGCTGCTGCTGGCGGCGACTACTCTGGCGATTCTGACGGCTTACCCGGCGCTGTCCTGGCTGGTCGCCAACCCGAGCTTCAGCCATCTGCTGATCGTCGAGTTGTGGCTGTCGTTCCTCTATGGCTCGTACAACGGCGCCATGGTGGTGGCCCTGACCGAAATCATGCCGATTGAAGTCCGCACCACCGGTTTCTCCCTGGCTTACAGCCTGGCGACCGCGACCTTTGGCGGCTTCACCCCAGCGGCCTGTACTTACCTGATCCACGTGCTGGACAACAAGGCAGCACCGGGGATCTGGCTGAGCGGCGCAGCGGTACTTGGCCTGATCGCAACGCTGGTGCTGTTCCGTGGCAATCGGCATGAATTGCGGACTGCGCAGGCGGCTGTAGTCGGCGGCACCCGCTAGATCGAATTCGCGAGCAGGCTCGCTCCCACAGGTTCAGCGGTGTTCACACAATCGTGATCACACCGCAAATCCAATGTGGGAGCGAGCCTGCTCGCGACGAGGCCAGCGCAAACACCCCACATCATCGATTCGCCACTTTCACCGACTGACTCCACCCCCCGCCCAACGCCTTGTACAAGTCCACCTGATTGATCTCCCGCGCCAGTTCCATTTGCGTCAGCTTCTGCTGCGCGTCGAATAACGAACGCTGTGCATCCATCGTCGAAAAATAGCTGTCCAGCCCCGCCTCGAAGCGCAATCGGGACTGTCGGTAGGCTGCTTGATAATCCGCCACCAGACGCTTCTGATAGTCGACCTGGGTGAGCATCTCCTGGCGGGCGTTGAGGGCATTGGCGGCTTCGCGGAAAGCGTTCTGCACCGTGGCTTCATACGCCGCCGCCTGCCCGTCGAACCGCGCATGGCTGGCGTCCACCTGCGCCTTGCGCGCACCGCCGTCGATCAGGGTCAACGACCCCGCCAGAGCCACCGACCAGAACTCGGCCGGCGCACTCAACAATCGCGAAAAGTCACCGGTCAGGCCGCCCACCGCCGACGTCAGCGAAAAGGTCGGGAAGTACGCGCTGCGGGCTGCGCCGATGTCCGCATTGGTAGCTCGCAACAAGGCTTCGGCCGCCATGATGTCGGGCCGCCGCGCAATCAGTGACGACGGTAACCCAGCGGGCACGTCGGCGGTTGCCAACTGCTCCCCCAGCACGCCAGTGGGCAGCAACCCAACCGGCACCGGCTGCCCGACCAACACGCGCAGCGCATTCATGTCCTGCGCCACCTGCATGCGGTACGTGTTGATCTGAACCGCCGCCGTGTTGGCTTGCGCATCCGCCTGATGAACATCGATTTGAGCACTGGAGCCCAGGTTGTAACTCTTGTGCAACAACTGACCGTAGTGGTCCTGGGATTGGTAAGTGTTCTGTGCGAGGTCGAGCAGATTCTGATTGGCCTTGAGGCTAAGCCAGGTGCTGGCCACTTCACCGATCAACGCCAGGCGAGCCGTTTGATAGTCCGCCTCGGTCGCCTCGAAGCGTGCGCCTGCGGCGTTTCGCTGACTGCGGATGCGCCCGAACAGGTCCAACTCGTAAGATGTGAAGCCACCGCCGGCCTGAAAGGTGTTAGCCGTGCTGCCTGAACTGACGCCGCCTCCCTGCGTCCTGACTTGTGACGGAAACTTGCTGCGGCCGGCGTAGGTGTTGAGTCCGATGGAGGGAAACAGCCCGGATTCGGCACCGGCGTACCCTGCCCTCGCCTCCTCGACGCCCGCCTCGAACTGGCGCAGGCTGCGGTTGTTCTTCAAGGACAGGTCAATCAACTGGCGCAGTCGTTCATCGAGCACGAAGCCGTGCCAATCCTTGTCGAACGCCTGCTTGGCGCTGCAACAGTCACTGGCCGAACTGGCTGGCCATTGCTGATCGATCGGCGCCTCCGGCTTCTCGTATTTGGGTTCCAGAGAACAACCGCCGAGCAGCACCAGCGACATGAGACATGAGGTGGATAAACGTCTGTTCATGAGGCGCACCTACAAGCGTTGGCCGAGCAAAGCTCGTAACGGAGTGAGAAGGAAAGCCCAAAGACCTGAGCGGGTGGCGCTGATTTGCGGCAGTGGCTGCTGACGCGAACGGAGGCTGATCGGGCGTAATCCAGGCAGTGAGCTGTAGGACGGCGCCTTGACCGGCCGCCACGAAGGCGGCGCCGTGCGCTTCTCGCCGAGCAACGAACGCCGCAACAAGGTGCCGAAAGCCAGGCCTGGTTCAGCCTTGCCGACCACGTTGACCGGCGCGTCACTGAACAGCCGCGCGATCAGCCGGCGCCGAAGCGTTTCGTCAAGGTCGACGAACCTCAAGCCCAAACGGTCCTCGCCGTGATGACGCATGACCTCGACATCCAGCCAGCCAAGTTTATTGATCCACACCTGCCCCCGCAGCCCGGGCTTGATCAATGACGCAACGGCACAGGAAATGGAGGCGCCACTCAGCGAAATATCCACCAGTTGGCCCGCCAGGGTTTTGCCGGCGAAGCGCAACCCACTGGGTTTATCGAAAGGAAAGCGCTCTTCGCCGTGCAAGCGTGGCCGGTCAACACACGCCACCAGGGTGGCCAGGTTGTAGATCAGCGCGACCACCGTCCAGCACAGGTTGAACAGCATATTGCCGTCGAACGCAGCCGCGTTGCTGATGGTGATGTAAGCGCCTATTTGCGAGAACAGTGTCAGCGCAAAAAAGAACCCGAACAACTTCCAGTGAACCGTTGTGCGTGAACGATCCAGGCCCTTTGCCGTGACCTTGAAGGGTCGCCCGAACGGCCGGACCATGGCGCTGATGATCGTCGCCGTCACCGCCAGTGAGGCGACGATTTGGGTGACCTCGGTAAAAATCGGCAAGGTACGCCGGTCAGTGACCCACGTCCCGTAGCCCCAGAATGCGATCAACGCCGGCATGCCGAAGGCCATGAAATCCGCCGGATGGGCGTAGAACCCGGCAATACCGAAATACCAATACAACACCGGCGACACCAGCATCATCAGGATGAATGGCTTGGAGAACCAGTGCATCAAGCCATGCACGAAGTGCAACCGTTCATTGAGTGAGTAGCCACGACCGCGCAAGGGGCCCTCCTTGAGCAGCGCGACCTGGATCGTCCCCAGGCACCAGCGGCCACGCTGATTGATGTACTCGGTCAACCCCTCGGCGGACAAACCGATCGACAGTCGCTCATTCAACCAGCGGGTGACGTAGCCTTTTTGCTGCAGACGGCAGCTGGTGTAGATGTCTTCGCAGACCGAACCCGTCGGAAAGCCACCCATTTCAGTAATCAGATCACGCCGCACGACAAACGAAGTGCCCACGCAAAACGCGGTATCCCAACCATCCTTGGCCGGCTGGTAGACGTCGAAGAACACTCGCTGCTCATCGACCCAGCAGTTGGATGAACCGAGGTTGTGCTGAATCGGATCGGGGTTGTAGTAGAACTGCGGCGTCTGCACCAGGCCGACCTTGGGATCGTCGAACAATCCCAGGGTGCGCATCAGGATCGGCTGCTGCGGGGCGAAGTCGGCGTCGAGCACCAGTATGTACGGCGCATTGCTGCTGGCCGCCGACAGACGCAGGCCGTTGTTCAGGTTACCGGCCTTGGCGTGGGAATTGTCGGGACGTCGGGCGTATTGCACACCGACCTCGGCGCAGTAGTCGCGCAACCAGTCGCGGCGGGTATCGTCGAGCACCCAGATGGTCACGTTGGGGTAGTCGATCGCCTGGGCGGCGATGATGGTTTTTTCCAGGATCTCGAGGCCTTCGTTATAGGTGGCGATGAACACATCCACCGCCGGCACCGAGCGGCCCTGGGCACGCAAACGTTGCTCCCCGGCATCGGCACTGGCGTGGTGATCCGAGCGACAGAGCAGGACGATGATCGAAAACAGCGTGTAGCCGATCGCCAACATTTCGAAAAACAGGAACGCATAAGCCCAGACCGAGGCAAACCCTGCGTGTCCATCGGGCAAGGTGTCGCGAATCCGCCAGGCCACGTAATTGATCAACAACAGCGCGGTCAAGGCTCCGAAACCGGCACGTGCCATCCATTGATCACGGTGCGTCAGGCAGGTGAACAGAATCACCGCGACCACGGTCCAGAAATTGATTTGCACAAGTTGCAGCGTGTCCAGTGCCTGCATGTCAGTCAGCCTCTTGAAAACCGGTAAAGGGGTTGATGCCGGTAGCAGCGATCGCGGCCCATGCTGTAGCGCCCAAGTGAGGCAGGTGGTAATAGAAAAAGTCGTTGGTGGTTGAGTCCGGGCCGATCGCCAACCCGGTACTGATACGCGGTGCGGGAGTCGCAAACAGCCAGCCATTGCCGGCCTGTTGAGCCAACAACACATTCCACAGCGGCTGCGCCTTTTCCTTCATACCGCTCAAGCCCGCTACGGCGGCGGTTTGCGCGGTGCCCTCGGTCCATAAACCGTCCGGGTCGCGGTTGAAGCCATACCCGGCACCCGAGCGGTGCGCCTGATCGATAAACGTGAAGACACGCCGCCAGTCCGCAGGAGGATCACTCAAGGCGATCAAGGGCCAGATCTGCGCGTCCAGTCCTGAACGCTGGCGATCCGAGGTTCGACCATCCTTCCCGGTGCCAATCAGAAAGCGCCCTTCCCCGGCGTCCCACTGACTCGACACGAATTGCCGGGCAATCTGCGCCTGGCGCGCCGAGCCCGGGTCGGGCGCAACCGTGTTGAGTGCCGACCAGGCCGCTGCAAGGTCGACGTTATGTTCGGTGGACTTCCAGGTCTGCTGGATCTGTTTGGGGAAATACCCGTAGTAACCGCCGCTGAAACCCGCGGGGGCCTGTCCGTCAAAAGTGTTTTTTCCGGACCACTGCAACACCCTGCGAGCGGCCTCCAGGTAAGAGGAATCACCGCTCTGGCGCAACGCCTCCAACAACGCCAACGCGGCCCAGGCCTGATTGCCGGTGGCACTGCTGACCTGATAGGCGTCCTGATTCCAGGCATTGCGCTCTACGCTCCAATAACCCGGCAGGCGCATCGACGACGAACCCACCGGGCCTGCCGCGTAGGCGTTACGCAAGCGTCCATCCTGATATTCCGGGTCGTGGGTCGTGGCGAAGGCCAGCGCATCGGCAATCCGTCGCGCCGACTCGGCTTTACCACAGGCAAACAAGGCAATGCTGGCCAAGGCGTTGTCGTAGGTGAACGCAACCCCACGCAATGCCTGGATTGGCGCCGGCTGACCGTCCAGCGGCGGATAACTGGCCAGCAACACCGGCCCCGCCGCTTGCGATTGCACCGCGTGATCCAGCGCTGCACACGTCATCGCCGCCAGTTGCGGCCTGGCTTGCGTCGCCAGCGCAGATCCGCCACTGCTCATCAGCATCACCCCGATCAGGCCCGGCAGCCACGGCCATTGCACAACGTTGCGCGGACTCATCAGTGAGACACCTCGGCGCTGGCCCACAGCCCTGGATTGCAGGTCATGGCGCGCTGGCTGTCGGTGAGGTCATCGGCAAAAGTACCGACGACGTACACCGAGTTCTGCTCGGCATACGGGAAAGGAACGCTGTAGCTGTTAGGGCGAATATCCTTAGTGCTGGATAACAACTGCACGACATTGGCCTTGAGCGGTTCGTCCAGGCCATGGATTCTCACCGTCAGGACACTGTCGTGATCAATCTTGCTGGCCATGCGTTCAGGAAACACTGCGACGACATAGCTTTCTTTGCAGTTGGTGGCGCGCAGCAAGGTCGACCCGGCTTGCACCACCGTCCCTTGGGGCGCCAACAGCTCTTGAACGGTGCCGGACGAATACGCCGTGACCTCATAGCCAGCTGTCAACTTGACCCGATTCTGTTCGGTTTCGATCAGGTGATTGAGATTGTCGAGTTCGCGTTGATAGGTCTCGCGGTTGCGGGCCTGATTTTCCAGGCTCAGTTTCAGGGTGGTCATCTGCGCGCTGAGGTCGAACATGCGCAACTGATCAGGGTCAAGGTAGACCTGCTTATTGGCGGCATTGACATCACCGTCATTGATTTGCAGCTGTGAACGGACAGACTCTGCCGCGCCTTGCAACGAGGCCAACTTGGCTTTCGAGGAGGCGACGACCGCGCCACTGACCGCCCCTTGAGTGAACAACTCGAGGTTGCGATCGAGGGTTTCCTGTGCGTCCGTCAAGCGGGCGCTGGCGGCACTGCTCTCGGCCTTCAGCGCACGTTGTGCATAGAGCTGACGAGTATGAAACGCCGATTGGTAGCGCTGACTGGTTTTCTCCAACTCGTCGTAATACTGCTGGTCGTGCTCGGCCTGGCTGGCCGATGATGATAGCTCCTGCTCCAGGGTCAAACGCCGGGTTTGCAGGGTCAACAATGTCTCCTGGTTAGCCCGCGGGTTTTCAACCACCGCAATCTTCTGGCCCTGGGTAAAGGTCGAGCCGGGTTTGACCTCAAGCGAATTCACCACCCCCTCGATGGGCGTCGTCAGCAGAATGACCGGCGCATTCAGAATTGCCCGTGTCGCCGATGTCGACACCAGCGGCATCAGCAACGTCGAGAGCAACAGCCAGATGATAAATACCAGGACACCCAAGCCCACCAGACGCGGCAACAGGGACCATGAAAAAAACCTTGAGCGTTCTTCTGCCATGTTTAATTCTCCCAATAAGCCATGAATACACACGGCTATATGTCAGCACTGCGCAGCCGTCATGCCCGATTAGAACGTAACCGCAAAACACATTAAGCAAGATCAACGAAAGCGGATCATCAACTCCCCGGACAGCAATAAAGCCAGCACGGTTTATTTAGATTCAGTGTGATGTGAGCAGGAATAAGTTCCCTGTCTTTTTGGAGTATTAGTTGCCATCATGACGCACATTAAAACGCCATTACTTTTAAAGCAGCACTGTCAAAGTTGTGAAAGTTACCGTGAATATTTGCCCGACAGTACAGGCCATTTGCTGTCACCCAGCCCCGGTCTGTGCCGGAGCTGTGAGGAGGAGACACTAATTTCAGCACCCATCGCTGTCAAGCAGCGATCCATTCAATAAAATGGCGTCAATTATCTAACGCGCCATGCATTGGATCCACATAAAGCAAGTAACAACACCCTCCCATTGCAACCGCTTATTTTATTTGAGGATTTTTTTATTATTGAATTTTTATAACTGTGACATGTCGAGCTTTACAGTGTTTTGATCTGGCACACATCAAGAACAAAACGATATAACTACACGGCACTGACCGGACATAGCAGATGACGCATGAACACTTACAATTTAATAGATGATGTCTAATTGCTCCTTATAATGAACCGCTGTACATGAAAACGCCCCGACAAGTCGGGGCGTTTTCATGTACAGCCAGGGCTCAGCGCGGCAACGCTGGAGAGTTCACATCGGCCGCCACTCAGTCCTCCGCCAGCGAACAGCAATCCAGTTCACTCAGGATTCGATGCGCCAGGCGCACCCGGGGTTCGTTGGGGTAGCTCTTGTTGGCCAGCACCACAATGCCAAACTTCTTCTCGGGGACGAAGGCCACATAAGCAGAGAACCCGCCGGTCGAGCCCGTCTTGTTGACCCAGACCGCCTCCTGCGGTGCCAGGGGCGGGTTTAATGCCGTGACGACATGACTGTCGTAAATCATCTTGTCGGCGTTGCCTTCAACCAGCGCACTCAGCTGCACCGGGTAGGCGTACTGCTCCCAGATCAGGTCTTGAGTCATCGGACCAACCTGGAAATAGCCCTTGTGCGTCTCCATCAGTGCGCGACCGAGTTTTGCTTCGACCTTCGCGACGCCCAGGTTGGCCTCGACAAAGCGAATCAGGTCCGTGGAGCTGGTTTTTACCGAGTAGGCCTCGTCACCCAGCACACCTGGATTCAACCTGACCGGGACATCCTGCTTGTTGTAACCCTGAGCATAGAGCGACAGCTTGCTCGCCGGGATGTTGATGAAGCTGTTAGGCATACCGAGCGCCGGGAAGAGTCGCTGTTCCAGCGCCACCGCGAACGGCATCTTCATGCTGATCGCCGTAATCATGCCCAGCGCCCCGATGCTGGGGTTGGCATAGGTTCTTTGAGCACCCGGCGCATACGTCGGCTGCCACGCCTTGAAGTAGTCCATCAGCTGTTGGTTGTTCTGCACCTGATCCGGCACCTGCAAGGGGAAACCGCCTGCGGTATGGGTCGCCAGGTTGATCAGCGTCGCTTTATCGAACGGGCTACCCGCGAGCTCGGGTAGGTACTTGCCGGGGTGGTCAGTGAGTGAAAGCTGACCGTTAACCTCGGCGTAGGCCGCCAGGGTGACCGTGAAGGTTTTACTGATCGAGCCGATTTCAAACAGTGTGTCGCTCGTGACCTTCTGCTGTGTTTCCCTTGAGGCCACGCCGAAGTTGTAGAAATGCTGCTTGCCATTCGCGGTCACCGCAATGGCCAGACCGGGAATGTTGTACTGCTGCATGACCGCTTGGGCGGCATCTTGCACGACGTTGTCGATATCCGACCGCTGGGCATTCGCCATGGCGAGGTTGCCGACAGAGACGGTGCTGGCCAGCAATAGCAATGCCGCGCAAGGCTTTGCGATAAAACGCATACAGTGGTCCTCAGGTCTTTTTGATCGCGGGCAAACCTATCACGTTGATGCGACGGCTCCGGAAGCGATTTATCACAAAATATTTCGCCGACTCCGTAGGCCAGCCAGACAAACCACACAAACAAAAACGCCCCGACAAGTCGGGGCGTTTTCAGGTGCGGCTAAGGCTTAGCGCGGGAATGCTGGCGGGTTTACACCGGCCATGTCTTCCATCACGCGAACCACCTGGCAGCTGTAACCGAATTCGTTGTCGTACCAAACGTACAGAACAACACGGTTGTCTTGGCTGATGGTTGCTTCAGCGTCCACTACGCCTGCGTGGCGCGAGCCAACGAAGTCGGTGGAAACCACTTCCTGCGAGTTGACGAAGTCGATTTGCTTATGCAGATCGGAGTGCAGCGCCATGTAGCGCAGGTACTCGTTCATCTCTTCACGGGTGGCGGCTTTCTCAAGGTTCAGGTTGAGAATGGCCATCGACACGTTCGGCGTTGGAACACGGATCGCGTTACCGGTCAGCTTGCCGGCCAGCTCAGGCAGGGCCTTGGCAGCAGCGGTAGCAGCACCGGTCTCGGTGATTACCATGTTCAACGCGGCGCTACGACCACGGCGATCGCCTTTGTGGAAGTTGTCGATCAGGTTCTGGTCGTTGGTGTACGAATGAACCGTTTCAACGTGACCGTTGATGATGCCGAACTTGTCGTTCACAGCCTTGAGCACCGGCACGATGGCGTTGGTGGTGCAGGAGGCGGCGGAAACGATCTTGTCGTCAGCGGTGATTTCACCGTGGTTGATGCCGTGAACGATGTTCTTCAGCTTGCCTTTGCCAGGCGCGGTCAGAACAACGCGGTCGATACCCGGGCAGGCCAGGTGCTGGCCCAGACCCTCGGCGTCACGCCACACACCGGTGTTGTCCACCAGCAAAGCATCTTTGATGCCGTACTGGGTGTAGTCCACTTCAGTCGGGTTCTTCGCGTAGATAACCTGGATCAGGTTGCCGTTGGCGGTGATGGTGTTGTTGGCTTCGTCGACGGTGATGGTGCCGTTGAACGGACCATGAACCGAATCGCGACGCAGCAGGCTGGCGCGTTTGATCAGGTCGTTTTCAGCGCCTTTGCGCACAACGATGGCGCGCAGACGCAGGCCGTCGCCACCGCCGGTTTTTTCAATCAGGATGCGCGCCAGCAGACGGCCGATACGACCGAAGCCGTACAGTACAACGTCAGTGCCTTTGCGTGCGGAAGCGTTCTGCTGGCCTACAACGTCGGCCAGTTCTTCACGGACGAACTGCTCGGCAGTGCGGCCTTTGCCTTCGGTCTTGAACTTGACCGCCAGCTTGCCCAGGTCTACCGAAGCGGCGCCGAGCTTGAGCTCGCTCATCGCTTTGAGCAGCGGGAATGTTTCGTGAACGGACAGTTCGGCGTCATCGGACTGACGATGGCGAGCAAAGCGGTGAGCTTTGAGAATCGCGATGACAGACTGGTTGATCAGGCTGCGGCCATAGATCGAGCTCACCACGTTGTTATTGCGGTAAAGCTGACCGATAAGCGGAATCATCGCTTCTGCGAGTGCTTCACGGTCGATCCATTCACCAAGACACTGGTCGGGCTTCTGAGTCACGGGAACCTTCCACATGTAGGGGCTGAAAAAAGGGGCTACATTATGCCGCCGAGTCGTCTGCGGAGCAATGCACGCCTATCGCAACATGCTTTTCCTTTCGTCGGCGGTAGTCTGCAACTGACAGCCGGCACCTTCGCCCGCTACAATTACCGACTTTGTCGCAACGCTGGAGCTCAACCTTCCGTGCCCGTCCTGCGTCTACCGCTTCTCCCTGCCGCGGCAGGTAAACAGCACTGGGGCAACCTGCCCGGTGCCGCCCTGAGCCTGGCCATCGCCGAGGCCGCAAGCGCTGCCAAGCGCTTTACCCTGCTACTGACCGCCGACAGCCAAAGCGCCGAACGGCTGGAACAGGAGCTGAGTTTCTTCGCCCCCGATTTGCCGGTGCTGCATTTCCCGGACTGGGAAACCCTGCCTTACGACCTGTTTTCGCCGCACCAGGACATTATATCCCAGCGCATCGCCAGCCTGTATCGCCTGCCTGAGCTGAGCCATGGCGTTTTGGTAGTGCCGATCACCACCGCCCTACATCGCCTGGCCCCCACCAAGTTCCTGCTCGGCAGCAGCCTGGTGCTGGACATCGGCCAGAAGCTCGATGTCGAGCAAATGCGCACGCGGCTGGAGGCCAGCGGCTATCGCTGTGTCGACACGGTGTATGAGCACGGCGAATTCGCGGTGCGCGGCGCACTGATCGACCTATTCCCGATGGGCAGCAAACTGCCCTATCGCATCGACCTGTTCGATGACGAAATCGAGACCCTGCGTACCTTCGACCCGGAAAACCAGCGTTCTATCGACAAGGTCGAATCGGTCCGACTGCTGCCCGCCAAAGAATTTCCGCTGCAAAAGGAAGCCGTGACCCGCTTCAAGGCACGCTTTCGCGAGCGCTTCGATGTCGATTTCCGCCGCTGCCCGATCTTCCAGGACCTGAGTAGCGGGATTACACCGGCCGGTATCGAGTACTACCTGCCGCTGTTCTTCGATGAAACCTCGACGCTGTTCGACTACCTGCCGCAGGACACCCAGGTGTTTTCCCTGCCGGGTATCGAACAGGCGGCGGAAAATTTCTGGAATGACGTGCGCAACCGCTACGAAGAGCGCCGCGTCGATCCATCCCGGCCATTGTTGCCGCCGGCCGAGCTGTTCCTGCCGGTGGAAGACTGCTTCGCACGCCTCAAGAGCTGGCCACGGGTGGTCGCCAGCCAGCAAGACGTCGAAACCGGTGTCGGGCGCGAGCGCTTTCCGGCCAAGCCTTTGCCGAACCTGGCCATCGAAGCCAAGGCCAACCAGCCACTGGAAGCACTGGCAAACTTCCTTGATGGATTTTCCGGTCGCGTGCTGTTTACCGCCGAGTCGGCCGGTCGCCGCGAAGTGCTGCTGGAACTGTTGGAACGCCTGAAGCTGCGACCGAAAACCGTCGACAGCTGGCCGGACTTCGTCGCCAGCAAAGAGCGCCTGGCGATCACCATCGCACCGCTGGACGAAGGCCTGGTGCTGGACGATCCGGCCCTGGCACTGATTGCCGAAAGTCCGCTGTTCGGTCAGCGAGTGATGCAGCGCCGTCGCCGCGAGAAACGCGCCGACGCCAATAACGACGCCGTGATCAAAAACCTCACCGAGCTGCGCGAAGGCGCACCAGTGGTGCATATCGATCATGGCGTTGGCCGTTATCTGGGCCTCGCGACCCTGGAAATCGAAAACCAGGCCGCCGAGTTCCTGACCCTCGAATACGCCGAGGGCGCCAAGCTTTATGTGCCGGTGGCCAACCTGCATTTGATCGCCCGCTACACCGGCAGCGACGATGCACTGGCACCGCTGCACCGCCTTGGTTCTGAAACCTGGCAGAAAGCCAAACGCAAAGCTGCCGAACAGGTGCGTGACGTCGCCGCCGAACTGCTCGACATCTATGCTCGCCGCGCGGCCCGCGAAGGTTATGCCTTCGCCGACCCGAAAGCCGATTACGCAACCTTCAGCGCCGGCTTCCCGTTCGAAGAAACCCCGGACCAGCAAACCACCATCGACGCGGTGCGCGAAGACATGCTCGCGCCGAAACCGATGGACCGCCTGGTCTGCGGCGACGTTGGCTTCGGCAAGACCGAAGTGGCGATGCGCGCGGCATTCATTGCCGTGCATGGCGGACGTCAGGTCGCGATTCTGGTGCCGACCACCCTGCTCGCCCAGCAGCACTACAACAGCTTCCGCGACCGCTTCGCCGACTGGCCAGTGACCGTGGAAGTGATGAGCCGCTTCAAGTCGACCAAGGAAGTGAATGCCGCCGTTGCCGACCTCGCCGAAGGCAAGATCGACATCGTCATCGGCACGCACAAGCTGCTGCAAGACGACGTGAAGATCAAAAACCTCGGGCTGGTGATCATCGACGAAGAACACCGTTTTGGTGTTCGTCAGAAGGAACAACTCAAGGCCCTGCGCAGCGAAGTCGACATCCTGACCCTGACCGCCACGCCGATTCCGCGCACGCTGAACATGGCGGTGTCGGGCATGCGCGATCTGTCGATCATCGCCACGCCGCCAGCGCGACGTTTGTCGGTGCGCACCTTCGTCATGGAACAGAACAAGAGCACGGTCAAAGAAGCCCTGCTCCGTGAGTTGCTGCGTGGCGGCCAGGTCTATTACCTGCACAACGATGTGAAAACCATCGAGAAATGCGCCGCCGATCTCGCCGAACTGGTGCCGGAAGCACGGATCGGCATCGGCCACGGGCAGATGCGCGAGCGCGAACTCGAACAGGTGATGAGCGACTTCTATCACAAGCGCTTCAATGTGCTGATCGCCTCGACCATCATCGAGACCGGCATTGACGTGCCGAGCGCCAACACCATCATCATCGAGCGTGCCGACAAGTTCGGTCTGGCGCAGTTGCACCAATTGCGTGGCCGCGTCGGTCGCAGTCACCACCAGGCTTACGCCTACCTGCTGACACCGCCGCGCCAACAGATCACGCCAGATGCGGAAAAACGCCTGGAAGCGATCGCCAACACCCAGGACCTCGGCGCAGGCTTTGTGCTGGCCACCAACGACCTGGAAATCCGTGGCGCCGGCGAACTGCTGGGCGATGGTCAGAGCGGGCAGATCCAGGCCGTCGGTTTCACCCTGTACATGGAAATGCTCGAACGCGCGGTGAAATCCATCCGCAAGGGCGAGCAGCCAAACCTCGATCAACCATTGGGTGGCGGTCCGGAAATCAACCTGCGCTTGCCGGCGCTGATCCCGGAAGACTACCTGCCGGACGTCCACGCACGATTGATCCTCTACAAACGCATCGCGTCGGCGACCGACGAGGATGGCCTCAAAGACCTGCAAGTGGAGATGATCGACCGCTTCGGCCTGCTGCCGGAACCGACCAAGAACCTGGTGCGCATGACCTTGCTGAAACTGCAGGCCGAGCAACTGGGGATCAAGAAAGTCGACGGCGGCCCGCAAGGCGGTCGTATCGAGTTCGGCGCACAAACGCCGGTCGATCCGCTGGTGCTGATCAAGCTGATCCAGGGCCAACCCAACCGCTACAAATTCGAAGGCGCCACGATGTTCAAATTCATGGTGCCGATGGAGCGCCCGGAAGAGCGCTTTAATACAGTGGAGGCGCTGTTTGAGCGCCTCACTCCAAAATCTGCTTGAAGGACGCCGCATGCGCCTGTTTCGCTCATTGACCCTGTTGCTGACCCTCGTTGCCCCGACGGCGTTTGCCGACAGCTTGTATCAGGTTGAAATGATCCTGTTCCGCCAGAACGCCGTGCCGGCCATTACCAGCCGCACCGCACCGGAAGACTGGGCGGCCGGTGCACGGCCGATCAGTGCCGACAGCCTGCGCACCCCAAGCCTCAATGCCGAGGCTGAAAAGCTGCGCGCCAGCGGCGATTACACGGTGCTGCTGCACAAGGCCTGGCAACAGAATCTCGGCGAGGACGCGAGAAAAATCTCGATCAGCGACGGCAAGGAGCAATTCGGCCAGTTTCCGGTCGAAGGCTCGCTGAACCTGAAGCTCGGGCGCTTCACCGATGTCGACGCGAACTTCTGGGTCAACCAGTTCGATGCCTATGGCCGGGTTACCGCCAGCGAACGTCTGAAGCAGCAAAGCCACACCAAAAACGGTCAGCTCAACTACCTCGACAACGGCCACCTGGCGCTGCTGATCAAAATCACTTCGCTGACTGCACCTGCGCGTCCGCCAGTCCCTGACGTTCTCCCGGACTGATTGAAGTCCCCATGCCCCCGAACCTGAGCAAACCCCTGGCCCCTTCCTGGGTCAGCCGATTCAAGGAACAAAGCCTGGAGCGTGGCCGCCGCTACGCACTGGAAAATCGCGTCAGGATCGTCGAGGCCGGCGACAGCACCATCACCGCCAGTTGCGAAGGCTCTGGCGGCAATGTTTACCGCCAGACTATTACCCTGCGCGAATCCACCAAAGGCACGCTGTTGTTGGTCGATGCAACGTGCAGTTGCCCGGTGCGCGTTAACTGCAAGCATTGCGCCGCAGTACTGCTAAAAGTCCAGGAGACCCTTGAGTACCCGGCCGCTGCCAAAGACGCCGAACTGCTGGAAAAACTTCAGACGGTCCTTGAAAACCGTACGCCCGCACCCTTGCCACAACGGCTGGTGGACAACGTGCAACCGGTGCCGCGCCTGTGGCTGGCGAGCATCGAGTTCAGCGCCTTCGAACCGCGCAACGGCAAAATGCAGCGCTACATCCAGCACCGTGCCGCGCTGTCGTTCAACTATCTGGATGAATACGTCAGCGGGCAGAAAAATGCCGACATCCTGATCCGACAGGAACAGCAAACGCTACGAATCAAACGCCAGCCGGACGTCGAAAAAGCCTACCGGGAACAGCTGAGAATCCTCGGATTCAGAGTGGCGACCCGCCAAAGCAAAGCCTTGCCGGAAAGTGCCGGCGAACTTTATGAGATGGTCAACGACAGCGCCTGGCTGACGTTCACCCTCAATGAGCTGCCCAAGTTGCGCACCCAGGGCTGGGAGCTGCAGATTGACGAAGACTTCGGCTTTGACCTGACGGCGGTCGATGACTGGTACGCCACGGTCGAAGAGGCGCCGGAGCGCGACTGGTTTGATCTGGAGCTGGGGATTATAGTCAACGGCGAGCGCCTGAGCCTGCTGCCGATCCTGCTGAACCTGATGCGCTCACACACCGAGATTCTCAACCCGGAACGCCTGGCCAGACGCCGCGACGATGAGTTGATCCTGGTGAACGTCCCGCACCGTCCGAACTCCGAATACGGCCCGTTACAGGTCGCGCTGCCGCTCGGCCGTTTAAAGCCGGTACTGGCGACCCTCGGCGAGTTTTACCTGCAAGAGCCCGGCGAAACCAAACTGCGCCTGAGCAGCGCCGATGCCACCCGCCTGAATCCGCTGGAAGACATGCCCCTGCTTTGGGAAGGTGGCGAGCACATCCGCACCTTCGCCCAGCGCCTGCGTGACATCAAGGACTACACGACCGAGGCGCCCGAAGGGCTGAACGCCACATTACGGCCTTATCAGCTTGAAGGCTTGAGCTGGATGCAGTCGCTGCGGCAACTGGAAGTCGGCGGCATCCTTGCGGACGACATGGGTCTGGGCAAAACCCTACAGACCCTGGCGCATGTGCTGACCGAGAAAAACGCCGGTCGCCTGGACCGGCCATGCATGGTGGTGATGCCCACCAGCCTGATTCCCAACTGGCTCGACGAAGCGGCGCACTTTGCTCCGCAACTCAAAGTGCTGGCGCTGTATGGCACCGGACGTAAAAAACACTTCGAGCATTTGGCCGAATACGACCTGATCCTCACCACATACGCACTGCTGCCCAAGGATGTCGAACGCCTGGCAGCGCAGCCATTGCACGTGCTGGTGCTCGACGAAGCGCAATACATCAAGAACCCCAACAGCAAGGCCGCTCACGCGGCGCGAGAGCTCAATGCCCGCCAGCGCCTGTGCCTGAGCGGCACACCGCTGGAAAATCACCTGGGCGAGCTGTGGTCGCTGTTTCACTTCCTGCTGCCCGGCTGGCTGGGCGACGTGAAAAGCTTCAATCGCGATTACCGCGTACCGATCGAAAAACGCGCCAGCGACGTACGACTGCAACACCTGAACGGTCGGATCAAACCGTTCCTGTTGCGTCGAACCAAGGAACAGGTCGCCACCGAACTGCCGCCGAAAACCGAGATCGTCCATTGGGTCGAGCTCAACGAGGCGCAGCGCGACGTTTACGAAACCATGCGCCTGGCCATGGACAAGAAAGTCCGCGACGAGATCACCCGCAAAGGCGTGGCTCGCAGTCAGATCATCATTCTTGAAGCGCTGCTCAAGCTGCGTCAGGTGTGCTGCGATCTGCGCCTGGTCAATGAGGCCGCCCTGCCCACGCGCGGCAGCAGCTCGAGCAAGCTCGACAGCCTGATGGAGATGCTTGAGGAGCTGTTCGAAGAAGGCCGCAAAATCCTGCTGTTTTCACAGTTCACCTCGATGCTGTCGCTGATCGAAGACGAACTGAATAAACGCGGCATCGCTTACGCGCTGCTGACCGGGCAAACCCGCGATCGACGCACTCCGGTGAAAGACTTCCAGAGCGGAAAGCGTCAGATTTTCCTGATCAGCCTGAAGGCGGGCGGCGTTGGCCTGAACCTGACCGAAGCCGATACGGTGATTCACTACGATCCGTGGTGGAACCCGGCGACGGAAAACCAGGCCACCGACCGCGCTTACCGGATCGGCCAGGAGAAGCCGGTGTTCGTCTACAAGATGATTGCCCGCGGCACCGTCGAAGAGAAAATCCAGCACCTGCAAAAGGAAAAGTCCGACCTGGCGGCCGGCGTACTGGATGGGCGTTCAACCGGGGACTGGAAGCTGCAGAGCGACGATATTGAAGCGTTGTTTGCGCCGTTGCCGGACAAATCAAAGATTTAGCGGCGTCCAATAGACCGCTATCGCGAGCAGGCTCGCTCCCACAGGTGCAATGTTGATCTTGTGGGAGCGAGCCTGCTCGCGATGGGGTCGATTCGGTGTAACGAATGCTTAACCTTTAAGCACCCGCGCCAACGTCGACTTCACTTTACCCATCCCGTCATGCAGCGCCTGTTCGATTTCGGCCATGGTAATCACCGCCGTCGACTTGCCCGCCGCCGGGTTCACCACCAGCGCCAGACAGGCGTAATCGAGCTCCAGTTCGCGAGCCAACGCCGCTTCCGGCATACCGGTCATGCCGACGATATCGCAGCCATCACGCTCCAGGCGGGCGATCTCGGCAACGGTTTCCAGCCGTGGTCCCTGCGTGCAGGCATACACACCGTGACTGCTGTAGGCGCAGCCTTCAGCCGCCAACGCGGCAATCAACTGCTCACGCAATGGTTCACTGTAGGGATAGCTGAAGTCGATGTGGGTCACCTGCTCCAGATCATCGGCAAAATAGGTGTGCTGGCGACCGCTGGTGTAATCGATCAATTGATGAGGCACGCAGAAATGCCCGGTGCCCATGGCCGCATGAATCCCGCCGACCGCGTTGACCGCCAGAATCGCCTGAGCGCCAGCCTGCTTCAATGCCCACAGGTTGGCCCGGTAATTCACCTGATGCGGCGGAAAACGGTGCGGATGGCCGTGACGCGCGAGAAACAGCACTTCACGCCCGGCGTATTCCCCGATCTGGATCTCGGCCGACGGCGCGCCGTACGGCGTCTCCAGAGCCAATGACTGACGAATGCTCAAGCCTTCGAGCTGGGTCAGGCCGGTGCCACCGATAATCGCGTAAACCGTCATTGCAAAAAGTCCTTAATCAATCAGTTGGGCATCTTTGAGCGCACCAAGGGCGGTAAGCCAGCGCGGGTCCTGCCGGTAATCGGTGCTGGCAAACGACTGGCTGCGCATCCGCCCGATACGTTTAGACGGCGTGACTTTCAGGCGTTGAGCTGCGCTCAGGGCCAGTTCGGCGGCCGCGCGATCATTGCAGACCAGTCCCATGTCGCAACCGGCCGACAATGCCGCTTCGATCCGGCTGGCAGCGTCGCCAACCACATGGGCACCGGCCATCGACAGATCGTCGCTGAAGATCACCCCATCGAACTGCAATTCACCGCGCAGGATGTCCTGCAACCAGCGGCGCGAGAAACCGGCGGGCTGCGAGTCAACCTGCGGGTAGATCACGTGAGCAGGCATCACCGCCGCCAGCTGCTTGCTCAAGCGTGCGAACGGTACGAGGTCCTTGGCGCGGATCTCCTCAAGACTGCGCTCGTCATTCGGAATCGCGACGTGCGAATCGGCCTCCGCCCAGCCGTGACCAGGGAAGTGCTTGCCGGTCGCCGCCATGCCGGCGCTGTTCATCCCGCGAATGAACGCGCCTGCCAGCATGGCCGCACGTTCCGGGTCACCTTCAAACGAACGGGTACCGACCACGGCGCTGCGCTGGTAGTCGAGGTCCAGCACCGGGGCAAAGCTCAAGTCGAGACCCACGGCCAGCACTTCAGTCGCCATGATCCAGCCACATTGCTCGGCCAGGTATTCGGCGTTCGGGTTGTCAGCAATCGCCCGCATGGCTGGCAGACGCACAAAGCCCTGGCGCAGGCGCTGCACTCGACCGCCCTCCTGATCCACGGCCAACAGCAGGTCGGGACGCACCGCGCGGATCGAAGCGCTCAACTCGCGAACCTGACGCGGATGCTCGATATTGCGCGCGAAAATGATCAGGCCGCCCACTTCGGGCTGACGCAACAGTTGGCGATCTTCGGCCGTCAGCCAGGTACCGGCGACGTCCACCATCAACGAGCCTTGCAGGCCAGCAGTCATAAAAATTCCTTGATAACGAAAAGCGCGCGCGGCGCATCTTTGAAGAGCCCGGCCCGACGCAGACACACGACTTCACCGCCAAGGGCAATGCCCGGCGGAACGCGGTCGACAAAGGAGAAATGGAGCGGGTCTGAAACGAGAGTCGGCATGGGCGGCTAGCTTAGCGGATGTAAGCTGCCGCGCCCACCCGTGAGCCGTTAAACCTTGGCGGCGACGGGTGCCGATTTGCTGCGAGGACGCAACTGGGCCGACGCCATGGCCTCGTCGGTGACGCCGGTTTCTGCGCGCATTCCAGCGGCCAGGAACGGCACCATCAGACGCATCACCTGCTCGATCGAGGTGTTCACCCCGAAATCGGTCTCGGCGATAGCGCGCAAGGCCTTGATCCCCGACATGCTGAACGCTGCTGCGCCGAGCATGAAGTGCACGCGCCAGAACAGTTCGATAGGTGGAATACGCGGTGCGGCGTCATTGACCAGCAACATGTAACGACGGAACACCTTGCCGTACATGTCTTCCAGGTAACGCCGCAAGTGCCCCTGGCTCTGACTGAATGCCAGCCCCAACAGGCGCATGAAGATAGACAAGTCATTGCCGCTGCGTGGCTGCACCACGAGGGCTTGTTCGACGAGGATTTCCAGCAGTTCCTCAAGGCCTGGCTTGCTGTCCGGCTTGGCCTGACGGCGCTCCAGCTCACGATCGAGGCTGATGCAGAAAGGCCCGAGAAAACGCGAGAAAACTGCCTGAATCAAGGCCTTCTTCGAGCCGAAATGATAATTCACCGCCGCCAGATTGACCCCAGCCTTGCTGGTGATCAGCCGCAATGAAGTTTCGGCAAAACCTTTTTCCGCGAACAACTGCTCGGCAGCATCGAGAATGCGTTCAACGGTTTCCGACTGGGCCATGGCTACTCCGCCTGACAAACACTTGTTTGAAACATACGTTTCAGCCTGAGCATTGTCAAGCCTGCCTGTTCGTTTTGCGAACGGTCGGTCAGCTATTTAACCATACAAGTCGGGAGCTGTAGCCAGTCCTGCCGACAGCGCGCAAACGATCTGTAAACCGACCGTCCAGCGGTCGGATAAAAAAGGAGGATTGCCAAGACCACTTCACTGTATATAATCCCAGTCACTGTATAAAAAGACAGAGCGATCGACATGCTAAAACTGACGCCACGCCAAGCTGAGATTCTGGCTTTTATCAAACGCTGCCTCGAAGACAACGGTTATCCGCCAACCCGCGCAGAAATCGCCCTGGAGCTTGGCTTCAAATCGCCCAATGCGGCTGAAGAACACCTCAAGGCACTGGCGCGCAAAGGTGCAATCGAAATGACGCCCGGCGCCTCGCGCGGCATTCGCATCCCGGGCTTCGAAGCCAAGGCCGACGAGTCCACCCTGCCGATCATTGGCCGGGTTGCTGCCGGCGCTCCGATTCTCGCTCAACAGCACATCGAAGAATCCTGCAACATCAATCCTTCCTTCTTCCATCCACGCGCCGACTATTTGCTGCGCGTTCACGGCATGAGCATGAAGGACGTGGGGATTTTCGACGGTGACCTGCTCGCTGTGCACACCACGCGCGAAGCCCGTAACGGCCAGATCGTGGTTGCGCGGATCGGCGACGAAGTGACCGTCAAGCGCTTCAAGCGCGACGGCAGCAAGGTCTGGCTGATTGCCGAAAACCCCGAGTTTGCCCCGATCGAAGTGAACCTGAAAGATCAGGACCTGGTGATCGAAGGCTTGAGTGTCGGCGTCATTCGCCGCTAAAGGAGGCGTTATGCAGTTCCCTCACACACCACAGCACACACAACTTCCGCTGTTCGAAGCGTTCATGACTCAGCCGCTGGCGCCGATTCTCAAAGACGTGGTTGAGTCGCCCTGGAGCGCCGAACCCGAAGCATTCAGTGAGCTGTCATTGCGTGGTGCGGCCGGGAACTGCCTGAACCTTCTGGCCCCCATCCTCAGAGAGTTGAGCCAGGACAAGGACGCTCGCTGGCTGACGCTGATCGCTCCGCCTGCCAGCCTGACTCAAGCCTGGCTGCGAGATGCCGGCCTGAACCGCGAACGCATTCTGTTGCTGCAACCACGGGGAACACAAAGCGCCCAGCAACTGGCTTGCGAAGCCTTGCGCCTGGGCCGCAGTCACACCGTTGTGAGTTGGCTGAACCCGTTGAGCTCCAGCGCGCGCCAACAGCTGATCAGCGCCGCCCGTACCGGGGATGCTCAAAGCCTGAATATTCGGCTGGGTTAAGTGACATGCACGGTGCACTTGAAAGGCGCAGGGCTTCTCCAGGACAGAGAAGCCAATCTGTAACGTCGATGTGAAATGATGCCTTACGAAAAGCCGACGAACGGAATCAATGAAGAATCCGCGGCCCTTCTTCTTTGTCGAACTCGCCTTCAACCAAGCGCCCAGCCATTTGCACACCCACGCTCAACATCGCCTTGGCGACTTCAACGTGCTGGCCCTGCAGGAATGCTTTGGCATCTTCAGAGAAGTTCAAAGTCACCAGAGAACCCTCGTCCTCAGCTCTGCGCAGCTCAATACGGCCGTCTGGCAGTTCGACAATTTCTAGAAAGGACGTTGGCATAAAGGTCTGTTCTCCACGAAAGGCGGGGATTATATAGTCATCAGCGCGACTTCGCTCGGGATCTTGACCGGCTGCACGTCACTGAAACCGACGCTTGAAGATCATCCCTGATCCATGGCCCACACTGAATGCTCAACGTTCAGTACAGAGACTCAGCACTCATTCAACCCTTCGCGAAACCGAATCGCCAGGTCTTTGAGGTTCTGACGCCAGCTCTCCAGCTCTTCTCGACTCAACTCTTGAGGCGTCTCTTCCTCATCGAGGTTAACCGCCATGATCAGCGGCTGCGTCACATCGCCTTTGGGCTTGTGCGGTGCACGTGGTGGTTGAAACAGCGCAGCATGGGCAGCCAGAAGCTTCGCCAGCCAGGTTTCAGGGTTGTTCGCCAACTCGACCATCTCTGCCATCTCCGGAATAGCGATGGTTTCGAGCACTTCACGAGTCAACAGTAATTCTGCTCGCGGCGCATTGGCCTGAGGCAAACGGTAGAAACCGGCAATCTCATGGCACAAGCCCAACAAAGCGCCGTACAAATGAAACAACGCTGACTCACGCCCGGCCTGAATCAGCGCCAGGGAGTTCATCGCCCGCCCCTCTTCCGCTCGGGCCAGCGCCTCAAGCGACAGACCAGCGAAGTAAATTTTCTGATTGGTACGGGTATAGAGCTCAAAGGCCATGACGGCAGTCTCCACAACGAAATAAGACGCGTGATGCAGGTCTGACAGTGTCATGGATCAGACAAGCTGACCGCAAGCACAAAAAAAAAAGGCCGCATGAAAACCCGAGGGTTCGCATGCGGCCTTTTGCATCGCATTGCCCGATTACTTGGCTACGCGCTTGTCTTCAACCACCCACTTGCCACCGTCGTAGAACGCCCTCCAACCGGTAGGCTTGCCTTCGACCTCGGTCTGCACGTACTGCTCCTTGGTCTTGCGGCTGTAACGGATCACCGCCGGGAGACCATCCGGATCCTTCTTCGGCGCTTCACAGAGGAAGTGATATTTCGGATCGATCTCATCCTTGTGCGGCACGATCTCGATCACCAGCGGAGCACGGGTTTCGCGGTTTTTCGGGAACTGGCTCGCCGCCAGGAACAGGCCGGAAGCACCGTCACGCAGAATGTAGGTGTCGTTGACCTTCTCGCACTTGAGCTCGGGCATCTTCACCGGATCCATCTTCGGCGGTGCCGCGTCACCGCTTTTGAGCAGTTTGCGGGTGTTCTTGCAGGTCGCGTTGGTGCAACCGAAGAATTTGCCGAAACGGCCCGTCTTCAACTGCATTTCGCTGCCGCACTTGTCGCATTCCAGGCTCGGACCTTCGTAGCCCTTGATGCGATAGCTGCCTTCTTCGATCTCGTAGCCTGCGCAATCCGGGTTGTTACCGCAGATGTGCAGCTTGCGCTTCTCATCCAGCAGGTAAGCATCCATCGCGGTGCTGCAGATCGGGCAGCGATGCTTGCCACGCAGCACCAAAGACTCCGACTCACCCTCGTCGTCTGCAGCGATTTCATCGCCCGGCACCAGGTTGACGGTGGCTTTGCAGCGCTCTTTTGGTGGCAGGCTGTAACCCGAGCAACCCAGGAATACGCCGGTCGATGCGGTGCGAATCTGCATCGGACGACCGCAGGTGAGGCACGGGATGTCGGTCATGACCGGCTGGTTGGCACGCATGCCGTTTTCCGCGCTCTCGGCTACTTCGAGTTTCTTCTTGAAGTCGCCGTAGAACTCGTCCAGCACGTTTTTCCAGTCGCGCTCGCCCTGGGCGACGTCATCGAGGTTCTCTTCCATGCCGGCGGTGAAGCCGTAGTCCATCAGGTTCGAGAAGCTTTCGGACAGACGCTCGGTGACGATGTCACCCATCTTTTCCGAGTAGAAACGACGGTTGTGCAGCGCGACGTAACCGCGGTCCTGGATAGTCGAAATGATCGCTGCATAGGTCGACGGACGACCGATACCGCGCTTTTCCATTTCTTTAACCAGGCTCGCTTCCGAGTAACGCGCCGGCGGCTTGGTGAAGTGCTGGCTAGGATCAAGCTTGATCAGCTTCAGCACATCGCCTTGCGCCATGTCCGGCAGCACATCGTCGTCGCCAGGCTTGGCCATTTGCGGCATGACGCGGGTGTAACCGTCGAACTTCAGGATGCGGCCCTTGGCACGCAGCTCGAAGCCGCTGGCGGCGACGCTGACGGTGGTCGACAGGTATTTCGCCGGCAGCATCTGGCACGCGACGAATTGGCGCCAGATCAGCTCGTAGAGACGCTCAGCGTCACGTTCCATACCCGACAGCTTGCTTGGATCGGTGTTCACGTCAGAAGGACGAATCGCTTCGTGAGCCTCTTGCGCACCTTCCTTGCTGCTGTAGACGTTCGGTGTTTCCGGCAGGTATTTGCCGCCGAACTCACCTTCAATATAAGTACGCGCCATCGCCACGGCATCAGCCGAGAGGTTGGTCGAGTCGGTACGCATGTAAGTGATGTAGCCGGCTTCGTACAGACGCTGGGCCATCATCATGGTTTTCTTCACGCCGAAGCCCAGGCGGTTACTGGCAGCCTGTTGCAGTGTTGACGTGATGAACGGTGCCGACGGCTTGCTGCTGGTCGGTTTGTCTTCGCGCTTGGCGATGGTGTAGCTGGAAGCCTTGAGCTTCTCCAGCGCAGCCATGGCCTGGGCTTCGTTGAGCGGCTTGAAGGCCTCGCCGTTTTCACGGGCCACTTCAAAACGCACATTGGCGCCCTTGGCCGTGCCGAGGTCAGCGTGGACTTCCCAGTACTCTTCCGGGTTGAACGCGCGAATCTCGCGCTCACGCTCCACCACCAGCTTCACGGCTACCGATTGCACACGGCCGGCAGACAGACCACGAGCGATCTTGGCCCACAGCAGCGGCGAAACCATGTAACCCACCACGCGATCGAGAAAGCGACGCGCCTGCTGAGCGTTGACCCGATCGATGTCCAGCTCACCTGGCTGGGAGAAGGCTTCCTGAATCGCCTTCTTGGTGATTTCGTTGAACACCACGCGCTTGTAGCGGCTGTCGTCACCACCGATGGCTTCGCGCAGGTGCCAGGCAATGGCTTCCCCCTCGCGATCCAAGTCGGTTGCGAGATAGATGGTGTCAGCATCTTTGGCGAGCCGGCGCAGCTCTTCGATGACCTTTTCCTTGCCCGGGAGGATCTCGTACTTGGCTTTCCAGCCGTGATCGGGATCGACACCCATGCGCGAGACCAGCTGCTTGCGCGCCTTTTCTTTAGGCGACAGCGCCGGCGCTTCACCAGCAGCAGCCTTGCCGCGCTTGGCAGCAGGCTCTTTGCTGGCGCTAGCCGAACCGCTGGTGGGCAGGTCTCGGATATGGCCGATACTCGACTTCACCACGTATTGGTTACCCAGATACTTGTTGATGGTCTTGGCCTTAGCCGGGGATTCCACAATGACCAGCGATTTGCCCATGGATCAGAAAATTCCTGAATTCTAGAAGTGAAAGGCGGTTGGCGCCTGACGCGGCACCGCTATATATAGTGGCAACAAGGTGAGGTCAAGCGCAGGGTTCTGCGCGCGCTCCGCTTATGGCCTTGAAAAAAGGCTCGGTTCGGCCTGCACCAAAGCAAAGCGTGGGACCTGCTCGCCGTCAACTTCGACCGACTCCAGGAACATGCTCAAGGGACGCACCCAAAAGCCGTAATCGCCATACAGGGCTTGGTAGAAGACCACTTCTTCTTCGGTCTCGGAATGCCGCGCCACACTGAAAACGCGGTACTGCGGACCTTTGTAATGCTGGTAGAGCCCTGGTTGTATCGGCATGGTCTGGGCCTCCCTCAAATAGAAATAAAAAAAATCTTCAGAAAAACAAAAACCGGGGCACTTCCCCGGCTTCCGACGACGAAACGCTTAAACGCGTTCGAAGACGGTGGCAATGCCCTGGCCGAGGCCAATGCACATGGTCGATACACCGAAGGTGCCGCCATTTTGCTTCATCACGTTCAGCAAAGTGCCGGAGATACGCGCACCGGAGCAACCGAACGGGTGACCCAAGGCGATCGCGCCGCCGTGCAGGTTAACCTTCTCGTTCATCTTGTCGAGCACTTTCAAATCTTTCAGCACTGGCAGGGCCTGTGCAGCGAAAGCTTCGTTGAGTTCGAAGAAGTCGATATCGGCAATACCCAGACCTGCACGCTTCAGTGCTTTCTGTGTCGCCGGTACTGGACCATAGCCCATGATCGCCGGGTCCACACCTGCCACTGCCATCGAGCGGATCACCGCCATCGGCTGGATGCCCAGGTCCTGTGCACGCTGCGCCGACATCACGATCATGCACGAAGCACCATCGGTGATCTGCGACGAAGTACCGGCTGTCACGGTGCCACCCTTTGGATTGAACGCCGGCTTCAATGCCGCCAGGCTTTCCAGGGTAGTTTCCGGACGGATGGTTTCGTCGTAGTCGAACAGCTTCAGGAAACCGTTCTCGTCGTAACCCTGCATCGGGATGATTTCGTCTTTGAACTTGCCTTCCACCGTCGCTTTATGGGCGAGTTGGTGGGAGCGCACGCCGAAGGCATCCTGCTGCTCACGGGTAATGCCGTGCATTTTGCCGAGCATTTCAGCGGTCAGGCCCATCATGCCCGAGGCTTTCGCCGCGTACAGCGACATGTGCGGGTTCGGATCGACACCGTGCATCATGCTCACGTGCCCCATATGCTCGACGCCGCCAACTACGAACACGTCACCATTACCGGTCATGATCGCTTGCGCTGCGGTGTGCAATGCACTCATCGACGAGCCACACAGGCGGCTGACGGTCTGACCGGCAGCCGTATGCGGGATCTGAGTCATCAAGGACGCCATGCGGGCGATGTTCCAGCCCTGCTCCAGGGTCTGGTTCACACAGCCCCAGATCACGTCTTCGACTTCGCTCGGGTCGACCTTGACGTTGCGCTCCAGCAATTTGCTGATCAGGTGCGCCGACATGTCTTCGGCGCGGGTGTTGCGGTGCATGCCGCCCTTGGAGCGGCCCATCGGAGTACGACCGAAGTCGACAATCACGACGTCTCTTGGATTCAAGCTCATAAATATTCTCGCTCTAGTCGTTTGGGCGCTTAACCGAAGAAGCTCTGGCCGTTTTGGGCCATCTCGCGCAGCTTCTCGGTCGGGTGGTACAGCGCGCCCAAATCAGCGTACTGGTCAGCCAGGGCAACGAACTCTGCAACACCGATTGCGTCGATGTAGCGCAGTGCACCGCCACGGAATGGAGGGAAACCAATACCGTAGACCAGACCCATGTCGGCTTCGGCAGCGGTTTCGACGATGCCGTCTTCCAGGCAACGCACGGTTTCCAGGCACAGCGGGATCATCATCCAGTTGATGATGTCTTCGTCGGTCACTTCACGCTGTTCGAAGACGATTGGCTTGAGCACTTCGAGTACCGACGGATCGGCTACTTTCTTCTGCTTGCCGCGCTTGTCGGTCTCGTAGGCATAGAAGCCCTTGCCGTTTTTCTGACCCAGGCGCTTGGCTTCGTAGAGCACGTCGACGGCCGAACGACGGTCGTCTTTCATGCGGTCCGGGAAGCCTTCAGCCATCACGTCACGACCGTGGTGACCGGTGTCGATACCGACCACGTCCATCAGGTACGCCGGGCCCATTGGCCAGCCGAATTTTTCCATGATCTTGTCGATACGGACAAAGTCCACACCGGCACTGACCAACTTGGCGAAACCGCCGAAGTACGGGAACAGGACGCGGTTGACCAGGAAACCCGGGCAGTCGTTGACGACGATCGGGTTCTTGCCCATTTTCTTGGCGTAGGCAACGGTGGTAGCAACGGCCAGCTCGCTGGACTTCTCGCCACGAATGACTTCAACCAGCGGCATCATATGCACCGGGTTGAAGAAGTGCATGCCGACGAAGTTTTCCGGACGCTTGAGGGCCTTGGCCAACAGGCTGATGGAAATGGTCGAGGTGTTCGACGCGAGGATGGTGTCCTCTTTGACCTTGTCTTCGACTTCGGCCAATACCGCTTGCTTGACCTTAGGGTTCTCGACAACGGCTTCGACCACCAGGTCGACGTGAGCGAAATCACCGTAGGACAGGGTTGGACGAATGCCGTTGAGCACTTCAGCCATTTTGGCTGCGGTCATGCGGCCTTTATCAACACGGCCAACCAGCAGTTTCGCCGCTTCAGCCAGACCCTGCTCGATCCCGTGCTCGTTGATGTCCTTCATCAGGATCGGCGTGCCTTTGGACGCCGACTGATAAGCGATACCGCCCCCCATGATACCGGCGCCGAGTACGGCAGCCTGCTTCACGTCTTTGGCGATTTCGTCGTAGGCCTTGGCTTTTTTCTTCAGTTCCTGATCGTTCAGGAACAGACCGATCAAGCTCTGCGCAGCAGAGGTCTTGGCCAGTTTGACGAAACCGGCGGCTTCAACTTCCAGAGCTTTGTCGCGACCGAAGTTCGCGGCTTTCTGGATAGTCTTGATCGCTTCAACCGGCGCCGGGTAGTTCGGGCCGGCCTGACCGGCCACAAAACCTTTGGCGGTTTCGAAAGCCATCATTTGTTCGATGGCGTTCAACTTGAGCTTTTCCAGCTTCGGCTGACGCTTGGCCTTGTAATCGAATTCGCCGGATATGGCGCGCTTGATCAGTTCCAGGGCCGCTTCCTGCAGCTTCTCTGGAGCGACCACCGCATCAACTGCGCCGACTTTCAGCGCGTCTTCCGGGCGGTTTTCCTTACCGGCGGCAATCCATTCGATGGCGTTGTCGGCACCGATGATGCGCGGCAGGCGAACGGTACCGCCGAAGCCTGGGTAGATGCCCAGTTTGACTTCCGGCAGACCGATCTTGGCCGTGGTGGACATGACGCGGTAGTCCGCTGCCAGGCACATTTCCAGACCGCCACCCAATGCGATGCCGTTGATTGCGGCCACGGTTGGAACGTTGAGGTCTTCGAAATCGCTGAAAATCTTGTTGGCTTCGAGGTTGCCAGCAACCAGCTCTGCATCCGGCAGCTTGAAGTTGTCGACGAATTCGGTGATGTCGGCACCGACGATGAACACGTCCTTGCCACTGCTGACGATCACACCCTTGACCGACGCATCTGCCTTGATGGCGTCTACGGCCGAACGTAGTTCGTTCAGGGTTAGACGGTTGAACTTGTTGACGGACTCACCCTTGAGGTCGAATTTCAATTCGACGATGCCACTTTCAAGAGCCTTAACCGTGATGGCTTTACCTTCGTAAATCATCAACTGATCTCCACGATATGGAAGCTGAACAGTACACGTCGGACGCTGACGTTCTGGCTCGGCATGGACGCTACCGTCGATGCTAACGCCATCCCACCAGGCACACCCGCCAACGCGATAGTCGGGATTCTGTAGGAGCCGTCTGTAATACAAACGCTCATTTCATACGCCCGTTTGATTTGGGTACGCCACCTTCACGGAATTTCCGACAATTGTCAATCGCCCAAAATGCGGGTTGTCACTCGACTTTGCGGTCATATCCGTACCACGAAGACCTGCAACACGCGGACGCATGTTCAACTATTCATAGAATCAATATTTAGAAACGTCGCCCTAATTACCGGCACAACTCGAAATACAAGCTACGCTGGCCGGGGACGATAAATGAAAAACAGAAGCGCTTATGGCGCACGCCAAGCGCAAGATCAGTGCCACGCCTCGGACAGCGTGACGATTCAGCGAATTACCGGCCTGCCTGGCCACTCCAGCCCGATGAAGATGTCGGGCTTTTTATTGGCTCACAGAATCCCAGGAGGAGCCTGAAAACAGCCCGGTCATGGCTGATAGTGCCTGACCAGCATATTGTTACTGCACCTTCGTTCAGGATTTCCCCGCTCATTATTTGCGCTGACGGTTCGGATTGCTCACATTCTGCATGAACGGCCCGCCACCCAAACGTTCAGAGATCGACGAAGGCAGGAGCGGGAAAAGCTGAAGGCTGCCCAAGGCAGCCCTCAGCTATGGAACATGTTTACCGCACACTAGTGACGCGGAGCATGGGAGCGATCAGTGTTGAACTTGCAAACGAATTACAACTCGGCAGCCAGACGCGCCCCCTGATTGATCGCACGCTTGGCATCCAGCTCAGCCGCCACATCCGCACCACCGATCAAATGCACGTTCTGCCCGGCAGCTACCAGACCGTCGTGCAATTCGCGCAACGGGTCCTGTCCGGCGCAGATCACGATGTTGTCCACCGGCAGCACTTGCGGCTCACCGGCTTCACCGATGCGGATATGCAGGCCTTCGTCATCGATCTTCAGGTACTCGACGCTGTTGAGCATCTGTACGCGCTTGTTCTTCAGCCCGGCGCGGTGAATCCAGCCGGTGGTTTTGCCCAAACCGTCGCCGACCTTGGATGTCTTGCGCTGCAACAGGAACACCTGGCGTGCCGGCGCATGAGGTTCGGCCTTGATCCCGGCGACACCGCCACGGGCCTGCAGGTGAGTATCGATGCCCCACTCTTTCCAGAACGCTTCGCGGTCCTGGCTGGTGGCGACGCCTTGATGCACGAGGAACTCCGAGACGTCAAAACCGATACCGCCGGCACCGATCACCGCAACGCTCTTGCCCACCGGTTTGCGTTCGAGGATCACGTCCAGATAGCTCAGCACTTTGCCATTCTCGACACCCGGAATCGCCGGTACACGCGGTGCAATGCCGGTGGCCAGAATCACCTCGTCATAACCGCCGTCCACCAACTGCGCGACATCGACCCGCGTGTTCAGGCACACCTCGACATTCGTGGTCTGCAACTTGCGTTTGAAGTAGCGCAGGGTTTCAAAGAATTCTTCCTTGCCCGGCACGCGCTTGGCGATGTTGAACTGGCCGCCGATTTCGCTGGCGGAATCGAACAGTGTCACTCGATGGCCACGCTCGGCGGCCACGGTTGCCGCGGATAACCCCGCGGGGCCTGCGCCTACCACGGCGATTTTTTTGATCTGCTGCACCGGCAAGTAATTGAGCTCGGTTTCGTGGCACGCCCTGGGGTTCACCAGACACGAGGTCAATTTACCGCCGAAGGTATGGTCCAGGCAGGCCTGATTGCAGCCGATGCAGGTGTTGATTTCATCAGCGTGACCGGCGGCGGCCTTGTTGACGAACTCCGGGTCGGCGAGGAACGGCCGCGCCATCGACACCATGTCGGCATCGCCTTCGGCGAGGATCTGCTCGGCGACTTCCGGGGTGTTGATGCGGTTGGTGGTAATCAGCGGGATACCTACCTCCCCCCGCAACTTGGCCGTGACCTTACTGAAGGCTGCACGTGGAACCTTGGTGGCGATGGTCGGAATCCGCGCTTCGTGCCAGCCGATCCCGGTGTTGATAAGGGTCGCGCCCGCTTGCTCGATGGCCTTGGCCAACTGAACGATTTCTTCCCAGGTGCTGCCGCCTTCCACCAGATCAAGCATCGACAAACGGAAGATGATGATGAAATTCGGGCCTACCGCTTCGCGTACGCGACGGACGATTTCCACCGGCAGGCGCATCCGGTTTTCATAGCTGCCACCCCAACGATCGGTGCGGTGGTTGGTGTGAGCAGCGAGGAACTGGTTAATGAAATAACCTTCCGAACCCATGATCTCGACACCGTCGTACTCGGCTTTCTGCGCCAGGGTCGAACAGGTGATGAAGTCGCTGATCTGTTTTTCGATGCCTTCCTCGTCCAGCTCTTTGGGCTTGAACGGGTTGATCGGTGCCTGAATCGCACTCGGCGCGACCTGTTTCGGGCTGTAGGCATAACGCCCGGCGTGAAGAATCTGCATGCAAATCTTGCCACCCGCCTCGTGTACGGCACGGGTGACGATCTGGTGCTTGAGCGCCTCATCGAGAGTAGTCAACTTGGCAGCCCCGGAGTAAACCCCGCCCTCATCGTTCGGGCCAATACCGCCGGTGACCATCAGACCGACACCACCGCGAGCACGTTCGGCGAAGTACGCCGCCATGCGCTCAAAACCGCCAGGCTTCTCCTCCAGGCCAGTGTGCATCGAGCCCATCAGGGTACGGTTGCGCAGCGTGGTAAAACCCAGGTCCAGCGGGGCCAACAGGTGCGGGTAATGAGCGGCGGTCATCGGTAGCTCCACAACGAACGATCACGGAAAAAGTGCGGGAGCTCTTTGGCACCCATCGGTTATGTGCCACAGACTAAAAGCAGGTTTGTCATCGCTCAATGACCGTAACTGACAACTTATTGATCCAAACGTGCAGCACCTCTTGGCATTCATCGACATGGGGCCTACCCTAGTCGGCGAATCCTGCACGCGGCCGCTGACTGTTTCCCCATGCGCAAACTTCTTTATCTGACCGCCTCCATGGCGTTGATCGCCGTCATCGCCGCGTACGCGATGTGGACCGCTGATCGTCCGGTTGGCCATTACCTCTCGGACCTGCGCATCAACCTCGCCGTCAACCAAGGTGTTCCTGCCAATCGCGGCAACTTGCTGGGCATCCAGCCCGAGTTGTTCCCTACCGACTATCAAAGCCCCGAGCACCTGCACCGCAAGCTCGCAGCCTATTTGCAGCAGGCTCGCGAACAGGGCCTGCTGAACGAAAAGACCATCGTCGTGCTGCCGGAACACATCGGTACCTGGCTGATGGTCAGCGGCGAGAAAGACGAGTTGTATCAAGCCAGCACGCTGGACGAAGCCATGAATTGGCTGGCGGTGAGCAATCCCCTGAGCTTTTTGCGTGCGCTGATCAGCGCCAAGGGCGACAGCCGCCTGGATGACGCGCACCTGCGCATGAAAGCCAAAAGCATGGCCCGGCAGTACCAGGCGCTGTTCGGTGGGCTGGCCAACGAGTTCGGTATTACCCTGGTGGCGGGCAGCATCGTGCTGCCCGACCCCAGTGTCAGCGACGGCATACTGAAAATCGGTCGTGGTGCGCTGTACAACAGCAGTCTGGTGTTCGGTCGCGATGGCTTGCCGATCGGCCAACCGCAGCGCCAGCTGAACCCGGCCTTCGATCAACGGGGCTATATCCAGCCGAGCACCGATCAAGTAATCAATGTCATCGACACTCCGGCTGGACGTCTGGGCGTATTGATCGGCAACGACAGCTGGTACCCGGACAACTATCGCAAACTCAACGATCAGGGCGCTCAGTTGATCGCCGTGCCAGCCTTTGTCATCGGCCGAAATACCTGGGACAAGCCTTGGCGCGGAGACAAAAAGCCATCGACCCCGAGCGCAATCGGTCTCGAACCCGGCTCGCTCAGCGAGGGCCAGGTCTGGCATCGCCTGACGCTGACCAGTCAGCGCCCGGTCAGTCGGGCCAACGCCGGTATCAGCGTGTTCCTGCGTGGACAATTCTGGGATCTGGGCAGCGCCGGCCAGAGCTTTCTCGTTAGCAACGGCCAACACTTCGCCGACCGCGAAGCCCACGGTGCACGTTTGCTCAATATCTGGTTGTAAGTGATGAAACCACAGCCGATGCGCCTCGGGGATCTGTCAGTTGGCTTCGTCCATAGCCTGGCTGACGCAGTGTCCAGCCACGGTCTGGATCCGCAGCCGCTGCTGGAACAATACGGACTCGATCCGGCGCGGTTAGCCGAAGCCGGCGCACGGCTCTCGATCCCGCGCTACATGCGCCTGGGCCATGCGGCCATTCAATTGACTGGCGACCCGGCGCTGGGTCTGCGTATGGGCCAGCTCAGCCGCCTCAGCCAGGTCGGGCTGGCCGGGGTCACTGCCGCTCAGGCGCCAACCGTGCGCGAAGCGGCGCGCTGCCTGATTCGCTTCGAGGCCTTGTACGGCTCCAATTACCGCGGCCAGTCGAGTTTCCATGAAGATGCCCAGGGTGCATGGCTACGGTTCTATTCCATCAGCCCATACAACGCCTATAACCGCTTTGTGGTGGATTCGATCATCGCCAGCTGGTTGCAGCAGTTATCCAGCCTGAGCCATCAGCCGCTGCGCGCCGAACGCATCGACATCGAGTTCGCCGAGCCGGATTACCGCGAGCGCTACGCACTGCTGGGTGACTGTCCGATCCAGTTTGGCGCCGAGCACAACCAACTCAGGCTGAGTCAGGCCAGCCTGGCACTGCGCAACCCCGAGCACTGCCCGAGTACCTGGCGTCTACTGCTCAAGCTGTGTGAGCGGGAACTGGAGCAATTGACCCGCACCCGCAGCCTGCGTGAACGCATCACTCAGTTGCTGGGACCGTTGCTCAATGGGGGGCGTGAACCCGACCTGGAAGAAGTGGCGGCACGCCTGAAGTTGCCGACATGGACCTTGCGTCGCAAGCTTTCCGAAGAAGGTACGCAGTTTCGCGCCATTCTCAACGACACCCGTCGCGATCTGGCCATGACCTACATCCGGGACACGGAACTGGCCTTTGGCGAGATCGCCTACCTGCTGGGGTTTGCCTCGGCCGAAGCCTTTCAGCGCGCCTTCAAACGCTGGAACAACCAGACACCCGGAGAGTTCCGTCGAAGTCACAGGCAATCAGTCTGACGACCGGCCTGTAGCTGCTTTGTTACAACTCGGTGGCGTCTTCGGCGGGTTCCAGAGGGTCCAGTTCAAATGCCTGGTATTCGAGCAGCTCTTCTTGATAATCGTCCATTGAGATGTCCTTTTGAGTCGAGTTAAACCGTTATACCAATGACCTTCGCCCTCAGCATAAAGTGCCCGCATGAAAAAAAATGACGCGGGCACAGCGCAACGTTCCTGCTAGTAAAACGTAGCAGGCACTCAAGAATTTATCACGGGAGACTTTGAATAAAAGCTGAAGAAAATCAGCCTCTGGCAGCGCAGATGCATCTGAAAAAACACTGAGGGAGCAGACATTGCCCCCCACAGTGCTCGACTTCAAATTACTTGCCGGACGATGGCAGTGCCGGAATTGGCTCGGTCGGCGCCGGCAACGAACTCGGGTTCGCCGGCGGCGTGATGACCTCGGACGCCGGTGCCGGCTCAACTGTGCTCGCCGGTGCAATTGGCGACGCCTCAGGCGCTGGCGCTGATACCACAGGCGTTGATGCAGCGGATACAGGCACTATCGGCGCACTCACCGCCGGCACAGCCGTCACCGGCTCGGCTGGCACAACCGGTGCCGGAGTTGGCGCCGGAGTTGGAGTCGCTGCAGGCGTCGCCGCGGGCGCGGAGGTTGGCGCTGCGGGGGCTGCGGGGGCTGCCGCGGGTTCAGGCACACCCAGATCGGCCTTTGGTTTCTCGACGATATGCGCCTCTTTCTTCACCTCAGGCGGCAGGAACAGCTCGACCAACGTGAAAAACCGCTCGTAGAACTTCCCGGACGACACGGTTTCACTGGCGACCTTGACCATCGAGTCATCGGAAGAACCAATCGGCATCGACACCGAGCCCAACACTCCGACACCAAGGCTGGCGGAGTTGTTGGTTTTCTTCAACGCATAGCGGTCCTGCAAGGCATTGGCGAACATCGTCGCATGATGCTTGCTGTCTTCAGCGCAGACCACGTTGAAGCTGATCTCCATATGCGTGTCGCCGGTCTGCTGAAAGCTCTTGTGACCGCTGACCAGTTTCGGGTCAGTGCTGGTGATGATGTAGCCCTGGCTCAATAACGCCCGACGGGCGGCCTCGCAGGAAGCAACATCGGTAACCGGGTACTTGCGCGAAAACGTCCCGGAATCATTGAAATTTTCATGCTCATAGATGGCCTGTTCCTTGGTACAACCGGCTGCAGCAGCCAGTACCAACGCCAGCCCGGCGGCACGTACATGGAATGATTTGAACATTGAACATCCTGGAGAAAACGATCCGGGGTGTATTGTGCAACAGATCACCCCGTAACGGCGCATGGATTAGTGTCTTGCAAGTGTTACAAGTCTACTGACCATCGTTTACCGGAAAAAGTCGCACGCATAAATGCCCGATGAACGTCCGCAACTTGACCGCTGCGCACCGACTGGATGGCCAAAGATTCCAGCCAGCCGTTGAAGCGCACAAAACAAAAGACCCCGGCCTTTCGGCCAGGGTCTTTGTTTACCACCAACGGGTCAGTCAGGCATCAGTAACGCTTGATGTCTGCCTGGCTCTCCAGCTGCTTGCGATAGGCCGCAAAGTCTTGCTGGCCAACGCGCGACGCGAGGAAGCGACGATACTGAGCCTTCTCTTCTTCAGAAGGCGCTGTGGCTTCGCTCACACCGTTCAGACGCACGATCACCAGACTACCGTCAGTCAGGGTCACGCTGCTGAAAGTCGGCTTGTCCTTGGCGACAGGCTTGGGCATGCGGAACAACGCTTGCAGTACGGTTGGGTCAACCCCTTCCTGAGCACGTGTTGCCGCGTTGGTGACTTTCCAGCTCTGGCTATCGAGCGGCGTCTTGCCATCGCGCAGACTGGCGATCAACTCATCAGCCTTGGTCTTGGCAGCAGCACTGGCGTGCTCCTTGGTCAATTGCACGCGAATGCTCGCAGCGACGCTTTCCAGCGGCAGCTGTTCAGGCTTGCGATGCTCTTTGGCACGCAGCACCACGACAGTTTCCGGATCCAGCTCGATGCCGGCGCTGTTGGCACCTTCATCCAGTACTTCCGGGCTGAACGCGGCAGTGACCACGGCACGGTTGGCCGCGACACCTTCACCACCTTCACGGCCAAACGGTGCGGACGTGTGAACGGTCAGTTTCAGGTCTGCAGCTGGCTGAGCCAGATCGGAGGCTTCGAACGCGGCATCTTCCAACTGCTTGGTCGCATCCACAAAACGCTGCTCGACCTGTTGGGTTTTCAGTTCCTTGGTCAGCTTGTCTTTCAGGCTGGCGAAGCTCGGCACTTGAGGTGCTTCAACGCCCAACAGCTTGATCAAGTGGAAACCGAAGTCAGTGCGTACCGGCGCCGACACTTGGTCCTTGCCCAGCGCATACAGCGCTTTCTCAAAGGCCGGATCGTAAACGCCCGGGCCGGCGTAACCGAGGTCACCGCCATTGGCAGCCGAACCTGGATCCTGCGAGAACTCCTTGGCCAGGGCCTCGAAGCTTTCACCTTTGGCCAGACGCGCCTGAATCTCTTCGATCTTCGCCTTGGCTTGCGCCTCGTTCACCTTGTCATTCACTTCGATCAGAATATGCGCAGCCCGGCGTTGTTCCGCCAGGTTCGCGGTTTCTTTCTGATACAGCGCTTGCAGGTCTTCGTCCTTGACGGCGACCTGATCAAAGAAGGAAGCCTTCTTCAACTCGAGGTAATCGATGACCACCTGATCAGGCGTCATGAACTCTTTGGCGTGTTCGTCGTAGTAAGCCTTGACCTCTTCGTCGGTCAGCTTTACCGCCGCAGGATCGGCCTTGACGTTCAGGGTCGCGAAATCGCGAGTCTGTTTTTCCAGACGAGCGAAAGCCTGCACCTGTGCATCGGTGACGAAACCGCTGCCTGCCAGACCGGCGCGCAACTGGCCGATCAGCATTTCCTGAGCCAGCATCTGGCGGAACTGCATCCGGCTGTAGCCCAACTGACGGATCACCTGGTCGAAACGCTCAGGACTGAACTTGCCGTCGACCTGGAATTCAGGCGTTTGCAGGATCACTTGGTCCAGTGCAGCTTCGGAGAAAGCGAATTTCGATTTTTCTGCGCCTTGCAGCAACAGTTTGCGGTCGATCAGCCCTTTCAAAGCAGCTTCGCGCAGCATTTTTTCATCAAGCAAGGATGCATCGAAATCCTTGCCCAGCTGTTGCATGAGTTGACGGCGTTGCATATCAACCGCCTGACTCAGCTCGTTCTGGCTGATTTCTTCACCATTCACCTTGGCCGCATCATTACGGTGGGTAGTGGCCTTGAAGATGGCGTCGAAACCGGTCAAAGCCATCAATGCAACGATGACCCCGATAATGGTCTTGGCAATCCAGCCTTGTGAATTGTCCCTGATATTCTGCAGCATGCGTCCCCCAGAAACGGTTGAACTTCAAATTAGGCAACCGTGGAGCGTGGGTAGAATCCGGATAGAAGAAAGGCGCATCCGAGGATGCGCCTTCTCGTAACTGGCGGAGCGGACGGGACTCGAACCCGCGACCCCCGGCGTGACAGGCCGGTATTCTAACCGACTGAACTACCGCTCCGCTGCCAAGTCAGGAATGACCCCGACCCGGATAGGCAAAAAACCGAGGAGGCTTAGTTAACAGCTTCTTTCAGTGCTTTACCGGCTTTGAAACCTGGTTTTTTGGCTGCTGCGATTTCCAGCGTCTTGCCGGTCTGTGGGTTACGACCAATGCGAGCTGGACGATCAGTAACGGAGAAAGTACCGAAACCAACCAGAACAACAGAGTCGCCAGCCTTGAGAGCGCCAGTGACGGATTCGATTACAGCGTCCAGCGCACGGCCAGCAGCAGCTTTCGGGATATCAGCGGATGCAGCGATAGCATCAATCAGTTCCGACTTGTTCACTCTAAGTCCCCTTATATCTATTTGAGATGATTCTAAGTTTTTTGGTGAAAGCAAAAACGAGTGCTGAATGGCCTACAGACACTTAAGAGCCGCTTTATAACAAGGGCTCTAAAAAGCTGTCAAGAAAGCCCCCCAGGCTAATACGTACTAGTGCGTGCTAATTCTTTCCTTAGAGTCAGACTCGCGCTTCTCATCCTTTGCAACTATCTCGGGAGCCACATCCGGCAAGGGCTCCGGCGCGTATTGCAGCGCAATTTGCAGGACCTCGTCAATCCATTTAACTGGTTTGATCTGAAGATCTTGCTTGATATTGTCAGGAATTTCCTTCAAGTCGCGAACATTCTCTTCAGGAATGATCACAGTCTTGATCCCGCCTCGGTGTGCCGCCAGCAGTTTTTCCTTAAGTCCGCCGATCGCCAGAACCTGGCCGCGCAAGGTGATTTCGCCGGTCATGGCAACATCAGCGCGCACAGGAATCCCGGTCAATGCCGACACCAGTGCCGTACACATGCCTACACCCGCACTAGGACCGTCTTTGGGCGTCGCCCCTTCCGGCATGTGGATATGGGTGTCGCGCTTCTCGTGAAAGTCCAGCGGGATCCCCAGGCTTTTCGCGCGGCTGCGAACAACCGTCAACGCAGCCGTGATCGATTCGACCATCACATCACCCAGCGAACCGGTCTTGATCAGCTGACCTTTACCCGGCACCACCGCTGCTTCGATGGTCAGCAACTCGCCCCCCACCTGAGTCCAGGCGAGACCAGTCACCTGCCCCACCTGATCCTGCTGCTCGGCCAGGCCGTAGCGGAATTTGCGCACGCCAAGGAAGTGCTCCAGCATCTCGGCCGTGACTTTCACCGAGAAGCGTTTTTCCATCGCATGCTCTTTGACCGTCTTGCGGCAAACCTTGGCAATCTGGCGCTCAAGCCCCCGCACACCGGCTTCACGGGTGTAGTAACGAATGATGTCGCGGATCGCTTCGGCGTCGAATTCCAGCTCGCCTTTTTTCAGGCCATTGGCCTGAATCTGCTTGGGCGAAAGGTACTTGACGGCGATGTTGATCTTCTCGTCTTCGGTGTAGCCCGGCAGACGAATCACTTCCATCCGGTCGAGCAGCGCCGGTGGAATGTTCATCGAGTTCGAAGTGCAAAGGAACATCACATCGGACAGGTCGTAGTCGACTTCCAGATAGTGATCGTTGAAATTGTGGTTTTGCTCGGGATCGAGCACTTCCAGCAAAGCCGAAGCCGGATCGCCACGCATGTCGCTGCCCATCTTGTCGATTTCATCGAGCAGGAACAGTGGGTTGCGCACGCCCACCTTTGTCATCTTTTGAATCAATCTTCCTGGCATCGAACCGATATAAGTCCGGCGATGACCACGAATTTCCGCTTCATCGCGCACGCCGCCGAGGGCCATGCGTACAAATTTGCGGTTTGTTGCGTGAGCAATCGACTCCGCCAGAGAGGTTTTACCCACACCAGGAGGACCGACCAGACACAACACCGGACCGCGGATTTTCTTCACGCGTTTTTGCACGGCGAGGTATTCGAGAATCCGCTCTTTGACTTCTTCCAGACCATAATGGTCGGCATCAAGAATGTCTTCTGCGCGCGCAAGATCCAGACGAACCTTGCTTTGCGCCTTCCACGGCACCTGAACCAGCCAGTCGAGGTAGGAGCGCACAACGGTCGCTTCAGCAGACATCGGTGACATTTGCTTGAGCTTGTTCAGCTCGGCCTGGGCCTTGATCAGCGCATCCTTTGGCAAGCCTGCGGCATCGATGCGCTTTTTCAGCTCTTCGACTTCGTTATGGCCTTCTTCGCTATCGCCCAGTTCTTTCTGAATGGCCTTCATCTGCTCATTCAGGTAGTACTCGCGCTGGCTGCGCTCCATTTGCTTTTTGACGCGGCCACGAATGCGTTTTTCGACTTGCAGCAGATCGATCTCGGCATCCAGCAAGGCCAGAACGTGCTCGACCCGGGCCGACAAATCGATAATTTCGAGAATTTCCTGCTTCTGCTCGATCTTCAGCGCCATGTGCGCAGCCATGGTATCGACCAGGCGGCTTGGCTCATCGATGCTATTGAGCGACGACAGGACTTCAGCCGGAACCTTCTTGCCCAGCTGAACGTATTGTTCAAATTGAGACAGCAAGCTGCGGACAAACACTTCCGATTCGCGCTCGGGAGCGTCGACTTCGTCAATCAGCGAAACCTCGGCACGGCAATGGCCGTCGACTTCGCTGAAACGCTCGACGGCGCCACGTTGCTCGCCTTCAACCAGCACTTTGACCGTACCATCAGGCAGCTTGAGCAACTGTAGAACCGTTGCGATCGTACCGACGCGATAAAGTGCATCTTCACCAGGATCGTCGTCGGCAGGGTTTCTCTGGGCCAGCAGAAGGATCTGCTTATCGCCCGTCATCGCGGCCTCGAGGGCTTCGATAGATTTCTCGCGCCCCACAAACAGCGGGATAACCATGTGCGGATAAACCACAACATCACGCAATGGCAGGAGAGGCAATTCGATGGTTGTCTTCATGATTTCGCCTCTACGGCGGCCCTAAGGCCGGAAACAGATGGAAGTAAGCCTGAAACCAAGATGGGGGCTGCTTTCGAAAAAAACAAGCTGATTAAAAGACTGCGCTAAAGATCGTCCGAACGCGGCCCAAGCCTTCGGCAGACTCTGCAAAAGCAAAGGGGCCCGAAGGCCCCTTCTTTAATCCGGCAGTGCGACGCTTACGCGTCTGGCGCTGCCTTGGCAGCCGGCTCAGTGTTTTCGTAGATATACAGTGGCTTGGACTTGCCTTCTATTACGCTTTCATCGATCACTACTTTACTCACCTCGGACTGCGAGGGGATTTCATACATAGTGTCGAGCAGCACGCCTTCGAGGATCGAACGCAATCCACGAGCACCGGTTTTACGTTCCAGCGCGCGCTTGGCGACCGATTTCAGTGCATCGGCCCGGAACTCCAGGTCTACGCCTTCCATCTCGAACAGCTTGGCATACTGTTTGGTCAGAGCATTTTTCGGCTCGGTGAGGATCTGCATCAGCGCAGCCTCGTCGAGCTCGTCCAGCGTTGCAAGAACCGGCAGACGACCGACGAATTCCGGGATCAGACCGAACTTGACCAGATCGTCAGGTTCGACTTCACGCAGGGACTCACCCACCTTCTTGCCTTCTTCCTTGCTGCGAACTTCCGCGTTGAAACCAATGCCGCCACGGGTGGAGCGGTTTTGAATAACCTTTTCCAGACCGGAGAACGCACCACCGCAGATGAACAGGATGTTACGGGTGTCGACCTGAAGGAATTCCTGCTGCGGGTGCTTGCGACCACCCTGAGGCGGAACGGAAGCGACCGTACCTTCGATCAGCTTGAGCAGGGCCTGCTGCACGCCTTCACCGGAAACGTCCCGGGTGATGGACGGGTTGTCAGACTTGCGCGAAATCTTGTCGATTTCATCGATGTAGACAATGCCCATTTGAGCTTTTTCTACATCGTAATCGCACTTCTGCAACAGTTTCTGAATGATGTTTTCAACGTCTTCACCCACGTAACCCGCCTCGGTGAGGGTGGTTGCGTCAGCGATGGTGAAAGGCACATTCAGCAAACGGGCCAGTGTTTCAGCAAGCAGGGTTTTACCCGAGCCTGTAGGGCCGATCAGCAAGATGTTGCTTTTGCCGAGTTCGACATCGTCATTCTTTTTGTCACGCTGGTTGAGGCGTTTGTAGTGGTTGTACACCGCTACGGCCAAAACCTTTTTCGCACGCTCCTGACCAATCACATACTGATCAAGGATGCCGCTGATTTCTTTAGGCGAAGGCAATTTATGCGCGTTGCTTTCGGCCTGTGCTTCCTGCACCTCCTCGCGGATGATGTCGTTGCACAGGTCGACGCACTCGTCGCAGATAAAGACCGAGGGGCCGGCAATCAATTTGCGCACTTCATGCTGGCTTTTGCCACAGAAGGAGCAATAGAGCAGCTTGCCGTTGTCCTCGCCGTTGCGGGTGTCAGTCATTCGATCGATCCAAATCCGATAGGCTTGCAACACAAGATGAAGGCAATTGCGGGCTTTTTCAAGCCCGCTGGTGGCCAGTTAAACCAACCACCTGCATTTGAGTTGCTTAGGCGGGCATTTTACGCTTGTCGATCACCGAGTCGATCAGGCCGTATTCAGCCGCACGCTCTGCGCTCATGAAGTTGTCACGCTCGGTGTCGCGCTCAATGGTTTCGAGGCTTTGACCGGTGTGATGAGCCAACAACGAGTTCAGGCGCGAACGGATATGGAGGATTTCCTTGGCATGGATGTCGATATCCGACGCCTGCCCCTGGAAACCACCCAATGGCTGGTGAATCATCATGCGCGAGTTCGGCAGGCAATAACGCTTGCCCGCAGCACCACCGGCAAGCAGGAAAGCACCCATGCTGCAGGCCTGACCAATACAGGTGGTGGAAACGTCAGGCTTGATGAACTGCATGGTGTCGTAGATCGACATGCCCGCAGTCACCGAACCGCCTGGTGAATTGATGTAAAGATGGATGTCCTTGTCCGGGTTTTCCGCTTCAAGGAACAGCAGTTGCGCGGCGACCAGGTTGGCCATGTAGTCTTCTACCGGGCCGACAAGGAAGATCACTCGCTCCTTGAGGAGGCGCGAGTAGATGTCATAGGCACGTTCGCCACGGGCGGACTGCTCGATAACCATCGGGACCAGACCACCTGCGGCCTGGATGTCAGAGCTCTGCTGATAATAAGAATTGCGGGACATGTCTCGCAGTCACTCCCAAATAGTTATGTCTTGAATACGCATAAGCCAGCTCGAAAGCTGGCTTATGGTGTGTGCTTCTAACGTAAAAAACAATCAGTCGGCTTGTGGAGCTTCTACCGGCTTGACCGCTTCTTCGTAAGAGACCGATTTGTCGGTCACGCTAGCTTTCTGAAGAACAGTATCCACAACTTGCTCTTCCAGCACAACCGAACGGACTTCGTTCAGTTGCTGGTCGTTCTTGTAGTACCAGGACACGACTTGCTCAGGCTCCTGATAAGCCGAAGCCATTTCCTGAATCAGCTCGCGAACGCGGGTTTCGTCAGGCTTCAGGTCGTATTGCTTGACCACTTCAGCTACCACCAGACCCAGCACTACGCGACGCTTGGCCTGTTCTTCGAACAGCTCGGCCGGCAGTTGATCAGGCTTGATGTTGCCACCGAACTGCTGAACCGCCTGAACGCGCAGACGATCAACTTCGTTGGACAGCAGGGCCTTTGGCACTTCGATCGGGTTGGCGGCCAGCAGACCGTCCATTACCTGGTTCTTGACCTTGGATTTGATCGCCTGACGCAGCTCGCGCTCCATGTTCTTACGAACTTCGGCGCGGAAACCGTCGATGCCAGACTCTTTAATACCGAACTGAGCGAAGAATTCTTCGGTCAACTCAGGCAATTTCGGCTCGGAGACAGTGTTCACGGTTACGGTGAACTCGGCAGCCTTGTTAGCCAGGTCGAGGTTCTGATAGTTCTCAGGGAAGGTCAGGTTCAGAACGCGCTCTTCGCCCGCTTTAGCACCAACCAGGCCTTCTTCGAAGCCAGGGATCATGCGGCCGGAACCCAGAACCAGCTGGGTGCCCTTGGCGGAGCCACCGGCAAACACTTCACCGTCAACCTTGCCAACGAAATCGATGTTCAGCTGGTCTTCGTTCTGAGCGGCACGATCGGCAACTTCAAAACGAACGTTCTGCTTGCGCAGGATATCCAGCATTTTGTCCAGATCGGCGTCCGCCACGTCAGCGCTCAGGCGCTCGACAGCGATGGATTCGAAACCGGCAACGGTGAACTCGGGGAACACTTCGAACGTTGCAACGAATTCCAGATCCTTGCCCTTCTCCAGGACTTTAGGCTCTACCGAAGGAGCGCCAGCCGGGTTCAGCTTTTGCTCGACAACTGCTTCGTAGAAAGAAGCCTGGATCACATCGCCTACAGCTTCCTGACGCGCATCAGCTTCATAACGCTGACGGATCACGCTCATAGGCACTTTGCCAGGACGGAAGCCTGCAATCTTGGCCTTTTGGGCAGTCTGCTGCAGACGCTTGTTGACTTGAGTCTCAATGCGCTCAGCTGGCACGGTGATGCTCATGCGGCGCTCAAGAGCAGAAGTATTTTCAACAGAAACTTGCATGGATATTCCTCGTTGCACAGACGTTAGCCGGCCGTTTCCGACCCCAGAATCAAGGGCATGCATTCTAGTGGGTCAAACTCAAGAAGTCACCCTACTGAAAACGGGTAAAAACGCAGCAGGCAATTTATGGGGGCGAATGCACGAATGCGCCTCGCCCCGGAGGCAAATACAGCCAATCATGCCAGGGCTCTGCGCCAACCCTTCTTATATAGAAGGAGTGCCAATCATCTCCCTGGCAGCCGACCTTGCGAGCAAGGCCGGCGGGCAAGGCGGTATCATCGAGTAACATGAATACGACGAAACGCCCTGCCCTTGCGACCCGGAACCTGCAGTCGCTGAACGTACAAACCGCTGAAACAAAAAAGGCGCCAGACTGTTAAATCTGGCGCCTTTTGAAATATGGGGTGGACGATGGGGATCGAACCCACGACAACGGGAGTCACAATCCCGTGCTCTACCAACTGAGCTACGCCCACCATATTGCATAACAAAGAAGCCAAACAACTTCTTTGCTGAACTCCAACCCGCCCAACGGCCAGACTGAAGCTTTAATTGGTGCGGATGAAGAGACTCGAACTCTTACGCCTCGCGGCGCTGGAACCTAAATCCAGTGTGTCTACCAATTCCACCACATCCGCGGTTCGCTACTGTTAAAGCAAAGGCGCCAGACGGTTAAATCTGGCGCCTTTCGAAATATGGGGTGGACGATGGGGATCGAACCCACGACAACGGGAGTCACAATCCCGTGCTCTACCAACTGAGCTACGCCCACCATATCGCGCTACTTGTGCCAAAGCTGCCTAATGGCGCACCCGGCAGGACTCGAACCTGCGACCATCCGCTTAGAAGGCGGATGCTCTATCCAGCTGAGCTACGGGCGCCTTGTTAGTCGTACCCTTGAAGGACTACAAACTAAGTGCTTTTCAGCCTTGCAGAACCGTAATTCCGCTTGACCTTCTTAACCAGTGCTAGGCTGTGCCCGACAAGTGCGACGAATAGTATAGACCCCCCCGGAGACCGTCAAATCCTTTTTAAAAAAAATTCATTTAATTAAAGGGCTTAGGGGAATTTGCAGACCAAGCGCCTTTGCCCTCACGTTCTGACATGCGAGAATGCGTTCTCTTTTCTTCCCCCTCTCGATGGTTAATCACGCGCAATGACTGCACAACTAATCGACGGCAAATCAATCGCCGCCAGCCTGCGCCAGCAGATCGCCAAACGTGTCGCCGAGCGTCGCCAGCAAGGTCTGCGCACGCCGGGGCTCGCGGTGATCCTGGTCGGCAGCGATCCCGCCTCTCAGGTTTATGTCTCGCACAAGCGTAAAGACTGTGAAGAGGTCGGCTTCCTCTCCCAAGCCTATGACCTGCCCTCCGACACCACCCAGCAGGCCCTGACCCAACTGATCGACCGCCTGAATGACGATCCGAACATCGACGGCGTGCTACTACAGCTTCCTCTGCCTGAGCACCTGGACGCGTCCAAACTGCTGGAACGCATTCGTCCGGACAAAGACGTGGATGGCTTCCATCCTTATAACGTCGGCCGCCTGGCGCAACGCATCCCTCTGCTGCGCCCGTGCACCCCTAAAGGCATCATGACCTTGCTGGAAAGCACCGGTGCCGATCTCTACGGGATGAATGCAGTGGTCGTTGGCGCCTCCAATATCGTCGGTCGCCCGATGGCGATGGAATTGCTGCTGGCCGGTTGCACCGTGACCGTCACCCACCGCTTCACCAAGGATCTGGCCGGCCACGTCGGTCGCGCCGATCTGGTCGTAGTCGCCGCCGGCAAACCGGGCCTGGTCAAAGGTGAGTGGATCAAGGAAGGCGCCATCGTCATCGACGTCGGCATCAACCGCCAGGAAGACGGCAAGCTGGTGGGCGATGTGGTTTATGAAACCGCCCTGCCCCGCGCCGGCTGGATTACTCCAGTACCCGGCGGTGTCGGCCCGATGACTCGCGCCTGCCTGCTGGAAAACACGCTGTACGCGGCGGAAACCCTGCACGGCTGAGTCAGGCTTGTTCTGCAGCGCAAACCAGAACCCCGCCAATTGGCGGGGTTCTTTGTTTGATGCCAACAAGCCGTATCGTCGTACGTCAAAGCAACCACATTACGTGCCTCCCGAGCATCGGCGAAGCCCGTGAATCAGAGCGTTACAGGACCGATACACTATTAAATATTTTTCATCCGAAGCACCACTTCAGCAGGCGTATAGCGCTTTCCTGTCGCATACTCATAAAATGTTACGTTTTTTCTAGAAAGCCCGTTGCAGAACGGCATATCCACCCTTAGCGAGTCCGCCCGCGTGAAAATCCGCCTATCTATCCTGAGCCTATTTTTTGTACTTACAGGCCCTCTTGTCACATCAAACGTCTACGCAGGTGAAACTACTGCAGCACCTCGAGACACCTCACATCTGCGCATCGCTTCCGGCAGCGCAATGCTGATCGATCTGCAAACCGACAAAGTCATCTACGCCAGCAACCCGGACGTGATCGTGCCGATCGCCTCGGTGACCAAATTGATGACTGGATTGATCGTGCTGGATGCCAAGCAGAATCTGGATGAGTACATTTCCGTTTCGATCAGCGACACCCCGGAAATGAAAGGCGTGTTCTCCCGGGTCAAACTCAATAGCGAACTGTCGCGCAGAGAAATGCTGCAGATTGCACTCATGTCCTCGGAAAATCGTGCCGCCGCGAGCCTGGCCCACCACTACCCTGGCGGTTACGCAGCCTTTATCGCCGCGATGAACGCCAAGGCCAAGGCGCTGGGTATGACCAGCACCCATTACGTCGAGCCGACCGGCCTGTCAGTCCACAACGTTTCCACGGCCCGCGACCTGAGCAAATTGCTCCAGGCAGCACGCAAGTACCCGATGTTGACGCAACTGAGCACTACCAAGGAAAAAACCGTGACGTTCCGCAAGCCCAACTACTCCCTGGGCTTTCACAACACCGACCACCTGATCAACAAAGCCAACTGGGACATCAAGCTGACCAAGACCGGCTTTACCAACCAGGCTGGCCACTGCCTGGTATTGGTGACGAGCATGGGCAATCGCCCGGTTTCGCTGGTGATTCTCGATGCCTTCGGTAAATACACCCACTTCGCGGACGCTGCGCGAATTCGTCAATGGGTTGAAACCGGCAAGAGCACTTCCGCGCCGAGTGTTGCCTTGCAATACAAAGCCGAGAAGAATCTGCAGCATCGCCAAGGCAGCGGCATGGCGCAAACCGGTAAATAAGTTGTACGAAAAAGGCCCGCGACGTGAGTCGGGGCCTTTATCGATAACGGCGCCTCAAGGCGCCGCTTTTATTCGGTTCGATTAATGGGCAGCCAGTGCTTTGGTCGCCTTGGTAGCCGCCTGCTCCTGTCCAGCCCGAGCCAGATCGTCTGCGGCCTTGAGCCAGCGCTGCGTGTCAACCTTGGCCGGAATCTGGGCTGGTCCCTGAATCAGCACCGCCCAACCGCCAGCGTTTTGGAAGGCGGATTCAAACGACTTGAAGCTCATCAGCAAACGGCGGTCCATTCCGCAACGCAGCAGCACCGTCTGCTTGTGACGGTTGTAGCCGGCGAGAATCGCGTACCTCGGTTCTTTCCAGAATGCCGAGCCCTCATTGAAACGCAGCAACACCGGGTAACCCGCCGCGACCTGGGTCAACAGCGCTGGCAGATTGCTGTCCAGCGGATACACGACCATCCCGTATTCACGCGCCAGGTTCTGCATGTTCTGCTGCAACTGCGCCTCGGCGCCCGGCAAATGCAGCGGCTTGTCGAGCAGCCCCGGGGTAATCACGATGCCTTGCTGGGAAAGCATACTGGCCAGGGATTGCGGCCCGCTTTGGTAGGCTTCGCCACGGTAAAACGGCATACCACTGAGCTCGACGCGCTCAGGCAGACGCTGGATTTCAGGTTGCACGCTCCCGGCACAACCGGCCAGGCTCAAGACACAGGCCGCGGCCAGCACGGCGCAGCGGAATCGGGAAAGTACCGGCAATATCATCACTCACTTGTTCAAGCGCCAGGCAATGGGTCTCCCGGCTTCGCTCATGATCATAGCAGCGGTATAGCCTTTAACGGCAGTCGCATGCAGTTGGTAGAGCGAACGGGTTGGAGACACATCACTTTTGGTCAATTGCCTGCAACACATCAGCGACTAGACTGATCCTTGTACAGAGCGTGTGCCCGAAGCAGGGCAAAGAGGAGGCGCTGATGAGCCTGACGATGATAATCCTGATGCTGATCAGTGGCTGGCTGGCCGTTGCCGCCGCGATGTTGTGGGGCGTATTGCGCATTACCCGCAGACACCAACATGCCTATATTCCACCTGCGGCACCCGCCAAAGCCGAGAAACCTGCCCGGCACCACGTCACAGCGCACTGATCGATTCGGTTTAAATCCCCCACCAAACAAAACGACCGTCTGCACGTTGTCGAGCGCAGACGGCCGTCGGTGTTTTACCTTACCGCTTACGCCTCAGCAGCGACCCGCTTCTCCCGAGCCCGACGCGACAGCATGTTCAGACCTTCAATCGTTGCCGAGAATGCCATGGCCGCATAGACGTAGCCTTTCGGTACGTGGGCGCCGAAACCTTCGGCGATCAGGGTCATGCCGATCATGATCAGGAAGCCCAGGGCCAGCATCACCACCGTCGGGTTGTCGTTGATGAACCTGGCCAGAGGCTCAGCCGCCAGCAACATCACCATCACCGACACCAGCACCGCGATGATCATGATCGGCAAATACTCGGTCATGCCGACAGCGGTAATGATGCTGTCGATGGAGAACACCAGGTCGAGCATCAGGATCTGACCGATTGCTGCGGCAAAACCCAATGTCACGCCGGACGTTTGCGTCTTCGGATCTTCCGGTGACGGGTCCATGCTGTGATGGATTTCAGTGGTCGCCTTCCACAACAGGAACAGACCACCGGCGATCAGGATCATGTCTTTCCACGAAAACGCGTGGTTGAACAGTTCAATCACCGGCTCAGTCAGCTGCACGATGAACGCGATGGTGCTCAGCAAACCCAGGCGCAGGACCAAGGCCATGCTGATGCCGATACGACGTGCCTTGGCACGGTGCTGCACAGGCAACTTGTTGGTCAGGATAGAGATGAAGATCAGGTTGTCGATGCCGAGCACGATTTCCATCACGATCAACGTAGCCAGGGCGACCCAGGCTGTAGGGCTTGCTGCAAGTTGTAAAAGATAGTCCATGGGTCAGTCCTGACTCGGTGTTGGATGGATTAGATTTCCTGCGACGAAGCGGGTGTTTTCTCGCTGTCGTCAGCGGGGTTTTCCTTGTGGCCAACGATGTTCCCGGTGGCATCGCTCAGCGCTTGTTCCGCCGCCTTATGCGTATCGTCGATCACCTGTCTGGCGGTTTCGGCCGCTTTGCCCATCAATTGCCGGGCGCTTTTTTCGGCCTGGTCACAGCCCGCCAGCAGCAGTGCAGAGAGGGCCAGCAACGAAGCGGCGGCCAGAGAATTGAGTTTCATCATGCGGTTCTCGATAGAGCGGACTTGACCAAGGGAGTGGCCCGTCGATAGCGAGGCATTCTAAGGAGGCAAACACTTCAGGAAAATTCGTATTTTTAGCGTATATACTTCGGTTTTTACGAATCGGCACAACGCATGCTCAATTATCGGCAATTGCACTACTTCTGGGTCGTGGCCAAAACCGGCAGCATCGTGCGTGCCTGCGAGCAACTGAACCTGACCCCGCAGACCATCAGCGGGCAGATCAGTCTGCTCGAGCAAACCTATGGGATAGAGCTGTTTCAGCGGGTCGGTCGACAACTGGAACTGACCGAGACCGGGCGACAGACGCTGCCTTACGCCGAGCAGATGTTTCAGTTGGGTGGCGAACTGGAGGCCATGCTCCGGGCGCAGCCCAATGAACAGCAGATTCCGTTTCGGGTGGGTGTCGCCGACGTGGTGCCCAAATCCATCGTCTATCGCCTGATCGCACCGACCATGGAGTTGACTGAGCCGTTACGCATCACCTGCCGCGAGGACAAACTGGAGCGCTTGCTGGCCGATCTGGCCATTCAGCGGCTGGACCTGGTGATCTCCGACAGCCCGATGCCGTCGCACCTGGACATCAAGGGTTACAGCCAGAAGCTCGGCGAATGCGGCATCAGTTTTTTCGCCACCAAGGAGCTGGCACAACGCTATGGCAAAGACTTCCCGCGTTGCCTGCACGGCGCGCCCCTGCTGATTCCAGGACAGGAAACCGTGGTGCGCAGCCGTTTGCAGCGCTGGTTCGCCGAACAGCAGATTCAGCCACGCATTGTCGGTGAGTTTGATGACAGTGCCCTGATGCAAGCATTCGGCCAGTCCGGCAGCGGGATTTTCATCGGCCCGAGCGTGATTGCCGACGAGGTGAGACGCCAATGCGGTGTCGAGTTGATCGGGCAGACCGATGCGGTGACCGAGTCGTTTTACGCGATCTCGGTGGAGCGCAAGGTCAAGCACCCCGGCATTGTCGCGATTACCGAAGGTGCCCGACGCGAGCTGTTTACCGCGCTTTAAAGCCTCAGGCGCAGACGGCCGGGGCTTTGACCTTCATCAGCAACAATGCCAATACAATCGACACCAGGATAAAACCGGCCGCCGCAAACCCCAGGCTGCCCAAGCCCAAGGTGTCGATCACGTGCCCACCGATCATCGCCCCCAAGCCGATCCCCAGATTGGCCCCGGCGATGTTCAGCGACGCAGCAAAGGCTGGCGCTTGCGGGGCAGCTTTCATCAAGCGCACGTGACTGACCAGGAACAGCGCGGCCTGAGTCACGCCCCAGATACCCATCGCCGCAGCCAGTCCCAGCGTCGAATGAATACTTGGCACCAGCGCTACCATGCCGCCGATCATGAAGCCACAGAACACCATCGACGCGATCAACGGATGGCGATCGACCATGCGCCCGCCCAGCGAGTTGCCGATCAGCCCGACCGCACCAAAGCCCATCAGGCACCAGCCGACCACGGTGCCGTTGAAACCGGCCAGCCGCTCAAGGATGTCGGCCAGATAGGTGTAAGCGGTAAACATCCCGCTGAAGACCAGAATCGACAACAGCACATGCCCTTGCATCAGTGGGCTGCGCAGAATCTTGAACTGTGAACGCAAGCTCACCTGCTGGTTGTGCAGGTTGGTTTTCGGCAAGTAGATAAACAGCAGCAGCGCCTTGGCCAAGGCAATGACCGCGAGAATGCCGAACGCCGTACGCCAGCCGAACGCATCGGAAATCAACGTACCGACGGGGATCCCGAACACGGTCGCACAGACAATCCCGAAACCGATCTTGGCAATCGCCCGCCCGGCATAGTCCGGCCCGACGATGTCCACTGCCGTTTCACTGGCCAGCGCCCAGAACACCGGCAAACCCAGCGCCGGTATCAACCGCGCGACGGCCATCACGCCAATGTTCGGCGCCATGGCCGCCAGGGTGTTCGCCAGCCCGAACATGATCAGCACGCTGATAAACAGACGCCGACGTTCAAAACGCGCGAAGTACGCGGTCAGGAATGGTCCGAAGGCGGCAACGGTAAACGCGAACAAGGTCACCAGCAGTCCCGCCTGGGAAACGCTGACATCAAGGTCACGAGCAATCGACGGTAACAGACCGACAATGATGAATTCTGTGGTCAGCACGGTAAAACCGGCGGCTGACAACAACAGGATGGGCAACAGCATGGGTAACTCCAGAAAACGACAACGCCAGCGACAGCCCAAGGGCTCACTGAGGGGAGATGAAAAAGTGGATGGCGAAGCTTAACAGAGTGTGTTCGACAGCGCTGGCGCAAACCTGACCTATCGGTTTAAACACTCGGGTGGCAGATCGTCACAGGTCTGAAGGATCACGCCTACGCTGTGATAAAGTCCGCACCCAAAAAAAACCCGCCAAGGTTCACACCTTGGCGGGTTTTTTTGTTACTGGCCGGTTTAGAACGCGCCCATGTAATCGCGCTTGCCGACTTCAACACCATTGTGACGCAGGATCGCGTAGGCGGTGGTGATGTGGAAGAAGAACTGCGGCAGGCCGTAGGTCAGCAGGTAAGCCTGGCCACTGAAGCGTTTTTCTTTCGGGGTGCCTGGGCGGGTAACGATCTCGATACCTTCCTTGCCGTTGATTTGTTCAGGCTTGATGCCGTCGATGAAGGCCAGCACCTTGGTGATCAGGGCTTGCAGCTCGGCGAAGGTTACTTCGGTGTCGTCGTACTTTGGCAGTTCGACTTCGGCCAGGCGGGCAGAAACGCCTTTGGCGAAATCAACGGCGATCTGCACCTGACGCACCAGCGGGAACATGTCCGGGTACAGACGCGCTTGCAGGAAGGCATTCGGGTCGATGTTTTTTGCCGTGGCGTGAGCTTCGGCCTTGTTCAGAACATCGCTCAACGCGTTGAGCATTTGCTTGAAGACTGGAACGGAAGCAGCGTACAGAGAAATAGTCATGGCAGTCTCGTAGGGTGGAGGGTGTTGTGAAGGGAGTAAAACGTGGGCGCGATTATAGCCCTGCTTGCAGCGACGTGCGGCGTGTCTTTGATCGCGCAGAACCGTCAACCGGTCGGCACCGCATCCATTCCCTCTAGCACCCCTGAACAAACTGCACGATGACTTCAAAGCCGTCGTGTTTACCCGTCGCGGGCGACACGAGCGTCATCGTCGCATTGACGCCCTGGGCAATCGTCAGCGCGATAGCCAGGCCAAGCCCCGAACCCTCAGCGCCGCTTTCACCTCGCACGAAGCGCTCGGTCAGGCGTTTCAATATCGGCTCAGGCACCACCGGACCGGCATTGACCACCCTCAGAAGTGCCTGACCGGAAAGGCTCACCTCAATGGGTTGATCCGGCGCGCCGTGCTTCATCGCGTTTTCGATCAGGTTGCGCACAAGAATGGCAAAAGCGTCAGGATCAATGGCCGACTGCACGCTTTGCACGGCGGGCAGAACCAGATGAACCTGCTGGCCGGCCGCGTGATTGCACTCATCCACCACATGCGCCAGTAGGGGAATAAGGTCTTGCGGCACTTCGGACAGAAGTCCGCCGCCTTCAGCCTTGGCCAGTTGCATCAGCTTTTCCGAGAGTCGCGTCAGCGCCTGAAGAGAGGCCTCGATCTTCGCGGCGCGCACTTGAAGCGGGCCCTCAGGCGCCTCGCGGCGTAACCGCTGAATGTGTGCCAGCGTCGCCGCCAACGGGGTACGCAGCTCATGGGCACTGTTGGCGGTAAAGCTGCGTTCCGTCTCCAGTGCCTTGCGCAGTCGCTCCATCAGATGGTTGACCGCCTCGGCCAACGGGTCGATTTCCGCAGGCAATCGATCCACCTTGATAGGGGACAAGTCACCGCCCCCGCGCGTCTCGATGGCCCGGCGGTACGCCCGAACGCTACGCAGGCTGACATGCACGAACAACCAGGTGCCCAGCAAGCTGATCGGAATCAGTGCCAGCAACGGCAGGAGCAACGCGAGCAAGGCCTCCTGAGCGGCTTCGCGTCGATGGGCCAAGGGCTCGGCCATCTCGATGAAAACGCCTTCGCGCGGAGCGCTGGTCCCGTACAAGCGGTACCTGGAAGTGGTCGTGAAGCCCTCCACCGGCAGCGGATTGAATATGTCAGGGTCGGCATCATGAGATTGCATCAGTATCTCGCCCCTGGCATCGCGGACCAGATACGTCAGGTATTCCTTACGCACTTTGAGCGGTGCGATATGTCGAGCCTGGCGAGGCTCGTCACGGCTGCCGATTTCGAGCACGGCCAAGGGCAGGATTCGCTGTGCCGTCTCCTCCAGTGCACTGTCGAAGGCCTCGTTCAATTCGTGTTGCACCACGACCCAGGCGCCGACGGTCGCCCCCAGCCAGAGCAGGGTCATGCCCAGCGTCAGCCCAAGCCCCAGGCGCTTTTGCAAACTCGAGGCTGGCTTCATTCCGGCATCAACCGGTAGCCCATCCCACGGACCGTCTCAATCATCTCGCGGCCCAGTTTCTTGCGCAGACGACTGATATAGACCTCGATGGTGTTGCTTTCAATTTCGGCGCCGAATGCATACAGGCGATCTTCCAGCTGGGATTTGGATAACAACGCGCCGGGGCGCTGGATGAAGGCTTCGAACAATGCCCACTCGCGCGCGGTGAGGTCCACCGTCATGCCGGCGCGCAGCACCGTGCGAGCGGTCATGTCGATCTGCAACCCGCCCACTTTGATCTGCGGATTGGGATTACCACTGTAGCGCCGCGCCACCGCCGCGACTCGGGCGGACAACTCGAAGAGATCGAAGGGTTTGACCAGATAGTCGTCAGCCCCCGCATTCAGGCCCTCAATGCGATCGGATATCTGGTCTCGAGCCGTGAGTATGATCACCGGAGTGACATCCCCTGCCCCGCGTTGCTGGCGCAAAAAATCCAGCCCGCGCCCGTCCGGCAGCATCAGGTCAAGCAAGATCAGGTCATAACGTGTGGTTCGCACGCTGGTCTGAGCGTGATCGAGGCGCTGCACCCAGTCCACTGCGTGGCCGTCATCCGCGAGTTGCTCACGTACCGCCTCGCCGAGCCCCACAGCGTCCTCAACCAATAAAACCCGCATTACAACCCTCCTGTGATGGTTCGCCGTACAACACCTTGGCTGACGAACCTGACAAAGGCCTGAATCCCCTTTCAGGTTGCTGTCAGCTTACAGGCGCAGGATTCAGCCACAACGCTTTAACGGGAATTCCACCATGAAAAAACTGACTGCTGCGGTTTGTCTCGCCACCGCCATTGCGCTGCCGGGTCTGGCCCAGGCGCGGGAAGTCACCCTGACCACCCGGCTGAAGAATTACGACGGCAATGACGCGTATCTGGCGTTTTATGTGACCGACGCCAACGGCAAATACCAGAAAACCCTGTGGGTGGCCGGCAGAAAGGCCAAGTACTACAGGCATTTGTCCGACTGGGCCCGCGGCAGCGGCTTGAACCCCAGCGAATTTGACGGGGTCAGCGGCGCCAGCGTCGGTAGCGGGCGCACCCTGAAAGTGAGCGTTGAACTGGCAGACACGCTGATCGATGCTGGCTATCAGATCCGCGTCGACAGTGCTGTCGAGAACCAACGTGAGGCGCGCTCTGATATTACCGTGCCATTGACCACCCAAGGCGCGGGAAAACCTTCGACCGGCAGCGGTTACATCGAGTCTTTTACCTACGACATGTGACACCGGCACCCCTTGGAGGCTGACCATGCTACGCCAGTTTCACTCACTGCCCGGCCTTGTCGCAGCCCTGCTGGTCATGCTGCTGGCGCTCAGCGGTGCGATCCTGTCGATCAATCCGGCCCTGGAAAGACTGAACGCGACAGTACCGGCATCCGGTCAGGTGAACGTTGCCGAGTTGGCCGGTCGAGTGGCGAACCACTACCCTGAAGTCGAAAAAATCCGCCGTACCCCCTCGGGTTCGGTCATCGTGTATTTCACCCAGGACGGCCAGACCGCTGCCGAGCGCGTCGACCCGCTGACCGGAGCGGGTGTTGCGAGCTATACGCCCTCGGCGTTCACCCGTTGGGTCAAAGACCTGCACCGCTCATTGCTGTCAGGCACACCGGGGCACGCCGCAGCCGGCATCGGTGCGCTGTTCATCTTGATACTGTCGATTTCCGGGGCTGCGCTGCTGGCACAACGCCTGGGCGGCTGGCGGCGCGTGATGCGGCCACTGCGCGGCAGTTTCAATCAGCGCTGGCACGCTGAAGTCGGGCGTTTCGCGATTCTGGGCCTGCTGTTGTCCGCGTTGACCGGGCTGTACATGTCGGCCACCACCTTCAACCTGATCTCGGACGGGACGCAACGCGAGCCGGTGTTTCCGAGCACGCTCAGCAGCGGCCCGGCAGCACCGGTCGCGACTTTGCCAGCACTGCTGGCGACTGACCTGAACGACCTGCGCGAGCTGATCTACCCCAGCGTCGGTCATCCCGAGGATGCCTTTTCGTTGGCTACCGCGCAGGGCGACGGTTATGTCGACCCCGCCAGCGGAGCACTGTTGTCTTACGAGCCCCACGACCGCATGCGTAATGCCTACGAATTCATCTACCAGTTGCATACCGGCGAAAGCCTCTGGTGGCTGGGCCTGTTCCTCGGCGTTTGCGCGCTCAGCGTGCCGTTGATGAGCATCACCGGTGCGCTACTGTGGTGGCGTCGTCGCCAGTCGCTGCCGAAAATCCCTCACAACAGTGGCGTGCAAAACGCCGACACGGTGATTCTGGTCGGGAGCGAAAGCAACACCACCTGGGGGTTTGCCAAGACCTTGCATGAGGCGTTGCACCAGACCGGCCACCGCGTCCACACCGCGCCCATGAACCGGCTCGCGGTGGAGTATCGCAGCGCCCAACGGCTGTTCATCCTGACCGCCACGACCGGCGACGGTGACGCCCCCGCCTCGGCCTCACAGTTCTTCAAACGACTGGCTAATACCCGCGCAAAGCCTGGTCTGGGTTTTGCCGTACTGGGATTTGGCGATCGGCAGTTCCCGAAATTTTGTCAGTTTGCCATGGACACTCAGGCGGCTCTGCTTGCTTCAGGCTGGCCGCAGTTGCTGGAACTTGAAACCATCAATCGCCAATCCGCCCAGGCGTTCACCCGTTGGGGCACTGCCGTTGGCCAGTTGCTGGGCCATGAACTGACGCTGGTACACACCCCGCAACTGCCGGATACCACGACCTTGGCGTTGATCGATCGCACACACTACGGCGAACACGTGAACGCCCCCACCCAGATCCTGCGTTTCAACGCAGTCGCAACGCCCCACTCACCGGGCGCGCCCAAACACAGACGCAACAACGGCCTGCCCCGGTTCCAGGCCGGAGATCTGGTTGGCGTACTGCCGCCCGGCTCCAGGGTGCCGCGCTACTACTCACTGGCCAGCGGATCGGATGACGGCGTGCTGGAAATCTGTGTGCGTAAACACACCGACGGCGTGTGTTCGGGATTGCTTCATGACTTGCCGCTGGGAGGACAGATCGAAGCCTTCATACAGCCCAATCCCGAGTTCCGTCCCGGCCCTGGAAAACTGCCGGTGATTCTCATCGGCGCCGGTACGGGGATCGGCCCCTTGGCCGGTTTTATCCGCAACAACAAAGCCCGGCACCCCATGCACTTGTACTGGGGCGGACGTCACCCGGCATCCGACTTTCTCTATGAGTCCGAGCTCAACCGCTATCTGGCGGATCAGCGCCTCACCCGGTTGCGCGCCGCCTTCTCCCAAACCCATGAACGCAGCTATGTGCAGGACCGCCTGATCGCCGACGCGCTGGCACTACGCCGGCTGATTGAAAAAGGCGCCCACGTGTTGGTGTGCGGGAGTCGCGAGATGGCCAAAGGGGTGATGAACGCCCTGGATGAAGTGCTGGCCCCGCTCGACTTGAACGTGCTGACGCTCAAAGCACAAGGACGCTACCGTGAAGATGTCTACTGAACCCCAACGCTATAGCCTGAGCGGGGAAACCATGGGCACCCGTTACAGTGCGGTGTTTTACGCCGAGCCGTCGGTGGATGAGGCCGCCATCCACAAGAGCCTGTTTGCGGCTGTCGACACAGTGGATCAACAGATGTCGACGTGGAAGGCCCAATCCGCGCTCAACCGCCTCAACGCAGCACCCGAACAGCAATGGCTGCCCATTCCCGAGGAGCTGACCACCGTCCTGGCCACGGCGCTGCGGGTGGGTCGTCAATCCAGCGGGGCGTTTGATATTGCCGTGGGCGATCTGGTCAATGCCTGGGGCTTTGGGCCTGGCGAACAACAACCCAGCGCAGCGCACATCAGTGCCTCGGACCGTCAGGGGCGTGTGCCGGCCACTCAAGCGCTGGAGATTGATCCGCTGCGCAACCTGGCCCGCAAACGCTCAGCGACTACCCTTGATCTTTCAGGCATCGCCAAGGGCTTTGCGGTGGATGAAATGGCACGTTGCCTCGATGGTTGGGGGATAACGAACTACCTGGTGGGGATTGACGGAGAAATGCGCGCACGCGGGGCCAAGCCGGGAGGCCAGTCCTGGGTCGTCGCCATTGAAAGACCCCGCCGCGGCATTCGTGAGGTCATGGGGGTGATGGAGATCAGCGATGCGGCGATTGCCACGTCCGGGGACTATCGTCACTGGATCGAGGTCGCGGGTCGGCACTACTCGCATACGATGGATCCTGGTCTCGGAGCGCCCCTGTCCAACTCACTCGCGGCAGTGACCGTGGTTGCCGCCACCTGCATGCTTGCCGATGCATGGGCCACCGCGCTGATGGTCCTGGGAGAGAAAGCCGGTCCTGAGCTTGCGCAGGAGCGCGGCATGGATGCGTTGTTCGTGGTACATGATGGCGAGCAGTTCAGGGAAATATCGGTTGTTGCCGGACGGCTCCAGGCGCAGATTGAAACTCGCTGAAACGACCAGGCCAGCGGTTGATGTATTCAGGCATTTTTTGATCGGCATCGATTCAACGACAGTGAGCAGATTTCAACGATGAAGTTCTTTCGCAGACACGCTGAATCCCATAAACATGAGCGGATCGGCTGGCTTCGGGCCTCGGTATTGGGTGCCAACGACGGCATTGTATCGACCGCCAGTCTGCTGATCGGCGTCGCCGCCGCCAATGCCACCCACAGCACGTTGCTCGTCACGGGGGTTGCCGGGCTGGTGGCGGGTGCGATGTCGATGGCGGCGGGCGAATACGTCTCCGTGCATTCCCAGGCCGATACCGAACGGGCTGATCTGTTGCGCGAACAAACAGAGCTTGAGACGGCGCCGCTTGCCGAACACCGAGAGTTGGCGGCCATCTATGTGGAGCGCGGTGTTGAACCCGAGCTGGCCAGTAAAGTCGCCACGCAGCTCATGGCACACGATGCACTGGGCTCACACGCGCGCGACGAACTGGGCATTTCCGATGCGCTCAGCGCAAAACCGCTGCAGGCGGCAATGTCCTCGGCGGCCAGCTTTGTAGTGGGCGCCGCATTGCCGCTGGGCGTAACCCTCCTCGCACCGACTGACAGTGTGATTGCCTGGATATCCGGCATGTCACTGGTATTCCTCGGCGCTTTAGGGGGCATTGCCGCCAAGGCAGGCGGCGCCAATCTGCTGATCGGCGCCTGGCGGGTGACACTGTGGGGCGCGCTGGCGATGGCCATTACTGCAGCCGTAGGCATTTCATTTGGTGCAGTTGCTTAGCGCTTATATGAAATGGACTTGGGTGTTACCCGGTCGCGGTCACCGACGAGCGACAACATTCAGGGCTTGAGTGATGCTGACAAGCCTGTGTCCGTGGAGGCATTTGTTTGGGCACCCCCACGGTGCAGAGCTGTATAAAGAGCCCGACACGATTGATCCGACCTGCTACTCTTTCATCCGATAGCAACTCAAGGGTTCGAACACGCAAAGGCCTTCCCTTTCTTTGTGACCCGCGCAGCTATTGGCCTGCCTAGGAGCCGGAAATGAAGCATGCATTTTTTGCAATGATGGCCCTACTCTTTTGCTCATCGACTATTGCCTCATCTCCAGATGGGGAGGCGCTTTACCAAGAGAACTGTAGCGCCTGCCATGGGCCTCGAGGCGTTGGGGGCTCAGCACCCAAATTGGCTGGGGATGCCAGCGAGTGGAAGTCAAAAATGTTTGAGCGGGCTGTACTGAACGGTATTGATGACCATGGGAAGCCGCTAAAGGCGCCAATGCCTCACTGGAACGTTGTCAGCTTCAAATCTGACAACGGTGCGACACCAAACAAGCTTGAGATTGATGCAATACAGCATTACCTGCATAAACAGAAGTAGTGTGATCATTTCGGACTGACGATTAAGCACCGCCTGAGTTTGTCATTCTGGCGCCAGTCAGAACCTCATATATTGGAACCTGTGTCCATTAAGCGGGTCGTCATTCCTCTGATCTAAATCAAGTCCCGGCAGCCCATTCGCGTAGACATTAAGAATCAGCGTTCATACCGCAGAATCTCTCGTCTCGTGGAGGCTTCCATGGCAACGCACGTGCAAGGTACTCAACCGACTATTCCAGGCATCACGCCTCGCCCTGCGACGGGAAGTTTGCGCCAACTGGAACCCAGGCGCCTGTCCTTGAGCCTGCTGATCGCTCTGGTGGTCGGCTCGATGATCGGCAGCGGTATTTTCAGCCTGCCCCAGAACATGGCCACCAGCGCTGGTGCCGGCGCGATCCTGATCGGCTGGTTGATCACCGGCGTCGGCATGCTGTCACTGGCACTGGTCTACCAAACCTTGTCCAACCGCCAGCCCGAACTGGATAACGGCGTGTTTGCCTATGCCCGCGCATTAGGCGGCGAATTCCTCGGTTTCAACTCGGCCTGGGGTTACTGGATCAGTGCCTGGATCGGTAACGTCAGTTATCTGGTGATTCTGTTCGCGGCGCTGAGTTACTTCTTCCCGCTATTTGGTGAAGGCAATAACAAAGCGGCCATTGCAGCGGCGTCGCTGGTGCTGTGGTCCTTGCACTGGATGATTCTGCGGGGCATGCGCACCGCAGCGCGGGCCAATGCGCTCACGACCCTGGCCAAGATCGTTCCGTTGCTGCTGTTTATCGGCCTGGTGATTGCGGCCTTCCAGCGCGAAACGTTCATGGTCGACTTCTGGGGCGCACCGGCACTGGGCAGCACCCTGGATCAGGTCAAAAGCACGATGCTGGTGACCGTCTGGGTGTTTATCGGCATCGAGGGCGCCAACGTATTCTCCGCCCGTGCGGCAGAACGTGTGAATGTGGGACGGGCCACCGTCATCGGCTTTGTCCTCACCTTGTTGCTGCTGATTGCTGTGTCGCTGTTGTCACTGGGCATTCTCAGGCAACCGGAACTGGCCGCCCTGAAAAACCCGTCGATGAGTGGCGTGCTTGAGGCAGTGGCCGGTCACTGGGGGGCGATGCTGATCAGCATTGGCCTGATCATCTCGGTCGGCGGCGCCCTGCTCGCCTGGACGCTGCTGGCGGCAGAGTCCGTGTTCACACCAGCCAAGGAAAAGGTCATGCCGGGGCCACTGGCCCTGGAAAACACCCATGGCGCGCCTGCCAATGCCTTGTGGATTACCAACGGCTGCATTCAACTGTTCCTGCTGCTGACGCTGTATTCGAGCGCCAGTTATCTGGCCCTGATCTCTCTGGCGACCTCGATGATTCTGTTGCCGTACCTGTTCAGTGGCCTGTATGCGTTGAAGCTGACGTGGCAGGGCGCGACGTATGCCGGACACAAAGCCCTGCAACTGCGCGACATGGCGATTGCCTCGGTCGCTACCCTGTATTGCTTCTGGCTGCTATTCGCCGCAGGGCCGAAATACATGCTGCTCAGCGCCCTGCTCTATGCCCCCGGCTCACTGATTTACCTGGCCACCAAACGGGCTCGCCAGGGTCAAGCGCTGAACGGCTTTGAGTGGGGATTGTTGATCGTCATCTGGGCGGCGGCCGCTTTCGCCGGCTGGATGCTGTGGTCAGGGAAACTGGCCTTGTAAGGCCAAATCAAGGGACAAGGGATCTGTTTGTTCTCGAGGCAGGCGCAGGTGTCCAAAACGTTTGCAGCCCACCTCGACATAGCCAAAGAGGAGAACTGAAAATGGCCAATTCCGTGAAAAAAGTACCGGTTCATACCGAAAAAAAAGCAAGTCCGCTCCCAGCGACGACTGACCTGTGGCGTCCTCTGCAAAAACTGCGGGAACAGGTCGATCACCTGTTCGAAGACTTCAATCGAGGTCCTTTGGGATTATCGCCATTCAGTCGTGGGCTGTTCGATGTCGAGCCTGTTTTGTCTCGTGAACTGTTCGGTTACGGCGTCCCCGCCGTGGACATTACCGAGAAAGACAAGAGCTTCGAAATCACCGCCGAACTACCCGGTATGGATCAGAAGGATGTCGAGATCAAACTGTCCAACGGCAGCTTGATCATCAAAGGCGAAAAACAGGAAGACAAGGAAGAAAAAAGAAAGGGCTATTACCTCTCCGAGCGTCACTACGGCTCCTTCGAACGGGTGTTCAACCTGCCTAAAGGGGTCGACGCCGAGAAGATCGAAGCAAGCTTCAGTAAGGGTGTGCTGAGCATATCGCTACCGAAAAAGCCCGAAGCCATGAAGCCTGAGAAAATTGTGCCAATCAAAGGCAATTGAACCGATGACCGTCCTCCTCACCTTGCCGGGAAACCGGCAAGGTTTTTTTGCATCGAACATCATGACGGGGCACACACCGCCCCCTATTGGCAGCCCGTCTATCCACTTGCCCGTGCGTATGCCTGTTTTCTGATGTGGATCAGATTTCTCCCCTGAGCGGCTCCTATTCTCAAGTTGACCCCACGGTATCGAGAGGAGCTGGAGATGAAGAAATCAGGCTTGATCGGCCAATGCCTGTTGATCGCGGCAAGTGCCTTACTGCTGCCATCAACCAGCGTTTTTGCCTACCCGCCCATGTCATCACCCGGCGGCATGATGTCCAGTCACCACTCGGATTTCGACTGGGTCAAACACACGCAGCAGACCCTGGATGATCTCAAGGGCAAGCTCAATCTCAAGCCGGAACAAATGCCGGCGTGGGATACATGGGCCGCGGGGGTGATCACGGATGCCAATCAGCAACTGGATAAGGACAAGCCCGGACGCGATGACGCGACGAGTACGCCGAAAGCCCTGATTGATGAAACGACACCGCAGAGAATGGCCAGGGGGATAGAGCGTTTGCGTGCACAAACCAACTGGATGCAGGCGCAGTTGGTGCGTCTGGACGCGGCTCAGGTTCGCACCAAAACCTTCTACGACGTCTTGGACCCCCAACAAAAGACCATTTTCGACCTGTTCTGGACGGTGATGCATCACCGTTTCTCCGGCCATGACGGTGGGCAAATGCCAATGCATAAGTTCAAACAGCGGATGGAAGGCGACCAGGACGAAACAGGCAAACAATAAACGGTACTCACTGTTCTATTGGGTAGACATCATGAATATCGACTCGGTAAAACGTTGCGCGTTGATAGGGGCGATCCTGATCGCCACAAGCCTTGCATTACCGGCCAACGCCGACCGGCACGGAGGCGGTCGTGGCGGAGCTCCATTCTGGTGGGGCATCGGTCTTGGCCTGGGCCTGGGTTGGGAGGCTGCGTACCTTCGCGGTCCGTATTACTACCCCTCCTATCCGGTTTACTACTACCCGCCCCCTGTCTATTACTACCCGGCCAACCCGCCTGCGATGGCAGCGCCCCCCAACACCCAGCCTGCGCCAAGCTGGTATTACTGCCCTTCAGCCAAAGGCTACTACCCCTATGTGCGCCAATGCCCAGAAGCATGGCGTTTGGTTCCGGGGACACCCTCCGGGCCCATACAGTGACAGGCGCAGTTGATTTCTCGGAGGTCATCCGGCACGTTGCTGACGAAAGGGAATGGAGCGTCTCAATCCCGCACCCACAGCCACTCATCCCCGGGCAGAACAGGCGCTGAGGAACGCCTTGAGTTCCTTCAGGGGACGGGTGTTGAGCACATCGGGCTTTTCCAGCCAGGCACGGCGTGCCTGAGCGACCCCATACTGCAAATAGGCGAAGTCAACGGTGCGATGCGCATCCGAGTTGATGGCAATGAGCACCCCTTCATCCTTGGCGTAGCGGCACTGCAGGTCGAACAGGTCCATGCGTTGCGGCTGCGCATTGAGTTCCAGGCAGCAACCACGCTGCCGGGCCGCCTTGATGATGACCGGCAGATCCAGGTTCAGCGGGTCGCGCTCATTGATCAGCCGGCATAGCGGGTGCGCCAGAATCGTGAAATAGCGATGATCCATGGCCCTGAGCAAGCGCTGGGTTTGTTGACGCAACGTCAGGCCGAAATGGCTGTGGACGGCGCCGACCACCAGATCCAGACGCCCGAGGATAGCGTCCGGCAGGTCCAGACTACCGTCTTCGAGAATGTCCACCTCGATGCCCTTGAGCAAGGTCACGCCCTGCAAGCGGCTGTTGAGCGCATCGATCTGGTCGATGTGCTTGAGCAACCGGTCGGCATCCAGACCATGGGCCACTCTGAGGGACCGCGAATGCTCGGTAATCGCCAGGTAGTCCAGCCCCGCCTCCCGCGCCGCAAACGCCATCTCTTCCAGGCTGTTGCCCCCATCCGAGGCGCGGGTATGAGCATGCAAATCACCTTTGAGGTCACTCAACTCAATCAGTTTGGGCAAACGACCAGCCTCTGCCGCGGCAATCTCACCACGATTTTCGCGCAGCTCCGGTGTCATCCATTCCAGCCCCAACGCCTGGTAAACAGAATGTTCGGTGGTGCCGGCCAGACATTTTTTTGCCCTGAAAACGCCATATTCACTGAGCTTGAGACCTTGCTTCTGAGCCCGCTGGCGAATCGCGATGTTATGCGCCTTGCTGCCGGTGAAATACACCAGGGCGGCGCCATAGACCGTCGGTTCGACCACCCGCAGGTCCACTTGCATGCCGGTGTCCAGTATCACGCTGGTACGGGTGCGACCCTGCGCCAGTACAGTGGCAATGTCCGGATGCTGGATAAAGTGCGCCGTGACGTCCACCGACGGCGCGGCGGCCACCAGAATATCGATATCGCCGATAGTGTCGCGCATCCGTCGCAAGCTGCCGGCAACCGTGGCCGCCTTAACGCCGGGAAGCTGTTGCAGGTACTCGGTCAGCCTCAGGGCCACCGGCGCCACAAAGGCCAATGGCAACCGGCGGTCCCTGCCGATGCCCTTCTGCGCGGCGTGCAACAATCGGGCTTCGATCTTTTCGCCGAAGCCAGGCAAATGGCGAATGCGCCCCTGTTTGGCCGCCTGACACAGTTGCTGCGCAGTTTCGATGCCCAGGTCGTGATAAAGGTGTTTGACGCGTTTGGGCCCCAGCCCGGCGATGGAAAGCAGCTCGACCAGCCCCAAGGGTAATGTCGTACGCAGCCGCTGGCGCAGTGCGCAATCGCCGGTGATGACGATTTCCTTGATCTTGCCGGCAAGGTCGACCCCGATACCGCTGAGCTTGGGCAGCGGTTCACCGCGCACGATCAGCTTCGCGACCTCAAAGGTCAAAGCCCTCAGGGTTCGCGCTGCATTGCGATAAGCCCGGATACGGAAGGGATTGGCGTCCTCGATTTCCAACAGATCGGCAATATCGTCAAAAATCGCGGCGATCCGGTCATTGCCGATCGCCTGCCCGACCTTGGCCGATGAAGAGGGCAAGGTTGGCAATGGCTCTGGAAGTGGTGCCGCAGTGAGCTTCATGGCGCAATCCCGACTCGGTGGAGGTCACTGAGTCAGGATTGCCGATCCCGCCACGCGGTCATTGATATAGATCAGACAGTGCCTGAAGGCCAGGAACCGCGACGTGCCCTCATTTTTTTGCCCCGAGCGTCGCAATGTAATGCGCGACAGAGGCGGCATCTTCATCATTCAGTGAATGAGTGACCTGCTTCATCAGAGCGCCACGCGGGCGCTGGTCAGTCTGCTGGAAAACCTTGAGCTGGCGGATCATATACTCGGCATGTTGACCCGCCAGGCGCGGAAACGGGCCATTGCCCTGGCCGTCGGCACCGTGGCAGGAGTTGCACTGAGCGACACCCGACCCAGGCAGGCCCTTGCGAAAGATCAATTCGCCGCGCGCATCAGGCTTATCGGCGTCAGCCTTCATGGGGTTCTGACTGGAAAAATAGTCTGCCAGTTCGCTGATCTGGGTCTCTGTCAAATGGGTAAATCCCCACATGTACTGCGTCCCGGTCTTATCGCTGCGGACATGGCCCTTGAAGTCAGCCAGCTGCAACTTCAGGTACTCCTTTTGCTGGCCGGCCAACTTGGGAAACATCGGCGAGACGGACTCCCCCGTCAGCCCATGGCACATGGAGCAAACCTTGTCCGCCATCGCGATACCGGACATGGGCGAGGTTTTCTCCGAGGTCTCCCCGTTCGTCCCGCTGCAACCCGTGAGCGCCACCACGCAGAGGGCAAGAAAAATCTGCGATCGATTGAAAGAACTCTTCATGCCCAATGCTTTCATGGTCTACGCCCCTGCGTTCAACTGATCAAAACGCGTACCACATATAAAGATACGTGGTGTCGTTTTCACTGGCATCACGGCCATTGCCGTCATAGTTGTTCGTTGCGCCCAAATAGCGGGTGAAATAGTTGTATTGGAGCCCGACCCTCAGACTCTGCATCGGTAACCAGAAAATCTCTGGCGTCCACATCTGTGTGTCGGGTGAAAAACTGGCGCTGTCCGGGTACGCCGTGGCATCCGAGCTGCCATTGACATTGGTATACGCCAGGCTCGCACCATATTTGGCACCGTATACATAACTGCCCTTCAACTTGAACGATCGCAGGGACGCGGGTCCGTCGAAGAGGGTCTGGGTGTGATCCCTGATTTCTTCCCTGACATAGCGTATCTGTGCCGTGAAAGCATGGGGCTCAAGGAGGTACTGATACTGGCCATCGAAGCCTACGTCCCGGTACTCGGTGCTGCCCTGGCCATGGATCGGATTGTTGGAATCATCCAGGGGCAGAATTTTGGCATTCATCGCAAAGGCGCCCACCATCACGTTTTGGGCCCCCCACTCGTAGGTATAGGCCAGCCGTGCATAAGGGCTTGAGCCATCCATGTACGTCAACGGATGGTAGGTGTCGCCCTTCTTGTTGCCCAGACTCAGAAACTGCCAGGTGTCTTTGGCGGTCTGGTAGGAGGTCAGCTCCAGATACAACGACTTGTTCAAATAAACATAGGCGCCGATACCCGCCACCTGTTGAGCCAATCCCCCTTCAATCAGCGTCGAGGCGGGGACCCCGCCGAAGGCGCCCAGGGTTGAACTGACATACGGATAGCCCCACGCAGGCGTGCTGTTCCAGACATCCTGAACCGTGGGGTTGTTATTCAATGTGACACCCCAGATGACATCTCGTGAGGCATCCCGCCGGCTGTCCGCATAACGCAGGTCAAAGTTGTCCGAACCCAGGTGGCCGACCCAATTACCCGAGGCGTCCTGATGGTCGTACGAGCTGTAGGTGAATTGGGCAAAGCCGCCGATGACATCAGTGATCTTTCCACCCAGGAACACGCTGCCGAAATCGAGTATGAATTGCTTGTCTTTGGGGGAAATCGAGCTGCCTGCACCGTCACTGTTGTTGCGCGTCGAGGTGAAGTCACCAACGATCATGGCCGCCAAGGGGTTGGTTTGTACGCCGTTGGTGTACCCCGTCAGCTTGAACAGGCGCCCATAAGGTGTCAGCTCGGGAAATTGCCCACCGGCATGGCAGGCAATGCAACTTTGTCCTGTTTGACGTGCAAAGGAAGGCAAGGCCTGCGCTGACTGACAAAACAGCAGTACTGATAGCGCCACCAGCAGGGTGCCCGGTCGCCGGAGTAACTTGATTAAAAAAGGCCACCCGAAAAAAAACGACTGCGCCACCGACTTCATCCCGCCTGCTTCGCCGTCCTTCACATTCATGTCAGCTTCCCTGAAAAGAGACTGTCGAACGATTGAATCCTGAATGGAGCCTAGCCAGACGCAGGCCATTTACAAGTGCCGTCGCGTGTTGCGCCGTTCAAGCCTGCAAAGCTCATCACGCCCATGGCGTCAGGTCATATTCAGCGGCCTGCGGGCGTGTGATGCAGACACTTTATCTTGGGGCATTGCATCCTTTGTTGACGAAACTCAATGAATCGCCCGGTTCAAGGCGTAGGAATGATCAAAGAGGCAGCCCAGAGCGCTGCAAGTCGGGTAACCCCTCTCTTATAGGGACGACACTCATGACCTCCCCTTCGCAGAAATTGCTGGAAAAACTGTACGGCCCGCGCAGCACGGTTGCCAGGACCACTATTGCCCCTCTGCTACGTCACTATGCGCAACCGCTGCCGGAATTGAATTCAGACGCCTTCGGTGAAATGTTCGACCGTTACGCCGATGCGCGCGTGGTGATGATCGGTGAGGCCAGCCATGGCACCAGCGACTTCTACCGAACCCGGGCGGCGATTACCCAAAGGCTGATTGAGCAGCACGGGTTCACGATTGTGGCGGTTGAAGCGGACTGGCCAGACGCCGGTCATGTTGACCGTTATGTCCGCGGGCTGGCCCATACAGCCTGGAAACGGCACATCTTCAGCCGATTCCCGACCTGGATGTGGCGCAACACCGACGTGAAAGCGTTCGCCCACTGGCTGCATCAATACAACCACAAGCACGCCCCCGAGCATCGAGTCGAGTTTCGCGGATTGGACGTTTACAGTTTGCGCAACTCCATTCACGAGGTCCTGAGTTATCTGGACCGGGTTGACCCGCATCTGGCACACGAAGCGCGGCGGCGCTATGGCTGTCTGACTCCCTGGCAGGATGAACCTGCGTTGTACGGCCGCTTTGTCGAAGACGGCGGTGTGATGCCCTGCGAGCAAGCGGTGGTCGAGCAGCTCAATGCCATGCTGGCCGAGCAACTGACCGGGCTTGTTCGGGACGACGAGGCGTTCTTCGATGCCACGCAAAACGCCCGGGTCGTTCGGGCGGCGGAACACTACTATCGAGCGATTTATCGAGGCTCGACCGCCTCCTGGAACCTGCGCGACCAGCACATGTTCGACACGCTGCGGGCGTTGCTTGAGCACAGGGGCCCTAACGCCAAGGCCGTTGTATGGGCCCACAACTCCCATATCGGCAATGCCGCAGCCACGGAAATGGGCTGGAAGGGGCAGTTCAATATCGGTCAGCTGTGCCGCAGCGCCTATGGGCGCGATGTTGTTCTGATCGGCATGAGCACCGACCGTGGCCAGGTGGCGGCAGCCGATGACTGGGACGCCGACATGCTCATCAAGGACATCCGGCCGTCTCGTGCCGACAGTTGGGAGCATCAGTTCCTTAAAGCCGGTGTCCCCGCGTCCTTGACCGACTGGCGAGATCCCCAGCGCGAAGACCTGCGCAAGGCGCTGTCCGAGCCCCTGCTGGAACGGGCCATCGGGGTGATTTACCGCCCCGAAAGCGAGCGCAGCAGCCACTACTTCGAGGCGGTGCTGGCCGAGCAATTTGACGCCTTGGTGTGGATTGAACAGACGCAACCGGTGACGGCACTGCCTCTACCAAAAAGCCAGGCACTGGAACCGGAAGACGAAACCTTTCCGTTTGGCGTGTGATACCGGTCAGGGGCTGACAGAGGTCTTTGGACGAGTGTCGCGCAGATGCCTCTCGAACCAGTCGCCAGCAAGTCTGGCGACTTCCTCCAGGGTGCCTGCTTCTTCAAACAGATGCGTAGCACCCTCCACCACTTCCAGACGCTGTTCACACCGCAGAACCTGACTGCTTTGGACGTTCAGATGCAATACCACCGGGTCCTCGGCTCCAACGATTTGCAAGGTCGGAGCCCTCACCAGGGACAATGCTGCGCCTGCCAGGTCGGTCCGCCCTCCTCGGCTGACCACCGCATGGACCAGGTCCGGGCGCTCGGCCGCCGCCAACAGCGCCGCAGCGGCCCCGGTGCTTGCGCCAAACAAGCCGATCCGCAGCACTTGCAGTTCCGCGTCCCGGCCAATCCAGTCGATCACCCGCACCAGTCGCCGGGAAAGCATCGCGATATCGAAACGCAGCTCCCGCGTCACGTTATCCAGGTGCTGCTCCGGCTCCGTGAGCAAATCGAACAACAACGTGCCCAGCCGCCGTCTGCCCAGAGACTCTGCAACCTGCTGGTTACGTGGGCTTGAACGGCTGCTGCCGCTGCCATGGACAAAGACCACCAGACCAATAGCATTTATCGGCAGACGCAGGTCGGCTGACAGTTCCACGTCCTCCAGGCTCAGTTTTCGATAGTTTGACTCAAGCATCGGAACCCTCCTGAAGGGCAGTGCCCGTGCTGGACTCTCGTTGCCAGGCTCGCCGCAAAAGATCGATAACCTCTTCGTCCGAGGTCTGGGTGAAGTTCACGTACCAATAGCCGATCGACATCAGCCACTCGGGAATGAGCGGACACACCAGCTCATCCACTTCGGTGCGCAGCGCCTCGACCGTCTCAAGTGGTGCCACGGGCACGGCAACGACAATGCGCGACGGTGCTTGCAGGCGCACAGCGTGGATCGCGGCCATCATCGAGGCCCCTGTCGCCAGACCGTCATCGATCAGAATCACCACCTGGTCCTTGAGTACTACCGGTGCACGCGTTGCCCGGTACAAATGCTCACGACGAGAGAGTTCCCGGGTTTCCCGTGCGACCACGGCATCAAACGTGTCCTGGTCAATCGGGTGAACCCGTAGCGCCCCTTCATTGACGATTTGTATGCCGCCGCTGGCAATGGCGCCCATGGCAAATTCCGGCTGGGACGGAACCCCCAGCTTGCGGACCAGCATCAGGTCCAGGCGAACCTCCAGGGCCGTGGCCACTTCATAGGCCACCGGAACACCGCCACGGGGCAAGGCCAGCACGATGACATCGGGTCGATGAGCGTATTTGAGCAGCGGTTCCACCAAGGTTCGACCGGCAGCAGTCCGGTCGCGCAAGATGGTATTCAGTGAGGAATTCTGGATCATTTGGAAACCTCCTGAGGCAATCGAGCCAAATCCGCACCGCCAGAACGCTGCAAGGCATCGGATACAGGACAAGTTCAGGCGTACTGCCGAGAAGCTTTTCCAGCCCATCAGCGCGTGGGAGGTGCTCAGTTGCCGGTCAACACCCGTTTTTTATTCAGATTCCTCCCATGAGGTCTCCCTGGTCTTGATTTATATCAAGTCCCCCGCGCACGCCAGAGATGCCCACCGCCATCAGCAGCGGCCCCTTGCGCTATGATCAATCTATCGGCTCTCGACGGGAGACTGCTATGCCGATCCTACCTGCGAGTCAGCGGTTGCGCGTGTACGACAGCGATGAACTCGATGGGGTACTGCAGGCGATGGCGCGCCAGGCCGCGGCACTGTTGCCGCCCGCTCAAGCGGTACTCATCGGCATCCAGCGCCGCGGCGAGCCGCTGGCACAGCGTTTACAGCAACATCTGTCCCGTCAGACCGGCCAACCGGAATTGCCTCTATACCCCCTGAAGGTCAAGCGTTATGCCGATGATCTCAGCGTGCTGCATGCACACACGCAATTGACCGAAAACCCGCTTCTGGGCGCTCTGGACCTTGCCAGCACCACCCTACTTGTTGTCGATGACGTACTGTTTGAAGGCCATTCGCTGCTGCGCACCTGCGCGTACCTGGCGCAACTCGGTGCGCGTCGGGTCTACACCGCCGTATTGGTCGATCGGCATGTCTGCCGGCAGCCGATCCATGCCGATATTGTCGGCGTGCATTTACAGGTTGCCGCCAATGACATCGTCGAATGCAACGTGCCTCCCTACGAAGCGGAGTTTTGCATCGAAGTTCTGCGTCATGGTGCCGCCCACTGACGGGGAGTGCCTCGAAGGAGCCACCACATGCTCACCGAACGCCCGCTTCTGTTTGCCCTGCAAGGCAGTGAGCACTACGCGAGCCGCGTCGCGCAACGGCTTGGCTGTCAATTGGCGCTCCACGAGGAGCGCGACTATGAAGATGGCGAGCATAAATGCCGACCGCTGGAGTCAGTCAACGGTCGTGAGGTGGTGGTGTTCCATTCCTTGTATGGGGATGACCGGCAGAGCGCAAACGACAAGCTGTGTCGGCTGCTGTTTTTTTGCGGCGCACTCAAGGATGCCGGCGCTCGCCAGGTGCAGGCCGTGACGCCCTACCTCTGCTACGGACGCAAGGATCGTCGCACCCAACCTCAGGACCCGACGATCACCCGCCACGTGGCGGCCATGATTGAAGCCTGCGGCGTGGACCGTCTGGTGGCCCTGGAAGTGCACAACCCGGCAGCGTTTGATAACGCCTTTCGCATTCCCACCTGGAACGTGCAGTGCGCGGAATTGTTCGCCCGGCATTTCGCCGGGCTGGTCGGCGACGCCGAGGTGGTCTCGGTTTCCCCGGACGCCGGCGGCACCAAGCGGGCCGAGCAGTTTCGTCAGGCTCTGGAGCGGCAATTGGGACGCGCAGTGGGTGGTGCGCTGATGGAAAAGCACCGTGGCCAAGCGACGTTCACCGGTACGCTGCTGGTGGGCGAAGTGCTGGGCAAGACCGCGATTATTTTCGACGACCTGATCAGCACCGGTGAAACGCTGATGCATGCGGGCCTTGCCTGCCAGCAGGCCGGTGCTGCCCGGTTGTTTGCAGCTGCCACCCATGGCTTGTTCACCGGTGGCAGCGACCTGCTCGACAGGCCGCTGTTTGAACACCTGGCGATCGCTGACAGCGTGCCTCCGTTTCGCCTGCCTGCCGACTGTGTCACGACCCGTTTGCACGTCCTCGACAGCACCGCCCTGATTGCCACGTTACTGGCAGAAAATGGAGCGTTTGGTACCGTCTGAGCACAGGCTGCCTCCTGCTCAGCCAATCCAGCGGATCTCAGCGTCCTTGTGCTGGACGGGCGCGGGCGCGGACTTCGGATGGCCAACGATGATGGGCGCCACTGGCCTCGATCCGGCAGGGAGGCCCAGTACATGCTTGCCCTCCGGCGTATTCAGAAAACCCTGGGCAAAACCGATCCAGCAGGTGCCGAGTCCTTCAGCGTACGCGGCAAGCATCAGATTCTCGGCAGCCAGGGCGCAGTCTTCGACGATCCACGGACCAGGCGCACTCCCCGAAATCAGGATGAGTACCGGCGCGTGATAGAAGATCTGGAAACCCGGATCGTTGAGCATCGAATAAAAGTGCTCGGACTGGGTCCCTGCGGGCACTGTCGCAAGCAGATAGGTTTTCGCTTCGCGCGAGACCCGGTCCAGCAGTTCCTGATCGCGGATCACCGTGAACGTCCACGGTTGTTGGTTGACTGCGCTGGGCGCCTGGACGGCGGCATTGATCAAACGACGAATGATGAGTTCATCAACCGCTTCTTTCGTGTATTCACGCGTCGAGCGACGGCCCGAGATTGCCTCGTTGATATTCATGGCGGCCAGCCTCAAATATTGTCGTTTCATACAGTGGCCCGCCAACGAGGATCTACTATTGATTTAGATCAAATCAAGTCAGAACCTGCCACATGAGGGCTTATATGAGCAGCGCGATCCGGCTTCTGGTGTGCGCCATGCTGGTGTGCATCGGCGGGCAGGCCTGGGGTGCGGACGCAGCTGCGCAAAGCGCCGAACCGCGCGTCACGATCCTTGTTTACCACCGTTTTTCGCAGACACTGGACGACTCGATGACCGTGCGCATGAGCACTTTCGAAACCCAGTTACGCGTCCTCCACGAGCATGGCTACCACATCGTGCCGCTGCGCGAGGTGGTCGACTGGTTGCGCGACCCCAATGCGACGTTACCGCAGAAGCCGGTGGCGATCACCGTCGACGACGGGCATCGCTCGGTATTCGAAAAGCTGTTGCCCATCGTGCAGCGCGAGCGTTTTCCGGTCACGCTGTTCATCTATCCATCGGCGATCTCGAACGCGTCCTATGCACTGACCTGGGAACAATTGCGCAGCCTGAAACAAACCGGGCTCTTTGACATCCAGGGGCATACGTACTGGCATCCCAATTTCAAGGTCGAGCGCAGACACCGTACGCCGGCAGATTTCCAGCAATTCGTGCGCATGCAACTCGACAAATCCCGTCAACGCCTCGAGGCGCAAACCGGTACGCCTATCGACATGCTCGCGTGGCCTTTCGGGATCTATGACGACGAGTTGATCGCACTCGCCGCCGACGACGGTTATGTGGTCGCCTTCACCCTGGACGCGCGCAAGGCGGACCGGCACGACCGACTGCTCGCGCTGCCGCGCTTCCTGATGACCGATGCCTACGGCGCCAGCGCATTCGCGCACCTGCTTGGCGAACCGAACACCCCGGCAATGCCCGCAACGGAGAGCGCACGATGACCTTCATAAGCGCAGTGAGGCGCTATACGATCCCAACGCTGCTCGTCGTCTTTACTACCCTGTTGAGCCAGCGAGGCGCTCTGGCCGTCACGGGTGTCGTGCTCGACTCAAGCACACAGAATCCGATCGCCGACGCGATCATCACGACAACGGCGGGTGTGATGCGCACCGACGAACACGGGCAGTTCGAAATCGCTCAGGCGGTGGAGAGCGTGGCGGCCCGCGCTCCAGGGTATCTGCGCACCGAGGCGAAGGTCTCCGGCGATACGCCTGTGACGCTCACCTTGACCCCGTTTCGCCCGAAAGCGCTGTATTTGTCGGTGTTCGGCGTGACCAGCAAGGCGCTGCGCAATAATGCCCTCAGCCTTGCCGAAAGCACCGCGATCAATGCACTGGTGATCGACGTCAAGGGCGACCGCGGCCTGACGCCGTATCGTAGCGCGGCGCGCGAGGCCATCGGCGCAGCCGCGCACGTGACGATGCGCGCACCACAGGACCACGACTTTGCGGCGCTGCTGGCCCGGCTGCATGCGCAACACCTGTATCTGATCGCGCGCATCGTGGTGTTCAAGGACGATCCGCTCGCCGCCGCACATCCAGAGTGGAGCGTGCACACCACCGAAGGCGAGCCGTGGCGCGATGGCGAGAACCTGCAATGGATGGATCCGTTTTCGCACGCCGTACGGCAGCACAATCTCGATGTCGCCGAGGAGGCGGCGCAGATGGGCTTCGACGAGGTGCAGTTCGACTATGTGCGCTTCCCCGACAAGAGCGGGCTGCACTTTGCCCTGTCCAATACCCGGCGCAACCGGACCGCGGCGATTGTCGGCCTCCTGCAGGCCGCACGTACACGGCTCGCGCCCTACAATGTATTCGTCTCCGCGGACATCTTCGGCTACGTTTGCTGGAACCTGGACGATACTGCGATCGGCCAGCAAATCGAATTGCTCGGCGAGCCGCTCGACTATATTTCGCCGATGCTCTACCCGTCCGGTTTTACCTGGGGGCTGCCGGGCCTGGCCAACCCGGTCAGCGATCCCGCTCAGATCGTCAGGCGCTCCCTGACAGAGGCGATGAAGCGCACACGTCTGCCGGGCGTGCGTTTTCGTCCGTGGCTACAAGCCTTTCGCGACTATGCGTTCGATCGTCGCCTGTTTGACGCAGCGGCGATCAATGCACAGGTCAACGCCGCCGATGCAGCCGGCACCGATGGATGGATGTTATGGAACCCGCGCAATCATTACGACGCCGCCGATTTGCCGCACCGTTGATCGGTGCGCTGCAACGCTGGGCAATACTGCTTGGAATGGCGGCGGCGCAGATCGCGGGTGCCGCCGATCTCGATGCGGCAGCGCGCCTGCAAGCCGCGCAGATCATCGAGGGACAAATCACCGCCGGACGCCTTCCGGGGGCCGTCGTCCTGATCGGGGATGCCACGCACGTGTTCTATCGCCAGGCCTTTGGGCAACGCGCGACAACGCCCGACCCCGAACCGATGACGCTGAGCACCGAGTTCGACCTCGCGTCGCTGACCAAAGTCATCGCGACCACCACGGCGATCATGCAACTGGCCGAAGCGGGCCGCATCGATCTGGACGCACGCGTTGCCCAGTATTGGCCGGCCTTTGCGGCCTTCGGCAAAGACGCGGTGACCGTTCGTCATCTGCTGGCGCACACCTCCGGGCTGCTGCCAGACCTGCCTGTGCGGCCACTGCATCCAGACCGCGAAGGTGTGTTGAGCGCGATTGCGGCGCAGCGTCTGCGCAGCGTTCCAGGTGAACGCGTCATCTACAGTGACCTGAATTTCGTGGTGCTGGGCGAACTGGTCGAGCGCATCACCCACCGCACCCTCGACGCGTATTGCCAGGCCTACATCTTCGGCCCGCTCGGTATGCGCGACACAGTTTTTGTGCCGGACGCCGGGCGAGCAGCCCGCAGTGCGCCGACACTCGCGAACAAGGCCGGTATCCGCCGCGGCCGCGTGCACGATCCGACGGCCGAATGGATGGGCGGCGTCTCCGGCAACGCCGGGTTGTTTTCCACCGCGGATGACCTCGCTCGCTTCGCGCAGATGATGCTTAACGAGGGGCGCGCTGGCAGCCTGCAGATTCTGCGGCCAGCAAGCATCGCCGCGCTCACGAGTGCCGCCTCACCGCTCGCGACCCCGCCGTGGCGCGGACTCGGCTGGGACCTGGCCGCACCGTTCGCGTCGAACCACGACCGTCTGCCACCGATTGGCCTGATCGGCCACACCGGATACACCGGCACGGGCCTGTGGATCGATCTGCTAACGCGTCAATTCATCGTTATCCTGACCAACCGCGTGTACCCGGACGACCGCGGTGACGCCCGTCCGCTTCGTGCGCAGTTGCTCGCGCTGCTGGCAAGCCGGGCCCCGCCTGCGAGCGTCGCGCAAATCGGCCAATGGCTGCCATCGACGTTACCGGCGCTGAGTGCCGTCGATCGCCTGCCGATCTCGACGGGCCCGGTGCAGACCGGCATCGACGTGCTCGAGGCTCAGCGGTTTGCGCCGCTCGCCGGCAAGCGTGTGGGCTTGATCACCAATCGCAGCGGCTTCGATGCCGAGGGCCGGCGCACCGTCGATGTACTCGCGCACGCGCCAGGCGTCACGCTGGCGGCGCTGTTTTCACCGGAACATGGGCTGAATATCGACATGGACGAGCGGGTCGGTGACACCCTCGATACGGCGACGGGCCTCACCGTACATAGCCTCTACGGCGCGGCGCGGCGCTTTCCGGCCGGTTCGCTGTCTGGACTGGATGCGCTGGTCTTCGACATTCAGGACGCCGGCGTGCGCTTCTTCACCTATGAGACGACGCTCGGCTACGCACTCGAGGCCGCTGCGGCGCGGCGCATTCCACTGTTCGTGCTGGACCGGCCCGATCCGCTCGGTGCGCAGCGATTTGGCGGACCGGTGCTGGACAGCGATCACGAATCGTTCACCGGTTATTTCCCGGCACCGCTGGCGCCCGGCATGACGGTCGGCGAGCTGGCGAGTCTGTTCAACCGCAACAAGCACATTGGCGCGGACCTGCGCGTTGTGCCGATGCTGGGCTACCGGCGCGCGATGACCTTCGCCGACACCGGGCTCGGTTGGGTGCCGCTCTCGCCGAACCTGCGCACGCTGTCCCAACTGGACCTCTACCCGGATGTCGGTTTGCTCGAGGGCGCGAGACTGAGCGTGGGACGCGGCACAGCGCATCCGTTCGAGTGGATCGGCGCGCCGTGGATCAACGCGACCCAGCTCGCCCATGCGCTAAATGCCCTCAACGTTGGCGCGCATTTCGAGCCGATCGACTTCGTGCCCACTGAATCGAACTGGCACGGTCAGCTCTGTCATGGCGTGAGCATCACGCGCAACCCGGTGCCTGAGCAACGTCCCGTCGCACACCTGGGATTGGCGCTGCTTGCCACGCTGCATGCGCTCTATCCCGGCACGTTCGATATTGCGGCGACCCGTGGTTCAATCGGCTCGCAAGCCGTGTGGCAAGCCATTCGCGACGGCGCAGCGCCTGACGCCGCGCAAGCGCTCGATGCCGCAGCGCTTGAGCGCTTCGCGCGACTGCGGCAGGAGAACTTGTTCTATTGATCTTGACGCAACACGCCACAGCCCCTAGACCGCGAGAACGCTGCAAGGCACCTGATACAGGATATGTTCCGTCGTACTGCCGAGCAGTTTTTCCAGCCCGTGGGATTGGACTCTGCCCATCACGATCACATCCACCTGTTGCTCGTCGGCAAACTCACTCAACGCCGAGACCGGGCTCCCCATGATGAAATGTCGACGGTCAGAGGGCACACCGAATCGACCGGCCAAGCGCAGGAATGACTTTTCCAGTTCTCTGCGCAGTTCCCGGGTAAGGTCCGCCAGTGTCAGCCCGCCGCCACCCATATCGCCGAGATAGGCCGCCGAAATGTCACAGGCATACAACAGATGCAACTCGGCATTGCACTGCAGCGCAAGGCTGTTGGCCTGCAGGATGATCCGGTCATTGAGTTCACTGCTCGAAGACTCGGTATCTGACGAGTCAACCGCTGCCACCACCTTGCGCGGCAAGGCATGACCACTCGCGCCCACCAGATACATCGGTATCGGGCAGTGGCGCAGCAAGTGCCAGTCCAGAGGGGTGAAGAATGCGCGCTTGAGCGCTGGCTCATGTTGCACTTGCTTGATCAGCAGGTTGGGCTGCATTTCGCTGACGTGATCAAGGATTGCCTGCTGCATGTCATCGGCCCACGCCACCTCGGTGGTCACCTCGATCCCCCTGCCGCGCATCTTTTGTGCCTGATCCTTGAGCCAATCGCTATGGTCCTGGAGGTAACTCTGCCGAGCCTTTTCCCTGATGCCTTCTTCAAGCAGTGCAAGAATGTCCAGCGATTGTATTAACGCAGCAATATGCAAGCTCGCTCCGCTGGCCTTGGCCAGGGCCGCGGCATGGTGTATCGCAGGGGAATGGCGCTGGGCCGGGTTGATGATCAGTAATAACCGTTGATACTGGCTCATGATCTGAACTCCAGACAGGTTGGGCTTCGACGCCTGCCGCTGCCCCTTGCCGGTGGTCAGCCATTGCGTCCTCGCTGGATCAAGCACCAGCGTCAACTCAGCGTCCTCCCCTGAAGCCTGCTTGATCTTGATTTATATCAAGTCACCGCGCACCGCCGCCCGGTGTGCGCGTCATTCGGGAAACGGTGGCTGGGCAGGTGATTCCTTTTCCGGAATATCGGTCAGGGTCGCCTCGGTCAGCAGCAGGATACTGGCGACTGAAACGGCATTTTCCAGCGCGATACGCACCACCTTGGTCGGATCGATGATGCCGGCTTCATACATGTCCACATAGACATTGGCTGACGCATCGAAGCCAATATTCCCCGGTTCCGCCAGCATACGGGCAACGACCACGCCGGCATCCACCGCCGAGTTTTCCGCGATCACCCGGGCCGGCGCTTCGAGCGCTCGGCGAAGTATCTGCAAACCGGTTTTGGCATCGCCTTCATAACCGGCCTCCTCGGCCGCGATAATCGGTACAGCCTTGAGCAATGCCAGCCCGCCACCCGGAACGATGCCCTCGGCAATCGCCGCCCGAGTCGCCGAAATGGCATCATCCAGCGCATCCTTGCGCGCCTTCATCTCGGCCTCGGAAGGCGCTCCGACCCGGATCACCGCGACACCGCCCGACAGCCTGGCCAGTCGTTCCTGGAGTTTTTCGCGGTCGTAATCGCTGGTAGTCGCGTCCATTTGCACGCGGATCTGTTGCAGGCGCGCCTCAATCGCCTCGCGTTGACCGGCGCCGCCGATCAGCGCCGTGCTGTCTTTTTGCACCACGACGCGATGCGCTCGTCCCAACTGGCTCAAGTCCACCTGTTCAAGACTGATGCCCAGCTCACTGGAGACCACCGTTGCCCCGGTCAGGACGGCAATGTCCTGGAGCATTTCCTTGCGTCGATCACCGAAGCCGGGGGCCTTGATCGCCACCGCGCGCAATACGCCACGGATCTGGTTGACGACCAGCGTGGTCAGCGCCTCGCCCTCTATGTCGTCGGCAATCAGAACCAGTGGCTGGCCACTTTTGGCGATCAACTCAAGCAGTGGCAGCAGGTCTTTGAGCATGCCGATCTTATGGTCACAGAGCAGCAGGTAGGCATCATCGAGCTCAACCTGCATTTTCTCGGTATCCGTCACGAAATACGGCGAGACATAACCACGGTCAAAACGCATTCCTTCCATTACCTCGACCACTGTTTCGGTGGTCTTGGACTCCTCGACACTGACCACGCCTTCAACGCCGACCTTTTCCAGGGCGTCTGCAACCAGCTGGCCGATAACCGCATCGTTATGCGCCGAAAGCGTGGCCACCTGGGCCTTTTCCCTGGGGGTACTGACCGGACGCGATTGGGCTGCCAGCGATTGCACGACCAGCAACAGCCCTCGGTCCAGGCCGCGCTTCAAATCGATCGCACTGGCACCGGCGACGACGTTGCGTATGCCGTCGGCCAGGATTGCATGGGCCAGCACCGTTGCCGTGCTGGTCCCATCCCCTACCGCATCGCCGGTACGTTCCGCCGCCTGACGCAGCATCTGGGCACCCAGCCCCTCCTCGGGGTCTTGCAGGTCGATTCGTTTGGCAATCGTCACGCCGTCGTTGCAGACCGTCGGATGACCCCATTTGTTCTGAATCAACACTGATTTCGATTTGGGCCCAAGGGTCACACGGACAGCGTCCGCCAGTTGTGTGGCACCGCAGAGGATTTTCTCGCGAGCGGCGGCACGAAACAGAATTTTACTGTGAGCCATCAGGTTGCTCTCCCAAGTCACTCTGCAACAGGCAGGTACTTGCAGCTTCCATGAAATGGCTCACGCGACGTTGATTTTTATCAACAAAGTCACGACGTCGCGGGGCCGTCACAGGTACTTGCATGCGCGCGCATTTCGCGCACCGACTCCAGATGATTGACCGTCAGCCAATGGCCCCCAGTTGACAAAAATCAACCTGTACAACAACCAGTCGCGGCCAAATGAATCCGTGAGTTCCACGGTTCTGTCAGCGGGCACTGTCGGTAAAAATCGATCTGAAAACAGGGCTGGGTGCGCAGTTTTTATCCTTCTCATTTGCGAGGAACAGGTCATGGACAAATATCAGCTCAGTCAAAAAAACCAACTGTTCAAGACTCCCGCCCATGACCCCTATTTATTGCAGCGAGTCGCAGGCTCGGCCATCTGCTCGACCTGTGGCGCGCTTTATCAGGCCGGTAACTGGACCTGGAAGCTGCCTGAAAACACGGTGATCCCTGATGCCGAAACGGTGACCTGCCCGGCCTGTCGGCGCATCAATGACAACATGCCGGCGGGTACGCTAACGCTGTCCGGTAAATTCCTGCTTGAGCATCGAAACGAAATCATCAACCTGATCGAAAACACCGAGAAAAAGGAAAAAGCCGATCATGCCCTGGAGCGCCTCATCAAGCTGAGCGACTCAGGGGGTGCTCTGGTCGTGACCACCACCGGTATCCATCTCGCCAACCGTTTGGGTCATGCACTGACAGGCGCTTTCAAAGGCCACGCAAATTACCATTATGGTGATGATCAATATCAGTTGAACGTCAGCTGGACACGTGACGAGTAAAGAGAAACCGGCTGATGACGACAGTCAGAAAACCAGGCAGCAAAGGTTGCGTACCCAGAACATCCGTCACCAAGTGAAAGCTGTTGGCTGAAGGCCCCTTGCCGCAACACCGGCAAGGGGCTTTGGATCGTCAGGATTTCAGGCCGGGGCCGGAACGCCCGTCAGCTCAACGCTGTCACGGTACTCCGGCACCGAGACCGACCAGCCCAGCTCCAGGCTGATGCGACGGCGCAGCACATCCGATGCATTGGGCTCTCCGTGCACGACATAGGTGTGTTTCGGTGGCCGCTTGAAGCCCCGTAACCACTGCATGATTTCATCCCCGTCGGCATGCGCGGACAAGGTCCCCATGGGCACCACTTCAGCCCGAATCGGCACGTCCTTGCCATGAATCCGCACCGATGGCGCACCGGCGACGATCTGTGCACCGCGAGTTCCCCCTGCCTGGAAACCGGGAACCAGCAGCGTATTGAGCGGGTTGGGCGCCAGCGCCTTGAGGTGGTGAAGCACCCGCCCGCCGGTGGCCATGCCGCTGGCAGCAATAATCACCGCGGGGGTGCGCTGTTGGTCAAGGTCTATGGAATCTCTGACCGAACGCACGAAATGCGCGGCATGGCACATGCCTTCGCATTCCTCCAGCGACAGCCGGTGCTCACTGCGAAAACGCTGGTACAAGCGCGTGACATCGGTGGCCATGGGGCTGTTGAGGTAGATCGGCAGGTCGGGGATCGCCTTCTTCTGTTTCAGGCGATAGAGGTGATACATCAGCAGTTGCGCACGCCCGACCGCGAATGAAGGCACCAGGGTAATGCCGTGGCGCAGTGCCGTGCGGTTGATGACCTCGGCCAGTTGCTCCTCCGGGGACTCGACGGGGTGCTGACGGTCGCCGTAGGTCGACTCCACCAGCAGATAGTCCGCCTGTTCGATGGTTTCCGGGGTGAACATCAACGGATCATTCGGCCGCCCCAAGTCCCCGGAAAACACCAGGCTAATGCCTTCGGCAAGCACTTCCACGGTGGCCGCACCAAGGATGTGCCCGGCACAGCGCAACTGGATGCTGATCCCCGGAGCAATGTCGACCCAATGGTGCAACTCCAGTGGCCGCAACAGCTTCAGGGCCCTGTGCGCGTCCTGTTCGGTGTACAGCGGCAAGGCCGGATCGTGTTTGGAGAAGCCATGGCGGTTGGCGTATTCGGCCTCCTCTTCCTGCAGGCGGCCACTGTCGAGCAACAGGATCTTCACCAGTTCACAGGTCGCGGGCGTGGCATAGACCGGGCCGCGATAGCCGTTGCGCACCAACACCGGCAGGTAGCCGCTGTGATCCAGGTGAGCATGGGTCAGAACGATCGCCTCCAGATCGCGAACCGGCAGATGAAAAGGGTCCCAGTTGTGCAGGCGCAGCTGTTTGTAGCCCTGGAACAGGCCGCAATCGATCAACACATGTTTGTCGTGATGTTCCAGCAGGTACTTGCTGCCCGTGACCGTGCCAGCCGCTCCGAGAAATGTCATTCGCATGCCCGTCTCCTTGAACACTGATGGGTACGCTATTGATCCCCCCTTTGCGTCTCCCGGCACTTGATTTTTGTCAATTGCAGCCGGGCTGGCGCCCTATCCTCAAGACTCAGCCCCTGAAAATATCGAATGGCTCGATTTTCAGCACCTTACGTATGCCCACGTAACTGGAAACCCCGGCGATCAACAGCACCAGGCCAAACGCCAGCCCCAGGTTCCAGAACGTAATCATCGCTGCGTAATTGGGCAGATAGGTGCGCACCGTGAAGATCATCAACGTGACCAGGCCCACCCCCAGCCCGTACCCCGTCAAACAGGTGAACGTCGCCATGAAGAGGATCATGTAGATCAGTTCGCGGCCCTTGGCGCCGATGGCCTTGAGGGCCGCGAACTTGTCGAGGTTTTCCAGAATGAAGGTGTAGAACGTTTGACCGGAGATGGATAACCCGACCACGAAACTGATCACCGTCATCGTCAATATGTTGGTGCCGACCCCGGTCTGGTAGATGTAGTAATCGGTAATCCGCTGGTTGAACTCTCCCCGGGTCAAGGCGACATAGCCCAGCTGCGCAACCTGTTGCTTGATTGCAGCCTCTGCGGCCTTGCTCCTGGGCTCCAGCAGAATGTAAGACACCGTGAAGCGGGTGGTCGGAATGTATTCGATGGCGCGCCGGTAGGTGGTGTAGAGCGTCGGTATGCCGGTCAATCCGCTGGTCAGGACCTTGGCGATGGCGACGATGGTGCCGCGGTGGTCATTGAGCTCGAAGGAAGTGCCTATCCGCGGATTATCCAGTTTCGAAAATTCGGCATCGTGGACCATGATGAACGCGTTGTCGGCGTAAATGTCTTCGATAGAACCCTGCTCAAGCTCTGGGCGACCGAACAGGCTGGTGTCGTCGAGACCTATCACACTGACCGCCTGATAGGTGCCACTGGCCAGTCTGACCTGGGCACCGCCAATGAATACAGGCACCGCGTAGCTAACCTGCTCCATGCTGCGTACGGCATCGAGCAGATAATCCGGCAGCGGGATGACACTGGTCGGGGTGTTCACGGCCGGGTCCATGATCCACATCGCCGCACCGATATTGGTCACCGTCGAGTAGGCCCGGTTGAGAATCCCGGCAAACAGTGCGGTCACCTGCATCATCAGGAACACCGAGAACGTAATCCCCACCAGCAACGCCGAAAACTTGGCCTTGTCGTTGACCAGCAGCTTGAAGCCGATCCGCAGGATGCCCGAGTGTTTCATGGTGTCTGCCTGCTACCCGCCGGGGGCGGGGTGTTCCACCAGCCGCCACCCAGTGCGACGAACAGCCCGACGGTGTCCTGATGACGCTGGGCAAGTGCTTGCAGATAGGCAATGTTGACCTGATGCAGTTGCACATCGGCCGCCAGCAGATCCAGATAGGTCACCAGGCCTGATCGGTAGTTGGCTTGCAGCAAACGCAGCGCCTCTTCGGCAGTAGCCTGCGCCTCGGCCTGCTTTTGCAGCGCCTGTGCATCGAACTCCAGGGCCTTGAGGGCATCGGCGACCTGCGCGAAAGACTCGAGCACGGTTTGCCGATAATTCGCCGCCGCCTGCTGATAGGCATCGATCGCGGCGTTACGGCCAAACCACAGGCTACCACCCTGGAACAACGGGATATCGATGGAGGGGCCAACGCTCCAGAACCGCCCGGCACTCGCAAACAATGACCCCAGGTTCGAGCCGGCTGCACCATAGGTCCCGGTCAGATTGAAACTGGGAAACATCGCCGCCGTTGCCACCCCGATGTTGGCACTGGCCCGGTGTAGCTGCGCTTCTGCGGACAAAATATCCGGCCGCTGCCGGACTAGCCTCGAGGGCAGACTGACCGGCAAATCGGTGGGCAGCGAAAGACCTGTCAACTCGATGTCAGGGAGCCTGACATCGGTGGGTACGACGCCTTCGAGGGTAGCGAGCAAATGCTCGGCCTGGCTGATTTTCTGTTCCAGCGCCGGCAACAAGGCCTCATTGCTGGCAATCAGGCTGCGCAAACTGAGGACCGCCGAATAAGGCGCCGTACCACTGCGGACCTGGACCTCGGTGGTCCGAAGCTGTTGTTTTTGCAGCGCAATCAACTGCTCTGTGGCGCGCCTTTGCGCGACATAGCCGGCACGGGCGATAGCGGTGTTGACGACATTGGCGGTCAGGGTGAGGTAAGCCGCATGGGTCAGCCAGGCTTGATGGTCGACCTCGGCTTGCAGGCCTTCCACCGTTCGACGCTGTCCGCCAAAGACATCGAGGGTGTAACTGATTGTGCCGCTCAGGGTTACAACGTTGAAGATCGTCCCTCCCGTCGTCAGCCCTTGCTGGAGCGGAGCATTGCGTTCGCGGGTCGCGCCTGCGTGAAGATCCAGATGCGGATAGAAAACCCCATAACCGGCCATGAGTGTGTCCCGGCTTTGCCGCAGGCTGGCTTCGGCAGCCTGCAAGGTCTGGTTGTTGGCAATCGCCTGGCGAACCACCGCATCCAGAGAGGCAGACTTGAACAACCGCCACCAGTCAGGCGCCACTTCCGCCCCCGGCAAAAAGTGCTGCGCCTGGCCCTGCGCCGCGACGGTCGTTGTCGCCGGATTGCGGGTGTAACCGCTCTGCGACGGCGCTGGTGGCCGCGAAAAATTCGGGCCCACCGTGCAAGCGCTCATTGCCATCAGAATAATCGCGGGGAGCACCCGGGCATGGAATCGCAGAGGTCGATGGACGCGGGACTGGCACATCATTTCTGTCCTATGAAGACATCCACCAACTGCCCCGGATACACCATCGGGAGGTCTTTTTTCTCGAACCGGAAAACCACCGGCAACACCCTGAGGTCGACTTTCTCCTGACGCTGATTGGACAACTGGATTTTCGGCGACACGTACGGCTGCACACGAACGAACTCCAGCGGCACCTTGATATCCGAGCCATGGATCAACATCTGGGCACGAATATGTTCGGGCGTCGGCAAGCGGGCAATCAGGATCTCGTCCACATAGCAGCGTACCGCCAGATGAGTCTGTTCAGCGCTCATCACCAGCAACGGGCTGAATTGCTGGATATACGGGTCATAGGCGCCTTGCGGCGACACATAACTGCCTACGGTGGTATTGATCGCCAGGACCACGCCATCCACCGGCGCCTTGATCGCATATTGCGCAAGCGAGGCATTCGCAGCCTTGAGCGCCGCCTGTGCCTGGGCCGCGGTATCTTTTGCGGTGTCCAGCGTGTCCTTGCTGATGGACCTGGGATCAATCCCGTAGGACGCCAGGCGCTTGGTGTATTGGTCCTGAGCGGTTTTCAGACTGGCTTGCGCCAATTCGAAGTTTGCCCGGGGCAAGGCGTCATCGATGGTCACCAGGGGCGTACCGCGGGTGACTGCCTGCCCTTCTTGCACCAGCACTTGAGTGATCGGCCCGGAAACCTGTGGATAAATCACGATGTTGGAACCGCCGGACTGCTCGCTTTCGATAATCCCATTCGCATAAATGGCGGTTTCATAAGGGCTGCTCGCCGGGGCGAAGGCTGGCGGCAATGCGTGGGGCGTACGTCCGAGCAGGTAGGCGGCGACCACCCCGGCCAATACGCCGATGACCGCCAGCACAAACAGCACCCGGTTCTTCATGGCGAGGTCCGATCGGCTTCGCTGATGCGGCCATCTTCCATGTGAATGATGCGGTCAGCGTACTCGTTGATCCGCGCATCGTGAGTGACGATCAGAATGCAGCGCTGCCGGTTGAGAATATTCGACTTCACGAAGGCAATGATCATCTTCCCGGTGTCACCGTCGAGGGACGCGGTGGGCTCGTCGAGAATCAATAACTGCGGGCTGCCAATGATCGCCCGGGCAATCGCCACCCGCTGTTGTTCGCCGCCGGACAGCTTGACCGGCAGAATGTCGCCGCGATCCTTGAGGCCGACCACTTCCAGGCTCTGCTTCGCCTGCGCAATGGCGTCGTCCCAATCATAATGCTTGAGGATCAAGGGAATCGCGACGTTCTCGGCAGCGGTCAGCCGGGCAAACAGGTGATAGTCCTGAAACACGAAGCCGATGTTATTGAGGCGTAACTCTGCCAGCTGATCGGTGCTCAGGCTCCAGATGTCATTGCCATTGATCTTCACCGTACCGGCATCCGGCCGCAGAATGCCGGAGATCATGCTCAGCAGCGTGGTCTTGCCGCTCCCTGACGGGCCGACGATGAACACCATTTCGCCAAACTGTGCGACCAGTGCGACCTGATCGACAGCTTTCATTCGTGCGTCTCCTTCCCCGAACCATTTGGTCAGGCCGCTCGAATCAATCGCCGGATGCTCGGCAGAACCCGTTTGATCCGAACTCATGAGCGCTTCTGCTCCCGATCGACCGGTGCTCCAAGGGCACTGGCAGTTATCGAACATCGCCACCGCTGGACGCCATCAAGACGGCGGCTTGATGATCATCAGACTGCAGGGAGCCCGGTTCAGGGTGTTCTCGGCGGTACTGCCGAGAAATACGTTAACGCCCCGATAGTGCACGGTGCCCATCACAATCATGTCGAATGCATTACTCGCCGCAAAACGCTCGATCATCTTGTGCGGGACTCCGGTCAACAGATGCCGTTTCGCCTCTGGAATCTCATAGCGTTCAGCAAGCGTATCAAAGGCTTCAATCTGGGCATCGCTGACCGCGTCTCTCAAGCTTTCCCGCATGGTCAGGTATTGCAGGTTCACACCGGAGTCGCCGTTGACAATCCAGCCGCTGACATTGAGCAGGTGCAACTTCGCCCCAGAGGACAAGGCCAGCTTCGAAGCAATATCGAGGATCCGGTCATTCAGACCCTGCGTCAGTTCTTCAAGATGGGAAAGGTCGATAGCCGCCAGTATTTTCAAGGGCAACGGGTTTCTGGCATCGGTGACCAGGTGCAAGGGGGCTGGACAGTCGCGCAGTAACAGCCAGTCCAGAGGCCTGTAGAAAACCCGTTGAAATGCCGAGACGTGCTGTACATCCTTGATCACGATGTCTGCCCCGAAGTCGTTCACGTACTCCAACATCTCCTCGATACCCGGTTTGGCCCAAACCACTTCGGTGGTCACGTGCAGGCCTTTGCATTGCCCAAACCTGGCCTGCTGCTCAAGCCAGTGACGGTGCACCTGCAAATATCCCTCGCGCGCCTGCGCCATGGCCTGATGGTCAAACAGGCCAGCGACCGCCAGCGCTTCGACATAATCGAACGCCACGATGTGCAGCATCGCGCCTGTCGCTCTCGCCAGGGATTCCGCCCGATCAAACGCGGGGGTACGGGACATTTCGCTCGGAGCGATCAGCAGTAAACGGCGAATTTCGAACATCACACACCTCGTCGGCAGATGCTTGGTCAGTTGAACCTGATGGGCTGCAGTCCTGTGCCGGCCTTCCATCAGCAAACGGATCGACGAACACCCTCTCTGGTTAATGTCGATAGTGAGCGGGCAGCTGCTGGCCGGGGTTGATAAAAATCACAAAAAACTGTCGTCATGCGCTCAAGACAAGAGGTCCCGGGACTGTCAGCTCAGAGGAAAGCGTAAAACCCGGCGTTCGAGCGGGTGACGTCTAAAATTCTATTCAAATGCCCATGGGGGTTAAGGATTGAACCGCCACGCATCGTGCCCCCTTATCCCTTGAGCCAAGGCCATGAAGAAGAATCACCAGTGGAACCTTTCCTACTTCGCCATCACCTTTCTGGTTCTTGCGCTCGCTCAGCTTTTTTTGGTTGAACGCCATTCAGTGCAGAACATCCCTTACAGTCAGTTCCTGCAGCTGCTGGGCGAACATAAGGTCAGCGAGTTGCGGGTCGAGAAGGAGCAGATCAGCGGCAAGCTGCAAGAACCCATCGACGGCCACGACCTGTTCACCACCGTGCGGGTCGACCCTACGCTGGCGACTGAATTGGCCCAGTCAGGCGTCGGCTTTTCCGGCATCAGCGAAAACACACTGCTGAACGCGCTGCTGGGCTGGTTGCTGCCCTTTGCCATGATCATGGTGCTCTGGCATTTCCTGTTCCGCGGCATGGCCGAAAAACAGGGCCTTGGCGGACTGATGAACGTCGGCAAGTCGCGGGCCAAAGTGTTTGTCGAGCGTGATACCGGGGTGACCTTCGCCGATGTCGCGGGCATCGATGAAGCCAAGGCCGAGCTGGTGGAAATCGTCTCGTTCCTGAAGGACAAGGCCAAATATGCACGCCTGGGAGCGCATATTCCCAAGGGCACCTTGCTGGTCGGCCCACCGGGCACCGGCAAGACCCTGGTGGCCAAGGCGATCGCCGGTGAAGCCGGCGTGCCGTTTTTCTCGATTTCCGGTTCCGAATTCGTCGAAATGTTCGTCGGTGTCGGCGCCGCTCGAGTGCGCGACTTGTTTGAGCAAGCGCGGCAGGCGGCACCGTGCATTATTTTCATCGACGAACTCGATGCCCTGGGCAAAATGCGCGGTGTCGGTGCATTTGGCGGCAATGACGAAAAAGAGCAGACCCTCAACCAGCTGCTGGCCGAACTGGACGGTTTCGACCCGCGCGAAGGTGTGGTCCTGCTGGCGGCGACCAACCGGCCGGAAGTCCTCGACCCTGCGCTGCTGCGGGCCGGTCGTTTCGACCGTCAACTGGTGATCGACCGTCCCGACCGAAAAGGCCGACTGGCCATCCTCAAGGTCCATCTGAAAAAAATCACCGTAGCGCCCGACATCGACGCCGAACGTATCGCCGAAATCACCACCGGCTTCACCGGTGCGGACCTGGCGAACCTGATCAACGAAGCCGCCATCGTGGCCACCCGCCGGGGAGGCGAGACCGTCAACCTCGACGATTTCACGGCGGCGGTGGAACGCATCGTCGCGGGGGTCGAACGCAAGAGCAGCCTGTTACGGCCGGACGAGCGCCTGGTGGTGGCTTACCACGAAATGGGCCATGCCCTGGCCGCTAGCACCTTGCCCGGGATGGATCCGGTGCACAAAGTCTCGATCATCCCCCGCTCCATCGGCTCGCTGGGTTACACCTTGCAGCGACCGACCGAGGATCACTTCCTGATCAGTTGTCAGACGCTCAAGGACCGAATCGCCGTACTGATGGCCGGTCGGGCCGCCGAGTACATCGTCTATGGGCAGATTTCCACAGGTGCAGCCGACGACCTGACCCGGGCGACCGACATCGCCCGACAGTTGATCACCCGTTTCGGCATGAGTGCCGAACTCGGTCAATCGGTACTGGAACGGCAAACTCCTACTTATTTGGGCGAGCACATGGCCGGACTTGGCCAGAAAGACTATTCGGAACAAACCGCGCGGGAAATCGACCTGGGCATCCGCGCCTTGCTCGAAGAAGCCTATAACCGGGCCAAGGCACTGCTCGACAGTCGTCGGGCCGACCTGGATGCCGGCGCTCATTTACTGCTGGAAAAAGAAACGCTGACGCCAGAGGAGTTTGCGCCGCTGCTACCGCGCAAGGCCGCCCCCGATGGATCGCCATGATTGAGGTCACGCTGATCAATACGCTGGTGGTCATCGTTGCCGTGGTGATCCATTACGAATGCCTGTCACGCCTGAACGACTGGCTCCCCAGGCTCAGGGCCTGGAGTCGATTCAGAATTGTCGTCGGGGTATTTGGCGCGATGCTGGCCCATGCGACAGAAGTCTGGTGCTTTGCACTGGCCTATTACCTGATGGCGCGCTCCGGCGACTGGGGCAGCCTGAACGGCAACTTTGACGGCTCGTTCATGGATTGCGTGTATTTCTCCTTCACCACCTTTACCACCATCGGTTTTGGCGATATCTCACCCGTGGGCAAACTCAAGTACCTGACAGGGTTGCAGGCACTGACCGGCCTGGTGCTCATCACCTGGACGGCATCCTTTCTGTTTCTCGAAATGCAGAAATACTGGAAGAGCAAATAGGCTGACTGCTTTATCAGCCCGAGGGCTCCACAGCTGAAACATCCATTGCCTTGAGTGACCTCAACTACCGGCCGCAGGCGTCCATTGCCAGTTCATCACCTCGGGCAAGTCCTGCCCGTGTTCGATGAGGTAAAGCTTGTGTTTCTCCATCGTTGCCCAGTAACGCGCCCGGGCGGTTTCGATCTGGTCGTGCAGGCGGGGAACCCGTTCAATCACATCCAGCGCCAGCTGATAACGGTCCAGGTTGTTGAGCACCGCCATATCGAACGGCGTCGTGGTCGCTCCCTCCTCCTTGAAGCCGCGCACATGAAAATGCTCATGATTGCTGCGCTTATAAAGCAACCGGTGAATCAGTGCCGGGTATCCGTGGAAAGCAAAGATCACGGGCTTGTTGACGGTGAACAGCTCATCGAAAGCCGTGTCCGGCAAACCATGGGGATGCTGAAATGACGGTTGCAGCACCATCAGATCGACGACGTTGATCACCCTGACGCGCAGATCCGGCACGTACTCGCGAAGCAAAGTCACGGCGGCCAGCGTTTCCAGGGTCGGGACGTCCCCGGCGCAGGCCATGACCACGTCCGGGTCATGATCGTTCTGGCAGGCCCAGTCCCATCGACCGATACCGCACAGACAATGACGAATGGCCGAATCGATATCCAGCCACTGCCACTCCGGTTGTTTGCCGGCAACGATGATGTTGATGCAGTTGCGACTTCTCAGGCAGTGATCGGCAACCGACAGCAGGCAGTTGGCGTCCGCCGGCAGGTAGATCCGGACCACGTCGGCCTTCTTGTTCGCGACCAGATCGATGAACCCCGGGTCCTGATGGGAAAAACCGTTGTGGTCCTGACGCCAGACATGCGAGGTGAGCAGGTAATTGAGCGAAGCCACGGGTTTGCGCCAAGGCACTTCGGCGGCGGTTTTCAGCCATTTGGCGTGCTGATTGAACATCGAGTCGATGATGTGAATGAAGGCCTCGTAACAGGAAAACAGCCCATGCCGGCCCGTCAATAAATAGCCTTCCAGCCAGCCCTCGCACACTTGCTCACTCAGAATCTCCATCACCCGGCCTTCGGCAGCCAGGTCGATATCGTCGGGCTCCAGGGTGCCCATCCAGGCCTTTTCGCTGACGTCGTAGACCGCATCCAGTCGGTTCGAGGCGGTTTCATCCGGGCCGAACAACCGGAAGTTGCTTGAGGCCAGATTGTTTTTCATTACATCTCGCAGAAACGTCCCCAGCACCCGGGTCGCTTCTGCGCGCAGGCAGCCCGGCGCGGGCAGTTTCACCGCGTACTCAGTGAAGCGCGGCAGATCCAGCGGCCGCAGCAGCAGGCCACCATTGGCATGAGGATTGGCGCTCATTCGCCGATGCCCCGTCGGTGCCAGTGCAGCAACTTCGGGTAACAAGGCGCCATTAACGTCAAACAGCTCATCCGGACGATAGCTGCTGAGCCACTCTTCCAGTTGCCGCACATGAGTCGGCTGCCCGAAATCCGCCAGCGGCACCTGATGCGCACGACACGTACCTTCAATGCGCCGGCCATCGACGAATTTGGGGCCTGTCCAGCCCTTTGGCGTACGCAGCACCAGCATTGGCCAAAGGGGACGCTCCGGCACCGGGGGCTGCGGGTATTTGCGCGCAACACGCTGGATCTCGCGGATCTTCAACAGCATCGTGTCCAGGGTTCTGGCCAACGCCTGATGAACCTGTTCAGGCTCGTCACCCTCGACAAAATACGGATCGTAGCCGTAGCCATACATCAGGGCCGACAGTTCGTCCTCGCTGATTCTGGAAAGCACCGAGGGGTTGGCGATCTTGTAACCATTGAGGTGCAGAATCGGCAGGACTGCCCCGTCACGCACCGGGTTAAGGAACTTGTTGGAGTGCCAGCTGGCCGCCAGCGTCCCCGTTTCAGCCTCACCGTCGCCGATCACGCACGCCACGATCAGGTCCGGGTTATCGAAGGCCGCGCCGTAAGCATGGGCCAGGGAATAGCCCAGTTCGCCGCCCTCATGGATCGACCCTGGAATCTGCGCCGAGACATGGCTGGAGAGCCCATAGGGCCAGGAAAATTGCCGAAAGAGACGGACCAGGCCGTTACGGTTCTGCTCCACTGAAGGATTGAATTCGGTGTAAGTCCCTTCCAGATAGGTCTGCGCCACAATCGCCGGCCCACCATGTCCAGGACCGGTGACGAAGATCATGTTCAGGTCGTAGCAGGTGATCAGGCGGTTGAGGTGCACGTAGATCAGATTCAGTCCCGGCGTTGTTCCCCAATGCCCCAGTAATCGCGGTTTTACATGTTCCAGCGTCAGAGGCACGCTCATCAGCGGGTTGTCTTTTAGGTAGATCTGACCCACCGCCAGGTAATTGGACGCTCGCCAATAGGCATCGAGACCTTCCAGCTGATCGGCACTCAGAAAATCGCTCATGAAGCGCTCCGCTCTAGACAAGGAGCAGCGCCGGCCGTCGATGGCAGGCCCGCACTGCAGACAGGGCATTTGTCGATTCTGGGAGTCTGGGTGGTTCAAGACTTGATTTACATCAAACGCGTCTTCTATGGACAGGAGAAGGCGAGAGCGTCAACGCGGCACTTTCTGTCACTGAATCTGCTGGGGCCAATGCCAGTCAGTCAGGCGCAATCCATGTGGGAGCGAGCCGGCTCCGGGCGGCGTTCCGACGATGACGGCATAACATTCGACATCAATGTTGACTGACCCACCGCTATCGCGAGCAGGCTCGCTCCCACAGGTTTGAGCCTTAACTGACAGGCATTATCTGCTGTGGCCCCTTCCCCCGTTCGTCGTACAAACGCACCCGGTTTCCGCATTAAGGGTTTGACCGGACTTTCAGCGCCTATGCTTGATACATCGAAAGAGGGACGCTTAATGCCGCCGTATGACCTCCGCCCCGTTCACGCCCATTACCTGAAAGCCGCTTGCGCCAACTGCAGCGTGCTGGAGTTGTGCCTGCCGATTGGCCTGACCGACCAGGAAGTAGAGCAATTGGACACCCTGATCATCCAGCGCGTAAAAGTTAAAAAAGGTGCAGCGTTGTATCGCACGGGCGATTCATTGCGCTCGCTTTACGCGGTGCGCATCGGTTCTTTCAAGACCACGGTGTTGTCTCTCGACGGTCGCGAGCAAGTCACCGGTTTTCAAATACCCGGCGAGATGCTCGGCCTGGACGCCATCAGTGAAGAGCAGCACACCTGCAATGCTTTCGCTCTTGAGGACAGCGAAGTGTGTCCCATCCATTTCGCCCAGCTGGAGAAGCTTTCCCGGGAGCTGCCTACACTGCAGCACAATCTGAACAAACTTCTAAGCCGCGAAATAGTGCGCGATCACGACATGCTGATGTTGATGGGCAAAATGAACTCCGACGAACGACTGGCGGCCTTTCTGCTGAACCTGTCGCAGCGGCTTAGCCTGCGCGGTTATTCGTCCAGGGAATTCGTGCTGAAGATGCGTCGCGAAGAGATCGGCTCCTACCTGGGGTTGCGTCTGGAAACCATCTGCCGAGGCATTGCCCACCTGCGGGATCAGACACTGGTCGAGATTTCGGGGCGTAACGTCACAATCCTCGACATGGACAGGCTCAAGCAGCTGGTCACTGGCTGCCATCGGAACGCGCCAGTTTGACAGCCTGAATGCCTTTGATTCTGGAGAATCGTCATGCGCGCCATGGTGCTACAGACTCCTGGCCAGCCACTGCAACGGGAAGAGCGCGCGATCCCGACACCTGAAGCTCAGCAACTGTTAATCAAAGTCCTGGCCTGTGGCGTATGCCGCACCGACCTGCACCTGGTCGATGGCGAGCTGCCGCAAGCGACACTGCCGCGAGTGCCGGGGCATGAAATCGTCGGGGAAGTGACCGCCGTGGGGGCTGACGTTGCGCCCGACTGGATCGGCCAGCGAGTCGGCGTTCCCTGGCTCGGATCGACCTGCGGGCAATGTGAGTTCTGCCGCTCGGGCCGGGAGAACCTCTGCGATCAGGCGCAGTTCACCGGTTGCCATCTGGACGGCGGTTACGCCGACTACACCGTGGCCGACGCGCGCTTCTGCTTTCGCCTTCCGGACACGCTCTCGGCCACTGAAGCCGCACCGTTACTGTGCGCCGGGCTGATCGGCTTTCGGGCGCTGCAAATGGCAAAAACCGCACGCCATCTGGGCCTCTACGGGTTCGGTGCCGCCGCGCATCTGGCGATCCAGGTGGCGCTGGGTCGAGGGCAGCAGGTGTACGCTTTCACCCGACCGGGCGACAACGAAGGCCAGGCGTATGCCCGAATGTTGGGTGCCGCCTGGGCAGGCCCCTCGGACCAGAAACCGCCACACCTGCTCGACGCCAGCGTGATCTTCGCCCCCGTCGGTGCGCTGGTGCCGGTGGCGCTGGAGGCCACCGTCAAGGGTGGCTGTGTGATATGCGCCGGCATCCACATGAGCGACATCCCTGCATTTCCCTATCGTCTGCTCTGGGGTGAGCGCAGCGTACGTTCGGTGGCCAACCTGACGCGCGAAGACGGCACGGCGTTTTTTCAAGAGATCCGGCACACGCCCGTGCACAGCAATGTCACCTGCTTTGCACTGGACGATGCCAATCAAGCGCTGGCGCACCTGAGGAGCGGTCAGGTCAAAGGCGCCATCGTGCTCACCCCCTGACCGCCAAACCGGGTGACCGGACCGCCAGAATGCTGCCAGGCATAGAGTAAAGCGCCCGCTCAGTGGTGCTGCCAATCAACCGATCCAGCCCGACCCGGTGCACGGTGCCCATCACCACCACGTCGGCCAGGTACTCTTCGACAAACTCAGTCAATGCCCGAACCGGCTGGCCCATGACAAAGTGCCGGCGTTCGGGCGGTATACCGTAGCGGTCAGCCAGGGTCACAAATGCCAGGTGCAAGGATTCACGCAGTTCCTCCATGTAATCCACGCTCCAGCCGCCGCTGACCAACGGTGCATCGCCATTGAACGCTGGCGACAGGTCATAGGCGTACAGCAAATGCAGCGGTGCATCGCACTGCAGGGCCAGGGCGTTTGCGGTTTGAATGATGGTGTCGTTGAGGCCACTGATCTGGGTTTGCGGGTCGAAGGGGTCCACTGCCGCCACGATCCGATGAGGCAAACCGTAACGGGCCTGGTTGACCAGGTGCACAGGCGCCGGACACTCGCGCAGCAGGTGACAATCGAGTGGTGTGATGAATACCCGTTTGAGCACCGGCTCCAGCGTGGCGTCCTTGATCAGCAGGTCAGGCTTGAATTCCTCGACATGCTTCAGGATATCCAGCAGCGGATGGGTGGTGAAGACCACTTCCATCGAGACTTTCAGCCCCTCACCGCTCAGCCGCTGGATTTCCTCCGACATCCAGCGGCGGTAGCGACGCAGATAGCTCTGAAACGCCGCCTCATCGACTTTTTCATCCCACAAATGAACGATTGGCACCGGTTCGACAAAGGCACACACGTGCAAGACCGCCCCACTCGCCTTGGCCAGGGCGACCGCGCGCAGCAAGGCTGGCGATTGATGCAGGGTTCGGTCGGCGATCAGCAGTAAACGTTGATATTGCCCCATCACACACCTCGGCTCGGCGCCGGTCCATCCCGCCGGCATGTTCCTAGACTGCGCTCACTGCCCCCTCGGTCGGGTTGATTTACATCAAACCCGAGCGTTTAAGGACGCCCATGCCGAGTGTCTGATCCAGATCAGATTCGAGTGCCGTCAGCGGCGTAAAAAGTACAACAACACGTGTGAACTCATGCCACACGCGAGCTTTTTACGCCCAACGGAGGATCACATCATGCTTACCGTCAAAGACCACAACGAACGGGCAGCGGCTGTCTATGCCGCTGTCAGCGGGAACTACTGGATTGAAGCGCTCAGGGACGGTCGGCATGTACTGATCCGGCCATTGACGGATAAAGACCGCGAGCGCGAATACGCGTTCATCAAACGCCTGTCCCCGGAATCGCGTCATATGCGCTTTCTGGCGCAAATCAACGAACCCGGTAAAGTCATGCTCGACCAGTTGATGGACATCGACTGCAAGCAACGCATGGCTTACATAGCGCTGGTCCACGAAGACGGTAAATTGATCGAAATCGGCGTCAGTCGCTATGCCGCCACCGCCGAACATGAATGCGAATGCGCGATCACCGTCGCCGATGAATGGCAGCACCTGGGGCTGGGTACGCTGTTGATGGAGCATTTGATCAGGGCGGCCCGCAAAAACGGTTTCCATCAGATGTATTCCGTTGATGCCTCAAGCAATGCCCCCATGCGCGATTTGGCAAAAGCCCTGGGATTTGAAGTCCATAACGATCCTGACGATTCCCGCCAGGTCATTCACCGCCTCATGCTGTAAAAAAACGCCCCTTGGAGCACCAGACACTGGCGCGCCAAGGGGCGACTCAACACTTACGACAGCACCTGTTCGCCCGGCTTGATCGCCAGCACACTGCACGGCGCCCTGTGCAAGAGATGTTCGGCGGTGCTGCCCAAGAGTTTGCTCAAGCCCCTATGGTGCACCGTTCCCATGACGATGACATCGATCTGATGATCAGTCGCAAACTCGCAGATACTCTGCAAGGGCGCGCCTTCAATGAAGTGGCGACGATCGGCCGGCACGCCATGGCGTTCGGCCAGGGCCGCAAATACCTCATGTTGCGCCTCTCCCAATGCTTCGTAGATGCCGGTCGCGAGGGGCAACGCACCAACGCCCATGTCCGTGGCGTACACCGCTGCCCAGTCATACACGTGCACCAAATCAAGCTGGGCGTTGCACTGTTCGGCCAGCTTCACTGCCGCGTCGATAATCTGATCGTTGAACACCAGGTCCTGGTCGTCACTGCGCAACACATCGACTATCGCCAGAACCTTGTGCGGCCGTGGGTTGCGAGCATTGGTGACCAGATGCACCGGCACCGGACAATCGCGCAGCAACTGCCAGTCCAGCGGAGTAAAGAAGATCCGCTTCAACGCGAACTCCTCCTGAGCGTCCTTGATGATCAGGGCCAGAGGCATCTCGTTGACGAAGTGAAGGATCTCTTCATAGGGGTGCTGGACCCAGACCACCTCGCTGGTGACCTCGACTCCGTGCTTCTTCGCCAGGTCGGCTTGCTGCTCAAGCCATTGTCGATGACTTTCCAGGTAGCCATCACGAGCTTGCCGTATTTGCCCGGGGGCGAACAGACCGGCCACCGCCAAGGCTTCGATGTAATCGAACGCCACGATATGCAAGGGTAATTGCGTCGCCAGAGCCAGGGCCGTAGCGCGTTCGAACGCCGGAGTACGGGTCATCGCGGGTGGGGCAATCAGCAATAAACGTTGAGTCTGCGACATAAGACACCTCGGCGCTCGGCCATTTCAATGCGGTCAGTGAGACTTTAGATTGAACGTTTCGGGTGCAGGCGACTTGATCTTTATCAGCTCTATGCGCTCTTTGCAGGACCTCGATTGATACGACCTGCATCGAACGCTTCAGTGCAGCAAGGTGCCCGCCCACATCGCCGCCGTCATCAAAACCTGACCCGGGATGACATAGGCGGCGAACCGGCGACCGCCACTGACCCACGCCACCACACATTTGCTCAGCGAGTTGCTACTCACCGCGATCAGCACAGGGCCGGCAATGGCATCGTAGGGAAGCTGACCGGCCTTGGCCAGAGAGGCAATGGACGCCGTTGAAGAGTGGGCATCGGCAAGACCGCTGAGGGCCGTCGTCAGCATCACACCCACCTGGCCAAAGTGACTCAGCATTGCAGAAGACAGGAAGGTAATGCCGGTCATGGCCAGTGCCACGATCAAGGCCAGCCGGAGATTGAACGCACCACCGACCTTGATCGGCTCGTTGCCGTCCCCTGTCGATCCGGGAAACATCAAGCAAACGCCATACAACGCCGTGACGAAGAGTCCGGATAGCAACGGCCCCCACATGCTGCGCAGCAAACCGGGATCGACCGCCCCCAGGATCAAGCCCGCCTGAATCACGGTCGCCAGATTGGACAGCATCGCAGCGGCGCTCAGGACTTTGATGTGCGCCGGTTCTCTGGCACTGATATGCCCCATGGCCGCAATGGTCACCGTACCGGACGCGAACCCGGAAGCGATTGCGCTGATCGGATAACCGTAGCGGGTGCCCAGGGTGCGAACCGCGATATGCCCCACCGCCCCTATCGTCATCAACAGTACGGTCAAGGTGCAAATGGTGCGCAAATTGATTGCGGCATAGGGCCCGATGAAGCGATCCGGCGCCAGTGGCAGCACCACCAGTGCGGCGACCAACAGCACCAGACCGTCGCGAATTTCCGCTTCGGTCAACTGATTGTGCGCGAAGTGATGCAACCGCTGACGATAAGCCAGCAACCCCGCCATCACCACGCCAATGGCCGTGGCCAGCTCCGGCGCGGTGCCGCACAACGCCCCCAGTACCAACACCGTGAGCAAAGCCACTTCACTGGTAATGCCGGGATCCTTTTCAAGGTTTCGCCAATAAGCCACGGTGAGCAGCAGCGCCACACAGATCGCGATGATCCCCACTAGCAGACCGCCGCCAACCTGCGGGGAGATATAGCCCAATAGCGCAGTGATCGCGAATGTCCGCAACCCGGCACAGGCACGGCTGTCGCCCCCGCCCTTATGGCGCTCGCGCTCAAGACCGACCAGCATGCCGATGCCCAGCGCAGCGGCTGCATTGGTCAGGCCGAAGGTTTCACTCATTGGATACGCACCCGGTCATCCCCCCTGACCCCGGCGCTTATCTCGCGAGGTCAGTCAGCACCCGTTGCTCGACAGCCGGGTCGGATCGAGCGCCGGGGGGGTGTCGGGTCAATGGCTTGGTGACAGTGTTTGCCGGCCAGGCATGCGGCGCATTGAGGCGCGCCTTGAGTTGCCTGACGAACGCCTCTGCTTCATCCCGACTGTCGAAACCCACCTCCCACGCATCCATCTGTACGAGCCAACGGTGTCTTGCCAGTTGTTCTGATATCTCAATAATCATAGCCGGCCTCGGATCAAGCCTCGCAATCGGGTCTGCGGGTAATGCGTCCTGGCGTCCAAACACTCCATCACGGCGTAACACGACCTTGCTTTGGCCGCTGAGAATGACGGCAGACGATCGCTCCTGCCTTGTACGCAAGCGTGAAATGCGTACAAATTTCAGACTGCGCCGGGTTCGCGGACGAGAGATTGATCATGGTCAATAATCAGGAGATTGGAGGTGCAGCAAGCGACCGTATGTCGGACGACAAGACCGGCTTCTCGCCGGTTTGACACAGATCAAGCTCGGGCACCCGGCCAGCGACACGATCAGGCCATGGTTTCAGGAGCTGACAACTCATCGTGCCTACCGTACAGCCGCCGACTTTGTGTCTACCCAGGAGAGGTTTGTCATGTCTGGTCAATCACGTTTCATGCTGATCGTCTCGCCGCTGATGCAGCACAGCCCGGCCTTCGACAGGGCCGCCGCACTGGCCAAGGCCGCAGGTGCAGCGCTGCACATCGTGGCTTTCGACTACCTGGAAGGCCTGGCGACCGCCAGCCTGGTCAACGACCAGGCCCGCGAAGAGATGCGCCTGGGTTATATCGAGCGTCACCGCCTGTGGCTGGAGGAACAGGCCAGGCCCCTGCGCAAGATTGGCCTGGAGGTCACCACCGAAGTGGTCTGGGTCGAACGCCCGCTGCAGGAAATTCTGATCCACCTCAACGAACAGCCGATCGAGTTGCTGATCAAGGCGCTGCAACACGAATCACTGCTCTCGCGGCTGATGTTCACACCGCTCGACGTGCATTTGCTGCGCGAGTGCCCAGTACCGCTGCACTTCGTCAGTAACGCCATTCATGCCTTGCCTCGCAAGGTTGTTGCAGCGGTCGATCCCTTCCATCGCGATAAACAGTACCAGGGCTTGAACGACCGGATACTCCACGAAGCGGTCAAGCTGGCGAGTACCTGCAATGCCGAGATCGACGTCGTCTATGCCTATGACCTTTCCTCCATCAGTGCCGATGAATTCGACTTCAACAACGTTTCGACCTTCTTCTCTTCAGGCAAAGCCAAGACCCTGTTCGACGCTCAGGGGGAGGCATTCAGCGAACTGGCCGAGCGCAACGGCATCCCGCCGCAACAGCGTCACATGATCATGGGAAACCCGGCCAAGGTCCTGGTCAACTATGCCGACGTCAATCAGGTCGATGTTATTGTCATGGGGCGGGTCAGCCATCGAGGGATAGACCGGCTGGTCGGCAGCACGGCAGAAAGCCTGTTGTACAAAATGCCCTGTAGTGTATGGATCGTCTCGCCCGAAGAACTTGATGAGTGAGGCAGGCAGCACGCTCTACGATCGCTGGGCCGAGGGCGAGAAGAACCGTGTCTCCATCAGAAGAGTGAGCAACAGTGCGCTAAGATTGCCGCACTCGCCTCCTCCAACGAGGTTCTGCTCGCTACGAACCGGGTTCTGGACGTCAGACAGAACGACGTGAAGGGGGGAGCGATCTGACCCGCCAACAAGGGTCTGTTGCTAAATTAGGGAGTCAACTATGGAAGTAACGGTTAGCAAGGGCCCGGAAAGCATGAGCACAGAACCAGAGACGTCCACCGATGCACCGCGGCTGAGCAGCACGGAGCTGCGCATTCTCGGCTCTTTGATCGAAAAACAGGCGACCAGCCCGGAGACCTATCCGCTGACCCTTAATGCGCTGGTCATCGCCTGTAACCAGAAAACCAGCCGGGAACCGGTGATGAACCTCAGCCAGGGCCAGGTCGGGCAAAGTTTGCGCGCCCTGGAAGGTCGAGGCTTCACCCGGCTGGTCATGGGCAGCCGCGCCGATCGCTGGGAGCATCGGCTCGACAAGGCGCTGGAGCTGGTGCCGGCCCAGGTTATTCTGGCCGGCTTGCTGTTTCTACGCGGTCCGCAGACGGTCAATGAACTGCTGACACGCAGCAGCCGCATGCACGACTTCGAAGATGCCGAACAGGTTGTCCATCAACTGGAACGCTTGATTGCCCGCAGTCTCGCGCTGTTGCTGCCGCGCCAGTCGGGCCAGCGCGAAGACCGCTACATGCACGCACTGGGCGACCCGGCGGATATCGAAGCGATCCTCGCCGCCCGCCAGAACCCGGCGGAGCGTGGCGCCAGCAGCGGTGTGTCGGTGGAGCGCATCGAAGAACTCGAAGCGCGGATTGCGGCTCTCGAAGAGCGCCTGGCGCGCCTCGAGTAACCCTACCCCCTGCCCCGCAGCGCCTGATCAGCTGCGGGCGAACGCCACGGCCTTGTGGAACTGCTCATCGCTGGGACGCACGCCGGTGTACAGCACAAACTGCTCAAGCGCTTGAATGGCAATCACTTCAAGCCCGGTAATGACCCGTTTGCCTGCGGCACGAGCGCGCACGATCAGTGGCGTTTCCGAGGGGATCGCCACCACATCGAAGACAGTTTCCGCGTAATCGATGGCGTCAGCGTCAAAGGCCAGTTGATCGGCCTCCGCACCACCGCTCATGCCAATCGGCGTGACATTGACCAACACCCGCGGACGCTCGCTGCCAAGTTCTGCCTGCCAGCGATAACCCAGCGAGTCGGCCAAGGCGCGACCGGCGCTTTCATTACGTGCCACGATCAGGCCGTTTTGATAGCCGCCATCACGCAAGGCGCTGGCCACCGCTTTGGCCATCCCGCCGCTGCCGCGCAAGGCGAACGTCGAGTCCTTCGGCACGGCATGGGTTTTCAGCAGTTGCTCGATGGCGAGGTAATCGGTGTTGTAAGCCTTGAGGTGACCGTGGGTGTTAACGATGGTATTGATCGAGGCAATGGCTTGCGCCGACGCGTCCAGTTCATCGACCAGTGCGATGCAGGCTTCCTTGAAGGGCATCGATACGCCGCAGCCGCGAATACCCAGGGCACGAATTCCGCCAATCGCCCCCGGCAGATCCTGGCTGCTGAACGCCTTGTAATAGAAATTCAGGCCCAGTTGCTCATACAAATGGTTGTGGAAACGCAGGCCGAAATTCCCGGGGCGCCCAGACAGTGACATACACAGTTGGGTGTCTTTGTTCGGGTTCATCAGCATGTATATCTCCTTCGAATTGCACTTTCAGATGGACGGGATTGGCCAGACCATCGGGTTTATCGGATCATAGCGAGGCCTCTGGCCCGGCTGGCATGTAAAGGTAAAGATGCCGGTACAGACCTTACACAATATTTACTCTGACGCGTCGCAGATTCGCCAAAAAACGCTGTCTTAGAGTTATCCCCGCAACTATCCTTGGATCTATTGAAGGCTCAAGCGCGTTGGGGCGAAAACACGAGGAATTATCATGATCCGCAAACTCCCTGTAATAGCCTTGCTGATCGGTGCATTTGCTGTCGCAGGACAGGCGCAAGCCCATGGCTACTATTATGGTCATGGCCGTGGCGGCGGCTGGGGCTGGGGTGCACCGCTCGCCGTCGGCGCGGTGGTAGGCGCGGTGGTCGCGGGATCAGTCATGTCCAACGAGCGTCCGGTTTACGTACAACAACAACCGGTCTACGTTCAACCGCAGCCAGTCTACGTTCAACCGCAGCCGGTGTATGTCCAGCCAGCACCGGTTTACGTCCCGCCACAACCGGGGTACTACATTCAGCCTCGCTACTAAGGCCCGGGCTGGTAATTTAACGACTGCAGGTTACTCAACACAGGCTCCGTCTCGACGGGGCCTGTTTTCGTTTCAGCCGTCGAACTATGTCTGAATAAATCTCGCCAAGGTCGCTACCGGGACAGTGACTGCAGTTAAATTTGGCATGATTGATCCGACGAATGCCCTGGCTTGTGTGCAATAACCGTCATATTTATGTCATGACAGTTCCGCAAGCTTTGAATTGTCCGTAATAAACGGTTCATAAAAACAAGGACGCCCCTTATGCCCACGCAAAACCCGCACCGCATTGTAGGACTCTGTACCTCAAGCAAGGTCTATAACGCACTGACCGAGCTCAAACACCTGGAAGGCCATCGCAGCGCCAAGTTTCTCTCGCTGCTCGCCGAAAACCTGGTGCGTAAAGGCCTGCTCAATGATCATGAAATGATGAACATGCTCGACCAGGTCGTCGACTGACAGCGGCCATTCGCCACGTTGTCGTCAATGTCCACTATCGAGCACGTTGATTTTCCGTTGAACCGCCGGGTCAGTAAGGTAGCTCCATAGATTGATGGAGGTACTTATGCCCAAGGTTCAGATCATGTCCGTTATTGGTAGCGCCGTTCCCGCACCGCTCAGAGAGCTGGGATTGCTCGCCTGCTGGTATCTGGTTCAGGACGGCGTCGCGATCAGTGGCCCGCTCACTTCACTGCCCGCCGCCCAGGCCCTGTCGCAACGTATCGGCACCTACGCGCTGGGCGCTTAAGGCAACTGCACGCGTGGCCTGGTTTCGATGTACAAGTCCCAACTTGACATGAACAGCGCGGCGATCAACGGCCCAATGACAAAACCATTGAGACCAAAGATCGCCAGACCGCCCAGGGTCGAAACCAGGACCAGATAGTCCGGCATCCTGGTGTCCTTGCCCACCAGGATCGGACGCAGAATGTTGTCTACCAGACCGATTACGAACACCCCGAACACCCCCAGCACCACACCCTGCCAGATCGCGCCGCTGAGCAGGAACCAGGCCGCCACCGGCCCCCAGACAATCCCCGCCCCCACCGCGGGTAACAGCGACAGAAACGCCATTATCACCGCCCAGAGCAATGCACTGGGGATGTCCAGAAACCAGAAAATCAACCCACCCAGCGCGCCTTGCGCAATCGCCATCAGCAGGTTGCCTTTGACCGTGGCTCGCACCACGCGGTTGAACTTGAGCTGCAAGCGGCGCTTTTGGTGTTCCGCCAATGGCACCGCCGCGCGAACCTTGCGCGACAGTTCGGCACCGTCACGCAGAAAGAAGAACAACAGGTAGAGCATGATGAAAAAGCTCATCATGAACTCGAAAGTGCCCTGGCCGAAGCTGAACGCCTGACTGGCGAAAAACTCGCTGCCCTGCATCGCGCTCTTGACGATTTTCTCGCGCAAAGTACTCAGTTCACCCATGCCAAAGCGGTCCAGCAGGTGCTGAAAGTACGGCGGCAGGCTGTGCTTGAACTGCGCCAGATAGCCGGCGATGTCCAACTGGCCACTCTCGATATTCTTGTAGAGGGTCGCCCCCTCTTGTACCAACAGGACGCTGGTAATGATCACCGGCAAAATGGCAATGACCAGGCAAATACCCAAGGTGGAGAGCGCCGTCAGGTTGCGGTGCCAGCCAAACTTCACTTGCAGCCGACGCTGCAAGGGCGCGAAGACAATGCCGAGAATCACTGCCCAGAACACCGCGCCGTAGAACGGCAGCAGTATCCAGATGAACGCGGCGGTCACCCACACCAGCAGCACCAGCAGCGATCTGTCTCGCACAACGGTTTGGTTCATGTCCGCTCCCCACCAGTAACCCGCAGACACTGACTGCCTGTTCTAGGTTAGTCAGCCACCACGCGCCCGAGTGCCCTCCTTTTTTCACCCGGCATAGATCCAGATCAATAAACGCCTAGCGCGACTGCTCTACCCTCGCGAGCTTTTGTGATCGAGCCCCTCATGTCCCTCGCCACGCCTGAACTGCTTGCCCCTGCCGGCACCCTGAAAAACATGCGTTACGCCTTCGCCTATGGCGCCGATGCGGTCTACGCCGGCCAGCCGCGCTACAGCTTGCGCGTGCGCAATAACGAGTTTGATCATGCCAACCTGGCCCTCGGTATCCGCGAAGCCCAGGCGCAGGGCAAGCGTTTCTATGTGGTGGTGAACATCGCCCCGCACAACGCCAAGCTGAAAACCTTCCTCAAGGATATCGAGCCGGTCATCGCCATGGCCCCGGATGCGCTGATCATGTCCGACCCCGGGCTGATCATGCTGGTGCGCCGGCATTTCCCGCAGATGCCGATTCACCTTTCGGTGCAAGCCAACACGGTGAACTGGGCCAGCGTCGAGTTCTGGCAGCAACAGGGCCTGAGCCGGATCATCCTGTCACGGGAGCTGTCGCTGGAAGAAATCGCCGAGATCCGCCAGCAAGTCCCCGCCATGGAGCTGGAAGTGTTCGTTCACGGCGCGCTATGCATGGCCTATTCCGGGCGCTGCCTGCTGTCGGGTTACATGAACCGGCGCGATGCCAATCAGGGCACCTGCACCAATGCCTGTCGCTGGAAATACTCCGCACAGCCCGCCACGGAAAACACCGTGGGCGAGATCGTTCAGACGTTCATCCCGGAGCCAACGCTGGGGATCGGCACACCCACCGATCAAGTGTTTTTGCTACAGGAAGCCAACCGCCCCGATGAACTGATGCCGGCCTTCGAAGACGAGCACGGCACCTACATCATGAACGCCAAGGACCTGCGCGCCGTGCAGCATGTCGCTCGCTTGACGCAGATGGGCGTGCACTCGTTGAAGATCGAGGGCCGGACCAAATCGCACTTTTACTGCGCCCGGACCACTCAGGTCTACCGCCGCGCCATCGACGATGCCGTGGCTGGTCGCGAGTTCGACCGTAGTTTGATGACCGACCTCGAATCCCTGGCCCAGCGTGGCTACACCGAAGGATTCCTGCGTCGGCATGTGCACGACGAGTACCAGAACTACCAGAACGGCAGCTCGGTATCGGAGCGACAGCAGTTCGTCGGCGAACTGACCGGTGAGCGCCGTGATCGGCTGGCCGAGGTCAAGGTGAAGAACCGCTTTGGTTTGGGCGATCACATGGAATTGATGACGCCCAAAGGCAATTTCCACTTCGATTTGCATCAGTTGCAAAGCGCCAAAGGCGAAGCGATTGAAGTGGCGCCGGGGGACGGGCACACCGTGTATCTGCCAATTCCGGATGCGGTGGATTTGAAGTTCGGGTTGTTGATGCGCGATGTGTGTGGGGATTAACCCGCAATTGAGGGGGCCTGGGCGGGCCTCATCGCGAGTAGGCTCGCTCCCACAGTAGATTTGTGCACTGCCGCAAATTGCGACAACGCCATCAATCAATAATGAAATGGCTACCCCCGCCGCCCCCTGTGATCGCCCACTAAGCTTTCGCAGGGGGCTCATCGGAGACCGTTGCCATGAACAAAGTAGCTATTGCCGCCATCGATCTGGGAAAACACTCTTTCCATCTACACGCGCAAGATGATCGTGGTCATGAGTTTACCGCAAAAAGTTTACTCGTGCGGCGCTCATGCAGCACCTGATGAATCTCGAACCCTGCACCGTTGTGATGGAAGCCTGCGGCGGAGCCCACTTCATGGCGCAGGAGGTCGCGAAGCTGGGACATACGCCCAAGCTCATTGCCCCGCATCTCGTACGCCCTTACGTGAAAAGCAACAAAAACGACTTCGCTGATGCCGAGGCGATCTGCGAGGCGGCGACTCGTCCAACAATGCGCTTTGTACACCCCAAAACCCAGGCTCAGCAGCTGCTGGCCATGCTCAACTCGACACGCGATTCGTTCATCAAAGAGCGCACCGCGACCGTCAATCGGATTCACGCAGCGCTTTTGGAGGTCGGCGTCAGTCTGGCCACAGGCTTCAAGCCCATCAAAGAACTGCCCGCTCGGCTTGAAGCGAGTTCAATTCCTGTGCCCATCAAAAAACTTCTGACGAGGTTGCAGGAGCACTTCACCTATCTGGATGGGCAGATCAAGACGCTGGACAAGGAAGTGGAATGCCAGGCCGCCGAAGATGATCTGGCGGCTCGTTTGATGACCATGCCCTGCGTAGGCCCGATCACCTCCAGCGTCCTGGCTGCCGAATTGGGCGATGGCAAGCAGTTCAAATGCGGCCGAGGCTATTCGGCCTCAATCGGGCTGATACCCAAACAGCATTCTACGGGCGGCAAGACCGTCCTGCTGGGCATCAGCAAGCGAGGTGATCGCAACCAGCGGCGCCTGCTTGTCCAATGTGCCCGTGTTTACCTGATGCAACTGGACCGACAGAAAGGCTGGCTGGCGGACTGGGTCCGGCAGCTATTGGCCCACCATCACTCCAACCATGTGGTCTGCGCGCTGGCCAACAAGCTGGCAAGGATCGCCTGGGCGATTGCTGGCCCACCACACTGAATTTGATGCAGGGCCAACCGCGATGAACGCCTGACCCTGCTGTCACCCGAGCACCACCCACCTGGTTTTGCGATGCTGGATAACAGATGACGTGAACGGCTAACCGGCCTGACGACAACCCTGAGCTCCCACACGGCTGAAAGGCCGTTCGAATAATTAGGATCGTTAGGCATCGATTCTCATCGAGGCGCGGGGTTGCCACCCCACACAGACGCCGGATAGATGAAAGCAAGCCAAACACGCATCAAAAACAGTATTGCAGAAAAGGGGGTAACCATAGATGTGGGAGCGAGCCTGCTCGCGATAGCGGTCTGTTAGTCGCTTAGATCCTGAACTGCCCAACCAATTTACCCAACCGCTGGCCCAAATCCGCCAGGCTGCGGGAGGTTTGCGCGCCGAGCTGGGTTTCGTCGGCGACGCTGTCCACGGCGACGGCGATCTGATGCACGCTGCGATTGATCTCTTCGGCCACTGCGGTTTGCTCTTCGGCGGCACTGGCGATCTGTGCGTTCATCGAATTGATGGTGCCAATCAGTTGGGCCATGGTGTCCAGCGAAGCACCCGCCTGATTGGCCTGGGCCGAGGTGCCGTCACCGGCCTCGCTTGAACGGCGCATGGCGTCGACCGCCGACTGTGTGCCAGCCTGCAAGCGGTCGATCATACCCTGAATTTCCTGAGTGCTTTGCTGAGTGCGACTGGCCAGCGCGCGCACCTCATCGGCGACCACCGCAAAGCCACGCCCGGCCTCACCGGCGCGAGCGGCTTCGATGGCGGCGTTCAGCGCCAGCAGGTTGGTCTGATCGGCAATCGAACGGATCACCCCCAGCACGCTGACAATCGACGACACGTCCTGCTGCAAACTGTCGAGTGAGACCCCGCTGCTGCGAATATCTTTCACCAGCGCATGGATCTGCGAAATGCTCCCGGCGACCACGCGTTTGGCCGCCTGGCCTTCTTCGTCGGTTTGCTGGGCCGCAACCGCAGCGCCTTGGGCGCTTTTCGCCACTTCCTGCGCTGCCGCCGACATCTCGTTGATCGCCGTGGCCACCTGATCGGTCTCGTGACGTTGGCGTTCCATGGCCTGATCCGAACGCTGGGCCTGATCGGAGACCTGATTGACCAGCCCGGTCAGCTGCGACGTCATCTCGGTAATCTGCCGCACCAGGCCGTGAATCTTGTCGACAAAACGGTTGAACGAACCGGCCAGCTCGCCCAGTTCATCTTGAGAGGTAATCGCCAGTCGGCGCGTCAAATCGCCCTCGCCTGCTGCGATGTCGTCCAGATTGGCCTTCATCAGGTGCAGCGGGCGCAAAATGGTATTGGCCACAAACAGACCGACCGCAGCGATCACCAGCACTACCACCGCCGCGATGCCGACGATGCTCAGCACCACGCCTTCCGTGCGATCGCGAACCTTGGCCTCGACCATTGCGACCTGGGCTTCGATACCATCGAGATTCACTGAGGTACCGATGGCCATGTCCCATTTAGGCAGGTATTCGGTGTAACCCAGTTTAGGCACCTGGACTTTACTGTCGCCAGGCAACGGCGAGCTGTATCGCAGGTAGTGCGTACCGTCCTTGGCGACTTTCACCAGGTCACGGTTGACATACACACCGTTCGGGTCGCGGTTGTCCTTGAAGCTCTGGCCGACGCCTTCCGGACTGTTGGATTTGAACAGGCGCACGGTGTTGGAGTCGTAACCGAAGAAGTAACCGTCCTTGCCGTAGCTGATGCTCGACAGCAATTTGACCACTTGCGCGCGAGCCGCCTCATCGCCAGGCGCTGCGGCGTCATACAGCGGCTTGATCGCCGTCATCGCCACAGCAACATAACTTTGCAGGGTGGCCTGGGCATCGTTCATCAAACGCTGACGGGTTTCTTCGACTTCTTTACGGGCCTGTTCTTGCAAGATGAATGCAGTGGTCAGGCTGATCACCAGCGCAAAGAGCAAAACCGGGAGGACGGCGAGGGACAAGACTTTGGCTTTAAGGCTCAGGCGCATGTGTTGTTCACTCTGGATAGTATGGGTGTGGTTAAAGCATTAACGGCTGGCTTGCGCAAAACTGTAGGCGCAGGCTTGTCGGTAATGAAAACGACGCGGTCAATTCGTTACAACACCATCGCCACCACCCAGCCAAACGCCAGCAACGGCAGGTTGTAGTGCAAAAACGTCGGGACCACGGTGTCCCGGATATGGTGATGCTGACCGTCGATATTCAGACCGGAGGTCGGGCCCAGGGTCGAATCGGACACTGCTGAACCGACGATCAGCGTGATCACCACATGCACGCGGGACAGGCTGAGCACCAGCATGACGCCGACCGCGGCAATTACTGCATTAATCATCGTTACCTCAAAACATGGCGACGGGTAAATCCGCCGCAAACAGGATGAGTCCGTCCAGCCAGCTGCATGAGCCGACGGCGGATTGAAGAGAGGGTTTTATGAGAGGGCGCGCACTGCGCCGCAGCGGGCCTGGCGTGTCAAAACCAACACAGATTTGTGCGATTTCTTATTTATTCGAATGGATAAAGAAAGGAGGAACGTGGCCGCTACAGTGCAAAGTCTCAGATATTTATCGAATAAAAGGACGCTCCCATGTCGCTCAGACAACTTTCCATTCAATGGAAAATCACTTTGCTCGCCGGGCTGTGCCTGGCCGGCATCGTCACCTTGCTGGTCGGTCTTTCGCTGTATCGCATGGATCACAGTTCGGAGCTGGTAAAAGCCTCGAGCATGGAGATGCTCACCGAAGCGGCTCAAGCCCGTATCGAGGCACAGGGTGAAGTTCAGGCGCTGGGGATTCGCCAGCAGTTCATGGACGCCTACCAATATGGACACGGTTTCGCGCGCCAGGTGTTGTTTTTGCGCGAGCAGGCCGAGAAACGCTTCCTCGATGCCTTCGACCTGCGTGAAGACCTGACCCGTCAGGTCAAGTCCGCGCTGCAAGCCAATCCGCAATTGCTCGGCCTGTCGCTGGTGTTTGAAGCCAATGCACTGGACGGCAAGGACGAACTGTTCAGCGGCCAGAAAGAAATCGGCAGCAACGACAAGGGCCGCTTCGCCCTGTATTGGTCGCAGCCGACCGCCGGCAAGCTGAACTCGATGGCGCTGCCGGAAAGCGACATGGCCGACACCAGCGCCGGCCCCAGTGGCGAACCTGCCAACGCCTGGTTCACCTGTCCGCGCACCACCCTCAAGCCGTGCGTGATCGAACCCTATTTCTATGAAATCGACGGCCAGAACGTGCTGATGACCAGCATCGTCTTCCCGCTGCTGGTCGACGGTAAGGTCATCGCGTCGCTGTCAGTCGACATCAACCTCAACAGCCTGCAAGCGGTCAGCCAGCAAGCCAGCAAAAAGCTCTATGACGGCCAGACCAGCGTCAGCATCCTCAGCCCCGTCGGCCTGCTCGCCGGTTATAGCCCGGACGCCAGTAAACTCAGCCAGCGCCTGGACAGCGTGGACAAGGACAGCGGTGCCGAGCTGATCCGCAGGCTTGCCGCCAGCACTCAGACCCAGAGCCTGCATAACAACCAGTTGCTCAAAGTACTGTCGCCATTCCAGCCGATTCCCGGTGGAAAATCGTGGGGTGTGTTGCTCGACGTGCCGGAAAAAGTCCTGGTCGGCCCCGCCGAAACCCTGAAGCAGCAACTCGACGAACGCAACACCGCCGGCACCCTGATCGAGCTGAGCCTCGGCGTTTTGGCGGCGGTTATCGGCTTGTTGCTGGTGTGGTTGATGGCACGCAGTGTGACCCGGCCGATTCTTGGCGTGGCGCGCATGCTGGAAGACATCGCCAGCGGCGAAGGCGACCTGACCCGCCGTCTGGCCTACGACAAACAAGACGAGCTCGGGCAACTGGCCGGCTGGTTCAACCGCTTCCTCGACAAGCTGCAACCGATCATCGCGCAAGTGAAACGCTCGGTGCAGGACGCGCGCAGCACGGCGGATCAATCGTCAGCCATCGCCACCCAGACCAGCGCCGGCATGGAGCAGCAATACCGTCAGGTCGATCAGGTGGCCACCGCGTCCCATGAAATGAGCGCCACCGCCCAGGACGTCGCCCGCAGCGCCGCCCAAGCGGCTCAGGCGGCGCGCGATGCCGATCAGGCGACTCGTCAGGGCCTGACCGTGATCGACCGCACCACCGCCAGCATCGACAGCCTGGCGGCAGACATGAACACGGCGATGACCCAGGTCGAAGGCCTGGCCGCCAACAGCGAGAAGATCGGTTCGGTGCTGGAGGTGATTCGCGCCATCGCCGAACAGACCAACCTGCTGGCGCTCAACGCGGCCATCGAAGCGGCCCGCGCCGGTGAAGCCGGGCGTGGTTTTGCGGTGGTCGCCGATGAAGTGCGCAACCTGGCGCGCCGTACGCAAGAGTCGGTGGAAGAAACCCGTCAGGTGATCGAGCAACTGCAAAGCGGCACGCAAGACGTGGTCGGCTCGATGAACAACAGTCATCGCCAGGCTCAGAGTAGCGTCGAGCACGTCAGCCAGGCGGTCACCGCCCTGCGGCAGATCGGCGACGCGGTCACGGTGATTACCGACATGAACCTGCAAATCGCCAGTGCCGCCGAAGAGCAGAGCGCGGTGGCCGAGGAGATCAACAGCAACGTGGCGACCATTCGTGACGTGACGGAATCGCTGTCGGGGCAGGCCAATGAATCGGCGCGGGTCAGCCAGTCGTTGAACAGCCTGGCGAACCAGCAGCAGGGTTTGATGGATCAGTTCAGGGTTTGATCCACAACCTTGTGGCGAGGGAGCTTGCTCCCGCTCGACTGTGCAACAGTCGTAAATCCGGTCAATGCGGTTTAGCTGAAGCACCGCAGTGACTGGTTTTGGGGCCGCTTCGCAGCCCAGCGGGAGCAAGCTCCCTCGCCACAAGGTTTCAGCGCCTGGGCAACTCGACCACCACCTTCAACCCGCCCCACTCGCTCTCCTGCAACACCAACTCCCCGCCCCACGCCTCGACGATATCGCGCACAATCCCCAGTCCCAGGCCATGCCCGTCAGTCTGCTCATCCAGGCGCGTGCCGCGACTGAACACCTGATGCGGCACTTGATCGTCCAGTTGCGAGCGTTGCCCTTGTTGCAGCTGAGCGATCTGCTCGCAGGCGCAGGGCTTCGTCCTGGTCCAGATCACGGGCCGCTACCACCGAGCAAAATGCCAGGAGCGCCAGGGTCGCCAGGCCATACGCGGGCAGATTAACCTTCATTACATATCCAGAGCATGGAGTGCCTGCGTATTCTTCATGAATGACCCGGGGAGTCACCCTAGCTGTATCAACTTAACTGAAACTGAATTGCCATCATTGATGCGTTTACACTTCATTTCTGTGCATACATCCTGCAAAAAATCGAGACCGGTATGACCGCCATCCACATCAAATTCCCTGCCCTGACCCTCAGGGCCGGCCCGCGGGCCTTTACGCGGATTCGCGAAAACGGCTTGAGCGCCCTGGAGGTCGGCACGCTGCCGGGTGCCGCCGGTGGACCAAAGGCCCTGGGGATTCAAGGTCTGGACCTGGCGCTGTTCGGGCAGTGGCTGCCGGCCGCACCGCGTGAACGCTCGTTGATCGGCGCTTCGGTCGGTTCCTGGCGCTTCGCCAGCGCCTGTTTGCCAGACGCCGCCGAAGGCATCAGACGTCTCGGTGAGCTGTACAACGCCCAGCATTTTGCCAAGAGCATGACCATGGCGCAGATCAGCCAGAGTTCGCAGCGCATGCTGCATGACTTGCTCGACGGGCACGATGCGCGGCTGCTGGACAACCCGCTCTATCGGCTGAACATCATGGTGGTGAAGAGCCACGGCCTGCTCGCCGACGACCATCGCGGGCGACTCGGGCTGGGCTTGTCATCGGTGATCGCCGACAACCTGCGCGGGCGCTCACGGTTGTCGCGGCACTTCGAACGGTTGATCGTGCATGACCCACGCCTGGCGCCGCCGCTCTATGCGCTGAATGACTTCCCGTCGCGTTTCGTCCCGCTGAACGCCGGTAACTTGCGTCAGGCCTTGCTCGCGTCGGGTTCGATCCCGATGGTCATGGAAGGCGTACGTGACCTGCCCGGTGCGGGCGCCGGGACTTATCGCGATGGCGGCCTGCTGGATTACCACCTCGACTTGCCGTACAGCGGTGATGACATCGTGCTTTACCCGCACTTCACCGATCGAGTGATTCCCGGCTGGTTCGACAAAACCCTGCCATGGCGACGCGGCAATTCCGGGCGCTTGCAGGATGTGCTGCTGGTGGCGCCGTCGAAGGCCTACCTGTCGCGTCTGCCCTACGGCAAATTACCCGACCGGAACGACTTCAAGCGCTTCATGGGGGACCCCGCCAGCCGCCAGAAATACTGGAAAACCGCCATGGACGAGAGCCAGCGGCTCGGCGACGAGTTCCTCGAACTGACTGCCAGCGGGTGTTTGGGTGAGCAACTGTTGACCCTTTAGTCAGTGTTTTACCGCAACCCCGGACCCAAGCTGTTAAACTCGCGACCTGCCCCATCGCCGCGGGCGATAGCCACCTGACAGAGCTCAAACCACTGTGGAAATCTTCAAAGAGTTTACCTTCGAATCCGCCCACCGCCTGCCTCACGTCCCGGAAGGTCACAAATGCGGCCGCCTGCACGGTCACTCGTTCAAAGTGGCGATTCACCTGAGCGGCGACCTCGACCCGCACACTGGCTGGATCCGCGATTTTTCGGAAATCAAGGCGATCTTCAAGCCGCTCTACGAGCGTCTGGACCACAACTACCTGAACGATATTCCAGGCCTGGAAAACCCGACCAGCGAAGTCCTGGCCAAGTGGATCTGGAACGAGCTGAAGCCATTGCTGCCGGAACTCAGCGCCATTCGCATCCACGAAACCTGCACCAGCGGCTGCATCTACCACGGCGAATAAGCCTGGGGATCAAAAAACCACCGGGACCGGTGGTTTTTTTATGCCTATGATTCAGGCATTCACTGACGCTATCGATCGAGAACAGGACCCGTCCCCATGCACATCATCAACGCCCGCCTGCGCAACCATGAAGGCCTGCATGAACTGCACCTGGAAAATGGCCTGATCGCCAACATCGCCCGTCAGACCGAAGCGCCGACCCTCGGTCCCGAAGACCTCGATGCAGGCGGCAATCTCGTCGTGCCGCCCTTTGTCGAGCCGCACATTCACCTCGACGCCACGCTGACCGCCGGTGAACCGCGCTGGAACATGAGCGGCACGCTGTTCGAAGGCATCGAATGCTGGGGCGAGCGCAAGGCGACCATCACTGCCGAAGACACCCGAACCCGCGCCAAAAAGACCCTCGCCGCCCTCGCCGCCCACGGCATCCAGCATGTGCGCACCCATGTCGACGTCACCGATCCTGCGCTGACGGCGCTCAAGGCGATGCTTGAAGTGCGTGAAGAGAGTCGACACCTGATCGACCTGCAAATCGTCGCCTTCCCTCAGGATGGCATCGAGTCCTATCGCAACGGCCGCGATTTGATGAAGGAAGCCATTCTCCTGGGTGCCGATGTGGTTGGAGGGATTCCGCATTTCGAGTACACCCGCGATCAAGGTGTCAGTTCGGTGAAATTCCTGATGGACCTGGCCGAGCGCACCGGCTGCCTGGTGGATGTGCATTGCGACGAGACCGACGACCCGCATTCGCGCTTTCTTGAAGTGCTGGCCGAAGAAGCCCGCAGCCGCGACATGGGTTCACGGGTGACCGCCAGCCACACCACGGCCATGGGCTCCTACGACAACGCCTACTGCGCCAAGCTCTTTCGCCTGCTCGGGCACTCGGGGATCAGTTTTGTTTCCTGTCCGACCGAAAGCATTCACCTGCAGGGGCGCTTCGACAACTTCCCGAAACGTCGGGGTGTCACCCGGGTCAACGAGTTGCTGGAAGCCGGGATGAACGTGTGTTTCGGCCAGGACTCGATCGTCGACCCGTGGTATCCGCTGGGCAACGGCAACATCCTGCGGGTGCTCGAAGCCGGCCTGCACATCTGCCACATGCTCGGTTACCGCAACCTGCAAAACGCGCTGGACCTGGTGACCGACAACAGCGCCAAGGCCATGGCCCTGGGTGATCGCTATGGTCTGGAGCCGGGGCGTCCGGCGAACTTGCTGATCCTGTCGGCCGACAGCGATTACGAAGTGATCCGCAGCCAGGGCCTGCCGCTGTATTCGATTCGGGCCGGGAAGGTGTTGATGAAGCGGCAGATGCCGGTGGTGGAGCTTTTCGGCTGACCGGGCTGACCGGGCTGACGCCATCGTCGGATCGCCGCCCGGAGCAGGCTCGCTCCCACACGGGATATATGTCGTTCACAATTGTTGTGGTCGTCGCAGTTCACCTGTGGGAGCGAGCCTGCTCGCGATGGCAATCTGACTGGCACCGCAGAATCAGGACATCAACCGCGCCGTGCCAAACAAACTGACCCGGCTCAGTTCACCGTCCTGCTCTTCGAGCAATACCGGCGCCGTACCGCCAGGCATAACCACCGCCACGGTCCCCGCCGTCACCCAACCCACACTCCATGCCGCACACGCCACCGCGCTGGCGCTGGTACCAGAAGACGCGGTCGGCCCTTCGCCGCGCTCGAAGACCCGAGCAGCCATGCGATTCTCGGATTGGCGCTTCGCCCATTGCAGATTGACACCTGCCGCACAAGGCTCGCCAGCCCCGCTCGGTGGCGCGAAAGCGATGCGTGTCAGGTCGACCGACAATCCGCGCCCGCGCATCTGCTCATTGCTTGGCAACGCCTCGGCATCCGCCACCAGCGTCACACAATGGGGATTGCCGATCCGCACGAACTGACTGTAATCCCACAGTGGATTCAGCCGCGCGAGCGGCGGCACATGGCTTAATTCACGTTGATTCAATGTCCGCGTCTCGACCGCCTGAGCCCCCACAGCATTCGGCCCGAAGGCCGGTTTGCCGAGGTCCAGCCAGAAACCCTGCACGCCATCGACCTGCGCCGGTTCGACCGAGGTTTCGACGGGAGACACGGCATCGCCTTTGTCATGGTGAACCTTGAGCAGGCAACGCCCCTGCGCCGGCATCAAGCCCTGCTCGGTCAGCGCCTGGGCAAAAATCGTCAGACCGTTGCCACTGCGCTCGGCCAGCGTCCCGTCGGTGTTGACGATCAACAGGTCAAACGGTGGTGCAGCCTGAAACGGGCCGACCAGCAAGCCGTCCGAACGGTGTTCCTTGGCACCGGCCGGTTGAGTGCCGGGGGCCCAACTGCAAATGGCTTCCACTGCAGACAGTGCCCAGTCGGTACGGCTTTGCGCCGACTGGCCGGCGTCCTCCGGCAGATTGATCCCGCGCTGGCGCAGATCGTGTGGGCTGACAACGGCGTAGATATTCCCGCGGGCATCGAAAAGCGAGGTCATGGACAGGTCCTGGGCGAGGTCTGGAACACGACGCTACTGTAAGCGCTGGCGACTCGAATCACACCCACAGAACCCAAGGTCGTCTGACGGTCACTGATGTGCAAGGATGTGGTCCGGCTCACAGTCTCCCCCGACGTACCAAGGATTTTCATGACCGCCATCATCCCTCCCGTCTCCGTCCGCCCCGGGCGCCTCGAACAGAGGTCGACGCGCATCGCCTTCTTTATCGCAGGCTTCGGTATCGCCGCGTGGGCGCCGCTGGTGCCTTACGCCAAAGCCCGGGCCGGGCTCGATGACGGCATGCTCGGCGTGTTGTTGCTGTGTCTGGGAGTCGGATCGATTCTGGCGATGCCAATGGCCGGTATGCTGGCCTCGCGCTTCGGCTGTCGGCGAGTGCTCAGCGGCGGCACGCTATTGATCTGCCTGGCACTGCCGCTGCTGGCAACGGTGTCGTCGATCCCGTTGCTGATTGCTGCGCTGTTCCTGTTCGGGGCCGGATTGGGCACGGTGGACTCGACGGTGAACCTGCAAGCGGTGATCGTCGAGCGAGCCAGCGGCAAGACCATGATGTCGGGCTTTCACGGGTTGTTCAGCCTCGGCGGGATCGTCGGCGCAGCAGGTGTCAGCGCCCTGCTCGGCCTGGGTATCTCGCCATTGGGCGCGACAGTGGTGGTGATCATGTTTCTGCTGGTGTCGTTGCTCAAGGCTGCGCCCCATCTGTTGCCCTACGGCAGCCAAAGCTCGGGGCCGGCGTTCGCCATTCCCCACGGCGTGGTGCTGTTTATCGGCAGCCTGTGTTTTATCGTGTTCCTGGCCGAAGGCGCGGTGCTGGACTGGAGCGCCGTGTTCCTGACCGCAGAACGTGATCTCGACACCGCGTATGCCGGACTGGGCTACGCCGCGTTTGCCTTGACCATGACGGTCGGACGGCTGACGGGCGATGCCATCGTGCATAAGCTGGGGGCCACGCGTGTGATCGTGTTTGGCGGTTTGACCGCGGCTGCCGGTTTGCTGCTGGCAACGTTGGCACCGGCCTGGGAAGCCGCGCTGATCGGTTACGCGCTGGTCGGGGTCGGATGTTCGAACATCGTGCCGGTGTTGTACACCGCCGTCGGCAAACAGAACGTCATGCCGGAAAACATCGCCGTGCCCGCCATCACGACATTGGGGTATGCGGGAATTCTGGCGGGGCCTGCAGTGATCGGCTTTATCGCCCACGGCAGCAGCTTGAGTTTTGCTTTTGGATTGATCGCTGTATTGCTGCTGGCTGTGGCCGTCAGTGGCAAGGCGTTGAAGGTCTGAGTCGCCGAAGCAAAAGACCGCAGCCATCACCCGCCACAATGCGCTGGCGGGTGACACAGGGCCAAACAACGGGCGTTTAAAAACGCAACGTGGCACCGGTGGCAAGCCACTGTTTACAGTCGTTGTTGAGGTGGCGTCCGACCACCAGATCGATATCGACCTTTTTGCCCAGATGCAGACGAGGTCCGGCCTGCCAGCCCTGGTCTCCACCCTGCTGGCCGAAGCGTTCGGCAATCAGCGTCAGGGATTCGGCCAGCGCGTATTCAACGCCTGTGCCCCAGGTCCAGCTGTGGCGTTGCTTGCCGTCGTCGTATTCGTGGGTCCAGCCGGCGCTGGCGTTCAGGCGCAACGCCTCGACAGGCTGATACGCCATGGGCAGGGTCAGGTCGGCGCCATCGAAGGAGTGACGGCGGTTGAGAGCGAAATTCGCGCCTGCGGCGAGGGCCACTTCCAGCCCCAGATCGTCATCGCTGAACACCTGCGCCTTGATCTTCGGGCTGACTTGGGTCTCCCTGTCGCCATCGTCGTGGCCGTGGGACACCGCGGCGCCGAACTGCACCGAGGGCAGTGCCTTGAACGTGCAGTCCTGGGAGAGCTCGGTTTCATGGTTCGATTGTTGGTGGCGCTGGCTTTTGTACCAGACGTCGACGTTGCATTCGCCGGGGGCATTGATCGAACCGTCGTCGACCACATAGGGGCCACCGGCGGCATGGGCTTTGGACGACAGTGTCAGCAGGAGGGAGACGCCAACGGCCACACCGACAAACACCAGGTTTTGCCGCATGCCCCCGCGTTTGTGGGGAGACAAATCATCAAGAAAAGCAGTGAATGAACCGGCCTCAACGGCCTGTGCTGTGGTTTTCGAGTGGGCGGTCCGGACGGTGCGGCAAGGTGTGTAGTTTGGCATGATCGACCTTGAATACTTGTTCACGAAAACGCTCCTCACGCCTATAACGAGGAGGGTTTGCGATGGCTAAGGTTAATGTCTTCAACAATAAGGCAGTGCTCAGGCACTGAGAGTTACAACTAGGTTCTTCGGTCATCTTTTGACGCTCCTATTTTTTCATTAATGACAACAACGAGGCACTACCGCTTAACTTCCCCGAACAGTATCCACTTCGATTTGTGACGAATTTATTTCATTCTGAAACTTCAACAACCGCCAAGCCAGACTGCCCTTCCTACCATATTTACCGCACCTTACAACCACCCAACCCAATACCCCCTTACACATACTGATACAAATAGCCGAGCACCGGAGCACTTATTCCTGATAAGCGAACACACTACCCCGGCATTCAATCAGCGACACATCCTCAACTAAATAATGGGTTTTCGCGTGCAACAGAGTATATCCACAGCACTATTTATTTGTCCGCACCCAATATGAAATCCATACTGTTTTCTGAATAACGTTCAGTTACCCGACAGAAAAACCAGCCAGGGAACTTATTATTTTTATAGCCGGCGTAGTTGTAACATTCGAAAGCAAAGCCCACGTAATGCTGCCAGGCAGGAGGCTCGTTTATCAGGCCATGCGGCGTACACGCATGCTCAAAAAAACCACCAGAACACCACACATCAACAGCGTCCAACCCAGCGATTGACTCCAGGCCGCAAGCATCAGACCGCTGCCGATCAGCAGGTAATACATCAAGCCAAACAGCGCACCGGCAGTACCCAACCGATCGCCATAACCGGTCAACGCTGAGCCGAGGATATTCGGTATCGCCATCCCGAATGCCAGGACCACCAACAGCATCGGCGCGATAAACCAGACGCTGGCGCGCAATCCCAGTACACCCAGCGCGCCGAGCAATGCCACCACGGCCGCAATGCCGATCAGCTGCTCCACCTTCACGCCGCGCTTGAGCAAGTGCTTGTTCAAGCCCGCCCCCAGCCCCGATCCCAGCGCCAGGACCACCCCGCTATAGCCGAACAATTCAGGACCCAATCCCAAACGCTGAAACTCAAAGGGGCCCAGGCTGTAATAGCTGAACAGAGCGATGTTGAACACTGCCACCAATGACGCCGCACGCCAGATCGCCACGTCTTGCAGCATCTGCCGCAAGGTTGCGAACAACGGTGATATCGAAACGTTGTCCGGTCGGGTTTCCGGCAAGGTCCAGGCGCTCCAGCCGAACAGGATCAATGCCAGTATCAGCAGGCAAACCAATACGCCTCGATAGCCAAACCCGCTGACCAGGCTGGTGCCGATAAACAGACCCAACGCCGGGCTGATCGCCAGCGCCATGCCGACCATCGAAAACACTCGGGCCAGCGCCGGGCCACTGAAGCAGTCGCGCAACAAGGTTTGCGTCACTACCGAACCGACCGCTGCACCGAAAGCCGCCAGCGCCTGCATCGCGAGCAGACCACTGAAAGTACTGACACCCAGCGCCATGACCGAGGCCAAGGCATACAACGCCAGACCGGCGAGCATCGCCGGTCGTCGACCGATGCGATCACAAAGCCGCCCCCACGCCACTACACCTGCAGCGAACGCCAGGAAATACACCGACAGGACCTGCGCAGCGGCTGCGGGCGTCACTTCAAATGCCTGGCCAATATCGGCCAGCGCGGGGCTGTAGAGGGTTTGCGCGATCTGCCCGAACATCAACAAGGCAACGGCCAGGCGCAACAGGTTGTTTGAATTCATGACGGCTTACTCACCAGAAAGATTGATGGTGATTTTAAGGAGCCGTCATTGACGTATTATCCTGATCTTGACAATAAACCATTGAAATCGGACAACCTCATGGCCTGGCTTGAAGCACAGACACCCTTTGACCCGGACACCCATGAGGCCGATGTGATTGGTATTGCCGCAAGCCTGGGCGATCACGACTCGGGCCTGCACCAGCATCAGCGCGGGCAATTGCTGTTCACTCGCCGGGGCTGCACCCGGATTACCCTGGCCGGCCAGCTCTGCCTGTTACCGCCGTCGCGCGCGGCATGGATTCCACCACGGGTACGCCATCGTGCGGTGATGCAACAGAGCGTCGACTACCGGTCCATTTACCTGACGCCGCCACTCTCAACTCAATTACCCCATCAGGTCTGCGTGATTGAGGTCAGCCCATTGCTGCGTGCGGTGCTGGAGTCGATCGCCATGACGCCGTTCGACACGAACTGGCGTCAGGGAAAATTCGTGCATTTGCTGGGGCTGTGCCTGAGCGAAATCCGCGAAGCCGTCCACCAGCCGATGCTGCTGCCCTTGCCTCGGGATAAACGCCTGGCGCCTTTGCTGAGCGTCCCCGAACTACTGCCGCCGCAATTGCAGGTATTGGCGACAAGGGTCGGCGCCAGCAGCAAAACCATCGGGCGGATTTTCCAGCGGGAAACCGGCATGGGCTATCAGCAATGGCGACAGCAGTGGCGACTGATGCGCGCCATCGAACTGCTCGCTACCGGTCGCAACATCAGTTACAGCGCTTTTGAACTGGGCTTTGCCAGCGACAGCGTGTTCATCGCCTTTTTCAAGGCCATGACCGGCAAGACGCCAGGCACTTATTTCAAATGATCATCGGCAACCGACGAGCGGCCGGAAAAATCATTTGTCAGAAAATATTACTTGCATCATATTATTATCGTAATAACGACTGATACCCCATAGGGGATTGCCATGACCAGCCTGAATACCGTTGATCCTTCCCTTGCCGTGCAACCTGCGCGCCCTCCTTTGCTCAAGCGCTTACTGCTCGCCGTTGCGGCCCTTGTTGCTCTGGCGTTGATCGCCCTCTACGGTTCGCACTGGTGGACCAGCGGCCGCTTCATCGAAGAAACCGACGACGCCTACATTGGTGGCGATGTGACGGTGATCGGGCCGAAAGTCGCCGGTTATGTCGAAGAAGTGCTGGTAACCGACAATCAGCGCGTCAAGGCCGGCGACCTGCTGATCCGCCTCGATTCACGCGACTATCGCGCCAGCCTGGCCAAGGCCGAAGGCGCCGTTGCGGCGCAAGAAGCGCTGCTGGCCAACCTCGATGCCACGGAGCAATTGCAACACGCGGTGATCGGTAAGGCGCGCGCCGGGATCGATGCCGCAGGTGCGGAAACCGCCCGCTCGCGGGATGACAATGCCCGCTACAAACAACTGGTCGGCAGTAATGCGGTGTCGGTGGAAAGTGCGCAACGCGCCGATGCCACCTTCAAGACGGCTCAAGCGCAGAGTGCCCGGGCACAAGCCGAGTTGCTCGCAACGCAACGGCAGCTGGACGTGATCGCCACCCGCAAGCAACAAGCCAAGGCTGCGTTAATGCAGGCGCGTGCCGAGCGTGACCTGGCGCAATTGAACCTCGGCTACACCGAATTGCGCGCGCCGGTCGACGGGGTGATCGGCAACCGCCGGGCGCGGGTTGGCGCCTATGCCCAGGCGGGCTCGCAATTGCTTTCGGTGGTACCGGCCAGCGGACTGTGGGTCGATGCCAACTTCAAGGAAGATCAGCTGGCACACATGGTGCCCGGCCAGCGCGTGAGCATTCATGCCGACGTGCTCTCGGGGCGTGAGTTCCACGGTCATCTGGACAGCCTGGCGCCAGCCACTGGCGCGCAGTTCAGCGTGCTGCCACCAGAAAACGCCACCGGCAACTTCACCAAAATCGTCCAGCGGGTGCCGGTGCGGATCCTCCTTGATCCGGCCGACGGTGTACTCGGCCAGTTGCGTCCGGGGCTGTCGGTGACCGCGTCGGTTGATACCAAAACCGCACCCAGGGAAACCACCGTTGCCATAGCCCAGGCCAGCGCACCATGAGCCGCGCCCTCACCGCCCAGGCTCAACCGTTCAATGCCGCGAACATGGCGACGGCGACCAAGGTATTTGCCTTCGCCACGATGTGCATCGGCATGTTCATCGCACTGCTGGATATCCAGATTGTTTCGGCTTCGCTGCGTGACATCGGCGGCGGGCTCTCGGCCGGCACTGACGAAACCGCTTGGGTGCAGACCAGCTACCTGATCGCTGAAATCATCGTGATTCCGCTGTCGGGCTGGTTGTCGCGGGTGTTTTCCACCCGTTGGCTGTTCTGCGCCTCAGCGGTCGGTTTCACCCTGGCCAGCCTGCTCTGCGGCGCGGCCTGGAACATCCAGAGCATGATCGCCTTCCGTGCCCTGCAAGGGTTTCTTGGCGGCTCAATGATCCCGCTGGTGTTCACCACCGCATTCTTTTTCTTCAGCGGCAAACAACGGGTCATCGCCGCCGCGACCATTGGCGCGGTGGCCTCATTGGCGCCGACCCTGGGGCCGGTGATTGGCGGCTGGATCACCGACGTGTCGTCCTGGCACTGGCTGTTCTACATCAATCTGGTGCCGGGGATTTTCGTCGCCGTCGCGGTGCCGATGCTGGTGAAAATCGACCAGCCGGAATTGTCCCTGCTCAAGGGCGCGGATTACCTGAGCATGGTGTTCATGGCGCTATTTCTCGGCTGCCTGGAATACACCCTGGAGGAAGGTCCACGCTGGAACTGGTTCAGCGATCAGACGATTCTGACCACCGCGTGGATCTCGGGGCTCGCTGGCCTGGCATTCATCGGTCGGAGCTTGCACGTGGCCAACCCGATCGTTGATTTGCGGGCGCTGAAAGACCGCAACTTTGCCCTCGGTTGTTTCTTTTCATTCGTCACCGGGATCGGCCTGTTCGCGACCATTTACCTGACGCCGCTGTTTCTCGGCCGGGTACGCGGTTATGGCGCACTGGATATTGGTCTGGCGGTGTTTTCCACCGGGGTGTTCCAGATCATGGCCATTCCGCTGTACGCCTTTCTGGCCAATCGCGTCGACCTGCGCTGGATCATGATGACCGGCCTTGGGCTGTTCGCGTTGTCGATGTGGGACTTCAGCCCGATCACCCATGACTGGGGCGCCAGGGAGTTGATACTGCCGCAGGCCTTGCGCGGGATTGCCCAGCAATTGGCGGTGCCACCGGCGGTGACGCTGACCCTTGGCGGACTGGCCCCAGCACGGTTGAAGCACGCATCGGGGTTGTTCAACCTGATGCGCAACCTCGGTGGTGCAATCGGCATCGCCGCCTGTGCAACGATCCTCAATGACCGCACCAACCTGCACTTCACACGGCTTGCAGAGCACCTGAACAGCAGCAATGAAGCCATGAACCAGTGGCTGTCACAGGTTGGCAGCAACTTCGCCGCTCTGGGCCAGAGCGGCGACGCGGGCGTGACGGCCAGCCTGCACCAACTGTGGCTGCTGACCTACCGCGAAGCCCAGACGCAAACCTATGGCGACGCGTTCCTGACGATCATGGTCTGCTTCATGATCGCCACGCTGATGGTGCCCTTGATGCGCAAGGTGCAAGCACCGGTCGCGCCGTCAGCAGACGCCCATTGATCCCGGATCAGGCCTGCGGCATTTTGCGAAAGCCCACCGCCAAGCGGTTCCAGGCGTTGATGGTGGTAATCGCCACGCTGAGGTCGACCATTTCCCTGGCATCGAAATTGGCGCTCAACAGCGCGTAATCCTCGTCCGGGGCGTGAGTTTCACTGACACGAGTCAGGGATTCGGTCCAGGCCAGCGCGGCGCGTTCACGGGGGGTGAAGAACGGTGTTTCACGCCAGACCGACACCGCATACAGACGGCGTTCGGTCTCGCCACCTTTGCGCGCATCGGCGGTGTGCATATCGACGCAAAAGGCACAGCCGTTGATTTGCGAAGCACGCAGCTTGACCAGTTCGATCAGGGTCTTTTCCAGCGGCAGCTTGGAGACCGCGGTTTCCAGCGCGATCATGGCTTTGAGGGCATCCGGCGAGGCGGTGTAGAAATCGACACGAGATTGCATGGTCAGCTCCGTAGCAAGTGGGGATGCGCCATACGGTAGCGCTGCCGGCGATTGGTACAAATAGCCAATTGTTCAGAAGTCGAGGTAGCCAATGACTGACCTGCCCGTCTTTTGGCGCGACCGTTTCTCCCGCCGAGTTGGCGGTGAATCGCGCGCTGGATCACCTCGATGCACCGCAGTAACAAGCAACACCGTGCGGCTCTTGTGGCGAGGGGGCTTGTCTGCGCACAACACAAAACCCGTCACCTTTTCACGAGGTTGGCGGGTTTTTGATGGTTCCCACGAGTGAGAACACTGTGAGGGCTTCGTAGTGGGCTACGCCCGGCTACGCAACCACTGCAAGAAGCCCTTCTTCTCCACGACCTTCGGCACTTCCTGAGTCAGGGTTTGCGCCGTGTGCAAGCGGTAATCCAGCAAAGCCTGCATCGCTTCGTTGATGTCGTGGCGGGCGTCGAGACAGGGTTTGAGGTATTCCTTTTCGATCCGGTACAGGGTGCAGAAGGTCTTGGCCGAAAAGTCTGCCGGCACCGATTTATCCGAGAGAATCCCGGCCTCGCCGATCACCTCGCCCGGTCCCATGCGTCCGGCTTCGAACTTGTTGCCGCCACGGCTCAAGGCTACTGAAACCACCCCGGACTCAATGATGAACAGGTGATCGCTGACCTCGCCGGCCGGCAGGATCATTTCCCCGGCACGGAAGGTGATGAGCGTCATGTTCTGGCTGAAGGTGTCTTTCTCTTCCGAACGCAAGGTCGAGAAAATACTCGAGCTTTCGAGCAGCGCCCGTGGCCGCGAAAAGCCTGGTGGTGTTGCAGTTTCTGCAGTCGACAACAGGCTCACGCCCGATGCCCGCAAATGCCGGAAGGCCAGATCGAACAGCAGATTGCGCACTTCGCGCTTTTGCCCCATGGACGATACAAATCCGATGATCTCGTACTCCACGCCGCTGGCGCTGGAGCTTTTCAAGGAAACGCTCGGTGCCGGTTTGCTGAGCAGCGGCCGGCAACCCTGCATCGCCCGCTCCAGCGCTTCGATCACCGTGTGCGGGCGTGCATGGGGGCTCAGTTGCAGGCTGATGGTAATGCCGAAGATGTCGCTGGGCCGGCTGAAGTTGATGATCTTGGCCTTGGCCGCCAGCGAGTTGGGAATCACCGCCATGCTGCCCTGTGAGGTTTGCAGCCGCGTGGCCCGCCAGTCGACGTCGGTGACCCGGCCTTCGGTGCCGTCGATGGAGATCCAGTCATCCAGTTGATAGGGTTTGGTGGTGTTGAGCACGATGCCGGAAAACACGTCGCTGAGGGTGCTCTGCAATGCCAGGCCGACGATGATCGCCAGGGCACCGGAAGTCGCGAGCACGCCTTTGACCGGCAAATCGAGCACATACGCCAGGGCGGCAATGATCGCGATCAGGAAAATCACCGCACCGAGCAAATCCTGCAACAGCCGGCCGGTATGCCCGACCCGTTGCATCATCACCGTGCCGAGCAATACCGTCAGGGTCCGCGCGCCAAACAGCCACCAACCAATCTGCAATCCAGTCGCGGCCAGGTGCAACGGCACGTTCTCCGGCCAGGGCGCCACGTCCATCGGGTTCATGCCTTCGTTGAACAGCACGGCGCTGAACAACGCAAAAATCACCACCCGCACGACCAACTGCCAGTGACTGGCACTGACCAAACGCCACAGCAGGATGTCGAGCAGAATCAGCGCCAGGGCGCAGAACATTGGGTGATCGGTGAGAAGTGACAACATCAAGCAACTCCAGCAAAGCCAATGGCGTGAAGATCGCACAGATTGGGCACAGTGTAGGAGTGTTTGGTTGCGAGATGAACGCACCCCGCACAAAACCACAAAACCAATGTGGGAGCGAGCCTGCTCGCGATGACGGTGGAACAGACACCTATGCAGTGACTGTCAGACCGCTATCGCGAGCAGGCTCGCTCCCACAGTTGGTTAGTGGCGTATACAGAAGCTGTGTACGCCACCAAACCAGTGTTACTTGCTGTTGGTCAGCGTGTTGTAGCTGGTCATCAGGTTGCGGTAATCCGGAATGTGGTTGGAGAACAAGGTCGCCAACCCTTCCACGTCGTTGCGCCAGTCACGGTGAAACTCGCACGCCAGGCCGAAGGCATTCAGCCACAGCGACATCGCTTGAGCACACGCCACTCTGGATTCGTGACTTTCAGTAAAAGGTGCTTTGCCGATACAGCGGTTTTTCTCAAGGATGCAGATCGGGATACTCGCCGCCATTCCCGTCACAACCCTTGGAGTCACACATGTCTGTTCCAGCCTTCGGCCTTGGTACGTTTCGCTTGCAAGGCCAGGTGGTCATCGATTCGGTGAGCACTGGCCTTGAACTCGGTTACCGGGTGATCGATACCGCGCAGATCTACGACAACGAAACCGATGTCGGCCAGGCTATCGCCGCCAGCGGCATTGCCCGCGAAGAGCTGTTCATCACCAGCAAGATCTGGATCGCCAATTTCGCTAAGGACCAACTGATCGCCAGCTTGAAAGAAAGCCTGCACAAACTGCAAACCGATTACCTGGACCTGACGCTGATTCACTGGCCGTCCCCGGAAAACCAGGTGCCGGTGCACGAATTCATGGGTGCCCTGCTGGAAGCCAAAGCGCTGGGCCTGACCCGGCAGATCGGTGTGTCGAACTTCACCGTCGACCTGATGCAGCAAGCTATCGATGCGGTTGGTGCAGACAACATCGCGACCAATCAGATTGAGCTGCACCCTTACCTGCAAAACCGCACAGTGGTCGAATTCGCCCAGAGCCAGGGTATTCAAATCACCTCCTACATGACCCTGGCCTACGGCGAAGTCCTGAAGGACCCGGTCATCCAACAGATCGCCGAGCGGCATCAGGCAACCCCGGCGCAAGTCACGCTGGCCTGGGCCATGCAGCAGGGTTACGCGGTGATCCCGTCTTCGACCCAACGGGTCAACCTCGACAGCAACCTGGCGGCCCGCGACCTGACGCTTAGCGAAGCAGATATGACGCTGATCGCAGGACTTGAACGCGGCCAACGCCTGACCAGCCCCAAAGGTATCGCCCCCGATTGGGATTGAGCAGAACCGCTCAGTGCTGCTCCAGGTGCATAGCCAAACGCTCCATGGCGTCTTGCAAGGCCTGCACCGCCTGGTTCAACAATGTCTGATCGCGATTATCGCAGGCGACTTCCAGCTGTTCGCAACATCGGACCAGGCGCCGCGCCTTGACCATTTGCGCACCCCCCTTGATCCGGTGGGCCAGGTCCCGCAAGCCCATGTGATTACCTTGGCGGTAAAAATCCTGTAACCGCATCAGGTCCTCGGCATTACTGGCGGCCAGCTCAGCCAGCAATTTATTGATCTGACTGCGGTCAGGTCCGGCCAGTTGTTCCAGGCTGCTGAGGTCGATCTCGACCGCGCTGGCCAGCAGCGTTTCGAGCGGTTGTAGCGTGCTCGTGTCCGGTGTTACGCCGGCCAGGCGAGCACTCAGGTCCTTCAGGCCGATGGGCTTGAACAGGCAATCGTCCATCCCGGCTTCCATGCAGCGGATTTTTTCTTCGGGCTGGGCGTTGGCAGTGAAACCGAGAATCAGGCAAGGCGTGTGCCCACCGGCCCGCTCCTCGTCACGAATCGCCGTGGCCAACTCGTAACCGCTGAGATTCGGCATGTTGCAATCGGTGATCACCACGTCGAACGTATGTTCACGCCAGCATTCGAGCCCCTGCTCACCGTCTTTGGCATCACACACACGGTGCCCAAGGCGGCTCAGTTGTTGTAACAGCAACAGGCGATTGGCCGGGTAGTCGTCAACCACCAGAATGTTCAACGAGTGCCCTCGCTCCGGTGGCGCAGTCTCGACCGTCGGCGGTGCGGCCAGCGGCTGCAATGCCAGTACATCGAGGCTGACGTCGATTCGAGTGCCTGTGCCCAGCTTGCTGCTCAACTGCAATTGGCCACCCATCATCTCGCACAGCGAACGGCTAATGAGCAAACCCAGCCCGGAGCCACTGCGGCCATCCTGCGGGCTATTGCCGGCCTGCACAAACGGACTGAACAATCGCTGCTGGTCGAGCTCGCTGATGCCAATCCCGCTGTCCTCGATACGCAGGCTGATCGCCAGGTACCCATGAACGGCAGCGGGCTCTATTCGTAGCGTCAGACTGATCTGTCCGGTGCGGGTGAATTTGATCGCGTTACTCAGCAGGTTGGAGACGATTTGCTTGAAACGCATCGGATCGATCAACATATCGCGGTCACTGCGGGCGTCCAGTTCGACCTGCCAAAGCAGGTTCTTTTGCCGCGCCAGACCTTCGAACACTTTGCTCACCGAACCGACCAGCACCATCAGATTTGCACGCTCCGGGGTCAGGGACAAATGCCCCGACTCGATCCGCGCGATGTCCAGAATGTCGCCTATCAGCTCCAGCAGCTGCTGCGCTGCATTCCACGCCACCTCAATCGCAAAGCGGTCCGAAACGCCTTCTTCAGCACGCAGCATCGCCAGTTCAAGCATGCCAATCACAGCATTCATTGGCGTGCGAATCTCATGACTCAGGGTGGCCAGGAAGGTGGTTTTGGCACGGTTGGCATCGTCTGCCGCGTCCCTGGCTTGCTGCACCTGTTGCAACAATTGCTGGCGCTTGCGGATCAGGTTGCGCTGGTAAGCAATCCAGCACAGTGCCAACAGCAACAACAGCCCGGCGGCCAAAAACCCCTGAAGAATGGAAGTGCGGTGACGCGACCAGTAGCTGTCATCCATCGGCAGTTCATTGCGCCAACGATTGGCCAACTCATCCATTTCTTCCGGAGGAATGCTTAGCAGGGCTTTATTCAGGATCGAATAGAGCTCGAGGGCTCCACGCTGGGTAGCGAAGCTGACATGCGCCGGTTGATTGCCAACGGTGCTGCTCACCTCAAGCGTGTTGCGGTAGTGCCGGGCAATCATGTATCGCGCACTGATCAGCGAATTCAACGCAGCATCGGCCGCCCCGCTGGCCACCATTGCCATCGCCTGGGCGGGGCCTTCTACCTCGACGAAGCGTACACCCGGTGCATTGGTCTGAATGAATTCGTGCAGAGCGTTACCGCGGACAATTGCCAGACGTTTACCCGGCAAATCGTCCAATGTTTTGGGGGCTCCGGCGCCCACGGCACTGACAAGCACAAAGGGGCTGATCCGATACGGTCTAGTAAAACGCAGCTCTGTCTGGCGTTCGATGCTGGGTGTCATCACCGCCAACATATCGACTTTGGCCTTATTGAGCTGATCGAGTTGCTCATTCAACGATTCGCTACGCAGCGGTTCGAATTTCAACCCGGTGAGCAGGCTGACTCTGTCCAGGACCTCGGCGCTGAGGCCACTGAACCGGCCTTCCTTGTCATAAAACGAAAGTGGCTCAAAGTGGCCGATGACGCCGACCCTGACACGCGGGTTCTGGTCCAGCCAACGTTGTTCGCTGGCGCTCAACTGCACGCGTTGCGGATTGCTGAAACTGCTGCCGGAGTTCCAGCGACGCAGGATGGTCATGCGCTCCTGCTCTGGAATCACCGCCAGAGCGGCATTGATGATGCGTTGCAATCGGGTGTTCTCGGCGCTCATGGAGAACCCGAATGTATTGACTTCCATTCTGGAAAATTGCGCCGACTGCACATTATTCAGGTAATTATTGCTGATCAGGTAGCGCGCACTGATGGAGTCGCCGAGGTAGACATCCGCGCGCCCAAAGGCCACGGCGCCAATGGCGCTCAATGTCGAGGGATAGAGTGTTAACCGGGCTTCGGGGTAAACCGCCTCGACAGCTTCAGGCCGCAGGTAGTGATCGAGCATTGCCACCCGCAACCCTGAAAGGTCTGCTGTCAGCCTGGCGTTGTCGCCAACCTTGGCGACCAGAACCGGAGTATCTTCTGCATAGGCACGCGACATCAGCAGCTGCGGATCAGCCGCTTCAAAGTCGTTGGCGGTCCCCAGCAAATCAATCTTTCCCTGCTTCAACGCGTTAATCACAGCCTCGCGAGAATCGTAACGCGTCACCTCTACCTTGATACGCAGCAACTGGGCGAGCAGGTCCGCAAAATCAGCAGTGATGCCTTCAAAATCGTAGTCGTTGATCGTGCTCTCGAACGGTGGGTAATCCGGTGCCGAAGCGCCCAGCCGCAAGCGGCCCGTCTCCCGTAACCAGCGCCAGTCGGCCGGTGCCAGTGCGACGCGGTAACCCTCAACGGTCGAGCGGCCCAGTAGATGCAGGGACTCGGACTCTTGAGCAAAGGTGTCCGCCGTGTACCACGGACTGAGCAACATCGACACTACCAACCAGGCATGCAGACGCATGTGCATGCGCATTCAGATCAACTGATTGCGCTTGGCGAAACCCACCAGATGAACCAGAGACCTCACATTGAGCTTTTCGATCAGACGGGTTTTGTAGGTACTGATAGTCTTGTGACTGAGGTTCATGACTTGGGCGATCTCCTGGTTGCGAAAGCCAAGCGCCAGATATCGAAAGATGGTCAACTCGCGGTCGGAGAGATTCGCGATCATCTGCCGTTCATTGAGTTGCAGGGAGTCCAGATGCACTGAACTGGTGCCCAGTCGAGGGAAACAGGTGTAACCGGACTTCACCGCCTGAACGGCTTTACGCAGCTCTTGCAGGTCATTGGTTTTCGAGACGAAACCCAAGGCCCCGACTCTTATGCAACGGTCGACATAAAACAGCGGCTCATGGGAAGTAAAGACCACAACCTGGGCAGGTGACTGTTCGCGCTGTAGACGTTTGAGTAATTCCAACCCGCTAAGCCCGGGAATATTCAGATCCAGCACCACCAGATCAGGTGCCTGGGCAAGAATCAATTGCAGGGCCTCAATACCATTGGATGATTCCTGAATGGTCGGGAACATCGTTTTGTCTTTGGAGTCCTTGATCGTCCCAAGTACCATTTTGACGGCGGCACGAATTATCGGATGATCATCCACGATCAGCGCTGACGGCATGGCAACTCCTATAGAAATGCCCAAAACCCCGGCGTGCCGCCCATGGCGTTTACCAAGGCTGACACAATGGCTGCGCAACGACTGTTGCACGAGAAACCGAGCGAAACTACCTGTCAGAGTTGACAGTTCAGACGAACGGTCGAGTGGCTCAGGCGCGTAAACCACCCTGCTGCCGGGCGTGTCCACGCTGGGAACCATGAGCCGGCATATCGACGCGACTCATCAGCCCTTCGAGGGTTTCCTGGTCCGGTATACGAGCCTGGCTGATCCGGACGTTGTGCTGCTGGGCAGCGAACAATGCGGGCAGTCCGGCTTTCTGGGCATCGTAGATCAATGCATGACAGATCTGCTGGTTGTCCTGGCAGAACGCCACCAGGTCCAGGCCGGTCCCGGTACACAAGGTTGCATTGATGATCACCAGATCAAACGGCTCGCAGCCGTATTCGACAACGCTGAGCAGCTCTACAAGGGAATGCACGGGGGCAATTCGGTAGTAACCGAGCTGATTCAGCTTGCGCTCGATTTTCATGTGATGAAAATGCTGCTCATCGGCGATCAGGATACGTAACGCTTTATTCGGCATGTTTGATTGACCCTACAATGACGGTGCGGCTGTTTACGCCCACCCTTATCAAGAGCGCCTCAGACTAAGGGCAATGCCGCGGGGTTTCTGTAGGACCTTTCTGAAAGAAACAGTTCCATCTAAGTTCAATTTTTTTGTTGTGATGCCGATGACACTGGCGCCCTTTCGTAGGAGCAAGGCTTGCCCGCGATGAACGATGACGCGGTCTACACGTAAGACCGCAGCGTCCTTATCGCGGGCAAGCCTCGCTCCTACACCGGCAGCATTACTGCCAGCCAAACCGGCGAATGTAGAAGCCTTTCACTGCCTGGGTCAGTGCCATGTACGCCAGCAGGATCACCGGCAGGAACACAAAGTACAGCGACGGCAACGCCTGCAGTTTGAAGTAATGCGCCAGTGGCCCCATCGGCAGGAAGATCCCCACCGTCATGATGATCCCGGTCATCACCAGCAGCGGCGTGGCTGCACGGCTTTGCAGGAACGGAATCTTCGGCGTGCGGATCATGTGCACGATCAGCGTCTGGGTCAGCAATCCGACCACGAACCAGCCCGACTGGAACAGGGTTTGATGGTCCGGGGTGTTGGCATCGAACACGTACCACATCAAGGCGAACGTCAACAGATCGAACACCGAACTGATCGGGCCGAAGAAGATCATGAAGCGCCCGACATCCGCTGGCTGCCAGCGTTGTGGTTTTCTCAGCATCTCGTCATCGACGTTATCGAACGGAATGGCGATCTGCGAAATGTCATACAGCAGGTTCTGCACCAGCAGGTGCATCGGCAGCATCGGCAGGAACGGGATAAACGCACTGGCCACCAACACCGAGAACACGTTGCCGAAGTTCGAGCTGGCGGTCATTTTGATGTACTTGAGCATGTTGGCGAAGGTCCGACGGCCTTCCAGCACGCCCTCCTCCAGCACCATCAGGCTCTTTTCCAACAGGATGATGTCGGCCGCTTCCTTGGCGATGTCCACCGCACTGTCCACCGAAATGCCGATGTCGGCGGTACGCAGCGCCGGTGCGTCGTTGATGCCGTCGCCCATGAATCCAACCACATGCCCGTTGGCCTTGAGCAGGCGAACGATGCGCTCCTTGTGCGTCGGCGTCAGTTTGGCGAAGACATTGGTGGTCTCTACCGCCAGCGCCAGTTCGGCGTCGCTCATGCGCTCGATATCGTTGCCCATCAACAGGCCTTGTTGCTCCAGACCCACTTCGCGGCAGATTTTTGCGGTCACCAGTTCGTTGTCACCGGTCAGCACTTTGACCGCCACACCGTGGGCAGCCAGGGCTTTGAGCGCAGGCGCGGTGCTTTCTTTCGGCGGATCGAGGAACGCCACGTAACCGATCAGCGTCAGTTCCTGCTCATCGCCCAGGCTGTAAGTGTCGCGACCGGCCGGCATTGACCGCGCGGCCACCGCGACGACGCGCAAGCCTTCTTCGTTGAGTTCGGCCGTGACCTGACGAATCCGCGCCAGCAGCTCATCGGTCAGCGCTTCCTCGGCCTCGCCGTGACGCACACGCTTGCACACCGCCAACACTTCTTCCACCGCGCCTTTGCAGATCAGCAGATGGGGCTGGTGCTGCTCGGCCACCACCACCGACATGCGTCGGCGATTGAAGTCGAACGGGATTTCATCGACTTTGCGAAAGGCGCTGCCGACGTTCAGTTCACGCTGTATTTCAACGTGTTCGAGCACCGCCACGTCCAGCAGGTTTTTCAGCCCGGTCTGGTAGTAGCTGTTCAGGTAGGCCATTTCCAGCACGTCTTCGGACTCTTCGCCCCAGACATCGACATGCCGCGCCAGGAAGATTTTGTCCTGGGTCAGGGTGCCGGTCTTGTCGGTGCACAGCACGTCCATCGCGCCGAAGTTCTGGATTGCGTCGAGGCGTTTGACGATGACTTTTTTGCGCGACAGAAACACCGCACCCTTGGCCAGGGTCGAGGTGACAATCATCGGCAGCATTTCCGGGGTCAGGCCCACGGCGATGGACAGCGCGAACAGCAGCGCCTGCATCCAGTCACCCTTGGTGAAGCCGTTGATGAACAGCACCAGCGGCGCCATCACGAACATGAAACGGATCAGCAGCCAGCTGACTTTGTTCACCCCGGTCTGGAATGAGGTCGGCACGCGATCCGTGGCGCCGACACGTTGGGCCAGCGCACCAAAATAGGTGTTGTTGCCGGTGGTCAGAATCACCGCCGTGGCGGCGCCCGACACCACGTTGGTGCCCATGAACAGAATGTTGTCCAGATCCAGCGGGTTGCTGGTGTCGTTGTCCTGCTGGCGCGCAAACTTTTCCACCGGCATCGATTCACCGGTCATCGCCGCCTGGCTGACGAACAGGTCCTTGGCGCTGAGCACCCGGCAATCGGCAGGAATCATGTCGCCGGCCGAGAGCACGATCAGATCGCCCGGCACCAGTTGCCTGATCGGCAGTTCAATGCGCTGCGCACCTTTGACCCGGGCCGCCGCGCCATAGAGCTTGCCAAATACGGTCGCCGGTTCAGCGCTGAAGTCACGGCGCATCACGGTCGCGGTGTTACTCACCATCGCCTTGAGCGCATCGGCGGCCTTGTTCGACTTGGCCTCCTGCCAGAAGCGCAACAGGGTCGAGAGCACCACCATCGAGAAAATCACCGTGGCGGCCTTCAGGTCATCGGTCAGCCACGAGATCACCGCCAGCAAGGTCAACAGCAGGTTGAACGGGTTTTTGTAGCAGTGCCACAGGTGCGTCCACCACGGCAATGGCTGCTCGTGCTCGACTTCGTTGAGGCCGAACTGCTCACGCAGCGCCTCGGCCTCGCTGTCGCTCAGGCCGTCGCTGTGGCTGCCGAGTTTTTCCAGCAGACTGCCAGCGTCGCTATTGGCGGCAGCCACCAGGGTTTGCGCCAGAGTGGGCGGCACTTCACGGTCGACCGGCGTGTCGGTGAAGCTTTCCAGCAGCGCCAATCGGCGGAAGTGCCGGGCGAAGTGTCGGGTCCGCAGAAAGCCTGCGAAGAACTCTTTCAACAGAGTGAGTTTCATGGCGGTTCCCCCAAGGATCAGCCGGGAAACCCACGAGCAGGTACGGCCGACCTCACGCCCTGCCCTAAAACAGGCAAAACGGGTCCGGCCCGCCCGTCAATAAGACAGGCGCGTCGATAGGCTGCAATGGCGACGCAAAGGTCGGCATCACACACTGTTCAGTGTCGTTGAGAGGACGTCGGGACTCGGGCCAGGACTGGCCACGATCGGGATGCCGCTGCTCGCTTTGCGGCGAGACAACAGCACAGGAAACTGCGCGTTATCTTGCCGAGAATATGCCGGTTACCGTAACCGGCCGACTACTGTCACTCGAACAAGTACCCACGTGGGTCTCCGCTATTGATGAAAACGCGCGCAGCTTACGCCGCACTTTTATGAGAGTAAACCTTGAAACAATTTCCACAGGATGAAATCGGCAGTTCTTCAGGAAGGGTTCAGGTTGAGTGTTTTCAGGGCATGAAATAACAAAACGCCGGCTGCGATCTTTTATAAAGAAGCAACGATTTCAGCAGGCACACCGCGGGTAGCGGATCTGCGACTGCTTCGCAGCCGAACGGGGCGGTGCGGCGTTCCGATAAGCCCCCTCACCACAGTTCATCGCCACATCGTGCCGCTCACCTGAGTCGGCGATAACTCTGGATGGCCGAACCCAGCACCACCGCTCCCGCCGCAATCGACAGCCAGAACCCGCTACGCGCGCCGAAGGCATCCACCAGCCAGCCGGAACCGGCTGCGCCGATCGCCACGCCGATGCTCAGACCGGTGATCAGCCAGGTCAGGCCTTCCGTGAGTTTGGCCGGCGGCACGATGCGCTCCACCAAACCCATGGCAACAATCAGTGTCGGTGCAAAAAACAGCCCCGCCACAAACACCGCCAGCGACAACCCGAGAATGTTCCCCGCCAGCAGCAACGGCAACGTGGTCAGCGCCGTCGCCACTCCGCCGTACAGAAACAAACGCGGCAATGGTGCATTGGGTTTCAACGCGCCGAACGCCAACCCGGCCAGGCACGAACCGATGGCATACACCGACAGCACGATACTCGCCGCTGCCGGCTGGCCCTGCTGCTGGGCGAACGCCACGCTGACCACATCCACCACCCCGACGATGATGCCCATGGCGCCCATCAACAACATCAACAGACGTATATCCCCTGAAGCAACCACCGATCCCGGTTGATCGGCATCATGCGGATGCACCGGCGGCTCGGTGCTGCGCTGCAACACAAACGCAGTCACCCCGACCGCCAACATCAGCAACGCCGCCAACGGCCCGGCCTCGGGAAACACCACCACGCACAGCCCCACCGACAGCGGTGGCCCGACGATAAAACACACCTCATCCAGCACCGACTCCAGCGCATAGGCGGTTTGCAACTGCGGCTGACCGCGATACAGCTCGGTCCAGCGGGCCCGGACCATCGCCGACATGCTCGGCATGCAACCGGCCAGCGCGGCGAACACAAACAGCGTCCAGTTCGGCGTTTGCAATCGTGTACAGAGCAACAGCAGCAACAACGCGCCACCGCCGACCAATGCAGAGATCGGCAGCACCCGGCGCTGACCAAAACGGTCGACCATGCGCGACACCTGCGGCGCGCAAAATGCCGTGGCCAAGGCAAAGGTCGCCGCCACTGACCCGGCCAACCCGTAACCGCCCTGTAACTGCGAGAGCATGGTGATCAGGCCGATGCCGGTCATCGAGATCGGCATGCGCGCGACCATCCCCGCCAGCACGAAGGCGCGGCTGCCGGGGGCGTTAAATAACGCTTGATAGGGGTTTGCCATCGGGTTCCCTCCTCTGCTGGGGTATGCAACGTGCCACACTTTACCGTTGCAGAAAAATTGCGTACCGAGAGGATGATGACAACGTCAGGAACAGCTCCGGGTTCTGATTGTTCCTGTGGCGAAAAAACTCCCTCGCCACAGGTTGCCTTCTACGCGTCCGAGTCGTAAGGATCGAAATTATCCAGTGCCCGGTTCACCAGCAACTCGCCCAGCACCACCATCTGCTGAATCGCCAACGCCACATGACGTCGTGAACCTTCCAGTTCGAAGGCCAGATCGCTGGCCAGCACATTCACCGACGCCAGGGTTTCGCTGGCGTGGGCCAGCAGGGTTTCGTTATCCACATCGGGAATGACCACAAACATTTTACCCGGCCGGGTATCGAGTTTCGGTGGCGGGGTGAACGGCGGTAAGTGGAAATCCAGCGCCCGCTCGGCGGCTTCATGCAGCTTGCTGGAATCGAGGGGATCGTACGGGGAAACGCTGGGGTTTTCGGGGGGATTGGGGGTGATCTTGACCATGGTTGAAACTCCATTCAGAAATTGGAGTTCGCCATTTCTGCGACCAAGCAGAAGGGTGGCGAACTGTACGCAGGTTGGTCGACCAGGGAATGGAAACCCGGCAGGGCCTAAGCCCTCCCACGCACAGCTTGCCAATAAGCAAAAAAACCGCTCACGCGGTTCTGTGCGCCATTCTAAACCCGGGCGACCAAACCCGGTCACTGATTTTGCAGCGACCCGCAAACACTAGTCCCGCGCCCTTCCTAACCACAACCTGAAAACCTCGTCGGAGAATTCCCCGGCCAACGCTGCTTCTGTAGGAGCAAGGCTTGCCCGCGATGAACGAAGACGCGGTCCACCTGACGAAACGCGTTTAATAAAGACAGCCCCAAAAGATCGCCCCCCCCTCAACGGGTACAGCGGAGCTGTTCAATAAAAACCCGCATTCAAGGAACCCGAATGACCCATCGCATTCACTGCAGCATCCAAGCATCTCCCCGCTCGGGCCTGACCCGGGATCAACTCTGGGAAGCCGAAGACAAAGGCCTGATCAAGTGCTGGGAAATCGGCCGCGAACGTGCCGCTAAAACTTCAACCAGCCGTCGGAAATGGAAGCCCAGGAGCTAGGGATCGGCTGATTCAACCCTCCTCAACAACGCTCTCGCGCGAAAACCGTTCGCGATACGCCTGCGGAGTTACGGCCATGGCCCGCAGGAAACTGCGGCGCAGGGTTTCTTCGCTGCCGAACCCGCATTGCACGGCGATTCGTTTGATCGGCACTCCAGTGTCACTCAGTAGCCGTCGCGCAGTTTCGACGCGGATCAGTTCGATGGCCCGCGCCGGGGTCTGGCCAGTGTCGGCGCGATAATGCCGGATGAAGCTGCGTTCGCTCATGCCCGCTTGCAAGGCCAGCGCCGGAATGCCGAGGTCCAGGCTGAGGTTTTCGGCGATCCAGGCGTGCAGCTCATCAAAGCGGTTGCCGTGCTGTTGCAGGTCCAGCGTCACGCTGAACTGCGACTGGCCACCTGGGCGCTTGAGGAACACCACCAGATGCCGGGCGACTTCCAGGGCGATCCCGCGACCGAGATCTGCTTCCACCAGCGCCAACGCCAGGTCGATACCGGCCGTAACCCCGGCCGAGGTCCAGACCGGGCCGTCGTTGATAAAGATCGGGTTGGGTTCGACCCGCAGTTGCGGGTGCTTTTGCGCCAGCTGATCGCAGCGGGTCCAGTGGGTGACCACGCGACGACCGTCGAGCCAGCCGCTGGCGGCCAGCAAAAATGCGCCCGTGCACACCGACGCCACGCGCCGCGAAACCGCAGCCTGCTGACGTACCCAGCCTACCAGCACAGCATCTTCTGCCGCTGCGTAAACGCCCCAGCCTCCCGCGATGATCAGCGTGTCGGAAGGCTCGCTCGGCAACGGTTCGGCCAACAGCGCCAAGCCGGCCGAGGACATCACCGCCCCGCCGCCATCGGCGATCACCATCGGCGCATATGGTGGCGACAGCCCTCGCTGCGCCGCAATGTCATTGGCCGAGGCAAACACCTGCAACGGCCCGGTGACATCCAGCAGTTGCACCTTGGCGAAGGCCAGCACATGAATGGTTTTCGGTGAGTTCGGCATGATTGGCGTAATTCGAGGGCTGATTGGCGTATGCGCCAAATCCTACGAGCCTACAGTCAAACCGTCCACCCAAAACGGGTGCGAACACGCAGACCAAGGAGATAGCGTCATGACGTTGCAGATCGGTTTTCTGTTGTTTCCACAGGTGCAGCAACTGGACCTGACCGGACCTTACGATGTGTTGGCCTCGTTGCCGGACGTAAAGGTGCATTTGATCTGGAAGGACCTGATCCCCGTGACGGCAAGCACCGGTCTGGTCCTGAAACCGACCACCACATTCGATGACTGCCCCGACCTGGATGTGATTTGCATCCCCGGAGGCAGCGGTGTCGGGCCGTTGATGGAAGATCCACAGACCCTGGCGTTCATTCGCAAACACGCCGCCCAGGCACGCTACGTGACCTCGGTATGCACCGGCGCATTGGTGCTCGGCGCGGCGGGATTGCTCAAGGGAAAACGTGCGACGACCCATTGGGCCTATCATGAATTGCTGAGTCTATTGGGCGCCATTCCGGTTCGGGACCGGGTGGTACGCGACGGCAATCTGCTGACCGGTGGCGGAATTACGGCGGGGATCGATTTTGCCCTGACCCTGGCCGCTGAGTTGTTCGACGCAGACACTGCTCAACTGGTGCAGTTGCAACTCGAATACGCGCCCGCACCACCATTCAATTCCGGCGACCCGCAAACCGCGCCGAAAGCCGTGCTGGAGCAAGCCCATCAGCGTGCAGCCGCCTCGCTCAATCAGCGCACGCTGATCACCGAGCGCGTAGCCGCACGGCTCGACAAAGCATTCAACCAGGCCTGAAACAGACTTTTACAGCGCGCATAAAAAAACCCGCCGAAGCGGGTTTTCAAGACCATGACGACATCCTGTCGTTGCGATCCTTGCAAATGGTCGATCATCCATGACCCTGAGCGCGTCCTGCGCTTCAGTTGATGGGTGCAGATTACGCTTCGGATCCAATCTTAAACAGGAGACATAGCTACTACTTCGCGTAAGACATTCGCCATTGCAGCACTTCCGAAAACCCTTAGACACCTCAGGTCTCAAGCATCCGAGCGGCGAGTAGTGCGTCGGATACGGCTCAAACGGGATGGGGCAATTCATTGTTCGACAAAGGATTTCAGATTCACCAACGCGTGGTCCCATTGCTGGCTGATCACTTCCAGCGAGCGGCGGGCCTCGTCCAGTTGCGTCGGCTCAAAGACCCATCGGCGTTCACGCCCCCGCTTGGTGTCACGCACCAGACCCGCATCAGCCAGCACCCGCAGGTGTTTGGTCACGGCCTGACGGCTTATGTCAGTGCCGACAGTCAGTTGTGCGATCGACATCGCCCCGCCGCCGCACAACACATCGATCAGCCGCAGCCGGGTTTCGTCGCCGAGTGCGGCGAAGGTCAGCGCCGAGCGGCCCAGCGCAGTGGCGGTCGACGGTGTATCCAGCGTTAAGGCGTCAGGGGGTGGCAAGGTACGTCTCGATGTTGGTCATTTGATCATCCCAGCCGCGACTGTTCATGCGGAAAGCTTTCAGACGGCGTTCTGCCGGAATGTTATCGAAACCGGACTCGACAACCTTCAGCAACGTGCCGCCCTCCATGTCCTCGAGCTCGAACAGCACCAGGGTGGTGGGCTCCGACGCATAGTCCACGGTCGGGTCCACCGGATACGGATGCCAACGGAACGCAAACACCCGCTCGGGCTCGACCCGCACCACCTGTACGTCCCAGACCAGATGTTCATAGCCCGGATAAGTGATTTGCCCCCGGGTTCGCTCACCGGCGACAAAACGTTTGCCCTCGAGCGCGACACCAAACCACTTGCCGAAGGACTCGGCATTGGCCAAGGCGCGCCAGACGGTGGAGCGTGGAGCCTTGAGCAGGATCTTTCTTTCGATGCGATCTGATGAGTGCATAGGTCACCTCCTTTGATGAACACTAGGCCCGGATGGCTGAACGCGCAACTTTTTGGTTGCATAAAGCATTCGGACAGGCTTTACCTTTTTGTCATGACGTCTGGAAATGCTAACGTCGCCAGTGAACTGGCCCAAAACAAGGATGCTTCATGTTGCCTACCCTTTCGGAGCGTTATTGCGGCAGCCTGCTGGGGCTGGCTTGCGGCGACGCCGTCGGTACAAGCGTAGAGTTCAAACCGCGCGGGTCGTTCCCGGCGCTCACCGATATGGTGGGTGGTGGCCCGTTCAATCTGAAACCGGGCCAGTGGACCGATGACACATCGATGGCTCTGTGCCTGGCCGAAAGCCTGCTCACAAAAAACGGTTTTGATGCCACCGACCAGATGGGGCGTTATCTCAATTGGTGGCAATGGGGTTACCTGAGTTCGACTGGAGATTGCTTTGATATCGGCATGACCGTGCGCGAAGCCCTGACTCATTATCAGGAAACCGGCAATCCATTCGCCGGATCGACTGATCCGTTCACCGCAGGTAACGGTTCGCTGATGCGATTGGCGCCAGTGGTGCTTTTCTATTTCCCTGACATCGATCAGATCAACGTGTTTTCCAGCAGTAGCTCCAGAACCACTCACGCGGCCCCAGAAGCCATCGAATGCTGTCAGTTGTTCGCCGAATTGATTTGCAGAGCATTGCAGGGCGCGTCGAAATCGGACTTGCGACACCTGGGCCACACTCACTTTTCAGAACCAAAAGTCGCCGCGATTGCCGGTGGCAACTATCTCGCCATACCAAAATCCGAGATCGTGGGTACAGGTTACTGCGTTGCCTCGTTAGAGGCGGCGCTGTGGTGCTTCCATCACACCGACAGCTTTGAAGACGCCATTCTGCAGGCAGCCAACCTGGGTGATGATGCTGACACTACCGCCGCTATTGTCGGGCAGTTGGCCGGAGCTTTTTACGGTGTTCAAGCAATCCCCAGGAACTGGCTTGCGAAGCTGCATATGTGCGATGAAATCAGGGCGATAGCTGACGCATTACTGCAAGCATCACTCACCCGACTTAATGACTGAACACACGGACACAAGGAGTACCTCATGCCCACTCTCCACGGCAGTTGCCTGTGCAAGGCCATCGCCTATGAACTCGACAGCCTCGACATGCCGATCAGCCACTGTCATTGCCACACCTGTCGCAAAGCACATGCGGCGGCGTTTGCTTCGACAGCTGGGGTCATGCGTGAGCATTTTCGCTGGATCAAAGGTTTGGACAAGTTGTCATCCTTCGAGTCCTCGCCTGGCAAGCTGCGGCACTTCTGCTCGCAGTGCGGCTCGCACCTGGTGGCCGAGCGTTTGGCTCAGCCACATGTGATTGTGCGGGTGGCGACGCTCGATAATGATCCGCAAATGACGCCGCAGGCACACATCTGGACATCTCACGATGTGCCATGGCTGGCTTATGAAGGCATTGCCGAGTCTGCCGAGTAACCACCGCTACGGGTTGCACAAGCGTGGCGACTGCACTTCAATCAGCCTATTCAACTCATCGAAGACCCACGCGAGCGTTCCATGCTTCCACGCTTTTTACTGACACTTGCGCCGCTGCTGCTGGCGCCCTTCGCCCATGCCGACGACTGCGCGAATGCCGCCGACCAACGCACGATGAACGAGTGTGCCGCCAAGGATTACAAGAAGGCCGATACCCAGCTCAACGCCCTCTACAAGCAGATCAATGAACGCTTGAGGGACAACGCCGATAGCAGAAAGCTTCTGGTCGGTGCTCAGCGCGCCTGGGTGGCGTTCCGCGATGCCGAGTGCGAGTTCTCGGCGTTCGGGGTGGCTGGCGGCAGCGCTTACCCGATGATCTACGGCAATTGCATGGCCGGGCTGACGCTAAAACGTGTCGAGGCGTTCAAGACCTACCTCGAGTGCCAGGAAGGCGACCTGAGTTGCCCGGTTCCTTGAACGAAAAAATCGCAGTCAACACCAGCCCCCGTAGGAGCTTTAGCGGACAAACACCTGCGCCGTGGTGATCGCCATGTCGCCGCCCGGCATTTTGATGCTGCCGATCTGTTTCAGGTTGTCGGCATCAAAGATCGCCACGTCGTTGAAGGTCCCGGCCAGGTAATCGATGGCCGGCATCGCGGCGTCGATTTCAGCGCGCAAACCCCGTTCGGGACTTTGCCTTCAAGGTGAAGCTTCTCCCAGGACAACCGGGCTTCATGTTGCAGTTGTGGTGTTATTGTTTTTACAAGAGTCATCAAGCGCTCCGGATCCGTCCGCCCAGTCTCTGGCCGGGTCACTTCCAGATATGCGACGAAGCACGCACGTCATGGGGAAATATCTTCCCGGTTCAGAGTGCCGTAGAGCGCCTGACTCAGTGCTCATGAGCAATAGGATTCGCGTTGCGATTCGATCAGGGTCAATGCCGCAGACCAGGCCAGTTCGATGATGTTCTCGGCATCGTCCTGCTCGAACTGTTCAGCCGTGTGGACACAGACCTCTGGCGACGGGAAGTTCAGCTCACACCCACCCGCCAACGCCTGTACCTGCGCCTGGCAGGCACGCTCCAGGAAGTAAATTTCCTGGAACGCATGGGCCACACTGGCGCCGCCCACCAACAGTCCGTGATTGCGCAGGATCATCGCCTTGTGCGGTCCCAGGTCGGCAATCAACCGCTCGCGCTCGTCCGGCGACAAAGCGATGCCTTCATAGGTGTGATAAGCCAGCTTGCCGTAGAACTTCAGCGCATGCTGAGTGATCGGTAGCAGGCCTCGCTTCTGTGCAGCCACCGCCATGCCCGCCGCCGTGTGGGTGTGGATCACACAGTTCAGATCGGGGCGTGCCATGTGGATCGCAGAATGGATCACGAAGCCCGCAGTGTTGACCCGATGATCCGCGTACACCGGATCGAAAATTCGGCCCTGTTGGTCGATGCGCACCAGATCCGAGGCGCGCATGTGATCAAAGATCACCCCGTAGCGATTGATCAGGAAGTGATGCTCCGGTCCTGGAATCCGTAATGTGATGTGGGTGTCGATCAGGTCGGTCATGCGAAAGTGCGCGACCAACCGATACAGGGCCGCCAACTCGCAGCGGGCCTGCCATTCAATGGTGTTCATGTGCTCAGGCTTATTCACCAACTCACCTCTTTTGTGTGTGATGGCGACCGGCTGCCCTTGGACGGGCAACGCGCAGACGCCGGGGATCAACAGCACGGTGTGCTTGTGGGCTTTATCGCGGCAGGGCTAGGATTAGTCAATTTTCGAATTCTTAACCTAATTATTAGTTTTGCTAATAGCAGGATTCTTTATGCCCTCACCCGCCACCCAATCCAGCCGACGCTTTCTCAATGACCGGCTCGACTGGAACCTGTTGCGCACCTATCTGGTGATCGCCCAGGAAGGCAGCATGAGCCGCGCTGCTGCGCGCCTGCACATCACGCAATCGGCGGTGAGCCAGGCGCTCAAGCGTCTGGAAGAGCAACTCGACTGCGTGCTGATTGTTCGCAGCGGCCGGCGTTTCGACCTTACCGAAACCGGCGAAGAAGTGCTGCAGATCGCGGCCGATGTCTATGGTGATATTTCGCGCCTGGGACCGGTGATCGAGACTCCTCACGATGACGTGGTGGGCAAGGTGCGGATCCTGACCATCAGCGGCATCCAGTCCCCGCACTACGATAAGTTCCTGGCGGACTTTCATGAGAGTCATCCGAATGTCGAACTGGAAGTCGAGGTGATGGGCAGTTCGAACATCATCAGTGCCCTGCTGCAAAAGACTGCGACGGTCGGCGTCGGCTTATCCCGACTGCCGCAACCGCGGCTGGAGCAACGGGTGCTGTTTCGCGAACGTTATGGGTATTTCTGCGGCCAACGCCACAGACTGTTCGGGCAGACGAATCTGAGGCTGGAACAACTTGCCACCGAGCACTTCGTCAGCTTCACCAGCGACCAGTTGGGTGGCAATCTTTCGCCGCTGACGCTGTTTCGCGACCAGCAAGGTTTTACCGGCAAGATCGTCGCATCTTCGACCAGTTTCGAAGAGATTCATCGGTTGATCTGCGCAGGGTTTGGGATCGGCTGTTTACCCGTTCATCTGGTGCGGCGAGATGTCGAGCAGGGGTTGCTGTGGCGTTTGCCGCCTGAGGAGGGTGTGGTGGATCTGGATATTCGGTTGCTCTGGAATCGTGAGCAAAAAATGACTCAGGCCGAAACAGTGTTCCTGGAAAGCTTCCAGCACCTGCTCAGCAGGCATGAGCAGGTGCTGTAGTTTTCAGCGCGTCAAACGTGAGGATCGCTGGGTGGTTTACTCGGGCTCGCGTATTGCGGCTTCAGATGGCCGTCCTTGTCCAGCAGCCACGCATCCATGATCTGTCGCACCACAGGGCCGGCAACGCGACCGCCGGCCTCGCCGTTCTCGATCATCACCGAGATCACGATCTGCGGATGTTCGGCCGGGGCGAAACCGACGAACAACGCGTTGTCGCGGTTACGCTCGCGGGTCTTCAAACGGTCGTAGCGCTCGCCCTGTTTGATTGCCACCACTTGCGCGGTGCCGCTCTTGCCTGCAATCCGGTATTGCGCCCCCACAGCCGCGGCACGGGCGATACCCCGCGGATCGTGCATAACCATCTGCATACCGTGGTTGACCTGCTCCCAGTCGTGTGGATTCTTCAGCAGGATGTTCGGCATCGGATGCTCATCCACTGGTGGCACGCCATCGATCGTCTTGGCCAGATGCGGACGGTTCCACACGCCTTTGTTGGCGATCAGTGCCGTCGCCTGAGCCAGTTGTAGCGGTGTCACTTGCATATAACCCTGGCCAATCCCCAGGATCACGGTTTCACCGGGGAACCACGGCTGACGGCGAGTAGCGCGCTTCCATGCTTGAGACGGCATCAGCCCGGGGGACTCTTCGAACATGTCCAGCGAGACTTTTTCGCCAAGGCCGAACATCGTCATGTAATCGTGCAGGCGATCAATGCCGAGTTTGTGCGCCAGGTCGTAAAAATAGGTGTCATTGGAGCGCATGATCGCTGCGTCCATGTCGACCCAACCGTCGCCGCTGTGATTCCAGTTACGGTATTTATGGTCGAAGTCCGGCAGTTGGTAGTATCCCGGATCGAAGACCCTGGTAGACGCTGTCACCACGCCGGTGTCGAGCCCGGCAATCGCCACTTCCGGCTTGATCGTCGAGCCTGGCGCATACAACCCGCGCAAGACCCGGTTGAACAGTGGGCGGTCAATGGAGTCATGCAGCGCCGCGTATTCCTTGGAGCTGATGCCGGTGACGAACAGATTCGGGTCAAAACTCGGTTTGCTGACCATTGCCAGCACTTCACCGGTTGCTGGATCGAGAGCAACCACTGAACCGCGACGGTCACCCAGTGCCTCTTCTGCCGCTTCCTGAAGCTTCACATCGAGGCTGAGCACGATGTTTTTCCCGGGAATCGGATCAGTGTGCTTGAGCACTCGCAGCACCCGGCCCTGGGCGTTGGTTTCGACCTCTTCATAGCCGACATGACCATGCAACTCGGACTCGTAGAATTTTTCGATGCCGGTCTTACCGATCGACTGGGTACCGCGGTACTCGACGGTATCCAGTGCCTTGGATTCTTTCTCGTTGATACGCCCGACATAACCGATAGAGTGGGCGAAATGCGCACCCAGCGGGTAGTTGCGCACGAACTGCGGCTCAACGTCGACTCCCGGCAGGCGGAACTCGTTCACCGCCAGTACCGCAATCTGCTCTTCGGTCAGCTCGTAAAACAAGGTGACCGGAACAAAGGGATGGCGCGCCTGCTTCATCGCCTTGTCAAACAGCGTGCGATCTTCAGCAGGCAAGTGCAACAGACTGACCACCGAGTCCAGCTCGCCTTTCACATCGGTTGCGCGTTCGCGGGTAATGATCAGGTTGTAGCTTGGCCGATTGTCGGCCAGCAGCACGCCGTTGCGGTCGTAGATCAGACCGCGAGTCGGGGTAATGGGCAGGACATGCACCCGGTTGTTTTCAGAGATCGTCGAGTGATAGTCAAACTCGACCACTTGCAGGACGTACATGCGCACAACCAGCGCGCAGGTAATTGCAACCACGAACAGCGCGCAGGCCAACAGCCGTTTGTTGACCAGGCGCGTTTCTTTTTCGTGGTCCTTGATCGGGATCGGTTCGGGCATCTCTGCAGCAACTCTTTGACCGGGTTAAACGCCATTCCCTGCGCGTGACATCAGTCCATTAAAAAACGAGCTGCACCATACCAAAAACTGCGCGGCCACTTTAGGGGTAATTTCCCAAGTGGTTGTCCTTGACGGCCAAAACGACGGTCGGACGTTAGTGCCGCCGATGAGCACTTTCTCGCAGGCAAAACAAAACCCCAACTGCTTTCGCAATT
>NZ_AFOY02000009.1 GCF_000217955.3 Pseudomonas fluorescens HK44 | reverse complement strand
TTTTTTATTGCCTGACGCAAACCCCGTGGCGAGGGAGCTTGCTCCCGCTGGGTTGCGAAGCGACCCTAAAATCAGCCATCGCGAGTATTCAGATGGAACGCGATTGCCGGATTACGACCGCTTCGCGATCGAGCGGGAGCAAGCTCCCTCGCCACACAAGCTCCCTCGCCAAAAGGGTATGCGCTTACTCGCCTTCGTCGAAGAAGTTGTTGATCAGCGCCACCAATGCATCCATCGCTTCCTGCTCCTGCTCACCTTCAGTGCTCAGGTGGATCTTGGTGCCTTTGCCCGCCGCGAGCATCATCATGGCCATGATGCTTTTGCCGTCGACCATGGATTGCGGGGTGCGTCCGGCTCTGATCTGGCAGGGAAACTGACCCGCGACGCCAACGAATTTGGCGGAAGCACGGGCATGCAGACCCAGTTTGTTGATGATTTCAATTTCCAGAGCAGGCATCGCGGTGTGAATCCTTTAGCTAAGGTCGCGGTGGCGAACCTGGACGTTCTTCAGGGATTGTTGCAGGACCTGGCCCAGACGTTCGGTCAGGTAGACGGAGCGGTGATGCCCGCCGGTGCAGCCAATGGCAATGGTGACATAAGCGCGGTTGCTGGCGGCAAAGCGCGGCAGCCATTTGAGCAGGTAAGTGGAGATGTCCTGGAACATCTCTTCGACATCCGGCTGAGCCGCCAGGTACTCGGCAACCGGCAGGTCCAGCCCGGATTGCGCGCGCAGTTCCGGTTTCCAGTACGGGTTCGGCAAGCAACGTACGTCGAACACCAGATCGGCATCCACCGGCATGCCCCGCTTGAAGCCGAAGGATTCCACCAGAAACGCAGTGCCCGGCTCTGGCTGGTTCAAGAGGCGCAACTTGATGGTATCGCGCAGTTGATACAGGTTCAGGTTGGTGGTGTTGACCTTGAGGTCTGCGAGGTCAGCAATCGGCCCCAGCAGATTGGTCTCATCATTGATGGCTTCGGCCAGCGAGCGGTTGGCATTGCTCAGCGGGTGGCGACGACGGGTTTCCGAGAAACGCTTGAGCAAGGTTTCTTCGTCAGCGTCCAGGTACAGCACATCGCATTGAATGTGCCGACTGCGTACTTCTTCCAGCAGCTCGGGGAAACGTGAGAGGTGACTCGGCAGGTTGCGTGCATCGATGGAAACCGCGACCAGTGGTTGCGCCAACTCGGTGTGAATCAGTGCGCGCTCGGCCAGTTCCGGTAACAGGCCGGCCGGGAGGTTGTCGATGCAGTAGTAACCGTTGTCCTCCAATACATCGAGGGCGGTGCTTTTACCTGAGCCAGAACGGCCGCTGACGATGATCAAGCGCATGATTAGTGACCGTTCTGCTCGTCAAGGACAACCTGGTACAAGGCTTCATTGCTTTTTGCGCTGCGCAGGCGATCGCGGACTTCTTTACGATCGAGCATGCTGGCGATCTGGCGGAGCAGTTCCAGGTGCGCATCGGTAGCGGCTTGCGGGACCAGCAAAACGAACAGCAGGTCGACCGGAGCACCGTCGATGGCGTCGAAATCTATTGGCGCGTCCAGGTGGATCAAGGCACTGATGGGCGACTCGCAACCTTTGAGGCGGCAGTGGGGGATGGCGATGCCGTTGCCAAAACCGGTGGAGCCGAGTTTTTCGCGGGCGACCAGGCTCTCGAAGACGTCCTGCATGGCCAGACCCGGCACTTCGCGGGCGATCAGGTTGGCAATTTGTTCGAGGGTTTTCTTTTTACTGCCGCCCGGCACGTTCACCAAAGAACGGCCGGGGGTCAGGATGTTTTCAAGTCGGATCATGGGTTGGGAGTGTTAACGACCCGTTGCGCCCTGGAGAACACTTTGGGTCTTTTCCTTATGCTTTTTGAGTTGGCGATCCAGTTTGTCGGTCAGGGCGTCAATCGCGGCATACATGTCGTTATGCTCAGCGTTGGCGACCACTTCTCCACCGGGGATATGCAGCGTGGCTTCGATTTTCTGCAGCAGCTTCTCGACGGTCAACGTGACCTGCACATTGGTGATCTTGTCGAAATGCCTTTCTAATCGTTCGAGTTTTTCGCCGATATAGATGCGCAGGGGTTCGGTCACTTCCAGTTGGTGTCCACTGATGTTGACTTGCATACAGCTTCTCCTTCGTTGCCAGTGCATAAGGCGGCAGGCTGGCTTGCCTGCCACTAGAGCGTGTCCGAAAAGCTTTCGAACACACCCTGGAACGCTATGGCGTAGCCCGTCACATCAACCGCTTGCGTTCGCTCGAAGGCGCGATCCCCAGGGACTCGCGGTACTTGGCGACGGTGCGGCGGGCCACCTGAATGCCTTGTGCCTCCAGTAAACCAGCGATCTTGCTGTCACTCAACGGCTTTTTCTGATTTTCCGCGGCAACCAGTTTTTTGATGATCGCGCGGATCGCTGTGGACGAGCATTCACCGCCCTCAGAGGTACTGACATGGCTGGAGAAAAAATATTTCAGTTCATAAATACCGCGTGGGGTATGCATGAATTTTTGCGTGGTCACCCGTGAAATCGTCGACTCGTGCATGCCGACCGCTTCGGCGATGTCATGCAGGACCAACGGCTTCATGGCCTCATCGCCGTACTCAAGGAAGCCGCGCTGGTGCTCGACGATCTGGGTGGCGACTTTCATCAGGGTTTCGTTGCGGCTTTGCAGGCTCTTGATGAACCAGCGCGCTTCCTGCAACTGATTGCGCATGAAGGTGTTGTCGGCGCTGGTGTCGGCGCGCCGGACGAAGCCGGCGTATTGCGGGTTGACGCGCAGGCGCGGAACCGACTCCTGGTTCAGCTCCACCAGCCAGCGCTCGTTGTCTTTGCGCACGATGACATCGGGCACCACATATTCGGCTTCACTGGACTCGATTTGCGAACCAGGACGCGGGTTGAGGCTCTGCACCAGTTCGATGACCTGGCGCAGCTCATCTTCCTTGAGCTTCATGCGGCGCATCAGCTGGCTGTAGTCGCGGCTGCCCAGCAGGTCGATGTAATCGATGACGAGGCGCTTGGCCTCGGCCAGCCAAGGGGTCTTGGCGGACAATTGACGCAGTTGCAGCAACAGGCATTCGCTGAGGTTGCGTGCGCCGATACCGGCCGGCTCGAATTGCTGGATGCGATGCAGGACGGCTTCAATCTCGTCGAGCTCGATGTCCAGTTCCGGATCGAAGGCTTCGAGGATTTCCTCGAGGGTTTCGTCCAGATAGCCCTGATTGTTGATGCAGTCGATCAGGGTCACCGCGATCAGTCGATCGGTATCGGACATCGGCGCCAGGTTCAATTGCCAGAGCAGATGGCTCTGCAGGCTCTCGCCGGCGGACGTGCGGGTGGTGAAATCCCATTCGTCGTCATCGTTGCTCGGCAGGCTGCTGGCGCTGGTCTGGTAAACGTCTTCCCAGGCGGTGTCGACCGGCAGCTCGTTAGGGATGCGCTCGTTCCAGTCGCCTTCATCGAGGTTATCTACCGTAGGCGTGGTTTCCTGGTAGGAGGGTTCCTGGATGTCGGTGTTGGGTTTCTGCTCGATGTTGTCCGCCATCGGGTCGGCGTTATCGAAGTCGTCGCCATCTTCCTGGCGTTCGAGCATTGGATTGGACTCCAGTGCCTCCTGGATTTCCTGTTGCAGGTCCAGGGTCGACAATTGGAGCAGGCGGATGGCCTGTTGCAGCTGCGGTGTCATCGTCAGCTGCTGGCCCATTCTCAAGACTAGCGATGGTTTCATGGCAGGGGCTTAACACCTTATTCGCCGGCGCACATGCGCCATCCACTACAGGGCGCCGAAGCGCCAAACATAAGCAAATTATATGCCTGAAACTGAAGTGTTTGCCTAGAGCGCTGTAACAATAAATACGTATAGTTTTATTGGGGCAAGCGCTCCGACGACTGACCAGGCACCTCAGTGCTTACAGACGGAACTCATGGCCCAGATACACTTCCTTGACCAGATCATTGGCCAGGATGGTTTCGGCGTCGCCTTCGGCAATCAGTTGGCCGTCGTTGACGATGTAGGCGGTTTCGCAGATGTCCAGGGTTTCACGAACGTTGTGGTCCGTGATCAGCACGCCGATACCCTTGGCCTTGAGGTGGTGAATGATCTGCTTGATGTCGCCCACCGAAATCGGGTCCACGCCGGCGAAAGGTTCGTCAAGCAGGATGAATTTCGGTGCCGTGGCCAGGGCGCGAGCGATTTCCACACGGCGACGTTCGCCACCGGAAAGGCTCATGCCGAGGTTGTCGCGGATGTGGTTGATGTGGAATTCCTGCAGCAGGCTTTCCAGCTCTTTGCGACGACCGGCCTTGTCGAGTTCCTTGCGGGTCTCGAGGATGGCCATGATGTTGTCGGCAACCGAGAGTTTGCGAAAGATCGACGCTTCTTGTGGCAGATAGCCGATCCCCGCTCGTGCACGACCGTGCATTGGCTGGTGGCTGACGTCGAGGTCGTCGATCAGAACGCGCCCCTGATCAGCCTGGACCAGGCCCACGATCATGTAGAAGCAGGTCGTCTTGCCGGCACCGTTCGGGCCTAGCAGGCCGACGATCTGGCCGCTGTCGATCGACAGGCTGACGTCACGCACGACCTGGCGGCTCTTGTAGCTCTTGGCCAGATGCTGGGCTTTCAGAGTTGCCATTACTGGGCCTTCTGCTCGTCGGTTTTCTTTTTCGGCTGGATAACCATATCGACCCGTGGGCGCGGCGCGGTCACCGAGGCACCGGTAGCGCGGCCTGCGTTAGCAACCTGCTTGACAGTGTCGTAGACGATTTTTTCGCCTTCGGTGGTGTTGCCTTCGTTGATCACCTTGGCGCGGTCAATCAGTACGATGCGGTTTTGCGCGGCATGGTACTGGATAGTCACCCCATAGCCCTGGACGGGTTTCGTGTCGGTTGGCTTTTGCAACTGCTCGAAATACGCCAGGTTGCCCACCGAGGTCACGACATCGATGTCGCCGGCCTTGGTGCGGGTGATGGTCACGGTGTTGCCTTTGATGATCATCGAGCCCTGGGTAATGATCACGTCGCCTTTGTAGGTGGCCACGCCATTCTTGTCGTCCAGCTGAGCATCGTCAGCCTGAATGCGAATGGGTTGCTGGCTATCGTTCGGCAGAGCCCAGGCGCTCACGCTTCCCAGTGCTGCGCCCAGACTGAGCAAAATAGGGAGAGTTTTAACGAGCCTCATACTGTCCTCTTACGTTCGATAGCAGGTGTATCCTGCTGTCTTTCAAATACGCTTTCATTCCGTTACCCGTCGATACACCACCAGCGCCGTCGATTCTAACGGCTTGCTCGGTCTGCGCATATTGCTGTTGCGGGAATACCGTCATACGACTACTGGTAATCAGCATCGGGCGGTTCTGTTCGTCGGTGCGTGCGATACGTACCGAGTCGATCAACTCAACCTCAGTGCCGCCCGAATTGACTTCGCCACGTTCGCTCTGGACGTGCCAGGGGTACGCGGTGCCCCGATACATGTTCAGGTCAGGCTTGGTCAGCAGGGTGATGTCGGTCGCTTTGACATGCTCGACCTTGTCGGACGTCATGTCGTACTGCAATTTGCCATCGGGCAGGTACTGCACGCTGTGGGCGTTGATGGCGTAGTAGTCGATCTGGCTCTCGTCGACGTGCGCTACCGGCTTGTCGAGAAAACGTTCCGGGCTGATGTTCCAGTAGCCAACCGCCGCGAACAACGCGGCAATGACCCCGAAAAACAGTATGTTGCGAATCTTCTTGCTCAGCATAAGTGGCTCACAGGTACGCGGCATTAGCCGCTTCAAGGTTGCCCTGGGCGCGCAGGATGAGTTCACAGAACTCGCGAGCAGCACCTTCGCCACCACGGGCCTGAGTGATGCCGTGAGCCTGCTCGCGGACGAAGCTGGCGGCGTTGGCCACTGCCATGCCCAGGCCCACGCGGCGAATCACCGGCAGATCCGGCAGGTCGTCACCCAGGTAGGCAACCTGTTCATAGCTTAGGCCCAGCTGTGCCAGAAGCTCGTCGAGCACCACCAGTTTGTCCTCGCGGCCCTGATACAGGTGAGGAATGCCAAGGTTTTTGGCGCGTCGCTCGACCACCGGGGTCTTGCGTCCGCTGATGATGGCGGTCGTCACGCCAGAGGCCATCAGCATCTTGATGCCCTGGCCGTCGAGGGTGTTGAAGGTCTTGAATTCGCTGCCGTCTTCGAGAAAGTACAGGCGGCCGTCGGTCAGCACACCATCGACGTCGAAAACCGCAAGCTTGATGTTTTTGCCGCGTTGCAGCAGGTCCGCGCTCATTACATTACTCCCGCACGCAGCAAATCGTGCATGTTCAAGGCGCCCACCGGACGGTCCTCGCTGTCGACCACCACCAGTGCACTGATTTTGTGGTCTTCCATGATTTTCAGGGCTTCGGCGGCGAGCATTTCGGCGCGCGCAGTCTTGCCATGAGGCGTCATGACGTCGTCAATGGTGGTTTGATGGATGTCGATGGTCCGGTCCAGTGTGCGACGCAGGTCGCCGTCCGTGAAAATGCCGGCGAGTTTGCCATCAGCATCCAGTACCACGGTCATGCCCAGGCCTTTGCGGGTCATTTCCATCAGCGCGTCTTTGAGCGGCGTGCCGCGCACGACTTGCGGCAGTTCCTGGCCTGCGTGCATGACGTTTTCGACTTTCAGCAACAAACGTCGACCCAGAGCACCGCCAGGGTGTGAAAACGCGAAATCTTCGGCAGTGAAGCCGCGGGCTTCCAGCAAGGCAACGGCCAGTGCATCACCCATTACCAGCGCCGCCGTGGTGGAGGAGGTCGGTGCCAGGTTCAGCGGGCAGGCTTCGTGCTCGACATGAACATTGAGGTTCACTTCGGCAGCCTTGGCCAACGGCGAATCAGGATTGCCGGTCAGGCTGATCAGTTTGATGCCCAGACGCTTGATCAGCGGCAGCAGCGTGATGATTTCGTTGGTGGAGCCGGAGTTCGACAGCGCGAGGATGATGTCATCGCGAGTGATCATGCCCATGTCGCCGTGACTGGCTTCGGCCGGGTGTACGAAAAAAGCCGTGGTGCCGGTGCTGGCGAGGGTGGCGGCAATCTTGTTGCCGATGTGCCCGGACTTGCCCATGCCGACCACGACCACGCGGCCTTTGCTGGCCAGAATCATCTCGCAAGCGCGTACGAAATCTGCGTCGATGTGGGGCAGCAAGCCTTCTACGGCTTCAAGCTCGAGGCGGATGGTGCGTTGTGCTGATTGAATCAGGTCGCTGGATTGGCTCATGTCAGAAATCGTATAGCCTGAGAAAAGGCGGCGATTATAGCGGTAATGAGCAAATCCCTCACGTTAGTTCGTCGTGCTTTATTCAGGCGACTCCCGCAAACGCTGAAACTCGTGTCTTTTTGCCTGTCTTGATGCTGAACGCCGCGGGCTTCGGCCTTGGGCGGTTTGCATTAGCAGTGATATAGTTCGTCGCCAGTTCGGCCTGGATATTATGTGCTCTCGGCAGGGAGCCCGGCGTCCGAGTGAGAGGCTTGCATCGCAAGGAGTTTAGATGAGTGCCGATAACGCCTACGCGGTCGAGCTGAAGGGAGTGTCCTTCAAGCGCGGCGCGCGCAGCATTTTCAACAATGTCGATATTCGCATTCCGCGCGGCAAGGTTACCGGCATCATGGGACCTTCCGGTTGCGGAAAAACTACACTGCTGCGCCTGATGGGCGCGCAGTTGCGCCCTTCAGGTGGCGAAGTGTGGGTCAACGGGCAAAATTTGCCCACGCTGTCTCGTAGCGACCTGTTCGATGCGCGCAAGCATATGGGTGTGCTGTTTCAGAGCGGCGCGCTGTTCACGGACCTCGATGTTTTCGAAAACATCGCCTTTCCGCTGCGTGTTCATACCCGGCTTCCGGATGAAATGATTCGTGACATCGTCTTGCTCAAGTTGCAGGCAGTGGGGTTGCGCGGTGCCATCGACCTGATGCCCGATGAGTTGTCCGGCGGCATGAAGCGTCGTGTCGCGCTGGCACGGGCGATTGCCCTCGATCCGCAAATTCTGATGTACGACGAGCCTTTTGTCGGGCAGGACCCAATCGCCATGGGCGTTCTGGTGCGCCTGATCCGCCTGCTTAACGACGCCTTGGGCATCACCAGCATCGTGGTTTCCCATGATCTGGCCGAAACCGCGAGCATTGCCGATTACCTGTACGTGGTAGGCGATGGGCAGGTGTTGGGGCAGGGGACTCCCGATGAGCTGATGAATTCCGATAATCCGCGGATTCACCAATTCATGAAGGGTGATCCAGACGGGCCGGTACCGTTCCACTATCCAGCGACGGATTACCGCGCAGATCTTCTGGGGAAGCGCTGATGCGCAAGATTTCACTAATAGAGAGAGTTCGTCGATTCGGCCAGGCCGGCATCGACAGCATCGCGGTGCTCGGTCGTTCATCACTGTTCCTGTTTCATGTCCTGCTGGGACGTGGTGGTGTCAGTGGCGCATTTGGCTTGCTGGTCAAGCAGCTGCACTCGGTCGGCGTGATGTCCCTGGTGATTATCGTGGTCTCCGGGATATTCATCGGAATGGTGCTGGCGCTGCAAGGCTTCAACATTTTGTCCAGCTACGGTTCGGAACAGGCGGTCGGGCAGATGGTTGCGCTGACGCTGTTGCGTGAGCTGGGGCCGGTGGTGACTGCGTTGCTGTTCGCCGGGCGTGCCGGTTCCGCATTGACCGCCGAGATCGGCAACATGAAGTCCACCGAGCAGTTGTCCAGTCTGGAAATGATTGGCGTCGACCCGCTCAAGTACATCATTGCCCCCCGTTTGTGGGCCGGCTTCATTTCCCTTCCAGTGCTGGCGATGATTTTCAGCGTGGTCGGTATCTGGGGCGGTTCCTGGGTAGCTGTCGACTGGTTGGGTGTGTATGAAGGTTCCTACTGGTCGAACATGCAAAACAGCGTGACGTTCGACGGTGATGTATTCAATGGCATCATTAAAAGCATTGTATTTGCCTTTGTCGTGACCTGGATCGCCGTATTCCAAGGCTACGACTGTGAGCCCACTTCCGAAGGGATCAGTCGTGCCACCACCAAAACCGTGGTGTATGCCTCATTGGCCATCCTCGGCCTGGACTTTATTTTGACTGCCTTGATGTTTGGAGATTTCTGATGCAAAACCGCACCCTGGAAATCGGTGTCGGCCTTTTCTTGCTGGCTGGCATCCTGGCTTTAGTGTTGCTTGCCCTGCGGGTCAGTGGACTGTCCCCTGTTTCGAGCACCGACAGCTATAAACTGTATGCGTATTTCGACAATATCGCCGGTTTGACGGTCAGATCAAAAGTGACCATGGCCGGTGTGACTATCGGCAAGGTCACGGCTATCGATCTGGATCGCGACAGCTTCACCGGGCGAGTGACCATGCAACTGGAAAAGCGCGTAGATAATCTGCCGACTGACTCCACTGCATCTATCCTCACGGCGGGCCTGTTGGGCGAAAAATACATCGGTATCAGCGTGGGCGGGGAACAGTCCCTGCTCAAGGATGGTGGGACCATTCATGACACGCAGTCGTCGCTGGTGCTCGAAGACCTGATCGGTAAATTCCTGCTCAATACCGTTAGCAAAGACGCTAAATAAGGAGTTTTTTTCATGATCTCTACCTTGCGACGTGGCCTGTTGGTATTACTTGCAGTCTTGCCATTCATGGGTAACGCCGTGGCTGCGCAGTCCGCGCACGATATCGTGCAGGACACCACCAATCGGCTGCTCGCCGATCTGTCGGCCAATAAAGCGAAGTACAAACAGGACCCGAACGGTTTCTACGATGCCTTGAACACCATCGTCGGGCCGGTGGTGGATGCCGAGGGCATCTCCAGGAGCATCATGACGGTCAAGTACTCGCGCAATGCCACACCTGCGCAAATGAAAACCTTTGAAGATAACTTCAAGCGCGGCCTCTTCCAGTTCTATGGCAATGCTTTGCTCGAATACAACAATCAGGGCATTACCGTTGACGCGGCCAAGGATGAGTCGGGAGACCGTACCAGCGTTGGCATGACGGTCAAAGGCAGCAATGGCGCGATCTATCCTGTGTCCTACACACTCGAAAAGATCAATGGCGAGTGGAAGTTGCGCAATGTGATCATCAACGGCATCAACATCGGCAAGCTGTTCCGTGATCAGTTCAGCGACGCGATGCAGCGCAATGGCAATAACCTGGACGCGACCATCAATGGTTGGGCCGGTGAAGTCGCCAAGGCCAAGGAAAAAACCGACGCAGAAGCGACTCAGAAGAAGCCCGCCCAATGAGTGAGTCGGCTGTCAGCATGGGCGAGGCCGGTGAGCTGATGCTCAGCGGTGTACTCGATTACCGTACTGGGCCAGCCTTGCGCAAGCAGGGCCAGGCCTTGATCAAGTCGAGCACAGCGCCAGCCCTGGTACTTGATTGCTCGGGTGTGCAAAAGTCCAGCAGCGTCGGTTTGTCGTTGTTACTGTGTTTCATGCGTGATGCGCAAGCGGCGGGCAAGGCGCTGAGCATCCGTGCCTTGCCTGACGACATGCGTGAAATCGCTCAGGTCAGCGAATTGACTGAGTTGTTGGCACACCCCTAACTATCATCTATAAAGAAGCCCCCCGTCAGAGTCCTGCTATGCGGGGTTCGCAGGCGCGGGGCTTTTTTGTATGATGTCCGACCCGCGCGCACAGGGCGCCGATTGAGGTTGAGCATGCAGGCCAACGAAGTGAAGAGCTTTCTTGAAGGAAAGCTGTCCGAGACTCTTTTATCAGTACAGGTAGAAGTTGAGGGCGAAGGCTGCAACTTTCAGCTGAACGTGATTAGCGATGAACTGGCGGCATTGAGCCCGGTCAAGCGTCAGCAGCAGATCTATGCCCATTTGAACCCATGGATCACCGATGGCAGCATCCATGCGGTCACTATGAAATTTTTCAGCAGCGCGGCCTGGGCCGAGCGCACCTGAGCCCAAGGGCGTCGAGATTCTTATGGATAAACTGATTATTACCGGCGGCGTTCGTCTTGATGGCGAAATCCGCATCTCCGGGGCAAAGAACTCTGCCCTGCCGATTCTGGCTGCAACGCTGCTGTGCGATGGCCCGGTTACGGTCGCCAACCTGCCGCACCTGCACGACATCACCACCATGATCGAGCTGTTCGGTCGCATGGGCATCGAACCGGTGATCGACGAAAAACTCAGCGTCGAAATCGACCCGCGCACCATCAAGACCCTGATCGCTCCGTACGAGCTGGTTAAAACCATGCGTGCGTCGATTCTGGTTCTGGGCCCGATGGTCGCGCGTTTCGGTGAAGCTGAAGTCGCACTGCCTGGCGGTTGCGCCATCGGTTCGCGTCCGGTCGACCTGCACATCCGTGGCCTTGAAGCCATGGGGGCAACCATTGACGTGGAAGGCGGCTACATCAAGGCGAAGGCGCCAGAAGGCGGCCTGCGCGGTGCAAACTTCTTCTTCGATACCGTCAGCGTGACCGGTACCGAGAACATCATGATGGCCGCTGCTCTGGCCAAGGGCCGCAGCGTTCTGGCAAACGCCGCGCGCGAGCCTGAAGTCGTCGACCTGGCGAACTTCCTGAACGCCATGGGCGCGAAGGTTTCCGGTGCCGGCACCGACACCATCACCATCGACGGCGTCGAACGTCTGCACACGACCACTTACAAGGTGATGCCGGACCGTATCGAAACCGGTACTTACCTGGTGGCTGCTGCCGTGACTGGCGGGCGCGTGAAGGTCAAGGACACCGATCCGACCATCCTTGAAGCCGTTCTGGAAAAACTCAAGGAAGCCGGCGCTGAAATCACTACCGGCGAAGACTGGATCGAACTGAACATGCACGGCAAGCGGCCGAAAGCCGTCAACGTGCGTACCGCTCCGTACCCGGCGTTCCCGACCGACATGCAAGCACAGTTCATCTCCCTCAACGCGATTGCCGAAGGCACTGGCGCTGTGATCGAGACGATCTTCGAAAACCGCTTCATGCACGTCTACGAATTGCACCGCATGGGCGCTCACATCCAGGTCGAAGGCAACACCGCGATCGTCACCGGCATCGAAAAGCTCAAGGGCGCGCCAGTCATGGCCACCGACCTGCGGGCTTCGGCCAGCCTGGTGATTTCGGCGCTGATCGCCGAAGGCGACACGCTGATCGATCGCATCTACCACATCGACCGTGGTTACGAGTGCATCGAAGAGAAACTGCAGATGCTCGGCGCGAAAATCCGCCGCGTACCGGGCTAGTTCCTGCTTCATGGGCACAGGGACGTGCCCGTTGATTTGTTGAAGTCGGGGGTGTTTTACCCTCGATGTGTGTCCGGCGCCGTTTGCGACCGGGCATGAGTACCTTGATAAGGACTGACGTTTCCCATGTTGACCATCGCACTGTCCAAGGGCCGCATCCTTGACGACACCCTGCCGCTTCTGGCTGAAGCGGGCATCGTGCCGACCGAGAATCCGGACAAGAGCCGCAAGCTGATCATCCCCACGACCCAGGCCGATGTGCGCTTGCTGATCGTGCGCGCCACCGATGTGCCGACCTACGTCGAACATGGTGCCGCTGACCTGGGCGTCGCCGGTAAAGATGTGCTGATGGAGTACGGCGGCCAGGGCCTGTACGAGCCACTGGACCTGCAAATTGCCCAGTGCAAGCTGATGACCGCGGGCAAAGTCGGTGCGGTCGAGCCCAAGGGCCGTCTGCGCATCGCCACCAAGTTCGTCAACGTTGCCAAGCGTTATTACGCCGAGCAGGGTCGTCAGGTCGACATCATCAAGCTATATGGCTCGATGGAGCTGGCACCGCTGATCGGTCTGGCGGACAAGATCATCGACGTGGTCGATACCGGTAACACGCTGCGGGCCAACGGCCTGGAGCCACAGGATTTCATTGCTGCCATCAGCTCCCGGCTGATCGTCAACAAAGCTTCGATGAAAATGCAGCACGCCCGTATCCAGGCGTTGATCGACACCCTGCGCAAGGCAGTGGAGTCTCGACACCGCGGCTGATTCACCTGCGCGACGTTAAGTCGCGCCCGTCTATCCGCCTCATAGCCAGAATTCTCAGGTGCCCAAGCGGATGGAGTGCTAGCTTCGGGTGCCTGAGTTTTTGCCAATCCTATGAGGCTCTCGCTATGACCGCACCGACTGCAATTCGCCGACTCAACGCTGCTGATCCGGATTTCGCACATCATCTGGATCATCTGCTGAGCTGGGAAAGTGTGTCTGACGACTCGGTCAATCAGCGGGTGCTGGACATCATCAAGGCTGTGCGTGAGCGCGGCGACGCGGCGCTGGTTGAATTCACCCAGAAGTTCGACGGCCTGCAAGTGGCGTCGATGGCCGACCTGATCCTGCCGCGCGAGCGCCTGGAACTGGCACTGACCCGGATCACCGTGCCTCAGCGTGAAGCGCTGGAAAAAGCCGCGGCGCGGGTGCGCAGCTACCATGAAAAACAGAAGCAGGACTCCTGGAGCTACACCGAAGCCGACGGCACGGTGCTGGGCCAGAAAGTCACGCCGCTGGATCGCGCCGGTCTGTACGTACCGGGCGGCAAGGCGTCTTATCCGTCTTCGGTGTTGATGAACGCCATTCCGGCGAAGGTTGCCGGCGTGACCGAAGTGGTCATGGTCGTACCGACGCCACGCGGTGAAGTCAACGAACTGGTGCTGGCCGCAGCGTGCATCGCTGGCGTCGACCGGGTGTTCACCATCGGTGGCGCGCAAGCGGTTGCCGCGCTGGCCTATGGCACCGAAAGCGTGCCGAAGGTCGACAAGGTCGTCGGCCCGGGCAACATCTATGTCGCCACCGCCAAGCGTCATGTGTTCGGCCAGGTCGGTATCGACATGATTGCCGGCCCTTCGGAAATCCTCGTGGTGTGCGACGGCCAAACCGATCCGGACTGGATCGCCATGGACCTGTTCTCCCAGGCCGAGCACGACGAAGACGCCCAGGCGATTCTGGTCAGCCCCGACGCCGGGTTCCTCGACCAGGTAGCGGCGAGCATCGCTAAACTGCTGCCGACCATGGAACGCGCCGAAATTATCAACACCTCGATCAATGGCCGTGGCGCGCTGATTCAGGTTCGTGACATGCAGCAGGCCATCGACGTGGCCAACCGCATTGCGCCGGAACACCTGGAGCTGTCGGTCGCTGATCCGCAAGCCTGGTTGCCGCAGATCCGCCACGCCGGTGCGATCTTCATGGGCCGTCACACGTCCGAGGCGTTGGGCGATTACTGCGCCGGTCCCAACCACGTGCTGCCGACTTCCGGCACCGCGCGTTTCTCCTCGCCGCTGGGTGTGTATGACTTCCAGAAACGTTCGTCGATCATCTTCTGCTCCGAGCAGGGTGCCTCCGAACTGGGCAAGACCGCTTCCGTGCTGGCCCGTGGCGAGTCGCTGACCGCTCACGCCCGCAGCGCCGAATACCGCATCGTTGACGAGAGCTTTATTGAAGGGCAGGGGAAATGAGCATGAGTAAATTCTGGAGTCCGTTCGTCAAGGATCTGGTGCCATACGTACCGGGCGAGCAGCCGAAGCTGGCGAAGCTGGTCAAGCTCAACACCAACGAAAACCCTTACGGCCCATCGCCTAAAGCACTGGCGGCGATGCAGACCGAACTGAACGACAACCTGCGTCTGTACCCGGACCCCAACAGCGACCTGCTCAAGCAGGCAGTGGCTGAGTATTACGGCGTACAGGGCAATCAGGTGTTCCTCGGCAATGGTTCCGATGAAGTGCTGGCGCATGTTTTTCACGGCCTGTTCCAGCACGGCCAACCGCTGCTGTTCCCGGACATCAGCTACAGCTTTTATCCGGTGTATTGCGGCTTGTACGGCATTCCATTCGACGCGGTGCCGCTGGACGAGCAGTTCCAGATTCGCGTCTCGGACTACGCCAGGCCGAACGGCGGGATCATTTTCCCCAACCCGAATGCACCGACCGGTTGCCTGTTGGCGCTGGACGCCGTCGAGCAAATCCTCAAGGCCAGCCCTGATTCGGTGGTGGTGGTCGACGAAGCCTACATCGACTTCGGCGGCGAAACTGCAATCAGCCTGGTCGACCGTTACCCGAACCTGCTGGTGACGCAGACCCTCTCCAAGTCGCGTTCGTTGGCCGGTTTGCGCGTGGGCCTGGCGGTGGGGCATCCGGACCTGATCGAGGCGCTGGAGCGGATCAAGAACAGCTTCAACTCCTACCCCCTGGATCGCCTGGCGATTGTGGGTGCGGCAGCGGCGTTTGCCGATCGCGAGCACTTCGACAAGACCTGCCGGCTGGTGATCGACAGTCGCGAGTGGGTGGTCAAGCAATTGCAGGAGAAGGGCTTTGAGGTGTTGCCGTCGGCAGCGAACTTCATCTTCGCCCGTCACCCGCAGCATGACGCGGCAGGCCTGGCGGCGAAGTTGCGCGAGCAAGGCGTGATCGTCCGGCACTTCAAGCAGGAACGGATTGCCCAGTTCCTGCGCATCACCATCGGTACGCCAGAGCAGAACCAGGCGTTGATCGACGGGCTCGGCGACTTGTAAACCACCGCCGCGCCTGTGGGAGCGAGCCTGCTCGCGATGAGGTCATAGCCTTCAACATCATCGTTGACGCTTAAACCGCTATCGCGAGCAGGCTCGCTCCCACATTGATTGGTGGTGGCTGTTTACTCTTCTTCTTTGACCGGTGCGGGTGGCGGACGCAGGCCGATTTCTGCGGTCAGCTTGAGTTCCTTGCCATTGCGCATGACCTGAACAGTCACTTTGTCGGTCGGCTTGATCCGCGCCACCTGGTTCATCGAACGGCGGCCGTCGCCGGCTGGTTCGCCATCAATGCTGAGGATCACATCGCCCAATTGCAGGCCGGCTTTTTGTGCCGGGCCGTCGCGGAAAATCCCCGCAACGACAATCCCCGGACGCCCGGACAGGCCGTACGACTCCGCCAGTTCCTGACTCAACGGCTGCACTTCAATCCCCAACCAGCCGCGAATCACCTGACCGTGTTCGATGATCGACTTCATGACTTCCATCGCCAGCTTGATCGGGATTGCGAAACCGATGCCTTGTGAGCCGCCGGACTTGGAGAAAATCGCGGTGTTGATCCCGGTAAGATTGCCGTTGGCATCTACCAGTGCACCGCCGGAGTTGCCCGGGTTGATCGCGGCGTCGGTCTGGATGAAGTCTTCGTAGTTGTTCAGGCCCAACTGATTGCGCCCGGTGGCGCTGATGATGCCCATGGTCACGGTCTGGCCGACGCCAAACGGGTTGCCGATGGCCAGCGCGACATCGCCGACGCGGATGTTTTCCGAGCGGCCGACAGTGATCGACGGCAGGTTCTTCAGATCGATTTTCAGCACCGCGAGGTCGGTTTCCGGGTCGCTGCCGATCACGCGAGCCAGGGTTTCACGGCCATCCTTGAGCGCGACAACGACCTGGTCGGCGCCGGTGGTCACGTGGTTGTTGGTCAGCAAATAGCCTTCCGGGCTCATGATCACCCCGGAACCGAGGCTCGACTCCATGCGTTTCTGCTTGGGCGCGTTGTCGCCGAAGAACCGCCGGAATTGCGGGTCTTCAAACAGCGGATGGCTGGTTTTGTTGACCACTTTGGTGGTGTAGAGGTTGACCACTGCCGGTGCGGCAATGACCACGGCATCGGCGTAAGACACCGGCCCCTGTTGGGTCTGAGTGGTTTGTGGGGCTTGCTGCAGGTTCACATCCAGACTTGGCAGCCCGACCCATTGCGGGTAACGCTGGATGATCAACAACGCGATAAGCACGCCGGCCAGCAGCGGCCAGCCAAAAAAACGCAGACCCTTGAGCATTGAACAAATCCTGGGAGGTTACGAAGGGCCATGGACGGCCCATAATGTCGCGCATTATACGAGGCCGCGCGCGCCTCTGAACGGGATATTTAGGAGTCTTTTATGGCCGTCGCCCTGAGCACCCTGGTAGAAGAAGCGGATCGTTACCTTGCCAGTTCGCGGATTGCCGACTATTGCCCCAATGGCCTGCAAGTCGAAGGTCGGCCGCAGGTCATGCGCATCGTCAGCGGCGTCACGGCCAGCCAGGCGTTGCTCGATGCCGCGGTCGAAGCCAAGGCCGATCTGGTGCTGGTTCACCACGGCTACTTCTGGAAAGGTGAAAACCCCTGCATCACCGGTATGAAGCAGCGTAGGCTCAAAACCCTGCTCAAGCACGACATCAGTCTGCTGGCCTATCACTTGCCGCTGGATGTGCACCCGGAAGTGGGCAACAACGTGCAACTGGCTCGCCAACTGGACATTACCGTCGAAGGCCCGCTGGACCCGGAAAACCTCAAAGTGGTCGGGCTGGTCGGTTCGCTCGCCGAACCCATGACCGCGCGCGACTTTGCCCGTCATGTGCAAGAGGTCATGGGCCGCGAGCCGTTGCTGATCGAGGGCAGCAAAATGGTCCGGCGCGTCGGCTGGTGCACGGGCGGTGGCCAGGGCTATATCGATCAGGCGGTGCAGGCCGGTGTCGACCTGTACCTGAGCGGTGAAGCGTCCGAGCAAACCTTCCATAGCGCCCGGGAAAACGACATCAGTTTCATCGCCGCCGGCCATCACGCCACCGAACGCTTCGGTGTACAGGCGCTGGGGGATTATCTGGCGCGACGGTTTGCCCTCGAACACATCTTCATCGATTGCCCGAATCCGATTTGACGCAGGCATTCAATGTGGGAGCGAGCCTGCTCGCGAAGGCGGATTTACATTCAACAGCAGTGTTGACTGACCCACCGCTATCGCGAGCAGGCTCGCTCCCACAAGGGCCTGCGGCGCCCTAACGGGGCGGTATATTCATATGCTCTTTCGATCTAGTCAGCGTCCTGATTAGAAGAGGTCGCTGTGCTAGCATTCGTCGCTCGAACACGGCCCGCTGGCCGTTCATAAGAAAGCTTTCGTGAGTAGCCATGGTCGACAAACTGACGCATCTGAAACAGCTGGAGGCGGAAAGCATCCACATCATCCGCGAGGTGGCCGCCGAGTTCGACAACCCGGTGATGCTGTACTCCATCGGTAAAGACTCCGCCGTGATGCTGCATCTGGCACGCAAGGCGTTCTTCCCGGGCAAGCTGCCGTTTCCGGTGATGCACGTCGACACCCAATGGAAATTTCAGGAGATGTACAGCTTCCGCGACAAGATGGTCGCAGAGCTGGGCCTCGACCTGATTACCTACGTCAACCCGGAAGGCGTGGCGCAAGGGATCAACCCCTTCACCCACGGCAGTGCCAAGCACACCGACATCATGAAGACCGAAGGCCTGAAGCAGGCTTTGGACAAGTACGGTTTCGACGCAGCCTTCGGTGGTGCGCGCCGTGATGAAGAGAAATCCCGCGCCAAAGAGCGCGTGTACTCGTTCCGCGACAGCAAGCACCGCTGGGACCCGAAAAACCAGCGCCCGGAGCTGTGGAACGTCTACAACGGCAAGGTCAACAAAGGCGAATCGATCCGCGTATTCCCGCTGTCGAACTGGACCGAGCTGGACATCTGGCAGTACATCTACCTTGAAGGCATCCCGATCGTCCCGCTGTACTTCGCCGCCGAGCGCGAGGTCATCGAGAAGAACGGCACGCTGATCATGATCGACGACGAGCGCATCCTCGAGCACCTGAGCGACGAAGACAAAGCCCGTATCGTCAAAAAGAAAGTGCGTTTCCGTACCCTTGGCTGCTACCCGTTGACGGGCGCGGTGGAGTCCGAGGCCGAAAGCCTCACGGACATCATTCAGGAAATGCTCCTGACGCGAACTTCCGAGCGCCAGGGCCGGGTCATCGATCACGATGGCGCCGGCTCGATGGAAGACAAAAAACGTCAAGGTTATTTCTAAGGGGCTGTCATGTCGCATCAATCTGATTTGATCAGCGAGGACATCCTCGCCTACCTGGGCCAGCACGAACGTAAAGAGCTGCTGCGCTTTTTGACCTGCGGTAACGTCGACGACGGCAAGAGCACCCTGATCGGGCGCCTGCTGCACGACTCCAAGATGATCTACGAGGATCATCTGGAAGCCATTACCCGCGACTCGAAAAAAGTCGGCACCACCGGTGACGACATCGACCTGGCGTTGCTGGTCGACGGCCTGCAGGCCGAGCGCGAACAAGGCATCACCATCGATGTCGCGTACCGCTATTTCTCCACCGCCAAGCGCAAATTCATCATTGCCGACACCCCTGGCCATGAGCAGTACACCCGCAACATGGCCACCGGTGCATCCACCTGTGACCTGGCGATCATCCTGGTCGACGCCCGTTACGGCGTGCAAACCCAGACCCGTCGCCACAGCTTTATCGCCTCGTTGCTGGGTATCAAGCACATCGTCGTCGCCATCAACAAGATGGACCTCAAGGACTTCGATCAGGGCGTGTTCGAGTCGATCAAGGCCGATTACCTGAAGTTCGCTGAAGGCTTGAAGATGAAGCCTACCAGCATGCACTTCGTGCCGATGTCGGCGCTCAAGGGCGACAACGTGGTGAACAAGTCCGAGCGCTCGCCGTGGTACACCGGCCAGTCGCTGATGGAGATTCTTGAAACCGTGGAAGTCGCGGGCGACCGTAACTTCACCGACCTGCGGTTCCCGGTGCAGTACGTCAATCGGCCGAACCTGAACTTCCGCGGTTTCGCCGGCACCCTGGCCAGCGGCATCGTCAAGAAGGGCGACGAAGTCGTGGTGCTGCCGTCGGGCAAGAGCAGCCGCGTGAAATCCATCGTCACCTTCGAAGGTGAGCTGGAGCATGCCGGCCCGGGTCAGGCGGTGACGCTGACCATGGAAGACGAAATCGACATCTCCCGTGGCGACCTGCTGGTGCATGCCGACAACGTGCCGCCGGTCACCGACAGCTTCGAAGCGATGCTGGTGTGGATGGCTGAAGAGCCGATGCTGCCGGGCAAGAAATACGACATCAAACGCGCCACCAGTTACGTGCCGGGCTCGATCGCCAGCATCGTCAACAAGGTCGACGTGAACACCCTGGAAGAAGGCCCGGCCAGCGCCTTGCAGCTGAACGAGATCGGTAAGGTCAAGATCAGCCTCGACGCGCCGATTGCCCTCGATGGGTATGAGAGCAACCGCACCACGGGTTCGTTCATCATCATCGACCGCTTGACCAACGGCACCGTCGGCGCGGGCATGATCGTCGCCCAGCCTTTGGCTCATAGCAGCTCCACGCACCATGGCAAGTTGGCCCATGTAGCCACCGAGGAGCGTGCCCAGCGCTTCGGCCAGCAACCGGCTACCGTGCTGTTCAGCGGCCTCTCGGGCGCGGGCAAAAGCACCCTGGCCTATGCGGTTGAACGCAAGCTGTTCGACATGGGCCGTGCGGTGTTTGTGCTTGATGGCCAGAACCTGCGTCACGACCTGAACAAAGGTCTGCCGCTGGATCGCGCCGGGCGTACCGAGAACTGGCGCCGTGCGGCTCACATCGCCCGTCAGTTCAACGAAGCCGGTTTGCTGACCCTGGCGGCGTTTGTTGCACCGGACTCCGAAGGTCGCGAGCAGGCCAAGGCACTGATTGGCGGTGATCGCTTGCTGACCGTTTACGTGCAAGCATCGCCGATGGTCTGCGCCGCGCGTGATCCGCAAGGTTTGTACGCTGCGGGTGGCGACAACATCCCGGGCGATTCCTTCCCGTACGACGTGCCGCTGGACGCCGACCTTGTGGTCGACACCCAGACGTTGTCGCTGGAAGAAAGCGTCAAGCAAGTGCTGGAGCTGCTGCGTAAACGCGGCGCGATCTAAGCTTCACGCGCACTAAAAAGCCCGCAACCGAGTGATCGGTTGCGGGCTTTTTGTTGATCCGCTTTTGTGGCGAGGGAGCTTGCTCCCGCTGGAGCGCGAAGCGGTCCTGAAATCAGCGAACGCATTCTTTCTGTAAGAGTGCGTCGGCTGGTTTTGCGGCCGCTGCGCGACCGAGCGGGAGCAAGCTCCCTCGCCACAGGAAGTCAGCGTTTTCCGGGATATTCGCGATGCATCTGCGCAAGCAACGCATCCTTGTCTTCCCACAACTGGTTGATCCAGCCCTGGAACTCCAGGCGGTACACGCCGTCCTGGTCGTAGTTCTTGCCGATGAACTGCGGCGGGATCTTCAGCTCCTGAAAGTGCACCACCACGTCTTTCACGTTGCCACACAGCAGGTCCCAATAACCGGGGCGCCCGGCCGGGTAGTGAATGGTCACGTTGACGATGGCTTCCAGTTGCTCGCCCATGGCATCCAGCACAAACGCGATACCGCCCGCCTTGGGCTTGAGCAGGTGACGGAACGGTGATTGCTGCTGCGCATGCTTGCCTTCGGTAAAGCGCGTGCCTTCGACGAAGTTGAAAATCCCCACCGGGTTATTGCGAAACTTGTCGCAAGTCTTGCGAGTGGTTTCCAGGTCTTTGCCTTTCTTCTCCGGGTGCTTTTCCAGATAGGCCTTGGAGTAGCGTTTCATGAACGGGAAACCCAGCGCCCACCACGCCAGACCGATTACCGGCACCCAGATCAGCTCTTGCTTGAGGAAGAACTTCAGCGGACGAATCCGGCGGTTGAGCACGTACTGCAACACCATGATGTCGACCCAGCTCTGGTGGTTGCTGGTGATCAGGTACGAGTGTTGATAGTCCAGACCTTCTAGCCCGCTGAGCGTCCAGCGCGTGTGCCCGAGCAAGTCCATCCAGGCCTTGTTGTTGCTGATCCAGGCTTCATGGATGTGGCTCATCAGCCAGTCGGTGAAGCGCTGTGCGATAGGGAAGGGCAGCAGTAATTTGAAGATTGCCACGACAAACAGCGGTGTGCAGCAGACGATCGTGTTCAGCGCCAACAACAGCGAGGCGATTACGCCTCGCAAGGGTGCAGGTAGAAAATCCAGCATTTAAACATCCATAGGTCGGTTGGCGGCTTGAATCGCAGTCAGGGCAATGGTGTAGACGATGTCGTCGACCTGAGCGCCGCGCGGCAAATCATTCACCGGTTTGCGCAGGCCTTGCAGCATCGGTCCGAGGCTGACGCAGTCGGCACTGCGTTGCACGGCTTTGTGGGTGGTGTTGCCGGTGTTCAGGTCGGGGAAAATGAACACGGTTGCCCGACCGGCGACCTGACTGTTCGGCGCCAGCTGCCGAGCCACGTCTTCGTTGGCGGCGGCGTCGTACTGCAACGGCCCGTCGATCAGCAGCGCGTTTTGCGCTTCGTGGGCGAGCAGAGTGGCCTCGCGAACTTTCTCGACTTCTTCGCCGCTGGCCGACTCACCGCTGGAATAGCTGAGCATCGCCACCCGTGGTGTGATCCCGAAGGCGGCGGCAGAGTCGGCACTTTGCAGGGCGATCTCGGCCAGCTCACTGGCGCTTGGGTGCGGGTTCATGATGCAGTCGCCGTAGACCAGCACTTCCTCCGGGAACAGCATGAAAAACACCGACGACACCAACGTGCAGCCGGGTGCGGTCTTGATCAGTTGCAATGCCGGACGAATGGTATTGGCGGTGGAGTGGATGACCCCGGACACCAGCCCGTCGACTTCATCCAGCGCGAGCATCATGGTGCCGATCACCACGGTGTCTTCCAGTTGCTGCTCGGCCATTGGCGCGTTGAGGCTTTTGGTTTTGCGCAACGCGACCATTGGTTCGACATACCGCTGACGGATCAGGTCCGGGTCGAGAATCTCCAGGCCCTCAGGCAACTCGATGCCTTGGGCGCGCGCAACCGCTTGCACGTCTTCAGGTTTGGCCAGCAACACGCAGCGAGCAATGCCACGTGCCTGGCAGATCGCTGCCGCCTGCACCGTCAACGGTTCGCTGCCTTCGGGCAGGACGATGCGTTTGTTGGCCGCCTGGGCGCGCTGGATCAGTTGATAGCGGAACACCGCCGGCGACAGGCGCATTTCACGCGGTGTGCCGCAGCGCTGGTGCAGCCAGTTGGCGTCGAGGTGGCTGGCGACGAAATCGGTGATGATCTCCGCACGCTCGCGGTCGTCGATGGGGATTTCCTTGTTCAAACCGTTCAACTGGTTGGCGGTTTCGTAGGAGCCAGTGCTCACCGACAAGACGGGCAGACCGGCCTGCAAGGCGCCTCGGCAGAGGTCCATGATCCGTGGGTCGGGCAGGGTTCCGCTGGTCAGCAGCAGCCCGGCCAGCGGCACGCCATTGATCGCGGCGAGGCTGACGGCGAGGATGATGTCGTCGCGATCCCCGGGGGTCACCACCAGCACGCCGGGCTTGAGCAATTCGACCGTGTTGCGCATGGTGCGGGCGCAAATGATGATCTTGCTCATGCGCCGGCTTTCATAGTCGCCGGCATTGAGCACCTGAGCGCCCATCAGGTCCGCGACGTCGCGGGTGCGCGGGGCGTTCAGTTCCGGCTGGAACGGAATGCAGCCAAGCAGCCGGAAGTCGCCGCTGCGCAGCAAGGGCGAGTGTTCCTTCAGGCGTGCGGCGAAAGCCTCCATGCTTTCATCGGTTTTGACCTTGTTAAGGATCACGCCGAGCACTTTCGGGTCTTTTGGACCGCCGAACAATTGCGCTTGCAACTCGACCCGGCCGGACAATTCGGTGAGCACTTCGTTTTCCGGTGCCGACACCAGAATCACTTCGGCATCCAGGCTTTTCGCCAGGTGCAGGTTGACCCGCGCGGCGTAGCTGGCGCTGCGAGTCGGGACCATGCCTTCGACGACCAGCACGTCTTTGCCGATGGCGGCTTGCTGGTACAAGGTGATGATTTCTTCCAGCAGCTCATCCAGCTGACCGTCGCCGAGCATCCGCTCGACGTGAGCCAGGCCCAGCGGCTGCGGCGGCTTCAGGCCGTGGGTGCGGGCCACCAGTTCGGTGGAGCGTTCAGGGCCGGTGTCGCCAGGGTGTGGCTGGGCAATCGGTTTGAAGAAACCGACTTTCAGCCCGGCCCGCTCAAGGGTACGCACCAGCCCGAGGCTGATGGAGGTCAGACCCACACCAAAATCGGTGGGCGCAATAAAAAAAGTTTGCATGCGGATTCTCTGGAGGTGCATGGCAAGGGTGAACGCCTATGACTGGCCTTCTACCGATATTTCAGACGTCAAGGTTATCGCTAACCGAGCCTTGAGCGCACCAACCGCAATCAAAGGGTTGGCCTATTTTTTCAGTGCGTTTGGCAGGGTCCTGCACCCAGGCTCGTGATTGCCACGGTGGCTGGTGGCGCAGATGCTGGGTATGGCCGCAGGAAAGCTCGACAACCCAGTGTCCATCCTCGTCCAGATGGAAGCCCTGGATCGTCGACCCTGTCGAAGCGACCCGTCTGTCCGGGTTCTGTTCGCTTTCGGGCGATGGCTTCGCTAAACTTGGTCTTTCCATATTCTTATGCAAAAGGTCTCGCCCCATGCTGATCGCCGCCAATAAGGCTGTCTCCATCGACTATACCCTGACCAACGACGCTGGTGAGGTCATCGACAGCTCTGCCGGCGGCGCACCGCTGGTTTACCTGCAAGGCGCAGGTAACATCATCCCTGGCCTGGAAAAAGCCCTGGAAGGTAAAGCCGTCGGTGATGAACTGAACGTCTGCGTAGAACCTGAAGATGCCTACGGCGAATACGCTGCCGAACTGGTCAGCACCCTGAGCCGCAGCATGTTCGAAGGCGTCGACGAGCTGGAAGTGGGCATGCAGTTCCACGCTTCCGCACCAGACGGCCAGATGCAAATCGTCACCATCCGTGATCTGGACGGCGACGACGTGACCGTTGACGGCAACCACCCGTTGGCCGGCCAGCGTTTGACCTTCCAGGTCAAGATCGTCGACATCCGTGATGCCAGCCAGGAAGAAATCGCTCATGGTCACGTCCATGGCGAAGGTGGCCATCACCACTGATTTTCTGCGCTAAGCTTCGAGAGCTGGAGAGGCGCCCGAGGGGCGCCTTTTTAGTCCGCGGCTGTCCTTGGCGACATCGCCCAGTGGCTGTTTCGAGAAGAACACGGGAAATTTGGAGTTCGTCATGAGTGCTTTTCACGACCTTACATTGAAAGCTTTGGATGGCCAGGAGTTGCCTCTGGCGCCCTTCAAAGGGCACGTCGTGCTGGTGGTCAACGTCGCCTCCAAGTGTGGTTTGACCCCACAGTACGCGGCTCTGGAAAACCTCTACCAGCAATACAAGGGCAAAGGTTTCAGTGTGCTGGGTTTGCCGTGCAACCAGTTTGCCGGGCAAGAGCCAGGCACTGAAAGCGAGATCAAAGAGTTCTGCAGTCTCAACTATGGCGTGACCTTTCCGCTGTCCAGCAAACTGGAAGTCAACGGTCACGACCGTCATCAGCTGTACCGGTTGTTGGCGGGCGAGGGCGCAGAATTCCCAGGTGACATCACCTGGAACTTCGAGAAATTCCTCCTCGGTAAAGATGGTCGCGTGCTGGCGCGTTTCTCGCCACGTACTGCGCCGGATGATCCGACGATCGTTCAGGCAATCGAAAAAGCCCTGGTCTGAACCTGTCTCCCGTAGGAGCACGGCTTGCCGACGATAGCGATCTCAAGGACGCCATCGCTGGTAGCCGTGCTCCTACAGACCCCCTCTGTCGTTTTGAATCTTAATCACCCAAATCAATAGTGCTTCGCAAAGCCTTGCACTCTCCATATTATCGCCGTCATAAACCTCGCCTCTCTATGGAGTGCCGCATGCCAGTCAAAGCCTTGTTCAAACCGTTCAACCTCGGGGCCCTGGAGCTGTCGACCCGTGTGGTCATGGCGCCGATGACCCGTTCGTTTTCCCCGGGCGGCGTGCCGAATTCGAATGTCATCGAGTACTACCGCCGTCGCGCTGCCGCAGGTGTGGGACTGATCATCACCGAGGGCACCACGGTTGGCCACAAGGCTTCCAACGGTTACCCGAACGTCCCGCACTTTTACGGCGAAGCGGCGTTGGCCGGCTGGAAAAAAGTCGTGGACGCGGTGCACGCTGAAGGCGGCAAGATCGTTCCGCAGTTGTGGCACGTCGGCAGCGTACGGCGCATCGGCACCGAACCGGACGCCAGCGTGCCGGGCTACGGGCCATCGGAAAAACTCAAGGACGGTCAGGTCGTGGTTCACGGCATGACCAAACAAGACATTCAGGAGGTGATCGCAGCTTTCGCCCAGGCCGCCAAAGACGCGCAGAGCATTGGCATGGATGGTGTGGAGATCCACGGTGCTCACGGCTATCTGGTCGACCAGTTCTTCTGGGAAGGCAGCAACCAGCGCACCGACGAATACGGTGGCAGCCTGGCCAATCGTTCGCGCTTTGCCATTGAGCTGATTCAGGCCGTGCGTGCGGCGGTCGGTGCGCACTACCCGATCATCTTCCGTTACTCGCAGTGGAAGCAGCAGGACTACACCGCACGTCTTGTGCAAACCCCGGAGGCGTTGGGCGAATTTCTCCAGCCGCTGTCCGATGCCGGGGTGGATATCTTCCACTGTTCGACGCGGCGTTTCTGGGAGCCTGAGTTCGACGGTTCCGAGCTGAACCTGGCGGGCTGGACCCGTAAGCTGACGGGCAAGCCGACCATCACTGTGGGCAGCGTGGGGCTGGACGGTGAGTTCCTGCAGTTCATGGTCAACACCGACAAAGTCGCGCAGCCGGCCAGCCTGGAGAACCTGCTGGAGCGTTTGAACAACGAAGAGTTCGACCTGGTGGCCGTGGGCCGCGCCTTGCTGGTCGACCCGGACTGGGCGCAGAAGGTCCGCGAAGGTCGCGAGCAGGATATCCTGCCGTTCAGTCGTGAGGCGTTGATGACGCTGGTTTAAACGGCACAGACATTCCCTCGCCACAAGGGTCATGACAGGCCCCGCGCAATTGCCCTTCAAATTGCTCGACGATTGCGCCCCAGCCCTGCCGACTGGCGTGCTGGCGTGCGTTGAGTCGTATGCAGCGCAAGGTTTCTGCTTCTTCCAGCAACCAACGGGCGGCATCGCAAAACGCCTCTTCGTCCCCCGGCATCGCCAACACGCCGTTGTAACCATGGCGAATGTGTTGAGCTGCGGCTGCCTGATCGTAGGCCACCACGCCCAATCCGGACGCCAGAGCTTCAAGCACCACGTTGCCAAAGGTTTCGGTCAGGCTCGGAAACAGAAACAGATCCCCGGACGCATAGTGACAAGCCAGGGCTTCGCCGCGTTGTGAACCGCAGAAGATTGCGTCAGGCAGTTCTTTTTCCAGCAGCGCACGCTGCGGGCCATCACCGATCACAATCAGCTTTATTCGTCGTTGTGGATAACTTGACTGCAAAGCCTGGTAGCAACGTTTGAGCAGACCGAGGTTTTTTTCCTGAGCGAGCCGGCCGACATGCATCAGCGCGATGTCGTCGTTATCCAGACCCCAGCTTTCACGCAGCGAACCCAGCCGTTTAGCCGGGTGGAAGAGTTGGCTGTCGACGCCACGGGACAGTAGCGCCAGGCGCTCGAAGTGCCGCCGCTCCAACTCCATTCGCTGGCTGGCGCTGGGCACCAGGGTCAGCTTGGAGCGGTTATGGAACCAGCGCAGGTAATGCGTCAGTAACCGGGTCAACAGTCCGAGGCCGTACTGGTTGGAGTACTGCTGGAAGTTGGTGTGAAAACCGCTCACCACCGAAATACCCAGCCGCCGTGCTGCCCGTAAGGCCGACAAACCCAGCGGTCCTTCGGTGGCGATGTAGAGCACGTCCGGGCGATGACGCTGCCAGCGCCTGAGTAACTTGTGCATCGACGACTGGCCCCATTGCAGCCCCGGATAACCCGGCAGCGGCCAGCCGCGGCAGAGCAGCAGCTCATCGTCGCTGAGGCGGGTCTGATCGCTGCTTTGGCGCGGTCGCACCAGTTCTACCTGATGCCCGCGCGCGCGCAAGCCATCGCACAAACGGCCAAGGGTATTGGCCACGCCGTTGATTTCCGGAGGGAAGGTTTCGGTGATCAGGGTGATATGCAGAGCTGTCGTCATGACCTCAGTGTCGGCTGAGGCCATGTCGCCGTTGTGTCAGTGCGATGATGGATTTATGACGATGAGCGCGTTCGGCGGCGCTGAGTCTCTAGCTGGCCACCGAGGTATCAAGGGCGTGGCGAGGCATAGCGAACCGAACGGGCGATCAGTGACAGGGATTTATAGTCTGGAGCTGCATTCGGTGACCCCCATGTGCGCTGCCCCAGTGGCAACATCCACTCAATCAGATGCGACCAGACCTTTTCAGGTGACATATGCGCCGCTCCGTCAGCCCATATCTGTATGCCTCCTCCCAGCACGGCGGGATGGGCTGGATCTATGACTGTCTGCCCAGCACCCGCGTCGTCCATGAAAATGTTGGGGCGCCAGTGATCATAAAGACCGTGGGGTGAGTGCAGGGGATGAAAAAGGTTTTCCCAGCCAGTCAGAATGACGAAATAAAAGTCACCGTGGGCATTTAGCACGCGGTACCCGGCATCGATCAGTGCTTGCACATTCATCTCGCTGCGCTTGCTGCCCCAGATACTCCAACACTTGATTACAACTTTTTTATCTACAGAAATCATTTGATTTCTTTCAACGACTGCATCGTTCCACATTCGCGCAACCTTGCCTTTTTGCTGCACAAAGCTCGAGACTTCGTTGACGAATTTCCTTGCACCATCCCGTGAGTCTGCGTTGGATGGCCCGGAATTTTCCTGTGCGTACCGAGCCAGTTGCGGTGTGTTGTACGGGCTGGTCGGAGGGATGAAGTATTCGTCGGCCTCCAAATTGTAACGGGTGCAATTGGGAAACATATCGAGAAGGTCGCCGACAAGCGCCATGAGAAAGTGGCGAGCGGCCGGGATGCTGAAATCGAGCGCTTTTGACACGACCGTGCCGCTTGTGAGCTGAAGTTGAAACTGCGGCCTGTTTTTCAGAATAAAGTCCATATGCCCAGGCCATTCCATCCCCGGGACGACCTCAATGTGAAGGGCGGCTGCTGCATCGAGGATTTTCTTGAGCTCCTCTGCGCTCCAGGCATCGGGGCTCGCGGTGTCCGGAGCGGAAGGGAAGATGACCCGTACTCCCTGATCGTCGGTGAGGTGCAAATACAGGGTGTTGAGCTGGTTCCAGGCCATCTCCTGCAGCAGGTTTATCATCCATTCAGGGCTGTAATACTTGCGGCCCACATCAATCAGCACCGAGCGTTCGGCATAGACGGGGGCATCGATTACAACCCCTGCCTCAAGAGTGCTAGACACCAGCACAGCTTTATTCAGGGTAGTCAGCGCTCGGGCCATGGCTTCCAGGGTTTGCGCGGTGACGCGCAGGGTATTGGTGATATCGATCCGGTAGGTCTCGGGTTTACCTTTGACGGGAATCGGAACATCAGCGGTATCCGGGGCAGACAGTGTCAGCGCTACATCACCCGACTGGGGGGCATTCCCTGACGCAACCACAATGGCGGGTGGCTGTGTGAGTTCAGCGGCACCGGCTAAGCCGAATGCCAACCGTGTCGCCAAAGGACGCAGGCTCTCATTGTCGATGAGGATGCGTGTACTCGCGCTGATTTCGTAGACTAAACCGACATCAGGTGCAGCGTGTCGTACGGCCGGACTCAGGTGGGTCCAGGGAAATTGTTTGTGTTGATCTTCGGGGATGGTCAGCGAGGCTGCGACAGGGCTTTGGATGGACGTTGTCATTGAATCGGATTTCCATAAGTTGAGGTCGTGGCTCTTCCGTGATGGCTTGCAGGTTCTCGACGTGGGTGAGCCCGCGACTCATTGGATACCTGACGCTTTAGGCTGGCTACTGCTCAATGGATACCGGATATTTGAGGCACGCTACCGAAAGAAATCAGCAGCGTGAATTGCGCGTCACCAGATAGCACTCAGTGCATTGCGCACAGCACGGCAGATTGATTATCTGCCGTTTCCCTTCGCCTGCATGATTGTGCGGCGCCGATGTTGAATTTACGCTTTCCGGGGCTGTGGTTTTTACTCAGGCGGTGCTCTTCTCCAGCGCCTCGGCCCCGCGCTCGCGCACCCAAAACAGCGTCGCACCAGCCACCGCCGCCGGCATCATCAGGACGTTGACCAGCGGAATCAGCAGCGCCAGATAGACGATGCCGCCGAAGCTCATGCTCTGCCAGCGTTTCTGGCGCAGCCAGGCGAGCATCTCGTTCCAGCCCAGTTTGTGGTTATCCGCCGGATAATCGATGTATTGGATCGCCATCATCCACACGCCGAACAGCAACCACAGCGGCGCAGCGACCAGGTTGACCACCGGGATGAATGAAAGGATTAGCAGCGCGAGGGCTCTGGGCAGGAAGTAGCCGAGTTTGCGCATCTCCCGGGCGAACGTGCGCGGGATCATCGCGATCAGTTCGCCCCAACTGAAGGTCGGGAAGTCGTCAGTGCCACGCACCACCACTTCGACTTTTTCCGCGAGAAAACCATTGAAGGGCGCGGCGATCACGTTGGCGATCATGGTGAAGGTGAAAAACACCATCAGCGCCACCAGAGCGACGAACAGCGGCCAAAGTACATAGCTGAGAAAACTCAGCCAACTCGGCAGTGAAGGCATCAGGGTGTCGACCCACAGGCTGAACTGATGGCCGGCGAAGTAAATCAATCCGACGAACAGCACCAGGTTGATGACCAGCGGCAACAACACGAACAAACGCAGGCCAGGACTCAAGACCAGCTTCAGGCCTTCGCGCAGGTATTGCGGGCCGGACAGAACGGGGGCGGGCATAGTGGGCTCCGAGCAATGGGAAAACGCGCCGACCTTACCGGCTTTGCCACACAGGCGAAAGCGCGGTAATGACATCGACATTAACTGTAACAAAGGCGCCTTTAAATCAGCCTCTTGGGGATAGAGACCGCCTATGAGCTGGATTGTTATTCCGTATTTCCTTAATCTTCGCCTCCTCGATACGCTGCACCCATTATTTTTCAGGGCTGTCCAACTACGGCGCTTCCCCAAGTGCTTGCACAGTCCTTTTTTAATTCCAGCCGGTCATCCGGCATTCCGCGCCAGGTGGTACCGGCCGGTCGATAGGAGTGAGTCATGTCTGATGTACGTCATTCGCGAGTGATTATTCTCGGTTCCGGCCCTGCCGGTTACAGCGCGGCGGTCTATGCTGCCCGCGCTAACCTCAAGCCATTGCTGATCACTGGCATGCAGGCTGGCGGTCAACTGACCACCACCACCGAAGTCGACAACTGGCCGGGCGATGTACACGGCCTGACCGGCCCGGCACTGATGGACCGGATGAAAGAGCACGCCGAGCGTTTCGAGACCGAAATCGTTTTCGACCACATCAACGCCGTCGACTTCGCCTCCAAGCCGTACACCCTGACGGGCGACAGCGCCACTTACACCTGCGACGCACTGATCATCGCGACCGGTGCCAGCGCTCGTTACCTGGGCCTGCCGTCGGAAGAAACCTTCATGGGCAAAGGCGTGTCGGCCTGCGCAACGTGCGATGGTTTCTTCTACCGCAACCGTGAAGTGGCCGTTGTCGGCGGCGGCAACACCGCTGTTGAAGAGGCGCTGTACCTGGCTAACATTGCCAGCAAAGTAACCCTGATTCACCGCCGCGAAACCTTCCGCGCCGAGAAAATCCTGATCGACAAGCTGCACGCACGGGTTGCCGAAGGCAAGATCGTCCTGAAGCTGAACTCGACGCTCGACGAAGTGCTGGGCGACAACATGGGCGTGACCGGTGCACGTTTGAAGAACAACGACGGCAGTTTCGACGAGCTGAAAGTCGACGGCGTGTTCATCGCCATCGGCCACACGCCGAACACTTCGCTGTTCGAAGGCCAGTTGACCTTGAAAGACGGTTATCTGGTGGTGCAGGGCGGTCGTGAAGGCAACGCGACGGCGACCAGCCTCGAAGGGATCTTCGCTGCCGGCGACGTGGCTGATCACGTTTACCGTCAGGCGATCACCTCGGCCGGCGCTGGCTGCATGGCGGCCCTGGACGCCGAGCGTTACCTGGACGACCTGCAGAACGCTTCGCACTGAAATCGTTGAAATGAAAAAAACCGGCTTCGGCCGGTTTTTTGTGCCTGTCGATCAGCACGGCAGTGTGGCGAATGAGCTTTTGTGGCGAGGGAGCTTGCTCCCGTTCGGCTGCGCAGCAGTCGTAAAATCTGCGAACGAGTTCTGTCAGATGCAATGAACCGTCTGATTTGCGACCGCTTCGCGCTCGAGCGGGAGCAAGCTCCCTCGCCACAGTGATCGAGTCAATCGCCTGTTAGCGGCGGGTCAGTGGCTGCTGCGTGAATTTCACGCCGGCCAAGCCGTGAGCGATCAACGCCCGGATATTGCCGTGATCGCTGCCTTCAGGCGTCGCAACCACCGAGCGGTAATGCTCACCAAACGCCAGTAGCGCTTCTTCATCGCTCAAGCCTTCCAGCAGCGCCAGGCCCAGGGTTTTGCACGAGCCTTCGTTCTGTCCGGCGGCGTTTTCCACGCCGCCGTTGTTGAAAGCTTGTGGCTGGTAATCATAGCCAGCGGCGATGAACGCCAGGGTATCGGCGAAGGTATGTTCGCCGCTCTTGAGGCTGGCGCGCAGGGTGTTCAGATCAGTCATGGGGTTTTCCTTTGGCGAACGCCGCTTGCTGGTCGGCGCTGGCTTCTTGCTGGTATTGGGCTTTCCACTCGGCGTACGGCATGCCGTAGACCACTTCGCGGGCGTCATCGAGGCTGACCTCGATCTGGCGTTCATCGGCGGCGGCCTTGTACCACTTGGACAGGCAGTTGCGGCAGAAACCCGCGAGGTTCATCAGGTCGATGTTCTGCACATCCTTGCGACTGTCCAGGTGCGCGACCAGTCGGCGGAAAGCAGCAGCTTCAAGTTCCAGGCGTTGTTGTTCGGTCATGATGGGCTCGGTGCTATCAAATCGTGGCGCGGATAATAAAAGCCTGGCGGTTTATGCGCCAGGCACAGTCAACGGCTCGCGGCGAGGGTAATCGATACCGACTCGGCGAAGCGCAGGGCGTGGGGTTTGTCGACTTCGACTTCGGCGTAAAGTACGTTTTGGTTGGCCATGATCAGATCGAGTATCTCCTGGGTCAGGCGTTCGAGCAGGGCGAACCGGTTGCCTTCCACATGGGCGATGATCGCCTTGGTAATGGTGCGGTAATTGAGCGCATGATCGATATCGTTGTCGCGCACGGCGTCTTGCGCGGCATAGAGGATGGTCAGGTTGATCAGCACATCCTGCTTGTTGAGGATTTCATCCTCATTGATACCGATAAAGGTCCGCAGACACAGGTCCTTGACCCGAATACGAGCCATTCCTGGTTGAAGTTGTGGCATTGCTACTTGCTCCGTCCAATCAATTGCAGGAACTCCTGACGGGTGTTGCTCGACTCGCGGAAGGCGCCGAGCATCACCGAGGTGTTCATGGTCGAATTCTGTTTCTCGACGCCGCGCATCATCATGCACATGTGCTGGGCCTCGATCACTACCGCAACACCGGCGGCCTGGGTGACGCGCTGCACCGCCTCGGCGATTTCCCGGGTGAGGTTTTCCTGGATCTGTAAACGCCGGGCGAACATGTCGACGATTCGCGCGATCTTCGACAGCCCCAGTACCTTGCCAGTAGGAATATAAGCCACATGGGCCTTGCCGATGAAGGGCAGCAGGTGATGTTCGCAGAGCGAGTAGAGCTCGATGTCGTCGACAATCACCATTTCATCGTTGTCAGAGGCGAACAGTGCGCCATTGACGATCTCGTCGACGCTCTGCTCGTAACCATGACACAGGTACTGCATGGCCTTGGCCGCACGCATCGGGGTGTCTTGCAAACCTTCGCGGTCGGGGTCTTCGCCCAGGCCGATAAGGATTTCACGGTAGCTCTGGGACAGGGAGTTCTGGGGCAGGGATAACGTCATGGAACATCCTCGCGGGGGCGGCCTACTTGACGTGCCGTCCGCCATTGACGGTCAGGGTCGTGCCGGTGACATAAGGGTTGTCCAGCAAGTAGCGCAGGCTCTGGTAGACGACCTCGCTGCCGGGTTCGATACCCAGCGCAGACTTGGCCAGGGCCTTGGCGCGGTACGCCGCGTCGTCGTCGGGGTTAAACAGTAGCAGGGCTGGCGCGATACCGTTGACCTTGATTTTCGGTGCGTATTTCGCGGCGAAGGACAAGGTCAGGCTGTCGAGCCCGGCTTTGCTGGCGCAGTAGGCAATGTGCTTGCTGCTGCCCTTGCGCGTGACATCGTCGCTGATATGCACGATATCGGCGGGACTGGAGCGCTCCAGCAAGTCAGCGCAATGCAGATTGATCAGATAGGGCGCCAGCATGTGCACGCTGAACATCTGGGTGAACGCAGCCACTTCGGTGTCAGGGGTTTCGGCCAGCCAGGCGGAAGCGTTATGCACAATCGCCCGCAAGCTTTGGGTCTGGGCTTTGAGTTGCGTAATGAACGCCAGGATTCCGGTCTCACCGGAGAAGTCGGCAAACAGTGCAATCGCGCCAAGGTCGCGCAGTGTTTGCACGCCCGGGCGTTCGCTGCGGTAGCTGATGATCACGCGGTGACCTTCTTCCAGCAGCCGCAGCGCGCAGTGCAGGCCGACGCGTTGGCTGGCGCCGGTGATGAGGATCGGGGCTGAGGAAGAGGTCATGGATGGCTCGCATCGCGGGTATGGCAAAACTATACCAGCGACGCGTGTTGCATACCTATGTCATGCACTACTCCCCCCGTAGGAGCAAGGCTTGCCCGCGATGAGGGCGACCTGGTCTATCTGTTACAACGAGTTATCGTTCATCGCAGGCAAGCCATGCTCCTACAGGAGGGCTAGCGATTCCGGGTGGATGGTGCCGCGGGCAATGGCCGCCCCGGTGTGTTGTTCAACCAGCCGGCCAGCAGGTGGGTCGACAACGGGATGAAGAAGTAGACCATCAAAGGCGTCAGGGCCAGGGTGCTGACGAACACTCGGGGCAGCAGGCTCATGTCGCTCAGCAGCGGGCCGAGTACAAAGTTGAACAGCAACGAAACTGGGAAGAACGCCAACCAGATCGCCACGGCCTGTTTCCAGCGAGGCGGACGTTGCCCGACGGCACCGAACCAACCGTCGATGCCGCTGACCCGATGTTCGCAAGGGTGGGCAAACAACTCGCTGCCACGTGCCAGCCACGCCGTGCGCGAGGCGGAGTGCTCCCAGGCATGCAAGGTCTGCTCATCGGCGAAGCGGAAAATAATCTGGAATTCGTTATCACCAGGCGGCGGTGCGAGCACGCCAGAGCCGAGATAACCAGGAAAATCAGTGGCCAGTTGTTCGCCTTCGCGCAACCAGGCGATCAGGTCTTGATAACGTCCGTTGGCAACGCGACGTGCAACCATCAGGGTGACGGGGGAGGTAGACATTGTGTATCTCCGTAGGACACGCACGCGACTCCGGGTAGGAGGCGTACAAAACGCAGCACCGGGGTAAAGGGCTGCGTTTAAAAGCAAGCAAGGATTATTCCTGGTTTTACCAAATGCATCAAAAGTGCTTGTCGGATATATGCCTCTTGCAATGTAGGAAGATGATGAGAGATAAATGGGATCCAATCTGATACGGACGTTCCAATGTTCATGCTGGCTACCACTGAACCTTCCCAGACCTTGCAATCTTCTCGTCTGGAAAAGCAGGAGCAACTGTTCCCGATCCGGGAAGTGGCGCGCCTGACGGGCGTCAATCCGGTGACCTTGCGTGCGTGGGAGCGGCGCTATGGGTTGATTCAACCGACGCGCACCGAAAGTGGGCATCGGCTATATTCCATGCACGATATTGAGCGGGTTCAGTGCGTTGTTGGCTGGATCGGACGGGGCGTGGCAGTCAGCAAGGTGGGCAAGGTGGGCAAGGTGGGCAAGATTCTGGCGAAGGCCCGCGAAGTGCAAGCGTTGCCGAGTATCATCCCGGATGAATTGGTTGAGGCCGACTATGCCCAGTGGCAAGCGCAGATCACCGCGGCGATCTGCAATTTTGACGATGCGGAGTTGGGGCGGATTTACGGTCAGGTATTTTCCACTTATTCACTGACGGTGACGTTCCAGGACATTTTCATGCCGCTGTGGATGCAATTGCTTCGGCATCATGAATTGTTTGGACAAACCAGTGAGTGGGCGATGCTGGATATGTTTCTTCGTGCCAGAGTTCTCCAGCGGCTGGCATTGTTGCAAGGTGGGCAGCCGTTGCAGGTGATCGTTTCTGCCATTGATTCGCACTGCCATAAGCTTGAGTTGCTATTGACGGCTTTGTATATGGGCAGTACGCAGGTAGGTATCAGGGCACTGGCACTGGGGCAGCCATTTGATGAACTGACCCTGGTCTGTGACAAGATCAAACCGCACGCGCTGGTATTGTTTTCCAATCAAGTGCCTACGCCTGACTTCATTCGCCGTCTGAATCGCTTGGCTATGGGCCTGGATTGCCGCCTGATGCTGGCCGGAGATTCGGCGGATCTGGCGCAAGAGAGCCTGGCAGGATCGTCGATTGGCTGTATTGGAAGTGAAGGGGTGTTGATGCAGCAGCGATTGCAGCAGTTCCTCGCGGGAACGCTCGATACCTGATATTCAGATGTGCAGCGCGGGATGTGTCAGGCGATGCTGCTGAAGGATGAACTGACGCAGGCGTTCGGTTTCATCCTTGTCGCTTTGGTTGAGCCGATAGGCGTAATAGCCTTGTTCGGTTTCTCGCTCGAAAGCCCCGCGCAACGCAATGCGTTCGTAGCCTGAAGGGCTGAACCACAGCACGAAGCTTTTCGGCGGCTTGGTGCGGTTGCGTACTTCCAGCAAAACGCCTTTGAACGACACTTCGTGCACCCACAGCGTGCCGGGTTGGCCTTTGGCGTTCTCCAGGGCTACGGGCTCTGCGAGCGCCAGACGCCAGGGGCGAACCATCGGCCCGTCCTCGTAGATGCTGGGTACGCCCAGGCGCAAGTGCAGCGCATGAAACTCATCTTCTACCAGGTGCAGTGGAAAGGTCATTTGCTGATTGTCGAAGTGTGCCTGAATGGTGACCTGCTCATTGGCCGCCAGACGTGTCAATAAATCGCGGATTTGCGAGCCCCCATTAACCAGCAGGCTCGACGTCGCATCGCGAACGTTGAGCTGCGGGTTGTGCTGCATGGTCTGGATGAAGTCCAGTTCATCCTGAGTCAGGAGGGTGTCGCGGTGCATGATTAGCTCGAAAGAAATAATTACAAAGCCATTGGTGATTGTAGTTAATGACCATTAATTCGACAGCTGGTTTTAACCGTTTGTCGCTTTGAGTGCCTGAAGCTCTGCTTGAGCTTCGGTCAGTTGGGCTTCAAGTTGTTCAACCCGCTGTTGCGCCTTGACCTGAACAGTGACGTCTTTCTGCACACCGATGAAATAAGTCTGCTTGTCGTATTCGTTGTACACCGTTGAAAGCGACAGCTCATTCCAGAAATGTGTGCCGTCCTTGCGGTAGTTGCGCAGAATTTCCCGGCAGGACTTCCCATCACGCAATGTTTCGCGGATCAGCTCCAGTGCGGCCTGATCGCGATCCCCTGACTGAAGAAAGCGACAGTCCTGATACAGGATTTCTTCAGCGCTGTAACCGGTCAGTTTTTCGAAGGCGGGGTTAACGTAAATCAGGATGTTGTCTTCGCCTTCCCTTTCCGCGATGACGATTCCATCGTTTGAAGCGTTGATTACCAGTTGCATCAGCTGGGCATTGATCATCGGAGAGTCCTTTCTGCATCGAATGATGAGCTGCATTCTATGACATGGCTGTGAACTGTCCACTGTCCACTGGCCATCGGTGCTAATTGCGAGGCAATCGCAGCTTTTTTGCGTCAGCTGTTAATATCCGGGTCTTTTATTTTGCTTCAGGATCAGATTGATGAAAGTCGCCATCCTTTCCGGCTCGGTGTACGGCACGGCTGAAGAAGTCGCCCGGCATGCGGCCAACCTTCTAAAGGCTGCAGGTTTTGAAACCTGGCACAACCCGCGTGCAACCCTGGCCGATGTCCAGGCGTTCGCTCCCGAAGCCTTCCTGGCCGTAACCTCGACCACGGGTATGGGCGAGTTGCCGGACAACCTGCAACCACTGTATTCGATGATTCGCGATCAACTGCCCGCTGCCTGGCGCGGTTTGCCTGGTGCAGTGATTGGTCTGGGGGATGCCAGCTACGGCGATACCTTCTGTGGTGGTGGCGAACAAATGCGCGAGCTGTTCGGTGAATTGGGCGTGCGCGAAGTGCTGCCCATGCTGCGCCTGGACGCCAGCGAAAGCGTGACCCCGGAAACTGACGCCGAACCTTGGCTGGCGGAACTGATCAGCGCGCTGCGCGACTGATCGGATGCTCGCACCTGTTTGCTGCGCCGCTAGCGGCCTGGGTGTTGTGACATCGCTCACGTCATTTCGCGGCCCAAGGCTTGCTGACTCGTTGGGTCAGTAAGCTGGCTGCGAATGCAACTATACGAATCCCGACAGCTGACTAGACTGCGTTCACACCCACAAAATAATAAGAACCAGAGGTCCTTGCTGTGAGCGTGACCCCCGTTCAATCGACATCCGATGCGAAAGACCAGGTTAGCGCTGCCGAGTGGCAAACCCGTGTCGATCTGGCGGCCTGCTATCGAATGGTGGCGCTGCAAGGGTGGGACGATCTGATCTTCACCCACATCAAAAGTGCTCAAGGGATGGGCGGCGCGCTGGCATGGCCGGCGTTGCTGCGTAAACTCGATCTACAAGCTCCGGGTTACAGACTCTAATGCGACTCACCGAGATCCCTCTGTGCGTCTGGCGCAAACGCGGCCAGAGTTTTGTGTTCCGTGGTCAAACTATTCGCTATTGGGTAGCCGGGCAGGGTGAGCCCTTGTTGCTGATTCACGGATTCCCCACCGCCAGCTGGGACTGGCATTACCTTTGGCAACCCTTGACCCAGCGGTATCGGGTGATCGCCTGCGACATGCTCGGTTTTGGCGACTCGGCCAAGCCGCTGGACCATGAATATTGCCTGTTGGAACAGGCCGATTTACAGCAGGCACTGTTGGACTACCTGGGCGTCCGGCAGCCGGTGCACCTGCTGGCGCATGATTACGGTGACAGCGTGGCTCAGGAATTATTGGCCCGGCATAGTGAAGCGCGTGTCGAGATTGGCAGTTGTGTGTTCCTCAATGGTGGCCTGTTTCCCGAAACCCATCGGCCGGTGTTGATGCAAAAACTGTTGCTCAGCCCGTTGGGCTGGATGATTGGACGGGCGTTCAGCCGGGATGGGCTGGTCAAGAGTTTCCGGCAGATCTTTGGTCCCCGGACCCGTCCGAGTGAAAGCGAACTGGACGATTTCTGGAGCCTGATCGACAACAACCGCGGCACGCGGATCATGCACAAACTGATCAACTATATCCCGCAACGCCGCATGCAGCGGGACAGGTGGGTCAAGGCCATGCAAGCGGGCACCGTTGCAATGCGGGTGATCGATGGCGAAGTCGACCCGGTGTCGGGCGTGCACATGGTCGAACGCTACCGCCAGTTGATCCCCAATCCGGACACGGTGTTGCTACACGGAATTGGTCATTACCCGCAAATCGAGGCGCCGATCCAGGTGCTCAAACACTACCTGGCGTTTCGTGATCAGCTGGATCCCCCTGCGCTGAAAACCGCCTGTTCCTGACTCTGCGTATTGACCCTTGTTGTCACCCATCACGCGGGAGCTGCCTGGCTCCAGTGCCGTAAATCACAGCATCCGGCAATCAGCGCAGACTGACTGAGTAGAAGGCTCTCATAAGAGTCTTTTGCGCATGAGAATATTTATCATTAATATTGGCGCACCGTTGACCCTGCGTAGGGCATGGACCACGTTGAGCCGACCTTTGATGATCAATACTCCACCCGAATCCCGGAACATCGACGGCTCCGACAGCCCGGACAGTCGCGCGTATTTTCTGCAGGTATTCTTGTCCCAGCGGCCACAAATGGAAGCGTTGGTCAGTCGGCGCGTGGGCTGTCGGGCGACTGCCGCAGATCTGGTGCAGGACCTGTTTTTACGTTTCTGGCGCCGACCGCTGGTGCAGGTCGAAGAGCTCAGCACTTACCTGCTGCGCTGCGCCGGCAACATCGCTATCGATCATCTGCGCAGCGAAGGTGCTCGGGTAAAGCTCAACGAAGGCTGGTTGCCAGAGCAACAGCACACCCTCAGCGTCGAGCCGCAAGCAGCGCTGGAAGCTGGCAATGACCTGCGTCATGTCGAAACAGCGTTGCGCGGTTTGCCCGAACGTACCCGGCAGATTTTTTTGCTCAATCGCATTCACGGGCGCACGTACGCCGAAATCGCCAAGGCCATGGGGCTTTCCCAAAGTGCCGTGGAAAAACATATGATGCGCGCCCTCGAAGCCTGCAAGGCCAGTCTGCGAGAACCTGAATCACGCACGCCAGGGACAGCCCCGTGAATCACACCGCCAACGTCACTCCGACGCCGGCTCAGGAGCAGGCCGCGCTGGCCTGGTTGAGCCTGTTGCACGACCAGCCGAGCAGCGGCGATCACGCCACGTTCAGCCGTTGGTTGCAGGCCGATCCGGCGCATGCCGAAGCCTACGCCCAGGCGCACGTGGTCTGGGAATTGAGCGAAGTACCGGCCCGCACCCTGGCCGAGGAAGAGGCCTTTGCCTTGCAGGGTTACCTCAATGCGATGAACCGCTCCAGGCGTTCCAGCGTGCGGCGCTGGTCTGGCGGTTTGGCCATGGCCGCCTGCTTGCTGCTGATGGTCTCGATAGGCGCCGGTTGGCAACCGTCGCGTTGGTTCGATGATTTAGCGGCGGACTATGTGTCGGCGCCGGGTGAGGTGCGCAGCGTGACCCTGGCCGATCAGTCTCGAGTCACCCTCGATGCCGACAGCGCCATTGCCGTGGATTTCAGCCACGGTGAGCGGCATGTTCGAGTGCGTCGCGGTGCGGCCTTTTTCAGTGTGAGCCATACTGGCGAGCCCTTTGTGGTCGACGCTGAACAGGGCGAGGCGCGGGTGCTCGGGACGCAGTTCGAAGTACGACTGCATCCGGCAGGCGCACAGGTGACGGTGCTCTCGGGACGCGTCGGTGTCACGCCGATCAAGGGCGCCGGGCAGCAGGTGCTGACGGCTGGCCAACAAGTGGCCTACGGCGGCGCCAGCGCGGCAAAACTCCACGCGGTCGACAGTGAAGCGCAACTGGCGTGGCGTCAGGGCTGGCTCAACTATTACAAGTCACCCTTGGCTGATGTGGTGAAAGACCTCGATCGCTATTACCCAGGACGGATCGTCGTGCTTAACGACGACCTGGCCGCACGACGGATCAGTGGCAGCTTTCCAAGCCAAGACCCGCAAGCGGTGCTCGATTCCCTGCAAGGGGTATTGGGGTTCGAGCAGCACAACCTGTTGGGACGGGTGATCATTTTGCGCTGAGGGTCGAGCGCATGACCGACCACCTGAAAATCCTCCTGCTGCGTGCAGGGATGGGTACTACGCTGAAACAGGTTGAAGTGCCGCAAGCGATACACGGCCAGCTGCAACCGGTCTGATCGCCACACTTCTGCGGATAACGATTAGCGAACAAGGATGAGCCCATGACACGCCATTCCCTGCCAAGGCTACTCAGTGCAGTTGCCCTGGCCATTGCCGCGCTGGGCGGTTGCACTCATGTTCAGCCGCCAGCGCCTCCGGTTGCCGTGAACATCGTGGCGATCAACGACCTGCACGGTTACTTGCAGGCCAACCCGTATTCGTTTCGTGACAGCACGGCCGCTGACGGTGTGCACGTGCTCAAGGCCGGGGGCATCGCGACCCTCGGCGGGATGCTGACGCAACTGCGCAAGGACGATCCGCAGCTGTTGTTCATCGGTGCCGGTGACCTGGTGGGCGGCAGTCCGCCGCTGTCGGCGATGTGGGCCGACGAACCGACGCTAGAAGCGCTGCGGTACATGGACATGAAACTCAGCGCCATCGGCAATCATGAGTTGGACAACGGCAAGGCGGAGTTCCTGCGCCAGCTCAACGGCGGCTGCGAATCGACTCGTCCGACCAGGGCCTGCCAGTTTCGCGCCCGCTATCCCGGCAGCGGTTTCCCGTACCTGGCGGCGAACCTGATCGACACCGATACCGGCAAAACCCTGTTGCCGCCGTACCGTATCGAAGAGGTCAAAGGCCAGAAGATCGCCTTTGTCGGCGCGGTACTGCGTGATGTTGCCTCCGTGGTGAGCGCCAAGGGCCTGCAGGGGTTGCGTACCGAGGACGAAGCCGACTCGATCAATCGGCTGATTCCTGAACTCAACCGCCAGGGCGTCAATGCGATTGTCGCGGTGATCCACCAGGGCGGCTCGACCCCCGAACCCTACGACAAACAGGACTGTAGCCAACTGAGCGGCGATATCGTTGAGGTGGCCAAGCGACTCGATCCGGCGGTCGATGTGTTGATTTCCGGGCATTCGCATCAAGGTTATCTGTGCAAGGTCGGTCCTCTGCTGGTGACTCAGGGCAGTTCCTATGGGCATCTGATGACCCGCCTGACGCTCGACGTGACCCCCGGTCAGCATCGGGTCACGGGCATTCACGCAACCAACCTGCTGGCTGATCCGGCGCACTATCCGGCCGACCCGCAGATGCTCGCCTTGCAGCGGGAAGTCGAAGCACGCAGCAATAACATACTGCTCAAACCCGTCGGGGCCATCGCGGCGTCACCGATCACTCGACGTGCCAATGCTGCGGGGGAGGCGCCGTTGGGTGACTTGATCGCCGATGCTCAACTGGCGGCTGGCGCGGCGCATGGCGCACAGATCGCCTTCATGAACAGTGGTGGCATTCGTGGCGACCTGGCCCTGGAGCCGGGTCTCAAACGCCTGAATTATGGACAGCTGGCGACGGTGCAGCCGTTTAACAACACCCTGATCGCCTTCGACCTGAAGGGGCGGCAACTCGAACAATTGCTCAATCAGCAATGGAAAACCGCAGGCGATTTCAATGCGCTGCAAGTTTCCAGGGGCTTCAGTTATCGCTGGGACTCCACGCGCCCGCTGGGCAGTCGCGTGATCCCCGGCAGTGTTCGCCTTAACGGTAAGCCAGTGCAGCCCGAGCGCAATTATCGACTGGTGGTGAACGGCTTTCTGGCCGACGGCGGCGATCGCTTCAGTCTGTTCAAGCAGGGAATCAACCGCAGCGATTTGGGCGTGACGGACCTCGATAGTCTGATCGACTACCTGCACCGCATGGAGCAACAAGGCAAACCCGTTGGTTCGGCCAAGAGTGCAGGGCGCATCGTGAAGGTGAAATAGGGCTGCCAGGCACGTGTCGCATAATGATCGTTCCCATGCTCTGAACGATCAGCAGCAGGAGAAAATAATTTCAAAAAAGGAGTGAGGTAAACCCGAGTGACATCCGTGTAGTGGTGAAAGTGCGATTCATTCGCATCCGTAGCGTTTCTACACACAGGTCACAAGCAATGAAGTCCAGGGCAAAATCGGCGGCAGGCGGTTCGGTTAAACAGTGGTTTGGCGCTTCTGCGCTGGCCGTTTCGGCGTTGGCCTTGTTGCCGCTGAGCGTGGCTGGCGCCGCGCAGTCCAGCGAGCAGCACAGCGCGCTGTTCAGCTTCAGCATCGCTGCCAAACCCTTGCCCCAGGCCTTGAGCGATTTCAGCCGGGTGACCGGCATCAGTGTGGTTTACACCGATGAAGCGCCCTACGGTCTCAACGCACCGCCTATCAATGGCCAGATGAGCGCCGAGCAAGCCATGCAACGCTTGTTGAGCAAATCCGGTTTCACCTTCCGCCAGACCGACGCCCACACCCTGGTCCTTGAACCACAACCCACTGAGGGCGCGCTGAATCTCGGCGCGACCACCATCACCTCGACGGTTGAGCAACCGATGAGCTATCAGCCGCCGTCCACCACCTCAGTGGCACGTTCATCGGCCTCGCTCCAGGAAATCCCCCAGACCATCAACGTCGTTCCGGCTCAGGTACTGCGTGACCAGGTGCCGCGTAATCTGGACGATGCGCTGGCCAACGTCAGCGGCATCACCCAGGGCAACACGTTGGGCAGTACTCAGGATTCGGTGATGACCCGCGGTTTCGGCGACAACCGCAACGGCTCGATCATGCGCGACGGCATGCCGCTGGTGCAGGGTCGTGGCCTGAACGCCGCGGTGGATCGGGTTGAAGTCCTGAAGGGGCCGGCCTCGTTGCTCTACGGCATTCAGGACCCGGGTGGCGTGGTGAATCTGGTCAGCAAGAAGCCTGAGTTACAGCAATACAATGCCGTGACCTTGCGTGGTTCAACCTATGGCAGCGGCAAGAATGGCAGCGGCGGCAGTCTCGACAGCACTGGCGCACTGGGGGATTCGGGGCTGGCCTACCGCATGGTGCTGGACCACGAAGATGAGGATTACTGGCGCAATTTCGGCACCAATCGCCAGACCCTGATTGCACCCTCGCTGGCCTGGTATGGCGAAAGCACCAAGCTGCTGTTCGCCTACGAGCACCGTGAATTCCTGACGCCATTCGACCGTGGCACGGCCATCGACCCGCGCACCAATCACCCATTGGACATCCCCAGCGATCGACGTCTCGACGAACCGTTCAACAGCATGGAAGGCCGTTCGGACCTGTACCATTTCGAAGCCGACCACGAACTCAATGACAACTGGAAAGCCCGCTTCGGCTACAGCTGGAACCGCGAAACCTACGATGCCAGCCAGGTTCGCATCACCGACATCGACCCGAAAAAAGGCACGCTGACCCGCAGCATGGACGGCACTCAAGGCGCCCTGACCACCGACCGTTTCACCACCGCCAGCCTCGAAGGCAAGGTCGATGTGGCCGGCATGCAGCACGATCTGGTGTTCGGCGTGGATGACGAATACCGCAAGATCTACCGCGCCGACCTGATCCGCCAGAAGAGCCGGTTCCCGTCCTTCAGCTATCTGGATCCGGTCTACGGTCGTGAGGTGGCGGGCACCACGGTCAGCGCTGCGGACAGCAATCAGACCGATCTGCTGCGCAGCGATTCGGTGTTCCTGCAGGACTCGATCCACCTGAACGACCAGTGGATTCTGGTGGCCGGTGGACGCTTCCAGGAATACGACCAGTACGCCGGCAAGGGTCGTCCGTTCAAGGCCAACACCGACGGCAACGGTCAGAAGTGGGTGCCGCGCGCCGGTCTGGTGTATCGCTACACCGATGAGCTGTCGTTCTACGGCAGCTACACCGAGTCCTTCAAACCGAACTCGACCATCGCGCCATTGAGCGGCAGCACGATCGTTCTCGATGGCAGCATTGCACCGGAAGAAGCCAAGTCCTGGGAACTGGGGGCCAAGCTCGACATGCCGGGCCGCGTGACCGGCAACATCGCGCTGTTCGACATCAAGAAACGCAACGTGCTGGTGGCCAACGCCGAGAACCCGCTGGTCACCACTTACAGCGCCGCCGGTGAAGTGCGTTCCCGTGGCCTGGAGATCGACCTGACCGGCCAGTTGAGCGACCGCTGGAGCATGATCGGCAGCTACGCCTACACCGACGCCGAGGTCACCGAAGACCCGACCTACAAAGGCAAACGACTGCAAAACGTGGCGAAAAACACCGGCTCGCTGTCGGCGGTCTATGACGTCGGCACTATCGTCGGTGGCGACCAGTTGCGGGTGGGCGCGGGCGCCCGGTATGTCGGCGAGCGGGCCGGTAACGCGGTGAACGACTTCGACCTGCCGGGCTACACCGTGGCCGACGCCTTCGCCACCTACGACACCAGGCTCGACGGGCAGAAGGTCAAGTTCCAGCTCAACGTGAAAAACCTCTTCGACCGTACTTACTACACCTCCGCCGTCAGCCGGTTCTTCGTGTCGATGGGCGACTCGCGCCAGATCTCGCTATCCAGCACCCTGGAGTTCTGATGAGCGCTGGGCCATTTCCATGCAGAGCATGGGAGTGAACGCTCAGTCATAGTGGCTGCGCTAACGCAAAAACGCCTGGCGGTATTCACCGGGCGTGCCCTTCATGGCCTGACGAAAGCGGTTGGTGAAATGACTGGCGCTGGCAAAACCGCAGGCGAGGGCAATTTCACCGAGCGGCTGTGAGGTGCTGCGCAGCAAATGCCGGGCGTGAGCCAGGCGGCGGGCCAACAGGTATTGATGCGGTGGCAGGCCGAAGCTTTCGCGGAACATCCGTGCGAAGTGGTACTCCGACAACGCACACAGACCGGCCAGCTGACCGAGGCTGATGGGCTCGGCCAATTGCTGGTCGATGTACTCGACCAGTTGCCGGCGTTGATGGGCGGCCAGTCCACCCTTGAGACGCAAACCCTGACGCAGGCCGACCTGACTGAGCAACGTGTGGCTGAGCATTTCATGGGCGAGGCTGCTGGTCAGCAGGCGTTCGCCGGGCTCGTCCCAGTTCAATTCAATCAACTGACGGAAACGTCGGGCCTGCACCGGGTCTTCGAGGAAGGTGCTTTCCTGCAATTGCAGTTCACGGGGTTCACGGTCGAGCAAGGTGACGCAGCCGAGGGCAAATTGTTCGGAGCTGAAGTACAAGTGAGCCAGACGGATTTCACCGTTGATCACCCAGGCTGACTGGTGCTCGGCGGGCAGGATGCAGAGTTTGTCCGGGCCGCCCTTGGTGTCGGGCTGCTCGCGGCGAAAGGTCCCGGTGCCACCGGCGATGTAGCAGGAGAGGGTGTGATGCCCCGGCGCTTCATAGTCCTGGGCGTCGTGATGGTTGCTCCACAGGGCTGCAGCCATGCCGTCACCGAGCTCGGCGCTGTGCTCAAGGCGAGCATTGGGCGAGCGGTTGAGGGCTTGAAAGACTTGCAGGGTTTCCAGTGCGGGCATGATCGGTTCTCTCCAACGCCTTGCATCCTACTCCGTCGCCTCGACGCTGCCAGCCTGTCGCCGGATAAAAGCGCAAGTTTATGCAAGCACACGGTCTGCCTCGGGCACAGACTGAAGGCCATCTTCAGGAGTTGCCGTCATGAACCTCTCGTTATACCTGCTGACCGTGCTGATCTGGGGCACCACCTGGATCGCCTTGAAACTGCAACTGGGGGGGGTGGCGATTCCGGTGTCGATCGTTTATCGCTTCGGCCTGGCCTCTCTGGTGTTGTTCGTGATGCTACTGCTCAGCCGACGCTTGCAAGTGATGAACCGGCGCGGTCATCTGATCTGTCTGGCCCAGGGACTCTGTCTGTTCTGCATCAATTTCATGTGTTTTCTCAGCGCCAGTCAGTGGATCCCCAGCGGTCTGGTCGCCGTGGTGTTTTCCACCGCCACGCTGTGGAATGCGCTGAATGCGCGGGTGTTCTTCGGTCAGAAAGTCGCGCGCAATGTGCTGATGGGCGGCGCGCTGGGCCTGTGTGGGCTGGGCTTGTTGTTCTGGCCGGAACTGGTCGGCCATACCGCCAGCCCGCAAACCCTGCTTGGCCTGGCTCTGGCGCTGCTCGGCACCCTGTGTTTTTCGGCGGGCAACATGCTCTCGAGCCTGCAACAGAAAGCCGGCCTCAAGCCGCTGACGACCAACGCCTGGGGCATGGCCTATGGTGCTGCGATGCTGTCGATGTACTGCCTGGTCAAAGGTATTCCCTTCGACATTGAATGGAACACGCGTTACATCGGCTCGTTGTTGTACCTGGTGATTCCGGGCTCGGTGATTGGTTTCACCGCGTACCTGACCCTGGTCGGGCGCATGGGCCCTGAACGCGCGGCGTATTGCACAGTGCTGTTCCCGGTGGTGGCATTGAACGTGTCGGCCTTCGCCGAAGGCTATCAATGGACCACACCGGCATTGGCCGGATTGGTGCTGGTCATGCTGGGTAACGTGTTGGTGTTTCGCAAACCCAAGGCACGGGTGGCGGTGGTCGGTGGCAAGTTGGCGTGATCGATCAAGTGACACTTTGCCTTGTCGGGTTGATCCGTATGGTGTTGGTTAGTTGTCGGTTTTCAGTGACAGATAAATAAGCGTCATCATCATGTAAGTGATAATGCTTCTGGTCCATGCCGTGGCATTCCACTTGGCGGAAGAGTCCATGTCGAACCATTCATTAGCGACCACCTGTATGCAGAAGTAGTACACGAAAATGCCAATCATCAAGCCGACAATTCCGTATTTCTTTGCTTCGTGGAACTCCTTGCGTGGCGCATTGAGCTTTGTGTAAAGCTGATAGGCGCCCAATAAACAGCAAGCGGTATAGGTTGTCTCCAGGGTGATGATCATCCAGTAGATTCTATGGTGCAGTATAGGGGAGGTGATGGCGCGATAGCGCAGGGTATCGTTAGGGTGGGTCGTGTCCATGCTGAGGACATGTCCAACGAATTCGTAGTTGGTGGCGTAGTCAGTCACATTGCTGAATACAACAAACAGGCCAAATCCTCCCGCCATTAAAACCAGCGCCAACTTACTGCGCCTGATCAGGCAGGCCGTTGTGAAATTTATCATGTTGCATACTCTCCATATCCGGATCCTGCACTGTGCAGGCAGTTGGGGCTGGAGTTTATAACGCAAAAAAAATGACGGGCAGAGGACTGAATTGCAAGTTGTGTCACAAGGTAAGTTGTGCTGTTGAGTGGCAAGTCAAGTGCGGGGTCGGGGTATGAGCATTAATATGAATGGTTATGCAGGTCTGAACTGTTCTGCTCATGCATGAGTTTAAAACAACAGGCACGCCTTGATTGGCGTGCCTGTCAGTTGATCAACCCTTCCACACCTGCGGATTCACCAGATCCTGCGGCCGCTCGCCCAACAGCGCGCTGCGCAGGTTGGCCAAGGCGCGGCAGGCCATGGCTTCGCGGGTTTCATGGGTGGCCGAACCGATGTGCGGCAAGGTCACGGCGTTCTTCAACTGGAACAGCGGCGACTCGGCCAAGGGCTCTTTCTCGTAGACATCCAGCCCCGCCCCGCGAATCCGGTTGGTCTGCAAGGCCTCGATCAGCGCCGGTTCATCGACCACCGGACCACGGGAAATATTCACCAGAATCGCGCTCGGCTTCATCAGCGCCAGTTCGCGATGGCTGATCAGGTGCCAGGTCTTGTCGCTGAGCGGCACCACCAGACAGACGAAATCGGCTTCGGCCAACAACTGATCAAGGCTGCGAAACTGCGCACCGAGTTCCTGTTCAAGGTTGGTCTTGCGGCTGTTACCGCTGTACAGAATCGGCATGTTGAAGCCCAGCCGACCACGCCGGGCGATCGCCGCACCGATGTTACCCATGCCGACGATGCCCAGGGTTTTGCCATGCACGTCGCAACCAAACAGCGGCGCACCGACCGTGGCCTGCCATTGCCCGGCCTTGGTCCAGGCGTCCAGCTCGGCGACACGTCGGGCGCTGCTCATCAGCAAGGCAAAGGCCAGGTCGGCGGTGCTTTCGGTCAGCACGTCCGGGGTGTTGGTGAGCATGATCCCGCGTTCATTGAAGTAGTTCAGGTCATAGTTGTCGTAGCCGACCGAGACACTGGACACGACTTCGAGTTTGCTGGCGTTTTCCAATTGGGCCCGACCGAGCTTGCGACCGACGCCGATCAAGCCGTGAGCATGGGGCAGGGCTTCGTTGAACTGCGCATTGATGTCACCCAGCTTGGGGTTGGGCACGATCACATCGAAGTCGTGTCGCAAGGACTCGACCATTTCGGGCGAGACACGGCTGAAGGCAAGTACGGTCTTTTTCATCGCGGGAAGGCTCGTCAGGCGGAGGAGAATGCCAAGCACGCTAACATTCTCTGACGGGTTTTTGCGAGAGCCACAGGCTTTGGGCGAACACAAACCCTGTGGCGAGGGAGCTTGCTCCCGCTCGGCTGCGCAGCAGTCGTCAGCCTTCCAATTTCGATTTGCCTGAATTAGCTCATTGACACGATTGCGAGCGCTGCGCACTCGAGCGGGAGCAAGCTCCCTCGCCACACTGGATCGGGTCAATCCTTACGATCAATTGGCCACCCGAGCCCCGCCCAGACTCCCGCTCAACTCATACGCCGCCAATTCCGCCTGATGCGCCGCGAGAATCTCCGGCAGCGACCCACGCAGGTACTCGACCCAGGTCTTGATCTTCGCATCCAGGTACTGGCGCGACGGGTAGATGGCGTACAGGTTCAGCTCTTGCGAGCGGTAGTTGGGCATGACCCGCACCAGGCTACCGTTACGTAGGCCTTCGATGGCAGCGTAGACCGGCAGCACACCGACGCCCATGCCGCTGATAATCGCGGTTTTCATGGCGTCGGCGGAGTTCACCAGAAACGGGGAGCTGTTGATGGTGACCATTTCCTGGCCTTCCGGGCCGTCGAACAGCCACTTTTCCAGCGGAATCACCGGGCTGACCAGGCGCAGGCAGGCGTGATTCAGCAGGTCGCTGGGTTTCTGCGCGCAGCCGTTGGCTTTCACATAGGCCGGCGATGCGCAAACGATGCTGTAAGTGATGCCCAGCCGTTGCGAGACGAAACCGGAATCCGGCAGTTCGCTGGCGAGCACGATCGATACGTCGTAGCCCTCGTCCAGCAGGTCCGGCACGCGGTTGGCCATGGTCAGGTCGAAGGTCACGTCCGGGTGGGTCTTGCGATAACGGGCGATCGCATCGATCACGAAGTGCTGACCGATCCCGGTCATGGTGTGCACCTTGAGTTGCCCGGCCGGGCGCGCGTGGGCGTCGCTGGCCTCGGCTTCGGCTTCCACGACATAGGCGAGGATCTGCTCGCAGCGCAGCAAATAACGTTTGCCGGCCTCGGTCAGGGCGATGCGACGGGTAGTGCGGTTGAGCAAACGGGTTTGCAGGTGGGCTTCCAGGTTGGAGACCGCGCGCGAGACGTTAGCCGTCGTGGTATCCAGCTGCACGGCAGCGGCAGTGAAGCTGCCAGCTTCGGCGACACAGCTGAAGGCGCGCATGTTTTGCAAAGTGTCCATGGGGTGCTCTCGGGTGCGATGACAAATTGTGACACGAAGTTACGGAGTGCTGTGAGCCCGACCAAGGGATTATCTCGTGAACGGTAACAAAGATTCACAGGAATCCCGGCTTATCGCCGCTCGGGCCCACCCCTAGAATTACGCCGTTACTGGCTGCTCCCACAGTTAAATCAGTGTCCACAGGACCTCGTGCCTCCCCTAATTCCAGGAATTTGCAGCAGTGCCGCGTCGCATCAGCAGAGAGCTGAAGACTCTCAGTGTTTGGGCTTTATCGTTAGCAATCAGCGGCTGCATCGGAACCGGAGGTATTGCCCCGCAGGGCAAGGCATTCGATGCCAATACATTGGCCACCGACGAGGCCATCCAGAGCGCCGCCAAGGACGCTCACTGGCCCACCGCGCAGTGGTGGCAGGCCTATGGCGACCCGCAACTCAATCACTGGGTCGACCTCGCCGTGCAAGGCAGCCCGAGCATGGCCATGGCCGCTGCTCGTGTGCGTCAGGCCAAATCCATGGCCGGTGTTGCCGAGTCGGCCGAGTCGTTGCAGGTCAATGGTCAGTCCACGCTCAAACGCCATAACTGGCCCACCGATCAGTTCTACGGTCCGGGCGAGCTGGCCAACACCACCACCTGGGACAACAATGCTGCCCTCGGCTTCAGCTACGCCCTCGACCTTTGGGGCCGCGAAAGCAATGCCACCGAACGTGCTGTCGACATGGCCCACATGAGCGCCGCCGAAGCGCGCATGGCTCAGCTCGAATTGCAGAACAACGTGGTCCGCGCTTACATCCAGCTGTCGCTGCATTACGCGCAGCGGGACATCGTGGCCGCGACCCTCAAGCAGCAACAGCAAATTCTCGACCTCGCGCAAAAGCGTCTGGACGGCGGCATCGGCACCCATTTCGAAGTCAGCCAGGCACAAACCCCGTTGCCGGAAACCCATCGGCAACTGGATGCTCTGGACGAAGAAATCGCCCTGAGTCGAAATCAACTTGCGGCATTGGCAGGGAAAGGACCAGGGGAGGGCGCACAGTTGCAGCGTCCAACGCTGTCCCTTGGCACCGCACTGAAACTGCCCTCGGCATTGCCCGCGCAATTGCTCGGCCAACGCCCGGACGTGGTCGCCAGTCGCTGGCAAGTCGCGGCCCAGGCGCGCGGTATCGACGTGGCGCACGCCGGCTTCTACCCCAACGTCGATCTGGTCGGCAGCCTTGGTTACATGGCCACCGGTGGCGGGGCGCTGGAGTTCCTGACCGGCAAGAAGCTCAACTACAACGTCGGGCCGGCGATCTCGCTACCGATCTTCGACGGGGGGCGTTTGCGCTCCGAACTGGGCGAAGCCTCGGCCGGCTATGACATCGCCGTGGCCAAGTACAACCAGACCCTGGTCAATGCGCTCAAGAGCATTTCCGACCAGTTGATCCGCCGCGAGTCCATGGACAAGCAGCAAGCTTTCGCCGAGGAGTCGGTGGCGGCTGCGCAGAAAACCTACGACATCGCGATGATCGCCTATCAGCGCGGGCTCACCGATTACCTGAATGTGCTGAATGCCCAGAGCCTGTTGTTCAAGCAGCAGCAGGTGCAACAGCAGGTTCAGGCTGCACGTTTGAGTGCCCATGCCGAACTGGTCACCGCCCTCGGTGGCGGACTCGGTGCCGGTAACGACGTGCCGCCTGACAGCAAAGTCCAGGCGCCGAAAACTCCGGCCCTTCTGCAGAGCCTCTCGAATTGAACACAAACCCTGTGGGAGCGAGCCTGCTCGCGAAGAGGGAGGATCAGTCAGCATCCATGTCGCCTGACACACTGCCTTCGCGAGCAAGCTCGCTCCCACAGGTCCTGAGTCTGGACTTAATTTCACCGAGCAGGATTTCATGACTCCCTTGCCCGCACCTTTGCGCTGGCTGTATTCCCTTGAGTGGCGCCGGGGTTTTTTCGACTGGGCACGCAGTGACGGCGTGACCTGGGTCTACATCTTCAAGGTGCTGATCGCCGCGTTCCTGACCCTCTGGCTGGCCATGCGCCTGGAACTGCCGCAACCGCGTACAGCGATGATCACCGTGTTCATCGTCATGCAGCCGCAGAGTGGCCAGGTGTTCGCCAAGAGTTTCTATCGTTTCCTTGGCACGCTGGCCGGGTCGGCGGTGATGGTCGCGCTGATTGCCCTGTTCGCGCAGAACACCGAACTGTTCCTCGGCTCGCTGGCGATCTGGGTCGGCATCTGCACGGCCGGTGCGGCGCGTTATCGCAACTTCCGCGCCTATGGGTTTGTGCTCGCCGGTTACACTGCAGCGATGGTCGGCTTGCCGGCGCTGGCGCACCCGGACGGCGCGTTCATGGCAGCGGTCTGGCGGGTGCTGGAAATCTCCCTGGGGATTCTCTGTTCGACCCTGGTCAGCGCCGCGATCCTCCCGCAAACCGCCAGTGCCGCGATGCGCAACGCCTTGTATCAGCGCTTCGGGGTGTTTGCACTGTTCGTGACCGATGGCTTGCGCGGGCGCAGCCAACGCGAGGCTTTTGAAGCCGGCAACGTGCGGTTTATTGCTGAAGCCGTGGGCCTGGAGGGTTTGCGCAGTGTCACCGTATTCGAAGACCCGCACATGCGTCGGCGCAATGGTCGGCTCAGTCGCTTGAACAGCGAGTTCATGGGCATCACCACCCGGTTCAACGCGTTGCACCAATTGCTCGAACGCTTGCGCAGCAGCGGTACCGAACAGGTGGTGGCAGCGATCAAACCGGGGTTGCAGGACCTGGCCGAAGTGCTCGATGGCTTCTCGGGGCGTGCACTGACGCATGCCGACGCGGCGTGTCTGGCGGCGCAATTGGCGGCCTACAAAGAGGGCTTGCCGGCGCGGGTGCGCAGCTTGCGGGCGAGCTTTCAGCAGAGCGAACCGAGCGACGCCGAACAGCTGGATTTCCACACCGCGTACGAGCTGCTCTACCGCTTCGTCGACGAAGTGCACAGCTATGCACAGACCCACGCCTCGCTGGCCGAGCACCGCCACGAACGCGAGCAATGGGACGAACCCTACACCCCGAAAACCAATTGGCTGGCGTCGGCCGCGGCGGGCATTCGGGCGTCGTTCATTCTGATTGTGCTGGGCAGTTACTGGGTCGCTACCGCGTGGCCGAGCGGCGCGACCATGACCTTGATCGCGGCCGCCACGGTCGGTCTCTCGGCGGCCACGCCAAACCCCAAACGCATGGCGTTCCAGATGGCCTGCGGGACGTTACTCGGGGCGCTGATCGGTTTCGTCGAGATGTTTTTCATCTTCCCGTGGATCGACGGCTTCCCTCTGTTGTGCGTGATGCTGGCGCCGGTGATCGTGCTCGGCTCGTTCCTCACCTCACGGCCGCAGTACGCCGGCGTCGGCCTGGGGTTGCTGATCTTTTTCAGCACCGGTTCAGTGCCGGACAACCTGACGGTCTACAACCCTTACACCTTCATCAACGACTACATCGCGATGGTCATGGGCATGCTGGTGTGCGCGGCAGCCGGGGCGATCATCCTGCCGCCCAACAGTCGCTGGTTGTGGTGGCGTCTGGAGCAAGACTTGCGTGGGCAAGTGGTGTTCGCCATCAGCGGCAAACTCAAGGGGCTAGCGTCGGGTTTTGAAAGCAGCACCCGCGATCTGGTGCACCAGGCTTATGGCCTGGCCGCCGGACAGCCTCAGGTGCAACGCGATCTGCTGCGCTGGATGTTCGTGGTGCTGGAAGTCGGCCACGCGATCATCGAGTTGCGCAAGGAACAGGCGATCCTCCCGGTGCACCCGGCCTATGCCGAAACCCAGCCGTGGCGCCAGGCGATCCGGGTCATGGGGCGCTCGCTGGTGCGGCTATTTCTGCAACCTAGCCAGAGCAATCTGGAGCGCAGCCTGGTGGCGGTCGACCACGCCATCAGCCGCACCCAGGCCACCGACGAACCGTTCGCCCCGCACTTCGACACTTCGGCCCTGCGTCGGGTGAAGAGCTACCTGCATTTCATCCGCACTTCGTTGCTTGATCCGCAATCGCCGCTGGCAGCGCTCGCTGCCGCTCAAGGACCTGACCATGCCTCGTGAAATCGCCTTCCACGGCGTGTATATGCCGACCATGACCCTGATGTTTTTCATCGCTGCGGCAGTGGCCTGGGCACTCGACCGGTTTTTGTCCGGGTTCGATCTGTACCGCTTCTTCTGGCACCCGGCGCTGTTGCGCCTGAGCCTCTTCACCTGTTTGTTCGGCGCCCTTGCGCTGACTGTTTACCCTTGAGACCGATTCGATGAAAAAACTCTTCAGTCTGCTCGCGACCTTGTTGGTACTGGCCCTCGCACTGTGGATCGGCCGGACCCTCTGGGTGCATTACATGGACACCCCGTGGACCCGCGATGGCCGGGTGCGCGCCGACATCATCAACGTCGCCGCCGACGTCACCGGCGAAGTGATCGACGTGCCGGTGCGTGACAACCAACTGGTCAAAAAGGGCGACCTGCTGATGCAGATCGACCCCGAGCACTACCAGATCGCGGTGAAACAGGCGCAGTCGCTGGTGGCTTCACGCAAGGCCACCTGGGAGATGCGCAAGGTCAACGCGCGCCGCCGCGCCGACCTCGACAACCTGGTGATCTCCAAGGAAAACCGCGACGACGCCAGCAACATCGCCGACTCGGCGCTGGCCGACTACCAACAGGCCCAGGCGCAGCTTGAGGCCGCAGAGTTGAACCTCAAACGCACCAAAGTGCTGGCGGCGGTGGACGGTTATGTCACCAACCTCAACGTCTATCGCGGCGACTATGCGCGCATCGGCGAAGCGAAAATGGCCGTGGTCGACATGAACTCGTTCTGGGTCTACGGCTTCTTCGAAGAAACCAAACTGCCGCATGTGAAGGTCGGCGATAAGGCCGACATGCAATTGATGAGCGGCGAAGTGCTCAAGGGCCATGTCGAAAGTGTTTCGCGCGGTATCTACGACCGCGATAACCCGGAAAGCCGCGAGTTGATCGCCGACGTGAATCCGACCTTTAACTGGGTGCGCTTGGCACAACGGGTTCCGGTGCGGATTCACATCGATGAAGTGCCGGAGGGGGTGCTGTTGGCGGCGGGGATTACGTGTACCGTGGTGGTCAATCAGACCATTCAGCAATAGCGCCTGAGTTGAAACGACAAAACCCGCCAGCCTTGTGAAAAGGCGGCGGGTTTTGTGTTGTTCGCAGACACGGCCGAGAACCTGTGGCGAGGGGGCTTGCCCCCGTTGGGGCGCGAAGCGACCCTAAAACCGGTGTCCGCGGTGTATCTAGGAGTTTCCGTTGGCCGGGGGGCGGCTGCTGCGCAGCCGAACGGGGGCAAGCCCCCTCGCCACAAGAGCCCCAAGGTGTTGCTTGTTACTGCGGCGAATCCGGTGGGTAGAGGTGGTCCAGTGCGCGATTAACGGCGAGTTCGGCCAGGGAAATCATCTGCTGAATCGCCAGCGCGGTATTGCGCTTGGGGCCTTCAAGCTCAAACGCCAGATCGCTGGCCATGACATTCACCGAGGCCAGGGTCTCACAGGCGTGGGCCAACAGAGTTTCAGAGTCGACGTCGGGGGCAATGACGAAAATGCAGCCGGGACGGCGGTCGGCCAACAACTGCTTGGTCTCGGGCAGCACCAGGTAGTGGTCGAGCGCACGGTGCGCGGCGGCGTGGAGTTCTTTTGAATCGAGGGAGGCGTAGGGGGAGGTGCCGTCGGTATCAGGGGGATTGTGGGTAGCTTTTGACATAGTGATGCTCCAATGGGCTGAGTCACTCCTATGAGAAATCCGGGCTACCACACCCGATCGCTGAATGGGCAGCGACCCGAAAAGGTTATCCGTCCCTCATGACCCGGCGCAACCGTCAAAACGTGTCGGAACCGTCCTCAGAAGCGCGGGCTATTGTCTTTCAAAAAGCTACGCGACATAAACACCCTTGTTTATCGTTCAACCCTGGCAATACGTCTCATGTAAATGCCGCCACAACAGCCCACCTGACGGCAGCCTTTCAATCACCGCCGTCGCACGCCGATCATTCAGCACGCCGCTCGCATCGGATTGCAATTCGCGATAGCTGACGGTGGCGCCGTTTGCGTGTTGGTCAATCCCGCGCAGTTCGCTCAGGCCGATTTTCAAGCCAAGGCGGGCGCCGCCGAGTTTATCGAACAGCTCGCTCAAACCCGGATAATCCAGCGCGTTGCCGCCAGGCACGATCATCGAAAACTGCGGCGAGAAACGCGCTAGCAGCTGCGTCAGTACGCCTCTGTCGGCCGTGCCGGAAAGCCATTGCTCGATGTCGACGAGGGTCTGGGTCACTTCGTTGAAGTAAGGGGTGTAGTCGGTCATGTTCTTTCCTTGAAATGAGCGCAGGGTAGGAGGGCCATTGTTCTAAACATTTAAAGCTGGCCTGTCAGGCCAAACCGCTTCATCAACCCGCTTTCCAGCAAGCCTTTGGGCAGCAATCCCGCCAGCAGCGGCAACGCCCGGCTGCCATTGCCCAGACGCAGCAAGCGCGGCGGTTTTGGTTGTTGTACGGCTTTGAGCAGGTCGCCGGCAAACGTGCTCGCCGGGGTCGGGTTGTTCTGAGAGGCCTTGGCCCGAGCGCGAATACCCTCGCGCAACGGCCACCAGGGCGATTGTTCGCTGATCAACAGTTCGGCTTCAACGCCTGCGTTCCTGGCGAAGCTGGAGGCAATGGCGCCGGGCTGGACTTCCATCACCCGGATGCCGAACGGCGCCAGCTCCATGCGCAATGCGTCGCTCAAGGCATGCACGGCGGCTTTCGAGGCGCAGTAGGCACCGGCGAATGGCGTGACCAAAACGCCGGAGACGCTGCCGATATTAACCACTAATCCCTTGGCTCGACGCAGCACGGGAAACAGCGCACGGGTGACACCGACCACGGCGAACACGTTGGTTTCGAATTGACGTTGCATGGCCGCGACACCACCGTCGAGCAGTGGCCCCATGGCACCGTAACCGGCGTTGTTGATCAGGATGTCGAGGCCGCCGTATTGCTGGTTGATCCGTTCGCTCAATTGCTCGAGTGCCGGTTCGTCGTTGACGTCCAGTTGCACCGCGGTGAACCCGGCTGCGGCGAGTGTCGCCACATCTTCAGCCTTGCGCGCTGTGGCCAGGACCTCGAAACCGGCGTTTTTAAAGGCGTCGGCCAGGGCGCGGCCAATGCCGCTGGAACAACCGGTGATTAACGCGACGGGCATGGCGCGGTCCTTGTGCAAGAAGAAGGGGGGCAGAGAAGGATCAGTCAGAGAAACTACCTTGCAAATGCTCGGCGCGAAACTCCAGGGTTTGCGGGCGATAGCCGGGACGCAGCGGCGGCATTGGCAAACAGTCTTCCCACGTGGCGCCGGCCTGTAGTTCGCCGGGACCACGGTAGCGCGGCGCGGCGTATTGATTGTCCGCCAGATTGACCGTATCGCCCGGCGCATAGGCGGCGACCCGCCAGCGCAACTCGGTCAGCGGCACGTCGTTGCCGTTGTTCAGCTTCAGTTCCAGCGGGCGATCCGCCGGGCAGTGTTCCGGTGCGTAGGTGATGCGCAACTCCAGCCGCGCGAGTTGCTTGATCTCGCGGTTGTCCAGCCACATGACCCACGTCGCTACCAGCCCCAGCCCGATCGCCGCTGCCAGAGAGACCGGCAAGGCCTTGGCCGGGTAGCGCAGCAACAGGATCAGCCAGGTGACGACCAGCAGAACGCCGATGAACATGTAGCGAAACCTCGGGAGGGGAGAGGGCCATCCTACCTAAGCGTAGATGTGATTGACCATGGCGTAGCGGCGACGCCGCGTTAAATGGGCGTTTCCCCCCCAGCGTGCAGAAACGAAAAGCCCCCACCCAACCTGCTGCAGACAGGGGGCGCAGTCGGCTGGACGGGGGCTTTTTTTCAGCAATCGCCTTATTCGGGAGCGTGGTCGCGCAGGAAAACCAGGTTGTCGGGTTTCGACTGTTCGGCGCTGTAGCGGTAACCCTGTACGTCAAATTGCTTGAGCGCAGCCGGGTCGTTGATGCGTTCCTGGATCACGAAACGGCTCATCATCCCGCGGGCTTTCTTCGCGTAGAAACTGATGATCTTGTACTGGCCGTTCTTCAGGTCCTTGAACTCGGTGTTGATGATCCGGGCGTTCAAGGCGCTGCGTTTGACCGCCGAGAAGTACTCGTTGGAGGCCAGGTTGAGCAGCACGTCATCGCCTTGCGCGGCCAGGGCTTCGTTCAGCCATTCGCTGATTTGCGTGCCCCAGAAGGCGTACAGATCCTTGCCGCGGGCATTGGCCAGTTTGGTGCCCATCTCCAGCCGATACGGCTGCATCAGGTCCAGCGGGCGCAGCAGGCCGTAGAGGCCCGAGAGCATGCGCAAGTGTTGCTGGGCGTAGTCGAAATCGGCTTCGCTGAAGGTCTGGGCATTCATGCCGGTGTACACGTCACCCTTGAACGCCAGCAGCGCCTGCTTGGCATTGGCTGGCGTGAACGCCGGGGTCCAGCTGCCGAAGCGCGCGGCGTTGAGGCCGCCGATCTTGTCGGAAACGTGCATCAACTCGCTGATTTGTGCCGGGCTCAGTTCGCGCAATTGCAGGATCAGTTCCTGGGAATGGTCCAGGTACTGCGGTTGAGTGAAACGCTGGGTGGCCGGCGGTGTTTCGTAATCGAGGGTCTTGGCGGGGGAAATCACCATCAGCATGAAGTCGTCTCCTTTAATCGTGCGGGGATTCTAGGGGGTTGTCCCGGTTGACTCCAGTTATGGACGTGATAGCTGATCGGTGGTGTTGAGTCCTTTGTGGCGAGGGAGCTTGCTCCCGTTGGGCTGCGAAGCGGCCCTGAAGTTTGCAACTTCATCATGTCAGGCAAATCGCGGTCGCTGGCTTTGCGACCGCTTCGCGATCGAACGGGAGCAAGCTCCCTCGCCACATTGGGTACGCAGGCGCAGCAGGGAAGATCGCGAGATCAGCTATAGTGCCGCGCGGGTTTTGTTATGGAGACATCCCTTTGCGTATCGCTTTACTGTTTTGTGCCTGGTTGTTCAGCGTGGGTGCCTATGCTGCGCCCAACAACCTCGCCACGCTGGATCGCAGCACCTGGCCGGAGCAACTTGGCAACCCGACCCTGTTCGATGTCGCTTCACGCGCGGAAATCCTCACCTTCGCCCGGGCCTTGCTCGCCAGTGAAGCGCTGGATGAGGCGGCTTTAAAGCAGCGCCTGGGGTTGCGCATGATCAACCTCGAGTCGATCAACACCCTGCGCGCGCGCATGTGGCAGCGTTTGCTCGCCAACTATAATTTTGCACAGCGCAGTTGCGATCAGGATGCGTCCTTCTGTTTTCTGGTCGAAGACATGGATACCCTGCGCGAACAGGCCGCCAAGTTCGAACTCGGCGAAGACTCCTATTACGCCCGATGGGCCGGGCCGAGCCGGCGTTTCCATGAGCGCTATCTGGACGAACAAATGCGCAAGGCCGCGCTGTTTCCGCAGACCAGCAGCGAAGTCGAACTGTTCGGCGACTACGAGCGTAACGGCGATGAGCTCAACGACCGCTTGTTTGTGCTGAGCTTCGACAGCGCTGCCAACCTCGCGCCGGACAACACGGCGTGGGTGGCCGAATACTTGCGCAAGGCGAACCTGAGCGGGATCTTTTTTGTACTGGGCAGCGATATCCAGAACCGCTTGGCACAGCATTCGGTGGCCGAGCTGCAAGCGTTGTACTCAAAGCAATGCATCGGCGTGCAGGGCTGGGAGTTCCGCTCCCACAGCCATTGGCAGGATTGGCAGTATTCGGTGACTCGCAGCGTCGAACTGGTGAAGAGCAAACTGCCTTCGAGCTTCGTGCCGTTGTTCCGTCCGCCCAATGGCCAGCGTCGTGCCGATGCGCAGGGTTTCTTCAAGGCTCAGGGGTTGCAGGTTGCGCTGTGGGACATCGATCCTGCGGACGGCAGTCGTCAGCTCACGGCTGAGCAGAGCGCGCAGCGGGTGCTGACATTGATGCTGTTGTGGCGCCACGGGGTGATCAATTTCAACGCCAAACAGGACGTGGTGAAAACGGCAATGCCCTGGCTGTTGACGCACACGGCGCAAAGCGGGATCGGTTGGGAAGATTGTCAGGACGCTTTTCGCTGAAACGCGAAACCCCGGGAAACAGTGGGGCAGGGGGAATTTCAGGAGGGATTTCGATACAGACGGACTTTCGACTTTAACGGCGCCGGCGCGGCGCGCCAAGGGCTTTTCGTCACTCTGAAAAATAAACTTCAAAAAAGCGTCAAAGTGCTTTTTTCTGTCACAGGTTTTGGAGTATTACGAAGACAGACCGCCGAAACCTGCAACACAGGTGGCGTCTTCCAAGACCCCGTGTGTGCAGTTCACTTGAGTCGTGCAGTTCATTTCAGTACGACAGGTGAATTCGGTGGCCACTTCGAGGCGCAGCACCGTCATGGTATTGCGTCGACTGGCTCCCACAAAGGTGACCGAGTATGGATGATCACGGACGTAGCCCCTCCAACCTGCCAATCCTTTATGTACTCGATACCAACGTATTGATCCACGATCCAAACGCGCTCCTGAACTTCGAAGAACACCACGTTGCCATCCCGATGACCGTCCTTGAAGAGCTGGACAAGCTCAAGAGCGGCCATCACAGCGTTGCGGCCGAATGTCGTCAGGCCATTCGCCTGATCGACAACACGCTGGGCGACGCCTCTCCCGAAGACGTTGAACTGGGTGTACCGATCCAGCGCGGAAAAAGCGGGCCCAAGGGTTTGCTGTCGATTCTGATGAGCAAGCGTACCGAGCCGAACATCGTTCTGCCCGAACACCTGAACGACAACATCATCATCAACCAGTTGATCGACCTGCACTCGCGTGACAAGGAACTGCGTGTGGTGCTGGTGACCAAAGACATCAACATGCGCCTCAAGGCCCGGGCCTGCGGGATTGCGGCCGAGGACTACAGCACTGACCAGTTGGTTGACGACGTGTCGTTGCTGCCCAACGGTTATCACAACATGACGGGCTCGTTCTGGGACCGTGTGAGCAAGGTCGAAACCCGTCAGGACCATGGCCGCACCTGGCACCAGGTCCAGTTGATCGACAACCTGCCGGCCGTGCATATCAACGAGTTCATCATCGACGAACAGGGCTTTGTCGGCTGGATCAAGGAAATCCAGGTCGATAAGCTGCTGATCCTCGACCTGCATCAGGAACCTCTGTTGCACCAGGAAGCCTGGGGCCTGAAACCACGCGACATCTATCAGAGTCTGGCGCTGTACGCCTTGCTCGACCCGGACATTCACCTGGTCAACCTGTCGGGTGCGGCAGGCTCGGGTAAAACCATTCTGGCGCTGGCTGCGGCAATCGAGCAGACCATGGTCAGCAAGCGCTACCGGCGCATCATCGCCACTCGTAGCGTGCAGGGACTGGACCAGGAGATCGGGTTCCTGCCAGGCACCGAAGCGGAAAAAATGGAGCCTTGGCTGGGCGCCATCACCGACAACCTCGAAGCCTTGCACATGGATGACGAAAGCACCCATGGCAGCGTCGACTACATCCTCAGCAAAGTGCCGTTGCAGTTCAAATCCCTCAACTACATCCGGGGCCGCAGCTTCCAGCAAAGCCTGATCCTGATCGACGAATGCCAGAACCTTACGCCGCACCAGATGAAAACCATCATCACCCGTGCCGGCGCCGGTTCCAAAGTGGTGTGCCTGGGCAACCTGGCGCAGATCGACACCCCTTACCTGTCCGCGACCAGCTCCGGGCTGACGTACCTGACTGAACGCTTCAAGGATTTCCCCAACGGTGTGCACATCACCCTGCAAGGGGTGCCACGTTCGATTCTGGCCGAATACGCCGAATCGCATTTGTAACCTTCACCCAAACCGGGCGGCCTCAAAGCCGCCCGGTTTTTTGTGTCTGGCACAAATCCCTGTGGGAGCGAGCCGGCTCCGGGCGGCGTTCCGACGATAGCGGCGTAACAACCGACATCAATGTTGAATGTGATGACCTCATCGCGAGCAGGCTCGCTCCCACATAGATAGTGGTGAGCCGATAATCAAACTCGCGAAAATTTGACCCACGGGTTTACAATCGGTGCTCCTGATCAGGAGTAAAGCTGTGCTGACTCATCTCGATTCCCAAGGTCGCGCCAATATGGTCGACGTCACCGAAAAAGCCGTGACGTTCCGTGAAGCCACGGCCGAAGCGCTAGTGCGCATGCTCCCTGAAACCCTGCAAATGATTGTCAGTGGTGGTCACCCCAAAGGTGACGTGTTTGCCGTGGCGCGCATTGCCGGCATTCAGGCGGCGAAGAAAACTTCCGATTTGATCCCGCTGTGCCATCCGCTGATGCTCACCAGCGTCAAGGTCGAACTCAGTGCCGAAGGCCTCGATGCCGTGCGCATCGTCGCCCGCTGCAAACTGTCCGGGCAGACCGGGGTTGAAATGGAAGCACTGACCGCGGCCAGTATCGCCGCGTTGACCATCTACGACATGTGCAAGGCCGTGGACCGTGGCATGGTCATCGAAACCGTGCGCCTGCTGGAGAAGCTTGGCGGCAAGAGCGGGCATTATCAGGTGGCCGATCAATGAAGCTGACGGTAAGGTTTTTCGCCCGTTACCGTGAGGCGCTGGGCGTTGATTCGTTGAGTGTCGAAGGTGATTTCGCTTCGGTCGACGATGTGCGTTTGCTGCTGGCGCAACGCGAGGGTGCCGAGGTGCTGAGCGAGCAGAACCTGATGTGTGCGCGTAATGAAGACTTGTGCCAGCTCGACGAACCGCTCGTCGATGGCGATGAAGTGGCGTTTTTCCCCACCGTTACCGGAGGCTGACCCATGGCGATTCGCGTGCAGTCCACGGCGTTCGACCCGGGCGCTGAAGTCAATGCGATGCACGCGGCGAATGTCGGCGTCGGTGCGGTGGTGAGTTTTGTCGGTTATGTCCGAGACTTCAACGACGGGCTCGATGTGGCCGGGATGTTTCTTGAACACTACCCGGGCATGACCGAAAAGGCCCTCGGCAAGATTGTCGTCGAGGCCGAGCAACGCTGGCCGTTGCTCAAACTGGAAGTGCTGCACCGCATCGGCGCATTGGAGCCGGGCGAGCCGATCGTCTTCGTCGGCGCGGCGAGTGCCCATCGTCAGGCAGCATTCGACGCCTGCGCCTTTGTCATGGACTACCTGAAAACCCGTGCACCGTTCTGGAAAAAAGAAAACACCAGCGACGGCCCGCGCTGGGTTGAAGGGCGCGACAGTGATCACGCTGCGGCGGATCGTTGGAAGAAGTAGTCCCTCAGCGCTCTTGAGTACGTCATCGCGGGCAAGCCTTGCTCCTACGGTTTTATGTCGTTCGCGAATACGCGGTCGACTCAGCACCTGTAGGAGCGGGGGGACGCCTAGTTCTTGCCCGCGATGGGTCCATCAGATGCGCCCAAACTCTCTCTGATTCACCGCCCGACCAGAGGAGCAAAGAACTGCGCACGCCTGATTGACGGACAATACATAAAAGTCCAGTATGGAATTATAAGTACAAAAAAGGCGTTTCCCGTTTCACTTTCTTCTGTCTTGCCAAACCAACAACAACCCGCGAGAAAACGAACATGAAGAAGCTCCCCCTGATCGGTGGCCTGGCCCTGAGCCTGTTGGCGTGCAGCAGTCTGTTTGCCGCCGAGAAAACCCTGCGCATCGGTATCGAAGCGGCATATCCGCCGTTTGCCTCCAAGACCGCGGATGGAAAAATCATCGGCTTCGACTACGACATCGGTAACGCGCTGTGCGCGCAGATGAAGGTCAAGTGCGAGTGGGTCGAGGGCGAGTTCGACGGTTTGATTCCTTCGCTCAAGGTGAAGAAAATCGACGCAGCGCTGTCGTCCATGACCATTAACGAAGACCGTAAAAAGTCGGTGGACTTCACCCACAAGTACTACTTCACCTCATCGCGGCTGGTGATGAAAGACGGTGCGGTGGTTGATGACCAGTACGCAAGCCTCAAGGGCAAGACCATTGGTGTGCAACGAGCAACCACCACCGACCGTTACGCCACGGAAGTCTTCGAGCCCAAGGGCATCAAGGTGGCGCGTTATGGCAACAATGAAGAGATCTACATGGACCTGGCCGCCGGGCGTCTGGACGGTGTTTTCGCCGATACCATTCCGCTGAGCGACTTCCTGTCGATGCCTCGCGGCAAGGGCTACGCTTTTGTCGGGCCGGAGCTCAAGGACCCGAAATACGTGGGTGAGGGCGCCGGGATTGCGGTGCGCAAGGGCAACACCGAATTGGTTAGCCAACTGAACAATGCCATCGACGGGATTCGCGCCAACGGCGAATACCAGAAGATTGAAGCCAAGTACTTCAAGTCGGATATCTACGGCGATTGATTGATCTGTGGCGAGGGAGCTTGCTCCCGCTCGGCTGCAAAGCAGTCGTGAACCTGGCAAACGCTTTGTACCTGACAGAGCGCACTGCCTGAATTCAGGGCCGCTTCGCCCGAACGCGGACCGGCCCACGGGAGCAAGCTCCCTCGCCACATGGCTAATTTCAACCTTTTAAGGTTTCAGCCTTTCAATTCTTTCAAATGCTTGTACACCGTCGCCCGTCCCATATTCAGCACGTTGGCCACATAGTTGGAAGCGCTTTTGCCTTTGAAGGCGCCTTCGGCGTGCAACGCCAGCACCAGCTCACGTTTGTGCTCGCGAGTCAGCATATTCAGACCCAATTGCCGCTCTCGCAGCCAGTTATGCAGGAAGGTGTTGATGCGCTCCTGCCAGTCGTCGCGAAACAGCGCGTCAGGTTGCGGGATCAACTTGCTCGGTGAGAGAAACAGATCCAGCGCGGCCTTGGCGTTTTCAAACAACGAGATATTCAGGTTGATGCACAGCACGGCAATCGGACGCCCTTCGCTGTCGCGCAGAACGCTGCTGAGGCTGCGGATCTTTTGCCCATCCCAATTGAGTTTTTCGTACGGGCCGATATTCCGCTCGCTGATCTCTTCGCTGAGCATGTCCTCCAGTGCGGCATCGTCACCGACTTCACGTTTGGACAGGTTGTTGGCGATGTAGTCGATTTTTTGCGTGCGCAGGTCGTGCAGCACCACCTCGGCGTGGGGGAAAAACAGCGTGGCAATGGCGTCGGCGATCGCCCGGTAGTTATCCAGTGCGGGATCTTGAAGAGGTGGGGTCATGGGTGTTGCTCCAGGCAATCAGCGCCCCGTAGAAAAAGGGCGCTGGGAGTTTGCCGTAATCGGGGTCAGACGTCACCCCGCAGGCAGGTTCAGCCAAGGCGGGAAGGGGAGAGCATCGCGGCGTTGAGGCCAAAGCGGCTGAGTTGCTCCGGCAAGGCTTCGCCACGAACCAGCGCGGCACTGGCCTGGCCCATGGCAGGCGAGGTTTGAATGCCGTAGCCGCCCTGCGCGGCGACCCAGAACAGCCCCGGCACGTGCGGGTCGAAGCCGCTGATCAGATCACCGTCGCCGACAAAACTGCGCAAACCTGCCCAGGTGCGGGTCGGTCGGCGGATGGTCAGGGTGGTGGCTTCTTCGATCTGGTAAATGCCCATGGCGATGTCCAGCTCTTCGGGCTGCACGTCATGCGGCTCGACCGGGTCGGCATTGGCCGGCGAACCAAGGAACATTCCGGCATCGGGCTTCATGTAGAACGATTCGTCGAGGCTGACCAGCATCGGCCAGTCGTGGATATCCACCCCTTCGGGACCGGCGAAGATGAAGGCTGCGCGACGCTTGGGGACCAGGCCCAGAGGCTTGGCGCCGGCCATTTCACCGAGTTGGTCGGCCCAGGCGCCGGCCGCGTTGATGATGATCGGTGCGCTGAAGGTCTGTTGGGCGGTTTTCACTTGCCAGAGATTGTCGGCATCGCGCGTCAGGCTCAGGACTTCGCTGTCGGTGTGCACTTCGCCCTGGTTGCGGCGGATACCGCGCAGGTAGCCTTGGTGCAGGGCGTCGGTGTCGATGTCCGTGGCGGTGGGGTCGTAGATTGCTCCGTGAACCTTCTCGCGACGCAGGATCGGGATGCGGGCACAGGCTTCGTCGGCGCTGAGCAGTTGCATCTGCGGCACGGTCGCCTTGGCGCTCAGGTACTGATTGTTCAGCTCGTCCGGATCGCCAGTGAAGTCGACCGTCATTTCGCCGCGCGGGGTCAGCAGCGGGTGTTCGCAGAAACCGGCGGGCGGTGCATCGAAGAACTCACGGCTGGCCTGGGTCAGTGCGCGCACTTGCGGCGTACCATAAGCGGCGGTGTACAAAGCGGCTGAACGCCCGGTGGAGTGATAGGCCGGGTGGGATTCGCGTTCGAGCACGATTACCCGACCCTTTTGCGATAGCCAAAAACCGGTGGAAGCACCGGCGATACCACCGCCGATGATGATGAAGTCTGCCTGGACCATGAACGTCTCCTGTGTGGGGGGGCGCAATGCTGAAATTGTAGAGACCCCCTGTGGGAGCGAGCCTGCTCGCGATGCAGACGCCGCAATCCGTCAGACAAACAGCGGTGATGCAATCGCGAGCAGGCTCGCTCCCACAGGGAAAGCGTTTCGTTTCAGTTCTGGTATTGCAACTGATAAAGGGCATTGGCCAGGGCGATGTCTTCCAGGCCCAGACCGATGGAACGGAAGAACACATGGCGATCATAAGCCGGACGTGGCGTCTGTTCGCTCAGCAATTCGGCCAGGTCGCCCGCGATCGTACTTTTGTCCCAGCCGTGTTGCTCGCTGGCGATCAGCATTTCGCCAGCGGAATCCGGAGTGGTCAGGCGATAGTCGCAATAGACCTGCATCCCGCTCAGCGTTGCAGGCGGCACCTCGTGGGCACGCACTGCGTTGGTACTGATGGAGGTAATCAGTGTCGGTTTGCCCAAGGTCCGCGGGTCGATGACGGGGGCGGCAGACGAGGTGCACAGCATGATCACGTCGGCGTCCTGGATCGCGGCTTCGCGGCTATCGAACACCTTCAGGCGCGAGTCGATGGCCGAGAGTTGCGCGAGCAATTGCGGGTCCCGGTTCGCCAGATTCGGCGAATAGAGGCTGATGCTTTGCCATTCCCGCACGTTTCTCGCGTAATGCAGGTGAGCCTGGGCGACCGGGCCACTGCCGATGATTGCCAGGCGCGTGGCGTGCGGCAGGGCAAGGGCATCGATGGCGACGGCAGTGGTCGCGGCGGTGCGTGCGGTGGTCAGTTCACCAGCATCGCAGAGCAACAGCGGCTGGCCGGTTTGCATCGACATCAGCAGCGTCCAGGCGGTCACCAGCGGACCTTCCTGGCGCACGATGTAGGGCGAGGTTTTCACGCCGTACACACCGTCTTCGGCCAACACCCCGAGGTAATTGATGAAATCACCGGCACCTTGCGGAAACTCCACCCGTTGCTGAGCCGGTTGCACGGCCTGACCCGCGGCCAGATCGCGGAACAGCTTGCGCAGGATTTTCGGCACGTCGACCTGCTCAAGCAGTTCGCGGGCCTGGAGTTTGGCGATCACATAAGGTATGCGGGTCATGCGGATGCTCCGTGGATTCGCTAGTAAACTAATTTGTCCATTGTGGACTTATTGTTCTATTTGGCAATATCCAGGCGTAAAAAAAGCGCAGTCCGTTGCCGGCTGCGCCTTCTTTTGGGGGGAGCGCTGTGCGACCGAAAATTACGGACGCTTGCGCTCTACAGGGCGTAACAGATGAGTCGGCGGGGTTTCGCAACTGATCTTGCGACCCAGCAACGCCTCGATGGACGGTAGCTGGTAGGAGTCGTCTTCACCGGCGAAGCTGATGGACACGCCATCGGCACCCGCGCGACCGGTACGACCAATGCGGTGGACGTAATCGTCCGGCACTTCCGGCAGGGTGAAGTTGATCACGTGGCTGATACCGTCGATGTGAATCCCGCGACCGGCGACATCGGTGGCCACCAGCACGCGGATCTTGCCTTCGCGGAATCCTTCCAGGGTCTTGATGCGCTTGTGCTGCGGAACATCACCCGACAGCTGGGCCGCGTTGACGCCGTCACGCACCAGACGTTCTTCGATGCGCCGCACTTCATCCTTGCGGTTGGCGAAGACCATCACCCGTTCCCAGCCGTTGTCGGTGACCAGGTTGTAGAGCAGCTTGTATTTATCGGCGCCGGCAACGGCGTAGATGTGCTGTTCGACGTTTTCGCTGGCAACATTCTCGGATTCGATTTCAACGATGGACGGGTCGGTGGTCCATTGCTTGGCCAGGTTCATCACGTCTTCGGTGAAAGTGGCGGAGAACAGCAGAGTCTGACGTTCGCTTTTCGGTGGGGTCTGGCGAATGATCTGACGCACTTGTGGGATGAAACCCATGTCGAGCATCCGGTCGGCTTCGTCGAGCACCATCACTTCGATCATGTCCAGGTGCACGTCGCCGCGCTGGTTGAAGTCCAGCAGGCGGCCTGGGGTCGCAACGAGGATGTCACAGTGGCGGGCTTCGAGGTGTTTGAGTTGCTTGTCGAAGTCCATGCCGCCAACGAAGGTCATGACGTTGAGGCCGGTGTACTTGGTCAGGTCGGCCGCATCCTTGGCGATCTGCACCACCAGTTCACGGGTTGGTGCAATGATCAGCGCCCGTGGCTCGCCCATGTAGCGCTCTTTCGGCGGCGGGGTTTGCAACAGCTGGGTGATGATCGAGATCAGGAACGCGGCGGTTTTGCCGGTGCCGGTCTGGGCGCGACCGATGGCGTCTTTGCCGGCGAGTGTGAAACCCAACACCTGCGCCTGGATCGGCGTGCAGTACGGAAACCCCAGGTCCTGGATGGCGTGCATCAGTTCCGGGGCCAGTTTGAAATCATGGAAACGGGTTTTGCCTTCCTGGGGCTCAACGACGAAGTCTTCGAGTTTCCAGGCGACTACGGGCGGTTTCGGCGCACGTTCGCGGCGCGGTTGCGCAGGTTTTGGCGTCTCGCTGCGCGGTTTTTCCGCTACAGACTCGGTGGCCGGCGTGTTCGCGGGCGCATGTTTCGGTGCCGCGACAGCTGCGGTCTGGCCAGGCTGATGACCGTCGGTGCGGCTGCCGGGTGTGTGGGAAGGTGCGCTGGAGCTGGGCGCGAGCTGCTCAGCCTCGCTTTTACCGAACATTTTCTTGAGTGCTTTGAGCACGGTCATCTCATCAATTGGTTAAGGAATGTACGCCGGCCAGTGTAATGCAAGAAACGGGCGCGGCGTAGTGTGTTGCTCATACAGCTACCGGAAGTTTGTGTATTAGCGCAAGCGGTCCGCGAGCCAGACACCAATATCGCGGATTTCTTCGGGTAACACTTCGTGACCCATTGGGTATTCCTGCCATGTCACGGTGACACCACGGGTCTTCAAATGCTCGTACGCACTGCGTCCCATGGAGTTCTGCACCACATCGTCGTATTGGCCATGCAGACACAACACCGGAATCCGCTGCTGGCTGGCTGAAAGCTCCAGCTCATCGCTGAACGTCGGCGCATAGGTGGAGAGGGCAAGTACGCCACCCAGCGGTCCCTGCCATCTCAGGAAAGCGCTGTGCAGCACGACTGCGCCGCCTTGGGAAAAACCTGCAAGGAAAATCCGCGAGGCGTCTATTCCGCTGGCGCGCTGCTCTTCGATCAGCGTTATGACGGTTTGGGCCGACACTTCCAGCTCTTCGTGATTGATGCTCCGGGCGGGGCTCATGGCCTTGATGTCGTACCAGCTGGGCATCTCGTAACCACCATTGATGGTCACTGCGCGGGTCGGCGCCTGGGGCAGGACGAAGCGGGTGGTCAGCAGGCGTTCCTGCAGAGCTTCGGCCACGGGCAGGAAGTCATAGCGGTCGGCGCCCAGGCCGTGCAGCCAGATTACGCAGGCGTCCACAGGCTTGCTGGGCTGGAGAATAAGGGGCTGGGTCATGTTTGCTCCAAATGTGTGCATTCGCTTTCTTTGAGTGCGAGCTCAAAGTGCACGACTGGTTTGTCAGTTAAGAATATGTCGCAAGAATGAAAGTTTTTCTCTTGACCGCTCGCTGAATCGCTTTAGCGAGCGGTCTGGTACGGGCCTTGCTATGGAAAAACCGGTGCAAGTAATCCTGCGTCTGGCGGTAACACTATCAGTGTACTGCTGGCTGTGGGATAGCAAAGAATCCGGTGATGGATGTTCGCCAGTGACCGCTACGGGCTTCGCGAACGTGAAAGGGCTACAGCCCGTTCGGCCGATTGGTGAGAAGTGAGTTTTCCATGATGTGGATTTTCTCCTACTAGACTCATAGCTAAGGTCTTACGCCGCTTGACCCAACAAAAAGCCAACACGGGTCAACAGTGCCTCATAAGGGTGCGGCAGGACTCAAGCTCCGACACAACAAGAGCAAAACTGGAGGTTTGAATGAAGATGTTGAAATCCACCCTGGCAGTCGTGACTGCGGCCGCAGTACTCGGTGTCAGTGGGTTCGCTCAGGCAGGTGCAACCCTGGATGCCGTGCAGAAGAAAGGCTTCGTGCAGTGCGGCGTGAGCGATGGTTTGCCAGGCTTCTCGGTTCCGGACTCTACCGGCAAGATCGTCGGTATCGATGCTGACTACTGCCGCGCTGTGGCCGCTGCTGTTTTCGGCGACGCGACCAAGGTCAAGTTCAGCCAGTTGAATGCCAAGGAGCGTTTCACTGCGCTTCAATCCGGCGAAATCGACATGCTGTCGCGCAACTCCACCATGACCAGTTCCCGTGACGCGGGCATGGGCCTGAAGTTTCCTGGCTTCATCACCTATTACGACGGCGTAGGCTTCCTGGCCAACAGCAAGCTGGGCGTGAAGAGTGCCAAGGAACTGGATGGCGCGACCATCTGTATTCAAGCCGGTACCACCACCGAGCTGAACGTGTCCGACTACTTCCGGGCCAACGGCCTGAAGTACACCCCGATTACCTTCGACACCTCCGATGAAAGCGCCAAGTCGCTGGAGTCCGGTCGTTGCGACGTGCTGACCTCCGACAAGTCCCAGTTGTATGCACAGCGCAGCAAACTGGCTTCGCCTAAAGATTACGTAGTTCTGCCGGAGACCATCTCCAAAGAGCCTCTGGGTCCAGTCGTACGTAACGGTGACGATGAGTGGCTGGCGATCGTTCGTTGGGTCGGTTACGCAATGCTCAACGCCGAAGAGGCCGGTATCACCTCGAAAAACGTCGAGGCTGAAGCCAAGTCGACCAAGAACCCGGACGTCGCCCGTCTGCTGGGCACTGACGGTGAGTACGGTAAAGATCTGAAGCTGCCGAAAGACTGGGTAGTGAAAATCGTCAAGCAGGTCGGTAACTACGGCGAAGTCTTCGAGAAGAACCTCGGCAAGAGCACTCCGCTGGAAATCGACCGTGGCCTGAATGCGCTGTGGACCAACGGCGGCATTCAATACGCACCACCAGTGCGCTGATGGTTCTATCACCCGGTGGGCCAACCACCGGGTGATGTTCTGTTCCATTATTTCTGGGGCACTTCATGCAAAATTCAATCGGCGCACCAAAGCAGAGGCTCAGCCTCAGCGATCCTCGAGTGCGTGCGTGGCTGTTTCAGATCATCACGATTGTCGCGGTGATCTCGATGGGTTGGTACCTGTTCAACAACACTCAAACCAACCTGCAACACCGGGGCATTACCTCCGGTTTCAGCTTTCTGGAGCGCAGCGCCGGGTTCGGCATCGCGCAACACCTGATCGACTACACCGAATCGGACAGTTATGCCCGGGTGTTTGTCATCGGTTTGCTCAACACCTTGCTGGTGACCTTTATCGGCGTGATCCTGGCGACGATTCTGGGGTTCATCGTTGGCGTGGCACGGCTGTCGAAGAACTGGATCATCAACAAGCTGGCAACGGTTTACGTTGAGACTTTCCGCAACATTCCGCCGCTGCTGCAAATCCTGTTCTGGTATTTCGCGGTGTTCCTGACCATGCCAGGGCCGCGCAACAGCCATAACTTCGCCGACACCTTCTTTGTCAGCAGCCGTGGCCTGAACATGCCGGCCGCGCAGATGGCCAACGGGTTCTGGGCGTTTGTGATCAGCCTCGTGGTGGCGATCGTCGCCATCGTGCTGATGTGCCGTTGGGCCAACAAACGTTTCGAAGCGACCGGCGTGCCGTTCCACAAGTTCTGGACCGGCCTGGCACTGTTTCTGGTGATTCCAGCCTTGTGCGCGTTGATCTTCGGTGCGCCACTGCATTGGGAAATGCCGAAGCTGCAAGGCTTCAACTTTGTCGGTGGCTGGGTGCTGATTCCGGAACTGCTGGCCCTGACCCTGGCCCTGACGGTGTACACCGCAGCGTTCATCGCCGAGATCGTGCGTTCCGGGATCAACTCGGTCAGCCACGGTCAGACCGAAGCGGCGCGTTCGCTGGGGCTGCGCAACGGCCCAACCCTGCGCAAGGTCATCATCCCGCAAGCCTTGCGGGTGATCATTCCGCCGCTGACCAGCCAATACCTGAACCTGGCGAAGAACTCCTCGCTGGCCGCCGGTATCGGTTATCCGGAAATGGTTTCGTTGTTTGCCGGCACGGTGCTGAACCAGACCGGGCAAGCAATCGAAGTTATTGCCATCACCATGAGCGTGTACCTGGCGATCAGTATCAGCATTTCCCTGCTGATGAACTGGTACAACAAGCGCATTGCGCTGATCGAGCGGTGAGGAAACGCGCATGACGACTCATATTTTCAAACCTGACATGCCACCGCCGGGTACCAGAATCGGTATCGTGGCGTGGATGCGCGAGCACATGTTCTCCAGCTGGATCAACACGCTGCTCACGCTGTTCGCGTTCTACCTGATTTATCTGGTGGTGCCGCCGATCCTGCACTGGGCGATTCTTGATGCCAACTGGGTGGGCACCACGCGCGCCGATTGCACCAAGGAAGGCGCTTGCTGGGTGTTCATTCAGCAGCGTTTCGGCCAGTTCATGTACGGCTACTACCCGCCTGAACTGCGCTGGCGCGTCGACCTGAGCGTGTTTCTGGCAGTGATCGGAATCGCACCGCTGTTCATCTCGCGTTTTCAGCGTAAAGCGGTTTACGGCCTGAGTTTTCTGGTGCTCTATCCGATCATTACCTACATCCTGCTGCACGGTGACATGCTTGGCCTGACCAACGTTGCGACCAGTCAATGGGGCGGTCTGATGCTGACCCTGGTGATCGCCACCGTCGGTATCGTCGGTGCGTTGCCGCTGGGGATCATGCTGGCACTGGGTCGTCGCTCGAACATGCCGGCGATTCGTGTGGTCTGCGTGACCTTCATCGAGTTCTGGCGTGGCGTGCCGTTGATCACGGTGCTGTTCATGTCCTCGGTGATGCTGCCGTTGTTCCTGCCTGAAGGCATGAACTTCGACAAGCTGTTGCGGGCCTTGATCGGGGTGATCCTGTTCCAGTCGGCCTACGTGGCCGAAGTGGTGCGCGGTGGTCTGCAAGCGATTCCCAAAGGTCAGTACGAAGCCGCAGCAGCGATGGGCCTCGGTTACTGGCGCAGCATGGGCCTGGTGATACTGCCGCAAGCCCTGAAGCTGGTGATTCCGGGCATCGTCAACACCTTCATTGCGCTGTTCAAGGACACGAGCCTGGTGATCATCATCGGTCTGTTCGACTTGCTCAACAGCGTCAAGCAAGCCGCCGCCGACCCGAAATGGCTGGGCATGGCCACTGAAGGCTATGTGTTCGCGGCCCTGGTGTTCTGGATTTTCTGTTTTGGTATGTCCCGCTATTCCATGCATTTGGAACGCAAGCTGGACACAGGCCACAAGCGTTAGGAGCGTAGTTTATGAGTGAAGCGATCAAACAGCCTGTGAGCCCTGAAGGCATTATTCAGATGCAGGGTGTGAACAAGTGGTACGGCCAGTTCCACGTATTGAAAGACATCAACCTGAACGTCAAGCAGGGCGAGCGTATCGTTCTGTGCGGGCCGTCGGGTTCCGGCAAGTCGACCACCATTCGCTGCCTCAACCGTCTGGAAGAGCACCAGCAGGGCCGCATCGTGGTTGATGGCGTAGAGCTGACCAACGACCTGAAACAGATCGAAGCGATTCGTCGCGAAGTCGGCATGGTGTTCCAGCACTTCAACCTGTTCCCGCACCTGACCATCCTGCAGAACTGCACGCTGGCACCGATGTGGGTGCGCAAGATGCCCAAGCGCAAGGCCGAAGAAATTGCCATGCATTACCTGGAGCGCGTACGCATTCCAGAGCAGGCGCACAAGTTTCCGGGGCAATTGTCCGGTGGTCAGCAACAGCGTGTGGCGATTGCTCGTGCGCTGTGCATGAAGCCGAAAATCATGCTGTTCGACGAACCGACTTCGGCACTCGACCCAGAGATGGTGAAAGAGGTTCTGGACACCATGATCGGCCTGGCCGAAGACGGCATGACCATGCTCTGCGTGACCCACGAAATGGGCTTCGCCCGGACCGTGGCCAACCGCGTGATCTTCATGGACAAGGGCGAAATCGTCGAACAGGCTGCGCCGAACGACTTCTTCGACAACCCGCAGAACGAACGCACCAAGCTGTTCCTGAGCCAGATCCTGCATTGATCAAAGCCAGGCAGTGAAATAAACCCGGACCTGTTCCGGGTTTATTTTTGTCCGGGGTTTAAGGCGTGGTAATGCCTTCGTGTTCTTGATCCTTTATTTCCAGACGTTGGCGCAGATCCAGGCCTTCGTTCAGTGATTGCACTTCAGCCATCAGGTGAGGGTGACGATCAAGCAGACGCATCAGCATAAACAGCGGCTGAGGAGGAGCGATTTCGCCACGCTCGTAGCGGGAAAAGGCATTGTGCCCGCCGCCCGACAGTAATTTCACTGCCTCCTTTTGCGTAAGGTGCAGTTTGCGGCGGATGCGTTTCATCTCGGCCGCCATGAGCTGCCGGGAGTCCTCGAGCAATTGATCACTCGCTTCGGAGTAACGTTCTGCACTGCCGTCATCGAATTCGATTTCACTACAGGCTTGGCACTCCCATCCGGAAATATCGTGCACCTGACGCGTCAACTGTCTGAAGTCGATGGTGAAGCTTCGCCCGCCGAAATGCTGCATCCCGTCCTGGGTGCCGCAGCTGAAGCATTGCCGTGTTTTCATGTGTCTCTCTCCTTGAAGGAGATTACCGGCGGACCACCGCCTGGGCGGTAGGTCACCTTGAGGTAAATCTCCCTATCACGAATTTTTGCGTGGTACACGTCCTGCCAGATCTGATAGTCCGCGTAAGTTGTCATGGATTTGTAGAACATCCTCTGCTCCAGGGCGCAGACGATCTGCTGCATCTGGGCAAGACTCAAATCGAGCCTTCGGCCTCCTTCCCGTGCACTACCGGTAAACGCTTTGGAACCTAGCCTGACAACCTCCGCCTTGACCACGGACAGGTCGTAATGAGGTGTGTTCTTTTCCATAAGACACCTTGCACCTTGAGATATAAATTACCCTTTAAGGGTAATTTTAACAATCGAAAATTCCGCTCCCTTTCCTGCCCCCTAACCCTAGAAGCTTGTCCTCTCGGACGAAGCTGACTAACATGTCAGAAAATTCATCCTATGATTGGATGAAAGGGCGAATTTAATGACAGACACCTCTCCACTGGTGAAGCGTTCTCTGGTCGATCAGGCCCTTGAACAGCTGCGCCTGCGCATCAACAACGGCACCTGGTCAGTCGGCCAGCGCCTGCCCACTGAACCTGAACTGGCGACCGAGCTGGGTATCAGCCGCAACACCGTGCGCGAAGCCATGCGGGTGTTGGCGTTTTCCGGCCTGATCGAGATTCGTCAGGGTGACGGCAGTTACCTGCGGGCGGTCGTCGATCCGCTCGACACGATGAAAGCCTTGTCCCGTTGCTCCCACGAACAGGCCCGGGAAACCCGGCACATCCTTGAGGTCGAGGCCATTGGCCTTGCGGCGTTGCGGCGTACCGATGAAGACCTCGTCGCACTGCGTGAAGCCCTGGGTGTCAGCGGCAGCCACTACCACGGCGATCTCGACAGCTACATTGCCTGCGATCTGGTGTTCCATCGTCGTTTGGTGGATGCCGCGCATAACCCGACGCTCAGCGAGTTGTATCGCTATTTCTCCAGCATCATCGGTGCGCAACTGCGCCAGACCCTCAACATCACTCCCAGACGTCAGGAGGTGTTCGACCTGCATATCGAACTGCTCGATGCCGTCGAGCAGCGCGATCCGGAACGGGCCAAAGCCATTTCCCGGCAGTTGATCAATGAACCTTGAAACCGAGAACCTCATGTCCAGCCAGCAGGCGAATACCCACAGCACGACCGAACTCAAACGCACGGCTGAGCTCGAAGAGCTGTTGATCGATGCCGAGGCCGATGACGAACAGGTCCAGCAAAGCCATCCGGTTTTACGTCGCCCGTGGTTGTTGCTGCTGGGGCTGATTCTGGTGGCGCTGAACCTTCGCCCGGCGCTGTCGAGCATGGCGCCGCTGCTTGGCGATGTGTCGAAAAGCCTCGGGCTGTCGGCCGCTCAGGCGGGTTTGCTGACCACCTTGCCGGTGCTTTGTCTGGGGCTGTTTGCGCCGCTGGCACCGCTGCTGGCGCGGCGTTTTGGCGCCGAGCGAGTGGTGTTGGGGATTTTGCTGGCACTGGCTGGCGGGATCATTCTGCGCAGTTCGTTCGGTGAGATCGGCCTGTTTGCCGGCAGCGTTCTGGCCGGCGCGAGCATTGGCGTAATCGGTGTGCTGCTGCCGGGCATCGTCAAACGTGACTTTGCCAAACACGCGGGGACCATGACCGGCGTTTACACCATGGCTCTGTGCCTGGGCGCGGCCATGGCGGCGGGTGCGACGGTACCCTTGAGCCAGCATTTCGACGAAAGCTGGACGCTCGGCCTGGGCTTCTGGGTGATTCCTGCGCTGGTCGCGGCGATGTTCTGGTTGCCGCAAGTTGGCCAGAAACACGGCGCGCACAATGTGGCGTATCGGGTACGCGGTTTGCTGCGTGATCCACTGGCCTGGCAAGTGACCCTGTACATGGGCCTGCAATCCTCGCTGGCCTACATCGTCTTCGGCTGGTTGCCGTCGATCCTGATCGGCCGCGGCCTGACACCGACCCAAGCCGGGCTGGTGCTGTCCGGTTCGGTGATCATCCAGTTGGCCAGCTCATTGGCGGCGCCGTGGCTGGCGACGCGCGGCAAGGATCAGCGACTGGCTATTGTCGTCGTCATGCTCCTGACCCTTAGTGGGCTGTTCGGCTGCCTCTATGCGCCGATCGAAGGCCTGTGGAGCTGGGCAATTCTGCTCGGGCTGGGGCAGGGCGGTACGTTCAGCCTGGCGCTGACCCTGATCGTGCTGCGTTCGCGCGATGCCCATGTCGCCGCCAACCTGTCGAGCATGGCCCAGGGGTTCGGTTACACCCTGGCTTCCATGGGGCCCTTTGCAGTCGGTCTGGTACACGACTGGACGGGTGGCTGGACCGCGCTGGGCTGGATCTTCGGGGTCATTGGCTTTGGCGCGATCGTCGCCGGTCTCGGTGCCGGGCGTTCGCTGTACGTACAGGTCGAAAGCGAGCGCCTCTAAAGCTTGCGTACTACCGGTATTCCTGTGGCGAATGCTGGTAGTTTTCCCTACGTTTGCAGATTATCGTGCAGGCATCTTTCGAAGCCATTTTTACCAATGCAGGGAGCCTGTCCATGAGTGATGCCAACCGCGCCTTGATCACCGAGTTCTATCGAGCTTTTCAGCGGCTGGATGCCGAGGCCATGAGTGCCTGCTACACCGAGGACGTGGTGTTCAGTGATCCGGCGTTTGGCGAACTGCGTGGACGCGATGTTGGCGACATGTGGCGCATGCTCACGACTCGCGCCAAAGACTTTTCCCTGACCTTCGACAATGTCCGCGCCGACGAGCGCACGGGCGGTGCGCATTGGGTGGCGACCTACCTGTTCAGCCAGACCGGCAACACGGTGGTCAATGACATTCAGGCACGGTTCGTTTTCCGTGACGGCAAGATCTGCGAGCACCACGACCATTTCGATCTGTGGCGCTGGTCGCGTCAGGCATTGGGTTTCAAAGGTCTGTTGCTGGGGTGGACGCCGTTGGTCAGCAATGCCGTTCGCGCACAGGCCTTGAAGGGGCTGAAGGCATTTCAGGCCAGTCGCTGATAAGATCGCGGCTTGTTTCCTACAAGCCTTGATCGTCACGTGAACACCTTGAGCGAAGTCTCCGTCAGCGCCCCTGCAACCCCAGCCACGCAGAGCAAACCCTGGTTTGTCTATCTGGTTCGCGCGGCCAACGGTTCGCTGTACTGCGGGATCAGCGACGATCCCGTCCGGCGTTTTGCCACTCATCAAAGCGGCAAAGGTGCGCGTTTCTTCCTTTCCAGCCCGGCTGTTGCGTTGGTGTACACCGAAGTCTGCCGCGATAAAAGCGAAGCACTGCGTCAGGAGCGTCTGATCAAAAAACTCAAGAAAAGTGCCAAGGAATGCCTGGTGGCAAGCGCCGCCGCGGGCTTATCAATCTGACTGATAAGTGCCCATCAGGCAGATGGGTAGGCCGCTATTCGATTGCGCGCTAAGCTGCTGACTCCTAACACCAACGACGGGGTCCAGCATGTCAGAGTTGATTCTTCACCATTACCCGACTTCCCCTTTCGCGGAAAAGACCCGGCTGTTGCTCGGCTTCAAAGGCTTGTCCTGGCGTTCCGTGATGATCCCGCCAGTGATGCCAAAACCTGATTTAACTGCATTGACCGGTGGTTACCGCAAGACCCCGGTGTTGCAGATTGGCGCCGATATCTACTGCGACACGGCGTTGATTGCCCGCCGCCTGGAACAGGAAAAAGCTTCGCCTGCATTGTTCCCGGAAGGTCAGGAGATGATCACGGCGAGCTTCGCCGCATGGGCTGATTCGGTGGTGTTTCAGCACGCGGTGAGCCTGGTGTTCCAACCAGAGTCGGTGGCGGCGCGTTTTGCCAAGTTGTCTCCAGAAGCGATCAAGGCTTTTGTTGCTGACCGTGCCGGGTTGTTCAGTGGCGGCAGTGCTACGCGGTTGTCGGCCGAGCAGGCCAGGCACCAATGGCCGACGATCATGGCGCGGCTTGAGCAGCAGTTAGAGCGCGAGGACGGTGACTATTTGTTCGGCGAGCCTTCGATTGCAGACTTCGCCATGGCTCACCCGTTGTGGTTCCTCAAGGGCACACCAGTGACGGCGTCGTTGGTCGATGTTTATCCGGCGGTGTCGGCGTGGTTGGCTCGGGTCGTGGGCTTCGGGCATGGTGCGTTCAGCGAGATGACCTCTGAAGAGGCGCTGCAGGTTTCGCGTCATTCAACGCCCGCTGCTTTGCCGGATGAACAATTCAATGACCCCAACGGCTTCAAGGCCGGCCAGCACGTGGTGGTTGCCGCGATTGACTATGGCGTTGATCCGGTCGCAGGTGAGTTGCTGTTTGCAGGGCGCGAAGAGTTGATCCTGCGTCGCGAAGATGAGCGGGGCGGGCTGGTGCACGTGCACTTCCCGCGGCTTGGCTTTCGGATTGAAGCACGCTGACAGTTGTTGAGCCGAGCGCGGGCATTTGTGGCGAGGGAGCTTGCTCCCGTCGGCCGGTCCGCGTTCGGGCGAAGCAGTCGTAGAAGCGGTGTTCGTGTTGTGCCTGACAGAACCGGTTTGCCTGTTTGCGAGCGCTGCGCACTCGAGCGGAAGCAAGCTCCCTCGCCACAGTCTATTTGAGGGCGGTGAGGATCGCTTCAGGCTCATAACCGCGAATCAATGTGCCGTTCACATCCAGCATCGGAATCCCCCGTCCGCCCAACGCTTCATAGGCCTGGCGCGCTTCGGCGTTTTTCTCGATGTCGAATTCGCGGTAAGGAATGCCTTTCTGGTCGAGAAAGCGCCGGGTCAGTTTGCAGTAACCGCACCAGTCGGTGGCGTAGAGCACGACCCTGGCGTTGGCCTGGGTCTGCTCGGACACCACTTGCGAGGGGGTGAACACCCGCTCGATCTTGCCCCAGTTCTGGTAGACCACGACCACCAGCAGGATCAGCAGGAATTTCTTCAGTACCCCGTTAAGCATCAGTTGCGACGCTTCAGCTGATCGGTCAGCTGGGTCGGCAGGCCCTTGATGATCAGTGTGCCGGCTTCTTCGTCGTATTCGATCTTCGAGCCCAGCAGGTGCGCTTCGAAGCTGATGGACAGGCCTTCGGCGCGGCCGGTGAAGCGGCGGAACTGGTTCAGGGTGCGTTTGTCTGCCGGGATCTCTGGCGACAGGCCGTAATCCTTGTTGCGGATGTGATCGTAGAAGGCTTTCGGGCGTTCTTCGTCGATCAGTTCCGACAACTCTTCGAGGCCCATCGGCTCGCCGAGCTTGGCCTGGCTGCTGGCGTAGTCGACCAGGGTTTTGGTCTTCTCGCGGGCGGACTCTTCCGGCAGGTCTTCGCTTTCGACGAAGTCACTGAACGCCTTGAGCAGGGTGCGGGTTTCGCCCGGACCGTCGACGCCTTCCTGGCAGCCGATGAAGTCGCGGAAATACTCGGAAACCTTCTTGCCGTTCTTGCCCTTGATAAACGAAATGTACTGCTTGGACTGCTTGTTGTTCTGCCACTCGGAGACGTTGATTCGCGCTGCCAGGTGCAACTGGCCAAGATCCAGGTGGCGGGACGGGGTCACGTCGAGCTGCTCTGTCACCGCCACGCCTTCGCTGTGGTGCAGCAGGGCGATGGCCAGGTAGTCGGTCATGCCTTGCTGATAGTGCGCAAACAGCACGTGGCCGCCGGTCGACAGGTTGGATTCTTCCATCAGCTTTTGCAGGTGTTCCACTGCAATGCGGCTGAACGCCGTGAAGTCACGGCCAGAGTCGAGGTATTCCTTCAGCCAGCCGCTGAACGGATGCGCGCCGGACTCCGCATGGAAGAACCCCCAGGCCTTGCCCTGTTTGGCGTTGTAGCTCTCGTTGAGGTCGGCGAGCATGTTCTCGATGGCCGTGGACTCTGCAAGTTCCGAGTCGCGGGCGTGGAGAACTGCAGGTGTGCCGTCGGGTTTTTTGTCGATCAGGTGGACGATGCAATGACGGATCGGCATGGGCTTCTCGGCTGATTGAAGGGAGGAGGGCGTGCTCCCCGAAAAAGTGCCCAGTGTACCGCACCTGCTGGTTTTGGCGGTGCTTGAAGGGTGTTCGAAGCGTGTCAGGCGGGGCTTATGCGCTTTTTTCCGGATTTAGAGCAATAAAGCTGACCAAATGGGTAGGTAGAGGCGGATATTTCCCCGTCTCTGTGCTAGTTTTGCCCGGTCTTACGCGAAGTCACTGCGTTAAGCGTGCATTCAGCATTTGTCAGGTCGAACCAAACCCTGATTTCGGCATCTATAACCCCGACCTGTCGGTGTTGTAGCCGAGGGTGCCAGATCCAGAAGATCGGGCTCGATGGCTGACACTGCACTCTGCAATCCATATGAATTTGATAGGGAAGGAACACCACATGGCTCTTACTAAAGACCAACTGATCGCCGATATCGCTGAAGCTATCGACGCGCCAAAAACCACTGCGCGTAACGCTCTGGACCAACTGGGCCAAATCGTTGCTGATCAACTGGAAAACGGCGGCGAAATCACCCTGCCAGGTATCGGTAAGCTGAAAGTGACCGAGCGTCCTGCCCGTACCGGCCGCAACCCTTCGACTGGCGCTGCCATCGAAATCGCTGCCAAGAAAGTTATCAAGCTGGTCGTGGCTAAAGGCCTGACTGACGCTGTTAACAAGTAAGACCGCAGTAAAAAAACCGTGCGCCGGGACAACCCGGGCACGGTTTTTTTGTACCTGCAATTCAGCGATTGACCCTCATACACCACTAAACCAATGTGGGAGCGAGCCTGCTCGCACAGTTGATCTGCGTCGGTCAGTTACTCAGCTCTTGCGAACCCAGCGTTCGCGCCAGACCTGCTGCTCGGATTTAGTCTGGAAGGTCCAGGCGACAAAACGGCTTTGCTTTTGCCCCTGGGACATTTCCACGACCTGGCTTTCCAGTACGCCGGCCTTTTTCAGTGCGGTCTGGATGGCGGGCAGGTTTGAGGCTTTCGAGACGAGGGTGCTGAACCACAGCACTTTGTGTTGGAAGTGCGCGCTCTCGGCAATCAGCTGCGTCACAAACCGTGCTTCGCCACCTTCACACCACAGCTCGGCCGATTGGCCACCAAAGTTCAGCACCGGCAGCTTGCGCTTCGGGTCGGCGCGGCCCAGTGCGCGCCATTTACGTTCGCTGCCGCGGGTAGCCTCGTCCATCGAGGCGTGGAACGGCGGGTTGCACATGGTCAGGTCAAAGCGTTCGCCGGGTTCGAGCAGGCCCAGCAAAATGTGCTTGGGATTGGATTGCTGGCGCAACTGAATGGCTTTGTTCAGGCCGTTGGACTGCACGATGGCTTTGGCGGCGGCCACGGCCGTCGGGTCGATTTCCGAGCCGAGGAAGTGCCAGCGATAGTCGCTGTAGCCGATCAACGGATAGACGCAGTTGGCGCCCATGCCGATATCGAGCACCTTGACCGGTGCGCCCCGAGGGATCTCGCCATCGTTGACGCTGGCCAGCAGGTCCGCGAGGAAGTGCACATAGTCGGCACGCCCCGGCACCGGTGGGCACAGGTAATCGGCCGGAATGTCCCAATGGGCAATGCCGTAGAACGACTTGAGCAGCGCGCGGTTGAACACCCGCACTGCATCCGGGCTGGCGAAGTCGATGCTCTCTTTGCCGTAGGGATTGATGATCACGAACTTCGCCAGTTCAGGCGTGGTCTTGATCAGCGCCGGGAAGTCGTAACGGCCCTGGTGGCGGTTGCGCGGGTGCAGGCTGGCCTTTTCGCGCGGCTCGACGGCTTTGGCCGGGGTCGCGGGTTTTGGCTTTTGGCGCGCAGGTCTTGGTGTGCGGGGGGCGTTCATGGGCAGGGTCGATTCGGGTATGGCTAAAAGTGACGGGTATTGTCCCACAGACGATGGTCGTGCGGGGATCCCGTAGGAGCAAGGCTTGCCCGCGATGAACGATGATGCGGTATACCTGTTAGACCGCGTCATCGTTCATCGCGGGCAAGCCTTGCTCCTACAGAAAGCGGATATTTGGTGTTTGGGGGAATGTGGCAGGCATAAAAAAGGGAGACCATCAGGGTCTCCCTCTTTCAGTGCGATTTACCCGTTACAAACTGGCAATCCGCGCATGCTGCTCGGCCAATCTGCCCAGAGCCTGTTCGGCTTCGGCCAGTTTGGCGCGTTCTTTCTCGATAACGTCGGCCGGGGCCTTGTCAACGAAACCGGCGTTGGACAGCTTGCCGCCGACCCGCTGCACTTCGCCTTGCAGGCGCTGGATTTCCTTGTCCAGACGCGCCAGTTCGGCATTTTTGTCGATCAGACCGGCCATCGGCACCAGCACTTCCATCTCGCCCACCAGCGCGGTGGCAGACAGTGGTGCTTCTTCGCCTGCTGCCAATACAGTGATCGACTCGAGCTTGGCCAGCTTCTTCAGCAGGACTTCGTTCTCGGTGAGGCGACGCTGGTCTTGCGCATTGACGTTCTTCAGGAACAAAGGCAGTGGCTTGCCAGGGCCGATGTTCATCTCGCCACGAATGTTACGCGTGCCGAGCATCAGGCCCTTGAGCCATTCAATGTCGTCTTCGGCGGCCTGGTCGATGCGTGCCTCAACGGCCACTGGCCAAGGTTGCAGCATGATCGTTTTGCCTTCGATACCGGCCAGCGGCGCAATGCGCTGCCAGATTTCTTCGGTGATGAACGGCATGAACGGATGAGCCAGGCGCAAGGCGACTTCCAGCACGCGAACCAGCGTGCGACGGGTGCCGCGTTGACGCTCTACGGCTGCGTTTTCATCCCACAGCACAGGCTTGGAGAGTTCCAGGTACCAGTCGCAATACTGGTTCCAGATGAACTCGTACAAAGCTTGTGCCGCCAGGTCGAAACGGAACTGGTCGAGTTGACGGGTTACTTCGGCTTCGGTGCGTTGCAGCTGCGAAATGATCCAGCGATCCGCCAGCGACAGCTCGTAAGCTTCGCCGTTCTGGCCGCAGTCTTCGCCCTTGTCCAGCACGTAGCGCGCGGCGTTCCAGATTTTGTTGCAGAAGTTGCGATAGCCTTCGACGCGGCCCATGTCGAACTTGATGTCGCGGCCGGTCGAGGCCAGCGAGCAGAACGTGAAGCGCAGGGCGTCGGTGCCGTAGCTGGCGATGCCGTCGGCGAACTCGTCGCGGGTCTGCTTCTCGATCTTCTTCGCCAGTTTCGGCTGCATCAAGCCTGAGGTGCGTTTCTCCACCAGTGCTTCCAGCTCGATACCGTCGATGATGTCCAGCGGGTCCAGCACGTTGCCCTTGGACTTGGACATCTTCTGGCCCTGGCCATCACGCACCAGACCATGCACATACACGGTCTTGAACGGAACCTGCGGCGTGCCGTCTTCGTTTTTCACCAAATGCATGGTGAGCATGATCATCCGGGCAACCCAGAAGAAAATGATGTCGAAGCCGGTCACCAGCACGTCGGTGGAGTGGAACTTCTTCAGGAATTCAGTCTGCTGCGGCCAACCGAGCGTGGAGAAGGTCCACAGGCCCGAGCTGAACCAGGTGTCGAGCACGTCGTTGTCCTGCTGCAGCGCAACGTCCGGACCCAGGTTGTGCTTGGCACGCACTTCGGCTTCGTCGCGGCCGACGTAGACCTTGCCCGACTCGTCGTACCAGGCCGGAATCCGGTGGCCCCACCACAGCTGACGGCTGATGCACCAGTCCTGGATGTCGCGCATCCACGAGAAGTACATGTTTTCGTACTGCTTGGGCACGAACTGGATGCGGCCGTCTTCAACAGCAGCAATCGCAGGCTCGGCCAACGGTTTGGTGGACACGTACCACTGGTCGGTCAGCCACGGCTCGATGATGGTGCCCGAGCGGTCGCCTTTCGGTACTTTCAGGGCGTGATCGTCGACGCTGACCAGCAGGCCGGCGGCTTCGAACGCGGCAACAATTTCCTTGCGGGCCTGGAAACGGTTGAGGCCGGCGTATTCGGCGGGCAGTGTGCCGTCGATTTCTTCGTTGACGCTGCCATCAAGGTTGAAGACCTGGGCTGCTGGCAGCACCTCGGCGTTCTTGTCGAAGATGTTCAGCAGCGGCAGGTTGTGGCGCTTGCCGACTTCATAGTCGTTGAAATCGTGGGCCGGGGTGATTTTCACGCAGCCGGTGCCGAACTCGGGGTCGCAGTAATCGTCGGCGATGATCGGGATGCGGCGGCCAACCAGTGGCAGCACGACAAATTTGCCGATCAGGGCTTTGTAGCGTTCATCGTTCGGGTTAACCGCCACGGCAGCGTCGCCGAGCATGGTTTCCGGGCGAGTGGTCGCGACGATCAGGTAATCGTTGCCTTCAGCGGTCTTGGCGCCGTCGGCCAATGGGTACTTCAGGTTCCACAGGAAACCTTTTTCGTCGTGGTTTTCCACTTCGAGGTCGGAAATCGCCGTGTGCAGCTTGGTGTCCCAGTTGACCAGGCGCTTGCCGCGGTAAATCAGGCCGTCTTCATGCAGGCGTACGAAGGCTTCCTTGACTGCTTCCGAGAGGCCGTCGTCCATGGTGAAGCGCTCGCGGCTCCAGTCGACGGACGAGCCGAGGCGGCGGATTTGACGGCTGATGTTGCCGCCGGACTCATCCTTCCACTCCCAGACTTTCTCGAGGAATTTCTCGCGGCCCAGATCGTGGCGATTCTGGCCCTTGGCTTCGAGCTGACGCTCCACCAGCATTTGCGTGGCGATACCGGCGTGGTCGGTGCCCGGCTGCCACAGGGTGTTGCGACCCTGCATGCGGCGGAAGCGGATCAGTGCGTCCATGATCGCATTGTTGAAGCCATGGCCCATGTGCAGGCTGCCAGTGACGTTCGGCGGCGGGATCATGATGGTGTAGGACTCGCCCGCGCCTTGCGGGGCGAAGTAATTCTCTGACTCCCAGGTGTTGTACCAGGAAGTTTCAATGGCGTGCGGCTGGTAGGTCTTATCCATGCGCGGCGGGACCCTATTGGCATTTATTCAGGAAAAGCCGGGAAGTATAGCGGGGCATGGGGCGAAGGGCGAGCAGGGGCGGACAGGGCGCAGATCAAATGTGGCGGCAATCTATGGCGAGGTGGCTTCCCTTGTAGGAGCTGCCGCAGGCTGCGATCTTTTGGCGTCTTTAAGAACACTGAAGATCAACGTCAAAAGATCGCAGCCTGCGGCAGCTCTTATAGAACAACCGCTAAACCATTGATCCTAAAAAGGAAATTTTTTACTCCTTTTCAGGATCAATGCAGCGCCCCTAGTTCTCTGCGCGACAGCGCGGCGTCGAAGACGGGGCGGCCCCTCCTACATTGGGAGATGGAGATTATTCGTACTGGCTGAGCAGCCGCTCCATTCGAGCATCCAACCGTCGCTTGATCTCGGTTTCGATGTGCGGGGCGAAGTCGTCGATCACGTCTTGCAGGATCAATTGCGCGGCGGCGCGCAGTTCGTCGTTCAGGTGCAACTTGACGTCGGGATTCTTGCTTGCGGCAGGCGCCGGTTGAGCTGCTGCACAAGCTCGACCGCCTGACCTTCGACACCACCGACCATCCCTCCTTCCTGCCAGGTACAACGCCAGCACCCCTCGTTGAGGGTCGTTGGTCGTTTACACAGGCAAGCATCCCCTCTTGATAAGTCGGCGTTAGCATATATTTTTCACGCCGACAACTGATTCAGTAGACAGGTATATGGTTTTTCTTGGCTTGTTAGTGTCTGCATCCATAGAGAGCAGCCGTAATGGCGAAGAACATAAATGTCGATGAGGGAGCAATTCATGGGTGCGAGAAAGGTGTTTGATGAATTTACCGTGAAGTATGACGATATCCATATGGCGTACTGGACCAATACGCTAAGTGAAGACGACCTTCAACACTGGCATGAAGAACGGCTTAAAACAGTTCTGCGTCACGTCAAAAGCAAATCCGTTTTCTACAGCAAGCACTTTAAAGATATTGATATCGAAGGCGTCACGCTGGCGAATCTTTCTTCACTGCCTTTTACTACCAAGGGTGATTTGAGAGAGTCCATGCTGGACATCCTGTCCGGCACACTGGAAGACAGTATTTATTATTATGAAACCACCGGCACGACCGGTCTGGCGACCCCTTGTCCGCGAGATAAAAAAGAAAGTTATGCAAGTAACAAACAACTCGCTATGGCTTACCAAGCGATGCTGGAGAAACATTTCCCCGCAGAGAGAACCGTTGTAGGCGTCATGGGACCGACTGAGGTGCATTCCTTCGGCGATACCGTGGGTGATGTCTGTCATCAACTGGGTGTCTGTAACGCCAAAATCTGGCCGCATTCCCCGGTCATCGGCTACCCCAAGACGCTCCAGTTGATGAAGGATTTGCGTATTGGCGTCGTCGCCTCGGCCCCGGGACTGCTGCTGGCATTGGCCAAGGAGGCCGAGCGGCTGGGCTTCAACCCGCGCGACGACTTTCATTTGCGGGCGCTCATGATGAGCGGTGAGCTCTGTACGCCAGCCTTGAAGAACAACTTGTACAGCCTTTGGGGTTGTGAATCTTACAACAGCCTGTATGGCTCGCAAGAAGCGATGATTATTGCCGCTGCCAATACCAGCGACCAACTGATGCCCCATCGACTCAATTACATCATTGAGGTGTTGAACCCGCAAACGGGCGAAAGTCTGGGTGACAGTGGTGAAGGGGAGTTGTGCGTCACCATGCTGATCGACGGCGTGAAACCGTTGATTCGCTATCGCACGGGCGACTTGGTCTGCATTCAAAAAACGGCAAAAACCCCGATCGCCCTGGCGCAAGTAATGAAAGTGGTCGGGCGTGTCAAAGATGCGATGACCCTTAACGGCAAGGCTTTCACGGCTGGCCATATCGAACAGGCACTGCTTGAAGGTGTCGAGCAGTGCCTAGGTTATCAAATCGTCATCAACTGCGTGGATGGCAGGGATACGGTGATCGCCAAAGTGGAAATGTCCAGGTTTTACCAAGGTGATCGCAGCCACTTGACGTTGCTGATTCGTGAGCGCGTACGCGAGCGCCTGGGGGTCGAGGCGACAATCATGATGGTCGATGACCTTGATGATCACGTAAACCTGGGCAGTTGGTTCAGTTGGAAAGAAGCGCGGATTGTCGATCAGCGTAACCGATAGGCGAGGGCACTGTATGAGCATGTCCGTGCAAATCGTGTCGGTGAAAAATAAATTGTTCCAGAAAGTGTGTGTTTTGAGGTCTCGCTACATTGGTGACAACCCGGCCAGTGAAGAAAGTTTTCCCGATGCCGAGGCATTACGTGATACGTGCTCGTATCACATGGCTTATCTGGATGGAGACGAGATTGTCGGTGCGATCCGGATTACTCCGTTGGGACATGGCATGAGTTTCGTCGAACGGGTCGTTAATGTGGGGCATTACTTCGCTCATCCAATGGATTCGTTTGACGCCAATCGGCTGGTGTTGGATGAGAAATACAGAGGCGGTTTGCACTTGAGGTTCTTTCTTCTGCAAACAGCCATTTGGTTGAAGGCCAATACGCAGTTTCGATACATCTCGGCTTTGTGCCGGGGACGCCTGGCTGCTTTGTATGTCGATATCGGAGGGCATGTTCTAGCCGATGACATTACTTGGACGAGCCGTGACTCGTCACGTGACTACAGTTTGGTATACCTGGAGCTGGAAGCCGTCTTTAACACCATAAAAGGGAAAGTAGCTCATGGATAATTTCTTCAAAGAACTGGATGCTATTGTCGACAGCGGCTGGGCCAAAATCAAAAAAGGTCGCTATTGGAGTCACAGTCTTGAGCAGCCGATTACGGTCGAGCTTTATCAGCAGGTGATGCTCCAGATTTACCATTACACCCGGTTCAACTCGATCAATCAGGCAGCTTGTGCATTCAGCGCGCATCCGGGCCAGACAACGCTGCTGCGCTTCGTTTACAAGCACGCTCTTGAAGAGCTGGGCCACGAGAAAATGGTCATTCGTGACCTGGAGTCCATCGGTGCGTTGCCTGCGTCGTTGCCTGCGCCGCTTCCCCCCACTCAGGCGCTGATCGCTTATCTGAACGATGTGGCCATCCGCCTTGGACCGATTGCCCGCTTGGGGTACAGCTATTGGGCGGAAGAGGTGTATGACCACATCCAGCCCATCCTGAACAAGTTCCGCGTAGACCTGGGACTTAAAGACGAGCAGATGACGTTCTTTGTCGCCCATTCGACCATCGATGAAAAACACTCCGAAGAAGTTCGCCTAGCGATGCAACGTGCGGTGAAGACCGATGAAGAGCGAGCACTGATCAAAGAAGTGGCGAAGGTGACGTTGTACCTCACCGGTCAGTTGCTGGAGGAGTCGCTGTTGGAATATGAGCGTCTCGTCGACGTGCCATTGGCCAAGGCGTCCTGAACTGATGAAGCTGATCGTCATTGTCGGGTCAAGCCGGGCACACGGGGTCAGCAGTCGGGTGGTGTCGTTGATTCGACGCCACCTGGCAGGGCGCGCCTCGGTCGAAGATCTATGGCTTCGCGATTACCGTATTGACTACTGCGATGCCGACAACGCCTGTTCACACATCGATTGTTCCCTGCCAGACGATGTCGCAGCGATCGTCGATGAAATGGTCAAGGCGGACGCCATCCTGTACCTGCCAGTAATGCATGCCTATGGAACCAATAGCCGTTTCCAGGCGTTTCTGGAGCGGGTGGGGTATGGCTTTATGCGTCCGCGAGAGCGGCCACTGCGAGACAAGCTTGCAGCGGTGGCGGTGGTGGGGCGTCGATACGGTCACACGGCGGTATTTGGCCAGGTGGTGCTCAATGTCCTGTTGAACAAAATGGTGTTGGTCGGCTCGGGGTTTCCGGCCACGTTCAACACACAACTGGTGCAGGACCCGGAAGCGGAACAGGCATTGCGGGAAACTCTGGACCGCCTCGTGGAGCACTATCACAAGTTGAACGAACGCCCCCGTCGCGGCGCCGAGCGTTTGCGCCTGCTCAAGCAAGTCCAATTTCAAACGGGATGATGGATAAATGCCTATTCGAGATTCATTGATAGCCGTACTAGTGGCGTTCCTGTGGGGCGCACAAGTGACGGCGGTTAAAATTGGCGGGCAAGAGCTTCCGCCGATCCTCATGGTCGCGATGCGCTTCGCCTTGATGGCGGCTGTATTAGTACCTTTTTGCGGGATTCCCAAGCGTTGCGAACTGCTTCAAGTGTTCTGGATCGCTTCCCTGGTGGGGGCGCTTCATTTCGGATTGCTGTATTGCGGCATTTCGCGAGTGGATGCTTCGACGTCTGCTGTCGCTTACCAACTGGCGACACCTTTCACTCTGTTGCTGGCCTTTGCGGTATTGGGGGAGCGCATCGCATTACCCGTCGTGGGGGGAATTGTCATCGCGTTGCTTGGCGTGCTGACGGTGTTGGGTGGCGTAGGCAAGGGCGGTGCGTTGTCGGGAATATTGCTGGTGATTGCTGCGGCTTTTGTCTTCGCCGTGGGAACGTTGCTCACCAAGCGGTGGGGACCTTTCAACCCGGTGGCGATAAGCGCGTGGACGGCATTGATTGCTGCGCCGGAGTTGCTGATTGTTTCGGCTGCGGTTGAGGGGCAGGCGTGGGGTTCTGTCCTGACGGCCAGTCCGACGGCCTGGGCTGCCGTGCTGTATACCGCCGTCAGCGGCGGGCTGATTGGATTTGGCCTGTGGTATTGGCTTTTGGGCAGACACCCTGTCCAGCGCCTGACGCCGTTTCTGTTATTGGTGCCGGTGTTTGCGGTCGCGGTCAGCCAGCTTCTTTTAAAAGAAGGTCTGTCGTTGAGCCTTGTTGTCGGCGGTGTGGCGGTTTTGGTCGGTGTCGGGCTTTGCCAGGTCCGCCTGCTGCCCCGGCAGGCTTGTGCAGGCAACAACCCAGCTGATTGATCGACGAACCTGTTGAGAGGTTGTTTTCCATGAAGTGGCTAGGTCAGTTGGTACTGCTCGCCTTGCGTCAGCAAAACCGGTTTCGCTACAGGCTCAAAGTCTGGCGCTGGAAAACAGATGGGTATGAGATCGCCTATTTGCACTCGAACGGCCGCGAGGCCGGACCCACCCTGGTGTTTCTCCATGGATTAGGGACCAGTAAAGATCAGTGGGGGCCGCAGATTTACTCGTTGGTGGACGCTTACAACTGCGTTTTCTTGGACCTTCCAGGTGAGGGGGAATCCACATTTGACGGAGCGCAAAGCTACAGTCCTGTGGCTCAAGTGCAGCGGCTGAAGGCTTTTTTCGATGCGCAGTCCATCAAGGACATCGTATTGATTGGCAGCTCCATTGGTGGCTGCATTGCCTGCCTTTATGCCGCCACTTATCCGGCAGAGGTGTCCCGTTTAATCGCAATGGCGCCTGCCGGCTTGCCGGCTGCAAGGCTTAGTCCGGCCATGAGCCAGTTTCTTGAGTCTGGCAAGCATCCGTTTGGCTACCGGACCGTCAGTGAAATGCAGGGGCTTTGGGATATCGTGTTTACTCGAGCGCCCAAGGTCCCGGCGTTTCTGGCAAAGGCTCTGGCTATCAAGGGCGCGTTTCGCTATGAGAGGGTCGGGAAAATACTGGGGGACTTCAAGAGCGCCGGATTGTACCCGCTTCAAATGCGGCTAGCTGACGTCCAGGCCCGGACGTTGATTGTGTGGGGGAGCAATGATCGCGTGTTTGATGTTTCCTGCCTGGATGAGGTCAACAGCCTCCTGCCGCAGGCAAGTGTCTGCATCATTGAGGGTGCGGGGCATGTTCCGTATCTGGAGTGTGGCGAGCAGACCCTGGATGCCATCCAGCGCTTTCTTGCCTAAATGGTGCGGTAAAGTTCTGTCTCTTTTTCGAGGTGGCTCTTTGCGTGAACCCGTGTGCCGTAAGTTGGCTGGCGGCACGTCGCATGCACTAAGTCGATTTGTCTGGCCGAGCAACCGACATGGGTCGCAGCTAAAGCTGAGTTCCGAGCAACTTCAGGCGTTGGTTATCGGACTTCCCTGGCAGCGTCTTGGGTCTGACGGAGTAATCCGCATGTTTTAAAGGACAGGTCTGACATACCCCGAATAGAGAATCTGGCAGAGTCGACGCCATGATTTCTACCTCTTCTCTCGATACCGTACAACTGCACAGCCTGACGGTGCAGTTGGGAACCGCTCAGCAAGGTGTTATGCCCGTTCGCGACCCGCGCACCCGCCTGATTGACGGATCCTTTAAATCAATAATTAAGCTGATTGAACTGCTTGGCAGTTTGGGGCGTCGGCCTGTGCGTTCGACGCTCATCTGTGTGAGCGGTTGGTAATAATAAAGGAGTGATGTCATGAGTGGGATAACCGCCCCCGTCAGTGTTCACCTGCACACTGAACGCTTGAAATGCGATCCGCTGGCTGTATATGAAGCGGCTGCAAAAGCATTAGGACCCGATAGGACCTTTATTCTTGAATCGCTGTCTGGCCCCAGCCGCGATCGTAAGGCGACTATCATCGGGATGGAGCCATTACTGTCGGTAAAGATTTATGAGGGGTACGCGACACTTGAGGGTAATGAGCGACTGATAGCTCATTTAAGAAGTTCGCTGTCGGAACGGGGAATCATTCTGGACGACAATGGACGTGTCGGCATCGATTCGAACGATGCCGTATGGGATTTGTTGCGTGCGTTACAAACACCCTTTGATGTTCCGCGCCAGCCTAATCCCAGCCTCGCTTTTTTTGGTTACCTCTCTTATGACAGTGTCCGGTTTGTCGAAGATATTCCGGACCTGACCGAGCGGACCAATGACTATCCGATCATTGCCTTGACGGTGTTTCAGACGCTGGTGTATTTCCACGCCAACGGAACTGTGGATGTCATGGTTAACAATTGTTCTCTATGGAAGTTCCGCAGCACCGATGACTATGCCGCGCTGTTGGCCGATGCCATGGGCATTCCGGCCTCTGACGCGCCGATTGTTTACCCGTCCGTTACGGTTGCTCGCGATACCGTGGAAAAAGAGCAGTTCCTTGGCTGGGTCGAGAAGGCGCTGGAGCACATTCGCCAAGGCGATATCTATCAAATTCAATTGGGTCACGAAGTGCAGGTTGATACACCGGTCAAACCCTTTGATGTGTATCGGGCATTGCGCAAAAACAACCCGTCACCCTACATGTACTTGGCCAATCTGGGCGGGGTCGACCTGATCGGCGCCAGCCCCGAACTGTTTGTCCGGATCAAGGACGATCTGATCGAGATGAGACCCATCGCCGGAACCGTGGGCAAAACACCCGGTATACCCTCCAGCGAGTTGATCTTGAGCATGACACGCTCTGAAAAAGAGCGAGCGGAGCACCTAATGTTAGTGGACTTGTGCAGAAACGATATCGGTCGCGTCTGTCAGCCAGGATCACTTGAGGTCGACGAGTTGATGTTGGTCGAGGAGTACTCCCACCTCTATCACATGGTGTCAAACGTACGCGGTTTATTGCGAAAAGGGTTTGATGCCTTTGATGTTATCAAGGCGTCTTTTCCGGCGGGAACCATGACGGGCGCACCGAAGATTCGGGCGATGCAGATTATCGAAAGTATGGAAAACAACCGTCGCGGGATATATGCCGGAGCGGTCGGTCTGATCGGATTCGACGGTAGCGTCAATACGGCTTTGTGTATTCGGTCAGCAGTTCATAAAGAGGGCACCTATTACTTGAGGGCTTCCGCAGGGGGCGTCGCAGACTCGGTTCCGGATAAAGAATGGACTGAAACATTCTACAAAATGGGTTCTGTTTATCGCGCCGTTACCGGAAAGGAGGTGCTGCAATGAAAGTTTTCCTGATTGATGCCTATGACAGCTTTGTATTCATTATCAGTCAGTACCTTGAGCAGTTGGGGCTGGAAACTCATGTAGAGCGTAATGATGTTCCGGACTTGATTAAAAGGATTGAAATGTATGCCCCGGACTTTTGCGTGCTGGGACCTGGGCCCGGTCATCCACAGGACGCCGGTTATATCGAGGTAATCCAACACTTTAAAGGGCGCTTGCCCATTTTGGGCGTATGCCTTGGGCATCAGGCTATTGGCCTGGCCTTCGGTGGCTCGGTTATTCGGACTGCCCATGTCATGCATGGAAAGATCAGCACGATAAACAACGATGGCCGCGGTGTTTACGCCCATACCGATGGCAAGTCGATCAAGGCGACACGCTACCATTCGCTGATTATCGATAACAAAGACCTGTCCGAGGAGCTGGTGGTGACATCAACCTCAAGTGATGACGGATACATCATGGGAGTGCGGCATCTTGAGCATCCGATAGAAGGTGTCCAGTTTCATCCCGAAAGCATTTTGACGGAGGATGGCCTTGGAATATTTAAAAGTTTTATAGGGCAGCACTGTCGCAAACCAGAGATATAAGCGACGGACAACGGCTTGTCTGTACCACAATCCGTGTCTTAAATGTTGCATCGTATCGAAAAAAAAGCTTCTATGAGTGGCAGGGATTCATCGTGGATGACTTATATAGATATAGAAAAAAAGAAGTGCTCCTGAGGATTAACTTCGAAGAGGTATTGGACGACTTCTCCGTTCTGGCCAAGGATTTGCATCGGCGTGACTGGGAAAGCCATTTACGAAAGGTACTGCGTCGAATCGGCTATGACAGTTACTTACTGAGCATGGGTTCCTCTACAACGAATGCCCCCTCCAATAGGATCATGACGACTTACCCTTCTGATTGGCTCAGACGATACAAGGAGGAGAGCTTTATTCAGGTGGACCCGATAATCAGGCATTGCCGTCACCACTTTGTGCCGCTCTTTTGGGGGACCGCACGGAGGCAGGCGCGAGGCAGGTCCAATGAATTCTGGAAGGCACGCGAGGGGTATGGCCTTTTACAAGGGGTTAGCATTCCTCTGCGGTGTAACGAAATGGCCGGGTCACTCAATGTCGCTCAATGCATGAATTCTAATGATGAGTTCGACGATGGCCTGAATGCCCCCCTGGGGAAGCTATTCATGCTGATTCCGTTCCTTTTGGAAGGCTCACAGAAACACTTGAAAGAACCAGGCGAGCAATTCTGCAGCCTGACCCTGCGAGAGTCTGAAGTGCTGAAATGGTCCGGGGTGGGTAAAACGACTTGGGAGATGAGCTGCATCCTGGGCTGCTCTGAACGCACCATCAATTTTCATATCGCCAATGCGAGTCGAAAACTGGGCTCTTTCAGCCGTCGGCAAGCGGTAGGCGTGGCGTTGGCACAGGGATTGATTTCACTGTAGCAAACGATCATGAAGTGGTTGTTCATTTCAAATCGCCAACGGTCTTCAGTGAGGTATTGCCGATGCTTATGCGTTCTACGGGCCTCCCTCCAAGGCTTGCAGTCAGCCCAGAAGATTTGCGGCACGCCTTCGATAGCAGGTCGGCTGCTACTGGATTCGTATTTGGGTTTGCCCGCTATGGTCTCAACATAATGTGGCACGTACCGGATGCGTTCAAGCGTTGCCAGTATGACCTCCGGCAAACTGATTCGATGTCCATACCGTAGCAGGCTGTACCTTGGACGTACGCACTACTCAACTTGTTCTTATCAGTCCTGTAAATGCACATTGCGAATGAAATACTGGGGCCGCCTTGCGACCCAGCGGGGGGGTAAACCCCCTCGCCACAAAGGCTCGCTCCCACAGGGGATTGGTGTTACTCGTACTGACTCAACATCCGCTCCATCCGCGCATCCAGGCGGCGTTTGATTTCGGTTTCGATGTGCGGGGCGAAGTCGTCGATCACGTCTTGCATGATCATTTGCGCGGCAGCGCGCAGTTCGTCGTTCAGGTGCAGCATGACATCGGCGCCTTGCTGGACAGATGATGCCGGAGCCGGAGCTGCGACAGGCGCGGGCGCGGGTGTTGGAGCAGGTGGTTCGATGAATTCAGCCTGCGGTTTGCCGCCGACCTTATCGAACAACATCGGAATCTGGCCTTCATCGCGGCCTTGCTCGACGGTGTCGGTCAGCAGCGGTGGTTGCAGGTTGTCGTCGCCGAGCAACTGGCGGATCGACTCGAGGTCGTCCAGCAGGTGTGCGGACTTTTGCAGCGGGTTTGACGTGTCCATCGTATGCTCAGAGTCGCTGTAAACGGTGATCTTGCAGAGGATAGCCCTGTTCGCGGTAGAAACGGAAACTCTCCCGCGCGGCCTGACGAATAGTCGGGTCTTCAACCACCACTTCGGCCACACGGGCAAAGCGCTGGGCAAAAGACGGGACTTTGAGGTCGAGATTGACCAGCAAGTCCTGGTGTTGTCCTGGATCGTCTCCCAGGCCGAGTATTACCAAACCGTCCGGTTCGCTTTCGGCGGGGCCGTGAGGCACGAAGCTTTCGCCTTTGAACGCCCATAGGCGTGCATCGAGATCGTCACGCTGGGCGGCATCGCTGCAATGCAGGTAGATGCGGTGGCCCATGCGCCAGGCTTTTTCGGTGAGCTTGCAGGCAAAATCCAGCCGCGCGGAGGGATCGGCGCTGGGCAGGATATAGAAGTCGACTTTGGTCATTGCGGTTCCTGATGCCTGCGCGGCGTCATCCGCGGATGACGCCGTTCAGGATCTTCAGTTTCAGGCTTTGGCGCGGTCCAGCAGGTATTGGGTCAACAATGGAACCGGACGGCCAGTGGCGCCCTTGTCCTTGCCGCCGCTGGTCCAGGCCGTGCCGGCGATGTCCAGGTGCGCCCACTTCAGGTTCTTGGTGAAGCGCGACAGGAAGCAGGCCGCGGTGATGGTGCCGGCTTTCGGGCCACCAATGTTGGCGATGTCGGCGAACGGGCTGTCCAGCTGTTCCTGGTACTCATCGAACAGCGGCAGTTGCCAGGCGCGGTCGTCAGCCTGTTGGCCTGCGCTCAGCAGTTGGCCGATCAGTTCGTCGTCGTTGCCCAGCAGTCCCGAAGTATGGGCGCCGAGGGCGACGACGCAGGCGCCGGTCAGGGTCGCGATGTCGATCACTGCCTGTGGCTTGAAGCGTTCGGCGTAGGTCAGGGCGTCGCACAGCACCAGACGGCCTTCGGCGTCGGTGTTGAGGATCTCCACGGTTTGGCCGCTCATGGTGGTGACGATATCGCCCGGACGGGTCGCACCGCCGCTTGGCATGTTCTCGGCACAGGCCAGGATGCACACCAGGTTGATCGGCAGTTTCAACTCGAGCACTGCGTGCAGGGTGCCGAAAACGCTGGCCGAGCCGCCCATGTCGTACTTCATTTCATCCATGCCGGCGCCTGGCTTGAGGCTGATGCCGCCGGTGTCGAAGGTGATGCCCTTGCCGACCAGCACATAAGGCTTCTCGGATTTCTTGCCGCCGTGGTATTGCATGACGATCAGGCGCGGTGGTTGATCGCTGCCCTGGCCCACGGCGTAGAACGCGCCCATGCCCAGTTCCTTGATTTTCTTCTCATCAAGAATCTCGACCTTCAGTCCCTTGTTGGCCTTGCCCAGGTTCTTGGCCTGTTCGGCGAGAAAGCTTGGGTGGCAGATGTTCGGCGGCAGGTTGCCCAGATCGCGGGTGAAGGACATGCCGTTGGCAATCGCAGTGGCGTGAGTCACGGCGCGTTCGACTTCAGCCTGTGCGGCCTTGATAGTCAGCAGGGTGATTTTCTTCAGGGCGCGCGGATCGGACTTCTGGCTCTTGAACTGCTCGAAGGTGTATTCGCCGTCGACCAGGGTCTCGGCCAGCAGACGGGTCTTGCCGTAGCTGTCACGCCCTTTGACCACGACTTCGTCCAGCGCCAGTGCGGCATCGCTGCCGCCCAGACCCTTGAGGGTGTTCAGTACGCCAGCGATGATTTTGCGGAACGGACGGTCGCCCAGTTCGGCGTCTTTACCCACGCCAACCAGCAACACGCGTTCGGCTTTGAGGTTCGGCAGGCTGTGCAGCAACAGGCTCTGACCCACTTTGCCGGCCAGGTCGCCACGCTTGAGCACTGCGCTGATCGCGCCGCCGCAGAGCTCGTCGAGCTGTTTGGCGACAGTGCCGAGTTTGCGGTCTTCGCCGACGGCGACCACCAGAGTGGCGGTTTTCAACGTTTCTGGGCTAGCGCTTTTTACAACCAGTTCCATGTCCGGGTCCCTGAATAAATGGTCAAAGTGCAGCGTGTTACGCAGTGCGCGCACACGTTTGCCTCTCTATAGAAAGACGCTGGTGCAGGCCAGCGACAAAGGCCGCAGTTTGAACCTCGCTCCGTGCGCCTGACAACCCTCGCGCGGGTGATCTTTGCGCCATTGCGCGGCTGCTTGAGCGTGCGCAGTGACAGGCGCGTTCAATCACAGGATAATGCGCCATCTTTTTCGGCGGCTCAGCCCTGCGGGCCGCCCGATATGTTTGCTTGTTTGGCCGCCTTAGCCTGACAGCCCTGGAGTGTCTGGTTTGATCGTCTTCCGTTATCTTTCCCGCGAAGTCCTGTTGACCTTGAGCGCCGTCAGCGCTGTGCTGTTGGTCATCATCATGAGTGGGCGCTTCATCAAGTTCCTGGCCCAGGCCGCCTCGGGCGTCCTGGACCCTGGCTCGCTGTTCCTGATCATGGGCTTTCGTCTGCCGGGTTTCCTGCAACTTATTCTGCCGTTAGGGCTGTTTCTCGGGATCCTGCTGGCCTACGGTCGCCTGTACCTTGAAAGCGAAATGACCGTGCTCTCCGCGACCGGTATGAGCCAGCAGCGTCTGCTGGGCATGACCCTGTTTCCGGCTGCGCTGGTGGCCGTGATCGTGGCCTGGCTGAGCCTGAGCCTGGCACCGCAAGGCGCCAATCAGTTCCAGTTGCTGCTGAACAAGCAGGACGCCATGACCGAGTTCGACACGCTGGTGCCGGGCCGTTTTCAGGCGTTGCGCGATGGTTCGCGGGTGACGTACACCGAGCAGATGTCCGATGACCGGATCAATCTGGGCGGCGTCTTCATCTCGGAGAAGCGTCTTTCCGCCGATCAGAAGGATCGCGGCATTTCCGTACTGGTGGCCGAAAAGGGCCGTCAGGAAATCAAGGAAGACGGCAACCGCTACCTGATTCTCGACAATGGCTACCGTTACGACGGTCAGCCGGGGCTGGCCGACTACCGGGCCATCAAGTACGACACCTATGGCGTGCTGCTGCCTAAACCGGATGTCAGCGACGAGGTGACCGATCGCGATGCGATGCCGACCCGTACCCTGCTGAATAATCCGGATATTAGTGCACGCGCCGAGCTTGAGTGGCGTGTGTCGCTGCCGTTGCTGGTGTTTATCGTGACGTTGATGGCGGTGCCGCTGTCGCGGGTCAATCCGCGTCAGGGACGATTCCTCAAGTTAATGCCGGCGGTTCTTCTATATATGGCTTATCTGACGATCCTGATCGCCGCACGCGGTGCTCTGGAAAAAGGCAAGATCCCCCCGGCACTGGGCCTGTGGTGGGTTCACGCAATATTCCTGGCCATTGGCCTGGGACTGCTCTACTGGGAGCCGTTGCGCTTGAAAATGGCGAGTCGCCGCAGTGCGCTGGAGGTGACCCGTGGTTAAGCTCGATCGCTACATCGGTGGCAGTGTTTTCATGGCGATCCTGGCGGTACTGGGGATCATTCTGGGCCTGGCGACCTTGTTTGCCTTCATCGACGAGATGAGTGATGTCACAGATACCTACACCCTCACCGACGTATTGAGCTACGTCGCGCTGACAGCGCCGCGTCGGGTTTATGACATGCTGCCGATGGCGGCGCTGATCGGCTGCCTGATCGGCCTGGGCAGTCTGGCCAGCAGCAGTGAATTGACCATCATGCGCGCCGCTGGCGTGTCCATCGGCCGGATCGTCTGGGCGGTGATGAAGCCGATGCTGGTGTTGATGCTGGCAGGCGTGCTGGTCGGTGAGTACATTGCGCCCGTTGCGGAAAACGTGGCCCAGGCCAATCGCTCCCTGGCCCAGGGCAGCGGTGATGCGCAGAGCGCCAAACACGGTATGTGGCACCGTCAGGGTGATGAGTTCATTCACATCAACTCAGTGCAGCCGGACGGCATTCTGTATGGGGTGACCCGCTATCGTTTCGACAACCAGCGTCACATGCTGATCTCGAGCTTTGCCAAGCGTGCAGAGTTCGAAACAGACCATTGGCAGTTGAATGACATCACCACCACGGTGTTCCATGACGGCAGTACCGAAGTGGTCACTGCCCCGCAAGAGCGCTGGGAAGTACCGTTGAGCCCGCAACTGCTGAACACGGTGATCATGGTGCCGGAATCATTGTCGATCAGCGGTTTGTGGGGTTACATCCACTATCTGGCGGATCAGGGCCTGAACAATGGCCGTTACTGGCTGGCGTTTTGGGTCAAGGTGTTGCAGCCGCTGGTCACAGTTGCCCTGGTATTGATGGCAATTTCCTTTATTTTCGGTCCGCTGCGCTCGGTGACCCTGGGGCAGCGCGTATTCACCGGTGTGCTGGTCGGCTTTACCTTCCGTATCGCCCAGGATTTGCTCGGGCCTTCAAGCCTGGTCTTCGGCTTCTCGCCGTTGTTCGCGGTGCTGGTTCCGGCCAGTATCTGTGCGGTGGCCGGTATCTGGTTGCTGCGCCGAGCCGGTTGATCGCAGGTATTTTCTGCCCCGACCAACATTCAAACGCCCCGCTCGCAAGAGCGGGGCGTTTTTGTATCCAATACCGTTGACCTGTGAACGTGACGCTTGCGTCGTGTATCAGGTACAATTCCCGGCTATTTTTCGGCGGGCTATGCCTGCAGCCTTTTTGAGTGTTGATCCGTGAGTGATTTGAGTCATATCCGCAATTTCTCCATCATCGCCCACATTGACCATGGCAAGTCGACTCTGGCCGATCGCTTCATCCAGATGTGCGGCGGCCTGGCCGAGCGCGAAATGGAAGCCCAGGTACTGGACTCCATGGACCTTGAGCGTGAACGCGGGATCACCATCAAGGCTCACAGCGTTACCCTCTATTACACTGCCCGTGACGGTATCAAGTACCAGTTGAACTTCATTGACACCCCCGGCCACGTTGACTTCACCTATGAAGTCAGCCGGTCGCTGGCGGCCTGTGAAGGTGCCTTGCTGGTGGTCGATGCCGGTCAGGGTGTCGAGGCGCAATCGGTTGCCAACTGCTACACGGCGATCGAGCAGGGCCTGGAAGTGATGCCGGTCCTGAACAAGATCGACCTGCCACAGGCCGATCCGGACCGCGTAAAAGAAGAAATCGAAAAAATCATCGGCATCGATGCCACCGATGCGGTCGAGTGCAGTGCCAAGACCGGTCTGGGCGTCGATGAAGTGCTCGAACGTCTGGTACACACCATTCCTGCGCCGACCGGCAATATCGAGGATCCGCTGCAGGCGTTGATCATCGACTCCTGGTTCGACAATTATCTGGGCGTTGTTTCCCTGGTTCGCGTACGCCACGGCCGCGTGAAAAAGGGCGACAAGATTCTGGTGAAGTCCACCGGCAAGATCCACCTGGTCGACAGCGTCGGTGTGTTCAATCCGAAGCACACCGCTACCGTTGATCTGAAAGCCGGTGAAGTAGGTTTCATCATCGCCGGCATCAAGGACATTCATGGCGCGCCGGTAGGCGACACCCTGACCTTGAGCTCGACGCCGGACGTCGACGTGCTGCCAGGTTTCAAACGCATTCAGCCGCAGGTGTATGCCGGTCTGTTCCCGGTCAGCTCCGACGACTTCGAAGACTTCCGCGAAGCGCTGCAAAAGCTCACCCTGAACGACTCGTCGCTGCAATACACCCCGGAAAGCTCGGACGCCCTGGGCTTCGGCTTCCGTTGCGGGTTCCTCGGCATGCTGCACATGGAGATCATCCAGGAGCGCCTGGAGCGCGAGTACGACCTGGACCTGATTACCACGGCGCCGACGGTTATTTTCGAGCTGTTGCTGAAAACCGGTGAAACGATTTACGTCGACAACCCGTCCAAGCTACCGGACCTGTCGTCTATTGAAGACATGCGCGAGCCAATCGTTCGGGCAAATATTCTTGTGCCGCAGGAGCACCTGGGTAACGTCATTACCCTGTGTATCGAGAAGCGTGGCATTCAACACGATATGCTGTTCCTCGGTAGCCAGGTCCAGGTGACCTACGATTTGCCGATGAACGAAGTGGTCCTGGACTTCTTCGATCGTCTGAAATCCACCAGTCGCGGCTATGCTTCGCTGGATTACCATTTCGATCGTTATCAATCAGCTAATCTGGTGAAGCTGGATGTATTGATCAACAGTGAAAAAGTCGACGCCCTGGCGTTGATCGTGCACCGTGACAACGCGCACTACAAAGGTCGTGCGTTGACCGAGAAGATGAAAGAACTGATTCCGCGGCAGATGTTCGACGTGGCAATCCAGGCCGCCATTGGCGGGCAGATTGTGGCGCGGACAACCGTCAAGGCACTCAGAAAGAACGTATTGGCCAAATGCTACGGTGGTGACGTTAGCCGTAAGCGCAAGCTGTTGGAAAAGCAGAAGGCCGGTAAAAAACGCATGAAGCAGGTCGGCAACGTGGAAATTCCACAAGAAGCCTTCCTCGCTGTGCTCAGGTTGGATAGTTAGGTCCTATGTCACTAAATTTCCCGCTGTTGCTGGTCATCGCCGTTTTAGTTTGCGGTCTGTTGGCGTTGCTCGATCTGATCTTTCTGGCGCCGCGTCGGCGTGCCGCCATCAGCTCTTATCAGGGCAGCGTCGGCGAGCCGGACATGATGGTGGTCGAGAGACTGAACAAAGAACCGATGCTGGTCGAATACGGCAAATCGTTCTTTCCGGTGCTGTTCATCGTGCTGGTCTTGCGTTCGTTCCTGGTGGAGCCGTTCCAGATTCCGTCTGGTTCGATGAAGCCGACCCTGGACGTTGGCGACTTCATTCTGGTGAACAAGTTTTCTTACGGGATCCGCTTGCCGGTGCTCGATACGAAAGTCATCCAGGTCGGTGATCCGCAGCGCGGCGATGTGATGGTGTTCCGCTACCCAAGCGACCCGAACGTCAACTACATCAAGCGTGTAGTGGGCCTGCCGGGTGATCAGATTCGTTACACCGCCGACAAGCGTCTGTTCGTCAACGGTGAGTCGATTGCAGAGCAGTTGGTCGGCTCCGAGCCGGGTACGTTGGGCAGTGCCGAGCTCTACAAGGAAAAACTCGGCGCCGCCGAGCACCTGATCCGCAAGGAAATGAGCCGCTACCGTGCAACCCCGGACCATCAATGGACCGTGCCTGCCGGGCACTACTTCATGATGGGCGACAACCGCGACAACTCCAACGACAGTCGCTACTGGGATGATCCAAGTATTCCCAAGGATCTGCTGGGCATGGTTCCCGACAAGAATATCGTCGGCAAGGCCTTCGCAGTCTGGATGAGCTGGCCGGAACCCAAACTCAGTCACCTGCCGAATTTCTCGCGGGTTGGCCTGATCAAGTAATCACCCACGGCGCTGTTGAACACAGCGCCGAATGCATTTCTGGAGCCTGCAGAAGGTTGCCGCAGATGCATGAAGCCAACGATATTCAGGATGTAATTTTTGAACACAGCGTTAATTGTCCAAGAGCCTAGCAGCGTTGCTGTGATGGATGCCGACCACGAACTCAGCGTGGGTAAACCGTGAGCGTCTCTTTAAGCCGTCTCGAGCGTCAGCTCGGTTATACCTTCAAGGACCAGGAACTGATGGTTCTGGCCCTGACGCATCGCAGCTTTGCCGGGCGTAACAACGAACGCCTGGAATTCCTCGGTGATGCCATCCTCAACTTCGTTGCTGGTGAGGCGCTGTTTGACCGCTTTCCGCTGGCTCGCGAAGGCCAGCTGTCGCGTTTGCGCGCACGCCTGGTCAAGGGTGAAACGCTGGCGGTGTTGGCGCGTGGTTTCGACCTGGGCGAGTACCTGCGCCTGGGGTCCGGTGAGTTGAAGAGTGGCGGTTTCCGCCGTGAATCGATCCTCGCCGATGCCCTCGAAGCGCTGATCGGTGCGATCTATCTGGATGCCGGCATGGACATGGCGCGCGAACGCGTGCTGGCCTGGCTGACGTCCGAGTTCGACAGCCTGACGCTGGTCGATACCAACAAAGATCCAAAGACCCGCCTGCAAGAGTTCTTGCAGTCGCGTGCCTGTGAACTGCCGCGTTACGAAGTGGTGGATATCCAGGGTGAGCCGCATTGCCGGACGTTCTTCGTCGAATGCGAAATCACCTTACTGAACGAAAAAAGCCGAGGTCAGGGTGTGAGTCGTCGTATTGCCGAACAGGTAGCGGCCGCTGCAGCACTGATTGCCCTGGGCGTGGAGAATGGCCATGACTGATTCAACTGCAACTCGCTGTGGCTATGTCGCCATCGTTGGCCGTCCGAACGTGGGCAAATCCACGCTGCTGAACCACATTCTGGGTCAGAAGCTGGCAATCACCTCGCGCAAGCCGCAAACCACCCGTCACAACATGCTCGGGATCAAGACCGAAGGCGCCGTGCAGGCGATCTACGTCGACACCCCCGGCATGCACAAAGGTGGCGAGAAAGCCCTCAACCGCTACATGAACAAGACCGCTTCGGCCGCGTTGAAAGACGTTGACGTGGTGATCTTCGTGGTTGACCGCACCAAGTGGACCGAAGAAGACCAGATGGTGCTCGAGCGCGTTCAGTACGTGACGGGGCCGTTGATCGTGGCGCTGAACAAGACCGATCGCATCGAAGACAAAGCCGAACTGATGCCGCACCTGAGCTGGTTGCAGGAGCAGTTGCCGAACGCGCAGATCATTCCGATTTCAGCTCAGCACGGGCATAACCTCGACGCGCTGGAGCGGGTGATCGCCGATCACCTGCCGGAAAACGATCACTTCTTCCCGGAAGACCAGATCACCGACCGCAGCAGCCGCTTCCTCGCCGCCGAACTGGTACGCGAGAAAATCATGCGCCAGATGGGCGCTGAGCTGCCGTACCAGATCACCGTGGAAATCGAAGAATTCAAGCAGCAGGGGAAAACCCTGCACATCCATGCGTTGATCCTCGTCGAACGTGACGGTCAGAAGAAAATCATCATTGGCGACAAGGGCGAGCGGATCAAGCGCATCGGCACCGAAGCGCGCAAGGACATGGAGCTGCTGTTCGACTCCAAGATCATGCTCAACCTTTGGGTCAAAGTGAAAGGTGGCTGGTCCGACGACGAACGCGCCCTGCGTTCGCTGGGTTACGGCGACCTGTAATCAGGATCGGCACAAGGTTCAAGGCCTTGTGCTGGCCTTTGTGGCGAGGGAGCTTGCTCCCGCTGGGTCGCAAAGCGGCCCCAAAACCATTTTCCCCGGTGTGCCTGACTCTCCGCGGCTGCTTGATGTCGGGGCTGCTTCGCAGCCCAGCGGGAGCAAGCTCCCTCGCCACAGTTGATCTCCTCTGAGATTTGGACTCTGATGTCGACCACCGCGCCAACCGGCCAACCCGCCTACGTGCTCCATAGCCGCGCCTACCGCGAAAACAGCGCGTTGGTGGATTTCCTCACGCCGCAAGGTCGGCTGCGGGCGGTGTTGCGCAGTGCGCGGGGTAAGGCCGGAACGCTGGCACGGCCATTCGTGCCGCTGGAAGTCGAGTTCCGTGGTCGGGGCGAACTGAAGAACGTCGGACGCATGGAAAGCGCCGGCGTCTCCACCTGGCTCAATGGTGAGGCGCTGTTCAGCGGCCTTTACCTCAATGAACTGCTGATCCGCCTGCTGCCGTCCGAAGACCCCCATCCTGCGGTATTCGATCATTACGCCGCGACCTTGCTGGCCCTTGCCGAAGGGCGTCCGCTGGAGCCCTTGTTGCGCTCGTTCGAATGGCGACTGCTCGATGACCTGGGTTACGGCTTTGCACTGAACGCGGATATCCATGGCGAACCTGTCGCGCCTGATGGCCTGTATCGCTTGCAGGTCGATGCGGGTCTGGAGCGGGTCTACTTGTTGCAGCCCGGTCTGTTCAACGGTACCGAACTGTTGGCCATGGCCGACGCTGACTGGAGCGCGCCGGGTGCCTTGTCCGCCGCCAAACGCTTGATGCGTCAGGCGTTGGCCGTTCACCTGGGCGGTCGCCCGCTGGTGAGTCGCGAGTTGTTTCGAAAGCCATAAGCCTGACGTGTATGCTGTGCACCGAACTTTCTCTTCTTCTGGAGCGCTTCCGTGACCACCAGCAATCGCATTCTTCTTGGCGTGAACATCGACCACGTTGCCACCCTGCGTCAGGCCCGGGGTACGCGTTACCCTGACCCTGTGAAAGCAGCGCTGGACGCGGAAGAGGCGGGCGCTGACGGCATCACCGTGCATCTGCGTGAAGACCGCCGGCACATTCAAGAGCGCGACGTGCTGTTGCTCAAGGACGTGCTGCAAACTCGCATGAACTTCGAGATGGGCGTCACCGAGGAAATGATGGCATTCGCCGAACGCATTCGTCCGGCGCACATTTGCCTGGTCCCGGAAACCCGTCAGGAACTGACCACCGAAGGCGGTCTGGATGTGGCGGGGCAGGAAGCGCGGATCAAGGCGGCGGTGGATCGTCTGGCGAAAATCGGCTGCGAAGTGTCGCTGTTCATCGACGCCGACGAGCGTCAGATCGAAGCCTCGAAGCGCGTTGGCGCACCGGCCATCGAATTGCACACCGGCCGTTATGCGGACGCCGAGACGCCGACTGCGGTGGCTGAAGAGCTGAAGCGTGTGGCGGATGGCGTGGCGTTTGGCCTGACGCAAGGCCTGATCGTCAACGCCGGTCATGGTCTGCACTACCACAACGTCGAAGCGGTCGCGGCGATCCAAGGCATCAACGAACTGAACATCGGCCACGCGCTGGTGGCTCATGCACTGTTCGTCGGGTTCAAGTCGGCTGTATCGGAGATGAAAGCGCTGATCCTCGCCGCGGCTGCAAAAGCCTGACGCTCAACCCCATACCCGTAGGAGCAAGGCTTGCCCGCGATGCAGGCGCCGCGGTCCGCCAGAATCACCTCGGTGATGCTATCGCGGGCAAGCCTTGCTCCTACGGGAGGAGGGGGGTGCCTAGAGCGGTGGGTTTTCTTCGGGCGGTTTGGTCTTGTCGATGCCCGGCACATGCAGGTTGCCTTGGGCGACCTGGTCACCCTCAAGCTGCGGCTGCGTGACCCACGTCAGGATGTCGTAGTAGCGCCGGATGTTCGCCACAAAATGCACCGGCTCACCGCCCCGGGCGTAGCCATAGCGGGTTTTGCTGTACCACTGTTTCTGCGACAGGCGCGGCAGGATCTTTTTCACGTCCAGCCACTTGTCCGGATTCAGCCCTTCCTTGGCCGCCAGTTTGCGGGCGTCATCCAGGTGGCCGCTGCCGACGTTGTAGGCCGCCAGCGCAAACCATGTGCGATCCGGCTCCTGGATCGAGTCGTCCAGTTGATCCTTCATGTAAGCCAGGTACTTCGCGCCGCCCATGATGCTTTGCCTGGCGTCCAGGCGATTGGATACGCCCATGGCCTGTGCGGTGTTCTGGGTCAGCATCATCAGGCCGCGAACACCGGTTTTCGAGGTGACCGCCGGTTGCCACAGCGATTCCTGATAACCGATTGCGGCGAGCAGTCGCCAGTCGACTTTCTCTTCCTTGGCCGAGGCCTTGAAGTGCTTTTCGTACTTGGGCAGCCGTTGCTGCAAGTGCTGGGCGAAGGTGTAGGCGCCCATGTAGCCGAGTACATCGACATGCCCGTAATAGCGGTCTTTCAGCCGTTGCAGCATGCCGTTCTTCTGCGCCTTGTCGAGAAAGTCGTTGATCTCGTTGAGCAGGCTGTTGTCATCACCGGCGGCCACCGCCCAACTCTGGTTGCTGGCGTCGCCCAGGTCGAAGGCGACCCGCGCGTTAGTGAAGTAGACCTGGTTCATCGCGACTTCGTTGGAGTCGACCAGTGTCAGATCGATCTGACCTTCATCAACCATGCGCAGCAGGTCAACGACCTCAACCGCGTCGGACTCTTCGTATTGAATGCCGGGGTATTTCTTTTTCAGCGCCGCCAGTTGGTCGGCGTGGGTGCTGCCCTTGAGCACCATGATTGTCTTGCCGACCAGATCCGCCGCATTAGTAGGTCGCGATTGACCGTTGCGGTAGATGATCTGTGGGGTGACTTCCAGATACGAGTGGGAAAACCTGACCTGGGCCTTGCGTTTCTCGCTGCTGACCAGGCCGGCAGCAGCCAGCACCGGGCCGCCAGGTTTGCCTAACTGACCGTACAGGTCGTCGAGGTTGTCTGCGGTTTCGATCTTGAGTGTCACCCCCAGATCGTCGGCGAAGCGCTTCACCAGCTCGTATTCGAAGCCGGTTTCACCGTTGCGATCCTGAAAGTAGGTGGCGGGGCTGTTGCGGGTAACCACACGCAGCACGCCATCCTCCTTTACGCGCTCCAGTGTGTTGGGTTTATCAACACAGCCACTGAGCATCAGGAAGAGTCCGGTTGCGATGAGCCATTTGGCGAATCGCGGACGCAAAGCCGTTGGGGAAAACATCTGCGCAGTATACGCAAAGGACCACGGCCGCCATATCTCGACAGCAAAGGGCTTGTCTGCTAGAGCGTGCAAAACCCGGCGCAAGCCCGCAAGTACAGGCGCTCAGGCCGGAATGTGACAAGCAAAATAACCCCCGGCGTGCACCTTGAAGAGCATGGGTTGCCGGATTTGAGCCCCAGGCCGACGTTCGGACAATACCGGGTGTAGCGTTTCGGGTGCTGTCGCGGGCGGTTTAGGCTAGAATGCACGGCCTCAAAGCACACCCCCTTCCGAGGCTGTCCCGAAGATGTTGATCCTGCGCGGCGCTCCTGCCCTTTCTGCCTTTCGCCACAGCAAACTCCTTGAGCAACTGAGCCAAAAGGTTCCGGCTGTCAGTGGCTTGTATGCTGAATTCGCTCACTTCGCCGAAGTCACCGGCGTCCTGACCGGCGACGAACAGCAGGTGCTAGCGCGCCTTCTGAAGTACGGTCCTAGTGTTCCGGTACAAGAGCCGGCCGGCCGTCTGTTCCTGGTGTTGCCACGTTTCGGCACCATCTCGCCCTGGTCGAGCAAGGCCAGCGATATTGCCCGCAACTGTGGCCTGGCGAAAATCCAGCGCCTGGAGCGCGGTATCGCTTTCTACGTGACCGGTGAGTTCGCCGACGCACAAGCACAGCTTATTGCTGATGCACTGCACGACCGCATGACCCAGATCGTGCTGGAAAACCTCGAGCAGGCTGCCGGCCTGTTCAGTCACTCCGAACCGAAGCCGCTGACGGCAATCGACGTTCTGGGTGGCGGTCGCGCCGCACTGGAAACCGCTAACGTCGAGCTGGGCCTGGCCCTGGCGGAAGACGAGATCGACTACCTGGTCAACGCCTTTATTGGCTTGAAGCGCAACCCGCACGACATCGAACTGATGATGTTCGCCCAGGCGAACTCCGAGCACTGCCGTCACAAGATCTTCAACGCCAGTTGGGACATCGACGGCGAGAGCCAGGAAAAAAGCCTGTTCGGCATGATCAAGAACACCTACGTGATGCACAGCGAAGGCGTTCTGTCGGCATACAAGGACAACGCTTCGGTGATCGTCGGCTCTGTCGCCGGTCGTTTCTTCCCGGACCCTGAGACCCGCCAGTACGGCGCGGTGCAGGAACCGGTGCACATCCTGATGAAAGTCGAGACGCACAACCACCCGACCGCGATTGCCCCGTTCCCGGGCGCATCCACCGGTTCCGGTGGCGAGATCCGCGACGAAGGCGCGACCGGTCGCGGCGCCAAGCCAAAGGCTGGCCTGACCGGTTTCACCGTATCCAACCTGCAAATCCCGGGCTTCGAACAGCCGTGGGAAGTGCCGTACGGCAAACCCGAGCGCATTGTCACCGCGCTGGACATCATGATCGAAGGCCCATTGGGCGGCGCTGCATTCAACAACGAATTCGGCCGTCCGGCGCTGACCGGTTACTTCCGAACCTTCGAACAATCCATCACCACCCCGCGTGGCGATGAAGTGCGCGGTTACCACAAGCCAATCATGTTGGCCGGCGGCATGGGCAACATCCGTGAGGAACACGTCAAGAAAGGCGAAATCCTCGTGGGCTCCAAGCTGATCGTACTCGGCGGCCCGGCGATGCTGATCGGTCTGGGTGGCGGTGCAGCTTCCTCCATGGCCACCGGCACCAGCTCGGCCGACCTGGATTTTGCTTCGGTACAGCGCGAAAACCCGGAAATGGAACGCCGTTGCCAGGAAGTCATCGACCGTTGCTGGCAGTTGGGTGAACACAACCCTATCAGCTTCATCCACGACGTCGGCGCGGGCGGCCTGTCCAACGCCTTCCCGGAACTGGTCAACGATGGCGACCGTGGCGGCCGCTTCGAACTGCGCAATATTCCAAACGACGAGCCGGGCATGGCCCCGCACGAAATCTGGAGTAACGAATCCCAGGAACGCTACGTTCTGGCGGTCGGCCCGGCTGACTTCGAACGCTTCAAGGCGATCTGCGAACGTGAGCGTTGCCCGTTCGCCGTTGTCGGCGAAGCGACTGCCGAGCCGCAACTGACCGTGACCGACAGCCACTTCGGCAACAGCCCTGTGGATATGCCGCTCGAAGTGCTGCTGGGTAAAGCCCCGCGCATGCACCGTTCGGCCGTTCGTGAAGCCGAACTGGGCGACGATTTCGATCCGTCGACGCTGGCCATTGCCGACTGCGTCGAGCGCGTTCTGCATCACCCGGCCGTGGCCAGCAAGAGCTTCCTGATCACCATTGGCGACCGCACCATCACCGGCCTCGTGGCCCGTGATCAGATGGTCGGCCCGTGGCAGGTTCCAGTGGCTGACGTTGCCGTCACCGCTACCAGCTTTGACGTTTACACCGGTGAAGCCATGGCCATGGGCGAGCGCACTCCGCTGGCCCTGCTGGATGCTCCGGCGTCGGGCCGCATGGCCATCGGCGAAACCCTGACCAACGTCGCGGCCTCGCGCATCGGCAAGATCTCCGACATCAAACTGTCGGCGAACTGGATGTCGGCTGCCGGTCACCCGGGCGAAGATGCGCGTCTGTACGACACCGTCAAAGCGGTCGGCATGGAACTGTGCCCGGAACTGGGCATTACCATTCCGGTGGGCAAGGACTCGATGTCCATGGCCACGCGCTGGAATGACGAAGGCGTCGACAAGACCGTGACTTCGCCAATGTCCCTGATCGTGACCGGTTTCGCGCCAGTGACTGACATCCGTCAGACCCTGACCCCGCAACTGCGCATGGACAAGGGCACCACCGACCTGATCCTGATCGACCTGGGCCGTGGCCAGAACCGCATGGGCGCCTCGATCCTCGCGCAGGTTCACGGCAAGCTCGGCAAGCAGGCACCGGACGTCGATGACGCCGAAGACCTGAAAGCCTTCTTCGCGGTGATCCAGGGCCTCAACGCCGACGGTCACCTGCTGGCTTACCACGACCGTTCCGACGGTGGTCTGCTGACCAGCGTGGTGGAAATGGCCTTTGCCGGCCACTGCGGCCTGAGCCTGAACCTCGACGGCCTGGCGGAAACCTCGGCCGACATCGCCGCGATCCTGTTCAACGAAGAACTGGGTGCGGTGATCCAGGTTCGTCAGGACTCCACGCCGGACATCCTTGCGCAGTTCAGCGCGGCTGGCCTGGGCGACTGTGTGTCGGTGATCGGTCAGCCGATGAACAACAGCGAAATCAGCATCACCTTCAACGGCGACACCGTGTTCGAAGGTCAGCGTGGTCTGCTGCAACGTCAGTGGGCTGAAACCAGCTACCAGATCCAGCGTTTGCGTGACAACGCCGACTGCGCCGAGCAAGAGTTCGACGTGCTGCTGGAAGAAGACAACCCTGGCTTGAGCGCCAAGCTGAGCTACGACGTGAACCAGGACGTCGCCGCGCCTTACATCAAGAAAGGCATTCGCCCACAGGTTGCCGTACTGCGTGAGCAGGGCGTCAATGGTCAGGTGGAAATGGCCGCAGCGTTCGACCGCGCCGGTTTCAGCGCGATCGACGTGCACATGAGCGACATTCTGGCGGGCCGTGTCGACCTGAACGAGTTCAAAGGTCTGGTGGCGTGCGGTGGCTTCTCCTACGGTGACGTACTGGGTGCCGGTGAAGGCTGGGCGAAATCGGCGCTGTTCAACAGCCGTGCTCGCGATGCGTTCCAGGGCTTCTTCGAACGTACCGACAGCTTCACCCTCGGCGTGTGCAACGGTTGCCAGATGATGTCCAACCTGCATGAGCTGATCCCGGGCAGCGAGTTCTGGCCGCACTTCGTGCGCAACCGTTCCGAGCAGTTCGAAGCGCGTGTGGCGATGGTTCAGGTTCAGGAATCGAACTCGATCTTCCTGCAGGGCATGGCCGGTTCGCGTATGCCGATCGCCATCGCTCACGGTGAAGGTCATGCCGAATTCGCCAGCGAAGAAGCGTTGCTGCAAGCCGATCTGTCGGGATGCGTGGCGATGCGTTTCGTCGACAACCACGGCAAGGTCACTGAACGCTACCCGGCCAACCCGAACGGTTCGCCGCGCGGGATTACCGGTTTGACCAGCCGCGACGGTCGCGTGACCATCATGATGCCGCACCCGGAGCGGGTGTTCCGCGCCGTGCAGAACTCGTGGCGCTCGGAAGAGTGGAACGAAGACGCGCCGTGGATGCGTATGTTCCGTAACGCTCGTGTGTGGGTGAACTAAGCGCTGTGTACAAGCTCAGTTTTTTTGTTCCTCAGAGCCATGTTGAGGTGGTCAAGGGTGCTGTGTTCGCTGCCGGTGGTGGGCGGATCGGTGCTTATGACCACTGTTCGTGGCAGGTGCTTGGTTTGGGTCAGTTTCGGCCTTTGGACGGTAGTCAGCCGTTTATTGGTCAGGCGGGGCTGGTCGAGCAGGTTGAGGAATGGAAGGTTGAGCTGGTGGTCAGCGATGAGTTGATTGGTGCTGTGGTGGCGGCTCTGAAGCAGAGTCATCCCTATGAGACGCCGGCTTACGAGGTGTGGCGGTTGGAGGATTTCTGATCTTCCTGCCGTTGAATTGAGAAACCCGCAGAACCGTTATTGGTTCTGCGGGTTTTTTATGGCGAGGCGGCCTGACAGCCGACCTGTCTCTGACAGATGTACATATCCATTCCTGCGGTAACGGCCACTTAGGGTTTCGCCCTGACGGCGACTCACTTTTTTTACAAGCGCCTAAAAAAAGTAAGCAAAAAAACGCTCGCCCCAAGCGTACGGCACCTCGCCTAGGCTCGGCGTCCCCTCACTCCGGTGTCCATCAGGGGGCATCGCCTACGGTCTGCTGCGCGACGACCTCCTCTCGATGTGTCCGGCTGCGCCGTACGGCGCTGCGCGCCCACCCCCTGATGAACACCTCCACTCGGCCTTCCGATAGGGGCGGGTGGATCAAGATCAAAAGCAACAGCACGGCGGCCTGACAGCCGGCCTGAGTGGTTGGATGCTGCGCGTGGGAATGGCACTTGTGTAATGCCTGTAGGAGTAGAGTCGAATTCGACGACAGCATCACGGGCAACGCAGAAATCTCTGACAAGTCTTTAAGGTTGCCCCTCGGAAGCACGGCCTCTAGCCTTTGATCGTCGCTGACAATTCAGCGACAGGGTGTGAGAACCCAGGAAATTCAGTAGGCGCAAAGCGCTAGCTCTACCATAATCGTCGCCGACGTTTTTCGTCTGCGCCATGCATTATGGCGGCTGTGTGCGGGCAGACTTAGGTCTGGCTGGGTGCCTACGACCGGTATTCTCACCCCGTTCACAGCTGCCACCTCTTCGCTGAGTGAGACCGGCAAGTCGTGGCTCCCACTACCGTAGGAGCTCCACCATGATCAAAGAAACTCCCAACCCTCCCGAACACGACGACGTCTCCCCCTACGAATCCCTCGATTCAAAAAAACTCCACGACGCCGCGCACCGCGCCCTCGATCACTACCTGAAACCCACCCTCGCCAAACTGCGCTTCAGCGACCTGCGCTCAGACCGCTTGTTCAGCGTTGCCCCCGACGTGGGCCTTGAAAGCCTGTTGGCCAATGCCTCGGAAGATCTGGCGTCGGTCAAGGTCATGGCCGCCGACCTGGCATTCGAGATCGAGGGTTCGCGCCGCAGTGTGGCGCTGGCGATTTGCCGGATGGTCGATGGCGCTTTGTTGTTGGTGGACAAGGCGCTGGATGACTACAACCCGTCGGAGTCGGACCAGTTTTACGTCAAGGAATAGCGGCGCAGCAGGTCATTCATGCGCCACAAAACGAAAAAACCGCTGAGCCGGAAACGGTCAGCGGTTTTTTTGTTGGGCGGGGAACGTCGAGGTTCGGATGTACTTTGTGGCGAGGGAGCTTGCTCCCGCTGGAGTGCGGAGCACTCCCAAAACCGGGCAACCCATATTTCCAGAAACAACGCTTAGCCGGTTTTACGACTGCTTCGCAGCCGAGCGGGAGCAAGCTCCCTCGCCACAGGTATCGGGGTGTTTGAGGACTATGGGCGGATTTCGATCATCGTGCCGTCTTTGACGAGGCCCCAGACTTCGCGCATATCGACGTTGCGCATGCCAATGCAGCCGTCGGTCCAGTCCAGGGTGTGGAACAGCTCTTCAGGGTTTTCTTCAGTGTCCGGGGTGCCGTGAATCATGATCATGCCACCGGGCTGCACACCTTCGCGGCGCGAACGGACGGAGTCGCTGATGTTCGGGTAGGAAATGTGCATGGCCAGGTTGAAGCGGTCGCTGACCTTACGCCAGTCCAGCCAATACAAGCCTTCTGGCGTGCGCCGATCACCCTCCATCAACTTTGGACCCTTGGGGTTTTTGCCCAGCGAGATGCGATAGGTTCGCAGTGGCTTGCCATCATTGATCAGTTGCAACTGATGGGCAGATTTGAGCACCAACACTTTTTCTATGGTTTTGCCGTCCAGGGTTTCCGTGGTGGAGGCCTGGGAAACAACAACGAACGACAGGCAGAAGAACGCAAGCAACCAGCGCATTAAAACGATATCCCTGAGAGTACGGCGTACTTTTATAGTTTAAGTGATCGCAGGCTGAGCAAGCGGAGGAATTGATTCGCAACGCACAGGAAAATGTTCTACCCGGCGGTCAGCGAAGAAGCATTCTAGGGTACGGCCGACTGTGCGGAAAGCCAGCTCCGACCACGGGATGTCAGCTTCTTCGAAAAGCCTCACTTCCAGGCTTTCTTCGCCCGCGGCAAAGTCCAGGTCCACCAGCTCTGCGCGAAAGAACACATGCACCTGGCTGATGTGCGGCACATCGATCAGTGTATAGATGTTCAGGTTGCGCACCCGTGCACAGGCTTCTTCGGCGGTTTCGCGAATGGCCGCCTGTTCGATGGTTTCACCGTTTTCCATGAAGCCGGCCGGCAAGGTCCAGTAACCGCGGCGCGGCTCAATGGCGCGCCGGCATAACAGTACCTGAGTACCCCAGGTTGGCAGGCAGCCGGCGACAATATTCGGATTCTGATAATGGATGGTCTGGCACTGGTCGCAGACGTACCGCAGGCGCGAGTCGCCTTCGGGAATGCGTTGGGTGACCGGGTTACCGCACTGGCTGCAGAATTTCATGCTGGGCTTCCGAAAATGCTGCGCCTATCTTGGCGTGCGGCGGTGTCTGTCGGCAAGTTGTCGTTTAGCGACATGCCACGGTTCAGGGGTTGGGCGGTCGATGTGTTTGGTGCATGATGCAAGACAGTGAACAAGTCGAGATCACTCATGCTGGACGAGCTACTGCATCGGGTAAGCAACCACACGCCGCGCACGCTGGAATCCGATCTGCGTTTTCCGGAGGCCGCGGTCCTGGTGCCTATCACCCGCAGTGATGAGCCGGAGCTGGTTCTGACCCTGCGTGCCAGCGGGCTCTCGACCCACGGCGGTGAAGTGGCCTTCCCCGGCGGGCGACGCGATCCGGAAGACCCGGACCTGATTTTCACCGCGTTGCGCGAAGCGGAAGAAGAAATCGGCTTGCCACCGGGTCTGGTGGAAGTCATCGGCCCGCTGAGCCCGTTGATCTCCCTGCACGGGATCAAGGTCACGCCTTATGTCGGGGTGATTCCGGACTTCGTCGAATACCGGGCCAACGATGCCGAAATTGCCGCAGTGTTCAGCGTACCGCTGGAGTTCTTCCGCAAGGACCCGCGTGAACACACGCACCGCATCGATTATCAGGGCCGCAGTTGGTATGTACCGAGCTACCGTTTCGGCGAATACAAGATCTGGGGCCTGACCGCGATCATGATCGTCGAACTGATCAACCTGCTCTATGACGCGCAGATCAGCCTGCATCAACCGCCGAAAAGCTTTATCAATATTTGAAGCCATCGCGCGTATGGCGTGAACCCTGTTTTGCAAGTGAGCCTGCCTGGCCTTGAGGACAATAAGATGAAATACCGCCTGGGCGACGCCCGCGTCGAAACCCACCCGCAAAGCTGGGTCGCACCCAACGCCGTGCTGGTGGGCAAGGTCAAACTGGAAGAGGGCGCCAATGTCTGGTTCAACGCGGTGTTGCGCGGTGACAACGAGCTGATCCTGATCGGCAAGAACAGCAACGTCCAGGACGGCACGGTGATGCACACCGACATGGGCTACCCCTTGACCATTGGTACCGGCGTGACCATCGGCCACAACGCGATGCTGCACGGTTGCACGGTAGGCGATTACAGCCTGATCGGCATCAACGCGGTGATTCTCAACGGCGCGAAAATCGGCAAGAACTGCATCATCGGCGCCAACTCGCTGATCGGCGAAGGCAAGGAAATCCCTGACGGTTCGCTGGTCATGGGCTCGCCGGGCAAAGTAGTGCGTGAACTGACCGAGCCGCAGAAGAAAATGCTCGAAGCCAGCGCGGCCCACTATGTGCATAACTCGCAGCGCTATGCCCGCGATCTGGTCGAGCAGGAACAATGAACGACACCGAAAAACCCGTACGCTCGCCGTGCGTGAACATTTGCGCACTGGATGAGGACGATATCTGCACTGGCTGCCAACGCACGGTGGAGGAGATTACCCGCTGGAGCCGCATGGACAACGACGAACGCCGCAAGGTGCTGGGGTTGTGCCATGAAAGGGCCAAGTCGAGTGGGTTGCTTTGGATGTTGCCTTCCAAGTCCAATTCCTGAGTCCGGGGCTTTTGTGGCGAGGGGGCTTGCCCCCGCTCGGTTGCGCAGCAGCCGTAAAATCAGTAAATGCGGTGTGCCTGACAGAGCGCGGTTGCAAGTATTTGCGCCGCTTCGCAACGCAACGGGGGCAAGCCCCCTCGCCACAGGTGATGTGTACGCCTCATGTACTGAACTTGGCCGAGTTCTTTGCCTGAAGTACCCTGTGCACAAAATTGACAGGTATCCCCGCGCACCATGCTCTTCCTGATCGCTTACATCAGCAGCGTCGTGCTGATTAACTACGCCTTTTCCACTGCCCCGCACCTGGACATCATCTGGTCAGCCTGGGGTGGCCTGGTATTTGTGCTGCGCGACATGGTGCAAACCCGTTTCGGTCACGGCGCGCTGGCCGCGATGCTGGCGGCGCTGGTGCTGTCCTACATCACCTCCGATCCGTCCATTGCCCTGGCCAGCGCCATTGCCTTCGCTGTTTCGGAGTGCATTGACTGGCTGGTATTCAGCATCACCAAGCGCCCGTTGCACGACCGTCTGTGGATAAGTTCGGCGCTGAGCATTCCACTGGATACCTTCATTTTCTTCGGCATGATCGATGCCCTGACGCCGGGCGTGATCCTCACCGCCCTGGGCTCGAAATTCGCCGGCGTGACCATCGTCTGGCTGGCCATGGCCTGGCGTTTGCGCAAGAACGCGCTGGCAAGCTGAGCCAAAACCTCAGGTTCATGTAAAATGCCGCGCTTTCTCCCTAAGGGATGCGCGCCTGGCGCCGCATCCCTCGATGATCCGCTCCTTTGAGGACCTGAGATGACCCGTATCGGAACTCCATTGTCGCCAACCGCGACCCGCGTTTTGCTGTGTGGCTGTGGTGAGTTGGGCAAGGAAGTGGTGATCGAGCTGCAACGCCTGGGCGTTGAAGTGATTGCCGTGGATCGCTACGCCAACGCGCCGGCGATGCAGGTGGCGCATCGCAGCCACGTGATCAACATGCTCGACGGCGCCGCCCTGCGTGCAGTGATCGAAGCCGAGAAGCCGCACTTCATCGTGCCGGAAATCGAAGCCATCGCCACCGCCACGTTGGTTGAACTGGAAGCTGAAGGCTTCACCGTGATCCCGACCGCTCGCGCCGCGCAGTTGACCATGAACCGTGAAGGCATTCGTCGTCTGGCCGCTGAAGAGCTGGACCTGCCGACCTCGCCGTACCACTTCGCCGATACCTTCGAAGACTACCGCAAGGCGGTCGACGACCTGGGCTTCCCGTGCGTGGTCAAGCCGGTCATGAGCTCCTCGGGCAAGGGCCAGAGCCTGCTGCGCAGCGTCGATGACGTGCAGAAAGCCTGGGATTACGCGCAGGAAGGCGGTCGTGCCGGTAAAGGTCGGGTGATCATCGAAGGCTTCATCGACTTCGACTACGAAATCACCTTGCTCACTGTTCGTCACGTGGGTGGCACCACGTTCTGTGCGCCGGTCGGCCATCGTCAGGAGAAGGGCGACTACCAGGAATCCTGGCAGCCGCAAGCCATGAGCCCGGTTGCGCTGGCGGAATCCGAGCGCGTGGCCAAAGCCGTGACCGAAGCCCTGGGTGGCCGTGGTCTGTTTGGCGTTGAGCTGTTCATCAAGGGTGATCAAGTCTGGTTCAGCGAAGTCTCGCCGCGTCCGCACGACACCGGTCTGGTGACCCTGATTTCTCAGGACCTGTCACAGTTCGCCTTGCATGCACGGGCGATTCTCGGCTTGCCGATCCCGTTGATCCGTCAGTTCGGCCCATCGGCGTCGGCAGTGATTCTGGTGGAAGGGCAGTCGACCCAGACCGCTTTCGCCAACCTGGGTGCTGCACTGGCCGAGCCGGATACGGCACTGCGTCTGTTTGGCAAGCCGGAAGTCAACGGTCAGCGCCGCATGGGCGTTGCCCTGGCTCGTGACGAGTCGATCGAAGCCGCCCGCGCCAAAGCGACCCGCGCCTCCCAGGCCGTCGTTGTAGAGCTCTAAAAGCATCGCGGGCAAGCCTTGCTCCTACAGGATTGGGTCAATGCACAATGGTGTGTTCGACATGTATCCGTAGGAGCAAGGCTTGCCCGCGATGACGATCTATCAGGCAACCTGATTCAGGTCGTTATGCCGCGTCTCTTTCAGGCACAGCACCGCGATCAGGCTGATCACCGCTGCGGCTGACACATACCCGCCGACCCAACTCAAGCCGCCCATCGCCACCAGCTTCTGCGCGAAAAACGGTGCAGCCGAAGCGCCAACAATGCCGCCCAGGTTGTAGGCCGCCGACGCGCCGGTATAACGCACACGGGTGGGGAACAGCTCTGGCAGCAGCGCGCCCATCGGGGCGAACGTCACGCCCATCAAGAACAGCTCGATGCACAGGAACAGCGCCACGCCCCAGGTCGTGCCGTGGGTCAGCAGCGGTTCCATGGTGAAGCCCGAGATAATCGCCAGCACGCCACCGATGATCAGCACCGGTTTGCGCCCGAAACGGTCACTGGCCCAGGCCGACAGTGGTGTGGCTGCAGCCATGAACAGCACGGCGAAGCACAGCAGGCCGAGAAAGGTTTCGCGGCTGTAACCCAGGGTCAAAACACCGTAACTCAGGGAAAACACCGTCGAGATGTAAAACAGCGCGTAGCAGACCACCATCGCCGCCGCACCCAACAGCATCGGTGCCCAGTATTGGCTGAACAGCTCGACCAGCGGGATCTTCACCCGTTCCTGGCGTGCTATCGCGTTGGCGAAGACCGGTGTTTCATGCAGTTTCAGGCGCACATAGAGGCCGACCATCACCAGCACGGCGCTGAGCAGGAACGGAATCCGCCAGCCCCAGGAGCGGAACTGCTCGTCGTTCAGGGTCATCGCCAGGGTCAGGAACAGCCCGTTAGCTGCGAGAAAACCGATAGAAGGGCCGAGTTGCGGGAACATGCCGAACCAGGCGCGTTTGCCCTTTGGCGCGTTTTCAGTGGCAAGCAAGGCTGCACCGCCCCATTCGCCGCCCAGTCCAAGGCCCTGGCCGAAGCGCAACACGCAGAGCAGGATCGGTGCCCAGGCGCCAATGCTCTCGTAACCCGGCAGCACGCCGATCAGCGTGGTGCAGACGCCCATCAGCAGCAGGGACGCGACCAGGGTGGATTTGCGTCCGATGCGGTCGCCGAAGTGGCCGAACAGCGCCGAGCCCAAAGGGCGGGCCAGGAACGCGATACCGAAGGTCAGGAAGGCCGAGAGCATCTGGGCGGTGCCGGAGGTCTGCGGAAAGAACACCGGGCCGATCACCAGCGCGGCGGCGGTGGCGTAGACGTAGAAGTCGTAGAACTCGATGGCGGTGCCAATGAAGCTGGCCGTTGCGACTCGCGTGGTGGAGTTCGTCGGTTGGGCAGGCGCAGCGTCGCTGTAAGTGGTGCTGGTCGTCATGCGGTAATCCCTGACAGTCATGTGCTCCGGTGGAGCGAATTATTATGGTCGAACACCCAGGGATGTGGGTTTTACAGCGGTTTCGCCGCCGAACGCAGGCTTGTGGCCTCGCCAGTGGCTACGTGCCAGATCAATACCCGGCTGACGCGGTTGTCTTCGGTTTCGAGGATTTCCAGGCGATAACGCCCGATTTTCAGGCACACCGCGCTGTCTGGAATGGTTTCCAGCGCTTCGGTGACCAGTCCGTTGAGGGTTTTCGGGCCGTCGCTCGGCAGGTGCCAGCCCAGGCTCTTGTTCAGTTCACGAATCGAGGCCGCGCCCTCGATCACCAACCGGCCATCGGCCTGCGGGTGAATGTGCGGATTGTCGAGGCTGTGCTGGCTTTCGAATTCGCCGACGATTTCTTCGAGAATGTCTTCCAGGGTGACGATGCCTTCTACTTCGCCGTATTCGTCGACCACCATGCCCAGGCGGCGCTGCTGCTTGTGAAAGTTCAGCAGTTGCAATTGCAGCGGGGTGCTTTCCGGGACGAAGTAAGGTTCGTGGCACGCGTCGAGCAAGGCTTCTTTGGTCAGCCTGGCGTCGGGCAGCAAATGGCGGATCTGCCGGGTATTGAGAACCGCTTCGACCTGATTGATATCGCTGTGAAACACCGGCAAGCGCGTGCGTTTGTTGGCGCGCAGCTGTTCGATGATTTCCTCGATCGAGTCATCCAGATTGATCCCGTCGACTTCACTGCGCGGTACCAGGATGTCGTTGACGGTAATGTTGTCCAGCGCATGAATGCCCGACAGCATGTGTGGGCGGCAGGCTGCGTGTTCGTGGTCGGTGCCGTTGTTCTGCGGTGCCGGTGGCTCGTCTTCGCTTTGCTGAACGACCTTGATCTTGCGTGCGAAGGGCTTGAGCAGCAATTGGCTGATGCCGCTGAGCAGCCAGGCGGCCGGGTAAATTATTTTCAGCGGCACGCCGAGCAGGGTGTTACCCAGTGCCAGAATGGCGTCTGGATAACGGCTGGCGAGGGTGCGTGGCAGGTAATCGGCAAATACCAGCAGCGCAGCAGCGGCACTCAGGCAGGCGAGCCATGGGCCTTTTTCCGCCCAGCCGAAAATCGCCAGCAGGGTGCTGATGACCACCACCAGCACGCGGCACAGGGTATTGCAGAAGATCAGACTGTTGAGCGGGAAACCGAGTTTCGCGAGCGGCTTGTCGCCGGAGCGCGAGGCGGTGCGCTGAGTCAACAGGTGCTGGTGTGCGGCTTCGATGGCAGTGAACAGCCCCGACCATAAGATCAGCAGGGCCAGCACGGCGAGCAGCGGCCCTATGGGCAGGTTATCCATAACGAATACCCGTCAGATGTGCAGGATGAATTCGCGGACCAGCTTGCTGCCAAAATAGGCCAGCATCAGCAGGCAGAAACCGGCGAGGGTCCAGCGAATGGCCTTGTGGCCGCGCCAGCCAAGACGATTGCGACCCCACAGCAACACGCTGAACACGATCCAGGCCAGGCATGCCAGCAGGGTCTTGTGCACCAGATGCTGGGCGAACAGGTTTTCGACGAACAGCCAGCCGGAGATCAGCGACAGTGACAGCAGGGTCCAGCCGGCCCAGAGGAAGCCGAACAGCAGGCTTTCCATGGTTTGCAGCGGCGGGAAGTTCTTGATCAGGCCGGACGGGTGCTTGTGCTTGAGCTGGTGGTCCTGGACCAACAGCAGCAACGCCTGGAACACCGCAATGGTGAACATTCCGTAGGCGAGGATCGACAGCAGGATATGCGCAAGAATCCCCGGCTCTTCGTCGATCACCTGCACGGTGCCCGACGGCGCGAATTGCGCCAGCAGCACCGTGGCCATCCCCAGCGGGAACAGCAACACCAGCAGGTTTTCCACCGGGATCCGTGAGCAGGCCAGCAGTGTCAGCGCGATGACGGCCGCGGCGATCAGACTGGCGGCACTGAAAAAGTCCAGACCCAGGCCAGTCGGCGTTATCAGGTGGGTGAGAAGGCTCGCGCTGTGGGCCAGCACGGCAAGGATGCCGAGCGAGACCAGCAGGCGTTTGTTCGCCTTGGCGCCTTGGGCCAGACGAGTGCCTTGATAGAGAGTCGCAGCGGCATATAAGCAGGCGGCGGCGAGGGTGCTGAGCAAACTGGGTGACAAAGGGAGCATAAATCCTGTTAGGCAAGCCCGAAAGAGGCTGAGTTTGGCATACAACCGACATGACACGAAAGACCACTCAACCAGACGGCGGGTGTGCGCCAGACGCAGTCTTCGCTATAATCCGCGACCTGCCCACGCCGCAGGCTCGCCGAGCACATGTTTTTCACGGTCTGGGCCGCCATTACCTCGGTCTCCATAGGGCCTGAAAGGATCGCGCATGTTTGAAAACTTAACCGACCGTCTCTCGCAGACGCTGCGCCATGTCACCGGCAAGGCCAAGCTGACCGAGGACAATATCAAAGACACACTGCGCGAAGTGCGCATGGCGTTGCTCGAAGCCGACGTCGCCTTGCCGGTGGTCAAAGACTTCGTCAATTCGGTCAAGGAGCGCGCTGTCGGCACCGAGGTGTCGCGCAGCCTGACGCCGGGCCAGGCCTTCGTGAAGATCGTCCAGGCCGAACTCGAAAGCCTGATGGGCGCGGCCAACGAAGATTTGAACCTGAGCGCCGTGCCGCCAGCCGTCATTTTGATGGCTGGTCTGCAAGGTGCCGGTAAAACCACCACCGCTGGCAAACTGGCGCGCTTCCTTAAAGAGCGCAAGAAGAAGTCGGTCATGGTGGTGTCGGCGGACGTTTACCGCCCGGCCGCGATCAAGCAGCTGGAAACCCTGGCCAACGACATCGGCGTGACGTTCTTCCCGTCCGACCTGAGCCAGAAGCCGGTCGACATCGCCGAAGCGGCGATTAAAGAAGCCAGACTGAAATTCATCGACGTGGTCATCGTCGATACCGCCGGTCGTCTGCACATCGACGAAGAGATGATGGGCGAGATCAAGGCCCTGCACGCGGCGATCAAACCGGTCGAAACACTGTTCGTGGTCGACGCCATGACTGGCCAGGACGCCGCCATCACGGCCAAGGCCTTTGGCGACGCGCTGCCGCTGACCGGGGTGATCCTGACCAAGGTCGACGGTGACGCCCGTGGCGGTGCCGCGCTGTCGGTGCGTGCGATCACTGGCAAGCCGATCAAGTTCATCGGTATGGGCGAGAAGACCGAAGCCCTCGAGCCGTTCCACCCGGAGCGTATTGCGTCGCGTATCCTCGGCATGGGCGACGTGCTCAGCCTGATCGAGCAGGCCGAGGCGACCCTCGACAAAGACAAGGCCGACAAGCTGGCCAAAAAGCTGAAGAAGGGCAAAGGCTTCGACCTTGAAGACTTCCGCGATCAGCTGCAGCAGATGAAGAACATGGGCGGCCTCGGCGGGCTTATGGACAAACTGCCGAACATTGGCGGGGTGAATCTGGCGCAAATGGGCAATGCCCAGGGTGCGGCAGAGAAGCAATTCAAGCAGATGGAAGCCATCATCAATTCCATGACCCCGGCCGAGCGCCGCGACCCTGAGCTGATCAGCGGTTCGCGCAAACGTCGGATCGCCATGGGTTCCGGCACCCAGGTGCAGGATATCGGTCGCTTGATCAAGCAGCACAAGCAGATGCAGAAGATGATGAAGAAGTTCTCCGCCAAAGGCGGAATGGCCAAAATGATGCGCGGCATGGGCGGTATGTTGCCCGGCGGCGGCATGCCCAAGATGTAAAAGATTCGCGCCGGCATTCATGTCGGCGCGGCCCCACACGGACGTGGGACCTACAGCAAGCCCGCATTGGCGGGAGCTGACTCGCCGTTGTTCGCAACGGCTCTATAGCAAATCTGGATGGCACACTGACAGGTGCCGGAAAAAGACATTTGCAAAAGTCCGGATATTCCTTAGAATATGCGGCCTTTCGGGCACCTATGCCCGCTGTGCATTTAGATTTGCAGCACCGACTACAGGAACTATGTTCACATGCTAACAATCCGTCTTGCCCTTGGCGGCTCCAAAAAGCGCCCGTTTTACCACTTGAACGTGACCGACAGCCGCAACCCACGCGACGGTTCGCACAAAGAACAAGTTGGTTTCTTCAACCCGATCGCTCGTGGTCAAGAAATCCGCCTGTCCGTGAACCAAGAGCGCGTAGCCTACTGGCTGAGCGTTGGTGCACAACCTTCTGAGCGTGTTGCTCAGTTGCTGAAGGACGCTGCTAAGGCTGCGGCCTGAGCAATATGAACGCGACGCCGGCAAATGCTGATGATTTGATCGTTATCGGCAAGATTTATTCTATTCATGGCGTTCGCGGCGAAGTGAAGGTCTTTTCCTTTACTGATCCGATTGGAAACCTGTTGGACTACAAAACCTGGACGCTCAAGCGCGAAGGCGATGTACGGCAGGTAGAGCTGGTCAGCGGCCGTGTACATAACGGCAAGTTTCTGGTCACGAAGCTCAAAGGTCTCGATGACCGCGAAGAAGCTCGTCTTCTGGCCGGTTTTGAAATCTGCGTGCCGCGTAACCTGTTTCCTGATCTGACCGACGGCGAGTACTACTGGTACCAGCTGGAAGGTCTGAAGGTTATCGACCACCTCGGGCAATTGCTCGGGAAGATCGATCACCTGCTGGAGACCGGCTCGAATGATGTCATGGTGGTCAAGCCTTGCGCTGGCAGCCTGGATGATCGCGAACGCCTGTTGCCCTATACGGAGCAATGCGTGTTGGCTGTCGACCTCGCAGCGGGCGAGATGAAGGTGGATTGGGACGCGGACTTCTAAGCGTGGCTAACTTGCGCGTCGAAGTGATCAGTTTGTTTCCCGAGATGTTTTCCGCCATCAGCGACTACGGCATCACCAGTCGTGCGGTGAAACAGGGGCTGTTGCAGCTGACCTGTTGGAATCCGCGAGACTACACAACGGATCGACATCACACTGTGGATGATCGCCCATTTGGCGGTGGTCCGGGCATGGTGATGAAGATCAAGCCCCTGGAAGATGCTCTGGTTCAGGCCAAGGCAGCAGCCGGGGAGGCGGCGAAGGTAATTTACCTGTCGCCCCAAGGCCGTCAGCTGACTCAGTCGGCGGTACGCGAGTTGGCGAATGAGGAAGCATTAATCCTGATTGCCGGCCGCTATGAAGGCATTGACGAGCGTTTTATTGACGCTCATGTCGATGAAGAGTGGTCGATTGGCGACTATGTACTGTCTGGCGGCGAGCTGCCGGCGATGGTCCTGATCGATGCGGTTACACGACTGCTGCCTGGAGCTTTAGGGCATGCGGACTCCGCCGAGGAAGATTCCTTTACGGATGGTTTGCTGGATTGCCCGCACTACACCCGACCTGAGGTGTATGCGGATCAGCGTGTTCCCGACGTGTTGCTGAGTGGCAATCACGCGCATATCCGGCGTTGGCGTTTACAGCAGTCCCTTGGTAGGACCTTTGAACGACGCGCCGATCTTCTGGAAAGCCGCTCGCTTTCTGGAGAAGAGAAGAAGCTGCTCGAGGAATACATCCGCGAGCGGGACGATAGTTAACAACGTATCGATGGTAGATCCGACGATTTACCTTAGGAGCACAGCATGACTAACAAAATCATCCTTGCACTCGAAGCAGAGCAGATGACCAAAGAGATCCCTACCTTTGCCCCGGGCGACACCATTGTCGTTCAGGTGAAAGTGAAGGAAGGCGACCGTTCGCGTCTGCAAGCGTTCGAAGGCGTAGTAATCGCCAAGCGCAACCGTGGTGTGAACAGTGCTTTCACTGTTCGTAAAATCTCCAACGGTGTTGGCGTAGAGCGTACTTTCCAGACCTACAGCCCGCAAATCGACAGCATGGCTGTTAAACGTCGCGGTGACGTACGTAAAGCCAAGCTGTACTACCTGCGTGACCTGTCGGGTAAAGCAGCTCGCATCAAGGAAAAACTGGCTTAAGTCCAGCTTCCGATGCAGAAAAAAGCAGCCTACGGGCTGCTTTTTTGTTGCCCGTCATTTATTCCTCCTCCTGAAAGTGCCATGGTTTCGCGAGCGGCCATGCTATGAAAGACTGTTCGCCACCCTCCCGTTGTTGTCTGTCTTGCTTGAGCCTTTATGCCTGCCATCGATCATCCATTGATAGACCAGTTTCTCGACGCCCTGTGGTTGGAGAAAGGCCTGTCCGATAACACCCGTGACGCCTATCGCAGCGATCTGGCCCTGTTCAACGGCTGGTTGCAGGAGAGGGGCCTGGAGCTGCTCGACGCCGGGCGCGAGCTGATCCTCGATCATCTGTCCTGGCGCCTCGAGCAAAACTACAAACCCCGCTCGACTGCGCGGTTTCTCTCGGGCGTGCGTGGCTTCTATCGCTATTTGCTGCGTGAAAAGCTGATTGCCGTCGACCCGACATTGCGTGTCGACATGCCGCAACTCGGCAGGCCGTTGCCCAAGTCGTTGTCGGAAGCGGACGTGGAAGCCTTGCTCGCTGCACCGGATCTGAGCGAAGCAATCGGCCAGCGCGATCGCGCCATGCTGGAAGTGCTGTATGCCTGCGGCTTGCGGGTTACCGAGCTGATCAGCCTGACGCTGGAGCAGATCAATCTGCGTCAGGGCGTACTGCGGGTCATGGGCAAGGGCAGCAAGGAGCGACTGGTGCCGATGGGCGAGGAGGCGATTGTCTGGGTCGAGCGCTACCTGCGCGATGCGCGTAGCGAATTGCTGGGTGGGCGGCCCAGCGACGTGCTGTTTCCGAGCCTGCGCGGCGAGCAGATGACCCGCCAGACCTTCTGGCATCGCATCAAGCACCAGGCCAAAGTCGCCGGGATCGGCAAGTCCCTGTCGCCGCATACCTTGCGCCACGCCTTTGCCACCCATCTGCTCAACCACGGCGCCGATTTGCGGGTGGTGCAGATGTTGCTCGGTCATAGCGACCTGTCGACCACGCAGATCTACACCCACGTCGCTCGCGCCCGTTTGCAGGACCTGCACGCCAAACACCACCCACGTGGCTAGCGGAACACCGGTGGCGAGCTTGATTCTGTGGCGAGGGAGCTTGCTCCCGCTGAGGTGCGAAGCGGCCCCAAAGCCGGTCACCGCAGTTATTCCGGTAAGCCGCAGCAGCCGGATTGCGACTGCTGCGCCCGAGCGCGGACCGGCCGGCGGGAGCAAGCTCCCTCGCCACAATGATCATTGGCCTTTGAGCTTTGCATATAGTCATGCATCAGCCACAGTCGGCCACGCGGGCCTTATGTGGTAGGCTTTGCGGGTTTGCACGATGGGCGGTTATGACCCGGTGTTCCAGTACCGGCGTTCTAGCCGACTCATTTGCCCGCCTTCAGGAGTCCTCATGCGTCTGACCCAGATTTTCGCCGCCGCAGCCATTGCGTTGGTCAGCACCTTTGCCATCGCCGATGATGCGGCTGATAAAGCTATTCGTAAAAGCCTGGAAACCCTACAGCTCGACACCCCGATCGAGTCCATCAGTGCCAGCCCGCTGGCCGGTCTCTACGAAGTCAAACTCAAGGGCAGCCGCGTGCTGTACGCAAGCGCCGACGGCCAGTACATCGTTCAGGGCTATGTGTTCCAGCTCAAGGACGGCAAACCGGTCAACCTCACCGAGAAGGCCGAGCGTCTGGGTATCTCCAAACTGATCAACGGCATTCCGGTTGCTGAAACCGTGGTTTACCCGGCGATTGGCGAAACCAAGACCCACATCACCGTATTCACTGACACCACTTGCCCGTACTGCCACAAATTGCACGCCGAAGTGCCTGCATTGAACAAAATGGGCATCGAAGTGCGTTATGTTGCTTTCCCGCGCCAGGGCCTCGGCTCGCCGGGCGATGAACAACTGCAAGCGGTCTGGTGCTCTGCTGACAAAAAAGCGGCGATGGACAACATGGTCGACGGCAAGGAAATCAAGGCTGCCAAGTGCGCCAACCCGGTTTCCAAGCAGTTCGCCCTGGGTCAGTCGATCGGCGTGAACGGTACACCGGCCATCGTTTTGGCCGATGGCCAAGTGATTCCGGGCTACCAGCCAGCACCACAAGTCGCCAAACTGGCACTGAGTGCGAAATAATCCTGCGTCGTCACGGTAAGCCTTTGACGATCATGGAGCGGCGACAGAAGTCGGCGCTCCATTAATAGAGAGCCGCACGCTGTGCGGCTGTTTTCCACGGCCGACCTTGAGTCGGCCGTTTTATGGGGAGTTCACAGTGAAACCGGTCAAAGTAGGCATCTGTGGGTTAGGGACCGTCGGTGGCGGTACCTTCAACGTACTTCAGCGCAACGCCGAGGAAATTGCTCGTCGTGCCGGGCGTGGAATCCAAGTGGCACAAATTGCCATGCGCACGCCAAAGCCTCAGTTCCAGACGACCGGTATTGCGATTACCAACGATGTCTTCGAAGTGGCCACGAACCCTGAGATCGACATCGTTATAGAGCTGATGGGCGGCTACACCGTTGCCCGCGAGCTGGTACTCAAAGCCATCGAGAATGGCAAGCATGTGGTCACCGCGAACAAGGCACTGATTGCTGTTCACGGTAATGAAATTTTCGCCAAGGCCCGCGAGAAAGGCGTGATCGTCGCGTTCGAAGCCGCGGTAGCCGGTGGCATTCCGGTAATCAAGGCGATTCGTGAAGGCCTGTCGGCCAACCGTATCAACTGGGTCGCCGGGATCATCAACGGCACCGGCAACTTTATCCTCACCGAAATGCGTGAGAAGGGCCGGACCTTTGAAGACGTACTCGCCGAGGCGCAAGCCCTGGGTTACGCCGAAGCCGATCCGACCTTCGACGTCGAAGGCATCGATGCGGCGCACAAGCTGACGATCCTGGCCTCCATCGCATTCGGCATCCCGCTGCAATTCGACAAGGCCTACACCGAAGGCATCACCAAGCTGACTACCGCTGATGTGAATTACGCCGAAGCGCTGGGCTATCGCATCAAGCACCTGGGCGTGGCGCGTAGCACCGCTGCCGGCATCGAACTGCGCGTGCACCCGACGCTGATCCCGGCCGATCGCCTGATCGCCAACGTCAACGGCGTGATGAACGCAGTGATGGTCAATGGTGATGCTGCCGGTTCGACCCTGTTCTACGGTGCGGGCGCCGGTATGGAACCGACCGCTTCGTCGGTCATCGCCGACCTGGTGGATGTGGTTCGCGCCATGACCAGCGACCCGGAAAACCGCGTACCACACCTGGCCTTCCAGCCGGATTCGCTGTCGGCCCACCCGATCCTGCCGATCGAAGCCTGCGAAAGTGCCTACTACCTGCGCATCCAGGCCAAGGATCATCCGGGCGTGCTGGCCCAGGTCGCGAGCATTCTGTCGCAGCGTGGCATCAACATCGAATCGATCATGCAAAAGGAAGTCGAAGAACACGACGGCCTGGTGCCAATGATCCTGCTGACCCACCGTGTGCAGGAACAGCGCATGAATGATGCGATCGCCGCCCTCGAAGCCTTGGCGGACGTGGTCGGTCCGGTGGTGCGGATCCGTGTCGAGCACCTGAACTAAGTCGTTATCGTTCACCGGGCTCGTGCACGAGCCCGGGTTTGCGAACTCTGAATTGTGGAGCCAGTCATGCGTTATATCAGTACCCGCGGCCAGGCACCGGCCCTGAATTTCGAAGACGTGCTGCTGGCCGGTCTGGCCACTGACGGCGGTCTGTACGTACCGGAAAACCTGCCACGTTTCACCCAGGAAGAAATCGCTTCCTGGGCCGGCCTGCCGTATCACGAGCTGGCTTTGCGGGTGATGCGCCCGTTTGTCACCGGCAGCATCCCGGATGCCGACTTCAAAAAAATCCTCGAAGAAACGTACGGTGTGTTCTCTCACAGCGCCGTGGCGCCATTGCGTCAGTTGAACGGCAACGAATGGGTGCTGGAGCTGTTTCACGGCCCGACCCTGGCGTTCAAGGACTTCGCCCTGCAATTGCTCGGTCGTCTGCTTGACTACGTGCTGGAGAAACGCAGTGAACGCGTGGTCATCGTCGGCGCCACCTCGGGCGATACCGGTTCAGCCGCCATCGAAGGCTGCAAGCACTGCGAAAACGTCGACATCTTCATCCTGCACCCGCACAACCGCGTGTCCGAAGTGCAGCGTCGCCAGATGACCACTATCTTCGGCGAGAACATCCACAACATCGCCATCGAAGGCAATTTCGATGACTGCCAGGAAATGGTCAAGGCGAGCTTCGCCGACCAGAGCTTCCTCAAGGGCACGCGTCTGGTGGCCGTGAACTCGATCAACTGGGCGCGGATCATGGCCCAGATCGTCTACTACTTCCACGCAGCCCTGCAGTTGGGCGGCCCGGCGCGCTCGGTGTCGTTCTCGGTGCCAACCGGCAACTTCGGTGACATCTTCGCCGGCTATCTGGCGCGCAACATGGGCCTGCCGATCAATCAGTTGATCGTCGCCACCAACCGCAACGACATTCTGCACCGCTTCATGAGCGGCAATCAGTACGTCAAGGAAACCCTGCACGCCACGCTGTCGCCGTCGATGGACATCATGGTCTCGTCGAACTTCGAACGCCTGCTGTTCGACCTGCACGGTCGCAACGGCGCCGCGATTGCCGGCCTGATGGACACCTTCAAGCAAGGTGGCGGTTTCAGCGTCGAGCAAGAGCGCTGGACCGAAGCGCGCAAACTCTTCGACTCGCTGGCCGTGGATGACGCGCAAACCTGCGAGACCATCGCTGAAGTCTTCGCACAAACCGGTGAGCTGCTCGATCCGCACACAGCCATCGGCGTCAAGGCTGCGCGTGAGTGCCGTCGTAGCCTGGATATCCCGATGGTGATTCTGGGAACGGCCCATCCGGTCAAATTCCCTGAAGCCGTCGAAAAAGCCGGTATAGGAAAAGCGCTTGAACTGCCTGCCCATCTTTCTGATTTGTTCGAGCGAGATGAGCGCTGCACCGTTTTGCCAAATGACCTGAAAGCCGTGCAGGCTTTTGTCAGCCAGCATGGCAACCGCGGCAAGCCACTCTGACAGGGTTCCTGTCGCATGTTGAAGCCCGTCTCCTGACGGGCTTCCTCGTTTCTGCATGGCGCACTTGTCGTGGGGCCGCTCCTCCAGCACCCGTTTAACCTGCTGTTTTTTTCCTGTCATCTTTCCCATGCATGCTCTGAAGACTCAGGGTAAAGCAACAGGCCGTCAGTCGAGTTCAGAACTTTCTTCTCGGGCCAGTGGTCATTTACCACGCCCTTGGCAATTTGTTTTCGGACTATTGAGTGGTGATCGAGATGGAAAGTATCAGCCTATTGCTGGGTGAGGCATTGAGCCCGTATCAGGTAACGCTGACCCCGTCAGGTGCTCATGGCGAATGCCTGGTGACATTGAAGAGTAGCGCTGGCGCCATTGTGGTCGAACATGAGTTCAATCAGGCGCAGTTCACGGATAATCGGCTGCTGACAGATGTTGTCGACGGATTGCACCGCGACTTGTTGATCGCCGAAGGACGGCTTGAGCCCAGCGTGATTGCGGCGCTGCGCAATGTTGCGCAAGACAAACGTCTGGCTGGCAGAAGCTGATTTGTTTTTTGCGGGAACCTTCCCGCAATCAGGTTAGTCAGACCCTGTATCATCAAGAGCAGGCATTGTGCTCCGGTGCCTGTCGCTTGTTGGGCGGGTCTTTGCAGGCCACGTTTAACCCCGAGTCGTCTCCCCACTTCTCGGGGTTTCTTTTGCCTGGCGTTTGGTCAGGGTGTCTCATTCTGGAAAAACCGCTTGGCATCTTCCAGATATTCGCTGCGCATTTTCGGGTCGAGCCATTGGGCGTAAAACTCGACCAGCCTGGTCTGTCCCGGTCCGCGCAATAGTGTGTTTATGTGAGTGATGGCCTGACGACCCTGCTCGGTATCCGAGCAAGCAATATGAATCGACTGGTACTTGTCCGTGCCGCGAAGCCTGTAGAACTCCAGTTCGTCGGGCGAAATGCCTTGCTGTTGCGCCTGATAACGAATTTCCGACCAGTACCCCAGCAGGGCGGTCAAACGACCCAGGCGCTGCATTTGCAGCAGACTGCCTAGGGCATCGTTACCGTAATGGGCTGCCAGGCTGTTGCTCGGTGCCTGTTGCAGCAGGCGGTCAACGACCTGGCCGTAGCTGCGTTCGGCGATCACTCCCAGTTTCTTGTCCCGATCCGCCAGCAACCGTTCCAGATCGACGCTGTTGCCGATGATGAAGGGCGCAAGTGCTTCGCGGTCCGCATGGCGTATCACAATGCCGTTGGCGGGGACTCGATAGGCCACGATGGAATAGGTGATGTGTTTTGCCCGTTCCGGGCTCCACAGCAGCGAAGGATCGCAGGTGAAGCTGGGTTCCAGGAGCATTTGCATGCCGCGCGCGCGGTTGACCCGAAACGTTGTGTGTTGGTACTCGGGCATGCTGGCGATCAACGCCGGTAACAACCGGTCGATCACGCCCTGGTTTTTTTGCGGTCCGTCGAAAATCGTCAGCGGCGGTAAATCGCGCATCAACCAGATCAGCGAGTCCTTGGCTTGAGCGGCTGAGGGGATTGCCAGCAAGCACGAAAGTGTTGCGCCGAAACCCAGCAAGCGCAGGTGTTGCGCCACACACTGGTGAATCAATGACAATCCCTTCAGTTTAGATAGCCCCATCGGCACGCAGCCGTGCGATTTGTTGCGCGTCATAACCAAGCTCGTTCAGCACCTGCGCGTTATGTTCACCCAGCTCTGCGCCGACCCATTCGCAAGCACCCGGCGTTTGCGAAAGTTTTGGCACGATGCCCGGCATCTTGAAGTCCTTGCCGTCGGGCAGCTTGGCTTGCAGGAACATTTCCCGGGCAAGAAATTGCGGGTCGCTGAACATGTCTTCGGCGCTGAAGATTCGGCTGGCCGGCACTTCGGCCAGGTTCAACTGCTCGATCACTGCATCCAGCGGCAATGAACTGACCCAGCGATCAATGACCCCATACAATTCATCGCGACGGCTATCGCGGCCATCGTTGCTGGCAAGCGCTGGATCGTTGGCCAGGTCGTCGCGGCCGATGGTCTGCATGAAGCGCTTGAAGATTGCATCGCCATTGGCACCGATCTGCACGTGCTTGCCGTCGGCGCTGGTGTGGATGGAGGAGGGCGTGATGCCGGGCATGATGTTGCCGGTGCGCTCGCGGATAAACCCGAACACATCGAACTCCGGGACCATGCTTTCCATCATGGCGAAGATCGCTTCGTACAACGCCACGTCCACCACTTGCCCTTGACCACCGTTGACCTCACGGTGACGCAAGGCCATCAGCGCGCCGATCACGCCCCACAGCGCGGCAATCGAGTCACCGATGGAAATCCCGGTGCGCACTGGCGGTCGATCCTCGAAGCCGGTGATGTAACGCAAACCGCCCATGGATTCGCCCACCGCGCCGAAGCCCGGTTGATCCTTCATCGGCCCGGTTTGCCCAAAGCCCGACAGACGGACCATCACCAGTTTCGGGTTCAGCGCATGCAGCACGTCCCAGCCCAGGCCGAGTTTTTCCAGTACACCGGGGCGGAAATTTTCGATCAGGATATCGGCTTCGCTGAGCAACTGCTTGAGGATCGCGAGGCCGTCGGGGTGCTTGAGGTTCAGCGTCAGGGACTTCTTGTTGCGCGCCTGGACGAACCACCACAGTGAAGTGCCCTCGTAGAGTTTGCGCCACTTGCGCAACGGGTCACCGCCATCCGGAGATTCGATCTTGATCACTTCGGCGCCGAATTCGGCACAAATACGCGAGGCGAAAGGGCCGGCGATCAAAGTACCGAGTTCGATGATTTTCAGGCCGGCAAGGGGCTTGGCGGTGAGCGGCATGGTCAATCCTGTAGGACAAAGGCTGAGCGAGTAGATCGTTTTATCATAGGCAGGAGCTCATCGCCCACGCTTGATGGCCGTCATGATTCGTTGATTGACCCCGGCATCGGTTAGACTTGCCGCCTTTCCTCGTATCAAGAAGCCCGTTCATGGCCCAGCCGTCCACGACCTACAAGTTTGAACTGAACCTTACCGACCTCGACCGCAGCGTGTACGAGAGCGTCAAGCAGACCATAGCCCGCCACCCTTCGGAAACCGAAGAACGCATGACCGTGCGGCTATTGGCCTACGCCCTCTGGTACAACGAGCAGCTGTCCTTTGGCCGTGGTCTGTCGGAAGTGGACGAGCCAGCCTTGTGGGAAAAGAGCCTGGATGACCGCGTTCTGCACTGGATCGAAGTCGGCCAGCCAGACGCCGATCGTCTGACCTGGTGCTCGCGTCGTACCGAACGCACCAGCCTGTTGGCCTACGGCAGCTTGCGCGTCTGGGAAACCAAAGTGGTTCCGGCGGTAAAAAACCTGAAAAACGTCAACATTGCCGCGGTTCCTCAGGAAGTCCTGGAAACCCTGGCCAAGGACATGCCCCGCGTTATCAAGTGGGACGTGATGATCAGCGAAGGGACGATCTTCGTCACTGACGACCGTGGTCAACACGAAGTCCAGCTGCAATGGTTGGCGGGCGAGCGCGGCTGATTTTTCGCCGCAGGATCGCATCACCCGGTTTTATCCTACGTATTCAAGAGAAGCACCTGTCACCCCATGCGCATCGAACCTCGCCTATTGCCCGACACCCTGCCATTCCTCGGTGATATCCCACCCCTGCTGACCCGTTTATACGCGGCGCGGGGTGTGCAGTCGGAGGCGGAACTGGACAAGAGCCTGGCGCGCTTGATCCCGTATCAACAGCTCAAGGGCATCGAGGCCGCGGTGGACTTGCTGGTGGTAGCGCTGGAGCAGCGTCAACGGATTCTGATCGTTGGCGACTTCGATGCCGATGGCGCGACTGCCAGCACCGTTGGCCTGTTGGGACTGCGTCTGCTCGGCGCGGCTCACGTCGATTATCTGGTGCCCAATCGTTTCGAGTACGGCTACGGCCTGACCCCGGAAATCGTTGCGGTGGCGTTGCAGCGCGAGCCACAGTTGCTGATCACCGTGGACAACGGCATATCCAGCGTCGAGGGCGTGACGGCGGCGAAAAAGGCCGGGCTCAAGGTTTTGGTCACCGATCACCACTTGCCCGGCGACGAGCTGCCGTTGGCCGATGCCATCGTCAATCCGAACCAGCCCGGATGCGAGTTTCCGAGCAAAGCGCTGGCCGGGGTCGGGGTGATTTTCTATGTGCTGATGGCGTTGCGTGCACGCTTGCGCAGCCTGGGCTGGTACGAGAGCAAGCCGCAGCCGAACATCGGTGAGTTGCTGGATCTGGTGGCGCTGGGCAGTGTTGCCGACGTGGTGCCGCTGGATGCCAACAACCGGATTCTGGTGCATCAGGGCCTGGAGCGGATTCGCGCTGGCCGGGCTCGACCGGGCATCAAGGCGATTCTCGAAGTGGCCAAGCGTGATCACTCGCGCATTACCTCGACCGACCTGGGGTTCATTCTCGGCCCGCGCCTGAACGCGGCGGGGCGTCTGGACGACATGAGCCTGGGCATCGAATGCCTGCTGACCGAAGACGTGGCGATGGCCCGTGAAATGGCTGCGCAACTCGACGGCATGAATCAGGACCGCAAATCCATCGAACAGGGCATGCAGCGCGAAGCGTTGGCCCAGCTCAAGGACTTGCCGCTGGAGTCGATGCCCTTCGGCTTGTGCCTGTTTGACCCCGAGTGGCACCAGGGCGTCATCGGGATTCTCGCGTCGCGTATGAAAGAGCGTTATTTCCGTCCGACCATCGCCTTTGCCGACGCCGGTGACGGCATGCTCAAGGGCTCGGGACGTTCCGTGCAGGGCTTTCATATTCGTGACGCCTTGAGTGTGGTGGCGGCGCAGCATCCAAATCTGATCAGCAAGTACGGTGGCCACGCCATGGCGGCGGGCCTGACGTTACCGGAAGCGAATTTCCCGTTGTTTGCCGTGGCCTTCGACGCGGAAGTTCGTCGGCAAATGCGTGAAGAGGACCTGACCGGGCGGTTGCTGTCGGACGGCACCCTGGCAGTCGAAGAATTTCACCTGGAACTGGCCCGCGCCCTGCGCCATGCCGGTCCCTGGGGCCAACACTTCCCGGAACCGCTGTTTCACGGGGTGTTCCAGTTGGTCGAGCAGCGAGTGGTCGGTGAGCGTCACCTCAAAGTGGTGCTGAAAAGCGAATGTGGTTCGGTGAAACTCGACGGCATTGCGTTTGGCATCGACCGCGACGTCTGGCCGAACCCGACCATTCGCTGGGTCGAGCTGGCCTACAAGCTAGACGTCAATGAATTCCGCGGCCAGGAAACCGTCCAGCTGATGATTGCCCATATCGAACCGCGCTGAACCCGGTTCCAGCAGAAGTTTCAATGAGGCCTTTGTGGCGAGGGAGCTTGCTCCCGCTGGCCGGTCCGCGCTCGGGCGCAGCAGTCGTAAAACCACTTACCGACATGCGTCAGACAAAACGCATTTAGGGCCGCTCCGCGCCCCAGCGGGAGCAAGCTCCCTCGCCACAGGTTTCGCTCTGGCTACTAATGAGCCCTCCCTGATCCCTCGATGTCGTCTAGGCTCTAATCACTGCTTGATTGGCCTTGTGACGTTTTGTCCATTTTTTACCCGCGGGGGCGGGTGCCATATCCTTTCCTGTCACTCGTCGACTATTCAAACAGAACCCTGGAGCCTGCCCACTGATTTGAGAGGTGCCCCATGAGTCTGCTGCTTGAACCGTATACCCTTCGTCAATTGACCCTGCTCAACCGCATCGCGGTGTCGCCGATGTGCCAATACTCCAGCGTCGATGGACTGGCCAATGACTGGCATCTGGTCCACCTCGGCAGCCGTGCCGTGGGCGGGGCCGGCCTGGTCTTTACCGAAGCCACGGCAGTCACCGCCGAGGGTCGGATCACCGCCCAGGACCTGGGCCTGTGGAACGACGAACAGATCGAACCACTGCAACGCATCACCCGGTTTATCACTGCCCAAGGCGCGGTCGCCGGTATTCAACTGGCCCATGCCGGACGCAAGGCCAGCACTCACCGGCCGTGGCTGGGCAAACACGGCAGTGTCAAACCGGCGGATGGCGGCTGGACCCCGGTCGGCGCCTCGCCGATAGCCTTCGACCCTCAACACACACCACCCACACCACTGACCGAGGCACAAATCGCCGAGGTGATTCAGGCATTCGTCGAGTCGGCCAAGCGTGCACTGACCGCAGGCTTCAAAGTGGTTGAAGTGCATGCGGCTCACGGCTATCTGCTACATCAATTTTTGTCGCCGCTGAGCAATCAGCGCCGTGATCAGTACGGCGGGTCTTTCGAAAACCGCATTCGTCTGGTGCTGCAAGTGACCGAGGCGGTACGCGCGGTCTGGCCTGAAGAGTTGCCATTGTTCGTTCGTGTATCGGCCACCGATTGGGTTGAAGATGGCTGGAACCCGGATGAAACCGTGGAGCTGGCGCGGCGCTTGAAAGCGTTGGGGGTCGATCTGATCGACGTGTCGTCCGGCGGCACTGCAGCGAATGCGGAGATCCCGACCGGGCCGGGTTATCAGACGCGGTTTGCCGAGCGCGTGCGCAAGGAGTCGGGAATTGCCACCGGCACCGTCGGATTGATTACCGAGCCCGCGCAAGCCGAACACATTCTGCGCACCTGTCAGGCCGACATCATCCTGCTGGCTCGCGAACTGTTACGCGACCCGTATTGGCCACTGCACGCCGACGACGACCTGGGTGGCCGCAAAGCCATCTGGCCGGCGCAGTATCAACGGGCGACGAGTCGCGATCAGCCGATCCATGAGTCGGATTTGCGGGACTGAGTGACACTGCAAAAACGAAAAGCCCCGGTTGTTTGGCCGGGGCTTGCTTGTCTGGCGGAAATTTTTATTGGCTTTGCTGGCCTCATCGCGAGCAAGCTCAGCTCCTACGGGGGAGCGGTGTCGACGAGGTAGATTCCGTAGGAGCAAGGCTTGCCCGCGATGGGCCCCGTCCAGACGCCACTTGTCTTATGACGCCGGCCAATCCGGGTACTTGCGCTTGTCCGGCTCAGGCGGGAAATACTGATACAGCCAGGTTTCGCTCAACGTTCGGTCATGGGTGCGGATGAACAACCGCAGTTCCACCGGCGCCACGCTGTCATCGGTCGGGACCCAGTCAAAGGTGATTCGATAGCCTTTGATGTCATCCAGCGCCAGCACGTTGAAGTCCTTGACCTGACCGCTCGACGCCGTGACCTCCGGTTCGATTCCCGTGCCTTCAGGCAAACGATCCAGTCCGCCGCCGGTAAAGTCGACCGCAAAACGCCGCGCCCAGACTTTCGGATAGTGCTCGCCGGGAGCCCAGCCTTCGACGAAACCGCCCATCCCCGAACGCGTGGCATTGACCCGCGCCAGCGGCGTGCCAACGGGCGGCAGGGCGCTCCAGTAGAGCTTGTAGCCGTAGTTCAGCGAGTCGCCGGCGGCCACCGGTTTTTTCGGGGTCCAGAAGGCCACGATGTTGTCCAGGGTTTCGCCTGTGGTCGGGATTTCCAGCAGGTCGACGGAGCCTTCGCCCCAGGCGGTGGTCGGCTCGACCCACAGGCTCGGGCGCTTGCTGTACCAATCGACAGTGTCCTGATAGCTGTCGAACTCATGGTCGGTCTGCACCAGACCAAAACCTTTCGGGTCCGTGTCGGCAAAGGCGTTGAATTGCAGGGTCGCCGGGTTGTTCAGCGGACGGCAGATCCACTCGCCGTTGCCGCGCCACATGGCCAGCCGATCCGAGTCATGGATCTGCGGGTGAAGGGTGTCGCACATGCGCCGTTCGTGAGTGCCGCAGCTGAACATGCTGGTCATTGGTGCGATACCGAGTTGCTCGATGGCGGTGCGCGCGTTGACGTGTGCGTCGATGGCCATCACCACCTGATTGGCCTGGCAGTCGATGTCAAAGCGATAGGCACCGGTGGCACTCGGTGAGTCGAGCAGGGCATAGACCACGAAACGGGTGCTGTCCTTGTCCGGGGTTTCAAACCAGAACTTGGTGAAGTCCGGAAACTCTTCGCGCTTTTTGGCGTAGGTATCGATCGCCAGGCCACGGGCCGATAAGCCGTACTGACCGGTGTTATCCACAGCGCGGAAGTAGCTGGCGCCAAGGAACGACACCACGTCGTGTTTATCCAGTTCCGGGGCCTTGAACAGCTTGAACCCGGCAAAGCCCAGGTCGCCCTTGAGCTGCGCGGTATCGATGTTGGAATTCTGGTAATTGAACAGCGAAGGGTGGAAATGCACTTCCCGCGCCTGACGGGTCTTGGGGTCGACGCTGTACATGCGCACTGGTTGCTTGAAGCCCATGCCGACGTGGAAGAACTGCACGTCGAGTTGCCCGTTCAGGTCATTCCACAGCGAATGTCTGGCGTCGTACTGAATCGCGTTGAACTGCTGCGGCGTCATGTTCGCCAGCGTCGCTGGCAACACCTGCTTGGTGTCGGCATAACCACTGCTGGCCAGTTGCTTGGCTTGTGCCTGCAACGCCTCGAAGTCGAAGGCCTGAGCCTCGCCATCGGCCGTCCCGGCCCAGGCACGCGCGGCCAACAGTCCGGTGGCCGAAAGGCCGGTGTAGGCAGCGATGGCCATGGAGGCTTTGAGCAAATTCCTGCGGTGCATAGGACAACCTGTCGTGGACGATCCCGCGGCGTTCCTGGCTGCGTTTTGGATCAAAATGTGAGGTTCGGACAAGCCTTCGGCCAAACGCATCGGATTTTAAACAGATGCCCAATAAGATAAAGCGTTCGAAATAGCTCGAAAATGATGAGCGTGCGCTTTATGGAGAATTCCCACAGGCCGTGCCAGGGCTGCGTGTTACTCGCAGCGCAAGGCACGCAGCTGCAGGAGCTGGCCTCCCGAGGATATTCAGCTGTCGTTCAAGCCGATTTGGTGTTTCAAATAAGTGTTTTTATTTTTTGACTAATTACTCTAAAAACGGCTCGCAAACGTTTTTTTGTTCCTATTCTTAGGCTCATGACCGGACTTTGCCCTTGAGACCGGTGAACGTTCAGCCGGACTCACGCAAGTGCCAGACATGGTTGAAACAGGAGCAGGGCGATGAGGTATCTGAAGTTTCCGTTCACGTGCAGAGGGACATCGTCCATGGAAAAAGCACAAGGCATCATCGGGTTTTTAGGGGTTTTCTCAGGCTTGAGCCTCTCGCGAAGGTCGCGCCGGCTCAGCTCGGAGGAGGTGAAACTCGTCGAGCAGTATCGGCAGTTATCGGAGAGCGACCGCATTGCGATGCGCTATCTGGTGGATGCGATGCACCGTGTTTCGCGGTTTTGAAGAGAGGTTGTTTGATATCTCGCCTACAGAATGGGTGGACTGAAAACTCGGTCCACCCATTTTTTTATGCGGGCTGAATTGTGGCGGTTCAGCCTGCGTTGGCTGTTATCGATGGGCGTTGCGCCAACAGCAAGTCAGGCATGTCTCGCCACTTCACCCACGCCTGATCCCGCCAATGCAGCAGCGGCACAGACACGCCGGCCCACTGCAACGAACTCAGGCTTGGAGAGTTTGCCTCAAACGCTGGCTGCGAGCTGCGCAATGTCGGCATCACTTCATGACTCAGCCATTGGCGCAGGTTGCGATTTTCCGGAACGAAGTGATGGATCAGCAGCGCGTACATACCTGATTCACTGACCATCAGCGCTTCGACGGGATTGCCGCTTTTGAGCAACCAAACGTATCGACGCTGATCAGGATCGAGCTTCAGGGTGAGTCGTTGATCCAGCGGGCGCCCCATCAGTCGGCCAAGATCCTGAACGCAGAACCAGGCTTGGTTTTCGTGCATGAAGGCGTGAAGGAAGCGGTTGTGGCGGGTGAAGACGGTGGGGGTGAAATGAGGATGGGTCATGGCCTGCCTCCGAAGAGACGGCAAGAGGCATTTTTGGACGGATTTCGAGCGTATTTGGACATTAGATGACTTCCGTTTCGATTTGGAGAGTCGCCACCAACCCTTCGACAGGTTGGGTGGCGAACCGAGTGGCGTTCGAAGTCGGGACACTTCCAGTCAAAACGGAAGCCGGAAGGCCCGCGCCACACGGCCCGCCATAAAGCAGAACTGAAGGCATAAAACAGCCTCAGTTCTATGGGGGCGCGTAAGCACCGTTTTGACTTTTCCCGGCTTCGACCCCGGGCCGCTGATTTTGCAGCGACGGGATGAAGCCTATCGACAGGGTGCTTACGGCGGCAAGTCTACTCTGGCACTACCTACTGTAGGAATGGGTGTCTTTATCTGGAGGCTCGCTCTGAAGGAAACGCCTCTAATCTGCTAACTGCAAATGTGCTAACCCACTTTCCTCGTCACCCTGACCCGTTATCACAGGTCAGGGCGCTGTCATTACCGGCTGACTTTCCAGGCATCACCCGCAGGGGCGGTGCCGTGGTCATACGGTTTGCCGAGCCACATGTAGAGCAGGCCCAGGCCAATCACGATGGCAGTGCTCAAGACCATGGCGTAGTTGATGTACCACGCGGCATCCGGTGTGCGTGGCCAGGCCATGTTGATGATGGCGCCCACGCCATAGACCAGCGCGCCGATGTTCACCGGCAGACCCCAGGCGCCCAGTGTGAATTTACCGCTGGGTTCCCAGCCGCGAGCGCGGGCGTAGAGGGCGGCGAGCACGATCATCTGGAACGCCAGGTAGATGCCGATGGCCGCGAAGCTGACGATGGTGGCGACGGCGTCTTGCAGGAAAAAGCCGAGGGCAATAATCAGTGCAGGGAGGACGCCAGACACGAACAGCGCGGCAACCGGAACCTGAGTCGTCGGCGAAATCTTTTTCAGCAGTGCACTGCCGATGACCATTTCATCACGAGCATAGGAATACAGCAGACGACTGGCCGCCGCTTGCAGGCTGATGACGCAGGAGATGAAGGAAATCATCACCACACCCATCACCACTTTCGAACCCACAGGACCGAAGGCGTTGTTGAGGATAGTGGTTACCGGGTCCTTGTCAGTGCCGTTGATCACCGCTTGCATGTCCGGCACCGCAAGAATCAGCGCCAGGCAGGCAAACATCGCCGCAATGCCGCCGATGTAGATGGTCATGCGCATGGCCACCGGAATCTGCTTGCTCGGGTTCGGGGTTTCTTCAGCCACGTCGCCGCAGGCCTCGAAGCCGTAGTACAGAAACATCCCGGCCAGGGAGGCGGTCAGGAACGCCGGCAGGTAGGAACCGTCGACGCGGATATCAAAGGTGTTGAACAGCACGCTGAGTGGCTGATGGCGTTCGAAGACCAGCAGGTACACGCCAACGACCACCGCGCCGACCAGCTCGCAGAGAAAGCCGAACATGGCGATACGCGCCAGCACCTTGGTGCCGCTGAGATTCACCAGAGTGGCGAACAGCGTCAGCACCAGGGCGATGACGATGTTGGTGTTGTTGCTCGGTTCAAAGCCCATCATCGCCGCCAGGTAAGGACCGGCACCGACCGCAACGGCCGCGATGGTGACGCACAGGGCAATGGAGTAGATCCAGCCGACCATCCACGCCCAGCGTTTGCCCACCAAGCGGCGGGCCCATGGGTAGACACCACCGGAAATCGGGAACTGCGACACCACTTCACCGAATATCAGGCAGACCAGCAGTTGGCCGCAACCGACCAGCAAATACGCCCAGAACATCGGCGGGCCACCGGCGGCCAGGCACAGGCCGAACAGGGTATAAACCCCTACGACCGGGGAGAGGTAGGTGAAGCCCAGGGCGAAGTTTTCCCACAGGCTCATGCTGCGATTGAAGTTCGAGGTGTAGCCCAGCTTGCGTAACTGCTCGGCATCGCTGTCGGCGGCAATTGCAGATAAATCGGGTAGTGCACTCATGGCGTTCATGCTCCGGAAAATCGGCAGATTTCGGATGTCCGAAACCGTGGCTGGGCCATGACGGCTCAACCCGGATCGGTGGTTATTGTTTTGGTTTCTTTGGGGTGGAACCTGGTGGTGCTGGTTGCCGGTTTCTTCCTTGAGATTGCGGTGACGCTATCGCGGGCAAGCCTTGCTCCTACAGGTTTCGCGCGGACCTGTAGGAGCAAAGCTTGCTCCGGGCGGCGATCCGACGATGCTTTTAGTGCTTGAACATCACATGCCGCACGGTGGTGTAGTCCTCCAGCCCGTACATGGACATGTCCTTGCCATAGCCGGACAGTTTCTGACCGCCGTGAGGCATTTCGCTGACCAGCATGAAGTGCGTATTCACCCAGGTGCAGCCGTACTGCAAGCGGGCGGCGAGGCGGTGAGCGCGGCCGACATCGGACGTCCAGACCGACGACGCCAGGCCGTAGTCCGAATCGTTGGCCCACGCCAGCACTTGTGCCTCATCAGCGAATGAGGTCACCGACACCACCGGCCCGAACACCTCGCGGCGGACGATCTCGTCGTCTTGTCGGGCGTCGGCCAGTACCGTTGGTTCGAAGAAGAAGCCGTTGCCTTCCACGGCTTTGCCGCCAGTGATCAAGCGGATGTGCGGTTGCGCGATGGCGCGCTCGACGAAACCGGCTACACGGTCGCGATGCTGGGCGGTGATCAGTGGGCCCAACTCGGTGGACGGGTCATCCTGCACACCGTACTTGATGCTGCTGACGGCCACGCCAAGCTTCTCGACGAATTTTTCGTAGATGCCGGCCTGGGCGTAGATGCGGCAGGCGGCGGTGCAGTCCTGCCCAGCGTTGTAGAAACCGAAGGTGCGGATGCCTTCCACGGCGGCGTCGATGTCGGCGTCGTCGAAGATAATCACCGGGGCTTTGCCGCCCAATTCCATGTGCATGCGTTTGACGCTGTCGGCGGTGCTGGAAATGATGTTCGAGCCGGTGGCGATAGAGCCGGTCAAGGACACCATGCGCACTTTCGGGTGGGTCACCAGCGGACTACCGACCGTAGGCCCACGACCAAAGACCAGGTTGAGTACGCCCGTCGGGAAAATCTCCGACGCCAGTTCTGCCAGGCGTAGCGCGGTCAACGGGGTTTGCTCCGACGGCTTGAGCACCACGGTATTACCGGCCGCCAGGGCCGGGGCGATCTTCCAGGCGACCATCATCAGCGGGTAGTTCCACGGTGCGATGGAGGCGATCACGCCCACCGGGTCGCGGCGGATCATCGAGGTGTGGCCCGACAGGTATTCACCGCCGGCTGAACCGCTCATGCAGCGGCTGGCGCCAGCAAAGAACCGGAACACATCGGCAATCGCCGGGATCTCGTCGTTCAAGGCGGCGCTGTAGGGCTTGCCGCAGTTGTCCGACTCCAGCCTGGCCAGCTCTTCGCCGTGGGCCTGGATGACGTCGGCGAGTTTGAGCAACAGCAGCGAACGGTCTTTGGGCGGGGTCTGCGACCAGCCATCGAAGGCGGCATCGGCGGCGCGCACCGCGGCGTCGACCTGGGCTTCGCTGGCTTCGTTGATTTCTATCAGCACCCGGCCCAGAGCCGGGTTGAATACAGGTTGAGCGGGGCCTTCGCCGGCGACAAGCTGGCCGTTGATCAAGAGTTTGGTTTGCATGGTTTTGCCCTCTTTGAAACAGTTCTTGTTGTCTTGCTGGAACCGGTCCCTGTGGGAGCGAGCCTGCTCGCGATAGCGGTCTTACTGTCGACATCTCTGTTGAATGTCAGTCAGTCATCGCGAGCAGGCTCGCTCCCACAAAAATCCGGTTCCCACAGTGAGTAGTCGTTGTCAGTTATTGAGTTATTTACCGCCGCTGCCCGCAACGCTTTCGCCGCCGCGAGTCAGGTAATAGGCGCCGAGGATCGGCAAAATCGTCACGAGCATCACCAGCATCGCCACCACGTTGGTCACCGGTACGTCGCGTGGGCGGCTGAGCTGGTTGAGCAGCCACAACGGCAAGGTGCGTTCGTGGCCAGCGGTGAAGGTGGTGACAATGATTTCGTCGAACGACAGCGCAAACGCCAGCATGCCGCCGGCCAGCAATGCCGAGCCGAGGTTCGGCAGGACGATGTAGCGGAAGGTCTGCCAGCCGTCGGCGCCGAGATCCATCGACGCTTCGATCAAACTGTGCGAGGTCCGGCGCAGGCGGGCGATGACGTTGTTGTAGACGATCACCACACAGAAGGTCGCGTGACCGACGACGATGGTGAACATCCCGGGCTCGATACCCAGCGTCTTGAACGTCGCCAGCAGCGCGATACCGGTGATGATTCCCGGCAACGCAATCGGCAGGATCAGCATCAGCGAAATGCCTTGTTTGCCGAAGAAGTCACGCCGGTACAGCGCCGCCGAGGCAAGGGTCCCGAGGACCATGGCGATCAGCGTGGCGATTGCGGCGATTTGCAGCGAGAGCTTGATCGCGTCCAGCACGTCGGGCCGCGCGAACGCCACGCTGAACCATTTCAGGGTGAAGCCCTGGGGCGGAAAGCTGAACGCCGCGTCTTCAGTGTTGAAGGCGTACAGGAAGATGATCAGGATCGGGAAGTGCAGAAACACCAACCCGCCCCAGGCTGCAATGCGCAGGCCGAGAGAGGCTTTCTCTCCCTGAATCCCGGGCTCACGTTTTTTGGCATCAGAGCGCATCGAAGGCCCCCAGACGTTTGACGATGGACAGGTAGATGGCGATCAGCACGATCGGCACCAACGTGAAGGCCGCGGCCATTGGCATGTTGCCGATGGCGCCTTGCTGGGCGTACACCATGCTGCCGACGAAGTAACCCGGCGGGCCGATCAGCTGCGGCACGATGAAGTCACCGAGGGTCAGCGAAAAGGTGAAGATCGAACCGGCCGCGATGCCCGGGATCGACAGCGGCAGAATCACTTGCATGAAGGTCTGGTGCGGCTTGGCGCCGAGGTCGGCGGAGGCTTGCAGCAGCGATGGCGGCAGGCGTTCCAGTGACGCCTGGATCGGCAGGATCATGAACGGCAGCCAGATATAGACGAACACCATGAACCGGCCGAGATGGGAGGTCGACAGGGTGCTGCCGCCCACGCCGGGAATCCCCAGCACGAACTGCAAGACCGGCGCCAGTCCCAGGTGCTGAACGAACCACTGCGCCACGCCCCCCTTGGCCAGCAGCAAGGTCCAGGCATACGCCTTGACGATGTAACTGGCCCACATCGGCATCATCACCGCGATGTAGAAAAACGCCTTGGTGTTGCCGGTGGTGTAGCGCGCCATGTAGTAGGCAATCGGAAACGCGACGATGGCGCTGGCAATCGAGACCACGATCGCCATGCTCAGGGTGCGCAGGATGATGTCGAAGTTCGAGGGGTTGAACAGCGCCGCGAAATTCGCCAGGGTCAGCTCGGGAGTGACCGCCATGGTGAAGTCGTCGAAGGTGTAGAAACCCTGCCACAGCAGTGTCAGCAGCGAACCCAGATAGATCGCGCCGAACCAGATCAGCGGCGGCACCAGCAACATCGCGAGGTACAGGTTGGGCCGGCGATACAGCAGGTTGGAAAACCTGCGTAGCGGCGAGCTGCCGACCGGGGTTTGGGTCATGGCCACGCTGTTCATCTCACACCCCGCCCGCAACGGTGTCGTGCAACGGAATCATGGCCTCGCGGGCCCAGCGAGCACTGATGCGTTGTCCGGTTTGATGTGGGGCGCTGACGTCCAGCCACTGAGTGTTGGCCTGACTGATATTCAGGGTCTGACCGTTTTCAAGCTTCATTTCGTACCGTGTGGCGCTGCCCTGGTACTGGATGTCGTGCAGCAGGCCGCTGACTTCGATTTCATGGCTGGCCTTTGGGCCTTCGGCGAAACGCACGTGTTCCGGACGGATCGAGAACGGCTGCGGATGGCCGCTCAACTGTTGGGCCAGCTCGCCGCGAATCACGTTGGAGGTGCCGACGAATTCGGCGACGAAGGTAGTCGTTGGTTTCATGTACAGGTTGCGCGGTGTGTCGACCTGCTCGATGCGGCCCTTGTTGAACACCGCCACGCGGTCGGACATCGACAGCGCTTCGGTCTGGTCGTGTGTCACGAAGATGAAGGTGATGCCGAGCTGGCGCTGGAGCTTCTTCAATTCACCCTGCATTTGTTCGCGCAGTTTCAGATCGAGTGCGCCCAACGGCTCATCGAGCAACAGCACTCGTGGGCGATTGACCAAGGCGCGAGCCAGGGCCACGCGCTGGCGCTGGCCGCCGGACAATTGCACCGGTTTACGCTCGCCGTAACCGCCGAGGGCGACCATGTCGAGGGCATCGAGGGCGCGCTTCAGGCGTTCGGCCTTGCCGACGCCTTTGACCTTCAAACCGTAAGCGACGTTATCGCGAACGTTCATGTGCGGGAACAACGCATAATCCTGAAACACGGTGTTCACGTCACGTTGATAGGGCGGCAAACCGGCGGCTTCAGCGCCGTGAATGCGGATCGAGCCTGCGCTTGGTTGTTCGAAACCGGCGATCAGCCGCAGGCAGGTGGTTTTGCCCGAGCCGGAAGGGCCGAGCATGGAAAAGAACTCGCCGTCCTGGATATCGATGGAAACCCGGTCGACGGCTTTCACTTCGCCGAACTGACGGGAGACGTTGGTGAACTGGACTGCAAGCGTCATGGTGCGGTGCTCCAAAAAGGCCAAAACCGTCGCAGCGGCTCGGCCTGGACTTCTGAAAAAGCTGAATCGTGATCGATGTCGCCATCGCACATTTGTGGTTGGAATACTGACTGTGGTGAGGGGGCTTGCCCCCTCACCACAAAAGCCCCTCACCACAGGGAACGGTGTGTTATCTACCGCCCATGATCGCGATGTAGTCCTGGGTCCAGCGGCTATAAGGCACGAATTTGCCGCCTTCAGCCTGTGGGGTTTTCCAGAAGGCGATCTTGTCGAACTGATCGAAACCGTTGGTTTTGCAGCCTTCGGCGCCCAGCAGTTCGCTTCCCGTGCAGGCCGCCGGCACGGCTGGCAGCGAGCCGAACCATGCGGCTACGTCACCCTGGACCTTGGGTTGCAGCGACCAGTCCATCCACTTGTAGGCGCAGTTCGGGTGCTTGGCATCGGCGTGCAACATGGTGGTGTCGGCCCACCCGGTAACGCCTTCTTTCGGAATGGTCGAGGCCACGGGCTGCTTGTCGGCTTGCAGGCCGTTGACCATGTAACCCCAGGTGCTGGAGGCCGCGACGCCTTCGTTCTTGAAGTCACTCATCTGCACGGTCGCGTCATGCCAGTAGCGGTGCACCAGCGGTTGCTGGGCGCGCAGCAGGTCGAGCACGGCCTTGTACTGGGTTTCGGTCAGTTCGTAAGGGTTCTTGATGCCCAGTTCCGGCTTGGTCGATTTCAGGTACAGCGCGGCGTCGGCGATGTAGATCGGGCCGTCATAAGCTTGCACGCGGCCCTTGTTGGCCTTGCCGTCCGGCAGGTTCTGCGGATCGAACACCACGCTCCAGCTTGTAGGCGCGGTCTTGAACACGTTGGTGTTGTACATCAGCACGTTCGGGCCCCATTGATAAGGCGTGCCGTAAACCTGTTTGTTGACCACGTACCAAGGCCCGTCCTTGAGGCGCGGGTCGATGTCTTTCCAGTTCGGGATCAATGCCGTATTGATCGGTTGCACACGCTTGCCGCCGATCAAGCGCAACGAAGCATCGCCGGACGCGGTCACCAGGTCGTAACCGCCCTTGGCCATCAGGCTGACCATTTCATCAGACGTGGCGGCGGTTTTGACGCTGACCTTGCAGCCGGTTTCCTTCTCGAAACCGCTGACCCAGTCGTAGTTCTTGTCGCTCTCGCCACGTTCGATGTAGCCCGGCCAGGCAACGATATCCAGCTGGCCTTCGCCCGCGCCAACGGCTTTCAGCGGTTCGGCGGCTTGAATACTGGCACTGGCCAGCAGCAAGGGGGTGATTGCACTGAACAGTGCGGTCTTGTGCACGAACATGGGGTTTCCCTCTTCTTTAATTATCGTCGGGGCAGTGTTTGAACGTGATAGAGCTGGCCTTTTCGGCTCGTTGTTAACGTAGTGCGGTTACTTCAGATCATTACCGTGACGCGCCATGATGTGCCGCACCACGCTGTAGTCCTGCAGCGAATCGCTGGATAAGTCTTTGCCATAACCCGAGCGCTTCAAGCCGCCGTGGGGCATTTCGCTGACCAGCATGAAATGGCTGTTGATCCAGGTGCAGCCGTACTGCAAACGCGCAGCCACCTGCATCGCCTTATCCAGGTTCTGGGTCCAGACCGATGACGCCAGGCCGTATTCCGAGTCGTTGGCCCAGTCCACCGCCTGTTCCAGTTCATCGAAGCGGGTCACGGTGACCACCGGCCCGAACACTTCGCGCTGGACGATTTCATCGCTCTGTTTGCAGCCGGCCAGCAGAGTCGGCTGGTAGTAGAAGCCGGCGCCGGAATGCACTGCCGCGCCGGTTACCCGCTCGATGTGCGGTTGGCCGAGGGCGCGTTCGACAAAACTGGCCACGCGGTCGCGCTGGCGAGTGCTGATCAGCGGGCCGAGCTCGTTGTCGGCGTCACGTTTACCGGCGAAGCGCAGGCTGCTGACCGCGGCGCCGAGTTCGGCCACCAGACGATCATGAATCCCGGCCTGTGCATAAATCCGGCAGGCGGCGGTGCAGTCTTGCCCGGCGTTGTAGTAGCCGTAAGTGCGCACGCCTTCGACCACCGCTTGAATATCCGCGTCGTTGCAGACAATCACCGGGGCTTTGCCACCGAGTTCGAGGTGCGTACGTTTGAGGGTTTTGGCGGCGGCCTGAAGAATCTTCTGCCCGGTGACGATGTCGCCGGTCAGCGAGACCATGCGCACTTTCGGGTGGCTGACCAAATGGCTGCCGACGCCTTCACCGCCGCCGCAGATGATGTTGATCACTCCGCGCGGGAGGATTTCTGCCAGTGCCGGCGCGAGGGCGAGGATCGACAGCGGTGTATGTTCGGACGGCTTGAACACCAGCGTGTTGCCAGCAGCCAGTGCCGGGGCGATTTTCCACGCGGCCATCATGATCGGGTAGTTCCACGGCGCAATCGAGGCGACGACGCCAATCGGATCGCGACGCACCATGCTGGTGTAACCCGGCAGGTATTCACCACTGAGCTGGCCGGTCTGGCAGCGCACGGCGCCAGCGAAGAAGCGGAACACATCGACCGTGGCGCTCAAATCGTCCTGACGGGCCAGGTGCAGCGGCTTGCCGCAATTCAGCGACTCGAGGCGGGCGAGGAGGTCGGCGTGCTTTTCCACCGCGTTGGCGATGTCCAGCAGGATGTTCGAGCGCTGTTGCGGGGTGGTGCGCGACCAACCGGCGAAGGCGCGGTGGGCGGCGAGGATGGCGGCTTCGACTTGTTCGGTGCTGGCTTCGGCAATGTGCGTCAGCACTTCACCGGTGGCCGGGTTGAGGATCGGCTCGACAAAACCCTGGCCTGCGACTAATTCACCATCGATCAACAATGCAGTGAACAAAGGGGTCTGCGCGCCAGCCATTTTTCGGGTTCTCTTTTCTTGTGTGGCCATGGTGCTCCCTGTGACTGGGGGCCCGACCGTCTTATTTAGATACACGGAGACTAGTGGTCGAGCTTGTGGTCGACAAATACTAAATACTGAATGCAGCGTTCGATTAAATAGATGGCTTGCGCCCACCGTGAGGCTGCTCGCGGGCGACGGTCAAAAACGGGTCGACCAGCGCCGGGCGGGCAGTGCCGCGACGCCAGGCCAGGCCGACGTCGAGGGTATGGCTGAGGTCGGCGATCGCTCGCGCTTCGATGATGTCGCCTTCCAGCGACCAGGGTCGGTAGGTCATGTCGGGTTGAATCGACACGCCAAGGCCGGCCGCCACCAGGCTTCGAACGGCTTCGGTGGAGGCCGTGCGCAAGGTGATGCGCGGTTGCAGGGAGGCCGCTGACCACATGCGCTGGGCGTTGCGGTCCATCTCGTCGACGTTCAATTGAATCAGCGGCTCACGGGCGACATCGGCGAGGTTGATGCTGTCGTGCTCCAGCAGCGGGTGCTGGGCCGGCAGCCACAGGCGATGGGGCGAATGGGTCAGCACCTCGGTTTGCAGTGCATGGCGATCCTCAAGGTTGGAAAGGATCAGCACCCCGACATCGATTTCGCCGCTGACCAGCAAATGCTCGATGTAGGGCCGCTCGTCTTCCGTTACGCGAATGTCCACGTTGGGGTAGGCGCGTTGAAAGCGTGTGAGCAAATCAGCGAGGTAGTAACCGGCGACCAGGCTGGTCACGCCGATGGTCAACTGGCCGGCGACCTGGTCGGTACTTTGCTGAAGGCTGCGTTTGGCGTTGTCGACCGTGGCCAGGATCAAGTGCGCCTGACGCAGGAACTGATGGCCCTGGTGCGTCAGGGTCATGCCCTTGGCGTGGCGATTGAACAGGCTGACGCCAATTTCCTGCTCAAGCTGCTGGATGGCCAGGGTCAAGGTGGACTGGGAAATGTACACCGCTTGCGCGGCAGCCGAGATCGAGCCAGTCTCGGCCACGGCGATGAAGTGACGGATCTGACGCAAGGTCATCATGGGGAATTACCCGGTGGGCGGTTTTTATAGATTTACCCGAGTGTATATCTTTTTAATCGATGGCCTGGGTTGCTCCCACAGAATCTGTGCAAGCCCGCAGAGCGTGGGAACGATCAAAATACCTGTGGCGAGGGGGCAAGCCCCCTCGCCACAAAGAGTGCGCAGTCGCTGATTTGTTTAATCCTTCCCCAAAGCCTCGGTCTGAGGCTACGTCGCCTTGCGTCAACGGACGCGGAGCGTCCCCAGAGGCATTCCCGCGCGGGAGCGTGGGAACGATCAATCGCCAGTATTGGGAGCAAGCTCCCTCGCCACACGTGTTTCGTTGCTACTTGAGATGCACTGCTTATAAAACACGGCACGCCCTCGGCTATACTCCCCCCCATTTGAACCGCCCCCGAGGACTGACTGTGAAGAACTGGACATTGCGCCAACGCATTTTGGCGAGCTTTGCGGTGATTATCGCGATCATGCTGTTGATGGTAATGGTCTCGTTCTCCAGTCTGTTGAAGATTGAGTCCAGTGAGGAAACGGTCCGCACGGATGCCGTTCCGGGGCTGTTTTACAGCTCGATGATTCGCGGCGCCTGGGTCGACAGCTACGTCTTGACCCAACGGATCGTCGGTCTCTCGGACCATCGCGACCTGAGTGCCGCTGACCTGGAGCTGTACAAGAGCGCCGACGCGCACCTGAAAGACGAGATGGGCAACTATCGGAAAACGATCTTCACTGCCGAGGATCGGGCCGAGTTCGGCGCGTTCGAGGTTCGTTATCAAACGTACAATCAGGTGCTGAATAAAGTCGTCGGTCTGTATCAGCAAAAACAATACGAACAAGCTCGCCTGGCGCTGGAGCAGGAGTTGACGCCCGCCTGGGACGATGGCCGCAAGCAGTTGAATGTTGTCATTGATAACAATCGTGATCAGTCCGCTAACGCCACCGAGGCAATCCGCCAGGCGGTCACCGCGGCAAAAATCAGCATGGGTGTGTCTTTACTGGTGGCGGTCATCGCCGCCGGCCTCTGTGGCTTGCTGTTGATGCGCGCGATCATGGCGCCGATGAATCGCATCGTGCAGATCCTCGACATCATGCGCACCGGCGATCTCAGCAGCCGTCTGAACCTCGATCGCAAGGATGAGTTCGGTGCGGTGGAGACCGGCTTCAACGGCATGATGACCGAGCTGACCTCGCTGGTGTCCCAGGCGCAACGTTCCTCGGTACAGGTCACCACGTCGGTGACCGAAATCGCCGCCACCTCCAGACAGCAGCAGGCGACTGCCACTGAAACAGCAGCCACCACCACTGAAATCGGCGCCACCTCGCGCGAAATCGCCGCCACCTCGCGGGATCTGGTACGGACCATGACCGAAGTCTCCACCGCCGCCGATCAGGCCTCGGTGCTGGCCGGTTCCGGTCAGCAGGGCCTGGCGCGCATGGAAGACACCATGCACTCGGTGATGGGCGCCGCCGATCTGGTCAACGCCAAACTGGCGATCCTCAACGAAAAGGCCGGCAACATCAATCAGGTGGTGGTGACCATCGTCAAGGTCGCGGACCAGACCAACCTGCTGTCGCTGAACGCCGCCATCGAGGCCGAAAAGGCCGGTGAATACGGTCGCGGTTTTGCCGTGGTCGCCACCGAAGTTCGCCGTCTGGCAGACCAGACCGCCGTCGCCACCTACGACATCGAGCAGATGGTTCGCGAGATCCAGTCGGCGGTGTCGGCCGGCGTCATGGGTATGGACAAATTCTCTGAAGAAGTGCGCCGTGGCATGTCCGAAGTGCAGCAGGTCGGTGAGCAGCTGTCGCAGATCATCCATCAGGTTCAGGCGCTGGCGCCGCGGGTGTTGATGGTCAACGAGGGCATGCAGGCCCAGGCCACGGGTGCTGAACAGATCAACCATGCGCTGGTGCAGTTGGGCGATGCCAGCAGCCAGACAGTCGAGTCCTTGCGTCAGGCCAGTTCCGCCATCGACGAGCTGAGCCAGGTGGCCGTAGGGCTGCGCAGCGGCGTCTCGCGATTCAAAGTCTGATGAGTGAACTCGTGGCGAAACGCGGCGCAGGCATGGCGCCCAGGCAGTCATTGTTTCTGGTGTTTCGCATCGGCGACGAGCGCTATGCATTGCAAGCCATTGAAGTGGCCGAGGTGCTGCCGCGTCTGCCGCTCAAACCGATTGCCGGGACGCCTTCATGGGTCGCTGGGGTGTTTGCCTATCGCGGAGCGGTGGTGCCGGTGATCGATGTCGGCGAGCTGGCGTTCGGCCGGCCGGCCCAGGCGCGCACCAGCACTCGATTGGTGCTGGTGCATTATCAGCCGGATGACGCCACGCCCGGGCAACTGCTAGGGCTGATTCTCGAGCAGGCCACCGACACCCTGCGTTGCAACCCGGCGGACTTCCAGCCCTATGGCCTGGATAACCGCCAGGCGCCGTATTTGGGGCCGGTGCGTGAAGACGCGCAAGGACTGCTGCAGTGGGTTGGTGTCGCAGACTTGCTGGATGCCCACGTGCGGGCGCTGCTGTTCCCGTCGCCGCCGCTGGACCTGGCGATGCTTGAGGAGCGCCGATGAGCAGCGACCAGCGCTTTTTCGACTTCCTCAAAGAACGTATCGGCCTGGACGTGAACTCCGTCGGCCCGGCGATCATCGAGCGGGCTGTGCGCCAGCGCATGACGGCGCAGCAGGTGGGAACGGCCGATGAGTACTGGCTGCGGCTGCAAGGCTCGGCAGACGAACAACAGGCGCTGATCGAAGCTGTGATCGTTCCGGAAACCTGGTTTTTCCGTTACCCGGAATCCTTTGCCACGCTGGCCAGGCTGGCGCTCAAGCGTTTGGCCGAGATCAAGGGCATGCGGGCGTTGCGGATTCTCAGCCTGCCGTGTTCGACCGGCGAAGAGCCGTATTCGATTGCCATGGCGTTATTCGATGGCGGGCTTGTGCCGCATCAATTCAAGGTCGACGGGGTGGACGTCAGCCCGCTGTCGGTCGAGCGGGCCAAGCGCGCGCTGTACGGCAAGAACTCCTTTCGCGGGCAGCACACCGATTTCCGCGAGCGCTACTTCAGCACCGAAGACGATGGCTATCGCGTCAGCGACCGGGTGCGCGAACAGGTGCGTTTGCAGGTGGGCAACCTGCTGGACCCGACCTTGCTGGCCAATGAACCAGCCTATGACTTCGTGTTTTGTCGCAACCTGCTGATCTATTTCGATCAGCCTACCCAGAGGCAGGTTCTGGAAGTGCTCAAGCGCCTGACCCACGTGGATGGCGTGCTGTTTATCGGCCCGGCCGAAGGCAGTTTGCTGGGCCGCCTGGGGATGCGTTCGATTGGTATCCCACAATCCTTTGCCTTCAGCCGTCACAGCGAGCCCGAACCCGCACCGCCCCCCGTGTTTAGTGCACCGCCGTTGCCGGTGAGTTTTGCGCTGCGCAGCGTTCCAGCGCCTCCGGTGCGCAGTCGACCTTTTGCCGCCGTTGCGCCGGCGCCGCGTGCGAGCCTTGAGAAAGCACCGAACACCGATGCGGCCGCGCTGCTGGCGAACATTGCAACCCTCGCCAACGAAGGTAAAAGCCTCGAAGCGCGGGCCGCCTGTGAGCAATACCTGCGCAACCATGAGCCGGTGGCGCAGGTGTTTTACTGGCTGGGGCTGCTCAGTGATGTCGCCGGCAACGTATTGGAAGCCCAGGGTTTTTATCGTAAGGCGCTGTATTTGCAACCGCAGCATCCCGAAGCATTGATGCACCTCTCGGTATTACTGGCGTCCCAGGGGGATGCGTCCGGCGCCCTTCGATTGCAGCAACGCGCCGCTCGCAATGAGCGCACCGCTGACAGTGAGCGTAAACGATGACCGGTTCTGTTTCGCTGAACGTAACCCATGAAGATGCCCAGGCGATCGACGACTGCTGGAACCGTATCGGTATCCACGGCGACAAGTCCTGCCCGCTGCTGAACGAACATATTCACTGTCGCAATTGCGCGGTGTATTTCGCGGCGGCGACGCGTTTGCTGGATCGCTATGCCTTGCAGCAGGACGACCGCGCGCAAGTGTCCACTGCCGTTGAAACGGATGTGGTCACGCGCTCGCTGTTGATGTTTCGCCTCGGCGAAGAATGGCTCGCCCTGGCCACCCGCAGCCTGGTGGAAGTGGCGCCGATGCAGGCGATTCATTCACTGCCGCATCAGCGTTCGCGAGCATTGCTGGGGGTGGCGAATGTGCGTGGCGCGCTGGTGGCGTGCCTGTCGCTGGTGGAATTGCTCGGGCTGGAAGCGACCACCGGTGTCGCCTCCGGCGTGCGGATCATGCCGCGCATGTTGATCATTGCTGCTCACGGCGGCCCGGTGGTGGTGCCGGTGGATGAGGTGGACGGGATTCACGCCATTGATGAGCGGATTCTCGACGGTGCGTCCCGGTCAGGCGAGCAGGCCAGTGCCAAGTACACCCGTGGCGTCCTGCAATTCAGAGGTCGCAGCCTGCGCTGGCTGGATGAAGAGCAGGTGTTGTCCGCCGTGACCCGGAGCCTGACATGACCCCCGATCAAATGCGCGACGCGTCACTGTTGGAACTCTTCAGTCTTGAAGCCGAGGCCCAGACCCAGGTGCTCAGCGCCGGGTTGCTGGCGCTGGAACGTAACCCGACCCAGGCCGATCAGCTGGAAGCCTGCATGCGCGCCGCGCATTCGCTCAAGGGCGCGGCGCGGATTGTCGGTGTGGATGCCGGGGTCAGCGTTTCCCACGTGATGGAAGATTGTCTGGTCAGCGCGCAGGAGGGGCGACTTTTTCTGCGCCCCGAACACATTGATGCGCTGCTGCAAGGCACGGACTTGCTGATGCGCATTGCCACGCCAGGCAGCGCCAACGTGGGCCCAGGCGACGTCGAAGCCTACGTGGCGCTGATGGGGCGTTTGCTGGATCCCCTGGCGGTCGCAGCACCTGCCGTAACACAGCCCTCATGGCCGCCCGAGCCACCGGCACCGCAAGTCGAGCCGCCGGACCTGGTGTCAGAACTCGAGTCGTCGCTGGCGGCCTCGGTCGAGGCGTCGCGTATAGCCAAGCGCGTCACCGAAGGCGGCGAGCGGGTGTTGCGGGTAACCGCCGAGCGCTTGAACAGCCTGCTCGATCTGTCGAGCAAATCGCTGGTGGAAACCCTGCGTCTCAAGCCTTACCTGGCGACAATGCAGCGTCTCAAGCGCACGCAGAGCAACAGTCTGCGCGCCCTGGAAAACCTCAACGTTCACCTCAAAGAGCAAGACCTGAGCCTTGAGGCCCTGGAGGCGCTCGGCGATGCGCGGCGGCTGTTGGCCGAATCGCAGCAGTTGCTGGCAGAGAAAACCGCCGAGCTTGACGAGTTTGCCTGGCAGGCGAGCCAGCGCGCTCAGGTGCTGTACGACACAGCGCTGGCCTGTCGCATGCGGCCGTTTGCCGATGTACTGATCGGGCAGGCGCGGATGGTTCGCGATCTGGGGCGTAGTCTGGGCAAGCAGGTGCGGTTGGAAATCGAGGGTGAAAAGACCCAGGTCGACCGCGATGTGCTGGAGAAGCTCGAAGCGCCACTGACCCATTTGTTGCGCAATGCCGTAGACCACGGCATCGAAACGCCTGAGCAACGCCTGCTGGCCGGCAAGCCTGCCGAAGGGCTGATTCGTTTGCGCGCATCCAACCAGGCCGGGCTGTTGTTGCTGGAATTGAGCGACGATGGCCATGGCGTGGACCTGGAGCGAGTGCGCCGCAGCATCGTCGAGCGTCAACTGTCACCGGCCGAGACCGCGGCGCAGCTCAGCGAAGAAGAGCTGCTGACGTTCCTCTTCCTGCCGGGCTTCAGCCTGCGCGACCAGGTCACCGAGGTGTCCGGGCGTGGCGTAGGCCTGGATGCGGTTCAGCACATGGTCCGCCAGTTACGCGGCGCCGTGGTGCTGGAGCAGAAGGCCGGCGAGGGCAGTCGTTTCCATCTCGAGGTGCCGTTGACGTTGTCGGTGGTGCGCAGTCTGGTGGTGGAAGTGGGCGAGGAGGCGTATGCCTTTCCACTGGCGCACATCGAGCGCATGTGCGATTTGGCGTCGGACGACATCGTCCAGGTGGAAGGTCGTCAGCACTTCTGGCACGAAGGTCGACACGTCGGCCTCGTCGCGGCCAGCCAGTTGCTCAACCGCCCGGCGAGTCAGAGCAGCCCGGCGACTCTTAAAGTCGTGGTCATCCGTGACCGCGATACGGTGTACGGCGTGGCCGTCGAGCGGTTTATCGGCGAGCGCACCTTGGTGGTGTTGCCGCTGGATGAGCGCCTGGGCAAGGTTCAGGACATTTCTGCCGGCGCCTTGCTCGATGACGGCTCGGTGGTGTTGATCGTCGACGTCGAAGACCTGCTCCGCTCGGTGGACAAACTGCTCAATACCGGTCGCCTGGAGCGGATCGCCCGGCATAGCCAACAGGCCGCCATCGTCGCTCGCAAACGTATTCTGGTGGTCGATGACTCACTGACGGTTCGTGAGTTGCAACGCAAGCTGCTGCTCAATCGGGGTTATGACGTGGCCGTTGCGGTTGACGGCATGGACGGCTGGAACGCGCTGCGTGCCGAAGATTTCGATCTGTTGATTACCGACATTGATATGCCGCGCATGGACGGGATCGAACTGGTTTCGTTGTTGCGACGTGACAATCGGCTGCAATCGCTGCCGGTGATGGTGGTGTCCTACAAGGATCGTGAAGAAGACCGTCGTCGTGGACTGGACGCTGGAGCCGACTACTATCTAGCCAAGGCCAGCTTTCATGACGATGCGCTGCTCGATGCAGTGGTTGAGCTCATAGGAGGAGCGCGTGCATGAAGATCGCTATCGTCAACGATATGCCCATGGCCGTGGAGGCCCTGCGTCGAGCCTTGGCGTTCGAGCCGGCGCACGAGGTGGTCTGGGTCGCCCGCAATGGCGCCGAGGCGGTGCAACGTTGCACCGAGTTCACCCCGGACCTGATCCTGATGGACCTGATCATGCCGGTCATGGATGGCGTCGAAGCGACCCGCCGGATCATGGCCGAGACCCCGTGCGCTATCGTTATCGTTACGGTGGACCGGGAGCAGAATGTCCATCGGGTGTTCGAGGCCATGGGGCACGGCGCGCTGGATGTGGTCGATACCCCGGCCCTCGGCGCGGGCGATCCGAAAGAAGCCGCAGCGCCACTGCTGCGCAAGATCATGAATATCGGCTGGCTGATCGGCGAACGCGGTAACCGCGTGCAATCAGCGCCGACCCATCCTCGCATTTCCGGGCAACGCCGGAGCCTGGTGGCCATCGGTTCTTCTGCTGGTGGGCCGGCGGCGCTGGAAGTCTTGCTCAAGAGCCTGCCACACGATTTTGCGCCGGCCATCGTGCTGGTTCAGCACGTTGACCAGGTGTTCGCGGCCGGTATGGCTGAATGGCTCGGCAGCGCCAGCGGTCTGAACGTGCGCCTGGCGCAGGAAGGCGAGCCGCCGCAAAGCGGGACGGTGTTGCTGGCGGGCACCAATCACCATATTCGTTTGTTGAAGAACGGTACGCTGGCCTACACCGCCGAGCCGGTCAACGAGATCTATCGACCCTCGATCGACGTTTTTTTTGAAAGCGTGGCCACTTACTGGGATGGTGATGCAGTGGGTGTGCTGCTGACCGGCATGGGGCGCGATGGCGCCCAGGGACTTAAATTGATGCGCCAACAAGGCTACCTGACCATGGCTCAGGATCAGCACAGCAGCGCGGTATATGGCATGCCGAAAGCGGCCGCCGCCATCAACGCCGCTGTAGAAATTCACCCGCTGGACAAGATAGCGCCACGATTGCTGGAGATCTTTGCAAAATGACTCAACATTGCAGCTGCACTTGCCTTATTCAGGTGCCCGCACATGGATGATTTACAGCTCGACGCCTTTAAAACCGATGAGAACGCCGCGATGGTGCTGCTGATCGACGACCAGGCGATGATTGGTGAAGCCGTGCGCCGCGGGCTGGCGAACGAAGAAAATATCGACTTCCATTTCTGCGCCGATCCGCATCAGGCCATCGCCCAGGCGATTCGCATCAAGCCGACGGTGATCCTGCAGGACCTGGTCATGCCCGGTCTGGACGGCCTGTCGCTGGTGCGCGAATACCGCAACCACCCGGCGACCAAGGACATTCCGATCATTGTGCTTTCGACCAAGGAGGATCCGCTGATCAAGAGCGCGGCGTTTGCTGCGGGGGCCAACGATTACCTGGTCAAACTGCCGGACAACATCGAACTGGTCGCGCGCATTCGTTATCACTCGCGCTCCTACATGACCCTGATCCAGCGCGACGCGGCCTACCGGGCGCTGCGAGTCAGTCAGCAGCAGTTGCTCGACACCAACCTGGTGCTGCAACGCCTGATGAACTCCGACGGCCTGACCGGCCTGTCGAACCGCCGCCATTTCGATGAATACCTCGAGCTGGAATGGCGCCGGGCCATGCGTGACCAGACGCAACTGTCGCTATTGATGATCGATGTCGACTACTTCAAGTTGTACAACGACAGCTTCGGTCATCTTGAAGGCGACGAAGCCCTGTGCAAAGTCGCCGCGGCGATTCGCGATGCCAGCAGCCGGCCTTCCGATCTGCCGGCGCGTTATGGCGGCGAAGAGTTCGTCCTGGTATTGCCCAACACCTCGCCGGGCGGGGCACGCCTGGTCGCGGAAAAACTCCGGCAGACCGTGGCTGGGATGAAAATCCCGCATGTTTTCCCGGCCGAAGGTGCGAGCCTGACCATCAGCATCGGCCTCTCGACCATGACCCCGGAGCCGGGCAGTGATTGCCGTCAATTGATGTCGGCAGCGGACAAGGGGTTGTACCTGGCGAAGAACAATGGACGCAATCAGGTAGGGATCGAATGAGGTTCTGAACCCACCCCTCACCCTTTCCCCAGAGGGTGAGGGTGAGGGGGCGATTTCAGCTCCAACCTCATTCGCCGCTAAAGCCGCCAGGCGGGCTGCCGTGACAGCTTGATTACGTTATACTCGCCGGCTTTCAAAAGTTCGCCAACGAGTGCTGCCCGCCATGGAAATCAACCCGATCCTTAACAGTATCAAGGACCTGTCCGAGCGCTCCGAAACTATTCGGGGGTATCTTTGACTACGATCAAAAGCATGAGCGTCTGACCGAAGTCAATCGCGAGCTTGAAGATCCGAATGTCTGGAACAACCCGTCGTACGCTCAGGAACTGGGCCGCGAGCGGTCCCTTCTGGCGCAGATCGTCGAAACCCTCGACCAGATGCACAGCGGCCTTGCCGACGCCAAAGACCTGCTGTTGATGTCCGCAGAGGAAGAAGACCAGGCCGCCGTCGATGACGTCGCTGCCGAAGTCGAGCGTCTGCGCGAGGCCCTGGAAAAACTCGAATTCCGCCGTATGTTCAGCGGTGAGATGGACGCCAACAACGCCTACCTGGATATCCAGGCCGGCTCCGGCGGTACCGAAGCCCAGGACTGGGCGAACATCCTGCTGCGCATGTACCTGCGCTGGGCGGACAAACGCGGTTTCGACGCGACCATCATGGAACTCTCCGCCGGTGAAGTCGCCGGGATCAAGGGCGCAACCGTGCACATCAAGGGTGAATACGCCTTTGGCTGGCTGCGGACCGAGATCGGCGTGCACCGTCTGGTGCGCAAGAGCCCGTACGACTCCGGTAACCGTCGTCACACCTCGTTCTCGGCCGTGTTCGTGTCGCCGGAAATCGATGACAACATCGAAATCGACATCAACCCGTCAGACCTGCGCATCGACACCTACCGCTCCTCGGGCGCCGGTGGTCAGCACGTAAACACCACCGACTCGGCCGTACGTATCACCCACGTACCGACCAACACCGTGGTCAGCTGCCAGAACGAACGTTCCCAGCACGCCAACAAAGACACCGCGATGAAAATGTTGCGGGCGCGCTTGTACGAGCAGGAAGTGCAGAAACGCAACGCTGCCTCCCAAGCCCTGGAAGACACCAAGTCGGACATCGGTTGGGGTCACCAGATTCGCTCGTACGTACTCGACCAGTCGCGAATCAAGGATTTGCGTACTAACGTCGAACGCAGCGACTGCGACAAGGTGCTCGACGGCGACATCGACGAATACCTGGTGGCGAGCCTGAAGCAAGGCTTGTAAACCGCCAGTCAAGACCTCAAGTCCCCTGCCATCGGTGGGGGCAACGAACCTGTGATGGAAAATTTAAAGACATGAGCGACCTAGAACTCGATCCGCAAGCCCTGCAACAGGAAGAAAACTCCCTGATCGCCCTGCGCAAGGAAAAGCTTGCTGCCGAGCGCACCAAGGGCCAGGCCTTCCCCAACGACTTCCGCCGCGACGCCTACTGCGAAGACTTGCAGAAACAGTACGCTTCCAAGACTAAGGAAGAGCTGGCAGAGGCTGCGATCCCGGTCAAGGTTGCCGGTCGTCTCATGCTCAACCGTGGCTCGTTCATGGTGATCCAGGACATGTCCGGGCGCATTCAGGTCTACGTCAACCGTAAAACCCTGTCCGAAGAAACCCTGGCCGCCGTGAAAACCTGGGACCTGGGCGACATCATTGCTGCCGAAGGCACCCTGGCCCGTTCCGGCAAGGGCGACCTGTACGTTGAAATGACCAACGTGCGTCTGCTGACCAAATCCCTGCGCCCGTTGCCGGACAAGCACCACGGCCTGTCCGACACCGAGCAGCGCTATCGCCAGCGTTATGTTGACCTGATCGTCAACGAAGATGTACGCCAGACCTTCCGCGTGCGTTCGCAAGTGATTGCACACATTCGCAGCTTCCTGATGAAGCGTGACTTCCTGGAAGTCGAAACGCCGATGCTGCAAACCATCCCGGGCGGTGCGGCGGCCAAGCCGTTCGAGACTCACCACAACGCGCTGGACATGGAAATGTTCCTGCGTATCGCACCGGAGCTGTACCTCAAGCGTCTGGTTGTGGGCGGGTTTGAAAAGGTCTTCGAGATCAACCGCAACTTCCGTAACGAAGGCGTCTCGACTCGTCACAACCCTGAATTCACCATGTTGGAGTTCTACCAGGCGTACGCCGACTATGAAGACAACATGGACCTGACCGAAGAACTGTTCCGTGAACTGGCGCAGCTGGTTCTGGGCAGCACCGACGTGCCTTACGGCGACAAGGTGTTCCACTTCGGCGAGCCGTTCGTGCGTCTCTCGGTGTTCGACTCGATCCTCAAGTACAACCCTGAGCTGACCGCCGACGACCTGACTGACATCGACAAGGCTCGCGCCATCGCGAAGAAGGCCGGCGCCAAAGTGCTCGGCTTCGAAGGTCTGGGCAAGCTGCAGGTCATGATTTTCGAAGAGCTGGTCGAGCACAAGCTGGAGCAGCCGCACTTCATCACCCAGTACCCGTTCGAAGTGTCGCCGCTGGCCCGCCGCAACGACGAGAACCCTAACGTCACCGACCGTTTCGAGCTGTTCATCGGTGGCCGCGAAATCGCCAACGCCTACTCCGAGCTCAATGATGCCGAAGACCAGGCCGAGCGCTTCATGGCTCAGGTGGCTGACAAGGACGCCGGTGACGACGAAGCCATGCACTACGACGCTGACTTCGTACGTGCGCTGGAATACGGCATGCCGCCGACCGCCGGCGAAGGTATCGGTATCGACCGTCTGGTGATGCTGCTGACCAACTCTCCGTCGATTCGTGATGTGATCCTGTTCCCGCACATGCGGCCGCAAGCGTAAGTGTTTCAATTAAAAAGCCGCCTATAACAGGCGGCTTTTTATTGCCTGTCTGGTACAAATGTATCAATTGGTTACTTTTGACGTTAGAGAGGAATACCTGTCGTGAATCGTGCAATGGCTCAAGAAGGAGCAGCTGGCATTGCCACTGCGGTCGCTGAAAGTGTTCAGTACCAAGGCCGCAAAGCCAGTAGACAAGGAAGTGAGCAGCGTCGACAGGAAATTCTCGATGCGGCGATGCGTATCGTCGTACGCGATGGTGTCCGTGCGGTACGTCACCGTGCAGTGGCCGCTGAAGCCGGTGTGCCGCTGTCGGCGACCACGTACTATTTCAAGGATATCGATGACCTGCTCACCGATACCTTCGCTCAATACGTTGAGCGCAGCGCTGCCTTCATGGCCAGGTTGTGGGCCAACAACGAAGGCCTGTTGCGCGAATTGGTCATCAGTGGTGATGGCAGTCCCGAGTCCCGCTCACAGTTGGCTGACGATATTGCCCGGCTGATGGCGGATTACGTTCACCGGCAATTGATCAACCGCCGCGAGCACCTGATGGCCGAGCAGGCCTTCCGCCAGGAAGCCTTGCTCAACCCGCGTCTGGCACTGTTGGTGCGCTCGCATCAGCAAATTCTTTTGCAGGGCACCTGCCAGCTTTTCCAGGTATTGGGTTCCCGAGAGCCACAGCAGGATGCCAAAGTGTTGACGGCGATTGTCGGCCGGATGGAATATCAGGGCCTGCTCAACGACGCAGAGCCCGAGGCCGAACAAGAGATGCTCGGCATTCTGACTCGGTACATGCACCTGGTATTGGCCTCGGTGTAGCCCGATAGGAAATCAACATTGATCCTGTGGGAGCGAGCCTGCTCGCGAAAGCGATCTGATATTCAGCATATCTGTTGGATGATACTCCGTCTTCGTCGGAACGCCGCCCGGAGCCGGCTCGCTCCCACAGTGTTGCGTTGTAACTGAATGGTACTTACAGCAGGAGTTTCGGGTGGACGAATACCAGCAGACGATACGCACCTTGTCCGATCGCATTGTGCTGGCGCAGACGCCGATACGGGTACTCGATGCGGTCAAGTGGGACGACAACATCCGCAAGGGCTTCCTCAAGGCCAAAGGCAAGGAAATGCCGGCGGTGGACCGCGACTACTACCTCAATCGGCCGCTGTCCTTCGACTCCAGCAAAGTGAAGCTGGAATTCCAGAATATCGAGCGCGACATCACCCGTCAGCTCGGTCAGTTCAACCCTGTCGGGCAGATCATGCGCCGCATGTGCAAGGAATACCGCATGGTGGTGCGGATGCTCGAAGCGCGTGGCACTGAAGATTTCGGGTTGATCTCCCAGGAGCTTTACGGCGCCGCGTCCGATGCGTTCCACGCCGGTGACCCGACCCTGGCCGACCTTGGCCTGATGATGTCCGACTACCTGAACAACATCGATGGCCGGGGCGACCTCAAGGACGAGCCGAAGATTCTCACCGCCAAAGAAGCCGTGCACTTGCTGCAAACCCGCTTGAACAAGGTCTTTGGCGAAGCCGAGGAAACCATTCGGGTGTTCGAGTCCGACGGTATTGTCGCGGATGCGGCGGCCGGTGCCGACTACATCAAGATCCGCGCTGACGCGATGTTCAACGAACGTGACGTGCGCGCTTTGGAAGTCCATGAAGGCCTGGTGCATGTCGGCACCACCCTTAATGGCCTGAACCAGCCGATCTGCACCTTCCTCTCCAAAGGTCCACCGTCGTCGACCGTGACCCAGGAAGGCCTGGCGATTCTGATGGAAATCATCACCTTTGCGTCCTACCCGAGTCGCCTGCGCAAACTGACCAACCGTACCCGCGCGATTCACATGGCCGAGGAGGGCGCGGACTTCTTGCAGATCTTTGAGTTCTTCCGCGCTCAAGGCTTCGAGATGGCTGAAAGTTACAGCAATGCCAGCCGGGTTTTCCGGGGTTCGATACCCAATGGCCTGCCATTTACCAAAGACTTGTCCTACCTCAAGGGCTTTATCATGGTTTACAACTACATTCAGTTGGCCGTGCGTAAAGGCAAGCTTGAGCAGATCCCTTTGCTGTTTTGCGGCAAGACCACCCTGGAAGACATGCGAACCCTGCGTCAGTTGGTGGATGAAGGCCTGGTGGAACCACCCAAGTACCTGCCGGACCAGTTCCGTGACATGAACGCCTTGTCGGCCTGGATGTGTTTCTCCAACTTCCTCAACCACCTGAGCCTGGACCGGATCGAGGCAGATTACTCGAACATTTTGTAATCACCTCACATCCGTAGGAGCAAGGCTTGCCCGCGATGAACGATGACGCGGTTTACCTGAAGACACGCGGTGTCTCCATCGCGGGCAAGCCTTGCTCCTACAGGGTAGAGACGCTCTCATCTTTTTTACGAGGCTTCAACGGATGAGAATCCTCGGCGTCCTTTGCCTGCTCCTGACCCTCGGCGGTTGCAGTTCCTTGCTGTTCTACCCCGATCCCGGTCTGCCGTTCACCCCGAAAAAAGCCGGGCTTGAGTACCGTGACGTCACCCTGACCACCGCCGATGGCGTGAAACTCAACGGTTGGTGGCTGCCGGCCAAAAAAGGCGTAGCGGTTAAGGGCACAGTGCTGCACTTGCACGGCAATGGCGGAAATCTCGCCGGGCATCTGGGGGCCAGCTGGTGGCTGCCGAAGCAGGGTTACCAGGTGTTGCTGGTGGACTATCGCGGGTATGGCCTGTCGCAGGGTAAACCCGGCCTGCCGGCGATCTATCAGGACATCGACGCTGCATTCAAATGGCTCGACCAGGCGCCCGAGGTTCAGGGCAGACCGTTGATCGTCCTGGGCCAGAGCCTTGGCGGTGCGCTGGTCGTGCATTACCTGGCTGAACACCCCGAGCGTCAACGCCGGCTCAAGGCGCTGGTCCTCGACGGCGTGCCGGCCAGTTACCGGGATGTCGGGCGATTTGCACTGAGTACGTCGTGGATGACCTGGCCGTTTCAGGTGCCATTGTCCTGGCTGGTGCCGGACGCGGACAGCGCGATCAACGCGATGCCGCAGCTCAATGGCGTGCCAAAGCTGATCTACCACAGCATCGACGATCCGCTCGTGCCTCTTTCCAATGGCATCCGACTGTATCAAGCTGCGCCCCCGCCGAAGGTGCTGCAATTGGTCCGTGGCGGCCATGTGCAGACGTTCGCCGAGCCGGTCTGGCGCACCGTCATGCTGCGCTATCTCGATGACCCGCAGCACTTCAACGGTCTGCGTCGCTTGGGCGAAACGCCCAATTACCCGGCACCCCAGAATTCAGAAGTTGAACCTCCAGAGAGTCCGCAATGAGTGAAGAACGTAACGCCATCCCGCTGATCATCACCGGTATCTGCAGCATCCTCGGCACCGTCGCGTGCCTGTGGTACTACGGCTACCTGCACTTCGCCAAACCGGAAGACGCGCTGCTGCTCAACGATTTCACCATGCTCAAGACCGTGCCGGGCGAAGACTACAAAGTCTCGCTGGAGCCGGCGGCAGAAGTCGCCCAGTGCGTCGATGGGGTATTGGTGTTGTTCGACACCGAACAGAAAGGCCTGACAGGTGTGCTGGTCAACAACAAGAAGAAAGCCGTGCGTTGCATGGGACAGGAAACGCCGCAGCTCGAACAATAACCCCCCCCTGTAGGAGCAAAGCTTGCTTGCGATGAACGATGACGCGGTATATCAGATACACCGCGTCGACCTTATCGCGAGCAAGCTTTGCTCCTACAGACTGAGGGTTCGTCAGTGTTTTTGCTTGCCGTTCTGAGCCGATAAATCGTGCAAATGGCGCCGTGATAATTCGAGAAAACGCGGTGTCGGGCCGACATCTTCGTAGAGCGGGTCACCTTCCTCGTCGGTCGCGACCACCTGCTGACCCTTGATGTAAGGGAAGCTTGCTTCGAGCTCTTCCAGGGCCGCGCCGATCAGTTCGCCCAGCAGTTCTTCGGGGTGGCGTTTGGGGTACATCTCGGTAATCGCCGCCAACCGCGCCGCGGCTTCGACGTCCAGGTGAATGGTGTAGCCGGTCTTGGTCAAACGGCCTTTGGCGGTTTCTTCCCAATGCTGGGCTAATTCACGGATTTTCATAATGACCTCAATGTGCACCTGCCTATAGCAGGGGAGATGAGTATCCGGCCGTGGCCGGTAGCAAGCCTTTGTACGGCTTATTCTTCAGACTAGCCCCAACCTTCAGGGTTTACCGTCGATTTGTCGTCGGACTTGTAAGAACCCGCTGTGGACGGCACTCTTGGAGTCGACTGCCATTCGCTGGAGAACTGCTGATGACTGATATCGATGCACGCTTGCGCGAGGATGTTCACCTGCTGGGTGAGTTGTTGGGCAACACCATTCGTGAGCAGTACGGGGATGGTTTTCTCGACAAGATCGAGTTGATCCGCAAGGGTGCCAAGGCTGACCGACGTGGCTCGACAGACGCTGAACTGCGCGCCAGTCTCAACCAGTTGACTGAAGATGAACTGCTGCCGGTGGCGCGGGCGTTCAACCAGTTCCTGAATCTGGCGAACATCGCCGAGCAATATCAGTTGATTCACCGCCGCGAAGAGTCCCGGCCAGCGCCGTTCGAGGCGCGGGTGCTACCCGAACTGCTCGCTCGCCTGCGGGCTGAAGGGCATGGCAGCGACGTGCTGGCGCGGCAATTGGGACGGTTGGAGATCGAGCTGGTACTGACGGCGCACCCGACTGAAGTCGCCCGCCGGACCTTGATCCAGAAATACGACGCGATTGCCGCGCAACTGGCGGCACAGGATCACCGCGACCTGACCGGCGCCGAGCGCGAGCAGATCAAATCGACCTTGCAGCGCCTGATCGCCGAAGCCTGGCACACCGAAGAAATTCGCCGCACCCGGCCAACCCCGGTCGATGAAGCCAAGTGGGGCTTTGCGGTGATCGAGCATTCGCTGTGGCAGGCGATTCCCAACTACCTGCGCAAGGCCGACCAGGCCCTGCATGCAGCCACCGGTCTGCGTTTGCCGCTGGAGGCGGCGCCGATTCGCTTCGCCTCGTGGATGGGCGGCGACCGTGATGGCAACCCCAACGTCACCGCGCAGGTGACCCGTGAGGTCTTGCTGCTGGCGCGCTGGATGGCGGCCGATTTGTACTTGCGTGATGTCGATCATCTGGCTGCCGATTTGTCGATGCAGCAGGCCAGCACCGCATTGCGGGCCAAGGTCGGGGACAGTGCCGAACCTTACCGTGCAGTGCTCAAACAGCTGCGCGAACGCCTGCGCGCGACGCGTAACTGGGCGCAGGCATCCCTGACCGCGAGCACCTCGGCACCGGCCGATGTGCTGCAAAACAACCGCGAGCTGCTGGATCCGCTGGAGCTGTGCTATCAATCGCTGCATGAATGCGGCATGGGCGTGATCGCCGATGGTCCGTTGCTCGATTGCCTGCGTCGGGCGGTGACCTTCGGCCTGTTCCTGGTGCGACTCGACGTGCGCCAGGACTCGTCGCGGCATGCGTCGGCGATGACCGAAATCACCGACTACCTTGGGCTCGGTCGCTATGAAGACTGGGACGAGGAAGCGCGCATCAGCTTCCTGATGGGCGAGCTGAACAATCGTCGGCCACTCCTGCCGGCGTATTTCAAACCGTCGGCCGACACCGCCGAAGTCCTGGCAACGTGTCGTGAAATCGCGGCGGCACCGGCGGCGTCGCTGGGCTCTTATGTGATCTCCATGGCGGGCGCCGCATCGGACGTGCTCGCCGTGCAGCTGCTGCTTAAAGAATCCGGTGTGTTGCGACCCATGCGCGTCGTGCCGCTGTTCGAAACCCTCGCCGACCTCGACAACGCCGGCCCGGTGATCGAGAAACTGTTGCTGCTGCCGGGTTACCGCTCGCGTTTGCAGGGCCCGCAGGAAGTGATGATCGGTTATTCCGACTCGGCCAAGGACGCCGGCACCACGGCGGCGGCCTGGGCTCAATACCGGGCGCAGGAACGCTTGGTGGATATCTGCCGCGAACAACAAGTCGAGCTGTTGTTGTTCCATGGTCGCGGCGGCACCGTGGGCCGTGGTGGTGGTCCGGCGCACGCGGCGATTCTGTCGCAGCCTCCGGGGTCGGTGGCCGGGCGTTTGCGTACCACCGAGCAAGGGGAAATGATCCGGTTCAAGTTCGGCCTGCCGGACATCGCCGAGCAAAACCTCAACCTGTACCTGGCCGCAGTGCTGGAAGCCACGCTGTTGCCGCCTCCACCGCCGGAACCGGCGTGGCGCGGCCTGATGGACGAATTGGCGGCTGATGGCGTCAGCGCTTATCGCGCCGTGGTGCGGGAGAATCCGCAGTTCGTCGAGTATTTCCGTCAATCCACGCCCGAGCAGGAACTCGGGCGTCTGCCGCTTGGCAGCCGTCCGGCCAAGCGTCGTGCCGGCGGGATCGAAAGCCTGCGGGCGATTCCGTGGATCTTCGGCTGGACCCAGACCCGCCTGATGCTGCCGGCCTGGCTCGGCTGGGAAGCGGCATTGAGCAACGCCTTGGCGCGCGGTGAGGGCGAGTTGCTGGCGCAGATGCGTGAGCAGTGGCCGTTCTTCCGCACGCGCATCGACATGCTGGAGATGGTGCTGGCCAAGGCTGACGCGGACATTGCCCAGTCCTACGACGAGCGATTGGTCGAGCCTGATTTGTTACCTTTGGGTGTGCATTTACGCGACCTATTGTCGCAGGCGTGCTCCGTGGTCCTTGGCCTGACCGGTCAGTCGCAGCTGCTGGCACATAGCCCTGACACCCTGGAGTTCATCCGTTTGCGTAATACCTACCTCGACCCGCTGCATCTATTGCAGGCCGAACTATTGGCTCGCTCGCGGCAGCCGGAAGTGGTGCAGGGCAGCCCGGTGGAGCAGGCGTTGCTGGTGTCTGTGGCAGGGATTGCAGCCGGTTTGCGAAATACCGGCTAAGGTCTTTTGCGGGGTGTCGCAAACCGTTTTACTGCGACAGGCGACCGGTCCGCGGGGGCCGGTCGCGCTTGTCAGGCGACACTTTGTTATGGGGTTGCGACTTGGATCGCCTCCTCGTCAGGGCGTAACAGACACGGGTTGCTCCGACTTTCGGCGGCTTGTGTGGGCAGGGCCTGCTGTGTATCTTGATCAGCCTTTGGCCGTTTGGGCGGCCCACGACCCTATTTTTGAGATTGGCCCCACGCGGCAAATCCGATCGTTATCTAAATAAGAAATTGAGGAGCACATCGATGCGCGTCATTCTGCTGGGAGCTCCCGGGGCCGGTAAAGGTACTCAGGCTCAGTTCATCACTGAAAAATTCGCTATTCCACAGATCTCCACCGGCGACATGCTGCGTGCTGCAGTCAAGGCCGGCACCGAGCTGGGTATCAAAGCCAAGAGCATCATGGACGCGGGCGGCCTGGTCTCCGACGACCTGATCATCGCATTGGTCAAGGATCGTATCGCTCAGCCTGATTGCGCCAATGGCTTCCTGTTCGACGGTTTCCCGCGCACCATTCCTCAGGCTGAAGCCCTGGTCGATGCCGGTGTAGAACTGGACCACGTGGTTGAAATCGCCGTTGATGACGAAGAAATCGTTCAGCGTATCGCCGGTCGTCGCGTACACGAAGCCAGCGGCCGCGTTTACCACACCGTCTACAACCCGCCAAAAGTCGCGGGCAAGGACGACGTCACCGGCGAAGCGCTGGTGCAGCGTAAAGACGACACTGAAGAAACCGTGCGTCATCGTCTGTCGGTCTATCATTCCCAGACCAAGCCACTGGTGGATTTCTACCAGCAGCTGTCGGCTGCTCAAGGCAAGCCGAAGTACAGCCACATCGCAGGCGTCGGTTCGGTTGAAACCATCACCGGCAAGGTGCTTGAAGCGCTGAGCTGAGAAAGCTGATTGGCGTTACGTTCAACGGCCCGCTTGCGGGCCGTTGTTGTTTATACTGGCGCACTTTTTCCACTTCTCTTTACGGAAACATCGATGAGCACCTTGCTGGCCCTGGACACCGCGACTGAAGCTTGCTCCGTTGCCTTGCTGCATGACGGCAAGGTCACGAGTCATTACGAGGTGATCCCGCGCCTGCATGCGCAGAAGTTACTGCCGATGATCCAGCAGTTGCTGGCTGATGCAGGCACCACCTTGCAAGCGGTCGATGCGATTGCCTTTGGTCGTGGCCCGGGTGCGTTCACTGGCGTGCGAATCGCCATTGGCGTGGTTCAGGGCCTGGCGTTTGCGCTGGATCGTCCGGTGTTGCCGGTGTCCAACCTGGCGGTACTGGCGCAGCGCGCATTGCGTGAGCACGGTGCACGGCAGGTCGCGGCGGCCATCGATGCACGGATGGATGAAGTCTATTGGGGCTGCTACCGCGAAACCGCCGGCGAAATGCGTCTGGTAGGGGCTGAAGCGGTGTTGCCGCCGCACGTTGCCGCATTGCCGGCAGATGCCACGGGCGACTGGTTCGGCGCGGGCACCGGTTGGGGCTATGGCGAGCGCATCGCGGTCAACCTGATCGGCCAGGATGCCGGCATGTTGCCTCACGCCGAAGACTTGCTGACCCTGGCCCGTTTCGCCTGGGAACGTGGCGAAGGCATCCCGGCGGACGACGCACAACCGGTTTACCTGCGCGACAAAGTGGCAACCCCAAAAGCCAAGTGAATCCGAGTGCCTTTGTGGCGAGGGAGCTTGCTCCCGCTCGGGTGCGAAGCGCCCGCAGATCAACCGACGCGATATAGCTGACAAAATGAGGTTGTAGATTTTGGGGACGCTCCGCTTCCCAGCGGGAGCAAGCTCCCTCGCCACAGGGGCACTGCCAATGGTCAGTTTCTGCCGCGCGCCTTTAAACCTTTTCTGTTTTCTGTGCTCTAGTTATCACTTGGTAGTTTGCGCACACTGGTAAGTGCCGCTAAATTGCCATCATCGATAGCGAGTTTGCACCTATGCGCATAGACAGCTTTGCTTCTCAGTCCTACCCCATCAAGCGCAAGCCACGCAAAGGCAATGTGTCGGTGGACGAGTCCCTCGAGGACATCGATGGCGAGCTGGAGTTTCCTTCCGAGGAGCAACTGGCCGCCCGCGCCGCCAAGGCTTCTGCGCAACGCCTGAGCAATCTCCCCGCCCGTCAGCAGGACATGATCTACCACCGCGCCATGAGCAAAAGCGTGGCGATGGCCCTGGCCAGCTACTTGAGTACCGCATCTTTCGTCGATTGGGATATGGAAGTGTTGGGTCTAGACCTGCACATCTGATGCGACTGCCTTATTACCTTGGTTGCCCGTCCTGGAGCGAAAACGCCTGGCGCGAATACCTGTATCCGCAAAACGCCCGTCCCAATGAATTTCTCGGCCTGTACTCGCAGGTGTTCAACGCCGTTGAAGGCAACACCACGTTCTACGCGCGCCCTGCGCCGGCGACGGTGGAGCGCTGGGCACAGACGATGCCCGAAGACTTTCGTTTTACCGCCAAATTCCCCGGCGACATCAGCCACGGCGGCGACCTGCGCGAGCAACTGAGCGCCGCCCAAACCTTTGTGCAATTACTCAGCCCGCTTGGTGAGCGGGTTTCACCGCTCTGGCTGCAGTTGTCGGCAGCCTTTACCCCGCAACGGCTGGCCGAGCTGGCCGGGTTCATCGATGGGGTGCAGCGGCCCTTGGCCATTGAAGTGCGGCATCGGGACTTCTTCGCCAAAGGCGAAGCCGAGCGCAAGCTCAATCGGCTGTTGCTGGACCGTGGCGTGGAGCGCATTTGCCTTGATCCACGGGCGCTGTTCAGTTGCACGTCGACGCAACCCTCGGTGCTTCACGCGCAAGCGAAAAAGCCCAAGGTGCCACCGCGTCCGGCGGCGTTCACCCAGTTCCCGCAAGTGCGCTTCATCGGTCATCCGGTGCTTGAAGCCAATGATTCGTTCCTGACGCCATGGGTCGAGAAAATTGCTCAATGGATCGAAGAGGGCCGCACGCCGTATATCTTCCTGCACACCGCCGACAACCTGCTGGCCGCCGCTTTGGCGCAACGCTTTCACACGCGGTTAATGGCGCGTTTGCCTGGCTTGCCGGCGCTGCCTGAGCTATACAGAGAACCCGCCGTCGAGCAGCTTGGGTTGCTCTGACGACGGGTTTATCCCTTCTGCAGGAGTGAGCCAATGGATGCGCAAACCCTTAAAGCTCAGGCCTTCAAGGCCTTACACGAAGGTGCCGGCGCTTTTGTGATCCCCAATCCATGGGACGCCGGTTCGGCAAAAATGCTTGCCGGCCTGGGTTACCAGGCGCTGGCGACCACCAGTGCCGGTTATGCTTTTTCGCTGGGCCGCCCGGATGGCGCGGTCAAACTCGAAGAGACGCTGGTCAACGTTCGGGCGATTGTCAGTGCGTGCGATCTGCCGGTGGCGGTTGATCTGGAAAACGGTTTCGCCGACAGCCCGCAGGCGTCCGCCGAGAGCCTGCTGCGCGCCGCCACTGCGGGTGCGGTAGGTGGCTCGATTGAAGACGCTACAGGTCGCGAAGACGGCCCGATTTACTGCTTTGAACATGCTGTGGCACGAATCGAAGCGGCTGTCGCAGTAGCGCGCAGTTTGCCGTTCCCGTTCACCCTGACCGCGCGTGCCGAGAATTACCTGCACGGTAATCCGGATCTGGCCGACACCATTCGTCGTTTGCAGGCCTTTGCCGAGGCGGGCGCCGATGTGCTTTATGCGCCGGGCCTGCGCAACGCTGAAGAGATATTGGCAGTGGTCCGTGCCGTGGCGCCGAAACCGGTCAATGTGTTGATGTCCGGCGGTCTCAAGTTGACCGTCACGCAGCTCAGTGAAATGGGCGTGAAACGGATCAGCGTTGGCTCGGCCATGGCCCGTGCCGCCTACGGCGCGTTTTATCAGGCCGCGCAGGAAATTCAGGGGCAAGGCACCTTCGATTTCGCCGACCGCGCGCTGCCATTCGGGCAGATCAATCAAATGTTCAAAGATTGATTGGCGCAGGGACTACAACGCTGCCCATCGCAACCACTTTCATCTGGATGGCGGGCCGTGGTGGGTTTGTCGCCAGGGCTCAGGCGGCGATGCGCAGGTTCTGCAGGACGATCGGGCGGGCCCAGCCGTTATCGAAGTCGAATTGCTTCTGTTGCTCGAGCAGCTCTGCGTGCGGGTAGGGGATTGCCGGTTTATCCAGCAGATCGAGTTCGAACTCGGCAATCGGCAGGTGCAACGGACGCGGTTGCGGTGCCGGGCCTGGCGCTGGTAATGGCTGACCGGCAGCCAGGACAATCGGGCGCACCCAAGCGCTTTCGAAGTCTTGTTGCTGCTGTTGCGCGAGAATTTCTTGTGGCGGGAACGGCGGGAACGGTTTGTCGGCCAGGTCCATTTCGAACTCGGCAATTGGCAGGAACAGCGGTTCAGGTGGGCGGACTTCGGTGTCCTTCACGTCGCAGGCGCGCTGCGTGACGATGTGTTCGAGCAGTTCAGCGCCAACGGTCGGTTCGACCGGACCGTCGATGGCGACGGCGGTGTAACTGCCAGGAGCCGGTACAGCATCGCCCAACTGATCGGCCAGCGCCTGGGCAAAAAAATCCTGCCACAGGTGACTGACACCGCTCAGTGCTTGGGAATTACGCAGGCCATAATCGCCGTGGCGCGAAATGTAGCCTACTGATGTGCGTTGAATGTCTGACATTTCTCTCGGTCGACGCTCAGCTCTGGCAAAATGCTCGATAGTTTTGTTATCGGCCGTTTTTGCCGATCATTAATTTTTCGAGTGTGTTTTCTGATGAGTGAGCAACCCGCGGCCAGCCGCATCAAAGTCCAGGCCCTGGCCGAAGCGTTTCAGGCACGCGCCGAGCACTGGGCCGAGCGATTGAACTTGCCGTTGCTGCTGGACGATGCCGAGTTTGCGTTGCAAGTGGGTGAGCACGGTTTGCAGCTGCAACAGCTGGGCCCGGACGCGCCGGGACCGGTGCGGGTGGACTTCGTCGAGGGCGGCGCGGCCCATCGCCGGTTGTACGGTGGCGGCAGCGGCCAGATGATCGCCAAGGCTGTCGGTGTCGCTCAAGGCGTGCGGCCGAATGTGCTGGATGCCACGGCCGGGCTGGGTAAGGATGGTTTCGTATTGGCGAGTCTTGGCTGCGAAATGAGCCTGATCGAGCGTCAGCCATTGATTGGCGCGTTGCTCGAAGACGGTTTAGCCCGCGCGGCAGAAGATTTTGAGGTGGCGCCGATTGTGGCGCGGATGACGTTGCTCAAAGGCAACTCGATCGAGTTGATGCGCAATTGGGAAGGCGAGCCGCCGCAGGTGATCTACCTCGACCCGATGTTCCCGCATCGTGAGAAAACCGCGTTGGTGAAGAAGGAAATGCGCCTGTTTCGCCCGTTGGTAGGCGATGACCCGGACGCACCGGCCCTGCTTCAAGCTGCACTCGCCCTGGCCAGCCACCGAGTGGTGGTCAAACGCCCGCGCAAGGCACCGAGCATCGAAGGGCCGAAGCCGAGCCATGCGCTGGACGGCAAATCCAGCCGCTACGACATCTACCCCAAGAAAGCGCTCAAGCCTTAAGACCGCGTCGCCCCCATCGCGAGCAGGCTCGCTCCCACAATGGATCGGTGCTGACCACAAATCCTGTGACCAACCGAAAACCCTGTGGGAGCGAGCCTGCTCGCGATAGCGCCCGCCCAGACTCTACATATCAATCAGACCGGCTCTGGCCGATACGCCCGCATAAACAACCCCACCACTTCCTGTATGTGAGCCTCGGCCGCGTCCCCGGTCAAGGGTTCGCCGCAGCCGTAGAGCAAGCGAAAATTCGCTGCGCCTTTGAGCAGGCAGAAGAAATGCTCGGCGGCATTCAGCGGCTTGTCGATGCTCAAGGCGCCGATCTGGTCGATCTTCGTCAGCAAGCGTTCCATGCCCTGCAACATCCGCTGGGGACCTGCTTCGAAGAAGATCTGCGAGAGTTTCGGGTCCTGACTCCCCAGCGCGATGATCAGGCGATGCAGGTTCACTGATTCATCGCTGTTGATCAGCAGATGAAAGCCTCGGGCGATGTTCAACAGCACATTCTCGATCGGCATGCCGTCGGGCAGCTCGAAGAACAGCGTGGGCAATTGCTCTTCGCATTTGGCCATCACGGCAGAGGAGAACAGCGTCTCCTTGTCGTTGAAGTGACTGTAAACAGTCAGCTTCGATACACCGGCTTCTGCCGCCACCGCGTCCATGCTGGTGCTTGCGTAACCATTGCTCAGAAAAAGACGCTTCGCCGCCTCGAGGATCGCCTCGCGCTTGGCGAGATCCTTCGGGCGGCCGGGGCCGTTGGGTGTAGGAAGATTGTTGGACATTTTTCGCTTTAATACTGGACTGGTGAGTTTGCTATTAATAACATACCGGTCAGTATAAATATTCCAAGCTCCATTAGCGAAAGGTCGTTCACCATGTTGCGCTATGCCTTGCCAGTCAGCCTGGCATTCTTGTTGTCTGCTTGCGGTCACGAAGAACCGGCGCAAGTCACTGTGCGTCCGGCCATGGTGGTTCAACCAGAGCCCTCGGCGCAGGCAATGGACAGCTATCCCGGCGAAGTTCGCGCCCGTTACGAGCCAGACCTGGCCTTCCGTATTGGCGGCAAAGTCAGCCGACGACTGGTCGAGGAAGGTGAGCGGGTCAAGGCCAACCAGCCGCTGGCAGAACTCGATCCCCAGGACGTGCGCCTGCAACTGGAAGCGACTCGCGCGCAGGTTGCTGCCGCTGAGGCCAACCTGAACCTGGTGCGTGCCGAGCGTGATCGCTACAAGACCCTGATGGACCGTCAGATGGTCAGCCGCTCGCAGTACGACAATGCTGAAAATCTCTACCGCTCCGGCGAAGCACGGCTCAAGCAGATCAAGGCCGAGTTCGACGTGGCCAGCAACCAGGCCAGCTACGCCGTGCTGCGCGCCCCGCGTGACGGTGTCGTGGCCAAGCGCGCCGTGGAAGTCGGACAAGTGGTGGCCGCCGGGCAAACCGTCTTCACCCTGGCCACCGACGGCGAGCGTGAAGTGCTGATCAGCCTGCCGGAGCAAAGCTTCGGCCGTTTCAAGGTTGGCCAGCCAGTCACCGTTGAACTGTGGACCCAGCAAGGTCAGCGGTTCGCCGGCAGTATTCGTGAACTGTCGCCAGCTGCCGATCCAAAGTCGCGGACCTTTGCCGCGCGCATCACCTTCACTGCTGGCAAGGTCCCGGCCGAGCTTGGCCAAAGCGCCCGGGTATTCATTCAACTGGCTGACGTGGTGCCGCTGTCGGTGCCGCTCTCGGCGCTCACCGCAGAAAACGGCGCGACGTACGTCTGGGGCGTCGGTGCCAACAACACCCTGAAAAAGGCTCCGGTTCGTGTCGGCGCCTTCGGTGAGAAAACCGTGCCGGTGCTTGACGGCCTCAGCCCCAGCGACTGGGTGGTAGCCGCTGGCGTTCATGTGCTCCACGAGGGCCAGCAAGTGCGGCCGGTGGATCGCTCCAACCGCGTGGTCAATCTGGCGGTCAAGGAGTAATCCCCGATGCGTTTCAACCTTTCCGAATGGGCGCTGCATAACCGCCAGATCGTACTGTTCCTGATGATTTTGCTAGCGGTCGTCGGCACGTTGTCCTACACCAAGCTGGGCCAGAGCGAAGACCCGCCGTTCACCTTCAAAGCCATGGTGATCAAGACCAATTGGCCGGGTGCGACGGCCCAGGAAGTCTCGCGGCAAGTCACCGAGCGTATTGAAAAGAAGCTGATGGAAACCGGTGAGTACGAGCGGATTGTCTCGTTTTCTCGCCCCGGTGAATCCCAGGTGACCTTCATGGCTCGGGATTCGATGCATTCGGCGCAGATACCCGAGCTTTGGTATCAGGTGCGCAAGAAAATCAGCGACATCCGCCAGACCTTGCCGCCGGGGATCCAGGGACCGTTCTTCAACGATGAATTCGGCACCACCTTCGGCAATATCTATGCGCTGACCGGTGAGGGCTTCGATTACGCGGTGCTCAAGGATTACGCCGACCGTGTCCAGATCCAGCTGCAACGGGTCAAGGATGTGGGCAAGGTCGACTTGCTCGGGCTGCAGGACGAGAAGATCTGGATCGAACTGTCCAACGTCAAACTCGCCACCCTGGGGTTGCCGTTGGCCGCGGTGCAGCAAGCGCTGGAAGAACAGAACGCGATGTCCAACGCCGGGTTCTTTGAAACCTCCAGTGAGCGTTTGCAGCTGCGGGTGACGGGCAATTTCCAGACAGTCGACGAGATCAGGAATTTTCCGATCCGTGTCGGCGACCGGACCTTCCGTATCGGCGATGTAGCGGACGTGCGCCGTGGCTTCAACGATCCACCGGCGCCGCGCATGCGCTTCATGGGTGAGGACGCTATCGGTCTGGCCGTGGCGATGAAGGATGGCGGCGACATTCTGGTGCTCGGCAAGGCGCTGGAGCTGGAGTTCGAGCGTATCCAGAACAACCTGCCGGCCGGCATGCAACTGCGCAAGGTCTCCGACCAGCCCGCCGCGGTGAAAAGCAGCGTCGGCGAGTTCGTTCGGGTGCTGGTGGAAGCGCTGGCGATTGTCTTGCTGGTGAGCTTCTTCTCGCTGGGTGTGCGCACCGGCATGGTGGTCGCCTTGGCGATTCCGCTGGTGTTGGCAATGACGTTTGCCTGCATGTATTACCTCGGAATCGGCCTGCACAAGATCTCTCTCGGCGCGCTGGTGCTGGCCTTGGGATTGCTGGTGGACGACGCGATCATCGCCGTGGAAATGATGGCGATCAAAATGGAGCAGGGCTACGACCGGCTCAAGGCTGCCAGTTATGCCTGGACCAGCACCGCCTTCCCGATGCTCACCGGGACATTGATCACCGCGGCCGGCTTCCTGCCGATTGCCACCGCGCAATCCGGTACTGGCGAATACACCCGCTCGATCTTCCAGGTGGTGACCATCGCGTTGCTGGCCTCGTGGGTCGCCGCCGTGATGTTTGTGCCCTATCTCGGTGACAAGCTCCTGCCGGACCTGGCGAAAATACATGCCGCCAAACACGGTGCCGGTCAGCCGGACCCCTATGGCACGCCGTTCTATCAACGCGTCCGGCGTCTGGTGGAGTGGTGCGTGCGCCGACGCAAAACCGTGATTGCACTGACCATCCTGCTGTTCGTGGCCTCGGTGCTGCTGTTCCGTTTTGTGCCGCAGCAGTTTTTCCCGGCCTCCGGGCGACTGGAACTGATGGTTGATCTGAAACTGGCCGAAGGCGCCTCGTTGAGCAACACCACCGAGGAGGTCAAGCGGCTGGAAGCGTTGCTCAAGGAGCGCGCGGGCATCGACAACTATGTCGCGTATGTCGGCACCGGTTCGCCGCGTTTTTACCTGCCACTGGACCAGCAATTGCCGGCAGCGAGCTTCGCGCAATTTGTGGTCCTGGCGAAAACCATCGAGGAGCGCGAAAGCCTGCGCACCTGGCTGATCGAAACCCTGAACGAACAATTCCCGGCCTTGCGCTCGCGGGTCACGCGCCTGGAAAACGGTCCGCCAGTGGGGTATCCGGTGCAGTTCCGGGTCACCGGTGAACACATTGAAGAGGTCCGCGCGCTGGCACGTAAAGTCGCGGCCAAGGTGCGTGAGAACCCGCATGTGGTCAACGTGCACCTGGACTGGGAAGAACCGAGCAAGGTGGTGTACCTGAACGTCGATCAGGACCGCGCGCGGGCCTTGGGCGTGAGCACGGCAAACCTGTCGAAGTTCTTGCAAAGCTCACTGACAGGTGTAAGCGTCAGCCAGTACCGTGAAGACAACGAGTTGATCGAGATCCTCTTGCGCGGCACCTTGCACGAACGCACCGAACTGTCGCGGCTGTCGAGCCTGGCGGTGCCGACCGACAACGGCAAAAGTGTCGCGCTGTCGCAGGTGGCGACCCTGGAATATGGCTTCGAAGAAGGCATTATCTGGCACCGCAACCGCTTGCCGAACGTGACGATTCGCGCCGACATCTACGACAAGGAGCAGCCGGCGACCCTGGTTAAGCAGATCCTTCCGACACTCGAGCCGATTCGCGCCGAATTGCCTGACGGCTATTTGCTGGACGTCGGCGGCACGGTGGAAGACTCGACCCGTGGCCAGAGCTCGGTGAATGCCGGCGTGCCGTTGTTCATCGTGGTTGTGCTGACCTTGCTGATGCTGCAACTGCGCAGCTTCTCACGCACCGCGATGGTATTTCTGACGGCGCCGTTGGGATTGATCGGCGTCACCTTGTTCCTGATGGTGTTCCGTCAGCCGTTCGGTTTCGTGGCCATGCTCGGGACCATCGCGCTGTCGGGGATGATCATGCGTAACTCGGTGATCCTGGTCGACCAGATCGAACAGGACATCCGCGCCGGGCTCAAACCCTGGCAAGCGATCATCGAAGCCACGGTGCGCCGCTTCCGGCCTATCGTGCTGACCGCACTGGCCGCCGTGCTGGCGATGATTCCGTTGTCACGCAGCGTGTTCTTCGGACCGATGGCGGTGGCAATCATGGGCGGCTTGATCGTCGCGACGGCGCTGACCTTGCTGTTCCTGCCGGCGCTGTATGCGGCGTGGTTCAGGGTCAAGAAAGAATCGGTCTGATCCAAAACCGTATTGACCCAGCAGCCTTGTCTCAATTTTTTGAATAATTGAGACAAGGCTTCTTCTGTGTTGTACTCATAACTCAGTTTCGCGAGTTTTTGAGACAGCGATGATAAAAAGCCCTCCAGTCATAGACCCGAGCCTGTTCGAAGCGCTCAGCCAATCGCCTCACAAGGAAAAGCTGGTCGACTATCTGGCACTGCTCAAGCCGCTGGATGATCAGGGGCGTTACTTGCCGTTCGATGATCTGCGTTTTCGCTGGCCGCCCGGTCTTGATCCGACCTTGTGCTGGGCCTTGGTGAAAAAGGCCCGCGTGGCGCAATACGTGCGCTTGTTGCCGCTGGGCGAGCCGAGCCAATGGGGCCAGTTCGTTCTGACACCGCTGGCGCAGAAAACCCTCTCGACGGTTGATCGTCAGGCAACGACCGCCGCGTTGGAATACATGACTCATCATCTTGGTGAGACGGCGCATTTCAGTTACCTGCTCAATGACCTGATTGAAGACGAAGCGATCAGCAGCAGCCAGCTCGAGGGCGCCGCGACCACCACGTTGGTGGCCAAGGACATGCTCAAGCGCAATCGCCTGCCGCGTACCCCCGATGAGCGGATGGTCATTGGCAACTACAAAATGATGATCTTCGCCTGGGAAAATCGTCACGAGCCATTGAGTGTCGAACTGATCCGGCAACTGCATCGCGTTGGCGTCGAAGGCATTGATGACGCGCTGTATTCGCCGGGACTTTTTCGCAGCAATGATCAGGTCGTGGTACAGGATGGTGAAGGCCATACCGTTCATACACCGCCGCCAGCCGCGGGCATCAGCGCTAGACTCTACGGATTGGCGACCTGGATCAACCAGCCCCACGACGATCCTCTGAGCGTTGATTATGTGCACCCGATGATCAAAGCCATCGCCTTGCATTTTGCCCTGGGTTACGAGCATCCGTATATGGACTCCTCCTCTTTGCAAGCCCCCCTTCGCTCTGGCGCCCGTGCCGACTGCACACGTATATTCGGCCTCTGACTGTGGCATCAGATCGATGCTGGGCCATGATGGGCTATTCGCGCGTTGGTTCCCAATCGTTCCGCCGTGCTTTTCGCACCTGGATGCTTGAGGGTTTTACCAACGCCGGTTCGACCGGTTTGCCATCGTTCGGGTTGCGTCGCAATCGTGGTTAAGGGATGGTTCTCTCGTAGGGTACCTCGGGTGAATAGATCAGGTTGCCGCCCGATCCGGTTGGTAATCAGAATCATGACGCAGCATTGCCCAGGCCATGCGTGCCGTTTTATTGGCCAGCGCGACAGCGGCCACATTGGGATGTGAGCGCTCGGCTAAACGGACGACCCACTGGCTGAGTCGGTCGTCTTTGGGTTTCGCCGTACGCAACGCCGAGCGGGCACCATGGACTATCAGTGTTCGCAGATACGCATCGCCGCGCTTGCTGATGCCAAGCAGTCGATCCTTGCCGCCGGAGCTGTGTTGCCTCGGCGTCAATCCCAGTGAGGCGGCGAACTGTCGGCCGTTGGCAAACTGTCGAGGATCACCGAGGGCGACGACGAGTGCGGTGGCGATCATCGGGCCGACGCCGCGTAGCTGTTGTAGACGGAGGGCGGCCGGTTCGCTTGTCGCAATGGCAGTAATCTCGCTGTCGAGTTCGTTCACGCGCTCATCCAGCCCGCGAAGATCGCCCCACAAGCCATCCAGCAAACGGCGAAAGCGTACCGTCAAACCGTTATCCGGATCTTCCAGCCAGCACGGTATCGCACGACGTAGCATGAGTAATTCTTTCGGGGCGATGAGGCCGTACTCGGCGACCAGCCCACGAATCTGATTGGCTTTGGCCGTCCGCTGTTCAATTAAGCCGGCCCGGATGCGATGCGTCGCCTGGATATCCTGTTGCTCGACGGTCTTGATGGCGACGAAGCGCATGCTGGGGCGGCTCATCGCTTCACAGATGGCCTCGGCATCGTTGGCGTCGTTCTTGTTGCTCTTGACGTACGGTTTGACGAACTGCGGCGCGATCAGCTTCACGCGAAATCCGCATGCCTGGAGCTGTCGTGCCCAATGGTGCGCACCGCCGCAACTTTCCATGCCAATCTCACAGCCGGGCTCGATCTTCTCCAGCACCGTTTGAAGCCAGCGATCACGAGGCAGACGCTGCCGCCAGATTGGCTGGTCATGGCAATCCACGCCGTGGATCTGAAATACGTTCTTGGCCAGGTCGACCCCAATGCGCATAAGCTTCATGTGTGGACTCCTTCTCGCATTTGACTGTGGTTCGCACCTTCAGTCTGGCACTCAAGATGCCGAGGTGAGGAGGAGTCCATCCCATTGTTCCGCGATGGCAATGGCCGGGTGGCGCGGGCGTTGTTTTACTGGTTCATGTTCAAGAATGACTTCTCGGCATTTCGCTACATCGCGATCAGCATTCTGCTGCGCAATGCACCGGTGAAGTACGGTCGGTCTTATGTGCATACCGAGAGTGACGGACTGGACCTGACGTATTTCATCGACTACCAGTGTTCGGTGATTTTGCGGGCGGTAACCGGGTTCACGGCGGCTTATCAAAAAAGCCTGGTTTACGCCGAAGGTTTTGATCGTTGGCTGGAGGAGTCCGGGCTTTTCAAGCAGTTGACCGAGAAGCAGCGCACGCTGTTTCAGATTGCCAAGAGCGGCATGGCTAAGGAGTTTACCGCGGTCAATGTGAAGGAAAACCTGAACTGCTCCTACAACACGGCGGCCACGACCTTGAACGGTTTGGTTGAGTTGAAGCTGTTCGAGAAGAAAAAGATGGGCCGTGAATGGGTGTTCTTTTTGCGCGAGTCATCACACATCAAAACAGACTGGTCGTAGGCTGCGATCCAAACATCAGAAGATCGCAGCCTGCGGCAGCTCCGCGGTGGTGGTGTTAAGTCTCTGGCTGATCAATGTTATCCAGCGCGCGGTTTACCGCCAGCTCCGCCAGGGCCACCATCTGCTGAATCGCCAGTGCGCTGTTGCGTTTGGGGCCGTCGAGTTCAAACGCCAGGTCGCTGGCCATGACATTGGCCGAGGCCAGGGTTTCGCTGGCGTGGGCCAGCAGGGTTTCGTTGTCGACCTCTGGGGCGATGACGAAGATGCAGCTGGGCCGGCGGTCGGTCAGCAACTTCTTGGTTTCAGGTAACAGCAGGTAATGATCGAGCGCCCGGTGGGCGGCGGCGTGGAGTTCTTTCGAGTCGAGGGACGCGTAGGGGGAGACGCTTTCGGCGTCGGCTTCGGGGGGATTGGGTGTTGGTTTGAACATGATGAAACTCCTAGTACGTAAGTAAGGAGCCGACACCATCGCTACCAAACGATTAGGGTGGCGGCCATACGCAGGTTGGTAGACCGGTGTACTAGGAACCCGGCGCACCCGAAGGCGCCCTGCGCACGGCCACCATTTAGCAGAGGCCAAAATATGGCTCCGCAGAAGTGACGCTTTGCGCCTAGTACCACCGGGCTACCAAACCCGATCGCTGATTTTCAGCGACCCGGAGACGATAGAGCCCAGTGCTCAAGCGCACAAGCCGGCGGATTCTGGCGTAGGTGTAGGCCGTAACGCAAGGCGCTGTGGCTTGTGACAAATGCCGTTGCCGTGCAATTAAACACCACCAACCTGATGTGGGAGCGAGCCTGCTCGCGAAGACGGCGGCACATCCAGCATCAATATTGACTGACCCATCGCCATCGTCGGAACGCCGCCCGGAGCCGGCTCGCTCCCACATGGATTGCATTTAACTGACGGGGGCAGGTTTACAGCAAGCCGAAGACTTTCTTCGCCAGGCTGGTCGCGGCTTCCGCCGGGTTGGCGCGGATGCCTTCTTCCTTCTGGGCGATCATCTTGAACAGGCCGTCCAGGGCTTTTTCCGTCACGTAGCCTTCAATGTTGGCACTCTTGGCATCGAGCACGCCGAGGGTTGCCGCTTGCCCTGCGAACGAGTTGTACTGCTTGGCCAGGCCCACCTGGTCGGTGGCCTGTTTGACGATCGGCAGGAACTTGGCGCGGATTTGTTCGCGGCTGGTCTTGTCCAGGTACTGGGTGGCCGAATCCTTGCCGCCGGTGAGGATGCCCTTGGCATCGGTCACGGTCATCTTTTTCACCGCATCCACCAGCAGGGCCTGGGCCTGCGGCATGGCCGCCTCCGCCGCCTTGTTCATGCTGTTTTCCAGTTGATCGACCTGAGCGCCCATGCCGAACTGTTTCATCTTGCTGGCGACCTTGCCCAGTTTGCCCGGCAGTTCGATCTTCACTTCAGGGTTGTTGCTGAAACCGCCCGGTTTGCCGAGCGTGGTGACGGCCGCTACGGCCCCCTGAGCCAGGGCGTCCTTGAGGCCGCCCGAGGCTTCTCCCTGGGACAGGCTGCCCAGCGACAGGGCCAGCGCATTGGCGCAGATCAGCAGGCCGGCACAGAGGCCGACCAGACGTAGGGAAGGACGGAGCATGGCAGTTTCCTTGTTTGATAAAGGTAGTTGTTAGTCGGCTTGCGGCGCCGGCGCGGGTTGATCCGCCGCATCTTCACTGCGGTGCAGCGCCACCTGACGGATCGACAAGCGAATTTCCGCCGGCAACACGCGTTTGGCCGCACCCTCGGCCAGTTCGCCGAGCAGTTCGTGGTGGCTCAGCTTGCCGGCTTCGTCGCGCTTGAGCACGTCGAGGTTCAGCAGGGTCTGGATGAAGTGGCGGAACAGGCTCTTGTCGAAGAACTCCGGCGCGTTCAGGCCATGCAGGATCGACAGGCGCTGGGCCATGACTGTGCACAGGTCTTCCAGTTCTTCGGCGCTGAGGGTGTTCTGGCCGCTGTTGAGCAGCAGGGAAACGGTCATGTAGAAGCGCTGCAAGGTCTGCGCGATGCTCCTGGACAGCAAGGTCAGCAGCACGAAATGCCGGGAGCTTGGCGCCGGGCGCAGGTACACGTTGTTCTCGAAGCGCAGCAGGCCTTGTTCGACAAAGGCTTCGAGCCATTGATCGATCACCGCATCCAGTTCGTCCATCGACCAGCGGATGAACAACTCCGATTGCAGGTACGGATACAGCGCGCGGGTGTAGCGCAGGATTTGTTCGCGGCTCATGCGCGACGCACTCTGGAAGAAGCTTGCGAGCAACGCCGGCAGGGCGAAAATGTGCAGCACGTTGTTGCGGTAGTAGGTCATCAGGACGGCATTTTGCTCGTCCAGGTAAAGAATCTTGCCCAGCGCATCGCTTTGCTCAGAGAGCAGGTCCATGTCCTTGACGTGTTCGATCAACGCCCGGCCGTCACCTTCCGGCAGCGTGGTGTGCGGCGAGTAAGGCACTTTGCGCAGCAAGGCCAGATACAAATCGAGCACCCGCGCCATGGCGCGGTCATCCAGCGCCAGACGGCTGGTGGAGAGCAGGGCCAGCGCCACCAGGTTCACCGGGTTGATGGCGGCCGCTTCGTTCAAATGCCGCGCCACGCGCTCGCCGAGGCGGTTGGTGGTTGCGTTGAGCCAGGCCGGCTTGAACTGTGGGCCAAGCTCCTGGGTGCGCCAATCCGGTTGCTCGCTGTCGAGAAACTCCGCCAGTTTGATCGGCTCGCCGAAGTTCACCGCCACCTGGCCGAAGCGCTGCTTGAGCGCGCCGATGACTTTGAAGATGTCGAAGATCGACTCTTTCTTCTTGCTCGCGCCACGCAGTTCGCCGAGGTAAGTCCGGCCTTCCAGCACCCGCTCGTAACCGATGTACACCGGGATGAAGACGATCGGCATGCGCGACGAGCGCAGGAAGCTGCGCAGGGTGATCGCCAGCATCCCGGTTTTCGGTTGCAGCATGCGCCCGGTGCGCGAACGGCCGCCCTCGACGAAGTACTCCACCGGGAAGCCTTTGGTGAACAGGGTGTGCAGGTATTCGTTGAACACCGAGGTGTAGAGCGGATTGCCCTTGAAGGTGCGGCGCATGAAGAACGCCCCGCCGCGCCGCAGCAGGCTGCCGATCACCGGCATGTTGAGGTTGATCCCGGCGGCGACGTGCGGTGGGGTCAGGCCGTTGCGAAACAGCAGGTAGGAGAGCAGCAGGTAATCGATGTGGCTTCGGTGGCACGGCACGTAGATCACTTCGTGACCTTGGGCGACGTTCTGCACGCCTTCGATGTGGTTGACCTTGATCCCGTCGTAGATCTTGTTCCAGAACCAGCTCAGCACCACTTCCAGAAAACGGATCGCGGTGTAGGTGTAGTCCGAGGCAATTTCGTTACCGTAACGCAGGGCCTGCGCCTTGGCTTTCTCGGGCGAAATGTTTTCGCGCTCGGCTTCGTCGAGGATCGCCTGTTTGACCAGTGGCTGATTCAGCAGGCCTTTGACCAGGTTGCGACGGTGGGAAATGTCCGGGCCGATGACCGCGGCTTTGAGGTTGCGAAAATGCACCCGCAAAATGCGTTGGGCCATGCGTACGGTGCGTTCATGGCCCTTGTTGTGCTCGATCAGCTCGCGCAGGTGGATCGGCGCGGAGAATTGCACGCGGGTCTTGCGCCCCAGGATCATGATGCTCAGCAGCCGGCGCAGACGCCCGGTCACCGCCCAACTGTCAGCGAAGAGCAACTTCCACGGGCTCGATTCGCTGTCCGGCGACTGACCCCAGAACACGCTGACCGGGATGATCTGCGCGTCTTCGGCGCCATTCTGGCTCAGGGCGCTGACCAACCGGGTCAGGGTGGGCGGTGCGCCGCGCTTGTCCTGGCGACCGAGCCAGTCGGGCTCAGGCGTCAGGTAGAAAAATGCGGCAGGCTCCAGCAGGTTGCCCACCGATGTCGGCAACACCGGGCGTGGCAGCCCGGCCTTGCGGCATTCGGTATCGACCACGGCGAGGTCGGTCAGCGAAGGATTTTGCAGGACGTAGAACACCGGACGACTGCGGTCGAGGTTGAGGGTGAAGGACGACTGATTGATCGTCTCCGAGCGAACCCAGAGGTACAACAGTCGGTGCAAGGCGCCAAACACCAGACGGCGGAACGGGGAGCGGGTCATACGGCTTCTGCTTTAGTTTAAAAAACCGAGCAAGCGCTCGGGGCCGGTAGTGTGCCGTATTCGTCGAAAATCGGCAAAAAAGCGCCGAAGTAATCTTGAGTTGAGAGTTTTTGCGGCTGTCATATACTCGGCCAGTCGTTTGCCACTATCGACGCTGTTTCTTACAGTCAACCGAGCGCTGGCAAACGTTTTCAAGGCGTGTTCATGAACAGGCCGACCAATAATAAAAAATGGGGGAATTGATTGATGGCAACGCGCGAGACCGGCAACGTGAAGTGGTTCAACGACGCCAAGGGCTACGGCTTCATTCAGCGTGAGGGCGGGGCAGACGTGTTCGTGCACTACCGCGCGATCCGTGGCGAAGGCCACCGCTCGTTGGCCGAAGGCCAGCAGGTTGAATACGCAGTGGTCGATGGGCAGAAAGGTTTGCAGGCCGAAGACGTAGTCGGCCTGTAACCCACGGACTGCGAAATCACCATCATTCCCTGTGGCGAGCGGCTTGCCCGCGTTGGGTCGCGAAGCGGCCCCAAATTCAGCAAACGCAGTGTTTCAGGAAGTACGCGTTCGCTGGTTTACGACTGCTGCGCAGTCGAACGGGGGCAAGCCCCCTCGCCACACGGCTGTCTAGCAGGGTTAAGCGGTTTTCCAGGTGATCTCTTCTTCACCGTCGACGCTGATGCGAATCCAGCGATCCGCCGACTCTTCACCTTCTTCCTCGACCCAGGTTCCCGGCGCGCAGCGCACTTCGACGTTCAGTGCAGCAAAGGCTGCGCGGGCGCAGGCGATGTCGTCGTCCCACGGCGTCTGGTCGCTTTCCAGGTACAGGCTGTTCCACTTGCCCACGGCTTTTGGCAGCCAGGTCACGGGCACGTTGCCGGCCTTGCACTTGTAGGTCTGACCTTTCTGAACCCAGTCGGTGCAAGGGCCCAGCGCCGCGCCGAGCCAGGTGGCGATGGCCTTGTAGTCGACGTCGGCGTCTTTCAGGTAAATCTCGATATCGGGTTGGCGCATGGATGTTCCTCACTGCGGGTTTCGAAAAATCCATTCGCGGATTTAGCCGGCCTCAAGCCACTGCTCAAGACCAAAAGTTTAAGGGTTGCTCTGAAATAATTACTGCAGAACGAAGTAATCGTAGCGCATCGATACGCTGACCTCGAACGGCTCGGCCTGTTCGATGACGGCCGCCCGGCGTTCGGCACTTGCGCGCCAGCCGTGAGGCGTCATGGCCAGCAGGTTGGCGCGGTCCTGGCCGCTGACCAGGTTCAGCTTGAATTCGAGGATTTCGCTGTGTTGCAGCGTCATGCCTTCCGGCACCAGCGCCAGGTGCTTGTCATCGGTGTATTCGCGCACTTCGTCATACAGACGCTCACGCAGTTCCATCAGATGGCCGCTGGTCGGCCCGACTTTCATCAAGCCGCCACCCGGGCTGAGCAGGCGTTTGGCTTCCTGCCAGTCGAGCGGGCTGAACACACTGGCGAGGAACTGGCAGCTGGCATCGGCCAATGGCACCCGGGCCATGCTGGCGATCAACCAGGTCAGCTGCGGGTTACGTTTGCAGGCGCGTTTGACCGCTTCGCGGGAGATATCCAGCGCGTAGCCGTCGGCATTCGGCAGGGCGTCGGCGATTTGCGCGGTGTAGTAACCCTCGCCACAACCGATGTCCAGCCAGCGCTGCGGTGCGCGTTCGGCGGCCAACTCGGCGAGACGCTTGGCCACCGGGGCGTAATGCCCGGCATTCAGGAAGTCGCGACGGGCTTCGACCATGGCCAGGTTGTCGCCTGGGTCACGGCTGTTCTTGTGCTGCACCGGCAGCAGGTTCAGGTAACCCTGGCGGGCGCGGTCGAAGCGATGCCCGGCCGGGCACGCGACGCCGTTGTCGACCGCGTTCAGCGGCGCGCTGCAGATAGGACAGGCGAGCATCAGGCGAGCAACTTGATCAGGGTCTGGTAGTAGATTTCGGTCAGCAGATCGAGGTCGCTGGCCAGCACGCGCTCGTTGACCTGATGGATCGTCGCGTTGACCGGGCCAAGCTCGACCACCTGAGTGCCCAAGGTGGCGATGAAGCGCCCGTCCGAAGTACCGCCGCTGGTGGACGCCTTGGTTTCGCGACCGGTGATGGTCTTGATGCTTGCCGACACCGCATCGAGCAGGGCGCCCGGCTCGGTGAGGAACGGCAGGCCGGACAGCGCCCAGTCGATGTGCCAGTCCAGGCCATGTTTGTCGAGGATGTCGGCCACCCGCTGTTGCAGGCCTTCGACGGTCGATTCGGTGGAGAAGCGGAAGTTGAACACCGCCACCAGATCACCGGGAATGACGTTGGTCGCGCCGGTGCCGGAGTTGACGTTGGAAATCTGGAAACTGGTCGGCGGGAAGAAATCGTTGCCGTGATCCCAGTGCTCGGCGGCCAGTTCGGCCAGGGCCGGGGCGGTGAGATGGATCGGGTTCTTCGCCAGGTGCGGGTAGGCCACGTGACCTTGCACACCGCGCACGGTGAGCTTGGCGCCAAGGGAGCCGCGACGGCCGTTCTTGACCACGTCACCGACCAGGGTGGTGCTCGACGGTTCGCCGACGATGCACCAGTCCAGACGCTCTTTGCGCGCCGCAAGGCGTTCGACCACCGCCTTGGTGCCGTGATGCGCCGGGCCTTCTTCGTCACTGGTGATCAGAAAGGCGACCTTGCCCTTGTGGTCCGGGTAGTCGGCGACAAAACGTTCGGCCGCCACGGTCATGGAGGCCAGGCTGCCTTTCATGTCCGCCGCGCCACGGCCGCAGAGCATGCCGTGTTCGTCGATCACCGCGTCGAACGGATCGATCTGCCAGGCCTGCACCGGGCCGGTCGGCACCACGTCGGTGTGGCCGGCGAAGCACAGCACCGGACCTTCGTGTTTGCCATGGGTAGCCCAGAAGTTATCCACATCCTCGATGCGCATGGGTTCAAGCGCAAAACCGGCATCGCCCAGGCGCTGCATCATCTGCTTCTGGCAATCGGCGTCGACCGGCGTCACGGACGGACGACGGATCAGGTCGATAGCGAGTTGGAGGGTCGGCGAAAGGTCGGCGTGGGCCGTCATGTAATAACTCCGAAAGCTGTCAATGTGGGAGCGAGCATGCTCGCGATGGCGTCATCACAATCAACATAGAGGTTGAATGTGACGGACTCATCGTCGGAGCGCCGCCCGGAGCCGGCTCGCTCCCACAGGTATAGGGCAGGCCATCTGGGGCAGGGCGCGCGAAATGGCAGATATCTTAAAGCAAAACGGCGGCCAGAGGCCGCCGTTTAGTGGTTTGCGCAGATTTAAGCGGCAGGTGCCGGCTCGGTTGCAGGCGTTGGTTTTGGCAGCGAAGACAGGAAGGCCATGATCAGCGCGGCCAGATACGGCAGCGACTGCACCAGCAACATGGTCACCCAGAAGCGCATGTCGTTGCTCGGGATGCCCTGCACCAGGTAAATCCCCAGTGCCGCGCCCCACAACAGCAGCATGATGAACAGCTCTTCGCGCGCTTCCGAAATCGCTACCCAGAAGCCGTGGTTATCGGCATTTTTCGGGGTGCGGAAAAACGGAATGCTGCTGGTGAAGAAACCGTATAGCACCGCTTTGGCGATGGTGTGCGACAACGCCAGGCCGGCCAATGCCGCGCAGAATGCATCCTTCAGGTTGACCCCGACCGCACGGCGGTAGAGGAAAATGATCTTGCCCACCTTGAACACGAACAGCGCCAGGGGCGGGATTGCGAAGATCAGCAGCGGTGGATCGACCCGTTGCGGCACGATAATCATCGCCGCCGACCAGAGCAGGGCGCCGACGGTGAAGAAGATGTTCATGCCATCCGCCACCCACGGCAACCAGCCCGCGAGGAAGTGGTAACGCTGGCCACGGGTCAGTTGGGTGTCCTTGCCGCGCAACAGGCTGGCAGTGTGCCGCTTGATGATCTGAATCGCTCCGTAGGCCCAGCGGAAACGCTGTTTCTTGAAGTCGATAAAAGTATCGGGCATCAGGCCCTTGCCGTAACTGTTGTGGTAGTACGCCGCCGACAGGCCTTTTTCGAACACCCGCAGACCCAACTCGGCGTCTTCGCAGATGCACCAGTCAGCCCAGCCGAGCTCTTCGAGCACCGAGCGACGGGTCATGGTCATGGTGCCGTGCTGGATGATCGCGTCACGGTCGTTACGGGTGACCATGCCAATGTGGAAGAAGCCTTTGTATTCCGCGTAGCAGAGCTTCTTGAAGGTGCTTTCGTTCTGGTCGCGATAATCCTGTGGCGACTGCACCACGGCGATTTTCGGATCGGCGAAGTGCGGCACCATGTGCTTGAGCCAGTTCGGGTCGACGCAGTAGTCCGAGTCGATCACCGCGATGACTTCGGCATCCTTGGCGGTGTGCGGGATCAGGTAGTTCAGTGCACCGCCCTTGAAACCGGCCAATGGCGCGACGTGGAAGAACTTGAAGCGCGGGCCGAGGGTTTCGCAATAGGCCTGCACCGGTTCCCAGACGGCCGGGTCCTTGGTGTTGTTGTCGATGATCAGGACTTCGAAGTCCGGATAGTCGAGGTTGGCCAAGGCGTTGAGGGTCTGTTTGACCATCTCCGGCGGCTCGTTGTAGCACGGCACGTGGATCGAGACTTTCGGGCGGTAGTCCGAGTCGCCCACCACCGGCAGGAATTCACGCCGACGTTTGTGGGTCCAGACGGTCTCGGCCAGTTCGTGGGCTTCGGTCAGCAATACAATAAATACCCCGAGTGCACCGAGGGCGAGCAGGAAGCCCACCGTCAGGCTGAACCAGGTGCTGTATTGCTGGCTGTAGTCGTAACCGATCCACACCAGTGCCGAACCGCCGAGGAAAGCAGTGAAGGTCAGGAAGGTCCGACCGCGCTGGCGCAGGGCCGAGCCGTCGATCATCAACAGGGTCAGGGACAACAACGCCAGGACCACGGAGCCGACCGCCAGTACCCGCCATTGCGGGATCGCCACGACCGGGCCTTCGAAGTTGAATTTCTGCTGGCGCGCGGCGTTGAACACGCCCCAATAGGCGCCTACCGAACCTTCGTCGCTGGCTTTCCAGGGCTGGTCAAACGCTTCGATCACGAAGTAGTTGAAGCCCTGGCGGTTGAGCTTGTTCACCAGCGTACGCAGGTAAATTGCCTGGTCAGCCGGGGTTGCATCAGCACCACCGCGCATGCGGCCATTGCTCGGCCAGCCCACTTCGGACAGCAGCAGCGGTTTTTTCGGGAACAGTTTTTTCAGGTCGCGGGCACGGTCCAGAACGAACTGGCCGGCCTGGTCCACCGGAATGAATTCCCAATACGGCAGGATGTGAGCCGCGATCAGGTCGACGTGCTTGGCCAGCATCGGGTTTTCTTCCCAGACGTGCCACTGTTCGGACGTGGTCACCGGGACTTTTACCGCTGCGCGCACGCGATCGAGGATCACGCTCAATTGCTCGGCGGTGATTTCCTTACGGAAGATCGCTTCGTTACCGACCACCACGCGCACGACGCTGCGCGAGCTGTTGGCCAGCTCGATAGCGCGCTGAATCTCGCGCTCGTTACGCTCAAGATCGGGGCTGATCCAGATCCCCAGCGTCACGCGCAGGCCGAATTCTTCCGCCAGTTTCGGGATGTCCGCAAGCGTACCGTCGACGGAGTAGGTCCGGATGTTGTCGGTCAGCTTGCTCATGATCTCCAGGTCGCGACGCATTTCATCGTCGGACGGGAACTGGTTTTTCTGTGGGAACTGGCCTTGCTGGAACGGCGAGTAAGAAAAACCGGAGATCTGCTCAGGCCAGTTGGGGGTCGTGACGGGGCGGTTGATCAGCGCCCAGAAACCGGTGAACAGCGCGGCAATCGCCAGCACTACCACCAGATTGAGTCCAAATTTACGCGATGACATAGCTATATCGGGTTCCAAAAGGTGTGGAACGAGGGGACGGTTGGCACGCGCCAATCGGCGCGCATCCTACACTGGCCTTCAACTGAGCGTACAGCAGACAGAAAAAAGCCGGACATTGGGCAAGCTATCTTCGCTTAAGTTCTTTTGTGTGACAAAAAATGTACATATGTGGACTCAATTAAAGCAGGACCTGCTGCCGTTTATAGCGCAAAGATGTTCTTGGCACGCATCGGCCCTATAATGCGCGCCGGTTTTTAGGGTAGTGGTCATGAGTACAGAAGATCCGCGGTTTGCTGGCATTGCCCGCTTGTATGGCATCGAAGGCCTTGCGCGTTTGCGCGCAGCCCATGTGGCGATTGTTGGCGTCGGTGGCGTCGGTTCCTGGGCGGCGGAAGCCATGGCCCGTTGCGGTGTCGGCGAAATTTCGCTGTTCGACCTCGATGACGTGTGCGTCAGCAACGTCAATCGCCAGTTGCATGCGCTGGACAGCACCGTCGGCAAACCCAAGGTCGAGGTGATGGCCGAGCGCCTGCGCGGGATCAACCCGGAATGCACGGTGCACGCGGTGGCGGATTTCGTCACCCGCGAGACCATGGCCGAGTACATCACGCCAGACATCGACTGCGTGATCGACTGCATCGACAGCGTCAACGCCAAGGCTGCGCTGATCGCCTGGTGCAAACGTCGCAAGATCCAGATCATCACCACGGGCGGTGCGGGCGGGCAGATCGATCCGACGCTGATCCAGGTGTGTGACCTGAACCGGACCTTCAATGACCCGCTGGCCTCGAAAGTGCGCTCCACGTTGCGTCGCGATTATGGTTTCTCACGCACCGTGACCCGTCACTACAGCGTGCCGTGCGTATTCTCCACCGAGCAACTGCGCTATCCGAAACCCGATGGCAGCATTTGCTTGCAGAAGAGCTTTGTCGGCGATGGGGTGAAACTCGACTGCGCCGGTGGTTTCGGTGCGGTGATGATGGTGACCGCAACCTTCGGCATGGTCGCTGCGACCAAGGCTGTGGATAAGATTGTGGCGGGTGTGCGGCGCCCGGCAGACAAGATCAAACCAGCGCAATAATCCTGCCGTTGTGGCGAGGGAGCTTGCTCCCGCTGGGTCGCGAAGCGACCCAAAAATCGAGCGCCGCAGGTTGTCAGACACACCGTATTCATCGATTTACGACTGCTGCGCCCGAACGCGGACCGGCCGACGGGAGCAAGCTCCCTCGCCACTGGTGTCAGGCGGCCAACTCATTCATTCGCTGTAACACGGCATTGAGGCCATTGCTGCGCGACGACGACAGTTGTCGCGATAACCCCAATTGATTAAACCAGTCCGGCAAATCCACTTGTCGCAACTCGGCGGCGGTCAAGCCGTTGACCCGCGCCAGCAGCAGCGCCACCAACCCGCGAATCAACCGTGCATCGCTGCTGGCGGCAAACTGCCAATGGCCGTCCTGCAGCGCGCCCACCAGCCACACCTGACTTTCGCAGCCGTGTACGCGGTTGGCGTCGGTCTTGTCTGCATCGCTCAACGCCGGAAGCCGTTCGCCCCATTGCATCAGCAAACGAGCGCGTTGTTCCCAGCCGGCAGCGGCCTGAAAGGTTTCCAGTGCCGTAATGGCATCAGCCGGCAGGCTCATCGCAACAACTCCAGCGCTTGATCAAGGGCTTCGAAAAAGCGCTCAAGGTCTTCCGAGTCGTTGTACAGCGCCAACGAAACCCGAATCGCGCCCGCCAGTTCGAAGCTTTTCAGCAGCGGCATCGCGCAGTGGTGTCCGGCGCGTACGGCGATGCCCTGTTCGGTGAGCAGATGCGCCAGATCGGCGTTATGCACGCCTTCGACGACAAAGCTGGCCAGCGCCAGTTGCGGTTTGCCCAGCAGGCGAATGCCATTGCGCGCCTGTAAACCCTTCAACAGGTAATCATGCAGTGCAGCTTCGTGGGCGCACACGGCGTCCTGGTCCAGACCGGCCAGATAGTCGAGGGTCGCCCCCAGGCCTATCACGCTGGCAATCGGCGGTGTGCCGGCTTCAAAACCCAGCGGGGCCGGGCGGAAACGTGCATCGTGGTAGTTGGCATCGAGCACCATCTCGCCGCCGAATTGCCACGGACGCAACCGTTGCAGGGCTTCGTTGCGGCCATACAACACGCCGAGACCGTCCGGGCCATAGAGTTTGTGGCTGGAAAAAACATAAAAGTCGCAACCCAGTGTCTGCACGTCATGGCGGCCATGGACCACGCCTTGGGCGCCATCGATCACGGTCAAGGCGTTCTGCGCCTTGGCCAGCGCCAGCAACGGCGCTAACGGTTGCCATGCGCCAAGCACGTTGGACAACTGACTGACCGCCAGCAACCGCGTGCGCGGGCCGATCAACTGGGCGGCGGTGTCTAGATCGATCTGACCGTCTGCGTCCAGCGGCAACACCACCAGTTTTAGCTCGCGACGGTGCGCCAATTGCTGCCACGGCAACAGGTTGGCGTGGTGTTCCAGGGCGCTGATGACAACTTCATCGCCCGGATTGAAAAGGTGTTCCAGGCCGTAGGCCAGGAGGTTCAGCGCAGAGGTTGCGCCGTGGGTAAAGATGATTTGCCCGCGGTTGCCAGCATTGAGCCAGTGCGCGACTTTGCTGCGGCTGCCTTCGAACGCCTGCGTGGCGTGGGCGCCGGGCAGGTGTTGCGCACGATGGACGTTGGCCGCGCCGTTGGCGTAGTAGTGCGCCAGCGCATCGATCAGGGCTTGGGGTTTCTGGGTGGTGGCGGCGTTGTCCAGATAGGTCTGGTCTTGCCGTTGCAGAGCGGCGATGGCCGGAAAATCGGCGCGCCAGGGAGAAGGAATCATCATGCCATCGGGCCCTGATAAACATGGGCGGGTGTACGCCTGGCCCTGTAGGAGCAGCGGGGCGCCTAGCTCTTGCTCGCGATGCTTTTGGCGGCTTCAAGGGCCCCATCGCGAGCAAGGGCTAGGCGCCCCCCTGCTCCTACAGAGATCGTTTGACGCTTTGCTTAGTTGTGAGCGTGCAGCGCTTCGTTCAGTTCGATGGCCGATTTGTGGGTTTTGCATTCCACGGCACCGGTCTCCGAATTGCGGCGGAACAACAGGTCAGGCTGGCCAGCCAGTTCGCGGGCCTTGAGTACTTTGACCAGTTTGTTGTTCTCGTCCAGCAGTGCCACTTTGGTGCCAGCGGTCACGTACAGGCCCGACTCGACAGTGTTGCGGTCGCCCAATGGAATGCCGATACCGGCGTTGGCGCCGATCAGGCAGCCTTCGCCGACCTTGATCACGATGTTGCCGCCGCCCGACAGGGTGCCCATGGTCGAGCAGCCGCCGCCCAGGTCCGAACCCTTGCCGACGAACACGCCCGCAGAGACGCGACCTTCGATCATGCCCGGGCCTTCGGTGCCGGCGTTGAAGTTGACGAAGCCTTCGTGCATCACGGTGGTGCCTTCGCCGACGTAGGCGCCCAGACGAATACGTGCCGCGTCAGCGATTCGCACGCCAGCCGGCACGACGTAATCGGTCATTTTCGGGAACTTGTCGACCGAGAACACTTCCAGCAACTCGCCACGCAGACGGGCTTCGAGTTGATGTTCGGCCAGTTCGCTCAGGTCGATTGCGCCCTGGCTGGTCCAGGCCACGTTCGGCAGCAACGGGAAGATCCCGGCCAGGTTCAGGCCGTGTGGCTTTACCAGACGATGGGACAGCAGGTGCAGTTTGAGGTAGGCCTCAGGCGTTGAACTCAGTTGTGCGTCTTCGGCCAGCAGGGTGGCGACCAACGGCTTGTGGCTTTCGGCCAGGCGGGTCAGCAGCGCCGCTTGTGCAGCGTCGACACCTTTCAGGGCTTCAGCCAGTTGCGCGGCTTGAGTGGTGCTGAACGCAATAGCCTGATTGCCTTCGGTGTAGCCCAGAATCGGCGCGATAGCGGCGACCAGCTCAGCCGATGGCTTGAGAACCGGAGCTGCGTAAAACACTTCCAGCCATGCACCTTGACGGTTTTGAGTGCCGACACCAAAGGCCAGGCTGAACAGGGTAGTGGACATGTTTATACCTCTAACAAAATTGAACGGGCTGGCTTACTTGAGCGCTGCCGCGTAAATGTCTGGCTTGAAGCCAATCAGGGTTCGGTCACCGAGATCGAGCACCGGGCGCTTGATCATCGAAGGTTGTGCGAGCATCAATTCGATAGCTTTCGCCTGGTCGAGATCGGCTTTACGTTCGTCGTCGAGTTTGCGAAAGGTCGTGCCTGCACGGTTGAGCACCACTTGCCAGCCGTGCTCGTTGCACCACTGGGTCAGGTGTTCACGGTCGATTCCGGCCGTTTTGTAATCATGAAAGTCAAAAGGGACAGCGTTTTCATCGAGCCAGGTACGCGCCTTTTTCATGGTGTCGCAGGCTTTGATGCCGAAAAGGTGCAACATTTTGCTTGAAGCGGTCAAGGAATTGCCCCCTTTGGAGTGCTGGAAACGAAAGGTGATGGATTATGCCATGACCGGACGGGTTCGCGTCGGCTGTGGTCGGGTTTGTCTTTTTATTGTGGTCATCCGCCGTTTCGTGCGAGACGTTGGCGCAATGGTCAGTCCAAGCGGTTGCCTGAAAAGCGCTGCGGGCGCAGCGCCTGTAACTGTATAGCCACAGCATGTCACCCATCGGGTGATGACATGCTGTGCGAGGTATTGAGTGAACTGGATTTAAGCGGGGCTAAGCCGGGGGCAGTAAGGTAACTGTATTAAGCAGTTGCTATCAGTATTATGGATAAATCGCGCGGATGGCGGCGATGTCCCCTTCGCTGATGTGTCTGTTTAAAGGTTGATGCCAGTCGCCAACAGTGAGTTCGTTATGAACTTGATAATGCATTACTGAATACCGGTCGTAGGGAGTGTAAGTTCGATTGGGCGTGCGCTCAAGTGGAAAGACGTTGGCGTCAACTTGTTCTCTGGAAAGGTTGGCGGCTGCTGCAAAATGGAAATATGCTTTTTTTCGGTCCCAAGGTATTTTGGCATCCGGATGTTGATGTTCATGGTGCAGGCCTAGCGCGTGTCCAAATTCATGAATTACCATGCTCTCGAAATCGGGAGAAGAAAAGTCGGTTTGAAAAAAAGACATTGATGGTGCTTGGGGATCTCCTGTGAGTGAGTCGGTGCCTATTGCAGAACTTCCACCTCCGCCGAGACGTGGGTAGAAGGCGACTCGGATATCCCCTAGGAGTTCATCGGATTTGAAAATATCCTGTTCGTCCATTTCAATGAATTCGAAATTTAGATTGACGTAGGGTTGCCATTTGTTTGCGCCATTTTTTATGGCTTCAAATGAGTGTTCGTTATATTCGAAAACAAGGATTCTCAAAGTTCTTCCGGGGCGCCAGTACTTGGTGTGCTCCCCGACGCTACGTTTTTTTCGACCGCTGCTGCTCGCTTTGTTACTGGGGCGCTCGTTTATTGCAGAATTATAAGAGGCAAGCGGATCGGAAGTTGGAATGGTTTGGCAATAATTATGTTGATTCATGCTGTTGTATCTGTTCGGTTGTGGGTGAGTCCTCAAGGTATTTAAGTGTCAATGGGGTGTCTAGATATTAAGTTGTGCAGTTTATTGCGTTGGCTGATTGGGCTTAATATGGGTAAGTGGTGATATTTTATATAAATTCGCCTGCACCGCATTCGCATTGCGCGGTGCAGGCTTAATACCTATTGATTGCTGCGAGTCGTTATGAAGTTGCGAATCCGCTCGGCGGCCTCAACGCACTCTGCCAGCGGCGCGACCAATGCCAGGCGTACCCGGCCAGCACCCGGATTGAAACCATCTACCTCACGGGACAGGTAAGAGCCTGGCACCACCGTCACGTGTTCTTCGACAAACAGATCACGGCAGAACGCGGCATCATCACCCTCAACATTCGGCCACAGGTAGAAGCCGCCGTCCGGACGCTGTACGTCCATCACCGGGCTGAGGATTTCCAGTACCGCGTCGTATTTTTCGCGGTACAGCGCACGGTTGGCCCGTACATGCACTTCGTCATTCCACGCGGCAACGCTGGCGAGTTGGGTCTGAACCGGCATGGCGCAGCCGTGGTAGGTGCGATACAGCAGGAAGCCTTTGAGAATGTCGGCATCGCCGGCGACGAAACCCGAGCGCAGGCCCGGCAGGTTGGAACGCTTGGACAGGCTGTGGAAAACCACGCAGCGTTTGAAATCCTTGCGACCCAGTTCCACGCAGGCGCTGAGCAGGCCTGGCGGTGGGGTCTGTTCGTTGAAGTAGAGCTCGCTGTAGCACTCGTCGGCAGCGATGACGAAGTCGTGTTCGTCGGCCAGGGCGATCAGTTTCTTCAGGGTTTCGACCGGGATCAGCGCACCCGTTGGATTGCCCGGCGAGCACAGGAACAGGATCTGGCAGCGCTTCCAGATATCGTCCGATACCGCATCGAAGTCCGGGTTGAAGTCGTTTTCATCCAGGCACGGCAGGTAATGCGGCTTGGCGCCTGCGAGGAACGCTGCGCCTTCATAGATCTGGTAGAACGGGTTCGGGCTGACAATCAGTGCGTCGTCGCCGCGATTGACCACGGTCTGGGTGAAAGCGAACAGGGCTTCACGAGTGCCGTTGACCGGCAGCACGTTGCGCGCCGGGTCGATCCAGCCACTCGGTACGCCAAAGCGGCGCTCGCACCAGCCTGCAATGGCTTCACGCAGGGCCGGGATGCCAAGCGTGGTCGGGTACACCGCCATCTGATCCAGATTGCTCGCCAGCGCTTCGGCCACAAAGCTTGGCGAACGGTGCTTCGGCTCGCCGATGGACAATGCAATCGGGCGCTTGTCGGGATTTGGCGTCACCGCCCCGAGCAGGGCACGCAGTTTCTCGAACGGGTAGGGCTGGAGCTGGTTCAGAGCGTTGTTCATGGGGGCGGGGTCTCGTTCAATGTGGGAGCGAGCCTGCTCGCGATAGCAATAGATCAGTCACTGGCGATGCTGAATGGACTGACGCCATCGCGAGCAGGCTCGCTCCCACAGGGGAAAATTTGTTAATTCAGATGCTGATGCGTGAAAGTTTGATATCCGGTTCGGGGCTGACGCTCAGTTGTTCGACGATCGCATCCTGCAAACGGCTGCACAGTTGCGGGTCGGACAACGGGTGATTGCTCGCGTCGGTGATGAAGAACACGTCTTCGACCCGCTCGCCGAGGGTGGCAATCTTGGCATTTTGCAGCGACAGGTCGAATTCGAGAAAGATTGTTCCGATCCGTGCCAACAGACCCGGACGGTCGGGGGCGCTGAGTTCCAGCACCGTCACCTGACGCTGGGCGTCGTTGTGGATCGTCACTTGCGGTGCGAACGCAAAGTGTTTGAGCTGGCGCGGCACCCGACGCTGGATGATGGTCGGGTAGTTGTCCGGGTTGCGCAGGGCCTCGGTCAGACCGTCGCGGATCTGCTTGACCCGCGCCGGGTTATCGCCAATCGAGTCGCCGTCGGTGTCGAGCACGATATAGGTGTCGAGGGTGAACTGGCTGGTAGAGGTGATCACCCGGGCGTCGTGAATGTTCAGGTTGAGCTGGTCCATCGCCGCCACGGTCACGGCGAAGAAGTCGTGCTGGTCCGGCGCATAGATAAAGATCTGCGTGCCGCCCTCGAACTCGCGCTGGGTGGTTTCCTTGATCAGTACCAGCGGTCCGCCGTCGGCGGGTTGCTGGAGAATTGCATCAGTGTGCCAGGCCACGTCGCCGGCGGTGTGACGCAGGAAATAATCGTCGCCCAGTTGCGACCAGAGTTGTTCGACATCGTCCGGGTCGGTGCCGCCACGTACCAGAATATCCAGGGCGGCGCGTTGGGTCTGGCGGATCTGCTCTTCGCGATCGACCGGGTTTTCCAGACCGCGGCGCAAGGCACGCTTGGTTTCGGTGTAGAGCTGGCGCAATAAACTGGCGCGCCAGGAGTTCCACAGCGTCGGGTTGGTGGCGTTGATGTCCGAAACGGTCAGCACGTACAGGTAATCGAGGCGGGTCTCGTCGCCAACAATCTGCGCGAAGTCGTGGATCACTTGCGGATCGGACAGGTCTTTGCGCTGGGCGGTGGTCGACATCACCAGGTGGTTTTGCACCAGCCAGACAATCAGTCGGCTGTCCCACACGGGCAGTTGATGGCGTTGGCAGAACGCTTCGGCGTCGACTGCCCCGATATCCGAGTGATCGCCATGCCGGCCCTTGCCAATGTCGTGGTACAGCCCGGCAAGGTAGATCAGCTCCGGCTTGGGCAGCTTGCCCATGAGCTTGCTGGCCAGCGGGAATTTCTCGGACACCTGGGTGTACTGCAATTTGCGCAGGTGTTTGATCAGGTTCAGGGTGTGGGCGTCGACCGTATAAATATGGAACAGGTCGTGCTGCATCTGCCCGACGATAAAGCCGAACTCTGGCAGGTAGCGCCCGAGGATACCGTAACGGTTCATCCGTCGCAGGTTGCGGTGGATGCCGATCTTGCACTTGAACAGTTCGATGAACAGGCTGGTATTGCGAATGTCATTGCGAAAATCGTCATCGATCAGGTGCCGGTGTTCGCGCAGCAGACGAATGGTATCAGCCCGCACGCCCTTGATTTCCGGCTGTTGGGCCATCAGCACGAAAATTTCCAGCATGGCAAACGGTGTGCGTCTGAACACGTTGGTGTTGATCGCCTCGATGTAGCCGTCATGCAATTGGAAGCGCGAGTTGATCGGTTGCGGCGGCGCTTCATCTTCCGGCGCGAGGATGACTTCCTCGAAATGCTGGATGATCAGGTCGCTGAGCTGGGCAATGCTCATCACCACCCGGTAGTACTGTTGCATGAAGTTTTCGATGGCGTGCTTGGCGTCATCGCCTTCAAAGCCCAGCAGCCCGGCGATTGAGCGCTGATGGTCGAACAACAAGCGGTCTTCGGCGCGGCCAGCGAGCATGTGCAGGGCGTAGCGAACCTTCCACAAAAACTCCTGGGACGAGGCCAGCAGGGCGTTTTCGCTTTCGACCAGGAAGCCTTCGCCCGCCAGTGCGCGCAGGTTCAGCGTGCCGTATTGACGGCGTGCCACCCAGAGAATCGTCTGAATGTCCCGTAGGCCGCCAGGCGAACCTTTGACGTTGGGTTCCAGGTTGTATTCGGTGTCGTTGTATTTGTGGTGACGCGCTTTTTGTTCGGCGTGTTTGGCCAGGAAAAATTCCTTGGCCGGCCACATGTGCTCCGTGCTGGTGACATCGAGCATGCGCTGGCGCAAATGCTCGGGGCCGGCAATGGTGCGGCTCTCCATCAGGTTGGTGATGATGGTCAGGTCGGCGCGGGCTTGTTCGGCGCATTCGTCCACCGAGCGCACGCTTTGGCCAACTTCCAGGCCAATGTCCCATAGCAGCGTCAGAAATCGCTCGATGGAATCGCGGAAAACTTCGTGATCGGCGTTGTCCAGCAAAATCAGCAAATCGATGTCGGAGTAGGGGTGCAGTTCGCCGCGACCGTAGCCGCCGACCGCGACCAGCGCGATGTCGGCGTCTTCACTCCAATTAAACTGCTCCCAGGCCTGTTGCAGGATGTTGTCGACGAACCAGGCGCGATCCTCGATCAGCCGGCGAATATCCCGTCCGCTGCGAAATCGCACGTCGAGTACCTCTCGTGCCTGGCGGATGGCCTTCTTGAAGGCCGCGATCGGGCTTGCCTTCAGGGCCAGTTCGGCCTGGAACTGGCCGCGGTCGAAGAGTTCGGGATCCACCTGCGGCATCGATTGGCATTCCTTCTATAGGCTGGGTGGGGAGCTTGCTGGATCAGGCCGAAACGCGAGGGATGGTGTCATCGCTGCGCAATGTGAAGATCTCGTAGCCGGTTTCGGTCACCAGCAGGGTGTGCTCCCACTGGGCCGACAGCTTGCGATCCTTGGTGATCGCGGTCCAGCCATCGCCGAGTACCTTGGTGTCGGCACGGCCCTGATTGATCATCGGCTCGATGGTGAAGGTCATGCCGGCTTTCAGTTCCATGCCGGTGCCGGCGCGGCCGTAATGCAGGATTTGCGGCTCTTCGTGGAATACCTTGCCGATGCCGTGACCGCAGAACTCGCGAACCACTGAGAAACCATTTTTTTCAGCGTGCTTCTGGATGACTTCGCCGATATCGCCGAGGCGGCAGCCAGGCTTGACCAGTTCGATGGCCTTGTACATGCATTCCTGGGTGACTTGCGACAGGCGCTCGGCCCAGACCGGCACGTTGCCGACGTGGAACATGCGGCTGGTGTCGCCGTGATAGCCATCTTTGATCACGGTGACGTCGATATTCAGCGTGTCGCCATCTTTAAGCGGCTTCTCGTTCGGGATGCCGTGGCAGACCACGTGGTTGATCGAGGTGCAGATCGACTTCGGAAAGCCTTTGTAGTTGAGCGGGGCAGGGATGGCTTTCTGCTCGTTGACGATGTAGTCGTGGCAGATGCGGTCCAGCTCTTCGGTCGTGACGCCCGGCTTGACGTATTCGGCAATCATTTCCAGCACATCGGCGGCAAGCTTGCCGGCGATCCGCATTTTTGCGATGTCCTCTGGGGTTTTGAGGGTGACGGTCATACAGGCTCTCTCTACGCTCAGTGGCGCTTTCTATACGGAATGGGCTCTGCGTGATGCTGCTCGCAGCCCTGAAAAACACGATTCTAACAGACGATCACGGCAAATCTGCGCCTCCGTGCATCGCCTCTCTCTATAGAATGGCGCATTCTAGGGGGATTCCAAGGGCCGGAACAAAAGCACTTGGCCGGTTTTAAGAATCCGGGTTTCGTTTTCGCCTTCCTTGTGATATAAAATGCGCCGCTTTCCGGGTATACCCCGAAAAGCTTAAATCCACACACGTGTCGACACGATGACCTGGGTGCCTTCAGCTGATGCTGCTGGTTGGTCATTGGGATACGTGGAGGCCAAACCCGACTTATTAAGGAACTATCATGTCCCAAGTCAACATGCGCGATATGCTGAAGGCCGGTGTGCACTTCGGTCACCAGACCCGTTACTGGAACCCGAAAATGGGTAAGTACATTTTCGGCGCGCGTAACAAGATCCACATCATCAACCTTGAAAAAACCCTGCCAATGTTCAACGAAGCTCTGACTTTCGTAGAGCGTCTGGCCCAGGGCAAAAACAAGATTCTGTTCGTCGGCACCAAGCGTTCCGCTGGCAAGATCGTTGCTGAAGAAGCAGCACGTTGCGGTTCGCCGTACGTCGATCATCGCTGGTTGGGCGGCATGCTGACCAACTTCAAAACCATCCGTGCTTCCATCAAGCGTCTGCGTGACCTTGAAGTGCAAGCTGAAGACGGTACTTTCGCCAAGCTGACCAAGAAAGAGGCGCTGATGCGCACTCGCGATCTGGAAAAGCTGGATCGTTCCCTGGGTGGTATCAAGGACATGGGCGGTCTGCCTGACGCACTGTTCGTTATCGACGTTGATCACGAGCGTATCGCGATCACCGAAGCCAACAAACTGGGCATCCCGGTTATCGGCGTAGTCGATACCAACAGCAGCCCGGAAGGCGTTGACTACATCATCCCAGGCAACGATGACGCAATCCGCGCTATCCAGCTGTACATGGGTTCGATGGCTGACGCTGTTATCCGCGGTCGCAACCACGTTGCTGGCGGCACCGAGCAGTTCGTTGAAGAAGCTCCGGTAGCAGCAGCTGAGTAATTGACGCCTTGGCGTTGACTCAGTAAGCAAAAAGGGGGCTTGGCCCCCTTTTTGCCACCTCGAAAACCATTTGTTGGCGCCTGTTTTCAGGATGCCGCTACTGCATCTGTAATGTGCAGCAGCTAACAAGGTTGGTTCGGGAAGAATTGAACGCCCGTTCGATCGGGTGGAATGGTTGATAACCTATCCAAGAGGAATTTTGAAATGGCAGAGATTACTGCAGCGTTGGTCAAAGAACTGCGCGAGCGTACTGGCGAAGGCATGATGGACTGCAAGAAAGCCTTGACCAAGGCTGGCGGCGACATCGAGAAAGCCATTGATGACATGCGTGCTTCGGGCGCCATCAAGGCAGCCAAGAAAGCAGGCAACATTGCCGCTGAAGGCGCGATCGGCATCAAGGAAGACGGTAAAGCTGCCGTTATCATTGAAGTCAACTCGCAAACCGACTTCCTCGCTCTGCAAGACGACTTCAAAGCTTTCGTTGCTGCCAGCGTAGAAAAAGCATTCGCCGACAAACTGACCGACGCAGCTCCGCTGATCGCCGCTCAGGAATCGGCTCGTGAAGCGCTGGTTGCCAAAGTCGGCGAAAACGTCAACATCCGTCGTCTGGTTCGTATCGAAGGCGATGTTGTCGGTTCTTACCTGCACGGCAACAAGATCGGTGTAGTCGTGGCCCTGAAGGGCGGCAACGTCGAGCTGGCCAAAGACATCGCTATGCACGTAGCTGCCAGCAACCCTGAGTTCCTGCTGCCGTCGGAAGTTTCCGCTGACGCCATCGAACGCGAAAAAGCCGTGTTCATGAGCCTCAACGAAGACAAGATCAAAGGCAAGCCAGCCGAAATCGTTGAAAAAATGGTTGCCGGTCGTATCACCAAGTTCCTGGCTGAAGCCAGCCTGGTTGAGCAGGCGTTCGTCAAGAACCCTGAAATCAAGGTCGGTGAGCTGGCCAAGAAAGGCGGCGCTGAAATCGTTTCCTTCACTTACTTCAAAGTAGGCGAAGGCATCGAGAAACCAGTCGACAACTTCGCTGAAGAAGTTGCCGCACAGCTGGCTGCCAGCAAGCAATAAGACAGTTTTTTAACTGTCGCCCTGAAGAGGCTGCCCGCTCACGCGCGCAGCCTCTTTTCAGATGGGGAAGCCAATTTATTTGGTTTTCCGTCGGAACTGGCTTACAAGGCCGTGTTCTGATGGCGCTGTGACAGTGTCACGTTAGAGTGAACGCAGGCTGCAAACAGCCCGCAAAGAATTTTTTAAAATACGCCGCAGGAGAGATTCGCAATGGCTCAGCAGGGCAGTGGTTATCAGGCTCGCTATAAACGCATTCTACTCAAGCTTAGCGGCGAGGCCCTGATGGGGTCCGAAGAGTTCGGGATCGACCCCAAGGTTCTGGATCGCATGGCGCTGGAAGTCGGCCAGTTGGTCGGTATCGGTGTTCAGGTCGGCCTGGTGATTGGTGGTGGTAATCTGTTCCGAGGCGCAGCACTGAGTGCGGCCGGTATGGATCGGGTCACTGGCGACCACATGGGCATGCTGGCCACTGTGATGAACGCTCTGGCCATGCGTGACGCGCTGGAACGTGCGAATATCTCGGCCATCGTGATGTCGGCTATTTCCATGGTCGGCGTGACCGATCACTACGATCGCCGCAAAGCCATGCGTCACCTGAACGCCAAGGAAGTGGTCATCTTCGCTGCCGGTACCGGCAACCCGTTCTTCACCACGGACTCGGCAGCCTGCCTGCGTGCGATCGAGATCGATGCTGACGTCGTGTTGAAAGCGACCAAGGTTGATGGTGTGTACACCGCTGATCCATTCAAAGACCCGCATGCCGAGAAGTTCGATCATCTGACCTACGATGAAGTACTGGATCGCAAGCTGGGTGTGATGGATCTGACGGCTATTTGCCTGTGCCGCGACCACAAGATGCCGCTGCGCGTATTTAACATGAACAAGCCCGGCGCCCTGCTGAACATCGTACATGGCGGCGCTGAAGGAACCCTGATCGAGGAAGGCGAGCAATGATCAACGAAATCAAGAAAGACGCTCAAGAGCGCATGACCAAGTCGCTGGAGTCCCTGGCCCACGCTTTTGGCCAGATTCGTACAGGCAAGGCGCACCCAAGTATCCTGGGCAGCGTGATGGTCCCTTACTACGGTTCGGATACTCCTTTGAGCAGCGTGGCCAACGTCACCGTGAAGGACTCCCGGACCCTGCAGGTCGTGGCTTTCGAGCGCAACATGCTCGCAGCGGTCGACAAGGCGATCCAGAGTGCTGGTCTGAACCTCAACCCGACGAACCTGGGTGAGTTGCTGCTGATTTCCATGCCGGCCTTGACCGAGGAGACCCGCAAGGGCTTCACCAAGCAAGCGCGCAGCGCAGCCGAAGATGCTCGTGTCGCGGTGCGTAATATTCGCCGTGATGCACTGGGCGACCTGAAGAAGCTGGTCAAGGATAAGGAAATCAGCGAAGACGAAGAGCGTCGCGCGAGTGCCGATATCGACAAGCTGATCAAAGACTTCGAGGCTCAGATCAATAAGCTCACTGAAGACAAAGAAAAGGACCTGATGGCCGTATAAGGGGTCAGGACGCCTTCATGGAAAAGACCAAGCAGACTGCGCCCACGGTGGTGCCGCGCCATGTCGCGATCATCATGGACGGCAATAATCGCTGGGCAAAAAAACGTTTCTTGCCCGGTATTGCCGGGCACAAGGCTGGCGTCGATGCTGTGCGCGCGGTCATTGAGGTGTGTGCTGAGGCCGGGGTCGAAGTACTGACCCTGTTCGCCTTCTCCAGTGAAAACTGGCAGCGCCCGGCCGATGAAGTCAGCGCCTTGATGGATTTGTTTTTCAAGGCGTTGCGTCGCGAGGCCAAGCGCCTCAACGACAACAACATCACGTTGCGTATCATCGGTGATCGTTCGCGTTTTCATCCCGAGCTTCAGGCTGCCATGCGTGAGGCGGAGGCAATGACAGTCGGCGCCAATCGGTTTGTTCTGCAGATCGCGGCCAACTATGGCGGTCAGTGGGATATCGCCCAGGCAGCCCAACGTCTGGCGCGAGAAGTTCAGGCCGGGCATTTGCGTCCGGAAGACATCAGTCCGGAGTTGCTGCAGACCTGTCTGGCTACCGGTGATCTGCCGTTGCCGGACTTGTGCATTCGTACCGGTGGCGAGCATCGCATCAGCAACTTCCTGCTGTGGCAGTTGGCGTACTCCGAGCTGTATTTCTCCGACCTGTTCTGGCCGGACTTCAAACACGAAGCCATGCGTAAAGCATTGGCCGATTTCGCTTCTCGCCAGCGTCGCTTCGGTAAAACGAGTGAGCAGGTCGAGGCTGGAGCCCGGGTTTAATGCTTAAACAACGAATCATCACTGCGCTGATCCTGCTGCCGATCGCCCTGTGCGGATTTTTTCTACTCGAGGGCTCCGGTTTTGCGCTGTTTATCGGCCTGGTCGTGACTCTTGGTGCCTGGGAATGGGCGCGCCTGGCAGGTTTCACCGCACAACCGATCCGTGTCGCTTATGCGGCGGTGGTCGCGGCGATGCTGTTTGTCATGCATGTGCTGCCGGGGCTTTCGCCTTGGGTGCTGGGGGCTGCCGTGCTCTGGTGGGCGGTGGCGACGTACCTGGTGCTGACCTATCCCAAGACCAGTGAGCATTGGGCCAGTGCAGCCTGCAAGCTGGTCATCGGCCTGCTGATCCTGTTGCCGGCCTGGCAAGGTTTGATCCTGATCAAGCAAGAGCCGCTGGGTAACTGGTTGATCATGGCAGTGATGGTGCTGGTCTGGGGCGCAGACATTGGCGCTTACTTTTCCGGCCGGGCATTCGGCAAGCGCAAGCTTGCTCCGCAGGTCAGTCCCGGCAAGAGCTGGGAAGGCGTGTACGGCGGCTTGTTGCTGAGCCTGGTGATCACCGCCATCGTTGGTCTGGTGCGTGACTGGACGACTGGCGAGATGCTGAAAGGGTTGATCGGTGCGGCGATTATCGTGTTTATCTCAGTGGTCGGCGATTTGACCGAAAGTATGTTCAAGCGCCAGTCGGGCATCAAGGACAGCAGTAATCTGCTGCCGGGCCATGGCGGCATTCTGGATCGTATCGACAGTCTCACCGCGGCGATTCCGGTGTTTGCGGTATTGCTGTGGATGGCTGCATCGTGAGCCGCCCACAACAGATTACTGTCCTTGGGGCGACCGGTTCTATTGGTCTGAGCACCCTTGATGTCATTGCGCGTCATCCCGAGCGCTATCAAGTCTTTGCCTTGAGCGGCTTCTCTCGCCTGAGTGAGCTGCTGGCCTTGTGTATCCGCCATGTGCCGCGTTTTGCTGTTGTGCCGGAGCCCTTGGCTGCCCGGCGTCTGCAGGACGATCTGCGCGCTGCGGGCCTTTCAACGCGGGTGCTGGTGGGAGAGGAGGGCCTGTGTCAGGTCGCCTCCGACGCTGAAGTCGATGCGGTGATGGCGGCGATTGTCGGTGCGGCGGGTTTGCGTCCGACGCTGGCGGCGGTCGAGGCGGGCAAGAAGATTCTGCTGGCCAACAAGGAAGCGCTGGTGATGTCCGGCGCTCTGTTCATGCAGGCCGTGCACAAGAGCGGGTCAGTGCTGCTGCCGATCGACAGCGAGCACAATGCGATCTTTCAGTGCATGCCCGCAGATTTTTCCCGCGGGCTCGGCGCTGTGGGTGTTCGACGGATTTTACTGACAGCCTCTGGCGGTCCGTTCCGGCAGACATCCATGGCTGAGTTGGCGCATGTTACGCCAGAGCAGGCGTGTGCCCATCCCAACTGGTCGATGGGCCGCAAGATTTCGGTCGATTCGGCCAGCATGATGAACAAAGGCCTGGAGCTGATCGAGGCCTGCTGGCTGTTTGATGCAAAACCGTCACAGGTCGAAGTGGTGATTCATCCGCAAAGCGTGATTCATTCGCTGGTCGACTACGTTGATGGTTCGGTATTGGCGCAGTTGGGCAATCCGGATATGCGCACGCCGATCGCCAATGCGCTGGCATGGCCTGAGCGCATCGACTCCGGGGTTGCGCCGCTGGATCTGTTTGCAATCGCGCGTCTGGACTTCCAGGCGCCCGACGAAGAGCGTTTCCCGTGCTTGCGTCTGGCGCGTCAGGCAGCAGAGGCAGGGAACAGTGCTCCGGCGATGCTGAACGCCGCGAATGAGGTGGCTGTTGCGGCCTTTCTTGAAGGACGTGTCCGTTACCTGGAGATCGCGAGTATCATCGAAGAGGTGTTAAACCTCGAGCCTGTGGTTTCGGTCGATGATCTCGATGCGGTTTTCACTGCGGACGCGAAAGCGCGTGTCCTGGCCGAGCGTTGGTTGAGTCGTCACGGGCGATAGGTGTTGCGGCGGGTTTGCTCGCGGCAACACTGAATAGGATTGCGGAGAAAGTAGATGAGCGCGCTCTATATGATTGTCGGCACCCTGGTGGCTTTGGGCGTGCTGGTCACCTTCCATGAATTTGGCCATTTCTGGGTCGCGCGTCGCTGTGGCGTCAAGGTTCTGCGTTTCTCCGTGGGCTTCGGCCTGCCATTGCTGCGCTGGCATGACCGGCGCGGCACCGAGTTCGTGATCGCCGCCATCCCTCTGGGTGGTTACGTGAAGATGCTTGACGAGCGTGAAGGTGAAGTGCCATCCGATCAGCTTGATCAGGCCTTTAATCGCAAATCCGTTCGTCAGCGTATCGCCATCGTTGCTGCCGGGCCTGTCGCCAACTTTTTGTTGGCGTTGACGTTTTTCTGGGTGCTGGCGATGCTTGGCACCGAGCAGGTGCGTCCTGTCATCGGAGTCGTTGAAGTCGGCAGCATGGCCGCCAGGGCCGGCTTGAATCCGGGGCAGGAAATCGTCGCCATCGATGGGGAGCCGACTTCGGGTTGGGCAGCAGTGAATCTGCAACTGGTCCGGCGTCTTGGTGAAAGCGGTTCGTTGCAATTGCTGGTGCGCGAACAGGGCTCTACCGTTGATTCACCGCGTGAGCTGGTCCTGGATCATTGGCTCAAGGGGGCTGATGAACCGGACCCGATTCGTTCGCTGGGTATTCGCCCTTGGCGTCCGGCATTGCCGCCAGTGTTGGCTGAGCTGGACCCTAAAGGCCCGGCGCAGGCAGCTGGCCTGAAGACCGGTGACCGTCTGCTGGCACTCGATGGCCAGGCGTTGACCGATTGGCAGCAAGTGGTCGATTGGGTACGTGTGCGTCCTGATACCAAAATTGTGCTGCATATCGAGCGTGACGGTGCTCAAATCGACGTCCCGGTTACCTTGGCAGCTCGCGACAAGGCGAAAGTAGCCAGTGGTTATCTGGGGGCTGGGGTGAAGGCCATCAATTGGCCACCAGTCATGATTCGCGAGGTCAGCTTCGGTCCTGTGGCCGCGATTGGCGAAGGTGCTCGACGCACCTGGACCATGAGTGTGCTGACCCTTGATTCACTAAAGAAAATGTTGTTCGGCGAGCTCTCGGTAAAAAACTTGAGTGGACCGATAACCATTGCTAAAGTGGCGGGCGCTTCTGCCCAGTCGGGTGTCGCTGATTTCCTGAATTTCCTGGCTTATCTGAGTATTAGCCTGGGCGTTCTGAATTTGTTGCCCATTCCTGTACTGGATGGGGGGCATTTGTTGTTTTATCTGATCGAGTGGGCGCGTGGTCGTCCCTTGTCGGATCGGGTGCAGAGTTGGGGGATACAGATCGGTATCAGTTTGGTGATCGGGGTGATGTTGCTTGCTCTGGTCAACGATCTGGGTCGACTGTAACGCTTCGCTGAATTGCGAATCTGCCGCATTTTGCGGCAGTTTGTTTATTGCCAGTTGGAATAAGAAAGGACTTCATGAAACGTCTGCTGCTAACTGCGGTTTTCACCGTATTGATGATCGCCGAAGTTCACGCCGAGTCCTTCACTATCTCCGATATTCGCATCAATGGCCTCCAGCGGGTATCCGCGGGTAGCGTCTTTGGTGCCTTGCCGTTGAACGTCGGTGAACAGGCGGATGATCGTCGCCTGGTGGAATCCACTCGTGCGCTGTTCAAAACCGGTTTCTTTCAAGATATCCAGCTGGGCCGCGATGGCAATGTCCTGGTCATTACGGTAGTCGAACGCCCGTCGGTCGCCAGTATCGAGATCGAAGGCAACAAGGCGATCTCCACTGAAGACCTGATGAAAGGCCTTAAACAATCCGGTCTGGCCGAAGGCGAGATCTTCCAGCGTGCGACGCTTGAAGGCGTGCGTAACGAGCTGCAGCGCCAGTACGTCGCTCAAGGTCGCTACTCGGCCACCGTTGACACTGAAGTTGTTCCTCAGCCGCGCAACCGCGTTGGCTTGAAGGTCAATATCAACGAAGGCACTGTCGCGGCTATCCAGCACATCAACGTGGTGGGTAACACGGTTTTCCCTGATGAAGACCTGATCGACCTGTTCGAACTCAAGACCAGCAACTGGTTGTCGTTCTTCAAGAACGATGACAAGTACGCTCGTGAAAAACTCTCCGGTGACCTGGAGCGTCTGCGTTCCTACTACCTGGACCGTGGCTATATCAATATGGATATCGCTTCGACCCAGGTTTCGATCACCCCGGACAAAAAACACGTCTATATCACCGTCAACATCAACGAAGGTCAGAAGTACAACGTTCGTGACGTGAAGCTCAGCGGTGACCTGAAGGTCCCTGAAGACCAGGTCAAGGCGCTGCTGCTGGTGCAAAAAGGCCAGGTCTTCTCACGCAAGCTGATGACCACGACTTCTGAATTGATTACCCGTCGCCTGGGTAACGAGGGTTACACCTTCGCCAACGTCAACGGCGTACCGACTCCGCATGACGACGATCACACCGTTGATATCACCTTTGTGGTCGATCCGGGCAAGCGTGCTTACGTAAACCGTATCAACTTTCGCGGCAACACCAAGTCGGAAGACGAAGTGCTCCGTCGTGAAATGCGCCAGATGGAAGGTGGCTGGGCTTCGACCTACCTGATCGACCAGTCCAAGACCCGTCTGGAACGTCTGGGCTTCTTCAAGGAAGTCAACGTCGAGACTCCGGCTGTACCGGGTGTCGATGACCAGGTTGACGTGAACTACGCCGTTGAAGAACAAGCTTCCGGCTCGATTACCGCCAGCGTTGGTTTTGCCCAGAGCGCCGGTTTGATCCTGGGTGGTTCGATTACCCAGAACAACTTCCTGGGTACCGGTAACAAGGTCAGCATTGGCTTGACCCGTAGCCAATACCAGAGCCGTTATAACTTCGGTTATGTCGACCCGTACTGGACAGCCGATGGCGTGAGCCTGGGTTACAACGCTTTCTATCGCACCACTGACTACAAAAACCTTGATGTCAACGTAGCCAGCTATGCGGTAGACAGCCTGGGCGCGGGTATCAACGTCGGTTATCCGATCAGTGAAACTTCGCGTCTGACCTTTGGTCTGAGTGCGCAGCAAGACAAGATCAAGACCGGTCAGTACACCGTTGACGAGATTTTTGACTTCGTGAACCGTGAAGGCGACCAGTACCTGAACTTCAAGGCTTCGGCCGGTTGGTCCGAGTCAACTCTGAATAAAGGCGTGCTGGCGACCCGTGGTCACTCGCAAAGCCTGACACTGGAAGCCACTACCCCGGGCAGCGATCTGTCGTTCTTCAAGCTCGACTACCGTGGTCAGTTGTTCCAGCCATTGACTGAAAACTACACCATGCGCCTGCACACCGAGCTGGGTTACGGCGATGGTTATGGTTCTACCAGCGGGCTGCCGTTCTATGAGAACTACTTCGCAGGTGGTTTCAACTCGGTTCGCGGCTTCAAGGACAGCACCCTGGGTCCTCGCAGTACACCGAGCCGTGCTGTTAACCCGGGAACTTCTGTCGACCCGGATCAGAATCCGCTGCCGTTTGGTGGTAACGTCCTGATTCAGGGCGGTGTAGAGGTTCTGTTCCCTCTGCCGTTCGTGAAGGATCAGCGTTCTTTGCGTACATCGGTATTCTGGGACGTGGGTAACGTGTTCGACTCGAGTTGCACACAGAGCACTAACGCCGATGGTTCGAAGTCCAAAACACTGTGCAATGAAGTCAGCCTTAGCAATATGGCCAGTTCGGTGGGTGTGGGTGTGACATGGGTTACCGCCCTTGGTCCGTTGAGCTTTGCCTTGGCAATGCCGGTCAAGAAACCGGACAGCAATGCGGAGACTCAGGTGTTCCAATTCTCCCTCGGTCAGACTTTCTAATAGCCTGATCCAAGATAACGACAATGGATTTTGTAGGAGTGCATCGTGCGTAAGTTGACTCAATTGGTTCTCCTGGCAACTGTCCTGGTAGCAACCCCGGCATTTGCCGAAATGAAAATCGCAGTACTGAACTATCAGATGGCTTTGCTGGAATCTGACGCGGCGAAGAAATACGCCGTGGATGCCGAGAAGAAGTTCGGCCCGCAACTGACCAAGCTCAAAACCCTGGAAAGCAGTGCCAAAGGCATTCAGGATCGTCTGGTTAGCGGTGGCGACAAAATGGCTCAGGGCGAGCGTGAGCGTCTTGAGCTTGAATTCAAGCAAAAGGCCCGTGACTTCCAGTTCCAGTCCAAAGAGCTGAACGAAGCCAAAGCTGTTGCTGACCGTGAAATGCTGAAGCAGCTCAAGCCGAAACTGGACAGCGCTGTGGAAGAAGTCATCAAGAAAGGTGCTTTTGACCTGGTCTTCGAGCGTGGCGCAGTGATTGATGTCAAGCCTCAGTACGACATCACTCGCCAGGTAATCGAGCGCATGAATCAGCTGAAGTAATCCATGACAGCGACTATAAAGCTCGGCCAATTGGCCGAGTTCCTCGGTGCCACTCTCCGTGGCTCCGCGGAAAAAGAAATCACTGGGCTAGCCACCTTGCAGGAGGCTGGCCCAGCTCAGTTGAGCTTTCTGGCAAACCCCCAATACCGTAAATATCTGGCTGACAGCCAGGCCGCAGCCGTGTTGCTGAAGGCCGCTGACGCAGAAGGTTTTGCCGGTGATGCGCTGGTTGTGCCTGATCCGTACCTGGCGTATGCGCGGGTTTCCCATCTGTTCGACCCCAAACCCAAGGCTGCTGCCGGTATCCATCCGACAGCGGTGGTGGCAGCGGATGCGGTGGTTGATCCGGCTGCGAGCATTGGCGCGTTTGCCGTGATCGAAAGCGCTGCGCGAATCGCCGCAGGTGTGACGGTCGGTGCCCACTGCTTCATCGGTGCGCGCAGCGAGATCGGTGAGGGCGGCTGGTTGGCCCCGCGAGTGACGCTGTACCACGACGTACGCATCGGCAAGCGCGTGGTGATTCAGTCCGGTGCCGTGCTCGGTGGTGAAGGCTTTGGTTTTGCCAACGAAAAAGGCATCTGGCAGAAGATCGCCCAGGTGGGTGGGGTATTGATCGGTGACGATGTGGAGATTGGCGTGAATACCGCCATCGACCGCGGTGCGCTGGCCGACACCATCATCGGTAATGGTGTGAAGCTCGATAACCAGATTCAGATCGCCCACAACGTGCAAGTCGGTGATCACACCGCCATGGCGGCGTGCGTGGGGATTTCCGGCAGCACCAAAATCGGCAAGCACTGCATGCTGGCGGGTGGTGTGGGGCTGGTCGGACACATTGATATTTGCGACAACGTATTCCTGACCGGAATGACCATGGTGACTCACTCGATTACCGAGCCGGGTTCCTATTCGTCCGGGACGGCCATGCAACCGGCTGCCGAGTGGCGCAAAAGCGCGGCACGTATCCGTCAGCTCGATGACATCGCGCGACGTTTGCGACAGCTGGAAAAGCGTGTTGGGGACGTGACCCCCGACAGCAATGCTTCATCAGATGGCTGATACCATTTCCATATCAAGTGTGCACAGCCGTTAGACTGCCTCCTTGATTTGCTAGAGGAGTGTGCGTCAGTCGCGCGCTCCCAATCTTTACATAGGCTTCCCCCCGAAATGATGGACATCAACGAGATTCGCGAATACCTGCCTCACCGTTACCCGTTCCTGTTGGTGGACCGGGTAGTGGAGCTGGATGTTGAAGGCAAGCGCATTCGCGCCTACAAGAATGTCAGCATCAACGAGCCATTCTTCAACGGTCACTTCCCTGCGCATCCAATCATGCCGGGCGTACTGATCATTGAAGCGATGGCTCAGGCTGCCGGGATCCTTGGTTTCAAAATGCTCGACGTAAAGCCGGCCGATGGCACGCTTTACTACTTTGTCGGCTCCGACAAGCTGCGTTTCCGCCAGCCGGTTCTGCCGGGTGATCAGTTGATTCTTGAAGCGAAGTTCATCAGCTGCAAGCGTCAGATCTGGAAGTTCGAATGCCAGGCTTCGGTCGATGGCAAGCCAGTCTGCTCTGCTGAAATCATCTGTGCGGAACGCAAACTATGAGTTTGATTGACCCTCGCGCAATCATCGATCCGACGGCCATTCTGGCCGACGACGTCGAGGTCGGCCCGTGGTCGATCGTCGGCGCTGGTGTGGAAATCGGCGAGGGAACAGTGATCGGCCCGCACGTGATTCTCAAAGGGCCGACACGTATCGGTAAGCACAACCGCATTTACCAGTTTTCCTCGGTAGGTGAGGACACGCCCGATTTAAAGTACAAGGGTGAAGAAACCCGCCTGGTGATCGGTGACCACAATGTCATCCGTGAAGGCGTGACGATTCACCGTGGCACTGTTCAGGATCGTTCCGAAACGACCCTGGGCGACCACAACCTGATCATGGCCTATGCCCACATTGGTCATGACAGCGTTATCGGCAATAACTGCATCCTGGTCAACAACACCGCGTTGGCCGGTCATGTGCACGTCGATGACTGGGCGATCCTGTCGGGTTTTACCCTGGTTCATCAGTATTGCCATATTGGCGCCCACAGTTTTTCGGGTATGGGCACAGCCATAGGCAAGGATGTTCCAGCCTATGTCACGGTGTTCGGCAACCCTGCCGAAGCTCGTAGCATGAACTTCGAAGGCATGCGTCGCCGTGGTTTCAGCGAAGATGCGATCCATGCATTACGCCGCGCCTACAAAGTGGTTTATCGCCAGGGTTTCACAGTCGAACAAGCGCTTGCCGAGTTGGCCGAGCCGTCGGAAGAGTTCCCGGAAGTCGCGATATTCCGTGACTCCATTCAGTCTTCGACTCGCGGCATCACCCGTTAATCATGGCCAGTCTGCGTATTGCACTGGTGGCGGGCGAAGCCTCCGGCGATATTTTGGGTGCGGGTCTGATGCGTGCGCTCAAGGCACAGCATCCTGCGGTTGAGTTCATCGGTGTCGGCGGTCCGCTGATGCAGGCTGAAGGCCTGACGTCTTACTTCCCGATGGAGCGTCTGGCGGTCATGGGCCTGGTCGAGGTGCTCGGCCGCTTGCGTGAGCTGTTGGCTCGCCGCAAAAAACTGATCGCGACCCTCATCGCCGAAAAACCGGATGTTTTCATCGGCATCGACGCTCCGGATTTCACCCTTAACATCGAACTCAAACTGCGCCAGGCTGGAATCAAGACTGTGCATTACGTCAGTCCATCGGTTTGGGCATGGCGTCAAAAGCGTGTGCTGAAGATTCGCGAAGGTTGCGATCTAATGCTCACGCTGTTCCCGTTTGAAGCCAAATTCTACGAAGAGAAAGGCGTGCCGGTGAGGTTTGTCGGTCACTCCCTGGCCGATGTGATTCCTCTTGAGGCTGACCGCTCAGTTGCGCGCGCCGAACTGGGACTGCCAGAAGGTCCGCTGGTTGCGCTGATGCCGGGCAGCCGGGGCGGGGAAGTTGGGCGCCTGGGTGCCTTGTTCCTCGACACCGCCGAGCGTTTGCGGGCCATGCGGCCTGGCGTGCGGTTCGTCATGCCGTGCGCCAGCCCTGAACGCCGTGTGCAGCTCGAAGAGCTGTTGGCTGGCCGCGATTTGCCGGTGACCTTGCTCGATGGCCGCTCCCATCAGGCACTGGCCGCGTGCGACGCGGTGCTGATTGCGTCGGGGACTGCAACGCTGGAAGCCCTGTTGTACAAGCGTCCGATGGTCGTGGCCTACCGTCTGGCGCCGCTGACGTTCTGGATCCTCAAGCGCATGGTGAAAAGCCCTTACATCTCCTTGCCGAATTTGCTGGCTCAGCGTCTGCTGGTGCCCGAATTGCTGCAAGACGATGCGACCCCCGAGGCATTGGCGCTGACGCTGTCGCCGTTGATTGATGGCGGTGAAGAGCAAACCACCGGTTTTGACCAGATTCACCGGACCCTGCGTCGCGACGCCTCGAATCAGGCCGCAGATGCCGTCCTCAATCTGATCGGCAAACCTCAATGAGTAACGTAAAGATGCAAATGGGTCTGGATTTCACCCTCGTCGCAGACGCCGAGGACCTGGTCGCCGGTGTCGATGAGGTGGGTCGCGGCCCGCTCTGTGGCGCAGTGGTGACGGCGGCGGTGATCCTCGATCCGAACCGGCCGATCCTTGGGCTCAATGACTCGAAGAAGCTCACCGAAGCACGCCGTGAAAAGCTCTACGACGAAATTTGCGAAAAAGCTCTGAGCTGGTGCATCGCACGTGCCGAAGTCGAAGAAATCGATGAGCTGAATATTCTCCACGCCACCATGCTGGCCATGCAGCGTGCGGTCGAAGGCCTGCATATCACGCCGAAGCTGGCGATGATCGATGGCAACCGCTGCCCGAAACTGGCCATGCCGGCTGATGCGGTGGTTAAAGGCGATAGTAAGGTCCCGGCGATCGCAGCGGCATCGATTCTGGCGAAAGTCAGTCGTGATCGCGAAATGGCGGCGTTCGAATTGATTTATCCGGGTTACGGCATCGGCGGCCACAAAGGCTACCCGACGCCCGTTCATCTGGAGGCCTTGGCTCGATTGGGGCCGACGCCGATTCATCGGCGTTCGTTCGCGCCGGTGCGCCTTGCCTATGAGGCGCGTGAAGGCCTGATTGAGGTTTAGTCGACAGGCTGATGTTTTGCTCGGGGCCCGGTACAATCCGGCACTTTAAAGCGTCACGAGCGCAGGTAAGACAAGGCGAACGGCGGCGAGAAAGCGGAGTTGACTCTAGTCAATGAGCATTTCGAGCTACCGTTCAACGCTGGATTATCAAGCGCAGTAGCTTTAAATCGCCGGATTTCCGGGCCTTGTTGTCTCCACGTTATTATCAGGATCACTATGCCGGCTTCATTCGTTCACCTGCGCCTGCACACTGAATACTCCCTGGTCGACGGTCTGGTGCGAATCAAACCGCTGGTCAAGACCCTGGTCGGCATGAACATGCCTGCCGTGGCGGTCACTGATCAGAACAACATGTGTTCGCTGGTCAAGTTCTACAAAAACGCCATGGGCGCCGGGATCAAGCCGATCTGTGGCGCCGACTTGTGGTTGTCGAACAAGGACCCTGATAACCCGCTGAGCCGGATCAGCTTTCTGGTGATGAACGCCGTTGGCTACCGCAACCTCACCGAGTTGATTTCGCGTGGCTTTATCGACGGTCAGCGCAATGGTCAGATCATCATCGAGCGCAAGTGGGTGGCCGAAGCCAATGAAGGCTTGATCATGCTCTCGGCGGCGAAAGAGGGCGAGATCGGTATTGCATTGCTCGGTGGCAATCCTGATGAGGCCGAGACTTTGGCCCGTGAGTGGATGGCAGTATTCCCGGATCGTTTCTATCTGGAAATCCAGCGCACCAATCGCCCCAACGACGAAGAACAGTTGCACGCCGCTGTGGCCCTGGCCGACAAGATCGGCGCACCGCTGGTGGCGACCAACGATGTGCGCTTCATCAAGCAGGAAGACTTCGCCGCTCACGAAACCCGTGTGTGCATCGGTGAAGGGCGGGCGCTCGACGATCCGCGCCGTTCGAAGAACTACAGCGATCAGCAGTACCTCAAGAGCGCCGAGGAAATGGCCGAGTTGTTCAGCGACTTGCCCGAAGCGCTGGAAAACACCGTCGAGATCGCCAAGCGCTGCAATATCGATGTGAAGCTTGGCAAACACTTCCTGCCCAACTTCCCGATTCCCGATGGCATGACCATCGACGAGTACTTCCGCAAAGTTTCCTTCGACGGCCTGGAAGAGCGCTTGAGTGTTCTGCTGCCCAAGGACACGACCGAAGATTACGAGGCCAAGCGTCAGGTCTATGTCGACCGGTTGAATTTCGAGCTGGATATCATCATCCAGATGGGCTTCCCCGGTTACTTCCTGATCGTTATGGACTTTATCCAGTGGGCCAAGAATAACGGCGTACCGGTAGGTCCTGGCCGTGGGTCGGGTGCCGGGTCGCTAGTGGCCTATGTGCAGAAAATCACCGACCTCGACCCGCTGGAATATGACCTGCTGTTCGAACGTTTCCTGAACCCGGAACGGGTTTCCATGCCCGACTTTGACGTCGACTTCTGCATGGACGGTCGTGATCGGGTGATCGACTACGTGGCCGAGAAATACGGCCGCAACGCGGTAAGCCAGATCATTACCTTCGGTTCCATGGCCGCCAAGGCTGTGGTCCGTGACGTGGCGCGGGTGCAGGGCAAGTCCTACGGTTTGGCGGATCGTCTGTCGAAGATGATCCCCTTCGAAGTCGGCATGACCCTGGAAAAAGCCTTTGATCAGGAAGAAATCCTCCGGGACTTCATCAAGGTCGATGAAGAGGCCGCGGAAATCTGGGAGATGGCGCGCAAGCTTGAAGGCGTTGTGCGAAACGTCGGTAAGCACGCCGGTGGTGTGGTGATCGCGCCGACCAAGCTGACCGACTTCTCACCGATCTATTGCGACGAAGAAGGGGGCGGCCTGGTAACCCAGTTCGACAAGGACGACGTCGAGGCTGCCGGTCTGGTGAAGTTCGACTTCCTGGGTCTGCGAACCCTCACGATCATTGATTGGGCGCTGAAAACCATCAACCGCGACCGTGCCAAGGTCAATGAGCCGCCGCTGGATATCGCGTTTATCCCGCTGGACGACAAACCGACCTACACGCTGCTGCAAAAAGCTGAAACCACTGCGGTGTTCCAGCTCGAGTCGCGCGGCATGAAAGAGCTGATCAAAAAGCTCAAGCCCGACTGCCTGGAAGACTTGATCGCACTCGTGGCGTTGTTCCGTCCAGGCCCGCTGCAATCGGGCATGGTGGATGACTTCATCAACCGTAAGCACGGTCGCGCCGAGCTGGCGTACCCGCACTCGGATTACCAGTACGAAGGCCTCAAGCCGGTATTGGCACCCACCTACGGCATCATCCTGTATCAGGAACAGGTGATGCAGATCGCTCAGGTCATGGCCGGATACACCCTCGGTGGTGCGGACATGCTGCGTCGGGCCATGGGTAAGAAAAAGCCCGAAGAAATGGCCAAGCAGCGCGGCGGTTTCATTGAAGGGTGCGCGACCAATAATATCGATGCTGACCTTGCCGGTAACATTTTCGACCTGGTGGAAAAATTCGCCGGTTACGGCTTCAACAAATCTCACTCTGCCGCCTACGGCCTGGTGTCGTACCAGACCGCCTGGCTGAAAGCCCACTACCCAGCGCCGTTCATGGCGGCGGTACTCTCGGCGGATATGCACAACACCGACAAGGTCGTGACCTTGATCGAAGAAGTGCGGACCATGAAGCTGCGCCTCGACGCCCCGGACGTGAACACGTCGGAGTTCAAGTTCACGGTGAACGACGAAGGCCGGATTATTTACGGTCTGGGGGCGATCAAGGGGGTTGGCGAAGGGCCGGTTGAAGCGATAACCGAGGCGCGCCTGGAAGGGCCGTTCAAGGATCTGTTCGATTTTTGCGCCCGGGTCGACCTCAAGCGCATCAACAAGCGGACCCTCGACGGGTTGATCCGCAGTGGTGCGCTGGACCGACTCGGCCCGTACTTCCACGATGAGCCGAAAGCCTATCAGGCCAACATCGACCGCAATCGCGCAGTCTTGCTGACGGCCATGGAAGAAGCGATCAAGGCGGCCGAGCAGACCGCACGGACCCACGACAGTGGGCACGCGGACCTGTTTGGCGGCCTGTTTGTTGAAGCGGACGCTGACGTCTACGCCAATCACCGCAAGGCCAAGGAGCTGACGCTCAAGGAGCGCCTGAAGGGGGAGAAAGATACCCTGGGGCTGTACCTGACCGGTCACCCGATTGACGAATACGAAGGTGAAATCCGCCGCTTTGCCCGTCAACGCATCATTGATTTGAAACCGGCGCGTGATACACAAACGGTTGCGGGCATGATCATCGCCTTGCGGGTGATGAAGAACAAAAAGGGCGACAAGATGGGTTTCATCACCCTCGACGACCGCTCGGGCCGGATCGAAGCGTCGCTGTTTGCCGAGGCGTTCCATTCCGCGCAGTCGCTGTTGCAGACCGACGCGATGGTGGTGGTCGAAGGCGAAGTCAGCAATGACGACTTCTCCGGTGGCCTGCGCTTGCGGGTCAAGCGGGTGATGAGCATGGAAGATGCGCGCACCAACCTGGCCGAAAGCCTGCGTTTGAAGGTCCAGACCCAAGACCTCAAAGGCGATCAGCTACGCTGGCTGGGCGAGTTGTTCAAGCGTCATCGCGGCGCGTGTCCGATTACCATGGAGTACACCAGTCCTGACGCCAAGGCCTTGTTGCAGTTCAGCGAGACCTGGCGAATCGATCCGGCGGATGCCTTGATTCAAGCCCTGCGTGACCAGTTCGGGCGAGACAACGTCTTCCTCCAATACCGTTGACGGTCAGGTGCCATTCTTTACCATCAAGAACCACGCCTTGACCTCGACCCAATTTTTAATCTCGACCTGAACGCGCCTGTCCCTTAAGGTAGGGCGCGAATAGACAACCGGCCGGCCCAAGCTCTCTTGGACGTCGACCCAAGACGGACGCCTATGAACCCGAATTTTCTTGATTTCGAACAGCCGATCGCCGACCTGCAAGCCAAGATCGAAGAGTTGCGCTTGGTCGGTAATGACAATTCGCTGAATATCGGCGATGAAATCTCCCGCCTGCAGGACAAGAGCAGCACGCTCACCGAAGACATCTTCGGCAAGTTGACCAGCTGGCAGATCGCGCGTCTGGCGCGTCATCCGCGTCGCCCGTACACCCTGGACTACATCGAGCACATCTTCACTGAGTTCGACGAATTGCACGGTGACCGTCACTTCTCCGACGACGCTGCGATTGTTGGTGGTGTTGCCCGTCTGGACGACCAGCCGGTGATGATCATTGGCCACCAGAAAGGCCGTGAAGTGCGCGAGAAGGTTCGCCGCAACTTCGGCATGCCGCGTCCTGAGGGCTACCGCAAGGCCTGCCGTTTGATGGAAATGGCCGAGCGTTTCAAAATGCCGATCCTGACCTTCATCGACACCCCGGGTGCATACCCTGGCATCGACGCTGAAGAGCGTAACCAGAGCGAAGCGATTGCCTGGAACCTGCGTGTCATGGCCCGCCTGAAAACCCCAATCATCGCCACCGTGATCGGTGAGGGTGGTTCCGGTGGTGCGCTCGCGATCGGCGTTTGCGATCAGTTGAACATGCTGCAGTACTCGACCTACGCGGTGATCTCGCCGGAAGGTTGCGCCTCGATCCTGTGGAAAACTGCCGAGAAAGCCCCGGATGCCGCTGAAGCCATGGGCATCACCGCCGAGCGCCTGAAAGGCCTGGGTATCGTTGATAAAGTGATCAGCGAGCCACTGGGTGGCGCGCACCGTGATCCGGCCGCTGCTGCTGCCTCGATCCGTGCGGAACTGAGCTCGCAACTGGCGATGCTGAAGAAGTTCGACAACGACGCGCTGCTGGCCCGCCGTTACGAGCGTCTGATGAGCTACGGTCTCTGATCTGACCTCGCTATACCGTGTGGGAGCGAGCCTGCTCGCGATGGTGGCCTGACATTCAACAAATCTGTTGGCTGTTGAACCGCTATCGCGAGCAGGCTCGCTCCCACATTTGATTTGTGCGGAGTGATCGATATGCGTCAGCCCACGATTGATCTACCTGCCCAGTTGCTGCTGAAACTTGCGCCCTGGCGCACCGCGCCGGCTTGGCGTGTCGCCTTCTCCGGTGGTCTCGACTCCACTGTTCTGCTGCACCTTCTTGCGCAACTCGCAAAAAAACATTCCCTGCCTGAACTCAAAGCCATTCACATCCATCACGGCCTCCAGGCTGTGGCTGATGCGTGGCCGGAGCATTGTCAGCGGGTGTGTGACGCACTGGGTGTGCCGTTGGAGGTTATTCACGTTCAGGTCCAGCCTGGGGCGAGCCTGGAGCGCGCGGCGCGTGAGGCGCGGTATGGCGCCTTTGTCGAGGCGACTCAAACCAATGAGCTGCTACTGACGGGGCAGCACCGGAACGATCAGGCGGAAACCCTTTTGTTCCGTCTATTGCGCGGGGCCGGGGTGAGGGGGTTGTCGGCGATCCCGTCGCAGCGTCCATTGGGACGTGGTTTTTTGCTGCGGCCGTTGCTGGAGGTGTCGCGGGCTGAGCTCGAAGCCTATGCCGTCGAGCATCAGTTGAGCTGGATCGAAGATCCGTCGAACGCCGATCAACAGTTTTCTCGCAATTACCTTCGCCAGCAGATTTTTCCAGCGTTGACTCAGCGTTGGCCGCAGGCCGTGACCACCATTGCCCGTAGCGCCGCGCATTTGAGTGAGGCGCAGGGGCTGCTCGATGACTTGGCCAAGATAGATTTGGCGGCCGCCGCAACCGTTAGCGAATTCTATTGGCTGGGTGTGCCGTCTCTGGAAATGGCTGCGCTCGAAAAACTTTCCGCCGCCCGCCAGCGCAATGCCCTCAGCCACTGGCTGGCGCCGTTGACGCGTATGCCGGACAGTGACCATTGGTCGGGTTGGGAAAATTTGCGCGATGCAGCGACGGATGCGCGGCCGATCTGGTGCCTGGCAGACGGTGAGTTACATCGTGCGAACGGACGAATCTGGTGGTTGTCCGGCCATTGGTTGAGCCTCCCCGAGCCGGCTCCGCTGTGGCCTGATCCGTCGGTGGCACTGCTGCTGCCGAACAACGGCCGGCTGACCTTCAGGGGGACCGTGCCTGCCGGCGCATTAAGCGTGCGCTACCGGCAGGGCGGTGAAGTCATGCATTTGTCCGGGCGGGGGCATCGCGACCTCAAGCGTTTGCTCAATGAAAGCGGCCTGCCGCTGTTTGCCCGTGGCAGATTGCCGCTGCTCTACTGCAATGAACAATTGCTTGCGGTGGCAAACCTGCATGGACTCGACGGTAGCGCGGGGGGAAACTGTCTTTTGCGGTGGCAGCCAGCGATCAACGATCAAGGTTTGAGCTGAAAGGGGCTTTCCGGTAGACTACGCTCCCTTCTTGATACAACTTCTGTGGATTCAACTGAATTGCAGGAGTTGCCGATTACCAAGCAGTCTTTGCTGGGCGATTCCAAAAAATGTGTAGCGAGCAACGTACCGGTGATTCTTCTTCCGGTCTGTCCCAACGCGGCGGTTTTTTTGAAAGATGCACTGTAATTAATGCAGGTGATCGGGGGCTTCGGCCTTCCTTCGCTTTCCCCGGCGGCTCGGACCGCTTTAACGCAGACTTCTAGGGTTTTTCATGACGCGCTACATATTCGTCACGGGCGGTGTTGTTTCTTCATTGGGGAAAGGCATTGCATCGGCTTCATTGGCGGCCATCCTGGAGGCGCGGGGACTTAAGGTCACCATGCTCAAGCTGGACCCGTACATCAACGTTGACCCGGGCACCATGAGCCCGTTCCAGCACGGTGAAGTGTTCGTCACTCACGACGGCGCCGAGACCGACCTGGACCTGGGCCACTACGAGCGGTTTATCCGCACGACCATGACCCAGAACAACAACTTCACCACCGGCCGTGTCTACGAGCACGTCCTGCGCAAAGAGCGCCGTGGTGATTACCTGGGCGCAACCATCCAGGTGATTCCGCACATCACCGACGAAATCAAGCGCCGCATCATCAAGGGTGCAGGCGATGCCGACGTGGCCATGGTCGAGATCGGTGGCACCGTGGGTGACATCGAATCCCAGCCGTTCCTCGAAGCCATCCGTCAATTGCGTTTCGAAGTCGGCGCCAAGCGCGCGATGCTGATGCACCTGACACTGGTGCCGTACATCGCCACTGCTGGCGAAACCAAAACCAAGCCCACCCAGCACTCGGTCAAGGAACTGCGTTCCATCGGCCTGCAGCCAGACGTGCTGGTGTGCCGCTCCGACCACCCGATCGATATCTCTTCGCGTCGCAAGATCGCGCAGTTCACCAACGTTGAAGAACGTGCGGTTATCGCGCTGGAAGACGCCGACACCATCTACAAGATTCCGGGCATTCTGCACTCCCAGGGCCTGGATGATTTCGTCGTAGAACGTTTCGGCCTGCAATGTGGCGGCGCCGATCTGTCCGAGTGGGAAGCCGTGGTCGATGCCAAGCTCAACCCTGAGCACGAAGTCACCATCGCGATGGTCGGCAAGTACATGGAGCTGCTGGATGCCTACAAGTCGCTGATCGAAGCGATGAGTCACGCCGGCATCAGCAACCGTACCAAGGTCAACCTGCGTTACATCGACTCCGAAGACATCGAGAACCAGGGCACCGCGCTGCTGGAAGGCGCTGATGCGATTCTGGTTCCAGGCGGCTTCGGTCTGCGTGGCGTGGAAGGCAAGATCACCGCCGTTCAATACGCTCGCGAAAACAAGGTTCCGTACCTGGGTATCTGCCTGGGCATGCAAGTCGCCGTGATCGAGTTCGCCCGTAACGTGCTGGGCTGGAAAGACGCCAACTCCACCGAATTCGATCGCGCCAGCGGTCACCCGGTCGTGGGTCTGATCACCGAGTGGGAAGATGCCACCGGCGCCGTTGAAACCCGTTCCGAATCGTCCGATCTGGGCGGCACCATGCGTCTGGGTGCTCAGGATTGCCTGCTGGAAGCTGGCTCCCTGGTCCACGATTGCTACGCGAAGGATGTGATCGTCGAGCGTCATCGTCATCGCTATGAAGTGAACAACAAGCTGTTGCCGCAACTGATCGAAGCCGGTCTGAAAATCTCCGGTCGTTCCGGTGACGGTGCGCTGGTTGAAGTGGTTGAAGCGCCGAACCACCCGTGGTTCGTTGCTTGCCAGTTCCACCCGGAGTTCACCTCGACTCCGCGCGATGGTCACCCGTTGTTCAGCGGTTTCGTCAAAGCAGCTTTGGCTCAACACCAGAAGAAGGCTTGAACCTGATGGCTCAAAAGATCATCCGCGTAGGCAGCATCGAAATCGCCAACGACAAGCCGATGGTGCTGTTCGGTGGCATGAACGTGCTGGAAAGCCGTGACATGGCGATGCAGGTCTGTGAAGAGTACGTAAAGGTCACCGAGAAACTCGGTATCCCTTACGTGTTCAAGGCCAGCTTCGACAAGGCCAACCGCTCGTCGGTAACGTCCTATCGGGGCCCCGGCCTCGAGGAAGGTATGCGGATTTTCCAGGACATCAAGCAAGCCTTTGGCGTGCCGATCATCACCGATGTCCATGAGCCTGAGCAGGCTGCCGTTGTCGCTGAAGTCTGCGAGATCATCCAGTTGCCGGCCTTCCTGTCGCGCCAGACCGATCTGGTCGTGGCGATGGCCAAGACCGGTGCGGTGATCAACATCAAGAAAGCCCAGTTCCTCGCCCCTCAGGAAATGAAACACATCCTGAGCAAATGCGAAGAGGCCGGTAACGATCAGTTGATCCTCTGCGAGCGTGGTTCGAGCTTCGGCTACAACAACCTGGTCGTGGACATGCTCGGCTTCGGCATCATGAAGCAGTTCGAATACCCGGTGTTCTTCGACGTTACCCACGCGCTGCAAATGCCGGGTGGCCGCTCGGACTCTGCCGGCGGACGCCGCGCCCAGGTCACTGATCTGGCCAAGGCGGGCATGAGCCAGTCGCTGGCCGGCCTGTTCCTGGAAGCGCATCCGGATCCGGACAACGCCAAATGCGACGGCCCTTGCGCCCTGCGTCTGGACAAGCTTGCGCCATTCCTGGCTCAGCTCAAGGCTCTGGACGAGCTGGTGAAGAGTTTTCCGACGGTAGAAACCGCGTAATCCTCAATTCTCCGGTAAAGTACCGCTCGATTTATCGCTCTGGCCCGCTGGCCGCACTGCTCTTGTAGGAGCATGGCTTGCCAGCGATGGTGTCCTTGACCCCATCGCCGGCAAGCCGTGCTCCTACAGCGTTTTCGTCAACTTTGGAGTGTTTACAACAATGGCAAAAATCGTCGACATCAAAGGTCGTGAAGTTCTCGACTCCCGTGGCAATCCCACCGTCGAAGCGGACGTGCTTCTCGATAACGGCATCATCGGCAGCGCCTGCGCGCCGTCCGGTGCTTCCACCGGTTCGCGCGAAGCGCTCGAGCTGCGTGATGGCGACAAGAGCCGTTACCTGGGCAAGGGTGTACTGAAAGCCGTGGCCAACATCAATGGCCCGATTCGCACCGCGCTGCTGGGTAAAGACCCGGTTGACCAGAAAGCCCTCGACCGCATCATGATCGAACTGGACGGTACCGAGAACAAGGGTAGCCTGGGCGCCAACGCGATCCTCGCCGTATCCCTGGCGGCTGCCAAGGCTGCTGCTCACGATCAGGACCTGCCGCTGTACGCACACATCGCCAACCTGAACGGCACTCCGGGTGTTTACTCGATGCCGGTTCCGATGATGAACATCATCAACGGTGGCGAACACGCCGATAACAACGTCGACATCCAGGAATTCATGGTTCAGCCAGTGGGCGCCAAGACTTTCTCGGAAGGTCTGCGCATGGGCACCGAGATTTTCCATCACCTCAAAGCTGTGCTGAAGGCTCGTGGCCTGAGCACTGCAGTGGGTGACGAAGGTGGTTTCGCACCGAACCTGGCGTCCAACGAAGATGCACTCAAAGTGATCTCCGAAGCCGTGGCCAACGCTGGCTACAAACTGGGCACCGACGTGACCCTGGCTCTGGACTGCGCGGCCAGCGAATTCTACGAAGATGGCAAGTACAACCTGTCCGGTGAAGGCCAGGTGTTCACCGCTGAAGGTTTTGCCGACTACCTCAAAGGCCTGACTGAGCGTTACCCGATCATCTCCATTGAAGATGGCCTGGACGAGTCCGACTGGGCTGGCTGGAAAATCCTCACCGACAAAATCGGCGAAAAAACCCAGCTGGTGGGCGACGACCTGTTCGTGACCAACACCAAGATCCTGAAAGAAGGCATCGACAAGAAGATCGCCAACTCGATCCTGATCAAGTTCAACCAGATCGGCACCCTGACCGAAACCCTGGAAGCTATCCAGATGGCCAAGGCGGCTGGTTACACTGCCGTGATCTCGCACCGTTCCGGCGAAACCGAAGATTCGACCATTGCCGACCTGGCTGTGGGTACTTCGGCTGGCCAGATCAAAACCGGTTCGCTGTGCCGTTCCGACCGCGTTTCCAAGTACAACCAACTGCTGCGCATCGAAGAGCAATTGGGTGGCAAAGCCAAGTACAACGGTCGTGGCGAATTCCGCGGCTAAGCTTGGGATAGTAAAAAGACACCGGATTGTGTCGGAAAAATCGCTACAGCGACGTTTTTGCCACTAATCTGGTGCCTTAGAGTACGAGCCTGGTTCTTCCAGGCTTCGTGCTATCAGAAGCTTTAAAGTTGGCATGGCTGTCTTTTTTCACTGGATACCTGATATTCGATGCGCAGTCCTTACTGGTTGTTTCTTGTCTTGCTCCTGCTGCTGGCTGGTCTGCAATACCGCCTGTGGGTGGGTAATGGCAGTCTGGCGCAAGTGGCCGAGCTGACCCAGCAGATTGCCGATCAGCACGCTGAGAACGAGTCGTTGCTGGAGCGCAATCGGGTCATGGACGCCGAGGTCAGTGAGTTGAAAAAAGGCATGGAGACCGTTGAAGAGCGGGCTCGCCATGAGTTGGGCATGGTCAAGGACGGTGAAACCCTTTACCAGTTGGCTCAATGATGAATACGTTACCGGCCTTCTGGGCCGTGATTCCTGCCGCGGGCGTCGGTGCCCGTATGGCCGCGGACCGTCCCAAGCAATATCTGCAACTGGGCGGGCGCACTATTCTCGAACACAGCCTTGGCTGTTTCCTCGATCATCCAGCCTTGAAAGGCCTGGTGGTCAGTCTTGCTGTTGATGATCCTTATTGGCCGACCCTGGCGTGTGCCACCGACCCGCGTATTCAACGGGTGGACGGTGGTGAAGAGCGCTCGGGCTCGGTGCTGAACGCGTTGCTGCATTTGCATGCGCAAGGCGCTGCCGATGAAGACTGGGTGTTGGTCCATGACGCAGCACGACCGAACCTGGCTCGCGACGATCTCGACAAGTTGCTGTCGGAGTTGGCTGATGATCCTGTCGGCGGGTTACTCGCGGTGCCTGCGCGTGACACGCTCAAGCGTGTGGACAAGCATGGTCGGGTTCTTGAAACCGTTGACCGCAGCTTGATCTGGCAGGCGTATACGCCGCAGATGTTTCGTCTGGGGGCATTGCATCGGGCGTTGGCTGACAGTCTGGTGGCTGATGTGACTGTTACCGATGAGGCCTCTGCGATGGAGTGGGCGGGTCAGGCGCCACGCTTGATCGAGGGGCGGGCGGATAATCTCAAGGTTACCCGGCCTGAAGACCTTGAATGGTTGCGCTTGCGTTGGGCGAATCGCCGCTGATACCTCTGTCATACCACTCAACTGATGTGGGAGCCGAGCTTGCTCGCGATGGCGGCCAGACAGCCGGCCAATCTCTTGCAGGTGTACAGATCCATTCCTGCGGTAACGGCTACTTAGGGTTTCGCCCTTACGGCGAGTCCCTTTTTCAAACGCCAAAAAGGAACCAAATGGCTTCGCCCCAAGCGTACGGCACCTCGCTTAGGCTCGGCGTTCCCTCACTCCGGTATTCATCAGGGGGCATCGCCTACGGTCTGCTACGCGACGACCTCCTCTCGATGTGTCCGGCTGCGCCGTACGGCGCTGCGCGCCCACCCCCTGATGAACACCTGCGCTCGGCCTTCCGATAGGGGCGGGCAGGTCAAGGTCAAAAGCGGCAGGCGAGCTAACGCTCGGCCTGTTGAGTGGTGGGGGCGTGTTATTGGTTATCTTTGGAGCTGCCGCAGGCTGCGATCTTTTGATCAAACTTGGTATTCCGGCCTTTTTGCCAACCCTTCTTTCAGATAGTCCACGAGTTTGCGCACTTTCGGCGATAGATGCCGTTGCTGTGGATACAGCGCCCAGACGGCGGTGTTCGGTGGTTGATGAGCATCCAGCAACGACACCAGTGCGCCATTGTTCAGGTGCTCCAGCACGTAATAGTCCGGCAGCTGACACAATCCGACACCTTGTAGCGCCGCGTCCAGCACCGCTTGCCCGCTGTTACAGCGCCAATTGCCTTGTACTCTCTGGGAAAACTCTCTGCCGTCCTGTTCCAGTTGCCAGATGTCCGAGCTGCCGATCAGGCAGTTATGCCGACTCAGCTCGGACAAACTGTGTGGTCGGCCATAGCGTTCCAGATAGGACGGTGATGCGCATAAGTACATACGCCGTGGCGCCAGGCGCGTGGCCACCAGCCGTGAGTCTTGCAGGCGGCCGAGTCGGATTGCCAGGTCCAGGCCCTCGTGCACCAGATCGAGCGGACGGTTACTGAGCTCGATATCGACCCGCAATTGTGGATAAAGCCCCATGAAACTGGTCACCAGCGGCACGATAAAGCGCTCGCCGTACGCCACTGCACAGGTCATGCGCAGCATGCCTTTGGGCTCGCTGGTGAGGTCGCCGACGGCGCGCAAGGCTTCTTCGCGTCCGTCCTGCAAGCGTTGGCAGTGTTGCAGGAAAGTCTGCCCGGCTTCGGTCAGCGTCACCCGACGGGTACTGCGGTAAAGCAGGCGGGTTTGCAGGCGCTCTTCAAGGCGTACGATTTGTCGACTGATGTGCGAAGACGAAACCCCAAGGCGTTCGGCGGCAGCCGTGAACTGATTGCATTCGGCGACGGCAACGAACTCATCGATGCCTTCCCAGCGGTTTTCGGACATGAAGATTATCCCTGTGCAGCAATAATGTTTTGCTTTTGGCTGGATTATTAATCGTCTGGTGGTGTTTTACACTCGTTGTCTCGTTTTTATTCGCTGGAGAGACAGGATGATCAAGTCGCGCGCTGCCGTTGCCTTCGAGGCCAAGAAACCCCTTGAGATCGTTGAAGTCGATGTCGCCATGCCCAAGGCGGGTGAAGTCCTGTTGCGTGTGGTCGCTTCCGGTGTTTGCCATACCGACGCCTACACCCTGTCGGGCGCTGACCCGGAAGGCATCTTCCCGTCGATCCTCGGCCACGAAGGTGGCGCGATTGTCGAAGCCATTGGCGAAGGCGTGACGTCGGTTGCGGTCGGCGATCACGTGATTCCGCTGTACACCCCGGAATGCGGCCAGTGCAAATTCTGCAAATCGGGCAAGACCAACCTCTGCCAGGCTATTCGTGCGACCCAGGGCAAAGGCCTGATGCCAGACGGCACCACGCGCTTCTCCTACAAAGGTCAGCCGATTTTTCACTACATGGGCACGTCGACCTTCTCCGAATACACCGTGTTGCCGGAAATCTCCGTCGCGAAAATTCCTAAAGAAGCGCCGCTGGAAAAAGTCTGCCTGTTGGGTTGCGGCGTCACCACCGGTATCGGCGCGGTCATCAACACTGCCAAGGTCAAACCGGGCGACACCGTGGCCATCTTCGGTCTGGGCGGTATTGGCCTGTCAGCGGTCATCGGCGCGGTCAAAGCCAAGGCCGGGCGAATTATTGCCATCGACATCAACCCGGCCAAGTTCGAAATCGCCAAGCAGTTGGGCGCTACCGATTGTGTGAACCCGAAAGATTTCGATCGTCCGATTCAGGATGTGATCGTCGACATGACTGACGGTGGCGTCGACTTTTCCTTCGAGTGCATCGGCAATGTACAGCTGATGCGTGCGGCACTGGAGTGCTGCCACAAGGGTTGGGGTGAATCGGTGATCATCGGCGTTGCCGGTGCTGGCCAGGAAATTTCCACCCGTCCGTTCCAGTTGGTGACCGGTCGCGTCTGGCGTGGTTCGGCATTCGGCGGCGTGCGCGGTCGCACCGAGCTGCCAAGCTACGTGGAAATGGCCCAGACTGGCGAAATCCCGTTGGACACGTTCATTACCCATACCATGGGTCTGGAAGACATCAACAAGGCATTCGACCTGATGCATGAAGGCAAAAGCATCCGCTCTGTCATCCATTTCTGAGGTCGGCCATGAGTCTGGAAAATCTCTCATGCCAGAAAAGCTTCGGTGGCTGGCATAAACGCTACAAGCATCATTCCGAGGTGCTGGGCTGCGACATGGTGTTTGCCGTGTACTTGCCGCCGCAAGCGGAGCAGGGCGGTAAGCTGCCGGTGTTGTACTGGTTGTCGGGATTGACCTGCACCGACGAAAACTTCATGCACAAGGCTGGCGCGATGCGCATGGCGGCCGAGCTGGGGCTGATCATCGTCGCGCCGGACACCAGTCCGCGAGGTGCTGATGTTCCGGGCGACCCGGATGGCGCATGGGATTTTGGCCTCGGTGCCGGGTTCTATCTGAATGCCACGCAGGAGCCTTGGGCCAAGCACTATCGGATGCACGACTATGTGGTGCAGGAATTGCCCGCGTTGGTCGAAGCGCATTTTCCGGCCTCGGACAAACGCGGCGTCAGCGGCCACTCCATGGGCGGGCACGGCGCACTGGTCTGTGCCTTGCGCAACCCTGGGCGGTATCAGTCGGTGTCGGCCTTCGCGCCTATCAACAATCCAATGGATTGCCCTTGGGGTCAGAAGGCGTTTTCGCGCTACCTGGGTGAAGAGCGTTCGAAGTGGCGCGAGTGGGATGCCTGTGTGTTGATCAGCGAGGCCAGCGAAAAGCTGCCGTTGCTGGTGGATCAGGGCGATCGGGATGATTTCCTCGCCACTCAGCTCAAACCCGAAGCGCTGCAGCAGGCGGCGAAACTGGCTGGCCATCCGCTGACCTTGCGTCTGCAACCGGGCTATGACCACAGCTATTTCTTTATCGCCAGCTTTATTGATGAACACTTGCGACATCACGCACACGCTCTAGGCGCCTAATGTCCGCCAAAGCAGGTAGAATCACGCCCTGACTAAATCGGGGCGTTTTTTTATGCGTATTGGCCACGGCTATGATGTGCACCGTTTCGCTGAAGGCGATTTCATTACTCTGGGCGGCGTGCGAATTGCACACGGTTTCGGACTGCTCGCCCATTCCGACGGCGACGTCTTGCTGCATTCGTTGAGCGATGCCTTGCTCGGCGCAGCGGCGCTGGGTGATATCGGTAAACACTTTCCAGACACCGACCCGCAATTCAAAGGTGCTGACAGCCGCGTACTGTTGCGTCACGTTGTCGCGCTGATCCACGCCAAGGGCTGGAAGGTCGGTAATGTCGATAACACCATCGTTGCCCAGGCGCCGAAAATGGCCCCGCATATCGAATCGATGCGCGTGCTGATCGCCGCGGATCTTCAAGTTGAGTTGGATCAAGTGAACGTGAAAGCTACCACCACCGAAAAGCTCGGCTTTGTCGGTCGCGAAGAAGGCATTGCCGTGCACTCCGTTGCCTTGTTGCTGCGCGCATGAATGAACTGCAATTGCTCGGCCCGCGTGCCTACGGCGAAGCCCTCGGCACTGCCGTACTGAAAGCCATCGCGGAAGATTTTCAGGTCGATGAAGTCCTCGACATTCCGCTGACCGGCGAAGGCGAACACCTGTGGATCTGGGTGGAGAAACGCGGCCTGAACACTGAAGAGGCGGCCCGGCGGATTGCCAAGGCTGCCGGCGTGCCGTTGCGCACCGTCAGCTATGCCGGCTTGAAAGATCGCCAGGCACTGACCCGCCAGTGGTTCAGCGTGCAATTGCCCGGCAAAGCCGATCCTGACTTGTCCGCGGCAGAAAACGACACACTGAAAATCCTCAAGACCGCACGGCATAAACGCAAGTTGCAGCGCGGTGCGCATTCGGCCAATGGTTTCACCTTGCGCCTGACCCAGCTCACCGGCGACAAGGCGGCGATTGACGCGCGTCTGCAACTGATCGCCAAACAAGGCGTTCCCAACTACTTCGGCGCGCAGCGTTTCGGTCATAACGGCGGCAACGTGGTGGATGCCCGTGACTGGGCGGCACGTAAAGCCTTGCCGGAGCAGCGCAACGTGCGTTCGCGCCTGCTCTCTACCGCGCGCAGCTTTCTGTTCAATCAGGTGTTGGCGGCGCGGGTCGCCGATGGCAGCTGGCAGCGCGCCCAGGTGGGCGACCTGCTGGCTTTCACCGACAGCCGCAGCTTCTTCCCGGCAGGTGAGGCCGAATGCAGCGACCCGCGTCTGGCGATCCTCGACCTGCACCCGACCGGGCCGCAGTGGGGCGAGGGCGAGTCACCCGCGACCGGTGCGACTCATGAACTGGAGCAGCAGGTCGCGGCACGCGAAGCGGATCTGCGCGATTGGTTGATAAACGCTGGAATGAACCATGAACGTCGCATCCTGCGGCTGCCCATTGGCGGGTTGACGTGGCATTATCCCTCGCTGGACATTCTGCAACTGGAATTCGTCCTTCCGGCCGGATGCTTCGCCACCGTATTGGTGCGTGAACTCGTCGATCTGGTGCCGGTCGGGCAGACGGACAGCTCATGCGTATTCTGATTTCTAACGACGATGGGGTAACAGCACCCGGCCTTGCCGCGCTTCATGCTGCGCTGGCGGATTACACCGAGTGCGTGGTTATCGCCCCTGACCAGGACAAAAGCGGCGCCAGCAGTTCACTGACGCTCGACCGTCCGTTGCACCCGCAAACTCTGGCCAATGGCTTTATCAGCCTTAATGGCACGCCGACCGATTGCGTGCACCTGGGCCTCAACGGTTTGTTGGAGTGCGAGCCGGATATGGTGGTTTCCGGGATTAACATGGGGGCCAACCTGGGCGACGATGTGCTGTATTCCGGCACGGTCGCGGCGGCACTCGAAGGGCGTTTCCTCACGCTACCGTCGTTTGCCTTTTCGCTGGTATCGCGGCAAGTGGAACACCTGCCGACGGCGGCCTACTTTGCGCGCAAGCTGGTAGAGGCTCATGCCGACCTTGATTTGCCACCGCGCACGGTGCTGAACGTGAACATTCCCAATCTGCCTCTGGCTCACATTCGAGGCATCCAGCTGACCCGACTGGGCCATCGCGCCCGCGCTGCTGCGCCGATAAAGGTAGTCGACCCGCGTGGCAAGTCCGGCTATTGGATTGCCGCGGCCGGTGATGTGGAAGATGGCGGGCCAGGCACGGATTTCCATGCGGTGATGCAGGGTTATGTCTCGATCACGCCGCTGCAACTCGATCGCACCTTCAATGATGCTTTTGGAAGTCTTGATGGCTGGCTGGAGGGGCTGCGCTGATGGCTCGAGAACAAGACGATATCCAGCGTCGTGGAATCGGGATGACCTCCCAGCGCACGCGTGAACGGCTGATTCAGCGCCTCTATGAGGAAGGTCTGTCCAACGCCCAGGTGTTGGAGGTCATTCGGCGTACACCGCGTCATCTGTTTGTCGATGAAGCCCTGGCGCATCGAGCCTACGAAGACACGGCATTGCCGATCGGCCATAACCAGACCATTTCGCAGCCTTATATGGTGGCTCGCATGAGCGAGCTGCTGCTGGAGGCCGGTCCTCTGGATAAAGTGCTGGAGATCGGCACCGGGTCCGGTTACCAGACAGCGGTGTTGTCGCAACTGGTCGAGCGGGTGTTTTCTGTCGAGCGCATCAAGGTCCTGCAGGATCGCGCCAAGGAGCGTCTGGTCGAGTTGAACCTGCGCAACGTGGTGTTTCGCTGGGGCGACGGTTGGGAAGGCTGGCCGGCGCTGGCGCCGTATAACGGCATTATCGTCACCGCGGTGGCGACCGATGTACCTCAGGCGTTGCTCGATCAATTAGCCCCGGGCGGGCGGCTGGTGATTCCGGTTGGTTCAGGGGAGGTTCAGCAATTGATGTTGATCATCCGTGAAGAACAAGGCTTTTCCAGACGTGTTTTGGGGGGGGTACGCTTTGTGCCTTTGCTCCATGGGCCTCTGGCTTAAGCATTTATTTAAAGATGCTGAATTCTATTTGATTACCTTGGTCTTACAGCGGCATTGATCGGTTAAACGCGATGGAACAGCGATCAGCAAACGTGTGCGCGTGTCGATTTTGTTTTGTCGACGGTAAAGCCCGAACGGCCAGTTATACTTGCGACATTTCATGCCTGAATACGGCGATTTTTATCTTCAACCACCACAAAGGGAGCGGCGGGTGAGTCTCACAGTCATTGCGCAGCGTATCGGTACAACAAGCTTTCAGCGCCTGGTGACTGGCCTTGTCTTGAGTTCCTTGTTGGTCGGTTGCTCCAGCACGCGTTCAAGCGATGTGGGAGTGGTCGATCGTAATAACGCGGCGGCTCAACGCCCCGCAGTAACCACCGGCCAATACGTGGTCCGTCGCGGCGATACCCTGTTCTCGATCGCCTTTCGCTACGGCTGGGACTACAAGGCCCTGGCGGCACGCAACAACATTCCTACGCCTTACACAATCCATCCAGGTCAGACGATTCGCTTCGATGGGCGTTCCGGTTCAACGCCGACAGAGGTGGTGACCCCGTCCGGAACAACCGCCTCTTCTTCGAGCAAATTCACCGTCACCCGACGTCCGGCATCGGGTGCGAGCCCGGCCAAAGAGACGGCTGCACCGTCCGTCGCAAACAAACCGGCGCCTGCGCCATTGCCTCCTGCAGGGCCTGCGCCGACAGGCTGGGGATGGCCATCCAACGGCATTTTGATTGGAAAATTCTCTTCAAACGGTAGTTTGAATAAAGGAATTGATATCGCCGGGGATTTGGGACAGCCTGTTTTAGCTGCGTCTGATGGGACGGTGGTTTACGCCGGGAGTGGCTTGCGGGGCTACGGCGAATTGGTCATCATCAAGCACAGCGATACCTACGTCAGTGCCTACGGTCACAACCGCAGGCTGTTGGTTCGGGAGGGGCAGCAGGTCAAAGTCGGACAGACAATTGCCGAAATGGGGTCAACGGGTACAGACCGGGTGAAACTGCATTTTGAGATTCGCCGACAAGGTAAACCTGTAGATCCGCTGCAATTCCTGCCACGTCGTTGATTTGTTACCAGCCTGTTCCGTCACGTAGAGGGAACAGGCTCCAGCGTTGCCAAGGATAAAGGCGTCGCTTGAGCTTGAGGTCGAACTCACCTAAGGACTATAACAATGGCTCTCAGTAAAGAAGTGCCGGAGTTTGACATCGACGATGAGGTTCTCCTGATGGAGACCGACGTCGCATCGGACGAGATGTCGAATGAAGGATCAGCTACGCCTTCAGTTCGCGCCAAATCCAGGCACTCCGCAACGCTCAAGCAGCATAAGTACATCGACTACACCCGAGCGCTCGATGCTACCCAGTTGTACCTCAACGAAATCGGCTTTTCCCCCTTGTTGTCACCGGAAGAAGAAGTTCATTTTGCGCGCCTGTCGCAAAGTGGCGATCCGGCTGGGCGCAAACGCATGATTGAAAGCAACCTGCGACTGGTGGTGAAAATCGCCCGACGCTACGTCAATCGTGGACTGTCGCTGCTTGACCTGATCGAAGAGGGTAACCTCGGCCTGATCCGGGCAGTGGAGAAGTTCGACCCCGAGCGCGGCTTCCGCTTTTCGACCTACGCGACCTGGTGGATCCGCCAGACTATCGAGCGTGCAATCATGAATCAGACCCGGACCATCCGGTTGCCGATTCATGTGGTCAAAGAGCTCAACGTCTACCTTCGGGCAGCACGGGAGCTGACGCAAAAACTTGATCATGAACCCTCACCCGAAGAAATCGCCAACCTGCTGGAAAAACCGGTAGGAGAGGTCAAGCGCATGCTGGGCCTGAACGAGCGGGTTTCTTCGGTCGACGTCTCACTGGGTCCGGATTCGGATAAAACCCTGCTGGACACCCTTACCGATGACCGCCCTACCGATCCTTGTGAGCTGCTTCAGGATGATGACCTGTCGCAGAGCATCGATCAGTGGCTCTCGGAGCTGACGGACAAACAGCGCGAGGTGGTGATCCGCCGCTTCGGCCTGCGCGGCCACGAGAGCAGTACGCTGGAAGACGTAGGCCTGGAGATTGGCCTGACCCGTGAACGGGTCAGACAGATTCAGGTTGAAGGTCTGAAACGTCTGCGTGAAATCCTTGAAAAGAATGGCCTGTCGAGCGAGTCGCTGTTCCAGTAGCGGAAGCGCATTCGCCCGATAACAATAGCCCCGTCTGTTTCGGGGCTTTTTGTTATTCCCCAATTAATATGCTGTTTAAGCTTTGTAAGAGCTATTCGGACGCTTTCGCAGGTTAACGTAAGCCATGGCTTACTCTTTCGTAAGTGTTCGGTTTTTCTACCGGGTGGTGGTCGTCTATCTTTGGCGGATAAATTTGTTAACTGTTTGATTTATAACAATATTTATCATTGTTAAACGGATCGTTTCGCCCAGGTTTGCCCGTGGCAGGTGATTGCTCTTGTCAGGGAACTCTTTAATATCAGCCCTGTGTCGACGGATAGACACAGCCATCAAGGATGATGGTCAAGGAACATCGCAGGGACGTGATTCATCAGGACGATGAAAAGGAACACAGGGAATAGGGAAAAAATGTGGGCGGGTCATACCGCCCCTTTTTTTGCCTGCAGAAAAGGATCGCAACCCCTGAAACGCAAAAAGGCCCGCAAGGGGCCTTTTCGAGAGCGCAGCTCAAGAGCGCGGCAATGATCAGCGAGCGAGGTCTTTGATCTTGCCTTTAACGCCATCAAACTCTGCCGCATCCGGCAGCGGATCTTTCTTCTCAGTGATGTTGGGCCAGATCTCGGCCAGTTCAACGTTCAACTGAATGAATTCTTGCATCTCACTCGGGACTTCGTCTTCAGAGAAGATGGCCACAGCAGGGCATTCTGGCTCGCACAGGGCGCAGTCGATGCACTCATCCGGGTGAATCACCAGGAAGTTCGGGCCTTCGTAAAAGCAGTCCACCGGACACACTTCTACGCAGTCGGTGTACTTGCACTTGATGCAGTTGTCGGTGACGACGAAGGTCATTCTAATTCTCTCCTCAGGCGGCGGCGTGCTGCGCCCCTTCACGGTGGGGTCGCCAGGTTTGGGAGCGATAGTCTGCAGACCAGGCTATTTGCCTGCAGCATCCCAAACCGCGCGAGATTCTAACAGCTTGCAGGCAAGTGCGTTAGATCCGTGTCTTTAATGTATAGAGCATTTCGAGCGCCCTACGCGGGGTCATGTCATCCAGATCGAGCTTGGCGAGTTCATCGAGCACTGGATGCGGCAGGCTGGCGAACATATCGCTCTGCTGCGGCGCGACCGGTTTGCCTTTGGTTGGCTGCGCCGTTTCGTGAGGTAGCGCGGTGGCTTCCAGTCGCCCCAGATGCTCGCGAGCCCGCAGGATCACCTCGGTGGGGACGCCGGCCAGTTGCGCAACCGCCAATCCATAGCTCTGGCTGGCAGGGCCGGGCAGTACGTGGTGGAGGAATACGATGCGCTCGTTGTGCTCAGTGGCATTGAGGTGGACGTTGGCCACCAGCGGCTGGTTTTCCGGCAGTACTGTCAGCTCGAAGTAGTGGGTGGCGAACAGCGTGTAAGCGCGCAGCTGAGCCAGACGCTCGGCCGCAGCCCAAGCCAGCGACAGACCGTCGAAGGTGCTGGTGCCACGGCCGACTTCGTCCATCAGTACCAGGCTGCGTTCGGTGGCGTTGTGCAGGATGTTCGCGGTTTCGCTCATCTCGACCATGAAGGTCGAACGGCCACCGGCCAGGTCATCGCTGGAGCCGATCCGGGTGAAGATCCGGTCCACCAGCGACAATTCGCAACTGGCTGCGGGCACAAAGCTGCCGATATGCGCCAGTAGCACGATCAGCGCGGTTTGCCGCATGTAAGTGGATTTACCGCCCATGTTCGGGCCGGTAATCACCAGCATCCGCGTGCTGTCGTCGAGGCTCAGGTCGTTGGCCACGAACGGCGTGGTCAATACTTGTTCAACCACCGGGTGACGGCCCTGGCTGATGCGCATGCACGGTTCGCTGACGAACCGAGGGCAGTTCAGGTCAAGGTTCAGCGCACGCTCGGCCAGGTTGCTCAAGACATCCAGCTCGGCCAGTGCCGCGGCAGTGTCCTGCAGTGGCGGCAGTTGGCTGATCAGGTCTTCGAGCAGGGCTTCGTAAAGCATTTTCTCGCGGGCCAGCGCGCGGCTCTTGGCTGACAGCGCCTTGTCTTCGAAGGCTTTGAGCTCAGGCGTGATGAAACGCTCGGCACCCTTGAGGGTCTGGCGGCGGATGTAATCGGCCGGCGCCTGCTCGGCTTGCTTGCTGGGCAGTTCGATGAAATAACCGTGAATCCGGTTGTAGCCGACTTTCAGGTTGGCCAGGCCGGTACGCGCCTTCTCGCGGGCTTCGAGGTCGATCAGGAATTGTCCGGCGTTTTCGCTCAGCGATTGCAGTTCGTCGAGCTCGGCGTCGTAACCGGTTTTCAACACGCCACCGTCGCGGATCACCGCCGGCGGGTTGTCGATGATGGCTTTTTCCAGCAGGGCGGCCAGCTCGGGATAGGTGCTGGTAGTCACGGCCAGTTGGTGAAGGTGTGGCGCCTCAAGTTCGGTCATCGCCACTTGCAGTTCTGGCAGGGCGCCGAGGGCGTCGCGCAGGCGAGCCAGGTCACGAGGGCGAGCGTTACGCAGGCCGATACGCGCCAGGATCCGCTCGATGTCCCCGATCTCTTTCAATTGCGGTTGCAGTTTCTCGAAGCGGTAACCATCAAGCAGGCAGGTGATCGAGGTCTGGCGTGCCAGCAGCACGCTCAAGTCGCGCAGCGGGCGATTCAACCAACGGGTCAGCAAGCGACTGCCCATGGCGGTCTGGCAGCGGTCGACCACCGATTGCAGGGTGTTTTCACGGCCACCGGCAAGGTTGGTGTCCAGCTCCAGGTTGCGCCGGCTCGCACCGTCCAGCACCACGGTATCGTCCAGACGTTCATGACGCAGGCTGCGCAAATGCGGCAGGGCGGTGCGCTGGGTTTCCTTGGCGTAGCTCAGCAGGCAGCCGGCGGCACCGATGGCCAGGGTCAGGTTCTCACAGCCGAAACCCTTGAGGTCCTGGGTGGAAAATTGCTGGCAAAGACTTTTCAGCGCCGAATCACGCTCGAAATCCCACGGTGCGCGACGACGAACGCCGCGACGTTTTTCCGCAGGCAGGTCTTTTGGCCAGTCATCCGGAATCATCAGCTCGACCGGATTGACCCGCTCCAGCTCCGCCAGCAGGTTCTCCCAGCCTTTAATCTCCAGCACGCTGAAGTTGCCGCTGGTGATGTCCAGCACAGCCAGGCCGAACAGGCGCTCGTCACCCAGCACGGCGGCGATCAGATTGTCGCGGCGCTCATCCAGCAGCGCTTCGTCGCTGACGGTGCCGGGGGTGATGATTCGTACAACCTGACGGTCTACCGGACCTTTACTGGTTGCCGGGTCGCCGACCTGTTCACAGATCACCACCGACTCACCGAGCTTGACCAGCTTCGCCAGGTAACCTTCCGCAGCGTGGTAAGGAATCCCGCACATCGGAATCGCCTGTCCAGCCGACTGCCCACGGGCGGTCAGGGTGATGTCCAGCAACTTGGCGGCCTTCTTCGCGTCTTCATAGAAGATCTCGTAGAAGTCACCCATGCGGTAGAACATCAACTGGTCAGGGTGCTGGTTCTTCAGGCGCCAGTACTGCTGCATCATCGGGGTGTGGGAAGACAGATCGGAGAGTGCTTTATTCATCAGGTAATCAGGCGAATTCGTTGAAAGAGGTGGGGCAAAAATGGGGCATTGGCCCGGTTTTTCCGCGATGGGCGCAAGGTTACCATGGGCAGTCCGACCTACGCAGGGATGAAAGGTCCGCTGCACATTTCTGCGATTTATGCACTGGCTATGCAAATCGGCATTTGTCATCTTCGAAAAGAACAAGCGCTATGCGCGTTATGCAAAAACACAATGTTTCTACCGTCTTAAGAGCGCTGCTCAATCAGCACGGGATCTCCCCCGCGGAGCTTCACCGTCGCACTGGCGTGCCTCAATCCACCCTCTCGCGGATTCTCAGCAGGAAGATCGCCGATCCTTCGGATAAACACATCTCGAAGATCGCCGAGTACTTCCGTGTGAGCACCGCCCAGTTGCGTGGTCGCGCCGATGTTGCGTTGGCCAGCGCGCCTGCAGGCGAAGAGTCGCATTCGGAACTCAAGGGCATAAGGCTGTGGGATGACGATACCCCCTTGAAGTCGAGTGGCCGGTTCTGACGTTTTCTGAACCCGGGGAACCAACGAATTCACTGCGCTCGCTCTTCGGCCTTAAACAAAAGCAAATCGAGGGCATCCTCATGCCTGTAACAGAAGGGCAGCGGCTCAAGATCATGTCGAACGCCCGCCCACAAACGCATCGCCGCGTTCCTTGCGCAAGTCGGCCATGAGTCGGCGTATGCTCAACGAATTATCGGCATCATCGATGCAGGCGACCGCGGACTGATTGCCTTGCAGGCCTGACAGGCCTATGTCAGAGCGCTTGTTCGCTCACATTTTGATCTAGCCTGCGTCTTGCAAGCGTGATTCGCTCGTGTACGGTAGTGCGCATGCCCGCCTGTTCGAGGAGAGAGTCGTGAACGAAATCACCCAGCTTGCCGCGCAACTAGGCCGGCGTTTGCAGGTGCTCAATGCCCATGTCAGCACGGCCGAGTCCTGCACCGGCGGCGGGATCGCCGAGGCGATCACCCGGATTGCCGGCAGCTCGGCGTGGTTCGAGGCGGGTTATGTCACCTATTCCAATCGCCAGAAGACCCAGCAACTGAATGTGCCCGCCGAGTTGTTCGCTGAGGTCGGGGCGGTCAGCCGTGAAGTGGTCGAAGCCATGGTGCGTGGTGCCCAGCACAAGAGTCGCGCGCGTTTTGCCGTAGCGGTCAGCGGTATTGCAGGGCCGGACGGCGGTACGCCGAACAAGCCGGTGGGCACCGTGTGGCTGGCATGGGCGGTCGGAGATGCCGTGTATTCGGAGTGCCGATACTTTGCGGGCAACCGCGATGACGTCCGCCGACAAACGGTGAAGGCCGCGCTAGAGGGGTTGCTGCAGTATGCCGCCGGAGAAATCTCAAATGAGGGGTAGGCGATCCCGAAACGCTGTGGAATAATACTGGCTACTTATACAGGTGTTGGCCGTCAGGCCTTATTGATTACGTGAGGACTTTAATGGACGACAACAAGAAGAAAGCCTTGGCTGCGGCCCTGGGTCAGATCGAACGTCAATTCGGCAAGGGTGCCGTAATGCGTATGGGCGATCAGGACCGTCAGGCGATCCCGGCTATCTCCACGGGCTCTCTGGGTCTGGACATCGCACTCGGCATTGGCGGTCTGCCAAAAGGCCGTATCGTTGAAATCTACGGTCCTGAATCCTCCGGTAAAACCACGCTGACACTGTCGGTGATCGCCCAGGCTCAAAAAGCCGGCGCGACCTGCGCATTCGTCGACGCCGAGCACGCCCTGGACCCGGAATACGCCGGTAAACTGGGCGTCAATGTCGACGACCTGCTGGTTTCCCAGCCGGATACCGGCGAGCAAGCCCTGGAAATCACCGACATGCTGGTGCGTTCCAACGCGGTTGACGTGATCATCGTCGACTCCGTGGCAGCCCTGGTTCCGAAGGCCGAAATCGAAGGCGAAATGGGTGACATGCACGTGGGCCTGCAAGCCCGTCTGATGTCCCAGGCGCTGCGTAAAATCACCGGTAACATCAAGAACGCCAACTGCCTGGTGATCTTCATCAACCAGATCCGGATGAAAATCGGCGTGATGTTCGGCAGCCCGGAAACCACCACCGGTGGTAACGCGCTGAAGTTCTATGCTTCGGTTCGTCTGGACATCCGCCGTACCGGCGCGGTGAAAGAAGGCGACGAAGTGGTCGGCAGCGAAACCCGCGTCAAAGTCGTCAAAAACAAGGTGGCTTCGCCGTTCCGTCAGGCCGAGTTCCAGATTCTTTACGGCAAGGGCATCTACCTCAACGGTGAGATGATCGACCTTGGCGTACTGCACGGCTTCGTTGAGAAGTCCGGTGCCTGGTATGCCTACAACGGTAGCAAGATCGGCCAGGGCAAAGCCAACTCGGCCAAGTTCCTGCAGGACAACCCGGACATCGCTGCCACTCTTGAGAAACAGATTCGCGACAAGCTGCTGACGCCAACGGCTGACGTCAAGGCTTCGCCGGTCAAAGAGACCGAAGATGATCTGGCTGACGCTGATATCTGATTGATCCGATGACCGCCGTACTCGATACCCTCGTCGCGGTGCGGCGAACCGCAATGGACCTGCTCGCACGACGCGAGCACGGTCGAGTCGAGTTGACGCGTAAACTGCGTCAGCGCGGCGCTTCTGATGAAATGATCGAGGCAGCACTTGACCGTCTGACGGAAGAGGGGCTGCTGTCCGAATCCCGATACCTTGAAAGCTTCGTTTCCTACCGCGCCCGCTCCGGCTACGGCCCTTTGCGCATTCGCGAAGAGTTGAGCCAGCGTGGCTTGCAGCGTGCCGATATCGAACTCGCCCTGCGTGAAAGCGGAATCAGTTGGCAAGAAAACCTGGAGGACACCTGGCGACGCAAGTTTGCCGGGCATTTGCCGATAGATGCCCGCGAGCGCGCCAAGCAAGGGCGCTTCCTCGCCTATCGGGGATACTCCATGGAAATGATTGGTCGTTTGTTCAGCGGCCGAGGAATGGATGACTGACTGAAAAGGCCTGACTATTGAAATAGTCGGGCCTTTTTTTGCTCAAGTAACCTTGATCTGTTCCCGCTTGCGCTGTGGCGTCTGGGGCTGCTGAGCCGTGGCCCAGTTTTCCGGCAGGTTGATGTAGTCGACCAGTTCACGCAGGCGTCCGTGATCACGGGCGTTGAACGTGAAGGACAGTCGCACCAGATGACTGAACTGAGCCTCGTCGTGCTCCTCGCCACCGTAAGTATGTTGATGAAAGTGATCGCTCAGGCACAGGTCGGCAAAGGCCTCCTGTATATGCTCGAGCGCATGGTCGTTGAGTTTGTGATTCATGCGGATCACGAACTGATGTTTCAGCCAGCGGCTGGAGTGGAAGTTGCTGTAGAACTGATTGATTTCCGCCACAGCGTCATCGACGGAGTACACCAGACGAATCAGCTTCAGGTCGTTCGACAGGATGTAATGGTTGGCCTCCAGTTGGTTGCGGATGAAGTCCAGCGCGCTTTCCCAGAAAGTGCCGCCAGGAGCATCCAGCAACACCACGGGAACCAGCGGGCTTTTGCCGGTCTGGATCAGGGTCAGCACTTCCAGGGCTTCGTCCAGCGTGCCGAAGCCGCCAGGGCAAAGCACCAGCGCGTCGGCTTCTTTGACGAAAAACAGTTTGCGGGTAAAGAAAAAGTGAAACGGTAGAAGGTTGGCAGTGCCGCCTACGGTCGGATTCGCATGCTGCTCGAAGGGCAGGGTGATATTGAATCCAAGGCTGTTATCCCGACCTGCACCTTCATGGGCGGCGGCCATGATGCCGCCGCCAGCACCGGTGATGACCATCAGGTTCGATTGGGCGAGTTTTGCGCCCAGCTCCCGAGCCAGTGCGTACAGCGGATGTTCAGCCGGCGTACGTGCCGAGCCGAAAACGGTCACTTTACGCCGCCCCTTGAACTGCTCCAGCACACGGAAGGCATGCTCAAGTTCGCGCAGGGTTTGCTGGGTGATCTTGGCGTTCCAGCGATTGTGATCTTCTTGTGCCATGCGCAAGACAGTCAACATCATGTCGCGATAAATCGGAATATTCGGGCTATTGGGTGAAACCAGGTTGAGTTGCTCTTCGATCTTGCTGGTGAGATCGACGCCGATGCTCTGAAAATGACGCACCAGAAGCTCATTCGGTTGGTAAGGCATTCAACTTCTCCTTCTACACAAAACCTTCGGCTCGAACGAGAAATTCGCCTGAGCCGCGACACCGCTTGTGTCGCTCTCAGCCCGCAAGAGGGCTGGGCACTACACCCGACTCGACCTGACCATGAAGCGTTGAAGTAGCGGTCGAGTCATCCAGACGGGTTCTGCTTATCCCTTGGATGAAAGAAACGTTCGCACGACAGGACTCTGAATCGGCAGCCCCTTTTCTGCCTTGAACATTAAACACCAATACATTGAATCTAGACGCTTGTGGTGAGTTGCGCTGACTTGATCATGGTCCTCGAAAGTCTTCGCTGGCAATCACTTATTACGAGCTCACTACCGACTGTCACCGTCCGTCAGAACCTGTGTCGGACGGCCATGGCTCTGATTTACTCAGTTACAGACACAACAAGACAGCATTGCGTCCAGGGCAAGGCGCAAGGCTCCAGGAGTTGTAGGGGATCATCGCGCAATGATTGGCGATCAAGTGCAAGGAGGCAGGCAATGAGCCTGGTGATTCTGGAGGTCGATACCCAACTGTATCGGTTGCTGCAAGCGGCGGCCGCGCGTAATCACGTGAGCCTTGAAGAGGAGTGTCGTCGGCGCCTGGAGGACAAAGAGTGGCGCTCACCTTATTTGCAGGCGCTGGTGGCGGAGCTACGCGCCGATGATGAGCAACGACGCGCAGGTTCTCACTGATGACGTGATTACTTTTTCTTTTGTGCCGTTTGCGCAGGGCAATCCGATTCCTGGTAGCTGGCCGAGCCTACAGGGCGATTGGTTTTGTTTTCCGAAAAGTCGTAACGCATGATCGCGCCCTTGGCCATCAGCTTGCGGTAGTTCACGTTGCGGCACACGCTGGCGCCCAGTTGCAGATAAACCACTTTCGGGTTGGCACGCATTTCGTCGGCATAAGCCGATTGCACGCTAATGTGGTCGATCAGCTGTTTGCCATCAACCGTATAACCTTGGTCGAGAAGGTTCTCATTGATTTCCCGAGGCAGGCCGACGTTACTTTCCGCAGCAACCTTTTCCAGCATCTTGCCCAGATTCAAATCATTCAGGGAGGCTGCTTGAGCGCTGAAGGGCAGGGCCAGCAGAAGGGCAGCGGTGGGGACGATAAGGCGCAGCATGAAACTCTCCTGGTTCAGTGACTGGTGCTTCGACCAGCCACATGGCGGTGCGTTCAGTGGCGGCGGATTATAGGCGAGCGGGGGTAGGCGGTACAGGTTTGGGCGAGATGCTCTGGTAAACTGCCGCGACTTCCTGCCTTGCCGAGTGTTTTTTTGTGTCGATATCCCTTCTCTGCGGATGCTGCCTGCGATGAGCAATGCAGCCCCACGTTTTGCCACGAACGCCGTAGCCCGTCTGCGCGATGAGCGAGAAGAGGAGAGTACCAAGCCTTTTCTGGCCCGCGGTTCACGAGCGCCCCGTTGCCATACGTGCCGGGTGATCGAGAGCCACTGCCTGTGTAACTGGCGTCCCCAGGTCGAATCACGGGCCGGTGTATGCCTGATCATGACCAGGAAGGAAGTGTTCAAACCGAGCAATACCGGCTGGCTGATCGCAGACGTGGTCAGGGATAACTTTGCCTTTATCTGGTCGCGTACCGAGGTCGACCCGCAGCTGATCAAGCTTTTGTCCGACCCGCAATGGCAGCCTTATCTGGTCTTTCCCGGCGAATACGTTGCTCCTGAACGCGTGACGCATACCGTCGAGGCTACTGGCGAGAAGCGCCCATTGTTCATCCTGCTGGATGCAACCTGGACCGAGGCGAGAAAGATTTTTCGGAAAAGCCCTTATTTCGACGGGTTTCCGATTCTGAGCCTGCTCCCCGAAAAGCTCTCGCGGTACCGCTTGCGAAGGTCTACCCGCAGCGAACACCTGTGCACCGCGGAAGTGGCTGCGTTGTGCCTGGATCTGGCGGGGGATGTAGACGCTGCATCGGCACTGGATGCCTATTTCGATGTGTTCAGCCAGCATTACCTCGATGCCAAGCATCAGCTGGAAATGAATGTCTCGACCCCGGCCCATACAGAATTGCTGCCTTTCGTTGAACACACGGCCCCGATCATGTCCTGAGAGTCGCCCATACTGACAGGTAACCACGGGGTTGCGGCTTGACCACCCAGGCTTCGCTGGGCATCCTTGGCGCCGATTGGGGTGCGGCCGAAGATTGAAACGCCGGTTTTATGGGCTCTTGGCGTTGAACGTGCCCTGTTGGTGCCGCTGTCTGGCGGTGCCTCGAGTTGCCTTGGCGATACCGAATGCATCGGGTCTGCCATAAAAAACAGGATCATTTGAAAAATGGCCACATACGAAATCCTGATTGCCGATGACCACCCTCTCTTTCGTAGCGCGCTGCACCAGGCTGTGACCCTGGGCCTTGGCCCCGAGGTTCGTCTGGTGGAAGTGGCGAGTATTGCCGAGCTGGAAGCCCGTCTGACTGAAAAGGCTGACTGGGATCTGGTGCTGCTGGACCTGAACATGCCGGGCGCGTACGGATTCTCCGGGCTGGTGCTGTTGCGCGGTCAATACCCGCAGATCCCGGTGGTGATGGTTTCGGCTCAGGAAGAGGCCACGATCATGGTGCGCTCCCGTGAGTTCGGGGCCAGCGGTTTCATTCCCAAATCCAGTTCATTGGAAGTGATTCAACAGGCCGTGCGCTCTGTGCTGGATGGCGATGTCTTCTGGCCGCCGCAGGCATTTGAAGCGGTCAGCGTTTCGGACGAGGCCAAGGCTGCCAGCGAAGGCTTGGCCAGTCTGACGCCACAGCAGTTCCGTGTATTGACCATGGTCTGCGAAGGTCTGCTGAACAAGCAGATTGCCTACGAATTGAGCGTGTCGGAGGCGACGATCAAGGCGCATGTGACGGCGATTTTCCGCAAGTTGGGGGTGCGTACCCGGACTCAGGCGGCGTTGCTGTTGCAACAACTTGAGTCAATTTCCAGCCATTAAAGGCGCTTCCATTCACGCTTTTTTAACTTCTGTTGATCTAGCTTTTCTACTCCTTCTGGTTCAGTTGCCTACTTTATGTCGCCTTTCAAAGGTCAAACCGGTCTCAAGCGCATTCTCAATGCAGGTGGTTATTCTCTCGATGGCCTGCGTGCAGCCTTCACCGGCGAAGCCGCTTTCCGTCAACTGGTCCTGCTCAATGTCATCCTGATTCCGCTGGCGTTTGTGCTGAACGTCAGCCGTGTCGAGCGTGCCTTGCTGATTGCCGTCTGTATGCTGGCGCTGATTGTCGAGTTGCTCAATTCGGCCGTGGAAGCGGCCATTGACCGGATTTCCCTCGAGCGGCACCCACTGTCGAAAAATGCCAAGGACATGGGCAGCGCTGCTCAGTTAGTGGCCCTGAGCATGATCGTGGTGGTGTGGGCGGTCATTCTGCTTTAAGCAATCGTCGGTAAAACGATCTCGTCACTGCGCTGGACCCCAGCGGTGAAGGCGCGGCACAGGTCGAGAAATTCGCGCATGGCCGACGTCTGATATTTCTGTTTGTGCCAGATGAAATAAAACTGCCGCGCCAGATCCAGGTCCGGTGTTTCAACCGCCACCAGACTGCCGCGGCGGAACGCGTCGCGTAGCGCCAGTCGTGAAATACAGCCAATCCCCAAGCCAGATTCCACTGCGCGCTTGATCGCTTCGGTGTGTTCCAGCTCAAGCCGGATATTCAAGGCGCTTCGGTGGTGACGCATGGCCTGGTCAAAGGTCAGGCGCGTGCCGGAGCCTTGTTCGCGAAGGATCCACGCCTCGTGCGTCAGCTCCTCCATGCTGGCCTGGCCACGGGCGGCCAGCGGATGTTGCGGGGCGCAAAACACCACCAGTTCATCCTCGACCCAGCTTTGTACCTCGATGTCCGGGTGGCTGCAGTCGCCTTCGATTAGACCCAGATCAATTTCATAATGGGCGACTTGTTGCACGATGTTGGCAGTGTTCTGCACATGCAGCTTCACCTGGCTTTCCGGATGACGCTGCATGAAGCTGCCGATCAGTAAGGTCGCCAGGTAGTTGCCGATGGTGAGGGTGGCACCGACCGCCAGCGAGCCGAAACCGGACTTGCCGTTGAGCAGGTCTTCGATTTCCTTGGCTTGGTCGAGCAAGGCCACCGCCTGCGGCAACAGTTGTTTGCCCATGGCGTTGAGGCTCAGCCGCTTGCCGGCGCGGTCGAACAATTGGCAGCTGGATTGGCGCTCGAGTTCGGTGATCGAGGTGCTGGCCGCTGATTGTGAAAGGTTGAGCAGGCCCGCAGCACGAGAGACACTCTCTTGCTGAGCGACGGCGACGAAGACTTGAAGTTGACGTAGAGTAAATCGCATATCTATATAACCGATAACCCTTATCTTAATAATCCAGTTAACAGATATTGTCGCTGCCATTAGAATGCGATGCAATTGCGCACTGCTCTCTTGGCGCAGAGCATGCGCAGACAAAATCTCCAGGAGTCCCCCGTACATGAGCAACATGAACCACGAGCGTGTCCTCAGTGTTCACCACTGGAACGACACTCTGTTCAGCTTCAAGTGCACCCGCGATCCGGGCCTGCGCTTCGAGAACGGCCAGTTCGTGATGATCGGCCTGCAACAGCCCAACGGCCGCCCGCTTATGCGCGCTTACTCGATTGCCAGCCCGAACTGGGAAGAGCATCTCGAGTTCTTCAGCATCAAGGTTCCCGATGGTCCGCTGACTTCCCAGTTGCAACATCTGAAGGAAGGCGACGAGATCATCATCAGCAAAAAGCCGACCGGCACCCTGGTGCTGGACGATTTGAAGCCTGGCAAGCATCTGTACCTGCTCAGCACCGGCACCGGTCTGGCGCCGTTCATGAGCGTCATTCAGGATCCGGAAACCTACGAGCGTTTCGAAAAAGTGATCCTGTGCCACGGCGTACGTTACGTCAACGAAGTCGCTTACCGCGAGTTCATCACCGAGCACCTGCCGCAGAACGAATTCTTCGGCGAGGCCCTGCGTGACAAGTTGATCTACTATCCGACCGTGACTCGCGAGCCGTTCGAAAACGAAGGTCGTCTGACCGACCTGATGCGCAGCGGCAAGCTGTTCAGCGACATCGGCCTGCCGCCGATCAATCCTGAAGACGACCGTGCCATGCTCTGCGGCAGCCCGAGCATGCTCGACGAAACCAGCGAAGTACTGAACAGCTTCGGCCTGAAAGTTTCGCCGCGCATGCGTGAGCCGGGTGACTACCTGATCGAGCGTGCGTTCGTCGAGAAGTAAGCGGCACTGAAAAATGTGGGAGCAGCCGGGCTGCTCCCACATAAAAGCAAAAGCCCGCGTTGCCTGAGAAGGCAATGCGGGCTTTTGCGTTTCTGGCGTTCAGGTTTTCGCAGGGATGACTTCGAGGACGCGAATCAGCCCGGCTTGCGGGTAATGCCAGCGCACGTCCAGGTCCCAGAACTGTGCGCCGTATTCGCGTTCGGGGGCAGGTGTCTGGTACGCCGGGCGTGGGTCTTGCGCCAGGCATTGCTCGATCAGCTCGACCAAGGGCTCTTCAAGGCGCTGAGCCTGCGTATACGCCTGTTGCAAGGCGGCATCCGCCCACTGCACCGGAATCAGCTGCGGCGCGGCGCTGGCGATCTCGTTGGACGCACCCGGGATGATATCGGCGTAGGGCACGTAGGGTTTGATGTCGAGAATCGGCGTACCGTCCAGCAGGTCGATGCCGGAGATCCACAGGCGATTGGCTTCAACCTTGTCCAGCTTGACCACCGATTGGCCAATGCCGTTGGGCCGATGGGTTGCGCGCGTGGCAAACACGCCCATGGACTTGTTGCCGCCCAAGCGCGGTGGGCGGACTTTGAGTCGCGGCTTGTCTTCCAGCGCCTGATGAAACAGGAACAGCAGCCAGACATGGCTGACCTGCTCCAGGCCTTGCACCGCATCCCCCTGATCGAACGGCGCCACCAGCTCCAGAATGCCGCGAGCGGCCGGCGCCAGTTGCGGCTGACGCGGAATGGCGAACTTCTCCTTGAAGCAGGAGCGCACGAAGCCGATCGGGGAAACGCTGTAGCTCATGGTCAGCCGCGAACGCGCAGGGTCAGGCCTTTGAGGAAGTTGCGCAGCAACTGGTCGCCGCATGGGCGGTAGTTGGTGTGGCCGAACTTGCGGAACAGTGCGCTCAGCTCAGGCTTGGAGACCGGGAATTCGGCGGCCTTGAGGATCGCGTGCATGTCGTCTTCTTTCAGTTCGAAGGCCACGCGCAGCTTTTTCAGAATGATGTTGTTGGTGACCGGCAGCTCGATCGGCTGCGGCGGACGGCTTTCGTCCTTGCCACGCTTGAAGAACACCAGGCCATCAAGGAAGTGCGCCATGACCTCGTCCGGGCAGCGTACGAAGCCTTCTTCGTCTTCTTCTTTCTTGTCGAGGTACGTCACCAGGTCGGGCAGGGTGACATCCATGCCGCCGAGCTTGATGATCTCGATGACTTTTTTGTCACTGATGTCGAGCATGTAGCGCACGCTGCGCAGTACGTCGTTATGAATCATGTGTGCAGTCCTGATCATTCAGCTGTGGGCGTTGCCGTTAACGGCGACGCCGAAATGTGTGGCCGCCTTAGAATTTCTCTTTGGCAGACAGATAGCGCCATTGACCCACCGGCACTTTGCCGATGGAAACACCGCCGATACGGATGCGGCGGATGGCGACGACCTTGAGGCCGACAGCCTGGCAGAGCAGGGCGATGAGGCCCGGTTGCGGGTTTTTCATCGCGAAGCGCAGGCGATTTTCGTTCTGCCAGCTGGCTTTGACCGCTGGCAGTTCCTTGCCTTTGTACGACAGGCCGTGGGTCAGGCGGTTGAGCCCGTGAGCGACCATGTCACCTTCGACCTCGACCACATACTCTTGCTCGATCTTGCTGGCATCGGCGGTGAGTTTGCGCAGGATCTTCCAGTCCTGGGTGAACACCAGCAGCCCGCTGGCGTTGGCCTGCAGGTCGGCGCTGGCGGTCAGGCGCAGGAAGTGGCCCTTGAGCGGACGTTTGCTGAAGCGGTGTTCTTCGCTCAGGGTCTCGGGGCCGATCAGTTGCAGGGCGGTGTCGGCATCCATGCCCGCTGGCGCGTGCAGCAGGATGGTCACGGGTTCCGGCGCGGTGGCCTTGGCTTCGGGGTCGAGTTCGACTTTCTGGGTGTCGACCTTGAACTGCGGCTCATCGATGACTTCGCCGTCCACGGTGACCCAGCCGCCCTCAATGAACAGCTCAGCCTCCCGACGGGAGCAGCCGACGAGCTCGATGAGGCGTTTGGAGAGACGAATCGGGTCAGTCATGACAGGGGCCGTTACAAAAGGGGGGAGGCATTGTACCTGCCTCGCGCCGGTTAATCGCGGGTCCATTTGCCTTGTGTGGCTTTTAGCCGCGCCGGGCCTGTTGATTGGCCTGCTTGAAACGCATGTGCAGCAGCGGATATGGCTGGCCCATGCCATCGACCTCCGAGCGTCCGATGACTTCGAAACCCTGTTTGAAATAGAACCCCAAGGCTTGCGGGTTTTGTTCGTTGACGTCCAGTTCATCGGCGTTGAGGTGTTCCATGGCGTAGCGCAGCAGTTGTTTGCCCAGGCCCTCGCCACGGTGTTCGGGGGCGATAAAGAGCATTTCGATCTTGCCTGCCGCAACGCCGGCGAACCCGGTGATGCGCTGGCTTCGGTCACGGGTGCAGATCAGCATGACGGCATCCAGATAGCGGGTGAGCACCAGGTTCTTCAGCAGCTCGATGTAACTGTCCGGTAAAAAATCATGCGTAGCGCGGACCGACGCCTCCCAGACCCGGGTCAGTTCTTCGTAGTCGCTGTGTTTCGGTGTGTGGATGACCGAATGATGGCGCATGCCCGCCTGCCCCTTGTTCTGTGCGCGAGGTTAAATCCTCTTGCTGAACAATACGATAGACGTAAAAAAGCCCCGCATCTCGTGAAGAGAGCGGGGCTTTTCATATTTTTTGCGTTTAGATCTGTTCAGCCCACAGGTCGTATTCGTCGGCGTCGGTCACTTTGCACCAGACCTTGTCGCCTGGCTTGAGGTTGCTGCCGTTATCGATGAAGACGTTGCCGTCGATTTCCGGGGCATCGAAGAAGCAACGGCCGACCGCGCCTTGCTCGTCGACTTCATCGACCAGTACTTCGATTTCACGGCCGATGCGCATTTGCAGGCGCGCCGAGCTGATGGCCTGCTGGTGCGCCATGAAACGGTCCCAGCGGTCTTGCTTGACCTCATCCGGAATGATCTCCAGATCCAGATCGTTGGCCGGAGCGCCTTCAACCGGCGAGTACTGGAAGCAGCCAACGCGGTCGAGCTGGGCTTCGGTCAGCCAGTTCAGCAGGTACTGGAAGTCTTCTTCGGTTTCGCCGGGGAAGCCGACGATGAAGGTCGAACGGATGATCAGGTCCGGGCAGATCTCGCGCCAGTTCTTGATGCGCGCCAGAGTCTTGTCTTCGAACGCCGGGCGTTTCATCGCCTTCAGCACTTTCGGGCTGGCGTGCTGGAACGGGATGTCCAGATACGGCAGGATTTTCCCGGCGGCCATCAGCGGGATCAGTTCGTCGACATGTGGGTACGGGTAAACGTAGTGCAGGCGAACCCAGACGCCGAGGGTGCTGAGCGCTTCGCACAGTTCGGTCATGCGGGTTTTCACCGGCGCGCCGTTCCAGAAACCGGTGCGGTACTTGACGTCAACGCCATAGGCGCTGGTGTCCTGGGAAATTACCAGCAGCTCTTTGACGCCGGATTTGACCAGACGCTGGGCTTCGTCGAGCACATCGCCCACCGGACGGCTGACCAGTTTGCCGCGCATCGACGGGATGATGCAGAAGCTGCAGCTGTGGTTGCAGCCTTCGGAAATCTTCAGGTAGGCGTAGTGACGCGGCGTCAGCTTGATGCCTTGCGGCGGCACCAGGTCGATCAGCGGGTTGTGATCCTTGCGCGGTGGCACGACGTCGTGCACGGCATTGACCACTTGCTCGTACTGCTGCGGACCGGTGACGGCCAGCACGCTCGGGTGTACGTTGCGGATGTTGCCTTCTTCGACACCCATGCAGCCGGTGACGATGACCTTGCCGTTTTCCTTGATGGCTTCGCCGATCACTTCAAGGGATTCGGCCTTGGCCGAGTCGATGAAGCCGCAGGTGTTGACCACCACGACATCGGCGTCCTGATAGGTGGACACGACGTCATAGCCTTCCATGCGCAATTGGGTAAGGATGCGCTCGGAGTCGACCAGTGCTTTCGGGCAACCCAGGGATACGAAGCCAACTTTAGGGTTGGCCGGCGTTGTGGTGGACATGTCTAACCTCGGTGTTTTGTGACGCCTCCAGCCGACAACGGCAAGGCGACAGACGGGCGCTTGACGCGCCTCTGATCAAAAAGTGCGCAATTCTAGCGGTGGTCAGCGTACTTGACCAGCTTTATGGAGGGAAATACGACGAGTGCTGCGCTATGCTTCGCGCCGTTACACCCAGGCGTATTTTCTCAGTCAATAAATCGCCTGTATCAATAAGTAAAACAGCGCATGCTGCACGACAGTCTGCGCAGATTGGCAAAGCGCAGGCGCTTGTTCGTGTCGTGCTTTTTACATGAAGCCCCGGTCTTGGTGGCAGGAGTGGTTGATGGGTCAGGCAAGTAGTCAGGCAGTAGGCTCAGCGCATTCCGGGGCAGCAAAGCCCTTGGGAATGTTGGTGGCGGCGGTCGGGGTGGTTTATGGCGATATCGGTACCAGCCCGCTCTACACCCTCAAAGAGGTGTTTACCGGCGGCTATGGGGTGCAAGCCAACCATGACGGAGTATTCGGGATTCTGGCGCTGATTTTCTGGTCGCTGGTCTGGGTCGTCTCGATCAAGTACGTGTTGTTCATTCTGCGCGCCGACAACCAGGGCGAAGGCGGGATCATGGCCCTGACCGCGCTGGCGCGGCGAGCCTCGGCATCGTATCCGCGGCTGCAATCGGTGCTGGTGATCCTCGGCCTGATTGGTGCTGCGTTGTTCTACGGCGACAGCATGATCACCCCGGCGATCTCTGTATTGTCGGCGGTGGAAGGTCTGGAGCTGGCATTCGAGGGCCTCGAACGCTGGGTCGTGCCGTTGTCGCTGATCGTGCTGGTGGGATTGTTCCTGATCCAGAAACACGGCACTGACCGCATCGGCAAGTTGTTCGGTCCGGTGATGGTGTTGTGGTTCGTGGTGCTGGGTGTCATGGGAGCGCTTGGTATTTCCCGGTATCCGGAAGTGTTGCAAGCGTTGAATCCGGTCTGGGGTGTTCGGTTTTTCGAGGTTCATCCTGGCATCGGTATCGCGATCCTTGGCGCGGTGGTGCTGTCGTTGACCGGTGCTGAAGCGTTGTATGCGGACATGGGCCACTTTGGTCGCAAGCCGATTGCCCGTGCCTGGTTCGCGTTAGTGCTGCCGGCACTGGTGCTCAACTACTTTGGCCAGGGCGCCTTGCTGCTGGAGAACCCGGACGCCGCGCGTAACCCGTTCTATCTGCTGGCACCGGGCTGGGCATTGATCCCATTGGTCGTGCTGTCGACGCTGGCAACGGTGATTGCTTCCCAGGCGGTGATTTCCGGTGCGTTCTCCCTGACCCGTCAGGCGATTCAGCTCGGTTACATTCCACGCATGTACGTTCAGCACACCTCAAGCGCCGAGCAAGGTCAGATCTATATCGGTGCGGTGAACTGGACGCTGATGGTCGGGGTGATTTTGCTGGTGATCGGTTTCGGGTCGTCCAACGCCCTGGCCTCGGCCTACGGTGTGGCGGTAACCGGGACCATGTTGATCACCAGTATTCTGGTGGCGGCGGTCATGCTGTTGTTGTGGAAATGGTCACCTGTCCTGACGGTGCCGATCCTGGTCGGCTTCCTGCTGGTGGACGGGCTGTACTTCGCTGCCAACGTGCCTAAAATCGTGCAGGGCGGTGCGTTCCCGGTATTGGCGGGGATTGTGCTGTTTATCCTGATGACCACCTGGAAACGCGGTAAAGAGCTGCTGGTGGATCGGCTGGATGAGGGCGGTCTGCCGTTGCCGATTTTCATCAGCAGTATTCGTGTGCAGCCACCTCACCGGGTCCAGGGTACGGCGGTGTTCCTGACCGCGCGGCCGGATGCGGTGCCCCATGCGTTGTTGCACAACTTGCTGCACAACCAGGTGCTGCATGAGCAGGTGGTGTTGCTGACGGTGGTTTACGAGGACATTCCGCGGGTACCGACACAGCGACGGTTTGAGGTTGACTCCTACGGTGAGGGCTTCTACCGGGTGATCCTGCACTTCGGCTTCACGGACGAACCGGATGTGCCGCAAGCGCTGAAGCTGTGCCATCTCGATGAGCTGGACTTCAGCCCGATGCGTACGACGTACTTCCTCAGTCGGGAAACGGTCATCACCTCCAAGCTCGTCGGCATGGCCCGCTGGCGTGAGGTGTTGTTCGCCTTCATGCTGAAAAACGCCAACGGCAACCTGCGGTTCTTCAAGTTGCCGGTGAACCGGGTGATTGAGCTGGGTACACAGGTAGAAATGTAAGCCTTACAAAAAGCCCGTTTCGCGTAGGAGCTGGCGCAGCCTGCGATCTTTTGATCTTGCTGCTTCCAGCAAAAAGCCCCCGTTATCGCAAGGTAACGGGGGCTTTTTCGTTTCTGTGCCTTTAGTTGCTTTCAGGCCGCGGGTCTTCGGATTTGCTCTTTGTCCGGGCAGGTCGCGGGGTCAGGACCTTTACCACGTCATCAATCACTGCCTTGCTCATTGCCGTCAGATAATGCGCGGCCCAGGCGTGGCGGTCGGTGTCTTTTGCGAAGGCGGCATCCTGAGCAAATGATCTGGCGAGGAACAGCAGGTCGGAGGCCTGTGCCAATGCTTCGACTATGGGGACGCCGGCGCGGACGTTGAATAACGCCTGATCCGAGCAGTAGATCAGTGGCGTGAAGCCGATGGTTTTTAGTTCTGAAGGTGAGGGCGTATCTGTTTTGGTCATGGTGTTACTCCTGGGTTCAAGGAGCCGCCACATTCGTTTCCAAGCGAATGGGTGACGGCTGTACGCAGGTTGGAAAACCGGGAACCTAGGAACCGGCACGCCCGAAGGCGTCCCACGCACAGCCGCCATAACACAGGATTGCAGTCGTAAAAACCTCTGCAGTCATGATGGGGTGCTGTTGCGCTACGGTTCGACGGGTTTCCAAGCCCGATCGCTGAATGGTCAGCGACGTCAGGAGAGTATCCCGTCGAAGAAAAGCGCAACAAGGCATCAAAGTGCCCATATACGAGATTCGGAGTTTGCCTACAACGTCTGCGGGCGTCATCCGATATTGCGGCACCTTCAGTAAACGAAACTAAACGCGCGCACTTTTTTGCGCACGCTTGGCTTTGGGGGCGGCGACGCGCTGGGCCTTGATGCGTTCCAGCAGCACGCTGGCGGGTTCGTCGTTCGGGTCTTGGGGGACGAGTTCACCGCGGAAGGCTTTGGCCAAGATGCTTTGGGTTAACTGGTCGATACGGCTTTTGGCTGAGGCGACTTTGGCTTCCAGTTGATCGGCGAAGGCGAAGAGTTGTTCGACGCGGTGGACGATCTCTTGTTGTTCAATTAACGATGGAACAGGAAACACAAAACTCCTGCACTGAGAAAGTGAAATGTTCACCTGCCCAGCTGAGCCCTTTGTTTCATTAATTATATTTCGCAGATTATCGCCACCTTCAAGAACGATGGTAATCCAGCCAGATATTATTCTGCTGCTCGGTCTGAAGAGTGTGATCGCCTGATTAATGTTCCACTCTTCATGGCTTGCTGGAATTGTTGCGATCTTGCCAAGCGGCGGCCCAACGATGTTCATGATGACATCGCCAGGCTTTGCAATGGATTTTGCGGATGACCCCTTGTGTATTGCTTCTGTTATGCATTGCGCACGATAGTCAAAGTCAACTTTTTGATTGACGATGTTGTAGACCTTCAAAAAGGGAACGCCGCGGTCAGTAAACCCTTCTCTCGGTGTTCCTCCGCTTTGAACTTTATCGCAAGCATCAGCGGCTTTTTGATATGACCATTCAGGCTGTTTTCCATCTCGCCAGCTCTCTGTCAACCGCCCGGAAACTGCTGCAGCGAGGACGGATTGGCGAAAGCGTTTGAGCAGGGTGGGGATGGCGTCGATGCGGGCTTTGAGGGTGTCTACCTGAGCCAGCAGTTCATCAAGTTTTTGGGCTATGCGGATTTGTTCGGCAGATGGTGGAACCAACACAGGGTAGTTTTCAACAAACTGTTTTGGTACACGGCGTAGGCCTACTGCTCCGGTCATGTTCGATGCGCCTTCACGCATGAATCCACGGCTTTTAACTAACGCCAGCAGATATTTGGCTGACACCTCTTCATTACATGGACGCAGTACAAAAAATTCGCTGCTTCCCGCACCTATACCATTAGGTAGACCTTCAACAAACGCGGCTTTGCCGTTTTCAAAGCAAGGAGTCACTTTGGCGAATATTACGTCGCCATTTTTAAAATTCGTATAGGCCTTCTTGATGTCGCCCCAGCTGCGATCACTAAAACGCAACTTGTCCCGGAAATTGGTCGGGGCGTGGGACATGGGCACAAAGCCTGCTGCCAAGTGATCATCGAAAGCCTGCTTGGGGTTTATGTCAGCAACATCGCGAATGCAAGCGGTTACCCACCCCGTTGGCAACTCATTCATCCCCATTCTCCTGAGCAACCACCAATCCCATGACTTCCGCCATCAGTTGCTTCTGTGCCACCACTTCGTCCCCAGCCCCAAGCGCCTTCATCAGCTCTTCCAGTTCATGCAGGGCTTCGGTCAATTCGGCCATAGCTTCACCGGCCAATATTTCGGGCGCCGGCAAGTCGCTCGCATCAAGACTGGCGGAATCCTTCAGCCAACTGATATCCAGCGAATCGCCGCGTTGTTCTATCTGCTCGCGCGTAAACACACGGAAGCGACTGAGTTCACCGTTGCCTTCGACATTCTCCGCACGCGAGCTGTTGCCGTTGGCATTGTCCCCGTAGGCATCCTCAAATGGTTTGAGGTGCTGTGCGCCGAAAGGAGTGCGTTTGCCGAAGCTTGGCATATTGCTGCGCAAGTCATAGATCCACACACGCTGCGTGCAACCTTGATCCTGACGAGGGTTTTCGACGGTGCCCTTTTGGAAGAACAGCACATTGGTTTTCACGCCCTGAGCGTAAAAGATGCCGGTGGGCAAACGCAGGATGGTGTGCAGGTTGCACTTGTCCATCAGGTCACGGCGCACATCGGTGCCGACACCCGCTTCGAACAGCACGTTATCCGGCAGCACCACGGCGGCGCGGCCACCGGGTTTGAGGCCGCGATAAATGTGCTGCAAGAAGGCCAACTGTTTGTTACTGGTCTTGTAGGTCAGGTCATCGCGGGTCGGACCGCCGCCGCCCTTGGCGGTGCCAAACGGTGGGTTGGACAGGATGACATCCACTTTTTCCAAGTTGGCCCCGGTCTGCCCGAGAGCATTGCCCAAGTGCACCACACCTTCCTCATCACCTTCCATGCCGTGCAGCAAGGTGTTCATCAGCGCCAGGCGACGGGTGCCAGGCACCAGCTCTACACCGACAAAGGCACGGTTGCGCTGAAAGCTTCGGGTTTTTTCATCAAGATCATAGTGATCGTCGGTGTGGCTCTTGATGTAGGCATCGGCAGCAATCAAGAAGCCCGCAGTACCTGCTGCCGGATCCTGAATGGTTTCAAGGGGCTGGGGCTTGATGCAGTTAATGATGCTGTCGATCAACGGACGTGGGGTGAAGTACTGACCAGCGCCAGATTTGGTTTCGCTGGCGTTCTTTTCCAGCAGGCCTTCATAAAGGTCACCAAGGCCATCGCGACGGGCGCTGAACCAGTCAATGCCGTCGAGGCTTTTGATCAGTTGTTCCAGGTGACGCGGCTCTTTGAGGCGGGTCTGGGCATCGGCGTAGATGGCGGCGATCAGTGGGTCGGTGTTTTTGCCCAGATCGAGCAGCATCTGCCGGTAGTGGTTGAGCAGGTTCAAACCGGATTTGCTGTTCAGGTCCGGCCAACGTGCGCCTACGGGCAGTTTGTGGCTGAAGCTGTCGTTGTTCTGAACCTGTTCGAATTCCATCTTGATGAACAGCAGCAACACCAGTTCGGTGACGTAGTCGCTGTAGTTGATGCCGTCGTCGCGCAGGACGTCGCAAAGGTTCCAGAGCTTCTGGACGATGTCGCTGTTGTTCATGGGAAGTGCTCTAAAAAATGGGGCTGAATAAGAGTCGAAAAGGATGAATGGTTCGGCTCGTCAAATCGTTCGCATAATGACGCTCAGGCAACTGATGTCGTCATCGGTGGGCGGGGCGGGCAAGTGGCCGTCACGCAAAAATGTCTGTTGTTCCTGGGCACACAAACCGGCCCAGAAGCCATCACTCGCCAGCAACCAGTGTTGATTGGGGCGGGCGGGCCAGTAATTGATTTCAGGGCTACTTGTTCGCCGGGCGCTGAAGCAGCGGGTCAACGTATGACGCGATGAAGCCTGTGCAATTTGCGCATGGGTCAGGTCGCCCTGCCAGTTGGGGGCGCAATGTACAGCACTCAGCCAACTGATTTCACCATCATCTTCAATGGTGCCGAGGCAGCAGTCACCTTCATGAACAGTGAATGCAGTATCGGGGAGCAGGCAAAGCACTAGATAGCTGCAGGCTGCGAGGGGGAAATCGTCACGTAGCGTCTGATGGCTGTGGGCAATTATTCGCACCAGTGCTTCGGCCAGTTGCTCTGCGTTCAGTTCCGTGGTCAGTAACGGGTTAAAGCCGATGGTTAGATCATTAAGCAGGGCCTGGGCCAATTCTCCGCTGCGAGGATGACTGCTGCTGCCATCGGCAATCACGTAGAGACTGGCATGGGCATGGGCAAAGGCATCACGGTTGTCCGCCGTGAGGGTGCCTGCTTGGGTATGCCATTTAACAGTGGCGAGCATTCAGGTGGTTACCCGGACGATGTGATGCAAACGTTGCCAGATGATCTGCTCTCGTTCGCTATCGCCGCGAGCGGCGTCCTGCACCAGGTAGCCGAAGTCATTGCTCAGCAGCAGTTCAGCCATTGTCTGGGTCAGGTAGGTACGGAGTTCGGGGGCGGCAGATTCTACTTCGGTCAACAATTCTTCGCGGCCGTTAACCAGGTTGAGAATGTCCTCAAGGTCTTGACTGCCCAGTGGGTTTTGGGCGCCGCGACCGGCGTAGGCTTCAAGTTTGCTGGCAAGGAAGTAGGGCGGGCTGAACAGGCGAATACGAGAGCCGCTTGGCAATTCGTGCCATTGCGCGGTGGCTAAACCATCGGTGAACCAGCGGTTGTTACAGCCCAAAAGGTTTGCAGTTTCAGCGTCTTCGGGCATGAAGTCGACTTTCAGCTCGCCCAGGCGCATGCGGCAAATAACCTCATCCTGCGGCGATTGCTTGAAGCCCTTTTGCTTGAGTTGTTCGACCAACTGTTGCCACTGGGCATAGCCGGTCAGGTGCACGACCAAATCGACATCGTCGGTGTAGCGCACCTCTTCCAGGCTGAATTCATCGGTCAACAACAAGGCTGTCGTGCAACCACCGACGAACGCGACCTCTTGGCACAGGCCTTCCCCGAGCGCCTTGGCGACGACTTCGAGCATTTGAATGTTTTGTGTGCGGCTCATGATTACAAAATCTTCTCGCGCAGCAGTTGGTTTGCAAGATTGGCTTCCCGGGCATTACCCAGGCGAACGGCATCTATCAGCGCCAGGTATTCATACAAAAGGGAGTCCCTTTTGACCGCACCCGGTACTGTCTTGAACAGAGGGGTTATGGACTGCCCTTTGCGATTGCCGTAGGCGTCTGGCCAAACGTGGATCAGGTCGCCGCCACTCATCAGCTTGCCCTGTAACACGGGGGCGGAAAAGCTGGTTGGGATACCGCGCACCATTTCGGTGGGTTTGACTGGAAAGACATAACGCAGGCCATGTTCAATAAAGCCCAAAAGCGCTTTGTTGTTGACCCGAGGTAGCTGGGTGTTTGGGTCTATGCGGAGTAACCCAATCTGCTGACAGCGTTTCAGTGCCGAGGCGACTTCGGTTTTGCTGATGCCGAGTGAGGCTTGTAGGGCGCGAACAGAGTAGCTGTCGTTATGAACGGGCGGGTCCTGTTCTGGGTGATCCTCCCAGCCTTGCCATTGGTCGGTGGTATCGCTGAGCTTGATCAGTTCTGCTGTTTCGCTGTCGAGCTGGCGCTGCAGACGCTCGCGCTGTTCCAGGCAGATCAGTTTTATCAGCAGAAGTACGTCTTGACTCTTCATTGGGCCTCGGTTAGCAACTGTCCTTTGTCCTAGGACTGAGGACAGTTTAGGCGTTTTTGCTTAGCGCCTGTCAACTGGCTCAGCCGACCTCGGGCCACAGATTGTCGTTCAAGGCTTCCAGTACCTTATCCAGGTTGCCGCCGAGGTGGCGGTTCAAGCTCCTGATGCCGCCATCGTTCTGGAAGGCCTCGTTGACTTGTTGGGTGTCGATGATCACCTCAAGCACCAATTGTTTTGCCAGACGATCAAGCCATTTGCGTTGTACCGGCGTCCACTGCTGAAGGGCATAGATTTTCTGCATCGCATTGGCCACGCGTTGGTCGAAGGGCAGCAGAGCTTCGCCGATAGCGGCCTGACGGATATAGCCAATAATGCTCGCAGCGATTTCCTGGTTGGTCTGGTTGCGCCAGGCGCTTTTCAGGCTGACTTCGCTGAATCCGTGCTGATCCAGAAGTAAGCGGACACTACGCAGTTGTTCGCGAGTGAGGTCTTTCGGTCGATTGACTACCACGCCCAAGGCTGCGGATTGGTTGAGCTGGCTGTGGACAAAGTCGTGGAAGCTTTCGAGGTAGTCCTGAGGTTTGTGATAGGCGCCGTAGCTTTGCTCACGCACCATCAGTTCATCGCGGTGGGTGGAAATAATCGGATAGTTTTCTGAGCCCATCAGGTTGCTGACTGCATCCAGTTGGGTCAGCAACTGACTATGCTGACGAATAAACTGGGCCGCCTGCTTGGGTCCCAGTTCGTGCAGATGCTTGTGCAGTTTTGCAGGTTCTACGCCCCAAATATCTTCAAGCTCTTGGAGTTTTTTCTTCAGGGAGGGCCCCCGGTGTCAGGATAGTTGTCGCCTCTCCGGTTTTTCCTAAAAAGCATACCGGGGGCGGAAAGAGATTGGTTGTGCCGTACTATTCACCTGAACGCAGAGCCGCATTACTCAAGATGCTGCTTCCCCCACTGAACCTGTCGATGGCCGAGGTTTCCCGGCGCGAAGGGGTCAGCGAAATGTCTTTGTCCAACTGGCGCAAGCAGCTCAGTTCTGAAGGAAGTGCAGTGTCCGAAAACAAGTCACCGGCCGAGAGTTGGTCAGCCGAAACCAAGTTTGCTGTCGTCCTTGAAGCGGCCGGCTTGTCCGAGATCGACCTGGGCGAGTATTGCCGCCGCAAAGGCCTTTACCCCGAGCAAATCACTGCCTGGCGACAAGCCTTCATCACCGGCCAGAAATCGGAAAAGGCCCAGCAAAAAGAAGATCGGGAGCAGTCTCGCAAAGATAAGAAACGCATCCAGGAACTTGAGCGCGAACTGCGTCGAAAAGACAAGGCACTTGCTGAAACAGCTGCGTTGTTGGTGCTGCGAAAAAAGCTCAACGACTACTGGGGGACCGACAACGAGGACAACTGACGACTTTGCCAGAACGGCAGTTACTCGTTGGCTGGCTGAGCAACGCGGTCGTGGCGGGAGCCAGAAAAATCAGGGCCTGCCGGGAAATCGGACTATCGCTGCGGACTTTGCAACGGTGGACTGAAACAAACGTTATCCGCACCGATGCCCGAACGACTGTCACACGGCCAACGCCGCGTAATGCGCTGAGTGAGGTCGAGCGCCAGGCGATTGTGACGCTGTGCAACGGCGCTGATTATGCTCACTTGCCGCCCAGCCAGATCGTGCCGCGCCTGGCCGATCAAGGGCGTTATCTAGCGTCGGAGGCCACGTTTTATCGCGTCTTGCGTGCGGCGGGTCAACAGCAACATCGAGGCCGTTGTCAGCGCCCCAGGCGGTACGCAGCACCGACGACTCATGCGGCCAAAGCGCCCAATCAGGTCTGGTCGTGGGACATCACGTATCTGCCGTCGCCGATACGCGGCAAGTACTACTATCTCTATCTGATCGAGGATATTTACAGCCGCAAGGCCGTGGGCTGGGAGGTCTACGACGCGGAAAGCGGCGAGAAAGCCGCCGCACTGCTGCAACGCAGCGTGATCGGCGAGCAGTGTTTACGCGAACCGCTGGTGCTGCACTCGGACAACGGAGCGCCGATGAAATCGGTGACGCTGTTGAGCAAGATGTACGAGCTGGGCATCACGCCCTCGCGGGGACGACCACGGGTGAGCAACGACAATCCCTACTCGGAGTCGCTGTTTAGAACGCTGAAGTACTGCCCGCAATGGCCACAGGATGGTTTTGCCAGTTTGGACGCCGCACGAGCTTGGGTGAGGGATTTTATGCGTTGGTATAACCACGAGCACCGGCATAGCCGGATCCGTTTTGTCACGCCAGTCGAGCGGCATCGAGGGCTGGATCATCAAGTCTTGGCCCTGCGACATGAGCTGTACGAACGAGCCAAGGGGAAAACCCCGGAGCGCTGGTCGGGTCAGACGCGTAACTGGGAGCCGATCGGTACCGTGTTTTTGAACCCGGATCGAGAGCAACAGGTCGAGAAAAGAGCGGCATAGTTAGACGGTTGACGCGACAACTACCTTGAAAAACGCCGAGGGCTTGGATTCGGCTTTGTGGTCGGCCTTGCGCAGAATTCGCATGATGCGCTGGCTGAGTACGTCGAGCACATCGTGGGCGTGGCTACTGTCGTCCTGGTTGCCGGGAGCGTCGTGACTGGCATCACTGGTGAGTTCGCTGACCAATTGCTCTAGCGAAACATTCGGGTTCTTCACCAGGGGCTTCATGGTGTCGACGGCTTCGAGGCTGGCGTAGAGATCGACGGGGTCGTAGATACGGAACACCGTTTTACCAATTTCGTCGCAACGTCGGGTTGCGCGGCCTTTCATCTGTTCATAGAGAATGCGTGAGCGCACCCGGCGCATAAACACCAGATTGCAGATTTTCGGCACGTCGATGCCTGTGGTGAGCAGGTCTACTGTGATCGCGATGCTGGGGTGTGGTTCGTTTTTGTACTTACGAATCAGTTGTTCAACTTTGTCGCTCTGGCCGGTGATGATTTGCACCGTCGCTTGGTTGTATTGCTCACCGTAAGCGTCTTTGAAGGCCGCATTCAGGAGGTTTTTCACCCGTTCGGCATGGGCTTGGTTGACGCAGAAAATCATGGTTTTTTCTTCGCCAAAGGGGTCCAGCTCATTGGCTAGGGCATCGCAAATCACTTTGTCAAAAGCAGGCGTGATCACCCGGCGGTTGAACGACTCGATATTAAAGTTGAGTTCGTCTTCCAGTTCGGCGACATCAATTTCACCGGTCTGGGTATCGATGATGCTGACCTTTTCTCCCTTTTCAAATCGGATGCCGTTTTTGCTGAGCTGGGTTTCGTAGCGGATCGGTGGTTCATGGTCGATCAACCAGTCATCCGCCACGGCTTCACGATAGCTGTAGGTGAACACCGGCTTACCGAAAATCTCGCTAGTGTGTTTGGCCGGGGTGGCGGTCAGGCCGATTTTGCACGCGTCAAAATAATCCAGCACACGGCGGTACTGTGAGAGGTACTGATTGTGATCACGAACGACCAGCTCGCCCTCGCTCATCTCTTGATCGAGGGTGTAACCACGGTGGGCCTCGTCAACGATGATGCAGTCGAACTCGCCAACCGAAGGCGGCGTGTCAGAGCGAAAGATACGGCTGACCATGGCCTGCACGGTGGCCACCTGGATGCGGGTCTCCGCCTCGGCTGCCATATCGCCCAGCTCTTTGATGTCGTAGATCTGAGCGAGAGTGTGGTTTTGCTCAAGGGCAGTGTCGTTAAACGAGTCGATAGCCTGTTGGCCGAGGGCACTGCGGTCGACCAGAAACAGAATGCGCTTGAAGCGCTCCGCTTTCAGGAAGCGGTACATCAAGCCAATGATCGTGCGGGTTTTACCGGTGCCGGTGGCCATGGCAAGCAAGCAGTCGCGTTGGTTGTTGGCTAACGCTTGTTCTACTGCATGGATCGCCTTTTCCTGATAATCACGCAACTTCAGGTAGGCAAAGCCTTCTTCCTTGAGCTTGGCTTCAGCCTCTGCCTGGCTGCGTTTGAGCAGGTCCAGTAGGTCATTGGGTTTATGGAAATCTTGCAGCGGCCGGGATGTGTTGGCGGGGTTTCGCAGATCTCGGAACCAGGTCCCGGAGTGTTCCGCGAGTTGCTTGATGTAAGGGCGCCCATTGCAGGCAAAGGCAAAGGGCACTCGGAAGCTTGCCCCTTCACCATCATTCCATGGTGCGGAGTGCCCGGCGAGTAGCCATGGCTGTAGATGTTCTGGAGCGAATTTGAATTCACGAGAATAACGCTCGGCTTGGGGAATACGGTCTGCAACGTTAATGCGTTTACGCTTGGCTTCAACGATGGCTACCGGCGTCAAACCTACAAACAAGACATAGTCAGCACAGGCTTTTGGACTGCTGGTGGGCCATTCGGCGATGGCTTTATTCTGGCCTTTCTCTGGTCTGGCCCCTTTGCTGTACGTCAGGTCGAGGGAGTCAGCTTCCCACCCCGCATCGACGAGTTGCTGGTCGATGAGGATACGGGTGAGGTCTTCACTCAGGTCGAATTTATGGGTGGCCTGCATAATGTTATGCATGACCTGAGATGAGGCTTGGGGTTGGGTCAATAGTTGAATTTGCAAAGCTTTAATACGTTGCTCGTGCTCAACACGCAACTTTGCCAGCTCGGCTTCATGCTGTTTGGCTTGCTGCTGATAAAGGCGAGATTCAGCATCCATTTGCTCTGCTAGAACGGAATACTCTTCGGCCTCGCGCTTCTTCAACTCAGTCAACTGCTGGTTGCTTTCAAGCTTCTGGCTGGACTCGCTCAATTGCGCTTTCAGTTGCTCAATCTGGTTTTGTAGATCGCGCAGCGGGGCGCTGGGGTCATCCGGTTTAACAAAGGGGGGAGGTTGGAATTGGTCGCCTTTCTTTCCGAACGATCGGTGGTACCAAATGGCTAAAGCGCGAGCGACCTTGAGCCCATCCATTGCCTCGCGGTGCTGGGTACGAAATTGGTGGGTGGCTTTATTGCCTTCGACACGAAGTGTTCGAAACAGATCGCGGATATTTTGATCCAGCTGGATGTCCCGACCTAATTTGTAGAGTAGGTCCGACTGCGTGGTAGTTGCATCGAAATCAATACCCGCCCGGCTGGCCAAATCTTGAGCCAAAGCCTCGCCCAACTGCCGAAGCTTCATCAATGTGGTGTTGGGATCGCTGGCAAAAATCTGTTCGGCCGTGCTCGCAAGCTGAAGGAAAACGGGATCGTGTTCCTTGAGAAAGGAGAAGTTACTGTTCGCGGCCATATTCGATCCTATGCATGCTCGTCCCTTGATTGCGCGTAGTTGAGCTTAGTGCGCGCGATATTACATTGAGCTTACTCAAGATCGACCAGATTTGGCTATGGCTTGGGAGGGCTTAGTCCTGCGCCTATTGCCTTGAAAGTTATTCGCAGTGGCATCATCGGCGACGGGGTTGGAATTTGGCTGCGGATTGCAGCACTGCATTGAAGATGCCTGCTCGCGATGCAGGCGCCTCGATGTGTCAGGCAATCCAGGTGATGCTATCGCGAGCAGGCGAGCGTCGCCCGGCTCTTCCCACAGGTGAACTGTGCCGTCCGGTCGAGCTGGGCGTGACATGAAAAAGCCCCCGTTGCCTTGCGGCAGCGGGGGCTTTTTGTTGAGCCTGGCTCAGGTCACTGTCCTGCGACCTTGTCCTTGTTCTGACGTTTCTCGATCGCATTGACCAGGCGTTTGGCCAGGGCCGGGTAGTTCTCGTCGAAGTGGTGGCCGCCCGGCAGCTTCAAGGCTTCACCAACAGCGGTCTTGTCGGTGCATCCACTCTCGGCGATTTCTTCTGCGCCGTAGATGCACAGCACCTTGTCGGCGGGCAGCTTGGCCATTTCCGGGCCGGTGTCGGCCTCTTTGCCGGCATTGCCGAGCCAGCCTTCGACCTGGATTTCGAAGCTGCCAGTACGGGCAAAGGCCAGCAGGATGATTGCATCGACCCGCTGCTGTTCGCTTTCCGGCATGCGGTTGTAGATCGCTGGCAAGACGTCGGCGCCGAACGAGTAGCCCGTCAGGATGAAGCGTTTGGTGCCCCACTTCTGGCGGTAGTGCTGCATCAGTTCGGTAAGGTCAATGGCGCTTTGCTCAGGGCTCTTGTGCTGCCAGTAGTAGCGCAGGGTATCGATGCCGACCACCGGGTAGCCGATCTTCGCCATTTCACCGGCCACGTCACGGTCCAGGTCACGCCAGCCGCCGTCACCGGAAAGGAACAGGGTGACGGTGTCCTTGGCTTGGCCGGCAGGCACTTCGACCACCGGAATGTTCAGGCCGCCGTTGCCCTTGTCGGCGCCGACGAGGAGCTTGCGCAGTTCGTTGTTGAGGACTTGCGGCAGGTTGATGTCGTAGTCGCTGATGCTGGTTTCGGCATTGGGTTGATCGCGCACGAAGCCGGCGCTGGTGTCGTCCGGGTTATCGTTCCATGCGACCAGCCAGTGACCGTGAGCTGCGCTTTTTGGCAGTAAGTGGGTGCAGCCGGGCTTTTCCAGCGCCAGGTCTACTGAAATGGCTTGGGACTTGTCGTCCTTCTGCTCGGCCAACCAGCGCCAGGCCAGGACGGCGCCAGGGCCGATACCGCTGACCAGGGTCGCAGGGCCCTTGAGCTGCTGGAAGGCTGCCTGCAGGGCATTACCTTGTTGCGTGCAGTCTGTGGGCAGGACCACCTGAACGATTTGCGCGGCACCGCCGCGGCTCAGGGTCATCAGTTGCTTGTCGCTGAGCTTCTGATCTTCGTTCACCGCGACAACCACCTGGGCGCGCGGCGTGGTGCCGGGAATGACACGGGTCATTGCCGGGCCGTCAATGGGCGTCAGCAGTTCGAGGGTGGGCTCGGGTGCCGGGCGATTCCAGTACCAGTAACCGCCACCGAGGATCACAGCCAGCACCACCAGAGTGGCCAATACATACCGCCAGGAGCGTTGAATCATCAGCGTTTCACCAATCCAGTCAAGCCGCCCGCAATCAGGGCGGCGGTATCGGCCAGTGCCACCAGCGGATCGAGTCCGGCGGGCACGGCCATGTAACGAGGTTCCCAGTCAGGCTGGAATTTGTCCTTGAAGCGGCGCAGCCCCTGGAAGTTATAGAGCTGCTCGCCACGGCGAAACACCATCGAGCCGAGGCGTTGGGTCAGTGGCGCACCGCGACGGGGTTGCAGGCCCGACAGCGGCACCATGCCCAGACTGAAACGTGTATATCCATGATTTTTATAATGTTGAATCAGGCCGACCATCATGAACTCCATGGTCAGCTTGGGGGCGTCCGGGTGTGCACGCATCAGGTCGAGGCTGGCCAGGTCATGGCTATACGTCTCGAGCAGGTTGGCGAATGCCACCGGGCGACCTTCAAAGTGAATGATCGCAATACGGAAGTGCTTGAGGTAATCATCGCTGAAACGGCCGAGGGAGAAGCCTTTCTCGCGAACGTTCTTGCCGGTCAGCCAGGCATCGGAAATGACCTTCAGCTCTTCCATGGGGGCATGACCCGGCTCATAGATTTCCAGCGACAGGCCATCGCGGGTGCCACGGTTCCAGGTGTAACGCAGGTCCTTCATCTCTTTGCCCTTGGCCTCGAGATCAAAACGGTGCAGGTCAACCCGGGCTTCTTCGCCCAGTTTGATCGCAGTCAGGCCGATGTCCATGTAGTACGGCAGGTTTTCGGCGCGTACCTGATAGAACACCGGACGGGCGTGATGAAGGTCGCAGAGGTCACGGAACTGCCAGATCATTTCTGCGCGTTGCTGGGTCGGGCCGATCGGGTCGTACAGGGCCACCAGACTGCGGCCACGACGCGCATACATCAAGAACGCTTCGTCGTTAGGGTGAAACAGTAGCGCCTTGTCACCGGTCAGCGCCAGGCCTCCGTCCGGTTGCGACGAGGCCATCAGGATCTTCAGCGCCTTATCCAGCTCTGCGGCGTCGGGCTGATGAATCACCGGGCGAGCGGTGCGCAGCAGCCAGGTCAGAGACACCACTACCAGCAAGACGGCCGCGCCGAGCAACGAGCGCAGGCCGCGCGGGGCATCGGAGTCCAGGGTGAACTGCCACCATAGTTGATGGCTGTACGGCACATCCTGATAGGCAAACAGCAGCAGCCAGATCGAGGCACCCAGCACGCACAGGCTGGCCACCAGGTACAGCGGCGAGAACGGCACTTCGGTCAAGCGGCTTGGGCGGTAGAACGAGCGTCGGAAGATCGCCAGCAAGCTGGCGGTCAGGATCATCAGGCAAGCTTCTTCCCAGTCGAACCCTTTGAGCAGCGAGAGCACGGCACCGATCATCAGCAAAATGGTGGTCAGCATCCAGGCGGCCGAAAGGCGACGGCGCAGACCTTGAGCCAGCAGCAGGCAGAGCACGCCGATCAGGCTGGCACCGAAGTGCGAGGCATCGACCAGGCGATGGGGGATCAGGAATCCGATGTGTTCCAGGCGGGTGTCGATTTCCGGTGTCGCACCGGAAAACAGCAACACGACGCCAGACAGGAACACCAGGATTGCCAGTACCGGTGCGGCCATACCCGAGGCGGCGCGCAGCGATTGGCGAGTGTTGAACAGGCGTTGCGCTTCATTGATCAGCAGCAGGACGCAAGCCGCCAATAGCGGTAGAACCACATAGATCAGGCGATACAGCAGCAGGGCCGCGGCCAGTGGTGCCGCGCCGAGTTTGTCGGCAAAGGCCGCCAGCAGAATCGCTTCGAATACCCCGACACCGCCTGGTACGTGGCTGAGCACACCAGCGGCCAGGGCCAGGAGATAGACCAGCAGGAAGGCGCCGAACGGTGGAGCTTCCGGCAGCAGCAGATACAGCACGGTCGCGGCGGCTGCCACGTCCAGTGCGGTAATCACCAATTGCAGGAAGGTCAGGCGACGACCCGGCAAGCGTAGCGTGCGTCGTCCGATGCGAACCAGCAGATTATCCGTATACGGTTGTTCTGGCAGGCGGCGGCGGAAGAGGCCGATGGCCAATACCGAGCAGAGCAGCAACACGGCAATCGCAATTGCACCCAGCACGGGTTGCGACACATGCAGCGCAGCGGAAGCAGCAGGCAGGTTGCTGAGTGTCGCCAGGGCCGCGAGCGGCGGCAAAGCGCAGCCCAATGACAGGCTGGCAAACAACGTCATGTGGGCGACTTCAGACGCCCCGAGCCCGTGACGTGCGTACAGGCGGTAACGCACCGAGCCGCCGGACAGCAGCGAAAGGCCAATGGCATTGCCGATGGCAAATGCGGTGAAGCCACCCAGAATCATGGTGCGCGGCGGCAAGCTCACGCCAGCGTAACGCGTGGCCGACCATTCATAGCCGAGCAATATGATGAAGCCTGTAATGGTTGCAGCCAATGCGCCGAGCAGGGCTGGCTTCGGCACTTCCAGAATCGAGTCGTGCAGGGCGTAGAGATCGAGCTCACTTAATAGATGGCGACAGGCAATCAACGCGATAGCGAACAATAGCAACGTAACCGCCAGGCCAATGGGCTGACGGTACTTGCTGACCAGATCCAGCCAGTGCAGACGGGTGGCCGTGATCGGTTGTGTTGCTGTGACGGTGTCTTGTGAATCAGACGAGTTGGCGCGCATCAATCACCTCTTGGATTGTGCGCGACAGGATGGGGGTATCCAGCCAAGTTACCAATCCCTGTAGAAAAAAATAATCACAAATATTAACGCGTATCACCGGGCATCGGGGATTACGCACATTCAATCGTAGAGAGGCTTGCCTGCGATTCAGCATAGCCTGATCTGGTGGACTCCGAAGAGCGCCAAAGGTTCGTAATACATTGCCAGATCATTGTTGCGAAAGGACTTTTCTACAGATACAAAAAAGGCCGCTCTTTCGAGCAGCCTTTTTTGATGTTTGGTTGCGGGAGCCGGATTTGAACCGACGACCTTCGGGTTATGAGCCCGACGAGCTACCAGACTGCTCCATCCCGCGTCTGTGTGGCGGCATTCTACAGACGATCGCCTGAGTGTCAACCGTTAATAGTCCGCTTGGTCAAATTAGCGTTAATTAACCTCGAACGGTTGCTGCGCTCAAGTTAAGTATAAGAAGCGCAAAGGGTTTTTTCTTGGCTCTGGCGACGAGAGGAGAGGATGGGCGACAAAAAACACATGCGCACAAAAAAGGCCACTCTTTCGAGTAGCCTTTTTTGATGTTTGGTTGCGGGAGCCGGATTTGAACCGACGACCTTCGGGTTATGAGCCCGACGAGCTACCAGACTGCTCCATCCCGCGTCTGTGTGTCGGCATTCTACAGAGGATCGCTGGGCTGTCAATCGCTAATTCAGAAAATTCTGTTCCTGTTCAATCGCTTAGCGTATCAAAAAGGAGGTCTGATAGGGCTTGAGGGCTTGTGGCATAAGGCTTTCAGCTCTATTGATGGGTTGGTTTCGATTGAAAAAATAAATCCAGCGAAGGCATTTCCTACCGCTAATAGAGAAGAAACAAAGCACTGGTGCTATATACAGTTGTCAGTGAGATACTGGCGATCCGGTTCGCCGTAGTCCTTTTTCTTTCATTGAACACCGCCTTATATGACGCAGCGCAAAATCATCCACGTCGATTGTGACTGCTTCTATGCCGCCATCGAGATGCGTGACGACCCGACTCTGGCGAGCAAACCGCTGGCGGTGGGGGGCTCGGCGGATCATCGCGGGGTTATCGCGACGTGCAACTATGAGGCGCGGGCTTACGGAGTGCGCTCGGCCATGTCCTCACGGCATGCCTTGAAGCTGTGCCCGGACCTGGTCATCGTCAAGCCGCGAATGGATGCCTATAGAGAGGCGTCGAAAGAGATTCAGACGATTTTTCGCGATTACACCGACCTGATCGAGCCTTTGTCGCTGGATGAGGCGTACCTCGACGTATCCGAAAGTACGCATTTCGCTGGCAGTGCCACGCGAATTGCCCAGGACATTCGGCGCCGGGTCTCCAATCAGCTGCATATCACCGTCTCGGCGGGTGTGGCGCCGAACAAGTTTCTCGCGAAGATCGCCAGTGACTGGAAAAAGCCCAACGGGTTGTTCGTGATTACACCGGATCAGGTCGAGGACTTTGTCTCGCAGTTGCCGGTGAGCAAGCTGCATGGCGTCGGCAAGGTCACTGCCGACAAGCTGGCGAAGCTCGGTATTGTTGATTGCCTGCAGTTGCGTGACTGGAACAAGTTGGCGCTGGTGCGCGAATTTGGCAGCTTTGGCGAGCGTCTGTGGAGTCTGGCGCGGGGGATTGATGATCGGCAGGTGCAGAACGACAGCCGTCGGCAGTCGGTGAGTGTCGAAAACACCTACGATGTGGACCTGCCGGATCTGGTCAGTTGCCTGGATAAGCTACCGGACCTGCTGGAAACCCTGAACGGGCGTATGGCGCGGATCGATAGCAGCTACCGGCCGGGCAAGCCGTTCGTCAAAGTGAAGTTCCATGACTTTACCCAGACAACGCTGGAGCAGGCCGGGGCAGGGCGTGACCTTGGCAGCTATCAGCTGTTGCTGACTCAGGCGTTCAATCGGGGTGGCAAGCCCGTGCGTTTGCTGGGGATCGGCGTGCGCTTGCAGGATCTGCGTGGCGGGTTCGAGCAGTTGGATCTGTTTGATCGTTAAAAGCAAAAGATCGTCAATTTGCGCCTGGATCCGCCACTAAACGCCCGGCATCCTTGGTCAGCGACTTGAGAAACTCGCTTTGCAGTTCGGGGTCGTTGCGGGTCAGTTCGATCAGGCTTTGTTCCAGCTCGCTGGCTTCTTCTTCCAGACCCAACTCCGACAGGCGTTTGACCCGGTGCACCCACTGGCTCACTTCGTCGTCTTCGAGGTCGTCGTAAATCAGCGCATGGGCTTCCAGCAGTTTACTGCGCAGGCTGCTGCTGATCGTCAGGGACGAGTCGATGTGAACGTCGTCCTGAGCATCTTCGACAGTGATCTGCAGCTTGCCGATACGGTTCAGGTCCTGTTCCGCGAACGGGCTGTCGAGCAGGTTCAAACGCAACACGCCGTTGCGGTCAGTGGTGAGCTCGAAGGTCTGCGTGCCGGCCTTGACCTCTACCGGGCGCTCGCTCCATGGCAGGCTCGAATATTCCATGCGCTTATCACGCTGGACTTCATCGATGCCGGCCAGGTTCTGTTGTGCGCGACCATGGGACTGTATGTTCATGAACGGGTTGAGCCCGGCAATGCCTGTGCTGATCCAGTCCTTGGTCATGCTGTCTGGCAGGTTGCCGAGGGCGAACACATTGGCGATGTTCGCGCCGACACCGCCCACCAAAGCCACTGCGCCCAGAGGAATCTCGTAGACCTTGCGCCAGGGTTGGTAAGGCGTGTAACGATCGTAGCGCCGGGTGACATCGTACTCGGTGACTTCGAAGGTCTTCTGCTCGTGAATCCGTACCCGGCGTTGCGGCAGCTCAAGCACCTTAGGCTCGCCGACATCGATCTGCAGGCTGTGATCGAGCAGTTTGCGCTCGATGCGTTCCTCGTGCTCGCTGCGTTGTGACATCTGATTGGCGCAGCCGCCGAGCAACAGGGTGCCGCACAGGGCGGCACCACCGAGGCTTAAGGTGTTTCGCTTGAACATGACTTCTCTATCTGGTGTCAGCGGCGGATACGAGCCTGAAGGAACGACAGTACGTCAGCGACCGGCAGCGCTTGCGGCTCGGCCTCGGTACGGCTCTTGTATTCCAGGTTGCCTTCGGCAAGGCCGCGGTCACTGACCACGATCCGGTGAGGAATGCCGATCAGCTCCATGTCCGCGAACTTGATGCCCGGGCTGGTTTTCTTGTCGCGATCGTCCAGCAGCACTTCGAAGCCGGCAGCGGTCAGTTCCGCGTACAGCTTGTCGGTCGCTTCGCGAACCTGCTCGGTTTCGTAGCGCAGAGGCACCAGGGCGATCTGGAAGGGCGCGAGGGCGTCGCTCCAGATGATGCCTTTCTCGTCGTTGTTCTGCTCGATGGCCGCAGCCACCACGCGGGACACGCCGATGCCATAGCAACCCATTTCCAGGGTGACCGGCTTGCCGTTCTCGCCGAGTACTTCGCACTTCATCGCTTTGCTGTACTTGTTGCCTAGCTGGAAGATGTGTCCGACTTCGATGCCGCGCTTGATTTCCAGGGTGCCTTTGCCGTCAGGGCTCGGGTCGCCGGCCACGACGTTACGCAGGTCGGCAACGGTCGGTACTGGCAGATCGCGCTCCCAGTTCACGCCGAAGTAGTGTTTGTCGTCGATGTTGGCGCCGATGCCGAAGTCGCTCATCAGCTCGACGGAACGGTCGATGATGATTGGCAGCGGCAGGTTCAACGGGCCAAGGGAGCCGGCGCCGGCGCCAATGGCGTCGCGCAGTTCGGCTTCGGAGGCCATGACCAGCGGGCTGGCGACGCCAGGCTGGTTGGCGGCCTTGATTTCGTTCAGTTCGTGGTCGCCACGGATGATCAGGGCAATCAGCTTGCCTTTCTCTTCGGCGTGAACCACCAGGGTCTTGATGGTCTTCTCGATTGGCAGATTGAAGCCTTCGACCAATTGCGCGATGGTTTTCGCGTTCGGGGTGTCGACCAGGCGCAACTCTTCAGACGGTGCGGCACGCGAGGTTTCGCGTGGCACGGCTTCGGCTTTCTCGATGTTCGCTGCGTAGTCGGAACCGTTGCTGAAGACGATGTCGTCTTCGCCGGATTCGGCCAGTACGTGGAACTCGTGGGAGCCGGCGCCGCCGATGGAGCCGTTGTCGGCTTCAACCGGGCGGAACTTCAGGCCCAGGCGGGTGAACACGTTGCAGTACGCCTGGTGCATGCGGTCGTAAGTGACCTGCAGCGATGCCTGGTCGGCGTGGAAGGAGTAGGCGTCCTTCATGATGAACTCGCGACCGCGCATCAAGCCGAAGCGTGGGCGGATTTCGTCGCGGAATTTGGTCTGGATCTGGTACAGGTTGATCGGCAGCTGCTTGTAGCTGCTCAACTCGTTGCGCATCAGGTCGGTAATCACTTCTTCGTGAGTCGGGCCGGCGCAGAAGTCGCGACCGTGACGATCCTTGAAGCGCAGCAGTTCAGGGCCGTACTCTTCCCAGCGACCGGATTCCTGCCACAGTTCAGCCGGTTGAGTGCTCGGCATCAACACTTCGAGAGAGCCGGCGGCGTTCATTTCTTCACGAACGATGGCTTCGACCTTGCGCATCACTCGCAAGCCCATCGGCAGCCAGGTGTACAGGCCGGAGGCGAGTTTGCGGATCATGCCGGCGCGCAGCATCAGCTGATGGCTGACGACGACCGCATCGGAAGGCGTTTCTTTCTGTGTGGCGAGCAAATATTGACTGGTGCGCATGGTAGGCCGTTGTCGGTTGCTGAAGACTAGAAATGACGAAGCATTGTACGGGTGAGATTTGCTGGCGTACAGGATTGCGGCCGGCGGCGTGGCTCGAGTGCGGGGAAAGCCCCGCGCTCCAGGGGCTATGATTCTTCGACGGTGGTGGCGGTCTTGGCTGGCTCGGGCGTTGGTGTCGGACCTTCACGGCGGTTTTCCTGGAACCAGTGCAGGGCGATCAACAGCAGGGTTGGCACGCCGAGCAGTGTCGTGATGATGAAGAAGTTGTGATAGCCGTATTTCTCCACCATGACTCCGGAGTAGCCGCCGATCAGGCGTGGCAGCAGGAGCATGATCGAGCTGAGCAGGGCGTACTGGGTCGCGGAAAACTTCAGGTTGGTCAGGCTCGACAGGTAGGCGACGAAGGCCGAGGTGGCCATGCCTGAACTGAAGTTATCGAGGGAAATGGTGACGATCAGCATCTCCAGGTTGGCGCCCATGTCGGCGAGCATCACAAACAGCAGGTTGGTAGCGGCTGATGCGAACCCGCCGATGAACAGGATCGGCAGGATTCCGAAGCGCACGATCAGCAGGCCACCCATGCCGGCGCCTATCAGGGTCATGATCAGGCCGAAGATCTTGCTGACGCCGGCGATCTGATCCTTGGTGAAGCCCAGGTCAATGTAAAACACGTTGGCCATGACGCCCATGACGGTGTCGGACATTCGATAGGTGGCGATCAGGCCCAGCAGCAGAAAGGCCTGCCAGCGGTAGCGCACAACGAAGTCGTTGACGGGCGTCAGTACCGGGGCCAGGCCGCGACGGCCCATGGCGGAGAGGCACAGGCTGGTCAGGATGATATAGAGCAGCGCCCGGAGAAACGCTCGATCTTCCAGCAGCAGATCCAATGGGCTCATGGCGCCCGTGATCACGCTGGCGAAGTCGGTGTTGTAGAGCTGGGTAAACATTGCGGGCACCGATACCAGCAAAACGATAAGTACGAATACCGACACCAATTGGTGCGCAAAACTGTAGCGACCAGCGGACAGTTGGGTACGCAGCGGCACAGGAGGCTCGCGCATGAGCAGGCTGGTCACCAGTGCCGGGATCATCAGCAGGCCGAACAGTGCGTAGGTGCCGGTCCAGGCCGAGTGCTTGTAGTTGAACCCGGTGGAACCGAAGCCTTCGGCAATGAACAGTGCGCCCGCTGTCGCCAAGAGGGCCGCGACCCGATAGCCGGACATATAACTGGCAGCCAGTGCCGCCTGGCGCGTGTCGTCGACAATTTCCAGGCGATAGGCATCGACGGCAATATCCTGGGTGGCAGAGGCGAATGCGACCAGAACGGCAATCGCAATCAGCCAGGACAGGTGTTTTTGCGGGTCGCAGAAACCCATGCCGATCAGGCCGAGGACCAGCAGTATTTGCGCCAGGACCAGCCAGGAGCGTCGTCGGCCGAGTTTGCCGAGTAATGGCAGGCGCCATTGGTCGAGAAGTGGCGACCACACCCATTTAAACGCGTACGCCAGCCCGATCAGGCTGGCATAACCAATCGTTTCTCGGGCCACGCCGGCCTCACGCAGCCACACGGAAAGCGTTGAGAATACCAGCATGTAGGGTAGGCCAGCGGCGAAACCCAGTAGCAACAGTACGAGCGTCGAGGGGCTGGCATAAGCAGCGAGCGCGGCGCGCCAGGTTTTACGGGGCATGGGCTGGAGTCTGCCTCAAAATTGCGAAAACAAAGCGCGCACTCTAACCGCTGTGCTCTACCGGGCGCCAGCCATGACGCTGAATATCAACACGATTGTTCAGGATACTGACACCTTCCATGCGCAAACGTGCCCGCTGTTCATCGCCTGAGGGGCTTCCCACCGGCAAACTGAGGCGACCGCCGGCAGCCAATACGCGATGCCAGGGCAGTTTGGTGTCGCCGGGCAACTGACTCAGTGTGCGGCCCACCCAGCGCGCGGCCCGTCCCAGGCCTGCCAGTTCGGCGAGCTGACCGTAACTCACCACTTTGCCTTCCGGAACCTGGGCCAGGGTCAGGTAGAGCGTGGTTCGGCGCATTTGCGCCGGGGTTTCGGTTTCATGGTTGGTGTCAGTCACGTTGCCGCTTCCTGATGAGGATGTTGAGGCTGTTTCTAGAGTAAGTCTTCAGAGGGTGAATGAAAATCTCACGATATTTGGCATGGTCGGTAAAAACAGACGGGCACAAAAAAGCCCCGCTTTTGAGGGCGGGGCTTTTTACTAAATCAGGACAAGTTAGATAACTTGAACTTCTTCAGCTTGCATGCCTTTCTGACCGCGGGTAGCGATGAAAGAAACCTGTTGGCCTTCTTTCAGGCTTTTGAAGCCGTCGGATTGGATAGCTTTGAAGTGAACGAACAGGTCGTCACCGGATTGTGGGGTGATGAAGCCGAAGCCTTTTTCATCGTTGAACCACTTAACGGTACCGGTTTGGCGATTAGACATGGTGTAACTCCTTGAACAAAGATAACTGCGACTCAGGAAGAACCCTGGCCGAGACTGAGTGCAAAGAGCAGGAAAAATTCTTGTAGATGGTTGGATCGAAATTCAACATATCGTGTAGAGATTCTCAGTGACACAAGCAGCACAGTGGCGCCACCTTAACCCTTTTTCCTGAACGTGCCAATGGTCTTTACGAAGGTTTCTCTGTTTTCATGACTGACGGTGCGCTGTATTGCCGCGAAGGCCCGGAAATCGTGGGGGATCGGCGAGAAATGTGCCCCGGACTTTGAACCGGCGGCGCGCCCCGGTAAGATGCCGGACAGAATTTTTCCACCTCGCTATTCAGGACACCCGCCATGAGCATCAAATCGGACAAGTGGATTCGCCGCATGGCGCAAGAGCACGGCATGATCGAGCCCTTCGTAGAGCGCCAGATGCGTGGCGAAGGTGCCGACCGGCTGATTTCCTTCGGCGTATCGAGCTACGGCTATGACGTGCGTTGCGCCGATGAATTCAAGGTGTTCACCAACATCAACTCGGCGACTGTCGATCCGAAAAACTTTGATGAGAAGAGCTTCGTCGACGTCAAAAGCGATGTGTGCATCATTCCGCCAAACTCTTTCGCGCTGGCGCGTACCGTCGAGTTCTTCCGTATTCCGCGCAATGTACTGACGATCTGCCTGGGCAAGAGCACCTACGCTCGCTGCGGCATCATCGTCAACGTCACGCCGCTGGAACCGGAGTGGGAAGGTCACGTGACCCTGGAGTTCTCGAACACCACCACGTTGCCTGCGAAGATCTATGCCAACGAAGGCGTGGCGCAGATGCTGTTTTTCGAGTCCGACGAAGAGTGTGAAGTGTCCTATAAGGACCGTGGCGGCAAGTACCAGGGCCAGCGTGGCGTGACCCTGCCGCGTACCTGAGTCAGCCGTCTGACAAACCGATGGAATTCCTGGGTGGGCGTACACTCTATGGGGTGTACTGCTCCGATGCGCGCAAGGCGCATCGGGCCATCGCTCAGGAGTGCTTCATGAAGATCGATCCGCGAATAAGTGCCGAACTGGCAAGGCTTGAGCCCAATCAAGTGGGCCTGCTGGCCTGGTCATTGCTGGCGCATCCGCCTGTCGCGCAGGCCGGCGGAATCCCCGGTCAACCCGACCCCGATACCCCGAACGAACAACCGACCGAACCTGGCGAGCCTGGCGAACCCACCTTGCCGGATAAGCCGCCTCCGGCGCCGGTTGCCTGATTTCCTGCATCGAAATTCAATGGCCCAGGGCTGGTTTGATCCCACAGAATCTGGGGCTATTTGAGGTTGCCGCTCAGGAATTGCTTCAGGCGTTCGCTTTTCGGATTACCCAGCACGTCTTCAGGTGCCCCTTCTTCCTCTACCAGCCCCTGATGCAGGAACAGCACCTGATTCGAGACTTTGCGGGCGAAGCTCATTTCGTGGGTCACCATGATCATGGTCCGGCCTTCTTCGGCCAGGCCCTGGATTACCTTGAGCACTTCGCCTACCAGCTCCGGGTCGAGCGCCGAGGTCGGTTCGTCGAACAGCATGACTTCCGGCTCCATCGCCAGCGCTCGGGCAATCGCCACCCGCTGCTGCTGACCGCCCGACAGGAACGCCGGGTATTGATCCGCCACGCGCGCCGCCAGACCGACCTTGTCCAGATAACGCCGGGCGCGATCTTCAGCATCTTTCTTGCTGACACCCAGCACCCGGCGCGGGGCCATGGTGATGTTTTCCAGCACGGTCATGTGGCTCCACAGGTTGAAGTGCTGGAACACCATGGCCAGGCGGGTACGGATTCGTTGCAGTTCGGCTTCGTCGGCCACCCGCATGCCATGGGGGTCTTTGATCATGCGGATCGCTTGACCGTCCAGGCTCATGGCGCCGTCGTTGGGTTGTTCGAGAAAGTTGATGCAGCGCAAAAAAGTGCTTTTGCCCGAGCCGCTGGCGCCGATCAGGCTGATCACGTCACCGGTCTTGGCCTTGAGCGAAACGCCCTTGAGCACTTCATGAGTGCCGTAGCATTTATGCAGGCCTTCGATGGTCAGTTTGTACATGGGGCATGCATCCTCAAGGCGAAAGTAGGTAGCCGGTGCGATAGGCTTCGAGGCCTGCAACATGGGCAATCACCATGCCTGCGGTGGCCATTCGGCGAGTCGAACGGGCGTAGAGCAGGCCGGCGTTGGCGCAATGAACCGGGGTCACACGGTCGCCGATCGGGTCGATGATTTCGGCAATCAGTTGTCCCTCCGCCAGATACTCGCCCGGCAGCACGCTGTACACCAGCAAACCGCCGACCGGGGTTGCAACCGGTTCTACCGCGGCCAGAGGCGTGGCAGGGTAGGGCAGTTCGGGCAAGGGCGGTGCTTGACCTTCGATAGCGCCGAAATGAACCAGATAGTCGATCAGCGCCTGGCAGTCGCGGCTGGCCAGCGGATGATTGACGTCGCCTTGACCGCGTAATTCGACAGTCACCGAGAAGCTGCCCAGCGGAATGTTGAAGTGCTCACCGAAGCGCTCCTGCATTTGCCACCAGACCAGAGTGAAACACTCGTCGAATGAATGACCGCCGGAGTCGGTGGCCAGCAGGCTGGCTTCGGCGCCGATGTAGCGCGCCAGAGGCTCGACTTGCGGCCAGGCCTCGGGCGTGGTGTACAGGTGTGCAACGGCTTCGAAATCACAATGCAGGTCCAGCACCATGTCCGCGTCGCAGGCCAGTGTTTGCAGGGTCAGGCGCTGGGATTGCAGTTGGGTGCTGGCGGTTTGCCGAGCCAGCGCGTTGCGCAGGCTGCTGCGGATCAGCTCAAGGTTGTGTTGAGGGTCGTCGTTCAGTTGCCCTTCGATCTCGCTGGCGACTTCTTCGCCGAGGTCAACGAACCAGCGGTTGAAGTTTTGTCCGCTTTCCAGTTCGTAGCGGCCCAGTGGCACGTCCATCAGCACTTGTTCGAGGCCGATCGGGTTGGCCACGGGCACCAGCACGATCTCGCTGCGCAGACGGCCGGCGGCTTCGAGTTCCGCCAGGCGCAGCTTGAGGTGCCAGGCCACCAGCATGCCGGGCATTTCGTCGGCGTGCAGCGAGGACTGGATGTAGATCTTGCCTTTGGCCTGGGTCGGGCCGAAGTGGAAGCTGTGGATCTGTCGTGCAGTGCCCGGCAGTGGGGCAAGCAGGTCATGGATCTGGTGGCGCATTTGCAAAAAATCCTAGTGAGTCGGCCCGAGGAACGCCAGCCAGCGGCGTTCGGCCAGTCGGAACAGGCCGACCAGCGCAAAGGTGACGGTCAGGTAAATCAGCGCGGCGATGCCGAACGACTGAAAGGTCAGAAAGGTCGCCGAGTTGGCATCCCGCGCCACTTTCAAAATGTCCGGGACGGTGGCGGTGAACGCCACGGTGGTCGAGTGCAGCATCAGGATCACTTCGTTGCTGTAGTACGGCAACGAACGACGCAGGGCCGACGGCATGATCACGTAGGCGTACAACTTCCAGCCCGTCAGGCCGTAGGCCTTGGCCGCTTCGACTTCGCCGTGGGCCATGCTGCGAATCGCCCCGGCGAAAATCTCCGTGGTGTAGGCGCAGGTATTCAAGGCAAACGCGAGGATGGTGCAGTTCATCGCATCGCGAAAGAACGCATCGAGCACCGGCTGCGCACGAACCGCGGCCAGGCTGTAGATCCCGGTGTAGCAAATCAGCAACTGGATATACAGCGGCGTGCCACGGAACAGGTAGGTGTAGAACTGCACCGGCCAGCGCACGTAAAGCTTGGATGAAACCCGGGCAATCGACAGCGGAATCGACACCAGAAAGCCGATGAAGATCGAGGCGCTGAGCAGCCACATGGTCATCGCCAGGCCAGTAATGTGATAACCGTCGGTGTAAAGGAACGGTCTCCAGTAGTCCTGCAGAAGTTCGATCATCGTACGGCCTCCCGGGCGCCGGCGGCATAACGGCGTTCAAGCCTGCGCAGGACAAAGTTCGAAGCGCTGGTGATCAGCAGGTAAATCAAGGCGGCCAGCACCAGGAAGTAAAACAGTTGATAGGAGCTTTTACCGGCGTCTTGAGCCGCTTTGACCAGGTCCGCCAGGCCGATGATCGACACCAGCGCGGTGGCCTTGAGCATCACCATCCAGTTATTGCCGATGCCCGGCAGGGCGAAGCGCATCATCTGCGGGAACACCACGAAGCGGAACCGCTGACCGCGTTTGAGGCCATACGCAGTGGCGGCTTCGACCTGGCCCCGTGGGACAGCGAGGATCGCGCCGCGAAAGGTCTCGGTGAAATACGCGCCATAAATGAAGCCCAGGGTGATGACCCCGGCGCTGAACGGGTTGATTTCGATGTACTCCCATTCCATCAGGTCGGTCAGGGAGGTCAGCCAGGTTTGCAGGCTGTAGAAAATCAGCAGCATCAGTACCAGGTCCGGCACGCCGCGGATCAGTGTGGTGTAGACCTGGGCGGGAACTCGTAGCAGTTTGACGCTGGAGAGTTTGGCAGTGGCGCCGAGCAGACCGAGCAACACGGCCACCAGCAGCGACAACACCGATAATTTGATGGTCATCCAGGTGCCTTGCATCAGCAGCGGACCGAAGCCCTTCAAGCTGAAGGCAGAAAGCCCGAGGTTTTGTAACAGTTGTTCAAACATAAAATCTGCAACCTGATAGCGTGAAAAAAGCGCCCATCACGAGGATGGGCGCCGGGCATTATTTGCCGCTGTACAGATTCAGATCACCGAAGTGTTTCTTTTGAATGGTCGCGTAGGTGCCATCATCGTGTAACGCTTTGATACCTTTATCAAGAAGGGCTTTGAGCTCTTTGTTACCTTTCGAGATACCGACAGCTGTTTTGGCTGGCAGCAAAGGATCGTTGACCGGCTTGCTGACTTCATAAGCAGCACCTTGTGGCGACTTCAAGAAGCCCAGTTCGGCTTGCAGCATGTCCTGGATCGAGGCGTCCAGACGACCGGAAGTCAGGTCGGCGTAGACCTGATCCTGGTTGGCGTAGGCCTGAGTGGTCACGCCAGCCTTGTCCAGCACGGCCTTGGCGTAGGCTTCCTGGATAGTGCCTTGCTCGTAGCCGACCTTTTTACCCTTGAGCGAGGCCACGTCAGAAACGCCGGAACCTTTCTTGTAGACCAGTGCGGTAGGGCCGGAGAACAGCTCGCTGGAGAAGTCGATGACTTTTTCGCGGGCTTCGGTGACGGTCATCGAAGAGATCACACCGTCGAATTTATTGGCCTTGAGGCCCGGAATCATACCGTCGAAATCGCTTTCGACCCATTTGCACTTGACCTTCAGTTCGGCGCAGATCGCGTTGCCCAGATCGATGTCAAAGCCCACCAGGCTGCCGTCGGCCGCTTTGGACTCGAACGGAGCGTAGGACGGGTCAACACCAAAACGCAGTTCTTTGTATTCCTTGGCCAGTGCGGAACCAGCGGCCATGCACAACGCCAGTGCAGAAAGGGTCAGCAATGCTTTTTTCATTATTAAATCCCTAAGAACCAATTTGAGCGCTTGTGGCGCGAAATTATTGTTACTGGAAAGCGTAAGACCTTAAGAAAGTAGCAATTTCCGAACCAGAGTCCCGAACAAGCGTTTTAAAAGATGATTCAAGACACGTCTGGAGAGGAATCGTGCCCGAAAACGGGCGTGTACAATTTGCCGCACCAAAGTAGAGCGATCTGTGGCGAGGAAGCAAGCTGCCTTGTCACAGATCACCATCGTGTTACTTGCCCGGCACCAGGGTCAGCCGCGTTTTGCCATACACCTTGTCAAAGTTCTGCGGTTGCATCGGCAAGCTCATGTATTGGCCTTTGAGCCACGGGTCGATGCTGTCGATATAGTTCGGGCTGGCCGGGTTGCCGGATTGACCGGTGCCGCTCTGGCCCATCAGCGGTTCGGCCTGGCCGAAGTCGACAATGAAGCGCATCGCCGGCACCAGCGTCACGTTGAAATCCTGTCCCCAGGTGTAGGCGGCAGCGTTCAACGTGGTGTGGTCACCTCCGGCCGACATGGCGCCGCGCACGGTCTGGCCGCGGCTGTTTTTCCATTCGTAGTGGTGCAGTTTGCCCCACTGCCAGGCTTTGTGATCGGCGCCCATCTGGCTCTCGCCGGCCGTGATGGCCGCAGCCAGGCTACGGGCGAGAATGGTCGGTTTGTCTTCTTTTTGCGGCGTGCGGATGTCATCCCAGAACGGGCTGTCCTCACGACCGAGCAAATGGTCGGCCTGGGCCGAGTAGGACAATTTACCGTTGGCGACGAAGGCTTTCCACGTCGGGCTGTCCTGCGGGCCGAGCTCGTCGAGGAAGATCTGCTTCATGCTCTCTTGCAGGAACAGTTCATAGATCGCTGCGTCGGCGGAGGTCGGGCTGAGCTTGCCGTCGAATGCCATCAAGCGGCTGTAAGCTTCGCGCGCTTTGCCGGCTTCGGCAACCGGCAGTGCGTCGATCGCCTGTTTGAGCGGCTGGGACATGCCCGGCGCTTCAAACATCTTTTTCAGTTTGGCGGCGAACAGCGTGGTCTGGTCGTACTGCATGGCAATCATGCTGCGGCTGTCGTGCTTGCCGGTACTTGCCAGTTCGGCGATGCGCTCGCCGCGCTCGGGAGCGGCCCAGGAGTTGGACAGCTGCATGCCGTAACCGTGAGGGATGACCCGCTGGTTGGCGGTGCCGATCCAGCCTTGGGCCGGGTCCTGGTCATAAGGGTGGAGCATCGGGTCGGCGTAACCGTCCCAGTCGTAACGACCTTCCCAGCCCGGCGATGGCAACCCACCTTCACCTTCGCGGCGGTTCGGGAAGCGCCCGGTGACTTGCCAGCCGATGTGGCTGGCGTCGGCGAACACCATGTTCAGCGCGATAGCGCGGATTTCACGGCTGGCGTCCGAGGCTTTCTCTGCGCTCTGTGCACGGGACAGGTCGAAGAAGGCGTCGAGGCTCTTGTCGTCTGTAAAGTTCGGCATCTGCAACGCCAGACCGAAACCATTGCCCAGTGCGGTGCCTTGGGCACTGTTGAGCAGCGGGCCGTGGCGGGTTTCGTACACGGCTTCGCGAATCGGCCGCTGGCCTTTGACGAAGTAGGTTTCGTTACGAACCGTCACCGGTTGCCATTTACCAGCGACTTCGTAGCTCAGGCCATTGCCTTGACGCTTGAGTTTTTCAAGAAACAGGTCCTGGTTATCGCCCATGACCGCGGTCATGCTCCACGCCACTTTGCCGTTGAAACCGGCGAGGACCATCGGAAGGCCCGCAATGGAAACCCCGGCCGCCTGGTACTTCGGCGAGCGGATCTGCACGTAGTTCCACAGCGACGGCACGCCAATCGGGAATTGGCTGTCGCTGGCCAGCAGGCTCTTGCCGCTGCGACTGCGCTGCGGGGCAATCGCCCAGTTGTTCGACGCTGTGGCGCCGAGCGGATTCAATGCGGACAACTGGTCGCCGGCTTTGCTGAGTTCGCTCAGGCCCGGGATCGTACCGTTGAGCTTCACGCCTTTAAGCTTTTCAGCTTCGGTCAGTGGCAGTTTTTCATCCGGATAGGACGGCGACAGCCACGCGAGTTTGTCTGTCGTGACAGTTTGCGCCATCACCAGCGAGGCGATTTCTTGCGGCAGGTTGGCTGACTGGCTGAAGTTCAGCAGGCAGAAAATCAGCGCCGAATCCTCCGGTTTCCAGTATTCCGGCTTATAGCCAGTGGCGGCGAGATCCGACGGCAGTTTGTCGCGATAGCGGAACAGGTAGGCGTTGACCCCGCGTGCATAGACTTCAAAGAAGCGTTGCAGGCGTGGAGAGGAGGCCTTGTAGAGCTCGTCGGCACTTTTCTTCAGGTTGACTGCCCGCATGTAGCGGTCAGCGTCGAGCATCTCTGCGCCAGACATCTCCGACAGGCGACCCTGGGCCAGCAGGCGCAGGGTGACCATCTGGGTGATGCGATCACTGGCGTGCACGTAACCGAGGGTGAACAGCGCGTCGTGAAAGGTGTTGCTTTCGATCAGCGGCACGCCCAAGGCATTGCGCCGCACCGAAACGTTTTGCGCCAACCCTTTGAGTGGCTGCACGCCTGCGGTGGGTGGCAGGCTGTCCTGGGCATTCCAGGTCTGGCAACCGGTGAGACTGAGCACACTGGCCACTGCCGCGGCAACGCCGAACCGGGGAAGAAAGGATGTAAGGGCTGGCGAGGCCATGGCAAAGCTCCTGCGGGAGTAGAGGCGCAATAAAGGCGCTACGTTAGTGAGCAGGAGAAGGCCGCGCAAGCGGGTGCCGATCTTATTTCAAGGTTTGTCCGATAAATCAAAGAATTTGACGCTGTACCTGTGGCGAAGGGGCTTGCCCCCGCTGGACTGCGTAGCAGTCCCATTTTCAGGGCCGCTTCGCGCCCCAGCGGGAGCAAGCTCCCTCGCCACAGGGGACTGCGCTGTTTTCAGGGGATTGGCGTTCACGATGACTTGCCTGGAGGAAGAGGTAATGCTCAAGTGTGGAAAATTCAATGAGCCGTGCAAGAGAGAACTCGCCATGGAACTTCAGGCAAACGCAGTGCTTATTCTGATCGATCAGCAAAAAGGCATTCATCACCCCAGGCTTGGACCACGCAATAACCCCCACGCCGAGCAGCACATGGCACAGTTGCTGAGTGAATGGCGGCGCATGGCGCGACCGGTGATTCATGTGCAGCACTTGTCCCGCTCGCCGGAATCAGTGTTCTGGCCGCAGCAGTCGGGTGTCGAGTTTCAGGAGCGGTTCGAGCCGCTATCGGGCGAGCGTGTGATCCAGAAACAGGTCCCCGATGCGTTCAGCGGGACGACGCTTGCGGTGAGTTTGCGTGAGGCAGGGATCGAGCAACTGATCATTGTCGGCGTGGCGACTCATAACTCGGTCGAGTCCACGGCGCGTACGGCGGGCAATCTGGGGTTTGAAACCTGGGTCGTGGAAGACGCCTGCTACACCTTCGACAAGGTCGACTACTTCGGCAACAAGCATTCGGCGCAGGAGGTGCATGCCATGTCGCTGGGCAATCTGCACGGGGAGTATGCGACGGTGATCTGCACCACAGATATTTTGATGGCTGATTAAAACCTGTGGGAGCGTGGCTTGCCCGCGATAGGGGCACCTCGGTATCTGAGGCATTGCGCGTCATCGTTCATCGCGGGCAAGCCTTGCTCCTACAGGGGGGGAGATGCGTGCGGCTAGAGAATCAAGCGCCGTGGCACTTCTTGAACTTCTTGCCGTTGCCGCATGGGCAAGGGTCGTTGCGGCCAACGTCTTTCAACGCGTTGCGCACCGGCTCCTGGTGAGCGTGGCCGCAGTTCGGGCCGTGAACATGGCCATGGTCGTGATCATGATGGTCGTGATGGTCATGATCGTGGTTGCAGTCAGGGCCATGGACATGGGGTTGCTGGGTCATCGAGGTTACTCCGGAATAAAATCGCCGGGAATTATCTCGCCATTATTGGCCAGGTGCACGTCATTGCCGATGAATATTCCGGTTTGAAGCGTTCCTTCCAGGCGATAGGGGATCGGCTGGTCGCGTTTCTTCAGCATTTTTACCACCTCACGCAGGTGTTGCCAGAGGTTGGTGCGGATCGGCACCTGGAAATAGCTGCTGCTTTTCGGGTCGACGGTGAACCATTCGCTGGCCTCGCCTTCGGCCAGCAGGAACTCGCTTAAATGAATCCGGTACTCCAGGCCGCGAACCGTAAGACTGGAGTCGTTGGGGTTGTCGACGCGAAAGTAGAGCATGAATTTCTGCTCAAGAAGTTTGGCGCGCACCACTTCGACTTTGAGCAGATGGACTTGCGGGTCGAGGCTGTCATCAGCGAACCAGGACGCGCAGCCACCGAGGCTCAGGAACATGAACAGGGTGACAATTGGTAAGGCGCGTTGCTGATGGGTCATGGTGGTATTTCTCCTTGAACCCCAGTCTAGCCCCAAAAGATCGCCTCAAACGGTGAAATAACTCGCACAACACTTCTTGAATTTCTGCCCGCTGGCGCAGGGGCATGCATCATTGCGCCCGGCCTTGAGCTGCACGGTCGGGTCAATGAAGTACCAGCGCCCGGCGTTTTGCACGAAGGATGAACGTTCGCGGTGGCTGTGTTCGCCGGTGCTGTCGTGCCAGCGAGCGGTGAAGGTGACGAATGCATGTTCGGGCTGTCCGCCGAAGACCTCGGAGCTTTCCACCTCAAGGCCAAGCCAGGTGCTTTGCGCGCTCCAATCACTGATCGACTGACGATCCAGGCCAGCCTGCTGGGCGGGCAGGGTGGTGGCCACCAGATAGTCGATCAGGCCCAGCACATAGGCGCTGTAGCGCGAACGCATCAAGGCCTCGGCGCACGGCGCAGGATGGCCGGCGTGGTAGTGGCCGCAGCAGGCATCCAGCAGGGTGCCACTGCCGCACGGGCAAATGGACGTACTCATTGTGTTACCACCAGTATTTTCCGAAGTTTTCCGGATTGGCCCAGAACCGTGAATTGAGCCAGTCAGGCACTTGTTTGTAGTCAAGCAGATCGTAGGTAAACAGTGTCAGGACCTGTTCGTCACGCTGGAAGCGTTCGCTGGCTTGCAGTGCCAGGGAAAAGAAGTCGGTTGCTTGCCAGCCGCAGGCTTTCAGGTCCGCCAGCACCGCGATGCGGCTGGCGTTGAGATTGCGAATCCCGCCGAGCAGGTTCAGGCCATCGCGTTTGGGCAGATGCTCAAGGCAGTCGAGTGCCAGCGCCAGGTCGAAGCGTTGTGCGGCAAGCTCAGGTGGCAGGGGGCCGGGCGCGACTTGCGCGACGCAGGCATCCGGGTGTGCGAGCTTGAAAGCCTCAAGCGCGGGGAAGTCGCTGGCGCCGATCAGCAACAGTCGTTGTGGTGCATAACGGTCGAGCAAGGCAGCGAGTGCTTGCTGGGGCGTGCGCGAAGAAATACCTGCGGTCATCGAAGATCCTCAATCAGATGTGCGAAGACTAGCCTGCCCCGGCGTCAGGGCCTAGAGCCGGTTTACAGGCAATGGCGGGATCTGCGGTAAACAGGGGCGAAAAAGCCGTCGGATCGAACAGGTGATTGGCTGCTGATTGATAGTTGCGACGCTCTAAACCGCCCGTTCAGCAGAATTTTCGTTGGCCTCTGGCTTATCCCTTATGGAAGTCGGTACTGTGCGCGCAAAGAATAATGATCTGCGGGGGCGTGTATGAAGGTGCTTTGGGGATTGGGGAAGGGGTTGACCCTGTTGTTCTGGCTGGTGGTGCTGGTCAATCTGATCAGCCCGTTGATCAGTCCGTTTCATCTGATGATCAATCTGATCGGCAGTCTGTTGCTGATGACCCACGTCGTGGAACTGGTGCTCTATAACCGCAACCTTAAAGAGCGGGCTCATCCGTGGCGTGATCGCTTGCAGATCCTGGTTGTCGGTATTTTCCATGTGCAAACCCTTGCAATCCCTGCCGCCGGGGAGGTTCGTCATGCGTAAGCTCTGCTTGCTCGCCGCCCTGATCAGCCCAATGGCGATGGCTCAAGTGGTCACGGTCGAGACCAACTCGCTGCTGCGTTTACCCAATACTGCCAGCACCTTGCAGCTGGAACGCCTGGAAGTTGCCGATAATGGCACGCTGCTGATCCCCTCGAATGTGACCGAGCTGAGCGTTGGCGAGTTGCGTCTGGGGCGTGAGGCACGGATCGCCATTGTTCCCAGCGAACAGGCTCTGCAACTGAATATCAGTCGTGCGCAGCTTGCCAGTGGCAGTCAGATCACTTCGCGAGGTGCGCCGGGCACTTACTTCAAGGCCGCCCGCGCCGGGCGCAACCTGAATCTGCGGATTGTCTCGCTGAACGCTCCCGAGTTGTCGGTGGATGCCCGTGGCGGTGCCGGTGCGCCAGGGTACGTGGGGCTCGATGGCGGTAACGGCCAGGAGCCGGGCTGCACGTGGGGCCAGGCCGGGCATGGGGCGGATGGCGATAAGGGTGGCGATGGTCATGCCGGCGCACCGGGCGCGCAGGTGCGTGTTGAATTGCCGCGCGATTACCCGGCCCGGCAGATCAAGGTGCTGGTCGACGGCGGTGCCGGTGGCGTGGCCGGGGCCGGTGGCAAGCCAGGCGCAGGCGGAAAGGCCAAGGGGTGTTTCGTCTACCGTGCCGACGGCGGTAAAAGCGGTCGCGCAGGTGCGCAAGGTCAGCCAGGTCCTGCCGGGGCGGCAGGTGCCGTGACGGTACAGCGGTTGTAAGGATTGGCGAGTCCCCCTGTGGCGAGGGGGCTTGCCCCCGCTGGGCCGCAAAGCGGCCCCAGAACCAGCGCCCCCGTTCCTTCAGAATGCATGCGGTGACTGGTTTACGACTGCTTCGCCCGAGCGCGGACCGGCCGACGGGGGCAAGCCCCCCCTCACCACAAAGGCCCTCCAGGGCTGCTTTGGCTCTAGAACATCGGTCGGGCCGAGGCCACCGCCACCAGCAACAACCCCAGCGATAGATTGATTCCTACCAAGCGCCGAATCTTGCCCAAAGTCGCGGCACCTGTCGGCCAATCCTCGGCCAGCACAGCTTTACGCAACTCCGGCAGATTCAGCGCCTGAATGCGGATAAACAGCGCAGTCATCACCAGGTACAGCCCCATCATGATCTGCACGTAACGCGGCGCGGTTTCAAAACCGCTGAAGCGCAGATGAATCAGCCCGACACCACTGATCGGCAAGATCACCACGGCGACCCAGACCCAGACAAAAAAACGTTGAAACACTTCTACCCACAGCTTCAATCGCGCAGGCCCTTCAAGTGCCTTCATGGCGGCGGGGCGCAGGACCATCCAGGCGAAAAACATGCCGCCGACCCAGATCAGGGCCGCCAGTACATGCAGGGTATAAATGAGGGCGAAAGGTGTCATTGGGGTACTCCGTTCTGCGCGGGATTAATTAGCGGGGTATGATAGCCGCCGAACCGAACCACTGAAAATTTATCCAGCGTTTTTTGCGCCCGACAATCCATGATCAGCACTGAACTCAAAACCACGATCCAGGGCGCCTACTCGCGTTTTCTCGAAGCCAAGAGCCTCAAGCCGCGTTACGGCCAGCGCCTGATGATCGCCGAAATTGCCAAGGTCCTCGGTGACATCGACACCGACGACGAAGGCCGGCGCAGTGGCGACCCCGCGATTGTCGCGGTGGAAGCCGGCACCGGTACCGGGAAAACCGTGGCCTACAGCCTGGCGGCGATTCCGACTGCCAAGGCCGCCGGCAAACGCCTGGTGATCGCTACCGCGACCGTCGCCCTGCAGGAACAGATCGTCTACAAGGACCTGCCGGACCTGATGCGCAACAGCGGGCTGAACTTCAGCTTTGCGCTGGCCAAGGGTCGTGGCCGCTACATGTGCCTGTCCAAGCTTGACATGTTGTTGCAGGAAGGCCACGCGCAAACCGCTACCGCGCAGCTATTCGAAGAAGAAGGCTTCAAGATCGAGGTCGATGAAGCCAGTCAGAAGCTGTTTACCAGCATGATCGAAAAGCTTGCCGGCAATAAATGGGACGGTGACCGCGACAGTTGGTCCACCGCCCTTGAAGATGCGGACTGGGCGCGCCTGACCACCGATCATAGCCAGTGCACCAACCGTCATTGCCCCAACTTCGGTCAGTGCGCCTTCTACAAGGCCCGCGAAGGCATGGGCAAGGTTGACGTGATCGTCACCAACCACGACATGGTCCTCGCCGACCTGGCGTTGGGCGGCGGTGCCGTCCTGCCCGACCCGCGCGACACCATCTACGTGTTCGACGAAGGCCATCACCTGCCGGACAAGGCGATCGGCCACTTCGCCCATTACACGCGTTTGCGTTCCACCGCCGACTGGCTGGAAACGACCGCCAAGAACCTCACCAAGTTGCTGGCCCAGCACCCGCTGCCGGGCGATCTGGGCAAACTGATCGAACAAGTGCCGGAGCTGGCGCGTGAGATCAAGACCCAGCAGCAGTTCATGTTCACCGCCTGCGAACAGGTTGCCGAATTCAAGCCCGGCGAAGACGTCGAGGGCCGCGAACGGCCACGTCATCGTTTCGTCGGCGGGGTGATTCCCGAGCATATGCGCGAGATGGGCGTCGAGCTGAAGAAAGGCTTTGCCCGCCTGACCGATGTCTTTACCCGGCTTACCGAGCTGCTCAAGGAAGGCATGGATGGCGAGGTCAACATCGGTATCGCCAGCAATCAGGCGGAAGAGTGGTATCCGCTGTTTGGCAGCCTGCTGTCCCGTTCCCAGGGCAACTGGGAGCTGTGGACCGCATTCACCGCCGAAGACCCGGAAGACAATCCGCCGATGGCCCGCTGGCTGACCCTGGCCGAAAGCGGTTCGCTGTTCGATATCGAGGTCAACGCCAGCCCGATCCTGGCGGCGGAAATGCTCCGACGCAACCTGTGGAATGTGGCTTACGGTGCACTGGTGACCTCGGCCACCTTGACCGCGCTGGGCACCTTCGACCGTTTCCGCATGCGCGCCGGCCTGCCGAAAAAGGCCGTGACGGCGGTGGTGCCGAGCCCGTTCCATCATGCCGATGCCGGCGTGCTGCGGGTGCCGGACCTGCGCGCCGACCCACGGGACGCGGCCGCGCACACCGCGGCGATCATTCGTGACCTGCCGGAACTGGTCGAAGGCTCGCGCGGCACACTGGTGCTGTTCTCTTCACGCAAACAGATGCAGGACGTGTTCGACGGCCTGGACCGCGACTGGCGCAAGCAAGTGTTCATTCAAGGCAACCTGTCGAAGCAGGAAACCCTGAACAAGCACAAGGCGCGGGTCGATGGCGGTGACTCCAGTGTGCTGTTCGGCCTGGCGAGTTTCGCCGAGGGCGTCGACTTGCCGGGTGCTTACTGCGAGCACGTGGTGATCGCCAAGATCCCGTTCTCGGTCCCGGACGATCCGGTCGAAGCCGCGCTGGCCGAATGGATCGAAGCCCGGGGCGGTAATCCGTTCATGGAAATCTCGGTGCCCGACGCCTCGCTCAAGCTGGTTCAGGCTTGCGGGCGCCTGCTGCGCACCGAAGAAGATCGCGGCACCATCACCTTGCTTGACCGGCGTCTGGTCACGCAACGCTACGGCAAAGCTATCCTCAACGCGCTGCCGCCGTTTCGTCGCGAAATATCTTGAGACACGGTGGGCGAAATCGCCCACTTCGTTGTCTATCCCCCCGTTACCGATTCCACACAGGCCGTTCACTGGTCGTTAGGGAGAACCTGGTTCATATGATTCGCCGTTCGTTACCCGCTGTTTTTGCCTTGATGTTCGCTGCGCCACTGTTGGCGGCTCCGGCCGGACAACAGACGCTGTTCAACTTTGTCCGGCCCGCCGATGTGGTCCAGGTGGCGACCCAGGACGCCAGCCTGCCGCAGTCCAACGCGGAGCAAACGGCCGAAGGTGAAGTTCTGCGCCGGGTGACCTTCAACCCTGCGGCACAACCGAACCTGCGCCTGACCCCGCAAAGCGGCGCCTGGGACTGGTCGCAGTCTGGCGTCATGAGCCTGCGTATCCAGAGTGCGATGAACTGGCCTGTGACGCTCTACGTGAAAATCCAGAGTAACGACGGCAAGACCCTGGTCAGCCGCATCGATTTGCCGGCCGGGCCTGCGCAAACCTTGCTGGTTCCGCTGACACCGAGCTCGCCGCTGAGCCAGGGCCTGAAAGCCGGGCCACCGATGCCGATCACTGTCGAAGGCCAGCGTGTATTGCTGGCCAGCAGCACGGGTGAACTGGATCGCAGCCAGGTAGTGTCGGTGACACTGTCGATGGATCAGCCAAAAGTCGCCCAGAGCATCATGCTTGAGCGCTTTGGCGTGCAGGACGGCGACGCGGTGGTCAAGGCCGCCTACGGTTCGTTAGTGGACGCTTATGGTCAGTCCACGCGAGCGAAATGGCCGGAAAAAGTCGCCAGCGACGAGCAGCTCAAAGCCGCGGCCAATAAGGAACAACAGCAACTGAAAACCTGGCTGGCCGAGCGCCAGCGTTCGTCTTTGGACAGGTTCGGTGGCTGGAGCAAAGGCCCGGCCTTCAAGGCCAGTGGCTTCTTTCGCACTGAAAAGCGTGACGGTCGCTGGTATCTGGTGACCCCGGAAGGTCACCCGTTCTATTCCCTGGGGGTCAATACGGTCACCGCCGATACCAGCCAGACTTACGTCGCCGGGCGCGAAGCCATGTTCGAGTCGTTGCCCGCTAACGACGAGCCATTGGCCGGCCATTACGGTGAAGGCGACAACCGCAATGGCAATGGTGCCGATCAGGGGCGCGGGTTCAATGCCGGTCGCTGGTATGACTTCTACGGTGCCAACCTGCAGCGCACTTATGGTCAACCATGTGCGGTTGTGACTGAAACCCAGGCTGATGAAGCCAAGGCTGAAACCGCCACAACCCCGTGCGCCTCCCACACGTTCGACGAAAAACGCTGGACCGGCCATACACTCGACCGCCTGCAAGCCTGGGGTTTCAACACCATCGGCGACTGGAGCGCCCCGGCGCTGGGCTTGAATGACCGTGTGCCGTACACCTTGCCGCTGTCCATCGTCGGCGATTACGCCAGCATCAGCACCGGCACCGACTGGTGGGGCGGCATGCCCGATCCGTTCGACCCGCGTTTCGCCATGGCCACCGAGCGTGCCGTGGCCATTGCTGCACGCGATCACCGTGACGACCCATGGCTGATCGGTTACTTCGCCGATAACGAACTGGCCTGGGCCGGCCCCGGCGATGACCCTAAGGCCCGCTATGCCTTGGCATACGGCACCTTGAAAATGACCACCGACGTACCTGCCAAACGGGCGTTCCTCAAGCAACTGCGGGACAAATACCGTAACCAGGCGGGCCTGTCGAAAGCCTGGGGCATTGACTTGCCGGCCTGGGAATTGATGGAAGACCCGGGTTTCGTGCCGCCGCTGCCAAGTGCGGAGCACCCGGAAATCGAAGCCGACTTCAAATATTTCCAGAAAGTTTTCGCCGACACTTACTTCAAGACCATTGCCGATTCGTTGAAATGGCACGCCCCCAACCACCTGCTGCTCGGTGGTCGGTTTGCCACCAGCACACCTGAGGCAGTCGAGTCTTGCGCGCAGTACTGCGACGTCCTGAGCTTCAACATGTACACGCTCAAACCTCAGGACGGTTATGACTTCGCCAAGCTGCAGGCGCTGGACAAACCGGTGCTGATCACCGAGTTCAACTTCGGTTCGCGTGATCGCGGTCCGTTCTGGGGCGGTGTGACGGAGCTGGCGAAGGAAGAAGACCGTGGGCCGGCCTACGCCAATTTCGTCAAGCAAGCGGTGAGTGAACCGTCGATTGTCGGCGTGCATTGGTTCCAGTACCTCGATCAACCGGTGAGCGGTCGTCTGCTGGACGGTGAAAACGGCCATTTCGGTCTGGTCGGGATTACCGATCTACCGTTCCAGGGCTTTGTCGAGAGCGTGCGCAAGGCCAACTTGCAGGCCGTCGATCAGCTCGGTAAAGAAGCCGGGAAGGCCAAGGCTGCGGCGGATAAAGCCGAGAGTGCCAGTCATGACGATGCAGGTGGGAAAAAAGGTCGCGACAGCAAGGGCGCAGGGCAGGGGCAGGCCATGCAGGTGGGCATTCGGCCAATGGTCATTAAAGCCTGAGATTACGAGGTTCACGGCCCGCCCCTGTTCCCAAATCCCTCAAGGGCTGGAACAATGCAGGTCATTGTGTCGAAACGTTTTTTCGGAGAGTTACGGGTGCTGATTCAAGGTCATTACGAGCTTAAATTTGAAGCGGTGCGTGAAGCTTTCGCGGCACTCTTCGACGATCCCCAGGAACGTGGCGCGGCACTGTGCATTCAAATCGGCGGTGAAACCGTCCTCGACCTCTGGGCCGGTACTGCCGACAAGGACGGTCACGAGGCTTGGCACAGCGACACCATTGCCAACCTGTTCTCCTGCACCAAGACCTTTACCGCGGTGACCGCCCTGCAACTGGTCGCCGAAGGCAAGTTGCAGCTCGATGCCCCGGTCGCCAGGTATTGGCCGGAGTTCGCCGCTGCCGGCAAGGAAGCGGTCACCTTGCGTCAGTTGCTCTGCCATCAGGCCGGTCTGCCGGCCTTGCGCGAATTGTTGCCACCAGAGGCACTCTACAACTGGCAAACCATGGTGGACGCACTGGCCGCCGAAGCTCCTTGGTGGACGCCCGGTGAAGGCCATGGTTATGCGGCGATCACTTATGGCTGGCTGGTCGGGGAATTGCTGCGCCGCGCCGATGGCCGGGGGCCGGGCGAGTCGATCGTGGCACGTGTTGCACGACCGCTGGGGCTGGATTTTCATGTCGGCCTGGCGGATGAAGAGTTTCATCGCGTGGCGCACATCGCCCGCAGCAAGGGCAATGTCGGCGATGCGGCGGCGCAGCGCTTGCTGCATGTGACGATGCGTGAGCCGACGGCCATGACCACTCTGGCGTTTACCAACCCGCCATCGATCATGACCAGTACCAACAAACCCGAATGGCGTCGCATGCAACAACCGGCAGCGAATGGCCATGGTAACGCCCGCAGTCTGGCCGGGTTCTACAGCGGTTTGCTTGATGGCAGCCTGCTGGAAAGCGAGATGCTCCAGGAACTGACTCGCGAGCACAGCCTGGGCGAAGACAAGACTTTATTGACCCGGACCCGCTTCGGTCTGGGTTGTATGCTCGATCAACCGGACGTACCCAACGCGACCTTCGGCCTCGGCCCTCGAGCGTTTGGTCATCCGGGTGCTGGCGGCTCCATCGGTTTCGCTGACCCGGAATACGATGTGGCCTTCGGTTTTGTGACCAATACCCTTGGGCCATACGTGTTGATGGACCCGCGTGCGCAGAAGCTTGTGCGGGTTTTGGCCGCTTGTCTGTAAAGGGTGGCTGTAAGGCATTTTTTTAAAAAAAACTTGCCCAATGGTCGCAGGACGGAACCCTGTGGCTTCTATAGTTTCAAAGCATCTGTTTTATACGGGTCGTAGCGACTCACAGCTTTTTATCTCATTTTGTGGATATCCCCATGTCACCGAACAAATCTCTAGCCTTGGCACTGTGTCTCAGCATTACCGGTTGCGCGCAAACCCCACAAAATGATGCAGACGGTGGCCACTGGTGGTCATTCGGTTCCGGTTCGGACAAGGTCGCGGACAAAGCCGCTGCCAAACCGGACGCAAAGGCCGCTGAAGCCGCAGCCGCCGCGAAGGCCAAATCAACCGCAAGTGCGACTGCGCCAGCCGTTCCAACCACCGCAGCTGCCGCTGCGGCTAAAGCCGATAGCGAAAGCAAATGGTGGTGGCCGTTTGGCGACCAGCCTAAGGCCATCACCAAGGCCGATATCAAAGATGTGCCAATGCCTGATCCGAAAATCACCCAGGCCTGGCTGGACAGCTACGAGCCACGCTTGCGTGCTGCCGTTCAGGGCAGTCGTCTGCAAGTGGAACGTCGCGAGAACGTGTTGGTAGTAGTCGTTCCAGTGGATGACGCCTTCAACCCGAAACGTCCGGCGATGTTGCTGCCTTCGGCCCTGGGTGAGTTCACCAAGGTGTCCAAGGTGGTAGAAGGTGATTCCAAAACTTCCGTGCTCGTACTGGGCCATGGTGACAACACGGGGACGAGTGCCGAGGCTCAACAACTGAGCAAGGATCGTGCGACTTCCATTGCGTCGATCTTCAGTCTCAGTGGCTTGAAGGGTGATCGTCTGATGTTGCGTGGCATGGGTAGCATGATGCCGCGCGCCGCCAATGACAGTGCCCAGGGCCGTGCCTTGAACCGTCGTGTGGAAATCATGCTGACCCAGCGCACCACCATGCTGGCATTGCTGAACAAGTACAGCCAGCCGACCCCGCCACCGGTGGAAATGGTTGCCGTGCAAACCGCCAAGCCTGCAGCGCCAGCTGTGGCCGCGAAAAAAGCAACGTCGAAGAAGAAAGGCGCTGCCTCGAAAAAGGCTTCGGCGAAGAAAGCTCCGGCCAAAAAACAGCCAGCCAAAAAGCCGGCTGCAGCCAAAGCGGATACAGCGGTAAAAAACACCAGCGGCCAGTAATCAGGCCCGCAACTGACTGAACAAGCACAAGGAAAACGCTATGCCCCGGACTCTGGCTGATATGCGTCGTGACTACACTCGCGATGGTTTGACCGAGGCTCAGGCCCCGGCCGAGCCATTCGCGCTGTTTCATCAGTGGTTTGCCGAGGCGGTGAATACCGAACAACCTCCGGTCGAGGCGAATGCCATGACCCTGGCCACGGTTGATCAGGACGGTCGCCCGCATTGCCGGATCCTGTTGCTCAAGGGTCTTGATGATCAGGGTTTTACCTTCTTCACCAACTACGACAGTGCCAAGGGTCAGCAGCTGGCGGGCAATCCGTTTGCTGCCATGACCTTCTTCTGGCCGACCCTGGAGCGCCAGGTGCGTATCGAGGGTCGGGTGGTGAAGGTCACACCGCAGGAATCCGATGCCTATTTCCAGGTACGGCCGCTGGGCAGTCGCCTGGGGGCCTGGGCGTCTCCGCAGAGTCAGGTGATTGCCGATCGTGCCGAGCTGGAAGGGCTGCTCAAAGTCACTGAACAGCGCTTCAGCGATAGCCAGCCGCATTGCCCGGAACATTGGGGCGGCTATCGTTTGCTGCCAGAGCGCATCGAGTTCTGGCAAGGTCGGGCGAGTCGTTTGCATGACCGTCTGAACTATCGTCTGCAAGGCACCGACTGGAGTCGCGAACGCCTGGCGCCGTAAACCGGTTACGCAGTGGGGTAGGTGGCAGCTGCCGCCTCCAGCCACTGTGGCAGGTCCCGACGTTTGATATTCTGCTGCCGGGCAATGGCCAATTGTTGCAGCATGAACGCCTTTTTCTGTTCGTCATTACCGGCAAGTGCCAGCGCCAGATCACGGTCCATCCAGCGTTTGATCCGCACGTACAGCCACCCATGGAAGTACAGTCCGGCAATGGTGGTGACGACAATAATGAAGTAATCCATGGGAATCCTTGGTGCGATGACGCAGGTTCTGGAATTTGGCGCTACTGTGTGATGACTTCTCAAGTGCGACTGTACTGCACCTGAATGAAACCAATTTTATCCGGGCGGTGCCGTGACAGGCGTCAAGCTGCGGAGTTTAATGAATACCTGTCCTTTGGAGTTGATGCTATGCGTAAGTCTGTTTTGCTGGTTGCTTCTTTTTCTACGATGGCGATGCTGCTCACCGGTTGCCAATCGAACCTGACCGGTGACTCCTACTCCCGCGACGAAGCACGTCGGGTGCAGACGATCCGTATGGGTACCATCGAGTCCCTGCGTCCGGTGAAAATCGAAGGCACCAAAACCCCGATCGGCGGTGCAGCCGGTGCGGTCGTTGGCGGCGTTGCCGGCAGCTCCGTGGGGGGTGGCAAAGGCAGTGTCGTCGCTGCGGTGATCGGCGCAGTGGCCGGCGGTCTGGCGGGTTCTGCCATCGAAGAAGGCGCGACCCGTACCCAAGGCGTGGAAATCACCGTTCGCGAAGACGACGGCAGCATGCGCGCCTACGTTCAGGAAGTTCAGCCAAACGAAGTATTCCGTGTTGGCGAACGTGTGCGTATCTCCACCGTCGGTGGCACCAGCCGCGTTTCGCACTAAGTTTTACGCGGTTAAAACAAAACCCCGATCAGGTAACTGGTCGGGGTTTTGTGTTTTTGGCTGATTGTTTTGTTAGACCACTACAGCACACCTTGGCTGTGTGAACTCAGTAATAAATCCGGCTATTCAGGGCGCACTATTGATGCTCTTGCGACTGGCCGCTGCGGTCACTGCATAACCGATCAATGCGGCGAGGATCGAGCCGGTGAGAATGCCCATGCGGTCCATGCCAGCGTATTCGCTGCTGCCCGGCACAAAGGCCAAAGAACCGACAAACAGACTCATGGTGAAACCGATACCGCAGAGGATTGCCACGCCGAATACCTGGCCCCAATTGGCGCCAGCGGGGAGGGCGGCGATGCCTATTTTGACGGCGAGCCAGGTCAGGCCGAAGACACCGACGGTCTTGCCCAGCAGCAAACCGGCAGTAATGCCCATCGGTACGTGGTGGGTGAAGCTCTCAAGGTTAACGCCAGCCAGTGAAACACCGGCATTGGCGAAAGCGAACAATGGCAGGATACCGAAGGCCACCCAAGGGTGCAGCGCGTGCTCCAGGCTCAGCAGTGGCGAAGGCTCGGCGTTTTTCGTGCGTAGCGGAATGCAGAACGCCAGTGTCACACCGGCCAGCGTGGCGTGGACACCGCTCTTGAGTACGCACACCCATAGAATCAGGCCAATGATCATGTAGGGACCGAGCTTGACCACGCCTAGCCGATTCATCGCCACCAGCGCCACCAGACAGGCTGCGGCCAGCATCAACGACAGCGTCGACAAAGCGCCGGAGTAGAAGATCGCGATGACAATGATTGCACCCAGGTCATCGATGATCGCCAGGGTCATCAAAAACAGCTTCAGCGAGACCGGCACGCGCTTGCCCAGCAAGGCGAGCACGCCGAGGGCAAAGGCGATGTCAGTGGCCATCGGGATCGCCCAGCCGCTCAGGGCTGGCGGGTTGTCCTTGTTGAGGAACCAGTAGATCAACGCCGGCACGACCATGCCGCCGATGGCGGCTGCACCCGGCAGGACGATCTGCGACGGTTTGGACAGATGGCCTTCGAGGATTTCGCGTTTGACCTCGAGGCCGATCAACAGGAAGAACATCGCCATCAGGCCGTCGTTGATCCATAACAACAGCGGTTTGGCGATTTTCAGGGCGCCGATCTGGGCGACCACGGGAGTGTCCAGCAGGCCGTTGTAGAGCCAGGACAGCGGTGAGTTGTTGATGATCAGGGCAAGAGCTGCGGCGGCAATCAATAACAGACCGCTGGCAGCTTCCAACTGAAAGAAACGCGTGAAAGTGCTACGCAGAGGCAAGTTTGCTCTCCATCTATCGATTCAAAAGGTGGACCACCCTAACCCGTACGGTTAGTTGTTAAAACAAAAGTTATATTCTTTTTTGTTATATATCGTTACAGCCAGGGTTGTCGCGCTGAGCCTAGCAGTTGGCTGGCGTATTGGGCCTCAGCTCTACCTGTGCGTTAGGCAGGTTTTTTCCTAAGCTTACTGACTGAGCCTTTCGACAAGGTCAATCCGTTGCCTGTTTTCACCGCCAGGTTTCCCTACGTCTAATCGATTCAACGAGAAAAAGACCATGAGCGACAACCGTCAGTGGGCTCGTGAAGCCATCCGGATCATCGAAGCCGACTTCCAGCGCAGCGCCGATACGCATCTGATCCCTTTGCCACTGCCGGGATTGCCGGGCATCGAGTTGTACTTCAAGGATGAATCCAGTCACCCCACCGGCAGCCTCAAACATCGACTGGCGCGTTCGTTGTTTCTCTACGCGCTGTGTAACGGCTGGCTCAAGCCTGGGGCGCCGGTGATCGAGGCGTCCAGCGGCTCGACGGCGATCTCCGAGGCGTATTTCGCGCGCTTGCTCGGCTTGCCGTTCATTGCTGTGATGCCGGCCACGACCTCCCGGGAAAAAATTGCGCAAATCGAGTTCTACGGTGGCAAAAGCCATCTGGTGCAGGATCCGACGCAGATTTACGCCGAGTCCGAGCGCTTGGCCCAGGAGCACGACGGCCATTTCATCGACCAGTTCACCTATGCCGAGCGTGCCACCGACTGGCGAGCCAACAACAACATTGCCGAGTCGATTTTTCAGCAGATGCGTTTTGAGCGTCATCCTGAACCGAGCTGGCTGATTTCCAGCCCTGGAACGGGTGGCACTACCGCGACCTTGGGGCGCTACGTGCGTTATCGCCAGCATTGCACCCGCGTGTTGTGCGCCGATGCCGAGCGTTCGGTGTTCTTCGAGTACTACCAGACCGGCGACGCGAGCTTGCGTCTGGATTGTGGTTCGCGGATCGAAGGCATTGGCCGGCCGCGGGTCGAGGCGTCGTTCTTGCCGAAGGTCATCGATGCGATGGTCAAGGTGCCGGATGCGCTGTCGCTGGCGGCCATGCATTACCTGGCGCAGCGTTTGGGCCGGCACGTGGGCGGTTCCAGCGGGACCAATCTGATCGGGGCCCTGATGGCTGCCCAGCAGATGATTGCAGCCGGAGAGAGTGGCTCAATCGTGGCGATTCTGTGTGATAGCGGCGAACGCTACGCGACCACCTATTACGATCAGGACTGGCTGAAGGCTCAGGGGTATGAGCTGAGTGGTCTGATCGCGGCCGTTGCGGCCAGTGTCGAACGCGGCGAGCCGCTGCCGGCCAGCGTGTTGCGCGCCGGTATCTAAAACCAGGCACTGTCCCCGTAGGAGCAAGGCTTGCCCGCGATGAACGATAATGCGGTCTTTCGGGAAGACCGCGTCAACTTCATCGCGGGCAAGCCTTGCTCCTACAGGGTTTCGGTCAGGCCTCGATACCGAGAATATCCCGCGCCACCGCTTCGGCAATACGAATCCCGTCGACACCCGCCGACAGGATCCCACCGGCATAACCGGCGCCTTCACCGGCCGGGAACAGGCCTTTGACGTTCAGGCTTTGCATCGACTCGTTACGGGTGATCCGCAGCGGCGAAGAGGTGCGGGTTTCGATCCCGGTCAGCACCGCGTCGTGCAGCGAGTAGCCGCGAATCTGCTTCTCGAAGGCCGGCAAAGCTTCACGAATGGCGTCGATGGCAAACGCCGGCAACGCCAGCGCCAGATCGCCCAGTGCAACCCCGGGTTTGTAGGAGGGTTCGACGCTACCCAGCGCCGTCGACGGCTTGCCTGCGATGAAATCGCCGACCAGTTGCGCCGGTGCTTCGTAGTTGCTGCCACCCAGCACAAAGGCGTGGGACTCCAGACGCTCCTGCAACTCGATCCCGGCCAATGGGCCGCCCGGATAGTCGACTTCCGGGGTGATGCCCACAACAATCCCGGAGTTCGCGTTGCGTTCGTTACGCGAATACTGGCTCATGCCGTTGGTCACCACACGGTTCGGCTCGGATGTCGCCGCCACCACGGTGCCGCCCGGGCACATGCAGAAGCTGTAGACCGAACGACCGTTCTTGGCGTGGTGCACCAGTTTGTAGTCGGCGGCACCGAGTTTCGGGTGACCGGCGTATTTGCCCAGGCGCGCGCTGTCGATCAGCGATTGCGGGTGTTCGATACGGAAACCCACCGAAAACGGCTTGGCTTCCATGAACACGCCACGACCGTGGAGCATGCGGAAGGTGTCGCGGGCGCTGTGGCCGAGGGCGAGAATCACGTGTTTGGAGTGGATCTGTTCGCCGCTGGCGAGCTCGATACCGCTCAACTGGCCGTCTTCGATCAGCACGTCAGTGACTTTTTGCTGAAAGCGTACTTCACCGCCCAGCGCGCGAATCTGCTCACGCATGTTTTCGACGACGCCCGTCAGACGGAACGTACCGATGTGCGGTTTGCTGACGTAGAGGATCTCTTCCGGCGCGCCGGCTTTGACGAACTCGTGCAGGACTTTGCGGCCGTGGTGCTTGGGATCCTTGATCTGGCTGTACAGCTTGCCGTCAGAGAATGTCCCCGCGCCGCCTTCACCGAATTGCACGTTGGACTCAGGATTCAGCACGCTTTTACGCCACAGACCCCAGGTGTCCTTGGTGCGCTGACGCACTTCTGTGCCGCGCTCGAGAATGATCGGCTTGAACCCCATCTGCGCCAGCAGCAGCCCGGCGAAAATCCCGCACGGGCCGAAACCGACCACGATCGGCCGTTGGCTCAAATCCTGTGGAGCCTGGCCCACGACCTTGTAGCTGACATCCGGTGCCGCATTGACGTTACGGTCGTCGGCGAACGCGCGCAGCAACTTCGCCTCATCGCGCACGTTAAGGTCGATGGTGTAGATGAAGCACAGTTCGGAAGATTTTTTGCGCGCGTCGTAGCTGCGCTTGAACAAGGTGAAATCGAGCAGGTCATCACTGGCGATGCCCAGGCGTTGCACGATGGCAGGCCGCAGGTCTTCTTCGGGATGGTCGATCGGCAGCTTGAGTTCGGTGATTCGTAACATGACGGGGTCCGGTTCGCGGGGGCGCACAACTGCGCCAAAGGCGTTTCACAAACCGGCGATTATAAGCCTCAACGGTCCGTTCCGGTGAGGCTAAAACAGCATCCTGTCGAATCAGTCGTTACGCGAACCGCCGAAATACGCGCAGCCACGTTGTACCTGGCCGTTGACCCGCAACTCGGCGCTCATGAATTGAACGCTGCCGTGGGCGCTGTCGACGCAGCGTTGTGGCGCGATCCAGAGTTCAACGTGTTGGTCATTGGCTTCGCTACTGAGGTTGAAACGTCCGTTACCGAGTTGTTCTTCCAGAAACGGCAAGGCCAGCGCTGGCTGGCCGGCGCGCTCGATCACCATGCCTTTGGTGTTGACCTTGACGTTCCAGTCGGGCGTAGTGCCGCTGGCACGCAGGATCAGCCGCTGGAAGTTGGGGTCTTCACAGGCCGCGCTCGAGCGCTCGACGCGGTATAGCTGCTGCACGTCGAACTGGGCACCCGCATCAGCTGATTTGCCCACGGGAACACGGCCGCGCACGTCAGCGAAAATCTTGTGCTGCGTGCCCGCCAGCGTTGCGGCTTCCTGCAGAATGCTGGTGCTGCCGGCGTCATTGACGACATACAGCTTGTTTTCCTGGCATGGCTGAAACATCAGCTTGCCGTTGGCCATGCTGAGTTCGCCCTGCATGCGGGTCAGGCCGGCCATGGACGGTTTCTCAGGCGGGCTCTGCAGCAACTGGCAACCGGCGAATACAGGAAGCAGGGCGACAAACATCAGGGAACGGGCAGCACGCATTGTTGGGTCTCCAGACAAGTGCCGCCACGTTACTCAGGCTGACCGCTCATCACAACCCTGCAGTGCGCCTGCCTTCCTGTACAACGCGTCGTTGTTAGCCAACGTTGTAGATCTGGCCTGTCTGCAAGCCTTCTACGCTTTTCGCGTAGGCCAGCGCCACATCGGCGGCTGGAACCGGTTTGAATCCGCGGAAGTACGGTGCGTAGCTGCCCATGGCTTCAACCAGTACGTTAGGGCTCACCGAGTTGATCCGCAGACCGCGTGGCAATTCGATAGCCGCCGCTTTAACGAAACTGTCCAGGGCTCCGTTGACCATGGACGCCGAGCTTCCGGTACGAATCGGATCGTGGCTGAGAATGCCGGTGGTGAAGGTGAATGAGGCGCCGTCATTGGCGAACTCCCGGCCGATCAACAGCAGATTGACCTGGCCCATCAGCTTGTCCCGCAAGCCCAGCTCGAAGTCTTTTTCGGTCATGTTGGCCAACGGCACGAAATTGACGCTGCCGGCGGCGCAGATCAGTGCATCGAAGTTGCCGGTCTGTTCGAACAGCTTGCGGATCGAGGCGCTGTCACTGATATCAACCTGGAAGTCACCACTCTTGCGAGCGATACGAATGATTTTGTGGCGCTGGGACAGTTCCCGGTCAATGGCCGAGCCGACAGTGCCGGAGGCTCCAATCAAAAGAATTTTCATCGTGCTTATCCTCAAGTGGGTGAATGTGGTTTCAGTTTAGTGTGGTTTTTTTATTGATAAGCGTGCTAATGGGCAACCTTTGGTTTTCAATTGGAAACAATCCATGAGCGAAATGGATGATCTGGCGGCGTTTGCGGTGTTGATCGAGGCCGGCAGTTTCACGCTGGCAGCGCAGCAACTGGGGTGTAGCAAGGGGCAGCTGTCCAAGCGCATCAGTCAGTTGGAAACACGTTTCAGCGTAGTGCTGTTGCAGCGAACCACACGGCGTTTGAGCCTGACGGCGGCCGGTGCGGCGTTGTTGCCGCAAGCGCTGGCGCTGGTGATTCAAGTAGAGCGGGCGCGACAGGCCCTGGCACGGTTGAAAGACGATATGGCGGGGCCGATTCGGATGACGGTCCCGGTGTCGCTGGGGGAGACTTTTTTCGATGGGTTGCTGCTGGAGTTTTCCCGAGAGTACCCCGACGTGCAGATCGAGCTTGAGCTGAACAACAGTTACCGCGACTTGTCGCGGGACGGGTTCGATCTGGCTATTCGTTCAGAGGTGGCCAACGACGAGCGAATGGTGGCCAAGCCGCTGTTGGCCTGGCACGAGATGACTTGCGCCAGCCCGGCTTATCTTGAGCAGTTCGGTGAGCCGCAGACGCCAGTGGACCTGGTCGATCATCGTTGCCTGCTCAACAGCCATTACAGTGGCCGGGAAGAGTGGCTGTACCACCAGCAACATGAGCTGTTGCGGGTGCGGGTCTCGGGGCCGTTCGCCAGTAACCACTACAACCTGCTGAAGAAGGCTGCGCTTGCCCATGCGGGGATCGCGCGCCTGCCTTCTTACTTGTTGCAGGCTGAACTGGCCGATGGCCGTTTGCGCTGGCTGCTGCGCGACTATCAGACCCGAAGCATGCCGATGTATCTGGTGCACCCGTATCAGGGCGGCTTGCCCAAGCGCACGCAAGTATTGGCCGACTACCTGATGAGGTGGTTCAAGCGCAGCGGCGAAGCACTGGATCGGCTGTAGCAGCGGCTACAAGAGCTTAGCGTTTGGCGGCGTAACGTTTGGCGATCAGATGATCGATCGACAGCGCGCCCGGACCTCTGGCCATCAGGTACAGCAGAATCGCCGCCCAGGTGCCGTGAGTCGGATAGGCGTCCGGGTAGACAAAGGTCTGAATGGTCAGCGTCATGCCCAATAGCGCCAGGGCCGAGAAGCGTGTGGCGAAGCCGACGAGGATCAGGATCGGGAAGAAATGCTCGGCGAAGGCCGCCATGTGCGCCGCCAGTTCCGGGGACAGCAGCGGCACGTGGTATTCGCTTTGGAACAACGGAATGGTCGAGTCTGCGAGGCGCGGAATACCGAGCTGGAAGGTGCCGTCGAACAGGTCGATAGCCAGGCCCTCGACCTTGGTCTGGCCAGACTTCCAGAACACCGCGGCAATGGAGAAGCGTGCAACGAAGGCGGTCAGGCTGTGGGGGATCCTCTCGAACAGTCCGATGATTCGTTCGATCAGGAAGGTGATGGCGTTCGGGTGTTCGGTGCGGGTATTCATGGCGATACCTTGTCGTGTTGCAGGTGGATGATGGCGTTATGGCCGATCAGCAGCGCCAGGCACTGGCTCAAGTCAAACGCCGGGGCGGCGTCCAGGGCATCGGCTACCGCTTGCCCCAAAGGGTGGTTGTTTTGCAGGCTGTGGATGAAGGTCGCCGTGCCGACGTCAATCGCAAAGACCTCAACCTCCAGGCCATTGCGCAACACCAGCGCGCTTTGCGGGTGATACGGCGCAAGGTTCCGGGGGGGTGTGTCAGTCTGGTGGGCGGCCCATAGCGCAACGGTGGCGTACGACGAACTCAGCGTGAACGTTGAGGGGTGCAGATGAATGTGTAGCTGGGCGAGCGCTTCGGGAGCAGCCAGCGCCGCAGCAATCCGGGCAGGCTCGACAGCGTTGGCATCTGCCGCGTGATAGGCCATCACCCGCAAGCGCTCCAGGCGTGCGACATCTGCGAGATACGGCACTGAAGCGGCCGGCGCAAAGTGCTCAATGAAACTGGCGAAGTCACTGCCGTAGTCGTTGATCAGCGCACTGCTCGGCGGGAAATCCCGCCCATAAAACTGGGCCATGGCCCGAAAAAACTCATTCCCGACCAACTGCGATACCACCGGATAGCTGTCGGCCAGGGCGTTGATCAGCGAGCTCTGCACGTTGTTGCGGTACACCGCGAAGCGGCTATCCGGGTCAGCACCGTTGGCGCTGAACAAACCGTCAGGGCAGGGCCGTCGAGGATCAAGCAGGGCGGCGGCGAAATCGGCTTGAGTGTTCATCGGCGTACCCCGGTATAACCCAGCAGCTCATCGGCCTGACGGGCCTCGGCGTGCAGCGCGGAAAACGCAGGCACCTGATTGTCACGTTCAATCAGCGTGGCCACCGGCCCGACGCGCTCAAGAACACGTGTGTACAGCGCCCATACGGCGTTATCGATGGGCGCGCCGTGATCGTCGATCAGCAGGCGATCGCCGAGGCTGTCAGTGTCTTCGGCAAATCCGGCCAGATGGATCTCGCCCACGGCATGCAGCGGCAGTGCGTCGAGGTAGGCCAATGGATCGCGCTGATGATTGATGCAGGAGACGTAGACGTTGTTCACATCCAGCAGCAAACCGCAGCCAGTGCGGCGGATGACATCCGTGATGAAGCAGGCTTCGTCCATGCCGGAGCGCTGGAACTGCAAGTAAGTCGCCGGGTTTTCCAGCAGCATGGGGCGTTTCAGATACTCCTGAACCTGGTCGATATGCTCGCAGACACGCTGTAGTGTCGACTCGTTATAGGCCAATGGCAGCAGGTCATTGAGAAACACCGGGCCGTGGCTCGACCAGGCCAGGTGTTCGGAAAAGGATTGGGGTTGATAGCGTTCGATCAGATGGGCGAGCCGGGCAAGGTGCTCGGGGTTCAGCGGACCTTCGCCGCCGATCGACAGACCGACGCCATGCAGCGACAGCGGATACTGCTCGCGGATCAAACCCAGGTAATGATGAAACGGGCCGCCGGCCACCATGTAGTTTTCGGCGTGGACTTCGAAGAAGCCGATGTCCGGGCGAGTATCGAGTACTGCGCCAAAGTGCTCGGTCTTGAGCCCCAGCCCCGCGCGGGGCGGGAGCTCGGACGCCAATGCCTGAGTGTGAGGATGTACGGTGTGCAGCGCTGAAGTGGTCATCATCAACACTCAGGCAGAGGAGGGATTACGACTTGGCTTTGTAGGCGGCCATTTGACCGAAGCCGGTCGGCGAGGTCGGGCTGGCAGTCTTATCGCAAGTGCCTTTTGGCACCAGCTTGAAGTGGTTGCTCTCGTAGTCGATTTTCGAGGTGCCCGCGCAGGTAGTGCCTGCACCTGCGGCGCAATCGTTTTTGCCTTTCATGGCGACGCCAAAGCATTTTTCCATGTCAGTGGCTGCGGCATGGGCAGTGGTCGGCAGCGCCGCGATGCTCAAAGCGGAACCCAAGGCCAGGGCGAGGGCGGCAGCGGACAGGGTGCGAGTGGTAGCGGTCATGATGTTTCTCCAAACAAGGGATGGGTTCAAGTAAGCGTTTATGCTTGCTTACCCCTCTAGAGAAAGGTCACTGCGGTTCGTTACAGCGCGTGTGAAAAAACTTTTGTACACGACACAATCCTGTAGGAGCACGGCTTGCCGGCGATGGCGTTCTCCCAAGCACCATCGCCGGCAAGCCGTGCTTCTACAAGGCAAAAAAAAACGGCCCGCAGGCCGTTTTTTTGTGTGCGCCCAGCATGGGCGCAATCTTGTGGGTGAAAGTCCCGCCGTAAGCTGACCACAGCGAACGAAGTGAAGCGCAACTGCATGAGGGTGACCGAGTGTGGGGAGGAAGCGTGAATCGAAGCCATGAGCCGATGTACAAGAACCGGATAAAAGGCGCGGCCGATCAGGGCGAGCGGGCACAAAACCGCGAAGCTCTTGTGGTCAAGGATCAGGCTGTGTAAATCCGGCGGTTGTGTGGTGAAGGATTGCGTTCTTACCTGGGGAGATCTCGCCTTATGCCTGAAAGGGCGACGGTGCCAGCCGGAGCGAGAAGTCAGCAGAGGCCGTAGTAGTCTTTTTTTTTGACGAAGGGCCGAACGAGAGAAAGCGTTATAGGCCATGTTGATACGAAAGACCGGAAGTCAGATGCCTGCCAAACGCGGGGCGGATGGAGACTGCGAGCGGTGAAGCCGTGAGAAGTCCCGTCAGCGACGAGGTCAATCGCCCGCAAGATGAATCCGACAACGCAGGGCAAGGGCTGCTGGAACGGGCCTTTGCGAGAGAAAACCTGAAGCGGGCGTGGAAACGGGTCAAGGCCAACAAAGGTGCAGCGGGAGTCGACGGTCTGGATATTGATCAGACGGCCGAGTACCTGCTGACCCAATGGGCGGCGATTCGTGAACAGCTTCTATCAGGTGTCTACCGGCCCAGTCCGGTACGGCGTGTAGCCATTCCCAAACCTGACGGCGGTCAACGCGAGCTGGGTATCCCAACGGTCACCGACCGTTTGATCCAACAAGCGCTGCTGCAAGTCTTGCAGCCATTACTCGATCCGACTTTCAGTGAACACAGCTACGGCTTTCGTCCGGGACGCTGTGCGCAGGGCGCCGTTTTAGCGGCTCAGCGCCATGTTTCTTCAGGACGTAAAGTGGTGGTGGATGTTGATCTGGAGAAGTTCTTCGACCGGGTCGATCACGACATCTTGATGGATCGTTTGCGCAAACGGACCACGGATCAGGCGGTTATCCGGCTGATTCGTGCCTATCTGGATGCGGGAACGCTGATCAATGGAGTGGTCGAGAAAAGCCGCTGCGGGGCGCCGCAAGGCGGCCCGCTGTCGCCGTTGCTGGCGAATGTGCTGCTGGACGAAGTGGACCGAGAGCTTGAGCGCAGGGGACATTGTTTTGTGCGCTATGCCGATGATGCGAACGTTTATGTTCGCAGTCAGAAGGCGGGGCAGCGGGTAATGGCCCTGCTGAGGCAGCTGTACGAAAAGCTGCACTTGAGCGTCAACGAGAGCAAGAGTGCAGTGACGAGCGCGTTTGGTCGCAAGTTTCTGGGCTATGAGTTGTGGTCAGCCCGCGGCGAAGTCAAGCGTGCCGCATCCTATAAAGCGCAGAAGCAGTTCAAGCAACGAATACGCTGGTACACCCGACGCTCGTGTGGCCGTAGCTTGCAGCAGATTGTCGATGACCTACAACCTTACATTTTGGGATGGAAAGCTTACTTTGGGTTGTCGCAAACCCCAGCCGTCTGGCGTGCGCTGGACGAATGGATACGACACCGGTTGCGAGCGATCCAGCTTAAACAATGGAAGCGCGGAACGACGACGTATCGTGAGCTGCGAGCACTTGGCGCGAATAACCAGGTGGCGCAGAAGGTGGCAGGAAACACCTGCCGCTGGTGGCATAACAGTCGTCTTGACCTGAATCGCGTGCTTAATATTGCGTGGTTCGACAGGCTGGGATTAGTGCGTTTCTCATAACCTCAATCTCTCGAACCGCCCGGTGCGGACCCGCATGCCGGGTGGTGTGGCAGGGGAGCGGCCTATGAAGGCCGTCCCCTATGCCGATTTCCGCAGTACTTAGCCGCCCAGGTACGCGTCGCGCACTTTAGGGTCGCTCAGCAGGGCTTCACCGGTGCCTTGCATCACCACCCGGCCGTTTTCCAGCACGTAGGCGCGGTCGGCGATTTTCAACGCCTGGTTGGCATTCTGTTCTACCAGGAACACCGTCACACCGTCCTTGCGCAGCTGTTCGATGATGTCGAAGATCTGCTGGATGATGATCGGCGCCAGACCCAGCGACGGCTCGTCGAGCAGCAGCAGCTTGGGTTTGCTCATCAGCGCCCGGCCGATGGCAAGCATCTGCTGCTCACCACCCGACATGGTGCCGCCGCGCTGGCTGAAGCGTTCCTTGAGTCGCGGGAACAACCCCAGGACCTTGTCCATTTGCTCCTGGTAATCGCCTTTGTCGGTGAAGAACCCGCCCATGGCGAGGTTTTCTTCCACGGTCAGACGGGCAAACACCCGACGACCTTCCGGAACCACGGCGATGCTTTTACGCATGATCCGCGCGGAGTCCTGGCCGACCAGTTCCTCACCCATGTAGCGAATGCTGCCGCTATGGGCCTGCGGCGAACCGCACAGGGTCATCAGCAGGGTGGACTTGCCGGCGCCGTTGGCACCGATCAGCGTGACGATTTCGCCCTGGCGGACTTCGACGTTGACGCTATGCAGGGCCTGGATCTTGCCGTAGAAGGTGGAAACGTTTTCGAACTGCAGCATTTACGCTTCCCCCAGGTAGGCTTTGATCACTTCAGGATTGTCGCGGATCTGTTCCGGCGTGCCGTTGGCCAGAGGCGTGCCCTGGTTGATCACGAAGATATGGTCGGAGATGCTCATGACCAGTTTCATGTCGTGTTCGATCAATAGCACGGTGACGTTATGCTCTTCACGCAGGGTGCCGATCAGCGCCTTGAGGTCGTCGGTTTCCCGCGGGTTGAGGCCGGCGGCCGGTTCGTCGAGCATCAGGATGCTTGGACGGGTCATCATGCAACGGGCGATTTCCAGGCGGCGCTGCTGACCATACGCCAGGGTGCCGGCCGGACGGTTGGCAAACTCCTTGAGGTTGACCTTGTCGAGCCAGAACTCGGCGTATTCCATGGCCTCGCGTTCGCTGCGGCGAAACGCCGGCGTCTTGAACAGACCGGCCAGGAAGTTGGTATTCAGGTGCCGGTGCTGAGCAATCAGCAGGTTTTCCACGGCGGTCATTTCCTTGAACAACCGCACGTTCTGGAACGTCCGCACCACGCCTTTACCGGCGATCTTGTGGCCGGGCAGGCCTTCGATCGCTTCACCGTTGAGCTGGATAGTGCCAGCGGTGGGCTTGTAGAAACCGGTCAGGCAGTTGAACACGGTGGTCTTGCCGGCGCCGTTAGGGCCGATCATCGACACCACCTGTTTCTCTTTCACGCTCAGGGCAACGCTATTGACCGCCAGCAAGCCGCCAAAACGCATGCTCAGGCCATCTACTTTCAGGATCTCTCTGCTCATTTACGCAGCTCCATGTGAGGACGTTGCATGGGCAGCAGACCTTGAGGACGCCAGATCATCATCAGCACCATCAAGGCGCCGAACATCAACATGCGGTATTCGCTGAAGTCACGCATTAGTTCGGGCAACAGGATCATCACGACAGCCGCGAGGACCACGCCCAGTTGCGAGCCCATGCCGCCCAGCACCACGATGGCGAGGATGGTGGCCGACTCGATGAAGGTGAACGACTCCGGCGTGACCAGACCCTGGCGCGCGGCGAAGAAGCTGCCGGCAAAACCGGCGAAGCAGGCACCCAGGGTGAAGGCCGACAGCTTGATCACGGTCGGGTTCAGACCCAGCGCACGGCAGGCGATTTCGTCTTCACGCAGCGCTTCCCAGGCACGGCCGATCGGCATGCGCAGCAGGCGGTTGATCACGAACAACGCGAACAGCGCCAGCAACAGCGCCACCAGATAGAGGAAAACCACCTTGCTGACCGGGTTGTACGTCAGGCCGAAGAACTCGTGGAAGGTCTGCACGCCTTCGGCGGCCGTTCTCTCGAAGCTCAGGCCGAACAGCGACGGTTTGGGAATGTTGCTGATACCGTTCGGTCCGCCCGTGAGGCCCGTCAGGTTACGCAGGAACAGACGGATGATCTCACCGAAGCCCAGGGTCACGATCGCCAGATAGTCACCGCGCAGACGCAGCACCGGGAAGCCCAGCAGGAAACCGAAGGTCGCCGCCATCAAGCCGGCGATCGGCAGGCAGATCCAGAAGCTCAGGCCGTAGTAGTGCGACAGCAGCGCATAGCTGTAGGCGCCCACGGCGTAGAAACCGACATAGCCCAGGTCGAGCAGACCCGCCAGGCCGACCACGATGTTCAGGCCCAGGCCGAGCAGCACATAGATCAGAATCAGCGTGGCAATATCCACCGCACCGCGCGAACCGAAGAACGGCCAGACCAGAGCGATCACGATCAAGCCCATGATGACCCAGCGCTGGGTGCTGGGCAGGGTCAGGAAGTTGCTCGCACTGGCCGGGATCAATTTACCTCTGGGCACGGAGCGCATGGCGGCCGTGTATTCGCGGTCGAACAGCACGCGCAGGAACATCAGCACCGAGCAGGCGGTGATGATCAGTAGCGTGGAGGTCGTGGCACCCTGTACTTCAAGGTTGATGCCGGCGATGGACAGTTTCAGGCCGAGTACCGGGTACGCCACAGCCCAAACCAATAGCGCGCTGAAAAGCGCCTGTTTAAGATTCCTGATCATACTTTCTCAACCTCCGGACGGCCCAACAGGCCGGTTGGCCGGAATAACAACACCAGAACCAGAAGGCCGAAAGCCACCACGTCCTTGTACTGGTCACCGAATATATCGGCGCCGAATGCTTCGGCCACCCCCAGCACCAGACCACCGAGCATGGCGCCCGGAATGCTCCCGATGCCGCCCAGAACCGCCGCGGTAAAGGCCTTGAGGCCCACCAGGAATCCGGCGTTCGGGTTGATCACGCCGTACTGCATGCTCAGCAGTACAGCCGCCACGGCCGCCAGGGCGGCACCGATGACGAAGGTCAGGGCGATGATGTTGTTGGTGTTGATGCCCAGCAGGTTGGCCATTCTGATGTCTTCGGCGCAGGCTCGGCAGGCCCGTCCCAGACGTGAACGCGAAATGAACGTGGTCAGGCAGAGCATCACCACCAGGGTTACCACGAACACCAGGATCTGCATGTAGGAGATCAGCACTTCCTGTGCTCCGCCTGGACCGAAGCTGAAGCTGCCCGGAATCAGGTTGGGAATCGATTTGTCCTTGGAGTCCTGCGAGAGCAGTACGGTGTTTTGCAGGAAGATCGACATGCCGATGGCCGAGATCAGCGGGATCAGGCGGTTACTGCCCCGCAGAGGGCGGTAGGCGATCCGTTCGATACTGTAGCCGTAGGCACTGGTGACAACGATGGTCGCCAGGAATGCGGCGGTCATCAACAGCGGTAGAGAATGGATACCCAGCATGGCCAGTCCGGCAAGGACGATGAAGGCCACGTAGGAACCGATCATGTAGACCTCGCCGTGGGCGAAGTTGATCATTCCAATGATGCCGTAAACCATCGTATAGCCGATGGCGATCAGGGCATACGTGCTGCCAATGGTCAGACCATTAACCAGCTGTTGGAAAAAGTGATAGATCTCAGGCATTACTGCGCTCCTAAAAACCTGATACGCATTTCACTGGTGGAGTCATTTTCCCGCTCAGGCCCCGTGGATCTGCATCCACTTCGAACAAGAGGTTTGCCAGCGAACCGCTGATGACGGTTTTGAGATTTTCAGGTGGGGAGGCTTCCGGATCACGGAGGCACGGCCCAATACGTTCGTAAAACAAAGCCCACGGCACGCCGTGGGCTTTATTGGCAGTCAGTCAGGCAGCGCCTTACTGAGGCGAAACTTCGGTTTTAGGTTTGCCAAAGTGCCACTGGTAGACCACGAACTTGAAGTCTTTCAGGTCACCCTTGGCGTCGTAGCTCAGGTCGCCAGTCGGGGTTTTGAAAGTACCCGCGTGGATGGCTGCAGCCACTTTGGCGGTGTCTTCGCTCTTCGCTGCCTTGATGCCGTCAGCGATGACTTCGACTGCCGAGTAGGCCGGGAACACGAACGGACCGCTCGGGTCCTGCTTCTTGGCGGCGAATGCTTCAACCAGTGCCTTGTTGGCCGGATCCTGGTCGAAAGACTTCGGCAAGGTCACCAACAGGCCTTCGGAAGCGTCCTGGGCGATCTGCGAGATGGAGTCGTTGCCGACGCCTTCCGGGCCCATGAACTTGGCGTTCAGGCCTTTTTCCTTGGACTGACGCAGGATCAGGCCCAGTTCCGGGTGGTAGCCGCCGTAGTAGACGAAGTCGACGTTGGCTTGCTTGAGTTTCTGGATGATCGAGGAGAAGTCCTTGTCGCCGGCGTTCAGGCCTTCGAACACGGCAACCTTGACGCCTTTGCCTTCGAGGGTTTTCTTCACGGCGGTGGCGATGCCTTCACCGTATTGCTGTTTGTCGTGCAGAACGGCAACGATTTTCGGCTTTACGTGATCGGCGATGTAGTTGCCGGCGGCAGGGCCCTGGGCGCTGTCCAGGCCGATGGTGCGGAACACCATTTTGTAGCCACGGTTGGTGATGTCCGGGCTGGTGGCGGCCGGGGTGATCATGATCACGCCTTCGTCTTCGTAGATGTCCGAAGCCGGTTGAGTGGAGCTGGAGCAGAGGTGACCGACCACGAACTTGACGCCGTCGTTGACCACTTTGTTGGCAACGGCAACGGCCTGTTTAGGGTCGCAGGCGTCATCGTATTCTTTGGCTTCGAGCATCTTGCCGTCGACACCGCCCTTGGCGTTGATCTGCTCAATGGCCATTTTAGCGCCGATGAACTGCATGTCACCGTACTGGGTCACTGGACCGGTTTTAGGGCCGGCGATGCCGATCTTGATGGTGTCAGCTGCGAACGAATGGCTGGCAACCCCGGCCAGAACCATAGCGGCAAACAGTTTGGAAATCTGCTTAGTAGCCTTATTCATAGTGCTCCACTCTTACTGTTGTAATTTTTATAGTCCTGGCAGCCTGAGCCACAGAACCGGATCGATATTTTGGATATCCCCGGAAATGCCCCCGGCAACTGTACCGGTACAGTGTAGAGCGCCGGTTGTTCGCTTGGAAAGCTGGCGCTCAGGGGCAAAACCTGAGGGTGTCGCATTTTTGAAAGAAAAAGACAGAATTGCGGCGGGATTTTGGCTGCGTAGCAACCTGATTCAGCGGCTATCCTTGCTTTCCTGCAGTTCTCGATCAATGACTCTATTGCATCCGGGTTTTTCTGCCAGTGCGCCGACGTTATGATTGCGCCGATTTCAATTCCGGACAGGACCCATGACTCAAGAACCTAGCACCCTCTATGCCAAGCTGCTTGGTGAAACCGCATCTATTACCTGGAAGGAACTCGAACCGTTCTTCGCCAAGGGTGCCCTATTGTGGGTCGATTCCGGCCTGGATTTGATCGCTGCTGCCGAGGCAGTTGCTCAGGATGAAGGCGAGAAAGTGGCTGCCTGGCTGGCCGCCGACAAAGTCGCCAAGCTCTCTGAAACGCGGGCGCTGGATCTTTTCGAGCGTGATCCAGAGTTATGGGCGGTGGTCGTTTCGCCGTGGATTCTGATCCAGGAAAGGGCGCAGGCCTGAAGTGGTGCACTGATTTGGTGCCGATGGCGTCAGGGTAAAAGTGTGTAGCCGAGTAGCGTGATGGCAGGTTGCCGTAGAGAAATGCCACAGGCTGGCAGTGGGGAAGGTTACGTAAACGTAACGGGAACAGTTTAGTAAGCAGCCGAATGGCTGCTTAATTGTTTCTGGATGTTGGAATCATTGGATGATGCGCTGGATGTCAGACGGCCATCGCGGTCCCCCGACCGGATCTCAGGAGGCCGTCTTGCCCGTATGGTTATTCAGCGAGATGACCTTGGTCTTGCCGATGCGGTGACGGTAGATCTCGCGCAGGTACTTGATGGCCTTTTTCACGCAATCGCGCGACAGGCGGATGTCGTTGATCGAGACAAACTTGTCTTTGTCATTGATCAGCTCGCGGTACTTCTTCTCGTACATCGGCTTGATCGCGTACCAGTTGGTGTCGAGGATCTTCGCCGGGTTTTCGAACTCATTGAGCAGCTCGTCGATCCTGGCTTCGTCGAAGTCTTCATGAATGATGAAGTCGAGGATCGAGTTGTCCAGCGTTTCGTCGAAACGGTACGGAGTGCGGGCAAAGCAGCGCTTGATGAATGCCACGATCAAGGTCAGGAAATCGTCTGACAGGCACGGGCTCTTGGCGATCAGGGTGGTCAGCGAAAGGTTGGCCGAGGCGCCGATCACCAGTGCATAACGCTTGAGCGTGGTGTTGGGGAACAGGCTGTTGAGGTGAGTCTTCAACCGGTTCAGGTCCATGTAGGACAGCTTGTAATCCTTGGGCAGCGATACGATCGACACCACCGACGAGCAATTCTTGAAGAAGTGCAGGTCATGCAGCGCGGCAGCGTCGTAACCCGAGTTCTTGTATTGCTCCAATGACGCGCGATAACGCTTGGACTCGATCGGCAACAGGCTGATGCCTTCGATGGCCTGGGTCACTTTGTTGAAGTGCGGCAGGTCGATGGAGCGGAAGAACAGGTCGTCGATGTTCAGGCGCTGTGGCTCTTTGTCGAATACCTTGAACTTGTCGCTGTTCGGTGCCGGTTGTTCCGGCACCACCGACTCGGCGTAGGCAATCGCTACTGGCCCGGCCAGACTCATGAACAGGTCGTTGGCGTCCAGGCGAATGGTTTCGCCGATATCGATACCGGCCCGACGGAAGTAGTTCTGGTCGTAGTCGGTGGTGACTGCCTGGGCCGTCAGAATATTGAAGATCTGCTGCGAGATGTACTGGTTGGCGTGCTTTTCCATGGCATTGACATCAATGTTCTGGATATTGCCGTCATCGTTCTCTTCGGCGTAACGCATGATGTCGTTGGAGATCAGCATCATCGCGTTCCATGGACGGATGCGGCCCATGACGCTGGCTTCACTGCTGTCTTCGTTGGCGAAGTTGTATGAGAAATCCCATTCTTCCGACAGGTACTTGCACAGCAGGCGACCGGCGTTGATGTGCAGCGCTTCGGACATTTCGCTGCGATGATCGGAAATGTTCGGCAGTACGCAAATGCCGCTGGTGAAGATCGGCTCGAAAACGAAGGAGTGGCCGCTCTTGCTGTCGTGCTCGTCCACCGGTTTGGTGTCGAACGTCTTGTTCATGTACGAGTGCTGCTGGGCCAGCCCGAACTCTGAGGCCATGCCCGAACCGGTACCGCCGCCGGCGCTGAAAATCGAGAAATACAGGCGCGACTGGTTGGCCTTGATGCCGCAGCTGTCGATCAGGTACGAATGGATCATCTTCCAGTCGGGGCTGGAGAAACGCTGGGTGTCCTTGTTCAGGATGATCTTCGCCAGGTACTGGCCGAGGATCGGCGCGTTACCGGCGCCGCCGGCGTGGACTTCCGAGAGGTCCATGATCTTCATTTTGCTGTAGTCGCGCAGGAAGCCGCTTTTTTCGCCCTTGCGCGAGAAGCGGATACGTCCGGCGATGTCTTTGTCCAGGTCGCCGAGCATCACCAGTGGCTCGACCAGGAACACCGGTTTGGTGGCCTTGCCGACACCCAGTTTCAGGTTGTTACGAATCCATTGCGCAGGGCTGTAGCCCTTTTCAGCATAGGGCTTGTCTTCGTTGTTGAACTCGTTGAGGTAGAACTTGCGGGCGTTGTACACCAGCTCCGCGACGTCCAGCGCAATGTTCGAACCGCAGCGACCCAGACCGATCAGGCACACCGAGGGGAACTCCTGCTGATGCAGTTCGTGGGCGTCTTCCAGGTGCGGTGGCTTGGGGAATACCAGATCGCGCAGGCCATCGAGATTGTCGAGGATGCGATCGGTGTTGGTCTCGGTAAAGTACAGGTACTGCTGGGTCGCAAGCGGGCGTGAGCTGGTCAATGGCTTCGGGACTGGGGGTTTATCCGTGGCGGCGGTGAGCGTCAGTTCGGATACCGCAGAGGCAGGATTATTTTTAGAAGTCATTGTGCGCCATGTGCCTGGACTGGTTGGTTCGGCGGCGAGATGTCATCAAGCCATCACGAATAAAGAGCTCGCGACTTTACAGTGCGATATTGTCCCCGGCGATAGGGCTTTACCTGAGCGTCGCTAGGGGGAATCCTTTCCTGATTCATGATGAATCGGCCAATATTCGGCGATCTTTAATCGAGCAGAGGCAAAATAATGGCAGCGTTACCTTCCTTGGCGTTCGCCGGTATTGGATTGATGGGGTTGCCGATGTGCCGGCGTCTGTTGGCGGCGGGTTATCCACTGACCGTCTGGAACCGCAATCCTGACAAGTGCGCGCCCTTGGTCGAGGCTGGCGCGCGACAAGTGGCCACACCTGCCGAGCTGTGTCAGCACGCCGATCTGGTGATGATGTGCCTGGCCAATACCGAGGTGGTACGCGAGGTGGTCTTCGGTGCTTCGGGCGTGGTGTTTGGCGCGAAAGCCGACCAGTTGCTGGTGGACTTTTCCAGTCTGGAGCCCACGGCAACGCGGGAAATGGCTGCCGAGCTGGCCAGCCGTTCCGGTATGGGCTGGCTGGATGCGCCGGTGTCCGGTGGTGTGGCGGGGGCCGAGGCCGCAAGCCTGGCGATCATGGTCGGTGGTGAGTCAGCCGATGTCGAACGCGTGCGTCCGGTGTTGTTGAGTCTCGGACAGCGGGTCACGCACATGGGCGCGGTCGGTGCCGGGCAAGTGACCAAGACGTGTAATCAGATGATTGTTGCCTGTAATGCGTTGGTGATCGCCGAGGTGGTAGCGTTGGCCGAACGTTCAGGCGTGGATGCGAGCCTGCTGGCCGAAGCATTGAGCGGCGGGTTTGCCGATTCGAAACCCTTGCAGATACTTGCCCCGCAAATGGCCGAGAGCCGTTTCGAACCGATAAAGTGGCATGTTCGAACGCTGCTCAAGGACCTGGATGGCGCGGTGAAATTTTCCCGCGAGCAAGGCTCGGCAACGCCGATCAGTGGACTGGCCGCACAATTGATGCGCCTGCACGGTGGTCAGGGCTATCTGGAAAAGGACCCCGCGACACTAATCCATCTATACCGCGAGCCAGACTCAACGCACTGACGGTGTGCGCGTGCTTGCGCTGGTTGATCTCGTTCAGTACCGGACGTAATTCAGCCAGCGGCACCGGGCGGCTCAACAGATAACCTTGAACAAAGTCGCAACCGAAGTGTTTGAGGACCTGGTATTGCTCCGGTGTTTCGACACCGTCGGTGACGACCTGTAAATGCAGGGTGTGGGCCATGACGATAATGGCCTGGACGATCTCCATGTCCTGAGTGGCCTTGGGAATGTCCTGAATAAACGAACGGTCGATTTTCAAGGTGTTCAGGGGCAAGCGCTTGAGGTAAGCCAGGGATGAGTAACCGGTGCCAAAGTCGTCGATAGACAGCGAAACACCAAGTGCCCGAATTTTGCGCAGTAGCACCAGCGTATTGGCGAGGTTGCCCATCAGTGCGTTTTCCGTGACCTCCAGTTCCAGTCTTTGCGGCGCTACGCCGGCCAAGCGCAGCGCACATTCGATTTCTTCGGCAAGCTCTTCGCGCATCAGGTTGAGCGGTGAGCAGTTCACGGTAATTTTCAACGACTCACAGCCGTGCCTGGACAGCTCGCTCAGGTCTTCGCAGGCTTTGCGCAGCACCCAGTTGTCGAGTTCGGCGATCAAGCCATTGGCTTCGGCAATCGCGATGAAACGATCAGGCGCGAGCAAGCCGTGTACCGGGTGCTGCCAGCGAATCAGCGCTTCCAGTTTGCTTACGTGGCCGCTTTTGAGGTCATAGATTGGTTGGTAATAGAGCATCAACCCGGCTTCGTCACGTAAGGCATTGCGCAGTTCTTCTTCGAGTTGCAGCGCCATCGTCGCCCTGGTTTTCAGGTTGGGGCTGAAGAAGTGCAGGCCATTACGGCCATTACCTTTGGATTGGTACAGTGCCAGGTCGGCGTTTTTCAACAGCTCTTCGCAGCTCTTGCCGTCGTCGGGGAACACGCTGATCCCGATGCTGGTGGTCATGACCATGCGCCTGCCGGCCAGCTCTATCGGCTCCTTCATCTTTTGCATGATGCGTTGGGCCATGTGCCGTGCTTCGTCGCGCTCACGCAGGTTGACCAGAATGCAGAATTCATCGCCGCCAAACCGTGCGACCACATCATCGTGGCTGCGGGTCGAGCTTTTGATGTGATTGGCGAGCACTTTCAACAGCTCGTCACCGGCGTCGTGACCGAGGCTGTCGTTGATCCGTTTGAAGTGGTCGATGTCCAGAAACATCACCGCCAGCATGCCGCCGCCGGTGCTTTTCTCGATGAGTTTTTCGGCGAAGATCTGATTGAAGCCGCGGCGGTTGATCAGGTTGGTCAGGGCGTCGTAGTGCGCCACTTGTTGCAGCGACATGCGCGCCTGATCCAGTTGACCAAGCAACGTGTTTACCCGGCGCAAGTCATGTTCCTTGTGTTGCAGCTTTTTGTCGGCGAGGGCGGCGCTGATGCTGCTGCCGATGACCAGCAGCGCGATCAGCGCAATCGTCAGCGCCAGTTGCAGGTGGTCGTTGTCGACCGACAGTTGCATCGGGACTCCGGTCGGCAACACCAGACTCATGGACTGCATGCCGGTGAAGTGCATGCTCACGATGCCGGCGCCGAGCACCAGGCTGGCGGTGTATTTGAGTACCTGATGGGCGATGCCGCCGCCGTTACGCAGACCATGCGACAGCAGCAAGGCAATGGCGCTGGCACCGATGGCAATCAGGATCGACAGGCCGAACACGATTGGCTGGTAGTGGGCCACGGCGTTCGAACGCATCGCCGTCATACCCACGTAATGCATGGTGGCGATGCCCAGTCCGATGCAGATCGAGGTTTGCACGTATTGCCGCACGTTCAGTTGAGTATTGCTCAGGGTGTTCATTGCTAAAAAGGCTGCAATAAAGGCGATCAGCAGGGAAAGCAAGGTGATCGGCAAGTCGTAATGGATGTCGATGGGGGCCTGGAATGCCAGCATGCCGATAAAGTGCATGGCCCAAATGCCACCCGACAGGCAGCAGGCCCCGACCCAGCGCCAGAGCCGTTGAGAGGCAGGGCTTTCGGCGTGACCGATGCGTTCGGCAATGTCCAGGGTGGCGAAACTGGCGGCACAGGCGACCAGGTAGGCCAACAGCACCAGAAAGGGGTCATGGGTGCAATTGAGTACGACTTGCCCGCTGCTCTCTGGCAGCTCGGTAATGAAATGCAAACCAGGCCACTCCATAGCATGCCCCGTCTCTGAGTCATCCTGCAGCGGTGCCATGAACGCTGGCGAATGTCTGGAGTATAGAGACCGTGCACAAGGCGCAAGAAATAGTGGCACATTGGCACTAACGATTTTGCAATAAGCCCAAGAGCGTTTAGATATAAATTGTCACGGACCCGACTTTGGCGGACATGAGCGTGTATCAGCCTGACAAATAGTGACGGACGGCAGCCATAAGGCTGACTGGATTGCTGGTTCCGGGCTGAATGCCGTCGGCAGTGAAGCCCTGATCATAATAAAAGAGACGGACCCATGCAGAACTCGACCCAAGCGGCGAATGCCTGGCGCAGGCTGTTCCTGCTGTTCCTGGCTTCGCGGTGTTTTGTGCGGGATGCCAAGTGGATGAAGGAAGGGTTGTTGACAGTGGTTGAGCCCGGGATTGCGGTGGCGACTGCCTGATCGCCATCGTCGGATCGCCGCCCGGAGCCGGCTCGCTCCCACAGGGGATTGTCGTCGAGCACAAATGTTGCGTCATTGAAGATCAA
>NZ_AFOY02000008.1 GCF_000217955.3 Pseudomonas fluorescens HK44 | reverse complement strand
GTTAACAAGGCGAAAACACACTGCCTTACCAACTCCTTCAGGCTTCGATGAACTGAAGCGTAACCGCTGTCGAAAACTACGCAACTCATTGTTTACCAAGGAGTTTTACGTTTCGACTGCGCCGGAAGTGGGGCGAATTATAGACTTCCAGAATCTGCCGTCAAGGGTTAATTACGCTTTTGTTGCAGAAGGTGCTTTTCTGGTCGTCAAGCGAGGGATTCTGCGCATTAGAGACGGTGCTCGCAGCACTAACAGCAGTGCGCCTATAAATGCATAGATCGCCCACTCCTTTAGATCTGCCCGAACTATCCAAAGCATATGCAGCAATCCAAGGCCAAGAATCACATAGACCAAGCGATGCAACTTTTTCCAACGGACACCCAGCCGTCGCTGACTATAACGATTGGACGTAACCGCCAGCGCCAGAAGACCAAGGAATCCCAGACTGCCGACAATAATGTACGGCCGCTTGCTTAGCTCTATCCCCAACTGAGACCAATCAAGACCAAGGATAAAAACCAGATAGGCACTCAAATGCAGGACAACATAAGCAAAGCACCACAACCCGAGCTGCCGCCGAACGGCAATCCACCCTGCCCATCCTGTCGACCTCTGTATCGGCGTCATGCTCAAGGTGATCAATAGCAGGACCAGCGCCCCCAACCCCAGTCGATCAACCAGTACTTTTCCGGGATCCGGCCCCAAGGCAAAACTCCAGGCTTCATACAGCCAGAGGAACGGCCACACCACTGCAACTATAAAGACGCTAATGCGCCACGCTGGAAAACGCATCAGTAATTCTTCCGCAGATCGAGGCCTGTATAGAGAGACGCGATTTCATCTGCGTAGCCATTGAACATCTGTGTTTCACGTACATTAGGCCTGAACAGCCCGCTCGGCAGGCGCCGCTCCCTGGCCTGAGTCCAACGCGGATGATCAACCGTCGGGTTCACGTTCGCGTAAAAGCCATACTCATCGGACGCGATGCTCTGCCAGGTGGTTTTCGGCTGCTCGCTGACCAGACTGATACGCACGATGGATTTGACGCTCTTGAACCCGTATTTCCAAGGCACCACCAAACGCAACGGAGCGCCGTTCTGGTTGGGCAGCTCACGGCCATACATGCCAACCGCAAGAATCGCCAATGGATTCATCGCCTCATCCAGACGCAGCCCTTCTACATAAGGCCAGTCGATCAAGGCAAAACCAGAGCGCTGCCCCGGCATAGTCTTGGGATCCTGCAAGGTTTCAAAACGAATGTATTTGGCCTTGGAGGTCGGCTCGACCTGACCGAGCAGTGCCGAGATGGGAAAGCCGAGCCACGGAATCACCATCGACCAGGCTTCTACGCAACGCAGGCGATAGATGCGCTCCTCCAACTGATACGGCTTCATGAAGTCCTCCAGCGCATAACGCCCTGGTTTACTCACCTCACCATCGACAACCACAGACCACGGCTCGGTTTTCAGCGCGCCAGCGTTTTGCGCGGGATCGCCCTTGTCAGTACCAAACTCATAGAAGTTGTTGTAGTGAGTCGCGTCCTTGAACGGCGTGATCGCCTCATCCTTGACGGTAACCGCCTCCCATTTGGTTGCAGGGAGTTTTTCGGAAAACCAGGAAGGCGCCTTGCCCGGCTCGACATCCGCGTGCCGAGCCGCGTTATCGGCGCTGGCCCATCGTGGCAGGCCGCTGACCGCCATACCGGCGATAGCCCCACCAAGCACACTGCGACGAGTGAGATAGAAAGACTCAGGCGTGACATCCGACTCATGACAGTCGGACGACTTGGGAAACTTGAATAACATGGCAACTCCGCAGAATTGGAGGACAGATGCACCAATAGACTGCGGAGTATGGGGGAAATTACATCACTCGGCGTTTTTGTGCCGGCGAAGACGCAACAGGTACTGCACCGGGCCAGAAGCTGCATAGGCGAGGAAAACCAGCAGCAAAATGCGAGGTGGATCGCTGAAGACCACTGCAAACACCAGCACCACAGCCAGGATCGCCACGAAAGGTACGCGGCCTTTCAAGTCCAGCTCCTTGAAGCTGTTGTACTTGATGTTGCTGACCATCAGCATCCCGGCGGCTGCAACCATCAGCGCAACCAGGAAGGACATCTTGGAGCCTTGAATCCCGTAATCGCTGAATGCCCAGACAATACCTGCAACCACACCCGCCGCTGCCGGACTGGCCAGACCGATGAAATAGCGCTTGTCTGCAGTGCCGACCTGAGTATTGAAGCGCGCCAGACGCAATGCTGCGCCCGCGACATAGATGAAGGCAACCATCCAGCCAACCTTGCCCATATCCCCAAGCGCCCAGCCAAATGCCAGCAACGCCGGCGCGACACCAAAGGCAACCATGTCCGACAGCGAGTCGTACTCGGCACCGAAGGCGCTTTGGGTATTGGTCATGCGCGCAACCCGGCCATCAAGGCCGTCGAGGACCATGGCGACGAAAATAGCGATCGCCGCGAAAGCAAAATACTTGCTCGCGCTTGCAGCATCACCGGCACTCAAGGCGCTCTGAGCGCTCATCGAGTTGATGATGGAATAGAACCCTGCGAACAGGTTCGCAGTGGTGAACAGATTCGGCAGAAGATAGATACCACGATGCCGGACTTTACGGCCTTCAGCGTCATGCCCTTCTTCGACATGCTCATCGATGGGTAGCAGGCTTTCGGCGTCAGAGGCCTGGTTTGGCTCTTCGGGACGTTCGCTCATGGACATTACCTTGCAACGGTGTGGAAAGTTTCGACAGGTGTCTGCGACAACGGTTCGGCCGCAAATGATGCAGCTTTATACCAGAACCGACCACTCAAACGAAAAAACGCGGCCTAAGCCGCGTTTTCTGTACAAACCCGTGACTTAGTTTTTGGCTTTGTCGACGATTTTGTTGGCGCCGATCCACGGCATCATCGAGCGCAGTTGCTCGCCGATGATCTCGATGCCGTGAGCGGCGTTGTTACGACGCTTGGCGGTCATCGAAGGATAGCCGGTAGCACCTTCGCTGATGAACATCTTGGCGTATTCGCCGTCCTGAATACGTTTCAGGGCATTACGCATGGCCTGACGGGATTCAGCGTTGATGACTTCAGGGCCGGTAACGTACTCGCCGTACTCGGCGTTGTTGGAGATCGAGTAGTTCATGTTGGCGATACCGCCTTCGTACATGAGGTCAACGATCAGCTTCAGTTCGTGCAGGCATTCGAAGTAGGCCATTTCTGGCGCGTAGCCAGCTTCAACCAGGGTTTCGAAACCGGCTTTGACCAGCTCAACGGTACCGCCGCACAGAACGGCTTGTTCGCCGAACAGGTCGGTTTCGGTCTCGTCCTTGAAGGTGGTTTCGATGATGCCGGTACGACCACCGCCAACGCCAGCAGCGTAGGACAGTGCAACGTTTTTGGCGTTGCCGGAAGCATCCTGATAGATAGCGATCAGGTCAGGGATACCGCCGCCTTTTACGAACTCGGAACGCACGGTGTGGCCTGGAGCCTTCGGCGCGATCATGATCACGTCGAGGTCAGCGCGTGGCACAACCTGGTTGTAGTGGATCGCGAAGCCGTGGGAGAAGGCCAGAGTGGCACCTTTCTTGATGTTCGGCTCGATTTCGTTCTTGTACAGCGCAGACTGGAACTCGTCCGGGGTCAGGATCATGACCAGGTCGGCAGCAGCAACAGCGGAAGCAACGTCAGTCACTTTCAGGCCGTGAGCTTCGGCTTTGGCAACAGTGGCCGAACCTTTACGCAGGCCTACAGTAACGTCAACGCCGGAGTCTTTCAGGTTGCACGCTTGAGCGTGGCCCTGGGAACCGTAACCGATGATGGCAACTTTCTTGCCCTGGATGATCGACAGGTCGCAGTCTTTATCGTAGAAAACTTTCATGAATTTCCCCTATATATCCAGGCCGTTCAGGCCATTCGCTAATTTGGTTTAGATGCTGAGTACTTTGTCGCCACGGGCAATCCCGGTGACGCCACTGCGTACGGTTTCCAGAATCGAGGCAGTGCCGATCGACTGAATGAAACTGTCGAGCTTGTCGCTGGTACCGGTCAGTTGAACGGTATACACGCTGGCACTGACATCGACGATCTGTCCACGATAAATATCGGTAGTGCGTTTGATCTCGGCGCGCTGGGCGCCGGTGGCCTTGACCTTGACCAGCATCAGTTCACGCTCGATATGAGCGCTTTCCGACAGGTCGACCAGCTTGACCACTTCGATCAGCTTGTTCAGGTTCTTGGTGATCTGCTCGATGATTTCATCGTGGCCAACAGTGGTCAGCGTCAGACGCGACAGGGTCGGGTCTTCGGTCGGTGCCACAGTCAGGCTTTCGATGTTGTAGTTACGCTGCGAGAACAGACCCACTACACGAGACAGAGCGCCCGGTTCGTTTTCCAGAAGCAAGGAGATAATGTGCCGCATGATTAAGTACGCTCCGTCTTGCTCAGCCACATATCGCGCATGGAGCCGTCTTTGATCTGCATCGGGTAGACGTGCTCGCTGGTGTCGACCTGGATATCAAGGAACACCAGGCGATCCTTCATGGCGAAGGCTTCTTCCATCTTCGGCTTCAAATCCTTCAGATCAGTGATGCGAATGCCCACGTGACCATAGGCTTCGGCCAGCTTGACGAAGTCAGGCAGCGATTCCATATAAGAGTGCGAGTGACGGCTGCCGTAGCTCATGTCCTGCCACTGACGAACCATCCCCAGCACGCCGTTGTTCAGGTTGACGATTTTCACAGGCAAACCGTACTGCAGGCAGGTCGACAGCTCCTGAATGTTCATCTGGATACTGCCCTCGCCCGTTACGCAGGCGACGTCAGCATCAGGGAAACTCAGCTTGACGCCCATGGCCGCCGGGAAACCGAAGCCCATCGTGCCCAGACCACCGGAGTTGATCCAGCGGTTCGGCTTGTTGAACCGGTAGTACTGCGCCGCGAACATCTGGTGCTGACCCACGTCGGAAGTCACGTAGGCATCGCCCTTGGTCACTTCGCAGAGGGTTTCGATCACGGTTTGCGGCTTGATGACGCTGCCGTCGCCCCTTTCATAAGGGAACAGACCGCGATCGCCGCGCCACTCGTCAACTTGCTTCCACCAGCTGGCAACGGACTCTTTGTTCGGGGTCTCGCCGATTTCCTTGAGGATCGCGACCATTTCGGTCAGGACGCTCTCAACCGGGCCAACGATAGGCACGTCTGCCTTGATGGTCTTGGAAATCGAAGCCGGGTCGATGTCGATGTGAATGATCTTGGCATTCGGACAGAACTTGGCCGGACCGTTGATCACGCGGTCATCGAAACGCGCGCCGACAGCAAGAATCACGTCAGCATGGTGCATGGCCAGGTTAGCGGTGTAGCTACCGTGCATGCCCAGCATTCCGATGAACTGACGGTCGGTGCCAGGGTAGGCACCCAGCCCCATCAGGGTATTGGTCACTGGCAGGTTGAGCATTTGCGCCAGCTCGGTCAGCGGCGCGGAGCCACCGCCGAGGATCACGCCGCCGCCTGAATACAGCACGGGACGCTTGGCCGCCAGAAGCATTTCTGCTGCCTTGCGGATTTGCCCGGAGTGACCGCGAACCGCCGGGCTGTAGGAACGCAGCTTGGCTTTTTTCGGGAAGACGTATTCGAATTTTTCGGCCGGGTTGGTCATGTCTTTCGGGATATCGACAACGACAGGACCAGGACGACCGGATTGCGCCAGGTAGAACGCTTTCTTCATGACTTCCGGGATTTCCGACGCGTGCTTGATCATGAAGCTGTGCTTCACGATTGGCCGGGAGATACCGATCATGTCGGTTTCCTGGAACGCATCGGTGCCTACCATGGTGCTAGGCACCTGGCCGGAAATGATCACCATCGGAATGGAGTCCATGTAGGCCGTGGCAATACCGGTGATGGCGTTGGTTGCGCCCGGGCCGGAGGTCACCAGTACCACACCGGCTTTACCGGTAGCACGGGCATAGCCGTCAGCCATATGGGTCGCAGCCTGCTCATGACGAACCAGGATGTGGGTCACTTCCGGTTCTTTGAACAGGGCATCGTATACATGAAGGAGAGCACCACCCGGGTACCCGTAGATATATTTGACGCCTTCGTCACGCAAAAAGCGGACGAGCATCTCACCGCCAGATAAAAGCTCCACGTTGTTCACCTCTAAAACGCCAGAATACCGCCCACACAAGGGGACGGGTCTTAATAGGTTTACTTCTCAGCAGAGCATGAGCGACGGTGGTCGCCGACTACGTCAGCACTGACTGAGCAAGTATTGGGATCGTCCCAAGTGTTGCGGGGCTTTCCCACCCAGCGCGAGGTAACGCGTTGCGGGTGTAACAGGTCGGCGCGGATGTGCGCCTCATGATCTGCCGAGTGGGTCTGCTTCTGGCAGTCCCTCTACAGCGGACTTTGGATTCTTCTGTTTCGCCCTCTGCAAGTCAAGCCGTCAATGTGCTTTATTCGAACTAAGCGCATGAGAACGCAAGAAAAAACCCATAAACAGCAGGTGTGTTAGCTTCAATTGCGCAACCCACGACAAGGAAACGGCATGCGAATACATTTCTTCACCGCCAGTCTGCTGATCAGCCTGAGCCCTTTGTGCATGGCCGGTCCGATCTACAAATGGATCGATGACCAGGGCGTTACCCATTTCGATGCTCAGCCGCCCCAGGGCCAGGAAGCCAGCACCGTGGTGAAACCCGCCCTGCCCGCCGGCAAACCGACCGCGCCACCGCACAGCAGCGCTATAGGCGATCAACAGGTCATCGACAGCACAGTGAAAAAGCAGGTCGCCGAGCAGCAAGCCCAGCTCAAGACGTTCTGCGAACAGGCACGAACGAACCTGGCTCATCTGCAGAACAATCCGAGATTACGCGAGGAAGTCGACGGTGAGATGCGCCGCCTGACAGACCAACAGCGTCAGGAACGCATCACCGAAACACAAAAACAGATCAAGGATAACTGCCAGTAGGCACTGGCAGTTCCGGCTTAGCGGGAGGCCGTGATGAGCTGATCGAACTCTTTGAGCAAGGCTTGCAACTGCTGATCCTTGCCCCGGACATTACGCGAAGCGAAGACCATCTCGGCCATTTCCTGAATGCCCGAGGCATTCGGCAGTGGCAGGTTGTTCTCAAGGATGACTTTCATGCGTGGCAGGAAGATCCATTGCAGCCACTGCTCGAAATCCAGCGTATCGACGGAAAATGGCTCGACACTGGCCAGCGCTTCAGCGCTTGGCGGGACCTCGTCCCACCAGCCCTGAAGACGCAACTCGCGCTCGATCAGCAGCAGCTGTTCAGCGATCTTCGGAAAGCGGACATCCATCAGAGCGAAACCTTGGCCTTTTGACGAGCCTGCGCCGCGCCTGCGGAGTCGCCCTGTTTCTCACGCGCCTGGGCGATCAGTTCCCACAGGCTTGCCTGCAGATCCGGACGCCCATTGGCAAACGTCAAACCGCGGCGAGCGAACTGCTCGGCTTGCGCTGCATCACCCTGAGCCAAGCGCACCTGCGCCAGACGATAAAGTACTTGTGGCTCACGCGGAGCAACCCGCTGAGCACGCTCAAGGCTGGAGGACGCACCATTGAGATCGCCGCTCGCCTGTTGCTGCTGCGCGGTGGTCAGCAAGGCCAGCACCGGACCATCCAGCTGCTCGTCGGCAGACAAACCGCCGGCGCTGCTGGCGGAAGGAATCCCGCTCGGCGTCGATGGCATGCTGTAGTTACCCTGATTGATTGGCGCCGACTGCAGCGGTCCGCTGTCGACCGGACCCGGCGTGATCGGACCGGAGCTGATCGGGCCAGGGCTGATCGGTTGAGTGCTGATTGGCGTCGACGTCGTCGCACCACCGCCCGGAATCATCACCACCACGCCAGTGTCACCCTGCGGGATCGCCTGAGTCTGGGCTTGCGCCGGACGTTTCACGGTGCTTTTGCGGAAACCGCCATTGGCAGAGATCCGCTCACTGTTGGACACGGCCGTACCGGAGTCGACCACTGGAATCGAGCCGTGCTGCACACTGGAGCAGCCGCTGAGCAAAGCCAGGGCTGTCACCGTAACCGCTGGAATAAACCACTTGTTCACTTGAAACCCTCTTTGCTTAATTCATCCAGCCCTTGACCCAATCCATCACCGATTCGCCTGGCGAGGGGCCTGAACCACCGCACGCAGCGCCAGGAGGCGGTTCGCTGCCGCGAATATACGGCATCTGCACCGCGCCAGGGCAGCTGGCTTCAGAACCCTGCCCGGTGCGCGAATCGACCCAGGCCTGAACGATATTATCCGGCTGTGGCATATCCAGCGGCAACGGGTCGGCCTTGCGCATGAAACTGGTCCAGACTTGCAGTGCACCCGTGGCACCGGTGAACGGCGTCTTGCCGTTGTCATCGCGACCCAGCCAGACCACTGCCAGCAGATCCTGGCTGAAACCGGCGAACCAGCTGTCTCGCGAGTCGTTACTGGTACCGGTTTTACCCGCCAGCGTCAGCGTCTTGGGCAGCACGTTGTAAACCGAGCTGCCGGTACCTTCACGCATCACGCGCTGCATGGCGCTCTGGATCAGGTAGATGGAAGCCGGATCGAAACGCTGCTGAATCTGGAACGGATAACGCTTGAGCGGCTGACCTTCGGCGGTCAGTACGCTGCGAATCCCGCGCATCGGCGTGTTGAAACCGCCGTTGGCCAGGGTCTGGTACATGGTTGCCACTTCGATCGGCGTCATGCCACCCGCCCCCAGCAACATCGACGGGAAGGCCGGAAACTCGCGAGTGATGCCCAGACGCCCAAGGGTTTTCAGGACGTTCGGCACACCGACTTCCAAGCCCAGACGCGCAGTCGACAGGTTGTAGGAGTGCGCCAGCCCCTGGTACAGGAAAACCGTACCGTGGGAGCGACGATCATAGTTCTGCGGTTTCCAGACCTGACCATCTGCGCCTTTGACCGAGAAGGACTCATCGGACAGCCAACTGGTCAAGGTGTACTGGCTCGGCTTTTCAAGCGCGGTCAGGTATACCGCCGGCTTGATCAGGGAACCGATTGGCCGCACGGCATCCAGCGCCCGGTTGAAGCCGGCAAAACTGGCCTGGCGACTACCGATCATCGCCTGGACCTCACCGGTTTCAGGGTTGGTCACGACCATCGCCGCTTCAACGTCTTCCGAACCTTTGCGACCGGCAAGGCGCTTGAAGGTATCGTTGACCGAGGCTTCGGCCTTCATCTGCAGGATCGGATCGAAACTGGTGAAGATCCGCAGACCTTCTTCGGTCAAGTCTTCGTCGCGGTAGTCTTCGCGCAACTGACGCTTGACCAGATCGAGGAAGCCCGGGAACGAACTGTCGGCCAGACTGCCGCGCTTGGTCACACCCAGCGGCATTTTCTTCGCCGCAGCGACTTGCTCGGCGGTAGCGACCCCTTGCTGCTCCAGCAAATCGAGCACCAGATTGCGTCGTTCAAGCGCGCGCTCCGGATAGCGACGCGGGTTGTAGTAGGACGGCCCTTTGACCATGCCTACCAGCAACGCGACTTGATGCAACTTTAGTTCGGACAGCGGCTGACTGAAGAAGAACTGACTGGCCAGACCAAAACCGTGCACGGCGCGCTGGCCGTCCTGACCGATGAACACTTCATTGAGGTAAGCCTCAAGAATGTCTGGCTTGCTGTAGTGCAACTCAAGCAGCATCGCCATCATCGCTTCGGTCAGCTTGCGGCTCAGGCTGCGTTCGTTGGTCAGGTAGAAGTTCTTGACCAATTGCTGCGTCAACGTACTACCGCCCTGACGCATTTGCCCGGCCGATGTGTTGACCCAAACGGCCCGCATGATCGACTTCGGCGACACACCGAAGTGGTGATAGAAGTCGCGGTCTTCCACCGCCACCAGCGTATCGAGCAGATACGGCGGAACCTGATCGATCTTGATCAGAATGCGGTCTTCAAGGTTTTTCGGGTAAAGGCCACCGATCAACAGCGGCTCGAGGCGCACCACCGACAGTTTTGAACCGTTGGTCGACGACAGCTCGGCGACGTAATCGCCAGAGAAACGCACGCGCACCGGTTGAGCCTGCTCCAAACCCTCATAGAACTGGAACCCACGGGTGTTCAAATCGACGGTATTGCCGTTGACCGATGCCGCGCCCGGTCCATTGGCCACGCTTTCACGGCGATAACCCAGGGCGTCGAGTTCGATGAGAAAGTCATCCTTGCTGAGCTTTTGTCCGACGAACAGCTCGAGCGGACGCGCATAAACCTTGGCCGGAATGGTCCAGCGCTTGCCGGAGAACTTCTCCTGGACCACGGCATCGAGGTAAACCGCGAAGCCTGCCAGCACTACGAGGCCGACCAGACTGAGCTTGAGCGCCCAGCCTAACCAGGGGCGCAGGCCGCCAGAAGGAGGTTTTTTAGGGGAACGAGGGGATCGGGTACGAGTCATGGCGGCGGATTATACGCACTTTATTCCTGATCAACATGAGCCCCGCGAGGTTTGCGTTAGCCCGGCTTGCCGCCATAATGTTGCCCTTGAATTTTCCCAGACTCTGAAGGATCACCTGTGAGCCAGTCCTTGATCGCTGCCCTGCAAAACCCGGCCCTCTACCCGCATCCTGTAGAGGGATTCCAGGTCATCGAGACGCACATCTCCTGGGTGCTGCTCACTGGCCCCTATGCTTATAAAGTGAAGAAGCCGGTCAATTTCGGCTTCCTCGACTTCACCAGTCTCGAGTCGCGCGAACATTTCTGCGGCGAAGAGTTGCGCCTGAACCAGCGTCTGACCAACGATTTGTACCTTGAAGTGTTGCCGATCACCGGCAGCATTGAAGCGCCGCAATTGGGCGGCACCGGTCCAGTGCTCGATTACGCGCTGAAAATGCGCCAGTTCCCACAAAGCCAGTTACTCAGCACCCTACAAGCCAATGGCGAGCTGACGACTGCGCATATCGACGAGGTGGCCAGGCAGATCGCCCGGTTCCACCTCAACGCGCCGAAGGTTCCGGCAGCTCATGAAGCCGGCACGCCTGAAAGCGTCATGGCGCCTGTGCAGCAGAACTTCGAACAAATCCGCCCGTTCCTCAGCGATAAAGCCGACCTGTTGCAACTCGACGCCCTGCAAGCCTGGGCCGAGAGCAGCTTCGAACGCCTAAAACCCCTGCTGGCCCAACGTAAGGCCGAAGGCTTCATCCGTGAATGCCACGGTGATATCCATTTGGGTAATGCCACCGTGATCGACGGCAACGTGGTGATTTTCGACTGCATCGAATTCAACGAGCCGTTCCGCTTTACCGACGTCTATGCCGACACCGGTTTCCTGGCGATGGACCTCGAAGACCGCGGCCTGAAAAGCCTGGCTCGCCGCTTCATGAGCCAATACCTGGAGCTGACCGGCGACTATCAGGGCCTTGAGCTGCTGAATTTCTATAAAGCCTACCGCGCACTGGTTCGCGCCAAGGTCAGCCTGTTCAGCATGCCCGCCGAGGCCGATCCGGTGCAACGCGCCACCACCCTGCGCCAGTACCGCAACTACGCCAACCTGGCGGAAAGCTACAGCACCATTCCATCGCGCTTCATGGCGATCACCCACGGTGTTTCCGCCGTAGGTAAAAGCTACGTAGCCATGCGCCTGGTAGAAGCACTGGGTGCGATTCGCCTGCGTTCCGATGTCGAGCGCAAGCGTCTGTTCGGTGAACAGCACGTACCGAACGACCCGCAAGCCGGCATCTACAGCGCCGACGCCAGTGCCGCCACCTATTCCCGCCTGCATGAAATTGCTGGCGTGATTCTGCGCGCCGGTTTCCCGGTGGTCATCGACGCGACTTACCTCAAGCGTGAACAACGCGACAGCGCGGCAAAAATCGCCGAAGCGACCGGTGCGCCATTCCTTATTCTTGATTGCAACGCGCCACAAGCCGTGATCGAGAGCTGGCTCGCGCAGCGTCAGGCAGACAAAAACGATCCGTCCGACGCCAACCTGGCCATTATCGCCGCTCAACAAGCCAATCGCGAGCCACTGACTCCAGCAGAGATACTCTGCAGCAAACGCGTTCAGACCAATGAAAGCGGGACCCTCGACACCGTGGTCGCGCAGATTCGTCAACGTCTGCCGGGGCTGTAAGAAACTATATTCAGGCGCGAAGCCCTGACCGGCTTCACGCTTGCAAAATAGTGGCACTATACTGGCGTCATAAAACCAACAGGTGACACCATGAGCCAGCCGAAACTTCTCGACACCCCGCTATTTGCCCTGCTGCACAAAGACGACATCGAAGGCTTCAATCGCGAAAGGCCCAAGTCCGGGCCTATCGATATGGTGGGCGGCGACTTTCGTGGCCTTGACCTGCGCGAGCTGAATGCCGAAGGTGTTGATTTCAGCGATGCCTACTTCCGCTCTGCCGACCTGCGCGGCATTGATTTTCGTGATTCGTCCCTGGAAGGCGCGAGCCTGGCCCACGCACAAATCTCCGGCGCTTACTTCCCCTCCGAGCTGAGCGCTGACGAAATTCTCATGTCGATGAATTTCGGTACTCGCCTGCGCTACCGCACCCGCTAACACCTACCGTCACCTGAATCCGGTGCCCCGCCGCGCGCCGGACTGCATGCACGATCATCCCAAGTCATTTCCTGTCGCCGCTACTGCCCTTTCCAGAACTATCGGGTAGAACGCCTTAGAAGTTTTTGCGTTCAAACTGACCAAACAACCACGCTTTTCCTACTGACCGCTACACTCCTGTGAGGCTTGCCCACGCACTCTTCGGCTGTCGCAAGGAGGCTTGATGAATGATGAACTGCAACACCTGAAAAACCTTGGCAAGACATCGGCGCAATGGCTGCATGCCGTGGGCATCCACAGCGCCTCGGACTTGCGCCGTCTGGGCGCGGTGGATGCTTATCGGGCGGTACGCACTCGCGGGTTTCGTGCCTCGAAGGTGTTGTTGTATGCGATTGAGGGGGCGCTGATGGATGTGCACTGGAACGATATCCCCGCCGATCGCAAGGAAGCACTCAATAAACAGCTTGAAGCCATTTCGTCACGTCACAAGGTCTAAAGCCCGGCATTTACAGGTAATCCAGACAAGTTTTGGTAAAAGCGCAAAGAAATCAGAAAACAGCGATTGACTATGAAATGAGAATCGTTATTATTATCGCATCTGATCGCGAGATCAGCTGATCTTCTGAAAGACCATTGGTTTGGACTTTCGGATTATCTCCTCATCAGGCTAATCACGGTTATTTGACCCGGCTCTTGCCGGGTCTTTTTTTGCCTGTCGAAAAGAGCTTCGCGAGATATGCCGACTGCTTGTTACTGACGCATTTGCGCGCAACAGTCCTGCACGGGTCGATCGGCCGTGTACCAGACGTAATCCGCCGATGCCGACGAGACCGCAGCCCCCTTCTCTGCCAGCATCACCACCACGGGCGCCGAATGCTCACCCAGATCCTGCACATGCAGCGGTACGCCAATGTCCAGCCGCGCATGATAAGCGCCGGCAAACAACAGTGCCGGCGCGGGCGCTGCCAGCAGTTGTTCGGCCATTTGCCGATCACGTTGTTGCTGAACCGCCAGCATCGCCGGCATCCGGCTTTCGGGTAACAACCCGCAATGAGACTCGCGGATTTGCGCCAGCAACTCATTCCTGACCGCTGGCGCATTCGACCGGGTTCCGCTTACGGCCGGCGCTTGCTTGTACATACGCCGAACGTCAGTCGAGTCCAGATTCGCCGCCAGTAACGGATAGGGCTGAGCCAGGGCATACCGCACAATCGGCCCATACAGATTCCAGTCCCAACCCGATTGCCAAGCCAACGCCGCCGGCAAATCGGCAGGCCAGCGGGCGATGTCCAACGCATGGATGTCATCGACACGCGCCTGCTGATCCGGCGTCAGCATTTCCAGCAGCACGCTGCCCTGAGCACGGCGCTGGGCCAGTGCCTGCAATAACCACAGTTGCACATGATGGTGATCAGGATTGTCATGCTGCTCGCCAACAATCAGTCGTTGCGCCCCGGCCAACCGTTCGGCCAGCGCTTGCGCACTCAGACGCTGACCGCTATGCAGATCGCGAATCACACCAGCCGGTTGATCCACGGCACTGGGTGCCACGTTTTGACAGGACATCAGTAACAACAGCGCCAGAATCAATATCCCACGCATGAGGTCACCTCAACGGGCGATGATCAGCGGATGCCCGCGCTCCGGGTGCGGCTGCACCAACACATCCAGCCCGAACACGGCTTTGAGCGGTTCCGGCCGCAGCACCTGCTGCGGCGTGTCCAACGCATGCGGACGGCCACCTTCGAGCAACAGAATACGATCACAGTAACGCGCCGCCAGATTCAGGTCATGCAGAATCACCAGCACCGCCGCACCGCGATCTGCGAATTCACGAATCGCCAGCAAAGTGGTGTGTTGATGCAGCGGATCAAGCATCGACGTCGGCTCATCGAGCAACAAGGTTTGCCCGACCTCCCCCGGCCAAAGCTGCGCCAGCACCCGCGCCAGGTGCACACGCTGGCGTTCACCGCCGGACAGGGCCAGGTAGCTGCGACCACTCAAATGCCCGACATCGGCGGCCTGCAAGGCGGCAGCGACAATTTCGTCATCGCGCACCCGGCCTGTTTGATGCGGTAAACGGCCCATGCCGACCACTTCCTCGACGCGGAAAGCAAAATCCAGGGTCGAGGTCTGTGGCAATACCGCCAGGCGTTGCGCCCGTTGTGCGCCATCCCACTGGCTCAGTTCGCGCTGATCGAGCCAGACACGACCATGATCTGGACGCAACTCGCCACATAACGCTCCGAGCAAAGTACTTTTGCCCGCGCCGTTGGGGCCCAGCACCCCGAGGACTTCACCTGGTTTAAGCTCAAGATCGATGTCTGCCAGGACGATTTTCTTGCCGCGGCAGATCTGCAGGTTTTCCACACGCAGCATCAGGCGCGACCTCGTAACAGCAAATACAGAAAAAACGGTGCGCCGATAAACGCGGTAACGATACCAATCGGCAATTCCGCCGGGGCCAGCGCCAACCGCGCCACCAAGTCGGCAAACAGCAACAGGCTGGCGCCCGCGAGGACCGAAGCCGGCAACAGCACGCGATGATCGGGCCCCGCCAACAGTCGCACCAGATGAGGCACCACCAGCCCGACAAAACCGATCATCCCCGCCGCCGCAACAGCAGCGCCGACGCCCAGTGCCGTGCAGAACACCAGCTCACGCTTGAGCCCTTCGACGTTGATCCCCAAATGACTGGCCTCGGACTCACCGAGCAACAGCGCATTCAACGCCTTGGCCCGGCGCGGCAACCACAGCGCTACTGCGGCGCTCACCAGCAACAATGGCCACAGTCGCGCATAGCTGGCGCCATTCAGGCTGCCCAGGTTCCAGAAGGTCAGCGTACGCAAGGTCGCGTCGTCCGCCAGATAGGTGAACAAACCCACCGCCGAACTGGCCAGTGCCGTCAGAGCAATCCCTGCCAGCAACATGGTTGCTACGTTGGTCTGGCCGTTACGCCGACCAAGACGGTAAACCAGTGTCGTCACCCCGAGCCCGCCCAGAAACGCACACAGCGATAACAGGTAAGGGCCGATTACCTCAGGCAAGCCGCCAAACAGCGCACCGCCAACAATCGCAATCGCCGCGCCCAAGGCTGCACCACTGGAAACGCCGACCAACCCCGGATCCGCCAGCGGATTGCGGAACAACCCCTGCATCGCTACGCCCGACAACGCCAGCACACCACCCACTGCCAGACCGAGCAAGGTACGCGGCAAACGAATCTGTCCGAGAATCAGTTCAGCCTGTTCCAGCCCTTCAGCAGGAATCGGCAGACCGATCAAACGCATCGCGGCGCGCAACGTATCGAACAGCGGCAAGCTGACCGGGCCCAGGGCCAATGACAGCCAGATCGCCAGTAACCACAGCAGACTCAGACCGATGAATAAAGAGCGTGGTTTAACCAGAGTCGTCATGGGGCGGTGTTTACCTTAGCCGATTCAGCGGGATAGAACCCGGAGGACAACGTCACCAGGCTCAAAGGCAAGCGCGGCCCCAAGCCGCCAACCAACAGCGTCGGGTCCAGCTCGAACACCCGCCCGGCCTTGGCCGCCGGCGTCGAGGCGAGAATCGGGTTTTCCTTGAATAACGCGGCGCGCGCGGCGTCACCGGTCAGCGCCCGGTCGGCAAACACCAGCACGTCTGGCGTCAGGCCCGCGAGGGACTCAACGGAAAAAGGCTTGTAACCGGTATGGGTCGCCAGGTTATGCCCACCCGCCTGCTGCAACAACCAATCGGCTGCGGTGCCCTTGCCAGCGATCAGCGGTTTGCCGCCAGCGTGCCCCAGCAACAACAACACGCCCGGCGCTGTTTGTTTGGTCTGGGCCTGGCTGACCCAGGCTTTCTGCTGCTCAAGTTGCCGTTGATAACCCTGGAACAACGCCGTGGCCTGAGGCGCGCTACCGAGCAATTTACCCAAGTGCTGCAAGTTGCCTTGCAGGGTTGGCAAGTCAGGTTGTGCAGAGAACAGCTCAACCTGCACCCCGGCACTGCGAATCTGCGACAACACTGGCGGCGGGCCCATTTCTTCGGTGCCAATGAGAATCTGCGGACGCAAACTCAGGATGCCCTCTGCCGACAATTGCCGCTGATAACCGATACTTGGCAAGGCCTTGAGCGATTCGGGATGTTGGCTGGTGCTGTCGACACCGACCAGTTTCGACTCGCCGCCCAACGCACTCACCCACTCCGACAAAGCCCCGCCGGCACTGACCCAGCGTTGCGGCAATTCGGTCGCTTGAGCCCCATGGTTGACCAAAAGTCCGACACAGAGCGCAATAGCGCTGGTACTCAGGCGCATAACAGGGTTTCCTTTGAGGAGTTTTCCCGCAGGATCAAGGCGTCGTCAGCTACGCAGCCACCACGGGCGAAGCACTCATTTGATAATTGTTTGCATTTGCACGTCAAGCGCAGACACATTTGCTAACCAGTGAGCGCGCACGCATCACCGCCAGAGGCCAGAGCCTTTGGCACTTGAGGATAGTCATGAAGTTTCTTTGCTCCAGCGCCGAGCTGCTCGATGCCAGCAGCCGTGGTTTCGAGATCGACGGCCAGAAGTTGTTTGCCGTGCGCCGTGAAGGCCGGGTCTACGTGTACGAAAATCGCTGCCCGCATCGCGGCGTTGGCCTGGAATGGCACCCCGACCAGTTTCTCGACCCCAGCGCCAGCCTGATCCAGTGTGCCACTCATGGCGCACTGTTTCTGATCGAAAGTGGTGAATGCGTGGCCGGGCCCTGTGCCGGGCAGTCCCTCAGTGCCCTGGCGTGCCGCGAAGACAGCATGGGGATCTGGGTTCAACCTTAGGAACTACTATCTTCAAGAGCTCAGCAACACCTCCAGTTGACGGTCAACACGCACCTCATTCGAAGTCAGGCTCACGCCGTACGCCAGCACTTCAACCCCGGCCGCTTTCGCCTCACGCAACGCGGCCGCGTAACCCGGATCGATTTCCTCGGCCGGGCGCACCGAGTCAATGCCGGTCAGATTGACGCAATACAACTGCACCGCACGAATACCGTCCCGCGCCAGGCACGCCAGCTCGCGCAAGTGTTTGGCACCGCGCTGAGTCACCGCGTCCGGAAACGCCGCAACTGCCGAGCCATCGAAGCCCAGCGTGACGCTTTTGACTTCGACGAAGGCCGGGCCGCTCGGATAATCGAGGCGGAAATCGATGCGGCTGTTTTCCTGACCATAAGGCACTTCACGCTTGAGCCCGATAAAGCCATTGAGCTCGGTGATCAAACCGCCACGTAACGCTTCTTCAATCAAGGTATTGGCCCGCGCGGTATTCACGCAGGCCAGCCGTCCTTGCGGTGTCTCGCTGATCTCCCAGGTGCCGGGCAACTTGCGTTTCGGATCGTTGGAGCGGCTGAACCAGACCTGACCGCCTTCGACCATGCAATTGAACATCGACCCGGTGTTGGGACAGTGAATGGTCAGTAACTCGCCGCCAACGGTTTCGATATCAGCGAGAAAACGCTTGTAGCGACGAATCAGCCGACCTTCTTCGAGAGGAGGATTGAAATGCATCAGCCTTGCCAGCTCCGCAGGCCACGGGCAATCCGCTGAACCGCTTCCTGCAAGCGTGGCAGGCTCTGGGTGTAGGCGAACCGTACGTGATGACCGGCCTGATACCGACCAAAATCCAGGCCAGGAGTGAAGGCAACGTGCTCGGTTTCCAGAAAGTGCCGGCAGAAGGCAAACGCATCACCGCCAAAGGCACTGATGTCAGCATACAGATAGAAGGCGCCTTCCGGCTCCACGGCAATCGCGAACCCCAACTCGCGCAAGGCTGGCAACAGGAAGTCACGTCGGCGTCCGAACTCGGCCCGGCGTTCTTCGAGAATGCTCAGGGTGTCCGGCTCGAAGCAGGCCAGCGCCGCGTGCTGAGCCATGCTCGGCGCGCTGATGTAAAGGTTCTGCGCGAGTTTTTCCAACTCGCCGACCGCAGCCTCTGGGGCGACCAGCCAACCAAGGCGCCAGCCGGTCATGCCGAAATACTTGGAGAAACTGTTCAGCACAAAAGCGCTGTCATCGACTTCCAGCACACTGGCAGCGTCGGTGCCGTAGGTCAGGCCGTGATAGATCTCGTCCACCACCAGATGACCGTGACGCTCCTTGATTGCTGCAGACAGCCCGGCCAGTTCATCGCGGGTCAGGATGGTCCCGGTCGGGTTGGCCGGTGATGCGACCAGTGCGCCAACACTGTCGTGGTCCCAGTAACGCTCGACCAGGCCTGGCGTCAGTTGATAGCGCACGTCCGGGCCGACCGGCACCAGTTGCGCCGCACCCTCCACCAGCCGCAGGAAATGCCGATTGCACGGGTAACCCGGGTCAGCCAGCAGCCAGTGTTTACCTGGATCGACCAGCAAGGCGCTCGCCAACAGTAACGCGCCAGAACCGCCCGGCGTGATCAGGATGCGCTGCGGGTCGATGTTCAACCCGTAACGTTGCTCATAGAAGCCCGAAATGGCTTCACGCAGTTCTGGAATGCCGCGAGCTGCGGTGTAACGGGTTTTCCCCGCCGTCAGCGCCGCCTGGCCGGCCTTGATGATCGGCTCGGCAGTGGTGAAATCCGGTTCGCCGATTTCCAGGTGTATTACGTCGTGCCCGGCGGCTTGCAACTCATTGGCGCGCGCCAGCAATGCCATGACATGGAAAGGTTCGATAGCGCGGCTGCGCGCACTGTAGGGCTGAGCCATTAGCCTTCCTCAACGGGGAAAAGAATTGATTCTACCCAAGCACGGGAACGAGCGAGAACCTAAAGCGGTCACAACCGAAAGTTCACCCGTAAAAGAGCTGATACATAAGGCTCAGGATTGACTAAAATCAATATCTGATCAGGCCTCCAGACCCACCAGACAAGGCTTTGCATGTTTTTGCAAACCTTACGGACCGCAGCCTCGACATCCGGGAGTAGCGCGCTCCGATTTGATCTGGTAAGTTCGCCCGCTTGCAGCCGCAGGGCCGGCAGGTGTCGGTGATGGAGCAATCCTGCGCAATGGATTACAAGAGTAGAGGCGGTCCATTTCATGCCCACCCAAGCAAAGCAACAGCAGAACCCGTCGATCAGCGGCTTCGAACCCTACAAAGAAGTGAAGGGCGAGGAGTACATGGGGCAGCCCATGCGCGCGCACTTCACCAAGATCCTGAACAAGTGGAAACAGGACTTGATGCAGGAAGTCGACCGTACTGTTGATCACATGAAAGACGAAGCGGCGAACTTCCCCGACCCGGCCGACCGTGCCAGTCAGGAAGAAGAATTCAGCCTTGAATTGCGCGCCCGTGACCGCGAGCGCAAGCTGATCAAGAAAATCGACAAAACCCTGCAACTGATCGAAGACGAAGAATACGGCTGGTGCGAATCCTGCGGTGTCGAGATCGGCGTCAAACGCCTGGAAGCCCGCCCTACCGCTGACATGTGCGTCGACTGCAAGACCCTTGCAGAAATCAAGGAAAAGCAAGTCGGCAAGTAAGCGTCGACTTGAACGAAGAACGGAGCGTGCGAACGCTCCGTTTTTGTTTCTGGGGCATCAATATTTGTAGGAGCACGGCTTGCCGGCGATGGCGTCCTGAAGATCGCCATCGCTGTAGGAGCAAAGCTTGCTCGCGATAGCGGTATCAAGCCGTGCCCCTACTAGATCAAGCAACGTAAAATCGCGCCCATGACTGCCATTAAATCCCCCGCCTACATCGGGCGCTTCGCTCCCACTCCCAGCGGGCACCTGCACTTCGGCTCGCTGGTCGCGGCATTGGCCTCGTACCTTGACGCCCGCTCGGTTGGCGGGCGCTGGCTGTTGCGCATGGAAGACCTCGACCCGCCTCGGGAGGAACCTGGCGCCCAGGCGGCGATCCTCAAGGCACTGGAAAGCTACGGTTTCGAATGGGACGGCGAAATGGTCCGCCAGAGCGACCGTCACGACGCCTACGCGCAGGTGTTGAATCAACTGTTCAACCACGGCCTGGCCTACGCCTGCACCTGCTCGCGCAAAAAACTGGCGCCTTATCACGGGATTTATCCAGGCCTGTGCCGCAACGCCGGTCACGCCAGCGAAGACGCCGCAATTCGCTTGCGCGTCCCGGAACTGGAATATCACTTCACCGACCGCGTGCAAGGCGAGTACCGCCAGCACCTGGGCCGCGAGGTCGGCGACTTCGTAATCCGTCGGCGCGACGGGCTCTATGCCTATCAACTGGCAGTGGTGCTCGACGACGCCTGGCAAGGCATCACCGATATCGTCCGCGGTGCCGACTTGCTCGACTCCACCCCACGCCAGTTGTACCTGCAAGAACTGCTCGGCCTGCCGCAACCGCGCTATCTGCACCTGCCGCTGATTACCCAGCCGGACGGCAACAAGCTCGGCAAGTCCTATCGCTCACCGCCATTGACCGCAGATCAGGCCACGCCCCTGTTGCTCCGTGCCCTGCGCGCACTGGGACAAAAACCTGGCCACGAACTCGACGACGCCAGCCCCGGGGAAGTACTGAAATGGGGCATCAAGCACTGGGATGCGACGTTAATCCCGCGCACACTGACACTGCCCGAAGCGCAATTACGCTGACTAAGCTTGCAGGTTGGCGCCCATCCGTTACCATCGCCGCACGTTTTCGGGCACGCGCACAATAAAGAGAGGCCGGGATGTACATCTATCGCTTGGTCCTGCTCCTGGTAGTGGGGATCTATCTGTTCTCCCCAGCCATCATGGACTGGTGGATCGACGCCACTGGCGCCTGGTATCGCCCGTATCTGCTGTGGCTGATTCTGATCGTCGTGACCTTCATCCTGCAGAGCCAAAAAGATGCCGATGAGCTTTAGCCTGACCCAGATGATCCTGATCAGTGCCGCCTACCTCGCGGTGCTGTTTGGTGTTGCCTGGATCAGTGAACGCGGAATGATCCCGCGAGCGATCATTCGCCACCCGCTGACCTACACCTTGTCATTGGGTGTCTACGCCAGCGCCTGGGCGTTCTACGGCACGGTCGGCCTGGCCTATCAATACGGTTACGGCTTCCTGTCCAGTTACCTGGGGGTCTCCGGGGCGTTTCTGCTGGCGCCGGTGTTGCTCTACCCGATTCTGAAGATCACTCGCACCTATCAGCTGTCTTCTCTGGCCGACCTGTTTGCGTTTCGTTTCCGCAGCACCTGGGCCGGCGCGCTGACCACGATTTTCATGTTGATCGGCGTATTGCCGTTGCTGGCACTGCAGATTCAAGCCGTGGCCGACTCGATCGGCATCCTCACCCATGAGCCGGTGCAGCATCGGGTCGCCCTGAGTTTTTGTGCGCTGATCACCCTGTTCACGATTTTCTTCGGTTCGCGGCATATTGCGACCCGGGAGAAACACGAAGGCCTGGTGTTCGCGATTGCCTTTGAATCGGTGATCAAGCTGATCGCCATTGGCGGCGTCGGCCTCTACGCCCTGTACGGCGTGTTCGACGGTCCGCAACAGCTGGAAGTCTGGCTGCTGCAAAACCAGACCGCCCTCGCCGCCCTGCACACGCCACTGCAAGAAGGTCCATGGCGCACGCTGCTGCTGGTGTTCTTCGCCTCGGCGATCGTGATGCCGCACATGTACCACATGACGTTCACCGAAAACCTCAACCCGCGCTCGCTGGTCAGTGCGAGCTGGGGCTTGCCGTTGTTCCTCCTGCTGATGAGCCTGGCCGTACCGCTGATTCTCTGGGCAGGCCTCAAACTGGGTGCCACCACCAACCCGGAATACTTCACCCTCGGCATCGGCATCGCCGCCAACAGCAAGGCCCTGGCATTGCTGGCCTACGTCGGTGGCTTGTCAGCCGCCAGCGGTCTGATCATCGTCACCACCCTGGCACTGTCCGGGATGGCCCTGAACCATCTGGTGCTGCCGCTTTATCAGCCACCTGCCGAAGGCAACATCTACCGCTGGCTGAAATGGACCCGCCGCGCCTTGATCGTCGCGATCATCATGGCCGGCTATGGTTTCTACCTGCTCCTGGGCGCTGAGCAAGACCTGGCCAACCTGGGCATCGTCGCGTTCGTTGCCACCCTGCAGTTTCTGCCCGGCGTACTGTCCGTCCTGTATTGGCCGACCGCCAACCGTCGCGGCTTCATCGCCGGGTTGCTGGCGGGGATTCTGGTCTGGCTGGTGACCATGCTGCTGCCGCTGGTCGGCAACCTGCAGGGCTTCTATATCCCGCTGCTGAACATGATCTACGTGCTCGACGACACCAGTTGGCACATGGCGGCAATCGCATCGCTGGCGGCCAACGTGCTGATGTTCACGCTGATCTCGCTGTTCACCAACGCCAGCACTGAAGAAGCCAGCGCCGCCGAAGCCTGCGCGGTGGACAACGTACGCCGCCCGCAACGCCGCGAACTGCACGCCGCGTCCCCCCAGGAATTCGCCACCCAACTGGCCAAACCGCTCGGCGCCAAGGCGGCACAAAAGGAAGTCGAACAGGCCCTGCGCGACCTTTATCTGCCGTTCGACGAGCGCCGCCCGTACGCCTTGCGCCGACTGCGTGACCGAATCGAGGCCAACCTCTCCGGCCTGATGGGCCCGAGCGTTGCGCAAGACATGGTCGAAACCTTCCTGCCGTACAAGGCTGGCGGTGAAAACTACGTCACCGAAGACATTCACTTCATCGAAAGCCGTCTCGAGGACTATCACTCGCGCCTCACCGGCCTTGCCGCCGAACTCGATGCCCTGCGCCGTTATCACCGCCAGACCTTGCAAGAATTGCCGATGGGCGTTTGTTCGCTGGCCAAGGATCAGGAAATCCTCATGTGGAACAAAGCCATGGAGGAGTTGACCGGGATCGCCGCGCAGCGCGTGGTCGGTTCACGCCTGGGCACCCTCGGCGAGCCGTGGAAAGAACTGCTGCAAGGCTTCATCAATCTTCCGGACGAGCATTTGCACAAACAGCACCTGGCCCTGGACGGCCAGACGCGCTGGCTGAACCTGCACAAAGCGGCGATCGACGAACCGCTCGCGCCCGGTAACAGTGGCCTGGTGTTGCTGGTCGAAGACCTGACTGAAACCCAGATGCTCGAAGACAAACTGGTGCACTCCGAACGCTTGGCGAGTATCGGTCGACTGGCGGCCGGCGTGGCCCATGAAATTGGCAACCCGATCACCGGCATCGCGTGTCTGGCGCAGAACCTGCGCGAAGAGCGTGAAGAAGACAGCGAACTGAAGGAAATCAGCGGGCAAATCCTCGAACAGACCAAACGCGTGTCACGCATTGTTCAGTCGCTGATGAGCTTCGCCCACGCCGGCAGCCACCAGCACAATGACGAACCGGTCTGCCTGGCCGAGGTGGCCCAGGATGCCATTGGTCTGCTGGCGCTGAACCGCCGCAACTTCGAAGTGCAGTTCTTTAACCTGTGCGATCCCGAGCATTGGGTCGATGGCGATCCGCAGCGACTCGCCCAGGTGTTGATCAACCTGCTGTCCAACGCCCGCGACGCATCGCCGGCCGGCAGTGCGGTTCGCGTAAAAAGCGAAGCCAACGAACACACGATCGACCTGATCGTGGAAGACGAGGGCAGCGGTATCCCGTCGAGCATCATGGACCGATTGTTCGAACCCTTCTTCACCACCAAGGATCCTGGCGAAGGCACCGGTCTGGGCCTTGCACTGGTCTATTCCATCGTTGAAGAGCATTATGGACAAATCACCATCGACAGCCCGGCTGACACACAAAGCCAACGCGGCACCCGTATCCGGGTGACCTTACCGCGTCATGTCGAAGCGACGTCCGCTGTGAACTGAGACCGTCGAGAGAATCGAATCAATGCCGCACATTTTGATCGTCGAAGACGAAACAATTATCCGCTCCGCCTTGCGCCGCCTGCTGGAACGTAACCAGTACCAGGTCAGCGAAGCCGGTTCAGTGCAGGAAGCACAAGAACGCTTCAGCATTCCCACGTTCGACCTGATTGTCAGTGACCTGCGCCTGCCTGGCGCACCGGGCACCGAACTGATCAAGCTGGGCCAGGGCAAGCCGGTGCTGATCATGACGAGCTACGCCAGCCTGCGCTCGGCAGTCGACTCAATGAAGATGGGCGCGGTGGACTACATCGCCAAGCCTTTCGACCATGACGAGATGCTCCAGGCCGTTGCGCGCATCCTGCGTGACCGGCAATCGGCGCAAAGCTCCGCGGGCGAACCTGCGGTCGGCAAGGCAGCCAACGGCTCGGCGAAGTCCGCTATCGATAACAGCAATGGCGAAATCGGCATCATCGGCTCGTGCCCACCGATGCAGGATCTGTACGGCAAAATCCGTAAAGTCGCCCCCACCGATTCCAATGTGCTGATTCAGGGCGAATCCGGTACCGGTAAAGAGCTGGTCGCCCGCGCCCTGCACAACCTGTCCAAACGCGCCAAGGCGCCGATGATTTCGGTGAACTGCGCAGCCATCCCGGAAAGCCTGATCGAGTCCGAGTTGTTCGGCCACGAGAAAGGCGCGTTTACCGGCGCCAGTGCCGGACGCGCGGGCCTGGTTGAAGCAGCCGACGGCGGCACCCTGTTCCTTGATGAGATCGGCGAACTGCCACTTGAAGCCCAGGCACGCCTGCTGCGCGTGCTGCAAGAAGGTGAAATCCGCCGCGTGGGCTCGGTGCAATCGCAGAAGGTCGACGTACGCCTGATCGCTGCGACCCACCGTGACCTGAAGAGCCTGGCCAAGATCGGTCAGTTCCGTGAAGACTTGTATTACCGTCTCCACGTTATCGCCCTGAAACTGCCCGCCCTGCGTGAACGTGGCGCGGACGTCAACGAAATCGCCAACGCCTTCCTCGCCCGCCAGAGCGCGCGCGTGAATCGCACCGACCTGAAATTCGCTCCGGACGCCGAACAGGCGATTCGTCATTACTCCTGGCCGGGCAACGTGCGCGAACTGGAAAACGCTGTCGAGCGTGCCGTCATCCTGTGTGAGAGCCCGGAGATTTCTGCCGAGTTGCTGGGCATCGATATCGAGCTCAGCGACCTTGAAGATGACGAGTTCATCGGCCTGGCACCGCAACAGGGCAGCACCGGCAACACCAGCCACGAGCCCACTGAAGACCTGTCACTGGAAGACTACTTCCAGCACTTCGTCCTCGAACACCAGGACCACATGACTGAAACCGAACTGGCTCGCAAACTCGGCGTCAGCCGCAAATGCCTGTGGGAGCGCCGTCAGCGCCTGGGCATCCCGCGGCGCAAGACCGGTGTGGCCAGCGAGAGCTGAACGTCACCTGTAGAGAGTGTGAGTAACACGTGACAGTGTGAAAAAACTGTTACCGCAGCTTTTTCTCGTAACAGAAGCCGGGGCTTACGGTAACGAAGCCCCGGTTTTTTTTGGCCCTGAAAAAAGCGATTCAGGCACCTAACCCCTTGTTTTACTGGGGATCGCAATAGTTGGCACGGCACCTGCTATATGTTTGGTACAAGAACAATAACAAGCAATGCACAAGACAATAAAAATAAGACGAATCGACTCACGCACAACAAAAACAAGACGGCGAGAGGCGTAGCTAACTGATTCTTTTGGAGAGGCGTTGTATTTGGGGCTTGCCCCGCAACCAGGCCGAGAACAACAAAAACTGCCCTAAGGCAGAGCCTGAACTGGTTGGATCACACAGATCATTACAGCACAGCGATCAAAGCAATCCGTTTGCTCTTGGCTCCCGATTGGGAGGGTCATGAAGGAAACCTTCATGACAAGGGCGTTACACAAAAACAAGAAGCCCGAAACCAAAAATAAAAATAGAGCATGCAACTACTTCTTGGGGAGCTTCGGCTCCCCTTGTGGTTTCTGGCGTTTGCCCAAGGCGGCCCGAAGCAGATCCGCGCAGCTTCCTACACCATCCCCCGACTAAATGCTAGAATCCCCGCCCATCATGCGGTCATTCTTCGTTTTGGCCGAACATTCCTTCAAACAGTGCATCCCATGCTGAAGAAGCTGTTCCAGTCATTCCGTTCTCCCTTGCGTCGTACGCAACACATTCGTAGCACGCCTGAAGTGCTCAATAGCAGCCAACACTCGCTGCAACGGGCTCAGTTCAGCCGTTATGCGGTGAACATCGTCGAACGCCTGCAGAACGCCGGCTACCAGGCTTACCTGGTCGGTGGCTGCGTGCGTGACATGCTGCTCAACATCACACCCAAAGATTTCGACGTCGCCACCAGCGCCACACCGGAACAGGTTCGCGCCGAGTTTCGCAATGCGCGGATCATCGGTCGCCGCTTCAAACTGGTACACATCCATTTTGGCCGCGAAATCATTGAAGTCGCGACGTTCCGCGCCAATCACCCGCAAAACGACGAGGAAGAAGACAGCAACCAGTCCTCGCGTAACGAAAGCGGGCGCATTCTGCGTGACAACGTTTACGGCACCCTGGAAGAAGACGCGCAACGCCGCGACTTCACTATCAACGCCCTGTATTACGATCCGGTCAGCGAGCGCATTCTCGACTACGCCAACGGCGTACACGACATCCGCAATCACCTGATCCGCCTGATCGGCGACCCGACCCAGCGTTACCAGGAAGACCCGGTGCGGATGCTCCGTGCGGTGCGTTTCGCCGCCAAGCTGGACTTCGGTATCGAGAAACACAGCGCCTTGCCAATCCGCAGCCTGGCACCGATGCTGCGCGAAATCCCGTCAGCGCGCTTGTTCGAAGAAGTGTTGAAGCTGTTCCTTTCAGGTCATGCCGCAGACACCTTTGAGATGCTGGTCGACCTGCAATTGTTCGACCCACTGTTCCCGGCCAGCGCCGAAGCACTGGAACACAACCCGACTTACACCCACACCCTGATCAGCGAAGCGCTGATCAACACCGACCTGCGAATCAAGCAGAACAAGCCGGTGACGCCGGCGTTCCTGTTCGCCGCCCTGCTTTGGCCAGCCTTGCCGGCCCGCGTACTGCGCTTGCAGGATCGTGGCATGCCACCGATTCCGGCCATGCAGGAAGCTGCTCACGAACTGATCAGCGAGCAATGCCAGCGGATCGCGATTCCGAAGCGCTTCACCATGCCGATCCGCGAGATCTGGGACATGCAGGAGCGCCTGCCGCGCCGCAGTGGCAAACGTGCCGACCTGTTGCTGGACAACCCGCGATTCCGCGCCGGTTACGACTTCCTGTTACTGCGTGAAAGCGCTGGCGAACAGACCAATGGCCTGGGCGAATGGTGGACGGACTATCAGGACGCCAACGAAAGCGAACGCCGCGACATGATCCGCGATCTCAGCGGCAAGGACGACAGTGCCAGCGGTGCGCCGCGTAAACGTCGCCGCAGCGGTGGCGCCAAGCGCAAACGTGCTGCTGGCATACCGAGTACGTCGGGCGAGTAAATCGATGGAACGCATTTACATTGGCATGGGCAGCAACCTCGCAGCCCCCGCGGAACAATTGCGCAGCGCCGTCGAAGCGCTCGCGCAGTTACCCAAGACAGCTCTGGTGGGGGTTTCGTCCTTCTATCAAAGCGACTCCTTGCTGCCAGGCCAGCCGCGTTATACCAACGCGGTGGCCGCGCTCGACAGCACGCTGACGCCGCTTGAGCTGCTCGATGCACTGCAAGCCATCGAAATCGATCAGGGTCGCGAGCGCCATGAGCGCTGGGGCCCGCGCACGCTGGATCTGGATATCCTGCTGTTCGGCGATCGACTGATCGACGAGCCCCGCCTTACAGTCCCCCATTACCACATGCAGGCCCGAGCCTTTGTGCTCTACCCGCTGGCCGAGCTGGCGCCAGCTGATCTGCAACTGGCGGACGGCCGTCACCTGCGCGAACTGCTCGCTGAATGCCCGTTCGTCGGACTGGAACGCCTCCCCCAGGCTTGATGAGGCCCCCTGTGGGAGCGAGCCTGCTCCCACATTGGCTTGTGTTGCTCCTGAAGAACCTGCTGAATCGCATCAGTAACGCCGGTAACACCAACGGCGTAACATTGCGGTAACACATCCAATTGACTTCCCGAGTTCTCCTCACGACTATAGGCGTCCCGCTGCCGCCAACCCGGCACTACAGGGCGCAATCCAGGCTTTTCAAGCACGACACAAGACCGTGCGCCTGAGTAAATGAAGAATCACGCGCGTTACTCGCAGTAGTTTTCCAAGCGCCTGAATGAGGATTCCTTACATGCCAGCTATCACCTTGACCACATTGCAGAGCCTCAAGCAAAAGGGTGAAAAAATCACCATGCTGACCTGCTACGACGCCACCTTCGCCCACGCTTGCAATGAGGCGGGTGTTGAAGTGTTGCTGGTGGGCGACTCCCTTGGCATGGTGTTGCAAGGACACGACAGCACCCTGCCGGTGACCAACGCCGAAATGGCTTACCACGTCGCCGCGGTCAAGCGTGGCAACACCGATGCCTTGATCCTCGCGGACCTGCCGTTCATGGCTTACGCCACCATCGAGCAGACGATGACCAACAGCGCCCAGTTGATGCAGGCCGGTGCACACATGGTCAAGGTCGAAGGCGCGCTGTGGCTGGCCGAGTCGATTCGTCTGCTGGCCGAACGCGGTATCCCGGTCTGCGCGCATATGGGTCTGACGCCGCAGTCGGTGAACATTCTCGGCGGTTATAAAGTTCAGGGCCGCAATGAAAACCAGGCCCGGCAGATGCGCGCCGACGCAATTGCCCTGGAGCAGGCCGGCGCGGCGATGTTGCTGCTTGAATGCGTACCGAGCGAGCTGGCCCACGAAATCACCCAAGCGGTGAAGATCCCGGTGATCGGCATCGGCGCCGGCAATGCCACCGACGGTCAAGTGCTGGTACTGCACGACATGCTCGGCCTGTCCCTCACCGACCGCGCACCGAAGTTCGTGAAGAACTTCATGGCCGGCCAAGACAGCATTCACGCCGCCCTGAGCGCTTACGTCGCTGAAGTCAAAGCCGCGACCTTCCCTGGTGCTGAACACGGATTCTCTGCATGAACACTGTCAAAACCGTACGCGAACTGCGTGCCGCCGTAGCCCGCGTTCGAGGTGAAGGCAAACGTATCGGCTTCGTACCGACCATGGGCAACCTGCACAGCGGCCACATAGCACTGGTCACCAAAGCCGCCCAACGAGCGGACTTTGTGGTTGCAAGCATTTTCGTCAACCCGCTGCAATTTGGCGCAGGCGAAGACCTCGACAAGTATCCGCGGACCTTGGCCGCCGACCAGGAGAAACTGCTGCAAGCCGGTTGTCACCTGCTGTTCGCCCCAACCGTCGAGGAAATGTACCCGGACGGCATGGCCGGCCAGACCCGCGTCAGCGTTCCCCTGCTTTCTGAAGGCCTGTGTGGCGCCAGCCGCCCCGGGCATTTCGAAGGCGTGGCGACGGTGGTCAGCAAGTTGTTCAACATGGTTCAGCCAGACCTCGCGGTCTTCGGTCAGAAAGACTTCCAGCAACTGGCGGTGATTCGCGCGCTGGTGCATGACCTGAACATGCCGATCCAGATCATTGGCGAGCCCACCGTAAGAGCCGCCGACGGTCTGGCGCTGTCCTCGCGCAATGGTTTCCTCAGTGAAGAACAGCGGGCCGTCGCGCCAATTGTGTATCGCACGCTGAGCGACATCGCCGAAGCCATCAAACAGGGCGAACGCGATTACCCGGCGCTCCTGGCCCGGAAGATCGAGCAGCTCCAGGCCGCCGGGTTGCGTCCTGATTACCTGGAAATCCGCCACGCACTGACCCTACGCCCAGCGACCGTGGATGACCGTGACCTGGTGATCCTGGTGGCCGCTTTCCTGGGCACGACCCGGTTGATCGACAACCTGCACCTGAACCTCGACGCTCCGGTTTAAAGGGCAAGATCAAAAGATCGCAGCCGGCGGCAGCAACTACAGAATTATACGATTCCGTGTAGGAGCTGCCGCAGGCTGCGATCTTTTGCGGTGTATTGCCGGCCTCAAAAGCTTCGGGCAAACTGCCCGCCGTTCGGATCTGACCAAGGGAAACACTCATGCACGCCATCATGCTCAAGGCCAAGCTGCATCGCGCCGAAGTTACCCACGCAGTGCTCGACTACGAAGGCTCTTGCGCCATCGACGGCGAATGGCTGGACCTGTCCGGGATCCGTGAGTACGAACAAATCCAGATCTACAACGTCGACAACGGCGAACGCTTCACCACTTACGCGATCCGTGGCGAAGAAGGCTCGCGAATGATCTCGGTCAACGGCGCCGCCGCACACAAGGCCAAGGTCGGTGATCGGGTGATCATCTGCGCTTACGCTCATTACAGCGAAGCCGAACTGCTCAATTTCAAACCGCGCATGCTCTACATGGCTCCCGGCAACGAGTTGAGCCATACCAGCAATGCCATCCCGGTTCAGGTCGCCTGAGCCCTCCCCCCGTACCCTGTGCACTGAATACCTGCGTGGCTCACTTGAAGCGCCGGTACAAAATAGTACCGGCCACAGGTCAGACAAAGCCAAGACAGATCACACCGCGAGGTTTACTGTAATCGCCCTGCGCTATTTAATCGTTTACTCGCAGTTCAACCGGAGGGTGCCTGTCATCAAACAGGACATTCCGGGTTTTTCAGTGTCCTAAAGGCAGTCCAAGTAAAAAGGAAACCCGCAGCGATGGCGTACTACCGCACTCCTCATGACGTTACCGCTCTGCCAGCCTGGCAGGCGCTGAATGATCACCGCCAAGCCATGCAGGATTTCAGCATGCGCGAAGCGTTCAATGCCGACCCGCAGCGTTTTACCCAGTTCACACTGAGCAGTTGCGGGCTATTTCTTGATTACTCGAAAAACCTGATCAACACCGAAACCCGCAAACTGCTGGTGGGCCTGGCTGACGAAGCCGGCTTGCAGGACGCGATCAAGGCGTTGTTCAACGGCGAAATCGTCAATGCCTCCGAAGGCCGTCCGGCGCTGCATACGGCCCTGCGCCGCCCGGTGGGCGACAAGCTGTCGGTCAATGGCGTCAACGTCATGCCCGACGTGCACAAAGTGCTGAACCAGATCACCGAGCTGGTCGGGCGCATTCACGACGGCCTGTGGCGTGGTTACACCGAGAAGCCGATCACTGACGTTGTGAACATCGGTATCGGTGGTTCGTTCCTCGGCCCTGAACTGGTTTCCGAAGCGCTGCTGTCCTACGCCCAGAAAGGCGTGCGCTGCCATTACCTGGCGAACATCGACGGCAGCGAATTCCATGAGTTGTCGGCAAAGATTCGTGCCGAAACCACACTGTTCATCGTTTCCTCAAAATCCTTCAACACCCTCGAAACCCTGAAAAATGCCCAGGCGGCACGCGCCTGGTACCTGGCTCAGGGCGGCTCCGAAGCCGAGCTGTATCGCCACTTCATCGCCGTTTCGAGCAACAACGCGGCGGCCGTGGCCTTCGGTATTCGCGAAGAGAACATCTTCCCGATGTGGGACTGGGTTGGCGGACGTTACTCGTTGTGGTCGGCCATCGGTTTGCCGATTGCCCTGGCCATCGGCATGTCGAACTTCAAGGAACTGCTGTCCGGCGCCTACACCATGGACCAGCACTTTCAGAGCGCGCCATTCGAACAGAACATGCCGGTGCTGCTGGCATTGCTGGGTGTCTGGTATGGCAACTTCTGGGGCGCGCAAAGCCACGCGATCCTGCCGTACGACCACTACCTGCGCAACATCACCAAGCACTTGCAGCAACTGGACATGGAATCCAACGGCAAGAGCGTACGTCAGGACGGCACGCCGGTTTCCACCGATACCGGTCCGGTCATCTGGGGCGGCGTCGGTTGCAACGGTCAACACGCCTATCACCAGTTGCTGCACCAGGGCACCCAGCTGATTCCGGCCGACTTCATTGTGCCGATCGTCAGCTTCAACCCGGTTGCCGACCACCACCAGTGGCTGTACGCCAACTGCCTGTCGCAAAGCCAGGCGCTGATGCTCGGCAAGACCCGCGCCGAGGCGGAGGTCGAGCTGCGTGAAAAAGGCGTGGCCGAAGACCAGGTGCAAAAACTCGCGCCGCACAAGGTGATCCCGGGCAACCGCCCGAGCAACACCCTGGTGGTCGAGCGCATCAGCCCGCGTCGTCTTGGTGCGCTGGTCGCGATGTACGAGCACAAGGTGTTCGTGCAGAGCGTGATCTGGGGCATCAACGCCTTCGACCAATGGGGCGTGGAGTTGGGTAAGGAGCTGGGCAAAGGCGTCTACAGCCGCCTGGTCGGCAGCGAAGAAACCCCGGCCGAAGACGCTTCGACCCAGGGCCTGATCAACTACTTCCGCGGTCGTCACCGCGGGTGATCTGATCCTCCCCCATCCCGTAGGAGCAAAGCTTGCTCGCGATGCAGGCGCTGCGGTGTATCCGATACACCGCATCATCGTTCATCGCGAGCAAGCTCTGCTCCTACGAGGGTCGCGTAGCTCCCCTCTTGAACCCGATAGTCACTCGGCGCATCTTTATCACTTGTGCAATACAAGCATAAGGAACCGCCATGTTCGATATCAGCACGTTCCCCAAAGCCGATGCCGTCCGCCGCGCAGCACAACTGAGTCAGGACGACTACCAGCGCCTGTACCGCCAATCCATCGAGCACCCCGACATCTTCTGGGCCGAGCAGGCCAAGCGTTTTCTCGATTGGTCGACACCCTGGCAAAACGTTCAGCAATCAAATATCAAAACCGGCGCGGCACAATGGTTTGCCGGTGCTCAGCTCAACGTCAGCCATAACTGCATCGACCGCCACCTCGCCCAGCGCAGCGAGCAGACGGCGATCATCTGGGAAGGCGACGACCCGGCCGAATCGCTGCACATCACCTACCAAAAACTCCACCACTGCGTCTGCCGCCTGGCCAATGTGCTGAAAAGCCGTGGCGTAAAAAAAGGCGACCGGGTGTGCATCTACATGCCAATGATCCCTGAAGCCGCCTACGCGATGCTCGCCTGCGCGCGTATTGGCGCCGTGCACTCGGTGGTTTTTGGCGGGTTTTCCCCCGATTCCCTGCGTGACCGGATCCTCGATGCGGACTGCCGCACCGTGATTACCGCTGATGAAGGCGTACGCGGCGGCAAATATGTACCGCTCAAAAAGAACGTCGACAAAGCCCTGCTCAGTTGCCCGGCCGTCAGCACCGTCGTGGTGGTCGAACACACTCAGGGCGAGGTCAATTGGGTCGAAGGTCGCGACTTCTGGTATCACCAGGCTCTGCGCGACGTCAGCGACGACTGCCCGCCAGAGCCGATGGACGCCGAAGACCCGCTGTTCATCCTTTACACCTCCGGCAGCACCGGTAAACCCAAAGGCGTGCTGCACACCACCGGCGGCTATCTGCTGCAAGCGGCGATGACCTTCAAGTACGTGTTCGACTACCGCGACGGCGAAGTCTTCTGGTGCACCGCTGACGTTGGCTGGGTCACCGGCCACAGCTACATCGTCTACGGGCCACTGGCCAATGGCGCGACCACACTGATCTTCGAAGGTGTGCCAAGCTATCCGAACAGCTCGCGGTTCTGGCAGGTCATCGACAAGCATCAGGTGAACATCTTCTACACCGCCCCCACCGCCTTGCGGGCCCTGATGCGCGAAGGCCTGGAGCCGCTGAAAGACAGCTCGCGCGCCAGTTTGCGGCTGCTGGGCAGCGTCGGCGAACCCATCAACCCGGAAGCCTGGGACTGGTATTTCAATGCGGTCGGCGAGCAGCGCTGCCCGATTGTCGACACCTGGTGGCAGACCGAAACCGGCGGCATCATGCTCAGCCCGCTGGTCAGCACACAACGGATCAAACCCGGTTGCGCGACCCAGCCGATGTTCGGTGTGCAACCGGTATTGCTCGATGAACAAGGCAAGGAAATCAGCGGCACCGGCAGCGGCGTGCTCGCCATAAGATCAAGCTGGCCAGGGCAAATCCGCAGTGTCTATGGCGACCCACAACGGATGGTCGACACCTATTTCAAACCCTATCCCGGCTACTACTTCACCGGGGACGGCGCGCGGCGCGATGAAGAGGGCGACTACTGGATCACCGGGCGCATCGATGATGTGATCAACGTTTCCGGACACCGCATCGGCACAGCCGAAGTCGAAAGCGCACTGGTGCTGCATGACAGCATCGCCGAGGCGGCGGTAGTCGGTTACCCCCACGACCTCAAGGGCCAGGGCATCTACGCCTTTGTCACGCCGATGAACGGCATCGAACCCAGCGACGCGTTGAAGAAAGAACTGCTGGCCCACGTCAGTCAGGAAATCGGCAGTTTCGCCAAACCCGATCTGATCCAATGGGCACCGGCCTTGCCGAAAACCCGTTCGGGCAAGATCATGCGGCGCATCCTGCGCAAGATCGCCTGCAATGAGCTCGACAGCCTTGGTGACACCTCGACCCTGGCCGACCCCAGTGTGGTCGCCGGGCTGATCGACAAGCGTTTGAACCAATGAACCAATGAGCTGATCACCCAGGCGCGGCCGCTGGCCGCGCACTTTTTAAATGCCGTAGCCACCGAGTTGTCATGGAATTCATCCGTAGCCGCATCGAAACCCAGATCATGAGCCTGTCCGGCCTTTCGCTGGGCAAGCTCGACCTGGAAAACCCCAAGGGCGATCCCGGGCTCTTTGGCCCCGACTCGGTGAGCTGGCAAGTGCATGGCGACTTCAGCAGCATGCTCATCGGCGGCATCAGCGCCTTGATGCTGCAAGCCTTGCACCCGCTGGCGCTGGCCGGGGTCTGGGACCACTCGAACTTCCGTGAAGACATGCTCGGTCGACTGCGTCGCACTGGGCAGTTCATCTCCGGCACCACCTTCGGCTCGCGTCAGGACGCCGAGTGGCTGATCGAGAAAGTGCGCACCATTCACCTGCAAGTGGTCGGCACCGCCCCCGATGGCCGCCCTTATGCCGCCAGCGATCCGGACCTGCTGACCTGGGTGCACGTGGCCGAAGTCAGCAGTTTTCTCGCTGCGCATTTACGCTACCGCAATCCGAATCTTTCGCCCGCCGATCAGGACCGTTACTACGCCGAGATCGCTTTGGTCGCCGAACGACTGGGCGCCCGCGATGTTCCGTGCTCACGGCGGGAAATCAGCGAATACCTTCAGCGAATTCGCCCACAACTGCTCTGTGATGAACGCAGCCGCGAAGTGTTGCGGTTACTGCTCGACGCTCCTTCACCCAGCCGCCTGGCCAGACCCTTCGGCGGGCTGATGATGCAAGCGGGCATCGACCTGCTGCCCGACTGGGCCAGTGACATGCTCGGTGTCCGCCAGAATCCGCTGCAACGCAAACTGATTCGCGCCAGCGTCAATCGCAGTGCCCCGGTGCTGCGCTGGGCAGTGCGCAATGGTTCGGTACAGCGGGCCAAACGGCGGATGGGAATCCCCAGCTGAACGCGTGCTGCTGCCGATCGAACGCTAAATCCTCGCAAAACAATTACCCTGTGGCGAGGGAGCTTGCTCCCGCTCGGGCGCGCAGCGGCCGTAAAATATTCGACCGGGCTCTGTCTGAAAGAACTCGGCTGAAGGATTTGGGAGCGCTTCGCGCTCCAACGGGAGCAAGCTCCCTCGCCACAGGGGATCCATCGATCACAATCCTGTTAAACTCTCGCGCCAAATTCCCCAGCAAGGCGCGTCCATGTCTTCCTTGAATCAGGCGCTGCGCGCCGCCCTCGATCATCGCCAAGACTTGCTCGCCGAGCTGCACTCGCAAGGCACCGACTGCTATCGGCTGTTCCATGGCAGCCAGGAAGGCGCCGGCGGCCTGACCATCGACCGTTATGGCCCGCAACTGCTGGTCCAGAGCTTCCACCAGTCGCTGGAACGCGATGACTTGCTCGCACTGCACGCGACCATCAACCAGCATCTGGGCCTGGACACTTTGCTGGTCTATAACGACCGCTCGCGGGGTAACTCGCGCATTGATCGCGAAGACACGGTCTACCGCGCCGATGAGGCCGCGCTTGCCGACATGGTCGGCCACGAATGGGGCCTGAACTACCGGGTCCGTGGTCGCCACGCCGGGCAAGACCCGCTGCTGTTTCTCGACCTGCGCAACGCCCGCGGCTGGGTCAAGGACCACAGCGCCGGCAAAAGCGTGCTGAACCTGTTCGCCTACACCTGCGGCGTCGGCCTTTGCGCTGCGGCCGGTGGGGCACGCGAGGTGTGCAATCTGGATTTCGCCGAGGGCAACCTGGCCGTCGGCCGCGAGAACGGTCTGCTCAACCCGCAACTGCCGACCATGCAGTTCGTACAGTCCGATTACTTCCCGGCCATCCGCCAACTCGCCGGACTGCCGATCAGTCAGCGTCGCGGGCAGAAACTGCCCAGTTACCCGCGCCTGGAACAGCGTCAATACGACCTGGTCCTGCTCGACCCGCCAGCCTGGGCCAAGAGTGCATTCGGCACCGTCGACCTGCTGCGCGACTATCAGAGCCTGCTCAAACCGGCGCTGTTGACCACCGCCGAGGACGGCGTGCTGATTTGCTGCAACAACCTGGCAAAAATCAGCATGGACGACTGGCGTGAGCAAGTGCTGCGCTGCGCAGAAAAAGCCGGGCGTCCGGTGCGTGACTGGGACGTGCTGACACCCGGCAGCGACTTTCCGTCGATGGATCAGCAGCCACCGCTGAAAACCCTGATCCTGCAACTCTGACCTCTCGCGAAAAAACCAGACAATTGCTGTTCAAGGTGATTGCTTCGGAACCAGAATCGCATGCCATACTCCAAGGCACTCCCGATTCCGATAGTTGAAGCTGAACATGCCCAAAGGATTGATTCGCGCCATCGGCGCCTTGTTGATTGCCGTCGCCCTTTACAGCGTGTTGGGGTTTCTGATTTTACCGGGCATCGCCTTGCGGATCGCCAATCAACAATTGGCCAACTACGCGACGGTGCCGGCGCACATTCAACGGATCGAACTCAATCCTTTCAGTCTTGAGCTGACCGTCTGGGGCCTCACCATCGGCGAGCCGGGCAAGGAACAGATCGCCTTCGAGCGCCTGTACGCCAACCTGCAGATCGATAGCCTCTGGACCCGCGCACTGCACCTGATCGATGTGCAGCTGGACAAGCCGAAAACCGAGATTCTGTTCAACAAGGACGGCAGCCTGAACCTCACGCAACTGTTCAAGTTGCCGGCCAGTGAGCCGACGCCCACTGACCCGAACGCCAAACCCTTCCCGCTGCGCATCGACCACATCAATCTGGCCGGTGGTTATGTGCACTTCCAGGACCTGCGCCCGAGCGAGCCGATCGAATTCCTGTACGACACGCTCAATCTGGAGTTGAACAACCTCAGTACCCTGCCCGACGACAACGCCGCCATGACCCTCGTCGCAGCTGGCCCGGCGGGTGGCCGGATCGACTGGACCGGCCACATCAGCCTGGTGCCCATCAGCTCCGAAGGCACACTGAAAGTCACCGACGGCAAAATGAAATCCTGGTGGCCTTACGTGCGTGACGCATTGCCGCTGGTGCTCGAAGACGGAACGCTGAACCTGAGCACCGATTACAAGTTCAACCTGACGCAGGGAACCGAACTGCTGCTGAACAACGCCTCGATAAGCGTTGCTCCGTTCGCCATCAAGGCCCCGGATGGCCGGCCGCTGGTGCGCCTCGAACGTCTGGACGTCAGCGAGACCACGGTCGATCTGGTCAAGCAACAAGTGATCGTCGGCAAGATCCGCAGCCAGAAGCTCGAAACCTGGGCCGCCCGTGAAGCCGATGGCCAGCTCGACTGGCAGAAACTCTTCGCCAGACAACCGGCCAAACCGGCCACAAAACCCGAGCAAGCCAAGGCCCCGGCAGCGGCGGACTCGCCGCAACCAAAACCCGATCCAGCGGTGCCGAGCAAGCCCTGGCAAGTGCTGCTCAAGGATGTCGAGCTGCGCAACTATCAAGTGCACCTGGCCGACCGTCAGGCCCAACCGGCGGTGGCACTGGAGCTCGGCCCGCTAAACGTCGACGTGAAGAATTTCGATAGCCTCAATGGCTCGCCGTTCTCCCTCAAAGTCGATACCGGCCTGGGCAAGCAGGGCAAGATTCTCGCGGACGGCGAGGTCAACCTTGCGCCGATCAGCGCCAAACTCAAGGTCCAGACCAAAGACATCGACTTGCGCGTCGCCCAGTCCTATATCAATCCGTTCATTCGTCTGGAGTTGCGCTCCGGGATGCTCGGCAGCGACCTGGCCGTTGACCTGAAAAGCACCGAACCACTGGCGTTCAGCGTCACCGGCCGCGCTCAGGTCGATCAACTGCACACCCTCGACACCCTGAAAACCCGCGACTTCCTCAAGTGGCAGCAAGTGGTGATCGAAGGCCTGAATTACCAGCATGGCGACAGCCTGTCGATCGACAAGATCAACCTGCAACAGCCGTATGTGCGTTTCATGATCAACGATGACCGCACCACCAACATCAATGACCTGCTGATTCCGCAATCGCCCGACAGCGCCAGCACAACCGCCGCCGCAAAACCTGCCGCGAGCAAGGACAAGCCACTGGGCATCCACATCGGCGCAATTGCCATCAACGACGGCTCGGCGAACTTCGCCGACTTCAGCCTGACACCGAACTTTGCCACCGCCATTCAACAGCTCAACGGCCAGATCGGCACCATCGACAGCCGCCAGGTCAAACCTGCCGCCGTCGACATCAAGGGCAAAGTCGACCGCTACGCCCCGGTGACCATCAAGGGCAGCGTCACCCCGTTCGACCCGATGACCGCGCTGGATATCGCCACCCGTTTCAAACGCGTCGAACTGACCACACTGACCCCCTACTCCGGCAAATTTGCCGGTTACCGGATCCGCAAGGGCCGGCTCAATCTCGACCTGCACTACCAGATCGTCAAAGGCCAGTTGAAAGCCGAAAACAAAGTGGTGGTGGAGCAACTGCAATTGGGCGAAAAAGTCGACAGCCCGGACGCCGTGAGCTTGCCGCTGAAACTGGCCATCGCCTTGCTCAAGGACAGCGATGGCAAAATTTCCATTGATCTGCCGATAACAGGCGACCTGAACAACCCGCAATTCAGCATCATGCCAATCATCTGGCAAACCCTGCGCAACCTGATCGTGCGCGCGGCCGAGGCGCCCTTCAAGCTCATTGGCGGGCTGGTCAACGGCAGTGGGGCCGAGGACCTGGGCAGCGTGTCGTTCGCACCCGGTTCAAGCGAGCTGAGCAAGAACGCCGAGTCGGCGCTCGATACCCTGGCCAAAGCGCTCAAGGAACGTCCGGCCCTGCGCCTGGAGATCGAAGGCACCGCCGCCGAGAAGAGCGATGGCCCCTTGATTGCCGAACAGCGACTGGAACGTGAATACCAATACAACTACTACAAAATGCTCCAGCGTCGCGGCGACAAAGTCCCCGCGCAAGCTTCGTTGCTGGAGGTCCCGGAAAGCGAAAAAGGTCCGTTGCTCGAAGCCATCTACCGCACACGTCTGAAAACCCAGCCTCCGGCCGAATGGACGCAACTGGGCAAAGCAGAGCGCACTGCCAAACTGCACGAAGGCGTGATCAAGTTCTGGTCTTCAGACTCCGCGCTGCTACGCCAACTGGGTCAGGATCGCGCCAGTACCATCAAGGACTACCTGGTCGATAAAGCCCAGCTCGCCGATGACCGGGTGTATTTCGTTGACGCTAACCTGGGCGAAGCCGAAAGCGATGGTCGGGTCGTCACCCCCATGCATCTGGACGCGGAGTAAGCATGAATAGCCGATTGCTGATCAGCCTGGCACTGGCGTTCTTCGTCAGCCAGGTGCAGGCCCAGACCGATACCTTGCGCTGCGGCAGTCAGTTGATCAGCCTCGGCGATCGCACCGGCGAAGTGCTGCACAAATGTGGCGAGCCGGTTGCACGTGATGCGCTGGGCTACAAACGCAGCGCCAATCGCCGGGAAGAAGTCCCGATTGAGGAATGGACCTACGGTCCGAACAGCGGCATGTACCAATACCTGCGCTTTGAAGGCAACCGCCTGGTACGGATCACCAGCAAACGCGGAAGCTGAAGTTACGACTATCCAAGTGCCAATGTGTCAGCTTGCTCGCGATAGCTGACTAACATTCAACATAGAGGTTGAATGAAGAATCGCCATCGCGAGCAGGCTCGCTCCCACATGGGTTCTACAGCGTTCTGAAGAATCCCTTCTCCCGCTTCAGACGGGAAACCCTGGTTCTTACTGGTTCTTACTGGGTCATCAGGCCATCAGCCGATACGGCTTTGACGCCTTTGATTTTCTTGGTGATAGCGACGGCCATGTCTTTCTGGGACTTGGTCACGGCTACTTTCGACGATAGAGAAACTACGCCTTTGTTGGTTTCGACTTTGATGTCGGTGCCAGGAATCCCCTTCTCGGTGACCAGATCGCTTTTCACTTTAGTGGTGATCCAGGTATCGGAAGTGGCTTCCTCGGCCTTGGTCATTTCACCGGCAGCCACCACCATCGGCGACTGTGTAGTTTGAGTGGTCTGCGCAAATGCAGCGTTGGCCATGGTCAGGGTCAGAACGGTTGCAGCGGCGGCAGCGATAGCGAACGTCTTCATACGAGTAACTCCTGTTCTTCCAGAAAGTCTGCTGCATGCCTTCTCAGCAGGGTTAACAGAGACAGTGCGAAGGCTGTGCCAACTTGAGACGACCCAATAAACCAATAGAAATCAATATGTTATAAAAAAATCAAATCGCTGGAATCATGCAAAATGCATGACCCGGGCGTTGTTGACATGCAAGTTGCGGGTTTTATCGAATTACCGCGATGCCATCGAACGGTAGAAAAAATGCCTCGCGTCCGTAGACGCGAGGCATTGAGGCTTCGATGCAGGATCAGGCGCCTGTGCAACCCTTGGGCGCATAGTCCTGCAACGCGGTGGTCGCGCAGGCCCAGCCACCGGCCAGTGTCCGCGTCAGCGTGATGGTTTTGCTGAGCACCGGACCTGGCGCATTGACAATCGTGCAAACAATAGTACCTGCACCGCTGGAAGCAGTACCCGATGCCGTGATAGTGCAGTTACCGGTAGTTGCCGTGCCACCGATCAGCGCCAGTGTCGGGTCGGTGCCCTGATTGATAATGTCTTCAAAAGGCACCTTCAGTGCTGAAATTTCCGCCAGCCCCGCGGTGACCTTCGCCCGCGCTTGATACTTGGAATACAGCGGCAACGCGAACGTCGCCAGAATGCCGATGATCGCCACCACGATCAGCAGCTCGATGAGGGTAAAACCTTTTTGATTATTCATAGAACAGGCTCCATGCATGAGGCGAAATCTCATGTCCTGAACCAGTCACAGCACAGCACGTGCCAAATCCTGCGCCCCCTGTTTACAGGGTGTCAGACCGGCGAAAGTCCGGCATACACCCCGAAGAACCGCACTATCTGACACTTTTTGTCACCTCAAGAGCGCTGGTGCGGTTCCATCCGTTGACTAGGCTATAAGTCTTGAACTGTCTGTGCCTGGTACTCGAATGAATGACATCGCCCTCAGCGGTCTGGCCAAGCAATTGGTGCTGGCCGAACTGCTCACTGACAAAAGCGCGCAACAGGCGTATCAGCAAGCTCAGCGCAATCGCATTTCCCTGGTCAGCTATCTGGTACAAAACAAGCTGGTGAGCAGTCGCCAGGTTGCGGAAATTGCTTCTGAGCATTTCGGCGTCGCCTTCCTCGACCTCAACGGTCTCGACAAAGACTCCCAACCCAAAGACCTGGTCAGCGAAAAGCTGATTCGCCAGCACCACGCCCTGCCACTCTGGCGGCGCGGCAACAAACTGTTCGTGGGCATTTCCGACCCGAGCAATCACCAGGCAATCAACGATATCCAGTTCAGCACCGGCCTCACCACCGAAGCGATCCTGGTCGAAGACGACAAGCTCAGCGACGCCATCGAGAAATTCTTCGACAGCCACAACACGGGCCTGGAAGACTTGGCCGATGTCGACCTCGGGGGCCTGGACATCGAAGCCGTCGACGACCAGCGCCAGGACGCTGTCACCAGCCAGGACTCCGACGATGCCCCGGTGGTGCGCTTCGTCAACAAGATGCTGCTGGACGCGATCAAGGGCGGCTCCTCGGACCTGCATTTCGAGCCCTACGAAAAAACCTATCGGGTGCGGGTACGGACCGACGGCATGCTGCGCGAAGTCGCCAGACCACCGATTCAATTGGCCAACCGCATCGCTGCCCGTCTCAAGGTGATGGCCAGCCTGGACATTTCGGAGCGCCGAAAACCCCAGGACGGGCGGCTCAAGATGCACCTGTCGAAAAGCAAATCCATCGATTTTCGGGTCAACACCCTGCCAACGTTGTGGGGCGAAAAAGTCGTGATCCGGATTCTCGACCCCTCCAGCGCACAGATGGGCATCGATGCGCTGGGTTACGAGCCCGATCAGAAAGACCTGTACATGGCGGCGCTCAAGCAACCCCAGGGGCTGATTCTGGTCACCGGGCCGACGGGGTCAGGGAAAACCGTGTCGTTGTACACCGGACTGAATATCCTCAATACGGTCGACATCAATATCTCCACTGCCGAAGACCCGGTGGAGATCAACATGGAAGGCATCAACCAGGTCAACGTCAATCCCAGGCAGGGCCTGGATTTCGCTCAGGCACTGCGCTCATTTCTGCGTCAGGACCCGGACGTGATCATGGTCGGCGAGATCCGCGACCTGGAAACCGCCGAAATTGCGATCAAGGCTGCGCAAACCGGGCACCTGGTGCTTTCCACCCTGCACACCAACAGCGCGGCTGAAACCCTGACCCGGCTACACAACATGGGCATCCCGGGGTTCAACATCGCTACGGCCGTGCACCTGATCATTGCCCAGCGCCTGGCTCGCAAGCTGTGCAGCCACTGCAAAACGGCCCTCTCGATTCCCGATGAAACACTGATCAAGGAAGGCTTCCCACGGGAACGCATCGGCTCCTTCACGATCTACGAACCCGTCGGTTGCGATCACTGCAACAACGGCTACAAAGGCCGAGTCGGTATTTATGAAGTGGTGAAAAACACCCCGGAGCTGCAACGGCTGATCATGGCTGAAGGCAATTCTCTGGAAATCGATACCCAGATGCGCAAGGACGGCTTCAACGACCTGCGCGCTTCGGGCCTGCTCAAGGCCATGCAGGGCGTCACCAGCCTTGAGGAAATCAACCGGGTCACCAAGGATTGAGTCATGGCGGTCAAAGCAATCAAGGTCAGCGTCTACGCCTGGGAAGGCACCGACAGGAAAGGCAGCAAGGTAACCGGCGAGCTGAGCGGTCATAACCCGGCCTTGATCAAGGCACAGCTACGCAAACAAGGCATCAACCCGGGCAAAGTCCGAAAAAAAACCGCTTCGCTGTTCAATCTCGGCAACCGTATCAAGGCGCTGGACATTGCCCTCTTCACCCGGCAGATGGCGACCATGATGAAAGCCGGTGTGCCGCTGCTGCAGTCGTTCGACATCATCGGCGAAGGCTTCGACAACCCGAACATGCGCAAGCTGGTGGACGAAGTGAAACAGGAAGTCGCTGCCGGCAACAGCTTCGCCACCGCGCTGCGTAAAAAGCCGCAGTACTTCGATGAGCTTTACTGCAACCTGGTCGACGCCGGCGAGCAGGCCGGCGCGCTCGACACGCTGCTGGAGCGGATTGCGACCTACAAGGAAAAAAGCGAAAGCCTCAAGGCCAAGATCAAAAAAGCCATGACCTATCCGCTGGCCGTGGTCTTTGTCGCAATCATCGTCACCGGCATTCTACTGGTCAAAGTGGTCCCGCAATTTCAGTCGGTGTTCTCCGGATTTGGTGCAGAACTCCCGGCCTTTACCCTGATGGTGATCGGTCTGTCCGAGTTCATGCAGGCGTGGTGGTGGCTGTTGCTCGGCGGCCTGATCATCGGGTCTCTGAGCTTTCGCCATGCGCTCAGGCGCTCGCAACGCTTTTGCGATTGGCTGGATGCCCGACTGCTGAAAATGCCGATAGTCGGCGCACTGCTCTACAAATCGGCTGTGGCCCGTTACGCCCGTACGCTGTCGACCACCTTCGCCGCCGGTGTTCCGCTGGTCGAAGCCCTGGATTCGGTAGCAGGCGCCACTGGCAATATCGTGTTCAAACGGGCGGTCTTGCGCATCAAGCAAGATGTCTCCACCGGCATGCAATTGAACTTCTCGATGCGCACCAGCGGGGTTTTTCCCAACATGGCAATTCAAATGGCCGCCATTGGCGAAGAATCCGGCGCACTGGACGACATGCTCGACAAAGTGGCGATCTATTATGAAGCTGAAGTCGACAATATGGTCGACAGCCTGACCAGCCTGCTGGAACCGTTCATCATGGTGGTGCTCGGCGTCATTGTCGGCGGGCTGGTGGTTGCCATGTACCTGCCCATTTTCCAACTCGGCACAGCGATCTGAACATGCCCTTGAGTGAATTCATGGCCGGTTACCCACTGGCGTTCGTTGTTACCGCATTAGTGCTCGGGCTGGTGATCGGTAGCTTTCTCAATGTGGTGGTCTGGCGCCTGCCGAAAATGCTTGAGTGTGATTGGCGGCAACAAGCCCTGGACGTATTGGGTTTGCCACCTGAAGCACCGGGCCCGACCTACAACCTGATGCTGCCGCATTCACACTGCCCGCAGTGCGCCCATCGAATCCGCGCCTGGGAAAACATTCCGCTGCTCAGTTACCTGGCACTGCGCGGCCGGTGCTCAAATTGCAAAGCGCCCATCAGCGCCCGCTACCCCTTGACCGAACTGGCCTGCGGCGTGCTCTCGGCGTTTGTCGCCTGGCACTTCGGCTTCGGTTGGCAAGCGGCGTGGGGACTGGTCTTGAGTTGGGGGTTACTGGCAATGTGTCTGATCGACGCCGACCACCAATTGCTACCGGATGTGCTGGTATTGCCGTTATTGTGGCTGGGTCTGATCGTCAACAGCTTCGAGCTTTTCGTGCCTTTGCACGCAGCGATGTGGGGGGCGGTGGCCGGTTATCTGCTGCTGTGGTCGGTGTATTGGCTGTTCAAACTGATGACCGGCAAGGAAGGTGTCGGTCACGGTGACTTCAAGCTCCTGGCGCTGCTCGGTGCCTGGGGCGGTTGGCAGATTCTGCCGCTGACGGTCCTGCTTTCATCGCTGGTGGGCGCGGTGGGGGGTGTGATTTTGCTGCGCCTGAAAGACGCCAACGCCTCGACGCCGATCCCCTTCGGACCCTATCTGGCAATTGCCGGCTGGATTGCCTTGCTCTGGGGTGGTCAAATAACCGGCTTCTATTGGCAGTTTGTCGGTTTCAAATGAATACCCTTGTGGAAAAACCCTGGATTCTCGGCCTGACCGGTGGCATCGGCAGCGGCAAAAGCGCGGCGGCCCGGCACTTCATCGATCTGGGTGTGCATGCGGTGGATGCCGATCATGCCGCACGCTGGGTGGTCGAACCCGGTCGCCCGGCGCTGGCGCAGATTGCCGGGCACTTCGGTACCGGCGTGCTGCAAGCCGATGGACAATTGGATCGCGCGGCACTGCGCAAGCTGATCTTTGAAGTCCCCGAAGAACGCCGCTGGCTCGAAGCGTTGCTGCATCCGCTGATCGCTCAGGAAATCGCCGCGCACCTGGCACGCGCACAATCACCTTATGCGATTCTGGTGTCGCCGCTGTTGATCGAGTCCGGGCAGTACAAATTGACCCAGCGAGTGCTGGTAATCGACGCACCGGAACACTTACAGATCGAACGAACCTTGCAGCGCGACCAGACCAGCGAACAGCAGGTCCAGGCGATCCTCAAGGCCCAGTCCAGCCGTCAGGAACGCCTCAGCCATGCCGACGATGTGGTGGTCAACGACCGCGACCTCGCCTGGCTGCACAGCGAGGTCGAACGCCTGCATCACTTTTACCTTACTTTGCGTGGAGGCCAGTCATGAGCCAACCCCCTGTCGTCGAATGTCCAACCTGCGGCGCCCCTGTTGAATGGAGCGCGACCAGCACCTACCGGCCGTTTTGCTCGGACCGCTGCAAACTGATCGATCTGGGCGCCTGGGCGTCGGAAGAACACAAGATCCCGGTCAGCCCCGACTCTGAAGACGAGTTGTTCTCGGAAGACTTCGACCCGCGTCACTGATCCCAGCATCAGGGCCGCATGAACCCGTAGTCCTGGCCGTCATCGAGATTCTCCGCCAGAAACTGCAACTCATCGGCCAGATCCTCGATACTGCGTACGCCCTTGCTCTGCTGCACCACCGCACTGAGCAAGGCGCGCAGGCTCAACCCTGGTTCAAACCCTGCTTCATGCGCCGACTCCAGGCTATCGCGCAACTCCTGTCTTGCCCATTCGTAAACGCTCATGCCACCGCTCCTGAGGATTTTCCAGAGCATGGGATCGCAGGCGATTCGAGCATTTGATATGGATCAAGGCTTGTCGTCGTCCTTCCACGGCGCCGACAAATAACGCGTGCGGTTGAAGGTCTCCAGCCACTCGGGGCAGAACACCACCAGCGAACTGATCACCATGCCGTTGATAAACGCCTCGGGAAAAATGATCAGCCACAGGTAACCGACAAAATCCTCCAGCCATTCCGGCATCGCAAAACGCTCGTCGAACCACAACAGCCCCAGCCCCACCAGCAGGCAGAGCAACGCCGAAAGCCCGGCGGCCAAAAAGCCCGAGCAAAAGATATACACAAAGGGATTACGCGGTTGCGCCCGCTCCACCAGGATCGCGCAGCCTTCGGTGACCAGCACCGGCAACAGAATCAGCAACGCGCCATTGACCCCCATCGCGGCCAGGTCCTGACGCCCGAGCAGCACCAGCCCCACCTGCGCCACCAGCCCGCCGACAATCGCCAGCGGCCAGTCCAGCAATAACGTCACCGCCGTCATGCCGATAACGTGGTAAGAAACGCCGGTGTTGAAGTCCCGTCGCACCAGCCAGAGGACGAACAACGCGAACACCGTGCCGAACAGCAAATGCTGGCGTCGACGGTCAGTGAACAACTCGACCCACGGTGCCCGCGCAACAGCCCAGATCAGCACCGGCACATAGATCAGCCAACCGACCGTGAGGGTTTCGGGCGACAGCAATGCGGCACCGATCATCGCGGCAGGCACTCCCGCGGCCACAACGGTACAAAACCCGGTAACCCTGCGAAGCAGACGTTCACTTCAGACTCCTTGTCGAACCGAAACAAGTCCTCAGTCTACACCGCCCTGCGCGCGCCCTTCGACCTCAGGCCCAGTGGCGTGGATCGCTCATCACCGCCTCATGCTCGGCGAACAGCCGCGGTAACTCGGCCTTGAGAAAGTCCACCCAGGTTCGGACCTTCGCATCAAGAAAGCGCCGCGACGGGTACAGCGCGTAGACATTGCGCTCACGCGGGCGATAGGCCGGCAGCAGACGCAGCAACGTGCCGTCGTTCAACGGCCGGGTCGCGGTGTAAAACGGCAACAGACTCACCCCCATCCCCGCTTCGGAAGCCTTGACCATCGACTCGGCAACATTGCACTGAAACGTCTTCGCCGGGCTGACGTGATGCTCACCCTGCTCGTCGTGGAACACCCATTGATCGCTGTACAACGGATCGAGCATGCGCAAACAGCGATGATCGTTCAGTGCCCGCGGGTTGCCTGGCACACCCTGGCGTTGCAGGTACTCCGGGGAGGCGCAGGGCACGCTGTAAATCTGCCCGATGACCTGCGCGACAAACTGCGAGTCGGCCAGCTCATGGGCAATCGAAATCACCACGTCATGGCCTCCTTCCAGCGGATCCGGATTGCGCTGTGACAGGGTCAACTCAAACACGACATCAGGATAAAGCTCAGTGTATCGAGCGATCAGCGGCGTGATCAGTACACCCAGGCCATGCATGCTGTGAACCCGCAACCGACCGCTGGGCTTGAGATGAGCACCACGCGCTTCGGCCGTAGCCTCTTCCATCTCTTCGAGTATTTGCCGACTGCGCAGCAAAAAGCGCTCACCGGCCTCGGTCAGGCTCAAGCGCCGGGTGGTGCGTTGCAGCAGACGCGCCTGCACATGCTGCTCCAGATCCGCGACCAATCGGGACACTTGCGCGGTCGAGAGCTCAAGTGCGTCGGCAGCGGCGGTAAAGCTGCCGCTGTCCACTACGCGGACGAACACCCGCAAGTTATTGAGCAAATCCATAGGCCCTCCTCGGGCACTGACTGTTGCGTTTCACGTAAGGCTGCATCAGGCGTTTGCCCCTTTATTGGTAGCGGGCAAGGCATAGACTTCAATCATCGGAACCCACACGGAGCACACAAAAATGAAAACCTTGATCAGCCTGTTTCTGACCGTTTTCGCCACTTGCGCCATGGCCGCCGGCAACGAACCCACCACTGCGTACAACCCGGCGCAACCGCTGGACATCGCCAAGGTAGTATCCGTGACAAACACCGCCACCGCCTGCGACGTCGTGCCGGCGACCATGGTCTACATCGATCATCAAGGCCAGACCCATCGCGTGACTTACCAGGTCATGGGCAGCTGCACGAGCGACCTGTGATCGCTGGCTCGCTGCACGACTCAAACGACCATCCGTTTCGCCTGCAAGGCCAGATCATGCAGCCCGGCCAAACGCGCCATGATGCGCTCGACCACCTCGACCCGGGCCAGCGCACCACTTTGCAGTTCGTCCATCGAGTGCAACGCCACTTCGGCCTTTTCCAGACCCAGACGCGTTGAACCGGCCAACTGCTCGATACCTTGACGCGCATGCTCGGCGGACTGTTCCAGGCCCGTCGCGATCTGCCTGATCTGCGCACTGGAATCCGCCGCCTGACGTGACAGATTGCGCACTTCGTCTGCCACCACCGCAAAGCCTCGACCATGACTGCCTGCCCGTGCCGCCTCAATGGCTGCGTTCAACGCCAGCAGATTGGTCTGGCGGGAAATGTCCTGAATGCTGCCGACAATCGCACCGATGCGCATCGACTGACCGCCGAGTTCATCGAACACTTGATCCAGACGTTGCATGTACAGGTTCAAGTCCCCCAGCACACTGGCCGAAGACTGCATGCTCAGCGCACTCGCCTTCACCCGCTCGCCGGCCGTGCGCGCCAGTTGATTGGCAAAACGCATGTCTTCCTCGGTTTGCAGCACCGACTCGGTCAATTGCTCCAGCGTGAGGTGCACGGCCACACCGGGCCATTCGCGCTCAGGTTGCACTGCCGGGGTCGGGGGCTCGATCAGCACCACGCTCGGCTCGGGCACTTCAAACTCACTCGGTGGCGTCACTGTCACCGGTGGCTGTCGACGATACAGCGCCGCAGCAAACAGCAACGCGAGGTTTATTCCGCCAGCCAGCAGCAGCCGCTCGTTATCGCCCCAGGCCAACATCACAGCGCCCACGCCAGCAATCATCAACAACACACCCGCACCGATCTTGCGCGGCCCGCGTTCTTGCGCGCCCGTCATAGCAGCGTCCAGGTGTAACTGAGGATCAAACGGTTTTCGTCAATATCGCTGCGGTAATTGGAACGCGCCATGGCATTGCGCACGCGTATCCCGAGACCTTTGAGAGTGCCGCTCTGCAGCACATAACCGAGATCGAGATCGCGTTCGCGGTCCTTGCCTTCGAAACCCTTGCCGGTGTCGACGTTGTTGCCGGTGATGTAACGCACGGTGCTGGTCAGCCCCGGCACCCCGAGGGCGGCGAAGTCGTAGTCATAGCGCGCCTGCCACGAGCGTTCGTCGGTGTAGGCGAACTCGTAGGTCGGCACCTCGTTGCCCAGCGGCGAGATGTTGGCGAAGACCCGTGGGAAGGCGCTGTCGCCATACATCCCCTGATAACCGACATAGAACGTGTGGCCGCCACGCTTGGCCGACAGCAATGAAAAGAACGCCCGGTTGTCGATGGTGCCCAGCAATTTTTTGCCATCCTCACGGGAGTCGTAGTAGCCGAGGTTAGCGCCCAGGGTCCAGTCGCCCAACGGTTCGCTGTGTTTGAGACCGAGGAAGCGCTGGTTGTAGATATCTTCCAGTTGCCCGTACCAGGCGCTGACCGAGGTGCGTTTGTCATTAAAGGCGTAATCGGCGCCCGCGAAGTTGAAGCCGTCACTGCTGACCTGACGCTGCGGCACATGCCCGAGCATGGCTTGCATTTTTTCCTCGCCGGACTCGTTGCGCAGGCTGGTTGAACGCAGATGCCCGGCCTGCAAGGTCAGGCCGTTGATCTCGTTGGAGCTGATGCTCGCCCCTTGGTAGCTCGGCGGCAGCAAACGGATATCGCTGAAGGCCAGCACCGGCAGGTTGGGTTGCAACTCACCGACCTTCAACTCGGTTCTGGAGTAACGCAGCTTCAACGCACCGGCCAGACGACTGTAGTCATCCGCCGCGCGCCCATCGCTCTGTACTGGCAACAACCCGGTGTTGACCCGGTTCGGACTGCTGTCGAGCTTGAGGCCGAGCAAGCCCAAGACATCCACACCGACACCGACGGTGCCTTGGGTGTAACCGGATTTGACGTTAAGGATGAAGCCTTGGGCCCACTCCTCGGCCTTCGACTGTTTGTTGGCCCCGACGATGTCGGAGAAGTCCCGACTGAAGTAGTAATTGCGCGCCTGCAACGTGGCGCTGGTGTCTTCGATAAAACCGCTCTCGGCGGCCATCAGGCCACTGGAAAAACCCGAGGCGACCGCCAGAGACATCGTTGAACCGAGTGTGGATAGAATCTGTTTCATCACATTTCTCTTATTTTTATTGATCGACAGGTGGTGAAGCGCAATAGGGATGTGGAGTACGGTCGCCGACGAACTCAGCGCGTCACCTCCAGCGTATTGCTTGCCTGAGTGACAGGCGCGGGACGCCGGACGCTCAACAACAGGTGCGTGAGCATGCCGAAAATCAGCCCCCAGAAAGCAGCGGACAAACCGAACAGCGACATGCCCGACGCAGTGGTGAGAAAGGTCACCAGCGCCGCCTCGCGGTCACCCGGCACCGCCATCGCACTGGCCAATGCCCCGGCAATCGCGGCGAATAACGCCAGCCCCGCCAGTGCTGCAATCAGCTCTTTGGGAAAGGCTGAAAACAGCGAAACCAGAGTGGCGCCAAAGATCCCCAGCAGCAGGTAACAGAGCCCGCCCACGACTCCGGCGACATAGCGTTTGCGCGGATCTTCATGGGCCTCGCGCCCGGTGCAGATAGCCGCGGTAATCGCCGCCAGATTCAGTCCATGACAGCCGAACGGTGCCAACAACGCGGTGCCCAACGCACTGCTGGCAATAATCGGGCTCGCGGGCGTGGAATAGCCGCTGGCGCGCAACACCGCCATGCCCGGAACGAACTGCCCGGTCAGCGCCACCATCACCAGCGGCAAGGCAATATTCAGGGTCGCGCTCAGACTGAACGCGGGCGTGATCCACACCGGTGTCGCGAAACCGATCACCAACGCTTCGCGGTGCAAGTCACCCGCGAGCAAGGCGATCGAGCAACCGACCAGCAGCACCATCAACACCGCATAACGCGGCATCACCCGCTTGCAGATCAGGTAAGTGGCAAACATCGCCAGCACCAGCATCGGTTTGCCCTGCAAGGACACGAACAACCCGGTACCGAAGCGGAACAGAATCCCTGCCAGCATTGCCGCTGCAATGGCTGCGGGCAGTTGGCTGATGATCCGGTCAAAGGCGCCCGACACGCCGACCAGAAATATGATCAGGCTACTGACCAGATAAGCACCCACCGCCTCGTGCATGGAAATCCCCGGCAACAGTGCCACCAGCAACGCCGAGCCCGGCGCCGACCACGCAATAATCACCGGCACGCGGTAACGCAGGCTCAAGCCAATACCGAGCACAGCGCTGCCGATGGAAATCGCCCAGACCCAGGACGACAGTACCTCCTGCGAGAGGTGCGCGGTCTCAGCGGCCTGAAAAATGATCACCAAGGGACCGGCATAGGAAATCACCGTGGCGATAAATCCGGCGACCGCAGCAGACAGGGAAAAGTCATGGAACAACGCTTTCATGGAACCTCGCCGCAAGACTCATCAGGCGATCCGTGGCACACGGCCGGTGGTCGCTGTTGTTCGGGGACATCAATGGATTGGCAAGCACGCAGGGTTCAGACGCTGGTCGGCGCCAGTCTCGAGGTGACGCCTTTGCTGCTGCGTTGGCTGCTGATGGCAAACGCGACCATGGCGATGGCGGCGACCGCCCCCGGCAAGGCGAACGCCATGAAGTTCAATTGCAGCGGCAGACTGATCCCCAGCAACGCACCGCCCAGCAGCGGGCCGACGATGGCCCCATTGCGACCGATTCCCGAGGCCCAGCCCAAACCGGTGGAACGAATGGCCATGGAATAGAACTGTGCGGCGCAGGCGTACAACAGGATCTGCGAACCGATGGTGGTGGCACCGGCAATGGCGATCAGCAGGTAGAGCACCGGTGTCGGGCTGTTGAAGCCAAGCAAAGTGATGGATACGGCGGCGATGGCGAAGAACACCGCCAAGACTCTCGGCAGGTTGAGTTTGTCACCCAACACGCCGCCGCCGACCGCGCCGAAGATGGCACCGAAATTCAGCACCAGCAGGAATGACAGACTCGACCCCAGGCTATAACCGGCGTTGGCCATCAGTTTCGGCAGCCAGGAGCTCAAGGCATACACCATCAACAGGCAGCAGAAAAACGCCAGCCACAACATCAGCGTGCGCATCGCCCGGCCTTCGCGGAACAGCTGCAAAACCGGGGTGCCTCGGCCCTTCACTTCTGTCATGTGCAATTGATCGGTGGCTTGCGCAACATAAGCCGGGTCAACCCGTTGGAGAACGTTGCGCGCCTGTTCATTGCGGCCCTGACGCAGCATGAAGCCCACCGATTCGGGCAAGAAGTACATGATCAGCGGCAACAGCAGGAACGGCACAATCGCCACATAAAACACCGACTGCCAGCCAAAGCTCGGGATCAGCACGATGCCCAGCCCGGCCGAGAGCATGCCGCCCACCGAGTAGCCGCTGAACATGATCGCCACCAGGGTGCTGCGGATTTTTTTCGGCGCGTACTCGTTCATCAGCGCCACCACGTTGGGCATCACCCCGCCAATCCCCAGCCCGGCAATGAACCGGCAAATGCCAAATTCAGTGGGGTTGCCGGCAAAACCATTGAGCACGGTAAAACCGCTGAAGAGCATCACGCACAGGGTGATGGCTTTTTTGCGGCCGATCTTGTCCGACAGCGGGCCGAAAAACAGCGCCCCGAACATCATGCCGAACAGTGCATAACTGCCTAATGCACCCGCCTGCAGCGGGCTCAGCCCCCACTCCTTCATCAGCATCGGCAACACCACGCCGTAGATCACCAGATCGTAACCGTCGAAGATGATGATCAGGGCACACCAGCACAGCACCCTCCAGTGAAAGCGGTTGAAGCGTGCGTTGTCGATAACCTCATGTACGTCGATCGTGCGCATGGCATCTTTCTCTTGTTGTTGTTTTTTTAAGAGCATCGGTAACGCGGTAAACGTCCGTACAGCCGAGGGTAGGGACGCTTGGCGCGCAGCAATATCCGATTTACGCAGATCGCTATCCGTTTTGTGCAGTATCCCGAACCGGGCTTTGGGGGAAGATCGCCGGAGGCATGCAACGATGAAGACACGGGAAGTTTTTCCTCTCCGACAAACTGTCTTCTTTGCGATCGCATTTGAACGCTAAGCTTGGCCTATGGATGACTCAGATTATTTGCGCCTGCTGACCATCGCGGCCGAGCAAGCCAACGCGTTCCTTTCCAATGCCCGCAAATGGGAGCGTGAGCGTTGGGTTTGCCAACGCCTGCTGCAAGGCTTGAACATTCCCTACCGCGTCGACGAATTCACCCCTGCCGGTGAACCGCCGGACGTACTGTTTCGCGAGGCGAATTTCGAGGTGTTCTTCGTGCTCGACGAAGGTCGACGGTTGAATGACGAGTGGCGCGACGAACTGCAACGCCGGCGCAGTGCGTTCTCGCTGAGCCAACTGGTGCGCCGCGAAGCCAAGCCCAGGCGTATTCCAGCCAACGAGTTCTTGCTGAGACTGGCACCGACCCTGCGCAAAAAAGCGCACAACTACAAAGAACGGGGGATGGACCTGGGCGAACTGGACATCATCGCTTTCGCCAGCCTCAAGCGCGAAGTGCTCGACCTCAACAGCCATTTCCCGCCGCCCACCGAATACCTGCGCCAGGGATGGCGCTCGTTGTCACTGGTCGGCCCGACCTTCGCCCGAGTGCTGTTTGCCCATCCCGATGCACCGGACTTTTTGCGCAGCAATCTGGGACGCAGCATCCTGTTCGACGTCGGGATCAGCCTATGAACCCACTACAGCAATTGTTGGCGCCCCCACTGTAGCTTCTATACATTTAGCAACGTCTACCTGACGAGGCCCTATATGACCAGCCGCCTGAAACCCGACGACCAGCAGCATGTCGAAGAGTACCTGCAACTGTCCCAGAACCGAGTCGAGCGCCGGCCTTTCCGGCCGTGGATGCTCCTCGTGGTGGTATTGGCAGTGACGATTGGCCTGGGCCTGCTGAGCCGACTTATCAGTTACCTGACGCTATGAGCTGCGTGGCGCTCGCTCGGGTAATTGCAGCACCGATTTCCTTTAGCCTTGCGAGATATCCCCATGACTCATCGTATTGTCATCGTTGGCGGCGGCGCCGGCGGTCTGGAGTTGGCTACCCGTCTGGGTAAGACTCTGGGCAAGCGTGGCACGGCCAGTGTGATGCTGGTCGACGCGAACCTGACGCACATCTGGAAACCGCTGTTGCATGAAGTAGCGGCCGGTTCCCTGAACTCTTCCGAAGACGAACTCAACTATGTCGCCCAGGCAAAATGGAACCACTTCGAGTTCCAACTGGGGCGCATGAGCGGGCTCGATCGTGCACAGAAGAAAATCCAGCTGGCCGCCACCTACGACGAAAACGGCGTGGAACTGGTACCGGCACGCGAGGTGGGTTACGACTCGCTGGTGATTTCGGTCGGCAGCACCACCAACGATTTCGGCACTCAGGGCGCAGCGCAGCACTGCCTGTTCCTCGACACCCGCAAACAGGCCGAGCGCTTCCACCAGCAATTGCTCAACCACTACCTGCGTGCCCACGCCGGGCAATCCGATGCAGTGCAACAGATCAGCGTGGCCATCGTCGGCGCGGGCGCCACCGGCGTCGAACTGGCGGCGGAACTGCACAACGCGGCCCACGAACTGGCGGCGTACGGCCTGGATCGGATCCTTCCGGAAAACATGCACATCACCCTGATCGAAGCCGGCCCACGGGTGTTGCCTGCCCTGCCGGAGCGGATCGGCGGCCCTGTGCATAAAACCCTGGAGAAACTTGGGGTCAAGGTGCTGACCAACGCAGCGGTCAGTGAAGTCACTGCCGATGCGCTGATCACTGCCAGCGGCCAGGAGATCAAGGCCAGCCTGAAAGTCTGGGCGGCCGGGATCCGTGCGCCGGGTTTCCTCAAGGACATCGACGGCCTGGAAACCAACCGGATCAACCAGCTGCAAGTGCTGCCGACCCTGCAAACCACCCGCGACGAAAACATTTTCGCCTTCGGTGACTGCGCGGCCTGCCCGCAACCCGGCACCGATCGCAACGTGCCGCCACGTGCGCAAGCCGCACACCAACAAGCCTCGCTGCTGGCCAAATCGTTGAAACTGCGCATCGAAGGCAAGCCGTTACCAACGTACAAGTACACCGATTACGGTTCCCTGATCTCGCTGTCGCGTTTTTCGGCTGTGGGTAACTTGATGGGCAACCTGACCGGCAGCGTAATGCTTGAGGGCTGGCTGGCGCGGATGTTTTACGTGTCGTTGTACCGCATGCACCAGGTCGCGCTGTATGGACCGTTCCGCACGGCGATGCTGATGCTGGGGAGCAAGATTGGTCGCGGCACTGAACCGCGGCTCAAGCTGCATTAAGATCCTCTCGTCCGTTAATTGATCGTTCCCACGCGCGGGAACGATCATTTGTCGCGATCCTGGATTTCAGCAGACAAAAAAAATCCCCGTATCTTTCGATACGAGGATTTTTAATATGGTCGGGGTAAGGGGATTCGAACTCCTGACATCCTGCTCCCAAAGCAGGCGCGCTACCGGACTGCGCTATACCCCGGTAAAAAAGGCACCCTTTAACAGAGCGCCTTATTCGATCAGTGCTTTTGGCCTCTGATCTTAAGATTCGATTCCAGCGCTAACTGGTTTCAAAAATGGTGGGTCGTGTGGGATTCGAACCTACGACCAATTGGTTAAAAGCCAACTGCTCTACCAACTGAGCTAACGACCCAAAAATGGTCGGGGTAAGGGGATTCGAACTCCTGACATCCTGCTCCCAAAGCAGGCGCGCTACCGGACTGCGCTATACCCCGGTTTGAAATTGGCTCCGTGACCAGGACTCGAACCTGGGACCCAATGATTAACAGTCATTTGCTCTACCGACTGAGCTATCACGGAACTACATATTTCAATTACAACTGTGAAGCTTGCTTCACCTCTTCTACCCGTTCGCATCGCTGCGTTCGTGTGTCTGAGGCGCGCTATTCTACAATCTTAAACACCTCTGTCAACCCCCTAAATTGCTTTCAAGACAATGATTTGCAACTTATTTCAGATTTCTCCTTGGGGAGAAGAAACCGCTGGGGCGACTTACTGCGGGGCGCACTTTACAAGCCTTTTCCTTACAGTTCAACACCCTAAGAAAAAAAAGGCCCCGCGATGCGGGGCCTACTCCATTACCGTGCAACAAACGCTCAGTTGAAAACGATTTCGTCGTTCGCAACGGTGGCCGTCACGGTAGTGCCTGGCAGGAAACTGCCGGCCAGAATCAGCTGTGCCAGCGGGTTTTCGATCCAGCGCTGGATCGCTCGTTTGAGCGGCCGTGCGCCATAGACCGGGTCGTAGCCCACCGCAATCAACTTATCCAGTGCCTCGCTGCTCAGCGTCAGTTTCAGCTCACGCTCGGCCAGACGGCTGCGCAGGCGACCCAACTGGATCTCGGTAATGCCGGCAATCTGATCCCGCGCCAACGGCTCGAAAATCACCACTTCGTCGATCCGGTTGATGAACTCCGGACGGAAGTGCGTCGACACCGCATCCATTACCGCCGCACGTTGCGCTTCACGATCACCGACCAGTTCCTGGATCTGCACCGAGCCCAGGTTGGAGGTCATGACGATCACCGTATTGCGAAAATCCACGGTGCGCCCGTGACTGTCGGTCAGGCGGCCATCTTCCAGCACTTGCAGCAGCACGTTGAACACATCCGGGTGGGCCTTCTCGACCTCGTCCAGGAGGATCACCGAATACGGCTTGCGACGTACCGCCTCGGTCAGGTAACCGCCCTCCTCGTAGCCCACGTAGCCGGGTGGCGCACCGATCAGCCGCGCCACGGAATGCTTCTCCATGAACTCGGACATATCGATCCGCACCATCGCCTCTTCGGTATCAAAGAGGAACTCGGCCAAGGCTTTGCACAACTCGGTTTTACCGACACCGGTCGGGCCGAGGAACATGAACGAACCGCTTGGGCGATTCGGATCGGACAACCCGGCACGCGAACGGCGCACGGCGTTGGCCACCGCCACCACGGCTTCGTTCTGGCCAATCACGCGCTGGTGCAACAGGCTTTCCATTTTCAGCAGTTTGTCGCGCTCGCCTTCAAGCATTTTCGACACCGGAATGCCGGTCCATTTCGACACGACTTCGGCGATCTCTTCTTCAGTCACCTTGCTGCGCAGCAACTGGTTTTCACTCTTGCCATGCTGGTCGACCATTTGCAGGCTGCGTTCCAGGTCCGGGATCACCCCGTACTGCAACTCGGCCATGCGGTTGAGGTCGCCTTTGCGGCGGGCGGCTTCCAGTTCCTGACGGGACTGTTCGATTTTCTGCTGGATCTGCGCCGAGCCCTGTACTTCGGCTTTTTCCGAGGCCCAGATTTCTTCCAGATCAGAATACTCACGCTCGTGCCGGGCAATTTCTTCCTGGAGCTTTTCAAGACGCTTCTTCGCCGCTTCGTCGTCTTCTTTCTTCAGCGCCTGAGATTCAACCTTCAGTTGAATCAAGCGCCGCTCCAGACGATCCAGCACTTCCGGCTTGGAGTCGATTTCCATGCGAATGCGGCTGGCCGCTTCATCGATCAGGTCGATAGCCTTGTCCGGCAACTGACGGTCAGTGATGTAGCGATGGCTCAACTTGGCCGCCGCAATGATCGCGCCGTCGGTGATCGCCACCTTGTGGTGAACTTCGTAGCGCTCTTTCAGGCCACGCAGGATCGCGATGGTGTCTTCTTCGCTCGGCTCGTCCACCAGGACTTTCTGGAAGCGCCGCTCCAGGGCCGCGTCCTTCTCTATATATTGGCGATACTCGTTGAGCGTGGTCGCGCCAACGCAATGCAGTTCGCCACGGGCCAGCGCCGGTTTGAGCATGTTACCGGCGTCCATCGAGCCTTCGCCTTTACCGGCGCCGACCATGGTGTGCAGTTCGTCGATGAACAGGATGATCTGACCTTCCTGCTTCGACAGCTCGTTGAGCAGAGATTTCAGGCGTTCTTCGAACTCGCCACGGTACTTGGCACCGGCAATCAGCGCGCCCATGTCCAGCGACAGCAGGCGTTTGCCTTTCAGGCCATCCGGCACTTCGCCGTTGATGATGCGCTGGGCCAGGCCTTCGGCGATCGCGGTTTTACCCACGCCAGGCTCACCGATCAGCACCGGGTTGTTTTTGGTGCGGCGCTGCAGCACCTGGATGGTCCGACGAATTTCGTCGTCACGGCCGATCACCGGGTCGAGCTTGCCTTCTTCGGCGCGCTTGGTCAGGTCGACAGTGTATTTGTCCAACGCCTGACGCGATTCTTCGTGATTGGCGTCATTCACTGCTTCGCCGCCACGCAGGTTGTTGATCGCGTTTTCCAGGGCTTTTTTGCTGACGCCCTGACCGAGCAGCAACTTGCCGAGCTTGCTGTTCTCGTCCATGGCGGCGAGCAGTACCAGCTCGCTGGAGATGAACTGGTCACCCTTTTGTTGAGCCAGGCGATCCGCCTGGTTGAGCAGACGCGCCAGGTCCTGCGACATGTTCACGTCGCCGGTGGGATTCTGGATTTTTGGCAGACGGTCGAGCTCTTTGCTCAACTCTTTGCGCAGGCTGTTGATGTCAAAACCCACTTGCATCAGCAACGGTTTGATCGAGCCGCCCTGCTGCTCCAGCAGCGCTTGCATCAGGTGCGCAGGTTCAATACCCGGATGGTCGAGGCCGACAGCCAAGGATTGGGCGTCGGACAAGGCTAACTGCAATTTACTGGTTAAACGGTCTATACGCATTGGTCACCTTCCTTTGAGCAGGCCGGAGCGATGGACACACCTAAATAGAGAAACCTGCCAGATACCCCACTAGATGCGGTCAATTCTGGAAGATTCAAGCAGCGTTTGATTGACGCAGATCAGATAAGTCTAGCGTTCGAGCCAGACCAGGGAAGCAAACCGACCGGTGCGCGGACTGCGGCGGTAAGAGAAGAAGCGTGGATCGGTCACGGTGCAGAAGCCGCCACCGTAAACAGCAGTAACACCGCAGGCTGCCAGGCGCAGGCGCGCCAGCGTATAGATGTCGGCCATGAACTTGCCGGTGTTATGGCTCGGGACGAAGGCCTGATCGGTTTCCGCGAGTTGCCGGACAAAGGCTTCGCGAACTTCCGGGCCGACTTCGAAGGCTTTCGGGCCGATAGCCGGGCCGAGCCAGACGAGCACCTCGGCAGGATCTACGGCCAGGCTTTCGACGGTGGCCTCCAGCACACCCGCTGCCAGACCGCGCCAACCGGCGTGAGCGGCAGCGACACGTGTGCCGGCGCGATCACAGAACAAGGCCGGCAAACAGTCGGCCGTCATTGCCGCACAGGCGATACCCGGCGTGACAGTCCAGCTGGCGTCAGCCGTCGCAACCGTCGCAGGGTCCGCATGGGCCACGGCAATGCCGTGAACCTGTTGCAACCAGGCCGGTTGAATAGAGAAATGATCGGTGAGGCGACGGCGGTTCTCGGCAACCGCTTCAGGGTTGTCGTCGACGTGATCGCCCAGATTGAGGCTGTCGAACGGCGCCAGACTGACGCCGCCCGCCCGGGTGGTGACACAGGCTTTTACCCCGGCCGGCGCGGGCCAGTCAGGAATCAGCCAGTCAATCATCCGATGAACGCCTCACGGTCTTGCTTGAGCAGCGACAGCAACCAGACGAAATCATCCGGCAGTGGCGACTCCCAGCTCATGCGCTTACCGGTGGTCGGATGATCCAGTTCCAGGAAACGCGCATGCAGCGCCTGACGCGGGAAATGTTTCAGCGATTCAACCATGGTCACACTGGCTGCCGGCGGAATACGGAAGCGACCGCCGTAGGCAGGATCTCCGACCAACGGGAAGTTGATGTGAGCCATGTGCACGCGAATCTGGTGCGTACGACCGGTTTCCAGCTTGACCCGCACGTGCGTGTGGGAGCGGAAACGCTCAAGCACGCGGTAATGGCTGACCGCCTGCTTGCCACCTTCCATCACCGCCATGCGCTGACGTTGCTGGCCGTGACGACCGATCGGCGCGTTGATCTTGCCACCGGCGGTGACCACGCCGATCACGATGCATTCGTAGATCCGGCTGACGCTGCGGCTCTGCAACTGCGTGACCAGTTGCGTCTGCGCCTGAATGGTCTTGGCCACCACCATCAGACCGGTGGTGTCCTTGTCCAGACGGTGCACGATACCGGCGCGCGGCACATTGATGATGTCCGGCACGTGGTGCAGCAAGGCATTGAGCAAGGTGCCGTCGGCGTGACCGGCGGCAGGATGCACCACCAGGCCCGCAGGCTTGTTGATCACCAGGATGTCGTCATCTTCATAGACGATGTCCAGGGCGATGTCCTGAGCGACCCATTCTCCTTGAGCTTCCTGCTCGGCAGTCAGCTCAAGGATGGCGCCGCCGTGGACGATGTCTCGCGGGCGGATAACCGCTCCATCCACAGTCAGGCGGCCGTCTTTGATCCAGGCGGAAAGGCGCGAGCGCGAGTGCTCAGCGAATAATTGTGCGGCGACTTGATCGAGGCGTTGGCCGCCCAGTTCGGACGGCACCTCTGCGCGAAGTTCAATTTTATCGGACATGCTCAGACTAGGCGTCGGCTACAGCCTTTGGTTTCGGCTGCGCGCTTGTGGTTAAATACGGCGTCTTTTGCCCCGAGGCTTTTCAACGGGGCACTCATCATAACAGGACGGCCCCGCCCAAGACAGCGGCCGTCATAGGGACGCAAGCCGCCATGCAAGTGAAACACCTGCTGCTGATCGCCATCCTCGCATTGACCGCTGCTTGCTCATCGAAGGAAGTCGTCGACGAAAACCTGAGCGAGGTCGAGCTATACCAGCAGGCCCAGCACGATCTGGATAATAATAGCTATACCAGCGCCACCGCCAAGTTGAAGGCTCTGGAATCGCGTTATCCGTTCGGTCGCTACGCAGATCAAGCTCAACTCGAACTGATTTATGCGAACTACAAGAACGCCGAGCCGGAGGCTGCCAAGTCTGCCGCCGAGCGTTTTATCCGTCTGCACCCGCAGCACCCGAACGTCGACTACGCGTACTACCTCAAGGGCCTGACCTCCTTTGACCAGGACGTCGGCCTGCTGGCGCGCTTCCTGCCGCTGGACATGACCAAGCGTGACCCGGGCGCCGCACGTGACTCCTACAACGAGTTCGCCCAGCTCACCAGCCGTTACCCGAACAGCCGCTACGCGCCAGATGCCAAGCAACGCATGATTTATCTGCGCAACCTGCTGGCGTCCTACGAGATTCACGTAGCCGACTACTACCTGACCCGTCAGGCGTATGTCGCAGCGGCCAACCGTGGTCGTTATGTCGTGGAAAACTTCCAGGAAACCCCTTCGGTCGGTGACGGCCTGGCGGTGATGGTCGAGTCCTACCAGCGCCTGCATCTGGACGAACTGGCCAACACCAGTCTCGAAACCCTGAAGCTCAACTACCCGAACCACCCGACCCTGGTCGACGGTCAGTTCGTGCCACGGGTGGCCGAAGCCGACAACCGTTCATGGCTGAGCAAGGCCACTCTGGGCCTGATCGAATCCCGTCCACCGCTGCCGCCGGGCGAAACCCGCGCCAACCAGGACGTGATGAAGCAGTTCCAGGATGCCAAGGACGCGATCCCTGCCGAGCTCAAGCCTAAAGAAGGCGATGCGGTTGAAGAACAGCCGCACGAGGCCAAAGGCAACAGCAGCGACCGCTCGTGGTTCAGCCGCCTGACCTTCGGTGTGTTCGACTGACACCCTGAGGTGCCAAAAAGGGAGACTTTCGAGTCTCCCTTTTTTATTCCCGTTTTTTGTGCAGCACTTATTACGCTGTGCGCCTGTCATGTCCTTGGCTAAACTGCTGGATCATCAGTCAAAAAGCAGCTGCTCACCATGTTTGGTAAATTGTTCTGGATCGCCTTGATTGTTGCGGCGGTATGGTACTGGCGCAAGTCCAAGAGACAGGCATCCGCGCCCAAATCTCCTGCCGAGCTGGAAGCGGCGCCCATGGTCCGCTGCGCCCATTGCGGTGTACACCTGCCACGCGACCGCGCGCTGAGACTTCAACAACAGTGGTATTGCAGCCAGGCTCACCTTGAGCAAGGCCCGAGTTCACGTGATCGCTGAGATCTCGAGTCTCGGCGACAAACAGGCCCAGCGACTGCTGCGCCTCTATCATTTCTACCGTTTAAGCATCGGCCTCCTTCTGGTGCTGTTGATCTCCAGTAACATGGACAACCAGTTGCTGGAGTTCACCAACGACGACCTGCTGCGCACTGGCAGTTGGTTGTACCTGATTCTGAATATCCTGCTGGTGGTGTTTGCAGGGAACCCCAGACAACCTGTACAGATCTTCAGCCTCACGCTGGCTGACATCCTGCTGCTGTCAGTGCTGTTCTATGCCGCTGGAGGCGTCCCCAGCGCCATCGGCAATCTGCTGATTGTGTCAGTGGCGATCGGCAATACACTGCTGCGCCGGCGCATCGGCCTGCTGCTCGCGGCGGTCGCCGCCATCGGCATTATTTCCCTGACGTTTACCTTGAGCGGCAACCACCCGAACGGTGCCAACCACTATTTGCAAGCCGGCACCCTGGGCGCCCTGTGCTTTGCCGCTGCCTTGCTGGTGCAAGGCCTGACCCGACAACTGGAGGTCAGCGAGAGTCTGGCCCAACAGCGCGCCAGCGAAGTGGTCAGCCTGGAAGCGCTCAATGCGCTGATCCTGCAACGCATGCGCACCGGCATCCTGGTGCTCGACAGTGAGCGCCGGGTTCAGTTGGCCAATCACAGCGCCTTGAGTCTGTTTGGCCAGACACACCTCGACGGCCAGCTCATCGACGATTATTCGACAGCCCTGGTCGAGCGCCTGCAACTCTGGTTCAACAACCCGACCTTGCGCCCGCAAAGCCTGAAAGTCGCCCGTACCGGCCTGGAACTGCAACCGAGTTTCATTGCACTGGGCCTGAACGAACAACGTCAAACCCTGGTATTTCTCGAAGACCTCGCCCAGGTCGCGCAACAAGCACAGCAACTCAAGCTTGCAGCACTGGGCAGGCTGACCGCAGGCATTGCCCACGAAATCCGCAACCCATTGGGTGCCATCAGCCATGCGGCGCAGTTGCTGAACGAGTCTGAGGAACTGATCGGCGCCGACCGGCGTCTGACGCAGATTATTCAAGACCACTCCCAACGCATGAACCGAGTGATAGAAAACGTCCTGCAGCTTTCACGCCGCCAGCAATCCGTGCCGCAACGGCTCGACTTGAAACCGTGGCTGGAGCAGTTCGTGCGAACGGTGTGCGAAGGTGCGACAGATCGTCAGCAGATTCATCTGAGCATGGGCGCAGGGCCTTTCACCACCTTGATGGACCCTGACCAACTGGCTCAGGTGCTCGATAACCTGCTGCGCAATGCCTGGCGCCACAGCGCCCTTGCACACAAGGAGGCCGAGGTCCGGCTCACGCTCTTTATCGACCCCGACAGCCAGCTTCCCACCCTTGAGGTGCAGGACAACGGCCCCGGCGTTTCCGCGGAGCAGCAAGCGCATTTGTTCGAACCGTTCTTCACCACCAGTAGCCAGGGTACTGGCCTGGGTCTCTATCTGTCCCGTGAGCTGTGCGAAAGCAACCAGGCCCGCCTAGACTTCAAACCACGCCAAGGCGGCGGCTGCTTTCGCATCACCTTTGCTCACGGACGGAAACAAAGTTGAAGACAAGCCCACGGCAAAAAGTCCTGATCGTCGATGACGAACCGGATATACGCGAACTTCTGGAAATCACCCTCGGCCGAATGAAACTCGACACGCTGAGCGCGCGCAATGTCGGCGAAGCGCGGTCGTTGCTGGCTAAAGAGCGGTTCGACCTGTGCCTGACCGATATGCGGTTGCCCGACGGTACCGGCCTGGAACTGGTTCAGCACATTCAGCTGACCCACCCATACGTGCCCGTGGCGATGATCACCGCTTATGGCAGCCTCGATACCGCCATCAATGCGCTGAAAGCCGGGGCCTTCGACTTCCTGACCAAACCGGTGGACCTCACCCGACTGCGGGAGCTGGTGGTCAGCGCACTGCGTTTGTCGGTCGTGGGCGACGCTGCCAGAGCCATCGATCGCCGGTTGCTCGGCGACTCAGTGCCCATGCGCAACCTGCGCACACAAATCGACAAACTGGCGCGCAGCCAGGCACCGGTGTACATCAGCGGCGAATCCGGCAGTGGAAAGGAGCTGGTCGCCCGGCTGATTCATGAACAAGGCCCACGTAGCAGCCAGCCGTTTGTGCCGGTCAACTGCGGGGCGATTCCGTCCGAATTGATGGAAAGCGAGTTTTTCGGTCATCGCAAAGGCAGTTTCAGCGGCGCCATCGAAGACAAACCCGGGCTGTTCCAGGCGGCTAACGGCGGGACGTTGTTTCTCGATGAAGTGGCCGACTTGCCGCTGGCAATGCAGGTCAAATTGCTGCGCGCGATTCAGGAAAAGGCAGTACGCAGCATCGGCGGGCAGCAGGAAGCCATCATCGATGTGCGAATACTCTGCGCTACCCACAGGGATCTGGACGCCGAAGTGGCCGCTGGGCGCTTTCGGCAGGATTTGTACTATCGGCTGAATGTCATCGAGTTGCGCGTCCCGCCGCTACGCGAGCGCCGTGACGACATCGAGCTGCTGGCCAGTCATGTGCTCAAGCGTCTCGCGGCAGTCAGCGGCTTGCCGGCCGCCCATCTCCAGCCACAAGCCCTCGATGCACTCAAGCATTACCGCTTTCCGGGCAATGTCCGTGAGTTGGAGAACATGCTCGAACGCGCGTACACCCTGTGCGAAAACAAGCAGATTGAAGCCAGCGACCTGCGCCTGACTGACGGCAATTGCAGCGCCGATACCGGCTTGCCGGACCTGACGAAAATCGACAATCTTGAGCAGTATCTGGAGAACGTTGAACGCAAACTGATTCTCCAGGCCCTCGAAGAAACCCGCTGGAACCGCACAGCGGCGGCCCAGCGGTTGAACCTGTCGTTTCGGTCGATGCGTTACAGGCTGAAAAAGCTGGGGCTGGATTGAAATCGCTGGGTATCGGCGCGGCTTTTTTGCGGCTGCTACGCAACCGAGCGGGAGCAAGCTCCCTCGCCACAGTCTGTGCTTTTGCCTGAAGGACTAGATTCGTCCGGTCGGCGCATAAGGCGCCGGATCGATAACCGGCTCGCGCCCCAGCATCACATCCGCAAACAACTGACACGACGCCGGCGCCAGTACCAACCCGTTGCGGTAATGCCCACAATTGAGCCATAACCCGGCAAATCCGGGCACTGCGCCAATATACGGAATCCCTTCCGGCGACCCCGGCCGTAGCCCCGCCCAATGCCCGACCACCTCGGCCTCGGCCAGCGCCGGAATCAGCTCGACCGCCGAGGCCTTGAGGCTTTCCAGCGCGGACTCGGTCGGCGTCTTGTCGAACCCTTCGTGTTCCAGCGTGCTGCCGATCAGGATGTGCCCGTCTCGACGCGGAATGGCGTAACGGCCCTTGGCCAGAACCATGCTCGACAGGAAGTCCGAGGCGCACTTGTAGAGAATCATCTGCCCCTTGACCGGCTCGACCGGCAGATCCAGGCCCAGGGTTTTCAGTAAGTCACCGCTCCAGGCACCGGCGGTCAGTACCACCTGATCACCATGGATCGGGCCTTTTGAACTCTCGACGCCCACCACCGCGTCGCCTTCACGAATGAACGCGCTAACCTCGCACTGTTCATGAATGGTCACGTTGGGCAGCGCCAGCAAGGCCGCCTTGAGAGACTTCACCAGTCGCGGGTTACGCACGTTAGCGACATCAGCCATGTAGATTGCCCGCGAGAACCCCTGCCCCAATACCGGCACGGCATCGTGAGCAGCCGAGATATCCACAGGGCTCAGCGGACGATTTTCACGTTTTGCCCAGGCCAGCGCCTCAGCCTCGTCATCCAGATCCAGCCAGTACAGGCCCGTGGTGTGCACCTCGGGATCGACTCCGGTGCTCGCAAACAGACGTTCTGCCAGTTGTGGGTAAAAATCCTGGGACCAGTGGGCCAATGCGGTGACCGCCGGGCTGTAGCGCCACGGGTACAGCGGCGAAACGATGCCACCACCGGCCCAGGAAGATTCCTGCCCCACGTTCGAGCGATCCAGCAGGACCACGCTCTGCACGTGCGACGCCAGATTAAACGCGGTCAGCAGGCCGATCACCCCACCGCCGACAATCACCACTTGCTGTTGCTTGGCCATCATCTGATCCAACAATAAAAAAGACAGGGGGCGCCAAACGCGCCCGAAGAAAGGTACTCAGCGACCCCAACAATCCTTGGTGGTCAGCCCGGTCGTCGCATTGGTCATGCCTCTGACGCCGGTGTTGCCGAGGGTGAAATCCCCACACTTGTCACCGGCCATCGTTGACCCGGCCTTGCGCACGGCGGTGAGCAAGAAGGTCTGATCGGTCAGTGTCGGGGTAATGGTGTAGTAGTCATTGCCAGCACTCAGCCCGGTAGCGTTGCTGTACACATTGTTTTTCGAATAGAACCTTTCAAGGTTTTGTGCCTGCTCGGACAGCAGCCCGGCAATTTCGGTGCGATGGCTTCGCTTCACGTACTCGGTAAGGAGTGGAGCGGAAATGGTCACCACAATCCCGATGATCGCGATCACGATCATGATTTCGATCAGGGTAAAACCTTGGTTGGATCTGCGCATTGCCTCAACTCTCACTTACTGTATTTGTCGCCACATGACTCGACGGCTGCCGCCGCCGGATTTTTCAACCAGAGTGGTGATACCGCCACTGGAGTCGCTCACAATTTTGCGGGCTGCACTGTTGACGATCGCATTCAGCGTCGCAATGCCACCGGTAAAAATCACCCCGCTGGAGATCGTGTCGTTCGTGTCGACCAGGCCATCGCCATTGGTGTCGAGCACCGCATAGTTGAGCATCTTACCGCTGAACGCATCGAGTTCGACCAGTTTGCCGTTGCCAAAGCTTGAACAGGGATCCGTGGTGTCGATGCCGGCCGTGGTAAACACAATCCGCCCGAGCACCAGGGCAGCCTGGTTGATCACCCGCTCACCGGTCAGGGAATTGTTGTACACCAGTGGCAAATACCAGCCATTTTGTGCCGGATAGGTCACGGGATTCTGTGAGGTGGTGATGAACTGCCCCCCGGCAGTCCCCGTGAAGACTCCGGTCACAGCCTGCGCCTGCAAGCTCGACACGGTGATCTGCCCCGAGCCTCCATCGGCATCCCACACCCCATAGAACGCTTGCAGGTCCTTGCTGAGCTTGTCAGCCGTCTCGTTGAATTTCCCGGTGCCGAAGAATACCTCTTTACCGTTGATCGGATGGTCCGCCAGCAACGGTTGCGCCGTGATCGGCTGTGTCGCGCCGCCCGGCGCAGTGAATAGCGGCTTACCGGAAAAGGCCACGCCCCAGCTGGCGGGGTTTGAGCTGCTCAAGTCGAACTTCCACAACCGGCCTTTCAAATCGCCGCCATAGGCCGCCTGGACAATGCTTTGCGAGTCGACCTTGAGCTTGACCGATGACAGGCCATTGGTGGTTTCGGTGCCGTCGATAACGATTTTCCTGATCAGCGAACCGTCGCGAATATCCACTACGTACAGCGCGGCAACACCCGAGTTGCTGCCGTAGCCATTGGAGATGAAGGCCGCCCAGCGACCATCGGCCAAGCGTGCCACTTCCGGCCGCGCATAGGCATAACCCAGATCATTGAAAACGTTCGCGGTGTTGGCGGTGGTCGGCGCGCTGATTTCCCACAAGGCATTGGTCACGTTCCCCGCCGTCCCATCGAACAGCTGCACGGCGTAAAAGGTCTTGCCGCCCGCCCCCACGCCCCCCAGGGCCAGGGTTTTCCAGGCGTTGTTGAGTTGGGCATCGAACACGCCAACCTGGCCATCGTTGAGAAACTTGTGGCTGCTGCCATTGATGTAGGCGGTATCGGCGATGAAATGCAGCGACGACAGCACGCTGGAAGGCATGTAGCCGTAGCGCCGCGCACCGTTGCCGGCGTTGATGACATTCACCAAGCCATCGTTGGCATTCACCACCAGGCTGGTGTTCATGTTCGCGGCTTTACTGGTCAGGAACGTGCTGTAACTGGTACTGCCGGCCAGGTCCGAAGCGGTTTTGTCAGTGGGCGATGCCAGCGTTAATGGCGAGTTGATGATGTCACCCAGCAGCACCGTACGAGTCTTCAAGCCGGCTTTGTTGGTGCCCTTGCTCCACTCCACCAGATCGCTGCCGCTGATACCGGTCGGCAGGTTCTGGCTGAGGCTGGTTTGCTGGGTGCTGGATAAGTTGCCGTAGGCCAGAGTGACCACCGCGTTGGTCGTGGTGTTCCAGGACTGATAAGTCGGCGCCGTCGCACCGGGAACGATGACCGTGTCAGTGGTCCACAGCACAGAGGTGGTGTCCACGGCCCCGCTTGAGGTGAAGCCAAAGGCTTTGATAGTGCCGCGCCAGTCCTTTGGGTCGTAGCCGGTCTGAAAATAGCTGGAGCCACTGGTCACCGTGGTGCTGCTGGCGACGCCGCTGCCACCCGAGCCGGCCTTGGTGGAGATGTTGCTCAAGGCTGCCGATAACGCAGTGTTGAGGCTGGCGCTGTCGGTTGCCTGATAGTACTTGCCCTGCCCGTAACGGGCGGCATCCGCCAACATCTGATTGGCGGTGGTAAAACCCACCGTGTAGGTGTTCAGGTTCTGCTTGGGGAAGTCTGGTGAACTCCAGCTTTTGCCCGCCAGGTCCGTGCCGGTGGAGCGCATGTCGATGTCGAACGCGAATTTGGCGATGTCGTCCAGGTACAGGGTGTCACCCTCGTCATCGCCGTTAAGGTCGTTACCGTCATTGTTGATCCCGTCCCAGTTGGGCAGCCGGGTACCACCGAGTGGATCGTCGCTAGGGAAAGTCCGGTCGTAGGTCGGCAGGCCATCGCTGATGACCACCCCGTAGCTCTTCTGGCAGCGGTACTGGATCGGACTGGTGTAGGTGGCTGGCCCTGAATTGTAGTACGGCGTCATGCCGCGAAAATAGCGGGTAATTTCGTAGTAGGTTTCCGCCAGTGGTGTATTGGATATCGCGCTCAAGCCGTTGATAGCAGAGATCAGCGCGTTGTAGTTGGCGTCCGCCTGGGCCTGGGTCACGCTGCCGCTGACCACCGTCAGATCGCTGATGTCGTTGACGATGTAACCGCCATTACCGGCATTATTGTTGCCGATACCACTGCCATTGCCGTTGCCATGATTACCATCGCTGTTGCCGTGGGTATTCGGTGAATTAAAGGTTGCCAGACCGAAACGCAGCCCGCGATTGCTGGTGATCAGCGCCGTGGCTACGTTGCGCGCCACGTTGATTCGATAGTCATTGGGTATCGAGCCGTCGGTGAAGTCGCGATTGCTGCCGTTGGCCAGGCCCACCAGGTAGGAAATGTAGTTGTCGGAATAACGGGTATTGCCGCTGCCCACCGGGTCCGGGAGCTTGAGGCACAGTGGCGTCAGGCTGTTTTTGTAGAATGCGTAGTAACCGCTGGGACATCCCGACTGGGGCAAACTGGACAGCAGGATCGGATCGCCGACGATAGCGGAGCCACTAAAACACAAGCCAGAAAGCGCGTTACATTGCTGGGCCGGCGTTCGTGAAACGGTCGGGTCAAACCCCGAGGCATAGATGATGCTGTTCATGCTCCCCGAATCATCGAGCAGCAGCATCACGTTTGGCGCGACAGCCGACGCGCCGAGCAGTGGTGAATCCGATGGCGTGAAGGCATACGCCGGAGCGGCCAGATAAAGACCCAGCAGCCCGCCGCAGGCTACCCCCATCAACCAATGGCGTCGCTCCCGACGACGGGCCTCAGTATTTCGCATAAATGCTCTCCACCACACTGCGCGAAGTGCCCGCCAGCCCAACAGCGGTGACCCGATAGAGCGTCGCCGAGGTATTGCTCGGGACATTCACGGCGCTCAACGTGGTGCCCAGGTTCTGCACACCGTAAAAACCGCTGCCGGCAGCGATCCAGGTCACCCCGGAGGTGGCGTTGAAGCCTGCGGCCGCGACTACTGAAGACTCGGCCGGCGGGGCACATTGGGTGGTCGTGGCGCATGCCGCCAGGGTGTATGCGCTCAGTTGCACGGCGCTTTCACCCATGCGCAACGCCGCCTCTGCGCCCTGGAAGGATTGATTGCGCAGCGTCACGCTGCCGGCCATTTTTTCCTGGAGCGTAGCGTTCTGCATCGACGAGATACCGATCAGCGTCAACAACAGCAGAAACACCAGGCTCATCAGCAGCGCCATGCCGCGCTGGGCGTGTGCCTTGAGGGGAGAAAGGATCATCGGCATCGCCCCTACATCAACCGGTTGCGCAAAGCGGCAACCACGTTGAAGGTCTGATTGCGCACGCGGTTGTTGGGGTCCGCCAGGGTCAGACTCAAGCGCACACTGCGGATTCGCGCCGGGTCGGCCGGATTGCTGCTGTAACTCGACGCGGCAACATCGGTGGCGCTGGTGGCCATGCCGAAGGTCACGTTGAAAGCACTGACGTTGCTCACCAGCGCCGCCGACATAGTGTCCGTGGTCATCAGGATCTGGCCATTGCTCAGGCGATAGGACAACCGCCGGATCGGAAACGCCAGTTGCCCGGCTGCCGGGGTGTGCACCTTGGTATAGGCCGTTGCGCTGGTTCGGCAGTCAGACACCACGGTCCAGGTCGGATCCCCGCCGTTGCCGCCGACATCCGACGTTACCAGGGTCAGTTTGAGTGCCGTGTTATCCCAACTGATCGGGGTGATCTGGCTGGCATTGAAGTCGCCGGCCGAGCTCGCATCGGTAATCGTCCCCAGGCAACCGAACATGCCGACCATGCGGATTTCCTGAATCATTTTGCTCAGGACAAACCGCGCATCTTCCTGCATCCCGGCAGAGGTGTTCTGGCTGATGTAGGTGCTTTTCGCCGAAATAAAAATTTGCGCCACGCCGAGCACCACGATCAGGCCGATCGCCATGGCGATCATCAGCTCGATCAGACCAAACCCTCGGGACGAACGACTCATGGCGTGAACACCGGATCGACGGTGGCGCGGCTGCTCAGGACAAAGCTGCGGGTCGAACTGGCGGCGGCTGCCCGCGAGTCATCCCAAGTGATGGTGATGGTATACACCCGCTGGTTCAGGGTAATACTGCCCGTAGCGGTCGGGCCGCCGAAGCTGATGATATTGGTGGTGAAGTCATACAGGTCCTGATCCCGGGTAACATTCAAATTGCCCGAGGTCGGCGGCGTGACGGTGTAGTCGGCCGCGGAATTGGCGCGAATCCGGTCCATCATGTCGTAGGCAATAAAGCTCGCCTGGCTGGTCATCAGCGAGCTGTCGGTGTACTTCAGCGCATTGAGCTGAGTCGCCGCCGCGCCCAGTAGCCCTACGCTCAGAATCAACAGCGCAACCAACACTTCGATCAGTGTCATGCCGTCCTGTGCACGCGATCCCGCTCCTGTCATCCGCAGCTTCCACCCAAGACAATCCGTCCGTTTAAACACACGCTGAGCGTCCGGCTCTGCGCCCCTGATACGTAATTGAACAGCACTGCCGTGGCCGGCGCCGATAATCCACCGAGGTTGTTGAAATCGATGGTGGTCACTCCAGAGGTTAGCGTCAGAGTGGCGCCGCTGCTCATCGCCGGAATAACCCGCAATACATTCGCCGGTGAGCCGGTGCTGTCGTACACCGTCAACTCCCCGGTCCAGACGCTGCCGCCGGCAGTTGGCCGGACCCGCGTAGTGATGCCCCGGTCGATCGCCTCCAGGCGGGCGTAATTGAGTCCTCGCTGCAAATCACTGATTTCGGTATCGGCCCTGGCGTTCTGCACTGAACTGTTGAACGCCGGTACCGCCAGGGTGAGCAAAATCGCCATGACCGCAAGGATCACCAGCAACTCGACCAACGTGAAACCTTTTGTACGATGATTCATCGCTGCCCTCCGCTGCCAACGACTACACCTAGCTGTATCAAGCTAGAACATTCAGCCGGTGGCCGTCGGGCTGTTTTGACACTCTTTGCACAAATCAACGCCCTCTCCAGGGAAGGAGACGTTATGCATCAGAAGGGGTTCGGCCTGATCGAACTGCTTATCGGACTGGCAATCGCGGCGATCGTTCTGCAACAGGTCAGCCCGGTACTCAGCGAGTACACGCAATCAGTGAGTCGTGAAACTGCGGCACAAACGCTCGCCAGTGGCATGCGCAATGCCCGCACCGAGGCCATCCTGCGCAATCAGACCATTGTCATCCACGCGTTGAATGACGATTGGGGTCAAGGCTGGCAAATCATTCTGGATATCAGTGGCGAGGGTCATCAAGACAGCAGCAACCCGCTGCTGATCGAGCGCCAGACAAGCGCCGGGGTGCCGATTGTGGGTAATCGGCCGGTGAAGAATTTTGTACGGTTCAGCAGCCTCGGCGAGCCGCTGTTGCCCGGCGGTGCGTTTCAGGCCGGGACGTTGCACATCTGCGCGGGCCGCGAGCCGGTCAGTCATCACCAAGTGGTGCTGTCCAGAAGCGGTCGTGTCAGCCTGCGCAGCGACAAGGCCGAGAAGGCCTTGTGTGCGGGAGGTGAGGAATCAGAGCAGGGAGCGAACGCGTAGCTCTTTGGGCATGGAGAAGGTGATGTTCTCCTCGCGACCGGCCAGTTCATCGGCGCCGGTAGCGCCCCAGGCCTGCAGTTGCTCGATAACGCCACGAACCAGTACTTCCGGCGCCGAGGCCCCGGCGGTGATGCCGATACGCTCGACACCATCGAACCAGCTGCGCTGCATGTCTTCGGCACCGTCGATCAGATACGCCGGGGTGGACATGCGCTCGGCCAGCTCGCGCAAGCGGTTGGAGTTGGAGCTGTTCGGGCTGCCGACCACCAGCACCACGTCGCATTCGTCAGCCAGTTGCTTGACCGCATCCTGACGGTTTTGCGTGGCGTAGCAAATGTCGTCCTTGCGTGGGCCGCCAATGGCCGGGAAACGAGTGCGCAAGGCATCGATTACACGGCTGGTGTCGTCCATCGACAAGGTGGTCTGAGTGACAAAGGCCAGCTTTTCGGGGTTGCGCACGTTCAGCGCGGCAACGTCCTTTTCGTCTTCGACAAGGTAGATCGCACCACCGTTGCTGGCGTCGTACTGGCCCATGGTGCCTTCGACTTCCGGATGACCGGCATGGCCGATCAGAATGCACTCACGACCGTCGCGGCTGTAGCGCGCCACTTCGATGTGCACTTTAGTCACCAATGGGCAGGTCGCATCGAAGACCTTCAGGCCACGGCCTGCGGCTTCCGTGCGAACGGCCTGGGAAACCCCATGGGCGCTGAAAATCACAATGACGTCGTCCGGCACCTGATCCAGTTCTTCAACGAAGATCGCCCCGCGTGCGCGCAGGTCTTCAACGACGAATTTGTTGTGGACCACTTCGTGGCGCACATAGATTGGCGGCCCGAAGACTTCCAGGGCGCGGTTGACGATTTCGATCGCCCGGTCCACGCCGGCGCAGAAGCCACGGGGGTTGGCGAGTTTGATTTGCATGCTGTGCCTCGTGTCTTGCGCGCAAGAAATTAGATCATTTGTAGGAGCTGAGCTTGCTCGCGATGAGGGCCTGACATTCAACATTGATGTTGACTGACAATCAGTCATCGCGAGCAAGCTCAGCTCCTACAGGTTACAGCGCTTTGACGCTGATGATTTCCACGTCAAAGGTCAATGTCTTGCCGGCCAGCGGGTGGTTGAAGTCGATGGTCACCTGAGTGTCATCGAACGCCTTGACCACACCGGGCAGCTCAGTATTCGCCGCATCGTTGAAGATCACCAGCAGGCCTTCGGACAGTTCCATATCCTGGAACTGCGAACGCGGGATGATCTGCACGTTTTGCGGGTTGGGCTGGCCAAAGGCGTTTTCTGGCTGAATCGTCAGATTACGCTTGTCACCCGCCTTGAAGCCAAACAGCGCAGCTTCGAAACCTGGCAGCAGGTTGCCGTCGCCGACCTTGAAGGTCGCCGGGGCTTTGTCGAAGGTGCTGTCGACGGTGTCGCCGTTCTCCAGGCGCAATGCAAAGTGCAAAGTGACTTCCGTGTTCTGGCCAATGCGTTGCTCAGCCAATACCTGTTCAGTCATGAACGGCTTCTCCGGTCTTCTTGCTTTTGAACATATCCAGCGCGAGCATCACAGCCCCGACGCTGATGGCGCTGTCGGCAAAGTTGAACGCCGGAAAATACCAGCGGTTCTGCCAATGCACCAGAATGAAATCGATCACATGGCCCAGGGCAATGCGGTCGTACAGGTTACCCAGCGCGCCGCCGAGTACCAGTGCCAGCGCAATCGCCAGCCAGGTGTCGTTGCGCCCCAGACGCTTGAGCCAGACCACCAGCACCGCACTGACCACGACCGCGATCAGGGCGAACAACCAGCGCTGCCAGCCGGAGCTGTCAGCCAGGAAGCTGAAGGCCGCACCGGTGTTGTAGGCCAAAGTCCAGCTGAAATAATCGGGAATCACCACGATTTGCTGGTACATGGTCAGCGAGCTTTCGAAGTGGAACTTGCTGGCCTGGTCAATGACCAGAACCAGCACGCTCAACCAGAGCCAGCTCAGCCGTCCGAAACGGCTAGCAGCATTAGGCATAGTGACGAACCTCGCCAGCGCCGCTGATGTTGTCGACGCAACGACCGCAGATTTCCGGATGCTCCGGGTTCACGCCGACGTCTTCACGGCAGTGCCAGCAACGGGCGCACTTGGCGAAGCTCGACTTGACCACTTTGAGTTTCAGACCGCTGACTTCGGTTTCAACCGCGTCGGCCGGCGCTTGCACGAACGGTGCAATGCTGGCTGTCGAGGTGATCAGCACGAAGCGCAGTTCGTTGCTCAGCTTGGCCAGGTCGGCACTCAGCGCCTCTTCGGCGAACAGCGTCACTTCGGCTTGCAGGTTACCGCCCACGGCCTTGGCCGCGCGCTGGATTTCCATTTCCTTGTTGACCGCGACCTTGACCGCCATGATCCGCTCCCAGTAGGCGCGGTCCAGTTCGAAGCCTTCCGGCAACTCGCTGAGGCCTTCGTACCAGGTGTTGAGCATGACCGACTCATTGCGCTCGCCCGGCAGGTACTGCCACAACTCGTCGGCGGTGAACGCGAGGATCGGCGCGATCCAGCGCACCAGCGCTTCAGAGATGTGGAACAGCGCGGTTTGCGCCGAACGGCGGGCCTTGCTGTTGGCGCCAGTGGTGTACTGACGGTCCTTGATGATGTCGAGGTAGAAACCGCCCAGCTCCTGCACGCAGAAGTTGTGGATCTTGGAGTAGACGTTCCAGAAGCGGTATTCGCCGTAGTGCTCTTGCAGCTCGCGTTGCAGCAGCAAGGTACGGTCCACGGCCCAACGGTCCAGCGCGAGCATTTCTTCTGCCGGCAGGATGTCGGTGGCCGGGTTGAAACCGGTCAGGTTGGAAAGCAGGAAGCGCGCGGTGTTACGGATCCGCCGATAGGCGTCCGCACTGCGTTGCAGGATCTGGTCGGAAACCGCCATTTCACCCGAGTAATCGGTCGAAGCCACCCACAGACGCATGATGTCGGCGCCCAAGGTGTCGTTGACTTTCTGCGGCGCGATCACGTTGCCCAGCGACTTGGACATCTTGCGGCCGGCTTCGTCGACGGTGAAACCGTGAGTCAGTAGTTCGCGGTACGGCGCGTGGTTGTCGATGGCGCAACCGGTCAACAGCGACGAGTGGAACCAGCCGCGATGTTGGTCGGAACCTTCCAGGTACAGGTCGGCACGCGGACCGGTCTCGTGGCCCACCGGGTGCGAACCGCGCAGGACGTGCCAGTGCGTGGTGCCCGAATCGAACCAGACGTCGAGGGTGTCGCTGATCTTGTCGTACTGCGGCGCTTCGTCACCCAGCAGCTCGGCCGCGTCCATCTTGAACCAGGCTTCGATACCTTCGACTTCGACGCGCTGGGCGACCTCTTCCATCAGCTCGACGGTGCGTGGGTGCAGCTCGCCGCTTTCCTTGTGCAGGAAGAACGGGATCGGCACGCCCCAGTTACGCTGGCGAGAGATGCACCAGTCCGGACGGTTGGCGATCATCGAGTGCAGACGCGCCTGGCCCCAGGCCGGTACGAACGTGGTGTCTTCGATGGCTTTGATCGCGCGTTTACGCAAGGTGTCGCCAGTCGCCGGCTGTTTGTCCATGCCGATGAACCACTGCGCGGTAGCGCGGTAGATCAGCGGAGTCTTGTGACGCCAGCAGTGCATGTAGCTGTGTTCGATGACGGAGGTGTGCAACAGCGCACCGACTTGCGTCAGCTTGTCGACGATGGCCGGGTTGGCCTTCCAGATGAACTGGCCGCCGAAGAACTCCAGCGACGACACGTAAACGCCGTTGCTTTGCACCGGATTGAGGATGTCGTCGTTGACCATGCCGTAAGCTTTGCAGGTCACGAAGTCGTCTACGCCGTAGGCTGGCGAGGAGTGAACCACGCCGGTGCCGGCGCCCAGTTCGACGTACTCGGCCAGGTAAACTGGCGACAGGCGGTCGTAGAACGGGTGACGGAAATTGATCAGTTCCAGCGCCGCGCCAGTGGCCGTGGCGATGACCGAGCCTTCAAGGTTGTAGCGAGCCAGGCACGACTCGACCAGCTCTTGCGCCAGTACCAGCAGTTTGTCGCCGACGTCGACCAGGGCGTAGTCGAACTCGGGGTGAACGTTCAGCGCCTGGTTGGCCGGGATGGTCCACGGGGTGGTGGTCCAGATCACGATCGAAGCCGGTTTGCCCAGCGATGTCAGGCCGAAGGCGGCAGCCAGTTTGGCTTCGTCGGCAATCGGGAAGGCGACGTCGATGGTCGAGGACTTTTTGTTCTCGTATTCAACTTCGGCTTCAGCCAGGGCCGAACCGCAGTCGAAGCACCAGTTCACAGGCTTGAGGCCCTTGAACACGAAACCACCCTTGACGATTTCAGCCAAGGCACGGATTTCGCCGGCCTCGTTCTTGAAATCCATGGTCTTGTAGGGGTTGGCGAAGTCACCCAGCACACCCAGACGGATGAACTCGGACTTCTGGCCTTCGATCTGTTCGGTGGCATAGGCACGGCACAGCTCACGGGTTTTATCCGCCGTGAGGTTCTTGCCGTGGGTCACTTCGACTTTGTGCTCGATCGGCAGACCGTGGCAGTCCCAGCCCGGAACATAAGGCGCATCGAAACCCGAAAGGGTTTTCGAGCGGATGATCATGTCCTTGAGAATCTTGTTGAGCGCATGACCGATATGAATGGTGCCGTTGGCGTACGGAGGACCGTCGTGCAGAACGAACTTCGGACGATCCTTACCAATCTCACGCAACTTCTGGTACAGGCCAATGCTGTCCCAGCGCTGCAGAATCTGCGGTTCGCGCTGAGGCAGGCCGGCCTTCATTGGGAAGGCGGTGTCCGGAAGGTTTAGCGTGGCTTTATAGTCGGTCATTTAAGGCTCTTCATTAGCGATTGGCGCTAGGTGCGGCTAGGGCACGGGCGGCGGCGACATCCGCATTGATCGCCGTCTTAAGCGCCTCCAGAGAGGCGAAACGCTGCTCTTCGCGCAGCTTGTGGTGGAAAACCACCGTCAAACGCCGGTCATACAGATCGCCGGCAAAATCTAGAATATGGACTTCAAGGTGGGCTTTGCCATCACCTTCAACCGTTGGCCGAACGCCAATATTGGCGACTCCCGGCCAGGTTTTGCCGTCGACCTCGACGCTGACCAGGTAAACCCCGGTCAACGGTACACGACGACGCTTGAGTTGCACGTTGGCCGTAGGCGTGCCCAGTTGGCGCGCCAGCTTCTGCCCATGCAGAACCCGTCCGGTAATCCGGAACGGACGACCGAGCAATCGTTCGGCCAAGGCAAAGTCGGCAGCAACCAAGGCATTACGCACCTGGGTGCTGCTGACACGCAACCCGTCCAGCTCAACGGTCTGCGCCGCTTCGACGGTGAACCCCTGAACGGCCCCGGCCTGTAGCAGGAAATCGAAATCCCCTACCCGATCACAGCCGAAACGGAAGTCGTCACCGACCTCCAGATGCCGCACGCCCAGACCATCGACCAGAATGGTGTCGACGAACTCCGCAGCGCTGAGCTTGCTCAAACGGTGATTGAAAGCCAGGCACAGAACCCGGTCGACCCCTTCGGCGGCCAGCAGTTGCAGCTTGTCGCGCAAGCGCGCCAGACGGGCCGGAGCCGTGTCGGGGGCGAAAAATTCACGCGGCTGCGGCTCGAAAATCACCACGCAGCTGGGTAAACCCAACTCGAGCGCACGCTCACGCAGCCGGGCCAGGATAGCCTGGTGGCCACGGTGAACACCGTCAAAGTTGCCAATAGTGGCGACACAGCCCCGATGCTGGGGGCGCAAATTGTGGAGGCCTCGAACCAGCTGCATAACGCGCTTCTTGCTCATAAAGTGGTCGATTATAACCACACCCGGCGGCCGACAACAGGCAACACCGTAACCCAAAGTGATCGAACCGACAAAACTGGCGCCCGAGCCGTGATTATTGATGCCGCGTCTTCAGTTCAACGCCTTGCGATTGAAGTCCCGCAGACGGAAGCCCATCAACGCCAACATACCGAAATAGGCCACCACACCAGCACCAACCAAAGCCCCCAGACGCAGGAAGCGCGCCGGCATGTGCCCTTCGCCCCAGGCCGGCATGAAATGCATCGCCCCCAGCAAAACTGCGGACATCACCGTCACCGCAACCACCAGCTTGAGCCCGAACAGGCCCCAGCCTGGCTGTGGCTGATACATCTTCTGTTTGCGCAACTGATAGAACAACAGACCGGCGTTCAGGCATGCACCCGCGCTAATGGCCAGGGCCAGCCCTGCGTGTTTCAACGGGCCGATCAAGGCCAGGTTGAACAGCTGAGTGACGACCAGCGTGAAAATCGCGATTTTTACCGGTGTGCGAATGTTTTGTTGCGCATAGAAACCCGGCGCCAGCACTTTAATCACGATAATCCCGAGCAAACCGACCGAGTAGGCAACCAGGGCACGCTGGGTCATCGAGGCATCGAAGGCGCTGAACTGACCATACTGGAACAGCGAAACGGTCAGCGGCTCCGCCAGAATCCCCAGCGCCAGCGAGCACGGCAGCACCAGCACGAAGCACAGGCGCAGGCCCCAATCGAGAATGCGCGAGTATTCGTGGCGGTCCTTGCTGGCGTAGGTTTTCGCCAGCGTCGGCAGCAGAATCGTGCCCAACGCTACACCAAGTACGCCGGATGGCAATTCCATCAGGCGGTCGGCGTAATACATCCAGGACACCGAACCCGCCACCAGAAACGAGGCAAAAATGGTGTTGATGATCAGCGAAATCTGGCTGACCGAGACCCCGAGAATCGCCGGTAGCATCTGTTTCATCACACGCCAGACACCGGTGTCGCGCAGGTTCAGGCGCGGCAACACCAACATGCCAATTTTTTTCAGGTGCGGCAGTTGATAGAGCAATTGCGCCAGGCCACCGACCAGCACCGCCCAGCCCAGGGCCATTACCGGCGGATCGAAGTACGGCGTCAGGAACAGCGCGAAGACGATCATGCTGACGTTGAGCAGGGTCGGCACGAAGGCCGGCACCGAAAAACGGTTCCAGGTATTGAGGATCGCCCCGGCCAGCGAGGACAGCGAGATCAGCAATATATAAGGAAAGGTCACTCGCAACAGGCTGGAAGTCAGCTGGAATTTTTCCGGCGTGTTGGTAAACCCCGGGGCCGTTGCCCAGATGACCCAGGGCGCCGCGATCATTCCGAGCATCGTGACCACCGCCAGCACCAGCGTGAGCAAGCCCGACACATAAGCGATGAAGGTTCGTGTCGCCTCCTCGCCCTGCTGACTTTTGTATTCCGCCAGAATTGGCACGAAGGCCTGGGAAAACGCCCCTTCGGCGAAGATTCGCCGCAACAGATTGGGCAGTTTGAAGGCGATAAAGAAGGCGTCTGTGGCCATCCCGGCGCCAAATATGCGTGCGACGAGCGTGTCACGGACGAACCCCAGAACCCGGGAAAGCATCGTGATAGAGCTGACGGCGGCCAACGATTTAAGCAGGTTCATTGAAGAGTTTTTGCCTGTCGATAAACAGCAGGCGAACAAACCGCCCACTTATGCGATACTCCGCGCCGCAACAGCACAGAGCCAAAGCTCGCGAGTTTACAGGTCAAGCGCCGGAAATAAATATCCCGCCTCTTTAGATCGACCACTCAGCGGAACGCATCACCCGCCCTTGACAAGACTTCAACTCATCGGCATGATTCGCGGCCTATTTTGTTTGCTATTTCCTAAAAAGTCTTTCGAGGAGCTCGACGGTGGCCAACACACCTTCCGCCAAAAAACGTGCAAAACAGGCTGAGAAGCGTCGCAGCCACAACGCCAGCCTGCGTTCCATGGTTCGTACCTACATCAAGAATGTAGTTAAAGCCATCGACGCAAAAGACGCTGAAAAAGCGCAAGCTGCTTACGTTCTGGCCGTGCCAGTTATCGACCGTATGGCCGATAAAGGCATCATCCACAAGAACAAAGCTGCTCGCCATAAGAGCCGCCTGAATGGCCACGTCAAGGCTCTGAACGTTGCCGCTGCTGCCTAAGCGACACGCTCATTAAAAAACCGACCCCAGGGTCGGTTTTTTATTGCCTGCGATTTGGCGAGCACACCCCCAAAAAAAATGTGGGAGCGAGCCTGCTCGCGATGGCGGCACAGCAGCCAACAATGATGTTGAATGCTACAGCCTCATCGCGAGCAGGCTCGCTCCCACAGGGTATTGCGCCAGATTACTGAGCGTGTGCCCACGGCAAAATCGGAATCGCGGTTACGGCATTCTGCGGACTACCCTCGATCAGGCGATCGCTGTAGACCAGGTACACCAGGGTGTTGCGCTTCTTGTCGAGGAAACGCACCACCTGCATGGTCTTGAACACCAGCGACGTGCGCTCCTTGAACACCTCTTCACCATCCTTGAGCTCACCCTTGAAGCTGATCGGCCCGACCTGACGACACGCGATGGACGCTTCCGACCGATCCTCGGCCAACCCCAAGCCACCCTTCACGCCGCCCGTCTTGGCTCGCGACAGGTAGCAGGTCACGCCATCGACTTTCGGATCATCAAAGGCCTCGACGACGATACGATCATTCGGCCCGACGAATTTGAACACGGTCGATACCTGACCGATTTCTTCCGCCGACGCCAACAGCGGCATCGCCAACAGCAACCCCAACAACCCTTTTGCCATGCGCATTCGCGTTTTCCTTAAACCAGAATCAGGTTATCGCGGTGAACCAACTCCGGTTCCGCCATGTAACCCAGCAAACCGACAATCGCCTCAGACGATTGGCCGATGATTTTTTGCGCCTCAAGCGCACTGTAGTTGGCCAGGCCACGGGCAATCTCACGACCGTCGGGCGCCACGCACACCACCATTTCGCCGCGACGGAAGCTGCCTTGAACCAGCTTGACGCCAACCGGTAGCAGACTTTTATTGCCCTGCGATAACGCCGTGACCGCCCCCTCATCCAGCACTAGTGTGCCGCGAGTCTGCAAGTGTCCAGCCAGCCACTGCTTGCGCGCCGCCAGCAGGCCGCGCTCAGGCGACAGCAAGGTGCCGATGCGCTCGCCCGCCTTCAAACGATCCAGCACACGCTCAAGACGCCCACCCACGATGATCGTATGAGCCCCCGAACGTGCCGCCAGACGCGCCGCACGCAATTTGGTCTGCATACCGCCACGACCCAACGCACCGCCAGTGCCACCCGCGACCGCATCCAGCGCCGGATCATCGGCGCGCGCTTCGTAAATCAGCTTGGCGTCAGGGTTGTTGCGCGGATCGGCGTCGAACATGCCGTCACGATCAGTGAGGATCACCAACAGGTCAGCCTCGACCAGGTTGGCCACCAGCGCCGCCAGCGTATCGTTGTCGCCGAAACGGATTTCGTCGGTGACCACCGTATCGTTCTCGTTGATCACCGGAATGACCTTGAGCTCGACCAGCGCACGCAAGGTGCTGCGGGCGTTGAGGTAACGCTTGCGATCGGACAAGTCATCGTGAGTCAGGAGAATCTGCGCCGTGTGCCGGCCATGCTCGGCAAAGCTCGACTCCCAGGCCTGCACCAACCCCATCTGACCGATGGCGGCAGCCGCCTGCAACTCGTGCATCGCACTGGGTCGTGCGGTCCAGCCAAGGCGACTCATGCCTGCCGCTACCGCCCCCGAGGACACCAGCACCAGCTCGACACCCGCCTCATGCAGCGCGACCATCTGCTCAACCCAGACGCTCATTGCTGCGCGATCCAGACCCTTGCCATCAGCCGTCAGCAAAGCGCTGCCGATCTTCACGACCCAACGCTGCGCACCTGTCACCTTGCTCCGCATCATCTTCAACCTTAGCTTGAGGACAGCGCGACCCAGCGCTGCCCGTAACGTTATTCGTGACTACCGATTTCCAGATACCAAAACGCCGCTCGATAGAGCGGCGCTTAAGTTTACTGCAACGAATCAGTCGCGCACGTAAATGATTTCCGGACCATCTTCATCATCCACATCTTCTTCGTCCCAGTCATCGTCACCGATGTCATGGACCGACTTCACGCCGCTGCGACGCAGGGCACGCTGGTCATCCAGCGCCTGCAACTGGGCACGGGCTTCGTCTTCGATGCGCTGATCGAGATCGGCCAACTCTTCCTTGTAGACCGGGTCGTTAGCCAGACGATCGGCACGATCCTCCAGGTAACGCATGATGTCGCGCGTCAGGCGCTCGGTGCCTTCTTTGGCAATGGCCGAGATTACGTAGACCGGACCGGTCCACTCCAGACGATCAACGATTTCCTTGACCCGTTCTTCATGCTCTTCTTCAAGGATCTGGTCGCACTTGTTCAGCACCAGCCAGCGGTCACGCTCAGCCAGCGAAGGGCTGAACTTGGTCAGCTCGCTGACAATGACTTCAGCTGCGTCTGGAGCACTGGTGTCATCCAGTGGCGCCATGTCGACGAGGTGCAGCAACAGACGGGTACGCGACAAGTGCTTGAGGAAACGAATCCCCAGGCCCGCGCCATCGGAAGCACCTTCGATCAGACCCGGAATGTCGGCAATGACGAAGCTTTTCCAGCGATCGACGCTAACCACACCGAGGTTTGGCACCAGCGTGGTGAACGGATAGTCGGCAACTTTCGGCTTGGCCGCCGAAACCGAACGAATAAAGGTACTTTTGCCAGCGTTCGGCAAGCCCAGCAGACCGACGTCGGCCAACACCTTCATTTCCAGCTTGAGGTCACGCTGCTCGCCTGGCTTGCCTGGCGTAGTCTGGCGCGGCGCGCGGTTGGTACTGGATTTGAAACGGGTGTTACCCAGACCGTGCCAGCCGCCATGCGCCACCAACAGACGCTGACCAGCCTTGGTCAGGTCGCCAATGACTTCTTGCGTAGCAGAGTCAATGACCGTGGTGCCGACCGGAACCCGCAGGACCAGCTCTTCACCTTTTTTACCGGTGCAGTCAGTGCTGCCGCCGTTGGCGCCACGCTCGGCATCGAAGTGCCGGGTGTAACGGTAGTCGACCAGGGTGTTGAGGTTTTCGTCGGCGATCATGTAGACCGAGCCGCCGTCGCCACCATCACCGCCGTTAGGACCGCCGTTTTCGATGAATTTTTCCCGACGAAAACTCATGCAGCCATTGCCACCGTCGCCAGCCTTTACTCGAATCGATACTTCATCAACAAACTTCATAACAAAACGCCTCTCGCCATACGGACGAGCCGAAAAACACTAAGACATAAGACTCTTGCAAAAATGAGCGCAGCGACCTCAATCAACGACCGCACAATCCAGCGCCGGCAGCCCATACAAACAGTTTTGCAAGAGACTCACCCCACAAACGAAAAAGCCCCGTCGCAAGACAGGGCTTTTCCAGCGATCGCGCAATTAAGCCGCGACAACGCTCACGTAACGGCGGTTGAACGCGCCTTTTACTTCAAACTTGATCACGCCTTCGATTTTCGCGAAGAGGGTGTGATCTTTACCCATGCCAACACCGTAACCGGCGTGGAATTGGGTGCCGCGCTGACGCACGATGATGTTGCCCGGAATGATTTTCTGGCCGCCATACATCTTCACGCCAAGGCGTTTGGCTTCTGAGTCGCGACCGTTACGGGTACTACCACCAGCTTTTTTGTGTGCCATGAGTTCAATTCTCCTAGTGAGGAATTAGGCTGAAATTAAGCCTGAATACCGGTGATTTTGATCTCGGTGTACCACTGGCGGTGGCCCATACGCTTCATGTGGTGCTTACGACGACGGAACTTGATGATGCGGACTTTATCGTGACGACCTTGGGAGATCACTTCAGCCACAACGGTAGCGCCAGCAACAACTGGAGCGCCGATATTCACGTCATCGCCATTGGCGACCAACAGAACGCGATCAAAAGTTACGGATTCGCCGGTAGCGATTTCCAGTTTCTCGATCTTCAGGTATTCACCTGGGGCGACCTTGTATTGCTTGCCACCAGTAACGATTACTGCGTACGACATGGTATTTCTCCGATAATCCTGCTCACCCAGCTCTTTATAAGAAGAGGTATTGGCTGGCATGGCTGCATGGGATGGAACGACCCAAATGCAATTGCGTAAGGCAGGTGCTGCCCAGGAAGTTCAGGGTGCGCGATTGTACGCAAGCCACGAGCGCGTTGCAAGTGGCCTTCAGACGCCCTGAAAGCGTCGCGAACGAAGGGAAGACAAGGAAAAAGCAGGCGAGGAAGCGGAGTTTACGAGTTGTAAATGAGCATTCCGAGCCTGCTTTTGACGCAGGATTACCGAGTGCAGCAGCTTTCATGGTGTCTGACCGCGCCTTGACAGGCCCGGACGTGGGTCCTAGCATGCCGCGCAACCCTTCTGGAGCGACTGTCGCTGATGCAACCCCAAGCTTTCTACCGCGCGGTGGCGGATGATTTTAACGCCGTCGACGGCATCATCAAGAAGCAGCTGACTTCCCGAGTGCCGCTGGTATCGAAAATCGGCGACTACATCACTTCGGCTGGCGGTAAACGCCTGCGGCCTTTATTAGTGTTGCTGTGTGGCAAGGCCCTGGGTCGCGAAGGCGACGACATGCGCCTGCTGGCCGCCACCATCGAATTCCTGCACACCGCCACCCTGCTGCACGACGACGTGGTCGACATGTCCGGCATGCGCCGTGGCCGCTCGACCGCCAACGCCATGTGGGGCAACGCCCCAAGCGTGCTGGTCGGTGATTTCCTGTACTCGCGCTCGTTCGAGATGATGGTCGAGCTGGGCTCGATGCCGGTGATGAAGATTCTCTCGCAAGCCACGCGGATCATCGCCGAAGGCGAAGTCCTGCAGCTGTCCAAGGTGCGCGACGCCAGCACCACTGAAGAAACCTACATGGAAGTCATCCGCGGCAAAACCGCGATGCTTTTCGAGGCTTCGACCCACAGTGCCGCGGCATTGGCTGGCGCTACACCAGAACAGAGCGAAGCCTTGCGCACCTTTGGCGACCACCTCGGCGTGGCCTTCCAGCTGGTCGACGATCTGCTGGATTACAAAGGCGACGCAGAAACCCTGGGCAAGAACGTCGGTGACGATCTGGCCGAAGGCAAGCCGACCCTGCCGCTGATCTACACCATGCGCGAAGGCACGCCAGAGCAAGCGGCACTGGTACGCAAGGCGATTCAGAAAGGTGGCATCGAAGACCTGGAAAGCATCCGCGCTGCCGTGGAAGCCTCGGGCTCTCTGGACTACACCGCACAGCTGGCCCGCGATTACGTGGCCCGTGCGATCAAATGCCTCGAAATGCTGCCTGCCAGCGAATACCGGGATGCATTGGTCGAGCTGAGCGAGTTTGCAGTCGCCCGCACGCACTGATCGCTTGGTAATTCTCCATGTGGGAGCGAGCCTGCTCGTGATGACGGAGTCGAACTCAACATCAATGTTGACCGGCACACCGCTATCGCGAGCAGACTCGCTCCCACAGGGGCAGCCACCTTCCGGGCAAAACCCTATATAATGTGCGCTTTTTAGCCATCCTGAATCCAAGGAGCCCTAGTGAGCACGTTGCCACCCTGCCCGAAATGCAATTGCGAATACACCTATGAAGACGGCGCCCAGCTGATCTGCCCGGAGTGCGCCCACGAGTGGTCCGCCAATGGCGAAGCCGAAGCGGCGTCCGATGAAGCCGTGAAAAAGGATTCGGTCGGCAACGTCCTGCAAGATGGCGACACCATCACCGTGATCAAGGACCTCAAGGTCAAGGGCACATCGCTGGTGGTCAAGGTCGGCACCAAGGTCAAGAACATCCGCCTGTGCGATGGCGACCACGACATCGACTGCAAGATCGACGGTATCGGCCCGATGAAGCTCAAATCCGAGTTCGTCAGAAAAGTCTGAACCCGCTGTATTCCATCCCGCGCTCTGCGTGGGATGGAGCCTCACCCTCGCCTGATCCCCCAACAATCCCGCCCAATAGCAAAACGCCAGCCGCTTTGACCCTCAGCAATTCCCTTACAGAAAACAGCAGAAACCACCAATAGGTACTTGCTATTAATTGAATAGGAATTATTCTCATAAAACCATTAAAAAGGAGATGAGCATCATGACTTACTTGATCGATGCATGGCTGGATCGCCCACACCCGTACCTCAGGATCCTGCATCGGGAAACCGGGGAAGTGTGTGCGGTACTGGAAGAAGAAGCCTTGAGTGAGCTGCAAGACCAGGGCGACCTCGACCTCAATGGCCTGAGTTCCAGCGAACCGGTGGTACTCAAGGAGCTGGTACGCAACCTGTTCCTATTCTGCTACGCCCGGGCATTGCGCCCAATGAATGACCTGCACCACAAAATCGAACTATGACAAGCGCCGCAAAAGACTGTGGGAGCGAGCCTGCTCGCGATGCGGTCAACTCGGTTTTCCTGTGAAACCGAGGTGATGCCATCGCGAGCAGGCTCGCTCCCACATTAGCCCGGCATAACAACAGGCCAGGTATTACAGAACGTCGAGCAGCTCGACGTCGAACACCAGAACGCTGTGCGGCGGAATGCTGCCAACGCCTTGTGCGCCGTAAGCCAGTTCGCTCGGCACGTACAAGCGCCATTTGCTACCGGCGTTCATCAGTTGCAGGGCTTCGGTCCAGCCGGCGATCACGCCGCCAACCGGGAATTCTGCAGGCTCGCCACGATCGTAGGAGCTGTCGAACACAGTGCCGTCGATCAGCGTGCCGTGGTAGTGGGTGCGCACTTGATCTTCACGGGTTGGCTTGGCGCCTTCACCTTGAGTCAGTACTTCGAACTGCAGGCCGGAAGCCAGAGTGGTGATGCCGTCACGCTTGGCGTTTTCAGCCAGGAATGCCAGACCTTCGCCAGCGGCAGCTTCAGCCTTGGCAGCGGCTTCGGCTTGCATGATTTCGCGGATAACCTTGAAGCTGGCGGACATTGCTTCCTGGCCCACTCGGCTTTCCTTACCGGCGAATGCGTCGGTCAGACCGGCCAGGATCGCGTCCAGGCTAACACCCGGTGGCGGGTTGTCGCGCAGTTGGTCGCCCAACTGACGGCCAATACCGTAGCTGACGCGGGTTTCGTCGGTGGACAGATTTACTTCGGACATGACACTGCTCCGCTGTGCGGACGGCTCGGGACTTTGCCGTGCGTGCACAGCGCATCCCGGAGCGCCCGGAACCAAAAGGGCAAGCAGACTAGCACAGATGCCATTGCGGTGATCAGGGCTGTCAGCGCTATCAGGAGATGGGCACCTTCAGGCTCTCTTCCCCGCTGGTGCCCAGACCGCACATCTCGTCGTGCACTGAGGTGTGAATCAGGTTGAATGTCAGCTTGGGAAAGGCGTGAAGGACTTCACGAGCATGTTCCACCGAGCGCAAATGCAGTGTTTGCCCATGGGTGTCGACGATTGGATGAGCCGCGCCATGTATCCGAGCCTCCAACAGATAAATCCCGCCTTCCATCGAGATCAGATTCAGCTCATCGACCTTCCCGGCGATGGCATAGGCGTTCAATTCTTGCAGGTTCATGAGCGCACCCCGCGCAATGGCGAGCCAAGACACTTACAGGGATATGCCTCGGCGCACGAAAGCACAAGCCGCAAACGCCGCCGCCCGTCCGTTTCACAATGGCTGTGGCGAGCGAGCTTGCTCGCGCTGGGGCGCGAAGCGGTCCTGAAACCTGCCAATGCAGTTAATCAGGTAAATCGCGCCCTCAGGTTTTACGACTGCTGCGCAGCCGAGCGCGAGCAAGCTCGCTCGCCACAGGGGACATTCCAAAGCGGATCAGTGCTTGGTCAGCTTGTCCAGGTAACCCATGGCAAACGCCGAGATCACGAAGGTCATGTGAATGATCACGTACCACTTCAGGTGCTCGGGATCGACGTTCCTGGCGTCCATGAAGATGCGCAACAGGTGGATCGAGGAAATCGCCACGATCGAGGCCGCGACTTTCATCTTCAGGGAAGAGGAGTCCATCGTGCCCAACCAGTTGAGCTTCTCCTTACCTTCATCGATGTCGAGTTCGGACACGAAGTTTTCGTAGCCGGAAATCATCACCATCACCAGCAAACCGCCCACCAGCGCCATGTCGATCAACGACAACAGCACCAAAATCAGATCGGACTCGGCCATCGAGAACACGTTGGGAATAACGTGGAAGACTTCCTGAAAGAATTTCAGCGCCAGGGCCAACAGGCCCAGGGACAGACCGAAGTAGATCGGCGCCAGCAGCCAGCGCGAGGCGTACATTGCATTTTCGACAAAACGTTCCATTGAATCTCACACAAGGGTTTTAAACGGCGGCGAGTATATCAGCCGCTCAAAACCCCATAAACCGCAGACAAATCCACAACCTGCGAGTCTGCCAAAGCGTTTTTCTGCTAGTGTCCAAAGCATTCGCATCGTTTATTTGCGCTGTAGAGGAAAACCGGAAAATGGATTTGCGATTGCCTTTAACGACTGTCGGCCTTTGCCTTGCGGTATTGATCGGCGGCTGCTCACCCAGCGATGAGAAGCGCCCGCAAAGCCTCGAGGAAAAGACCGCACAGTTCGAGAAGTCGCTGGACGCGATTCAGGATCCGCAGCTCAAGGATGCCGTGGCCAATCTCGGCGGCTCGTTACTGCTGCTCGAGCGCGCACAGCAAAAGCTTGCCATCAAGCCGATCGCCACCGAATACGGCGAAGACGCCATGGCCCTGCTCAAGCACTATCCAACCCCCCAAGCCTTGGTCGACACCTACATCAACGGCCTGTTCGTATTGCGCAAGGACTCCAGCTCCGACTACCTGACCGACTTGCAGCCGGTGTTCCCCTTCAATTTCAACATGCCTTCCGAGTTTCCCTTCCCGCATGGGCTGGAATGGCAGTCGGTCACGCTGAGCAACAAGAAGGTCATCCCCTTCCAGCCCGAATGGTCGGAAACCGATCCCGGCATTCAGTTGAGCCCTTCAAGCGCCAGCCTGACCAATCCGGATGACCTGACGGTGGCCTACCCTTTTGTCGAGGGCGAGAACATCGACAGCAAAAGCCAGCCGCAACCGACAATCCTGAAAGGTAAAGTAGAGGTCATTGCACCGCGTAAGGTATTCACCTTCAACCTGACGAAAAAGGACGTGGGCCAGACCCGCACTGACGACAACATCAGCGTCACCCTGCGGGCCCTCGAAAAGAACTACGCCGAGGTCGAAGTCAACAACAGCGCGGCACTGGCGCCAGACGTCAGCGATACCCCGCTCAATCCGCTGATTGTCCAGGCCAGGGACACGACCGGGCAGCTTCTCTCACGCTCTGGCTCGATCAACGAAGATGCCGCGCAAATCGGGTTCTATCAAAAACAACTGGCCGAGATGCAGAAGCAGACCGCCTGGAGCGATGCGTTCGAAAAACAGCTCGAAGACGAGCAACAGGCGTTCGAGCACAAGCAGACTCATCATTACACCAAGGTGTACTTCAACGGCCCCATCGAAAACCTCGAAGTCAACGTCCTCGACTTCTCGGCCGTCACCGTGACCCGCAAAGATCTGGAACTGCCAGTACGCCGCTTCGACCGCAATACCACGGATAAAACCATCCAGAGCCTCAACCCGCCCGTGGTCGTGTACGACGATCAGGCCGCAACCTGGCTCAAAGGCGCCACACTGGATGAGGAACAGCTGAAAAAGAACATCCACGTCAATCAGTCCGTCGAGGACGCCAGTGCGGCACGCATCGAATTCGATCACCCGAAAACCTTCAACGACGAACTGCTCGGTTCCTCATTCAGCCCTGGCGACACCCCCGTGACCTTCTTCACCCAGGACGATAAGGGCAAACGTGGCGAGCCTATCGAATTGCCAGCCGAGGCCTTCGAAATCGACCCGCTGCGCGCCACCATCACGTACGACCTGACCTTGTTCCCCGAAACGCCGGCGTATGCTGTCGGCTCGATGCCGTTGTTTTTGGCCAATATTGCAAAAGACAACCTCGACACCCAGAAACTGCCCAAAGGCCTGGAGCTCAAGGGCAACGCCCTGGTGGTTGACCAGAAAGTATTCCCCGCCCAGAACTGGCGCTTCTTCGCCAAGGACGCGAGCGGTAATTACCTGAAGGAGATTCTTGCGGTCAGCCACGACGCCAGCGCAGAAGGCCCGGCAATGTTTGAGGTGCATTATTTCTACGGCCAGCCGAGCAGCCTGGAAACCTACCAGCGCACCAACCTCAATACCGTCGAATATGGATTCGAGGTCAAGCTCGACAAGGCCGAAAACCCCAACCCTGTCGAATAGCTCACTAATGCTCGGGGTTGAACTGAAAACCACCCGGATTTCGGCAGCGTCCACCATTGATTTCCCGCAGCTGGGCTTGCAAGTGCAAACACCAGATTTGCGGGTCATCGGCCAGTTGATAACCGTGCAGGGTCAGGCTTTCAACGATGGTATCGAGTATCGATTCGGCCACGAAAGGACCATGAAACGGGCCTTGGGCCTTGATGGCGGAAGGTTGCTCGCCGGCCATTCCGGCGGCAAACAACAAGGTCCACATACCGGTGTCCCCCGCAAGCGGGCGAATACTGCACTCGATACGGGTAACCAGGCCCAGGCATTGGCGGGTGAGGCAGAGGTTGCGCGGCATGGCGGCGACCCTCGGTAAATCGGGTATTCAGCCTCCACGCGAAGGCTGTCTCGATCCAGTGATGACTGTCGATGTCCTTGTCCTGAGCATAGAAGAAAAGTCGAGTCAGCAAGTTGACGGAGCTTAGAAGGCGCCGAATGGTCGTTGTTGGTTTTTTGACGTCACCCGGGCGGCAAAAAGCGCTATCACAATGACGACCCAGCGCCATGCACAAACCCCGTGGCGAGGGAGCTTGCTCCCGCTGGGCTGCGAAGCGGCCCTGAAATCGGTAACGCGGTTCTTCAGTCAGAGCGCGTGCACCAGTTTACGACTGCTTCGCCCGAGCGCGGACCGGCCGGCGGGAGCAAGCTCCCTCGCCACAATGGCTGTGTGCAGTTTCCGGTATCAGGCAGGCTTGGCCGCAACCAATGCCTCCTGCGCCTGCGCATGCTCCTTCTCGGCCTCTTTCAAATCATCTTCGCTGATCATTTCCGCGATCACCCGCAAGCGCTCCACCACGCGAGCGTTGACGCTGCCCTCAGGGAACTGACCCTCTTCGTCCGGTTCGCCGGCCGGCTCGCCCACCAACAGGCTCAATGCTTCATCGGCCTGACGCACCGCGTAGACATGGAACTGCCCGGCACGCACGGCCGCCAGCACCCGCTCATCGAGCATCAACGTGGCGACGTTGGCCTGAGGGATGATCGCGCCCTGCTCGCCGGTCAAACCGCGCGCCTCGCAAAGACGGAAGAAGCCTTCGATCTTCTCGTTGACCCCGCCCACCGCCTGCACTTCACCGAACTGGTTGATCGAGCCGGTAATCGCGAAGCACTGCTTGAGCGGGGTTTTCGACAATGCCGAAATCAACGTGCACGCCTCGCCCAGCGATGCACTGTCACCATCGACGTAACCGTAGGATTGTTCCAGCGCGATACTGGCCGAAATCGCCAACGGGAATTCCTGAGCGTAACGGCTGCCCAGATACCCGGTGAGGATCATCACGCCCTTGGAGTGGATCGGCTGCCCGAGGTTGACCTCACGCTCGATGTCGACGATGCCACTGCCACCGGGGTAAACCGTGGCGGAGATTCGCGCCGGTATGCCGAACGCCGAGTCGCCGACCTCCAGCACCGTCAACCCGTTGCACTTGCCGACCGCCGCACCCGCGGTGTCGATCAGGATGATCCCCGCCAGCATGTCATCGAGAATCCGCGCCGACACGCGTCCGGTGCGGGTGGCCTTGGCCTTGAGCGCACGCTCGATGTGCCCGGCGTCGGTCATCTCGTCACCGGCCAGATCACGAATGAAGTCCGCCTCGCTGACCAACTGGAACAGATCGCCAATGCGCGCCGACAAACGCCCCTGATGCTCGGCCAGCCGCGCGCTATAAGTCGCCAGACGTGCCACCGCATCGGCGGTCAGCGGCGCCATGCCTTCTTCCGAGGTCCGGGTTTTGAGCAACTGAGCAAACTGCTCGAGGCTCTCGTCGACCATCGGGATGTCTTCATCGAAGTCCACCAGTACCCGGAACATCTCCTGGAAATCCGGATCGAGGTCTTGCAGCGTGTAATACAGCTGGCGTGCGCCGATGATGACGACTTTGACCTGCAACGGAATATGTTGCGGCGTCAGGGTCACCGTGGCCAGTCGGCCCAGCTCGCCCAGCGGCGATTCCATTTTCAGTTTGCGTGACTGCAAGGCCCGTTTCAGCGCATCCCAGACAAAGGGTTCGCTGAGCATTTTTTCGGCTTCCAGAATCAGGAAGCCGCCGTTGGCCCGATGCAGCGCACCCGGACGCAACTGCCGATAGGTGGTATAGAGCGCCCCCTGATCAGTGCTGTACTCGATACGGCCGAACAGGTTGTCGTAAGTCGGGTGCGGTTCGAACACCACGGGGGCACCGCCACTGTGCGGATGACCGACCACCAGGCTCGGGCCATATTGTTCTTCGAGCAATTTACGGGCGACCGCGTCGGTCTTGCTGTCATCGACCAGTTGCTCTACCACCGTTTTGAGCAGATACACCTGCATCGCTTGCAGGTAACCGCACACCGCAGCGTTTTCTGCGTACTTTTCCGACAACGGCGAAAGCAATGGCTGCAAGGCCAGGGTGATGGTTTCTTCGTTGAGCTGACGCAACTGATTGCTCGACTCGCGCTTCCACTGCGGCAAGCTGGCCAGCTCTTCGTTCAGCCGCTCTTCCAGTCCGGAAATATCGTCGTGGAAGCGATCGCGAACGGCTTCCGGCAACTGGGCGAACTCCGCCTCATCCAGCGCCTTGCCTTCGCTCATCGGGGTGAAGGCAATGTTGGTGCTGTCACGGTACAGCGCGACCTCTTTCTCCAGCGCCAGGCGCTCGATCACGTCCAGGGCGCGGTCGTAGCGCTGATTGAAGGCGCGGTCGATGGCACTTTTCTTTTGCTGATAGGACGGGTGCTCGAAGACTGCTGGAAACGTCGCCAGCAGGTTGTCGATCAGGCTGTTGATGTCGGTGATGAACGCACCGGCCGTCCCCGACGGCAACTCCAGTGCGCGAGGTTCGCGCGGCTCATCGAAATTGTTGACGTAGACCCAGTCCGCCGGGGTCTGCAGGCGTTTGCCTTCGGCTTTCAGGTAGCGTTTGACGAAAGAGAACCGGCCAGTGCCGGGCTCACCCATGACAAACACGTTGTAACCGGGGCGTGGCATGGCCACGCCGAACTGCAAGGCTTCAACCGCACGTTCCTGGCCGAGCACGCCGCGAAAAGGCTCCAGCTCATTGGTGGTAGAGAAGCTGAACTGTTCAGCGGAAAACGGACGGGTCAGCGCTTCAGGCGCTAGACGCAAGCTGGCAGCAACAGGATCAGGCATCGGGCTTCCTTACATCAGGCGGGGCAATTGAAGGCATTCTGGCGCTGCCCGTGCCCGACTGGCAAGGCGCGCCTTGGGTAAAAGCATAGTCAAGCGCCAAACCCTGGACGGACCAGGGCTAAATCAATGGTTACTGGGAATGTTTGGCAAAAAATCACGGAACCCCCGGATCGTGCCTAGACTCCAAACTGCTCGGCTGGACCAATCACCAGCCCAATGGCGTCGGAGCGGCGCCAGAACCCCTGTCCATTGGTACGCAAACAAAAGAGAACACAGCTATGAAACGGATTCTTCTTGGTACTCTCTTCACCGTTGCATCCCTCAACGCCATGGCCCAGGCGCCAGGCGGTCCGGATTGCGGTTGGGGCAACATGCTGTTCGAAGGTCAGCGAGGCACCCCGGCGCACTTCCTGGCATCCACCACAAACGGCACTTCTGGCAACGCCACTTTCGGCATGACATCCGGCACCAACGGTTGCGCCACCAACGCTGCGCTGACCTACGGCGGCAAGTCCTGGTTTGCCATGAACGGCATGATGAACGAACTGTCCGAAGACATGGCCAAGGGGTCCGGCGAAGCGCTGACCACCTATGCCGTGGTACTGGGCGTCGCACCGCAAGACCGCGCGTATTTCGCCACGGTCACCCACGAGCACTTCCAGCAGATTTTCAGCAAGGCTGACGTGACCGCTGAAGACGTGCACACCAATACCCTGGCCGTGCTCAAAGGCGATGCTCGTCTGGCCAAATATGCCACCCCGGCTTAAGCTCGACCTCACCCGCCCCTCACCCGGGCGGGTTTTGCTTTTTGGACCCGACTATTGGGTCTTTTTTTTGAATTAAGTAGCCCACCATGCTCAAACGTCTTGCCTGTCTGGCGCTGTTTGTCTGCGCCCCGCTGTCCGCCGCGCCTCTGATCGACAACCAACGTTTGCAGCAACTGGCCAACGACCGGTTCTGGATTTCCCTGGGCCACTACGAAAGCGCAAAACTCGGCGGCTGGCGCAGCTATGTCAGCGACAAGAAATTCTTCCTGGCAGCCAACGGCGCCGAGCATCCCGACGCAGAGCTGGCAGCCACCGTACAAGCGCTCTACGCCCCGGCCAGCAAAGGCCAGCAACACGCGCAATGTGTTTACCCGGCGCGTACCCGCTGGTTGAAAGCCCAACTGAACCTGAACGATTTGCCGACGGTGGATTGCAGCGAGTTCAAACAATGGTTCAAGGACGTATCGCCCCACAGCGCGGTGATGATCTTTCCGGCAGCCTATCTGAACAGTCCGTCATCGATGTTCGGCCACACCCTGTTGCGCATCGATCAGGCTGACGTACAAACCGACCACACCGCCCTGCTCAGTTACGCGATCAATTTCGGCGCCTATATCGAAGGGTCGGACAACAGCATTCTGTATGCCTGGAAAGGCCTGATGGGCGGCTATCCGGGGTTGTTCGCGCTGGTGCCCTACCAGGAAAAACTCTCGGAATACCGCAGCCTGGAAAACCGCGATCTGTGGGAATACCGGTTGAACCTGACGCAGGCAGAAACCGAGCGCATGGTCGAGCATGTCTGGGAGCTCAAACAGATTCAGTTCGATTATTTCTTCTTTGATGAAAACTGCTCCTACCGCTTGCTGGAGTTGCTGCAAGTCGCAAGACCGGGCCTCAGGCTCACCGAACAATTCCCGCTGACCGCGATTCCCACCGACACCGTCAAAGCCGTGAAAGACGCCGGACTGGTGGAAAAAATCGATTACCGCCCGTCCCGCGAACGTGAGCTGTTGAGCCGTGCCAAACCGCTCACCGACGATGAGCAGCAATGGGTGTTGAAGGTCAGCGCCGACCAGAAACGCTTGCAGGAACCGACCTTCAAGGCTCTGCCACGTGATCGCCAGGCATTGATCATCGACGCGGCCTACCGTCTTGAGCGCTACCGCGCCAACGGCCAGGAACGCGATCCACAGCGCGCGCAACGCAGCTTCGAGCTGCTGCGGGCGATCAACCAGAACCCGCCACCGGAGCTGCCCATCGAACGCCCCGGCCTGCCGGAAGACGGTCACGAATCGCGAACGTGGCAGGCCGGTATCGGCACCCGAGGCGACAAAGCCTTTGGTGAATATGGCCTGCGCATGGCCTATCACGACCTCGACGACAACGCCGAAAGCTTCCCCCTTGGCGCGCAGATTGAAATTCTCCAGATGAAGCTGCGCCAGTACGAAGGCAATCACTGGCAATTGCAGCAACTGGACCTGGCGACCATCCGCTCACTGACCCCGCGTAATGAGCTGCTGCAACCCTGGTCCTGGCAAGTCACCGGCGGCCTGGAACGGGTACCGGGAAAGCATGACGATGAAACCCTGGTCAGCCATGTCAACGGCGGCGCCGGCGGCACCTGGCAACTGGGCGACGACGTACTGGGCTTTGCCCTTGGCACCGTGCGCATCGAGCACAACAGCGACTTTGCCGGTTTCATCGCGCCCGCAGCCGGTTTCAACAGCGGTGTACTGTGGAAGAACCCGCTGGGTAATCTAAGCCTGGAAACCAAAGGGGATTACTTCACTAACGGTGAAGTGCGGCGCAGCCTGAGTCTGAACCAGCAGTGGGAACTGTCGCGTAACCTCGGCCTGCGCCTGAGTGCCCAGCGCGAGTTCAGCCACCTCGCTTCCCCCGAAAATGAAGTTATGCTTGAGGTGAAGTGGTATCACTATTGACTCGAGCAGTGCAGCGTTGCCAGAAAGATCGTCCGAACGCGGCCCGAACCTTCGGCAGCCCCTACGGGGATCTCGATTCACTCGTAAGAGCTGGCGAAGCCTGCGATCTTTTGATCTTTCTTTTCGCCACTTGCCGATTTGCTCCATCGGCCATTCCTTATCGCTCGCAGCAGGTCGTTTTGGGATAACCTTCGAAACCAGAAGCCTGCGACGATGGCCGAAAACCCATTCAGGGAGAACCGCCATGAGCCGCGCTTTCGTCAATGAAGATAACGCCACCCCACAAGCCGACCAGCCGGTAGAACGCCAGGTCAGCACTCAGCCCAACTACGTCACGCCCGAAGGCCTCGCCCTGCTGCAGGCCAAAGTCGCCGAGTTGCAAAACCTGCACGGCGAACAATCGGCCCGCGAGGAGGCTGACCCACAGTGGCTGGCCGATCTCGAGCGTGATTTGCGTTACTTCAAGCAACGCCTGCAAAGCGCTCAAGTGGTGACACCGGCCACTTCTACCAAGAAGGTTCAGATTGGCAGCTGGGTGACCTACGCCGATGAACGGGGCACCGAACGACGCGTGCAACTGGTTGGCGAAGATCAGGCCAATGCCGCCAAAGGCCTGATCAACTGGAGCTCACCGCTGGGACGGGCGCTGCTCGGCGCACAGCTGAACGACGAAGTGCTCTGGCAACGACCGGCCGGCGATCAGTTGATCGAAATCATCCGCATCGAGCCGAACTGAACTGAACCACGCACCCTGGCCTGGGAGTGACGCGCAAAAAAACGGAGCCCGAAGGCTCCGTTTTTCATGCAACCAGCCGATCAGGCCAGTTTCTTGTGACGCACCCGGTGTGGCTGGGAAGCGGCATCGCCAAGACGCTTTTTGCGGTCGGCTTCGTACTCGGTGTAGTTGCCTTCGAAGAACACTGCTTGCGAGTCGTCTTCGTACGCCAGGATGTGAGTCGCGACGCGGTCAAGGAACCACCGATCGTGAGAGATCACAATGGCGGCGCCCGGGAAGTCCAGCAGGGCTTCTTCCAGCGAACGCAGGGTTTCAACGTCGAGGTCGTTGGACGGTTCGTCGAGCAGCAGGACGTTGCCGCCCTCTTTCAGGGTCAGGGCCAGGTGCAAGCGACCACGCTCACCACCGGACAGGTCCTTGACGAATTTCTGCTGATCGCCGCCCTTGAAGTTGAAACGGCCGACGTAGGTGCGCGACGGGATCTCGTAGTTGCCGATGCGGATCTGGTCGGAACCGTCGGAGATCTGCTGGAACACCGTCTTGCTGCCGTCCAGGTCTTCACGGCTCTGGTCGACGCAGGCCAGTTGCACGGTTTCACCGACTTCGATGGTGCCCGAATCCGGTTGTTCCTTGCCCATCAGCATGCGGAACAGCGTGGATTTACCCGCACCGTTACCACCAATCACGCCAACGATGGCGCCTTTAGGCATGGAGAACGACAGGTTGTCGATCAACACGCGATCGCCATAGCCCTTGGTAACGTTCTTGAATTCGATGACCTTGTCGCCCAGGCGAGGACCGGCCGGGATGTAGATCTCGTTGGTTTCGCTGCGCTTCTGGAATTCCTGCGATTGCATTTCTTCGAAGCGTTGCAGACGCGCCTTGGATTTCGACTGACGGGCCTTGGCGCCTTTGCGCACCCACTCCAGTTCTTCCTTCATGGCCTTTTCATGGGCTGACTGCTGCTTGGATTCGGCGGCCAGACGATCGGACTTGGCTTCCAGCCAGCCCGAATAGTTGCCCTCGTAAGGAATACCGGCGCCGCGGTCAAGTTCCAGAATCCAGCCGGCGACGTTGTCCAGGAAGTAACGGTCGTGCGTGATCGCAACCACGGTACCCGGGAAGTCGTGGAGGAAATGCTCCAGCCAGGCCACGGAGTCGGCGTCCAGGTGGTTGGTTGGTTCGTCGAGCAGCAGCATGTCCGGTGCGGACAGCAGCAGGCGGCACAGGGCCACGCGACGTTTTTCACCACCGGACAGGTGTTCGATCTTGGCATCCCAGGCCGGCAGACGCAGCGCATCGGCAGCGACTTCCAGCTGGCGATCCAGGTTGTGACCGTCGCCCGCCTGCAGGATGGCTTCGAGCTTGGCCTGTTCGGCGGCCAGTTTGTCGAAGTCGGCATCCGGGTCGGCGTATTCGGCGTAGACCTGATCCAGACGAGCTTGCGCGTCCTTGATCACGCTGACCGCTTCCTCGACCACGTCACGCACGGTCTTGGTCGGGTCCAGCAGCGGCTCTTGCGGCAGGTAGCCGATGTTCAGTTCCGGCATCGGACGGGCTTCGCCGTCGAACTCGGTGTCGACGCCGGCCATGATTTTCAACAGTGTGGATTTACCCGAGCCGTTGAGGCCGAGCACGCCGATCTTGGCGCCTGGGAAGAACGACAACGAAATGTTTTTCAGGATTTCCCGCTTCGGCGGAACAACTTTGCCCAGCCGATGCATGGTGAAGACGTATTGAGCCATGGAGAACCTAGGGTCAGTGACTGATGAATATAAGCACGGGCGAAGCCCGGGCCAGGCCAAACGCGCCGCCAGCGATTGATGGCTATCAATACGTGCGCGCGAAAAAAGCCTGAGTCTAAGAGCTGGAACGCTCCCGCGTAACCGGCAAAGCTACCTTAATGATGAAAGGCAGTCCAGCCGAGAGGGGCTGGCACTTTGCCACAACTCAAGGCATGCTAGCCGCCCTCCGGGCGTCCGGCTTATAGTGCACGTCGCGCCAATCCAGCCAAACCGCAGGATAACAGTTTGTCCAATGTCACTCCGCCTTCGTCCGTGAGCGCACTGAGTCCTGCGACCGGATCGCCCCTGCGCGGCACCTTGAAAGGTGCATTGGCGACGCTTGTCCTGCTGTTGATCGGATTGCTGCTCTGGCAGTTGTTCGACCAACTGAGCGAAACCCAGAAAAGCCAGCGCCAGTACACCATCGACTACACCGCCGATCTGGCCGCGCAAGTCAGTCTGAACATGGCGCTCAACGCTCAGATCGCACTGAATCTGCTACCGATCGTCGAACAACCGCAGACCGTTGATCAGCAACAGGCGTTGCTGCGCAAACTGCAGCGGTCCTTGCCTGATTTACTCAGCCTGGCGCTGCTCAGTCCCTCGGGAAAAATCCTCAGTGACAGCGCCAGCGACAGCCAGGATGCGGACTACCTGAGCGATCTGGTCCGACGCAGTCACACGCAGGTGCATTACTTCAGCAATGCCAACGACGGCTCGGTGGTGAACCTGTTACTGCACCAGGCCAGCGGCAGCACGCGCGGCTACTGGGTCTTGCGCCTGCGGCCGACGTTTTTCTCTTCGCTGACCAAGCAGAGTGACACAGGAGTCCGCCCGCTGTGGGTAGTGGAAAACCGCATCAACCAACAGATCATCAGCCGTGACGACGGGTTGCCCTCGAACAAACCGGACACGGTAAACGCCAATGACCTGGCGAACAGCGTGCTGGTCGTGCCACTCAGTAACAGCGACTGGCAGTTACGCGGGCTGTTTGACCGGCAACGAGTGTTCGAACAACTGCTGCCGGTGCTTATCGGCAAATGCCTGCTGGGCCTGGCCTTCTCGCTGCTACCGCTCATCGCATTGTTGAACATGCGCCGACGCCAGCGTCAGGTGCACGACGGGCGTCGGCGCTATCGGGACATTTTCGACGGCACCGGTGTTGCGCTCTGCGTACTGGATCTCTCCGGGCTCAAAGCCTGCCTCGACAAGGCGCAACTGCACACCAGCGAGCAATTGCGGCGATGGCTGGAGAACACCGAACAACGCCAGCAATTGCTGCAAGAGTTGCGCATCACCGAGGTCAACCAGGTTGCCTTGCACCTGCTCAACGTCCAGTCCGGCGAACAAGCCTGGAAACTGCTGATCGAAGGCGGACCACTGGATGGCAATGCCATTGGCAACCAGCTGCTCGACGCCGTGCTCAACCAGCACAAACAGCTGGAACTGGAAATCAAGCTCAAGGACCGCCAGGGCCACGACCAGCATCTGTGGCTGGTGTTGCATTTGCCGCAAGCACAGCACGACGCCAAAGCAGTGATCCTCAGCATCAGCGATATCACCAGCCGCAAGCTTGTCGAGCTGTCGCTGCTGGAGCGTGAAGGCTTCTGGTCGGATGTCGTGCGCACCGTCCCGGATCACCTCTACGTGCAGGACGTGATCAGCCAGCGGATGATTTTCAGCAACCATCACCTGGGCCAGACGCTGGGTTACAGCAAAACCGAACTGCACCAGATGGGCGAGTACTTCTGGGAGATTCTGCTGCACCCCGAAGATGCCGATCACTACCACCGCTTGCGTCAGGGACAGCGCCAGGCCGGTTACACCCAACTGCTGCAGTGCCAGCTGCGCTTTCGCCATCGCGACGGTCAATGGCGGTGTTTCGAAATCCGCGAGCAGGCGCTGGCGCGCGACAAACACGGCCAGGTCACCCGCATCATTGGCGTGGCCAAAGACATTACCGATCAGATCGAAGCCAGCGAATCCTTGCGCGACAGCGAGCAGCGTTACCGGATGCTCGCTGAAAGCATCAGCGACGTGATTTTCTCCACCGACAGCAAACTCTCGCTCAATTACGTCAGCCCGTCGGTAAATACCGTGCTCGGTTATGACGTTGACTGGATCTTCCAGAATGGCTGGCAATCAACCATCGCCAACCCGCAACAATTGACCGGCATCTACAGCCTGATGGACCGGGTCAGCAAGGTTCTGGATAACCCCGGGCAACTGGCGCAACTGCGCACTCAGGTGCAAACCCAGCTGTTCCTGTTCGACTGCTTGCGTGCCGACGGACGCAAGATCCCGATCGAACTGCGCCTGGTCCTGGTCTGGGATGAACACGGCGCGTTCGAAGGCGTGCTCGGGGTCGGTCGCGATATCAGCCAGCAGCGCCGCGCCGAGAAAGACCTGCGCATGGCCGCGACGGTTTTCGAGCACTCGACGTCAGCGATTCTGATCACCGACCCGGCCGGCTACATCGTGCAGGCCAACGAAGCCTTCAGCCGCGTCAGCGGTTATGAAGTAGCACAGGTTCTCGACCAGTTGCCGAATATGCTGACCGTCGATGATCAGCAGGAAGCTCACCTGCGCTATGTGCTCAAGCAACTGCATCAGCACAGCACCTGGGAAGGCGAAGTCTGGCTCAAGCGTCGCAACGGTGAACACTACCCGGCGTGGGTCGGCATTACGGCAGTACTCGATGACGAAGGCGACCTCGCCAGCTACGTGTGCTTTTTCAGTGACATCAGCGAGCGCAAGGCCAGCGAACAACGGATTCACCGCCTCGCCTACTATGACGCCCTGACCCACCTGCCCAACCGCACCTTGTTCCAGGACCGGTTGCACACCGCACTGCAATCGGCGGAGCGGCAAAAGTCGTGGGTCGTGCTGATGTTTCTTGATCTCGACCGTTTCAAACCGATCAACGACTCCCTCGGCCACGCCGCCGGCGACCGCATGCTCAAGGAAATGGCCATCCGCCTGCTCGGTTGCGTCGACGATGACGACACGGTGGCGCGCATGGGCGGCGACGAGTTCACCTTGCTTCTGCAACCGCGTGCCAACCGTGAGATCGCGCTGAACCGGGCGATTCACGTGGCCGAGCAGATCCTTGCCAGCCTGGTGAAACCGTTTGTCCTCGAAGGCCGCGAGTTCTTTGTCACCGCCAGTATCGGCATCGCCTTGAGTCCGCAGGACGGCAACGAACTGAGCCAACTGATGAAAAACGCCGACACGGCGATGTACCACGCCAAGGAGCGCGGCAAGAACAACTTCCAGTTCTATCAGGCGGACATGAACGCCAGCGCCCTCGAGCGTCTGGAACTGGAAAGCGACCTGCGCCACGCCCTTGAGCAAAACGAATTTGTTCTGTACTACCAACCGCAATTCAGCGGCGACGGTAAACGCCTGACCGGCGCCGAAGCCCTGCTGCGCTGGCGGCATCCACGTCGCGGACTGGTGCCGCCGGGAGACTTCATTCCAGTACTCGAAGAGCTCGGGCTGGTGGTGGATGTCGGTGACTGGGTGATCAGCGAGGCCTGCCGTCAGCTCAAGAGCTGGCACCAGAGCAAGGTCCGCGTCCCGAAAGTCTCGGTGAACATCTCTGCCCGGCAGTTCTCCGACGGCCAGCTCGGGACGCGCATCGCCACCATCCTCAAGGACACGGGCCTGCCACCGGCCTGCCTGGAGCTGGAACTGACCGAAAGTATCCTGATGCGTGAAGTCAGCGAAGCCATGCAGATTCTCGCCGGGCTGAAAAACCTGGGCCTGAGTATTGCCGTCGACGACTTCGGCACTGGATATTCATCACTGAACTACTTGAAGCAGTTCCCGATCGACGTACTGAAAATCGATCGGACCTTCGTCGATGGCCTGCCGTCCGGCGAACAGGACGCGCAGATTGCCCGAGCGATCATTGCCATGGCCCACAGCCTGAATCTGGCGGTGATCGCCGAGGGCGTGGAAACCCAAGAACAGCTCGACTTCCTCCGCGAACACAGCTGCGACGAGGTACAGGGTTATCTGTTCGGCCGCCCGATGCCGGCGAGTCGCTTCGAAGCGCAGTTCAGCAATGATGCGTTGTTCATGCTTGACTGAAATCTTTGTGGCGAGGGAGCTTGCTCCCGCCGGCCGGTCCGCGCTCGGGCGAAGCAGTCGCAAAACCACAACCGTGCTCCACCTGACACACCACATCCACCCATTTTGGGATCGCTTCGCAATCCAGCGGGAGCAAGCTCCCTCGCCACAGGCGTTATTCGTCGCCCCAATGGCTCATGAACACCACTTGTCTGCGACATGATGTCCTTTCATATGCCAGACAAAACCCATTGGGTTAGAATGCCTTCCTTTTCTGCCCCCCCCGATCCTTGAGGACCGCCATGTTCAGCCGTGATTTGACTATTGCCAAGTACGACGCCGACCTTTTTGCCGCCATGGAGCAAGAAGCTCAGCGCCAGGAAGAACACATCGAGCTGATCGCTTCGGAAAACTACACCAGCCCAGCGGTGATGGAAGCTCAAGGCTCGGTTCTGACCAACAAGTACGCCGAAGGCTACCCGGGCAAGCGCTACTACGGTGGTTGCGAGTACGTCGACGTGGTTGAGCAGCTGGCCATCGACCGAGCCAAGGAACTGTTCGGCGCCGATTACGCCAACGTTCAGCCACACGCGGGTTCGCAAGCCAACAGCGCCGTTTACCTGGCCCTGCTGCAAGCGGGCGACACCATCCTGGGCATGAGCCTGGCTCACGGCGGTCACCTGACCCACGGCGCCAGCGTTTCCTCCTCCGGCAAGCTGTACAACGCCGTTCAGTACGGTATCGACAGCAACGGCCTGATCGACTACGACGAAGTCGAGCGCCTGGCGGTAGAGCACAAGCCAAAAATGATCGTGGCCGGTTTCTCTGCCTACTCGCAGATCCTGGACTTCCCGCGCTTCCGTGAAATCGCTGACAAGGTTGGCGCCTACCTGTTCGTCGATATGGCTCACGTAGCCGGTCTGGTCGCTGCGGGCGTCTACCCGAACCCGGTTCCATTCGCTGACGTAGTCACCACCACGACCCACAAGACCCTGCGCGGTCCACGTGGCGGCCTGATCCTGGCTCGCGCCAACGCCGACATCGAGAAGAAACTGAACTCCGCGGTATTCCCGGGCGCCCAGGGCGGCCCGCTGGAGCACGTGATTGCTGCTAAAGCGATCTGCTTCAAGGAAGCCCTGCAGCCTGAGTTCAAGGCCTACCAGCAACAAGTGGTCAAGAACGCCCAGGCCATGGCTGGCGTGTTCATCGAGCGCGGCTTTGACGTGGTCTCCGGCGGTACTGAAAACCACCTGTTCCTGCTGTCGCTGATCAAGCAGGAAATCTCCGGTAAAGACGCCGACGCCGCTCTGGGCAAAGCGTTCATCACCGTGAACAAGAACTCGGTACCGAACGATCCACGCTCCCCGTTCGTCACCTCCGGTCTGCGCTTCGGTACTCCGGCTGTGACCACTCGCGGCTTCAAAGAGGCTGAGTGCAAAGAGCTGGCCGGCTGGATCTGCGACATCCTGGCGGACCTTTCCAACGAAGCGGTGATCGACGCCGTTCGCGAGAAGGTCAAGGCCATCTGCAAGAAGCTGCCGGTATACGGCGCTTAATCAGCCCGCTTAACCGCAGCAAAAAGAAACCGGCCAGTGATGGCCGGTTTTTTTTCGCCTGCGAAACCGCTCAAGATCGGCCCTTACCGCACAACTGGTAAGACCGGTAAAGCCAATTTGTCATTTTCCGCTTGCAGCCCTCTGAAAACAGCGCCTAAACTGCGCCTGCACTGGACATACCGGTAAGACCACAATAATTAAGTCCTGAATCTGATGCGCACAGCGCACGGCACCCAGGACACTCACCAGGATTCCTCCCATGCTCAGATGGTGCTCGCGCTCAATCTTCCTTCAAGTTGTCCTTGGACTGGTGCTTGGCATCATCTGCGGGCTGACCCTTCCCGAATACTCCGCCCAGTTAAAACCCCTCGGCGACGGCTTCATCAAACTGATCAAAATGCTCATTGGCCTGATCGTTTTCTGCGTGGTGGTCAGCGGTATTTCCGGCGCAGGCGACCTGAAAAAGGTCGGACGCATCGGCCTCAAATCGGTGATCTACTTCGAAGTGCTAACCACCATCGCCCTGGTGATCGGTCTGGTGTTCGCATTCAGCACCGGCATCGGCAGCGGCGCGAACATTCATCTGGATCAGCTATCCACCGCCGACATGGGCGATATCGCCCAGCGCGGCCAGCACATGCACACCACCACGCAGTTCCTGATGGACCTGATCCCGACCTCGGTGATTGGCGCCTTTGCCGACAACAACATCCTGCAAGTGCTGCTGTTCTCGGTCTTGTTCGGCAGCGCGCTGAACCTGGTGGGTGAAGCGGCGTCGGGAATCTCGCGACTGATCAACGAGCTCAGCCATGTGATCTTCCGCATCATGGGCATGATCGTGCGTTTGGCACCGATTGGTGTGTTTGGTGCGATTGCCTTCACCACCAGCAAATATGGCCTGGATTCGCTGCAACACCTGGGCAGCCTGATCGGCCTGTTCTACCTGACGTGTACAGTGTTCGTGTCGTTGATCCTGGGCCTGGTGATGCGCCTTTCCGGCCTGCGGCTGCTGCCCTTTCTCAAGTACCTGCGCGAAGAGTTGCTGATCGTCCTGGGCACCGCCTCCTCTGACGCCGTGCTCCCGCAGATCATGCGCAAACTGGAGCACCTGGGTATCGGCAGCTCGACGGTTGGCCTGGTGATTCCCACCGGTTACTCGTTCAACCTCGATGGTTTTTCGATCTACCTGACCCTGGCCATCGTGTTCATCGCCAACGCCACCGGCACACCGCTGGCCATGAGCGATTTGCTGACGATCCTGCTGGTTTCACTGATCACCTCCAAAGGTGCCCACGGCATTCCCGGTTCGGCCCTGGTAATTCTGGCGGCGACCCTGACCGCGATCCCGGCGATTCCGGTGGTGGGCCTGGTGTTGGTGTTGGCGGTGGACTGGTTCATGGGCATTGGCCGGGCATTGACCAACCTGATCGGTAACTGTGTCGCCACCGTGGCCATCGCCCGCTGGGAAAAAGACATCGATGTCCAGCGTGCCAACAAGGTACTGTCCGGTGAGCAGGGCTACACCTTCCAGTCGCGTAAATCAGCACCGCCGGCGCATCAGCAAGAATTTTGACCGAACCTTGTGCCTGTCACTGGCAGGCACAACAATTCAGCGTTTTACCGTCTCTCATGGAGCGAACAGTGATCACCTCGTCGACAGTTGTAAATTCAGTGGTTGAAAAGCTTCGTGCCGCGTTGGCGCGCGGGCAGTGGCGCTCTGGCGATATGTTGCCGGGGCAACGCGAACTGGCTGAACAACTGGGTATCAGCCGGCCTAGCCTGCGTGAAGCGGTGATCGTGCTGGAGACCCTCGGCCTGGTGCGCTCCATGCCCGGCAAAGGCGTGGTGGTGCTGGAGGCCAACCTGAACGACGCGCCAGCCAACGACAGTGGCGTAGCCGGCGCCAGTCTCGAGGATGTGTTGCAACTGCGTTACACCCTCGAACCGTTCATTGTCGGATTGGTTGCCCAGTCCATCAGTAGCAAGGAAATCGGCCAACTGCGCCTGACGCTGATGGACATGCGCGAAGCCCTTGAAGCCAACGACAGCGAAGCCGGAATGAACGCCTACATCGCGTTCCACGAAGAGCTGTTTACCCTGACCTCGAACCCGATCTTCCAGAACGTCGTGCAGCAAACCAGCAACGCCCTCAAACAGAGCGCCGAGATGCTGCGCAACTCCCCGGAACATTTGGCCGAGCGCCTGGAAGAAAACGAAGCCGTGGTCCGCGCAATCCGTAACAAGAACAGCGCCCTGGCCAGCGCCGAAATGCGTCGGCACATCCTTCAGGAAGGACAGCGCATGGGTATTGAGCTGAATATCCCGGATGACAATCTGGGCCAATAACTGTTTGTAGAATCCCCTATCGGCAACCGGACTGGAGACTGGCCATGAGTTCCTACGCCTTGAAGAATCCCGTTTTCTCGATTTCCGCCGCCCTGCCCTTGCGCCGCCAGAGCGAAAAAAAGCGTTGCGTCGATGACATCTATCCGCAGATTTTCGACGCCATTCTCGAACAACGCATCGCCCCGGCCAGCCGCTTCACCGAAGAAAGTCTCGGCCAGGCATTCGGTGTCAGCCGCAGCATCATCCGCCAGGTACTGGCGCGATTGTCCCATCAGCAGGTGGTCATCCTGCGGCCCAATCATCGCCCGCAAGTTGCTGCCCCCGATGCCGAACAAACCCGCCAGATACTCCACGCCCGCAGACTGACTGAAACCACCCTGGTGCGACTGGCCTGCCAACAACCGACGTCCCGGCACCTGCCGCAGCTACGCGAATTGATCGACCGCGAACGCCGCTGCATCGAGCAAAACCAGCGCGGGTCGGCGATTCGCCTGTCGGGTGAGTTCCACCTGCAACTGGCGCACGTCGCCGGCAACGCACCGCTGGCACAATTTCTTGGCAGCCTGGTGCCGCTGACTTCGCTGGCTATCGCCTGCTACGAAGAACGGTCGCCCAGTCATTGTGCGTGGCAGGAGCATGCGGCGATTGTCGAGGCGATAGAGCGCGGAGACGCCAAGGCTGCCGTGGGGCTGATGACCGAGCATCTGGATCATCTTGAGAAGAAATTACTGAGCCCGGAATCGGCCCCTGATAGCGTCGCCGGTTAGATCGCCATCGCGGGCAAGCCTTGCTCCTACAAGTTATACGCACGCCTTGTAGGAGCAAGGCTTGCCCACGATAACGGCCTCAAACACGCGGAAGATATCCGACCTTACTCCGCAGCAACCCGCGCAAACCCCTCACGGATTTTCTCTTCCGGCAAATCATCGGCAATAAACACGATCACACTTTCCCGCGCGTCATCCTCGGCCCACTCGGTATCCCAGTCAAAACCGTACAACTTCAGCACGCCCTGAAACACCATGCGCCGAGGTTCGCCGACGATGTTCAACACGCCTTTGTAGCGCAGCAGTTGCTTGCCGTGGTCTTCCAGCAGTTCGTTCATGAACTCGCTGAGCTTGTCGATATCCAGCGCTTTGTCCGTACGCAGCACCAGGCTCGAGATGCGGTCGATTGACGGCGCCTTGCTCACCGGGCGCAGGCTTACGCCACCGCCGAGGTCGGCGTTGAGATTGAAACCACGCACGTCGAGCAACTCGGCCAGGTCGATCTTGCCGTGTTCGACCACGCGGATCGGCGCGCGACGATTGATCCGGGTCAGACGTTCGCTCAGAGCGTTAAATGTCGCCTCGTCGACCAAATCGCGTTTGCTCACCAGCAAGCGGTCGGCAAAACCGATCTGCGCCTGGGCGATGGTCTGGGTCAGGTGCTGCTCGGCGTGAGCCGCATCGACCAGGGTGATGATGCCGTCGAGGATGTAGCGCTCGCGCAGCTCTTCATCGATAAAAAAGGTTTGCGCCACCGGCGCCGGATCGGCCAGGCCGGTGCATTCGATCACCAGACGGTCGAAGGCGATTTCGCCGCTGTCCAGGCGTTCGAGTAACAGGTACAGGGCCTTGGTCAGGTCGGTGTGAATGGTGCAGCAGACGCAGCCGTTGGACAGCGTCATGACTTGCACCGGCTCGTCGCCCAAGAGCTGGGTGTCGATGCCGGCGTCGCTGAATTCGTTTTCGATCACGGCGATTTTCAGGCCGTGCTCGGCTTTGAGCAGATGACGCAGCAGCGTGGTTTTGCCGGCGCCGAGGAAACCGCTGAGGACCGTAACAGGGATAGGGGGTAGCAAAAGAAAATCTCCCAAACGCTGAAAAAACTGTAGGAGTACAGCTTGCTGGCGATAGCGATCTTGAAGACGCCATCGCCAGCAAGCTGTACTCCTACAGTCGTGTGTTACCTAGACCTCATGCATCAACAGCACTTCGGCCCACCCTTGCCACCATAACGAGCCTCCTGGCGTTCCCTGAAGAACGCCTCGTAGCTCATCACCGGTTTGTCCGGGTGTTTGGTTTGCATATGCTCGACGTAGGTGTCGTAGTCGGGCATGCCGACCATCAGGCGCGCGGCCTGACCGAGGTATTTACCGAGGCGACTCAGGTCATTGAACATGCTTGCAACCCTCGATTACGCTTCTGGAATAGCCTGGAATGGCGATTCTTTATCCGTGCGTTCTTTGCTGCCCCAGGCGGAAATACCGACCTTGATCGCATAGAACAGGATGCTGAAGACCACAAACAGGAACAGCGCCGTCAGCGTTGCGTTGGTATAGGCGTTGTAGATCACGTGCTGCATCTGCGTGATGTCCTTGGCCGGGGCGAGGATCTGACCGTTGGCCAGGGCATCGCTGTATTTCTTGGCCAGCGACAGGAAGCCGATCGCCGGGTTAGCGTCGAACAGCTTGATGAAGCCTGCGGTGGTGGTGCAGATCAGCAGCCAGGCGGCTGGCAACAAGGTCACCCAGATGTAGCGTTGGCGTTTCATTTTGATCAGCACCACCGTGCCGAGCATCAGCGCGATACCGGCCAGCATCTGGTTGGAGATACCGAACAGCGGCCACAAGGTGTTGATGCCGCCCAGCGGGTCGATCACGCCTTGGTACAGCAGATAACCCCACATGGCCACGCAACCGGCGGTCGCGATCAGGTTGGCGGTCCAGGACTCGGTGCGTTTAAGCGCCGGAACGAAGGAGCCGAGCAAATCCTGCAGCATGAAACGTCCGGCACGGGTACCGGCGTCGACCGCCGTCAGGATGAACAGCGCTTCGAACAGGATCGCGAAGTGGTACCAGAATGCCATGGTGTTTTCACCCGGCAGAACGCTGTGCAGGATCTGCGCGATACCGACCGCCAGGGTCGGCGCACCGCCGGCACGGGCCAGCACGGTGGTTTCACCGATGTCCCTGGCCACCGCTTGCAGGGCTTCCGGGGTGATCGCAAAGCCCCAACTGCTGACGGTTTGCGCGACTTGCATCACTTCACCGCCGACGATCGCCGCCGGGCTGTTCATGGCGAAGTACACGCCCGGTTCGATCACCGAAGCCGCCACCATCGCCATAATGGCCACGAAGGACTCCATCAGCATGCCGCCGTAACCGATATAACGGGCATGACCTTCACTGGCTAACAGTTTCGGGGTGGTCCCGGAAGCGATCAGCGCGTGGAAACCGGAGACCGCACCACAGGCGATGGTGATGAACAGGAACGGAAACAACCCGCCTTTCCAGACCGGCCCGGTGCCATCGATGAACTGGGTCAGTGCCGGCATTTTCAGCTCGGGCATGGTGATCAGGATGCCGATCGCCAGGGCGACAATGGTACCGATCTTGAGGAAGGTCGACAGGTAGTCACGTGGCGCCAGGATCAGCCAGACCGGCAATACTGCCGCGACGAAACCGTAGCCGATCAGCATCCAGGTGATCTGGATCCCGGTGAAGGAGAAGGCCTTGGCCCAGACCGGATCAGCGGCAATCTGCCCCCCCAGCCAGATCGAACCGAGCAACAGCAGCACGCCGACAATGGAGATTTCACCGATGCGGCCCGGGCGGATGTAGCGCATGTACACGCCCATGAACATCGCGATCGGGATGGTCGCCATCACCGTGAAAATACCCCACGGGCTTTCGGCCAGGGCCTTGACCACGATCAGCGCCAGCACCGCAAGGATGATGATCATGATCAGGAAGCAGCCGAACAGCGCAATGGTCCCGGGGATCTGACCCATTTCTTCACGGACCATGTCGCCCAGGGAACGACCGTTGCGGCGGGTCGACATGAACAGGACCATGAAGTCCTGAACGGCACCGGCCAGCACCACGCCGGCGATCAGCCAGAGCGTGCCGGGCAAATAGCCCATCTGCGCCGCCAACACTGGACCGACTAACGGACCAGCACCCGCGATGGCCGCGAAGTGGTGACCGAAAAGAATGTGTTTGTTGGTCGGCACGTAGTCCAGACCGTCGTTGTTGACGACGGCGGGGGTGGCTCGCAGTGGATTGAGCTGCATCACATTATTAGCAATGAACAGACTGTAGTAACGGTAAGCAACCAGATAAATGGCCACTGCAGCGACCACAATCCACAAGGCATTGATCGCCTCGCCGCGGCGCAAAGCCACTACGCCCAGGGCACAGGCGCCTACGATTGCCAGCAACAGCCAGGGTAAGTGGCGCAGCAGGCTATTATTATTTTTCATTTTTTTATTCCAGCCAGAGTGGACAAAAAAGACCGTCACCCCGAGTTTAGCGCTACTGGCGCTAAAGACCATACCCCGACATAGGTCCCAGGCTCTGTACGAAAACTGCCTTGGGTGGCAGCCTGTGCGGATGCCGGTCTATAGTCAGCGAACACCCAGAGGATTGCGCCATGAGGGACCACCCTGCCAATCGCCGCCGCTTCAAACGCATTGCCTTCGATGCCATAACCGAGCTCAGCCAGGGTGAGCATCGCTGGCCGGTGAAACTGCTCGACCTGTCACTCAAGGGCCTGTTGATCGAACGCCCCGAGCCCTGGCTCGGGGACAAAGAGAAGATGTTTTCGGTCGATATTCACTTGAGCAAAGACACCGAGATCCGCATGGACGTGCAACTGTCCCATGACAATAACCGCCAATTGGGCTTCGTCTGTCGGTACATCGGCCTGGAGTCCGTCAGCAGCCTGCGACGCTTGATCGAACTCAATACGGGCGATCAGGCCGAGCTGGAACGGGAGCTGGGCGCGCTGATCCACATTTGACCCACTCTCGCAGGAGCTGCAGCAGGCTGCTCCCATGAGGGTTGGGTTTATTCAAATAGCGCGTCCAGGGCTTGTTCCAGTCGGGTCACCGCGATGATCCGCAACCCGGCAGGCGCTTCCTTCGGTGCATTGCCCTTGGGCACGATTGCGCGTTTGAAACCATGCTTGGCCGCTTCCTTCAAGCGCTCCTGACCGCTTGGCACCGGCCGTACTTCACCGGACAAGCCAACCTCACCGAACACCAGCAGATCGTGGGGCAATGGCCGATTGCGCAGGCTGGACATCACGGCCGCCATCAACGCCAGGTCGGATGCCGTTTCCAGCACCTTGACCCCGCCGACCACGTTGAGGAACACGTCCTGGTCGTGCGTCGGTATACCGCCATGACGGTGCAGCACGGCCAACAGCATGGCCAGACGATTCTGATCCAGACCGAGGGTGACACGGCGCGGGTTGGCCAGGTGACTGTCATCCACCAACGCCTGAACCTCCACCAACATCGGTCGTGTGCCTTCCCATGTCGCCATCACTACGCTGCCCGGAACTTCCTCCTGCGCGCGCGTGAGAAAAATCGCCGACGGGTTGGAGACTTCCTTCAGGCCCTTGTCAGTCATACCGAACACGCCCAACTCGTTGACCGCACCGAAGCGGTTTTTCACCGCCCGCAACAGACGCAAGCGTCCATCCGACTCTCCTTCGAAATACAGCACCGTGTCGACCATGTGCTCCAGCACTCGGGGCCCCGCCAATGCGCCTTCTTTGGTCACGTGGCCGACGAGGAAAATCGCCGTGCCGCTCTGTTTCGCGTAACGCACCAGCAACGCCGCGCTTTCGCGAACCTGGGACACGCCGCCTGGTGCCGATTGCAGTTGCTCAGTGAAAATCGTCTGGATCGAGTCGATCACCATGACCTTGGGTTTTTCCACCCGGGCCGTGGCAATGATGGTTTCGATGCAGGTTTCGGTCATGACCCGCAGTTGATCTTGCGGCAAGCCCAGACGTCGGGCGCGCATGGCCACTTGCTGCTGGGACTCTTCGCCGGTGACATAGAGTGCCGGCATCCGGGTTGCGAGGTTGCACAGGGTTTGCAGAAGGATGGTCGACTTGCCGATACCCGGATCACCGCCGATCAACACCACCGAGCCATCGACCAGACCGCCACCGAGCACCCGATCCAGCTCACCGGACGCGGTGGAGAAACGTGGAATTTCTTCGACGCTGACTTCAGCCAGCGTCTTGATTTGCGCCTGCTGCCCGGCCCAACCGGTCCGACCGCTGGGGGCGGCAGCCCCGCCACTTTCCACCAGGGTTTCAGTCAGGGTGTTCCAGGCCCCGCATTCGCCGCATTGGCCAGCCCACTTGGGGAAGGTCGAGCCACACTCGGTGCAGCCGTACATGCGCTTTGCCTTGGCCATCTGAACTCCTGGAAAAAACCGCGATGATAGCTCAGCTGGACAACTTCAGCGCACTGTCCTGACGACCGTTGTTCAACGAAACTTTTCGATGATAGGGAAAGCACTCGCAGGATTACGCTTAAGCCGTATCGGTCTAACTTTTTCGCTGAAACTATTGAACGCTGCCCACGTAGCACTCGACCATTCGATGTAAAACTTGTACACCACTTAAAACTTAAGAACCGTACGTACAAGATTCATGTTTAACGTCACCGCCCTCACATCACCAACATTGCTATCAAATGCACTAACACAGACCTTTATCATCACTTGAACAACCCGCTTTTTGATCAGGAACCTTAACGCCTTGTTCACCCCCACATAAAATCTCAAACAACGTATATCGTCTTTTGCGCTCATCAACTTACAGCTCCTGGATGGAATCAGCCTCCAGATTCGTCTGCGTAATGGGTATGCACAAACACCGGAGTTTTCTCGCTGACCGCCAGCATTTCAACCTTCGTCAGATCGTAGCAATCATGGCTCACGCGAAAGTTGCCAAGGGTACTGCTCATCCATACCACGGTGGCGGTCCTGGCAAAAAAGGACCGATCACAACCGGGCGATTGAGAGCTTTTTCCAGTGACTCAAAGGGTTGGCGTGTAGTCGCGGGCGATTGATGGCACTTTGCAAACTATTTACCGGTAAACGGGTCGATAGAAACGAACGCTATATGCAGTTGTGTCGGGCAAGACTCGATTTGCTGATTTACACTGCGTTCACCAACCTCATCTGTAACAAGGAATAACCTATGGGCGTGCTCAGTGAGTTCAAGGCCTTCGCGGTCAAAGGTAATGTGGTTGACATGGCCGTCGGTATTATCATCGGCGCCGCGTTCGGTAAAATCGTTTCGTCGTTTGTCGGTGATGTCGTCATGCCGCCAATCGGCCTGCTGATCGGGGGGGTGGACTTCGCGGACCTGGCGGTCACGCTGAAAGCGGCACAGGGCACTGTTCCGGCCGTGGTGCTGGCCTACGGTAAATTCATCCAGAGCATCATCGATTTTCTGATCGTCGCGTTCGCAATCTTCATGGGCGTGAAAGCCATCAACCGCCTGAAGCGTGAAGAGGCTGTGGCGCCAAGCCTGCCGCCGGTTCCGACCAAGGAAGAAGAACTGTTGAGCGAGATTCGCGACCTGCTCAAAGCGCAGAACAACAAGCCCTGAAAGCTGCGTTGCGAAATAAACGGCGCCTGATGGCGTCGTTTTTCATTACCAGTAATTCTCCACGGCCACCTGGCCAGGTCGCCGAGTCAGGCTCAGTTGCATGTCGCGCGCTTTCAGCAGGTTGCGCGTGTCATCGATCATCTGCGGGTTTCCGCAGAGCATTACCCGCGAATGTTCGGCCGTCATCGTGACACCCGCCACCCGCTCCAACTCGCCACTTTTGATCAACTGAGTGATTCGCCCGCTCAACGCTTGCGGATGCGGCTCACGGGTGACCGTGGCGATAAATTGCAGTTTATGAGCGTGCTCCACCAAATACTCACGCTCTTGCAATTGAGCAATCAGCGCCTGATACGCCAACTCCCGCGCTTGGCGCACGCTATAAACCAGAATGATGCGCTCGAACTTCTCCCAGACCTCGAAGTCCTGGAGGATCGACAAAAACGGGGCAATACCCGTTCCTGTGGACAATAACCAGAGATCGCGCCCATCGACGAAACGATCGAGGGTCAGGAAACCAAAGGCCTGACAGTCAACCTTCAAGGTATCGCCCACCTCCAGACGGCCCAGCTCGCTGGTAAATTCACCTCCCGGAACGACGATGGAGAAGAACTCAAGAAACTCGTCATGGGGTGAAGACACCATGGAATAAGCGCGCCATACCGTACTGCCGTCTGCCTTCGTAACCCCTAAACGGGCGAATTGCCCGGCACGAAAACGAAAGCCCGGATCTCTCGTGGTACGCAGCGTGAACAGGCTGGGGGTCAATGGCTGGACATCGAGCAGGGTTTGGCGGGTGAACTTCTCTGCGCTGCCGGTCATGGGGCGCTCCATAAGTCTGGTCGCTCCAGTGTCCCGCAAAGCCGGACGAAGAAACACCACCGTTTTGTAGTGGTATTAATGGACAGACGACGAACTGTTAATTAAAGAGTTAAAGCGGGCCTCATAGCGAGAGGATGAAGATGATTTTAATATTTCTACAGATGACGGACGATGTCTCATGTTCTGTACAAGTTCTGTTCTTCTAAGAACCGGCTGTTCATTTGAAGAGCCCATCAAGAGCAAAAATTCACTTCACATACGTAAGATTTACCCTACAATCTTGACGTAAAATTTGGATCCAATTAATGCCTGCGAAGTGAAGTACAGGGAGCATTCTCTATGGATACCTGGAAGGAAACTCTGTTAAGAAAATTGATTTGTGAGTCAAACATTAAAGTCGCCTACAAAATTGCACTCGATTTCTTTAATAATATTGGCTACGAATACTGTGCGTTTTCGATGCTTTCTCATACACCAACCCATTGTTTTAACAAGGTAAATCTTAATAATTACTCAACCGGCTGGAACAGCCATTATGAGCAAAACAATTACTGCGCGATAGACCCAACAGTGGCTCATTGCAATCATTCAATGCTACCTATTCTCTGGGACAGCGAGACCTTCACCGACGTCCCCGATCTGCGGCGCGCACTCGCGCATCAAGGCATGCTGTACGGTTGGGCGCTGCCGGTACATGACCTGAATAACCATAGCAGCGGTATGCTCAGCGTCGCCCGAAGCCATTGCCGTATCACCGCTTATGAACTCTATGAAAACCTCGGTTATGCGACATGCATCAGCCAAAAGCTGCATGTTCTCGCGATGCAAAATCTGCCCAGCGAGAATCCCGGCAGCTTGAGCGTGATTCATTTATCGCCACGAGAAACGGAGGTGCTGAAGTGGTCCGCAGATGGCAAGACCGCGGCGGACATCGGGCGCATCCTCAGTCTCAGCCCGCGGACGGTGAATTTTCACATCGGCAGAGCGATTCAGAAGTTAGGCGTCACCAATAAGATTTCTGCCGTGGTACAAGCCGCGAAGTGCAAATTTATCTGAACCTTGACCAACCTGACCGTTTATCCGTGCTGACCACGACGGAAAAACCAGGGAGTAATCGAACGGAAAAAAACGTACCATTTACACCCCTTCTGAGTGATGAAGCGAACGACACCGCGACGCAGTCCACTCAGGCGGTCCCGTCCAGCATTGAAAACGTGCAAAACCGCGGGACACCCGTTGATTACCCAGAGTTCCCGCCCCATGCCCCTGCTCGAAACCCCCTTCGCCCAAATTGACCTGATCCGCCAGCCCGAACAGCAGAACGAACCGCTGCAAGCGTTCGATGCAGCCGACGAGTACCTGCTCAATCATCTGGCCGAACAGCAGCCCAGCATCGATACCCGGGTTCTGGTGCTCAATGACAGTTTTGGTGCGCTGGCGGCGAGCCTTGTCGGTAAGGTTCAGGTTACGAGCAGCAGTGACTCCTTCCTCGCGCTCCAGGCGCTGGAAAAGAATCTGGTACGTAACGGCCAGGCATTTGATGCTGTGCCGACAGTGCCCGCCAATGCACCATTGGTCGGTCCGTTCGATCGGGTGCTGATCCGTGTGCCCAAGACTCTGGCGTTGCTGGAAGAGCAGTTGATCCGCCTGCAAACGCAACTGGCACCCGGTGCGCAAGTGGTTGCTGCGGCCATGGTCAAACACCTGCCACGGGCAGCCGGCGATCTGCTGGAGCGCTACATTGGCCCGGTACAAGCTTCGCTGGCGGTCAAAAAGGCTCGCCTGCTGATTGTCACACCCGACGCCAGACAGCCCGCGCAGTCGCCCTACCCGACTCGCTATAAACTCGACGAGCCGGCGATCGAACTACTGAACCATGCCAACGTGTTCTGTCGCGAAGGCCTGGACATCGGCACACGGGCATTTCTTCCTCATCTGCCAAATAACCTGGGCAGCGCGCGGGTTGCCGACCTGGGTTGCGGCAATGGTGTGTTGGCCATCGCCAGTGCCCTGCAAAACCCTCAAGCCCACTACACGCTGGTGGACGAATCGTTCATGGCCGTGCAATCCGCTGCCGAAAACTGGCAGGCCGCCCTCGGTCAGCGCGACGTCATCGTGCGCGCGGGCGATGGCCTGGCCGGGCAGGAACCGCAGTCGCTGGACGTGGTGCTGTGCAATCCGCCTTTCCATCAGCAACAAGTGGTCAGTGACTTCCTCGCCTGGCGGATGTTCCAGCAAGCTCGCGAAGCGCTGGTGGTGGGCGGCGCGCTGTACATCGTCGGCAACCGTCATCTGGGCTATCACAGCAAACTGGCGCGCCTGTTCCGCGGTGTCGAGCAGGTCGCGGCAACGCCCAAATTCGTGATCCTCAAGGCCCGTAAATAACCGCCCGCGCCCAGGCAAAAAAAACCCTCCAGCGGAGGGTTATAAATCCGGGCCACAAGGCACGGGATGGGATGTTCGGGTCGATCAGTGAGTGGTCAGGCCAGCAGCGTTCATGAACATGCGCATCAGGCTGGCCACGACAAACAGCGCCAGTACGCTGCCGGTCCAGATCATTACCAGCCAGCCAAGCCGCTGCCAGAGCGGCTTCTTTTCAGCCTGTTCGATTTCCTGCAAAGAGTGTCTATCAGCCATTGCCCCGGTCCTCGGTCTGGGTTTGATGGCGCCTTTCAAGGCGCCATCGCGAGCAAGCTTTGCTCCTACTAGTGGTAACCGTCTTCATGGGTCACCTTGCCGCGGAACACGTAGTAGCTCCAGAAGGTGTAGCCCAGAATGAACGGGATGATGAACAGGGTACCGACCAGCATGAAGCCCTGGCTTTGCGGCGGTGCGGCGGCGTCCCAGATCGAGATCGACGGCGGCACGATGTTCGGCCACAGGCTGATTCCCAGACCGCTGTAACCGAGGAAGATCAGCACCAGGGTCAACAGGAACGGCGTGTAGTGAGCGTTACGTGCCACAGCGCGCAGTAAACCGTACATCGTCACCAACACCAGGATTGGCACCGGCAGGAACCAGAACAGGTTCGGCAGGGTGAACCAGCGCGCAGCGATCTCGGCATGAGCCAGCGGGGTCCAGATACTGACGATACCGGTCACCGCCAACACCACGAACGCAAGCGGACGGGCCAGGTCGTGCATTTGCTTTTGCAACTTACCTTCGGTTTTCATGATCAGCCAGGTGCAGCCGAGCAGCGCATAAGCGACGATCAACGCCACGCCACAGAACAGCGAGAACGGTGTCAGCCAATCCAGCGTGCCGCCAGCGAACTGTCGATTGACCACCGGGATGCCGTCGATAAATGCCCCCAGCGCCACGCCCTGGAAGAACGTCGCCGTCAGCGAGCCGCCGATGAAGCATTTGTCCCAGATATGCCGCTTACGATCCTTGGCCTTGAAACGGAACTCGAAGGCCACACCGCGGAAGATCAAGCCGATCAGCATCAGGATCAGCGGCATGTACAGCGCCGACAGCACCACCGAATACGCCAGCGGGAAGGCGCCAAATAACGCCGCGCCGCCCAATACCAGCCAGGTTTCGTTACCGTCCCAGACCGGGGCGACAGTGTTCATCATCACATCGCGATCACGGTGGCCCTTGATGAAGGGAAAGAGAATGCCGATTCCCAGGTCAAAACCATCCATGACCACGTACATCATGATGCCGAAGATGATGATCACGGCCCAGATCAGCGGAAGATCAATACCCATGACTCAATTCCTCTTGTTCAGGCTGGCTTCGCCGTTTTCGTCGCTTTCATCGGCAGCGGAAAGCGGACGGGCCGGCGTACGTTGCTGCCCGGGACCACCGTGGCTCGGTTCGGCCCCTTCGTTGATCTTCGGCCCTTTGCGCACCAGGCGCATCATGTAGCCCAGACCGACACCAAACAGCGAGAAATACACCACGACGAACAGCGCCAGGGTAATGCTCATCTGCAGGAAACTGTGCATGGATGAGGCGTCGGCGGTACGCATCAACCCGTACACCACCCACGGCTGACGACCGATTTCAGTGGTGAACCAACCGGCGAGTAACGCGATCAGGCCCGATGGCCCCATCCACAGCGCCAGGTAAAGGAACGCACGGTTCGAATACAGCGCGTCGCGCTTGCGCAGCCACAGGCTCCACAGACCGGTGAAGATCATCAGGAAGCCGAGCCCGACCATGATCCGGAACGACCAGAACACGATGGTCGAATTCGGCCGGTCTTCGGGCGCGAACTCCTTGAGTGCCGGGACCTGTTTGTCCAGCGAGTGAGTCAGGATCAGGCTGCCCAGATACGGAATCTCTACCGCGAATCTGGTCTTCTCGGCTTTCATGTCCGGCCAGCCAAACAGGATCAGCGGGGTCGGCTCATTGCCGACGTTTTCCCAGTGACCTTCAATCGCGGCGATTTTTGCCGGCTGATGCTCGAGCGTGTTGAGCCCATGGAAGTCACCGATCACCGCCTGAATCGGCGCGACGATCAAGGCCATCCACATGGCCATCGACAGCATGGTGCGGATCGCCGGGTTATCACGGCCGCGCAACAGGTGCCAGGCAGCCGACGAGCCGACAAAGAATGCGGTGGCTACAAAGGCTGCGGTGGCCATGTGCATCAAGCGGTACGGGAACGACGGGTTGAAAATCACCGCCAGCCAGTCCACCGGGATCACCTGGCCGTTAACGATTTCGTAGCCCTGCGGGGTTTGCATCCAGCTGTTGGAGGCGAGAATCCAGAACGTCGAGATCAGCGTGCCGATGGCCACCATGACGGTGGCGAAGAAGTGCAGTTTGCGCCCGACCCTGTTCCAGCCAAACAGCATGACACCGAGGAAACCGGCTTCGAGGAAGAACGCCGTGAGCACTTCATAGGTCAGCAGCGGCCCGGTGACGGAACCGGCAAAGTCCGAGAAGCGGCTCCAGTTGGTGCCGAACTGATAAGCCATGACCAATCCGGAGACCACCCCCATACCGAAGTTGACGGCAAAGATCTTCGACCAGAAGTGGTAAAGATCACGGTAGGTATCGTTGTGGGTCTTCAGCCACAAGCCTTCGAGCACCGCCAGGTAACTCGCCAGGCCGATGGTGATCGCCGGGAACAGGATGTGGAACGAGATGGTAAACGCGAATTGAATTCGGGCGAGATCAAGTGCCTCCAAACCGAACATAAGTCTTCCTCTGTCTGGTAATACGGCTGCTGGCTGGGAGCCTGCACCCACCGCCCCCACGGTCATGGAGTGTGGCGAATTCAAATTCGTTGTTTTTTACAACCATCGCAACGCAGGGAGTCTGGCCATCTGGCCGCCAGAGCAAACCCACCAAGGGTTTTGATCTGGATCAAGTAACGATGAAAGAGTAGTCCCATTTTCAGCGCCCGACTGTGTGGTCTTTTGCCGCGTGACAGGTTGCCTCACCGTTCTGTTCAGGGCTGTGGTATTCGCTGTGGCGAAGGAAGGGCGCGGGCTTCAGGATAGGTGTCTAGCTAAGTAAATTCCCCGCACACGCAACTTCAGGTTACAAGTTGGTGATAATCTCGATTTTTCCCCGTTCAGAACTACCCGCCGATGCCGACCCAAGCCCCGCTGTTGTTGCGCCATCACCGCCCGTTCATTGCGTTCTGGCTGGCGCGGGTGTTCACCGCCAGTGGTTTCCAGATGCTGACTGTGGCCATCGGCTGGAATCTCTACCAACTCACCGGCAACGTGCTGGACCTGGGTCTGGTCGGGCTCGTGGAGTTCGCGCCACGGGTGTTGTTCATGCTCCACACCGGGCATGTGGCAGACCGTTATGACCGGCGCAAGGTCGCGGCCATCTGCCAGTCCTTGCAGGCGATGATCGCCCTCGCCCTGGCCATTGGCAGCGCCACTGACCACGTCACCCGCGAGATGATCTTCATCCTGGCCTTCCTGCTCGGCGCCGCCCGTTCATTCGAAATGCCGACCACCCAGGCGTTATTGCCGACAATTGTCCCCGGTGCACTGTTTCCGCGCGCGGTGGCGGCGTCCCAGTCGGCTCAGCAGTCAGCGACCATCGTTGCGCCAGCGCTGGGTGGTTTGCTGTATGCCTTCGGCAGCGTCTGGGTGTATGGCCCGACAGTGATTCTGTACCTCATTGCCTGCAGCCTGATGCTCAACCTGCCCGCACGGCAAACCCCGCTGAACAAGGGCAAGGCGACGCTGGATTCGTTGCTTGCCGGGATTCGCTTCATTCGTAGCCGCCCGGACATTCTTGGCGCGATCTCACTGGATTTGTTCGCGGTATTGCTCGGGGGCGCCACGGCGCTGCTGCCGGTATTTGCCAAGGACATTCTGCTGACCGGCCCCTGGGGGCTGGGGCTGCTGCGTTCGGCGCCAGCAGTCGGGGCCTTGTTGATGTCGTTATGGCTGGCGCGGTTTGCCGTGGAACGCAGCGTCGGACGGGTCATGTTCACGGCCGTCGGGGTGTTCGGCGTCGCGACTATCGCCTTCGGCCTGTCGACCTCGTTCTGGTTCTCGCTGGCGGTGCTGGTGGTGCTAGGCGCCGCCGACATGATCAGCATGGTGATCCGCGCGTCCTTCGTGCAACTGGAAACCCCGGACGAAATGCGCGGCCGGGTCAGCGCCGTGAACGGCTTGTTCATCGGTGCCTCGAACCAGTTGGGCGAATTCGAATCCGGACTCACCGCCCACTGGTTCGGCACTGTACCGGCGGTGGTCATGGGCGGAATCGGCACGCTGCTGGTCACCGGGACGTGGATCAAACTGTTCCCGACCCTGGCCCAACGCGACCGCATGCATGTGCCGGTGGATGAGGCGAAGGCCAATACCGAAAGCTTGCCAGGTGAACAAAGCAGCATTTAGGCGACGCAGGGCGGTACATAGTTAGTGCATAAGGTGTAATGTATCGCCTTACACTGACGCCATGATCAAATCCTTTCAGCACAAAGGCCTTCGTGGCTTCTATGAAACCGGTTCGACTCGCGGGATCCGCGCCGATCATGCGAAACGCCTGGCCCGCATGTTGCCGTTCATGGATCGTGCACTGAGCCCGGGCGACCTGGACCTTCCCGGTTGGCGACTGCATCCGCTCAAGGGCGATCTTCAGACCTATTGGTCACTGAACGTTTCCGGGAACTGGCGGCTGATTTTTCGCTTTATCGGTTCAGACATCGAACTGGTCGATTATCTGGACTATCACTGAACAGGAGGCAGGACATGCCTATGCACAACCCGCCACACCCTGGCGAAACACTTCTGCTGGATGTGTTGCCGGAACTCGGCATCAGTATCACCGAACTGGCCAAGCGGCTTGGCTACGCCCGCCCGCATTTCTCGCGGGTGCTTCATGGTCATGCTCCTATCAGCCCGGACCTGGCGGTACGGCTGGAGCGCGCCGGTATCGGCAAGGCGAGAACGTGGCTAGGCGTTCAGACTGACTACGATCTCTGGCAAGCCGAGCACCGCGAACACCCCCCCATCGAGCGTTTCGCCGCCCAGGCGTGAAAGCCGCTAAACAAGCAACTCCCCCGCCACCGCAGCCCTGACGGCCTTGCCACACAGCCGTTCAACCAGCACCAACGCAAACGCCAGGGCAGCGCTCGAACCTTGAGCGGTGATGCAGTTGCCGTCGATGACCACCGGTTGATCGACGAACGTGCAGCCGAGCAGTTGATGACTGGCCGCAGGCAGGCAGGTCATGCGCCGCTGACGCAACACGCCAAAGGCTTGCAGCGCCAGCGCCGGCGACTCGGCAATACCGGAAAACAGGCGTCCGGCGGCGGATTGATCCTGGACCAGCTGCAACAAGGGTTGATGAGCTGCCAGGCGCTGAGCGCCGACGGCGCCACCCGGCAAAACGACCAGATCGAACGGTTGCGCCAACACATCGACCAGCATCGCGTCGGCGGTCAATCGGGTGCCACGGGCGCAGGTGAGCATGCGCCGTGATTCGATGCTCGCCACCACCACTTCGACTTTCGCACGGCGCAACACGTCGATCAGTGTCACGGCTTGCAGGTCGTCGATACCTTCGGCAAGGGTAATCAGGGCTCTAAAGGTCATGGTCTGCGTCCACAGGGTGATCCTTAAAGCGTAGTCAGCTTTGCCGACAGATGTTCGAGCGTGCTGTTACCCAATGAAAGTTACTTGATATACAGCTGCGTCGACAGCCTGTTGCCCGGGGCATTGATCGAGGTATTGCTGAAGGTGAAAGTGCCTTCCTGCTTACCCGCCAGATCAAAGGTGTAGAGGTTGCCGACGATTTTACTGGCCACGCCGGAGCATTCCGTCAGATTGCCGTTGCCATAGACGCAGACAGGAGCCCGCATGCCATTGACTTCAAAGCCGTCCAGCGTTGCACTCGGCAGGCGGCCGTAGCCGATCTCCAGCACATAGATCTTGATGTTGGGGCCTGCGTGATCGCACTGCGTCTTCTCCTGCCCTGGTGCAATATTTTCAATGCCGCAGGAGGTCGACTGGACCTTGAGGACCTTGACTTCGCTCAGCGGCGGTGCGGACGCGGCCAGTGCGGTGTGCGCACCGAGCAACACGGCGCCAGACAGGCCAAAAGCCAGAATCATCCTGCTCTTTATAGAAGACATAGCCACTCCCAAAACCAGCGCGCAGTATGCCGCACTCCCTCAAACTGCAAAACATCGCCGACGATCAACGCCATTAGGCAGCCATAGCCGCACGCTGCTGGTATGATGCGCGGCTTTTTCCGACCGACAGAAAATACTCAGGCGCCTGGCACGGCCTGTGCTTTGCTGTTGAAGTCGATACATTCACGGCGCCGGGCGCGCCACGGGGAGCAGACATGCTGGAAAGGCTGTTTCAACTCAAGGCACACAACACCAACGTGCGTACCGAGATTCTTGCCGGTATCACGACCTTTTTGGCCATGGCCTACATTCTGTTCGTCAACCCGAGCATCCTCGGCGAAACCGGCATGGACAAGGGCGCGGTGTTTGTCGCAACGTGTCTGGCAGCGGCCATTGGCTCGACAGTGATGGGCCTGATCGCCAACTACCCGATCGCGCTGGCGCCGGGCATGGGCCTGAACGCCTTCTTCACCTACACCGTTGTCCTGCACATGGGTCACACCTGGCAAGTGGCGCTGGGGGCGGTGTTCATCTCGGCGGTCATGTTTTTTCTGTTGTCGATCTTTCGCATCCGCGAATGGATCATCAACAGTATCCCGCTGGCGTTGCGCTCGGCGATTGCCGCCGGTATCGGTCTGTTCCTGGCGCTGATCGCCTTGCACAACGCCGGCATCGTGGTCAGCAACCCGGCGACCATGGTTGGCCTCGGCGACCTGAAACAACCGGCACCGATCCTCGCGACCCTGGGTTTTGCGCTGATCGTCGCCCTCGAAGCCTTGAAAGTGCGTGGTGCAGTGCTGATCGGCATCCTGGCCGTGACCATCGTTTCCATCGCCCTGGGCTTCACGCCGTTCGGCGGCGTGATGGCGATGCCACCTTCGCTGGCGCCGACCTTCCTGCAACTGGACATCAAGGGCGCGCTGGACATCGGCCTGGTCAGCGTGATTTTCGCTTTCCTGTTCGTCGACCTGTTCGATAACTCCGGCACCCTGATCGGCGTCGCCAAGCGCGCCGGCCTGATGGGCAAGGACGGCCACATGCCGAAAATGGGCCGTGCGCTGATCGCCGACAGCACCGCAGCCATGGCCGGTTCCCTGCTGGGCACCTCGACTACCACCAGTTACATCGAGTCGGCAGCGGGCGTCAGTGCCGGTGGCCGTACCGGTCTGACAGCTGTCGTGGTGGCGATCCTATTCCTGCTGGCGTTGTTCTTCGCACCATTGGCCGCCAGCGTGCCGGCCTTCGCCACCGCGCCCGCCCTGCTGTTCGTCGCCGTACTGATGACCTCGGGCCTGGCGGAAATAGACTGGGACGACATCACTGTCGCCGCGCCAGTGGTGGTTACCGCGCTGGCCATGCCATTCACTTATTCCATCGCCAACGGTATCGCGTTCGGGTTCATTTCCTGGACCGCCATCAAGTTGCTGTCCGGTCGCGGCCGTGAACTGAACTCGGCGTTGGTAGTTCTGTCGATTCTGTTCGTGATCAAGTTGGGTTGGTTCAACGCATGACTTTCGATTCCCAGGCTTACACGGCTCAGCTCGAAGAAAAGGCCACGCGCTTGCGTGACCTGCTGGCGCCGTTCGATGCACCAGAACCTGCGGTGTTCGACTCGCCGCTTGCGAACTTTCGCCTGCGCGCCGAATTCCGCCTGTGGCGCGAAGCCGGCGAGCGTCACTACGCGATGTTCTCCCAGGAAGACAAACGCACGCCGATCCTGATCGAAGAGTTCCCGATCGCAAGCAGGCGCATCAACCAGTTGATGCCGCAACTCAAGGCTGCCTGGCAAGCCAGCGCCGCCCTGAGCCACAAGCTGTTTCAGGTGGAGTTCCTGACCACCCTGGCCGGCGATGCGATGATTACCTTGTGTTATCACCGGCCGCTGGACGAGCACTGGCACGCGGCCGCGTCGAAACTGGCCACGGACCTGAACGTGAGCGTGATCGGTCGCTCCAAGGGCAAACGCGAAGTGATCGGCCATGATTATGTGGTCGAGAAACTTGAAGTCGGTGGTCGCACCTTCAGCTATCGCCAACCGGAAGGCGCGTTCACCCAGCCGAACGGCACGGTGAACCAGAAGATGCTCAACTGGGCTTACGACGCTCTGGGTGATCGTTCCGACGATTTGCTGGAGTTGTATTGCGGTAACGGCAACTTCACCCTGCCGCTGGCGACCCGCGTGCGCAAAGTGCTGGCCACCGAAATCAGCAAGACCTCGGTGAATGCGGCGCTGAGCAACCTCAGTGAAAACGCTGTGGATAACGTCACTCTGGTACGTCTGTCTGCCGAAGAACTGACCGAAGCGCTGAATGAAGTTCGCCCGTTCCGCCGTTTGCACGGCATTGATCTGAAGAGCTACGAGTTCGGTAGCGTGTTCGTCGACCCACCGCGCGCCGGCATGGACCCGGACACGTGCGAGCTGACCCGACGCTTCGAGAACATTCTGTACATTTCGTGCAACCCGCAAACGCTGGCGGCCAACATCGCCCAATTGCACGATACCCACCGCATCACCCGCTGCGCGATGTTCGATCAGTTCCCGTGGACGCACCACATGGAATCCGGGGTCTTGCTGACCCGACGTTGATTGCACACGCTCATGACAAAACAGCCGTCTTGATGACGGCTTAATGAGATGGTCACCCCCACACCCTGCGAAAGCGTAGCCCTCGCAGGGTGTGGGGGTGACCATAGATTTTTGTGGGTGGCGCCCGTGACTGTCCGATCATCGAACACTTATTGCCGTATTGCGAGGCTTGGCGCTCAGCGTCAATTGACCAAATTAACCATCTAGTACAATTTATCTCCACAGGCGGGTTCCCCTCGACCCACGCCCACAATAACAATGGAGATGCCCCCGATGCCCCCTATCGTTCTGGTGCTCAACGGCCCGAACCTGAACCTGCTTGGCACCCGTGAGCCAGCGACGTATGGCCATGAAACCCTGGCCGACATTTCGGCCTTGTGCGGTCGCGCCGCCGAAGAGTTCGGCCTGGCGGTGGAGTTTCGCCAGACCAACCACGAGGGCGAATTGCTCGATTGGATTCACTCGGCACGCGGTCGTTGTGCCGGGATCGTAATCAACCCGGCGGCCTGGACGCATACCTCGGTCGCGATCCGTGACGCGCTGATCGCCAGCGAGTTACCGGTGATCGAAGTGCACCTGTCCAACGTGCATGCTCGCGAGCCATTCCGTCATCACTCGTTCGTGTCGGCCATCGCCACCGCCGTCCTGTGCGGGTTCGGCAGCCATGGCTATCGCCTGGCGCTGGAGCATTTCAGCCATCGCTTGAAGGGGTGAGCCACATGTCGCAGAACAACACGGTACTCGCCGGGCTCATCGGCGCCGGCATCCAGGCGTCTCGAACCCCGGCGCTGCATGAGCGCGAGGGCGATGCCCAAGGCCTGCGCTATCTCTATCGGCTGATCGACCTCGATCAGCTGAAACTCGACAGCGGTGCCCTCCCCGACCTGCTGATGGCAGCCGAGCGGATGAACTTCACCGGCCTGAATATCACCTTTCCGTGCAAGCAGGCGATCATCCCTCTGCTTGACGAACTCTCGCCGGAAGCCCGAGGCATTGGTGCAGTCAACACCGTGGTGCTCAAGGATGGAAAACGCATTGGGCACAACACCGACTGCCTGGGTTTCGCCGAAGGTTTTCGCCGTGGCTTGAAGGATGCTGCCCGCGAGCACGTCGTTCAAATGGGTGCCGGTGGTGCCGGCGCTGCGGTAGCCCATGCGCTGTTGAGTGAGGGTGTGCAGCAATTGAGTATTTTCGATGTGGACGTCAGTCGCGCGCAAAGCCTTGCGAACAACCTCAATCAGCATTTCGGCAGCGGCCGGGCCTGTGCCGGCAGCGATCTGACCAGTGCACTGGCGCAGGCCGATGGACTGGTGAACACCACACCGATGGGCATGGCCAAACTGCCCGGCATGCCAGTACCGGTGGAGCTGCTGCGGGCTGAATTGTGGGTCGCGGAGATTGTTTACTTTCCACTGGAAACCGAACTGCTGCGCAACGCCCGTGCCTTGGGTTGCCGGACTCTGGATGGCGGCAACATGGCCGTGTTTCAGGCGGTAAAGGCCTTTGAGTTGTTCAGCGGCGTGGCGCCGGATGCGCAGCGGATGCTGGAGCATTTTCAAAGCATGAACGGCTGACGACCACGGCCTTCTTGATGATCGTTCCCACTCACTGCGTGGGAACGATCTGCAATCTGCTGGCTTGAGCTTCAGGCCTGCAAATAGCGCAGCACTGACTCGCAGATCATCTGGCGATGACGTTGCTTGATCGTTTCGTCCGGCAAGTCGATCTGAAAAATCTCGCCGAAGGTATGACGGTTCGACACCCGGTAAAAGCAGAACGAACTGATCAACAAGTGCACGTCCAGCGGATCCAGCCCACTGCGAAACACACCCTCCTCGGCGCCGCGACGCAGAATCACCCCCAGCGAATCGAGGATCGTATTGTTCATCGCCTTGATCGCTTCGGACTGCTTCACGTACTCGGCGTTGTGAATGTTCTCGATGCTGACGATGCGCACAAAATCGACGTTGCGGTCATGGTGATCGAAGGTGAATTCCACCAGCCGCCGAATCGCCTCACGCGGTTCCAGCTCAGCCAGGTGCAAGCGACTTTCAGTGCTGCGGATGTCGCCGTAAAGCTTCTCCAGCACCTCGACGTAGAGCTGTTCCTTGCTACCGAAGTAGTAATAGATCATCCGTTTCGAGGTGTGGATGCGTTCGGCGATAGCATCGACACGAGCACCGGACAGGCCCTGCTGGACGAACTCGACAATGGCTTCTTGAAGAATGTTCTCGCGGGTCTTTTCCGGGTTGTTCTTGCGACTCTTGCGCGGCTCGATCAAGGGGGCGTCGGGCGCGACGGTGAGTTCTGTGGTCATTCTCATTCCGGGCTCAGGGCCATCACTGCACAGCTGGCGATTATGGGCCGCACGATGCAGTGAAGGAAGCTTCGCCACGGCCGTTTACCCCCGCGTTTAACAATTTCCTACAACTTGGCGTGACGCACACCTCCGCTGCGCGATTTCGCCATCGCCGCCAGGCGCACCGCGACGTTAGCCGCACCATATCCGGCATAGCCGTTTTTGCGCTGGATGATTTCGAAGAAGAAGCGCCCTTCAAAGGGCTCGGTGTACACATGAAACAGCTCACCACCCTGAGCGTCGCGGTCATACAGCACGTTGTAATAGGCGAGTTTGCTGAGGAACTCGTCATCGAAATCAAAGCGAGCGGCAAGGTCATCGTAATAATTGAGCGGGATGTCCAGCAGCGGTACACCGGCCTCTTTGGCGCGACTGACTTCAGCGAACATATCGTCGCAGTCAAAGGCAATGTGGTGCACACCGGAGCCGCGATAACTGGACAAGGCGTGAGAGATGGCGGTGTTGCGGTTCTCGGAAATGTTCAGCGGCAAACGGATCGAGCTGCAACGGCTACGCAGCGCGCGGCTTTTCACCAGACCGTAAGGGTCAGGCAACACCACTTCATCGTCGGCCTCGAAATCCAGCAGGCTCTTGTAGAACAGCACCCAACTGTCGAGGCTGTCCGCCGGCAGCGCCATCGCCATGTGGTCGATCCTTTTCAGTCCACCACCAGTGGCCGCCGTTGGATGCAGACTGAAGTCGGTGCCGTAGACATCGGCGTGTTCATCCACCAGATAAATCAGGCTGCCATCCGGCGCACGGACCGCCGCCAGTTCCAGTTCATTGGGGCCGACCAGCCCGCGATAGGGTTGCCCTTTGTACGCCACCGCTCGGGCCAGCGCACTGGCGCTGTCCTTGACCCGCACTGCGGTCGCACACAATGACGGCCCGTGCGCTTCAAAAAAACTGTGGGCAAACGAATAGGGTTCAGAGTTGAGGATCAGATTGATATCGCCCTGGCGCAACAACGTAACGTTCTTGGAGCGGTGTTCACCGGCCTTGACGAAACCCAGTCGCTCCAGCCAATGCGAGAGCTTGGCGCCGAGGCTTTCGTCCACCGCGAACTCGAGAAACTCGATGCCGTCATATTCACTGGCCGGCGGCGTGGCGAACAAAATGTCGAGGTTCGGCGCAGGCGTCGCTTGTTGCTGCAAACGCGCTCGGGTCTTTTCTTCCAGATACAGCAAGGAGCGCAGACCATCGGCGGCATTGGCGCGTGTTGGTGCGGCGCGGAATCCGTCGTTGAAAATTTCCAGTGACAGCGGCCCGGTGTAACCACTCTGGATAATCGGTGCGAGAAAACCCGGCAAGTCGAATTCGCCCTGTCCGGGGAAGCAACGAAAATGTCGGCTCCACTCCAGCACGTCCATGGCCAGGATCGGTGCGTCGGCCATTTGCACAAAGAAAATCTTCTCGCCGGGAATGTCCGCGATAGCCCGTGGATCACCCTTGAGCGACAAGGTATGAAAACTGTCCAGCAACACGCCCAGATTCGGATGATCCGCCTGGCGGACGATATTCCAGACCTGTTGATACGTGTTCACATGCCGGCCCCAGGCCAGCGCCTCATAACCGATACGCAAGCCACGAGCCCCGGCGCGCTCGGCCAACAGTCGCAGATCGTCGACCAGAATCTGCTCATCGCCAACGCTGTCGGCCGAAGCGTTGCTGCACACCAGCACCAGGTCAGTGCCCAGTTCCTGCATCAAGTCAAACTTGCGCTCGGCGCGTTCCAGGTTGCGCGGCAGGCGGTCGCGGCGGCAGCCTTCGAAATCACGAAAAGGTTGAAACAGGGTGATGGCGATACCCAGGTCAGCGCACATCTGTTTGATTTCACGCGGGCTGCCGTCGTAGTACAGCAGGTCATTCTCGAAAATTTCCACCCCATCGAAACCCGCAGCGGCAATAGCTTCAAGTTTTTCCGGCAGGGTACCGCTCAAGGAAACGGTGGCAATGGAACGCTGCATGTTTCGACTCCCGGTGGGATGGGTTGATCTTGTTAGAGGCACGACACGGCTTTTCGTAGCAGCTGGCGCAGCCAGCGGCTACGAGGGATCGCGTTTAACGTGAGGCAAATTATTGGCTGCATGGATGATCTGAGCAATTCAAAGTGTACCAACTGGTTAGTTTACCGTGCGATTATCGAACACAATGGCAGTTGGCGAATTGACGATTTTTCGCTCACTGCGCACCATCGTCAGCACATCGAGTCCGGTCATGAACCACCGGTCGAAATGACCAAAGACCCAGAACACACCATAAAAAATTCAAAAATCGGGTACATGCTCATGCTTTCATTCAACGCCTTGTTCCGTTGCTCCTCCCTTCACTCTCCGTGCCTGGCGCCCGACCGCCAACCGCCTTCGAACCTTTCTGGCGCCCGCGACCGAACCCGGCCCGCATGCTGAACACGCGCTTTGGTTGCCTCAGCCAACACTGAGCCAACACAAACACTCAGCCGATCAATCATTGTTTCCACCCTGCGCATCTGCGCACCCCGACGATTGATCACGCGCCCATGAAGTCCCGACGAGCCTTGCTTGTCAGTCATTGAACGGATGGCACACATGATTCCTTCTCAGAGCTCTCATACAGAAAGCGCCCGCAAGGCCTCAGGCCTGGGCGTCGCGACCGGCGGCATCGGCGACAAAATCCGTGGCGCCATGGCGGTCGGCAAAACCCGCTGGGGCATGCTGGCGCTGGTGTTTTTCGCCACTACCCTGAACTACATTGACCGCGCCGCACTGGGCGTCATGCAGCCGATCCTGGCCAAGGAAATGAGCTGGACGGCGATGGACTACGCCAACATCAACTTCTGGTTCCAGGTCGGTTACGCCGTCGGCTTCGTGCTGCAAGGCCGGCTGATCGACCGGATCGGCGTGAAGCGCGTGTTCTTCTTCTCGGTGCTGTTCTGGAGCCTGGCGACTGGCGCCCATGGTCTGGCGACGTCGGCCCTGGGCTTTATGGTCTGTCGCTTTATTCTCGGGCTGACCGAAGCCGCCAACTACCCGGCCTGCGTGAAGACCACCCGGCTGTGGTTCCCTGCCGGTGAGCGCGCCGTGGCCACTGGCATCTTCAATGCCGGGACCAACGTCGGCGCCATGTTCACACCGATGCTGCTGCCGCTGATCCTCCACGTCTGGGGCTGGCAGGCCGCGTTCCTGTGCATGTCGGCACTGGGCGGGATCTGGCTGCTGTTCTGGGGCTTGAAGTACTTCAACCCGGAAGATCACCCGTCGGTGAAGCAATCGGAACTGGACTACATCCAGAACGAAGTCGAACCGGAACAAACCCGCGTGCCGTTCTCGCGGATCCTGCGGATGCGTGGCACCTGGGCCTTCGCCCTCGCCTACTCGATGACCGCACCGGTGTTCTGGTTCTATCTGTATTGGCTGCCGCCGTTCCTCAACCAGCAATACAACCTGGGGATCAACGTCACGCAGATGGGTATTCCGCTGATCATCATCTATATGACAGCCGACTTCGGCAGCGTGGGCGGTGGCATTCTGTCCTCGTTCCTGATCGGCCGTGGGGTCAACCCGATCAGGGCCCGGTTGATGTCGATGCTGCTGTTCGCCTGCTGCATCATCGGCGTGATCATGGCTGCCGGCTCCAGCAACCTGTGGGTCGCGGTGTTTGCCATCTCGCTGGCCATCGGCGCGCACCAGGCCTGGACCGCGAACATCTGGAGCCTGGTGATGGACTACACGCCCAAGCACATGATGAGCACGGTGTTCGGTTTCGGTGGCATGTGCGCCGCCATTGGCGGGATGTTCATGACCCAATTGGTCGGACACATTCTGACCATCACCAATAACAACTACACCGTGCTGTTCACCATGATTCCGGCGATGTACTTCATTGCGCTGATCTGGTTGTACTTCATGGCACCGCGCAAGATTCCGAAAATCGACAACTGACGCTTCCTCTTTCGCAGGCCTGGTTTCAGGCCTGCTTTTTTTTTGTTTGCACGGTTGCCGATTTCGTCCCTCTTTCTTCCGTCCACGGAGCTCATACCGTGTCTGTGAGTAACCTCAGTATCGCCAAACGGGCGCTGATCAGCTTCGGCCTAATCGCTCTGCTGGTGTTGTTACAAGGACTGTTTGCCCTCAAGCAGGTGGCCGAAGTGCGCGCCACTGGTCAGCACACCGAAAACGTCTCCCTGCCCAGCACACGCTACCTGGGGGAAATCCGCGACTATATTCTGAGCATTCGCGTGCTCAGCCTGCGCATAGCGCTCAACCGCGAGCCAAAAGTACTCGATGCCACTATCGCCCGCCTGCATCTGGTGGAAGGCTGGCTTGAGCAAACGCTGACCAGGCGCGAGTGATCGAGACCCTCGATTCGATCCAGGCCATGAGTGCCGATGTCGGCACCGCGCTGCAACAGGTGCAGACCCTGGCCGAACAATCTCGGGAAATCGGCAAAGTACTGGACGTCATCCGCGCCATTGCCGAACAAACCAACCTGCTGGCCCTCAACGCCGCCATCGAGGCCGCAAGAGCCGGGGAAGCCGGGCGCGGTTTTGCCGTGGTCGCCGATGAAGTGCGAGCCCTGGCCCACCGCACCCAGCAGTCGACCCGGGAAATCGAGCAGATGATCGCCCGGGTTCAGGGCGACACCGACAGTGTGGTGCTGTCGATGCACGGCAACAGCCAGCGGGTGGCCCAGACCTTGTCGATCGCCGAACAGGCCGGCGTGGCCCTGGCGCAAATCACCCGCGCCATGGAGCAGATCCACGAGCGCAATCTGGTGATCGCCAGCGCCTCGGAAGAGCAGGCTCAAGTGGCCCGAGAGGTGGATCGCAACCTGCTGAACATCCGCGACCTGTCGCTGGCCAGCGCCGACGCGTCGACCCGGACCAGCGCCACCAGTCGGGAGTTGTCGCAACTGGCGGCCGGCTTGCAGAACCTGGTGGTGCGTTTCAGGTTTTGAGCGCAATCAGCCTCTGCGCTGTTGCCAGGCCGCCGCCAATCCACTCAGACAAATGACCGCGATGCCGATCACCGTGGTCAGGCTTGGCGTATGGGAAAACAGCAACCAGCCAAGCAGTCCGGCAAACACGATCTGACAGTAACCAAACGGCGCCAACAATGCCGGTGCCGCATGCCGGAATGCCTGAGTCAGCAGCAGATGCGCGGTCATCCCGCAGCTACCCAGCGCCAGCATCAACAGGCCATGAGTCAAACTCGGCACTTGCCAGAACATCGGCACCAGTGCGCTCATGACCAAGGTGTTGCACAAACCGGCAAAAAAGTTACTGGTGGTCGGGCTGTCGATCTCGCTGAGTTTGCGCGTCAGCAGTTGGTAAAAGCAGAAGAACAACGCCGAGCAAAACGGCAGCAACACCGCCGGGGTAAACAAATCGCCGCCGGGGTGGACGATGATCAACACGCCGATAAACCCGCAAATCACCGCCAGCCATTGCCCCCGCGTCACTCGTTCACCGAGCAAGGGCACCGACAACGCGGTCACCAGCACCGGTGCAAGAAAGTTGACTGCCGTGGCTTCCGCCAATGGGATGAACAACAGGCCCGTGGTGAACAACAGACTGGTGCCAAGCAAGCACAACGCCCGCAGCAACTGCAGCAACGGGCGTTTCGTGCGCAGGACACGCAAGCCCGATTGCGGCAAAAAAATCCCGGCCATCAGCAGCGTGTGAACCAGATACCGCGCCCAGACCACCATGATCACCGGATAGAAACCCGACAGGTATTTCGACAAGGCGTCGTGAGTGGAAAACAGGAAGGTCGCAACAACGATCAGCAAAATGCCTTTGAAGGGTTGATTGATACCGGAGAGCGGGGTGCTGAGGGTCATGGGATATCCCTTGTGTCTTCCATCAAAGGTTAAAAAGCATCGCGGGCAAGCCTTGCTCCTACAGGTCACCGAAAACCTGTAGGAGCAAGGCTTGCCCGCGAAGGTGCGCAGCACCGGTCAAACAAACGTCAACAACGCCCGCGTCTTGTCCAACGCCATCTGCGCCCGCTGCAAGGCACTCACGCCCTGCCGTTGCAACTGCACGGCCGGCACTTCCAGGCTCAATGGCAGATTAACCGGCAAACACCTCAATAACCCCAGCAGGTCGCAATCCCCTTCGCCAGGGAAACGCCGCTCGTTGCGTGCCTGACGCAAAATCTCCCGCATGTCTGCAGGCTTGGGTCCTGCCACATCGCACAGCTGTGCATAACGCAGGCGTGACGGCGCGACCCTGGCCAGATCTTCCAGACGTGAAGCCGAGCGGTCGAAATGGAATGCATCCACCAGCACGCCACCGTATTCGTGATCAGCGTTTTCAACAATACGCACGGCCTGCTCAAGGTTGCGCGCATCGGTCCAGGGCATGAACTCCAGATGGCTGTGCAAACCGTAGCCCGCCGCCAGATCGCAGAGTGCGGCAAAATTCTCGGTGAGCCGCTGCTCGTCAGGATCATTACCGGCTATCAGTAATTCACTGGCACCGAGCTCTGCGCCGGCCGCCAGGACCGCCTCGAAATCCGCCACCCGGGTTTCGGCTTTCAGACGCAGAATTTCGATATCCAGCACTTGAATGCCGGTGTCACGCAGCCGCGCCCGCGTCTGTTGCCACAACTGTGCATCCGCCATCAGCGGGAAATGATGCTCCTCGGGGGTGGCCGGGACCAGTCGCAGCCCGACATGGCTATACCCGGCACGCGCCGCCACCTCGACCATCTCCGGCGGCGACAATTCAAGAACGGTCAGGCTGGCCAGGGAGAAAATACGCTCGCTCATGTTCATTCCTCGATCCGTGCCGGCACACAGGCGCGACCGCTGGCAGCGGCCTCGCGTATGGCTTCGATCAGCGCCAGCGTTCGGGCCGCGTCAGCGACACTCACCAGCGGCTTCACCTCACCTCGGGCCACCTTCACGAAATGCTGCAATTGCAGGCGTAGCGCTTCATCAGCGTTGAAACCTTCCTGAACGGCCTGCAAGGGTTGATGCCAACCGGCGTCCGCGTCGGCGTAATGCCAACGCTTGAGTTGCGGAATATTCAGTGCGCCAGCGGTCCCGGCCAGCAGGTAGCACGGTTGGTCGGCCTGGCGTGGGTAAGCCGGGTTTTCTCCCGCGTCCAGCTCCCAGCTCCAGGGCGCCGCCACCGCGTCGGAGCCGGTCAGACTGCCCAGCGCACCATTGTCGAATTGCAGCAACACCGCCGCGCAATCTTCATTGGCAAACCCGCGCACCGCATTGCTGGTGATGGCCTGTACCTGGCGCACTTCACCGCACAAGTGGCGCAGCAGATCGAGGTCGTGAATCAGGTTGGTCAGCAACATTCCGGCACCGGCCTCGCGGCGCCAGGGAATCTCGAAATAACGGTCGGGTTTGCGCAACTGCCAGAGCGCGGTGACCATCGTCAGTTGCCCCAGTGCCCCGCTACGCACCAGCTCATGGGCGCGGGCGATCAGCGGATTATGCCGACGATGATGACCGACCAGAACTGGCACGCCAGTGGCTGTCGACGCGGCCACCAGTGTGCGCACTTCATCCAGGTGCACGCCCACCGGTTTTTCCAGCAGCACCGGCACGCCAGCGGCCAGGCAATCGAGCGCCGTGCTCACGTGCAGGTTGTTCGGGTTGGCAACAATGACGGCGTCAGGCTTGAGCTGTTCCAGCAGTGCCCGGTGATCGGCGAAATGCGGCACGCCCCACTCGGCCGCGATCCCGGCGGCTTGCGGACCAGGATCGGCCACTGCGCACAAGGTCGCTTCAGTCAGGGTCTTGAGATGCTGGTAATGCTGCTGGCCCATATTGCCGGCGCCGATCAGCGCGATGCGAAGTAGCGAACTCACAGTGCAATCCTCTTGTGATTATTGTCAGGACATCGAATTCCAATAATCTAGAACTCGATTCCAATTTATCACACAAGGAAACGCCAATAGTGTTCGAACAGCGCACAGCTTCCGTAGGAGCAAAGCTTGCTCGCGATAAACGATGATGCGGTCTGTTTGAAACACCACAGTGTCTGCATTGCTCCTACAGGGGCGATATGGCGATCAGTTGAACAGCTCCGAAGCCTGACTCGCCGCCGACAGCTCCTGAGCAAATTGCAGCAACAACGGCGCCAGTTCATGCAGTCGCGACTCGGGCAACCGCGCACTCGGCCCGGCGACACTGAGCACGCCTACCACTCGCCCATCCACCGGATGGCGCACCACCGCGGCGATTGCCGAGGTGCCGACCGCCGAGCTCTCCTGAACCCAGGCATAGCCGTGTTCGCGGGCCAGGCGCAGGCGCTCGAGCAGTTCGATATTGGAGCGCGGTGCATTCGGTCCCAACTCCAGCGGCCTATCCGCCGATTGCCGTTCCACCAGTGACAAGGCCTCGGCATCACTGAGGCTGGCCAGCCACGCGTGCCCCGACGCGGTGTAGAACAACGGCGCATCGCGGCCCATGTCCGGGTCATAACGCAAACCGGAACGCGCGCCCTGAGACTTGGCGATCCAGGTCTGGCGCTCGCCCTCGATCACACCCAATCGCACCAGCTCGCCGGTTTCCTGGGCTAACCGATCAAGCACCGGCTGGACGATATCCGCACCGCTGCTCGACAGGTAACGAAAACCCATGGCAACCAGTTTGGTCGACAGGTGATAACGCAAGCTGTCCGGATTCTGCCGCACGTAACCCAGGCGGATCAGCTCGGCGAGCAAGCGGTGCGTCGCACTTTTCGGGATCTCCAGTTGCTCGGCCAGCACCTGCATCGGCAGGCCTCGCGGATCACTGGTAAGACTTTCCAGCACACTGAAGACACGTTCGATTTGACTGCCGGCCATGGTGGGATTCCAGACTAAATTTGGCCGATTCTAGAAGACAACCGGGTGAATGCGAAATGTGGAACCGCAGTGTCCGATAACCGCCCGAAAATAGCGCTTTGCGTCGGGACGGTCTTGTCGTTTCCAAACCAGCTCCGTATATTTTTTGGAATTAAATTCCAAAATTACAAGATCGCCGGAGTCAGCCAGCATGCCTGCCAAATCCACTTATCCCCCTGCAGTCGACTGCGATGTGTTGATTGTCGGCTCCGGTGCGGCGGGTTTGTCCGCCGCCGTCACCGCTGCCTGGCACGGGCTCAAGGTGATCGTCGTGGAAAAAGATCCGGTGTTTGGCGGCGCCACGGCCTGGTCCGGTGGCTGGGCGTGGGTGCCGTGCAATCCGCTGGCCCGGCGCGCCGGCATCATTGAAGACGTCGACCTGCCGCGCACCTACCTCCAGCACGAACTCGGCGAACGCTACGAACCGGCGCTGATCGACGCTTTCCTCGAAGCCGGCCCGCGCATGGTCACATTCTTTGAGGAGCACACCTCGCTGCAATTTGCCGACGGCAACGGCATCGCCGATATTCATGGCGACACACCCGGCGCCGGGACCGGTGGGCGCTCGGTGATAGCTGCGCCTTACGACGCACGCAAGGTCGGCACGTTGCTCAAGCGGTTACGAACAACGATGCGTGAAACCTCGTTCATGGGCATGCCGATCATGGCCGGCGCCGACCTGTCAGCGTTCCTCAATCTGACCCGCTCTTGGTCCGCGTTCTGGCACGTGACCCGGCGTTTCAGCCGACACCTGCTCGACCTCGCGTTACACGGTCGCGCGATGCAACTGGTCAACGGCGTGGCACTGGTGGCGCGCTTGGCAAAATCGGCTGAAGACCTCGGCGTTCTGCTCTGGGCGTCAGCGCCTGTCACCGAGCTGCTGCGCGACGGCAACCGGGTCAGCGGCGCGGTAATCCGCAGCGCCAAAGGCGCGATCCAGATCCGCGCACGCCAAGCCGTGGTGCTGGCGGCCGGTGGTTTTCCCAACGACATCGAACGACGCAAGACACTGTTCCCACGCACGCCCACAGGCGTTGAGCATCTGGCGCTGCCGCCGCTCGGTGCCTCGGGCGACGGCCTGCGGCTGGGCGAAAGCGTCGGTGGCCAGATAAAGACCGACCTCGAATCACCGGTGGCCTGGGCACCGGTTTCTCAGGTGCCCTACAGGGACGGCAGCCTCGGTCACTTCCCGCACATCATCGAACGTGGCAAACCGGGAATCATCGGCGTGCTGCGCAACGGCCAGCGCTTCGTCAACGAAGCCAACGGTTACTACGATTACGTCACGGCCATGGTCGCCGCCGCCCCGGCCGATGAAGAAGTCGCCTCCTGGTTGATTTGCAGCCATCACTTTCAACGTCGTTACGGTCTGGGAATTTCCCGCCCCTTCCCGTTACCCGTCACACCGTTCATTCGCAGCGGCTACTTGAAAACCGCCAACACGATTCAAGAACTGGCTCTGGCCTGCGGCATCGACGCCAGCGCGCTGGAAACCACCGTGTCGCACTACAACCACCATGCGCGAAAAGGTGAAGACCCGCAGTTCGGTCGTGGCTCCACACCTTACAACCGCAAGCAAGGCGACCCACTCCATCAACCCAACCCCTGCGTCGCGCCGATCGACAAAGGTCCGTTCTACGCCGTCAAAGTCCAGCCAGGCTGCTTCGGCACATTCGCCGGGCTGAAGGTCAATCAGCACGCGCAAGTACTTGGCAGCGATGGGCAAGCCATTCCCGGGCTCTACGCCGCCGGCACCGATATGGCCAGCATCATGGGCGGCTACTACCCCGCGGGCGGGATCAATCTTGGTCCGGCCTTGACCTTCGGCTACATAGCCGCGCGACATATCGCTGGCGTAACCGCGTACGAACGGGAGAGCACGCTGCCGCGCTCAACGACTACCGGCGAGGGAACCAAACAGCCAGCGTGATGCCTGAGACGTTCGCTGAAGCTCGTCTGCCGCCATCGTTTTTGCAGGTGAATGCCATACTGCCTTTAATTCGGCATAGTCTGACCATCAACCTGGCGCCCATCCCAGCCACCAGCAACACTCATCACCACGCGTAAACAGAGGATTCCCACATGCTATGGAAAAAAGGCCGCCGCAGTGACAACGTGGTCGATGCACGCGGTGAGGATGCTGGCGGTGGTGGTGACGGCGGCGGGATGCGCTTTGGCGGTGGCAAGGGACTGAGCCTGACGGCCATCGTGCTGATCGTCGGCATCGGCTGGATCACGGGCCAGGACCCGATGCAGATTCTCGGACAGTTGGCCGGACAGATGAACCAACAGTCAGCCCCGGCAACCACGCAAACCGTGCAAACCCGCAAGGCGCCGCCAGCCAATGATCAACAGGCCGAGTTTGTCGCGCGGATCCTCGGCGACACCGAGGACACCTGGGGCCAGATCTTCCAGCAAGCCGGTCGCCAATACACGGCGCCGAAGCTGCTGCTGTTCAGTGGCCGAGTGAATTCCGGCTGCGGTGGCGCCTCCTCGGCGACCGGTCCGTTCTACTGCCCGGCAGATCAACGGGTGTATCTGGACATGAGTTTCTTCAAGGAAATGTCTCAACGCTTCGGTGCCGCCGGCGATTTCGCCCAGGCTTACGTGATTGCTCACGAAGTTGGCCATCATGTGCAAACCTTGCTCGGCGTATCCGCCAAGATCCAGGCCGCACGTCAAAAAGGTGTGCGCATGGAAGGTGACGGCGGTCTGCTGGTGCGTCAGGAATTGCAGGCCGACTGCCTGGCGGGTGTCTGGGCCAACAACGCGCAGAAACGCCTGAACTGGCTGGAGCCGGGTGACGTCGAAGAAGCCTTGAGCGCCGCCAATGCCATTGGCGACGACCGTTTGCAGCAACAGGGTCAGGGCCGCGTGGTCCCGGATTCGTTTACCCATGGTACCTCGGCGCAACGGGTTCGCTGGTTCAAGACCGGCTTTGCCCAGGGCCAGGTCAATCAATGCGACACCTTCGCGACGAAGAGCCTCTAAATGAGTACGCGCTGGCTGCTGGTATTCGCTCTGTTATTCGGCAGCGCCAACCTGCTGGCTGCCGAGCATGCGGTCAAGGTCATCAGCCCTGGTCGGCTGAACATGGGCGACTCCGAACTGGCGGTTGGCATAAGCCAGTCGTCACCGCAAATCCAGCGTGTACTGATCGTGATTCACGGGCGCTTGCGCAATGCCGAAACCTACCGCCAGAGCGCGGAAAGAGCCGCCGAGCAGGCCGGACAAAGCGCAACGACCCTGGTGATAGCGCCGCAATTTCTTAATGAAAGCGACATCGCGCGCCATCAACTGCCCGACAGCCTGCTGCATTGGCGCGGTGATGACTGGATGGCCGGCGAGCTGTCCATCGGAGCGAATCCGCTGAGTTCCTTTGCGGTGCTCGACAAGATTCTGGAACGCCTGAGCGATCGCCAGCAGTTTCCAACCCTGAAAGAAGTCGTCATCGCCGGCCATTCCGGTGGCGCACAAGTGGTGCAACGTTATGCACTGCTCGGCCACGATCAGCCGGCACTGCAATCGGCAGGCGTCAGCGTGCGCTACGTGATCGCCAACCCGTCTTCGTATGCGTATTTCGATGAGCAGCGGCCGGTGCCGTTCAATGTCGCGCGCTGCCCCGGCTTCAACGACTGGAAGTACGGACTGCTGAAACTTCCGGACTACGCCAACGGGCAAACGCCGCAGCAACTGGAGCAAGGCTACGTACAGCGCAACATCACCTATTTGCTCGGTCAGCGAGACACCAACCCGCATCATCCCGCACTCGACAGAAGCTGCGCCGCCGAGACGCAGGGCGCGTCTCGGCTGGTTCGTGGGCATCGCTACTTCGACTACCTGCAGCAGCGTCATCCCGAAGGGTTGAATCAGCGGCTGATCGAGGTGCCCGGCGTCGGGCATAACGGCGACAAGATGTTCACCTCGCCCGAGGGGCAGAAGGCGTTGTTTCAGTAGTACTGAACAACTGTGGCGAGGGAGCTTGCTCCCGCGGGTCGGTCCGCGCTCGGGCAAAGCGACCCCGAAACTGGTCACCGCGGATTATCAGGTACAACGCATTCGCCGGTTTACGACGGCTACGCCGTCGAGCGGGAGCAAGCTCCCTCGCCACAACGGCACTCTCAAGCCGACAACATCTGCTGCAACGCTACACAATCGCGCGCATGTCAATCGGCCAATTCAGGCCACGGGTTTTCCGGCAGATTCACCAACACCGTCCGTGCCCCCGCCGCGCGCCCGCAATCCAGGTCGAAGCGATAATCGCCGACCATCACCAGCTCGCTCGGCGCCACATCCCAGGCCTCGGCCAGTTTCAGCAGACCACCCGGATGCGGTTTGGGCGGTGCTTCATCACGGCCCAGTACATCCTCCACCGCAAAGCAGTCAGCCAGACCGATCGCCTCAAGCGTGACATGCGCCAGCTCGCGAGCATTGCGCGTGAGAATGCCAAGGCGATAGCCGCGCCCGGCCAGCTCACGCACCAGTTCCACCGCACCGGGAGCCGGTTTGGAGCCCAAGGCCAGTTCGCGTTCATGCTTCAGCAGCCAGGCGTGTTTCGCCGCGGCTTCATCGGCCGGCAGTGCGGCGAGGTGGGTGAGGATGTCGTGTTCGGGGGGAATCGCCAGCGCCTGGCGAATCGCCACGAAATCATGCACGGCAATGGTCAGCGTGCCGTCCATGTCGAACACCCAGTGCCGCACCTCGGAGAGACTCATGCCCAGTCCTTGCGATGACGAATCAGGCCTTCCTGCGTCACCGACGCCACCAGTTTGCCCGCGCGGTTGAACACACTGCCGCGTGAGAAGCCGCGAGAATTGCCGGCCCATGGACTGTCCATGGCGTACAGCAACCAGTCATCGGCGCGCAGGTCAGCGTGGAACCACAAGGCGTGATCGAGGCTGGCGACTTGCATGTCTTTCTGCCAGACCGACTTGCCGTGCGGCAACATCGAGGTGGTCAGCAAACCGAAATCGGAGGCATAGGCCAGCAGGTATTTATGCAGCGCCGGCGTATCGGCCAACGCGCCGTCGGCGCGAAACCAGACGTACTTGATCGGGTCGGCCGGTTGCGGGTTGTACGGGTCTTTCTCAGTGACCGGGCGGACTTCGATCGGCTTGGGGCAGAGCAGCTTTTCGCGCATGTGCTCGGGAATCAAATGCGCGCGTTGCTGGGTGATTTCCAGCTCCGACGGCAGGTTTTCCGGGCCGACCACTTGCGGCATCGCGGTCTGGTGCTCGAAGCCTTCTTCGTCGTACTGGAATGACGCGCTGCACGTGAAGATCGGGTTACCCTTCTGGATCGCCGTCACACGGCGCGTGCTGAAGCTACCCCCATCGCGCACCCGATCCACCTGGTAGACCACCGGCATACCCGCATCGCCCGGACGCAGGAAATAACCGTGCATCGAATGCACATGACGCGCGTCTTCGACCGTCTGGCTGGCCGCAGAAAGGGACTGGCCCAACACCTGGCCGCCGAACAACTGACGAAAACCAAGGTCCTGGCTGCGACCGCGAAACAGGTTTTCTTCAATCGGTTCCAGGGTCAGCAAGTCGACCAGATCATCCAACACTTGGCTCATTCAGACTCTCCTCACACAACGCAATACCGCGCAGTCTTGGCTGCGGCGGTCGATTCAGATAGTGGCCAGGGCCAACCATCAGCCCATTGTAAACATCCCGGCCAGCTTATCCATGCAAGGTTTGCAACCATTGCTCGCGGGTAATGCGGTACAGCACATGGCGGCGCAGCGGATGATCGGGCGCCAGTTTGGGGTGCTCGAAATCCGCTGCGGGGTCGTGATGCATGCCAATGGCTTGCATGACTTTCTGCGAAGGCAAGTTGGCCTCAGAGGTAAACGCCACGACTTCGTCCAGCGCCAAACGGTCAAAGCCGCAACGCAGAGCGGTCCAGGCCGCTTCACTGGCGTACCCCAACCCCCAGTGCTCACGAGCCAGGCGCCAGCCGATTTCAGTCGCCGGGGTGAAAGAAGCCTCGAACCCGACCACCGCCAATCCGGTAAAACCGATAAACGCGCCAGTGTCCTTGCGCTCCAGCGCCCACAAACCGTAACCATGCTCCGCGAAATGACCACGGATTCGCCCGATCAATGCCGCGCTTTCCAGACGGCTCAAGGGCGCCGGAAAGTAGCGCATGACCTGCGGGTCGGCGCACATCGCCGCAAACGCCGGCAAATCCTCATCGCGCCATTGGCGCATCAGCAGCCGCGCGCTTTCGAGTTGCAGTATCGGCTCCATCGTTCCCCCTCCGTTCCCCTGCAAACAAGTCTACATCGCTGGTAGGATCCTTCACTCATTCACTCCATGAAATTGCCATGTCGCTGCCGCTGATTTACCACGAAGACTACAGCCCCGAGTTCCCGGCGGAACATCGCTTTCCCATGGACAAGTTCCGACTGCTGCGCGATCACCTGGTGGACACTGGCCTGACCGCTGATCACCAATTGCTGCGCCCGGACATCTGCCCGACCGAGATTCTCGCCCTCGCCCATGACCCTGCGTACATCGAACGCTATATGGGCGGCGAGTTGTCCCGCGAAGACCAGCGGCGGCTCGGCCTGCCGTGGAACGAAGCGCTGGCCCGACGCACCGTGCGTGCTGTCGGCGGCTCATTGCTGGCCGCCGAGCAGGCACTGGAGCACGGCATGGCCTGTCATCTGGCCGGCGGCACGCATCACGCTCATTACGATCACCCGGCAGGTTTCTGCATCTTCAATGACCTGGCGGTGATCAGCCATTACCTGCTGGAAAGCGGTCGCGTCGGTCGGGTACTGATCTTCGACTGCGACGTGCACCAAGGCGATGGGACTGCACGCATACTGGAACATACCCCGGACGCGGTGACGGTTTCCCTTCATTGCGAAAAGAACTTTCCCGCACGCAAGGCCAAAAGCGATTGGGACATCCCGCTGCCCATGGGCATGGGCGATCAGGACTACTTGAAAGTGGTCGATGACGCGTTGAATTACCTGCTGCCGCTCTATCAGCCCGACCTGGTGCTGTATGACGCCGGTGTCGATGTGCATAAAGACGATGCGTTGGGCTACCTGAAACTGACCGATGAAGGCGTCGCCGCCCGCGACGAAAGCGTATTGCGCCATTGCCTGGGGCGTGACATCCCGGTGGTCGGGGTGATCGGCGGCGGCTACAGCAAGGACCGCCAGGCCCTGGCGCGACGCCATGGCATCCTCCATCACAGCGCGCAACGGGTCTGGCAGTCATCAGGTTGTCATTGAGCTGTGGATGCTTTACCCACAATGCCTGTGGAACGGCCTGTGGATAACCTGAGTGAAAGGACCTACAGCCCATGCTGCACACAGCCTGCAAAGCTGTGGCTATTTTTTGATCAGATTATTGAATACACCTAAATAACAGGTGAGCGAGCTTGCTCGCGATAGCGGTCTGTCAGTTACATAGATGTTGAATGTCCCATCGCCTTCGCGAGCAAGCTCGCTCCCACACTATTTGCTGCTGCTAGAATGCCCGCCCTATTCCGCCGAACCGCAGCTCACGCCATGACCCAGCCCTCCGCCAACCTCCCTCACCACGTCGCCATCATCGGTGGCGGCCCTGCCGGCCTGATGGCCGCCGAGGTGCTGAGCCAGGCGGGGGTCAAGGTCGATCTGTACGACGGCATGCCCTCGGTGGGCCGCAAATTCCTGCTGGCCGGCGTCGGCGGCATGAACATTACCCATTCCGAAGCCTACCCGGCATTTCTGGCGCGTTATGCCGAGCGCGCTCCGCACATTGCCCCGTTGCTACGCGAATTCGGCGCTGAAGCCTTGTGCCAGTGGATTCATGGGTTGGGTATCGAAACGTTCATCGGCAGCTCTGGCCGAGTGTTTCCGACCGACATGAAGGCCGCCCCGCTACTGCGCGCCTGGCTCAAACGCCTGCGCGATGCCGGCGTTGTTATCCACACCCGCCACCGTTGGCTGGGCTGGAACGCCGATGGCAGCCTGCGTATCGATAGCCCTGACGGTGAGAAAGCGATCAGCGCCGATGCGCTGTTACTGGCGCTGGGTGGCGGCAGCTGGTCCCGTTTGGGCTCGGATGGCGCCTGGATGCAGCCGCTTGCGCAACGCGCGATTGCCCTGGCACCGTTGCAACCGAGCAATTGTGGTTTCGAGGTGAAGGCCTGGAGCGAGCTGATGGTCAGCAAATTCGCCGGGGCCCCGCTGAAAAATATCGCCATTGGCCTCAATGACGATGCCCCGCGACTCGGCGAATGCGTGATCACCGCCACCGGCATCGAAGGCAGTTTGATTTATGCGTTGTCGGCACCGATCCGCGAGAGCATCAATCAGACCGGCTCGGCCACCCTTCACCTCGACCTGCTGCCCGGCAGGCCTGTGGATAAAATCCAGGCGGCACTGAGTAAACCCCGCGGTTCACGCTCCATGGCCAAACACTTGCACAGCCAACTCGGCCTTGATGGCGTCAAGGCTGCACTGTTGCGCGAACTGACACCCGCCGAATGCTTCACTGACCCACTTTTACTGGCCTGCGCGATCAAGGCCTTGCCGCTGACACTGGTCAACACCCGCCCATTGGACGAAGCCATCAGCAGTGCCGGCGGCGTGACGTTCGAGGCGATGAATGAAAACCTGATGCTCAAGCAATTGCCCGGTGTGTTCTGCGCGGGGGAAATGCTCGATTGGGAAGCGCCAACGGGTGGCTATCTACTGACCGCGTGTTTCGCCAGTGGACGAGCGGCGGGGTTGGGGATGGTGGAGTGGCTGAAACACAGAAGCTGATCGTTCCCACACGTGGGAACGATCATTGTCGGGGGCTTAAGGCTTACGCTTACGCGGCCCGGTATTGAACACCGGCACTTTGCGCACTGGCTTGATCGAAGGCTCCGGCGCCGAAGCATCACCGCTTTCCACCCACTTGCCGAGGTTGCGTTTGCCGCCACCGGAGACTTTGGGCTTCTTCGGTTTTTTCGGCTTCTTGACCACCTGACCGCTGGCATCGGTGTCCGGCACGCGGTGTTCAGGCTCGAAGTCCTGCTCCATGTGGCGGGTCAACGTCTGACGCGTCAGCATCTCGATGGCCGACAGCTGATTCACTTCATCGGCACACACCAGCGAAATCGCCTCGCCGGTCGCGCCTGCACGGCCGGTGCGACCGATACGGTGGATGTAGTCCTCGGCGACGATTGGCAGGTCGAAGTTCACCACCAGCGGCAAGTCTTCAATATCCAGACCACGGGCCGCGACGTCAGTAGCGACCAGAATCTGCACTTCGCTGGCCTTGAAACGGTCCAGTGCGCGCTGGCGCGTGGCTTGTGGTTTGTCGCCGTGAATACCGTCGGCATTCACGCTCAGACCCTGGAGTTTTTCCACCAACTGATCAACGCCGTTGCGGGTCTTGGCAAACACCAGCACCTGCTTCCAGCGATTCTTGCGCAGCAAGTGAATGAACAGCTCGGCCTTGCGCTTCTTGTCGACCGTGACCACCCATTGCTTGACGGTATTGGCGGCAACGTTACGCGGGCTGACTTCGATGCTCAGCGGATCATTGAGCATTTTTCCGGCCAACTCGCGAATCGCATCGGAGAAGGTCGCGGAGAACAGCAACGTCTGACGTTTTTTCGGCAGCGCCTTGTAAATGTTTGCCAGCTCTTCGGAGAACCCCAGGTCGAGCATGCGGTCGGCTTCGTCCAGCACCAGGGTTTGCAACTGGTTGAACTTCAGCGCGTTCTGGCGGAACAGATCCAGCAGGCGACCAGGCGTGGCGACCAGTAGGTCGACGCCTTTGCGCAACTTCATCATTTGCGGGTTGATGCTGACGCCACCGTACACTGCGTAGGTGCTCAGCGGCAGGTTCTCGGCATACTGACGCACGCTTTCATGAACCTGCTCGGCCAGCTCGCGGGTTGGCACCAGAATCAGCGCACGTACCGAGTTACTGGTGACTTTCGGCCCTTCCATGGCCAGCAACTGCAACAGCGGCACGGCGAAACCAGCGGTCTTGCCGGTGCCGGTCTGGGCGGCAGCCATCAGGTCGCGACCGGCCAGCACTGCCGGAATGGCTTGCGTCTGCACCGGGGTCGGAGTCTGGTAGCCGAGCGTCTCAAGGGCGCGCAGCAAGGGTTCGATCAGGCCAAGAGTGGCGAAAGTCATGGGAATACCGTAGGAAAAATCAGCGCGAGTATGCAATGGCGCGCAGTTTACCCTAATTCACACGGGATTCTGTCGGCACCAAGACCGCAGGCCGCTCAGGAGCACGGCGCCACTGCGGCAGACCGATCAACACCACGGCGCTGATGATCACCGCCATCGCCAATGCCTCGGCGATACCGATGCGTTCTCCGGCAAAAACGATCCCCAACAACACCGCCACTGCCGGGTTGACGTAGGCATAACTGGTGGCTGCCGCCGGGCGGACGTTTTTCAGCAGGTACAGATAGGCGTTGAACGCAACGATCGAGCCGAACACCACCAGGTACAGCATCGCAACCCAACCCTCGAGCGGCGGCAGGCTTTGCAGGTGTTCGCCCGTCAGTGCGCTGCCGATCAACAGCACCACGCCGCCGATGAGCATTTGCGCCGCGCTGGACATCGCGCCCTGAGGCAAGGGCAAATGCTTGCTCCAAACCGAACCAAACGCCCAGGCTGCCGCCGCACCAATCAGCAGCGCAGCTCCCAAAGGGCTCGATTGCAGATTGGAGCCCAGATTGAGCATGGCGATACCGATCAGCCCGAGCACAATCCCCGCCCATTCCAGACGGGTATTACGCGCCCCCCAGAAATATCCGCAGAGCAAGGTAAACAACGGCACCGTCGCCACCGCCAATGCCGCAACGCCAGAGGCCACGCCCGTGTGCTCGGCCATGCTGACCGCGCCATTGCCAAAACTGAGCAACAAAATCCCGATCAGCCCCGCCGCCTTCCACTGCGGCCAGGTCGGCGCCGGCACACCGCGCCAGCGCAGGAAGGCGTACATCAGCGTCCCGCCGACAATAAAACGAATGCCCCCAAGCATCAGCGGCGGCCAGTACTGCACGCCGATGCGAATCACCAGGTAGGTCGATCCCCAGATCACGTACAACGCGAAAAAGGCCCCCATCAGCGGTAACGGGAAACGGCGTAGACCAGGCATAGGACGCTCGAAGGCAGGACGGAGGAGCGTTATTTTAGAAAACCGATGGACGGAACTTAAGTGACAAAACCTGTTTATAAGGCCAGTACACTTTTCAAAGCACGGAGATCACGGCTATAAACCGACGCGCAGGCTACTCAGTGCACTACTGGAAAACGGTCGAGCTTCCTACGCCGAGTTGGAGGTGAGCATGAAGTAGTGCCCCCTGTGGGAGCGAGCTTGCTCCGGGCGGCGATCCGACGATGACGCCGGCACACTCACCACACAAGTGACTGACAGACAGCTATCGCGAGCAGGCTCGCTCCCACAGTGGAGTGGTGATGCAGTCAGAACCCGCGATGGCGCTTGAGGTGTTCGTTGATCTTCGCCGCCGGCACTTTCTGCAAGCTGCACAGCAGATCATGGGACAACTCGCGCAAGCCGTGTTTCTGCCGCAGCTCCTGCGCCAGATGCGCGGTGAGGTTGGCGGCCATTTCGGCGTCGGCCATGGCCCGGTGAGCCTGACCGGTATGGGGCAATTGGGCGAAGGTGGTCAGGGTACCGAGTTTGTGGTTCGGCGCAGCCGGCATCAGGCGGCGGGCGAGTAACAGCGAACAGGCAAAGTTCTGCAAGCGTGTGCGTTTGATCCGCCCCAGTTCAAAGTCCCAGAACTTCTGGTCGAAGGCCGCGTTGTGGGCCAGCAGGGGCGTGATACCGACGAATTCGTTGACCTCATTCATCACCTGCTCGGCCGAGGGCGCGGTGCGCAGCATGGCGTTGCTGATGCCAGTCAGTTGCTCGATGAAGGCCGGGACGCGCACGCCGGCGTTCATCAGGCTTTGGTAACGGTCGACAATCCGCCCCTGTTCAAGAATCACCACGGCAATTTCCGTGGCCCGGCAGCTGCTGCTCGGGGAGATTCCGGTGGTTTCAAAGTCGATGACGGCTATGCGTTCCAAACCTGTTCCTTGCGTTCAGTATTCAGTTTTTAAGCAGCAACGCGCCTTCGATCGGCACGTAACGGCTGGCTGCGCGAATCAGCGAGTTGGCGGTGAGCCCCGGCACGCCATAGGCCACCGCTTCGACACCGTGCTTGGCAATGATCCGCTCCAGCAACATGTCGAAATCACCGTCCCCCGAGGCCAGCACCACTTCGTCGACGTGATCGGCGGCGTCCATGATGTCGAGGGTGATGCCCACGTCCCAGTCGCCCTTGGCCGAGCCGTCGCTGCGCTGGATGTAGGGCTTGAGCTTCACGATGAAACCGAGGTTGCGCAGGATCTGCTGAAATTGCTGCTGCTTGCTGTCGCCGCGATCGATGGCGTAGGCATAGGCCTCGACGATCTGCCCGCGCTGACTGACGTCAGCCCAGAGGGCGGCGTAGTTGAAATGACAACCGTAGGCCTGGCGCACGGTGTAATAGAGGTTTTGGACATCGGCGAACACCGCGATCTTCTTCACCGCACATCCTCATGGCGCACACAAGCGCGGGCGATTGATCAGACTCAAGGTCCGAAAAGTCGCCCAGTATGCCAGTCGGAAGGATTTTTCCGCGAATAATCAGTCCGGGGCGCAACAAGGCCCCGGACGAACGGCGTATCAGACGAAGGAATCGTCGTCATCGCCACCGAAGAATGAGCTGTCGTTGCTGTCGTCAGCGTCTGCAAACCCGCCTAGGTCGTTGTTGCTCCAGGAATCGTTGTTGGCCAGACGCTGGTCGTCATTGCCCCAGCCGCTGTTGTCACTCACTTGAGCCGGCTCTTGCTTGATGACTTCAACGATTTCCTGCGGCTGCTGCTGGTTGCTGTGGAACAGGCTGCTGATGCCCTGCGCCAGCATCACGCCACCGGCCACGCCGGCTGCGGTTTTCAAGGCGCCACCGAGGAAACTGCTGCCGGCTGCCGGCGCCTGTTGCTGAGGTGCCGCGTAGTTCTGTTGTGGGGCACCAAAGTTTTGCTGTGGGGCACCAAAGCCCTGCTGTGGCGCGCCATAGTTTTGAGGCGGTGGCGCAGAAGGTCGCGCCGGTTCACGCCAGCCGCCGCTCGATGCTGGAGCGCTCTGGGCCGGTGCAGGCTGCGGATCACGGGCGCCACCGAAGATGCTCGACAGGAAACCACCGCCGCTGTTGCCCGGTGCCGGTGCGGCGGCCTGGGACTTGGCTTGTTGCAGTTCGGCTTGCAGTTGCTGAATTTGCTGGGTGAGCTGTTTGTTCTGCTCATCGAGGCTCTTGATCGCCGCCTCTTGCACCAGAATCGCCTGAGTCATGAAATAGCCCGCCGCAGGCTGGCGGCCCAAATGTTCCTTGATCCGCGCTTCGGCCAGGGCATCGCGCGGGGATGAATCCGTTTCGGCCTGTTGCAGCCGGGAAAACAGTCCATCGATCAGGGTTTGTTCTTCGCTGTTCATGGCGACCTCATAGATTGCCGGGAAATCATCGCCCTTTTCCCTTATGGATAAGGTGCCCACTAGTTATGGGGCTGTTACTGATTGTTTCAATGGCCTTTACCGAACGTTTACGTTTGCTCGACTGCCGGTCGCATCGGTTACAGTGTCGACATACTTTGTAACCAGCGAAAGCGACCGATGAATCCGTTAGACGTACTCCGCGACTCCTTGTATTTCTTCCAGCGCAACCTGGGCCGCATTGTGCCGCTGTGCCTGCCGTTGGTCGTGCTCGAAGCGTTGCTTCAGCAACTGGTCGACCACTCCCAGGGGCCAGACGCCTTTCCTGGCTATAGCGTGATTGTCGGGTTGCTGGTGTATCCGCTGTACACCGCCGCGCTGATCCTGTTTCTCGATGCCCGCAGCCGTGGCGAATCGCCGCGCACCCTGGCCCTGTTGTCGGCGTCGGTCAGCCTGTGGCCACGCTTTGCGCTGCTGACGGCGGTCAATACCTTGCTGATTCTGGTGGGGTTGTCGCTGTATTTCCTGCCGGGCATCTGGCTGATGGTGATGCTCGCCTTTGCCGAATACCTGCTGGTGCTGCGCAACATGCAACCACTGGAGGCCATCCGGGAAAGCATGCGCCTGGCCCGTGGCAATTTCCTGCGCATCCTGCTGTGCATTCTCTGCGTGATGGGCCCGTTGTGGATGCTCAAAGGTGCGAGCATGGCCATCTACCCTGAACCGCAAAATCCCGCGCTGTCGCTGATCATCGAAAGTGTCCATAGCTTTCTGCAACTGTTCACCAGCGTGGTGCTGTTTCGCTTGTTCATGCTGATCAGCGAGGCCCCCGACAAAACCGGAGGCAGCGCCTGACAGCTCTACTCTTGGGGTCCGGACGCACCTCGGTTATGCTCGGGCCCAACTTTGTAACGCCATAAGCCGAGCCATGACCCGTCTACTGCGCTACACCCTGCTGGGCCTGCTGATACTTGTCAGTCTGCTGTTTTCGTTTCTCTACAGCCTGACCTGGCGCCCCGACGCCAAGGAAACGCTCCCCGTCAGTTGCAGCACCCGCGCGCCTGCGCTGGTGCCGGGGCAGGCGTTGAAGGTGATGACCTGGAACGTCCAGTACCTGGCGGGCAAACGTTATGTGTTCTGGAATGATCTGGCCCAAGGTCCTGACGAAAGTCCGACCCCGGAAGACATGGCCTTCAGCCTTGATGAAGTGGCACGGGTAATCCGCGATGAGCAGCCGGACCTGGTCCTGTTGCAGGAACTGGATGATGACGCCAAGGCCAGCGGCTATCAGCATCAGCTCAAACTGCTCCAGGAACGCCTGGCCGACCTCTACCCTTGCAGCACACACGCCTTCGACTGGAAGGCCGACTTCGTTCCCGATCCGCATATTTTTGGCAGCGTTGGCCGCCAATTGGCGACCTTGAGCCGCTACCAGATCGAACACGCCGAACGCCTGCAACTGCCCGAAGCACCGGTCAACTTCATCAGCCGCCAGTTCCAGCCGAAAAATGCCCTGTTGGTGAGTTACCTGCCATTGCGCGACGGCGGGCAAATGGCGGTGCTCAATACCCACCTCGATCGGGCGGTGCAGCCTGATGAGACCCAGCAGGCGAAGGTGACGGTGGTTGCCAAGGTACTCGACACGTATGAAGGTCGCGGCACGCCGTGGCTGATCGGTGGCGACTTCAACCTGTTGCCGCTGGGCCAGTATCAACGCCTCGCGCCCGAACAGCGCACGCCCTACTCCGCCGACAGCGCGCTGCATGTGTTGTGGGACAAGTACCCGATGATCCCGACCAACAACGAGGCCAGCGGTGTCGAGCGGGACCAGTGGCTGACCCATTACCCTAACGACCCCGGCCTCAACGGCCCGGATCGCACCGTCGACTACCTGTTCTACAGCCCACGGATCAAACGGGTCGAAGCGCAAGTGCGGCAGGACGATACGCTGCGCATCTCCGATCACTTGCCGGTGATTGCACGGTTTCTGCTCCCCGTCGCCCCCTAGAGCAAATAAATAACCTGTGGCGAGGGGGCTTGCCCCCGTAGGGTCGCGAAGCGGCCCTGAACCTGTCACTACGTTTTATCAGGTACACCGCATTTGCCGATTTACGACTGCTACGCCCGAACGCGGACCGGCCGACGGGGGCAAGCCCCCTCGCCACAGGATTAGTGTGAGCCACTGCGCACTACAAAGCCCGTCTACTTACGCGGCTTGGCCCGCGCCGTGGCCTCTGCCACCAGCGGATCATCCGGCCAGTAATGCTTCGGATAGCGCCCTTTCAAATCCTTCTTCACTTCGGCGTAAGTACTGCGCCAGAAGTTCGCCAGGTCCTGGGTCACCTGCACCGGCCGCCGCGCCGGCGACAACAGATGCAGCTTGACCACCTGGCGGCCACCGGCAATGCGCGGGGTTTCGGCAAGGCCGAACAGCTCCTGCAAGCGCACCGCGAGAATCGGTGGCTGCTCGCTGTAATCCAGACGAATCGATGAGCCGGAAGGCACGCTCAGATGATGCGGCGCCTGCTCATCGAGGCGTTGCGGCAATGGCCACGGCAGCAGGTTATGCACAAAGCTCGACACGTCCAGGCTGGCGAAATGGCTGAGCCGCGAAACCCGTCCCAGGTACGGCATCAACCAGTGTTCCAGACTGTCCAGCAACGCCGCATCACTGACGTCCGGCCACTCACTCTCGCCCTGCTTGCTCAAGTCCAACTGACGCAGCAATGCCACTCGTGCCTGCCACTGACGCAACTCCGGAGTCCACGGCAACAGTTCCAGCCCCTTGCGGCGCACCAGATTGACCAACGCCTGGCTGCGTGCGGTCTCATCAAGGCCGGTCAACGGTTCGCGACTGAGCACCAACTCACCGACCTTGCGCTGCCGCTCGGCCCGCAACACGCCTTCACGTTCGTCCCAATCGAGCTGATCGACGCAGCGCACTTGCTCCGCCAATACCGAATCGAACAGCGCCGGATCAAAATCCGCTGCCAGATAAATCCGCTCTTCGCGTTGCCCCTGACGACTGCCCAGATCGGCGATCACCAGCCAGGGTTGCTTCATCAGGCTGTCAGCCTCGGCGAACAATGCTGCACGACCGTTGGCCAAACGATACTCCGCACCACCGGCGCGGCGCTGCTGGGCGACGCGGTCCGGATAGGCCAGCGCCAGCAAGGCGCCGAGCCAGCGCGGATGCTCCGGATCGCTGACCGGCGACTCGGCTTTGCCACGCAGATAACCACGATATTGCCGGGCCAATTGCCGCGCCCGCTGCACACCACCTTGAGCACCACGCGCCGCTCGCTCTTCGCCGGACAACAGCACCAGTCGACTGTGCAAGTCCGCACCAGCACCGCGCAAAATGTCCCGCTCGCCAAGCAACGCAGCAACGTCGCAGGCCATGTTCGCCAGCCCCAACGCTTGCCCACGCAGTAACAGATGTGCGATGCGCGGATGGGCCGGCAGTTCGGCCATGGCCTGCCCGTGGCGAGTGAGTTTCCAGTCTTCAGCGGACGAACCCTGCACGGCGCCAAGGCGTTCGAGCAAGTCCTGCGCCTGTGCATAAGCCGCCGCCGGAGGCACATCGAGCCAGACCAACTGCCCAGGCATCACGCCCCAACGCCCGAGCTGCAGGGCGAGCCCGGCAAGGTCGGCCGAGAGAATTTCCGGGCTGGCATAGGCCGCCAATTGTTCGTGCTGATCCTGCGACCACAGCCGATAACACACGCCCGGTTCCAACCGTCCTGCTCGGCCGGCACGCTGGGTGGCGCTGGCACGGGAGATGCGCTGGGTGTCGAGGCGGGTCATGCCGCTGCCAGGATCGAACCGCGGCACTCGCGCCAACCCGGCGTCGATGACCACGCGCACGCCATTAATGGTCAAACTGGTTTCGGCGATATTGGTGGCCAGCACCACTTTGCGTTGGCCAGGTGGCGCCGGATCGATGGCCGCACGTTGCGCCGCCAGATCGAGCTCGCCATGCAACGGGCAGAGCAACACCCCGGAGCGCTCGCCCAAGGTATCCGCCAACTGCTGGTGCACACGACGGATTTCCGCTTGCCCGGGAAGAAACACCAACAGGCTGCCCGCTTCATCGTTCAAGGCCTCGAGAATGGTCTGCACCACTCGCGGTTCGATGAATTCACCCGGCTGAAAGGGTCGCCCCCAGCGCATCGTCACCGGGTACATGCGACCTTCGCTACGCAGGATCGGTGCGTCATTCAGCAGCCCGGCGAGACGCTCGCCTTCAAGCGTCGCCGACATCAACAGGATCTTCAGCGGCTGCTCATCCCGAAACAACTCGCGGCCATTCAGGCTCAGGGCCAGCGCGAGATCGGCATCGAGGCTACGCTCGTGGTACTCGTCGAAAATCAGCAGGCCCACGCCGTCCAGCGCCGGGTCCTCCTGCAAGCGACGCGTGAGGATGCCTTCGGTGACGACTTCAATGCGCGTGTTCGGCCCAACCTTGCTGTCCAGGCGAATCCGGTATCCGACTGTTTCGCCGACTTTCTCGCCGAGCTCGCTGGCCAGCCGTTCGGCCGCCGCCCGCGCAGCCAGCCGACGCGGTTCAAGCATAAGGATGGTTTGCCCGGCCAGCCATGGCTCATTCAACAGCGCCAACGGCACGCGGGTGGTTTTACCGGCGCCGGGCGGTGCTTCGAGCACGGCTTCGTGGCGTGTCGCCAAGGCTTCACGCAGCGCGGGTAAAACTTCATCAATTGGCAAAGAAATCATGCTGGCTCCAAAACAGATCGCCGAGTATAACGGCGAACTGCCTGGCGTTAATCACGGTCCTAATTCATACCGACGACGTTTCGTTTCAAGTTTGCTCAGGAGATTTATTATGCGTGCTCCGTTTCGCCTGATTGGCGGTGTACTGGTTGCGACCCTGCTGACCCAAGTGACCGCTTGCGGTTCGATTTTCTACCCGGATCGCCGTGGCCAGATCGACGGCAAGATCGACCCGGCGATTGCCGCGCTCGATGCCGTGGGCCTGCTGTTCTATATCATCCCCGGGCTCGTCGCGTTCGCTATAGACTTCACCACTGGCGCGATTTACTTCGAACCCGGCAAGACCGCGCAAGTGGCGCCGGAGAAACTCCAGCAGGCCATCGATGCCAACGGCAAGGTCGATAACCACAAGTTGCAGGCCATTCTCGAAAGCGAACTGGGCCGCAGCTTCCCGCTGGATGACCCGCGCCTGATCCAGCACAAGGGCAGCGTTCAGCAACTGGCCATGCTCGGCCTGCAACCCGCCGCTTGATACACAACACCGAGGAAACGCTCCACCTATGACCAGCAGCCCGGAACACGCTCGCCTGTTACGCCTCGCCACCCGCGCCTCCGTGGCGGTGGCGAGCACACTCATTGTCGCCAAGGCCATTGCCTGGTGGCTGAGCGGATCGGTGAGCATGCTCGCCGGGCTGACGGACTCGGCACTCGACGGCGTGACGTCGCTGCTCAATCTGTTGGCGGTGCATTACGCGTTGCGCCCGGCCGATGACGATCACCGCTACGGGCACGGCAAGGCGGAATCCTTGTCGGGCATGGCACAGGCACTGTTCATCGGGGGCAGCGCGGTATTGATCGCGTATCAGGCATTCGAGCGCCTGAAACACCCGGAACCGGTGGGCGCGCCGTGGATCAGCATTGGCGTGATCATCTTTTCCCTCGTCCTGACCCTGGCGCTGCTGATGTTGCAATACCGGGTAATCCGCGAAACCGGCTCCAGCGCAGTACGCGCCGACTCGCTGCATTATCGCTCCGACATGATGCTCAACGGCAGCATCCTGGTAGCGTTGGTACTGGCCGGTTTTGGCTGGCATCAAGTCGATGCCTGGTTCGGCCTGGGGATCGCCTTCTACATTCTGTGGAGCGCGATACAAATCGCCCGGGAAAGTTTTGCCGTGCTGATGGATGAAGAACTGCCACCGGACGTCAGCCAGCACATGCTCGAACTGGCGTGTAGCGTGCCCGGTGTACTCGGCGCACACGACTTGCGCACCCGGATCTCCGGCAGTCACTGGTTCGTGCAATTGCATCTGGAGTTGCCGGGGGAACTGACGCTGTCAGTCGCTCATGGCATCAGTGATCAAGCGGCGGACGCCATTCACGCCGTTTACCCGCGAGCCGAAGTGCTGGTGCACGCCGACCCGCAGGAAGCGGTGAAGACCACCCGGAATCAGAAAGTGACCTGATAACCGCGTGAGACAAGGCAATTACCCTCGGCCTGGCGGTAAGTCTGTACCACCTGTGGCGCCGGCTGATAGGTCACGGTCCGTGGGTCAAACCCGCTCTGCTGGACCGCCCAACGATAACAATCGTAACCGTCCTGAGTGACCTGCTCGGGCGACTGCCCATTGATCGGGTATGCCACCACGTCATAACCATTGCTGACGGGTTGTGGTTCCGGGTTGCCTACCGGCGGCTCAACCACAACGTAGTCCTGAGTGCTCTCCTCGTAGGCGTAGTACGCGCCTGCCGCCAGAAACATCAGCGCACCACCGATCCACACCTCCTGAGCATAATCGGGCAAATACCTCACACGGATCCCGCGAGGCGGTTGAACCACCACATAACGCGGCCCGTGTGGGCGATACCAATAACCACCGGAGTAGAAGTAATCCTGCCCATGGTACGGCACACGGTCGTGGCGCTCAGGGAAGCGCTCGATTATCTGACCTGGCCGATACCGCGGCCCCTCACCCCAGCCATTGCCATGCCCTTCCGGACGTCCCGACCAGCGACGCTCATCCCGATGGTCATCGCGACCACCGGCCTGCCAACGCTGGTTGTAATCGTTGCGCCGTGGAACGTCCTGATAGTAGCCGCGCTGCGGCTCCTGGGTCTGGCGAACAGTGTCCGGACGGTTCTGGATCGGCAGGTTGTTCATGGGCGCGGGTCGGACTTGAACCTGGCCATTGGGCTCGTGTCGCTGACGGTTCTGCCAGTCGCCTCCCTGATTCTGACCGTTGTGTTCGAACTGGCGGCTATTGTTGCCACGAATGATTTCAGTCTGCGGACGAGGCTGGTTGTACTCGACGCGAGGTTGATTGTTTTGCGGGTGCTGCTGGATGCTTTCCATACGAGGCGGATTGTTTTCAGGACGCGGTTGATTATTCCCCGGTCGCCCCTCGCCACCGCGCTCGTGCTGACCACCACCGTTATTGTGTTGCTGTTGCTGTTGCTGTTGCTGTTGCTGGAGTCGTTGCCGTTCCTGAAGGTGTTCCTCGCCCCCCTGACCTTCTGCCAGCAATGGCGCGCTGACACTTACACACAACACACCAACACCTGCCATACGCCAGATGCACGACTTCATGCTATTCCTCACTGCGGTGGTGACCTATACATAAGACTGGAAAAGCACAGGCCGGTTCAGCAACAGGTTATCAGTCACGAGACTTATTTTGCAGGCAATAAAAGGCGTTTCTCGTAATCCGTTGACTTGCACCTAACGCTCGCAGTTCCCGGTAGATCGCCGGTGTTTACGACAGCATGAAGCAGGCTTCCGACCCAAAAGGTAGGGGCGCAAAATACCAATAACCTGTCGCAGTCTGCCCAAAAATAAAAAGCCCCGGCGATTGCCCGCCGGGGCTGGAGACTTCAACAGAGAACTCAGTGACCGCCGAGGTAGGCGTTACGCACCTCTTCGTTCACCAGCAACTCCTTGCCGGTACCGCTCAGGCGGATCTGGCCGTTGACCATCACATAGGCCCGGTCGGACAGCTTGAGCGCGTGGTTGGCGTTCTGCTCGACCAGGAAGATGGTCATGCCGGTGCTCGCCAGTTCGCGCAGGGTGGCGAAAATCTGTTTCACCACAATCGGTGCCAACCCCAGGCTCGGCTCATCAAGTAGCAGCAATTTGGGCCGGCTCATCAATGCCCGGGCAATGGCGAGCATTTGCTGCTCGCCACCGGACATGGTCATCGCCCGCTGATTGCGCCGCTCCTTGAGCCGTGGAAACAGCTCGAACATGCGCTGCATGTCCTCGGTAGCGTACTGGTCGCCAATCGGGATCGTGCCCATCAGCAGGTTTTCCTCGACGGTCATGTCAGGGAATACCCGCCGCCCTTCCGGCGACTGCGCAATACCGTTGGAAGCGATGTAATGGGACGACTTGTGGGTGATGTCCACACCGCGATAGACGATCTGCCCGCCGGCCGCCCGTGGCTGGCCGAAGATCGACATCAGCAACGTCGATTTACCGGCACCGTTGGAGCCGATCAGGCTGACGGTTTCGCCTTCGTTGATGTGCAGCGAGACCTTTTTCAGGGCCTGGATCGGCCCGTAGAACACGTCGATCGCTTTCAGTTCGAGGATCGGTTGAGTCATACCAGCTCCTCTTCATCAGCACCCAGGTAGGCGGCAATTACTTTCGGATCGTTGCGGATCGCTTGAGGGTTACCCTCGGCGATCACGTTACCGTGGTCCAGCACCACGATGTGGTCGGAAATGCTCATTACCATGCCCATGTCGTGTTCAATCAGCACCACCGTAATGTCGTGGTCGTCGCGCAGATGCCGAATCATCGCGCTGAGCGCTTCGGTTTCCTGCGGGTTGAGGCCCGCCGCCGGTTCGTCCAGGCAAATGATCTTGGGCCGGGTGCACATGGCCCGGGCGATTTCCAGACGCCGTTGCTGACCGTAGGAAAGCTCACCGGCCAGGCGGTTGGCGCAGTCCACCAGATCGACCACCTCCAGCCAGTAGAAGGCATGGTCCAGGGCATCGCTTTCGGCCTTGCGGTAGCCTTTGGTGTTGAGAATGCCGGACACCAGATTACGGTTGACCCACATGTGCTGAGCCACCAGCAGGTTCTCGATCACCGACATTTCCCTGAACAGGCGAATGTTCTGGAAAGTCCGTGCCAGGCCGGCACGGTTGATCAGGTGCGTGCCGCCGAACATCTTGTAATGCAGCCGGTTGACGAAGCGTTTTGGCGACACGAAATCGGTCGCCTTGAACGGTTCCCCGAGCATCTTGATGACGTTGGTTTTGACACCCCGGGTGTTCAGTTCGATATGCCCGCCAGAGGCTTTGTAGAAACCGGTCAGGCAGTTGAACACCGTGGTCTTGCCCGCACCGTTGGGGCCGATCAACGCGAAGATCGAGTTACGCTTGACCTTCAGGCTGACGTCGCTCAGGGCTTTGATGCCGCCGAAGTGCATCATCAGGTTCTCTACCGAGAGAATGACTTCATCGCTCATGACGCGTTCCTCTCAGTCAAGGCACCCTTACGCGGGGTCACACCGGTACGGCTGATACGAATCAGGCCGCGCGGTTTCCAGATCATCATCAGTACCATGAGGATGCCAAACAGCAATACGCGGTATTCCGCGAAGCCGCGCAGCAGTTCCGGGGCGACGGTCAGCACGAACGCAGCGATTACCACGCCGACGGTCGACCCCATGCCGCCGAGTACGACGATGGCGAGGATCAAGGCCGACTCGAAGAACGTGAACGAGGTCGGGTTGACGAAGCCTTGGTAGCTGGCAAAAAACACACCCGCCAGACCGGCGGTAGAAGCCCCCAGGGTAAAGGCCGACAGCTTGACCAGTACGTGGTTGAGGCCCATGGCGCGGCAGGCGATCTCATCTTCGCGCAAGGCCTCCCAGGCCCGCCCGACCGGCATTCGGGTCAGGCGATGCTTGATGTACAGCACCAGCATCACGACGAGGAACAACACGGCATAGATGAACATGAACTTTATATTCGGGTTGTATTCGGTCCCGAAGAATTCATGGAAGGGTATCCCGCCATCCTTCGCCACACGGGTGAACTCGATACCGAAAAACGACGGTGATGGCACCGGCATGCCGTTAGGCCCGCCCGTGAAGGACAGCCAGTTGGTCAGTATCAGGCGAATGATTTCACCGAAGCCCAGGGTCACGATGGCCAGATAGTCACCGTGCATGCGCAACACCGGAAAGCCGAGGATGCATCCGGCCAGCGCCGCCATGAGTGCCGACAGCGGCAACACGGTCCAGAAGCCCAGGCCAAGGTAGTGATAACCCAGTGCCAGGCCATAAGCGCCGATGGCGTAGAACGCCACGTAACCCAGGTCGAGCAGACCTGCCAGGCCGACCACGATATTCAGGCCAAGGCCCAGCAACACGTAGATCAAGCCCAGGATCACCACCGTCAGCAGGTACTTGTCGGCGAAGACTGGGAACACGATAGCGATCACGATCAACGCCGGGATGATGAAGCGCAGCCGAGACTTGAAATCAGGTGCCAGCACATGCACGCCGGAGCCGACGATTTCGAAGCGTTGCTGAACCTTCAGGCCCTTGGCAGTCTGCATGAACAGGCTCAAGGCAAGACGCCCGATCATCACCGCCCCGACCATCCAGGCCACCCGCGTCGGTTGCAGATTGTAGCTATAGCCTTCAAGCACTACGCCCACGATCGGGCCGAAGACAATCAGGGCAATCAACCCGGCCAGAACCGTGTCGATCAGGCTTTTTTTCACATCGATAGGTTTGTTATTAGCGTCGGACATGCTTACACCTTCGCCACAAGTGGGCGACCCAACAGGCCTTGAGGACGGAAAATCAGGATCAGTACCAGCAGCGAGAAGCTGAAGACGTCCTTGTAGTCAGAGTTGATCACGCCGGAAAACAGCGACTCGGAAACGCCGAGGATGATCCCGCCGAGCATGGCGCCAGGCAGCGAACCGATTCCGCCGAGTACCGCAGCGGTGAACGCCTTGATGCCGATCACGAAGCCTGCGTAGAAATCGAAAGTGCCGTAGTTCACCGTGATCAAGACACCCGCCAGCGCAGCCATGGCGGCGCCGATAATGAACACGTAGGAGATCACCCGGTCGGTGTTTATCCCGAGGATCGAGGCCATCTTGCGGTCTTGTTGAGTGGCACGACACATGCGCCCCAACTTGGTGTATTTGATGACGTAGGTCAGCAGGGCCATCCCGATAAACGCGGCGACCAGAATGAAGATCTTGGTGTAGGTAATCTGCACGAAACCCGTACCGATATCGAATCTCAGCCCACCGCTCAGCAGCGTAGGGATACCCTGTTGCCGTGAGCCTTGAGCGATCTGTGCGTAGTTCTGCAGGATCAGGGAAACGCCGATAGCACTGATCAGCGGTGCCAGTCGGGTGGAGTTGCGTAGCGGTTTGTAGGCGATGCGTTCGATGACCCAGCCATACACACCCGTCACGAAGACAGTGAACAGCAAGGTACCCAGGATCAACAGCGGAAAGGATTCGACACCGAAGTAAGACAGCAGAGCCAAGCTGATTGCCGCCAGGTACGCGGAAATCATGTACACCTCGCCGTGGGCGAAGTTGATCATGCCGATGATGCCGTAGACCATTGTGTAGCCGATGGCGATCAGGCCGTAGACTGACCCGAGAGTCAAACCGTTGATAACTTGTTGCAGGAAAATACCGTCCATCATGCACTCTCACTAACTTGAGAGGCCACCGCGAACCCGGTGTCGATGAGCCCTTGTGAGGCGCACCTGGCCAGGTTCATGTGGCTCAGAAGAAAAATACCGGGTCGGCATGATTGCAGAACCCATGACTCAAGCCGGGCCCCACGACGGATATCGAGAGGCCCGGACCTGGCGGTGCGTTTATCTCACTTCTGTTTGTCCAACTGGTGGTATTTGCCCGCGGCATCCCACTGGTAAACCACGTAGTCGGAGATTTTCAGGTCGCCCTTGCCATCCCATTCCTTCTTGCCCATCACGGTTTCCACCGGGTGCGCCTTGAGCCATTTGGCGGCTTCTTCACCTTTGTTCGACTTGGCACCGTTGAAGCCGGCAGCCAGGGCTTGCACCGAGGCGTAGGCGTACAGGGTGTAGCCTTCAGGCTCGTAACCGGATTTGCGGAAGGTATCCACGACAGCCTTGCTGTCTGGAATCAGGCGCGGGTCAGCGCCGAAGGTCATGTACACGCCGTCGACGTAAGGAGCACCACCGGCAGTCGTGACCATTTCGTCGGTCACGATGCCGTCATCGGACATGAACTTGACGTCTTTCAGACCTTGCTCACGCAGTTGGTGGACCAGTGGACCCGCTTCCGGGTGCAGGCCGCCGAAGTAAAGGACATCAGCCCCTACCGAACGGACCTTGGTGATCAGGGCACTGAAATCTTTCTCGCCGCGGGTCAGGCCTTCTTCAAGAACCGGTTTCACGCCACGCGCGGTCAACTGCTTGGCCGTCGCATCCGCCAGGCCTTTACCGTAGGTGTCTTTGTCGTTGATGACGGCAACTTTCTTGCCTTTCAGCACGTCGACGATGTAGTTGCCTGCGACGATACCTTGCTGGTCATCACGCCCGCACATACGCATCATGGCAGGCAGGCCGCGCTCGGTGACCGTCGGGTTGGTAGAACCCGGGGTGATTGCAATGATGCCTGCGTCGGAGTAGACCTCGGAAGCCGGGATGGTCGACGACGAGCAGAAGTGCCCGACCACGCCGATCACCTTGTCCTGGACCATTTTGTTCGCAACAGCCACAGCCTGTTTCGGTTCGCAGGCGTCATCGCCCTGGACCAGTACGATTTTTTCGCCGTTGATGCCGCCCTTGGCGTTGATTGCATCCGCCGCCGCTTGCGCGCCTTTCATGTATTGCAAGCCGAAGGACGCGCTCGGACCGGTCATCGGACCTGCCACACCAAGTTTGACATCCGCCTGAACAAACGAAGAAACACCCAATGCAGTAGCAACTGCGAGTGCCAGAAAACCTTTCCTGTAAAACGTCTGCGACATGTGATGGTGCTCCTGAGGTTTTTTTAGTTAGCACAGCAACTGCAGCGGAAGCTTTGATTCAGCTACAAGCGCAGAGCAAGTGGCGTGCCATCGGTTTTTTATTCTTCAAAAAGTCGCTGCTTTATTGTTATTTCGACTGTTTCGAGCCCTTTTTCATTGGGCGTGCAACCGTCTAAACCGCGGAAGGTGAAACCATTTATTTTTTTAGGCGCAACCCTTGTGCGCCATCATTGCAACCGCGACACCAAACGACGTGCAACCAGCCTGTAACAACGTGCGTCACCGAACTGCACACTGCTGGTGCGCAACTGCTACAAACCCGCACCATTACAGGCTAGTCGCTGCGCCAAAAAGCGCCGCTTCACGCAACATATTTCCTCGATCAGATGACAATCCGCAGGCACTGGCCCGCGTGATAGAGCGAAAAACCGGCCTCGTACAGACAACTGCGCAGGCCCACCCCGGCCAGTGGCTGCATGGGCGCAAAGGGAATCGGTAGCGCCTGAGGATTTCCGTTACACAAATAATCGGCAAAGGCTTTACCGACCACCGTACCAGTGGTCACGCCACGACCGTTGTAACCGGTCACGGCCACTAAACCGGGCGCCGGTTCGAACAAACGCATCAAGTGATCGGGGGTAAAAGCGATGCAACCGGTCCAGGTGCATTCCCAGTCCACCGGTTTGAGGTAAGGGAAATAATGCTGCTGAACCCGGTCGGCCCAGGCCTTGAGAAACCACGTTGGTTTCTGATTGCCGTTGCCCAGGCTGCCGAGCAACAACCTGCCATGACTGTCACGGCGAATGCTGCTGAGCACCTGGCGGGTGTCCCAGGAACCTTGGCCACCGGGCAGGATCAGTTGCGCGGCGTCTTCGGTCAGCGGCGCGGAAGCCACCTGATAGTAATAACCGGGGAAAAAATTGCGCCGCAGTTCAGTCCAGTCGCCTTCGGTGTAGGCGTTGGAGGCGATCACCACCTGCTCGGCCATGACCGAACCGGCGTCGGTTTGCACCGACCAGCGTTGGCCCTGGCGTTCGAGACGGGTCACTGCTGAATGATCGAACAGCTGACCACCCAGATCCGCAGCAGCCTTGGCCAGACCGCTGGTGTAGGCCATCGGATTGAGCGTGCCGGCGCGACGGTCGAGTAACGCAGCGGCAATCTTTTGGGTACCGGTGGCCTGCTCGCACGCAGCACCTGTCAACAACTCCACGGGCGCGCCGCGGCGTTTCCATTGCGCTTCACGACTGCGCAGATCGGCTTCGCCACGGGCGTTGTGCGCCATGTGCAGCGTGCCTTCACGGCGCAACTGGCAATCGATGTTGTATTTGTCGATCAGGCTGAACACCAACGAAGGCGCCGCGCCGAGCATGCGATTGAGCTGGCTGCCGATCGCTTCGCCGAACCCGGCTTCGATCTCGTCCGGGGGAATCCACATCCCGGCATTCACCAACCCGACGTTACGCCCGGAACCGCCCTGCCCGCAGCGCTTGGCTTCAAGCACGCAGACACTTTTACCCTGCTCCAGCAAATGCACCGCCGCCGATAAACCGGTGAATCCGGCGCCGATCACGCAGACGTCCGCCGTCACCTCGCCCTTGAGCGCCGCCCGGTCAGGCCGTTGCGGCGTCAGTTTTTCCCATAAGCATTCTTCGCGTAACGGCATCGCCAGACTCCGATCAGAAACCTAACCACCACACCATTCAATGTGGGAGCGAGCTTGCTCCGGGCGGCGCTCCGACGATGACGGCGGCACATCCAGCATTGATGTGACTGACAGACCGCTATCGCGAGCAAGCTCGCTCCCACAGGGGATCTTTGTTTGACTCAAGATTTAGTCGAACGTAATCCCCTGGGCCAGCGGTAACTCCAGCGAGTAGTTGACGGTGTTGGTCTGGCGACGCATGTAACCGCGCCATGCATCGGAGCCGGACTCGCGACCGCCGCCGGTTTCTTTCTCACCGCCAAAGGCGCCGCCGATTTCCGCACCGCTCGGGCCGATGTTGACGTTGGCGATGCCGCAGTCGCTGCCCACCGCCGACATGAATTGCTCGGCTTCTCGCACATCAGTGGTGAAGATGCACGACGACAGGCCTTGTGGCACCGCATTGTTCAGGCGCAGCGCTTCGGCGAAGTCCTTGTAGCCAATCACGTACAGAATCGGCGCGAAGGTTTCGCTGCGCACCACATCGCTCTGCTCCGGCATTTCGACGATGGCCGGCGAAACGTAGTAGGCATTCGGGAACGTGTCTTCGAGCTGACGCTTGCCGCCAAACACTCGGCCGCCTTCGCTCAAGGCTTGCTCCAGCGCGTCCTGCATGTTTTCAAAGCTGTGCTTGTCGATCAGCGGACCGACCAGATTGCCCTCCAGCGGATGACCAATGCGCACTTTGGAATACGCCGCCTTGAGGCGGGTGACGATCTCGTCCTTGACCGACTCGTGGGCGATCAAGCGACGCAGGGTGGTGCAACGCTGACCGGCTGTGCCGACCGCACTGAACAGAATCGCCCGCACGGCCATGTCGAGGTCGGCGCTTGGGCCGAGGATCATCGCATTGTTGCCGCCCAGTTCCAGAATGCTGCGAGCAAAGCGTGCGGCGATTTTCGGTGCCACTTCGCGGCCCATGCGGGTGCTGCCGGTGGCGCTGATCAAGGCCACGCGCGGGTCGTCCACCAGTGCTTCACCGGCATCGCGGCCGCCGATGATCACCTGGCTCAGATACTCCGGCGCATCGCTGAAGTTCTTCAATACACGCTCGAACAGCGCCTGGCAGGCCAGTGCGGTGAGCGGGGTTTTCTCCGACGGTTTCCAGATCACCGAGTTGCCGCAGACCAGCGCCAGTGTGGTGTTCCAGGCCCAGACCGCGACCGGGAAGTTGAACGCGCTGATCACCCCGACCACGCCCAGTGGATGCCAGGACTCACGCATGTGGTGGCCCGGACGTTCGGAGGCGATGGTCAAACCGTAGAGCTGACGCGACAGACCGACGGCGAAGTCGCAGATGTCGATCATCTCCTGAACTTCACCCAGACCTTCCTGAGTGATCTTGCCGGCTTCCCAGGACACCAGCTCGCCCAGATCGGCCTTGTACTCGCGCAAAATGTCGCCCAATTGGCGAACCAGTTCGCCACGACGCGGGGCCGGGACCTTGCGCCACAGGTCGAACGCATGCTCTGCGCGACTGACCTGCTGCTCGACTTCAGCGGCGCCTTCCCAGTTCACGGAAGCAATGAGGCTGCCGTCGATCGGTGAATGCACGGGCTGTTTGCCGTTCTGGTACAGGGCCGGGTTCACACCCAAACGATCAAGCAATGCGGCAACCATGGGTCACTCCTTCAACGTGAAAAGCAGAAAATTCACAGCCCGCTGACAAGGGGCTTCAGGCCTATAGTTGTAGCCGCCCCGAGACTTGCCAACAAACGACGATTAGGCGAGATATCATTCCGTTTATTCATGCAAAGCGTTGCAACAAGAACAAGGTCCCTCTCATGCTGAATAAACGCCACTTGCCATCGATCACCGCGTTGCAGTGTTTCGAGGCGGTCACTCGTCACCTGAGCTTCACCCGCGCTGCCGAAGAGCTGAACCTGACCCAGAGCGCCGTGAGCAAACAGGTCGCGCAACTCGAAGAGTTGTTGCAGCACCTGCTGTTTCGCCGGGTACGTCGACGCCTGCAAATGACTCCGGCCGGTGATTTGTACCTGGTTGAAGTGCGAAAAATTCTCACGCAAGTCGAGATGTCGACCCACTACCTGCGTTCCTACGGCGGTGAGACCGAAGTACTGCGCGTGTCCACGCCTTCAACCTTCGGCGCTCGCTGGCTGGTGCCGCGTCTGAAAGGCTGGCGCCTGCGGCATCCGCATATTCACCTGGACCTGTGCAATGAACACGAAGCCGACGACTTGCTGCAAGGACGCAGCGACCTGGCGTTCTATTTCGGCCAGGGCTCACGGCCCGGCACCGAATGCCTGAAACTGTTCGGCGAAGAGCTGGTGCCGGTTTGCGCACCGGGCAGCCTGCCGGAGCAGCCCTTCACCGACCCGACGCAACTCAGCGATCTGGTGTTGCTGCAAAACGCCTCGCGCCCCCAGGCCTGGCACGACTGGTTCGACAGCCAGGGTTACCAGACCGAGCACAGCTATCACGGGCCGCGCTTCGAAACCTTTTATATGTGCATCCGCGCTGCGCAAGTCGGTTGCGGTGTCGCCCTCCTGCCACGGTTTCTGGTGGAAGAAGAATTGGCCGACGGTAAACTGGTCATCCCCTGGCCGCACGCAATGCCCAGCAGCGACGCCTATTACCTGGCCTACCCCGAACATTCGGCGGAAGTGCCCAAGGTGCGCGATTTTGTCACCTGGATGCTGGAGCAGATCGATAGCCCGGATGCAACCTAGAATTGGAGCCATGCGCACAACCTGTGGCGAGGGAGCTTGCTCCCGCTCGGCGGCGCAGCCGTCGCAAAATGGTGCCCCGCGTTCCTCCCGATCAATCGCCATGGCGGAATTCAGGGCCGCTTCGCGCCCCAGCGGGAGCAAGCTCCCTCGCCACAGGAAGCGCTCGCACGCTAAAAAAACGCTGGCAATACAGCCCGCCGATATGCGCCACTAGCCCCATTCATTGAAACAGCTGAAACGTCGCTGCCCTCAGCGGCGGCCAGCCTGGAGATTCCCGTTATGAGCGAGAGTGTGTTTGCCGATCACATCGTGCAGAACTTGCTCGACACCGACTTCTACAAACTGACGATGATGCAGGCGGTGCTGCACAACTACCCCAACGTTGAAGTCGAATGGGAGTTCCGCTGCCGCAACAGCGAGGATCTGCGCCCATACCTGGCGGAGATTCGTTTTCAGATCGAGCGTCTGGCCGAGCTGAGCCTGAGCGCCGACCAGTTAAGCTTTCTGGAACACATCAGCTTCCTGAAGCCGGATTTCCTGCGCTTTCTCGGGTTGTTCCGCTTCAATCTGCGTTACATCTATACCGGCATCGAAAACGGCGAACTGTTCATCCGTCTGCGTGGGCCGTGGTTGCATGTGATTCTGTTCGAAGTGCCGCTGCTGGCGGTCGTCAGCGAAGTGCGTAACCGCTATCGCTACCGTGAAATCGTCATGGAGCAGGCCCGCGAACAGCTCTATCGCAAGTTCGACTGGTTGAGCGCCAATGCCAGCGCCGATGAACTCTCGCACCTGCAGGTGGCGGATTTCGGCACTCGCCGGCGCTTCTCCTACCGCGTGCAGGAAGAAGTGGTGAACGTGCTCAAGCACGACTTCCCCGGACGTTTCGTCGGCACCAGCAACGTGCACCTGTCCCGCGAACTGGACATGAAACCGCTCGGCACCATGGCTCACGAATGGATCATGGCTCACCAGCAACTTGGCCCGCGACTGATCGACAGTCAGAGCGCCGCCCTCGATTGCTGGGTTCGCGAATACCGCGGCTTGCTGGGCATCGCCCTGACCGATTGCATCACCACCGATGCCTTCCTGAGCGATTTCGACCTGTATTTCGCCAAGCTCTTCGACGGTTTGCGCCATGACTCGGGGGACCCGATTGCCTGGGCCGAAAAAGCCATTGCGCACTACCATAAGCTCGGTATCGAGCCGATGAGCAAGACGCTGGTGTTCTCCGACAGCCTGACGCTGCCCAAATCGCTGGAGATATTCCGCGCATTGCATGGTCGGATCAATGTCAGTTTCGGTATTGGCACCAACCTGACGTGCGATATTCCAGGTGTCGAGCCGATGAGCATCGTGCTTAAAATGGCAGCCTGCAATGGTCAGCCCGTCGCCAAGATTTCCGACGAGGCCGGCAAGACGCACTGCAAAGACCCGAATTTCGTCGCCTATTTGCGACATGTGTTTCAAGTACCTGCCGCCCTCTCTGGCACATCAAGCAAGGAGTGAATGCATGCAAGCCGTACAGCGTGAGATTGCTGAACAGCTCAAGGTCCAACCGCCCTTCGCCGACTCGGCAGCCCTGGAGGCTGAAGTCGCACGGCGGATTACCTTCATTCAGGATTGCCTGGTCAATTCCGGGCTCAAGACGCTGGTGCTCGGCATCAGCGGTGGTGTCGACTCGTTGACCGCCGGCCTGTTGGCCCAGCGGGCCATGCGCGAGTTGCGCGAGCGCACCGGGGACGTGGGCTACAAGTTCATCGCCGTACGCTTGCCGTACGAAACCCAGTTCGATGAACACGATGCCCAAGCCTCGGTGGACTTCATCGCCCCGGATGAGCGCCACACCGTAAACATCGGCCCGGCAGTCAAATCCCTGGCCAGTGAAGTCGCGGCCTTCGAAGGCAAGCAAGCGGTCTGGGTGGACTTTGTTCTGGGCAACACCAAGGCGCGGATGCGCATGGTCGCGCAATACACCATCGCCGGCGCCGCCAGCGGCCTGGTGATCGGCACCGACCACGCGGCCGAAGCAGTGATTTCTACCCCCCTACACTGAAGTGCACAATCCAATAGTCACTTAGCTTCACCTCCCTCCAGAATCTGAGCCATGAGTCATACTCCACACCGACCTTCCTGAGTCGATGCGTAGGGCGTCAGAAAATGAAAGTGATTGCTGTACGAGACAGAGAGCTCGACCTAAGCAATTCCATCCTCGCCAACGGCAAATACCGTGAGCAGTTCCTAGCTCAGCCAGAAGGCAGTGAATCACTCGTGAAGGTTACTGGATGCGGGTTGATCGATGACGATGAACAGCTTCTCCCCCTGGTGTCCTCGTACCTCTGCCGGAACTACAGAAACATCCTAAAGTCGGACAAAACGGTTCTGTCCTATGCCAGGCGTATCTCGTACCTGCTTCAAGACCAGAAAACCAAACCAGAGTACGAGAACTCTCGTAGAGACGATCTCCTGCTGAGTATTGGGTTAGGTAACCTGGAGGTGTACTTGGGTCGTCTGGATGGTGCGGGCTATGCTCCCAAGACTGTGCAAGGTCGAGATGCCGCCTATCACCATCTCTTTAGTTCCCACCTTTGCATCAGCCTCTGCGGAAAGCCTCCACTCCGGACTGACAATCCTTATGAACACGGGCCGATTCGACCAGGTAAAGCGAATACGAGAGCAATCGTCCAGCCATGCAGCATGCTAGAGCTTGAACAGCTGATCCTGCACGCACACTCTGAACGGGAGAGGTGCATGCTGCAGCTGATTTACGACTCAGGCATTCGAGAGTCTGAGCTTCCTCGCATAACGCTTCAGCACATCCGCGATGCGCTTGAGTATCAGAAACTCCAATACGTTTCCGCTGATAGCAACATACCGGTGAATGCGGATTACAGCCCCTTGCATGTCCAAGGTAGCAAGGGCAAAAAGAATAACATCGTCCCCAGGATAACGCTTGTCAGCAGGACAACACTGGAGCGCATCGAGAACTATCACAGGACACCGCTGTACCATCGATTTAGCCAGCGCATCAGAGACCCAGAGAAGACGCCTGCGTTCTTCAATTCACATGGGAAACCCTATATCACCAAGAGCGTTGAAAAGTTGTTCGAACGCGTTTCCGAGCGGGCGCGTAAGTCTGGCAAGATCAAGCGGAAGATCTCAGCGCATAAGTTCCGACATGGCTCTGCTTACCTTTTGCTCACAAGCCCTGATCTTGGGAAGGATTATTTTGAGCGCCTTGGAATGCTTTCGATAGGGCATGGCCATTCGCATACCACCACGACTGAGGGGTACACGCAGATCCCTCATGACATCTATCAAAAGCTCTGCAAGCCGGACTCGCTTCTCAAGACCAAGTGCGGAGAGATGCACGTCCTCCGCGAGAGGACAACCAGGCGAATCAAGACCGGGGATAAGAAATGAGCCCCCTCGACGAAAAGCTGATCGCCCAAAGTATCTAGCGACAAGCTGCGAGAATCCACACTGACTCCATGAAGGAGACCACCGGCCCTCGCCTTCTGCATCAATTCCTAAATTTCCGCCCAGTGACTTGTGACGCAATCGACTACTACAGAACCTTGAAAAAGCCTGATTGGACAAACGCTTAGCGTTAAAGGGTATGCCGCCAGCATACTCTAAGTCATTGATTTACATGATTTTTATATAGATCAAGACTTGACCAGCGCTTCGCCATGGTGTTCATTTCCGGGTACCAGCCGGGAGGAATCACCATGTCGTTCTTTGCCCACCTGTATCCGAAAGCGAGCCCCAAATGAGCACTACTCATCATTCGCCCGATGAGCTAGCAGAAGCTCATGCCCCCACGGAAGCCGAAGCCTCGAGCCAGACCAGGCGCCCCAAACGATTGGCATCCGAAGTAACTGCGGCAATCCAGGCCTGGGCCACCAAGATCAAGAGCAGTCGCCAATCCCTCTTGAACGTGCAGCTTTCGCAGAGGGGAAAGCTGAGTCCGGCTTACACGTATCTCGTGAAGGAACTGGAGACAAGCGGCAATACGTTCAACACGAGGGAAGACATCCTCGACTCAATCATTCAGCGGATGATCGAGGAACAGATCGTAATCCCCGACCAACCCTCAATCGCCAACGAGTGGCGCCGCAAGCTTCTCTGCTGGTACGAAAACCTGACTGAGACAGAGAAGCGAAGCATTCCAGTGTTCGGCAAAACCATCTCGTCGAAAGCCAGCTTGTTCCAGGTCGACGGGATAAAAAACCTGAAGCAGGCCCGCGCCACTTACACCCTCGTTGAACAGACCTTCCAAGAGATCCTCGCCGACCTCACGAAACTCGGCGTCATCAACGCTGACTACAAAAACTGCAAGGAACGGGAAGTCGAGGCCGAACTGAAAAAACAAGAGGCATTGCCGAAAGACTCCCTGACCAAGGCGCTTTCTGAGCTCAGGCTGATCGGGCTCTCGAAGCTCGAAGACCTGGTGGAGAATCCTAATCGGCCCTTCAACAAGCTTCTGCATATGTTCGCCGCCGCGTCGATGAAGTCGAAATCTTCATCCGGACAGCAGAACTACAGCGATGGCTTCAGACAGATGACCATGCACCTGCGTGAGGTGAGTTTTACGGGCAGCGAGAATCCTTGTGAATATGTCACGCCTCACTACCTGACGCGATTCAGGAAGTACCTTATTGACCAAATGGAAGCCGACAACCTGACGTCACATTACGCTGATGGAGCCTTGTCTGCAGTCCGCTCAATGTTCAAGCGTGCGGTGAAGATTCGGGGTTTGGGTCTCACATCTTTTATTGATGTGGAGGGGTTCGCTAAAGGCCGACAGACCGATGAGTACCGTCCTTACTCTAAGTTCGAAAGGAACGCGATCCAGCAAGCCTGTGACGTGGAGAGACAACAAACCAATGAGCTGGCGAAGGACTACGTTTCCTTCCATGGGGGGAGTGATCCGTTGGACGAGAAAGGACACCTTCTCAAGGGCATGGCCACCTTAGAAAACGCTCGGTGGATCTTCGAGAACAAACTCAATTGCAAGGCGATCAGCAGGTGGTCGGCGGACGCTGAGGACAAATACGAGCAGGGCTTTGCACGATTACTGCAGATCGGTGGCCGAGGTGTAGCTGAGACGTATGCGAGTTGGGGTGTGATCTACCAGGTAACCTCTAGGATGTTGGCGCCGTACATCACTCGCTTGGCACAGGTGACAGGACTCAACGCCGACTCCCTCAAAAGCCTGGATATTGATGACTTCGTTGAGAGCCACGAGTTGACCCACCGCCCTTACCTTCGGTACTGGAAAGAGCGGTCAGGTGGAGGAAAAGTTCTTCATCTTGACCTCATGTACGCGGACTGGACATGGCTCACTCGTGCACAAAGCATAGAGGTCAAGAAGATCTTCAACGAGGTGGCTTTTCTGACTCGCCACATCCGCGAACGAGCCGAAGGGCCTGCCAGAGAAAGACTTTTCATCTACGAGTCGCAGAAGAAAACCGAACTCCGGAAGGTAAAGACACTCGAGAACTCCACCGTCATCAACAATGTCATGAATCAGTTGGCCAGGGATCACGAACTCAAAACTGAAGACGGGAAGGATCTGAATATTTCGGCCTCCCGACTGCGGCCAAGTCTCGTGGCTGATCTCGTTGAGCAAGGCGTATCAATCAGGGAAATCCAAGTAATTCTTGGTCACAACTCAATACGAACCACTGTCAGCTATCTCGATAAGCTGGAGTTCAACAAGACGGCTCGAGAGGTAAACACTAAAGCGCTGACCAAGATTCACAAAGGTACGATCATCCTGGAAAGCCAACCGGTCAACGAGCACAAGCCAAATACCCCAAGGACAATTTCGTCGCCGGTGATCATTAGGACTGGCTTAGTCAGTTGCAAGGACGCGCTTAATCCTCCTGAAGAAATCAAAAAGCTGCCAAGTTACAAAAAAGGCAGTAAGTGCTCGCTGTTAAACAAGTGTTTGTCCTGTAGCAACTCCATCATCACCGTATCCAACCTTCCAGATCTCTTTGCCATGCAGTGGGACTACCTTTCAATAATTTCCACGAGCACCGTAGCCGAAACGCCTTATGGGGCTGTCATCCGAGAAAACCTCAAGGTTCTGAACAGCATTCTGGCTCCTTCTGATCAAGGATTCACGGCGGAGCAACTTGATGAAGCCCGCAGGTTGGCAGAGCACATAATCACTAACCCCATGATTGAGGCGGTGTCACTGTGAGCCACGGATTCGATACCCTCATTTACAAAATCAAATCTCTGCGTGAGCAGATCTTGGGCTACCTAGGCAACGAGCTTATTTTCGCAACGTCCCATTCCAACGATGGAATGAACGCAGTCGAATTACTCGCAGCAATGATGAACCTACCAGCCAGCAAATTGAGCCTTGTGAAGGATATGATTTGGGATTTCAACGGTGAGTCTCATATTTTGGCGAGAGATATAGAGGGCGCTAAATCCCGAATTAACTTTGGTACTTATGGAAGCCTGAATAGCACAATTCTTTTCGAACTAAAGATGGCCATCCTGTGCGTATTGGAGATACCTGGAGCTCTTCGTCATACAAGGCGGCCTGTCAGTTACAAACCCCATACGGTGTTGGACATCTTCAAGTCTGTAATTCCCTTGATAAACCAGATGTGTGCCCGCAAACGAGCGGAGCATGGAAATCACTTCTTCGAAAGATCACATTTCAGCCTAGCTGACTTTACTGAACAGGATTATCGGACTGAGGCCGAAGTCTTCGACCGAGCATTCCGGAATGTTACCCTCCAAGGTTTTCAGATTTTAAGGTCTCACTTTTTAGTCGAGAACCTCTTCGCCAAGCCGTTGGTCTACGTCGACTTGGAAGCTCTGGGGTGGAAAAAAAACAGCATCACCAATAAGCAAACCCGCACCAAAAAGAAATGGTTCTCCAACAAAATCTTTGAGAAGTGCTCCCGAGAGGGATCTTTCGCGATTGTTGATTTCCTGCAAGCGTTGAAAGAAGACATCTCAGATCAGGATACGCTGAATCGACTCGATCTGGTGGGCTATAACAAGGCCAGGAGCGCCAAGATCACGCGGAGGAATTACGACATCTATGTGGTGATTCGCCTAACCTCGCGTGGCTACACAGGGCTCGAAGTGAAACCCTTCTTGTACAAACTAGAGCCTGATTATTGGTCGCCCCAAAACCGAGGGATGCTGAAGGACAAAGAGGCGCTGTGTAAGCTGACGCGCGCCCCAATGGACAACGACCTGTATGAGTACCTGACCCACATCAGTAACTGCGCCTGCTACATCATCGCTCAGTACACCGGCATGAGACCATCTGAGCTTTCCGGCTGCTTGACTGATGACTGCCTTACATCTGATGAATTTGGACACGATCTCATCATCAGCAGTGTCATCAAAAATCGGGAAGTAATCAGAAAACTTTTCGACGATATGTGGGTTGCGATCCCAATCGTCAGAGACGCGGTTAAAACACTGCGCATCCTAAATCGGTTCAAGCAGAACCCCTATCTGTTCTCGAACATGAATACCGTAATGCCCGGCGAGCAGCATGAAGCTAACTCGCTGAGCGGCAACGGGTTAAGCCATCAGCTTTGTACATTTTTGAAGAAAACCTTGACCGTAGAGGAGTTTGAAGAACTTGATGTATCGCCATACACGCTTAGGCATTCGCTGGCGAACCAGATGTTCAGGGCTGCCGTGGGCCTGCCGTTCGTGTCATATCAGCTTAAGCACTTTGGCCATCATGCCAGTACCATCGGCCAAGATGTGCGTCGAAATCGGGTAGGCAGCGTAACGATTGACTATGGAGGTATTGGTGAAACCCTTTCCTCAGGCGGCGGCGTGGACGCCCCCGCTCGAATGGATGCCGAGAGGGAGTTCATTATGAATTCCTTGAACCCCTCTGGCGGTTATGCCGGCGACAACGCTCCCACGCATCGTGCTCGGCTTGAAAAATATTTCAAAGGTTATCTCGAGGCTGGTTATTCAAACGACGAAATCTTTGAGCGAATGGCTGAGCTAAATTTCGCGGTCATCAACGTAGGCCAGGGATATTGCTACGGCAACGCAACGGATCTGGATGATCCCTCGATACCGTGCATCGGATCGCTGCGTTGTAACCCCAGCCGGTGCCAGAACGCCGTGGTAACGGAAGCAAATGCGCCCAAGTGGCAAGAGATCTATGTTCAAAACACCCTGGCGCTCAGAAGGTATGAAAACGATCCTGCTGCGGCCTTTGCCGAGCTGCGTGAATCTGATGAAGTTTCCTTGTCCATTGAACAGATGAAGCTGGCGATTTCAGAGGCCAAGGGTGTGCTCCTGCAACTTGGCATTGAGGCGTCGGTGTGAGCACCGCTGCCTACGACTCCAAGAATGAGGAGAATTTTGAAACTGTCACTCTGGCGCTCGATGCAGCGTTGAAAAAGATGGAGCGGGATTCGGCCATTTCGGCCAATGCCTCCCAGCTGGCCAAGCTAGCGGGTGTACATAGGAACACCATCTACCACCGAAAATGGCCGCTAGAACGACTTAAAGAGATCAAGGCGAAGCGTGCCCAGCAGAAGGAAGACCAAGCAGTAACGAAAGCAAAGTCTCGCTCTCCCGAGGAGATGCTGGAGCAAAGCAGGATTGAAATTATCTACTGGTTCACTCAACTCCAAGATGCAAGATCGGCCAATGCTGATTTGATGACCAACGTTAGGATGACAGCCAAAGCTCGTGATCATTATATGGATGAGCACCAGCAGTGCTTAGGGATCATCAATCAGCTGCGAAGTGATATCAGAAAGCTGGAAAACACAATTCTGGTGCTCCAGGACGAGATCCATCAGCTGCAAGGCGGCTCAAATGCCTAGTTTCTCGGATCATGTTTTTTTGCTGGAGAGCGCCTTCGAGCCTCATCAAGACCTGTGGAACCGCGCATCTGAGCGCGACACGGTATGGACGTCAATCAATCTTCCAGGTGCCATAGCCTTCCCACCGTACTTGTCGGCAATCCCAACTGCCGGCAAATCTCCGTTTGCGTGTAGCCAGCTCTCTTCAACTCTTGCACCGCCTTTAACTTCTCTGCCGCTGTTGTTGACTGAGGTGGCTGGAGCCGCTGAGGTGCGCCTGGCAGTGGTTCATCCAGGACACCCAAATGCTCCAGCTCCGCGAGAGTTTCAATCAAAGCGGTGCGCGCCGTTTTGCCTTCATGCGCTGCTGCAACGAGTGTCAGAAAGGACAATGGCGTTACACCTAACGCTTGAGCAAGGTCAGCTGTGAGATCGACGGTGGCAGATGTCTTAGACGCCTCAAGCCGGCTGACGTGGGCCTGGTCGGTCTGGCTTTGGAGATCCGCCTGGGATAGACCACGTCGAATTCTGAGCCACTGCAACGTGGCCGCATATGCCTTTCGCAACGACATCCATGTGCCTCCTTAAAAAGGAGACGGTATGCCGGGTTTGCTAGTTCCCATTCAAATGTATATAGTCATTGCAATGGGAATATGGAGTTATTACTGCTGGCAAAGTCCGCGCCTGCAGCGTGCTTTATCAATTTTGTAGCCTGAAGGATCGACAATTGACGAGTAATTCTCTCGAGTACGAACCGCTCCCGGAGAGCCGAGTCTCGCTTGCCGGTACGTACCTGCCTCGTGTCGAAATCGAAGAGATGGTGACCGAGCGATTTCCGCACAAGGCATATTGCCTAGTAGAGGACTGGCTCATTTTTCATGTCGACGAACCCGCTGAATCCCTAGCCAAAGTGCGCGCTCAAGGCTTAGAGCCAATGTTCCTGTATTCCCACTGTGTCCTTTGGGACGGGCATGGCCGATTCTCGCCCGGAAGCTGGGTGCGCTCGACCTTGTGCAAGTCGTTCGATGGCATTTGCCTGTTTGAGACCCGGAATACGGTTTACGTGCTCGTTGGACAAGGGCGCGAGATGACCGCTTGTCGGCGCTGATTGAAAACTGACCCACCCTGCCGATTGAAAATTGACCCAGGGCGGATTGCTGATTTTTGCATCAGCAATTGTGGATAAGCTTAGCAGTCGTGTTCCAGTGACAGAGGCACTAGACCCCCACCACATGCAGGCATGCGGCAGGGTATTTCGGGGGCAGATCAAAATGGTTCATCGTCCGCCGTACCATCATCGTCCTTGCGCTTTCGTTCACGTGATTTGATCTTTGTCTGGGCGACCAAGCTGCTGTGTTGCAGGCGGTAGGACTCGTTGCCCGTTTCGACGATGTGGCAGTGGTGTGTCAGCCGATCCAGCAACGCAGTGGTCATCTTGGCGTCGCCGAACACACTCGACCATTCCGAGAAACTGAGGTTGGTCGTGATGACCACGCTGGTGTGCTCGTATAGCTTGGACAGCAGGTGAAATAACAGGGCACCACCATTCTGGCTGAAGGGCAAATACCCCAGTTCATCGAGTATCACCAGGTCTGTGCGACGCAGCCCTTGAGCGATTCGGCCTGCCTTACCATCGTATTTTTCGCGCTCCAGCAAATTGACCAGATCCACCGTGGAGTAGAAGCGCACGCGTTTGTTATGCGTCGTGATCCCGGACACGGCCAAGGCGGTGGCCAGGTGTGTTTTGCCTGTTCCGGGCCCGCCGATGAACACGACATTCTGCGCGGTATCTGTGAACTCCAGGTTGGCCAGATCCCTGACCAAGCGGGCGTCTGCGCTGGAAGCGCTGAAGTCGAAGCCTGCTAAATCACGATGCATGGGGAGTTTGGCCATGTTCATCTGGTGATTCACAGACCGTACGGCGCGATCTGCATGTTCCTGTTGAAGCAGATGTTCGAGCAGCCATTTCGACGACGCCGTCGAGGCTTCTCCTTGGGAAGCCAGTTCTTCCCAGGCGCTGGCCATGCCATGCAGACGCAGTTCTTTGAGTTCCGCCATCAGATCACGCATTGCGAGTCTCCTCATCGGTGGTACGGAGCCGGTCGTAGCGCGCCGTGTTGGCGACAGGCGCTACCTTGAGTTGAAGGCTGGTCTCGGCGGACGGAGGGGCTGCTGTCGATGTCAGTCGAGCCAGGACATTCAGGATGTGGTCAGCGCTCAAGCTGCCTGATTCAAGTACCAACTCCACAGCCACCAACACGGCATCGAGCCCGGCGATGGGAACAGCAGCCAGTACCTGCGTCATGACTCGATCACCATTGGTGTGCCGTCTCAGGCCGCGCTTGAGAAGCAGTAACGGCTTCGGCAGATCGGCAAACGGAGCGCCATTGCGTAGCGCTCCGGGCTTGCGTTCGATGAGCGGGATGTAGTGCTGCCAGTCGAAGCTGACTTGGTCTCGATCAAAGAGCCGCTCGTGACTGGCAATCATCGTTTCATCGGCGATGACCACCACCCGGGAAGGATACAGACGGCTGCTGACCCACTGGCCGACTCGCTCACAAGGCACCGAGTAGCGATTTCGCGCCACGCTGATCAGGCAGGTGCTGGAGACCCGCACGGTGCGTTCGACATAGCCGTCAAAGGCCGTGGGCATCGGCATCATTTCCACCCGTTCCAGTTCCAGGACGTCCGCCACCGTCAGCCCGTTGTACTGCGGGTGCAGCAGCTCGCTCCAGAGCGCGCGGCAGCGTTGGCCGAGCCAGGCATTCAGTTCTTCGAAGGTGTGGAACATGCAATCTTGAGCATCGAGCCAGATTCGTCGCCGACTGTCCTGCACATTCTTTTCGACGATGCCTTTTTCCCAGCCGGAGGCCACGTTGCAGAAATCCGGGTCGAACAAATAGTGCGCGCACATCACGGCAAACCGGGCATTGACCGTGCGGCCCTTACCCTTATTGACCTTGTCGACAGCGGTCTTCATGTTGTCGTAGATGCCGCGACGCGGCACCCCACCTAACGCGCCGAACGAGCGGGTATGGGCATCGAACAACATCTCGTGGCCTTGGCTGGGATACGCAACCAACCAAAATGCGCGACTGGCGCACAGCTTCATGTGGGAGACCTGGATGCGTCGGAATAGGCCGCCAATCAGCAGACCTTCTTCGCTCCAGTCGAATTGAAAGGCCTCACCGAGTGCGAACGTCAACGGTACAAAGGCACGTAGGGATTTGCCTTGCTCACCGCGCCACGAGCGAATGAAGGCGGTGAGCTGGCTGTAGCCGCCGTCGTAACCCTCGGCCTTGATCAGTTCAAAGAGTGCTTTGGCGCTCCTGCGGTTGTGCTGTGCCCGAAACGAGTCGGCCTTGAGCGCCTGCTCCAGCGTCTGGTGAAATGGACTGAGTTTGTTGAAGGCTGCGCACCGCTGGTACGCCGGCTGTGTTACTTCGGGCGCTCTGATCCATTTTCGGATGGTGTTTCTCGACAGCCCGGTACGCTTGGCTATCTGATGCAGCGACAGCTTGTCGCGAAAATACATGCGCCGAATTTTGCCCATCATTTCCATGCTGATCACCCTGTGTTCTCCTGCTCAAAAATTGAGCAGAAGCAGTTGAACACCTGGGTCAGTTTTCAGTCGGCAGAACAGCCTTTACTGGGTCAGTTTTCGGTCAGCGGCAACAGTGTAGGGCATGATCTATTTCTTCATTGAAGACAGTAACGAGAAGGTGAAGATAGGCCGGGCTAAAGACATTGAGCGCCGGAGAAAAGGCCTTCAAACCGGAAACCCTAGGAAGCTGCTGCTTTTGGGATGGATCCGTACAGAAGATGGCGATGATGTTCGGTTGGAGAAAATGCTCCATCAAGAGTTCTCTCATCATCGCGCATCAGGTGAGTGGTTTGATCTCGATCCAGCGGATGTACTGCCCATCCTCGAGCGTTTCGGTATCGATGGGTTTGTCGGGACAACCGGCGAATCTTTCGAGGTGACCGGCTATGACCGGGACGGTATCCCTGAATATCTTGGCGTCTGGAACTGGGGAGACCTGGAGTATCAAGAATGCTGTCCATTCTGCGGAAGCTTCTGCGGTATGCACTACCAGGAGGCTTCCAGCATGTACCACTGCCTGAATTGCGATGAACTCACCACGTTCGATTTTCTAAGCCATCAGGAGGAAGAATGACGCAGCTGGCTTTCCGGTGAATCACTCTGGCCCGACACTGGCCGCGACGAGCTCAGCGATATCTTGACGAATCGCTCCAATGTTGTCGTCCAAGGCTGTAAGCGCGCCCTGAACATTCTCAACGACATCCCCAGCGCCACGCTCGCCCACCCATTTTGCGAGTTCCTCTACTGCCGCGCCGAGGGCAACCTGGTTGTGGCTGATGCGTTCAAGTACAGATGCAACGGTTCTAAGCTCTTTCATTATGTATCTCGCGGGGGATGTGAGGCGATTCACTGGAAGGCCAAAATCGAGCAAATTCAGAACGGTAAGTTTTCTTCTCCAATTAGATCTGGTTCAACTTGAGGCTTCGGCATCAGAGCTTGATGAATGCTTTCGAGTCGAACCTGCAGTTCATCGAACGTCACCACCAAAACGTACTTCAGACCGTTCCGATATTGCTCAAAGGCACGCTGTTTATTTTCTTCGTTTGGGGTGCGCCCAATAATCACGGTGGCCGCAACCGCATGGGCGTAAACGCGCTCTTCTAGGTCATACGCCAAGCCGTAAATTTATCGCTGCACATGGCTGTGTTGGCTGATGATCTGGGCGACTGAGCCGCTAAGCTCGTAGGACGGGGCATAGGTCTTTCGGTAGGGTTTCCCAAGCAGGTCGAGCTGGGGATGCTTGATCTCTATCAGGGCGAAATTCCCGGTGGCCTTCGCTGCCATGAGGAAGTCAGAATATTGGCCGCCTCGACCATGGAAGCTCTTTCCACCTCATAGGGCTGATCTGCGATTTTCTTTACGGGATACCCAAATGCCATGCCGAGAACAAATGGATTCGGGAGCGACCCTAGCCTGTCATCACCACCCTTTCGAGGTGATGATGACGGAAGAATCAAATGGGCTGGGTGTCGGTTTTCCGACTGTTCTGGCTGAGTAAGTACGTTATTCTTGGGTCTCCAGTCCAAGAACCTCCTTGACTGCTACTTTGAGTGCCGCGTCGATCTCATCCTCAGGCATGGAGAAGGAAGGCAAATTCTCCAAATTGTTGGCTTCCGATGCATCCGGAACTGTTGTCAGATACTCATCATCGTAGATAACTACTTCAGCGCCTTTGTGATATTTCTTTTCTTTCATGACAGCAGTTCTGAATGAAGCAGAGTCAGTTTTAATCAGATCAACGACGAACGATCTGGTCGCAAGAAATAAACCAGCTAGCTTTCTGTCGGCATCACGCCCAACCATCAACCACTCGATATGTTCGTGCTGCTTAGAATAGGAAACACCAAAGATCAAATACTCAGTCATGGGAAGATCCGCATCCTGCCGCCCGGGATTGGGCCGCTGAATGATTGGGGCCTAATTCTACTTTTCAAGTCCGGGAGTCAAGGGACGATCCATGCAAATGGCTTACGCGCCTCAAAAATACAGGCAAGCAGAAAGAGAAATTTTATCCATATTCCTAAGCCTTATCCTTGTGACCTGCTGTGTACCTGCTGCAAGACACGCCAGGGTGAGCGGTCTCCCTGGCACTGAAAAAGATTCAATAGCCGCATTGGGCGCTGGGTGCCTCAAGCTTGCCTGTTCCGCTCCATTATAAAATCAGTGAAGGCATTCGCGGGATTGTGACCACCCTCATCACCAGCCCTCCCGAGCGCTTCTGCGGTGACATCTGTCGTGGGCCAAACACAGCCGCTAACGAAATCATGCATGCAGCCCAGGCCATCCAGCTTCATGAAGAACTCATCATTGGTTTCGCCCTTTTGCCGCTTGGTGTAGTAGTACGAGAGCGCACTCGTGAGCACGTCGGTAAGCTGGATACCATCAGAATCGTGTGAGGCACTGAAAGCCAACGTATTCAGCCTCAAGGGCAACTCAATCTGGGCGTTTCCGAAACCAATCACTTGTTGCTCTTCAGCCTGCTCTTCGAGCTCGGCGATTGCCGTGAAAAAATCGGCCTGCCGCTCCAGTGGCTCCGAGTCATCGCATATCGCGTCAAACCGGGCGTGCTGCCTTCCCCACTCAACACAGAGCGAAAAGAAAGCCGGGATCGCAGGGTTGAATGTACTCTTGGGCAAATCTTCGAGGGCATCCCGGACAATCACCGAGGTCATGGACAGCACTTCGAGCTCCCACTCCATCGGCAGCGTGCGCTGTGCGGCAGCTTCTTTCATCACCTCCAAATACTCGTAGAACGCCGTGATTGCTTCCTCACTCTTCTCGCCGCACATGTCGAAGTAGACGGAGAGGAATTGATCGAAGCAAGCATCCCCCACTGCCAGGGGAAGGCAAGCGAAGAGCATGTTGCTCAGAGCGATGTTCTGGCCGTTTTCATAGAGGTTGAACTTGAAGTGGTAGTAAAGCACCGGCTCCAGGAGGTCATCGATCACCTTGGTCAACAGCATGAACCGCTTGTGAAACACCTGTGCCTTGAAGCGCTCAGGCGTCACCAAGTCGGACTGGAATAGCTCAATGATCCGATCTTGCCCTCGCCCAGACTTTCGAAGCTTTTTGAAGTGGATTTCAGGGGCCTGCCTGGAGCGCAGCGGGCGCAGGAGCTGCTCACACTCTTCAGCGCTGAAATCACATGAACCAAGGATAAACAATGGCTGATCAAGGTCGGCCAACTGCCGCCCGGTGTTGCCCGACTCGTCGAAGTAGATTGTTGCCATTTCGCTGCCCTGATTTATGACCTACGCCGAGTATTAGGCTAAAGCCGGAGGAAGGAAAATAGGGCCATGGAGGAGCCGCTTCAGAGCGTGTAGGCAAGGTAGCCGTAGTCAACCATACAAGCTGCTTACCCGGAGCCCGGTGACTAGGTAGCGTGGCGCTTGATCCGGCTCGGGTTCAGGATAGGAAGATGATGCGGAGTTGGGTTCCCTTTTCACGTTATAGGCGAAAACACGGCCACCTGGTCAGCTCCACATCCGGGTTCCCTGACACGGTCGCACCTACACGGATCGAAGGTCGACGAAATGACATAACCATCAACGACAACGACGGACATTCCGTAATGTCCCCAAAACGGGACATTAGCGAACGTTTCGCGGGTTAATGACCCCAAAAGGGGTCATTATGAGTGACGTCGCTTTTAGATAGCTAATCTGAACTCCTGGCCACACACCATCTGCAACCTAAACTCAAGTTTTTGTTAAACCGCAGGTAGCAGCCATGGTTACTTTGGGCCAAATTCAGTTACGAGGATTCTGCACTCTTAATCCAGACTCGGTCAAAGAGTTCCTGAAGCCCCATGCTGGTAGAGGAAAACAAGAGGATCAATGGCATGAAACTCTTGAACTTTATGATGCATTTTTGACAGTCACCGGGTTTGACCCGACTACTCCATGCCTAGACGACTTCATTGCCCTTAGAGGGTTTATGAATGCGGAGATGGAATACTCCGAAGATGCCACCAAAGACATTGCATCGCAGCTGTGTGATATATTCATCCGCGCAAACGTACTAAGTGAGACAGAGGCTTCATTAGTTCTGAGCGAGGCACAACTACAGTGCAACAAAAAATATTTGGCACGTGAACCTTCAAAGACCCAGCTGCTAGTTTACCAATCGCTATTCTCAACCAAGGAACCGGGCTGCCCCGCATACGTAGATTTCGCCTCCCTTGGCTCCGCACTCAGCGACTCATCTTTGCAATTCCTGAGCAACTTGCTCTCAAATTATCTTGCCTCACTTACTTGTGAACAGGCTACAACAGATGCCGGACTGATAATCGGATTAGCGCAAGGCCTGCTGTATCAAAACCCTGGCATTGACTTCGGTGACATCCACCTCCCTGCGACGAGCTCAACAGAATTCATTTCAGTCGCTCGGGCCAGTGCAGAATGGCAAATGCATGGTGCTGGTTTCTTCCGTGAGGACGTGGCTGAAAACTGGAAGTATGTCTCTACTGTGATCCTAAATTTTTTTGTAGCTAATAATGTCCTCCATCTTGATAAAGCCGGTCGTCGATTGCTAGCACCCAATTAACTCAGTACTGCAGGATCTCGGCAGAGCGTTCTCGTGAGCCCCACCTCGACCCTGAAACCGTTCCCTTGGTGCAGCTACCGAGTGACCTTGGTGCGAGCCACCTCGTCCCTGCAGAGCCTCGGATTCAGTCCTACATAAGGCATCGGCACCGAGCACCTTGCTCCCTATCGATGTGTTTGCAAACCTTGTCCCCTCGGGCCTCAGATACTCCACCAAAACGCAGGTGTCCAGCTAGAGCGCCCTTGTGGAGCATTATGCGGAATCTGTAATATCACTCTGCTGGCACTCACTGCCGAGTGACCAACTGCCATGGAGAAAGGAATGTTCGGCTTCTTGAAGGTTATCGCAGGCGCAGGGGGAACATTCACAGCCCTAGGAAACTCTGAAAAAGACTTCCAACTCTGGTGAAATACCCCCTCACACGAATCGACCGGTTGAGCCCCGATGAAACAGATGTCCTTCGCCGATGCCGAGTATGCCGGCAAACGTAAGCAAACCCGCCGTGAGCGCTTCCTGATCGAGATGGATCAAGTCGTGCCCTGGAAGGGGTTGATTGCCTTGATCGAACCGCATTATCCAAAGGGTGAAGGCGGTCGTCCGGCGTATCCGTTGCTGGCCATGTTGCGGGTTCATCTGATGCAGAACTGGTTCGGCTACAGCGATCCGGCGATGGAGGAATCGCTGTATGAAACGATGATCCTGCGTCAGTTTGCAGGGCTGCATCTGGATCGAATTCCTGACGAAACCACGATCCTCAACTTCCGCCGCTTGCTGGAGAAGCATGACCTGGCGGGCGGGATTTTGCAGGTTATCAACGGTTATCTGGGTGAGCGTGGATTGATGTTGCGCCACGGAACGATAGTGGATGCGACGATCATTCATGCCCCCAGCTCAACCAAGAATAAAGACAAGAAACGCGATCCCGAGATGCATCAGACCAAGAAAGGAAATCAGTACTATTTTGGAATGAAATCCCACATTGGCGTCGATGCGGATTCGGGCTTGGTTCATAGCGTGGTCGGTACTCCTGCCAACGTGGCGGACGTGACACAAGTGGATCAACTGCTTCATGGGGAAGAGGTTCACGTCTGTGGCGATGCCGGTTACACCGGGGTGCAGAAGCGCCCGGAACATCAGGATCGCAAGATGATCTGGTCGATTTCTGCACGGCCCAGTTCGTACAAAGAGCATGGCAAAGACACGGTGATCGGCAGTGCGCTACGCGGAATTGAGTATGCGAAAGCGCAAGTCAGAGCCAAGGTTGAGCACCCATTTCGAGTGATCAAGCGCCAGTTTGGCTATACGAAAGTGCGCTTTCGTGGTCTGACGAAAAACATCGCTCAACAGACGACGTTGTTCGCCTTGTCGAACTTGTGGATGGTGCGAAAACGATTGTTGAATGCAGGAGAGGTGCGCCTGTAATGCGGGCTAATCGCCCTGAAACAGCGCGATTAGAGGAAAAATCATGAATTAAAGAGTGGAAAGGTCTGCTTTTCGACCAAATCAGCGTTTTTTGAACCTCACGCAGAGAAGGCATCAAAAATCGGTGGGTACTTCAGAACTTCCCTAGGAGCTGCCATGTTTTACTCGATGTACGCCGGTTGGTTCAAGTCTGACTTGCTCAAAGGCTTGCCAAGCGATTCCATCTACAAGCTGTTCCTATACTCCCTTGGGAGTTGTGTATTCTGTTTTGTTTTATTAGCAGCCTTGCAGGCGTTCAGCAGAAAACCGGCAATTTCCGCCTCGTCAGATAACAGCTCGACTACGGTTGTCTCCACGGGTCGCGGCAAAGTTACTGTACATAAGAAATGAGCCTCTTAACGCCAGACATTGAAGCTACGGCATCGAACGGCGGGTTAACTGTAGTCAGCACCGGGAGCGGGGGTGTCACGGTAGCAGCAACTCCAGCTGCTATCTCGTCCTTGCTAAATCCGCTTCTGATGAAAATTGTGTCGACTCATACCCCATATGATGAGATCGCAGACGTCGAGATGGATTACCGTGGCGTGGATGAAAAAATCGAGCACAACAATGTCTCGGTTTATTCAGAAGTCATAATCGATAACGTTGGCTACATGGAACTCATTGAGAGCCTTATTTTAACTATCGATGACGAAGAGCCTGGCGCACAAAAAAGATTCCTCTACGCCATTAATCAGAAATACAAAGTCGCTAGACGCGAATTATTTATGCGACAGAGTGTCAAGCCGGTTACCGCAGAGCAAAAGCTGAACGTAATCCGAATGGGATCAGACGAACTTGTATTGAAAGTCTCCGAACTTATAGTGGACATCAAAACAGGTTTCTACGGCATTCCATCTGAGCTTATTGAATGGGCCAGACAACTAATTGTTTGCTATGGCTTCATTCACTGCAAAATATTGGAGCCACCTCAATGATCATTCAGAATACCAGCTCTCCGCTCAAGAGCCTTTACATCATTGGTGGACGGATACTTATGGTCTTAAATTCTAGTGAATTTGGCACCATGAGCCCCCTGGCACTCGTAGAAAGATACCAAGAAAGATTTGAACGCATTTCTTTTGCTTACATTCTGTACGCGCTCGACTGGCTTTACATCAGTGGATATGTAGAGCTCACGAAGCAGGGTGACATTTCCTTATGCAACTAATTAATCTGTCCGTATTTGATGGAACCGTATTGATACGCACTATTAACTTTAAGGAAGGGATAAACATAATTACCAACCTGGGAGAGACTGGCAACCAGATCGGTAAAAGCACGTCACTTCGAGCGCTGGCGTTTTGCTTGGGCAGTAAATTTGAACCGCTTTGGAAAGATCCAGACAACAACAAAGTCAACGACAAAGTCAAAGAGTTCCTTACCAAAGGCGATGTAAGGTTTGAACTGACTTTAAAGATTGCCTCTATCACTCACACTATCACTCGAGTGCTCTCAAAGAAAATAGGGCCACGCCGCGAGACTATCATCGTTTCCAGCACTATCGATGGTGTAGTACATAAAAGCGGCGCATCTTTCACTCGCGAACTGCCACACCTGTTTGGATATACGAGAGAGCAGCCCAAATTCAACTCAATTCGAAGTAAATTTTTCCGCACTAACAGAGCCACTAGCAACAACACGCTGAAGTATTTAAACACCTACACAAGCGACAATGAATACGACCTAATATACGCTTTTCTTTTTGACTTCGAATTTATTGATTCCGTTCGTCAGATCAACCTAATTGAACACCAAATCCAATTAGAAGACAACCGGGTCAGAACACTGCTTGGCGGCTTGTCACTGGAGACACGCCAGGAAGATATTTATGAGATCGATTCAAAAATTTCCGAACTGCAAATCAAAGAAGATAAATACGACATCTTTGAATCGCAAAGCTATGCCATCTCCGAACTTCGTGAATCTCGAAGAAGCGTGGCAGCATTAACATCTCGCATTGTAAACCTGGAAACAAAGCTATACTACAACAACAAAACAATTGAACGCTACAAAAACAACCTAGTAGAGATAAACGTAGGGGAGATCACGGCGCTCTACAATGAGGCTAAATCATTAGTACCAAATCTGAGCAAAACACTAGAAGAAACAATTGAATTTCATAATTCAATAATGAGTCGCAAGGCTGCTTATGTTGAAGAGATGTCCGCAGAGACGTCAGATGAACTCGATGACTTAAGATCAAGTTTAGAGCGACTACTAGCTGATGAAAAAAACAAGGTAAAAGATCTTTCCAGAGACAGCCACGTCAGCGGTTTGATTCTAGTTGAAAAGCAGATGCAAGACTTGCGGGAAGCTCGAGGCCGGCTTGCTTATGTGATAAGCGAGGTAGAGCTTTCCAGCAAGAGAATAACAGATTTTGAAAAAACAGTTGAAGTAGTGAAGCGAAGTATCGCAGTCCACTTCTCAGATCTTAATTCAAAGCTTGATGTTTTCAATGAGGCCTACGCCGAAATCACCAAACGACTGTTTGTTACTCACTACAACGAACTGGTTGTTTCAGCCGGCCAAGATGGCAAGGCAGACTTTTCAATCAGTAACGAAGAACTGAATACAGGTGACGGTGTTCCTAGGGCGGCAGCCATGGCCTTCGACATGGCCTACGTATACTTCGTCAATAGATTTAAATCCAAGCTGCCTGCTTTTACTGTCCAAGACTATCTCGAGGTTGTAGACGAAGACAAACTAACCAAGCTGTTCAATTTCGCCAACGAGAAGAAAATCCAGACTATTGTAGCCATATTGAATGACAAGCTAGGTGGATTCGACAAAAAATTTCTAGAAAAAATACCATCCTTGAACTTACTAAGGACGAGAAGTTTTTTAAACTTTAGCAAGTCTTCATTTGGCACAGAAAAAGGGGCGCAAAGGCGCCCCTAGTTCATTCGCCAGCTGATTAAGCCATCAGTCTCCAATGCTCCAGCCAGAAGTGATTGGGTAGCGACGGTCACGGCCAAAGCCACGCTCGGTCACACGTGGGCCCACCGCTGCTTGGCGTCGCTTGTACTCGTTCAGGTCAACCAAGCGAATCACCTTCCGCACAACCTCCTTGTCGAAGCCCTTTTCGGTGATGGCATCGGCGGATAAGTCGTGCTCGATATACAAGCGCAGAATCTCATCAAGAACTGGGTATGGAGGCAGGGAGTCCTCGTCTTTCTGATCAGGAGCCAGCTCAGCGGATGGCGGACGATCAATGACGCGTTGCGGAATGACATAGCCCAAGGTGTTACGGTATTCGCAGAGGCGGAATACCAGAGTCTTCGGAACATCCTTCAGGACGTCGTACCCACCAGCCATATCACCGTACAAGGTCGCATACCCGACAGCCATTTCACTCTTGTTGCCGGTGGTCAGGACGAGATACCGCTTCTTGTTGGAGATCGCCATCAGCATGGTACCGCGACACCGCGCCTGGAGGTTCTCCTCGGTCGTGTCCTTGCCCAGACCTTCGAACATTGGCGCAAGCGTGGTTAGGAAGGCTTCAACCATGGACGCTATGGGTAGTACGCTGTACTTCACACCCAGAATGTCGGCTTCTTCTTTCGCATCGTCTTGGCTCATCTGGGCCGTGTAGTGGTACGGCATCATCACGGCTTCAACGTTTTCGGCGCCCAGCGCATCAACAGCAACAGCCAGCACCAGCGCCGAGTCGATACCGCCAGAAAGGCCCAGCACAACGCCTTTGAAGCCATTGCGTCGCACGTAGTCCTTAACACCGGCGACCAGAGCCTTGTAGACGCTGGCCTCAAGGTTCAGAAGGTCAGCGGTCTGAGCCGGAACCGGCACCAAGGCACCTTCCTTGATCTCAAAATCCGAGACGAAGAGTCCCTCTTCGAAAGCAGGGGCGCGCTGAGTGACCTTTCCGCCGCGATCCACCACAAAGCTATTGCCGTCAAACACCAACTCGTCTTGGCCACCAACCTGATTGACGTAGACCATGGGGATGGAGCATTCGCTGGCACGCTTCGCCAGCAGCTCTTCACGCTCAGCCTGCTTCCCACGATGGAACGGTGAGGCGTTCAGGGTAAGCATGATCTGAGCACCGGCATCACAGGCCTGCTTGAGAGGCTCGGAGAACCAGATGTCCTCACAGATGGTGATACCGACCGACACGCCGAAGAGATTGACCACGCTGGGGCCGCTGCCTGGCTCAAAGTACCGCTTCTCGTCGAACACACGATAATTGGGTAGGCGCTGTTTGTTGTAGCGGGCGAGTTCTTTGCCGTCCGAGATCACGGCGCAGCTGTTATAGCGTGCTCCATCCTCGACCCATGGGAAGCCGATTACAGTCACGATGCCTTGGACAGCGTCCTTGATATGCTGCAGCGCCTTTTCGATCCGGCTCTGCATGCTGGAGCGAAGGAGCAGATCCTCTGGTGGATAACCACAAAGGGTCAACTCAGGGAAAACGATGACCTGGGCTTTAAGGTCGTCGCGTGCCTTGCGGGCGGCTTCGATGACCTTCTCAACGTTGCCGTACACATCCCCGACGCGGATGTTCAGCTGGGCCATTACCACTCTCAAGCGTTGCTCCATGGTTCCTCCAGAAATGCCTAGATCGAGATCGGCAAGATGCAACGCTGTCCTGACATCTGCGATCAAGGGAAGCACCATCTGAAGCACCCTGCTAAGCGAGAGGCTATCGGACTACTGCTAGCCATTACGGCTGATTGAACTTGGGTCAGGCGCTGCCCGGTGAGTAACGGGGCATCTTGCAAACTAGGACATTATGCCCTATCCAAGCTCTGCTCCCTCGACCGAATTTGGGTGGAGCTCCAGAAGGTGAAGCTTTCCAATTTTTCGTATTGGGCAAACGTAAATTCTGCACAAAAGCGAAATCAGTTACTCAATCAGTAAACACAATGGATTGGGCACTATTCCGGGGGGAGGAAGGTGATGGGCTTCTTCACCAAATTCGGTGACGGCGCCTGCGACCTCGCACCGCTGAGCGGCCTGGTGAAAAACCAGGTCCGGGCCATCGCCCGCAGCTTCGGTGCGCCGGAGTCGCTGGTGGAAAAAATCCCGACTGCCGACCTCGAGGACCTGTCGCCCGGCAAACCGGATGAAGCGTCCCACGGCGTGACCTACGCCGAAATCGATGCCTTCCTGCACGGTGAGCCGGTGCGTGAAGAGGCGTTCAAGATCATCTGCGATACGTATCGTAAAACTCATCACAAGCGGGTGATGCCGTTTGCGCCGTAAACCGGTGAAATGAAAAAGGCCACTGAGGAGTTTTCCTCAGTGGCCTTTTCTTTGCGTCAGAGCGGCTTACTTCAGGACGACAGCGCCTTTCATCATCGAGTTGTGACCCGGGAACGAGCAGAAGAACTGATAGCTTTCGCCAGCGGTCAGCTTCGATACGTCGAAGGTCACCGAGTCTTTCTCGCCGGCACCGATGATTTTGGTGTGGGCGATAATGCGAGTGTCACCCTCTTTCAGGTAGTTCTTGTCGATGCCGGCGGCCATGCCATCGGTAGTGATGCCAGCCATGTCTGCGGTTTTGCTCAGCACCCAGTTATGACCCATGACGTTTTTCGGCAAGCTGCCGGAGTGGGTCAGGTTGACGGTGAAGGTTTTGCAGCTCTTGTCGATGGTGATTGACTGGGTATTGTAGGACATCTGATCGGTGGAGTCGACATCGACCTTGCACTCTGCAGCCATCAATTGGCTGCTGGCCAGTGTCAGCAGGGATACCGCAACGAGTTTGGCAAACATGGTGAATCTCCAAGGCAGGGTTAACAAAATCCGTAGGGCATAAAGACTGCCTGAAATTTCTGCAAGTGCCTATGACCTGAATCAAGAATTGTATACAACTTTCAGGCTATGACATTGATCGAAACAATTAACCGGCCAGACCTCTGGCGCGCACCTATGATCGGCGTGTCACCTCATTCTGGAGCGCCTGTCATGTTCTTCAATAGCCTGTTGTGCAGTTTGCTCGCCGCCTACGCCTGTGGCGCCAGCGGCACATATGAAAGGCCTCGCTGCGAGGATTAGCCCTTGGAACGCCCACGGTCAGCCATTACTCTGGGGCCATCACTGACCATGGAGTAAAGCATGTCTTTAGCGTCTGTTTGTGTATTTTGCGGCGCCAGCACAGGCACTGACCCGGCGTATCGGCAAGCGGCGATCGCCCTCGGTCAGGAGTTGGCCCGGCGTAAGCTGACGCTGGTGTATGGCGGCGGTGCTGTCGGCTTGATGGGAATCGTCGCCGATGCGGCGCTGGCCGCGGGTGGCGAAGTGATCGGGATCATCCCCGAAAGCCTGAAGAACCTGGAAATCGGCCACCCCGGCCTGACGCGCCTGGAAGTGGTCGACGGCATGCACGCACGCAAGGCGCGCATGGCCGAGCTGAGCGACGCGTTTATTGCTCTGCCGGGCGGCCTCGGCACCTTTGAAGAACTGTTCGAAGTCTGGACCTGGGGCCAGCTCGGCTATCACGGCAAACCGCTGGGCTTGCTGGAAGTGAACGGTTTCTACAGCAAACTCACTGCTTTTCTTGATCATGTCGTCGGCGAAGGCTTCGTTCGCGAGCATCACCGTGACATGCTGCAAATGCGCGAATCGCCGCAGGATCTGCTGGATGCACTGGATGCCTGGCAACCGTTGGTAGCACCCAAATGGGCCGGGCAAAAACCCAGCTAACCCTTGCCCCCGGTTTAAAGGCAGAATACGCGCCGCTCAACCTCACCTTCGACCCCAGAGGATCGCCCATGGCTAAACCTAATTACTCCTTCGCCAAACGTCAAAGAGACCTGGCCAAAGAGCAGAAGAAAGAGGAAAAGTTGCAACGCAAGAAAGCTGCCGCCGATGAAGAAGCCGGCGCACTGAACCCCGATGCAGAAGGTGAAGTGGTTGCTGATGACGCTGTTGAAGCACCGAAAGATCAGGCGCCCGACGCCTGAGACCCACAGGGTTTGATGTTCTGATCAGACCCACCGGATCTGTGTCCAGGGTCGGCAGTCATGCTGCCGACCCTCACAGCCTCCACAATCGACTTGCACAAATCCCCAAAGCAGAACCCACCCCGGCATTGATCGGCTGAGAGCCTGTGGCGAGGGAGCTTGCTCCCGTTGGGCCGCGCAGCGGACCCAAAACCTGCAAGCGCGGCGTATCAGGTAAAACGCATCCGCTGATTTTACGGCTGCTGTGCAGCCGAGCGGGAGCAAGCTCCCTCGCCACAGGAAATCTGCGCATTCAAGAACGGTGTTCATCCAGCGGCATCACGGTCACCTGCACTTCCGGGTCATGGCTGCCGCCGCCCAGTATCACTCCACGCAATGGCGAGACATCGGAGAAATCCCGGCCCCAGGCCAGGGTGATGTGCTCCAGCGCCGGTTGCACGTTGTTGGTCGGGTCGAAATCGACCCAGCCCAGCACCGGGCAAAACACCGAGACCCAGGCGTGGGACGCATCAGCGCCGATCAACCGTGGCTGGCCCGGTGGTGGCTGCGTCAGCAGGTAGCCACTGACGTAACGCGCCGCCAATCCGCGGGAACGCAAGCAGGCGAGCATCAAGTGCGCAAAGTCCTGACAGACCCCGCGCCGACGCTCCAGCACTTCCACCAGCGGCGTCGCGACCTGGGTCGCCTCCGCATCGAAGGTGAATTCACTGAAAATCTTCTCCATCAACGCCTGAACACCCAGCATCAATGGACGGCCCGGCGCAAAACAGCTTTCGGAGAACTCGACGAAGCTGCTCTTCAAGTGCACATACGGCGACTCAAACCGATAGCGGCACGCGTCCAGCAGCTGCGCAGCAATCGGCTGACTGCTGTAGGTCAACGCGCTACGGGTCATGTCCCAGGCCGGCGATTGACTGAAATCGCGCAGTGGCCGGGCCAGCACTTCGACGGTCAGCCGGGCATTGACCAGCAGTTCGTCGTGAGGCCTTTCAAACGCCAGCCGGGTCAGCGGATTGCCAAACACGTCCAGCTCATCGCGGCGCGAAGTCGGCTCCGGGCTGATCTGCAATTGCTGATCGGTGCAACGCTGCCAGGCGCAGTGCCGCGGCCACAAATGGGCGAGCTGCTGGGCCAGCGACACCGGGCTGTCGTAGTGATAATGGGTGTCGTGGAGAATCTGGTAACGGGCGCTCATCAGACAGACACCGTGCGCTGGCTGACATCATCGACATGGGCGAAATGCCGCAATGCAAGGCGATCAGACACCTGATTACTGACATCGGCGATTTCTTGCAGCAGATCCGCCAATCCACTGAGAGCAGCGCGGACGCTGGCTTCGCCGAACAACCCGTTCTCCAGGCAACCGAGATCGAATCGCGCCAGACGCTCGACCAACGAAGGCAACGCCAGATCGCGCGGCACACCAAAGTCATCGTTCAGACGTTTGAGGGTGCGAGTCACCAGTTTCAGCTGGAACAGTACGCCGTGAGGGTTCTGCTCATCGAGCAGCAACACATCGAGCACCGGAATCAATTGCGCCACCGCCAGGTAGCGGGAACGGTAGGTGATGCTGCTGTTGCCCAGCTCCAGCAGCCATTCCAGCCCGGCTTGATCGAAAGCCCCGGCGCCGCGCAGGAACGCGGCCAGGCTGCTGCCGAGAAACTGCAATCGCTCGATCCGCCGCCCGATCATCAAAAAGCGCCAGCCTTCGTCTCGGGTCATGTCGTCCAGCGCAAAGCCCGACAGCGCCGCGAGCGACATGACCAGGCGATTGAGGAAATCCAGCCGCTCGCCAAAATCCGGCTCTTCGGTTTCCAGCACCGTGGCATCGCGCTGCAACTCCACCAACGCCTGCCAGTTCTCTCGCGAGAGTTTGCCGCGCACCTGGGAGGCCGCCCACTGCAAGCGTTGCAGGTTGGAACGCAGGCTGAAGGCCCAGTCATCACCGCACAATGCCGTCAGCAAACGCTCGGGCAATTCACCTTCGTCGGGCAATAACAACAGGCTTTCACCGAGATCGACCGCGGCCTGCAAGGCTTGCGGGTCATCGCCGTCGACGTAACGCGTGAGCATGATCCGCAGCAGCCGCGCGCTGTCGTCGCAGCGTTCGCAATAGCGACCGAACCAGAACAGGTTTTCGACCACCCGCGACGGCAGGTAGGGATCGCGTCGCACCAGATCGTGCACGCCGAGGGTTCGCTGGGCTTTCCATTGCTCGCCCATCGGCGCTCGCTCGCCCAACACCCAGGTGTCCTTGCTCGCGCCGCCGCGCTGCATCGACACCACCTCGGCATCAGCCTCGGCCGCAACCCGGGTCAAGCCGCCGGGCAACACCCGATAGCCGTCTTGACTGGCCACCGCGTAAACGCGCATGCCAATCGCCCTAGGCTGCAACTGGCCGCCTTCGGCTTGCCAGATCGGCGCCTGCGACAGCTGCGCCAGTTCTTGCGCCACATAGGCATAAGGCCGTGCCTGCATGCGCTCGGCGAGGTCCTGGCGCTGTTTTTCACTCAAATCACGGCCCAATACCGAGGCAAAGCTCTGCGAGGGGAACGCCGGCTTGATCAGCAGCTCTGGCAGTTTTTCCAGGGCCTGTGCCAACACCGGAGGCTCGCCGCACCACCAGGTGGCTATGGACGGCAGGATCAGTTCTTCGCCGAACAGGAATTGATTGATCTTCGGCAGAAAGCCCAGCAGCCCCGGCGACTCCAGCACGCCGCTGCCCAAGGCATTGGCCACCAGCACCCGCCCCTGTCGCACCGCGTCAAGCAGGCCCGGCACGCCGAGCGCCGAGTCGGTGCGCAACTCCAGCGGATCGCAGAAATCATCGTCGAGCCGACGCATGATCGCGTGAACCCGACGCAGGCCACTCAGGGTTTTCAGGTAAACCGTGGCATCGCGCACGGTCAGGTCACCGCCTTCAACCAATGGATAACCCAATTGGCGAGCCAGATACAGGTGCTCGAAATAGCTCTCGTTGAATCGTCCCGGCGTCAGCAACACCACCAGCGGCACTTCATCGGCACTCGGTGCCTGGCGCGTGAGGGTTTCCTGCAAGGTACGGAAGAACCCGGCCAAATGTTGTACCTGCAAATCGCGGTACAACTCCGGAAAGGCCCGCGACACGATAGTGCGGTTTTCCAGCGCGTAACCGGCACCGGATGGTGCTTGAGTCCGATCCGCGGTCACCCACCAGCGCCCGTCGGGCGTGCGCGCCAGATCCACCGCGTACAAATGCAGAAAAGCCCCGTCCGGCGGCTGAATGCCCTGACAGGGCCAGAGGAAATTGTTATGACCGAACACCAGTTCTGCCGGCAGCAGGCCTTCGGCAATCAAGCGCTGCGGGCCGTACAAATCCGCCAATACCGCATTGAGCAAACGCGCACGCTGGGCGATCCCGGCGGACAACTGCTGCCACTCATCAGCCGCCATCACATGGGGCAGCAGGTCCAGTTCCCATGGACGATCAGCACCTTTGGGGTCGGCGTAAACATTGTAGGTGACGCCGTTTTCCTGAATCTGCCGTGCCAGCAAAGCTTGCCGTTGCACCAACTGCGCCGGCGTGCTGCGTTGCAACTGATCGAACAGCCGTCGCCAGTGCAGGCGCACCGCACCGCTGTCGTCGAGCAATTCGTGATAAGTGCCCGCCGCAAGCGGGTAACGGTCAAGCAGGTCAGGCATGGAAAGCTCGGCAGGTGCTCAGGAAAAGTCAGATTAACTCACAAACGCTGCAAATATAGTGTGGGAGCGAGCCTGCTCGCGATAGCGTTGGCTCAGCCAGCATCAATGTTGACTGTTGTGACGCCATCGCGAGCAGGCTCGCTCCCACATTGGGTGTCCGTTGTGGCAGCGCCGCGTTCACTCATTTCTTTTCGCAAACCGACGCAAATCGAGCGTCATCGGCAGCTCGTCGTTAAGGGTCAGCGTCGGCACCGGCAAGGTTCCCGGGCTGTGGCCGAGGCGGAAGAACCGCGCCATCCGCCGACTCTCGGCCTCATTGGCGTTTACCGGCAGGCTGTCGTAGTTGCGCCCGCCCGGATGGGCGACGTGGTACTGACAACCGCCCAGCGAGCGTTGCATCCAGGTGTCGAGCAGGTCGAACACCAGCGGCGCGTGCATCGGGATGGTCGGTTGCAGGCAGTTGGCCGGTTGCCAGGCGCGAAACCGCACGCCAGCCACATACTCGCCGACCCGTCCGGTCGGCTGCAGCGGTACCGGGATGCCGTTGCAGGTCAGCATGTAACGCTGCGGTGCCAGGCCTGTGAGCTTGACCTGCAAACGCTCCAGCGACGAGTCGACATAACGCACCGTGCCGCCGGCCGAACCCTCCTCGCCCAGCACATGCCACGGCTCCAGCGCCTGACGCAGCTCCAGCTCGATGCCGCTGACCGCGTAATCGCCGACCTTGGGAAAGCGGAATTCCAGATGCGCGGCAAACCACTCGGCGCGCAGCGCATAGCCGGCGGCGTTGAGGTCGACGATCACATCGGCAAAATCCTGCTCGATGAAGTGCGGCAGCAGGAAACGGTCGTGCAACTCGGTGCCCCACCTCGCCAGCTTGGCCGGCGCATACGGCTCGCGCCAGAACCGCGCCACCAGCGCCCGCAGCAACAGTTGCTGAGCCAGGCTCATGCGCGCATGGGGTGGCATTTCAAAGGCGCGCAACTCCAGCAGACCGAGGCGCCCGGTCGCGCCATCCGGCGAATAGAGTTTGTCGATGCAGAACTCGGCGCGGTGGGTGTTGCCCGTGACGTCGATCAGCAGGTTGCGCAGCAAGCGGTCCACCAGCCATGGCGCGCACTCTTCGCCGGGTTTCGGCATCTGCGCGAAGGCGATCTCCAGCTCGTACAACGCATCGTTGCGTGCTTCGTCCACCCGCGGGGCCTGGGAAGTCGGGCCGATGAAAAGACCGGAAAACAGGTAGGACAGCGACGGGTGGTTATGCCAGTAGCTGATCAGACTGCGCAGCAGATCCGGACGACGCAGAAACGGTGAGTCAGCCGGCGTCGCGCCGCCGAGGACGAAATGGTTACCGCCGCCCGTGCCGGTGTGCCGGCCGTCGATCATGAATTTCTCGGTGGTCAACCGGGTCTGGCGTGCCTCTTCGTAGAGGAATTCGGTGCGCTCCACCAGCTCATCCCAACTGGCAGACGGCTGCACGTTAACTTCAATGACGCCGGGGTCCGGAGTAATGCGCAAGTTGCTCAGGCGTGGGTCACTCGGCGGTTCATAACCTTCCAGCAACACCGGACAGTGCAGTTCCTCGGCAGTGGCCTCGATGGCGCTGACCAGTTCGAGGTAATCCTCGACGCGTTCCAGCGGCGGCATGAACAGGTACAACCGCCCTTCCCGGGCCTCGGCGCAGAGCGCGGTGCGGGTCAGCCAATCGGCGGACTGGTCGACTTTCGGTGTGCGCTCATCGGCGGTGGCCGGCTCGCCATGCACCTGCAACCTGGCAGCGTCGGGCAGTTCCGGCAAGTCCTGATTCGGATCGACCGGGTGCACGAACGGATACTCCGCCGCCGTCACCCACGGTTGCGAAGCCAGCGGCAAGCGATAGCCTAGCGGAGAGTCCCCCGGCACCAATCGGCAATGACTGTCACGCAGGTACCAGCGACCACTCTGCCATTGATCGCCCTTGGCCGTGCGCGCCAGCGGCAGTACTTGGCCAATCACCTTGTCCAGACCTTGACTGAAGACCCTGTGCAGGCGCGCGCGCTCGAGTTCGTCGCTCAGCCGTGAGTCTTCAGCGCTGACGTTGACCGGCAACGCACCTTCGCGCCAGAGGTAGTAGAGGTTGTCTTCGTAGGCCGGAAACACAAAACGCGCAGGCAGTTTCAATCGCTCGGCGACACTCGCCAGAAAATACCCGGCCAAGGTGCCATCGGCACCGTAGTCTTGCTGTTCATCGGCAATCAGCGCGCTGTTGTTCCAGATCGGCACGCCATCTCGCCGCCAGTAGCAGTTCAGCGACCAACGCGGCAGTTGCTCGCCGGGGTACCACTTGCCCTGGCCAAAATGCACCAGGCCCTGCTGCGCGTAATGCTTGCGCAGGCGCTGGAACAGCTCGGCGGACAGCCGGCGCTTGTCTGCCCCGAGCGCGGCGGTGTTCCACTCGGCACCGTCCGGGTCGTCGATGGAGACGAACGTCGGCTCACCCCCCATGGTCAGGCGCACATCGCCCTCTTGCAGGTCGGCGTCGATCTGCCGGCCCAGTGCCTGGATCGCCAGCCACTGGTCTTCGGTGTAGGGTTTGGTAACGCGTGGGGCCTCCCAAATGCGCTCAACCGACATTTCGTGGCTGAATTCACACGTGCACGGTTCGACCAGGCCACTGATCGGCGCCGCGGAGGACGGATCGGGGCTACAGGCCAACGGAATATGCCCTTCACCGGCAAACAGCCCGGAAGTAGCATCCAGACCGATCCAGCCGGCGCCGGGCAGGTAAACCTCACACCAGGCGTGCAGGTCGGTGAAGTCCACCTCGGTGCCGGAAGGGCCGTCGAGGCTTTTGACGTCAGCGGTGAGTTGAATCAGATAACCGGAAACAAATCGCGCCGCCAGCCCGAGGTTGCGCAGCAGTTGCACCAGCAACCAGGCCGAATCGCGGCAAGAACCCGATGCGTGTTCGAGGGTGTATTCCGGAGTTTGCACGCCCGGTTCCATGCGGATCAGGTAGCCGATGTCTTCGCTCAGGCGCTGGTTGAGCGCCACCAGAAAATCCACGGCGGGCAGCGGCGTACGGTCGATGCCGTCAAGGTAGGCCTTGAACGTCGGCGTCAGCGGCAGGGTTTCCAGGTATGGCGCCAGCTCACGCTGTTCGTCGGCGGCATAGGCGAAAGGGATTTTTTCCGCATAGGGCTCAAGGAAGAAATCGAACGGGTTGAACACCGCCATCTCGGCCAGCAGATCGACCTCGATCCGCAGCTCCGTGGTTTTCTCCGGGAACACCAACCGCGCCAGGTAGTTGCCCTGCGGGTCTTGCTGCCAATTGATGAAGTGTTGCTCTGGCGACACTTTCAACGCATAGGAAAGAATCCGCGTACGGCTGTGGGCAGCCGGGCGCAGGCGAACGATCTGCGGGCCGAGTTCGACGGCGCGGTCGTAACGGTAATGCGTGACATGGTGCAATGCGACATGGATAGACACGGCGTGCCTCCTGCGAGCCTTGAGCGTAACGGAAAGCGCGCAAGACTTATGCCAGCTGGCAGCGCTGGCTGCTTTCCCCGTTGGTTTGGCGCAGTGCAGCACTAAATCCGCGCAATGCGAGATTTGCCGTGATGAGGGTTGCACAGAAATGTGGCGGTAAGTCGATCATGATCCGCCTCTGTGGCGAGGGAGCTTGCTCCCGCTGGGGCGCGAAGCGGCCCCCAAAGCAGGCGATGAGGTCCCTCTCTTGGAATGTGCATGCCGGGTTTACGACTGCTGCGCAGCCGAGCGGGAGCAAGCTCCCTCGCCACAGGTATTCATCACTGTGCGGAATGCAAAACGCCAGCCCGAAGGCTGGCGTTTTGTTAACTGGCAAGCAGCGCTTAACGCGGCACTACCGGTTTGCGTGCGGGCTTGGGCCCTTTGCCTTTGGCGGCGTCCTTGCGCTCCTTGGCGGCCTGCTGGTTGCGGGCGAACGCCGCCGCCTTGGCCTGTTCACGCTTGTCCCACGGGTTACCGCCATCGCTGGCACGCGGCGGCAAGCCAGTGTGTTGCGTGAGGATCTTGGTGGTCTTTTCCCCAGCCACTTTATGGCTACCGGCTGGCGTCGAGTTCTTGCGACGGGCGCTCTGGTAACTGTCGGTGGCCGGCTGGTGCAGCGGGATCAACTGGTTCTTGCCCGGCCCGATCAGGTCGGCGCGGCCCATGCGGGTCAGCGCTTCGCGCAGCATCGGCCAGCCTTTCGGATCGTGATAACGCAAGAATGCCTTGTGCAGACGACGCTGCTCTTCGCTCTTGACGATGGTCACGGCGTCACTCTTGTAAGTGACCTTGCGCAGCGGGTTCTTGCCCGAGTGATACATGGCGGTGGCGGTGGCCATCGGCGACGGGTAGAACGCCTGCACCTGATCCGCCCGGAAACCGTTGCCCTTGAGCCACAGGGCCAGGTTCATCATGTCTTCGTCGGTGGTGCCCGGGTGGGCGGCGATGAAGTACGGAATCAGGTACTGCTCTTTCCCGGCTTCCTTGGAGTACTTCTCGAACATCCGCTTGAACTTGTCATAGCTGCCGATGCCCGGCTTCATCATCTGATTGAGCGGACCTTCCTCGGTGTGTTCCGGGGCGATCTTGAGGTAACCACCGACGTGGTGGGTCACCAGCTCTTTGACGTATTCCGGCGACTCGACCGCGAGGTCGTAACGCAGGCCGGAGGCGATCAGGATCTTCTTCACACCCGGCAAGGCACGGGCGCTGCGATACAGCTGGATCAGCGACGAGTGATCAGTGTTGAGGTTCGGGCAAATGCCGGGGAACACGCACGACGGCTTGCGGCACGCGGATTCGATTTCTGGGCTCTTGCAGGCGATGCGGTACATGTTCGCGGTCGGGCCACCGAGGTCGGAAATGACACCGGTAAAACCTGGCACTTTGTCGCGGATCTCTTCGATTTCGCGAATGATCGATTCTTCGGAACGGTTCTGGATGATCCGGCCTTCGTGCTCGGTGATCGAGCAGAAGGTACAGCCGCCGAAGCAGCCGCGCATGATATTCACCGAGAAACGGATCATGTCGTAGGCCGGGATCTTCTCCTTGCCATACGCTGGGTGTGGAATACGGGCGTAAGGCATGCCGAACACGTAGTCCATTTCTTCGGTGGTCATCGGAATCGGTGGCGGGTTGAACCAGACATCGACTTCGCCATGCTTCTGAACCAGCGCGCGGGCGTTGCCCGGGTTGGTTTCCAGGTGCAGCACGCGGTTGGCGTGGGCGTACAGAACGGCGTCACCACGAACCTTTTCTACCGACGGCAGACGGATCACGGTCTTGTCGCGGGTCATCCGAGGGCTCGCCAGAATCTGCACGACCTTGGCTTCTTCCGGATCTTCTGCATTTGAAAAAGTCGCGCCCTTTTCTTGCTCGATAGCGCAGGCAGTGGTGTCTTGCGTGTTGACGTACGGGTTGATGATCTTGTCGATCTTGCCCGGACGGTCGATGCGCGTTGAGTCGACTTCGTACCAGCCTTGCGGCGTATCACGACGAATGAACGCGGTGCCGCGCACGTCGGTGATGTCTTCGATCTTGTGACCGTAGGAAAGGCGCTGGGCGACTTCGACGATTGCTCGCTCGGCGTTGCCATACAGCAGGATATCGGCGCAGGCATCGATCAGGATCGAGTTGCGTACCCGGTCCTGCCAGTAATCGTAGTGCGCGATGCGGCGCAGGGAAGCTTCGATGCCACCGAGAACAATCGGCACGTTCTTGTAGGCTTCCTTGCAGCGCTGGCTGTAAACCAGGCTGGCGCGATCCGGACGTTTGCCCGCCAGGCCACCAGGGGTGTAGGCGTCATCGGAACGGATTTTCTTGTCGGCGGTATAGCGGTTGATCATCGAATCCATGTTGCCGGCCGCGACACCGAAAAACAGGTTCGGCTCGCCGAGCTTCATGAAGTCGTCTTTGGACTGCCAGTTTGGCTGGGCAATGATCCCGACGCGAAAGCCCTGGGACTCCAGCAGCCGGCCGATGATTGCCATACCAAACGACGGGTGGTCAACGTACGCATCACCGGTGACGATGATGATGTCGCAGGAATCCCAGCCAAGCTGATCCATCTCCTCCCTGCTCATTGGCAGGAATGGCGCTGGACCGAAACATTCGGCCCAGTACTTGGGATAGTCAAATAACGGCTTGGCTGTTTGCATGACGATGACCGGTGTTGAGATGAAAAATCGCGGGCGCGGAATATAGCACAAAAATTAACCAATTCCGACGGCTATGGTCGGAAATTGCGAGCCAGATTCGCAGCAAGCTCCTGAGGCATGACACAGCTCTTGTGGCGAGGGAGCTTGCTCCCGTTCGGCTGCGAAGCAGTCGTAAATCCTGAATGTGCGGTATCACAGATAAACTATGGGGGCCGCTTCGCTGCCCAGCGGGAGCAAGCTCCCTCGCCACAAAGCCCCTGCTCAGTTACTCGTCATCGTCGAAGTTATAGCTGCCCGGCGCGAGGTTTTCGAAGCGGGTGTATTTGCCGATGAAGGCCAGGCGGATAAAGCCGATCGGGCCGTTCCGCTGCTTGCCGATGATGATCTCGGCAATGCCTTTGTGTTCGGTCTCCGGGTGATACACCTCATCCCGGTAAACGAACATGATGACGTCGGCGTCCTGCTCGATCGCTCCGGATTCCCGCAAGTCGGAGTTCACTGGCCGCTTGTTCGGCCGCTGTTCGAGGGAACGGTTGAGCTGGGAAAGCGCCACCACCGGGCAGTTGAACTCCTTGGCCAGGGCTTTCAAGGAACGGGAGATTTCGGAAATCTCGTTGGTCCGGTTGTCACCGCTGGAACCCGGGATCTGCATCAGTTGCAGGTAGTCGATCATGATCAGACCGATCTCACCGTGTTCACGTACCAGACGACGAGTCCGCGCGCGCATTTCCGACGGGCTGATGCCGGCGGTATCGTCGATGAACAGCTTGCGATCGTTGAGCAGGTTGACCGCCGAGGTCAGGCGCGGCCAATCGTCGTCTTCCAGGCGACCGGCCCGGACCTTGGTCTGGTCGATCCGGCCCAGCGACGACAGCATACGCATGATCAGCGATTCGCCTGGCATCTCGAGTGAGTAAACCAGTACGGCCTTCTCGCTGCGCAACACGGCGTTCTCCACCAGGTTCATCGCAAAGGTGGTTTTACCCATCGATGGACGGCCGGCGACGATGATCAGGTCAGACGGTTGCAGGCCGCTGGTCTTCTCGTCGAGGTCGGTGTAACCGGTGGACAGGCCGGTGATGGCGTTGTCGGTGTTGAACAAAGTGTCGATACGGTCGATGGCCTTGGTCAACAGGTCATTGACGCTCACCGGGCCACCGGTTTTCGGTCGCGCTTCGGCGATCTGGAAGATCTGCCGTTCGGCTTCGTCGAGAATCTCGGCGGCGGTGCGGCCTTCCGGGTTGAAGGCGCTGTCGGCGATTTCGGTGCTGATGCCGATCAGTTGGCGCAAGGTCGCTCGCTCACGAACAATCTGGGCATAAGCCTTGATGTTGGCGACCGACGGCGTATTTTTTGCCAACTCTCCGAGATAACCAAGGCCGCCGACTTGCGAGGTCTGACCTTCCTTGTCCAATTGCTCGGCCAGGGTCACGACGTCGATCGGCGAGTTCTGATCGGCCAGCTTGGCGATCGCACGGAAGATCAGGCGGTGGTCATGTCGATAGAAATCACCGTCCGAGACCTGATCAAGCACGCGCTCCCAGGCGTTGTTGTCCAGCATCAGACCACCGAGCACGGCCTGTTCGGCCTCGATGGAATGCGGCGGCACTTTCAGCGCGGCGGTTTGCAGATCGTATTGCTCAGGAGCGGAGATATCGTTCATGGCCACTTGGGTTCTTTAGGAAAAGCAGGGGTTGTAAAAAATCAGGAACTGCAGAAAGACAAAGGGCACGACCTGTAAACAGGATCGTGCCCGATGTTACCGGCAAGCACCCAAGGGTGCCAGCCGACAAGTACTACTTAAGCTGCTACCACGACAACGCGTACGGTGGCTTCAACTTCAGCGTGCAGGTGCACGGCTACGTCGAATTCGCCTACGTTGCGGATGGTGCCGTTCGGCAGACGAACTTCGCTTTTTGCAACTTCAACGCCAGAGGCGGTCAGTGCATCAGCGATGTCGTGGGTGCCGATCGAACCGAACAGCTTGCCTTCGTCACCGGCGGTGGCAGTGATAGTCACTTCCAGCTCAGCCAGTTGGGCAGCGCGGTTTTCAGCCGAAGTTTTACGGTCTGCTGCGGCTTTTTCCAGCTCAGCGCGACGCTCTTCGAACGCAGCCAGGTTGGCAGCGGTCGCAGCGGTAGCTTTGCCGTAAGGCAGCAGGTAGTTACGACCGTAACCAGCCTTAACGTTCACTTTGTCACCCAGGTTGCCCAGGTTGGTGACTTTTTCCAGAAGGATCAGTTGCATGTGAAAATCCTCTTAACTTTTAACCTTCACCGTTCGCGCTATCGACGTCTTTCGGCGTCAAACGACCGCGAAAATCAATCAGGCTGTCGACAATGGCCAGGACCACCAGCAACGGATAGATCAGCTGCATAAACAGCAACAGCGTTACGTACAACCCCACCAGCCAAAACCTGGCCAGTCGCTTTTCAGCCACCAGCCCATGAATCAAGGCCAGCCCGGCGAACACCAGCGGTACGCTGCACAACGGCGTCAACATGGCCAGCTGGGAACCGAAGTTCGGCCCCAGAAGCATGCACGCCAGCAGCAACATCGCCGGCCCCAGCGGGATTCGGATGGCGCGAAACTCGCGACCAAAACCACCGGGGTTGTACAACAACGCCTGCCAGTAGCGCCCGACAATCAGGCTCAGCACACTGACGATTTGCAACAAGGCCGCTATCAGGCCGGTCAGGACCGGGGCAATCAGGGCGGCGAGACGCGCTCGCTCCTCTACCGACAATTGCTGGTAGAGGTCACCGAGGGCCAGCGGCAGGATCTTTACCAGTTCCTGCGCCAGCATCTCGATCTGGGGGCGGTACGCCGCACCCAACACCACTGAAAACACCAATCCCATCGCTATGCTGACCAGCAGCACGCGGTTCCAGGACTCACTTGCGCGCAAAACCAACGCAAGGCCCGAAGACCCCAGCAGCACCATGAGTGCGCGTGGATCATCGGAATACAGCCACCAGATCAATGCCGGCAGTATTCCCAGAGCAAGAACGCCAAGGGCGTCCTTCAATCCGCGCCGCAGCAGCACAAGGCTCCCGGCGGCAGCACCCAACCAGTACAACAACGGCAATGCCGCGCATCCAGCCACTACGAGAGTGGCCTGCATACGACCGCGCATGATGAACTCAGCTATGGCGCGCATGCATTCAATCCTTTGCTACGTGTCGACTGCCCGGTCTCAGCGGCCGTGGCTGTCGGTGTAGGCCAGCAGGGCCAGGAAGCGGGCGCGCTTGATAGCGGTGGCCAGCTGACGCTGATAACGAGCTTTGGTACCGGTGATGCGGCTTGGAACAATTTTGCCGGTCTCGGATACGTAAGCTTTCAGAGTGTTGAGATCTTTGTAATCGATCTCTTTCACGTCTTCAGCGGTGAAGCGGCAGAATTTACGACGACGGAAGAAACGTGCCATGTAATAGGCTCCTCAAAAGGTCCGTGGATTACTCGTCAGCGTTATCGCTGTTGTCGCTGTCATCACTGTCAACGCCTTCGGCGTCGGAGTGCTCAGGACGGTCGCGACGCTCACGGCGCTCACTGCGGTTTTCTTCAGCCTTGAGCATCTCGGATTGGCCGGTAACGGCTTCTTCGCGACGGATGACCAGGTTACGGATCACTGCATCGTTGTAGCGGAAGTTGTCTTCCAGCTCGGCCAGGGCCTTGCCAGTGCACTCAACGTTCAGCATCACGTAGTGAGCCTTGTGAACATTGTTGATTGCGTAGGCCAGTTGACGACGGCCCCAATCTTCCAGACGGTGGATTTTGCCGCCGTCTTCTTCGATCAGCTTGGTGTAACGCTCAACCATGCCGCCGACTTGCTCGCTTTGATCCGGGTGGACCAAAAAGATGATTTCGTAATGACGCATGAATGCTCCTTACGGGTTGTAGCCTGCCGCTCAAAAGCGGTCAGACAAGGAGTGAATGACACTTATGGACTTGCCGGCGATAGACACATGCGTGCCTGCCGTCACAGCAAGGGGCGCAATTGTAGAGAAGGGACAGAAGCGGCGCAAGGCAATTGGTGATTATTTGAACAGTTCGTTCACATCACTACTTTTCGCCCCAACACAAACCATTGTGGGAGCAGCCGGGCGGCGTTCCGTCTGCTCGCGATGAGGGCGCAACATTCAATATTCATGCTGAATGTTACACCGCTATCGCGAGCAGGCTCGCTCCCACAGTTGGATCGTGGCCGACTTAGGACTTCTTGGAGGTTGCGGCGGCTTTGACGCCGCGCTGGCGCAAGGCTTCGAACAGGCAGACGCCGGTCGCTACGGAAACGTTGAGACTGCTGACGCTGCCCGCCATCGGCAAACGCACCAGGTAGTCGCAAAGATCACGCGTCAGACGACGCATCCCGCTGCCTTCCGCGCCCATGATCAAGATAGTCGGGCCGGTCAGGTCCTGCTGATACAGATCCTGCTCAGCCTCCCCCGCCGTACCGACAACCCACAAGCCACGTTGCTTGAGCTTTTCCAGGGTGCGTGCCAGGTTGGTCACGGCCACCAACGGAATCACTTCCGCGGCCCCGCAAGCGACTTTACGCACCGTTGGAGTCAGGGTCGCCGACTTGTCCTTTGGAACGATCACTGCCAAGGCACCCGCTGCGTCGGCAGAACGCAGGCAAGCACCGAGGTTGTGCGGGTCGGTTACGCCGTCGAGCACCAACAGCAGCGGTGCGCCTTCAGTACGGTCGAGCAGCTCGTCGAGCATTGCCTCGCCCCAGACCTGGCTTGGACTCACGTCCGCCACCACGCCCTGATGCACGCCTTCAACCCAGGCATCCAGCTCACGACGCTCGGCCTGGCCGACTGCAACGCGGTTTTCGCCGGCCAACTCGATCAGCGTCTGAACGCGCGGATCACTGCGGCCTTCGGCCAGCCAGATCTGCTTGACGCGTTTCGGGTGATGACGCAGCAATGCTTCTACGGCATGCACGCCGTAGATTTTTTCCAACTGACTCATGACTTGGCCTTAGGTTTACGTGCCCCGCCGCTTTTGGCTGGAGCCGAGCCCGCTTTTGGCGGGCCTTTACGGTGTTTACTCGGTTTGGCTGGCTTGCCGCCGGAGGCCTTTTCAGGCGCCGACCGCCCGGTCTTTCCCCCAGACGCCGCTTTACCGCCGCTTTTCGCTTCGGCCAACAACGCCTGCTTCATTTCACGACTTTTGCGGACTTCGGCGTTTTTTGCCGCCGCATCGCTCGGGCGATAGGCCTCGACCGCTTTTTCCTTCGCCGGACCGCGACGACCGGTTTTGGCCGGTGCCGGCTCAGCAGCAGTCTTGGCAGCAGGCGCTGAGGTTTCTGCACCACGCTTCTTGCGGCCAATCGGTGCGCTGATGGTTTTTTCAGCCATCTCGAAGTCGATCTTGCGCTCGTCCAGGTCAACCCGCATCACACGCACTTCGACGGTATCGCCGAGGCGGAAGCTGCGACCGGTACGCTCACCGGCCAGACGGTGATGCACAGGGTCGAAGTGGTAGTAATCGCCCGGCAAAGCGGTCACGTGGACCAGACCTTCGACGTAGATGTCGGTCAGCTCGACGAACAGGCCAAAACCGGTCACCGCGGTGATCACACCCGGGAACGACTCGCCCACGCGATCTTTCATGAACTCGCACTTGAGCCAGTTCACCACGTCGCGGGTCGCTTCGTCGGCACGGCGTTCGCTCATCGAGCACTGCTCGCCGAGCTGCTCCAGCGCCGCCTCGTCGTACGGGTAGATGCGCGCTTTCGGAATGGTCATCGCCCCGGCACGACGCACGTGTGGCGTGTCTTGTTTGGAATGGATGACACTGCGAATCGCCCGGTGCGTGAGCAAGTCCGGGTAACGGCGGATCGGCGAGGTGAAGTGGGTATAGGCTTCGTAATTCAGGCCGAAGTGGCCCTGGTTATCAGCGCTGTACACCGCCTGGCTCAACGAGCGCAACATGACGGTCTGGATCAGGTGGAAATCCGGACGATCCTTGATCCCGGCCAGCAACGCCTGGTAATCCTTCGGCGACGGGCCGTCCTTGCCCTTGTGCAGGGACAGGCCGAGCTCACCGAGGAAGGCGCGGAGTTTTTCCAGACGCTCTGGTGGCGGACCATCGTGAACCCGGTACAGCGCAGGGATTTCGTGTTTCTTGAGGAACTCGGCGGTGGCCACGTTGGCCGCCAGCATGCACTCCTCGATCAACTTGTGCGCGTCGTTGCGCACGGTCGGACGGATTTCGGCGATCTTGCGCTCGGAACCGAAGATGATTCGGGTTTCCTGCGTTTCGAAATCGATCGCCCCGCGCACGTGACGGGCCGCCAGCAACACCTTGTACAGCGAGTAGAGCTGCTTGAGGTGCGGCACCACGTCGGTGTACTCGCCACGAAGCTGACGAGCCTCGGTGGTTTTCGGCTGCTCCAGCATCGCGCTGACCTTGTTGTAGGTCAGACGCGCGTGGGAGTGAATCACCGCTTCATAGAAGCAATAGTCGGTCATCTCGCCGGATTTGGAGATGGTCATCTCGCAAACCATGGCCAGGCGATCGACATGCGGGTTCAGCGAGCACAAGCCGTTGGACAGCTGCTCAGGCAGCATCGGCACCACGCGCTCGGGGAAGTACACCGAGTTGCCGCGCACCTGGGACTCGGCATCCAGCGCCGAACCGATCTTCACGTAGCTGGAAACGTCGGCAATCGCCACGTACAACTTCCAGCCGCCGGAGAACAGCCGCAGCTTGCCTGGCTTGGCTTCGCAGTAGACCGCGTCATCGAAGTCGCGGGCATCTTCGCCGTCGATGGTGACGAACGGCAGATGACGCAGGTCAATGCGCTTCTCTTTGTCTTTCTCTTCGACTTCCGGCTTGAGCTTGGCGGCTTCTTTGAGCACCGCTTCCGGCCAGACGTGAGGAATGTCGTAGGTCCGCAGGGCAATATCGATTTCCATGCCCGGCGCCATGTAGTTGCCAACCACTTCCACCACATCGCCTTGCGGCTGGAAGCGCGGAGTCGGCCAGTGCGTGATCTTCACTTCAACGAATTGGCCGATATTGGCGTTGGCGTTACGACCCGGCGTGACCAGCACTTCCTGCTGGATCTTCGGGTTGTCGGCCACCACAAAGCCGATGCCGCCTTCTTCGAAGTAGCGGCCGACGATGCTTTCGTGAGCACGCGAGACCACTTCGACGATCACGCCTTCGCGGCGACCACGACGGTCGAGGCCGGAAACCCGTGCCAATGCACGGTCGCCGTCGAACACCAGACGCATCTGCGCGGGGCTCATGAACAGGTCGTCACTGCCGTCGTCCGGGATCAGGAAGCCGAAGCCGTCACGGTGACCGCTGATGCGCCCCAGGATCAGGTCGAGCTTGTCTACCGGCGCGTAAGTGCCGCGGCGGGTATAGATCAGTTGAGCATCGCGCTCCATGGCGCGCAGGCGGCGGCGCAGGGCTTCGATCTGGTCTTCTGTGGTCAGACCAAACTCTTCGACCAGTTGCTCGCGGTTAGCAGGCGAACCCCGATCAGCAAGGTGCTGAAGGATCAGTTCGCGGCTAGGAATAGGGTTTTCATATTTTTCCGCTTCACGAGCGGCCTCGGGATCGAGGGATTGCCAATCGGCCATTAGAGAGTTTTCACCTTGTCTATATGCGGGTTAGTTTGGCATAGGCGTAATGAAACGGGAAATTTCAGGCTCTTGGAGGACCTAAAAGCCCCTTCCTCCGCCTGGAAAGACAGCATTAAGCACCGCTCGTAATATTTTTCAGTTTTTTTTGAGACCAGGGGTTTACAGTTAAAAGGACGCTCCGTATAGTGCGCGCCATCGACGACGCAGACGCATGTCGATACTGCCCAGATGGTGAAATTGGTAGACACGCCAGCTTCAGGTGCTGGTGACCGCAAGGTCGTGGAAGTTCGAGTCTTCTTCTGGGCACCAATTTCGAGCTTGAGATTAGTTCAATTTCAAGGCTCACACAAAAACCCGCGAAAGCGGGTTTTTGCATTTTAGCCATTTGATTTATTAAAATTAAATCAGGGGTTTACAGATCAAAACGCTCTCCGTATAGTGCGCCACATCAACAGCGGCAACGTTGCTGATACTGCCCAGATGGTGAAATTGGTAGACACGCCAGCTTCAGGTGCTGGTGACCGCAAGGTCGTGGAAGTTCGAGTCTTCTTCTGGGCACCAATTCAACGTTCAAGATTAACGATCTTGAACCTCACAAAAACCCGCTTTCGCGGGTTTTTGCGTTTCCGGCCTTCGATAATCTCCAGCCACCGCCATCCCTGCTGGATGTATTTGAGTCGCCGATAAAGTAAAAGATCGCAGCCTGCGGCAGCTCCCACACGGGGAAACGCATATTCCTGTGTGAGCTGCCGCAGGCTGCGATCTTTTGATCTTCAGGCAATCAAGCCCGGAACTGCCCCAGGCTCGCCTTCAGTTGCGCCGCCAGGCTGTCCAGCACCTTGCCGCTGGCTGTGGTTTCCACGACTGCCTGCGCCGCACGCTCGGCCTGGGCATGAATCGTCTCGACCCGCCCACGCACCGCGTGCGCGCCTTTGGCCTGATGGGCCGCCGCCTGAGTCGCCAGACCGATGGCCGCATGCACCTGTTCGACGGAAACCTGCACCGACTGCTGCAAGCGCGCACTGTCGCGCAATACCAGCAAACCTTCGCTGGCCTGACGCCCCGCCTGCCCGATCGCCGCTACGGCCTCGCGAGCGCCTTGCTGCAACGCCCCGATGTGCGCCTGAATGTCGCCGGTCGAGCTTTGAGTCTTGCTGGCCAGCGCCCGCACTTCATCGGCCACCACCGCAAAACCGCGCCCGGTCTCACCGGCCCGCGCCGCTTCGATCGCTGCGTTCAGCGCCAGCAAGTTGGTCTGCTCGGCGATCCCGTGAATCACCTCCAGCACCACTTCAATCTGCTCGCTCTGCTGCGCCAGGCGTTCGATGACTTTAGCCCCGGTATCGACCTGCCCGGCCAATGCCTCGATGAGACTGCCGACCTGCGCCGAGGTACGGGTGTTTTCATCCGTCGCCTGACGAATATCCACCACCTGCTGCAACGCCGCCTGCATCGCGTGGCTTTCGGCCTGCGCCTCGTCAGCCATTTGCGACAAGGCACGCAAGCTCTCCGCCACTTCATCGCGCTGGGATTTCGCCGCCGCATCGGCGCCGGCATTGCGCTTGCTCATGGCACCGATTTCCACGCCGGTGCGCTGGGCCACATCACCCGCCTCGCGAACGATCGGCTGCAACTTATCCACAAAGCGATTGACCGCCGATGCCATGTCGCCGATCTCATCTTTGCTGTTGATCTGCACGCGCTTGGTCAGGTCGCCATCACCCGCGGCCAGATCGTCCATTGCCGCAATCAGCAGCTTCAGGCGATTGACCACCCGCCGCCCAAGTACGACCGCCAGTAGCAGCAAGACACCGCAGCCGACCAGCGCCAGCGCCATGCCGATCCGCCAGCGCAAGGTCGCCGCCGCTTCCTGAACGGTGCTGGCGGTGTTGGCTTTCATCACGGTGGCCGTGGACTGCGCCGACTGCAAGCGCGAGCGCATGGCCGTAGCGCTATCCGCTGCTGCGCCCTTGAGGCTGTCGCCGACCAGTTGATCACTGCTGGCGATCAACGCCGAGAAGCGCTTGTCGAGGGCTACCAGGTCAGTTTCCACCGACGCCGTGGAGACCCCCATCAGCACCTTGCCAATTTCCACGCCATTGGGATTGATCGAGGCTTCGAGGTAGTAGACCGAGGGATCGCGTTTCGCCGCATCCAGCACCTTATCCAGCGCCCGCTCACCCTGGCCTTTTTCCAAAAGGGCCTGGTTGATCGGGTTTTCCCGGTTCAGGTAGCGGGTCAGGTGCTGACCGGTGGCGTCGTCGTACACCACGAACAGCACGTTCGGATTGCGCTGGGCCCGACGGGCGAATTCGGACAGTGTTGGAACGTCGCTGTCCCACATGGCGCGGGGTGCGACCGAGGCCAGGAGCTGTGCCATGTCATTGGCCGAGTCCTTCAGGTCTTTTTCCAGCGCCGCACGCAGTTGCGCCTGCTCGTCTTTGAGTCGCGACGACAAACCGGCGGTCAGGCGCTGGCGGGTGCTGGTGGAGAGGCTATCAAGACTCGAAGTGACTTCACGCCCGGCCTGTTCGAGTTCGCCGGAAAGCTTCTGGCTATCGACGCCGAGGCGATTGCCCAAATCGGCTTCCAATGCGGTCACGGTGCTCCGGGTCAGTGCGACAGCCACCAACACCTGCACCAATAAGGCGATACCAAGGGTAACGAACACGGGCCGCAACAAACGGCTTTGTAACAGTGAGAGAACGGCCGACACAGGAAATCCCTCTACTTGCACGCCATTAAATTGATGGCACTCTGGAAAAGAGATTCACAGCAAAGGTCATGCCGCTCAACAGGCATAAACGACAAAGGGCCCGATTAAGGGCCCTTTGTGTTTTACATCAACGACTTATTAAGCGAACGGGTGACGCAGAACGATGGTCTCGTTGCGGTCCGGACCCGTCGAAATAATGTCGATCGGTGCACCGACCAACTCTTCGACGCGCTTGATGTAGTTGCGAGCAGCCTGAGGCAGCTCTTCCAGGGTCTTGGCCCCCAGGGTCGACTCGGTCCAGCCCGGCATTTGTTCGTACACTGGCTCCAGACCGATGTAGCTGTCGGCGTCGGTCGGTGCGTCGATCACTGCACCTTCCTGGTTCTTGTAGCCCACGCAGATGTTGATGGTCTCAAGACCGTCCAGCACGTCCAGCTTGGTCAGGCACAGGCCCGAGATGCTGTTGACGTCGATGGCGCGACGCAGGATGACGGCGTCGAACCAGCCGCAACGACGGGCACGGCCGGTGGTAGCACCGAATTCGTGGCCACGCTTGGCGAGGAACGCACCGACGTCGTCGAACAGCTCGGTCGGGAACGGACCCGAACCCACGCGAGTGGTGTAAGCCTTGGTGATGCCGAGGATGTAATCCAGGTACATCGGGCCAAAACCCGAACCGGTCGCGATGCCGCCAGCGGTGGTGTTGGAACTGGTGACGTACGGGTAGGTACCGTGGTCGATGTCCAGCAGGGAGCCTTGAGCGCCTTCGAACATGATGTCTTTGCCGTCGCGACGCAGGTTATGCAGTTCGGCAGTGACGTCGAGCATCATCGGCTTGAGCAGCTCGGCGTATTCCATGCACTCGTCGAGAGTCTTCTGGAAGTCGATGGCCGGCTCTTTGTAGTAATTGACCAGTACGAAGTTGTGGTAGTCCAGCAACTCGCCCAGCTTGGCGGCGAAACGCTCACGGTGGAACAGGTCACCAATGCGCAGGCCACGACGTGCAACCTTGTCTTCGTAGGCCGGGCCGATGCCGCGCCCGGTGGTGCCGATCTTCAGCTCGCCACGGGCCTTTTCACGAGCCTGGTCCAGCGCAACGTGGTAAGACAGGATCAGCGGGCAGGACGGGCTGATACGCAGGCGCTCGCGCACCGGTACGCCTTTTTCTTCCAGCTTGATGATCTCGCGCAGCAGGGCGTCAGGTGCAACGACCACGCCGTTGCCGATCAGGCACTGCACGCCAGCGCGCAGAACGCCCGACGGGATCAGGTGCAAGACGGTTTTTTCGCCGTCGATCACCAGCGTGTGGCCAGCGTTGTGGCCACCCTGGTAGCGCACTACGGCGGCAGCATGTTCGGTCAGCAGATCAACGATCTTGCCTTTGCCCTCATCACCCCATTGGGTGCCCAGGACTACGACATTCTTACCCATAACACTTGTCCTCATTCGCGCAAACTTGGTGCCGGCAGCCGCCGGCAGGAAAACTCAAGAAGCCAGCGGCAATACTTGCCAAAGCCCGTTCTGCTGAATCAATTGCCGGTCGCAGTCCGCGTCACGGGCGGCGGCCAATGGTTGCCCAGGCAATGCCTGAACGACACGCTGACCCTCACTGCGCAACTGGCAAACCTGCTGCCAGAGTGCTGCATCCGTACTGTCAGGCATCCAGATACCGCCAGACGGTAGCTCGATCTCAGCACGCCCCAGGGTCACCAGGGTTTTCAAATCGGTAGAGAAGCCGGTTGCCGGACGGGCGCGACCGAAATCGGCGCCGATATCGTCGTAACGACCACCCTGAGCGATGGACTGGCCAACACCCGGTACAAACACCGCGAACACCACGCCGGTGTGGTAGTGATAGCCGCGCAACTCGCCCAGATCGAAGTACAGCGCAAGATCCGGGAAACGCACGGACAAACGCTCGGCAATCGCCAGCAAGTCGTCCAGCGCCGCCAAAACAGGCGCCGGCGCATTGGCCAGGCGCTCGCGAGCGGCAGCCAGCACCTCACGACCGCCACATAGATCAACCAGCGCCCGCAGCATGCCCGACACATCGGCAGGCAGGCCTTCGGTCAAGGTAACGACCTCATCGATGGCCTTGCGTTGCAGGGCATCGAACAACTGCTGCTCGACTTCACCGGACAAACCGGCGGCGCGAGCCAGGCCACGGTAGATGCCTACATGACCGAGGTCCATGTGCACATCCGGCACGTCGGCCAGTTGCAGCATGGCCAGCATCAGGCTGATGACTTCCACGTCGCTGCTCGGGCTGGCATCGCCGTACAACTCGGCGCCCAGCTGAATCGGGCTGCGCGAGGTCGACAAGGCCCGCGGCTGCGCATGCAGCACACTGCCGGCGTAGCACAGACGGCTCGGGCCTTCGTGACGCAAGGTGTGCGCATCGATGCGCGCCACTTGCGGCGTAATGTCGGCACGGAAACCCATCTGCCGGCCCGACTGCGGGTCGATGACCTTGAAGGTCCGCAGATCGAGGTCCTGGCCTGCGCCAGTCAGCAGGGATTCCAGGTACTCGATATGCGGGGTCACGACGAACTCGTAACCCCAGCTCTGGAACAGATCCAACACCTGACGACGCGCGACTTCAATGCGCGCCGCCTCTGGTGGCAGTACTTCTTCGATGCCATCTGGCAGCAGCCAGCGGTCTACCGTTGCCATTACGCCATTCCCCTATGATCCGGGCCGCCAGCCCTCGGGCCGGCCTTGAGTGAAGCAGAAAATGTCTGAACCTACGCATAAGCTCCGCGCATGAACAACGCGGCGATCGGCCTGGAATCAGCCTCGCCAAACACTTTCCTCGAAAAACCTGTCGAGTTGTTCAACCCGAGTCTTGCAATAAACAACCGCAATCAAACGTGCAGACGCAAAAAAGCCGGGAATTTCCCGGCTGCCGCATCATACACACGTTTTCTCAAAGGATCACCCCGCGAGAGGTTTTAGCCGCCCGGCGGGGTCCCCCAAGATCAGTGTCGGATCAAGGCTTGGCTTTTTCCAGGTAACGGAAGAAGTCGCTGCTTGGGTCCAGAACCATGACGTCGGTTTTGTTCGCGAAGCTTTCACGGTAGGCACGCAGGCTACGGTAGAAACCGTAGAACTCCTGATCCTGGCCGTAGGCCTTGGAGTAGATCGCTGCGGCCTGGGCATCACCGTCACCGCGAACCTCTTCAGATTCACGATAGGCTTCAGCCAGCAGTACACGGCGCTGACGATCGGCGTCGGCACGGATGCCTTCGGCCAGCTCGTTACCCTTGGCACGGTGCTCGCGTGCTTCACGCTCACGCTCGGTGCTCATGCGCTCGAACACACTGCGGTTCACTTCCTTCGGCAGATCGATGGCCTTGACCCGAACATCAACCACTTCGATGCCCAGCTCTTTTTCCGCCATCTTGTTCAGCGAAGCCGTGATGTCCGCCATCAGTGCGTCACGCTCACCGGAAACCACTTCGTGCAGGGTGCGCTTGCCAAACTGGTCACGCAGGCCCGATTCCAGGCGACGCGAAAGGCGCTCGTCTGCAATTTGCTTGAGACCGGAGGTCGCAGTGTAGAAACGCTCGGCATCCTTGACGCGCCACTTGGCGTAGGCATCAACCATGACGGCTTTCTTTTCCAGCGTCAGGAAACGCTGTGTCGGCGCGTCCAGCGTCATCAGGCGTGCGTCGAATTTACGCACCTGGTTAACGTAAGGCACTTTCACATGCAGGCCCGGCTGAACATCAGTCTGAACCACGCGCCCGAACTGCAGTAACACCGCGCGCTCAGTCTGAGCCACGATGTAGAAGCAGTTCCAGGCTGCGATCGCCACGACGACGCCGACAATAAGGGCGATCAGCGATTTATTGCTCATCAGCGACTCTCCCTGGTACGTGCCGGCTGCTGCAGATCAGATGCCGAACGCGTATGCCCTTCATTGCTGGTCGCGGCCGCGCTGGTTACCGGCGCTGCACCACTACGACCACCGTCGATCATCTTGTCCAGCGGCAAGTACAGCAGATTGTTCTGGCCATTCTTGTTGCCGGTCACGAGAACCTTGCTGGTATTGCTGAAGACTTCCTGCATCGTGTCCAGGTACAGACGCTGACGAGTGACTTCTGGCGCCTTGCGATATTCGGCGACCAGTTTGGTGAAGCGATCTGCTTCACCCTTGGCGCGCGATACCGTTTCGTCGCGATAACCGTTGGCATCTTCAATGATGCGCTGGGCCTGACCGCGGGCTTCCGGCACAACGCCGTTGGCGTAGGTTTCAGCCTGGTTGCGCGAACGCTGCTCATCTTCACGAGCGCGGATCACGTCATCGAAGGCTTCCTGGACTTCACGCGGTGCAGCTGCGCTCTGAACGTTGACCTGAGTGACGGTGATACCAGTGCGATAGGTATCGAGGAAGCGTTGCAGACGCTCCTTGATTTCGCTGGCCATCAATTCACGGCCTTCGGTCAGCACCTGATCCATGGCGGTCGAACCCACCACATGGCGCAAGGCGCTCTCGGTCGCATGTTGCAGGCTGATTTCCGGCTGATCGACGTTCAGCACGAAGTCCTGCAGATTGGTGATCTTGTACTGCACGGTCAGTGGCACTTCGACGATGTTTTCGTCTTCAGTGAGCATTTGACCCTGCTTGGTGTAGGCACGCTCACGCGTGACGTTTTCCATGTACTTGCGATCAATCGGCGGGAAATAGATATTCAGACCCGGACCGACGGTTTCGTAGTATTTGCCGAAGCGCAGCACTACGGCTTGCTCCTGCTCGTCGACGACGTAAACCGCGCTGTACAGCCAGACGGCCGCCAGCACGACAAGGCCGATGCCGAGCAGGCCGTAACCGCCGCCCCTGCCCGAACCACCACCATCATCATCGCGTTTCTTGCTACCACCGAACAACCCATTCAGGCTTTCCTGCAGCTTTCGGAAGGCCTCGTCGAGATCTGGTGGCCCCTTGCGGTCGCCATTATTGCGGCGCTTACCACCCCAAGGATCCTGATTATTCGAGTTGCCACCCGGCTCATTCCAAGCCATAGCGCTCTCCATCTGATAAAGCAAAGACGCACCCACGGCGCGCCGACCAATGCTACAGAATGCCTGCCACAGCGGCACAACCGCTTTTTCAGGCTTTTATTGCAAAGTGTGTTGCTCGATGAATTCCAACGGCTGCATTCCCTCGCGGCTCACCAGTCGATTGAGCTCGACTCGCGGCAAACGAACGGCCAGCAAACAGATGCCTTCTTCGTCGTGTTCTTCTTTCTGTACGGCGCCGAGCGCAAAGAACTGCGCACGCAGTCGAGCAAAACGCTGCGGCAAGCGCAAGGTGCCGACGAACAAATCGTTGCCCAGCAATTCCGCAATCGCCTGCTTGAGCAGATCCAGACCCTGACCGTCACGCGCCGACAACCAGACCCGCTGCGGCTTGCCGTCGGCATCACGCTGGATCTGCGGCTCTACGCCCTCGAGCAAATCGAGTTTGTTATAGACCTCCAGGATCGGCAAGTCTTGTGCACCGATCTCGCCGAGCACCACCATGACCTGTTCGATCTGGGCCATCCGTTCTGGCTCATGGGCGTCGATCACATGCAGCAGCAGGTCAGAGTTGCTCGACTCTTCGAGCGTAGCCCGAAATGCCTCGACCAGTTTGTGCGGCAGGTGACGAATGAAACCTACAGTATCAGCCAGCACGATCGGACCGAGGTCGGCGAGCTCGAGCCGGCGCAAGGTCGGGTCGAGGGTCGCGAACAACTGGTTGGCGGCGAATACATCGGAGTCGGTGACCGAGTTGAACAGCGTCGACTTGCCGGCGTTGGTATAACCCACCAGTGAAACCGACGGGATATCCGCACGCTTGCGGCCGCGGCGAGCCTGATCACGCTGACTGCGGACCTTTTCCAGACGCCCCTTGATCTGCCGCAGGCGGACCCGCAGAAGACGCCGGTCGGTTTCCAATTGGGTTTCACCCGGACCGCGCAGACCGATACCGCCTTTCTGCCGCTCAAGGTGAGTCCAGCCGCGAACCAGTCGCGTACTCATGTATTCAAGCTGGGCCAGTTCGACCTGGAGCTTGCCTTCATGGGTGCGGGCGCGTTGGGCGAAGATATCGAGAATCAAGCCGGTACGGTCAATCACGCGACACTCGAAAACACGTTCGAGGTTACGTTCCTGACTGGGCGTGAGGACGGAATTGAAAATCACCAGATCGACCTTCTCGGCTTTGACCTGGTCGCGTAATTCCTCGACCTTGCCACTGCCAATCAGGTATTTGGCGGTTGGCCGATGACGCGGCACGTTAACAAACGCGACGGTCTCGGCGCCGGCCGAAATTGCCAACTCCTGAAACTCCTGCGGATCTTCGCGCGCCTCAGGGTCCTGACCATCCAAGTGAACGAGAATGGTTCGCTCACCACCACCGTGGCGCTCAAAGAACAAAGGAGACTCCTATCAGGCGTTACCTGGCTCAGCGTCAGCTTGTTCGGATTCGGTTGCGCTCGGCAGACGAATTGGACGAACCGGCACCACTGTAGAGATCGCGTGTTTGTAGACCATCTGGCTGACGGTGTTTTTCAGCAGGATAACGAACTGGTCGAACGACTCGATCGTGCCTTGCAGTTTGATTCCGTTGACCAGATAGATGGAAACCCCAACTTTCTCTTTACGCAATGTATTCAAGTAAGGGTCTTGTAGCGAATGCCCTTTTGACATGTGCCGCACTCCTTTAAGGATTCAATAATAAAAATAGGTAAAAAAATGGCTTAGGCCGTCACACCCCCAAGGATAGACGGCAATTGCAAGGACTCAGCTCAATATGGAGACCGTTCCCAGGTATTTCAAGGCGCGTGGCAGATTGTCGCAATCGAGGCTGTCCAACCAGTGTAAATCAGCCCAACTGCGTAGCCAGGTGAACTGGCGCTTCGCCAATTGGCGCGTGGCAATGATCCCACGCTCCTGCATCTCGGCTGACGTCAGCTTGCCATCCAGGTAATCCCAGACTTGTCGGTAGCCTACAGCGCGTATAGACGGCAACCCGGCATGCAGGTCACTTCTTTTACGCAGGGCTACGACCTCGTCAATGAATCCCTGTTCCAACATTTGTGTGAATCTTTGTTTAATACGCTCATGCAGTACCTGGCGGTTCGCTGGAGCGATAGCCAAGTTCGCGACAGTATAGGGCAATTGTGGGTGACCCGAAGCGCCTGCTTCAGTACTTTGCGCAGATTGTCGCGCGCGGTGTTCGGTCATGCTCTGGCCACTGACCCGATAAACCTCCAGCGCCCGACTGAGTCGCTGCGGGTCATTGGGGTGAATTCGCGCCGCCGACACCGGATCAATGACCGCCAACTGATCGTGCAGGGCTTGCCAGCCAAGGCGTGCAGCCTCCTCCTCGATTTCAGCGCGGACCTGCGGATCGGCCGCCGGCATATCGGCCAGACCTTCGAGCAAAGCCTTGTAATAGAGCATTGTGCCGCCAACCAGCAGCGGAATATTGCCGCGCGCGGTGATCTCGGCCATGGCCTGCAGGGCATCCCGGCGAAAATCCGCCGCCGAATAGGCCTCGACCGGATCAAGAATGTCGATCAACCGATGAGGAAATTCGGCCAGCAGTTGCTTCGAAGGCTTGGCAGTGCCGATGTCCATGCCTCGGTAAACCAGCGCCGAGTCGACGCTGATCAGCTCGCACGGCAGGACCTTGGTCAGCTCGATGGCCAGATCGGTCTTGCCCGCAGCGGTCGGGCCCATCAGGAATATCGCTGGAGGGAGTTGGCTCATCAACGACCGCGCAAGAACAGTTTGTCCAGATCATCCAGGCCCAATTGGGTCCAGGTCGGTCGGCCATGGTTGCATTGACCGCTGCGCTCGGTGTTTTCCATATCGCGCAGCAGACCGTTCATTTCCGGCAAGGCCAGGCGCCGGTTGGCGCGAACAGCGCCATGGCAGGCCATGGTCCCGAGCAGTTCGTTCAGGTGTGCCTGAATCCGGTCGCTGGTGCCATATTCCATCAGGTCCGCCAACACGTCGTGAACCAGACGATTGGCTTCAGCCTGTTTGAGCAACGCAGGAATCTGCCGGATAGCCAGGGTTTCCGGGCCCAGACGCTGCAGTTCAAAACCGAGGCGCTGGAACCAGCCGACGTGCTCTTCGGCGCAATCGGCTTCACGCTGACTGACCGCAATCGACTCCGGCACCAGCAGCGGTTGGCCGCTCAGGCCTTCGCTGGCCATCGCGACTTTCAGCCGTTCGTACATGATCCGCTCATGCGCGGCGTGCATGTCCACCAGCACCAGCCCTTGGGCGTTCTCCGAAAGAATGTAGATGCCCTTGAGTTGTGCCAGCGCATACCCCAGCGGCGGGATATCGCCCTGACCGTCCGGCAGTGCCGTGGCATTCGCTTCCGGCAGTGGCGCAAAAAATTCGCGATAGGCAGCCTGCGCCTCGGCCACCGGCACGCCCGACTGCGGACGCGGCGTGTATTGATACTGATAACCGGCGCCGGCGCCCGAGCCCGCCGTCGCATTAAAGGACGGCTGTGCCTGCGGCTGCTCCAGCAGCGCATTGGCCGCCAGACGCATTTCACCTTGCGGGCCGAACTCGCCGGCTTCAATCCCGGTCGGCCTGACGACGACCGTCGCGACAGGCGCAGCCAAATGGTCTTCCGGACGCACATCGCCCAAGGCGCGGTGCAAGGTGCCGTAGAGGAAGTCATGGACCATGCGCCCGTCACGGAAGCGTACTTCGTGTTTGGTCGGGTGCACATTGACGTCGACACCCGCCGGATCGACTTCGAAAAACAGCACGAACGTCGGGTGCCGGCCATTGAACAGCACGTCGCGATACGCCTGGCGCACCGCGTGGGCCACCAGTTTGTCGCGCACCGCACGGCCGTTCACGAAGAAATACTGCAAGTCCGCCTGGCTGCGGTTAAAGGTCGGCAACCCGACCCAACCCCACAAATGCAGGCCATTGCGCTCGATCTCGATTGGCAGCGCCTGCTCCAGGAAGCCCGCGCCGCAGATCGCCGCCACACGCCGGGCGCGAGCCGCGTCGTCATGGGCTTCGTGCAGGCTGAGGATGGTCTTGCCGTTATGGCGCAGATGGAACGCCACGTCGAAGCGCGCCAGCGCCAGACGCTTGATCACTTCTTGCAGGTGATCGAATTCGGTTTTTTCGGTCTTGAGGAATTTGCGCCGCGCCGGGGTGTTGAAGAACAAGTCGCGCACTTCAACCGAAGTGCCCACCGGGTGGGCCGCTGGCTGGACGCGAGGCGCCATGTCCCGGCCTTCGGTCTCGACCTGCCAGGCCTGATCGGCACCCCGGGTGCGGGACGTCAGGGTCAGGCGCGCCACGGAGCTTATCGACGCGAGGGCTTCACCACGAAACCCGAGGCTCATCACCTGTTCGAGATCCTCGAGATTGCGAATCTTGCTGGTGGCGTGTCGCGCCAACGCCAGCGGCAAATCATCGGAGGAGATGCCGCTGCCATCGTCGCGAACCCGCAGCAGCTTGACGCCGCCCTGCTCGACATCGACGTCGATCCGCCTGGCGCCGGAATCGAGGCTGTTCTCCAACAGCTCCTTGATCACCGAAGCCGGGCGCTCAACTACCTCACCGGCGGCAATCTGGTTCGCCAGTCGCGGGCTGAGCAGCTCGATACGCGCTGCGGTGTTCACGGCATCGTTCATTCCTTGGCCGCCAATTCGGTGCCCGGAATGTTCAGGTGCTGGCCGATTTTCAGTTCGTCGGATTGCAGGTCGTTGGCGCTGCGCAGGGTCGCCGGCGAGACCTGATAACGCACCGCGATCATCGCCAGGGTTTCACCCGGACGCACCGTGTGGTCACGCGGCCCCTGGGCGATCTTGCCGGAATCACGCAGCCAGGCGATGTAGGTGCCCGGCGGCGGGTTCTGCTGGAAGAACTGGCGCACGCCCGCGCTGATCGAACGGGCCAACGCTTGCTGGTGGCCGGACGCCGCCAGTTTCGAGGCTTCGTTGGCGTTGGAGATAAACCCGGTTTCCACCAGGATCGACGGAATGTCCGGCGACTTCAGCACCATGAACCCGGCCTGCTCGACGCGTTGCTTGTGCAACGAGGTGACCCGGCCAATGTTGCTCAACACCTTCTGGCCGACGTTCAGGCTGGAGGTCAGCGATGCGGTCATCGACAGATCAAGCAGTACGCCGGCGAGCATTTTGTCCTTGTCGTCGAGGCTGACGTTGCCGGCACCGCCGATCAGGTCGGAACGGTTTTCGCTGTCGGCCAGCCAACGGGCGGTCTCGGACGTCGCGCCGCGCTCGGACAAGGCGAATACCGAAGCGCCGAACGCGGCAGCGGAGGGCGCCGCATCGGCGTGGATCGAGACGAACAGGTCGGCACCCTTCTTGCGGGCAATCTCGGTACGGCCACGCAATGGAATGAAGTAGTCGCCGGTGCGGGTCAGCTCGGCCCGGAAGCCTTTCATGCCATTGACCTGGCGCTGCAGTTCGCGGGCAATGGCCAGCACCACGTCTTTTTCGTGCTGGCCGCGGGAACCGGAAGCTCCCGGATCTTCGCCGCCGTGACCGGCATCGATGACCACGATGATGTCGCGCTTGCCGGCCGGAGCAGGCGGCAGCTTGATTGTCGGCTCAACCGGAGTCACCGGCACCGCAGGCACAGTGGCAACGGTTGGGGCCGGGGCCGGAGTCGGTGCAGGCGGCGGTGCGGCATCGGCGGCGTTGTCGAACAGGTCGACCACCAGTCGGTTGCCGTACTGCGCATTCGGCGCCAGCATGAAGCTTTTCGGGGTGACGGCTTTTTTCAGGTCGATGACCACCCGCAGATCGGTCGGCGTGCGCTGAGCCGAACGCATGTCGGTAATCGGGGTATTGGCGGTAGAGACCTTCAGCGGTGCGCCAAGGACGGCGCCATTGATGTCGATCACCAGACGATCCGGGGACGTCAGGGTAAAGACGCTGTGCTGGACCGGGCCGGACAGGTCAAACACCAATCGGGTGTTATCCGGTGCCCGCCACAGGCGAACACTGTTGACCTTTGTCGCGGCCACAGCGTCGACGGCCAGTGCCGTAAGCAGCATTCCTACGACAGCAACCAACGCGCGAAAGCGCATACCTAACCCCATCATTTATTTGAATTCCAATGCCAAAGCGGCACACCAAGACTCGCCACGCAAACCCTGGGGCGACAGATTCAGCGAACGCCCGCTGTCATGCGGACTAATGGTAATGGTCAGGTCGGGCTTTGGCAAAAAGCCTGCACCCTTCTGGGGCCACTCGATCAGACACAGTGCATCGTCTTCGAGGTAGTCACGAATGCCAAGAAACTCCAACTCCTCCGGATCGACCAGTCGATACAGGTCAAAATGGAAGGCGCGAATATCGCCGATCTCGTAGGGTTCGACCAAAGTGAAGGTCGGACTTTTTACTGACCCAACATGCCCCAAACCACGAATAATGCCCCGCGACAGGGTGGTTTTACCCGCCCCCAGGTCACCGTCCAGAAAGATGATGCCGTGCCCTTCAGTCACTTTCGCGATGCGGTTGCCCAACGTGACCATGGCGTCTTCATTGGCCAGATACAGGGTTACTTCAGACACGGTGCTTGCTCCTCCAGCAACTGACGAATGGCGGGAATCAGATCACTGGCCGCCAGCCCCCGGCCATATTTACCTTCACGTTCGCCAGCGTTGGCGTGCAGCCAGACCGCCAGGCATGCCGCATCGAACGCGCTCAGGCCTTGGGCCAGCAAGGCGCCGACCAGTCCGGCCAGCACATCGCCCAGACCCGCGGCAGCCATGGCCGGGTGGCCTTGATGGCACAGCGCCAAACGACCATCGGGACTGGCAATCAGGCTGCCGGCCCCTTTGAGAATGACGGTGGTTGTGTGTTTTTTGCTCAATGCATGGGCCGCAGCTGGGCGATCGGCTTGAACCTCGGCCGTGGAAATCCCCAATAACCGCGCCGCCTCCCCCGGATGCGGAGTGATCACGCAATCGTTTGGCAGACGCACATCACCCAGACTCAGCAAATTCAGCGCATCGGCGTCCCAGACCTGCGGCAATCGCGCATTGGCCGCTGCCGACAACAAACTGCGAGCCCATGCGCCCTTGCCGAGGCCCGGCCCGACCACCAGCACACTGGCTTGCCCGAGCGGGCCCATCAGCTGGTTGGCCGAGTGAATGCCCAGGACCATGACTTCGGGCACCCGCGCCAATGCGGCCGGCACATGTTCGCTGCGAGTGGCCAGAGACACCATGCCCGCGCCGCTGCGCAGGGCACTTTGGGCGCTCAAGAGAATGGCGCCGCCGAAACCGCGATCGCCACCGATCAGCAGGACATGACCGAACCGGCCTTTGTGAGCGCTCGGTGCCCGAGCTGCCAGGCGCGGCAGGTTGCCAGGATTCAAGCGATAGGCACTGACGGTGCTTTCAGCAACGATCTGCGGGTCGGCTTGCAGATCGTTGAACTGCAACTCCCCCACCTGATCCGCCGCATCGCCGGTGAACAGCCCAAGCTTGAGGCCGATGTACGTCACGGTGAGGTCGGCCCGAACCGCAATCCCGAGGACTCGCCCGGTATCGGCGCACAGACCGGACGGGATATCCACCGCCGCAACGGGCAGGCCACAGGCATTGATCGCCTCGATCGCGGCAACATAGGGTTCGCGCACTTCACCGCTCAGGCCAGTACCCAGCAGCGCATCCAGCACCACACCACGCAGCTCGATGGCAAGTGACCAGGCTTGGACGACAACCCCGGCGGCCAGCGCTTCGGCATACGCCAGCGCGGCATCGCCCTGCAAGCGCGACGGTTCAACCACCGCCAGCACTCGCACCTGCCAGCCGGCTCGCAACGCCAGCACCGCCACCAGATAACCGTCCCCGGCGTTATTACCGTGGCCCGCCAACACGCTGAGTTCAGTGGCCGTCGGCCAGTGCCGGACCAATGCTCGCCACGTGGCACGAGCAGCCCGATGCATCAATTCGAAGCCCGTTGTCCCGGCCGCAATCAGTCGCGCGTCGAGCGCCCGGACCTGTGCGGCGCTGTACAGCGCGTCGGGTAAATGGTGTTTTGTCTGCGGCATGCGTCTTCAGGCTCCGATGTCTGGCAGAATTATACGCACCTCAGCTCCGGTTTCCCCTGTCTCATGCCTGCAATTACCACAGATCTTCCTGCTCTCGCCCAATCGATCAAAGACTGGGGCCGCGAGCTGGGCTTTCAACAAGTCGGCATCAGTGGTCTGGACCTGGCTGAGCATGAACAACACCTGGAACGCTGGCTCGAAGCCGGCTACCACGGTGAAATGGACTACATGGGCGCCCACGGCAGCAAACGCTCACACCCGGAAGAGCTGGTGCCGGGCACGTTGCGGGTGGTTTCGCTGCGCATGGACTACCTGCCGGGCGACACCGAAATGGCCAAGCGCCTGGGTCAACCGGAAAAAGCCTACGTCTCGCGCTATGCCCTGGGCCGCGACTATCACAAGCTGATCCGCAAACGCGTGCAGCAGTTGGCCGAGAAGATTCAGCAGGTCATCGGCCCCTTCGGCTACAGGGCCTTCGTCGACAGCGCCCCGGTGCTGGAAAAAGCCATCGCCGAACAGGCAGGTCTCGGCTGGATCGGTAAAAACACCCTGGTGCTGAACCGCAAAGCCGGCAGTTACTTCTTTTTGAGCGAACTGTTCGTCGACCTGCCGCTGCCGGTAGACCCGCCTCACAGCACCGAACACTGCGGGCGCTGCACGGCGTGTCTGGACATCTGCCCGACCAAGGCCTTTGTCGGCCCCTATGTGCTGGACGCCCGCCGCTGCATTTCGTACCTGACCATCGAGCTGAAAACGGCAATCCCCGAAGATTTGCGGCCGCTGATCGGCAACCGGGTGTTCGGTTGCGATGATTGCCAGATCGTTTGCCCGTGGAACCGCTTCGCCCGCCCATCCGGCGAAAGCGACTTCAAACCGCGCCACAACCTCGACAACGCCGCGTTGGCCGAACTGTTCATGTGGGATGAAGACAAATTTCTGAGCAGCACCGAAGGCTCACCGCTGCGCCGCGCCGGTTATGAGCGCTGGCTGCGCAACCTGGCGGTGGGGCTTGGAAATGCGCCTTCAACGATTCCGGTGCTGGAAGCCCTGAAGGCGCGGGCCGATTACCCATCGGAGTTGGTACGCGAGCATGTGCAATGGGCGCTGAAACAACACGGACTCGCGTAGGAGCTGTGGTATCAGGCTTCGTCGTTATAGACGAACTTGGGCATTTCCCAATGGAAACGAATCGCCAGCAAGCGCAGCAGGAAGCCGCCAAACAAAGTGATCAGGATCGCCTGCTCGCCCGGTAATTGCAGGTAAAGGCAGAGCATGTAGCACCACGCGGCGGCGAACGAGACGCTGGCGTAGAGCTCGCGGCGGAAGATCAGCGGAATGTCGTTGCAGAAGATGTCGCGCAAGATGCCGCCGAACACTCCGGTGATCACCCCGCTGACCGACGCCACCAGCATGCCGTGGCCCATTTCCAGCGCAGTCATGCAGCCGATCAGGGTAAACGCTACCAACCCCGCGGCGTCGAGCACCAGGAACAGCGAACGCAAATGGCGCATCCAGCGTGCCGTAAACACGGTGAACATCGCCGCGACGGAGGTCAGCACCAGGTATTCCGGGTGTTTGACCCAGGTCAGCGGGTAGTGCCCGAGCAACACGTCACGCACCGAACCACCGCCCAGCGCCGTCACGCAGGCGATCAGCACCACGCCAAACCAATCCATGCCACGCCGACCGGCGGATAACGCGCCGGTCATGGCTTCAGTGGTAATGGCAATCAGGTAGAGCATCAACAACATGGCGGCGGTCCTTACGAGAAGGCGCGCAGTCTACTCAGATCGCCGGGGCACCAAAAGGGGGCGATGGGCGAATGCAAACCCTGTGGCGAGGGAGCTTGCTCCCGCTCGGCGGCGAAGCAGTCGTGAAATCAGCCAATGCGATATGCCTGACGAAATGCGATCGCAGGTTTTGGGGCTGCTTCGCCGCCCAGCGGGAGCAAGCTCCCTCGCCACATTAGCCCCCCAATATCACTCGATCAGAACTTGATGAAATGCTGACGGTAATGCTGCAGCTCGGCGATGGACTCGCGGATGTCGTCCAGCGCCAGGTGGGTACTGCCCTTCTTGAAGCTGTCCCGCACCTCCGGAGCCCAGCGTGCGGCCAGTTCCTTCAAGGTCGAGACATCGAGATTGCGGTAGTGAAAGTAGCTTTCCAGCGCCTTCATGTGCGTATAAAGGAAGCGACGGTCCTGGCAAATGCTGTTGCCGCAGATCGGCGACTTGCCCTTCGGCACCCACTTTTCCAGGAAGGCGATGGTCTCAGCTTCCGCTTCAGCCATACTGATGCGGCTGTCGCGTACCCGCTGGGTCAGGCCAGAGCCACCGTGTTGACGGGTGTTCCACTCGTCCATGCCCGCCAGGATCTCGTCACTGTGGTGAATGGCGATCACCGGGCCTTCGGCCAAGGTGTTGAGATTGCTGTCGGTGACAATGGTGGCCATCTCGATGATGACATCGGTGTCAGGGTTCAGACCGGTCATTTCCAGATCGATCCAAATCAGGTTCTGCGGGTTTTGCATGTGTCGGCTCCTCGGCGTAAGCATGCAGTTTAGCCTAGAGGACTCTCGGGGCGTGCTAAACTCGCGGCCGTTTCACCTAATCGCTGCATTATCCACACGGAACACCCATGGCCAAACGCCAACTCAATCGTCGTCAAAACTGGCGCATCGAAAAGATTCAAGGTGAGCGCGCTGCCCGCGCCGCCAAACGCGAATCCTCCGCTGTAGAAGCGCTCGAGGGCGGCGACCTTGGCCCTGAGCAGACGGGCCTGGTGATCGCTCACTTCGGCGTTCAGGTCGAGGTCGAAGCCCGCGACGGCGAGCTCGCCGGCCAGGTGTTCCGCTGCCACTTGCGGGCCAACCTGCCTGCGCTGGTAACCGGCGACCAGGTGGTCTGGCGCGCTGGCAACCAGGGCATCGGCGTGATCGTCGCGCAATTGCCGCGCAACACCGAGCTGTGCCGTCCCGACAGCCGTGGCCAGCTCAAGCCGGTAGCGGCCAACGTCGACATGATCGTTATCGTCTTCGCCCCGCTGCCCGAGCCTCACGCCAACCTGATCGACCGTTACCTGGTCGCTGCCGAACACGCCGGCATTCGCCCGTTGCTGCTGCTCAACAAGTTCGACCTGATCGACGAGCAGAATGCACCGGCGCTGAATGCCTTGCTGGCGGTCTACCGCACGCTGGGTTACCCGGTGCTGGAAGTCTCGGCGCACCACGGCAACGGCATGGAGCAGTTGCAGGAACAACTGGACGGGCGCATCAGTGTGTTCGTTGGTCAGTCCGGCGTCGGCAAGTCTTCGCTGGTCAACAGCCTGCTGCCGGAAGTCGAAACCCGTGTCGGCCCGTTGTCCGAACTGTCCGGCCAGGGCACCCACACCACCACCACCGCGCGGTTGTTCCACTTCCCCGGCGGCGGTGAGCTGATCGATTCCCCGGGTATTCGGGAATTCGGCCTGGGCCACGTCAGCCGTGCCGACGTCGAAGCCGGCTTCATCGAGTTCAACGACTTGATCGGCACCTGCCGCTTCCGCGACTGCAAGCACGACCGTGAACCTGGCTGCGCCCTGCTCAAGGCGCTGGAAGATGGCCGCGTGCAACAGCAGCGCATGAACAGCTACCGCTCGATCATCGCCAGCTTGCCCGAAACCAGCTATTAACCAGAGCGCTCAGCAGCCCCGATACTGAAGGGCTGCTGACGCACCGACAGACAATAAAAAGCCGCGATCATCGCGGCTTTTTATTGGGTCACTGCTTGGCGGGCTCAGCCGGCTTGGCCGGGTCGCCGGCTTTCGGGGCCGGGTTGTCGAACAGGTTCAAGCGCTCCCGAAGCTCATGCGCCGGCAGCGGTTCCTTGTCCGCCGGCAAGGCGTTCGGATCGGCAGGTACGGCAGGCACCTCACCCGGAGCGCCCTGCCCTGGTGTCGGCGCCGGTTCCGCGCCTTGTTCACCTTCGATGGCGCGCTGGGCCTTCTTGGTCAGCACGACAATGTCGATGCGGCGGTTGACCGGATTGAGCGGATTTTTACGATCGAACAACGTCGACGAAGCGTAACCCACCACCCGCGCCACTTGCTGCTCCGGATAACTACCCGCGACCAGCGCCCGGCGAGCGGCGTTGGCACGGTTGGCCGAAAGCTCCCAGTTGCCGAATTCACCGGTGCCTGCATAAGGCTTGGCGTCGGTGTGACCACCGATACTGATCTTGTTCGGTACCGCTTTGATGGTGTCGGCCATGGCCAGCAGAATATCTTCGAAGTACGGCTTCAAGCGCGCACTGCCGGAGTCGAACATCGGCCGTTTTTCAGAATCGATGATCTGGATGCGCAAACCATCCGGGGTGATTTCGAAAAGAATCTGATCCTTGAACTTCTGCAGTTGCGGGTTCTCTTCGACCTTGTTCTGCAACTCTTGCAGCAACAATTCCAAACGCTCGCGCTCGACCTGTTCGGCCATGCCTTCGACCTGATAGGTATCGACGGTGACCTTGTCCGGCTGCGGCTGAGACTTGACCTCGGGGTTGAGGGTTTTCTCCGGCGCCAGCACCGGCGTACCGCCCAGATCGATAATGAACGGCGTACCGCTTTCAGAGAAGCCGATCGGGTCTTTGAAGTAACCAGCGATGGCGATCTTCTGTTCCGGCGTGGCGGTGGATAACAGCCACAGCACCAGGAAAAACGCCATCATCGCCGTCGCGAAGTCAGCGAAGGCGATTTTCCACGCGCCCCCGTGATGCCCGCCGGCGTAGCGTTTGACGCGCTTGATGATTATCGGCTGATTGTTTTCCATACTTAACGACCGCGCACCGCTTGCTCCAGCTCAGCGAAGCTCGGACGGTGTGCCGGGTACAGAACCTTGCGCCCGAACTCCACCGCCAGCGATGGCGGCATGCCGGAAGCCGAAGCCACCAGCGAAGCCTTGATGGCTTCGTAGATATTCAGCTCTTCCTTGGCATCGTGAGCCAGGGCGTGCGCCAGTGGACCGAAGAAACCGTAGGCGGCGAGAATACCGAAGAAGGTACCAACCAGTGCGGCACCTACGTGCAGACCGATGGACTTCTGATCGCCCTCACCCAGCGAGGCCATGGTCACCACGATACCCAGTACCGCCGCGACGATACCGAAGCCGGGCATGGCATCCGCGATACCGTTGACTGCGTGGGATGGGTGCTCCAGGTCTTCCTTGAGGCTGAACAGTTCCATGTCGAACAAGCCTTCGAGCTCATGCGGCGCCATGTTGCCGGACGACATGATGCGCAAGTAGTCGCAGATGAACGCGGTCATGCGGTCGTCTTTGAGTACAGCCGGGTACTTGGCAAAAATCGGGCTGGCAGCAGCATCTTCAATATCGCCTTCAATGGCCATCATGCCTTCGCGACGGCTCTTGTTGAGGATCTCGTAGATCAGGCCCAGCACCTCCAGGTAGAAGGTGTGATTGAAACGCGAACTGAACATGCCCAAGGATTTCTTGAGCACATGTTTCGTCATGTGACCGGGGTTGGCCTGAAGGAATGCACCCAGCGCCGCGCCGGCGATGATCATCACCTCGAACGGCTGAATCAGGGCGGCAATCTTGCCGTGGGAAAGCACGTATCCGCCAAGCACGCTCGCGAATACGACGATGATGCCGATAATTTTAGCCATAGGTAGAAGGTACTTACTTAAGTCGGGTTCAAGGTCATATTCGGAAGTTAAAAAATCTCTTCTTCTACTTATCGGCAAAACTGCGCCAGACTATAGCCAGTTAAGGCGAAAAGCTAATTTGGCCCGCTCCGGGCGTGTTTAATGCAGACGATGATCGCGCCCAACCATGGCTAATGAAACGACCGTTCCAACGGCTAAACCGACCACACTCGAAGGCTGGGTCAAGCTGCTCGATGGCGTGACCTTGCCCGTGCCGCGAGCCAGCCATGATCGCGCCTGCAAGGCTATCGCCGACAATCGCAGCTCGTTGCGCGATATTGCCGAATTGATGCAGGGCAGCCCGGCGCTCGCCCTCAGCGTCATCCGCGAAGCCAATCGCCATACCCACGGCAGCATGAGCGAGCCCAGCGAGAACCTGGAAGTGGCGATCAATCGCCTCGGTCTCAAGCGCACCGAAGAACTGCTTGCGCGCCTGCCCGCCCCACCCGAGAACGAAATCCCGCCGGCCCTGCGCCAACTTCAATTGATCAGCCTGCACGCGACCCAGCAGGCCAACGGCTTTTTTGCCAGTCGCCTGGCAAGACTCTGGCAGGAAATCCACTGGGGTAGCCTGCTGTTCCTCTCGCCGTTCTGGCCGCTGGCCTTGACCTTCCCGCAGCTGCTGGAAGATTGGGAACTGCGGGTCCTGCACAAGCGCGAACCAGCAGGCAAGGTCGAAAAAGAACTGTTCGGCGTACGCCTGCTGGAACTCGGCCAGGCACTGGTGGAAGTCTGGCGCCTGCCAATCTGGGTAAGACAAGGCTATCGAATGCTGCTGGATGAACAACGCGAACTGGCGAAAGTCATGCATATCGCCCGCGACGCCGATCACCCGTTGCGCCAGCAAAACCGCCTCGACGATGACCCGACCCTGCGCCGCTGGCTCAATCAACCGGCCAACACGGTATTGCTGGCCAACGGCCTGGCGTTATCGGCACAGCAAGCCTGGAACAGCCCTCACTGCCTGCGCTGGCAATTATTGACCAGTCTCTACCTGCAAATGCCGATGGGCGAGGTCCAGCAGCAACTGCACCAGCAAGCCGCACTCAGCGCCCGCAACCACGCCATGCCGGACCTCTGGCACCCCGCCGGGGCATTGCTCTGGCCGTGGGACGAGCGGCGCCTTCATCGCGGCCAGCTTCCGGCACCCGCCCCCACCGCCGAAGACCTGACAAAGTGGCGCAAACACTGTGCAGAACTGCTGGCGGAGCCGAGCCGCTTTACCAATGCCATGCACCTGACCACCTCTGCCCGAGACGCGCTGGTTGCCTGCGGCATGCGTCGGCTGATGATTCTGATGGCTGATCGCACGCACAGCCAATTGCGCGCGCACCAGACTCACGGCCTGCCTAAAGAAGCGGCGACGCTGAACTTTGTGGTCAGCCAAAGCACCGTGCTGCAACGCTTGCTCTCGCAACAGGCTCAGGTGCGTCTGACGCCAGCCAACACCGCACAATTTTCGGCCCTGCTGCCCGCCAGCCTGCGTGCACTGTTCGGCGGCGAGCACCTGCTGCTGCGCTCACTGGTCAACAATGGCCGGGTGATCATGCTGGTCGTGGCGGATCAGGACGGTGGGCCATTTTCGGAAATCACCGTGCAAGCCTTCGGCAAAACCGCACAGTGCATCGAAAAAGCCCTGCACAGCTTTAGCCACCGCGGCCAATAGCCGTTGCGCTACAATCCTCCCCTTTGTGCTCTGGAGACCTCACATGTCTGACTTCTCTGGCTTGTCGCTGGTCATCGAACCGAGCGACCTGCTCGCCCGTCTCGATGCTCGCGAACTGATTCTGGTCGACCTGACCAGCAGCGCCCGCTACGCCGAAGGCCACATTCCCGGTGCGCGCTTCGTCGACCCCAAACGTACTCAACTGGGTCATGCGCCAGCGCCGGGCCTGCTGCCGTCACAGGCTGCGCTTGAAGCCCTGTTCGGCGAACTGGGGCATAACCCGGACGCGGTCTACGTGGTCTACGACGACGAAGGCGGTGGCTGGGCCGGGCGCTTCATCTGGTTGCTGGATGTCATTGGCCACAGCAACTACCACTATGTGGACGGCGGCCTGCTGGCCTGGCTGGCGGAGGGCTTGCCGGTCTCGACCGAGGTTCCAACGCCTGTCGGCGGCCCGGTTGCACTGACCTTGCACAACGAGCCCACCGCCACCCGCGAATACCTGCAAAGCCGTCTCGGCGCCACCGACCTGGCGATCTGGGACGCCCGCGGGCCGCTGGAATATTCCGGCGAGAAAGTCCTCGCGGCCAAGGGCGGACACATCCCCGGCGCAGTCAATTTCGAATGGACCGCCGGCATGGACAAGGCGCGCAACCTGCGCATCCGCACCGACATGCCGCAGATCCTCGAACAGCTCGGGATCAGCAAAGACAAAGAAGTGATTACCCACTGCCAGACCCACCATCGCTCCGGCTTCACCTATCTGGTGGCCAAGGCGCTCGGTTATCCGCGGGTCAAAGGCTACGCCGGCTCCTGGGGCGAATGGGGCAACCACCCCGACACGCCCGTTGAGATTCAAGGTTCTTAAGGACAGTTAATGAAAAAGCGTTTGTTTATCCTCAGCCAGTACCTGCTGCCTCATCACCTGCTGTCGCGTCTGGCCGGCTGCATTGCCGAATGCCGCGTGCGCTGGTTCAAGAACGCCTTCACCGCCTGGTTCGCCAAGCGTTATCAGGTGGACATGTCGCAAGCGCTGGTCGAGGACCTGACTGCCTACGAACACTTCAACGCGTTCTTCACCCGCGCACTGAAAGAGGGTGTACGCCCACTGGACCCAACCCCGGGCGCAATCCTCAGCCCGGCCGACGGTGCCGTCAGCCAGCTCGGCCCGATCGAGCACGGTCGCGTGTTCCAGGCCAAGGGCCACAGTTTCAGCGTGCTGGAATTGCTCGGCGGTGATGCGGCAAATGCTGCGCCGTTCATGGGCGGTGATTTCGCCACTATTTACCTGTCGCCCAAAGACTACCACCGCGTGCACATGCCGCTGGCCGGCACCCTGCGCGAAATGGTCTACATCCCGGGCCGGATCTTCTCGGTCAACCAGACCACCGCGGAAAACGTTCCTGAACTGTTCGCCCGTAACGAACGCGTCGCGTGTATCTTCGACACCGAGCGCGGGCCAATGGCTGTGGTATTGGTGGGTGCGATGATCGTTGCTTCGATCGAAACCGTCTGGGCCGGGCTGGTAACGCCGCCCAAGCGCGAACTGAAAACCTTCCGCTACGACGAAGCTGCCCGCGCACCGATTCACCTTGAAAAGGGCGCCGAACTGGGTCGCTTCAAACTGGGTTCGACGGCGGTTGTGCTGTTTGGCCCGGATCAAGTGAAGTGGGCTGAAGAGCTGGCGGCTGGCTCGCCAGTGATGATGGGCCAAGGCATGGGCTTGCCCAACGCCTGATCTACACAGAGATCCAATGTGGGAAATGTGGGAGCGAGCTTGCTCGCTCCCACACAAACTGCGTAGGGTTACAGCTGACCGTCGCGGTCCCTGAAGCCCAGCAGATACAGCACGCCATCCAGACCCAGGGTCGAAATCGCCTGCTTGGCCGACTGCTTGACCAGCGGCTTGGCACGGAACGCTACCCCCAGACCTGCAATCGCCAGCATCGGCAAATCGTTGGCGCCATCGCCGACGGCAATGGTCTGTTCCAGACGCAAGCCTTCCTTGTGCGCCAGTTCACGCAGCAAATCGGCTTTGCGCTGTGCATCGACAATCGGCTCGACAGCCACGCCGGTCACTTTACCGTCGACCACTTCCAGTTCATTGGCGAACACGTAGTCGATGCCCAGCTTGGCTTGCAGCTGTTTGGCGAAGTAGGTGAAGCCGCCCGATAGAATGGCCGTCTTGTAGCCCAGGCGCTTGAGTTCGGCGAACAAGGTTTCAGCGCCTTCGGTCAGGCGCAGGGACGCCCCGATCGAATCCAGCACGCTGACGTCCAGCCCTTTGAGCAAGGCCAGGCGTTCCTTGAAGCTGGCGCGGAAATCCAGTTCGCCGGCCATCGCCCGCTCGGTAATTTCCGACACCTTCTCGCCCACCCCGGCGGCCTTGGCCAGTTCGTCGATGACTTCCGCTTCGATCAGTGTCGAGTCCATGTCGAACACCGCTAGACGACGGTTGCGCCGGAACAGCGAATCTTCCTGGAAGGCGATGTCGACGTTCAGCTCCTGGGCCACGCTGAGGAATTCGGCACGCAGGGCCTGCGGATCGGCCGCTTCGCCGCGCACGGAAAATTCAATGCAGCCCTTGCCCTTGTCGGCCGGAGTGTCCAGCGGCATACGCCCGGACAAGCGGTCGATGTGATCGATGTTCAGCCCGTATTTGGCGGTGATCGAGCTCACGCGTTGCAACTGCTCGGCCGTCACTTTGCGGGTCAGCAAGGTCACAATGTGGCGTTTCTTGCCTTGAGCGCCGACCCACTGCTGGTAATCCTCTTCGGAGACCGGCGTGAAACGCACCTGTTGCCCCAGCTCGTAGGCCTTGAACAGGATGTCCTTGAGCACCGACGAACCCTGTTCGGTGTCGGGAATTTCAACCAGGATGCCGAACGACAACGTGTCGTGGATCACTGCCTGACCGATGTCGAGAATGTTCACGCCACCCTGGGCCAGTACACCGGTAATGGCCGCAGTCAGACCCGGACGGTCGACTCCCGTGATGTTTATCAGGACGATTTCGCGCAAGGCGCACCCCCGCAAGTGGAAAAAAACCGCATTCTACCCACTTTCAGTGACCATCGGGCACAGCGAGCGCTTTGCCGGTCTGGGGCCTGTCGCTATACTGCGCCTCAACTTCACGGACAAAAGAGCCGAGCTCAGTGAACCGGCCTACGCCAGTCAAAACCGATAACTTCTTTCTGCTGATCTTCCGGGCACTGCGCCATCGCCGTGTACCGATTGCATTGCGCATTGCCAGCCATAACGTGATCCTGGTCGCATTGGCCCTGGTGATCTACGCCTGCGTGATGGGTCTGCAGTTCAAACAGGCCATGCACGAGCAAGCGGATGCCCTCGGCCAGAGCCTGACCACCCAGACAGCGATGTCAGCGACCGAACTGTTGGTGTCCAACGACATCCTCAGCCTCAACGTATTGCTGAACAACCTGACCAAGAACCCATTGGTGGCTCACGCAGCTATTTATAGCGTGGACAACCGGATTCTCGCCGAGGCCGGGCAACGTCCCAAGCATGGTTTGCTGGGCGAAGCCGAAGGCATGTACGAGAGCAAGATCACCTTTCAGGACGTGACGGCCGGTCAACTGCGGATCAGCCTGGACATGGCGCAGTTCCAACAGCCGATGACCATCAGCCTGCAAAGCATGGGCATTCTCAGCGCTATCCTGCTGGCGTTGTCCCTGGCCCTGAGCTTGCGCCTGGGTCGGCACATCTCCACGCCGCTGCTGCAATTGCGGGTGTGGCTGCGCGACATTGACGAACACACCCCGGCGACTCAGCGCCAGGACGAAATCGGTGACCTGGCCCGTCAGCTCCACAGCAGTTACGCACCTGAAAAGGTCGAGCCTGAACCCGAGCCAGAACCTGAATTCGACGATTTCGAAGACACTGAAGAGGCCGAGCCGACCTTCGAAGTGCGTAATCTGCGCGATCCAAGCTTCGATGAAAGCGCTCCGGTGGCCGGCCTGAAACCAGCAGCACGGCACGTGGTCAGCGCTGAAGAAGACGAACAGGACGAAGATGATCCGTTTGCCGACCTTCGCGACACCGCTGCCGCCACGCCCGTTGCCAAGCCGCAACTCAACAAGCCTGCAGCCCCGGCGCAACCGCAGCACAGCGCGGTATTGGCGGTGCAGCTGGGTGCTCAGGACCAACTGCGCCGCCTGCCCCGTGCGCGCCTGACCGAACTGCTGGAGCGTTATCGCGACTGCCTGGACCAGGCGGCTTCGCTGTATGAAAGCGAACTGCACACCCTGAACGATGGCAGCACGCTGATGCTGTTCCACAGTGAAGACAGCGGTGACGACTACCTGACCAACGCCATCTGCTGCGGCGAGCTGCTGCGTGCGCTTGGTCACCAGTTGCAGATCGAAGTCGCCGACAGTGGCATCACCCTGCAATTGCAACTGGGCCTGACCTTGGGCGATGGGCTCTTTGGCCTCAGCCAGATTGATCTGCTGCTGACTGAAACCGCTCAGGACGCTCTCGCGTTGTCCCAGCACAGCCGAAACCTGCTGCTGGTGGAACGCAAGATCAGCGACGACGTGCTGATCCGCCAACGCGCACGGATCCGCCCAATCGCCAGCCCTGAAGGCGCTTGCTGCGTCGAACGCCTGATGGAGCCTTACCCGTCGATGCTGGAGCGGCAACTGGCGCGGATGCATGAGACACGCGCTAAAAGCTGAACCAGGGCCGTGAACCAAAAAGCCCGCAGATGAGTGATTGTCTGCGGGCTTTTTTGCGATCGCTGCGCGACCGATCGCGGGCAAGCCTTGCTCCTACGGGTCCTATGCTAACCACATAAATGGGCCTGACATCATCCTGTAGGAGCAAGGCTTGCCCGCGATGAGGCCATCAATAGCTCTGAAGATCCCCATCTTGCAGAAACAACAAAGCCCGCATCAACGCGGGCTTTGTCTATACGGCAATCACCTTAGAACCTGAACACTTCCATGTCCGTGCGAATCGGTGAAGCCATCGGGATCTTCGGTTTCTCCGGCTCTGCCGGCGCCGCTGGCCTGGACGCAGGTTTACGCGGCACTTCGACAACCGGTGGCTGATTGGCCAGCGGCTTGAGCGCGATCGACAACTGCTCGGCCAAACGTTGCAGCAATATGCCCTGGGCCTGCACCTGAGCCGCCGTACCACTGGCGTGTGGCTCTTGCAGATGAATGATGCGGTTGTCACGCACCTGGCCACGACGGTCGATCAAACGCCACTGGGCATCGAGGACAGCCGGTTGCGACTCACCCGAATCCAGGCGAGTGATCGACAGCAAAACCTGCACATCCGGGGTGAAACCCAAGGTCGCTGGTGCCAGCACTACGCGCTGGCTGTCCAGGCGGCCGGCCACCTGACGCAACAGAAGCTGATTGATGTCCGAAGACAGGCTGCCCGCCCAACGACCGTCGGTGGACGCTTGCAGGCTGCCATCAGGCTGGCGCTGCAGCAGGGTTTCACGTTGCAGGTAATCGGCGATCGATACCGGGCCCAACAAAACCGCCATGCCCGCGCTTTGCGCAGGCTGAGCCGGACTTCCACTGTCCAGCTGATACAGCGACACCGGCTGGTGAACGCTGCAACCCGCCAGGCCCAATACGCCAGCGAGCAACAAAAATAGAGGAAGGCGCAGAACAGTCATCATCCCATCCAAGTGACAGCCAACAGGCCGGCCACAGTGAAAATTACTCAATCAATATGAAGAACGCAGGACCACGCCCACGCTTGAAAGGCCATATCATCCGTGAATATGGCTTGCGACTCCAGCGCGAAAGCATCGATCTACGGGTTAAATCGTAGATCGAGCGCCCTGGACCGCTTAATCGAGAGTTTCTACCAATAGTGCATCGACACGCTGAAAGCCCCGTGGCAGCTTGTTGCCACGGCGTCCGCGCTCACCTTTATAGTGTTCGAGGTCATCGGCTTTAAGCGACAGCGTGCGTTTACCAGCCTGCAACACCAGGGTCGCGCCTTCCGGCAATACTGCGATATCGGTGACATATTCCTCGCGATTGGCCACACGTTCGCCGGAGATACCGATGATCTTGTTGCCTTTTCCCTTGCCCAGCTGCGGCAAGTCGCTGATCTTGAAGATCAGCAAGCGACCTTCTGTGGTGACCGCGGCCAACCAGTTCTGCTCACGGTCAGCGACCGGACGCGGCAGAATCACCTTGGCGTTGTTCGGCAGGCTCAACAGTGCCTTGCCGGCCTTGTTCTTGGCTTGCAGGTCTTCACCCTTGACCACGAAACCGTAACCGGCGTCCGAAGCGATGACATACAGCCCATCGTCTTCAGGCATCAGCACGCATTCGAAGGTCGCGCCGGGCGGCGGCGTCAGACGCCCCGTCAGCGGTTCGCCCTGGCCGCGGGCCGATGGCAGCGTGTGCGCCGGCACCGAATAACTGCGACCGGTGGAGTCGATGAACACCGCAAACTGGTTGGAACGACCGGCCGCCGCGGTCTTGAAGCCATCCCCGGCCTTGTATGAAAGCCCGGTGGCGTCGATGTCGTGGCCCTTGGCCGAGCGCACCCAGCCTTTCTCGGACAGCACCACGGTGACTTTTTCGTTCGGCAGCAGATCGTGTTCGGTCAGCGCTTTGGCTTCGGCACGCTCGACAATCGGCGAGCGACGGTCGTCGCCATAGGTTTCGGCGTCTTTGATCAGCTCGCTGCGCACCAGTTTCTTCAGCTTGGCTTCGCTGCCCAGCAAGGCTTGCAGCTTGGCTTGTTCCTTGAGCAGTTCATCCTGCTCATCGCGCAGCTTCATTTCTTCGAGTCGCGCCAACTGACGCAGGCGAGTATCAAGAATGTAGTCGGCCTGGATCTCGCTCAGGGCAAAACGCTCGATCAGCTTGGCTTTCGGGTGCTCCTCGGTACGGATGATGTGGATCACTTCATCCAGGTTGAGGTAGGCGATCAGCAAGCCATCCAACAGGTGCAGGCGACGCTCGACCTTGTCCAGGCGAAATTGCAGGCGGCGGCGCACGGTCTGAACCCGGAACTCCAGCCACTCCACCAGCAACGCCCGCAGGTTCTTCAGCTGCGGTTTGCCATCCAGGCCAATGATGTTGATGTTGACCCGGTAGCTCGACTCCAGCTCGGTGCTGGCGAACAGGTGCTGCATCAACGCCTCATGATCGACCCGGCTGTTGACCGGAATGATCACGATACGGCATGGGTTCTCGTGGTCCGACTCATCGCGCAGGTCCGCCACTTGCGGGGCCTTGGACGGTTTGGCCTGCATCATCGCGGCAATCTGTTCCAGCACTTTGGCGCCGGAGACCTGATGCGGCAGCGCGGTGACGACAATGTCGCCGTCTTCGATGTGGTACACGGCGCGCATGCGCACCGAACCGCGACCGGTTTCGTAGATTTTCAGCAGATCGGCGCGCGGCGTGATGATTTCCGCTTCAGTCGGATAATCCGGGCCCTGGATGTGTTCACAGAGCTGCTCTACCGTGGCTTTCGGTTCATCGAGCAAGCGCACGCAAGCCGTAGCGACTTCCCGCAGGTTGTGCGGCGGAACGTCGGTGGCCATACCCACGGCAATGCCGGTGGTGCCGTTGAGCAGGATGTTCGGCAAACGTGCCGGCAACACCAGCGGCTCATCGAGGGTGCCGTCGAAGTTCGGGCCCCAATCCGCCGTGCCCTGACCCAGTTCGCTGAGCAGCACTTCGGAATAGCGCGACAGGCGCGCCTCGGTGTAACGCATGGCGGCGAAGGATTTCGGATCATCCGGCGCACCCCAGTTACCCTGCCCGTCCACCAGCGTGTAGCGGTAGCTGAACGGCTGGGCCATCAGCACCATGGCTTCGTAGCACGCGGAGTCGCCGTGCGGGTGAAACTTGCCGAGCACGTCACCGACCGTACGCGCGGATTTCTTGTGCTTGGAGTCAGCGTCCAGTCCCAACTCGCTCATGGCGTAGATGATCCGCCGCTGCACAGGTTTCAAGCCGTCGCCGATGTGCGGCAAAGCACGGTCCATGATCACGTACATGGAGTAGTTGAGGTAGGCATTTTCGGTGAAGTCGGCCAGTGAGCGGCGTTCAACGCCGTCCAGGCTGAGATCCAGGGAGTCGCTCATGCGGGCCTCATCAGTTTGTTGTCTGGCGCAGCAACAAGGTGCCACTGCGCTGGGTAAATTCAAGTTTTTTCAGGACGCTCACAGCTTGGCGCTCCAGCCACCTTGCGGTGCGGCAAAGCGCCAGACTATCGGCCGGGCTTCGCCGTCCGCGCGGGCACCATTGTTGTTGTCGATGCCGATCCAGGCGCCATCGGCATCGACCACCAGTGCTTCGGCCATACCATAGGGCTGTGGATAACGTCGATGTTCCTGCAAGGCTTCAGCTGCGAATGACCAGCAACGCTCGACCTTGGCGCTCTGCGCATCGCGACGACAGATTTGAAAAGCGTTGCGCTCCAGGGTGAAGAGCTTGCCGTTGAACAGCGCCAGATCCGCAAAATCTTTGGATACCGGCTTGGCGTTGGGAAATTGCGCGGGCTGCATTTCCTTGCCAGCTTCGCTCAACAGCACACAGCTGCCGTCACACCCCCAGACGGTCTGTTGGCGCTTGACCAGCAACAAACCACGCCGCTCGCGCTCGGCCGCCAGCCATAGCTGATCACCTTGCGCACTGATCGCCAGCCCTTCGAACAGCGCGTTGAAGTGCAGCAACATGCCGCTGGCTCGCGCTTGGCGAACCATGATCGGTGAAATTCTCAGCCACGCGGCTGGCCCCTGCACCGGCACTTGCAGCACCGCCGCATGGGCTTCGCTGACGATGTAGCGGTTACCGGCCTTGTCGCAGGTGATCCCCTCGAAGTCGAGGTTTCCACCGCGCACGAACGAGGCTGCCCAGGTGCGCGACTTCAGCCCCCAGGGCAACTCGGTGTCAGGCACCGGCGGCACATCGATGCGCACGGTTTCGGCCTGCCATACTCGCTCGCTGGTATCGAGCCGGTAGATCTGATCATCGTCACGGTCGGAAACCGTCCACAGGTCTTTGCCGCATTGCGCCAGACCCGACAGATTTCCACCGCGCATGCCGTCCACGGCGTGCTCGGAAACCAGCGTCAGTTCAGGCGCAGGCTGCGCCGCGACAGCGGACGCCAACAGCAGCAATGCGAGGGCGAAACCGCTCCGCATCAGCCCAGAACCTCGGCCAGATTACCTTTGGACTCCAGCCAGGACTTGCGGTCGCCAGCGCGTTTTTTCGCCAGCAGCATGTCCATCATTTCCGAGGTGGCTTCGAAATCATCCAGCGTCAACTGCACCAGGCGTCGAGTGTTCGGGTCCATGGTGGTTTCACGCAGTTGCGGCGGGTTCATTTCACCCAGACCTTTGAATCGGGTGACCTGCGGCTTGCCGCGTTTCTTCTCGGCCACCAGACGATCGAGAATGCCATCGCGCTCGGCTTCATCGAGTGCGTAGTAAATTTCTTTGCCGAGGTCGATGCGGTACAACGGCGGCATCGCCACATAGACGTGACCGGCGTCCACCAACGGACGGAAATGCTGGACGAACAAGGCACACAGCAAGGTCGCGATGTGCAGGCCGTCGGAGTCGGCGTCGGCAAGGATGCAGATCTTGCCGTAGCGCAGTTGGCTCATGTCCGCAGCGCCCGGATCGACACCAATGGCCACGGCAATGTTGTGCACTTCCTGGCTGGCCAGCACTTCGCTGCCGTCGACTTCCCAGGTGTTCAGAATTTTCCCGCGCAACGGCAGGATTGCCTGGAACTCTTTGTCCCGCGCTTGCTTGGCCGAACCGCCGGCGGAATCACCTTCCACCAGGAACAGCTCGGAACGCATCGGGTCCTGCCCGGCGCAATCGGCAAGCTTGCCCGGCAAGGCCGGCCCTTGGGTGATGCGTTTGCGCTCGACCTTTTTACTGGCCTTCAAACGGCGGCCAGCGTTGTTGATCGCCAGCTCAGCCAGTTGCAGGCCCAACTCGGGGTTCGCGTTAAGCCACAGGCTGAAAGCGTCCTTGACCACGCCGGAAACAAACGCCGCCGCCTCGCGGGACGACAGGCGCTCTTTGGTCTGGCCGGAGAACTGCGGCTCCTGCATCTTCATCGACAGGACGAAGGCAATGCGTTCCCAGACATCTTCCGGTGCCAGCTTCACGCCACGCGGCAGCAGGCTGCGGAACTCGCAGAACTCGCGCATGGCGTCGAGCAAGCCCTGACGCAAACCGTTGACGTGAGTACCGCCCTGGGCCGTCGGGATCAGGTTGACGTAGCTTTCCTGGACGCTTTCGCCACCTTCAGGCAGCCACAGCAGCGCCCAGTCGACCGCTTCTTTATTACCGGCCAGGCTGCCGCAGAAGGGTTCGTCGGGCAGACGTTCGAATTCACTGACCGCGTCTACCAGGTAGGAACGCAGGCCGTCTTCATAATGCCATTCGACTTTTTCGCCGGTGGCCTTGTCTTCAAAGCTGACCAGCAGCCCCGGGCACAACACGGCCTTGGCCTTGAGTACGTGCTTGAGACGGCTGATGGAGAATTTCGGTGAATCGAAGTATTTCGGATCCGGCGAGAAGTACACGCTGGTCCCGGTGTTGCGCTTGCCAACGGTGCCGACCACTTCCAGGTCGGTGGCTTTGTAGCCATCGGCGAAGGTCATCTGGTACTCGTTGCCATCGCGTTTGACGCGTACCCGGACCTGGGTCGACAGGGCGTTGACCACCGAAATACCCACCCCGTGCAAACCGCCGGAGAACTGGTAGTTCTTGTTCGAGAACTTGCCGCCGGCGTGCAGCTTGGTGAGGATCAGCTCAACGCCCGAGACGCCCTCTTCGGGGTGAATGTCCACCGGCATGCCACGGCCGTCATCGCTGACTTCCAGGGAATGGTCGGCATGGAGAATGACCTGCACCGATGTCGCATGCCCGGCCAAGGCTTCGTCGACACTGTTGTCGATGACTTCCTGGGCAAGGTGGTTCGGCCGACTGGTGTCGGTGTACATGCCGGGGCGTTTGCGCACCGGGTCGAGGCCCGAGAGGACTTCGATGGCGTCTGCGTTATAAGAGCTAGCGCTGGGAGTGGCCATGGGGTCTCGTCGTCAGTCGTTCAATGAAAATAGGGGCGAGGGTTCACAGTGCTGTGAAATCGATCGCCTGGTACACATCGGAGCCTATGCCTGCAAAACTCAACAGGGCCGGCAATTGCCCGGCGAACCCCTGGAAACTATGGTCACCGCCGGCCTGGATGCGCAAGGCACAGGCTCGGTAATACTGCTGGGCGAGGCGATAGTCCAGCGTTTCGTCCCCGGTTTGCAACCACACCTGAAACCGTTGCGGGTCCTGAGGCGCCGGCACTTCCAGCCCGGCCAGGGCTGTCACGTGGTCACGGGTCAATTCCCAGGTCTCTTCGGTATACAGGTTCTTCTGCGTGCCCAGGTATCCGTCGAACATCCGGTGCGGGCTGACGGCAGGGTTGATCAACAGGGCCTTGAGGCCATGGCGCTCGGCAAGGTGAGTGGCATAGTAGCCGCCGAGGGAGCTGCCGACCAGCAGTGGCCGCCCCAGCCCGGCAATCGCCTGTTCCAGCTGACCGATGGCCTCACGTGGATGATGATGCAAGGCCGGCACCTGCAACTGGTCGCCCAGACCCAGACGATCCATCACGCCGACCAGCTGACAGGCCTTTTTCGACGAGGGTGCGCTGTTGAAACCGTGGATATAGAGGATCGAACCGAACATGCGAGCTCCCTGTGAGGCGGGCAAAGATGCCGCAGTTTACAGGGAGTCCACGAGATTGACTTGCTCAGGAACGAATCAGATCGTTCCGATCAGAGACAAACCCTGTGGCGAGGGAGCTTGCTCCCGCTGGGCTGCGCAGCAGCCCCAAAACATTCAATCGCGTTCAGACAGATTCACCGCACGCATCGGTTTTACGACCGCTTCGCGATCGAGCGGGAGCAAGCTCCCTCGCCACAAAGGCACCTCAGCACCTCAGTAACCGTTGGAGCCGTAATCGATCTGGAAGTCGAACCCGGTCACGCGCTCGACCCCGGTTTCCAGCCGTCCGTCCGGCAGCAACCGCAACCAGCGATAACCCGGCGCCAGCGTATCGACCTTGAAATCCACGCTGCCGGGCTCGAACTGGATACACGTCGATGGCGAAGCGATCAGCCGCACATCGTTGCGCAACTGATCGATTTCCTGATGCACATGACCCCAGAGCACTGCCCGCACCTGTGGGAAGCGATCGAGCACGGCAAACAAGGCGTCCGGGTTGCGCAGGCCAATCGGTTCCATCCAGGCACAACCGATGGACACCGGATGATGGTGCAAGCACACCAGATGATGGCGCTCCGGCGCTTCGCTCAGGGCGCGGACGAGCAACTGCAGTTGGTCATCCTGCAAGTACCCTGGCACCGAACCCGGGACCGCCGAATCCAGCAACGTGATCCGCCAGTTACCGATGTCCACGATGGGCTCCAGCAACTGACTCTGGACCGCGGCCCGGGCCATGATCTGCGGCTCGTCGTGGTTGCCCGGAATCCAGCGCGCGGGGGCATCGATCTGCCGGGTCATCTCGCGAAACTGCTGATACGACTCAAGCGTGCCATCCTGGGATACGTCGCCACTGGCGATCATCAGGTCGATGTGCGGCTGTTGTGCCAGCACCAACTCGATAACCTTTTGCAGGCTGTCGCGGGTGCTCATGCCCAGCAACGTGCCATCCGCCTCGGCGAACAGATGGCTGTCAGAAAGCTGCACCAGCAATACGGCATCGCTGGCAGTCAGAGTGGATACGCTCGGCAAGGCGTTCTCCCAAGGCGTGATCACGGATATGGATGAATGGGGCAATTATGCTGGGGGAAATTGAAAAGAGGAAACCCGTGAACCAGACGCAGTTCACAACTAGCGTACGACTTCGAACTCATGCCCGCAGGCCAGGCAATGACTCAGCCACTCGCCGAGGAACACATTGAGCTGGGCCTTTTCGTCCGGCTGGTGCATCAACGCATTCGGATAAGGGTAGATGCCGCGAAAGCGCCGCGCATGTTCGGCACTGATGACTTCGGCCATGCGCGCGTCGTGGTACACCTGCACTTCCAGTTGTGGCACCGGCAGCCATGGCAGGCTGTGCTCCTGGCGCACTCGTAGGGTCGTGGTATACGGACACGCCTGCAACACTTCCAGCATCAGCACGCCCAGCATCTGTTCACCCTGGGTCATGGCAATGCGCCGGGCAGCCGGCTGGTTGCGCATCTCCGGTAACAGGCGCATCAGTCGAGCGTAGTTGGCCTCGCAGGCGCTTTGCAGCCCCACAAGGTCGACCCGATAACGATCGCGCTGTTTGTTTACGACCATAACCCCCTCACTTCAACGCGGTTCAAAGCCAGCCATTGCAAGGCAATAATGCTCGCCGCGTTGGAAATCCGTCCATCACGTACGGCTTGCAGGGCATCTTCGAAATCCCAGACCGTTACGCGAATATCTTCTGCTTCCTCCACCAGCCCATGAATGCCGCCGGCCCCGTTACTGTTACACCGCCCCAGATACAAGTGCACGTGTTCGGTACTGCCACCGGGCGACGGAAAATAATTGAGCATCGGCCACAGCGCAGTGAATACAAGTCCAGCTTCCTCCTGCGCTTCGCGGTGAGCAACTTCTTCCGGTTGTTCGTCCTTATCGATCAGACCGGCGACCAGTTCGATCAGCCACGGGTTATCGGTCTTGCCCAATACACCGACGCGAAATTGCTCGATCAAGACCACTTCGTCCCGCTGCGGATCGTAAGGCAAGACACACACTGCATCATGACGAACGAACAACTCGCGGCTGATCTCGCGACTCATGCCACCGGCAAACAGCTCATGACGCAGGTGCACGCGATCAAGCTTGTAAAAACCCTTGAAGCAGTTTTCGCGGCGTACGACGTCTACGATGGTCGGGGTGGCATTGGCAAAATCAGTCATAACAATCCTCGTTTACTGTCAATCCGTCCGAGGTTCCCCCAGGCTTGGCGCCATCCTAACGCGCCCGCATCGTTTGATGCAGCCTCTTTGCCGTCAGCGGGATAGACGGCAAGGGGTGAAAACAACTCTAATTGGCTCTAATTAGCTTAGTGGCGAACCGACCGCACCGCTGGCAGTCGAAGACCCTGAATTTTGCCTTTCTCTGATTCATGAAGGACGCCCATGTCGCTGTTGAAAATCGCCTCCGTGGCCTGTATTGCCCTCACGCTCGGCGCTTGCCAAAGCCTGTTCCAACCCAGCTATCGGGCACAGGTGACATCCACTCGCGATGCGTCCGAGCAGGTCAAGCCGGGTTGCGACGGCCCCGACTGCCCGCTGGTGAATATCGACACGGTGCATTTCCCGACCGAGCCGCAACTGGACCGGATCGTCGAACAGCGCCTGCTGCAAATGACCCGCACTTCACCGGGCGCGGCGCTACCCGCTTCCCTCAACGCCTACCGCGAACAGTTCCTGCGTGAATCAGGCGATCGCAACAGCGTCTACTTGCAAGCCAAGGTACGTGAGCAGCATGACGGACTGGTGATCATTGAAGTGTCCAGCTATCTGGACACGGGCGCGGCCAATGGCACGCCGGGACGTGGCTTTATCAACTACTCGCGCCAGCTGCAAAAAGAGCTGAGCCTGGGCGACATGCTCTTGCCGGGGCAGGAAGTAGCGTTCTGGAAGACCGCGCAGGTCGCGCACAATAGCTGGCTGATCAATTCGCAGCTGGATCGTGACCCCGACTTCGTCAAAAGCTGGCCCTTCCAGAAAACCCCGAACGTGGCCTTGACCAGCGCCGGGGTGGTGCTCAAGTACAACGTCGCGACCATCGCGCCCTATTCGAGTGGCCTCATCGAGATGACCATCCCCTACGCTCGCCTCAAGGGTCAGATCAAGCCTGAGCTGGTGCCTGAGCGTAGCTGAAGACCCGACCCAGCAGCAGTTGCAGCAGCCCTGCCAGTACCAGCGATGGCAGGGTTGCGCCGACCTCCGGATACAGATTCGCCAGCAAGTGATAGGTGCTCACCCCGCCCAGCCAGGCGAGCAACGCCGGCCAGCGCAAGGCGGCTGACGCGATCCGGGCACTGCGCTTGCGCAGGATGAAGTGATCCACCAGCACCACGCCGAACAACGGCGCAAACACCGAGCCGATCAACAGCAGGAAGTTCTGATACTGGGCCAATGGCGCCAGGCAGGCGATCAGTGTGCAGATCACGCCGATGGCCAAGGCCAGGTGCTCGACTTTCATGCGCAACAGAATCCCGCTGGACACCGCCGCAGAGTGAATGTCGGCGAAAGCGTTTTCCGACTCGTCAAGCAGGATCAGCAACAACGGAATACCCAATCCGGCACCGGCCAGCGCCAACAGCAAGGCATTGACTTCTCCACTCGGGGCGAACGCCAGGGTGTAGGCAACGCCCAGGCTCATCAGCCAGAAGTTACCAATGAAGAAGCCCAGCGCCGTACCGCCGAATACGCTTTTCGCACGTTTGCCGAAACGCGAGTAGTCGGCAATCAGCGGCAGCCACGACAGTGGCATCGCGATGGCAATATCAAAACCCACGGCGAATGGCATCGAACCGTCACCGGCCTGTACCCACAGCGCGGCCAGATCGGCTTTGGCGAAGAGATTCCAGGTCAGCCAGATGCACGCCGCCAGCAGCAACCAGATGCCCCACTTGCGCAGAATCTGACGGACAAACGTCAACGGACCGCTGACCGCGAGCAAGGTCGCCAAGGCGCCGAATACCAGCGTCCAGAGCAATGGATTGGCCATCAGGCTAGCATCGCTGAACGCACGGGCGCCGAGCAGGCTGGCCGCGTCGCGCATGACGATGATTTCGAACGAACCCCAACCGATCAGTTGCAGCAGGTTCAACAGCGCCGGCAGGCTTGCACCGTGAGTACCGAGGCTCAGTTTGAGTGTGGCCATGGCCGACAGGCCGGTATCGCTGCCAATCACCCCGACGCACGCCAGCAGCAGAACGCCGACCAGGGTGCCGAGGAAGATCGCCAGAAGCGAGCCGGACAGACCGAGACCCGGCGCAAGCAAGGCCCCGGTCTGCAAGACCATCAGACCGATGCCGAGGGAGAACCACAGGGAGAACAGATCGCGGGCACCGAACACGCGCTGGGCCAAAGGCACGGCGTGGTCGGGGGAATAGGTACTGGGTTGAATACTCAAGGGGGGTTATCTCAGAGGAACATTTGTTGTTGTGCTGGTCTTGGCGCCCATACCCTGTAGGAGCAAGGCTTGCCCGCGATAGCGGTGTGTCAGATACACCCCTATCGCGGGCAAGCCTTGCTCCTACAAGAGCCGCGTCAGCCATAAAATGTGGGCTCGCCTCAGCGAGCCCACACACTCGGATCAAACCTTCTTGTACAGCTGACTGCCTTCCTGCTTGAAGCGCTCGGCCTGTTCGGCCAGACCTTGGGCGACTTCGGCATCGACGGTTTCGATCCGCTGGTTGGCCGCATACTCGCGGACTTCCTGGGTGATTTTCATCGAGCAGAATTTCGGCCCGCACATCGAGCAGAAATGCGCGACCTTGGCCGAGTCCTTCGGCAGGGTTTCATCGTGGTACGAACGCGCAGTGTCCGGGTCCAGGCCCAGGTTGAACTGGTCTTCCCAGCGGAACTCGAAACGCGCCTTGCTCAAGGCATTGTCGCGGATCTGTGCGCCCGGATGTCCTTTGGCCAAGTCTGCCGCATGGGCGGCGATCTTGTAGGTGATGATCCCGGTCTTCACGTCATCCTTGTTCGGCAGGCCCAAGTGCTCCTTCGGCGTGACGTAGCAGAGCATGGCGCAACCGAACCAGCCGATCATCGCCGCGCCAATGCCCGAGGTGATGTGGTCGTAGCCCGGAGCAATGTCAGTGGTCAGTGGGCCGAGGGTGTAGAACGGCGCCTCGTCGCAGCACTCGAGCTGCTTGTCCATGTTCTCTTTGATCAACTGCATCGGCACGTGGCCCGGGCCTTCGATCATGGTTTGCACGTCGTGCTTCCAGGCGATCTTGGTCAGCTCGCCAAGGGTTTCCAGCTCACCGAATTGCGCTTCGTCGTTGGCGTCGGCAATCGAGCCAGGACGCAGGCCATCGCCCAGCGAGAAGCTGACGTCGTAGGCCTTCATGATTTCGCAGATGTCTTCGAAATGAGTGTAGAGGAAGTTCTCTTTGTGGTGCGCCAGGCACCACTTGGCCATGATCGAACCGCCACGGGAAACAATACCGGTCACGCGCTTGGCGGTCATCGGCACGTAGCGCAGCAACACACCGGCGTGGATGGTGAAGTAGTCGACGCCCTGCTCGGCCTGCTCGATCAGCGTGTCGCGGAACAGCTCCCAGGTCAGGTCTTCGGCGGCGCCACCGACTTTTTCCAGCGCTTGATAGATCGGCACGGTACCGATCGGCACTGGCGAGTTGCGGATGATCCACTCACGGGTTTCGTGAATGTGCTTGCCGGTGGACAGGTCCATGACCGTGTCCGAGCCCCAGCGAATGCCCCAGGTCAGTTTCGCCACTTCTTCTTCGATGGACGAACCCAGTGCACTGTTGCCGATGTTGCCGTTGATCTTCACCAGGAAGTTACGGCCGATGATCATCGGTTCCAGCTCGGTGTGGTTGATGTTCGCCGGAATGATCGCGCGACCGCGGGCGATTTCTTCACGGACGAATTCCGGGGTAATGATTTTCGGCACGCTGGCACCGAAGCTGTGGCCGGCGTGTTGCTGGTCCAGCAGACCTGCAGCACGAGCCACCTCAAGCTTCATGTTTTCGCGGATGGCGACGTATTCCATCTCCGCGGTGATGATGCCTTTGCGGGCGTAGTGCATCTGGCTGACGTTGGCACCCGGCTTGGCGCGGCGCGGGTTGTTCACGTGAGCGAAACGCAGCTTGGTCAGCTCTGGATCGGCGAGGCGTTCCTGGCCGAAGTTCGAGCTCAGACCGGCCAGACGCTCGGTATCACCCCGCGCTTCGATCCACGGCGAACGCACATCGGCCAGGCCTTTGCGCACATCGATGATGACGTTGGGGTCGGTGTACGGGCCCGAGGTGTCGTAGACCACGACCGGTGCGTTGATTTCTCCGCCGAAGTCGGTTGGCGTCACATCGAGGCTGATTTCGCGCATCGGCACGAGGATGTCCGGACGAGTGCCCTGAACATAAATTTTTTGCGAGCGGGTAAAGGGCTGAACCGATTGCTGATCGACCTTGGCCGAGTCACTCAGGTTGATCGCATTTTTTGATTTTGTAGTCATCACGGGCTCTCCAGACATCATCCAGGCAGTGGAATTTTGTCGGAGCGAACCTGTAACGAATGGACGCAGCCCACCAGTGAAAACTCCAGCTGGATGAGTGCTGTGCTGAGTGCACGAGGGTTGTTCGATTGTCGAACAACATCCCGGACGAAGCACAAGAGGACTCGCCGGGTGACGAGAAATCTTGTTCCCTACGCAGGCTTAAACCTGATCAGGTTCAACGGGATCCGAAATTATTCGATCTCAGCCTCATAGCAAGGCACCCCGACAAGAACCCGGCCAGTCTAGACACAACTGGCAAAGAACGCCAACACCGGTGCAATCAGCGTGATGAATGGCGTGATTACCGGATTGTTGCCGCAGGTTGGCGCATCTACACTCGTTACGCCGGCTGCGCCTTGACGCTGCCGGGCGTGCGTCGTAGCCTTGGCGCTTAAATTATCGACGTAATAAAATTTAGGGATCGCCTCATGCTGCGCAAACTCTCACTGGCTCTTGCCGTGTCTTGTGCGTCCAACGGAATGGCCTGGGCAGCAGAAGCGCCATTATCGACCAATACCGATCTGGTCAGCGTCTACCAGGAAGCCGTCGACAACAACGCCGACCTGGCTGCCGCCCGTGCCCAATATGGCGCGCAAAAGGAAGTCGTGCCCCAGGCCCGCGCCGGCCTGCTGCCGAACCTCTCGGGTGGTGCCCAGGTCGCCGATGTGCGGACAAAGATCGACCAGCCGTCAGCCACCGCCAACCGCAGTGCCCACTTCTATCAAGCAACGCTGGCCCAGCCGTTGTTCCGCGCCGATCGCTGGTTCCAGTTCCAAGCGGCCAAGGATGTCAACGAGCAAGCGGCGCTGCAACTTTCGGCGACCGAGCAGAACCTGATCCTGCAAAGCGCCGAAACCTACTTCAACGTGCTGCGCAGCCAGGACAACCTCGCCTCGACCAAGGCCGAGGAAGCCGCGTTCAAGCGCCAGCTCGATCAGTCCAATGAGCGCTTCGATGTGGGCCTCTCGGACAAGACCGACGTACTGCAGTCGCAAGCCAGTTACGACACCGCGCGCGCCAACCGGATCCTCGCCCAGCGCCAGGTGGATGATGCATTCGAAGCGCTGATCACCCTGACCAACCGTCAATACAACTCGATTCAGGGCATCGTCCACACCTTGCCGGTCCTGCCACCAGCGCCAAACGATGCCAAGGCCTGGGTCGACACCGCCGCCAAACAGAACCTCAACCTGCTGGCCAGCAACTACGCGGTCAGCGCCGCCGAAGAAACGCTCAAGCAGCGCAAGGCCGGCCACGCACCGACCCTCGACGCCGTGGCGCAATACAAGACCGGTGACAACGATGCGCTGGGTTTCAGCAACCCGAGCCCCTTCGGTCAACCGTACGGCGGCACCGTCTCGCAAAGCACGGTCGGCCTGCAATTGAACATCCCGATCTACAGCGGCGGGCTGACCAGCTCGCAGGTTCGCGAGTCGTACTCGCGCCTGGACCAAAGCGAACAGCAACGCGAAGCGCTGCGTCGGCAAGTGGTGGAAAACACCCGTAACCTGCACCGCGCAGTGAATAGCGATGTCGAGCAGGTGCAGGCACGCCGCCAGTCGATCATCTCGAACCAGAGCGCGGTGGAAGCCACGGAGATCGGTTATCAGGTGGGGACGCGCAATATCGTCGACGTGCTCGACGCCCAGCGTCAGCTGTACACCTCGGTGCGCAACTACAACAACAGCCGCTACGACTACATTCTCGACAACCTGCGCCTGAAGCAGGCGGCCGGTACCCTGAGCCCGGGCGACTTGCAGGACCTGAAGCGTTACCTCAAGGCCGACTACAACCCGGACAAGGACTTCCTGCCGCCGGACCTGGCCAAGGCTGCGGCGCAACAGCTGAAAGCTAATCCCGGCCAGTAAAAACCAACCCTGTGGCGAGGGAGCTTGCTCCCGCTGGGCTGCAAAGCAGCCCAAAAAAACTGACACCGTGGTGTATCAGGCGCACCGTAGTCACCGAATTACGACTGCTTTGCCCGAGCGCGGACCGGCCGGCGGGAGCAAGCTCCCTCGCCACAGGTGTCAGGTTCAGAATCAGTTGATCAACCGCCCCAAGCCATCCAGCAATCGCTGCAAGGCGCCCTGATTGGCGCGCATCACGCTCAGCCCCGCCTCTGCCATCCGCTGCGCATCGCGTGGCAACTCGAACAGTCGCTGCACCGCCACCGCCAACCCTTGGGCGTCATCCACTTCCTGCAATGCCTTGGCACTGCGCAGCAGCGCGGCGATCTCAAGAAAGTTGAACAGGTGCGGCCCGCTCAGCACCGGTTTGGCCAGCGCCGCCGGCTCCAGCAGGTTATGCCCGCCATTCGGCACCAGACTGCCGCCAACGAACGCACTGTCGGCCAAGGCATAGAGAAACAGCAATTCGCCCATGGTGTCGCCAAGCAGCACTGAGGTGCTCGCGCTGACCGTTTCGCCGGTGGAACGACGGATCGTGTTGAAACCTTGCTGCTGGCAGAGTTCGAACACCGGGTTGAAACGCTCGGGGTGACGCGGCACCAGTATCAGCAGCGCATCCGGATGGCTGGCGAGCAATTGTCGATGCGCCGCCAGCACCACTTCGTCTTCACCTTCATGGGTACTTGCGGCAATCCACACCGGACGCTCGACCGCTTGCCATTGCTGACGCAACTCGGCGGCCCGCTGCAGCAGCTGCGGGTCGATGCGCAAGTCGAACTTGATCGAGCCGGTCACTTCGACCGTGTCCGCGCGCGCGCCCAGTTGCCGAAAACGCTCGGCCTCAGCTTCGGTCTGCACCGCGAACAGACTCATTTCCGCCAGCATCGGCTGCGTCAGCTTGCCGAAACGGCCATAGCCTTTGGCCGAGCGTTCCGAGAGCCGGGCATTGGCCAGCGCCACCGGGATCCCGCGTTTGGCACATTGATGAATGTGGTTGGGCCACAACTCGGTTTCCATGATAACCGCCAGTTTCGGCTGAACCCGGTCGAGGAACCGCGCCGCCGCACACGGCAGATCGTAAGGCAGGTAGCAGTGCTGGATGCGTGGCTGATTGGCGAACATCGCGTGAATTCGCTCGGACCCGGTCGGCGTCATACAGGTCACGGTGATCGGCAGCTGTGGATAACGCTCGAGCAACCCGCGAATCATGGGGGCAGCGGCAATGCTTTCGCCAACCGACACCGCATGTACCCAGATGCCGCCAGGCTTCATCACCGGCAAGCCGATGGAAAAGCGCTCGCCAATACGCTTGGCATATGCGGGCGCCTTGCGCGAGCGCAGCCACAGCCGAATCGCTACCAATGGCAGCCCCAGGTAAAACAGCGCGGTGTAGAGAGTTCTATTCATGGCGGCGGAGTTTATCGACTTTTTTAGCCGATCGCCTGCAAGTGCACGGCAAAACGCTCCGCCAACCAACGCGCCGCCGGCCCCAGAGGCTCGTCACGCCGCCAGACCAACTCCACCACCAATGCTGGCGGGGTCCATTCACTGACCAGTTCGATCATCTGCCCGTGATACGCCGGGTACTGCACCACATGCCGCGGCAGCCAGCCCCACCCCAGGCCGCGCATCAGCCACTCGGCGAGCACGTAGAAACTGTCGGCGCGCCAGACTTGCGGGCTGGCTTGTTCACTGCCGGGGTAGACGCTGGAATGCGTGGCCATCAGCAGCTGTCGATGCTGCGCCATCTGCTGGCAATTGACCTGCCCTTCTACAGCCAGCGGATGCCCTACTCCACACACCGTGACCATCTCGACGCTGCCCAGCACCCGACGTTCCAGGGCTTCGGGAATCTGCTCGTGATAAAACAGCAAGCCCAGATCGGCCCGGCGCTCCACCAGTTTGCGCGCCACATCGCCCTGAGCGGCGCTGGCCAGTTGCACTTCCAGGCTGGGAAAATGCTCGGCCAATGCTTCGAGGCTGTCGAGCACCGGCTGATAAGGCATGGCCTCATCCTGCGCCAGACGCAACCGCGCTTCCTGACCGCGCATCAACGCCTGAGCCCGACCATTGAGACGCTCACACTGACGCAGCACTTCCCGCGCTTCTTCGAGCAACGCGCTGCCGGCTTCGGTCAGGCGTGGCTGGCGGCCGCTACTGCGATCAAACAGGTTCAGGCCAAGGTCTGCTTCAAGCAGTGCAATCGCACTGCTGACCGCCGACTGTGCCTTGCGTTGATCGCGCGCGACAGCCGAAAACGAACGCTGCTCGGCCACACTGACGAACAAACGCATCTGCTCCAGATTCCATTGCACACTCATGGTTCAGCCCATCTTCAAATCAGATAGGTAATGACTTTACCCCATCTCGAAAGTCTCTAGAATGCCGACCTCATCAAGCAGGCCAAAATACGAGGATCACACCATGAACGCTTACTACCTCCTGGCTATCGCCATCTGCGCCGAAGTGATCGCCACCGTATCGATGAAAGCGGTCAAGGGCTTGAGCACACCACTCCCTTTGCTGTTGATCATCGTCGGTTATGGCATTGCATTCTGGATGCTGACCCTGGTGGTGCGCACCATCCCGGTTGGCGTCACCTACGCGGTATGGGCCGGCATGGGCATCGTGATGGTCAGCATCGCGGCGCTGTTCCTCTACGACCAGAAACTCGACATCCCGGCCATGCTCGGTATGGCACTGATCGTCCTGGGCGTGGTGGTCATCCAGCTCTTCTCGAAAACCGCCGGGCACTGAACCCCGATACCGGTCCATTGTGGCGAGGGAGCTTGCTCCCGCTGGGTCGCGAAGCGGCCCCAAAACCTGATATCGAGGTTTGGGGATAAGACCGCATCGGTTCATTTGCGGCTGCTGCGCACCCGAGCGGGAGCAAGCTCCCTCGCCACAGGTTTGTGCATGGTCTGACCAACCACCAGTTGATCGCCAGCAAAACCTCCAATCGTCGAGTCTGTATACTGCGCCTCTAGTCTTGAACACTGAGGTCGCTGCATGCCATCCGTTATTTCCACCGACGTACTGATTGTCGGCGCTGGTGTCGCCGGCCTCTGGCTGAACGCACGCCTGCGTCGCCAGGGTTTCTCGACCGTACTGGTGGAAAGCGCCAGCCTCGGCGGCGGACAGAGCCTGAAATCCCAGGGGATCATCCACGGCGGCGCCAAGTACGCGCTGCATGGCGCGTTGACCGGTGCCTCCGAAGCCATTGCCGACATGCCGCGCCGTTGGCGTGCAGCCTTGGCCGGCGACGGCGAGCTGGACCTGTCCGGGGTGCGTCTGCTGTCCGAAGCCCACTACCTGTGGTCCCCCGGCACCCTCGCCGGCAACCTCACCAGTTTCTTCGCCAGCAAAGCGGTGCGCGGCCGGGTCGATCAGGTCAAGGGCGAGCAACTGCCACCCGCCCTGCAAGACAAGCGTTTCAAGGGCAAGGTCTATCGCCTCGCGGAACTGGTGGTCGATGTGCCAAGCCTGATCGGGCGTCTGGCCGAACTGGCCGGTGACGGCCTGCTGGCCGGGCAGAAGATCGAGCCACTGCTGGAAAACGGTGAGCTGGTCGGCTTGCGAATCGACGAGCGTGAGATCCGTGCACAGCGCATCGTTCTCAGCGCCGGTGCTGGCAACGCTGATTTGCTCATGGCGCTCGGCCTGAGCCAGCCGGCCATGCAACGTCGGCCGCTGCACATGATCATCGTCAAAGGCCCGAGCCTCAAACCGCTCTACGCCCACTGCCTGGGCGGTGGGCCAAAGCCACGCATCACCGTCACCACCCACCCGGCCGCCGATGGTCAATGGGTCTGGTACCTGGGTGGTGATATCGCCGAAGCCGAAGGCGTGGCTCGCGAACCTGCCGCGCAAATTTCTGCCGCGCAGAAAGAGCTCGGCAACCTGTTGCCCTGGGTCGACCTCAGCCAGGCGCAATGGGCGACCTTGCGAATCGATCGCGCCGAACCACTGCAATCGGGCCTGAGCCGACCCGACAACGCCTTCCTCGCCGAGCAGGATCGCCTGCTGGTGGGCTGGCCGACCAAACTGGCGCTGGCACCGGACTTCGCTGACCGGGTAATGGCGTCGCTGCAACGCGACGGCATCCAGCCAAGCCATCCGGCGCCGTTGCCGCCCCTGCCGAAACCGCCCATCGGCCAACCTGCCTGGGAGCAGTTGCTGCCATGAGCCAAGCCACCTTGCACGACCTGCATCGCCCGTTGGGCAGCACCGGTCTGCTGGTTTCACCACTGGGCCTGGGCACGGTGAAACTGGGCCGCGACCAAGGGGTGAAATACCCCAACGGCTTCCGGATCCCGGACGATGACGAAGCGCGCAGGCTACTCAGGCTGACCCGCGAGCTGGGCATCAACCTGATCGACACCGCACCCGCCTATGGCCGCAGCGAAGAACGCCTCGGCCCGCTGCTGCGCGGTCAGCGTCAGGAGTGGGTGATTGTCAGCAAGGTCGGTGAAGAATTCGTCGATGGCCTGTCGCACCACGATTTCAGCGCTGCACACACACGTTTTTCCATCGAGCGCAGCCTGAAACGCCTGGAAACCGACTTCATCGACCTGGTGCTCGTGCACTCGGACGGCAACGATCTGGTGATCCTCAACGAGTGCGAGGTCTATCAGACCCTCGCCGAGCTTAAACGCGAAGGCAAGATTCGCGGGTTCGGGTTCTCCGGAAAGACCGTTGATGGCGGGTTGAAGGCTCTGGAACAAGGTGATTGCGCCATGATCACCTACAATCTCAACGATCAGGCCGAGCGGCCAGTCATCGACTACGCTGCTGCCCACGGCAAAGCCATTCTGGTGAAGAAGGCTCTGGCCAGTGGTCACGCCTGCCTCAGCCCGGGTGTGGACCCGGTACGCGCCAGCTTCGAGCTGTTGTTTGCGCAGCCCGGTGTCGCCAGTGCTATTGTCGGGACCATTAATCCGCTGCACCTCGCCCACAATGTGGCGACTGTTGCTCAAGTCCTACGTAGTCGTTGAACAGCCGCCAAGGCGGCCGACCCCGACGCAAGAAGGAGCCGACATGCCGCGAACGCTCATAAGAAAGAACCCCAGCAACTTCAAGACCCTGCCGTTATACGTCGAAGCGACTCCCGAAGGCCTGAGTTATCAGAGTGTCGGCAGGCCGCTGAATTTCTCCCAGACCCTGCAACGTCGGCGCCCGGTCACGGTGGCCAATCCAGAGCACTTTTCGCTGGAACTGGCCAACCTCGGTGTCTCGGTACGGCTGACCCTGCACTGGCAGAATCGCGATTACTGGGTGCTGGTCCGCCAGCGCCGTCAGGACCGTGGCGACGTGGTGCTCAAACTGATCTCGGGTTATGTGCCGGCTCACGAGCTGAACCTGCCGTTGCACACGGCCATTCAGGAGATCGCCGAAGAATGCCTGTTGGAAACCCCTGAAGGCTGGCTCGGCGGGCGCTTCAATGACACCTGGCTGCCAGCGCCCTACGCCAGCGCGCTGCATTACCGCGAGGCGCTGCCGTTCCGCCTGACGCCGCTGTCTGGCGCTGCACGCCCGGTGCGCTGCGCCAACATGCAATTGATCGAACGCCCACGGGCCTACGTGCATCTGCCTACGGCTTCGTTGCAGTTGATCTACGATTTACGTCTGGACGTGCCCAAGGAAGCCAAATCCCTGAGCTTGTTTCATGTCGATGAACGGCTTGAAGGCGATCAACTCGTCGCACGACTGGATCGCAAGCGCCCCGACCTGTACCTGATGCCGCTTGAGGATGGCCAGCCATTGCCCGAGCTCTACACCCTGAAAAAAGATCAGCTCTACCCGGCAAGCACACGCGGGCTGTATCTGGCAGAAAGTTTTGCCCGGCAGGAAGGCTGGCTGGTGCGTGACGAACGGATTCGCTGGAAGGACTGGCTCAGGCAGCAGGGCTTGAGCCAACCGGGCAAGGCATCGGGTTTCAGCCGATTGACCGGCAAGGCCAAACTGCTGCTGAAGAAAATCGTGCCGCGCAAGGTGGCACGCTAACCCGGCATCACAGACAGTGACAACAGGGCTTTTGTGGCGAGGGGGCTTGTCGGAACGCCGCACCGCCCCGTTCGCCTGCGAAGCAGGCGCAATACAACATGCGCGGTTGAGAACTTAGGGCCGCTTCGCGGCCCAACGGGGGCAAGCCCCCTCGCCACAGTTTCAGGTCTTGCGGATCTTCTCGACGATTGCGGTGGTCGAGCTGTTTTCCACCAGCCCCAGCACTTTCACTGTTCCGCCATAAGCGCTGACGATGTCGGCGCCGACTACTTGGTCGATCCCGTAATCGCCGCCCTTGACCAGCACGTCCGGCCTGACCTGTGCCAGGAGGTTTTCCGGAGTGCCTTCAGAGAAGCTGATCACCCAGTCCACCGCGCCCAGACCTGCCAGTACCGCCATGCGTCGGTCAACGCTGTTGATCGGCCGCCCAGGGCCTTTCAAGCGGCTCACCGATGCATCGTCGTTGACCGCAACGATCAATCGATCGCCCTGCGCCCGCGCCTGCTCAAGGTAGGTCACATGGCCCGCATGGAGGATGTCGAAGCAGCCATTGGTAAAGACGATCTTCTCTTTGTGCGCACGCGCATCGTCGACTGCCAGCAGCAATTGCTCCAGGCCCAGGACTCCCCGCTCGGAACCTTCTTCACGCTGAATCGCGCGACGCAATTCCGGAGCACTGATCGCCGCCGTACCCAGCTTGCCGACCACGATGCCAGCGGCCAGGTTGGCCAGAGCCACCGCATGCGGCAGTTCTTCGCCCGCCGCAATCGCCGCCGCCAACGTAGAAATCACCGTATCACCGGCACCGGTCACATCGAATACTTCACGGGCCCGTGCGGGCAAGTGCAGCACCGGATGATCAGGACGCAGCAAGGTCATACCGTGCTCGCCACGCGTGACCAGCAAGGCGCCGAGTTCAAGGTCGTGCATCAGCTTCGCGCCCTTGCTGGCCAGATCGTGCTCATCGACGCAACCGCCAACAATGGTTTCAAACTCGCTGAGGTTCGGAGTAATCAGGCTGGCACCGCGGTAAATCGAGAAATCCTTGCCTTTGGGATCCGCGAGCACCGGAATGCCACGGGCGCGTGCGGCCTGGATCAACACCTGGTGGTTCTTCAACGCGCCTTTGCCGTAGTCAGACAACACCAGCACCTTGATGCCTTCGAGCAGGCCGTCGACTTCAGCGCCGAGTGCCAGTGCATCGGTGGCAAACGGTTCTTCGAAGTCGATACGCAGCAATTGCTGGTGACGACTCATGACCCGCAGTTTGACGATGGTCGGCTGATGCGCGATGCGCTGAAACAACGCCCGCACACCGGCACCTTCGAGACTATTGGCCAGGCTGTCGGCGGCCTCGTCATCACCGGTCACGCCGACCAGGGACGCCGGCGCGCCGAGCGCGGCAATGTTCAAGGCAACGTTGGCAGCACCGCCCGGGCGGTCTTCGATTTGCTCGACCTTGACCACCGGCACCGGCGCCTCAGGAGAAATCCGTGAGGTACCACCATGCCAGTAACGGTCGAGCATGACATCGCCGACCACCAAGACAGGGGCTTGATCGAATCGCGGCATGGACAACTTCATGGTGCAACCCACATACAAAATGAACAGGGGCGCGATATTAGCACAGGATGAACGCTGCCTAGTTCGACAGCTTCATCTGGGGTGCATCACGCCGTTATATTGTTCATTTTTTAAGCAAAACAGCCAGGATATGCTGCACGGCGTCGGCCAGCTCGACCTCGTCGGTGTTGATTTCGCAGTCCGCCTGTTGCGGTGCTTCATAAGGGCTGTCGAGACCGGTGAAGTCCTTGATTCGCCCTTGCAGCGCAGCTTGATACAAGCCCTTGGGATCGCGCCGGGCACAGATGTCGAACGGCGTGCTGACATGCACCTCAAGAAACTCGTCCGTGCGGAACAAGGCTCTGGCCGATGCTCGATCGGCCTGAAACGGCGAAATCGCCGAGACAATCACAATCAGCCCCGCGTCGACCATCAACCGCGCCACCTCGGCAATACGCCGGATGTTTTCCTTGCGCGCTGCAGCGTCCATGCCCAGGTCATTGCACAAACCGTTGCGCACGTTGTCGCCATCCAGCACAAAGGTGTGGCACCCCTGCTCATTGAGCTGCAACTCAAGCGCATTGGCCAAGGTCGACTTGCCGGCACCGGACAGCCCCGTCAGCCATAGACAACACGCTTGTTGATGCTTGAGCGCCGCTCGGGCCGAGGGTGACAACGACAATGCGTAAGGGCGGATCTGTGGAGGTTGTTCGCAGACAAACGACACTTTACTCATAGCCGAGCATCTCATAGTCACGTTCGTAGACCCGTCGCACCAAACGGCGAGTACGTACCGAACAAAAGTCACGGACGGCTGCCGATTGGCGATGCTGAGAACCATTCATATGGGGTAATGACGAGACAACCCCCAATTGCTCGCAAAGCACTTGAAAGTCACGATCCAGGTGTTCCTGATGCCCCACGAAATCCATCGCCATATACCCCATGGAGTCGACCATGAAGTCGGTCTGGGGAGCGAAATGCAGCTGCTTCTGGACGTTCTCAGGATGCAGCCAGCGGCCGATGAAATCATCGAAATCACGGTAATGACGAACCAGCGCCTGGGACCGTCGGTCGCGCTCCCCCAGTTCGTTGCCACGCAGGAAAGCGTAAGCCGAATAAGCCCGCTCCAAAGGGTCACGAACGAAGGTAAATTTGAAACTGCTGGAAAACTGCTCGGAAAATTGCTGTTCGTACCAGTACAACGGCAAATGCCCAGGCATCCAGCCGTCGAATAGCGCGGAGCAAACGCTGCTCCCGGCACACTTGGGGATGTGAATGAACACGCAGGAGCGCTGCTGGAAAGCCTGAGGGAAGTGCACGTTGCCCGACATTGCCTTGTTCACGACTTGTCGATCCCTGACCGACAAACGCCCCAGCAGGAACGCTCGCTGCTGTTTGGGTAATAGCTTCCATAAAAAGCGCTGCAACATTCCGGTACCCACACGAGGCGAACAGCCACCCCGAAGCCAATGATTCATGCGCGAACCGTAGCAGGCGAAATACGGAAATTTATTTAGACATAGTCAAGACTGTAAAGATCTGGACACAAACGCCCTGAGCGCATTGCACGCCGAGGCGGCTTCAGGGTGAGCATGGCTCACCCTGAAACGGGAATCAGACGATACCTTGCGGTGCGGGCTCATCGAGGCCCAGTGCATTCAATCGAGCGTAATAGCCATTCTTCGCCAGGAGTTCGGAATGGGTACCGCGCTCGACAATCTGGCCCTGATCCATGACCAGGATCAGATCGGCCTTCTCGATGGTCGACAAACGGTGAGCTATCACCAGCGTCGTACGGCCCTTCATTACCTGATCCAGGGCGGCCTGAATATGCCGCTCGGATTCGGTATCAAGGGCCGACGTCGCTTCGTCGAGAATCAACAACGGGGCGTTTTTCAGCAGCGCCCGGGCAATCGCAAGACGCTGACGCTGGCCGCCGGACAACAGCACGCCGTTCTCGCCGACCTGGGTGTCCAGGCCTTGAGGCAACTGCGCAATAAAGTCCATGGCATAGGCATCCTTCGCGGCTTTCTCGACATCTTCACGGGGAGCGCCAGCGAGGTCGCCATAGGCAATGTTGTTGGTCACCGTGTCACTGAACAAGGTGACATGCTGCGTCACTTGAGCAATATGCCGACGCAGGTTCAGCAGTTTGTACTCCTCGACTTCAATCCCATCGAGAAGAATCTCGCCTTTATCGTGGTGATAGAAACGCGGAATCAGATTGGCCAGCGTCGACTTGCCGCTTCCTGAACGCCCCACCAGGGCAACCATTTGCCCAGGCTCGACAGAAAAGCTGATGTCATCGAGCACCTGACGGTCGGTACCCGGGTAGGTGAAGCTAAGGTGACGCACCTCGAGTCGACCCGTAACGGAGTCACGCTCGATACTGCCTCGGTCGACTTCGGGCGTCACATCCAATTGCTCGAAAATGCTCTCGGCCCCGGCAACGCCCTTCTGAATCGTCGAACTGACTTCCGAAAGCTGCCGAATCGGTTTAGGCAGCAAGCCGGCAAGGGTGATGTACGCCACCATGTCGCCCGCCGACGCATCACCGCGCAGGGCCAACACCAGGAACATCAACACCGCCATGGCGGTGTAGATCACCAGTTGCAACATCGGTGTGTAGATGGCACTGGTACGGGTCATGCGCAGCTGCTTGTCAGTGTTGCTCTGGCTCGCGCGCTTGAATCGGGCGCGCTCATAGATTTCACCGCCGAAGCTGCGGACCACGCGATACCCCTGGATAGTCTCGGAGGCCACATGGGTCACATCGCCCATTGCCACCTGGATCCTCTTGCTCTGCTTGCGGAACTTGGAGCTGGCGCGACTCACCATGAACGCAATCAGCGGCAAAATGGCAACCATCACCAGCGTCAGACGCCAGTTCATGATCAACAGGGAGACAAACAGGAAGACAACCGTCATGCCCTCCCGGAACACGACCTTGATCGCATCTGTCGCCGCTCCCGTGACCATGGTCACGTTGAAAGTGATGCGTGAGATCAGGTGCCCGGAGTTGTGCTGATCGAAGTAACGATTCGGCAGCACCAGCAGATTGTTGAACAGTTGCACGCGCAAATCATGTACCAGGCCCAGCGAAACTCTGGCCAGGAAGAAGTTGCCCAGATATGAACCCGCACCCTGCCACGCGGCGATCAGGATAATCAGCAAGGGGACGGCATGCATTAATGACAGATCGCGCAGATAGGGTATCGAGGGAAATAGCGCGGCCTCGGGATTGGACAAGCCATCAACGAAATACTTGAGCACGTAGCCAAGCATCGGCTGAGTCGACGCGAAAATCAGAAACCCGACAATACTCAGAATGAACAGGCCGATATAAGGCCGCACATAACCAAGGAGTCGGAAGTAGATTTTCAAGCTCGAAGGGCTTGCGCAGAGACTGGAGTCGGTCATATCACGCGAAGTATTCAAAAAAAGGATGCTGACTTTATCACAGCTTCTTCCGGTCTCAGCCGGGATCGTTCAAACGGGTGGCCCGGCGGTAATATTCCGCAGGACCACGATAGACAGATACGTTAGTATCACCGGCCCTCAATCGGAATACAGTTCAGTATGCCATTCAGCAGGATCAACACCAGAGCGAGCCGGGTTTTCGATTTTATTTGCCTGTGGATGCTGCCGCTGGGCTTTTTTCTTTTGCTTTGCGGACTGTTTTTTCTGCCTACGCGCGGCAGCTATCAAAAGCTGTTTTACGGCCTCGTGAGCACCCCCGCCCTGATCGCCCTGTGCATTCGCCCCTGTGAACTGAAGAACCTCCTGCGAGAGCCGCTGGTTCAGGTATTCCTGCTTTACTCCGGCTGGGCGCTGCTGTCACTGAACTGGAGCCCTACGCCAGACAGCCTGTTCAGCCTGACAAAACCACCGCTGTATATTTTCATGCTCTTTGCTGGCGCCAGCCTGCTGCTGCGCTACCGTGCTGAAAGCTTCAAACTCGTCCTGCTGGCCGCAGCCCTGGTAGCGTTGGCCGCCAGCGTATTCAATCTTTATATTTTCCTGTCGCACTATGCACCGGGCGACCGGATGATCGGCGGGGGGGCCTTTGACAACCCTTTGCTCAGCTCCCACCTGTTCGGTTTTTTCTGCACCTACTGGTTCTTTCTGGGCATGACCGTGCGCAATCCAAAGCTGCTGCTCGGCATTTTCCCGGCCTTTCTGATCATGTTCGCGGCCGCCCTGGCAACGGGCTCCAGAACGCCTCTGGTTGCCATCGTCATGGCAGGCCTCTGGCTGGCATTCATTTGCTGGAACCGTCGTTCATTGCTGTTGCTAGCCATCATGGGCGTCCTTGGCGCAAGCCTGCTGGCCGCGTTACCGGACATGCTCCTGGCGCGCGGCGACTCCTACCGCTTCGAAATTTGGAGACAAGCGCTGCATCTGATCGCTGATGCGCCCTGGACTGGCCATGGTTATGACGCGACGCTGAGCATTGATCCGGGGGTTGGGTATCCCTTCCGCGAACCTCATAGCTTTGCCTTGGGCGTACTCTTCTATGTCGGCATCATCGGGTTCCTGCCCTGGCTGACCATGCAGCTACTAGGGCTGTTCAACTGCTGGCGCCAGCGCTCGCAACCGCTGTTTATCCTGGCGTCGACCCTGATGGTATTCGGTATAGGGGCCAGCATGGCAGAGGGTGGCGACATCCTGTACACCCCTCGGGAACATTGGTTCCTGCTGTGGATACCGCTGGCACTGATGGCTGCGCTGAGCATTGCCCAGCGCACGAACCGCCTGTCGAAGCTTTCGGTTCGCAGTCTCTCTGCCGACGACGCCCAACGCATGACCGTCAACGCATCGGTGGTCGAAGAAGACGGCCTTGGGCCCAAAGTCCTCAAACTCGAGGATGGCAGTTTTCTGAAGCTGTTCCGTGCCCGCCGTTGGCATACCTATGGCAGCTTTTATCCCTATTCCGAGCGCTTCGCCGAAAACAGCCAGCGCCTGGCCCGTACCGGCCTGAACACCCCACCGATCCTCGATCTGTACCGCTTACCCAATGGCAGCAGCGCCGTACGCTACCAGCCCCTGACAGGCAGAACCCTGCGCCAGGTGCTGCAAGCCATGCCCAGCGTGAGTATGCGCCAGGCACTGGTGCAACGTTTTGGGCGCTTCCTGGCAGAACTGCACGAACGCGGGGTCTATTTCCGCTCATTGCACCTTGGCAACGTTCTGTTGCTGGAGGACGGCGAGTTTGGCCTGATTGATCTGGCCGACTTGCGCCTCCTGCCCTCCTCCCTGAATCTGGAGCTTCGTCGACGCAACCTGCGCCATATGCAGCGTTACACGGAAGACCGGCGCTGGCTGTTCGACGCGCATTTTACCGACCTGCTTCAGGGCTATGCCCTCCTGGCACCGGACAACGCCGTCAAATGCATGCACAAGCAAGTGCACTCCCTTGGTTTGGCGAGCTGATTGAACCTGCGGCGCCTCCCCAGCTACTGCCGGCACATTATCCGAGCAGGCCGTAGCGAAGGCGCGCAGCCAGCCGGCCCAGGAGTTGTCGGGTCTTGAGCTTGGGCTTGCGTACTACCTGCTCGATATCACTCATGACCATCAGGCTCTGTCGGGCCAGCAGGGGGCGCACAAGGAACGCGCGAGTCGTGGGCAGAAGGTTTTCCGAGTAATACCAGTCGAGCGGCAACCCACTGAGAGGCGCCTCCTGCAGGATCCGATCATAGAGCTCTGCCTTGACCACATAAGCATGAGCCAGGCGCACCCGGCTGACCGCCACCAGGTTGGCTGACACCTTGCGCGCCTGCCCGCCCTTTTTCAGCGTACCCCCCAAGTACAGCATGGTCCAATCCCGCGACAACAACTGTGCCGGCACCCGACGCAGGACCGCAGGCGCATAGGACTCAAACTCGCAATCGTCCTCCAGGACCAGCACCTGCGGCCAGCCGCGAGCCTTGGCCATGGAAATCACCGCAAGATGGCTGCGCATGCAGGCCCAAGTAGCCCGCAACTTGTGCTCGAACCTGTCGCTGTCGCCATCGACGCGCAGCAAAAATTCGCGCAATTGCGGCGAAGGCAAATCATCGTCCAGCCGATGCATCGACACTGCACTGAAACGCTCGGCCTGCAGCCCCAGACCGTGCAAGTGTGCCTGTATGCGAGCCCAGCGATCCTTCCTGCTGTCGAGATTGATGACGCAGGCATGTGTAAAAGGCCAAATCATTTTCCGTTCACCACCACAACCATGATTATTAAAGTGCCAGGCCTGCCTCGCAGCCCCTACTCAACAGTGCCGTCAAGCACCAGAGAAGGCACAGGCTCTGCCTGTAACAGGTCGACCAACAACCCGACGGTGGTGTCGAGCCCATCAACCCCGTGCGCCAAGTGAAACTCGGCAAATTTCCGGGCCCGCTCCTGGCACTGCAGATAGTTGCCTTGAATCCAGACTACCCGCGCGGCCAGCTCTGCAGTCGTGGTGATGCGCTCGCCCAGGAAGCGCTCCTGAGAAAAAATGTCGTGATGCTCTCCAACATTGACATAAATGACCGGGCGCCGCGCCAGCGCCACCTCGATCACTGCGTTAGACATAATGCTCACAACGATCGAAGCCTGCTCCAGAGCAGCGGCCAGACCGACTCCACGGTCCAGAACCTGCACGTTGGACAGTGCCGCGGCCGCGCCGTGCCAAAACGACACCTGGCTACGCGGATGCGCCTTGATCAGCACCTGGTACTCAGGGTGCTGCGCCGCCCAGTCGCGCAGCAGGGCGTAGGTTCGCTGGTAGCTGCCCTCCTTCTCTTTGTCCGGGCCAACGCCCAAGACCAGCAGCACCTGCCGCTCAGGGTCGGGCGGCGGCAGGTCGTAGGCTGCGTCAATCATGTGCGAACCGGACAGCACTGCATTCGAACTGCCGAAGCGTAGCGGTCGCGACTGTAGAGCCTCTAGCGAACTGCGGCCGAACATGAAGTAATAGTCGTAGTCGTTCATACCCAGGCGACTCGAAGACTCGACCGTCGTCGCATGCGCCAGGTGTACCAGCAGGTGATGGTGCCGGTTCAGCGCCAGGCGCAGGAAAGGCGCATACAAGCTACCGTTACGGTCGTTGAGCAGAATCTTCGGCTGATGGTGAGCCACCAGCCACTCGGCATGCGCGGCATAGCCAAAATAGCGCAGCGGCACCGCCTGCTGCGGATGCTTGAGCAGACGCTGGGCAAGAATAGTCCTCGGCACCTGCAGCGCGGTTTCCACCAGTGAGTGACCGCTAGCACGCAGGGCCGCGATCAGCAGTTTCTTGCGCTGCAAGGGAATGACTTTGGATGCTGACTGCAGCAACAGGAAATCGCAGGGCTCGGCCACGACTTCGGCTGCCAGGCACGCACGCGCCCTCCAGCCAAACAACCAGTCTATGCAAGCGTCCCGGCCAAAGCGCAAGAGGCTGCCCAGCCAGGAATGACGCTCGCGCAATCGCCGCCAGCGATAGCGGTCCAGGGCATGAGCCTTGTCGGCCCAGCTGTTGCCAGTAACATCCTGGATCATGCCGACCTCAACAGACATTTCTCCAGAAAGCGTTGAATCCAACCCACTGCATTGCCCTCTCAGTTTTTTTCCAGAGGGGAAAAATACAACCGCCCCAATCCGCGCCAGGTCTTTGCAGACCAGGCTTTGAAAGGGATCTGAGCCAGCAGCTCACGAGCCAGCACCCGATCGCGATTAGCTGTCTTGAGGAACATCGAGTTGAGAAACTTGTAACGCACCTCGTCATACAACGGATGATCGCTGAACAGCGCGTAGGACCGCAGAATGTTGTCGACCATGAAACGATGATTCTTGTACGAGTTGGTCGCGTGCTTGCGATAGCGCGCCATCAGTACATTCAGACCATCGATGAAGTAACCGGCGTGAGTCACCTTCAACTCGATCAGCAGGTCCTCCAGACGAATGTTCGGGTCGAAACCACCTACCTTCTCCAGCGCCTCACGCCGAATCATCAGTGTCGGGGCCGGCGGATAGGGTTTGCGTTCGAGGAACATGTCATCGAAGTCCAGGCGTCGGAACGGTACATCCCGGCGTTGACGCTTTTCGGGAAAGAGGTTGCCATCGGCGTCGATCAGTTCGATGTTGCCAGCGCAAATACCGACCTCAGGCTTGCCATCCATGTAAGCGACCTGAGTCGCTATGCGCTCCGGCAACATGATGTCGTCAGAACCGAACGGGACGATCAAGCTGCCTTTGGACCGGGTAATCGCACCATTGAGCGTGTTGGTCAGCCCCTGATTCTGCTGAACCCGGAAGTCGAACGAGTGCTGTTCCTGCAGTCGCTGGATACGCTTGACGCTGTCATCTGTGGAACCATCATCGATAACCAGCAATTCGATATTCGAATAGGTCTGATTCAGGACGCTGAGAATACTCTGCTCAATGTACGGGCCGTGGTTATAAGAAGCGATGATCACCGTCACCACAGGTTGATCGTCTTTCATACCTCCCCCTTGCGCGCCTGACTCAGCCCTGACTCGATCAATTGCAGATACTCCTGACGGAACACGTCGATATCGTGCTGTTCTTGCAGATAACGGTAGGTCAGCTCCCCCTTGGCTTTGAGCTCCTCATCCGACAGCCCCAGATAGGTATCCAGCGCCTTGACAAGAGACGGGACGTTCGCCGGCTCGACAGCAAGACCACCCGCGCCCTGAACAAGCGGAAGCATGGCTGGCACATTCGAGGCAATCACCGGCAAATGGCCGCTCATGCCTTCGAGCAATGCCAGGCCCAATCCCTCGGCCAACGAGGGCATGGTCCAGATATCGAATGCGCGAACATACTGCAGAGCGTTTTCCTTGAACCCCAGGAGATGTGCGCGCCCGCTCAAACCCAATTGCTCAATTTCACAGGCCAAACGGGCTTCTTCGCGACCGGCACCGATGATCGCCAGCTGCGTCTGGGGGTATTTGTCTTTGAGCGCGGCAAAAGCCTGCAATAAGTAGGTATGACCTTTAACGGGTACCAGACGCCCAAGCGCGCCGATCAAGCGTACCGCTGGATCAAGCCCCAACAACTCGCGCGAACGCTCACGAGAGTGCTGCAAACCCTCAGCCTGCTCGATATCGATGGCATTGGTAATGGCGTAGGTATTGCCGTCGGTGAAGCCGCAATCACAATCCAGCAAGTACTGTTTGACCGCTGGCGACACGCCGACAAAACGCCAGTGGTTGTCGATGAGGTTCTGGGCCTGACGTCGGCGGTAAAAACGGTCGTACTCGCCGAAGCCATGGGAGATGCCGATACACAATGGTATTTTCAGCCAGCGATTGAGTTGCAACAGCATGTTCACCGGCTTGAAGCGATTGCAGATGACCACATCAAACTTTTCTTTTCGGCAAAACTGATACAACCGCCACATGGCTCGCAGGCGCATCCCCTTGAGCGACTTGTCGGAGAACTCGAAATAGACCGAGTGCTCGGCACGGCTCACGGCCTCATCCTGCCCCGGTCGGCCACGCAAGAACGCCGCTGTTATTTCATAACGTTCTACCGGAAGGGCCTTGACGATCTGCTCCGCGAGATCGGCAAAATCGTGTGCTTTGACGTTGTAGTCAGGTTGCAGCTGCAAGACCTTGAAACGCTGATTCATGACTCATCCCCGATAAAACCTGTTGCGTCAATGATCCAGGCCGGCTTCGCAGCCAGGTCTTTTACGTATTCAGGATCAGGCTCGGCCATCCGTGACCACTCATTGCGCTTCCAGCAATAGAAGTGAAAATACGGAAACGAACGGTCACCGTCCCGATCATTGGTCAAACACCCCTCACGCCAGTACCAACGCAGGGGAAAATCATCAGTGCCATCGTGCCACTTGATATGGCCGCCAGGGGTACTGAACGCTTCGGTAAATTCACTGCGCCGGCAGCTTTCGAGAAAGAACGGCATCCAGAACGGCCAGCGACCGAAATAAGGAATAAGAAAAAAAATGCGCGAAGACGGATTATTCACTGAGAGCTCACTACAGAGAAAGAATACGAAGCAACGCTATACCCGCGCGTCTTTATTCATGTTTCAAAACCCAGAACAGCTCATGACGCCTGACCGCCTTGCGAAAGAACTCGTTCTCGCCATAAGGCGAGCCTGAGCGCCCTGCCAACAGACGCTGCAACCCGCGACGCAGGCGACGCTTGAACGGCGCACGCGGCTGCAAGTCATGCATCATCCCCAGCGCCATGGCCTTGTCGCGCTGCTGCTCGATCGACAGTGCCAGGCAATATGGCTGCAGCACATACGCTTGATCAAACACCGGCGGCAACGCAATCCCGGCCTCTGAATCACCCATTGGCCAGCGATCATTGTCGTGCAGGTGGTTCGCGTAACCGAGCAGTGTAGTCGGCTGCCACTCAAGCCCCTTCAAGGCTTCCAGCACCGCATGCTGCGCACAGATGTGATCGGGATGAGGATCCAGCGAGGAGTGCGGCAGAACGATCACTTCAGGGCGCGCCTTGAGCAACAGCTCGCGCAGATCGGCCAGCAGGTTATTCCAGGTCGGCGCACCATCGCGATCACCGGGCAAGGCAAACGGATTGAGTTGGCGAAACAGTCGCGTGTCGCTCAGATCCGCTTCACGCGAGCCCACCGGTTGATCCGGCGCCGCCTGCATGGCTGGCAATTGCAGGCAGAAATACCCCAATTGCACACACCGCGACTCAGGCACGCCAGCCCAGCGCGGCACCGCAATGCTGTCCCAGGCGCGTAAACGGCCTTTGATGCGCGCCGCCTCGACGGCGTTCAGCCCCATCTGCCGATAGTGCCCGGCTTCGATTTCTCCGGCGGTCAGCGTGACGATCCAGGCCTCGTCGGCCTGACTGTACAAACCGAAAGCCGCCAGCTCCGCATCGTCGGCGTGAGGCGCGATCACCATCACTCGCTGACGGCGGTAATCAGGGTGTTCGAACGACCGGAGCACGGGCTCGCCGAGCAACCGGCAGAAACGCCCGCGCACACGCAAATCGCCCTGCGACAGAACGCCCGCCTGACCACTGAGGTTGAGGTAACGCAGGCCGTCTACCCCACGCTCGAAGGCTTGCCGGTCGGGATTATCGCCACCCGACAACTCGACTGAAGGATCGAAAAAGCGTCCCAGCCAGGTGCTTTTTACCCGCAGCGCCAGTACCAGCGTGGTGTCGTCGGTCAGGATGACGCCGTCGTCCAGCAGCAGACGCGCACCGTCCAGTCGGACCTTGGGTTGCTGCGTGTACGGCGGGAAGCTGTACTGGTAATCGTCCTTGGGCGAGTAAAACAAATGGTCGGCGAACCACGCTTCATGGGCGACCCAAGCCAGGACCGCGAGTACCGGCGGCAGCCACCAGGTGACCAGCACGCCAACGGCAATCAACAGCAAAACGCCGATCAACAGACCGATGCGCTTGTTACGTCGATGACGCTTGAGCAGTTGCTGTTTGCGACTGATGGGTTGGCTCATGGTCTGGCTCATACGGTGAACACCGGCACAGGGTTGCACCAACGGTCCTTGTATTCACGATCGGCACGCCCGAAGGAAAAGCGCAGCGGCTTGTCGATTGCGCGTGCGTGCTCCCAGGCGCTTTGGGTATTGAGAAAACTCAATACGCTGCCGGGGCTGAACTCGCGAGTCTCGGGGGCGACGCCACCGTTGATGTACTCGACGCTGATCCACTCCGGCGCTTCAACCCGGTAGACCAACTGAATCGCAATCGGCGCATCGTTGAGAAAAATCACCGAGCCGATCAACAGCTCGCGCAGCAGCTCGAGCACCTCGCTCATGCGCGGCGCACCGGTCGCCGGGAACCCCCAACGACGCTGGAACAAATCGCAGTAGATCGCCGCCAGTTCCTGACTGGAAAAGTCGCTGACCGGTCGTATCACGCCACCGGCCTCTTCCAGCAAACGCAGTTCACGGCGCTGGTTGTAGCGAAACTTCTTCGACAGTTCTTCAGGTGTGCGGGCCATGGCCAATTGTTCGGTTTGCAGCTTGAGACCGGCAAAGCGACCTTCATTCAGCGCCGACAAGTAGCGCCCGCGGTGACGCAACAGCGCTTGCGCGTCGGCCGCAGCCGGCAGGATGAACTCGGCGTTGCCGAGATCGAACAGCCCCTTCTTGCCATTACGCTTGAGCACGTCTTTGGACAATGCCAGGTCGCGGCCCCAGGTCGGGATCGCGGCTTTCAGTTCGCCACCCTGCTCCCAGGCCAGGTAACGCACCGGGATATTGGCCAGTTGCGCCAGACGTTCGACCACCAGTGGATGAGTTGCGACGCTACCGCCAAAACGCTGCCAGGCATCGCTGTACGTCGACGCATCGACAACGGACCAGCCACGCTCGCGCCAGCCTTGAATTCGGTTGAGCATCAGGCCCTCGCCGCCAGTTCAAGGACGTGCGGCAGACGCCAGAACGCCTCGCGCACGGCGCGGTCCGAGAAACGCTCGCGCAGGCGATCAAGCATCATCTCGGCGCAGACCTGGCGCTCATGCTGATTCATCACGGCCAGGTGTTGCAGCCCTTGCGCCAGATGCTCGGCATCCCCCAGCGGGAACAAAATACCGACACCTTCGACCACCTCCGCAGCCCCGCCGCACGCGGTGGCCAGCAACGGCACACCGGCGGCCATGGCTTCGAGCAGCACCATGCCGAACGGTTCGTGGTCGGAACTCAGGGCAAACACATCGAAGGCCCGGAAGTAGCGACGCGCCTCCGGGACCTGACCGAGAAACAGCACGCGGTCACCCACACCGAGTTCGCGGGCCAGCTCCTTGAGCTTCTGCTCCAGACGGCCACTGCCAAGAATCGCCAGCTGGCTGCCAACCGGCAAATGCGGCAAGGCCAGGGCAAAACCGCGCAACAAGGTGGCCTGGTCCTTGTCCGGGTGCAGGCGGCCGACGTTGCCGATCACCCACGCATCCGGCGACAGGCCCAAGGCGTCACGCGCCTCATCGAAGGACACCTGAGTGGCCTGCAAGGCGTCGACATCGATGCGGTTGTAGAGGGTTTGAATCCGCGCCGCCGGCCACTTCGGCAAGCAACGGCGCATGTCGTCGCGGACCGCATCGGAAACCCCGAGCAGGCTCAGGCGCTTGCGAAAAATATGCGCGAACAGCTTGCGCGTCCGCCGCTGGTAATCACCAAAGCCGTGATGCACGCCGATCACCGGCAACGCCGTACCGAGCAAGGCAATGTAGATTGGCTTGAAACGGTGGGCGATACAAAAACTGAAATTGCGCGACTGGGCGATTTTGCGCAAATCGGCAATCGCTGAAAGCTTCAGGCCACGAATGGCCTTGGAGCTGTATTCCATGAACAGCACTTCATCAGACGCACAACCTGCTGCAACGTCAGCATCGGCGACCCCGGTGAGAAACACCGTGGTCACTCGATAACCAGACCCTGCAAACAGGCTGGCGTACTGTCGGACGCAGTCCAGGAACGGCCCGTCATAGCCGTGACAGAACTGCAGCACATGGCGTTCAGCCGAGCGTGTCATAAGCGTCCGCGCCGTCTTTGACCACCAGAATGTCTTCCATGATCAGATACTGTAGATCGGAACCGAAGAACATGTTCAGGGCGTCGGTCGGCGAGCAGATCATCGGCTCGCCACGGCGATTCAGCGAGGTGTTCAGCGACACACCGTTACCGGTCAGCACTTCCAGCGCTTTCATCATGTCGTAGTAGCGCGGATTGTATTCGCGCTTGAGCACCTGGGCACGGGACGTACCGTCTTCATGGACGACTTCCGGCACGCGGGTTTTCCACTCTTCAGCCACTTCGAAAGTGAAGGTCATGAACGGTGCCGGGTGATCGATCTTGATCATCTGCGGCGCCACAGTGTCGAGCATCGACGGGCAGAAAGGCCTCCAGCGCTCGCGGAACTTGATTTGATGGTTGATCCGGTCAGCCACGCCAGTGGCGCTTGGGCAACCGATGATCGAACGACCGCCCAATGCACGCGGACCGAACTCCATGCGCCCCTGGAACCAGGCCACCGGATTACCGTCGACCATGATTTTGGCGATCTTCTCCGGCATGTCGTCGAGCTTGCGCCACTTGGGTGCGCTCGGGTGACGGGCGCAGGCCGCAATCACGTCCTCGTTGCTGTACGACGGACCGAGGTAAACGTGTTCCATTTTCTCGACCGGAACACCTCGGGCGTGAGACACGTAAGCCGCAGCCCCCACCGCCGTGCCGGCATCACCGGACGCAGGCTGCACGAACAGCTCTTTGACGTCGTCGCGAGCGATGATTTTCTGGTTCAGCTTGACGTTCAACGCACAGCCGCCGGCGAACGCCAGCTTGCCGGTTTCCTTGAGCACGTCGCCCAGGTAGTAGTCGATCATCTGCAACGCGAGTTTCTCGAACAGCGCTTGCATGCTCGCGGCGTAATGGATGTACGGTTCGTCAGCGATATCGCCTTCGCGTTTCGGGCCCAACCACTCGATCAGCTTGGGCGAGAAGTAGAAGCCCTTGCCCTTTTCTTTGTAGCGACGCAGGCCGATGACGTTGGCGTAATCGGTGTTGATCACCAGCTCGCCGTTTTCGAACGACGCCAGGCGGGAGAAATCATATTTGCTGGCGTCGCCGTACGGCGCCATGCCCATGACCTTGAACTCACCGTCGAGCATTTCAAAACCGAGAAACTCGGTGATCGCGCCGTACAGGCCACCGAGGGAATCCGGGTCGAAGAATTCCTTGATCTTGTGGATCTTGCCGTTCTGGCCATAACCGAAAAAGGTCGTGGCGTACTCGCCCTTGCCGTCGATCCCGAGGATCGCGGTTTTCTCTTTGAAACCGGAGCAGTGGTAGGCGCTGGAGGCGTGAGCCAGGTGATGCTCGACCGGCTGGATCTTGATTTTTTTCGGATCGAAGCCCAGTTGCTCGAGGCACCAGACAATCTTGTTGCGATAGCGCTTGTAGCGACGGTTGCCCATCAGGATCGCGTCAAGCGCGCGATCAGGGGCGTACCAATAACGCTTGGCGTAGTGCCAGCGGGCCTTGCCGAACAGGCTGATCGGGGCGAACGGGATCGCCACTACGTCAACGTCGGAAGGTTTGATGCCAGCCTGTTCCAGACAGAACTTCGCCGATTCGTAAGGCATGCGGTTCTTTGCATGTTTATCGCGTACGAAGCGTTCTTCTTCAGCAGCCGCGACCAGCTTGCCGTCGATGTACAAGGCTGCGGAAGGATCATGGCTAAGGGCGCCGGACAGGCCAAGAATCGTCAATGCCACAGGGGTCTAGCCTCTTAAGTCTGCATGCAGGCGACGTGCGCCTGGAAATAATGTGTCCTCGCAAAAGGGCGAGAAACAGCTAAAGGGCGGGATTATAGCGTAAAGATGGCGGGAATGACCCAGAGGTTGTTTGACGCACAAAGTTCATATTCAACAGGACACAGCAAGCGACGACGACAAAAAGAACGATGTTTATAAAGCCTGTAGGTTTCAGGGAAGCATCCGACATGTTTTTCAGGTTGCTGGTGGGAAGCCGCGTGACTAGTCTCTGGTGGTCGCTGCCCATTCAGCGACCGGGTTTGACCGTCCGTGTACACTCTAGGCGCACAGCGTCCACTGATCATGAGCAGACGCTTTTTTTATGTCTGTCATTTCATGCTATGGCAGCTGTGCGCGGGATACCTTCGGGTATGCCGGGTTCCTAGAGTCCCGGTCGGTCAACCCGCGTACAGTTGCCACCCTAATTCGTTTGACCGCGGACGGTGGCAGCCCCACTACTCTAGGAGCTTGATCATGCATAAAGTCACTCCAAATCCCCCTGAAACCCCAAGCACTTCCCCGTACGCTTCCACCGACTCCAACAAACTCCACGACGCCGCCGAGCGGGCGCTGGATCACTACCTCAAGCCACCGTTCGACAAGGGTAACCTGCCCGACAAACGTCCCTCCAACATCTTCGCGGTCATCCCCGATCTGGATAACGAAACCCTGCTGGCGCATGCCTCGGAAACACTCGCCTCGGTCAATGTGCTGGCCAGCGATCTGGCGTTCGAACTCGAAGGCACGCGCCGGCATGTGGTACTGGTGATTCAGCAGATGGTTTCGTTGGGGGAACTGTTGGTGAATCGGGCGCTGGATAATTACGATCAGCCAGAGGCACCGTAACACCCCACGGTGGGAGGGTCGCCCGGCCCGTCCCACCGTTTTGATCTGTGCATATCCGCGAATGATTGCGGTCGCTCCCACGCGCAGCAAAGGAATGCCGCCCTGGACGCTCCGCGTCCCTTCACCACGTGACGCAGAGCGTCACAGGACGCATTCCCACGCAGAGCATGGGAGCGATCCAACACTTGGATGCGAGATTATGTACCCTAAGCCCTAGAGAGTCAGACACACTCAATGAAGACCCGATACCGGTCTTTCAGTTGATATTGCTTCTGGGCCCCACATTGACAGCGTAGGGCTGTCGACATAGACTCTGCCGCAAATGGACTGGGGGATCCCGGTCGGCGTTGCGGCCTCGGTGAGTTTCACCGGGGCTTTTCGCTTTCTGGGAGAGGGAAAATCTTCAAACCCCAGTTTTCAAAACCCTCTCCTACATTGTTACGCCCACCACTGCAGTAGAATTTGCGCTTGAGCACATCAAATGCGCGATTTTCTTGGCCTGCCCGCAAAACGCTCATTCCAATTGGCCTTGCAACAAGGTCAGCCAGTTGAAGCCCCGTGGAATTCACTTGTTTGGTAGCAAAAACAATGTCAAATGGAAGCTGGATACCCAAACGGTTAGCTCCATCGCACATACGGCGAAACTCCAACTCCAGTTCGTTATCCTCCTTTTTCCCTCGACGCTCGAAAATCACATGAGTCAGAGCACTCTCTTGATTTTTTTCCTTCAGAAACTCGTAGAGGGTTTCCAGACAAAACCCTAGCGCCACATGGTAAGGATTATGAACCGGACCTTGCTTATCGCGAAGGCTCGCCTTATCGATCACGCAACTAATCAATATAAAATTGCTCTCCTCGATGATATTAGTTAACTCGTCGAGAAAGGCATGCTTGTGCTGCCGAGATGTGAACAAGCTAGAAAACGCGCCCTTCTCCTTACGGATTTCCAACTCATGCAAACCGATCAAATCATGCCCCATATGATTGAACTTGAATTTTTGCAGCGCTGGAATAACCTTTTCACAATAGTGTCTTTTATGAAAAACACAAAACGCCAAAACAAACATTGGGTAGTTGATATCCAACGTCTGCATCCCATGATCACCGCTTTCATCAACATAGATAATGAAATCGCTGTATTTCCCTTTGGGAGGCAATAACTTCTGTGCCTCAGCACTTGATTCGGCTTCAGTTTCGCTCTCAAAGAGGAAAAACTGTTGGGATGGCAAGGTGGGGTTTGGCATGGAGTTATTAATCCCTAGCTTTTTCGAGTACGTACACTAGTAGTTGAGAACCAAAGCACGCCATTTCTCGATCCTTTTTATTGACCTTCTATGTGCACACCAAGACACCTGATGCTTCGAGACACCATTTTGATTTTGCACTCCCGCCTAACCAAACTGCCCAACGTCAGCACTTCTAGGCAAACGCTGATCAATCACTCGATACAGCGCACTGCTCTCAGGCCAGTTACGCATGAACCGCGCCCGATCCCGCGCATACGCCGGAGCGAAACTACTGGCCGAACCGTGCTGACACATCGAATCCAGGTCAATCAACGACCAGCGATCCTTGTCCCAAAACAGATTATGCCCCTTGAAATCCCCATGACTGATGCGCTCGCGAATCAGCTCGGCAAACAAGTGATCAAGCGCCAGCAACTCGGCTTCAGGCGCATCACCGCTCTCAACGAACGGCGCAAAGCGCTCGATGATGTCCGGCCCCGACAAATACTCGGTAACCAGATAGGCCCGACTGCGCAACCAGAGAAAACGCTTTTCCAGCAGCGCCAGCGGTTTCGGGGTGGCAATGCCGAGGAATGCCAGGCGATTGCCTTCGCGCCAAGAATGCCAGGCACGGCTCGGGCGCCAGAAGCGCTTGAGCCAATGAGCAACGCCCTTGATGTTGTAGCGTTTGACCAGCAGCGTGCGACCCGCCACCTCGACCTTGCCAACACTCGCCGCGCCGCCGGTCTTGTACAGATGCCCCTGATCGAGCAAGGCATCGGCCTGCGCCAGCACCGGCAGCATGGCCGCTTCTTCTTCGCGACGAATCGCGCGCAAACTGAACGCCCCGCGCTGCACGCTGAACAACGTGCAGTCACGACCGACCTTGATCAGAAAGTCTTTCAAACGCCAACTGCGGACCTTGTCGACCTGCTTCTGCAAAGCTTCCAGTGGCAAGGCGTGCTCGCCGTTGCTCAACAGGTAATACACCAGCAATTCTTCGGTGAACGGCTCAAGCGATTTGGGCAACTGGGCGAAAAACACCCCGAGGTTTTCCAGGACTTTCTGTCGGGACAACGGCTGCCCCGCCTGCTCGACACGAATACCCGCACCATCGATCAAGTACAGCTGGCCGCCGTGGCGCAGCAAGTTGTCCAGGTGCAAGTCTTCCTGCCACAGGCCCTTGCTGTGCAATTGACCGATGGCCGCCAGCGCCTCGGCCAACACTGCCGCTTGCTCGTCCGCCAGCGCCGGCAGTGCTTCGACCTGTTTCCAGGCGTCGCCGAGACTTTCGGCGCCTTCGAGAAATTCGAACAGCAGCCAGCCACCCTCGCCGTCTTTCAAGCCATCGGCCAACAACAACGGCGTGGTCAACCCTTGAGCCGCGAGCAGGCGTACGCCATCCAACTCACGCTGAAAATGCCTGGCAGCCTTGCTACCCACCAGCAGTTTGGCCAGCACCGGACGTCCACGCCAAACAGCGGCGCCTACATAACGCTGGCCCGGCAGAACCCGCAGCACGCTGAGCAGTTGCAACTGGCCCGGCCCTGCGGCGTCCGCCAGCTCTATGCTCAATGGCAGGCCAGGCGTGCGACCGAGGTCTTTCAGTTCAGACAAACGCATCAAAGCGCATCTCCATAGCGCTGTTTGCGCTCATAAAGCTTGCTGGCCTTGCCCTCGAGCCACACCAGCAACGATGCCTCTTCGCGCAGAATCTGACGCAAGGGCTGCTGGAAGTAACCTTTGAGAAAACGCAACTTGTCGCGCCGTGTCAGGCCGATATCCAGCGCCGAGAAATACAACGCCGCCAGATCCTTGTTACGCCAGCGCCGGGTGATCGCCCGGCGGGTCTGGGCACGGTGCAAATCGATCACCGAAAGCTTGAAATCATCGGCCTTCACCGGTTTATCGGTGTGCAGCAGAAAGTGGCAGATGTAGCAGTCGCGGTGATTGACCCCGGCGCGGTGCATCATGCCGGTCATGCGCGCCACTTCGGCAATCAGCGCCCACTTGAGTTTTGGCTCTGGCGGCTGCTTGACCCAATCGATGCTGAAGTCTTCCAGGCTGATGGTCGGCGCCAGTTCTTCGGTGACGATAAACGAGTGCTGGTCCGCCGGGTTGCTGCCGCGCTCGCCGTAAGCGACGGCGGTCATGGTCGGCACACCAACTTCCTGCAAACGCTGAATGGCCCGCCATTCCTGGCCGGCACCGAGCACCGGCAGCTTGGCAGTGAGCAGATTCTTGAAAATCTCGCCCCAGCCAATGCCCCGGTGAATTTTCACAAAGAAGCCGTTCCCGGCCACTTCGGTGCGCAGGGTCCGGCGAGCTTCGAGCTCACGGTAAACCTCGCCCTTCAGGCCTTCGACTTCGGTGAACGCATCGCGCCCGGCCCAAAGGCTCTTGAACGGTTCGGCAAGAATCAACTTCATCGGTGTTGCTCCGCCAGAATCACATCCGCCGCGTGCTGCGGCATGCTGTAGAGATCGGCCGTGTCAGCGAAGGCCAGGCCATTACGGCTCCAGGCCGCACGCGCTGCGTCGTCGCTCAACATGGTCGTCAGGTACTGCGTGAGTTGCGCCTGTTCAAACGGTTCGTCCAGCACCAGGCCGCCGTCGGCTTCGGCGATGTAATGCGCATAACCGCACACCGCACTGACCAGCACCGGCAAGCCGGCCACCAGCGCTTCAAGCAATACCGTCCCGGTATTTTCGTTGTACGCCGGGTGGATCAACAGGTCGGCACCGAGCAGGAAGCGCGGGATATCGCTGCGGCCCTTGAGGAACTGCACGGTATCGCCGAGTCCCAACGTGGCACTCTGTAGCTGGAATACTTTGGGGTCGTCCTGGCCAATGACAAACAGCCGGGTACGTTTACGCAGTTCCGCTGGCAACGCGGCCAGCGCCTTGAGGCTGCGATCGACACCTTTGGTCTTGAACCCGGACCCGATCTGCACCAGCAACAAGTCGTCGTCGGCCAGGGAAAATTCGCGACGGAATTCAGCGCGAATTTCAGCCGCATTGGCCGGCGCACGGCGGTCCAGGGCAATGCCCGGTGGCAACAGGTGGAAGCGCTCAAGCGGTGTGTCGTAATGCTTGATGAACAGCGGCTGCTGGACTTCGGAAATCATCAACACTTCGGTTTTCGCATCTTTGGCGAACACTGCGCGCTCGTACTCGGCGAAGTGCCGGTAGCGACCCCAGCGCCGGTAGAGAGCATTGCGCAGGGTCTGCGCCTTGTCCTCGAAACAACCATCCGCAGCGTAATAGACATCGAGCCCCGGCATTTTGTTGAAGCCGATCAGCCGGTCCACCGGACGCTTGGCCAGGTCGACTTCCATCCAGGCAGTCAGCTTCTCGTTACGGCGATGATTGAAGATCGCCTTGACCGGCGCCACCAGCACTTCGAAACCCGGCGGCACATCGCCTTCCCAGATCAGCGTATAGACACGGATCTGATGCCCACGCTGCTGACATTCCAGGGCGATGCGCATGAAATCGCGCTGCAACCCGCCAAACGGGAAATATTTGTAAAGGACAAAAGCCAATTGCATCAGCGCAGCTCCTCAGCCATTAACAACGTGCTCAGTCGGCTCGCGACACGCTCGGGGTTCAGGCGAGTGAAGCACAGCGGCCACTCGCGCTTGAGATCGAACCGACGCTGATCGTCAGCGGTCGGTTGGTAAGAACATTTTTTTTGCAGGCACGGCGCACACGGGAAGTCACTCGCCAGGTGCACCTGGCTTTTGCCATAGGCACCGGTCAGGCCCGGATTGGTCGGGCCGAACAGCGACACCGTCGGCACGTCCAGCGCGGCGGCCAGATGACCGAGACCGGTGTCGACTGCCACGCAGGCTTGCGCACCGGCCAGCACTTTGGCGACGCCGGCCAGGTTCAATTTGGGCAGCACTTCGGCATTGCGCAGCCCCTTGGCGATGCGCTCAGCCCGGGCCTTTTCGGCCGGGTTGCCCCACGGAAGTTTCACCGCCATGCCAAGGTGGCCCATGCGTTCGGCCAACTCACGCCAATACGCTTCCGGCCAATGCTTGGTGTCCCACGTCGTGCCGTGCAGGAACAACACGTAAGGATTCTTGCGTGGCAACTCGACCAGTCGTTCGACGTTCAGGCCGTAATCGCCAAGCCCTTGCGGCAGGTCGTAGCCCAGCGCCACGGCGAACAACTGACGCACTCGCTCCACCGCGTGTTGACCACGTGCCACCGCCAGACGGCGCGAATAAAAGCGCGCGGCGATGGGCTCACGGGCAGAATTTTTGTCCAGCCCAGCCACGGGGGCACGGACGTATCGGGTCAGCCAGGCGCTTTTGAGCAGACCCTGAGCATCGATCACCAAATCGTATTTCGTGGCACGAACGCTTTGCTTGAAGCGTTTCCACTCGCCGCTTTTGATGGTTTGCCAGAGGTTCCTGCGCCAGCGACGGATCGCCACCGGAATCACCTTGCCGACAGCCGGGTGCCAGGTCGGGATCTCGGCGAAGCCTTCTTCCACCACCCAGTCGAACTTGATGCCCGGGATCGCCCGTGCCGCGTCGGTCAACGCCGGCAACGCATGAATCACGTCGCCCAGCGAAGAAGTCTTGATCAACAGTACCCGCAACTTAACGGACCTCTACCGGAGCGCCTTGCAGGCGTTCTAACGCTTCGTTCACCGGTTGCGGCGTGAGTTGGCGCAAGCAGTTGTAATGACCGAAACGGCAGGTGCGATCGAAACACGGGCTGCACTCGATACCCAGGCGAACGATCTCGACCTTCTCGGCGAGCGGCGGCGTGAAGCCCGGCGACGTCGAGCCGTAGACCGCCACCAGCGGACGGTTCAGCGCTGCCGCAACGTGCATCAGGCCGGAGTCGTTGGACACCACGGAATCGGCGCAGGACAGCAAGTCGATAGCCTCGGCCAGCGAAGTAGCGCCACTGAGGTTCACCGACTCTTCACGCAGGCCCGGAATCAGTCGCGAGCGAATGTCTTCGCCGACCGCGTGATCGTTCTTCGAGCCGAACAACCAGACTTGCCAGCCTTCGCGGATTTTCGCTTCGGCGACCTTGGCATAGTGCTCCGACGGCCAGCGCTTGGACTCGCCGAACTCGGCACCCGGGCACAGCGCCAGCACCGGACGATCAAGGGCCAGATCGAACTTGGCCAGCGCGGCGTCGCGGCTGGTCGGGTCGATTTGCAGGCTCGGACGCGGATACGGCTTGGGCAACTCGGCACCCGGCTCATAGGCGAGCGCCATGAAGCGCTCGATCATCAGCGGGTAACGCGCTTTATCGAGGGTGCGCACGTCGTTGAGCAGGCCGTAACGAAACTCGCCACGCCAACCGGTGCGTTTCGGGATGCCGGCAAAGAACGGCACCAGTGCCGACTTCAACGAGTTGGGCAGCAAGATCGCCTGATCGTACTGGCCGGCCAGGGACTTGCCGATCCGCCGCCGCGTTGCCAGCTCCAGCACGCCGTGGCCGAGCGGAAAGCTCAAGGCCTGACGCACTTCGGGCATACGCTCAAGGATCGGCCGACTCCACTCGGGGGCCAGCACGTCGATTTCGCACTGAGGATGACGCTGTTTCAGACACTGAAAGAGTGTCTGCGCCATCACCATGTCACCCACCCAACTGGGCCCAACGATCAGAATTTTCATAGTTATCCACAAACGAATAAGGGAGGCATAAGCCTCCCCGCCTCGGTAATCCAACACCTGTAGCCTTGGCTGCCAGGTCATTTGGACGAGCCGGCTGAGACTCGTCGGAGCATTTTTCTACAAAACACCGCAGATCCAGTGGGAGCGAGCCGGCTCCGGGCGGCGATCCGACGATGAGGCCCTCACATTCGAAATCAATAGTGACTGACCGTCCGCTATCGCGAGCAGGCTCGCTCCCACAGGGGGGATCTGGTGTTTCAAGTTCCCTGTTTCAGCTTAACCCCAGTTCGCGCCAGATCCGCAACACTTCTCGTCGCTCGGCCACAAACTGGTCCCCCGCAATCACCCCGGCTTCATTCTGCAGGGCCTGGCGATGAGCCGCCGCGCGGTAGGTTTTATAGGCCTCGCGCAGCAGGCTGGCGTCTTCGGCGGGCATCAACCCGACCTCCTCCAGACCTTCCAGGATGCGGATATTATCCGTATAGCGGAGCAGCGAAGGGTGCGTGTCAGACCACGCCAAGGCGGCGTATTGCACCATAAATTCAATATCGACGATACCACCGGCGTCCTGCTTGAGGTCGAACGGCGCAGTGGCTTCGAAGGCATTGGGCGCGGTCCCGGCAGCGGTGCCCTTGCTCCCCAGGTTGTCGCGCATCTTGGCACGCATCTCACTGACTTCCTGGCGCAGCTTGGGCAAATCGCGTGCACGGCCCAGAACTTTCGCCCGGACTTTCTCGAAGGCCTGGCCGACATCCTGACTGCCGACCAGCACCCGCGCCCGCACCAGCGCCTGATGCTCCCAGGTCCAGGCTTCGTTTTCCTGATAACGCTCGAACGCCCCCAACGAACTGACCAACAGCCCCGACGCACCGGAAGGGCGCAGGCGCATATCGACTTCGTACAACTGGCCGGAGTTGGTCTGGGTGGTCAGCAAATGGATGATCCGCTGCCCCAGACGGGTGAAGAACTGCGCGCCGTCGATCGGTTTCGGGCCGTCGGTTTCCGCTTGCGGATCACCATCGTGGATAAACACCAGGTCCAGGTCCGAACCATGCCCCAGCTCCAGGCCGCCGACCTTGCCGTAACCGACAATGACGAAACCCGGGTCGCACAAGGTGCCGTCGGTGCGCTGCGGCGAGCCGTACTTGGCGACCGTCTGGCGCCAGGCCAGGGTCAGCACTTGCTCCAGAATGGCTTCGGCGAGCCAGGTCAGGTAGTCGCTGACTTTCATCAGCGGCAGGCTGCCGGCAATTTCCGAGGCTGCCACCCGCAGGCGGTGCGCCAGTTTGAAATGCCGCAAGGCTTCCATCTGCTGTTCAAGATCATCCTCGGGAATCCGCGTCAGCCGCTCGCGCAATTCGGCGGCCAACTCCGGCGCCAACGGCGGCTTGAACAGCCGCCCCTCGTTGAGCAGTTCGTCGAGCAACAACGGGAAACGGGTGATCTGTTCGGCAATCCACGGGCTGGCTGCGCACAAGGTCATCAGCCGCCGTAACGCACCGGGGTTCTCGGTGAGCAGCACCAGGTAAGCCGAGCGCCGCGCCACCGCTTCAACCAACGGCAACACACGCTCCAGCACCAGGTCCGGGCTGGCATGTTCCACCGCTTGCGCCAGCAAACGTGGAATAAAGGCATCGAGCCGTTCGCGCCCCAGACGTTGCATCGCCCGCAATTGCGGGCTGCTGCGCAGGCTGGCGAGCGTTTTCAGGGCCTTGGGCGCGTCGACAAAACCGCCCTCTTCCAACTGTCGGCAAGCGGCGTCTTCATCCTGGGCTTCTTCCCAGAGCGGCAGCCATTCACCGCCGACCACCACTTCGCTCTCCTCGCCTTCCTCTTCATCCGGGTCAGCGATCACTTGGCGAAAGTGCCAGTCGACCCGGCCGCGCCAATACATCAATTGCTCATGGAACGCCGTCCAATTGGCAAAACCCATCATAAAGGCAATGCGCGCCTGATCCTGCTCGCCATGCGGGAGCATTTGCGTCTGACGATCGGCAATCGCCTGGATCGCATGCTCGGTGTAGCGCAGGAATTCGTAGCCTTCGCGTAGCTCGGCGATCACTGCCGGCGGCAGGTAACCCTGCCCTTCCAGCGTGCCGAGTACTTTTAATAGAGGGCGCTGCTGCAAACTCAGGTCGCGCCCCCCGTGAATCAGTTGGAAAGCCTGCGCGATAAACTCAACTTCGCGAATGCCGCCAGAGCCGAGCTTGATGTTGTCGGCCATGCCTTTGCGCCGGACTTCCTGCTGAATCAGCTGCTTCATGGTGCGCAGTGCTTCGATGGCCGAGAAATCCAGATATCGCCGGTAAACGAACGGGCGCAGCATGTCGAGCAATTGCGCCCCCGCCGCCTGATCACCGGCCACCACCCGCGCCTTGATCATTGCGTAGCGCTCCCAGTCGCGCCCCTGGTCCTGGTAGTACTGCTCCAGTGCGTTGAAGCTGAGCACCAGCGCACCGGATGAACCGTACGGCCGCAAGCGCATGTCGACGCGGAATACAAAACCGTCGACGGTCATCGGGTCCAGCGCCTTGATCAACCGCTGGCCCAGACGAATGAAGAACTCCTGGTTATCCAGCGCACGTTTCACGCCAACCGTTTCACCACCTTCGGGATAAGCGAAGATCAGATCGATGTCCGACGACAGGTTGAGCTCCACGGCGCCAAGCTTGCCCATCCCGAGGATGACCATTTGCTGCGGTTCGCCGCTGCGCCGCCCGGTGGGCGTACCGAATTGCTGGCAATGGCGCTGATACAACCATTGATAAGCCTGATCGATGCTCGCATCGGCCATGTCCGAGAGGTCGCGGCAGGTCTGGATCAAATCGGCCTGGCGGGTCAGGTCGCGCCAGATGATTCGTACTTGCTGACGGTTGCGCTGACGGCGCAATACACGGCCCAACTCATCGTCGGTGGTGGCCGCCTGCACAGCGGCGGCGATCTGTGCGCACATTTCACCGGCGGTGAAACTTCGGTCTAGTTCGCCGGACTGCACAAGCTCAAGCAACATCAAAGGGTCACGCAGGCTCTGTTCAATGACAAAATCGCTGGCCGCTGTCACTCGGGCAAACGCTGCCCAGCGCTCTGGCGACCAGGTCGACAGGCCATGATCATCGTCAAACAGGGCAACAGCGGCACGGAACGACTGCTCGGCGCGACTGACAAGCGGAAGAAGAATGGCCGGCAGTTCGGCAAGCGAAGGAAGGCTCATGGTCTATCCTTGGGCGGCGTAGAAAGGGCTGTGTGTAGTGAATGCATGAAAAGCACTACGCAAAGGACTGTCGAACAAAAGTTAGAAATAGCTGAAATTTCGGTTTTTTTGGCAGCCAGCATCAAACTTCAACCTGTATTGGTTAGCTAAAGACCAACAGTAACGATTATTCTCACAACGCAGCAGGAGGCCACACGCCCATCCGCTGTAGTTTTACTACTCGTATATACATTCGAAAGGCTGAAATGGCCGAGGATTTGTAGTAAAACTACACGCCGCCGAATCAACCTCCGGCATTCCAAGAATTTATAACGTCTGCCCACAAGGCCAGTCGCTAACTCAGGCAACCGATTCTGGAAGCCTTTCCGCCCTGGAGCAAGCCATGCAAGACCTCGATCCCGTCGAAACCCAGGAATGGCTGGACGCCCTGGAATCGGTTCTCGACAAAGAAGGCGAAGACCGTGCTCATTATCTGATGACCCGTATGGGCGAACTCGCAACCCGCAGCGGTTCGCAATTGCCTTACGCCATCACCACGCCATACCGCAACACCATTCCCGTTACCCACGAAGCACGCATGCCTGGCGACCTGTTCATGGAACGCCGCATTCGCTCGCTGGTACGCTGGAACGCGATGGCCATGGTGATGCGTACGAACCTGAAAGATTCTGACCTGGGCGGTCACATCTCCAGCTTCGCCTCCAGCGCAACCCTGTACGACATTGGCTTCAACTATTTCTTCCAGGCCCCGACCGACGAACACGGCGGCGACCTGATCTACTTCCAGGGCCACACCTCGCCAGGCGTTTACGCCCGTGCATTCATGGAAGGCCGCATCACCGAAGACCAGATGAACAACTTCCGCCAGGAAGTCGATGGCAACGGTCTGTCGTCCTACCCGCACCCTTGGCTGATGCCTGATTTCTGGCAGTTCCCGACGGTATCCATGGGTCTGGGCCCGATCCAGGCGATCTACCAGGCACGTTTCATGAAGTACCTGGAAGCCCGCGGCTTCATCCCTGAAGGCAAGCAAAAAGTCTGGTGTTTCCTGGGCGACGGCGAGTGCGACGAGCCGGAATCCCTGGGCGCGATCTCGCTGGCTGGCCGCGAGAAGCTCGACAACCTGATCTTCGTCATCAACTGCAACCTGCAGCGCCTCGACGGCCCGGTTCGCGGCAACGGCAAGATCATCCAGGAACTCGAAGGCGTGTTCCGCGGTGCTCAGTGGAACGTGACCAAAGTCATCTGGGGCCGTTTCTGGGACCCACTGCTGGCCAAAGACGTCGACGGTATCCTGCAACGCCGGATGGACGAAGTCATCGACGGCGAGTACCAGAACTACAAGGCCAAAGACGGCGCGTTCGTGCGTGAACACTTCTTCAACTCGCCAGAACTCAAGGCGATGGTTGCCGATCTGTCCGACGACGAGATCTGGAAGCTCAACCGTGGCGGCCACGACCCGTACAAGGTCTACGCGGCGTACCACGAAGCGGTCAACCATAAAGAACAACCGACCGTCATCCTGGCCAAGACCATCAAAGGTTATGGCACCGGTGCCGGCGAAGCGAAAAACACCGCGCACAACACCAAGAAAGTCGATGTCGACAGCCTGAAGTTGTTCCGTGACCGCTTCGACATTCCGGTCAAAGACGAAGAGCTGGAAAACCTGCCGTTCTTCAAACCGGAGCCAAACAGCGCCGAAGCCCGCTACCTGAGCGAGCGCCGCACTGCACTGGGCGGTTTCGTGCCACAGCGCCGCGCCAACAGCTTCAGCGTGCCGACACCATCGCTCGATACCCTCAAGGCTATCCTCGACGGCTCGGGCGACCGTGAAATCTCCACCACCATGGCCTTCGTGCGGATCCTCGCGCAACTGGTCAAGGACAAGGAAATCGGCCCGCGCATCGTTCCGATCATCCCGGACGAAGCCCGTACCTTCGGTATGGAAGGCATGTTCCGCCAGTTGGGCATCTACTCGTCCGTCGGCCAGCTCTACGAGCCAGTCGATAAAGACCAGGTGATGTTCTACAAAGAAGACAAGAAGGGCCAGATCCTCGAAGAAGGCATCAACGAAGCAGGTGCCATGAGCTCCTTCATCGCTGCCGGTACTTCGTACTCCAGCCACAACCAGCCGATGCTGCCGTTCTACATCTTCTACTCGATGTTCGGTTTCCAGCGTATCGGCGACCTGGCCTGGGCCGCTGGCGACAGCCGTACCCGTGGCTTCCTGATCGGCGGCACCGCCGGCCGGACTACGTTGAACGGCGAAGGCCTGCAACACGAAGACGGTCACAGCCACATTCTGGCTGCCACCATCCCGAACTGCCGCACCTTTGATCCAACCTACGGCTACGAGCTGGCGGTAATCATCCAGGACGGCATGAAGAAGATGACCGAAGAGCAGCAGGACGTTTTCTACTACATCACCGTGATGAACGAATCCTACCAGCAGCCAGCCATGCCGGCCGGTGCCGAGGAAGGCATCATCAAGGGCATGTACCTGCTCGAAGAAGACAACCGCGAAGCGGCGCACCACGTTCAGCTGATGGGCTCCGGCACCATCCTGCGTGAAGTCCGTGAAGCGGCGAAGATTCTGCGTGAAGAGTTCAACGTCGGCGCTGACGTGTGGAGCGTTACCAGCTTCAACGAACTGCGTCGTGATGGCCTGGCCGTAGAGCGCACCAACCGCCTGCACCCTGGCCAGAAGCCTAAGCGCAGCTACGTTGAAGACTGCCTGATCGGCCGTAAAGGTCCGGTCATCGCATCGACCGACTACATGAAGCTGTTCGCCGAGCAGATCCGTCAGTGGGTTCCGTCCAAGGAATTCAAAGTGCTGGGCACCGACGGTTTCGGCCGTAGCGACAGCCGCAAGAAACTGCGTCATTTCTTCGAAGTCGACCGTCATTTCGTGGTGTTGGCAGCCCTTGAAGCACTGGCTGACCGTGGTGACATCGAACCCAAGGTGGTGGCTGAAGCCATCGTCAAGTTCGGTATCAACCCGGAAAAACGCAACCCACTGGACTGCTGAGGAGAGACTCTGTGAGCGAACTCATTCGCGTACCTGACATCGGCAGCGGTGAAGGTGAAGTAATTGAACTGTTTGTGAAGGTCGGCGACCGTATCGAAGCCGATCAGAGCATCCTGACGCTGGAATCGGACAAGGCGAGCATGGAAGTGCCTGCGCCTAAGGCCGGCATCATCAAGAGCCTGAAAGTGAAGCTGGGCGATCGCCTGAAAGAAGGCGACGAACTGCTGGAACTGGAAGTCGAAGGTGCCGCTGCTGCGGCCCCTGCCGCTGCGCCGGCTGCCAAAGCTGAAGCCAAACCGGCTGCCGCACCTGCGCCGGCGGCGCCTGCTGCCGCGCCGGCTGCTGCCAGCATTCAGCAAGTGCACGTGCCGGACATCGGTTCGTCGGGAAAGGCCCAGATCATCGAGATCCAGGTCAAGGTCGGCGACACCGTCGAGGCTGATCAGTCGCTGATCACCCTGGAATCCGACAAGGCCAGCATGGAAATCCCTTCGCCTGCCGCTGGCGTGGTCAAGGCCATCAGCGTCAAGCTCAATGACGAAGTCGGCACGGGCGATCTGATTCTGGATCTGGAAGTGGCGGGCGCTGCGGCCCCTGCTGCTGCCGCTCCTGCCCAGGCTGCTGCGCCTGCTGCCGCTGCTCCGGCGCCAGCCGCTGCGGCTCCGGCTGCACCGGTTGCCGACAGCGTTCAGGACATCCACGTCCCGGATATCGGTTCGGCGGGCAAGGCCAAGATCATCGAAGTACTGGTCAAGGCTGGCGACACCGTTGCCGCCGACCAGTCGCTGATCACCCTGGAATCCGACAAGGCGAGCATGGAAATTCCATCGCCTGCCGCTGGCGTGGTGGAAAGCGTTTCCATCAAGCTGGATGACGAAGTCGGTACCGGCGACCTGATCCTGAAGCTGAAAGTCAAAGGCGCGGCACCTGCTACAGCCCCGGCTTCAGCCGCTGCTGCTCCGAGCGCTCCTGCTGCTGCACCTGCCGCTCAGGCTGCAGCCGCGCCTGCAGTTGCCGCCCCGGCCGCTGCTCCAGCCAAGCCTGGCGCCAAGGTTCACGCAGGTCCTGCGGTGCGCCAACTGGCCCGTGAATTCGGCGTCGAGCTGAGCGCGGTCAGCCCAAGCGGCCCACACGGTCGCGTGCTGAAAGAAGACGTGCAGGTTTACGTCAAAGCCATGATGCAGAAGGCCAAGGAAGCACCGGCCGCTGGCGGCGCAACCGGCGGCGCGGGCATCCCGCCGATTCCGGTCGTGGACTTCAGCCGCTTCGGTGAAATCGAAGAAGTGCCGATGACCCGCCTGATGCAGGCTGGCGCCGCCAACCTGCACCGCAGCTGGCTGAACGTGCCTCACGTGACCCAGTTCGATTCGGCTGACATCACTGAGCTGGAAGCTTTCCGTGTCGCGCAGAAAGCCGTGGCCGAGAAGGCTGGCGTCAAGCTGACCGTACTGCCACTGCTGCTCAAGTCCTGCGCACACCTGCTCAAGGAACTGCCGGACTTCAACAGCTCGCTGGCGCCAAGCGGCAAAGCGATCATCCGCAAGAAATACGTGAACATCGGCTTCGCCGTCGACACCCCTGAAGGCCTGCTGGTACCGGTCATCAAGAACGTCGACCAGAAGAGCCTGCTGCAACTGGCTGCCGAAGCCGCTTCCCTGGCTGAAAAAGCCCGGACCAAGAAGCTCTCGGCGGACGATATGCAAGGCGCCTGCTTCACGATTTCCAGCCTCGGGCACATTGGCGGCACCGGCTTCACGCCGATCGTCAACGCGCCGGAAGTGGCGATCCTCGGTGTTTCCAAGGCAACCATCCAGCCAGTCTGGGACGGCAAAGCCTTCCAGCCGAAACTGATGCTGCCACTGTCGCTGTCCTACGATCACCGCGTGATCAACGGCGCCGCTGCCGCACGCTTCACCAAGCGTCTGAGCGACCTGTTGGGCGACATCCGCACCATTCTGCTGTAAGACCGGGCGGCCCTCCTTCACCGGAGGGCCACTCGCGTTCCACGTTTTCCGAGCGCCACGCTCGTACCTCAACCCCGCCAATTTGGCGGGGCTTTTTTTGCCCGAAAAAACGCCCGCCACTTCAGCATGCGTCAACGGTCGATCAAGCGCTGTATGTATTCCTACCGTCGATAACAGTCGAGACTACTTCCATGGCTTATTCAGACCACAGCCAAAGTCCACTTGCCTATCAATATTTATCGCCCAACGAACAATAGGATAGCCCCAACAAAGTGCACTAACCGTTCTCACAAAACACTATAACTTTCACAGTTACACTTCGAACGGACTCGAAAATGTTCAAACCTACTGTTGGCCCGATTGTTGGCCACACAACAACTAACCATGCCCGTATTTTTTTACGCGGCGATGTAGAAAACAATGCCCCGGTCTTTGCGGGTATACGTTATCGCCGCGCCGCTGATGCACACTGGTCCAAAGGCCTGTTTGTTGCTTTAACCGCACTTCACGACCTGTCCGGCGTTATTGCGCTCAACAACCTCGACGCCGATACCGCCTACGAGTACCAGGCTGGCTGGTTCAGCACCATGAGCCCGGTGCACACCGTGGAAACGGTGCAAGAACTCCCCCTGCAATGGCCGAAAGAGATCTACCGTTTTCGCACCGCATCGAGCAAAACCACCACAGCCCGCGGCTATATCGTTGGCTCATGCCGCTACCTGCGCATGACAGCGGGCGTGCCATCGGCACCCGCCAAGGGCGACCGCATTTTTGCCGCCATCGGCGCCCTGGCTGAAACAGCATCGCCGCCGATCAGCGCCTTGCTGATGACGGGTGACCAGATTTATGTGGATGACCTGAACGTTATCGCCCCCGACCGGGAATACAAGGAGATTCTCAGCAAGTATCGAAGCGCTTTTTCCCAGCCACACATACAGAAGTTAATGGCTTCACTTCCAACTTACATGATCCTTGATGACCACGAAATAGAAGACAACTGGCCCGCCAATGCAAGCGCAGACGACAAATTCCTCTACACCAACGCCATGGCCGCGTATGAGTTATATCAGGCCAGTCATAGCCCTGCTCATGAGTTACTGCCCAACGGGCAACCCAGCCGAGAACTAAAACATTACTGGTATCAGTTTTCCGAGGGAGATATCGAATGGTTCGTGACCGACAGTCGAACCCGACGCACGCTCGCGGCCGATGACCGACGCATCCTCGATGCAGAGCAGGAGCAAGCCCTGCTCAAATGGCTGATCCACAGCCCGGCACGAGTCAAGTTCGTGGTCACCAGCGTGATGTTCTACCCCGACCGCAAGCACCATGGCGACGACGCCTGGAAAGCCTTTCCCCAGCAGCGTCTGCGCCTGCTGGAAACCATCCGGGCCCACAAGATCAAGAACGTCATCATCGTTTCCGGTGATGTTCATGGCTCACTCACCAGCCGCCTGAGCCACAGCGAAGACCCGGATTTCGAGGTTCACACCATCGTCTCCTCGCCTCTGTGCAACAGCGCACTGCTGCCCTACGCCAAAGCCTCGACCTTCATACTCGACCAGCCAGTGGTGCGAACAGCCGCGGGCGACTATCACCACCAGTTGACCAGCGAAGTGGTCAGCCAGGATAACTTTGCGCACCTGGTGGTCGACGTGCAGCACATTCGCGTCAGTTATCACGACCGGGATGGCAACCAGGTGCAATCGACAAATATTCAATTGCGTTAAGCCCGGAAAAAATCGCAGCCTTCGGCAGCTCCCACAAGAGAACGGCGCACACCCTGCAGGAGCTGCCGAAGGCTGCGATCTTTTCGCTCTAGCGCATTACTTTCAGGCCCTCGCTGGAGAAAAACCCACCCCCGCCGATACAGTCTTATAGCACTTAGCCTTCATCCTTACTTGTCAGTCAGTGCAGCATGATGCAACCTTGCCGCAGGCAACAGTAAAGAGGGCGCGAGCCCGGCGCGATCAGTATTTTCGAAGCGAGTTTCTTCCATGAAAAGCCATCCCGATGCCGCCAGCCGTATGGTGGCCGAGGTAGTGACGCAGTTGCCTGTGCCCTCGCGGCTCGGCATGCTGCGTTTCGAACGGCTGAATGAACCAAGCTGGGCGCTGCTGTTCCTTGACCCTAATTGTGAACGTCAGTTCGGTTTGCCCGCTGTCGAGCTGTGCGCTCTGGTCGGCTCACCCTATGCGAGCCTGATGGAGCCCGAAGCGCGCTATCAGTTGCACGATGCGATCCAGCAGCAATTGACCGCAAGCCCGCATTACCTGGTCCGCTACACGCTACACACCGCCCAAGGCTCCCTCAGCCTGCTCGAATTGGGCGAAGCCTACAAACAACACAATCGCCACCTGCTACGCGGCTATCTGCTGGTGGTCGATGGGTTGTTTTCCGATGATCCGCTGCTACCGGCGCTGGACCTGGAAACCCAGAACTCGCGCCTGCAGATTGCCCTGGAACTGAACCAGCGCGTCCAGCAGGAACAACTGCTGCACCTGGATCGCGTTCGCGCCCAGCAAGACCTGATCCTGCTGCTCGCGCGCCAGCGCTACAGCACTGGCAACTCCTTGCAAGAAGCCGCCGAACTGATCACCCGCAGCGCCTGCGACATCTACGAAATCGACTGCGCGAGCCTGTGGAACCTTGACGGCCAGAAGCTGGTGCCGATTTCCGCCTACCATCGCGCTTCTCAAGAGTACTGGTTGCCGGACGTGATTGACGCCAGCAACTTCCCCGATTACCTGGAAGCCTTGCACACCAGCCGGGCGGTCGACGCCCACAACACCATGCGTGACCCGCGCACCCGGGAAATGGCCGAGAGACTGCGTCCGCGCGACATCAATGCCATGCTCGACGCCAGCATCCGTGTCGACGGTCAGGTCGTCGGTGTGCTGTGCCTGGAGCAAACCGGCATGACCCGCGCCTGGCAGTCGGACGAGATCGCCTTCGCCGGCGAGCTGGCCGACCAGTTCGCCCAGGTCATCAACAACCATAATCGCCGCACCGCCACCAGCGCGTTGCACCTGTTCCAGCGCGCGGTCGAGCAAAGTGCCAACGCCTTTTTGCTGGTCAATTGCGACGGTGTGGTCGAGTACGTCAACCCCAGCTTCACCGCGATCACCCAGTACAGCACCGAAGAAGTCCACGGCCATCGGCTGTCGGAACTGCCGGCGTTGGAAAACCTCAGTGAACTGCTGTTCGACGCGCCCTCAAGCCTGGCCAAGAGCAACAGCTGGCAGGGCGAGTTCAAGAGCCGACGCAAAAACCTCGAACCGTACTGGGGCCAGCTGTCGATCTCCAAGGTCTACGGCGACAACCGTGAACTGACCCACTACATCGGCATCTACGAAGACATCACCCAGACCAAGCTCGCCCAGCAACGTATCGAGCGCCTGGCCTACACCGACAATCTGACCAACCTGGGCAACCGTCCGGCATTCATCCGCAACCTCGACGAGCGTTTCGCCCGCGACAGCGACAGCCCGATCTGCCTGCTGCTGGTGGACATCGACAACTTCAAGCGAATCAATGACAGCCTCGGCCACCAGACCGGCGACAAACTGCTGATCAGCCTGGCCCGGCGGCTGCGCAACAGCCTGAGCCCGAGCGGCAGCCTGGCGCGGTTCGCCAGTAACGAGTTCGCGGTGCTGCTCGACGACACCCACCTTCAGGCCGGCCAACACGTCGCCAGCCAATTGTTGATGACGCTGGATAAGCCGATGTTCGTCGACAACCAGTTGATCAGCGTCACCGGCTCCGTCGGCCTGGCCTGCGCGCCACTGCACGGCCGCGATCCGCAGACCCTGATGCGTAACGCCGGGCTCGCGCTGCACAAGGCCAAGGCCAACGGCAAGCATCAGGTTCAGGTGTTTACCGAAGCGCTGAACGCCGAGGCCAGCTACAAACTGTTCGTGGAAAACAACCTGCGCCGCGCCCTGACCCAGAACGAGCTGGACGTGTTCTACCAGCCCAAGCTGTGCCTGCGCTCCGGGCGCTTGCTGGGGATGGAAGCGTTGCTGCGCTGGAACCATCCGGAAAAGGGCATGATCCGCCCGGATCAGTTCATCAGCGTCGCCGAAGAAACCGGTCTGATTATTCCCATCGGCAAATGGATCGCCCGTCAGGCGTGCCGCAAGAGCATCGAGCTGACCGCCGCCGGGCTCGGCAATTTGCAGGTGGCGATCAACCTGTCGCCCAAGCAGTTCTCCGACCCGGACCTGGTTTCATCGATTGCCAACATCCTCAAGGAAGAGCAACTGCCCGCATGCTTGCTGGAGCTGGAACTGACCGAAGGCCTGCTGCTGGAAGCCACCGAAGATACGCACTTGCAGCTCGACCAACTCAAGCGTCTGGGCCTGACCCTGGCCATGGACGACTTCGGTACCGGTTACTCATCACTCAGCTACCTGAAGAAATTCCCGATCGACATCATCAAGATCGATCGCAGCTTCATCCATGAAATCCCGGACAACCAGGACGACATGGAAATCACCTCGGCCGTGATCGCCATGGCCCATAACCTCAAGATCAAAGTGGTCGCCGAAGGCATCGAAACCGCCGAACAACTGGCGTTCCTCCGTCGCCACCGCTGCGACGTCGGCCAGGGCTACCTGTTCGACCGGCCGATCCCGGGCGCCGAGCTGATCGAGCAGCTCAAACGCTATCCGCGTGGCCCAACCGCCTGACAGCGCTGTAACACTCGGGCACACTGTGGGTCTTATTGCGTATATCGCTCATCCCAACCTGACTGAGAGGACTGATCATGGTTCTGCGCTCGGAAATTCTGGTGAACAAAAACGTGCTCCCAACTAAAGAACAAGCTCTGCCTGGCCGCGAAACTCCGATGACCGTGCCGGAAAAACACTTCGTCCTCGACGCCCCGCTACTGGGCCCGTTCGTCACCGATGTGGATTTCGCAATCTTCGGCCTTGGCTGCTTCTGGGGCGCGGAACGCAAGTTCTGGCAGCGTGAAGGCGTAGTCAGTACGGCAGTGGGTTACGCTGGCGGCTTTACCCCGAACCCGACTTACGAAGAGGTCTGCTCGGGCCTGACCGGCCACAGCGAAGTGGTACTGGTGGTCTACGAACCGGCAAAAGTCAGCTATGAAGAGCTGCTGAAGATGTTCTGGGAATTGCACAACCCGACCCAAGGCATGCGTCAGGGCAATGACATCGGCACCCAGTATCGCTCGGTGATCTATGCCACTACCCCAACTCAGCTGGCAGCCGCCAAGCACAGCGAGCAAGTGTTCCAGGCCGAACTGACCAAGGCCGGCAAAGGCACCATCACCACAGAAATCGAAGAAGCTCCGACGTTCTACTTCGCCGAGGCCTACCACCAGCAATACCTGGCGAAGAACCCTGAAGGGTATTGCGGGATTGGCGGTACGGGCGTGACCTGCCCGATCTGATGGGTGAACACAGTACCTGTGGCGAGGGAGCTTGCTCCCGCTGGGGCGCGAAGCGGCCCTAAAATCAGTGACAACGTTCTTTCAGATAGAACCTGTATACCGATTTTACGACTGCTTCGCAGCCGAGCGGGAGCAAGCTCCCTCGCCACACATTACTCGGCGATCAACCAATCCATCTGCCACCCACCCTGGGTCTGGCCGAGCTTTTTCGACAACCACGGCAACAACTCGCGCAACTCTTCCTCAAGCCCCCACGGCGGATTGGCAATCGCCAGCCCGGAGCCGTTCAGGCTGTTCGGCGTATCCAGCGGATGCACCAGCAACTCCACGCGCAACAACTTCGGCGCGCCGGTGCCCGCCAGATCCTGGTAGAAACGACGCAACATGCGCTGGTCCTTCACCGGGTACCAGATCGCCGCCACGGTTTGACGCATCCGGCCAATCGCCTCTTTCAGCGACGCAGCGCAGCGCTGCATCTCGTCGAGCTTCTCGAACGGCGGATCGATCAGCATCAACCCACGCTTCTCCGGCACCGGCAACAGCGCCCGAGGCACGTGCCAGCCTTCGCCCAGGTGCACTTTGACCCGGCGATCGCCCTTCATGTTGTCCTTGAGCAGCAACCCGTCTTCCGGGTGTTTCTCGTTGAGCAACACCCGGTCCTGCGGACGGGTCAAACGCCGCGCCAGCTCAGGCGAGCCCGGGTAGTAGCGCAACTCGCCATCCGGGTTCATCTCATGCAAGACCCGCATGTAATCGGCGGTCAGCGGCGGCAGATCCTGCGCGCCCCACAAGCGTGCGATGCCTTCCAGGTATTCACCGGTACGGCTCGCCTGATCGCCCTGCAGGTCATACAGACCAATGCCGGCGTGGGTGTCGAGATAGGCAAACGGCTGCTCCTTGCGCGACATCAAGGCGATGAGGCGGGTCAAGGTCAGGTGTTTGAACACATCGGCGTGATTGCCGGCGTGGAAGGCGTGACGATAATTCATGGCTGCTCCTGCGAAGGAGGCGAAGTTTACCTTGTACCGCGCCCAGCGTCAGGGGTTGGCAGCCGAGCGGATGGAACAACGCATCACCTGTGGCGAGGGGGCTTGCCCCCGCTGGGCCGCAAAGCGGCCCCAAAACCGGCGATCACTTCTTCAAGACATACCGCATTCGCCGGGATTACGACTGCTACGCAGCCGAACGGGGCAGTGCGGCGATCCGACAAGCCCCTTCGCCACAAAACCGCGTGACGTTACGCCGAAGGTCTCGCTTGCAACCTCCGTCCGATCACGTCCAGCAGATCGCAACCATCACGCAGCGGGATGGCACACAGCAACGCGAAGTCGTTAAGAATCACCGAGTCGCTGGCAATCTCCCCACGCATCGCCAGGTTCTCCAGCACCTGAGTCACGGCGCGAATACGATAACCGGCAGCGTCATGCAGGATATCCAGCGGCGCGTGGGTGTCGACGAACAGGGTTGGCATGTCGCTGCAATTGCTGGTGAGGGCCATGTAGCGGTTGGAAGGATGGGAAGTCGGCGGAACGTAGGGTGGATCGGGGTGAAGTGATGGCATTTGAGATCTCCAATGTAAATGAGAGCTACCATCAGCCTTCCTACAGGCTTAGGTGGCAGCTATACGCGGGGTAGGAATACCGAGCATCGGAGAACTCGATCACGCCGAAGCGTGCCCGCGCACAGCCGCCGCAACAAATCTTACGGACGTACATTGACGGCCGCAAATCAGGTTTCGACGCTAACGCGTTTCCGATGGTATTGAAGGGTTCCTACACCCCGCCACTGAATTGTCAGTGACCACCAAAGGCTATCGGTTGAACTCATTTCGCACCAGTTCACGGAAACCGTTAGATTTTGAAGGAAACTTCCGACGACTTTGCCCAGAAATTTCGCCTCCGTCTCAGGGTCGTTCTTTTACCAAGTGGACTGATCTTCAAGGCTGGCCTTATGGAGATCGTCTTTCCACGCTTCGCTCGCCAACCGATATATATCCTCAAAAAAACCACGAGGATCGTCTATTTCTGTTTCATTCCACGCAATAGTGCGTGGTTCATCGTAATCACTTTCAAACTGAGCAGCAAAATCAAAGTCTGCTTGCCTCAGGATGTCCTCAAGCATTTTGAACGTTACAAACCTATGCCTATAAGTTAAATAGTCAAAGTCTGGAAGTATGAACACCTTTATTATCTTCTCCCTATCATCTTTCTTATTCGGATTATATACCCACAGCTCCTCACCCAGCGTTTCCTCTCTATCGTATATTGATATCCCCCCAAGCAAATACAAAGGAACTGGCACATAAGGGATGTTCACAAACGGATGAGTCAACATTCATTTCACCTATCGTGGAAAAGCAGTAAATGGTCGTTTTATATTCTTTTTATCAAACTTAATTTCAGCGCCATCCAAACTCTCAATATACCTGGGGCTATTTCTATCTTTATCATTCGGTTTATAGCCACGACCGGCACCTGGCAACTCCACTCGAACAATAGGATTCCGTTCGTTATCGTAGCCAGTTGGTTCAGGTGGGTCACGATGCATTTTCGATAGTGCATAACTTATCGCCCGAAACTGCATAGTCCAACTTTTAAACTGAGAGCTAGAATTAATTCTCTCTCTTACTCCTTTTTTTGTTGGATGCGAACCATCAATTGACCGCTGCTTTAAGGCCTTATCACCAATTTCCGGACCATGCTTCGCGACCGTATGCATTTTGTATTGTTTTTCCCAAGCCAAAACTTGGCGTTTGGCCTCTGCCTCATTTTCTGGATCAAACTTTTCTGTCTTAGGTAGTGCTGGAGGCTGCTCATCAACCGCAGCGCCACCCACATCATCCGGCGCCTTACAACCTGGCTTGTTCGGTGGCGGACAATTTCCGCTCAGCCCCAGCGGATCCACCCAGCCTGTCGGATTCGGGGTGTACTGGTAGCCGTTTAGTCCGCCCGCCAATTTGATCGGGTCGGGTGTCAGGTAGCGGCCGATGTCCGGATTGTAGTAGCGATGCCGGTTGTAGTGCAGGCCGCTTTCGGCGTCGAAGTACTGTCCCTGAAAGCGTAACGGCTGCTCAAGTTGTTCTCCGCCAATGTGCTGGAGGCTGGCGAGTTTTCCATAGGCCTTATAGGTCGCGGACCAGACGATTTCGCCGCTGTAGTCGGTGAGTTCCTGCGGGGTACCGAGGTGGTCGAGTTGGTAGTAGAACGGGCAGGCCTTGCGTGGACCGAAGCCGTCGAGCATGGCCAGGGGGCGGAAGTTGCCGGGTTCGTAGAGGTAGCTGCGGTAGTGTTCTTTGCCGCGTTCGGCGACGAGGTTGTCGCCTTGCCAGAAGAACTCGGTGGTGTGGCCGTCGACGGTTTTGGCGATGCGCCGACCGAAGGCGTCATAGCGGTAGCTGGCGGTTTTGCCATCCGGCAGCGTGAGGCCGATCAACCGGTGTTGGCAGTCGTAGCGGTATTCAGTGACGAGTTTCTGTGCGGTACCGCGGCGTTCGCGGATCAGGTTGCCGAAGGCGTCGTAGTCGTAATGGCGATCGCCTTGCAGCAGCAGGCGGTTGCCTTTGATCGTCGCCAGGCCCGGGCGATCGTGCATTTGCAGGTTGCCGGCCGGGTCGTGTTCAAAGCTTTGCGCCGGTTCGCCGCGGGCATGGCGTACGCGGGTCAGGCGGTTGAGCGCGTCGTAGTAATAACTGCGCTGACCGTGACGGCTGTCCGCGATGGCGGCCAGGTTACCGTTGACCGCATAGCTGTAGTGGCGCATGTACAGCGGTCGGTCTGACTGGTTGACCGCGTGCGCGTGCAACCGGCCCTGTTCGTCATAGTGATACTGGCTAAGCAGTTGGCCTTGCTGGCGTTGTTGTTCGCGCCCCGCGTCAAAGACATGCGTGGTCAGCCGTGTGCCGTTGAGGTCAATGGCCGTCAGCGCACCGCCCTTGGCGTGGTGGTAATCGAGCGTGCTGTTGTCCGGCAGGCGTAGACGATTGAGCTGGCTGCAGGCGTCGTAGCCATAGCGCAAGGTGCCCCAGCCCTGGTGTTCGGTGATCAGCCGGTCCTGCTGGTCGTACTCAAACTCCAATGGGTGGTCATGGCCGTCATCGACGCTGACCAGTCGGCCAAGGCCGTCGTAGCGGTACTCGACGTTGACACTATCGGGCAGAGTCTTGACCAACAATCGTCCGACAGAGTCCCGTTGATAGCTGGTAACCCGTTGCGAGCCGTCATCGCCGAACTCGGTTTTCTCCAGCAGATGGCCGTTGAGGTCGTAGGCATAGGCGGTGCGGCGGCCGTCGAAACCGGTTTCCTGTCGGATCAGGCCATTGGGCGTGTAGTCCAGCTGATATTTTTCGCCGGATTCGTTCTCGATTTCTGTCAGCAACAGCTGCGCGTTGTCGTAGCGATAACGCAGTTGCGTGCCGTCGGCATTGATGCGACGGCTGACCAAGTGCAGGTCGTCGGCGTATTCGTAGCGCGTGACGCGATCCAACTCATCGCGTTCGGCGGTGATTTTTCCGTAGGCGTTGTAGCTGAAGGCGCGGCTGGCACCGGTGGGAAGCGTTGTCTGAATCAGTCTCCCGACGGCATCCCATTGGTAGCAGGTGACAGCACCGTGTTCGTCCTGCCGGGTAATCTGCCGACCCAAAGCATCGTAGGAAAACCGACGCTGGCCACCGTCTGGCAACGTTTCTTCGAGCAGTTGCCCCAAGCCGTTCCAGACGAACACATGCCGACTGGTGTCCGGATAACGGATCGACAGCAGCCGCCCCTGAGTGTCGTAGTGGTAATGCGTGACATGCCCGTCGGGATCGGTCGCTTCCGTGACGTCTCCCTGAGCATTGCGCCGATACTTCCACACGGCTTTACCGCGATACCGTGCATGCAGAAAACCGTCGCGGTATTCGTAGGCCGTCGGTTCGTCTTCCGGTGGAATCAGCGCGACAAGCCGTCCGACCTCGTCATAACGGTATTCGGTGACGGCCCCCAGCGGATCCTGCTCGGCAATCAGCCGACCTTTGTCATCGTAGGCCTTGAGATGTTCGCCACCCTCCAGGTCGACCTTGCGCACCAGCCGCGCCCGATCGTCATGGACGTAAACCTCTTCGCTGCCATCGATATTCAGGACGGTGACACCGCCCTGGTCATCCCAGACGTACTGCGCGTCCATCTGCGAAAACGACGCCCAGTGCCGAATGCATCTGGCAGCCTTGCCGGACCTTTCCCACTCCCAGAAAAAGCTCGCGCCACCGGCCAGTTGCCGCTGCAAAATGACGTGCTGAGCGTCGTAGTCGTAGCGCTCGCTTTCGCCCGCAGCATTGGTCGCCTCGATCAGTTGTTCGCGTTCGTCGTAGCGATAACTCACCAGCGTCTGCTCGGTGCGCCACGCCTCGTCGAGGCTCTGGGCCGGAACAAAGCACTGGTAGTCGACGGCGATCAAATGACTGCGGTCATAACGCAACAGCAAGGCGCGCCCCGCGCCGTTATCGAGGCGTTTGATGCGGTCCTGACGGTCGAGGGTAATGCGCAGGCGGTTGTCATAAGCGTCGCTGATGGTCGTCAGCCGGCCGTTATGAAAGTGATAAAAACGCGTGTCGTCGCCGGCCTGGGCGAGGATCAGTTCCTCGGAGTCATCGCCCAGATAAATTGCCGCCCGCGAGAGGCTGTTGTGGATTGCCGGGCGCTCGATGTTCGGTAACGGGAATGCCGTACGACGGTTTTCGTGGTCGATCCAGATGACGTTGTCGCCGTCGATTTCCAGGCGATGCGCCAGCGAATGGCTCCAGCCAAAGCCCAGTCCGCTATCGATCTCGGCGGCGCTGGTGCGATAGAGCCGGGTGAAGTCGAACGGCAGAATCCCGTCCAGCGAACCATCGACCAAGGTCAGCAGTTCTTCACCAGTGACCATCGACACCGGGCAGTTGTGGGTGGCGGTTTTATCTGCCGAATCGGCGCTGTTGCCGTTGGGGTTTTTCGCCTGCTTTGGGACGTCGACGTGAGGCTCGTGTTTATTCAGCGTGGTGTTATTGCGGCCACTCCAGCGCAGTTGCATCCGACCTTTTTTCAGACCCGCCACGACACCCCGTGCGGCGACTTTTTTGTAGCGGTCGACGTAGTCCATAAAGCTGTCGATGATCTTGAAAATCGCAGCGACGAAGCGCAGGGCGGCGTCGACGATGTATTGGCCGTAGCGCATCAGCCGCACCGACAGATAGGCGATGCCCACCCCGAAAAAGCTCAGCACGATGCCAATCAGCAAATCGATCACCAGCTCGACCACTGTCTTCGAAACTGCCTCTGCCGTGGCTCCAGCCATCTGACTCGGCGGTAACGCTTCCAGCCACAGACTCGCAGTGCGCAACAACAAACACAGCGCCGCTTCGTCACTGGCCAGCAGCAGGGCCTTTTCCATCAGTTCCGGCGACTTTTGCGCCAGATCGGCCAGGGCCGCACCGCTGCCACCGAGCCTTTCGGCAAACTTCGCTGGGTCCTTGAGGATGTCGCCAATCAGGCCAATGCTGTCCCAAACACCCTCGATAGCCGCCCAACTGCCGGCGAGCAAACCATTGCCCGCCGCCAGCAGCGACGCTGAAGCAGACTGCTGCGACCACTGCGGCTTGAACCCTTCCCACTCGCTGCGCAGCCAGCGTTCCAGCTCCTTGGTCAGGCCGTCGTAAGCATCGAAAAGCTCATCGACTTGCTCCACTGTCACTTCGCTCTGGACATGAACGCGATAGAACTTCCCGGCAGTTCCCTTAAACTTCCCTTTGCCGCTCTCATCCAGCAGGACAGGCGTCTTTTCACCGCCCTCCACGGCAATCACATCGACCTGAATATTCCCCAAGGGAATGTCGTAGACCGATTCGAACTTGCTCTCGATCTGCAACAGGCCGTCGGCCGGACACTGCGCCACACTGGAGATGAAATCGTCATCGCCGGTGCTCACCGCGGTGGTCGTGCTACCGAACTTGATCAGCCGCTCCATGCCCATCAGCGACGGCAGGTCCGCAGCGTGGCTAGCCTTGTCGGCGGCCTTGATAAACCAGCGGTTGAGTTGTTCGCGGTAGAGGCTGAGGGTGTCTTTAAAGCTGTCGAGTCCCTGCTCGATACGTACGATCTGACCCATCAGTTCAGCTCCGCCATCAGGAATTCCACCAAGGCGGTTTTCGGTGCTTGAGGCAGGTCAGGTGCTTCAAGAAAGATCGCGACTTTGTGCCGTAAAACGCTTTCGGAAAACGCTTCGTACAGGTCCGGGCGATCGTCGCTCAGCCACGTCAGCAGGTTGTTGATTCGGGTGGTGGCAGACTGGGCCTCGAGTTGCTCCAATAACGCGCCGGGAATCTCCCACCATGGAAAAACCTTCGATGTTTTCAGCGCGCAGCCACCGATTTCCAAGGCCCGGCCATTGATCAGGCAGCGCCCGATCGGCGACATCAGTTGAGCGGCATCAACCTGTGCAGACTGAAGAATCGGCAGCAAATAACGCCCGTCCCAGAAGCGGAAGAACACTGCGTTGCCGTTGGGTAACAAGGCTTGCGTAAGGCTGCGCAGATGCTCGACCAGAACCTCTTGAGGCGCAGAAGACACCGCCAGCCAACCCCAATCGCGAGACTCGGTAGTGGCGACCCACTCCAGAAACTCGCTGCCCGCGGTGACGATGCCGACATAGGGCATCACCGCCCCCCACTCGGCGTAAACAGTGTCCGCCCAGATGGCGCTTGGTGCTTGCGCAGTCATCGAGCGTTGCCAGGTTTTAAGAGGCTCGGCAGAGCTGGCATTGCCGAACACCGCGAACAACTGCTCGGAAGGATTCAGCGGATGGCGTTCCAGCCAGGCACGAGGTGACAGGGCATCAGGCTGCACAGACACCCTCCTTGCAGCGCTCGCATTCTTCGCAGAATGGCGCGTCGCTTTTCAGGCTCAGAATCTGCGCAGCACTCAACAACGCAGCTGGCGCTGCGGCGAGTTTCAATGGAGCGTCCGGCAACCTTGGCGCAGCAGCCATCGCCGCCATCGGCGCGCCCCCCAGCTGAATCGGCACACTGCTGAAAATCCCGTCGGGGCCGATGTTGATCCACTGCCCGCCCGCCTGGATGGTCACGCTGACACCACCGTCGATGAGCACTTGCTGGCCGGCGCTGACATGGAATTGCTGACTGGCATTGAGCGCCTGACTGGTCACCCGAATGTGCCGGTCGCCAACCACCACCAGGTGATCGTCCTGCTTCACTTCGGTTTGGCGCTGACCGTGGGTGATGCGCTGTTCGTCAGCCTTCAGTTCATGGCGGTCGAGCCCCGTGACCACCACACTTCGCTGGTTGCCCACTTGCGTGTGCAGGTCGTGCAATACGTGCCGGGTCCAGTCGCGCTGGGCCCGCAGATAGATCTCCTCGGCGCCCTTGCGGTCTTCAACGCGCAGCTCGTTATAACCGCCACCACCGGGACTGCTCTGGCTGCGAAAAATACTGCGTGTCTTGTCCGCCGGCAGATCGAGCGGCACCGAGTTGGCCCCATTCGGCAAACAGGCCATGACCATGGGTTTGTCCGGGTCGGCATCGACAAACCCGACCAATACTTCCATTCCCACCCGAGGGATCAGCACACTGCCGTAACCGTCATGAGCCCAACCACTGGCGACTCGCAGCCAACAGCTGGAATGCTCGTTCAGTTGCCCCTCGCGGTCCCAGGCGAACTGCACCTTGACCCGTCCGAACTCGTCGCAATGGATTTCGCTGTCGGTTGGCCCCGTAACGACTGCGTTCTGATAGCCCGTTACTCGCTGCTTGTTGTCGGCCAATGGCGGACGAAACGGTACGTCCCACGGCGTCGCCAGAAAGGTATTGCGATACCCCTGAAAATCACCGCTGTCAGTTGCCTCTTCCAGCACTTGCGGCTGCCGGCCGTGGTGCTCGATTTCTGTCAGTAGCCACAGGTCATTCCATTCTGTGCGCGGGTGTTCGACGATCTTCAGAAAATGGCCGGTGAGCAACGCCGATTGATCACTGCGACCTTCAGCCTGACGGAAATCCGCGCCATGGCGCTCCAGCGCCCGTTGCGCCAAGTGTCTGCCGTGGTCGCGATCAGTGAACTGACCGGGGTAGCAGTAATCCTCCAGCACCGTACGCTGCTCGCTGTCGACAGCGCTTTGCAGCAGCAGGCCGGGTTTGTGGAAGTCATAGTCGCGGCGGGTGACTGCGGTGGTGCGGGTTTCCAGGCGGACGTTGAAGCGCGTGATCGCAGGCTGGTCGGCGGCCATTCCACTGCCTGGCAAGTAAAGGGTCGGCTGCGCCAGATTGGGGAAAAACGTCTGATCGTCACCGAACACCAGCAGGTGACCGTTCGGGTTGTGCTGGAAGTGGTAATGAATACCGATCTCGGCGCAGAGCCGCTGAATGAACGCCAGATCACTCTCGGCGTATTGCACGCAGTACTCGCGTCGGGGGTATTCGCTATCGAGTCGAAAGTCGAACGCATCCCCCAGAATGCCGTGGTCCTTGAGCACCAGAGCGATGATCTCGGGAACGCTTTTATGCTGGAAGATTCGTTGGTTGATGCGTTGAGCGAGATCGGCCAGCCGCGGCACCAGACTGATCTGGTAGCGGGTCAGACGCTTGCCGGAATCGCCTTGGGCGACGCGATGCACCTGGCCATGAATACCGGAACCTTGAGCACCAAAACTGAGGAAGGCCTGACGATACAGCAGGCTCTCAAGATCGAGGTCCGGGTGTTCACTGACCAGTTCCAGGTCAAAACGATAGGGTTGGCTGATGGCTTCCTTGCCCGTGAACTCAAGCACTTTGAGCTCATTCTGGACGCCGTCGAGGGTCAACGTGAAACGCGGTTGATGGGCAGACGTTAGCATCCGATGCCTCCGAAGCAGAATGAAGGCGGCCGATTCTGCATGAGCGACAAAGGGGGGTGATGGAGGGTCAGAAAAATCAGATTTGCCCTGATTTTTTAGAGAGTTTTCCTTCAGATATCGGGATTAACTACTACAGACATTCCTGTCGGACGGGCTGTGTTGAATGTTCTGGCGCCATCGCGGGCAAGCCTTGCTCCTACAGGTACGCGTGGTATGTAGGAGCAAGGCTTGCCCGCGCTGGCGTCTTCAAATCCGAACCACGGAGGAAAAAAAACGGCCCGCATCCATTAGGCTGCGGGCCGTTTTTTATTCAGCAAAGGGTCAGCGCATCAGCGCTTCACTTCACTTGTTCAGGTGGAAATCTTTTTCCGCCGCGGCGAAACGCTGCAGCATGCCGGCCGACGGCTCACCCATTTTGCTGACCAGCAAAATAGCGAGGCTGGCGAAGATGAAGCCCGGGATGATTTCGTACAGACCCAGCAGGTTGAAGTGCTTCCAGACGATCACGGTGAGTGCACCCACCACGATACCGGCCAGTGCGCCGTTACGAGTCATGCCTTTCCACAGTACCGAGATCAGTACCACCGGACCGAACGCGGCGCCGAAGCCGGCCCAGGCGTAGCTGACCAGACCCAACACACGGTTTTCCGGGTTGGCGGCCAATGCGATGGCGATCAGTGCAACCGCCAGAACCATCGCGCGACCGACCCAGACCAATTCAACCTGGGAAGCGTTTTTACGCAGGAAGGATTTGTAGAAGTCTTCGGTCAGGGCGCTCGAGCACACCAGCAACTGGCAGCTCAGGGTGCTCATTACGGCAGCCAGAATGGCCGACAGCAGCACGCCGGCGATCCATGGGTTGAAGAGGATTTTGGCCAGTTCGATGAACACACGCTCGTGGTTTTCGCTCACTGGCATTGCCACGGCCGGGTTCGCCGAGAAGTAAGCGATACCGAAGAAGCCCACCGCCACGGTGCCGGCCAGGCACAGGATCATCCAGGTCATGGAGATGCGACGAGCGTTGGCAATCGACTTGACCGAATCCGCCGCCATGAAGCGCGCCAGGATGTGCGGTTGACCAAAGTAGCCCAGACCCCAGCCCATCAGCGAAATGATGCCGATGAAGCTGGTGTTTTTCAGCATGTCGAAGTTGCCTGGATCTTGTGCTTCGATGGCCAGGAACGTGGTGTCGATACCACCGGTAGCCAGCAGCACGATGATCGGTGTCAGCAACAAAGCAAAGATCATCAGTGTGGCTTGTACGGTGTCAGTCCAGCTCACCGCCAGGAAACCACCGACAAAGGTGTAGGCAATCGTCGCCGCAGCGCCGGCCCACAATGCAGTTTCGTAGGACATGCCGAAGGTGCTTTCAAACAGACGGGCACCGGCCACGATGCCGGAGGCGCAATAAATGGTGAAGAACACCAGGATCACGACGGCAGAGATGATCCGCAGCAAGCCGCTCTTGTCTTCAAAACGGCTGGAGAAGTAATCCGGCAGCGTCAGCGCGTCGCCGTTGTGTTCGGTCTGCACGCGTAGACGGCCGGCCACGAACAGCCAGTTCAGGTACGCACCGACGATCAGCCCGATGGCGATCCAGCTTTCCGACAGACCCGACATGTAGATGGCGCCCGGCAGGCCCATCAACAACCAGCCGCTCATGTCGGAGGCGCCAGCGGAAAGCGCGGTCACGACGCTGCCCAGGCTGCGACCACCCAGAATGTAGTCAGAAAGGTTGTTGGTGGAGCGATAGGCCATGAAGCCGATCAGCACCATGGCCGCGATGTAGATCACGAACGTGATCAAGGTTGGATTGCTTGCACTCATTGAGTTACGCCCTGGCTTTGTTTTTATGTAGCGGCGGTCTGCTGAACCGCCGCCAAACAATTACGTTTGAGAGGCGATCGGGTCATCCGCGCATTTATGACTGAAGTTTCCCCAGGAAAGCCATCAGCCGATGAACCGCCTCAACGGCGGTTGCACCTTTGCCGCGAATGCTATTCAACAAAGCAAATAAGGCGCAACCAGTTTCTCGAGAATAAGTTGCACCTAATATGAATTTTCTTTTAAACCCCGTTTTTTGCTCCTTTTCGGAGCAAGAACCTTGGCTGACCACTGTAAAAAGCACCAAGCAGGGGCTGGACTTGCGTACCAGAATTTATTTCCTGACGAGTTGCCGATTATTCCGACAAAAAAAGGGTTGCACCCGGTTGCACCTCTTTCAGTGCGCGGCTAATCTTGCCGCTAGCTGATGCCACGCAGTCGTGGCAAACATGAGGATAAAAATATGGCTACCACCACCCTTGGGGTCAAACTCGACGACCCGACCCGCGAGCGCCTCAAAGCTGCCGCGACCTCGATTGATCGCACGCCGCATTGGCTGATCAAACAGGCGATTTTCAATTACCTGGAAAAACTCGAGGGTGGTGCAACCCTGACCGAACTGAGCGGTTCGACCCGTTCCGAAGCCGATGACGGTGCCGAGGTCCACGCCGATCACGCCCATCAGTGCTTCCTCGAATTCGCTGAAAGCATCCTCCCGCAATCGGTGCTGCGTGCCTCGATCACTGCCGCCTACCGTCGTCCGGAGCCGGAAGTGGTACCGATGCTGCTGGAGCAGGCTCGCCTGCCAGCCCCGATGTGCGAGGCCACCAACAAACTCGCCGCCTCGATTGCCGAAAAACTGCGCAATCAGAAGAGCGCCGGCGGCCGTGCAGGTATTGTTCAGGGCCTGTTGCAGGAATTTTCCCTGTCGTCCCAGGAAGGCGTGGCACTGATGTGCCTGGCCGAAGCGTTGCTGCGGATCCCGGACAAAGGCACTCGCGACGCGTTGATCCGCGACAAGATCAGCACCGGCAACTGGCAGCCACACTTGGGCAATAGCCCGTCGCTGTTCGTCAATGCTGCCACGTGGGGCCTATTGCTGACCGGCAAACTGGTCGCCACCCACAACGAAGCTGGCCTGACCTCATCCCTGAGCCGGATCATCGGCAAAAGCGGCGAGCCGATGATCCGCAAGGGCGTCGACATGGCCATGCGCCTGATGGGCGAGCAGTTCGTCACCGGCGAAACCATCGCCGAAGCCCTGGCCAACGCCAGCAAGTTCGAAGCCAAAGGCTTCCGCTATTCCTACGACATGCTCGGCGAAGCCGCACTGACCGAACATGACGCCCAGAAATACCTCGCGTCCTACGAGCAAGCCATCCATTCGATTGGCAAGGCGTCCCACGGTCGTGGCATTTATGAAGGCCCGGGCATCTCGATCAAGCTCTCGGCCCTGCACCCGCGCTACAGCCGTGCCCAGTACGAGCGCGTGATGGACGAACTGTACCCGCGCCTGCTGTCGCTGACCCTGCTGGCCAAGCAATACGACATCGGCCTGAACATCGATGCCGAAGAAGCCGACCGCCTCGAGCTGTCGCTGGATCTGCTCGAGCGCCTGTGCTTCGAGCCGCAACTGACCGGCTGGAACGGCATCGGTTTCGTGATCCAGGCCTACCAGAAGCGTTGCCCGTATGTGATCGACTACGTGATCGACCTGGCTCGCCGCAGCCGTCATCGCCTGATGATCCGTCTGGTGAAAGGCGCCTACTGGGACAGCGAAATCAAGCGCGCCCAGGTCGAAGGCCTGGAAGGCTATCCGGTGTACACCCGTAAGGTGTACACCGACGTTTCCTACATCGCCTGCGCACGCAAACTGCTCTCGGTGCCAGAAGTCATCTACCCGCAGTTCGCCACGCATAATGCCCACACCCTGTCGGCGATTTATCACATTGCCGGTCAGAACTATTACCCGGGCCAGTACGAGTTCCAGTGCCTGCACGGCATGGGCGAACCGCTGTACGAACAGGTTGTAGGCAAGGTTTCCGAAGGCAAGCTGAACCGTCCGTGCCGTGTGTACGCACCGGTCGGCACTCACGAAACCCTGCTGGCGTACCTGGTACGTCGCCTGCTGGAAAACGGTGCGAACACCTCGTTCGTCAACCGTATCGCCGACCAGTCGATCTCGATTCAGGAGCTGGTAGCCGATCCGGTGAGCAGCATCGAGCAGATGGCGATGCTGGAAGGCGGCTTCGGTCTGCCGCACCCGCGTATCCCGCTGCCGCGTGACCTCTATGGCAGCGAGCGCGCCAACTCCAGCGGCATCGACCTGGCCAACGAACATCGCCTGGCATCGCTGTCCTGCGCCTTGTTGGCCACCGCGCACAACCACTGGAAAGCCGCGCCGATGCTGGGCTGCGCTTCCAGCGCTGAAACCCCGGCACCGGTGTTGAATCCGTCGGACCTGCGTGACGTGGTCGGTCATGTACAAGAAGCCACCGTTACCGACGTCGACAACGCCATCCAGTGCGCACTGAATGCCGCACCGATCTGGCAGGCCACCCCGCCCGCCGAGCGCGCCGCAATCCTCGAACGCGCCGCCGATTTGATGGAAGGCGAGATTCAGCCGCTGATGGGCCTGCTGGCTCGCGAAGCCGGCAAGACCTTCGCCAACGCCATCGCCGAAGTGCGTGAAGCCGTGGATTTCCTGCGTTACTACGCAGTGCAGGCACGCAACGATTTCACCAATAACGCCCACCGTCCATTGGGTCCGGTGGTGTGCATCAGCCCGTGGAACTTCCCGCTGGCGATCTTCAGCGGTCAAGTCGCCGCCGCACTGGCCGCCGGTAACCCGGTACTGGCCAAACCGGCAGAGCAAACACCGCTGGTGGCCGCTCAAGCCGTACGTATACTGCTCGAAGCCGGGATTCCCGAAGGCGTGCTGCAACTGCTGCCGGGCCGTGGCGAAACCGTCGGTGCCCGTCTGGTTGGCGACGACCGGGTCAAAGGCGTGATGTTCACTGGCTCCACCGAAGTTGCACGCTTGCTGCAACGCAACGTCGCCGGGCGCCTGGATGCCCAGGGCCGTCCGATCCCGCTGATCGCCGAAACCGGCGGCCAGAACGCGATGATCGTCGACTCCTCGGCACTGACCGAACAAGTGGTCATCGACGTGGTGTCCTCGGCCTTCGACAGCGCCGGCCAACGCTGCTCGGCGCTGCGCGTGCTGTGCTTGCAGGAAGACTCCGCCGACCGCGTGATCGAAATGCTCAAGGGCGCCATGGCTGAATGCCGCCTCGGCAACCCGGAGCGTCTATCTGTGGACATCGGCCCGGTGATCGACGCCGAAGCCAAGGCCGGTATCGAGAAACACATCCAGGCCATGCGTGACAAAGGTCGCAACGTCTACCAGGTCGCCATCGCCGACATGGAAGAATGCAAGCGCGGCACGTTCGTCATGCCAACCCTGATCGAACTGGAAAGCTTCGACGAGCTGCAGCGGGAGATCTTCGGCCCGGTGCTGCACGTGGTGCGCTACAAGCGCAAAGACATCGATCAACTGATCGGGCAGATCAACGCTTCCGGCTACGGTCTGACACTGGGTGTACACACGCGTATCGACGAAACCATCGCCAAGGTGATCGACAACGTCAACGCCGGTAACGTCTACGTCAACCGCAACATCGTCGGTGCCGTGGTCGGTGTGCAACCGTTCGGTGGCGAAGGTCTGTCGGGCACTGGCCCGAAAGCCGGTGGGCCGCTGTACCTGTACCGCTTGCTGTCGACGCGTCCTACCGACGCGATCGAACAGTCTTTCGCTCGCGGCGATGCTATCGCGGCACCGGACGTTCGTCTGCGTGACGCCATGAGCAAACCGCTGACTGCCCTGAAAACCTGGGCCGACAGCCACAAGCTGACTGAGCTGAGCGCGTTGTGCGCGCAGTTTGCGACACAATCGCAAAGCGGCATCACCCGCACGCTGAATGGCCCGACAGGCGAGCGCAACAGCTACGCCATCCTGCCGCGCGAGCATGTGCTGTGCCTGGCGGACGTCGAAAGCGATCTGCTGAGCCAATTGGCTGCAGTGCTGGCCGTGGGTGGCTCGGCGGTGTTGTCGGAAGGTGAACTAAGCAAAGCGTTGTTGGCTCGCCTGCCGAAAGAGGTGCAAGCGCGCATCAAGCTGGTCGCCGACTGGAACAAGGACGAAGTGGTGTTCGATGCAGTCCTGCATCACGGCCACTCCGACCAGTTGCGTGCGGTCTGCCAGCAAGTGGCCAAGCGTGCCGGCGCCATCGTCGGGGTTCATGGCCTGTCGCAGGGCGAAACCAACATTGCGCTGGAACGCCTGGTGATCGAGCGCGCGCTGAGCGTCAACACCGCTGCGGCGGGGGGTAATGCCAGCTTGATGACTATTGGTTAAATCGCAATACGACCGGGCGTCCGCAATGGCGGCCCGGTTCACAACACCCTGTGGGAGCGAGCAGGCTCGCTCCCACAATGGCTTTGTGTCGTTAGTTAAGTCTCTGCTCTGCCCCACCATCACCCACATCAATCATCCTGTTCAGCCCGTCCTCCTCGCGCCTAGACTCGGTCCATTCCAATATAGGTAGGCCGCCATGTCCGAGACGTTGCTCAGTTCCCGCAATCTGGCTTTCGAGCTGTATGAAGTCCTCGACGCCGAGGGCCTGACCCAGCGCGAGCGCTTCGCCGAGCACAATCGCGAGACGTTCGACGCCGCCATTGGTACAGCGCGCAGCCTTGCCGAGAAATTCTTTGCCCCACACAACCGCAAGGGCGACGAGCACGAACCGCGCTACGAAGATGGCAAGGCGATCCTGATTGCGGAAGTGAAACCTGCGGTGGATGCATTCCTCGAAGCCGGCTTTCTCAACGCCGCACGCAGTTTCGAGGCCGGCGGTATGCAGTTGCCGACCTTGCTCTCGCAAGCCTGCTTTGCGCACTTCCAGTCCGCCAACGCCGCGACGACGTCCTATCCGTTCCTGACCATGGGCGCGGCCAACCTGATCGAAAGCTTCGGCACCGACGAGCAGAAGCGGCGCTACTTGCAACCGATGATCGACGGTCGCTTCTTCGGCACCATGGCCCTGACCGAACCTCACGCCGGCTCCTCGCTGTCGGACATCCGCACCCGCGCCGAACCGGCGGCCGATGGCACGTATCGACTCAAGGGCAACAAGATCTTCATCTCCGGCGGCGATCACTCGCTGTCGGAAAACATCGTGCACATGGTGCTGGCCAAACTGCCGGATGCACCTGCCGGCGTGAAAGGCATTTCGCTGTTTATCGTGCCTAAATTCCTGGTCAACGATGACGGCAGCCTGGGCAAGCGTAACGACGTGCTGCTGGCCGGGCTGTTTCACAAGATGGGCTGGCGCGGCACCACCTCCACCGCGCTGAACTTCGGCGATAACGGTGAGTGTGTCGGCTACCTGGTAGGCAAGCCGCATCAAGGCCTGAACTGCATGTTCCAGATGATGAACGAAGCGCGAATCGGCGTCGGCATGGGCGCGGTAATGCTCGGTTACGCCGGCTACCTGTACTCGCTGGACTACGCCCGCGAGCGCCCGCAAGGTCGCCTGCCTGACAGCAAGGACCCGAACACTGCGCCGGTCTCGATCATTCAGCATGCCGACGTCAAACGCATGCTACTGACTCAAAAGGCTTACGTCGAAGGCGCCTTCGACCTCGGTTTGTATGCCGCGCGACTGTTCGACGACACCACCACGCTGGCGCCCGAAGCCGAGCGCAAACAGGCCCATGAATTGCTCGACCTGCTGACGCCGATCGTCAAATCCTGGCCGTCGGAGTTCTGCCTGAAGGCCAACGAACTGGCGATCCAGATCCTCGGTGGCCACGGCTACACCCGCGAATACCCGGTAGAACAGTACTACCGCGACAACCGGCTGAACCCGATCCATGAAGGTACTCACGGCATTCAGTCACTGGACCTGCTGGGGCGCAAACTGGCGCAAAACGGCGGCGCCGGGCTCAAGCAATTGATCCGACTGATCGCCAATACCGCCGAACGCGCCCATGTGTACGAATCGTTAACGCCGCTACGTGAACCGCTGGAGAAATTGCTGGCGCGCCTGCAAACCGTGACCATCGGCCTGCTGACGGATCTGGGCCAAGGCAAGGTCAACGGTAGCCTGGCGAACTCGGCGCTGTATCTGAAGGTTTTTGGTCATACGGTGATCGGCTGGCGCTGGCTGGAACAGGCGATCCGCGCAGAAGAAGGGTTGGCCAAGGGCAATGCGGCGGATGTCAGCTTCTATAAAGGCAAGCTGCAAGCGGCGCGCTACTTCCTGACCTGGGAAGTGCCGGGTTGTCATCATGAACTGGCGATTCTTGAGGCGCGGGATGATACGTGCCTGACGATGCGGGATGAGTGGTTCTGACCAATAACAAAAAAGATCGCAGCCTGGAGCTGCCGCAGGCTGCGATCTTTTGATCCTGGTTATTGCAACCGAAACCCACCCATCTGCCGCGCCAGATCATCCGCCAACCGCTGCAACGTCTGGCAATCCTCCCGACACGCCCTGACCTCGCCCGCTGTGGCCCGCGCCAGATCGGAAATCCCCTGCACGTTACGGTTGATCTCTTCCGTCACCACCGACTGCTCTTCGGTAGCCGTCGCCACTTGATGGTTCATATCGCTGATGCGCTCGACCTGTCCGGTAATCGCCGTCAACGAAGCCCCGGTGCGCTGGCTCGACTCGACGCCGGTACCGGTCGCCGCTTGCCCGGAGTGCATCGACGACACTGCATTATCCGCGCCCTGCTTGAGGCTGCCGATCATCTGCTGGATTTCATCGGTGGACGATTGCGTGCGGCGCGCCAGCGTCCGCACTTCATCCGCCACCACAGCAAAGCCCCGGCCCATGTCGCCGGCCCGCGCCGCTTCAATCGCTGCGTTCAATGCCAGTAAATTGGTCTGCTCAGAGATCCCGCGAATCACCGCCAGCACCTGATCGATGGACGCTACCTGAGTCGCCAGCGCGCCGACGGCACTGGCGGCAATGCCGATTTCATCAGACATGCTTTCGATATGCCGAATGGAACCGCCGACCACCTCACGCGCCTGCAACGCTTCATCACGGGCAGTTTGCGAGGCGACCGCCGCGTTGCCGGCGTTCTGCGCGATCTCCTGCACGGTGAGGCCCATCTCGTGCACGGCGGTGGCGACCATGTCGGTCATTTCCTGCTGTCGTCCAGAACGCTCGGCGGTGTTCTCCACCACTCGCGCAACTTGCCCGACGGCCGTGCGCAATCGCTCGCTGGTCGCCAGCACTTCGCCGATCATGCTGCGTTGATTTTCAAGGAAACGGTTGAAGCCACGAGCCAGATCACCCAGCTCATCGGCTCGCGAAGAATCTAACCTGTGGGTCAAATCGCCACCACCGCTACCAATCGCCACCAATGCCGCTGTTACCTGACGGATCGGCCGTACCAGACCGCGAGCCAGCAACACCACCAATAACAGGCAAACCAAAGCCACGCCCAAACCGATGGCGCTGGTCATCCACATCGCCTGCCGGGCCTCAGCGTAGATCTGTGATTTCGGCACTTCGGCCACCAAGGTCCAACCCAGATCGCGCAATGGCAGGCTCAGGGCCAGATAGTCTTCGCCGTCGCGCACAAACCCGCTGCTGGTCGGGCCTTGGTGGCCCATCACCGCTTGCGCCGCCGGACTGCCGATCTGCTCGGCCAACTGGCGCTTGTTGCTGAACCCGGCCTCGGGATGAATCTGGATCAACCCGTCGGAACGCACCAGATAGACCTTCCCGCGCTCGCCGAAGCTGAAGTTGTGAATCAGCTCCGAGAGTTCCTTCATGCTCAGGCCCAGCCCGGCAACGCCTACAACTTTGCCGCCCTGCGAGACCTTGAGGTCGATGAACAAGGCCAACTCGCCAGTGGCGGTGTCTTTGTCGATATTGAGGGTGCGCGGCTGGTTGCCGTCGAGGAAAGCGTAGAACCAGGCGTCTGCGGGATTGGATCGACTGAGGGTCCGATCAAGCCCTTTTTCGGTGAAGTAGTGGCCCGACGCAGTGCCTGCGATCAGCGCGGTAAAGGCTTTGTGCTCGGCGCGGATGCCTTCCAGGTAGCTGACGAAGCCGCTGGCCCGGTCAGCGCTTTCACCTTCGGCCAACCACTCGCGCACCATGCTGTTGCTGGCAATGTCCTTGGCCGCGGTGAGCGGCTGGACCAGAATTCGTTCGATGTCGTTGCGCATCGCTTCGATGCTCGACGGCAGCGCTTGCTCGACCAGATAGCGCTGGGCAAGCCGGTTGACCACCAGGGTATAAATGCCGACCACGATCAGAATACTGACCAGCAGGGCGGTCCCCATACTCAGGATCAACTGCCATTGAATACTGCGTCGCCAGAACTGCATGAAGCACCCCCAAAGAGTAAGAGGCTGAATCACTGCAACAGCCGTGCCGATTGTATACAACTAAATCGACAATCTACTCTTTGGTTGTGCGCAAACTGATCAGGCCTGATTGATCGTCTTCGAAATCACTTCAACCGTGGCGCTGACTTGCTCTTGGTAACGGTCGAGTTCCTGCTGATGACGTTTCTGCATCTCGAGCTGCTGCGAGCACAGGTTCATGGCCGTCAGCACCAGCAGTTTGTCTCCGATCAGGGTCGGGTATTTCTTTTTGGTCTCGGCCAGCACCGCTTTCAACATTAATGCGGCGTCCAGCAGGGTCTGCTCTTCCCCGACCGGCGCCTTGATCGAATAGTCTTCCCCGAGAATCGAGACGACTTTTATCCCGTCGGCACCGTGTCTCATGCGTTCACAGGACCTGCGCTCACGCGCTCAACCAGCGCTTGAATGCGCGCAACAGTGGCGCCCTGCTTCTCTTCCTGCTCCATCAGGCTCAATTGCAGGCTTTCGTTTTCATCCTTGGCCTGGGCCAGTTCTGCGCTCAGTGTTGCGTTCGTGCCCAGCAGTTCCTGGTTCTGTTGCACCAGGTCGCTGACCAGTTGTTCCAATTGGCTTAGGGATGCTTCCAACATTTTGATTTTCCGAGCATTTTCAAAGGGCGCGTACGATAAAGAAAAGTCACCACTGGCGCCAGGGTTATTCAGGCGCAGAGCCTTGATTTGCCTGGCGGCGACCTTGCTTGCGAGTTTTAAAGACTGCGATTGTCCGCTCTGGTTCCTGACAGCTCGTCAGTACGGCCGATCTGCGGCAAAAGCGCATAGTGGCTCAAGACTTTAGTTGTATGACCGATAAGTCATACATACCTCGTCTCTGACCCCGTGCCAATGCGCGCTTTACGGTGAACACCATGTCCCTTCGTAATATGAATATCGCGCCCAGAGCGTTCAAAGGCTTCACCCTGATTGGCGCACTGATGTTGATTCTGGGTGTGTTCGCCTTGAACCAGATGAGCAAGATTCGCGCTGCCGGTGAAGACATCGTTCAGAACAACGTGCCGAGCATCAAGGCCCTGGGTGAGTTCACCCAACTCTCCCTGCGCCAGCGTGTGCTGTCTTGCCGCTTGCTGACCAACAGCGCTATCGTCGAAATCAACGAGCGCAACCTGGTGATCGCCAGCGCCGCCGAAGAACAGGCCCAGGTGGCCCGCGAAGTCGACCGCAACCTGGTGAACATCCGCGACCTGTCGGTGCAATCGGCCACCGGCGCCAACCAGACCAGCGCCGCCAGCAACGAGTTGTCGCGTTTGGCGCTGGACCTGAACAATATGGTTGGGCGGTTCAGCCTTTAACGGTCACTGAATACCCTGTGGCGAGGGAGCTTGCTCCCGCTCGGGTGCGCAGCAGCCGTAAAATTGCTGATAAGTTTTTTCTGGAAGACCGCAGCGTCTGTTTTGGGGCCGCTGCGCGACCCAGCGGGAGCAAGCTCCCTCGCCACAGTGATCGCGCCCGACACAAGGGACTGTGGTCGAGCGCCGTCAAAAGCTTTTTGACAGCATCACATTTCAACAGGTTAGAATCGCTGGCACGCAGGCTGCATGGTCAGTTTGCGCCTGTCTTCAAGCTTTCCGGAGTACTGCCATTGAATGCGACGACCATCAACAGCCTGTTCTTGATCGGCGCGTTGCTGGTAGGTGCGAGCATTCTGGTGAGCTCACTTTCGTCCCGCCTCGGGATCCCGATTCTGGTGATCATCCTGGCCGTGGGCATGGCTGCCGGCGTCGACGGCGGCGGCATCATCTTCGATAACTACCCCACCGCTTATCTGGTCGGCAACCTCGCGCTGGCCGTGATCCTGCTCGACGGCGGGTTGCGCACCCGGGTCGCGAGTTTCCGCGTGGCGTTGTGGCCGGCGTTGTCGCTGGCCACGGTCGGGGTGCTGATCACCACCGTGCTGACCGGCATGGCCGCCGCCTGGTTATTCAACCTGAACCTGATCCAGGGCTTGCTGATCGGTGCCATCGTCGGTTCCACCGACGCCGCGGCGGTGTTCTCGCTGCTCGGTGGCAAAGGCCTGAACGAGCGGGTGACCGCCAGCCTGGAAATCGAATCCGGCAGTAACGACCCGATGGCGGTGTTTCTTACCGTCACCCTGATCGACATGCTCGCCAGCGGCCAGACAGGTCTGCACTGGAGCCTGCTCGGGCACCTGGTCCGCGAGTTCGGCATCGGCGCAATCATCGGTCTGAGCGGTGGCTGGCTGATGCTGCAAATGGTCAATCGCATCCACCTGGCCGCCGGTCTGTACCCGATACTGGTGATCGCTGGCGGTCTGGTGGTGTTCGCCCTGACCAACGCCCTGCACGGCAGTGGCTTTCTCGCGGTGTACCTGTGTGGCCTGGTGATCGGCAACCGTCCAGTGCGTAGCCGCCACGGCATTCTGCACATGCTCGACGGCATGGCCTGGCTGGCGCAGATCGGCATGTTCCTGGTGTTGGGGCTGCTGGTGACCCCCCATGACTTGCTGCCCATTGCCCTGCCCGCCCTCGGTCTGGCGCTGTGGATGATTCTGTTTGCGCGTCCACTGTCGGTGTTGGTCGGCCTGCTACCGTTCAAGGCCTTCCATGGGCGCGAAAAGGCCTTCATCTCCTGGGTTGGCCTGCGCGGTGCGGTACCGATCATTCTGGCGGTGTTCCCGTTGATGGCCGGGCTGCCGAATGCCCAGCTGTATTTCAATCTCGCGTTCTTTATCGTGCTGGTTTCGTTGCTGTTACAGGGCACCAGCCTGCCATGGGTCGCCAAGCTGCTGAAGGTAACCGTCCCGCCAGAGCCCGCACCGATCTCCCGGGCCGCCCTCGAAGTGCATGTCACCAGCGAGTGGGAGTTGTTCGTTTATCGTCTTGGCGCAGAGAAATGGTGCATCGGCGCCGCTCTTCGCGAGTTGAAAATGCCCGAAGGCACGCGTATCGCGGCACTGTTTCGTGGCCAGCAACTGCTCCATCCGTCGGGTAGTACGGTGCTCGAAGTCGGCGACTTGCTCTGCGTTATCGGCCATGAACACAACCTGCCGGCACTCGGAAAGCTCTTCAGCCAGGCACCGCAACGAGGCCTCGATTTGCGCTTCTTCGGCGACTTCGTTCTGGAAGGCGACGCCCAGCTGGGCGCGGTTTCAGCACTGTACGGGTTGCAACTCGAAGGGGTCGATCCAGACATGCCGCTGGGTCGTTTCATCACCCAGAAAGTCGGCGGCGCTCCGGTGGTCGGCGACCAGGTGGAATGGAACAACACCATTTGGACCGTCGCGGTCATGGACGGGAACAAGATCGCCAAAGTGGGCGTCAGATTTCCCGAAGGAAGTCGCCCGGGCCCCGGGTTGTTCCTCTAAACTCCTTTTTTCGTTACGTTTTCGATCGGTCTCTATGCCAACTCTGCGCTCATTTTTTGCTATTGCCCTGCTCGGGCTCAGTCTCTCCGTCGGCTCCCTGCAAGCGGCCGAACCACCGTCCGCCGAGACCGTGCAAAAGAGTCTGGACAAGATTGCCGAGCGTAAACTGCCCGAGGCCGATCAAAAGGCCCTGCAACTGGTGCTGCAACAGACGCTGACTCAATTGTCCAACAGGGACGATTACGAAAAGCGCCTGAACGACCTCAAGCAGCAATTGAGCACTGCGCCCAAGCAAAACATCGAAAACCAGCGCGAGCTGGAGCGCCTCAAGGCCAGCAAAGCCGTACCGGTCGAGCAACGTTACGCCAACCTGTCGGTGCCACAACTCGAGCAGATGCTCACTGAACGCAGCACCCAGCAAAGCGATCTGCAAAAAGCCCTGGCCGACGCCAACAGCCTGATCATCACCGCCCAGACCCGCCCCGAGCGCGCCCAGGCCGAGATCAGCACCAGCCAGACACGCATCCTGCAAATCAACGGCATCCTCAAGCTGGGCAGAGACAACGGCAAAGCCCTGACGAATGAACAACGCGACACACTCAACGCCGAGCTGGCCGCGTTGAATGCGTTGATCCCGCTGCGTCGTCAGGAACTGGCTGGCAACAGTCAACTGCAGGACCTGGGCAACAGCCAACACGACTTGCTGCTGGAAAAAACCGCACGCATGGAGCGGGAGATCCAGGACCTGCAAACCCTGATCAACCAAAAGCGCCTGGCCCAGTCTCAACAGACGGTGACCCAGCAATCGATCGAAGCGCAAAAGGCTGGCGGCAGCAATCTGCTGGCCACCGAAAGCGCCGCCAACCTGAAGCTCTCCGACTACCTGCTCAAAAGCACCGACCGTCTCAACGAGCTGACCCAGCAGAATCTGCAGACCAAGCAGCAACTCGACAGCGTGACCCAAAGCGACGCTGCGCTGGACGAGCAGATCAGCGTGCTCAAGGGCAGTCTGTTGCTGTCCAAGATCCTCTACAAACAAAAACAGGCCTTGCCACGGCTCACGCTTGATCGGAACCTGGCCAACGACATCGCCGACATTCGCCTGTACCAGTTCGAGGTCAATCAACAACGCGAACTGATCAGCACACCCGGCGCCTATGTGGATAACTTGCTGGCGAGCCAGCCACCCGATCAGGTCACCCCGCAACTGCGCAAGAACCTGTTGGACCTGGCTGTCACCCGCGCCGACCTGCTGGAGCGCCTGAGCCGCGAACTGAGTGCGCTGCTCAACGAATCCATCACCCTGCAACTGAACCAGAAACAACTGCTCACTACCGCTCAGAACCTGCGCGCGACCCTCGACGAACAGATGTTCTGGATTCCCAGCAACAAGCCGCTGGACTTCGAATGGATGCGCGGCGTGCCGGACCGACTGGAGAAACAGGTCGTCACTCTGCCGTGGGCTTCGAGCCTGAGCGAGCTGGCCGACGGGCTAACCCAGCGGCCACTGCTGTTTCTGCCGCTGGTGCTGCTGATCGGCTTCCTGGTCTGGCGGCGCAAATACCTCTATGCACGACTGAACAAGGTGCATCAGGACATCGGTCACTTCAAACGCGACAGTCAATGGCACACACCGCAGGCGATCCTGATCAACGTGCTGCTGGCGATGCCGGTGTCACTGGCGCTGGCCCTGTGCGGTTTCGCCTTGCAGATCGACGCCCGCGGGCAAAACGCCAACCTGGGCGCCGCCCTGTTGCAAATTGCCCAGGCGTGGCTGGTGTTCTACACCGCGTACCGGATCCTGGCACCGGGTGGCGTGGCGCAACTGCACTTTCGCTGGGAAAGACCGCAGGTGGAATTCCTCCGCGGCTGGATCCGTCGCCTGGGTCTGGTCGTGCTGGCGCTGGTCGCCGTGGTGGCGGTTGCCGAATTGCAACCGGCGGCCCTGACGGACGACGTAATCGGCATCGCCGTGGTGCTGACCTGCTACGCCTTGATGGCCTGGTTGCTCAGCCGCCTGCTGATCAACAGTCCGACCCATAACAGCGCCTCCCTGTTTCGCAAAGCGGTCGGCGTTCTATTCACTGTGCTGCCGATCGCCTTGTTTATCGCCGTGTGCTTTGGCTACTTCTACACCGCACTGAAACTCAGCGACCGGTTGATCAACACCCTGTACCTGCTGATGTTCTGGCTGATCATTGAAGCCACTTTTGTGCGCGGTCTGGCCGTCGCGGCGCGGCGCCTGGCCTACCAGCGCGCCCTGACCAAACGCCAGGCCGCCAAAGAAGCCGGCGACGGTGAAGCGGTCGTCGAAGAGCCGACACTGGACATCGAGAAAGTCAACGAACAGTCCCTGCGCCTGATCCGTCTGGCCTTGCTCGGCGGCTTCATCGCGGCGTTGTATTGGGTCTGGAAAGACCTGATCTCGGTGTTCTCGTACCTCGACAACATCACGTTGTACGAATACACCAGCGGCGTCGGTGCCAACATGAGCATGGTGCCGATCAGCATCGGCGACATGCTCGGTGCGTTGATCATCATCGGTATTACCGTGGCCCTGGCGCGAAACCTGCCGGGGTTGCTCGAGGTGCTGGTGCTGTCCAAGCTCGACCTGGCTCAGGGCAGTGCCTACGCCACGACCACCCTGCTGACCTATGTGATTGCCGGTGTAGGTTTTGTTTCCACCCTGTCGACCCTCGGTGTGAGCTGGGACAAACTGCAATGGCTGGTGGCCGCGCTCTCGGTCGGTCTGGGTTTCGGTATGCAGGAGATCTTCGCCAACTTCATCTCCGGGATCATGATCCTGTTCGAGCGCCCGGTCCGGATCGGCGACACGATCACCATCGGCAACCTGTCGGGCACGGTGAGCAAAATCCGCATCCGTGCCACCACCATCACCGACTTCGACCGCAAGGACATCATTGTCCCGAACAAGACGTTCATCACCGGGCAACTGATCAACTGGTCGCTGACCGACACCGTAACCCGGGTAACCCTCAAGCTGGGCGTCGGCTACGATTCGGATCTGGAGCTGGTACGCACCCTGCTGCTCAGAGCGGCCATGGAAAACCCGCGTGTGCTGAAGGACCCTTCACCCTCGGTGTACTTCCTGAACTTTGGTGAAAGCACCCTGGACCACGAGCTGCGTATTCATGTCCGTGACCTCGGCGACCGTAACCCGGCACTCGATGAAATCAACCGGTTTATCAACAGCGAGTTCAAAAAGCACAACATCAACATCGCTTTCCGTCAGGTAGATATCCACCTGAAAAACCTGACAGGCCAGGAACAGCTGTTGCTGACCAGCGATGCGGTCAAACCCTCCATGTCTCCCGATAAAGGCAAGACCCCACCCGAGCCACCGTCGGTGCATCTCGACTGACTGGACGCCACGCGCCATTCCCTAGCAGAATGCTCGGACATTCTGCTGGAGATGGCCGTTGAAAGCCCTCGACGAACTGACCTTCGACAACCGCTTCGCCCGGCTGGGCGACGCGCTCTCAACTCATGTACTGCCTGAGCCCATCGGCGAACCGCGACTGGTGGTTGTCAGCCCTGCGGCCATGGCCCTGCTTGACCTCGACCCGAGCGTTGCCGAAACGCCAGTGTTCGCCGAACTGTTCGGCGGTCACAAGCTGTGGGCAGAAGCCGAGCCACGGGCGATGGTCTATTCCGGGCACCAGTTCGGTTCCTACAACCCGCAATTGGGCGATGGTCGCGGGCTGCTGCTGGGCGAGGTCTACAACGACGCCGGCGAACACTGGGACTTGCACCTCAAGGGCGCCGGACAAACGCCGTACTCGCGCATGGGCGATGGCCGGGCAGTGCTGCGTTCGTCGATTCGTGAGTTTCTGGCGTCTGAAGCGTTGCACGCCCTGGGCATCCCGACCACCCGCGCACTGTGCGTTATCGGTTCGAACACCCCGGTCTGGCGCGAGAAACAGGAACGCGCGGCGATGGTCCTGCGCCTGGCGGCAAGCCATGTGCGCTTCGGGCATTTCGAATATTTCTACTACACCAAACGGCCCGAACAACAGAAAGCCCTCGGCGAGCACGTATTGGCGATGCATTTCCCCGAGTGCCTGGAAGCACCTGCACCGTACCTGGCGATGTTCCGCGAAGTCGTCGAGCGCAACGCCGAGCTGATCGCCAAATGGCAGGCCTATGGCTTCTGCCACGGCGTGATGAACACCGACAATATGTCGATCCTCGGCGTCACGTTCGACTTTGGTCCGTTTGCCTTCCTTGACGACTTTGACGCCAACTTCATCTGCAACCATTCCGATGATCAGGGTCGCTACTCGTTCAGCAATCAAGTGCCGATCGGCCAATGGAACCTCAGCGCACTGGCCCAGGCCCTGACACCGTTCATCAGCGTCGAAGCCCTGCGCGAAACCCTCGGCCTGTACTTCCCGTTGTATCAGGCTCATTACCTGGACCTGATGCGCCGTCGCCTCGGCTTGACCACTGGCGAAGAAGACGACCAGCAACTGGTCGAAAATCTGCTGCAACTGATGCAAAACAGCAGCGTCGACTACAGCCTGTTTTTCCGCCGCTTGGGTGATCAAGCCGCCGAGCTTGCCGTCGCCCGCTTGCGCGACGACTTCGTCGACATCAAGGGCTTCGATGCCTGGGCCGAGCGCTACTGCGCACGTGTCGCCCGCGACGGCAACAGCGATCAAGGAGAGCGTCGCGCCCGCATGCACGCGGTCAATCCGCTCTACATCCTGCGCAACTACCTGGCGCAGAAAGCCATCGACGCGGCAGAAAGTGGTGACTACGCGGAGGTTCGCCGCCTGCACGCGGTCCTGAGCAAACCGTTCGAAGAACAGCCTGGCATGGACAGCTACGCCGAGCGCCCGCCTGAGTGGGGCAAGCATTTGGAGATCAGCTGTTCGTCTTGAGGGCGGTCAGATGAAGGTTTCCACCGACACACCGAAGCGCTCGGCCAACCAGCGGATCTGCCGCAGGTTGAGCTGGCGCTTGCCGCTCAGGATTTCCGATACCACCGATTGCGCGCCCACACCCGGCAGGTCGCTCTGACTCAAGCCGGTTTCGCGCATCATGTAGCGCAGCGCATCATGTATATCGCAACTTGCTATACGTGCTGGCGGACCAGCGGTGCAGCGTTCGATGCGCTCTATCGGCCTGGATACGCGATCCCCTTTGGCATTGGCGAAAATGTGAGCATTTTTTCCAGCATGTCGCCTACGACGGTTCTAAAGCCATGCGCGACAAGCAGTCACACATAGCCATGATGCGCAAGAAGTTGCGCACTCACCGACCTAAAAACACCACCCTGTCCTGCTCTAGGCCATGTCACACAAGGCCTGTAGTCAAGTGCGCAAGAAGTTGCGCAGCACTGTGCAACTTCTTGCGCACCCGGCCCTTGAATACCCCCTTGCCTCGCCTCGAAAAATATCTAACCCACTGTTTTTAAAGGGCCAGACACAACCTGGCACGCACCTTGATGACAGTCAGGCACCCACCGGGCGATCTCGCCTCCCGGGCCCCCTCATTTATTTAGCAAGGAAAGCATCCATGGCTATACCAGCGTATATGTCCATCACTGGCACCAAACAAGGTCTGATCACCGCCGGTGCATTCACCGCTGATTCGGTTGGCAACACCTATCAGGAAGGTCACGAAGACCAGGTCATGGTTCAGGGTTTCAGCCACGAAGTGATCATCCCGCGTGACCCGCAGTCTGGCCAGCCAACCAGCCAGCGCGTTCACAAGCCAGTGAAAATCACCAAAGTGTTCGACAAGTCCTCGCCACTGCTGCTGGCGGCTCTGACTTCCGGCGAGCGCCTGACCGAAATCACCATCCAGTGGTACCGCACTTCGGCTGCCGGCACTCAGGAACACTACTTCACCACCAAGCTTGAAGACGCGATCATCGTCGACATCAAAGACTACATGCACAACTGCCAAGACCCGTCGAACTCGCACTTCACTCACCTGGAAGACGTAGAGTTCACCTACCGCAAAATCACCTGGACCCACGAAGTATCCGGTACTTCGGGTTCCGATGACTGGCGTTCCCCGGTCACAGGCTAAGTCTGGCCGACCGCTACAAAACATCGGCCAGCTCTGCTGGTCGATGTTGTTTGCGTCACCCAAGAATTCTTGCGCTCGTTGATCGCCCAAACGGGTATCGATGGATGCCGCAGCACTGCACGAGGAACAACGGGTGTTCGCGCCGGCCTGGACTGCAACGTCCCTTCCCTGCTGATCGACACCGTAACCCCGCTCGACGTGCTGCACGAAACAGCCGCCTTGCGCATCCGCAGCGCCACCCAACTGCTGGAAACCTTCGCCCTGCGCGACGACATCCAGGGCGACGCTTGCGGGCGCAGGTTTCGGCGTAATGAATATGGGCGACCTTGGGGTCGCCCATATTTTCGCTTACGTCTGCCCGCCTTGATAATCCATGGCCTCGGCTCCAGATTGGTTGCATTGCCCACTTTGCGGAGCCCCTTCATGTCTGAACCCCTGTTGATCCCCTGCCCCCACTGCAACGGCCTCAACCGCATCCCCGCTGAGCGCTTGGGCGATCATCCCAAGTGCGGGCGCTGCAAATCCGACGTCCTGCTGAACAAACCCTTCGAGCTGACACAAGGCGATTACGCCAGCCAGATCAAGGGTGATCTGCCGTTGCTGGTGGATGTGTGGGCGGATTGGTGTGGGCCGTGCAAGTCGTTTGCGCCGGTGTTTGAGCAGGCGGCAGGGCAGTTAGCGGGCAAGTGTCGGTTGGCCAAGCTGGACAGTGAGGCGAATCAGCAGTTGTCGGCGCAGCTGGGGATTCGTTCGATTCCGAGTTTGATTCTGTTCAAGAACGGCCGGGAAGTGGCGCGTCAAAGCGGGGCGTTTCCGTTGCCGCAGTTGATGAGCTGGTTGCGTAGTCAGGGGATCTGACGACGACCTCAAAGTCACCCTGAACTAAATGCGGGAAGAGCCGGGCGACGTTCGCCTGCTCGCGATGACAGTGTGACATTGAATGTAAATGTTGGCTGTCAGGCCGCTATCGCGAGCAGGCTCGCTCCCACATGGGTTTTGTGTTGCCTGTAGGAATCAGGTGTTTTCCAGCAGGTTGTGCAGTTCGACGAACTGTTGGGTCAGTTTGTGCCGGGGATCGAGGTGGATCAGCGGCATGTTGGCCTGGTGGGATTCGCGCATGCGCACCGAGCTGGCCAGGTACACCGGTAGCACCGGCAGGCCTTCGGCGATCAGTTCGTCGAGCATCTGCTGTGGCAGGCTCGCGCGGGCCTGGAACTGGTTGACCACGATGCCTTCGACTTGCAGCTCTTCGTTGTGGTCTTCCTTCAGTTCTTCGATTTCCGCCAGCAGGCCGTATAGCGCCTGACGTGAGAAGCTGTCGCAGTCGAAGGGAATCAGCACGCGATCGGCGGCAATCAACGCTGAAACCGCATAGAAGTTCAACGCTGGCGGGGTGTCGAGGTAGATCCGGTCGTAGTCTTCGGCCAGTTCGTCGAGCAGTTTGCGCAGTTTGTTGATCTTGTGTTTGGCCTCAAGCTTGGGCTGCAGGTCGGCCAGCTCGGCCGTGGCGGTGACCACGTGCAGGTTGTCGAACGGGGTTTCGTAGATATCGACCTGGTTTTTCTTTGAGAACGGCCCCGACGACAGGGTTTGCTTGAAGAAGTCGGCGATGCCCATCGGGATGTCGTTGCCGGTCAAACCCGTCAGGTACTGAGTGGAGTTGGCCTGGGCATCAAGATCCACCAGCAGTGTGCGATAGCCCTCGCTGGCGCTGACCGCCGCCAGATTGCAGGCAATACTGGATTTGCCCACACCGCCTTTCTGATTGAACACCACGCGCCGCATGTCAAAACCTCCGTGTACCAAAGAATGACCGAGTGTAGTAGCCGACACCGCTGCTTCGCTACCTCATTGGTAATCGGACTACGCAGTCAGCTGCAATCGCTGCAAAAAACCGACCGGCTTCGCTCTTTGATCGATGAATCAACTGACAGACATGTCTGTAAAAACCGAGTAATGGCCAAGCGACATCTTTTCACGGATAAATGGCATGGCACGCCGAACAAAATGGGGCCAGTATTTGCTACAAGTCCGCCGCACCGGGATAATGCGCGCCACTCGGCCGTAGCGCCATGTTGGGTCTGTCGTCGGTCAATCGACTCACCGCGTCAAGGAAGCCCGCAGGGGCGGGATGAATTTCAGTGATCAAATTCAATATCGCCCAATGGCGCGCCTGGGCTCCTGGGCTCGAAAGCGTGGACGATTGGCAAGCCTGGAGCCGACAACCGGTCGTGCTCGAGAACAGCGATGCCGCCCCCGACGTATCGTTTTTGCCGGCCATGCAGCGTCGGCGACTCAGCCGTCTGGCGCGGATGGCCTTTAGTGTCGGCTGGCCATTGGCCGAGGGTCACGAACAGCTACCGTTGGTCTTCATTTCTCGTCACGGCGAAACCCCGCGCACCTTCGAAATTCTCAACGATCTGGCCGCCGATCAGCCGCTGTCGCCGACTCAGTTCAGTCTGTCGGTGCACAACGCCGTCATCGGCCTGTGGTCGATCATGCGTGGCGAAACCAGCGAAATGACCGCCCTCGCCGCAGCCGGCGATGGGCTTGAACACGGCATGCTAGAGGCTGCGGCGTTGCTTGAAGAAGGCGCGTCGGCGGTACTGCTGGTGATCACCGAAGAACAACCGCCGCAAGCCTACTCGACCTGGATCGACGATGTGCCGTTCCCGTATGCGGTCGGCCTGCTGATCACGCCCGGAAATCAATGGCAGCTGTCTCTGAACAGCACCACGGATACGTTGTCCAACCCGCATTGGCCCCATGCGCTGAATCTGTTGAGTACGCTGCTCGGCCAGCAGACCACCTGCCAACATGCCTGGAAAAATCGTGTATGGACCTGGCAACGCAACCAGTAACCGATAAAAACCGCGACGCCTATTACTGGCGCCTGCTGGCCACTGCCGCAAGCTTCGCCCTCTTCGGGTTGGGCGCGCTGTGCCTGCGATTGATGGTTTTGCCGCTGTTGAGCTGTCTGCCAGGCGATGTCCAGACCCATCGGCAACGGGCACGCTATACCGTCAGCCGGATATTCTGGTTTTTTGTCCGATTCATGGCCCGCTCGGGCGTGCTGACCTACGACATCCAGGGTGCAGAAAAACTCGGGCGCCCGGGGCAAATGATCATCGCCAATCATCCCTCGTTGATCGATGTCGTGTTCCTGATCGGTCTGGTGCCCCACGCCAACTGCGTGGTCAAGAAAACCCTTTGGGAAAACCCCTTCACTCGCGGTCCGCTACGCCGCACAAAATACATCAGCAACGACGGCAGCATGGAGATGCTCGACGCCGCGGCCGACGCGCTGAAAAGCGACCAGACCCTGATCATCTTTCCCGAAGGCACCCGCACCCAACCCGGCCAACCGCCGGCCTTTCATCGGGGCGCCGCGGCAATCGCGCTGCGCGGTGCGAGAATTGTCACCCCGGTGATCATCAAGGTCAGCCCGACGACCCTGACCAAGGCCGAGCCTTGGTATCGGATCCCCAAACGCCGCGTGCACTTCAGTTTTCGTGTCGGGGCCGATATAGACCCACAAACCTTTGCAGCGCTGGGCCCTCCACCTCAGGCTTCACGCAAGCTCAACGATTATTTTCACTCTTACTTTATTAAGGAGCTCGCCGAAGATGAGCGATCAGAACACTAATAGCCTGGTGCAGGACATAAAACTGCTGATCATCGACGCCCTGGGCCTCGAAGACATCAGCGTGGACGATATCGGTGACGAGCAGATCCTGTTCGGCGAAGGCCTGGGCCTGGACTCGGTCGACGCGCTGGAGCTCGGCTTGGCGATCCAGAAAAAATACGGCATCAAAATCGACGCCGATGCCAATGACACTCGTGGTCACTTCAGCAACGTGGCGAGCCTTGCGGCGTTCGTCACTGCAAAACAGGCAGCTTGAGACCGGACCATGCAAACTCGTGACGACATCTTCAACACACTGCGTGATGCCCTGGTCGAACTCTTTGAGCTGGAACCCGAACGCGTAACCCTGGACGCCAACCTGTATCAGGATCTGGAAATCGACAGCATTGATGCCGTCGACCTGATCGATCACATCAAACGCCAGACCGGCAAGAAAATCGCCGCCGAAGAGTTCAAGTCGGTGCGTACCGTCAGCGACGTAGTCGAGGCGGTCTACCGTCTGGTTAAACCGACCGCATGAGCCGACTGATCGGCCTCGGCCTGCTGCTGGCGGGCCTGCTGTACCCTTTTGCGGTGTATTTCGGCATGGAACATTTCGCCCCGTGGCAGTTCGGTCTGTTGCTGGGCGGATTGTGGCTGGCCCGTGCGCTGCTGGGCGAGCGGCGTCCTGGCAGCCTCTGGATGGCGGTGGTCGCCATTGCGTTTTGCCTGCTGCTGGCGCTGTTCGACAGCCCTGTATTGCTGCGCTGGTACCCGGTGCTGATGAGCGGTTTCATGCTGGCGCTGTTTGGCCTGAGCCTGAAATTCGGGCAACCGATGATCGAGCGGCTGGCGCGTTTGCGCGAACCGCATCTGCCGGACAAGGCCATTGTTTACACCCGCCAGGTGACGATCGCCTGGTGTGTGTTTTTCCTCTGTAACGGTTTGCTCGCCGCCGCCCTGACCCTTTGGGCGCCGCTGAGTTGGTGGATGTTGTACACCGGCCTGATCTCCTACGGGTTAATGGGTTTGCTGTTTGCCATTGAATGGCTCATACGACAACGGGTACGAGGCCACCCATGAATTGGATAAAACTTGAGCACCTGTTGCTCAAGGCACTACCGGCGCGCGCCGTCACGGCGGATCCGGTGCTCAATCACGCCGACCTGTGCGAGCAGGCCCTGCGCCTCGCCGCAGGCCTGCAAGCGCAAGGTGTAACGCGCATCGCCGTGCACCTGGAAGACGCCGCTCAACTGGCCATCGCCCTGCTCGGCGCCTGGCGTGCCGGGGTCAGCGTGCTGCTGCCCGCCGATCTGCAACCCCAAACCCGTCTGCGCTGGTCGACGGCGGTCGATCTGTGGCTGACCGATTTGGCAGACGACGCGCAGCTGACTGACTTCCAGCAGGCGCCACTGGCTGCCGCCGAACTGGATCTTGATCGCTGTCACCTGAGCCTGTGCACGTCCGGCTCCAGCGGCGAACCCAAGCGCATCGAGAAAACCCTGCGGCAACTGGCCAATGAAGTACAGGCGCTGGAGCACTTGTGGGGCGCGGACCTGGGCAACGCCTGCATCATCGGCAGCGTCGGCACCCAGCACATCTATGGATTGCTGTTTCGGGTGCTGTGGCCGCTGTGCGCCGGGCGTCCGTTCGTACGCCGGCAACTGGCGTTCCCGGAAGACCTGCAGCGCACCAGCCGCGAACACCCGGCCTTCGCCTGGGTTGCCAGCCCGGCGCTGCTCAAGCGTATGGGTGACAACCTCGACTGGCCGGCCTTGAGCGCAGTCCGCCGAGTGTTTTCCTCGGGCGGCGCGTTACCGGCCGAGGCTGCGCAACGCTTGTACGAACGCCTGCAACAATGGCCGACGGAGATTCTCGGCAGCTCGGAAACCGGTGGTATTGCCTGGCGTCAGGGCGACAATCTCTGGCAGCCCTTTGCCGATGTGGTGCTGAGCCAGGACAGTGACGGGGCCCTGCTCATCGCCTCGCCGTACTTGCCGGTCGACCACATTGAACACACCGCCGACGCCGTACGCATCGCCGCCAACGGTCGTTTCGAGCTGCTGGGGCGGCTGGACCGGATCGTCAAACTGGAAGAAAAACGTATCTCGTTGCCCATGCTCGAACAGGCGCTGATGGCTCACGACTGGGTCGCCGAAGCGCGCCTCGGCGTGGTTCAGGAAAACCGGGCCTCGCTGGGTGCCTTGCTGGTGCTGAGTGAACAAGGCCTGCATGCGCTGCGCAATCAGGGGCGGCGTATGCTGACTCAGGAACTGCGTCAGCACTTGAGCCAACATTGCGAAACCCTGGCCCTGCCGCGCCGCTGGCGGTTGCTGCGTCAACTGCCGCTGAACGCCCAGGGCAAACTGCCGCAAGCCGATGTTGAAGCCCTGCTGCTGGCGCCCCGTCCAAAGGCGCCGCACGTATTGGAACAGGTCGAAGCCGACGGTGAGTGGAGCCTGCAACTGGCGGTGCCGCCGGACCTCGCCTACTTCAGCGGCCACTTCCCGCAAACCCCGGTATTGCCGGGCGTGGTGCAAGTCGAGTGGGCGCTGAACCTGGGCCAACAATTGATGGAGCTGCCGGTAAAGTTTGCCGGCATGGAAGTGCTGAAATTCCAGCAACTGGTGCGCCCCGGCGACGAAATCCAGCTGCACCTGCGCTTCGACCCACTGCGCAGCAAATTGTATTTCACCTATCGCAATGAGACGGCTACCTGCTCCAGTGGACGAATTTTGCTGGAGGCCGCGCATGTTTAAAGCTGTGCATCTGTGGCGAGGGACAACACATGCATAACCCCTGCGCCGTGATCCCGGTCTACAACCATGAAACCGCCGTCACCAGCGTGGTCGATGCGCTGCTCGCCAACCACTTGCCGTGCATTCTGGTGGATGACGCCAGTAGTCCGGCCTGTGCGGCGGTGCTTGAGCAACTGGCCCGGCGCGACCAGGTTTTCCTGATCAAACTCGCTGTCAATCAGGGCAAGGGTGGCGCCGTCATAACCGGGTTTCGCGAAGCCTCACGCCTGGGCTTCAGCCACGCCTTGCAGGTGGACGCCGATGGCCAGCACGACCTCAGTGATGTCCAGACCTTCATCGAGCAGTCACGCGTCCATCCCGACGCGCTGATCTGCGGCTACCCGCTGTACGACGCCAGCGTGCCGAAGGGCCGTTTGTACGCCCGCTACCTGACGCACGTCATGGTCTGGATCAACACCCTTTCCTTGCAGATTCGCGACTCCATGTGCGGTTTTCGCCTCTACCCGTTGCCGCCGACACTGGCGCTGATCAACTCGGTGAAGATCGGCAATCGCATGGACTTCGACACCGACATCATCGTGCGCCTGGCCTGGCGCAATCTGCCGATGCGCTGGCTGCACACCAAGGTTCACTACCCCCAGGATGGCGTCTCGCATTTTCGGCTGTTTCGCGACAATGTGCTGATTACGGGCATGCATACCCGCCTGTTCTTCGGCATGCTGCTACGGGCGCCAATCATTCTTTCGCGACGGTGGCGAACATGAGCATCAATGCAGACAACGAGCACTGGGCCGATCACAAGGAACGCGGCAGTTTCTGGCTGATGAAATTCACCGCACTCTGCGCAAAAGTGCTCGGGCGTCGGCTATTGAGCCCGCTGCTGTACGGCATCGTCTTGTACTTTTTCCTGTTCGGTCGCAGCGCTCGCCACAGCGCCTGGCAATACCAGCAGCGCCTCGCCGACTGGAGCGGCCGCACCGAATTGCGCCCGTCTCATTGGCGGGTGTTTGGCCAGTTCATGGCCTTCGCCGACTCCATGCTCGACAAGCTCGATGTGTGGAATGGCAAGCTGAGCATCGAACAAATCGAAATCATCGACCCGGCACTGTTGCGCAATCAATTGCGCGGCACACGCGGGCAGATGCTGGTGGGCGCTCACCTGGGCAACCTCGAAGTCTGTCGAGCCCTCGCCGAACTCGGTGAACGGGTCACCATGAACGTGCTGGTGCACACCAAGCACGCCGAGCGTTTCAATCGCCTGCTGGGCGAAGCGGGCGCGACCAATCTGCGGCTGATCCAGGTCAGCGAACTGGACCCGGTGATCATGCTGCAACTGAGCCAGCGCCTGGAGCGCGGCGAGTGGCTGGCGATTGCCGGCGACCGCGTGCCGCTGCACCGCGGGCGCAGCGTGACGGTGGACTTCCTTGGTCATCCGGCCGCGTTTCCCCAAGGTCCGTGGCTGCTGGCCGGTCTGTTGAACTGCCCGGTCAATTTTCTGCTGTGCCTGAAGAAACCAACGGGCGACTATCGGCTGATCATTGAGCCCTTTACCGACGCGGTAGTGTGGAAGCGCAGCGACCGCGAGCAAGTGATTCACCACTGGGCCACGCGCTACGCCGAACGCCTTGGCCAGTGCTGCCTTGAGGCGCCCCAACAATGGTTCAACTTTTACCCATTCTGGAAGACCGATGACGACGCATCTGCTTGAGCCGGTAACCTTCGGCGAACTCCCTTTGCGCATCGAAGACGTGCTGGCCCTGGCCAACCGTCAGGCGCCCGTGCAACTGCAAAACGACAGCGAATACCGTGAGCGCATCGCCAAGGGCGCACGGTTTCTCGATTCGTTGCTGGACAAGGAAGGCGTGATCTACGGCGTGACCACCGGTTACGGCGACTCCTGCGTGGTCGCGGTGCCGCTGCATCATGTCGAAGCGCTGCCGCGTCATCTGTACACCTTTCACGGTTGCGGACTGGGCAAACTGCTCGACGCCCAGGCTACCCGTGCGGTGCTCGCGGCGCGTTTGCAGTCGCTGTGCCACGGCGTGTCCGGGGTTCGTATCGAGCTGCTGGAGCGCCTGCACGCCTTCCTCGAACACGACATTCTGCCGCTGATCCCGGAAGAGGGTTCGGTGGGCGCCAGCGGTGATCTGACACCGCTGTCATACGTCGCCGCCACCTTGTCCGGCGAGCGCGAAGTGCTGTTCAAGGGCGAGCGCCGGCAGGCTGCCGACGTCCACCGCGAACTCGGTTGGGAGCCGCTGGTGCTGCGGCCCAAGGAAGCCCTGGCGCTGATGAACGGCACGGCGGTAATGACCGGCCTCGCCTGCCTGGCCTTCGCCCGTGCCGACTACCTGCTGCAACTGGCCACGCGCATCACCGCGCTGAACGTGGTCGCCCTGCAAGGTAACCCGGAGCACTTCGACGAACGCCTGTTCGCCACCAAGCCGCACCCGGGCCAGATGCAAGTAGCCGCGTGGATGCGCAAGGATCTGGCAATCGACGCACCGACCGCACCGCTGCATCGTCTGCAAGACCGCTATTCGCTGCGCTGCGCACCGCATGTGCTCGGCGTGTTGGCCGACAGCCTGAACTGGCTGCGTTCGTTCATCGAGATCGAACTCAATAGCGCCAACGACAACCCGATCATCGACGCCGAAGCCGAACGCGTGCTGCACGGCGGGCACTTCTATGGCGGGCATATCGCCTTCGCCATGGACAGCCTGAAAAACCTCGTGGCCAACGTTGCCGACCTGCTCGACCGTCAGCTCGCGCTGCTGGTGGACGAACGCTACAACCACGGCTTGCCGAGCAACCTGTCGGGTGCCAGCGCCGAGCGCGCGATGCTCAACCACGGCTTTAAAGCGGTGCAGATCGGCACCAGCGCCTGGACCGCCGAAGCGTTGAAAAACACCATGCCGGCCAGCGTGTTCTCGCGTTCCACCGAATGCCACAACCAGGACAAAGTCAGCATGGGCACCATCGCTGCCCGCGATGCGATCCGCGTGCTGGAGCTGACCGAACAGGTTGCCGCCGCGACCCTGCTGGCGGCCAATCAAGGGGTCTGGTTGCGTAGCCAGGCAGAAGACGCCCGGCCATTGCCGCCGGCGCTGGCGGCGATGCACGCAGAGCTCGCCAAGGACTTCGCGCCGGTCATTGAAGACCGCGCCCTGGAAGGTGAATTGCGTCTGTGTCTGCAACGCATCGCCGAACAACACTGGAGGCTGCATGCGTAGCAAGGGAGTGCTTCACGCCGATACGCAAATCCTCGTGCCGTTCTTCGACGTCGATTCGATGAACGTGGTCTGGCACGGCCATTACGTGAAGTACCTGGAAGTCGCCCGCTGCGCCCTGCTCGACCAGCTCGGCCACAACTACACCGCCATGCAGGAATCCGGCTACGCGTGGCCGGTGATCGACCTGCAACTGCGTTACGTGCGCGGCGCGGTGTTCGGCCAGACGCTTAACGTACGCGCCAGCCTGGTGGAATGGGAAAACCGCCTGAAGATCAGCTACCTGATCAGCGACCTCGCCACCGGTGAACGCCTGACCCGCGCCAGCTCGGTGCAGGTCGCCGTGCACGTCGCCAGCCGCGAGATGCAACTGGCGTCGCCGAAGGTGTTTACCGATGCGGTCGAGAGGATGTTGCCATGACCTTTAGCACCAATCGACTTGATGACTGCCCTGTGGCGAGGGAGCTTGCTCCCGCTCGGGCGCGCAGCACCCGTAAATCTGACGACTCGATCCCCCCGACGGAATGCCGTCGTCTGGGTTGGGGAGCGCTACGCACTCCAGCGGGAGCAAGCTCCCTCGCCACACGTAGCGGCTACAAGGTTGTGGTGATACTGATAGCGCTGCTGGGTTTTTCATCGCTGGCTAACGCGTTCGACCTGCAACAGCTGAGCGATCAACTGGCCAAACCCAGCGTGATCCACGGCAGTTTCATTCAGGAAAAACACCTGCGTGCCCTGCCGCAACCGCTGACCAGCAAGGGCTCGTTCGTACTGGCCAAGGATCACGGTTTGCTGTGGTTGCTCAAGACTCCACTGCAACAGGATTACCGGATCAGCACCAAGGGCATCGCACGGCGTGACAGCAGCGGCTGGCAAATGCTCCCGGGCAAAAGTGCCGGGGCCGAGCAGAACCGCATCTTCCTCGCGGTGCTGCAAGGTGACAGCAGCGGCCTGCAACGGGATTTCGAATTGTCGCTGAGCGGCGAAGCGCAGCACTGGAAACTCACGCTGACCCCGCGCTCGATGCTGCTCAAGCAGGTGTTCAATCAGATCAACATCGATGGCGGCGAACTGGTGCAGCGCATCGAGTTGCTGGAAACCCAGGGCGACAGCACCGTTTTGCGCATGCAGGACACCACCAGCGCCAACCCACTGAGCGATGCGGAGCAACATGACTTTGCCGAGTGAACGGATGCTCCCACGGCTATTCTTGACCCTGCTGCTGGCGGTGCTCGCACTCGCCGGCTGGCAATGGCACGACGGCGCACCGCTGTCGGCCAACCTGATGGATCTGGTACCGGGTACCGCGCCGGATGCGCTGGAGCTCAAGGCCGAGCAGCGCATGCAAGAACCGCTGAACCGCGAAATGCTGGTGCTGGTCGGCCACGCCGATCGCCAGCAAGCCATCGCCATGACGCAAAAACTCGGCGAGCAATGGCTGGCCAGCGGCGTGTTCGAAAAGGTCCAATGGAACCTGCAAGCCGACTTGCCGGCGCTGCGCACGCAACTGTTGCAAGGTCGGTTGGCAATGCTCTCGGCCGCCGATCGGCAACAACTGATCGAACAACCGCAAGCCTTCATCCAGCAGCGCGTGCAAGCGCTGTTCGACCCCTTTACCGGTTTCAGCCTGGTGCCGAGCCAGGATGACTGGCTGGGCCTGACCGGGCGCATTCAAAACAGCCAGCCGCAGCACGGTTCAGTGCAACTGGACATTGGCAGTGGCACATTGGTCGCCGACGCCGACGGCAAAAGCTGGGTCATGCTGCGAGCCCGCACCAGCGGTAACGCGTTCGACATGCAGCTGCCGCTGAAAGTCGCCGAGCTGCTCAAGCACAGCCGCGAAGAAGCCGCGCAGGCTGACGTGCAACTACTCGCTGCCAGTGGCCTGCTGTACGCCGCCAACGGTCAACAGCAAGCGACCCGCGAAATTACCTGGGTCGGCGGTGGTGCAACCGTCGGCATCCTGTTGCTGCTGTTGCTGGCGTTCCGCAGATTCCGCGTGTTGCTGGCCTTCATCCCCGTGTTGGTCGGCATGCTGTTTGGTGCGGTGGCCTGCGTCGCACTGTTTGGTCATATGCACGTGATAACCCTGGTGCTGGGGTCGAGCCTGATCGGCGTTGCGGTCGACTATCCGTTGCATTACCTGTCCAAAAGCTGGAGCCTGAAGCCCTGGCACAGCTGGCCTGCACTGCGCGTGACCTTGCCGGGGCTGACCCTGAGCCTGGCCACCAGTTGCATCGGTTATCTGGCACTGGCCTGGACACCGTTCCCGGCGCTGACCCAGATTGCCGTGTTCTCTGCCGCCGGTCTGCTCGGCGCCTACCTGTCAGCGGTGTGCCTGCTGCCCGCTCTGCTCAAGGGTACGGACCTGCGGCCCGCACGGTGGCCACTGCGAGTTGCCGAGTTTTTGGTGAACGTGCGTGCAGCGCTGCTCAAACGGGTCCGCAGTTCGGTCCTGCTGGTGTTGGTCCTGGCCTTTTGTGCCGGTGGCCTGTGGCACCTGACCACGAAAAACGACATCCGTCAGTGGGTCAGTGCGCCGCCGCAATTGATGAACGAAGCGCAGACCATTGCGCGGATCACCGGCTATCAACCCACCAGCCAGTTCTTCCTGGTGCGCGCGGCCAACCAGCAGCAACTGCTCGAGCGCCAGAAAGCCCTCAGCGACCGACTGGATCAGTTGGTCAATCTGGACAAGCTCAAAGGCTACCTGGCACTGAGTCAGCTGGTCAGCCTGCCTTCCGAACAGCAACAGGCTCGCGAAGCGCTGAATAAACTCCCGGCATTCTGGCAACCGTTGCTCGACCTCGGTATCCCGGCCACCGCACTGCAAGCCGAACTGACGCAGTTGCAGGCCTTGCCGGTCGAAGACATCGACGCGGCGCTGGTCGGGCCCTTGGCCGAGCCATGGCGCCCGCTATGGCTGGGCGCCTCGGATGACGGCGTGGCGGCGATGGTCAGCCTGCAAGGCTTGAACGATACCGCGCTGCTGCGGGTGCAAGCGCTGGACTTGCCGGGTGTGCAGCTGGTGGATCGTCTGGACGACCTGAACAAGGTCTTCGCCGCCACCCAGATCAGCGCGGCTGAACTGAAACTGATGTCCTGCGCATTGATTGTGTTGCTGCTGATTCTGCCCTTCGGTTTTGGCGGCGCCCTGCGGCTCGTCGCGCTGCCGTTATTGGCGGCCTTGTGCAGCCTGGCCAGCCTCGGCTGGCTGGGGCAGCCGCTGACGCTGTTCAGCGTGTTCGGGCTGCTGCTGGTGACAGCCATCAGTGTCGATTACGCGATCCTCATGCGCGAGCAGATCGGTGGTGCCGCCGTGAGCCTGTTGGGAACGCTGCTGGCGGCGGCGACCACATGGCTGTCGTTTGGTCTGCTGGCGATTTCCAGCACCCCGGCGGTGAGCAACTTCGGCCTTTCGGTGAGCCTCGGGCTGGCCTTCAGTTTCATCCTCGCGCCGTGGGCCAGACCTTCGGCGCATACCGCGCCCGTTGCGGAGCCGGCAGCATGATGACCGGGCTGTTCTGGCTGCTGGCCTTGGCGCTGTTCGCCGTGGCGACGCGTGTCGGGCGTCATTTTGGCTTGATCCCGATTGTCAGCCAGTTGCTGCTGGCGACCTTCGGCCTGCCGCTGTTGATGTATTTCTGGGTTGAACCGTACTGGCAATTGAGCGGTGCCGAACTGGTCTCGCCAGGCTGGCTGAAAAACCTCTACAGCCTGAGTTTCGCGCTGTTGCTGGGGCATATCCTCAGCGACGTGATCGACCTGAAGCTGGATCGCCAGAGCCTGAAAATCGCCTTGCCGAGTTTCGGCATTCCATTCGCCTGTGGACTGACGACGGCCATTTGGTTGCTGCCGGATCAACCGTGGTTGAGCTCGCTGGCAGTCGGCCTGTTGTTCGCGATCACGGCGATCCCGGTGCTGTATCTGTACCTGCGGCACATCAACTACCCACCCACCGCGACCCGCCGACTGGTGCAAACCGCAATCCTCATCGACCTGACCTGCTGGAGCCTGTTCGCTTTCGCCCAAGGCAGCCTGCACCTGAGCAGCCTGTTGCTGCCGCTGGCCGGTGCCTGCCTGCCGTTGCTGCTGCGTGTGCTCGGGTTGCGTCAGCCGCTGCTGCACAGCCTGGGCTTCTTCGCGCTGCTGGTGGTGGCGGAACACTTCAAACTCAATGCGCTGATTTTCGGCATCGGTTATCTGTTGTGCATGGCTGCCCTCAAACTACCGCTGGTGCTACCGTTACCGGCGGCCTGGATGAGTCGCTTGCAGAACGGCATCGCAATCCCGCTGATCCTGACCTTCGGCATCGTGCAGATCAATGTGCACAGCGCCATGGGCAGCCTAAGCTGGGCGCAGCTCGGCGCGCTGCTGGTGTTTCCCATCGCCAGCAAACTGCTGGGTAACTGGCTCGGCCTCGGTTGGGCCGGCGCATCGTTTGTCGGCGCCAGCCGCTGGCGCGAAAGTCTGCTGTTGAACATTCGCGGCTTGAGCGAGATCGTCTTTCTCAACCTGCTGCTGCAACAACAGCTGATCAGCTCCGCGCTGTACTTCGCACTGATGCTGATGGGTTTGATCGCAACACTGCTGCCGGCACTCGCCGGTGTGCACCGCCTCCCCTTACAGGTCGCCGCCCCGGCAAGGAGCTCCAGTGCCAACAGTTGATACGGAACGTCGCCAGGTCATCGTTATCGGTGCCGGCCCATCGGGCGCCATCGCCGCCGCGCTGCTCAAGCGTAACGGCCATGACGTGCTGATCATTGAACGTCAGCACTTTCCGCGGTTTTCCATCGGCGAAAGCCTGCTCTCGCACTGCCTGGATTTCGTCGAAGAAGCCGGCATGCTTGAAGCGGTACAAGCGGCCGGTTTTCAGCTGAAAAACGGCGCGGCATTCGCCTGGGGCGAGCGCTATAGCACCTTCGATTTCGGCGACACCTTCAGCAACGGCAAGCCGACCACCTTCCAGGTCCAGCGCGCTGACTTCGACAAACTGCTGGCCGATCAGGCAGCGCTGCAAGGGGTGGAAATCCGTTACGGCGAGACGATCATCAGTGCCGACTTCGAGCGGGCGAAACCCCAGCTCAGCGCTCGCCGTGAAGACGGCAGCGAATACCGTCTGGAAGCCGACTTCGTGCTCGATGCCAGCGGCTACGGCCGCGTTTTGCCGCGCCTGCTCGACCTTGAAGCACCGTCGAACTTCCCGCTGCGCCAAGCGGTGTTCACCCACGTCGAAGACCACATCGACGGCCCGCACTTCGACCGTGAAAAGATCCTCATCACCACCCACCCGACCCAGCGCGACATCTGGTTCTGGACCATCCCGTTCAGCCTGGGTCGCTGCTCGGTGGGCGTGGTTGCCGCAGCCGAGCACTTCGAAGGTCGCGGCGACGATCTTGACGCCTGCCTGCGCGGCTTCATCGCCGAAACCCCGAGCTTGGCCAAGGTGCTGAAAAGCGCCCATTGGGACACGCCCGCGCGGACCATCGGCGGCTACTCGGCCAACGTCAAAACCTTGCACGGCCCAGGCTTCGCCTTGCTCGGCAACGCCGCAGAATTCCTCGATCCGGTATTTTCCTCCGGTGTGACCATCGCCATGCGTTCGGCGAGCATGGCCGCCGGCGTTCTGCATCGCCAACTGCAAGGCGAAACCGTGGACTGGCAACGCGAGTTTGCCGTGCCACTGAAGCGCGGTGTCGACACCTTCCGCTGCTACGTCGAAGGCTGGTACGCCGGGACCTTCCAGGATGTGATCTACCACCCTGGCAGCGCTCCGGAGATCCGTCGCATGATCAGCGCAATCCTCGCCGGCTACGCCTGGGACGAACGCAACCCGTTCGTCAGCGAGCCCAAGCGTCGGCTGCGCATGCTCTCGGAGATTTGTGCGGGTGATGCATCGTGAGTGACACCGAACAACAGTACCTCAGCGACAGTTATGTCGAAGAAACCCGCTTTGGGCTCTGGTTTCTGCGCAGCTTCACCTGGCAGCACCACGTGCTGCGAGTAGCAATCAAAGACCTGCGCAGCTTGTTCAGCGAAGCACTGCCCAGCGATCCGGTGCTGCTGGATGCCGGTTGCGGTCAGGGCAAGTCGTTCCAGTACCTGCATCAGGTGTTTGCCCCGCAACGGCTGATTGGCCTCGACGCCGACCCGCACAGCCTGATGCTCAGCGGCGAAGAGGCGCAGCGCCAGAACATCGACGTCGAACTGATCGGCAGCGATTGCGCGGCCCTCACCGTGCCGGACGCCAGCGTCGATTTGCTGTTCTGCCACCAGACCTTCCACCACCTGGTGGAGCAGGAACGAGCCCTCGCCGAGTTCTATCGGGTGCTCAAGCCGGGCGGCTATTTGATGTTTGCCGAGTCCACCGAAGCCTACATCGACACCTGGGTAATTCGCTGGTTGTTCCGCCACCCGATGCACGTGCAAAAGAGCGCCGACGGTTATTTGCAGATGATTCGCCAGCAGGGTTTTGAATTCGGCCCGCAAAACGTGTCCTACCCTTATCTGTGGTGGAGTCGCGCGAAGGATTTCGGTCTGCTCGAACGCTTTGGACTGCGCCGCCCAAAACCGTTTGGCCAACGGGAAGAAACCCTGGTCAACGTGGTTGCCCGTAAACCGCTCGAAGGTAAGCGCTAATGATTCGCCTCCTGCTTGTGTGCTGTGCCTTGCTGCTGAGCGCTTGCGCCAGCCAGCCGCCGCTGCCCGAGCGCAACCCGACACTGGCCTTGCCGCTGCAATTGCATGTCGAGCGGCAACGGGCCGATCAGCGCCAGGACTGGTTGCTGGTGATCCAGCGCGAAGGTGCGGGTATTCGCTGGTCGTTGATGGACCCTCTGGGCATTCCTGTGGCTCGCCAGCGCCTGGTCGACAACCAGTGGCAGGCCGACGGCTTGCTGCCGCCCAACCCGGAAGCGCGCCAGTTGTTTGCAGCGTTGTTGTTCGCCCTGACACCGGAGGCCGAGTTGCTCAATAATTATCCTGCTGCCCGGCGTCATGCCGCTTTACGCTCGCTGACACCGCATTGGCAGGTGCTGTACCGAACCCCGTCGGACTTTGTGCTGACGCTGCCCGAACAGCTGAACTATCACGTTACCCCGCTGACCGCCGAGACCGCACCATGACGGCCTACCTGAACGCCCTCGGGCTGATCTGCAGCCTGGGCCGCAACAAACACGAAGTGGCCCGCAAGCTGTTTGCCGGCGACTGCTCGGGAATGCGCGTCCAGGCCGGTTGGGTACCTGAGCGTTCGCTGCCGGTGGCGGCGGTACACGGTGAGTTACCCGCGATCCCGGCTACATTGAACCAGCACAACACCCGCAACAATCAGTTGCTGATGGACGCCGCGCTGCAAATCCGCGAGGACATCGAACAGGCCATTCAAACCTATGGCCGTGGACGCATCGGCATCGTCCTGGGCACCAGCACCTCGGGCATCGACGAAGCCAGTCGCGGGATTGCCCAGTACATCCGCAACGGTCAGTTCCCGCCTGGCTACGACTACCAGCAACAGGAACTTGGCGCCCCGGCGAATTTCCTCGCCGACTGGCTGCAACTGAGCGGTCCGGCCTACGTGATTTCCACGGCCTGCACCTCCAGCGCCCGCGCCTTGTTGAGTGCCCGGCGCTTGCTCGACCTCGGTGTGTGTGATGCCGTGCTGTGCGGCGGCGTCGACAGTCTGTGCAAACTGACCCTTAACGGTTTTTCGGCGCTGGATGCAGTCTCCGAGCAGCGCTGCAATCCGTTCTCGGTCAATCGCAACGGCATCAACATAGGTGAAGCGGCGGTACTGTTCTTGATGAGTAAACACCTCGGCGGCAGCCAACCGATTGCCCTGCTGGGCAGCGGTGCCAGCTCCGACGCGCACCATATTTCCGCCCCGGAACCCAGCGGGCGCGGTGCCCTGCAAGCGATGAACAAGGCCCTGCACAGCGCCGGTTTAGCGCCTGAGCGGATCAACTACCTGAACCTGCACGGCACCGCCACCCAACACAACGACGCCATGGAAAGCCTGGCGGTCAACAGCCTGTTCCCGGCAGGCGTGCCCTGCTCGTCGACCAAACCCATGACGGGCCACACCCTCGGCGCGGCCGGGGCGCTGGAAGCGGCGTTCTGCTGGTTGAGCCTGAGCCGCGAAAACACCCGACACGCGCTGCCACCGCAGGTCTGGGACGCCCAGCCCGACCCGCAGCTGCCAGCGCTGAGTTTTGTGACCGCCGCTGATCGCCTGGAACAAAGCACTGCACGTTGCCTGATGAGTAACTCCTTTGCCTTTGGTGGCAACAACGTCAGCCTGATTATCGGAGACGCCCAATGATTGATTGGCCTCTCGCCGAACTGCTGCCCCACGCGGGTGACATGATCCTTATCGATCACGTGCTGTCGTTCGACGAAGAACAGATTCACACCCGCCTCACCGTCAAGCCCGGCGGCCTGTTCAACCAGCCAGACGGCAGTTTGCCGGCCTGGGTCGGCATCGAGCTGATGGCACAAAGCGTGGCAGCGTACGCCGGCTGTCGCGCACGTGAGCGAGGCAATCCGGTTGGGCTTGGATTCCTGCTCGGCACGCGTAAATTTGAATGTAATGTGGAATACTTCCCGGTCGGCAGCGAACTGACGATCCACGCCCTGCGTTCGCTCGAAGACGACAACGGCATGGGCGTTTTCGAATGCCACCTGACGGCGCCCGGCATTCATGCCATGGCCCGTCTGAATGTGTTCTGCCCACCTGAGGCGGCTCACTATTTACATGAACCCCACTCTTCTAGCACTACTGGAGCCCAGCCTTGACTGATTCCGTACTGGTCACCGGTTCCAGCCGTGGAATCGGCCGCGCCATCGCACTACGCCTGGCCCATGCCGGCTTTGATCTGGTACTGCATTGCCGCAGCGGTCGCAGCGACGCCGAAGCCGTTCAGGCCGAAATCGAAGCATTGGGACGCCGCGCGCGCATCCTGCAATTCGACGTCTCGGATCGCGCCAGCTGCAAGGCACATCTGGAAACCGATGTGGAAACCCACGGTGCCTATTACGGCGTGGTGCTCAACGCCGGCCTGACCCGCGACGGTGCCTTCCCGGCCCTGAGCGAGGACGACTGGGACGTGGTGATGCGCACCAACCTCGACGGTTTTTATAACGTGCTGCACCCGGTGATGATGCCGATGATTCGTCGTCGCGCCGCCGGGCGGATCGTGTGCATCACCTCGGTTTCCGGGTTGATCGGCAACCGTGGGCAGGTCAACTACAGCGCCTCCAAGGCCGGATTGATCGGTGCCGCCAAGGCCCTGGCCATCGAATTGGGCAAACGCAAGATCACCGTCAACTGCGTCGCGCCGGGTCTGATCGACACCGCGATGCTCGACGAAAACGTCCCCGTGGAAGAACTGCTGAAAATGATCCCTGCACAACGCATGGGCACCCCTGAAGAGGTGGCCAGTGCGGTGAATTTCCTGATGTCCGCCGAAGCGGGCTATATCACCCGGCAGGTTCTGGCCGTCAACGGAGGCCTGTGCTGATGAAACGCGTCGTCGTCACCGGCATGGCCGGCATCACCTCGTTGGGCAGCGACTGGGAGACCATCCGCGCTAACTTCAAGGCCAATCGCAGTGGCATCCGCCGCATGGACGAGTGGGATCGTTTCATCGAACTGAACACGCGCCTGGCAGGTCCCATCGATGACTTCATCGTCCCGAGCCACTGGACCCGCAAGCAGTTGCGCAGCATGGGCCGGGTTTCCCGGCTGGCGGTCGGCGCGGCAGAGCAGGCGCTGGCCGATGCTGGCCTGCTCGGTGACGAGTCGATCAAGGACGGCCGCATGGGCGTGTCCTGCGGCTCATCCACCGGCAGCACCGAGGAGATCAAGGCGTTCGGCAAGATGCTGCTCAATTCGGTGGCTGAAGGCCTGAACGCCAACTCCTACGTGCGCATGATGCCGCACACCACGGCGGCCAATATCAGCATTTTCTTTGGCCTCACCGGGCGCTTGATCCCGACCTCCAGCGCCTGCACCAGTGGTAGCCAGGGCATCGGTTATGCCTACGAGGCGATCAAGTTCGGCCGCCTGCCGCTGATGCTCGCCGGCGGTGCCGAAGAGCTGTGCCCGACCGAAGCCATGGTGTTCGACGCCCTCTACGCCACCAGCCTGAAAAACGACGCCCCGAAAACCAGCCCACGGCCTTACGACAGTGCGCGCGATGGCCTGGTGATCGGTGAAGGCGGCGGCATGCTGGTGCTCGAAGAACTCGAACACGCACTGACCCGTGGTGCGCACATTTACGCCGAAATCGTTGGTTTTGGCAGCAACGCCGACGGCCAGCACGCCACCCGTCCCGAGCAGACCACCATGCGTCGAGCCATGGAGCTGGCACTGGAAGACGCAGGCCTGGAACCCTCGGCCATCGGCTACGTGAACGGTCACGGCACCGCCACCGAGCAGGGCGACATCGCGGAAACCCTGGCCACCAACAGCCTGTTCGGCAGCCACATGCCAATCAGCTCGCAGAAGAGCTTTCTCGGTCACACTCTGGGTGCCTGCGGTGCACTGGAGTCCTGGTTCAGCATCGAAATGATGAACAGCGACGAGTACGCGCACACCTTCAACCTCGACGACATCGACCCACGCTGCGGCGAACTGGATTACCTGCGCGGCGAGTTCCGCCAGATGAGCTGCCAGTACGTAATGAACAACAACTTTGCCTTTGGTGGGGTTAACACGTCGCTGATCTTTCGGCGCTGGTCGTAACTTAAAACTTCAAGGTCAAGGAGACCCCGATACCAAGACCTGTAAATGTCACGCCGAGGCGAACATGGTCGGGATCGCGTTGAGGGGGATTTGGCAAAGGCTCAGTCATTCAAGACGCGGATTTTGTAGGAGACTGCGTCATATCGATGTCCCCTTCCAACGCCGTTGGGCCCTCGAACTCTGTCTGCAGTAGAGCCAAAAACGCTTCCCGAGCCGGGTGTCGACCTGCGTTTTCATGCCAGTAAAACAGGTTGTCGATACTCGTCAGGTCCGGGAATTCATATCCTTGCCAACCCGCACTGTGACGGTATTGCTCATAGATCCCGCGAGGAACCAGCGAAACGCCGGCACCAGCACTGACACAGCCAACTATGGTGCCATAGCTTGCAATGCTGACGATCGGCAACACCTGATCATGGCGCAACAGCCACTGCTCCAGTGCCAATCGGTACGGACAGCCGGGGGGCCACATGAAAACTTCCTTACCCTGCAAATCCGCCGCCTTGCGTAAAGGCCCATGGGACGCGGATGCGATGAGAACCAAATCTTCACGGTAGATCACTGAACGCTTGAGACCGGGGCGTTCAATGTTCACCGCCACGATCACCCCATCAAGCCGGTGATGCTGAGTATCGTCCAGCAATTGAGCCCAGGTGCCGGTGCTCAACTCCAGCGACACCTGCGGGTACAGCGCATGGTACTTGGCCAATAACCGGGGCAACCGTCCCGTAGCACTAGACTCGATGGCGCCAATGCGCAGGGGACCGCCAGGCGTATTGGTGGGCGCTACCGCGCGCCGGGCTTCATCAGCCAAACACAGGATTTTCGTCGCGTACTCGAGAAATACCTCCCCGGCAGGAGTGATTCGCAACCCTCGACCATCGCGGAAAAACAGCGGTGTGCCGAGCTCACGCTCCAGGGACTTGAGGCGTGCGGTGATATTGGACGGCACGCAGTGCAGCAACTCGGCAGCGCGCGCGATGCTGCCGAAGTCGTGAACCGTCTTGAACATGCGCAGTTGGGACAATTCCATAGCTCACCCAGAGTGAATGCATGGGTCAGTTTAAGTCACTTGTAGTGAGACTGCGTGTTTTTGATACTTCAATCGGCGCACGTTGCACGGATGCTATAGCGCCTTCATTTCCCCGACGAACAGGAGTTCTTATGGAGTTATCTCAGCGCAAAATCCAGTGCCTCGCCGAAAGCGTGTTCACCCATAAAGCCTTGAATAACACGTTCTACCAACGATGGATGGGAGGCACACTCTCCCTCGGCGACGTTGAGGTGTTTGCTCGAAACTACCTGGCCCGCACCGCACTGACCTCTCGCATGGTCGCCCTGTCATTTCTGGGCGCTGACAACCTGCATGCTCAGGTCGAAATCGTCAAAAACCTGTACTCCGAGATGGGCTACGGCAACCCGGAAAAGGCCCACCTCGCCCTGCTGGAAAGCTACTTGATCGACCTTCTCAGCCGTCTCGCTCATCGGCCGTACAGCATGGATGAACTCACAGCTCTGCCTGTGCTGAAAAGCACCCGCACGTTCATCCACGAACAGTTGAGCTTGTACGCCGACGGTGGCCGCTACAACAATTCGCGCCATGTGCTCGGCACATTGTTGGCTCAGGAGTGGCTGGCCTATTCGATGCTCACCCGTTTGTACGAAGGAGCGCGCAACTATCAGCACCTGTATGCCAATAACGACGACTTTCATGAACACTGCGAGTATTTCTACATCCACATCGGGGATGCGGAAAAAGAACACAAAATCCAGGCCGTGAAAGCCGCCACCCAGGAATGCACCACCGACCAGCACATAGAGGAAGTCCGCGCTTCGTTCAACCGCTTCTTGGACATCACTGAGCAATACTGGAACGGAATAGCTCGTGCCATGCCCGGTGTGCAAAGTCGTGTTGCTTCCAAGATGACGATTTGATGAATACAAGGCCCAGCTTAAAAATCACGTTGGCGGCGATATTTGTCATTCTTTGCTGGGCTTATTCCCCCATTGGAATTCACATCGGACTAAAGGCTTACGAGCCCGGTCATCTAGCACTGATGCGATTCCTCATCGCCTCAACGTTCATGGCCGGGGTCGCATCGGTGATGCGTATTTCCCTGCCGCGCCTGAAAGACCTGCCGCTGCTGGCGGTGCTGGGATTTTTTGCTGTCAGCCTGCATCACATAGCCCTCAACTACGGCCAACAAGGCGTTAGCGCTGGGGCCGCCAGCGTACTGGCACAATCCACGCCGTTGTTCAGCACGTTATTGGCACATTTTGCATTCAAGGATCGGGTCAACGGCTGGCAATGGATCTGTGTGCTGTGCGGCCTGCTCGGCGCCGCTGTGGTAGTCACCGGGGACCGTGGTTTTGGTGAGCTGGACGCACACGGGCTGCTGATCCTGCTGGCGGCGTTTTCATGGAGTCTGTATTTCGCCTTGCAAAAACACCATTCACATCGTTACGACGGGCTGACGATGGTGTGTTACACCATCTGGTCGGGCACGGTACTGTTGCTTGTATACGTCCCAGGGTTGTGGAGCCAAGCGCAAAATGCCTCAACTTCGGTCAACCTGGCGGTGCTCATTCTGGGCATCTTCCCCAGCGCCCTTGCGTACCTCGCCTGGGCATACGTACTGGCGCAGAGCAACGTGAGTCGCGCCTCCATTTCGCTTTACCTGATACCGCCCACAGCCATGTTGATGGCCTCACTGGTTCTGAGCGAACGCCCTTCGGCCATGGTGATCGTCGGAACGGTCATTGTGCTGATGAGCGTACTCGCCCTCAATCTGGAACCATCGAAAGTCGCGGTTCCTGCCGACGAAGTTTGAACAGCGGTCGTGACCACCTATGAATGACGCAGAAAATCCGACGTTGGCCTACGAGCACCATGTGCTGATTTGCACCAACTTGCGCCCCGATGGCCGCCGTAGTTGCTCGGGCTCAGGCGCTCATGAACTGCTCAGCGCAGCAAAACGCAAGCTCGCCAAAATGGGTGAGCCAGGAACATCGCGCGCCAACGCATCGGGCTGCCTTGGCCGCTGCGACCACGGCCCGGTCATGGTGATTTATCCCGCTAACCTGTGGTTCTCGTGCAAAACGCCACAACAGGTTGAACGCATTCTCGAACAACACCTCTTGCGCCCCGATCTGCAATTGTGACCCAGGGGCTTCATCAGGAATCCGCGTCATGACTTGGACAGATAAAGACATGTGCATCGCCCAATGGATGCTGGCCGAATACCGTAAACAAGACTATCTGCGCGGCGAGTTCCGCCAGATGAGCTGCCAGTACGTGATGAACAACAACTTTGCCTTTGGTGGGGTTAACACGTCGCTGATCTTTCGGCGCTGGTCGTAAGCGCCACATCAAGATCAAAAGATCGTCCGAACGCGGCCCGAACCTGCGACAGCTCCTACAAAAATCGGGGTAGGAGCTGTCGCAGGCTGCGATCTTTTCATGTCTCCCCAGCAAAGAAATGACACAAACGGAAAACGGAGCACAGCATTTCGGAATCGTCCCACAGCCATAGCTTGAGGTTCTCGGTAGGGTCAATGTCCCGCAGCTAAATGCCGGGATTCCCCCAAGGACGAACAAGGACCCCCATGGCTCGCAACAAGGACATACCCCAAGTCTGGAAACATGGCGGTGGTGGTGGCGGTAGTGGAAACGGAGTCCGCTACCTGCGAGACATGACCCCGTCCGAGACCGCTGAGCGTGACGCCAGACAAAAGTCTTACGACGACATGCTTGCCAGGCAACAGGCCTCTGAAAACAGTCTCGCCAGACAATCCGAAAAACAGAAACGACCCGATACCAAAGGCTGTGTATTCGCCAAAAGCTGCAACCTCCCGGACGGCGTCATCAATCACAACAACCCGTCAGGGTTTGTCCCCCTCGAGAAACTGGCTAACTACGGCGTGTGGGCGGTGCTTGGCACCGGCGCAGTAATCACCGCCGAAGGGATGCCCCTGAAACTGGTCGGTGGTTCGGCAACGGGCGGCGCTATTGCCCAACGTCTCGGCGGCTCTCTCGCACTCACCCTACTGACAGACTCGGCAGTTGTGACGGCAGGCGCGGCGGTTGGCACCGTTGCGCTACTGATGCCGAACACCAGCCTCTCGCCCGACAGCGCCTTCTACAAAAACGAGCTGTACGCAATGCTGGATGCCGGGCGAACCCGTGTCCGCATCAACGTGAAGACATTGCCGGACGGCTCCGTCAGCGCTTACGGCTTCTACACGGGCGCAAAGAAAGACTGGGAATTTGTCCCGGTCATCAAGGCCATCCAGGAAGGCGAGAAGTTTGTTGCCGACATCGGCAACGGGATCGGCCTGACCTGGACCCCAGCGGCGAATCCCGATGATGTACTCGGCATCCCCGCACTGGAAGGCGCCCCGCCATTGCCGACTGTGTGGGTGTATCCGCCCACCGAGCAATCCGACAAAGTATTGGTGAACCCGCAGCATCCGCCTGAGTACCAGGACGCGATTATCTGGTTTCCTGCGGATACGGGGCTTGCGCCGATTTACATCGTGCTCAACGCCCGGTATGAGCCTGGTGGCGTTACGGGGGTGGGTGAGGATGTGTCGGGGGTTTGGCTCATTGGTGCAAGGTCGGGAGTGGGCGCTTCCATCCCTACAGAAGTGGCTGATGCACTGAGAGGACGTAATTTCAAAAGTTTCGATAAATTCAGGTCCGCACTTTGGGAAGCGGTCTCAAAATCGGCGGTTGCTGACCAGTTCATCGAGCAGAATGTAAGCCGGATGCGCACGGGCAAAGCTCCACGGGTAAGAAAAGCCGACAGGGTTGGAGGTAGGCTGTCCTATGAACTGCACCACCTCGACAAAGTATCGGAGGGTGGTGACGTGTATGACGTTGATAACCTGCGAGTAAATACCCCAAAAAACCACATTGACCTTCACCGGAACGAATAGATCTGCCATGACAGACACACTCCTGAAAATGAGCTTTTCCGAATACACCGAAGCCGAGTTTATCGAGTTGTTAGAAGAACTCGCCAAGGAAGATCAAGAGGCAAAATCAGATGATCGTGCCGACTTGCTTCTGCTGCACTTCGAGAAAATCAGTCAGCATCCAGCAGGGTCAGACCTGATCTACTACCCGGAAGATGGCGTAGATAACTCCCCCGAGGGCGTTACACAGACAGTGAAAAAATGGCGTGCTGTTCAAGGCTTACCGGGGTTCAAAGACGAGTGATCCGAAGGGACAATGCTGCCAATGCCCGAAAGAAGGTGTGACATGACTGCACCGAGCCAAACCATATTGTCCGTCACCGGAACGAATCAGTGAATGGAATTGAAGAGCAAGCTATCCGACTACACAGAGTCTGAATTTATCGACTTCATCAATGAAATAAAATTCGGCTCCAATGACGAAGCGGAAGAGGACAAGCTGATCTTTCACTTCAAAAAAGTTGTTGGCCATCCGGCAGGATCAGACTTGATCTTCTACCCGGAAAACAAGATTGAGAATACAGCGAAAGAAATCATTCAGACTCTGAAAGAGTGGCGTGCAGTTCAGGGTCTGCCGGGGTTCAGGGATTGATCCAGAGAACGAGCGGTTTATGACGCGGATAGCCATGACAGACACACGCCTGAAAGAAAGCTTCTCTGATTACACCGAAGCAGAGTTTATTCAACTCATGCAAAAAATCCGAGCTGCGAACAAAAATGCACCGGACAAGATTCTCGATCCTTTGCTACAGCAATTTTGCGAGATTACAGAGCATCCTGATGGAACCGACCTCATTTACTATCCTGAAGACGGCGCGGGCAACTCAAATGAAGGCATCGCACAGACGGTGAAGAAATGGCGTGCCGCTCAGGGATTGCCGGGATTCAAAGGCGAGCGACCCAAAAAGGCAATAACTGAAAGAATCTACGACGTAGATGATTTACGTGTGTGTCACCTAAGAGCCTAATCAAATGGCACAGAAAGGAGTAGGTACATCATGGCAATCATTTGCGATTACACCGTTGCAGAGTTCATTAGCTTCGTTGAAAAGATACGTACCGCCAACAAAAGTGGCTCGGACGAAGAGCTTGGCGAATTGCTGGCGCAATTCAGAATACTTACCGGCCATCCGGATGGCACCGACCTCATATTCTATCCGGAGCCCGGCGAGGATAATTCCGCCGAGGGAGTTACACGGACTGTGAAGGAATGGCGTGCTGCTCAGGGTTTACCGGGGTTCAAAGGCCAGTGATACAAAAGGGTAATACGTGTGGAATGCGGTGGAGACGGCTGGATCTCAGCCTTATGTTTCAAGCGTTGCGTTTATTATATTAATCAAGGAACGAAAATATGAACAACAAAGCAGTCATCGTTTTTAGTGGTGGGCAAGACTCAACAACCTGCTTGATCCATGCATTGCCGCACTACGATGAAATACACTGCATTACGTTTGATTATGGTCAGCGCCATCATGCGGAAATTGAAGTGGCGCAACAGCTCTCAAAAAGGCTTGGCGTGACGGTGCACAAAGTACTGGACGTTTCATTGCTGAATGAACTGGCCATCAGCAGCTTAACCCGGGACAATATTCCAGTCCCAACCACTGACAGTTCCGGGGACGGTCTGCCAAACACGTTCGTACCCGGCAGGAATATTCTGTTTTTAACCCTCGCTTCTATTTATGCGTATCAAGTGGGCGCCGAATCTGTAATCACGGGCATTTGTGAAACAGAGTGCTCCGGCTACCCTGATTGTGGCGATGAGTTTGCTAAAGTTTTGAATTACGCCATCGAATTGGGCATGAACTATAAGTTGCGCATTGAAACGCCGCTAATGCGGTTGAACAAGGCGGAAACCTGGGCCTTGGCCGATTACCACAACCAACTGGACTTGATTCGCTACCACACACTGTCTTGCTACAAGGGACTACAGGGAAGTGGGTGTGCCAACTGTGATGCCTGTAGTCTTCGTGCAAAGGGACTGAATGAGTTTCTGAAGAACAAAACAGAGATCATGAACAGCCTAAAAGACAAACTAGAATTGAAATAACTATCCTTTGGCAGGGGGAATGAATTATTTACAGTCAACCCCCTGCTTTCATGCAGCCTGAGCTCCAGCCATATACCTTTTAAATAAGGTTCTTGCTCCATAGGCTGGAAAAACGTTAAATACAGCGAAACACATTTTTATAGCTATCTGAACATAAACTATACCTAGTATTTCGTTGTTTTGCATAGCTCCATAAAACGCAATAAAGCAGAAGAAAAAGCTGTCTATTATCACCGCAAAAAAAGTACTTAAAAACACTCGCAAAAATAGAAACCTAGAGCTTGTAAGCTCTTTTATTTTACACAGCATGTACGAATTCACATACTCAGAAAACAGAAAAGAAACTGAGGACGCCACTAGAACAGACGATACATGACCAATAACTTCATTGTAAGGTACATCAAGCTTCCAACCAGGCAGCCCTGGGAAATAGGTCGAAGCCCCAAGCAAAACAATAATCAGAGCATTACTTGACAAAACAAACAATATGGCTCTTCTCGCAAGTCTAAACCCATAAAACTCGTTCAACAAATCGACTATTAAAAATGTCAACGGATAAAGAAAAACACCTGGAGTAACCACAATATCAAGCTGCTCTATATAAGCAAGTTTAGTCGCAACAACATTTGTGAAAATATAGAGCAAAAATAACAGTAAATTGAGAACAACATAAATCATCCATGACTTCTCATGCCGATCAGTTATTTCGTACGCGGTCAATGTCGCTCCACGAGAGTAAAACTTTTTATATACATTTTTTATCTCAGCCTTATTTAAATCATCCACTATTTCACTACTCAACAACTCACTTAGCTTTACCTTGAAAACTTTCCCTGTCGAAACAACCATAATAACAGCAAGACTTTTGCTATTTTCAAACCCCAACAGCTTGTACTTACTATTCTCGACCTCCTTATCACCCACCATTAAATCTTTCCTCTACCACTTCCCCTACAACACAAACAACATCAGAATCAAAAAAAGAGTCATTTGTTATAAACAGCTTCTTTGTGCGCATATCATAAGCTAGCTTTTCTTTATCGCCATTCACCCGGCCTTTTTTCACTATCAATAAGTCGCCTACCCCATTCACTCCACTAATTTCGCTTTCCAAAAGCACACCTATCAAATTGGAGGCCGTACCGAAATAATAAGTAAGCGGGTAAATTGTGGCTAACTCGCCAATTCTTTTGTCCAGACTCTTAATCAACAAACTCTCTTTTATTATAGGAACCGCCGAGGGGTTCATATTTCCTTGTAAGGAAACACTGCTTTCTATAATTTCTTTCTCCTCAAAATCCACACTTTCTATTTCCTTATACGAAACCCCAAAAAAATCAGAAATTTTACGAATTGTGGAGTGCTGTACATTTACTACCTTCCCTTCCAGAATGTTATATATCGTAGTCCTGGTCAAACCAATGGAACTACACAAAGATAGCTGCGTTTCTCCGCGACTCTTTATCAAATACTTAATGTTATTTTTTAAATTTTCTATTTTTTCTTTCTTGTGCATTGCATATTTACCATTTGCCTGCCACTACAAGAAACCGAACGCCCGAAGCTGAGGCTATGGTGGCGCTTTTTTGTGCCAACAGCATCCTACATATATAGATCACGCACAAAAAATAGAGTCAAAAATACACCAAGCAACCGTTAGATAATGTTTCACAGCCTAGAACACCTCCGATTCGGAGAAATTTCTTACAGAAATGAGTAGGCGCACGCGAGCTTATTTAAACAACACTTCGCCAACTACACGACCTGCTTTTGCGTGGAGTGCATTGCGCAAAAAAACCTAACGTTCAGTCATGTATTAATCATTTAATTATTCAAATGTTCACTTATTTGATTAAGCTTATTGTTTTCTTCATAAATAACTTTACCGCGCCTCCAACCCGCGTACAGTGGCAAACCAAGTTCCATTCAACCACTTGGAACTTGCACTTTTAATCTTTGCAAGGAGCTCCGTCATGAAAAAGACCACTGCCAACTCCCCGCAATCGCCCGACCGTTCACCCGACGACACCGTCGATTTATCCAAACTCACCGAAGTCGCCGAACGCTCCGTCAGCGCCCGCCTGCGCCATCCAGGCCGCCCCGACCCTATCAGCCATGTCTTCACGATCATCCCGAATGTCGACACCGAATCCCTGCTCTGTCACGCCTGTGAAACCCTGGCCTCGCTCAACGTCATGACCACCGACTTCGCCGCCGAACTTGAAGGCTCGCGCCGCAATATGGCGTTGGCGATTCAACAGTTGGCCTTGCTGGCCGAGTTGCTGGTCAACCGGGCGCTGGACAACCTGGACACGCCCGAGGGGTTACCTGAAGTTCCATCCAACAGCGCCCACTGAGTGGTCGCGCCCTTTTACCGAGTGGAGGTTTTCATGGATCGATATATGCCTATCACCGGCATCGACTGCACCATCCCATCATTGCTGATCGACACCGAAGCACCGCTGGACGTGTTGCACGACACCGCGGCCTACCGCATCCGCACCGCAACCCAGTTGCTGGAGTGCTTCGCGTTCAGCGAGGGCATTCATAGTGAGCTGGCGCGGGTGCTGGTGACGTCATTGCGCGATGGCTGCGATTTGCTGGATGTCGTCGGGCGACGATTACAGGCGCAGATTTCGGCGTAAAAAAAACAGGCGATCCCAATGAGATCGCCTGTTTTTTATACGACAAAGGGCGCCTTTCGGCGCCCTTTCACAAACAGGTCGGCTTGTCATCGCCCTGTACCTGCCTGGCTCTGCGATGGCTGGTTGCCCAGGATCCTCAGAGTCTCACAAGCCCCTTTCGGGAACGTGGGCAGTATTGCCCAAGGTTGAGCAAACAACCATAGCTCTATTTCGATGTATCAGGTGCTGGCATGCAACTTCAGCCCAAGCGCCTTGACGACTTTAAGGATCGTACCGAACTCGGGATTTCCTTCGCCGGACAGCGCTCGGTAAAGGCTCTCACGTGAAAGCCCGGCATCACGCGCAACCTGGGTCATGCCTCGGGCACGTGCAATGGTGCCAAGCGCCTTGGCGATAAAGGCTGGGTCATCTCCGGCCTCCTCCATGCAAGCATCCAGGTAATTGGCCATGTCCTCTTCGGTCTTGAGGTACTCGGCAGAGTCCCAGCGAGAAAATTGTTCGGTCATGGATTTTGCTCCTGCCAGGATCTTGCAATGAGCCTGGCTTGTTTGATGTCACGAGCCTGACTGCTTTTGTCACCTCCACAAAGGAGAATGACCAGTTGCCGGCCTTGCTGCATGAAGTACACCCGATAACCGGGACCGTAATCGATACGCGCCTCACTCAATCCGTCACCAATCGCCTTCACATCCCCCAGATTACCGTCAGCCATCCGATCGATTCGCACCTGAATACGCATCCGGGCACGACTATCGGCCAACTTCGTCAACCAACCTGAGAATGTTGAGCTTCGAATGATTTCAGTCATGCAACGAAGTGTAGCCCTCAAGCTACACACGCTCAATCTGAATTTACTGCCCATACCGACAACGAGCCTGCGACAAGGGTCTAGACGCTAGTTACAGGCCCGCTACGTCACCTCAACCTTACGCGTCAACAACTCGACAAACGCCTTGGCCATCGGTGATTTCTGGTCCTTGCGCTGTACCAGCCACACGGCCGACATCGCCAGCGGATCGAGCAAGGGCCGATAGACCACGCCGTCGATGCGCATTCGCTGATACGACGCCGGCAACACCGACACCCCGAGCCCTGCCGCCACCAGGCCGATGATGGTCATGGCCTCGCCGGCTTCCTGGGTGAAGTGCGGGCTGAACCCGGCGTCGCGTGCCAGGCTCAGCAGTTGTGCGTATAGACCACTGCCGTAGCTGCGTGGGAAGAATACGAAAGGCTCGTGGGCCAATGCCGACAGGAACAGCCCGTCCTCGCTGCCGACCACCAGCGGGTCCTTGGAGCTGAGCACGGCCACCAAGGGTTCACGCGTCAACTCGACCACCTCCAGCGAATCCGGCAACGGCAATGGCCGCATGATCCCGACCTGAATCGACTCGTCCACCAGCGCCTCGGCGACCTGGGTGCTGCTCATTTCCCGCAGGTTCAGATGCACGGCCGGGAAGCGCTGGCGAAACGAGAAGATCGCCTGCGGGATCGTCGAGTTGAACGGCGCCGATGAGGTGAAGCCGATCTTCAGTTCCCCCAGCTCGCCGAGTTGGGCTCGACGGGCGACGTCGGCGGCCTTGTCGACCTGGGCCAGTACCAGCCGAGCCTCCTCGAGGAACAATCGACCGGCTTCACTGAGTTCGACCCGACGATTGGTGCGCTCGAATAACCGTGCCCCGACTTCCTGTTCCAGCACCTGAATCTGCTGGCTCAACGGTGGCTGGGAGATGCCCAGCACCTGAGCGGCGCGACCGAAATGCAGTTCTTCGGCAACGGCGATGAAGTAGCGCAGATGGCGTAATTCCATGAAAACTCCATTAGGTCGTTAAACCTATCAAACAGGTCGAACAATATATTGGATAGAAATATTAGCCAGCTATATGATTTTTCCATTGCCTGCCTGGCCGTGCTCTCCCGAGGTCCCCCGTGAAAACTGCCGTCGCCCCGCTCGCCCATGAATTGCCACCTACCGCGCTGGACGATGTGGTCGCCCAACGCAATGACGTGTACATCGAAAAAGGCACGCCGATGTTCATGCGCACGGTGCTGGCGCTGTTCTCCGGCGGCTTTGCGACCTTCGCCCTGCTCTACTGCGTGCAGCCGATGATGCCGCTGTTCTCCCGTGAGTTTTCGATCAACGCGGCGCAGAGCAGCCTGATCCTGTCGGTGGCCACCGGGATGCTCGCCATCGGTTTGCTGATCACCGGCCCGATCTCCGACCGTATCGGCCGGAAACCGGTGATGGTTGCGGCGCTGTTCGCGGCAGCGTTGTGCACCATGGCCAGTGCGATGATGCCGAGCTGGCAGGGCGTGCTGGTGATGCGTGCGCTGGTCGGGCTGTCCCTCAGCGGGCTGGCGGCGGTGGCCATGACGTACCTCAGCGAAGAGATCCATCCACAGCACATCGGCCTGGCGATGGGGCTGTACATTGGTGGCAACGCGATTGGCGGGATGTGCGGTCGACTGATCGTCGGCGTATTGATCGACTTCGTTAACTGGCACACCGCGATGCTGATCATCGGTGGACTGGCGCTGATTGCCGCGACAGTGTTCTGGAAAGTCCTCCCCGAGTCGCGCAACTTCTGCTCCCGCTCGATGCATCCGCGCAGCTTGCTCGACGGCTTCACCATGCACTTTCGCGATGCCGGCCTGCCGTGGTTGTTCCTCGAAGCATTCGTGCTGATGGGCGCGTTCGTCACGCTGTTCAACTACATCGGCTATCGCCTGCTGGCCGAGCCGTATCACATGGATCAGGCCTTCGTTGGCTTGCTCTCGGTGGTCTACCTGTCGGGCATCTACAGTTCAGCGAAAATCGGCGCATTGGCCGACAAGCTTGGCCGGCGCAAAGTCCTGTGGGCAACCATCGTGCTGATGCTCGCAGGCCTTGCACTGACCCTGTTCACGCCATTGCCGCTGGTGATCATCGGCATGTTGATCTTCACCTTCGGCTTCTTCGCCGCGCACTCGGTGGCCAGCAGCTGGATCGGCCGCCGCGCGACCAAGGCCAAGGGCCAGGCCTCGTCGCTGTACCTGTTCAGCTACTACGCCGGTTCAAGTATCGCCGGTACGGCGGGCGGACTATTCTGGCACTTGGGCGGCTGGAACGGCATCGGCCTGTTCATCGGCGGGTTGCTGGTGATTGCGCTGCTGGTGGCATTGAAACTGGCGAAGTTGCCACCGCTGGAAAATGTGAAAGCTTAGAAGCAAAAGATCTTCCTGATACAAAAGCGCCCGGCATAAGCCGGGCGTTTTTTTGTTTAAGCGCGAACGTTATTCGTGGTATTGCGCCGACAGCTCATGCACCGCACGTAGGAAGGCCCCGGCGTGTTCCGGGTCGACTTCCGGAGTGATGCCGTGGCCGAGGTTGAACACGTGGCCGCTACCTTTGCCGTAGCTGGCGAGGATCCGGCCGACTTCAGCCCGAATGGCCTCAGGCTTGGCGTAGAGCACGGTCGGGTCCATGTTGCCTTGCAGCGCAACTTTGTTGCCGACGCGCTGGCGGGCTTCACCGATGTCGCAGGTCCAGTCCAGACCCAGGGCATCTGCACCGGCGTCAGCGATGCTTTCCAGCCACAGGCCGCCGTTTTTGGTGAACAGGATAACCGGCACTTTGCGGCCTTCGTGTTCGCGGATCAGGCCGCTGACGATTTTGCGCATGTAGGCCAGGGAGAACTCCTGGTACGCCGCTGCCGAGAGGTTACCGCCCCAGGTGTCGAAGATCTGCACCGCTTGCGCGCCGGCCATGATCTGGCCGTTGAGGTAGGAGGTGACCGACTGCGCGAGTTTATCCAGCAGCAGGTGCATGGCTTGCGGGTTGTCGTAGAGCATGGCCTTGGTCTTGCGGAAGTCTTTCGACGAGCCGCCTTCGACCATGTAGGTGGCCAGGGTCCATGGGCTGCCGGAGAAGCCGATCAGCGGCACACGGCCGTTCAGCTCGCGGCGGATGGTGCTGACCGCGTCCATGACGTAGCCAAGGTCTTTGTGCGGGTCAGGAATTGGCAGGGCTTCGACGTCGGCCAGGGTGCTGACGACTTTCTTGAAGCGCGGACCTTCGCCGGTTTCGAAGTACAGGCCCTGGCCCATGGCATCGGGGATGGTCAGGATGTCCGAGAAGAGGATCGCCGCATCCAGCTGTGGATAACGGTCGAGCGGCTGCATCGTGACTTCGCAAGCGAACGCAGGATTCATGCACAGGCTCATGAAATCACCGGCCTTGGCACGGCTGGCGCGGTATTCAGGCAGGTAGCGACCGGCCTGACGCATCATCCACACGGGTGTGACGTCTACGGGTTGCTTGAGCAGGGCGCGAAGGAAACGGTCGTTCTTCAGGGCAGTCATGTCGGCATCCGGAAAAAAAGTGCGGGCATTTTCTCAGAGCGCGACGCAAAAGGCACGGCAAGCGCCGCACCTTTTGTCTATCGGGTCAATTTGTCGCGCTGGAACACACTCTGCGCAACACCCTGAAACCAATGTGGGAGCGAGCCTGCTCGCGATGAGGGCCTCACATTCAACATCTCTGTCGACTGATCTGCCGCCATCGCGAGCAGGCTCGCTCCCACATTCGATCCCATTTCAAATCAAGGGCCTATGTGCCCTCGATTCAAATCGCGGTTAGACGCCCAGGTAATCCAGGATCCCTTCAGCCGCATTACGGCCTTCGAAGATCGCCGTCACCACCAGGTCAGAACCACGCACCATGTCACCACCAGCGAAGATTTTCGGGTTGCTGGTCTGGTGCTTGTACAGGCCTTGTTCTGGGGCCACAACGCGGCCCTGGCTGTCGGTCTGGATGCTGAACTGCTCGAACCACGACGCCGGGCTTGGACGGAAACCGAAGGCGATGACCACGGCGTCGGCCGGGATGATCTCTTCGGAGCCCGGGATCGGCTCGGGGCTGCGGCGGCCACGAGCGTCCGGCTCGCCGAGACGGGTCTCGACCACCTTCACACCTTCGACCTTGTCCTCACCGACGATGGCAATTGGCTGACGGTTGTAGAGGAATTTCACGCCTTCTTCCTTGGCGTTCTTCACCTCTTTGCGCGAGCCCGGCATGTTCGCTTCGTCACGACGATAGGCACAGGTCACCGACTTGGCGCCCTGGCGGATCGACGTACGGTTGCAGTCCATCGCCGTATCGCCACCGCCCAGTACCACGACCTTCTTGCCCTTCATGTCGACGAAATCTTCCGGCGACTTTTCAAAGCCCAGGTTGCGGTTGACGTTGGCGATCAGGAAGTCCAGCGCGTCGTAGACGCCCGGCAGGTCCTCACCGGCAAAGCCGCCCTTCATGTAGGTGTAGGTGCCCATGCCCATGAACACGGCATCGTATTCTTCGAGCAGTTGCTCGATGCTCACGTCCTTGCCGATTTCGGTGTTCAGGCGGAACTCGATGCCCATGCCGGTGAAGACTTCGCGGCGATTGCTCAGCACGGTCTTTTCCAGCTTGAACTCGGGGATGCCGAAGGTCAGCAGACCGCCGATTTCCGGGTTCTTGTCGAACACCACCGGAGTCACGCCGCCGCGCACCAGCACGTCGGCACAACCCAGGCCAGCAGGGCCTGCACCGATCACCGCGACACGCTTGCCGGTCGGCTTGACCTTGGACATGTCCGGGCGCCAGCCCATGGCGAATGCGGTGTCGGTGATGTACTTCTCGACCGAACCGATCGTCACCGCGCCGAAACCGTCGTTAAGGGTGCACGCACCTTCGCACAGACGGTCTTGCGGGCACACGCGGCCGCAGACTTCCGGCAGGGTGTTGGTCTGGTGCGACAGTTCGGCGGCGGCAAGGATGTTGCCCTCGGCCACCAGCTTCAGCCAGTTGGGAATGAAGTTGTGCACCGGGCACTTCCATTCGCAATACGGGTTACCGCAACCCAGGCAGCGGTGGGCCTGGTCGGCCGACTGCTGGGGTTTGAAGGGTTCGTAGATCTCCACGAACTCTTTCTTGCGTTGACGCAACAGTTTCTTCTTCGGATCCTTGCGCCCGACCTCGATGAACTGGAAGTCATTATTCAGACGTTCAGCCATTGTTAAAACCTCATCAAACTCTTCAGGCGCATATCACTGCGGGTTGGCACGGGTGCTGGAAAGCAACGACTTCAAGCTGGCAGCCTTTGGCTTGACCAACCAGAACCGACGCAAGTAGTCATCGAGGTTTTCAGCGAGGTTACGACCCCACTCGCTGTCGGTTTCCTCGACGTATTCGTTCAGCACGCGTTGCAGGTGGCTGCGATAGGCTTCCATCGCCTCACCGCTGATCCGCTGGATTTCCACCAGTTCGTGGTTGACCCGGTCAACGAAGCTGTTGTCCTGATCGAGCACGTAGGCGAAACCACCGGTCATGCCTGAGCCGAAGTTGTAACCGGTCTTGCCCAGTACGCAAACAAAGCCACCGGTCATGTACTCGCAGCAGTGATCGCCAGTGCCTTCCACCACGGTGTGAGCACCGGAGTTACGCACCGCGAAACGTTCGCCCGCGGTACCGGCGGCGAACAGCTTGCCGCCGGTGGCGCCGTACAGGCAGGTGTTGCCGATAATGGCGCTGTCCTGAGTCTTGTAGACGCTGCCTTTTGGCGGAACGATGACCAGTTTGCCGCCGGTCATGCCTTTGCCGACATAGTCGTTGGCATCGCCTTCGAGGTACATGTTCAGGCCGCCGGCGTTCCATACACCAAAGCTCTGACCGGCCGTCCCTTTGAAGCGGAAGGTGATCGGCGCGTTGGCCATACCCTGGTTGCCATGTTTACGCGCAATTTCACCGGAGATCCGCGCGCCGATCGAACGGTCGCAGTTGCAGATATCCAGAGCGAAGTCGGCGCCGCTCAGGTCGTTGATCGCCGAAGTGGCCATCTCGACCATCTTCTCGGCCAGCAGGCCTTTATCGAACGGCGGGTTGCGGTCTACCTGACAGAACTGTGGCTTGTCTGCCGGGATGTGATCGCTGCCCAGCAGCGGAGTCAGGTCCAGGTGTTGCTGCTTGGCGGTCTGGCCTTCGAGAACTTCCAGCAAATCGGTACGACCGATCAGCTCTTCGAGGGAACGCACGCCCAACTTGGCCAGCCACTCACGGGTTTCTTCAGCGACGTAGGTGAAGAAATTCACCACCATGTCGACCGTACCGATGTAGTGGTCTTTACGCAGTTTTTCGTTCTGGGTCGCCACGCCGGTGGCGCAGTTGTTCAGGTGGCAAATGCGCAGGTATTTGCAGCCCAGGGCGATCATTGGCGCGGTGCCGAAGCCGAAGCTTTCAGCGCCGAGGATGGCTGCCTTGATCACATCGAGGCCGGTTTTCAGGCCGCCGTCGGTCTGCACCCGAACCTTGCCGCGCAAGTCGTTGCCGCGCAGGGTCTGGTGGGTTTCAGCCAGGCCGAGTTCCCACGGTGCGCCCGCGTACTTGATCGAGGTCAGCGGCGATGCGCCGGTGCCGCCGTCGTAACCGGAAATGGTGATCAGGTCGGCATAAGCCTTGGCCACGCCAGCGGCGATGGTGCCAACGCCCGCTTCTGCTACCAGCTTCACCGAGACCAGGGCCTTCGGGTTGACTTGTTTCAGGTCGAAAATCAGCTGCGACAAGTCTTCGATCGAATAGATGTCGTGGTGCGGCGGTGGCGAAATCAGCGTCACGCCCGGCACTGCGTAGCGCAGCTTGGCGATCAGACCGTTGACCTTGCCGCCTGGCAGTTGACCGCCTTCGCCGGGCTTGGCGCCCTGTGCGACCTTGATCTGCAGCACTTCGGCGTTGACCAGGTATTCCGGGGTCACACCAAAACGGCCGGTGGCCACCTGCTTGATTTTCGAGCTCTTGATGGTGCCGTAACGCGCCGGGTCTTCGCCGCCTTCGCCAGAGTTGGAACGCGCACCGAGGCGGTTCATGGCTTCGGCCAGGGCTTCGTGAGCTTCCGGCGACAGTGCGCCGAGAGAGATACCGGCGGAGTCGAAGCGCTTGAGCACCGATTCCAGTGGTTCGATCTCGCTGATATCCAGCGGCGTCTCAAGGGTTTTGACCTTGAACAGATCGCGGATCATCGACACCGGACGGTTGTCCACCAGCGCCGTGTATTCCTTGAACTTGCTGTAGTCGCCCTGCTGCACAGCGGCTTGCAGGGTGTTGACCACGTCCGGGTTGTACGCGTGATATTCGCCACCGTGGACGAACTTCAGCAAACCGCCCTGCTGGATTGGCTTGCGCGGGCTCCAGGCTTCGGCAGCCAAGGCCTTCTGCTCGGCTTCGATGTCGATGAAACGCGCGCCCTTGATGCGGCTCGGCACGCCACGGAAGCTCAGGTCGCAGACTTCCTCGGACAGACCGATCGCTTCGAACAGTTGTGCTCCGCGATAGGAGGTGATGGTCGAGATGCCCATCTTCGAGAGGATCTTGAGCAGGCCCTTGGTGATGCCTTTGCGGTAGTTCTTGAACACCTCGTAGAGGTCGCCCAGCACTTCACCGGTGCGGATCAGGTCGCCCAGCACTTCGTAAGCCAGGAACGGATAAACCGCAGAGGCGCCGAAACCGATCAGCACCGCGAAGTGATGCGGATCGCGTGCGGTGGCAGTCTCGACCAGGATGTTGCTGTCGCAACGCAGGCCTTTTTCGGTCAGGCGGTGGTGCACCGCGCCAGTGGCCAGAGAAGCGTGGACCGGCAGTTTGCCTGGGGCAATGTGACGGTCGCTCAGCACGATCTGGGTACGCCCGGAACGCACGGCTTCTTCGGCCTGGTCAGCGATGTTGCGCACTGCGGCTTCAAGGCCCAGCGCCTCGTCGTAGTTGAGGTCGATGATCTGGCGTTCGAAGCCTGGACGATCGAGGTTCATCAGCGAGCGCCACTTGGCCGGGGAAACGACCGGCGAGCTGAGGATCACGCGCGAAGCGTGTTCCGGCGACTCCTGGAAGATGTTGCGCTCGGCACCGAGGCAGACTTCCAGCGACATGACGATGGCTTCACGCAGCGGGTCGATCGGCGGGTTGGTGACCTGCGCGAACTGCTGGCGGAAGTAGTCGTACGGCGTGCGCACACGCTGGGACAGCACCGCCATCGGCGTGTCGTCGCTCATGGAGCCGACGGCTTCGTAGCCTTGTTCGCCAAGCGGACGCAGCACCTGATCGCGCTCTTCGAACGTGACCTGATACATCTTCATGTATTGCTTGAGCTGGTCGACGTCGTAGAACGCCGAACCGTGGTCGTTGTCTTCCATGGTCGCCTGGATGCGCAGGGCATTTTTGCGCAGCCATTGCTTGTATGGATGACGGGACTTCAAGCGGTTGTCGATGGCATCGGTGTCGAGGATCTGACCGGTTTCGGTGTCCACGGCGAAAATCTGGCCAGGCCCGACACGGCCCTTGGCGATCACGTCTTCAGGCTGGTAGTTCCAGACACCGATTTCCGAGGCCAGGGTGATGAAGCCGTTGTTGGTGGTGACCCAACGCGCCGGACGCAGACCGTTACGGTCGAGCAGGCACACCGCGTAACGACCGTCGGTCATTACCACGCCGGCCGGGCCGTCCCACGGTTCCATGTGCATCGAGTTGTATTCGTAGAACGCGCGCAGGTCGGCGTCCATGGTCTCGACGTTCTGCCACGCTGGCGGAATGATCATCCGCACGCCACGGAACAGGTCGATGCCGCCGGTGACCATCAGCTCCAGCATGTTGTCCATGCTCGAGGAGTCGGAACCCACGCGGTTGACCAACGGGCCGAGCTCGTCCAGGTCCATCAGATCGTTGGTGAACTTGGTGCGACGGGCCTGGGCCCAGTTACGGTTACCGGTGATGGTGTTGATTTCACCGTTGTGCGCCAGGAAGCGGAACGGTTGAGCCAACGGCCATTTCGGCAGGGTGTTGGTGGAGAAGCGCTGGTGGAACACGCAGATTGCGGTTTGCAGGCGCTGGTCGCTGAGGTCTGGATAGAAGGCGGTCAGGTCCGCCGGCATCATCAGACCCTTGTAAATGATGGTCTTGTGGGAAAAGCTGCAGATGTAGTGGTCGACGTCGGCGGCGTTGGCCACGGACGAGCGACGACGGGATGTGAACAGCTTGACGGCCATGTCCTGATCGCTCAGGCCCGCACCGCCGATGAACACTTGTTCGATCTGCGGCAGGCGCTCGAGCGCCAGACGGCCGAGAACGCTGGTGTCGATCGGCACTTTGCGCCAACCCACCAGTTGCAGGCCGGCCGCCAGGATCTCGCGATTCATGTTCTCGCGAGCCGCTTCGGCTTTTACCGGATCCTGGTTGAAGAACACCATGCCCACGGCATATTGCTTGGGCAGTTCGATACCGAACGCTTCCTGGGCGATCGCTCGCAGGAACACGTCGGGCTTTTGCATCAGCAGACCGCAACCGTCGCCGGTTTTGCCGTCAGCGTTGATCCCACCGCGGTGGGTCATGCAGGTCAGGGCCTCAATGGCCGTTTGCAACAGGGTATGACTGGGTTCGCCCTGCATATGGGCTATCAGGCCGAAACCGCAGTTATCCTTGAACTCATCTGGTTGGTACAGACCTGCTTTCATAGACACTTTCTCACCAGGCTGCCTCTTATCGAGACAAATTTCTTTTCAATTCAGCCAGTTACCTTCCACGCCGAACGTACGCCAGCTTTGCGGGGGCAAAAGGGAGGTCATTGTACACACCGACACAGAGGCTCACAAATTTGACGACGAAATGTCGCAAATCCATGTCGCATTTGTGAAAGGTTTAAAGCGATATGCTGTGCTAGTCAAAACTTTTTTAATGTTGACCGCAACGACTCAAAGACTACTGTGACGCAGACGCCACAAGGCACGCGGCTTTGACAGCCACATGCGCTTGCAGAAATTTTGAGGTGCCGGGAGAGGCGGCCTGGGTAAGGCCGCCGAATCTTCAGCGAGCTGTTGCCAGTTCCTGTTGGACGCTGGCGACAGAGCGAGGCCAAGGTTTACCAGCCTGAACCTTCGCTGGCAAGGCCTTGATGGCGGTAACGGCTGCATCGCGGTTGGCGAAGCTACCGTAAGTGATGACGTAAAGCGGCTTGCCGTTGAGAACTTTCTTGAAATAGCGGTACTCGCCGCCCTGTTCCTTGACGAAGTTTTGCGCCGTGGTTTCAGAGCTGGTGCCGAGGATTTGCACCACATAGTTGCCCGGCGCCTGACCTGCGTACCAGGTACCACCCGTCGCGGCCTTGGCGACGGTCGCCGGTTTCTCGACTGGTTTCTCGACCGGTTTCTCGACAGGCTTGGCGACTGGGGTCAGCTTGGCCACTGGAGCCGGTTTGGCCGCAGGTGCCGGGGCAGGCTTGGCGGTTGCGACCTGAGTCGGCGCAGGTGCTGGCGTTGGTTTGGCCGCAGGCGCCGGTGCAGGTGCTGGCGTCGGACCGGCCGGAATACCGGCTGGCGGCGCAGTGGTGGTTACGGTAGGCGGTTTGGCGCTGGAGCCTTCGACTGGCACACCGTCGTCGCCTTCAGTGATACCGCCCGCAGCTTCCGCCAATGGGCCGCGCATAACCGGCTGCGATTGTCCGACCAGCGGCAACGGCATCGGCTGGGTATTACCGGCGAACTCGACCGCCGGAGCACCGCCGTTCGGTTTCGGTGTGCCCAGTGGCAATTGCGCCTGCTCATTGGCGGGCGCGCCGGTGGTTGGCGCCTTGCTGCGACCCGGCATCAACCAGGCTGCGGCCACCGCGACCACGACTACGGCGGATATCGCCAATACGTGTTTCTTCGGCATGTTGAACCCCATACTTGGACGCTTGACCGCTGAGCGGCTAGCAATCATGGCTTCGATCATCGCATCGCGGGCGACCTGATTGATGTTGCCAGGCCATCCATCGGAGCTTTCGTGAATCTCAGAGATCTGATTTGCAGAGAAAAGTTCGATTCCCTGACCGGCGCCTTCAAGTCGCTGAGCCAGGTATTCGCGGGTTTCTTCTTCGGCGTAAGGTTGCAATTCGATGACGTGGAAGCGCTCTTCCTCGGTGCTCAGTTGCTCAAGTTCGGCAATCAGCGACGACTCACCGAACAGGAATACGTGCGGACGACCTTCCGGTGCACCCGCCGCCAACGCCAGCAGCGCTTCAAGGGCAGACTCGTCGAGTTGCTCGGCGTCATCGACCAGCAAGTAGACTTCCTGACCGGTCAACGCAAGCTGTACTACCTGCTTGAGAATCGCACCGACTTCGGCCTGGGCAACGTTCAGCGCCTGAGCCACCTGACGCAACACACCCGCCGCATCGCCGGCACCTCGGGCGGAAACCACCACGCTCTGCACCGACTGCTTGTTGGTGCTGGCTACCAGCGCCTGACGCAACAAGGTCTTGCCACTGCCTTGCGGGCCGGTAACCACCAGCAACAACTGGCTGTAACGAGCCAGGTGATGCAGTTGCCCCAGCACGGGCTTGCGCTGGGCAGGGAAGAACTTGAAGCCAGGCACCCGTGGAGCGAAAGGGTCGTGACTCAACTGGTAATGGCCGAGGAACGCCTCGTCGGCATGCAAACTAGTCATCGGGATCTTATTAACCTTTAAGCTGAGCCAAGGCGCGGTAATCCGCTCCCAGCGTGGCCTGTAAAACCTCTTTCGGATAATCGTCGGTCACTACGGCTTCGCCCATGCGGCGCAACAACACCAGTCGCAAACGACCGTCGATTACTTTCTTGTCAATTGCCATGTGTTCGAGAAAATCGGCGGGTGTCATCACTGAAGGCGGGATGACCGGCAACCCGGCCCGCTGGAACAGGCGAATGCCGCGATCACGCTCCTGGTCACTGATCCAGCCCAGACGCGAAGACATTTCCAGGGCCATTACAGTGCCAGTGGCCACCGCTTCACCATGCAACCAGACACCATAGCCCATGTGGGTTTCGATGGCGTGGCCGAAGGTGTGGCCCAGGTTGAGCGTGGCGCGCACACCAGACTCACGCTCGTCGGCACCGACCACGGCAGCCTTGGCCGCGCAGGAGCGTTCGATAGCGTAGGTCAGGGCCGTTTGATCCAGTGCCCGCAAGCGATCGACGTTGTCTTCGAGCCAGGTCAGGAACGGCTCGTCGCAGATCAACCCGTACTTGATGACTTCCGCCAGCCCCGCAGACAGCTCGCGAGCCGGCAAGGTATTGAGTGTGGCGGTATCGATCAACACGACGTTCGGCTGATAGAAGGCGCCAATCATGTTTTTGCCCAGCGGGTGGTTGATGCCGGTCTTGCCGCCCACCGAAGAGTCGACTTGCGACAGCAAGGTGGTCGGAACCTGGATGAAATCGACACCACGCTGGTAACAGGCGGCGGCAAAACCGGCCATGTCGCCAATCACCCCGCCGCCCAAAGCAATCACGGTGGTGCGGCGGTCATGGCGAGCGGTGAGCAGGCCGTCGAAGATGGTTTGCAGGGTTTCCCAGTTCTTGAAGGCTTCGCCGTCGGGCAAAACCACGGAAATAACCGAAAACTGTGCAAGGCTGCGGGTCAGACGCTCTAGATACAGCGGCGCAACGGTCTCGTTGGAGATGATCGCGACTTGCCGCCCGGCGATATGCGGCGCCAGCAGTTCGGGCTGATCCAGCAACCCTTCGCCAATATGGATCGGGTAGCTACGCTCGCCTAAATCGACCTTAAGTGTCTGCATGTGTCCCCACAGTGAAGTTGGAATCAGGCGTCCTGCCTTACATTATCGACTGGCAACATCTGCGTGTGTGACGCTGCCCGTTCGTCATGCGCCACACCTTCGGGCAGTCATGACCGGAGCCGAGGATAGCGCATTTCGCCCTGCGCATTAACGGGGAGGTAGCTGCTGCAAGCGTTCCAGGATGTCCAGGACCACCATCCGCGGCGGCCGCTCATCGGTTTCCACCACCAGGTCGGCGATTTCCCGATACAGCGGATCGCGCAGCGCCAGCAGATCCCGGAGGGTTTTTGCCGGATCGGCGGTGCGCAACAGCGGACGATTGCGATCACGCGCGGTGCGCCCGACCTGTTGCTCGACGGACGCGTGCAGATACACCACACGCCCGCCAGCATGCAGCGCCCGACGATTGGCTTCGCGCATCACCGCGCCACCGCCCGTCGCCAGCACCACGCCATCGAGCGCGCACAGCTCGGCGATCATCGCCTGCTCGCGCTCGCGAAAGCCGGGTTCGCCTTCTTTGTCGAAGATCCACGGGATATTGGCGCCCGTGCGCAATTCAATTTCCTTATCGGAATCCTTGAACGACAGGCGCAGCTCTTTGGCCAACAAGCGACCGATGGTGCTTTTTCCAGCACCCATCGGCCCAACAAGAATCAAATTTCGCACAGAATCAATGACTCACAGCAATCGCCTGGTTATTCATGATACGCGGAGTGAGAAATACCAGCAGCTCGGATTTTTTCTCCGACACCACGTCACGCCGGAAAAGGCGGCCAAGATACGGCACATCACCGAGAAATGGCACCTTATCTACAACCTTGCTCTGAGTATTTGAGAAAACCCCGCCAATGACGATGGTTTCGCCATCGTTGACCAGTACCTTGGCATTGACCTCGTTCTTCTTGATTGGCGGCACATCCTGCACTTTGTTCAGGTAGTCCGGCTCATCCTTGGTGACCTTGACCTCCATGATGATGCGGTTGTCCGGGGTGATCTGCGGCGTTACCTCCAGAGACAGCGAAGCCTCCTTGAACGCCACCGATGTCGCGCCGCTGGAGCTGGCTTCCTGATAGGGGATTTCCGTGCCTTTGAGGATCTTTGCGGTTTCCTTGTCGGAGGTGACCACTTTGGGTTGAGAGACGATTTCCCCGTTACCGGTTTTCTCCATGGCCGTCAGCTCAAGGTCCAGCAACACGTTATCGGTGATGAAGGCGATGCCGATCCCCGACGTATTCCCCGCCGCGCCCATGTCGACGAACGGTGAGTTGGTGCTGGTGCTGCCCGGCGTACCAATGGTCGATGAAGCATTGGCCCCGTTGCTGACCCCGGAGGCATTCCAGTTACCCTTATTGCGGACCGAGCCGCCCCATCGCACGCCGAGGCTTTTGTCGTAGTCGACGTTGGCTTCGACGATCCGCGCTTCGATCATCACCTGACGCACCGGAATATCCAGCTGAGCGACGATTCGCCGTAGCTCATCCAGACGATCCTGGGTCTGGTAGGCAATGATATTGTTGGTTCGCTCGTCGACCGTGATCGAACCACGCTCGTCGACTTTCGCCTCGGCGCTGGTCACCGACTGGAACAGCTTGGCGATATCCGTCGCCTTGGCGTAGTTGACCTGCAACAGCTCACGGCGCAGTGGCGCCAGCTCGGCGATCTGTTTGCGCGACTCCAGCTCCTGGCGCTCACGGGCGGCAATCTCGTCTGCCGGCGCGACCAGCAAGACGTTGCCGATCTTGCGCTTGTCCAACCCTTTGGTCTTGAGCACCAGGTCCAGCGCCTGATCCCACGGTACGTTTTGCAGGCGCAAGGTGATGCCGCCCTGCACCGTGTCGCTGGCCACCAGATTGAGATTGGTGAAATCGGCAATCAGTTGCAGCACCGAGCGCACATCGATGTCCTGAAAATTCAACGACAGCTTTTCGCCGCTGTAGGCAAAGCGCTCTGCGTTGCGTTTCTGCAGATCGTCGACGGTCATCGGGCGGACACTGACGGTCAGTTTGTTGTCGGTCTGATAGGTCGAATAGTCATATGTGCCGCCGGGTTCGATGCTGATGCTCGCTTTATCGGAAGACGCGCTGGCGTTGACGAACTGCACCGGGGTGGCGAAATCCTTGACGTCCAGACGAACCCGCAATCGTTCAGGTAACTGGGTTTTGGCGAAGGTGAGGATGATCTTGCCGTCACGCTCCTGGATGTCCGGGCTGATACCGGGGTCTGACAAATCAATGACGACGTTGCCCTCACCCTGCTCACCGCGCTGAAAATCCACGCCGCGAATGGCCTTGCTCACGGGAGCATAAGTCCTGGCTGCAACCGGCACGGCGCTCGCCACTCGCGGTGCCGCGGGCCGGGGTTTCTGAGCGGCGGCCTGCCCAACCACCACGAACAGCGTGTTGCCCTCGACTCGCGTGCTGTAAGGCGTCAACTGCGTCAGGTTGATGATCAAACGGGTGCGGTCCTTGGCCTCGACCACCGTCGCACTGCGAGCGTTGCCACCTCCCAAATCCCGCGTCTTGCTCGCCAGTTGGCTGCTCACACCCGGTAGATCGAGGGCGATGCGCGCCGGCTGATCGGTGGTATAGCCATGAGGCGCGGGCGGCGGCCCGTCGAAAGCCAGTTTCAACTCGATGCGATCACCCGGCAGCGCAGCGACATCCAGCGCTTTGAGATTGGCTGCCTGCACCATCGGAGAAAGCAGCGCCATCCATAGCGAAAAACCGAGGGTTGAGAAGATCCTGTTCATGATACGAGTTCCACTATGAATGCTCTTTCAAAGGAATAGTCCGCGGTCGCTCCAGCCAGGCACCTTCACCATCGGGAACGATTTCGACCACATCGACTTGCGAGTCACTGATGGCCACGATCCGGCCATCGTTGCGCCCCAGGTAGTCACCGATCTTCAGCCGATGTACCCCACCAGCACCGCGCAACAGCGCAAAGGCGCCGGACGCATTGGAAATAGTGCCGACCATTTCAAACTGCTCGATGTTGAAACCTTCAAGGTATTGCTTGACCCGGCTCGGATCGGGCCTGACGTTGCGTGCCCCCTGTTTTCGACCTGCCAGGTCGACCCTGACCTGCGGTGAAAACGGACTGCGCAACGACGCAGCGCTGTAAGTGAATGTTTCGTAGGACCTGAACGTCGGCACCGGCTCGATCTTGCCAGGCGGGTGCAGGCGTACCTCGTTCATGTAGGCGTCCAGTTCGCTGAAGTCGTTACCGTTGCCACAACCGGCAAGCCCCCCCAGCAGCACAGCCAGTGAAAACCATCGGGCCGCATTCATTTCTGCAACCCCTTGTCGTTGTAGCGGTAAGTCTTGGCCAGGATGTTCATGCGCAGTTTCGCGCCGCTGCCCGGAACGACCGGCTCGACGTTGAAATCGTGCAGGGTGACGATCCGCGGGAGGTTGGCGACGCCACTGACGAAGGTCGCCAGGTCATGGTAGGCGCCGGTAACAGTGATCTGGATCGGTAGCTCGATGTAGAACTGCTGGGTGACTTCCGGCAGCAGCTTGATCTCTTCAAACTCCAGCCCGCTGCCCAATCCGGTGCGAGTGATGTCTTCCAGCAGACCGGGCACCTCGGTATCGCCGGGTAACTGCCGCAAGAGCACGCTGAAGGAGGTTTCCATTGCTTTCATCTGCTCGATGTAGCGCTCCAGATTGGCCGCCATGTGCGCCTTGCTCGCGAACTGCTCCTTGAGGGTGGCTTCCCCGGCGCGAGCCTGCTCAAGCTGATCTTCAAGATCCTTGAGGTAAAAGCTGTAACCCAGCGCCAGCACCAGCACGATCAGCAGCCCACCCGCCAAGCCTTTGATCGCCGTGGGCCAGGAGCCTATGTTGTTCAGGTCCAGGTCGTTGATATCGACCTTGCGCAACCCCTCGAACCATTGGGACGGACTCATTTCGCGTCCTCCGCTGCGGCCGGTTGAGACTGACGAACGGTCAGCTGAAACACGTTGGCCTGATCCAGCGCGCCGGCCGTGGTCGCTTTGACCTCGGTCAGGTTCGGCGACTCGAACCGGTCGGAGGCATCGAGGTTGCGCAACAACTCCGAGACGCGATTGTTCGACTCTGCCGCCCCGCTGATGGACAGCGTTTTATCGACCCGTTTCACGTCGGTGAAATACACCCCGTCCGGCAGCCTGCGCGCCAGTTGATCGAAAATCCGTGCGCTGACCGACCGATTGCCTTGCAAGTCCTGGATGATCCGCATCCGCTCCACGAGTTGCCGACGACGGGTTTTCAGATCGCTGATCTGCTTGATCCGATCATCCAGCACGGCGATCTGTTTGCCGACGTAATCGTTGCGGGCTACCTGTCGATCAATCGCACTGCTGATGGCGTGATCACCCAGCAAAATCACCCCGACCGCCGCCGCCAGCGCGCCCGCCAACCCCAACAGGAAGCGCTTGCGACGCTCCTCGCGCAGCTCTTCGCGCCAAGGGAGAAGATTGATCCGCGCCATCAGTCGAAACTCCTCAGCGCCAGGCCGCAGGCAATCATCAGCGCCGGCGCATCACTGGCCAGGGCACTGGCGTTGACCTTGCTGCTCAATGTCATATCCGCAAACGGATTGGCCACCTGCGTCGGCGTGCCCAGGCGCTGCTCGATCAGCCGATCCAGCCCGGTGACCGAAGCCGTACCACCGGCCAGCAGGATGTTGTCGACTGCGTTGTACTGGCCCGAGGCGAAAAAGAACTGCAACGATCGCGAGACCTGCTGCACCAGCGCCTCGCGAAACGGTTGCAGGACCTCGCTGACGTAGTCGTCAGGCAAGCCACCCTGTTTTTTTGCAAGCCCGGCCTGTTCGACGGTCATGCCATAGCGACGCTGGATTTCCTCCGTCAACTGGCGGCCGCCGAATAACTGCTCGCGGGTGTAGATGATTCGGCCGTTGGACAACACGCTCAAGGTGGTCATGGTGGCGCCGATGTCAACCACGGCCACCGTCGAACGCTCGGTCACACCGGCCAGCTGTGCCGTCAGCAAACCGAATGAACGCTCCAGCGCGTACGCCTCGACATCGACGACCCGCGCGGTCAGGCCGGCAAGGGCCAGCGCGGCTTCGCGAACTTCGACGTTTTCCTTGCGACAGGCCGCCAGCAATACGTCGACCCGCTCGGGATTACGCCGGGAGACGCCCTGCACTTCAAAATCGATGGCGACTTCTTCGAGGGGATAGGGAATGTATTGGTCAGCTTCAATCTTCAGCTGATTTTCCATCTCATCAGGGGAAAGCCCGGCGTCCATTTCGATGATCTTGGTGATGACCGCCGATCCGGCAACCGCCACCGCGACACTCTTGACGCTGGTTTTGGCCTTGAGCAACACCCGGGACAATGCCTGCCCGACACCTTCGAGTTCGGCGATATTTTTCTCGACCACGGCGTTGGTCGGCAGCGGCTCTACCGCGTAGGCTTCGACCCGGTATCGAGCACCTGCACGGCTTAGCTCGAGCAGCTTCACCGAAGTGGAGCTGATATCGATCCCCAAAAGCGTGCGGCTTTTTTTATTGAAGAGTCCCAGCACTTGCAATTCCCTATGACTATCCGTGAGTTACGGACTCTTTATGATTCATTGCGTTCAATAGCTGCGTCTTGACAGAGGCGCCAAATGCGCTTTTGGCGGAAAAATGCTTATAATGGCCAGCGTTTTTTCCGCTTTCTCAAGCGCGGGTCGACCCTTGCTTACCTTGAATGCCCTGACGCCTAATTCATTCTTTACCCTGGATGTCCAAAAGCCTTGATTCGTCTGCTGAAATTTTTCGGGTGGTCCATCGTCGCCGTTTTCTGCGGACTGCTCCTCGGTCTGAGTGGCGCCTTTCTTTACCTTAGTCCGGGATTGCCGTCCGTGGAGGCGCTGAGAAGCATTCAGTTGCAGATTCCTTTGCGGGTCTACAGCAGCGACGGCAAATTGATCGCCGAGTTTGGCGAAATGCGCCGCACACCGATCCGCTTCGCCGACATCCCGCCCAATTTCATCAATGCGTTACTCAGCGCTGAAGACGACAACTTCGCCAACCACTATGGCGTCGACCCCAGCAGCCTGATGCGTGCCGCGTCCCAACTGGTCAAAAGCGGACACATTCAATCCGGCGGCAGCACCATCACCATGCAGGTGGCGAAGAACTTCTTCCTCACCAGCGAGCGCAGCTTTTCGCGCAAGACCACGGAAATCCTCCTGGCCCTGCAAATCGAGCGTCAGCTGACCAAGGACGAGATCCTTGAGCTCTACGTGAACAAGATCTATCTGGGCAACCGCGCCTACGGCATCGAGGCGGCGGCACAGGTGTATTACGGCAAGTCGATTCGCGATGTCAGCCTGGCGCAGATGGCGATGATCGCCGGCCTGCCGAAGGCTCCTTCGCGCTTCAATCCGCTGGCCAACCCGGCGCGCAGCAAAGAACGTCGCGACTGGATCCTGGGGCGCATGTACAAGCTCGGGAAAATCGACGAAGCGGCGTATCAGGCCGCGATCAACGAGCCGCTGAACGCCAGCTATCACGTGCCGACGCCGGAAGTGAACGCGCCGTACATCGCCGAAATGGCCCGTGCCGAAATGGTCGGTCGTTATGGCAGCGATGCCTACACCGAAGGTTTCCGCGTCACCACCACCGTGCCGAGCAACCTCCAGGAAATGGCCAACACCGCCGTTCATGAAGGCTTGATCACCTACGACCAGCGCCATGGCTATCGTGGCCCCGAGTCCCGTTTGCCGGGCAAGACGCCCGCTGCCTGGGCCACGGAACTGACCAAGCAGCGCACCATCAGCGGCCTGGAACCGGCCATCGTCACCCTGATCGAGAAAAACGGCGTGCAGGTCCTGACCCGCAACGGCGAAGAACATGTCAGCTGGGACAGCATGAAATGGGCGCGCCCGTTCCTGAATACCAACAGCATGGGCCCGGCACCGAAGCAGCCATCGGACGTCGCCCAGGTCGGTGACCTGATTCGCGTACAGCGCCAACCGGACAATGCCCTGAAGTTCAGCCAGATTCCGGCCGCCCAAAGCGCACTGGTTTCGCTGGACCCGCAAAACGGCGCCATCCGCGCCTTGGTTGGCGGCTTCGCGTTCGAGCAGAGCAACTACAACCGCGCCATGCAGGCCAAGCGCCAACCGGGTTCGAGCTTCAAGCCATTCGTCTACAGCGCTGCGCTGGATAACGGCTACACCGCGGCAACCCTGGTCAACGACGCACCGATCGTGTTCGTCGACGAGTACCTGGACAAGGTCTGGCGTCCGAAGAACGACACCAACACCTTCCTCGGCCCGATCCGCATGCGTGAAGCGCTCTACAAGTCGCGCAACCTGGTGTCGATCCGTCTGCTCCAGGCGCTGGGCGTCGATCGCACCATCGACTACATCAGCAAGTTCGGCTTCAACAAGCAGGACCTGCCGCGCAACCTGTCGCTGGCCCTGGGCACCGCAACGCTGACGCCAATGGAAATCGCCACTGGCTGGAGCACCTTTGCCAACGGCGGCTACAAGATCACCCCGTACATCATCGACAAGATCGAAAGCCGCAACGGTGACACGCTGTTCGTCGCCAACCCGCCAAGCGTGCCGAAGGGCGATATCGCCAGCAACGGGATCGCAGCGCCGGTGAGCAACACCTTTACGGTCAACCCGACACCAGGCGAAGCCCCGGTGGCGCAAACCACCGTACAAGCTCCGGCCGTCGCAGAACGGATCATCGACGGGCGCACCACCTTCATCCTCAACAGCATGCTCGAAGACGTGATCAAGCTCGGTACCGGGCGTCGTGCCCTGTCCATGGGCCGCAGCGACATCGCGGGCAAGACCGGGACCACCAACGAATCCAAGGACGCCTGGTTCTCGGGCTACAACGCCGATTACGTAACCACGGTCTGGACCGGTTTCGACCAACCGGAAAGCCTTGGCAAGCGCGAGTTCGGCGGCACCGTGGCACTGCCGATCTGGATGAACTACATGAGCGCTGCGCTCAAAGGCAAACCACCGCATACCCAGGCCGAGCCGGAAGGCATCCTCAGCCTGCGGGTTGACCCGATCAGCGGTCGCGCGGCCACTCCAAGCACGCCAGGCGCCTATTTCGAGCTGTTCAAGTCCGAAGACACGCCGCCATCGGTCAACGAACTGGGCAACGGCAATGCACCGGGCAGCCCGCTGCCAGCAGACGAAGCGGCGCCGATCGATCTGTTCTGATCGCGCAGCCCCAACAAAAGCCCCGCTCTTCGTTTGAAGGCGGGGCTTTTTAGCATCTGGACTTCGCGCTTCTACTCTTTGACGTAAAACTGGTCCGACTCCGACGGGTTGTAGTCATCCAGCGCCTTGTCCACCAACAACAGAGCGCCATCGACCATCCGGCAAATCGCCAACGCCACACTGCGTCGCGAGCCTTCGATCTCGAATGCCAGGTCGGCGGCCATGACCTTGACTGAGGCTAGATCCTCCGAGGCATTGGCCAACAGGCTTTCGAGGCCCACGTCGGGGGCAACGCTGAACAGCCGGTCTGAGCGCAGATCGCTGAAGCGCAATTTGGCGAGGGTGGGTTTCAGGTAATGATCGAGCGCACGGTGGGCGGCGTCGTGGAGTTTTTTTGAATCGAGGGATTCGTAGGGGGAGACGTCGTCGTGTTCGGGGGGATTGGGGGTTTCTTTGATCATGATGGAGCTCCTAACAATAAATGGAGCTACCAGCATCACTTGCAGATGATGGGTGGCAGCTGTATGCAGGTCTGCAAGACCGAGTTGTTAGGCCCTCGGCAGACCCGAAGGTCTCCCGCACACAGCCACCATAAATCAATGGACACTGAAAAAGCGTCACGATTATAGGTGCGCATGTAAGCGCCTAACAAACTATCAGCGGGCTTGCAGTCCCGGTCGCTGAATTGGCAGCGACGATTAAAGGCTAGAGGCCGTGCTTCCTAGGGGCAACCCTAAAGACTTGTCGGAGATTTCTGCGTTGCCCGTGATGCTGTCGCCAAGTTCAACTCGACTCCTACAGGCATTACACAAGTCCCAATCACCTGATCGTTCCCACGCTCTGCGTCAGCTCATGAAGCGGAACGCGGAGCGTCCCTGGCGGCATTCCCACGCAGAGCGTGGGAACGATCTAAAGCCGTACATGCCCCAACCACTCAGGCCGGCCGGTAGGCCGCCGTGCTGTTGCTTTTGATTTTGATCTACCCGCCCCTTCGGGAGGCCGAGTGGAGGTGTTCATCAGGGGGTTGGCGCGCAGCGCCGTTCGGCGAAGCCGAATACATCGAGAGGAGGTCGAAGCGAAGCCGACCGGAGGCGATGCCCCCTGATGGACACCGGAGCGAGGGAACGCCGAGCCTAAGCGAGGTGCCGTACGCTCGGGGCGAGACTTTTTGGTTCCTTTTGTGGCGTTTGACAAAAGGGACTCGCTGTAAGAGCGAAACCGTAAGTAGCCGTTACACCAATAACGGATATGTACACCTACAAAAGACAGAAATAAAAAAGCCCCGACTCACAAGAGCCGGGGCCTTTTGTTGAAGCGCTACAACGACTTAGCCGTTGAACACATCATCCACGCTTTTCAGCGGGTAGTTCTTCGGATACGGCAGAGTCGCCACACCCGTCTCGATCGCAGCCTTGGCCACAGCATCCGAGATCACAGTGATCAAACGCGCATCCATTGGCTTCGGAATGATGTACTCACGACCGAACTCCAGCTTGATGCCACCGTAAGCGTCACACACTTCCTGAGGCACTGGCAGCTTGGCCAATTCACGCAGAGCGTTGGCCGCAGCCACTTTCATTTCTTCGTTGATGCGCTTGGCGCGAACGTCCAGAGCACCACGGAAGATGAATGGGAAGCCCAGTACGTTGTTCACCTGGTTCGGGTAGTCCGAACGGCCGGTCGCCATGATCACGTCGTTACGGGTGGCGTGAGCCAGTTCCGGGGCGATTTCCGGGTCCGGGTTCGAGCACGCGAACACGATCGGATTGGCCGCCATCAGCAGCAGGTTTTCAGCGCTCAGCAGGTTCGGACCGGACAGGCCGACGAACACGTCTGCACCTTTGAGCGCGTCGCTTAGGGTGCGCTTGTCGGTCGCGTGAGCGAAAACAGCCTTGTACTGGTTCAGGTCGTCACGGCCGGAGTGGATCACGCCGGTACGGTCAACCATGAAGATGTTTTCGATGTTGGCGCCCATGCTCACCAGCAACTTCATGCAGGAGATGGCGGCAGCACCGGCACCCAGGCAGACGATCTTGGCTTCCGGCAGGGTTTTACCAGAGATTTCCAGGGCATTGATCATGCCGGCAGCGGTCACGATCGCGGTGCCGTGCTGGTCATCGTGGAACACTGGAATGTCGCACTGCTCGATCAGAGCACGCTCGATCTCAAAGCACTCAGGTGCCTTGATGTCTTCCAGGTTGATGCCACCGAAGGTGATGGAGATACGCTTGACGGTGTCGATGAAGGCTTGCGGGCTTTCGGAGTCGACTTCGATGTCGAACACGTCGATACCGGCGAAGCGCTTGAACAGCACGCCTTTACCTTCCATCACCGGCTTGGAAGCCAATGGGCCAAGGTTACCCAGGCCGAGAATCGCGGTGCCATCGGAAATGACTGCAACCAGGTTGCCCTTGCCGGTGTATTTGTAGGCCAGTTCAGGATCGCGGGCGATTTCGCGTACTGGTTCGGCTACGCCGGGGCTGTAGGCCAGCGACAGATCGCGGGCGGTAGCGGTGGCCTTGGTGAGCTCGACACTCAGCTTACCTGGACGAGGATGGGCGTGATATTCGAGAGCGGCAGTTTTCAAATCAGACATGTGGGCATTCCGCTTTTACTGTTGAACGACGGACCGCCGAGGATACTCGCGTCGCAAAGTCCCCACAAGACTGACCGGTCACCCCTGTCAAGGGCCCTACCCTAAGACTTTGGGCCAAGAGCCACGGAACACAAGGGCTCAACTGTTCACAATTGACTTAAAAAATGTCGACAATTTCTTTTTACGGCACTGCTTGCAGCATGGCCGGATGGGTCAATGGCAACAACCAGCGCGCCTGACCGGAATCCAGACCACCGTGCCGTGAGCGATCGAGCACCCAGCCACGCGCCTCGATTTTCTTGCCGTTGAGCCGCTCCAGAGCCGCCAGATCGAATTGACCGAGCAGATTGGGTGCAACGCGCAATACAACCGAATCCTGCAACTCGATCCAAATTCCGCCGCGATTGCGCTGAACCTTGCTCACACGCCCACTGAGCACAGCAAAACCCGAAGTGTTGATCTGCTCCGCTTTCAATACAGGCGACTGCCGCCATAACCCCAGCCTGGCCTGTCGCGCAGCGTGTTCGGCGGCCTGTTGGCAACTGACAAAATCGACGTTCGGTGCCACTGCCACCAGATAACCGAGGCCCTCGGCAAGCATCTGCGCTTCGAGATTGTCACCGTTGGCACTGTAGAGATGGGCCAGGGTGCGCCCGTAGCGATCCTTGCCCTCTTGACCCGCCAGCAAACCCAACCGTCCGTCGTTTGCCGCCACCAACGTTTCCAGACGCTTGCGTGCAGCGACGGCGAAAGGTTCGTCGGAGCGGCCTTTCTTGCCCAGTTCCGGGGTATTCAAACCGATCATGCGCACACTGCGGCCGTCGCGCAGGCGCACCGTGTCGCCATCCACCACGCGCTGCACGCTGACAGCTTCCAGCTGACTGGCTGGGGCAGGACAGAGGGCCTGGGCGCTGGAGAGCCAAATTGCAGGCATAAAAAAGGCGCCCGCGAGGGACGCCTTTTTCATCAGTCTGGAGAAGCCGAAACGGCTTTCCAACATGATCAGCCTTAGGCTTTTTTGCCGAAAGCACCGAAACGATCGGCGAACTTCTGAACGCGGCCGCCGGTATCCAGAGTCTTCTGCTTACCGGTGTAGAACGGGTGGCACTCGTTGCAAACGTCGATCGCCAGTGGCTTGGCATAGGTCGAACGGGTTTCGAACTTGTTGCCGCAGCTGCAAGTTACGGCAACTGTTGGGTATTCTGGATGGATATCGGCTTTCATGGTGTCTTCCTCAGGCTAGCGTGCCGCCACCCAACACTATTGTTGAATACCGCACGTAATTATGCCGCGGATTCTACCAGACCTTTACAATCACGCAAGCTGTCCACAGTGTCCTCCATCAGAAAAGACTGTTCGATTCTGGCGAGTGAACGCTTTCCTAATAGAGGACACTAATCCAGTCGTCTGCTAGGCTCCGGCCCTTCTTTACCGCCTGTTCAATGAGATCCCCCCGCGTGCCCGACGCCATTTTGCGCCTCGCCCTGCCTTCGCCCCTGCGTCGCCTGTTCGACTACCGTGCCCCGGCGGGAGTCCTGCGCGCGCATTTGCATCCGGGCATGCGGTTGCGGGTGCCGTTCGGTCGCCGCGAGATGATCGGGATCCTGGTGGAAGTCACCAGCCACAGCGAAGTCCCGGCCGACAAGCTCAAACCGGCACTGGCCCTGCTCGACGCCACGCCACCGCTACCGGCAGCACTGTTCAAGTTGTGTCTGTGGACTTCCCAGTATTACCAGCACAGCCTCGGCGACACCTTAAGCTGGGCGCTGCCGGTATTGCTGCGCCAGGGTGAAATGGCCGAAGCGCGCCAGGAGCGGTTCTGGTCAATAACTCCGGGCGCGAAACTGGATGATCCGCGTATCGCCCGCGCCCCACGTCAGCGCGAGGCCTTGGCAACGCTGGCCCAACATCCGCATGGCGTCGCCCATCAGTTGCTGAGCAAATTGATGCTGAGCAAGGACAGCCTCGACCTGCTGCTGGCCAAAGAACTGGTGCAAGTGGAGATCCGCAAACACGCACCCGGCGAACGTCACGAACACTGGCTGGCGCAACCGGAGCTGCCGCTGAACCCGGAGCAGCGCGCCGCATATGAAGCGATTCGCGCAGGCTTCGGCAGTTTTCATGCGTTCCTGCTGGCCGGGGTCACCGGCAGCGGCAAGACCGAAGTCTATTTGCAGCTGATCCGTGAAACCCTTGAGGCCGGCAAGCAGGCGCTGGTGCTGATCCCCGAAATCAACCTCGGGCCGCAGACCCTGGCGCGCTTCGAACAGCGCTTCAATGCGCGCATCGCTCTGGTGCATTCAGCCGTCAACGACCGCGAACGGCTGGAATCCTGGCTGGCAGCCCGGGATGGCGAGGCCGACATTATTATCGGCACCCGCTCGGCGCTGTTCACGCCGATGAAAAACCCCGGGCTGATCATCATCGATGAAGAGCACGACGGCTCCTATAAACAGCAGGAAGGTTTGCGCTATCACGCCCGCGACCTGGCATTGGTCCGAGCGCGGCAGGAAAACATCCCGATTGTCCTTGGCTCGGCGACACCGTCACTGGAAAGCCTGCACAACGCCTACACCGGTCGCTACGGACTCCTGCGCCTGAACGAGCGCGCCGGCGGGGCGAAACAACCCCGTTTCCTGCGGCTGGACGTTAAAAGCCGCCCCCTGGACAGCGGTATTTCCGGGCCGATGCAGCAGGCGATCGGCCAGACCCTCGCCGCCGGCCAGCAAGTCCTGGTGTTCCTCAACCGTCGCGGCTTTGCGCCCACCCTGCTCTGTCACGACTGCGGCTGGATGTCCGAATGTCAGCGCTGCGATGCGCGGATGACCGTGCACCAGCGCTCCGGCGAGCTGCGTTGCCACCATTGCGGCTACGTTGAACGCGTCCCACGGCACTGCCCAAAATGCGGCAAGGTCGATTTGCGCCCCGTAGGTGCCGGCACCGAACGCGCCGAAGAACGCCTGGGGATTCTGTTCCCGGACTACCCGGTATTGCGGGTCGACCGTGACAGCACCTCGCGCAAGGACGCGATGAATCAGCTGTTCGCGACCATTCAGAAAGGTCAGCCGTGCATTCTGGTCGGTACGCAGATGCTCGCCAAAGGGCATCACTTTCCACGGGTGACGCTGGTGTCGATTCTCGATGCCGACGGCGGATTGTTCTCCGGCGACTTCCGCGCCAGCGAACGCATGGCCCAATTGATCGTGCAGGTGGCGGGGCGTGCCGGCCGCGCCGAAGAGCCGGGCAAAGTGATCATTCAGACTCACCTGGCTGACCACCCGTTGTTGGTGCAACTGACCGAGCAAGGTTATTTCGCCTTTGCCGAGCAGGCCTTGAGCGAACGTCGTTCCGCCGGGCTACCGCCCTTCGCGCACCTGGCGCTGTTGCGGGCCGAGGCGCACAAACCCGGGCAGGCCGAAAGTTTCCTCGATGAAGCCTGCAGCGAGGCCGAGCGATTATTGGCCGAACACACCCTGAGCGGCATCGAATTGCTGGGGCCAGTGCCGGCGCCGATGGAGCGGCGGGCCGGGCGTTATCGGGCGCAATTGTTGTTGCAAGCCACGGCACGGGCGCCGCTGCATCGATTGTTGAGTGCCTGGTTGCTGGCGCTGGAACAGATGCCGAGCGGGCGGGCGGTGCGCTGGTCTGTGGATGTTGATCCGGTCGATTTGTATTGAATCAACTATGTGGCGAGGGAGCTTGCTCCCGCTCGGGTGTGCAACAGCCGCAAACAAGTCAACCCCGCCCCAGCAGAAAGAATGCAGTAGCCGATTTAAGGGCCGCTCCGCGCCCCAGCGGGAGCAAGCTCCCTCGCCACAAGGTAATCAATCACCGTAAGTCCGCAATGAACCTACAATGGTTGGCAAGCCCGACTTCGCAACGGATAATGCCCAGTTTTTCCACCTGCGCATCGATGCGCCGCCGCTCTGCGGTTGAAAGAGAAGACCATGAAAGACACCATTCGCCAGTTGATCCAGCAAGCCCTCACCCAACTCGTTACCGACGGTGTGTTGCCTGAAGGCCTGACGCCGGCGATTCAGGTGGAGAACTCCCGTGACAAGACTCACGGCGACTTCGCCAGCAACATCGCCATGATGCTGGCTAAACCGGCCGGCATGAAACCGCGCGATCTGGCGGAAAAAATCATCGCCGCGCTGCCGGTTGACGAAAACGTCAGCAAAACCGAAATCGCAGGTCCCGGCTTCCTCAACTTCTTCCAGAACACCCAGGCCCTGGCCTCGCGCCTGGACGCAGCCCTGGCTGACGCCCAAATCGGCGTGCGCAAGGCAGGTTCCGTGCAACGCACCGTGGTCGACCTGTCCGCGCCGAACCTGGCCAAAGAGATGCACGTCGGTCACTTGCGTTCGACCATCATCGGCGACGGTGTGGCGCGCGTACTGGAGTTCCTCGGCGATACGGTGATCCGCCAGAACCACGTGGGCGACTGGGGCACCCAGTTCGGCATGCTGATGGCGTACCTGCAAGAAAACCCGATTACCAGCGACGAGCTGTCGGACCTCGAAAACTTCTACCGCGCCGCCAAGCAGCGCTTCGACGAATCCGAAGAATTCGCCGACCGAGCCCGTGGCCTGGTGGTCAAACTGCAAGCCGGCGACCCGGACTGCCTGGCGCTGTGGACCAAGTTCAAAGACATCTCATTGTCCCACTGCCAGAAAATCTACGAACAGCTCAACGTCAAACTGACCATGGCCGACGTGATGGGCGAAAGTGCCTACAACGATGACCTGATCAACGTGGTCAACGACCTCAAGGCCAAAGGCATGCTGGTCGAGAGCAACGGCGCCCAGTGCGTGTTCCTCGACGAGTTCAAGAATGCCGACGGCGACCCGCTGCCGGTAATCATCGTCAAGGCTGACGGTGGCTACCTCTATGCCACCACTGACCTGGCAGCCGTGCGCTACCGTAACGGCGTGCTGAAAGCCGATCGGGTGCTGTACTTCGTTGACCAGCGTCAGGCGCTGCACTTCCAGCAGGTGTTCGAAGTGGCTCGCCTGGCCGGCTTCGTGACCCACCCGATGGAAATGGAACACATGGGCTTTGGCACCATGAACGGCGCCGATGGCCGCCCGTTCAAGACCCGTGATGGCGGCACCGTGAAGCTGATCGACCTGCTGAACGAAGCCAAGGAACGTGCCTACACGCTGGTGAAGGAAAAGAACCCTGAGCTTGCCGAAGCCGATCTGCGCAACATCGCCAAAGTCGTGGGCATTGGCGCGGTGAAATACGCCGACCTGTCCAAGCACCGCACCAGCGACTACAGCTTCAACTTCGACCTGATGCTGAACTTCGAAGGCAACACCGCGCCGTACCTGCTGTACGCCTACACCCGCGTGGCCGGCGTGTTCCGCAAACTCGGCAAGGACTTCAGCGAAGTCGAAGGGCAGATCGTCCTCGAGGCCACCCACGAACACGAACTGGCCGCCAAGCTGGCGCAGTTTGGTGAAGTGCTGAACAACGTCGCCGAAAAAGGCACGCCGCACATCCTCTGCACCTACCTGTACGATGTTGCCGGTCTGTTCTCCAGCTTCTACGAGAACTGCCCGATTCTCAGTGCACAAACCCCGGCACAAATGCAAAGCCGCTTGCGCCTCGCCGCATTGACCGGTCGCACCCTCAAGCAAGGCCTGGAACTCTTGGGTCTGGAAACTCTGGAGCGTATGTAAGTTGGCTGCCAAGAAAAAACCAGCACCAAAGCGTGGCGCCAGCCGTTACCAAGCTCCTGCAAAAAAGCCGATTCCAGGATGGCTGTGGATGGCCATCGGCCTGACCGTGGGCGCCTTCATCGTGTTCCTGATGAAGCTGGAGCCGGGTAAAGGCAGCGAAAGCGTCAAGCGCGAGAAGGTCGAGCAACAGAAGGCCAGCAAGATCGCCGAGGCCAACAAGACCCCGCCGAGCCCGACGCAACCGGTGAAGCCGAAATATGACTTCTACACCTTGCTGCCGGAATCGGAGGTCATCGTGCCGCCGGATGCCGTGCCGGAGAAAACCCTGCCGACGCCGCAGACCGCACCCGTTGCACCGGTAACCCCGGCAGAAGCGGCGAAGATCGACACCGCGCGTGCGCAAGCGGCCCTGAGCGGCATCACCCCACCGCCAGCGCCACCAGTGGCGAAAGCGGCGCCGGTGACCAAGTTCTTCCTGCAGGCTGGCTCGTTCCGCAAGGAAGCCGACGCCGACAAGGTTCGTGCACAGATCATTCTGCTTGGCCAGGCAGTTTCGGTGGAGTCCGGCACGGTGAAGGATGAGACCTGGTACCGCGTACTGGTCGGACCGTTCAGCAACCGCGAACAGCTGACCACCGCCCAGAAACAACTGGCTGGCAGCGGTTTCAGCAACCTGTTGTTACAACAACGCCAAAGCCGTTAAAGCCAACCCTGTGGCGAGGGAGCTTGCTCCCGCTGGAGTGCGCAGCGCTCCCAAAATCGGCAATTGCAGCACGTCAGGTAAACCGCATTGACCGGGTTTACGACTGCTGCGCAGCCGAACGGGAGCAAGCTCCCTCGCCACAGGCTCTCGCCCCGCCCAAGGGATATGCAACCAGCACCGCTCGTCCCCCGCCACTTCCCGCAGTTGAAAAACGCCTCACCACCCCCATATGAGTTGGGATAAGGCATTTTCGCCCCGCTGCGTGGAGACTCTTCCCTTGACCACCATCGTTTCAGTTCGCCGCCACGGCAAAGTCGTCATGGGCGGCGACGGCCAGGTTTCTCTCGGCAATACCGTGATGAAAGGCAACGCGAAGAAAGTTCGCCGCCTGTACCACGGTCAGGTCATCGCCGGGTTTGCTGGCGCCACCGCTGACGCCTTTACCCTCTTCGAACGTTTCGAGGGCCAGCTTGAAAAGCACCAGGGCCACCTGGTTCGCGCCGCCGTCGAACTCGCCAAAGAATGGCGTACCGACCGCTCCCTCAGCCGCCTCGAAGCAATGCTCGCAGTCGCCAACAAAGACGCCTCCCTGATCATCACCGGTAACGGCGATGTGGTCGAACCCGAAGAAGGCCTGATCGCCATGGGTTCCGGCGGCGGTTACGCTCAGGCCGCGGCCAGCGCCCTGCTGAAGAAAACCGATCTGTCGGCCCGTGAAATCGTCGAAACCGCGCTCGGCATCGCCGGCGACATCTGTGTCTTCACCAACCACACCTTCACCATTGAGGAGCAGGATCTCGCTGAGTAAGCCTGTCCTGGCCTTGCGCCACGGCTTATTCTTGCTTGAGGACCGCCAATTACTATGCCAATGACTCCCCGCGAAATCGTCCATGAACTCAGTCGCCATATCATCGGCCAGGACGATGCCAAGCGCGCCGTCGCCATCGCCCTGCGTAACCGCTGGCGCCGGATGCAACTGCCTGAAGAGCTGCGCGTTGAAGTAACGCCCAAGAACATTCTGATGATCGGCCCGACCGGTGTCGGTAAAACCGAAATCGCCCGTCGCCTGGCCAAACTCGCCAACGCGCCGTTCATCAAGGTTGAAGCGACCAAGTTCACCGAGGTCGGCTATGTCGGCCGTGACGTCGAGTCGATCATTCGCGACCTCGCCGATGCCGCGATCAAGCTGCTGCGCGAACAGGAAATGGTCAAGGTTCGCCATCGCGCCGAAGATGCCGCCGAAGAGCGCATCCTCGATGCATTGCTGCCACCGGCACGCATGGGCTTCAGCAACGAAGACTCCGCGCCCGCCCAGGATTCCAACACCCGCCAACTGTTCCGCAAGCGCCTGCGCGAAGGTCAGCTGGATGACAAGGAGATCGAAATCGAAGTCGCCGAAGTGTCCGGCGTCGATATCTCCGCGCCACCGGGCATGGAAGAAATGACCAACCAGCTGCAGAGCCTGTTTGCCAACATGGGCAAGGGCACGCGCAAGAGCCGCAAGCTCAAGGTCAAGGAAGCGCTGAGACTGGTGCGCGACGAAGAAGCCAGCCGCCTGGTCAATGACGAAGAGCTCAAGGCCAAGGCCCTGGAAGCGGTCGAGCAGCATGGCATTGTGTTTATCGACGAAATCGACAAGGTCGCCAAGCGTGGCAATTCCGGCGGCATCGATGTGTCCCGCGAAGGCGTACAGCGCGACTTGCTGCCGCTGATCGAAGGCTGCACGGTCAACACCAAACTGGGCATGGTCAAGACCGACCACATCCTGTTCATCGCTTCCGGTGCGTTCCACCTGAGCAAGCCAAGCGATCTGGTGCCCGAGCTGCAAGGTCGCCTGCCGATCCGCGTCGAACTCAAGGCCCTCACGCCGGAAGACTTCGAGCGCATCCTCAGCGAGCCGCATGCCTCGCTCACCGAGCAGTATTGCGCCCTGCTGAAAACCGAAGGCGTGACCATCGAGTTCCTGCCGGACGGCATCAAGCGTGTGGCGGAGATCGCCTGGCAGGTCAACGAGAAGACCGAGAACATCGGTGCCCGTCGCCTGCACACCCTGCTCGAGCGCCTGCTCGAAGAGGTGTCGTTCAGCGCCAGCGATCTGGCCAGCACCCACAGCGAAGAGCCGATCCGCATCGATGCGAACTACGTCAACAGCCACCTCGGCGAATTGGCGCAGAACGAAGACCTGTCCCGTTATATCCTGTAGGTCACTTTCTGTGTGAGCGGGCCTCTGTGGCGAGGGAGCTTGCTCCCGCTGGGTCGCGAAGCGACCCCAAAATCAGTGAATGCGGTCTATCAGGCAGACCCCATTCGCCGGGTTTACGACTGCTGCGCAGCCGAGCGGGAGCAAGCTCCCTCGCCACAGGATCACCCGCCGACACAGGGCCCTCACAATGACGGACGACCGGCCCCATGACGAGCAAACTCCCCAGCGCAATCAAACTGCACAAAGCCTCGAAAACCCTGGAGCTGCAATACGCGCCCGATGAGGTCTATCACCTGAGCGCGGAATTCTTGCGCGTGCACTCTCCTTCCGCCGAGGTCCAGGGCCACGGCAAACCCATCCTTCAATTTGGCAAGATCGGCGTAGGCCTGGATAAAGTAGAACCGGCCGGTCAGTACGCACTGAAATTGACCTTTGATGACGGCCACGACAGCGGTCTGTTCACCTGGGAATATCTCTATCAGTTGGCGCGACGATATGACGCACTCTGGGACGATTATCTTGCCGAGCTCAAAGCCGCCGGAAAGACCCGCGATCCAAACGAGTCTATCGTCAAGCTGATGCTCTAGCTCAAGGCTCGCGCTCTTTAGAGGGCATTTTCTAATTTCATCTGTTTGAATGCTGGGCTGCGGTGCCGAGCATCGGCCTGCTTGCGAAAAAAATTAAACTCGGGTAACCAATGGATCTGGCAAGTTCTGTGCAACGCACCCCCCTGAACTAAAAAGTCAGCGATGTACAATTAACGGTCACCCGAGCGTGTACCCGGCATTTGCTGTGTAACTACACAGCAGCACTCAGGTACTCGCCTCAGGACAATGGAGCGTCGTAGATGAGTAACAAGAATAACGATGACCTGAAATATCAAGCCTCGGAAAACACCCTTGGGCTTAACCCGGTCATCGGCTTGCGTCGAAAGGATCTGCTTACCTCTGCCCGCATGGTGCTGACCCAGGCCATCAAACAACCCATTCACAGCGTCAAGCATGTCGCGCATTTTGGCATTGTGCTCAAGAACGTGATGCTCGGTAGATCCGAGCTGCAACCGGAAAGCGATGACCGTCGTTTCAACGATCCGGCGTGGAGTCAGAACCCGCTCTATAAACGTTATTTGCAAACCTACCTGGCGTGGCGCAAGGAACTCCACGACTGGATTGGCGAAAGCAACCTGTCCGATCAGGACATCAGCCGCGCGCACTTCGTGATCAACCTGATGACCGAAGCCATGGCCCCGACCAACAGCGCGGCCAACCCTGCTGCCGTCAAACGCTTCTTCGAAACCGGCGGCAAAAGCCTGCTCGATGGCCTCTCGCATCTGGCCAAGGATCTGGTGCACAACGGCGGCATGCCGAGCCAGGTCAACATGGGCGCCTTCGAAGTCGGCAAAAGCCTGGGCACCACTGAAGGCGCGGTGGTTTTCCGCAACGATGTGCTGGAACTGATCCAGTACCGGCCAATCACTGAACAAGTGCACGAACGCCCACTGCTGGTCGTTCCACCACAGATCAACAAGTTCTACGTTTTCGACCTGAGTCCGGACAAAAGCCTCGCGCGCTTCTGCCTGCGCAACAATGTGCAGACCTTTATCGTCAGCTGGCGCAACCCGACCAAGGCCCAACGTGAATGGGGTTTGTCGACCTACATCGAAGCGCTCAAGGAAGCGGTCGATGTGGTCACCGCGATCACCGGCAGCAAAGACGTGAACATGCTCGGCGCCTGCTCCGGCGGCATCACCTGCACCGCACTGCTGGGCCACTACGCGGCGATCGGCGAGAAGAAGGTCAACGCCCTGACGCTGCTGGTCAGCGTGCTTGATACCACCCTTGATTCCCAGGTCGCGCTGTTCGTCGACGAGCAAACCCTGGAAGCCGCCAAGCGTCACTCCTATCAGGCCGGCGTGCTCGAAGGTCGCGACATGGCCAAGGTCTTCGCCTGGATGCGCCCCAATGACCTGATCTGGAACTACTGGGTCAACAACTACCTGTTGGGCAACGAACCGCCAGTCTTCGACATTCTGTTCTGGAACAACGACACCACCCGCCTGCCTGCGGCGTTCCACGGCGACCTGATCGAACTGTTCAAAAACAACCCGCTGATCCGCGCCGATGCACTGGAAGTGTGCGGCACGCCGATCGACCTCAAGCAGGTCACGGCAGACGTCTATTCCCTGGCAGGCACCAACGACCACATCACACCGTGGAAGTCCTGCTACAAATCGGCGCAGTTGTTTGGTGGCAAGGTCGAATTCGTGTTGTCCAGCAGCGGCCATATCCAGAGCATTCTGAACCCGCCGGGCAACCCGAAATCCCGTTACATGACCAGCACCGTCATGCCGGTCCATGCCAACGACTGGCTGGAAAACTCAACCAAGCACACTGACTCCTGGTGGCTGCACTGGCAGGCCTGGCAGGCCGAGCGTTCGGGCAAGCTGAAAAAAGCCCCGACCGTACTCGGCAACAAGACTTATGCAGCAGGTGAGGCATCACCGGGGACCTATGTGCATGAACGTTAACTGACACATGTGGGAGCGAGCCTGCTCACGATAGCGGTGTCACAACCAACAAAAGGGTTGAATGTGCCGCCGTCATCGCGAGCAGGCTCGCTCCCACAATGAAAATGAGACATCGACCCACAGGGCCTGAAGCATGCCGCATCCGTTCATATTTCGTACTGTCGACCTGGATGGGCAAACCATCCGTACCGCAGTACGCCCTGGCAAGCCTCACTTGACGCCCTTGCTGATTTTCAATGGCATCGGCGCCAACCTGGAGCTGGTGTTTCCGTTCGTCCAGGCGCTTGACCCGGACCTGGAAGTGATCGCCTTCGACGTCCCCGGTGTCGGCGGCTCATCGACGCCTACCCACCCTTACCGCTTTCCCGGCCTGGCCAAGCTGACCGCACGGATGCTCGATTACCTCGATTACGGGCAAGTCAACGTGGTCGGTGTTTCGTGGGGCGGGGCACTCGCCCAACAGTTCGCCTTCGACTACCCCGAGCGCTGCAAGAAGCTGGTGTTGGCAGCCACAGCGGCGGGCATGGTGATGGTGCCGGGCAAACCGAAAGTGCTGTGGATGATGGCCAGCCCCAGACGCTACATCCAGCCATCCCACGTGATTCGCATTGCGCCGCTGATTTACGGTGGTTCGTTCCGCCGTGATCCGAACCTCGCGGCAGAGCACGCGAGCAAAGTGCGTTCGGCCGGCAAACTTGGCTACTACTGGCAGCTATTCGCGGGCCTGGGATGGACCAGTATTCACTGGCTGCACAAAATCAATCAGCCGACCCTGGTGCTGGCCGGTGATGATGACCCGCTCATTCCGCTGATCAATATGCGGATACTCGCCTGGCGTATTCCCAATGCCCAGCTACACATAATCGACGACGGCCATTTATTCCTGATCACTCGGGCTGAAGCCGTCGCTCCGATCATCATGAAATTTCTCCAGGAAGAACGCCAACGGGCGGTGATGCATCCGCACCCGGGGTCATTCGGCGGCACGTAACGTACTGCGTATGTGGGCAGGCGTGTCGAAAACCGCAAGGGAGGCCGGAAGCGACTATGGTGTCTATTCGCAATTGACGTACTTGTTGTTGGCTTGACGAAGGAGTGTTGACTCATGCGAGACAAAAAAGCGCCGGGCGCCTTTCCCCCACCCGCCGCACTCATCAACGCCCAGAGTGCGATCACCGGTCTGCGCGGCCGGGATCTGTTTTCGACTCTGCGCAGCGTCGCCGCCCATGGCTTGCGCCACCCGGTACAAAGTGCCAAACACGCACTGGCCTTGGGTGGGCAACTGGGCCGGGTACTACTGGGCGAGACCCTGCACCAGCCCAACCCCTCGGACAGCCGCTTCGCCGACCCGAGCTGGGCGCTCAATCCGTTTTATCGACGCAGCCTTCAGGCTTACCTGAGCTGGCAGAAGCAGATCAAAAAATGGATCGATGAAAGCGGCCTGCCCGCCGATGACCGTGCACGCGCGCACTTTGCCTTTACCCTGCTCAACGACGCGGTCTCGCCATCCAACACCTTACTCAACCCACTGGCGATCAAGGAGCTGTTCAACTCCGGCGGCCAAAGTCTGGTGCGCGGTCTCAGCCATCTGTTCGACGATCTGATGCACAACAATGGCCTGCCCAGCCAGGTGACCAAGCACGCCTTCGAAGTCGGCAAAACGGTTGCCACCACCACCGGTGCCGTGGTGTTTCGCAACGAACTGCTGGAGCTGATGCAGTACAAGCCGATGAGCGAAAAGCAGTACGCGAGGCCGCTGCTGGTGGTACCCCCGCAGATCAACAAGTACTACATTTTCGACTTGAGCCCGCACAACAGCTTCGTCCAGTTCGCGCTGAAAAACGGTCTGCAGGTGTTCATGGTCAGTTGGCGCAACCCGGATGTCCGTCATCGCGAATGGGGCCTGTCGAGTTACGTCGAGGCCCTGGAAGAAGCGCTGAATGTCTGCCGGGCGATCAGCGGCAGCCGCGAGGTCAACCTGATGGGCGCCTGCGCCGGCGGCCTGACCATCGCCGCCCTGCAAGGACATCTGCAAGCCAAGCGGCAACTGCGTCGGGTCTCGAGCGCGACCTATCTGGTGAGCCTGCTCGACAGTGAACTGGAAAGCCCGGCAACCCTGTTTGCCGACGAACAAACCCTCGAAGCGGCCAAGCGTCGCTCCTATCAGAAAGGTGTACTCGAAGGTCGCGACATGGCCAAGGTCTTTGCCTGGATGCGCCCCAACGACCTGATCTGGAACTACTGGGTCAACAACTACCTGCTGGGTAAAGAGCCGCCAGCCTTCGACATTCTCTACTGGAACAACGACAACACGCGCCTGCCGGCCGCCTTCCACGGCGACCTGCTGGACTTCTTCAAGCACAACCCGTTGACCCATCCTGGCGGACTGGAGGTCTGCGGCACGCCGATCGACTTGCAGAAAGTCAACGTCGACAGCTTCAGCGTCGCCGGGATCAACGACCACATCACGCCTTGGGATGCGGTGTACCGCTCGACACTGCTGCTGGGCGGTGAGCGGCGCTTCGTGCTGTCCAACAGCGGCCACGTGCAGAGCATTCTCAACCCACCGGGCAACCCCAAGGCCAACTACGTCGAGAGCCCGAAACTGAGCAGCGATCCACGGGCCTGGTACTACGACGCCAAACACGTCGACGGCAGTTGGTGGAACCAGTGGCTGAGCTGGATTCAGGAACGTTCCGGCACTCAGCGCGAAACGCTGATGGCCCTTGGTAACCAGAACTATCCACCAATGGAGGCGGCGCCAGGCACTTACGTGCGCGTACGCTGAACTCTCCCCGCGCCACGGCCTGAAGTGTCGGCCGTGGCCTGACGAATCACTAAGAAGACTGGATGAAAACCCGCGACCGGATTCTTGAATGTGCCCTGCAGTTGTTCAACCAAAAGGGCGAGCCAAATGTCTCTACCATGGAAGTTGCCAATGAGCTGGGGATCAGCCCCGGCAACCTCTACTACCACTTTCATGGCAAGGAGCCGCTGATTCTAGGGTTGTTCGAGCGCTTTCAGGGCGAATTGACGCCGTTGCTCGATCCGCCGTCGGACGTGCAACTGGCACCCGAGGATTACTGGCTGTTCCTGCACCTGATCGTCGAACGCCTGGCGCACTACCGCTTTCTGTTTCAGGACCTGTCGAACCTGGCCGGACGCTTGCCGAAACTGGCCAAGGGCATCCGTAATCTGCTCAATGCCCTCAAGCGTACACTGGCCTCGTTACTGGCGCAGTTGAAGGCTCAGGGGCAACTGGTCAGCGATACCCAGGCACTCGGGCAACTGGTGGAACAGATCACCATGACCTTGCTGTTTTCCCTGGACTATCAGCGGATTCTCGATCGCGAAGGCGAAGTGCGAGTGGTGGTCTACCAGATCATGATGCTGGTGGCGCCGCACCTGCCGCCGTCGGCGAAACTCGCAACCGAGCAGCTGGCGTTGCAGTATCTGGAAGAACACGAATAACCCGATATTTATGCGACGAAAATCCAGTGTGGGAGCGAGCCTGCTCGCGATGGGGCCATCACATTCAACACTGATGTTGACTGTTAGATCGCTATCGCGAGCAGGCTCGCTCCCACATCTATGGTTACCCCCTTTTCTGCAATACTGTTTTTGATGCGTGTTTGGCTTGCTTTCATCTATCCGGCGTCTGTGTGGGGTGGCAACCCCGCGCCTCGATGAGAATCGATGCCTAACGATCCTAATTATTCGAACGGCCTTTCAGCCGTGTGGGAGCTCAGGGTTGTCGTCAGGCCGGTTAGCCGTTCACGTCATCTGTTATCCAGCATCGCAAAACCAGGTGGGTGGTGCTCGGGTGACAGCAGGGTCAGGCGTTCATCGCGGTTGGCCCTGCATCAAATTCAGTGTGGTGGGCCAGCAATCGCCCAGGCGATCCTTGCCAGCTTGTTGGCCAGCGCGCAGACCACATGGTTGGAGTGATGGTGGGCCAATAGCTGCCGGACCCAGTCCGCCAGCCAGCCTTTCTGTCGGTCCAGTTGCATCAGGTAAACACGGGCACATTGGACAAGCAGGCGCCGCTGGTTGCGATCACCTCGCTTGCTGATGCCCAGCAGGACGGTCTTGCCGCCCGTAGAATGCTGTTTGGGTATCAGCCCGATTGAGGCCGAATAGCCTCGGCCGCATTTGAACTGCTTGCCATCGCCCAATTCGGCAGCCAGGACGCTGGAGGTGATCGGGCCTACGCAGGGCATGGTCATCAAACGAGCCGCCAGATCATCTTCGGCGGCCTGGCATTCCACTTCCTTGTCCAGCGTCTTGATCTGCCCATCCAGATAGGTGAAGTGCTCCTGCAACCTCGTCAGAAGTTTTTTGATGGGCACAGGAATTGAACTCGCTTCAAGCCGAGCGGGCAGTTCTTTGATGGGCTTGAAGCCTGTGGCCAGACTGACGCCGACCTCCAAAAGCGCTGCGTGAATCCGATTGACGGTCGCGGTGCGCTCTTTGATGAACGAATCGCGTGTCGAGTTGAGCATGGCCAGCAGCTGCTGAGCCTGGGTTTTGGGGTGTACAAAGCGCATTGTTGGACGAGTCGCCGCCTCGCAGATCGCTCGGCATCAGCGAAGTCGTTTTTGTTGCTTTTCACGTAAGGGCGTACGAGATGCGGGGCAATGAGCTTGGGCGTATGTCCCAGCTTCGCGACCTCCTGCGCCATGAAGTGGGCTCCGCCGCAGGCTTCCATCACAACGGTGCAGGGTTCGAGATTCATCAGGTGCTGCATGAGCGCCGCACGAGTAAACTTTTTGCGGTAAAGCTCATGACCACGATCATCTTGCGCGTGTAGATGGAAAGAGTGTTTTCCCAGATCGATGGCGGCAATAGCTACTTTGTTCATGGCAACGGTCTCCGATGAGCCCCCTGCGAAAGCTTAGTGGGCGATCACAGGGGGCGGCGGGGGTAGCCATTTCATTATTGAACTGTGGTGTTTTCGAGAATGCATTCAGCACAAACAAAAACGCCCGACCTTCGCAGGCCGGGCGTTTTTGTGTGTCCTGGGTTAATCAGGACTGACTGGTTGGCGCCGATGGGGTTGGCGCTACAGTCGGGGTCACAGCAGGGGTTGGCGCCGCGGCGGAGTTCGCCGGGCTGACCGGTGCTGCCGGCTTGGCGGCGGCCACTGCCGGTTTCGGTGCGGCCGCTTTCGGGGCAGCAGGCTTTTTGGCTGCCGGCTTCTTCGCTGCAGCAGGCTTGGCGGCGGCTTTAGCAGCAGCCGGTTTGGCTGCAGGTTTGGCTGCCGCGGTTTTGGCTGGCGCTTTAGCCGCTGGTTTGGCAGCCGGTTTTGCGGCAGCTTTGACCAGGGGTTTGGCGGCAGTTTTAGTGGCTGGTTTGGCTGCTGCCGTTTTAGCGGCAACAGGCGCAACCTTGGCACCGGTGAGTTTTTCGATTTGCTTGGTCAGGGTATCGACCTTGCTGTGCAGCGCTTTGACTTCATTGCGGCTTGGCACGCCAAGACGCGAAATGGCGCTGTTCAGACGCTTGTCGAAAGCCCCTTCCAGTTCGTCCCACTTGCCCAGCGCACGATCCTTGACACCACTGATACGCGACTTGGCCGATTGAGCAGAGTCTTTGGCAGCGTCGACAGTTTTGCCGACAGCGCTCTTGGTGAGCTTCTCGGCTTTCTCGCCATCTTTAACCAGTGACTCGAAGAGTTTGCTGCCGTCAGTGTCGATCTTCGAGTACACGCCTAAACCAGCAAGCCAGATTTTGCGGGAGTAGTCTTCAACTTTCCCAATCCACGAGCTGCCTTCTTTCTCGGTGTTCTTTTTACCAGCCATCCCGTTCTCCTTAATGTTTACGCGCGACGCGTTCGAGCAATGCCGTCAGCTCATCGAGCTTGGCAGAGAGTGTCTCAACGTCATGTTTAGACGCAATGCCGATACGATTCAAGGCACTTGCGACACGCGTGTCGAACGCCTTCTCGACTTTATCGAGCTGAACTTCGACTTTGCCTTTGAAGGTACTGACTTCACTCTTGGCTTCATCAATCTCGGCATTGGCCGCTTCAAGCTTCTCGGCAACTACCTTTTTGCCTTTCTTTTCAACAGTTTGACCAGCCTTGATCAACTCCTGAAAGTACTCGCTGCCTTCCTGACCGACCTTGGTGTAGGCACCCAGGCCTGCCAGCCAGATCTTGCGGGCATAGGATTTCACTTCGTTCAACGCAGTCGGCTGAACGTCAGTTTTTTTCTTCAAAGTAACTTTGGCCATGGTGCACCTCACGCGCAGAAGGTTTGAGGAACTGCCCGTCAAGCGTCGGGCTCAGGCACAACGTAGTGAGAAAAATTAGAAACGGCACCCTAACAACCGCAACAATTGGGTGGTGCCTCAAACCTGTAGGAGCAAAGCTTGCTCGCGATGAACGATAACGTGGTGTGCCTGGTATACCGCCTCGCGGGCAAGCCTTGCTCCTACAAAAACAAGGGCGATCAGACCAGCGCTTTATCGAGGGCTCTTTCGATTTCCGACTTGATGGTGCCGCTCATGGCTGACATCAACAGGCCGAGTTCGACATCGACCCTGATCGAGGTGTCGCCTACATAAACCGCACCTTTGACCCCGGGACGCTTGAGGTTCAGGGTGTCGCCCGACCACTGAGGTTCCAGTCCATATTGCGCCGCCAGTTTTTCCGCCAGTTTGTCAGCCTTCTCGCGGGCTGCTTCCTTACCCAGGCCATGGGTACGCTCAACACTAATATGGGCCACTGAATGACTCCTGTTTTATCGGGACTTGCCTCAAGCATTCTGACCCCTGCTGCGTCAAAACGTCCGGGCGGTTGCCTATCTTACCTTCAGCCTTGCCAAGACAAAGCATCCCTGCGGGATTAGAATGTCGCGCATTCTCTTTTGGTGACAGCGATATGACTGATCAGCGCAAAGGCAGCGATGCCGAACCCACCACTCACTTCGGCTTCAAAAACGTTCCGGAAAGCCAGAAAGCGGAAAAAGTCGCTGAGGTTTTCCACTCGGTAGCCGCCAAATACGACCTGATGAACGACCTCCTGTCGGGCGGCATGCACCGTCTGTGGAAGCGTTTCGCGATCGAACTGTCGGGCGTTCGCACCGGCAACCGCGTGCTGGACATCGCCGGCGGCACCGGCGACCTGACCAGAAAATTCTCGCACCTTGTCGGTCCGACCGGCCAGGTCGTGCTCGCCGACATCAACGAGTCCATGCTCAAGGTCGGTCGTGACCGCCTGCTGGATCTTGGCGTAGCCGGCAACGTCGAGTTCGTTCAGGCCGATGCTGAAAAGCTGCCGTTCCCGGACAACCACTTCGACTGCGTGACCATCGCGTTCGGCCTGCGCAACGTCACCCACAAGGAAGACGCCCTGCGCTCCATGCTGCGGGTGCTCAAGCCGGGCGGGCGCTTGCTGGTGCTGGAGTTCTCCAAACCGACCAACGCGCTGATGTCCAAGGCCTACGACGCCTACTCGTTCGCCTTCATGCCGTTGATGGGCAAGCTGATCACCAATGACTCGGAAAGCTATCGCTACCTGGCCGAATCGATCCGCATGCATCCGAATCAGGAAACCCTGAAGTCGATGATGGTCGACGCCGGTTTCGACCGCGTGACCTACCACAACATGACCGCAGGCATCGTCGCCCTGCACCGCGGCATCAAACCCTGATGTTGCTCGCCGGCCTGCTCGCCAGCGTCGAACTCGGCCTCAACCGGGTGCTGCGGCTCGACAGCACGGCGCTGCCGCGCCTGGCGCCGTTGAACGGCAAGGTGATTGCCGTCGATTGCCGCAGCCCGGCGTTGCAGATGTTCATTGTGCCCAGCGACGAAGGCCTGATGCTGGCCGCGCACTGGGCCGCGGATGCCGACTGCACCTTGCGCGCACCGGCGGCCAGCCTGCTCAAGCTGGCCCTGAGCAAGGACAAGACGGCGGTCCTGCATGGCCCTGACGTTGAACTCGACGGCGACAGCGGCGTGCTGCTGGCGCTGGCGTCGGTCCTTCAGGACCTGGAGCTGGACTGGGAATACGAACTCTCGCGCTGGCTCGGCCCGGTCGCCACGCAACTGCTGGGCGGTCACTTGCGCAGCCGCGCACGCTGGTATCAGCAAGGTTTTGCCAGCCTGAACCAGAATCTTGCCGAATACCTCGCCGAAGAATCGCGCGCCCTCGTCGGCCAGCGCGAAGCCGAAGCGCGGTTTAGTGAACTGGACCAGATCAAACTTGATCTGGAACGTCTTGAGGCGCGCTTCGAGCGTCTTTCCCGATCCCTTGATTCAAGCGATAACGCATGAAGCTGCTTGCCGTCCGCCGTTTGTTGCGCATCCAGCGCGTCGTGATCCGCTACCGCCTCGATGACCTGCTGTTCGCCCTGCCACTGCCGTGGTTCCTGCTGGGGCTGCGTTATGCGCTGCCGTGGCGCTGGTTTCCGCGTAAAACCCTGGACCTGAGCCGGGGTGCGCGCCTGCGGCTGGCCTTGCAGGACCTGGGACCGATTTTCATCAAGTTCGGACAAATTCTTTCGACCCGCCGCGACCTGCTGCCCGAAGACATCGCCGATGAGCTGATGCTGCTGCAGGACCGTGTGCCACCGTTTGACTCGCAGGTAGCGGTCAAGCTGATCGAAGAACAGCTGGGCAAGAAAATCGGCGATGTGTTCAGCCGATTCGACATCGAGCCACTGGCTTCGGCTTCGGTGGCGCAAGTCCATGCGGCGCAGTTGAAAAGCGGCGAAGAAGTGGTGGTCAAGGTCATACGCCCGGGTCTTAAGCCCGTCATCGCGCAAGACCTGGCCTGGCTGTTCATCCTCGCCCGCGCGGCAGAAAAACTCTCCGCCGACGCCCGCCTGCTGCACCCGGTGGAAGTGGTCAGCGACTACGAAAAGACCATCTTCGACGAACTCGACTTGCTGCGCGAAGCGGCTAATGCCAGCCAGTTGAGGCGCAACTTCGACGGCTCGCCGCTGCTGTACGTGCCGCAGGTCTACTGGGACTGGTGCCGACCAAAAGTGTTGGTGATGGAGCGTATCTACGGGATTCAGGTCACGGACCTGGCGACCCTCGCCGACCAGCGCACCGACATGAAAATGCTCGCTGAACGTGGCGTAGAGATCTTCTTCACCCAGGTGTTCCGCGACAGCTTCTTCCACGCCGACATGCACCCCGGCAACATCTTCGTCAGCACCGTGCAGCCGTGGAGCCCGCAGTACATTGCAATCGACTGCGGGATCGTCGGCAGCCTGACGCCTGAAGACCAGGACTATCTGGCACGCAACCTGTTCGCCTTTTTCAAGCGCGACTATCGCCGCGTCGCCCAATTGCACATCGATTCGGGTTGGGTGCCGGCAGAAACCAAACTCAACGAATTCGAAGCGGCAATCCGTACAGTGTGCGAGCCGATCTTCGAAAAACCGCTAAAGGATATTTCCTTCGGTCAAGTGTTGATGCGCCTGTTCCAGACGGCTCGGCGCTTCAACATGGAAGTGCAGCCGCAATTGGTTCTTTTGCAGAAAACCCTGCTCAACATCGAAGGCCTCGGCCGCCAGCTGTACCCGGAACTGGACCTGTGGAATACCGCGCAACCGTTCCTCGAACGCTGGATGCGCGAGCGCGTCAGCCCGAAAACCTTGCTCGGCAACCTGCACAACCAGGTCGAGCAACTGCCGCACTTGGCCAACATGACCCGTGACCTGCTCGATCGCCTGTCGCAGCCGCACGCCGTAAACCCGCCACCGGCCTGGCATCGCCGCTCGGACGACTGGTTCCTGCGCCTGCTGGGCACCGCGCATCTGGCGGGCGGTGCGATCCTGCTGGCCGGCGGCCCTCTGGACGGACTCGGCCATTGGCCCGGCGCAATCATGGTGGCCGTCGGCTTGTATCTGATCGTTCGACGATAGCCAGTTGGGCCGCGCACTGGCACACTGTTTCAACGCCAGGGTTCCACTACTGAAGTGTCGAGCCCGCTGTCGGAGTCGAAGATGAAAGATTGGCTGGACGAGATCAAATGGGATAGCGACGGCCTGGTGCCGGCGATCGCCCAGGATCATAAAACCGGGCGCGTGCTGATGATGGCCTGGATGAACCGCGAAGCGCTGGAACTGACCGCCGCCGAGAACCGCGCCATCTACTGGTCACGCTCGCGTGGCAAACTGTGGCGCAAGGGCGAAGAGTCCGGTCACGTGCAAAAACTGCATGAGATGCGCCTGGACTGTGACGCCGACGTGATCATTCTGATGGTCGAGCAAATCGGCGACATCGCCTGTCATACCGGCCGCCAAAGCTGCTTCTACCGCGTCTATGAGAACGGCGACTGGAAAACCGTCGACCCGGTCTTGAAAGACCCGCACGCCATCTATTCGGACCACAAACATGACTGACACCCTGACCCGTCTGGCCCAAGTGCTGGAAGAGCGTAAAGGCGCTGCCGCCGACAGCTCTTATGTCGCCAGCCTCTATCACAAGGGCTTGAACAAGATTCTGGAAAAAGTCGGCGAGGAATCGGTCGAGACGATCATTGCCGCCAAAGACGCCGCCATCAGCGGAGATTGCAGTGATGTAATCTACGAAACCGCTGACCTGTGGTTCCATAGTATGGTCATGCTCGCCCAACTGGGGCAGCATCCACAGGCTGTCCTCGATGAGCTGGACCGCCGCTTCGGCCTGTCCGGTCACGTCGAGAAAGCCTCGCGCCCGTCCGCCTGAATAACTATTAGAGAGGAGCAGCAACATGGGCATTTTTGACTGGAAACACTGGATCGTCATCCTGATTGTCGTCGTACTGGTATTCGGCACCAAAAAACTGAAAAACCTCGGCACCGATGTCGGCGAAACGATCAAGGGCTTTCGCAAAGCCATGAACGACGAAGAGAAGCCTGCCGAGCCCGGTGTACCGCCGACCACTGCACAGCCAACAACGCCGGTGCAGCCACAGGCCTCGACCCTGAAGGAGCCGCACACCATCGACGTGCAGGCCCATAAAGTCGAAGAGCCGACCCGCAAAGACTCGTGAGCACAGACTAATGTTCGGTATCAGCTTCTCTGAACTGCTGCTTGTCGGTCTCGTTGCCCTGCTGGTGCTGGGCCCCGAGCGTCTGCCGGGCGCTGCGCGCACCGCCGGCCTGTGGATCGGACGCCTGAAACGCAGCTTTAACGCGATCAAACAGGAAGTTGAACGTGAAATCGGAGCCGACGAGATTCGCCGGCAACTGCACAACGAGCACATTCTGTCGCTGGAACAAGAGGCCCGTAAAATCCTCAATCCAGCCCAGCAGCCGACACCAGTCGAGACGGTAGCCGAGCAGACGGTCCAGGCGCCTGCGCCTGTTGCCGAAACTGCGGCTGTCACAACACCGGTCGAGCCGCCTCCAGCGGTCGTTGCCGCACCACCGACAGCGCCTGTTACTCCTGCGGCGGCAACCACTGCGCCGGCTCCCCACGACCCAACACTGCCGCCGCGAGCCCCATGAGCGATATTCCGGAATCCGACCAGCACATGCCGCTGGTTTCGCACCTCACCGAGTTGCGTACTCGCCTGCTGCGCTGCGTCGCGGCGATCTTCCTGATCTTCGCCGGGCTGTTTGCCTTCACCCAGCAGATCTACACCTTCGTCTCGATTCCGCTGCGCCAATACTTGCCGGCCGGCGCGACGATGATTGCCACCGACGTGTCCTCGCCGTTCCTGACACCGTTGAAGCTGACCATGATGGTCTCGCTGTTCCTGGCGATCCCGGTGATCCTGCATCAGATCTGGGGTTTCATCGCGCCGGGCCTGTACAAGCATGAAAAGCGCATCGCGGTGCCGCTACTGGTCTCCAGCATCCTGCTGTTCTACACCGGCATGGCGTTCGCCTACTTCCTGGTGTTCCCGCTGATCTTCAAGTTCTTCGCCTCGGCCACTCCGGCGGGCGTGGAAATGATGACCGACATCACCAGTTACCTGGATTTCGTCATGACGCTGTTCTTCGCCTTCGGCGTGGCGTTCGAGATCCCGGTGGCCGTGGTGCTACTGGTGTGGATCGGCGTGGTCGACGTCAAATACCTGAAGAAGATCCGCCCGTACGTGGTCATCGGCTGCTTCGTGGTCGGCATGATTCTGACCCCGCCGGACATCTTCTCGCAGACCTTGCTGGCCGTGCCGATGTGGCTGTTGTTCGAGATCGGCATCCTGTTTGGCAGCCTGGTCAGCAAACGCGAAAAACCGGCGGATGACCAGCCGGCGGACGATCACAACGACCAGCCGCCAGCGACTCAACCGTGAACCTGCTGCTCCTCGAAGAGGCCGATTTTATAGCGGCCGACCGGGTAATCCTGCGTGATCGCCGGCTGACCCACATGCAGGAAGTGCATCGTGCGGCAGTCGGTGACAGCCTGCGGGTCGGGCGTATCGGCGGCTTGATGGGCTCGGCTGAGTTGCTGCGCCTGGACGCCGACGAAGCCGAGCTGCGTGTCACCCTCGACCAACCACCACCGGCCAAGCTGCCGCTGACCCTGCTGCTGGCCCTGCCACGGCCGAAGATGCTGCGCCGAGTGTTCCAGACAGTGGCCGCCATGGGTGTGCCGCGAATCGTGCTGGTGAACAGCTATCGGGTCGAGAAGAGCTTCTGGCAGACGCCGTTCCTCGAACCCGAGGCCATCCGCGAGCAACTGATCCTCGGTCTTGAACAGGCTCGCGACAGCGTGCTGCCCGAGATCGTCATCGAAAAGCGCTTCAAGCCCTTCGTCGAAGACCGCCTGCCGGCCATCGCCGACGGCACCCTTGGGCTGATCGGCCACCCCGGCCAGTACCCGCCCTGCCCCCGCGGGCTGAACGAACCGGTGACCCTGGCCATCGGCCCCGAAGGCGGCTGGATCCCCTACGAAGTCGACCTGTTGACCAAGGCCGGCCTGCAACCGGTACAGCTCGGCGACCGCATCCTGCGGGTCGAAACCGCTGTCACCGCCCTGCTTTCGCGCCTGTTCTAACACAACCCTGTGGCGAGGGAGCTTGCTCCCGCTTGGGCGCGAAGCGGCCATCGCTTTCTTCGAGCAAGAACGCATCCACCGACTTTACGACTGCTTTGCAGCCGAGCGGGAGCAAGCTCCCTCGCCACAAGTGACTACCGGCCCAGACATTGCCGCGGCCTACAGATCTCCATCTGTCGGCCGATAGTCTCCCTATAAATCCAATTAAAGTGGTCATAGGGAGTCCGCAGCATGTACCGATGGTTAGCCGAACATCTTGGGAATGTGAGCGTCAATCGCAAGCTGGGTATCGGCTTTGGCCTGGTGTTGCTCCTGACTCTGCTGATTACCGTGGATGGCTGGACGGGCATGAGCAGCATCGTCAGCCGCGGCGACAAGCTCGGGTATATTTCCAGCCTCAATGAGCTGACCAAAGACCTGCGCATTGCTCGCCTGGACTATGAAATGCGTCGCGGTGAACAAGGCCCGGCGGCGGTCAGCGACTTGTTGGGCAAGCTCGACGAGGGCCTGCAAGGCGCTCTCAAGGTGATCGTGCAACCGGCAAATGTGGCAATGCTCAATCAGCAGGTTGAAGCCGTCAGCGAGTACAAGCACGCCTTTGCCGACATGACCCAGGCCACCACCAACCGCGAAGCCGCCCGCGGCAAACTCGGCGCCACCGCCGACAACGCCGCAGCCCGCGTGGCGGAAGTTGAAAAGTCCCTGCTACAAGGCGACAACATTGCCCAGTTCAACAGCGTCATCGAACTGAGTAAGTTGATCCAGCAAGCACGCTTCCAGGTGCGCGGTTACACCGACAGTGGCAAGGCCGAGGCTGAACAACCAGCACTGGATGCCATCGACAACGCCCTGAAGTACCTCAGGACCCTGCCGGAAAAACTCCCGGAGCAACACACCGCCAACCTGCAACAAGCCACCGACTCGCTGATCGCCTACCGCGCGGCCGTCAGCCAATACCGCGATTCCCAGGTGGCCAGCGCCACCGCCCTCAAGGACATGGCCCGGCAAGGCGACCTGCTGTTCGATCTGAGCAAGAAACTCACCGCCGTGCAGATTGCCACACGTGACACTGAAGCCGCCCACGCCAAAAATACCCTGCTGCTGGTGACCGCGCTGGCGCTGGCGTTCGGCCTGCTTGCAGCCTGGGCCATCACCCGGCAGATCGTCATCCCGCTAAACCAGACCCTCAAGGTCGCCGAGCGCGTAGCCGCCGGAGACCTGACTCACAATCTCATTTCCCAGCGTCGCGACGAACTCGGCCAACTGCAACGTGCCATGCAGAGCATGACCGTCGGCCTGCGCGAACTGATCGGCGGCATCAGCGAAGGCGTGACACAGATCGCCAGCGCTGCCGAAGAACTCTCTGCCGTGACCGAGCAGACCAGCGCCGGGGTCAACAGCCAGAAAGCTGAAACCGACCAGGTGGCCACCGCCATGAACGAAATGGCCGCCACCGTGCAAGAGGTCGCGCGCAACGCCGAGGAAGCATCGGAAGCCGCCGTCGCCGCCGACCAGCAGGCCCGCGAAGGCGACAAGGTGGTCGGCGAAGCCATCGCCCAGATCGAACGCCTGGCCATCGAAGTCGGTAACTCCACCGAAGCCATGGGGCACCTCAAGCGTGAGAGCGACAAGATCGGCAACGTGCTGGATGTGATCAAATCCGTGGCCCAACAAACCAACCTGCTGGCCCTCAACGCCGCCATCGAAGCTGCGCGTGCCGGTGAAGCCGGACGCGGTTTTGCCGTGGTTGCCGACGAAGTCCGCAGCCTGGCGCAACGCACGCAGAAGTCCACCGAAGAGATCGAAGAGCTGATTGCCGGCCTGCAAAGCGGTACTCAGCAGGTCGCCACCATCATGGACAACAGCCGCAGCCTGACCGACAGCAGCGTCGAACTGACTCGCCGCGCCGGCGGTTCGCTGTCCACTATCACTCGCACTGTCTCGGCAATTCAGGCGATGAACCAGCAGATCGCCGCGGCCGTCGAACAGCAAAGCGCCGTGGCTGAAGAGATCAACCGCAGCGTACTCAACGTGCGCGACGTTTCCGACCAGACCTCGGCCGCCAGCGAAGAAACCGCGGCCTCCAGCGTCGAGCTGGCGCGGTTGGGCACCCATTTGCAGATGCTGGTGGGCAAGTTCAGGGTTTGAGGTGATGCAGAAACCTCGGTTCGCTTGGGACCGAGGTGATGCTTTCGCAGGCGAGCCTTGCTCCTACGAACCCATGTTTGCCGCGAGATTCGGGCACAACATAAATCTGTAGGAGCAAGGCTTGCCCGCGATAGCGGTCTGACAGGCGCTGAAGTTATAAAACCTGCCGCAAAAACGCCTGAGCTCGCGGGTCCTTCGGCGCATCGAAGAACTCGGCCGGCGAGGCGTCTTCGAGCAATTTGCCGTGATCGAAGAACAGCACCCGATCCGCAACTTCCCGTGCAAAGCCCATTTCGTGGGTCACGCAGACCATGGTCATGCCTTCCACAGCCAGGGTCTTCATCACGTCCAGCACTTCACCGACCATTTCCGGGTCCAGCGCCGACGTCGGCTCATCGAACAACATCACCTTCGGCTCCATGGCCAGCGCCCGAGCTATCGCTACGCGCTGTTGCTGACCGCCAGAGAGGCGCGACGGAAACTCGTGGGCCTTCTGTGCGATGCCGACCTTTTCCAGCAAGGCCAGCGCCTTGGACTCACGTTCTTTCTTGCCACGCTTGCGCACAACTCTCTGCGCCAGGCAGAGGTTTTCCAGCACGGTCATGTGCGGGAACAGGTTGAAGTGCTGGAACACCATCCCGACTTCACGGCGGTAAGCGTTGACGTCAGTTTTCGGATCCGCCAGTTGCAAACCGTCGATGCTCACCGAGCCCGAATCGAATGCTTCCAGGCCATTCAGGCAGCGCAGAAAGGTCGATTTACCGGAACCGGACGGGCCGATCACAACCAGCACTTCGCCCTTGGCCACTTGGGTGGTGACGTTATCCACCGCACGGACCACTTGGCCGCGCGTGTCGAAGACTTTTACCAGATCGCGGACTTCAATCACTTTGCGCGAGCCTCCGCTCAAGCCGGCTGGCGATTTTCGACAGCGGCAGGTTGATCAACAGGTACAGACCCGCCACGCAGAACAGGATTTCGAACGGCGAGAACGAGGTGGTGATGACTTCACGGCCACTCTTGAGCAGCTCGGTGATGGCGATGACCGACACCAGCGAAGTGTCCTTGACCAGACTGATGAATTGCCCGGCCAACGGTGGCAGCACGCGCTTGAACGCTTGCGGCAACATCACGTGGCGCATCGACTGGCCAGCGCTCAAACCCAGCGAACGGGCGGCTTCGTTCTGCCCACGGGCAATCGACTGCACGCCAGAACGAATGATCTCGGCCACATAGGCACCGGTGAACAGCGACAGCGCGGCGATCCCGGCAAATTCGCGGGACAAGTTGAGTACCGTGCCGATGAAGAAGTAGAAAATGAATATTTGCACCAGCAGCGGCGTACCGCGCACCAGCTCGATGTAGACGGTCGACAGGTCGCGCAGGGTCGGGTTGTTCGACAGCCGGCAGAGGCCGGTCGCCAGGCCGATCAGCAGCCCGAGCACGCCCGACACCAGCGACAACCACAACGTTGTCCACAGGCCCCATAACAGCGGTCCTGCCGCCCACTGCCGGGTTACGCCGACCACATCGCCTTCCGCCACATCGTCGCCACGGGCCACTTGCAGGCTGTTGTCATCAACGCTCAGCAACTGTTCGACCCCGGCGTCATTGCGCAGGGTCACGTCGGCCTTATTGCCAGTGCGCACCAACTCGCTGACGGTGGAAATGTCAGCGGCACGCTGGGTTTCTTCGGCCTGATAGGCGAAATACTGCGGCACGCGGTTCCAGCGCCATTCGTAAGACATCAGCGAGGTGGCGTAATACAACGCGCCAGCCATGCCGATCAGCACCAGCACGGTCAACACGTGCCAGGGCCATTGGGCTTTTTTCTGTTTCATCTGTCAGTAAATCCATAACGATCAGGGCGCGCGCTCCCCTGTGGCGAGGGAGCTTGCTCCCGTTGGGGTGCGAAGCAGCCCTGAAATCAGCCACCACGCATCTTCGGGTAAAACGTGTAAACCGGTTTACGGCTGCTGCGCCCGAGCGCGGACCGGCCGGCGGGAGCAAGCTCCCTCGCCACAAAGGTCAGGCGTTATTCCATATCCTTGAGCCAGGCGGAGTCTTTGAACCACTTGTCATGGATACGATCGTAGGTGCCGTCTTCGTGGATCTGGTGCAGGAAGTTGTTGATGAAGTTGATGCTGTCGTAGTCACCCTTCTTCAGACCAAAGGCCAGCGGCTCGTAGGTGAACGGCTTGTCGAGGAACACCAGTTTGCCGTTGCCGACCTTGTTCACTGCCACGACGTTGTAAGGCGCGTCGTAGATGAAGGCGTCAGCCTTGCCGTTGACTACATCGAGTACGGCTTCCTGCTCGTTGTCGTAGCCGTGGTACTTGGCCTTGGAGATCAGCTTCTTCGCGACCATTTCGCCGGTGGTGCCAAGCTTGGAGGTGATGCGGTAGTCAGCGGTATTCAGGTCTTTATAGGAGGTGATGCTACCTTCCAGCTCCTTGCGGATCAGCAATGTCTGGCCGACCACGATGAACGGTTCGCTAAAATTCAGGCGCAGGTTGCGTTCCTGGGTCAGGGTCATGCCACTGCCGATCATGTCGAACTTGTCGGTCATCAGCGCCGGGATGATCCCGTCGTAGCCGGTGGAGACCATTTCCAGCTTGACGCCCATGGCCTTGGCCATGGCTTTGAGGATGTCGACTTCGAAGCCGATGATCTCGCCGCGCTTGTTGGTCATTTCAAACGGCATGTAGGTCGGGTCCATACCGACTTTCAGCGTGCCACGCTTGACTGCCTCGTCGATGGCGCCGGCATGCGCCGCATTGACGGCAACCAGTGCCGTGACGCCGAGCAGCAGCCTCGAGAGATACTTCTTCATCATCAACTCCCCTAACCCATTGTGTTGTCAGGCGCGCAAAAAGCCGATTTTCTTTTTAAAACCGACAGTTACGGACAAAAAGTTGTCCGGGCGCACCAAATAGGGGAGCGATCCTAACTCACTCGTCCGTTTGCACAAGGGGGGGAAGAGGATTTGTTGTTTGCTGATCAAGGCACACGCAAAAAAAAAGCCCCGCTCGGTAGCGGGGCTTTTCATCAGGCCGGTTGTGCCTGCGTGCTCAGCGGTTTGAGCGGCAACAACGGTGCGTGAGGATCGGCCTTCACCGAGGCTCGCCAGGCATCCAGCCACTGCGCGTGACCATCGCTCCAGACCTGCTCATGCAGACGACCCAGTGCCACCGGGTCGCTCAGCAGTTGCAGACGCTCATGGTTGTTCAGCCCGGCAGGGCCGGCTTTCAGCGCATGACGAACCCGTTCGATACGCAGCCATTCGATTGGCTCGGCCTGACCGTGGCGCGACGTCGCCAGCGCGCACGCCAGGGCATTCTGCTGCGGATCGACCACGGCGCGGATGAAGCCGTCGTTCAGTGCGTGCCAACGGTTTTCGTGGGTGTACTGATCGGTTGCCAGCAAGGCCTGCGGTGGTGCGTATTCCTCAGGGATCAGGAACAGGCTCTCGTCACGGGACTTGAGGCCCAGTTTTACGCGACTGGAGATCACCGACACCGGGATCGACAGCATCAACGAACCGACGATCGGTACCAGCCACCAGAGGAAACTCGGGTTCAGCCAGACCACCAGCAAGGCCCAGAAAAAGCCCAGCAAGGTTTGCGGACCATGGCGGCGCACCGCTTCGCTCCACGGTGTGGAGTCGTCGTCACGTTGTGGCGAGTTCCAGGTCGCCGCCCAGCCGAGGAACGCGGCGAGTACGAAACGGGTGTGGAAGATCATCCGCACCGGCGCCAGCAGCATGGAGAACAGCATCTCCAGCAGCATCGACAGGGTCACCTTGAACTTGCCGCCGAACTCTTTCGCACCCTTGGCCCAGATCAGGATGATGCTCAGCAACTTCGGCAGAAACAGCAGCACGATGGTCGTCGAGAACAGCGCAACGGCCTTGTCCGGATGCCATTGTGGCCACAGCGGATACAGCTGCCGTGGCTCCATGAAGTACTGCGGCTCCATCAGCGTGTTGACTGCCAGCAGCGCGGTCGACAGCACCAGGAAGAAGAACCACAACGGTGCCGACAGGTAAGACATCACGCCGGTCAGGAACACCGCACGGTGCACCGGGTGCATGCCCTTGACCAGGAACAGCCGGAAGTTCATCAGGTTGCCGTGGCACCAGCGACGGTCACGCTTGAGTTCGTCGAGCAGGTTCGGCGGCAGTTCTTCGTAGCTGCCGGGCAGGTCGTAAGCGATCCACACGCCCCAGCCGGCACGGCGCATCAGCGCAGCTTCAACGAAGTCGTGGGAAAGGATCGCCCCCGCAAACGCGCCTTTACCGGGCAATGGCGCCAGGGCACAGTGCTCGATGAATGGCTTCATGCGGATGATCGCGTTGTGGCCCCAGTAGTGGGATTCGCCCAACTGCCAGAAGTGCAGGCCGGCGGTAAACAGCGGCCCGTATACCCGCGTGGCGAACTGCTGCATGCGCGCATACAGCGTGTCCATGCCCGAGGCACGTGGCGCGGTCTGAATGATCCCGGCGTCCGGCGTGGCTTCCATCAAGCGCACCAGACTGGTCAGGCATTCGCCGCTCATCACGCTGTCGGCGTCGAGTACGACCATGTATTTGTAATCACCGCCCCAACGACGGCAGAAGTCGTCGAGGTTGCCGCTCTTGCGTTTCACGCGACGGCGACGACGGCGATAGAAGATCTTGCCAAAGCCCTTGGCTTCGCGGCAGACGTCCAGCCAGGCTTGCTGCTCGGCAACGCAGATATCGGTGTCGTTACTGTCGCTGAGCACAAAGAAATCGAAGCGATCCAGATCACCGGTGGCGGCGACCGACTCGAAGGTCGCACGCAAGCCGGCAAACACCCGCGGCACGTCTTCGTTGCAGATCGGCATCACCAACGCGGTGCGAGCGTCCTTGGGAATCGGCTCGTTGCCAGCGCTGGCGCCGGAAATGCGGTATTTGTCGTGCCCGGTGAGCAACTCGAGGAAACCCATCAGTGCCGTCCAGAAACCGGCCGATACCCAGCAGAACAGAATCCCGAACAGAATCAGGATGCTGGTTTGCAAGGCATAGGGCAGCACTTGCGTGGCCGTCTGGATCAGCGGTTGGTGCAGGACTTCGTTGAGGTCGACGAACGACCAGCCCTGGTACGGCATGATGCCTTTCATGTACCAGCCCGCAACAATGGTCTGGCCCAGCATCAACACCAGCAGAATGTAGCGGCGGATCGAGCCGACGGTACGCCAGCGAGCGGCCGGCAGCACGCGTTCATCCTTCGGCGGTGCCGGAGGGTTGGTGCGACCGGTCAGGCGACGCCAGCCACGCACCAGAATATTGGTACGCCATGGCTCGGGCACGACCTTGGTCCGACGGATCGGCGGGGTTGCCTTCAGGCACACCCGACCGCTGGCGTCGAGCGCCAACATCTCGGCTTCTTCCAGCTCCTCGGCGGAGTTGAGGGTCAGCCGGCGACCGACCGAAGCCTGGTTCGCTTCGCCCAGTGCGTCGAAGGTCTTCGACGACAGGCGCTCATGCAGTTCGCTGAAAGATGTGCAGCCCGCAAGTTCTGCGCGCTGCTCATCGGTCATTGGCAGGTGCGCCAGATACTCGTTCAGAGTTTCTGGCTGTACTTGGGAATTACTCATCGGCTGGCAACTGGTAGCTCCAGGTCTCGGTCAGCACTTGTTCAGTCTTGGCTGCATCCGGGGCAGGAGGTGTGGCAGGGGTTGCTTCGGCAGCGGCAGGCTGCTTGGCGTCTTTGTCTTTCGCTTCCTTGGATTCCTTTTCTTTCTTCTCGAGTTGCTTGGCGGCGATCTTGTCGGCCTTGGCAATGGAAGAATTGGCGTTCGGCAGCGAGGCCTTGGCCGGTTCAGGGGCGACGATGTCCTTGACCAGCGCAGCACGCATCTCGGTGGATTTGCCCGGGTCCTTGATCTTCATGCGCAGGGTCAGGCGCCAGCCCTGGGTTTCAGGGTTATAGCGCACGCTGTTCTCGACCACTTCGGCGTTGTCGCCAACGCTGACCTGGCTGCGAACCGGTGCATCTTCCGGCAGTGCCTTGAGGGACGGGCCTGTGAAGTCCACCAGGTAGGCAACGCTGCCATCTGGCTGACGAATCAGGTTGGACTGTTTCACGTCACCCGTGGAGCGCAGGGTCTGTTGTACCCAGGCGCTGCCTGCCGAGTGCAGGGCAGCTTCGTCGATGGTCCAGTGCAAACGATAAGCGAAGTCCAGTGGCTGACCAGGCTCAGGCAGCTTTTCCGGGCTCCAGAAGGCAACGATGTTGTCGTTGGTTTCGTCGGCAGTCGGGATCTCTACGAGGTCGACGGTGCCTTTGCCCCAGTCGCCTGTTGGCTCGATCCAGGCGCTTGGGCGCTTGTCGTAGCGGTCATCGAGGTCTTCGTAGTGGCTGAAGTCACGACCGCGTTGCAGCAGGCCGAAACCACGCGGGTTCTCAACCGAAAAGTTGCTGACGGCCAGGTGTTTCGGGTTGTTCAACGGGCGCCAGATCCACTCGCCGTTGCCGGCATGGATCGACAGACCGCTGGAGTCGTGCAGTTCGCGACGGTAGTTGAGGACTTTCGACGGCTGGTTGGCGCCGAACAGGAACATGCTGGTCAGTGGCGCGATACCCAGTTTGCTGACCTTGTCACGCAGGAACATCTGCGCCTTGACGTCGACAATGGTGTCGCTGCCCGGACGCAGGGTCAGGCGGTAGGCACCGGTGGCACGCGGCGAATCCAGCAGGGCGTAGATCACCAGGTGTTTGTCGGTCGGCTTGGGTTGCGCGATCCAGAACTCGGTAAAACGCGGGAACTCTTCACCGGACGGCAGCGCAGTGTCGATCGCCAGGCCACGGGCAGACAGGCCATAGGTATGGCCCTTGCCGACGACGCGGAAGTAACTCGCGCCGAGCATGGTCATGATTTCGTCTTGCTTGTCGGCCTTGTTGATCGGGTACAGCACGCGAAAGCCCGCATAACCCAGCTGTTCGGTGGATTTAGGATCGAACTTCACGTCGCCGAAATCGAAACGACTCGGGTCGTACTTGATCTCTTCAACGGTGTTGGCGGTGATTTCGTTGATCTTCACCGGCGTGTCGAAGTGCATGCCCTGGTGATAGAACGACAGCTTGAACGGGGTTTTCTGGTCGGCCCATTCGGCTTTCTCGGTCAGGAAGCGAATTTTCTGATAGTCCGCGAATTTCATTTCACGAAATTCGTTCGGCAGATTGCTGCGCGGAGCTTCGTATTTCTGCCCGGCCAGCTCTTTTGCCTTGGCCGACACATCATCCAGATTGAATGCCCAAAGCTGGCCGGCGCTGAGCAGGCAAAACAGAGCAGAGCCCGCCACCAGTGCGTTTCGTAACCGTTTGGCAGACAATTTTGGTGCATTACAGGGACTAACAATCACGAGCAACCCTCGCCGAAAACAGATCAAAAAACCAACGGCTAGCTATCTATGTGCCAGGTTGGCGAGCATTGTTCCGACTCCGATGGGCCTAAATGATTCCCCAAACGGTTCCGGACAAGTCTCTACCTAAGTCAAAAATGGGCCAACGAACGCTGATCCCCGTAGCGCGGGATTATCTAGTAGGCCGCGTTACAACGCATCAGGGGTAACAAAGTATTTATCGCGAAAAACCCCTGTTTTCGACCGAAACACGCCTGAAAAGATGTTTCAAGCGTCTTCAGGTCTGTAACAGGAAGGTTACCGGGCCATCATTGACCAGATGCACCTGCATGTCTGCGCCAAATCTACCTGATGCCACTTTGCCATGTAACTGCTGCGCTTTGGCCAATATATAGCCAAAAAGCTCCTCTCCCAGGGCCGGTGGGGCCGCGGTAGAAAAGCTCGGACGCAAACCATTTTTGGTATCGGCGGCCAGGGTGAACTGCGAGACCAAGAGCAAACCACCGCCGACATCGGCCAGGGACAGGTTCATCTTGCCCTCGGCGTCACTGAATACCCGATAGTTAAGCAGCTTATGCAGAAGTTTGTCGGCGCTGGCCCGAGTGTCTTGCGGCTCGACCGCCACCAGCACCAGCAAACCCTGGTCTACAGCACCAACAACCTCCCCCGCCACTTCGACGCGCGCATTTCGCACGCGTTGTAACAGGCCCTTCATGCTTCTTCAGGCGGCAGATCAAGCAAACGCCGGGCCATCTGGCTGGCCGCACGCACCAGTGCGTCGGTGATACCCGGCTCGGACGCTGCGTGCCCGGCATCGCGGATCACCTGCAGTTCGCTGTTCGGCCAGGCCTGATGCAGTTCCCAGGCATTATCCAGCGGGCAGATCACATCGTAACGGCCATGGACGATGACGCCGGGCAAATGGGCGATCTTGCCCATATCGCGAATCAGTTGATTCGGCTCGAGGAACGCGTTGTTGGTGAAGTAGTGGCATTCGATCCGGGCAATCGACAGCGCGCGCTGCGGCTCGGAGAAGCGGTCGACCACCATCGGGTTCGGACGCAAGGTAGCCGTGCGGCCTTCCCAGGTCGACCAGGCCTTGGCCGCGTGCATCTGGGCAATCTGGTCGTTGCCGATCAGGCGCTTGTGGAATGCGCTGAGCAGGTCGTCGCGCTCGTCCAGCGGGATCGGCGCGATGTAGTCCTGCCAGTAATCCGGGAACAGACGGCTCGCGCCGGCCTGGTAGAACCATTCGATTTCCTGCGGGCGGCAGAGAAAGATCCCGCGCAAGATCAGACCGTGCACACGCTCCGGGTGGGTTTGTGCGTAGGCCAGGGCCAGGGTCGAACCCCAGGAGCCGCCGAACAGCACCCATTTCTCTATCCCCAAGTGCTGGCGAATCCGCTCAAGGTCGGCGACCAGATCCCAGGTGGTGTTGTTTTCGAGGTTGGCGTGAGGGGTGGAACGACCGCAGCCGCGCTGATCGAAGGTAACGATGCGGTACAGGTTCGGATCGAAGTAGCGCCGACTCTGCGCATCACAACCGGCCCCCGGGCCACCGTGAATGAACACCACCGGCAAACCTTCCGGTGAACCGCTTTCGTCGACGTACAGCGTGTGTATTTCATCGACGGCCAGATCGTGCCGGGCGTGGGGTTTGATCTGCGGGTACAAAGTCTGCATTGCGCGCTCCGTAAGGGGTCGAGTTCATCCCTGGGGGGACTTCAATTATTCTGCCGTCCGGCATCATAAACCCGAATTACGTGAATGAGCATGCCCGCAAAAAATCAGACTTCGCTTACAAGAAACCGATGCAAATACGCCAACAGGTTTTCATAGAGCCGATCCACTTCCGCGACCTCGCCCCGGCCCCGCAAACACCCGTGAATCAACCCTTTGCCCGAATACAGGTTGACCTCGCCCCCTGCGGCTTCAAGTCGCCGGGCATAACTGACGCCGTCGTCGCGTAGCGGGTCGAACTGCGCGACGGCGATCATCGTCGCTGGCAAACCGCTGAAATCATCGGCGAGCAATGGCATGGCGTAGGCAGACGGGTGCCGCGTACCGCGCAAATACAACGCGTGATAGCCGTCCAAGTCGCTGCTGCTGAGTAGCGGCGCATCAGCACATTCGCTGCGCGATGGAAGCCTGGCGTCACCGCCCAGTCCTGGGTAGATCAGCACCTGAGCGCAGGGCAAGCGCTCGCCCCGGTCGCGCAATGCCAGGCACAACGCGGCGGCAAGATTGCCGCCGGCGCTGTCACCGGCCACCAGCATCCGCATCGCGTCCAGCGCAAACGGGCTCGCGCCCGCGCACAGCGCTCGCCAGACGCTCAGGCAGTCATCGAACGCCGCCGGAAATGGATGCTCCGGCGCCAGTCGGTAATCGACGGCAATCACCAGCACACGCAAAACCGCCGACAACTCGGTGCAGATGAAGTCGTGCGAGTCCAGATCCCCCACCACCCAGCCACCGCCGTGCAGATAAAGGATGCACGGCCAACCCGAATCCGGCGGTGCAACCGCTGGCCGGTAGGACCGGACGCGAACGCCTTCCAGCGTAAAGTCGGCGACCTCCAGCCCGTCCGGGCGAGCCGGGGTAAATGCCCGGCACATTTGACTGTAAGCCTGACGCAGCCCGTCCAGGCTGCCGTCAGGACTGTTGAAGCTGAGGGTTCTCTCGACAAATGCCGAGAGCTGCGGTGAAAGCGGGTAGTCGGACATGCTGGAATGACCTGGGTAGCAACGGAGTCAGACCACTCAGGGCCTGGACAAACCCTGTGGCGAGGGAGCTTGCTCCCGCTGGGTTGCGAAGCGACCCTAAAATCAACCACCGCGAGTATCCAGAGAGCACGCGATTGCCGGATTACGACCGCTTCGCGGCCGAGCGGGAGCAAGCTCCCTCGCCACAGGTTCTTGTGTTGGCCTTCAGGCCTATTTCAGGCTGGCCTGTACCGCCTTCACACCGTCCTTGCCATCGAAACTGCTGACACCCGCCAACCAGCGCTGAAGATCCTCGGGATGGTCACGCAGCCATTGCCGGGCGACTTCCTGTGCGGTCTTGCGCTCCATGATCGGCACCATCAACTGGCTTTCCTGAGCGGCGGTGAACGTCAGGTTTTCCAACAGACGGTTCACGTTCGGGCAACGCTGGGCATAATCCGGCGCGGTCACGGTCGAAACCGTCGCCGCACCTTCGTCAGGGCCGTACACATCCTCGCTGCCCGTCAGGTAGTTGATCTTCATGTTGATGTTCATTGGATGCGGGGTCCAGCCGACGAACACCACGAACTCCTTGCGATTGACCGCCCGCTGCACGGCGGCAAGCATGCCGGCTTCGCCGGATTCGATCAGCTTGAAGTCCTTGAGACCGAAGTGATTGGTCTCGATCATGGTTTTGATCGTGGTGTTGGCGCCGCTGCCCGGCTCGATGCCATAGATCTTGCCACCCAACTGGTCTTTGAATCTGGCGATATCGCCGAAGGTTTTCAGGCCCGCTGCCGCGACATAGTCAGGCACCGCGAGGGTGGCCTGGGCATCAGACAGGCTGGGCTTGTCCATGACTTTGAGCTGATTGGCGGCGATGAACGGCGCGATGTTCTTGTCCATCGCGGGCTTCCAGTAGCCGAGGAAGATATCCAGGCGTTTGTCGCGGATGCCGGCGAAGATGATTTGCTGCACGGCGCTGGTTTGCTTGCTTTCGTAGCCAAGCCCGTTGAGCAAGACATCGGCCATGCCACTGGTGGCGATCACGTCGGTCCAGTTGACCACGCCCATGCGCACGGATTGGCAGGACGCCGGTTCGCTGGCAAAGGTGTTGGCGCTTAGAAGTGCGGTGCCGGTAAGGATTAACAGACAGCGGTTGGACAGTCGTTTCATCGGGAAGGCTCGCTCGGCAGCTGGTTATTGTGGGCCCGGTGTCTTCGTGCACCGTGTCCACAACGTTACGCAGCGTCTAAGCGACAAAAACGCCCTGAGGCGACCGTGTCTTGCACGGTGGCGACAGCAACCGATCGTTGTGGCGAGGGAGCTTGCTCCCGCTGGGCCGCGAAGCGGCCCTGAAAACAGCCACCTCTCAGTATCTGCAAGATCCGACTGGCAGGCTTTGCAACTGCTGCGCAGTTGAGCGGGAGCAAGCTCCCTCGCCACAAGATAGTGTCAGGCGTAGTGTTTCTGCCCCCAGGCCAACAACCCTTGCAGCAACTCCTTGAGCACCACCTGCGTCGGTGCCGCCAGGTCAGGCCGATAGCGGAACGGTTCGACCTCTTCCATGTAAGTGCACTGCCCCAACTCCAACTGCACCGCATGGATGTTTTCGGCCGGATTGCCGTAATGACGGGTGATGTGGCCGCCCTTGAAGCGCCCGTTGAGCACATGGCTGTAATCCGTGTGCCGGGCGCAGATGGCTTCCAGCTGACTGGCCAACTGTGGATCGCAACTGGCGCCGTTGAAAGTGCCGAGGTTGAAGTCCGGCAGTTTGCCGTCGAACAGGTGCGGGATCACCGAGCGAATCGAGTGCGCATCGAACAACAGTGCATAACCGAACTCGGCTTTCAGCCGCGCCAGTTCTTGCTGCAAGGTGTTGTGGTACGGCGTCCAGACTTTCTCCAGGTACGTTGCACGCTCCTGTGCAGACGGCTCCAGCCCTTCGCGGAACAACGGCACGCCGTCGAACAATGTCGCCGGGTACAGGCCCGTCGTCGCACCGACGTACAACGGCTTGTCGTCAGACGGCCGGTTGAGGTCGATGACGAACCGCGAATATTCGGCGGCCAGGGTGCTGGCGCCCAGCTCGGCGGCAAATTCGTAGAGCGTGGGAATATGCCAGTCAGTGTCCGGCAGGCTTTGTGCCTCAGGGATCAAACCGGCTTCAACCGCAGGCGTCAGACGCACGCCAGCGTGAGGCATGCTGATCAGCAGCGGCACCCGGCCTTGTTTGAAGTTCAGAACCTTATCCACAACCGTTCTCCTATAACTCGACTTCAACGCCGTGACGCACGACGCGTTTTTCCAGGTCACCGCCCAACCAGTACGACAGGTCGGCTGGACGATCGATCTGCCAGGCCACGAAGTCAGCGACTTTGCCGACTTCGAGCGAACCGTGGGTGCGCTCCATGCCCAATGCCGTGGCGGCGTGAATGGTCGCGCCGGCCAGCGCCTCTTCCGGGGTCATGCGCAAACAGGTGCAGGCCATGTTCAACATCAACCGAACCGACAGCGCCGGCGAGGTGCCGGGGTTGAGGTCGCTGGCGATGGCGATTTTCACCCCGTGCTTGCGCAAGGCATCCATCGGCGGTAACTGGGTTTCCCGCAGGAAGTAGAAGGCCCCCGGCAGCAACACGGCAACAGTGCCGGAGGCGGCCATGGCGATGGCGTCGTCTTCGGTCATGAACTCCAGATGATCGGCCGACAACGCGTGATAACGCGCCGCCAGGCTGGAGCCGTGCAAGGACGACAGTTGCTCGGCATGCAGCTTCACCGGCAAACCGAGTTGCTGCGCCACGACGAACACCCGCTCGACCTGCGCTGGCGAAAACGCCAGGTATTCGCAGAACGCATCCACCGCATCCACCAAGCCTTCGGCGGCCAGCGCCGGCAGCATTTCACTGCAGATATGCTCGATGTAGTCGTCGGCGCGGTCGGCGTACTCTGGCGGCAAGGCGTGAGCGGCCAGGCAGGTGCTGCGCACACTGACCGGCAGTTCGGCGCCGAGGCGACGGATCACCCGCAGGATCTTCCGCTCACTGGCGAGGTCGAGGCCATAACCGGATTTCATCTCGATGCTGGTCACGCCGTCACGCAGCAAGCTTTTCAGACGTTTCTTCGCACTGGCGAACAGCTCGTCCTCGGTCGCCGCGCGCGTGGCGCGTACGGTGCTGGCGATGCCGCCACCGGCCGCGGCGATTTCTGCGTAGCTCACGCCTTGCAGGCGCTGCTCGAACTCGCCGCTGCGGTTGCCGCCGAACACCGTGTGGGTGTGGCAGTCGATCAGGCCCGGGGTAACCCAGGCCCCCGCGAGGTCATGAACCTCGGGGTATTCGCCGGACGGCAGCTCGCTACGTGGGCCGATCCACTCAATGTGCGCTCCTGACGTCACGATGGCGGCATCCTCGATGATCGAGTAAGTGCCCTGCGCCATGCTTGCAACGTGGCAGTGTTGCCAGAGAGTTTTCATCCGAGGCCTCCGTTAGTTATCGATGAGAAAAAGATGGATCACGCGCGACCAGGGCCGCCTGCCCTGCCGCCGGTTTGACCCACGTCAGATAGGCCAGCACCAGCAACACGATCCAGACCACGCCAACGATCAGCGCCGCTTGGGTATCCGGGAAATAACCCAGCACGCCGAAGACAAACAGCATGAAGGCAATTGCCGCCATCGGCGCATACGGCCAGAACGGTACCGGGAATTTCAGCTGCGCGACTTGCTCAGGCGTCATGGAACGACGCATCGCCACTTGAGTGAACAAAATCATCAGCCAGACCCAGACGGTAGCAAAGGTCGCAATGGACGCGATCAGCAGAAACACGTTTTCCGGGATCAGGTAGTTCAGCAATACGCCCAGCAGCAGCGCAACGCTCATCACCACCACGGTCATCCACGGCACGCCATTGCGCGACAGGCGGGCGAAGCCCTTCGGTGCGTGCCCTTGCTGGGCCAGACCGAACATCATGCGGCCAGCGCCGAAGATGTCACTGTTGATTGCCGAAATCGCCGCCGTAATCACCACAATATTAAGGATGGTGGCCGCCGAACTGATCCCCAGCTTATCGAAGATCTGCACGAACGGGCTGCCCTGGTTACCGATCTGCTGCCAAGGAAAGATCGACATCAGCACCACCATCGTCAGCACGTAGAACAGCAGAATCCGCAACGGTACGGCGTTGATTGCACGAGGCAGCACGTGCTGCGGGTCTTTGGCCTCACCCGCGGTGACGCCGATGATTTCAATACCGCCAAACGCAAACATCACCACCGCGAACGAAGCGATCAGACCGCCCATGCCATTGGGCATGAAGCCGCCTTGGGTCCAGAGGTTGCTGATGTCGGTCACTTGGCCAGGGGCCGTGCTGATACCGAACAGCATGATGCCGAAGCCCCCGAGGATCATCGCAACGATGGCGGCGACCTTGAGCAGCGACAGCCAGAACTCCATTTCACCGAAGACTTTGACGTTGCACAGGTTCAAGCCGCCGACGATGGAAACGACGCCCAATACCCAAATCCAGCGAGAGACTTCCGGGAACCAGAAGCCCATGTAAATACCGAACGCAGTGACGTCGGCCATGCCGACGATGACCATTTCAAAGGCGTAGGTCCACCCTAGAATGAAGCCTGCCATCGGTCCCAGGTAAGTGCTGGCGTATTGACCGAAAGAACCTGCCACCGGGTTGTGCACAGCCATTTCGCCAAGGGCGCGCATGACCATGAACACCGCTGCGCCACCGATCAGGTACGCAAGCAGCACCGCAGGACCGGCCATCTGGATGGCCGAGGCAGAACCGTAAAACAGCCCGGTGCCGATCGCCGACCCCAGTGCCATGAAGCGAATATGTCGGGCAGATAGCCCGCGTTTCAAGCCGTTTGCTGGCTTTTGCATTTCTCGTCCTTAGTTGTTCTTATCGACGCAAAATCGAATCGCGAGCAGGCTCGCTCCCACAGGTTCAGCGTAATTCTTGTGGGAGCGAGCCTGCTCGCGATGGGGCCATTACAGGCTAGGCAGCAACTTCGCCATCACCAACTCATTCAGGCAGCGCGAAGCCAGCAGTTCGCTCGCGGCGTTGATGTCCGGTGCAAAGAAACGGTCCTTCTCGTAGAACGGTACTTTGGCGCGCAGGGTGCTGCGGGCTTTTTCCAGTTTCGACGAAGTCTTCAGACCGTCGCGCAGGTCCAGGCCCTGGCAGGCTGCCAGCCACTCGACAGCCAGAACGCCGCGAGTGTTTTCAGCCATTTCCCACAGACGCTTGCCAGCGGCCGGGGCCATGGAAACGTGGTCTTCCTGGTTGGCGGAAGTCGGCAGGCTGTCAACCGAATGCGGGTGTGCCAGTGCCTTGTTTTCGCTGGCCAGAGCTGCTGCGGTCACCTGGGCGATCATGAAGCCGGAGTTCACGCCACCGTTGGCCACCAGGAACGGTGGCAGTTGCGACATGTGCTTGTCCATCATCAGCGAGATGCGACGCTCGCTCAGGGAGCCGATTTCAGCGATGGCCAGGGCCATGTTGTCGGCAGCCATGGCAACCGGTTCGGCGTGGAAGTTACCGCCGGAGATCACGTCACCTTCAGCCGCGAAGACCAGCGGGTTATCCGACACGGCGTTGGCTTCGATCGCCAGCACTTCAGCAGCCTGACGGAACTGAGTCAGGCAGGCACCCATGACTTGTGGCTGGCAACGCAGCGAGTACGGGTCCTGAACTTTTTCGCAGTTCTCGTGCGAATCGGAAACTTCGCTGCGTTCACCCAGCAGGTCGCGGTAAGCGGCAGCAGCGTCGATCTGGCCTTTCTGACCACGGGCAGCATGGATGCGAGCGTCGAATGGCGAGCGCGAGCCCAGCACCGCTTCAACGGTCAGACCGCCAAGGGCCAGGGCACCCGCGAACAGGTCTTCGCCTTCGAACAGGCCACGCAGTGCGTAAGCGGTGGACACTTGAGTACCGTTGAGCAGCGCCAGACCTTCTTTGGCCGCCAGAGTCAGCGGCTTGAGACCAGCCACTTCCAGTGCTTCGGTCGCTTGCAGCCATTGGCCTTTGTAGCGGGCCTTGCCTTCGCCCAGCAGCACCAGCGACATGTGAGCCAGAGGCGCCAGGTCACCGGAGGCACCGACCGAACCTTTCAACGGAATGTGCGGGTAAACCTCGGCGTTGATCAGGGCGATCAGCGCGTCGATCACCACCCGGCGAATGCCGGAGAAACCACGGCTCAGGCTGTTGACCTTGAGCACCATGATCAGACGTACCAAAGCGTCGCTGATCGGCTCGCCAACACCGGCAGCGTGGGACAGCACCAGCGAGCGCTGGAGGTTTTCCAGGTCTTCGCTGGCAATGCGGGTCGAAGCCAGCAGGCCGAAACCGGTGTTGATGCCGTACGCGGTACGGTTTTCCACAAGGATCTGTTCCACGCAGGCAACACTGGCTTCGATCTGGGCCGATGCACTGTCGTCGAGACGGACGTTGACCGGTTGCTGATAAACAGCGCGCAGTTGGGCAAGACTCAGTTGGCCAGGGATAAGATTCAGAGCAGTCACTTTTATTCTCCTTTTGAGAGTTTTTATGCTCTTTATATTAAGAGCGGTTAACTAACCAGACGCTCCGGATGACTCCGTTGTCCGTCGCTGCCCGCTTTTTGAGGGGGGTGGCGCCTTGGCACGCTGGCTTTTGTAGAAATCAGTACAGCTTGGGTAACGCGGTTTACATCAGTGTCGGGTCTTTCAAAATCGATTCGGTCTGGAACATGGCAACTCTCCTAAACCACCGCCGCTCGACGCTGGACAAACCGGTCGACGTATTCATCGGCCGGCGAGTGAAGGATCTCTTTCGGCGTACCGACCTGGATCAATTGCCCATCCTTGAGAATCGCAATCCGGTTGCCGATGCGCACGGCTTCATCGAGGTCGTGGGTGATGAACACGATGGTCTTGTGCAGCGTCTGTTGCAGTTCGAGCAACTGGTCCTGCATCTCGGCGCGAATCAGCGGGTCGAGGGCACTGAAGGCTTCATCCATCAGGATGATGTCGGTGTCCGCAGCCAAAGCACGGGCCAGGCCCACACGCTGACGCATACCGCCGGACAACTGATGCGGGTATTTGTTTTCGTAGCCTTGCAGGCCCACGGTGTTGATCCAGTGTTGCGCGCGCTCGGCGCACAGTTGCTTGCTTTCACCTCGCACTTTCAAACCGTAGGCGACGTTGTCCAGTACGTTCTTGTGGGGTAACAGGCCGAAGCTCTGGAACACCATGCTGATCTTGTGCCGACGAAATTCGCGCAGCGCGTCCATGTCGTATTGCAGGATGTCCACGCCGTCCACCAGGATCACGCCGCTGGTCGGGTCGATCAGGCGGTTGATGTGGCGCACCAGGGTCGACTTGCCGGAACCGGACAGGCCCATGATCACGAAAATCTCGCCGGTAGCGATGCTCAGTGACAGATCATTCACGCCAATCACGCAGCCGGTCTCGGCCAGTACCTGATCCTTGCTCTTGTTCTGTCGGATCATGTTCATTGCGTCGGCCGAACGGTTACCGAAAATTTTGAAAACGTTTTTGACTTCGATCTTGGCGGCGCTGTTCATTGGCTCACCTCATGCCGTGGCCGACCGTAGGCTTGGGTAATGCGGTCAATGACCACCGCCAGAATCACGATCGCCAGACCGGCTTCAAGACCGCGTCCGACATTGAGGGTCTGGATCCCCACCAGCACGTCTTCGCCCAGACCACGAGCACCGATCATCGAAGCGATCACCACCATCGACAGGGCCATCATGGTGGTCTGGTTGATCCCGGCCATGATGCTCGGCAGCGCCAGCGGCAGTTGCACGCCAAACAGTTGCTGCCAGCGGTTGGCACCGAAGGCGTTGATCGCTTCCATGACTTCGCGATCGACCTGGCGAATGCCCAGATCGGTCAGGCGAATCAGCGGCGGTACGGCGTAGATCACGGTGGCGAAAATCGCCGGGACCTTGCCCAGACCGAACAGCATCAGCACCGGAATCAGGTACACGAAACTGGGCATGGTTTGCATGATGTCGAGCAGCGGCATCAGCACTGAACGCAGGCGATTGCTGCGCGCCGACAGAATGCCCAATGGAATGCCGATCAGCACCGAAATAACCGTCGCCACCAGCATCAGTGCCAGCGTTTGCATGAGCTTTTCCCAGAGGCCGACAGCGCCCACCAGGAACAGCAAACCAACGATCACCGCCGTCGTCACCAGCTTACGGGTTGCGTGCCAGGCAATGCCGGCAACGATCACCAGCATCAACCACCACGGCGCCGCGCGCAGCAGGCCCTCGAGGTTAACGATGGCCCAGAGCAAGGTGTCGGAGATGTGGCGGAACACATCCCCGTAGTTGACGACCAGCGAATCAACCCAGACGTTGACCCGGTCGGCGATGGAAAAGGTGAAGCTTTCGGGAAACATAAGAGACTCTCAATCAAGTGGATGTAGCGAACGTCCCGGCCAGCCTCTCGGTTAGCCGGGAGGTATCTGCCTACAGTTCCGCGTTGATTTTCCTGGCAGCGTCGGTGGTGCCCCGAAACGGCCAGATCTCAGGATGTGCCTTCACGAAGATCTTCGCCAGTTTCGTCCAGTCAGATTGCTGCAACGCTATCCGCCCCGCTTTTTTTCACTTTTACAGCCTCGCCCTGCTCTACCGGCAGTATCAGCTGAGCAGGTACTGCGCTATGCCACTTCTTGGCAGCGAAGTAGTACATCGCCGCCGGGACCACCAGGCCGATGATCCACGAAATGTCGGTATCACCGAGGCTCGCGACCAGAGGGCCGGTGTAGAAGTGGGTGGAAATGAACGGCATTTGAATCAACACGCCGAACACGTAAATGCTGATGCCCATGATGTTCCAGCGACCGTAGCGACCTTCGGGGTTGGACAGTGCCGGAATGTCATAGCGCTCTTTGGTGATGCAGTAGAAGTCCACCAGGTTGATCGCGCTCCACGGCGTGAAGAACGCCAGCAGGAACAGGATGAACGCGGAGAATTCCTTGAGGAACGAGTCCTTGCCGAGCAATGCCAGAGCAGCGGCAAGCGACACCATGATGAAGATGTACAGCAGTCGTACGCCGCTTCCAATGTGGCGGCTGCCACGGAAGCCACTGATGATCGTCGCGATCGACATGAAGCTGCCGTAGGCGTTCAACGTGGTCACGGTGACTTTGCCGAAAGCCACGGCGAAGTACAGCAGCGCCGCGACAATCCCGGTACCGCCCAGGCTGACGATGAACGACACCTCGTGGTGAGCGAACTGCGAACCGGCCAGGGCTGCGGCGAACACACCGAAGACCATCGACGCCTGCGCACCGATCACCGAACCCAGGCCAACGGCCCAGAAGGTTTTCGACGCAGAGGTGCTGCGCGGCAGGTAACGCGAGTAGTCCGCCACATAAGGGCCGAACGCGATCTGCCAGGACGCCGACAACGACACCGCCAACAGGAAACTCGCCACCGAGAAGTGCTTGTTGCCCAACAGCGCGCCGATGTCGTTACCGGCCAGCAGTTTGTAGAACAGGTAGATGAACGCCACCACGCCCAGCACACTGGCGACCCGGCCAATGCCGTGGATCACCCGATAGCCGAAGATGGTGAAGACCATGATCGAGCCTGCGAACAGCGTGATGCCGACCCAGTCTTCGACGTGCAGCAACTGCGCGACCGCCTGCCCCGCCAGCAAGGACCCGCTGGCCGAGAAGCCGATGTACATCAGGCACACCAGCACCAGCGGAATCACCGCCCCATACACGCCAAACTGCACGCGGCTGGAGATCATTTGCGGCAAGCCGAGTTGCGGGCCCTGGGCTGCGTGCAGCGCCATGACGCCACCGCCGAGCAATTGGCCGATCAGCAAACCGATCAACGACCAGAACACATCCCCGCCCAGTACCACCGCCAAAGCACCCGTCACAATCGCGGTGATTTGCAGGTTGGCACCCAACCACAGGGTGAACTGACTCAATAGACGACCGTGTCTTTCCGCTTCCGGGATGTAGTCGATCGAACGCTTCTCGATCAACGGCTTACTGCGTGCACGATCATCATTAGCCATGGGTCAACCTCTGTGGATTGTTCGTGGAATTCAATCTGTCCCTGTAGGAGCAAAGCTTGCTCGCGATGAACGATGACGCGGTGCGTCAGGTACACCGCCATCGCGAGCAAGCTCAGCTCCTACAGGTTCGCATCAGGCCGAGGCCCGTTTTTTATTTACCGGTGATCATCGGCAGGTTCAGGCCCTGCTCCTTGGCACAGTCGATAGCGATCTGGTAACCGGCATCGGCGTGACGCATAACGCCGGTCGCCGGGTCGTTGTGCAGAACGCGAGCGATACGCTCGGCCGCTTCGTCAGTACCGTCGCAGACAATCACCATGCCCGAGTGCTGGGAGAAGCCCATGCCGACGCCGCCGCCGTGGTGCAGGGAAACCCAGGTCGCGCCGCTCGCGGTGTTGAGCAAGGCGTTGAGCAGTGGCCAGTCGGACACGGCATCGGAACCGTCCTGCATGGATTCGGTTTCGCGGTTAGGGCTCGACACCGAACCGGAGTCCAGGTGGTCGCGACCGATCACGATCGGTGCCGACAGCTCGCCGCTGCGGACCATTTCGTTGAACGCCAGGCCCAGCTTGGCGCGCAAACCCAGGCCAACCCAGCAGATACGTGCCGGCAGACCCTGGAAGCTGATGCGCTCGCGCGCCATGTCCAGCCAGTTGTGCAGGTGGGCATCGTCCGGGATCAGTTCTTTGACCTTGGCGTCGGTTTTGTAGATGTCTTGCGGATCGCCCGACAGTGCAGCCCAGCGGAACGGACCGATACCGCGGCAGAACAACGGACGGATGTAGGCCGGTACGAAGCCTGGGAAGTCGAATGCGTTTTCGACGCCTTCTTCTTGCGCCATCTGACGGATGTTGTTGCCGTAGTCGAAAGTCGGGATGCCTTGCTTCTGGAAGTCGAGCATCGCTTTGACGTGCACAGCCATCGATTGCTTGGCGGCTTTGATCACAGCAGCCGGCTCGGTCTTGGCGCGAGCGCGGTACTCTTCCCAGGTCCAACCGGCTGGCAGGTAACCGTTGAGCGGATCGTGGGCGCTGGTCTGGTCGGTGACCATGTCCGGACGCACACCGCGACGGACCAATTCCGGCAGGATTTCTGCCGCGTTACCCAGCAGGGCGATGGAAATCGCTTTGCCTTCTTTGGTGTATTTGGCGATGCGCGCCAGCGCGTCGTCGAGGTCTTTGGCCTGCTCGTCGACATAACGGCTTTTCAGACGGAAATCGATGCTCACTTGTTGGCATTCGATGTTCAGCGAGCACGCGCCGGCCAGGGTAGCGGCCAGTGGTTGAGCGCCGCCCATGCCACCCAGACCTGCGGTCAGGACCCAACGACCGGTGAGGTTGTCGTTGTAGTGCTGGCGACCGGCTTCAACGAAGGTTTCGTAGGTGCCCTGAACGATGCCCTGGCTGCCGATGTAGATCCAGCTGCCGGCGGTCATCTGGCCGTACATGGCCAGACCTTTGGCGTCGAGTTCGTTGAAGTGCTCCCAGCTCGCCCAGTGTGGCACCAGGTTGGAGTTGGCGATCAGCACGCGCGGGGCGTTGCTGTGGGTCTTGAATACGCCGACCGGCTTGCCGGATTGCACCAGCAGGGTTTCGTCGTCATTCAGGTTGGTCAGGCTCTCGACGATCTTGTCGTAGCATTCCCAGTTACGCGCCGCGCGACCGATACCGCCGTAAACCACCAGTTCTTTAGGGTTCTCGGCAACTTCCGGGTCGAGGTTGTTCATCAACATACGCAGCGGCGCTTCGGTCAGCCAGCTCTTGGCGGTCAGCTTGTTGCCGCGGGCAGCACGGATTTCAACGTCACGATATTTCGTTGGTTTCTGGGTATTGTCAGTCACGAAAAAAACTCCTCAGCAATCAATCCAAACCAGCCCAGGCAGTGGGCGAGCAAGCCGATGTGCAAACGGTGCACACCGGCGAATCAGTGGACGATGGTCGAGTCTTCGTGACTCATACGCATACGTCTTTACTTGTACATACAAGCATATGCAATCAAGCGGCCAACTTTCTGGATGGCGCTTCAACAAAGTGCTGAATCTGGCTAAAAAGCCCTTGGAACAAGGGTTTTGCGGCTGTCGATATTTTTTGGGGAAGGATTTTTTCGAGGAGTGACAGATGTTACCTGAGCGCGGTTTTGCGCCACGCTGGGGCGTTCGGTAACAAACTGGTGCGCACAGGGAAACGGTGGAGCTTGGTTTTTGTGGCGAGGGAGCTTGCTCCCGCTGGTCTGCGAAGCAGACCCGAAGCCAGAGCAAGTGGTGTATCAGATAAAACGTGTTGGCCGGTTTTACGACTGCTGCGCACCCGAACGGGAGCAAGCTCCCTCGCCACAGTTAACCGTGTGCTGTCAGTTCAATCACGCAGCACTGGCCATTGACGGAAACATCCAGCAGCCCGGTGTTACCGTTCAGCTGCAGGCAATCATGACGACCCAGTGCATAGGCCGCATTGCCATCGATTCGAACTTCAAGCGCATCGGCCGCGCTGAAAACCAGCAGCGTTCCGGTCGAACTGAAAAACCGTTGCTCGCCCTTAAGCCACTGCAACCGCGCCTGGTAACGATTCGGCGCATAAATCAGGTTGAAGTCGCGGATCGCACCGCCAAGCAGCGTGCAGGAAACATGACTTTCGCCACTGAACGCAAACGGGTCCAGCGGTAACAGTGGCCGCGTGTTCTGGCCGTCGACCGTCAAGGTCATGCCTTCGCCCTGCAGCACGGTGATGACCCGCTCGTAGCCTGCAAAGGTCGAGAACCCGCCCGACTCACCAATATCGGCAATCGACAGGCGCCAGCCAAAGCCATCCAGGCCGGTACCTGCATCGCGGGTGATTTCTTCAGTGCTGCCGCCGCCGTTTTTCCACGGCATGCGCGGATAATTCGCCGCGCGCAAAACGTTCAACTGGCTCATTCAGGCCTCTTATTGTTTATGGCTCTTTATTTGTGGCTTTTTATTTGTGGAACCGCCCTTCCAGACGATGGCGGGAACCGGGGTGGATCAGACGAGCGGCCGTCACTGGCTGACGCCCGGACCAGGTCCGACGGCGAATCAGCAGGCACGGCTCGCCTTTTTCGATCTGCAGCAGTTTGCATTCGGAAGGCTCGGCAAGAATCGCTTCGACCACGTGCTCGCCTTCGGTCAATGGCGCGACCTGATTCAGATAGGCGTAAGGCGTTTGCAGCGTGAAGTCTTGCTTGAGGTATTCCGGCGCGACCAGGGCGTTGACGAAACGGTCCTCGATTTGCACGGGAATATCGTTCTCGAAATGCACGATCAGCGAGTGGAAGACCTTCTGGCCTTCGCGCATGTCCAGCGCCAGAGCACGCTCGGAGCCGGCGGCCTCTTCTTCCAGGGTGATGACCTTGCAGGTATGGCGATGGCCGCGGGAGGCGATTTCGTCGGCAATGTTATGCACTTCGAACAACGCGGACTGGCTCTTGGGTTCGGCGACAAAGGTGCCGACGCCCTGCATGCGCACCAACAGGCCGTCAGCCGTCATCTCGCGCAGGGCGCGATTGATGGTCATGCGACTGAAACCCAACTGACTGACCAGCTCGCTTTCCGACGGCACGCGGTAGTGCGGCGGCCAGTTTCCACTGTCGATTTGCTGGGTGATCATCTGTTTGACGCGAGCGTACAAGGGCGCCGGACTATCGCCCAGATTGGCACTCAGCGGTGAGACTACAGGCGGAGTCGGCACAGGAAATCCTTGTTCGTTGATGAAAGTCACTAGCTTGCCGGAGTTTACCGAGCAGGCAAACGTCTGTATATGTATATACAAATAACACACGATGGGGTGCTGAACCATGTCCGCCTTCTTTGCCGAACGCGCGCTTCTGCCTAACGGATGGGCCAACAATGTACGTCTTGAGGTCAGTGCCGATGGCCTGCTGACCCACATCCAGGCCGATGCCAGCGCTGAAGGCGCCGAGCGGCTGAGCGGTCCACTGCTGCCGGGCATGCCGAATCTACACTCCCACGCCTTCCAGCGGGCGATGGCTGGTTTGGCCGAAGTGGCGGGCAATCCGAACGACAGTTTCTGGACCTGGCGCGATTTGATGTATCGCCTCGTCGGAAAAATCAGTCCGGAACAACTCGGGATCATCGCCCGCCAGCTCTACATCGAAATGCTCAAGGCCGGTTACACCTCGGTCGCCGAATTCCATTACGTGCACCACGACCACAACGGCCATCCGTACGCGGACCCGGCCGAGCTGTCGTTGCAAATCAGTCAGGCCGCCAGCGCCTCCGGCATCGGCCTGACCTTGCTGCCCGTGCTCTACAGCCACTCCGGTTTCGGTGGCCTGGCGCCCAATGAAGGCCAGCGACGCTTTATCAACAGCACTGAAAACTACCTGAAGCTACAAGCCCGCTTGCAACCACTGCTGGCGCAGCAACCGGCGCAACAACTGGGCCTGTGCTTCCACTCGTTGCGTGCGGTCACCCCGCAGCAGATCAGCGAAGTGCTGGCAGCCAGCGACAAACACTGCCCGGTGCACATCCACATTGCCGAGCAGCAAAAGGAAGTCGACGACTGCCTGACCTGGAGCGGTCGCCGCCCACTGCAATGGCTGTATGAAAATACCGACGTCGATCAGCGCTGGTGCCTGGTCCACGCGACCCACGCCAACCCGGAAGAAGTCAGCCTGATGGCCAAGAGTCGCGCCATCGCCGGTTTGTGCCTGACCACCGAGGCCAACCTGGGTGACGGGATCTTTCCGGCCGTGGACTTCCTCGCCCAAGGCGGGCGCATGGGCATTGGCTCCGACAGCCATGTGTCGCTGAGCGTGGTGGAAGAACTGCGCTGGCTGGAATACGGCCAGCGTCTGCGCGATCAGCGACGTAACCGCTTGTATGGCGCCGATCAGCCGATGGTCGGGCGCACCCTGTACGACGCCGCACTTGACGGTGGCGCACAGGCGCTGGGCCAGCCGATTGGCGCATTGGAAGTCGGCAAACGCGCCGACTGGCTGGTGCTCGACGGCAACGACCCTTACCTGGCAACCGCCAGTGGCGACGGGATTCTGAACCGTTGGTTGTTTGCCGGTGGCGACCGTCAGGTGCGTGACGTGCTGGTAAACGGCAAGTGGGTGGTACGCGACGGGCATCACGCTGGCGAAGAAGACAGTAACCGGGCGTTCACCCAAGTGCTGCGCGAGCTGTTGGGCTGATCACCGCTTCTGTGGCGAGGGAGCTTGCTCCCGCTGGGTTGCGAAGCGACCCCAAATCAGCAATTGAGCTCTTTCAGAAAGATCTCATCAGCTGAGTGACGACTGCTGCGCAGCCGAGCGGGAGCAAGCTCCCTCGCCACGGAGTACAACCGCACGCCGCTTACTTCGAGGTCTGGGCCATTTTGGTATCCGACACCCGCCAGATCAGGCGTGTGGTGTCGTAACCCTGCTGACGCGCCCTGCTCAGCAGGTCCTCGCGGGTATCGGCGTTGACTTCCGGCTTGCGTGACAACAACCACAGGTTGCGCCGATTGGGGCTACCGACAATCGCGGTCTGGTAATCGTCGCTGACATACAGCACCCAGTAATTACCCTTACTCATGCCTGGCAACAACCGGGTAAACCAGTTATCGAAGTTCACCCATAGCTTGTCGTTCTTGCCGGGAATCTGCGGCATTGCCGTGCCCTTGGCCTCTTCCCATTTCCACTCAGGGGTCAGGCAACGGTTCAACACCTCCATGTCACCGTCGGTCTTGAGGGTGTAATGGGCTTCGGATTGCGCGCAGTTACGCTGGAAGTACATCGGCATGCGCGCCAACTCGTACCATTTACCCTGGTAACGCTTGAGGTTGACGCTACTGACCGTTTTCGGGGCCAGTGCATCGTCGCCAGAAGTGGCGCAGCCGGCCAACAACAGACCGACAAAAAGAGCTATTACTAACCGCATCATTGTTTTTCTCCCGTGGGCGTTTGGCCCCGGTTTACTTCAGGCCTTGCCCGGAAAACATCAGCACTTTGTCACCGGCGTACTGCACGCTGATAAAGCTGTTCTTGTCGCCCCAGGTACAGCTGGACATGCCCAACGCGCCTGAACAATCGGCAGGTTTACCCAGCAAGGTTTCGACCTCGGCCTTGGACATGCCCGTCGACAGTTTCGAATAGCTTTCCTGGTTGATCTTGCTGCACGCAGCCAACAGCACGCAAAACGACAACAAGGCGATAGATCGCAGCGACATGGTGTAACTCCTGGTAAAGAGGGGGAGGCATGGCTGCCAACCAGAAGCTTAGAAGAGAAAACCCCCTTCTGGTTCCCACCGGTACCGGGTATTTCTTGAACGGTAAAATCAACATTTCGCCCCAAAATCAGGCATTTTTATGCGCTGATCGGTATTTCGTCGGTTTTCGTCAAACCCGCCTAATCTTTGGCGCTCCCCAGTCGACATAGAAGCAGCGCCAAGCTTGCTCTGTGGCAATTTGACGCTCCTTGTTGATCAGTCCATCCGCGGTAGTGCCTTTAATGACCAGAAACATGAAGTTCAGCCACAAGATCCTGATCGCTGCCGCCCTTGTGGTCGCGGTAGCGTTCGCCTGTTTCATTCTGTTCAACGACTACCGTCAGCGCCAAACCCTGCGCAGTAGCACCGAGTCCTCAATGCAGGAACTCGGCAGCCTGACCACCAGCAACATCCAGACCTGGCTGGAGAGCCGCATCCAGTTGCTGCAATCGCTGGCCCAGCAAGTGGCTGTCGACGGCCCGGCGCTGGATAACCTGAAACGCGCGGTCGGCCTGCCGGCCTACACCAGCAACTTTCAGTTGAGCTATTTCGGCGGTGCCGACGGCGTGATGTTCTCGGTGCCGGCCGGCAATCGCGCGGCGGACTACGACCCACGCGCCCGTGGCTGGTACAAAGCCGCCAACAGTGCGCAGCAGACCATCGTTACCGAACCCTACATTGCCGCATCTTCGGGCAAGCTGGTGATCACCGTCGCCACGCCGGTGCAGCACCAAAACCAGATGATCGGCGTCGCCGGTGCAGACATCGACCTGAGCAGCGTCAGCGCCATCATCAACTCGCTGAACTTCGGTGGCCACGGTCACGCGTTCATCGTCAGCGGCGAGGGCAAGATCCTCATTCACCCGGACAGCAAACTGGTGCTCAAAAGCCTCACCGATGCCTATCCCGCGGGTGCGCCGAAGGTCAGTCCCGGCATGAAGGAAGTCGAGGTGGAGGGCAAGACCCAGTTCATCTCGTTCACCCACGTCAACGGCGTGCCATCGGCTGACTGGTACGTGGCCTTGGTGCTCGACCAGGACACCGCATTCTCGATGCTCAGTGAATTCCGCACCTCGGCGATCATCGCCATGGTGATTGCCGTGGTGATTATCATCGCGCTGCTCGGCATGCTGATCCGCGTCTTGATGCAGCCGTTGCTGACCATGGGCCGCGCCATGCATGACATCGCCGAAGGCGAAGGCGACCTGACCAAACGCCTGACCATTCATGGCCAGGACGAGTTCGGGGCGCTGGGCACCTCGTTCAACCGCTTTGTCGAACGTATTCACACCTCGATCCGCGAAGTGTCGTCGGCCACCGGCCAGGTCAACGAAGTCGCCCTGCGAGTGGTCAGCGCCTCCAACTCGTCGATGTTCAATTCCGATCAGCAAGCCTCGCGCACCAGCAGCGTGGCCGCGGCGATCAACCAACTGGGCGCCGCCGCCCAGGAAATCGCCCAGAACGCCGCCCTCGCCTCGCAACACTCGAGCGATGCCCGCAGCCTGGCCGAAGACGGTCAGCAAGTGGTGGATAAAACCATCGCGGCGATGCAGCAGTTGTCGGCCAAAATCAGTGACTCGTGCGGCAACATCGAAACGCTGAACAGCAACACGGTGAACATCGGGCAGATTCTCGAAGTGATCACCAGCATCTCGCAGCAAACCAACCTGCTGGCCCTCAACGCTGCGATCGAAGCGGCGCGCGCGGGTGAGGCCGGACGTGGATTCGCCGTGGTTGCCGACGAAGTGCGCAACCTCGCGCATCGTACCCAGGACTCGGCGCAGCAAGTACAGAAGATGATTGAAGAGCTGCAAGTCGGCGCCCGTGAGGCAGTCGCCATCATGACCGACAGTCAGCGCCAGAGCGAAAGCAGCGTCGGCATCGCCAACCAGGCGGGTGAGCGCCTGGGCAGTGTGACCCAGCGCATCGGCGAGATTGACGGCATGAACCAGTCGGTGGCCACTGCCACCGAAGAGCAAACCGCCGTGGTCGAATCGATCAACGTCGACATCACCGAGATCAACACGCTGAACCAGGAAGGCGTGGAGAACCTGCAATCGACCTTGCGCGCGTGTGCCGATCTTGAGCAGCAGGCGGCGCGGTTGAAGCAGCTGGTGGGGAGTTTCAGGATCTGACGCGCCCTTGAAGACCCCATCGCGAGCAGGCTCGCTCCCACATCTATGGTTACCCCCTTTTCTGCAATACTGTTTTTGATGCGTGTTTGGCTTGCTTTCATCTATCCGGCGTCTGTGTGGGGTGGCAACCCCGCGCCTCGATGAGAATCGATGCCTAACGATCCTAATTATTCGAACGGCCTTTCAGCCGTGTGGGAGCTCAGGGTTGTCGTCAGGCCGGTTAGCCGTTCACGTCATCTGTTATCCAGCATCGCAAAACCAGGTGGGTGGTGCTCGGGTGACAGCAGGGTCAGGCGTTCATCGCGGTTGGCCCTGCATCAAATTCAGTGTGGTGGGCCAGCAATCGCCCAGGCGATCCTTGCCAGCTTGTTGGCCAGCGCGCAGACCACATGGTTGGAGTGATGGTGGGCCAATAGCTGCCGGACCCAGTCCGCCAGCCAGCCTTTCTGTCGGTCCAGTTGCATCAGGTAAACACGGGCACATTGGACAAGCAGGCGCCGCTGGTTGCGATCACCTCGCTTGCTGATGCCCAGCAGGACGGTCTTGCCGCCCGTAGAATGCTGTTTGGGTATCAGCCCGATTGAGGCCGAATAGCCTCGGCCGCATTTGAACTGCTTGCCATCGCCCAATTCGGCAGCCAGGACGCTGGAGGTGATCGGGCCTACGCAGGGCATGGTCATCAAACGAGCCGCCAGATCATCTTCGGCGGCCTGGCATTCCACTTCCTTGTCCAGCGTCTTGATCTGCCCATCCAGATAGGTGAAGTGCTCCTGCAACCTCGTCAGAAGTTTTTTGATGGGCACAGGAATTGAACTCGCTTCAAGCCGAGCGGGCAGTTCTTTGATGGGCTTGAAGCCTGTGGCCAGACTGACGCCGACCTCCAAAAGCGCTGCGTGAATCCGATTGACGGTCGCGGTGCGCTCTTTGATGAACGAATCGCGTGTCGAGTTGAGCATGGCCAGCAGCTGCTGAGCCTGGGTTTTGGGGTGTACAAAGCGCATTGTTGGACGAGTCGCCGCCTCGCAGATCGCCTCGGCATCAGCGAAGTCGTTTTTGTTGCTTTTCACGTAAGGGCGTACGAGATGCGGGGCAATGAGCTTGGGCGTATGTCCCAGCTTCGCGACCTCCTGCGCCATGAAGTGGGCTCCGCCGCAGGCTTCCATCACAACGGTGCAGGGTTCGAGATTCATCAGGTGCTGCATGAGCGCCGCACGAGTAAACTTTTTGCGGTAAACTCATGACCACGATCATCTTGCGCGTGTAGATGGAAAGAGTGTTTTCCCAGATCGATGGCGGCAATAGCTACTTTGTTCATGGCAACGGTCTCCGATGAGCCCCCTGCGAAAGCTTAGTGGGCGATCACAGGGGGCGGCGGGGGTAGCCATTTCATTATTTGATCTTCAGCGGACACAAATTTTGTGTTCAGCCGAGATCCACTGTGGGAGCGAGCCTGCTCGCGATAGCGGCATTCGCAACAATGAATAGCTAGAACCGAGACCCAGGCCTGGAGAGAAACTCCAGTTCCTCAGCCGTAGACGCCCTTCCCAACACCGCATTGCGATGGGGAAAGCGCCCAAACCTTGCGATGATTTTCTGATGCCGTTCGGCGTAATCGAGGTTATCGGCAAATACCGCGCGATCCGCCTCGGGTTGCTCAGCCAGCAAGTCGGCAAAGCGTGAGACGGCTTCGTTTTGCACCGCCAGATGCTCGCAATGCTCGAACACCAGGTAGATGAACACCCGTAGGATAGGCAGCAGTTGCCGATCGAAATCCGCAGCAATGCCTTGCGCCACCAGAGCCTGGGCTCTCAAGTCGCCTGCAAAGGATTTTGGGGATTCGCGAAAGATCATTCGCGGTAACTGATCGAGTAACAACACCAGGGCCAGCCAACCTTCGGGACATTGCGTCCACTCGGTCAATCCGCCGGCCAGTGCCTGTTCCACCAGATCCCCGAAACGCGTGCGCGCTTCGAGGTCCTGGCTGTCACGCTTACCGAACCATAACGTACGCTTCTGTGCCGCCACTTCGTTCGGATCGTCGGCTGAACCGAACCACCATTCGAGCAACGGCTGCCAGGGCGCGCTCATGGTTTATTCCTTGTGGTAAGCCGTGACGCGTTCGACTTCTTCTTTCGAGCCCAGGAACACCGCTACACGCTGGTGCAGGCCGTCGGGCTTGATGTCGAGAATACGCTGATGACCGTCGGTGGAGGCGCCACCGGCCTGTTCAACCAGGAACGACATCGGGTTGGCTTCGTACATCAAACGCAGTTTGCCCGGCTTGGAGGGCTCGCGGCTGTCACGTGGGTACATGAACAGGCCACCACGGGTCAGGATGCGGTGCACGTCGGCGACCATCGCGGCGACCCAGCGCATGTTGTAGTTCTTTTTCAGCGGGCCTTCTTCGCCAGCCAGCAGTTCGCCGACGTAGCGTTGTACCGGCGCTTCCCAGTGACGCTGGTTGGACATGTTGATCGCGAATTCCTGAGTGGAGGACGGGATCTTGATGTCTTCATGGGTCAGCACGAAGCTGCCCATTTCACGGTCCAGGGTAAAGCCTTTCACGCCATCACCCAGGGTCAGCACTAGCATGGTTTGCGGGCCGTAGATGGCATAACCGGCGGCTACCTGTTGGGTACCTGGCTGCAGGAACGCCTTTTCGTTCAAGGGTTCGTTCTGGCTCAGGTATTCGTTCGGGCAACGCAACACCGAGAAGATAGTACCGACCGGCGCGTTGATATCGATGTTCGACGAACCGTCCAGTGGGTCGAATACCAGCAGGTACGCACCTTTCGGGTATTTGCCCGGGATCTGGTAGGCATTGTCCATTTCTTCGGACGCCATGCCGGCCAGGTGACCGCCCCATTCGTTGGCTTCGAGCAGGATCTCGTTGGAGATCACATCGAGTTTCTTCTGGACTTCGCCTTGCACGTTTTCAGTGCCCATGCTGCCCAGAACACCGCCCAGGGCGCCTTTGGAAACGGCGTGGCTGATTTCCTTGCAAGCACGCGCCACTACTTCGATCAGAAAGCGCAGATCGGCAGGAGTGTTGTTGCTACGGGTCTGCTCAATCAAATAGCGACTCAAGGTAACGCGGGACATGGAAGGCTCCGGAGGAATGGGGGCTAAAAACCCGCGCAGTTTAACGCGAGTCGGTGCGCAATTCCTCTTATCAGACGAGATTCACTGAAGAGAGTTCATGCGCGGGGTTGAGCGTAGCTGCAAATGCACATAACTGTGGCGAGGGAGCTTGCTCCCGCTGGGGCGCGAAGCGGCCCCAAAACCATGCGGCGCGGTGCTTCAAATAGATCGCATCCGTAGGTTTACGACTGCTACGCCCGAACGCGGACCGGCCGGCGGGAGCAAGCTCCCTCGCCACAAAAGAGAAAACTGCGCCAGCTTCAGTTTTTGACGGGTGGTTTGCGCAGCAGACTGAACGCCATCCCCGCCAATCCCGCCACACCGAGCAAGAGCACCGCCCACAAACCGATCTTCTTCCAGTTCGTGCCGACCGAAATCGGTGTCACCGGCGTAAGCGGCGAAGTCACCACCGCCCCGCCATCAACCTTGGCCTGGCCCAACGTCGCCAGACGCTTGGGACTGTAATCGGGAATCAGCGTCGACAGCGGCAAGCTCGCCGTTTTAACCGTCGCGCTACCCAGCGCCAGTGTGTACGGCCCCGCCCCGCGAGCGAGGAACACCACCTGGGTCGAGCGCACGGCATAGCGCACTGTCGGAGCGTGTGCACCCAAACCGCCACCGCGCTCATCGACGGTCAGTTTCAACTGCTGCACCACATGGCCAGGCAGCTGCAATTGGTTCTGCACCACATCCTGACCATTTTGCGTCAGCCTATAGAGCAAACCGCTGCTCAAGGTTTGCCACGGCAGGCTGCTTTCGCGACGTCCCGACAGAGTCACCGGCGCCAGGCTGTTGGCCTGGCTCAACTCGACCTGCAAGCGCTCGACGCTCAAGCCCATCGGCAATTGCCAGGTGTATTCGCCGGCCTTGGTGCTGCTGCCGACCAACGACTCAGACCAGACCAACGGCTGCGGCAGGTAGCTGGAACTGGCGCTTTGCAGTTGCGCGGAGGTCAGCGCGGGCGCCGCCTGCGGGGTTTTCCACAGCAAGCGCAGATAACGCGCGCTCTGCCCCGGCAAACTGACTTCATGCTGCTCGACCCGTTCGTCGGCAAACGACAGCCGCGCCACCTGGCCTTCACCCCACGGCTGCCAATGCTGCAAATCGTCACTGGCTTCGATGCTGAAACGCTGGAAGCCGTCGCGTTCACTGCTCCAGTCGAGGATCAACTGCTGCAACGGCGCCTTGATCGCACTGGCGTCCAGCAACCAGCCGCGCAGTACTTCTTCGCCAGCCTTGAGCGGGTTCGATGGCTGGACGTCCACCAGCGTGCCATTGGCGCTCGACTGCACGCGCACGCTCGGCACCACCTCACTGGCAGAGGCCGAGTCGTATATCGGGAACCACTTGACGTTATTCACCACCAGACTTTCGCGACTCTGCGCCTGCTCCCGCGCCAGCGAATAGGCCTGCACCTCACCGGCTGCGTTGAATACCCGCACGTCGCTGAGGTCGGTCTGGCGCGCATTCAATTGCACCGCCAGCGGCAAATCGAGGCGATACCACGGCCCCTCGCCGCTCAGGCTCAACGGCACCTGCGTGGTGAAGTCTGCCGGTGCTTCCTGAGCCGTGGCCGACAACGCCACACAGAGTCCAACAACGCCCAGCGACCACTTCAGATTCAAGACGACACTCCTTCAGATTCATCGGCCGGTTTTTCAGGCCCAGACGTTGGTTCGGCGCGTTTGGGCGGCAGCGGTGCGAAATAGCCCACCACCAGCAGCAACACGCCCACACCGATAAACGACACGATCCGCGCCAGACCGCCACGGTTACTCAGTTCGACAAAGACCAATTTGGCGACCACCAGCGCAATCAACGCCGCACCGACCAGCCAAACTTCCCGACGATGGCGCAAATGACCGCCGATCATCAGGCTCAGGGCAATCAGGGTCCAGACGATCGACAAGCCTGCCTGCACCAACATCGACTCCAGCAAGGCCTCCAGCTCAAACGGCACGCCGCCCCAATGGTGAGCGCTGCGCAACACCAGCGCTGTGAAGAAGGCGAACAGTGAAACCCCGGCCACGACTTGCGTGGCGCGCTCGGCGTAATCGGCGCGAATTGCCAATTGACCGACTGCACTGCGCGACCAGACGTACACGCCGAACAAGGCAAACAACAGACCGATTTCGAGCGGGTTGAGCAACGGCAGATAAGGCAGCGGTTCGGCGCTGCCGTCACTGGCAATGTTCGCCAGCCAGAACCAGCCGAGCATCAACAGCGCCAGCGGCAGTGCGGCGTACACGCGGTACTCGCGGGCATACGCCGACACCGGCCACGGCCAGGCGCGCGGAGCGGCCATCAGCACCAGATACAGGCTCGGCAAAATGGCCCAACCCAGCCAGCGCCAGGCGTTGTATTGCTCGGACAACACCAGCAAGCCGTAACGCAGCTCCAGCGCCAACACGCCGATCAACAGCCAGCAACCCACCACGTGAGCAGCGCTCAATACTCGCGCGGGGAGCATCGGCGCCAAGCGGCGCAACGAGATGAAATGCACCCCGAACACCGCCGCCCACGCCAGCCAGCCGAGATTCGCCGCCGGGTGATAACGCGCATGCCAGACCGCGACCAATACCAGCGCCGCCGCTGGAATCAGCAAGGTGCAGAGCACGCTCAGTGCCGGCCATTGCAGTCGTCGGGACAACAACGTCCACACCGCGACGCTCAGCGCCGCGAGGCCCAGCAACAGCGTGGCTTGCAGGTTCAGTGGTGCAAACCGCAGCACTTCGCTGACCAGCGCCAACGCCCACCAGGCCGCACCCCACACCAGCAACAACTCGGACAAGCGCTGCAAGCTCAAGGCATCGAACGCGCTGGCATGATTGCCAAGCTGCAAGCGCCAGGCGCCGACCATCGCCGCCAGCCCGAGTACCATCGGCGTCCAGAAACCGCTGTGGCCCAGTGGCCGCAGACCTTCGCTGGCGAGCGGCCCGAGCAACTCGGGGCCAGCGATCAGGAACGCCGCGCCGCCGATCACCTGCAACAACAAGCCGAAGACAAAACTCACCCGCTGCTGCAAGTACAGGCTCAGCCAGATGATCAACAGACCGCTGGCCGCCCACACCGCGCTCGCCGTTTGCCACGGCAACACAAACAGCACCGCCAGATTGATCAGCACCAACCCCGCCAGCAACACCACCGACAGCCCGCGCAGCAACCGTGCGTCACTGCGCACCATGTCATCGCGGGCGGCGAACAGCATTCCGCCGATCAACGCCAGGCCAATCAACGACGCGGTGAGCAAACCGCTCCAGCCAGCGCTGAACACCGCCGTTGCCTCACCGCTGGCACCTTGCAGCCGCAGCAGGAACAACACGCCGCCCAGCAGTTGCACCGCAAACGCGGTAAACAGGAAGGTCCGCGATTGCAGGCGCAAGCCGACAAACAACGTTGCCAAACCGGCCAACGCCCAACTGATCGCGGTACCGTGGGTGAAGAAAAACAACGGCGCCAACAGATAAAGGAACGTCAGCCCCGCACAGGCCAACACCGGCAAGCCCTTGCGTTCCCAGGCCGAGGTTTGCTCAGGGGACGCGTTGCGCAAGTGATAGAAACTGAACAGCAACGCCACGCCGAGCATCAGCGCACCGAGCGGCGAGCCAGCCAGCAGGCTGCTGTCGCCCAGGCTCAGTTTGCTGAGGAACGCCAGCGCCGAACCCAGTTGCAGCAGCAAGGCAAAGGCCCGTGCCAACGGCCGATGCTGACGCAGGCCGAGCCAGAAGATCCCCGCGCCCTCCACTGCCCAGGCGGCCGCCGTCCAGCGCGCATCCAGGCCTAGCGGAATCGCCAGGCTGGCGAAGATCACCCCCAGCGCCAGGCAAGTTTCTGCCAGCAGCAAGGCCCGGCCGCCGCTGAGAAAACGCGCCAGCCCCATGTAAATAACACCCAACGCCAGCGCACTGAACGCGGCAGCGAACGCAACATGATGAATCAGCGCGAACTGCATGCCAAAGCCCACCAGTGGCGGACCGAACAGCATCGTGCCGTCGACGTAGTCACCCTTGCGGGCCGACCAGCGCAGCAGCGCTTCACGGCTGTCATCCTCCGGCGCGTCAGTCATCTCGAGCAATTTGCGGCGGGCGAACAACAAGCCAATCGCCAGGTACATCAGGAAGAACAGAATCAGGAACGGCTCGGTACTCCACAGCAGTTCCGGCGTATAGGAACGCAAGCCCCAGGCGAAACCGATGCCAAAGGTGCCCGCGAAGCCGATCAGGTTCAGCGGCCGCCAGGCCTTGAACCAGGCGATGGCAAGGATGCCCGCATTGAGCAAGCTGAAGTAGCTGAACAGCGCGACATGATTGCCGGCGCCGGTGGAAGTCAGGATCGGCGCGGCAAACCCGCCGAGCGCCGCCGCGCAGGCCAGCGCGAGCGAGTCCTGGGTGATCGCCAGAATCGCCGAGAAGATCGTCACCGCCACCAGCAAACCCAACGCTGCCGTCGGGTCGAGCAACGGGTGCAAGCGCATGGCGGCGAACACCGTCAGGTACAGCACGGCGATGCCGGTGCCCTGCAGGATCAACGCATAGTTGGTGTTGCGCAGTCGCAACCACCAACCCAGACCCAGCAACGCCAACGCGGCCGCAGCGACCCCGGCGTAACGCATTTCAATCGGCACCACCATGCCTTCGGTGGCGTAACGCAGCAAAAACGCCAGGCCGAAGAACAGCAGCACCACGCCGACTCGCAGTACGGTGTTGCCACCGAACAGCCAGTTACGGGCAGAGGCGATGGCGCGTTCGAACAGATTCGGGCCACGGGGTTCAGCCGATTGTGGTGGTTCGCTGGGTTGCTGGGCCCAGAGATCGGCAGGCTCAGGTGTGATGCTCGCGTGTACCGGTTCGAATTCGGGCGGCAACTCCCAGACCAGTTCCCGCGCGGCCGGCAACGGCGCCGGGCCAGGCTCAGGCGCTTGGTCAAAGGCAACGTCAGGCGAAAGCGTCGGCTCGCTGGCCGTTGTTGACTCAGGGACCGGAGCTGAATGGACACCACGGGTTTCGAGTAACGCCAGCCGCTGCTCGACCACGCCGAGGGCGACCTGCGCCTGCTCCAGTTGACGGCGCTGTTCGTCCGCTTGTGAATTCAGGCGCTTGAGCACAATCGCCTGCCCCACACCCAGGCCGATCAATGCGCCAATCAGCGCGTCGCTGAATGACTCATCGAGCACCCAGCCCAGCACCATCCCTATCAGCATGAACATCCATTGCATGGTCGATATCCCTAAGCGGCCCATTGCCGGGCGAGTCCGGGCGATACAGCGTCTGGCTGAGTTTAGTGTGAATCCACACAAACCTGTGGGAGCGAGCCTGCTCGCGAAGGGGCCATAACATTCAACACTCATGCTGACTGTTACACCGCTATCGCGAGCAGGCTCGCTCCCACAATGGATTACCAGTGTCTGCTACCCGGTGAAGCCGGCGCTTAGTATATCGATCCGGCCCCATAACCATTGGGCCTTGCTCGCAATTATGGCTAAAAGTTACTCCAGCGCTTTCCAGATATCCGTGGCGTACTCGCGAATGGTCCGGTCGGACGAGAACCAGCCCATGCGCGCACTGTTGAGCACCGCCGAGCGCCACCACGCCTTCGAGTCGTGCCAGTGCTCTTCAACCCGCACCTGGGCATTCCAGTAGGAATCGAAGTCGGCACACACCAGGAAGCGGTCATATTCGATCAACGAATCGATCAACCCGGTGTAACGCGACGGCTCATCCGGTGAAAACACACCGCCGCGAATCGCTTGCAGCACATCCCCCAGTCGATGAGAAGCGGCGATGTCCGGTGCGGCATAGAACTCGTGATTCTGCTTGCGCGCCTCAACCTGCTGCGCCGTCAGACCGAAGATGAACATGTGCTCGACGCCGATGCGCTCACTCATTTCCACGTTGGCACCGTCCAGGGTGCCGATGGTCAGCGCGCCGTTGAGCCCGAACTTCATGTTGCTGGTACCGGAAGCCTCAAAACCGGCCGTGGATATCTGCTCCGACAGGTCGGCCGCCGGAATGATGCTTTCCGCCAGGCTGACGTTGTAGTTGGGCAAGAACACCACTTTCAGCAAACCGCGCACCGTCGGGTCGTTGTTGACCACCCGGGCGATGTCGTTGGTCAGTTTGATGATCAACTTGGCCTGGTGATAACTCGCGGCAGCTTTACCGGCAAAGATCTTCACCCGCGGCACCCAATCGACTTCCGGCTCGGCGCGGATCGCCTGGTACAGCGCAACGGTGTGCATCAGGTTGAGCAACTGGCGCTTGTACTCGTGAATCCGTTTGACCTGCACGTCGAACATCGCCGCCGGATTGACCGCGATCCCCAACCGCTCATGAATCAGATAGGCCAAGGCTTTTTTACTGTGCAGGCGCTGTTCGGCGAACTTGTTGCGGAACGCCGCTTTCTCGGCAAACGGCTCCAGGCCGATCAGTTTCTGTTCCGGGTTATCCAGCAGATCCGGGCCCAGTGCATCGACCATCATCGAGGTCAGTTCCGGGTTGGCCTGATAGAGCCAGCGGCGGAACGTAATGCCGTTGGTCTTGTTGTTGATTCGCTCCGGGTACAGCTTGTGCAACTCGGAAAATACCGTGCTGCGCATCAACTGGGTGTGCAGGCCGGACACACCATTAACACTGTGGGAACCCAGAAACGCCAGGTTACCCATGCGCACCCGGCGACCGTTGTCTTCCTCGATCAGCGACACCGCGCGCAATACGTCAAAGTCATGAATGCCTTTGGCGCGCAGCGAGTCAATGTGATGGGCGTTGATCAAATAGATGATCTGCATGTGCCGCGGCAGCATCCGTTCCATCAAACCGACTGGCCAGGTTTCCAGCGCTTCAGGCAAGAGTGTGTGGTTGGTGTAGGAAAGCGTATCGACCGTGATTTGCCAGGCCGCGTCCCACGCCACGTCGTACACATCGACCAACTGACGCATCAATTCGGCCACGGCGATCGAGGGGTGCGTATCGTTGAGCTGGATCGCCGCGTGATCGCCCAGGGTCAGCACCGAGGTGTGCATGTTGCGGTGACGGCGCAACAGGTCCTGCAAGGATGCGGCGACGAAGAAGTACTCCTGACGCAACCGCAGTTCCTGACCGGCCTCGGTGCTGTCGGCGGGATAGAGCACGCGGGAGATGCTTTCCGCACGGGCCACTTCGGCCACCGCACCCAAATGGTCGCCGGCGTTGAAGCGCTCCAGGTGCAAGTCTTCCATGGCGCGTGCACGCCAGAGGCGCAAGGTGTTGACGCTAGCGCCACGCCAGCCGACGACTGGCGTGTCGTAAGCAATTGCGCGAACGGTTTCTGCCGGCGTCCAGACTTGTTTGGACCTGCCGGTCTCATCGGTCACGGTTTCAACGCTGCCACCAAAGCCGATCGGGTAAGCCACTTCCGGCCGCTCGAATTCCCAGGGGTTGCCGAAATCCAGCCAGTTTTCGGTTTGCTCCTGCTGCCAGCCATCGACAACGGCCTGGCGGAACAACCCGTGTTCATAACGAATACCGTAGCCATGGCCGGCGATGCCGAGCGTCGACATGCTTTCCATGAAGCACGCCGCCAGACGGCCGAGGCCACCGTTGCCCAGTGCGGCGTCCGGCTCCAGCAGGCGAATGCGTTCGAGGTCGACACCCAGCTCGGTCAGTGCTGCACGAGCCACATCGAGCAGGCCAAGGTTGCTCAGGCTGTCGTAGAGCAGGCGGCCGATGAGGAATTCCAGCGAGAGGTAGTAAACGCGCTTCTGACCTTTGCGGTAGATCTGCCGCGTGTGGTCCATCCAGTGCTCGACCATGTGATCACGCGCCGCCAGGGCAATGGCTTCAAACCAGTCATGGTCAAAAGCGTGATCCGGGTCCTTGCCCACGGCATAGGTAAGTTTGGTCAATACGGCGTCGCGAAATGCGGCCACTTCAGCTTCACGAACTAGTGGTTCTTGAGTCATCGATAGGACCTCGGACGAGCATGAAATAGACGAGCCTAGTCGGTCTGACATGAGATAAATGCACTCGTTCGGCGTTTTTTGCAATCGCCTGAATCGAGCCTATCTCCTTGCCGATACACGTTGAAAAGATGCAGATGCCATGCCGACCGCTCGAAAAATTCAGTGTAGCCATAAAAAAACCGGCAAATGGTCGTTCAAAAAATCACCAGTCCCGGTATGATCGCGCGCCCTGATGCACGCTGGTAATTCCACATGATGAAGCCGAACCTGATCGCCGCCGCGGAGATCGACCGTCTCGATACCTGGGCCAAATACTCTGCCCCGATGTGCGGCTCGTGCGTGTCCAGCTGCTGCACGCTGCCGGTCGAGGTCAAGATCAAAGACCTGATCCGCATCGGCATCGTCGACGAATTCGAACTGGGCGATCCACCCAAGAACATCGCCAAGCGCTTGCAGAAGGAGGGGATTGTCGAGCGCTACAATCAAAAGTCCGAGATCTTCACCCTCCAGCGCATGAGCAACAACGATTGCCTGTATCTGGATCGTAAGAGCCGTTTGTGCACTATTTATGAAAAGCGCCCGGATACTTGCCGCAACCACCCGAAAATCGGCCCGCGGCCCGGGTATTGCGCGTACAAGCCAAAAGAAGTCGTGCGCGAGAGCAATCCGCGGACGCTGGACAAGTTCTGATCCTCATCTTCGCTGCCTGACAGGGTGCCATCGCGAGCCTGCTCGCGATGAGGCCGGGACAAACACCGCACAAACCCCAGACAAACAAAAACGCCCCCGGCCTTTCGACCGGGGGCGTTTTCATTCAGCCTGAGTTAACTCAGTTCTTGGCTTTCTTGGCAGCGCGGGTACGCTCGCCTTCGTCAAGAATCTTTTTACGAAGACGAATGGACTTCGGAGTCACTTCGCACAATTCATCGTCCTGGATGAATTCCAGGGCCTGTTCCAGGGTGAAGCGAACAGGTGGAACCAGGGCGATGGTTTCGTCTTTACCCGAAGCACGCATGTTGTCGAGCTTCTTGCCTTTGGTTGGGTTGACGCCCATGTCGTTGTCACGGCTGTTCAGACCAACGATCTGACCGTTGTAGATCTCTTGACCGTGTTCAACGAACAGCTTGCCACGCGCCTGCAGGGTTTCCAGGGAGTAGGTCAGCGCCTTGCCGGTTTCTACCGATACCAGAACACCGTTCTGACGGCCGGACATGTCGCCGGACTTCATGGTGTCGTAGCGATCGAAGATCGAGGTCAGGATGCCAGCACCGTTGGTCAGGGTCAGGAACTGGTTACGGAAACCGATCAGACCGCGAGCAGGGATGTTGTATTCCAGACGAACACGGCCTTTGCCATCCGGCACCATGTTGGTCAGGTCGCCTTTACGCAGGCCCATCTCTTCCATGACCTTGCCCTGGGATTCTTCAGGGGTGTCGATGGTTACGTTTTCGAACGGTTCCTGCTTCACGCCGTCAACTTGACGGATGATCACTTCCGGACGACCAACGCCCATTTCGAAGCCTTCGCGACGCATGGTTTCGATCAGTACCGAGAGGTGCAGCTCACCACGGCCGGAAACCTTGAACTTGTCAGCCGAGTCGCCTTCTTCAACGCGCAGTGCAACGTTGTACAGCAGCTCTTTGTCCAGACGTTCCTTGATGTTACGGGAAGTCACGAACTTGCCTTCTTTACCGCAGAAAGGCGAGTCGTTGACCTGGAAGGTCATGGAAACGGTTGGCTCGTCGACGGTCAGAGGCTTCATCGCCTCCGGGGTGTCCAGCTGGCACAGGGTGTCGGAGATGAACAGCTCGTCCATACCGCTGATGCACACGATGTCGCCTGCGGCGGCTTCTTCAACGTCGATACGGTGCAGACCGTGGTGACCCATCAGCTTCAGGATACGACCGTTACGCTTCTTGCCGTCGGCGCTGATAGCGACAACCGGGGTGTTCGGCTTGACGCGACCACGAGCGATACGGCCAACGCCGATAACACCCAGGAAGCTGTTGTAGTCCAGTGCGGAGATCTGCATCTGGAACGGACCGTCACGGTCGACTTTCGGCGCAGGTACGTTGTCGACGATCGACTGGTACAGCGGGGTCATGTCTTCAGCCATGTCGGCGTGGTCCAGACCGGCAATACCGTTCAGGGCCGAGGCGTAGACGACTTTGAAGTCCAGCTGTTCTTCGGTGGCGCCCAGGTTGTCGAACAGGTCGAAGATCTGGTCCAGAACCCAGTCCGGACGCGCGCCTGGACGGTCAACCTTGTTGATGCACACGATCGGACGCAGGCCGGCTTCGAAGGCCTTCTTGGTCACGAAACGGGTTTGCGGCATAGGGCCGTCTTGAGCGTCAACCAGCAGCAGAACGGAGTCAACCATCGACATTACGCGTTCAACTTCGCCGCCGAAGTCGGCGTGGCCCGGGGTGTCCACGATGTTGATGTGGTAGCCGTTCCAGTTGATGGCGGTGTTTTTCGCCAGAATGGTAATACCGCGCTCTTTCTCCTGGTCGTTGGAGTCCATCACGCGCTCGTCGTTGAGCTCGTTGCGCTCCAGGGTGCCGGATTGACGCAAGAGCTTGTCTACCAGGGTGGTCTTACCATGGTCAACGTGAGCAATGATGGCGATGTTGCGTAGATTTTCGATCACTTGTGTATCTCGATCAGAGGATTCGGTGTGCTGACAAGTCTTGGCAGCGATTTACAGTAGAGTCAGGCCTTGCCGTTACAGCTTGACGGCGGCGTCGGGGGGCCGGTGACGCAGGCCACAGGCAAACAGCCCCGGGCTCTTAGCTCGGTCGATAAACGCGCACATTGGCATGCCCCTCACTGAGCAAATGGTGAGCATGCAGGCGACTCATCACGCCTTTGTCGCAATACAGCAGGTACTGGCGAGTAGGGTCCAGTTCCTTGAAACGAGCGTTCAGAGCATAAAACGGCATCGCTTGTACCTCGATGCCAGCAAGCTCCAGCGGGTCGTCTTCGGCGGCATCCGGGTGACGGATGTCGATGATGATCTGACCGGCCAGCGCCTCACTGACTTCTTCAACCTGCACATCCTGGCCCAATTCGTCGATCACCCGATCGATCGGCACCAGCTTGGCGTTCTCGAGCGCACGCTCGAGCACTGCCATATCGAATTCTTTCTCTTCATGCTCCACGCGCGGACGCTTGGCGTGGGTCTTGGGGTTCACCGAAATGACCCCGCAATACTCCGGCATGTGCTTGGCGAAATCGGCGGTGCCGATTTCGTTTGCCAGGTCGATGATGTCCTGCTTGTGACTGGCGATCAGCGGGCGCAACACCAGCTTGTCGGTCACGCAGTCGATCACGGACAGGTTCGGCAGCGTCTGGCTGGAAACCTGGGAAATCGCTTCGCCGGTGACCAGCGCCTCGATGTCCAGCCGATCCGCGATCCGGGACGCAGCGCGCAACATCATACGCTTCAATACTACGCCCATATGACTGTTATCGACTTTGCCGAGAATTTCTCCCAGCACTTCCTCGAACGGCACACTGACAAATAACACGCGCTGGGAGCTGCCGTACTTCTTCCAGATGAAATGCGCGACTTCCATTACGCCCAATTCGTGGGCACGCCCGCCAAGATTGAAGAAGCAGAAGTGGGCCATCAGCCCGCGACGCATGATCTGGTAAGCCGCGACGGTGGAATCGAAACCGCCGGACATCAGCACCAGGGTCTGTTCCAGCGCGCCAAGCGGGTAGCCGCCGATGCTGTTGTGCTGGCTGTGGATCACAAACAACCGTTGGTCGCGAATTTCGATGCGAACTTCGACTTCTGGTTCTTTCAGCGAAATTCCAGCGGCACCGCACTGACGACGCAGCTGGCTGCCGACGTATTTCTCGACGTCCATCGAGCTGAATTCGTGCTTGCCCGCACGCTTGCAACGCACCGAAAAAATCTTCCCCGCCAGCGAATCGCCGAAGTGCTGCTTGCACTTGGCGACGATGTCGTCGAAGTCGCCCAGCGGGTACTCGTCGACCTGCAGGAAATGCGCGATGCCCGGCATGCAGCTCAGGCGCTCGGTCATGTCCTTCAGGGCCTTGGGGTCACTGACGCGCGTTTCCAGCTCGAGGTTGTCCCACACGCCGTTCACCACCACGGCCGGGTCCAGATCGCGGAGCACGGCACGGATGTTTTTGGCCAATTGACGGATGAAACGCATCCGTACCGGGCGGCTCTTGATGGTGATCTCGGGGAAGACTTTTACGATTAGTTTCATGAAAACAGCGCGCGCAGGGCCAGCCGAAAAAGGGGGGCGCGGATTATAGCGGAAATTGCTCAAGGTTTAACCAGTTAATGTGCAGAAGGTTTTCAGCGCACCAAAACAGGTCGTTTGTGGAATTGAGCGCTACATTAAGGGGCAAGATTTTCCGTTTTAAAGCGCTTTGCACGCTTATAAGCGTGATATTGGGGCAATAAACCCAAGTCGGGGCACTGGCATGCAATTTGCTCCCTTGTGAGGCAGGTTGCCAAGGCAGAGTATTCGCGCCGGCATCACCCACATTCTAAGGGCATCCACTACTAAGCCCGAAGCCACCCGGAGGACACTATGTCGAAGTCGGTTCAACTCATCAAAGATCATGACGTCAAATGGATTGATCTGCGCTTCACGGACACAAAAGGCACTCAGCACCACGTGACCATGCCGGCTCGCGATGCGCTGGATGAAGCTTTCTTCGAAGAAGGCAAAATGTTCGACGGTTCCTCCATTGCTGGCTGGAAAGGCATCGAAGCTTCCGACATGATCCTGATGCCGGACGACACCACTGCCGTTCTGGACCCGTTCACCGAAGAGCCGACCCTGATCCTGGTTTGCGACGTGATCGAACCTTCGACCATGCAAGGCTATGACCGTGACCCACGTGCCATCGCCAAGCGCGCCGAGGAATACCTGAAGTCCACCGGTATCGGCGACACCGTTTTCGTCGGTCCAGAGCCTGAGTTCTTCATCTTCGACGAAGTGAAGTTCAAGTCCGACATCTCCGGCTCGATGTTCAAGATCTACTCCGAACAAGGTTCGTGGATGTCCGACCAGGACGTGGAAGGCGGCAACAAAGGCCACCGTCCAGGCGTCAAAGGCGGCTACTTCCCGGTTCCGCCGTTCGACCACGACCACGAAATCCGTACCTCCATGTGCAACGCCATGGAAGAAATGGGCCTGGTCATCGAAGTTCACCACCACGAAGTGGCGACTGCCGGCCAGAACGAAATCGGTGTGAAGTTCAACACCCTGGTCGCCAAGGCTGACGAAGTTCAGACCCTGAAGTACTGCGTACACAACGTTGCCGATGCCTACGGCCGCACCGCGACCTTCATGCCTAAGCCACTGTACGGCGACAACGGTTCGGGTATGCACGTTCACCTGTCCATCGCCAAAGATGGCAAGAACACCTTCGCTGGCGAAGGTTATGCCGGCCTGTCCGACACCGCCCTGTACTTCATCGGCGGCATCATCAAGCACGGTAAGGCCCTGAACGGCTTCACCAACCCGTCGACCAACTCCTACAAGCGTCTGGTCCCAGGTTTCGAAGCTCCAGTAATGCTGGCCTACTCGGCTCGCAACCGTTCCGCTTCGATCCGTATTCCTTACGTGTCGAGCCCTCGCGCTCGCCGTATCGAAGCACGCTTCCCGGATCCGGCAGCCAACCCGTACCTGGGCTTCGCTGCACTGTTGATGGCTGGCCTGGACGGCATCCAGAACAAGATCCACCCAGGCGATGCTGCCGACAAAAACCTGTACGACCTGCCGCCTGAAGAGGCGAAAGAGATCCCACAAGTTTGCGGCAGCCTGAAAGAAGCCCTGGAAGAGCTGGACAAAGGTCGTGCGTTCCTGACCAAAGGCGGCGTATTCAGCGACGACTTCATCGACGCTTACATCGCCCTGAAAAGCGAAGAAGAAATCAAAGTACGCACCTTCGTACACCCACTGGAATACGAGCTGTACTACAGCTGCTGATCCAGTAACGCTCGCGCACGCGGCGTGACAAAAAAGAGGCCTCCTTCGGGAGGCCTTTTTTGTGGTTCATACGGATTACCGGGAAAGACGCTCTTGATCTTCATGAAAAAGAACTCGCTATCCCGGTAACCGTACGCCATCCGCTTGATGACCTTTATTCGATTGTTTATTCCTTCCAACTGACCGGTGTGCATCGGCCAGCGAACCCGACTGACGATGCCCCGCCAGTTAAGCTTTTAGCCGTTTGGCAAACTGGATCAGAGCCGGTATTTCGCTTTCATGTGCATGGCGCAGCCATTGCTTCCAGGCCGATCTCCAAGCCCAGGCAGCACTCGGCGTCCAGAGCGTTTTGAGTTCAGCCTTCATCAAATAGACCGTCATCAACGCTTGGTTGGCCGCCAGCAAATCCTGCAAATGGACCTGTTGTTCCGGCGTTTTCAGGTTCTGCGGGTTACGCAGTAACAGCCATCGCGCCTGCTTGATGACCTTGCGAGCCGGCTTGTCATGACGCAGCCGGTTAGCCTCGTCGACGCGGACCCGATCAATCACCTCTCGGCCATATTTGGCCACCACATGGAAAAGGTCGTAGACCACTCGCGCTTTCGGGCAATGCTGGCGAACCTCCAGATCAAAAGCAGTATTCATGTCCATCGCCACCGCTTCGATTCGAGCGCAGCCCTCCGGCCCCAGCTCCTCGAAGAACGGCCTGACTGCCGCTCGGCTACGGCCTTCACCGATCCACAGCACTCGTCGTGTATCGGCATCCAGCACAACGCTGGCGTAACGATGACCTTTGAACAACGCGAACTCGTCCATAATCAGGTGTCGCGGTTGCGCCTTTGGCAGCTCGCTCAACACCGCCTGCAAGGCACGACGCTCCAGGCAACCGAACGGTGTCCCAATGCAACCCAAACATCTGGGCTACGTGCAGAGTGGGAAGGCGCTCGCAGGCCTGAATGACCGTATCGGCCAAGCGGCGCGTCATGCGGGCATAGCGATCCAGCCAACTGACCGCCTTCCATGCGTTTGCCACAATCGCGGCAGCCAACCCGCCTGAGCAAAACGCTAAGGCGTACCGCACGACCTAGAATGGGAAGATCGCGAACACTTCGCTCGCAATACTCATGAGTGGTTGAACAAGGCTTTTGGCAGCCGCCACAGGAAGGGAATCGGGTGGCGTGGGGAATCAGTTCGAATC
>NZ_AFOY02000007.1 GCF_000217955.3 Pseudomonas fluorescens HK44 | reverse complement strand
TTTATGGAGCGCTTACCAAGTACTGGGCTTTGGCACTCTTTGCTGCCTCACCCCGCTACGCCGCCACTATCCGCTTCCTGTTCGTCAGGCCAGCATTTTGCCTCGGGCTTCCTTCAGATTCGCAGTCACCCGCGACACCCTTGCCTCTGGCTAACACTTCCCCTTGCCGGGTGTGTAGAGGACTTTCACCTCCAAGTCACCAGCGTGGCCACCACAGCCAAGCTGGTTGCGCTTACGCGCAACGCGCCATGCCTGGCGCACAAACAAAAAAAGGCCGGTCAATGACCGGCCTCTGGCGCTAGCGATAAGAATCAGTTCACCTCAAGCTTGTCGCGATTCTTGTCCAGAATCGCCTTGCCGATGCCCTTGACCTCCAGCAACTCATCCACCGAGGAAAATGGCCCATTACTCTCTCGATACGCAACAATCGACTTGGCCTTGGCCTCACCCACTCCGGCGAGCTCTCGCTGCAGGGTCGTTGCATCTACTGTATTGAGATTGACTTTCGCAGCCTCCCCGGACGGTGCAACCTGCATCGTCGATGGCGAGGTTACAGCCTCTATTTTGGTCGCCGGTGCAGCGATAGCAGCAACAGAGGCGCTGGTAAGCAGGGCAAAAACCAGGGAGTAGAAATAGCCTGTACGCATAAGTGACGCTCCATGACATCGATAAGAAAGAGCAGCTTTTCCGAAGCTGCCTTCCAAACTTAGGCGATGTCTGGAGCCTGTCAAAAATGTGTCCGTTACAGAGTGTGTAACAATCAGGGTTCGAGACGGCGTTGCTGGTAGATCCAGTCGACGATATCACCGTCAGGGGTGTAGCCACTGACAGTTTCGCGCAACAACTGACGCACTCGCGAGTAGTCATCTTGCTCAACGGCAACAAGCAGTTCAGCAAGCTTCAACTTGAGAATATCCCAAGAAAGGTGGTCCTCGTTTGCAGTCATTATCATCGGATGTTGAGTAGCAGAGACGTTGTCCCCGATCAGCAGTTCTTCGTAAAGCTTTTCACCAGGTCGCAGACCTGTGAACTCAATCGAAATATCGCCGTGCAAATTCTTGTCCGAACGTACACTCAAACCGGACAGGTGAATCATCTTCTCAGCTAATTCAACAATCCTCACTGGCTCACCCATATCCAGCACAAATACATCGCCACCCTGCCCCATCGAGCCAGCCTGGATCACCAACTGCGCCGCCTCAGGAATGGTCATGAAGTATCGGGTAATCTTCGGGTGGGTGACAGTCAATGGCCCACCGGACCTGATCTGCTTATGGAACAGCGGAATGACCGAACCAGAAGAACCCAGCACATTCCCGAAACGGACCATCGTGAAGCGGGTTTTGTTAACTCGGGAGATGTTGGAGTTGTCACCAAACAACACCGGAGCCAACTCTCGGCTGAGTGCTTGCAATGTCAACTCTGCAAGGCGTTTGGTACTGCCCATCACATTGGTAGGACGCACAGCCTTGTCTGTGGAGATCAGTACAAAGTTCTCTACGCCCGCCGTCAAGGCTGCTTGCGCAGTATTCAGCGTGCCGATCACATTGTTGAGCACGCCTTCGGCGATATTGTGTTCGACCATCGGCACATGTTTGTACGCCGCAGCGTGATAAACCGTGTCCACCTTCCAGGTTTTCATCACATCCAACAGCTTGTTCTGGTTGCGTATCGACCCCAGGATAGGCAAAAGACGAACAGACAACGATTCGCGAGCGATTCGTTGCTCAAGTTCCGACATGATTGAGTAAAGGTTGAACTCACTGTGTTCAAAGAGCAGCAACGTCGTAGGGCGTAATGCAAGAATTTGCCGGCATAACTCCGAGCCTATAGACCCACCAGCCCCCGTCACAAGTACCACTTGCTCCTTGATGCAGTGCTCAAGCAGATCGCCCAGCGCCGGGACCGCATCACGACCCAACAAGTCGGCGATGTCTACTTCCTGAATATCATCGACCTTGACCCGACCGCTCGCCAGATCCATAAACCCGGGAACACTTCGTACATGAAGCGGAAAACCTTCGAGAAAACCGAGAATCTCTCGGCGGCGGCCACGGTTCGAAGAGGGAATGGCCAGAAGAATTTCTTGCGCCCCGGTTGCCTCGATCATCTGCTGAATATGCTTGGGTTTGTATACCTGCAACCCGGAGATAACTCGGTCAGCAATTCCATTGTCATCATCAATAAATGCCACTGGACGCATCACTCGTCCCATGCGCAGTGCAGCGACAAGCTGATTACCAGCAGCGCCCGCACCATAGATGGCTACCCTCGGTAATCCGTTATCCCTGCTCGTGAATGGTACGTGTTGAGCAGCGGCAAACCAGTCCCCCAGGAAATACTGGCGCATCGCCATGCGCAGTCCGCCAATCATGATCAGGCTAAGCCACCAATAGTTGAAGATGATCGAGCGCGGAACGACGTTCTCATGATTGCTGTACCAATACACAACCACACCCAGGATAAGGGCTGACAAGCTGACGGCCTTGATGATTGTTATTAATGCATCGTTGCCAAAATAACGCATCACAGCGCGGTACATCCCGAAGCGAATGAACAGCGGGATGGCCACCAATGGGGCAGCGAGGAACAGCCAGAAATGTCTGCTGACAGGATCAATCATTTCGTCGATGCCAAGACGCACGACAAAGGCCAACCACAAAGCGAGCCAAACCAACACCACGTCCATTCCAACCTGGATCAACCGCTTTTGTCGACGCGGAAGCGCCAATAGAAACGCTCTAACTTTGCCCATGAATTGCCCACCGTTCTTTACTACCTGGCCCTAAACGTTCAGGAACGCACATTACGTACTACTTCGGCACGCAATGAAGACCAAAAATTGTCAATTTAGTTTAAGGTGGAATGTTCTACCGCACCCGAGCTAAATTTAATTGCTAGAAAAATCAGTGGGATATAAGCGAAACCCAATCCAAGAAAACCATCCAGCCGAAGCTTTATGACTAAAAAAGCGATTGGCAATAGCCAAAAAATATTTATACAAAACACGGCGACCGTCACGGGCAAATGTTTACCAAACTTACGTGATGCGAACTGGTAACCATGACTTCTGTGGGCTTCATATACCTTCTCCCCTCGAAGCAATCTGCGCACCAATGTAAAAGTGGCATCGCAAATAAATACGCCCAGCATGATCAGCCAAGCCCAGAGAAAACCGGGTTCTGCCCACGCGGCTTGCAGCGATAGAATACCCAGCGTAATCCCGAGGAAACCGCTGCCTGCATCACCCATGAAAATTTTAGCTGGAGGGAAATTCCAAAAAAGAAATCCGGTTACCGCCATCGCGAGAATCGCTGGCGCCCAAATCAAATTCTGGAAGCCGAAAAAAAAGTAGATGGTACACATCCCAAAACAGGCACTGATAGCCTCGACGCTGGCAAGTCCGTCGATACCATCCATAAAATTATAAAGATTGAGCATCCAGACAAGATAAAACGCTGCAAGTGCATGACCTATCCAACCCAAATCGATAGAGCCCCCCAAAACGCTCAAGGCTGGTAAACCATTGAACCAGAACAGCGCCCATAGCGCTGCTAAAAAATGCCCTAACAAACGCCAACGCGCGGCAATGTGCCCGTGATCATCCATAAAACCGATCACCGCGACGAGGCTCCCAGCGCCTACCAACCCAGTTATCCAAGCATAGGGTTGTAGTTGAAGACATCCGAGCAAAACAAGCGAAATCAAGAATGTCACTACAATCGCAACTCCACCGCCACGAGGAGTAGGAATTGAATGGGAGCTCCGTGCGTTGGGGATATCAATGATGCTGCGATGCAACGCGTATCGTCGTAACACCGCCGTCAAAACCAGAGACAACAACGCAACAATCGGAAAAACATACCAATACTTCATTTAGTTCGCTCGTTCAAAAAATGATCTGCCGTCTTGCGTAGCCCCTGATCCACAGTGATCACAGGGCTCCAACCCAACAAGGAGCGAGCCTTGGTAGTATCGACCTGCAGAGAACCGCAAAGCCGTTGGGAAAGTGCCGCCTTACCCAACAAATTAGCGCCAGCTGTCAGCATCCACTCTGGCACAGGTAACAGACGCGCAGGACTACTCAGCACTTTTGCGAGCTTTTGTAGTAGTTGCGTGGTGGAAACATCCTCGCCATCACTCACCAAAAACGTCTGATCACAAGCCGCAGGGTGACTTACACACGTCATTATAAAATCCACCAGGTTATCCAGTGCAACCAGGCTTCGCTGATTATGTATTGCACCGAATGGCAACGGGATACCCCTGTGCAACCACTTCATCATGTTCTCGAAATTGGCAGATACCCCAGGACCATAAACGAGCACTGGACGAATAATGACGACTTCCAAGCCTGTCTCGGCAGCAAGCAGACGCAGACCTGCTTCGGCCTCCATTTTGGACACACCATACGGATCAACGGGCGCTGGCACATCAGTTTCCCGATATGGATGCCCAGGTAGGGTCGTTTCTCCATTGACCTTTACGGAACTTACAAAGATGAACCGCTTGGCGCCAGCCATTGCTGCACTACGTGCCAATTTCAAGGTATGCCCGACATTGACCAGACGAAAAGCAGCCAGAGGGTCAGCCTCTGTATCGTTCATGACGTGGACACGAGACGCGAGATGGATCACGACCTCAGCACCGTTCAGTGCGTTGAGATCGGCATCGATCATGGAAAAATCGGGCACATGATGGTAAACGACATTTTTGACGGGCTGAGCGGGTGCGCGACGAACCATCGCGCCTATGTGATAGTCAGCAACGCTTGTGAGTTTTTCAATCAGACAACTTCCCACAAACCCACTACTGCCAGTAACCAATATTCTGGTCATTTCTTCTGTCTCAAAATTGCCAGTACGATACACAATCCTGTGAATACTATTTTATCGCGAACACGCCTACGACACTTATGACCGGAAAAGGCTAAGCGAATCAGGTCGAGCCGGCGAAGACTTATCCAACTCTGGACGAAAGGAGTATTTTCAACCCCCGTCAACCTGGAAATCAGAGCGGCCTGATTTAGCCACCAGCCGTCAAAAATCTGCGATAATCGAATTCGAAACGCTTTAAAGCCGCTATTAACTCCAACCTGATTGTTACCATGTTGCCGATAGCGCATATATGAGTGGTCATCTATGACCCACTTGTACCCATGAGTACGACTGAAGGCATAGCAGTACCAATCATGAAGCGTAACATTCTGAATATCCGAAAAACGATTGGCAACATGCTTCTGTAAATCGCGAAATAGCTCTTTTGAGAACACGTAGGTACAGCCTGGGCCAGCGGCTTCGAACAGGTGATCGAACTGAACCTGCGGCTGAGACTTGACGATCATGGTTTCTTGACCATCAGGCCAAAACGCCATGACATTGCCCGAATAGCCATGAGCGTGTGTCGATGACATCACTCCAACAGCTTCGATCAATTTGTTGGGCAGCCAGATATCATCTTGATCAGCAAAGGAAAAATAATCAAATTCGGCGAGGGGTGCTTCATTGATCAGCCGGAAGAAATTAGGTGCAGCGCCCCCGAACTTCCCTCCATGCTCAAGGTTCACGACCTGCGGATTGCGCTCGGACAACGCACTGACCCACTCCTCAGTCCCATCACTTGAGCTGTCGACGCTGATGAGCAAGGTCACCGAAACACCTTGCTGATCGAGGATTGAATTGATCTGTTCAGAGATCCATTGCATGCCGTTATAAGCAGCAAGAAGCACAAGGAACTTAGGCTTCACAAATATACCCATATCAAGAAAACAAAAAACTAAGACAATACCGAATGATAATCTTCGACCATCTTCAAAGATGAAACATAGAAAACGGCGGCTATTCCAACAAGCATTAGCGAATAGATAATTCTGCTTCGATAGTTAAATAATCGCATCAACATGGCAAAACAAGCCATATCAAAAAAACCAAAAACCTCGGCAGCTCTCAATGAAAAAGAGTCATTCCAGGAGAGCAACACCTGCAGCGCCAAACCTACAACCGACATACATAAGACAAAGCGTTCAACTTCTGTGAGTCGCTCATAAAATATTATCAACACCGTCACGACCAAGGTAAAGCGAACCAGAAAATAGAATGAGAATAATGACAGCGCAGCTGTATGGTACTCTCCGTTAAGATAAGGGGCAAGGCGACTAAACTCACTCAAGCTGTCAGTAAAACCTGAAATCAAAGTACTTAACGCAAAAGCCGAGCCTAAGAGAACGGCAATACTAGCTCGTCCAAAGTATCTAAACCCAAGCATGACAAACACAAAACATGGAAGAAACACCATGACCGAAAAATGAAAGCTGAGCGCTAGAAAATAGAAAATCAGTCCTTTTGTTTTCTGTCCTGTATAAAAAAACATTATCCCGCAAGAGGCGAGTGCTATCGCAGCCCCTACCCGAACCTGAACCATATCGTGAACGATATAGAATCGAGAAAAAATCAGGAAGAAAAGAAAATATGAAAAACAACCACGAAAAACCACATTCGAAAAAATCGCCTTGGCCTGTAGCGAAATAAACGCAATAAAAGAAAAAAACACAAAATCAGGTAGACCAAGCCAATTTATAAAACTGAACGTAAGTAAAAAGCCCGGATCTTTAAACTCTTCAAAAATAGATTCAGGTGACTTTCCGACGCGGTACAGCCAGTCAATGTAATTGAAATAGTCTGGCGCTACGTCGGGCGCCCGCAGCCCTGCAAACATAACCAGATACAAAAGCAAAATAGCAAATACTGTACGCGAAAAAATTATCATATTTCTCTCATCGCGCACCAATGAAAAAAAACCGCATAACAAAGCAGCTAAAAATATTGATAGGTACAACATCAAAACCTACCCTTGAACATATTCCTTACTACTCCATCATAAAAAGCAAGACACAACAACTTTGCAGAATATAACTTTTTCTGAGAGCACAACGTATAACAAACAACATAATAAGGAATCTTTCGTGCAAACCGAAAGCGAGTCTGAAACCGAATCTTACTCCACAAAGCAAGATAAGTTGCATTCCTTACAATAAAATAATTTCGAAAATCACTATGCAGGGTAATTCGCTTCCCTAGCAGAGTTACAAACTCATCACCAATACTGTGGCGCATTGTAACAAGCGGAGTCAAATAGGATCCATAACCAACCGAGGAGGCTCTCTCCCCCCACTCAATATCGACCCAGTCGATAAATAAGCTTTCCTGCATCAATCCAACCACATTGAAAACACTGATCCGAATTAACGAACCCGAAGCAATAATGTAATTACTCATGACAGGTAACGTAGAACTTAAATCAATTTCAACACTCTTCGTGCCCAAGAATGATGGTTTCAGTGCTGGAGCAGCATCACCTGTTTTCTCATCGATAAAAACAGGTCCAATTGCACCAACTTTAACACCCGCATCGAGCAATTTTTGCTCTTCAACCAATAAGGTCTCAACGGTACCCGGTGATAACTCACTGTCTTGGTCAAGCAACAAAACATGTGAATAGCCAGCCTTTTCAGCCAGTTGAACACCAACATTGTGCGCACGTGCTATACCGTAATTATCCTGAAGGGCGTGGTAAAATAAATTTTCATCATCAAACCTCCCTTGATAGTTTTCAATACCAGCACCTGGGGTGTTATCAACAACGTAAACAAATTGCACTTGTTCAGAAATGCTGAGCAACAGCCTGTCAAGTACGACCAGATCCGGATTAAAAAGCACTACTACTGCGGCAACGGAAGCTTTCATATTAATATACTTAAGATGTAGTTAACGTAGAGAAGAAAATGAAACAAGCATCTTTCGTGCTATCTCTGACCATTCATATGCTTTCACGTCATGCTCCGCACGAGTCCGCATAGCAGCCAAAGCTTCCCGATCCAACTGGAGGTAACGTAATATCTGGGATACTATCTTCTCAATCGTTACCTGTTCAATATACAATGAGTTGCTTTCAGTGGCCGGCCCATAGTTGGAAACCACTATACATCCGGAAGCCAGGGACTCCAAACAAGGGTAGTGAAACGCATTATCTTGGATAAGCCCGGTAGCAATAAACAAGTCAACGCTTTTATAAAACTCTGCCAAATAATCATCTCCGTGAGGCGAGCACATCTGGATAAAGTCGTAACTTTTTAAATCTACAGTCCTAGGAAGTTCGAATGCCACCTTTAAAATCAAATTTTTACCTGTGAAGGCTCTAACAAACTTCACCGCCTCCACAATCTCATAAGTCCCTTTCCATGCAAGCTCTCGACCTATGCATCCTAGAACTATTTCTTCGGAAGGAAATGACCTCGGTGAGAACTTGAATACTTCCAAATCAATACCGGGCTCGACAACAAACTTCGCCCTTAACAGCTTATGGCTCTGATAAATCGCCCCATTTACAATTCGCCGAAGCGGCAAAAAATATGAGACCGACGCCATTAAATAGCCAAGAAAACCTATAAAGCTTTTCTTATCATAAAATTCAGGTTCATAAGCTTGAATATAATAAAAGCCTTTACCTGTACCTAGAGCACCAAACGCGACGGGGAACGCAGTTAAATTGTAGCTAGCCAAAAAAATATCATATTCTTTTCGGTGCTTGAGAATAAACAAAAACATCCCTACAAGGTTAAATATTCCTCGCACCACTGGAACACGATGAAAAATATTTGAAAACGTTCTTACATTAGCGAGAGTCGGATAATAAGGCTTGTTAATGAAGTCTGGACCTAAAAACTCCACTTCGTGCCCACTCTCTATTAACTCACTAGAAAGCCTCGACAACACCCTCATCCCACCTGCGCTTGAAAATGCAAGCATAGGGATTAAAATTTTCATTTAGCTCTCCTCACCTTATCGAGGGGTCAGTCTGACCATTAGAATTCGCACTTAGTGCGTACGCTACGCAAACGGCCATAACAATCCAGTATAGAAAGTAATTGAATGCATAGGCTTCAACCACCCCGTCAAAACCATGCCATCGGGTGAACAGTAAAACTAACAAATACCACGATATGGAAAACAACACCTCAGTAACTATATACAGTTTGTACATGGTTTTACCCAACATCACATACGCAAGTATCCAGCTTCCAATTTTCATTACATCGCCGACGAGTTGAAACGCAAATAGATCTCTCATCGGTAGAAATTGTTTACTAAACAACATATATATGATGAAATCGCGTAAAAAATACACCGCCATACAGCATACTATCGCAACAGGAAGTACAAACTTATAACCTTCAATGACCTCTTTCAGAACAGCGGTATAACCAACCAATTCAGAAAGACGGGGTAGATAATAAACACCTAGGGTGGTGGTCACCAGCAAGAGATATGCACTGCTTAGCCGCCACATTGCCTCCCAGTAACCAGCATACTCGACTCCAAACTCGCTTATTAAGTGATCACGAATCAATATCTGAGCAACGGGAAGACATACCGCTGTGGTCAATGCCATTGCAGCATACTTACTTAAATCAAGAGCTACACCTTTATCAAACCGACCAAAAAAATATTCAACTCGAAACCATTCTGCTTGCCGACATAAAAAAACAGTCGTAACGAATGCCAGCGCTTGATATATCCCAAGGGAAACCAAGGCTCCATAGAGCCCTAAAAACCAGGTAAGTAAACCGGTGACTATCAACGATAAAAAGCTGCCAGCGATGTTGGCAATCACCAGTGTTTTAACGTCTTTTTTTCCATTGATAATGGCGAGCAACAGAGCATTAAATGTAAAGAATATCAGCGACAACGCAATCCATAAAAAGACACTGGAGTACTCAACTTTTTTAAAAAAATACAGTGACAACTTATCACTGAACACTGCAACCGCAACACCTACAGCAAGAGAGCCTACAATAGCAAAAGTTGTTGAGGTCTTCCAAACCGTGTGCTGCCTGCTTGGATAATCAATATACTCAGCTGTATATTTGGTAACACCTGTATTGACGGCGCCGCTGGAAAGCGTTGTTATCATCGTCAAGGCGTTCTGTAGCTGCCCCAACGCTGCATAACCTGACGGCCCGACATACAACGCCAAGATTTTATTTATTCCCAATAAGGTCAACATTTTAATGACAACAGCTATTCCATTAAAAAAACTCGTTTTAACAAGATTCATTTAATTTCTTTAGCCAAAAAACTATTGCATGCCTGTACTACTGTTTCAGCTTCGCTCAGCGACAAAGTTGGCCCCATTGGCAAACTCAAGATCTGACTATGTATTTTCTCTGAAATCGGAAACGAGCAGCCGGCCAACTCAGCATAAGCTTGCTGATGATGTGGAGGAATCGGGTAGTGGATCAACGTTTGAGCGCCACTTTCCAGCAAATGTTTTTGAAGCGCTTCTCTTTGCTCGCACAGTACGGTGTATACATGCCAAACGTGGCTGGCATTCTGCAAAGATTCGAATCGCTCCGACACAGGCAAAACGATCGCAGGGTTGTCGATGGTTCGGGTGTACAGGTCTGCAATCTCGCGGCGGTGGGCCGTTTGCTCATCCAGATATTTGAGTTTTACAGACAAACACGCTGCCTGAATCTCATCCAGACGGCTGTTCACGCCACGATAGAGGTTCTTATACTTCTCGTGGGAGCCATAGTTACGCAGTGCTCGCAGAGTCGTTGCCAAGAGATCGTCATTTGTCGTAACAGCGCCCGCATCGCCCAGCGCCCCAAGATTCTTGCCAGGATAGAAGCTGAAACCGGAAGCATTCCCCCAGCTACCCGCTTTTTTCCCGTCGATACTTGCGCCATGAGACTGCGCAGAATCTTCGAGAACCAGCAGTCCGCGGCGTTGCGCAAGGTCCATAATCCTTGGCATATCAGCCAATCGACCATAGAGATGAACGGGCAAGATTGCCTTGGTTCTGGAAGTAATTGCTGCCTCTGCTTTTACAGGGCAGATATTGAATGTAGCAACGTCGGGCTCTACCAGAACGGGAACAAGGCCATTCTCCGATACAGCCAAAATACTAGCAATGTAGGTGTTGGATGGAACCAGAATTTCATCGCCTTCGCTAAGAAGGCCAAGCTCTTTCCAGGCTCTAATGACCAATTCCAGAGCATCAAGGCCGTTGGCAACGCCTATACAATGCTTAGTACCGCAATACTCCGAGAACTCTTTCTCGAATTGTAAAAGCTCGCCACCACCGATGTACCAACCAGAGTCGATAACACGCGTGCAAGCTTCAATTAGTTCTTCACGGCAAGTCTGGTTGATAGTTTTTAAGTCAAGAAAACTAATCATTTGGTCAAATACCTGATCACTTTAGCTGGGTTGCCCACGACGACTGCTCGGTCCGGAACATCAGAAACGACTACAGCCCCAGCACCAACCATGGCTTCTTCGCCGATGGTTACACCAGGCAATATCGTTGCATTAGCTCCGACACTTGCACCTTGTTTGATAATAATGCCTGAAAATGCTTCTGGGTAAATTTTGGAACGCGGCATTACATCATTGGTGAACGTGGCGTTGGGACCAATAAATACATTATCAGCAACCACGGTCCCTTCCCAAAGATAAACCCCGGACTTGATGGTAACGTTATTTCCAACAACAACACCATTTTCCACCAAGGTATGAGCGCAGATATTACAGTTCTCTCCAACGACGGCGCCGTCAAAAACAACTGCAAACTGCCAAATCCGGGTGTCCTTACCGATAGCTTTACTTTTCACATCGGCGAGAGGATGTATTTTAGGCACTTTTAGTCAACTCACTGAATATACTGTAGTCCCTGATATAATCTTGCTCGTCATAAAAATCACTAGCCAATACAAGCAACACGCAATCAGAACTAAAATCGTGCATTTCGTGCCAGATCATTTTATCAATCACTATGGCTTTATCAGGAGCATCCAGCCATATCTCTTCCGTGCGCAGACCATCATCCATTTTCATCAGACAACGACCCGACACGCACACAGCAACTTGTACGAGTTCTTTATGAGCATGAAAACCGCGCGGCACGCCCGGCTGAGTGTCGGTCAAATAATAAACCCGCTTAATTTCGAACGGGATATTCTTGTCACCCTCAAGAGCGATCAGATGCCCCCGCTCGTCACCCAACGTATTGATGTCAAGCATCCGAACCAGGCTCATTACCGCACCACCGACAAGCTATCGACACTGGGGGCCTGATCATCTTTTTCGCTGACAATATAGCTCTCAGCACCTGGCCACTTAATACCCAGTTGAGGATCGCTCCAGTGAAGCGAACCTTCAGACTGTTTGTCATAGTAGTTCGTTGTTTTGTAAAGGAAGTGAGTATCATCCTCCAACGCAACAAATCCGTGTGCAAAGCCTTCCGGAATCCAGAGCATTCTATTGTTGGAGCTGCTTAACTCCACACTTACCCATTTCAAATAGGTAGGAGAATCAGGTCTGATGTCTACCGCGACATCAAATGCAGCACCTCGAACGACCCGAACAAGCTTCCCCTGCGCAAAAGGTGCACGCTGGAAGTGTAAACCTCGCAGCACACCTTTCGCCGAACAGGAATGGTTGTCCTGGACGAACGCACGCGGCACAGACAAACCAAGACATTCCAGTGCCCTGTGAAACTTTTCCTCGTGAAAACTTTCCATGAACCAGCCGCGCTCATCGCTAAAAACTGCCGGTTCAATAATGACCACATCAGGAATGGAGGTTTGAATCAGGTTCATACGTCTTAAGCCTCTGCCAGAAGCTTCTGCAGGTACTGCCCATACCCGGTCTTTTTGAGTTTTTCAGCTTGCTCACCGAGTATTTCAGGAGTTATCCAGCCATTGTGGAATGCTATCTCCTCCAGACACGCTACTTTCAAGCCCTGACGGTGCTCGATGGTATGCACAAAGTGACTTGCTTCCAGCAGCGACTCGTGAGTGCCAGTGTCCAACCAAGCAAAACCACGTCCGAGCATTTCCACAGTAAGCGACTTGTCATCGAGATACGCACGGTTTACATCGGTGATTTCGAGCTCGCCTCTTGGTGACGGTTTGATATTTTTTGCAATCTCTACAACGCGGTTGTCATAGAAGTACAAACCGGTCACAGCATAGTTGGATTTAGGATCGACGGGTTTTTCTTCAATACTCAATGCGCGACCGGTCTTGTCGAATTCGACCACACCGAAGCGCTCGGGATCAGAGACGTGATAACCGAATACCGTAGCCCCCGTAGTCTGCGACATGGCAGAGCGCAGGTTGTCAGAAAAATGCTGACCATAGAAAATGTTATCCCCCAGGATCAGGCAGCACGGATTATCACCAATGAACTCTTCGCCGATGATGAAGGCTTGAGCGAGACCATCCGGACTCGGCTGCTCGGCATAACTCAATTCGATACCGTACTGGCGGCCGTCGCCCAGGAGCTTTTTAAAGCAAGGCAGATCTTCCGGGGTGGAAATAATCAGAATTTCACGCATCCCGGCAAGCATCAGTACAGACAGCGGATAAAAGATCATCGGCTTATCGAAAATCGGAAGCATTTGCTTCGATACCCCCAGCGTGAGGGGATGCAAACGCGTGCCAGAGCCGCCCGCGAGGATGATGCCTTTGCGTTTCATGACCGTCATTTCTCTAACACTTCCTTTAACATCCGGGTCACACCACTTTGCCATTCAGGCAAGTGGATGGAAAAAGTCTCACGCAGTTTCTCGGTATTAAGCCGCGAATTCAATGGCCGACGCGCCGGCGTCGGGTACTCTGCGCTTGAAATCGGTTTTACGCTTTGTGCAACGACTGCCTGACCGTTGTTTCTACCGTAGTCGATAACCAGGCTTGCGTACTCGTACCAAGAGGTAAAACCCGCTGCCGCCAAGTGGTAAACACCTGCCACAGATGGATTCTGGAGCGCGTGCCGGAGCGCTACGGTGGTTACATCCGCTATCAGGTCCGCGCCTGTCGGGGCACCGATCTGGTCTGCGATAACGTTAAGCTCCGGGCGACTGCTGGCGAGTCGCAACATCGTTTTTGCAAAATTACTTCCGCGCGCACCGTATACCCAGCTTGTGCGGAAAATAAGGCACTTGCACCCGGACGAAATCAACGCTTGCTCACCGAGAAGCTTGGTCAATCCGTAGTGATTGATCGGTGAAACAACATCGTTCTCCCGCCAAGCGGATGCACCGCTACCATCAAACACATAATCAGTGGAGTAGTGCACCACCCAGCTACCGAGCTTGAATGCTTCCTCGGCAATGACCTGTACAGCGGCTGCATTGACCTGCAAAGCCAGATCTTTGTCGGACTCAGCCTTGTCTACGGCGGTATAAGCAGCGGCGTTGACAATTATGTCTGGCGCTACACGCTTGATAGTTTCGCGCAAGGTTTCAGAGTTGGCCAAATCACCACAGACCCCATCTACCGAGAGGCGATCAGGAGCTACAACCTCACCTATCGTGGACAGGGAACGTTGAAGCTCCCAACCGACCTGGCCATTCTTACCCAAAAGGAGAACTTTCATATCAGGCTTGTCGCTCCGAATAGTTCAGGTCAATCCACTGCTGGTAACTGCCGCTCTTGACATGTTCAACCCACTGCTGATTGCTCAGGTACCACTCAACTGTCTTGCGGATGCCAGACTCGAACGTTTCTTCGGGAACCCAGCCAAGCTCACGCTGAATTTTGCTTGCGTCAATGGCGTAGCGCTGATCATGACCAGGGCGATCCTGAACGTAGGTGATGAGTTGAGCATGTGGAAGGTACGGCGATTCAGGACAGAGTTCATCCAGTAAAGCGCAAACAGTGTGGACAACTTCGATATTTTTCTTCTCGTTGTGACCACCTATGTTGTAGGTCTCGCCGACGTCACCTTCGGATACCACTTTGTAAAGCGCACGCGCGTGATCCTCGACGTACAACCAGTCCCGAACCTGATCACCCTTGCCGTAAATAGGAAGAGGCTTACCTTCCAGTGCGTTCAAGATCACAAGCGGAATGAGCTTTTCGGGGAAATGACAAGGTCCGTAATTGTTCGAACAGTTGGTTACGATCGCTGGCAGGCCGTATGTTCGGCTCCAGGCCCGGACCAAATGGTCAGAGCTTGCTTTACTTGCCGAATAAGGCGAACTTGGCTGATACGGGGTCTGCTCGGTGAAGAGATCCTCGGGGCCTTCAAGATCGCCATAAACCTCGTCCGTGGAGATGTGATGAAAACGGAACCTCTCTTGCGCCTCCTGGCTCAGGCTTTTCCAATAATGACGAGTCGCTTCGAGCAGGGTGTAGGTTCCGACGATATTAGTCTGGATAAAGTCCGAAGGTCCGCTGATCGAACGATCAACATGGGACTCCGCTGCCAGGTGCATGATCGCGTCAGGCTTGTGCTCGCTTAGCACTCGCTGCAGTTGGTCAGCATCACAAATGTCGACCCGCTCAAAGGCATATCGGTCACTCTGACCGGCTTCAGCCAGCGATTCCAGGTTACCGGCGTAGGTCAATTTATCCAAATTGATCACCGAATCCTTGGTGTTGGCGATGATATGCCTAACAACCGCCGAGCCGATAAAGCCTGCGCCACCGGTCACTAATATCTTCAACGTCTTCTCCTCAAACTCAAATAACGCCCAATGCGCGCTATCTGTTATTCATACTTTCACACTGTCGTCCCGGGGCTCACCGTAGATTCCGACGGGATGGAAGTGCCAGTTTTTGATGCGCCAACCGAGGTCGGCGCCTGTTAAGCTTTTGAAGCTCGGGCCCCCTCATCTGGTGACGACCCGATCTGCTGCAACTGAGCCTGCCAACCAGCCATCAGAGAGCTAGCACACCCACCAACATCGTTGTGCAGTTTACACCGGCCGATCGAGTGCAGCGGCACCCAATTAGTACCCCCGGGAATTTCCGACGAAGCGCTAGCCATTGATCAATCAAACGTTGGCACACCGATCAAATGAAACCCATTTCTACCCTTTACGACCCGAGAAGTTCGAGCCTCCTGGGTTTCTGAAGCAGTTTTCACTGTCCGAAGGATGGATTCAGCAGCCCAGACCTTTAGGGTGACTAAAGGCCCACGCTAGGACCTTACGTCGAATGACAATCATTGGTTGACGCTTAAGCTTAACGACGATGATTAGAGCGGACTGACACCCGAGATCTCTTCCCGCTTCCGCTTAAGGATAAAATGGCGCGCCAAGGCAAAAATGCAGCCAAGCAGAGCGCCGATCAATGCACCAAGGACCAAGATAATAGGTTTCTTGGGCTTAATAGGTGAAGTGGGTTGATCAAGGATACCGTCATGGCGGAAAACCGCAATTTCATAAGTTCCTCTTTCCAAGCCCTTATAGAAATCCAGTTGATTTTGTAGTTTTCTCAGCCCGAGGATAAACGGATCATTGGAGTCTCGACCTTCCAGGGCTTTCAACTCTGCCTCGAGCGCTTTGCTACCGCGCATGTAAGCAAGCCCTCCATCCATGTTACCGGACAACTTGGAAACACCATTACCAGAGAAAACAACGGGATTTTCCAGACCGCTTGACTTAGCAATGGCCAACGCTTCTCGTAGTTGAGTAATACTGTCTTGCCGCTCCTTACTTCCAGACTCACGAAGCGTATCAATCTGCAGCTCTAAATCTCGCCCACGCACTGAGGCCTCTTTTGTGACACCGGCGATCAGTTCTTGCTCGGAGCTCTTTGCTGCCAGATTGACAAAGATATCCACCCAATTCTTGGTGTTTTCCGAACTCTTATCAGCCAAGGAAATCGACCAGCGCCCCCCGTCATCCTTATCTAACGGTGCAATTGTAATTGTTTTTGAAAAGGTCTCATATGAACGCTCACGCGATGACTGATCGCCACTTCCCAGCGCAGGCAAGTAGACTTTTTCAAAAAAGGCCCGTCGTATCGATTCAGATTGAAGATTATGCAAGAAAACCTTATAAACCTCGTCAATCGTAAAAACCTTCAGACCGGAGCCTGGTGTCCGTCCATAGTTCAAGTTAGCGATATCATTGGCAGTCGGTGGTGATATGTAATACTTTGACTCATACACAGGCGTTACCAGCAATACATAGCTGATAGCCGCAAGTGTTACAATGAGCGTCACCACAACAACCAACCACTTTTGTTGCCATAGTGCTTTGAAAAGCTCCAGCAGATCTATTTCATCTGAGTGCCTGGCGGAGCCATTATTACCTTGCATATGATTGCTTGCCCTTTCACTTAACTTGGTTTAACCGACCTACTAACGATCAAGATCGCCACCGACTGCCTGGCACTATAGAAAAATACCTCCCCACTTAAATCAAAGCTGAGCGACAGATAGAAGGAAGGGGGAGGCCAACCATATCCCATGAATGCAAAGAATAACACGCCGATAGTTTGCATGCGGCAAAAAATACCCCCTTTAAACAGGGCGACGCCTCGCTCGCCGAACAACAACGAGCACAGGCCCGGCAGCCATTCCCAGCAGGAACGCTAAAGCAATATAAACAGCGATCGACAGCTGCGGCCCCGCCCACCCTAAAAATACCAATGAAACAGACTGCTGATTCTCCAGCATGAATACCAGGACCACCAACACAAATATCAGCAAAACGACGACAAGCCCCGCACGCCTTAGGCTAGCCATGAGCCCACCCCCTGATAGAGCATCATCAAAGCCCCTCCTCCTCATCCTCATTCACCCGATCCCGAAGCTCTTTACCCGGTTTGAAATGAGGAACGAATTTTCCGTCAAGACTGACAGACTGACCGGTCTTTGGATTACGACCGACGCGCGGCGCGCGATAGTGCAAAGAGAAGCTGCCAAAGCCACGGATTTCGATTCGATCACCGGTCGCCAGACACTGGGACATTTGCTCAAGCATGGTCTTGATGGCCAGCTCTACATCCTTGGATGAGAGTAGCCCTTGATGGGTGACAATTCGTTCGATCAACTCCGACTTCGTCATATTTTTCCCTTCTTTTTCAAGCAGCTAGATCAGCGCTTCAAAGGTTTTAGCATGCTCGAAAGATTTTGAACAGCCTATATATTGACTTATCTGCATTCCCTGACAGACACCGCGAAGCTCGCCTCCCGGAGAGCTGGCACCCCACCCTTCCACACCCACAGAGACACACCGAATCATCATCTGCAAATGACCAACATGACGCGAGTGAGGTATCCGGTCGGGCTCCACCCAAATGGATAATCCTCCCCCTCTTCTTTAGCATCACTGGACCTGCCAATAACCTTGTACCCCTGCGCGCCACACTCTCTTGCAGCACGCTTGTAACACTTGTCCCACCCCGACCCGAGCCCCGAACAATCGATCTCAATACCACTCACTCCACGCACCACATGAGTTTTGGCGTTTGTCGTACACCCCACCAAGGCCAGCACTGCCAATGTGACAACGAGTTTGTTCATTCCCTTCCTTATGCCAGACATCAGACCCAACCAATACCCGGTTAAAGCTAAAGCCTAGCCTCGAATAGACAATTGACACACCCGAACAACAGACCACTTTCCTCTCGCATCGTTTCCTTCTGCCCCCCAACAACCTCAAATTTCAGGCATCGGCATAGGGGACGGCCTTCATAGGCCGCTCCCCTGCCACACCACCCGGCATGCGGGTCCGCACCGGGCGGTTCGAGAGATTGAGGTTATGAGAAACGCACTAATCCCAGCCTGTCGAACCACGCAATATTAAGCACGCGATTCAGGTCAAGACGACTGTTATGCCACCAGCGGCAGGTGTTTCCTGCCACCTTCTGCGCCACCTGGTTATTCGCGCCAAGTGCTCGCAGCTCACGATACGTCGTCGTTCCGCGCTTCCATTGTTTAAGCTGGATCGCTCGCAACCGGTGTCGTATCCATTCGTCCAGCGCACGCCAGACGGCTGGGGTTTGCGACAACCCAAAGTAAGCTTTCCATCCCAAAATGTAAGGTTGTAGGTCATCGACAATCTGCTGCAAGCTACGGCCACACGAGCGTCGGGTGTACCAGCGTATTCGTTGCTTGAACTGCTTCTGCGCTTTATAGGATGCGGCACGCTTGACTTCGCCGCGGGCTGACCACAACTCATAGCCCAGAAACTTGCGACCAAACGCGCTCGTCACTGCACTCTTGCTCTCGTTGACGCTCAAGTGCAGCTTTTCGTACAGCTGCCTCAGCAGGGCCATTACCCGCTGCCCCGCCTTCTGACTGCGAACATAAACGTTCGCATCATCGGCATAGCGCACAAAACAATGTCCCCTGCGCTCAAGCTCTCGGTCCACTTCGTCCAGCAGCACATTCGCCAGCAACGGCGACAGCGGGCCGCCTTGCGGCGCCCCGCAGCGGCTTTTCTCGACCACTCCATTGATCAGCGTTCCCGCATCCAGATAGGCACGAATCAGCCGGATAACCGCCTGATCCGTGGTCCGTTTGCGCAAACGATCCATCAAGATGTCGTGATCGACCCGGTCGAAGAACTTCTCCAGATCAACATCCACCACCACTTTACGTCCTGAAGAAACATGGCGCTGAGCCGCTAAAACGGCGCCCTGCGCACAGCGTCCCGGACGAAAGCCGTAGCTGTGTTCACTGAAAGTCGGATCGAGTAATGGCTGCAAGACTTGCAGCAGCGCTTGTTGGATCAAACGGTCGGTGACCGTTGGGATACCCAGCTCGCGTTGACCGCCGTCAGGTTTGGGAATGGCTACACGCCGTACCGGACTGGGCCGGTAGACACCTGATAGAAGCTGTTCACGAATCGCCGCCCATTGGGTCAGCAGGTACTCGGCCGTCTGATCAATATCCAGACCGTCGACTCCCGCTGCACCTTTGTTGGCCTTGACCCGTTTCCACGCCCGCTTCAGGTTTTCTCTCGCAAAGGCCCGTTCCAGCAGCCCTTGCCCTGCGTTGTCGGATTCATCTTGCGGGCGATTGACCTCGTCGCTGACGGGACTTCTCACGGCTTCACCGCTCGCAGTCTCCATCCGCCCCGCGTTTGGCAGGCATCTGACTTCCGGTCTTTCGTATCAACATGGCCTATAACGCTTTCTCTCGTTCGGCCCTTCGTCAAAAAAAAAGACTACTACGGCCTCTGCTGACTTCTCGCTCCGGCTGGCACCGTCGCCCTTTCAGGCATAAGGCGAGATCTCCCCAGGTAAGAACGCAATCCTTCACCACACAACCGCCGGATTTACACAGCCTGATCCTTGACCACAAGAGCTTCGCGGTTTTGTGCCCGCTCGCCCTGATCGGCCGCGCCTTTTATCCGGTTCTTGTACATCGGCTCATGGCTTCGATTCACGCTTCCTCCCCACACTCGGTCACCCTCATGCAGTTGCGCTTCACTTCGTTCGCTGTGGTCAGCTTACGGCGGGACTTTCACCCACAAGATTGCGCCCATGCTGGGCGCACACAAAAAAGGGCGACCGAAGTCGCCCTTTTTCTATGGTCTGACAGAACTCAGTTCTGTTTTTCCATTTGTGCACGCAGCAGAGCACCAAGAGTGGTGTCAACTGGAGCATCCGAAGCAGCTGGCTTGTCGCGCAGGCTCTGGATGGCTTCTTTCTCGTCTTCAACGTCTTTGGACTTGATCGAGAGCTGGATTACGCGGCTCTTGCGGTCAACGCTGATGATCTTGGCTTCAACTTCTTCGCCTTCTTTCAGAACGTTGCGCGCATCTTCGATGCGGTCACGGCTGATTTCGGAGGCTTTCAGAGTAGCTTCGATATCGGTAGCCAAAGTGATGATGGCGCCTTTAGCGTCAACTTCTTTCACGATGCCTTTAACGATTGCGCCTTTGTCGTTCTCTTGAACGTACTCGGAGAACGGATCGCTTTCCAGTTGCTTGATACCCAGGGAGATACGCTCGCGCTCTGGGTCAACCGACAGGATAACGGTGTCCAGCTCGTCGCCCTTCTTGAAGCGACGTACGGCTTCTTCGCCCACTTCGTTCCAGGAGATGTCGGACAGGTGAACCAGGCCGTCGATGCCGCCGTCCAGACCAATGAAGATACCGAAATCGGTGATCGACTTGATGGTGCCGGAGATTTTATCGCCCTTGTTGAACTGGCCAGAGAAATCTTCCCATGGGTTAGATTTGCACTGCTTGATGCCCAGGGAGATACGACGACGCTCTTCGTCGATGTCCAGAACCATAACTTCCACTTCGTCGCCGACTTGTACGACTTTCGAAGGGTGGATGTTCTTGTTGGTCCAGTCCATTTCGGAAACGTGCACCAGACCTTCAACGCCTTCTTCCAGCTCAGCAAAGCAGCCGTAGTCGGTCAGGTTGGTTACACGAGCGGTAACGCGAGTGCTTTCTGGGTAACGGGCTTTGATAGCAACCCATGGATCTTCGCCCAGTTGCTTGAGGCCCAAGGAAACACGATTGCGCTCGCGATCGTACTTCAGAACCTTGACATCGATCTCGTCGCCAACGTTGACGATTTCGGAAGGATGCTTGATACGCTTCCAAGCCATGTCGGTAATGTGCAGCAGGCCATCGACGCCACCCAGATCGACGAATGCGCCGTAATCGGTGAGGTTTTTGACGATACCTTTGACTTGTTGACCTTCCTGCAGGGATTCCAGCAGAGCTTCACGCTCAGCGGAGTTCTCGGCTTCGAGGACGCTACGACGGGAAACGACAACGTTGTTGCGTTTCTGGTCGAGTTTGATGACCTTGAATTCCAGCTCTTTGCCTTCCAGGTGCGTGGTGTCGCGCACTGGACGGACGTCAACCAGAGAACCTGGCAGGAACGCACGGATGCCGTTAACGTCGACAGTGAAGCCGCCTTTAACCTTACCGTTGATAACGCCCTTGACCACTTCTTCGGCTGCGAAGGCTGCTTCCAGAACGATCCAGCATTCAGCGCGCTTGGCTTTTTCACGGGACAGCTTGGTTTCACCAAAGCCGTCTTCAACCGAATCCAGCGCAACGTGAACTTCGTCACCGACGTTGATATTCAGTTCGCCAGCGTCGTTGTAGAACTGCTCAAGCGGGATGAGTGCTTCAGACTTCAGGCCAGCGTGAACGGTTACCCAGCGAGCTTGGTAATCGATATCAACGATAACACCGGTGATGATGGAGCCTGCCTGAAGGTTCAGGGTTTTTAGGCTTTCTTCAAAGAGTTCCGCAAAGCTTTCGCTCATTTTAATTCCTGTTGATAAGGGCGAAGAATACGCCCATCTGCCACATCCCAGACAATGTGGGTTACGTTTATATAAAAGAAACGCCGCAGGACTATGACTGGTCCCCTGCGATGCTTCTTGGTCACCCGGCGATATCGCGAATGGCGATCTCGCTCATGATGCGTTCCAGCACCTGCTCGATGGACAACTCCGTGGAATCCAGCTGTATGGCATCGACCGCCGGTTTGAGCGGGGCTACCGCTCGCTGGGTGTCGCGCTCATCGCGCACACGGATCTCATCTAGCAGACTCGACAGACTAACACCCTCGACTTTGCCCTTCAACTGCAAATAACGACGGCGCGCCCGTTCCTCGGCGCTGGCGGTCAGAAAAATCTTCAGCGGCGCGTCGGGAAATACAACGGTGCCCATGTCGCGGCCATCGGCCACCAACCCGGGCGCCTCCTGAAATGCCCGCTGGCGCTGCAGCAAAGCGTCACGCACGGCAGGCAGCGCAGCTACTTGCGAGGCCCAGGCTCCGACCTGCTCATTGCGCAGATCATCAGTGACATCATCACCTTCAAGGATGATGCGCTGCGGATGACCTTCGGTCGCCCCGACGAACTGCACATCGAGGTGAGCGGCCAGCAGCTTCAGCGACTCTTCATTGGTCAGGTCGACACCATGATTGCGCGCAGCAAATGCCAGCAAACGGTACAACGCACCGGAATCCAGCAAGCACCAGCCCAGGCGCTTGGCGAGGATCCCGGCGATAGTGCCCTTGCCCGAGCCGCTCGGCCCATCGATGGTGATTACCGGAGCATGGCTGGTCACGACTGAGCCTCTTGAGCAACACGAATACCGACTTGCGCGCACAACGCGAGGAAGTTCGGGAAGGAGGTCGCAACGTTGGCGCAGTCATGGATGCGGATCGGCGCATTGGCGCGCAACGACGCAACGCTGAACGCCATGGCAATCCGGTGATCGCCGTGGCCATGCACTTCGCCGCCGCCAATCTGGCTGCCGTCGATGATGATGCCGTCCGGGGTTGGCTCGCACTTGACACCCAGCGCCAGCAAACCGTCCGCCATCACCTGGATACGATCCGACTCCTTGACCCGCAACTCTTCCGCGCCACGCAGAATAGTCCGACCTTCGGCACAGGCCGCAGCCACGAACAGTACCGGGAACTCGTCGATGGCCAGCGGAACCAGCGCTTCAGGAATTTCGATACCTTTAAGCTTAGCCGCTCGCACACGCAAGTCAGCCACCGGCTCGCCGCCGACTTCACGCTGGTTTTCCAGGGTGATATCGGCGCCCATCAGACGCAGGATGTCGATTACGCCGGTACGGGTCGGGTTAATACCCACGTGCTCCAGCACCAGCTCCGAACCTTCGGCAATCGACGCTGCCACCAGGAAGAATGCCGACGAGGAGATATCGCCCGGTACCTCAATGTGCGTCGCGGTCAGCTTGTGGCCGGATTCGACCGACGCGGTGGCACCGTTGACGGTAACCGGGTAGCCAAAACCGCGCAACATGCGCTCGGTATGGTCACGCGTCGGAGCCGGTTCGGTCACGGTGGTTTTGCCGTCGGCGTACAGGCCCGCCAACAGCAGGCAGGATTTAACCTGAGCACTGGCCATCGGCATGGTGTAGGTCAGGCCCTTGAGCTTGTTGCCACCACGAATGGTCATCGGCGGACGACCTTCGGCAGCGGTCTCGATCACCGCACCCATTTCGCGCAGCGGGTTGGCTACACGATTCATCGGACGCTTGGACAGGGACGCATCGCCCGTCAAGGTGCTGTCGAAGTCCTGCGCGGCCAGCAAGCCGGACAGCAGACGCATCGACGTACCCGAGTTGCCCAGATAGATCGGGCCAGGAGCCGGTTTCAAGCCATGCAGGCCGACACCGTGAATGGTCACGCGACCATGGTGCGGCCCCTCGATCACGACGCCCATGTCACGGAAGGCCTGCAAGGTCGCCAGGGCATCTTCACCCTCGAGGAAACCTTCGACTTCGGTAACGCCTTCAGCGAGGGAGCCGAGCATGATCGAACGGTGGGAAATCGATTTGTCGCCTGGTACACGAATCCGCCCACTCAGGCGGCCACCAGGATTTGCCAGGAAAATCAGATCGTTGGAGTTCATAGCGTCCACATAGGCCCGGCGGGCCAGGATTTTACTGAAATGCTCGCGGGCAACCCGGGCGCGCGTAAAGACGCCCAACAGTTGGTGCCCGTCCCCTGCATCGACCGCGTCGCGCAAGGCGTCGAGATCGCTGCGAAATGTATCGAGTGTGCGCAGGACAGCTTCGCGATTGGCGAGGAAGATGTCGTGCCACATGACCGGGTCACTGCCGGCGATTCTCGTGAAATCGCGGAAACCGCCCGCAGCGTAACGGAAGATTTCCAGATTTTCACTGCGTTTGGCCAACGAATCGACCAAACCGAACGCCAGCAAGTGCGGCAAATGGCTGGTCGCCGCCAACACTTCGTCGTGACGCTCGACCTGCATGTGCTCGACATCGGCACCCAATTCGCGCCAGAGTCGGTCGACAACTGCCAGAGCTGCCGGATCGGTCTGCTCAAGCGGCGTCAGAATCACTTTGTGCCGACGGAACAGTTGAGCATTGGAAGCCTCGACACCGCTCTGCTCGGAGCCTGCAATCGGATGCCCCGGAACGAATCGCGCCGGCATACCACCGAAGGCTTCGGTCGCTGCGCGCACCACATTGCCTTTGGCACTGCCGACATCGGTCAGAATCGCCGCCCCCAGATCCATGCCGGCCAACAGCGCCAGCAGCTTCTCCATCGCCAGGATCGGCACCGCCAGCTGAATCACGTCCGCACCGCAACAGGCGACAGCGAGGTCGACTTCGCAACGATCCACCACGCCCAGCTCAACCGCCAGTTTTCGCGATTGCGGATCGAGATCAACGCCGACCACTTCGCGGCACAACCCGCTTTCACGCAGGCCCTTGGCGAACGATCCACCGATCAGCCCCAGACCGACCACCACCAGGCGACCGATCATAGGCGCAGCAGGTTGCACGGCAATGACATCAACCACGGGCCAGAACCTTGGCCAGCGCCTCGAGGAAGCGACTGTTTTCAGCCGGCAGACCGATGGTGATGCGCAAGTGGTTCGGCATGCCGTAATTGGCCACCGGACGCACGATCACGCCTTCATGCAGCAAGCCCTGGAAAACCGGCGCGGCAACGCGCCCCAGATCCACACAGATGAAGTTGCCTTTGGAAGGAATCCAGCTCAGCCCCAACTCACGGAAACCCGCTTCGAGCTGCTGCATGCCGGACTCGTTCAGGCGACGGCTTTCAGCCAGATACTCATTGTCCTGCAGCGCCGCGCAGGCGGCAGCCAAAGCCAGACTGTTGACGTTGAATGGCTGACGCACACGGTTCAACACATCAGCGACCACCGCGGTCGACAAGCCATAGCCCACACGCAACGCGGCCAGACCGTAGGCCTTGGAGAAGGTCCGGGAAACCAGCAGGTTCGGGTATGCCGCGAGGAAATCCAGACCATCCGGCAGGTCGCTGCCTTCGGCGTACTCGATGTACGCCTCATCCAGCACCACCAGCACGTGCTCAGGCACGTCCTGCAGAAACTCGTCCAGCGCCTCGGCGTCGAACCAGGTTCCGGTCGGGTTGTTCGGGTTGGCGATAAATACCACGCGGGTGTTGCTGTCGATGGCTTCGAGCATCGCCGACAGGTCATGACCCCAGTCTTTGGCTGGAATCACTCGCGCTTGCGCACCGACAGCCTGAGTGACGATCGGGTAGACCGCGAACGCATGCTCACTGAACACTGCATTCAGACCCGGCGCCAGATAGGCACGCGCGACCAGCTCAAGAATGTCGTTGGAGCCGTTGCCCAACGTCACTTGATCGAGCTCGACCCGGCACTGCTCAGCCAGCAGGGTTTTCAGCGCAAACCCGTTGCCGTCCGGATAGCGAGTCAGCTCGGCCAGCTCTTCGCGAATCGCCGCCAGTGCCTTGGGACTGGCACCCAACGGGTTTTCGTTGCTCGCCAGTTTGACGATTTTTGCCGGATCGATGTCCAGCTCGCGGGCCAGTTCGTCCACGGGCTTGCCCGGAACGTAAGGCGAAAGTTGTTGCACGCCCGGCTGTGCCAGAGCGAGGAAGTCGCCACTCATTATCAACGCCTTTAGAGAACTGCTTTCGGGTAGGAACCCAACACTTTAAGTGCTACCGCTTCCTGACTGATTTTCTCCAGCACAGCTTTTATCAGCGGGTCGCGGTGGTGGCCGACGAAATCGATGAAGAACACGTAGGTCCACTTGCCGCTGCGCGATGGACGGGTTTCGATTCGCGTCAGGTCGATGCCATTGTCATGGAACGGCACCAGCAACTCGTGAAGCGCGCCGGGCTTGTTGCTCATCGAGACGATGATCGAGGTCTTGTCGTCGCCGGTCGGTGGCACTTCCTGGCTGCCGATCATCAGGAATCGAGTGGAGTTGTCCGGGCGATCCTCGATTTTTTCGGCCAGACGGGTCAAACCGTACAAGCCTGCCGCCATGTCGCCGGCAATCGCCGCCGAGTTCCACTCACCCTTGACCCGCTTGGCCGCTTCGGCGTTGCTCGAAACTGCCACGCGCTCGACGTTCGGGTAATGAGCGTCCAGCCACTTGCGGCACTGCGCCAGAGACTGGGCATGGGAATAAATGCGGCTGATGCTGTCGGTCTTGGTGTTTTCACCCACCAGCAAGTGGTGGTGAATGCGCAACTCGACTTCGCCACAGATAACCATGTCGTGTTCGAGGAAGCTGTCAAGGGTGTGGTTGACTGCGCCCTCGGTGGAGTTTTCCACAGGCACCACGCCAAAGTTCACCGCACCGGCAGCCACTTCACGGAACACTTCGTCGATCGCCGCCATAGGCTTGCTGATCACCGCGTGACCGAAGTGCTTCATGGCCGCCGCTTGAGTGAAGGTGCCTTCAGGGCCGAGGTAGGCCACTTTCAGCGGCTGCTCGAGCGCCAGGCATGAGGACATGATTTCACGGAACAACCGCGCCATCTCTTCGTTGCCCAGCGGCCCCTGGTTGCGCTCCATTACGCGCTTGAGCACCTGAGCTTCACGCTCAGGACGATAGAACACCGGCACTTCGCCTTCGGCCAGCGTGGCCATCTTTACTCGCGCGACTTCCTGGGCGCAGCGCGCACGCTCACTGATCAGCTCGAGGATTTTTTCGTCCAGAGCATCGATGCGCAGGCGCAGTGCCTTGAGTTCTTGCTCAGACATTAGCCGTGTTCCTTCTCGAACTCTGCCATGTACGCCACCAGCGCATTGACTGCGTTGATGTCGACGGCGTTATAGATAGAGGCACGCATGCCACCTACCGAACGGTGACCCTTGAGGTTCAGCAGACCGCGCGCCTCGGCACCGACCAGGAACGGCTTGTCGAGGCGATCGTCAGCCAGACGGAACGGCACGTTCATCCACGAGCGGTCAGCCTTGTTGATCGGGTTGCTGTACAAGCCGCTAGCATCGATGAAGTTGTAGAGCGTGCGCTGCTTGACCTCATTGAGCTTGCCAATGGCCTCAACACCACCCTGCTCTTTCAGCCATTCGAACACAAGACCGGACAAGTACCAGGCCAGTGTCGGCGGGGTGTTGTACATCGAGCCGTTGTCGGCCGCGACCTTGTAGTCAAGCATGGTCGGGCAGAACGAACGGGCGCGACCCAGCAGGTCTTCGCGCACGATGTTGACGACGATGCCGCTCGGGCCGATGTTTTTCTGGGCTCCGGCGTAGATCATGCCGAAACGCGAGATATCCACAGGGCGCGAGAGAATGTCCGACGACATGTCGGCGACCAGCGGAACATCACCGGTTTCCGGAATCCACTGGAATTCCAGGCCACCAATGGTTTCGTTCGGTGCGTAGTGCACGTAGGCTGCGTCTTGCGACAGCTTCCATTCGTTCTGACCGGGAATTGCGAAATAGTCGTAAGGCTTGGCGGTAGCGGCAACGTTGACGTGGCCGTAGCGCTGCGCTTCTTCAATGGCTTTCTGCGACCAGATACCGGTATCGATATAGTCGGCCTTGCCGTTTTCCGGCAACAGGTTCAGAGGAATCTGAGCAAATTGCTGGCTGGCGCCGCCTTGCAGAAACAGTACTTTATAGTTCGAGGGGATATTCAGCAGGTCACGCAGATCCTGCTCGGCCTTGGTCGCAATGGACACGAACTCATCGCTGCGATGGCTCATTTCCATGACCGAGAGACCCTTGCCATGCCAGTCGAGCAATTCCGACTGGGCACGCAACAGGACAGCTTCAGGCAGCGCAGCAGGACCTGCGCAGAAGTTATAGGCTCGTTTGCTCACATCCACTCTCGCTATGCATTCACGGTAGCGGACAGAGCAAACACTCTGCCCTGCTACGATTTGGTTAGTCTTGCGGCTCTTCTTCGTCAGCTGCGTCAGCCTGCTGGCTTTCGACAGTATCGTCCGGCTCGGTGACGGCCTCGAGCACGACGCCTTCGAGCCCGGCACCCTCTTCGCCTTCCAGCTCTTCGCCTTCGACTTCCGATGGTTCCTGAACCCGCTCCAGACCGACCAGTGTTTCATCGCTGGCCAGTTTGATCAGGGTCACGCCCTGGGTGTTACGACCCAGACTGGACACTTCGTCAACACGTGTACGTACCAGGGTGCCCTGGTCGGAAATCAGCATGATTTCCTCGCCGTCGAGCACCTGGACTGCACCGACCAGACGGCCGTTACGCTCGTTGCTGACCATGGCGATAACGCCCTGACCGCCACGCTTGTACTCAGGGAACTCAGTGATGGCGGTACGCTTGCCGAAACCACGCGCCGAAGCGGTGAGGATCTGGCTGCCTTCTTCCGGGATCAGCATGGAAATCAGTTTCTGACCTTCCGGCAGACGCATGCCGCGGACACCGCGAGCGGTACGGCCCATGGCGCGAACGTCGGACTCTTTGAAGCGGGTAACCTTGCCGCCGTCGGAGAACAGCATGACTTCACGCTCGCCATCGGTGATGGCAGCGGAGATCAATACGTCGCCTTCGTCCAGCTCCAGCGCGATCAAGCCCACGCTGCGCTGACGGCTGAAGGATTCCAGCGGGGTCTTCTTCACGGTGCCGTTGGCGGTGGCCATGAAGATGTAGTGACCTTCGGTGTATTCCTCGACCGGCAGCATGGTGGTGATGTATTCACCATCGTCCAGCGGCAGCAGGTTGACCAGCGGACGACCACGGGCAGCGCGGGATGCTTCAGGAATTTCGTAGGTTTTCAGCCAGTAAACCTTGCCCTTGCTGGAGAACAGCAGCAGCGTGGTGTGGCTGTTGGCGACCAGCAGGTGAGCGATGTAGTCCTCATCCTTGACGCCGGTAGCCGATTTGCCTTTACCGCCACGACGCTGAGCCTGGTACGCAGCCAATGGCTGGGTCTTGGCGTAGCCACCGTGGGAAATGGTCACGACGCGCTCTTCTTCCGGGATCATGTCACCCAGGGTCAGGTCCAGACGCGCATCGAGAATTTCGGTGCGACGCACATCGCCGTACTCGGCACGAATCACTTCCAGCTCTTCGCGGATCACTTCCATCAGGCGCGTGGCGCTGTTGAGGATGCGGATCAGTTCGCCGATCTGGTTGAGGATCTCTTGATACTCGGCCAGCAGTTTTTCGTGTTCCAGGCCGGTCAGACGGTGCAGTCGCAGTTCCAGAATGGCTTGCGCCTGTTCCGGCGACAGGAAGTACTTGCCTTCGCGCAGACCGTATTGCGGGTCCAGGGTCTCTGGACGGCAAGAGTCAGCACCGGCACGCTCAACCATCGCAACCACCGCGGAGGATTCCCACGGCGTGCTGATCAGCGCTTCCTTGGCTTCCGACGGCGTTGGCGAAGCCTTGATCAGGGCGATGACCGGGTCGATGTTCGACAGTGCAACCGCCTGGCCTTCAAGGATGTGACCACGCTCGCGGGCTTTACGCAGTTCGAACACGGTACGACGGGTCACCACTTCGCGGCGGTGACGCACGAAGGCTTCCAGCAGGTCCTTGAGGTTCAGGATCCGCGGACGGCCATCGATCAGTGCGACGATGTTGATGCCGAACACCGCTTGCAGCTGGGTCTGGGCGTAGAGGTTGTTGAGGATGACCTCAGGCACTTCGCCGCGACGCAGCTCGATCACCACGCGCATACCGTCTTTGTCGGACTCGTCGCGCAGTTCGGTAATGCCTTCCAGCTTCTTCTCTTTGACCAGCTCGGCGATCTTCTCGATCAGACGCGCCTTGTTCAACTGGTAAGGCAGTTCGGTGATGACGATCTGCTGACGACCACCGACCTTGTCGATGTCTTCGATGATCGAACGGGCGCGCATGTAAATACGCCCGCGACCGGTACGGTAGGCCTCGATGATACCGGCGCGACCGTTGATGATCGCGGCGGTCGGGAAGTCCGGACCGGGGATGTATTGCATCAGCTCATCGACGGTCAACTCGGGGTTGTCGATGAGTGCTAGGCAACCGTCGATGACTTCACCGAGGTTGTGCGGCGGAATGTTGGTCGCCATGCCCACGGCGATACCGCTGGAGCCGTTGACCAGCAGGTTGGGAATGCGGGTCGGCATGACCGCCGGGATCATTTCGGTGCCGTCGTAGTTCGGCACCCAGTCCACGGTTTCTTTGTGCAGGTCTGCCAGCAGTTCGTGCGCCAGCTTGGTCATGCGCACTTCGGTGTATCGCATTGCCGCAGCGTTGTCGCCGTCGACCGAACCGAAGTTGCCTTGACCGTCTACCAGCAGGTAACGCAGCGAGAATGGCTGCGCCATACGAACGATGGTGTCGTACACCGCGGTATCACCGTGCGGGTGATACTTACCGATCACGTCACCGACAACACGGGCAGATTTCTTGTACGGCTTGTTGAAGTCGTTACCCAGCTCGCTCATCGCGAACAGCACACGCCGATGCACGGGCTTCAAGCCATCGCGCGCATCAGGCAGTGCCCGCCCGACAATTACGCTCATCGCGTAGTCGAGGTAGGACTGTTTCAGCTCGTCTTCGATATTGACCGGGAGGATTTCTTTGGCCAGTTCGCCCATGAGAAGCCTGATTCCTTTTTCTGGTGAAACTTCGTCACATCCATATGGGACGAACGAAGCTCGCCGCTGCAGGCTGAGTGCCAGCACCGACTTACGACAAATCAACGAGTTATGCCATGGATCTGCGCAGTAAAGGCAACCACATTGGGCTGCCTTGGAAACCGCCGGATGTTATCACAAGAGCCGCCACGCACCTATCCCCCTGATGCGCATGGAGCATAGTTAGTTGACCGGTGACAGGCGTAAAGGCGACGAGAGAGGCTTAGAGCCAGATTTCAGGTCTGACTTCGGCTATTTTGTTGACCTTGAGGACCCCATCGCGAGCAAGCTCGCTCCCCCATCTATGGTTACCCCCTTTTCTGCAATACTGTGTTTTGATGCGTGTTTGGCTTGCTTTCCATCTATCCGGGTCCCTGTGTGGGGTGGCAACCCCGCGCCTCGATGAGAATCGATGCCCGACGATCCTAAATTATTCGAACGGCCTTTCAGCCGTGTGGGGAGCTCAGGGTTGTCGTCAGGCCGGTTGGCCGTTCACGTCATCAGTTATCCAGCATCGCAAAAACCAGGTGGTTGTGTGCTCGGGGTGACAGCAGGGTCAGGCGTTCATCGCGGCTGGCCCTGCATCGAATTCGGTGTGGTGGGCCGCAATCGCCCAGGCGATCCTCGCCAGCTTGTTGGCCAGCGCGCAGACCACATGGTTGGAGTGATGGTGGGCCAATAGCTGCCGGACCCAGTCCGCCAGCCAGCCTTTCTGTCGGTCCAGTTGCATCAGGTAAACACGGGCACATTGGACAAGCAGGCGCCGCTGGTTGCGATCACCTCGCTTGCTGATGCCCAGCAGGACGGTCTTGCCGCCCGTAGAATGCTGGTTTGGGTATCAGCCCGATTGAGGCCGAATAGCCTCGGCCGCATTTGAACTGCTTGCCATCGCCCAATTCGGCAGCCAGGACGCTGGAGGTGATCGGGCCTACGCAGGGCATGGTCATCAAACGAGCCGCCAGATCATCTTCGGCGGCCTGGCATTCCACTTCCTTGTCCAGCGTCTTGATCTGCCCATCCAGATAGGTGAAGTGCTCCTGCAACCTCGTCAGAAGTTTTTTGATGGGCACAGGAATTGAACTCGCTTCAAGCCGAGCGGGCAGTTCTTTGATGGGCTTGAAGCCTGTGGCCAGACTGACGCCGACCTCCAAAAGCGCTGCGTGAATCCGATTGACGGTCGCGGTGCGCTCTTTGATGAACGAATCGCGTGTCGAGTTGAGCATGGCCAGCAGCTGCTGAGCCTGGGTTTTGGGGTGTACAAAGCGCATTGTTGGACGAGTCGCCGCCTCGCAGATCGCCTCGGCATCAGCGAAGTCGTTTTTGTTGCTTTTCACGTAAGGGCGTACGAGATGCGGGGCAATGAGCTTGGGCGTATGTCCCAGCTTCGCGACCTCCTGCGCCATGAAGTGGGCTCCGCCGCAGGCTTCCATCACAACGGTGCAGGGTTCGAGATTCATCAGGTGCTGCATGAGCGCCGCACGAGTAAACTTTTTGCGGTAAACTCATGACCACGATCATCTTGCGCGTGTAGATGGAAAGAGTGTTTTCCCAGATCGATGGCGGCAATAGCTACTTTGTTCATGGCAACGGTCTCCGATGAGCCCCCTGCGAAAGCTTAGTGGGCGATCACAGGGGGCGGCGGGGGTAGCCATTTCATTATTCGAGCGAGTCGGCCGCATAATTTGCACACGACACCTACCTACTGTGGGAGCGAGCCTGCTCGCGATAGCGATCGTCAATGCAACCGTTTGCGGCACATAAGCTGTGCCATCTTCGCGGTATCCGGGCGTTCAACGATGCCTTTTTCGGTGACGATGGCGTCAATCAGGTCAGCCGGTGTGACGTCGAACACCGGGTTAAAGGCATCGACATCAGCCCCCACCCGCTTGCCGCCCACTTCCAGCAACTCGCTGCCATCACGCTCCTCGATCGGGATATCGTCGCCACTGGCCAGATTCATGTCGATGGTCGAACTCGGCGCCACCACCATGAAACGCACGCCGTGGTGCATCGCGTTGACCGCCAATTGGTAAGTGCCGATCTTGTTTGCCACGTCACCGTTGGCGGTAATCCGGTCGGCGCCGACGATCACCCAGGTCACACCCTTGGTTTTCATGATGTGCGCAGCGGCCGAATCGGCGTTCAGGGTGACCGGAATGCCTTCGTTGGCCAGTTCCCAGGCGGTCAAACGCGAGCCTTGCAGCCAAGGCCGGGTTTCGTCGGCGTAAACCCGCTCGATCATGCCTTCCAGGAACGCACCACGAATCACCCCGAGCGCAGTGCCGAAACCGCCAGTCGCCAGCGCACCCGTATTACAGTGAGTCAAAACAGCCTGGGCATTGCCCTGATGCTTGCGGATCAGGTCGACACCCAATTGCGCCATGGTCAGGTTGGCTTCGCGATCACTTTCATGGATTGCCAAGGCCTCTGCCTCAAGCACTTCCAATGGATTGGGGTGATCCTTGAGCCGCTCCAGGCGTTCGCGCATGCGACCCAATGCCCAGAACAGGTTGACGGCGGTCGGCCGTGAATCCGCGAGCAGGGCAAAGTCTTCTTCCAGCGCCGCCTGCCAGTCACCACCCGCAGCAAACCGCGCGCGCGCCGCCAGCACCACGCCGTAGGCTGCGCTGATGCCGATTGCCGGAGCACCACGCACCACCATCGAGCGAATAGCCTCGGCCACACCCGCTGCGCTGGTATAGGCAATCCAGGTTTCTTCGAATGGCAGAATGCGCTGATCCAGCAAGTACAGGGCACCGTCCCGCCAATCGATGGCCTTCACCTTCTCCGCAGCCAACAGTCGATCGCGCATCCCTCACCCCGCACTCATGAACAAAAGCCGCCGATTATAGCGATCCCCCCGCGAAGACGCTCGGGTATACTTCGCCATCCTTTATAAAAGCACTGGACCGAACCCTCGATGCCGAATCCTGCCGTTGCGCTCGACTTACTCCTGCTGCCGACCTGGCTAGTACCTGTCGAACCCGCTGGCGTAGTCCTCAAGGAGCACGGCCTGGGCATCCGCGACGGGCGTATTGCGTTTATCGGCCCGCGCAGCGAAGCCTTGAAGCTCAAGGCCGGCGAGGTCCGCGAACTGCCGGGCATGCTGCTGAGCCCGGGCCTGATCAACGCCCACGGACATGCGGCGATGACACTCTTCCGTGGCCTGGCCGATGATTTGCCACTGATGACCTGGCTTGAACAGCACATCTGGCCAGCCGAGGCCAAATGGGTCGATGAAGCTTTCGTCCGCGATGGCACCGACCTGGCCATTGCCGAGCAGATCAAAGGTGGCATCACCTGCTTCTCAGACATGTATTTTTTCCCGAAAGTTGCCAGCGAACGCGTGCACAACAGCGGTATTCGCGCGCAAATCGCCATCCCGATCCTCGATTTCCCGATTCCCGGCGCCAGCGATGCAGATGAAGCTATCCGTCAGGGCGTCGAGCTGTTCAGCGACCTCAAGCATCACCCACGCATTAAAATCACCTTCGGCCCTCATGCACCCTACACCGTCGGTGACGAAAACCTCGAAAAAATCCGGGTAATCGCCGAGGAACTGGACGCAGCGATTCACATGCACGTCCACGAAACAGCCTTCGAAGTCCAGCAATCGGTCGAACAGCGCGGCGAGCGGCCATTGGCCCGCCTCGGCCGCCTGGGCTTGCTCGGACCACGCTTCCAGGCCGTTCACATGACGCAAATCAGCGATGAAGACCTGGTGTTGCTGGTAGAAAGCAACACCAGCGTGATTCATTGCCCGGAATCGAACCTGAAACTGGCCAGCGGCTTTTGCCCGGTGGAGCGCTTGTGGCAGGCTGGAGTCAATGTCGCGGTCGGCACCGATGGCGCGGCCAGCAATAATGACCTCGACCTGTTGGGTGAAACCCGTACCGCCGCCCTGCTGGCCAAAGCCGTTGCCGGCTCGGCCACGGCACTGGACGCTCATCGCGCCTTGCGCATGGCAACCCTCAACGGTGCCCGTGCGCTGGGGCTGGAAGCCGAAGTGGGCTCGCTGGAAGTCGGCAAGGCCGCGGACCTGGCGGCCTTTGACCTGTCCGGCCTGGCCCAGCAACCGGTTTATGACCCGGTTTCGCAACTGATCTATGCGACTGGCCGGGACTGTGTGAAACACCTTTGGGTTGCCGGCAAGCAACTGCTCGACGACCGGCGCCTGACGCGCTTCGATGAACAACAGCTATGCGCCACGGCCACCGCCTGGGGCCAGCGCATCAGCGGACACTGAATAGAACGCCCCCTTGAGCTGAACCTCAAGGTTGACAGCAGAATTTTTCAGATTTAGAGGATTATCCATGAGCAACGTCGACCACGCTGAAATCGCCAAATTCGAAGCCCTGGCTCATCGCTGGTGGGACCGCGAAAGCGAGTTCAAGCCGCTGCACGACATCAACCCGCTGCGGGTCAACTGGATTGACGAGCGCGTCAAACTGGCCGGCAAGAAGGTCCTGGACGTCGGTTGCGGTGGCGGCATCCTCAGCGAATCCATGGCACAACGCGGCGCCACCGTGATGGGCATCGACATGGGCGAAGCACCGTTGGCGGTCGCGCAACTGCATCAACTGGAATCCGGCGTCAGCGTCGAATACCGGCAGATCACCGCCGAAGCCCTGGCGGAAGAAATGCCCGAGCAATTCGACGTGGTCACCTGCCTGGAAATGCTTGAGCACGTACCCGATCCATCGTCGGTCATTCGTGCCTGCTTCCGCATGGTAAAACCGGGTGGACAGGTGTTCTTCTCGACGATCAACCGCAACCCGAAGGCTTACCTGTTCGCTATCGTCGGTGCCGAATACATCATGAAACTGCTGCCGCGCGGCACGCATGATTTCAAGAAATTCATCCGCCCTTCCGAACTGGGTGCCTGGAGCCGCCAGGCCGGTCTGAGCGTCAAGGACATCATCGGCCTGACGTACAACCCGCTGACCAAGCACTACAAGCTGGCCGCTGACGTTGACGTCAACTACATGATCCAGACGCTGCGCGAGGAGTAAGCCGATGGCAATCAGAGCAGTTCTTTTTGACATGGACGGCACCCTGCTCGACACCGCGCCGGACTTCATTGCCATCTGCCAAAGCATGTTGGCAGACCGCGGGTTGGCGCCGATTCCGGATAAACACATCCGTGACGAGATTTCCGGCGGGGCGAAAGCCATGGTCGCGATAACCTTCTCGATGGACCCGGAATCACCAGGTTTCGAGGCGTTGCGACTGGAATTCCTGGAGCGCTATCTCAAGGGTTGCGCGGTTCACAGCAAACTCTTCGATGGCATGGCCGAACTGTTGGCCGACATTGAGAAATCCAATCTGATCTGGGGCGTGGTGACCAACAAACCGCTGCGCTTTGCTGAGCCGATCATGCAACAACTGGGACTGGCCGAACGCTCGGCGCTGCTGATTTGCCCAGACCACGTGACCAACAGCAAGCCGGACCCGGAGCCGTTGATCCTCGCCTGCAAAATGCTCGACCTTGACCCGTCCAGCGTGCTGTTCGTAGGCGATGACCTGCGCGATATCGAGTCGGGCCGCGATGCCGGCACCCGGACCGCCGCGGTAACCTTTGGCTACATTCACCCTGATGACAATCCACGAAACTGGGGGGCCGACGTGGTGGTGGACCATCCTTCGGAGTTGCTCAAGGTGCTTGATAGCGCGTTGTGTAGCTGCTGATCTAACTGGCTGCCGGAGGCATTTGTGGCGAGGGGGCTTGCCCCCGCTGGGTTGCGAAGCGACCCCAAGCTCGGTTTGTCAGCTTCACCGAACTGGCTGATTTACGACCGCTTCGCAGCCGAACGGGGCGGTGCGGCGTTCCGACAAGCCTCCTCGCCACAGTCTGTCTTCCGTTTTGTAGAGGTTTTTTATGTTTGATTATTCCGCCCGCCCTGAACTGCTCAAAGATCGGGTCATCCTGGTCACTGGCGCCGGTCGTGGTATCGGTGCTGCCGCGGCAAAAACCTATGCCGCTCACGGCGCGACCGTACTGCTGCTGGGCAAGACCGAGGCCAATCTGACTCAGGTTTACGACGAAATCGAAGCCGCCGGTTATCCACAGCCTGTAGTGATTCCGTTCAACCTGGAAACCGCCCTGCCGCATCAGTACGACGAACTGGCGGCCATGATCGAAACCGAATTCGGTCACCTTGATGGCTTGCTGCACAACGCTTCGATCATTGGCCCGCGCACGCCACTGGAGCAACTCTCCGGCGAAAACTTCATGCGCGTGATGCACATCAACGTCAATGCCATGTTCATGCTGACCAGCACTCTGCTGCCACTGCTCAAGCTGTCTCAGGACGCCTCGGTGATCTTCACCTCCAGCAGCGTAGGCCGCAAAGGTCGTGCGTACTGGGGCGCTTATGGCGTGTCGAAGTTCGCCACCGAAGGCCTGATGCAAACCCTGGCCGACGAAGTCGACACCGTCGCACCGGTTCGCTCCAACAGCATCAACCCAGGCGCTACCCGCACCAGCATGCGTGCTCAAGCGTACCCGGGCGAGAACCCGGCCAACAACCCGGCGCCTGAAGCAATCATGCCGGTTTACCTGTACCTGATGGGGCCGGACAGCACTGGCATCAACGGTCAGGCGTTCAACGCTCAGTAAGCCCCTTGCCACCGCCCCCCTGCCGCGACGGCATCCTGTCGCGGCACGCGCCTCACCCCCCCGTCAAGCGCCTGGTGAAGTCAATAAAATGCCGAAAAATCAGCTGCCAGTAGCCACCACACAGGCCAACAAGCTGATTTAAAACGAGTTTTATTCATCTGAACCGAATGGCATGACTTTCGCTCTAATCCCTGTTGGAACACGCAGCGTGTTAGCGATCGGGCAGCGCCGTGTCGAGCTTACTTTTGCTCGACAAAGCGGACTAAAATCTAGCCACATGTCCTACGAGACTGATGGACCAGTATGACGCGCAGCCCAAAGCCGCTCTCACCCAGCCTGCAAGACAGCATTCCTGCTTAGGGGCTCACGCCATATGAAATCTCCAACCCAGACCAACGCAATTGACTTCGATAGCGCCAAAATGCAGCGACTGGGCTTTGGCCAATTGCCGCCCCTGCTGGAGCGTCCTGCCGGCCTCGGTCAATTGCGCCAGCAACTGGGCCTGCAACTGCAAACCAGCCTTGAGCCGCAACGCATTCTGGGACTGTTTTTCCGCGAAATTCAGCGCCTTGTGCCACTGGACGCCTTGAACTATCAGCACAAGACCAGCGATCTGCGCCTGGAGTTCGGTCAGCGCGGGCATCACTCGGTGAGCTATAGCCTGAGCCACGAAGGCACACACCTGGGCGATCTGGTGTTTCGTCGAAATCAGCGCTTCAGCGAAAAGGATCAGGGCAACCTCGAATCCCTGCTATCCACCTTGCTCTTCCCGATGCGTAACGCCCTGCTCTATCGAGCAGCCACTCAAAGTGCACTGCGTGATCCGCTGACAGGCACCGGCAACCGCATTGCCATGGATCAGACGCTGCAACGGGAGATCGACATGGCCCGGCGACACATGCAGCCGCTGTCATTATTGATGCTCGATATCGATCACTTCAAACAGATCAATGACAACTACGGTCACAGTGCCGGCGATGACGTGCTGAAGGCTGTCGCAACCTCGATCAAAGACCAGTTGCGCAACGTAGACATGGTCTTTCGCTTTGGCGGAGAAGAGTTTCTGATTCTGCTGTCCAACACCGGCCGCGAAGCCGCAGCGATGGTAGGCGAACGCCTGCGCTATGCCGCGCAAGCCGGGGAGTATTCGGCGGATGGGACGCTGATCGGTTTAACGGTCAGCCTCGGATGCTCGACGCTACTGCCGGGCGAGTCCGCAGAGAGCTTGTTGCGACGCGCCGACAGTGCACTGTATGTGGCCAAGCGCGAGGGGCGTAACCGGTTGGCGATGGCGGGTTGAGGCTTCAGCTACAACACAAACCAAATAATGAAATGGCTACCCCCGCCGCCCCCTGTGATCGCCCACTAAGCTTTCGCAGGGGGCTCATCGGAGACCGTTGCCATGAACAAAGTAGCTATTGCCGCCATCGATCTGGGAAAACACTCTTTCCATCTACACGCGCAAGATGATCGTGGTCATGAGCTTTACCGCAAAAAGTTTACTCGTGCGGCGCTCATGCAGCACCTGATGAATCTCGAACCCTGCACCGTTGTGATGGAAGCCTGCGGCGGAGCCCACTTCATGGCGCAGGAGGTCGCGAAGCTGGGACATACGCCCAAGCTCATTGCCCCGCATCTCGTACGCCCTTACGTGAAAAGCAACAAAAACGACTTCGCTGATGCCGAGGCGATCTGCGAGGCGGCGACTCGTCCAACAATGCGCTTTGTACACCCCAAAACCCAGGCTCAGCAGCTGCTGGCCATGCTCAACTCGACACGCGATTCGTTCATCAAAGAGCGCACCGCGACCGTCAATCGGATTCACGCAGCGCTTTTGGAGGTCGGCGTCAGTCTGGCCACAGGCTTCAAGCCCATCAAAGAACTGCCCGCTCGGCTTGAAGCGAGTTCAATTCCTGTGCCCATCAAAAAACTTCTGACGAGGTTGCAGGAGCACTTCACCTATCTGGATGGGCAGATCAAGACGCTGGACAAGGAAGTGGAATGCCAGGCCGCCGAAGATGATCTGGCGGCTCGTTTGATGACCATGCCCTGCGTAGGCCCGATCACCTCCAGCGTCCTGGCTGCCGAATTGGGCGATGGCAAGCAGTTCAAATGCGGCCGAGGCTATTCGGCCTCAATCGGGCTGATACCCAAACAGCATTCTACGGGCGGCAAGACCGTCCTGCTGGGCATCAGCAAGCGAGGTGATCGCAACCAGCGGCGCCTGCTTGTCCAATGTGCCCGTGTTTACCTGATGCAACTGGACCGACAGAAAGGCTGGCTGGCGGACTGGGTCCGGCAGCTATTGGCCCACCATCACTCCAACCATGTGGTCTGCGCGCTGGCCAACAAGCTGGCAAGGATCGCCTGGGCGATTGCTGCCCACCACACTGAATTTGATGCAGGGCCAACCGCGATGAACGCCTGACCCTGCTGTCACCCGAGCACCACCCACCTGGTTTTGCGATGCTGGATAACAGATGACGTGAACGGCTAACCGGCCTGACGACAACCCTGAGCTCCCACACGGCTGAAAGGCCGTTCGAATAATTAGGATCGTTAGGCATCGATTCTCATCGAGGCGCGGGGTTGCCACCCCACACAGACGCCGGATAGATGAAAGCAAGCCAAACACGCATCAAAAACAGTATTGCAGAAAAGGGGGTAACCATAGATGTGGGAGCGAGCCTGCTCGCGATGCAGGCAACCCGGTTTAACAGGAAAGCCCGGGGTATCGTTCATCGCGAGCAGGCTCGCTCCCACAATGGTTTTGCGTTGTCTTGAATTAACGGATCAGCTTTCGACCAGCGCCATCCGCTCCCGGGCTACCGGAACCCTTTCCGAGTGCTCCAGTTGCATGCAGCGTTCCAGGAACAGGTACATGTAGTCGTAGCTCTTGCAGATCGCCTGACGCAGTTCGGCTTGCAGGGATTTAGCGGGGTTCAGGCCCGCCAGCGTGCAGATGATTTCCAGGGCTTCCCACGGATGGGCATCATCGTATTGAGCATGCATTTTCAGCCACTTCATGGCGCGTTTGCGGTCGTCCTCAGGGAACGCTGCCGCATAGACACCACTGGAACACACCAGCGCCGACCACTCCCCGGTCGCCCCTTCAATGGCATAGTTGGTCGCCGCAATGGCAACGATCAGCGAATCCGACGAGCTGGTATGCCAGCACCAATGACTCAACGCATGAAGCTCAGGAGCAACCTGCTGTGCCTGCAAATCATCGGGGCTCACGCCATGTGCGCGACTCCAGTGCACCCAATAATCGGCATGATTAAGTTCAACCCGAATGTTGCGCATCAGCCAGCGACGCGCCATGTCCTCGCCGGGATGGCGGGCAAAGCGGGTCTTCGTCAGGTTTTGCGCCATGTACAACGCGAACTGTTCAACGACCGGCCAGCCACCAATGAGGTATTGACGCATGGTCCTTGCACTGAGTTTGTTGTCACGCATCCGCTGATACAATTCATGTTCGACAACCCGACGCTTGCTCTCGCTGCAATCCCGGATCAACTGCTGAGCCCAGGCTGGGTAACTTGCGGCTTCCATAAGCGGGCCGGATCTGTTGAAGGTATCGATCACTGTCGCACTCCTTTTGATTGTGATTGTACGGATCAGCAAGAGACTTCAACGGAATGTGCCAGGCGCCTTGAATAACAGAGGCTGCGGTCTGGTGGGCCGACATTGCAGGCTGTCACAGGTAAACAATTGCGGACGTTCAATGATATATCCTTGAGCATAATCCACCCCGATCTCCAGCAATGCCTGCTCGATCTGGGGTGTTTCAACAAACTCGGCAATGGTGCGCTTACCCATGACATGACCGATGTGATTGATCACTTCGACCATTGCACGGTTAATCGGGTCGTCCAGCATATCCTTTACGAAACTCCCGTCGATCTTCAAGAAGTCTACAGGTAAATGTTTTAGATAAGCGAATGAGGACATTCCGGCACAAAAATCATCCAACGAAAAATGGCATCCTAACCCTTTGAGCTCGTTAATAAATCTGATTGCACTGCCCAAATTGGAAATCGCGCTGGTTTCAGTGATTTCAAAACAAATCATTTCAGGCGGAATGGCGTAGGCAGTGAACTTTTCACGCAGGAAGTGTAGAAAAGCCTCATCCCCGATGGTAGTGCCTGACAGATTGATCGCACACATGGCCAACGGCCCTTTACGCTCTTGCGCGATGCCCTGCGCAATGATCCTGAACACACTCTCGACCACCCAACGATCCAGGGACGTCATGACTCCGTAACGCTCGGCAGCAGGAATGAAGCTGTCCGGCAGAATCATCCGCCCGGCTTCGTCGTGCAGACGCAGCAGGATTTCGATATGCCCACCGCCCCGTTCCGTATGCCCCAGCGCAGCGATTTCCTGTGAGTACAGGCAGAAGCGGTTCTCTTCCAGCGCCATGTGCAGGCGCTGGACCCAGGCCATCTCGCCAAAGCGCAGGGACAACTCGGAGTCGTCAGCATGATAGACCTGCACCCGATTGCGGCCCTTCTCCTTGGCCATGTAGCAGGCCATGTCGGCAGCACGCAATGAAGCCTCAAGGGTGGCCGGAGCCTGAATAATGTGCACCAGACCGATGCTGACGGTGGTCACGAATGGCCGGCCTTTCCAGACAAAATGCAGGTTTTGTACCGTCTGGCGCAGGCACTCGGCGATTTTTTCCGAGGCTTGCGGCGAGCAGTTTTCCAACAGAATGCCGAACTCGTCACCGCCCAATCGGGCCAAGGTGTCACCTTCGCGCAACCCCGACTGCAACAGCGCGCAGATATGCCGCAGCAGCTCATCACCCGCAGCATGTCCGCAGGTATCGTTGACCAGTTTGAATTGATCCAGATCGAGGAACATCAAGGCATGCCGGGCAGGCTGGCGCGTCAGATTGTGCAACGCCTGCTCCAGGCGATATTCGAATTCGCGGCGGTTGGCCAGCCCGGTTAACGCGTCGTGAGTGGCCTGCCAGGAAAGATTGGCGATGTACTGCCGTTCCTGGGTCATGTCATGCAGCACCAGCACCGTGCCACTGACTTTACCGGCATTGCGAATCGGTGAACCCACCAACGTGACTGAAACCGTGCTGCCATCCAGCCTCTGGATCAGTTTGGAGTGCTCACTGCCACCGCTGAGCTGCCCGCTGAGAATATGCTCGATCAGTGTGAAGCCATCCGCCTGGGCATTTTCATCCAGCAGATTGAACAAGGCTGCCAACGGCAGCCCGATTGCCTGCTCGGCCTTCCAGTGGGTCAACTCCTCGGCTGCCGGGTTCATGTAAGCAATGGCGCCTTCAACGTCGGTAGTGATCACGCCATCGCCAATGGACTGCAAGGTTATTTGCGCGCGCTCTTTTTCCAGTTGCAAGGCATTGGCAAACGCGTGGCGCTGAGCCAGTAGCTTATGGGTGCGCAAGAGTGCCAGGGCAATCAACCCCAACGCCGTGGCCAGGTTAGTCAACAGCAACAACTGCAGAATCAGCCGCGAACCCTCGCCCAATGCGTCGCTGAATGCCTTGGCGGCGGGTGTCACCGCTTCGTTGATGGCAAATATCCGGGCTTTCCAGCGCTGAATATCGGTGTCGCCCGCCTGGTTGTTGGCAATGCGCTGATGCATTTCAAGGGCGACGTTATCGAGTTGCACCAGGTAGGCATCGCCTACGGTCCAGCGATCGATAGCGGTTTCCAGATAACTGAAATGCCGGAAGTTCAGGTACAGCCAAATCAGGCTTGAAACGTCATCGGGATGGTTTCCGCCCTTGAGGATACCCCGCCTCGCGGCCTCAAGATCAGGCGGTTGATGATCCAGCGCGACCCGCAGCTCATGCCCGCCCTGGGGCACTGAAATAGCCTTTTGGTACTTGAGGAAAATCGACTCGTCGCGACTGTCAGCGTAGAGATTGAGGTAATAGATAGCGTCTTTCTGCCCCTTGGACCACAGGCTTTCTCCGGCAACGTAGCCGCGAACCGCGGACAAAACGTACAGGCTGACGCCGCCCAACAGGGCCTGAAATAACACGACGGCGATAAATGGCCAGACGATGCCCAACAACCGTGGCGTTCCGAGAGTCCGCTTTTGCTTCATGAGGTCCCTTGCACAAGCGCTGCCTGATGAACACCCGAGAGAATTTCGCTCCTAGCAGCACAGACTAGGCCAATTTTCGATTTTTCGATTTTTCGAAGACATCAGGCTTCGATCAAACTCGATTCAAGGGCAAGGCAACAATCAAAAAGTCCATAAGGCTGATTCCCCATAAGGGTAGATGATCAATAAGCACAGAAATCCGGGCAAAACTCAAGGTTGCTAATGCTGCTGCAAATGCCCATACAACTTGGCATACAGCCCCCCCTCAGCAATCAGCTGCTGGTGGTCGCCATCCTCGGCAATTTGCCCACCATCGAACACCAGCACCCGGTCCGCCTGTTTTACCGCCGACAACCGGTGAGCAATGATCAGTGTTGTGCGACCGCTGAGAAACCGCGCCAGCGCCTGATGCAGGTTGTATTCGGTGGCGGCGTCCAGCGCCGACGTCGCCTCATCGAGGACTACGACCTTGGGTTCGGCCAGCACCATTCGCGCAATCGCCAGGCGCTGGCGTTGGCCGCCGGACAAGCGCACACCGGAACGGCCAACGACGCTGTCCAGGCCTTGCGGCAACGCCTTGACCGTCGCGTCGAGCTGGGCGATTGCCAGTGCCTGCCAACAGGCTTCGTCGCTGCGCTCGCGCCCCATGGCGAGGTTGGCCCGTATGGTGTCGTTGAACAGTGCCGGATGCTGCAACACCACGGCGACATTCTCGCGCACGGTTTCCAGGCCGATGTCCTGTTGAGTGACGCCGCCAAAACGGATACAGCCCGATTGCGGCGTATAGAGCCCCAACAGCAATTGCACCAGCGTGCTTTTACCGCCACCGCTGGCGCCCACGATCGCGACTTTTTCGCCGGGCGCGATGGACAGGTTCATCTGATCCAGCACCAACTCACCGCCGTAGCCGAAACTCAAGCCTTGCACCTCGATGCCCACCGTCTCGCGCCCTTTGAACGGATCGACGCCACCTGGGTACTGCGGCTCATCGGCACGCGATAACAGTTCGTTGATTCGCGTCAGCGCACCACCCGCCGCGTAATAGGCGTATTGCAAATTCAGCAGCTGCTCGACCGGCCCGATCATGAACCAGAGATAGCTGAACACCGCCAGCATCTGACCGATGGACAGGTCAGAAAACAATACGGTGAGCATGGCGGCGGCGCGGAAAATATCAATGCCGAACTGGAACAGCAATCCGCTGGCACGGCTCGACGCGTCGCTTTTCCACTGTGAGTTGACGGCATAGTTGCGCACTTCCTGCGCCCGCAATCCGAGCCGTCCCAGAAAAAAACCCTGACGATTGCCAGCGCGGATTTCCTGTATCGCATCCAGGGTTTCAGTCAGCGCCTGGGTGAACCGGGAAGTGCTGTCATTCTCGAGTTTCTTCAGGTGTTTGACCCGTTTACCCAACTGCACGGTGGCGTAGATCACCAGCGGGTTGAACAACAGGATCAGCAGCGCCAGCTTCCAGTGCATCCACACCAGAATTCCGGCCGTACCGACCAGCGTGAGCATAGCCACCAAAAAGCGGCTAAGGGTTTCGCCGACAAATTTGTCGACAGTGTCCAGGTCCGTGACCAGGTGCGTGGTCACCGTGCCGCTGCCCAGGCTTTCGTATTCCCCAAGGGAAATACGCTTGAGTCGCTCGATCAGCCGTACGCGGATACGATAGACGATGTCCTTGGCCAGGCCTGCAAACAGACGTGCCTGCAAGACGTTGAACATCAATGCGCCGCAACGCAGGGTCAAGGTCACCAGCAACATCAAACCGATGTAACCGGCAGCACGCTGCCAGCCGGTGGGCAGCGCGTGGTTCATGACTTTCAGTGCAGCGTCGCCATGGCCCAGCAGCACTTCGTCCACCAGCAATGGCAGCAGTAAAGGGATCGGCACACTGCACAGGGTCGCCAATACGGCGACGCCGTTGGCGATCCACAAGGATTTTTTATGTTGAAGCGCCAGACGACGGATTTCCGCCCAACTCAGCCGGTCGACCCGCTTGGGTTGTGGTGCATCATCGGGTTGCTCATACACAGGCAGCACGCTCCAGCCAACGGCCGAGCAACGGTGCCAGTTCGCTGAGCGGTTGGTAGCCATTGGTCAACAGCGCCAATTGACCATTGCGCTCGGCCAGCAAGGTCGGAAAGCCGGCAATGCCCAGATCCTGAACCCAGGTGAAGTCTGCCGCCGTCGCCGCGTGCTGATCGGCACGGTCGAATGCTGCTGCGAACTCGATGCGTGGCAAACCGGCTTGTTCGGCCAACTCCACCAACACGCTGGCGCGGGTGACGTCACGCCCCTCGGCATAAAAAGCCTGCTGAATGAGTTTAAGCAGCTTCCAGGCGCAATCCGGCGCCAGACTGCGCGCTGTCACCAGTGCGCGGCAGGCAGGTTCGGTGTCGTAGACAAAACCGTCAGGCAGCGCGCCTTCGAACTTGAACGGCTGGCCGGTGGCTTCGGCGACCGCCTGCCAGTGTTCGAGAATGTAGCGCCGCGTGGTGGGTTCAAGTGCCGCACCGCTGCCGGTGCGCAAACCGCCAACCACCAGATGCACTTCAACGCCCGCAGCCTGCGCCTGCTTGACCAAGGCCTCGGCTACCGGAGCGAAGCCCCAGCACCAGGAGCACATCGGATCCATTACATAGAGCAGGCGCGCGGACATGGTTCAGGCCTCGGTGTTGGATTGCTTGTAGTTGTAACCAATCGGGTGCGGCTGATTACGGGCCTTGGCCAGTTCGATCTGTTTCTGCCGGTCGATCGCACTGCGACGGGTCTTCTCACTCAGCTTATCCCAGCAATGCGGGCAGCTGATGCCGGCGACGTAGTGCTCGGATGCGCGGTCTTCCACGCTCACCGGCGTACGACAGGCATGACATTGATCGTAGTCGCCTTCGCTCAAGTCGTGGCGAACAGTGACGCGGTTATCGAACACAAAGCAGTCGCCCTGCCATTTGGTTTCTTCCTGCGGCACCTCTTCGAGGTACTTGAGGATTCCGCCCTTGAGGTGGAAGACTTCATCGAAGCCCTGGCTGAGCATGTAGCTCGAAGCCTTTTCACAGCGAATGCCGCCGGTGCAGAACATCGCGACTTTCTTGTGCCTGGCCGGGTCGAAGTTGGCTTTGATGTAGTCGGGAAATTCACGAAAACTGGTGGTTTTCGGATCGATCGCGCCTTCGAAGGTGCCGATCGATACTTCGTAGTCGTTGCGGGTATCGATCAGCAGCACTTCAGGGTCGCTGATCAACGCGTTCCAGTTCTGCGGATCAACGTAGGTGCCGACTTTCTTGTTCGGGTCAACGCCTTCAACACCCAGGGTGACGATCTCTTTCTTGAGCTTGACCTTGGTGCGATAGAACGGCTGCTCGTCGCAGTACGACTCTTTGTGGTCGATGTCGTCCATGCGCGGGTCGTTCTTGAGCCAGGCCATCAGCCCGTCGATGCCTTCGCGGCTTCCGGAAACCGTGCCGTTGATGCCTTCTTCGGCAATCAGCAAGGTGCCTTTGATGCCGTTGTCGACCATCGCCTGCAACAGTGGCTCGCGCAAGGCGACGTAATCTTCAAGGGTGACGAACTTATACAGTGCCGCCACGACAATCTGTTGTGTCATGGGTGATTCTCCAGGTGGCTACCCGCGTAAGGGGTGAACCGGATGCGAAAAAAAACGCGCCGGCTAAGCGGCGCGTTACGGATTCTAGCAAAAACAAAGTGATTAATGGGCTGCCAGATATCTTTGTGGCGAGGGGGCTTGCCCCCGCTGGGCTGCGAAGCGGCCCTTAAAAAACCAGACGCGTTAATTCTGACAATACGCGCTAGATGGATTTACGAGTGCTTCGCACTCGAACGGGGCGGTGCGGCGTTCCGACAAGCCCCCTCGCCACAACAGCCCTCACAACCAGCAGAATCAGTTCTTGCTGCCGCCAGCACAGGTCGGCGAGGCAGGTGCCGCGCCGGTCTTTGCCCATTCCTCAGGCGTATAGGTATGCAGCGCCAACGCATGGAATTCGCCCATCAGGTCACCCAGCGTGGCGTAGACCTTCTGGTGACGCTTGACGCTGTTGAGCCCGGCAAATTGCTCGCTGACCACCACGGCCTTGAAGTGGGTTTGCAACCCACGGCTGTGCATGTGACTTTCGTCCAGCACTTCCAGATGCGCAGGTTGCAACGCGTTCAGTGCAGATTCAATACGTTGTTGCATGGTCATTGCGGGGCTCCGCTCAAGGCTTTTTCTTGGCTGGAGCGGCAGCGTCTTTCGGCGTCAGCTCGGCAGTCATGTCAGACAGCAGCTTGTTGACCACAGGCACCGCGCTTTCCAGTTTGGCCTGAGTCATCTGGGCCGATTGCTGAGTCAGCTGAGGCATTTTCTCCAGGACTTTCTTGCCCAGTGGCGACTGGTAGAACGCGACCAGGTCCTTGAGCTCGGATTCGCTGAAGTTGGTGGTGTAGAGCTTGACCATATCCGGCTTCAGCTTGTCCCAGCCAATGGCCGCATTCAGAGCCGCGTTGGCTTTGGCCTGGTAGGTTTCCAGCAGGGCTTTTTTCGATTCCGACGCTTTGGTTTGTTCAAAGCGCTGAGCGAACATTTGCTGCACTTGCATGTACACCGGTGTGCCCAGTTTGTCAGCATGCGCCAGGGTCAGGAAAGCTTCTGCACTGGCGTTGTGGCTGGCGGTATCGGCGAAAACCTGGCCGCTGGCACAGACCAGAGCAACCGCGGTACAGATGGCACGAAGACGAGTCATCGAGTTTCCTTTTCTAGCAGGCGAGGTAAAACCCCAAGGGGGGCCATTCTGCGCCTAAAAAACTCACGCGCTCAACCCCTCCCCCGTGCCAGGCCTGATTTTCAGGACCGAACGGTAGAAAAAACGACTGATGGAACCCCAAGCGTCAATCACGACCTAAACTTCGCTATCAGACCTACAGGAATGTGACCGATGAGCCGTATCGAAACCGACAGTCTTGGCCAAGTGGAAGTCCCGGATGAAGCCTACTGGGGCGCTCAGACGCAGCGCTCGCTGATTAACTTTGCCATCGGCAACGAACGAATGCCGCTGGCCGTACTGCATGCCCTGGCCCTGATCAAGAAAGCCGCCGCACGGGTCAATAGCCGCAACGGCGATCTGCCGGCCGACATTGCCCGGCTGATCGAGCAGGCCGCCGACGAAGTGCTCGACGGCCAGCATGATGACCAGTTTCCGCTGGTGGTCTGGCAGACCGGCAGTGGCACCCAAAGCAACATGAACGTCAACGAAGTGATCGCCGGTCGCGCCAACGAACTGGCCGGCAACCCCCGTGGCGGCAAGGTTCCAGTGCACCCCAACGATCATGTCAATCGCTCGCAAAGCTCCAATGACAGCTTCCCCACCGCCATGCATATCGCCACGGTGCAGGCCGTGCAACAGCATCTGTTGCCGGCCATCGCTGAACTCTCCGCCGGTCTTGCCGAGCAGGCCGCCCGGCACATGAAACTGGTGAAGACCGGTCGCACGCACTTGATGGATGCCACGCCGATCACCTTCGGCCAGGAGCTTTCGGCGTTTATCGCACAGCTCGATTACGCCGAACATGCTATCCGCAGCGCCTTGCCAGCCGTCTGCGAGCTGGCTCAGGGCGGTACCGCGGTCGGGACCGGCCTCAATTCGCCCCATGGCTTTGGCGAAGCGATTGCCGCCGAGCTGGCCGCCCTCTCCGGCTTGCCGTTTATCACCGCGCCGAACAAGTTTGCCGCGCTGGCCGGGCATGAACCGTTGACCACGCTGTCAGGCGCGCTGAAAACCCTCGCCGTGACCCTGATGAAAATCGCCAACGACTTGCGCTTGCTGGGCTCCGGGCCAAGGGCCGGTTTCGCCGAGGTCAAGCTGCCCGCCAACGAGCCCGGCAGTTCGATCATGCCCGGCAAGGTCAACCCGACTCAGTGCGAAGCGCTGTCGATGCTCGCTTGTCAGGTGTTGGGCAACGACGTGGCGATTGGATTCGCCGCCAGCCAGGGCCATCTGCAACTGAACGTGTTCAAGCCGGTGATCATTCACAACCTGCTGCAATCGATCCGCTTGCTCGGTGACGGCTGCAGTAACTTCCAGCAGCATTGCATTGCAGGCCTTGAGCCGGATGCCGAGCAGATGGCCGCTCACCTGGAACGCGGTTTGATGCTGGTGACGGCGCTGAACCCGCACATCGGCTACGACAAATCCGCCGAGATTGCCAAAAAAGCCTATGCCGAAGGACTGACTCTGCGCGAGGCGGCGTTACAGCTCGGTTATCTGACGGATGAGCAATTCGATGCCTGGGTGCGGCCGGAGAATATGCTGGAGGCCGGGAAGCAGGGGTGAATCTGAACGTTATTTAGCGCCTGGCAGTCAGTCATCGCGAGCAGGCTCGCTCCCACAGTGGTTTTGCATACACCACAAATCCAATAATGAAATGGCTACCCCCGCCGCCCCCTGTGATCGCCCACTAAGCTTTCGCAGGGGGCTCATCGGAGACCGTTGCCATGAACAAAGTAGCTATTGCCGCCATCGATCTGGGAAAACACTCTTTCCATCTACACGCGCAAGATGATCGTGGTCATGAGCTTTACCGCAAAAAGTTTACTCGTGCGGCGCTCATGCAGCACCTGATGAATCTCGAACCCTGCACCGTTGTGATGGAAGCCTGCGGCGGAGCCCACTTCATGGCGCAGGAGGTCGCGAAGCTGGGACATACGCCCAAGCTCATTGCCCCGCATCTCGTACGCCCTTACGTGAAAAGCAACAAAAACGACTTCGCTGATGCCGAGGCGATCTGCGAGGCGGCGACTCGTCCAACAATGCGCTTTGTACACCCCAAAACCCAGGCTCAGCAGCTGCTGGCCATGCTCAACTCGACACGCGATTCGTTCATCAAAGAGCGCACCGCGACCGTCAATCGGATTCACGCAGCGCTTTTGGAGGTCGGCGTCAGTCTGGCCACAGGCTTCAAGCCCATCAAAGAACTGCCCGCTCGGCTTGAAGCGAGTTCAATTCCTGTGCCCATCAAAAAACTTCTGACGAGGTTGCAGGAGCACTTCACCTATCTGGATGGGCAGATCAAGACGCTGGACAAGGAAGTGGAATGCCAGGCCGCCGAAGATGATCTGGCGGCTCGTTTGATGACCATGCCCTGCGTAGGCCCGATCACCTCCAGCGTCCTGGCTGCCGAATTGGGCGATGGCAAGCAGTTCAAATGCGGCCGAGGCTATTCGGCCTCAATCGGGCTGATACCCAAACAGCATTCTACGGGCGGCAAGACCGTCCTGCTGGGCATCAGCAAGCGAGGTGATCGCAACCAGCGGCGCCTGCTTGTCCAATGTGCCCGTGTTTACCTGATGCAACTGGACCGACAGAAAGGCTGGCTGGCGGACTGGGTCCGGCAGCTATTGGCCCACCATCACTCCAACCATGTGGTCTGCGCGCTGGCCAACAAGCTGGCGAGGATCGCCTGGGCGATTGCGGCCCACCACACCGAATTCGATGCAGGGCCAGCCGCGATGAACGCCTGACCCTGCTGTCACCCGAGCACCACCCACCTGGTTTTGCGATGCTGGATAACTGATGACGTGAACGGCCAACCGGCCTGACGACAACCCTGAGCTCCCACACGGCTGAAAGGCCGTTCGAATAATTAGGATCGTCGGGCATCGATTCTCATCGAGGCGCGGGGCCACAACCCCACTCAGACGCCGGATAGATGAAAGCAAGCCAAACACGCATCAAAAACAGTATTGCAGAAAAGGGGGTAACCATAGATGTGGGAGCGAGCCTGCTCGCGATGAACGATAACGCGGTTACCGGCTGACCGCAGCCCGCATCCGCCGGGCCTTGAGCCCGGCGATCAGCGACGGCCCCAACGCGACCAGTGCCGACCCCAGCACCACCAGCACTGCACCGCCATACGCGAGACTGTTGATTTGTTCGGCCTGTACATAATCGGGCCATAACCAGGCGGCCAGCGCCACAGCCGCGAAGGTCACCAACGGTGTAATGGCGAGCGTCGCACTGACCCTCGACGCCTCCCAATGGGCCAGCGCCTCGGCAAAAGCACCGTAAGCGATCAGCGTGTTCAGGCAGCAGCCAAGCAGCAACCAGCCTTGCAGCGGGCTCAGTTGCAAGGCTTCCAGCGGATGCACCCACGGCGTCAGCAACAGGGCGCAAAACAGGTAGATCACCATCATCACCTGCAACGAATTCCACGCCGTCAGCAATTGTTTCTGGCCCAGCGCATAGAAGGTCCAGACGGTCGACGCCGCCAGCACCAGCAACACGCCTGCGGTGTAATCACTCAAAGATGTCAGCAACTCGCTCAGCCGCTGATTGAAAAACAAACCGAACCCCAACAACAGCACCAGCAGGCCAATCCCCTGCCCCACGCTGAAACGCTCCTTGAACACGAACAGGCTGGCGATCAGCAACAGGATCGGCCCCATCTGCACGACCAGTTGCGCAGTACCCGGGCTGAGCAGGTTCAGGCCCATCAGGTACAACACGTAATTGCCCACCAGCCCGAGCACCGCCATCAGCACCAGCCAGCCACCTTTAGGCCCGAGCGCCTGTCGGCTCGGCAGACGCTTGGTCGCCGCCAGATAAAGGAACAGAAAGCTGCCGGACACTATCAGCCGAAACCAGGTCACCGTGACCGGGTCCATCACCAGCAACACCTGCTTGAGTTTGATCGGCAGGATTCCCCACAAGACCGCGGTCAACAAGGCGAGGAACAGACCATAAACCCAGCGACCGGACGAAATGTGCATGGAAACCCCAAAGGCCAACAGTGAGAGAGCCCATTCTAGGCTGCCGTCGAGGCATCACACAGGGACAGTTGGCGAAAGGCCGTAAATGAGACTGTATCGGTCGCACCGAGAAATTGACGGTTTACCGCTGATCAGTTAACCAGGCGTGCCATGTCGTTCAGACATAAGCTGATTTTGTCCCGCCCTCCCCCGGATCCGCTCAAGGAGACCGTCATGTACGGCATGCGTGCCCAAGACATAGCCCCCGCCACGCACTTTCGCAGTGAGCGGTTGTGTCGGGTGAATGGCGATTTGTATTTCAATACCCGGGAGAACACCCAGGAAGGACCGTTCAGCAGCCATGAAGCGGCCGAGCGGGAGATTCGTGCGTACGTCGAGCGGATGCAGTTTTTGAGCCGCGAACGTATTCGCTGAACTTTTGCGGCGCCTTCATCGCGAGCAGGCTCGCCCACAGGACCGCGTTCTGTTGGACGAACTCGGTCAATGTGGGAGCGAGCCTGCTCGCGATGGCGGTTTAACAATCGCCACACACCTTCCGGACTTAACGCACCGCTTCAAACAACCCCGTAGCGCCCATCCCGCCGCCCACGCACATGGTCACGATGCCGTAACGCAAGTCACGCCGTTGCAGCTCTCGCACCAGATGGCCGACCTGACGCGAACCGGTCATGCCGAACGGCTGACGTTGTAGCGACGGGCGACGATTTCTGCGGTCTGGCCCATCGGGAAGTAGATGCCCGGCACTTGCTCCTTGAGCAACGGGTTGATCAGGTTGTCGGTGTTGACGCTTTTCATGGTCAGGCTGATCGACTCGACGCCACCCGCAACAATGATCTCGCTGCAACCCGAAGCAATCTGGTTGGCCGCGATGGCAATCGCCTGCAAACCCGAGGAGCAGAAGCGGTTGAGGGTCATGCCTGCGGTGCCGATGCCCAGATGCGAAAGCACCGCCACGTTGCGACCGATATTGAAACCCTGAGCGCCTTCGTTGGGCCGGCGCCAACGATGTAATCCTCGACACTGGCCGGGGCGATGTCATTGCGCTCCAGCAACGCGTTGACGCCATGGGCTGCCATGTCGTCCGGACGCGTCTGGTTGAACTTGCCACGAAAGGATTTGGCCAGACCTGTTCGCACGCTATCGACGATCACTACTTCACGCATGGCATACCTCATTGTTGTTGTCGCTCAGGAAGTGGATCGAGCATAAATCCGCCTCCCGGCCGACCGCGACAATCATTCACCCCGCGTATGCGAACCCATCGGGCTACTTCTTGTCCTTCTTCAGCTTCTTCTCTCGCTTGTCGGATTTCTCGAAGGCGTCTTCCAGCGCACGGTTGAGGGTGCGCAGTACTTTGACCCGGGCCCAGCGTTTGTCGTTGGCTTCAACCAGGGTCCAGGGCGAAACCTCAGTGCTGGTGCGGTCGACCATATCGCCGACAGCCGTGCGGTAGTCGTCCCACTTCTCGCGGTTGCGCCAGTCGTCTTCGGTGATCTTGAAGCGCTTGAAGGGGATTGCTTCACGCTCCTGGAAACGCTCCAGCTGGGTCTGTTTGTCGATGGCCAGCCAGAACTTCACGACGATCACCCCGGAGGCGCTGATCTGCTCTTCGAAGTCGTTGATTTCGCCATAGGCGCGCAGCCAGTCGGCCTGGCTGCAAAAGCCCTCGACACGCTCCACCAGCACCCGGCCATACCAGGAACGGTCGAAGACAGTGAATTTCCCCCGCGCCGGGATCTGTCGCCAGAAGCGCCACAAATACGGCTGGGCGCGTTCGTCTTCAGTCGGCGCGGCAATCGGCACGATGCTGTACTGGCGCGGGTCGAGTGCGGCGGCCACACGACGAATCGCCCCACCTTTGCCTGCCGCGTCGTTACCCTCGAATACCGCGATCAGTGCGTGTCGGCGCATGCGTTTGTCACGCATCAGGCCGGATAATCGTGCCTGCTCGGTAATCAGTTGCTCCTCGTAATCGTTCTTCTCCAGCCGCTGGCTCATGTCCAGACTACCGAGCAAACTCAAGTGATCGACACTGGCCGACAACGGCGCAGCGCTGACTTTGTCCGGGTTGATCCTGGGTCGCTTGAGGGCGTTTTGCAGACCGTCGAGCAGGATTTTGCCCACGGTCAGACTGCGGTAATGGGCATCCACACCTTCAATCACATGCCAGGGCGCATAGTCACGGCTGGTGCGGCGAATCACGCGCTCGCCGTATTTCACGAACTTGTCGTAGGTCTGCGATTGCTGCCAGTCCAGCGGGCTGATGCGCCAGCTGTGCAACGGGTCGTCCTGCAAGGACTTGAGGCGCGTCTTCATTTGTTGCTTGGACAGGTGAAACCAGAATTTGAAGATCACCGCGCCTTCATCGCAGAGCATTTTCTCCAGGCGCTCGGTCTGGTTGATCGCCTGGTCCAGCACCGCGTCCTTGAACAGGCCATGAACCCGTCCTTGCAGCATCTGGCTGTACCAATTGCCGAAAAACACCCCCATCCGCCCCTTGGCCGGGAGCATCCGCCAATAGCGCCAGGCCGGTGGTCGCGCCAGCTCTTCATCGGTTTGCTGATCGAAGGTGCGCACTTCGATCAATCGCGGGTCCATCCACTCATTGAGCAACTTGACCGTCTCGCCCTTGCCTGCGCCTTCAATCCCGTTGATCAGCACAATCACCGGAAAACGCCTCTGCTGCTGAAGCTCGAACTGGGCTTCAAGCAAAGCCTCACGCAGCGCCGGCACTTCAGCTTCATAGGTTTCTTTATCAATCACATGACCGATTTCGGCAGATTCGAACATGAGCGGCTCCCTTCCCGGATTGAGCAAGACTAGCGGATTGGCCGAGCACTTGTCTGTGCAATACCAATCGGGTTGCCATGGATCAATCGGCTTTGTCGCGATCAGCTAGAATGGTCGCCTTGCCAAGCCTGAGCCAACCATGAACCCTGAAATACTGCCGAACCCCGTACCGCATGCCCAGCTCGACTGGGACGACCAAGGTCGCCCGCGCTCGCGGGTGTTTGACGACGTGTATTTCTCCGACCAGTCGGGCCTTGATGAAACCCGTTATGTGTTCATCGAGCAAAACCGCCTGAGCGAACGTTTTGTCGAACTGCGGGCCGGCGAAAGGTTGGTGATTGGCGAGACCGGTTTCGGCACCGGGCTGAATTTTCTCTGCGCCTGGCAGTTATTCGAGCAACAGGCTGTGACTGGCGCACGGCTGCATTTCATCAGCGTCGAGAAATACCCGCTGAACCCTGCAGATATGCAACGGGCCCTGGCACTCTGGCCCGACCTCAAACCGTTTGCCGATCAATTGTTGGCGCAGTACGTCGCCATCCACCAGGGCTTTCAGCGGCTGGTGCTGGACAATGGCCGCGTGACCCTGACGCTGTTGATCGGTGACGTGCTGGAACAACTGCCACAGCTGGACGCGCAGATCGACGCATGGTTTCTCGACGGTTTCGCTCCGGCGAAAAACCCCGACATGTGGACCTCCGAACTGTTTGCCGAACTGGCGCGTCTGGCGGCGCCCGGATCGACCATCAGCACCTTCACCAGCACCGGCTGGGTACGCCGCCTGCTCAATGCGGCGGGTTTCAAGATGCGCCGCACACCGGGCATCGGCCACAAATGGGAAATCCTGCGGGGTGAGTTCGTTGGCTGGCCGCAGGAAACACCGGCCCCGGCAACCGTCAAACCCTGGTTTGCTCGCCCCAATCAGCTGAGCGGCGAACGTCGTGCGCTGGTAATCGGCGCCGGGCTGGCGGGTTGCGCCAGCGCCGCCAGCCTCGCCGCACGCGGTTGGCAGGTCAGTCTGCTGGAACAGCATGCCGACCTGGCGCAGGAAGCCTCGGGCAACCCGCAAGGCGTGCTGTACCTGAAACTCTCGGCTCATGGCACCGCACTTTCGCAATTGATCGTCAGCGGTTTCGGGCACACCCGGCGCCTGCTTGAACACTTGCAGCGTGGCGTCGACTGGGACGATTGCGGAGTGCTGCAACTGGCATTCAATGCCAAGGAAGCCGAGCGTCAGGCGCAACTGGCGGCGGCCTTCCCCGCCGATCTGTTGCACCTGCTGGACCCGCCGCACGCTCAGGCCCAAGCCGGAATCGAACTGGCCCATGGCGGGCTGTTCTATCCGGAAGGTGGTTGGGTTCATCCGCCGGCCCTGTGCCAGTGGCAAGCATCGCACCCCAATGTCCAACTGCTGACGCACCGCGATGTGCTGGAACTGCGCAAGGTCGATGATCAGTGGCAAGCCTGGGACGGCGAAACCCTGCTCGCCAGTGCGCCTGTGGTGGTGCTGGCCGGCGCGGCGGAAATCAAACGCTTCGCGCAGAGTGCCGAGCTGCCGCTCAAACGCATTCGCGGGCAAATCACCCGCTTGGCGCAAACCGCCGAGAGCCAGTGCCTGGCGACGGTGGTCTGCGCTGAAGGTTACGTCGCACCCGCACGCTTGGGTGAACACACCCTGGGCGCCAGCTTCAACTTCAAGAGCGACGACCTGACTCCGACTACCGCCGAACACCTTGGCAACCTGGAACTGCTGGAGGAGATATCCAGCGATCTGGTCACCCGCCTGCACGCCAGACAGCTGGACCCGGAACAGCTTCAAGGTCGCGCCGCGTTCCGCTGCACCAGCCCTGACTACCTGCCGATCGTCGGCCCATTGGCTGACGGCCAGGCGTTCGCCCAGGCCTACGCCGCGCTGAGCAAAGATGCCCGACAAGTGCCAGACATCGCTTGCCCATGGCTCGACGGGCTGTACGTCAACAGCGGGCACGGTTCACGCGGATTGATCACCGCACCGCTGTCCGGCGAGTTGCTGGCGGCATGGCTGGACAACGAACCGCTGCCGCTGCCCAGAAGCATCGCCGAGGCCTGCCATCCGAACCGGTTTGCCTTGCGCAGGCTGATTCGCGGCAGTTGAATCGACAGCGGGTTGCAGCTCCTGCTGGCCGTTAAGGTTCATCCGCCGTAGGATCGCCGGATTGATGACCCGAGGTGCCTATGCTGATTCCCCACGACCAACTTGAAGTCGACACCCTGACCCGCCTGATCGAAGACTTCGTCACCCGTGACGGTACCGACAATGGCGACGAAACCCCGCTGGAAACCCGCGTGTTGCGGGTTCGCCATGCGTTGAGCAAAGGTCAGGCGCTGATTGTGTTCGATCCTGAAAGCCAGCAATGCCAACTGATGCTCAAGCACGACGTGCCCAAACACCTGTTTGACTGAACACTTCAGCCACGTTTGCCAAGTGCCCGCTTGGCCTGTATGCGCTCGTAGACTTCGGCGCGATGCACATTGATGCTTTGCGGGGCTTCGACACCGAACCGAACGTTGCTTCCGTTCACGGCGAGGACACGCACAGAGATGTTGTCACCAATGGAGATCAATTCGCCTACAACGCGGCTGAGTACGAGCATGGCTCTAGTCCTTGAGATTACCGGGCCTTGAAGATGACCGGCGGACGCTGGGTCTACAATGCAACAGCGGCAAAACAGTTCCCTCCTACCTGGCAAAACGACTCATCTGACAGACTTCCCTTTCACCGCAATACCAATGACTCAAGGTGTAGTGAAGCGTGGGCCAAACAGAATGATACTCGCGCCTAGTACGCACAGCGCAACGCCCAGCCAGTCCGAGCCCAGAGGGCGAATCCGCTCGACCACGCCGAGCCAGCCGATGGATGCAATGATGTAAATGCCGCCGTAGGCTGCATAGGCGCGGCCCGCGTAGGTCGATTCGACTTTGGTCAGCACAATGGCGAACAGCGTCAGGCTGAGCAACCCCGGCACCACCCACCAGGCGCTTTTGCCCTGCCGCAAGCACATCCAGAAAGCGAAACAGCCGGCGATTTCGAACAGCGCCGCGAGGAAAAACCACAGGTAATTGAGCATGCACACATCTCGTCAGGGCGGCCAGAAGCGGCAACCCTAACGACGCAACCCGCTACTCGCAAGCTCAGCTGGCGCTTTGCCTGGTCTTGGCGCGCATCTTGTCGGCCATCACGGTCATCTCGTTGTAGAGCAGTTGCGGGTTCTTCCGTTTGAGCGCCCAGGCCAGACGGCCCTGATCATGGGGCAGAATCATGAACTCGCCTGCGGCAACATGCTGATAGATGTAGTCAGCGATATCGCTGGCGGTTATCGGCGAGCTTTCCAGCAATTTGCCGACCTGGGCTTTCATGGCCGGGGTCGGGCCACGGAAGGAGTCCAGCAGGTTGGTCTGGAAGAACGACGGGCACACCACATGCACAGCGATTTCCTGCTGCGCCAGTTCAATCAGCAGGCTCTCGGACAGCGCCACCACACCGGCCTTGGCCACGTTGTAGTTGCTCATGGCCGGCCCCTGCATCAACGCAGCCATCGAGGCGATATTGATGATCTTGCCTTTGCTTTTTTCCAGCAGCGGCAGGAACGCCTTGCAGCCTTTGACCACGCCCATCAGGTTGATCGCAATCTGCCAATCCCAGTCTTCCAGCGACAACTCACTGAAGAAACCGCCAGAGGCCACGCCGGCGTTGTTGACGATTACATCGATGCCACCCAGCTTCTGTTCGCAGGCTTGTGCGAAGGCCGTCAGCTGGCTGTAGTCGCGTACATCGCAACGCTGAATGAAACCGTCACCACCGGCCTCGCGGACCTGTTTCAGGGTTTCTTGCAAGCCCGGTTCACTGACATCGGACAAGGCCAACTGCCAGCCTTCACGAGCCCAGCGCAGAGCGATTTCGCGACCCAGGCCGGACCCGGCACCAGTGATCATCATGCGATTTTGCATAGGGAGTTGCCTTGATGTTCCGGGGAAGATGCTCGCAGTGTAGCGAAGGATTTTCCTGCACCCATGACCATCAAATTGCTGAATACCCCAGGCAAACCGTAGCGGTTGCATGGCACGCAATCATGTCGAGCCGACCGGGTTTTCGGCAGGGTTGAACCGCCCGCCGACAGATTCGGCAGACAAAAAAAAGAGGCCCTTGCGGGCCTCTTTTCTTATTGACGTACTACTTGGTCTGCATACTTTCGGTTACACCCGCGGTGTTATCCAGCAAGCTCTTGGTCGCGGTTTGCAGGAACGCTTCCAGTTTGAGCTGCAGCTCGGCGGTACGCGGTGCATTCGGGATGACTTCGGCATGCGGGTTGGCACCCAGCTGGTACCGGTACATCTTCGGGTCCATTTCCTTTTCCTTGGGCAGAATCAGGATCTGGTCAGCCGTGACGATGGCCGTGGTCTGTTCAGTACCCGACGGTTTGATCACGCCAAAACCGGTGTCGCCTTGCGGCAGGTTGAGCAGGTCTCGTCCCCAGCACTGTTGACGCACTTCGCCACCGAGGCGGCCCATGATGGTCGGCACGATGTCGATCTGAGTCCCCACGGTGTGGTCACGCTGACCGAACTTTTCCTGGATGCCCGGTGCAATCATCAGCATTGGCACGTTGAAGCGGCCCAGGTCCATTTCGGTGATTTGACGCTCGTTGCCGAAACCATGGTCGCCCACGATGACAAACAGGGTTTCCTTGAAGTACGGCTCTTTGCGGGCCTTTTCAAAGAACTGCCCCAACGCCCAGTCGGCGTAACGCATGGCGGTCAAATGCTCGTTCAGGCTGCCACGATCAGTCACTTTCTCGACCGGCAATGGCGTCGGCAAGGCATAGGGGGTGTGGTTGGACAGGGTTTGCAGCAGCGCGTAGAACGGCTTGCCTTCGCGCGCCTTGAGTTCCTGCAGGCCACGGTCGAACATGTCCTGGTCGGACACGCCCCACGTCGGGTCGGAGAACACCGGGTTGACGTAGTCGTTACGCCCGATGAAGTTGGTCATGCCCTGGTTGCTGAAGAAGCCCGCCTGGTTGTCCCAGGCAAAATCGCCGTTGTAGACATACACATCGTCGTAGTTACGGGCGCTGAGCAACTGTGGCAGGCCGGACAGCTTGTGGCTGCCTTCCGGGGTCTGCATCAGGTATTCGAAACCTGGCAGGTTCGGGAAGCAGGCCATGGTGGCGAACATGCCCTGGTGGGTATGAGTACCGTTGGAGAAGAAGCGGTCGAACAACAGGCCTTCTTTCGACAATTTGTCGAGGTTGGGCGTGATGTTGCCAGGCGCACCCAAGGCACCTACCGAGTGACCGGCCATGCTTTCCATCAGGATCACAACGACGTTCTTGATCGGCAGCGTCTTGTCGGCCGGGGGAGTGTAATCGCGGCGTACCGCAGCGATATCGGCATCAACCAGCTTGTCGTCCGGCATCACCAGCATATCGCGGACAATTTTCTGGGCCTCAGACTGCTCCATGGTCGGCTTCCAGATGTTGTCACGCTCTTCGGACATGCGGCTCTTCGCGGCAGCAACCAACTGCAGCGTGCCGTTCAGGCCCAACTGATTGGCGAAGTTCGAGTCGGTGGTGTAAACGTCACCCCAACGCAGCGGTGGCCCCTGACGCAACGTGCCACGGGCAGCCACGACGCAGATCAGCAGGCAAACCACGAACACTGCAATGCGCGCGTACCACGGGGCGACTTGACGGGTGCCGATGGCGCCACCGCTGAACGGGCCGCGTGGGCGGGTTGCACGGTCAGCGCCCTTGAACGCCAGGCTCAGCAACCAGGTACCAACGGCCCAGGCCAACAGATAACGGACGACCGGGAAGCCGTACCAGAGCATGCTCATGACGGTTTTCGGGTCTTCCTTCACATACTGGAAAACCAGGCCGTTGAGGCGCTGGTGGAACTCACGGTAGAAGTCCATTTCCATCAAGCCGAGGAACAGCGCGATGCTCGAGGCGATGGTCAGCCAGAACCGGAACAGACCACGGGCAGCCATCGCCCGGACACTGAACAGGGCCAGCAATAGCGGAATGCAGAGGTAGACCACCAGACGCAGGTCGAAACGCAAGCCGTTGGCGAACGCTTCGAGAAAGGTCGAGGCGGGTGTATTGAGGATCATCTCCCGGTTGTACACCAGCAGCGCAACGCGCAGCAGGGAGAGCATCGCCATCATGACGACGGCACAGAGCAGTGTATACGCCAGATGCGATTTGACGGTCGGTTGCAGCAAGCGATTCGAAGCTCGCTGCTGACTCAGGGCGTCCGGGTTAGCCATGTCGTTTATAGGACTCATTGGAAGTTGAAGTTTCAAAGATGTAGCGGCACTCCGCCTTCTCATTGCGGTTACTTGCAGGAAGTGGCCGGGAGCTTGCGCGATGCACAAATGGTGCATGATCACTCGCGGCATTGCCATTCATTACTGGCAAGCGCCCCCCAATGCCCGACTTCCAGGGCTCTGGAACAAGAGTCAACAGGGGGTTGAGTGTTAAGCCGGTGCAGGTGAATTGTCTTGGAGCGTTTGTGAAAATTTCGTACAACGCATATCTGGAAACACAAAAAAGGGCCTTGCGGCCCTTTCGTATCAGTGCCGCTCAATCGTTACCGGGCTTGTTCACCGCTTGCAGCACGTACTGCGGAAGCGCGAATGCGCCAATATGGATTTCCGGATTGTAGTAGCGCGTGATGATACCACTGCCGGCAAAACGCTGACTCAGGGTTTCGCGCGACAGTTTGCGGTTAGCTGTGTTGGTCGCGCCCCAGGCGAACGTCATGGCACCGCCGATATAGGTCGGCACCGCAGCCTGATAGAAATGCCAGTCCGGGAACAGACTGCGCAAGCGACCGGCGGTGGTTTTCACTTCTTCGATCTGCATGAACGGCGTGCCGTTCTGAGTCACCAGAATGCCGCCTTCATTCAGGCAACGGCGACAGGCCTGATAGAAGTTTTCCGAGAACAGTACTTCCCCCGGACCGATCGGGTCGGTGGAGTCGGAGATGATCACGTCAAATTTTTCCTGGGTGGTGGCGACGAAACGCATTCCGTCGTCGATCACCAGGTTCAGGCGTGGATCATCGAACGCACCTTTGGAGTGGTTCGGCAGGAATTCCTTGCACATGTCGACCACGGTGCCGTCGATTTCGACCATGGTGATGTGTTCGACGCTGCGGTGCTTGGCCACTTCACGCAACATGCCGCCGTCGCCACCACCGATGATCAATACGCGCTTGGCGGCGCCGTGAGCCAGGATCGGTACGTGGGTGAGCATCTCGTGGTAGATGAATTCGTCGGCTTCGGTGGTCTGGATCACGCCGTCCAGCGCCATGACCCGGCCCATGCGCGGGTTCTCGAAAATCACCAGGTGCTGGTGCTCGGTGCGCACTTCGTGCAGCAGTTTTTCCATGCGAAAACGCTGGCCGTAGCCTTCGTAGAGGGTTTCCAGGTACTCGCAGGTGTTGGTGGTGCTCATGGGAAGTCCCCCGGTGAATGCTGGTGGCAACGGACGGTTACCCGCCCATGATGGACAATCACAGGCGCTGGGCAGGCGATTGTCCAAGGAAAGGCGCGCATTCTACGTCGCCGAACATGACAGGTCGAACCTTCGTCAGACCAAAAATGATTCAAGTACACAGAGAACCCTGTGGGATCGAGCCTGCTCGCGATGAACGATGACGCGGTTTAACTGACAAACCGCGTTGCCTGCATCGCGAGCAGGCTCGCTCCCACAGGGTGATGTGTTGGTATTGAGGGCAGTGTCAGAACCGCATATTGCCCCGGGGCCCCGCAATCGCCCAAATAACCAGGCCCAGCACCGGGAGCAGGAGAATCAGCAGCACCCAAATGATTTTCATCCCGGTTTCTGCACTGCTTTTAAACACGTTGATGATCGCCCAGATATCCAGCGCGAGGATGATCAGGCCAACCAGGCCATTGAAGGTGGCACCCATGGTGTCGCTCCCAGGAGAAGAAATTCCCCCTTAGGATAGTCGGGCCTGACGAGGGCTCCGTTTTATTAAGTTTGCCGTCGTAATGGCCTTAAACGTGGATCGCCACTTTCAGCGCTTCCAGCGACGGCGCCGCGGCAATCCCGATGTGCGCACACAACTCCAGCACCCGTGGGACGTCGTTGCCATAGACCAGCACGACCTGAATCTCGTCATCAAGCAGTTGGCTGAAGTTCATCAGCGTGTAGCCGCCGTTTTCCGGGTTCATGCTGCCCATCTGGATCTGGATGCGGTTGAGTGCAGTCAACGCTTCGGTCTTGGCCAGCTGCTTGGGCTTGATGTTGAACGCCACGCCCGGGCCGAAAGACGCAACGATCTGCTCGAACAGGTCCATGTAGGTATCGGCCTGGAACAGCACGGTTTCCGGCAGGCTGCCGACCACCACCCATTCACCCAGCGGGATCGGGAAAGTGTCGTCGTAGTTGATGTCCGGGTTGGCCGCCAGAAACGCCTCGGGATCGGCATAGGCCTGGGCGGCTTCATCGGCGATCTGCACAATTTCCGCCTCGCTCATGCAGCCGGAGCTGATTTTGCTGATGAGTTCGATGAGTGCGGCTTTCATGGGCGGATCCTGTAGCGAGGGAATTTTGAGGGCGCGAAGGATAGCGCATTCGCGAATGGATACCGAGCCCAGGAGTCGGAACACAGACTTGTGGCAAGGGAGCTTGCCCGAATGCCAGCCAGTCAAGACGCGGCCCCCGTGGGAGCGTAGCTGGCCCGCGAAGAACGATGACGCGCAATGCCTGAAAAAACGCGGTGTTCGCTTCGCGAGCAAGCCCGCACAGGGTTCGTGCCAGTCTCGGGATCAGCCGAGCAGCTTCTGCAACTGTGCCGTGGTGTCTGCCGCGCCCATGGTCCTGGCCGCGTCCAGAGCGTTGATGCCGTTGGCGTCCTTTGCCTTGGGATCAGCACCTTTGCTGATCAGGTAATCGACGATTGCGGTGCGGTTGAACATCGCGGCCATCATCAATGCGGTGCGTCCATCAAAGGACGAACCTTCAATCTCGGCGCCACCTTCAACCAGGGCGGTGACCATTGCCAGATCGCCTTTGAAGGCCGCACCAGCAATCGGGCTTTGGCCATTTTCGTTGCGAATCTCTGGATCAGCCTTGTGCTCAAGCAGCACTTTCACTGCATCGACGTGGCCATGATAGGCTGCCAGCATCAGCAAGGTGTCGCCCTTGTGGTTACGCAAGTTCGGCGGCAGGCCTTTGCTCAGCAGTGCGGCGAGCATCGCCGCGTCGCCATCGCGGGCCTTGTTGAACACCTGCTCGGCAAACTCCGCGGCTTCTTCCGGGGTCATCTGGCGGGATTTGTCTGACATTGGGGACTCCACATTCGGTCAATCGCAAAGCCGCTAGTTTCCTTAAGCGGCCTGACAGCTGTCACTCCTTTTTTCTCTCGTCCGGCCATAGCCAGAATCAATAACGGAACTTGCCAGCGTGGATATCCGCCAGTTCCTGTTCGGTGATCTGTACGTAAGTGTCCGAGCCCGGCAGCCAGGCATAGACCGGATCGTCGCCGGGTTTGCGAGGTATAGAGCATGGCGCTGATCGCGCCAACCTTGGCCACCACCAGCACCGTGACCAGCAGTTCCGGGCGGTTTTCGATGAAGACCCCGACCACATCACCTTTGCCAATACCCTGGGCAATCAGATAATGAGCAATGCGGTTGGCCCACTGGTTGACCTGTGCATAACTGAGTCTGACTTCACCTTGCAGCAGCGTCGGGCCATTGGGATTGCGGTGCGTCGCTTGCTCGAAGCTCCAACCGAGGCCGCAGGGTTGATCCGGCTGTATGACATTGGCGACTTAAAGCCCCCTGACCACCCGTGGCAGGGCTTTGGCAATGGACGGCAACTCACGGAGCATCATGCCCCCGGTGATCATGTCGTTTGACGCGAGACTCATGGTTGATCCCGTTCGGACCTGAATGAGAGACGGCAGATAACCTCTGGTTAGAGATTCCAATAAACGTGGAAGAGTTGATTCAAGCCAAAAAGTACGCTCGCACTTGTGTTGCTGTGCACGCGCTTTTTGAAATGTTTTGTATCCGGGTCGATACCGCCGCGAGCACGCAAAATGCAGGATGCACGATGGCCATTCATGCAGAATGCACGATGCCGAAAAAACACACGCCTTCCACACTGTTGATTTATAACGATTTTTTAAAAAACTCATACTGGCACAATCAGTGCACCTATCACTCCATGCTTGCCATTCAAGTGCAAACGGAGCTGATCGACATGAGCCTGATCCAGGAAAAATTTTCGTCCCTGTTCTCCAACTTCGACGTCACCACGCAAGCACGCCCTGACGGCGGTATTCTGCTGACGCTCAATAGCAGCGATGGCCGAGTGTTCAAACGCTCGATTTCATACGCTCAATTGCATGCCGGCGATCAACTGTCCTGGGTCATCAGTGCCATTCGCCGTGACTTGGCCGAACAGGCCAGCGAACTGCCGCAGATTTCAATGCTGCAAAGCCAACAGCGTTTCGCCTTGCCGACCTATCACTCGAGATAAGCACCAACCGCTCAAACTCTTCAGGTCGTGCAAGCCTTGCGCTGCACGGCCTGATTGCGCTTTGAGCTCAGCTCAACAAGCCACGATTAACCGCCTCGCCGACCGCTTGAGCACGGTTGTTGACTTCAAGCTTGGAGTAGATATTGCCCAGGTGAAACTTCACCGTCGCCTCGGAAATGTCCCGAATCACGCTGATTTCCCACACCGTTTTGCCGGCCTTGGCCCAATACAGAATCTCCAGTTCCTTTTTGCTCAGCGGTTTGCCTGCCGGATCCGGGCGCTGTCGCTTTGGCATTTTCAACACGGGAGCGCCAGCCCGGTTTGGTGTTTTCATCCTTAGCCCTCTCACCAGGAGTCCGCACCATCGCCAAGCGCAAAAAGTGCCTGGATAAGCGAACAAACTTAAGGGCCGAAGAGTTACACAAGGAAAAGATTAAACAAGTAAGGAAAACCACAAACAGGCATGGCCGACATATCAACAGGCAACTTCCTACACGTCCTACAGACGTGCGTTGGCCGTGATGTTAGTCCGTGATGGAAAGTCGGCTGACCGCGTGAGTTGCAGTCAGCCGTAGCCTCTCAGAACGTGGCGGGATCGATCTGTGAAAAGCTGCTGACGTTCAGATGCCCGGCGAGCTCACCGCCTTCGCGTACCAGTCCGCAGGTGGCCATGCCGGCTTCACGGGCGGCATCCAGTTCCTGAACGATGTCGGAGAGAAACAGGATCTGCGCAGACTCGCAGCCAATGGCTTGAGTAATGCGCTGATAGGACTGCGCCTCACGCTTGGGTCCCGAGGTGGTGTCGAAGTAGCCGCTGAACAGTGGCGTCAGGTCACCGGCCTCGGAACAACCGAAGATCAGCTTCTGGGCCTGGATCGAACCGGACGAGTAAACGAACAGTTGATAACCGGCCTGATGCCAGCGTTTCAGCGCCTCGACCGCGTCCGGGTAAACATGGCCCTTCAACTGCCCGGCCTGATAACCCTGCTCCCAGACCATCCCTTGCAACGCCTTGAGTGGCGTGGCCTTACGGTCTTCGGCAATCCAGCCCAGCAGGATTTCAATCACCCGTTCAACGTCAGCGCCAGGCTCGGCACTGTCCTGGCGAACGGCGTCGATCTGCCGGGCAACATCGGCCCGTTGCGCCTGTTGACGGACAAAGTCCGGCAAATGTTTGGCGGCGTAGGGAAACAGCACCTCGAACACAAAACTCACCGCGCTGGTGGTGCCTTCGATGTCGGTGAGAATGGCTTTGATCGTCATGCCCTCAGTCCTCAAGGCGCGGGAAACGACTGGCGATGTCGTCGCCGGTGAAGTTGGCCACCCAGCCTTCGGGGTTGTTGAACAAGCGAATCGCCACGAAGTGCGGGTGCTCGCCCATGTCGAACCAGTGTGCAGTGCCGGCGGGAACCGAAATCAGGTCGTTTTTCTCGCAGAGTACGGCGTACACGTAGTCGTCGATGTGCAAAGTAAACAGGCCACGGCCCGCGACGAAAAATCGTACTTCGTCTTCGCCATGGCGATGCTCTTCCAGAAACTTGGCGCGCAATTCGGCTTTTTGCGGGTGATCGCTATTAAGGCTGACCACGTCGACAGTGATGTAACCGCGCTCGGTCATCAACCGGTCGATCTGCACCTGATAAGCGGCAATCACTTCTTCCTGGCTGGCCCCCGGCTGGATCTTCGCCGCGGCTTGCCAACGGTCGAAGCGCACACCTTTTTCGGCCAGGGTCGAGGCGATATCGTCGAAGTGGGTCAGGACCTTGTTCGGCAGGTCCGGGCTTGAAACGTGGTAAACGGACAGGCTGCTCATGTTGGCAATTCCTCGTTAGCGGCGCTGCCGTCCAGCTGTTACAGGCCGGTCAGGCAACGCGTTTCATCAGGCGGTTGGCGACTTCAGGTGAAGTGGGCCTTAACGGTTAATCAACGCGCGCATTTTCAGCTCGCATTCAAACAGGAACTCAAACGCTTCGATCTGCCGCAATGCATCGCTCATCTTCGGGCCCCAGGTGTAGAGGCCATGACCGCGAATCAGGTAACCGACACACTCGGGATGGTCGTCGAGCCATGGCTGGACTTTGGACGCCAGGCGCTCGATGTCCTGATCGTTGTCGAAGATCGGCACCCGCACCTTGGATTCATGGGTCGAGACCCCGCTGAAGGCTTTTTGCAGTTCGTAGTCTTCAAACGTAATGACCGGACTCTGCAGCAGCCGCGACAACACCGTGGCATTGACCGAATGGGTGTGCAGCACCGCACCGATGTCGGCCCGCCAATTATATAACTGGGTGTGCAACAGGGTTTCGGCAGACGGCTTCTTGCCCGGCTCCAGGCTGTTGCCCGACATATCCGTGGCCAGCACGTCATCCATCCCCAACTGCCCTTTGTGTTTACCGGAAACGGTCAACAGGGCTTCAGTGGCCGACAGTCGCGTCGAATAGTTGCTGCTGGTGGCGGGCGACCAGCCTCGGCCATACAAAAAACGCCCGGCGTCGATGATTTGCTGGGCGAGCTGTTCACGGGTAAGGCTCATGGCCTGTCCTCTTGCATACGTGTGGCAATGATAACGGCTGCAGCGAACGCTGCGAGGCTGGCAATACTAAAGGTCAATGTAGCGCCCAGGGCATTCCAGCTGTAACCGGAATACAACGCACCCAACGCGCCGCCGGTGCCGGCCAGTGCCGCGTACAACGCCTGGCCCTGCCCTTGCTGGCGTGCGCCGAAGCTACGTTGCACGAAATGGATGGCAGCGGCGTGAAAGCTGCCGAAGGTCGCTGCGTGCAGAATCTGCGCAAACAGCAGCACCCACAAGAATTCGGCGAACGAGCCGAGCAGCAACCAGCGTAATGCTGCCAGCAGGAAACTCGCCATCAACACCCGGCGCACCGAGAAGCGTCCAAGGATCTTGCTCATGAACAAAAACATCAGGACTTCAGCCACCACCCCCAACGCCCAGAGCATGCCGATCACGCCGCGGCTATAACCGAGGTGTTCAAGGTGCAGGGTCAGAAAGGTGTAATACGGCCCGTGGCTCATCTGCATCAACGCCACGCAGCAGTAAAACGCCAATACCCCCGGACTGCGCAGTTGCTTGAGAAACCCCTCGCCCTCCAGCCGACTGCCTTGCGCCGGCTGGGCGTTCGGCACCCAGAGGCTGCTGATGATTATCCCGCCCATGATCACCACCAGCGTCACCGGGTAGATGTCCAGGCTCAACCATTCGAACAGCCGCCCCAAGGCAACCACGGTGATGATGAAGCCGATCGATCCCCACAAGCGGATCTGGCTGTAGCGCGAAGTCTGGCCCTGCAAATGCGCGAGGGTGATGACCTCGAACTGCGGCAATACCGCGTGCCAGAAGAACGCATGCAGCGCCATGACCATCGCCAGCCAGGCGTAGCTTTTGCTGACGAAAATCAGCGAAAAGGTCAGCAGCGTACAGATCGCGCCAAAGCGCACGATGGCCAGGCGCCGACCGGTGTAGTCACCGAGCCAGCCCCAGATATTCGGTGCGACGCAGCGCATCAGCATCGGGATCGCCACCAGTTCGCCAATGCGCGCGCTGGAAAACCCCAGGTGATCAAAGTACAGCGCCAGGAACGGCGCGGTCGAACCGAGCAAGGCGAAATAGAACAGATAAAAGCTGGACAACCGCCAGTATGGAAGCGCCGCCACGGCCGTCAGACCGCGGCAACGTCAGGGCATGGCTTCACAGCTGGCCCAGCACCGGAGTGCTGACGCGCACGTCGGCGTTTTGCCCGCGATTGCGCAGCAGGTGGTCCATCAACACGATGGCCATCATCGCTTCGGCAATCGGCGTGGCGCGGATACCGACGCAAGGGTCATGACGGCCCTTGGTAACGACGTCCACCGGGTTGCCGTGGATATCGATCGAACGGCCCGGCGTGGTGATGCTCGACGTTGGCTTGAGTGCCAGGTGCGCGACGATTGGCTGCCCCGAAGAGATCCCGCCCAGAATCCCGCCCGCATTGTTGCTGAGGAAACCTTCCGGAGTCATTTCGTCACGGTGTTCGGTGCCGCGCTGGGCGACACTGGCGAAACCGGCACCGATTTCCACGCCTTTCACCGCGTTGATGCTCATCAGCGCATGGGCCAGTTCGGCGTCGAGACGGTCGAAGATCGGTTCGCCTAGACCCGGCTTCACCCCTTCGGCGACCACGGTGATCTTCGCGCCGACCGAATCCTGGTCGCGGCGCAGTTGATCCATGTAGGCCTCAAGCTCTGGCACTTTGTCCGGGTCGGGGCTGAAGAAGGCGTTTTGCTCGACCGAGTCCCAGGTCTTGAACGGGATTTCGATAGGGCCAAGCTGGCTCATGTAGCCGCGAATGACGATGCCCTGGGTGGCCAGGTATTTTTTCGCAATCGCACCCGCGGCCACACGCATGGCGGTTTCCCGCGCCGAGCTGCGACCACCGCCACGGTAATCGCGCTCGCCGTATTTGTGGTGATAGGTGTAGTCGGCGTGGGCCGGGCGGAACAGGTCCTTGATCGCCGAGTAGTCCTTGGACTTCTGGTCGGTATTGCGGATCAGCAAACCAATCGCGCAACCGGTGGTGCGGCCCTCGAACACGCCGGAGAGGATTTCGACTTCGTCGGCTTCCTGACGCTGGGTGGTGTGGCGGCTGGTGCCGGGCTTGCGGCGGTCCAGATCACGCTGCAAGTCTTCCAGGGACAGCTCAAGGCCCGGCGGACAGCCGTCGACAATGGCGACCAACGCCGGACCATGGCTTTCGCCCGCGGTGGTGACAGTGAACAGCTTGCCGTAGGTATTGCCGGACATGCAGGGCGCTCCGTGAAATCGCTGAGTGACTCAACCTGAAAATGTAATGCCGGCGAGTATACGCAGGCTATCCAACTAGTTCATCCTCGAACCTTATCGGTGCCTGCGAGTCCAACCGACACCTTCTGAATGATGGCGTGATGATGCTGCGAGTTATTGCCTTGAGCCTTACCCTGTTTACCGGCCTGCTTTCCAATGCAGTCCAGGCCTCTGTTGTTCTGCAACGGCCAATCAGTCTGGATACCGGCAGCGGCGAGCTATTCGGCTCAATGTTGCTGCCAAAGTCCGACAGCCCGGTGCCGGTCGTGCTGATCATTTCCGGCTCGGGCCCGACCGATCGCAACGGCAATAACCCGGACGGCGGCAACAACGACAGCCTCAAGCGCCTGGCCTGGGTATTGGCCAAACACAACATCGCCAGTGTGCGTTACGACAAGCGCGGCGTGGCGGCCAGCCTCGCGGCGACCCCGGATGAACGCAATCTGACCCTTGAAGCCTACGTTGCCGACGCGGTGGCCTGGGGTCAGAAGCTCAAGTCCGACCCGCGTATGGGGCCGCTGATTCTGCTCGGGCACAGTGAAGGTGCGCTGGTGGCCACACTCGCCGCCCCGCAAGTCGATGCAGCTGCGGTGATTTCCGTGTCCGGCAGCGCCCGACCGGTCGATCAGGTCTTGCGTCAACAATTGAGCAATCGAATGCCACCCGATCTGCTGCTGCGCAGCAATGAGCTGCTGGACAGCCTCAAGGCCGGGCATGTCGATGAACATGTTCCGACGCCGTTGCAGGTGATCTTCCGTCCCAGCGTGCAACCGTACCTGATCAGCCTGTTTCGCCAGGACCCGGCAGCGGCTTTCGCCAGGTTGAAAATGCCGGCGCTGATCATCCAGGGCAGCAACGACATGCAGGTCGGTGTCGGTGACGCACAGATGCTCAAAGCGGCGAAACCGGATGCCCAACTGGCACTGATCGAAGGCATGAACCACGTGATGCGCATCGTGCCCAATGACATCAAGCGTCAATTGGCCTCCTACAAAGACCCGCAACTGCCCCTCGCTGCCGAACTTGGCTCCAGTATCCTGAGCTTTATTGACGGACTTCGCGCCAGTTAAGCCGGTGTTACCCTCCAGTCCTGGAAAAAACGGCCGATAAGCCTGTGTCGGCAGCCCATTGGCTGCCGCCAAGCAGGGCTTGGACAGGATCTCGCCGTTATGACTGATACCCAGAATTCACCCGACACCGCGCCAGAAACCACTGCTACTGAAGTGGTCGAACTGCCGTGGTCGGACGTCCAGGTCGAGCACCACAAGATGCTTCGCCTGGCGCCGTTGAAAACCGATCGAGCAACCGGTGGGCGGCCATTGCGCTTTGTCGAGTTCGGTTTTGCCGAGCGCAACAGCAAAGAACTCAGCCTGCTGCGCATGAGCATTTCGCTGCCTGGCCAACGGGTGCGCAAGGAACAGAATCACCTGGATGTCTGGGTCGATCACGAGACCCGTCGCGTGCACTTCGGCCCCGACAGCGGTCTGCAGGTTGAACCGCTGAACCGTGGCATTGGCCGTTTTCTGGCGGCTCAAGGCATTACGTGGGCGAAGAAAAAGTGGTCGAGCTACACCGTCGACGGTGCGGACCTGAACAACAAGGACGCCCTCAACGAAGACACCCGCCTGCGCCGCGACCACTTCCTGCGGGTGCATGGCTTTGACGTGGTCTACGCCGACGCCCAGCATTTGAAGGGCAGCGTCAACGAGGTAAAGGTCGGCGATCTGCTGGGGGACTGGAATTCCGAAAAACTGCAGTTCGTGGAAATCCTCGAAGCTGCGCAGATGCTGCAGCAAGCCGAGCAGAATCTGGCGGAACAGGAAGTCAAACTGCAAAAGCAGGAAGAGAAAGTCAGCAAATACAAACGCGAGGACACCGGGCTACGCTTCACCATCACCTGCCTGGTGGCGTTTTCGGTGTTCCAGGCGGGACTGCTGATCTGGATCGCTACGCACCGCTGAAAACCTGAGTTTGCTGAGGCTCTTGTGGCGAGGGGGCTTGCCCCCGTTGGGCTGCGCAGCAGCCCCCAACCTTTTATCTCAACAATGAGGTAACAGGATTGCGACCGCTTCGCGCTCGAGCGGGGGCAAGCCCCCTCGCCACATTGACCGCGTTTAGACGCGTGAAGCGAACAACGCCTGATGCTCGCGGCATTGTTCGGCGCTGAGCATGAACACTCCGTGACCACCGCGCTCGAACTCCAGCCAGGCGAAATCGACTTCCGGGTACAACGCCTCGACGTGCACCTGGCTGTTGCCGACTTCAACGATCAGCAAGCCCTTCTCGGTCAGGTGATCCGCCGCTTCGGCGAGCATGCGCCGTACCAGGTTCAAACCATCGTCGCCGCAGGCCAGGCCCAGTTCGGGTTCGTGCTGGTATTCGTCCGGCATGTCGGAAAAATCTTCGGCGTCCACATAGGGCGGATTCGACACGATCAAGTCGAAACGCTGACCTGGCAAACCGTCGAAGCCATCACCCTGAACGGTGTACACGCGCTCATCGACGCCATGGCGCTCGATGTTCTGATTGGCCACTTCCAGCGCTTCGAAAGACAGGTCCGCCAACACCACTTCAGCGTTCTGGAACTCGTAGGCGCAGGCTATGCCGATGCAACCGGAACCGGTGCACAGGTCGAGAATCCGTGCAGGCTCGGCGCCCAGCCACGGCTCGAAACGTTTTTCGATCAGTTCGCCTATCGGCGAACGCGGAATCAACACACGCTCGTCAACGATGAACGACATCCCGCAGAACCAGGCTTCTCCCAACAGGTAAGCCGTCGGGATTCGCTCCTCGATTCGACGTTTGAGCAAGCGCTGCAGGTTCACCAGTTCGTCTTCTTCAAGACGGCAGTCCAGGTAGCTGTCGGCGATTTCCCACGGCAGGTGCAACGCCCCCAACACCAGTTGACGGGCTTCGTCCCAGGCGTTGTCGGTCCCATGGCCGAAAAACAGATCCTCCCCATGAAAACGGCTGACAGCCCAACGAATGTGGTCGCGCAAGGTGCGCAGGCGGGAAGTGATCACGGGGCAAACTCCTGAAAAAACGACTGGCGATTCTAACAGCCTAAACCCGCCCCGACGACGCAAGAAAGATCACCGGACGAATGTAGGATTGATCCTGATTTTCAGCTTTTGATTGAACATCTGCCCAGCTCTTGACAGGCTGCAGGCCAGCAACGACGGTGCCTACGATGGTAGCGATTCACAGAAGCGCTCAGCCAGAGGACAATGTCGCAAAAGCCCCACTCGAAGGAGCCCCAGAATGTCCGTTCCAAAAACGATGTTTCAACTCAGCGGTCGTGGTTATGCGCCGGCCAATCTGGCCCACGCAACGCTGGTGATCATCGATGCCCAGAAAGAATACTTGAGCGGCCCCCTGGCCCTTTCCGGCATGGACGCTGCCGTCGACAATATCAAGCAGTTGCTCGCGGCTGCCCGCAAGGCGGGTCGACCGATTGTCCATGTTCGCCACCTCGGCACCGTCGGTGGCCTGTTCGACCCACAAGGCGAACGCGGTGAGTTTATCCCCGGTCTTGAGCCGCTGGCTGACGAAACCATTATCGGCAAATTGCTGCCCAGCGCGTTCCACGGCACCCCGCTGGAAAAACGCCTGCAAGACCTCGGCTCGCTGGACCTGATCGTCTGTGGTTTCATGAGTCACTCCAGCGTCAGCACCACCGTGCGCGCCGCGAAGAACCTGGGCTTTCGCTGCACCCTGGTCGAAGACGCCTGTGCCACCCGGGACCTGCCTTACAAAGGTGGAGTCCTCAGCGCCGAACATGTCCAGCAGACTGAAATGGCGATCATGGCCGACAACTTCGCCACGCTTGCCCAGACTCAGGAACTGATCTGATCGAGCGCTTGATGAGCGGCCAACGCAGCCGCTCATCCGCAAAAACCGCTCATTCCCTGCAATTGCCTTAGCCTCAGGAACCACCCGGTCAACTCCCGGTCGAAGGGCCGATACCCATTGAGGAATGGTCGGAATGAAGAAATCCGATGGTTTTGACGCTCGCCGCTTGCGGCCCAAAGGCCCACGCAACTGGCGTTATCGCTTTGGCGCGGCATTTTCCGCGCTGCTGGCAACCCTCGGCGTGTTGCTGGCGCTGGCGGGTGTTGCCAGCCTGTTGGGCCACCCGCCGGCTCTCGGCGAGTTGAACGCCAGCCCGGCCGGCGCGGCGGTGGTCCTGGCGATTGGCCTGTTGCTGCTGTATGTCGGTGTTGCGTTGTGGCGTCGCTGCCGCCGCCGGATGCGCCAACCGCGCGAGCTGAACCTGGCGCCGCATTTGATGAAAAAACATGACTGAGTGGTGCGCGTTGCGTTTTGACGCGCCCGATTCACCTCGACTTGGGTAAACTGGCCGCCCTTCGCGGAGGCTGACATGCAAGACGACGATTTTTCCCTGTTCAAAAGCGCGATCCAAGGCGTCAAGCCGATCAAGCACGATCGCGCTGAAACCGGCAAACCCAAAGCTGACCGCGCGCACATCGCCAAGTTGCGTCAGGCCGCCACCGTGCGCACCGATGCCACCACCGTTGACGGTCTGTCCGATCAGTTCGTGATTGATGTCGGTCCGGAAGACGAGTTGATGTGGGCGCGTGACGGCGTGCAGGAAAGCCAGATGCGCAAGCTGAAGGTCGGGCAGATCCCGTTCGAAGGCAGCCTCGACCTGCACGGCATGACCGTCGAAAAAGCCCGCGAGACGCTGTGGGCTTTTCTCGCCGAAGCAACAAAATTCGAAATCCGCTGCGTGCGCGTGACTCACGGCAAAGCTGTACGCCTGGACGGCAAGCGGCCCATGATCAAAAGTCACGTCAACACGTGGCTGCGTCAGCATCCGCAGGTGCTTGGCTTCACCTCGTGCCAGGCCAGACACGGCGGTGCCGGAGCAGTTTATGTGATGCTCAAACGGACCATGATGGAAGGTCGCGACGAGTAAAGCTGATGCGCTACGCTTGCAGCGCCGTGTCCGCCACCGTACCCTTGCCCTTTGCGTAAAATCCCACAGGTAGTTTCATGTCCCTGGAACAGAATTACACCGCGATCCTCGGCCAGCTTGGCGAAGACGCCACCCGCGAAGGTCTGCTCGACACGCCAAAGCGTGCCGCCAAAGCCATGCAGTACCTTTGCCGCGGTTATGAACAGACGCTCGAAGAAGTCACCAACGGTGCCTTGTTCAGCTCCGACAACAGCGAAATGGTGCTGGTCAAGAACATCGAGCTCTACTCGTTGTGCGAACACCACTTGCTGCCATTCATCGGCAAGGCCCACGTTGCCTATATCCCGAGTGGCAAGGTGCTGGGCCTGTCGAAAGTCGCGCGGATCGTCGATATGTACGCCCGCCGCCTGCAGATCCAGGAAAACCTCAGCCGGCAGATCGCCGAAGCGGTCCAGCAAGTGACTGGTGCCCTGGGCGTGGCGGTGGTGATCGAAGCCCAGCACATGTGCATGATGATGCGCGGTGTAGAGAAACAGAACTCGTCGATGATCACCTCGGTGATGCTCGGTGAGTTCCGCGAAAACGCGGCGACCCGCAGCGAGTTTCTCAGCCTGATCAAGTAATCTGCTGCATGAAGAAAACCGGCATTCATCGCCGGTTTTTTTTCGCCTGTGAAAAATCAGGTAAGCTGCGCGCCTTTCTTCATTCGCCCCGTGAGGCTTATACCGTGTTAGTAAAAGCGCTTCGTGTCGGCCTCGGCCAGCTGATCATTTTCATCGACTTCCTCACCCGCCCGAGCAAAAAGAAGCGCCCCGCCGCTGCTCAGGCCCAGGTTGAAAACGCAGCGAAAGGTCTGACGCTGTATCAGTTTCACGCCTGCCCGTTCTGCGTGAAAACCCGCCGCACCCTGCGCCGCCTGAATGTGCCGGTGGCTCTGCGTGATGCGAAGAACAACGAACAGGATCGCCAAACATTGCTTACGCAAGGCGGCAAAATCAAGGTGCCGTGCCTGCGTATCGAAGAGAATGGCCAGACTACCTGGATGTATGAATCCAAGGTGATCATTGATTATCTGGACAAGCGCTTCGCTGCAGCCTGATGGTTTTGGGGTGTTCTGACTGACGCCATCGCGAGCAGGCTCGCTCCCACAGGGGATTTGTGGTGTGGATGGGATTTGTGTCTAAAACAAATCCCAGTGTGGGAGATTCTATGGTTGAGGGGAAGCCCTCAACCTGCTTTCGGCTGGTATTCGCTCTGCCCCTTCAGTAGTGCGAATACGACCCGAGCAAGTTTACGGGCCAGAATCACCAGTGCCTGAGTGGTGCTGAACCCTTTAGCTCGTTGCTCTTCATAAAAGCCTTTCCAGGTCGCCGTTCGGCTGGCCGACATGGCTGCATTGTGCAAAAGTCGGCGCGCCTCCGGATCACCTCGTTTTGTCAGACTGCGGCGACCGTCCTTCTGTCCCGACTGTGAAACCCGTAAATCCATCCCCAAAAAAGCGATGAATGCGTCAGCGTTTTTAAACTCGCCCCGCTGAAACGCCGCGATCAGGCGAGCTCCAGTCAAAAAGCCTATGCCTTCAACTTTCATGCAGCGCCTTAGATGGGCAAGTAGACCGGCCTCTTTAAGGTGGTCGTTGATCATCTTCTCGACCAGCACTTCAAGCCTCTGCATTGAGGCTATTTGCTCGGCAAAAGCGGCTTTGAGCAGCGGTTCATTTGCCCAGCTCTGTACCAGGCCAACTCGTGCCTGAACCAGCGCGGCGCGCCGGCGGAAAAGGCTCAAGAGTTGACGATACAGCGGCGATGGGGGAGTCCATGGGTGAAGCTCTTCATATTCGTTTTTCAGATAACGGGCGAGCAGCTTTGCATCCAGCGCGTCGGTTTTGGCGCGAACCTTCACACCTTTGCGGTAGTGGCTTAGTTCATAGCCACCGACCATGTAAATCGTGCAGCCGGCATCATGGGCCAGATCGGCGAACTCCAAGTGATAGATATTGGTCGACTCAATCGCTACGTCGACCGGTGCCGGCAAGGCTTTCAGCCATTTCTTGATGGCTGGCTTGTTGTTGTTGGAAAGCGTCTCAAGCAGATCCAGTTCGGGCTGGTAGATCATCAGTTCATTTTTGGCGACATCCACGCCCACGATTGGCTTGGAAACAGAAACCGACATTGCCATTGAACACCCCCCGAGATATGGTTTTGAGCACTTGAAGGGCTCACCCAGAGGCGCAGGCTTGTTCCTATCGTCGGTCTAGCCAGATGCATTCTTTATCGGCGCTTGGGTGAAAGGAGGAGGGGCGAAATCTCCCACGGATCTGTACTGCGCTAACAGTCAGAATCGAGCCTTGTCCCTCCTCCTCCCTTCAAGTACCAGCATACAAGCGAGCCTGCTCGCGATGAGGCCCGCACAGCCACCACAAATCCCAGACAAAAATAAACCGGCTCATTCGCCGGTTTATTTGTTTTTGGCTTTCCCTCACGCAGCCTGAGCAGCCTGTGCCTGACGCACCACCCCAGCCAATCGTTTAAGCCCTTCGTCCAGCCGCGCCGGATCGATGTGACTGAAGTTCAGCCGCAGATGCCCCGGATTGTTGTCTGGTTCAGAGAAGAACGGCTCCCCCGGCATGAAGGCCACGTCCTGCGCCAACGCCTCGTTCAGCAGGGTCCGGGTGTCCAATGGCTGCTTCAGGGTCAACCAGAAAAACAGCCCGCCTTGCGGCACATTCCACTCGGCCAGATCGGAAAAATGGGTTTCCAGCGCCAACTGGAAAGCGTCACGCCGAACCCGGTAGAAGTCCCGCAGTTCACTCAAATGATCGCGAAACTTCTCGGTGCCAATCCATTGCAACGCCTGCCATTGGCCGACACGATTGGTGTGCAAGTCAGCCGACTGCTTGAGTCGCAGCAGGTGCGGGAACAGGTCCGGGCTGGCGATCAGATAGCCGACGCGCAAGCCCGGCAGCAAGGTCTTGGACACGGTGCCGGTGTAGATCCAGCTGGCTTTCTTCAAGCGACTGACGATGGGCGTCGCGCTACCGCCATCAAAGGTCAGTTCACGGTAGGGTTCGTCTTCGATCAGGGTCACGCCAAATTCATCGAGCAACGCTGCCACTGCATCGCGCTTGGCTTCGCTGTAGCGCACTGCCGAGGGATTCTGGAAGGTCGGGATCAGGTAGATGAACGCCGGGTGATGTTTTTCCAGGCGCGCACGCAGCTCATTCAGGTTCGGGCCGTCGGCCGCAAGCGGCACGGTCAGGCAGTCAGCGCCGAACAGCTGGAAGATTTGCAGCGCCGCCAGATAGGTTGGCGCTTCGAGCATGATCTCGGTGCCTTTGTCGATGTACAGCTTGGCCGCCAGATCGAGGGTTTGCTGGGAGCCACTGACTACCAACACCTGACTCGCCTCACACGGTACGCCCAAGGCCCGGGCTTCAGCCGCCAGCGCTTCGCGTAATGCCGGTTCGCCTTCGCTCATGCCGTATTGGCCCATGGACAACGGCATGTCGGCCCACTCGACCTTCGGCAGCATGGCTTCGGCGGGCAGGCCACCGGCGAACGACATCACCTCCGGGCGCTGAGCCGCAGCAAGGATTTCACGGATCAAAGAACTTTTAAGGCGCGAGACACGTTCGGAAAAAGCCATGGGGGTCACCGGTAGCGAAGGCCAAGAGAATTAAGTCAAACTACTTGACCGAAACTACGACAGCGCGAGCAGATACGTCAATATGTTTGACCTTAAAAACCAAACCACCCAGCAAGCCGCCATGGAAGCGTTCTTCTTCGGCTACCAGGCCTTCACCGCCAAAGCCGATGAAATGCTCGAGCGGCGCGGTTTGAGCCGCGTGCATCAGCGCATTGTGTTTTTCATCGCCCGCTACCCGGCCCTGAGCGTCAAGGAGTTGCTTGCGCTACTCGGTGTGAGCAAGCAGGCGCTGAACATTCCGCTGCGCCAGTTGGTGGAAATGCACCTGGTGGACAGCGTCGCGTCAGCGACCGACAAGCGTAAACGCCTGCTGGAACTGACTGTCGACGGTGCGCGGTTCGAGGAGTCGTTGCGGCGTGAGCAGGTGAAATTGCTTGAGCGAGTGTTTGCCGAGGCTGGTGAAGCGGCGGTAGATGGGTGGTTGGCGGTGAATAAGGCGTTGGGGCAAACCCAGGTGAGCGCTGACTAAGCAATCTGTCTGCTGGATTTGTATGAGCCGATCTGGCGCTTTCGCGAGCAGGCTCGCTCCCACAGGGGAATGCGCTCAACTGTGGGAGCGAGCCTGCTCCGGGCGGCGATCCGACGATGGCGTCCTTCCTGGCGATATATCCCTATTGCCAATCTTTTCGTCTACAAAATCAAAAACATTATTTGCTTTATTTGTATACAAAAGCATAATCCGCTTCGTGCGAGTTCCTGACCAGTAGGTCAACAAATTCGCAAGTACCTCAAAGAGCCGCTGCCCACCTCATGTGTCCGGCTCTGGAAATAACAATAAAACTCTTGAGGAGTACTCGCTGTGGAAAGCCGCAAATCCGAAGCCTCGACGCTGGAACTCTCGCCGCCGTTACGCAATGGCTGGCTGGAGCGCATTTTTAAACTCAGCTTGCATGGCACCACGGTGAAGACCGAGTTGATCGCAGGTATTACCACCTTCATCACCATGGCCTACATCATCTTCGTCAACCCCAACATCATGGCGGACGCCGGGATCGACCACGGCGCAGCCTTCGTCGCGACCTGCATCGCCGCTGCGCTTGGTTGCCTGTTGATGGGGCTGTACGCCAACTGGCCCGTCGGTCTCGCGCCAGGCATGGGCTTGAACGCCTTCTTTACCTACACCGTAGTCGGCACCATGGGCTACCACTGGGAAGCTGCGCTGGGCGCGGTGTTCATTTCCGGCGTGTTGTTCATGTTCCTGACGCTGTCGCGCGTACGGGAATGGCTGCTCAACAGTATTCCGGTGAGCTTGCGCTTTGCCATGGGCGCGGGGGTCGGATTGTTCCTGGGGATCATCGGCCTGAAAACCGCCGGCATCATCGTCGCCAGCCCGGCCACGCTGATCAAGCTGGGCAATCTGCGTGACCCCGGCCCGCTGTTGGCCGCCGTCTGCTTCCTGATGATTGCGGTGCTGAGTTACCACCGCGTGTTCGGCGCAATCCTGATCAGCATCATCGCCGTGACTCTCGCCGGTTGGGGTCTGGGCCTGGTGCACTACAGCGGCATCATGTCGACACCGCCCAGCCTGGCACCGACCTGGATGGCCATGGACATCGCCGGCGTGTTCAACATCAGCATGATCAGCGTGGTGCTGGCGTTCCTCTTCGTGCACATGTTCGACACCGCCGGGACCCTGATGGGCGTGGCGCAACGGGCGGGCCTGGTCGGTGAAGACGGGAAGATCGAAAACCTCTCCCGCGCGTTGAAAGCCGACAGTGCGTCGAGCGTGTTCGGGGCGATGGTCGGCGTACCGCCGGTCACCAGTTATGTGGAAAGTGCCGCCGGTGTGGCTGCCGGTGGTCGTACCGGTCTTACCGCAGTGACCGTAGGTGTGTTATTTATTGCCGCGATGTTCTTCGCGCCGCTGGCTGGCATGATCCCCGCTTACGCCACCGCCGGTGCGCTGATTTACGTGGCCATGCTGATGATGAGCGGCCTGGAGCACATCAAGTGGAGTGAAGCCACCGACAGCATTCCGGCGATCGTCACGGCCATCATGATGCCGCTGACCTTCTCGGTTGCCGACGGTATCGCGCTGGGTTTTATCACCTACGTGGTGCTCAAGGCCGGCACCGGTAAACACAAGGAAATTTCCATCAGTCTTTGGGTGCTCTGCGCGATCTTTATTGCCAAGTTCATTTTCTTGTAAGCGTTACGCAGTACGCGTTTCAAACCAGCCTCACCCCGTCGGGTGGGGCTTTTGCACATAGGGAGGAAAGTGATGAGTCTGGAAACCTGGCTGCTGTTCAGCGGCGCTGCACTGGTGGTGATCCTGATCCCGGGGCCACTGTCGTTGCTGATGATCAGCAACAGTCTGAATTACGGTCTGCGCCGTTCTTACCCGGCGTTTCTCGGCGGGGTGATTGCCTCGATCTGCTTGCTCAGTGCTTCGGCATTGGGTCTGGGCGCCCTGCTGCTGGCTTCGGAGCAACTCTTCAGCGCGCTGAAGATTGTCGGCGCGCTGTACCTGTTCTACCTCGCCTGGCAAAGCTGGCAGCAATCGCGTCAGCCATCGGCAGGCGCTGAAGTGCCCCAGGCCGCGCCGGCACCTCGCTTTCGTGCGCTGTTCGGGCGCGCGTTTGTATTGGGCGCCAGCAACCCGAAAGACATTCTGTTCTTCGCCGCCTTCCTGCCGCAGTTCTTGAGCGCACAGCAGCCCTTTCTGCCGCAATTGCTGATCATGATCGCCACCTGGACCGTGCTGGATCTGTGCTGCAAGGTGGCTTACGGCCTCGGTGCTCATGGTGCAGCGCGGTACCTGCGCAGCGGCAAGGGCCAGAGCTGGTTCAACCGGATCAGTGCCGGGTTGTTCAGTGGCGCCGGGGCTGCATCGTTGTTGAGCCGTTAAAAGCATCGTCGGAACGCCGCCCGGAGCCAGCTCGCTCCCACATCTATGGTTACACCCCTTTTCTGCAATACTGTTTTTGGATGCGTGTTTGGCTTGCTTTTCATCTATCCGGCGTCTGTGTGGGGTGGCACCCCAGCGCCTCGATAGAATCGATGCCCGACGATCCTAATTATTCGAACGCCTTTCAGCCGTGTGGGAGCTTCAGGGTTGTCGTCAGGCGCGGTTGGCCGTTCAACGTCATCAGTTATCCAGCAATCCGCAAACAGGTGGGTGGGTGCTCGGGTGACAGCAAGGGTCAGGCGTTCATCGCGGCTGGCCCTGCATCGAATTCGGGTGTGGTGTGGGCCGCATCGCCAGGCGATCCTCGCCAGCTTGTTGGCCAGCGCGCAGACCACATGGTTGGAGTGATGGTGGGCCAATAGCTGCCGGACCCAGTCCGCCAGCCAGCCTTTCTGTCGGTCCAGTTGCATCAGGTAAACACGGGCACATTGGACAAGCAGGCGCCGCTGGTTGCGATCACCTCGCTTGCTGATGCCCAGCAGGACGGTCTTGCCGCCCGTAGAATGCTGGTTTGGGTATCAGCCCGATTGAGGCCGAATAGCCTCGGCCGCATTTGAACTGCTTGCCATCGCCCAATTCGGCAGCCAGGACGCTGGAGGTGATCGGGCCTACGCAGGGCATGGTCATCAAACGAGCCGCCAGATCATCTTCGGCGGCCTGGCATTCCACTTCCTTGTCCAGCGTCTTGATCTGCCCATCCAGATAGGTGAAGTGCTCCTGCAACCTCGTCAGAAGTTTTTTGATGGGCACAGGAATTGAACTCGCTTCAAGCCGAGCGGGCAGTTCTTTGATGGGCTTGAAGCCTGTGGCCAGACTGACGCCGACCTCCAAAAGCGCTGCGTGAATCCGATTGACGGTCGCGGTGCGCTCTTTGATGAACGAATCGCGTGTCGAGTTGAGCATGGCCAGCAGCTGCTGAGCCTGGGTTTTGGGGTGTACAAAGCGCATTGTTGGACGAGTCGCCGCCTCGCAGATCGCTCGGCATCAGCGAAGTCGTTTTTGTTGCTTTTCACGTAAGGGCGTACGAGATGCGGGGCAATGAGCTTGGGCGTATGTCCCAGCTTCGCGACCTCCTGCGCCATGAAGTGGGCTCCGCCGCAGGCTTCCATCACAACGGTGCAGGGTTCGAGATTCATCAGGTGCTGCATGAGCGCCGCACGAGTAAACTTTTTGCGGTAAACTCATGACCACGATCATCTTGCGCGTGTAGATGGAAAGAGTGTTTTCCCAGATCGATGGCGGCAATAGCTACTTTGTTCATGGCAACGGTCTCCGATGAGCCCCCTGCGAAAGCTTAGTGGGCGATCACAGGGGGCGGCGGGGGTAGCCATTTCATTATTGGATTGTGGCGTTCACAAAACCTGTGGGAGCGAGCCTGCTCGCGATGGCGTCATCCCAGACATCACATTTCTCAAGACAAAAAAAAGCCCGCAGTGTGAGCGGGCGAAAGACCAAAGAAGCTATATGCGCAGTCGCTTCTGAGAAAGATAGCTGGGGAAAGTCCTAGCTTCCTCTGTAGGTCGAATAGCTGTAGGGCGAAATCAACAATGGCACATGGTAGTGATCCTGCTCTGCCGAGATGCCGAAGCGCAGCACCACCACATCCAGAAAGGCCGGCTCCGGCAGCTGTACACCGCGCGCGCGGTAGTAATCGCCGGCATGAAACTGCAGCTGATAAACCCCGGAACGGTAGTCATCGCCTTGCAACAAGGGTACGTCGCAACGACCGTCGCTGTTGGTCAGTGCACTGGCGACCAATTCCAGCTGCGAACCCTCAACGCGGTACAACTCGACCTTGATCGAGCTGCCCGGGCAACCGTGTGCTGCGTCCAAAACGTGTGTAGTCAAACGTCCCATTGATTCTGCGCGCCTGCCTGCGTTTGCAGCAGTCAGGCCTCGCGCCTCCCGGAGTCAGTTAAAAAGGAGACCGCACCTTTTCGGAGCACGAAAAGCGGCGGCGAGCGACTGATTAAGACACTTTTCAAAAAAATTGTACACAATAAAAACGACATTTTTACCGTCACCCCCGCCATCCATGGTTTCTCGGCAAATCTGACGCTGAACCATAAGATCAGAGGACCTTCCATCTATTAGCTGACCACTTAGGCAGGTTTCTTGCTACACCCTGAAAAGATGACAGTTGATGAAAAATGCAAAAAATCAGGCTTACAAAGTGAATATAAAGTTGTATACAATCAGCCCATCGCTGTGACGCCAGCCTGTCACCTCACCTTCAGGCCGCCACACACCCCTTATCGCGAATAAGCAACCCGAATAAGAAGGAAGACTGCAGTGAGCGCTGACTACCCACGCGACCTGATCGGTTACGGCAGTAACCCTCCCCACCCACACTGGCCGGGCAATGCCCGCATCGCCTTGTCCTTCGTGCTCAATTACGAGGAAGGCGGCGAGCGCAACATCCTGCACGGCGATAAAGAGTCGGAAGCCTTCCTCTCGGAAATGGTCTCGGCGCAGCCGCTGCAAGGCGAGCGCAACATGAGCATGGAGTCGCTGTACGAGTATGGCAGCCGTGCCGGCGTCTGGCGGATCCTCAAGCTGTTCAAGGAATTCGACATCCCGCTGACCATCTTCGCCGTGGCCATGGCCGCCCAGCGCCACCCGGACGTGATCCGCGCCATGGTTCAAGCCGGTCACGAGATTTGCAGCCATGGCTATCGCTGGATCGATTACCAGTACATGGACGAAGCGCAAGAGCGCGAGCACATGCTCGAAGCGATCCGCATCCTCACTGAAATCAGCGGCGAGCGCCCACTGGGCTGGTACACCGGCCGTACCGGGCCGAACACCCGCCGGCTGGTGATGGAAGAAGGCGGCTTCCTGTACGACTGCGACACCTACGACGATGATCTGCCGTACTGGGAACCGAATAACCCGACCGGCAAACCGCACCTGGTGATCCCGTACACCCTGGACACCAACGACATGCGCTTCACCCAGGTTCAGGGTTTCAACAAGGGCGACGATTTCTACCAGTACCTCAAGGACGCGTTCGACGTGCTTTACGCCGAAGGTGCCGAATCGCCCAAAATGCTCTCCATCGGTTTGCACTGCCGCCTGATCGGTCGCCCTGCCCGCCTGGCCGCGCTCAAGCGGTTTATCGAATACGCAAAAAGCCATGAGCAGGTCTGGTTCAGCCGCCGGGTCGACATCGCCCGCCACTGGCACGAAACCCACCCATATCAAGGGGCTTCGAAATGACTGCCTTCCAGACCTTGAAGCCATCGACCTTGAGCCGCGATGCCTTCGTCAACGCCTTCGCCGACATCTACGAACATTCGCCATGGGTCGCCGAAAAAGCCTTCGACCTGGGCCAGGACGCGGCGGTCGACGAGATCGAAACCCTGCACCAGCGCATGAGCGATATCCTGCTCTGTGCCGATCACGCCAGCCAGCTGGCCTTGATCAACGCTCACCCGGACCTGGCCGGTAAAGCCGCCGTCCAGGGCCAACTGACCGAAGCCAGTACCAACGAGCAAGCTGGCGCCGGCATTCACCAATGCACGAGCGATGAGTTCCAGCGCTTCACCGAGTTGAACGACGCCTACAAAGCCAAGTTCAAGTTTCCCTTCATCATGGCGGTAAAAGGCAGCAACCGGCATCAGATCCTCGCCGCGTTCGAAACGCGCATTCACAACTCGGCAGACACCGAATTCAAATGCGCGCTGGCGCAGATCAACAAGATCGCCCTGTTCCGATTACTGACTCTTTAGCGAACCTGGCCCGAGTGTGAATGAGCGTGAAAAACGCCCCGGGGCCCTGCAAGCATCCCAAGCCACTTTAATTAAAGGCAGACAAGAAGAATGAAAGCTTACGCCGTACCTTTCGAGAAGTTCGTCAACCTGGCCGACGCCCGCCTGGGCACCAAAATCATCTCGGTCACCGATGACTGGTTCGCTGATGCCAACCGCCTGTTCCAGCCGACCCCGGCGGTGTGGAAAGAAGGCGTGTTCGATGACAACGGCAAGTGGATGGATGGCTGGGAGTCGCGCCGCAAGCGCTTCGAAGGCTACGACAGCGCTGTGATCCGCCTCGGCGTGCCGGGCTCGATCAAGGGCGTGGACATCGACACCTCATTCTTCACCGGCAACTTCCCGCCGTCTGCCTCCCTGGAAGCCTGCTTCGTGGCCTCCGGCGAGCCGACTGAAACCACCCAGTGGGTTGAAGTGCTGTCGGCCGTCGAACTGCAAGGCAACAGCCACCACTACCACGAAATCAACAACGACCAGGCCTTCAGCCACCTGCGTTTCAACATCTACCCGGACGGCGGTGTCGCCCGTCTGCGCGTGTACGGCATTCCGTACCGCGACTGGTCGGCGGTTGGCGACAACGAACAAATTGACCTGGCCGCAGCCCTGAACGGCGGTCGCGCCCTGGCCTGCTCCGACGAACACTTCGGCCGCATGAGCAACATCCTCAACCCTGGCCGTGGCATCAACATGGGCGACGGCTGGGAAACCGCGCGCCGTCGCACGCCGGGTAACGACTGGGTCATCGTCGCGCTGGGCCATGCTGGTGAAGTCGAGAAAGTCATCGTCGACACCCTGCACTTCAAGGGTAACTACCCGGACACCTGCTCGATCCAGGGCGCGTTCGTCAAGGGCGGCACCGACAGCCAGATCGAAACCCAATCGCTGTTCTGGCGCGAACTGCTGCCGGCGCAGAAACTGGAAATGCACGCCGAACATACCTTCGCCGAGCAGATCAAGGCCCTGGGCCCGATCACCCACATCCGCCTGAATGTGTTCCCGGACGGTGGCGTGAGCCGCCTGCGTGTACTGGGCAAGGTCGCGAAGTAAGCGGTGAAGCCAATCGCGAGCAGGCTCGCTCCCACAGGGGAACGCGATCGAATGTGGGAGCGAGCCTGCTCGCGATAGCAATAGAACAGACAACAACGAATTCAAGGTAAGAAGACCAGCATGCGCACATTGACGATTGAACCGCTGACCAAAGAAGCCTTCGCCCCTTTCGGTGACGTGATCGAAACCGATGGCAGCGATCACTTCATGATCAACAACGGTTCGACCATGCGCTTTCACAAACTGGCGACGGTGGAAACCGCCACGCCAGAAGACAAGGCGATCATCAGCATCTTCCGCGCCGACGCGCAGGACATGCCGCTGACCGTCTGCATGCTGGAGCGCCATCCGCTGGGCAGCCAGGCTTTCATTCCGCTGCTCGGCAACCCCTTTCTGATCGTGGTCGCGCCACTTGGCGATGAACCTGTATCAGGCTTGGTCCGCGCCTTCGTCACCAACGGCAGGCAGGGCATTAATTACCATCGCGGCGTTTGGCACCATCCGGTGCTGACGATCGAAAAGCGGGATGACTTCCTGGTGGTTGATCGCAGTGGCACAGGCAATAACTGCGATGAGCATTTTTTCAAAGAGGATGAGCGTTTGATCCTCGCCCCCCACCAATAAGAGAAGGTCTGATCACTCGACAACAAGAGTGACAGGCGAGAGGTAAAGACTGTGGAAGCACATCTGTTGGAATGGCTGAACCTGAGCGTGCGCTGGGTTCACATGATTACTGGCGTGGCCTGGATCGGCGCGTCGTTCTACTTTGTCTGGCTGGAAAACAACCTCAATCGGGTCAACCCGAAAAACGGCCTGGCCGGCGATCTCTGGGCGATTCACGGTGGCGGGATCTACCACCTGGAGAAATACAAACTGGCCCCACCGACCATGCCGGACAACCTGCACTGGTTCAAATGGGAAGCCTACTTCACCTGGATGTCGGGGATCGCGCTGCTGTGCGTGGTGTTCTACTCCAACCCGACGCTGTACCTGCTGGCACCAGGCAGCAGCCTGAGCGGACCTGAAGGCGTGGCCATCGGTCTTGGCTCGTTGTTCATCGGCTGGTTCATCTACTCCTTCCTGTGTGACTCGGCCCTGGGCAAACGCCCCGCCCTGCTGGGTGGAATCCTGTTCGTGCTGATCATTGGCGCCGCTTACGGCTTCAGCAAAGTGTTCAGCGGCCGCGGCGCGTACCTGCACGTCGGCGCCATGATCGGCACCATCATGGTCGGTAACGTGTTCCGTATCATCATGCCGGCCCAACGGGCACTGGTCGCGGCCATCGCCGAGAACCGCACGCCGGATCCGGCACTGCCAGCCAAGGGCTTGCTGCGTTCACGGCACAACAACTACTTCACCTTGCCGGTGCTGTTCATCATGATCAGCAACCACTTCCCGAGCACTTACGGCAGCCAGTACAACTGGTTGATCCTGGCCGGGATCGCGGTACTCGCGGTGTTGGTGCGTCATTACTTCAACACCCGCCACGAAAGCCACAAGTTCGCCTGGACCCTGCCCGTCGCGGCAGTGGGCATGATCTGCCTGGCCTACGTCACCGGCCCAGCGCCGATGAACACCCCGGAAGTGGCCAAGGCACCGGCGAAGATCGAGTACCAGCCGCTGCCGGAAACCGCCCTCGGCGGCGGAGCCAAACCCGCTGAAGCAGCACCAGTTGCCCCGGTCGCTGCTGCTGCACCCGCGCAAGCTTCGACAGCAAGCGGTCCGGACTTCAGCAAGGTACACAGCGTGATTCAGGAACGTTGTGCGGTCTGCCATTCGGCCAAACCGACCAGCCCGCTGTTCAGCACGGCACCGGCCGGCGTGATGTTCGATACCCCGCAACAGATCCAGCAATTGGCCCCGCGGATTCAGGCCCAGGCCGTCGCCAGCCAGATCATGCCGTTGGGCAACATCACACAGATGACCCAGCAGGAACGCGACCTGATCGGCGCCTGGATCAACCAGGGAGCCCGGACCAATTAAGCAATACAAAAGCCTGTGACAAACGGGCTTTTGTGGCGAGGGAGCTTGCTCCCGCTGGACTGCGCAGCAGTCCCCTTTCTTCCTGGAGAAAAGCGGGGCCGCTACGCGACCCAGCGGGAGCAAGCTCCCTCGCCACAGGTCCACCTGATGCACAAAATCACAAGAATAAAAAAGATCCGAGGTGTTGCATGTCCGTGTCATCCGAAGCACGCATCCCCGACGCACCCGCGATTCAACGACTGCCGCTGTTGCAACTGATTCTGGTCGGTCTGCAACACGTTCTGCTGATGTACGGCGGAGCCATCGCGGTGCCGCTGATCATCGGACAGGCCGCTGGCCTGAGTCGTGAAGAAATCGCCTTTCTGATCAACGCCGACCTGCTGGTCGCCGGCATTGCAACCGTCGTGCAATCACTGGGCATCGGCCCCATGGGCATTCGTATGCCGGTGATGATGGGCGCCAGTTTCGCGGCGGTCGGCAGCATGGTGGCCATGGCCGGCATGCCTGGCATTGGCCTGCAAGGGATCTTCGGCGCAACTATCGCCGCCGGGTTCTTTGGCATGCTCATCGCGCCGTTCATGTCCAAGGTGGTGCGTTTCTTCCCGCCGCTGGTGACCGGCACGGTCATCACCTCAATCGGTTTGTCGCTGTTCCCCGTGGCCGTGAACTGGGCGGGTGGCGGCAACGCTGCCGCGCAGTTCGGCTCCCCCGTCTACCTGACCATCGCCGCGCTGGTGCTGGGCACCATCTTGCTGATCCACCGCTTCATGCGCGGTTTCTGGGTGAACATTTCGGTGCTGATCGGCATGGGCCTGGGTTACATCCTCTGCGGCCTGATCGGCATGGTCGATCTCAGCGGCATGGCGCAGGCGCCGTGGGTGCAAATCGTCACCCCGCTGCATTTCGGCATGCCGCAATTTCATCTCGCGCCGATCCTTTCAATGTGCCTGGTGGTGGTAATCATTTTCGTCGAGTCCACCGGAATGTTCCTCGCCCTGGGTAAGATTACCGGCCAGGAAGTCTGCCCACGGATGCTCCGCCGCGGTTTGCTGTGTGATGCCGGCGCGTCGTTCTTCGCCGGGTTCTTCAACACGTTCACCCATTCCTCGTTTGCCCAGAACATCGGTCTGGTGCAAATGACCGGCGTGCGCTGCCGTTCGGTGACCATCGTTGCCGGTGGTTTGCTGGTGGTGCTGAGCCTGCTGCCCAAAGCGGCCTTTCTGGTGGCATCGATTCCACCGGCAGTACTCGGCGGCGCGGCGATTGCCATGTTCGGTATGGTCGCGGCCACCGGGATCAAGATTCTCCAGGAAGCCGACATCGCCGACCGTCGCAACCAACTGTTGGTGGCGGTGAGTATCGGCATGGGCCTGATCCCGGTGGTTCGTCCGGAATTCTTCGCCCACCTGCCGTTGTGGATGAGCCCGATCACCCACAGCGGCATTGCCATGGCGACCCTCAGCGCCCTCTCGTTGAACTTGCTGTTCAACATCCTCGGCGGCGCAGAACGAGCCGCCAACAACGAGTGCCACGCTCATCAGCACTGACGGATAACCGGACGGTCCGCCCGTCCTTCCATCGTTATCCGGTTTCACCCGTGACACGAAATACCCGCATGACAGACCGGCCGGCGATACGTCCGGTCGCCGTCGGCGGCTGTCTGCGCCTTAACAATAAAAACAATCGAGGAGCAACACGATGACAAACTTGATAGCGGCGCTCCGTTGCGGGGCGCTTGAGCCATGGCGCGGGAGTCAGTATTCTCCGCGGCCGCCTGAATCGGCTCTAAAAAAAAGCCCGGAATTATTTCCTGACCAGATAGCCAGCTTATCCCGGCTCTGGACGGTCACACGGCACACTCCAATAAAAACCGAATGGACGCTTGATCGACTGTTTTCGAACAGCCGGGCGGGCGTTCTTTGGCTTTTGAAAAGCCTTGGCTCTGCGCTTGCCGGAGCACTGAAACCGACCGGCGGGATAACTTTTTACGGCAACGAAAAACAGGCGCCACAGCAGAGCGCCGACTCAAAAAAAAACGTGGAACCACTTACTTTGGGAGCAACCGAATGAACCGTACGTGCACTAGCCTGATGCTCGCTGGATCCTTGCTGGCGGGGGGCCAGGCCATGGCCGGCGACCTGCTGCAGTGGCAGAACAACAGCCTGACCTATCTTTATGGCAAAGACTTCAAAGTCAACCCGAGCATCCAGCAAACCGTGACCTTCGAGCACGCCGATGCCTGGAAATACGGGGACAACTTCCTGTTCATCGACAAGATTTTCTACAACGGCAAACCTGACGCCTACCTCGGCAATAACACGTACTACGGCGAGTTCAGCCCGCGTCTTTCGTTCGGCAAGATCTTCGACCGGAAACTCGAGTTCGGCCCGATCAAGGACGTCCTGCTGGCCATGACCTACGAGACCGGTGAAGGCGACGTCAACTCCTACCTGATCGGTCCAGGCTTCGACCTGGCCATTCCCGGTTTCGATTACTTCCAGCTGAACTTCTACAATCGCCACACCGACGACAAACGCCCGGGTAACAACATCTGGCAGATCACTCCGGTATGGTCCTACACCATCCCGGTGGGCAGCTCCAGCGTGCTGATCGACGGTTACATGGACTGGGTGGTCGACAACGACAAGAACAGCCAAGGCACCTACCACGCCAACCTGCACTTCAACCCGCAGATCAAGTATGACCTGGGCAAAGCCTTGCACTGGGGCGAGAAGCAGCTGTACGTCGGTGTCGAGTACGATTACTGGAAGAACAAGTACGCCATCGAAGACACGAAGGACTTCACCACCAATCAGAGCGCCACGAGCTTGCTGGTGAAGTACCACTTCTGATCCAGGGTTGAAAGATCGCAGGCTTCGCCAGCTACTACACAAGCGCATCGAGTGTAGTGACCGGCGCCGGCTGCGGTCTTTTGCTTTGCCGCCGACACATCGAACAACCCGATTAAACCCCCGCAAAATTCGCAACCATTGATCAATCCGTCTGGCATAGCATGGCGCCATTCCACTCTGATCAAGGAGTTGCACCGATGACTCAATTTCGCAAAGTGCTTAGCCTGCATACAGGCCAACCCGCGTCCGATGGCGCCGGGGTCAAACTGACCCGGGTATTTGGTGGTGCTGGCGTCGAACGCTTCGACCCGTTCCTGATGCTTGACGAGTTCGGCTCGGAAAATCCCGACGACTACATTGCCGGCTTCCCACCCCATCCGCACCGCGGCTTCGAAACCGTGACCTACATGCTCGAAGGGCGCATGCGCCATGAGGACCATCTGGGTAACGTCGGTTTGCTGCAAGGCGGTGGCGTGCAATGGATGACTGCCGCCAAGGGCATCATCCACAGCGAGATGCCGGAGCAGGAAGAAGGCGTGATGCGCGGCTTCCAGCTGTGGCTGAACCTGCCAGGCAAGCACAAGCTCGATCCGGCCAGTTATCGGGACATTCAGCCGACGGACATTCCACGGCTGAAAACCGCGCAAGGCGTCGAGGTGGTGGTGATCGCCGGTCTGTTCGACGACGGCACCGTCAAGCAAACCGGTGCGGTACAACGACCAGACACCGAGCCGTATTACTTTGATTTCCATCTGCCGGCTGGCACTAGCATCACGCCGAAACTACCGAATGGGCATCGGGCACTGCTTTATGTGTATGACGGCAGTGTGGAGTTGCCGGGGCAAACCCAGAGCGTCGGCGTCAGCAAACTGGTCCGTTTGTCGGATGAAGGCGAGCTGCAACTGAGCAGCGAGTCCGGAGCCCGCGTGCTGTTGATCGCCGGTAAACCGCTGGGAGAGCCGATCGTGCAGTACGGGCCGTTCGTGATGAATACCCGGGAGGAAATCGAACAGGCGTTGCGTGATTTTCGCGATGATCGGTTGACGGCGTAGTTATTTGTCGCCTGGAAGTACGCCATCGCGAGCAGGCTCGCTCCCACATTATTTGATCTTCAGTGCACACAGTTCTTGTGCTCGACAACGATCCTCTGTGGGAGCCTGCTCGCGATGGCCTCGCCGCAGTTATCAAGCCGGGATTGCCGGCTCTTCCAACCCCAAAAACCGGCACAACTCTTCGCGCTTGGCCAAGGCATCGCGGCGGCCAAGCTCGATCAACTCGCTGCAATACCCCGCCTCGAACAGCAAATAACTCAGCACCCCCGCACCACTGGTCCTGGTCGCACCCGGCCCACGCAAGAACAGTCGCAACGCAGCCGGCAGCTCTTGCCGATGCCGCGCGGCGATTTCATCGATCGGTTGACTTGGAGCAATCACCAACACGTCCACCGGTGCCACGCCGAGGCTGCGGACGGCGGTACTCGCCGGTAACAAGTGACTGAACTGGTTCAAGCGTTGCAACAGCTCGATGTCGCCCTCCAGGCTGTCAATGAACGTACTGTTGAGCATGTGCCCGCCAATCTGCGCCAACGAGGGTTGCTGACCGGTGTACGTGCGCTGCAACGGATTATCGGGATCAACGCCGCGCGGGTTACCACTGACGCCCACCACCAGCACCCTGCTCGCCCCCAGGTGCAGGGCCGGGCTGATCGGCGCCGACTGACGCACCGCACCGTCGCCGAAGTACTCGTTGCCGATCTTCACGGGCGCAAACAACAACGGGATCGCCGAACTCGCGAGCAGATGGTCGACTGTCAATTGAGTCGGCACGCCGATACGTCGATGGCGCAGCCAGGCATCGATACTCCGGCCACCCTGATAAAAGGTCACGGCTTGCCCGGACTCATAACCGAATGCGGTCACGGCCACCGCATGCAGTTGTTTTTGTGCAATGGCTTCATTGATGCCGGACAGGTGCAGGTTATGGTTCAACAGATCGCGCAGCGGGGAACTGTTGACCAGCGCCACCGGTACTTTTGCACCAATCCCCAGCAGGCTGTGACTGACAAACCGAGCGGCCTGGCTGATGACTCCCGGCCAATCGCTGCGTAACACCAGGTCGCTGCGAAAGCCCTGCCAGAACGCGGTCAATCGCTCGATGGCGGCGGTAAAGTCCGTCGCCCCGCTGGCCAGGCTTACCGCATTGATCGCTCCGGCCGAAGTGCCGACAATCACCGGAAACGGATTGGCGGAACCTGCCGGCAGCAGCTCGGCAATCGCTGCCAGCACTCCGACCTGATACGCCGCCCGAGCCCCGCCGCCGGAAAGAATCAAGCCTGTAACCGGCTCAGCTGAACTCATCGCAACACTCCATGGTGCTTCGGGCTTTCAATCCAGTCTGCCGAAATGGATTCAACCACGCTTGGCATACAATTTCGGCTCGCCGGGCGGACGACTCTTGAAACGTCGATGGGTCCAGAGGTATTGCTCGGGACAATTGCGCACGCAGCCTTCGACCCACTGGTTGATCCGGATGCAGTCGACCTCGTCGCTTTCACCCGGAAAATCGCTCAGCGGCGCATGGATCACCAGACGGTAACCACTGCCATCGGCCAGGCGTTCCTGGGTGAACGGCACCACCAGCGCCTTGCCCAGCTTGGCGAATTTGCTGGTAGCGGGCACGGTAGCGGCCAGAATGCCGAACAACGGCACAAAGATACTTTGCTTGGCGCCGTAGTCCTGATCCGGTGCGTACCAGATGGCCCGACCAGCGCGCAGTAACTTGAGCATACCGCGTACGTCATCGCGCTCTACCGCCAGCGAGTCGAGGTTATGCCGCTCACGACCGCGCCGCTGAATGAAATCGAACAGCGGGTTTTTATGTTCGCGGTACATGCCGTCGATGGTGTGCTGCTGGCCGAGCAACGCCGCGCCGATCTCCAGAGTCGTGAAGTGCAACGCCATCAGGATCACACCCTTGCCGTCGCGTTGAGCCTGTTTGAGGTGCTCAAGGCCCTCGACATGGGCCAGGCGTGCCAGGCGCGCGCGGGACCACCACCAGCTCATGGCCATCTCGAAGAAGGCAATGCCGGTCGAGGCGAAGTTCTCTTTGAGCAGACGCTTGCGCTCGGCTGGTGTTTTTTCCGGGAAACACAGTTCCAGGTTGCGTTTGGCTATGCGCCGACGATCGGTGGCAACCCGATACATCCCGCTACCCAGCAGGCGACCAATGCGCAGCAACAGCGGATACGGCAGTTGAACGATCAGCCACAGCAGCCCTAGACCGCACCATAGCGGCCAAAAACGCGGATGAAAAAATGCAGCTCGAAATTGCGGGCGATCCATTAACGATTCCGGACAGACAACAAGGCCGCGCATTCTACATCGGTTCGACCCGGCTTGCGGCTTACGGGCGTTCTCGTTATAAGTCTCGGCACTTTTAGTGACAAGCCGTTTTATGCCGACCATGAGCCAAACCGAACCGCTAGACCAAGATCCCGTGTTCCAGTTGAAGGGCAGCATGCTCGCCATTACGGTGCTGGAACTGGCCCGCAATGACCTCGAAAGCCTCGACCGACAACTGGCCGCGAAGGTCGCCCTGGCGCCTAACTTTTTCAGCAATGCGCCGCTGGTGCTGGCCCTGGACAAACTCCCGGCCACTGAAGGCGCGATCGACCTGCCTGCGCTGATGCGTGTTTGCCGCCACCATGGCTTGCGCACGCTGGCCATCCGCGCCAGTCGCATCGAAGACATCGCCGCCGCCATTGCCGTCGACCTGCCGGTGCTGCCGCCGTCTGGCGCGCGCGAACGTGCACTCGACCCGCACGAAGGCGAAGTCAGGAAAAAGCCGGAAAAACCGCCTGAGCCGACCATTAAACCGACCCGAATAATCACTTCGCCAGTACGTGGTGGCCAGCAGATTTATGCCCAGGGTGGCGATTTGGTAGTGGTTTCCTCGGTCAGCCCGGGGGCGGAACTTCTCGCCGATGGCAACATCCATGTATACGGACCGATGCGTGGTCGTGCACTGGCCGGTGTAAAGGGTGACTCCAAGGCACGGATTTTCTGTCAGCAATTGAGCGCTGAACTACTCTCCATCGCTGGTCACTACAAGGTTTCCGAAGATCTGCGCCGCGATCCGCTGTGGGGGGCCGGTGTGCAAGTCAGCCTGTCGGGTGACGTGTTGAACATCATTCGGCTTTAACGGATACTGCCGCATTTTCCAAGCATCTCTAAAACGTAGCGAAAACGGCTCAAACGAAGTAGGAAAATGGCACAAGGTAGTGTTTACCCGAGGTAAACCCCACCCAACACCGGATTCCAGCCAAGGCTGTCCGACTGCAGTAGTTTTCAGGAGATGTTTTTCAGGGGCTAAAAGTCCTTTTTCCTTAGGGGTGAAACACCTTGGCCAAGATTCTCGTGGTTACATCCGGCAAGGGTGGTGTGGGTAAGACCACCACCAGCGCCGCTATCGGTACCGGCCTCGCTTTGCGCGGTCACAAAACAGTTATTGTCGACTTCGACGTCGGCCTGCGTAACCTCGACCTGATCATGGGTTGCGAGCGTCGCGTGGTGTATGACTTCGTCAACGTGGTCAACGGCGAAGCCAACCTGCAGCAAGCCCTGATCAAAGACAAGCGCCTGGAAAACCTCTACGTGCTGGCCGCCAGTCAGACCCGCGACAAAGACGCGCTGACCCAGGAAGGCGTGGAAAAGGTCCTGATGCAGCTCAAGGAAGACTTCGAATTCGTGGTCTGCGACTCTCCGGCGGGCATCGAGAAAGGCGCTCACCTGGCCATGTACTTCGCGGATGAAGCGATTGTCGTGACCAACCCGGAAGTCTCCTCGGTTCGTGACTCGGACCGCATGCTCGGCCTGCTGGCGAGCAAATCGCGTCGCGCCGAAAACGGCGAAGACCCGATCAAGGAACACCTGCTGCTGACCCGCTACAATCCTGCACGCGTCAGCAATGGCGAAATGCTCGGCGTCGAAGACGTCAAGGAAATTCTGGCGGTCACCCTGCTGGGCGTGATTCCAGAGTCGCAAGCCGTACTCAAAGCTTCCAACCAAGGCGTACCAGTGATTCTCGACGACCAGAGCGACGCCGGTCAGGCGTACAGCGATGCCGTCGATCGTCTGCTGGGCAAAACCGTGGAACACCGGTTCCTTGACGTTGAGAAGAAGGGATTCTTCGAGCGCCTGTTTGGAGGTAGATAATGAATCTTTTTGACTTCTTTCGTGCCAACAAAAAAGTAAGCACCGCGTCGGTAGCGAAAGAGCGTCTACAGATCATCGTGGCGCATGAACGCGGCCAACGCAGTACCCCTGATTACTTGCCGGCCTTGCAGAAGGAACTGGTGGAGGTGATCCGCAAGTACGTCAATATCGGGTCCGATGACGTGCACGTCGCACTGGAAAACCAGGGCAGCTGCTCGATTCTGGAACTCAATATCACCCTGCCTGATCGCTGAGTCGATCCGGCTGGAGCCACGGCGGCTCAGATTCTTCAAGTCCCGCCCCGTAGGAGCAAAGCTTGCTCGCGATAGCATCAACCCGGTGTGCCAGGCACACCGAGTTGCCTGGATCGCGAGCAAGCTTTGCTCCTACGGGGGGAAACCTGAAGGACCTGAGCCGCCGTTGGCGTTTGTTACGAGGCTGTTTTAATGCCGCTGTCGAATATCCGCATCATCCATCAGGACGCCGCCGTACTGGTGGTGGACAAGCCTACCCTGCTGCTCTCCGTGCCCGGTCGCGCCGATGACAACAAGGACTGCCTGATCACCCGCCTGCAAGAAAACGGCTACCCGGAAGCCCGCATCGTCCATCGACTGGACTGGGAAACTTCCGGGATCATCCTGCTGGCCCGCGACCCCGATACCCATCGCGAGTTGTCTCGGCAGTTTCACGACCGCGAAACCGAAAAAGCCTACACCGCACTGTGCTGGGGCCAGCCGGAACTGGACAGCGGCAGCATTGATTTGCCGTTGCGCTACGACCCACCGACCAAACCTCGCCACGTGGTGGATCATGAATTCGGCAAACATGCGCTGACCTTCTGGCGCGTGCTGGAACGTTGCGGCGACTGGTGCCGGGTGGAACTGACGCCGATTACCGGCCGCTCGCATCAGTTGCGCGTGCACATGCTGTCCATCGGCCATCCGTTGTTGGGTGACGGGCTTTACGCTCACCCGCAAGCCCTGGCGGCCTGGCCGCGCCTGTGCCTGCACGCCAGCATGCTCAGCTTTACCCACCCGCAAAGTGGCAAGCGCCTGCGCTTCGAGTGCCCGGCACCGTTCTAGAGCAACAACCGTAAAAAATGTGGGAGCGAGCCTGCTCGCGATTGCCAAGGGACAGACAGCATGGATGTCGCCTGACACGCCGCCTTCGCGAGCAGGCTCGCTCCCAAAGGGATCTTCCACACCAGCAGTCCTCCGCCAATTCTCTGATCAATACGGTAAACTCGCGGCACTGCTGTCTGGAGCTACTTATGCGCGAAGAGTTGAACCAAGGCCTGATCGACTTCCTCAAGGCCTCCCCCACCCCATTCCATGCCACCGCCAGCCTTGTACAGCGCCTGGAAGCGGCGGGTTATCAGCGCCTTGACGAGCGCGAGCCCTGGACCACCGAAGCCAATGGTCGCTACTACGTCACGCGCAACGACTCCTCGATTGTCGCGATCAAGATGGGCCGCAATTCCCCACTGCACGATGGCATCCGTCTGGTCGGCGCTCATACCGACAGCCCATGCCTGCGGGTCAAGCCACAACCTGAGCTGCAACGTCAGGGTTTCTGGCAGTTGGGCGTCGAAGTCTATGGCGGCGCATTGCTCGCCCCCTGGTTTGACCGTGACCTGTCGCTGGCCGGTCGCGTGACCTTTCGCCGCGACGGCAAGGTCGAAAGCCAGCTGATCGACTTCAAGGCACCGATTGCCACCATCCCCAACCTGGCCATTCACCTCAACCGTGAAGCCAACATGGGCTGGGCGATCAACGCCCAGACCGAACTGCCGCCGATCCTTGCGCAATTTGCCGGTGACGAGCGTGTGGACTTCCGCGCCGTGCTCACCGACCAATTGGCCCGGGAACACGGCCTGAACGCCGACGTGGTGCTTGATTACGAGCTGAGCTTCTACGACACCCAAAGCGCCGCCGTCATCGGCCTGCACGGCGACTTCATTGCCGGTGCGCGCCTGGACAACCTGCTGTCGTGCTACGCCGGCCTGCAAGCCTTGCTGACAGCTGAAACCAATGAAACCTGCGTGCTGGTGTGCAACGACCACGAAGAAGTCGGCTCCTGCTCGGCCTGCGGTGCCGATGGCCCGATGCTCGAACAAACCCTGCGTCGTCTGCTGCCCGAGGGTGACGAGTTCGTCCGCACCATTCAGAAATCGCTGCTAGTCTCGGCCGACAACGCCCACGGCGTACACCCCAACTACGCCGACAAGCACGACGCCAACCACGGCCCGAAACTCAATGCCGGCCCGGTGATCAAGGTCAACAGCAACCAGCGCTACGCCACCAATAGCGAAACCGCAGGGTTCTTCCGTCATCTGTGCATGGCCGAAGAAGTTCCGGTGCAAAGCTTCGTGGTGCGCAGCGACATGGGCTGTGGCTCGACCATCGGTCCAATCACCGCCAGCCATCTGGGCGTGCGCACCGTAGACATAGGTCTGCCGACGTTTGCCATGCACTCGATCCGCGAACTGTGCGGCAGCCATGACCTGGCGCACCTGGTCAAAGTGCTCAGCGCTTTCTACGCGTGCCGCGAGTTGCCGTAACGTAATCCCTGCGGCGAGGGAGCTTGCTCCCTCGCCGCAGGGATTACGGGATGCTGCTGAACCATTTCTGATACCCATCAACCCGGTTAGCACAAAAGCCACCTAGACTTACATCACCTTCCCCGACAAGGCTGTCGTCATGATCTCGATGTCTGTTTTCAACTCCATGCTCATTCCGATTCTCTCGGGAATGATCCTGCTGGCCGTCGGCTTCAATTTTCGTGACAAGAACGCCGGGGTGTTCTCGATGTGGGTCGGCATGCTGCTGATCCTCGCCACCGTGATTTACAAAATCCTCGCCAAACTGAACGAATAAAAGCATTCGCTGCGCTCGCATTGGTTTTGCCCCACTCGTACACTCGGTCGACCTGCACCCTGTTGAGGTTGACCACCTAGTGTTCGCTCGTCTTTTTGCCCTGCCGTCTACGCTGTTCCTCTGCCTGTTGATGCTGCTTGCCGTGGCCCCTGCTCAGGCCGTCAGCCTGCCGGGCCTGCTCAACGGCTCACCAAAAGCCCAACCGGAAGCGACCGCACCGCTGGGGCAATCGCTGGACGAAGTGATCAAATCGCTGGAAAACGATCAGCAACGAGCCAGATTGCTGACCGACCTGAAGAAACTGCGCGACACCACTAAAAAGGCCCAGACACCCGAAGAAGACGGTGTGCTTGGCTTGATCGGCGGCACCCTGGCCAACCTCGAAAAACAGTTTTCCGGTGCCGACAGCCCGCTCACTCGCTGGTCCGATGAGTTCGAACTGGCCAAGGACGAACTGAGTGCGCTGATGCTGCCGGCCAGCGAATGGCTGCCGATGCTCTTTGCCTTCGCCCTGATCCTGATGCTCTGGAGCCTGCTTGCCGCTGCGCTGATCTGGCTTGGTCATCGTGTTCGAACGCGCTTCGGCCTGACCGAAGAACTGCCGCAACACCCCAAGACCTGGGACATGCTGCGCTTTGCCCTGCGTAAACTCGGCCCCTGGCTGATCGCGCTGCTGATTACCGTCTACATGAGCTATGCCTTGCCCTCATCGCTGGGTAAATACCTGGCCATGGTGCTGGCCTATGCACTGGTGGTCGGCACCTGCTTCTCGGCGATCTGCGTGATCGCGTTCTCGGTGCTCGACGGCCCGCACCGCCATCGCGCCCTGTACATCCTGCGGCACCAGGCCTTTCGCCCACTGTGGCTGATTGGCAGTTTTGCGGCCTTCGGTGAAGCCTTGAACGACCCACGGCTGGTCAACAGCCTCGGTATTCACCTGGCCCACACCACCGCGACCATCGCCAATGTGCTGGCAGCGATATTCACCGGCCTGTTCATTCTGCGATTCCGTCGGCCCATTGCCCACCTGATCCGCAACCAGCCGCTGTCGCGGCGACTGACCCGCCGTGCGCTGAGCGACACGATCGAGATTCTTGGGACCTTCTGGTTCTTGCCTGCGCTGGTGCTGGTAGGGATCTCGCTGTTTGCCACCTTCGTCTCGGCTGGCGACACCAGCACCGCGCTGCGCCAATCACTGATCTGCACCGTGCTGCTGGTGTTGTGCATGGTCATCAACGGCTTGGTCCGCCGCCACGCGCTCAAACCGCAACGCGGGGCAAAGCGTCACGCGCTGTATTCGGAGCGCCTGAAGAACTTCTTCTATACCCTCGCGCATCTGGCGGTGTGGCTGGTGTTCATCGAACTGGGCTTGCGGGTCTGGGGCATGTCGCTGATCCGCTTCACCGAAGGCGAAGGCCATGAAGTCAGCGTCAAACTGTTCAGCCTGGGCGGTACGCTGATCTTCGCGTGGCTGATCTGGATCCTCAGCGACACCGCCGTGCACCACGCCCTCACCCGCTCACGCAAAGGCCAGGCCAATGCGCGGGCGCAAACCATGATGCCGCTGATTCGCAACGTGCTGTTCGTGGCGATCTTCATCATCGGGCTGATCGTCGCCCTGGCCAACATGGGCATGAACGTCACACCGCTGCTGGCGGGTGCCGGCGTGATCGGCCTAGCCATCGGTTTCGGCGCGCAGTCGCTGGTTGCCGACCTGATCACCGGGCTGTTCATCATCATCGAAGACTCCCTGGCTATCGACGACTACGTGGACGTCGGCGGCCACTTGGGCACCGTCGAAGGCCTGACCATCCGCACCGTGCGCCTGCGGGACATCGACGGCATCGTACACACCATCCCGTTCAGTGAAATCAAAAGCATCAAGAACTACTCACGGGAATTCGGCTACGCGATCTTCCGGGTGGCAGTGCCCTACAACATGGAAATCGATGATGCGATCAAACTGATGCGCGACGTCGGCCAGAAAATGCGCACCGACCCGATACAACGCCGCAACATCTGGTCGCCGCTGGAGATTCAGGGTGTCGAGAGTTTCGAGTCCGGCAGCGCGATTCTTCGCGCCCGATTCAAGACCGCACCGATCAAACAATGGGAAGTTTCAAGAGCGTTCAACCTGTCACTCAAACGCCATCTGGATGAAGCAGGGCTGGATTTGGCGACACCGCGCATGAGCATTCAAGTAGTGACGGCGGCTGGTGGGTTGGAGAAGGAGTAACGCAAATAGCAGACGCGCAGCGTCCAGAGCTGCATTACCACGCAGAGCATGGGAACGATCAACATCCAAAGCCGTGCATGCTCCAACCACTCAGGCCGGCCGGCAGGCCGCCGTGCTTTGCTTTTGATCTACCGCCCCTTCGGAAGGCCGAGCGCAGGTGTTCATCAGGGGGTGGGCGCGCAGCGCCGTACGGCGCAGCCGGACACATCGAGAGGAGGTCGTCGCGAAGCAGACCGTAGGCGATGCCCCCTGATGGACACCGGAGCGAGGGAACGCCGAGCCTAGGCGAGGTGCCGTACGCTTGGGGCGAAGCGTTAATGAGATGGTCAGCCCGGCGAGAACCTCGGCGAGTCTAAACTTGCCGGGGTGCTCTTTTTACCGAAGGAGGATCTCTCATGACTACCATGACGCTTCTAGGCATCGACATCGGCAAGAACACTTTCCACCTGCATGGACAGGACGCCAGGGGCCATCAGGTGCTGCGTAAAAAGCTCAACCGCAACCAATTGCTCCCTTATCTGGCGCAGATTTCGACATGCAAAATTGCCATGGAGTCCTGCGGCGGTTCTCAATGGCTTGCCCGGAAAATCAAGGAGCAAGGCCATCAAGTGCAGTTGATCGCGCCGCAACATGTGAAGGCCTATGTTACCGGCAACAAAAACGACTTCATTGATGCCGAGGCCATTTGTGAAGCGGCCTCGCGCCCTAGAACCCGCTCGGTCCAAGTCAAAACCGTAGAACAGCAGGTGCTGTGCACTGAGCACCGACTGCGCAAGTCCTTGGTAAGTCGACGCACCGCCGTCATCAATCAAGTGCATGGATTTCTCCTGGAGTTCGGCGTCATCTTTCCCGCCGGATACGCCGCCCTTGATCGGGTCTCGGGCCTGATGCAAAGCCGTGAACTTCCCATCCGTTTGATAAACGCCATTGAGCGCATGCTTGAAGATATTCGGCAGCTGACTGGCGAGATCAAAAAACTCGATGTCGAGATCAAACAAAACCTCGTCCAAAGCGACGCCGGCCAACGCTTGCAAAGCATCCCCGGCATCGGCCCCCTCATCGCTAGCGCTCTGGTGGCCGATGTCGCCGACGCTTCGGCTTTCAAATCGTCCCGCGACTTCGCCGCATCGTTGGGGTTGGTGCCGCGACAGTATTCAACAGGTGGCGAAACTGTCCTCCTCGGCATCAGCAAACGGGGCGATAAATACCTAAGAAGCCTGCTTGTACAGGGCGCTCACACCGTTTTGTACCGAGTCGATCACCGAACCGACGCCCTCGGCATGTGGGCCAAAAACTTGCTCACCCGCAAGCCTCTGAACAAAGTGGCCTGTGCCCTGGCGAACAAAATGGCCAGAATCGTCTGGGTGCTACTAACCAAGGGCGGCACCTACAACTCACAGCTTTTGGCTTGATCCTTACGCTTCACCACCGGCTTTTGCGACGTCAGTAGCTGATGACGATAAACGGCAGACATCCTGGCTGAAAACCTGAGAACCAAAAGAGCTTTGGAGGCTGAAGCGTTTTTAAAGGACAGACAGGAGCGACTACTCATCAAGGGCCGAGCGCTATCCGTGCTCACACTGAGCCCGAATACATTAGCGCAAGCTCGATTTACCGTTCATCAGTGCTGGGTGGCAGAAGATGGGCTGACCATACATTTGGTTACTTTTGGGCGTCTGCAAAAGTGACTCGCCGTAAGGGCGAAATCGCAAGCGGCCGTTACCGCAGGAATGGATATGTACACCTGCAAGAGATGGGTCGGCTGTCAGGCCGCCATCGCGAGCAGGCTCGCTCCCACAAGAGCAGGAGCGGAAGCAGTTTCAGACCACATCCACCCCGACATGAATCGCATCATGCCGCCAAAACTCCAGATCACAATCGATCAACCGCCCATGCTGATCATAATTGACCCGCGCAATCCGCAACCCCGGACTGCCCACAGACACCCGAAGTGCAGCCGCCGCATCCACCGACAACGCCGTCGGCACAATCTCGAAGCGCACCCGCCCATAGTGCAAATCGTAATGCCGCGCATACAACTCGGTAATCGACTGATTCAGATCGAACGCCAGAATCCCCGGAAAAAACTGCGGATTCAAATAGTGCTCGACATACAAAACCAACCGCCCATCAATGCGCCGCGAACGGCAGATCTGAATCACACTCGACAACGCCGGCAACTGCAACCAGGCACACACCGCCGCTGACGCCGGTTGCAACCGCGCCGAAATCACCTCGGTCGACGGCACCCGCCCCTGCGCACTGACCATCGCGTGAAAGTGGCTGCGCTGCATCAGGTTGTACGCCAGACGCGGTGGCGAAACGAACCAGCCGCGCCGCTCCTCCCGATAAATCTGCCCCTGCGCCTCCAACTGCAATAACGCCTCACGCACGGTGATCCGCGTGGTCCCGAACAGCTCACTAAGCTTGCGCTCGGCCGGCAGCTTGCTTGCAGGTGGCAACAGACCGTGGTCGATCTGCTCCTGGAGCACCTGACCGATAGCTGTCACCGTTTTCGTTGCCTCTTCACGCATCAACGTTACCTATCTGGACTAGGCCAGCACTGTTTCTGGGCAGGACCGCGCCAAAAAGCGCGTCCTGAAACGTATTGCAAGCCTAGGCAATACATATGACTGATCGATGACAAAGCCGCCGAACGGCTGATCCAGACCACTGCAAATAAGCGGCCAAGTCCTTACAAACCGGCCTTCTGGTCATGGTCTACGCTTATCTCGCAGCCCTCACTACCGAGCGAAAAGAATGCGAGCGCGCCTGATGCCGACATCAAAGTGTCATCCAGCTCACCTAAATTGGCTCAGGTATTGCTGACCTAGACCAACAAACCGCAAAACGCAGCGTTGAATACGCCCAAAGGAGCTTCGGATGAAACAGCTTTTCCTGGCATCACTGTTAGGCTCGACCATCGCCATGTGTACTGCAGCCATGGCGGCTGACACCGATTTAAAAGCCTTGGAGACCGCTGCAAAAGCGGAAGGCGCCGTCAACAGCGTCGGTATGCCCGATGACTGGGCCAACTGGAAAGGTACCTGGGAAGACCTCTCCAAAAAATACGGCCTCAAGCACATCGACACTGACATGAGCTCGGCTCAGGAAATCGCCAAGTTCGCCGCCGAAAAAGATAACGCCAGTGCTGACATCGGCGACGTCGGCGCCGCCTTCGGCCCGATCGCAGTCAAGCAAGGCGTGGTTCAACCGTATAAACCAAGCACCTGGGCACAGGTTCCGGACTGGGCCAAGGACAAGGACGGCAACTGGGCACTGGCCTATACCGGCACCATCGCGTTCATCGTCAACAAGAAGCTGCTGCACGGTTCCGAAGCCCCGACAAAGTGGGCTGATCTGAAAACCGGTAAATACAAGGTGTCCATCGGTGACGTGAGCACCGCTGCACAAGCCGCCAACGGTGTATTGGCCGCCGCCATCGCCAACGGGGGTGATGAAAAGAACATCCAGCCAGCACTGCTGATGTTCGCCGAAATCGCCAAGCAAGGTCGCCTGTCGCTGGCCAACCCGACGATTTCCACCATGGAAAAGGGTGAAGTCGAGGTCGGCGTGGTCTGGGACTTCAACGGCCTGAGCTATAAAGCCAAGATGGTCAACCCGGATGACTATGTCGTACTGATCCCTTCCGACGGTTCGGTGAAGTCCGGTTACACCACCATCATCAACAAATACGCCAAGCACCCGAACGCTGCCAAACTGGCGCGTGAGTACATCTTCAGCGATGCCGGCCAAATCAACCTGGCGCGCGGTAACGCCCGCCCGATTCGTGCTGAAACAGACCTGAAACTGCCGGCTGATGTGGTGAAAAACCTGATCCCGGCCGCGCAGTACGAAGCCGCCAAGCCCAAGCCGATCACCGACGCCGATGCCTGGGAAAAAACCTCCAAGGCCCTGCCGCAGAAGTGGCAGGAAGAAGTCATCATCAATATGCAATAACGCTGTAGGTCCCCACGGGGTGTTCTGATGAGGATCCCTGTGGGAGCGAGCCTGCTCGCGATTGCTGTCTGACATTCAACACATGTGTCGAACGTTACGCAGCCATCGCGAGCAGGCTCGCTCCCACAGTAGATTGAGTTGATTTCAAGATTTCTGTTTTGCGGAGTTTTTGCCCCCATGAAGCACAACGTCATCCTTGTCGTGCTCGACGGCCTCAATTACGAGGTTGCCCGCCACGCCATGGGACATCTTCAGGCTTATGTCGGCGCAGGACGCGCAGCCCTCTACACACTCGAATGCGAACTGCCGTCCCTGTCGCGCCCGCTCTACGAATGCATCCTGACCGGCGTCACACCGATCGATAGCGGTATCGTCCACAACAACGTGTCACGCCTGTCCAACCAGCGCAGCGTGTTCCACTACGCCACCGCCGCCGGGCTCAGCACCGCCGCTGCGGCCTACCACTGGATCAGCGAACTGTATAACCGTTCGCCGTTCATGGCTGCCCGCGACCGCCACACCGACAACACTGAACTGCCGATCCAGCACGCGCATTTCTACTGGTCCGACCACTACCCCGATTCGCACCTGTTCGCCGATGCCGAGAACCTGCGTCTGCGCCATGCACCGAACTTTCTACTGGTTCACCCCATGAACATCGACGACGCCGGGCACAAGCACGGCCTCGACACTGCGCAATACCGCAACAGCGCCCGCTCGGCCGACATCCTCCTCGCCGACTACCTGCAAGGCTGGCTCGACGCCGGCTATCAGGTGCTGGTGACCGCCGATCACGGCATGAACAATGATCGCTCCCACAACGGCCTGCTCGCCGAAGAACGTGAAGTACCGCTGTTCGTTATCGGCGATGCCTTCAGCTTCAATCCCCAGGCAGCCCCGAAACAAACCGAACTGTGCGGCACTGTCTGCGAGTTGCTGGGTGTTGCCCACGACAAACCTGTGTGCCGGGAGCTGCTCAAGTGAATTCAATCACCCGTGGCAAATGGCTGGCGGCGTTGTGCCTGGTGCCCTTCGCCATTTTCTTTATCGTGTTCCAGATCGCCCCGCTGTGCTGGGTACTGATCAACAGCGTGCAATCGGAAGAGTTCGGCTGGGGCCTGGCCAACTTCAACCGGATTTTCAGCTCAAAGTTCTATATGCAGGCGATCCAGTACAGCCTCGAGATCAGCTTCTGGTCCAGCGTGTTCGGCATCGTCATCGCAATCCTCGGCAGTTACTCGCTGCGCCGGGTCGATTCGAAGCTGCGCAACTTCGTCAACGCCTTCGCCAACATGACCAGCAACTTCGCCGGCGTACCGCTGGCCTTTGCGTTCATCATCCTGCTGGGGTTCAACGGCAGCTTCACCATCATGCTCAAGCAGGCGGGGTTCATTCAGGACTTCAACCTGTACTCGAAAACCGGGCTGATCATCCTCTACACCTACTTCCAGATTCCCTTGGGCGTGCTGCTGCTGTACCCGGCATTCGACGCCCTGCGTGAAGACTGGCGCGAATCGGCATCCCTGCTCGGCGCCAACGGCTGGCAGTTTTGGCGACACATCGGTTTGCCGGTGCTGACCCCGGCCTTGCTCGGCACCTTCGTGATCCTGCTGGCCAACGCCCTCGGCGCCTACGCCACGGTTTACGCCCTGACCACCGGCAATTTCAACGTGCTGCCGATCCGCATCGCGGCGATGGTTTCGGGCGACATTTCCCTGGACCCGAACATGGCCAGTGCCCTGGCCGTTGTGCTGGTGGCGTTGATGACCTTGGTGACCGTGGTCCATCAGTTGCTGTTGAAGAGGAGCTACCATGTCTCGCGCTGAGCTGGGACCCGTCGGTGTCTACCACCGTGTGGTCGTTTATCTGCTGTTTGCCATTCTGTTGCTGCCGCTGGCCGGGACGCTGATCTACTCGATCGCCAGCAGTTGGTCGGCCACCGTTCTGCCCAGCGGCTTTACCTTCAAGTGGTACATCCAGCTGTGGAGCGATCCGCGTTTTCTCGGTGCCTTTGGCCAGTCACTGCTGGTCTGCGTAGGTGCGCTGATTCTGTCGGTGGTGCTGATCCTGCCGCTGCTGTTCGTGGTGCATTACCACTTCCCGAAACTCGATGCGCTGATGAACATCCTGATCCTGCTGCCGTTCGCAGTGCCGCCCGTGGTGTCTTCGGTGGGGCTGTTGCAGCTCTACGGTTCGGGACCGTTCGCGATGGTCGGCACACCGTGGATTCTGGTCGGTTGCTACTTCACCGTGGCGCTGCCGTTCATGTACCGGGCGATCACCAACAACCTGCAGGCGATCAACCTGCGCGACCTGATGGACTCCGCCCAACTGCTCGGCGCCAGTACCTGGCAAGCGGCGTTCCTGGTGGTATTGCCGAACCTGCGCAAAGGCTTGATGGTCGCATTGCTGCTCTCGTTCTCGTTCCTCTTCGGTGAGTTCGTGTTCGCCAACATCCTCGTCGGCACGCGCTACGAAACCCTGCAGGTTTATCTCAACAACATGCGTAACAGCAGCGGTCACTTCACCAGCGCGCTGGTGATTTCCTACTTTTTCTTTGTGCTGGTTCTGACCTGGGCTGCCAATATCTTGAACAAGGACAAAAGCCAATGAGCTATGTCAGCGTCCAACACCTGCAAAAAAGCTACTCGCAAACGGGTTCCGCCGGCACTCCGGTGTTCAGCGACATCAACTGCGAAATCCAGAAAGGCGAGTTCGTCACCCTGCTCGGCCCGTCCGGTTGCGGCAAATCGACCCTGTTGCGCTGCATCGCCGGGCTGACCGCGGTGGATGGCGGCAAGATCCTGCTCGACGGCCAGGACCTGGTGCCGCTGAGCCCGCAAAAGCGCGGAATCGGCATGGTGTTCCAGAGCTACGCACTGTTCCCCAACATGACCGTGGAACAGAACGTCGCCTTCGGTTTGCGCATGCAAAAGGTCAACGCCGACGACAGCCGCAAGCGCGTGCTCGAAGTGCTGCAACTGGTGGAACTGACCGACTTCGCCAGCCGCTATCCGCATCAACTGTCGGGCGGCCAATGCCAGCGCGTGGCCCTCGCCCGCTCGCTGGTCACCCGCCCCCGCTTGCTGTTACTCGATGAACCGCTGTCGGCACTCGATGCACGCATCCGCAAACACCTGCGCGAGCAAATCCGGCAGATCCAGCGCGAGCTGGGGCTGACCACGATTTTCGTGACCCACGATCAGGAAGAAGCCCTGACCATGTCCGACCGGATCTTCCTGATGAACCAGGGCAAGATCGTCCAGAGCGGTGATGCTGAAACGCTCTACACCGCGCCGGTCGATGTGTTTGCCGCCGGCTTCATCGGCAACTACAACCTGCTCGACGCCGCCAGCGCCAGCAAGCTGCTGCAACGCCCGATCAACGGTCGCATCGCGATTCGCCCGGAAGCCATCGAACTGAGCCGCAATGGCGAGCCCAATGCGCTGATCCGCAGCCACAGCCTGCTGGGCAACGTGATCCGCTATCGAGTCGAGGCCCGTGGTGTGGAATTGGTGGTAGACGTGCTGAACCGTTCGGCGGCCGACCTGCATGCCGACGGTCAACGACTGGCACTATCCATCGATCCGACGGCCCTGTGTGAGGTAGCCTGATGTTTTCGCTGCGCACACTGATGTTAAAGAGAGAGCTGCACTGATGGCCTTGGCAATTTTTGATCTGGACGAAACCCTGATCCACGGCGACTGCGCCTCGCTGTGGAGCGAGCAGATGGTCCGCCTCGGCTGGGTCGACGGCGAATCCTTCCTGCGTCGCGACAAGGAATTGATGGACTCCTATGGCAGGGGCCACCTGGCCATGGAGGACTACATGACCTTTAGCCTGGAACCGATAACCGGACGCACCCCGGAAGAAGTCGAGCACCTTGTGGCGCCGTGGGTCGAAGATTTCATCGAACCGATCATCTTCAGCGACGCCTGCAAAGTCATCGCCGAGCACCGCAAGGCCGGCGACCGGATTCTGGTGATCTCTGCCTCCGGCACGCATCTGGTCAAACCCATCGCCGAACGCCTGGGTATCGACGAGATCCTCGCTATAGAGCTGGAAGTGACTCACGGGGTCTACAGCGGCAACACCGTCGGCACCCTGACCTACCGCGAAGGCAAGATCACTCGCTTGCTGGAGTGGCTCGACGCCGAAGAGGAGAACCTTGAAGGCGCGAGTTTCTATTCGGACTCACGTAACGATCTGCCGTTGCTGATCAAAGTCGACCACCCGCATGTGGTCAACCCGGATCCGGTACTGCGTGAACACGCTGAAAAGGCCGGCTGGCCGATCCACACCTGGAAGTAACCAAGAACCATTGTCGGAACGAGCCTGCTCGCGATGAACGATAACGCGGTCTCACAGGTAGACCGCGTCGCCTGAATCGCGAGCAGGTTCGCTCCCACAGGTTCAGTGAAGCCCTTTAGAGCAGGCTTTCGTCGATCACCAGCACCAACTTGCCCGACACCCGATTGGTCGCAAGCTCGGCAAACGCCGCTTCAGCGTCCCTGATCGGGAAGGTCCTGGCCAATTGCGGGCTCAGGCGCCCTTCGGCGAACAGCGGCCAGACATATTGGCGCAGATCACTCAACAGATCGGCCTTGAACTGCTCGTCGCGGCTGCGCAGGGTCGAACCCAGCAGTTGAATCCTTTTGGCCAGTACCTGCGCCAGATCCAGCGGCGCCTCACGGCCGCCCATCAAGCCGATCAACACCCAACGCCCGTCGCGCGCCAGCAGCTTCAGGTTCAGTGCAGCATAGTTGCCACCGACCGGATCGAGGATCACATCGAACGGCCCCAGGTCACGCAAACCCTCCAGCCCATCAGTGCGCACCACCCCGCCTTGCGCCCCCAGCGCCTCGCAGTAGGCCAATCGATCTGCCGAACCGACGCTGACCCAGCACGGGTTGCCGAATGCCTTGCACAGCTGAATGGCAGCTGAACCCACTCCACTTGCCCCGGCGTGCAGGAGAACTTTCTCACCCGGTTTGAGCGCAGCCAATTGGAATAAATTCAGCCAGGCGGTGCTGTAAACCTCGGGCAACGCTGCCGCTTCGACCAGCGACAAGCCTTCGGGCACGGGCAATACGTGACGGCCATCGACCACCACTTCTTCGGCCATCCCACCGCCCGCCAGCAATGCGCAGACCCGGTCACCGACCTGCCAGGACGAGCCAGCGCCGACCTCGCTGATCACGCCTGAACACTCAAGGCCCAGCACCTGACTGGCTCCTGGTGGCGGCGGATAGAGCCCCGCTTTCTGCAATAAATCGGCTCGATTGAGGCCCGCTGCCGCCACTCGAATGCGAACTTGTCCTACGTCACACGTCGGACTGGGCTCTTCAACCCACTCCACTCGACCTTCAACGCCTTGCAATGCTTTCACAGTGCCTCCATAGTGAGTCTGGACTGAGCCCGATGCTGTAGCGCCGGGTTTTTTGCATTATGCGACCGGCCCAGGGTCGTACGAAAATTCGCCGAGTGGCGATCAGGCGGTTTTAACCCAGCCTGATCGATACGCGAGCAGTTTGCGTAGAGCCTTGTGGAACCGGCGACTTTAAAGACGGCCTAATATGCGTTATCAATTGCCCCCGCGTCGAATCAGCATGAAGCATTTGTTCCCCAGCACCGCACTCGCGCTTTTCATTGGCCTGGGCAGCTTGTCGCTGTCGCCCACCACGTTCGCAGCCAATAGCTGGGACAACCTTCAGCCCGATCGTGACGAGGTGATTGCCAGCCTTAACGTCGTCGAGTTGCTCAAGCGCCACCATTACAGCAAGCCGCCGCTCGATAACGCACGTTCCGCGGTTATCTACGACAGCTACCTGAAGCTGCTTGATCCGTCGCGCAGTTATTTCATGGCCAGCGACATCGCCGAATTCGACAAATGGAAAAACCAGTTTGACGAGTTCCTCAAAAGCGGTGACCTGAACGCCGGGTTCACGATTTACAAGCGCTATCTGGACCGCGTCAAAGCGCGTCTGGACTTCGCCTTGGTCGAGCTGAACAAAGGCGTCGACAAGATGGACTTCACCACCAAGGAAACCTTGCTGATCGATCGCAAGGACGCCCCGTGGCTCAAGACCACCGCCGAGCTTGACGACCTGTGGCGCAAACGCGTCAAGGACGAAGTGCTGCGGATGAAGATCGCCGGCAAAGACCCCAAACAGATTCAGGAAACCCTGACCAAGCGTTACAAGAATCAGTTGTCGCGCCTGGACCAGACCCGTCCGGAAGACATTTTCCAGGCGTACATCAACAATTTCGCCATGTCCTATGACCCGCACACCAACTATCTGTCACCGGATAACGCGGAGAACTTCGACATCAACATGAGCCTGTCGCTGGAAGGCATCGGCGCCGTGTTGCAGAGCGATAACGACCAGGTGAAAGTCGTGCGCCTGGTGCCGGCAGGCCCGGCGGACAAGACCAAACAGGTTGCACCGGCCGACAAGATCATCGGCGTTGCCCAAGGCAGTAAAGAAATGGTCGACGTCGTCGGTTGGCGCCTGGACGAAGTGGTCAAGCTGATCCGTGGACCGAAAGGCACGGTGGTGCGCCTGGAAGTGATCCCGGCCAGCAATGCGCCAAACGACCAGACCACCAAGGTCGTCTCGATCACCCGCGAAGCGGTGAAGCTTGAAGATCAGGCGGTGAAGAAGTCGATTCTCAACCTCAAACAGGACGGCAAGGACTACAAGCTCGGCGTCATCGAGATCCCGGCCTTCTACCTTGACTTCAAGGCGTTCCGCGCCGGTGATCCGGACTACAAGAGCACCACCCGTGACGTCAAGAAGCTGCTGACCGAACTGCAAAAAGACAAGGTCGACGGTGTGGTCATCGACTTGCGCAACAACGGCGGCGGTTCCTTGCAGGAAGCCACCGAGCTGACCAGTCTGTTCATCGACAAAGGTCCGACCGTGCTGGTGCGTAACGCCGACGGCCGGGTCGATGTACTGGAAGACGAAAGCCCGGGCGCCTTCTACAAAGGTCCGATGGCGTTGCTGGTCAACCGTCTGTCTGCTTCGGCTTCGGAGATTTTTGCCGGCGCCATGCAGGACTACCACCGCGCGCTGATCATCGGCGGCCAGACCTTCGGCAAAGGCACCGTGCAAACCATCCAGCCGCTGAACCATGGTGAGCTGAAACTGACACTGGCCAAGTTCTACCGGGTTTCCGGGCAGAGCACCCAGCATCAGGGCGTACTGCCGGATGTCGACTTCCCGTCGATCATCGACACCAAGGAAATCGGCGAGAGCGCCCTGCCGGAGTCCATGCCGTGGGACACCATTCGCCCGGCCATCAAGCCGGCAGTCGACCCGTTCAAACCGTACCTGGCACAGCTCAAGTCCGAGCATGATGCCCGTTCGGCCAAGGACGCGGAGTTTGTGTTCATTCGCGACAAACTGGCACTGGCCCAGAAGCTGCTGGCGGAAAAAACTGTCAGCCTCAATGAAGCCGAGCGTCGCGCGCAACACGCCGATATCGAATCCAAGCAGCTGGTGATGGAAAACATCCGCCGCAAGGCCAAGGGCGAAGAACCGCTCAAAGAACTGAAGAAAGAAGACGAAGACGCCATCGCGGCCGAGCCAGAAAAAACCAAACCGGAAGACGATGCCTACCTGAGCGAAACCGGGCGGATTCTGCTGGATTACTTGAAGCTGAATACTGCGGTCGCCAGCAACAAGAAGTGATGGCAATTTAATTCTGACGATCCCCGGATCGTCATCAAATAGTCATCATTCTGTCGTGAAATAAAGGACTGGGCGCGCTCTCTGAAAAAGAGCGCGCCCAGTCCTTTTTTTATTGCCAGAGATCGCCATGACCACGACCGAACAGCTGAGTGCCTTGAGTTCAATCCTGGCTCAAAGTGGTTTGCACAGTCTGTTCCAGCCGATCGTTTCTCTGTCCGAACGACGCATCCTCGGTTATGAGGCCCTCAGTCGCGGCCCCTCCAACAGCCCTCTGCATTCACCCATCGCGTTGTTCGCCGTGGCCCGCCAGGCTGGCCGTCTCAGCGAACTGGAAATGGCCTGCCGACACAGCGCCTGTCGTCGCTTCAATGAACAACAGTTACCGGGCAAGCTCTTTCTCAACGTCTCTCCCGAATCGTTGCTCGAAGCCGGCCATCAACCCGGTAGAACCTTGCAAATGCTCCAGGACTTCGGCATTCCGCCAAGTCAGGTGGTGATCGAGCTGACCGAGCAAACCCCGACCGACGATTTTCAGTTGCTGCAAAACGCGCTGCATCACTACCGCGCCATGGGCTTCTCGATTGCACTGGATGACCTCGGGGCCGGGTATTCGAGCCTGCGACTCTGGTCAGAACTGCGTCCGGACTATGTGAAAATCGACCGGCATTTCATCGATGGCATTCATCAGGACGCGCTCAAGCGCGAATTCGTCGGCTCGATCCTGCAGATCGCCAAAGCTTCGCGGGCACAAGTCATTGCCGAAGGTATCGAACTGCCGGAAGAACTCGCGGTATTGACCGAGATGGGGGTCGACCTGGTGCAGGGCTATCTGTTGTGCCGTCCGCAAGAGCACCCGCCACGGGACGCCAGGACCATGATGCCCAAGCACGACAGCAGCGCAGTGGCGCTCAACGATGAAGGCAGTGACCTTAGCGCCCTGCTCAACGAACATCCGGCGGTGGACCGCGATACCCCTACCGCTGACGTACTGGAAGCCTTCCGCCGCCAGGCCAACCTGAACTCGCTGGCAGTGCTCGACGAACTCGGTCAGCCGTGTGGCATCGTCCACCGTCATTCGCTGTCCGATGCGCTGCTCAAGCCGTTTGCCACCGATCTGTTCGCGCGCAAGCCGATCAGCCGGCTGATGAGCGATGACTTCCTCGCCGTCGAGCTCAGCCAGTCGCTGCAACAGGTCAGCCGGCTGATCACCAGCCGCGCCCGGCAGCGCATCGAAGAGGACTTCATCATCACCCTCAACGGCGGCTATCTGGGCCTCGGTCGGGTAATCGACGTGCTGAAACTGATTACCGAACTGAAAATCCAGCAAGCCCGCTACGCCAACCCGCTGACCCTGTTGCCGGGCAACGTGCCGATCCAGCAATGCCTGACCCGACTGTTGCAACAGAGCCGCGAGTCGGTGATCTGCTACGTCGACATCGACAGTTTCAAGCCTTTCAACGATATCTATGGCTACGGCCGTGGAGACGAAGTCCTGCTGTGCCTGGCGCAATGCCTGAACGACCGCGTCGACCCCAGCCGCGACTTCGTCGGCCATATCGGCGGCGATGATTTTTTGCTGGTCCTCGGCCCGGAAGACTGGCGCAAACGCCTGAATCAACTGCTTGAGGACTTCCACAGCCAATGCCGACGCTTCTACCGCAGCGAACACCTGGATACCGGCTGCTTCATCGCGCCCAATCGTCAGGGCGTCCGCCAGGAATTTGCGCTGTTATCGCTGTCGATTGGCGTGGTGCATCTACACCCGCAGGCCTGTGGACAACTCGACGCCAGCCAACTCGCAGAAATGGCCTCACAGGCCAAGCATCATGCGAAGAATGTGCAGGGGGGGAGTATTCATGTGATTGATAGTTTGGGTTAGAGCGCTAGCCGAATAGCCTGTAGGGATTGTACTTTTAGGCTCTGTTTGAGGCTTTGCTTTCCCCCAACTAGCTATTCTTCCGAGACGTCTGATTCAACCCAACGCATATAGAAGTCTCTTTGCACATTTGGGTCGTTCGTCAAATTCTCCTCTTCATAATCGAATATATTCACCAAATCACTTCTCAAAGCATACCTCCCCATTGTGAGCTCATATGCCTTAACCCCAAGCGACATCTGAGAAGACATACTAGAAGGATGCACGTTTATTTTCGCGCCTTTACACAAAAACACCACATCTGGGTGTTCCTCCCTGACATGGCCGAAACACTCGTAAAAGTCCGTCCCAGAAAAAGTTTTGCTATATCCATCCGCCATTACAAATTTAATGGTCAACTTTTTCGAGTCACAGAATAGCTTAGCAAGCTCACGCCTTCCGCTGTTAATAACTACAATCTCCACACAGTCCACTCTCTACTCCTTGTTTGGATTCAAGATAGTGTAACGCCCGCTACGACCATCGGCACCAATAGGCGTAGCACCTAAAATATCCTTACTTTTAATACCACCTTGTATTGCTATCTCTCGTTCACTTGAAAACTTATATTTTTTCCCTAGCTCAATTTTAAGGTCTCTACCCGGAATCATCCGCATCGTGTACAAAAATCCACTTCTCATATTGTATTTTGTCGAAAAATCTATTCCTACTTCTCTAACGGGAGAGGTACTAACAAAATTGCTCGGAGGCTTGTTACTATCAAGCGAGTGAAGCAGTAAATCATTGCTATCACCCTTAGGTTTAAAACCTTGTTCAAAAATCTCATCGGGATGACGCCCATCCCCACGATATAAATATTTTTCTTCTGGATAGATGGGAAGTTTAGCCTCCCCCTCATCAACCCCCGCCTTCCCCGCCGGATTTTCCGCCTCACCCGGCTTCTTGCACTTACCTGCCCCCGGGCAGTCATTCAACCCCAACGGATCCACCCACCCCGTCGGATTCGGAGTGTACTGATAACCGTTTAACCCACCCGCCAGCTTGCTCGGATCCGGCGTCAGGTAGCGGCCAATATCCGGATTGTAGTAGCGATGCCGGTTGTAGTGCAGACCCGATTCAGCATCGAAATACTGCCCCTGAAACCGCAACGGCTGCTCAAGTTGTTCTTCGCCAAAGTGCTGGAGGCTGTCGAGTTTCCCATAGGCCTTGTAGGTCGCGGACCAGACGATTTCGCCGCTGTAGTCGGTGAGTTCCTGCGGGGGTGCCGAGGTGGTCGAGTTGGTAGTAGAACGGGCAAGCTTTGCGGGGACCGAAGCCGTCGAGCAGGGCCAGCGGGCGAAAGCTGCCGGGTTCGTAGACGTAGCTGCGGTGATGCTCGCGGCTGTGTTCGGCGATCAGTTGCTCGCCTTGCCAGAAAAACTCGGTGGTGTGGCCGTCGACGGTTTTGGCGATGCGCCGGCCAAAGGCGTCGTAGCGATAGGTCGCGCTGCTGCCATCGGGCAGTGTCATACCGATCAACCGGTGCTGACAGTCGTAGCGGTATTCGGTGACGAGTTTTTGTGCGGTGCCGCGACGTTCGCGGATCAGGTTGCCGAAGGCGTCGTAGTCGTAATGGCGATCGCCTTGCAGCAGCAGGCGGTTGCCTTTGATCGTCGCCAGCCCCGGACGATCCTGCATCTGCAGGTTGCCGGCAGGGTCATGGGCGAAGCTTTCCTGCTGTGGATCGCGAGAGTGGCGGACGCGAACCAGGCGGTTCAGCGCGTCGTAGTGATAGTTGCGCTGGCCGTGACAACTGTCGGCGATGAAATCGAGGTTGCCGTTGGCGCTGTAAGCGTAATCACGGCGATGGCGTGGCTGCTCAGCATGAGAGACCGTGTGGGCGTGCAATCGATCCTGCTCATCGTAGTGATACCGACTGAGCAACTGGCCTTGCTGGCGTTGCTGCTCGCGCCCCGCGTCAAAGACGTGCGTGGTCAGCCGCGTGCCGTTGAGGTCGATGGCGGTGAGCGCCCCGCCCTTGGCGTGGTGGTAGTCGAGGGTGCTGTTATCCGGCAGACGCAGTCGATTGAGCTGGCCGCAGGCGTCGTAGCCATAGCGCAAGGTGCCCCAGCCCTGGTGTTCGGTGATCAGCCGGTCCTGCTGGTCGTACTCGAACTCCAACGGGTGGTCGTAGCCATCATCGACGCTGACCAGACGACCAAGACCGTCGTAGCGATAGTCGACCTTCCGGCCATCGGGCAAGGTCTTGACCAGCAGGCGCCCCGCCGTATCGCGCTGGTACGCGCTAATCAGCCGCGAACCATCGTCGCCAAACTCGGTTTTCTCCAGCAGATGGCCGCTGAGGTCATAGCGATACGCGGTGCGCCGACCATCAAAGCCGGTTTCTTGCTCGATCAGCCCGTTGGGGCCGTACGCCAGCAGGTACTTTTCGCCCACCTCGTTTTCGATTTCGCTGAGCAACAGCCGTGCGTTGTCGTAGCGATAGTGCAACTGGCTGCCGTCGGCATTGATGCGACGGCTGACCAGGTGCAGGTCATCGGCGTATTCGTAGCGCGTGACCTGGCCCGACTCATCGCGTTCGGCGATGAGTTTGCCGTAGGCGTTGTAACTGAAGGCGCGGGTGATACCTCCGGGCAAGGTAGTCCGGATCAACCGGCCGAGAACGTCCCATTGATACTGGGTGACCGCACCGTGAGCATCCTGACGACGGCTTTGCCGGCCCAACGCGTCGTAAGCGAAACACCGCCGGCCACCGTCCGGCTGTTGCTCTTCGGTCAGTTGCCCAAGGTCGTTCCAGACAAGGAGGTGACAACTGTTATCCGGATAGCGGATCGACAGCAGTCGGCCCCGATCATCGTAGTGGTAATGGGTGATGTGCCCATCGGGGTCGACTTGTGCGGTGATATCGCCCTGGACGTTTCGCTGGTACTTCCAACGCGCCTTGCCCCGACGCATCATCCGAACGAAACCGTTGTGATACTCGTAGTAAGTCGGTTCGTCTTCTGGCGCAATGACCGCCAGCAACCGCCCGGCATCGTTATAGGCGTATTGGGTGACGCCGCCGAGAGGATCTTTCTCGGCCACCAACTGACCGTTATCGTCGTAAGCCTTCAGGTGTTCGGCACCGTCCGGCTCGACCTTGCGCACCAGCCGCGCCTGCGGGTCGTGGACGTAAACCTCTTGGCTGCCATCGGCGTTCTGCACCGTGACGCTGCCGTTATCGTCCCAGGCATAACGTGCGTCCATCTGCGCAAAACTCGCCCAGTGCCGCACGCATCGGGCGGCTTTGCCTTCGCGCTCCCACTCCCAGAAAAAACTTGCGCCGCCGGCCAGTTGCCGCTGGAGAATCACCGCCTGATTGTCGTAGTCGTAGCGCTCGCTTTCGCCCGCGGCGTTGACGACTTCGATCAGTCGATGACAGTCGTCATAGCGATAGGCAACCAGCGTTTGCTCGGTTTGCCAGGCTTCATCGGCACTCGCAGCCGCGCGATAGACTTGATAGTCGACGGCGATCAGATGTCGCCGGTCGTAACACAACAGCAAGGCGCGACCGGCGCCATTGTCCAGACGTTTGATCCGCGCCTGGCGATCGCGGGTGATGCGCAGGCGGTTGTTGTAAGGGTCGCTGATGGCCGTGAGATTACCGTCACGAAAATGGTAGAAACGCGTCGCCTCACCGGCCTGGGCGAGGATCAGCTCATCGGCGGCGTCGCCCAGATAAATCGCTGCACGGGACAAACTGTTGTGGATCGCCGGACGCTCGGCGCTGGGTCTGGGGAAGCGCGTGCGGCGGTTTTCCTGGTCGATCCAGACGACGTTATCGCCGTCGTTTTCCAGGCGGTGCGCCAGCGAATGGCTCCAGCCAAAGCCCAGTCCGCTATCGATTTCGACCGCGCTGGTGCGGTACAACCGGGTGAAGGCGAACGGCAGCAAGCCGTCGAGTTCGCCATCGGTGAGAGTCAGCAGTTCTTCACCAGTGACCATCGACACCGGGCAGTTGTGGGTGGCGGTTTTGTTCGCGGTGTCGGCGCTGGCGCCGTTGGGGTTTTTCGCCTGATCCGGGGCGTTGTCGTGATGCTCCTGCTTGCTCAGGCGGGTCCTGGGCCCAGACTTGTCGCGGGCGATGGCCGCAGGGTTTTTCACGTAAAGGGTCGGCGCTTCTGCGGGGGTAATCTTCAGCGGCCCTCGGGGTGTTGGCGCCAGCGACGCCTTCCGGGCACTCACCATCAGCGGCTTGAGCGCATCGGCGTGACTGCTGAAACGCTGATTGCTCGACACTTGCGCCAGCCGGATGCTCAAGGCTGCCAGCCACTGTCGAGCACGCTGCGACTTGATCTTCCCCAGTACTTTGGCGCCCACACCCGCCCCAACGCCCATCGGTCCGGTCACGCAAGCCAGCAGCAATCCGATCAACACGCCTGTACGAATTTCGGCCATTACTTCGGCTTCGTACTGCGGCGGCAGCATCCGCAACCAACTGGTGACGGCCGCCAGATAGATGAACAGCAACGGTTCATCGCTGAGCACCAGCAAGCCATTGGCAATCGCCTCTGTGGAAGCGTTGAGCAGGGTTTCGAGCTCGGCCTGGGTCAGGTATTCGAGGAGCTTTTCACTGTTGGCTTGCAGGTCGGCCAGCAAGTGATAGAGCTGCTGAACGTCATCCCAGAGGTCGAGCAAAGCGCTTTCAACACCCCGTTGATCAGCCTGCTGCAACGCGTTGTAGCGCTCGATAAAACCGCTTTGCGAAAAGCTTGCCCACAACGGTTGAAACTCGTTCGTCCACTCGCTTTGCAGCCAGTCCTCAAGCTCGGCAATGGTGGTTTGATAAGAGGCGTAGAGCGCCTTGACGTGGTCTTGAGAGACGTTGGGGTAAAAGGTGATTCGGTGACGCTGGCCACGCCAGCATTCGGGGACTTCGAGGATACCGCTGGGGCCGATCGTGGCATGGACCGGCTCGCCGACGACCTCATCCCCGCCCGGCCCATCGATCAATACTTCGAGCATCACCGGGGTATTGCCGATCGGCACGAAACGCGCCGCCTCGAACATGTGCACCAGGGTCAATGACCCGCCGGCCGGACAGGACGCAACGGTGGCGCTGATCGGTGTGGTCGAGTTTTTCGGGGCGCTGAGGCTGACGTCGTTGCCGACCTTGAACACCTGCTCGACATCCAGTGCTGCACCCGTCCAGAAACTTTCGGCCCAGGAATCGTAGTCGCTGAGGCAATGGTGAAAGTCATTGAGGACGGCCGCAATGTCCGGTTCTTTCGGGTTCAGCGCAGCGATGACCAGATGGCCAATGGCGGTGTTCAAGGCCAGCAGTTTTTTGGGATCGAGCATTCGCAATCTTCGCGCGGTCGCTGTGGGACGCGAGACTGTGCGGGGATTGCGCGGGGAATGAAGTCAGGACAAACGGAGGATGATGTAGGGTATTTCGCTAAAGCGGAGGAAATGGCTCAATCAAGCAGAACGGGCAATGCTTGATCGGCGAATACTTTACAAACGCCTGTAGGAAAGTGGCTTACCCGCGATTGCGGGCAAACCGGATCAACCCGTGTGAGAGTGGCCGTCAAGCATCACGTGACGCCAGTTCCTTGAGCTTGATCTCGGCCAGCGGATGTCCGGCCTTGGCCGCCATCTGCCACCAACGCGCCGCTTCGGCAGCGTCAGGGGCCTTGCCCGGGGTTCCGGCAAGACTGATCACGCCGACCTGATAGGCCGCTTTACCGTCCCCCGCCAATGCGGCGAGGCGCAACAAACGCAAGCCCTCTTCACGGGCACCGAGGCCTTGGCCACGGAACGTCAGGATGTGGCCATAGAAGCTTTGCGCACCGACATCACCAAGGTTCGCCATACGCGCGAACTGGCCTTCAAGCCAGCTCCAGCCGCGTGGCTGGCGGACAAACCATGACCAATGAAACAGCCTGCGTGCCAGCCAGTAACTGGCACGGGCCTTGAGTCGCCAGAGCATTCAGGCCTCCGCAGATTCGGGGTATTCGTACTCAAACACCCGCACCACTTCCGACGCATGCCAGGACGCAGCAGCCACGCCATCGGAAGGCCCTGAGAAACGCCCCAGCCGCTCGACGCATTCGAAAAACCCGGTGCGCGGCAGACGGCTAGCGCCCTGGCTGATAACCAGCGAACTGCGCAGCGGCTGCTCGGCCCGTGCATCCAGAGCCGCCAGGTGCTCAAGCGCGGCAGTCAGGGTTTGCATGGCCGGGCTTGGCAGCTGCAAACGCTCAAGCAAAGCGCGATAAGTCAAAAGATGACGCTGGCGGCGGGCCTGATCCAGTTCGCCGATTAAACCGTCCCAATGTTGACGACTGATGCGTACGCTCACGATTCATCCCTCCATCCCGGCACCGTCAATTCCCAGGCCAGGCTGCGGCGAATCGCTGCGTCAGGTTGACGCTCGCCACTTTCGATCAAGGCCAGGTAAGACGGGCTGATGCCCACCGTGCGGGCCAGCGCCTCAATGGCGATGCCCTTCCCTTCGCGCAAACTGCGTAGTTGATCCAGACCCGGAAGAACCTGGTCTGCTGCGGCCGCGTGACGGACTGTCGCTTCACGCGGTGGTTGTTCAGTGACGCCTGCTGCTTTCAATAACGCTTGATACTGAGCCCACGGCAGAACCGCGTATTCGGGTTCGCCATCACGTGCAATTATCTGAATATCCATGACTACCCCGTAGGACAACAACACTTAGCGAGTCGGCACTTTTCTTTAGAAGTGTAATCCTAACAGCCGCCAAGGTCGCGAGGGGGGTATCAATCTGTGGATGAACCTGATTCGACTCAGATTTTTTTCGGGCCTTGCAGTTGTAATTGCTCCGGCGTATCAGGCAAGCGCTCCACGGCCGCGAGCTTTTCTGGACTCTGACGGTCGCGCCAGGCACGGAAAGCGTTCAGTTCGTCATCGAGGGTTTTCATCACCCAGGCCAGCACGGCGATGTCATCGAGCATGCCAAATACCGGGATGAAATCAGGGATCGCGTCGAGCGGGCTGAGGAAGTACATCAGCCCCGCCACCACTATCAGCATCGATTTGCGACTGATGTTCCGATACTCGCCGCGCCAGTACGCCAGGCACAATGCCTGCAGCAATCGAAGGTCATCTTTGAGCTTGCCCAAACGGTTACCCTGGCTCGCCCCTTTTCTGGCTACGGCGAACAACAGGGCCGGTAATCGCCCACGACTGAGCAACCTTCCCGCCAAGGGCAGAAATCGAGCGAAATTCCAGGGTGCTTTCATCATCTCTCCCGTTGAAATGTTATCCACACAAGTTGTGGATAACCTTGTGAACAGAGCCGCTTTTCACGTCTGAAGGCCCCGTCTTACAAGGGCTCAGCTTAGATCGGGCGTTTTTTACTCACATAAAAAAACCCCAATATTTCATTGACTTGGCAACCTACTGCGTTTAGCTGCGGCCCCCTCAATGCTATGACTCCACTCCACCGCGTCCGTTCGCTTGAATTGTCGACCACTGAACGCCAGATGCAACAACGCCCCGCATGAACGGGGCGTTGTTTTTATAGCAGACGCTGATTACTTGGCGGCGTCTTGTTTTGCCGGATCTTTGATCGCCAGCAGTTCCAGGTCGAATACCAGCACCGAGTTGGCCGGGATTGCCGGGCTAGGGCTTTGTGCGCCGTAGGCCAGATCGCTAGGGATGTACAGTTTGTACTTCTCGCCGACGTGCATCAGTTGCAGACCTTCAACCCAACCCGGGATCACACCGCTAACCGGCAGATCAATCGGGCTGCCGCGCTCGACGGAGCTGTCGAAAACGGTGCCGTTGGTCAGCTTGCCAGTGTAGTGAACAGTCACTACGTCAGTCGGCTTGGGCTGTGGGCCATCGGCTTTCTTGACCACTTCGTACTGCAGACCCGAAGCAGTGGTAACGACACCCGGCTTCTTCGCGTTGTCTTCGAGGAATTTCTTGCCGGCAGCTGCCGACTCTTCGCTCATCTTGGCCAGACGCTCTTCAGCGCGCTTTTGCAGCGCAGCGAAAGCTTCGACCAGCTCGTCATCCTTCAGTTTCTGTTCTTTCTTGCCGACGGCATCTTCGATGCCTTGGGCTACGGCTTTGGAATCCAGATCATCCATGCCTTCCTGAGCCAGGCTCTTGCCCATGTTCAGGCCAATACCGTAGGAAGCTTTTTGCGCCGGGGTTTTCAGCTCAACGCTGGTCTGCGAGTCACAACCCGCGAGTACCAGGCTAACCAGGGCCACCGCCGCCGCCAACCGATGCTGTTTCATGCTATTTCCTTGTTCATGCGCCTAAAGGGCAATCGAATAAAGCCGCGAGCTTATCAGGCCGCCACGACCAATGGCTACCGGCATGAGAGCAGGAAAGCTCCGATAAGTTCAGGCCTTTTAACGCATTTTGCGAGCAGTGGTCATGAAGCTTCTGTCAGCTTCTTCTCAGTGCAATAAACGCCGGTTCCTACAGCACCTGGCGTAATGGCCACTTGCCGCATTCCCGAGGCTAAGGCATAACAAGGCCATAAATCGACAAGGATGTTTAACGTGCGCCTCTTGATCCGTGTGCTGTTGCTGATAATCACCCTGCTGACAGTCGCTCTGGCGGTGGTCCTGTATTACGTCGCCAACCCGAAACTGCCAGCCTATACGCCAGTCCAGCAGGTGAATTACCTCGAGCAGTGGAACGCCGCCGACCGCCAGACCTACTACTTCACGCCGCAGGGTACGCAGGTCAAAGGCCTGCGCTACAACTGGTTCACAGCACTTGAACTGCCGTTCTCGGAACAACGCTTTGCCGCGCCCGAGTACCTGGCACGTTTTGGCTTTCTGGTGGATCCCGCCCAGAAAGCCACCCCTTATAACCCAGGCAACCTGCCCGTCGGCTTCGCCCGCCATCAGAACCCAGGCAGTAAAGAAGAGTTTCTGGATGTTACCTGCGCCGCCTGCCACACCGGCGAGCTGCGCTTTAAAGGCCAGGCAGTACGCATCGACGGCGGCTCGGCACAGCACGTATTACCTTCCAGCGTTCCCACTCTGCGCGGCGGCAGTTTCGGTCAGGCATTGGTCGCAAGCCTCGCCTCGACCTACTACAACCCCTGGAAATTCGAACGCTTCGCACACAATGTGCTGGGTCAGGACTATGACGCCCAGCACTCACAACTGCGCCAGGACTTCAAAACGTCGCTGGATACCTTCCTGCGCGCTGCCTGGAATGACACCCACCGCGGCCTCTACCCTACCGAAGAGGGCCCAGGCCGTACCGACGCTTTCGGCCGTATCGCCAATGCCAGTTTCGGCGACGCCATTTCGCCGAACAACTATCGAGTGGCCAATGCGCCCGTGGACTACCCGCAGCTATGGGATATCTGGACCTTCGATTGGGTGCAATGGAACGGCTCAGCCCAGCAACCCATGGCGCGCAACATCGGCGAAGCCCTGGGTGTCGGCGCGACGCTGAACTTCTTCGATGCCGCCGGCCAGCCGCTCAAGAGCGATGATCGCTACCCTTCCAGCGTGCGAGTACGTGACCTGCAACTGATCGAAGAAACCCTTAAGCGACTCAAACCTCCAGCCTGGCCCGAAGCATTGCTCGGCAGCATCGACAAACCACTGGCCGCCAAGGGCCGCACGCTGTTCGCCGAAAATTGCGCCGGTTGCCATGTACCGAACGTGACAGTGACCAATGGTCGGCCCGAGCAGAAACTGAAAATGTTGCCGGTGGACGTCATTGGTACCGACCCGGGGGCCGCCAACAACATCGCCGACCACCGTTTCGACCTGAGCCCGCTCAAATGGGACGTGGCCGAACTGGCGAAACTGGACGTCAAGCTGCACCCGACGCCTGCCGAACCACTGAACCTGAGCAAACTCTCGGTTGCCAAAGGACTGGCCTACGTAACGGCCTTCGTCGAGAACCGTGCTTACCGTGATGCCAACGTCACGCCTGAAGAGCGCCCCGCCATGGATGGATTCGGCCTTCCGATTGGCGTTCGTGAACTGCGCGCGTACAAGGCCCGACCGCTGGAGGGCGTTTGGGCGACACCACCGTTTCTGCATAACGGTTCAGTACCAAACATCTACCAACTGCTCTCGCCGCAGGATGAGCGCGCAACCACCTTCTATAGAGGCACGTTCGAATACGACCCACAGCACCTGGGTTATCGCCCCGAAGCCTTCAGCAACGGTTTTGAGTTCGACACGCGAATCACCGGCAACCACAACAGTGGTCACGAATTTCGTGCAGGCGAACGAGGCAATGGGGTCATCGGCCGCCTGCTGCAACCCCAAGAGCGCTGGGCACTCCTGGAATACCTGAAGGTGCTCGGCGGCCCTTTGGAATCGCAACTACCATGACCATCACCTCTGCCCAAAGGACTCGTGCATGTTGATCACGCTTTGGCTGCGCGTCGGCGTATTGCTCGGCAAGACCCTGCTGGTCCTGTTGGGTCTCGGCTTGCTGAGCTGGGCGGTGGCGACAGCCTGGTTCGCCTGGCATCACAGCGGCCCGGTCTCGGCCAAAGAACAGATTCCGGCGGGTGAAGCGGCAATGACGCGGGACATCATCCAGACCGCCGTGCGCATCGTCGACCAGCACCGCGAAAATACTCGCTTCCTGCGCGATGCCCACGCCAAGGCGCATGGCTGTGTAAAGGCCGAGGTTCAAGTGTTGGCCGACCTGGCGCCTGAACTGCGCCAAGGTGTCTTTAGCGAAGCCGGCAAGACCTGGCAAGCCCTCTTGCGACTGTCCAACGGTAACGCCTATCCGCAATTCGACAGCGTCCGCGATGCCCGAGGCCTGGCGATCAAATTGCTTGATGTGCCGGGAACACAGCTACTCAAGGATCAGCAGGGCCGCGGCGAGCAGGACTTCGTGATGTTCAGCCATCCGAACTTCTTTGTCAGCAATGTCGCCGAGTACCGTCAGAACGTCGCAGCCCAGGCCGATGGCAAGCAGGTCATGGCGTTCTTTCCGAGTTGGGATCCGCGCAGCTGGCAGGTTCGCCACCTGTTCATTGCATTGGCGACCCTGGCACCCGCACCAGCCAGCCCGACCCAGACCACTTATTTTTCCGTCTCGCCGTATAAATTCGGTACGGCCAATGCCAAGTTTCGCGTCGCGCCAGACCCTGACAGCTGCCCCGGCTACACCCTGCCTGCACAGAATCAAGCGTTGCCAAACTTTTTGCGTAGCGCACTGAATCAACAACTGTCGACGGATCGGGTACCCGCGTGTTTTGTCTTGCAGATCCAGCGCCAGGACCCGACCAGGTACATGCCTATCGAGGACACCAGCATCGAATGGCGCGAAAGCGATGCGCCGTTCGAGACCGTGGCGCGGATCCGGATCCCCGCCCAGGACTTCGACACGCCGGCGCTGAACCTGGAATGCGATAACCAGTCCTTCAACCCCTGGTTTGGCCTGGAAGCTCATCGCCCTATTGGCGGTATCAATCGGCTACGCAAAGCAGTGTACGAAGCGGTCAGTGATTACCGGCACGCGCGCAATGCCGAGCAGTAACCCATAAACGAAAAAAAGCGACCCAAGGGTCGCTTTTCTATCGGGGCCATGACTTGATAAAACCCCAGACAGCAAAAAGCCCGCATTAAGCGGGCTTTCTGTGGTGACCTGGCGTTCAGTGTTCCAGGTTACCGAATATGGCGCAGCGGACGGGACTCGAACCCGCGACCCCCGGCGTGACAGGCCGGTATTCTAACCGACTGAACTACCGCTGCGCGTAGCGTTGAAAGTAAGTGGTGGGTGATGACGGGATCGAACCGCCGACATTCTGCTTGTAAGGCAGACGCTCTCCCAGCTGAGCTAATCACCCTTTACCTTCGTTGCGAGGCGCATTGTGCCACAAAAATTCATAACGTGCTGATTTAATTAAGAAATTTATTAAAAAAGCTGAATTTCAATGAAACAGTGCACATCGCATGGAACTCTTACAGCAAAAAGCCCGCGTTAGCGGGCTTTCTGTGGTTACCTGGCGTTCAGCGTTCCAGGTTACCGAATATGGCGCAGCGGACGGGACTCGAACCCGCGACCCCCGGCGTGACAGGCCGGTATTCTAACCGACTGAACTACCGCTGCGCGTAACACTGAATGCGAATGGTGGGTGATGACGGGATCGAACCGCCGACATTCTGCTTGTAAGGCAGACGCTCTCCCAGCTGAGCTAATCACCCTTCACGTTCGGTGTGGCGCGCATTCTACGGAGCAGCCCCACCTCTGGCAAGCACTTTTTAAAATAATTTTTTCAGGCCTTCCAAAGGCTTAGCTGAGGGTTGGCCTATGACGCTGCGCGGAGAATAATGCCCCCCTTTGTATAAAGGAGAGACTCACCCCATGTGGTTCAAAAACCTGCTTATCTATCGCCTGACCCAAGATCTGCCTGTCGATGCTGAGGCGTTGGAAACTGCACTGGCCACCAAACTGGCGCGTCCATGTGCAAGCCAGGAGTTGACCACCTATGGCTTCGTCGCGCCGTTTGGCAAAGGCGAAGACGCACCTTTGGTGCATGTCAGCGGAGACTTCCTGCTGATCGCCGCACGCAAGGAAGAACGCATTCTGCCGGGCAGCGTCGTACGCGACGCGGTCAAGGAAAAGGTCGAAGAGATCGAAGCCGAGCAAATGCGCAAGGTCTATAAGAAGGAGCGTGATCAGATCAAGGATGAAATCATCCAGGCGTTCCTGCCGCGCGCCTTTATCCGTCGCTCGTCGACCTTTGCCGCCATCGCACCGAAACAGGGGCTGATCCTGGTCAACTCCGCCAGCCCGAAACGCGCCGAAGACCTGCTTTCCACGCTGCGTGAAGTGATCGGCACGCTGCCGGTACGTCCGCTGACTGTAAAAATGTCCCCGACCGCTACCATGACTGAGTGGGTCACCACCCAGAAAGCCGCCGACGACTTCTTCGTACTGGATGAGTGCGAACTGCGCGATACCCACGAAGACGGCGGCATCGTCCGTTGCAAGCGTCAGGACCTGACCAGCGAAGAAATCCAGTTGCACCTGAGCACCGGTAAAGTGGTCACTCAGCTGTCCCTGGCCTGGCAAGACAAACTGTCTTTCGTCCTCGACGACAAGATGGTGGTCAAGCGCCTGAAGTTCGAAGACCTGCTGCAGGATCAGGCAGAACAGGACGGTGGCGATGAAGCCCTCGGCCAACTGGACGCCAGCTTCACGTTGATGATGATGACCTTCGGCGAATTCCTCCCGGCGCTGGTTGAGGCGCTGGGCGGCGAAGAGACTCCGCAAGGAATCTAAAGAAAAGGCGAATAGTTGCCCCTGTGGGAGCGAGCCTGCTCGCGATTGCGGAGTTTCAGTCAACATCATTGTTGAATGTCAGTCCCTCATCGCGAGCAAGCTCGCTCCCACACTTGTTTTGTGGTGCTACTTAATAATAAGGAACAGGTCATGCGTGCACTGGCAGCACTGAGCCGCGTTGTCGGCAACACTTTCGCTTACTGGGTGTTGATCTTCGCCGTGGCGGCCTTCCTGCAACCGGCGTGGTTCACCGGTTTAAAAGGTGCGATCGTACCGTTGCTGGGGCTGGTGATGTTCGGCATGGGCCTGACCCTCAAACTTGAAGACTTCGCTGAAGTGGCCCGCCATCCGTGGCGCGTGGCACTGGGCGTGGTCGCACATTTCGTGATCATGCCCGGCGTGGCATGGTTGCTCTGCCAGGCGTTTCACTTGCCACCGGAAATCGCCGTCGGGGTGATTCTGGTCGGTTGCTGCCCAAGCGGCACCTCGTCGAACGTGATGACCTGGCTGGCCCGCGGTGACCTGGCACTGTCGGTAGCGATTGCCGCCGTCACCACCCTGCTCGCTCCGGTGCTGACGCCGGCCCTGATCTGGTTACTGGCCTCGGCCTGGCTGCCGGTATCGTTCATGGAACTGTTCTGGTCGATCCTGCAAGTGGTGTTGCTGCCGATCGTGCTCGGCGTGATCGCCCAGCGCCTGCTGGGAGATCGGGTGCGCCACGCAGTAGAGGTCCTGCCGCTGGTTTCGGTGGTGAGCATCGTGATCATCGTCGCTGCCGTTGTCGCAGCGAGTCAGGCCAAGATTGCCGAGTCCGGCCTGCTGATCATGGCCGTGGTGATGCTGCATAACAGCTTTGGTTTCCTGCTGGGTTACTTCACCGGACGCGTGTTCAAACTGCCGCTGGCGCAACGCAAATCCCTGGCCCTGGAAGTCGGCATGCAGAACTCAGGGCTGGGCGCGGCGCTGGCCAGTGCCCACTTCTCGCCACTGGCGGCAGTGCCGAGCGCACTGTTCAGTGTCTGGCACAATATTTCCGGCGCGCTGCTCTCGACGTATTTCCGTCGGATGAGCGAGAAACAGGACCGCGAACTGGCCGCCCAACAAGCAACCGACTGACCCTTGAACTTGATCCCCAGGTTAATGGTGGGCATTATACTGCGCATCGCGAGGACGACCTTGCGGCTCGATCGAGTTATTCATCTGGGGACGACCCCGTCAATCGATGGAGGTCTTTATGTCCTGGATCATTCTGTTTTTCGCCGGCCTGTTTGAAGTCGGCTGGGCCGTTGGCCTGAAATACACCGACGGCTTCAGCCGCCCTCTTCCCACCGTCCTGACTGTCGGCGCCATGCTGATCAGCCTGGGTCTGCTGGGCTTGGCCATGAAGGATCTGCCGTTGGGCACTGCCTACGCCATCTGGACTGGCGTCGGCGCCGTGGGCACGGTTATCGCCGGGATTATCCTGTTTGGTGAATCCATGGCGCTGTTCCGCCTGGCCAGCGTCGCGCTGATCATCGCCGGGTTGGTTGGGCTCAAAGTCAGCGCCCAGGCCTAGATCGCCATCGCGGGCAAGCCTTGCTCCTACAGAGGTACTAGATATCTGTAGGAGCAAAGCTTGCTCGCGATGAGGCCGGCCAAAACACCCACTATCTAACGGTGCCACGTAACTCGCCGACCAGCGCTTGCAACTGCGCAGGCTGCGCGACTTCTACCGCCACCGCCGGCCCGGCCACCACAGTCACCCGTGACCAGAGCCGGTGGAACAAACCCTTGTTCGGATCGCGACTGAAAAAGCTGCCCCACAACCCTTGCAAGGCCAAAGGAATCACCGGCACCGGTGTCTCTTCCAGTATCCGCGTCAGCCCGCCCTTGAACTCATTGATCTCGCCATCGGCGGTCAACTTGCCTTCCGGAAATATGCACACCAGCTCACCATCCTTCAGGTACTGGGCGATTCGCTTGAAGGCCTTTTCGTAAATCTGGATGTCTTCCTGGCGCCCGGCAATCGGAATGGTCCCTGCAGTACGGAAGATGAAGTTCAGCACCGGCAAGTTGTAGATCTTGTAATACATCACAAAGCGAATCGGCCGACGCACTGCGCCACCAATCAGCAAGGCATCGACGAACGACACGTGGTTGCAGACCAGCAACGCCGCGCCTTCATCGGGAATCAGCTCAAGGTTGCGGTGCTGCACACGGTACATGGAATGGCTGAGCAGCCAGATCATGAAGCGCATGCTGAACTCGGGAACGATGCTGAAGATGTAGGCGTTTACCCCGATGTTCAGCACCGACACCACCAGAAACAGCTGGGGAATCGACAGCTTGGCGAAGCTCAGCAGCACAATCGAGACAATCGCCGAAACCACCATGAACAGTGCATTGAGGATGTTGTTGGCCGCGATCACCCGCGCCCGCTCGTTTTCGGCAGTGCGCGACTGAATCAACGCGTACAACGGCACGATGTAGAAACCACCGAAAACCCCCAGCCCGAGAATATCGAACAGCACCCACCACGTATCACCGAAGCCGAGCACTTCGATCCAGCCATGACCTTGAAGGCTTTGCGGGATCCCCCCGGAGCTCCACCAGAGCAGCAAGCCAAACACTGTCAGTCCAAAGGAGCCAAACGGCACCAGACCGATCTCGACTTTGCGCCCGGAGAGCTTCTCGCAGAGCATCGAACCCAGCGCGATACCGACCGAGAACACCGTCAGAATCAGCGTCACCACGGTCTCGTCGCCGTGCATCCACTCTTTGGCGTAGGCCGGGATTTGCGTCAGGTAAATCGCCCCGACAAACCAGAACCATGAGTTGCCGACAATCGAGCGCGATACCGCAGGTGTTTGCCCCAGTCCCAGGCGCAGAGTCGCCCAGGACTGGCTGAAAATATTCCAGTTCAGCCGTAGCTCAGGGGTCGACGCCGCAGCGCGCGGAATGCCGCGGCTGGCCAGATAGCCCAGCACCGCGACACCGATGATCGCCGTGGAGACGATCGGTGCGTAGTGACTGGACGACATCATGATCCCGGCGCCGATGGTCCCGGCCAGAATCGCCAGGAAGGTGCCCATTTCCACCAGACCGTTACCGCCCACCAGCTCTTCTTCATGCAGGGCCTGCGGCAGGATCGAGTACTTCACCGGGCCGAACAGCGCCGAGTGAGTCCCCATGGCGAACAGCGCCACCAGCATCAGCGACAGATGATCGAACAGGAACCCGACTGCACCGACCGCCATGATCGCGATTTCACCGAGCTTGATCAGACGAATCAGCGCGTCCTTGGCGAACTTTTCCCCGAACTGCCCGGCCAGCGCCGAGAACAGAAAAAACGGCAGGATGAACAGCAGCGCACACAGATTGACCCAGATCGAACGGTCACCCTCGATGCTCAGCTTGTACAAAATGGCAAGAATCAACGACTGCTTGAAAATGTTGTCGTTGAATGCCCCGAGGGACTGCGTAACAAAAAACGGCAGAAACCGCCGCTTGCAAAGCAAGGTGAACTGCGAAGGGTGGCTCATCTTCCATGTCCCTGTGTGGCTTGGATGCTCTTATTGGAATGTCGTACAGCGATCCAGGCCACAACCTTACCTAAACTTTGCGGATTATTTCGCTAATCCGGCAATGCACGGCGAAACAAACAACTCACCGCGCCAGGCGCCTTGAACGGTGCGCTTGGAGACGATCAACCACATGATCGCCAACGCGACCACCAAGACACTGCCAAAGAGGCTGAAAAAAGTCAGGTTCAAGGTGCTTGCCAGCTTCAGCGTGGCCAGCGAGTAGACACCCAGCGGGAAGGTAAAACCCCACCAGCCGAGGTTGAAGGGAATCCCGCCACGCAGGTAACGCAAGGTGATCAGCACCGCCATCAACATCCACCACAAGCCGAATCCCCATAGCGTGATGCCGGCGACCAGGCCCAGTCCGGCGGCAATTTCACCGATACCCGGTAAGCCGTTGGCGGCGAAAATCGCCGGCGCATCACTGCCCAGCAACAACATGCCCAACGCCCCGGTGCCGATCGGCCCCAGCGCCAGCCAGCTCGACGCGGCCATGTTTTCGTGGGGCAATTTGTGCAAGGCCATGCGCAGCAGCAGGATGGTCAGGATGCTGAACGCCACCGGCAGCGAGAACGCCCACAGCACGTAGCTGGTCACCAGTACCACCAGTTGCGAGTGAGCGTCAGCCAGATGCGGTGCAAGCAAACCACCGCTGGCCGCCGCGACTTCCGCAGCCACCACCGGCAGCAGCCAGACAGCGGTCATCTGGTCGATGCTGTGTTCCTGGCGAGTGAACATCATGTACGGGATCAAGATGCCGCAGGCCAGCGACATGGCGACATCTATCCACCACAGCACCTCGGCCAGGTGCACAACGCCCTCGCCCCAACGCGGCAGGCCGAACAGCAGGAAGCCATTGATGATGGTCGCCAGGCCCATGGGAATGGTGCCGAAAAACATCGAAACCGTGGAGTGGCCAAAAATCCGTCGCGCCTCATCGAAGAACAACGCCCAGCGCGCGGCGTACAATCCGCTGAACAGCAAAAACAGGAAAATATTAAACATCCACAGGCCTTCAGCGAAGGCATGCAGACCGGCAATCGACACCGGCAATTGGGCGAGCGCCAGGGCCAGGACCCCGGTGCCCATGGTCGCGGCAAACCAGTTCGGGGTGAACTGACGAATCGCTTCGCGCGGGTGCTGCAAATGGCTCAAAGGCCGATTAGCGGTTTTGTTGCTGTTGGGGCATTGCATCGTGAACTCCTGTCCTCGGGTGAGGTAGAGCTCATGGTAGAACCAAATAGAATATCTATATAACGGGTAATTTCTCTAACTGTTATCTGTTTTGCAGATACATGCATGAGAGCGTCTCTGCCGCGCTAAGGATTACCCGCTGCCCCACAGAGCTTGACCGGTCGCTGACGCATCAACCCCAATAACGCCCCCAACGACAGCACGATCAATACCGCGCCATAGCCATCGGTGGTGGCGATCAGACCGAAGGTCCGGGTCAGGTTGCCTGCCAATAGCGACGGCAGGCAGAACGCCAGGTAACTCAGCACGTAGAACGCCGACATCAACCCTGCGCCACTCATGGGGCAAGCGCCGGGGTATTGCGTGAGCATTATCAGCGGGCAGTTACAGACGATACTGGACCGTTATCCGAATGAGCCGAAGCCCGGTGTCGACCGACTGATCAACATGCTGGTGGCGCCGACGGTGTTCCGCATCCTGTTCGCGTCGGCGGCGCTTGAGGTTGAGGTTGAGGTTGAGGTTGAAGAGTTGCATCGGTTGATCGATATTGCGTTGAATCAGTGACGACGCCTTCGCGAGCAAATGAACTAAAGATCCAACCGGCCTCTACCCTGCGACACCCCGCCGCGCCACGACCTTGGTCGACACTGACTAACTGAAGTGGTCGTGCGAGACTGTCAGACCGGGCTTGCATCCCGGGTGTCTTTTGCCTGGAGTTACCATGTCGTTGTCCAGCGGGCTGATTGCCGCCGTCGCCCTGGCCTATATGGCCGTCATGTTCGCCATCGCCTTTTACGGCGACCGGCGCAGCGCGCCGCTGCCGCCGCGTATGCGAGCCTGGGTGTACAGCCTGTCACTGGCGGTCTATTGCACCAGCTGGACGTTCTTTGGCGCCGTCGGTCAGGCCGCCGAACAACTCTGGTCGTTTTTGCCGATTTATCTGGGACCGATCCTGCTGCTGGTGTTCGCACCGTGGGTCCTGCAAAAAATGGTGATGATCAGCAAACAGGAAAACATCACCTCGATTGCCGACTTTATCGCCGCCCGCTATGGCAAGTCACAATCGCTGGCAGTGGTGGTGGCGCTGATCTGTCTGGTCGGCGTATTGCCCTACATCGCCTTGCAGCTTAAAGGCATCGTCCTGGGGGTAAACCTGTTGATCGGCGCAGGCCCCGACGCCATGGGCACCCGTGCCCAGGACACGGCGCTGATTGTGTCGCTGATTCTGGCGCTGTTCACCATCGTCTTCGGTACCCGCAACCTCGATGCCACCGAGCACCACCGTGGCATGGTGCTGGCGATTGCCTTCGAAGCGCTGGTCAAGCTGTTGGCCTTCCTCGCCGTCGGTGCCTTCGTCACGTATGGTTTATACGACGGCTTCGACGACCTGTTCGATCAGGCCATGCTTGCACCACGCCTGGAGGAATACTGGAAAGAAACCGTCAACTGGCCATCGATGGTGGTGCAGACGGGCGTAGCGATGATGGCGATCATCTGCCTGCCCCGACAGTTCCATGTGACCGTGGTGGAGAACATCGAACCACAGGATTTGCGTCTGGCGAAATGGGTGTTCCCGGCTTATCTGGCATTGGCCGCACTGTTCGTGGTGCCGATCGCGCTGGCTGGGCAAATGATGCTGCCAAGCTCGGTATTGCCCGATTCGTTCGTCATCAGCCTGCCACTGGCCCAGGCTCATCCGGCGCTGGCGCTGCTGGCGTTTATCGGTGGCGCGTCCGCCGCCACCGGCATGGTGATTGTTGCCAGCGTGGCACTGTCGACCATGGTTTCCAACGACATGCTGCTGCCATGGCTGCTACACCGGAAAAATGCCGAGCGGCCGTTCGAGGTGTTCCGCCACTGGATGCTATCGGTGCGCCGGGTGAGCATCGTGGTGATTTTGCTGCTGGCCTATGTTTCCTATCGCCTGCTCGGCTCGACCGCCAGCCTGGCTACCATCGGACAGATCGCGTTTGCCGCCGTAACCCAACTGGCGCCGGCGATGCTCGGCGCGCTGTACTGGAAACAGGCCAACCGCCGCGGGGTATTCGCCGGCCTCGCCGCCGGGACGTTCCTCTGGTTCTACACCTTGATCCTGCCAATCGCCGCCCGTAGCCTGGGTTGGTCGCTACACAGCTTTCCGGGGCTCGGCTGGTTGCACGGCAACCCGCTGAACTTACCGATTTCCCCACTGACCCAAGGCGTGGTGTTGTCGCTGGTCGGTAACTTCACCTTGTTCGCCTGGGTGTCGGTGCTGTCCCGCACGCGGGTCTCGGAACACTGGCAGGCCGGGCGTTTCATTGGCCAGGAGATCAGCACACGACCGAGCGCGCGCTCAATGCTGGCGGTGCAAATCGACGATCTGCTGCAACTCGCGGCACGTTTTGTCGGCGAAGAACGGGCACGCCAGAGCTTCATCCGCTTCGCCTACCGCCAAGGCAAAGGCTTCAACCCGAATCAGAATGCCGACGGCGAATGGATCGCCCACACCGAACGCTTGCTCGCCGGTGTACTCGGCGCTTCATCGACCCGCGCCGTCGTGAAAGCGGCCATTGAGGGGCGGGAAATGCAGCTTGAGGATGTGGTGCGAATCGCCGACGAAGCCTCGGAAGTGCTGCAATTCAACCGCGCCTTGCTGCAAGGCGCGATCGAGAACATCACCCAAGGCATCAGCGTGGTCGACCAGTCGCTGAAGCTGGTGGCCTGGAACCGCCGCTACCTTGAGCTGTTCAACTACCCGGACGGCCTGATCAGCGTCGGCCGGCCGATTGCCGACATCATTCGCTATAACGCCGAACGCGGCCTGTGCGGCCCCGGCGAAGCGGAAGTCCACGTTGCCCGGCGTCTGCACTGGATGCGCCAGGGGCGCGCCCACACCTCGGAGCGGTTGTTCCCCAACGGCCGGGTGATCGAGCTGATCGGCAATCCAATGCCGGGCGGCGGGTTTGTCATGAGCTTCACCGACATCACCGCGTTTCGCGAAGCCGAGCAGGCGCTGACCGAAGCCAACGAGGGCCTGGAGCGACGCGTCGCCGAGCGCACCCATGAACTGTCGCAGTTGAACGTCGCGCTGACCGAAGCCAAAGGTACCGCCGAGTCGGCCAACCAGTCGAAAACCCGTTTCCTTGCAGCCGTCAGTCACGACCTGATGCAGCCATTGAACGCCGCACGGCTGTTCTCGGCCGCCCTCTCCCACCAGAACGACGATCTCTCCTGCGAGACCCGGCAACTGGTGCAGCATCTGGACAGTTCGCTACGCTCGGCCGAGGACTTGATCAGTGACCTGCTTGACATCTCGCGCCTGGAAAACGGCAAGATCAACCCGGATCGCAAGCCATTTGTGCTGAATGATTTGTTCGACACCCTCGGCGCCGAATTCAAGGCGCTGGCGCAGGAGCAAGGGCTGAAATTTCGCCTGCGCGGCAGTCGCCTACGGGTCGACAGCGATATCAAATTGCTGCGGCGGGTTCTGCAAAACTTCCTGACCAACGCCTTCCGCTACGCCAAAGGCCCCGTGCTGCTGGGCGTGCGACACAAGGGCGATCAGCTGTGCCTGGAAGTCTGGGATCGTGGTCCGGGGATTCCCGAAGACAAACGCCAGGTTATTTTCGAAGAGTTCAAGCGCCTTGACAGCCACCAGACCCGTGCCGAAAAAGGTCTGGGCCTGGGTCTGGCGATTGCCGACGGCTTGTGCCGGGTGCTGGGTCATCAACTGCAAGTCCGTTCCTGGCCAGGCAAAGGCAGCGTGTTCAGCGTCAGCGTGCCGCTGGCCCGGACTCAAACCAGTGCGCCCGGTAAAATTGCCGAGCTCAATGGCCGGTTGCCAACAGGCGCGCAGGTGCTGTGTATCGATAACGAAGACAGCATTCTGATTGGCATGAACAGCCTGCTCTCACGCTGGGGCTGTCAGGTGTATACCGCGCGCAATCGCGATGAGTGCATCGCCCTGCTCAGTGATGGCATGCGACCGCAACTGGCATTGGTGGATTACCACCTCGACAATGGCGAAACCGGTACCGAGCTCATGGCCTGGCTACGCTCCCAACTCGGCGAGCCGGTGCCTGGCGTGGTGATCAGCGCTGACGGGCGACCGGAGATGGTCGCCCAAGTGCATGCGGCAGGCCTGGAATACCTGCCGAAACCGGTGAAACCGGCGGCATTGCGGGCATTGTTGAGTCGGCATTTGCCGTTGTGATGAAGATGGTCTTTTGATTTATTCCGGCAGCTCGGCCAACCCATCGACATCGGTCATCGCCCGCTCCAGCAGATCGGCCGGCAAACTCTTGCTGGCCCGTGCGCCAAGCAATTTGAGCTGCTCGCTGCGGCTGACCAGATTGCCGCGGCCTTCCGTCAGTTTGTTGCGTGCGGCGCTGTAGGCTTTATCCAGTTGCTGCAAGCGATTGCCAACCTCGTCCAGATCCTGAATAAACAGCACGAACTTGTCGTACAGCCAGCCCGCGCGCTCGGCAATTTCCCGGGCGTTCTGACTCTGGCGCTCCTGCTTCCACAGGCTGTCGATGACGCGCAACGTCGCCAGCAAAGTGGTCGGGCTGACGATGACGATATGGCGATCGAAGGCTTCCTGAAACAGATTCGGCTCGGCCTGCAATGCCGCGGAAAAAGCCGCCTCGATGGGCACGAAAAGTAATACGAAATCCAGGCTGTGCAGACCGTCCAGGCGCTTATAGTCCTTGTCGGACAGGCCCTTGACGTGATTACGCATCGACAGCACATGCTGTTTCAGCGCCGCCTGGCCAATCACGTCGTCGTCAGCCGCCACGTATTGCTGATAGGCCGTCAGGCTGACCTTGGAGTCGACCACCACCTGTTTGTCGCCCGGCAGATAAATCAGCACATCAGGCTGGAAGCGCTCGCCATCCGGGCCTTTGAGACTGACTTGAGTCTGGTACTCGCGGCCCTTCTCCAGGCCTGCGTGTTCCAGCACTCGTTCGAGAATCAACTCACCCCAGTTGCCTTGGGTTTTCTGCCCCTTGAGTGCTCGCGTGAGGTTGGTCGCCTCGTCGCTCAAGCGCAGGTTCAGTTGCTGCAGACGCTCCAGCTCCTTGGCCAGCGAGAAGCGCTCGCGGGCTTCGGCCTGATAGCTTTCCTCGACGCGTTTTTCGAAGGATTGAATGCGCTCTTTCAGTGGGTCGAGCAATTGGCCCAAACGCTGCTGGCTGGTTTCGGCAAAGCGCTGTTCGCGCTCATCGAAGATTTTCCCGGCCAGCTCGGCGAACTGCGCCCGCAGCTCGTCCCGCGAGCCTTGCAGGTCGCTCAGGCGTTGCTGATGGCTTTCCTGCTGCTCACGCAGCTCGGCATTCAACGAGGCGGCCTGAGCGTCCAGCCGCCGCAATTCGGCCTCTTTACTGCTGCGCTCCAGGTTCCAGGCATGAGCCGCATCACGAGCGTTATCGCGCTCGATCTGCAACAGCTCGACTTCACGGCGCACGGCAGCCAGATCGGCTTGCTTGGCGGCATTGGCCTGACTCAGGTCGCTGATTTCATCACGGCAGGCATCGAGTTGCGCATTAAGACCGTCCTGCGCCAGTTGCGCAGTACCCAAGCGCTCTTCAAGCAGCGACAGCTCGGACTGCGCGATGCTCAGGCGCCGCTGTAGTTGCCACGCCAACATCAATAACGGTAGCGCAGCCCCCGCCAGACCGAGCAACACACTGGTCACGTCCATAGCCATGACGACTCCTGCCGATGAATTAAAGCGCGAAGGTTAACCAAGCCGTCGGGGCTTGGACAGCTCAGTCTTCGATCTGACCGAGTTCCTGCCGGGCACGCCGGTCGCCGGCACGCGCGGCCTGGCGCAGCAGGTCCTGGCCAATGCGCCGATCCCGGGCATTGCCGCATTCGCGGCACATCAATTGTCCCAGACGACTTTGCGCAGCCACCACCCCTTCACGGGCTGGAGCCTTGAGCAAATGCCCGGCGAAATGTTTGATGCAGGGGTTATTACCCAGGCGTGGACTGTCGAGCAGCCATTCGGCGACTCGCATCGAAAAGCGCTTGGGTGGAGTAACACCTGAGGTGATGGAGGTAACAGAGGTTGGTACTGAGCGAAACTTCATAAAACACTGTGGGACGAATCAGAAGGCGCGCCACTGTACTCTTTTTTTCATACGGGTAAAGTCGAAAAAAAGCCTGCACGCCCGTCCTAGAGCAAGCGCTCGGGACAATCCACAGAAGCTGTGGATAACTCAGTGGACAACCCTCCCTGAAATCGCCAGAAGCCCTGTGGAATGGGGCTCGCAGTCAAACTGACGATTTTTTCACCAGTAAAAAAAGCGATGTTTTTCATTGACTTAAATTTCCACTACAGGCACCCACTGCGCTTGAAGGTGAAATGACAGACGGGTGACAGCCCACGCAACTAATGTGCACAAGTCCCTTTGAGGTGGTTATATCAGCGCCCTTATTTCGTGCATTTTGCAGTCGATCAGTCACAACGAGCCTCACTGCACCTGTGTTTCAAGCAAGGAGATGGCTCACGCCTCCGAACACTTGGTGACCCAATTGTGTGCTTTACTGTTGCCGCGAGGTTTTACCCGCGATGGCAGATGCTCCAGATACAGAAAATTCCCGCCAGCGAGCAGAGCGATTCAAGCATGAGCAAACGTTTTTTTGCCTAACACACTTCCTTTCTTGAGTTCAATCCGTTAGTATCCGCGGCGTTAGTACCAAGCTGAAAGTCAATTCTGGTCGAACAACTCCTGCGGTATACCTTCCCTAAAGAGAAGCCTCTACCGACATCACAGGACCGACCACCTCGATGGTTTCCAGGTAACGCTTGCGACAACACTGCCTTTGAATCGAAAGCAAAGGGTGTTGCGAAGCTCACTTACTCTGACCGAACCAACCTGCAAATTGATCAGGATCTTCACCCCGGGCCCAGAACCTTTGCCCTTGATGTGTTGCCTGCCCTCCTAAGTACCTACCTGCCGGCCCAAGCGCGCAAAAATCATAGCGCTTCAACTGGCTGCTTTGTTCCAGTCGGGTTCTTCGTTCGATCAATGGTGATCGACGTTACTGGAACGTTTAAACGTTGCACGGTTCTTATCCGTGTCATTTGTAGGAACACCCAATAACCATGTCTACTCAAATCCATACTCAGGATGCCATTCGCACCCTAACCAACGCTTTTGCACCAATGAACTGCCTGATCATGGCTGCTCGCAAAGGCTGCTTCAGCTTCACTCTGGTCAATGAACACGGCATCGCTCGTCACAGCGAACGCCTGTACCCCGATCAATACTCCAGCGCCGAGCCGCTGCAGGCCGTGATCGAGCGTACCCGTCAGGCACTGGTTGCCTGAAACGCCAGAAAGGCTGAAAACATCAAAAGCCCTGCCTGAAAAGCGGGGCTTTTTATTGCCTTATATTTCTCCATTCGCTGTACCGGCTTAAGCACCAAGCGATATAACGGTTATAACTCGAAGCCGGAAATATTTTAAAAACAGGCCTTTACGGCACGAATATGACACTACACTTCAACTCAAGCGGCTTGATCCGCTTCCGGCGATCCTGAACCGATCCACCGCCGCCAAGCCCCACCCTTTCAGGAATCGCCGCCCACTTCACGTTTCGAGGGCTTTATGGGTATCGCCGCCAGCGAACTGTGCCGTTATGTGATCCGTCCGACACTGATTTACCTCGGACGCCACAGCACGATTGCCGAATCCCTGCTACTGGGTGTTGCAGCCAGTCAGTCCGCTCTCGGTTCCGCCCTGCATGACCGCCGCGGGCATGGCCTGTACCGAATTGCCGAACCGCGCCACCAGGCGCTTTGGGATCACTACCTGGCGCTGGATCCGGAACGCGCCAGCCTGGTTCGCGGCCTCGCCAGCCAGCATGCATTCCTCAGCGGTCCGCATCTCGAACTGACCGTCAACCTGCGCTACGCCACCGCCATCGCCTGGCTATTAATAGAAGAACAGAATACCCCGCTCCCCGAAGCCGATGACCTGCTGGGCATGGCCCGAATCTGGCGCCAGACCTTTCAGCCGCAAGGTCGTCTGCGTGACTTCACCTGCGCCTGGCAAACCTGTGTATCACCGCTGAATCAGATCGCCTGTTAACCGGGAAATTTGCAAGATCGCGCATATAGGCGCGAATTTGGTCTGATTGTCCTACAAAAGCGCTCTATCTCAAGCCATACAGCCTATGGCGCCGAGACGAAAATGTTGGTAATTTTCGCCCCGGTGATCACCAGGAGTTCTAATAATGAAAAAAGTAATGCTCAAAACCACCCTTAGCCTCGCCGTTACCTTGGCATCCACCCAGATTTTTGCGAGTGGCTTCGCCCTCAACGAACAGAGCATCAGTGGGATGGGGACTGGTTTTGCGGGACGCTCTTCATCTGCTATTGATGCAAGTACTGTATTTGGCAACCCTGCTGGCATGTCGCGAATCAAGCGTCAGGAAGTCACTGGCGGGCTGGCAGCTATCGATGCCTCGACTGATATCAAAGACGCCCAAGGCGCCCACCCGGGTACCAACAAAGGCGACATGGTGCCACTCACAGCCGTTCCGATGGGCTATTACGTCAAGCCGATAGATGATCACTGGGCATTCGGCCTCGGTGTCTACGCGCCTTTTGGTCTGATTACCAACTATGAAAGTGGCTTCCAGGGTGGCGGCTTCGGCAGCAAGAGTGAAGTCAAGGTTGTGACCTTCCAACCTACCATCAGCTACGCCTTTAACGACAAAGTATCGATCGGTTTCGGCCCGACCATTAACCGTATTGGCGGCACTCTCGAGTCGGATGTACCTCTTTTTGGCGACACACACGTCAAAATCAAAGGCGACGATACCGCTCTGGGCTACAACTTCGGGGTCTTGGTACAAGCTACTGACACAACTCGCGTCGGCCTGACCTATCACTCGAAAGTGAAATACAATCTCGAAGGTCATACCGATATCACCGCAGGTGCAAATGCTCCTTCCGCCTTCCTGCAAAGCAATCGATACGATGCTTCGCTGAAAATCGAAACACCTGAATCGGTCGACTTCTCCGTGACACAACAGCTGACGGATGCGTGGACTCTGTATGCAGGTTCCACCTGGACTCGCTGGAGCCGCCTGAAAGACATCACCGTCGACAACGAAGGCGTCACTGCGGCACAAGGTGGTGCATTGTCCCCAGCCCTGTTCGGCACCATCAAGGAAGAGCAGAACTGGCACAATACCTGGGCCTACGCCATCGGTACGTCCTACCAGTTGAACAAGCAGTGGGTATTGCGCACTGGCCTGACCTTTGACCAGTCGCCTACCAACAATACTGACCGCTCCCCACGCATTCCTGTTGGTGACCGCACGATCTTCAGCCTTGGCGCTGGCTACAACGTCACCGATGACCTGACCATCGACGTCGCCTACTCCTACCTCAAGGAAGAAGCTGTCACGGTGAATCGCTCCAACCAGGTAGACAGTTACAGCGCCAAGTACGAAAACAGCGCCAATAGTTTTGGTGTCGGCGCGACCTACCGCTTCTGATTCATAGCGAGCCTGAACGGTTCGCCTGCTGAATTGAAAAAGCCCCGCTCTCTTGCACAGAGGCGGGGCTTTTTAGTGGGCCTGACTCAGCAAGCCCCCATACCGAGCTGCATCAGTGCCAGCCCTCCCTGATGCCAGCCCCACCAGGCCAGCGCCAACAACAACGCGCCAGCACTGGCAGCGGCGAACCAGGCTCCGATCCTGTTCATGCCGTACTCACCTGAGCCTGCAACCGCGCCACCGGGCGCTCGCGTACGGGCCAGTTCAAAACTGCCGCCAACAGACTGAGGAGAATCGCCACCTGCCAGATCAGGTCATAGTTGCCTGTTCGGTCATAAACCACCCCACCCAACCAGCCGCCGAGGAACGAGCCCAACTGGTGAAAGAGGAAAACGATACCACCGAGCATTGAGAGGTTTCTTACACCAAACAGCGTGGCTACCGTGCCGTTGGTCAAAGGCACTGTCGACAACCAGAGAAACCCCATGGCCATTCCAAATAGATAAGCACTGGTCTGCGTGACTGGCGCCCAGATGAACAGACTGATCACTACCGCACGCAGCAGGTAGAGGCCTGTCAACAGGCGCGGCTTGGACATGCGCCCGCCGAGCCAGCCTGCGGTGTAAGTACCAAAGATATTGAACAGGCCAATCAACGCCAGCACTGTGGTGCCGACGCTGGCAGGCAGATGCTGATCGACCAGATAGGCCGGCAAATGCACGCCGATAAACACCACCTGAAAACCACAGACAAAAAAACCGAACGCCAGCAGCCAGAAGCCCGAGTGCGAACACGCCTCGCGCAGAGCCTCGGACAGGGTTTGCTCATGACCGAGCACGGGCAGCGGTTTGTCCTTGAGCATGCTGACCAGCGGCACAATCAGTGCCACCAGCATTCCCAGCACCAGCAGCGCGGTCGACCAACCGAGCCAGCCGATCAACCCCAGCGTGCCCGGCAGCATGGCGAACTGGCCGAAGGAACCGGCAGCACTGGCGATACCCATGCCCATGCTGCGTTTCTCTGGCGGCAGGGCTCGACCCACTACACCAAGAATCACCGAGAACGAGGTACCGGACAGGCCGATACCAATCAACAGGCCAGCACTCAACGACAGCGACCAGGCCGAATCGGACAAGCCCATGAACACCAAGCCCACGGCGTACAGCACGCCACCGACCAGCACCACTTTCGCCGCGCCGAAGCGGTCCGCCAAGGCCCCGGTGAATGGCTGGGCGAGCCCCCAGATCAGGTTCTGCAGGGCGATGGCAAAGGCGAACACTTCGCGCCCCCAACCAAACTGCGCGCTCATCGGCGGCAAAAACAGCCCGAAGCCATGCCTCACGCCAAGCGACAGCGCAAGAATCAGTGCGCTCCCAAGTAAAACCCAACCACTGGTACGCCACATCGATGTCATTCTTATTCTCCGGTAGCGGGTATATACCCGCTTAAGTTCGGGCTTACGTTTGGAAAGGCCCGCCGCCTCAGGCGAGCTCATCCAGCAAGGCCAGCAAGGTTGCACGCTTCTCTGCACCCAGACGATCAATCAGCCGCTGTTGCGCCGCTTCCCAGGCCGGTAAGGCTGCTGCCAGGCGTTCACGCCCGGTTTCGGTCAGTTGCACGATGCGATTGCGCTGATCTTCACCTTCGACCAGCCTCACCAGCCCTTCCCCCTCAAGCACCCGCAGATTACGCCCCAAGGTGCTGCGATCCAGGCCCATGGCTTCCGCCAGGGTGGAAATGCTCGGTTGATCGAGGCGCTGCAAATTGCACAGCAAGGAATACTGCGCAACATTGATCCCGAAGCCGTCAAGGGCGCCGTCGTAATGCCTGCTGACGCCACGAGCGGCGCGACGCAGGTTGGTGCATAAACATTGAGAGGCTAGCATGGTGCGTGTATATACCCGCGATAAAGTTAAAGCAAGTCTGATTATCAAACGGCCGTTAGGCCGCGCACGTTGAAGGTCACTCTCAGAGCAGCGCCAAACCCACCAGCACTGCCGTTTCCAGCAGCTCCAGCAACGCCCCTGCCGTATCGCCGGTGGTCCCGCCCAGACGCCGCAGCATCACCCGACGCAACCAGAAGAACATCAGAGCCGCCAGCACCAGCGCAACCACACCGCTCCAGCCGCCGATCAGCACGCACGCCAGCGCACTGAGCAACAACACCTGCTGACCGGCCTTGCGCGGCAGATGATCGGCCAGCGCCTGCCCCAGGCCACCAGAGCGCACGTAAGGTGTATTCAGAAACAGCCCCAGCAAGGCACTGCGACCAATCAATGGGGCGAGGATCAAACCAGCCATGGAGTGCTGATCAATCAACGCCAATAACGCCGTGAACTTGAGCAACAACACCAACACCAGTGTCACCACTGCGATCGGCCCACTGCGCGGGTCCTTCATGATGTTCAAGGTGCGCTCGCGATCACCAAAGCCGCCGAGCCAGGCGTCGGCGCTGTCAGCCAGACCATCGAGGTGCAAGCCACCACTGAGCACGACCCAGGCACTCAACAGCAACGCCGCATGCAACAACGCCGGTGTACCGAGCAACAGCCCATTCAGCGCCCACAACAGCCCGCCAAACAGCAGCCCCACCAGCGGATAAAACAGCAGCGAGCGCCCAAGTTCCTGAGGCGCCGGCATGCCTGGCAGACGAATCGGCAAGCTGCTGAGAAACTGCAAGGCGATCCAGAACGGCAGCATGTTCACTCCTCCTCCCTGAGCACGGCATCAGCCTCGACGCACAACGAAAACAGCGCGCCATGACCGACTTCAACATTGAGCAATTGCTCGCGCGGCAATCCGCGTGCGCGGGCCAGCAACAGACGCATGACTCCACCGTGACTGATCAGCAACACCCGCTCACCGGCACAGGCCTGATGCAAGCGCTCGACAGCCGCCAGCACCCGTGCGGAAAACGCAGTCACCGGCTCACCTTCCGGTGGCGTGAATCCGTAGGGATCAGCCCAAAACTTGCCTAACGCTTGAGCGTCGGTTTCCATCAGCGCTGCCGCACTCTGCCCTTCCCAGGCGCCGAAGTGCAGCTCTTGCAGATCCTTGTCCAGCACCACCGGCAAGCTCAACCGCTCGGCCAGTTCCTCGGCAAAGCGTGCGCAGCGTTGCAGCGGCGAGCTGACCAGGCGACTCCATGGACCTTGATCAATCACCGCCGCGCGCATCTGCTCCCAACCTTTGGCTGTCAGCGCGTCATCCAGGCTGCCGCGCAAACCGCCACCGAGTTCGGTTTCACCGTGGCGCAGCAGGTCCAGGCGAAACGTCATGCCGGACGATCGTCTACAGCCGCTTCAGCGAAGGTCGCCATTTGCCCGTGCAGGTCGCAGGCCAGACGCAGCAACGGCACTGCCAGCGCGGCACCGCTGCCCTCGCCCAGACGCAGGCCGAGGTCCAGCAAAGGTTCAGCGTTCAGCGTTTCCAATACATGCCGGTGGCCTGGTTCAGCCCCGCGATGACCAAACAGCAACCACTCGCGACACGCAGGATTCAGGCGCACCGCGACCAATGCCGCCACGCTGCAAATAAAGCCGTCGACCAGCACCGCCAAACCTTCCTGCGCACAGGCCAAATAGGCTCCGACCAACGCAGCGATTTCAAAACCACCGAGGTTGAACAACGTCTGCAACACGTCGCCACGCTGAGCGGCATGCAACGTCAGAGCGCGCTCAATCACCTGGGCTTTATGGCTGACACCTGTCGCGTCCAGACCGGTGCCCGGCCCGGCCAGATGCGCCACCGGGCAATCAAGCAATGCACAGGCCACAGCGCTGGCAGCGGTGGTATTGCCAATGCCCATCTCGCCACCGATAAACAGCTCGGAGCCTTCAGCAATCGCCCGCAACACGCTGTCGCGGCCGGCCTGCAAGGCTTGCTCGCCCTGGATTTGCGTCATCGCCGGGCCGTGAACGAAGTTCGCAGTGCCTGGACCGATGTGCAGATGGCGCACGCCCAGCAAATTCAACGAAGGCGTGACGGTGCCGAGGTCGACCACTTCCAGCCGCGCCTCAAGCTGCCGCGCCAACACGCTGATCGCCGCGCCACCGCTGACGAAGTTGTGCAGCATCTGCCCGGTGACTTCCTGCGGGAACGCCGAAACACCTTCGGCGACCACGCCGTGATCACCGGCAAAAATCGCAATCCACAGCTGACTCAGGCTCGGTTTGACCCGCCCCTGCAACCCTGCCAGTTGCACCGCTACCGATTCCAGCTGCCCGAGGGAGCCCGCTGGTTTGGTCAGTTGCTGCTGTCGGGCCGTTGCTTGTTCATGCGCTTGCGCATTGATCGGTTTGCACGGGTTCAACCACCAGGAATGAGTCATAACGCAGTACCTTTCAAAGTCAGGGGCAGGCCGGCGACGGTCAACACGACACGTTGACAGCGCTCAGCCAGGGCTTGATGCAACCAACCGGCTTCATCGACATAGCGGCGAGTCAATTCGCCCAGCGGCACGACACCCAGACCGGTCTCGTTGCTGACAAAAACAATTTCTCCCGGCAGTGATGCCAGGCACCCCAACAGGGCTTCACGCTCATGCGCCAGACGCTCGGGATCTTCCAGCATCAGCAGATTGGTCAGCCACAAGGTCAGGCAATCCACCAGCAGGCAACGCTCCGCACTCGCGGTTTCGCGCAGCACCCGGGCCAGCTCCAGCGGTTCTTCGATCAAGGCCCATTCAGGCGGTCGGCGCTCGCGATGATGCGCGACCCGGGCACTCATTTCGCCGTCCAGCGGCTGGCTGGTGGCGATGTACGTCACCGCCAGAGCGCTTTCGCTGGCGAGCTTTTCAGCCAGACGGCTTTTACCGGAACGGGCGCCGCCGAGGATCAGTTGCAACATGGTCATAAACCTCTAAATGGCGGTGTGACAACCGACGTCATCGCGAGCAGGCTCGCTCCCACAGTTGACCGCGTTCCGATGTGGGAGCGAGCCTGCTCGCGATGGGGCCAGCACAGCCGCCTCAAAACCCACAGAGCTCACGCAGCAGACCAGTATCCAGATGCTCCTCCACCAGATCCGCGAGGCGCTCGATATCGCGCTCGCGCAAGGCGTGGTAATCGACTTCCTGCACATCCTGCAATCCGGCCCAGCGTAACAGCGCGCTGCACGCCGCCGGGGATTCGAACAGGCCGTGCAAATACGTGCCGAGCACCTGTCCGTCAGCACTTCGGGCACCGTCGCTGCAACCGTCGTCCAGCAACACGGTCGCCTGCTCCAAAGCGATGCCGGTGGTGACCCCAGCGTGAATTTCATAACCGCTGACTTCTGCGTTTTCCAACGTCAGACGTCCGCGCACATTGCGCAGCTGTTTCTCTTCTTCGAGCACGGTTTCGAACGCCAGCAAACCAAGACCGGCGCTGGAGCCCGCCGCGCCTTCCAGCCCAAGCGGGTCATGCACGTGCTCGCCGAGCATTTGCAGGCCACCACAAATGCCGAGCAGCTTGCCGCCATAACGCAAATGGCGGGTAATGGCCGCGCCCCAGCCGTTGGCGCGCAAGTAGTGCAAGTCGCTGCGCACGCTCTTCGAGCCCGGCAGGATGATCAGATCGGCAGGCGGAATCGGCTGACCCGGCCCGATGAATTGCAGATCGACCTGCGGATGCAGACGCAGCGGATCGAAGTCGGTGTGGTTGCTGATACGCGGCAACACCGGCACCACCACGTTGAGCACCTGATCAGCTTTATCGGTCTGGCGCTGATCGATGCCGTCTTCGGCTTCCAGATGCAGATCCATGACATACGGCAGCACGCCGATCACCGGTTTGCCGGTGCGCTCTTCCAGCCAGTCGAGGCCCGGCTGCAGCAAAGCGATATCGCCGCGAAAACGGTTGATGATGAAGCCTTTGACCCGCGCCTGCTCAGTGGCTGACAGCAACTCCAGCGTGCCCACCAAGTGCGCAAATACTCCACCGCGGTTGATGTCGGCGATCAGCACCACCGGACAATCCACCGCTTCGGCGAAGCCCATGTTGGCAATGTCGCCGGCCCGCAAATTGATCTCGGCGGGTGAACCCGCGCCTTCGACCATCACCACCGGATAGGCTGCACTCAAGCGTTCGTGAGAGGCGAGCACCGCTTGCATGGCGATGGCTTTGTAGTCGTGATAGGCGACTGCGTTCATGGTGGTCACAGCACGTCCGTGAATGATCACTTGCGCACCGGTATCGCTATTCGGCTTGAGCAGCACCGGGTTCATGTCGGTGTGTGGCTCAAGGTTGGCCGCCTGGGCCTGCACGGCTTGAGCGCGGCCGATTTCACCGCCGTCGGCGGTTACCGCACTGTTGAGTGCCATGTTCTGCGGCTTGAACGGCACCACGCGAACGCCCTGGCGCGTCAGCCAGCGGCACAACGCAGTTACCAGGGTACTTTTGCCGGCGTCCGAGGTGGTGCCTTGCACCATCAACGTGGTCATGAGGTTTCCTTGGCGTAGGCTTCGAAAGCGTGCTCCAGACGCAGCCAATCCGCTTCATCGGCCGGCAAGCCGAACCTCAGGCTGCTGTTGTGCGTGAACAGACGCAGCAAGATGCCGCGCCGGGCCATGAATTCGTACAAATGTTCTGCGCGCTCGGTAATCAACCATTGAAACAACGCGCAACCACCGTGCGGCTTGAAGCCGTGACGCTCGAGGACCTCTACCAGACGCTGGCTCGCTTCTTCAGTGCGCAGGCGCTGGCGAGCGTGACCTTGGGTGTCACGCAAACAGACCTGACCCAATACCCGGGTCGGCCCGCTGACCGCCCAGGGACCGACCTGCTCGGCGAGCAGTTTGAGCAATTTGCGCTCAGCCAGTACGAAGCCCAATCGCACCCCGGCCAGACCGAAAAACTTGCCGAACGAACGCAAGACGATCAAGCCGACCTGATCGGCATAAGACGACAGGCTCAACTGCGGGGTGCTGTCCATGAACGCTTCGTCGACCACCAGCCAGCCACCGCGCTGTGCCAGCCGTGCATGCCAGTCGAGCAGGCGTTCGGGGGGCAGGCTCAGGCCGGTGGGATTGTTCGGGTTAACCACCACCAGCACGTCGAGGCTATCGAGGAAAAAGTCGACTTCCTGCTCCAGCACTTCACGCACGATGTAGCCGTTGCGACGCCAGGCCTCGGCGTGCTCGGCATAACACGGCGAGAGCACGCCGACTTTACCGGTGCGACGCAGGCGTGGCAGCAACTGGATAGCTGCCTGCGAGCCGGCGACTGGCAGCACCTGCGAGGCGCCGTAGTATTCGCGTGCAGCCTGCTCCAGGCCGTCATCGGTTTCCGGCAAGCGCGCCCAGGCCCGCAACGGGATGTCCGGGATCACCCACGGCCAAGGTGCCAGACCGCTGGACAAGTCGAGCCAATCGGATTCGACGATGCCGTACAGCAACGCCGCCTTGCGCAAGCGGCCACCGTGCTCAAGCATAAAACTCGGCTCCCACACAGAGAATCAGCAACCAAAGCCATACCCCGCGCTGAACCAGTTGCCAGCCGCGATCGATGGAGTTGGCGTCTGCCGGCACACCTTCGCCCAGTTGTGGACGCTGATGCAGTTCACCGTGATAGATCGCCGCCCCGCCCAACTCGACGCCCAAAGCGCCCGCGCCAGCGGCCATCACCGGCCCGGCGTTCGGGCTGTCCCAGGTCGGCCCCTGCGTGCGCCAGCATTTGAGTGCCAAGCGGGTTTTGCCCAGCAGCGAGTAGGTCAAAGCCACCAAGCGCGCCGGAACATAGTTGAGCACATCGTCGATTTTCGCCGCCGCCCAGCCAAAGCGTTCAAAACGCTCGTTGCGATAACCCCACATGGCGTCCAGGGTATTGCTCAGCCGATAGAGCACCACGCCCGGCGCACCCGCGACGGCAAACCAGAACAGCGCGGCGAATACCGCGTCGCTGCCGTTTTCCAGAACCGATTCGGTGGCAGCACGGGCCACTTCAGTCGAATCCAGCTCACTGGTCTGACGGCTGACCAGATAGCCGACACGTTTGCGTGCTTCATCCAGGTCGTCGCTGCGCAGGGCCTGAGCCACCGGCTCGACATGCTCACCGAGGCTGCGCAGACCGAGGGCGCAATACAACGCGAGAATCTCGACGACCCAGCCGATGTAAGGCAGCCAGGACAAGGCAGTGATCAACAGGGTCAGCGGCAGCACCGCAATCACCCAGGCCGTGACGCCGTGACTGCGCCAGCCACGGCCGGCGGAGTTGAAACGTTGCTCGATACGATCGGCAAAACGGCCGAACGCCACCAGCGGATGCCAGCGCTTGGGTTCGCCCAGTAACGCATCCAGCGCTACCCCGGCGACACTCAGCAACGCCACACTCATTGACTCACTCCCCAAAAATTCTCGTACAACAGTTCACTCAGCGGACGCGCCTGCGCCCAGCCTTCAAGGACCAGCATCGGCGCCGGGTAAAACTCCTTGACCGGCCCCAGGCACAACACCGCCAGGGGTTTGGCTCCCGGCGGCAGGCCAAGCAGGTCCGCCAATGCCTGTGGTTCGAACAACGAGACCCAGCCCATGCCCAGACCTTCGGCACGGGACGCCAGCCAAAGATTCTGGATAGCGCAGGACAACGACGCCATGTCCATTTCCGGCAAGGTCCGACGGCCAAAGATATGCCGCTCGCGATCATCCATCAGCGCGGCAACCAGCACTTCGGCGCAGTCGTTGATGCCTTCGACTTTCAACTTCATGAATTCGTCGGAGCGTTCGCCCAGCGCCTCGGCGGTGCGTACCCGCTCCTCTTCCACCAGTTGCTGGATCTTGCCGCGTAACGCTCTGTCGCTGATGCGGATGAACCGCCAGGGCTGCATCAAACCGACACTTGGCGCCCGATGCGCCGCTTCGAGCAAACGCCGAAGCAGTTCGGGCTCGACGCTGCCGCCACTGAAGTGACGCATGTCGCGACGCTCGGCAATCGCGCGATAAACCGCTTCGCGCTCGGCCCCGGAAAATGCGTTGTCGGTCATGGCCTCTTCGCGGGCAAGCCCGCTCCCACAAGGTTCAGGTCTGGCGCAAACAGCGCGGCGATCGCCGAAGGATTGGACGGGAAATAAAAGTGCACATAAGACGCCGTCATCCGCCCGTCACGGTAAACCGCCTCGGCACCGCGCCCGCCGTTAGGACTCAGGCCGCGAGCAATCGGCTCAAGCTCGGTGCTGGTCAACGAATGATGGTAGGTGTGGCCACGCAAGGCGCCCTCGGGCAATTCAACGGCTTGCAGGGCCAACGCGGCCAGACGCTTTTGCATCACCGCATCACCGGCCAGCAGCCCTACCAACTCGGCACGCGTGCCACCGACATCGGTCAGTGAATCGAGCAAATACAGCATGCCGCCGCATTCAGCCAACAACGGTTTGCCTGCGGCGTGATGTGCGCGAATGGCATCGAGCATAGTGCTGTTTTCAGCCAACGCCACGTGGTGCAACTCCGGATAACCGCCGGGCAGATACAGGCTGTCCGCTTCAGGCAGTTCACGGTCATGGATCGGCGAGAAGAATCGCAACTCCGCGCCCATCGCCCGCAACAAGTCGAGGCTCGCGCCATACGTGAAGGCAAACGCTTCATCGCGAGCCACGGCGATTCGCACCCCGGCCAACAATGGCTCGGCGGCAATCACGTCAGGTGCAGCGAACTCGACGGCAGGCGGCAATGCCACTTCGCAACTGCTGGCCAACGCTTCGGCGGCGGCGTCGAGGCGCAGATCGAGATCATTCAATTCACTGGCCTGGACCAGACCCAGGTGACGGCTCGGCAGCTCGATCCCGGTTTCCCGAGACAAGGCGCCATACCAGCGCAGACCTTCAGTGAGACTGCCTTCAAGCAGTTGCGCGTGACGCAAGGTGCCGACGCGATTGGCCAATACACCGGCAAACGGCAGGTCCGGCTGATAACGTGCCAGCCCCAATGCCAGCGCGCCGAATGTCTGAGCCATGGCGGTGCCATCGATCACGCCCAGTACGGGTACACCGAAATGCCGCGCCAGATCGGCGCTGGATGGCGTGCCATCGAACAACCCCATCACGCCTTCGATCAAAATCAGGTCAGCCTCAGCGGCGGCTTCCCACAACAGCCGGCGACTTTCCTGCTCGCCGACCATCCACATGTCCAATTGATAGACCGGCGCACCGCTGGCGCGCTCAAGAATCATCGGATCGAGAAAGTCCGGGCCGCATTTGAACACCCGAACCTTGCGCCCCTGATTGCGATGCAAACGGGCCAGCGCGGCAGTGACGGTGGTCTTGCCCTGACCGGAAGCCGGCGCGGCAATCAGTACCGCCGGGCAAAAGCGCGGCTCACTCACAGCTCAACGCCTTTCTGTGCTTTGATCCCGGCCTGGAAAGCGTGCTTGATCATGCCCATTTCGGTGACGGTGTCGGCCAGTTCGATCATTTCCGGCTTGGCACCACGACCGGTGACCACCACGTGTTGCATCGGTGGACGCGCCTGCAAGTCGCTGAGCACCTGATCGAGGTCCAGATAACCGTGCTTGAGGGCGATATTCAGTTCATCGAGCACCACCAGACCAATGCTCGGGTCACGCAGCAATTCGCGGGAGACTTCCCAGGCAGCTTCGGCGGCGGCGATATCGCGCTGGCGATCCTGGGTTTCCCAGGTAAAACCTTCGCCCATCACGTGGAAGCGCACTTGTTCCGGGAAGCGGCGGAAAAACAGCTCCTCGCCAGTGCTGTTGCGCCCTTTGATGAACTGCACCACGCCGCACTGCATGCCGTGGCCCATCGCCCGGGCAAGCATGCCGAACGCAGAACTGCTTTTGCCCTTGCCGTTGCCGGACAGGACCAGCAGCAAGCCGCATTCATTCGGCGAGTTGGCAATGCGCTCATCGATCACGGCTTTCTTGCGCAGCATGCGCGCCAGATGGCGTTCGTCACGATCAGGGGAATCAGTCATGGGGGAGCTCTCCGTTGAGGCTGGATAACGGCGGGCAGGCATAGAAATAGACGGCAAGAAGCCTGGCATCGCCCACCGTGATGCCGCTGGATGGATCAGGCCGGTCTCCGGACTCATGAGCGGCTTGCGCCTGACTGCGCGCCTTCCCATGTCATTTCGACACAGTGGCTCAAAGCGCAGTTTTTACTCATTTACCGTTGCGGGGGCAGCGCCGGGATCGTCGCCCGCTCTGTCAAAGAACGCGCCCTCACCGGCTTCCCTGTTTCACTCGGTCGACCACTGGGTCACAGAGCACCTGAAACAAGTCGCGAAGGTTAGAGGGTTGGGGGTGGAGCGTCAATTAAAGCCGGGACTCATCGACGGATAGAAACCGACCTCGTTCAAGAAACTGGCGCCAATCTTGTGCCACACTGAAAGCAATGATATCAAAGAGCCACAATCTGACACCACAAGAACAAAAGGGGGAGCACATGCAAGGCATGATCATCAGTAATCCGAAGCTGGAATTCCTGCGCCCGGTGCTGGAACGCTGGTTCGAGTGCATCGACCGTTACAACGCGCTACGCGGCGATAACGAAAGCCCTTACTGGTTTGACGAACGCGCCAACCTGAGCCTGCTTTCGGCGGCGGCGTGGATGGCTGAAATGGTCACCCTGGAACAGACTCCGACGAAAAAGCAGATCGAGGAAGGCGAGCGTAATGGCCGCGCCGATCTGTTTATCGCAAGTGGAGAAGAACACGCCTATCTTCAGGCCAGCCAACGCTGGCCGCGGGTCAATAACCTGAACCTCACCCAGGCCTTGCTGGATACGGTGAGCGATGCGAAAAAAATCAGCTACGCCAGCGACCTGAAACTCGGCTGCCTGTTCGTTGCCCCCCAAAAGGCCCAGCACAGCCCTACGCCGGAAGAGCTCCAGGACATGGTCGACGACCTGCAAAAGGAACACACCTGCGCCGTGGCCTGGTACTTCCCCTACGCCTACCGCAAATTGCACAACGAAGCCGGCAACTACCATCCGGGCATCGCACTGCTGCTCAAAGAGGCGCGCAGCTGACAGGTTGAGCCTTACACCGATCCGGGGCTAGCGCTTGCGGCACAAGGTCAAACCATCGCCCAGCGGCAACAACGACAGATCGACACGCGAGTCATCCTTCAAGGCACGATTGAGTGCCTGAATGGCTCGGGTGTCTTCGCTCGCGGGATTTTCTTCCAGCACTCGCCCACTCCACAGCGTGTTGTCGAATACCGCCAGCCCACCGCTTCGCAGCAGCCGCAAAGCACTTTCCAGATAAGCCGGATAGTTGGCCTTGTCGGCATCGATGAAGATCAGATCGAAACAACCACCCTGCCCTTGCTGCTCAAGTTGAGCCAGGGTTTGCAACGCGGGAGCCAAACGCAAATCGATGCGCCCGGCGAGGCCGGCCTCCTGCCAGTAACGGCGCGCCGTTGCATTGTAGTCTCCGGGAATGTCACAGCAGATCAACGTGCCGTCATCCGGCAAGGCGGCCGCCATGCACAAGGCGCTATAACCGGTGAAGGTGCCGACTTCAAGCAAGCGCCTGGCGCCCGTCAGCTTGACCAGCAAGGCGAGGAACTGCCCCTGCTCGGGCGCCACCTGCCAGCGCGCCATGGGCAGCGCCTGGGTTTCGTCACGCAAGCGGCGCTGCAGCGGCGTTTCGCGCAAGGAAACGTCGAGCAGGTAGTTATAAAGGGAATCGTCGAGATTGAGTGTGCGAGCGGTCATGACAACCTCTGCGAACTAGAAATTGTGCGCCAGATGTTCAGGCTCAATGACACGCTTGGCGCTCAGGTAGGCTCTCTGCCAATAGGCCTTGGACAAGCTGTCGAGCTTCACCGTACCACCCGTGGCGGGTGCATGCACGAAGCGACCCTCACCGACATAGATTCCGGCGTGACTGACCTGCGAGCCGCCATTGGTGGCGAAGAAGATCAGGTCACCGGTTTGCAGAGCCTCTTGGCCAATGTTCGGCGCTTGCATGCCGATCATCTCGCGAGTTGAACGCGGCAGGGAAATACCCGCCGCATCGCGGTAGACGTAGCCGATCAGGCCGCTGCAATCGAAACCTGAATCCGGCGTATTGCCACCCCAACGATAAGGCGTACCGACCAGTCCCAGCGCGCGAATCAGCACGTCTTCAGCGGCAGGCGAGAACGATTGAGCGGGAGCAAAAACCGGGGCGCGAACGACTTTGACAGGCGGCGGAGTACGGCTGGCGCAGGCGCTGAGCAGCGCTGCGAAGAAGATAAGTACAAGGCGGGCCGGCATCGTCATATACAGAACATCCTGATCTGGCTGCGGCTTTCTCTGCCGAGAGACTGAAAACAAAACCGCGTAAGCAGGGCTTACGCGGTTAGTTAGTCAACAATAGATCAGAATTCTAGCGGCTACGCGCCAAACTTCAAGTAAGACTTTAAGTTAGCCTTACAAAATGTCCGCTTACTTGCGGGCCGTGACTGTCGTTGGTGCCATGGCGAGTGCTCGCTTGGCCTCAATGAAGGTCTTGCTCCAGTAGCTGTCGCCCAGGTTATCGACCCGGACACCACCGCTGCGGCGGCTGCTGGAATGGATGAACTGGTCATCACCCAGGTAGATCCCGGCGTGACTGACGCGACCGCGACGACCATTGGTAGCGAAGAACAGCAAGTCGCCAGGCTTCAGGTTGTTGCGCGAGACCAACGGGGCATTCACGTTGATCATTTCGCGAGTGGAGCGCGGCAGGTTCATGCCAGCCTCTTCACGAAACAGGTAACCGATGAAACCGCTGCAATCGAAACCGGCTTCAGAGGTGCCGCCCATGCGGTAACGGGTACCGACCAGGGACAGGCCACGCTCGAGAATGCTGTCGGCCAAAACCGGAAGCTGGTAAGGCTTGCTACTGGCAAAGTCGGCCAGTTCTTTTTCGGTAGCCAGCTCTTCCTGATAAATAACGGAAGACTGGGCAGTCGCTGAATTTTTAATCTGCTGATCGTCTTGTTGTTGCGAGACCGGGGAATGAACCGCGCAACCAAAAAGCAGGGTGACAAGTGCGAGAGGCACGAGGGGTGCGAAGCGATTTAGCATGGGCACGACCGTGGCTGAAGTGGTAAAGAAGGCGAGACTATGCCTTCTATCGTCCTCATTTGCAAATTCAATCGATCCAAATGTGACTTATCGGTTTCTCGTTAACATCTAAGCGCTTAAGCCCATTTTAAATCTGCACGCGCCGCGAATAGCTTTCCGGAAGCGGGTTTTCTGGCGCCTGAAATATGCCGAAACGCGCTACAGGCCGCGGCTTTACCAGCCCAGGGTTTCTTTGAGGAAGGGGATCGTCAGCTTGCGCTGAGCCTGCAAGGAGGCCTGATCGAGGCGCTCAAGGAGCTCGAACAACGCGCTCATGCTGCGAGTACCGCGCGTCAAGATAAAATGCCCGACTTCGTCGGTCAGGTGCAAACCGCGACGTGATGCGCGCAATTGCAGCGCACGCAACTTGTCTTCATCGGACAGCGGCCGCATCTGGAAAATCAGCGCCAGGGTCAAGCGGGATTTGAGGTCAGCCAGCTTTACCGGCAACTCGCGTGGCGAGGTCGAAGCGGCGATCAGCAGGCGCCGACCACTGTCACGCAGGCGATTGAACAGATGGAACAACGCCTCTTCCCAATCAGCCCGCCCTGCGACTGCCTGCAAGTCATCCAGGCAGACCAGTTCGTACTGTTCAAGGTTGTCGAGGATTTCGATACCGCGATCCAGCAACTCGGCCAACGGCAGGTACACCGCCGGCTCCCCCAACTGCTCGAAGCGCAAGCACGCGGCTTGCAGCAAGTGCGTACGCCCTACACCGTCCTTGCCCCAGAGATAGATCAGGCTTTCGGTCCAGCCGGCGTCGGCTTCGCACAGCCGCTCGACATAGCCGAGTGCAGCGGCATTGGCGCCAGGGTAGTAGTTGATAAAGGTAGCGTCATCACGCAGACGCACACCTAGGGGCAGCTGAATCGGTTTCATGCTGACTGAACAGTTCCAAACGAACCGTTAGTGGCCTCTGTGTAAAGTTTGCAAAGTTTATACCCGTGACGCCAGCCGCACAATGCGGCAGACCATAAGCAAAATCAAAGGTTTGCGTTAACTTGCGGGGATCGCCGGGGTTTGTTTGACGGCGTATGTGACAGCCGGGAGAGTTTTACAGGCCCGCCCGGCAATCCGCCGGGCGTCCCTGGACACTTAATCGACAGGGTTGATCAATCCGAATCTTCCACACCGCTGTACATGCCAGAATCTTTATATAAATCATGTAGATGGCGAACAAGCACCATGATCACCGCCGCCACTGGCAACGCCAGCAGGATCCCGGTGAAACCAAACAGCTCTCCACCCGCCAGAATCGCAAAGATCACCGCCACCGGGTGCAGACCAATCCGATCCCCCACCAACAACGGTGTCAGCACCATGCCCTCCAGCGCCTGACCAACCATGAACACCGCGACAATCCCGATCATCGGATACAGATCGCCACCAAACTGAAATAACCCGGCGATCAACGCCGCGCCGATCCCGATCACAAAGCCCATGTACGGCACGATGGCTGCCAGACCGGCTATCAGACCGATCAACAGCCCTAGTTCCAGCCCGACCAGCATCAGGCCCGCCGCATAGATCACACCCAACGCCAGCATCACCAGCAACTGCCCACGAACAAATGCGCCAAGCACCTCGTGACACTCGCCCGCCAGCGAGACCACACGCTCTTCACGATCGCGCGGCAACAGGCTGCGGATCTTCGCCATCATCAGATCCCAGTCGCGCAACAGGTAAAAACTCACCACCGGAATCAACACCAGATTGGCCAGCCAGCCAATCAATGCCAAACCCGATGCGGTGGCCTGGCTCAGCACGATACCGACGATGTCAGTGGCCTGCCCCATGTGCTCGGTGATCGCGGCCTTGACCTTGTCAAACTTCCAGAACCCATTCGCCAACCCGAGTTTCGACTGCGCCCAGGGCATCGCCGTGTGCTGCAACCAATCGAGCATTTGTGGTGCCAGTTCATACAAGCGCAGCAGCTGCTTGGCCAGCATCGGCACCAGCACCAGCAACAACGTCATGACGACCAAGGTGAACAGCGCGAACACTGCGACCACCCCCCAGGTTCTCGACAGACCGAATGCCTCCAGGCGATCCACCAGCGGATCGAACAGATAGGCCAGCAGCAGTGCCACCAGGAACGGTGTAAGGATCGGATGCAACAGGTACACAAATGCGCACAGCAGGGCTACTCCACCCAGCCACATCCAACGCCGCGTATCGGCCATGAATCACTCCAGCTTCTATATAAGGAAAGAAAAATCTACCAACGGAAACTCAACTGCGCTTTGGGCGCGGGCACCGGGGCGACCGCAGGTGCCACACCGCCGACCGCAGGCTGAACCGGTGCAGGCGTAGCACCCGCCGGCACCTCTTGCAACTTCGCCAGACTCAACTGCGCTCGCAACTGATCGGCACTGCCATTGACGCGATACACGATCCGGTCACCATCGACACTTTGCAGGTGCGCACCAAACGGCTCCAGCAAGCGCCCCAGCACCGCGTAGCGCTCCAGGTTCATGCCTTGCACCTCCAGCAACTGCTCGGTGGACGCTCCCGGCCTGGCAACGAAACGCGGCGCCAGGCGCTGACTCACCGCCAGCAATACCGCATCCGCCACGGCCGCACTGTCGGCCCCTTGCACACTGCCTTGCTCGCGCTGGTCACCCAGCCATAAATGCCACTTGGCCTGCCACTGACCACCCTCTTCCCGCGCATGCACAGCCAACAGAGCGTCCGCACCGTAACGTTCAGAGATGCCATGCAACGGTGCCGGGTCGTTACCTTCAAGATGCGGCGCGGTGGCGACGATCTGCTCGTTCAGGTCACCCAATGGCAGGCGCAACGGCAGACCGCGATGCTGCGCGGCTCGCCGCAATGGTGCAGCACTGGCCTGACCGTCACCCACCAGACTTGAGCCTTCGGTCGAATCGTTCAGCCACCAACCGAGAATCGACGGCCGATTGGCGCCCCACAAGGCCAGCCCGGCCTGACGCAGCGCCCGATCGGTGCTGACCGGATCGAAATCGACTTGCAGACTTTCCGGCGGCCCGGCGTCATAGCCGTATCGGCTGATGATCTGCTGCGGGTCCTTGCGAATCGCCGCCAGCCCTGGACTCTGCGCGGCCTTGGCGTCACCGGTCAGACGCAGCACCAGGGTATCCAGCGCACGCTGGGTGGCTTGATCGCGCTCCTCCGGGGTCTGACTGCTGACCGGCTCGCGCACTTGATAGAGACCGTTGACGGTTTGGGCATGACTCGCCAGGCTGACCAACGACAAACAGCCCAAAAACAGTAATTTACACAAACGCATGGAGAATTCCCGACGACAAAAAGCGGCTGGAACAGACCGCATGAACAGACATGAGCAAGGCTGTGACCGCCGGCCTGCGCAAAACATTCACGCAATCGATGGAAGTTTTCACTCTGTCATAACGATAGCCGGTTAACGGCTATACCTTATACAGCCACGAGCGAGGTCACCAGCTCGGGCATTTTCGGTTTTTTTTAACACGATATGCCTCTGCCCGTCGGCCCGAGGATGGCCGCTGCCCCTCAAGCCTGATAAAATCGCGCGCCTTCGTAGACCGGCAACGGCTGGGTACTCTGAAATGCTCGCGCGGCAATCGCGCCACAGGTATTTCAGTGCACTCGCCGAACTCGGTCGTTACCCCTGAATCCCCCTAAAGGCCTGGATCATGAGCAAGCAACCCTCCCTGAGCTACAAGGACGCCGGTGTAGACATCGACGCCGGTGAAGCATTGGTCGAACGCATCAAGAGCGTCGCCAAGCGCACTGCGCGCCCGGAAGTCATGGGCGGCCTGGGCGGTTTCGGCGCCCTCTGCGAAATCCCGGCTGGCTACAAGCAGCCCGTGCTGGTATCCGGCACCGACGGCGTTGGCACCAAGCTGCGCCTGGCTCTGAACCTGAACAAGCATGACAGCATCGGCATCGACCTGGTTGCCATGTGCGTCAACGACCTGGTGGTCTGCGGTGCCGAACCGCTGTTCTTCCTCGACTACTACGCCACCGGCAAACTGAACGTCGACACCGCCGCTCAAGTCGTCACCGGCATCGGTGCTGGCTGCGAACTGTCCGGCTGCTCGCTGGTGGGCGGCGAAACCGCTGAAATGCCTGGCATGTACGAAGGCGAAGACTACGACCTGGCCGGCTTCTGCGTGGGCGTGGTCGAGAAGTCGGAAATCATCGACGGTTCGAAAGTCGCCGCTGGCGATGCCCTGCTCGCCCTGCCGTCTTCCGGCCCGCACTCCAACGGCTACTCGCTGATCCGCAAGATCATCGAAGTGTCCGGTGCAGACATCGAAAACATCCAGCTCGACGGCAAGCCACTGACCGACCTGCTGATGGCGCCAACCCGTATCTACGTCAAGCCGCTGCTCAAGCTGATCAAAGACACTGGCGCAGTCAAGGCCATGGCCCACATCACCGGTGGCGGCCTGCTCGACAACATCCCGCGCGTTCTGCCAAAAGGCGCTCAGGCGGTGGTTGACGTAGCAAGCTGGACCCGTCCGACCGTGTTCGACTGGCTGCAAGAGAAAGGCAACGTCGACGAAACCGAAATGCACCGCGTGCTGAACTGCGGCGTCGGCATGGTGATCTGCGTTGCCCAGGAGCACGTTGAAACCGCGCTGAACGTGCTGCGTGAAGCCGGCGAACAACCTTGGGTAATCGGTCAGATCGCTACCGCTGCCGAAGGCGCGGCTCAGGTCGAACTGAAGAACCTCAAGGCGCACTGATGTCCGCCACCTGTGATGTTGTGGTGCTGTTGTCCGGCACCGGCAGTAACTTGCAGGCCTTGATCGACGACGCGCAGAACGCGGACAACCCTGTGCGCATTCGCGCCGTGATCTCGAACCGCGCTGACGCCTATGGCCTTCAGCGCGCCAGGGATGCGGGTATCGACACCCGTACCCTGGATCACAAGGCTTTCGAAGGTCGCGAGGCCTTCGATGCCGCCTTGATCGAATTGATCGACGCCTTCCAACCCAAGCTTGTGGTACTGGCCGGATTCATGCGTATTCTCAGCGCTGATTTCGTCCGTCACTATCAGGGTCGTCTGCTCAATATCCATCCTTCGCTGCTACCCAAATACAAAGGGTTACACACTCATCAGCGAGCGCTGGAAGCCGGCGACACCGAACATGGCTGCAGCGTGCACTTCGTCACCGAGGAACTCGATGGCGGACCACTGGTCGTACAGGCAGTAATACCGGTAGAGTTGCACGATTCGCCGCAAAGTCTGGCGCAACGGGTCCACACCCGCGAACACCAGATTTACCCGATGGCCGTACGCTGGTTTGCCGAGGGCCGACTGAGCCTTGGCGAACAGGGTGCTTTACTGGATGGTCAGTTACTCGCGGCCAGCGGTCACTTGATTCGAAACTAGGAGATTTTATGCGTCGCGCCCTGCTCTTCGCTTGTGCTCTGCTCGCCCTGCCCCTTGCGCAGGCGGCAGACCTTCAACCGTTCTCCGCCAGCTACACCGCCGACTGGAAGCAGCTCCCGATGAGTGGTTCGGCCGAACGCAGCCTGTCGAAAAATGACAACGGCTCCTGGACCTTGAATTTCAAGGCCTCCATGCTGGTCGCCAGCCTGACCGAGGAAAGTACCCTGAAGCTGGACAAGGACACCTTGCTGCCTCAGTCATATCGCTTCGAACGCGGTGGCCTGGGCAAAGCCAAGAAGGTCAATCTGGACTTCGACTGGACCACCAAGATGGTCACCGGCACTGATCGCGGCGACCCGGTCAAGGTACCGCTCAACACCGGCATGCTGGACAAGTCCACCTACCAACTGGCCTTGCAGCGCGATGTAGCCGCCGGCAAAAAAAGCATGAGCTACCAAGTGGTCGAAGGTGAAGACACCGACACCTACGACTTCCGCGTGATTGGCCAGGAGAAAGTCCAGACCAAAGCGGGTTCGGTCGATGCGATCAAGGTCGAACGTGTTCGCGACCCGACACAGAACAAGCGCATCACCGAAATGTGGTTCGCCAAGGACTGGGGCTACATCCTGGTAGCCCTGCGTCAGGTCGAGACCGACGGCAAGGAGTACAACATCATGCTCCTCGACGGCACGGTTGACGGCAAGGCTGTCAAAGGCAGCTGATCTGGATCGAAGTAAAGAAGCCTCGCGATTGCGGGGCTTTTTTTCGTCTGCCGGTTTGTGCCCAAGCGTTCGCAAACATGAAACTTCCGTCATGAAACCCGGCGCCCTGCGACCAAATGTCACGGACTGCAAGGGCTGCGGGATTTTTTCAATTTCTGCAAAAGATCATTACCGAGCACAGGCATTTACTTAGCAAGCTAACAAAACATATAACAAAGGCCTGCACACGCCTTGCTGCAGATCAATTGAGATTGGAGCCAGCAGATGACTGTAAAAGTAACTGAACGCGACGATTCACATAAATCCCACGAAGGCGTAGCCGCCGGCATCCGGATCTGGGACGTCTATCAACAAGACATGCTGGTGGGAATGTTCCACTCCGAGAGCGACGCCCACAGCTATAAGGCCGAACTGGAAAACCTAGAGCACAAGCGCGAAGCCTGAATGCCGTAATACAGATTTGAAAAACCACAAACCCCGCCAATAAGCGGGGTTTGTCGTTGTTAAGCCGTGGTGTTTACCACATCAGATCATCAGGGATCTGATAGGCCGCGTACGGATCGTCCGCATCGACTTCTTCGGTCTGGGTGTTCAGCTGCACGATACGTTGTGGATCGCGCTCCTGGATCTTCAGGGCCGCTTCACGCGGGATCACTTCGTAGCCACCGGCGTGATGCACGATCGCCAGGGAACCACTGCTGAGCTTGTTGCGCATCAGGGTGTTGACGGAGATGCGCTTGACCTTCTTGTCGTCCACGAAGTTGTAGTAGTCCTCGGTGGTCAACTTCGGCAAGCGCGAGACTTCGATCAACTGCTTGACCTGCGCGGCACGAGCCTTCTGCTCGGACTTTTCCTGCTGCTGGCGATTGAGTTCCTGGTCGCGCTTGACCTTCTCGGCCATGGCTTCCTGGGCCGCACGCTGCTGGGAATCATCGAGTTCGATCTGACCTTTATGGACCAGACGTTGCTGCTTCTGTTTCTCTTTGCCGACCTGTTTGGCCTGCTTTTGGTTGACCAGCCCTGCTTTGAGCAACTGGTCGCGAAGGGAAAGGCTCATGGTGCTTACTCACTTAGGCAACAGCTCAGCCGCAGCTGGGCAAATTCTTTTCCTGACGTTTGGCTTCGCCCCACAAGGCGTCCAACTCTTCGAGGGTGCAATCTTCTATGGGACGGAGGGTGTCGCGCAATGCCTGTTCGATAAATCGGAAGCGTCTTTCAAACTTGCTGTTGGCGCCACGCAATGCGGTTTCCGGATCGACCTTGAGGTGACGCGCCAGGTTGACCACGGAAAACAGCAGATCACCGACTTCGTCACTGATCGCTGTCGCATCGTTATCCGCCATGGCTTCGAGCACTTCATCAAGCTCTTCGCGGACTTTATCAAGCACCGGCAACGCGTCCGGCCAGTCGAAACCCACCTGCCCCGCGCGCTTTTGCAGCTTGGCCGAACGGGACAATGCAGGCAACGCAGCCGGCACATCATCGAGCAAGGACAATTGCTCAGGGACCTGGGACTTCTCGGCCCGCTCTTCGGCCTTGATCTCCTCCCAGCGCTGCTTGACCTGCTCCTCACTGAGGCGCGGGATATCCAGCGCCGCATACAGATCACCGGTCGGAAATACATGGGGATGACGACGAATCAGTTTGCGGGTGATGCTGTCGACCACGCCGTCGAACTCGAAACGCCCCTCTTCCCGCCCTAGCTGGCTGTAATACACCACCTGGAACAGCAGATCGCCCAACTCACCCTGCAAATGATCGAAGTCGCCGCGCTCGATGGCGTCCGCCACCTCATAGGCTTCTTCCAGGGTGTGCGGGACGATGGTCTGCCAGGTTTGCCTGATATCCCACGGGCAGCCGAACTGCGGGTCCCGCAGCCGGCTCATGAGGTGTAGCAAGTCTTCAAGGTTGTACATCAATCACTCTCATACAGAACCTTGTAGGAGCAAGGCTTGCCCGCGATGGCGGCATGCCTGACACACCGCTATCGCGAGCAAGCTTGGCTCCTACAGGGTCGAGGTATATCACCATCGCGAGCAAATGAATGTCGCCCGCCCCTACCCACATTGATCACCATCACGGAGTGCGGTTACGCCGGGTTTCGATGATATTCGGCAATTGGGAAATACGCCCCAACAACCGCCCCAATGCGTCCAGCCCCGGAATCTCGATGGTCAAAGACATCAACGCGGTGTTGTCCTCTTTGTTCGAGCGGGTATTGACCGCCAGCACGTTGATCCGCTCGTTGAGCAGCACTTGCGACACGTCGCGCAGCAGACCGGAACGGTCGTAGGCACGAATGATGATGTCCACCGGATAGGTCAACACCGGCACCGGGCCCCAGCTGACCTGGATGATCCGCTCAGGCTCGCGCCCGGCCAGTTGCAGCACCGAGGCGCAGTCCTGACGGTGAATGCTGACGCCACGACCCTGAGTGATGTAACCGACGATCGCATCGCCCGGCAACGGCTGGCAGCAACCGGCCATTTGGGTCATCAGGTTGCCGACGCCCTGGATCTGGATATCGCCGCGCTTGCCCGGCTTGTAGCCGGTGGCTTTGCGCGGGATCAGTTCCAGCTGTTCATTGCCGCGTTCCGGCTCGACCAGTTGCTGTGCCAGGTTGACCAACTGCGCCAGGCGCAAATCGCCGGCACCCAACGCTGCAAACATGTCCTCGGCGGTTTTCATGTTGGCCTTGTCGGCCAGCTTTTCGAAATCCACCTGCGGCAGACCGAGGCGATTGAGTTCGCGCTCGAACAGGGTTTTACCGGCCGCGACGTTCTGGTCGCGCGCCTGCAATTTGAACCAGTGAACGATTTTTGCCCGCGCCCGCGAGGTGGTGATATAGCCCAGGTTCGGGTTCAGCCAGTCGCGGCTCGGTGTGCCGTGTTTGCTGGTGATGATCTCGACCTGCTCACCGGTCTGCAGGCTGTAGTTGAGCGGGACGATCCGCCCGTTGATCTTCGCTCCCCGGCAGTTGTGACCGATTTCGGTGTGTACGCGGTAGGCGAAGTCCAGCGGCGTGGCGCCTTTTGGCAAGTCGATCGCGTGACCGTCGGGGGTGAAGATGTACACCCGATCCGGCTCGATATCGACCCGCAGCTGTTCCGCCAGACCACCGATATCGCCCAGCTCTTCGTGCCACTCGAGCACCTGACGCAGCCAGGAGATTTTCTCTTCGTAGTGATTGGAGCCGGATTTGACGTCGGTGCCCTTGTAGCGCCAGTGCGCACAAACGCCCAGCTCAGCCTCTTCGTGCATCGCGTGGGTGCGGATCTGCACTTCCAGCACCTTGCCTTCAGGACCGATGACCGCCGTGTGCAACGAGCGGTAGCCGTTCTCTTTCGGGTTGGCGATGTAGTCGTCGAATTCTTTCGGGATGTGCCGCCACAAGGTGTGGACGATGCCCAGCGCGGTGTAGCAGTCGCGCATTTCCGGCACCAGCACGCGCACCGCACGCACGTCGTAGATCTGGCTGAACTCCAGACCCTTGCGCTGCATTTTGCGCCAGATCGAATAGATGTGTTTGGCCCGGCCGCTGATGTCGGCATCGACGCCGGTGGCCTTCAATTCGGCCTGCAACTGGTTCATCACATCACTGATGAACCGCTCGCGATCAAGGCGCCGCTCATGCAGCAACTTGGCGATCTGCTTGTATTGGTCGGGCTCCAGGTAACGGAAGGACAAATCCTCCAGTTCCCATTTGATATGACCGATGCCAAGACGGTGAGCCAGCGGCGCATAGATGTCGAAGACTTCCCGCGCGACCCGGTTGCGCTTTTCGTCATCGGCAGTTTTCACCGCACGGATCGCGCAGGTGCGCTCGGCCAGTTTGATCAAGGCGACGCGAACGTCGTCGACCATGGCCACGAGCATCTTGCGCAGGTTTTCCACCTGGCCCTGAGAGCCCAGCACCAACGATTGGCGCGGGCTCAGGCTGGCGCTGATCGCCGCCATGCGCTGCACGCCATCGATCAGTTTGGTAACCACCGGACCAAAGCGCTGGCTGACGGCCGGCAGCTGGATATGACCTTCGCGTACGCCACGGTAAAGAATCGCCGCGACCAACGAATCCTGATCGAGCTTTAGGTCGGCGAGGATCTCTGCGATCTCAAGGCCCGTACGAAAACTCGACGTACCTTCGGACCAGAGATTCTTCGCCGCTTTGTCTTGCTGTTCGGCCTGACGAGCAAACTCGCAGGCTTCTTTCAAGGCTTCGCGATCCAGTGCCGGATCGACACTGACCGCATGATCGAGCCAAGCCTCGAGATTGATACTGCCGTCCGTATTGATCGGCTGGTGTGCTCTCACCTGTACCATCTTGCTTACCTTCCCTACGACGCAGATTCAATGCGTCAAATCGCTGACCTTCGATGCCCATGCGCCCTCGCTGGGCTGACGCGGCTGATGCATGAGCGCTCTGGTCGGACCAGACGAGCCGTCCTAGCTCGCTTCAAATAACGCCATGGCCTCGACATGTGCCGTCTGAGGAAACATATCGAGGATCCCGGCACGTTTTAACCGGTAGCCCTGCTTGATCAATTCGACCGTGTCACGGGCCAAAGTTGCCGGGTTGCACGACACATAAACCAACCGCTTGGCACCCAGCGATGCGAGTGTGCGCACCACCTCGAAAGCACCGTCGCGCGGTGGGTCCAAGAGTACCGCAGAAAAGCCCTCGCTGACCCATTCGGCATCAACCAAAGGCTGGGATAAATCGGCCTGAAAAAACTTCACGTTATGCAGATTGTTGCTAGCGGCATTCGCGCAAGCGCGCTCGACCATGGTCTGTACGCCTTCCACTGCCACCACTTCATGGACGTTCTGCGCCAGCGGCAAGGCAAAGTTACCCAGGCCGCAGAACAGATCGAGCACGCGCTCGTCAGCGGCAGGCTTCAGCCATTCCAGCGCCTGGGCGACCATCGCCTCGTTGACCCCGGCGTTCACCTGAATGAAGTCACCCGGGCGATACGCCAGTTCAAGATTCCATTGCTCAAGTCGGTATCCCAGCGCCTGATCGGCATCGACCGGTTGCGGCTCGCCTTCGCCATGCAGCCACAATTGGGCATCATGGAGTGCGCAGAATGCCTTGAGGATGCTCAGGTCGTTTTCAGACAGTGGCGCCATGTGGCGCAACAGCAAGGCCAGGGATGAACCGGCGAACAATTCCACGTGGCCCAGCGCTTGAGGCTTGCTTAAACGCCGGAGCATTTCCGGCAAGCCGCTCATGATCGGCTGCAAGGGCTGTACCAGCACCGGGCAAGCATTGATGCCGACAATGTCCTGGCTGCCGGCGGCACGAAAACCGACTTCGAGTTTTTTCGCCTTCACGTCCCAGCGTACCGCCACCCGGGCGCGACGTCGGTAGGCGAACTCAGGACCACTCAAGGGTTCTGCCCACTGCTCGGGTTCGACACCGGCCACCCGCGACAACTGCTCGGCGAGCATGCGCTGTTTCAGGGCAAGTTGTTCGTTGTGGGGCAGATGCTGCACGCTGCAACCGCCGCAGCGCCCGGCATGGGCGCACGGTGCCGGACGACGCAATTGATTGGCGACGAAGACCCGCTCGGTACGCGCCTCGACGACTTTGCCATGGGCCCCCAGGACGCGCGCCTCGACTTCTTCACCGGCCAATGCACCGATGACGAACCAGGTACGACCTTCGAAAAACGCGATACCGCGACCGTCATTGGCCAGACGCTCGATGGTCAAGCGCTGCTTTTTGCCGGTCGGGACTTGCGGGGCCTTGCTGCCGCCCGTGGGTTGGAAGCGCAGGCCTCTCACTTGCTTGGCCATCAGTTGGGCGCGTCGAAAATGCCGGTCGACAAATAACGGTCGCCACGGTCACAAATGATCGCGACCATCACCGCGTTTTCGACTTCTTTGGACAGGCGCAGCATCGCGGCTACAGCACCGCCCGAGGACACGCCACAGAAGATGCCTTCTTCGCGCGCCAGACGACGGGTCACGTCTTCGGCTTCGCTTTGGGCCATGTCGACGATGCGGTCAACCCGATCGGCTTGATAGATCTTCGGCAGGTACTCCTGCGGCCAGCGACGGATGCCCGGAATCGCCGAGCCTTCCATCGGTTGCAGACCGACGATCTGCACGGCCGGATTCTGTTCTTTCAGGTAACGTGAGACCCCCATGATGGTGCCCGTGGTGCCCATGGAACTGACGAAATGGGTAATGGTGCCCTCGGTCTGGCGCCAGATTTCCGGGCCAGTACCGGTGTAATGCGCCTCGGGGTTGTCGCCGTTGGCGAACTGGTCGAGCACCTTGCCGCGGCCCTCAGCCTGCATCCACTCGGCGAGGTCGCGAGCGCCTTCCATGCCCTCTTCCCGGCTGACCAGAATCAGCTCGGCGCCATAGGCGGTCATCGCGGCCTTGCGTTCGGCGCTGGAGTTGTCGGGCATGATCAGGATCATCTTGTAACCCTTGATCGCCGCAGCCATGGCCAGGGCAATCCCGGTGTTGCCGGAGGTCGCCTCGATCAGCGTATCGCCGGCATGGATCTGCCCACGCAGCTCGGCACGGGTAATCATCGACAGCGCCGGACGGTCCTTGACCGAACCCGCCGGGTTATTACCCTCGAGCTTGAGCAGCAGGGTATTGCTGGTGGCGCCGGGCAGGCGCTGCAAACGAACCAGCGGAGTGTTGCCGACGCAATCGGCGATGGTGGGGTACTGCAAGGTCATGGCGTATTCGCAATCCAGACAGCGGGGGCGACCATCATACCGGCAAACGTGCGCAGGCCATATCACGCAAAGTGTGGTGCTTATGGCTTATGGGAATAAGCCGAGGTTTTCACCGGATGGGAGGACCTCTTCGCGAGCAAGCCCGCACAGGGGATCGGGGGTGTTCACTCTTTTTATAGTCGACTCCGCTCCAATGTGTGCGGGCTTGCTCGCGAAGGCGTCGTCACTGACGCCATCAAGAAGAGCCAACAGCCGCATATTGAGCCTCAACCCCTGCCCAGTATTCTCCGCCCACAAGCGCCCGCCCTGACGCTGCACCGCGTTGCGCGCGATGCTCAGGCCCAGGCCAAAGCCGCCATTGCCGGGGCGTGAGCCGTCGAGTCGGGTGAACGGGTCGAAGATGCGTTCCAGATCGTCTTCGGCGACACCGCCGCCCTGGTCTTCGAGCCACAGCAGCCAGTATTCGCCGTCGCGCCGGCCGTCGAGGCGCACACTGCCACCAGACGGAGAATGGCGGATGGCATTGCGCAGGATATTTTCCAGCGCCTGGGCCAGGGTATTCAGATGGCCGCGAACCCAGCACGAAGCCTCCACCGCGCAGTGCAGTTGCCCGGCGGGCCAAGCGCTTTCATAGCAGGCGTTTTCCGTGAGCATTTCCCAAAGCGCCTGAACCTGAATGGCCTCATCCGGTAATGCCGAGCGCTCAGTGTCGAGCCAGGCCAGTTGCAGTGTGTCTTCTATCAGCCGTTGCATGCCATCGACTTCGCGACCGATACGCTCGCGTAGTTGCAGCAGGTCCTCTTCGCTTTCGCTGGCCACCCGCAAACGGCTCAACGGTGTGCGTAGTTCATGAGACAAGTCGCGTAGCAGTTGCTGCTGCGCAGCCACGGCGGTTTGCCGGCGTTCGGGCATTTGATCGAACGCGTGGGCCTGTTCATCACGGTTGTTCAACGGCGCCACCCGGTCAGACCATTTCATCAACGGCACTCATGACATAACCCTTGCCCCAGACGGTGCGTACTTCGCGTTCGCCGTAGCCGATGGCCTTGAGTTTGCGGCGGATCTGGCTGATGTGCATGTCCAGGCTGCGATCGTGGGGCGCGTAGCCGCGCTGCAACACCTGCTGATAAAGGAAGGCCTTGCCGAGCACTTCTTCGCCATTGCGGTTCAGGGTTTCCAGCAGCCGGTATTCGCTGCGGGTCAGCCCGGCCCACTGCTCACCATAATGAACATCACACAGTTCATCGTCGAAACGCAGGCTGTGAACGTCGCCGTTGATCGCCGGCAGCGTATGTCGACGGTCCAGGGCCACCCGCCGCAGGATGGCTTCGATGCGCACCCGCAATTCGGCCATGCTGAAAGGCTTGGGCAGGTAGTCGTCGGCGCCCAGGCGAAAACCGTTGATGCGATCCGCTTCGCAACCCAATGCCGACATCAGCAGCACCGGGGTGGAATCGCGGCTCCGCAGGTCGGTCAATACCGCCAGCCCGTCCATGCCCGGCAGCAAAATATCCATCAGCACGACATCGAAGGTCTGCTCACGAGCAATCGCCAGCCCATCCTCGCCGTTCTGGCACCAGGTCACTTGAAAGCCACTGCGCTCCAAATGTTCATGAACATGTGCCCCTAATACAAGGTCGTCTTCAATCGCCAGGATACGAGGGGCGCCAACCGATACGGGAGTCATTAGCTTCTGCAAGTCATTCTCAATCACTGATTATTCAAGATTGCCCGACAGTGAGCAACCCGCGACTTTCGTCGCAGCCCCGCGCAACGCTCAAACCGTCTCAAAGCTCTGGATAATTTGCCGGGATTGCCCGCCAGCAAATCGCTACACTGCGCGGGTAGCGCGTGCCGGATGCATGCACAGGTCATCTATAAACAGCGTGATAGCAGGAGAGTGACGTGCTGAAGAAACTGGGGATCAAAGGTCGCGTATTGTTGTTGACCTTGTTGCCGACCAGCCTGATGGCCTTGGTTCTGGGCGGCTACTTCACCTGGATGCAACAGTCCGACCTGCAAACCCAACTTCTGCAACGCGGCGAAATGATCGCCGAACAACTGGCACCTCTGGTCGCCCCGGCCATGGGCCACAAGAATGACGACCTGCTGGAACGCATCGCGACCCAGTCACTGGAGCAACCGGACGTGCGCGCCGTGTCGTTCCTGGCGCCGGACCGCACACAACTGGCGCACGCCGGGCCACTGATGCTCAACCAGCCGCCCACCGGCGACAGCGCGCATATGCTGCAACGCACCGGCAACGACGCCACCCGTTACCTGCTGCCGGTGTTTGGCCGGCATCGCAACCTGGCCGGCGAGCTGATCCCCGATGAGTCCGATCGCTTGCTGGGCTGGGTCGAGCTGGAACTCTCCCACAACGGCATGTTGCTGCGCGGTTATCGCAGCCTGTTCGCCAGCGTACTGCTGATCGCCGCCGGTCTGGCCGGCACCGCGCTGCTGGCATTGCGTATGGGCCGCACCATCAATACACCGCTGAACCTGATCAAGCAGGCCGTGGCGCAACTCAAGGACGGCCATCTCGAAACCCGCCTGCCCCCGCTCGGCAGCCAGGAGCTGGATGAACTGGCCTCGGGGATCAACCGCATGGCCAGTACCCTGCAAAATGCTCAGGAAGAACTGCAGCACAGCATCGATCAGGCCACCGAAGACGTCCGGCAGAACCTGGAAACCATCGAGATCCAGAACATCGAGCTGGACCTGGCGCGCAAGGAAGCCCTGGAAGCGAGCCGGATCAAGTCCGAGTTCCTCGCCAACATGAGCCACGAGATTCGCACGCCGCTCAATGGCATCCTCGGTTTCACCCATTTGCTGCAAAAAAGCGAACTGACGCCGCGTCAGCTCGACTATCTGGGCACGATCGAAAAGTCCGCCGACAGCCTGCTGGGAATCATCAACGAAATTCTCGATTTCTCGAAAATCGAGGCCGGCAAACTGGTGCTCGACAGCATTCCGTTCAACCTGCGCGATCTGCTCCAGGACACCCTGACCATCCTCGCCCCGGCCGCCCACGCCAAACAGCTCGAGCTGGTCAGCCTGGTGTACCGCGACACCCCGCTGTCGCTGGTTGGCGACCCGTTGCGGCTCAAGCAGATCCTCACCAACCTTGTGAGTAACGCGATCAAGTTCACCCGCGAAGGCACCATCGTCGCCCGCGCCATGCTTGAAGAAGAACACGAAGACAGCGTGCAACTGCGCATCAGCATTCAGGACACCGGCATCGGCCTGTCGAATCAGGACGTGCGCGCGTTGTTTCAGGCCTTTAGCCAGGCCGACAACTCGTTGTCGCGGCAACCGGGCGGTACGGGCCTGGGACTGGTGATTTCCAAGCGATTGATCGAGCAGATGGGCGGCGAGATTGGCGTCGACAGCACGCCGGGCGAAGGCTCGGAATTCTGGATCAGCCTGAGCCTGCCGAAAACCCGCGACGATGCCGAAGACCTGCCCTCGCCGCCGTTGCTCGGGCGCCGCGTTGCGGTGCTGGAAAACCACGAGCTGGCACGCCAGGCCTTGCAGCATCAGTTGGAAGACTGCGGCCTTGAAGTGACCCCGTTCAACACCCTCGAAAGCCTGACCAATGGCGTCACCGGCGCGCACCAGACCGAGCAGGCGATCGACCTTGCCGTGCTCGGCATCACCTCCAACGACATGCCGCCGGAGCGGCTGAATCAGCATATCTGGGACCTCGAACACCTGGGTTGCAAAGTGCTGGTGCTGTGCCCGACCACCGAACAGACGCTGTTCCATCTCTCGGTGCCCAACCCTCACAGCCAGTTGCAGGCCAAACCGGCCTGCACTCGCAAGCTACGGCGCGCGCTGTCGGATCTGGTCAACCCGCGCCAGTTGCGCAACGAACCGGGCGAGCCGGTTTCCAGCCGCGCGCCCAAAGTACTCTGCGTCGACGACAACCCGGCCAACCTGCTGTTGGTGCAGACGCTGCTCGAAGACATGGGCGCCAAGGTACTGGCAGTCGAAAGCGGTTACGCGGCGATCAAGGCCGTGCAGACCGAAGCCTTCGACCTGGTGCTGATGGACGTGCAGATGCCAGGCATGGATGGACGCCAGAGCACCGAAGCGATTCGACAATGGGAAAGCGAACGGCATTGCACACCGCTGCCGATCGTTGCCCTCACCGCCCACGCGATGGCCAACGAAAAACGCGCCTTGCTGCAAAGCGGCATGGACGATTACCTGACCAAACCGATCAGCGAGCGCCAACTGGCTCAGGTGGTGTTGAAGTGGACCGGGCTGGCCCTGCGTAACCACGGTCCGGATCGGGTCGATACCTATGGCAACACCAGCGACCTGCTGGTGCTCGACCCCGATGAAGGCCTGCGCCTGGCGGCCGGCAAGGCCGATCTGGCAGCCGACATGCTGGCGATGTTGCTGGCGTCACTGGAAGCCGACCGCGAGGCGATTCGCGTCGCCCGAGACAGCGATGACCAGAATGCCCTGATCGAACGCGTCCACCGCCTGCACGGCGCGACACGTTATTGCGGCGTTCCACAGTTGCGTGCGGCCTGTCAGCGCAGTGAAACCCTGCTCAAGCAACAAGACCCCAAAGCCCTGGTGGCGCTGGAAGAGCTTGAGCGGGCGATCAACCGCCTGGCCTCGCAAGCGCGTATTGGTGCTTGACCCAGCGCAATGGTGCGGCGGGCGTTGAGGGTTAAACTCAACGCATTACCCCTACTTCATCGTTCCCACGTTCAGAGCGTGGGAACGATGAATGACGTGAGACCTCCAGAAGGGCACCATGCACACGATACTTTTCAGCAGCCAGACGTACGACCGCGAGAGCTTTCTTGCAGCCAAAGTGCCCGCCGGTATCGAGTTGCACTTCCAGCCCGCGCGCCTGAGTATGGACACGGCGGCGCTGGCCGAGCGGCATGAAGTGGTCTGCGCCTTTATCAATGACGACCTCAGCGCGCCGGTGCTTGAACGACTGGCCGCTGGCGGTACGCAACTGATCGCCTTGCGCTCGGCCGGTTACAATCACGTTGACCTGGCTTGCGCAAAACGCCTGGGTTTGAGCATCGTCCGCGTGCCCGCCTACTCGCCTCACGCGGTGGCCGAACACGCGGCGGCGTTGATCCTGGCACTGAACCGCCGCCTCTACCGCGCCTACAACCGGACCCGCGAAGGCGATTTCAGCCTGCACGGGCTGACTGGTTTCGATCTGTTCGGCAAGACGGTCGGCGTGGTCGGCACCGGCCAGATCGGCGCCGCCTTCGCGAAAATCATGGCCGGGTTTGGCTGCAAGCTGCTGGCTTACGACCCCTACCCCAATCCTGCGGTCCAGGCCCTCGGTGCCCGTTATCTGCCATTGCCGGAACTGTTGGCCGAAGCGCAGATCATCAGCCTGCATTGCCCGCTGACCGCCGAGAGCAAACACCTGATCAACAGCCAGTCGCTGGCGCATCTGCAACCTGGCGCGATGTTGATCAACACCGGGCGTGGCGGGCTGGTCGACACGCCCGCGCTGATCGACGCATTGAAAAGCGGTCAATTGGGGTATCTGGGGCTGGACGTCTATGAAGAAGAAGCCCAACTGTTCTTCGAAGACCGCTCCGACCTGCCGCTGCAAGACGACGTGTTGGCGCGGCTGTTGACCTTCCCCAATGTGATCATCACCGCGCACCAGGCCTTCCTGACCCACGAAGCATTGGCCGCAATCGCCACGACCACCTTGCAGAACATCACCGATTGGGCCGCTGGCACACCTCACAATCAGGTCGAAAGCTGATTTAGCCTGATCGAAGGTCGCAACCATGGACCATGTCCGATTCTTTCGCGTGCTAGCATATCGCGCATATTTGGAGGACCCATGGTCGAACACGATTTCCGCTACAGCCTGATGAACCCGCAACACACCCTGACCGAATGCCGCGCGCTGACGCCGGGGCGTTATCAAGTCACCGGCAACGGCGGCTCGATCCGCGCCGATGACGTGCTGTTGGTCACCCTCAAAGGCAGCAAGGACTTGTCCATGCGCCTGACCGTTGAAAACGTTCGCCACCTGCTCAAGCCCATGGGCCAGTGGGTTGCCGTGGCCAGTGGTCCGGTGTTTGGTGAACTGGCGATCCACAACTGGCAGGTGAACTGCGACAGCTGCGCCGTCGATCTGAAATTCGAGTTCGCGGTCGACGCCAAGCTGGGCAACAAGGCCGAAAAGCCAGCCGCCACCGCACGGATTGCCGAACTGGGCTGGACCACCGCCAGCGAGAAGCACCTGTGCCCGAAATGCCAGGAGCCCGTGTAATGAAACACCTCGTTCTGGCCGCGATGGTGGGCGCCAGCCTGCTGGGCTGCGCCGCTGAGCCGGTGCAACTGCAGCAGGATCGCAGCTATGTGCTGGAGTGGATCGGCGAACGTCCGCTGATCGACTACAGTCACCTGACCATCACCTTGGGTGAAGACGGTCGTGCTTATGGCAATGGTGGCTGCAACCACTGGTTCGCGCCCTACACGCTGGACGGTGACAAGCTGAGCTTCGGCAAAGTCGGCAGCACTCGCAAAATGTGCGCCCCGGCCCTGATGGAACAGGAAAAACGCTTCCTGCAAGCACTGGAAACCGTGCAGCGCTGGGACATCTCGCCGATCGAGCAGATGCGCTTCTGGCCCGCTGAAGGCAAGCCGTTGCGCTGGTGGCTTGAAGAAGGCTAAACCCTCTGTGGCGAGGGAGCTTGCTCCCGCTGGGCCGCGAAGCGGCCCTGAACCCTGCTATTTCATTTCGTCAGGCACGCCGCATTACTCGATTCTACGACTGCTTTGCCCGAGCGCGGACCGACCGGCGGGAGCAAGCTCCCTCGCCACAGGTGGGTGCTCGGCCCGTCGTCAATTCATCGCCTGCAACGCCTTGAGCTTCGCCATCACCCCCGCCGCCGTCTGCTCACCCATCAACTGTTCGCGCACCTTGCCCTTGTCATCGATGATGTAAGTCACCGGTAGCGCCTCGCTGCGCGGCAATTCGAAGCGGTCGGCCGGGTCCTGGGCCAGCACGGTGAACGTGATCCCGAGCTTTTCACTGGCGCTCTTGAGCTCTTCGCCCTGCACATTGTCGAAATTGACCCCGAACACACTGATCTTCTGACCTTTGAGCTGTTCAGCCAATACGTTCAATTGCGGGATCTCGGTACGGCACGGGCTACACCATTCGGCCCAGTAATTAAGCACAAACCATCGGCCATCCAACCGCTCGGACGCCACCTTCTGTCCCAGTTGATCGGTGCCGTAGTCATAGCCACAGCCGCCAAGCAGTAAGGTTGCGAAGAGGGCCAATGCTGCTGTCAGTCGCCTTGTCATGAGGTCATCCTTACTCAAAAAAAACAGGTTCTGCTGCGACCCATCGCCTCCCAAGGTTCAGGACTGCTCGCCGCACAGGTAGAATAGCCGCCACCTTACGCAAGATGCGAACCGCACATGACCGATCTGACGCTTTATCACAACCCGCGCTGCTCGAAATCCCGCGGTGCGCTGGAACTGCTGGAAGCCCGTGGCCTGACGCCAACCGTGGTCCGCTACCTGGAAACCCCGCTGAACGCCGCGCAGCTGCAAAGCCTGCTGGGCAAACTCGGCATCAGCGCCCGCCACTTGCTGCGCACCGGCGAAGACGAATACAAAACCCTGAACCTGGCCGACAGCAGCCTGAGCGAAGCGCAATTGATCGCCGCCATCGCCGAGCATCCGAAGCTCATGGAACGACCGATTCTCGAAGTCGGTGACAAAGCCGTCATCGGCCGTCCGATAGAAAACCTGCTGGAGATACTGCCGTGAGTGCGCCGTACATTCTGGTTCTGTATTACAGCCGCAGCGGCTCGACCAATGAAATGGCCCGACAGATTGCCCGTGGCGTGGAACAGGCCGGGATGGAAGCGCGCCTGCGCACAGTGCCGGCGATTTCCAGCGAATGCGAGGCGGTGTCGCCGGACATTCCCGACGAAGGCGCGCTGTACGCCAGCCTCGACGACCTGAAAAACTGCGCGGGCCTGGCCCTTGGCAGCCCGACCCGCTTCGGTAACATGGCGGCGCCGCTGAAGTACTTCCTCGACGGCACCAGCAACCTGTGGCTGACCGGCGCACTGGTGGGCAAACCGGCCGGAGTCTTCACCTCGACGGCCAGCCTGCACGGCGGCCAGGAAACCACCTTGCTGTCGATGATGTTGCCATTGCTGCACCACGGGATGCTGATCACCGGCCTGCCCTACAGCGAATCGGCATTGCTCGAAACCCGCGGTGGCGGCACGCCTTACGGCGCCAGCCATCATGCCGGTGCTGATGGCAAAAGCGGTTTGAACGAGCATGAAGTCGCACTGTGCCGGGCCTTGGGTCTGCGCTTGGCAAAAACCGCCCTGAAACTGGAGCGCTAACGTGGCCAAAAAGCCGAAGGTGCTGCCCTCCATCGATTGGCTCGAACCGCGAGTTCGGACGATGCGCGTCATCAGCCTGCTGTGCTACTTCGGCCTGGCGGGATTACTCTGCGCCTATTACCTGATGATCGCCGACCTGCATGGTGCACGGCCGTGGGTCATCCTGCTGATCGAGCTGGTGCCCTTGTTGTTGCTGGCACCGGGCATGCTCAGCGGCAGCGCGCGCGGGCATTCATGGATGTGCTTTGTGGTGAACCTGTATTTCATCAAGGGCGCGACTGCCGCGTTCGACCCGAATCGACAGGTGTTTGGTCTGCTGGAAATGGCCGCGAGCCTGGCCGTGTTCTGTTCGGCGTTACTGTATGTGCGCTGGCGGTTTCAGTTGAACCGCAAGCTGGCTGGCGAAGACGCCCCCTCCGTCGCCTGACAGGACGCCATCGCGGGCAAGCCTTGCTCCTACGGTTTTAAGTAGAACGTATCATTTGGGTACGACACAAAACCGTAGGAGCAAAGCTTGCTCGCGATGAAGGCGACACGCTCTCAATGATTGACGGTGTAAGCCAGCATCATCGAAATCTGGCACATCGGCCGGCCACTCTCGGCGTGCCATTGGTTGAAGGCGTTCTGCACCGTTGCCAGATCGCGCAGGCTGGTAGGCACCTTGTCGATGATCTCTTGCGCATTCAGCGCCGCGACCACGTCATAGCTCGGCACGAAGGTGTCCTTGCCGACCATCCGCAGAAACCGCGGCGCCGATAACCCGCCCAACTGATGCCCGTGTTTGGCCAGGTATTTCCACAGGCCAACGATATCGGTCACCGGCCACCCGGCAATCAATTCGCCGAAGCTGCCCTTCTCTTTCGCCACGTCCAGGATGAACTGCGCATTGCGCGGCACGCTCTTGAGCTTGCCCAGGTGGCGGATGATCCGCGCGTCCTGCATCAGCCGCTCAAGGTGCTCGGCGCCCATCAGCACGACCTTTTCCGGGTCGAACCCGAAGAACACTTCTTCGAATGCCGGCCACTTGGCATCCACCAGGCTGTGCTTGAGGCCTGCACGAAACACCCGCAACGCCAAGGTCGACAGGTAGCGGTCATCGCTGATCTTGCGCAGTTGTGCCGGGGTCTTGGGCACGGGCAGATGGGCTTCCAGTTCGGCTGCCGAACCAAAACGGTTCAGACAGTATTCGTGCAGCCACTTGTAATCGCGCATGCCCTCTCCTGAGCAATGAAATAAAAACGGCGCCCACGAGCGCCGTTAAGTCAGAACGGTCCAGCAATCAGAGATTCACCACATTGACGAAACGCGACGCAGCGCTTTCGTCGATACGCAGGTTGGTGAAGTCGAACAGGTTGCGGTCCGCCAGCTGCGACGGAATGACGTTCTGCAAACCACGGAAAATGCTTTCGGTGCGGCCGGGCGTCTTGCGTTCCCATTCCTGAAGCATTTCCTTGACCACCTGACGTTGCAGGTTTTCCTGGGAACCGCAGAGGTTGCACGGGATGATCGGGAACTGCTTGAAGTCCGAGTAAGCCTGAATGTCTTTCTCGTTGCAGTAGGCCAGCGGGCGGATCACTACGTTACGGCCGTCGTCGGCACGCAACTTCGGCGGCATGGCCTTGAGCGAACCGTTGTAGAACATGTTCAGGAAAAACGTCTCGACGATGTCGTCGCGGTGATGACCGAGGGCCATTTTGGTCGCGCCGATTTCGTCGGCGAAGGTGTAGAGCGTGCCGCGACGCAGGCGCGAGCACAGCGAGCAGGTGGTCTTGCCTTCCGGCACCAGTTCCTTGACCACCGAGTAGGTGTCTTTTTCGACGATGTGGTATTCCACGCCCAGCGCTTTCAGATAGGCCGGCAGCACATGCTCAGGGAAACCCGGCTGTTTCTGGTCCATGTTCACCGCGACGATCTCGAACTTGATCGGCGCCACCTTCTGCAGGTGCATCAGCACGTCGAGCATGGTGTAGCTGTCCTTGCCACCGGACAGGCAGACCATGACCTTGTCGCCGTCTTCGATCATGTTGTAATCGGCGACGGCTTCACCGGCTTGTCGGCGTAGACGTTTCTGCAGTTTGTTCTGGTTGACCGAAAGAGTGCCCATGGCGCTTGAAATCCGCGAGGTGTGACGAAAGGCCGACATTTTACGCAAAAACCCTTCGGGGGCGAAGAGCCTGGAGTCCGCGCTTTGTCTGACTTGAGCATACCCCTGTGGCGAGGGAGCTTGCTCCCGTTCGACTGCGCAGCAGTCGTAAAACCTGCGGCTACGGTTGCGCTGAAAAAAACGAAGTGTCTGTATTGGGGCCGCTTCGCGCCCCAGCGGGAGCAAGCTCCCTCGCCACAGGGGCGATACCCAGATCGAGCAGCAATTAACCCCGGGGTTTACAGCGCGATTTGCTCTAAAGCCCCTCACCTGTGACAGCCAGTACTTTCTATACTGCGACATAAGGTCGCATGCATTTCAGACCTCTACCGACTTGGCCACTGGCCCGTAGGCGCTCCGCTGGGGGGCGATAGCAATCACGAAGGAGTGACTGACTATGATCCATCACGTCGTGGGGCTGTTCACCCACCCTGATCAAGAATGGAAAGAAATCCGTGGCGACCAAGAGGAAAGTATCGGCCACATGTACCTCACCCACACGCTGATTCTGGCGGCAATACCGGCTATCTCGGCGTTTATCGGCACCACCAAGGTCGGCTGGGTCATCGGTAGCCGCGCGCCGGTCATGCTGACCCAGGAAAGCGCGGTCTGGATGACCATCATGTCGTACCTGGCGATGCTCGGCGGGGTCGCGGTGATGGGCGCGTTCATTCACTGGATGGCTCGCACGTATGACGCCAGCCCGAGCCTGGCACGCTGTGTCGCGTTTGCCACCTACACCGCCACGCCACTGTTCATCGGCGGTCTGGCGGCGCTGTACCCACATATGTGGCTGGGCATGGTCGTCGGCACCGCGGCCATCTGCTACACCGTGTACCTGCTGTATGTAGGGCTACCGACCTTCATGAACATTCCGTCGGATGAAGGATTTCTGTTCTCAAGTTCAGTGCTCGCCGTAGGGCTGGTGGTGCTGGTTGCAATCATGGCATTCACCGTGATTGTCTGGGGCCTGGGCGTCGGCCCGGTCTATACCAACTAGTACGGGCAACTTACAACGAGCAAATGAAGCGGGCGAAGGACGCTGCCTATAAAACAAACAGGGATCTGCCAACACAGGCCGCCGCAAGGCGGCCTTCTCTATTGCGCGACGACCATTCGGCGCCTGAGCGATTCGCAATGAGCACGGTTTGCAGCATACTCGACGCCTCTGGAGATCCGCCAAGCATGCCCGAGCAACTCAATTCCCGCGTCGAAGACTGTTTCCAACAAGCCGAATCCTTTTTCAAACGCTCCTTCAAACGCCCGGTGGTCAGCCTCAAGTTGCGCGGCCAGAAGGCCGGCGTAGCGCACCTGCATGAAAACCTGCTGCGCTTCAATCCGCAGCTGTACCGGGAAAACGCCGAAGACTTCCTCAAACAGACCGTGGCTCACGAAGTCGCGCACCTGATCGCCCATCAACTGTTCGGCGACCGCATACAGCCGCATGGCGAAGAATGGCAATTGATCATGCGCGGAGTGTACGAACTACCGCCAAACCGCTGCCACACCTACGCCATCAAACGCCGCAGCGTGACTCGCTACATCTACCGCTGCCCCTGCGCCAACAGCGACTTCCCGTTCTCGGCCCAGCGCCATAGCCTGGTGCGGCAAGGGCGGCGGTATTTGTGCCGGCGTTGCCGCAACACATTGGTGTTCAGCGGCGAGATGCGGGTCGAGTAGCAGGATGTGTGGCGTCCATACCGACGCCATCGCGAGCAGGCTCGCTCCCACATTATTTGATCTCTGGTGTGCACAAATTATGTGTTCACAGAAGACCCATTGTGGGAGCGAGCCTGCTCGCGATGAGGCCCTCAAAAAACCTACAAAACCACCTTGCTACGCCGCAGCCCTTCAATCCTCCCAGCGCTATAGCCCAACTCACCCAACACCTGATCGGTATGCTCACCCAACGCCGCGCCGATATATCGTGGCTCGGGCAAGCCCTCTGAAAACTTCAACGGACAGGCCATCTGCGCCTGTGTAGTGCCGTCGTTGCGTGGCACCCGGGTAACCAGATCCCGAGCCTTCAGCTGAGGGTGCTCAACCGCTTCGGCCAGGCTCAGCACCGGCTCGACGCAAGCATCGAGTCCGGCAAACAGCGTGCAGAGTTCGGCAAAGTCATGTTTCTCGAATTCGATCTGAAATGCCAGCTTGAGCGCCTTTTGCTGCTCGGGCACGGGCGACAGCCCCAGTACCGCCAGCTCCGGCTGACCCAGCGCCGTGCACAACTGCTGCATGAAATCCGGTTCCAGGCTACCGACTGACATCCAGCGACCATCGCGAGTACGGTAATAGTCGTAGAAGCTGCCGCCATTGAGCATCTGATCTTCACGTCCCGGTGTGACACCGCAGGCCAGATACCCCGCGCCCGCCATGGCATTCAGGCTGAATGCGCAATCGGTCATGCTCACGTCCAGGTGTTGCCCCTGGCCACTGTGCTGGCGGGCAATCACCGCCGCCAACAGGCCAATCACCCCATGCAGTGAACCACCGGCAATGTCCGCGACCTGAATGCCCAACGGCAGCGGCCCGCTATCCTCATGCCCGGTGTAGCTGGACACGCCGGCCAGTGACAGGTAATTGATGTCGTGACCGGCGCGGTCCTTGTAGGGGCCCGTCTGGCCGTAACCGGTGATCGAGACGTAAATCAGCCGCGGATTGATCGCTTTCAGGGCCTCGTACCCCAGCCCCAGGCGCTCCATCACTCCCGGACGAAACTGCTCGAGGAGGATGTCGTGGTCCTGCAGCAGTTGCTTGACCACCTCCAGCGCTGCCGGCTGCTTGAGGTCCAGCGCCAGGCTGCGCTTGTTGCGATTGAGGTAGGCGTGGCTGGCAGAAGTGCCCTGATCGTGGGGTGGTAAAACCCGCACCAGGTCCATCCGGGTCGGCGATTCGATCCGCAGCACCTCAGCCCCCATGTCCGCCAGCAACAGCGAGGCGAACGGCCCCGGCAACAGCGTCGAGAAATCCAGAACCTTGAGTGATGCCAGTGGGCCTTGCATGGTCATTCTCCGTCAGCGATACCTAAAGCCTAGGCAGCCGATGACCTGGCAGCAATCACCTTAACCATCAGTCGGACTGACCTTTGCGCTCAAACCTGCGGCAATAAAAAACCCGCCGAAGCGGGTTTTTCATCAACGCGAAGAATTACTTCACCGAAGTCGGGGCTGGGCTTTCAGCCACATGCGCATCGTCTTCGCCATGCGTATTGGTGATTGCGCGACCACCGGAAGCCAGTTCCTCATGCATCTGGTCGACATCCAGCTCTTTGACCCACTTGGCCACGACCAGGGTCGCAACCGCGTTACCCACCAGGTTGGTCAGGGCGCGGGCTTCGGACATGAAGCGGTCGATACCCAGGATCAGCGCCAGACCGGCAACCGGCAGGTGACCGACTGCAGACAGGGTGGCGGCCAGCACGATGAAGCCGCTACCGGTCACACCGGCCGCGCCTTTGGAAGACAGCAACAGCACGATCAGCAAGGTGATCTGGTGAGTGATGTCCATGTGGGTGTCAGTCGCCTGAGCGATGAACACCGCGGCCATGGTCAGGTAGATGGCAGTACCGTCCAGGTTGAACGAGTAACCGGTCGGGATCACCAGACCCACAACGGATTTCTTCGCGCCCAGACGCTCCATCTTGATCAGCATGCGTGGCAGTACCGATTCCGAAGAGGACGTACCCAGTACGATCAACAGCTCTTCACGGATGTAGCGAATCACTTTCAGCACGCTGAAACCGTGAGCGCGCGCGATGCTGCCCAGCACGACCAGAATGAACACCACGCACGTGATGTAGAAGCACGCCATCAACTGACCCAGCTGCACCAGCGAACCCACACCGTAGGCACCGATGGTGAAGGCCATGGCGCCCAGGGCACCGATTGGCGCGAGCTTCATGATCATGTTGATGATGTTGAACATCACGTGGGCGAAGCGATCGATGAAGTCCAGGATCGGCTTGCCGTACGAACCCAGGCGATGCAGGGCGAAACCGAAGATCACCGAGAACATCAGCACTTGCAGGATATCGCCGTTGGCGAACGCGCCGACGATGGTGGCCGGGATGATGTTCAGAATGAAGCCAACGACGCTTTGATCAGCACCGGCCGCTACATAGGCCGCAACCTTGGAGGCGTCCAGTGTGCTGACATCGATGTGCATGCCGTTACCTGGCTGCACGACGTTGACCACTACCAGGCCCACCAGCAATGCGATGGTCGAAACGATTTCGAAGTACAGCAGCGCGTAACCGCCGGTCTTGCCGACCGACTTCATGTTCTGCATGCCCGCGATACCGCTGACGACAGTGCAGAAGATGATCGGTGCGATGACCATTTTGATCAGTTTGATGAACCCGTCACCCAGTGGCTTGAGCGCCACGGCGGTCTGCGGGTAGTAGTGACCGAGCAGGATGCCGATAGCGATGGCAACGATCACCTGGAAATACAGGGATTTGTACAGTGGCTGACGAGTCGTCATTGCAAAGTTCCTCAAGAGCACCGCGCTGCAATCAATCATCTGAGGCAGGCGACACCTAAAGTGCGAACCCTCCTGCACCGGAGGGATTTGTTTTGTCGAGCTGCGCGCTGGCAGACCTCTCGCCCTTATCGCAAAGCCCGTGCCACCTTGCCAGAATCGCCCAAAAGCCTTTTGCTATCAGGGCTGCCGGGGTCCCTTCATGTATTGACCATCCGACTAAAGTGGCGGATTTCCGCCCATCAACCGGTTCCCGTCCTGCAATTTGGCGGATATCCGCCTTGTCCCGCCACGAGGTCGTGGCTACTATCCGCCACTCAATGGACGGACCAGACCCCATGCGCGAACGTACCATCGCCAGTCATTTTGCTCGTGCGGCCCTCGGTGGCGCACGCCGACGCGGCTATGACTATTCGGGTCTGTTGCAGCAGCTGGGGATCAGCGTCGAATTGCTCGACGAACCTCGCGCCAGGATCGCGCCTGAACAGTTCACCAGCCTGCTGCAAGGGCTCTGGCAAGCGTTGGATGACGAATACCTGGGCTTTGCCCGCGGCCCAAGCAAACGCGGCACCTTCGCCATGATGTGCCATGCCTTGATTCACTGCCGCACGCTCGAGAAAGCACTCAGTCGCGGCTTATTATTTTATAGCCTATTCCCCGATGCTCCGCGCCTGACCCTGACCCGTGAAGGTGAAATGGTTCGTTTGAGCCTGGATGATGCTCAGCTGTGGGACCCTGATCACTTTTTCAGCGAATGTCAGCTGGTGATCTGGCATCGACTGGGCAGTTGGCTGATCGGTCAGCGCATTCGCCTGGAACAGGCCTGTTTCAGCTACCCGAAACCCGGGCACGCTGCCGAGTACGACCTGCTGTTCCCCTGCCCGATGGTGTTTTCGGCCGAGCAAAGCAGCCTGCTGTTTCACAGCCGTTACCTGCACATGCCGCTGTTGCAGGATGAACGGACCCTCAAGCATTTCCTCGAACGCTCGCCCGCCGACCTGTTGTCGCGCCCGGATGACGGCGATAGCCTGAGCAGCCAGTTACGGCGCCTGCTCAGCCGCGACAGTGCGCGCTGGCCGGACCTGGAAGCGGTTGCCGCACACCTGCACATCAGCCCGCAGACCCTGCGTCGACACTTGCGTGAAGAGGGATCGAGTTTTCAGGAGTTGAAGGACCAACTGCGCCGCGACATAGCGATTTATCACCTGAGCCGTGCCGACCTGTCGTTGCAACAGATCGCCGAACAACTGGGATTCTCCGAACCGTCGGCGTTTCACCGGGCATTCAAGAAGTGGACCGGATTGACGCCAGGCGCCTATCGCGCACAGGAAAATTGAGTTTCAGGGCTAACTTTCTGGATGCGCCCACTGGCCCCTTCGCGAGCAGGCTCGGCTCCCCACATCTATGGTTACCCCCCCTCTTTCTGCAATACTGTTTTTGATGCGTGGTTTTGGCTTGGCTTTCATCTATCCGGCCGTCTGTGTGTGGGGTGGCAACAACCCGCGCCCTCGATGAGAATCGATGCCCGCGACGATCCTAATTATTCGAACGGCCTTTCAGCCGTGTGGGGAGCTCAGGGTTGTCGTCAGGCCGGTTGGCCGTTCACGTCATCAGTTTATCCAGCATCGCCAAAACCAGGTGGGTGGTGCTCGGGTGACAGCAGGGTCCAGGCGTTCATCGCGGCTGGCCCTGCATCGAATTCCGTGTGGTGGGGCCGGCAATCGCCCAGGCGATCCTCGCCAGCTTGTTGGCCAGCGCGCAGACCACATGGTTGGAGTGATGGTGGGCCAATAGCTGCCGGACCCAGTCCGCCAGCCAGCCTTTCTGTCGGTCCAGTTGCATCAGGTAAACACGGGCACATTGGACAAGCAGGCGCCGCTGGTTGCGATCACCTCGCTTGCTGATGCCCAGCAGGACGGTCTTGCCGCCCGTAGAATGCTGGTTTGGGTATCAGCCCGATTGAGGCCGAATAGCCTCGGCCGCATTTGAACTGCTTGCCATCGCCCAATTCGGCAGCCAGGACGCTGGAGGTGATCGGGCCTACGCAGGGCATGGTCATCAAACGAGCCGCCAGATCATCTTCGGCGGCCTGGCATTCCACTTCCTTGTCCAGCGTCTTGATCTGCCCATCCAGATAGGTGAAGTGCTCCTGCAACCTCGTCAGAAGTTTTTTGATGGGCACAGGAATTGAACTCGCTTCAAGCCGAGCGGGCAGTTCTTTGATGGGCTTGAAGCCTGTGGCCAGACTGACGCCGACCTCCAAAAGCGCTGCGTGAATCCGATTGACGGTCGCGGTGCGCTCTTTGATGAACGAATCGCGTGTCGAGTTGAGCATGGCCAGCAGCTGCTGAGCCTGGGTTTTGGGGTGTACAAAGCGCATTGTTGGACGAGTCGCCGCCTCGCAGATCGCTCGGCATCAGCGAAGTCGTTTTTGTTGCTTTTCACGTAAGGGCGTACGAGATGCGGGGCAATGAGCTTGGGCGTATGTCCCAGCTTCGCGACCTCCTGCGCCATGAAGTGGGCTCCGCCGCAGGCTTCCATCACAACGGTGCAGGGTTCGAGATTCATCAGGTGCTGCATGAGCGCCGCACGAGTAAACTTTTTGCGGTAACTCATGACCACGATCATCTTGCGCGTGTAGAGGAAAGAGTGTTTTCCCAGATCGATGGCGGCAATAGCTACTTTGTTCATGGCAACGGTCTCCGATGAGCCCCCTGCGAAAGCTTAGTGGGCGATCACAGGGGGCGGCGGGGGTAGCCATTTCATTATTTGATCTCTGGTGTTCACAAATAATGTGTTAACAGCATATCCCCTGTGGGAGCGAGCCTGCTCGCGAAGAGGCCCGAAAGAGCACCGCCCACTACCTCAAACCACCGGAAAATGTATCCGGAATGCCGCGCCGCCCAACGCTGAATCCCCCAGGGTCAACTGTGCGCCGTAGCTCTCAATGATGTCCTTGACCACCGCAAGGCCGATGCCCTGCCCCGGGTGTTGGCGGTCCAGCCGTTCGCCGCGCTGAAGAATCCGCGCACGCTGATCCAGCGGCACGCCCGGGCCATCATCTTCGATACACAGCTCAACACCACTCATGGTTTGCCGCAGGCTGATGCGCACTTCGCCCAGGCACAGGCGATAGGCGTTTTCCAGCAGGTTGCCGAGCATTTCCAGCAAGGCGCCCTGCTCGATCGGCACGTAGCACGGGTTCGGCAGGTCGAACGAGGTCCGTACCTGCTTGTCGCGATAGACCTTGTCCAGTGTGTCGCAAAGGCTTTGCAGCACCGGCCGCAACCGCACCTGGTGGCGCACCAGACCGCTTTTACGCAAGCTCGCGCGCTGCAACTGATAGCTGATCTGTTGGCTCATGCGCTCGATCTGCGATTGCAGCACCCACGCCTGCTCCCGATCTTCCGGCCGTTGGGCCATGTCTTCACTGACCCCTTGCAACACCGCCAACGGGGTTTTCAGGCTGTGAGCCAGGTCATCCAGAGAATCGCGGTAGCGACTGCGCTGCTCGCGCTCGCTGCACAGCAAACGGTTCAGCGAGCCCGTCAGGCGCAACAATTCGCGGGGATGTTCTTCACTGAGGCTTTCAAGGGCACCGTTCTCGATCTGGTCCAGTTCCAGGCTCAAGCGTTTCAATGCCTGCAAGCCCCAGGTCAGGCCGATCCACAACAGCGACAGCAATACCAGCAACGCGGCGCCAAAACCCAGGTAGAGTTTTTCCCGCAGGCCTTCGAGTGTCTGCTCGTACTCACGCACCGGCTGCAGCGCGACAATACTGAACGCTGCGCTTTTACCGCCGAGCAGCTTGACCTCGACGTCATAGACGAAGAATTCCTGGCCGTTGGTCTCACGAATCCGGGCGAATTGATCGCCGTGTCCGTCGTAACGCGGTCGGTAACTGATGTCCTCATCATGAGTCGCCCGCGAGCGCCAGACCAGATGACCGTCGCGATCATAGATGTAGCCCAACAGGCGACTGTCGGTGAGGTTGAGGAGCTCATCCGGCAACTGCGTGGGCATCACTAATCGGTTGCCTTCAACCCGCGCAGCAGATATCAGTGTGGTGACATCCGAGGCCAGGCGCTGCTTGATCGAATCTTGCAGCGCCAGGCTGAACGCGCCCTGCATGGCCGGCAACAAGGCCAGCATGAACAGCACCGCCAGTGTCGTGGCGGCGAGCATCAGGCGCAGGCGCAGCGATCGAATCACCGGCAGCGCTCGTTGAACAGGTAGCCCAGACCACGCACGGTATCGATCGGCTTGAAGCCGGTCGGCCCTTCCAGCTTGCGCCGCAGACGGCCGACCAGCACTTCGATCACGTTTGGATCACGCTCGTCGTCGTCCGGATAGAGCTGTTCCATCAAACGGTCCTTGGCGACCACCTGCTGGTGATGACGCATCAGGTATTCGAGGATCCGGTACTCGTAAGCGGTCAATGCCAGCGGCTGCTCGTCAAGGGTTGCCTGCTTGCGATTGAGGTCCAGCACCAGCGGCCCGGCAACGATAGTTGACTGGGTAAAACCGCTGGAACGACGGAGCAAGGCGTTCAAGCGCGCGTCCAGCTCTTCGAACTGGAACGGCTTGACCACGTAATCGTCGGCACCGGCGGCCAGGCCTTCGACCTTGTCCTGCCAGTTGCCGCGCGCGGTCAGGATCAGGATCGGAAAGGTTTTGCCTTGCGCACGCAGTTGGCGAATCAGGTCCAGCCCGCCCATGCCCGGCAGACCGAGGTCGATTACCGCCAGGTCATGGTTGAATTGCCCGGTCTGGTACAAGGCCTCTTCGGCATTGGCCACGGACTCGACCACGTGGCCATTGTCGGTCAGGCGGGTTTGCAGGTGATGACGCAGCAGCGCTTCGTCTTCGACGACCAGCAGTTTCATAACGCTCTCCCAGGCAAAATCAACATCTCCACAGGTACCTCGCACCTCGATTGCTAATACGCCAGTAACGGTAACCCGGTTCAACCAAGGTGTTTGGCAAAACCTGCTGCATCATCCCGGACAACCCTGACGAAGTAACCGATACCACAGTTGTGACTGCAGGTTAACCACAACGCGCTGAACTCGGACTGAACAGGATCGACTAGGCTGTCTGAACGTCTGTTAAAGGAGCCTCAACCATGCGCGCATTGATCGCACTCGTTTTACTCGCCTTGAGCGGCCTCAGCCAAGCGGCAATCAAGACTCAGGAGATCCCTTACAAGAGTGCCGACGGAACTGAAATGATCGGCTATTACGCCTATGACGACAGCATTCCGGGGGCTCGCCCGGGCGTAGTGGTGGTCCATGAGTTCTGGGGGCTCAACGACTACGCCAAGCGCCGGGCCCGCGACCTCGCCGGGCTGGGCTATAGCGCACTGGCGATCGATATGTATGGCAACGGCAAAAACACCGAGCACCCGAACGATGCCATGGCGTTCATGCATGAAGCGCTGAAAAACAGCGCAACGGCCAGTGCCCGCTTCAATGCCGGGCTTGACCTGCTGAAAAAACAACCGCAGACCGACCCGAAAAAACTCGCGGCGATCGGTTACTGCTTCGGCGGCGGGATTGTCCTCGATGCTGCCCGCCAAGGGGCACCGCTGGCGGGTGTGGTGAGTTTCCACGGCGTATTGGCGACAAGCACCCCGGCGACGCCCGGCAGCGTCAAGGCCAACGTACTGGTGGAGCACGGTGCTCTGGACAGCATGATCACCGCGGATCAAGTGGCAGCGTTCAAAACCGAAATGGACAAGGCTGGCGCCGACTATAAGTTCGTCAGCCTTAAGGGTGCCAAGCATGGTTTCAGCAACCCGGACGCTGATCGCCTGAGCCACGGCGATCACGGCGGTCCGGACATCGGCTACAACAAAGCCGCCGATGAAAGCTCGTGGGCGGACATGAAGGCGTTCTTCAAAAAGATCTTTGGCTGATCGCTGCCTGCACCCGCCTTGTGGCGAGGGAGCTTGCTCCCGCTGGGTCGCGAAGCGGCCCCCAAAACCTGCACATGCATTCACTCGAATGTACCTAGTACGCAGGGTTTGCGATGGCTACGCCATCGAACGGGAGCAAGCTCCCTCGCCACACCAGCACTGCGCGCCAGATGTTTACAAAGCGGCCACTACCCAGCTCTTGGTCAACCCGGCAAAATGCCGGGATGAACCCGCTCCCCGCTCTCCCCGCCTGCTGCACGCCGCTCGATGCCCACTGGCCGTTGCCTGATGCGCTGCCCGACACGGTGCTGCTCAGCACTCGTTTCGATCCGTCGTTGCTGGTGTTCGATGACTTCCGACGCAGCACCATCGAACCGCCCCCCAGTATCCAGCGCTCGGTCGCCAAACGTCAGGCCGAGTTTCTCGCCGGGCGGGTGTGCGCCCGGGCCGCCTTGCAGCAACTGGAAGGTCTGGACTGCATTCCGGCGATAGGCGAGGACCGCGCGCCCGTATGGCCCGTGCATATCTGCGGCTCAATCACCCACAGCACCGGCCGGGCCGCGGCCATCGTTGCACGCAAGACACATTGGCGGGGCTTGGGCATGGACCTGGAAAACCTGCTGAACGCCGAACGTGCCGAGCGTCTGGCCGCAGAAATCCTGACCCCGCCCGAACTCGGACGCATGGCCGCGGGCCGTCAAGATCAGCTGGCGCTGTGGGTGACACTGACCTTCTCGGTCAAGGAAAGCCTGTTCAAGGCGCTCTACCCCATCGTGCAGAAGCGCTTTTATTTCGAACATGCCGAGGTGCTGGAATGGGCCGACAGTGGGCATGTGCGCCTGCGTTTATTGACCGACCTCTCCAGCGAATGGCACTACGGCACGGAACTGGACGCACAGTTTGGTGTGCACGATGGACAACTGTTGAGCCTGGTCAGCATTAAGGCCTGAAGGTTTTCAGCGCCTGTTCGACCGTCATCGCGAGCAAGCTTTGCTCCTACCGGTGTGGCGTCAGTCGCGAGCGACACAGATCCGTAGGAGCAAAGCTTGCTCGCGATGAGGCCCTTACAGACGGTAAAGATCTCAGGGCTTTTCCTGATTTCTGGGCCAGCTCAGGCTGAAACACGCGCCCCCCAGGCTTTTACTCTTGCCAATCAACGCCCGACCGCCATGCCAGTGAACGATCCGGCGCACGATGGACAACCCCAGGCCGTGCCCACCGGACGCCCGGGTGCGGCTGTCATCCAGACGCAAAAATGGCGTGAAGATCTTTTCCCAGGCATTTTCCGGCACGCCCGGCCCATCGTCTTCGACATCGACGCGACAACGCTGCTGCCCCACCTGATAACTGATCGACACCCGGGACTGGGCGTGACGCATGGCGTTGCTCACCAGATTCTGCAACGCCCGATGCAGGTAGCGCGGCTCAGCGTCGACCCAGGCGCCATCGCAATCGGCAGCCGACAGGCACAGGCCGCGATGCACCGTCACGTTGGCGCGTAAGGGCGCCAGTTCGTCGATCACCTGATTGACCAAGGCATCGAGGTCGACGCGCTGGAAGTTCAGCGCCGGCGACCCCTGCTCCAGCCGCGCATACGTGAGCATCTCGTCCACCAGGCCATCGAGGTCCTGGATATCGTGATCCATGCCTTCCAGGTATTTCTCCCGCGCTTGTGGCGTGCTCGCCGTGCTGATCATCTCCAGCCCAAAACGCAACCGCGCAACAGGCGTGCGCAGCTCATGGGATACCGCACGCACCAGTTCACGCTGAATTGCCAGCAGTTGCTGCAAGTGCTCGGCCATGCCGTTGAACGCTGCCGCCAATCGCCCCACCGAATCCGCACCCCGTGCTGGCACGCGGGTTTCCAGGCTGCCTTTGGCGATCCGCGTAGCGGCCGACTCCAGACCTCTCAAGCGGCGCTCCAACTGGCGCACCAGCAAATAGACGATCAACCCGATCAGGCTCAGGCCCAATGCAGCGATCAACACCAGCCAGTCCGGCGGGTACGGGTTCATCTGATACAAGGGACCGATTTCCAGCACCCAGGGCGTACCGACCATCCCGGCAAACACCCGGATCGAATCGCCGCCCTTGCCTAGCGCCATCACCGTGTCGCCTTCAGAGACCCGACGGCTCTGGTCTTCGTCCATGTCCGCCTGATCGACCGTAATCAGTTGCAGCTCAAAGCCGAAGCCCTTGTCCTTCTTCAACACCTCAAGACGCTTGGGCTGCTCGGACACCGGATAACGCACCAACTCATCGGCCAACAGGTAAATGGTCGCACGCGCCAGTTGCTCACTGATCTGTTGCACTTCCCCTGTCAGCACCAGCTGTTCTTTATCGCTGACCAACCGATAGACTTTCGCCGCGTGCGGGCCGGTCTGCTCCACCAGCGCCTGACCGTGCAGCACCCGCGTGCGCTGGCTCAGGTCGAGATCGGTCTGGGCGAAGGTCTGCAAGCTCAAGGGAATGCCCAGCAAACGCTCCCACACCAGCAACGCTCGATGACGCTCGGTCTCGTTCATCGGTTGCAGATTGTCGGCCATCAAGGAAAACGTACCGTGGGCCAGGCGCTCGCGGTATTGCTCGCTGCGCACCTGATTAAGCAGGTGCAAGGCCAGTACGCCGAGCACCGCCACCAAAATCAGCGCTGCGCACATGCCGCCATAAATGCGCAGGAAGATCGAGTTCACAGGGGCTGATCTACACAGGCTTCAGGAACGAACAGATAGCCCTTGCTGCGAATGGTCTTGATCAATCGCGGATGGTCCGGGTCATCGCCGATCTTCGGCCGGATCCGCGAAATGCGTACATCAATCGAACGATCCTGACCGTCGTAGCCGATGCCTCGCAGCGCCGTAAAAATTTCCTCGCGCGACAGAATCCGCCCGGCATTGGCCACCAGCAGCCAGAGCAGATCGAACTCGGCACTGGTCAACTCGATGCCGGTGTCCTGCAGCCACGCCTCCCGCAGGGCGTTATCGACGACCAGCGGGCCGAACTGCAATCGACGAAGTTTTTCCGGTACCGCAGGTTCTGCTGCTTCACTGCGTCGCAGCAAGGCCTGGACACGTGCCAGCAACAAACGCGGGCGCACCGGTTTGCACACGTAGTCATCGGCGCCCATGTCCAGGCCCTGGATCTGGTCCATATCGTCAGTGCGCGCAGTGAGCATCAGGATCGGTCCGTCGTAGTGATCACGGACCTTGCGGCAAATCGTCAGGCCGTCTTCGCCGGGGAGCATCAGGTCAAGGATCACCAGGTCCGGTTGCTCGGCGATAATCCGCGCCGCCGCCAGCGCTCCATTGCCTTCCAGGGTGACCCGCAGACCGTGGCTTTCGAGGTACTCACGGGTCAACTCGGCCAGGCGCTGGTCATCCTCGACAATCAATACCTGCCAGGTTTCTTGCTCCACGGGTGACCTCTTTGCCGAACGCTATTAAGGAAGGCTCCACTCGTCTTTTTGTAATGATTGGAGTGGATAAGACTGCATATGCAGTGACCGATTGTAGCAATGCCTTCCCTTGAGAACACAAGCTGGCAAATGCGCTCGGTAACTGCGTTTTTTTGTGATAGGGTTCGCGCCCGCAAAAATCAGCCCAAGGCTATTTTTCAGGGCAAAATTCGATGACAAACGGTTCACCCCAGCAGCGTTGCGGCCTACACGCCGATTGACCGTTTCATACACATTTTACGCACAGCTTTATCCACAGGTAGTACGTTGCAATCATCCCCCAAAACGCATTATCTTGTAGCCCGCGCTAAAAAAAACCCTACATGTAGGGGTTTACGCAAAAAACCAAACACAAATCAGACACCAAATTCAAGCGCTTTTATTGCCTCTGTCTGGTTGAACCAAACGCATTTTCAGAAGCCCAAACCGCATTGAAGCAGGCTGCGTGAAAACGTAACGAGCGAAGGTAAGACAAGGCAAAAACAGGCGAGGACGCGGAGTTTACAAGCTGTAAATGAGCAGTCCGAGCCTGTTTTTAACGCAGGATTACTCGCGTAGCGCCGAAGGCGCGCAGCACGCAGTAGTTGTCACGCAGCCTGCGCGGATGGCGACTGTTTTTTAGCCACAACGGCGAAAACGGTACGGGTGTTGCAGTCAATCACTGCCGCCCAAATGGAATTCGGTTTTCAGCCCCTGGCTTGAGACCAAAGACTTCGGCAAGGAAGCGGTGCTCGACAGCCCCTTCCTGACTGTCCCGAAGTGGTTATGCCCGGCGCTTGCCGGTTGTAGTGCTTCAGGACAGAACGGTGGGCACCTTCATGGTGCCCAAACAAACATAGAGAACGTGGAGACACCCATGCAAACCGACACAACTCGCGAGAACCCGCAGGGCACCGCGTCGATGGCCACTGATTCGAATTCGGATCTGTCTGCCACCGCGCCAGGCCAACTGCGCGTGATCAAGCGTAACGGCACTGTCGTTCCTTACACCGATGACAAAATCACCGTCGCCATCACCAAAGCGTTTCTCGCAGTTGAGGGCGGCACTGCTGCTGCCTCGTCGCGAATCCACGACACCGTTGCCCGCCTGACCGAACAAGTCACCGCAACCTTCAAGCGTCGCATGCCATCGGGCGGCACCATCCACATCGAAGAAATCCAGGACCAGGTCGAACTGGCCCTGATGCGTGCCGGCGAGCAGAAAGTCGCTCGCGACTACGTGATCTACCGTGACGCCCGCTCCAAAGAGCGCGCTGTACGCGCACCGACCGAGGAAGCGGTACAGGCTCACCCGTCGATCCGCATCACCCGTGCCGACGGCACTTTTGCCCCCCTGGACATGGGCCGCCTGAACACCATCGTCACCGAGGCCTGCGAAGGCCTGGAAGAAGTCGACGGCGACCTGATCCAGCGCGAAACCCTGAAGAACCTCTACGACGGCGTGGCCCTGACCGACGTCAACACCGCGCTGGTGATGACCGCGCGCACGCTGGTCGAGCGTGAGCCGAACTATTCGTTCGTCACCGCACGCCTGCTGATGGACACCCTGCGTGCCGAAGGCCTGAGCTTCCTGGAAGTCGCTGAAAGCGCAACTCACCACGAAATGGTCGACCTGTACGCCAAGGCTCTGCCTGCCTACATCGCCAAGGGTATTGAATTCGAATTGCTGAACCCGGTCCTGGCGACCTTCGACCTGGAAAAACTCGGCAAGGCAATCAACCACGAACGCGACCAGCAGTTCACCTACCTGGGCCTGCAAACCCTGTACGACCGTTACTTCATCCACAAGGATGGCGTGCGTTTCGAACTGCCGCAGATTTTCTTCATGCGCGTGGCCATGGGCCTGGCGATCGAAGAGAAGAACAAGGAAGACCGTGCGATCGAGTTCTACAACCTGTTGTCGTCCTTCGACTACATGTCCTCGACCCCGACCCTGTTCAACGCCGGCACCCTGCGCCCTCAACTGTCGAGCTGCTACCTGACCACCGTGCCGGATGACCTGTCGGGCATCTACCACGCGATCCACGACAACGCCATGTTGTCGAAATTCGCTGGCGGCCTGGGCAACGACTGGACTCCGGTTCGCGCATTGGGTTCGTACATCAAGGGCACCAACGGCAAATCCCAGGGCGTCGTACCCTTCCTGAAAGTAGTGAACGACACCGCTGTCGCCGTTAACCAGGGGGGCAAGCGCAAAGGCGCTGTCTGCGCTTACCTGGAAACCTGGCACATGGACATCGAGGAGTTCATCGAGCTGCGCAAGAACACCGGTGATGACCGTCGTCGTACCCACGACATGAACACTGCCAACTGGATCCCTGACCTGTTCATGAAGCGCGTCTTCGATGACGGCAAGTGGACCCTGTTCTCGCCGTCTGAAGTTCCGGACCTGCATGACCTGACCGGCAAGGCCTTCGAAGAGCGTTACGAGTACTACGAAGCCCTGACCGAATACCCGGGCAAGGTCAAGCTGTTCAAGACCATCCAGGCCAAAGACCTGTGGCGCAAAATGCTCTCCATGCTGTTTGAAACCGGCCACCCATGGCTGACGTTCAAAGACCCATGCAACCTGCGTAGCCCACAGCAGCACGTTGGCGTGGTTCACAGCTCGAACCTGTGCACCGAGATCACCTTGAACACCAACAAGGACGAGATCGCCGTTTGCAACCTGGGTTCGATCAACCTGCCGAACCACATCGTCAACGGCAAGCTGGACACCGTGAAGCTTGCACGTACCGTGAACACCGCTGTTCGCATGCTCGACAACGTGATCGACATCAACTACTACTCGGTGCCACAAGCGAAGAACTCCAACTTCAAGCACCGTCCGGTCGGCCTGGGCATCATGGGTTTCCAGGACGCTTTGTACCTGCAGCACATCCCTTACGGCTCCGACGCTGCGGTCGAGTTCGCCGACAAGTCGATGGAAGCGGTCAGCTACTACGCGATCCAGGCTTCCTGCGACCTGGCTGACGAGCGTGGCGCTTACGAGACGTTCCAGGGTTCGCTGTGGTCCAAAGGCATCCTGCCGCTGGATTCGCAACAGATCCTGATCGATCAGCGTGGCCAGAAGTACATCGACGTTGACCTGAACGAAACCCTGGACTGGGCACCGGTGCGTGCTCGCGTACAGAAAGGCATTCGTAACTCCAACATCATGGCCATCGCACCGACCGCGACCATCGCCAACATCACTGGCGTCTCGCAGTCGATCGAACCGACCTACCAGAACCTCTATGTGAAATCGAACCTGTCGGGCGAATTCACCGTGATCAACCCGTACCTGGTTCGCGACCTCAAGGCTCGCGGTCTGTGGGACTCGGTCATGATCAACGACCTGAAGTACTACGACGGCTCCGTGCAGCAGATCGAACGTATCCCGCAAGAACTCAAAGAGCTCTACGCGACCGCCTTCGAAGTCGACACCAAGTGGATCGTTGACGCGGCCAGCCGTCGTCAGAAGTGGATCGACCAGGCTCAGTCGCTGAACCTGTACATCGCCGGCGCATCGGGCAAGAAGCTCGACGTGACCTACCGCATGGCGTGGTACCGTGGCCTGAAAACCACTTACTACCTCCGTGCCCTGGCCGCGACCAGCACCGAGAAATCGACCATCAACACCGGCAAGCTGAACGCAGTTTCCAGCGGCGGCAACCACGGTGACGACTCGGTCCTGGCCGCTCCAGCCGGTCCTGCTCCAGTGCCGAAGGCGTGCGCCATCGATGAGCCGGATTGCGAAGCCTGCCAATAAGCTGAGCTGGTAAGCGCCGCAAGGTGCTTACCTGAAACCCCCGATCAGTCTTCTACTGGTCGGGGGTTTTCTTTTGCGTAGGAGCTGGGGGGCGCCTACAGGTTTGCTTCAGACATCGGCATAGGGGACGGCCTTCATAGGCCGCTCCCCTGCCACACCACCCGGCATGCGGGTCCGCACCGGGCGGTTCGAGAGATTGAGGTTATGAGAAACGCACTAATCCCAGCCTGTCGAACCACGCAATATTAAGCACGCGATTCAGGTCAAGACGACTGTTATGCCACCAGCGGCAGGTGTTTCCTGCCACCTTCTGCGCCACCTGGTTATTCGCGCCAAGTGCTCGCAGCTCACGATACGTCGTCGTTCCGCGCTTCCATTGTTTAAGCTGGATCGCTCGCAACCGGTGTCGTATCCATTCGTCCAGCGCACGCCAGACGGCTGGGGTTTGCGACAACCCAAAGTAAGCTTTCCATCCCAAAATGTAAGGTTGTAGGTCATCGACAATCTGCTGCAAGCTACGGCCACACGAGCGTCGGGTGTACCAGCGTATTCGTTGCTTGAACTGCTTCTGCGCTTTATAGGATGCGGCACGCTTGACTTCGCCGCGGGCTGACCACAACTCATAGCCCAGAAACTTGCGACCAAACGCGCTCGTCACTGCACTCTTGCTCTCGTTGACGCTCAAGTGCAGCTTTTCGTACAGCTGCCTCAGCAGGGCCATTACCCGCTGCCCCGCCTTCTGACTGCGAACATAAACGTTCGCATCATCGGCATAGCGCACAAAACAATGTCCCCTGCGCTCAAGCTCTCGGTCCACTTCGTCCAGCAGCACATTCGCCAGCAACGGCGACAGCGGGCCGCCTTGCGGCGCCCCGCAGCGGCTTTTCTCGACCACTCCATTGATCAGCGTTCCCGCATCCAGATAGGCACGAATCAGCCGGATAACCGCCTGATCCGTGGTCCGTTTGCGCAAACGATCCATCAAGATGTCGTGATCGACCCGGTCGAAGAACTTCTCCAGATCAACATCCACCACCACTTTACGTCCTGAAGAAACATGGCGCTGAGCCGCTAAAACGGCGCCCTGCGCACAGCGTCCCGGACGAAAGCCGTAGCTGTGTTCACTGAAAGTCGGATCGAGTAATGGCTGCAAGACTTGCAGCAGCGCTTGTTGGATCAAACGGTCGGTGACCGTTGGGATACCCAGCTCGCGTTGACCGCCGTCAGGTTTGGGAATGGCTACACGCCGTACCGGACTGGGCCGGTAGACACCTGATAGAAGCTGTTCACGAATCGCCGCCCATTGGGTCAGCAGGTACTCGGCCGTCTGATCAATATCCAGACCGTCGACTCCCGCTGCACCTTTGTTGGCCTTGACCCGTTTCCACGCCCGCTTCAGGTTTTCTCTCGCAAAGGCCCGTTCCAGCAGCCCTTGCCCTGCGTTGTCGGATTCATCTTGCGGGCGATTGACCTCGTCGCTGACGGGACTTCTCACGGCTTCACCGCTCGCAGTCTCCATCCGCCCCGCGTTTGGCAGGCATCTGACTTCCGGTCTTTCGTATCAACATGGCCTATAACGCTTTCTCTCGTTCGGCCCTTCGTCAAAAAAAAAGACTACTACGGCCTCTGCTGACTTCTCGCTCCGGCTGGCACCGTCGCCCTTTCAGGCATAAGGCGAGATCTCCCCAGGTAAGAACGCAATCCTTCACCACACAACCGCCGGATTTACACAGCCTGATCCTTGACCACAAGAGCTTCGCGGTTTTGTGCCCGCTCGCCCTGATCGGCCGCGCCTTTTATCCGGTTCTTGTACATCGGCTCATGGCTTCGATTCACGCTTCCTCCCCACACTCGGTCACCCTCATGCAGTTGCGCTTCACTTCGTTCGCTGTGGTCAGCTTACGGCGGGACTTTCACCCACAAGATTGCGCCCATGCTGGGCGCACACAAAAAAGCCCCTCTTGCGAGGGGCTCCTTGTGTAGCGTTACCTGCCAACCAGCATCAGGTCATCTGAATGGTGGCCTGCATGATGGTGCTTTGGGTCGAGATGGTCTTGGCGTTGGCCTGGTAGTTACTTTGCGCCTTGATCAAGTTGACCAGCTCGTTGGTCAGGTTGACGTTGGACTCTTCCAGGGAGTTGGACTGAATCGAACCCAGTGTACCGGTGGTTGGCGCGTCATAACCCGGGATACCCGAGGCGAACGTTTCTTTCCAGCTGGTGCCGCCTACGGCTTGCAGGCCTTGTTCGTTGGTAAAGCTTGCCAGCGCAACCTGGCCGATGGCCTTGCTCTGGTTGTTGCTGAAGTTGGCGAACAAGGTACCGGTGCCGTCGATTGTCAGGTTGGTAATCTGGCCGGTAGCGTAACCATCCTGAGCCGGGATCGAACGGGCGGAGTCGGCATTGAACTGCGTGGTGTTGTTCATCGAAATGGTCATGCCCGTAGCGCTGGCATTGGCACCGTTAGCCGTCCATACACCATTGGTCACTGTGCCGGGTACCCAGCCAGCCAATGTCACGGTGTTAGTTGCGTTAGGCGCCGCTGGTGTTGCAGGAGGCGTGGCAACCGAGACCAGCTTGCCAGCCGAATCGAACGTCATGGTCGTGGCGACCGGGGGAGTGACTTTCGGGTCACTGCCGGTGGCATCCGGGTTGCGACCATCTACCAGGGTGTAAGTCTTCCAAGTGTTGGCGCCGGTCTTCACCATGTATTGATCCAAGACGTGCGAGTTGCCCTGGCTGTCATAGATCGGTGTACTGAACGATTTGGTGTAGGTGGCGAGGGTGCCCGGGTCGAATTTGTTCGCCGGGATCGTGTCGTCGATCACCGGAGCAGTCGAGTTCAGGTTGATCGTCGAGGACACGGTCGACGTCGGTTTGGGCGCCAGGTTCGAGGTGTCGATCTTCAGGTCAGTCAACACACCGTTGATGATCTTGCCATTGGCGTCCGCGCCGTAACCCTGCAAACGGGAGGTTTGATCGGTATTGGTGATGAAACCATCCTTGTCGACCTTGAACGTACCGGCACGGGTATAGGACGTCGAACCGTTGTTGTTCAGGGTAAAGAAGCCAGAGCCATTGATGGCCATGTCCAGCACGTTACCGGTGTTGCTGATATCACCCTGAGTAAACTGCTGGGAAACGTTGGCCAGGCGTACGCCGCTGCCGACGACTTTACTGCCGTTACCCAGCTTGGTTGCCGAGTAGACATCGGCGAACTCGGCGCGCGAAGACTTGAAACCGCTAGTCGCGACGTTGGCGATATTGTTACCGGTCACGTCCAGTTGTTTATTGGCTGCATAGAGACCGCTAAGGCCGATATTGAAAGACATATTCCACTCCTTTATGCCGCGTTAGCCGGCTCTATAGACCAATAGTTTGAACTTTGGACAGGGCGATGGGGCCCAGACCTGCAAGATTGAGCGTCAACTCGCCGCCGGTTTGACTCAGGGTCACGCTGTTGACCGTTGCTGGCAGGTAGGTGGCCAGATCGGTCGCCGTGCCATTGACCGGAGCATTGGCCTTGAAGGTGTAGGTGCCCGCCGGAACCAAGGCGCCGCTGCTGTCCTTGCCATCCCAACTGAAGCTGGCGCTGCCCGCAGGCTGGGTGCCCAGGTTCAGTGTTCTTATGACATTTCCGCTTGAGTCGCTAATCTTCACCGTACCGTCGGAGATCGACGATGTCAGGTTCACCGTACCGGTCAGCCCCTTGCTCGGGTCAGTGATCTGAGCGGTGCTGGTTTGTGCAATGACCGAACGCCCCACCAGAGAAGAAGCCTGCAACGCCTGGGAAGAACTGAAATTACTGGCCATGGAACTCACAGTCGTATTGAGGGAAGTGATCCCTTCAAGACTGCTGAACTGCGCCAGTTGAGCCACGAATGCGCTGTTGTCCTGCGGCGAAAGCGGGTCCTGGTTCTTCAGCTGGGTCACCAGCAACTTCATGAACGCATCCTTGCCCAGCGCCTTGCCGCCGGTCACGCTACTGGTTGCTGCGGAAAGGCCATTCGCGGCCGTACCGCTGGTCTTGACCGAGGAGTTCGCCAGCAGATCGGTCATGCTCAGGCCGCCGGTGGAATCGGTAACGCTCATAAAAATCGCCCCTTATCACTGACCGAGGGTCAGGACCTTCTGCATCATGGTTTTGGCGGTGTTCATCATTTCCGCGTTGGTCTGGAACGAACGACTGGCAGAAATCATGTCGGCCATTTCCTCAACCACATTGACGTTGGGGTAATAGACGTAGCCCTTGGCGTCAGCCGCTGGATGGTTCGGCTCGTAGCGTGCTTCGAGGTTGCTTTGATCTTCGACCACACCGAGTACCTGTACACCCTGGCCTGCAGCATCCTGGTTCTGGAACAGCGAATCGCTGCCACCGGACTGACCGCCCTGGAACATGGTGGCGAACACCGGGTGACGAGCACGGTAGGTCTGATCAATGCTCGAAGAGACGGTCTCGGCGTTGGCGATGTTACTGGCGACGGTGTTCAAGCGAGTGGTCTGCGCACTCATGCCGCTACCGGCAATGTTGAAAACACTGGACAGAGACATGAATTACTCCCCGCGCAGGGCTGATACCAGCCCTTTGAATTTGCTGTTGAGCAGCGTGAAGCTGGCCTGGAAGTTGACCGCGTTCTGCGCGTAGTTCGACTGTTCCAGTTGGGCGTCCACGGTGTTTTGGTCAATCGACGGTTGCATCGGCGTGCGATACAGCAACGACTCCTCACCACTGCTCAGGCCCTGGGCTTCGATATGACGGCTATTGGTCATGTTCAAAGCAAAGGTGCCGTTCTTGTTCTTGTCGTTCTGGGCAGCCAGCACCGACGAGAAGTCCAGATCCCGAGCCTTGTAGTTCGGGGTATCGGCGTTGGCAATGTTGTTGGCCAGCACTTCGGCACGCTGAGCTCGGAAGCCCAGAGCTTGTTCGTGGATACCGAGCGCTTTATCGAAGCTGATGCTCATGTCGGAAACCTTTGGGTGACCTGATTTTTCGTAACAGGGGCATAGCAAGCCCCGTGCCAGCTTCTTAAACCCCGTAAACCGGGGCTTTGCGGGCGACGGCAAAGCGGCAATGCCAGAAAAGCGGCAATGGATTTCCGGCGCCTGCCGCTTTTCTGCCGCTTCCCACAACCCGAGAGAACAACACCGCTCCCACAGGGGGATGACGCTGGTGCGGGGGAACAGGCGGGCGAAAAAAAAACGGGAGCCCCTGAGGACTCCCGTTTTCATGCAGTACCGACTACCGCCCAATCACTTGGCCTGGTAGATGATCCCCGGGCTGCACTGAACCATCTGATAGTGATCCGGCAAACCGTTCAGCGCTTCGGAAGCCCCCAGGAAGAGATAACCGCCCGGCTTCAGCGTGCTGTGAATCCGCAGCAGGATGTCTTTCTTCACTTCGGCAGAGAAGTAGATCAACACGTTGCGGCAGAACACGATGTCGAACTTGCCGAGACTGGCGTAGCTGTCCAGCAGGTTGAACGAGCGGAACTCCACCCGACTCTTGATCGGTGCCTTGACTGCCCAGCGCCCCGGCCCTTTTGGGTCGAAGTAACGTTGCAGACGCTCCGGCGAAAGACCGCGACCGATCGCCAGGCTGTCGTACTCGCCGGTCTTGCAGTTGGTCAGCATGGTCCCGGACAGGTCGGTGGCAACGATCTGCACCCCCATCTTCAACTGCCCCATATTGACCCGCTCGAACTCGTCGATCGACATCGACAGCGAATACGGTTCCTGCCCGGACGAGCACGCCGCCGACCAGATCCGCAGGCGCTGCCCGGGACTGGCCTTGATGGACTCGGGCAGCACTTTGTTCTTCAAGACTTCAAACGGATAGGTGTCACGAAACCAGAGGGTTTCGTTCGTCGTCATCGCGTCCACCACCATCTCGCGCAAACCACTGCGCGGCTGTGTCTGAATCCGCTGCACCAACTCCCCCAAGGACTTGATGCCTTGCAGTTCCATCAGTTTGTTGAGACGGCTCGACACCAGATACTGCTTGTTCTCACCGAGCAAAATGCCACAGGCTTTTTCCAGGAAGACCCGGAACTGTTCGAAATCCAAATTACCCGTAGACAATGATGCCGCCTCTTAAATCGTGTTGACCGCCAGGAGCGAAAGCCCCTAGCTGTTGTCTGCTGCTTTGATCCGGTCGACTACCCGGGATGCCAGGTCATCAGGACGGAATTTGGCAAGGAAGTCATCGGCACCGACTTTCTTCACCATCGCCTGATTGAACACACCTGACAACGAAGTATGCAGGATGATATGGAGTTTTTGCATGCGAGGGTCGTTGCGGATCTCGCTCGTAAGGGTATAACCGTCCATTTCGGGCATTTCGATGTCGGAAATCATCATCAGAAATTCGTCTTCCGGCTTCTTGCCCTCGTCGACCAGTTTGCGCAGGTAATCCAGCGCTTGCCGACCGTCGTTCAACGCAACGACTTCAACCCCCACCGTCTGCAGGCAACGCGTGACCTGCTTGCGCGCCACCGACGAGTCATCGACCGTGAGCACTCGCAGGGAAATCGCCTTGTGCTGAGTCTCGGCATCGATCACGCCAACCGAAATCACATCCGACGTCGGCGCAACTTCCGCCAGGACCTTTTCCACGTCGATGATTTCGACTAACTGATTGTCGACGCGAGTCACAGCGGTCAGGTAATGATCGCGGCCCGTGCCCTTGGGCGGCGGATGGATCTCTTCCCAGTTCATGTTGACGATCCGTTCGACCGACCTCACCAGAAAACCCTGGGTCTTGGTGTTGTACTCCGTAATGATGACGAAGGGATTGCTTTGATCCTGCAACCCGCCTGAGCCGGTCGCCATTGCCAGATCCAGAATCGGGATGGTTGCCCCCCGAATATTCGCCACGCCGCACACGACAGGACTGGACTTGGGCATCACGGTCAGTTTGGGGCATTGCAGCACCTCCCGAACCTTGAACACGTTGATCCCGTAAAGCTGTTGGCCGTCAAGACGGAACAACAACAGCTCCAGGCGATTCTGCCCTACCAGTTGCGTGCGCTGGTTTACCGAATCCATTACACCAGCCATGCCCAGACTCCTACACCAACGCTAAGTGTGTTGCGACGCACATTCATCACTAAACGGCACGGCGCTTGCTTTTTAACTGCTATGAACGCAAAAACGACATTTTCCCGACGCCTGACATCAACGTGCCGCAAATTCCTCGGCGCCTTGTCAGCCGTGTGCTTGTTGAACGCTGGCAGCCCTGCCTTTGCTGACCCGGTTACCTTGCCTGATCTACTTATCGGCGTCACTCAGGGCTTTCTTGAATTCACCGTAGAAGACTATCTGGCTACGAGTCAAACCGAAGGGCGCTACGAAATCGAGGTCAACAAGCTCGATCCGCGCATGTACATGCCCGCGTGCGACAAGGAATTGACAGCGACACTGGAGAGCCCGGCCATACCTTTAGGCCGGGTTACAGTGAAAGTCCGTTGCGAAGGCGCTTCCCCCTGGACCGTCTTCGTACCCGCTCAAGTCCGCCTGTTTCGCGAGGTCGTCACGACCACCCGCCCCCTCAAGCGAGCCGGAATCATCGACCCTTCAGACGTGATGTTGCGTGAGCGCGATATCAGCCTGATCAATCAGGGATATCTGACCAGCGTCGATCAAGCCATCGGACAAAAACTGGTCCGACCAATGGTCAGCGATCAGGTCATTACGCTCGTTCATCTGGAGCAGGCAGAAGTGGTGCGCAAGGGCGATCAGGTGGTCATCACCGCCCGTAGCGGCACACTGAGTGTGCGGATGCCGGGTGAAGCGCTGTCCAATGGCGGCCTGAGCGAGCAGATCAGAGTCAAAAACCTCAACTCCCAGCGAGTCATCAAGGCGCAAGTCATGGCCCCGGGACAAGTGGAAGTCTCCATGTAGATAACTGGCGCACAACCGTCCCGTTCCCTAAACTGTGCCTCACGCAGGGCAAATACCGACGCGCCCGAGCTCATCGATAATTGAGCCTAAAGTTTTCCCGGGTATGGCCGAAAACATGGCAAGCGTCCAAATTCCCAGAGGTTTTTTATCATGGTCATCGATTTCAGCCGTTTAAACAGCTCCCCCACGCTCGCAAGCAGCACGCGGACCAGCGCCAGCAAGGACACCGGCAATGCCGGCAAATCCGCGCCGCTGAGCACCTCGACCGAACAGGTCAGTGCCACCCAAAGCGGGGAATCGGTACACCTCAGCAATGAGGCTCAACAGTTGCAGAAGATCACTGACAAGCTGCACGATCAGCCTGCTGTCGACAACGCCCGCGTGGCCGAGTTGAAAGCAGCGATTGCTGATGGCAGCTATAAGGTCGATAGCAACCGTGTAGCCAGCAAACTGCTCAACTTCGAAGCCCAGCGCTAGCCGAAGGCCTGCGCCAGGCTTTTGGACGCTTAAAACCCAAGGCCAGCCATGCACGACACTAATTTACTGCAACTGATCACCGATGACTTTGCTCCAGCTCAGCAGCTGCTGGAGCTGCTGAAGACCGAATCCCTCGCCCTGCACGGCCGTGACATGCCGCTGCTCGAAGACATTCTGGCGCAGAAACAGGCACTGATCATTCTGCTGGAACAGCATGGCCGCAAACGCAGCGAAATTCTCGCGAGCCTGAACCTTCCTGCCAGCCGCGCAGGTCTGGAGCAGTTTGCCGCTCACTCAAGTATCGGCGATCAACTGCTGACCCAAAGCGACGCCCTGACCCGACTGCTTGCAGATTGCCAAACCGCCAACGAGCTCAATGGCCGCTCGATCCAGGTGCAACAAGCCACCACCGCCAATCAGCTGAAAATCCTTAACGGTGGCGAGCCTCCAGCACTTTATGACGCCCGTGGATCAACCTCCATGCTTGTGAAGCCCCGCGCGCTCAGTCAGGCTTGAACTCATAAATAAGCGTGCTCTATCAAGGCACGAAACATGCTGGCAGAATGCTGGCTCTTGCGTGTGATCGTATTCTGTCTGGAGATTGATAAACCGTGTTCAACGCCTCAAGCTCGGAAGATGCTCCGCAGCCACCCAAGGTGCTCAGCACCCCGCTGGAAATCACCGGCAACCTGCGGATGCTGCAAGAGAGCCATGACCCCCTGATCATCACGTTCCATGAACGCAGCCAGCGCTTTCAGAGCTACCTGATCGATATCGATCGCGACAGCAACATGATCGCCCTGGACGAAATGATCCCCCGCGATGGCGAACGCTACCTGCTTGCCGGCGAAGCTTTTCGGGTTGAAGGCTTTCATGATGGCGTACGTATTGCCTGGGAAAGCAACGGCACACTGACCATCGACGAATCCAACGGCGACCGCTGCTACCGTGGCACGCTGCCCGATGAAGTGGTTTATCACCAGCGTCGCAACGCGTTTCGCGCAGCCTTGAAACTGGCACAATTGGTGAACATCGAACTCGGTGGCGAAAAGCTCAAGACGCCCGTCAGCGGCAAACTGCTGGACATCTCGGCGACAGGTTGCAAGCTGCGCTTTGATGGCGACATTACCAGCGGGCTTCAACTGGGTCAGGTTTATGAACGCTTCATCGCCGCCCTGCCCTTCGGCAGCATGACCGCACCGGTCGAGCTGCGTTATCTGCATCACGAAGAGAAAATCGACACCACCTTCGCCGGCGTACGCTTTCACAACATGAGCGGACTGGTGCAGCGTCAGGTCGAGCGCTTCGTCTATCAGCTGCAACGCGAAGCACGCCGCTTCGACAAAGACGACATCTGATCCAGACGCTTGAAAAAAACGGGCAGTCCCTTTCGGTGACTGCCCGTTTTTTTTTGCGCCTAGGATCTGGCCTCGGTGAAGCTTTTCGGGTGCTCCGGCCCTGGATCATCAGGCTGCTCATCAGGGCCTTCAGCGTCCTGTGCCTCGGACTTTGCGTCCTGCCCAGGATCCGGATCAAGGCTCGCGCCATTTTGCATCTGGTCATGCACGACCTGCTCATCGACCCGCGGATCGAGAGCCGCCACCAGTGGCGAACTCGACATGCTGTCTGGCATGGCCACGTGATGCAGCGGCGCGTCTTCCACCTGATGCAGATTGGTCACCGCTTTCGGCCGGATGCGCCATACGAGCACCAACGCAAAGAAACTGAAAAACGCATACAGCATCTGACTGCCGAACAACTTCATCAGCACACCCGCCACCAGCGGCCCGATGCTCGCCCCCACACCGTAAGTCACCAGCAACATGGCGGTCAGCGATACCCGCCGATCACCCTCGACGTGGTCGTTGGAAAACGCCACCGCCAACGGGTACAGACAGAACTGCACCAGCGAGCAGGCGAAGCCCGCGATAAACAGCACCTCAAGCGGCACCTGCGGCATGATCGCCAACGGCAACGCCGCCAACGCCAGGCAAAAGGCAAAACTGCGAATCAGTACGGCCCGATCATAACGATCCGACAACCAGCCCAACGGCCACTGCACCAGCAACCCGGCAAAGATGCAGCTCCCCATGAATAGCCCGACCTGCTCAGTGGAAAGCCCTTGCTGAGACGCATACAACGGCGCCAGACCATAGAACGAACCGACGATCAGGCCAGCGCCGAGCACCGTACTGAGGGACTGCGGAACCCGCTTCATGAAAAAACGCGGCTCCATCGGCGCGGGGTGCAAGGGTGCCGGGTGAATCCGCCGTGTCAGCGCAACCGGCACCAGGCACAGCGCAAAACACAACGCCACCAGCATCAGCAACTCCAGCCCCAGGGACGGGTGCATGACCAGAATCAACTGACCCAGCACCAGCCCCAGGTACGAAGCGATCATGTAGCCGCTGAACACCAGCCCACGCTGCTTGGCATCGGCCTGCTCGTTCAGCCAGCTCTCGATGACCATGTACTGGCACATCATGCCTAGACCGACGACCATCCGCAGCACCAGCCAGGCCGGCAGCCAGTCGATCAGCCCGTGCCCCAGCACCGCTGCTCCGACGATCCCGGCACAGGCCGAGTAGGCTCGAATATGACCAACCCGGGCGATCAACCGGTGGCCGATTTTCCCGCCCAGCACCAGGCCGAAATAGTTGGCAGCCATCAGCGCACCGACCCACAGACTGTCGACATGGTCCGCTGCCAGGCGCAAGCCCAGGTAAGTGCTGAGGAGGCCTGAGCCGATCAACATCATCAGGGAGGCGAAATAAAGCGCTCGAAAGGATTTCCAGATTTGGCGCATCGGCGTTCCGAGCGGCTCCTTGCAGTGAGTACCGGGCTACCGTCAACGATAGCCCGACAGCGACGAATCGGTTAGGCCTGGGCAGCTAAAATGCGCCGCTCCCAGGGAGTGATTTCATCAAGGAAACTGCTTAACTCCAGGGTCTTCGAAGCGATGTAGCCTTCGATGAACTCCTTGCCAAACAGTTCCTTCGCCAATTGGCTACGTTTCAGACGCTCAAGAGCAGCATGCAAGGTACACGGCAACGACAAACTGTCCGGCACTTCAAACTCGCCTTGAATCGCCGGCGTCGGCTCCAGTTCGTTTTCGATGCCATACAACCCCGCCGCCAGACTGGCGGCAATCGCCAGATACGGGTTGGCATCGGCCCCCGGTAGACGGTTCTCCACCCGACGCGCCTCTGGCGAACTGGCTGGAATCCGCAAACCCGCCGCCCGATTGTCGTAAGACCAGCAGGCATTATTCGGCGATGCGTAAGGATGGCACAGACGCTGGTAAGAGTTCACGTTCGGCGCAAACAACGCCGTGAAATCTGCCATGCCGGCCTGCTGGCCACCGATGAAATGACGGAAGATTGCAGTCGGTTGCCCAGCATCATCGCTGAACACATTTCGGTCCGTGCCTGTCTCGACGATGCTCTGGTGAATGTGCATCGAACTGCCCGGCGTATGCGCCAGTGGCTTGGCCATGCACACCACCGTCAGGTGGTGCTTGAGCGCGACCTCCTTGAGCAGGTGCTTGAACAGGAATGTCTGGTCGGCCAACAGCAGTGGATCACCGTGCAGCAGATTGATCTCGAACTGGCTGACGCCCATCTCGTGCATGAAGGTATCGCGTGGCAAACCCAGGGCCGCCATGCATTCGTAGACTTCATTGAAGAACGGGCGCAAACCGTTGTTGGAGCTGACGCTGAATGCCGAATGACCTTCCTCGCGACGTCCGTCCAGTCCAACCGGTGGCTGGAAGGGTTGGGTCGGGTCGGTGTTCGGTGCAAAAACAAAGAACTCCATCTCGGTCGCCACGACAGGCGCCAGACCGCGGGCGGCATAACGGGCGATCACCGCTTTCAACTGACCGCGAGTCGAGAGACGCGAACTTTCCCCGCTCAGCTCATCGGCATCGCAAATGGCTAACGCGCGAGGCTGCTTGCTCCAGGGCAAACGGTGAATCTGTTTCGGATCGGCATTGAGCGCCAGGTCACCGTCGTCACTGCCGTAAAACCGTGCCGGCGGATAACCGCCCATGATGCATTGCAGCAGCACGCCACGCGCCATCTGCAATTGCCGCCCCCCAAGGAATCCTTCCGCGGTCATTACCTTGCCACGCGGCACGCCATTGAGATCCGGGGTGACACATTCAATCTCATCAATGCCCGTCAATCGCTGCGCGAGTGAACGCTGGCCATCGGTCGTCATGACTCTATCCTTGAAGTTGTGCAAGCCGCGAACGGCGACATGTACAAAATAGGCACCAGCTGTTCGGAATATCAAGCACCGGCAGATAAAAATATCCTGCAACAATGGTGCTCGGCGTGGCGGATATCAGGGCAGGTAAAGATTGAACAATCCGCCTCCCAACGGGCCGCCATTACGGATTTCGGTACGCCCGTGTACACCACTGCGCTGGTGCAGTTGTGCAATACGCGCGGCGAAGTACAGACCAAGACCGGTGCTGCCACTGGCCGGATTGATGCCCTGCACGTAATCCGCCTGACGCTCGATCATCTGAACCGGGAAACCCTCGCCGTCGTCATTGATCGACAACAGCAACTGCCCGGTTTCCTCACCCACGCTGATCAATAGCGAATGCCGGGCATAACGAATGGCGTTGTTGATCGCATTGACCAATACCGTTCCTATCAACTCCCGATCGAAGAACCCGAGAGGGCTCAATGGATCGATCTCATAAGTCACCACAATGCCGCGACTCTTGAACACGTCCTGATGAGCTGCCAATTGCGCTTCGATGAAATCATCCAGTTCGTGATAATCCGGACGCAATGGCAACTGGTTGACGCCGAGCTTGTAGAGCCCCAGCAGTTGCACCAGCATGCCGTTCAGATGAGCAAACTCATAGTCGATTACCCCCTGCTCGGCGGTGTGCTGTTGAACCGCAGGCAAGCGCGCAAGCCATTGTCCGCGGGCCTGCATCAGCAACGCCAGGGAGTTCTTCATGTCGTGTACGGTGGAGGCAATCACCGTGGAAAAGTCGAGCCCCTCGTCAACATCATTCATTCGCCAAACGCCTTGCTTCGCAGCTTCTGATAACGCGGATAACGCGCATCGCTCTCGGGCATCATGCCTACCATTTTCAGGCACGTACGGCACTCTTCCAGCAGCGCTGAATCGAGGCTGGGATCGGTCCCGTGCAACAGCGATTGCGCCATGTTGAGGGCAATACTGATGTTTTTCGGCTGCAACAACAGTGCACCGCGGAAAAGCTCCCGCGCCTCGGGCAACGCGCCCGCCTTGTAACTGCGCACGCCCTGGCGGTTGAGATCTGCCGCCGCGTTGCCGGAATTGAGAATCGCCGGGTCGTCGGTCTGCTGGGCGATGCCTTGCATCACGACCGGGTCATCACCATAAATCTCAGCGCAGTTTTTCAACATCGAATTACCGGCGTCGGCCTGCCCCAGCATCTTCAACTGCTTGGCGACCAGCAACGCCGCTTCAGCGCTCATGAACTGCTCCATGCCATCCAGGCGGGCCAGGGCCTGCTCCGTCAGCTTCTCAGCGGTTTCGGCATCATTGAGCAGCAGGCTGGTGGCTTTCATCAAGCGCGCCCGGATCTGCAGCCCCGGATCGTTGATATTTTCCTTGGCGACGGCGCTCAGGGTCTGGTTGATTTCCAGTCGAGTGCGGGTATCCAGACCTTTTTCACTGCCTTTACTGATGAGCGCATGAGCCAGACCCAGATTGCTTTCAGGGTCTTTGAAACGTGACTGCGCCCCTTGGGAGACCGCTTGGCGATAGGCTTTCGCCGCACCTTCGAAGTCTTCGTTGGTCATCGCCAACTTGCCCAACAACGATTGCCTGCGCACCGCCAATGGCGACAGGCGAACAGCCTCTTCCAGCACATTCTGCGCAGCTTTGGTGTCGCCTTCAGCAACCAGCACATCAGCCAGGCCGTCATACAGCGATGGCATCATCGGGAAAGCCTTCAGCGCCTTTTCGTAGACGGCTTTTGCCTGAGCGATCTGGCCACGCTTGAACATCAATCGCCCCAGACCGACATAGGCCCAAGGCAACGGGCGATCCGCCAGAATGCTGTTATACAAGCGCTCCAGCGCCTCATTCTGATTCATGTCGCGCAACGCATCGGCACGGTAGCGCAGGCACAGCGGCGAATAGCGCGGGTCCTGCTTGCACAGCTCAATGCAGGCATTCAGTACTTCAACCGGCTTACCCCGATCCAGCGCCTGCAGAATCGGCTTGAGCAACGTCTTGCGCTGCTCCAGTCGCTCCAGTCGCTGGGCCAGGCCAGCGCGGTTGAAAGGTTTGGTCAGATACGCATCCGGCTCATGCTCGAGCGCACTGAGCACCATCGCCTGACTGCTCTCGGCAGTGACCATCAGAAACACGCTTTCATGGCTGATCAGCTTCTCGACCATCAGGTCTTCAAGTACCTGCTGACCGTTCTTCTTGCCATCGCCAAGGTGATAATCCTGCAAGATGAAGTCGTAGCGCTTCTGCGCGCACATGCGCAGCGCCACCTCACCCGTATCGGCAGTGTCGACATCCTTGACACCCAGCTCACGCAACATCGACCTGATCGAACTACGGAAATCCGAGAAATCATCGACGATCAAAAAGCTCTTTTGGTGATACGCCAGCATCGAAGATTCCAGGCAATTAAGAAGATGAACCCAAAGACAAATGCAGGGACCAGCTCAACTTCGCTGCCCATTGAGGCGTCGTGCAGGACAACGGCCCATCGGGTTATCGGCCAGTTGTGGCGTTCCCTTATAGGTGTCGGCACAAATTGTGGGTTTACGTAGATGGACTGCAAACACATGTGAAAAAAAGCCCCGGGCATGACTCACCCACATAGGTAACAAAACGGTTCAAGCACATAGGTAACAGCTTTTAACTGGCACCGGTCGCGACCTCGACCAGATCCGCACCACCTGGAAGCAGAACGGCAACAAGCCGTCGATCGTCAACCGCAAGATGGGCTCAATCAGCGGTGTGTTTAGTCGGGCGGTTGAATGGGAGTACATCACCGCCCACCCAATGGCAAAACTAAAGCAACTCTAAGTCGATTCCATGGGGTTGGTGCGTTACTTGGATGAAGACGAGAACAAGCGCCTGCACGGTATGCGACCCATAAACCCCACTTGCCGTATGGCCGTGGCATGAAGTCAGGCATTCGAGTCGGATACATGCTCCACTTGAGTTCCTACCCCAAACAACCGGTCGGCTATCTGCCGACCTCGCTCCAACCCTTCAGCTGTCAACCGAATCGATTTGTTCTTGTTCACCGGATTACTGATGAAACCATGTTCATGCAATCGGTTCATGGTCTCAAAGTCGAACCCTTTCCAAGCATTGCCGTTATCAAAACTGAAGGTTGCCAACAGGCCAGCACGGCTTCTGAGCGGGCTTGTCCGCAGTGACCGGTACCGTTTCATAGGCACGGCAACCGTAGACCTTACGAATGTGTTTGATCACGCGGATTTGTATCGGCACGATTTCAAGCTGCTCGCTGATCTCCTCGCCGATGGCGTGTTTGCGACAGCCGCAGGCACAGGTCAGTTCATGCGCGGTCAGAACAATCGCCTCGTGAGTGGCATCGGGCGATGTTTTGAAGCGCTC
>NZ_AFOY02000006.1 GCF_000217955.3 Pseudomonas fluorescens HK44 | reverse complement strand
CACGGATTACCGGGAAAGACGCTCTTGATCTTCATGAAAAAGAACTCGCTATCCCGGTAACCGTACGCCATCCGCTTGATGACCTTTATTCGATTGTTTATTCCTTCCAACTGACCGGTGTGCATCGGCCAGCGAACCCGACTGACGATGCCCCGCCAGTAAGCTTTTAGCCGTTTGGCAAACTGGATCAGAGCCGGTATTTCGCTTTCATGTGCATGGCGCAGCCATTGCTTCCAGGCCGATCTCCAAGCCCAGGCAGCACTCGGCGTCCAGAGCGTTTTGAGTTCAGCCTTCATCAAATAGACCGTCATCAACGCTTGGTTGGCCGCCAGCAAATCCTGCAAATGGACCTGTTGTTCCGGCGTTTTCAGGTTCTGCGGGTTACGCAGTAACAGCCATCGCGCCTGCTTGATGACCTTGCGAGCCGGCTTGTCATGACGCAGCCGGTTAGCCTCGTCGACGCGGACCCGATCAATCACCTCTCGGCCATATTTGGCCACCACATGGAAAAGGTCGTAGACCACTCGCGCTTTCGGGCAATGCTGGCGAACCTCCAGATCAAAAGCAGTATTCATGTCCATCGCCACCGCTTCGATTCGAGCGCAGCCCTCCGGCCCCAGCTCCTCGAAGAACGGCCTGACTGCCGCTCGGCTACGGCCTTCACCGATCCACAGCACTCGTCGTGTATCGGCATCCAGCACAACGCTGGCGTAACGATGACCTTTGAACAACGCGAACTCGTCCATAATCAGGTGTCGCGGTTGCGCCTTTGGCAGCTCGCTCAACACCGCCTGCAAGGCACGACGCTCCAGCAACCGAACGGTGTCCCAATGCAACCCAAACATCTGGGCTACGTGCAGAGTGGGAAGGCGCTCGCAGGCCTGAATGACCGTATCGGCCAAGCGGCGCGTCATGCGGGCATAGCGATCCAGCCAACTGACCGCCTCCATGCGTTTGCCACAATCGCGGCAGCCAACCCGCCTGAGCAAAACGCTAAGGCGTACCGCACGACCTAGAATGGGAAGATCGCGAACACTTCGCTCGCAATACTCATGAGTGGTTGAACAAGGCTTTTGGCAGCCGCCACAGGAAGGGAATCGGGTGGCGTGGGGAATCAGTTCGATC
>NZ_AFOY02000005.1 GCF_000217955.3 Pseudomonas fluorescens HK44 | reverse complement strand
GATCGATCTGACTCCCCACGCTACCCGATTCCCTTCCTGTGGCGGCTGCCAAAAACCCTGTTCAACCACTCATGAGTATTGCGAGCGAGTCGTTCGTGATTTGCCCATTCTCGGTCGCGCGGTGCGCCTTAGCGTTTTGCTCAGGCGGGTTGGCTGTCGTGACTGTGGCAAACGCATGGAAGCCGTCAGTTGGCTGGATCGCTATGCCCGCATGACGCGCCGCTTGGCCGATGCGGTCATTCAAGCCTGTGAGCGCCTTCCCACGCTACACGTGGCTCAACTGTTTGGGCTGCATTGGGACACCGTCCGGTTGCTGGAGCGTCGAGCCTTGCAAACGGCGCTAAGTAATCTGCCGAAGGCGCAACCGCGACGCCTGGTAATGGACGAGTTCGCGCTGTTCAAAGGTCATCGCTACGCCAGCGTGGTCCTGGATGCCGATACACGACGAGTGCTGTGGATCGGCGAAGGCCGCAGCCGGGCGGCGGTCAGACCGTTCTTCGAAGAACTGGGACCAGAGGGTTGTGCTCGAATCGAAGCGGTAGCGATGGACATGAACACCGCTTTTGATCTGGAGGTTCGCCAGCACTGCCCCAAAGCCCGAGTGGTCTACGACCTCTTTCATGTGGTAGCCAAATATGGCCGAGAGGTGATTGATCGGGTCCGCGTCGACGAGGCTAACCGGCTGCGTCATGACAAGCCGGCTCGCAAGGTCATCAAGCAGGCGCGATGGCTGTTGCTGCGTAACCCGCAGAACCTGAAAACGCCGGAACAACAGGTCCATTTACAGGATTTACTGGCGGCCAACCAATCGTTGATGACGGTCTATCTGATGAAGGCTGAACTCAAAACGCTCTGGACGCCGAGTACCGCCTGGGGCTGGAGATCGGCCTGGAAGCAATGGTTGCGCCATGCTCATGAAAGCGCGATACCCGCCCTGATCCAGTTCGCCAGACGGCTAAAGGATTACTGGCGGGGCATCGTCAGTCGGGTTCGCTGGCCGATGCACACCGGTCAGTTGGAAGGAATAAACAATCGAATAAAGGTCATCAAGCGGATGGCGTACGGTTACCGGGATAGCGAGTTCTTTTTCATGAAGATCAAGAGCGTCTTTCCCGGTAATCCGTGATGAACCTAAAAAAAGGCCACCCGAAGGCAGCCTTTAAAAACTAGAGAGGTTTTTGCTTACACGGCCGCAACGGGACGCATGTAAGAGATCGGTGCAGCGCTGGCGTCTTCAAACGTCACGACTTCCCAAGCATCTTTCTGCTCAATCAATTTACGCAGAAGCTGGTTGTTCAGTGCATGGCCCGACTTGAAGCCTTTGAACTCACCAATCAGGCTATTGCCCAGCAGGTAGAGGTCACCAATTGCATCGAGGATCTTGTGCTTCACGAATTCGTCTTCGTAGCGAAGGCCGTCTTCGTTCAGTACACCATCCGCGTCGACCACGATGGCGTTCTCGACGCTACCGCCAAGTGCGAGGTTATGCTTGCGCAGGTACTCGATATCACTCATGAAACCAAAGGTCCGGGCGCGGCTGACTTCTTTTACGAACGAAGTGCTGGAAAAATCCACGCTGGCACTTTGAGTGCGGTCACGAAACACCGGATGATCGAAATCGATCTCGAAGCTCACTTTGAAGCCTTCGAAAGGGACGAAAGTGGCGCGCTTGTCGCCGTCTTCCACTGTCACTTCACGCAGGATCCGGATGAACTTCTTGGCTGCGTCCTGTTCTTCCAGGCCAGCCGATTGAATCAGGAATACGAAGGGTCCAGCGCTACCATCCATGATCGGGACTTCGGACGCGGAGAGCTCGACGTAGGCGTTATCGATGCCCAGGCCAGCCATGGCCGAGAGCAAATGCTCCACCGTGTCCACTTTGACGTCACCGTTGACCAGTGTCGTCGACATAGTGGTTTCACCAACGTTTTCCGCGCGAGCAGGAATCTGCACCACAGGGTCCAGGTCGGCACGACAAAACACGATGCCAGTGTCTACAGGTGCTGGCTTGAGGGTCAGGTATACCTTCTCCCCGGAATGCAGGCCTACACCTGTGGCACGGATAATATTTTTCAGGGTGCGTTGTTTAATCATGGCTTGGGCCGCTTCAGCGCAAATTGCGAACTGGTATCAACAAAGGCTGGCGATAATAGCAGACCAGACCTTTGCTGAACACCAATCAACTTCATAGCCCTGATACATTCCATCAATCGGCCTGACGACGCAGGAATGCCGGGATGTCCAGGTAGTCCAAATCGTCTTGCGGATTAAGTTTAGCCGCCGCCGCTGCGCCGGCCTGAGCCTGGTTGCGCATCACGGTTGGACGATCCAGGTCGCGGTAGTTGACCGACGGCATTTCCTGACGCGCGGCAGCAGGTGCGGCAGCGGCCATGGAGGTTTGAACGGTATTGTCGATGACCTTCACAGGTTTCTCGATTTTCGCGCCCAGACCTGTGGCAACCACAGTCACGTGCAATTCGTCGCGCATGTCCGGATCGATAACGGTACCGACCTTGACCATGGCGTGCTCGGAAGCGAAGGCTTCGATGATGCTACCCACGTCGGAGTACTCACCCAGAGACAGGTCAGGACCGGCGGTGATGTTCACCAGGATGCCGCGTGCACCTTGCAGGTTGACGTCTTCGAGCAGCGGGTTACGAATCGCCGCTTCAGTCGCTTCACGTGCACGGTTCGGACCGCTGGCGCAGCCAGTGCCCATCATCGCCATGCCCATTTCGCTCATGACGGTACGAACGTCGGCGAAGTCGACGTTGATCATGCCTGGACGCTTGATGATGTCGGAGATACCGCGAACGGCACCGGCCAGCACATCGTCAGCCTTGGCAAAAGCCGACAGCAGGCTTGCGTCTTTACCCAGGATGGTCAGCAGCTTCTCGTTGGGGATGGTGATCAACGAGTCAACGCTTTCGCTCAGCGCGCGGATGCCTTCATCGGCGATCTGCATACGCTTGCGGCCTTCGAACGGGAACGGACGAGTCACCACCGCAACGGTGAGGATCCCCATTTCCTTGGCCACTTCAGCAATGATTGGCGCCGCACCGGTACCGGTACCGCCGCCCATGCCGGTGGTGATGAACACCATGTTCGTGCCTTGCAGCACTTCGGCGATGCGCTCGCGGTCTTCCAGAGCGGCCTGACGACCGACCTCGGGGTTCGCGCCAGCACCCAGACCTTTGGTCACGCCGGTGCCCAATTGCAGGATGGTCCGCGCGCCGATGTTTTTCAGCGCCTGGGCATCAGTGTTGGCGCAGATGAACTCAACGCCTTCAATGTTGCTCTTGACCATGTGATTCACAGCGTTGCCGCCGCCACCGCCAACACCGATAACTTTAATAACCGGGCTTGCGGGGATGTTGTCTACGAGTTCGAACATTTTCCCTCTCCTTACATTCTCTAGTTTTTTTCGCCTACTGCGCCTACTGCGTAAAACGGTGCTGCGGTATCACGGTGTTACGGAAAATCTTCAGAAATTGCCCTGGACCCAGCTTTTGATGCGATCGATCAACGGGCTCTTGGCCTCGTCGTTGTTGTAGCTATCGCGACTGCTGCTGATCCCGGAGAAGGAAATGCCATCGGACTGCTTTTGCAGGCCATACATCAGCAAACCAACACCGGTGGAATAAATCGGATTGCGCACTACGTCGTCCAGGCCTCTGACGCCATGCGGTACGCCCAGGCGAACCGGCATGTGGAAAATCTCTTCGGCCAGCTCGACCGCACCTTCCATCTTCGAGGTACCGCCGGTCAGCACGATGCCGGCCGGAATCAGGTCTTCGTAGCCGCTGCGACGCAGCTCGGCCTGGATCAGCGTGAACAGCTCGTCGTAACGCGGCTCGACCACTTCGGCCAGGGCCTGACGGGACAGCTCGCGCGGCGGGCGATCACCGACGCTTGGGACCTTGATGGTTTCACCGGCGCCGGCCAGTTTGGCCAGGGCGCAGGCGTAGCGGATCTTGATTTCTTCGGCGTACTGGGTCGGGGTGCGCAACGCCATGGCGATGTCGTTGGTCACCTGATCACCGGCAATCGGGATCACCGCGGTGTGACGAATCGCGCCTTCGGTGAAGATCGCGATGTCGGTGGTACCGCCACCGATGTCCACCAGGCACACGCCCAGCTCTTTCTCGTCATCGGTCAGCACCGAGTACGCCGAAGCCAGCTGCTCGAGAATGATGTCGTCGATTTCCAGACCGCAACGACGCACGCATTTTTCAATGTTCTGCGCGGCGTTCACCGCGCAGGTGACCACGTGGACCTTGGCTTCCAGACGTACGCCGGACATACCCAAAGGCTCGCGCACGCCTTCCTGGTTATCGATCACGTAATCCTGCGGCAACGTGTGCAGTACGCGCTGATCCGCCGGAATGGCCACGGCCTGGGCGGCATCGAGCACACGCTCGAGGTCGGCCGAGCTGACTTCGCGATCACGAATCGCCACGATGCCGTGGGAGTTCAGGCTGCGAATGTGATTGCCGGCCACACCGACGAACGCCGAGTGAATCCGGCAGCCGGCCATCAGTTGCGCTTCTTCGATCGCACGCTGAATGGACTGCACGGTGGATTCGATATTCACCACCACGCCCTTCTTCAGGCCGCGGGAGGGGTGAGTGCCGATCCCGACGATTTCCAGTTGGCCATCGGCCGCGACCTCGCCTACCAGCGCCACCACCTTGGAGGTACCAATATCCAGACCGACGATCATTTTGCCGCTTTGCACGTTTGCCATGGTCCTGCCTCTTCTCAATTCTTCGCGACGACGCGTTGGGCCGTCGTGGGCGCTACAGGTTCCCGCCAGCCGACGGCCAGGCCGTTGGCATAACGCAGGTCGATGCGCGCAATGTTCGTAATCTGTTCTTTAAGCGTCTTGTCGTAGATGGCAATGAAGCGGCGCATCTTTTCCACCAGGTGATCGCGCCCCAGCAACAGCTCGATCCCAGGGCCCGCGCTACCCGCGCCAGTGGTCAGAAACCAGCTGCCGCGTTCACGCAATTCCAGCCGGGCAATCGAGAAGCCCAATGGCCGTAACATCTGGCTCAACACCTGATACTGCTGCATCACTTGCTGCTGGGCCCGTTGTGGGCCGAACAGCTGTGGCAAATGTTCGTAGTTGGCCAATTCACGCGGCGTAAACGCCTGCCCCTGGTTGTTCAGCAGCGCTTCGTCACCCCAACGGGCCACGGGCAGTTGCTCTTCCAGGCGAATCACCACCTGGTCAGGCCAGACGCGACGCACTTCGGCGTGGGCAATCCATGGCATCTGTTCCAGCTCGGTACGCATGCTCGCCAGGTCAATGGTGAAGAAGCTTGCCGCCACGTACGGGGCGATCCGCTGCTGCACCGCTTGCTGGCTGATGTAACTCAAATCGCCCTGCACGTTGATCTTGGTGATCGGCCGGTCGGCGTACGGCAGCAAGCGCTGTGCGCCTACGTAAGTACCAAACCCCAACGCGACCAACAGCACGGGCCAGAACAAGGCTTTGAGAAAACCAAAATTGGCTTTCGGCAGGCGCACCGACATCGGCTCTTTGGCCACCATTCGGCTGGCACCCCGCGGCACCGGCTTGCGGCCGGGTGCGGATGGCTGATGACGTAGCTGGGCGCCTTGCATGGTCTTAACCTCGCGGCTCTACGTGACTGGCAACACTGGCCGCCAGGATCGCCAGCACCAACTGCTGGAAATCCAGACCGGCGGCGCGTGCGGCCATTGGGACCAGACTGTGATCGGTCATGCCCGGTGCGGTATTGACTTCCAGGAACCAGAACTGCCCATCGGCGTCCTGCATCACGTCAGCCCGTCCCCAACCGGCGATACCCAGCGCCTCACAGGCTTTTGCCGTGAGGTCCATGAGCTCTTGTTCCTTGGCGCTATCGAGGCCACACGGGATCCGGTATTGGGTATCGGAAGCCAGGTACTTGGCGTCGTAGTCATAGAAAGTGTGCGGCGTGCCCAGAGCGATCGGTGGCAACACCTGATCACGCAGGGTCGCAATGGTGAACTCCGGACCTTGAATCCATTGCTCGACCAACACTTGCGAATCGTAGGTACTGGCCGCTTTCCAGGCTTCGATCAATTCAGCTGCCGAAGTCACTTTGGCCATACCGATACTTGAACCTTCATGCGCCGGTTTGACGATCAAAGGGAAGCCCAGTTCCGTCGCCGCCAAAATACAGTCGGCTTCGCTACTCAGTACCGCGTGACGTGGCGTCGGAATGCCGAGGCTGTGCCAGACCTGTTTGGTCCGCAGCTTGTCCATGGCCAGTGCCGAGGCAAGGATGCCGCTGCCGGTGTACGGAATCCCTGCGCATTCGAGCAGGCCCTGCATGCTGCCGTCTTCACCGCCGCGACCGTGGAGAATGATGAAGGCGCGGTCGATTTTTTCGCTCAGCAGGCGTTGCAGGAAATCGTCGCCGACGTCGATGCCGAACGCATCCACACCAGCGGACTGCAGCGCTTCAAGCACTGCGTTACCGGACTTCAGCGAAACCTCACGCTCGGCGCTTTTGCCACCGAACAGCACGGCCACGCGGCCGAAGTCTTTCGGGGGGATGGTCGAGAACAGGTTGGCGTAGGCAGCAGTCATTTCAACTTTCCTTCGTTAGGAGCGACAACCGCACCCGCGAACAACGGACTATTCAACAGTTTCGGTGCAAGGCCGCCGATATCACCGGCGCCCTGGCACAGCAGGATGTCGCCGGCACGCAGCAGCGGCTTGACCACAGGTGCGAGGTCGGCACCACGTTCGATGTAGATCGGGTCGAGCTGACCGCGCTGGCGGATGCTGTTGCACAGCTTGCGGCTGTCAGCCCCCGGAATCGGCTCTTCGCCGGCCGGATAGACTTCCATCAGCAGCAACACGTTGGCGTCGGCCAGTACATTGACGAAATCGTCGTACAGGTCGCGGGTGCGGCTGTAGCGGTGCGGCTGGTAAACCATCACCAGGCGGCGCTCCGGCCAGCCACCGCGTACGGCTTTGATCACCGCTGCGACTTCGGTCGGGTGGTGACCGTAGTCGTCCACCAGCATCACGTTGCCGCCTTCGACTGGCAGTTCGCCGTAGACCTGGAAGCGTCGACCAACACCCTGGAAGCCCGACAGCCCCTGGACGATGGCTTCATCGCTGACACACTCGTCGGTCGCGATGCAGATGGTCGCCAGCGAGTTCAGTACGTTGTGGTTGCCCGGCATGTTCACCGAGACATCCAGCGGTTCGCGGTCAGGACGCAGCACGGTGAAGAAGGTCTGCATGCCTTGCTGACGAACATTGATGGCGCGCACGTCGGCGTCTTCGCTGAAGCCGTAGGTCATGGTCGGACGCTTGACCAGCGGCAGGATTTCACGCACCACCGGGTCGTCCAGGCACATCACCGCCAAACCGTAGAACGGCAGGTTGTGGAGGAACTCGACGAAGGTCTTCTTCAGTTTGTTGAAGTCACCGTCGTAGGTCGCCATGTGGTCGGCGTCGATGTTGGTGACCACGGCCACCAGCGGCTGCAGGTGCAGGAAACTGGCATCGCTTTCGTCGGCTTCGGCGATCAGGTAACGGCTGGTGCCCAGCTGGGCATTGGTGCCCGCTGCATTCAGACGGCCACCGATCACGAAGGTCGGGTCCAGGCCACCGGCGGCGAACACCGAAGCGATCAGGCTGGTGGTGGTGGTTTTGCCGTGAGTACCGGCGACGGCGATGCCGTGGCGGTAGCGCATCAGCTCGGCGAGCATTTCGGCACGCGGCACCACGGGGATACGACGCTCCAGGGCCGTTGCGACTTCCGGGTTGGAAGGATTCACGGCGCTCGAAACCACCAGCACATCGGCAGTTGCGGCGTTCTCGGCGCGGTGGCCGATGAAGATCTGGGCGCCGAACGATTCGAGACGCTCGGTCACCGGCGACGCCTTCAGGTCGGAACCGGACACTTGATAGCCCAGGTTCAGCAACACTTCGGCAATTCCGCACATGCCCACACCGCCGATTCCGACGAAGTGGATGCGACGGATGCGGCGCATTTCCGGCTGCGGCATGGCTTTCTGATTCTCAACCATGAACCACCTCCAGGCAGATATCGACCACGTTGCGGGTTGCATCAGGTTTGGCCAGGCGACGAGCGGCGCCAGCCATGTCGTTGAGTCGTTGCGGTTGCATCAAGACCTCTGTCAGGCGTGCAGCGAGATCCGCTGCGCCAGTCGTTCTTTGCGGCATCAGGAAGGCAGCGCCTTCACGAGCCAAATATTCGGCATTGCGGGTCTGGTGATCGTCGATTGCGTGGGGCAAAGGCACCAGCATCGAGGGCAGACCGGCAGCAGCCAGCTCACTGACAGTCAGCGCGCCAGCGCGACAGACCACCAGGTCGGCCCAGCCATAGGCTTGGGCCATGTCTTTGATGAAAGGCTGCACGTGCGCCTCGACACCGGCCGTGCGATAGCGCTCGGCAGTCACTTCATCGTGGTTTTTACCGGCCTGATGAAACACTTCCGGACGCAGTTCAACAGGCACCTGCGACAGGGCTTCAGGCAGCAATTTGTTCAACGGTTCTGCCCCAAGGCTTCCGCCCAGGATCAGCAAACGCGCTTTGCGTCCGGCCAGGGCTGGACGCGCTGTATCGAGGAACAACTCGGTGCGCACCGGGTTACCGGTGGTGCGCCGGCTGCCACTGGCAGCAAAGGTGTCCGGGAAAGCTTCGCAGACTCGCGCGGCCAACGGCACCAGCAACCGATTGGCGGTACCGGCGACGGCGTTCTGTTCATGAACGATCACGGGTACACCGGCCAATCTGGCCGCTACGCCACCAGGGCCGGTGACATATCCGCCAAAGCCCAGGACGCAGACCGGTTTCAGCTGGCGAATGACCGCACGGGCCTGCCAGATCGCCTTGAGCAATACAAAAGGCGCCTTGAGCAGCGACAGCTTGCCCTTGCCGCGCAGGCCGCTGACGTTGATCAAATGCAACGGCAGGCCGGCATTCGGGACCAGTTCGTTTTCGATTCCGCGGGGCGTCCCGAGCCAGTGCACGGTGTAACCGCGCGCCTGAAACTCGCGAGCGCAGGCCAGCGCCGGGAATACGTGGCCACCGGTGCCGCCCGCCATGATCAGCACGTTAGCGCCCATGGGTTGGCTCCTCGGCGAAGTCACTCTCGCTGAACTCCATCTCTTCGCTGCCCAAGTGGGTTCGACTCTCCCATTCGATGCGCAACAACAAGCCAAGACAGGCGCAGCAGATCACCAACGAACTGCCACCGTAACTGAGGAACGGCAGGGTCAGACCCTTGGTCGGCAGCAGGCCGACGTTCACTCCGATGTTGATCAGGAACTGACCGATCCACAGGAACGACAAGCCGTAGGCGACATAGGCTGCAAAGAATTGCTTGGCCTTTTCTGCCCACAACCCGATGTACATGCCGCGTATGCACACGAAGACGAACAGCGCGACGGTGGCCAGAGACCCGACCACGCCCAGCTCTTCGGCCAGGACCGAGAACACGAAGTCGGTGTGCGCTTCGGGCAGGTAGAACTGTTTCTGCACGCTGTTGCCCAGGCCAACACCCAGCCATTCGCCGCGACCGAAGGCGATCAGCGCCTGGGTCAACTGGTAGCCGGAACCGAACTGGTCGGCCCAAGGATCGGTGAAGGTGGTCAGACGTGCCATTCGATAAGGCTGCATCTTGATCAGCAGCACCACCGCCACCACCGCCAGTATCACCATCAAGGTGAAGCGGAACAGCCCGACGCCGCCCAAAAACAGCATCGCCGCCGCAGCCCCCATCATGACGACGGTGGCACCGAAGTCCGGCTCCATCAGCAGCAGGCCGGCCATAGGCAGCAGCACGATGAACGGCTTGAAGAAGCCCATCCAGCTTTCGCGTACTTCTTTCTGTCGACGCACCAGATAACCGGCGAGGTAGATCACCACAAAGACCTTGGCGATCTCGGAAGGCTGGACGTTGAAGAAACTGAAACCGATCCAGCGCATCGAACCGTTCACCTCACGGCCGATCCCCGGGACGATCACCATCACCAGCAAACCGAATGCACCGATCAGCATCAACCAGCCCATGCGTTGCCAGGTCGCAATCGGAATCATCATGGTGACGATGCAGGCACCGAGGCCGAGCACGATGTAAATGAGGTGGCGAATCATGTAATACAGGGCGCTGCCTGACTGCACCGACGCCACTTCGGACGACGCCGAGGCGATCATGACCAGCCCCAGGCCGAGCAACGCCAGGCAACCGGCGAGCATCGGGAAGTCGAGGTCGATACCGCGCCCGGTGATGATCGGCGACGGGTACGGCTTGATGATATTTCTCCAACTCATGCCAAGTCCTCCACGGCCTGAGCAAACAGGTGCCCACGCTCTTCGTAGTTCTTGAACATGTCGAAACTGGCGCACGCCGGCGACAGCAGCACGGCATCGCCTGGCTGGGCGATGGCGCGGCATTGCTCGACCGCTTCGATCAGCGAGTTGACGCGAATCAGTGGCACGGCATCGCCGATGGACTGGCCAATCAGCTCGGCATCACGCCCCATCAACACCACGGCGCGGCAGTTGGCCGCGACGGGATCACGCAGATCCTTGAACTCGGCACCTTTGCCGTCGCCTCCGGCGATCAGCACCAGCTTGCCCTTGATGTCTGCGCCCAGACCTTCGATAGCGGCCAAAGCGGCGCCAACGTTGGTGGCTTTGGAATCGTTGTAGTAGCTCACGCCATTCAGGTCGCGGACCCACTGGCAGCGATGCTCAAGCCCGGCGAAAGTGCGCAGGCTCGAGAGCATGGCGTCGAACGGCAGGCCAACGGCGTGCCCCAGGGCCAAGGCCGCGAGGGCGTTGGACTGGTTATGCGCGCCACGAATTTTCAGCTCGCGCACCGGCATCAGGTTCTGGAATTCAAACGCCAGATACTTCTCGCCATTTTCCTCGCGCAGACCAAAAGCCTTGAAATCCGGCGTGTTCAGACCGAAGGTCCAGCACGGCAGGCCCTCGCTCATCAACGGACGGCTCAGCGCATCCTGACGATTGACCACCACTTGCTTCGCGCCACGGAAGATCCGGTGCTTGGCCAGGTGATAGGCCGGCAGGCCGCTGTAACGGTCCATATGGTCTTCGCTGACATTGAGCACAGTGGCCACTTCGGCGCCCAGGTGATCGGTGGTCTCCAGCTGGAAGCTCGAGAGTTCCATCACGTACAGCTCGACGTCGTCGCTCAGCAGATCGAGTGCCGGAGTACCGAGGTTACCGCCCACCGCCACGCGCTTGCCGGCCGCTGCCGCCATTTCGCCAACCAGCGTGGTCACGGTGCTTTTTGCATTGGAGCCGCTGATGGCAACAATTGGCGCCTTCGCGTTGCGTGCGAACAGTTCGATATCACCCGACAGCTTCACGCCACGGGCCGCCGCCGCTTGCAGGGCCGGAGTCGCCAAGGCCAGTCCCGGGCTCACGTAGAGCTCCTCGGCACGGCAGAGGAATTCGACATCCAGCTCGCCACAACGCACTTCCACCTGTGGATAGTCACGGCGCAGCGTGGCCAGCTCCGGTGGATTTTCCCGCGTATCGGCGACAGCGAACGACACGCCCCGGTTCGCCAGGAAGCGAACCAGGGACATGCCGCTCTTGCCGAGGCCGACAACGATGCGGAAGTGGTCAGAAGCGATCAGAGACACTCGTTCTACCTCAGCTTCAGGGTGGCAAGGCCGACCAGTACGAGAATCACGGTGATGATCCAGAAACGGACGATCACGCGTGGCTCGGGCCAGCCCTTGAGTTCAAAGTGGTGGTGAATCGGTGCCATGCGAAATACCCGGCGACCGGTCAGTTTGAAAGAGGCAACCTGAATCACCACCGACAGGGTTTCCATCACGAACACACCGCCCATGATGAACAGGACGATTTCCTGACGAACGATCACGGCGATGGTGCCCAGGGCCGCGCCCAGCGCCAGTGCGCCGACGTCGCCCATGAAGACTTGAGCCGGGTACGTGTTGAACCAGAGGAAACCCAGGCCCGCACCGATCAGCGCGCCGCAGAACACGATCAGCTCACCTGCGCCCGGTACGTAAGGGATGAGCAGGTATTCGGCGAATTTCACGTTACCCGACAGGTAGCAGAAGATCCCCAGCGCGCCGCCGACCATCACGGTCGGCATGATCGCCAGGCCGTCGAGGCCGTCGGTCAGGTTGACCGCGTTGCTCGAGCCGACGATCACGAAGTAGGTCAGGACCACGAAGCCAATGCCGAGTGCGATGCTGGCGTCTTTGAACATCGGCACGATCAAGGTCGTTTCAACCGCACTGGGTGCAGTCATATAAAGGAAGATCGCCGCGCCCAGGCCGAACACCGACTGCCAGAAGTATTTCCAGCGGCTCGGCAAGCCACGGGAGTTTTTCTCGATCACTTTGCGGTAATCGTCGACCCAGCCCACGGCCCCGAACAGCAGGGTGACCAGCAACACGACCCAGACATAGCGGTTGTGCAGGTCTGCCCAAAGCAAGGTGCTGACGCCGATGGCGGTCAGAATCAGTGCGCCGCCCATGGTCGGCGTGCCCGACTTGGACAAGTGCGATTGCGGGCCGTCATTACGGACAGACTGGCCGATCTGGCGGTTCTGCAACGTGCGGATCATCCATGGACCCAGGTACAGCGACAACGACAACGCGGTCAGTACACCGAGAATCCCGCGCAGGGTCAGGTACTGAAAGACCGCGAAGCCTTTGTAGAACTGTTGCAGATACTCCGCTAACAACAGCAGCATTAATGTTTCTCCCCGCTCGAACCGCACAAAGCTGCAACGACGTTTTCCATCGCAGCGCTTCGCGAGCCCTTGATCAAAATAGTGGTGTTTGTATCGTGTTCGGCGCCCAGCGCCGCGATCAGATCAGCCTGATTGGCAAAGTGACGAGCCTGCTCACCGAAGGCTGCGACGGCATGCGCCATCATCGGGCCAACAGCGTAAAGCGCGGAAACCTTGCCGCTGGCGTACGCGCCAACGTCGCGGTGCCCCTGCTCCGCCCACTCGCCCAACTCGCCAATATCCCCGAGCACCAGAATGGTGCGACCGGAAAAGCCGGCGAGTATATCAATGGCCGCGCACATTGAGGCGGGGTTCGCGTTGTAAGAGTCATCAATGACGCGCATGCCATTGCTCGCCAGTTGCGCCACCGCACGGCCCTTGACCGGTTGCACTGCATTCAGCCCCGTGGCGATACCGAACAGCGACACACCCAGCGCATGCGCGGCCGCCGCGGCGGCCAGGGCATTGGCAACGTTGTGGTTGCCAAGCAGGTTCAGTTGAACCTGCTCGACGCCTTGCGGGCTGTGCAGCGTGAAGGACGGGCAACCGCGGGCGTCACGAGCCAGATCAGTGGCATGGAAATCGGCACGGCTGTCGTTCAGGGCAAAGCTCAGCACCTGACGGCCCGCGGCGCGCTTCTTCCAGATATCAAAAGCCTTGTCGTCGAGATTCAGGACGGCGACGCCATCGGCGTCCAGCCCTTCGAGAATCTCGCCCTTGGCTTCAACGATTTTTTCCGGTCCGCCGAATTCGCCGACGTGGGCACTCCCGGCGTTGTTGATCACAGCCACATGCGGCTTGGTCATGCCGACGGTGTAGGCAATCTCGCCGATCCGCGAAGCACCCAGTTCGATGACGGCCGCGGTGTGTTCCGCGGCCAGTTCGAGCAAGGTCAGCGGAACGCCGAGGTCATTGTTCAGGTTGCCACGGGTCGCCAGTACCGGCCCCCGCGTGCGCAGGATGCTCGCGAGCATTTCCTTGACCGTGGTTTTGCCGCTGGATCCGGTAATCGCCGCGACCGGGTTCGAATACGCCGCACGATTCAGCGCGCCGAGTTCGCCAAGGGCCTGACGAGTATCCAAGACCTGCAACTGCGGCAACGTGGAGTTCGTCACCTCACGCTCGACCAGCGCCGCGACCGCGCCTTTGGCAGCCACGTCGTTCAGGTAGTCATGACCATCGAAACGCGGCCCGGTCAGGGCAACAAACAACTGGCCCGGCTGGATCGCCCGGCTGTCGATGCTGACGCCATCGAAGCTGCTGTCGGCAGTCAGCAGACGGCCGGCCAATGGGCCCGCCACTTCGCTCAATTTCAAGGCTTTAAGCATGCGCCACCTCCCACGCGGTCAAGGCACGGTCGGCCTCCACCAGATCGGAGAAATCATGGCGTTCGCCGTTGATTTCCTGATAGTCCTCGTGACCTTTACCGGCCAGCACGATCACGTCATCCGCGCTGGCGCTGGCGATCAACTGGGCAATCGCCTGGCCACGGCCGGCGACGAAACGGACGTCATCCACCGCCGTGAAACCGGCGCGGATGTCGTCGAAAATCTGTGCAGGGTCTTCGGTGCGCGGATTGTCATCGGTGACCAGCACGCCGTCGGCCAGACGCTCGACCACTTCGGCCATCAGCGGACGCTTGCCACGATCGCGATCACCGCCGCAACCGAACAGGCAGAGCAATTTGCCCCTGGCGTGTGGACGCAGGGCCATCAGGACTTTTTCCAACGCATCCGGGGTATGGGCGTAATCGACCACCACCAGCGGCTGAGTACCGCCACCCAGACGCTGCATGCGACCGGCCGGCCCTTCGAGTTGTGGCAGTACGTGGAGGATTTCATCCAGCGCATAATCCAGGCCGAGCAAGGCACCGACAGCGGCCAGTACGTTGCTCAGATTGAAGCGACCGAGCAAGGCGCTGCGCAAATGGTGTTCGCCCTGCGGCGTCACCAGTGTGGCGCGCACGCCTTCATCGTCGAACTGCGCTTCACGGCAATAGAGGTAGGCGCTGGCGTCTTCGAGGCTGTAAGTGATCAGGCGCGACTCACCCTCTTCAGCCGCGAGTTGCCGACCGAACGCGTCGTCGAGGTTGATCACCCGGCACTTCAGATCGTTCCAGGCGAACAGCTTGGCCTTGGCCTCGCCATAGGCTTGCATGGTCCCGTGATAATCCAGGTGATCGCGCGACAGGTTGGTCATCACCGCCACATTGAACGCCAGTGCCGTCACGCGCCCTTGATCCAGACCGTGGGAGGACACTTCCATGGCCACGGCTTTGGCACCGGCCTTTTTCAGGTCGGCCAGGGTTGCCTGTACTGCAATCGGGTTCGGCGTGGTGTGCAGACCGCTTTCCAGTGCGCCGTAGAAACCGGTGCCCAGGGTGCCAACAATGCCGCAGTGCTGCCCCAACAGGTCCAGCGCTTGTGCGACCAATTGGGTCACGCTGGTCTTGCCATTGGTGCCGGTCACGCCAATCAGGTTCAGGTTACGGCTCGGGTCGCCGTAAAAACGCCCGGCAATATCCGACAGCTGCGCGGCCAGGCCTTTGACCGGAATCAGCGGCACATCGGTAATCGGCAGAACGGTCGCGCCTTCGACTTCGTAGGCGACTGCGGCGGCGCCACGTTGCAACGCGTCGGCAATGTGCGTACGACCGTCGAATTTAGCGCCTGGAACGGCCAGAAACAGGTCGCCCGCACGGACATTACGGCTGTCCAGGGTCAGTTCGCGAATCAACAGATCACGGCCGGCGTGGGCGAAAATCTTGTTCAGGCTAAGCGACATCAGCCACGCCCTCCATTGGCTTTAACAGGGGTAACCGGTGCCGCGTTGGCTTGCTGGGTGGCCGGCAGGTTGTCCGGCGTGATGTTCATCAGACGCAGGGTCCCGGACATCACTTTGCTGAACACCGGCGCCGAAACCAGACCACCGAAGTAGCCGGCCTTGCTCGGCTCATCGATGACCACAACGATTGCGTAGCGCGGGTCGCTCATGGGACCAAAACCTGCGAACAGCGAGCGGTAGGAGTTCTCGGCGTAGCCTTTGGTGCCCACCGATGTCTTACGTGCAGTACCGGATTTGCCAGCGACGTGATAGGCCGGCACTTGCGCACGGAATACACCGCGCGGCGCTTCGATCACCTGCTGCAACATGCCCTGCATGGTTTTCGCCACGGCTTCCGGAATCACTTGGGTAGTTTGCGCGGCCTTGTCGGTCTTGATCAGGGTCAGCGGTGCGATACGGCCGTTGTTGGCCAGCGCCGAGAAGGCGTGGACCAGTTGAATCGCGGTCACCGAGATACCGTAGCCGTACGACAGCGTGGCCGTCTCGGCCTTGCGCCATTCGCGGTAGTTCGGCAGGTTGCCGACCCGCTCGCCCGGGAAACCCAGGCCGGTGTCCTGGCCGAGGCCGACTTTCTGCGCCAGGCGGAAAATCGTTTCGCCGCCGATATCGAAGGCGACCTTACTCATGCCGACGTTACTGGAGTTGATCAGAATGCCGGTCAGGTCAAGCACCGGGCCTTCGGTCTTGGATACGTCCTTGATGGTGTATTTACCAATCTGCAAGCTGCCCGGGTACACCTCGACGGTGTCGCTCGGTTTCCAGCGCCCGGTTTCGATCGCGGCGCTCATGGAGATCGCTTTCATGGTCGAACCCGGCTCGAACACGTCAATCATGGCGCGGTTGCGCATCATCGCCGGTTGCAGGTTGCGACGGTTGTTCGGGTTGTAGGTCGGCTGGTTGACCATGGCGAGGATCTCGCCGGTCTTGACGTCCATGATCACCAGGCTGCCAGCCTTGGCGCCGTTCTCGATGATCGCGTTGCGCAACTCGCGGTTGGCCAGGTATTGCAGACGCAGGTCAATCGACAACGCCAAGGGCTTGCCGGCCTTGGCGTTTTTGGTCACTTGAACGTCTTTGATCAGCCTGCCGCGCCGGTCCTTGATGACCTGACGCTTGCCAGCGACACCGGCCAGCCATTCGTCATACGCCAATTCCACGCCTTCACGCCCGTGGTCATCAATGTCGGTAAAGCCGACCATGTGCGCGGTAACTTCGCCGGCCGGGTAGAAACGCCGGAACTCTTCGATGCCGTAAACGCCCGGCACTTTCAGATCGAGCGCGACCTGGCCCTGCTCGGGGGTCAGCCCGCGCACCAGATAGATGAATTCTTTATTTGCCTGAGCGTCGAGTCGCTCGGCCAGGACTTTAGGATCCTGCCCTAGCGCAGCCGCCAGTGCCGGCCACTTTTCCTTGGCCAGTTGCATTTCCTTGGGGTTGGCCCACAGGGTGGTGACCGGGGTACTCACAGCCAGCGGCTCGCCGTTACGGTCGGTGATCAAACCACGGTGAGCCGGAATCGGGATGTGTCGAACACTGCGCGCATCGCCCTGACCAATCAGGAAGTCACGGTCGATCACCTGCAGGTCGACAATGCGCCACGCGATGGCGGCCACCATGACGCCCAGCAAGCCAAGCACCACACGAAACCGCCAAGGAAAGAGTGCCCCTTCGAGTTTCATCATGGCGCCACCATCCGTACATCAGCAGCGCCGGGAATGCGCATCTTCAGTTGTTCGGTGGCCAATACTTCGATACGGCTGTGGGCGGTCCAGGTGCTCTGCTCGAGAATCAACCGGCCCCACTCTGCCTGCGCCTTGTCGCGCACACTCAACTCGTTGTACAGCGAGTTCAGCAACTGGCGGTTCCAGTGAGCGCTATAGGAAACCCCGATCGCGGAGACCAATACGGCGACAAAAAGCAGCAGCATGAAAAAGCTTCCGCCTGGAAGTGGCTTGGCGAAGAGCTTGCTCACCGAAGTTTCTCCGCGACACGCATGACGGCGCTACGGGAACGAGGGTTGGCTTTGAGTTCGGCTTCGCCAGCGAACTGCGGTTTGCCATGAATCTTGATTTTCGGCACAAAGGCTTCGAAACGTACCGGCAGGTTGCGCGGCAGGTTATCGGTTTCGCCCTTGACCAGTTTGCGCATGAACTGTTTGACGATGCGATCTTCCAGCGAGTGGAAGCTGATCACTACCAGGCGACCGCCCACTTCGAGAGCTTCAAGCGCGGCTTCGAGGCCGGTCTCAAGATCGCCCAACTCGTTGTTGACGTGAATTCGCAGGCCCTGGAACGCACGGGTCGCCGGGTTCTTGCCTTTTTCCCAGGCAGGGTTGGCGACTTTCAGGACTTCAGCCAGATCGCCAGTGCGCTCGAAGGGCTTGATATCGCGACGCTCGGCCACGGCACGGGCCATACGGCCGGAGAAACGCTCTTCGCCGTATTCCTTGAACACGCGGGCAATTTCTTCGACGGGTGCGGTGTTGACGAACTCTGCCGCACTGATCCCGCGAGACGGGTCCATGCGCATGTCCAGCGGGCCGTCATTGAGGAAACTGAAGCCACGCTCCGGGTCGTCGAGCTGTGGCGAAGACACGCCCAGGTCGAGCAGGACGCCGCTGACCTTGCCGGCCAGGCCGCGCTCGGCAACTTCCGAACCGAGTTCGGCAAAGCTGCGCTGCACAACGACAAAGCGGCCGTCTTCGGCCGCTAGCGTTTGCCCGGTGGCAATCGCCTGAGGATCTTTGTCGAACCCCAGCAACCGACCATCGGGACCGAGCTGGCTAAGAATCAGACGGCTATGCCCGCCACGCCCGAACGTGCCATCCAGATAGCAGCCATCAGGGCGTACGGCGAGAGCCTCAACGGCTTCGTCAAGCAGTACGGTGATGTGGTTAAAGCCGCTATCAATAGTCACAGGATCAAATCACGCAGTTCATCAGGCATGGCGCCCGGTTGTTGAATAGCAGCCAGGTCAGCAGCAGAAACCGCATCCCAGGCATCCTCGTCCCACAATTGGAACTTGTTCAGTTGGCCTACCAGCATCGCGCGCTTATCCAATTTGGCGTATTCGCGCAGACGCGGCGGGACCAGAAAACGACCACTGCCATCGAGCTCGAGGTCGACGGCATTACCAATCAGCAAACGTTGCAAACGGCGGTTCTCTTCGCGAAGCGAAGGCAGTGCGCGCAGTTTGGTTTCAATCAGCTCCCACTCATCGAGCGGGTAAACACATAAACAAGGATCAACGGCATCAATTGTGACAATTAATTGCCCGGAACTTCGCGAAACGAGCTCGTCACGATACCGGCTCGGCATGGCGAGACGGCCTTTTGCATCGAGACTGATAGCGTTAGCTCCGCGAAACACGTCAGCGTTTCTCCAAATTTTAGCGTTTTGCGCTTAAAAAACCCACTTCATGCCACTTTCCGCCACTTGCGCACACTATAGGAATGCGCCCACCACACCGTCAAGGCGCGGATCGAAGGAAAACCCTTACAGATCGGAGATTTAGCGCTGTAAAAGAAGGGGTTACGAGTATTTGGTGGATGATTTATCTCAATAACTTGAAGCAGCACTGAAGGCTACGTTCAGAAGTTAAAGTGATTTGTTAAGAGTAAGATTTTTTCGGTATTACAAAAGCGCCTCTGCTATTGATTCAAGCAGGGAGGGAATTGGCCACTACCCGGGTGATGCGACTAACGGTTCGAGCGCTGGCTAATCGGTATTACCAAGCCCTTCTGCCACTGATTCAAGCAGGGAGGGAATTGACCAGTACCTGAGTGACGCGACTAACGATTCGAGCGCTGGCTTATCGGTATTACAAAGCCCTTCTGTCACGGATTCAAGCAGGGAGGGTAATCACTACTGTATCGGAGCCTCTGCCAGGGATTCAGCAAATGGCCAATCAGTATTACTACGTCCTTGCGCCAAAGATTCAAGCGGAAGGAACAAAAAGGTGGAGAGTCGATCTATAAGCCGGGTTCTGTCTTGAACAGTCATTCGTCTACGATGGCCATCACTGGACATCTTTAGCAACCTACCCGGTCCCAGCGCGGGCCACGCCTTGGGACCCTATTTGGTCTTGCTCCAAGTGGGGTTTACCTAGCCACGAACTGTTGCCAGTCGTGCGGTGCGCTCTTACCGCACCTTTTCACCCTTACCGGCACCGAAGTGCTTAGGCGGTTATTTTCTGTGGCACTTTCCGTAGGCTCACGCCTCCCAGGCATTACCTGGCACTTCGCCCTATGGAGCCCGGACTTTCCTCCCCCCCCTAATTTTCATAGAGGGCAGCGACTGTCCAATCGACTCTCCGCCGCAAAGGTTAACGGCAGAGCGCCCGAAGAACAAGCGATAAAAGCCTTTGGCCGCCCTGCAACCCGCGTTTTTACTCGCTTTTCTGTTTATCCAGGGCCACCTGATAGAGAACGTTCTTGCGCTCACCGGTAATTTGCGCCGCCAACGCCGCAGCACGCTTGAGTGGCATTTCTTCGAGCAGCAGATCGAGAATACGCATTGCCTCGCTACTCACCGCCTCCTCACTCTCCGGCGCCGACCAGCCCGCCACCAACACCACACACTCGCCGCGCTGCTGATTGCTATCGTTTTCGACGAATGCCCGCAACTCGGCCAACGGCAGCCCCTTGAGGGTTTCGAAGGTTTTGGTCAGCTCGCGAGCAAGCAGCGCCGGACGCTCAGGACCGAACACCAGTTCCATGTCCTGCAAGCACTCGAGAATCCGGTGTGGCGCTTCGTAAAAGATCAACGTGCGCGGCTCTTCCTTTATGGACTCCAGACGCGCACGTCGCCCCACCGCCTTGGCCGGCAGAAAACCCTCGAAGATGAACCGGTCAGATGGCAACCCCGCCGCAGACAACGCCGCAATCAACGCGCAAGCACCGGGAACCGGTACTACATTGATACCTGCCGCCCGCGCCTGACGCACCAGGTGATAACCCGGGTCAGAGATCAGCGGCGTTCCCGCATCAGAGATCAACGCAACATTGTCACCGGCCAGCAAGCGCGTGATGAAACGACTGCCTTCATCGCGCTCATTGTGTTCATGACACGCCGCCAGCGGCGTGGCGATCCCGAAATGTTGCAGCAACCGCAGGGAGTGACGAGTGTCTTCAGCCGCGATCAGCGCCACTTCACGCAAGATTTTCAGCGCCCGCGCACTGATGTCATCCAGGTTGCCGATGGGCGTCGCCACCACATAAAGCGAGCCAGCAACGGAATTCAAAGCACCTGGAGCAGTCAAAGCGCACACCTCATGATCGGTAAAACCGGCATTGTAGCGCGTAGAAGTACCTTGAATACGCGCAGCGATCATCGTGCTCCACGCCCTTTTGTTGATCGCCGTAACATTTACACGACCTAAATTGAAGGTTTCACGCCAGTAACATCGCGCCCCGGCCAGCGCTTGGGTACAATTCCACGCTAATTTGATCGAGTATCAGGAACATTACATGATCGCTTGCCTGCGGCTGTTCTCTGCCCTCTGCCTCGCTGCCCTGTTGACGGCTTGCGCCAGCTCGCCCTCCTCCAGCCTTGGCGAACTTCCACGGACTGCGGATGCCAGTATCGAGCAACTGCTCGAACAGGCTGCCACCAGCAAAACGCCGGAGAAGGCCGCCCTGTTACGCTTGAGCGCGGCAGACCTGGCCTACCGCCAAGGTAACGCCGGCCAGTCTGCACAAATTCTTCAGCAGATCCCGATGGACCAGTTGAAACCCGGCCAACAGGTGTTCGCCAGCACCCTGGCCGCCGAACTGGCGCTGACTCGCAACCAGCCCAAGGCGGCACTGACCGCCTTGAGCCATCCGAGCCTGCAACACCTGAGCGAGTTGCCGGTCGAGCAGCAAGTGCGCACCGGCATCGTCCATGCCCGCGCCCTTGAAGCCGACGGCCAGACCCTGGCCGCCGCCCGCGAACGCATCTTTATCGCGCCACTGCTCAAGGATGACGCGGCCAGCAAAAACCACGAGGCCATCTGGGCACTCATTTCGTCCCTGCCGACCGATCAACTGCAACCCATCACCACCGACGACCTCGGCGGCTGGATGAGCCTGGCTATTGCGGTGAAAAACGCCGGCACGCTGGAACAGCAACAAGCCGCCATCGACAACTGGCGCGCACAGCACCCTAAACATCCCGCTGCACTTGTGCTGCCTCTGCCTTTGACCAAGCTCAAGGAACTGGCCAGCCAACCGGTCAGCAAGATCGGCCTGCTGCTGCCGCAAGACGGTCCTCTGGCGTCGGTCGCCAAGGCCCTGCGCGAAGGGTTCCTGGCCGCTCACTACCAGGCCCAGCAAGCCGGACAGAAGCCGCCTGCCATCGAGTTCTATGACAGCTCGCACCTGACCTCGCTGGACGACTTCTATCGCAAGGCACAAGCCGACGGCGTGCAGTTGGTCATCGGCCCGCTGGAAAAACCGCTGGTCAAACAACTCAGCACTCGCCCGCAACTGCCGATCACTACGCTGGCGCTGAACTACAGCGAAGGCGAACAAGGTCCAGCCCAATTGTTCCAGTTCGGCCTGGCTGCCGAAGACGAAGCCCGCGAAGTTTCCCGCCGGGCACGCGCCGATGGCCTGCACCGCGCCGCCGCCCTGGTGCCGAAAGGTGAATGGGGCGATCGCGTGCTTAAAGCCTTCCGTCAGGATTGGGAAGCCAACGGCGGCACCGTCATTGGTATCGAACGCGTTGATCAGCCGGTGGCCCTGGCTCAGCAAATCGCCGACCTGTTCCAGCTGCGTCAGAGCGAAGGTCGCGCCAAGAGCCTGCAAAGCACCGTAGGTTCGCAGGTAGCGGCACAGCCTTCGCGCCGTCAGGACATCGAGTTCATTTTCCTCGCCTCGACACCGCAGCAAGCCCAGCAGATCAAGCCAACGCTGAACTTCCAATACGCAGGCGACGTACCGGTTTACGCCACGTCCCACGTGTTCAGCGCCAGCGGCGACCAGAACCAGTACAACGACATGAACGGCATTCGCTTCTGCGAAACCCCATGGCTGCTGGATGCCAACGACCCGCTGCGCAGGCAAGTGGCCGCTCAATGGCCACAAGCCGCGGGCAGTCTGGGCCGCCTCTATGCAATGGGTGTCGACGCCTATCGCCTGGCGCCGCGCCTGGGCCAACTCAAGGCACTGCCAGAAAGCTCCATCGAAGGTCAGTCGGGCACCCTGAGCATGACCTCCTCGCAACGCATTCAACGTCAGCTGCCGTGGGCACAGTTCATCAACGGCCAGGTTCAACGCCTGCCTGACACACCACGCTGATGCCTGACAGGTCACGCCAACAAAGCGGTCGAGATGCTGAAAGCCAGGCGCTCAAGCATCTCCAGCAACAAGGTCTGCGCCTCCTGGCGCAGAACTGGTTGTGTAAACGCGGCGAGCTTGATCTGGTCATGCTTGACGGCGATACAGTAGTATTCGTCGAAGTCCGCTACAGACAAAACACCCAATGGGGTGGCGCGCTCGGCAGCATCGATGCGCGCAAGCGTCAGAAATTGATACTCGCCGCGCAGTATTTTCTGCAGCGCGAGTCGCGCTGGGCCAACTCCCCCTGCCGTTTCGACGTAGTTGCCATAGACGGCAGCGCGGCTCATTTGAACTGGCTAAGGAACGCCTTTGACAGCTGACTGCTCAAAGGCAAGGCCGATCTTCACTCAACACTTTTGCTCTTTGCTTTGCGGGCTGCACATTGCTGTGCCACCAAGCCGCGCCACTTAAGGTCACACAGATGGACATGCAATCGCGAATTCGCCAGCTTTTTCAGGCCAGTATCGATACCAAGCAACAGGCGATGGACGTACTTGCACCGCACATCGAGCAAGCCAGCCAAGTGATGGTCAACGCCCTGCTCAACGAAGGTAAAATGCTTTCGTGTGGCAACGGCGGTTCAGCCGGTGACGCGCAACACTTCTCCTCCGAGCTGCTCAACCGCTTCGAGCGCGAACGCCCGAGCCTGCCAGCCATTGCGCTGACGACCGACAGTTCGACGATCACCTCGATCGCCAACGACTACAGTTACAACGAAATCTTCTCCAAACAGATCCGCGCGCTCGGTCAGCCCGGCGACGTGCTGCTGGCGATTTCCACCAGCGGCAACTCGGCAAACATTATTCAAGCGATCCAGGCCGCACATGATCGCGAAATGATTGTCGTAGCATTGACTGGACGTGACGGCGGCGGCATGGCATCGCTGCTATTACCCGAAGACGTCGAAATACGCGTCCCGGCCAATGTCACCGCACGCATTCAGGAAGTCCACCTGCTGGCGATCCATTGTCTTTGCGACTTGATCGACAGCCAATTGTTCGGGAGTGAAGAATGACCCTTAATCGCCTTGGCCTTCTGGCCTTGACTCTAAGCCTGGGCATCAGCGGCTGCACCTCGGTACTCACCGCGACCCGCGAAGCCCCCATTGAAGACGATCGCGGCACTCGCACCTTCGGCAGCAAGATCGACGACTCCCTGATCGAAACCAAGGTCGGCGTGAACGTGGCCAAGGCCAGCCCGGACCTGGACACGGGCTCGCACATCATCGTCACCAGCTTCAACGGTGTGGTGCTGCTCGCCGGGCAAACGCCACGCCCTGACCTCAAGGAACTGGCCGGGCAAGCTGCCGCTGCAGTTCAGCGGGTAAAGACCGTACACAACGAACTGCAAGTGATGCAGCCTTCGTCGATACTGGCCCGCAATAACGATGCCTGGCTGACCACCAAGATCAAAACCCAGATGCTCGCCGACGCCAGCATCCCGGGCTCGCGCATCAAGGTCGTGACCGAGAACGGTATCGTCTACTTGCTGGGCCTTGTGACCAAGCAGGAAGCCGGCCAGGCCACCAACCTGGTGCAGGGCGTTTCTGGCGTACAGAAGATTGTGAAGCTGTTCGAGTACATCGACTGATACCTGCCGCGCCCCTGCAGGAGCACGGCTTGCCGGCGATGGCGTCCTTGAGGCCGCCATCGCGAGCAAGCTTTGCCCCTACAGACCTACAGAAGAGCAGGCACAAAAAAGGCGATCCTTGCGGATCGCCTTTTTTATTACTTCACTACCTTCAAACTTGGCCGGCCGCTAGGACGCGGTGGCTCGCTGTCGGGCGGTGGAAGATCATCATCCGACTCGATCTCTTCCTCGTCGTCCATAGGCGATTCCAGATCGAACACCATGCCCTGACCATTCTCCCGGGCGTAAATGCCAAGGATCGCAGCGATAGGCACGTACAACGTATGCGGCACGCCGCCGAAACGCCCTTCGAAGCTGACCGCATCGTTGTCCATGTGCAAATGACGCACTGCCGCAGGCGATACGTTCAGGACAATCTGCCCGTCGCTGGCAAAGCCTTGCGGCACCTGCACCGAGGGATACTCGGAATTGACCAGCAGATGCGGGGTGCAATCGTTGTCCACAATCCACTCATAGAGCGCGCGGACCAAATAAGGTCGACTGGAGTTCATAGCGGCTCCTTAAGCCTTAGCGCATATCGCGTTCGACACCAGACAGACTCGCCTGGAAAGCCTCACGCGCAAACTGACGCTCCATGTAATCAAGCAGCGGCTTGGCAGGCCGCGGCAGTTCAATACCCAGAATCGGTAAACGCCAGAGTATTGGAAGTAGGCAACAATCCACCAGACTTTGTTCCTCACTCAAGAAAAACGGCTTGTCGGCGAACAGCGGCGAAACGCCCGTCAGGCTTTCACGCAATTCCTTGCGAGCCTGCACACGTGCCGGCTCCTTGGTCCGCGAATCCAGAATCAGATCCACCAGAACACACCAGTCACGCTGAATACGGTGAATCAGCAGGCGACTGTTGGCACGCGCCACCGGATAAACCGGCAACAACGGTGGATGCGGGTAACGCTCATCCAGATATTCCATCACCACGGTCGACTCCCACAACGCCAGGTCACGATCGACCAGGGTGGGCAAGCTGCCGTAAGGGTTCACTTCGATCAGCTTTGGCGGCTGACGGCCCGCCTCCACACTGATGATCTCGGCGCTGACACCCTTCTCTGCCAGTACGATACGCACTCGGTGGGAATAGTGGTCGGCGGGGTCGGAGTAACAGGCCAACCGATTGGTCACGCCCATGGCGGTCCTCCTCGCTTGTTGAAATGATCGGGAGCGGAAAAACGAGCGCGCCCAGAGGGCGCCTCCCGTAACGCCTGGATGACCAGACTCGTTACACGTTCAGAGACGCCCTTGGGCGCGCGCGATTAACAGCAATTGCTTAAAGCTTTATCAATGCACGTCTTTCCAGTATTCACGCTTGAGCAAGTAAGCGAATACGAAGAAGAACGCCAGGTACAGCAACACATAGGTACCGATGCGCTGATGCTGCAGCTTCACCGGGTTGGCCGAATAGGCCAGGAAGGTCACCAGATTCTTGACCTTCTCGTCGAACTGCTGTTCGTTCAGTGCACCGGTTTTCGGCACGATAGTCAGCTGATCGCACGCTTCATGAGTCAGCGGCGTGCCGGTCAGCGGATCATACTGCTTCTTGCCGTTTTCGACGATTTGAACTTGTTTGCAGCCTACCACCTGACGACCCTGCAGGCCGACCAGAATGTTAGGCATACCGACGTTCGGGAACACCTTGTTGTTCACGCCCCAAGGACGAGTCGGGTCTTCATAGAACGACCGCAGGTAGCCGTAGAGCCAGTCAGTACCTCGAACGCGAGCCACCAGCGTCAGGTCGGGCGGCGCAGCGCCGAACCAGGACTTGGCGTCTGCCGGCTGCATGCCGATGCTCATGTGGTCACCGATCTTGGCGCCCGTGAACACCAGGTTCTTCAGCATCAGATCATGAGGAATCCCCAGATCGTCGGCAACGCGCTCATAGCGCTGGAACTTGGCACTGTGGCAACCCATGCAGTAGTTGGCGAACGTACGCGCGCCATCTTGCATTGCCGCTTTATCGGAGACGTCGATATCGACTTTTTCGAGCTCTGGACCACCGTGCTCGGCCGCGAAGGACAAGACAGGCAACGCAGCAAGAATCAGTACAGCAAATAGCTTTTTCATCAGCCAGTCACCCTTTCCGGAACCGGTTTGGTCTTCTCGAGCCTGGTGTAGAACGGCATCAAAATGAAGTAGGCGAAGTACAGGAAGGTACAGACCTGCGACAGCAACGTACGTTCCGGGGTAGGCGCCATGACGCCCAGCCAGCCAAGAATCACGAAGGCGATGCAGAACACCCAGAGCCAGATCCTGCTCAGCCAGCCCTTGTAGCGCATGGACTTGACCGGGCTACGGTCGAGCCACGGCAGGACGAACAGCAAGGCAATCGAAGCCCCCATGGCCACAACGCCCAGGAGCTTGTCCGGAACCGCACGCAGAATCGCGTAGAACGGCGTGAAGTACCAGACCGGGGCAATGTGTTCCGGGGTCTTGAAGGCGTTCGCCACCTCGAAGTTCGGCTTCTCGAGGAAGTAACCGCCCATCTCCGGGAAGAAGAACACGATCGCGCAGAAGATGAACAGGAACACCACCACGCCGACGATATCTTTCACGGTGTAGTACGGGTGGAAGGCAATGCCGTCCAGCGGTACGCCGTTTTCGTCCTTGTGTTTCTTGATGTCCACGCCGTCCGGGTTGTTCGAGCCGACTTCGTGCAGCGCCAGAACGTGCAGCACCACCAGACCGAGAATCACGATCGGCAAGGCCACGACGTGCAAGGCGAAGAAGCGGTTCAGGGTGATGCCCGAAATCAGGTAGTCACCACGGATCCACTGGGTCAGGTCGTTACCGATGACCGGGATCGCACCGAACAGCGAGATGATCACCTGGGCACCCCAGTAGGACATTTGACCCCACGGCAGCAGGTAGCCCATGAAGGCTTCAGCCATCAGCGCCAGGTAGATCAGCATGCCGAAGACCCACACCAGCTCACGCGGCTTCTGGTACGAACCGTAGAGCAGGCCACGGAACATATGCAGGTAAACCACGATGAAGAACGCCGAAGCGCCGGTGGAGTGCAGCAGACGCAGGATCGAGCCGTACTCGACGTCGCGCATGATGTATTCGACGGAAGCGAATGCTTCTTCCGCCGACGGGGTGTAGCTCATGGTCAGCCAGACACCGGTTACGATCTGGTTAACCAGAACCAACAGCGCCAGGGAGCCAAAGAAATAGAAGAAGTTGAAGTTCTTCGGGGCGTAGTACTTGCTGAGATGGTCTTCCCACATTTTAGTGGCAGGAAAGCGCGCATCAACCCAATCCATGAACTTGCTCATCACGCTTTCTCCGTATCGACGCCGATGACAATGATGTCGTTCGACTCATAGGAATGCGGGGGAACTGGCAGATTCAAAGGCGCAGGTTGCGACTTGAAGACGCGGCCTGCCAGATCGTAGTGGGAACCGTGGCAAGGGCAGAAATAACCACCTACCCATTTTGGGCCAAGATCGGCAGGCGCTACTTCTGGACGGAAGGTCGGAGAACAACCCAGGTGCGTGCAAATACCGATCAGCAGCAGAACTTCCGGCTTGATCGAACGCGTCTTGGGGTCCACGTAAGTCGGTTGTACCGAATTCTTGGAGTCTGGATCAGAGAGATCACCCTCGATCTTTGCAAGATTCCCCAAAATCTCCTGCGTACGGCGGACGATGAATACCGGCTGACCGCGCCATTCAGCAATCATTTGCTGACCTGGTTCGATTTTGCTGACATTCACTTTCACCGGTGCACCTGCGGCTTTCGCCTTGGCACTGGGAAACCATGACCCCACGAACGGGACCGCAGCCCCCACCGCTCCTGCAGCACCCACCACGGATGTGGCTGCTACCAAGAAGCGACGCCGGCCTGCATTCACGCCGTCATTGCTCATTCAGTCCTCTCCCATCAGCTTTGTGGCCTGTTAAATCAGGCATCTACTAAGTAAAAATCTGAACTTATAAAAATTTTGCAGAATGGTAATGAAAAGCCCCAGTTCTGACAAGGTAATTACCATCCGGGGTCAGCGCCAAGCCTTGTAGTATAGGGGCTCTACGGATGTGGCAAGTTGTCACATCATAAATCTTTGAGCAAAAAAAACGCCCAGCTCCGTAAGGAGACTGGGCGCTTTTGAACGCAAAAGCGAATTAACGCTTCGAGTACTGCGGACGCTTACGCGCTTTACGCAGACCAACTTTCTTACGTTCAACTTCACGTGCATCACGAGTAACGAAGCCCGCTTTGCGCAGAGCGCCGCGCAGAGTTTCGTCGTACTGCATCAGAGCGCGAGTGATACCGTGGCGGATTGCGCCAGCTTGACCACTTACACCACCACCGATCACGGTGACGTAGATGTCGAACTTCTCGACAGTCTCAGTCAATTCCAGCGGCTGACGAACTACCATGCGGGCAGTTTCGCGACCGAAGAAATTATCCAGGGAACGGTTGTTGATGGAGATGTTACCAGTGCCCGGACGCAGGAAAACGCGTGCGGTTGCGGTCTTGCGACGGCCAGTGCCGTAATTTTGAGTCGCCGACATAATGAACTATTCCGTTAAAACTTCAGTTCTTGGGGCTGCTGAGCAGTATGAGGGTGAGCAGCGCCCGCATAGACTTTCAGCTTACGATACATGTCGCGACCCAGCGGGTTCTTAGGCAGCATGCCTTTGACCGCGGTCTCGATCACGCGCTCAGGGGCTTTAGCGATCAGCTTTTCGAAGTTGATCGACTTGATGCCGCCCGGGAAACCGGAGTGGGAGTAGTAGATTTTGTCGGTGGTTTTAGCACCGGTCACACGAATCTGCTCGGCATTGATAACGACGATGTAGTCGCCGGTGTCAACGTGAGGAGTGTACTCAGGCTTGTGCTTGCCACGCAGACGGCTCGCGATCTCGGTGGCCAGACGACCCAGGGTCTGACCAGCAGCGTCGACGACAAACCAGTCGCGCTTTACTGTTTCCGGTTTAGCAGTAAAAGTTTTCATTCTTTATAGCCTCAGGGGCCGCCCTGTAAATTTAGACGGCGGATCTTACTGAATAGTGCGTACTTTGACAAGTCAAAGGCAGCCGGGTACAGACGCTATCGGGGGCTCGGGTCGGCGCGTCCGTTCAACGGCAAGATTCTTCGGCAGGCGGCGCATCACTTCCACTGCAGAAAGAGGTGCGCAATTATGCAGATTGCGAAAAAAAATTCAACCTGCTTTTATGATTGTTTTCCTCCAAGGACTACCCCATGGACTATCGACAGCTGGGCCGTACCGATCTGAACGTGAGTGCAATTTGCCTCGGGACCATGACCTGGGGTGAGCAAAACAGCGAGGCAGAGGCCTTCGCACAGATTGAACGGGCCAAGAGCGCCGGGATCAATTTTATTGACACCGCCGAGATGTACCCGGTGCCACCCAAGGCTGAAACCTACGCCACCACCGAGCGCTACATCGGCAACTACTTCAAGAGTCGTGGCGATCGCACCGACTGGATTCTGGCGAGCAAAATCGCCGGCCCCGGCAACACCATCGACTACATTCGCGGCGGCCACCTCAAGCACAACCGCGAACACATCGTCCAGGCTCTGGACGCCAGCCTCAAGCGCTTGCAGACCGACTATATCGACCTCTATCAACTGCACTGGCCGGAACGCAGCACCAATTTCTTCGGTCAGCTGGGCTACACCCACAAGAGCGAAGTCAACCTGACCCCGCTGGAAGACACCCTCGAAGCTCTCGACGAACAGGTCAAGGCCGGCAAGATCCGCCACATCGGCCTGTCCAACGAAACGCCATGGGGCACCATGAAGTTCCTCGCGCTGGCCGAAGCCCGCGGCTGGTCGCGTGCGGTGTCGATCCAGAATCCCTACAACCTGCTCAATCGCAGCTTTGAAATCGGCCTGTCGGAAATCGCCATCCGCGAACAATGCGGGCTGCTCGCCTACTCGCCGCTGGCGTTTGGTTTTCTGTCCGGCAAGTACGAAGGCGGGGCGCGCCCGGCAAAAGGTCGCCTGAGCCTTTACAGCCGTTTCAGCCGCTATTTCAACCCGCAGTCGGAAGCTGCGTGCAGCCGTTATGTGGCGCTGGCCCGTGAACACGGCCTGGACCCGGCACAAATGGCCCTGGCATTCGTGACCCGGCAATCGTTCGTCACCAGCAACATCATTGGCGCGACCACGCTGGAACAGCTGGACAGCAACATTGCCAGTTTCGACCTGAAACTGTCGGATGAAGTGCTGGCGGGGATCGAGGCGATTCACAAGGATCACCCGAACCCGGCTCCTTGATCGATTCATGAGCCCAATCGCGAGCAGGCTCGCTCCCACGAGGATTACGCTGTACCTGTGGGAGCGAGCCCGCTCGCGAAAGCGGTCTTCCATTCACCCTGAATTCAAAGCGAACGCGCGATGATCTCCTTCATGATTTCATTGGTCCCGGCATAAATCCGCTGCACCCGCGCATCCGCCCAGGCCCGGGCGATCGGGTATTCCCACATGAACCCGTAACCGCCATGCAGCTGCACGCACTCGTCGAGCACCTTGCATTGCAGGTCGGTGCCCCAGTATTTGGCCATCGCCGCCGTCGGCACATCGAGCTTGCCTTGCAGGTGCAGCTCCAGGCAGCGGTCGACGAAGACCCGGCCAATCTGGATCTCCGTGGCCATCTCCGCCAGTTTGAAGCGGGTGTTCTGGAAGTCCGCAATCGCCTTGCCGAACGCCTTGCGCTCGCGGGTGTAATCCAGGGTCCACTGCAACGCCGCCTCGGCAGAGGCCAGACCGCCGATGGCGACCGTCAGACGCTCCTGCGGCAATTCCTGCATCAGATAGGCGAAGCCCATCCCGGCCTGGCCCAAGAGGTTTTCCTTGGGCACACGGACGTCCTGGAAGAACAGCTCCGAGGTGTCCTGCGCTTTCATCCCGACCTTCTCCAGGCGCTTGCCCTTTTCGAAGCCCGGAGTGTTTGCCTCCACCAGAAACAGACTGGTGCCCTTGGCCCCGGCCTTGGGATCGGTCTTGGCCACGACAATCACCAGGTCCGCGAGGAAGCCGTTAGTGATGAAGGTTTTCGAGCCGTTGATCACGTACTCGTCACCGTCCAGCACCGCTGTGGTTTTCACCCCTTGCAGGTCGGAGCCGGCGCCTGGTTCGGTCATGGCAATCGCGGTAACCATTTCGCCGGAGACCAGTTTCGGCAGGTACTTGTGCTTCAGCACTTCACTGCCGTAATGCAGGATGTACGGCGCCACAATGTCCGAATGCAGAGAGAAACCGATACCGGTCAACCCCAGTCGCCCCACCTCTTCGATCACCACGGCACTGTAGAGGAAGTCCGCATCGAACCCACCGTACGCTTCCGGTAGATGGGAGCAAAGCATCCCCGCCTCCCCCGCCTTGTTCCACAGCGTGCGGTCGATATGGCCCTGCTTTTCCCACTGCGCATGAAACGGTACGGCCTCTTTTTCGAGGAAGGTTCGTACGCTGTCGCGAAACAGTTCGTGCTCGGAACTGAACAAGGTTCTGGGGATCATCGGGGCACCTGTGGTTATGGTTGATCGCTAATGACTCCCAGAGCCTAAGCCTCCCGCTGATAACAGGACACTGGACACATCAGACAAAAAATAAGACGATCCAGCCGCTTGGTGACCACTTTCCCCTATAAGAATAAATTGAATATGTCTATCCAACTCTCCACGCCCCTGCGGCGCGTCAGCATCCTGGCTATCGACCGGGTTTTTGCTTCCACCCTCATGCAAGCCAAGGATTTCTTCCATCTGGCCAGCCTGCGTTACGGCAAACAACTGGGCCACGGCCTGACCCCTGTGTTCGAAACCCGCCTGGTCAGCCCCGACGGCAAACCGGTCAACAGCTTCAGCGATGTGATCATGCCGGTGGACGGCGGCCTGGAAAACGCCGACATCATCATCCTCCCGGCGTTCTGGGACGATTTCGACACCCTCTGCAAACGTTATCCACAGGTGCTGCCGTGGCTGCGCGAGCAACACGCACGCGGCGCGGTGCTCTGCGGTGAAGCCACCGGGGTGTTCTGGCTCGCCGAGGCCGGCCTGCTCGATGGCAAGGAAGCGACCACCTACTGGCGCTTCTTCAACACCTTCGAAGAGCGCTTCCCCAACGTTCAGCTCAATCAGGACAAGCACCTGACCGACGCCGACAACCTCTACTGCGCCGGCGGCACCACCTCGGCCTGTGACCTCTACATTTACTTGATCGAGCGCTTCTGCGGGGCCAACGTGGCCCAGGCCGTGGCCCGTGACATTCTGTATGAAGTGCAGCGCAGTTATTCACCTGGCCGTATCGGTTTCGGCGGGCAGAAGCTGCACCAGGATGTGATCATCCTGCAGATCCAGCATTGGCTCGAAGAGCATTTTGCCGACAAGTTCCGCTTCGAAGACGTCGCCCGCGAGCACGGCATGAGCATCCGCAACTTCATGCGGCGCTTCCAGACCGCCACCGGCGACAAGCCGCTGCACTACCTGCAACGGTTGCGCATCGAAACCGCCAAGGGCTTGTTGTCCGCCAGCCGCAAAAGCATCAAGACCATCAGCTACGAAGTCGGCTACGACGACGCGAGCTTCTTTGCCCGACTGTTCCGCCAGCACACCGAACTGTCGCCGAACCAGTATCGGCAGCAGTTCCAGCAAGCCGCTTAATCCAAGGGCCAATCCCCCCCTGTGGGAGCGAGCCTGCTCGCGATTGCGGTCTGACATCCAACATTGATGTCGACTGGCACTCAGTCATCGCGAGCAGGCTCGCTCCCACACTGGGATCTTCGGCGCACAAAAAGGGCCTGCATTGCAGGCCCTTTTTCGAGGTATTCGCGTTCGAGTCCGCCCTTCCCATCAATACCGCCCGAACTGCTGCCGGTATTCCAGTGGAGTCAACGCTGTCAGTTCCTTGAACATGCGCCGCAGGTTGGAGTCGCTGCTGAAACCCAACTCGGCACTGATCGTATTGACCGCTACGGACGTGAGGATGAGGCGTTCGCTGACCTGGTTCAGCTTGATGCAGCGAGCATAGGTTGCAACGGCAACACCGGTTTCACTGCTCACCTTACGCGACAGCGTGCGCTCAGACATTCCGAGTTGCTCTGCCAATCGCTGCACGGTTATCTGTTCAGCCGGCAATTGCTCAACGAGCGCATGCAATTGGCGCAACAGAGAGCTCGACTGCTCAATCAGGCTCATGGCCGCAAAGGCGCTATGTGCCTGGGCCGGACGCGCAAGCACCATCAGCTTGGTGAGGTCGCGAAACACTTCCGCACTGACGTACCGCTCAATCAAGGCCTGAGCGATGGGCAAGTAACCGTTCACGCCGGACGCGGTAGCCGTCCGCTCGTTAATGATGCTGTGACGCTCGCTTTGCCACTTCACCGCGTTATGGCGCTGCGCCATAACGTCTGCCAGCCACCACGTCACCGTTGCCGGTTGACCGTCCAGCTTCCCGCTCGCGGCCAACAGACAGACCCCACTGCAATAACTCCACAGCTGCTGTTTCTTCGAACGTGCCGACAGCGCCGCCACCAAAGGGGCATTGGCAGCCAGCGTCTCGTCGACCTGCCGGGCCGACTCGGCCCAGAAACCGGGGATCAACAGCGCGTCACAGTCAGCCTCCGCCAATGCGCTGTCGACCTGTAACGACAGGCCCTGAGCGCATTCCACCGTACCGGCCTGCAAGGCCACGAAGCGCGTTTCAAAGAACACACGCGAGGCACGACGATTGGCGGCGTGCAACAAATCGGCAAAAGCCAACAAGCCCGCTGGCATGCAACGAGGAAAAAGCAGCAAACCGATTCGAAGAGGTGGGGGCATGGCTGAAATCGAATTAATTATGTCCGAGCCTGCCATTCTGTAGCGCAACGCGACTGGACACAATGGCGCTTCTTCCCAGAGGAATCGCCATGAAGATTCATCAGCTACGCAACGCGACGATTATTGTGGAACTCGGCCCTCATCGTATCTTGGTCGACCCGATGCTGGCGCGAAAACACACACTTCCACCCCTTCGAATATTCAGCGCACGGGACCGCAACCCACTGGTCGAGTTACCCGGCTCGGCAACTGCCGCACTGGAGTCCGTCACCCACTGCCTGATCACTCATTGCCAGAAAGGACACTTCGACCACCTGGATCGCGCCGCAAAGAAGTGGCTGCGCGAGACGCGGATTCCAGTCATCTGCACACCGCACGACGCCGCTCATCTGGCCGAGCACGATTTGAATGTTCAGTCTTTACCGACCGATCACGAGCAACCGAGCGCCTTCCTCGGCGGTCAGATCCGCACGATTCGCTGCACCCATGGCCGAGGTCTGGTAGGCAAGATGATGGAGCATGGCGTGGGCTATTTGATTGAAATGCCCGGCGAGCCCAGCCTCTACCTGACGGGCGATACGCTGCTCACGCCGGCTGTTCAGGCGTTCGTTGCGCGGCACAACCCAGACGTTTCCGTGGTGCCGGCTGGCGGTGCGCGTTTCGATTTGGGTGGGGATATCATCATGGGGATTGATGAGGTGCTGGCATTCACTCGGCAGTCGTCAGGCACAGTGGTCGCCAATCACCTTGAAGCACTCAGCCACTGCCCGGTGACACGCCAGTCACTGGCCAGCGCCGCCCGACAGGTCGGCATCGAGTCGCGCCTACGGATTCCGAACGACGGGGACGTGCTGGAATTCCCGACCCTGGCGGATCAATAAGGGCGCGGTTGCCCCTTAGAAAGGGTCAACCAGGCCTTTTATGCAGACCGTTACGGCTTGTGCGCCCGCGACAGGAACTCGTGGGACTGCATTTCCAGCAGACGGCTGAGGAGCAGCGCCTGTTTCAGCAGCTTTATGTAACTAACAATTCCAACTCGACATTGCGATCTAAACGCAACACCTCGCTTCGCGGGCCTTTATCCTACGAGAAAGTCGGAAACCAGAGTGCTGGATAACTCAGACTTACACTTGTTAGCCTGCTGTTCAAGACCTCAACATACATCCCTGCAAACAAAATATGCACACATCAGGGAAGATCAACAATGACCATCGGCTCTAGTTACAACTACCCGTCACATATTGCTAAAGATATTACTCGAACAAAGCGCTCATCTGACAACAAGTGGAGCGCTCGTTTCCCGAACCCGCCAGACTTATGTTTTGACTATCGAGCATTGGTAGAACAAGAAAACGGCATCGCAAACGCGTCCAACCCACATCATAAAATATGCATCATTGGTGCAGGTGTGACTGGGCTCACTGCCGCCAGAGAGCTTTATCGTTGCGGCTTTACCAATATAACGCTTATAGAACAATCCAAACGCATAGGCGGCAGACACCTTACAATTCCCGGCAGCCGAAACTCCGTAGAAAGTCATACACCCTTTGAAATGGGGGCGATGCGCATGCCCTTCTTCAACACAGCAGACGAACCGCCTAAAGAAGGTAAGTCTCTGATGGCTTACTACGCCAAGGAGTTTGACTTGGCTATTTCAGACTTCCCAAATCCCGGAAGCCAGTGGGTAACGTCGACTGGCATCTATCTTCGAGAAGGAAGCATGGGAGGCAGCGCTACTCCACAGATGTTGATATGGACAAATGAAGACGGCATGACACCACCTCCTGGCGAGGAGCTTCAACGGGTTTACGCCAAGTGGAAAGCATTTGCTGACCGCATGACCCGCCACGTAGCAGAGGTTTATGCCAGCCAACGATGGGAAGCCATGTGGGCTGGTATCGTCAAAAAATACGAGGGCATTTCTTTTCGTGACCTGGTCAGCATGCCAATAGTAGACGCTTGGCATGAAAGCTCGCCAGGAGACTTCGGAGGGATGGGAATGTCCCCGGACGAGTCCGCCATTTTCTATTCGATAGGCATCGGTGACGGTAGCTGGGGCGCCTTCTACGATGTCTGCTCGCTTTATCCCCTGCGTACGGCAATTTTTGGATTCAGCAGCCAGCTGCAACTGATTCATGGCCGAGTGGACGCGACCGGTGAACCGATAGCCTCACCACACCTGCACAGCGAAGCCGTTTTTGACTCCAAGGGGCTGGGTTTCGACAGACCTCGCTATATCGGGCTCGCCTCTTTGGATGAATGCCTGTTATTCATGAAAACAGACGAAACCGGAAAATCCTTCTACGAACACTGCCTTGAGCGCAGTAATGGTTTCCTGACGGACTCGTCCGTCACAAAACTGAAAAAACTGGACAATCAAAAAATACGCGTCTACTACAACTGGAAATCGAGCCACCCCAGGCAAACTCAGGAATTATTCGACGACTTTGATTCAATCATCATGACCCTTCCCTCATGGCTGATCGAAACTCGAATCAAGCTCGAGAACTTCAATCAAGAAATGCTTCCATTCGAAACGATCAATGCCTATAAAACCGCTCACTGGGAAACCAGTTGCAAAGTCTATGCACCATTAAAAAATCATTCTTATCAAAAAACACCAAAATCCCACAAGCCATAGTCACAGATAGTTTCATTCACGACATTTATACCTATCGCTATAACGACAACTATAATTATGACTGCATCCTTCTGAGTTACACATGGGAGGATGACGCAACCAAACTCGCGTCCTTCACTGACAAAGAGCTGGTTACGAAATGCGCAAAAGAGCTTGATCGAATCCTTATGAACTCCGCCAATATCCAGGAAAAAATCTCTCCCTATATTGGCATTGATCAAGCAGTCGTCCAACGCTGGATGACCGATAAAAATGCTTTGGGGTGTGCAAAGTTGTACAGACCCGGAACCTACTACGACGCAGTGGGTTTGATGAAGTACAACAGAGATTTTTCACATATTTCTGGCCTCTATTTTTCTGGCGAGTCTTTTTCAGTCGATGCCGGCTGGACAGAGCCTTGCTTTCGAGGTGCCGTCGATGCAGTCATTCATATCTGCAATAAAACCGAAGCTACATTCAATGGCGGCTTTTCCATGAGTGACTATCCAGAGTACAAGCTCAGGACCTGACCTAAGCTTTCCCCGCTAAAAAGCCGATGCACGCCGTGTATTGGCTCAACCTCGTTCATCTTGGGAAAAGGACTACACGCTTAACGGAAGCCGCTGACTTTCGCTCACTCACCGGTTCAACTCTTATAAACACACAACTACACAGGTTGAAAAACAATAATAAGAGGTCAGCGTAAATGAGTGAGTCAACGAGTCCTGTTCGTGTTGCAGTCGTGCAATTCGACCCACAAGTCGGCATAGAGAATCGTGAAGGGAATTTGCATCACAGCCTGGAACTGGCGCTACAAGCGGTCAATGGCGGGGCAAATCTCATCGTTATGCCTGAGCTTACAAATACCGGCTATTTCTTCAGCAATCGGCAGGATGCTTTCGACCATTCCGAGGCAGTTCCCGGCGGACCGAGCATGCAGAGCTGGATGGATTTCGCCTGCAAACACAAGGTTTACCTCGTGGCCGGCCTAACCGAACGCGACGGCATGCGGCTCTTCAACACCGGTGTTCTTGTTGGACCTGACGGTTTTATCGGGAAATATCGGAAAGCCCATTTGTGGAACCTGGAAAAACTCTGGTTCACTCCAGGCGATCTGGGCTTCCCGGTTTTTGATACACCAATAGGCCGTATCGGATTGTTGATCTGCTGGGATATCTGGTTCCCGGAAGTGCCGCGCATCCTGAGTCAGCAAGGCGCGGACATCATTTGCAGTTTGAACAACTGGGTCTGGACGCCTCCGCCGCTGTTCGATGACGCCGGCAAATGCATGGCTTCGTATCTGACGATGACGGCAGCTCACGTCAACAACGTGTTTATTGCAGCCGCCAGCCGGATCGGCGAAGAACGAGGTGCCCGATACCTGGGCTGCTCACTGATTGCCGGCACCAATGGCTGGCCGATTGGCGCAGTAGCTTCAGCGGACAAGCAGGAAATCCTGTTTGCCGACATCGACCTGACCAGCTCCCGTAGCGCGCCCATCTGGAACAACTTGAACGATCTGCATCGCGATCGTCGAGCCGATCTCTACGATAAAATGCTTGGTTACACCCAACACCCTTGTCTCCCGCGCTGATAAGGGGTCATCACTCATGGACACCACAACCGAAAAACATCGGCTGAATCGACTTGTCGGCAGATCGCCGTTTGATACTGCGATCATCCTCCTCATGATCGGCACGACACTGCTGATTTTCTGGATTTCACTCACCAACCGTTCTTCCTGGTCAGCCCATTGGCCAGACTACAGTCACATGGTGACGAGCCTCCCCGAGCCGAGTGCCTGGTTGCGCTGGGTACTGGGAGACATCAGCGAGGTTGCATTCTACAAACACGAGTTCGCCTCTATTGGACTATTGGCGGGAGCCTATCTGGGTTACTGGGCCAATCGAACGGGGAAATCCTGGCAAGGCTTTGCAATCTCCTATGGCAGCGGGCTATGGCCGTGGCTGATCACCAGTTCGCTGCTTGGACTGCTGCTAAGTAACCTGCTGTGGGGCTGGACGGTCACGGCCACCCGTTGGCAACCGACGTTTGCAGCCTTTGTTTCACTGCCAGCGGCGATGGTGCTGATGTTTGGCGGTGGCTGGAAAGTGACGATCAACGGAGCCATCATGGGTGCCATTCTTGTCACCCTGATGTGTCTACTAATCGTTAACTACGTCTGCAATCCACTGGGCCTGCCAGCCGTGATCGGCAATGTCACGGGCATGGCCGTCGCCAGCGTCTTTGCCTTTCTGCTCTGTCGCTACGTGCCGAGCCTGGTGAAGTCCGAGCAATCCGCCCCATCTGAGGAGCCATTCGATTCTGCGGCCACACCTGCCCTATCAAAGACGCCCGACTACGGAATCTTCTGGAGCCTGCGCCGGGTGTTGGCAGACTTTTCGGAAGCGCCCTTCTTTGGCAATGAACTGGCCAGCCTCGGGCTGTTACTGGGAGCATTGCTGGCTTACACCTTGAACCCCATGAGTCCGGTATACGGCTCAGGTTTGCTGCCACAACTGATCGGAGCGCAGGCTTTGACGTCAGCTTTAGGCGTGGTGATCTGGCGTCGACAATGGATATTGCGCGGCTGGTATCCCACCTACATTCCGCTGGTGTCCGTAGTGCCGGCAGCGGTTCTGACCTATGGCGGCAGTTGGCAGGTAATAGGTTCAAGTGCGCTGCTAGGGGCGCTTATTGCCCCACCTTTGGCGTGCGTGATCGCCAAGAGGTTACCGGCTGATATGCACCCCTACATAGGGAATGTCCTGTCCATGGCCATCAGCACCTTGCTGATTGTTCCGCTAATCGGGTTCCTCATAACCCAATAAACTTCATGCCGTACCTCTCCCATTCGGCTGTACCGAAGTCCTGTCGCTCAAGACCGGGTACAGCCACCTTTTTAATCACATCCAATCGAACGAGGTATGACATGAACCTCCCCAAACTGGCTATTGCGGCGCTCGGCGGTACTGTGAGCATGCAAGCCAGGCATGCTGGTGAAGGTGTTATCCCGACCGTCAGCGGTGAAACCCTGCTGGCCTCAGTACCGGAACTGAAGGAACTGGCCCGGGTGACCGTTGAAACACTCGGCCTATTCCCAAGTGCCTCACTGGATTTCGAGCTCTTGCTGAGCGTCCTTTCCTGGGCGAGATACCAGATTGAGCAAGGCGCTATTGGCGTTGTCATCACTCAGGGCACGGACACCCTCGAAGAAACCGCAACATTTTTCGATTACTTATGGGACCACGACGAACCACTGGTCCTGACCGGCGCCATGCGTTCGGCTGCCCAGGCAGGGGCCGATGGTCCGGCAAATCTGCTGGATGCTTGCCGAGTCGCACGGGCTGAAAACAGCCGTCAGCGAGGCGTTCTAGTGGTAATGAACGGCCAGATTCACCAAGCGAACGTCGTCCGCAAAACCGATTCATTGGCGTTGCAGGCGTTTTCCTCCCCAGTCGCGGGTCCCGCAGGGATGCTCCTGGAGGGAACCGTCCGTTATCTACGCCAGCCGTCCCGCCGGAAGCTTTTACCCTTGCCACAACAGACAACACAGACGATTGCCATGCTGGAAGCGTCTCTGTCTGCCGACACCTTGATGTTGGAAAACATCCTCGAACTGGGCTACGACGGGCTGGTGATTGCTGGTTTCGGCGCAGGACACGTCTCAGAGCGCTGGGCAGACGCCGTCGAAGCAATCGCAAAAGAAATCCCGGTCATCATTGCGACCCGGACCGGATCAGGCTCCACCGCTCACTCCTCCTACGGCTTTATCGGCAGCGAGATGGATCTGATCCGTAAAGGCGCAGCGATGGCTGGATTTCTCTGTCCGCGCAAAGCCAGAATCCTGCTTTGGCTGCTTGTTGGCTGCCAGCGACTAGATGAGCTGACCCACTATCTCAACGACGACATCCGGTTTCAAAACTGACGCATAAAAAAGGGCCTGCAATGCAGGCCCTTTTTTATTTTCCGAAACGTCCTACGGCTTGTGCGCCCGCGCCAGGAACTCGTGGGACTGCATTTCCAGCAGACGGCTGAGGGTGCGCTGGAACTCGAAGTTCAGGCGACCGCCGGTGTAGAGGTCTTTGAGCTCGACTTCAGCGGAAATGATCAGCTTGACGTTACGGTCGTAGAACTCGTCGACCATGTTGATAAACCGTCGGGCGATGTCGTCAGTGGTGACGCTCATCTGCTCCACACCGCTGAGCAACACGGCGTGGAAGATCTTGCCGAGTTCGATGTAGTCGTTCTGGCTACGCGGGCCGTCGCACAGTTCGCGGAAGTCGAACCAGGCCACGTCATCGCATGTACGCACGGCACGGATCTCACGGTTCTCGATCATCAGCACATCGTTTTCGATGGCCTGAGTGCATTCCGGCGTGAGTGCGCGGAAGCTTTTGCGCAGGCTCTCGTGGGACGCTTCGTCGAGTGGTGAGTGGAACAGCTCGGCTTGCTCAAGGTGACGCAGACGGTAGTCGACGCCGCTGTCGACGTTGACGATGTCCGTGTTCTGCTTGATCAGCGCGATGGCTGGCAGAAAGCGCGCACGTTGCAGACCGTCCTTGTACAGACCGTCCGGCACGATGTTCGAGGTGGCGACCAGGGTCACGCCGTTCTTGAACAGCTCTTCCATCAAGGTCCCGAGGATCATCGCGTCGGTGATGTCGGACACGAAGAACTCATCGAAACAAATCACCCGCGCTTCGTCGGAGAAACGCTTGGCGATGATGGTCAGCGGGTTTTTCTCGCCGCCGAGGGTCTTCATCTCTTCGTGCACGCGCTTCATGAAGCGGTGGAAGTGAGTGCGGACCTTTTCCTTGAACGGCAGCGCTTCAAAGAAGGTGTCGACCAGGTAAGTCTTGCCGCGACCTACGCCGCCCCAGAAGTACAGGCCCTTGACCGGCGCTTGGTCCTTCTTGCCAAACAGTTTGCCGAGCAGGCCCGGTTTGTTCTGCGAGGCCGCGACCAGGTCGTCGTACAGGCGCTGCAAATGACGCACGGCAGTTTCCTGGGCGGCGTCATGGAAGAATTCCGGGCGTTTCAGATCAACTTGATATCGTTCTAGGGGCGTCATAATTCGTTAGCAAGGCAACAAAAACGGGCCGACACTGTAGCGACGACCCTTGAGAATGGCAATCAGCCCTTGGTCGGGCCGAACCGTTGATTATTCCTGAACAGGCGTCAGCGCCACCCGCAAGGCGTCGATGGCGACATCACGCGCGGTGCTGTCAGCGAACGCCGGGCTGTCGGCGACGCACTCGCCTTCGAGCCAGACACTGAAGCTCAGGTCTTCACTGCGAACATCCAGCGCCTGCCCGGATTGCAGCTGTTTGGTCACCTGGCCTGCGGTTTTGCCGTCAGCGAAGTTGCGCGACAGCAGCAGTTGCTCGCCATCGGCCGCCAGCAGGCGGAAGCGGAAGCTGCCGTCGTCTTCACGGAAGCTGACGAAGCGTGCGGCTTTCGCGGCTTTCTTCTTGGTGGTGGCCGCCACGTGCGTCTGATTGACGAAAGAGCGCAGGCCGACCGCTTCACGCAGCTCGTTGAGGAACGGCGTGGCCACGGCGCGAGCCTTCTTGGCACCGTGCTGCAGCATGTCTTCGAGGTCTGCCGGGCGTTCGATCAGTTGGTAGTAACGCTCGCGGGACTCGCCCAACTCGTTGTCCAGCAGTTGGAACAGACGATTCTTCGCCTCGCCCCAACCCAGACCCTGCAACAGTTCGCTGCGGAACTCGTCGGCCTGCGCCGGGGTGGCGAAGGCCTGGAACAGCGTGAACAGGTGCGAATTGTCCGGATCTTTGGCTTCGCCCGGTGCGCGGGAGTCGGTAACAATCCGCGAAATCGCGTCCTTCATCTCTTTCGCGCTGGAGAACAACGGAATGGTGTTGTCGTAGCTTTTCGACATCTTCCGGCCATCGAGGCCCGGCAGCGTGGCGACGCTTTCTTCGATCAGCGCCTCCGGCATGGTGAAGAATTCTTTGCCCTGGCCAAACAAGTGGTTGAAGCGCTGGCCGATGTCGCGGGCCATTTCCACGTGCTGGATCTGATCGCGACCGACCGGAACCTTGTGCGCGTTGAACATCAGAATGTCCGCCGCCATCAGCACCGGGTAGCTGTACAAGCCCATGGTGATGCCGGCGTCCGGGTCTTCACCGGCTTCGACGTTCTTGTCCACCGAGGCCTTGTAGGCGTGCGCACGGTTGAGCAGGCCCTTGGCGGCGACGCAGGTCAGCAGCCAGGTCAGCTCAGGGATTTCCGGGATGTCGGACTGACGATAAAACGTTACCCGGTCCACATCCAGACCACCGGCCAGCCAGGTCGCGGCGATTTCCAGACGCGAGCGCTGGATGCGCAGCGGGTCATCGCACTTGATCAGGGCGTGGTAGTCGGCCAGGAAGTAGAACGAATCGGCATTGCTGTCGAGACTGGCGAGGATCGCCGGACGGATCGCGCCGGCGTAGTTGCCCAGGTGCGGGGTGCCGGTGGTGGTGATGCCGGTGAGGATGCGCGTACGAGTAGTCATGGGTAATCGCTTATCAGACTGCAATCAATTCGAAAGGCGCGGCAGGATCAGATCCTTGAGATCGGTCAGCTTGCCGTGAAAAAAGTGTCCGCATTCTGCCACTTTCAGCAGCTCATGGGGGCGATCGAGGGCGTCAGACCAATCGTAAACCCGTTGCGGATCGATGACTTCGTCGGATTCTGGCTGGATCAGCGTCAGTTCGCCGTGCTGCGGCAACTGATCCTGATCGCCCAGACGCATCACCGCCGGCGCGACCATGAACACGTGCTTGAGCTGCTCGCCCTTGGCTTCCAGGCGTCCGCCGAGGCTCGCCGCAACGAAACCACCGAACGAGAAACCGAACAGGGTCATTGGCAAACCGGGGTGTTTGGCGCGAAACCATTCAGCCACGGCTTGAGCGTCATCGACTTCGCCGGTGCCCATGTCATGCGTGCCGGCGCTCGCGCCAACGCCACGGTAATTAAATCTTAATGTGATCAAACCGGCGTCGCGGGCCGTGCGCTGCAAGGTCGAAACGACTTTATTGAGCATGGTGCCGCCCTGCACCGGATTGGGGTGACAGATCAGCGCCAGGCCACGTGGCTCGGGGGAGTCCAGGTACAAGGCTTCCAGTTGGCCCACCGGGCCATCAATCAATACAGGGGTTTCACGCATAAGCAAGGAAGGAACTCCGTGACCTCTCGAAGGGTCGACTCGTCTAGCTAAATGTCTGTGCCTGGCATGATTGCGATCTCGTCGCGGTATACAGCGCAGGTCCGAGCCGTTAACGTAAAGCAAAGCCGTTTATAGAGGAAGGACTCGTGGAACACTCGCTCTTAGTTTGGTTGTTGCCGACTCTTGCCCTGGTTGCCGGTGTCGCCATTGGATTCCTGGTTGCCCGCCTTCTGCCGAATGCCGCGCCTAGCAGCACGCAACGACAGCTGGATGACATTCAGGAACGTTTTGACCGCTATCAGAATGAAGTGGTCACCCACTTCAACAGCACCGCAACGCTGGTCAAGAAGCTCACTCAGAGCTATCAGGAAGTGCAAGACCACCTCGCCGAGGGTGCCAACCGCCTGGCCCTGGACGAACAGACTCGCCAACGCCTGCTGGCCGCCCTGCACTCCGATGCCGCCGTGCAAGCACCACGGGAACGCCTGACGCCGCCACGCAATCAGGAGCCACCACGCGATTACGCGCCGAAAATGCCAAACTCCCCCGGCATGCTCGACGAGCATTACGGCTTGAAAAAGTAACCCGGTTTCACGCGACATAAAAAAGGTTCTTCACGGAATCCCGGGAACACAGAAACAAGAACGCCGATTTGATTGATGATGTTCGTGCGAGCAAACACATCTAACAAACCGGCGTTCTTATGCGCGATATTAATACTTTCCTTCCTTTTTGGGAGGGCTTTTTCTGTCGTCAACATCAAGCCTGATGGTGACGCCCTACAGATCGATCTGACTCCCCACGCTACCCGATTCCCTTCCTGTGGCGGCTGCCAAAAACCCTGTTCAACCACTCATGAGTATTGCGAGCGAGTCGTTCGTGATTTGCCCATTCTCGGTCGCGCGGTGCGCCTTAGCGTTTTGCTCAGGCGGGTTGGCTGTCGTGACTGTGGCAAACGCATGGAAGCCGTCAGTTGGCTGGATCGCTATGCCCGCATGACGCGCCGCTTGGCCGATGCGGTCATTCAAGCCTGTGAGCGCCTTCCCACGCTACACGTGGCTCAACTGTTTGGGCTGCATTGGGACACCGTCCGGTTGCTGGAGCGTCGAGCCTTGCAAACGGCGCTAAGTAATCTGCCGAAGGCGCAACCGCGACGCCTGGTAATGGACGAGTTCGCGCTGTTCAAAGGTCATCGCTACGCCAGCGTGGTCCTGGATGCCGATACACGACGAGTGCTGTGGATCGGCGAAGGCCGCAGCCGGGCGGCGGTCAGACCGTTCTTCGAAGAACTGGGACCAGAGGGTTGTGCTCGAATCGAAGCGGTAGCGATGGACATGAACACCGCTTTTGATCTGGAGGTTCGCCAGCACTGCCCCAAAGCCCGAGTGGTCTACGACCTCTTTCATGTGGTAGCCAAATATGGCCGAGAGGTGATTGATCGGGTCCGCGTCGACGAGGCTAACCGGCTGCGTCATGACAAGCCGGCTCGCAAGGTCATCAAGCAGGCGCGATGGCTGTTGCTGCGTAACCCGCAGAACCTGAAAACGCCGGAACAACAGGTCCATTTACAGGATTTACTGGCGGCCAACCAATCGTTGATGACGGTCTATCTGATGAAGGCTGAACTCAAAACGCTCTGGACGCCGAGTACCGCCTGGGGCTGGAGATCGGCCTGGAAGCAATGGTTGCGCCATGCTCATGAAAGCGCGATACCCGCCCTGATCCAGTTCGCCAGACGGCTAAAGGATTACTGGCGGGGCATCGTCAGTCGGGTTCGCTGGCCGATGCACACCGGTCAGTTGGAAGGAATAAACAATCGAATAAAGGTCATCAAGCGGATGGCGTACGGTTACCGGGATAGCGAGTTCTTTTTCATGAAGATCAAGAGCGTCTTTCCCGTAATCCGTGATGAACCATAAAAAAGCCCTCGGACAGATGATGTCCGAGGGCTTTTTTGTTGCTGAGGGTTTGATCGCCTGTGCGGGCCTCATCGCGAGCAGGCTCGCTCCCACAGGGGATCTCCATTAGTCGCAGAACGTGTGGTCACTGAAATTCAAATGTGTGCGAGCCTGCTCGCGATGAGGCCCGAACAGACAACAATAAAAAAAAGCCCACCCGATCTGCTGAGAATCGGGCGGGCTTTTTACACCTGGGGTTCAGTCAGGTTTTTTGTTACTGGTATTGCTGACCTTGCTGCTGGGCAGGCTGGCCATACTGCTGACCCGGAATCGCCTTGAGGTTGACCTCTACACGACGGTTCTGCGCCCGACCATTGACATCCGCGTTGCTGGCAATCGGGCTATCCGGACCGGCACCACGCGCCGACAGGTTGGCACCGCTGACACCTTGCGACGTCAGGTAGGTTGCCACGCTTTGAGCACGACGCTGGGACAAGTCCATGTTGTGCTGGCGGCTGCCGGTGCTGTCAGTGTAGCCGACGATTTCAATCTGGTTCTGGCTGAACTCTTTAAGCGAACCGGCCAGGTTGTTCAGCGGCTGGTAGAAGCTTGGCGCGATGTCCGCCGAATCGGTACCGAACGTGATGTTGCCCGGCATGATCAGCTTGATCTGATCGCCCTGACGCTGCACTTCAACCCCGGTGTTGGCCATGCTGGCGCGCAGTTTCTTTTCCTGCTGGTCGGCGTAGTAACCGTAACCGGCAGCGGAAGCACCCACAACGGCGGCGCCAATCAGCGCGCCTTTGCCACGGTTGTTGTGGTCGATGGCAGCACCGGCCAAAGCACCGGCCAGCGCACCCAGGCCGCCGTACTTGGCGGTTTTGCTCATGCCCGTGGAACCGCTGTCGGCCTGACCCTGATTGTCATACGGGTTCTGGTTCGCACAGCCGGCCAGCATGGCCACGGCAGTAGCGACAATAATCAAACGACTCGAGGTGAACATGGAGAGCTCCTACTTTTACATTCTGTGGTGCAACGGACGTTGGCAAAAGACCCGTGCGGGCGTTGGAACACGACCTGCGGCAAAAATTCCGTCAGGTCGTTCCGCAGCCCGGAAAATCAGGCCCGCACAAAAGGATTTTCACGCATTTCATCGCCCAGACGCGTATCGGGACCGTGTCCGGTTATGACTGTCGCCTCTTCATCAAGGGTGTACAGACGCTGCTTGATCGAACGCACGATGGTCGCCTGATCACCGCCCCACAAGTCCGTACGCCCTACCCCGCGACGAAACAGCGTGTCACCGGCAATCAGCAGCTTAGCCTCTGAAAACCAAAAGCTCATGGAACCCGGTGTATGCCCCGGCGTGTGCAACGCCACGCCACAGCCGCAGGCCAACTCTTCATCATCGGCCAACCAAACATCCGGCGACGGCACCGGCGTGTACGGCACCCGGAACATCTGGCACTGCATCTCCAGATTGTCCCAAAGGAACTGATCCTCTTTATGCAGGTGCAACGTGGCGCCGGTTTTCTCCTTCAACTGGCCCGACGCCAGGAAGTGATCCAGGTGCGCATGCGTATGAATGATGCTCACCACCTTCAACCCCAACGCCTCCAGCCGCGCCAGAATCAACTCATGATTGCCACCCGGATCGACAACGATGGCCTTCTTGGTGATCGGATCACCGATGATCGTGCAGTTGCACTGCAAAGGGCCGACGGGGAAGGTTTCGCGGATCAGAGCGGGTTTGGCAGCGTCCATGGGCGTTCCTGAAAAAATGGATCGCCTATTCTGGCACAGCCCCAAAGACTGAACACCCAACCCGTGGCGAGGGGGCTTGCCCCCGTTCGAGCGCGAAGCACTCGCAAATCCGCTAAACGCAATGTGCCTGATGCAACCCGATAGCAGGTTTTGGGGCCGCTTCGCAGCCCGACGGGGGCAAGCCCCCTCGCCACAAAAGCCACTCACCATAACGCGGTGCTACGGCGCCTCCGGCTGATCAAAATTATCCAACGCCCGATTCACCAACAACTCCCCCAACGAAATCATCTGCTGAATCGCCAACGCCACAGGCCGACGCGTGCCTTCCAGCTCAAACGCCAAATCACTGGCCATCACATTCAGCGACGCCAACGTTTCCGAGGCATGCGCCAGCAGCGTCTCGTTATCCAGATCAGGAATCACCGTAAAAATATTGGAAGGACGCTTATCGGACAGCGGCGCCTGAACAAACGGCGGCTTAAGGTAATGATCCAGCGCCCGCTCGGCGGCGTCGTGGAGTTTTTTGGAGTCGGTGGAGGCGTAAGGGGAAGTGCCGAGGGTTTCTACGGAATCGGGAGTGACCTTGTGCATGGTGAAGCTCCTAAACAAAGTTTTTGGGTGCTGTATCACCTATACCTGTTCAGGTCGCTAAACCCGGTCGCTGAATTGGCAGCGACACCTGGAGGTTATCCACAGACCTTCCCACCCGGCAACCTTGGAAAGGTGTCGGAAAATTCTCCCGAAAGTGGGATTTCTGTAGCCGCCTCCTAGGACTGATCGAACTACCTATGTTGGTCGTTTCCAACGGGTCGCGACCGGCTGAATACGTCAGACTGGTGGTGATGCTGACGACTTGGCCGCTGCCTTGTTTTTCCATCTCGGCGATGGCGAGTTGGGTGATGTAGAAGAAACCATTCAGGCTCACCGACAGCACAGCAGCGTAGTCTTCGTGGGTAGGCTTTGGATCTTGACGCAGGACCGGCTAACGGGTGTCCCCCATTTCCTCATTTCGCGCCGAACAGCATCGTCCAATAGACGCCGTTGTCGCTACGCGAGTTCGCGGCATAGGCCGCGCCAACCTGGGTAAACATCGGGTTCATCAGAATGGCGCAATGCCCGGGGCTGGCCAGCCAGCCTTCCATAGCCTTGCCCGGCGAACGCTGCCCGGCGGCGATGTTCTCTCCGATCTGTCGGCCACCGTAGCCGGCGGCCTTCGCTCGGTCCCACGGCATATCACCGTTGGGGTCCTGGTGCGCGAAGTAATTGTCGTTGGCCATCGCCCGGCTGTGCCCCTGCGCCGCTGTCCCCAGGGCGGCATTCCAGGTCAGCGGCGGTGCAGCGGCGAAGCGCTGACGACCACACAGGCGCGGTTTCGCCCGTGCCGCGTTGACTTCTGCCAGCAACGTCTTGCCCGCCGCTCGGGGGTCGTCCAGATGCCCATCGAGCAAGGGCCGCGCTAGCACCACCTGCCATTCGCTCTCGTCGCGATACACGCCAATATCGGCGAACTGGGTATCGAGCAGGGCCCCACAGTAGCGGCTCTCGAGCATGTCAAAGGCCTCCTCGGCATCTTCAGCGTCGACCAAGCGGATAGTCCGCACAGACACCGCCTGATAGCCGGAATCCTTCAACGTCTCCCGCGTAACGCCTCCATAGCCGATCGGCAAGGCCAGGTTCGACTTCAGAGCCAGCGGCGTCAAGGCTTGGACCGTACGCCCCGCGCAGCGCTGCGGTTGGGCGCGGTAGTCGTTGATGTACTCCACCAGTTGCCTTTCCCCGCCGGCATGGGCGGGACTGGCGAACAGGGGGAGCAAAGGAATAAGGCAGAGCGAGAAAACGCAGGAGGAGCGAACGGTCTGGCGCATGAGGCGGGCGGCTCTGATGGGATGACGACGGTAATGGCGATAGTGGGCTGAGGAATGACCGCAGAGCGTTTCGCTGTATTGGCTCGCAAATGGATTCCAAGGCTGGGCTAAGACTGTGGGCCTCAACACAAGTTTCACGAGCAACGGGGGGAATTTATTGTTGGAGTCGTGCGTCCGCTCCTGGCCCAGAGTGTGTAAAAACACCTTCGCGAACCCTTGCTATGATTTCTGTGGATTTCATTGCAGGGATCGCCCATGAAGCGCTTTATCCAAGGTGAACATCGAGGCCAAGGCACCTTACTCCCCGAGAGCCTCGACGACTACGTATGCGATACCAATCCGGTGCGCATAGTCGACGTCTTTGTCGACGAACTCGACCTGGTCAATCTGGGTTTTGAAAGTGCCATTCCAGCTGATACTGGCCGGCCTGCTTATCACCCTGCGATCCTGCTGAAGATCTACATCTACGGCTATCTCAACCGCATCCAGTCGAGCCGCCGTTTGGAGCGAGAAGCCCAGCGCAACGTCGAGCTGATGTGGTTGACGGGGCGTTTGATGCCGGATTTCAAGACCATCGCCAGCTTCCGAAAAGACAACAGCAAGGCCATCCGAGGCGTCTGTCGCCAGTTCGTTGTGCTGTGTCAGCAGTTGGGACTGTTTGGAGAAAATCTGGTCGCCATCGACGGCAGTAAATTCAAAGCAGTCAACAACCGCGACCGCAATTTCACCAGCGCCAAACTGAAGCGGCGAATGGAAGAAATTGAATCGAGCATCAACCGTTATCTGACGGCACTCGATGCTGCCGATCGGCAAGAACCAACAGCCTCCGAGCCCAACGCCGTGCGGCTGGAAGAGAAAATCGCCAAGCTGAAGACGCAAATGAAAGAGCTTCAAGCGATAGAAATCCAGCTCAACGAATCGCCGGATAAACAGGTCTCACTGACCGATCCAGACGCCCGCTCCATGATGACGCGCGGCACGGGAATCGTCGGCTACAACGTGCAAACAGCGGTTGATACCCAGAACCATTTGATCGTTGCTCATGAGGTCACCAACTTCGGTTCCGACCGCGATCAACTCAGCTCGATGGCGAAGCAGGCTCGCGATGCCATGGCGTCAGAAACGCTGGCGGTGGTAGCTGACCGAGGTTACTTCAAGAGTGAAGAAATCCTTGCCTGTCACGACGCGGACATCACTGCCTACGTGCCAAAGCCGATGACTTCAAGCGCCAAGGCGGATGGTCGATTCAACAAAGATGCTTTCGTTTATGACGCGACGAAAAACGAATACATCTGTCCGGCGGGAGAGGCGCTGCCCTGGCGCTTCTCCAGTATTGAGAAAGGCATGAATATGCACTGTTATTGGAGTTCGAAATGCCAGGGCTGCGCGCTGAAAACGCAGTGCACACCGAGCAAAAATCGTCGAGTAAGACGCTGGGAACATGAAGCGGTGCTGGAGGAAATGCAGCGTCGGTTGAACCATGCACCGGACATGATGCGAATCCGAAAAAGGACAGTTGAGCATCCCTTCGGGACGCTCAAACAATGGATGGGCTCAACGCATTTCCTGACGCGCAAACTGGTCGGGGTAAGCGCGGAGATGAGTCTGAATGTACTCGCCTACAACATGAAGCGGGTTATGAGCATTATCGGTACAGCAAGCTTGCTGAAGGCGATGAGGGCGTAAAGTCTCGGTTTTCTCAGCCCCAGAAGGCGCTAAACCGCTACATAACCGCTTTGGAACGTCAGTAATGCTTATCACGGAAAACGCTTGGGCAATCGCATCGCCCAGGAACGCCTGGTTGACGCACTCGATATACGAAAGCGTTTTTACACACTCTGGGCCGATTTCTGCCTTTGGCCAACAGTAGCTTTGAGTCGTAAGCGGCCCGTTTTCCCCGTCAAAAAGCCAACTGCAACGTCTCCTTCCCCTCCAGCGTCAACAAAAACTCCTTCACCCCCAACCCACCCGCAAACCCGGTCAAACTCCCCGAAGCCCCAATCACCCGATGGCACGGCGCAACAATCGAAATCGGATTCTTCCCATTCGCTGCCCCCACCGCCCGAACCGCTTTCGGGTTACCAATCTGCTGGGCAATCTGGCTATAACTGCGCGTCTCGCCAAACGGAATGGTCAACAGCGCGTGCCAAACCTTTTGCTGAAAATCGGTCCCGACAAAATCAAGCTCCAGCTCAAAGCAATCACGCTCACCCGCAAAGTACTGATTAAGTTGGCGCTCAGCTTCCAGCAACACCGGGCTGTGGGTATCTTCGTGTAGCGGACCGAGGCGGACGCGGTCGGGCTTATCGTTCTCCCACAGGATCGCGCAGAGCTTGCTGCTTTTGGCGACCAGGGTGAGGGTGCCGACGGGGGATTTCATCAGTTTGAATACGTACGACATGGTTGACTCCTTGATCCGACGGGGCTTCAGACGTCGTTGAACATTGAAGGCGATCGTTCATTTGTGTCAGAGGACGTATTCACGGTAATTCAGTGTTCAAACGCAAGAACTACGTTTCTTGCGGTTGAATTGAGTGAGGTGGGTGTGTGGATGATCATTCCCACGCAGCGTGGGAACGATCAATCAACTGTGGTGAGGGCGCTTACACCAACAACCCTAATTCCTTGGCCCGAGCCACGGCCTGGGTGCGGCGTTCGACACCGAGTTTGCTATTGATGTGGCTGGCGTGGGTTTTGACGGTGTGCAGCGAGATAAACAGCTGATCGCTGATTTCCTGGTTCGAGCAGCCTTGGGCGATCAATTGCAGGACTGCCTGTTCGCGGACGCTGAGGGCTTCGCTGGGGTGCTGCGGCTCAACCGTCTCGCGGACAGCGGCTTGGGGCAAGCGCTCGATCAGGCTCTCACGCAGTGCACCGGCCGGACACTGCGCCAGTTGCTCACGCAACCAGTCCGGACGTTCGCTCAGTAACCCACCAAAGGGTTGCAGGACGCCACCGGCCGCCGCCTCGAAGGCCAGCCCCAAGGCCTGGCGCGCTTCGGCTTCACGGCCATTGTTCAGCAGCAGAGCCACCTTCTGATTCAACACCATCACGCTGAGCATCTGCCTTCCGGTCTTCTGCCCATGTTCCAGCAGTGCGTTCAAACGCCCTTCGGCCAGCATCGGTTGCCCTTGGATGGACTCCAGCAGCGCTTGTTGCAATTCGATGTGCAGCGGCATTTGCGGATGAAACTCCGGTGGTGCCGCAGCGTGCTCGCCGTTGTAGGTCTGACCAAGTCGCGCCAGCCAGGCTTCGGCCAGATCGGTGCGGCCCTGAGCCAGCCACAGCTCGCATTTCACCAGCGTGATCATCGCCAGGTAGTAAATCGGTGGCACGTCCCAGATGTGCATCAGCCGTTCGGCCTCGGCCAGTTCGGCAAACGCCCGGGCGAATTCGCCGTTGCTGCCCTCAAGCTTGGCGATCACACAATGACCGATCAGCACGCTGATATCGCGACAAGCCCGTGCTTCATTCAGCCCCGTGCGCAATCGCGCCAGTCCGGCCTCGGGTTGCAAGCGCTGGGTCAGCAGGAAACCTTCGTACAAGGTCAGGCGTGCGCGAACTGCGTACAACCGCTGCGACGATAAACCCTGCAAACGTTGCTGGCCCTGATGCACTTCATCCAGCGAACGGAGAATTTCCCCACGCGCTTGCAGCACCCGGGCGCGGTCGTAATGGGCCAGCGCCTCGAACAGCGGATTACCGACCCGTTGCGCCAGTTCCAGCGACTCACGGTTCAACCCTCGGGCGCGCCACAGATCCGCGTCGGCGATCGCCAGGTTGGACAAGGTCGACAGGCACATCAAGCGCTGCCCGTAGCGTTTGTGCGGCAGGCTCTCCAGCGCTTCGGTGCAATAGCGCAGCGTCAGTTCGCGCTGACCGCGACCACGGGCGACGATCCCGCTGAGCGCCAGCCATTGCGCCAACATGGATTTCTGCGCGGTGGCCGACGGTGCCGGCAGGAACCGACTCAAGTGGCTGGCCAATTCTTCAGCCGCATCGAGTTGGCAGGCCAGCCCCAGCGCCCAGCTGTACAGGACGATCAGCCGCGGGGTGCTGATCAGCAGGCTGTCGGGCAAGTCCATTTTCCAGCGCAACAACATGCCGACGTTCTGTTCGGCCAACAGTTGTTCTTCGGAAAGGTTTTGCACCAGGTTCGCGGCTACATCCAGGTGCCCGGCGCGCAATGCCTGCTCCACTGCTTCATCGAGCAAGCCCTGGGCGTTGAACCAGCGGCAGGCACGCAGGTGCAGGCTGGCGGTGGGCACCATGGCATTGGCGGTCGGCCGGCTGCGCAACAGGTCGGAAAACAGATGGTGATAACGGTACCAATGGCCGTGCTCGTCGAGCGGCACCAGGAACACTTGATGGGACAGCAAAAAGCGCAGGATCTCGGCGCTGTCATGGGCTTCGCGCACGGCGTCGCAGAGTTCGCTGCAAAAGCGCTCTTGCGGGGCGGTGTCGTACAGAAATGCCTGCACCTCGGCGGGCAGGCAGTCAATGACCTCTTCAAGCAGGTAGTCGCGTATCAAGCCTTCGCCACCGTGCAGCGGCTGCGGCAACGCGCCGCCATTGCGCGCTTCGGAGGCGGCCAGTAACCAGAAACGCAGCCCCGCAACCCAGCCTTCGCTGCGCTGGATCAGACTCTCCAGCGCCTCGCCACGCAATGAACTGCTGTGTCGATCCAGCAGGGCCCGGGATTCGTCGTGGGTCAGGCGCAGGTCCTGTTCGCTCAGCTCAAGCAATTGCCGCGACAGGCGCAAACGCGCCAGGTGCCAGTCGGGACGCTGGCGACTGGTCACCAGCACCAGCAGGCCATCGGGTAAATGATTGAGGAAAAACTGCAGGCAGCGATCGAGCACCGGGCCCTGGGCCAAATGATAGTCATCCAGAACCAGCAACAGCGGCGTGCTCGGTGACAGGTGAGTGGCCAGCTCATCGAGTAGTCCGTCCAGCCATTCTTCGAAGGCGAACGGTTGATGGCGTTGACGCATTTTCAGCAGGCCAAGGGCCTGGCTGCCCAGCTGTGGAAAATAGTTTTGCAGGCCTTCAAGCAGCCGTTCGAGGAAGCGCCCGGGGTCATTGTCGCGCGGACTCAACCCCAGCCAGAGGCTTTGCCAATGCGCCGGCAGGCTCTGACAGAACTCCACCGCCAATGAGCTTTTACCGAACCCCGCCGGCGCGCTGACCAACAGCAATCGCCCTTGCAACCCGGCACTCAGCCGCTCGCACAGACGAGGCCGCAGCACATAGCTGTCAGGCAAGGGGGGCCGGTAAAAACGCCCTTCCAGCACAGGCATTGCCGCGCCGGATGGCCTTTGGATTCGGAACAGGTCAGTCATAGCCAACTCTTGTTTAGGTGCTGTTGTCGGCATTGCAGATGTCCGCAGACTAGCGGTAAACCGGAGCGGATTGAAGGTTCCTGCTACAAATGGCTACAAAAAGACTACGAACAAAAGTTGCAGGGCTGGTGATGCACCGATCTTTTTTTGAGACAAAAAAAACGCCCCGAACCAGTCGGGGCGTTTTTCGAGGATGCAGCCTCTGTGCTACGACACGTTAGCGAACGCCGTCCTGAGCCAGTGCAGCCGGGGTGAAATCACTGGTGGTCGCAGTGAAGCCGAAGTCATACGCGCGTTTCTCTTCGTTCTTCATCCCCAGTGCCAGATAGCGGCCGGACTGCAGGTCGTAGAGGGCTTCCAGGGCATACCACGGCACTTGCTGGTCGTAGTAGTTCTCGGCATGGGCCTCGGCCACACGCCAGAGTTGACCACGACCGTCGTAGTGATCGATGACCGCGGCTTGCCAGGTGTCTTCGTCAATGTAGAAGTCACGCTTGGCATAAATGTGACGCTGACCTTCCTTCAGGGTGGCAACCACATGCCAGACACGACGCAGTTCGTAACGCGCCAGGTCCTGGTTGATATGACCGGCCTTGATGATTTCGTCGTACTTGAGCGTCGGTGAGTCGAGTTTGTAGCTGTCGGAGGCGATGTACATCTCTTTCTTGCCTTCGAGCTTCCAGTCGTAACGATCCGGTGCACCGTTGTACATGTCCAGGTTATCGGAAGTCCGCAGGCCATCGGCAGCCGTACCCGGACCGTCATAGGACACTTGCGGGGCACGACGCACACGACGCTGACCGGCGTTGTAGACCCACGCCGAACGCGGTTCCTTCACCTGATCGAGGGTTTCGTGAACCAGCAGCACACCACCGGCCAAACGTGCCGGCGCAGTCACTTTCTGCTTGAAGTAGAACAGGATGTTGCCCGGGTTTTTCGGGTCGTAATCCTTCATTTTGTCGCGGAACACGAACTGGTCCTGGAAGTACACCATGCTATACGAGCCGTTTGGCTGCGGCGTGGCCTGGGTCACCAGACGGGTCACGCTGCCGCCACGATAGCGGGTGATGTGGTTCCAGATGACTTCGACGCCGCTTTTCGGAATCGGGAACGGCACGGCGGTTTCGAAGTTCTCCAAGCCGTTGCCGCCGGACACCAGGTTGGTGTTGGTGGCGTTCTTCCTGATGGCGGCGAACACCTGATCCGGCACGGTCGCGCCGCGATGAGACGGGTAAACCGGCATTTTGAAGGTGTCCGGGTAACGCTTGAACATCGCGTATTGGCCCGGTGCCAGTTTGTCTTTGTACTGGTCGACGTTTTTCGCGGTGATGGTGAACAGCGGTTGCTCACTGGCATACGGGTTGGACAGGAAACCCTTGCTGTCGACGGCGCCGGCGTTTTTCTCCAAGGGTTTCCAGGCCGGGATCGAGCCATCAGCATTGCCTGCCATTTCCGCGCCCATCGGCGTCAGGCTCTTGCCCAACTTGTCCGCTTCAGCGGCCGGAACCGCTGCCATGACCGCGGTCGCCAGCAGCGAAAGCCCAAGGACACCCGCTTGCAAAAGACTTTTGGTTACTTTCATATTCTTGTTTGTCCTGAAGATGCAGTGCTTAGAAGTTCACGCCGACGCTGAGCGCAACGAAGTCGCGATCATCCACGGTGCTGTACTTGCCGCCAAAGAAGTTGGTGTACGCAAGGCTCGCGGTGTAGGTGTTCTGGTACTCGGCATCGAGACCCAGGCTGACCGCTTTGCGACCCTCCTCGAAGTTGCCGCCAGGGCCTGGCGAGTAACCGCTGACGTCATGCGACCAGGCCACGTTCGGCTTGAGGTTCACGCCGGCGAAGACGTCCGGGTATTCCCAGATGGCGCGGGCGCGGTAGCCCCAGGAGTTGGCGGTGGTGAAACCGTCGTTGTTGCAATTGCTGCTGCGGTTGTTGGTCGCAGCACCTGCCCCGGCACCGTTGATGGTGGAGGTGTTAAGGATCTGCGAGCAGGTGTCCAGACCACCCGTGGCGGGCAGTTCGCCTGGGCCGAAGACCGGATCGCGGCCATAACGGACATCGGACGTGCTTTCCAGGCCACCGACGTGAGTCAGTCCGACTTCACCCACCAGGGTCAGACGCTGGGCGCCCATGACCTGATCGAAGAAGTGCGTGAAGGTGGTCTGGATCTGGGTGATTTCCTTGCGGCGATAGCCGTGCAGGTCTTCCCCCGGAACACCCTGGAGCAACGAAGCGTTGGTCAGCGCGCCACCCAGCGGACGAACACCGGCGAACAGGATATCGGTGGAGTTCAACTGCACCGGCGCATTCGGCCGGTAGCTGATCTCACCGCTCCACGCCGTACCGGTAGGCAGGGTGGTGGAGAAGCTCAGGCCATAGAGGCGGATGTCTTCCGGGTACTCGACGAAGTACTGCGAGTTACCCGCGACCAGCAGCGGCCCGAGGGCCTGGAACGGACCGGGCAATGCCTTGACGCCGTTGTAGACCGACTGCGGAGCACCGGTCGCACTGAAGATCGGCGCACGGCTGTGGTAGTTCATGAAGTAGGCACCGAACTCGGTGTCCAGCGGATCGAACATGTACTTGAAGGCCGCACCCCACTGGCCGCCGTTGCTCGCCTCGCGGTCCCGACCACGACGAACCAGTACACCCTCTTCGTTGACGTCGACACCATTCGCGGCCAATGGCCCCAAGGCGACGGCCGGGATGGTCGAACGCTTGTTCAGTACGCGCAGATTGTCGGTGCAACCGTTGGCAATGATGTCTGGCTGGGAGAAAAAGGTACCGCAGTTGTCGACAACGGTCTGGTCCCAGCCGATCTGGTAGAACGCTTGAGCCGAGAGGTTCTCGGTCAGGCTTTGCGAGATGTAGAACATGTTGACCGGGATCAGGCCTTCCTTGATCTCGGCACCAGGACGACGGAATGCGGACACGTCGATCGGGTTGATCGAGTTGATGCCGCCACCGATGAAGGTACTTTCACCCCAGTTGACCACCTGCTTGCCCAAGCGCACGGAACCCGGCTCATCGGCAATGGAGTAGTTGTGGTAGACGAAGGCGTCGAGGATTTCCCCACCCGACGACCTGGCGCCTTCCTTGCGTCCGTCATTGCTGACGTTCTTGAATTCCAGGTCCTGGTTTTGCAGCGCGAAGTCGTACCAGTATTTACCGCGCACGAAGACGCCGGTATCGCCGTATTTCAGTTCAAGGTCATGGATGCCCTTGAAGATTTTTGAAAAGGCTTGCCCGCTCTTGAAGTTCAAGTGGCCGTCATCGGAGGTCTGGGACAAGCCCTTGCCACCGTTGTTGACACCGATCAGGTTCTTGTTCGGCTGCTGGGTAGACACACTCATGCCCAGGGAGAGGGACGAGTCGAACTGACCTTCGATTTCACCGACGTTGAAACTGACCCCGAATGCAGGCCCGGCGAGCGTAGAGGCGAGACTGACCGCCAGAGGCAGTTTCGCCCGGCGCCAGAACTGGTTTATTGATGTCATCGACGCTACTCCATGTGCTTTTATTGTTATGGCATTGAGCACTTCTAAAAACGCCCTGAATAACGGGGAGCCCATGTCGTCCCGAAGTCATTCAAAGTTGCATCGCCGCGTTTTGTGCGTTTGCCCCGTTCTTAAAAATCCTTGAACGGACTATAGCCAGCAGGTAGTACTGCTTGATCCCTCTAAAGTGTGATTTGCAGCCCCCACCACTCTGGAATAGTCCTGTTGCCAATCCGACAGATGTCGGCCCGGCAAGGATGGCTGAAAATTTTGAATAAACAAGCCAAGCGCTTGCTTGGTGGGCTTGCCGTGCCCTTTCGGGCACGGCAAAGGACGCTTAAAGCGTCGAAAGGAAGGTGCTGTTGCTGGCCTGCCATTGTGCGATGTCGACGCGGATACGCTTCTTGTCGAGCTTGCCGACACTGGTCTTGGGAATTTCAGTAACAAGGGCGATCTGGCTCGGGATGGCCCACTTGCTCAGGTGCCCCAGTTCGACGAATGGCTTGAGGTGTTCCTTGAGTTCCCTGGCGCCTATCGCATGGCCCTCACGGAGCACCAGCAAGGCAAACGGGCGCTCGCCCCATTGCGGGTCCGGGATACCGACCACTGCTACTTCGCGTACCGCCGGATGACGGCTGATCAGGTCTTCGAGGTCCAGGGAGGAAATCCACTCGCCACCGGTCTTGATCACGTCCTTGATCCGGTCACGGATGTCGATCACCCCCATGCTGTCCAGGGTCGCCACGTCGCCAGTGTGCAGCCAGCCCCCGGCCCAGAGCTCTTTGCCCTTCTCAGGTTCGTTGAAATAACCTTCGGTGAGCCACGGCGCACGCAGCACCAGTTCGCCCTGAGACTCCCCGTCGGCCGGCAAGAAGTTGCCGTCAGCGTCGATGATCGCCGCTTCCACCAAGGGCCCCGGCACGCCGGCCTTGATGCGATACGTGGTGCGTTCGTCTTCGGTACCGGCCATCAGCTCTTCGTTAAGGTGAGCGCAAGACACCAGCGGCCCGGTTTCCGACATGCCATAGGCGGCGGTCAACTGAATACCCTTGGCCTTGGCCGCTTCGTACAGCGCGCGGTTCAGGGCGCTGCCGCCGATGACGATTTTCCAGCCGCCGAAGTCCGTGCCTTGCGCGGCCTTGGCGTTGAGGACCATTTGCAGGATGGTCGGCACGCAATGGGAGAAACTGACCTTTTCCCTGCGCCACAACTCCACCAGGTATTCCGGGTCGTAACGACCGGGGTAAACCTGCTTGAGCCCAAGCATGGTCGCCACGTAAGGCAAGCCCCAGGCATGCACGTGGAACATCGGGGTGATCGGCATGTACACGTCGTTGGTGCCCAGCAGGCGCACGCTGTCGATGCTGCCCATGATCGTCGAGACGCCCATGGTGTGTAGCACCAGTTGCCGATGGGTGAAATACACGCCCTTGGGATTGCCGGTGGTGCCGGTGGTGTAGAAGGTGGTCGCTACCGAGTTTTCGTCGAAATCTTCGAAGTTGTACTGGGTGCTCGCGGCAGCCAGCAGTTGCTCGTACTCGCCGATCAGGTTGGGCAAGTCGGCGGTTTTTTCCGGTAGATCGGTGAGCAGCAGGGTTTTCTCGACCGTGGTCAGGTGCCCGGCAATCGCCTGGTACAGCCCGACGAACTCACTGTTGACCAGCACGAAGCGGTCCTCGGCGTGGTTCATGGTGTAGAGAATCTGTTCAGGCGACAGGCGCACGTTGATGGTGTGGATCACCGCACCGATCATCGGGATGGCAAACATGCATTCGAGGTAGCGATGGCTGTCCCAGTCCATCACGGCCACGGTATCCCCGGCCTTGACCCCGGCCGCCGTGAGCACGTTGGCCAGCCGCGCGACACGCTCGATGAGGGTCGGATAGCTGTAGCGCAACTGGTCGCGGTAGACAATCTCGCGGGTTTTCTCGTAACGGCTGCCGGACATCAGCAACCGCTTGATCAACAGCGGGTATTGATAAGCGCCTTCGGCTGGCGGAATAACGCGAGTCTGCAACATAAGCATCCCTTTATCTGACTGCACGGTCGTGGCTGAAAAGATAAGCACTTTAGTCAGCCGGAGCGCCAGCTAAATCAGCCAAAGGGATGATTTGCAGAGCCGTACAAATGCCAGCTTTGCGCCAGCATTTATTTCCGATAGTGGATCAATGCATCTCGGTCAGGGCCAGCTTCACGCCGATGGCAATCAGCACCACGCCCATCGTGCGGTCGAACCAGTGGCCCATGCGGGCAAAACCGGCGCGTACGCGCTGTTGACTGAACAGCATCGCCACCAGGCAAAACCAGATCGCGGTAGCCGCTGCCAGGTAAACGCCGTAACCGGCCTGAATCGCCAGCGGTGTGTGCGGGTTGATCACCACGGTGAACAGCGACAGGAAAAACAGCGTGGCTTTGGGGTTCAGGCCGTTGGTCACGAAACCTGAGGTAAATGCGCCGCGTGCAGTGCGCTCGCCGGCTTCCTTGTGCAGGTTTTCGGCGGCCGGTTTCGCCGGTTGCGCGCGCAGGGCCTTGAAGCCGATGTACAGCAGGTAGGCGGCCGCCAGCCATTTCAGCGCGTTGAACAGCACGATCGACTGCGAGACGATCAGGCCAATACCGAGCAACGAGTAGCCCACGTGCAGGAAGATCGCAGAACCAACGCCCAGCGCCGTCCAGGTCCCGGCGCGACGACCGTGGGTCACGGCCTCACGCACCACCACGGCAAAGTCCGGACCCGGGCTTGCCACGGCAAGCAGGTGAATCAGGGCGACGGTCAAAAACTCTGTCCAGTACATGGTGGGGCTCCTTTAGGCCAGGCCGATCAATCGAAGATTTCTTGGTCAAACATCCTACCGGTGGCGAGGGAGCTTGCTCCCGCTGGGTTGCGAAGCAGCCCTGAACCCTGCATCCGCGTTTCGTCAGGTGTACCAAGTTGGCGGTTTTGCGACTGCTGCGCACTCGAGCGGGAGCAAGCTCCCTCGCCACAGTTCATCTGGTAGGCTCGGCAGATTACGCCTTCAGACTCACGTGCAAAAGGTACAGTTAATGACGAACAATCGCCGCGCCGTATTCCTCGACCACAGTTCCCTGGACCTCGGCGACCTCGACCTCAGTGGGTTGCAGCAGTGCTTCGACGACTTGCAGCTGCGCTCACTGACCACGCCCGACAACATCGTCGAACGGCTGCAAGGCGCCAGTGTCGCGATCAGCAACAAAGTCCTGCTGAACGCCGAAACCCTCAAAGCCTGCCCCGAACTGAAGCTGATCCTGATCGCCGCCACGGGCACCAACAATGTCGACCTGGCCGCCGCCCGCGCCCAAGGGATTACCGTGAGCAATTGCCAGGGTTACGGCACGCCGTCGGTGGCGCAGCACACGATCATGTTGCTGCTGAACCTCGCCACCCGCCTGGGCGACTATCAAAAGGCCGTCGCTGAAGGTGGCTGGCAGCAGGCCAAACAGTTCTGCCTGCTGGATTTCCCGATCGTCGAACTCGAAGGCAAAACCCTCGGTCTGCTCGGCCATGGTGAATTGGGTGGCGCCGTCGCGCGGCTGGCCGAGGCCTTTGGCATGCGCGTGTTGCTCGGCCAATTGCCAGGGCGCCCGCCCCGCACCGACCGCTTGCCGCTGGATGAACTGCTACCGCAAATCGACGCGCTGACCCTGCACTGTCCGCTCAACGAGCATACCCGCAATTTCATCGGCGCCCGTGAACTGGCGCTGCTCAAACCCGGCGCCTTTGTGGTCAACACCGCACGCGGTGGCCTGATCGACGAACAAGCCCTGGCCGATGCGTTGCGCAACGGGCATCTGGGCGGCGCGGCGACTGATGTCTTGAGTGTCGAGCCCCCCACCGCCGGCAATCCGCTGTTGGCCGCCGACATCCCGCGCTTGATCGTCACCCCGCACAACGCCTGGGGCAGTCGCGAGGCGCGGCAGCGGATCGTCGGTCAACTGACCGAAAACGCTCAAGGCTTCTTCAGCGGTACAGCGCTGCGGGTCGTCAGTTGATAAACTGCCGCACTTTTTTTCAAGGAGCAGAGTATGGATCCGCGCAGTGAAGTACTGCTTCGTCAGGCCGAGTTGTTTCAAGGCGAGTTGTTGCTGGCCGGTTTGCCCGCCGATGACTTGCTCGGCAAATTGCCCAACGCTCACGGCTGGTGCTGGCACGCAGGCGACCAAGCGGCGCTGGACGCACGCTTTGCCGAGCGCAGCCACTTTGGCGTGAATGCTCCGAGCCGCGAGTTTGAAACGGCGGTGGTGTTCCTGCCCAAATCCAAGGAGCTGACCGACTACATCCTCAACGCCCTCGCCTCGCGCCTGGCCGGTCGTGAGCTGTACCTGGTGGGTGAAAAACGCAGCGGCATCGAAGGCGCGGCCAAACAGCTGAATCCCTTCGGCAAACCACGCAAGCTCGACAGCGCACGCCACTGCCAGCTCTGGCAGGTCACCGTGGCCAATGCGCCCGAGGCCAAATCGCTGGAAAGCCTGGCGCAGGAATACGAACTGCCGCTGGCTGAAGGTCCGCTGAAAGTCATCAGCCTGCCGGGCGTGTTCAGTCACGGTCGACTGGATCGCGGCAGCGCCCTGCTGCTCGAACACCTGGACAAACTGCCGAGCGGTCACTTGCTCGACTTCGGTTGTGGTGCCGGCGTGTTGGGCGCGGCGGTGAAACGGCGTTATCCACACAACACCGTCACCCTGCTGGACGTTGATGCGTTCGCCGCCGCCAGCAGCCGCCTGACATTGGCGGCCAACGGTCTGGAGGCCGAGGTGCTGACCGGCGATGGCATCGACGCTGCGCCAATGGGGTTGAGCGCAATTCTGAGCAATCCGCCGTTCCATGTCGGGGTTCATACCGATTATCACGCCACGGAGAATCTGCTGCGAAAAGCAGCCAAACATCTGAAAAACGGCGGCGAATTGCGGCTGGTGGCCAACAGTTTCCTGAAGTATCAGCCGCTGATCGAGGAGCATCTCGGTGCGTGTGCGATCAAGGCCGAAGGTCAGGGTTTTCGAATCTACCGGGCCAAACGCGGCTAGAAATTAGCGCTTGCCGAATGGATTTTGCCTAGGCAGAATCCGCTCCGTCCTAGGGGAGTAGTCTCCCACGAGCGCCATGCTCGTCCGGCATACGTCAACATACTTGGTCCTCAGACCATGGCGTATGCGACCCCAGCGTCCACTCAGATGGATCGCAGGGTTTGACAAGACCTATGACACGCACACCTTACCCGGGGCGGGAAGGCTGTACGTGTCATAGCCGTGTCGACCCGCCCCTTAGGAAAACCCTGATGCTGGATTCTCTGCTCGTTCCCACCGCTGTCGTTGCCTTGGCCGAAATCGGCGACAAGACGCAATTGCTCGCGCTCATTCTCGCCGCACGCTTTCGCAAACCCTGGCCGATCATTGCCGGTATCGTCGCTGCAACCCTGGCCAACCACGCGGCTGCGGGTGCCGTCGGCGCCTGGTTCGGGAGTTTCTTCTCGGATGCGACGCTGCACTGGATCCTCGCCGCAAGCTTTACCGCGACGGCGCTGTGGACCCTGGTGCCGGACAAGATGGATGAGGACGAAGCCAGCACTGCGCGCAAATTCGGGCCTTTCCTGACCACGCTGATTGCGTTCTTCCTCGCCGAAATCGGTGACAAGACCCAGATCGCTACCGTGATGCTCGCCGCTCAGTACCCTGAGTTGTGGCTGGTGGTCATTGGCACCACGCTCGGCATGCTGATTGCCAACGTACCGGTGGTGCTGGCGGGCAATTTTGCCGCAGACAAACTGCCCCTGACCCTGATCCGCCGCCTGGCAGCATCGGCGTTCTTCATCCTGGCCATCTTCGCGGTGTACAAGGCGATGCAGAGCAGCGGGTGGGTGTAATGCGATAGGTCAGCAAGACCGCGTCATCGTTCATCGCGAGCAGGCTCGCTCCCACATCTATGGTTACCCCCTTTTCTGCAATACTGTTTTTGATGCGTGTTTGGCTTGCTTTCATCTATCCGGCGTCTGTGTGGGGTGGCAACCCCGCGCCTCGATGAGAATCGATGCCTAACGATCCTAATTATTCGAACGGCCTTTCAGCCGTGTGGGAGCTCAGGGTTGTCGTCAGGCCGGTTAGCCGTTCACGTCATCTGTTATCCAGCATCGCAAAACCAGGTGGGTGGTGCTCGGGTGACAGCAGGGTCAGGCGTTCATCGCGGTTGGCCCTGCATCAAATTCAGTGTGGTGGGCAGCAATCGCCCAGGCGATCCTTGCCAGCTTGTTGGCCAGCGCGCAGACCACATGGTTGGAGTGATGGTGGGCCAATAGCTGCCGGACCCAGTCCGCCAGCCAGCCTTTCTGTCGGTCCAGTTGCATCAGGTAAACACGGGCACATTGGACAAGCAGGCGCCGCTGGTTGCGATCACCTCGCTTGCTGATGCCCAGCAGGACGGTCTTGCCGCCCGTAGAATGCTGTTTGGGTATCAGCCCGATTGAGGCCGAATAGCCTCGGCCGCATTTGAACTGCTTGCCATCGCCCAATTCGGCAGCCAGGACGCTGGAGGTGATCGGGCCTACGCAGGGCATGGTCATCAAACGAGCCGCCAGATCATCTTCGGCGGCCTGGCATTCCACTTCCTTGTCCAGCGTCTTGATCTGCCCATCCAGATAGGTGAAGTGCTCCTGCAACCTCGTCAGAAGTTTTTTGATGGGCACAGGAATTGAACTCGCTTCAAGCCGAGCGGGCAGTTCTTTGATGGGCTTGAAGCCTGTGGCCAGACTGACGCCGACCTCCAAAAGCGCTGCGTGAATCCGATTGACGGTCGCGGTGCGCTCTTTGATGAACGAATCGCGTGTCGAGTTGAGCATGGCCAGCAGCTGCTGAGCCTGGGTTTTGGGGTGTACAAAGCGCATTGTTGGACGAGTCGCCGCCTCGCAGATCGCCTCGGCATCAGCGAAGTCGTTTTTGTTGCTTTTCACGTAAGGGCGTACGAGATGCGGGGCAATGAGCTTGGGCGTATGTCCCAGCTTCGCGACCTCCTGCGCCATGAAGTGGGCTCCGCCGCAGGCTTCCATCACAACGGTGCAGGGTTCGAGATTCATCAGGTGCTGCATGAGCGCCGCACGAGTAAACTTTTTGCGGTAAAGCTCATGACCACGATCATCTTGCGCGTGTAGATGGAAAGAGTGTTTTCCCAGATCGATGGCGGCAATAGCTACTTTGTTCATGGCAACGGTCTCCGATGAGCCCCCTGCGAAAGCTTAGTGGGCGATCACAGGGGGCGGCGGGGGTAGCCATTTCATTATTTGATCTCCAGTGGATACAAAATTCGCGAACAATGGAAATCCCGTGTGGGAGCGAGCCTGCTCGCGATAGCGTCAGCACTGGCGCCAAATCAACCCGGGGTCAAACACTCCGGCGCATTGAGTTTCGGATCGTTCACCAGGTTCGCCAGCACGCGCTCGCGCAAGGCGGCAGGCTCGCTGGCGAGCAGCGCCTGCAAGGTGTGCAACGGGGTTTCGGGGTTGAGCCAGGCCTCTTGACCGGCGGCATCGAGAATCAACGGACGACGCTGATTCGAGGCCGCCTGAGTCACCACCGCGGTGCTCAGCCACACCTGTTCCTGCACCGGATACGCTTCCCAGATCGCCGCAAAAAACAGCGCCGAACCTTCGCCCGGCGTCAGCCAGTACGGGCGCTTGCGGCTAGTGCCGCGCCATTCGTAAAAGCCGTTGGCCGGCAGCAGGCAGCGGCGCTGACGGAAAGCCTCGCGAAACATCGGTTGCTCGGCGACGGTCTCTGCCCGGGCATGGGCCGGAGTCTTCGACAGATCGGTCAGCCACGCTGGCGTCAGCCCCCAACGCGCGCGGGCCAGCGTGCGCTGCCCCGCCTCGGCGCGCAGGATCAGCACCGAATCATTGGGCGAAATATTCCACTGCGCCTGCTGATCGGCCGGGAAGCCGGGCAAGGCCGCGAACGCGGGGTTCCAACGAAACAGGGCAAAACGTCCACACATGGGGCAACACGACTCTGAACGAAAACAATCGCCAGCCTAACAGACCAGGACGTCGGGAAAGCTATCCGGTTCGTCGCCGGGCATCGGCAGCGCGGCATTGTACGCAGCGATCAACTCGCGCGCGTATTGCGCCTGATCGTTATCCACCGCCAGCCCAAGCAGCCCGAATACCGGCAACTCGCCCGCACCGCCCAGCAGATCACGCCCCACCAGATGCGCCTCGACTCCTTCGCTGGCCAACATGCCCTGCAACAACTCACCTTCCATCAGGTTTTCCGGATCGTAGATGCGCTGCATAGAAGCCACCCTTTCACTCGTTTTCGGTGTGAACGTCGAGCATCCATTCCTGACCATCGGTTTGCAGCGTGAAGACAATTGGCCGACAACAGACCGGACAATCCTCGATATAGGTCTGATCCCCTCCAGACAAATCCAGAACTGCCTCTGACTCTTCACCACAATAAGGACATTCGTAACGCTCGGTTTCCAGCATCGCGGTCTCCCAAGTGACTTGTGCGTATAATCGCCGGTCTATTTGCAGGGCCATTTTTGTTTGAGCGTATTTTTCAGACTGTACGCCTGCCGTAATCGATCTAATCCATTACTTACCCTAGCCGTTTCTAACAAGAGAGCATGATGGGCGAATTCGATGCCATCCGACCTTACGACGACAGCGAAGTCCCAGCAGTGCTGGCACGGTTGCTGGGCGACAAGGCGCTTCTAGATATCCTCACCCACTTCCGCTTCCCGCGTTTTGCCGGTGCTTTTGGCTGGATGCTCAAACCACTTATAGCTTATCGGCTGCGCCGTGAGTTTGCCGGCGTCCGTTCGGTTGCAACCTTGCAGGACAAGGTCGAGTTTTATGTCGACCACACCATCGAGCGTGCCACCGACGGCGTGACCTACACCGGGGTCGAACAATTCAAGTCCGGCAGCGCTTATCTGTTTCTGGCCAACCACCGTGACATCGTGATGGACCCGGCCTTCGTCAACTACGCGATCTATCACGCCGGCCTGCCGACGCCGCGCATCGCGATTGGCGACAACCTGCTGCAAAAGCCCTTCGTCAGCGATCTGATGCGCCTGAACAAGAGCTTTATCGTGCACCGTTCCATCAGCGGTCGTCGCGAGAAAATGGCGGCGTATCAGTTGCTGTCGGCCTATATCAATCACTCGATCCTTAACGACTGCCAGTCGATCTGGATCGCCCAGGCCGAAGGCCGCGCCAAGGACGGTGACGACCGTACCGAGTCGGCGATCCTCAAGATGTTCCACATGAGCCGCAAGGACGAGCCGTTTGGCGAGGTCATCAAGTCGCTGAACCTGACGCCGGTGTCGATCAGCTACGAGTACGACCCGTGTGATCAGGCCAAGGCCCGCGAGCTGTACATCCGCGCCACCACCGGCAGCTACACCAAGGTGCCCGGCGAGGACGATGTGAGCATCGCCAAGGGCATCACCGGCTACAAAGGCCGGGTCCACGTGAACTTTGCGGCACCGATCAGCGAATTGTTCGAAGACACCAAGCAACTGGCAATCGAGCTGGACCGGCAGATCCTCGGCGGTTACCGGTTGTTCCCGGTGCACTACCTGGCGTACGCCCAATGGAGCAACGCCGACCCGCAACTGCAGGTGCCGAGCGCAGCCACACTGTTCCCGGCCGAGGAACTGGCCAAGGCCCAGCAAGTGTGGCAAAGCCGCCTTGATGCCTGCCCCGAGGAACATCGGCCGTTCCTGGTGCTGCAATACGCAACACCGGTGCGCAATCAGTACCGGGTCAAAGCGGGTTTGCCGCTGTAAGGTTTCGGCTGAATACAAAAACGGCGCCTTGGGGCGCCGTTTTCATATGCGATGCGAACCTCAAAAATGCCGGCTGATCCACGACAGCAGTAGCGCCAAGGCCAGGCAGGCAAAGCCGAAACGGTAGCAAAACCGGTTCAGGCGCAGCGTCGCGATGCCCAGAAACAGCAGCGGTTCATCGATCGCCCGTACGGCGCTTTGTGACGCCAGGTTCTTCAGCGCCAGCCGTTCACGGCGACGGGTCACGTGCAACAGCCAGGCACCGGGCAAGGCGATCAACAACGCAAAAAGATTCATCAGGCTCCCAGGATGAGCACTGACAGCAGACCAGCTCATATGCAGCGACATCATGCCCCTCACGTAAAAAACAGCACTTGTGGCCAGACGCTTTTTACGCCCTGCACTTTGCACTCCAGTGACCGGTAATTTACTGATTAATGCGCACTGTCACCTGAACGTCACCTTAACAAGCCAGTCTGTCGCCCCTCGAAACCGACACGGAGTCTGTCATGCTGCACGCAGAAAACCAGGATCGCCTCTATCTGATCACCCCCAGCGACGAACAACAGAACCTCGTCGGCAGCCTTGCCTTCAACGTCCAGGACCGCCACTGGCTCGTCTACTGCGCCCTGGGCGGCCACCAACACGCCGACCTGCCGGAAACCGACCTGTTGACCGGCATGAGCATGCTGGATTTTTATGTAGAAGCGGCCTAGAAGCTGCGGCACTCCGTCAAAAAGCCAAGATCAAAAGATCGCAGCCTGCGGATATCCCCCACCCACAACGAAGTGACGCGCCCCAACCACTCAACAGGCCGAGCGTTAGCTCGCCTGCCGCCGTTGATCTTGATCCACCCGCCCCTTCGGGAGGCCGAGTGGAGGTGTTCATCAGGGGGTGGGCGCGCAGCGCCGTACGGCGCAGCCGGACACATCGAGAGGAGGTCGTCGCGCAGCAGACCGTAGGCGATGCCCCCTGATGAATGCCGGAACAAGGGGACGCCGAGCCTAGGCGAGGTGCCGTACGCTTGGGGCGAAGCATTTGGTTCCTTTTTGGCGTTTGAAAAAGGGACTCGCCGTAAGGGCGAAACCCCAAGCAGCCGTTACCGCAGGAATGGATATGTACACCTGCAAGAGATGGGTCGGCTGTCCGGCCGCCATCGCGGGCAAGCCCGGCTCCCACAATGGATTGATGTACACCCGCGAGAGATGGGTCGGCTGTCAGGCCGCCTTCGCGAACAAGCTCGGCTCCTACAGAAAGCCTCCCCCCAAAAAACCGGCAGGCACAAAAAACCCCGGAGCCATCACTGACACCGGGGTTTTTGAGGATAACCAACCGTTATTGGGCGAGCATCTGACCCACCGTCGGGTCCTTGAACAACCGGGTCAACGCATCGCTCAACACATCGCTCACCAGCTTGGTGTTGGTTTCCTGATTCGGCGCCATACCAAAACGCTGATTCAGCGACGCCGCATAACGACCGCTGTAACGATGGTTGGCATTCTGCACATCAGAGCGGAAAGCCGCGCCAATCGTCGCCTCAGTCACATACATGCCTTCTTTGGGCGACTGATACGTCAGTTCCGCCAGCGTCACCGTCAACTGCGGCGCGTTGTAAGCATTAGGCGTTGGCGTGAAACCCAGCAAACGCACAGCCGCTTCGGCCTGAGCCTGCAGTTTCGGCAGGATTTGCGCACCTTGCACTGTGATTGCGCTGGTTTCAGGGTACAGGCCACCACGGGTGCCCAGGGTTGGCGACGGACGGCCATCGACCACCCTCACCACCACCGGCTGACCATGCCCGACCGGCGCCAACTGAGTCGTCAGTTTCGGCTCCGGGGCTAATTGTTGCGGGCTGTTGGCGCAGCCAACCAGGGTCAAGCTGGTCACAGTGATCAAACCGAACAACAGGCGTTGCAACATGCGCTACTCTCCAGATACAAATACAGACAGACCCGCAGTATAGCGGTCGGCATCCTCTTCAAACCAGCAACCCTGAACACTTGCTGAAGAGATAGGCAATGTCACCTGTATCGGGTGCTCCGTAACGCCAGTGTCATGCCACACTGCTAACGTCAAGGCCGTCTCTCCTCGAAGGCATTGCCATGCAATTTCTTTGGTCGCTGTTTGCTCCACACCACAAATATCGCTACTTCGCCCAGCTCGACAGCAATCAATGCTGCCTGGCGTTCAAGCACTGCCAAGTGCCGCCAATGGGCGATGGTAGGGTGGAAATCGAAGAGATTCGTCTCAACTGGTTACACCAGCCGCTACCGGCCAGCGCCCGTCTGAGCCCGCGCATTGCTCCTGCACGGTTGCATGCCATTTAGCCCACCTGACCGAACGGCTAATAAAAGTCATTAAACACGACCATTTCCCTGCGTTTCTTCGCTACAATCTCCCCCCGATTATAAGGACGTCTCCTGATCGGGCCTCGCAGCATCGTCAATGCGCTTGTATTGACACCCCCGCACCGCCCACAGAGAGCCGCCCACACAGATCGAGTGAAGCTGGCGAGCTTGCTGTTTAACCTGCAAATCACCACTTATCGCGAATCTGCCAGAGCTGTCGTTACGCTCGGTCACTGAGCTGTTTGCCCGTTTTGCCTGCCCTGTATCCCATGGCGGCAATCCATCCGGCACGGTGCCAGGCTGGGACAGCCCTTTTTTGAGGTTCACGTCTTCAAAAGAGCGTGAAAAAAACGGGTTTTCACAACTTCACAAGAGTGTGGCGAGCAAATGAATAGTTTTGCGTCTGAACATGCACCATTAGCGTCTACAACAGCCCAACGACACAGGACCGAGTACTCCTCAAGAACTGGAGCCTGAAGCCTGTCCACTACGGATTTGGTTGCACAAACGGACGTATCGACCATAAGTCGAATTGCCTCCCGCGCGCTGAAGTGAGTTCATAGGAACCCTGAGCCCGGTAGGTAGCGTCTGTCGAAGTTGCAAAAAATTGCGAAGATTCGGACATGGCGATCCTGGCCATGGGTGACCCGGGGCTCTACAGAGCATGCCCCGTAACTCCTGGCAGCTATGCCGACAATTTGGTGCTGCAGATTTTGGAGACGCGTTAAATGGCGCATAACGAAGCAGTCGACGTAGTACTGGTTGGGGCCGGCATCATGAGTGCCACCCTTGCTGTATTGCTCAAAGAGCTCGACCCCGCGATCAAGCTGGAAGTCGTCGAGCTGATGGATTCCGGTGCCGCGGAGAGTTCCAACCCGTGGAACAACGCCGGTACCGGGCACGCCGGGCTATGTGAGCTGAACTACACGCCACAGGCCGCTAACGGCAGCGTCGACATCAAGAAAGCCGTGCACATCAACACCCAGTTCGAGGTGTCGAAGCAGTTCTGGTCCTACCTGACCCGAAAAGGCACCTTCGGCTCGTCGAAATCCTTCATCAGCCCGGTTCCGCACCTGAGCTTCGTGCAAGGTGAGGCTGGCGTTTCGTTCCTCAAGGAACGTTTCAAGGTGCTGAGCAAGCACCACGCCTTCACCGAGATGGAGTACACCGAAGACAAGGCAAAAATGGCCGAATGGATGCCATTGATGATGCCTGGTCGTCCGGCCGACGAAGTCATCGCCGCGACCCGCGTGATGAACGGCACCGACGTCAACTTCGGCGCCCTGACCAATCAACTGCTCAAGCACCTGACCAGCGCACCCGATGCCCAGGTCAAGTACTGCAAGCGCGTGACCGGTCTCAAGCGTAACGGCAACGGCTGGACCGTCAGCATCAAGGACGTCAACAGCGGCAACAGCCGCGAAGTCGATGCCAAATTCGTGTTCCTCGGTGCCGGCGGCGCGGCCTTGCCGTTGTTGCAGGCTTCGGGCATCGAAGAAAGCAAAGGTTTCGGCGGTTTCCCGATCAGCGGCCAATGGCTGCGTTGCGACAACCCGGAAGTGGTCAAACACCACCAGGCCAAGGTCTACAGCCAGGCAGCGGTGGGTTCGCCACCGATGTCGGTGCCACACCTGGACACCCGCGTCGTCGATGGCCAGAAGTCCCTGCTGTTCGGACCTTACGCCGGCTTCACCACCAAGTTCCTCAAGCACGGTTCGTTCATGGACCTGCCGATGTCGGTTCGTGTCGGCAACATCGGCCCGATGCTGGCCGTGGCGAAAAACAACATGGACCTGACCAAGTACCTGGTCAGCGAAGTGATGCAATCGATGGAACAACGCCTGGAATCGCTGCGCCGCTTCTACCCTCAAGCCAAGGCCGAAGACTGGCGTCTGGAAGTCGCTGGCCAGCGCGTGCAGATCATCAAGAAAGACCCGAAAAAAGGCGGCGTCCTGCAGTTCGGTACCGAACTGGTTGCTGCCAAGGACGGATCGCTTGCCGCGCTGCTCGGTGCCTCGCCGGGCGCGTCGGTCACGGTGTCGATCATGCTTGAGCTGATCGAAAAATGCTTCCCGAACAAAGCCAAGGGTGAGTGGGCGACCAAGCTGGCCGAAATCTTCCCGGCCCGGGAAAAAGTCCTGGAAACCGACGCTGCGCTGTATCGCAAGATCAACGCGCAGAACAACATCGCGCTGGAACTGGTTGAAGAAAGTAGCGAGACCCCAAGCTTCGCTTGATGCTCGCGCATAAAAAAAACGCCCCGTTCTCGTTGAGAGCGGGGCGTTTTTGTTATCACCACCTGCAGGTACAGGTCAGCCGCGAGCTTTCTGGATCAACTCGACGTAATCGGCGGCATTACGCTGATCCTGGATCAGGGCAACGAAGTCCTTGCCGTGCTCGTCCTTGCCGTCCAGGTCGTAACCGGCCTCGACAAAAAACGCCAGGAAACGCTCGAAATCGTCGATACGCAGGCCACGGTAGGCCTTGATCAGTTTGTGCAGGGACGGTGAAGTCGCGTCGACCGGTTCAAAATCGAGGAACAATTTGATCTGCGCATCGCCGATCTCGTCACCAATCACCTGTTTCTTATCTTTACGCATTGCCGACTCCAGCTCGCAGACATCTCACGGGGCGGGCAGTTTACCCCCGCCCCGCCCCAAGCCTCAACGACCAGTACTCAATGCGTGTGCACAACGCCAGTCAGTATGCAGGTTTGCCCAAATATGGCCGCTGGCGGCAGACTGGGGGGAGCGCGGCGCAGCTACGAACCAGAAGGCTCATGACAGGCTCCGAGGGTAGGCAGAGCACTCTTGCAAGGGCAAGCCTCGCTGTTTTGCCGTCACGGGCTGAACCGCTGACGACAAAACAACGAAAAACACACCGTCAATCGAACTGCGCGCGCATCCAGGCCTGATACTCGGCAACGCCAGGCTCGCCTTCGCGGGGAGCCCAATGCGCATGTTCACCCTCGCCCACCGGGCGATAAGGACCGGCCTTGCATTCGAACATCACGCTGTCTGCTTCGAGCACGACCAGACCGTGATAAACACCGGCCGGCAGGTCGATCCCCAGCGTATCGCCGCCGCACTCCAGGATTCGCTTGGCAATCACCTGGCCCGCGTCGTCGAAAACCAGCACCCCCAGACGGCCCTTGAGGACCAACAGGGTTTCAGCCTTGTCATCGCTCAAATGCCGATGTGGCGCAACGTACGTCGATGGCTGCAAGCCCACCGCCATGCGGTGGCACGGCTCCTCCATCTGATGGAAGTTGTGATGCTGCCGGCCACGAGGATTGGCCGCAGCCTTCTCGGTCAGCTCGGTAAACAGTGTTTGATCAAGAAAGCTCGGCGTGGTCATGTCTTACATTCCTTTGACGGCGTAGATCCCGGCGGCGTTGCGCCAGTAGCCTTTGTAGTCCATGCCGTAACCAAAGATGTAGCGGTCGATGCACGGCAGACCAACGAAATCGGCTTTCAGGTCCGGGCGAGCCTTGCGGTCGTGGTCTTTGTCGATCAGTACCGCGGTGTGCACGGCGCGGGCGCCAGCATGTTTGCAGAAGTCGATGATCGCGCCCAGGGTGTGACCTTCGTCGAGGATGTCGTCGATGATCAGCACGTCACGGTCGATGAACGAGACTTCTGGCTTGGCCTTCCAGAACAGCTCGCCGCCGCTGGTTTCGTTGCGATAGCGGGTAGCGTGCAGGTAGGACGCTTCCAGCGGGAAGTTCAGATGGGTCAGCAGTTTGCCGGAGAAAATCAGGCCGCCGTTCATCACGCAGAACACCACAGGGTTGCTTTCAGCCAACTGATCGTTGATTTGCGCACCAACGCGGGCGATGGCCGCCTCGACTTCAGCTTCGGTGTACAGGCAGTCAGCCTCTCGCATGATTTGACGGATATGCTCGAGATCAGCGGACATGGTGCTCTCCAAGGGGGTGGCGGATTCGGAAAAGCGAGCAAAGGTACGCATCCAGCCGGGTCAGATCAAGCGTTTCTGGACTAACGTACTGTATGTCTATAGGACAACACCCTCGGATAGATTAATCTAGGCCGGTTTTTTTGCCCGCCGCCGGAGCCTTTCCCTATGCCCATCCGTGAGATCCGCCATCCGCTGATCCGACACAAACTTGGCCTTATGCGCCGCGCCGACATTAGCACGAAGAATTTCCGCGAGCTCGCGCAGGAAGTCGGTGCCCTGCTGACCTACGAGGCGACCAAGGACCTGCCCCTTGAAACCTACGATATCGAAGGCTGGTGCGGCACTGTTTCGGTCGAGAAGATCGCCGGCAAGAAAATTACCGTCGTGCCGATCCTGCGCGCCGGCATCGGCATGCTTGAAGGCGTGCTCAGCCTGATCCCGGGCGCCAAAGTCAGCGCCGTGGGCGTGGCCCGCAACGAGGAAACCCTCGAAGCGCACACCTATCTGGAGAAACTGGTTCCGGAAATCGACGAACGCCTGGCGATGATCATCGACCCGATGCTCGCCACCGGCGGCTCGATGGTCGCCACTATCGACCTGCTGAAAAAGGCCGGTTGCAAGGACATCCGCGCGATGGTCCTGGTGGCGGCCCCTGAAGGCATCGCCGCGGTAGAGAAGGCTCACCCGGATGTAACCATCTACACCGCGTCCATTGATCAAAAACTGAACGAACACGGCTACATCATTCCGGGTCTGGGCGATGCCGGCGACAAGATCTTCGGCACCAAGCAGAAGGACGCGTGAGCATGCGGGATGAGTTCAACGACCCGCTCTGGCGTACGGTGCTGTCTGGTGCGCAGATGCTGTTCGTGGCGTTTGGCGCGTTGGTGTTGATGCCGCTGATTACCGGCCTCGACCCGAATGTCGCGCTGTTCACGGCGGGCCTCGGGACTCTGCTGTTCCAGGTGGTCACCGGGCGGCAAGTGCCGGTGTTCCTGGCGTCGAGTTTTGCCTTCATCACCCCGATCATTCTCGCCAAGGGCCAGTTCGGCCTCGCGGCGACCATGGGCGGGGTGATGGCGGCCGGTTTCGTTTATACCTTTCTCGGCGTGGCCGTGAAGATCAAGGGCACCGGTTTTATCGATCGCTTATTGCCACCGGTGGTGATTGGCCCGGTGATCATTTCGATCGGCCTGGCGATGGCGCCGATTGCCGCAAACATGGCGATGGGCAAGGCCGGTGACGGTTCCGAGCTGATTCATTACCAGACCGCCATGATGATCTCCATGCCGGCGCTGCTGACGACGTTGATCGTGGCGGTGTTCGGTAAAGGCATCTTCCGCCTGGTGCCGATCATCTCCGGCGTACTGGTCGGGTTTGGCATGGCGTTCTTCTTCGGCGTCGTCGACACCGCGAAGATCGCTGCTGCGCCGTGGTTTGCGCTGCCGCACTTCACCGCGCCAGAGTTCAACTGGCAGGCGATTCTGTTCATTGTCCCAGTGGCGCTGGCCCCGGCCATCGAGCACATCGGCGGCGTGATCGCAGTCGGTAGCGTGACCGGACGCGATTATCTGAAGAAACCCGGCCTGCACCGCACGCTGTTTGGCGACGGCATCGCAACCACTGCCGCCGGCCTGCTCGGTGGCCCACCTAACACCACGTACGCCGAAGTGACGGGCGCGGTGATGCTGACCAAGAACTACAACCCGAAAATCATGACCTGGGCGGCGATCTTTGCCATCAGCCTGGCGTTTATCGGCAAGTTCGGTGCGCTGCTGCAAAGCATCCCGGTGCCGGTGATGGGCGGGATTCTCTGCCTGTTGTTCGGGTCGATTGCTGCGGTGGGCATGAACACCATGATCCGCCACAAGATCGATTTGGCCGAGGCACGCAACCTGGTGATTGTCTCGGTCACGCTGGTGTTCGGAATTGGCGGCATGCTGGTCGGCACCGGTACCGGCGCGCAGGACTTCGGCCTCAAGGGCATCGCGCTGTGCGCTGTCGTGGCGATTGCGCTGAACCTGATTCTGCCGGGCAATGACAGCTGGAAGCACAAGAAGGCGGATGAGCCGTTGCTCTAACGGCTTAGACAGTCCCCTGTGGCGAGGGAGCTTGCTCCCGCTCGGCTGCGGAGCAGTCGTAAATTCGGCAAACGCGATATGTCTGAGGATATGCGGTTGCAGGTTTTAGGGTCGCTTCGCGACCCAGCGGGAGCAAGCTCCCTCGCCACATTACCGTTCACCTACAACGCCAACGGCGCTCGCTCGCACAGGGTGTTCAACGCCTGCACCCAGTGCGGGTCATCGTTGAGACACGGCAACAGCACCAACTCCTCGCCTCCGGCCTCGCGGAACTGCTCGAGCCCACGGTCACCAATCTCTTCCAGGGTTTCGATGCAGTCGGCCACGAACGCCGGGCACATCACCAGAACCTTCTTCACGCCTTGCCTGGCCAACGCGTCGAGACGCGCTTCGGTGTAGGGTTCGATCCATTTGGCGCGGCCCAGCCGAGACTGGAACGACACCGACCATTTGCCATCCGGCAAACCCATACGCTTGGCAAACGCCGCTGCGGTACGCAGGCACTGACCGCGATAGCAGGTGGCAACCACTTCCGGTGGCGCACCGGCGCAGCAATCACCGCCCCCCTCAAAACTATGGCCAGGGTTGAGCTTTTTCAGGTGCCGCTCCGGCAATCCATGGAAGCTCAGCAGCAGGTGATCATAATCCTGCTCCAGGTACGGCCTGGCACTGGCCACCAGCGCATCGAGGTATTCCGGCTGATCGTAGAACGGCTGGAGAATCGAGAACTGCACATTCAGTTTCTTCTCGCGCACCACCCGCTTGGCCTCTTCAATCACCGTGGTCACGGTGCTGTCGGCGAACTGCGGATAAAGCGGTGCGAGGGTGACTTTTTTGATCCCTTGAGCAGCCATGCGGGTCAACACCGACTCAATCGACGGTTCGCCGTAACGCATGGCCAACTCGACTGGCCCCTGGGTCCACCGCGCGGTCATCGCTTGCTGCAAGCGGCGACTGAGCACCACCAGTGGCGAGCCCTCGTCCCACCAGATCGAGGCATAGGCGTGAGCCGATTGCTCAGGGCGCTTGATCAGAATCAGCGAGACCAGCAAACGTCGCACCGGCCATGGCAGGTCAATGACGTAAGGGTCCATCAGAAATTGATTGAGGTAGCTGCGCACGTCCGCCACCTGTGTGGAAGCGGGTGAACCCAAGTTGACCAGGAGCAACGCGTGATCGGTCATGCAACGTCCTATTTCAAAGGCGGCTGGACACGTCGTCCAGGGCCGCACGCAAATCAGTGAAGCGGAATGTGAAACCCGCGGCCAGCAAGCGCGCCGGTATCGCCCGCTGACCACCCAGCAGCAACAATGACAACTCGCCAAGACCGACCTTCAGGGCAAATGACGGCATCGGCATGAACGCCGGCCGGTGCAAAACGCTGGCAAGGGTCTTGGCAAACTCGCGATTGCGCACCGGTTTTGGCGCGCACGCATTATAAGGACCGCGAGCGTCTTTCTGATGCAGAAGAAAATCAATCAGGGCAATTTGATCATCGATGTGAATCCACGGCATCCACTGCCGACCATTGCCAATCGGTCCGCCCAGCCCCATTTTGAACGGCAGCAACAGCCGCGACAAAAAGCCGCCCTCCGCCGACAGCACCAACCCGGTACGCACCAGCACCACCCGAATCCCCAACGCCTCGGCGCGCTGTGCGGTCTCCTCCCAGGCAATGCATAACTGGCTGGCGAAGTCTTCGCTGACCGGCGGTGATTTCTCGGTCAACTCACGTTCACCGCCGTCGCCGTACCAGCCGACTGCGGAACCCGAAATCAACAGCTGCGGTTTCTGCTCGCGGCTTTCAAGCCACGCCAGCAGGGTTTCGGTAAGCTTGATACGACTGCTCCAGAGCAGCGCCTTGCGTCGATGAGTCCAGAGGCGATCAGCAATCGGGGCACCCGCGAGATTGATCACCGCATCCACCGGACGTTGGCCAATATCTTCCAGACGCCTGACGCCACGTACCTGAGCGCCGCACAATTTGGCGACTTGTTCGGGCCTGCGACTCCACACCGTCAGGCTATGGCCCTGGCTCAACCAGTGTCGGCAGAGTTGACGTCCTATCAAACCAGTACCGCCGGTCAGCAATATGTGCATGACATCTTCCTCGCGTGGCGTTTTACCCTGATCACTAGTCTATTTTTATAAGCAGGGATGTTTCGGATCAGGCAGGTTCTGCGTTTAACAATAGGCCAACCTGCCAGAACGAGAACGCTGGAAGTTATACCAGAAATCAATGTTGTATAGGTTTAACCTGCAGCGTAGCCTGTACAGAAAGGTAAACGAGGCCTCTATGACTGTACCCATCGCAATCATCGGCACCGGCATCGCCGGACTCTCGGCAGCCCAAGCCTTGCAAGAGGCCGGGTACGTCGTTCAATTGTTCGATAAAAGCCGTGGCAGCGGCGGTCGCATGTCGAGCAAACGCAGCGACGCCGGCGCACTGGACATGGGCGCACAATATTTCACCGCCCGTGATCGCCGCTTTGTCATTGAAGTCCAGCGCTGGCAAGCCAACGGCTGGGTCGCCGAATGGACGCCACAGCTCTACCACTATCAGGGTGGCCAACTCAGCCCATCACCGGATGAACAGACCCGCTGGGTCGGCACCCCACGCATGAGCGCCATCACCCGCGCGCTGATCGGCGATACGGAAGCGCATTTCGCTTGCCGGATTACCGAGGTCTATCGTGGCGAAGAACATTGGCATTTGCAGGATGCCGAAGGCTTCACCCACGGCCCCTTCAGCCACGTCGTCATCGCTACGCCTGCGCCACAAGCCACTGCCCTGCTGGCCGCTGCGCCGAAACTCGCCGGGGTCGCCGCCGGGGTAAAAATGGACCCGACCTGGGCCATTGCGCTGGCCTTCGACACACCGCTGGATACACCGATGGAAGGTTGCTTTGTACAGGACAGCCCGCTCGACTGGCTGGCGCGTAACCGTAGCAAGCCGGGGCGCGACACCACCCTCGACACCTGGGTATTGCACGCCAACAGCAACTGGAGTCGACAACATATCGACCTGTCTAAAGAAGCGGTGATCGAGCAACTGCACGGCGCTTTCGCCGAACTGCTGCACGATTCCATGCCCGCGCCGATCTTCAGCCTTGCCCATCGCTGGCTCTACGCGCGCCCGTCCAGCAGCCATGAATGGGGCGTATTGGCCGATGCCGACCTGGGCTTGTACGTGTGTGGCGACTGGTGCCTGTCGGGGCGCGTCGAAGGAGCCTGGATGAGCGGTCAGGAAGCGGCTCGCCGCCTGCATGCACACCTGCAGTGAAACGGATCAACTCGCACAGACGTGTCGCGATGAAAACCACTGGAAAATGGAGCGAGTTAAACTTATACAAATAATTTGACTTGTACACCTTTGGATCTATGATCAAGCCGTGTTGTACAGCGCGAGCAGCCTGTACAGATATAGATCCGAGGTGCCTCCATGGCCTGCGACTCCACAAGCAAACCGAAAATCGCCGTCAGTGCCTGCCTGATGGGCGCCGAGGTGCGTTACAACGGCGGGCATAAAGCCTCTCCGTTGTGCAGTCGGACCCTCACGGATTATTTCGAATTCATTACAGTGTGCCCGGAAGTCGCCATCGGCCTGGGGGTTCCCCGTGAACCGATTCGACTGATCGGCGATCCGCAGCAACCGCGCGCCGTTGGTACGGCTCACCACGAACGGGATGTTACTCAGGCGCTGACGAACTACGGCCAGCAAATGGCCGGCGCGCTGGGCGACATTTGCGGCTATATCTTCATGCAGAAATCACCGTCCTGTGGCCTGGAGCGGGTCAAGGTTTACCACGCCAACGGCAGCGTGCATAAGGGCGGCGCACGCGGCATCTACGCTCAAGCGTTTTGCGTCCGACACCCGGACCTGCCGGTGGAAGAAGACGGTCGACTGAACGACCCCGTACTACGCGAAAATTTCCTGACCCGGGTATTTGCCTACGCGGCCTGGCAGGAGCTCCTGAAAAATGGCTTGAGTCGCAATGGCCTGACCGACTTTCACGCACGCTACAAGTACCTGTTGATGGCCCATAACCCGCTGCAATACAAAGCCTTGGGCAAGCTCTTGGGTGATATGGGCCAGACCGATCCCCAAGAGCTCGGCCCGCGCTATTTCAGCGAGCTGATGACAGCGCTGAAAAAATGCGCCACCCGCGGCACCCACACCAATGTGCTGCAGCACCTCAGCGGCTATCTCAAACAGGTCATCAGCGCCGAAGACAAACAGGAAGTGCAGCACGTGATCGGTCAGTACCGCCACGGCATCGTGCCCTTGGTGGTACCGCTGACATTGCTCAAGCATCACTTGCGCCATCATCCCGATCCGTACGTTACGCGGCAGGCGTATCTGCAACCGCACCCGGAAAACCTCAGCTTGCGAAATGCGCTTTAAATGAAAACCGAACCTGACACTCATCCCCACGACGACGCCCCCGGCGCCGACTATCAACAGGCCCTGGAGGACGATTGGCTGCCGATCCGCGATGTCGCCCGAATCACCGGCGTCAATGCCGTCACCCTGCGCGCCTGGGAACGCCGTTACGGGCTGATCGTGCCGCAGCGCACGCCCAAGGGACACCGGCTGTTCTCGGCCGAGCATGTGCAACGGATCCATGACATCCTCACCTGGCTCAATCGCGGCGTAGCCGTCAGCCAGGTCAAACAGCTGCTGGACACGCCACAAGCATTGCATGAACCGATCGGGAATGACTGGCATGTCCTGCGCATCAAGCTGATGCAGGCGATCAGTCAACTCGCCGAGCGCCTACTGGATGAGACGCTCAATCAGGCCATGTCGCTGTACCCACCGCGCACCGTGTGCGAGCGACTGCTGATGCCGCTGCTGGACGAACTCGAACAGCGCTGGCAAGGACAGTACGGCGGGCAGATGGAGCGGACATTCTTTTATTCCTGGTTGCGTAGCAAGTTCGGTGCAAGGGTCTACCATAACAACCGTCAGTTGCGCGGCGCGCCGTTGCTGCTGATCAATCACTCCGATTTGCCCCTGGAGCCGCATCTGTGGCTCACCGCCTGGCTGATCAGCAGCGCCGATTGCCTCGTGGAAGTGTTCGACTGGCCGTTGCCAGCGGGCGAATTGGCGCTGGCGGTCGAGCATCTGCAAGCACGTGGTGTGCTGCTGTATTCCAGTAAAACGATCAATCTCAAACATTTGTCGAAACTTCTGACCAATGTCAGTTGCCCAAAACTCATGGCCGGCCCTGCGGTGTGCATCCACCACGCCGAGCTGTCTGCCAATACCTCTGAAATAGCCGATTTGTTTCTGGCCGAAGATCCGTTGTCGGCCCATCAGGCGCTGGTTCAGCGCGGGCTCATTTAAATGTTCGTGCGCAAAAATATCCCGCAATTGATCTGGCTGCGCAGCGACTTGCGCGTGCATGACAACACAGCCCTCTCGGCTGCCGCAGCGCGTGGCCCCTGCGTGGCAGTGTATTTGTTGAGTCCGCAGCAATGGCACGCCCACGATGATGCTCCGTGCAAAGTGGATTTCTGGCTGCGTAACCTGCGCGAGTTGAGCCACGCCCTCGGTGAGCTGAACATTCCCTTGCTGATCCGTACTGCCGCGCGCTGGGATGATGCGCCGCGGGTACTTGGCCAGTTATGCACAGAGCTGAACATCGAGGCGGTTCACGTCAACGAGGAATACGGCGTGAACGAAAGTCGCCGTGATGCGGCCGTCAGCGAGACTCTCGACGCTGCGGGCATTGGCTTTTACAGCTACCTCGATCAATTGCTGTTCAAGCCCGGCAGCGTGCTGACCAAGACTGGTACGTACTTTCAGGTCTTCAGCCAGTTCCGCAAAGTCTGCTACGACCGCCTGCACGGCACGCTACCCCGCCTGATTGCCGCCCCCGGGGCTCAGGTACCCACGACCATCAACCGTGATCCGATTCCATTGCGGGTCGAGGGTTTCGAGGCTCCGCACGATCCGTTGCGCGCACTCTGGCCAGCCGGCGAAGGTGAAGCCCATCGGCGTCTGGAGAGCTTCGCCCAAGGGCAGATCGACGATTACAAAGACCAGCGCGACTTCCCGGCACAACCCGGTACCAGCCAGTTGTCCGCATACCTCGCGGCCGGAGTGATTTCGCCACGCCAGTGCTTGCACGCCGCCCTGCAAAGTAATCAAGGCGAGTTCGACAGTGGCAGCGCCGGTGCTGTCGCCTGGATCAACGAACTGCTCTGGCGCGAGTTTTACAAACACATTCTGGTGGGCTATCCACGGGTCTCCCGTCACCGCGCCTTTCGCCCGGAAACCGAAGCGCTGGCCTGGCGCGACGCTCCGGATGAGCTGGCAGCCTGGAAAGAGGCGCGTACCGGGTTGCCGATCATCGACGCGGCCATGCGCCAACTGCTGGAAACCGGCTGGATGCACAACCGTCTGCGGATGCTGGTGGCGATGTTCCTGACAAAAAACCTGCTGATCGACTGGCGCGAAGGTGAGCGTTTTTTCATGCGCCATTTGATCGATGGTGATCTGGCCGCAAACAACGGCGGCTGGCAGTGGAGCGCTTCCACCGGCACCGACTCGGCGCCCTGGTTCCGGATTTTCAACCCACTGAGCCAGTCGGAAAAATTCGACGCTGAGGGTCTGTTCATCAAGCACTGGCTGCCGGAGTTGGCGGGGCTGAACGACAAAGCGATCCACAACCCGGCGGCCATGGGCGGACTGTTTAGCGTGACCGACTATCCGCTGCCGATCGTCAATCTGGGTCAGTCACGCGAACGCGCACTGGCCGCGTTCAAACATTTGCCTTCGCGCCTGGATGTCGGAGCGATACATGACTGAAAAGGAGAATGGATTAAGTCATACAACGCCACGACGGTATTGGCTGACGGGTGCCGGCAACGGCATTGGCGCTGCAATGGCCGAAGAACTGTTGAAGTCCGGCGCGCACCTGGCGGTCAGCGCCCACACGATTGCGCCATTAAAAGTCCTGGCCCAGCGCTATCCGGGACAAGTGTTGGTGGTGGCGGGCAATCTGACCAACAGCCAGACCGTGCGCGAGATTGGCGAGCGGATCCAACAGGAGTGGGGCTCGCTGGACACCGTGATTATCAATGCCGGCACCTGTGAATATGTTGATGCCAAACAGTTCGACGGCTCGATCATCGAACACGTGGTGCGCACCAACCTCCTCGCCTGCAGCTATTGCATCGTAGCCGCCCTGCCGTTGCTGCGCGCCGGCATCGCTCCTCATCTGGTGGGTATCGCCAGTTCGGTCACTGACCTGGCTCTGCCTCGGGCCGAAGCCTATGGTGCCTCGAAAGCCGGGCTGCGGTATCTGTTTGAGTCCTTGCGCGTCGATCTGGCATCGGAAGACATTGAAGTCACCCTGGTTAGCCCCAGCTTCGTCGGCGCCCCACTGAACGGGAACAGCGACCATCCGATACCACAGATGTGGTCGGCCGACAAAGCCGCGCGATATGTCATCGAAACACTCAAGCAGCGCCCACAGGAAGTCCCCCTCCTGGCCCTGTCCATGGCAGCACTATGGCCCTTGTCGAAAATGTCCAGCCGCGGAAAACTAGTGATAGGCAAACGCATGGCCAGGTGCTCGCCGCCGAGCATCGATACACCGTAAACAGGTCATGACCAACGCCTGTCGGCAGCCTCATCCGGTTGGGCGTCTGTCAGGCCTTTCACACAGTACCGGCGCGCTGCCTTACACTGCGCACCTATGAACACGATCCCCATCAAGACCATCGCTGAACCGGCGGTCACCTGCTCGACCTGCGCAGCCTGCTGTTGCCAGCTCGAAGTCATGCTGATCACCGACACGGGCGTGCCCGAACGTTTTATCGACACCGACGATTGGGGCGGGGAAGTCATGCTGCGCCTGGATGACGGGTGGTGCGCCGCACTGGATCGCGACAGCATGATGTGCACCATTTATGAAAAGCGCCCGCTGATCTGCCGGGAGTTCGAGATGGGCGCACCGGAGTGTATCGACGAACGTCAGGGGATCGCAACGGCGTACAAGTAAGTATCGAGCTGCACTTCATTTGTGGCGAGGGAGCTTGCTCCCGCTGGGGTCGCGAAGCGGCCCCAAAAACCATCACCTGCGTCCCGCCAGAAAGATTCTGTCGCAAAATTTACGACTGCTCTGCCCGAGCGCGGACCGGCCGGCGGGAGCAAGCTCCCTCGCCACAAAAACTTCTGAGCCGCAGATGTTACAGCGGCATCGTGTAATGCAACGCGAAGCTTTCTATACCGTCATTGGTGATGTTGATATGGGCGTTGGAGTAATGCGTCGCGCGAATCCCGATTTCATGCCCGCCAGCAAACCGCAGGCCGAACCCCAATCGATCCTCAAATTGAAAAGCCTCGCCCAACCGGCGGTCTTCCACTTCGTCGTGAGCGAACAGCGCAACGCCGATGCCGGCCTCCAGATAAGGTTTGACGGTTTGCCCGGAAAACTCATAAACGAACACCGGAGAGAACGACAGGCTGTGATTGCTTACGGTCTTGTCACCATTCCAATAGGTGTACGCACCGCTCCAGTAGCCCGTCACGCGCCCGACATCACTCTGCCACCAGCTTTTATCCCAATCCCATTGCAGGCCCAAGCGATAAGTCTGGGTCGAACCGCTGGTCTGGCCAACCGCAAACTCGACGCCAGCTGCTTGTGCGGTAAAACTGTGCCCCAACAACGCGACCGCGATCGCGGCTAAACAGAACAGTCGCTTCATGAGAAACATCCTTTTCCGAACGATTATGTTTGGTTTTTATGGCTCGACAGTCGTGCTATGAAAATCCACGCTTCAACAGAGATCCGTCCACGTGAAGCGTTCCCCAAAACGATCGTCTACAGACTGAAGCTTTGCACAACCCCGGCGTTATGCCAGAGCAGCGGCAGGATATTTCTCAAGTGCTCGGGGCTGGCACTGGTCCAGAACTGCGCGTCGCGAGGTGGTCCCTCTGCGAGCAACTCACGCTCGGCCAGCAGGCGCTGGGTTTGCCGGGCAACAGCCGCGCCAGTATCGATCAGGCTGATGTCGGCGGGGAGCATCTGCTTGAGCAATGGCTTGAGGAAAGGATAGTGCGTGCAACCGAGAATAATCGTGTCACACCCGGCCGCCAGCAGAGGTTCGAGATAACCGGCCAGTAACTGGCACAGCTCCTGGCTGTGCAGGTCACCGGCTTCGATCAGTTCCACCAACCCTGGGCACGGCTGAGTGACGACCCGTACATCGGTGGCAAAACGGTCGAGCAAGGCCGCGAACTTGGCGCTCTGCAACGTCCCGGTAGTGGCGAGCACACCGACCACGCCACTGCGAGTAGCCGCGGCGGCTGGCTTGACCGCAGGCTCCATGCCGATGATGGGCCAGTCCGGGTAGTCGCGACGCAAATCCGCGACACCGGCCACGGTTGCCGTGTTGCAGGCCACGACCAAGGCCTTGGCACCTTGCCGGACAAAAAACTCCGCGACTACGCTGCAACGCTGGCGAATGAACTCGGGAGATTTCTCGCCATAGGGAATGTGCCCGCAATCGCCGACATACAACAGCGATTCATTGGGCAACAATTGCTGGATCTCAGCCAGCACCGACAACCCGCCGACCCCGGAATCGAACACGCCGATGGGCGCTTCACGCATGCCTGCCCCCGCAAACACTGCAGCCTGGATCACGCTTGACCCGCAACTCACGGAACCGCGCCCCCAAGGCATCGATTAATAATAACCGTCCCACCAATGGCTCACCGAACCCGACCAACAGTTTCAGCGCCTCAAGCGCTTGCAGGCTGCCCACCACCCCCACCAGCGGACCCAGCACGCCGGCTTCGCTGCAGGTCAGTTCGGCTTCGCTGCCGTGCCCGTATAGACAGTGGTAACACGGGCTCTCGGTGCGACGTGGGTCGAACACCGACAACTGCCCTTCCAGACGAATAGCCGCCCCGCTGACCAAGGGTTTTCGCGCCGCCACACACGCCGCGTTCACCGCTTCGCGGGTGGAAAAATTATCGGAGCAGTCGAGCACCACGTCGACCGCCGACACCGCAGCCGCCAACGAGTCTTCGTCCAGTGCGACGCGATGAGCGATCAGTTGAATCTCGGGGTTGATCGCCGTCAGACGCCGGATAGCCGAGTCGACCTTGCTCAACCCGACGCTGTCGGTGTCGTGAATGATCTGCCGTTGCAGGTTGGTCAGGTCGACCGTGTCGAAATCCGCCAGATGCAACTCACCGACGCCAGCCGCCGCCAGGTACAGCGCGACCGGCGCACCGAGCCCGCCGAGGCCGACGATCAAGACGCGGCTTTGCTTGAGTCGCAATTGGCCGTCGATGTCGACATGTTGCAACAGAATCTGCCGGCTATAACGCAACAGCTCCTGATCATTCAGCACGGTAGACGCCCCAGACTGATACGTTCATGGTCACCGAGGTCCTTGCGGCTGTGGACCTCTTCAAAACCTTGGGTCAGCAGCAAATCGCGCACGGCATCGGCCTGATCATAACCGTGCTCGAGCATCAACCAGCCGCCAGCCTCCAGGTGCTGCGGCGCCTGGGCGATGATCAAGCGCAAGTCATCGAGCCCGTCGGTGCCGGCGACCAACGCACTGGCCGGTTCGAATCGCACGTCACCGGCCACCAGATGCGGGTCGGCGCAGGCGATATAAGGCGGGTTGCTGATGATCAGCGTGTAGCGATGATCTTTCAGCGCACTGAACCAATGACTGCAGAGCACCGTGACGTTGTTCAAGTGCAGACGCTGGCGATTGCGCTCGGCCAGGGCCACGGCTTCGAGGATCCGGTCCACTGCGCTGACTTGCCAGGCCGGACGCTCGCTGGCCAAAGCCAGGGCAATCGCGCCGCTGCCGGTGCCTAGATCGAGAACCCTGGCGGGTGTTGCGGGCAACAGTTCCAGCGCAGTTTCAACCAGCAACTCGGTGTCCGGACGCGGGATCAGCGTATGCGGCGCCACTTCCAGGTCCAGCTTCCAGAAACCCTGCTGGCCGAGAATATAGGCCACCGGCTCGCCAGAGCGGCGACGCTGCAGGTACTCGGCAAAGGTCAGCGCGGCTTCGCTGGGAACGATACGCTCCGGCCAGGTGTGCAGAAAACTCCGGGACTTGCCCAGGGCAGCGGCCAGCAGCAACTCGGCATCCAGGCGCGCGGTCGGCGAGTCCGGCAAATCGGCTGCACGCAACAAACTGGCAATGATGGTCATTTATTCACCTATCGCTGCCAGTTGGTCAGCCTGATACTCGGCCAGCAACGGCTCGATCACAGCATCGACGCCACCCGCAAGGATTTCGTCGAGGGAATACAGCGTCAGGTTGACCCGGTGGTCGGTGACCCGGCCCTGGGCAAAGTTGTAGGTCCGGATTCGCTCGGAGCGGTCGCCCGAGCCCACCAGCAATTTGCGCTCGCTGGCGATGGCATTCGCCGCGGCGCTGGTTTGCTGGTCATTCAATTTTGCCGAGAGCCAGGACATCGCCCGCGCCCGGTTCTTGTGCTGGGAACGTTCTTCCTGGCACTCGACCACGATGCCCGACGGCAAGTGGGTAATCCGGATCGCCGAGTCGGTCTTGTTCACGTGCTGACCGCCTGCGCCGGAGGAGCGATAGGTATCGACGCGCAAATCTGCCGGGTTGATCTCGATCGCTTCCTGTTCGTCCGGCTCAGGCAACACCGCTACGGTGCACGCCGAGGTGTGGATACGGCCCTGGGATTCGGTGGCCGGAACCCGCTGCACGCGGTGCGCGCCGGATTCGAACTTCAGCTTGCCGTAGACATTGTCGCCTTCGACCCGCGCGATAACTTCTTTAAAGCCGCCGTGCTCCCCGATGTTCTCCGACAGAATCTCGACCCGCCAGCCACGCCGTTCGGCGTAACGCGAATACATGCGGAACAGGTCGCCGGAGAAAATCGCCGCTTCGTCACCACCGGTGCCGGCGCGAATTTCCAGGAACACGTTGCGCCCGTCGTTCGGGTCCTTGGGCAGCAGCATGCGTTGCAGGCTGGCTTCAAGTTCGATCAGTTGCTCTTTGGCTTCGCGGACTTCTTCGACGGCCATTTCACGCATGTCCGGATCGCTGTCCTTGAGCAGCGCCTGGGCACCTTCGAGATCGCCCTGAACCTTGAGCAGCTGTTTATAGGTGGCGACAATCGGCTCAACTTCCGCGTATTCCTTGGAATAGGTGCGGAATTTGTTCTGATCGGAAATGACTTCGCCATCGCCAAGCAAGGCGGTCAGTTCCTCGAAACGGTCCTGGAGGATGTCCAGCTTATTGAGCAGTGACGCTTTCATTGCGGTTTTTTATCCGAAGAGCTATCCGAATTACCCTCACCGAGGGCAAAGAGTTCCTGGGCCATGGCCAGCGCATCGAGGCGGCCTTCGGCGGTAAGCTTTTTCAACTGTACGCTGGGAGCATGCAACAGTTTGTTGGTCAGGCCACGGGCCAGCTGCACCAGCACGTCTTCAGCACTGCTGCCGTTGGCAAGCAGGCGCTGGGCTTTGTGCAATTCTTCATCGCGCAGACGTTCGCTCTGTTGACGATAGGCCTTGAGCACATCCACCGCCGCCAGTTCACGCAGACGAACCATGAAGTCGTCGGCGCCGATGGAAACCATTTCTTCCGCCGCCTGGGCAGCACCCTGACGGCTCTTGAGGTTTTCGGCGACCACTTCGTGGAGATCGTCGACGCTATAGAGGTAAACGTCATCCAGCTCGCCGACTTCCGGCTCGATATCCCGTGGTACAGCGATATCAACCATGAAGATCGGTTTATGCTTGCGCAATTTCAGGGCGCTTTCGACCGCGCCTTTGCCAAGAATCGGCAACTGGCTGGCGGTAGAACTGATGACGATATCACTGCGCACCAGTTCTGCCGGGATGTCCGAGAGCAGCACCGCGTGGGCGCCAAACTGCTCAGCCAGGATGCTGGCGCGTTCCAGGGTCCGGTTGGCGACCACGATCCGCTTCACGCCCAGCTCATGCAAATGGCGGGCGACCAGGGTAATGGTCTCGCCAGCGCCGATCAATAACGCCTGGCTGCGCTGCAAATCGCTGAAAATCTGTTTCGCCAGGCTGACCGCGGCAAACGCCACGGACACCGGGTTTTCACCGATGGCGGTGTCGGTGCGCACCTGCTTCGCCGCATTGAACGTGGCCTGAAATAAACGCCCAAGCAGCGGACCAATGGTTCCAGCCTCGCGGGCCACGGCGTAGGCCGATTTCATCTGGCCGAGAATCTGCGGTTCACCCAACACCAGCGAGTCGAGCCCGGAGGCGACACGCATCATGTGACGAACTGCCGCATCATCTTCGTGCACATAAGCGCTGGCACGCAGCTCTTCGAGGCTCAAATGGTGATAATCGGCCAACCAGCGCAACACGGTATCCGCAGAAAGATGATCCTGTTCTATATAGAGTTCACTGCGATTGCAGGTGGAGAGGATCGCAGCTTCGCGGCTGTCGGTGAGTCGGCAGAGCTGCTGCAAGGCCTCAACCAGCTGCTCTGGAGTAAAAGCCACGCGCTCGCGGACGTCTACGGAAGCAGTCTTGTGGTTAATACCGAGTGCAAGGAAGGCCATTCAAGGTCGCTGATGATGTCGAGAAGCCGACAATTGTCCTACTTCGCCTGACTCAGAACAACCATTGCCGACTATTGTCCTGATACCTTGCCTCTATACAGGGGGTCGAGCACCTGCGCAGGGGTTGAGTTCAATGGCAAATTGACAGGCCGGTTATGTTTGGTCGAAGGCTTGTGTCATGATGATCCGACCGCAGGTTAGTCGTCCTCTTCCCATATGAATAGATCTTCCGCGTTGCTCCTCGCTTTTGTCTTCCTCAGCGGCTGCCAGGCCTTGGCACCCGTTTCGCCGAGCGGTATCCCGCCGGTCGAAGGCAGCACGAAGGCTCCTGAAAAGCCCAAGGTTTACAGCTCGTTCAGTGAAGACACGATCTTCAGCCTGCTGAGCGCGGAACTGGCTGGCCAGCGCAATCGTTTTGACATTGCCCTGGACAACTACGTGACCCAGGCCGTCAACACCCAGGACCCGGGTATCTCCGAGCGAGCCTTTCGCATCGCCGAATACCTGGGCGCCGATCAGGCAGCGCTTGATAGCTCGCTGATCTGGGCGAAAAACGCCCCGAACGACCTCGAAGCACAACGGGCCGCCGCCGTTCAGCTGGCCCGTGCCGGGCGTTATGACGACTCCATGACCTATATGGAGAAGGTTTTGCAGGGCAAGGGCGATACTCACTTCGACTTCCTCGCCCTGTCCGCGGCCGATACCGATCAGGACACCCGCAACGGTTTGATGAAGAGTTTTGACCGTTTGCTGCTGCGCCACCCGAAAAACGGCCAGCTGATTTTCGGCAAGGCCCTGTTGCTGCAACAGGACGGTGACGCCAAGGGCGCACTGACTCTGCTTGAGAAAAATCCTCCGCAAGCCGGTGAAATCGCCCCGATTCTGTTGCGCGCGCGCCTGTTGCAAAGCCTCAACCGTGGCAATGAAGCGCTGCCGCTGCTGGAAAAAAGCATTCGCAAATACCCCGACGACAAGCGCTTGCGCCTGACGTATGCCCGCCTGCTGGTCGAACAGGACCGCATGGACGACGCCAAAGAGCAGTTCTCAAGCCTGGTCCAGCAGTATCCGGAAGACGACGAGTTGCGCTATTCCCTGGCACTGGTTTGCCTGGAAGCCAAGGCCTGGAACGAGGCCAAGGGTTACCTGGAAGACCTGATCGCCCGGGAAAGCCATGTCGACTCGGCCCACCTGAACCTGGGTCGCATCGCCGAAGAACGCAACGACCCGCAAGGCGCCCTGATCGAGTACGCGCTGGTAGGCCCGGGCAACGACTATTTGCCGGCGCAACTGCGTCAGTCCGACATCCTGATAAACAACGGACGCACCGCCGAAGCCCAAAGCCGTTTGGCCAGAGCACGCGACGAACAACCGGATTACACGATCCAGCTGTACCTGATCGAAGCCGAAACCCTGTCTGCCAACAAGCAGGATGATCGCGCCTGGGCCGTTCTCGATGCAGCCTTGAAGCAGTATCCGGATGATCTGAACCTGCTCTATACCCGGGCCATGCTCGCGGAAAAACGCAATGACCTGGCGCAGATGGAAAAAGACCTGCGACTGATCATCAAGCGTGACCCGGACAATGCCATGGCGCTGAATGCCCTCGGTTACACCCTGTCCGACCGCACCACGCGTTACGCCGAAGCCAAGGCGTTGATCGAGCACGCGCACCAGCTGAACCCGGAAGACCCGGCCGTTCTCGACAGCCTCGGCTGGGTGAATTTCCGTCTGGGCAACCTTGATGTCGCCGAGCGCTACTTGCGCCAGGCCCTGGAGCGTTTCCCCGATCAGGAAGTCGCAGCGCACCTGGGTGAAGTCCTGTGGGCCAACGGCAAGCAACGCGAAGCCAAACAAATCTGGGGAAAATTCCTCAAGGAACAACCCGACAGCCCTACCCTGCGCAGTACCATCAAGCGCCTGACCGGTTCCGAGACTCTTTAAAATCATGTTTTTGCGCCACATCATCGTTTTCAGCTTCATCGCCCTGCTCGCCGGTTGCGCGGGCTTTGGCGCCCGTGAATCCGTCGAGGGCCACGGCAATCCCGCGCAATGGCGCGAGCACAAACAGCAACTAACCAGCCTCGATGGCTGGCAAATCAACGGCAAGGTCGGTATCCGGGCCCCGAAAGACTCGGGCAGCGGCACCGTGTTCTGGCTGCAACGACAGGACTACTACGACATTCGCCTGTCCGGCCCGTTGGGTCGCGGCGCGGCACGCTTGACCGGTCGCCCCGGACAGGTGTCGCTGGAAGTGGCCAACCAGGGTCGCTTTGAGGCGCCAACGCCCGAAGCCCTGCTCGAAGAACAGCTAGGCTGGAAACTGCCGGTTTCGCATTTGGTCTGGTGGGTTCGCGGATTGCCCGCGCCTGACAGCAAAAGCCGCCTGAACCTGGATGCCGACAGTCGCCTGGCCACTCTCGAGCAGGATGGCTGGCAAGTCGAGTACCTCAGCTACATCCAGCAAAACGGTTATTGGCTGCCCGAGCGGATCAAACTGCACAGCACCGACCTTGATGTCACGCTGGTGATCAAGGACTGGCAACCTCGCAAATTGGGGCAATGACATGCCTGCCACTCGCCTGACCCTGCCCTCGCCGGCAAAACTGAATTTGATGCTGCACATCCTCGGTCGCCGTGAAGACGGCTACCACGAGTTGCAGACGCTGTTTCAATTTCTCGATTACGGCGACGAAATCACCTTCGCCGTACGCGATGACGGCGTCATTCGCCTGCACACCGAATTCGAAGGCGTCCCTCACGACAGCAACCTGATCGTCAAAGCCGCCAAAAAACTTCAGGAACAATCCGCTTGTTCGCTGGGCATTGATATCTGGATCGAAAAAATCCTGCCCATGGGCGGTGGAATCGGTGGCGGCAGTTCGAATGCGGCCACCACGCTGTTGGGCCTCAATCACCTCTGGCAGCTGGGCTGGGACGCGGATCAACTGGCCACGCTGGGCCTGACGCTCGGCGCGGACGTCCCGGTTTTCGTGCGTGGGCACGCGGCTTTCGCCGAAGGCGTGGGAGAAAAGCTCACCCCTGTAGACCCTATCGAGCCGTGGTATCTCGTGCTGGTGCCGCAAGTATCTGTAAGTACAGCAGAAATTTTTTCAGATCCGCTGTTGACACGTAACTCTTCTCCCATTAAAGTGCGCCCCGTTCCCAAGGGAAACAGTCGAAATGACTGCTTACCGGTGGTAGCAAGGCGTTATCCAGAGGTACGTAACGCTTTGAATTTGTTAGGTAAATATACCGAAGCAAAACTCACCGGAACTGGAAGTTGTGTGTTTGGGGGCTTCCCAAGCAAAGCTGAAGCTGATAAAGTCTCGGCCCTTCTTACAGAGACCCTTACAGGGTTTGTAGCAAAGGGAAGCAACGTTTCGATGTTGCATCGCAAGCTGCAAAGTCTGCTCTAAAAGAACCGGGTACTGGGTACTCGTTGCAACAGATACAGGGGCGTCGCCAAGCGGTAAGGCAGCAGGTTTTGATCCTGCCATGCGTTGGTTCGAATCCAGCCGCCCCTGCCATTTTCCTATACTCATCCAGGTTACCCTCAGCCTTCAGGTACTGCGCGTGTCCAAGATGATGGTCTTTACGGGGAACGCTAACCCCGATCTGGCTCGGCGTGTCGTACGTCAGCTGCATATCCCTCTCGGTGACATTTCTGTCGGTAAGTTTTCCGACGGCGAGATTACCGCTGAGATCAATGAAAACGTCCGCGGTAAAGACGTCTTCATTATTCAGCCGACTTGCGCTCCGACCAACGATAACCTGATGGAACTCGTCGTGATGGCTGATGCCTTCCGTCGCTCCTCAGCCACTCGAATCACTGCGGTGATCCCCTACTTTGGTTATGCCCGTCAGGATCGCCGTCCGCGTTCCGCACGTGTGGCTATCAGCGCGAAAGTCGTCGCTGACATGCTTACCGTAGTCGGCATCGATCGTGTTCTCACGGTTGATTTGCATGCTGACCAGATCCAGGGCTTCTTCGATATTCCGGTAGATAACATCTACGGCTCCCCGGTACTGGTGGATGACATCGAAGATCAACGCTTCGAAAACCTGATGATCGTGTCCCCGGACATTGGCGGCGTCGTGCGTGCACGTGCTGTTGCCAAATCCCTGGGCGTGGATCTCGGGATCATCGACAAGCGCCGTGAGAAAGCCAATCACTCTGAAGTGATGCATATCATCGGTGATGTCGAAGGGCGTACCTGTATTCTGGTCGACGACATGGTCGATACCGCCGGCACCCTGTGCCACGCGGCTAAAGCCTTGAAAGAGCATGGCGCTGCCAAAGTCTTTGCCTACTGCACACACCCTGTGCTGTCGGGTCGGGCCATCGAAAACATTGAAAATTCAGTGCTGGACGAGCTGGTGGTGACTAACACCATCCCGCTGTCCGCTGCAGCACAAGCCTGTGCACGTATCCGTCAACTGGATATCGCACCGGTAGTTGCCGAAGCGGTTCGCCGCATCAGCAACGAAGAATCGATCAGCGCGATGTTCCGCTAAGGGCCCTGCCCTTCGGATACATCTCGATGACGAAAAGCGCCCCGCCCCGGCATAACCTGTCGGGGCGGGGCTTTTTTGCCCATATCGCCTTTAGCGCTGGTCGCAAACGCTGGGGCGAATGTGGTTATTTTGGAGATACAACATGAACGAATTTACTCTGAATGCTGAAGTGCGTTCCGACCTGGGGAAAGGTGCGAGCCGCCGCCTGCGTCGTCTCGCAAGCCTGGTTCCAGCTGTAGTTTACGGTGGCGAAAAAGCCCCTGAATCCATCAGCATGCTGGCCAAAGAAGTTGCCAAACTGCTCGAAAACGAAGCGGCTTACAGCCACATCATCGAGCTGAATGTTGGCGGCACCAAGCAAAACGTAATCATCAAAGCTCTGCAACGTCACCCGGCCAAAGGCCACGTGATGCACGCTGACTTCGTACGCGTTGTTGCTGGTCAGAAACTGTCCGCTCACGTTCCTGTGCACTTCGTCAACGAAGCTGCTGCAGTGAAAAAAGGCGGCGAAATTTCGCACGTTGTTGCTGAAGTTGAAGTTTCCTGCCTGCCAAAAGACCTGCCTGAATTCATCGAAATCGACCTGGCTGACGCCGAAATCGGTTCGATCATTCACCTGTCCGACATCAAGGCCCCTAAAGGCGTTGAATTTGTTGCTCTGGCTCACGGTAACGACCTGGCTGTTGCCAACGTTCACGCTCCACGTGTTGCTCCAGAAGCTGCAGAAGGCGCTGCAGAGTAATTCACTCTGTACGCCGGAGTGAGCAAGTAACATCGCGGACTGGAACGTAGCGAGAAAGCGGGCGGGAACGCGGAGTTTACATAATGGTAAATGAGCATTTCTCGTCCACTTTCGCCGCACACACCTCCTATTGCGCCGATGTTATCCACCACTCCAAAGAAGGGCCCCTGACGTGACTGCCATAAAACTGATCGTTGGCCTGGGAAATCCAGGCGCCGAATACGAACAGACCCGGCATAACGCAGGGGCCTTTTTTGTTGAGCGCATCGCGCAAGCACAAGGCATCAACCTTGTGGCCGATCGCAAATATTTCGGCCTGACCGGGCGCTTCTCGCATCAGGGTCAGGATGTTCGTCTGCTGATTCCCACTACCTACATGAACCGTAGCGGCCAGGCCGTGGCGGCTCTTGCCGGGTTTTTCCGCATCAAACCGGAAGAAATACTGGTGGCGCATGACGAACTCGACTTGCCACCCGGCGTTGCCAAGCTCAAGCAGGGCGGCGGGCATGGCGGTCACAACGGGTTGCGCGACATCATCGCGCAACTGGGCAATCAAAATACCTTTTACCGCTTGCGGCTCGGCATTGGCCACCCAGGCGTTGCCAGTATGGTTTCAAACTTTGTCCTGGGTCGTGCGCCACGCGCCGAACAGGAAAAACTCGATGCCAGCATCGACTTTGCCCTCGGCGTGCTGCCGGATATCCTCGCCGGAGAATGGAACCGCGCGATGAAAAACCTGCACACCCAGAAGGCCTGACTCTAACTCCTTGGGGAAATACCATGGGATTCAACTGCGGCATCGTCGGCCTGCCTAACGTCGGCAAGTCCACCCTGTTCAACGCCCTGACCAAATCCGGTATCGCGGCCGAAAACTTCCCCTTCTGCACTATCGAGCCGAACAGCGGCATCGTGCCGATGCCGGACCCGCGCCTGGAAGCCCTGGCGGCCATCGTCAATCCGAAGCGCATCCTGCCGACCACCATGGAATTCGTCGACATCGCTGGCCTGGTTGCCGGCGCCTCGAAAGGTGAAGGTCTGGGCAACAAGTTCCTGGCCAACATCCGTGAAACCGATGCCATCGCTCACGTAGTCCGCTGCTTCGAAGACGAGAACGTGATTCACGTCTCCAACAGCGTCGACCCGAAACGCGACATCGAGATCATCGACCTCGAACTGATCTTCGCCGACCTCGACAGCTGCGAGAAGCAACTGCAGAAAGTCACCCGCAACGCCAAGGGTGGTGACAAGGACGCCGTGGTTCAGAAAGGCCTGCTGGAGCAGTTGATCGCTCACTTCACCATCGGTAAGCCTGCTCGCAGCCTGATGAAGAACCTGAGCTCCGACGAAAAAGCGGTGATCCGTGGCTTCCACCTGCTGACCACCAAACCGGTCATGTACATCGCCAACGTTGCTGAAGACGGCTTCGAAAACAACCCGCTGCTCGACGTGGTCAAGGCCATCGCCGAAGAAGAAGGCGCTGTGGTTGTACCGGTCTGCAACAAGATCGAAGCGGAAATCGCCGAACTTGAAGACGGCGAAGAAAAGGACATGTTCCTCGAAGCCCTGGGCCTCGAAGAACCCGGCTTGAACCGCGTAATCCGCGCTGGCTACGAAATGCTGCACCTGCAGACCTATTTCACCGCCGGCGTTGAAGAAGTCCGCGCCTGGACCGTCCGCGTCGGTGCCACCGCACCACAAGCTGCTGGCGTGATCCACACCGACTTCGAGAAAGGCTTCATCCGCGCCGAAGTCATCGCCTACAACGACTTCATCCAGTACAAAGGCGAAGCCGGCGCCAAAGAAGCCGGTAAATGGCGCCTGGAAGGCAAGGATTACATCGTCAAAGACGGCGACGTGATGCACTTCCGCTTCAACGTGTAACAGGAACCGTGGATTTCCACGGATCTCGATAGACACAAAATCCCCGTAATCACTCGCTGATACGGGGATTTTTTGTCTTAGGATTGCCACCCTCCTCCATTGTAATCTGGGATGTTGATGGGTACGCTACCGGGTATGACGCCTAAAAGCCGGTTTGAAAAACCGGGTATGACGGGAATCCGGAGATCAGGCCATGCTGACCGATACCCAATGCCGCACCGCAAAGCCCAAGGACAAACCCTACAAGCTCACCGATGGAAAGGGGCTGTACCTGGAGGTCAAACCCAACGGTTCAAAAGCATGGCGCTACCGTTTCGAGCTTCGAACCGCAGACACGGCCAAGGAGAGCACCTTTGCGATTGGCGACTATGCGATCGCGCCTCGGGGTGAATCTCAGGAAGAGGCCCAGGCTCGAAAGAATGGTCGACGCTTTACGTTGGCAGAGGCACGGGACGAGCGCGTTAAAGCCAGAGATTTGGTGAGGCAAGGCATCAACCCCGCCCAGCATCGGCAACTCGAGCGCATCAAGCGAGAGCAGGAAAATGCCACTACCTTCGAAGCTGTGGCGAAAGAGTGGCTGGCCCTGAAGGATTGGGTAGACATCACCAAGACCAAGCGGCTGGATATGCTCCAGCGTGTGGTCTTTCCCAAGATTGGTCTGTGGCCGATCAAGAGCATCACCCCAGCGCACATTCTGGATGTGCTTACTACGTCGGCGAAAAAAAACGGCCTGACAGTTGCGGCAGAGGCCAAACGCAGTATGTCCGGCATCTTCGAGCTCGCGGTTTCGACACTGCGGGCAGATACCGATCCGGTGTATCCAGTTCGCAGAGCACTCCCGGCAAACAAAACCCAGCATAAGCGCCCGCTAACTGTGGAGGAAATTGGCCAACTTCTGAGAGATGTCGAGGGACATTGCGGTCGCCACGAAACCATTACTGCATTCCGCCTGATGTGGCTGACGCTCTGCCGACCGAACGAAGTAGTGGAAGCGCGGTGGGATGAGTTTGATTTCGACGCCAGCCGCTGGCGGATTCCCGCTGAGCGGATGAAAAAGCGCAAGGAACACATTGTACCTCTACCCACCCAGGCAATGGACATGCTGCGAGCTCTGCATACCGTCACGGGCAGATATGAGCACTTGTTTCCCCACCGCGATGAGCGAACCAAGCCGATGGTCGCGGCTTCATTCCGGCAGATGCTCAAAGCACTGGGGTGGAGTGGCAAATACAGCCCCCACGCCACCAGAACCACGGGAAGTACCCGGCTCAACGAGATGGGCTATCCTGCCGACTGGATCGAGCGACAACTCGCCCACGCCGAGCCCAATGCGGTACGGCGCACCTATAACCAGGCGGAGTACCTGGTGGATCGCGCGAAGATGATGCAGCAGTGGGCAGACATGCTTGATGTATGGATTCTCGGCAAAATCAACATCACGCCCCTCAGTCGAAGTGCCAATCGGTAGCAGATAGCTCCTTTACCTACTGGCGACAGCGGCGACACCGGCGACAACCCACGTCGGCACGGGGCTGGAAGGTGGCGACAGTGTTGGCGACAGTCGCCACTTTCAGGTTCGCTACTACGCTCTTTCAGCCAAGTCCTCATCGCCGAGAAGGCTCCGCATTCCCGGCGATGAGGGCTCACACGACAAACCCGACGAACAGCTACATCGCCACCGAAGTCCACAGATTTCCAAAGCTTTCCAATGGTCTCAACTAGCGCAACGCTTACCCAAAAACAGCGATTGACCCACAGCGAGAAGGGGCTTAAACCAAGCCCTGAGGATCGCTGTCGTTGACAGCACCAGCCCAGGTAGCCCGAACCTTCAAGGCTACGCCACTGCGTGGTGGTTCTCCCTAAGTGCGATCAGCATCCGGTGGCTCGCACGGTCACAACGCCGTTGTGATGGATGCCGACTGCTCCAATGCATCTGTGCAGCAGATTGCCTGCTTCGTCCCCTTCTGCCCTGCAGCAACCCCCTCCCTCGGCACATCTCGCTGCGCCAGACTGCGCCCGTCTCTTTCTCCTGGAAAGAGACGGGCGCTCAGCACACTGCTGCAGCCCACGTCTGATCGGGCTTTGCGGCAATACACCTCGTGACAATCGGCATGACAAAACCGATTCGACACGTCTCGCATTAACGCTGGCGACGGTGCCACAGCCCAGGACAGGCTGCACCTGACTGACAGTCAGGCATGCCCCAGTCGCGACGTTAATGTCTTTTCCCACCCATGATCTCGCGGTACCGGATTCGTCAGCCGGTGCAGCCTCCACCCGCCCGCATCCTTGGATGCGTTCAGGAGGCCAGATCGATGGGAAATGCCCGAGCTCTTGGTCGTAAGGAGCCGTCCGTTCCGCGTCAGTGAACACCCTCACAGGCCGCAGGGGCCTTCATCCCTGACAACACTCAACATCCGTGGCGGGAGCGTGAGGAAACACTGGGAGAACAGGAGACAGCTGATGCTGCAATCAACATGGCGGCTGCCGCCGCAACCGTTGCTGGAGGCCAGCCAGGCGCCATTGGATTATCCCGTGGCCGCCCTCGGTGATCTGCTGGGACCGGCCGTCGAGCGCATGGCCGAGGTGATGGGTGTACCCCGCGCTATGGCCGCACAATCGGTGCTGGCCACATCGGCCTTGGCTACCCAGGGACATGCCAATGTCCATCTGGATGGCAGGATCTATCCGCTGTCGTTGTACCTGCTCACCGTAGCCTCTTCCGGCGATCGCAAGACGGCGGTGGATCGGCTGGCCTTAAAGCCAGCCCGCGAATGGGAACGCCAGCAATGGCAGACCTACCGTGAAAAACTCAGTCGCTACCGCGCCACGCTGGCGCAATCGCAGAAGTCAGCGACTACCAGCGAGAGCAAAGCCGACCAGCCAGTCCATATGGAGCCAGAGCCAACCGCGCCTCGGCTGATCAGCAGCGAACCGACCATCGAGGCCCTGATCAAAAGCCTGTGTTTTGGCTTCCCCAGCATGGGACTGTTCAGCGACGAGGGCGGCCAGTTCCTCGGTAGCAGTACTATGAGCCGGGACAATCGCCTCAAGGCCGTGACCACCCTGTCATCCCTGTGGGACGGCAATCCCATCGACCGCTCCCGCTCCATGACTGGAGAAAGCCTACGCGCCTACGACCGGCGCTTAAGCCTGCATTTGATGCTGCAGCCTTATTTGGCGAGACAGTTACTCAAGGATCCGCTGCTCAACGGCCAAGGCATCTTCGCCCGCTGCCTGATCACCTGGCCGCAGAGCTTGGCCGGACAGCGCTTTTATCAGCCGGTGGATCTCACCCAAGATGCCAAGCTCAAACGCTACACCCAGCGAATCACCGAACTACTGCAACGTCCTTGGGCAGTCGACAGCGATGGCGCGCTACAACCCAAAGCCCTTGCACTCAAAAGCCTGGCCCGGCAAACCTGGATCAACCTGCACGACACCATCGAAGCCCAACTGGGCGAGTTCGACGAGCTGGCCAATGTGCGACCCAGCGCATCCAAGGCCGCAGACAACCTTCTGCGCATCGCCGGCGTCTTTACGGTGCTGGAAGGCAGCGACATGATCGAGGTCACGCATATCCAGCGTGCCTCTTCACTGATGGCTTACTACCTGACCGAAATCCAACGGCTGACCGAGCAGGAACCGGCCTGCACCAAGCTCGAGGAAGCCGATCGGCTGCTGCGTTGGCTGCAGGAAAAACAGTGGTCGCGCTTCACCGTGCGCGACCTCACCCGCAACGGCCCACGCTTCGCTCGCAAAAGCAGCCACCACACGGTGGCCCTGCTGGTCGAGTTGATTATGCATCAATGGCTCAGCACAGACGGTCGCCACTTTGAGGTGCGCCATGTTTCGACTCAATGAAGCGCTGCGCAACCGGCGCGCCCAAGGCAAAAACACTCAGCAGTTGCAGCTCGTCGCCACTGCTGTCGCCACTTTGTCGCCACGCGCAAAGCCAGACGCCACGGGGCTTGTCGCCGGTGTCGCCGGTGTCGCCGCTGTCGCCAAAAACAGGGAGAACGGTTCCCTCATCGGTGACCTGATTGAGCGCCTACACAAGGAAGGTGCGGAACTGTTCTGCCTCAACAACCGGCTGTGTTTTCGCCTCAGCGAATGGGACCAACTAGATCTGGTGAACCGCCACTGGCGCGAGCTGCTGGCTTACCTGCGCCAGCATGAGAAGGAAATCCAGGATGGCCCTGGTCGGCAGGCGTGACGGCCGCAACTTTGGCTATGGTCGCCAGTTGAGCTACGCCGGTCCGCAAGCACTCAAGGATCTGTTCGGCGGCGGCCATTTCGCCACAGTCAAAGCCCACAGTGATCGTTGGCAGGCATTCGTGCGCTGGTGTCGATCCGAAGAAGGGCCGGGCTATAACGATGCGCGGCAGATTGACCGACAAACGCTGCTCAGCTATGCCCAGTACCTTCGCCAGCAAATCGACCACGGCGACCTCAGCATCGCCACCGCGCAAAACCGGTTGTCCAGCGTCAACCGAACGCTGGCGGCGCTTCGCGGTGATCAGTATGTGAAAGTTCAGAGCCCGAGCCAGGCATTGGGACTGCAGCGCTCAGCAATCCGCCGTGTCGCGCCGCAAGGTCAGGATCGGCAGCACATTGAACGGATCACTCAGGCCCTCAGTGATCAGGGGCAACACCGGATCAGCGCCATCGTGCGCTTGGCTCGTGAAACCGGCATGCGCCTTCGTGAAGCAATCTTGGCCGACCTGTCAAGACTGCAACGCGAGGCCGAACAACTAGGCAGGATCAATATTCAAGACGGCACCAAGGGCGGTCGATCAGGGGCATCAGCTCCGAGGTGGATAGCAGCGACAGACCGAGTCCGGACTGCGCTGCATATCGCGCATAACGTCTCGCCACACGGCAGTCACAACCTGCTGGCCCGCGATGAAAGCTACATACAGTTCATGCGGCAAACGGTACGTCCAGCACGAGATTTCCTACACGACCTCGATCTCAAGGGCTTTCACGAACTTCGAGCGGCCTACGCCTGTGAGCGTTATGAGCAAATCACAGGCTATCTCGCACCGATAAACGGCGGCGACTGCTACCGACAGCATCGCCAGCTTGATCGAGAAGCTCGGCAACAGATCAGCATCGAGCTAGTGTGCTGTTTTCGAAATAACTTGCTCTTCCATCTGCGTTTCCATCGCTTCACGTGCCCGCCGGATCTTGCTCAAAATTTCCTCGCCTTTCGCGTTCCAAACGTAGCGGGTCGGTTGTGCGTTCCGTAATGCCAGGAAGGTGGTAATCGAGCTTTCCAACTCACGTACGGAGCCGAAGCTGCCATCGCGTAAGAACACGGTAATGTCCCTGAAAAAGCGCTCGACCATGTTCATCCAAGAGCTGGAGGTCGGTGTGAAATACACGTGGAAGCGCGGATGTTTCGTCAGCCAAGTCTTCACCTTGGCATGCTTGTGTGTCGCATAGTTATCCACGATCAGATGCAGTTGCAGGTGCTTGGGGGTTTCCTTGTCGATTTTCTTGAGGAAAGCCAACCACTCCTGATGGCGGTGCTGGCGCTCGATGCTACTGATCAGTTTGCCCTGGAGATAATCCAGCGCTGCAAACAGCGTGACCGTGCCGTGGCGAGTGTAATCATGGGATTTGGTTTGGATATGACCGATCCCAAGAGGTAGCCCAGGCTGTGTGCGCTCCAAGGCTTGCACCTGACTTTTCTCGTCGCAGCAGAGTACCAACGCCTTGTCTGGAGGAGCCAGGTACAGGCCGATGACATCCCAGAATTTCTCCTCGAACTGCGGGTCGTTGGACAGTTTGAAGGTGCGCGTCAGATGAGGCTTCAAGTCATTGGCCGTCCACAGTTTATGCACGGTGGTCGCTGATATGCCGGCAGCACGGGCCATGCTTCGGCAGCTCCAGCGGGGCTCGCCGATACGAGGTTGAGTGACCTGTTCGAGCACGCGGCGGATCGTGTCGGCGGGCAGAGGGGATTTGCGTCCACGGCCAGGCTTGTCGAGCAGGCCTTCCAATCTGAGTGCCTGAAAACGCTGGCACCAGTCGGTGACCGTAGGGCGAGAGAAACCTGTCAATCGTACGATTTCTTCTCGCGTTGATCCTTGTGCTGCCAGCAAGATGACGCGGGCTCGACGGCCATCGCGCTGACTGATGGTGGCGGAACGTACGCGACGGCTCAGTTCGGCAAATTCTTCGGGGCTAAGCGTAATGTCCAGAGCACTCACCAGGAACTCTCCAAGGTAGGAATGACACCTGAAGTGTAGTGCAAGCATGGAGAAATTTATTTCGCGAACAGCACACTAGGGCATAGCCGGATTGATGTGGTCTCTGCCTACATCGGAGGAAGAGAATGAACAAGCCATTCGATATGGAGTTGTTTCTAAGTGGAACGCTAACCGGCTCGTATGCCACTTGTCATTTTCAGGAGACGGCTGCACAGAACGTCAGAAGCTGAATGCACTGCCCCAGCGGAGGGGGTTGGATCCATAAGGGGTCGCTGCAGAATTTGGAATTTAAAGCACGGTAAGAAGTACTCGCCCCTCTGCAGCGGGGCTTTGCGCTTAGTGGTTATCGTTGGAAGTGGGGTTATGGTCGTTCTCGAAACTCGACGGTCTCGGCGGCTCAATATGAGAGCTGTTTTCGAGAATGGGACAGGCAAGGCCAGTACTGACGCGGCAATCTTTCTCACGGAGGCTTCTCAGGGGGATCATCGGCAACGGCCGAAGGTGCTTTAAATTCCGAACTCTGAGGCGACCCTTACTCTGACGGAGTTGCCCGCTCGCTTCGACTGGTTTGCTCGACGTTGCCATAGGCATTACCAGCCCAAAGCATGAATTTGCGCGCGATTATTACGTAATAAGTAATAGTTCTTTACAAAAATATAGTTAGCTAATCAACTATATTGTAGGACAATCCTGGTGTTGCCCCCTTTCTGCTCACCGTGTGTGCCTCCGTTTTTCCGATGCACAGGCGGCATGAGTTCCGGGTTGAACAAGATTGAACGCTTTTTCGGCGAGATTACCGTTTATTGACGTGATGGCAGTTTCAGCTCAACACGCGAATTGGCCTGCGCCATCATTGCGTTTTTAGCGTTACACAATGCTTAACCCTGCCGCTCTGTCTGAAGCGCAAAAGGTGAAGGTATCTCGTGCAAGATCCAATAGGCGCGAGAGGCAATGGCATCACGATCTGAAAGCAATATTTTTTATGAGACGGGATGCCAGGCCCTAGGTTTTGATGGCTATTGGATTTGATACTGCATTGTCAGCGGTCGAGACATCTCCCCGCACGCGGGGTACCTACCTGCTATTTCTTGGTATTTTGTTCGTTGGGATACTGCTTTCCTGTGGCCTCGGGCAACTGGATAATAAGAACGCGCAAAGCGAGAAGCGAGCCCACGTAGCGCTACAATTGAGCGCCTTGGCTGCGCAATTGCAGAGTCAAATCGGCCTTGCCTTCAGTGAAACCGAGGGAATCGCTCAGCTGCTGCGCGTTGACGACGCCATCTCACCCGAACATTTCAGGGGCATCGCCCGTGAGGCGATCCACTCGGTGCCGCATATCAGCCGCATCGCCATGGCCCCTGACGACGTGCTCAGTGACATCTATCCATTAGAGGGCAACGAGAGTGTCCTGGGTCTGGACTACCGCAATTTGACCGATCAATACCCGTTATTGAGGCGCTCAAAAGCGCTGGGATTGCCGGTGCTGGCCGGACCGGTGGCGCTCTATCAGGGCGGACAGGCGTTGATTTATCGCCGCCCGATATTCCTCTCTGGGCACAAGGGTATGCGGCGTTATTGGGGCAGCGTCTCGGTGCTCACCGACATCGACCGACTGCTGTTGGCGGCCGGCATCGCAGCGGACAAAGACCTGGACATAGCGTTGCGGGGGCGCGATGGCCACGGGGCCGAAGGCGAAATGATTTGGGGCAAGGCGTCTATTTATAAGCAGCAGGCCATAACCCATACCGTTGAAATCCCCGGAGGCACCTGGCAACTCGCCGCCATCCCACATGGCGGCTGGTCGCAACCTTCGCTGATCACTTCCCCGCTATTTTGGTTGTCCCTGGCTGCGACCGCTCTCTTCAGCGTTTTTGCGGCTCAACTGAGCCTGGGCCATCGTCAGATCCAGATGCCCAGTCGTGCACTCAGGCGTGAAATGGATGAGCGACGTGTGGTCGAAGCCGAATTGCTCGATAAGAAGACATTGTTACAGGTCATCTTTGAGCATGTCCCCTCGCTGATGTACTTGTTCAATACCCAGGGGCGACTGCTCCTTTGCAATCACTCCTTCGAACGGGCTATGCGCTTTTCCGGCGAGACAATGGTCGGCCGACGCCGCGAGTCGTTCATGCAGCCCGAGGATGCCAAGCACTGGGAGAAGGAAGATGACGCGATACTTGCCAGCGGCCAAGCTCAGCGCTTCGAGGAGACGTATTCTGAAAACGGCGTTGTGCGCATTTTTCTGACCACTAAATGCCCTGTGCGCGATGCAGAGGACAAGCTGTTAGGGGTGTTGGGGATTTCCAGCGACATTACCGAGATCCGGCAGACCACCGAACAGTTACGCCTGGCCGGGGTGGTTATGGACAATACTGACGAGGGGGTCCTGATCACAGACGCAAAAGGGCTGATCATCTCGATCAACAAGGCGTTTACCCATATCACCGGCTACACCGCTGAGCAGACCGCGGGCAAGACGCACCGCTTGTTGCGCTCGCAACAAAACGATGGGCAGGTCCATGAACAAATCAGGAGAAGCCTGCAGGAGACCGGCCGCTGGCATGGTGAAGTTTGGAGCCAACGCAAGAATGGGGAAAATTATCCTCAATGGTTGACTGTTAACTCGGTTCGCAACGTGCTGGGCGAAGTCGTGAATTACGTCGCGGTGTTCTCCGACATCACCAGTATGAAGCATTCGCAGGCAGAACTGGAACGACTGGCGCATTACGATGCGGTGACCGGGTTGCCCAACCGGGTGTGGTTTCACAAATGCCTGACCTTGGCCATCGAGCATGCGCAGCCACGACAGGGTCTCCTGGCCGTGCTGATTCTGGATCTGGATGGCTTCAAGACGGTCAACGACAGTCTCGGGCACGCCATGGGCGATCTGCTTTTACAGCAGGCGGCCCAGCGTTTCACGCAAGCACTCAGGCCAGGCGACACGGCTGCCCGACTGGGCGGTGATGAGTTTGTGTTCATCCTCGATAATCTGACCCACGTGGCCGACGCCACTCTTATTGTTCAGAGGATGCTTGAGACACTGCATCAGCCGTTTGAGCTTAAAGGTGCTACCTCGCGGGTCACCGGCAGTATTGGCGTGGCGATTTTCCCTGGCGATGGCAGTTGTACCGAAGACTTAGTCAGACATGCGGACACCGCCATGTACCGCGCCAAGGAAGCGGGGCGCAACGCTTACCAGTTCTACCAGCGTGAAATGACATTGCTCATCCAGCAGCGAGTCTCGTTAGAGCAAGCCTTGCGTCGTGCGCTGGCGCGCAATGAGTTCGAGATCTGGTATCAACCCAAACTCGATCTTTTGACCGGTCAGATCGAAGGCGCAGAAGCGTTGATACGGTGGCGTAGTCCAAAGCATGGGTTGATGTCTCCTGGCGAATTTATCCCTCTGGCTGAACGCACCGGGCTGATTATCCAGATCGGCGAATGGGTGCTCGAGCGGGTCTGTGCTCAGCTTCACCTCTGGCGTAAAACCTACGGCTTCACTCACCGGGTAGCAGTCAATGTCGCCGCACTGCAGATAGAGCGCAGCGACTTCGTCGAAACAGTACGACAAGCCTTGCAACGGCACGATCTACCTGCACGGGCTCTGGAAATAGAAGTTACAGAAAGCCTGCTTATAAAGAGCCTGGAGGTGGCCAGTGACGTTTTGAGTCGGTTGCAGGCGTTGGGCGTGACCATTGCGGTGGATGACTTCGGTACCGGCCACTCATCTCTGGCTTACCTGAAAGCATTGCCAGTCAATAACTTGAAAATAGACCAGACATTCATTTCGGACGTACCGCACGACACAACCAACGTGGCTATCACTCAGGCAATTATCAATCTGGGGCGAGCGCTGGGTTTTACTGTCACAGCAGAAGGGATAGAAACTCGCGAGCAACTCGAGTTCCTGCGCAACGCTGGCTGTGATTTGGGGCAAGGGTATCTAATCAGTCAGCCGATGCCGGCAAAGGAGTTCGAGACTTGGTTGGGCGCGGGTATGGAAGGTATTAATGAACAAGCGTGGTAAAACTTTGCTGGCAATTGGCGTGGCCGCACAACTGTCATTGTTGGTATGGCACTTTTCGTCAGACGAATCTTGTCCGAGCACCTCCAGTTCGCCAGTGCATTTTCAAGAGCAGCCGCCCTTCAAGCCGCTTCCTTCGAACCCACTTGCTCCAACGGGCTCAACTGATCGGGAGCCAACAGAAAACCTTTCGCCGGCCCAGGCTAACCCATTGCTTTTATCAGGTGAGGCTTCCGGCTCAGAACGGATTCTTCCAGAGCCCGCTGCGGACACGCTGGAGTTCTCTGACATGACGATGTTTCAGGGGATCTCTATCCTTGCTGGACTTATCGCGCTGGCCGGTTTACTAATGGCTTTCTTCTACACGAAGAAAAAGCCTGCAATAAAATTTCATATTTCTCCCCCTCGACCAGGCTCCTTACTGATTTTTGAAAACCTCTGCCTGACATGTGGCCAAGTAATTGGCTACGGTAGAAAAGAAATCAAAAAAGCCACGTCGCGCCAAGGTCTCTGGATAATCGAAATAACCATTAATGCAACCAATAAGCGGCGATCCATCGAAGCTATTCGTCAGTTGGAGCTGTCGGTGGTCCGCCGAGAACACAATTTTATAATTGTCGGCCCCTACAGGCTAAAACAGAATGCCGCCGAGATTCTGCAGGAGCTGAAAGAAAAATATAATGTGCGAGGCTGGCTGGAAGCAGGCAACTGAATTCAAGACAGCCATGATTTTACTTAGCTGAAATAAAGTTTAGGTGCGGCCGGGACAGAAACTCCTCACCAAAAATAAAGGACGCCTCTGTGAATCAAACCAGACTAATCGCAACGCTGCTTTCAAACATTATCGAACCCCAAATACGGCGCGGCGGTGGAAGAGTTTATGCTCTGGGTTGAGGCGAGAGGGGCTACAGTGTTTGCTGCGAATATTCGGGGTGTTTTGGAGGCGCTACATGATAACGACGCGAGGATTGCCAAGGTCATTGCAACTAGGAGTAAGAAAATGAGCCGCATGTATCCCGTACAGGTCATTGCAGTAACCGGGGGAAAAGGTGGCGTCGGCAAGACGAATGTGGCAGTAAATCTGTCAGTGGCATTGGCTGAGCGCGGTCGGCAGGTCATGCTTCTTGATGCTGACCTCGGACTGGCAAATGTCGATGTTTTACTCGGGTTAGCCCCCTCCAAAAACCTCGCTGACGTGATTAAGGAAGTTCTGAAGTACCCACCGATTTTTGATGCCTTCTCTGCGTGAGGTTCAAAAAACGCTGATTTGGTCGAAAAGCAGACCTTTCCACTCTTTAATTCATGATTTTTCCTCTAATCGCGCTGTTTCAGGGCGATTAGCCCGCATTACAGGCGCACCTCTCCTGCATTCAACAATCGTTTTCGCACCATCCACAAGTTCGACAAGGCGAACAACGTCGTCTGTTGAGCGATGTTTTTCGTCAGACCACGAAAGCGCACTTTCGTATAGCCAAACTGGCGCTTGATCACTCGAAATGGGTGCTCAACCTTGGCTCTGACTTGCGCTTTCGCATACTCAATTCCGCGTAGCGCACTGCCGATCACCGTGTCTTTGCCATGCTCTTTGTACGAACTGGGCCGTGCAGAAATCGACCAGATCATCTTGCGATCCTGATGTTCCGGGCGCTTCTGCACCCCGGTGTAACCGGCATCGCCACAGACGTGAACCTCTTCCCCATGAAGCAGTTGATCCACTTGTGTCACGTCCGCCACGTTGGCAGGAGTACCGACCACGCTATGAACCAAGCCCGAATCCGCATCGACGCCAATGTGGGATTTCATTCCAAAATAGTACTGATTTCCTTTCTTGGTCTGATGCATCTCGGGATCGCGTTTCTTGTCTTTATTCTTGGTTGAGCTGGGGGCATGAATGATCGTCGCATCCACTATCGTTCCGTGGCGCAACATCAATCCACGCTCACCCAGATAACCGTTGATAACCTGCAAAATCCCGCCCGCCAGGTCATGCTTCTCCAGCAAGCGGCGGAAGTTGAGGATCGTGGTTTCGTCAGGAATTCGATCCAGATGCAGCCCTGCAAACTGACGCAGGATCATCGTTTCATACAGCGATTCCTCCATCGCCGGATCGCTGTAGCCGAACCAGTTCTGCATCAGATGAACCCGCAACATGGCCAGCAACGGATACGCCGGACGACCGCCTTCACCCTTTGGATAATGCGGTTCGATCAAGGCAATCAACCCCTTCCAGGGCACGACTTGATCCATCTCGATCAGGAAGCGCTCACGGCGGGTTTGCTTACGTTTGCCGGCATACTCGGCATCGGCGAAGGACATCTGTTTCATCGGGGCTCAACCGGTCGATTCGTGTGAGGGGGTATTTCACCAGAGTTGGAAGTCTTTTTCAGAGTTTCCTTAAGGGACGATGTGAATTGCGGGATATAGTCCTACAAGGCCCTCGCGGAATCAGCATCGTTCCTGCCACTTCAGGCGGCCAAAGTATGAGTCATTTAACGCCAGCTCAGTACGCCGGAATAATTCAAGCGTTTAATGAAATCGACAAAAAACTTGATATATTAATCATCGATACGTCCAGCGGCATAGGTAGCTCGGTTATCAATTTTATTCGTGCATCCCGCGAAGTGTTAATGGTGGTGTGTGACGAACCAGCTTCAGTCACCACCACCTATATGTTAATAAAGATTCTTAGCCAATCTTACGGCATGAATCGTTTCCGCATACTCGTTAACATGACACAGACCCCCCAAGAAGGACCCGATCTTTTTGCTAGGTTGCTTCGTGTTACTAATCTTTTCCTTGACGTAAGTTTACAATATGTTGGCTCCATACCTCATGATGAATGCATGCGCAAGGCTGTGAAAATACAGCGTGCTGTGTACGACGCTTTTCCTCGTTCTAAGTGTTCCTTGGCATTTAAGGCTCTTGCACAAAAAATAGATTCTTGGCCATTACCGGAAAACCCGCGCGGGCAATTGGAGTTTTTTGGTGAGCGATTGTTAACCACACCAATGCGGCGCGTGCCCGTGAATATTGTAACGTAATTCTGAAGGTTTTAATTTATTTAGAGGTCGAATTGAATAAAAATATGAAAATTCTCATCGCTGATGACTTTTCAACGATGCGGAGAATAATAAAAAATCTATTGCGCGATATTGGATTTACTAACACCTTTGAGGCGGATGACGGAACGTCCGCACTACCGATGCTGCAAAAGGGTAGCTTCGATTTCCTTATCACTGATTGGAATATGCCTGGTATGTCTGGTATCGATCTTTTAATGTATGTACGAGCTGATGATCGCATAAGACAACTACCAGTTTTAATGGTAACAGCCGAAGCCAAACGTGAACAGGTCATTAAGGCCGCCCAAGCTGGAGTGAACGGCTATGTGATCAAACCCTTCACGGCACAAGTATTAAAAGAAAAAATAGAAACTATTTTCGAGCGCATCAACAGTTAAAATATTCCATCCAGCGCAACGGGTAAATATTTGTTGATGGTAAAAAATTGTTGCGCTGAATAAATATATAAGTCAATGCCTTTAAAGGTGAGATGTTCACAATGTATGTCGTTTTCAGAAGACGGCTGCACAGCACGTCAGAAGCAGGCCGGAGGCACCGGCTCAATATCCTGCGAAAGCAAACGGCCGAGCTGGGCCAAGCTGACCCAGCAACCGGTGGCTGACCTTGCTGCCTAAAGCCAATGTTTCGGGTACAGCGGCTTTCTGTAAAACAAGCTGCCATAGTCGTTGCAAATGTCATCAGGCGGGTGTGGGTCGACACCGGCAATTGGATGGCGAAATGAATCACAGCCCGTTTCAGGTCGTCGCCAACTATGCGGCTGAACCGCGGGAGAGCAGCTTTATTCCGTCTGGCCGCAGTTCGCCCTTGGGCGACACATGCCGGTAGAGCGTCTGCCGGGTAATCCCAAGTTCCTCGCAGAGATCGCCGACCTTGGTTTCCGGTTGCCCCATGCTGGCCATTGCCAGGCGAAGCTTGGCGGCTGTCACCTTGAACGGGCGCCCCCCTTTCCTGCCGCGAGCGCGCGCCGAGACGAGCCCGGCAACCGTCCGCTCGGAAATCAACTCACGCTCAAACTCGGCCAGCGCAGCAAAAATTCCGAACACAAGCTTGCCAGCGGCAGTCGTTGTGTCGACCGCTGCACCGTGACCGGTCAAGACCTTCAATCCCACGCCACGAGCAGTCAGATCGTGCACGGTGTTGATCAGATGGCGCAAATCGCGGCCAAGCCGATCGAGCTTCCACACGATCAGCGTATCCCCTTCACGAAGCGCCTTTAGGCAGCTAACCAGCCCTGGCCGATCATCACGCCTACCTGAGGCCAGGTCCTCATAAAGGTGTGCAGGGTTGACACCGGCGACGACGAGCGCATCGCGTTGTAAATTGGTGGACTGAGATCCGTCCGCTTTGGATACCCGCATGTAGCCGATCAACATCTCTGCACCTGTCACATATACGTTCGATTATGTGACAGCGTGCGCCAGAAAGGCCCGGCCGTCAAAATTTGTCACTTAACCCGTCATTCAGTCTAAGGAGTGCAAAGGGTGTATCAGGAACATAATGTGACAGAAATTCCGGGGGGATGCCTTCCTTGGCAAACATGACGCGCAAGCATTCCAGGGATTCGGGGTCGCTCCTCCCAAAGGAAATCAGCGCGAACAGCGAGCGAGCCGCCTCGGGATTGTGTCGCGCCTCGGCGACCGCCTCGTTGAGCGCCTTGACCGCTTCCTGCCAGTGGTTGACGGGTTCCTGCTTTCGCTTCACCACCGGCAGGCCGTTGGTGAAGCCAGTTTGAGGCTCCGGGAGGAACAGCGCTGCCTGTTCTCCGCGCGGACTCAACACCTCCGATTCGATCAGTTCAATGGCGGTGGCCGCCGCCTCCAGCATCTGCAACTGTATTACCGGGGCAAGAATCTCGAAGGGACGCCATAGGCTTTGCCCGGCGCGCAGCGGATGGCCGCAGCGCTCCCAGGCATAGCGGATGCTGCCGGCGCAAGTCCCGCAATGCGAGAGCGGGGTGTTCAACTCATCGAGCAGCGTGCGCAGCAGACGGAACCAGAGGCCGGCATGGATGCGTCGACGCGGCAGCTCCACATACCCCATCGTCAGCGCCTGCCAGGTGCGGCGGTCCATTGCCGCAATCGCATCGCTGGGCATGCGCGGAGCGGCGTCGGCGTTTTCCCAGCCGAGAAACCGCCCTGGCACGCCCCAATAGGACTCCAGCCAGAATCCGTGCAGCGGGCAACTCAACATCAGGGGCAACTTCCACGCAAGCAGTACGGCTTGGTTCGCCGGATCTTTCAGGCAGAGCGGGCACGCACGGCGGGTCGGCTGGCTGGGTAGCCAAGCACGCCAGCTTGCGATCGACTTCGTCTTGCGGTTGCGCCTCGGCAGCAATACCGAGAACTGGAACGCATAGGTTTCCAGGGCGACGGGAATCCGGATATCGAGGCTATCCAGCAGCCACGGCACCCAGCCGGCGAAGCTCATGCCGCGCAGTCGATCCAGCTCGATGCCACTGCGCTGGGAAAGCACCGTCAGCAGCGACAGCGGTGGCGCGGTGTCTAGGTCATCGACCTGGCCGTGACCGAGATCGTGCTCAAGTAGGTCGTTCACATCCATCTGGTAGCAGACAGCGACACGATTGAGCCACGAGGACAAGGCTTCGCCGTCCCTTGGGGCCGGATGCAGCGGCCAGCGTGGTGCCGGCTTCACATCAGCTCCTGCTCGAACTGCCTACGCCGCTCGCTGGGGCCGATGTAGCTCGCCATGCTGAGCGTACGGTGGTTGATCGCCTCCTCGCCACTCTCCACGGCGGCGACGGCTGCCGCCATCAGCAGGTGTGCCAGCTCGCCGATGGTGCCCTCGCTGCGGGCAAGCAGATAGCGGGCCATGTCCGGTGTGGCAATCGGGGAGTGCCGCCGCAGCGGGAGCGAAGCGGCGAAGCTGGCCAGCAATGAGCAGCAATCGCCGTTGGTCTCCCACAACGGCAACATCATCGGCTCGAACCGGTTTTCCAACTGGTTGTCCGAGCGAATCGCCAGGTAGGCATCGCGCGTACCGACACCTACCAGTGGGATGCGCAGCTCGTTACCGAGGAAGCGCAGTAGGTTGAGGAACTCCCGCCGATTGATACTGTTGCCAGCCAGGACGTTATGCAGCTCGTCGATCACCAACATTTGCACGCCGACCTTACGCAGCAACGTCAGTGCCAGTTGCTCCATTTCCGGCAACCGTGGGCGCGGGCGCAATGGCGCGCCCATCGCGGCGAGCAGCGCGACGTAGAAGCGGATCACCGAAGGCTCGGACGGCATCTGCACAACCAGCAGCGGGATGTGCTCCTGATCGGCATCAGAGCTGGCCGGATGCGAGCGCCGGAATTTCTCGATGATCATTGACTTGCCGTTATTGGTTGAGCCGAGCAGCAGCAGGTTGGGCATGCGTTGCTTGTTCGGCCACGCATACAAGGTTTCCAGCCGGTTCAATGCCTCTACCGCGCGCGGATAGCCGATCCAGCGGTCGGCGCGGATGCGCTGGATACGTTCGTCCGCCGGCAGCCGGGCCAATCCCTGCGCCGCTGGCAGCAGGTGGGATAGGTCGATGATGGGATATTCGTCCACGGCTACCACTCCTCGATTTGGTCGAACGGTTTGGCCGGCGGCAGGTTGTCTGCCTGCAGGTCAGTAATGTCCGTTTCCGGCGGAACGGGCTTATCCGGCCGAGCTGACGCCTTGAGGTGCTGGCGTCGATCCGAGTCACGTCGCGCCTTGCGCGTGGCCTTCTGCGCGGCGGTCACAATCTCGCGCATCTGGCCAATCATGCGAAACAGCGCCGATTCATCCACCTGTTCGCGCCCTTGCTGCCGTAATTTCACCAGCGCCTGCCGTTGCTCCCAGAGGGTGACAGCCGGGTGCGACAAGGTTCGGTAGGGGATTTCCAGATAGTGCTGTCCCTCCGGTTCCAGCACCCAGATGCGGCTGATGTCGCGCGGGTCGCGCCGGATCAGGAAAGCGGGCAAGCGGTCGCGCTGCGCAATCCACGGCTTGAGCGCATTGGCGTAGTAATGGATGTGGTCGATAACAAAACCGGTGCGGGTCAGGGTACGTCGAATCACCGGCAGGAAATCGACCAGAAAGGTCGTGGCGCGGGTGACTACAGTCGGTGTGCCAGCACACGCTACGGCCTCGGCCCAACGCACGGCCGGAGGTTGGAGCAGGCTGTTATGCACGGAGCCGTGATAGGTGCCCACCGTCAGCGTAAGCCAGCGCTCCAGTTCGTGCAGCGTTAGGGCGGCCATATTTTCGGAGGCATACTCCCCGCGCTGACCGGGATTGGAGAAGGTCGTTCCTGGCAAGTCGTCGTGGATCATCTGCATCGCCGTGCCGATGATCCGTTCCACAATGCCGCCGTAGTGCGGCTGTCCGGGCGGACGATAGTCCAACTGGATGCCATGTTGCTCGCAGCCCCGGCGCAGGGCTTCGCTCTTGAACTCGGTCGCGTTGTCCAGATAAAGCTGCCTAGGTTTGCCGCTCATCGGCCAGTCCATTTCGACATTCAGCCCTTCCAGCCAAGGGCGCTTGTCGCAGACGACATGCGCGAGGCACAGGCCGACCGAGACGGCAGACGGAGCCTCAAGTGTGACCACAATGCCGAGCACGCAGCGTGTGAATACGTCGATGGCAATGGTCAGGTACGGGCGGCCAATCGGTTGCCGGTCGCGCTCGTCCACCACGATCAGGTCGATTACCGTGTGGTCGATCTGCACCTGCTCCAGCGGCGTGGTCACGGCGGGAGGCACACCACCGACACCTTGCAGGGCGCGGGATGCATCTTGGCCCTCCCGGCGGCGGGTGGTCGTGCGCGGGTCGGTGTTGGCGATCCGCAGCGCCACGGTGTTTCGCGCTGGCACCCGCAGCTTCTGGGTTTTGCACGCCTGCGCGACTTCCCGGTGAAACGCTGCCAGGCTGCGTTTCTGCTTGGTCAGGAACCGCTTTTGTAGTAGCTCGCGGATGATGCGCTCGACCGGTTCCGGTAAGCGCCCCTTTCCTTTCCCACCACCGGATCGGCCGGGAGCCAGGTCTGTCACGAGGCCGGTGCCCTGCCGGGCGCGGCGGATTAGGGCGTACACCTGCCGCCGAGACACGCCAAGTGCTTGAGCTGCGACGTCGGCAGCTTCATGCCCGACCACCTCAACCGCTGCTAGTGGCCCAATGACTTCCATCCGGTGTCGGGTTTGTGCCCATGCCTCGTCGGACAGGGTGACCACGCCTCGCTCGGCAATCAGTGCTGTGTCTGATGCCATGCCCAGACCTCGCCTTGGTGCACACGAGTATTGAGCATAGTCGAGATTGGTGCAGGTGACTTCTGATATTGAGCTGTCAGAAACCGCCTACACACCTAGCGTTACGCTCAGGCAATTGGTGCAGTCGCCTTCTGAAAACGACACCACTCGCCATCGGCATCTTCGGCAAGCGAAAATAATTCAGACAGCCATTGCTGATAGCTGGCAACGAGATAGCCCGCGAACGTGGCAGCAAAAGCATCTTGTATGGTTCTTGAACCACCGCATAAGTAGTAGGGCTGAAGTAACACGCTATTACTATCGGCTAACCGCCCAACTGATAGCGCGCCGACTCGGAAAACCATGGAAACTCACCTGCAAGTAGCCGTTGATGACTGCAAGGATCGCTGGCGCCAACTGGTGCTTTTCCAGCAGATGCCGGAAGTTCATGATCATGGTGTCTTCGGGGATCGGCGCGCTCAGTGTGAGGTGGCCGAATTGGCGCATGGGAGTGATCGCGTAAAGTATTTAAGAATCGTCTTATTCTGGTTCGTTAGCCGAATTCCTAACATTGTTCACGCCAGAGTTACTAGACCCTAGCTCCGGGCCAGGGCAGTACCTTTGATTGACCAATCATATGGATGCTTCAAATGAAAAAAGCCTTAATAGCGATTACCGTAGCAACCATGGCCTCCTCTTTCAATGCCCTTGCGGCGGACGGCACCATCAACATAACGGGAGAGGTGACTAGTCAGACCTGTACAGTTGAAGGTAACACCAGTGGTACCACAGCTAAAACCGTAACCTTGCCACGAGTTTCCACCGCGTCGCTGGCTACCGTAGGGCAAACTGCAGGTCGCACAGCTTTCACCTTGGCGCTCACCGAGTGCACTGGCACTACAGCGCAAGTGCATTTCGAGCCGGGTCCTTCCATAGACGCTGCCACCGGCAACCTGCGCAACCAAACTACTGGCGGCTCCAACGTACAGGTCCAGCTTCTCAACGCCAGTTACGCGCCGATCAACCTGCAGACTAACGAAGGGTCATTGTCGACCGCCATTACTGACAAGGCTGCGAACCTGCAGTTCTACGCGCAGTACATCGCTGCCACAGAGGCTGCCACTGCGGGTCAGATCACGTCGAACGTCCAGTTCTCCATGGACTACAACTGATCGTCATCCCCCGGAGCACGCTTCCGGGGGAATCATCGAGCGGGGAAAGATGAAAGCACTCTCTATCAGACGCGCAATGACGGCGATCTGCAGCATTATGCTTGCCTTCGTAATGTTGCCGTCCAATGCCAACGTGGTGATCTCAGGGACTCGCGTGGTCTACCCCGCCAAAGAACGTGAGGTCACCATCAAACTCGATAATGCCGGGAAAGAACCTGCGCTGGTACAAGTATGGGTCGACTGCGGCAACCCAAAATCGTTGCCGGACACTGCAGATGCGCCATTTTTATTAACGCCGCCCATCGTGCGAATCGCAGCAGGCGGCGCTCAGACGCTTCGTATGACGTACACCCATGACGCGTTACCTCAGGACGTTGAGTCGGTATTTTGGCTCAATGTGCTGGATGTTCCTCCGCTGCCTAAAGCGGCCGAGAGTAACTTCGTTCAACTAGCCTATCGTTCGAGAATAAAAGTTTTCTATCGGCCGGTGAACTTGCGTGGTTTCCCCGAAGATGCCCCAGCGGCGGTGACCTGGACTTGGGTACGCACAGATCAAGGTATTGCTCTGCGCGGGCACAACCCCACGTCATTCAATGTTTCGTACAACAAAACTACGCTTACATTAGCGGGTAAAAGTTATAGCAGCAAAGGCGGGATGATTGGTCCCGGCGCCTCCGAAGACTTTATTCTCGACGGTTTGGACAGTACCCCGGCAAAAGCCGCGAGCGTACGTTATGAATGGATAAACGACTACGGCGCAGCCGTGATCGCGGATACACGCTTAGCTAATTAACGGCCTGCACTCTTCCACGACATACCCACATTGTCTCCATGATGATTCCAACCTTGGAGCGTGGGTCTTCGCAGCTTGCTGTCATGAAGCAGGTCTGTCCAGGACGCTTACCTATGTTTGACTTCACTCGCCCGCATAACTGTGGTTCGGCGCAGCATAACTACGCGCCTGTTTTGCTGGCAGCATTGCTACTGCCCAGCACGACCATCGCCGAAGAAGTAGCTCAAGCAGTTGACTTCAACCCGGCCTTCATCACTGATAGTCAAGGCCGGGCATTGGATGTATCCCAATTCGCCATCGAAAACCCGATAGCGGCCGGGGCCTATCGTGTAGATCTTTTCCTTAACGGAGATTGGCAAGGCCGCGAACTGCTCACAGTCCAAGTATCAGGTGCCCAACACACCGCTAAGTTCTGCTTTTCACGCGATGACCTGATTCGCTGGGGCTTGAACCTTGAAGCGCTGCCCGACCAGACTCTCCTGGCGCCGCTGCTTGCCAAAAGTGATTGCGTTGAGGCTTCTCGCCTGGCAGCAGATATTTTACTTGACGTAAACATGACTGAATTGCGCGCTGATTTAAGCATTCCGCAGGCTTACCTAAAGCGTGTCTCTCGTGGTTATGTCGACCCCAAGAACTGGGACAGTGGTATTAACGCCGGCTTTGCCAGCTACAACACAAATCTCTACCAAAATGACACCCGAGGGCTATCCAGTACCCAGTCATATCTTGGCTTAAATGGCGGCGTCAATCTGGGCGACTGGCGCCTGCGCCACAACGGCTCTTATAGTTCCACTCGTTCAGAAAGCGCTCCATCTACCAGCGAGTACAATTCCATCAGCAGCTATGTCCAGCGCGACATCACTGGGCTGAAATCGCAGCTTACGCTGGGGGAGTACTACACACCTGGCGATCTGTTCGACAGCGTGCCTTTCACAGGTTTTCAGCTCGCCAGCGACGACCGTATGCTGCCCGACTCCATGCGTGGCTTCGCCCCCCCAGTACGCGGTGTGGCTGATACCAACGCCAAGGTTACGGTACGACAGGGTGACAGCATCCTTTACGAAACAACCGTGGCGCCGGGCCCTTTCGTCATCGACGATCTCTATAGCACCGGCTACTCAGGCGACCTTTCGGTCACGATCACCGAAGCGGACGGCCGCACCCGTTCGTTCTTAGTGCCCTTCGCTTCTGTCGCACAATTGCTGCGCCCCGGCACTACGCGTTTCAATGTGACGGCGGGCCAGTACCGCGACGATTTCCTGACCAATCGCCCCGGCTTTTTCCAGGGCACCTATCAACGGGGCCTGTCGGATAAGTGGAGCGGCTATACCGGCGGCATCATCGCTGAACGCTACCTGGCAGCGCAGGTCGGGGCGGCCTGGAGCACGCCCTTCGGCGCCCTGGCTCTGGACGTCACGCAGTCGCGGACTACGGATCTGGACCCTACTCAAGAGGTCACCGGTTCTACCATGAATGGCCGCAGCTACCGGCTGACCTACAGCAAGCTCCTGGATACCACACAGACCAACTTCACCGTGGCGGCCTATCGCTTTTCCAGTGAGGGCTACCTCAACTTCAGCGACTACGCGCAACTGCGGAGCAGTGACAGCAGCAGGCTCTTTCGCCAGCGCAGCCGCTTCCAGCTGAACATCAACCAACCGCTAGGGGAGCGCCGCGGCAACGTTTATGTCACCGGCTCTGCGCAGAACTACTGGAACAGCGGGCAGCGCAGCAACGTGACCTACCAGGCTGGCTACAGCAATGGCTACAACTGGGGCTCACTAAGTGTCGGCGCCAGCCGGACCCGTGATTACAACGGACGTTTCCAAACGCAATACCAAGTCGGCGTCAGTATTCCCTTCGGTCGTACACGCAGTAATTACCTCAGCACCAACATCAGTTACACCGATGGCGGCAACAGCAATACTCAGGTCACCTTGGGGGGTAGCGTCGGTGAGTACAACCAGCTGAACTACAGCGTCTATGGCTCAGCTGACCAAAGCGACGGACGCGCTACCCACAGCGTTGGCTCATCCGCACAGTACCGCGCGGCGCAAACCACAATGACTGCTGGGATTAACAGCGGCGAAGGTTATAAGCGAGCCAACGTTGGGGCCAGTGGCAGTTTCGTCGTTCACGCGGGCGGCATCACTTTCAGCCCCGACCAGGGGGAGACCATGGCGCTCGTGAGTGCCGAGGGCGCAACGGGCGCCCGAGTAGGTAATACCTCTAGCACCGCTATCAATGGCAGTGGGTACGCCTTGGTCTCTGGGTTGATGCCGTACCGGCAGAACGAAATCGGCATTGACCCAAAAGGCATCTCCGACGCGGTAGAGCTGCAAACAACATCGGCGTCAATTTCGCCTCGGTTTGGCGCGATAAGCCTAGTGAAGTATCCAACTATTTCAGGAATTCCGATCCTGATGCAGGCGGTGCGTGACGATAAGCAGAGCATTCCTTTGGGCGCCCAAGTACAGGACTTGGAGGGGAACTACCTGACCATGGTTGGTCAAGGTGGAAGATTGTTTCTTCGCGTCAACGAACCTCAAGGCGAACTACAAGTCCGCTGGGGAAACAAAAAGCACGAAAGCTGCACGGTGCAATTCGCAGTCCCCTCCGAGTACGAACCAGGCCAGAGCGGCTATGTATTATTGACCCGCCCCTGTGTGATGCGTTGAGTCTTATAAAGACTTCAAACCGGCCGCTTGACTGACTCAATTACAGATGAGAAGTGTTAGATGATGAAATTTTATTTAATGAAGCCTGCGACGGTTGTTTCATGGTGCGCGGCGGGTGCAATGTTGTTGCTTGGCGCCAACGATAGTTGGGCCACAACGTGCGCTATGGTTGCCCCTCCCTTCACGCTCATCGTCAATGTGCCGGCCGTTCTCACCGTACCGAAGAATACGCCAAATGGCACCTTGCTATTTACATCCGCGGAGGCACAGGTCACAGGTCAAGCTTATTATCGGTGTAATTCGGGTTCGCCATGGGGCTATGTAAGCGCAGTGGGCCCGACCTATGCATCAGGACCCAGTCCGATCGGTAATACGGGCCTAGGCTGGCGTTGGACATATAGCGGCTACCCAGGCCTGGCCTATCCAGGCGGCATACCGGTCATGAGCGCCGGTCAGAACTTTACCGGCACATTTTCTGGCCTGCAGATCTTCAAAATAGGGAATGTTTCATCCGGCAGCTTGCCAGCAGGGACCATTGGCACCATGCGGGCTGGCACCAACAACGTCGACCTTCTGGTTATGAAGTTGTCCAACTCGATCACGGTGATCGAGGCCAGTTGTCAAACGCCGACCGTCCACGTAAACCTTGGCAAACACCGCATTTCGGAATTCGGGGCGGTAGGAAGTACCGTTGGACAGACACCTTTTAATATCAGGCTCGATAACTGTCCCAGCGGCTTGAGTGGTATCAGTTATCAGCTGGACCCGATAACCCCGGCGTTCAATGCCAGTCAAGGCATTCTCACCGTTAGCGGAGGCGGCGCAAGCGGCGTCGGCATACAGATTACCGATGAAAACAACGCATCGGTGAGACTGGGTGAAAGGCTTCGCTTCCTAGACACCCCGCCTAGCGGCAACTTGACAATTCCCCTGCGCGCGGCTTATTACAAGACCGCCCAACAAGTCAGCAGTGGCCCCGCTAATGCCGCCATGCAATTCACTATTACCTATCAATAACTAGCTGCCTACGGGTCGACTGGAGGGTCCATAGGAATGTCCCTCCTGCAGGGTAACGAACGCGCTACTTTCGTAGGGGGAGGAATACGGATCGTAGCGACGAACATTTTACCGGGTAGTAAATTCCGTCCCGCCCCGAAACCGTGCAGTGGTGCCAAGAACAGCGCTAGCCTCTGGCGTGGCTGGCAGTCGACAGTGCTCAGAACAAGGCCCAGCCCATTCAAGCCCGCGGGTTCAAGAAGCGGAACGGGATCATAAGATTCTTAATCGTTCACCGTCACCTGGTCGCGGCTGTGCTCGACCATGCTCAGGTGCAGGCTGATGCGCCCGACCTCGGTGAACTTCACAGCGTTATTCAGCAGGTTGGCGAGGATTTGCCGCAGGCGCGCCGGGTCACCCAGCAACCGGCTGGGCAGGCGGGGGGCGAAGCCTACATCCAGTTGCAGTTGCTTGGCGCTAATGTCCGAAATCCCCCCTCCGCTACGACAAAATGATCGAAATCCCAATCAGGCGGGCACTTCTGCCGTTCTTCTGTCCGATAGCATCGAGGGATTTCTTAGGCCGCCAATATGGCGCGCGTATTGGCATCACTACTGAAGGCTGCGTCTTTGACAATGCTAATGAAGAGTGACTATCGGAAGCTCATTGATAAGTTATGGTCAAGGTCGCACTAGCATTGGCTTGTCCAGCGCTAATCGAACCTGTGCTGCGGTAATAACGAGCCTTGAATGGAATATTGTATGCACCCGTTGTGGTCACTGTGCCTGTTTGGATCATGGTATTGAGTGCGACCGGCGTATCCTTGTAAAGCATCTGCAGCTTGACACCAGTTGCCACGCCGACCGATTCGGAACTGTCCAAATTCAAAATTCCGCGCGTGCTGTCCGAAGCGCCTGCTCCACCCGCATTCAAAGTGATGCCCACCCTGGTATTCGCATCACAGCTGAGTGGCACGGTAAAGGCGGTCGTGCCTGCGGTGCTCCCCTCAGTTGAAAAGTCGGTAGTTTTGACGCTCCCCATGGGTACTGCAATATTCGTGTTTGTTACCGAGCACGCTGCTACCGATACTGCGACAGAACTGATGAGCACCTGTGACTCGGTAGGCGTCCATTTATTATCTGTGCGCAGAATAAAGACGGCGAGGGGTTGCGTTGGTATTGTCCCTCCAGGAATGCTATTGGCAATCTTGTAAAGCCGAAACTTAATATTTCCTGTGATGGGTGTAGCGAAGCTGGAAGCCCCGGAGTCACAAAGTAGCTTGTTGATCGCTCCGCCGGCAATTAAGGGCTCAACTCCGTCGTCATAGACCGCAGTGCCAGGGCACACCCCTGCCCCAATGCCCTGAATGGTATAGCCAATACCCGTGGACTGTGGGCCCAGCCGATAAATGATCGCGCCTTCTGCACTGGTCAGGCCTGATTTTGTCCCAAGCGATTTAATACCAAACTGTTGAGACCCATTGGTGCCTGTGCAGGTATAGGGTTGAATCGTGGCTGACGTACCCTCGCCGACCAGACTGCCGATCGCCGCATCACGGGGAACCACTATGGTAGCGATCTCCACGCCAGCATTTCTGTTGACTGAGCAGGCGGCCATCAACGGTGGGGAACAAAATATAGTGAAGGCCAGAACGCCCCATGGTGCATGTCGTAATACGTTCAATTTCATGTTCGACCTCATCATTGACATACGGCCTGTGCATTCAATACCGAAGACTGCTTTAGTTCTTTTGAGAGGGGAGCAGCAGGTGGCAATACGAAATCTGCTTCGCATCGCTGCTCGATGCCACTTCCCCACTTGACAGCGAGTCGCCCCTTGCCCGAAACACCACTTAGATAAACTTCGCCATCGCTACCAACGATGCCGGAATTGGGCGCCGTGTTGTCGCCGGTTTGCAGTATCTCTACGGCTGCGCCAAAAGGCACAGGCTGGCCCTTATAGGACACGGTCATCATCACGCGGCTACCCACGCGAGTGACAAAGTTGGCCAGTACCACTGCGCCTTGAGTGGGTATGACGGTTTGCGTGTTGCCGGCAATGTCAACATCGTCATTCATCGACTGGGTGTCCAATGAAATCCGGTTCTTGCGATAGGCACTGACATAAGGGACGACCGCATAGCCCCGTGAATCCGTTTGAATACCTGGATTACTCTGTATCTTTATGCCCTCGGCGCCCGGCGCACGGATCAACGCGACGGTGTCCCCCAATGGCTGTGACAGCGTTACGCCGTAGGGATGAACCACGACGCCACCCTGGACGCCGTAAGTAACCTGTTGCGTGCTTTCGCCATAGTTGTAACTGGCCGAGGCTTCACCGTAAGCACCTCTGTAGGTCGAACTGAGGTTGCCGCTACTACCGTTATGTGTTCCGCGACTCTGCTGAGCGCTGTAGCTCAGGTTGTTATCAGCCAGGGCTGTACCATTCAAACCCACCTGCTGCACAGTGTCGCCGTTCTTGCTGGAGCTGACGCTGTAGCTCGCCCAACTTCTAGGCATGAATCTGTCGAGCGGAACCTGGACACTGAACGCCAGTTGTTGATCGCTTTCACTGCCCGTACCAGACGGCAAGGTTGAGTAGGTGTAGCTGAAGTTGTAGTTAATCCCAGAGTGGCTGAAGTTGTAACCTGTGCTGATGTTTCTTTCGTAGCCTTGCCTGCCCCAGTAAGTTTGCTGGTAGCCCGACACGTAAACGCTGCCGTAGCCCTTGAGCGACTGGTTGACGTTGAGTTGCGTTTTACTGCGTTTGTTGTAAACGCTGCGCCACGAATTGTCGTTGTCCGCACCGATCTCGTTGGCTTCTCTGAAATCGTAAAACCCACTGCTCGCATACCGGTAGCCTGCGAGGGTGAACGAGGTGCCGGTTTGTTCAATATCCTTGGCGTACTGCGTCCTGAATGACTGCCCCTGGTGACGCGTACGATCCGATAACTCGGCGTTGGCCTGTGTGACATCAAATGACAGCGAGCCTATATTGCCGAAGCTGTGGCCCACGCCCACCGCCAGCGCGTCATACTTGTCGGCGGTCAGCAGGCCGCCGTAGAGGGTTGTGTCGTAGGGCAGGCCGTAGATCAAGGTCGATTGCAAAAAGTTAGGCGTTCTGGCCCCCTCACTCTGGCTTCGGAATTTCGCTGCGGTCACGGCGTACTTCAGCTGGCCTTCCCTGACCATGGTGGGTACCGAGGAAAACGGCTGGACGGAGCGCCGTTCAGTACCGTTGGCTTCCTTGATGATCACCTCCAGATCGCCACTCGATGACGTGGGGTAGAGGTCAGTAATGGCGAATGCACCCGGCGCCACATAAGTCTGATAAATGATGTAGCCATTCTGCCGCACGGTGACTTGTGCGTTGGTTTGGGCGATACCCCTGACGACAGGGGCGAACCCCTTCAGGCTATCAGGCAACATGTTGTCGTCTGAGGAAAGTTGTGCGCCCTGAAATTGCACACTGTCGAATATATCGCTGGGTGTGAAACTTTCGCCCAGAGTCAGTTGACCCTTCAGCGGTTGAATGTCCCTTTGGGCATACGTGCTGATGGCCCCCCAATGCTTATTGCCCCTGCCATCATCGCTGTAGGTCGAATAATTACGCAACCGCCAGGCGCCCAGATTGGTTCCACTTTGCAAGCTCAAATAGGCGTTTCTGCCCGTGCCCGAGCTGTTGTCATAACGGGTATTGGATCCGGTGTAGGTGTAGTTGAACAGCAGCGCGGGCAGCCCTTGATCCCAAGAGGCTGGGTCGACGTACTCCCGGGCCTCGCTTTTCAGCGCTGCTTGAGGAATGCTGATATCGAGGCGCTGTTGGGAAAAGTTCAGCGTGTAGCTTGCAGACGGAATATGGTTACCGATGTTTTCAACCACGCCTTCAGCCGTAATGCTCTGCAGTGTCGAGAACGCCTCAACCTTTACACCTAGATTCTTCAATTGTTCACGGGTGATCTCGGGTTGTAGCTGGCCATTAAGCGCAACGAAACTAACCTCGCGAGTTTCAACCTTACTGCCGTTCAGGTAGACGTCAACGCGATATTCGCCTGGCACCTGCGCACCCTGGCTCGAGAACTGATCCAAATCAACCATGCCTTGAGTCGATACATTCTTCTCGAGTGCGTTAGGGTTGAAGTAATCGGCACTAAAGACATTTGTTGAAACCACAGCGATGAATGTGATTGCCGCTTTTTGTGTGACACTTAACTTGGGGAATTTAGAAGCCAAGATAACGTTACCCACGACTTTAACTCTCATCAATAAGTTTTAAGCAGCATGAAGCCTGCTTAACAACTGACCGCGCAGAAGTTAAAAGCCTTCATAGATTCGTTGCGAGGGAGGGAGGCAGGCATTAAAGCGATGAACGTGCAACCGGGCTGATACCACCGTAGTCTGTGATTGCTTGCCAACTCACTGATCCCGCACTAATTACATCAGGCAACGTCCATCGCTGGGTGCTATTGGGGGCGATCATTTTGGCATCGTCTATCGCCTGCTCTCCATATTTAAGTGTATAGAACGAAACATAGAAGGGCGTCGGATTGTGCGCCTGAAGTTGATTGCCGACTCGTTTGAACTCCAATGCTTTATAGGACTCAGTTGCCAGTCGGCCAGACAACCCTGCGGGACGGTAAAACAGTTTGATCTGGGTCTTTACCGTGATTTGCAGCAGATTTTTATCTGATTTTTCACTCGCAGGAATGGCGATGACATTGAGCCAGAAAACCGATTCTTGATTTTCGGGCAGGCTTGCACCGGTGCGCACAATTCTCAGGACATTTTCCTGGCTGGCGTCCAAGCGAAAGAGCGGCGGAGTAATAAGAAAGGGAGCTTTTGAAGTGTCCGTTTCTGAGCTATTTTGAATCCACGACTGGATAAGGTAGGGCGTTGTTTTATCCGGGTTATTTACGGTCAAGCTGGATTCGCGTTGCGCGCCATCGTAAACGACTCGGGTCGCACCAATGACAACACCTGCCTGTGCGGTCTGAAGTGTCATCCACAAAGTACTTGCCGTGAAGATCAATGCTTGCCAAGTTTTCATTTATCGTCTTCGGTGAAGTCAGTAACAAGAAAACGGCCGCGAAGCAAAGCCTCGCGGCCAGCGGTTAGTTGTACGCAATGGTGAAGCTGGTTGATGCCGACGCGGTACCTGCCCCAACATTTGCAGCGGTTGACATGTACTTTGCAATGAACGTCATCGTGGTGGATGTGGCATCTGCCTCCAGGTCTTTCGAGGCCGACGCAGTTTGCATTGGGATCAGCGTGGTACCGTTGGACTCATAAATAGCAATGCCCAAACCGGTGGCCGTCTGCCCGGAGGTCAGCGCCAACAGGCGGCTGTCAGTGGCGTCTGGGGTACCATCGAACTTAACGCTGGTTTTAGTAATGGTGCTAGGGCACGACGCCAGCGTGATATCGAACCTGGTGGCGCCCGCAACGGTGCCGGCACTGGTAAAACCGCTTGAGTTGATAGTGCCCAAGTTGACGGTCTGCGCTGCGGTCTGCGTGCTAACTGTACACGCCGCAGCAACAACAGAGCCGGTAAAGCTGATAGTACCGTCAGCCGCGTTGGCTGCGCCTGCTGCGAACAGGCACGACAGCACACCGAGGGAGATAATATTACTTTTCATCTGTAACTCCGGAACTGGCCAATCAATGGTCAGCGTAGTGGGTTCATTAGAGGGGGGGAGGGGATAACTGCGCGAAGCAATACTCGCCTAGGTCGGCCCTGCGAACCATCAGACGATTCTTAATTGAATCGATGAGGGTGGTTTTCCGTGATTCAGTGGAATGAGAGACTAAGCCTTTATTTAGTTCAGCCTATTAAAGGCGTTACAGTGCGAACGATGAGCAGGCACAGGCTCGGGGGGGGGGGGTATGACAAACACCTTGTTTGCCCAATACAAAGTGGCCTCTATTTAAACCGACAGCTTTTCAGAACTTCGGCCACAAGCAAGCTTTCAGATTTGCCTTATTCCACCTCTGGGTTAGTCGCCGTACTTTGTACAGATGAAACTACGCCAATTCATCCACCCTCTTGATCCTTCGTTTTCCACGCCCAAGGCGGCGCGAAAGTTGCTGCATCTGTTCGCCTTCGCACTGGTCATGGTTTTTTACGCGGGTGCCTACAGCTACTTGAGCTCGACCTTGAACGAAGAGATTTCCCTACGCCGCAGCTACATGAACGCGGCGATATCCGACGCTCAGAGTTTCTTCATCAGCCGTCAGACGCTGCTGAAAACACTCGGCCTGGCGACGGTACGCAATGTCACAGAACCGGTGACCAGTGTCAGCGCGGTGTCGGGTGAGGAGGTCCATATCAGCCTGGGCACCGGTGAGCAGAACTGGAGCCTGTGGCTGACCAGGCGGATGATCGATTATTTGCGGCATAGTAAGGTCAACTTGTTGTATGTCGGCGAAGCTGATCACAGCAAAGTGGTTCGCCTATTCACTGCGCGTGAGCCGGTTCCCGAAATTCTCCCTCAATTGCTTGCCCGACTGCGCGCGGCGCACATTGATTACGATGTTCGCAGCGATGACCTGTGGCTCACTGATCAGCAGCGGCAGGGTTCGCCCCTGTACATCTTCACCCGCCTGGACGAACGCAGTACCCAGTCCGGCTGGCTGGGACTGGAGGTCGAGTCACCCGACCTGTTGAGTGCCCTGCAAAACGAAAACGCCGGTCAGTTCATGTTGCTCGATTCTGAAGGCCAGTTGATTTTTGATAGCGCCGAAAGCCGGCCGCCAAGCGTAGGCCTTAAGCAGCTGCCAGCGCCGCAGTCTTTTGGCTTCGTCGGCCGTGACTGGCTACCCGACCATCTGGCTATTCGCAAACAGTTGGGGTATTCGGATTGGCAGATTGTCTACGCCATCGACGTATTCTCACTATTGCCGGTGCTGATTATGCCGCTGCTGATCAGCTTGTTGCTGTGTGGGGCGATGACCTGGTTGATGAGCTGGCTGGTTCGCCGTATAGATCAAAGGCTGATCATCCCCGCCGGTCATCGGATAGAAGCACTGGTGGAAAGCGAGGCATTCAGCCGCGCGGTGATACAAATCGCACCGGTGGCGCTCTGTGTAGTGCGTCGACAGGACGGCGAGGTCGTTCTGGAAAATCCGTTGTACCAGCAATGGTTAGGCGACAGTGAGGAGCGCCAGCAACTGTGCCGCGACTGGATCCGCTGCGGCTTTGACGAACTGGAGCAAAACAGCAACGATGAGTTGCAAATCGCCAATGGCCGCCACTTGTACCTAAGCTTTGCGCCTACCCGTTACAAGCGTGAAGACGTACTGATCTGCGCATTCAGCGACATCAGCGCGCGCAAGCAGGTGGAAATGGCACTGGACCAGGCACGGCGCATGGCCGATACCGCCAACGAAGCCAAGACCTTGTTTCTGGCGACCATGAGCCACGAAATCCGCACGCCGCTCTATGGTGTTCTGGGCACTCTGGAACTGCTCGCTCGCACTGAATTGAGTGAGCAACAAAAAAGTTACTTGAGAGCCATCGAAGGCTCATCCGCCAATCTTCTGCAACTCATCTGTGACGTGTTGGACGTTTCGCGTATTGAAGCGGGTCAGCTGGAGCTGGAGAGCAGCCGGTTTTCTACATTGGCCCTGATCGAAGACGTCATTCAGGGGTACGCGGGGGCAGCTCAAAGCAAAGGTCTGCAACTGTTCGCGTGCATTGATCCACAGCTTCCGGATTGGCTGAACGGCGACGTCACCCGCATTCGGCAGATCCTCAATAACCTGTTGAACAATGCCCTGAAATTCACTGACAGCGGTCGCATCATCCTGCGGGTCAGGCTCGAAAGTCGCGATGACGAGCGGGCCATGCTGCACTGGCAGGTGTCGGACACTGGCAAAGGCATCTCCAATGACGATCAGAAACACTTGTTTGAGCCCTTTTATCAGGCTGGGGGCAATACCAATGTGGTGGCCGGAACAGGCTTGGGCCTCTCCATCTGCAAGCGTTTGATGCATTTAATGAACGGCACCATGCGAGTGGTCAGCGAACCGGGGCTGGGCAGCAGTTTCACGCTACGCCTGCCCCTTGAGCAGTTGCCTGCTCAGGGCGCGCAGGTGTTCGCGGATGAACTGTTGCCTGAAATCGTCTACGTGGTTTCGCCGATACGCGAGCTGGCTGAGAGCATCTGTGGCTGGCTGCGTCGCTGGGGCGCCCGCACTCAGGTCGGAGCGCCCAAAGCCACGGAGAGTCTGGCCGGTGCCGTTCTACTTGAACTGCATCCCGGCCGGCTCGAGGCGCCACTCACCCCGCAGTGGACCGGTGCGCGGGTAATGGCCGCCGGCGATATCCATGGCAGCGACCTGCGAGACGAAATCGGGCCAGTCAGTTTCAACTGTTTGCGAGAGCTGCATCGGGCAGTCAGCGCTGCTCAGGGGCAATCAATGCAGTGCATGGCACAACCAGTGAAAAGCCGCCCGGTATTCAACCTTGGTATTCATATACTCGTCGCAGAAGACAACGTCATCAATCAGTTGATTCTGCGCGACCAGTTGGGGGAACTCGGTTGCACCGTCGAACTGGCGAATGACGGTGAAACAGCATTGGAGCTGTGGCGAAATTCGTCATTCGACCTAATCCTCACCGATGTGAATATGCCTCGTATGAACGGTTATGAGCTGGCCATCCAGTTGCGCCATCTCGATTGCTCCTTGCCGATCATCGGTGCCACCGCTAATGCGATGCGTGAAGAGGGCGAGCGCTGTCTTGAAGCGGGGATGAACCAATGCCTGATCAAACCCTTTGCCCTGCGCACCCTTTACAACTGCCTGGAACCCTACCAAAGGAGCGGCAATTGAAGCCCTATCGGGTACTGATTGTTGAAGACCATCCTTTTCAACATGAGTACTTGCGCAACCTGTTCAGCGATCTGAGTAGTTTCAATGTCGATTCCGTTTGGGATGGTGCAACGGCGCTGCGGCGCCTGCGTACAACCTCCTACGATCTGATCGTCAGCGACTTGTTCATGCCCGGCATGGACGGCGTGCAGTTGATCCAGAATATCGCCAAACTTAATGATCGCCCCGCGTTGGCCCTGATGAGTGTTGCCTCCCGGCGAATGCTGATAAGTGCCGGCCTGGTGGCGAAAAACCTCGGCCTGGAGGTGCTGGGTCTGATTTCCAAACCCGTTAACCCAGCGGCGGTCTTGCGGCTGCGGGACAACATCGATTCGCTGTGCAAAAGGCGAGTCGCAACTGCAACAAGTCCATTGAAGCATGATCGCCAACGTTTACTGCACGCCATGCATACCGGGCAGATGCAGGCCTGGTTCCAGCCTAAGAAATCGTTACGTGACGGCCGGGTGTGCAGTGCCGAAGCGCTGGTACGCTGGCAGCATCCGCAACTCGGCACGATCATGCCGGGGGATTTCTTGCCGGCTATGCAACGCTTCGGGCTGGAGGAAAACCTGCTGTGGTTAATGCTCGAGCAGACCTTAAACGTCCAGTCACTTTGGCGCCGACGTGGTTACGACGTGCCGGTATCGGTGAACCTGCCTACCCATTTGCTGGGCAAACACGACTTGGCGGACAGGCTGCATGCAAGCGTGAAAGCGACGGGCGCCGAGCCAAGCTCGATCTGTTTCGAACTGCTGGAGAGTTCCACTCCCGACGCGCTCAGCGACTATTACGCCGGGGCCTGCCGTTTGCGCATGATGGGTTTTGGTCTTGCCCAAGATGACTTTGGCACGGGCTTCAGCTCTTACTTCAACCTGGTATCAACGCCTTTTAGCGAACTGAAGATCGATCGATCGCTGGTCCACGGCTGTGTCGAAAGTGAAGGCCTGGCGGCCGCCTTGCAGAGCATTGTGGAGCTCTGCCGAAAGCTGGGTCTGACAGTCACCGCCGAGGGCGTCGAAACCCCTGCCGAACTGGCATTTTTCCGCAAGATCCAATGTGATCAAGTTCAGGGATTTCTAATATGCGCAGCTGTGCCGCCTGAACAGTTTTTCGATTTACTGCGCGAGGATGGCCTGACGCCAGCACCAAAATGATCTGCTACTGTACTATTCACAGCGAGCCAAGGGATGGCAGTGATGGCGGACCAGCCCCCCCCCCCCCCCCCCCCGCGTCCTTCGATAACTTAAGGCGTCATTGATGAAGCATGAAAGCCTCAAGTTAGGCGCTCTAGCGTTGAGTTCACAGCGACTCAACAAGCTGCTGCTGATCCTTGCAGGTCTAACCTTATTGCTGGTCGGCATGTGCTACTGGGCGATCGATCGTGTACTTGAAGAAGAACGCGACAAGGTCGATTTCCACTTCGCCCGCCTCATCGAGAGCGTCCACGAGTACGAGACTTTTTTGCGCAACGTCGCCAGCGCCTATGACCGCACAAACCAGAACATGATGACGGACATCCGCCCGATGTCTCGGGTCGAGATCATGCAAAAGAGCGATGAGCGAGTCTTCCAGAACCGCGGCCTGGCCATGTCCCAGCCGTTCACCTTGAGCGAACGCATCAAATACAGCGAAGCCCAGCTACAAGGTGCCTATTCGTTGGGAGTACAACTGACCGATTACTACAGCACCTTCTGGTCAAGTTCTCATTACTCCGCGCCCCAGACGTTTCTGTTCTCACCGTCTGATCAGTTCAATATCGCAATCCCGGGCGTCGACGGCACACGCACGCAAGCCGCGTTGCTCAAGAGTAATTTTTTCGAAGTCACCAACAGCCTGTATCAGGAACTGCTCGCCCAGCGCAGCCTGCTCAACGACCGTAGGGTGCGCTGGACGCGAGCGCCAGCCGGGTTGCTCAACGGCACCAAGACGATCGTGGCGTTTATCGGCGTGGATATCACACCGTCCATCATGCCTGCGCGTCAGGATAAAGGGCTGCTGACCTTCGCGGCACTGCTGGATGCCGGACAGATCAATGACCTTGATCGGCTGCGGGTTCGACAGATCAATAATCGCGTCACGCTGATATCGCCGACCGGTGACGTCCTGCTGGGGGAGTCGCAAGATCAGGCGTCGGTGCCTATGGGGCTAAGTTTTGACGGTGACGGTTTGCGCTTCAAGGTCAACTCCAGCGGCCCTGAGCAATGGGTCGGCCTATATGCCGTCAGCTATGAGAACTTCTTTCGCTACGCCCAGTGGCCACTGTTGGGGGTCGCCGGTGTGTTCCTGCTCGCCCTGCTGTTGGGGTGGCGGGTCAATCGATGGTATCGCGGGCGTATCGTTGAGCCCGCCCAACGGGCCAATCGACGTCTGACCGAAAGCGAGGCGTTCAACCGCGCAATGTTGCAGAGCGCGCCGGTTGGCCTGTGCGTGGTGCAGCGCAACAACAGTCAGGTGTTGCTGGAAAACCAGCGCGCCCAGGAATGGCAGGGCACCGCCGAACTGATCAGCCTGCTCAAACGTGACTATAGCGACGAAGAGCCTCGAGAGGTGCAAATCGAGGTGGCTGGCCGTTACCTGCTGGCGTGCTTCATGTCGACCCGATATCAAGGTGAGGACGTAGTGCTCTGCGGTTTTAACGACATCACCCGGCACGTGGACGATGCCCTGCTCATGGAGCAAGCCAAGCGCGCTGCCGACGACGCCAGCGCTGCAAAAACGTTATTCCTGGCGACCATGAGCCATGAAATTCGCACGCCCCTGTACGGTGTTCTTGGCAACCTGGAGTTACTGGGGCTAACCGACCTCAACGCACGCCAGCGCGATTACCTGCAGACCATTGAACGCTCATCGTCAGTATTGTTTCAGCTGATCAGCGATGTGCTGGACATATCAAAGATCGAATCCGGGCAAATGGCCTTGGAAACAACGACCTTCAGCCCATTGGACGTGTTCGAGGACGCTGTGCGCAGCTATGCCGCGTCGGCCACCAATAAGGGTCTGCAGGTGCTCGCTTGCGCCGACGCGACGTTGCCAGCCCTGATGAGCGGCGACCCGGGACGCATTCGCCAGATCGTCAATAACCTGCTGAGCAATGCGATCAAGTTCACCGATTCCGGGCGCGTGGTATTGCGTCTGAAGGTCACTGATCTGGACCAGACCCATGCGTCGTTGCAGTGGCAGGTTTCCGATACTGGGATGGGTATCAGCGATAAGCAGCTGGCCGGGTTGTTCAAGCCGTTTTCCCAGATCAGCGGCAGCGAACGAGCTGGCGGTGCCGGACTCGGCTTGTCGATCTGCGCGCGCTTGAGCAAGCTGATGGGCGCCAACTTGCGAGTGGTCAGTGAACCAGGTCTGGGGAGCAGTTTCTCTCTGCATCTACGGCTGCCGATCGTCGCTGGACTGTTACCCGATTGCGCTGATATCGACCTGGATGGGCTACTCATTTATGTCCGTGCGCCGCTCAAGGAATTGGAGCAAAGTTTGATCGACTGGCTCAACCGTTGGGGTGCTCGAGCCACGCCCCTGCCAGACGGCTATAGCGGCGATGCACATTCGATGCTGCTAGATGTGGCACCTAATGCAACAAGCACCGCCATCTGGCATGGCCAGCGCATTACCGTCAGCGACCTTGGTCAGAGGCAGCCGCAGCAGACGAGCCAAGGCTGGACGGTGAATCCCTATGACATCCGCTCCATCGCCCGCGCCCTGTCCCATCCGGAAGGCGCTCAACCACTGGAACCGCACAGTCAGGACAGCCCCCCCCGTATTGGCTTGCGAGTACTCGTGGTAGAAGACAACCCCATAAACCGTGCCATTCTGCAGGAGCAACTGGAGGCACTTGGCGCACGGGTCGTTACCGCGGAGGATGGTGAAGAGGCGCTGCAGCGCTGGTCGCCGGATGCCTTCGATCTGGTGATCACCGATATCAACATGCCTCGCCTGAATGGCTACGAACTGACCCGTGCCTTGAGAGAACACAATGCAAGAATGCCGATCATTGGTGTCACCGCCAACGCGTTGCGGGAAGAGGGTGAGCAATGCCTGGCGGCCGGTATGAACGCCTGGGTGGTCAAGCCGCTGAGTCTGAAAGTTTTGCGCCAGACACTGCTCAGCCATTGCGGGCACTTCATCAATGAAACGGGGGACGCGCCTGTATCACAGCAACGAGGTGACATGGACGGCTGGATTAGCTTGTCACCGGCGATGCACCAGTTGTTCATCAGTACCATGCAAGAAGACATGTCCAACACTGAGCAGGCTCTCGACGAAGCCAATACTCCCCGCGTTGTGCGGCACTTGCATCGCATGAACGGTTCGCTGGCCTCGGTTTGCGCCTCGAGCCTAAGCGCAGCTTGCAACACATGGGAAAAGACGCTTCAGCATGGCTCGCTGGATGCTGCTTCAACAGCTCAGGTGCGGGTGTTATTACAACGTCTGGACGCCGTGCTGCTCGCCTTGAAGGCCAATTCAAGCTCTGACGAACAGCCATCGAATGGCAGGTAGATAATGCGAGAAATCAACGTAGTGATCGCGGATGACCACCCCATCGTGCTGCTCGGCGTGCGTGAGATCATCCAGCGCGACGGCCGCTTTAAAGTAGTCGCCGAAGCCACCAGTTCTAGCCAGCTTGTCGCCGAACTTCAGGAGCATGCGCCAGAGGTGGTGATCACCGACTTCAATATGCCCGGCGACTCGGTCTACGGTGACGGCCTCAAGCTGATCGAGTACCTCACTCGAAGGTTTTCGCGCACACAGATTCTTGTCCTGACCATGATTTCCAATAGCCTGATCCTGTCACGGCTGCACGAACTGGGTGTTGTCGGGGTCATTCAGAAAAACCACCTGCACGAGGAAATCAAGAACGCGCTCCATGCACTGGCGTCTCATCGCAACTACCAAAGCCCGGCACAGGAAATCACTTCGGTATTGCCCAACTCGCAGCAAGTCGATGAGCGCTTCGCCAGCCTGTCACCCAGAGAGATGGAAGTGCTGCGCCTGTTTGTGGCGGGCAACAGCGTCAGTGACATCGCCCGCCAAGTGAGCCGAAGCACCAAGACAGTGAGCGCACAGAAAATTTCCGCAATGCGCAAACTGGAAGTCAGCACCGACCACGCACTGCTGACGTACTGCATCAGGACCGGACAGTTTCAATAGGGCTTGTGGGCGATGAACGACTAATAAAGTCGGCCGCGCGGTACAGAAGCCGTTGCCGATTTATTAGAACGCTCGAGGTGCCATCTGGGAAACAGCGGTCTGCCTGGAGTTTGATGGATGTCACAATATCCAGCACTCGGAGCAAGGCAAAGGCACGGCGTTTTTCAAGGTAGTTGTCGCGTCAACGTCTCTCAATTCGACCTTCTCGACCGTTTTTTCGACGCCCGATAAAAGCTCAATTCGGGCAACAAACCAAGCAAGATCCTGTTAGCAAACGAACTAGGACGTTTGGTCAAATGCCTCAGCGTGCAGAGAGCAACGCAACCACCATGAAAGAACAGTCATGTGCAGCTTAAAAAACCGGGCGCTAAACCGGGTATGACACAAACTTTACCGTACTAAAACCTTGGTTTTATGATGCTACACCCCATGACTTCTGGTTTAACGTGTAAAACACACGCCACAGAAAAAGCCGCGTTCATACGCGGCTTTTTTGTACCTGAAAACATCATCCGCCACACCACCAAACAACTGTGGGAGCTTGCTCGCGATTGCAAACTATCTGTCACATCAACGTCGGATGTACCGACATCATCGCGAGCAAGCTCGCTCCCACAGGGGATTTGCGCGGCGTCAGATCTTTTTGGTTCTCGGCAGGAAGATCGCCAGCACCCCAAACAGCGGCAAGAACGAACACAGCTGGTACACGTATTCAATGCCGTGAATGTCCGCCAGATGCCCCAGCAGCGCCGCACCAATCCCGCCAAAACCGAACATCAGACCGAAGAACACCCCGGCGATCATGCCGACATTACCCGGCACCAGTTCTTGCGCGTAGACCACGATGGCCGAAAAAGCCGAGGCCAGGATGAAGCCGATCACCACGCTCAGGATGCTGGTCCAGAACAGGTCGACGTGAGGCAGGATCAAGGTGAACGGTGCAACACCAAGGATCGAGAACCAGATCACTGCCTTACGGCCAACCTTGTCGCCAATCGGCCCACCAAAGAAGGTCCCCGCCGCGACGGCCCCGAGAAACATGAACAGGTGCAGTTGCGAGCTGGCTACCGACAAGTCGAACTTCTCGATCAGGTAGAAGGTGAAATAACTGGTGAAGCTGGCCATGTAGAAATACTTGGAAAACACCAACAGCCCCAGCACGACCAACGCGCTCACTACCCTGCCCTTCGACAGCCCGTGAGTCGCCACCTGGCCTTGCTTGAGCTTGAACAGGCTCAAGTGGTTGGCGTACCAGCGGCTGATGCCATACAGCACCACCAACGCAAACACGGCGAACAATCCGAACCAGGCGACATTGCCCTGACCGAACGGAATGATGATCGCCGCCGCCAGCAGCGGCCCAAATGCTGAGCCAGCGTTGCCACCGACCTGGAAGGTCGATTGCGCCAACCCAAAACGCCCGCCCGAGGCCAACCGTGCCACGCGAGAAGCTTCCGGATGAAAGGTCGAGGAGCCGACTCCGATCAATCCCGCCGCCAACAGAATCAACGGAAAACTGCCGACCTGGGACATCATCAAAATGCCGACCAGCGTGCAGATCGCTCCTGCCGGCAGCAGATACGGCTTGGGATGACGATCGGTGTAGTAACCGACCCATGGCTGCAACAGCGACGCCGTGAGCTGAAAGGTCAGGGTGATCAGGCCAACCTGGGTGAAGGTCAGCCCGTAATTGGCCTTGAGCATCGGGTAAATCGACGGCAGCACCGATTGAATCAGGTCGTTGATCAAATGCGCCAGCGCCACCGCGCCGATGATTCGCATGACCAACGGGCTGCTTTGCGAAGTCGCGAGTGCCGACGATGCGGCCGTTTGAGCGTTACTGGTAGCCATGAGAGTTTCCATACAGCGTAAGGGAGAGCACTTGCAGGTGCACCAATGTGCCATCTTTCAGTGCAGCAACGCCATCCACTTAGCCTGCTAACGACTTTTAAATAGTCGACGTATAAGTGATAGCGCAAAGCCATGGTCTGAATCTTGCCTTGCTTATCCGCTTCAACGCGGCCCCTTACAAAGGGGATCGAGAATGGGAAGTTTCACCACAGCGCCGGTCCCACATGACCCGTCGGGGTGAACTTTCGAGGCCTTTTATGAGGGCACAGGCTGCGGCCACAACGCCGCGACCGCACGCCATTGGTGCGTGGTGCCCAGAGGAGTAGTCGGGCATGCAGGCTTTTCTGACACCGGGAATTGGACTGCTTGGGCGTTTCGGTTTCGCCCGCAAGTTTCAGTTGTTGTTTCTGCTGTTTATCCTGCCGCTGGCGGGCAGCCTGTGGATGATTGGCCAGGATTACCGTGACAAGCTCAGCCTGATTGCAGGCGAGCGTGCCGGCGTACGCCAGCTGATAGCCCTTGATGCATTGGACAACCTGCTCGCCGCCCAACGCGACCGCGCCGCCCGCTGGCGCGCCACCGAAACCAATCGCCAGCCAACACCGGCCACTGTCGCCGCAATGGCCGCGTTTGATGCAGTGCAGCCTGCGCTGAATCAGGCCGTCAACGATCTGGGCCATGCACTGATAACCGAGGGAGCCGAGGCCGATACCCTTAGTCGCTATCAAACCCTGCAAACCGCGCTCAATGGTCTGGACTCAAAAAGCCTGAGCAGCGTCGGTTGGTGGCCGGATGGCTATGAACGCTTCACTGCGGCCCTCAGCGCGCTGCAAGCGCTGCGCGAACAGATCACCATGGATAACCGCCTGACACTGGCCCCGTGGCTGGAAACGTACTTGCTGACGCAGATTTCGACCCAGCACGCGCCCGACCTGATCGAACGGGTCGGACGTCTTGCCAGCATCGGCCAGGCATCGGTGGTGTCTGGACAGTTCTCGCTGCAAAGCCGCTTGCAACTGCGCGACCTGCGCGGCCGCATTGGCGACGCTCGCGAGCAACTGATCAAGACTGGCAGCCTGCTCGAAGCACGGCTGCCCAGTGCATTGCAGGCCTGGGCCGGGCAATACCACGACAGCCTCAAGCATCTGGACGCCGGACTGAAAGGCCTGGATGACGGCATGTTCGGCGCCAGCATCACGCTCAAACCGGAAGACTTCGAACACAACCTCGACGCCCTCCTCTCTGACCTCGCCTCGCTGCGCCAGCAATCGCTGGTGTCACTGGATCAGCGTCTGGACTACTACCACGGCTCGGCCATTCGCCAGTTCATCCTGGTGGCGAGCGTCCTCGGTTGCCTGCTGCTGGCGGCGTTGTATTTGTTCATCTGCCTGCAAGCCTCGATCCGCCGCAGCGCCAGCGGAATCACATTGCTCGCCGAAGCCCTGCGCGATGGCAACCTGAGCCTGCAAGTGCCGGTTCACGGTCGCGACGAGCTGGCAGCGATCAGCACCGCACTCAACGTTGCGGTGGTGCAACTGCGCACCAGCCTGCTGGGGGTCGATCACGAAACCCTGCAACTGGGCAACGCGGTGCGAGCCCTCAATACTCACGCCAGCGAGGCACTGGGCGAAGTCGAAGCCCAACAGTTGCAGATCAGCCAGATCGCCGCTGCGGCCACACAACTGGCCGCAACCTCGCAGGGGGTTGCCCAGAGTTGTGAACACGCCTCAGGCAGCGCTCAGCAGACCCAGCGCATTGCCGCCCAGAGCAGCCGTGACAGCCAACGCACCACGGCGAGCATTCAACAGCTCAATCAGCGCCTGAACGACACTGCCGCCGCCCTTGGCCGGGTCAGCGAACAAGGGCAGCAAATTCAACTGGTGGTGGACACTATTCGCGGCGTGGCCGAGCAGACCAATCTGCTGGCACTCAATGCCGCTATCGAAGCGGCCCGTGCCGGCGAACAAGGCCGGGGCTTTGCGGTGGTCGCCGATGAAGTGCGCAGCCTGTCGCAGCGCACCCAATTCTCCACCGCGCAAATCGCCGGCACCGTCGACAGCTTGCGCAGCACTGTCAACGAAGCCGTGAGCCTGATGGAAGCCGCTTGCGGCCAAGCCCAAACCGACGCGCAAGCAGTCACCGGGCTCGGCGAACGACTGGGGGAAATCGCCAGTGCAGTGCAAAGCGTCACCGATACCCTGGCGCAGATCGCGACTGCGGTTGATGAACAAGCCAGCACGGCCGATGAGGTCAGTGGCAACATCCAGCAAGTCGATCAGGCCGCCGTGCGCCTGCTTGAAGGCGCACGGGCGGTAAACCTCGCGGCGGACACCTTGAGTTCGGGCAGCAAGGCTTTGAGCGAGAATACCGGGCGATTTCAGCTGGGTTGAAGCTGAAAACTCATCCGTTTTTATGGGGCGGGTTGATAAGCGGTTGAAAGCGTAGAGAAATATTTTAGATTTATGCTTGACACTTCATCGTTACGAGCCAATAATGCGCGCCACTTGGCTACATAGCTCAGTTGGTTAGAGCATAGCATTCATAATGCTGGGGTCCGGGGTTCAAGTCCCTGTGTAGCCACCAAGTACCGATTTACAGATGTCTCTAGATGTCTATAAATCAAAACAAGAAGCCCGCCTAGTGCGGGCTTTCTTGTTTCTGGCTATCTCTCCCTGTATCCCCCTATATCTTCCCTTCGTGTATCCCGCTGTGTATCCTCGATAAATAATTGAACCGAGGGGATACAAGCCAAATGAAGCGTTCAGAGATAAAGCGCCGCCCCCTCTCCGACACCGCATTGGCCGGGCTAGAGCCTGACGCCAAGGAGTATCGCGAGCTCGACGGGAACAGCCTTTATTTCCGCGTAAAAACTGACGGTCAGAAGTCCTGGCAGCTTCGCTACAAGAAGCCCGACGGAAAATGGTCATGGCTTGGGCTGGGCGGTTATCCCGATGTGAGCGGATCGGTGGCTAGGCAGAAAGCTGCCGAGCTGCGCGCTGACGCCGCTGACGGCAAGAACCCAATCGTCACAAAGCAGGCTCGCAAGAAAGCGGAAAGGAACATTGCCGGCGAGACATTCGAGCCGCTGGCAAGGGAGTGGTATGCCTCACGGCTCACCAACTGGGACGCAGGAACATCGAAGCGAATCATGGGCGCCTTCGAGCGCCATGTTTTCCCCGTGTTCGGTAAGCGCCCATATGCAGAGATCACCCCGCTCGAATGGATGGAGTTTCTTCGCGGCATGGAGCAGCAGGGAATCCTCGAACAGATGAGCCGGGTTCGCTCGTACTGCAGAGACGTCTACGACTTGGCCAGGGTGACCGGCCGCGCAACTCATAACCCGCTTGAAGGCCTTCAAAAATACCTCCAGTCGGGCAAGGCAGAGAACTACGCCCACGTCCCGCCAGATGAACTGCCAGGCCTGATCCGCGCCATAGCCGCTTACCCTCATGCCCACGACGTGCGCCTCGGCCTGCGCCTTCTAAGTCTCTTCGCCGTGCGCCCCAGCGAGCTACGTGAGGCGCGGTGGTCTGAGTTCGACTTTGCCAAGAAGATTTGGACGATTCCCGTCGAGCGTAAAGGTCGCAAGAAAGGCCTTGAGCATCTTGTTCCGCTTTCGTCTCAGGCGATCGAGGCGCTGGAGGAGTTGCGCCAATACACCGGCAGCTATCCCCTCCTCTTCCCGGGTCGCAGCGATCACACCAAGCCGCGGAGCGACACGGTGTTCTTGATGGCACTGCGTCGGATGGGATACGAAGGGCGTCAAACCGGCCACGGCTTCCGGCATATCGCATCGACGGTGCTCAACGAAAACGGTTTCGACGAGAACCATATCGAGGCCCAGCTTTCGCACAAGAAACCCGGCGTCGCAGGCGTCTACAACAAGGCCCAGTACCTGCCGCAGCGCACGACGATGATGCAATGGTATGCGAACTACCTGGACGGACTGGCCGGCGGCGTAATTGTGCAAGGCGAATTCGGAAAGAGGGCCTGAACCGGGCCTTCCATGGTTCTCGTAGACGCATATAGACTGAAATCTATCGCTGTTCGAACACAAGTGCTCAGACAGACACAATATTTTTGCCCGCCTAGCCCTAAGGGGTGAAAAGTCGGACACCCATCCGGCCGGCCGACTTCTCATTACAGGGTGCCGGGAGAGGAGTTGATCATGGAAACGGATAAAGAGTTTGATGCCTTTACAGACGAGGTGCCGTTCGAGCCCATATGGCGGCTGCGCGTCATGCAAGCACGCGCCAAGCTGGTGCTTGAGAACCGATCAGAACATGAGATCAGAGTGGCCGCCTCAACTATTGAGTGGCTCACCAACGAATATTTTTACAAAGAGAAAGAATCCTGGATCACCCTCCAAGTGAAAACCAATGGCTCGATACTCCGTCATCTCCCCGACGAGGATCGGACGGAATATGGACTGAGAGAGCTGGTCGATCACAACCCTGACATCATTTCTGATGAGTTCGATTTTCCGAATGAAGAGAACACTAGCCGTCTTGAGGCATTGGAGGAAAGTTTAAAAGGGGTCGACCTTGACGATGAGAATTTCCCTGACGCAAAACCCTATGAATACTTCGCCGTTTTAGCATTGGTGCTCATTGGGGAGGCGATCCTTTCATTCCAGGATGATGAGTGGTGGCCACCCGTCCTGAAAGAAGACCTACCTATGGTGTGCCTTAGCTCCATTGCCAATAACGCAGTAGACATCATGGAGGTTGTTTGTAGAGCAGAGCAGCGTCAGGACGAACACGAAATGCGCAAAAGAATCGAGTTTTTCTTGCACGACAATGAAAAAAGAATCCCCGAGCAGGTAGATGATCTGGTGAGGAAAAAGGTTTCGCTCGCAGCAAGTCTCGCAGCCAATGCTCGGCATAAAGAAACAAGCGAGAGCAGGTCGGCAGCTCTTCTGTGCTGGGATACCACTGGATCAAACTTCAGCAGCCGAACTGCGTTCGCCCGGAATAAACACAGGGATTACGGAGTTACCGAGAGAACGCTTTATGGGTGGGTGACGACACACTTGCGTTCAAAGGACTGACTGGCGACTACCATCTGCGCGCATACAGTACGGTATACGCGCTAACTGTACAGTCTGCGCGCATGCGGGACTGCCGAGAGAATCGCTGCGCAATCATCCTGTTTCCCGTCTACATCAGTATCGGGAAACACACCATGCATACGATTCACACATCGCACCAACCTTCTGTCCCATTCACGCAGAACTTTGATCCATCGATCACCATAATCCGGATGCCGGACCTGGAAGCCATCACTGGGCTCGCCCGCCCCACCGTGTACAAGCGCCTCAAAGACGATCCGACCTTCCCGCGCCCTGTTCCGCTGAGCGACAGCAAGTCACGCGGCTCGCCGGTAGGCTTTGTCTTGGCCGAGGTACAGACCTGGGTTCGCCAGCGCATCGCCCTGCGTGGGGAGATTGCCTGATATGAGCTCAAAAAAAATGGCCGACCAACAGGCCAGCCACGAAAATACTCACGTAGAGAATACCAGCGGAACCGCACAACGCGCTCGCCTTTTGGAGCGCTTGAAAGCCGGACCGATTGACACCTTTACCGCCATCCGTGAACTGAACATCGTTCGCCCTGGTGCGCGGGTCAATGAGCTGCGCGGCCTTGGGCACAAGATTCTTACCCACCGTCTCACTTTGACCGACGATCAAGGTCGCACTCATAGCGGTATGGCTCTCTACTACCTCAGCACCAATCCGCCAGCTGGGGTGTCCGCATGACGACTATGCTCATGCCCAGCGATGAACGGTCGATAACGTTCCTTGCCAGCAGTCGTGCTCGTCGGTATGGTTTACGCGTCGCTGCAAAATCAGCGACCGGGCGTAGGAACCCGATGAGCAAAAGGCGCAACAGCGCCCAGATCACCACTGCCGGCGTTTTTTTTCGTCTGCAGTTCTGTGTTATGGCAGCTGTGCGCGGGCAGGCTTCGGCCTGGCCGGGTTCCTTTTGCCCCGGTATTCCTACCCCGTGCACAGCTGCCACCCAATCCCGTAGGAAGGATCGTGGCAGCTCCTCTAAAGCAAAAGGAGCTCCACCTATGCACGCCCTCAATCCGTCCAAAATACGCGCCCTTGCTCACCGCCGCATGGCCTTGAGCGCCCTCCGCGCGAACTCGTCCCTCTCCATCCGCCTCGCCCGCTACAACGCCCACATGGCTATTGTCCGAACCCTGGAAACCGTCGGGGGTGCCCAATGAACGCCAAGCAGAAAGCAGACATCGTGAACGATGTCGCAAGTGCCGCAGTTGACCAACTCCATTGCGACAAGAGCTATGCCGAGTGGTTTGGGGCTCTGATGCGCGCCATCAAGCACAACACAAAGCACTGTGAGGGGCGGGACTGCGCGACCCTTGCAGAAATCGGCTCCTACCTGACTGAAGGCATGCTGTCGGGCCTTGGCGACGTGGACGAGATGACCAGAAAGCTGGAAAACGCAGGGGGTGCCATATGACCTTCCCTATCCAAACCATCACTACTCCAGCCCACTGCTCTGTGGAAGACCTCCGCGACCTGCAAGACATCCTGGCGCTTCTAAGCCTGGCGCTCGCGGTTATTGCTTCCCCCTCGATTCCGATCATCGTCGCCCGTGTCACCGCCGTGATGGCGCAACACACCGCTATGGCCTGGGCTGAACTGATGGAAGGGATGATCGACACTGCTGGGGGTGAGCAATGAACAAGCTCGAAGCGATCGCCGGTATCGCAAAAGAAACCCAGGAAGTTCTTTCCACAACCAATCAGCAGGTTCGTTGGTTGGGCTCAGTGATGCGAGCCATAACCTTGTCTGTAGATCATCAGGAGTACGGAGTTCTAGCTGGGCTGGCTGAGCTAGGCACGCACCTCAGTGACGAGTGGGCCAGCTACCTTGAGGGCCAAGTCGAAATGTTTGGTCGCTGCCTTGATGAGGAGGAAGCCAAATGAGCCACCTCAACGCCCTGCTGATTACCACCGAGAACCTCGGCTCACTGCCTGACGAAAAGCTCCGCGACATCGTGCTGGCCGGGGAATGCGTCGGCATGAACCTGAGCCATGGGATAGCCGCAATCGGCAACATCCTTGCAGTTGCTGCGGCGAATGAAGACGACGGGCTCAGCAACAAGGCCGTAATCAGTATTGGATGGCTGATCGAGACCTTGGGCGAAATGAGCGGTCGAGTTCACGACATTGAACAGTCGGCGGACTGGCACCTCAGCGAGCGGGCAAAAGAGCAGCCCCGCAAGCGCAAGCCATGAACACAAACCTTGCCGAAGCAACCAGCTCCATAAGCTGAGGATCTAACCATGAAAATTCAAAACGACGCGCCAGCGTCGACGGGATCGGCTTGCCCAAAGAAAGCCACCGAGCTTTGGTATGTCACTCATCCGAAGGTGCCCAAGGCGTTGTTGGGGCCGTTCTTGAGCCAGGCCGACGCCGAGTGTGGTCGCATCGTGATGCGCAGCACCGAGGCCGTGGTAACGGCCTGCCTGGTCGATTCAATCGACGACATTATCCGCTGGCACGGAATGAACAACGGCCAGGTCTGTCGTGCCTTTGCTGGCGCTGATCGCCGGGAGGTGAATCATGAGTAACGTGATTCTGTTCGACCCACCCAGCAGCATCGTGCGTGACGATGAGCCGCCGCATATCGACCCGTACAGCTTTGCCTTGCTGGTCGGCGTCTTCAACGACCTGACAGCATTCCGTGACAGCGAGCCAGACCGCGAGCCCGCCGCACTGATGCGTAAGACGACCACCAAGCTCAACGCCGTGTTGGCGCGGTTTGAGCCGCCGAAGGGGGCCGCATGACAGACGCCACGATCCTTTTCCGTGACGCGCTCCAGTCGGTCTATGGCCCGCTCGACTGGCTACCGATACCCGATGGCACCATTCACCGGTTCCGCGTCCCGGACGACAAGCCCGGCACTCTCAATGGTTGGTATGTCCTGCACCTGGACGGTATCGCCTCCGGCGCGTTCGGCAGCTGGAAAGCCGGCGGTGCCAGCACTTGGTGTAGTCGTGAGCCGGTGGACGCCAAGGAAGCCGCGCAGATCCGCGAGCGCGTTGACCAGGCCCGACGCCAGCGCGAGGCCGAGCAACACCAGCGCCAGCAGCACGCCGCCGAGTTGGCCAACCGCTGGTGGCGGAATGCGCGCCGCGCCGACCCGGCTCATCCGTACCTGGTGGCCAAAGCGGTTCGCCCCCACGGCCTGCGCCAGCGTGGCGCTGACTTGCTGATCCCGTTGTACCTGGATGGTCGCCTGATAAACCTACAAAGGATCGCCCCGGACGGCGCCAAGCGCTTCTTGCCCGGTGGCCGCGTGAAGGGCACCTACTCGCCGCTGGGCATCATCGAGCCCGGTTCTCAGCTCTGTATCTGCGAGGGGTGGGCGACGGCCGCCAGCCTCCACCAGCACGGCGGCTACGTGGTGGCCGCAGCCATGAACGCGGGCAACCTGATCCCGGCGGCGATGGGCCTTCGCTCTCGCTACCCGGGGCAAGCAATCGTTATCACTGGCGACGACGACCGGCTCACCGACGGTAACCCAGGGCGCAAAGCGGCGAACGCCGCGGCAGCAGCTGTGGGCGGCCAAGTGGCTTTCCCTAAGTGGCCAGAAGGCGCACCGGATGACCTCACCGACTTCAACGACCTCGCCAACTGGAAGCTCGCCAATGTCCAAGCCTGACACCAACGTGATCAATCTTCGACCCGATGCAGCTGCCATTGCGCCTGATCGCCCCTGCTGGGCCGTATACGAGCATTGGGTGATCAACGAGAAAGGTCGCAAGCTGCGCCCGGGTGTTTACTGGCACAGCTTCAAGCGTGCCGCCGCCGATCAGGACGATGCCGAGAGCGATACCGGCGACCGGCCTATCACCGATGAGTGGATCTCCAGCCCCGTCACGGTCGTGGCTCGCACCACCAACAGCGACGACGGCAGCGAGGGCCGACTGCTCCGTCTGGTCACCGAGGGCGGCATCAAGGAATGGATCATCGCCATGGAGGTGTTCGGCGGCAGCGGCGAGGATGCCCGGCGCGCCTTGTTCGGCATGGGCGTCATCATCGCCCTGAAGAAGCGCGGCACGTTCATGGAGTACCTGCTCGATCAACACCCCGCCGAAGTGTTCGCCACCACCTGCCGGCCGGGCTGGCATGAGTCGGGGGCGTTCGTGCTGCCCGGGCGGACGATCGGCAGTGACAAAGTGCGGTACCAGGCCAGCAACAAGGCTCAGGTGCTTTTCAGCCGGCGCGGAGAGCTGGCGCAATGGCAGTCGGAAGTGGCCGCCAAGTGCGCCGGCAACCCGGTGCTAACGCTGGCGATTGGCTGCTCATTGGCGGGGCCGCTGCTGAGCCTGGTCGGCGTGCTGGGTGGTGGCGTTCACCTGGTGGGCGACAGCTCGAGCGGCAAGTCGCTGGCGCAACTGATCGGCTCGTCGGTATGGGGTGACCCGGGCGTGTTCGCTGCCAGTTGGGACATGACCAAGGGCGGTCTGGAGATTGAGGCGTCGAGCCGCAACGACACTATCCTGCCGCTGGACGAGATCAAGCGCGCCGACCCCAAGCGTGTACAGGAAATGGCCTACTCCCTCGCCAACGGCCAGGGTAAGGGCACCATGACCCGTGAACGTGAGGCCCGAGGAAAACTCAGCTGGCGCCTGCTGACGCTCTCCAGCGGTGAGCGTTCCCTCTCCGAGCACGCCGCCATTTCCGGCAATGCCGCCCACGCTGGCGCCGAGCTACGTATGGTCGACGTGAACGCCGGCACCCGGACGCACCGGGCCTTTGATGAATTGCATGGCCTTGAGGGCGCGGACTTCCACCGACAGCTCACCGTGGCCGTCGGCGCCCACCATGGTCACCTTGGGCCAGCCTTCGTGGAGCGCTTGATCGCGACCGACGACAAGCCTGGACTGCTCAGTGACTTCGCCGGTATCCGCGCCCAGTTCATCGAGGACAACGCCCAAGCCGGACGGGTGGCGGATCGGTTCGCCGTCATTGCGCTTGCGGGGGAAATGGCTATCGCTTACGGCTTTCTGCCCTGGACGCCAGGCAACGCCCTGGCCGACTGCCAGTTGCTCTATGGCGAGTGGCTGAGCCGCGTAGGCAGCGGAAACGCCGAAGACCGCCAGATTCTGTCCGGCATCCTCGACTTCATCGACAAGCACGGCAGCAGCCGATTCTCCGACGTGAACGCATCAGAAGATGACGCCAAGGTGTTCAACCGGGCCGGGTACTGGGAATTGTCCACGGGCAAACGCCTGTACCTGTTCAACAAGCCGGCCCTGGTCGAGGCTGCGCATGGGTACGGCTTGAGTCGCGTTATCAAGGCGCTGGAGGGTGCTGGCGCCATTGCCAAGCGTGACTCCGACCGCAAACGACACACCAAAAAATACCGCGTACCGGGTGGCGGATCGCCTGGCCTGTATGTGATCGACCCCGAAACCATGGACGGCGAAGGGGGTAGCGTATGACCGCCACCACTACCAATCACGAATGCCCATGTTCACAGGAACCTGAAATTGGTGGGAACAGTGGGAACAGTGGGAACGGCCAGCAAAACCGTGGCTTTCAGCCGTTCCCACCCTATAAAAAAAGTGGGAACAAGTGGGAACACACACCAAAGTTTCAATATAAGAGCGCGGCACTACTGTGCCTTTTGGTTATCACTGTTCCCACAGAAAAACGAGTGGGAACAAATTGGGAACACTCACCCCCCCGGAAACATTGGGCGTTCCCACCGTTCCCACTGTTCCCACCGTTTTTGAAATCACAGCAACATGTGTATGTGAGCAATCCGGGTGAGGTGGCGCCATGAGCCTCCTTTCCGGCCTCCTCGATCATATGCCGCCAACCATCGCTGGCGCTGGCAAACCGACCATGGCGAATCGCACCACGGATCGTCCACGTCTGGTGCTGACGGAACGTATCGAGCGCCCAGCTCAACACCAGACAAGCACCTACACCAACGCCGCCACATCTGAGTGGCGACAGGCCCGCGACCAATACCTCAATCACATCATGGTTTGCCGTTCCTGCTACGCGCCCACCGGACGCCATTGCACGGCTGGCGCCCTCCTGCGCGCCAACTACGACAACACACCTATGGAGGCCCACCCATGAGCACCAGCCTCGTCATCGCCTTGGTGGACATTGCCAGGAAGCCAAGCGCCAGCATGAGCACCAGCTTGATCACTACTCGGCGGATCTGTCGCATCTTCGGGAAGCGACTTGACTCGATCCGTGTCGAACGCCGAGCCATGCGTCGCAAGGCCAGCAAACTGAGCCAGTACCTGCCATTCACCGCCAGCGCCATAGCCGAGATTGAGCAGGCAGCCGCCGACCACCGCAGCACGGAGTGGAACGACCTGCGCACGGTGCTCGCCGGCTTTGGGCGCTCGCTGGTGCTGGACACCGAGGGACTGGCCAAGGGGCTTGGATTTGATCGGCTGTGCGACCTCCTGGCGATCAACTCCGTGGAGCGGGAGACAGCGCGCAAGGATGGCTTGGCCAACCTGGCCGATCTGGTGTTCGCCTACGCGCTCGAGGAAAGCGCCGCACGCCGCGGTCAGGAATGGAACGACGCACCGCTGTTCAACGCCTGCCAGATCGCAACCGCGAATTTCATCAGGGAATGCCCCGAGCACCTTCTACCCGATCCGTTCGCACCTGGTGCGCCCTTCGGCCCGAAGCTGCCGCCTGACCTACGCCTGGTTGGCAAATGACCATTTCGGTACGCGACACGTTTTCGCAATTCACAAAACGTGTCGCGACACAGAGCAGCACCCCGGGCATCAGCCCACCACATGAGAGGTAAAACACATTGGATAAGACGCGCTCCACGAACGCGAATGGCTTCCAGCTATTTCGCCACGGGTTGTTCGGGGCCTGTATGCCGCCCCGTCACGCTCACATCAAAAGAGGTAACTAACCATGTCGATTGAATCGTATTCAGTCGCGGTCAAGCTCTCGCTGATCAACCATGTCAGCTCTGGCCTGATGACGATCAGCAAAAGCCTGCATGGCACCGGTATGGACGTCGACAAGCTGAACTCCAAGCTTGCGGCTATCGGCAAACAAGCAGCCATTGGTGGTGCAATGTTCGGCGGCGGGATGGCTATCGCCGGCCTGTTCAAAGGCCCGCTCAATGAGGCAATCAAATACCAGAAAGAGATGTCCAAGCTCCAACAGCAGGGGCTTGGGCAGCTGCAGATCTCGGAGGCTATGAAGTTTTCCGAGGCCAACAAGATCATCGGCACGTCGCTGATGGATCGAACCAAGATGTTCACCGACGCCCAGGGCGCGTTTCGGGAGTCTGGCAAGAGTGGTTTCGAGGCGCTGGCCGCGGCGAAAGTCATATCCCCCGTACTTGCGCAGTACCAAGTTGCGACCGGAATGCTCGCTGAGGGCAAGCAGGGAATTGCTCACGCGCAGTTCATGCAGATGAGCAAAACCATGGAACTGATGGGTGGGCTCAACGATGTAAACAAGGCAACCCAGATCGCTGATGGCATTTTCAAGACCGTTCAATCGAGCGGCAAGATGGTTAGCGAGCGCGACCTGCGACTGTTCATGTCACACGGTGGCGTCGCTGTGGCCGGGCTTACCCAAAAAACGATCTTCGCTGGTTTGGAACCAATCATTGGCGAACTGGGCGGCTCGACTGTCGCCACTGGCCTGATGACCGGCTACAGCCGCACCCACGGCATGATGGCGCTCACGCCCAGCATCATGGCCAACGAAGCGCTCAGGTTGGGAGTATGGGAAAAGAGCAAGGTGACGAGAACAAAGGGCGGCGGCGCCCGGTTCCTGCATGGCAGCCCCATGAATGCTGAACTTGCGCACTTACAGGACACCGATACGATCAAATTCGCTCAGGCGATGATGGGCGTCTATGCAAAAAACCACATCACATCGCTGAGTGACATGGGCCGAGAGAACAACATCCTGTTCGGTCGAACTGGCGGCAGCATTTACACCCGAATCATGCAGCAAATGCCGGTTCTGCTTCACTCGCTCGATGCCTATGACAAGGCCCAGGGCATCAGCCAGACCATTGCGGCAAACAAAGACTCGCCGATGATGAAAACCCTTGAGCTGTCAAAGGCGATGGACGATTTAAGCCTGTCTATCGGCCAGAACGTGATGCCGGTGTTTCTCCCCATGCTCACCAAGCTGACCGAGCTATCTCAAGAGCTTGGGAGGCATCCGGCACTGATCAAGGGATTCACATACTCACTGATTGGACTGTCGACCGTCCTTGTCACCGGTGGCCTGATCAACATGATCGCGGCCTCATCGAAAGGGTTTGGGCTGCTATTCACTGTGCTCTCCGGAGGCGGCGGCATAACGGGGGCAGTCCTCAAGGGGGTGTCGCTGATCGGCAATGTCCTGATGTTCGGGCTGCGCGCGATTCCGGTAATCGGGTGGGTAATGTTGGCCGTTGCTGCCGGGATTTATCTCTATCGAAACTGGGACATGATCTGGACGAAGACCAAGGCGATCTGGGGAGCAATCGCCCCGTATATCGTTGACGGCTGGAAGTGGATAAGCGACTCCATATCTTCAGTCTGGAGCGGCGTAAAATCCGGGATGAAATCCTTTGTCGGGCTCTTCCTCGATCAGTGGCAGTGGCTTTTCAACACAGTGGTCACCGGTATCAACTCGATGCTGCCGGCCGGCATGGCGTTCAAGAAGGCAACGTTTGCAGACAACTGGAGCAAGTCGGACAAGCAATGGCTGGCAGGACAGCCGCTTGTATCACCATACCCGGCACACATTCCGATTGCGCCGATGCTTATGGTGCCGCCAAGCACCTCAATTGGGCGGCCATTGCCGGAAGCCTTGGTTGCACCAGTTCCGCCAAGGCAGGCCCAGACCGTTCAGGTCACCACCAGGATCGACCTGAGCGGTAAAAAGATCGCAGAGGCCGTAACGGAGCACCAAGCCAAGGAATTGAGTCGCCCGCAAACCGGCACCAACGGTTTCGATCCGAGTCGTAGTCTGCTCATGCCTGGAACCCCGAGCGCCGTTTACCCAAGGGGATAACAAGAGAACAGGTTCTCCGACTGCCAAAGTGCAATGCTTTGGCAGTCGACGCCTTGTCGAAGAAATAGCGCTTAACCTCTTGCCCAGCTCATTCGCCAAAAATCACAGCGTAAATAACGCTTAGCAGGGCAATCAACGCCGGCACGGCAAACACCATGATTACGCTGCAGATAGTGAACAGCAGTAGGCCATTAAAAAAACCAAGCCTTGCGAGTTTAGGAGGCGCAGCGGCTAGCCTGGCTCGTGACGCGCCAGGAGTGCCGGCAAGCGTAACCTCTACAACCTCTTCGTCACGCCACTGGAAAGTACGGCCACGTCTTGCCATATGAGCCACCTCGAAAGCATGAACCGTCTGTACGTCACTCAGCGTAGCTGCTGCCAAGGGTAACCACCCCGGTAACCACCAAAAGTAACCACCCCAGCCCGGTTACCATCCGCCAAAGAGATCCCTGTTACGGGCCCGCCCCTACACCACGCAACCATAACAATTGATAACAGGCTGTCTGGCGCCAACAAGGCAGCTTGCTGTCACGGCGCCAGCGTTTTCAATGTTAGGTTTTGTTAGGTTCTGGTGTGCGCTCGATGTCAGGTTTTGACAGGTTTTCGCGCCGATCAGATGTCAAGTTTTGTCAAGTCGCTGGCGCTGACCAGATCGGCCGGTATCCGCCCTGGTATCCACGGTTGGAGGGCATTCAGGACTGGATACCAAAGTGAGCGGGGATCACTTTGGCCCGGTCACAAAACCATCAACCCCCCTATTTGTGAAATCAACCCCATGAATGAGCCGCGTCAAGTACCTATCGGCGTGTTTTCACGCAGTGTTTCACGCAGACTTTTCACGCAGGTGGAGTGCGCGAAACTGTCTCTGAGACAGAATTGTCCGGCATTGGTACGGAGCCAGGTACGCACCATCGGTACGCGCTCGCCAATGCGTACCAGCCGCAAGTTCGCACCCGAGGTTCGCACGTCCGGTTCGCACCTTCCTACGCGATGCTGGCGCGAACCTGGCTGGTGGTTACCAGCGCGGTTACCATGAAAAGTTACCATTTTGCGCAGTTTCCAAACACGAGGTTTCCACTGTGGTTACCACGGTATTGCAGTGTTTTTCACTGGCAACCATCACTCATATCACGCGTTCCCAGCGCGTATCCAGATGCCACAACCACTGATTACTGAGTGCCTGCAGCAAATTAACGAAGTCAGGGTACTGGCATTTTGCTTCGATGGTATGGCTGGAGTCGATTCTCAGTAATACACTCCCCGGAATACTCGATATGCAAACCACATTTGAAACCGAGAAAAGGAGTTCCGTATGGCAATTGTTGCCTGCCCTGATTGCAGAAAAGATATTTCAGATGCCGCCCCATCCTGCCCCAATTGCGGCCGCCCGGGAGCCATAGCCGCAAGCGCGCGCGGCGCGCAGATCCCTCACGCACAGCCTGTCAGACCCGTTGGGCTGCTCCTCGCTCTCGGGATATTGCTTCTGCCTATGGTCTTTGCATGGTTCACTTTAAGCCGAGGCAGGACTACCAAGGCGCGCGTTATGGCATTCGGGTACCTCGCCCTATCGGTGTGGCTCTTTGCTTCGCAACAATCACACGACGCCACCAGCAAGCCAGACAGTTCGGTAGCGAGCGCGCCTAAAGCCGCTGCGCCTGCACAGGAGGAGGTAATGCCATTGGCAGTGGGCCAGATTTTGAGCGACTACAAGAACAACGAGGTCGCCGCCGATAACAGGTTCAAGGGGCGTTTGGTGAGGATCACCGGTACGGTGGGTGACATCAAAAAAGACATCACCAACAGTCTGTACGTCACTATAGGCACAGGCGCTGCATTTGAGCTCCCAATGGCCCAGGCATTTTTTGATGACTCTATGAGCCAACAACTCGGACAGCTTAGAAAGGGGCAGAAAATTACTGCCACCTGCCGGGTAAAGGGCTTGATGATGAATGTCCTGCTTGAAGACTGTGAGATGAAGTGAACGCCGGTTAAAACTTAGCCCGCTAACCGCGGGCTATTTGTCCTTAAGCTATCGACGAAATTGGTTACGGCTGCCGGCCCCCCCGAACATCTATACCTATCAAATGTTTGCCGTCGCTGCGCCGGACATGCGGTATCTACCATCACGAAAGTAGAGGGGGCGCCTCTCATTTGGACGACCGATAACCCTTCTCTGGGGAAACACCCCATGAATGACCCAGAATTGGCATCGAATAGCGTGTTTGCGAAATAACCCCATGAATGACCCGCCACCAGCGGTTTGAATGACAGGTTTTGACGTGTAGAAAACGACACTCCGTGTAGGAATCAACACGGTGGGCCGGGGGGAGAAGAATTCAAAGTAAGCCAGGATCACTTTGACCACCCTTTGACGGAATGTGAGACAGCCATGAGACGAAGCCTGCGCCGGATGGGCGTCTTAGGCTGATTCCATGCGGGGGCCGTCAAACAAGCCGCCCTAGGCGTCTCATACCCCTGACAGACCCCAGACAATTCTGGACAGGCTCTAGACGGATTGTGATCAGGCTCAGCAGCTCAGTTACCCGGAAATCAGCGCCCCGCCCGATGCGTGGAGGATCAAACCGCATCCGAGTGCCGCACCCTGGTACCTGGCCAGCCACCCGAGGATAAAGCCATGTCCGTTATCGCCAGGGACTACCACCTACCTCATTGCGCATTACGGCCTATCTCATCAAGCAGAATTTATTGATATGATGTCTTTTTGATACCAAGGAGGAATGATCGTGAATCTGGCAAATAAAATTATGAGCCTTACCGCTTGCGCGCTCGTTTTAGCTTGTGGAGCGGTAGAAGCGGCCGGGGTAGATCCTGCGTGCGCGGGGAAGCACATTTTCTCCGACAAACCAAAACTGCAAGCAGATGGAAGCTATATTTTTGAGCAAGATGGATATGGCAACATCGCCACTACCCTCATTGGTCGGCAGCAGTACTCTGTCATTGATGCCGTTCCCAAAGGCGATGGTAAGTGGTGCTTAGCTACCATCGAAGTAAATGGGCAGGTTAACGGCAACAGCTTCAATTCGATCTTAACTGTCGGCGCGTTTTAGAACGATTGCTGTCGGCAGGATGTCTTGGCTTTCCTGGGCTTTTTTCTCGGTGCTTTCTGGATACTTCCGGTAAGCATCTTGCCGATAAATCTGCAAAAACCTTCCCTACTGAACCGTTTTCGTTATGCGCGAGTTGGGTGTGCGATAGCTGCCATCCCGAAATGGAAGGGCAGGCCGGTTAAATCCTTAGCGCGCCAAACAATACTAGACAGGCTCTTGACGGGATTCCGCCGACAAACACAGTCAGAATCTTCCGAAGCCCAAGCACTGCGCCGCCTCCAGCGTGAAAGCTGCGTGTTAGAGCTTGGTGCTCGTCAAGAATTTATTGGGGCATCCATCGACCTGATAGCAGGTCGGAGCAGGGGTGAACGATTCGCTCGCCTTGGGCCACCGCCTAGCGATCCAGCTCGATCGGCAAACTACCCGAATTTAGGGTAGTTGCTCATTTTCGGCTGGTAACATCTGCAGATCATCTGCAGGCCCTGATCCGGCCCAGAGCCAGCACAACCGCGCACCGAGGATAGAGCCGTGTCCGTTATTGACTGTGATTATCTACCCGCCGACAAGGTGGTGTTTCCGCCCGAGCTGGCGCTGCTGATAATCAGAAAGGCCAGCGCCATGGCGGCAGCCTTTGAAGAGCAGGCGCTCGACCAGCTCACCAAGGACGCCAGGCGTGCGCTTTCACAGGGCGCGGAGCCGAGGCGAATCATCAGGGAAATGCGGCTGTAGGCGGCCCGCTGGGGCTCACCGAACCGCTGGGCGGCTAGGCGTCCCGTCTTTCGAGGCAGTGCTAGGCTTTGAATCTGGCGCGACCTCCGTTTACTTAATCGAACCGGGCGCTCGCTGCGCAGCTCGATAGGTCGCGCCTCATCCATAAAGCGTATGCGCATGAACAAACACCTCGTTCAGCCTCGAATTCTTAGGGCTTATCAGGCTCCTGGTTATCTTGGAATGTGCCGGGATGTCTTCAACAGGACCGTACGGCCATACGTGCGCGAGTTCCCGATCGGCCAGCAAGGAATTGGCTTCGACCGCCTGGAGCTCGACCAGTGGGCAGATGCGTACATCGCGGCGCACTCGATCGATAAAAGAACGACGGCAGAGTCAGCGTCGACTCCGTTCGACACTCCACAATCCAGGCGAAAAAAGCGCGGTCCGGTTATGGCGGGTTGGGCTACTACCACTAACTCTTATAAACCGCCCACGTCAGAGGAATTCTACAAATTGGTGGATGAGCTCCTAGGGAGGTCGGCGGACAAGAAAGATCGCCGGCGGAAAAAGCTAGGGCACCAGCAGCCGCCCGCTGAGGAATAATCCACGACCGTTTTCGACAGCAGCCACCCGCTTCGATGAGGCGGCCAGCCAAAGTCCTCTCCCCACATCGCCTGGCAGCAGGCTGGAACAGGTAGAAGCAATGATTGAGTTTCTTACGCACGAAGAAGTTTGCGAGCTGACCGGCGCCAAAACGAAAAAGGCGCAGATCCAGAACCTAAAGACAAATGGAGTCAGGCATACCATCAAAGTGAACGGTTGGCCGTGCGTAACTGCCTTTGCAGTAAATGGCCAAGGACCTGTACCAGTAGTCGAGGAGGAAGAGAGGCCGCGATGGGTGCCGGACTTTTCGAAGGTCAGATAAATTTACTTGCAACACCTCTTCACAACTCGCTTGGCGTGTCGCGACACCTGACCCGCCAAAATGGGAGGCTAGGTTACATACTCGAAAGCCCGGGTAAGCAAAGGTAAGTAAAACCCACTGGGTTTCTGCTGAAACCGGATTGGTTATACATCGATGGGCTTTTGCGAAAACCGAACCCCATGAATGAGCCGCGTCAATACCTGATCGCTCCCCGAAACAGGGTGGCGGGAATACCACAGTGTGGCGCTGGTACCGCCTCCTCATTTTTGCGGAGAGGGTCAACCATGTCGATTCTGGATTGATTCCTGCGCCGGCTATACACAACCCCCACGGCATCGCTTAAACAATGGCTATACACACCCCCCCAGGCATCGCGCATTTCAATGCGTGAAAACCGATATGGCGGCGCTGCGAAAGATTGCGCTGGCCCAGCGTGTAGCTTTCGTTTCTGCGACATCCTTTTCACACGTGGCTCACAGAGTCGGGCGCAGATTACGCTTGCTCCCTCGTAATCTTTTAAGCCCGCCCGCATGCGGGCTTTTTGTTGTCCGTCACAAATACCTCTCCATGCTCAACGATGACACCAAGCACCAAGTGCGCAGTAATTGAGTTTTTTGGGGGGGCATAAAAAGGGGAATGCCACCGTTGCGAAAACGCCACCCCATGAATGACATCTGGCAACCTCTGATTTGCGAAAACATGCCATGAATGCGGCTCAAACACGCTTCAGAGAGGCCGAATGAGCGGTTTGTGAAATAACCCCATGAATGACCCCGATTGAGCAACGCTGCTACGCTTTCGTTTTCTCGAATGGAGTCGAAGCGATGCCTTCCCCTGAGTACTCTCTCCCTGATGTCCTTGAACGCATGTATCAAAACCAGCTCGCCTTGGAGGCCGCTTTAATGGAGCTGACCTTGTTAGTCGAAAGCCAGGGACATACCGAGGCCGGCGACAATGTTCGGAGTGCCTTGGACGTGATCGGCGAAAACGCCGGACATATCAATCAGGGGTTGGCCCGACTGAAGGCACAAGGCGCGACGTAAGCCAGCGTCAGAATCAGGATCGCTTATGGACGAGGAGACAAAACATGACTGAGACAAAAAGCATTGATCGTTTCCTGCGCCTCGACGAGGTGCTTCACACCACCGGCCTGGGCCGCAATACGGTTTATCGCCGGATCAGGGAAGGCACATTCCCAAAACAGATCAGAATAGGCCCCAACTCGGTGGCCTGGCGTCAGTCAGCAATCGCTAAATGGATGTTCGATCTGAATCCAGTTGATTGAAGCGGGACGTAGTGCGATTGAAATCCGGGGGTGCAATAAATGCGCTATTTGACCGTCAGAAAGTTCTCCAGCGAGTCGGGATATACAGAAGCCGCAGTGAGATCGAAGATCGCTGACGGGACTTGGGTAAAGGATTAAGTCTGGCGACATGCTCCTGATGGTCGAGTGTTGATTGATGTGGTGGGCTACGAAGCCTGGGTAGAGATGGGCAAGCCATCAGCGATTAATCGAATAGATAGATTCCGGTCAGGACTGAGCCCCGCGCCGCTTCTGAGCAAAGGGCCAAAACCCGGAAGTCCAAAGCCGCTGGTGTGATGCCGTTCGTCGGAGCGGCCCGGCTTACCAAATGGTCACTTTCGGGCACCTTCTGGAGAAAAGAAAAACAGCCAAAATCCACCTAGCAGAGAGCGCCGTGTATCCCCACATGTATCCCTTACACAAACAACAAAACAAATATCTAGCAAATACAGCGCCTTAAGCAACCAGTTCAAATGTCTGTGTACCACCAAGTACTAAAAACGGCTTACCGAAAGGCAGGCCGTTTTTTTATGCCCGCAGAAAAGTACCCGGCCCACCGACGGCTCACATCGCACTGTGAGCCGCCGCGTTCATCAAGCGCCTGGGCGTTCGCCTATATCGTGGGCAAGGCAGACAGCGCCTTTTCCCATATCTGCCGGGTGCGAACCCAGACCATTTCCTGCCAGTCACTGTCGGCGGGATAGAACTGCTCAACCAGATTCAGCTTGATCGCGCGCCCCACGACATCGCCCGGATTGCCATGCAGGTGCAGCCAGTGATCGTCACGCAGATGAGCATGCACCGCCTCTCCCGGGTAGGTGCCGCACTCGATGACAAACGGCATCAGGCGCACCTGTGGCAACGCATCGAGCAGCGCCTGCGAGGTGTAGCCGGTGGCCGTTGCCGCAATCCCTGTTTCGCTGTGGGTCTGCGCGCCGGTTTGAATGGTGTAGAGCCACGGACCGTAAATGGCCTGCGCCTGCTCCAGTGCCGGGTAAGCCGCTTGCGTAACGGTCAGCAGCATCGGATGGCCGTACTCTCCCGCACCGGAGTGCAGGTCGAAACACATCGCGACCTCGGCCTGGGAGAGATGCACCGCAATGATCTGATGCAAGGTCCGGTTCGACCAGCTCGGCGCCAGCCCGCCGTAAAACAGACCATCGGGATGGCTGTGCTGCCCGCCCTCGACAATCGACATCACTGCCGGCCAGCCATGCTCGCTTAACTGCGCGGCGAGCAAGGCATCGGCGCGCTCACGCTCCGGGCCCTGCAACCGGGAGAAGGCATAAATCGGGTGCAGCGCTGCATAGGCCTGATTGTCGGGTAACGGCTGATCAAAGTTCAGGTGATTGCGGTTCAGGTCGATGTTGTCTTCGTTGACGCGACGCAGCCACGCCGTACCCCAGGGATTGATCAAGTGGATCACCACCACCGCAACATCGGCGGGCAGTGGGCGTTTGCCGAACTCGTTCAGCCAGTTGATCTGGCACTCCGAACCGTAGAAGCCCTCGACCCCGTGGGTGCCGCTCAGCATCACCAGCAAACGCTTTGCACCGGGGTCGCCGAGCACTGCCACATCAGTGCTCAGGGGTTCGCCAAACGGCCCCTTGAGCGGATGCGGGTATTCGGTCAACGTCGCACCAGCTGCGGTTGCAGCCGCCAGGAATTGTTCGCGCTGCGAACGGTAACTTGGCTGCGTTGGGAACTCGGTCTGCATGTCGGCCTCTTGTTGTTATGGACTTGTTATTGGCGAAGATCTCGCGCCCCCGACCCTACAGAAAAACCCTGCGTCGAAGAAGGGAAAAGGTGCCCATCCATCGATCAATACGCACAAGACCAGCGTTGCAGTTGACTCAAGGCGCAGATACTGTCCGTTGATCCTTTATCCCACGGACGGAGTGCTCCACGTGTTCCCAGGCTTCCATTTGAACCGCTACCGCCTGACTGCCCTGTCGCTGCTAGCCGCCGCGCTGACCCTTGCTGCCTGCAACGCCCCGCCCTCTTCGCCGTCCGTCAGCGCCTTGCCGGTGGCCCCGGAAATTGCCTCGGGGTATCGCACCGACCTGCACACCCGATACGCTGCCAAACACATGGCGGCAGCAGCCAACCCACTGGCAGCCGCAGCAGGACGGGAGATGCTGCGTCAGGGCGGTTCGGCAATCGACGCCGCCATCGCCATGCAAGCGGTGCTGACACTGGTTGAGCCGCAATCCTCGGGGATCGGTGGCGGCGCGTTGATCGTGCTCTGGGATGGCAAGGCGGTGCGCACCTATGACGGCCGCGAAACCGCACCCGCCGGCGCGACTGAAAAGCTCTTCCTGCAAGCCGACGGTAAGCCCATGCCCTTCCCCGAGGCGCAGATGGGTGGTCGTTCGGTCGCCACACCGGGGGTGTTGCGTGCATTGGAGCTGGCCCATCGCAAGCACGGTCGCTTGCCGTGGGCGAAGCTGTTCGAGCCGGCCATTGCCCTGGCGGACAAGGGCTTTGCAATCTCGCCGCGCCTGCACACGATGATCGCCTCCGATCCCTTCCTGCCGCGTTCACCCGATATGGCTGCGTACTTCCTGAATGCCGATGGCAGCCCGAAAGCCGTTGGCACGCTGCTGAAAAACCCGGCACTGGCCAAGGTCCTCAAGCGCGTTGCCGCAGAAGGCCCGAATGCGCTGTATCAAGGTCCGATTGCGCAGGAAATCGTCGCCAAGGTTCAAGACAATTCCAACCCTGGCAGCCTGTCGCTGAACGACCTCAACGGCTACAGCGCCAAAGAGCGTGCCCCGCTGTGCACCGACTACAAGCGCTGGCAAGTGTGCGGCATGCCGCCACCATCGTCGGGCGGGATCGCCGTGGCGCAGATCCTCGGCACCTTGCAGGCACTCGAAAGCTACGACAGTCGCTTCGCTCTGGCGCGACTGAAGCCACTCAAGAGCAACAAGCCGGCAGGTCTCGAACCCTCGCCTGAAGCCGTGCACCTGATCGCCGAAGCCGAGCGCCTGGCGTACGCCGATCGCGCGCAGTACGTTGCCGACACGGACTTCGTGTCGGTCCCGGTCGCCGGCCTGGTCTCCCCTGCCTACCTGGCCAACCGTGCAACGTTAATCGGCGAACGCAGTATGGGCAGCGCCAAACCTGGCACACCACCGGGCATTCAGGTGGCCTACGCCCCTGACCGCTCGCCACTGAGAATCTCCACCTCGCAAGTGGTTGCCGTCGACGATCAGGGTGGCACCGTGTCGATGACCACCACCGTTGAAGCCGCCTTCGGCTCGCACCTGATGGTGCAGGGTTTCATGCTCAACAATCAGATGACCGACTTCTCGTTCATCCCCGAAGAAGACGGCCAACCCGTGGCCAACCGTGTCGAACCCGGCAAGCGCCCGCGCTCATCCATGGCGCCGACGCTGATCTTTGATCGTCAGAGCGGTGAACTGGTCGCGACGCTCGGTTCGCCCGGCGGCTCGCAAATCATCGAGTACGTCGCCAAGTCAGTGGTCGGCCTGCTCGACTGGAACCTCGACCCGCAAGCCGCCATCAGCCTGCCCAACTTCGGCAGCCGCAATGGCTCGACCGAGCTGGAACAAGGCCAGTTCAGCCCCGCGCTGATTCAGGCCCTCAAGGACAAAGGGCATACGGTCAATCAAATCGACATGACCAGCGGCACCCAGGCCATCGTTCGCGTACGCGACGCGCAGGGCAAAGCGTCCTGGGCCGGTGGTGCCGATCCACGGCGTGAAGGTGAAGCGCTGGGGGATTGATCGGGACTGAAAACGAGAAAGGGCTTACTGCGAGGTAGGCCCTTATCAAGAGCAACGACTATCGACTCGTCGTAGGAAAACAGATAGACCTGTGTATTGCTTGAATCGGTCATCAGCGAATCTCCCCCCCTAAAAGCAGTACTTCCTAACATGGCAAGCAGAACCGGTTAAAGGCTCAGATCTCCAGTAAAACGCAAATGAATCAATCAACCGGTTATCCGGCTGACAGCCAGCCCACACCTGAGCTACCGTGTTCGTCACCGAACACCCCGGCCACAAAAGACTCCCCATGGGCAAGCAGAAAATCCTCACCGACTGGTTCCAGCGGGCCCCCGACTCGGGCGGGCTGGAGCGTATCGAGGCGTTTTTTTCGGGCCATGGTTACGACCTTCATCGTCACGACACCTATGCCATTGGCCGCACACTGTCCGGCGTGCAGAGCTTTCAGTATCGCGGCGGCTGGCGGCATAGCCTGCCGGGCGGGACCATGGTGTTGCACCCCGACGAAGTCCACGATGGCGAGGCCGGTACCGAGGACGGCTTCAAATACCGGATGCTTTACGTCGAGCCCGCACTGATCCAGCAAATGCTCGGCGGCCAGCCGTTGCCCTTCATCAAGACCGGCATTTCGATGGATCCACGCTTGTTCGCGGCGACCGAGGTCCTGTTGCAGCGTATCGATCGCCCCCTCGACCCGTTGGAGCAGCAGGATGCGCTGTTTGATCTGGCGCAGGCCATGAGCGCCGTATCGGGAATGACCTCCCATCGCCAGAGCTTTGATTACCCGGCGGCAGAACGCGCTCGCGAGTTCATGCACAGTGCCCTCGACCAAACGGTGACCCTGGATCAACTGGCCGAACACAGCGGGCGTGATCGCTGGAGTCTGTCGCGCGATTTTCGCGTGTTGTTCGGCACCAGCCCCTATCGTTACCTGACCATGCGCCGCCTGGACCTGGTGCGCTCGTTGCTGATGCAGGGGGAGTCGCTGACCAACGCCGCGCTGATCGCAGGCTTCAGCGATCAAAGCCACATGACCCGGCAGTTTGGCAAAACCTACGGCCTGTCACCCGCCCGCTGGATGAAAATGCACCGCCGCTGAGCCGCGCACAATCGTGCAAGAAGTGCGCTGCTGCACGGGCTACCGTGGGATCACAATCACCAACGGGAGCCATGCCATGCAGCCCTATCAAAGCCTGAGTTTTGCCAACAAGCTGGCGCAGATCAACGAGCATTGGTCGCCGCGGGTCATCGCCGAAATGAACGACTACCAGTTCAAGGTGGTGAAGCTGCTGGGAGATTTCATCTGGCACGATCATCAGGACACTGACGAGACGTTTATCGTCCTCGAAGGCCAACTGCGCATCGATTTTCGCGATGGCCAGGTGCTGGTGTCCCCAGGCGAAATGTACGTGGTGCCCAAGGGCGTCGAGCACAAGCCGTTTGCCGAAAAGGAAGTCAAACTGCTGCTGATCGAACCCAAGGGCGTGCTCAATACCGGGAGCGAAGGTGGGGAGCGTACCGCGCTGAATGATCTTTGGGTCTGACGAGGCTCAATCGAGCCGCGCTTACGTCGACAGCTGATTGGCGAACTGCCCGACCGCGTTGACCACCTTCTGCGCACCATCCTGGATCTCGACGATCACCGTGCCCGCCTCGGCGGCCAGCGCCAAACCTTGTTCGGCCTGGAGCTTGCCATCCGTCATCAGCACCACGGCATCGCGCGCCATGTCCTGGTTCTGACGCACTACACCGACAATTTCGTCGGTGGCTTTGCTGGTACGCGAAGCCAGTTGCCGGACTTCGTCCGCCACCACCGCAAAACCTCGACCCTGCTCGCCGGCACGGGCCGCTTCGATGGCGGCGTTGAGTGCCAGCAGGTTGGTCTGTTCGGCAATGCCGCTGATGGTTTTGACGATGGTGCCGATCACCAGCGACTGTTCGTTCAGCGCCTCAATGCCTTCGCCAGCCTGCTGCATATGCTTGGCCAGTTCACGCATCACGTCCACCGCCTGAGTGACCACAGCGGTGCCGCGTTGCGCACAGCTGTCAGTCTGCAACGAGGTGCTGTAAGCGATGTTCGCCGCTTCGGCAACCGCTTGCTCCTGATTGACCTGATCGGTGATCACGCTGGCGAACTTGACCACTTTGTAGAGCTTTTCGTTGGCGTCGTGCACCGGGTTGTAGGACGCTTCGAGCCAGACCACTCGGCCATAGCTGTCGATGCGCTTGAAGCGGTCGGCCACGAACTCGCCGGCATTCAAACGTTGCCAGAAGTCCTGATACGCGGAGCTGTTGTACTCCTCGGGCTCACAAAACGTGCGGTGATGTTTGCCTTTGATCTGCGCCAGGCTGTAACCCATACCGTTCAAGAACCGCTCGTTGGCCGTCAACACATTACCATTGAGGTCGAACTCGATGACGGCTGTCGAACGAAACAACGCCTCGATCAGGTTCTCGTGTTCACGAGACGCTTCGATGGTGCGGGTCAGGTCACTGGAGTAAATCGAAAATTGTTTGATCCGGCCATCCGAGCCACGAATCGGCTGGGCAATAGAGCGCAACCACGCTTCCTCACCATTGCCTCTGAGCAAGCGCACGGTGCCCGCAAAGTGCTCGCCACGGGTCATGGCATTCTTGAAGCGCAGGTGAAACTCATCGGTCTTGACGTGGACCGGAACGATCTCTTCGATGTGCCGGCCAATCAGGTCATTGCTCTTGTAGAGCATTTCCTGGACGAAATTCTGGTTAATCGATTGCACCCGCCCATCAGGGTCCAGGGTGAGTACGAGCATCTCGCTTTCCAGGCTTTCCTTCACTTGTTGAAGGCTGGAGAGTTCCTCGCGAAGAGCCGACAGCTCCTGCTTCAAGCGTTTATTGAACATTGCGATGCACCGATGGGCAGGGTTAAGAGCGTCCTTCAGACTTACCATCGGCCTTACCCGGCATTTCTGAAGAGCTTTGCCGGGTGGTCCTGCAAAAATAGTTGGCATCTGGCCACCACGCAGCCGTAATGCCTCGGTCGAAGTCGACATGATCGTTGCGCTTGAGCTTGAACCCGCGCCGTGTGGGTAAGACCGGCCTTACGATTGATGTGCCTCAGGGACTGCAGGCCACGCCAGCCGCATGATCGACCCGCGGCAGGCGTGAACCGAAGTACAGCGCTGCGCCAATCCCGACCGCCCCCATCACCGCGCAAAACATCACGCAGATCCATGGGCTCCACGGCATCAGGCCAATCAGCAACAACGGCGTGATACTGGCCCAAATGGCGTAGGCAATGTTGTAGGTGAAGGAAATCCCCGAGACACGAATCCGCGCCGGAAACAGATTGACCATCACCGACGGCACCGCACCGACCACCCCGCACCCCAGACCGGCAATGGCATAGGCCACGCCAATCCAGTGTGAACCGCCAATCAGGCTGGTGTAGAGCACGCCAATCCCCAACGGGAGCAGCAAGCTATAGAGCATCACCGTGCGCCAGGCGCCGATACGGTCGACGATCAGCCCGGCGATCACGCAACCAACGTTCAGAAACACGATGCCCAGACTGCTCAGGGCGAAGGTATGGCCGGCGCTCATACCGAAAGTCTTTTGCATCATGGTCGGGGTGATGACGACGAAGGTCACCACCGCCGAGGTCAGCACGCAGGTGAGAAGCACCGCCGGCAGCATTGCCAGCCGATGCTCACGCAACACTGTGCGCAGCGGCAGCTCGACATGCCGTTCGCGACTCGCCTGCATGGCCATGAACACCGGGGTTTCATTCAGCCAACGGCGCAACCAGACGCCAACCACCCCGAACACGCCACCTAACAGAAATGGGTAACGCCAGGCGTAATCGAGGATCTCCGCCGGGGTGTAGACCTGCGCCAGCAAGGTCGCGGTCAACGCACCGATCAAGTAACCGAAGGTCAACCCGGCTTGCAGGAAGCCCAAGGCATACCCCCGGTGGCCGGCCGGTGCATGCTCGGCCACGAACACCCAGGCGCTTGGCACTTCACCGCCCACCGCCGCGCCTTGTAGCACTCGCAGGAGCAACAACAGCAACGGTGCGAAATAGCCGATCTGGGCGTAGGTCGGCATGATCCCGATCAGTAGGCACGGCAGCGCCATCATCAGGATGCTCAAACTGAAGACCCGCTTGCGCCCCAGTCGATCAGCGAAGTGCGCCATCAGAATCCCGCCCAGCGGCCGCGCCAGGTAACCGGTGGCAAAAATCCCGAAACTTTGCAGCAAACGCAGCCACTCGGGCATTTCCGGTGGAAAGAACAGTTGGCTGAGGGTCAGGGCGAAAAATACGAAGATGATGAAGTCGTAGATTTCCAGTGCCCCGCCGAGCGCCGCCAGGCCCAGGGTCTTGTAGTCAGACCGGGAGAACGGTGCCGGTCGTGCATCAAGGATGGCAGTCATAAAAATGCTCTGAAATGGGCAAAAAAACACGGCGCCCATGGTCTACGCAAAAACGCGTTCGAACAACCCGTTAGACCATAGTCCCACGTGTGCAAAACAGCACCGCAAAAACATCTTGATTGATTTACTGTTTATGTCTGACCGCAGGGCCTGCGCGGCCCGGTTCGCACCACAATAAACATAAAAATCGAGGTACTCCCGTGGCCGCTGCAATCGAAGATAGCCGCTCCGCCCGCTTTGCCCTGCACTGCTCGAACTTTGCCGAACGCTGGTTTCCCGACTCCTGGGTGTTTGCCGCGCTCGCGGTCATTATTGTTGCCGTGGCCACCATGATCATGGGCGCCAAACCCACCGATGCCGCAATGGCTTTCGGTGACGGCTTCTGGAGCCTGATCCCGTTCACCATGCAAATGGCCTTCGTGGTGATCGGCGGCTATGTAGTCGCCAGCTCGCCACCGGCGGTGAAACTGATCGACCGCCTGGCGCGCATCCCGAAAAACGGGCGCTCAGCCGTGGCCTGGGTCGCCCTGATTTCCATGGTCGCGTCGTTGCTCAACTGGGGGCTGTCGCTGGTGTTTGGCGGTTTGCTGGTGCGAGCACTGGCCCGTCGTGCTGACTTGCACATGGATTACCGCGCCGCCGGTGCCGCCGCTTATCTGGGGCTCGGCGCGGTCTGGGCGCTGGGGCTGTCCTCGTCGGCAGCGCAGTTGCAGGCCAACCCGGCCAGTTTGCCGCCGTCGATCCTGTCGATCACCGGGATGATTCCATTCACCCAAACGATTTTCCTCTGGCAGTCCGGTGTGCTCTTGCTGGCGCTGATCGTGGTCTCGTTGATCATCGCCTATGCCACCGCCCCTGGCCCGAATTCCGCCCGTGACGCCAAGGCCTGCGGCATCGACCCAAGCTTCAGCCTACCGGCACCACAGCCACGCACTCGCCCTGGCGAATGGCTGGAATACAGCCCGATACTGACTATTTTGCTGGTGCTACTGGCGGCCGGATGGCTGTTTCATGAGTTTGCGACCAAGCCGGCGATCAGCGCGATTTCGGGCCTGAACACCTACAACTTTCTGTTCCTGATGCTGGGTGCACTGCTGCACTGGCGCCCGCGCAGCTTCCTCGATGCGGTGGCCCGCGCGGTGCCGACCACCACGGGCGTGATGATCCAGTTCCCGCTGTACGGTTCCATCGCCGCGCTGATGACTGTGGTCAAAGGCACCGACGGCCAGACCCTGGCGCACCACATCTCGACCTTCTTCGTCAGCATTGCTTCCCACGACACCTATGCCCTGCTGATGGGCGTGTACTCGGCGATCCTGGGTTTCTTTATCCCGTCCGGCGGCGGTAAATGGGTCATCGAAGCGCCGTACGTGATGCAAGTCGCCAACGACCTTAAATACCACCTGGGCTGGGCCGTACAGATCTACAACGCCGCCGAAGCCCTGCCCAACCTGATCAACCCGTTCTACATGCTGCCGCTGCTCGGCGTGCTTGGCTTGAAGGCGCGGGACCTGATCGGGTTTTCGTTCGTGCAACTGCTGGTGCACACGCCTCTGGTGCTGTTTCTGTTGTGGGCGCTGGGGACGACGCTTGCGTATGTGGCGCCCGTGATGCCGTAGTAAAGGGTCTGAAACCCTCTTGTCACCTCGCCGTCATATCTCGCTGCTAGCGTCCAGCCGAAATATACAGCAACACTTTTCTGCAAAACAGGATTCAGGATGAACGACGAAAAAACCGGCAACGATGCACCTCCTCCAGCAGATGACAGCCCCACCGACACCGGCCGTCGGCGCTTTCTGGGAGGCGTTGCCGTCCTGGGTGTCGGCGCAACGCTGAGCGCGTGCGGCAACACTGGCAACACACTGGGAAAGCCGGATACGCGACCGCTGTTGCCAGCCGAGCTGGACAAGGCGCTGCGCGATCAGGTGAAAAACGTGGTGGTAATCTTCGCCGAGAACCGCAGTTTCAATAACCTGTTCGCCGACTTCCCGGGCCTTGAAAAGCCGTTGTCAGCGCTCAAGCCGGAGGTTTATCAGCAGCGCGACCGGGATGGCAGTCTGCTGGAAACCTTGCCGCCGGCCTGGGGTGGCGTGTTGCAGATCGGTCCGCAAACCCTGGATGGCGTGACCTATCCGAACGAAACCCAATTTCAGCAACACTTGCCCAACGCCCCCTATGCCCTCAAAGGCCCGAATGGCGAAGACTTGCCGTTTGGCCTGGTGACGCGGGATCTGTGGCATGTGTTCTATCAGAACCAGATGCAGATCAACGGCGGCAAGAACGACCGTTTTGTCGCCTGGGCCGACTCGGGCGGCTTGACCATGGGGCATTACGCCCAAAGCCGTTATTCCCTGCGTCTGTGGGACGTGGCCCGGGAGTTCGTGCTCTGCGATAACTTCTTCCAGGGTGCGTTCGGTGGCTCGTTTCTCAACCATCAATACCTGATCAGTGCTGCCGTGCCGTTTTACCCGGATGCCGCCAACTCAGTGGCCAAGGTGCAAATCGCTTCGCTGCAAAGCGATGACCCGCTCGACACGCGCCTCAAGCCGCTGGAGAAATCCCCGACCAGCGCCATGACCGGTCCACCGCAGTTCGGCCCCAGCGCCCTGACCCCGGATGGCTACGCGGTCAATACCATGGCCCCGCCTTATTGGCCGACCTGGATCCGCGACCCGGAACGCCCGGAATATGCCAAAGCCGATCTACCCAGTGTGCTGGTGCCGCAAACCCACGAACACATCGGCGACAAGCTGTCGAAGAAGAACATCGACTGGGCCTGGTACGCCGGCGCCTGGCAGGCGACGCTGGAGCAGTTCAAGGACTCGGGGGGCATTCCGAAGATCCCCAACTTCCAGTATCACCATCAGCCGTTCAACTACTTCAAGCAACTGGGCCCGGAAAACCCGGCCGAACGCAGCAAACACCTGCGCGATGGCGGTCTGGGTGACGAATCGAGCACCAACCGGTTTTTTGCCGATGCCGAAGCCGGGACGTTGCCGGCGGTGAGTTTCTACAAACCCCAGGGCAACCTGAACATGCACGCCGGTTACGCCGATGTGGCGTCCGGTGACCGGCATATCGTCCGCGCCCTGAAAGTTCTGCGCGAAAGCCCACAATGGAAAAACATGGTGGTGGTGGTCACGGTCGACGAAAACGGCGGCTGGTGGGACCACGTCGCGCCGCCGCAAGGCGATCGCTGGGGCCCGGGCACGCGGGTGCCGGCGTTGGTGGTGTCGCCGTTCGCCCGCAAAGGCACGGTGGATCACACGGTGTACGACACCGCGTCGATCCTTCGGTTGATCACCCGGGTGTTCCAGCTTGAGACGCTCGACGGGATCAAGCAGCGCGATACCGCAATGATTGCCCGAGGCCAGAAGCCGATGGGTGATTTGAGCAATGCGCTGCATTTTCCCGGCTGATTGCTTTTCTGTCTTGCGATCTTTTCGCGTGGGTACTAGACCTGTCAACGCAAGTGGTTTCAGTATGTAACCACCCTCGCTTCCGGGGACCCACGCTGAAAAGGATCTGAGCATGTTCAAACTCGCAGGATTGAGCCTCACCCTCGCTGCCCTTACCTTGGGTGCTACCGCCCACGCCGATACCAACCTGAAACTGGGCAGTACCGAACGGGTAACGCAGCTGTTTGCCTACCCCAACAACTGCAACGTGATTTGCTATCGCAACTGGACGCTGGAGCAAACGGTCGAGCACTACCTGACCCAAAGCGTTCAGCGCGATGGCTACACCACGGCAAAAGTTCGGGTAAAAACCGATAACAATCAACTCTACGCAGACATCAGCGGCGTGCCAAAGGACTACGCAAAACCGTTGACTGCATTGCTCGATGCCGGGGATCTGGCCCACGCTGGCGCCAATAAACTGAATGCCGACGGCAAGTGGGCGTACAGCTGGTACCTGTTCCTGCCCTTGGGCATGGCGCTGGAAAACCGCAAAAGCGTCGAACTGCTGCACTTCCCCCCCGACTACTCGCTGACCCAGGCCCAGGATTACCTGGAATCGAAGACCACCGACCGCTGGGCCACGCTGCTGACCGCCAACGGTATCGCCGCAGAACACACACCGGCCTACCAGACCATCATCGACATCGCGCCGATTGCCGCCCCCTCCACCGCTGGCAAGGACCTTGAAGGCGTCTACGGCTACTTCAAGGACTATCAGACCACCCTGGTCAAGCAATTCAGCCAGACCACCAGCGGCGTGACTTTGCCAATGGTCGCGTTCGGTGCACCGGTGCGTAACTGGGTCAAGGAGCAGTATGGGCAGACCGTGGCCGTGTTGGGTCTGGCACAAATCAGCCCGACCCCGGGCGTGAAGGTTCCGGTGTTGGGCTCTAACCACCCCAGCTACATCTGGTATGCGGCCGACCCGGCGAACTATGACGACGATCAGGCCAAGGCCGATGCCGTGGGTTTGAAGGTGATGGGCCAGGACTTGAGTGCGGCTTGCTGGCAAGCGGGTATGGGCAGCAAACCCGGCAGTGACCCGAGCGCCCAACTCAACACCTGCACGCAAACCTGGCAAGTGGCCCAGAAAGAGAAAACCTGCGAGCTGTTCTACACCTCGATCCGCAATCTGACGCCCGAGCAAGCTGCAGCCAAGTGTTCGGCCCCCGACATCAAACCCCAACTGGACCAGTTGAAGGTGCCTGCACCCGCGCTGGCTGCATCACACCTGTAATCCTGCGGGCATGCCAACTGCGTCAGTATTCGCTGACGCAGTTGGCAGCCTCTATCGCCTGTCAGATCTGACAGTAGACCCTCTGTTTCATTTGCGAGACTCTTTAAGCGTACCCATGCGCTGCAGGGCTGGCAGGATCGCCAGCCTCCGGTGGTCGTAGCGCCCAATCAACAAGGATCGTTATGAAGCCCCAAGCCAAGGACAAGGCAGCTACGCTGTCGAGCAGCTGCCTTTACCCGAACAAAGAACTCAGAGCCCGCCAGGGTTACCCCTCCAAAGCTCACTTCACGGTTATCCAGACTGACGATGGGCGCGGCGCGGCAATCGCGGCACAGCGCGATTACCTGCGCATCAGTCGTATCTGTCGGGTATCGGGACTGCTGATCCATACCCGCCGTATGCATACCCTGCAACTGGCGCCGGGTATCCACGTCTACGACCCGTTTTTTTCCGGACTACTGCTGCACTCCTGCGACCCGAACGTCTTTCTCGACATGAGCGAACTGTGGTTATGGGCGCTGAAGGACATCACACCTGGCACTGTGCTGTGCATGGACTACGCCAGCACTGAAGAGAAGCTGACGCGTCAGTTCGCCTGTCAGTGCGGCTCGCCCGATTGCCGTGGCTGGATCACCGGCTACGATGATCCGCCAAACGCCGAAGGCCAGAAGTTCTTGCAACACTGGCATCGACATCGCCTCTGATAAACGGAGGCTCAGCGCCGTTTACAAGGCACCGACCGGGCGCAAACGGTATTGCGGCGGCAGTTGCTCGAAACCGCTGATGGTCGCGTTCAGGCTCTTCCAGCGACCGTCCTTGATGCCGTAGATGCAACCATGGATCGACAGGCTCTGCCCGCGGTGCCAGGCATTTTGCACAATGCTGGTATGGCCGACGTTGGCCACTTGCTGGATCACATTGAGTTCGCAGAGGCGGTCGACCCGCTCTTCTTCAGTCGGCAATTGGCCGAGCTCTTCGCGGTGTTCGTAATAAAGATCGCGAATCGAGCGCAGCCAGCCGTCGATCAGGCCCAACTGGCGGTCCTGCATCGAAGCGCGCACGCCGCCGCAACCGTAGTGGCCGGTGACCAGGATGTGTTTGACCTTGAGCACGTCCACCGCGTACTGAATCACCGACAGGCAATTGAGGTCGGTGTGCAACACCACGTTGGCAACGTTACGGTGCACAAACAGGTCGCCAGGCAACATGCCGACGATTTCATTGGCCGGTACGCGTGCATCGGAGCAACCGATCCACAGGTATTCCGGCGTCTGTTGGCGGGCCAGCTTGGCGAAGAAGTCAGGATCTTCTTTGGTGATCGCGTCGGCCCAGCGCTCGTTGTTATCAATCAGATCTTGTAATTCGTTCATGCTCTGAAGCCTCAAGAATGATGCACTGCTTTGACAGACAACCGCCCGTCGGGGTCACGCGGGTGTTGCAGGTAGTCGAACAATAATGTCTTGGAATCTTTAAGGGTAACGCCTGTCCACCTTATAAGGCCCCACATTATGAGGAATTTCCATGACTGATTCACGACGTCCTTATGGCGCGGTCCAACCCGAGCCTATCGACGACAACGAAGATCGCATGGGTTCGATGCGCGAACTGGACTTCGATGAAGAAGAACCCGGCGAGACCATCGGTGGCCTGACCCGCGAACACGAGCGTGAGCAACAAATGCCCAGCGAACGCGTACGTGAAAAAGGCACGGGCGGTGCCTCGGCTGACGACGAGCCCATTGACGACGACATGAGCCCGGAAAACCTGATCCGCGAAGATGGCGCCCATGACGCTCATGATGCGGGAGAAGACTTCAGCGCCGATTGGGACTTGAGCATTGTCGATGAGGACGAAATCGGCGGCGGCAACGGGCTGGATGAGGCGGAACTGGCAGAGCGCGATCCGGTTGATGGCAATCGTTGATCCTGTGGCGAGGGAGCTTGCTCCCGTCGGCCGGTCCGCGCTCGGGCGAAGCAGTCGTAAAATCGGCTAACGCGCTCTTTCTGATAAATCGCGATTGCTGATTTCAGGGCCGATTCTCGACCCAACGGGAGCAAGCTCCCTCGCCACAATGGTTATGTATCAATCCACCAACGTGCAGGCCATGACGACTGCATCCTCACGCCCACCGACCGCCGGGTAGTAATCACGGCGGCGACCGACTTCATTGAAACCATAACGCTCATACAGACGGAATGCCGCCTGATTGCTGTCACGCACTTCCAGGAAACATTCCCGGGCTTTGGCTTCATACGCACGGGACATCAAGTGCTCAAGCAGCCTCAAACCCAGCCCGCGCCCCTGATTTTCCGGTTTGACCGTGATGTTCAGCAGATGCGCCTCATCGAGGATGATCTGCACCACGCCGTGGCCAACTTGTTGCTGACCTTCGAACATCAGCCAGATCTGGTATTTGCCCAGACCATCAAGAAAAATCCCACGGGTCCAGGGATGACTGAACGCCGCGTATTCGATTCTCAGTACAGCGTCCAAATCCGCTTCGGTCATCGGGCGGAACGATACAGCGTCACTCATTCGATTCTTTCCAACGCGCCATCAGCCGACGCATGGCTTGCCAGACATCAGCCTTACGCTGTGGCTCTTCCATTAATAATTCCAGGCCAGGCAGCGCCCAGACCGAACCCAGGCCTTCGACCTGAAGTTCGCGGTTATAGGATTCAGCATTCGCTTCACCGGCAAAACGCACCGCCGGCAGGCCGATCAACCACAGGCACACACAAGGCGCATCTTCGAGGCGAGCCGAAAGGAAGCCTTGAACGAAATCGCGAGCAGCCTCCGGGCCCTGATCCATGGTTCCACGTGCCAGCAGCGGCCAGCGAACCGGTTCGCCAACAATTTGCGGGCTGTCCGGCAGACCGGCGGCGCGCAACATGTCCTTGAGCAGCAAGTAGGCCGGATCGCGACTCTGGAACGCGCCGCCTGTGGGTAACTCCACCAGCAGCAGGCAACGGCCGGCTCGCAACAATTGCAGGGCAAAACGCGGCGGCGGTATTGCCGGTGCCTTGGTCACGACCGGTGCGTCTTCGGCGTCCTCGACCGGCTTGCCCGCCGGGCGCGCAACCGAAGGCGTCGGGCGCGGTACGTCGACCTTGACCCGCTCGGTCGGCCTGACTACAGGCTCTACGGCCGCTTTCGCGACCTGAGCCGGCATGATCGGCGCCTCGACCAACGGCTCTGGCGCTGCCAGCAGCTCGGGGCGCGACGGCGCGGCAAAAGGCAGTTCGGTGCGCGGCAGCCAGTTGACCACCTGCATGGCGGTTAAATAGGCGCGGCGACGGGACTCGATAAGCAAAGGTCGGCCACTTGTGGATAACTGATAGTGCAGGGATTCTACCGCCCTTCGCTCAAGATCGCCCGCAGTTGATCGATAGAAAAGCGACTGTCCGTCCCGTCGATCCCTCGAGAGTGATTCCCATCGCATGTGATGCAGTACAATCGCTGCTTTTAATCGCCAACCAGCCGGCCATTCCGATGATCGAACCCAAGCGCGTCTTGCGCGCCCTCGCCGAACACTGGGCACTTCTGGAGCCTTTGTGCGAGCACTTCGACCAAGGCACCCTGAGCCTCAACGAACTGCGCTCACAGCTGACCGCCCAGCAACTGGACAGCACGCCACAGGACATCACCAGCCTGCTGGACGTGTGGATCCGCCTCGACATTCTGGTTCCGGTGGCCAAAAGCCCGAACCGTTTTGAACTGAACGCGCAGATTCACGACTTCCTCGCCTACCTGCGCCGTGAGCACCGCCTCGGCCTGTGTCTGGAAATCGAAGCCTATCTGCGCCATCTGGAGCGGCTGGCCGGCTACATTCAGGACGCTTTCGACATCCGTGACGGCAATGATCTGGCACGCCAGCTGCGTTTGCTCGACATGCGCGTGCGCGATGTCCTGAAGAAACTCGCCAACGACGAACAGGCCCTGGTGGCCGTCGCCGAACGGGCCAAGACCAGTGACCGACAGATTCCGTTGCGTCAGCGTTATGCCGAAGTACTGGCAACCTGGGACGAATACGTCGAGCCGATGATTCAGTTGGTCAACGCCGATGGCGCCTTCGAGCAAGGCGTGCGCAAGGTTGAAAACGTGCTGCTGCGCATGCTCAGCGAACAACAGCGTCTCGGCCACCTGGTCGACGACGACATGCTGTTGCGTACCCATGCGCGCATCCTCGAAATGCAGACCAGCGCCCAGCTGACCTTGCGTCATGCTCGCGAGCTGTTGCTGCCGCTGCGTGAAGAAGCCCGTCGGCACAATGCCGTGACCCGAGGCGCGGCGCTGGCCCTGTCGATGATCCGCCGCAAGGGCATCGACGCGGTGCCACAAGCGGCGATGCCGATGTTCACCCGCCCGCAAAGCACCTTCCTCGGCAGTGCCAGTCAGGTCGAAGCCTACGTTTATGCACTGGCGCGCTTCGAGCCGAAACCGGCGCGCTTCCCCAAGGCCCACAAAACCCAAAAAGGCGAAGCCCCTCGGGCACCGCGTACCGTTCGGGAAATGCTCGACCGCTGCGAAGACGCGCTGCCGATGCCGGACTTGATGACCTGGCTGCTGGAACAGGAACCGGACGGCGCGACCGACGAGTTGCTGTACTGGTTCTCCCGCCTGTCACGGGAAAAACGTTTCAAACGCGAGCGTCTGGAACGCCGCGATTACCACACTCACGAGCACCAGGTCAGCCTGCGCTCCTTCGCCCTGCTCTCGGCCCGCGATGACGCACCCGAGAATTCTGCGAGCACATCTAATGCATCTTGATCTATCCGAACTGTCTCAGCTGGCGCCGATCTTTCGCGAGCTGTTCAAGGGCTACCACGTCAGCCGCCGCGATCCGGAACTGTACGCGCAGCTGTCGAACTTTCAGGACCAGTACCGCACGCTGTTCAAGGCCCTGGGGTTTGAACTGGTCTGCGACACCCGTGGTTTCTACTACTTTGTGCCGGACCTTGCCGCCGCGGCGGTGAACAAGACCGCCCAGCGCTTGGCACTGTTCACCTTCATCCTCGTCGAGCATCTGGCTGACCAGGGCCGCGATCCAATTGCCGTCCTCGATGGTGGCAGCCTCGGTCGCGATGAATTGCCGTCGTTGCTGGAAAAGTACCGCGACCTGTTCATTCAGGCCGAAGTGCAAACCCAGGAAGAGCTGGAAGAAAAGATCATGCGTCGCATGACCCAGCTCGGTTTCGCCGGCGAAGAGAACGGCATCTACCGCTTCCTGCCGCCGATGCACCGCTTCCTCGACGTTTGCCTGTCGGTCCAGCAAGACCGTGACCTGGCCGCCAGCCTGCACAGCGTGCTGCCATTGCCGGCGCCGGTGCTGATCGATGACGACAGTGACGAAAAACTGCTGCAAACCGATGATCCGCTGGACTTGAGTGACTTCGAAGAGGACGCCCTGGCCCGTGCCATTGCCGAAGAACAGGAGCTCGACGCATGAGCAAGGACCGCTACGGCATTCGCCGCTTTGCCCTTTTGAACACCGCCGGTTACAGCCTCGGTCTGTTCCCGCTGGAAGAACCGCTGTCGGTCTACGGCGCGAACAACCTCGGTAAATCCGCCTCGATCAACGCCTTGCAGTTCCCGATCCTGGCGCGCATGTCGGACATGAGCTTCGGCAAGTACAGCCTGGAACAGTCGCGGCGTTTCTATTTCGCCACTGACACCAGTTACATACTGGTCGAAGTCGCCCTGCCCCACGGACCCCACGTGATTGGCGTGGTCGGACGTGGTCCGGGCGGTGGTTTCGGTCACCAGTTCTTCGCCTACGCCGGCAAACTGGACCTGGCCCATTACCAGAAAAACGATACCTGCCTGCGCCAGAAAGAGCTGTTCACCAACCTTGAGCGCGAAGGCCTGAAAGCCTACGAACTCAAGCCGGATGAACTGCGCCGCCTGTTGGTGGGTGGTCACACGTCGGTCCCGCTGGACCTGACGCTGATCCCGCTGCGCTCCACCAGCGAGCAGAGCCTGAAAACCTTCCGCGCACTGTTCATCAACCTGCTGCACATGCGCGAAATCACTGCAGCCAAGCTCAAGCAACTGTTCCTTGATGCGTTCGAACACAGTCTGCGTTCCGGCAGCGTCGATTACATTGCCGCCTGCGAAGAAGCCTTCCGCGACGTGCGCCGCATGGAGCAGGACTACAACTCGCTGGTCACCGCCGGTCCGTTGGTCGAAGCCCTTGCTGCCGGCGTTAACCAGCGCAACATACTGCGCGGCAAGTTGCACCGCATCTCGCCACTGCTCGACTCGTTGCTCGGCACCTGGTCGGACTACGCCAGCGCACGCAAGGAAGAGCTGACGATTCAGGCCGAACACTACCGCAACGAGCAGGACGCACTGCAAAACGATCAGCGCGGCGGTACTCAGGAACTGATGCGCCTGGAGCGCGAAATCACCGGCATCCAGCGCTGGCTGGGCGAGTTGTCGGTGCTCAAGCATCGCTTCGCCCTGGTCGATGACGTCAAGGTGCTAGAGCAACAACTGCTCGCCGCCAAGGACGCGCACGATGAGCTGGCCGGTGCGCTGGCACAGTCCCGTCAATTCAGTGCCGAAGACCTCGAAGAGCGTCTGCGGGATCTGGAAAAACGCCTGAAGTCGGTCAAGCAGCAACTCGATCACGCCGACAACAACAGCTACGCCCGCTTGCGCGAAGAGTTCTCGCAACAGGACGTCGAACGCCTGATGCGTCTGTTCAACAGTGCGCTGTTCAGCTTGCCGCTGGGCGAACATGGCATTGCCCTGGACGAAGACGGCCAGTGGGTCAAATCCATGGAACTGATCCTCGACGGCTTCAAAGGCGAGCGCTTCGAAGTGCCGGGCCTGTCCATCGACCTGTCGCACATCGAACCACCGGCTCTGCAAGCCTTGGCCGACCGCGCCGCGCTGCGTGACCAGAAAGACCGTCTGGACAAAGAACTCAAGCAACTGAAAACCCAAGCGGCCGTCGCGGCGGACCGCGCGGCCAGCAAGACCCAGACCGAAGCGCTGTACCAGCAAGTGCTGGATGCGCAAAAAGCCCTGGAAGACTTCCGCCGCTCGCAAACCCTGAGCGCCGAGGAAGGCGACAAGCTGGAACAACTGGCGCAGATGGAAGCGGCGCAGGACGAGTTGAAGCGTTCCAGCGATGCCTTCACCGAACGCGTCCAGCAACTGTCGGCCAAGCTGCAACTGGTCGGCCGGCAGATCGGCGACATGGAAGCCAAGCAACGCACCCTCGACGATGCCCTGCGCCGCCGTCAGCTGTTGCCGGCAGACCTGCCGTTCGGGACGCCGTTCATGGACCCGATCGACGATTCCATGGACAACCTGCTGCCGCTGCTCAATGACTATCAGGACAGCTGGCAAGGCCTGCTGCGTGTCGACGGGCAGATCGAAGCGCTTTACGCGCAGGTTCGCCTCAAGGGTGTGGCCAAGTTCGACAGCGAAGACGATGTCGAGCGTCGCCTGCAATTGCTGATCAACGCTTACGCGCACCGCACCGACGAAGCCCTGACCCTCGGCAAGGCGCGCCGTGCAGCGGTGACCGACATCGCCCGGACCCTGCGCAATATTCGCAGTGACTACGACAGCCTCGAACACCAGCTGGCGCTGTTCAACCGTGAGATCAACAAGCGTCAGGTCTCCAACCTGCAAAGCTTCCGCATCGTGCTGGCGCCGAACAAGGAAGCCCTCAAGCACATCGACCAGATCATCCACAGCGCAGGTCAATATGAGGAAGGTGAAACACTGTCGGTATTCGACCTGAGCCAAAGCGCCGATCAGGACAACAAGAACGAAGAAGCCAAGGAATACCTGGCGCGGTTGGTGGCAGCGAACCACAACCAGTTGGGCCTGAAGGACCTGTTCGAGCTGGCGTTCGAAATCACCAAGGTCAACGGGCAACCGGTGATTCACACCGACATCGATGGCGCGGCGTCCAACGGCACTACCATGACCATCAAGGCGCTGACCAACATGTACTTGTTGCTGCACTTGATGGATCGCGACCAGGCCGGGCGCGTGCGCTTGCCGTACTACCTCGATGAGGCCGCCGACATCGACGAGAAGAACCAGGCTGCCCTGCTGGAAACCAGCCTTCAGTTGGGTTTCGTGCCAATCCTCGCCAGTGTGAAGCCGCAAGTCTGCGCCAGTGTCGCCATAGACCTGGAAGGTGGCAGCGGGCCGCATGGTATCTACATCGACGAGGCGGACTGGAAGTACATTCGCCGGCATGACGAGGTGAAGGCGACGGTCAACGTCGAATCGACCGAACCGGAACTGGACGAGGTCTGATCCTTTCACCGACGTCGCAACGAAAAAGGCCGCGATCCAATGGATCGCGGCCTTTTTATATGCATTCATTAGCTTTTTTAGCGATCTTGAGGCCCCCTTCGCGAGCAAGCTCGCTCCCACATCAGATCGGTGTTGGGCACCATCCAGTGTGGGAGCTTGCTCGCGATGACGACAGTACAGACGCCAAAAGTCTATTTTCCGAGGGGAATCTTCGGCGCCCAGGTCAGCCACTCGTCCTCGAACTTGTCAAACAATGGGAACGTCTGCTCGGGTCGCGCAGGATTACCCATCCGATCACCATCCGGTGTAGCGAACGCAATACCGCCCTGAATCAGCGTCTCCAATGACTCGGTCCGCACCGTTGCGCCTTTGAACAGACCAAAGTCCAGACCAAAGCCGCTGGTGTTCCAGAAGCGCGTTCCACTGCGTACCAACGGCGCGTACTTCGGCTCGATCAGAATGTGGACCAACACGCGATCCGCAGTTTGACCCAGTTCGTAGCCAGTGACCTTGCCGACGGTGATTTCACGATAAGTCACCGGCACGCCGGTTTTCAGCGAACCCCGGCGAGCGGCGCTCAACACCAGACTCAGACCGGCCTCTTGAGTCGTTGCTTCAGGGGGCTGCGGCAACGCGACAAAGCTTTTTTGCGACCCGAGGTTTTTCGCGGCGGGCTGAACCTCGATGTATTGCCCGGTGACCAGGGTTTCCAGGTTGGACGTTTTGATCAGGCCCAGTTCCGGCTTGACCACCCAGAACTGGCTGCCGACTCGAGCAATGCGCTCCGGCACTTCAGTGATGCGTGCGGTGAGCAGCACCGATTGCAGGTCATCACTGAGGTCGACGTTTTCTACCTTACCGACATCCAGACCTTTGAAGCGAATCGGTGTGCCGGTGCGCAAACCGTCGGCACGATCGACCTTGATCGTGACCACGGCGCCCTTCTGGCTCGCCTCGTCACGGTTGGCGAACAAGCGGAAACGAGGAATCCGCTTCTGCAATGGCGCCGTAGCTTTCGGTGTTTCGAACGCAATACCGCCGGCCATCAGGCTTTGCAGGGATTCGCTTTTGACCTGAATCCCGCCGGTGAGACCACCAGTCAGGGTAATTCCGCTGGCATTCCAGAATCGAGTCGAAGCGTTGACCAGTCCTTCGTACTCTTTCTCGATGTGTACACCGATGACCAGCTGCTTTTTGGTGCGTGAGAACTGATAGCTCTGCACCGAACCGACCTTGACTTGCTTGTAGAGAATCGGGCTACCGACTTCCAGGGAACCGAGGTTTTCAGTGAACAGCACCAGGTGCAGACCTGGAGAACGCAGATCCAGAGGCGGCGGCTTCGGCCGGGCCTCGAATTCGCGTTGCGGCGCACCGCCCTTGTCGCCTGGACGCACGGCAATGTAGTTACCTTTGACCAACGCCTCCAACCCGGTGATCCCTGCCAGCGAGATTGACGGTTTGACCACCCAGAATTGGGTTCCGGTCACCAGGTAATCTTCGGCGAGCGGGTCCAGGGTCAGCTCGGCCGTCGCGCTGGACAAGTCGGGGTCGATCTTGAGCGCTTTCAGGTTACCGACCTGAATGCCCTTGTACATCACGGGTGTGCGTCCGGCCTGCAGGCCTTCGAAGTCACTGAGTTTCACTTTGACACGAATACCGGCCTGAGCGGCGTCGAAGTCTTCATAGAGACGAAACGGCAGGCTTGGATCGGTGGGCGGACTGTCTTTGCGGTTGTCCGGTGTGGCGAAGGCAATACCGCCCGCAACGATACTGGCCAGCGACTCGCTACGCACTTTCACCCCTGACAGGTTGGCGTCGATGCTGATCCCGCTGGCATTCCAGAAGCGCGTATGTTTGCGCACCAGATTGGCGTAGGTGGGCTCGATAAAGACCTTAATCTCGACGGTGCTCTGGTCCTCGGACAGCAGGTAGCTTTTAACCTGGCCGACCTGGATCTGCTTATAGAACACTGGACTGCCACGGTTCAGGGAGCCCAGACGATCAGCCTTGATGGTCAAGTGCAAGCCTGGCTTGGAGTCAGACAGCGGTGGCTCTTTGGTCAAGGCGGTGAACTTGCGGCTTGACTCACCCTCACCCGGGCTGATCGCCACGTAGTTACCTGAAACCAACGTTTCCAAGCCAGTAATCCCGGCCAGGCTGACGCTCGGTTTAACCAGCCAGAAGCGCGTACTCGTCCTGAGGTATCGCTCCACGTCCTTGTTCATCTCGATGGTGGCGATAACCCCACGGGGTTTTCCCTCGTCATCCAGCGTCAGGCTTTTTACCTTGCCGACCGGCATACCTTTGTAGACAACTTCGGTCTTGTTGGCCTGAATGCCTTCGCCACTTTCAAAGCGAACCTGAACTTCGATGCCGGTCTCATTGTAAGCGCGCCAGCCCAACCATCCGCCAATCATCAAGGCGATCAAGGGCAGAACCCAAATGGCCGACCAGTTCGAAGCCGGTCGAGTTTTAGCTTTAGGCAAATCAGTCATGGTCGTCGTCCGACTCCGTGTTATCCCAAATCAGTCGGGGATCGAAAGTTACTGCAGCAAGCATTGTCAAAATCACCACACTGGCGAAGGCCACCGCACCGAGATTCGCTTCTATGCTGGCAAGTCGACCAAAGTTAACCACCGCCACTAGAATGGCGATCACGAAAATATCCAGCATTGACCATCGACCAATGAACTCGATAAACCGATACATCACGATACGTTGCCGTGCGGATAAAGGCTGACGCCGCTGCACCGAAAACAACAGCAATGCGATGCCCACCAATTTGAAAGTCGGTACCAGAATACTGGCGACAAACACCACGGCAGCAATCGGAAACATCCCGTGCTGAACCAGGGTGATCACGCCGGACATGATGGTATCGCCCTCACCCTGCCCTAATGTGCTGACAGTCATGATCGGCAACACATTGGCGGGTATGTAGAGAATCGCCGCGGTAATCAGCAACGCCCAGGTACGCATCAAGCTGTTGGGGCGACGCGCATGAACCAGTGCTCCACAGCGGGTGCATGTCTGCTCGTCGGTGTCCGGTTCCTGCTTGTTAAGCTCATGGCATTCGATACAAATCAAAATGCCTGCATCAATTGCCCGCATGAGCATCCTCTCCTGATAACGCTTGCCAGATCTGATGAGGCGACATCACCACCTCAAGCCAGACCTGCACCAATAACAAACTGATAAAGCATGCCAGACCCAAGCCAACCGTTATCGACGCAAGGTCTGCCAGTTTGACGATGGCCACCAGCACGCCCATCAAATAGACCTCAAGCATTCCCCAGTCGCGTAGATGGTGATAAATGCGATAAAGCAGCAAGCCATAGCTGCGCCCTATATCAAAACGAACGCTCAGCAATACCAACAACTGACACAGCAACTTGAGCAGCGGGATTCCCATGCTGCACAGAAACACCACCACTGCCACGCCTTGCATCCCGGTATCAAACAAGCCAACGACGCCACTCCAGACAGTGTCGCGCGACGACTGCCCGAGTAAATGGAGTTGCATGATGGGTAAAAAGTTCGCCGGAACGTACAGCAGCAGCGCGGCGATCACTAAGGCGAGGCTATGCTCCACGACATTGTGCCGGTGGGCATAGAGTTCATAACCACAGCGCGGACATAGGGCTTTCTCGCCATGAGCGAGTTGCGGCTTGCGCATCAGCAAGTCGCATTCGTGACACGCCACCAAGTCGTCCAGCGGTAAATCTGACAGCCCAGAGGCGTCAACCGGATCTGGCATAAAGGGCTCGGGTTCTGAAAATGACCGGCCTATTCTAGTGATCTGGCCGAGAAATAACTGTGCAAATTTGTCCGGATTACGGAATCAACTTTCTTGCAGGCAAAACAAAACCCCTACCTGCATACGCAGATAGGGGTTTCGGAATTTAATCTTGACGATGACCTACTCTCACATGGGGAAACCCCACACTACCATCGGCGATGCATCGTTTCACTGCTGAGTTCGGGATGGGATCAGGTGGTTCCAATGCTCTATGGTCGTCAAGAAATTCGGGTACTGAGTCGTGACCTAA
>NZ_AFOY02000004.1 GCF_000217955.3 Pseudomonas fluorescens HK44 | reverse complement strand
TAGGTCTATCGGATCTAAACTGGATACACCCCTGTTCAGCGGGACTCTCGACCGAGGGCAACGACATGAACCGCAGTGATGTACTGATCATTGGCGCCGGTCCCACAGGACTGGTCCTCGCGCTTTGGCTCAGCAAGCTTGGCATCCGGGTACGCATCCTCGACAAGACCAGCGCACCCGGCACCACGTCTCGCGCCCTGGCGGTTCAGGCTCGTACGCTGGAGTTGTACCGCCAGCTCGACCTCAGCCAAGCCGTGGTGCAGAACGGCCACAAAGTACCGGCAGTCAATCTGTGGGTCAAAGGCGAACCCGTGGCGCGGTTACCGTTCGAGGACATCGGCAAGGACCTGACCCCCTACTCGTTCCTGGAAATGTTCCCGCAGGACCAGCATGAGCGATTGTTGATCGAACGGCTGGAGCAGTTAGGCGTGGTGGTCGAGCGCGACACCGAGCTGATCGGTTTCAGCGAGCATGGCGGTAGCATCACCGCACAGCTGCTCCTGCCCGACGGGCAGGAACATACCTGTCAGACCTGCTACCTGGCGGGTTGTGACGGCGCTCGTTCTACCGTGCGCAAGGCACTCGACATCGGCTTTCCCGGCGGGACCTACCAGCAAGTGTTTTATGTCGCCGACGTCGAAGCCTCAGGTCCGGCGCTCAATGGTGAACTGCATGTGGATCTGGATGAAGCCGACTTTCTGGCGGTTTTTCCGCTGGCCGGCGAAGGCCGTGCACGATTGATCGGAACGGTGCGCGATGAACGCGCGGAACAGGCTGAAACCCTCAAATTTGAAGACATCAGTAGCCGAGCCATCGATCACTTGAAAGTTCAGGTACGCAAGGTCAACTGGTTTTCGACCTACCGGGTCCATCACCGGGTAGCAGACACCTTCCGCTTCGGGCGTGCCTTTTTGCTCGGTGACGCCGCCCATGTGCACAGCCCCGCCGGCGGCCAGGGCATGAACACCGGTATTGGCGATGCGATCAACCTCGCCTGGAAACTCGCCGCCGTTCTTAATGGAGCAGCCAACGACAAATTGCTCGACAGTTATGAAGTCGAACGCATGGCCTTTGCCCGGCGACTGGTGGCAACCACCGACCGGGTGTTCAATTTCGTCTCCGCCGAAGGCGCAATGGCCGACGTGATACGCACCCGCATTGCACCGTTCCTGCTGCCAAAAATGGTCTCCTTTGAATTGGCGCGCGAGTATCTGTTTCGTACGGTGTCGCAAATCACCCTGAATTATCGCGGGATGCCTCTGAGCGAAGGCCACGCGGGCCATGTTTTCGGCGGTGACCGCTTGCCTTGGGCACATGACCGCGAGACCGATAATTTCGACAGTCTGACAAGCCTCAACTGGCAGGTTCACGTGTACGGCGACACCAGCGAAGAAATGCTTGCCTGGTGCGCCGAGCATCACCTGGCGCTGCACGTTTTCGACTGGCATCCGACCCACGAAGCCGTCGGGCTGGCGCGCAATGGCTTCTATCTATTAAGGCCCGACAGTTATGTGGCCGTCGCCGACCTGTCCGCCGACCCGAAAGTCATCGAGCGTTACTTCCGGGACCACGGGATCAAACCGTTCCTCTGGTAACAACGGCACGCTCGGCGGCTTAGATTCCGCTCAACGCCAGGTCCATCGCAAAGTAGGTGAAGATCAGGTCCGCGCCCGCCCGCTTGATCGCCCCCAGGCTCTCGCGCACTACGCGGTCCTCATCGATCGCACCGGCGGCGGCACCGAACTTGATCATCGCGTATTCGCCACTCACCTGATAAGCCGCCAACGGCAAACGCGACGCTTCGCGGATATCACGAATGATGTCCAGATACGCACCGGCCGGCTTGACCATCAGCGCATCGGCGCCTTCCTGCTCATCGAGCAACGATTCGCGCACCGCCTCACGGCGGTTCATCGGGTTCATCTGGTAACTTTTACGATCGCCTTTGAGCGCACTGCCGCCGGCTTCACGGAACGGACCGTAGAGTGCCGAGGCAAACTTGGTCGAATAGGCCATGATCGACGTCTGGCTGAAGCCGGCTTCGTCGAGCGCCCGGCGAATAGCCTGGACCTGCCCGTCCATTGCCGCTGAAGGCGCAATCACGTCCGCCCCGGCCCGTGCAGCGGCGACGGCTTGCTTGCCGAGGTTGATCAGGGTCTTGTCGTTATCGACTTCCCCCGCATGCATCACCCCACAATGACCATGATCGGTGTACTCGCAAAAACAGGTGTCGGACATCACGATCATCTCCGGCACCGCGTCCTTGCAGATTCGCGCCATGCGCGACACCAGACCGTTTTCATTCCAGGTGTCGCTGCCGCTGCCATCCAAGTGATGGGAGACCCCGAACGTCATCACCGACTTGATACCCGCCCGCGCATAGCGCTCGATTTCGCCTGCCAGCTTCGACTCTGGAATCCGCCGCACGCCAGGCATGCTGGTAATCGGCACGAAATCGTCGATTTCTTCTTCGACAAAGATCGGCAGCACCAGGTCATTAAGGGTGAACTCGGTTTCCTGAAACAGGCTGCGCAACTGCGGATTACGGCGCAAACGGCGTGGACGGGCTTCGGGGAATTGGCTGGACATGGGGTTTCCTGACAGGAGGCCAACGGCCTGGACAAGACAAAAGTCATAAAGGAAAGAAGCTTATGCCCCTCTCCCCCATCAACACAAACGTAAGTTGCGGAACAATTTGTTTCCGATTCGGTAACAGTTTGGCGGCGAGCAACGGTTAAAAAACTCGCCAGCGTTACAGATTCAAGCTGCCGTCGATACAGGTCACGACCGAGCCGCCGATCCAGATGTCAGGACCGATCCGTTCGACCTGAATTCTCCCGGCGCGGCCCATGGTCAGGCCCTGGCTGACCACGTAAGCATCCGGTGCAAACCCCTCGGCCAACAACCATTGGGCAACGCCGGCATTCAAGCTGCCGGTGGCCGGATCTTCGGGCATGCCGTCCCCGGAAATGAACGCGCGCACCTCAAACTGGGCCTCGTCGCCATCACGTTCAGGGTGCCACGGCGCAATGACGCCGACCGCCAGCCCGAGCATCTGCGAATGGTCGGGCTGCAACGCCAGCACTTGCTCACGCTCAGCGAGCATCACGGCCAACCAGCCAGCACCGTTATCAACCCATTGAGCCCGAATAATCGCGCCGGCTTCCAGGCCGAGCCCAAGGCGCACCCGCTCCACCAGTGCCGCGTCCAGCGGGCCGGACTTGAGCAACGGTGGCGCGAGGAACGCAAGGTCGGTGCCACGGCGGCGGATGCGCACCAGGCCAACGCCACACTCCTGAATGATTTCCTCCCCCTTTGGAATGCCGCCCGCCTCCAGCCAGGCATGACAACTGCCCAGGGTCGGATGACCAGCAAATGGCAGTTCCTGCAAGGTGGTGAAGATTCGGACCCGATAATCAGCCCGCGAATCGCCTGGTTCCAGCAAGAAAGTGGTTTCGCTGAGGTTGGTCCAGGTCGCAAACGCCGCCATGCGTTCGTCACTCAGCTCGTCGGCACCCAAGACCACGGCCAACGGGTTGCCCTTCAATGCAATACGGCTGAAGACGTCTACTTGTTTAAAGTCAAATCGAGGCATTGCTCTTCCTTAAGCGTAATTACATCTAGGGATGTGGCATTGTTTGCCGTTATTTGGGAATTTCCAGCCCGCGAATCACTGCCGGCCGCGCCAGGAAGCGATCCAGCACGCGCAATACATTCGGGAAATTGTTGATCCCGACCAGGTCCCCTGCTTCATAGAAACCGATCAGATTGCGTACCCACGGGAACGTCGCGATATCGGCAATGGTGTAACGCTCGCCCATGATCCAGTCGCGGCCTTCCAGGCGGCCGTCGAGCACTTTCAGCAAACGCTTGCTCTCGTCGACGTAACGATCACGCGGGCGCTTGTCCTCGTACTCCTTGCCGGCAAATCTATGAAAAAAGCCCAGTTGGCCAAACATCGGTCCGATGCCGCCCATCTGGAACATCAACCACTGAATTGTCTCGTAACGTGCGGCCGACTCCTGCGCCAGCAGTTGCCCGCTTTTGTCGGCGAGGTAGATCAGAATCGCCCCGGACTCGAACAACGCCAGTGGCTGATCACCTGGCCCGTGGGGGTCCAGGATCGCCGGAATCTTGTTGTTCGGGTTCAGCGACAAAAATGCTGGGGACAGCTGATCATTGGTGTCGAAACCCACCCGGTGCGGCTCGTAAGGCAAACCGGTTTCTTCGAGCATGATCGAGACTTTGACGCCGTTGGGTGTCGGCAACGAATAGAGCTGTATCCACTCGGGAAACTGCGCAGGCCATTTTTCGGTGATCGGGAATGCAGACAACTCGGTCATGGTGAACATCCAGTGACAATTGAATGGCAGACGGTGGGCCTTGGTCACAGCACAAGTCAGGCCTTTACGGCGGCTAGATTATAGGAACGGTGCTGGCCGGCGCAGGCTAAATCAGAAACATTCTGTCAATAACCTTCGTGCCAGCCAGCCCGGTCCTGCAGATAGAGTAACGCACGCCGATTCGAATCGAACCAAAGGGCGCCAGTGGACTCCAACGCTGCCCTTGCGTTAGACGAATCGACCCCACGACATGAAAAGCACTTGAAGCCGCGCGCTCCCAATGTGATGTTTTGTCAGCCTTAAACGAATGCGCTGAAGAATAATAACTTAATGAAAAAGCACCTTAACCTTGTTAAAAACCTGAAACCACGCACCTTGGTGTTCTGTGCGGCCTTGCTCATGGCCTGCGCCCTGTTCCTGGCGCTGGAAGCCCGTGAGAACCGCGCCCAACAGGCTGACGGCACCCAGACCCTGGTGTTTTTACGTCACGCAGAAAAACCCGCCGCAGGTCTAGGCCAGCTGAACTGCCAGGGTCTGAACCGTGCGATCAAACTGGCAGAGCTACTGCCAGAGAAGTTCGGCAAGGCCAATTATGTGTTTGCTGCCAATCCGACGCGCAACGTCGTGGAAGGCGAGTTCGACAACTCCTACAGCTACCTCCGACCGCTGCTGACAATCAGCCCCACCGCGATCAAACTCGGGCTGCCGGTAAACATCGAGTTTTCGGCCAACGACATCAGCGAACTGGCAGGCGAGTTGGTTCACGACAAGTACCACAACTCGATCATCTACACGGCCTGGTCCCACGGCTATCTGCCGGAGTTGATCAACAAGGTGGCTAAAGAGGCCACCGGTGAAAAACGCCGCCTTCTCGACGATTGGCCATCCAACGATTTCGACTCGCTGTACGTACTGACTCTGACCTGGCACAACGGCAAGGTCACCTTGCTCAGCCATAGCTACAAACAAGGGCTGAGCAATGGCCCGCAGACGTGTCCGACATAACGCATCGGCTTGTACCCACCGTTATCCGAGCCTCTGGACTAGACTGCACTGGAGTATGATGCCCCACTGTCCTTATTGTCCGGAGCCTCTGTATGTCCAACTCCTTAGCGGTCCCCAACCGGGGCCTGGCGCTCTGGTGGAAACCCGCCCTGTTCCTGCTGGTTGCCTGTATCGGCCTCTACTACGTCAAGTGGTCGCCCTACTACCTCAAGGCATTCGTGGCTGCCGACAGCCACAGCATCGGCGCCTCCATCCTCAACGATGAACAAACCTCACCGCTCGCCGCTGCACTGGTGTACGCCAAGGTGTACTTCCTGGCGATCTGGAAAGCGGCCGTACTGGCGGTGATCCTGGGTTCGCTGCTGCAGGTATTGATTCCGCGAGACTGGCTGCTGCGCTTGTTCGGCCGTGCCGGTTTTGCTTCGACCTTGCGCGGCGGTTTGTTCGCCTTGCCAGGCATGATGTGCACCTGCTGCGCCGCGCCCGTGGTGTCCGGCATGCGCCGTCAGAACGTCTCGGTGGGGGCGGCGTTGGCGTTCTGGATTGCCAACCCGGTACTCAACCCGGCAACGCTGGTGTTCATGGGTTTCGTACTCGGCTGGGGCTTTACCGCACTGCGGCTGGTGGCGGGAATTGTGCTGGTGCTGGGTGTTTCGTTGGTCGCCCAACGCATCTCGCGACCCGATTACATGCCGGAGGCGGCGCTGGAAGCGGTGGCCGAAGCGACCCGCACAACCGATGCACAACCCTTTCTGAGCCGCTGGGCGCGGACCTTGTGGCAACTGTTCTGGACCACTATTCCGATCTACGTGCTGGCAGTACTGATTCTGGGCGCCGCCCGGGTCTGGCTGTTCCCGCACGTTGACGGCGCGATGGCCAACAGCTTGCTATGGCTGATACCGCTGGCCATCGTCGGCACACTGTTCATGATCCCCACCGCCGCGGAAATCCCCATCGTGCAAACCATGATGACCCTGGGTTTGGGCACCGCACCGGCCGTGGCGCTACTCATGACCTTGCCGAGCATCAGCCTGCCTTCGCTGCTGATGCTGCGCAAGGATTTCGATACCCGGGTGCTGGTGACCGTGGCTGTGCTGACCATGCTGGTTGGCGTGATCTGCGGGCTGATCGGCGCATTGGTGCTCTAAAGGGGATTGCAGGCGCTGGTTAACCAGCGCCCGCGTCTCGATCTTAACGGTTACCGCGCTCACGCAAGTACTCAAGCACCGCAGCCTCCTCGCCCACAAACTCGATTCGGGCACCTTTCTTCTCGCGCTGGAAGGCATACATCGGGTCGTAATACTCGTTCAACAAGCCTTCGATCCAGCCACGGTGCAAGTCCACTGCACCGCTGCGTGCCTGCTCGGCCAACGCGGCCTCCATCAGATCGAACATCCGCTGATGACGCTCGCCACCCAGGCGCTTGCTGATGTTGTTGAGGCTTGCCAGCAAACGCTCGGAAAACTGTGCGACCCCCTCGTCGCCATGTACAGCGATGAATTCCGCGCAGAGGTTCACCACGTAATCGCGCAGAATCCGCTCGACCCGGTCCTGCAGGCTGTCTTCGAGCCAGACCATCGGAAACCGTTGCATGCCCTGATACAGCGGCAGCGGCAAGGCACAACTGCCAACCATACGGCTTTCATCTTCGAGCACGAATTGTTCAATGCCACGGGCACGCTTTTTCAGCACGTCCACCGCCAGGCGGTTCTCGAAGTCGATGTTAGCGGGCTGACCGGTCGCACGCTTGCCAAAGCTGGAACCACGATGATTGGCATAACCTTCAAGGTCCAGACCATTGCTCAAACGGGTGAGAACATCGGTTTTGCCGGTGCCGGTCATGCCGCCGAGCAAGACGAAGTCGCACTGCTCGACCGCCTGGTCGACCGTTTCCAGCAGGAAAGTCCGCATCGCCTTGTAGCCGCCACCGACACGAGGGTAGTCGATGCCTGCCTCGTCCTTGAGCCATTGCTGGACGATCTGCGAACGTAAACCGCCGCGAAAGCAATACAGGTAACCGTCGGGATTGGCCCGGGCAAAATCAGCCCAGGCCTGGATGCGCGCCGCCTTGATCTCGCCCGAGACCAACTGATGCCCGAGCACAATGGCGGCCTGCTGACCGTGCTGTTTGTAGCAAGTGCCGACCCGCTGGCGCTCATTGTCCGTCATCAGCGGCAGGTTGATCACCCCCGGGAACGAACCCTTGGTGAACTCGACTGGCGCGCGGACATCCATCATCGGCCGGTCGTTGAGGAAGATGTCGCGGTAATCAGTGAAATCGATAAGCATCAAATCACCTCTACCGCGTTGCTCTGTCGCTCAACCAGTTCACCGATCGGCGTCAGGTTCAGGCCCAGTTCAGCGGCAACAGCGAGAAACTGCCCGTTGCCCTCGGGTGTCACGGCAACCAGCAAACCACCGCTGGTCTGTGGATCGCACAGCACGCGCTTGTGCAGTTCCTGTATGCGTCCAACCTTATTGGCGTAGCTGTCGAAATTACGCAGAGTACCGCCCGGCACACAGCCTTGATCGAGGTAGTACTCGACGCCCGGCAGACGTGGCACGCGGTCGTAATCAATACGCGCGGTCACACCGCTGCCATCGGCCATTTCCACCAGATGCCCCAGCAATCCGAAACCGGTGACGTCGGTCATTGCCGTCACGCCGTCGAGCTTGCCGAAACGGCTACCGGGTTTGTTCAGTGTGCACATCCAGTCACGGGCCAGGCCGACGTCGCTGGCGCGCAGTTTGCCCTTCTTTTCGGCGGTGGTGAGGATGCCGATGCCCAAGGGTTTGGTGAGGTACAGCAAGCAACCGGCGGTAGCAGTGTCGTTGCGCTTCATGTGGCGCTTTTGCACCAGCCCGGTGACCGCCAGGCCGAAGATCGGCTCCGGCGCATCGATCGAATGCCCGCCGGCCAATGGGATACCCGCCTCATCGCAGATCGAACGGCCGCCGCGAATCACTTCCCGGGCAATCTCTGGCGCCAGCACGTTGACCGGCCAGCCAAGGATCGCGATCGCCATCAACGGATCGCCGCCCATCGCGTAGATATCGCTGATGGCATTGGTGGCGGCGATGCGACCGAAATCGAACGGATCATCGACAATCGGCATAAAGAAGTCGGTGGTCGACACCACGCCACGCTCATCGTCGATGGCATACACCGCCGCATCGTCGCGCGATGCATTACCCACCCAGAGTTTTGGGTCGAGATTCTGCGCGCCGCTACCGGCCAGAATCACCTCCAGCACCTGAGGTGAAATCTTGCAGCCACAACCTGCGCCGTGGCTGTACTGGGTCAGGCGAATCGGCTCGCTCATGGGGGCACCTCTGGAATTCAAGTTCAACAATTCTAACAGAGCACGACGCAAGCGCTGACAAAGCCTGCCCCGCTTTCGAGCAAACACGCTTTACAGTGGCCTGGGCACCGACATCGACACCCATTCGCGGATCAACCTGTCGGCCAACTTCTACAGGCGTTATCCGTGGGAGAACTACGGCGCCAGCAATGATTACTCGTAGGACGGTTATCGTGCCCAGCTGAAGTACATCGTGCCCATCGACCGCTTCAGCAATGGCGCGTTACTGACTTACATCGGCTTCACCAACTTCGACTTTGGGGCGGTAGAAGCCCCGATCGCGCCGAAGTCTGGACCCGTTTGTTAACGGCCAACCAAGGCGTTTACTGCACGACTCAGCAGGAAGACAGCTCGACGTATGAAGCGCTGCTGCGCGCCAGCCGTGAAGGCCTGGCGGATATCCAGCGCCTGGCGGTGGTGCGCGCCGGTTCCCACTTCGACCGTCCTTATCCGGGTTACAGCGAAGTCGACAACCTGCTCAAGTACACCGATCAGGGCGGTTTTGTGCCGGCCCTGGAAAACCTCTTCCGCGCCGGCAACCCGCTGGTGCAGGAGATTCTGAAAAACTGGTCGGCGTGGGAGAACGGTGTGCCTGAGGTGTAAATCTGCGTTGTCTTGGATGACATCGATCGCGGGCAAGCCACGCTCCCACAGGTATTGCGTAGATCTTGTGGGCGCGTGGCTTGCCCGCGATCGGCTGCGCAGCAGTCGCAAAAGCCACCAACACCGTTTTACTGGTTGATCAAGGCAACAAAATCACCTTGTCGCCGCTGCCCTGATTCACCTCGGCATAACGCTCAAGCCCCTCGGCCAGTGGCGACTCCACCAGCCCTTCCGGCAGTGGCAACAACCCGTCATCGAAGAACCGACCAAACTGCTCAAGCATCGCCGCGCAGGCTTCGACGCCGTACAACAACGAGTTGATCCCGACCACCGAACCGCCACGGCGATACAGCGCCAGCGCCGGCAGCTGTACCAGGCCGTCGACCGGTGCGGCGATGATTGCGATGCGGCCAAAGGTCGCCAACGCCGCTACCGCCGCTGGCAGCCAAAAACCGGTGGTGTCGAAAATCACGTCGGCACCGCCCGTGAAAATCGCATTGACCTGAGCGCTGAGCGCTTCCGGAGTTTCCAGTAGGATCGTGTTAAAGCCCTGGGCCTGCAAGGCCTTGACCTGCTCGGGACGTCGCGCCGCCGCTAACACCTGGGCACTGCGAATTTTTCCCAGCGCCAGCGCCGCGCTACCCACCGCGCCACCACCGATCACCAGTAATCGGGTTTGCGCGGTCACCAGGCTGCGTTCCAGCGCATCCCATGCCGTGGTGTATGGCACGCCAAGGCTGGCCGCCTGGGCAAAGCTCAAATGCGTCGGTTTGAGGGCGACGCCCTTGGCGGGCAGCTTCACGTATTGCGCATGGGAGCCATCGGCGAAAAAACCCAACTCGCGGCCCGTGCCCCAGACTTCCTGACCGATCAGCGCCTGCGGCCCTTCAATCACCACGCCGGCGAAGTCGCGGCCAGGAATCCGTGGCAGCGTGGTGTAGGGAAAACGTCCGAGCACGTTCTTCACGTCGCTGGGATTCAGGCCCGCAGCCTTGATCTGCACCAACACCTCGTTGGCGCCCGGAACCGGGGTCGGAACCTCAACGTAACGCAGGGCCGACAGATCACCGGTTTTATCGAATTGCAGTGCTTTCATGGGAATTTCCATCTGACAAATGAAGGGATTTCAGGAGATCCAGCCAGCGACCATCTGCCGCCCCATCGGCCACAGTTGTTCGCCGGCCAACATGCCCAGCAACCCCACCAACGCAATGGCCGGTGGCGCGGGCGAACGAAAATCCAGCGCGCCGTAGAGCAGGCCGACGCCAAGACCAATAGCCAGTGAAATGAGGTAGTTCATGCTGAACTCCGTGTAATTGGGGATACACAGAGTCTAGAGAATGGTCGCCAAAGCGATCGGCCAAGTACTTCAGGATTTCGGCCAAATGCCCTGCTACGGAGCTGAACTGAAATCGCCTTCGCGGGCGAATTGCGAGGGTGGAACACCCAGTTCGCGGCGAAACATGTCGCTGAAGCTGCTCGGCGAATAGCCCAGTTCACGGGCGATGGTGCTGACCGGCACGCCCTGGATCAGCTCGGCGACTGCGATCGCCAATTGCACCTGACGCCGCCACTCGGCAAAGCCCATGCCCAACCCATCCTTGAACAACCGCGCCAGGGTGCGCACGCTGGCGCCGGCATTTTCCGCATGCTGCTCAAAGGGGATGTCCAGCGACGGTGCGGCCATGACCGCCTGACAGAGATTGACCAGCCGCCGCTCGGCGTTGTCCGGCATGGGAATCTTCAACAGCGAACGTTTCGCCCGTTTCAGCTCCAGCAAGGCCAACCTCACCAGCGCCTCGTAGTAATCCGCCGGCCCACTGTCACCCTGCGCCACCAACCCGAGAATCAACTCGCGCAGTAAACCGCCGACCTCGATCACCTGAACGCTGCTGTCCAGCGTCGCGGCCAACGCGGGGCGCAGGTAGATATTGCGCATCTGCAGGTCCGAGACCACACGAATCCCGTGCACCACCCCCGGTGGCAACCAGACCGCGCGTTGCGGCGGCACGACCAATGCTTCAGCGGGTGTCTCGACCCACATCACCCCGCTCATCGCATACAGCAACTGACCCCAGACATGCTCGTGCGGCTCTATATACAAACCACGCGGATAGGTGCGCGCCAACGGCTGCACCGGCACATCGGTGTCGCTGAGATCAGGCGGAGCGGCAAGGGCCATGGGCGGGATCGTGAAAAAGGGAGAAGGCCTCATGGTAACGAGGCACCGCGATTGCCGCCAGTTGACACACCCGCTCAACGTGGAGCACAAACGGCTCCACGTTCAGGCAGAAGTTTTCAGCCGTGAGCCCCCTTGGCGCATTGGCAACCCGCCGAGGTGCAGGCTTCGCCGTGTTCATGATGCTTGGCGCAACCCTCGCAGCAATAATGTTTACCGTGGCGGACGATAGAGTGCTCACCCAGTTTACAGTTGCAGTTGGGGCAGGCGCAGGTCGTTGCTTTCATCTAACTGACTCCATGCGTGTGGTCGTCCAGAGGCGGCACCAGTGCCGCGCCTGAAGCAATGACCGCACATTGAAAACCGGTTCCGATGACGTGACAGGCGGCCCTCGCTCACCCTTTAGGGTAGACGATGCACTCGCGACCATGACCGGCGATTGCGATCTGCGTGCCCAAGCCTGAAATGGCGTAACAAAACACGGGGCTAACGCCTGAAGTGACGATCGGGGCAACCAACCCGCAGCCACGCTAGCCGGCGAACGCCCAACTGATCGTGCCGGACGAGGATCTTCGCCCCCATGCTCGCGGCTCACATGACCTCACGTCGCCTCTCGTGCCCTGATTCGAGATCGCGCTGGAGTGACCAAGGTTGGCCGTGGGATGATCGCCGCCACTGCGCGATCACCCCGGAGAGTTTGCATGTCGTTGAGTAAGAAAGCCGTTGTCCTGATCCTGGCAGCGGTCACCAGTTTCGCTGCCGTGAGCGTTTATGCTGCCAAGCAACCGGCCGCGAAAACCGCACCCGCGCAAAAAATCTCGGCGCTGGGCGGGAAGTTCGCTTTCACCTTGCCCCAGGGCTTTATCGCCAACCCACTGCCTGGTGGTGATGCCGCCAAGGGCACCGCTGGCGCAACGGGCACCATGTACACCAATCAGGCGAGCAAAACCGTACTGATCATTGCTGAAAATACCTTGCCCAATGGCCTGAACGTCAAAGACAACGACGCTGCGTTTCTGGACGAGTCAGTGTCCGGTTTCGCCACTCAGCAACGCGAAGCCTTGCCAGACTTCAACAAGCAAAGCGAGAAAAGTCTGACCGTCAAAGGCCTGGGCCTGCGCCAGATCGACAGCACCGCCACCCAGGGCGGCGGTCTGACGCTCGACACCAGCCTGCTGGCCGGCTCTGGCACGCGCATGATGCTGATCCAGATCATCTCCCGCGCCGACGACAAGGCCGGGCATGCGGCACTGGTCAAACAGATCCTTGGCGATAAATAAGCCTTCAGGCTACTGATTGACCCGCAGCAACCAGGCGTTCAAATCACGCATTTCGGTCGCACTGATGGTGTGGCCGATGCCCGGATAGGCATGAAATTCAGGCGTGAGCGCAATGCTCTGCAACAGGCTGTTAGCCTCGCTGCCGTCGCTGTAGGGCAGTTTCAGATCGGCCGTCCCGTGACCGATGAAAATCGCCAACGGCTCAAGCGCCTTGTCAGCCTTGAGCTGCGACCTCAACACTGGCAAAACCTTGCCGCTCAACGCCGCAATCCCGCGCACCGTCTCGGGATGACGCAAGGCAACTTCATACGACATGATCGCGCCCTGGCTGAACCCCACCAGAAACACCTTGTCGGTCTCGGTGTGATACTTCTTCGCCGCCTGTGCCACGAAATCGACAATCAGCGCGCTGCTGCTATTCAGGTCATCGGTATCACCGTCATAAGCGCCTTCGCCCTTCTTGCGAAACCACTGATAACTGTCCGCCTCCACCGCCTGCGGCGCCCGCACCGACAGGTACGTGTACTGCGTCGGCAGCTCATCCTTGATGTCGAACAGGTCCTCTTCGTTACTGCCAGAACCATGGAGAAAGATCACCAACGGCTGATGGCGCGAGTCAGGGTTGGAATGCTCAAGGTACGGCAACGGCAAGTCATCGTTGAGCGCCGCATGGGCAACGGAAGACACCATCAACATCAACACAGCAAAAAAACGGAACATGGACCTTCCCTCGAATACGGCAAATTCGCGCCAGAGCCTAACACCTCAGATTTGGGCGCCATCATAGCGCCCGATTGAAGTGTCCAAAATCATTAGGCCAGTTCAGGCTCGCTCCCACAGTGGATTGGTGTACATCTGCGGGAGATGGGCCGGCTGTCAGGCTGACATCGTGAGCAAGCTCGGCTCCCACAGGAGATGAGGCGGCCAGACCAGACTCAATCGTTGACCAGTTTCCCAACCCGAATCGCTTCCCGCCCCGCCACCTTCGCCTGCCAGATTCCCGGCTGCGTATACCGCCCGCGATCCAGCGCAAACAACACCCCGCTGGTCCCGGCACACACCACCGTCACCCGATCACTCAACGGATCGACCACCTCAAACAACGCATCGCCCTTCTCGACCCACTCCCCCGCCTCACGCAGAAAACTCACCACCCCGTGATGCGGGGCAAACAGATACTCCGTCCCCTCGAGCGGCATCCCCTCACAGCACTCGCCCGGCGCTTGCGGCCACTGCCCGGCAATAAAACCCTGCTCTGCCAGAAACCCGAGAATCGCCTCGCAATTGGCTTGAGCCTGATCAACCCGTGTGTCGCCCATGCTCCCCAGCTCCAGCGTCGTCGCCAGGTTGGCTGGCGGAATCGCCGCCTCTGGAAATGCCTTGGCCAACCGCAACCACGGCGACGAACAGGACTCATCGAACGAACTGCCACCGGAGTCTTCGCACAACAACGCCACACCGGCCTTCAACCGCGCCGCCAGAGACTGCCACCGCGGCCAGTGTTGCGGCAGCGCATAAAGATGGATAGCCGCCTCGAAATCGCAATGCAGATCCAGGGTGATCTCAGCCTCACAGGCATGCCGCAGCAGCAACCGGTGCAGGGCTTCCAGCTGTGAAACCGGGGCCGGCAACCGGTCGAGGACCTGACCCATTGTCTGACGGATCAATGCGATGTTGGTCTCGGCGTCGTTGCCCAACTGCGAACCGATCAACTCCCCCACCGGGCCGCTGAGTTCGTAGAACGCCCGGTTGAAATTCTTCCCGCTGCCCAGCTCGAAACGGCCCATGTGGGCACTTTGCAGATGCTGGTCCAGGCCGATCGGGTTGGCCACCGGCACCAGTTCGATAACGCCGTTGAGCTGGCCCTGGGCTTCGAGTGCGGTGAGACGCTTCTTCAGCTCCCAGGCCGTGCGCATGCCCGGCAGTTCATCGGCGTGCAGGCTGGCCTGAATGTAGACCTTGCGCGAACCCGCGCCAAAACGAAACACACTGAGGCTACGCTCGGTACCGAGGTGGCTCCAGGGCAGTTGATGGTCGATACGTTGCATGGCAGGCTCCTGTGTTGAGCTTCGTAAGAGCTGCCGACGGCTGCGATGTATTGATCTGAAAAGATCGCAGCCTGTGGCAACACCTACAGAAATGTGTCAGTCAGAGTAAATCGAAAATTGAATAAAAAAGGTGGCCACCGCGTCAACGATAGCCACCTTTTTGAACGGTGAAATTACTTGCCGTAAACGTCGAACTTGAAGTACTTGTCCTGCACTTGCTTGTACTTGCCGTTGGCGCGGATTTCGTTGATGGCGGTGTTGAATTTGTCCGCCAGCTCTTTATCGCCTTTGCGCACGGCAATACCGGCACCACCGCCGAAGTACTTGGCGTCTTCGTATTCCGGGCCAACGAACGCGAAGCCTTTGCCGGCGTCGGTTTTCAGGAAGCCGTCGTCGAGGTTGACCGAGTCAGCCAGCATCGCGTCGAGGCGGCCGGAGGTCATGTCCAGGTTGGCTTCCTGCTGGGAGCCGTAGCGCACCAGGTTAATCCCGGCCGGCACCAGCACTTCAGTGGCGAAGCGGTCGTGGGTACTGGCGCGCAGCACACCGACTTTCTTGCCCTTGAGTTCGGTCAGCGGGTCCTTGATGGCGCTACCTTCCTTCATCACGAAACGTGCCGGGGTGTGGTAGTACTTGATCGTGAAGTCGACGTTCTTCATGCGGTCGTCGGTGATGGTCATGGACGACAGGATCGCGTCGATTTTCTTGACCTTGAGTGCCGGGATCAGGCCGTCGAATTCTTGCTCGACCCAGGTACATTTGACCTTCATCTGCTCACACAGCGCATCGCCGATGTCCACGTCAAAGCCGCTGAGTTTGCCTTCAGGTGTCTTGAACGAGAACGGTGGGTAGCCGGCTTCGATCCCCAGACGGATCGGTTTGGCATCTTCGGCTACGGCCGACAGGGACAATACGGACAGTGCCAGAGCACCGAACATCACTAGCTTCTTCATTTATAACTCCTGTGTGCGGAGACTCTTATTGGCAGCATTCGATTAGTAGCTTGTGGCTGGTAAAAATCGAAGTGGCCGGCAGTCTAGAGTTGCACTCAGGATGCAAATTGTGTTGATGCGACAAATAGTTATAAAAAATAAGCCAAGGTGTTTCCCGCAGTAATAGCCTGCGCCAACGCGGTGCAACAGCCTTCAGAAACGCCTGGCTTTCAGTCAAGATGCCGCACGTTCCGACGGAAAAAACCGACCATCCCCCCTCCGCCACCAGAGAGCCACGCCATGCCCGAGCAATCGACCTCGTTGAACCTGATCCAGCATCACCCCGCCGAAGGGCCGGGCGCTATCGATGACTGGGCCGAGTCCCGCGGGCTGACGCTGAAGGTGTTTCGCGCGGACCTTGGCCAGCTCCCGCCCGCAGGCGCTGCGCCGGTGATCATTCTGGGCGGGCCTTACGAGGCCAGCGCAGGTCCGCAGTGGCTGGCAGAAGAGCGTAAGTGGCTGGCGGCAAGCATCGCACAGGGTGCACCGGTGTTCGCCATTTGCCTGGGCGCGCAATTGCTGGCCCTGAGCCTGGGCGGAAATGTGCGGCGGATGGCCCGGACCGAAACCGGCTGGACCACGGTTACGTTCGCCGATGGGCGCGCACTGAACGTATTGGAATGGCATGAGGATGCAATTGATCTGCCGCCAGACGCCCGCTTGCTGGCCAGCAGCGTCCAGTGTGAGCAGCAGATGTACGCCGTCAGCTCGACCCGCGTGGGATTGCAGTTTCATCCGGAATGGAACGCCGAGTCGGTCGCACTGCTCAACGCCCACTTCGGCGAAGAATCCCCGCTGCCCCGCGATCAGAACGACAACGCCGCTTACCGCCTGGTGTTCGACTGGTTGCAGGCGACGCTGGATGAGTGGCACGCAGCCACGCCCAGGGCCTAGCAATCCCCCCTGTGGCGAGGGAGCTTGCTCCCGCTCGGCTGCGAAGCAGTCGTAAACCTGTCAGTGCGTTCTCTCGGGATAAACGCATCAACTTTATTGCGACCGCTTCGCGATCGAGCGGGAGCAAGCTCCCTCGCCACAAGAGCTGACTCGACCACGTGTCGTGATCAGCACTCGCAACCGATTGCCGCACTGGCCGGCCGTTCAACCGCGCGGCTCAGTTCAAAGCCTTCATCCAGCCATCCGGTTACTCCGCCGATCATTTCCTTGACCGGGTATTCCAGCGCCGCGAGCTTCACCGCAGCCTTGTTCGCGCCGTTGCAGTGCGGACCGGCGCAATACACCACGAACAGCGTGTTTTTCGGGTAAGCCGCCAGTACCTCGGCGCTGATCAAGCGCCCAGGAATGTTGATCGCACCCGGCACATGACCGCGCTCGAAAGCCAGTGACCCCCGCACATCCACCAAAACGAAGTCCACATCACCGGCCTGTTGGCTGCCAAAGACGTCGGAACAGTCGGTTTCAAAGGTCAGGCGATTGCTGAAATGCATCAGGGCAACGGCGGATGGGGCGGCAGGAATGTCGCGAACCAGACTGGTCATGGGGTGCTCTCCAAAGCGTGTGTAGGCGTGAGAGGACTGTATCCAACTCGCCGATACCACTACAGTGGCGCACAAGACACTCACTGGGAATTTTCCGCCAAATGCACACCGAACCCGGATTAGTTGCGATTCTGGCCTACGACGGTCTCTGCACCTTCGAGTTCGGGATTGCCGTGGAGATCTTCGGGCTGGCGCGGCCGGAGTTCAACTTTGCCTGGTACCAACACCGGATCGTCGGCGTCGATCAGGGACCGATGCACGCCATGGGCGGCATTCAGGTTTTGGCCGACGGAGGCATGGAGCTGCTGGACACCGCACGAACCATCATCATTCCCGGCTGGCGCAGCCGCAGTGAGCCGGTGCCGCAAGCGCTACTTTGCGCTTTGCGCCAAGCCCACGCCCGAGGTGCGCGGCTGCTGTCGATCTGTTCCGGGGTGTTTGTACTCGCGGCCACGGGGTTGCTCGACGGGCTGAGCGCGACGACTCACTGGCGTTATACCGAGGAACTGGCCGAGCGCTTCCCTAACATTCTGGTCGACCCCGACGTGCTGTACGTCGACGCGGGCCAGGTGATTACCTCCGCCGGCAGCGCCGCCGGCATTGACGCGTGCCTGCACCTGGTGGCGCGGGACTTCGGCACCCAGGTCGCCAACTCGGTGGCACGCCGCTTGGTCATGTCGCCGCAACGTACCGGCGGCCAGGCGCAGTTCATTCCCGCCCCCGTCAGCCGCACACCCCGCAGCGATTTGTCACTCGTCATGCAATGGGCCCGCGAACGCCTGCATGAACCGCTGGGCGTACGCGAACTGGCGAGCCAGGCGGCCATGAGCGAGCGAACGTTTTTACGGCGATTCAGCGAAGCCACCGGTGCCTCACCCAAATCCTGGCTGCAACAACAACGACTGGCACGCGCCCGGGAACTGCTGGAAAGCAGCGCCCACAACACCGAGTCCATCGCGCTGCAATGTGGTTACCGTTCGGTGGAGAGTTTCCGCGTGGCGTTCCGCAGCGTGGTCGGGCTGCCGCCGTCGGTGTATCGGGAGCGGTTTGGCCGCGAGGTGAAAGCGCTGTCGATGTGAGGGATGATTGCCAATGCACTCACCCGTAAACGCAGCAGCACTGTGTTTACGGGTGAGGTACAGCGCCGGGACTTAGTGCCCGCTGTGCAGCATTTCATTCGGCACGTATTTGCCGATTTCAAACTTGCCGATCGCTGCGCGATGCACTTCGTCGGGGCCGTCGGCCAGACGCAACGTACGTTGCATGGCGTACATGTAGGCCAGCGGGAAATCGTTGGAGACACCCGCGCCACCGTGGATCTGAATCGCCCGGTCGATGACCTTCAAGGCCACGTTCGGCGCCACCACCTTGATCTGGGCGATTTCGCTTTTCGCCACTTTGTTGCCCACGGTGTCCATCATGTAGGCGGCTTTGAGAGTCAGCAGCCGCGCCATGTCGATTTCCATCCGCGAGTCAGCGATCTTGTCGATATTGCCGCCCAAGCGTGCCAGCGGTTTGCCGAAGGCGGTGCGGTTGATCGAGCGCTTGCACATCAATTCCAGTGCCCGCTCCGCCATGCCGATCGAGCGCATGCAGTGGTGAATCCGGCCTGGGCCAAGGCGCCCCTGGGCGATTTCAAATCCACGACCCTCACCCAGCAGCACGTTCTCATAAGGTACGCGGACGTTCTCGAACAGCACTTCAGCGTGACCGTGAGGCGCGTCGTCGTAACCGAACACGGGCAGCGGACGAACAATCTTCACGCCAGGAGCATCCACCGGCACCAGGATCATCGAGTGCTGCTGGTGACGCGGTGCGTCTGGATTGCTCAGGCCCATGAAAATCAGGATTTTGCAGCGTGGATCGCATGCGCCGGAGGTCCACCACTTCTTGCCGTTGATCACCCACTCGTCACCATCACGCACCGCACGGGCAGCCATGTTGGTGGCGTCGGAGGACGCCACGTCCGGCTCGGTCATGGCGAACGCCGAACGGATCTCGCCGCGCAGCAGCGGCTCCAGCCAGCGTTGCTTTTGCTCTTCATTGGCGTAGCGCACCAACACTTCCATGTTGCCGGTGTCCGGCGCCGAACAGTTGAACGGCTCAGGCCCGAGCAAGGAGCGGCCCATGATTTCCGCCAATGGCGCGTATTCCAGGTTGGTCAGACCGGCGCCCAGTTCGGACTCCGGCAAAAACAGGTTCCACAAGCCTTCAGCCTTGGCCTTGTTTTTCAGCTCCTCCATGATCGCCGTCGGCTGCCAGCGATCGCCTTCGGCGACCTGGCGTTCGAACACCGCTTCGGCTGGATAAACGTAAGCATCCATGAACGCAGTCACGCGTTCACGCAGTTCCTGGACCTTGGGGGAATAGGCGAAATCCATGGGCAGCTACCTTTTTTGACGAGGTGTTGAAGACGTTGTTGAGGTCATGAATCGATGCTAGATCAGCGCTGATAATTTACCTAGCCTATTCTCGGCGTGTATTAACATTCATCACCGATATATGATCGACTGATCGAGCCCTCCTGCCCCTATAACAAGAGCCAGAGCAAAACGCCATGAATCTAAGCAAGGTCGACCTCAACCTTTTCATTGTCTTTGACGCGATCTACACTGAAGCCAACCTGACCCGCGCCGGGCAGATTGTCGGCATTACCCAGCCTGCGGTGTCGAACGCTCTGGCCCGTCTGCGCGAGACCTTCAACGACCCGTTATTCGTGCGTACCGCGCAGGGCATGGTGCCTACGCCCATGGCGCAGAACATCATCGGCCCGGTACGCAACGCGCTGTCGCTGCTGCGCGTATCGGTGCAGGAAAGCCGGATTTTCAACCCGTTGCAGGCGGTCAAGACCTACCGCATCAGCATGACCGACCTCACCGAGGCAGTGATCCTGCCGCCGCTGTTCCAGCGCCTGCGGCGTCTGGCGCCGACGGTGATCATCGAGAGTTTTCTGTCCAAACGCCGCGAGACCACCAAGGAACTCGCCGCTGGCCGCCTGGACTTTGCCGTCGATGCACCGCTCAACACCGACCCGCAAGTGCGCCACGTCAAGTTGATGGAAGACCGTTATGTGTGCGCCATGCGCAAGGGTCATCCGATGGCGAGCAAGGAAAAATTCAGCCTCGACGACTACTTGTCACTGACCCATATACACATTTCCAGCCGCCGCAGCGGCCTGGGTCATGTCGACCTGGCCTTGGGCAAAATGGGCATCCAGCGCAAGATCGCCCTGCGCTCGCAGCATTACCTGATGGCCTCCCAGGTGTTGCAGCAAACCGACATGGTGATGACCGTGCCCGAGCGTTTTGCCCGGCGTCATGACCTGCACGCCTTCTATCTGCCGGTCAATGATGTGCCGCCGGTGGAGACCCACCTCTACTGGCATGAAAGCACCGACCAGGACCCGGCCAACCGCTGGATGCGCGAGCAGATGATCGAGTTGTGCCAGCAAGTGACGGCGCATGAGAAGAAGCTCGACAAGCAATTGGCTTGAGGAAGGTTAAAAGATCGCAGGCTGCTTGACGTTCACGTCAACCTGACATTAGCTTAGCGCCATGACCTTCTTGCGAGTGCGCCCATGAGCAGCCAGACCTACAGCATTTCCGACCTCGCACGCGAGCTCGACATCACCACCCGCGCCATCCGCTTTTACGAAGAGCAAGGCCTGCTCAGCCCCGAGCGTCGCGGCCAGGAACGTATCTACTCGCCACGGGACAAGGTCAGCCTGAAGCTGATCCTGCGTGGCAAGCGCATCGGTTTTTCCCTGGCCGAATGCCGCGAACTGATCGAACTCTACGACCCCACCAGCGGCAATCAGAAACAGCTGCACAGCATGCTGGCGAAAATCACCGAACGCCGTGAACAGCTTGAGCAGCAACTGCTGGACATCGAGCAGATGAAACTGGAACTCGACACCGCCGAAGAACGCTGTGTCCAGGCGCTGGAACAGACGATCAAGAACCAGCAGACGGTTTAGCAAGTCTACGCAATCCACTGTGGGAGCGAGCTCCCACAAGGTTCTCTGAACATTCAAACAATCACAACAGGTCCATTGCCATGTCCCTCCCCACCCACGTACGCCTGATCGAAGTCGGTCCACGCGATGGCTTGCAGAACGAAGCACAACCTATCAGCGTTGCGGACAAGGTGCAGTTGGTCGATGCACTCAGCGCCGCCGGCCTTGGCTATATAGAAGTCGGCAGTTTCGTATCGCCCAAATGGGTACCGCAAATGGCCGGCTCGGCCGAGGTGTTCGCGCAGATCCAACGCAAGCCCGGGGTAACCTACGGCGCACTGGCGCCGAACCTGCGCGGGTTCGAAGACGCGATTGCCGCCGGAGTCAAGGAAGTCGCGGTATTCGCTGCCGCGTCCGAAGCCTTCTCGCAACGCAACATCAATTGCTCGATCAGCGAAAGCCTGGCGCGCTTCGTGCCGATCATGGACGCCGCCCGGCAACACGGGGTCAGCGTGCGCGGTTACGTGTCCTGTGTACTCGGCTGCCCTTACGAGGGGGACGTGGCGCCTGAGCAAGTCGCCATGGTTGCACGCGAGCTGTACGCCATGGGCTGTTACGAAGTCTCCCTCGGCGACACCATCGGCACCGGCACAGCTGGCGCGACACGCAAGATGTTCGACGTGGTTTCAGCCGACGTGCCGCGGGACAAACTGGCCGGGCATTTCCACGACACCTACGGTCAGGCCATGGCCAACATCTACGCCAGCCTGCTGGAAGGGATCGCGGTGTTCGACAGTTCCATCGCCGGCCTGGGCGGCTGCCCATACGCCAAGGGCGCCAGCGGTAACGTTGCCACCGAAGATGTGCTGTACCTGCTCAATGGGCTCGGCATCGAGACCGGCGTCGACCTGGAAAAACTGATTCTGGCCGGCCAGCAGATCTGCAACGTCCTCGGCCGCCCCACCGGTTCACGCGTGGCCAAAGCCCGTAGCGCGAAGTGATGTGTCGGGGGTGTTACCGCCTCCTCAACAAAACGAGTAACACGGAAACAACCTGACTGAATTTTTATGAACGATTTGTCCTGCAAAAATTCTAAGTTATTGTTTTTAAATGATTTTAAAAAGTTGGCATGGCTTCTGCTATCTCTATGGCATAACAAGAATAAAAAGCAGCAAACCTAATAAAAATAAGACGTAACGACTCTGACATAACAAAAACAACACGGCAGAGACGCAGCTAACAGATTTTTTTGGAGAAGGTGTGCTTTTCAGGGTGCTGCTTGCAGTAACCCGCAACCGGGCAGAGAACAATAAAACTACCTTCAGGTAGCTCCCGAACTGGTTGGATCGCTTGGCGAAAAAGCAGATCAGCGCTCAAAAAAATACGTTTGCTCTTGACCCCGGATGGGGGTCGCCCAAAACAGCGGTAAAGGGTCACGGTTGCCAAAAACAACAACAGACCGCCCCTTAATAATAAAAAAAGAGCAGGCAACGACAAATTAAAGGGGAGCTTCGGCTCCCCTTTGTGCTGTCTGGCGTTCAGGTTTTGGCCGCGCCTCCTGTGGGAGCGAGCTTGCTCCCACAGGATTGTCGTTAGCGTTTATTGGCTTTCAGCTCTTCGATACTGATCTCGCGCATCCGGAATTTCTGGATCTTGCCGGTCACGGTCATCGGAAATTCCTCGACGAACTTGAAGTAACGCGGTGTCTTGAAGTGCGCGATGCGCTCCTTGCACCAGGTTTGCAGCGCCTGCTCGCTCACGCTATGGCCCGGATGGAACTTGATCCAGGCAACGATCTCCTCACCGTACTTCTCGCATGGAATGCCGATGATCTGCACATCAGCTACCGCCGGATGGGTGAAGAAAAACTCTTCCAGCTCTCGCGGGTAAATATTCTCGCCACCGCGAATGATCATGTCCTTGTTGCGCCCAGCGATGCGGACGTAACCCTCTTCGTTCATGGTCGCCAGATCGCCGGTGTGCATCCAGCCGGCCTGATCGATCGCCTCAGCCGTGCCTTGCGGGTTGTTCCAGTAACCGAGCATCACGCTGTAACCGCGGGTGCACAGCTCACCAATGGTCCCACGGGGCACTAGATTGCCCGCCTCATCGATGATTTTGCTTTCCAGCTGCGGCTGGGTGCGGCCGACCGTGGTGACGCGCAGTTCCAGGTCGTCTGACGGACCGGTCTGTAACGATACCGGACTGGTTTCCGTCATACCGTAGGCAATCTGCACTTCGCTCATGTGCATCTCGCTGATGACCCGGCGCATGACTTCAATCGGGCACGTTGCCCCGGCCATGATCCCGGTACGCAGCGTCGACAGGTCGAACTCTGCACGGCGCGGTTGATCGAGCAGGGCGATGAACATGGTCGGCACACCGTACAACGCAGTGGCTTTCTCTTGCGCAACAGTGGTCAACGTCAGCAACGGGTCGAAAGCGTCGTTGGGGTAAATCATGGTGCTGCCATGAGTAACGCAACCCAAATTGCCCATGACCATACCGAAGCAGTGATACAGCGGCACCGGGATCACCAGGCGATCATTGGCGGTCAACCCGAGGCTTTCGCCAACCATGTAACCGTTGTTGAGGATGTTGTAGTGACTGAGGGTCGCGCCCTTGGGGAAACCCGTGGTGCCCGAGGTGTATTGAATGTTCACTGCCTGGTCGAAATGCAGGCTGTTTTGCCGTGCCTTGAGCTGTTCAACCGGCACCCCGGCGCCAAGATCCGCCAGTTGCGACCACGGCAAAAAGCCTGATGGCGGTTGCGCGTCGAGGCTGATCACGCCGCGTAAATCCGGCAGGCGCTCAGAGTGCAAACGACCAATGGATTGCTCGGCCAGTTCCGGTGCCAGGCCTTGCAGCATGGCGTGGTAATCGGACGTCTTGAATGAACCGGCACACACCAGCCATTGGCAGCCGGACTGCTTCAGCACGTACTCAAGTTCGGAACTGCGATAGGCCGGATTGATGTTGACCAGAATCACTCCAATCTTCGCGCTGGCAAACTGGCTGATGCACCACTGCGCACAGTTTGGCGCCCAGATGCCGAGACGGTCCCCCGTCTGTAAACCCAGCGCCAGTAATGCTCTGGCGTGTAAATCGACCGCCTCGGCCAATTGCGCCCAGCTGTAGCGAAGTTGCTGATGACGTACCACCAATGCGTCACCCTGGGGGTATTTCGCGACGGTGTTATCAAACGCTTGGCCAATGGTCATCGCCAGCAAGGCTTTGTCCTGTGAACCACGGCTGTAGCTGTGCTGTGGGGGAGCACTGTGTTGATCCATGACGACCCCTATTGTCTTTTTTAGTGGGTGAGACGGTTGAACCTTTACCAGTGACAGGCTTAGCTGTTCCTACGCAAACGGTTCGTTTTTCAACCTCGAAACTGCCTCTACTCTCGCTCAAGTTGACGTTAACGTAAAGTGTGATTGACAGCCATTCGTCACAGGCTTACGTTAACGTAAAGGTGACAGTCGATTCGGCGCGCTGTGCAGGCCGATTCTCCATTTATAAAAACAAGCTTGAAGGTGCCCCATGAGCTATCCGACCCTGAACTTCGCCCTCGGCGAAACCATCGACATGCTGCGTGACCAGGTCCGCTCCTTTGTCAGCAAAGAGATCGCCCCGCGCGCAGCACAGATCGATATCGATAACCTGTTCCCGGCTGACTTGTGGCGTAAATTCGGCGACATGGGGTTGCTGGGGATTACCGTTCCAGAAGAATACGGCGGCGCCGGCCTGGGCTATCTGGCGCACGTGGTGGCCATGGAAGAAATCAGCCGTGGCTCGGCCTCCGTCGCCCTTTCCTACGGCGCGCATTCCAATCTCTGCGTCAACCAGATCAACCGCAACGGCACCCACGAACAGAAAGCCAACTATCTGCCAAAGCTGATCAGCGGCGAGCACATCGGCGCCCTCGCCATGAGCGAACCGAACGCCGGCTCCGACGTGGTTTCGATGAAACTGCGCGCCGACAAACGTGGCGACCACTATGTGCTCAACGGCAGCAAAACCTGGATCACCAACGGCCCGGACGCCAACACTTACGTGATCTACGCCAAGACCGACCTGGATAAAGGCCCGCATGGGATCACCGCATTTATCGTCGAACGCGACTGGAAAGGTTTCAGCCGCAGCAACAAATTCGACAAGCTCGGCATGCGCGGTTCGAACACCTGCGAGCTGTTCTTCGATGACGTTGAAGTCCCGGAAGAAAACATCCTGGGCGTGCTCAACGGTGGCGTGAAAGTGCTGATGAGCGGCCTCGACTATGAGCGCGTGGTGCTCTCCGGCGGGCCAACCGGGATCATGCAGGCCTGCATGGACCTTATCGTCCCGTACATCCACGACCGTAAACAGTTCGGCCAAAGCATCGGCGAATTCCAGCTGATCCAGGGCAAGGTCGCCGACATGTACACCCAACTCAATGCCAGCCGCGCCTACCTGTATACGGTGGCCCAAGCTTGCGAGCGCGGCGAAACCACCCGCAAGGACGCTGCCGGCGTGATCCTCTACAGCGCCGAACGCGCCACGCAAATGGCCCTCGACGCGATCCAGATTCTGGGCGGCAACGGCTACATCAACGAATTCCCGGCAGGCCGCTTGCTGCGTGACGCCAAGCTGTATGAAATCGGCGCGGGCACCAGCGAGATCCGTCGCATGCTGATCGGCCGCGAACTCTTCAACGAAACCCGCTAACGGAGCTGTCCATGGCAATCCTGCACACCCAGCTCAACCCCCGTTCGGCGGAGTTCGCGGCCAACAGCGCGGCGATGCTTGCACAAGTCGACGCGCTGCACACCCTGCTCGCCCAGGTCCAGCAAGGCGGCGGTGCCAAAGCCCAGGAACGGCATACCTCACGCGGTAAACTGCTGCCCCGTGAGCGGATCAATCGCCTGCTCGACCCTGGTTCGCCCTTTCTGGAAATCAGCCAACTGGCCGCTTACGAGGTCTATGGCGAAGATGTCCCCGCCGCCGGAGTGATCGCCGGCATCGGCCGGGTCGAAGGCGTAGAGTGCATGATCGTCGCCAACGACGCGACCGTGAAAGGCGGCTCGTACTACCCGCTGACGGTGAAAAAACACCTGCGCGCCCAGACCATCGCCCAACAGAATCGCCTGCCGTGCATCTACCTGGTGGACTCCGGCGGCGCCAACCTGCCGCGTCAGGATGAAGTGTTCCCTGACCGTGAGCACTTCGGACGGATCTTCTTCAACCAGGCCAACATGAGCGCCATGGGCATCCCGCAGATCGCTGTGGTCATGGGCTCCTGCACTGCCGGTGGCGCCTATGTGCCGGCCATGGCCGATGAAGCGATCATGGTCCGTCAGCAGGCGACGATTTTCCTTGCCGGCCCACCGCTGGTGAAAGCTGCGACCGGTGAAGTGGTCAGTGCCGAAGACCTGGGCGGTGCCGATGTGCACTGCAAGATTTCCGGTGTCGCCGACCACTATGCCGACAGCGACGAACACGCGTTGGCGCTAGCTCGGCGCAGCGTTGCCAATCTCAACTGGCGCAAGCTTGGGGAGTTGCAGCAACGCACGCCGATCGCCCCGCTGTTTGCCGCCGATGAGTTGTACGGCGTAGTGCCGGCCGACGCCAAGCAGCCGTTCGATGTGCGTGAAGTCATCGCACGCCTGGTCGACGGCTCAGTGTTTGATGAGTTCAAAGCGCTGTTTGGTACGACGCTGGTCTGTGGTTTCGCGCACCTGCACGGCTACCCGATCGCAATTCTCGCCAACAACGGCATCCTTTTCGCCGAAGCCGCGCAGAAAGGCGCGCACTTCATCGAACTGGCCTGCCAGCGCGGGATTCCCTTGCTGTTCCTGCAGAACATCACCGGGTTCATGGTCGGTCAGAAATACGAAGCCGGCGGCATTGCCAAGCACGGCGCAAAACTGGTAACCGCCGTGGCCTGCGCCAAGGTGCCGAAATTCACCGTGATCATCGGCGGCAGCTTTGGGGCCGGCAACTATGGCATGTGTGGACGGGCCTACGATCCACGGTTCCTGTGGATGTGGCCAAACGCGCGAATCGGCGTGATGGGCGCCGAGCAAGCTGCGGGCGTGCTGGTGCAGGTCAAGCGCGAACAGGCGGAACGCAGCGGTCATCCTTTCTCCGACGCTCAAGAAGCCGAGATCAAACAACCGATTCTCGATCAGTACGAAGAACAGGGCCACCCCTACTACTCCAGCGCCCGGTTGTGGGACGACGGCGTCATTGACCCGGCGCAAACCCGCGACGTACTGGCCCTGGCCTTGTCCGCATCGCTGAATGCACCTATCGAACCGAGCCGCTTCGGCGTGTTCCGGATGTGATCTGGAGAAAACCATGAGCGACTTCAATACCCTGGAACTGCTGACCGACCCGCGTGGTTTCGCCACGCTGTGGCTGAGTCGCGAGGCGAAAAACAACGCCTTCAACGCCGAAATGATCCGCGAACTGATCCTCGCGCTGGACAAGGTCCAGAGCAACCCGAGCCTGCGTTTTCTGCTGGTGCGCGGGCGTGGCAAGCATTTCAGCGCTGGCGCCGACCTGGCCTGGATGCAGCAATCGGCCGAACTCGATTACCACACCAACCTTGACGATGCCCGCGAGCTGGCTGAGTTGATGTACAACCTGGCCAAGCTGAAAATCCCGACGCTGGCGGTAGTCCAGGGTGCGGCCTATGGCGGCGCATTGGGCTTGATCAGTTGCTGTGACATGGCGATTGGTGCCGATGACGCGCAATTCTGCCTGTCGGAAGTGCGCATCGGCCTGGCGCCGGCGGTGATCAGCCCTTTCGTTGTGCAAGCCATCGGCGAACGGGCCGCACGCCGTTATGCACTGACTGCTGAACGTTTCAGTGGTCAACGTGCTCAAGAAATCGGCCTGCTCAGCGAAAGCTATCCGGCCAGCGAACTGGAGTCGCAGGTCGAACAGTGGATCAACAATCTGTTGCTCAACAGCCCACACGCCATGCGCTCAAGCAAAGAGCTGCTGCGTGAAGTCGGCAACGGTGCCCTGAACCCGGCGTTGCGCCGCTACTGTGAAAACGCGATCGCCCGCATTCGCGTCAGCCCCGAAGGTCAGGAAGGCTTGCGAGCGTTCCTGCAGAAACGTCCGCCAAGTTGGCAGCCCGAATCCACTACCAAGGAGCTGCGTTGATGAGCGCCCCTGTTCTCACCACCTTGCTGGTGGCCAACCGTGGCGAAATTGCCTGCCGAGTGATGCGCACCGCCAAGGCGCTGGGCCTGACCACCGTGGCCGTGCACAGCGCCACCGATCGTGATGCGCGGCACAGTCGCGAAGCCGATATCCGCGTCGATCTGGGTGGCAGCAAAGCGGCTGACAGCTACCTGCAAATCGACAAACTGCTCGCTGCCGCCAAGGCCAGCGGCGCTCAGGCGATTCACCCGGGTTATGGCTTTCTCTCGGAGAACGCCGGATTCGCGCGTGCAATTGAAGCCGCCGGTTTGATTTTCCTCGGCCCACCCGCTTCGGCCATTGACGCCATGGGCAGCAAATCCGCTGCCAAAGCCTTGATGGAAACCGCAGGCGTACCGTTGGTGCCGGGTTATCACGGTGAGGCCCAGAACCTGGAAACCTTCCGCGATGCCGCCGAGCGCATCGGCTATCCGGTGCTGCTCAAGGCGACTGCCGGCGGTGGCGGTAAAGGCATGAAAGTGGTCGAGGACGTCAGCCAACTGGCCGAAGCCCTGGCCTCGGCGCAGCGTGAAGCCCAATCTTCGTTTGGCGATTCGCGGATGCTGGTGGAAAAATACCTGCTCAAACCACGGCATGTGGAAATCCAGGTCTTTGCTGATCAGCATGGTAACTGCCTGTACCTCAACGAACGTGATTGCTCGATTCAACGTCGTCACCAGAAGGTCGTCGAAGAGGCGCCGGCGCCCGGCCTGAGCGCGGAACTGCGCAAAGCCATGGGTGAAGCGGCAGTCCGCGCGGCGCAAGCGATCGGTTACGTCGGCGCAGGCACCGTGGAGTTTCTGCTGGATTCACGCGGTGAGTTCTTCTTCATGGAGATGAACACACGCCTGCAGGTCGAGCACCCGGTCACGGAAGCCATCACCGGTCTCGACCTGGTGGCGTGGCAGATTCGCGTCGCCCAAGGCGAGCCGCTGCCCATGACTCAGGCACAGGTGCCGTTGCTCGGCCATGCAATTGAAGTGCGTTTGTATGCCGAAGACCCAAGCAATGACTTCTTGCCGGCCACCGGACACCTGACGCTGTACCGCGAGCCAGCCGCGGGGCCGGGTCGGCGCGTCGACAGCGGTGTCGAGGAAGGCGACAGCATTTCGCCGTTCTATGATCCGATGCTCGGCAAGCTCATCGCCTGGGGCGAGGACCGCGAACAGGCACGTCTGAGGCTGCTGAGCATGCTTGACGAGTTCGCCATTGGCGGGCTGAAGACCAATATCAGTTTTCTGCGCCGAATCATCGGACACCCGGCCTTCGCAGCGGCTGAGCTCGACACCGGATTCATCCCACGTTATCAGGAACAATTGCTGCCAGCGCCAAACGAACTCAGCGACGAATTCTGGCAAGTCGCTGCTCAAGCCTTTGCGCAAAACCAGGCACACCACGTACGCGCTGATGACCCGGGTTCGCCATGGGCCGTTGGCAGCGGTTTCCGTGCCGGGTTGCCGGCAGAAACCACGCTGCACTTGAGCTGCGAAGACCAGGACCGGGCAATCACCCTGGCACCGGCCGGCACCCGTAACGCCGAGCTCAACGGTGAGCAATTGCTGGTCGAGCATCACGGCGTGCGCCGCCAGCATCGCGCCATCCGTCATGGTGAAACCCTGTACCTGCAATGGGAAGGTGAGCTGCGCGGCATCAAGTCTTACGACCCTATCGCCGCGGTGGAAGCCAGCCATAGTCATCAGGGCGGCCTGACCGCGCCAATGAATGGCAGCATCGTTCGTGTATTGGTAGCGCCAGGGCAGGCGGTCGAAGCCGGTGCGCAACTGGTGGTGCTGGAAGCCATGAAAATGGAACACAGCATTCGTGCGCCCCATGCAGGCGTGGTCAAAGCCTTGTATTGCCAGGAAGGCGAGATGGTCAACGAAGGCAGCGCGCTGGTAGAGCTGGAATAATCGCGGTCTGATGACAGGTCCTACGCCGTAGGACCTGTCTGACTAGAACTTGGCAGTTGCCTGCACCACTACACCAATAATTTGGCACTCATCGGTAAACAGGGCTTTCGGGTAAGTCGGGTTCAGCGGCACGAGATACCGTTGACCGCCCTCTTCGATCAACTTGCGGAACGTCGCTTCGGCGCTGTCCGACCATTGCGCGATCACCAGTTTGCCGGGCACGGCTTCAACCGCCGGGTCGACCAGAATCAGCATGTCTTGCGCAATACTGATACCGCTCGGTGCGGTCATCGCATCGCCGACCACGACCAGCCAGAACGCCGGGCCTTGGGCGTGATAATCCGATAACTCGTGACGTCCCTTGGCATAAGCAGCCGGCGCAGCCTCTCGCACCTCACTGAGACCATGCCAGTCACTGACCGGGTAGCGGAAGTACGGGTTGTACTTTTGCGCCAGCGACACTTCGTAATCGCCCTCTTGCGGCTCGTCATTCGCAAGCTCGGGTTCCCTGATCACCAGGGCGACTTCGAGAAACCCCAGTCCCAATTCCCGAAGCACCCGGTTCATATCCTCGAGGCTGGGCTGGCGACGCTTGTTCAGCCAATGGCCGACGCCGCCCTGAGACATTGCGAGACGCTCTGCGAGCTTTTCCTGAGTGATTTTGAGTTCACTCATCTTGGCCTTGACCAACTCAATCCATTTATCCATGGGCGGAACAATACTTCGTGTAGTCGGACCCTCAACACACACATTGTAGTATTTAATTTCTGGTCATAAATACATATTGTACTAGTATTCGGATTATTCAATCGCCCCACCCACGGAGCATTACCCACCATGGACATCACCCGCAAAGACACGGCCGAACAAGAAATCGACACGAACTTCACCTCGCTCAAAGGCTGTGCAGCAGCCCAACGCGCCCTGGATTATTACTTGAAACCAACTGTTTCAGAATTCGAAGTCGCAGAACGATTCTTCGATGTAAACCGTAACATCAGCAGCGAAGAAGCTCTGGTCCACGCATCGGACTTGCTGCGCTGTGCGGCCGCGACCGCTTACGAGTCAGCAGACAACCTGCATGGCGCAAGCCGCGATCTGGCATTTTCAGTGGTACACATGATCGACATGGCCAAGGCCATGGTGGACAGGTCTTTGGACGGTGACCAGAAAGATTGAACAGGAAAAAACGATTAGATAACGCTGCGATTTGAGTCAACCCGCAGACGTTTGGGGACGCCACAGGAAAATTTTCCAATGAGGCGGGTGAAAACATTTGACTTGCAAATGATAATGATTATTATTGCATGCAGCTGGTCGCGAGATCAGTCGATAGACCAAGAGACCTTAGGTCGGACTCCTGGAATATCTCCTCATCAGGCTAATCACGGTTTTTGACCCGGCTTTTTGCCGGGTCTTTTTTTGCCAGTTATTCTGGCTATGGCTTCAGGCTAATGAAGTCGGGTGCTGCTGAATTCGATGGCGCGGATGATATCAAAAGAACATCTTTTTGCAATAAACCGCTCAAGCACGGGCTTGAGGCCGCCAAAAGCAGCACTTGAGAATAAATCTCATAAACACTAAGCTGCGGCTGCGTCAAGGACGACGCCCCCTGTTTATCCCCTCCGCAAATTGCCCTCGGTTTTCACCCCCTAGCGTGTAAAGTAACAGCCATAAAAATCATACTCAGGAATAGATTATGACCGTGGCTCACCGCTCCTTTGAGATCACCGCCAACTTCGACAGCGGCAACATCGAGGTGCTGGACCTCAGCAATCCGTTACAGGCCTTGCTGGCCATCAAACCCGATACCCGCAGTCAGCATTTCCAGTGGTTTCACTTCAAGGCCAGTGGTCTGCACGTCGGCCAGGAACATTGGTTTCGACTGAACAACGCCAGTAAATCCTCCTATCACAAGGCATGGGACGGTTACCAGGCGGTGGCCTCGTATGACCACGTCAACTGGTTCCGTGTGCCGACGATATTTGAAGGCGACTGCCTGCGCTTCAGCCTCGAAGCCACCGAGACTCACGCCTGGTTCGCCTACTTTGAACCGTACAGCCGCGGACGCCACGATTGGCTGATCGACCAAGCGTTGAGCAAGGCTGGCACCGAACTGCTGGCCACCGGCAAAAGCGTCGAAGGTCGTGATATTCAATTGTTGCGCAAAGGCAGCGGCGCCGAGGGCCAGCGCAAGGTCTGGATCATCGCCCAGCAGCATCCCGGCGAACACATGGCCGAGTGGTTCATGGAGGGTGTCATCGAACGTCTGCAACAGCACAATGATCCTGAGTTGAACAAACTGCTGGCCAGTGCCGATTTGTACCTGGTGCCGAACATGAACCCGGACGGCGCCTTCCATGGTCACTTGCGGACCAACGCGATGGGCAAAGACCTCAACCGCGCCTGGCAGAGCGCAAGCCAGGACACCAGCCCGGAAGTACTTTTCGCTCAACAGCAAATGGAAAAGTACGGCGTCGACCTGTTCCTCGATATCCATGGCGATGAAGAAATCCCCTACGTCTTCACTGCTGGCTGCGAAGGCAACCCGGGCTACACGCCGCGAATCGCAGAGCTCGAAGAGCACTTTCGCAGTCATTTGAAACGCTTGACCCGCGACTTCCAGACCACCCACGGCTACACCCGCGACCTCCCCGGCAAGGCCAACATGACCCTGGCCTGCAACAGCGTTGGCGAGAAATTCGATTGCCTGTCGTTGACGCTGGAAATGCCATTCAAGGACAACAACGACGCACCGAATGCACTCACCGGCTGGTCGGGCAAGCGTTCGATGCAGTTGGGCAAGGATGTGTTGTCGACGATTGCAGAGATGGTCGGCACCCTGCGTTGATGCCTCAAAATGGCTGCATGCCGGTACGACGTGCAGCCATTTTTCACTCGACGGCGCTGTTCCATGGCTGGGTGCAGGGGGCAATGCCGTGGCGTTGGTGTATAGGCTGCTGACGCTGAAAAGCGGCGCACCTGAGCGATGCGCCGTGTCAGCCGATCAGCGATCCTTGCCGTGCAACATGCTTTGCAACACCCCATCACGACGCACCCAGCCATGGAACAACGCCGCTGCCAGGTGCGACAGAACGGTCAGAAACAGCACGTACGCCAGATACCCGTGGGCCGTACGCAGGAAGGCGAACAGCAGCGCATTCGCCGGCACAATCGAGGGTAACTGCCACGAACTGCCGAGCATCACCGGATCCCCGGCTGCCGACATCATCGCCCAGCCCAGCAACGGCAAGATCAGCATCAACGCGTAAAGCAGCCCATGCGATGCCTTGGCCGCCAATGCCTGCCAGCCCGGCAAGTCTGCCGGCAGCGGCGGCTGGCGAGTCGAGAAGCGTACAAACAGACGCACGATCACCAACAGCAAAATCGCAATACCCAAAGGTTTGTGCAGATGGATCAGCCATTCATGGCGTTCGGAGACTGACGCGACCATGCCGGCACCGATAAACAACATGGCGATGATCATCACGGCCATCAGCCAATGCAGCAGCCGCGCCAGCGGAGTGAAATGATGAGGGTACGCGCTCATTGTGGCGACTCCTGTTTGGCAGTGGGTAACTGGTCGACCTGAGCGGTACGACGCAGGTAAGAACGGGCATAAGCCGCCGAACGTGCGGCCAGCAACGGGTCCTCGGAACCCTCGATACCGCTCGGCAAGACCAACGGGTCGTAATTGATGTCGCGGCATTCGCCATCGTTTTGCGCCTGGGCGCTTTCCAGCACCAACGTTCCGGCGTTCAGGACCTTGCGCTCACCCAGCCAGGCCTTGCTGGCGTCGTTGGTCGGGTCAGCAGCCGTGGCCAGCGTGATATTCAGCTGCCAACGCAGCGGCCCGCTCTTCAAGCGCTGGAGCAGATCCTTTTCAAGAAAGTCCGCACCTTCAGGGGCACTGGCGCCGACCGCATCTCGCGCCACGGGGACCACGCTCCAGCGCACCGCCTGACGCTGACCCGCGGCGTTGACCAGATAAAAAGCGTTGATGCCGTTGTAGGTCTCGGTCACGTAACTGGCCGACGGCTTGGCTGTCTTGACCCATTGCAGGAAAGGCGCGGTTTCCGGGTGTGTGGCAAAAAATGCCGGGGCCCTCGCAGGATTGGGTTTGCCGGTAGCCGGATCAGGTGTCTGGGCCTGTTGTAACTGATAGAAGGCTTCAGGTGTGCCCACCGGGAACACCGGCATGCTGTTCATTCCCGTGCGCCATTGCTGACCGTTGGCCTGCTTAAAGCGCAACGCCAGGCTGCGGATCGGCACGCTGCTGTCCGGCGCGTAAGGATTGCCACTAGGCAACGCGAACCGCCCGACAACCGGCGTTCGCGCCGCGCTGAAGACCTGGGCGGTTGAATACGGGAGCGCCTCGCTGGTGCTTTCAAAATACCCGGCCACGCACACACCCTTGGCGTGATTGCGCCGAAAGCCCGGGTGTACGCCATTGTTTTTCTCCAACACGTCGACCAACGCTCTTGGTGTCAGACGCTGCGGGTCAAACGTGCCATTGACGTAGGCAAAGGCCCCGGCCAGTGCGGCGACTACCGCGCCGATACCGGCCAGGCGCAAGGCTATGCTCGCGCGGCTCAGGGGGATTTTGTCAGGCCGTGGCGGCGGTGAACGATCAACCATGTGAACATCTCCAGGGCCGTGGGCCACCGGTGGAAAGGATCAATCAGACGAAGCCCGCTGAGGTTTATTCCATGACCCGATATTTATTTTTCCAATGCTGGAATAACCTCCACTGCCGGGCGTCTTCCTGATCCAAAGCGTAATGACTAGCCAGCATTCCATGAACGATCTTGACGAACCGTTACGTGAACTCATCCCCAGACTACGGCGCTTTGCCGTGTCGCTGACGCGCAATCCCAGCAACGCTGACGATCTGGTGCAGTCGTGCCTGGAGCGGGCGCTGTCGGGTTGGGGTGACAAACGCCCGGACGGCGACGTGCGCGCCTGGCTGTTTTCGATTCTGTATCGACAGTTTCTCGACGCCCATCGACGCTCAAGGCGCTATGCGCGAATGCTTGAGTTCTTCACCGGTCGCGACGACGCCCAGCCCTCGGTCGAGCGCACGGTGTTGGCGCAATCGACGCTGCAAGCCTTCGATAAACTGACCACCGAGCAACGCGCGCTGTTGCTCTGGGTCTCGGTGGAAGGCTTGAGTTACAAGGAGGTCGCCGAGATTCTCGACGTTCCTACCGGCACCGTGATGTCTCGCCTGTCCCGCGCTCGCCAGGCCTTGCGCCAGCTCAGCGACGGCGAAATTACCAGCCCCTCTTTGCGGATACTCAAATGATCAGCATGCCCCCAAGCGTCAGTGACCTGCACGCCTACGTCGACCATCAACTCGACGACGCGGACCGGCGACTGGTGGAAACCTACCTGGCGGCCACTCCGCACGTTGCCGAGCAGGTTCAGGCCTGGCAACAGGACGCCCAACAACTGCGCGCTGCCTTGAGCGGCGCCTTGCAGCAACCGCCCAACCCGAACCTCGACCCCAGCGTGATTCGCCAGCGTCTGAAACGACAGTCCCGCCGCCACTTGGCCAGCGCCGCCGTGTTGCTGATCGCGGTCAGCGTCGGTGGCCTGGGCGGCTGGCAAGCACGGGAAATGACCATGGTTGGCGCAGCACTGCCGATGACCGATGCGATGCAGGCGTACCGGATGTTCGCCCAGCAAGGCATCCTGCAGGCTGATTACACGGTCACCGATGACGGCGATATGCAGGGCTGGCTCGACCGTTATTTTTCCCGGGTCGATCGCTTGCCAAACCTCGCCAACTCGGGGTTCAAACCGGTCAGCGGACGGTTGCTGAGCACCGAACAGGGCCCCGCAGCGATGGTGATGTATGAAGACCAGAGCGGCCGCAAGATCAGTTTTTACGTCCGCCCGCCTGGCCCGAAGAATTACCTGCTGCCGCGCGGCAGTCGTAGCGACGGTGAGTTGCAGGCCGAGTACTGGTCGGGGCCCGGTTACAACTACGCGATGGTCAGCGAAGCCCGGGATCCGGCGACGCAGATGCTCAAGCAGGAGCTGAGATTCTAATGCTCACATCGAATCAGGCCGACTGCACAGTGATTTTCAAAGGCAAAAAGCTCTACCAACCGCCTGTTTTTGTCGAACCACTCTGACTTTCATCGACACAGATGGAAGGAAAACTCACCGTCTGGTTAAAATTGCACCGCCATCGCTCGGGGGGAGCAGGCATAAAGACCATCGGGGGACAACACTTGGCTATCCCGCCAGATCGCTCACGACTCAAACCACGTTGGCCGGTCCTGCACAGGCTCCTTGGCAAGTCCCTGGTCACTCCTGAAAACAATGGCGAAAGCGCTCAAATGATCCACGACTACTTTCGCCACAAGGCTCATGCTCAGGGCTATACCCTCAGCCACAGCCAGCAACGGGTGATCGAGTGCATGGCCCAGTTGGCGAACGCCCTGCTGGCCAGTCGTGCCCCTGCACAGGCACCTCAAAGCCTCTACCTGCACGGCGCCGTCGGCCGTGGCAAGAGCTGGCTGCTCGATGGCTTTTTCCAGGCCTTGCCCGTGGCCGAAAAACAACGCCTGCACTTCCATGACTTTTTTGCGCAACTGCATCAGGGCATGTTCCTCCATCAAGCCCACACCGATGCGCTGGCAAGCACCCTGGATGAACGGCTCAAAGACTGTCGGGTGCTGTGTTTCGACGAGTTTCACGTGCATGACATCGGTGACGCGATGCTCATCGCACGCTTGTTCAAAGCGCTATTCCAGCGCGGCATCCTGCTATTGCTCACGTCCAACTACCCGCCTCAGGGCTTGTTGCCAAACCCGCTCTACCATGCACGCTTCAAACCGGTCATCGACCTGATCCATGCGCATATGCGGGTCATGGAAGTCGGCGGCCCTCACGATTATCGCAGTCAGGTGCGAACCCATACGCAGCAGGTATTTACCCAGGGTGAATACCGATGGCCGACCACGACCTCGCAACGCCAGGCCTTGAAGCTGCCAAAACCGGACACTTCGGCCCTCGTCTTGCCGGTCGGCACTCGCCAGCTACAGGCGCTGCATTGCGAGGATCGAACCATCGCCTTCACCTTCAACGACCTGTGCGAACAACCTACGGCTGTGATGGACTACCTGGAACTGTGCCGACGTTTCGACACCTGGATCATCGACGCACTGCCAGATCTGGCGGACTGCTCGATTGCGACCCAACAGCGCTTCATCAACCTGATCGACGTGCTTTACGACCAGGACAAGCGCCTGATCCTGCTCGGCGAACGGCCGTTGCGTGAACACCTGGGCGGTGACGCCATCGACCTGGCGCGTACCCGCAGTCGCCTGGGGCAACTGGTGGACGTCGGACCAGCGCTATAAAGCGTCCAGCACAGCGGATTTTGCCGTTATCATGGCGGCGTTTTTTGTGGGCGACTTGCCGTTCTCTTCTCATTGGTTGGATGTGTTCATGCATACCCTTGCACAACTGCGGGCCGGCGCGCTTGCAGGGCTCAAACGTCTGGATCTGTCGTGTGGCCTGACCGAGTTCCCCCGGGAAATCTTCGACCTGGCCGATACGCTGGAGGTGCTCAACCTCAGCGGCAATGCCTTGAGCAGCTTGCCGGATGACCTGCATCGCCTGACGCATCTGCGCGTGCTGTTTTGCTCGGACAATCAGTTCCGCGAGCTGCCGACCTGCCTCGGTCAATGCGCGCAACTGACGATGATCGGCTTCAAGGCCAACCGCCTTGAGCGAGTCCCGGCCGCCTCACTGCCGCCACTGCTGCGCTGGCTGATCCTGACCGACAACTGCATCAGCGAATTGCCGAGCGAATTGGGCGAACGGCCACACCTGCAAAAACTGATGCTGGCCGGCAACCACCTGCAAAGCCTGCCCGCAAGCCTGAGCCAGTGTCATCAGCTGGAGCTGCTCCGCATCGCCGCCAACCGCATGACCGAGTTACCGCAATGGCTGCTGACATTGCCCGGGCTGGCCTGGCTGGCGTACGCCGGCAACCCGCTGGAAACCGAGGCCGATGCCGCCGCGCTCGAAGCCACGGCGAACATTCCCTGGTCGCAGCTGCACCTGCAGCAACAACTGGGCGAAGGCGCTTCCGGGGTAATTCACCAGGCCGTGTGGGAGCAACCATCGCAGCCTGAGCGCAAGGTTGCGGTGAAACTCTACAAGGGGCACATGACCAGCGACGGCTCACCGTTGCATGAGATGAATGCCTGCATCACAGCCGGTATTCATCCCAACCTGATCAAAGTCGAGGGCCGGATCGTCGGGCATCCGCAGGCGCAGGCCGGGCTGGTCATGCACTTGATCGAGCCGAGCTATCGCAATCTGGCGGCGCTGCCGAGCCTGGCGTCTTGCAGCCGTGATGTGTACGCAGAGGACACGCGCTTCAGTGCAACGGTGGCGCTACGGATCGCCAGCGGCATTGCCTCGGCGGCTGCGCACCTGCATCAGCAGGGCATCACCCACGGCGACCTGTACGGCCACAATACGCTGTGGAATGAGCACGGCGATTGCCTGTTGGGCGACTTTGGCGCAGCGTCCTTCCACGCCACCTCTGACACGCTGGAGACGCGCGCGCTGCAACGCATCGAAGTGCGGGCCTTCGGGATTCTGTTGGGTGAGCTGCTGGAGCGGATCGATTCAGGCTTGAGCGTTGAACGCCGTGAGCGCTTGCTGGACTTGCAGAGCCGCTGCTGTCAGCCGGAAGTGCTGGCGCGCCCGGGATTCAGCAAGATCGTGCAAGAGTTGGCCGCCTGTAACTCAAATCACTAACGGCACATACAAAACCGGTGGCGAGGGAGCTTGCTCCCGTTCGGATGCGCAGCAGCAGCCGCTGTTGTTGGGACGGCTTCGCCGTCCAGCGGGAGCAAGCTCCCTCGCCACAGGTCAGGTCACAAATTAACCCGCTAACCCGACAAACATGTCCTGCACGTCGTCATGGTTATCGAGGCCTTCGAGGAAGGCTTCGACTTCTTCCATTTGTGCGTCGGTCAGGCCGCTGACCGGGTTCTTCGGCTTGTAGCCGAGCTTCGCCGACAACACGGTAAAACCCTGCTCAGGCAGGGCTTTCTGCACGGAGTCCAGATCGGTGGCTTCGGTGATAAACAGGGTCGCGCCGTCTTCGCCCGGCTCGAAATCCTGTGCACCGGCTTCGATAGCAGCCATTTCCGGATCGGCATCCGGACTGTCCGGGGATGCCTCGATCATGCCCACGTGGTCGAAATCCCAGGCCACAGAGCCGGAAGCCCCCAACTGACCTTTACGGAACGCTACGCGGATTTCTGCCACGGTACGGTTGATGTTGTCAGTCACGCATTCAACGATCAGCGGCACCTGATGCGGGGCGAAACCTTCGTAGGTCACGCGGTGGTACTGCACGGTTTCGCCGAGCTGGCCTGAGCCTTTCTTGATTGCACGCTCCAGAGTTTCACGCGGCATCGAGGCTTTTTTCGCCTGTTCGACCACCAGACGCAGGTGCGCGTTGGTGCTGATATCAGCGCCGTTACGTGCAGCAATAGTGATTTCCTTCACCAGTTTGCCGAAGATCTTGCCCTTGGCGTTGGCAGCCGCTTCTTTGTGTTTAACTTTCCACTGTGCGCCCATTACTCACTCTCTTGATCTGTGGCGCCGAGACATCTATTGGCCGACGCTTTGCGCAAGTTTATACGGCAAAAAGTTGGCAATCGACCAAAAAGTGTTGTGAGCGATCGACATATTCACAACATGTTGTAGGGCTTTTCTGAAAAGCAGGTTTACGGTGACTATTGAGCGCCGGTGTTTCGTAACCTCTGTGTCCCGTACCTCATGGCAGAAGAGTGTTTGATGTACATCGACATGGAAAGTCCCTTCATCCTGACGCTCACCGAGCTCGCCTTGAGCTTTCAGGTCCAACAGTTCAGCGGACGTGAAGCCCTCAATCAGGTCTATCGATTCGACATCGATATGCGCGGCCCGCAGCCGGCGTTGAGTCTGGATCTGCTGTTGCATCAACCGGCATTCCTCAGCCTGAGCCCTACTACCGGCATCCACGGCATCATCCACAGCGCCGGTTTGCAATACTGCGGTGCGCAGCAGATCGGCTACAGCCTGAACCTGGCCCCCCGCCTGCTTGCGCTGGAGCAGCAGCGCGGTCGAAGGGTGTTCCAGCAGTTGAGTGTGCCCGATCTCTTGCGCCAGTTGCTGGCCGAGCATCGACTGCCGCCCGACAGCTACCGCTTCGAGTTACCGAACGGTGAATATCCGCCGCGCCCGTTTTGCCTCCAGTACGATGAAACCGATCTGAACCTGCTGCAACGGCTGTGCGAAGAGGAAGGCATCCACTATCACTTCGAACATCAACACGACCGGCACGTGCTGGTGTTCGCCGATGACAGCGACAGCTTTGCCCAGCGGCCGGTCGAGAGCACTTTTCACCCCACTGCACTGGATGCCGAACAGCCGCGGATCAGCCAGCTCTTTCAATGCCATAGCCGGCCGACTACAGGGCCGCAAACCACCTTTGCGCAGCACGCCAGCACTGACCGCGCGCCCCTCGCACCAGACGCCTGTGCCAACCAGCCCTGCCTCGACAGCCTGCACCCAACGGGTCGAATCGACCCGGCGCAAGTCCGTCGTAACCAGCTCGGTCGCCGCGAACTCGAACGTCTGCGCAGCCTGCATCGTCTGGTTCAGGGCCACAGTACACTGCCCGACCTGCTCAGCGGCCGGCTGCTGCAAGTCACCGGGCATCCCGTCCCGGCGTTCAACGATCAATGGTTGCTAAGCGAAGTGCTGCACCAGGGCAAACCGCCTGGCACCGACACTGTGTTGCCGAAGGCGGCGGTTTATCGCAATCAATTCAAGGCCATCCCCTGGTCAACCGAGTTCCGCCCGCCCCTCAAACATTCCAGGCCGTGTATCAGCGGTTACCAGATGGCTCGGGTCCTCGGCCCGGCAGGAATGCCGCCGCACCTCGACGAACACGGGCGAATCAACATCTGTCTGTGGCCTGATGCGCCATCCGACAGGCAAGGCTCCTCAGGCATCTGGTTGCCGATCGCCCATATGGGGACAGGACGCCCGACCTTGCCACTGGCTGGCAGCGAGGTGCACGTGAGTTTCCTCGACGGCGATCCTGATCGACCGCTGCTTTGCGCAGGTTTCATTGGCCTACAACCGAGCGAACCGCAACCGAGGGTAGCCGCTGAACAAAAGGCATCGCCGACGGGCTGGGGCGGCGAGATCTACTTGTTCGAGCGACCTTGCGCCACCACCGAACGCCTGGCCGACACCACGTGGTACATCGTGCGCATGCCGCGTCCCGGGCTCAAGGAACTGGGGAGCCTCAACCGTGACGATGTGCTGATGACCGGAAAAAGCCAGGCACTGGGCAACCTGTCGCTGACGATAGAACAGAAACAGCGCCTGGCCAGCGAGTTCGCCCGTACTCCCGAACAACTCTGCCTGCTGTATCCAGGGCAATGCGTGGCGCTGGCCGATTATTTCCAGCAACACTGGAACAACGAACAGCGCCTGAGCTTCATCGACCACGCTACCCCCCCCAGCACTCAGCGCCAACCGCGTGAAGCGCGTCTGCTGTTCGACTGGCTGGTAAACGGCCCGGACGCCACTCGCTAGGGTGCACGAGAGCCTCCCCCGAGATGTTCGCCCCCCGTAGCGGCTGCCGAAGGCTGCGTTCGGCAGCTGCTTGTATGTTGCACCGACATCAACAAGCGCCTGGCCAACGGCGAGATGCCACACAGCAGCTGATTACTGCGCCAAATGCAAAAAGAAAAGCGCCAGCCCCTGCACCGGGGCTGGCGCTTTTTTTACCCAATAGTCTGTCGCAGAGCGCTCGATGAGGCACGCAGCCTGATCTGACTCAGGCAAAACCTCGCAAACAGGATTACAGTTAACCCACTCCGTCATACAAGAGCGGGGGGCTCCAGACCTGATAAGCGAGGAAAAACCGTATGCCCTGGAAGAATTCCGAATCACGCTACAGCACCGTATCAATCATGCTGCACTGGTTGATGCTGGTACTGTTGGCGCTGGTTTACGCGAGTATCGAACTGCGGGGGATGTTTCCCAGGGGCAGTGGCGGCCGAGCCCTGATTACGGAAACGCACTACATGCTCGGCCTGACCGTGTTCGCACTGGTCTGGTTACGGCTGTTCGCCCGCAGCCTGGGACGCGCTCCGCAAATCTTCCCGGCATCACCCCCATGGCAAACGGTACTCGCCCGGCTGATGCACTGGGCGCTGTATATTTTCATGATTGCAACGCCGATTCTCGGTTGGCTGGTCACCAGCGCCAACGACCATCAGGTGATGTTCTACGGCATCGACCTGCCGTTGCTGATCGGGGAAGACAAACCACTGGCCAAGCAGATCAAGGGCTGGCATGAACTGGCGGGCACCCTCGGCTATTGGCTGATCGGCCTGCATGCCGTGGCTGGGCTGTATCACCATTACGTGGTGCGCGATAACACCCTGCTGCGGATGATGCCCAAGCGCGTCAGCCCTGACTGAGTGACATAAACCCCCGACGGCCCTGCAAGCCGCCGGTGTGCACGAAAATCAAGCGTGTGCCGCAGGCAAAATATCCGACATCGACCTGTTGCTTGAGTGCCCATAGCGCTTTACCGGTGTACAGCGGCTCCAGCGGGATACCGCTGGCCTGCTCACAGCGTTCGATAAATTCCAGCAACGGCGAGTCGACTTTGGCGAAGCCGCCGCCACTGCCGTCGAACAGCTCATATCCCCCGCCCGGCAAGCCGCATTCGTCGAGAATTGCCTCGATCTGCTGCGCCACGCCATGATCATCGGGCACCGCCAGCACGCCATACACCGGATGCCTCCCCGCCTCGGCCAGCACCAGCCCGGCCAGCGTGGTGCCGGTTCCGCAGGCCAGCCACCAGCCATCATGGTCATTCCAGCCCAACTCGTTCAGCTGTACGCTGACCTGCGTCAGCAACTGTCCACAGCCACGCGCACCCAGTACACCGCCGCCGCCTTCGGGGACCGGATGCAGATGCGGGTATTGCACTTGCCATGGCTGCCAGAAACCCGGCTCGTGGCGCGCACGATAACCACCGTAACCCAACCAGTGCAGTTGCATGCCAAAAGCCTGTAAATCCTGAACGGTCGGGGTATCTTGCGGATGCCCGCGCAGCAGGCCGACGGTAGGAAAGCCAAAGCGTTTACCCGCTGCCGCCAGCGCATGCAGATGATTGGACCAGGCACCGCCCAGACTCATCACACCTTCGGCACCGGCCTCGCGGGCCACCCTTAGATGATCAATGAGCTTGAACCACTTGTTACCGGAGATCAGCGGGTCGATCCGGTCCAGACGCAGGATTGCCACCTCGATACCGGCGATGGCGAGCCAGTCGAGATGAAGACGTTCAAGCGGGGCATTGGGCAGCCAGTCGCTGAGAGGAGAAAGCATTGATGCCCGCTCTTTGGGAAAGAGCCGGCATCTTAGCAGCAGACAGAACGCGCGCCCGTGACCGATCGTTGTCATGCTCCGCGTCACAAGTGGCCGGTAACCACCGGAGGGGGAGCTTGCCCCCCTTTTTATGGCCTGTTGTTCAAGCCAGCGCCTTGAGGACGGCATCGATCTGCTGCAACACCTCGGCCTCGCCCCGCTCCCCCCAATACAACGTGATCATTTGCTTGTCGGCCTCAACCTTGTAGACGTTGGCTGGCAACTTTCGGAAATGAATCAGCACCGACTCATCCTGACAAATCTCTCGCCATTGATTGACCCACACGCCTGGCGAACTTTGCCAATAAATCCAGCACGCCGGTTTATTACCCCGTCGCGGACGATGGTATTGCGCACACGGGCTGGGCGGCGCTGGCTCCAGCCAATGCGGCCACTCCTGCGGTGCCAGCTGCATGGCCAGGCCAATACGCCGCGCCTCCATGCGCAAGGCCATCTGCCCCCCCTGTTTACGCGAAGGCCGCAACCATGCCAACGGGCTCAGCACCACCGCGAGGATTGACACCACTATCCAGACCGTCATATCTGTACTCCCGATTCTTGATGGGCAGATTGATCCCTGTCAGAACCAATCCGCGTGAAACCAGCCATACTTACCGTTATCGCAATCCTCAGGAGGAGCACCTCATGCCCTACCACCATATTCTGGTCGCTGTAGATCTAACCGAAGAGTGCGATCCTGTGATTCACCGTGCTCGCGAGTTATCGGTCAGCAACGGTGCCAAATTGTCCCTGGTTCATATTGTCGAACCGATGGCCATGGCCTTTGGTGGTGACGTGCCGATGGACCTGTCGCAATTGCAGCAACAGCAATTCGACCAGGCCAAGGAGCGCCTTGAGCGCCTGATCAACAAATATCCTGAACTTTCCAAAGAATACAGCCACCTGACCTATGGCCAACCGCGCCAGGAAATCCATCATATGGCCAAGGAACAGGAGTGCGACCTGATCGTCGTGGGCAGTCATGGCCGCCACGGCCTCGCACTGCTGCTGGGCTCCACCGCCAATGACGTGCTGCATGGTGCCCCTTGCGATGTCCTGGCAGTGCGCCTGATCAAAAGCTAAAGCCCGTACCCCTGTGGGAGCGAGCCTGCTCGCGATGGCGGCTTGTCAGTCAACATTGATTTCGACCGACAGGGCCTCATCGCGAGCAGGCTCGCTCCCACAATGAATCTATTTCGGTCTGTAGATCGCATTGCATATGAAAAGCCCGAGGTTCAGCGATGAACGTCGGGCTTTTTTACATCAGCAACGGATCATTCAGGCATCCAGCTCGGCCCAGCGCTCGACCAATACGTCGAGTTCCGCTTGCAGTTGCTCAAGCTGCGCAATGACCTTGGCGGTTTCGGCAGCAGGACGCTGATAGAAACCGGCATCGGCCATTTCGGTTTGCACCGCGGCGATCTGCTGCTCCTTGGCATCGATATCGCCCGGCAGCGCTTCCAGCTCACGCTGCAGCTTGTAGCTGAGCTTTTTCTTGGCCACTGGCGCTTCTTGAGCCGCCACTGGCGCAGGCGCTGCGGTGACGACCGCAGAGTTCAGGTCTGCCTTGCCGGACTTGCTCTCGGTCACGCCCAACAGCCGCGGCGAGCCGCCCTGACGCAGCCAGTCCTGATAACCACCGACGTATTCGCGAACCTTGCCTTCACCTTCGAAGACCAGGGTGCTGGTGACCACGTTATCGAGGAATGCCCGGTCGTGGCTGACCATCAGCACAGTGCCGTTGAAGGTCAGCAAGACCTCTTCGAGCAGCTCGAGGGTTTCCACGTCGAGGTCGTTGGTCGGTTCGTCGAGTACCAGCAGGTTAGCCGGCTTGCTGAACAACTTGGCCAGCAACAGACGTGCACGCTCACCACCCGACAATGCCTTGACCGGCGTGCGGGCACGCTGCGGGCTGAACAGGAAGTCGCCGAGATAGCTCAATACGTGACGGCTCTGACCGTCGATATCGATAAAGTCGCGACCTTCGGCGACGTTGTCGATCACGGTCTTTTCCAGATCCAGCTGATGGCGCAGCTGGTCGAAATAGGCCACATCAATGCGAGTGCCCTCTTCAACCGTACCGCTGGTCGGCTGCAAACCGCTGAGCATCAACTTCAGCAAAGTGGTTTTGCCGGTACCGTTGGCGCCCAGCAGACCGATACGGTCGCCGCGCTGCAGGACCATGGAGAAATCCTTGATCAGGAACGGGCCATCCGGGTGGGCAAAGCTGACGTTCTCGAGGACCATCACCTGCTTGCCGGACTTGTCAGCCGTATCCAGCTGAATGTTGGCCTTGCCGGTGCGCTCACGACGCTCGCTACGCTCGACGCGCAGAGCCTTGAGGGCGCGAACACGGCCTTCGTTACGGGTGCGGCGAGCCTTGATGCCCTGGCGGATCCAGACTTCTTCCTGGGCCAGCTTCTTGTCGAACAACGCGTTGGCGGTTTCTTCAGCGGCCAGCGTGGCTTCCTTGTGAACGAGGAAGCTGGCGTAGTCGCCGTTCCAGTCGATCAGGCCGCCGCGATCCAGTTCCAGGATGCGGGTGGCCAGGTTTTGCAGGAAAGAACGGTCGTGCGTGATGAACAGCACGGCGCCCTGGAAATCCTTCAAGGCCTCTTCGAGCCAGGCGATGGCACCGATGTCCAGGTGGTTGGTCGGTTCGTCGAGCAGCAGCAGATCCGGTTCGGAAACCAGGGCCTGCGCCAGCAGGACACGACGACGCCAGCCACCGGACAATTCGGCAAGCGTTTTGTCAGCCGGCAATTGCAGGCGGCTCAGGGTGCTGTCGACCAATTGCTGCAAACGCCAGCCATCGCGAGCTTCGAGGTCGTGCTGGACGTGCATCAGCTTGTCCAGATCAGCGTCGGTCACGATGTTCTGGCTCAGGTGGTGGTACTGCGCGAGCAATTCGCCCACACCGTCCAGACCTTCGGCAACCACGTCGAACACTGTCCGCTCGTCGGCCACCGGCAATTCTTGCGGCAATTCGCCAATCTTGAGGCCGGGTGCGCGCCAGACGGAGCCGTCATCAGGCTTCTGATCGCCCTTGACCAGCTTCATCATGCTGGATTTGCCAGTGCCGTTGCGGCCGATGATGCACACCCGCTCACCACGGGCGATCTGCCAGGACACCTTGTCCAACAACGGCATAGCGCCGAAAGCAAGGGACACATCGCTGAATTTGAGCAGGGTCATGAGCTTCTCCAAAAACCGGGCGCGCATTCTACCTGACTTGCGACGTCAGAAGGCCGGCATTTTCAAGTCGAACAGCCTCCGGCACAACAATTGTTACGAACTCGTGCCGACGAGCCGGCAAAGCTTTCACCGGTTGTTGGCAAAAGGCTAAGCTATAAATAATCAGTGCTGGCATTTGCAGGCACTTGTCGTGTTTTTTCTGCCCGGATGTCTCATGCGCAGTCGCCTTTTCAGTTTTTTATCGTGTTTGCTTCTTTCTGCCGCTGCCGTTCAATCCGCCCAGGCGGTGGACCTGTCCACCCAACGCCAATATTACGACGAAGCCAAGCGCGCCTTGGCCAAAGGTGATACCGGCCCGTATTTTCGCTACAGCCAGGAGCTGAGCGATTACCCGCTGGAGCCGTATCTGGCCTATGACGAGCTGACGGCGCGCCTGAAAACCGCAAGCAACGATGAAATCGAAAGATTCCTTGCCGAGCACGGCGACCTGCCGCAAGCCAACTGGATGAAATTGCGCTGGTTGCGCTGGCTGGCTGAGCGGGGTGACTGGTCAACCTTCGTCAAATACTACGATCCCAAGCTCAATTTCACCGAACTGGACTGCCTCAATGCGCAATACCAGATCGGTCATAACCTCAAGTCCGAAGGTTACGCCAACGCTGACAAACTCTGGCTGACCGGCAAATCCCAGCCTGAAGCCTGCGACTCGTTGTTTGCGCAATGGGCCGCCGAGGGCCAACTGACCGAACAGAAACGCTGGGAACGCCTCAAACTCGCCGCTCATGCACGCAACTATGCGCTGGCCAACAGTTTGATCAACAACATGACCACTCTGGCATCGCGTGGGCGCTTATTGGTTGACGTCGCGCAAAGACCTGAAATGCTCGACCAGCCTTCGCGCTTTACCCCGGCCGATGAAGCCATGTCCGACATTGTCAGCCTTGGTCTGCGCCGCTTCGCGCGCCAGGATCCAGACCGGGCGATGGCCCTGCTCGACAGTTATGCCGCCAGCATGCACTTTTCCAGCGAAGAAAAAGTCGCTATCGCCCGTGAAATCGGCCTGACCCTGGCCCGTCGCTTCGACAGCCGCGCCCTCAACGTGATGACCAAATACGACCCGGATCTGCGCGACAACACCGTATCCGAATGGCGCTTGCGCTTGCTGTTGCGCCTGGCACGTTGGGACGATGCCTATCAGTTGACCCGCCGCCTGCCACAGGATCTGGCCCTTACCAATCGCTGGCGCTACTGGAAGGCCCGCAGCCTGGAGCTGGCCCAGCCGCAAAACCCGGAAGCGCAAACCCTGTACAAGAGCCTGGCCCGTGAGCGTGACTTCTATGGATTCCTTGCCGCCGACCGCTCGCAATCACCTTATTCGCTGACCAACAAACCGCTGATGTTGAGCCCGGCGCTGATCAACAAGGTTCGCAATACGCCGGGCATACGTCGGGCGCTGGAATTCCTTGCCCGCGGGCAGATCGTTGACGGGCGCCGCGAGTGGTATAACGTCAGCCGTCACTTCAGCCGTGACGAAATGGTTGCCCAGGCAAAACTGGCGTACGACCTGAAATGGTATTTCCCGGCGATCCGCACCATCAGTCAGGCGCAGTACTGGGATGACCTGGACATTCGTTTCCCGATGGCCCACCGCGATACCCTGGTACGTGAAGCCAAGGTCCGCGGCCTGCATTCGAGCTGGGTATTCGCCATTACCCGCCAGGAAAGCGCCTTCATGGACGACGCCCGCTCCGGCGTCGGCGCCAGCGGCCTGATGCAGTTGATGCCCGGCACCGCCAGGGAAACCGCGCGCAAGTTCAGTATTCCGCTGGCCTCGCCGCAGCAAGTGCTGGAACCGGACAAAAACATCCAGCTCGGCGCGGCCTACCTGAGTCAGGTCCACAGCCAGTTCAACGGCAACCGTGTCCTCGCCACCGCAGCCTACAACGCCGGCCCCGGCCGTGTTCGCCAGTGGCTAAGCGGTGCCAACCACCTGAGCTTCGATGTCTGGGTGGAAAGCATTCCGTTCGACGAAACCCGCCAGTACGTACAGAACGTGCTGTCTTACTCGGTGATCTACGGCCAGAAACTCAACTCGCCGCAGCCGCTGGTGGATTGGCAGGAGCGGTATTTCGACGATCAATAACCGGGTTACGTAGGGGCTGGCGAAGCCTGCGATCTTTTAATCTTGCTTTGAGACCCCAACAAAAAATGCCCGCATCGATTGATGTGGGCATTTTTATTGCCGCCAAAAAACGTCCAAACACGACCCGAACCTTTGGCAGCGCCTATCGGCCGAACTGTCTGGCAACCTGCTGACCGTGTGTGGTCAGTCGGTACCGCTGAGCAGGGCTATTGGGTGAGTCGGGATCAGTCATTTCAATCCACCCGGCAGCAAGCGAGGGTTTGAGATAGTTGGCCCGGAAGGTCGCTTTGTGGGACAGCCCCACCTCTGCCATCAGCTCATTGACCTTGAGTGGAGAGCTGCCATCAAGCACACGCAACAATCGCGCTACTTGGTCGGTTACTTGGTCGGTTACTTGGTCGGTCAGAGGCGAACTTCGGACCGCTTCTTCGAGCGCTACGCTCAACGCCTGCAACATGAACTCGACAAATGGTGTCGCTTCAGCCAGTTGATCAGCCGCCGACAACGCCGCGTAATAGTCATCCTGTTGCGCCCGAATCACCGCTTCAACCGGCAGATAAGCCAGTACCGGTCGCCAACGACTGAGTATCGCGGTTTGCCAGAGACGGCCCATGCGTCCATTGCCATCGGCAAACGGGTGAATGAATTCGAACTCATAATGAAATACACAACTGATAATCAGCGGATGCCAATCAGAGCCTGCGAGCCACGCCAGTAAGTCATCAATCAAATGTGCAACGCGGCTCGGCGGTGGGGCCATGTGAACCAATTGGTCACCGCGATAAATGCCAACCCCGGCCCGGCGAAACTGTCCGGCATCATCAATCAAGCCATGCATCAATAGCGAATGAGCTTGCAGCAAATCAGCCCGCGTACTCGGCTGCCATTGCGGCATGGCTTCATAAGCTGCGAAAGCATTGCGAACTTCCTGGATTTCCCTGGGCAAACCCAGTACTCGCTCACCCGCCAGAACGGCGGTGACCTGCTCCACACTCAGGGTATTGTTCTCGATCGCCAACGAGGCCTGAATCGTACGAATCCGGTTGCCACGACGCAGCTGTGGCGTTTGCCGGGAGTCGTCCACAGCTGAAAGCCGACCAATTTGCTCGCTGATCTCGGCGATCAACGTCAGCATTTTGGCCGTCAGTGTCAACGGTGGCTGGTAACGACTCATTTTCTGTCCTGGCCTGTAACAAAGGTCGACATAGTGCCCGAATGCAAGGCCATACAGCACCTCCAATTTGCCTGGTCATTCTGCCCCGAAAAGATCGCCGTCTTCGGCGACGCCTACAAACTGCAACGCTGCCAGCCGCGCATACAGCGCATTGCTGGCGATCAGTTCATGGTGTGTACCCACCGCTACCAGTTTTCCCTGGTCCATCACTGCGATCCGGTCGGCGTTCTTTACCGTGGCCAGGCGATGGGCGATGACCAGCGTGGTGCGGTTTTTCATCAGGCTGGGCAGCGCTTGCTGGATCAGGTGTTCACTTTGCGCATCAAGGGCACTGGTGGCTTCGTCCAGCAGCAGGATCGGTGCATCCACCAATAACGCCCGGGCGATGGCCAGGCGCTGACGCTGACCGCCGGAGAGTCCGAGGCCGCCGTCGCCCAGATGCGTCTGGTAGCCATTGGGCATTTTTTCGATGAAATCGTGAGCGTAGGCAATCTTCGCCGCTTCCTGGACCTGGGCCAGGGTCGCCGAGGGTTTTCCATAGCGGATGTTCTCTTCGATGCTGCCGAAGAACAGCGCCGGGTTTTGCGACACCAGCGCGAAACACCGGCGCAAATCCATAGGATCAAGTTGGGTCAACGGCACGCCGTCGAGCAGGATGCGGCCCGCTATCGGATCGTAAAAGCGCAACAGCAGGTCATAAACCGTCGACTTGCCGGCCCCCGAAGGTCCGACCAGCGCGAGGGTTTCGCCGGCCTTGATGGTGAGGCTCAAACCATCGATAGCGTAGCTTTCGGGCCGCGACGGGTAGGAAAAGCGCAGATCTTCGAGCAGCAAATCGCCACGTACTCGATCAGGCAATGTCACTTGCCCCGAGACCGGTGGCTGGATGATGTTTTCCGAGCGCAGCAACTCGGCAATTCGCTCAGCCGCGCCGGCCGCCCGCTGCAGCTCGCCAATCACTTCGCTCAAAGTGCCAAAGGCACTGCCGACGATCAGGCTGTAGAACACGAAGGCCGCCAGCTCACCCGCGGAAATGCGACCGGCGATCACATCCATGCCGCCGACCCACAGCATCACCGCAACCGCCCCCAGCACCAGCATGATCACCAGGGTAATCAGCCAGGCGCGCTGGACGATACGTTTGCGTGCGGTGTCGAACGCCTCTTCCACGGTGACGGCGAAGCGTTGTTCGTCCTGCACCTGATGGTTATAGGCCTGCACGGTTTTGATCTGGCCGAGGGACTCCGACACATAGCTGCCGATGTCGGCAATGCGATCCTGGCTCAAGCGTGACAGGCGGCGAACCCGGCGGCCGAAGATCAGAATCGGGGCGATCACCAACGGCAGCGTCACCACCACAATACTGGTGAGTTTCGGGTTGGTGATAAACAGCAGCACGACTCCGCCAATGACCATCAGCAAATTGCGCAGAAACAGCGACAGCGACGAGCCGATCACCGATTGCAGCAGCGTGGTATCGGCCGTCAGGCGCGACTGGATCTCGGAACTGCGGTTGTTCTCGTAAAACCCCGGGTGCAGGTAAATCAAATGATTGAACACCTGTTGACGGATATCGGCCACGCAACGCTCACCGATCCACGACACCAGGTAAAAACGCATGAAAGTGCCGATCGCAAGGCCCAACACCAGCAACATGAACACGCCGATGGACTGGTTGAGCAACTGCGGTGACTGGGTCATGAAGCCCTGGTCCACCAGCAGGCGAATGCCCTGCCCCATGGACAAGGTAATACCGGCAGTGACGATCAGCGCCAGCAAGGCACCGAGCGCCTGCCAACGGTAAGGTGCAACAAAACGACTGGCCAGGCGAATCGCGCGGCGGTGACGGGCAGACAGCATCAGGATCATCCGAAAGCGCAAACTGAAAGAATCAACCCGGCCAAGCCTACACCGGTCAATCCGCCGCAACGCTGTAAATCTCAATGAGTCAGGTTAAATATGACCACTGACAATAGAGCCTAGATGTTATCGGTCTAAAGTCCGGCTAGAAGTCCGGGGTTATTTCTGATGGACTGGTAGTGCCGCCTTGTCCCCTGTAGGGAGTTGTCACAGCTTGGTCATTTGGTGGCTCTACAGTAAACGCACAACCTGATGAGGAGACAGGCCATGTCCTTGCAAAACAGCAGCGATGACAAGATTCAAGTGATCCGCACCCGGCCAGACCAGTCTCTGGGGTGCTCCATCATTGACGCTCAAGGGCGCGAAGTACCGATCACTGAAGATATGATCCAGAGTGCGTGCCGCGAACTGGAACAACGGTTGGTCAAGCCTGCCAAGCAAGATTGATACATAGCCTTACGTCTTCCTACCCGGCCCCTTGGCCGGGTTTTTTATTACCCGTTCGAGAGTAATGCCGTCTGTCAGGGCCTCATCGCGAGCAAGCTCCCACAGTGGATTTTCGGTGTTTACAAAACCCTGTGGGAGCGAGCCTGCTCGCGATGAGGTCGACTCGGTCCCTAGATAGCCACCGCCCCCAGCGCCGCCACCATTTGCCGCAATGCCGGCGACTCACCCTCAATGCGCACCTTCAGCCCGTCAATCTCACGCCGTTCAGGGTAATGCTTGCGCAGCAAGTCAAACGCCGTGCGCTGCTCGGCACCGCTGACCACCAGGCTGCGGCGGAAATCCGCGTCATCGCGGCGCGGGTCGTACACGCCACGGCAGACCATCGCCAAGGCCCAGGCCGGATCACAGCTGGCGTTCAAATGGACTTGCGCCAGCCACGGTGCCGGCAACAGCTCATCAAGGGAGACCTGGGCCGGTTGCCCGAGGAACTGGCAAAACGCCTGATAGATCTGCGCAGTGCCGCGCTGCTTGCCGTCAAGGCTGTAACCGGCGATATGCGGGGTGGCGATCACACACAGCTCGGCCAAGCCAATATCGACGCTCGGCTCGCCTTCCCACACGTCCAGCACCGCTTGCAGATCTTCGCGCGCCAGCAGCACTTCACGCAGCGCGGTATTGTCCACCACCGGACCACGGCTGGCGTTGATCAACCAGGCGCCGGGCTTGAGCTGGTTCAAACGGTTTTCGTCAAACAGGTGCCAGGTCGAATGCTCGGCGTTGTTGCTCAACGGGGTGTGCAAACTGATAACGTCGCATTGCCCGATGATCTGCTCCAGGCTGACGAAATCGCCGCCTTCGACCGCCTGACGCGGTGGATCGCAGACCAGCACCTTCCAGCCCAGACCTTGCAGAACCTTGACCAGCCGACCACCGACTTCACCGGCACCGACTACCCCGTAAGTGCGCTCGGCCAGATCGACGCCTTCGATTTCGGCCAGGGTCAGCAGGCTGCCCAACACGTAGTCGACCACGCCACGGGCATTGCAACCCGGCGCGCTGGACCAGGTGATGCCGGCCTGCTGAAAGTAGTCCAGATCCAGGTGATCCGTACCAATGGTGCAGGTGCCGACAAACCGCACGTTGCTGCCTTCGAGCAAGTCGCGGTCGACGTTGGTCACCGAACGCACCAGCAGCACATCGGCTGCCTTGACAGTGGCACGGTCGATGGAGCGTCCCGGTACGCGGCGTATTTCACCGAAACCTTCAAAGAACGAATCGAGCAGCGGGATATTTTCGTCGGCAACAATCAGCATGGCAGGCTCCTTTGGCGGATCGGCAGTGTAGGCGTAGATGAAGGTGATGAGCCAGCAGACAATGCACTACTTGTGGCGAGGGAGCTTGCTCCCGCTGGACTGCGTAGCAGTCCCATTTTTAGGGCCGCTTCGCGCCCCAGCGGGAGCAAGCTCCCTCGCCACAGGGATGTCGAAACGTCCGGCAACCGATTACAAATCCCTAACACAGGAATTTTCCTGACTGTGGCGTCAATGCGTAGAATGCGCCGCCTTGCGCATCAAACCTCTTTGGACGCTCCGCCTGTGAATTCCGTAACTGACAGCCTCGTCGCTACTTCCCTCAACCGCCCGGCCCGGGTTCGCCTGGAGCTTAAAAGCCTGCTTGGCCTGGCGCTGCCGATCATGATCGCGCAACTGGCAACCACTGCCATGGGCTTTGTCGATGCGGTGATGGCCGGCCGGGTCAGCCCACGGGATTTGGCGGCGGTCGCACTGGGTAATTCGATCTGGATTCCGATCTACCTGCTGATGACCGGGGTTCTGCTGGCCACCACCCCCAAGATCGCCCAACGCTTTGGCGCAAAGCAGCACGAAGAGATTGCGCCTCTGGCACGCCAGGCCTTGTGGCTGGCACTCTGTGTCGGACTGATGGGCAGTGGCCTGCTGCTTGGCGCCGAGCCGATCCTTCACTGGATGAAAGTCGACCCGCAGTTGATTGAGCCGAGCATGGGCTACTTGCACGGTATCGCCTTCGGCTTTCCCGGCATTGCCTTCTACTACGTACTGCGCTGCTACAGCGATGCCATGGGTCGCACCCGACCAAGCATGGTCATTGGCTTGAGCGGTCTATTGCTGAACATTCCGGTGAACTACGCGCTGATCTATGGCCATTTCGGCCTGCCGGCCCTCGGCGGCGTCGGTTGCGGCTGGGCCAGCGGCATCGTCATGTGGTTCATGGCGCTGAGCATGGCCGGCTGGACCCGCTGGGCGCCCTTCTATGCCCCTACGCGTGTGCTGGTGCGTTTCGATCGTCCACAGTGGGCGGTGATCAAACGTCTGGTCGGCATCGGCCTGCCAATCGGTATCGCGGTATTTGCCGAGTCCAGCATCTTTGCGGTCATCGCCCTGCTGATCGGCAGCCTCGGATCGACTGTCGTGGCCGGACACCAGATCGCCCTGAACATCAGCTCGCTGCTGTTCATGATTCCTTACTCCCTGGGGATGGCGGTCACCGTGCGGGTGGGTCAGGCGCTGGGGACCGGCAACCCGTATCAGGCAAGCTTCGCGGCGAAAGTCGGCCTGGGCGCGGCACTGGTGTTTGCCGCATTCTCGGCGAGCCTGATTCTGTTCATGCGCGAACCCATTGCCTCGATTTACACCGCCGACAAGACCGTTATCCAGATTGCCTCGATGCTGATCGTCTATGCCGCGCTGTACCAGTTTTCCGATGCCATCCAAGTGATCTGTGCCGGCGCCCTGCGCGGTTATCAGGACACCCGGGTGACGATGATCCTGACGTTGTTCGCCTATTGGGGGATCGGCCTGCCGGTGGGGTACGTACTGGGGTTGACCGACTGGTTCGGCCCGGCCAGCGGCCCGAGCGGGCTGTGGGAAGGTCTGATTGCGGGCCTGAGCTGTGCGGCGCTGATGCTGTCGATCCGCCTGACGCGCAGTGCACGCAAGCGGATCCGCATCAGTCGGGCAGTGAGTTAAGCGACGGTAAAAAGAAGGCCTGCAAACGCAGGCCTTTTTTTCGGGTCCGTTAATCGGACTTCTTGCGAATCCAGTACAGATAAGTCCCGGCATCTTCATGCTGTCCAACCAGTTCATGGTCCAGAAACACGCAGAACTTGGGAATGTCGCGACGGGTCGACGGGTCGGTGGCAATCACCTTGAGCAGACCGCCAGGCACCAGGTCACGAATATGCTGGTGCAGCATCATTACCGGCTCCGGGCAATTGAGGCCGGTGGCGTCGAGGGTGCCGTCTACCGGCGCATTAATCATTTCACTCATGATCCACTCCTGAAACTGGCCAGCATTGTCGCGCAATGTCGGCTCACTTAACAGATCGTACAACGCGTAACTGTGGTGAGGGAGCTTGCTCCCGCTCGGCGGCGAAGCCGTCGTAAAACCTGTGCACCCGGTGTTCGTGCTGCTACTGGGGCGCTGGTTTCAGGGCTGCTTCGCAGCCCAGCGGGAGCAAGCTCCCTCGCCACACAACCCCCCGCGGATAGAAATCAGCGGGTTTTCGGTTTCTTTACGTCGTGCCGGCGCAAATGGCAGGTCACTTCTTCGCGGTCGTGGTACAGCTGTTTGCAGCCGATATCGACCCGAATGCCACGCGCCTCGAAGCCTTCTGCAATGCGCTCAAGCAAGCGCTTAACTTCGGCATAACGTTGCTTCATCGGCAGCTTCAGGTTGACCACCGCCTCGCGGCAATGCCCCTCGCCAATCCACTCTTCCAGCATCGCCGCGTTGCGCGCCGGCTTCTCGACGATGTCGCAGACCATCCAGTCCACCGGTTGCCTGGGCTTGAAGGTAAAACCGTCCGCCATCAAGTGCTGAACCAGCCCGGTGTCCATCAGGCTTTCAGCCATCGGGCCGTTATCGATAGCCGTCACCAGCATGCCGCGATTGACCAGTTGCCAGGTCCAGCCGCCCGGTGCGGCGCCGAGGTCGACGCCGGTCATGTCGCTGTGCAGACGTTCATCCCACTGATCACGCGGGATGAAGTGGTGCCATGCCTCTTCCAGCTTCAGGGTCGAACGGCTGGGCGCTTCACGCGGGAACTTCAGGCGCGGAATGCCCATCGGCCACATCGCCGAGTTGTTGGCCTCGGCCAGGCCGACGAACACTTCACGGCCGCTTTTGAAGGTCAGCAGCAAACGCGGCTTGCTGGCGTCGTCCACCAGCTTGCCGGCCCCGGTCAGCGCCTTGCGCAGCGGGCCTTCGAATTTCTTGCAGAAGTTCGACAGCTCTTTGCCGTCGTTGGTATCGACCACTTCCAGCCACAGGCTGCCGCACGTCGGGAAGCTCGCCAGATGGGCGAGGATCACGCTGATGCGGTCGGTTTCCGGCAGATCGATGAAAATACCGCGCGCCCATTGGCGCGGAAAAATCAGCTCGGCGAAACGCTGCCCGCGCATCAGGCGCTCGGCGCCGTCTTCTTCGGTGCAGACAAACTCGGCGCAGGCGCTGGCGGCTTTGGCCTTGGCATAACCGGCCACGTTCAGCCGCGCGGCGTGTTCGGAAATCTCGGAACAGACTTCGCCTTCGAAGCCCGGTCGGCAATGCATAAAGAGGGTGTTCATTATTACTCCTGGGCAGATGGCGAGACATTCAACCACTGCGCGATGCCCAGACTTGCGTTGAAGCAAAGCCTGTCACGAAAACCGGCGCATGATAGCCGAGTTCGCAACGCCGGACTTGTCCATAGCGTCCGGTTATTAGCCTTAATGTCCAAACAGGGCTAGGTTAAGAACTCTGTCTGTCCCGCCAGTCCGTAGCCGTGCGGACCAAAAGGAGTCATTTCAATGCCGTCCCTCGATAGTCTGAAGACCCTTAAAACGCTGAAAGTAGACGACAAGACCTACCATTACTTTAGCCTGCCGGAAGCCGCAAAATCCTTGGGCGATCTCGACAAGCTGCCGATGTCACTCAAAGTCCTGCTGGAAAACCTGCTGCGCTGGGAAGACGAAAAAACCGTCACCGGCGCCGACCTCAAGGCCCTCGCCGCCTGGCTCAAAGAACGGCGCAGCGACCGGGAAATCCAGTACCGCCCCGCGCGCGTGTTGATGCAGGATTTCACCGGCGTACCAGCGGTGGTCGACCTCGCGGCCATGCGCGCCGCCATGGCCAAGGCCGGTGGCGATCCGCAGCGAATCAATCCGCTGTCGCCGGTGGACCTGGTGATCGACCACTCGGTGATGGTCGACAAATTCGCCAGCAGCACGGCCTTCACCCAGAACGTCGACATCGAGATGCAGCGTAATGGCGAGCGTTACGCCTTTCTGCGCTGGGGCCAGAGCGCCTTCGACAACTTCAGCGTCGTACCGCCGGGCACCGGCATCTGTCACCAGGTCAACCTGGAATACCTTGGCCGCACGGTGTGGACCAAGGATGAGGACGGCCGCACCTATGCCTTCCCGGATACGCTGGTCGGCACCGATTCCCACACCACCATGATCAACGGCCTCGGTGTACTCGGCTGGGGGGTTGGCGGCATCGAAGCGGAAGCAGCGATGCTCGGCCAACCGGTGTCGATGCTGATCCCGGAAGTGATCGGTTTCAAACTCACCGGCAAACTCAAGGAAGGCATCACCGCCACCGACCTGGTGCTGACCGTCACCCAGATGCTGCGCAAGAAAGGCGTGGTCGGAAAATTCGTCGAATTTTATGGCGACGGCCTCGCCGAGTTGCCGTTGGCGGATCGCGCGACCATCGCCAACATGGCCCCGGAATACGGCGCCACCTGCGGTTTTTTCCCAGTGGATGAGGTGACACTGGAGTACCTGCGCCTGTCCGGTCGGCCCACCGCCGTGGTGAAACTGGTCGAGGCCTACTGCAAAACCCAGGGCCTGTGGCGTCTGCCCGGTCAAGAACCGGTGTTCACTGACAGCCTGGCGCTGGACATGAGCAGCGTCGAAGCCAGCCTCGCCGGCCCCAAACGCCCGCAGGACCGGGTGTCGCTACCGAATGTCGCCCAGGCTTTCACTGACTTCCTCGGTTTGCAAGTCAAGCCCGCCCGCCCCACCAGCAAGGACGAAGGCCGCCTCGAAAGCGAAGGTGGTGGTGGCGTTGCCGTCGGCAATGCCGATCTCGTGAGCGAAGCGGATTACGAGTACGAGGGCCAGACGTATCGACTGAAAAACGGAGCCGTGGTGATTGCCGCCATCACCTCGTGCACCAACACCTCCAACCCGAGCGTGATGATGGCTGCCGGGCTGGTGGCCAAAAAAGCCGTGGAGAAAGGACTCAAGCGCAAACCGTGGGTGAAAAGTTCTCTGGCGCCGGGTTCCAAAGTGGTCACCGACTACTACAAGGCCGCCGGCCTGACCCAATACCTCGATCAACTGGGCTTTTCTCTGGTCGGCTACGGCTGCACCACCTGCATCGGCAACTCCGGGCCGTTGCTGGAACCGATTGAAAAAGCCATCCAGAGCTCCGACCTGGCTGTCGCCTCGGTGCTGTCCGGCAACCGTAACTTCGAAGGTCGCGTGCACCCACTGGTGAAAACCAACTGGCTGGCCTCACCGCCGCTGGTCGTCGCGTATGCCTTGGCCGGCAGCGTGCGCATGGACATCAGCAGCGAATCGCTGGGTGAAGGCAAGGATGGCAAGCCGGTGTACCTGCGGGACATTTGGCCAAGCAGCAAGGAAATCGCCGACGCCGTGGCGCAGGTCGACACCGCGATGTTCCATAAGGAATACGCCGAGGTGTTTGCCGGGGACGCGCAGTGGCAAGCCATCGAAGTCCCGAAAGCGGCGACCTACGTCTGGCAGAAGGATTCCACCTACATCCAGCATCCGCCATTCTTCGATGACATTTCCGGCCCCCTGCCGGTGATTCAGGACATCAGCGGTGCACGCGTACTGGCGCTGCTCGGCGATTCGGTGACCACCGACCATATCTCCCCCGCCGGCAACATCAAGGCCGATAGCCCGGCCGGACGTTACCTGCGTGAACAAGGTGTGGAACCGCGAGACTTCAACTCTTACGGCTCACGTCGCGGCAACCATGAAGTAATGATGCGCGGCACGTTTGCCAACATCCGCATTCGCAACGAAATGCTCGGTGGCGAAGAAGGCGGCAACACGCTCTACATTCCGACCGGGGAGAAACTGGCGATCTACGACGCCGCCATGCGCTATCAAGCGGCGGGAACCCCGCTGGTGGTGATTGCGGGTCAGGAATACGGCACCGGTTCAAGCCGTGACTGGGCGGCCAAGGGCACCAACCTGCTGGGCGTCAAAGCAGTGATTGCCGAGAGCTTCGAACGGATTCACCGTTCCAACCTGGTGGGCATGGGCGTGCTGCCGCTGCAATTCAAGCTCGACCAGAACCGCAAGAGCCTGAACCTGACCGGCAAGGAGACCCTCGACATTCAAGGGCTGACGGGCGTCGAGCTGACGCCGCGAATGAACCTGACGCTGGTAATCACCCGCGAGGACGGCAGCAACGAGAAGGTGGACGTGTTGTGCCGGATCGACACGCTGAACGAAGTGGAATACTTCAAGGCAGGAGGGATCCTGCATTATGTGTTGCGGCAGTTGATTGCTTCATAATGTCGCACTGACAAAAACACCGCCTTTGGGCGGTGTTTTTGTTTGCTTTGAGAACGTCCCTTTAATCGCACCGCTCCCACAGTGGATCACGTCACACTGCAAAATCCCGGAAACAAGGACTTCACATGATTGCTCTGCCATGGCTCTACCTGGCACTCCTCTCCATCGGCTACGCACTGGCCCTGATCTTCAGCCAACTCGGCTGGCTGGCGGCCATTTCCGTCGGGTTGTTAGTGTTTGCCGGTTTTGCCGTTCGCCAACCACAGATCGAGGTCGGCCGCGTCCTGGGTCACGGCCTGTTCGTTTTCCTGGCGGTAGCGCTGGCAATGCACTGGCTTCCCGGTTTCTACAACGGTCGCGGTATCGGCCCGGAACGCTTCAGCGCTGATGCCATGCCGTTTTCCATGTACCTGAATCTGGACAAACCACTGATTGGCTTCTGGCTGTTGCTGATGTGCCCGTGGATTGTCAGACGCCGCTCCCTGCGCCTCTCACTTTGCGCCACCGCCGCGGCACTGACCTTTAGCGTGCTGACCGCTCTTGGTGGCGCGCTGCTGCTGGGCATGATCAGTTGGGCGCCGAAGTGGCCCGATCAAGGCTGGCTCTGGGTACTGAACAACCTGCTGCTGGTGACGCTGGTCGAGGAGGCGCTGTTTCGCGGTTACATTCAGGGCGGCTTGAGTCGCTGTCTGCAACACCTGCGCTACGGCGAACACCTCGCCCTGCTTGGCGCCACGTTGTTGTTCGGTCTGGCACACCTCGGCGCTGGCTGGCAATGGGTGCTGCTGGCGAGCCTTGCCGGAGTCGGTTACGGGCTGGCGTACCGTTTCGGTGGGCTGGGGGCCGCCATCGCCACGCACTTTGGTTTGAATCTGCTGCACTTTGGTCTTTTTACTTACCCGATGCTGGCGGGTTGAAGATCAACGAATGTGCGCCAGCGCTGAATATTGAAAAATAATTTCAATTTATTCCTGGCACTGCCGATACCCTCTCAAAGCCTTGCGGATTGATAATAACCATGCGTAATAACCAGCCCATTACACAACGCGAACGGACCTTCCCGGCTCAGCAACGGTTGATCTCAACGACCGATGCCAAAGGCGTGATCACCTACTGCAACGACGCCTTCGTCGAAATCAGCGGGTTTTCTCGTGAGGAACTGATCCGTGCACCGCACAACCTGGTCCGTCACCCCGACGTTCCGTCTGCGGTCTTCGCGCACATGTGGAGCACATTGAAACAAGGCTTGCCATGGATGGGCATTGTCAAGAATCGCTGCAAGACCGGTGACCACTACTGGGTTAACGCCTATGTCACACCAGTGTTCGACGGCAATCAGGTGGTCGGCTACGAGTCGGTGCGGGTCAAGCCCACCGCCGAACAGATCCGCCGCGCCGAAGCGCTCTACCAACGTATCAATCAGGGCAAGTCGGCTATTCCCCAGACAGACAAGTGGCTGCCGGTGCTACAGGACTGGTTACCGTTCATTCTGATCAGCCAGATGAGCTTCATGATCGGCGCCACGCTTAACTCGCAGTGGGGTTTTGCGCTGGCCGCCGGATTGTCCGTGCCGCTCGGCCTGCTGGGTTTAAGCTGGCAACAGCGTGGCCTCAAGCGCTTGCTGCGCCTGGCCGAGCAGACCACGTCCGACCCGCTGATTGCGCAGATGTACACCGACAGCCGCGGCGCTCAAGCGCGCCTGGAAATGTCGATCCTCAGCCAGGAAGCCCGTCTGAAAACCTGCCTGACTCGCCTGCAAGACACCGCCGAGCACCTGACCGAGCAAGCTCGACAGTCCGACACCCTGGCGCACAAAAGCTCGACGGGCCTGGAACGCCAGCGCGTCGAGACTGAACAAGTGGCGACCGCCGTCAACCAGATGGCCGCCACCACCCAGGAAGTCGCCAGCCACGTGCAACGCACCGCTGACGCTACCCAGGAAGCCAATCGCCTGACCGGTCGTGGTCGTGACATCGCCGGTGAAACCCGTGATGCGATCCAGCGCCTGTCGGTGGTGGTCGGCGAAACCGGTCTGACCGTGACCCAACTGGCCAAGGACAGCGACGAAATCGGCGGCGTGGTCGACGTGATCAAAGGCATCGCCGACCAGACCAACCTGCTGGCCTTGAACGCGGCCATCGAAGCGGCTCGTGCCGGCGAGATGGGTCGTGGCTTTGCGGTGGTTGCCGACGAAGTAAGGCAACTGGCGCAACGCACCAGTGAATCGACCGGGCAGATCCACGCCCTGATCGCCAAGCTCCAGCAGACCGCCGGCACCGCGGTGCAAACCATGGAAGCGGGTCACCGTCAGGCTGAAGAAGGCGTGGCGCGGGTTCTGGAAGCCGACCAGGCACTGGTGGGTATCAGCGAAGCAGTGGCCAACATCACCGACATGACCACGCAAATCGCTGCTGCGACCGAAGAGCAAAGTGCGGTAGCCGAAGAGATCAGCCGCAACATCAGCACCATTGCGCAACTGGCTGACCAGACCTCGGAACAGGCACAGAACTCGGCGCTGCTGAGTGAAGAGCTGACGCGTACAGCGAGTACCCAGTACTCGTTGGTGGAGCGGTTTAACCGCTGATCGTTGCTGGCAAATACAAAAACCCGGGAGGTGATGCTTCCGGGTTTTTTATTGCCAGTTTGAAACTGATGTCGTCTCTCAGGCCCTCATCGCGAGCAGGCTCGCTCCCACAGGGATTTGTGCATCACCACAATCCATTGTGGGAGCGAGCCTGCTCGCGATGAGGCCGCAACTGCCACCATCATTATCAGAGAAGTAACTCAGCAACCTTCTGCGCCGCAGCCGCCAAATGCTGCTCATGAGTAAACCCGGACGCCTTCAACGGCTTCAAATCATGATCGCCAGCCGCTAGCCAAAACACCTCGATACTCGGCGACAGCACGTAACCCTCGACCGCCTCACGATCCCCCAACGCATCCCGCTCACCCTGCACAATCAACGTCGGTGTCTTGAGCCCGGCCAGATGCTCGACTCGCGGCTTCTCGGGTTTGCCTACCGCGTAAAACGGATACCCCAGACACACCAGCGCATCCGCGCCCAACTCATCGGCCAGCAAACTGGCCATGCGCCCGCCCATGGACTTGCCGCCGATGGCCAGACGCCCAGTGACATGGCGTCGCACCACCGCATAGACCTCACGCCAGCACTCCAACAGTTTCGGTGCCGGATTCGGTGGCCGCTTACCGCCATCGACACGTCGTTGCGCCATGTAGGGAAACTCGAAGCGCAGTACGTTGACGCCTTGATCGGCAAGGCGTGCAGCCATGTCGTTCATCCAGTCGCTGTCCATGGGCGCACCTGCGCCATGAGCCAGGATCAATGTCGCCGATGCCGGCGCGACAGCGGCATCCCACAGCCATCCGCGATCCTGCACGCACTGCGCCCATTGATCCCCGTCAATACTGGCCTTGTGCTGTTTGTCCATGCTTGCCTCGCTTTTAATCTGCCTATAACTCCAGGCGAAGGGAGCGTCATCGCCTAGCGCGGATGCTTTCACTTCGGCTGAACCGTGGATGGGGAACCATGAACACTTCTTTAAGTACCGCCTATAACTACAAGGTGGTCCGCCAATTCGCCATTATGACGGTGGTGTGGGGCATCGTCGGCATGGGGCTCGGGGTTTTTCTCGCGGCTCAATTGGTCTGGCCCGAACTCAACTTCAATTTGCCCTGGACCAGCTTCGGCCGTTTGCGCCCGCTGCACACCAACGCGGTGATCTTCGCGTTCGGCGGCTGCGCCCTGTTCGCCAGCTCCTTCTATTCGGTGCAACGTACCTGCCAGACGCAGCTGTTCGCGCCGAAAATCGCCGCATTCTGCTTCTGGGGCTGGCAGTTGGTCATTGTCCTGACCGCCATCAGCCTGCCGCTGGGCTACACCACTTCCAAGGAATACGCCGAGCTGGAATGGCCGATCGCCATTTTGATCGCCATCGTCTGGGTCGCCTACGGCGTCGTTTTCTTCGGCACGGTGATGAAGCGCAAGACCAAGCACATCTACGTCGGTAACTGGTTCTTCGGTGCGTTCATCATCACCGTGGCCATCCTGCATATCGTCAACCACGCCTCCCTGCCGGTGAGCTGGGCCAAGTCCTACTCGGCCTACGGCGGTGCGACGGATGCCATGGTGCAGTGGTGGTACGGGCACAACGCGGTAGGTTTTTTCCTCACCGCAGGCTTCCTCGGGATGATGTATTACTTCGTGCCGAAACAGGCTGAACGCCCGGTGTATTCGTATCGCCTGTCGATCGTGCACTTCTGGGCACTGATCACCCTGTACATCTGGGCCGGCCCGCACCACCTGCACTACACCGCCCTGCCGGACTGGGCGCAGTCGCTGGGCATGGTGATGTCGCTGATCCTGCTGGCACCGAGCTGGGGCGGGATGATCAACGGCATGATGACGCTCTCGGGCGCCTGGCATAAGTTACGCAGCGACCCGATCCTGCGCTTTCTGGTCGTGTCGCTGGCGTTCTACGGCATGTCGACCTTCGAAGGGCCGATGATGGCGATCAAAACGGTCAACGCCCTCTCCCACTACACCGACTGGACCATCGGCCACGTACACGCCGGCGCACTCGGCTGGGTGGCGATGATCTCGATCGGCGCGCTGTACCACATGATCCCGAAAATCTTCGGCCGCACGCAGATGTACAGCCTCGGCCTGATCAACGCGCATTTCTGGCTCGCCACCATCGGCACCGTGCTCTACATCGCCTCGATGTGGGTCAACGGCATCGCCCAGGGCCTGATGTGGCGCGCGGTCAATGAAGACGGCACGCTGACCTACTCCTTCGTCGAAACCCTGGTGGCCAGCCACCCAGGCTACATCGTGCGGCTGGTGGGCGGCGCGATCTTCTTCAGCGGCATGCTGCTGATGGCTTACAACACCTGGCGCACCGTGCGTGCCGCACAGCCAGCCGAAGTCGCCGCCGCGGCGCAGATGGCCTGAGGAGTCCGCCATGAAACACGAAACGATTGAGAAAAACGTCGGCCTGCTGTTGCTGCTGATGGTCTTCGCGGTGAGCATCGGCGGTCTGACCCAGATCGTCCCGCTGTTCTTCCAGGACGTCACCAACAAGCCGGTCGAAGGCATGAAGCCATACACCGCACTGCAGCTCGAAGGTCGCGACATCTACATCCGCGAAGGCTGCGTCGGTTGCCACTCACAGATGATTCGTCCGTTCCGCGCCGAGACCGAGCGCTACGGCCACTACTCGGTGGCCGGTGAAAGCGTCTGGGATCACCCGTTCCTGTGGGGCTCCAAGCGCACCGGCCCGGACCTGGCCCGGGTCGGCGGTCGCTACTCGGAAGACTGGCACCGCGCGCACTTGTACAACCCGCGCAACGTGGTGCCGGAGTCGAAGATGCCCGCCTACCCATGGTTGGTGGCCAACGCGCTGGACAGCAGCCACACCGAAACCAAGTTGCGGACCATGCGCACCCTCGGCGTTCCGTACACCGACGAAGACATTGCAGGCAGCGTCGAAACGCTCAAGGGCAAGACCGAAATGGATGCGCTGGTCGCCTATCTGCAAGTGCTCGGCACTGCAATCAAGAGCAAGAGGTGAGCCATGCCCATGTCTTTTATAGAGAGCGAAATGAGTACCGGAATGATCCGCGGCCTGGGCACCGTCGTCGTCTTCATAGCCTTTGTCGGCCTGACACTGTGGGTGTTCAACAGCAAACGCGGCCCGGAATTCGCCGAGGCGCGCTTGCTGCCCTTTGCCGATGAACCGCAACCCGACGACACCCATAGCCAAGCGACGGCAACAACAAGGAGTACCCAGCCATGACGACCTTTTGGAGTACGTGGATCTGCGTACTGACCATTGGCAGCCTGATCGGCCTGACGTGGCTACTGATCGGCACCCGCAAGGGCGAAACCAAGGGCAGCGTCGACCAGACCATGGGCCACAGCTTCGACGGCATCGAGGAGTACGACAATCCGTTGCCGCAGTGGTGGTTCATGCTGTTCGCTGGGACCCTGGTGTTTGCCGTCGGTTACCTGATCCTCTATCCGGGCCTGGGCAACTGGAAAGGCATTCTGCCGGGTTACGAGGAAGGCTGGACCGGCGCCCACGAATGGGAAAAGGAAATGGCCAAGGCCGACGCCAAATTCGGGCCAATCTTCGCCAAATTCGCGGCCATGCCCGGGGAAGAAGTCGCCAAAGACCCACAAGCGCTGAAAATGGGCGGACGCCTGTTTGCCTCCAACTGCGCGGTCTGCCACGGCTCGGATGCCAAGGGCGCGTTTGGTTTCCCCAACCTCACCGACGACATCTGGCGTTGGGGCGGCAGTGCCGAAACCATCAAGACCACGATCATGGGCGGACGCATGGCGGCCATGCCGGCCTGGGGTGAAGTACTGGGCGAGACCGGGGTGAAAAACGTCGCAGCGTATGTACGTCACGAGCTCGCCGGCCTGCCGCTGCCAGCCGACAGCGGCGTCGACCTGCAAGCCGGACAGCAAACGTTCAGCACCACTTGCGTAGCGTGTCACGGTGCAAAAGGTCAGGGCACGGAACTGATGGGGGCACCCAATCTGACGCAACCGACAGGCTTCATCTACGGCACCAGCCTGACGCAGCTGCAACAGACCATCCGCCATGGTCGCCAGGGTCAGATGCCGGCGCAGCACGAACTGCTCGGCAACGACAAGGTGCAACTGCTGGCCGCGTATGTGTACAGCTTGTCTCACAGCCCCGGCGCCGATCATTTGCAGGCTGAAAGCAAAACCGAATAAATCGTCACCACCCGACTGCTGCATTCACCCGAATGCGGCAGTTCCCTGTTCCTTTGCGACGCATTGTCGCACCCTCCATGGGTCTGCCTTTCGGTTCGGTGGATTCGCGTCTACGCTTGCTTCGAAGCGGACTGGCAACAGCCGGTCAAAGGTCAACCGTACACGATGCGTTCAACGAATCTGTTCGATGACAGGCCGCAAAGGCTGGTAGATACCGGCTGTCGTGCAAATTGCCGTCTGTCACCTGCTCGCCTCGCTTGAACACGCCCCGTTACAACTGACCCGACCTCCTCGCCTTTTTCGTCCGCCGAGACATTTTGCCCATGGGCAATTTTGTCCCTACGCGGAGCATGGAAAGGCCGCAGAATCAGCTTTTGAAAGCATTGACACGGGTCATGGCGCGTTGCAATGACCCCCCGCTTTCTCCATACTTGCGACCGATTTTTATCCCTAATAAAACACCTAAACCGTGGAACCTTAGAATGAGCACAGCAATCAGTCCGACTGCTTATAACTATAAGGTAGTCCGCCAGTTCGCCATCATGACGGTGGTCTGGGGGATCCTTGGCATGGGGCTCGGGGTCTTCATCGCCTCACAGCTCGTATGGCCAGAACTTAACTTTGGCCTGCCGTGGACGACGTTTGGACGCCTACGCCCGTTGCACACCAACCTGGTGATTTTCGCCTTCGGTGGTTGTGCACTGTTTGCCACTTCCTATTACGTCGTGCAGCGAACCTGCCAAACGCGACTGATTTCCGACAGCATGGCCGCCTTCCACTTCTGGGGATGGCAGGCTGTCATCGTTGGCGCGATCGTTACCTTGCCGCTGGGTTACACCACCACCAAGGAATACGCGGAACTGGAATGGCCTCTGGCTATCCTGCTGGCTATCGTCTGGGTCACCTATGGCCTGGTGTTCTTCGGCACCATCGTCAAGCGCAAGACCAAGCACATCTACGTCGGTAACTGGTTCTACGGCGCCTTCATCATCGTTACGGCGATGCTGCACATCGTCAACCACGCGTCCTTGCCGGTCAGCTTTTTCAAGTCCTACTCGGCGTACGCCGGTGCGACTGACGCCATGATCCAGTGGTGGTACGGCCACAACGCGGTCGGTTTCTTCCTGACTACCGGCTTTCTGGGGATGATGTACTACTTCGTGCCGAAACAGGCCGAGCGTCCGATCTACTCGTATCGCCTGTCGATCGTGCACTTCTGGGCACTGATCACCCTGTACATCTGGGCTGGCCCGCACCACCTGCACTACACCGCACTGCCGGACTGGGCTCAGTCGCTGGGCATGGCGATGTCGATCATCCTGCTGGCGCCAAGCTGGGGCGGCATGATCAACGGCATGATGACCCTCTCGGGCGCCTGGCATAAGCTGCGGACCGACCCGATCCTGCGTTTCCTGGTCGTGTCCCTGGCGTTCTATGGCATGTCGACCTTCGAAGGCCCGATGATGGCCATCAAGACCGTCAACTCGCTGTCTCACTACACCGACTGGACCATCGGCCACGTACACGCCGGCGCCTTGGGCTGGGTGGCAATGATTTCGATCGGTGCGCTGTACCACATGATCCCGAAAGTCTTCGGTCGTCCGCAGATGCACAGCATTGGCCTGATCAACACGCACTTCTGGCTCGCGACCATCGGTACCGTGCTCTACATCGCTTCGATGTGGGTCAACGGCATCACCCAGGGTCTGATGTGGCGTGCAATCAACGACGACGGCACCCTCACCTACTCCTTCGTCGAAGCGTTGCAAGCCAGCCACCCTGGCTTCATCGTTCGCGCCCTTGGCGGTGCGTTCTTTGCCAGCGGCATGCTGTTCATGGCTTACAACGTGTTCCGTACCGTTCGCGCCTCGAACCCGGCTGAAGCTGAAGCCGCCGCTCAGATCGCTGTAGTTGGAGCTCACTGATGAAGCATGAAGTAGTCGAGAAGAATATCGGCCTGCTGGCCTTCTTCATGGTCATCGCCGTCAGCATCGGCGGCCTGACCCAGATCGTCCCCCTGTTTTTTCAGGACGTGACCAACAAGCCGGTTGAAGGCATGAAGCCACGCCCGGCGCTGGAACTTGAAGGCCGTGACATTTTCATCGCCAACGGTTGTGTCGGCTGCCACTCGCAGATGATCCGTCCGTTCCGCGCTGAAACCGAACGTTATGGCCACTACTCGGTAGCCGGTGAAAGCGTTTGGGACCACCCGTTCCTGTGGGGCTCCAAGCGTACCGGTCCGGACCTGGCCCGCGTAGGCGGTCGTTATTCCGATGACTGGCAGCGTGCGCACTTGTACAACCCGCGCAACGTGGTGCCTGAGTCGAAAATGCCGGCTTACCCGTTCCTCGTGGAAAACAAGCTCGACGGCAAGGACACCGCGAAGAAAATGGAAGTCTTGCGCACCCTCGGCGTTCCTTACACTGACGAAGACATCGCCGGTGCAAAAGATGCCGTGAAGGGCAAAACCGAAATGGACGCGCTGGTGGCCTATCTGCAAGGCCTGGGCACTATCATCAAAAGCAAACGGTGATCTGGATGGATATCGGGATGATTCGTGGCCTGGGCACCGTTGTCGTGATGGTTGCCTTTATCGGTCTGGCGCTGTGGGTGTTCAGCCCCAAGCGCAAGTCGGAGTTTGAAGACGCGACCTTGCTGCCTTTCGCGGATGATCCCGAAGCCATCAAGCACGTCGAGCAAGCTTCTAGGAGTAACAAAGAATGACTACGTTCTGGAGTCTGTATGTCACAGTCCTCAGTCTGGGTACCATCTTCGCCCTGACCTGGCTGCTGCTGTCGACCCGCAAGGGCCAGCGCGCCGAGCAGACGGATGAGACGGTTGGCCACGCCTTCGACGGGATCGAGGAATACGACAACCCGTTGCCGAAATGGTGGTTCATGCTGTTTGTCGGCACCATCATCTTCGCCTTGGGCTACCTGGTGCTGTACCCGGGCCTGGGCAACTGGAAAGGCCTGCTGCCGGGTTACGGCTACCTCGACAACGAGAAGCAGACCGCGTTCGCCAACGGCCAGTCCGGCTGGACCGGCGTTCACGAGTGGGAAAAGGAAATGGCCAAATCGGACGCCAAGTTCGGTCCGATTTTCGCCAAATTCGCGGCCATGCCAATTGAAGAAGTTGCCAAGGACCCACAAGCCCTGAAGATGGGCGGCCGTCTGTTTGCCTCCAACTGCTCGGTTTGCCACGGCTCCGACGCCAAAGGCGCTTACGGCTTCCCGAACCTGACCGACGAAGACTGGCGTTGGGGTGGCGAGCCACAAACCATCAAGACCACCATCATGGGCGGCCGTCACGCGATGATGCCAGCCTGGGGTGAAGTGATCGGCGAGCAAGGCGTCAGCGACGTAGCCTCGTTCGTGCTGACCAACCTCGATGGCCGCAAGCTGCCGGAAGGCGCCAAGGCCGACCCGGTTGCCGGCCAGAAGATTTTCGCCGCCAACTGCGTGGCTTGCCACGGTCCGGAAGGTAAAGGCACCCCAGCCATGGGAGCACCTAACCTGACCCACCCGGCAGCGTTCATCTACGGTTCGAGCTTCGCTCAACTGCAGCAGACCATCCGTTACGGCCGTCAGGGCCAGATGCCTGCGCAAGAACAGCTGCAAGGCAACGACAAGGTTCACCTGCTGGCCGCTTACGTCTACAGCCTGTCTCACGGTGAGAAGGCTGCGAACGCCGAGTAAGGCAAACGCGTGATCGCACTAAAAAACGGCCCCGCCAGTGATCTGGCGGGGCCGTTTTCATTTCCGTCCCTGATTTGCTTACTTCAAGACCGGGATGACCTTATCGACCTTTCGGCTTGGCCAGTTACTGTTGCGGACAACGCTGACTGCCAGAGACTGCCAGTCAGCGGTAAAACTGGCAATCAGATAAGTTTGTTGGGAGGCAGAGCCGCTTAGAAAGACCGGCACATCACCAAAGTACTGTGGCTTGCCCCAATCAAAGTAAGTCCCCGCGCCCCAGTGATCATGCCCACCAAAGACCGCCGTTACCTTGTATTTCTCGACCATCTGTTTAAATCTCGAAATCTGCTCGTCGCTGCCGTCCCACTGATAAACCTTGTGCATATTCAGAATAATGATTTTGCCCTCCTCTCTCGCCCTCTTTAAATCCCGCTCCAGCCAGTCAAGCGCAGGCGTAAATTCAAAGGCTGTTGGAGAAAGCGGAATACCGGAAGAGAAACTCACGGTATAGGTCGGCTCATTATTCAATTGAACCATATGCACATCACCGACATTTTTCGAGTAAGCGAGGCTGCCATAATAGACAATCCCCAAGCCTGAACTTCTTGCCGCCAGATCCATGGAATCGATTTTTCCCCAGTAGCGATCCTTGAGCTCGTTGACACTGCCAGCCGCACAGCTATTCAGGAAACAGTCGTCCACGTTATTGGCATAGTCATGATTACCCAGCCCGTAATCATATAGCCCCTCCAGTTTATTCTCGAAAACCGATTTCATGTATGAACGTTCGCCACCATGACCAAAGGCTGTGATATCACCGTTAATCATCACCGGTATGCGGGATGCCCCGCCATTCAGTTTCCTGAAACTTGAAATATCGGAGTACTGCAACTCTATCAGCTCTTTTGAGCGAGCCTCTTTGTTGGGGTCCGAAAGATTATCATCCGTGAGATCAGTCCAGGGGTATTGCGAATCCGATACAAACACCATATGACGCGGCGTCTCTGCCGATGAGGCGCCATAGACCACAGGAACAACCAACGCCAGTGCAAGACACACCAGCCACACACACTCTTTATATAAAGTCATAGAAATCCATTTCCATCGATATTTAACAGCCACTCCATAGCGGCAAGTGCAAAATATATCGCCCACTGACAATTAACAAACGACCAGCCTCTGCAGATCAATAGTAGATATGTCCAATACTTCCTGACACTCGCGCATTTCAAAACACTCACTAAAAAATGTTCTATATAGTCCAGCGCAAGTGAACGTCAGACAGTGGAAGGCGAGGGATGAGGGACTCGGACTGGGCGCGCCCCTTGCGGGCGCGCGGTTGTATCCCTGGCCGGACGGACAGCTATACTCAACAAGTCAATTGATCTGCATCACGATTTGTTACATTTGCTACACCATCTACGAATTTTCACCAACGCGACCAAAGGTCGCACCCTTGAACTAGAGCGACAGGCGTATCATTGCGCCACTGCAACAACCCTTTTTGACCGCGGTCGGCACGTACTGACCGGGGCATTTTTCCACTGCCGTGGGATGCAATCATGAGCAACCAGATTCCGGTACACGACGTCACCCCACCCTCCAAGAACGCAAATAATAGCGTCGACCTCTACGCCTCTCGGGAAAAAATCTACACCCGCGCCTTCACCGGACTGTTCCGCAGCCTGCGAATGGTCGGCGGTGCCGTGTTGTTTCTGCTGTATTTCGGCACGGTCTGGCTCAATTGGGGCGGTCACCAGGCGGTCTGGTGGAACCTGCCCGAGCGTAAATTCTTTATCTTCGGTGCGACCTTCTGGCCACAGGACTTCATCCTGCTGTCCGGTCTGCTGATCATCAGCGCCTTCGGCCTGTTCTTCATTACCGTGTACGCCGGACGCGTCTGGTGCGGCTATACCTGCCCGCAGAGTGTCTGGACCTGGATTTTCATGTGGTGCGAGAAGGTCACCGAGGGCGACCGCAATCAGCGCATCAAGCTCGACAAGGCACCGATGAGTGCCAACAAGTTCTTGCGCAAGTTCAGCAAACACAGCCTGTGGCTGTTGATCGGCTTCGTCACCGGCATGACCTTCGTCGGCTACTTCTCGCCGATTCGAGAACTGACGATCGATTTCTTCATGGGCCAGGCCGATGGCTGGTCGTATTTCTGGGTCGGTTTCTTCACCCTCGCCACTTACGGCAATGCCGGCTGGTTGCGCGAACAGGTGTGCATCTACATGTGCCCTTACGCACGCTTCCAGAGCGTGATGTTTGACAAGGACACGCTGATCGTCTCCTACGACCCGCGCCGTGGCGAAGCCCGCGGTCCGCGCAAAAAAGGTATCGACTACAAGGCTCAGGGCCTGGGCGACTGCATCGACTGCACCATGTGCGTTCAGGTGTGCCCGACCGGTATCGACATCCGTGACGGCTTGCAGATCGAATGCATCGGTTGCGCTGCCTGCATCGACGCCTGCGACAGCATCATGGACAAAATGGACTACCCGCGCGGCCTGATCAGCTACACCACCGAGCACAACCTGTCCGGGCAAAAAACCCATAAACTGCGTCCGCGCCTGATCGGTTACGCGCTGGTGTTGCTGGCCATGATCAGCTTGCTGATCACCGCGTTCTTCATGCGTTCGCTGGTCGGCTTCGATGTCAGCAAGGACCGTGTGTTGTACCGCGAAAACGCCGAAGGCCGGATCGAGAACGTCTATAGCCTCAAAGTCATGAACAAGGACCAGCGCGACCACACCTACGTGCTGGAAGCCTCCGGGCTGCCGGATCTCAAGCTGCAAGGCAAGCGCGAGATCAAGGTAGCTGCTGGCGAAATCTTCAGCATGCCGGTCGAGCTGTCGAGTGCGCCGGAACAACTGCCGTCCAGCACCAACGAGGTGAAGTTCACCCTCAAGGATGCCGACGACAACAACGTCCACGTTGAAGCCAAGAGCCGATTCATCGGCCCACAAATTCGTTGAGAGAAGTCATCATGCCTGCAGCAACCGCCACCAGCCCTTGGTACAAGCACCTCTGGCCATGGATCATCATCGGGATTCTGACCTGTTCGGTGACCCTGACCCTGTCCATGGTGACCATTGCCGTCAAAAACCCGGACAACCTGGTCAACGACAACTACTACGAGGCGGGCAAAGGCATCAACCGTTCGCTGGACCGCGAGTTGCTGGCCCAGACCCTGCTGTTGCGCGCCAACGTGCATCTGGATGAGGTGACCGGTGAAGTCGACGTGCGCCTGACCGGCAACAGCACGCCTGCGACCCTGGAACTGAACCTGATCTCGCCGACCCAGCCGGAAAAAGACCGCAAGATCACCCTGACCCGCAGCGCAACCGAGCCAGGTCGTTATATCGGTCAGCTGACCGACAAGATCGAAGGCCGGCGCTTCGTCGAGCTACTGGGCAGCCAGGACAATCATGTGTGGCGAATGTTCGAAGAAGAACAAATCGGCCACGACAAGCATTTGCTGCTCGGTGACGAACCGCTGCAAGGCGCGGAAGACCTGAAGCAGTAAAGAGCCAGCGCTTCGCGAGCAGGCTCGCTCCCACAGTGACCTCTGGCGTACACAACTCTTGTGCATGACATTGATCAAATGTGGGAGTGAGCCTGCTCGCGATGAGGCCCTCCCGGACGATATAGACCTTATCGCATGACCACTCCACTCCCCTGCTACCACTGCGCCCTGCCCGTTCCCTCCGGCAGCCGGTTTACCGCCGTCATCCTCGGCGAAACCCGCGAGCTCTGCTGTCCGGGTTGCCAGGCCGTGGCCGAGGCGATTGTCGCGGGCGGGCTGGAGCACTATTACAGCCATCGCAGTGAGGTTTCGGCCAACCCTGAAGCCCTGCCGGTGCAACTGGTGGACGAACTGGCGCTGTATGACCGCGCCGACGTGCAACAACCGTTTGTCCGCCACGAAGGCGGCCTCGCCGAAACCACCTTGCTGATGGAAGGTATCAGCTGCGCGGCCTGCGGCTGGTTGATCGAGAAACACCTGCGCAGCCTGCCGGCCGTGGCCGAGGCGCGACTGAACCTGTCCAACCATCGCCTGCACGTGAGCTGGTCCGACAGCCAGTTGCCATTGAGCCAGGTGCTCAGCGAACTGCGCCACATCGGTTACGCCGCCCACCCCTACCAGGCCGACCAAGCCTGCGAACAACTGGCCAGCGAAAACCGCCTGGCCCTGCGCCAACTGGGCGTCGCCGGCTTGCTGTGGTTCCAGGCAATGATGGCGACCATGGCCACCTGGCCGGAATTCAACATCGACCTCAGCCCCGAGCTGCACACCATCTTGCGCTGGGTCGCTCTGTTCCTGACTACACCGATTGTGTTCTACAGCTGCGCACCATTCTTCAAAGGTGCGATGCGTGACCTGCGCACCCGCCACCTGACCATGGACGTTTCCGTTTCGCTGGCCATCGGCGGCGCCTACCTTGCCGGGATCTGGACCTCGATCACCGGAGTCGGCGAGCTGTATTTCGACGCAGTCGGGATGTTTGCGCTGTTTCTGTTGGCGGGCCGCTATCTGGAACGCCGCGCCCGTGAACGCACCGCCGCCGCCACCGCGCAATTGGTGAACCTGCTGCCCGCGTCGTGCCTGCGTCTGAGCGCGGACGGCCAGAGCGAGCGCATCCTGCTCAGCGAGTTGCGTCTCGGCGACCATGTTTTGGTACATCCCGGCGCCATCCTCCCGGCCGACGGCAAGATCCTCGATGGCCAGTCGAGCATCGATGAATCGCTGCTGACTGGCGAGTACCTGCCGCAACCTCGGACACTCGGCGATGCGGTGACAGCCGGCACCCTGAATGTCGAGGGCGCGCTGACCGTCGAAGTGCTCGCGCTGGGTCAGGACACTCGCCTCTCGGCCATCGTCCGCCTGCTGGATCGCGCTCAGGCCGAGAAGCCGCGCCTGGCACAAATCGCCGACCGCGCTGCGCAGTGGTTCCTGCTGTTATCACTGATTGCCGCCGCGGCCATTGGTTTGCTCTGGTGGGAGCTGGACGCGTCCCGTGCGTTCTGGATCGTACTGGCGATGCTGGTCGCGACCTGCCCTTGCGCCCTGTCGCTGGCCACGCCGACCGCGCTCACCGCCGCCACCGGCACCTTGCACACACTCGGCCTGCTGCTGACCCGCGGCCACGTGCTGGAAGGTCTGAATCAAATCGACACGGTGATTTTCGACAAAACCGGCACGCTCACCGAAGGTCGCCTGGCCTTACGTTCGATTCGAGCACTGGGCGCACTCGACAGCGATCAGTGCCTGGGCCTCGCCGCCGCCCTGGAAAACCGTTCTGAACACCCGATTGCCCGCGCCTTTGGCCGAGCGCCGCTGGCCGCCGAAGAAGTCTTCAGCACCCCGGGATTGGGCCTTGAGGGCCTGGTTGGCGAACAGCGCCTGCGCATCGGTCAACCGGCGTTTGTCTGCGAACTCAGCGGCTGCGCTGTGCCGGCAATCCCGGATGAAGCCGGCCAATGGCTGTTGCTTGGCGACAGCCATGGCGCACTGGCCTGGTTCGTGCTCGATGACCGTCTGCGCAACGATGCACCTGCGCTACTCGCGGCGTGCAAAGCACGCGGTTGGCGCACGTTGCTGCTGTCCGGCGACAGCTCGCCGATGGTCGCCAGTGTCGCCGCCGATTTGGGTATCGACGAGTTCCAGGGCGGCTTGCGCCCGGATGACAAGCTGCAGGTGCTCAAGCAGTTGCACCAGCAAGGTCGCAAGGTGTTGATGCTCGGTGACGGGGTCAACGACGTGCCGGTGCTGGCCGCCGCCGACATCAGCGTGGCCATGGGCTCGGCCACCGATCTGGCGAAAACCAGTGCCGACGCGGTGCTCCTGTCCAATCGTCTCGACGCCTTGGTGCAAGCCTTCAGCCTGGCCCGGCGTACACGTCGGGTAATCATCGAGAACCTGTTGTGGGCCGGGCTGTACAATGGCCTCATGTTGCCGTTCGCCGCCCTCGGCTGGATCACTCCGGTTTGGGCTGCGGTCGGCATGTCGATCAGTTCGTTGACCGTGGTGCTGAATGCACTTCGCCTGACTCGCATGCCGAGCCAGCCAAGCGCCAGTGCCACGCCAGTCACCCGCCCGCTACCGGCTTGATCCGGTCAGGCATGGAGTCCAGATGCCAGCTCTTTATGTGATGATCCCGGCAGCGCTGCTGATCGTCGCCATCGCCATTTACATTTTCTTCTGGGCGGTCGACAGCGGTCAGTACGACGACCTCGACGGTCCGGCCCACAGTATCCTGTTCGACGACCAGGACCCGAGCCATCAGGCAGCAGTCGACGAAGCCAGCGGTCACGCACCGACCGATCCGGCCAAGCCGAGCGACAAGGCCCCGCCTCATGCTTGAGTTGGCGCCACTGCTGGTTTCTGCGGTGATCCTTGGCCTGCTCGGCGGCGGGCATTGTCTGGGCATGTGTGGCGGGTTGATGGGCGCGTTGACCCTGGCGATTCCCAAGGAACAACGCAGCCGGCGCTTTCGCCTGTTGCTGGCGTACAACCTCGGACGGATTCTTAGCTACGCCACCGCCGGTCTGCTGATCGGCCTGGCGGGATGGGCGGTGGCCAACAGCCCGGCAGCGATGTTCATGCGGATCCTCGCCGGCTTGCTGCTGATCGCCATGGGCTTGTATCTGGCGGGCTGGTGGAGCGGCCTGACCCGCATCGAAAGCCTGGGACGCGGCCTGTGGCGCTACATACAGCCAGTTGCCAACCGTTTGCTGCCGGTATCGAGCCTGCCGCGCGCGTTGCTGCTTGGCGCACTCTGGGGCTGGCTGCCGTGCGGTTTGGTCTACAGCACGCTGTTGTGGTCTGCCAGCCAGGGCAATGCCATCGACAGCGCGTTGTTGATGCTCGCGTTTGGCCTAGGCACCTGGCCGGTGCTGCTCGCGACTGGTCTTGCCGCCGAGCGGGTCACCGCGCTCTTGCGCAAACGCAGCGTGCGCATGACCGGCGGTTTGCTGGTAATCCTGTTTGGCCTCTGGACCTTGCCGGGGCCGCATCAGCATTGGTTGATGGGGCACTAAAACTGTGGCGAGGGGGCTTGTCGGAACGCCGCACCGCCCCGTTTGGCTGCGCAGCAGTCGCAAGATCATAGGCAGGATACGGTTGCAGATTTTGGGGGCGCTTCGCAGCCCAGAGAGGGCAAGCCCTCTCGCCACAAGCCAGCTACCCTTGATGCAAATCAAGATGCCCCAACGCCGCCCCCCCTAGACTCGCCAACACTGCCAGCCTATCCGGGGGAATGCCCGCATGCTCGACGCCATTCGTTGGGACACAGATCTGATCCGCCGTTACGACCTGGCGGGACCACGCTACACCTCGTACCCGACCGCGGTGCAATTCAACAGCCAGGTCGGCACTTTCGACCTGTTTCATGCCCTGCGCGAAAGCCGCAGGGCCCTGCGCCCGCTGTCGCTGTATGTGCACGTGCCGTTTTGCGCAAACATCTGCTACTACTGCGCCTGCAACAAAGTCATCACCAAGGACCGCGGCCGCGCCCTGCCTTACCTGCAGCGCCTGGAACAGGAAATCCAGCTGATCGCCTGTCACCTGGACCCGAACCAGAAAGTCGAGCAACTGCATTTCGGCGGCGGCACCCCGACCTTTCTCAGCCATGACGAACTGCGCCAGTTGATGGCGCAACTGCGCAAGCATTTCAACCTGCTGGACGATGACTCCGGTGATTACGGCATCGAGATCGACCCACGGGAAGCCGACTGGTCAACCATGGGCCTGCTGCGCGAACTGGGTTTCAACCGGGTCAGCATCGGCCTGCAAGACCTTGACCCTGCCGTACAGCGTGCGGTCAATCGCCTGCAAAGCCTGGAAGAAACCCGTGCGGTGATCGAGGCGGCGCGTACCTTGCAGTTTCGCTCGATCAACATCGACCTGATCTACGGCCTGCCCAAGCAAACCGCCGAGAGCTTCGCCCGCACCGTGGACGAAGTCATCAACCTGCAACCGGATCGGCTCTCAGTGTTCAACTACGCGCACCTGCCCGAACGTTTCATGCCACAACGGCGAATCAACAGCAGCGACCTGCCGGCCCCCGCCGAAAAGCTCAACATGCTTCAGCGCACCATCGAGCAACTGACCGCCGCCGGTTATCGCTACATCGGCATGGACCATTTCGCCCTGCCGGATGATGAACTGGCCATCGCTCAGGAAGAGTCGACGCTGCAACGCAACTTCCAGGGTTACACCACCCACGGTCATTGCGACCTGATCGGCCTTGGCGTGTCGGCCATCAGCCAGATCGGTGATTTGTACTGCCAGAACAGCAGCGATCTGAATGAGTACCAAAACACCCTGGCCAGCGCACAACCGGGCACCAGTCGTGGATTGCTGTGCAACCAGGACGACCGCCTGCGGCGAGCCGTGATTCAGCAATTGATCTGCACGTTCAGCCTGGCATTCGCCCAGATCGAGCAGGCGTTCAACATTGATTTTCGCGGCTACTTCAGCGAGCTCTGGCCGCAATTGCAGGCCATGGCCGAGGATGGCCTGATCGAACTCGACAGCGAAAAAATCGTGGTCCTGCCGGCCGGGCGGTTGTTGGTCCGTTCGGTGTGCATGGTCTTCGATGCGTATCTGGAACAACAGAATCGCCAGCGTTTCTCTCGGGTGATTTAAGACACCGCAGACTGGCCTCCAGGTCATTGTGTGAGTTACCCTTACATCTTATGTGTGCTTTCCCACAAGGATCTAAGAAATGTCCGAGCCAGTTAAACTGCGCGCTCACAGCCAGGCACATTGCAAGGATTGCAGCCTGGCCCCCCTCTGCCTGCCACTTTCTCTGAATCTGGAAGACATGGAAGCGCTGGACGATATCGTCAAACGTGGTCGCCCGCTGAAAAAAGGCGAGTTTCTGTTTCGTCAGAGCGACCAGTTCGATTCCGTTTTTGCAGTACGCTCCGGCGCGTTGAAAACCTTCAGCCTAAGCGATGGCGGCGAAGAACAGATCACCGGCTTCCACCTGCCGAGCGAACTGGTCGGCTTGTCGGGCATGGACACCGAGAGCCACCCGGTTTCGGCCCAGGCGCTGGAAACCACCTCGGTCTGCGAAATCCCCTTCGAACGCCTCGATGAACTGGCCCTGCAACTGCCGCAATTGCGCCGCCAATTGATGCGCGTGATGAGCCGCGAGATTCGTGACGATCAGCAGATGATGCTGCTGCTCTCGAAGAAAACCGCTGACGAGCGCATCGCCACGTTCCTGGTCAACCTGTCGGCCCGTTTCCGCGCACGCGGATTCTCTGCCAACCAGTTCCGCCTGAGCATGTCGCGCAACGAAATCGGCAACTACCTGGGCCTCGCAGTGGAAACTGTGTCCCGGGTATTCACGCGCTTCCAGCAAAACGAGCTGATTGCCGCCGAAGGCAAGGAAGTGCACATCATCGACCCGATCCAGCTATGTGCGCTGGCCGGTGGCTCGGTCGAAGGCTGACATTGTGATTGCGGCTGAGCGAACCTGCCCAGCCGCAGTTATACTTCGCCGTTTGTAGCCTGCCAGGACACCTCGACGATGGTCATCGACTCCTTCGACATCAAATCCCTGATCCGCCCCGTGATCGATTTTCCAAAGCCGGGCGTGATCTTTCGCGACATCACCCCACTGTTCCAGTCCCCGAAGGCCCTGCGCCTGGTGATGGACAGTTTCGCGCACCGCTACGTCGAGACTGACTTCACGCACATCGGCGCCATGGATGCGCGCGGCTTCCTGATCGGCTCGATCCTCGCCTATCAGTTGAACAAGCCACTGGTGCTGTTCCGCAAGCAAGGCAAACTGCCGGCTGACGTGCTGTCCGAGGGGTATCAGACCGAGTACGGCGAAGCTTTTCTTGAAGTTCACGCCGACAGCCTCTGCGAAGGCGACTCGGTGCTGATCTTCGATGACCTGATTGCCACTGGCGGCACGCTGATCGCTGCGGCCAACCTGGTTCGGCGCATGGGCGCGCGGGTGTTCGAAGCTGCGGCAATTATCGACCTGCCGGAACTGGGCGGCTCCCAGCGGCTGGAAGACATGGGCATCCCGACGTTCTGCCTGACGCAGTTTTCGCTGAGCGAAAGATAAGTCGGCGTCGTCACCGCCTCATTCAAAGCCCCATCTGCTTGCTGATGATTTCATTCATCACTTCCCGCGTGCCGCCGCCAATAGACAGGATCCGGCTGTCGCGGTACAGCCGCTCCACCAGGCTTTCACGCATGTAACCCAGCCCACCAAGAATCTGCACCGCGTCACTGGTGATGCGATCGGCAGTGTCGGTGGCAACATTCTTGGCCATGGAAATTTCCTTGATCACGCTCTGCCCCGCTGCCATTTTCGCGGCCTGGCGATAGGTGAATTCCCGCGAGACTTCCAGCGCCGTGGCCATCTCCGCCAAGCGATGCCTGAGCACCTGAAACTTGCCAATCGGCTTGCCGAACGCTTCGCGCTGCCGAGCCCATTTCAGGCTTTCTTCCAGCGCCAGTTGCGCAGTCATGTTGGCCATCAACGCCAGCGCCAGGCGCTCGTTTTGAAAGTTGCCCATGATGCAGGCAAAGCCCATGTTCTCGACGCCGATCAGGTTGCCCACCGGCACACGGCAATCATCGAAAAACAGCTCGGCGGTATCCGACGCCCACCAGCCCATTTTTTTCAGCTGACGACCGACAGTGAATCCTGGCGTGCCCTTCTCGATCAGCAGCAGGCTGATGCCGCCAAAACCCGGCTCACCGGTACGCACCGCGACGGTATGGAAATCCGCACGAACACCGCTGGTGATAAAGGTTTTACTGCCACTGACCCGGTAGTAGTCCCCATCGCGCACGGCGCGGGTTTGCAGGTTGGCCACATCGGAGCCGCCGCTGGGCTCGGTAACCGCCAGCGCGCTGATTTTTTCGCCGCAAAGGACTTGCGGCACCACTCGGTCACGTACCTCGGGCCTGGCCCATTTGAGGATTGGCGGCAGACCGATGTCCAGCGAGCCCAGCCCCGCCACCAGCCCGCCAGAACCACAGCGCATCAGTTCTTCAGTGGCGGCGATCTTGGCGAACAGGTCGCCTTCGTGGCTGCCACCCAGCGCTTCGGGATAGCCAATCCCGAGAATCCCCGCAGCGCCGGCCTTGAGGTAGAGTTCACGAGGAAAGCTCTCGGCCTCCTCCCACTGATCGATGTCCGGAAGAATCTCGCGCTCGACGAAACGTCGCACGCTGTCGCGGACCAACTGATGGCCGGGGTCGAAGTATTCCTGAAAGGCAGGCATCGGCGAGCTCCACTGAAGGTTCAGCGAACTTACCGAGCGCTTGCTTGGTTTTCAAGATGTCCGAAACTTTCATGTGGCGAGGGAGCTTGCTCCCGCTGGGTTGCGAAGCGACCCTAAATTCAGCCACCGCAAGTATTCGGATGTAACGCGATTGCCGGATTACGACCGCTTCGCGGCCGAACGGGAGCAAGCTCCCTCGCCACAGTTACAACACGATTGGCTTACGCCCCGCGAAGGAGTGGGCCAATGTCCCGCCATCCACCAGCTCCAGCTCGCCACCCAACGGCACACCATGAGCAATGCGCGAGGCGATCAGGCCTTTATTGCTGAGCAACTGGGCGATGTAGTGCGCTGTCGCTTCACCTTCAACCGTCGGGTTGGTCGCCAGGATGACTTCAGTGAGCGCACCCGACTCTTCGATCCGCGCCAGCAATTGCGGAATACCGATGGCTTCCGGCCCCAGGCCGTCGAGTGGCGACAAATGTCCCTTGAGCACGAAGTAGCGACCGCGAAACCCGGTCTGCTCCACGGCATAGACATCCATCGGGCCTTCGACCACGCACAGCAAGGTGTCATCGCGGCGAGGGTCCGCGCACTGCGGGCACAGATCGTCTTCGGTCAGTGTGCGGCACAGTCGGCAATGGCCGACCCCTTCCATGGCCTGACTCAAGGCCAGCGCCAGCCGCGAGCCACCGCTGCGATCACGCTCGAGCAGTTGCAACGCCATGCGCTGGGCGGTTTTCTGACCAACACCTGGCAAGATGCGCAAGGCGTCGATCAGTTGGCGAATCAAAGGGCTGAAGCTCATGGGGGAAACGTCCGACAAAACAACGAGACGCGGTTTATACCCGCGCCTCTGGCCAGCGTCAAATACTCATCTGTGGCGATGTTTTTGCTTTCACTGTGGCGAGGGGGCAAGCCCCCTCGCCACAAAAACGAACGGTGTGTCGTATTAACAAAAATGCCAGGCTGAGTGCCTGGCATTTTTGTAGACCATCCGACGCGTCAGCGAATCAGAATGGCAGTTTCATGCCCGGCGGCAGTTGCATGCCTGCGGTCATGCCGGACATTTTGTCCTGGCTGTTGGCTTCGATCTTGCGAACGGCGTCATTGACGGCGGCGGCGAACACGGCCTCCAGCATCTCCTTGTCGTCTTCGCTCAGGCCTTCTACCAGGCTTGGATCGATGGTCACGCGCTTGACGTCGTGACGACCGGTCATCACCACGGTGACCATATCGCCACCGGCTTTACCGGTGACTTCGGCGTTGGCCAGCTCTTCCTGCATCTTGGCCATCTTTTCCTGCATCTGCTGCGCCTGCTTCATCAGGCCGGCCATGCCACCTTTCATCATGGGAATCACCTCAAAAGTACTTGGATCAAAACAGCGCCCGGCCCAATGGGCCGAACACCTTCAGTTATTAGCCCTGGCTGACCAGAGCCTCGACAGGTTCAATAGTATCGTTACGGATCACCGCGCCGAACTGTTGCATCATTTGCTGGATGAACGGATCGCCGTGAATCGAATCCTCTGCCTCGCGCTGGCGGTCGGCACGTCGACGCGAAGCCGCCTGGGCCGGGGTTTCCTGCTCCGGCTTGATCAGCTCGATGCTCACCGTCAGGGTGCGCTGGTGATACTGGTTCAGCGCATCGTTCAGCCGGCGTTGTTGAGTCGCATTGAACAGCGCGCTGTGGGCCGGGTCCAGGTGCAGCAGCCAGTGGTCGCCATCGACGGCGATCAGCGTGCAGTTGGCGGCGATGCTGCCGGTCATGCCGGAAATCGGCAATTTCGGGAACAGCTCCAGCCATTGCAACGCCAGACCGGTGGCCGGCATCGCGGCAGGTTCAGGTTCGGGGGCCGGCGCAGGTTCTGCGGCGTGCTCACTGGCCAGCTCATCGAGATAACTATAGGCCGAATCCATGTCCGGCTCGATGTAGTCCTCGTCCAGCGGCGGCTCGTCATCCAGGTCCATGCCCGGCGTGGCGGCGTCGACTTCAGCTACCGACGGCTCGGGAATCGGCGCTGCCGCCCACTCAGGCGCATCGGGTACAACGCTGTCCGGAGTCGGTGTCGGCATTGGCGTCAGGTCAGGCTGCTCGGCAGTCGTCTCCAGCACCGGCTCGATGGCCGGTTGCTGCACGATCTCAGGCTCTACCGGATCGTTCCAGGGCAAGTCGACAACCTCTTCGACGATGACCACAGGTTCAGCGACCACCTCGACCACCGGCGCGGGTGCAACCACCTCGGCAACCGGTTGAACCGGCACCGCAGCGACAGGTGAAGCGGCAACGGGAGCAGGCGCGACTACCGGCGCAACACGCGGTGCGCCAGCCACGGAGTGTGCGGAATCAACTGTGGCCTGGCTGATCCCCACTGGCTTTAGCGGCTGCCTCGGCGCGTCTGCAGTGTCTGCCGGCCGGAACGCGAGCATTCGCAGCAAGACCATTTCGAACCCACCGCGCGGGTCCGGCGCCAGAGGCAAATCGCGGCGGCCAATCAAGCCCATCTGGTAATAGAACTGCACGTCTTCGGCCGGCAAGGCCTGAGCCAGTGCCAACACCCGGTCACGGTCGCCATGACCGTTATCGACGCCTTCAGGCAAGGCCTGGGCAATCGCGACGCGGTGCAGCACGTTAAGAATTTCCGACAGCACGCCATTCCAGTCCGGGCCCTGCTCGGCCAGATGCCGCACCGCTTCGAGCAACCCCTTGGCGTCGCCATCGAGCAGTGCGTGCAGGACATCGTAGACCTGACCGTGATCGAGGGTGCCGAGCATCGCCCGTACATCGGCCGCCATGACCTTGCCTTCGCCGAAGGCAATGGCCTGGTCGGTGAGGCTCATGGCATCGCGCATCGAACCATCGGCAGCACGGCCCAACAACCACAGTGCATCGTCTTCGAACGGCACATTCTCGACGCTCAGCACGTGGGTCAAATGCTCGACCACACGCTCCGGCGTCATGTTTTTCAGCGAGAACTGCAGGCACCGCGACAGAATCGTTGCAGGAAGTTTCTGCGGATCGGTGGTCGCCAGGATGAACTTGACGTAGGGCGGCGGCTCTTCGAGGGTTTTCAACAGCGCATTGAAGGAATGGCTGGAGAGCATGTGCACTTCGTCGATCAGGTAGACCTTGAAGCGCCCACGGCTCGGCGCGTACTGCACGTTGTCGAGCAGCTCACGCGTGTCCTCGACCTTGGTCCGGCTCGCGGCGTCGATCTCGATCAGGTCGACAAAGCGCCCTTCATCGATTTCACGGCACACCGAGCACTCGCCACACGGCGTCGACGTGATACCTGTCTCACAGTTCAGACATTTGGCAATGATCCGCGCGATGGTGGTCTTGCCCACACCCCGGGTGCCGGTAAAAAGATAGGCGTGGTGCAGCCGCTGACTGTCCAAGGCATTGATCAGAGCCTTGAGCACATGGGTCTGGCCGACCATTTCGCGGAACGAGCGCGGACGCCATTTACGTGCAAGAACCTGATAACTCATCGAAAACCGTCGCAACTGGGAAGCGGAAGCGGGTAATGCTAGCGGAGCAAGGGCAAAATTGCATCCGGTGTGCTCGGCTAATCTGGCTAAGCTGGTCTTTGGGGGCGTTTTAATCGGCTCCTGCCGGTATTTTTGCTGGAGAGTTTATGCGTTCAGCCTTGGGGGCTTTGCTGTTGATCAGCGTCAGCGCTACTGGCGCGCCTGCACCCTTGCGCTTTGCGATCACCGACAGCTGGGCGATGCCCATGGTGCAAATCGAGCACGGCCGACCGACCCAGGGCATTCTGTACGACGTGATGCTTAGCCTGGCCACACAACTGGGTCTGCCGGCCGAGTTTCATGTGCTGGCCCGCGCGCGCGTGCAAAGTGCCATGGAGCACGGGGAAATCGACATCCGCTGCTACGCGGCGCAATCCTGGTTGCCGAATCAGTCCGGGGACTATCTCTGGAGCGTTCCGTTGTGGTTTCAGCGCGACGTGTTGGTCGCTGCGCAAAGCGCTCCTGCCTCGGTCATCCCCGCCAGCCTTTCTGCGCAGCCAATCGGCACCGTACTCGGCTACAGCTACCCAACCCTGCAACCACTGTTCGACAGCGGCCAACTCAAACGCGACGATGCACGCAACCAGGAACACGTGCTGAAAAAACTGGCGGCCGGCCGTAACCACTACGCCGTCAGCAATCAATGGGCCCTGGACTGGTTCAACCTGCAACTGTTGCCCGACCGGCCATTGCGGACAGTCACGGTGTTGCAGGAACAAAACGTCGGTTGTTATGTGCGTAACGACCCAAAACTGCCGGTCCAGTTGATTCTGCGAACGCTGCTCAAGATGAAAATGTCCGGGGAAATCGACGACATCATCAGGCTCTACACCGGAACCAACGAACCGACCCAGACCGCTCAGTAAGCCTCAGACCGCCCGCTCCAGTGCCTGCCACCGGGTCGGAGCGACGAAGGCCTCGACCCAACCCGGCACTTCACTGGCCGGCATCGGCCGTGCAATGAAGTAGCCCTGCGCAACCTCGCAGCCCAGGCGCAACAGCATCTCGCCATGCTCGACGCTTTCCAGGCCCTCGGCAATCACCTCTCGCCCGAACGCCCGGGCAAGATCGATCACCGCGGTGGTCAGCGCCAGATCATCGCGATCATGCAACATGTCGCGCACAAATGACTTATCGATCTTGATGGTTTGCGTGTGCAGGCGCTTGAGGTAACTCAGCGACGAATAACCCGTGCCAAAATTTCCCAGAGAGAACCTCACGCCCAGCGTCTGACAGGCTTGCAGGCAGGTGCTGACGTGCTGAATATTCTCGATCGCCACCGACTCGACAATCTCCAGGTCTAGCAACTGGGGCGCAACCCAGGCGTGCCGTTCAAGCACGCTCTTGAGCCGATCAAAAAAATCCGCCCGCTGAAAATGCCGGGCAGCAATGTTGACGCTGACCGGCCAGCGTTGTCCGTCCTTTTGCCACCGCGACAACTGCGCCAGAACCTGCTCCATTACCCACTCGCCAATATCGACGATCAGGTCCGTCTCCTCTACAAACGGCAGAAACTCCCTGGGCGGCACCAGGCCGTTTTGCGGATGCTCCCAGCGCAGCAATGCCTCAAAACCAACCACCGCACCGCAGCGCATATTGACCTTGGGCTGAAAATGCAGGCACAGCTCATCGTTGAGCAAGGCCTGACGCACCCGCGCAACCGTCTGGTGAGTCGCCTTGACCTCATGGTCGCGCACCACATCAAACAGGTGAAAACGGTTACGCCCGCTCTGCTTGGCCACGTACATTGCCTGATCGGCGTGGCGCAACAGGGTTTGCGCATCTTCGCTGTCGACCGGGAACAGCGTGACGCCGATACTCGCAAAGACATTGATGTCCTTGCCCAGAATCGAATACGGCGCAGAGATCGCCTCCAGCACTCGATGCAGCGCCGCGCGCAATTTCGTCATATCGCGCACAAACCGCAAGATCAGCACGAACTCGTCCCCGGCCAGCCGCGCCACCACATCCTCGCCACGAACGATGGTGCGCAGACGCTTGGCCACTTCAATCAGCAACAAATCGCCGCTGGCGTGACCATAGCCGTCATTGACCGCCTTGAAGCCGTCGAGGTCGAGCATGCACACCGCCAACGGCACGTTCTCGACGCGGGAATAATCCAGGGCCTGCTCAAGCAAGTCGGAGAGATACGCCCGATTGGGCAGACCGGTCAAGACGTCATGGCCAACCCGCCATTGCAGTGAGTGCAGCAACTGACGCTTTTCGCTGATATCGAAGCAAATCGACAGATACCGCTGGACCCGTCCGGTCGATTCGTCCAGCACTGGCACCATGGTGCTGTCGACCCAGTACAGGCTGCCGTCCTTGGCCCGGTTGCAGATTTCGCCCTTCCAGACTTTGCCCAAGGCAACGGTACGCCACATCGTTGTGAAGAAATCGTCAGGATGCAGACCTGAATTGAGGATGCCGTGGTTGGCCCCTAGCAACTCCTCGCGACTGTGGCCAGACACCGAGCATAACAAATCGTTGACATAGGTAATGCGCCCCGCCAGGTCCGTCTCGGAGAAAATGGCGGCTGCATCTACAGCCCTGCGGTACTTCTCATCCATGAGTCCGGCTCACTGTGGCTAGCGGTTGTACCGCTCGACCAGCGCACAACGCCCGGAAGAGATGTTTTGAAAGATGCGGCACTGCGCAAAGGATCGCAGCGCGAGATGCTGCCTGGGCAACATCCTTGCAATAGAGCGGGTTGGCAAATTCAGATGCACGTTAAAACTCCATGAACAGCTTTTGATGGCCCCCGAACAGACGACTATCAACTACCTTGTACAAACACGTCAGAAACGCTGACTCCGGTACATCAGCGTCGCCTCTGCACACCCTGCGAGGTAACACAATGCCGGCTGTCTCACATTGCCTGGACTTATGAAGCCAGGTCACCAAATGCCTGTACGAAAGACGGATTCTACGAAATACATCACATTTTGCAAATTTAGGCGACGGATCATGCGGTTGTCCAGTGCAAAAATCTATTGTTAATTTCTTGATTCTAAATCGGAATTGAGCGATGCAAATTTCAAGTTTGGGTCCAGCCATAAGGCGCTATCGCAAGGTGGCAGGGCTTACTCAGGCTGAACTCGGTGAAAAAACCGGTTTTGACCCCAAAACCATCAGCCGCTTCGAAACTGGCACCTATACCCCCAGCACAGCCCGACCGTCCAGGCTTGAGCCATCAATGCCAACGACATCGGAGTCGCCATGAACGCCCAACATTACCTGCTGCTGTACGTCGACAGCCCCGCCACCAGCGCCAACTTCTACAGCCGCCTGCTGGACAAGCCACCGGTTGAACTGCAACCGACCTTTGCACTGTTCATTCTCGATTCGGGGCTAAAGCTTGGGCTGTGGTCCAGACACACCGTTGAACCTGCAGCTGAAGCGGCGGGTGGTGGTGGTGAACTGGGATTCTCGGTGGCCGACAAAGAGACGGTCGACACGCTGTACGCCGTATGGACCGAACAAGGGCTGCGCATCGCCCAAGAGCCGATTGAACTGGATTTCGGCTACACCTTCGTGGCGCTCGATCCTGACGGGCATCGGTTGCGGGTATTTGCGCTTTCGGAATGACAGCGAGGTTATTTTGGACGAAACAAGGCATCGATCAGGAAAGATCAATGAGATAGAAATTCTGGTTTTTTTTGAGGATCACAAGCCTTGCGAATGAAGGCCTGGCGTTAAGGTGGCGACCCCACCAGCCACACCCCGGCACACAATGTTCCCGCTGTGGCTGCTTCCTTCCGGATCTGACCAGGTTCACGGGTAATCGTTGCGGGGGGACCGATGGGGTCACCATAACGACGCTCACCTGACGGCGAGCCGCGCCATTGTACCTATCTGAGACGAAGTTACAACCGTTCGTACAGATTAAAAAATATGAGCCGGGTCAAGGACATGCGCTGGCCTTGAAAAGATCGCAGCCTTCGGCAGCTCCTACAGGGGATGACATTTACATGTAGGAGCTGCCGAAGGCTGCGACCTTGCCGACTTCAGGCAGTAATGCCGTGCCCGGCCAAAAACGCCACGAACGCCTCTTCGTCCAGCACCTTCAACCCCAGCTCATTGGCCTTGACCAATTTGGAGCCGGCGCCAGGCCCCGCCACCACGCAGTAGGTCTTGGCCGACACCGAACCCGCCACCTTGGCGCCGAGGCTTTCGAGCTTGTCCTTGGCGACGTCACGACTCATCAGCTCCAGAGCACCGGTGAGCACCCAGGTCTGACCTGCCAACGGCAGGCCTTCGACGACTTTCTTCTCGCTATGCCAGTGCATGCCGAAGTCGCGCAACTGCTGTTCGGCATCCAGCGCCAGTTGACGGTTCTGTTCGATGGCGAAGAATTCACGAACGGCGTTGGCCTGCTTCTCCGGCAGCGCTTGACGCATGTCCAGCCAGTCGGCGCTGATGATCGCTTCCAGCGAACCGAACTTGTCAGCCAGCTTCTGCGCCCCGCCCGGCCCGACCGAGGGAATGTTCAGCTTGTCGATCATCCCGCCCAGCGTGGTACTGGCGGCAAACTCGGCGCCCAATTCGCCCTGATCCTGAATCTCCAGGCCATGCTTGAGCAGCTCTTCGATCACCTTCCGGTTGTGCGCGTCCTCGAAGAAGCTATGAATCTCGTAGGCGACCTCCAGCCCGACATCCGGCAAGTACGTCAGCACTTGCGGCAATGCCTGCTGAATCCGCGCAAGCGATGCCAGCGAGCGCGCCAGGACCTTGGCCGTCTCTTCGCCGACATCCGGAATTCCGAGGGCGTAGATGAAGCGCGCCAACCCCGGTTTCTTGCTGTCGGCAATCGCGCTGAGCAAGTTCTTGCTCGACAGCTCGGCGAAACCTTCCAGGTCGACGATCTGCTCGAAACTCAAGGCGTACAAATCCGCCGGCGAGCTCACCAGCCCTTCATCCACCAACTGCTCGACACTCTTCTCGCCCAGGCCTTCGATGTCCATGGCCCGGCGCGAAACGAAATGGATGATCGCCTGTTTGAGCTGGGCCCCACAGGCCAGACGCCCGACGCAGCGATACACCGCCCCTTCGCTGACCGTTTCACGACCCTTGCTGCGCTTGACCAACTGCGTGCGCTCGACATGCGAACCACAGACCGGGCAGCACTCGGGAATCTGCACGGGACGGGCGTTTTCCGGGCGACGCTCGGTAACCACTTGCACCACTTGCGGGATCACGTCGCCGGCGCGGCGAATGATCACCGTATCGCCGATCATCAAGCCCAAACGCGCGACTTCATCCATGTTGTGCAATGTCGCGTTGGACACGGTCACACCCGCTACTTTCACTGGTTTCAACCGTGCGACCGGAGTGACCGCACCGGTTCGGCCAACCTGGAATTCCACGTCGAGCAACTCGGTGAGTTCTTCCATCGCCGGAAATTTGTGGGCAATCGCCCAGCGCGGCTCGCGAGCACGGAAGCCCAGTTCACGCTGCGAGGCGAGGCTGTTGACCTTGAACACCACACCATCGATTTCATAAGGCAGCGCATTACGGCGCTCGCCGATATCGCGGTAGTAATCCAGGCATTCGTCGATACCCTTGGCCAGTTTCAACTCGTGACTGACCGGCATGCCCCATTGCTTGAGTTGTTGCAGATTGCCGATGTGCGTGTCGGCAATCTCGGCCGAGACCTGGCCGAGACCGTAGCAGCAAAACTCCAGTGGGCGACTGGCGGTAATCTTCGAATCCAGCTGACGCAAGCTGCCTGCCGCGGCGTTGCGCGGGTTGGCGAAGGTTTTGCCGCCGACTTCCAGTTGCGTGGCGTTAAGGCGATCGAAACCGGCCTTGGACATATACACTTCGCCGCGCACTTCCAGGGTCGCCGGCCAGCCGCTGCCCTGCAGCTTGAGCGGAATGTTGCGCACGGTGCGCACGTTGACGCTGATGTCTTCACCGGTGGTGCCGTCGCCTCGAGTAGCGCCGCGCACCAGCATGCCGTCCTGATACAGCAAGCTGACTGCCAGGCCATCGAGCTTCGGTTCGCAGCTGTACTCCACCTCGGCGCCACCGCCAAACAAATCGCCTGCCGGCAAATCCAGACCTTCGGTGACCCGGCGATCGAACTCGCGCATGTCGTTTTCTTCGAAGGCGTTGCCGAGACTGAGCATCGGCACTTCGTGCTGCACTTGAGTAAACGCGGCAAGCGCTGCACCGCCAACCCGCTGGGTCGGTGAGTCGACAGTGACCAGCTCGGGGTTTGCCGTTTCCAGCGCCTTGAGCTCATGGAACAGCCGATCGTATTCGGCGTCCGGAATACTCGGCTCGTCGAGGACGTAGTAACGATAGTTGTGCTGATCCAGCTCAGCGCGCAGCTCTAGAATGCGTTTTTCAACGGCGGTCATGGGTGCTCTCTCATAAAGCAAAAGAGCAGCCGAGGCTGCTCAATCTTCAAAATACGATAGCGTAAAGGTGCGGACTCTGTGGCGAGGGAGCTTGCTCCCGCTCGGCGGCGAAGCCGTCGCAAAACAGGTAAATGCGGTGCATCTGAATAAACGAGGTTGCCTGAACAGGGCCGCTTCGCAGCCCAACGGGGCAAGCCCCCTCACCACAATTGGCTCTCTAGTCATAGAGAGCTTGGCCATTCGACATCAGCGCTTCTGGGTCAGGGCGCGACGCTCGAACTCGACGATGCGTTGACGGTAGTGCTCGATGGTCTGAGCGGTCAGCACGCTGCGCTGATCGTCCTTCAGTTCGCCATTGAGCTCCTGAGACAGTTTGCGGGCAGCCGCGACCATCACGTCGAAGGCCTGCTTAGGGTGACGCGGGCCTGGCAAGCCAAGGAAGAAGCTGACGGCCGGGGTGCTGAACAGATCGATATCGTCCAGATCGAACACGCCAGGCTTGACCGCGTTGGCCATGGAGAACAGCACTTCGCCGTTGCCGGCCATGCTTTCGTGACGATGGAAGATATCCATCTCGCCAAAACGCAAACCGCTTTCCAGAATGTTCTGCAGCAGGGCCGGGCCTTTGAAACCACCCGGGTCACGGCAGATCACGCTGATGACCAGTACTTCTTCTGCCTGCGGTTGTTCTTTATTGACTGCAGTGCTCGACGATTTGGTTTCATCCGGAAAATCATCACGGCTGCTGAAACTCGGGCCGCCATCCAGGTCCAGATTCAAATTCAGGTCACCCTGGGATGGCTCGCCACCACGCTTGCCGCGCTTGGAGCCCGATTCACGCGGCTCACGGGCAGGCATGCTGACTGACGGCAAGTCATGCTCGTCGAGTTGCGGTTCTTTATGGGTATCCAGTACGCGTGGCGGGCCCAGCAGTTCGGCACCACTGTCCTCGTCCGGCAGATTGGACAGGCTTCGGTCCAGGCGAAATTTCAGCTTGCCCTTGCCGCCGCGCATGCGCCGCCAGCCATCAAAAAGAATACCGGCAATGACAATAATGCCGATGACGATCAGCCACTCGCGCAGACCGATTTCCATGTAATCCCGTGCCTCTATAAAAAATGCTGAAAAATAAGGGGTTTACAAGCTGCAAACCGCTTTAAAACGTGGCGCCAACTCTATGTTCTGAATGGCGTTTTGCCCACGCATACGAAAAATTGACATTAAACTAGCACGACCAAAGATAACTTTACACCGTCAGTCACAATGGCTTCAGCCATTATGTCGATTGGCCAGCAATCTCTGCGGGTAAAAATCCCTGCTTCCCGCAAATATCCGGCCTATGCGCCATGACTCAGGCGTCCACCATTGCCATCGCCTCCTCGACATCCACGGCTACCAGACGCGAACAACCAGGCTCGTGCATCGTGACCCCCATCAATTGGTCGGCCATTTCCATGGCGATCTTGTTGTGGGTGATATAGATGAACTGCACTGTTTGCGACATCTCTTTGACCAATCGGGCATAGCGTCCAACGTTAGCGTCATCCAGCGGTGCGTCAACTTCGTCGAGCATGCAAAACGGTGCCGGGTTCAGCTTGAAGATCGCAAATACCAATGCCAATGCCGTCAGGGCTTTCTCACCGCCGGACAGCAAATGGATGGTGCTGTTCTTCTTCCCGGGCGGACGCGCCATGATCGTTACCCCTGTATCGAGTAGATCTTCGCCCGTCAGTTCCAAATAAGCGCTGCCTCCACCGAAAACTTTTGGGAAAAGAGCCTGCAATCCACCGTTAATCTGATCAAAGGTATCTTTGAAGCGATTGCGGGTTTCCTTGTCGATCTTGCGAATGACGTTTTCCAGGGTGTCGAGCGCTTCCACCAGGTCAGCGTCCTGAGCATCCAGATAACGCTTGCGCTCGGACTGCTGCTGGTACTCGTCGATGGCCGCGAGGTTGATCGCCCCCAGTCGCGCAATTCGCGCAGCAATGCGCTCGAGTTCTTCTTCAGCTTCTTTTTCGTTCGCTTCAGCCACCAGAGTGGCGAGCACCCCGTGCAAGTCATAGCCGTCTTCGAGCAATTGATCCTGCAAGGTTTTGCGGCGCACGGTCAGGGCCTGCCATTCCATGCGTTGCTGTTCAAGTTGACCACGGATCAGCTGCGATTGCTGCTCGGCCTGGCTGCGGCGTTTCTCGGCGTCGCGCAATTCACGGTCGGCATCTTCCAGGGCGATCTGCGCGGTTCTGAGTTCTTCGTCGACGCTCATGCGTTTGTCGAGCAGCTCCTCAAGCTTGAGCCGCAACTCTTCCAGCGGCGCTTCGCCCTCCTCCAGATTAAGGCTGAGCTGCTCGCGCTTTTCCGTCAGGCGCTCGGACTGCAATTCCAGCCGTTCCAGCGCCTGACGGGTTGAGTCGTGTTGCGCCTTGAGCGAGCCAAGACGCACCGCCAATTGGTGCGCATGGTCTTTATGTTGACGGGCCTCCTGCCGCACTCGATCCAGGCGTTCGCGCAAGCTGTCGCGCTGCGCCAGCAGCAATTCGCGCTGCTCGGTGTCGAGCGCCATGCTGTCGAGGGCTTCCTGCAATTGCAGGCGCGACTCGCCAACCTGTTCATGTTCCAGCGCACGCTGCTCCGCCAGTTCACCGAGCTCTTCGTCGAGCCGCGTGCGACGCAATGTCAGTTGTTCGGCCTTGGCCTTACCGGCCGACAGTTGAGCTTTCAATTCACCTTGCTGGCGCGCTTCGTCTTGCAGCAAACGGCGCAGGTGTTCGCGGCCATTCTCTTGCTGGCGCTGCTGGGCGCGCAGGTTTTGCAAGGTGGTTTCCAGCGTCTCGACGGTGGCTTCACGCTCTTCGCGCTCAAGCCCCAGACGCTGGATTTCCTGCCCGCGCGCCAACATGCCGCTCTCGGCCTCACTGGCGCGGCGCACCCGCAAAAAGTGCCGCCCGACCCAGTAGCCATCAAGGCTGATCAGGCTTTCGCCGACCGACAACTGGCCACGCAGCGACAGCGCTTGCTCAAGACTCTCCACCGGCTTGACCTGTCCCAGCCACGGCGACAGATCGATCTGCGCCTCAACCTTGTCGAGCAGGCTGCCGGGGATCCGCACACCGTCGATGGCCGGGCTGAGCAAGCGCAGATCGCCTTGGGCAAAGCCGGACAGATCGAAGCCCGCGAAGTCATCGACCAGCACTGCTTGCAGGTCGGCACCGAGCACGGTTTCCACCGCCAGCTCCCAACCCGCTTCAACTTTCAAGCCTTCAGCCAGACGCGGACGCTCGGCCAGATGTTGTTCGCGCAACCACTCGGCGGCGCCGGTGCCCGGATTGAGCGCCGCTTGCTGCAACGCCTCCAGCGAGGCCAGGCGTCCGTTGAGCCGTTGCAAGTCGCCCTGCGCCTGCTGCTGGTTTTGCAGCGCCAGTTGCAGCTCCTGACGCAACTGCTCAAGCCGCTCGACCTGCGCTTCTTCGCTGGCCTGCAAATCGTCGAGGGTTGCCTCGCTGGCGGCGAGTTGTTCGTTGAGATCAAGGATCGCCGCGTCTTCCGGGTCTGCCGACAACAGGTCGCGCTCTTCGGCCAAGCGACGTTGACGCTCGGCCAGGCGTTCCATGCTGGTTTCCAGCTGCTGGATGCGCGACTGCTGGACTTCGGCCTGACGCCGTGGCTCGGCCGATCGCAGGTTGAAACTGTCCCACTGCTCCTGCCAGCCGTGCATGGTGGTTTCGGATTCTTCCAGCGCGGCGGCAGCCTCTTCAGCGGCGGCGCTGGTGACTTCCTGCTCGGGCGTGAGCATGTCCAGTTCTTCGCCGAGGGTTGCCAGCAAGGTGCGGTCGTGGCCCAGGTGCGACTCGGTTTCCAGGCGCGAACGCTCGGCCTCCTTGAGGTCGTCCTGCAACTGACGCAACCGCTGCTGACCGTGTTGAATGCTTTGCTCGACCCGGGCGATGTCGCCGCCGACCGAATAGAAGCGTCCCTGCACCAGATTGAAGCGCTCAGACAGGTCGTGATGACCATCGCGCAGCCGTTCGATGCTCGCATCGGCATTGCGCTGTTCAGCGACCAGGGCTTCAAAACTGATTTCCTGGTTGCCGATGATTGCTTCGCGCTGGCCGACCTGTTCGTTCAATGCCTGCCAGCGTAGCGCCGACAGTTGAGCCTTGAGCTGACGCTCTTGGGCCTTGTATTCCTGATACTTCTCGGCGGCCTGGGCCTGACGATGCAGGCGTTCGAGCTGACGTTCCAGCTCATCACGCAGGTCGGTCAGGCGCGCGAGGTTTTCATGGGTGCGACGGATGCGGTTTTCGGTCTCGCGCCGGCGCTCCTTGTACTTGGAGATCCCCGCTGCTTCTTCGATGAAGTTGCGCAGGTCTTCGGGCTTGGACTCGATCAGCTTGGAGATCATCCCCTGTTCGATGATCGAGTAGCTGCGCGGGCCCAGGCCGGTACCGAGAAAAATGTCGGTGATATCGCGGCGACGGCATTTGGTGCCGTTGAGGTAATAAGTGGTCTGGCTGTCGCGGGTGACTTTGCGGCGAATGGAGATTTCCGCGTAAGCCGCGTATTCGCCGATCAGTGTGCCGTCGGAGTTATCGAACACCAGTTCGATGCTCGCCTGACTTACCGGTTTGCGACTGGTAGAGCCGTTGAAGATGACGTCGGTCATCGACTCGCCGCGCAAGTTCTTGGCCGAGCTCTCGCCCATCACCCAGCGTACGGCGTCGATGATGTTCGACTTGCCGCAACCATTGGGCCCGACCACCGCCGCCATGTTACTGGGGAAGTTTACCGTGGTCGGGTCGACGAAGGATTTGAACCCCGCCAGTTTGATGCACTTGAGCCGCACGCTCAGACAACCGGCAAGGCAGACAGCACCAGATCGCAACTGCGCCGGGCATAAGCCGAGAGCACGACGCGAATCTCTGGCAGATCACGAGCCAGCACGGCCGCGAGCAAGCGTTCGAACAGTTCGAGGAACTCGCTCATCTCGGCCTTGCGCTGTTCCAGGGCGAGAAAATACGCACGGCTCATGGCCGGTTGCAGGTTCTCGACGGTTTCCTGCAAATACGGGTTATTGGCGAACGGGTACGCCGCGCGCATCACGTTGAAGCTGTCTTCGACAAAAGCGCGGATGTCCTGACGCTCGTAACTGGCGCTCAGACGCTGCTGGATGTGCAGGAACGGCGCCATGTCGGCCTGGACCTGCCAGCCACTGGCCACCGAATTACCGAGCAGGATGTACAGCTCGCTCATCAGCGTGCACAGGCTCTGCACCTTGTGTGCGGTGAGTTCGGTCACATGAGCACCACGACGCGGCAGGATGGCGATCAGGTGCCGGCGCTCGAGAATCCGCAAGGCTTCGCGAACCGAGCCGCGGCTGACATTGAGGGCCAGCGTGACCTTTTGTTCCTGGATGCGCTCTCCCGGCTTGAGGTCGCCGTGAATGATGCGTTCGGCGAGGTGGTGAGCGATTTGCTCGGCGAGGCTGTCCGGCGCCTTGAACGTCATGGTTGTCCTTCAAACTCTTCGATCTGCACAAGCGGCGCAGTGTAGCGCACTTGCTGGGTGATGGCGCAGGGCCCCGCCAGCGGAATTTGGCACGATTCAAGCAAAAGCGAGGTATCCCGAGAGGGTCAATAATGAAAGAAGTCGCTGTTGATCGGCAAAAACGAATTTCCTGACCTTTAAGTCAGAAAATCATTGACCGAAAAGTCAGACCTGCTAAATTCAGGTTCGTCGGTTAACAACAATAATGAGTCTGCGAGGCCTTCCGTGATCCAGTTTTTACTTAACCAGGAACTCCGTAGCGAGCACGCCCTGGACCCGAATCTGACCGTGCTGAACTATCTGCGCGAACATTTGGGCAAACCCGGCACCAAAGAAGGTTGCGCCAGCGGTGACTGTGGCGCGTGTACGGTGGTAGTCGGTGAATTGCAGACCGACGACTCTGGCCGCGAACACATTCGCTATCGCAGCCTCAACTCGTGCCTGACGTTTGTGTCGTCGCTGCACGGCAAACAACTGATCAGCGTCGAAGACCTCAAGCATCAGGGCCAATTGCACAGCGTGCAAAAAGCCATGGTCGAGTGCCACGGTTCACAGTGCGGCTTCTGCACACCGGGCTTCGTCATGTCGCTGTTCGCCCTGCAGAAAAACAGCGATCACGCCGATTCCCATAAGGCCCACGAAGCCCTCGCCGGCAACCTCTGCCGCTGCACCGGCTACCGGCCGATCCTCGCCGCCGCCGAACAAGTGTGCTGCGCCAAACAGCCTGACCAGTTCGATGCTCGCGAAGCCGAAACCATCGCTCGCCTGAAAGCCATTGCGCCGACCGACACCGGCGAGCTGAACAGCGGTGACAAACGCTGCCTGGTGCCGCTGATCGTCGCCGATCTGGCCGACCTCTACGACGCTTATCCGCAAGCCAAACTGTTGGCCGGCGGTACCGACCTGGCGCTGGAAGTGACCCAGTTCCACCGCACGCTGCCGGTGATGATCTACGTCGGTAACGTCGCAGAAATGAAGCGCATCGAGCGCTTTGACGATCGCCTGGAAATCGGCGCCGCCAGCGCCCTCTCCGACTGCTACGACGCCCTCCAGGCCGAGTACCCGGACTTCGGCGAATTGCTGCAACGTTTCGCCTCCTTGCAAATCCGCAATCAGGGCACCCTCGGCGGCAACATCGGTAACGCCTCGCCGATTGGTGACTCGCCTCCGCTGCTAATCGCTTTGGGCGCGCAGATCGTGCTGTGCAAAGGCGAAACCCGTCGCACCCTGGCACTGGAAGACTATTTCATCGATTACCGGGTCACTGCGCGCCAGGAAAGCGAGTTCATCGAGAAGATCATCGTGCCGCGTGCCAGCGCTGAACAATTGTTCCGTGCCTACAAGGTTTCCAAGCGTCTGGACGATGACATTTCCGCGGTCTGCGCAGCATTCAACCTGCGCATCGAAAACGGCGTGGTTGCCGACGCCCGCGTCGCGTTCGGCGGCATGGCCGCGACACCGAAACGCGCGAAAAGCTGCGAAGCCGCGCTGCGCGGAGCGCCCTGGAACAACACAACAGTGGAGCGTGCCTGCGCCGCCCTTGCGCAAGACTTCACGCCGCTCTCGGACTTCCGTGCGAGCAAGGAATACCGCCTGCTCAGCGCGCAGAACCTGCTGCGTAAATACTTCATCGAACTGCAAACACCGCACATCGAGACTCGGGTGACCGCTTATGTCTAACCATCACAAAGTCGAGAAGACCCAAGCCGAACTGGCCGAACTGTTTGCCAAGGACCTGACCACCGGTGTCGGTCGCAGCGTCAAGCACGACAGCGCCGACAAACACGTGTCCGGTGAAGCACAGTACATCGACGACCGGCTGGAATTCCCGAATCAACTGCACGTTTACGCGCGGCTCTCGGACCGCGCCCACGCGAAAATCATCAGCATCGACACCAAACCTTGCTATGCCTTTGAAGGCGTGCGCATCGCCATTACCCACAAAGACGTGCCGGGCCTGAAAGACATCGGTCCATTGTTGCCGGGCGACCCATTGCTGGCCATCGACGACGTGCAATTCGTCGGTCAAGTGGTGCTGGCGGTGGCCGCGAAGGACCTGGAAACCGCACGCAAAGCGGCCATGGCCGCGATCATCGAATACGAAGATCTGGAGCCGGTGCTCGACGTGGTCGAAGCCCTGCGCAAGCGCCATTTCGTGCTGGATAGCCACACCCACAAGCGCGGCGATTCGGCCACTGCGCTGGCGACCGCCGAGCACCGGATTCAAGGCACGCTGCACATCGGCGGCCAGGAACACTTCTATCTGGAAACCCAGATCTCTTCGGTGATGCCGACTGAAGATGGCGGCATGATCGTCTACTGCTCGACCCAGAACCCCACCGAAGTGCAGAAACTGGTGGCGGAAGTGCTCGACGTCTCGATGAACAAAATCGTTGTCGACATGCGCCGCATGGGTGGCGGTTTTGGCGGCAAGGAAACCCAGGCCGCCAGCCCGGCCTGCCTCTGCGCGGTGATCGCGCACTTGACCGGGCAGCCGACCAAAATGCGTCTGCCACGGGTCGAAGACATGCTGATGACCGGCAAACGTCACCCGTTCTACATTGAATACGATGTGGGCTTCGACGACGCCGGGCGCCTGCACGGCATCCAGCTGGAGCTGGCCGGCAACTGCGGTTGTTCACCGGACCTGTCGGCGTCGATCGTCGACCGGGCGATGTTCCACTCGGACAACTCGTACTACCTGGGCGACGCGACCATCAACGGTCACCGCTGCAAGACCAACACCGCATCGAACACCGCCTATCGCGGCTTTGGCGGCCCGCAAGGAATGGTCGCCATCGAAGAAGTGATGGACGCCATTGCCCGTCATCTGGCTCTCGATCCGCTGGCGGTGCGCAAGGCCAACTACTACGGCAAGACCGAGCGCAACGTCACCCACTACTATCAGACCGTCGAGCACAACATGCTCGAGGAAATCACCGCCGAGCTGGAAGAAAGCAGCCAGTACACCGAACGCCGCGAAGCGATCCGGCGCTATAACGCCAACAGCCCGATCCTGAAAAAAGGCCTGGCGCTGACCCCGGTTAAATTCGGTATTTCCTTCACCGCCAGCTTCCTCAACCAGGCCGGTGCGCTGATTCACGTCTACACCGACGGCAGCATTCATCTGAACCACGGCGGCACCGAAATGGGCCAGGGCTTGAACGTCAAAGTTGCGCAAGTCGTGGCCGAAGTGTTCCAGGTTGAAATCGACCGTGTGCAGATCACCGCGACCAATACCGACAAGGTGCCGAACACCTCGCCGACCGCCGCGTCCAGCGGTGCCGACCTGAACGGTAAAGCTGCGCAAAACGCCGCCGAAATCATCAAGCAACGCCTGGTGGAATTTGCCGCGCGCAAGTATGCGGTCAGCGAAGAAGACGTGGAATTTCACAACGGCCACGTGCGGGTTCGCGATCAGATCCTGACCTTCGAAGAACTGATCCAGCAGGCGTATTTCGCCCAGGTGTCGCTGTCCAGCACCGGCTTCTACAAGACCCCGAAAATCTACTACGACCGTAGCCAGGCACGCGGTCGGCCGTTCTACTACTACGCGTTTGGCGCAGCCTGCGCCGAGGTGATCGTCGACACCCTGACCGGCGAATACAAAATGCTCCGTACCGACATTCTGCATGACGTCGGCGCCTCGCTGAACCCGGCCATCGACATGGGCCAGGTCGAAGGTGGCTTCATCCAGGGCATGGGCTGGCTGACCATGGAAGAGCTGGTCTGGAATGCCAAGGGCAAACTGATGACCAACGGCCCGGCCAGCTACAAGATCCCGGCGGTCGCCGACATGCCGCTGGATTTGCGGGTCAAGCTGGTGGAAAACCGCAAGAACCCGGAAGACACGGTGTTCCATTCCAAGGCCGTGGGCGAACCACCGTTCATGCTCGGCATCGCCGCCTGGTGCGCGATCAAGGATGCAGTGGCGAGCCTGGGCGATTACCGGCATCAGCCAAAAATCGACGCACCGGCCACACCGGAGCGGGTGTTGTGGGGCTGTGAGCAGATGCGCCAGTTGAAGACGGTGAAAGCCGCGGAAGCCGAGACCGAGCTGGCTTCGCTGTAAAGACCGCGGAGCGGCCAATCGCGAGCAGGCTCGCTCCCACAAGGATTGCGCTGTACCTGTGGGAGCGAGCCTGCTCGCGATGAGGCCCGAACAGACAACAGAAATGTTGAGGTGAACATGTACAACTGGATCGACGCCCTCGCCGACTTGCAAACCCGGGGTGAACCCTGCGTGTTGGTGACCATCATCGAAGAGCTCGGCTCGACGCCGCGCAATGCCGGTTCGAAGATGGTCGTCAGCGCCGCACAGGCGTTCGACACCATCGGTGGCGGGCATCTGGAATACAAGGCGATGCAGGTCGCCCGGGAAATGCTTGCCAGTGGCAAACAGGATACTCATCTGGAGCGTTTCACCCTCGGCGCCAGCCTCGGCCAGTGCTGCGGTGGCGTCACCGTGTTGCTGTTCGAACCCATGGGCCAGGTGCAAGCACAGATCGCCGTGTTCGGTGCCGGCCACGTCGGTCGGGCGCTGGTGCCGTTGCTGGCCAGCCTGCCCTGCCGGGTGCGCTGGATCGATTCGCGGGAGGCCGAGTTCCCCGAACAGATCCCCCACGGCGTGCGTAAAATCGTCGCCGAAGAACCGGTGGACGAAATCGATGACTTGCCCGCTGGTAGTTACTGCATCGTCATGACCCACAATCACCAGCTCGACCTGGAGCTCACCGCGGCGATCCTCAAGCGCAATGACTTCGCCTACTTCGGCCTGATCGGCTCGAAGACCAAACGGGTGAAGTTCGAACACCGCCTGCGCGAGCGCGGTTTCGACAACGCCGTGCTGCAACGCATGCGCTGCCCGATGGGCCTGGGCGAGGTCAAAGGCAAATTGCCGGTGGAAATCGCCATCTCCATCGCCGGCGAAATCATCGCCACCTATAACGCGAATTTCGGCCAGCACAGCGCGAAAGCCGAACCTATTGCCAAACTGCTGCCCACCTCGCGCCGCAGTCATGCTTCGAACTAAAAAGCCATGAACCGAGAACGAAAATGCCTTTGACTCGCAAAGCCTACCGTGCCGCCATTCTGCACAGCATCGCCGACCCAGCCGTGGTGGGTATCGAAGCCTCCTACGAGTATTTCGAAGACGGCTTGCTGGTGACTGAAAACGGCCAGATCAGCGCCATCGGCCCTGCCTGCGAACTGCTCGCCAGCCTGCCTGCCGACATTCAAGTCACCCATTACCAGGATGCGCTGATCACGCCGGGCTTCATCGATACGCACATCCACCTGCCGCAAACCGGCATGGTCGGCGCTTACGGCGAACAACTGCTGGACTGGCTCAACACCTACACTTTCCCGTGCGAAAGCCAATTCGCCGACAAGGCCCACGCCGAAGAAGTCGCCGGCATCTTCATCAAGGAACTGCTGCGCAACGGCACCACCACCGCACTGGTGTTCGGCAGCGTGCATCCGCAATCGGTGGATTCGTTCTTCGAAGCCGCACGGACGCTCGACCTGCGGATGATCGCCGGCAAGGTGATGATGGACCGCAACGCCCCGGACTACCTGACCGACACCGCCGAATCCAGCTATATCGAAAGCAAGGCACTGATCGAACGCTGGCACGGCAAGGGTCGTCTGCACTACGCGGTGACGCCGCGCTTTGCACCGACCAGCACCCCGGAACAACTGACCCTCGCCGGCCAGTTGCTCAGCGAATACCCCGACCTGTACATGCAGACCCACATCAGTGAAAACCTGCAGGAAGTTCAATGGGTCAAGGAACTGTTCCCGGAGCGCAAGGGCTACCTGGACGTCTACGACCACTACAAATTGCTCGGCGAACGCTCGGTATTCGCGCACGGCGTACACCTGTGCGATGACGAATGCGCGCGCCTTGCCGAAACCGGTTCGGCGATCGCCTTCTGCCCGACCTCGAACTTCTTCCTAGGCAGTGGTCTGTTCAACCTGCCGATGGCCGAAAAGCACAACCTGAACGTCGGCCTGGGTACTGACGTGGGTGGCGGCACGAGTTTCTCGCTGCTGCAAACCCTGAACGAAGCCTACAAAGTCATGCAACTGCAAGGCGCCCGTCTGAGCCCATTCAAATCGCTGTACCTGGCAACCCTTGGCGGTGCCCGCGCACTGCGCCTGGAAGACAAGATCGGCACCCTGCAACCGGGCACCGACGCCGACTTCCTGGTGCTGGACTACAACGCCACGCCGCTGCTCGGCTATCGCTTGAAACAGGCCAAAAGCATCGCCGAGACGTTGTTTGTGCTGATGACATTGGGGGATGACCGGACTGTTCTGCAGACGTATGCGGCGGGGAATCTGGTTCACCAGCGTTAAGCCTTTCAGAAACAAAAAATCCCCCGCAATCGTTGGTTGCGGGGGATTTTTTTATCGCCTGTCAGACCGCGGTCTATCAATGCTTGGCGGTTGGCCGCCCCGGCTTTTTGGTCTGCAACAAGTGCGAGAACACCGCGTGCAAATCGTCCGAAGCGCTTTCTTCGTCGAGGTTGAGCTTGCTGTCGATGTGGTCCATGTGATGCATCATCAGGTTCACCGCCAGCTCGGCATCGCGGGCCTCGATGGCATCGATCAACTGAGTGTGTTCATCATAGGAACAGTGCGAGCGGTTACCGCTTTCATACTGGGCGATGATCAACGAAGTCTGCGACACCAGGCTGCGCTGGAAGCTGATCAACGGGGTGTTCTTCGCCGCCTCGGCCAGCTTCAGGTGGAACTCGCCAGACAGACGAATACCGGCACCACGGTCGCCACGGGAGAAGCTGTCGCGCTCGTCGTTGACCATTTGCCGCAGCTCGGCAATCTGTTCAGCGGTCGCGTGTACGACTGCAAGTTCAGTGATCGCCTTCTCAACCAGACGCCGCGCCATGAATACCTGACGGGCCTCTTCGACACTCGGGCTGGCAACCACGGCGCCACGGTTGGGACGCAACAGCACCACACCTTCGTGGGCCAGACGCGACAACGCACGGCGAATGATGGTGCGACTGACCCCGAAAATCTCTCCCAGCGCCTCTTCGCTCAATTTTGTACCGGGCGCCAGGCGCTGTTCGAGGATGGCCTCGAAGATATGCGCATAAACGATATCGTCCTGGGTTCCGCTGCGGCCGGCTTTACCTGCTCGCGGTTGTTTCTTGAGGGGCTGCAACTGTTCGTTCATGGGCACTCGAGTCGGGAGAACTGCGGCGAATTGACTGTGACTGTAATACGGCACAGTAGGTCGCTGGCAAGTATTGCGTAAAAAACACAGCACATTGTACACAACCGGCGGTGGCAACACGACTGTACGGCCATATACGCCCCCGGCTGTATTGCAACACCCCGTCACGTTTGAGTTTAGGCTTGAACACCTGGCCCGTGGCGAGGGAGCTTGCTCCCGCTGGACTGCGCAGCAGTCCTGAAACCTGCCGATTCGTTTATTCAGTAACCTTACTCGCACATTACGACCGCTGCGCGGCCGAGCGGGAGCAAGCTCCCTCGCCACACTGGTCGCTGCGAACTTTATTCGTATACCAAGAACAAGGAACACCGCGCCATGACCGACGCCACTCACGTGCAACTTCGCCCACTGGCCGACACTTCACCTTCGGCTATCGTCGCCGGGTTCATCGCCATGATGACCGGCTACACCAGCTCACTGGTGCTGATGTTCCAGGCCGGCCAGGCGGCGGGCCTGACCAGCGGGCAAATTTCGTCGTGGATCTGGGCGATTTCGATTGGCATGGCGGTGTGCTCGATCGGTTTGTCCTTGCGTTATCGCACACCGATCACTATTGCCTGGTCGACGCCCGGTGCGGCGCTGCTGATCACCAGCCTGTCGGGCGTGACCTACGGCGAGGCGATTGGCGCCTACATCACTTGCGCCGTGCTCGTCACCCTTTGCGGCATGACCGGCAGCTTCGAACGCCTGGTCAAACGCATTCCTGCGTCACTGGCGGCGGCGTTGCTGGCGGGGATTCTGTTCAAGATCGGCAGCGAAATTTTCGTCGCCGCCCAGCACCGCACGGGCCTGGTACTGGGGATGTTTTTCACCTATCTGGTGGTCAAGCGCCTGTCGCCGCGTTATGCGGTGCTGGCGGCCCTCCTGATCGGCACGGCACTGTCCGGCGTCATGGGCCTGCTGGATTTCAGCAGTTTTCATCTTGAAGTGGCCACCCCGGTCTGGACCACCCCGCACTTCTCCCTTGCGGCGACCATCAGCATCGGTATTCCATTGTTCGTGGTGGCCATGACCTCGCAGAACATGCCTGGCATCGCCGTATTACGCGCCGACGGCTACAACGTGCCGGCCTCGCCGCTGATTACCACCACCGGCATCGCTTCACTGTTGCTGGCGCCATTCGGCTCCCACGGGATCAACCTTGCAGCGATCAGTGCAGCGATCTGCACCGGGCCGCACGCCCATGAAGACCGTAACAAGCGTTACACCGCAGCCGTCTGGTGCGGGATTTTCTACGGGATAGCCGGGGTCTTTGGCGCAACCCTCGCGGCGCTGTTCGCCGCCTTGCCGAAGGAGCTGGTGCTGTCGATTGCCGCGTTGGCGCTATTCGGCTCGATCATCAACGGCCTGAGCATCGCCATGAGCGAAGTAAAGGAACGTGAAGCGGCATTGATCACCTTTATGGTCACTGCGTCGGGGTTGACACTGTTTTCCATCGGTTCGGCGTTTTGGGGGATTGTGGCGGGCGTGGTGACGCTGATGATTCTGAACTGGCGCAAGGCCTGAAACGCGGGATTTTGTTACACAAACAAATCGGCGGCCCTCAGGCCGCCGATTCAGAACATCAGGCTACCGGATTGATCGGCTTTTCCGGGTACCAAACGTCCAGCAACGGGCTGACTTCTACGCTGGTCAGCTCGGTGCGGGCTTTCAGCCAGGCTTCAACGGCGGTGCGTTGTTCTGCGCTGACCGAGCCACGTTTTTGCAGGCAAACCAGACCGTAGTCGTCGCCGCCAACGTAGCCGAGGCCGTTAGCTTCCATGGCTTCTTTCAGAAACGCGTCGAGGAAAGCGTCAACAGCCTCGTCAGCCAGATCTTCTTTGAAATCCAGGTTCAGTTCGAAACCCAGCTCTTGAAATTCATCGACGCAGAGTTTTTTGCGCAGACGCTGGGAACGGTTAGTCGCCATTGGAACAATCCTCAAAAGTAATAACGGGCGGCACTTTAGCAGTTTAAGCCGTTGTTTGCCCGATTCTCTGGCGGCTTGCGCCTACCGTCGGTAAAAAAATAGCGGATTCGTTCCTCTGCGTACGGCACAAGCCGCTACTCCTTGGGGCATAATGCCGACACTTTCGCGACCACCGAGGGAATTTATTCTCATGCCCTCATCTTTTCCCCCTCGGCTGTAGGGTTTTATTTCAGATGATCAAATCTTTGCGTCCATTGCTTCTCGCCAGCCTGCTTGTGCCACTGGCCTTCCCTGTTTCCGCTGCCCCGACCAACACCACCCTGCCACCCAGCGTTGAAAAAGCGCTCAAAGCCAGCAAGCTGCAGGACAATGCCCTGTCACTGGTGATGATTCCGCTCAACGGCCCGGGCACACCGACAGTCTTCAACGCTGACGTTTCGGTCAATCCGGCCTCGACCATGAAACTGGTCACCACCTACGCCGCGCTGGAAATGCTTGGCCCGAACCACCAGTGGAAAACCGAGTTCTACACCGACGGCACCCTCAATGGCGGCATCCTGCACGGCAACCTGTACCTCAAGGGCGGCGGCGACCCAAAGCTGAACATGGAAAAACTCTGGTTGCTGATGCGTGACCTGCGGGCCAATGGCGTGCAGCAAGTCACCGGTGACCTGGTGCTGGACCGCAGTTTCTTCGTCCAGCCGCAATTGCCGGAGTTCAATGACGACGGCAAAAACGAAAACAAGCCGTTCCTGGTCAAGCCCGACGCGCTGATGGTCAACCTCAAGGCCCTGCGCTTTGTGGCTCGCAACGATTCGGGCAAGGTTCTGGTGTCGGTCGAACCACCGATCGCCAGCATTCGCATCGACAACCAGGTCAAAGCGCTCAGCGGCAAACAGTGTTCCGGGGGCGTGCGCTACAACCCGGTGACCCAGGCCGACGGCAGCGTGAGCGTGACCGTTGCAGGCCAGTTGGCCGACGGTTGCAGCTCGCAGACTTACCTTTCGCTGCTCGATCATGCGACCTACACCGCTGGCGCCGTGCGGGCGATCTGGCAGGAACTGGGTGGCAGCATCCAGGGCAAGGATCGTCTGGCCGCCGTACCGAAGGATGCCAAGGTACTGGCCCGGGCGTTCTCGCCGGACCTGGCGGAAATTATCCGCGACATCAACAAATACAGTAACAACACCATGGCTCAGCAGCTGTTCCTCAGCCTGGGCGCGAAATACCGCACCGACGCCGATGCCGACGATGCAAAAGCCGCACAACGCGTGGTCCGTCAGTGGCTGGCGAAGAAAGGCATCACCGCACCGCACCTGGTGATGGAGAACGGTTCCGGTCTGTCTCGCGCCGAACGGGTCAGCGCCCGTGAGATGGCGAGCATGCTGCAAGCCGCCTGGAGAAGCCCGTACTCGGCCGAGTTCGTCAGTTCGCTGCCGATCAGCGGCATGGACGGCACCATGCGCAAACGCCTCAAGACCACCGCAATGCGCGGTGAAGCACACGTCAAGACCGGCACCCTGAACACCGTGCGCGCTATCGCCGGTTTCAGCCGCGACAGCAACGGCAACACCTGGGCAGTGGTCGCGATCCTCAACGACCCGGCGCCTTTTGGTGCACATACAGTGCTCGATCAGGTGCTGCTGGACCTGTACCGCCAGCCGAAACTGGCAACAGCCGAGTCGGCGCTTTAAGCCTCACTTAAACACTGCGCAACTGTGGCGAGGGAGCTTGCTCCCGCCCGGTCGGTCCGCGCTCGGGCGCAGCAGCCGCAAAATCAACAAATCGGATACATCTGACCCAACACAATCATCGCCTTCAGGGTCGCTTCGCGCCCCAGCGGGAGCAAGCTCCCTCGCCACACAAACCTAAACCGGCTTACGCCAGCTCCACCTCAACCCGATCCCGCCCGGCCTGCTTCGCCGCATAAACCCCCGAGTCAGCGCGCAGCAGCAAGGCATCAGCCCCCTCCCCGGAACGCCAACTGGCGATACCAAAGCTGGCAGTCACCGTGCCCAGGCCGTCGATCGGCGTATTGCGCAAGCTCTGCCATAACTCGACGGCCAATGTATGGGCATGCTGCCCATTGGTGTCCGGACACAGCACCATGAACTCCTCGCCTCCCAGGCGACAGAACACATCGGTGCGCCGCAAACGATGGCGGATGCGCTGACAGATCGCCTGCAACACCCGATCGCCGGCCGCGTGGCCGTACACATCATTGATACGCTTGAAGTGATCGATATCCAGCATGATCACCGCCAATTCGCCGATACCTCGCTCGACCCGGGCCATTTCCATGGTCAGCCGCTCCTGGAAATAGCGTCGATTGTGAATGCCGGTCAGCGAGTCAGTCACTGACAAGGCGCGCAGCTCTTCCTCGACCCGTTTGAGGTCGGAAATATCCGAAATGTAGCCGTGCCACAACACCCCGCCGCCGGGCAACTCTTCCGGTGTTGCCTCACCGCGCACCCAACGCAGGCCACGGACGGGCAACTGCACGCGGTACTCTTCGCGCCATGGGCTGAGCTTTAACGAAGAGACCCGGATCGAGGCACGCACCCGAGCGACGTCCTGCGGATGAATCCGCTCGAAAATCGCCTCGGCGTTCTGTAGAAGCGTGTCCGGATCGATCTCGTAAATATCGCGAATGCCATCACTGGCATAGATCACACTGAAGCGCCCGTCTGCCGCCATCTTGAACTGATAAATGCCGCCCGGCACATGAGCGCTGAGTTTCTTGAGCAGCAAATCGCGCGCCGCCAACGCTTCATGCACGCGCTTGCGCTCGGTAATGTCGATGCAGATCGCCAGATTCCCGACCCACAGCCCCTGCTCATCAAGCACGGCAGTGGCGAGCATGTTCACCGTCAGATGGCTGCCGTCCTGGCGCACCAAGGTCCATTCACGCGCTTGATGCCCACCCGTTTCGCCACCTTCCATCAGCATCGCCTGACAGCTCGGCACCGGTTTGCAGTAACGCTGACTGAGTTCCACGGCCCGCGCTTCCAGCTCAGCGGGCAGATGCAGGCTTTCCAGGGTCGCCTGTCCCAACACATCGTCACTGCGATAGCCGAGCATGTGCTCGGCACCGGCATTGAAGGTGGTGATCACACCGCGCAGGTTGGTGGCGATCACCGCCACTTGGGTCGCTGCGTCCAGCACCCCGCGCAACTGCCCATGAGCGCCGCTCAACTCCTGTTCTCGCAGGCGCAACTCGCGGGTGCGCTGCTCGACCAGCGCCAGCGCTCGTTGCCGTTGACTGACCAGAATGTAGAGCAAGGCACTGAGCAGTACGCTCAACAGCGCCCCCATCACGATCAGGCTGGCAACCGCCGAATGAGTGGCATGTTCAAACACCGCACTGGTGCGAATATCGAGGTCGTAGACATGATCTCCCAGTCGCAGCATCGAGCTGTAATGCAACGGCTGGTTCGCTACCGGGTTGGTAGATTCGTAGAGCGCTTGCGCCTGACCGTCCTTCGCCCGACCGCGAATCTGCACCACAAGGTTGTCCTGACTGGGCAACGGAAAACCATCGGCTACCAATTGACGCATGCTGATCACTGCCAGCACGTAACCAAGGGGCGCAGCGTTTTGAGCAGACGCTGCGGTATCGCGCAAAACCGGCTCGACCAGCAGTACGCCACGGGCATATTCAGGATCGACACCGAGCAGCAGCGTGGGCTCGGACACCGCCATTGCGTTGAGGGTGCGGGCCCTTTGCAGGGTTGCCCGACGTATCGGTTCCGAGAGCAAATCAAAACCCAGCGGCGTGGTTTTTGTGCCAAGTACCTGGCTGTACGACACCGGCGCGTATTCATCACGCTCGGCGGCAGGTTGCAATGTGGCAGAAGGTGTCAGATCGCGGATGGAAAACCCTGCGCTACCTTGCTCGCGCACCCGTTGCTCGAACGCGGAACGCTCACTGCGGGCAACCAGCGGTGCCCAAGCGTAGGCCTGAGTCCTGTGCAACAGTGCTTTGGTAAAGCCGTCGAACTCTTCACGGGAAACCGACTCGGAGTTGACGAAGAAACGCCGCAGGCTATCAAGGCGCTGTTCCTGATCGTCGAAACGCTCGGCGATCCGGCTCTTGCGTTCGTTGACCAGCATTTGGAAACGCTGCGCCATCTGCTGATGGTGCGCATTGAAGCTGGCCCAGGCGAGCAGCCCCGTCAGTACGCCACCAGCCAGCAACACCAGCAGCGCAATGAGCCAGGCCGAAACATCTTCACTGATCAAGCCCAGGATCTTGGGTCGTACGGCGTGCAACGGCATAAACAAAACTCAAAACGCCGGCGTGCTTTGGCGTCACCTTGGCTTTGTGTGAAGTTATAGCTATCAGCCATTAGATTAGCCAGCGCAAAAACACCACAGAACCTCGAAAAATCAAGGCTCTGTGGATCCAATCAGGCCTCAGCGCGCCATGATTTTCCAGGCGCGATGGATCTTGCCGTTACGGGCAAAGTCCGGGTCGATGGTTTGTGCGGTGATCTCCTCGACGGCATAACGCGCCGTGAGGTTTTCTTCAAGCTGGAACTTGCGGAAGTTGTTGGAGAAATACAACACGCCACCCGGCGCCAGACGGGCCATGGCCAGGTCCAGCAGCTGCACATGGTCCCGCTGCACGTCGAAGATCCCTTCCATGCGCTTGGAGTTGGAGAAGGTCGGCGGATCGATAAAGATCATGTCGAACTCGTCACGGCTGGCTTCCAGCCAGGCCATCACGTCGCCTTGCTCCAGACGGTTCTTGTCGGAGAAACCGTTCAGCGACAGGTTGCGACGCGCCCAATCCAGGTAGGTTTTCGACAGGTCGACGCTGGTGGTGCTGCGTGCGCCGCCCTTGGCTGCATGAACGCTGGCCGTCGCGGTGTAGCAATACAGGTTGAGGAAGCGCTTGCCGGCGGCCTCTTTCTGAATCCGCAGACGCATTGGACGGTGATCCAGGAACAGGCCGGTGTCGAGGTAATCGGTCAGGTTGACCAGCAACTTCACGCCGCCTTCGTTCACCTCGGTGAACTTGCCCTGCGCGCTCTGGCGCTCGTACTGCTTGGTGCCGCTCTGACGCTCGCGACGCTTGACGACCACCCGGCTCTTGTCAATGTTCAAGGCCTGCGGAATGGCCGCCAGCGCATCGAACATACGCGCCGAAGCTTTTTCCGGATCGATCGACTTCGGTGCGGCGTATTCCTGAACGTGAACCCAGTCGTGGTACAGGTCGATGGCCATGGAGTATTCCGGCATGTCGGCATCGTACACACGGTAGCAATCGACACCTTCACGCTTGACCCATTTGCCCAAGGCCTTGAGGTTTTTTTGCAGGCGGTTGGCAAACATCTGCCCGCCTTCGCTCAGACGTGGCTGCTCGACAACGGGAGCCGGCGCCGGTACAGGTTTGATCGGGTTGCCGTTCTTGTTGTACTGACGCTCTTGCGGCTCGGCCGGCGACTGATCGTAAGCCGCCTGCTCACGTTCGGCCTGACGCTGCTCCGGGGTACGACGCTCCCCAGTGACGAACTGGTCGGGCAATACTTTGATCAGCAGCAACTTGCACGGCAAGGCGCCGTTCCAGAACGAATACTGTTTGTGGCTGCGAATCCCCATGCGCTTGCCCAGGTCCGGTGCGCCGGTGAACACCGCCGCTTCCCAGTTCAGGCAGGCCTGACGCAGACGCTCGCCGAGGTTCTGGTAGAGATAGAGCAAGCTCGCCTCGTCGCCCAGACGCTCGCCGTACGGAGGGTTGCAGATCACCAGGCCTTTCTGGTTCTGGTCTGGACGCGGCTCGAAGGTTGCGACTTCACCCTGGTAGATCTTGATCCACTCACTCAGGCCTGCGCGCTCGACGTTATTGCGGCCCGGTTGAATCAGCCGTGGGTCGGCTTCGTATCCGCGAATCCACAGCGGTGGCTTGGCCAGACCGGCAGCGGCGCGGGCGACGGCTTCTTCGTGAAGTTTTTTCCACAGCGCCGGCACGTGACCGAGCCAGGCGGTGAAGCCCCACTGCTCGCGACGCAGGTTCGGCGCCATGTCGGCGGCGATCATCGCGGCTTCGACGAGGAACGTACCGACACCGCACATCGGGTCAGCCAGAGCGCCGCCTTCAGCGGCAATGCGCGGCCAGCCAGAACGAATCAGAATCGCCGCCGCGAGGTTTTCCTTCAGCGGCGCTGCACCTTGCTGCAAACGGTAACCGCGCTGGTGCAGGCTGTGGCCGGACAGGTCGAGGGACAGGATTGCTTCGCCACGGTCCAGACGCAGGTGAATGCGCAGGTCCGGGTTGAGTTTGTCGATGGACGGACGTTCACCCGACGGGGTGCGCAGTTTGTCGACGATGGCGTCTTTCACTTTCAGGGCGCCGAAGTGCGTGTTGTCGATGCCCGAGCCGTGACCGCTGAATTCGACGGCCAGGGTGCCGTCATTGAGCATGTGGTCTTGCCACTCGATATCCAGCACGCCGTGGTACAGGTCTTCGGCATCCTTCATCGGGAAACGCTTGAGCACCAGCAGCACCCGGTTAGCCAGACGCGACCACAGGCACAGGCGATAAGCCGTTTCCATGTCGGCCATGCCGCGCACAGCCGACGTGTGCTCACGCGCTTCCTCAAGGCCAAGCCCGACGGCTTCCTCGATCAGCAGGCCTTCGAGGCCCTTGGGGCAAGTGAGGAAGAGTTCGTAACGATCCGACATGGGAGTTCCAGGGCCTTTAGCAATAAGTGAACGGACAACGCATTGACCGCTCGGTTTTCAATCAAGCGCTTTTCTTGAAGAGCGCTCGCGTGGCACGAAAGTGTGCCGCCCCACCCAAGGGTCTGTTGACGTTTGGTGACGACCGCGAGGGATGCCCACGTGGTGCAGGGCAAGGCGCGAGGAACGTAGTCTGGTTGTTCCAAACAAGTTCCGAGCAACGCAGCCCTGCGCCACGTGGGCATCCGTCCCTTCGGGTTGCGCGCCAACGTGCGCGAGGCTGCGTTGCGGGATTTACCAAGGGAACAACCATTGGCGGCATCCCGCGCCTTGCCTCGCACACGTTGGCATCGCAACGCGGCTCGTCACCAAACGTCAACAGACCCTAGCCACTCAGCCAACCAACCGGTTGAATGAGCTTAGATGCCCGGGCAGATAAAAAATTCTGCGCAACAAAATGTCATAACTCGACCCTTCGTCGAATAGTACCCGAATGCAACGGGCGGACATTTTCACTCAATCATCAGCCTCATCATCCAGTGAAAGGCCGATCATAGCGAGCTTTGGTCAATGAACACGGGGATTACATCGTGTTACTTATGGCCTTAACATCATTATCGTTACGTCCTTATGACAAAACGATCATTCCCTCGATGTGACGCATTGGTTAGAACTCAATACAGGTTGACGCCGCAACGACGTCAACACCTTGGCTCGTGACGCCGGCAGCGAGCCACCAACGGCAGAAATTTTTCTGCCTGACCTCGATCGAGGTCGACGCGACAAATACAGTCAACAAGTGAGGGAAACACCCTATGAGAAGACTTAAGCGTGATCCGTTGGAAAGAGCATTTTTGCGCGGATATCAATATGGCGTTGGTGGAAAATCCCGTGAGCTTTGCCCCTTTACTCTACCGTCGGTACGCCAAGCCTGGATCAACGGCTGGCGAGAAGGACGTGGCGACAACTGGGACGGTATGACCGGCACTGCGGGAATCCATAGACTCAACGAACTTCACGCCGTCGGCTAAAACAGGGCACACACTCCGACACGAAAATCTGAACAGGTAACGACTTAACCACGCACGTCCTCTCCGGACGGCGGGCTTCGGCCCAAGGGCTCCTTCGAGGAGCCCTTTTTTATGCCTTCAAACAACCCAAAACCGACCATGAAATACTGTGTGGCGAGGGAGCTTGCTCCCGCTGGGCTGCGAAGCGGCCCCTATCCACACACCGCGTTATTCCTGATGCACCGCATTTGCTGATTTTAGGGCCGCTTCGCGCCCCAGCGGGAGCAAGCTCCCTCGCCACAAATGCCCTCACCACACGGGTTGGGGTTATCTCAAGGCGGCGATGGCATCCACCGATTCGCGAATCAGCGCCGGGCCTTTGTAAATGAAGCCCGAATACAGCTGCACCAGACTGGCGCCCGCAGCGATTTTCTCAGCCGCGTGCTTGCCTTCGGTAATACCGCCCACCGCGATGATCGGCAAACGCCCGGCCAGCTCGGCCGCCAGCACCTTGACCGTGTGAGTGCTTTTGTCGCGCACCGGAGCGCCGGACAATCCGCCCGCCTCGTCACCGTATTCCATGCCTTCGACGCCTACGCGGCTCAGGGTGGTGTTGGTCGCAATCACTGCGTCCATCCCGGTGTCGATCAACGCTTGCGCCACTTGAACGGTTTCTTCGTCAGTCATGTCCGGTGCAATCTTGATCGCCAGCGGTACACGCTTGCCGTGGCGTTGAGCCAGGTCTTCCTGACGCTGACGCAAGGCTTCGAGCAGTTGCTTGAGCGAATCACCAAACTGCAGGCTGCGCAGGCCCGGAGTGTTCGGCGAGCTGACGTTGACCGTCACGTAACTGGCGCGGGCGTAGACCTTGTCCAGGCAGATCAGGTAGTCGTCGACCGCACGCTCAACCGGCGTGTCGAAGTTCTTGCCGATGTTGATCCCCAGCACGCCCTTGTATTTGGCAGCCGCCACGCGCGCCAGCAGATGATCGACGCCGAGGTTGTTGAACCCCATGCGGTTGATGATCGCCTCGGCTTGCGGCAAGCGGAAAATCCGCGGCTTTGGATTGCCCGGTTGCGGACGCGGGGTGACGGTGCCGATTTCAACGAAACCGAATCCCAACTGCGCAAACCCGTCGATGGCCGCCCCGTTCTTGTCCAGACCGGCCGCCAGACCCACCGGGTTCGGAAAATCCAGGCCCATGACATTCACGGGCAACTGCGCCGGCGCCTTGCACAGCAAGCCATTGAGACCCAAACGCCCGCCTGCGCCGATCAGGTCCAGGGACAAATCGTGGGAGGTTTCCGGGGAAAGTTTGAACAACAGCTGACGGGCCAGGGTATACATGGGCGGGTTTGACTCTGGGCTACGAAAAGTGGCGGCGATTATAGCCGGGGTTGACCGAGACAGGCGACCTCTTTGCCTTGGCTCAAGGAACCGCAGTCTCCTGCAGCTCGTAGAGGTTATCGGTGCGCTTGGCACTGCCAAAGATGAGCGGAAAGTAAATAATCATCGCCATCAGGGCCAGGCAACCGCTCATGACATGGCCCTGATAACCTTCCTCGATCTCGGAATGACTCAGCAAAGACGCTACCGCGCCCGTCACCAAAGCGATGGCGTACCCCACCGAAAGACGCATTGCGCCGATATCGAATAGCGCATCCAGCAGTTGTTTTGGGGTCGGTCGCTGAACACTGGCGCGCACCTCCAAAACCATTTGCTGCAACGCTTGCGGGTCAGAAAATACCGAGTCCATCCCCGGGGAGGGAGATAGCATGTGCGAACTCTTGCAAAAAATGCCGACGAGGTCGTCCACGACAACGCCTAAGCCAGTCAATAGCCCCTGGATGGCGTCAGCGCCCAGACTGTAACCGAGTTCTGCAGCTGCTCGGGCCGCGCCGCTCAACGGCGTCAGTTGCCCCAGCTCCGCCAGTAAAAACTGAGCCACACCATAGACAGCGGTCGCTACTCCGGTGGTCGCGGCGGTGGCAGGATTCGCGTTGTCATGCAATGGAATGAAGACGTTGGCCAAGCCTCTGGCCAGCGTATAAATCGACCCGCCGACCACCGCCGGCAGTAACCGTTGAGACGCGCCAGTGAGATGCGCCGCGATCAGAGCCCCCATCGTAATACTGGCCATGCAAACACGCCCCAGACGCGACGCTGGATTAGCGGTCCCGTCACACTCATTTCGAATGGCCCCTACCAAGGTTAGCGCCGGGCCGATCATTGATATCGCGACCACTGCCCATGCGCGGGAGGCCTCAGGTGAATCGCCTTCGCGCAGAGCGTGCTCGACGTTGTAAGCGACGACCTGGCGCAGCACCACCGTCAATGCAACGATCAACCCCGTGCGTCCAGCGATATTCAGCAGATTGAGCCCAGGCTCTTTGGCACCCTCAAGCCAATCCATGCCCGCCTGGAGCAGGATGTGCATTCGGCTTTCACGGGTTTGCTCGGTATCTGCTGCATTCAACTCGGTGACCCGATTAAAAAAATCCTCGTTGATAGATTCCTCGGGTAACTGCCCATGCTCAACAAAATCGCTGGCACGCCCCACCACAACTCGGTCAGTTTCGCCGAGTTGCGTATAACGCTCCTCCACCTGAATGGTGACCTCGCGTTCCATTCGCGCCATCGCCGTTCTGATTTGCCTGTCGGTTCCAAGTGTTCCTACTCGGAAACCCGTTGAACAAAGCGCTGAGGGATCAGCCGTCAAGGAAGAGCTGCGTTCAGTCGCACTACCAGCGGGCGACGTTGAAGTGGGGTTGCCCGCAAGCGTAATAACTCTTCCAGCCGTTCCAGCAATGGGTAAAACCATCCGTGTTTCTCCTTATTGTTATTAAACGTCCGACAGTCTTTTTCAAGTTCGCCTTACCACTCACTCTTTTCCCACGCATCGTCATCCATCGTCGCGAATACCTTCTGCATAAAGCCCATGACGAAGATGCTCATGTTGAACGCCAAGCCATAGGCGCCCCTGATTTCCTTGAAGAGCAGCGAGCCCTCCAGCTTCTCTTCCTTCAAACGCACCAACACCTGAAGTGTCACGGCCATTAACGCCTTGGTAGTCGGATACGCCGAGGTCACGCCATCGGCACTGCGTAACGAACGGATAAATTCGTAGATAACATTTTCGCCCCCCCCTCCATGGCCAACAGTTGTTGATAGAGCCAGTCGAACTCAGGGTCCGGACGCTGGTTGCCGGGCAACTCCTGACGGGCCCCTAGCAGACGCGACTCCAGTGACTGGATCGTTGACGTGGTTTCGGGTTGGTGCGCGCCGACCATGGTTTCAATTTTCATGGCGCATCTCGCCAAAGCTCTGACACAGATCTCGGAGCCGTTGCATCGAGACCTGATCGAGCGTTCGAACCGACTCGGGCAACCGAGCCAGACAGGACAATAATTTGGGCTCCAGTTGCTGACCGCTTGCCTCGATATCGAACTCGAGCAACTGGTCAGCCAGGCGAAACACGTAACGCTCCTGCGGTTGAAAATCGAGGGACAACGTGCCGGGCCAGAACGCCTGCAAGCGTTGGCGCAGTTCATTGCCCCGTGGCTTGCAACGCATCGGCAGCAGCACCTGCAACACTGCGTCGGCGTGGCCCGATTGCTCCGCCAGCCAACGCTCGAGCATTTCATCCAGCCATTCGCCGCGATTCAACAAGTCGCCCAGCAACTGTCGAGCAGCCTGCGCGAGGTCTTTGCGCAATTGCAGCCCCAGCGCCTGCGATTCCAGCAAACCGCTCGCCAGACTTTCCGCCGCGCGCACCACGCCCTCGGCATAACCTTCTTGAAAAGCCTGGGCGCGGACATCTTTGGCGTCACGTTGAGCCTGGTCGACACACTCACGGGCCCAACGCTGGGCCTGATGCTGTAGTGAGTGACGCTGACGCGCCGCGACGATGTCTTCGCGGCAGATGCGCGCATCACTCGACGCGGGCATATCAGTCAGGGTTCGGATGGAGTCGAGCATGCTGCACCGCCAAAAAGAGAAGAGCCGTATCGGGTTCTGCCACCGGCCACTGCCTGTGCAGGTCGACGACCTGTGGAGAAAATTGCAATGACAGCCGCTCGAGCAACAGCGTTGGAATGTGTTCGGACCAGCCACACAGCGCATGGAAACCGGCCGCTTCGACCTGTTGCATCGGCGCCGATGCCAGGTCGACCGGCAGGCCAGCGCGAGAGCCCACGCTGCAACTGGCGAACTTGCGTAACGAGGCGGGCAATTGCTGCAATGCCCCGCCTCGCGCCAGCTGGGGGAAAAGCCGCCACGCGCCCAACAGCGCGGCGATGTAGGGCAATTGACGCCACTGCCGAACCCACAGATCGGCCACGGCAGTCTGCGGCGCCATTGGCCATGGACCTTGCAGCTCCAGGCCCTCGAGCAGGATTCGATTGAGCGCGCGTCGTGCGTCAGGTCCCTCGAAACCCACGGGTATGTGCAGACGCTCAGCGTGCACATAGTCCAGCGGCTCGGCGAGAATCCACCGCAAGCGCTCAGCGCACGACGTCACGTTGGCCCTCGCCCCATTGTCGATACCCGAACGCTGCGCCACCCGCCAACAGCAATGCCGTCAACGAGGCTAACCCCCATAGCCAGTTCGACTGACCGTGCACCGCGACCGCCGACGGCGCGACATGTTGTGTGGGCGAGCGTCGTGACAGGACCACTGAAATATTTTCGTACTCGACCGCCGCAAAACTGTTCTTCAAAAAACGCTTGATGTCGGTGATCAGCAACTGCGGTTCGATGTCCCGTTCGTGAACCGCCACGGCCGACAGGTGAATCGGCGCCGCCTTGCGCCCACCCTCCCCGGCATCCAGGTCATAACTGACATGCACCCGCGCCGACACCACCCCTTCCAGCACGCCCAACGATTGTTCGATCCGCTGTTCCAGCGCCGAGTACAGCCGGGCCTTTTCGGCTCTGGGCGATGCCACCAGCGTATCGCTGGGGAACATCTCGGCCACTTGCAACCGTGGCCGTGAGGGCAATGAATAGAGATTGAGCAAATCGACGGCGGCCGAAAAATCGATCTGATTGATTTTCACCGAATACCCGGTTTTGCCGGCGTCGACTTTTGTCGCCGTAATATTGTTTCGCAATAGAACCGAGAGCACCTCGTTTGCCTGCTGCTGATCCAGTCCTTCGAGCAGGCTTGGTTGACGACAACCCAACAGCACCACGCACAGCAGCATCAGCAGCGCGCTGGCTTTCATGAAGCGCGCAGCAGGGTTTCGGCCGTGCCCACGGCTTTACGCACCAGGACGTTCAGCAGGTTTATATCCACGTTGTATTGCCCGACCCGCTCCTGCAATTGGGTCAAGACTTCGGGGCTTGTGATATCGGGGCTCTGCAACAGTTGATTGATCGCCGACACTTCCTGTCCGCTGTTGACTGCCGAACCGGCGAAGGCTTCGATCAATCGGCTCTCGAGGGAAACGATCGGGCTTTCCTGGGAACTGCGTAATTCAGCGAACGCTGTTTGCTGGACGTTCGAATGGAGAATGCTTTGAGGAGACATGCGGTGCACTCATGGAAATGGCCATCGTCAGGCAACGACGGCCGGTTGAAAGTGAAGGAATCAGCGAGCGGCCTGGATGATCGCCATGTCGATATCCTTGAAACCCTTGATCGTGTTGGTCTGGGCGTTGCGGAATACCGTGTAGGACGAGAATGCGGTCTGGTAAGCGGCTAACTTTCCCGGATCCGATGCATCGCCCTTGAGATCCTCAAGGGCCTTATCCAAGGCTATCTTGAGGTTTACAGCCCCGAGCTCAAACGCTGCAGCTTGCTGACCGAGGAAGTCGTCGGGGAAAGTAATCGGGATACCAATACCAGACATGAGTCACCTTTATAGTTGTGTTGGAAAATGCCAAGACGACGAGGTCATCTTGATGTAGCCCAGCGGGCCGGTTTGAAATGACTTGCCCTTGAGCGAGTCGTCCTTGAGGTCGATAGCGAAGTGCACGTAACGATCACCCCATTGCCGGTAAAACCCGTCGATGTAGTGACGCGCCGCGGCCAATTCGGAATCGCGCAAGTTGCCTTCAACGGCAAACGTGACACTGTGGTCGTGGTCGACCCGGCTGAATCCCAGCGCAAGACGTTGCAAGCCCTCCTGCGCCAGAGTGGCCAGAAGCGTGTCGTTCTGCACCTGCACCGTCACATCCCGGGCATAGGGCGTCGCCTCGAGCAAGGCATTGACCAGCCTCGTTTGCATCGACGGCGTAAGCACATTGCGCTGAGCGCTGATCAGCAGCCGTGGCACCGAAGGGTCCTTGAGATCCAGTGAATGCCAGGCCAGTTGCGGGTCATGGTCGACCAATAATTGCTCGAGCCGACGACGTTCCTGATCCTTCACCAGGACCTTGCCGGTCAACAGGTTGTTGCGCATCAGCACCTGTCGGCTCCAGCCGGCATCCCGTTCGGAAGACACCAACACGTAAATGCTCTGGTCTCGACCATTCACCACCTCGACCTCGGCGCTGACGCCGGTGATCAAGGCACGCACATCGGTTTCGGGAGTCGGCTCGGGCAGCGACCAGACGCCGACCGAGGCCACCAACACACTCAACGCCAATCCACCGCCGAACCATTTGGCGGGGGTGTTTCGTGTCCATGGACGACGGGTTGCCACCAGTGAGGGTGGGCGCTGCATACCCAGGCTTTCCGGTGCCCAATCCTGGTCATGCGAACGCAAGACAATCTGCAAATCGCCAATGTGTTCGCGACGTTGAAACAGGCAATGGCGAGTCTCTGTCGGCTCGTCGAGCAGTCGCACGGTCACGCCACCCGGCACCGCCTCTTCCAGCAGCACTTCGAAATTGCATCCGCCGTGGTCCAGCGGAACGAAGATCGCATCCGGTGGCACACTGACCGGGCAAGTCGATTTCCCCAGCACATCTACGGGCGCCACAATGAACAACGTTCGGGGCTCATTGAGAGGGAACTCGCAACCTTGCAGCGGGCCATTGAGGATCCGCAGGACGCAGGGTTGTAGAGGTGGGGCCGACAGGTCTGTCACCGATCACGCTCCAGGCAGTGAATGAGCGCCCATGGTAGAAACTTCACCCTGGAGGTTCCTGATTGAATTCTGCAGATCTGGAGCGAAGACGATCAGAATCAGCTCTTCGGCCTTGCAAGGACGCCGGCGCGACGCCACTGCCAGTCAATGCCTGGTAACGCTTCCAGACCTTGTGTGCATAGCGAAGACGGGCCGTTTGCCGATCAGGCGCATTCCCGGCGTTGTAGGCACCTACCGCTGTCCAGTTGTAGCCATACAGCGAAACAAAACCGGCCAGCACTGAAGCGCCGACTTCAACCGACAGACAAGGCTCATCCAATAGCCGCTGCTCGGTAATGCCCTGGGCACGCAAACGAGGCAGATGAAAGCTGTTGATCTGCATCAACCCGATATCGCGAGAGCCATCGGTGTTGTAGTTCATCGCGTCCGCCCGCAGCGCCGACTCCACCTCGGCGATGGCCTGAAGCAGTTCGGGTTCCAGCGCGTGCAGCTGCCCGGCCCGCACCCAACAAAAGGCTTGCGCCTGACCTGCTCCAAGACACGCAAACAGCAATAGCCACGAAACCTTGGTCATGCCAAACGCCGCCCCTTGTCGAACGGCGGCACGCTGAGCCCCCGCACATCCCGCATCGGTGTATGACGCTGCAACGATCGCCACAGAGGAGAAACCATGGGGCCGTCCGGCCCCCCAAACCAACGCGGCGACGGTACATCAGCCATGGATGGAGGACGCGCTGAACGTAGCCAATTTGTATACTGATTGCGGGCGATCAGCGGATTGACACCGAACAGCACATTCCAGGCCGCCAGACCTTGTTCACCGATCGCGCTTTCACTCACGCCGGCTTGCTCGAGTTCATGCCAGGCTGCCGCGTGCTGGCCGAAGTAGGCCAGCACCACGGCATGCAAAATCAGCAGCAACGGATGCCCCGACGCACCTTGCTGCAACGTTTGACGCGCCATCAGCGCGGCGTCCTGGGGGTTACCGGTCAGAGCGATGCGTACCCGCAGGATTTGCGCCCGCACACAACCCGGCTCATGACGTAAACACTTCTCGATGCTTTGAGCCGCTTGCTCGTTACGTCGCCAATACCAGTGATGCCAGGCATGAAAGTAATGCACATCGGCCTGATCGGACGCTAACAGGCAGCGTCGAAAAATCACCTGAGCCGCTTCCTCGCAACCACGCAGACCGGTGAGCAAGGCCAGGCGCGTCAACGCCGGAATACTGCAAGGGTCCAGCAATAGTGCTTTGGAGATGGCGGCATCCGCCTCATCAATAGCGCGCCCCTGCTCACAGAGCCCGAGCATCGCCTGCCCCAGCCAGGCATCAGCCAAACCGCACCAGGGAGGTGAATAGCCGCTTGCCAATTGCAGGCACTGTCCAAATTGCACCAGCGCGTCACGCAGACTTTGCGGGGTATGCCATTGCACGCTGCACACGCCATTCAGGTAGGCCACCGCAGCCGGGTAGGACGAACAGGAATTTCCAGTGGAACGAACCCCTGGAAGACGCTGCGCGATCAGGCACGCCAGCTCGGCGAGCGACTGCTCCAAATCACTGCCATCCAGCATTTGCCCATGAATCAGCGTGTGATCGCTGCCACGAATCAGCTCGATCGACCATTGCAACTGCTCGCCTTGATGAAGAAAGCGCCCGCTCACGTAGTAATCCGGCGCCAACTTTTCCACCAGACGCCGGGCATCAACGGGAAGGTCGAAGGCCGCCATTAACCCGCTGGGAACAAAACGCACAGCCGCACCGAACGCCGTCGTCAACCGGCGGATCATCGAGTCCTGTAGGTCCAGAGCCTCGGATTCACTCGTCCCGCGAAAAGGCAGAACGGCCAGCGACGGCACTGCGACGGGCTCCTCGCAAGGAGCATCGAGCGCAACCGCCGGACAGGTAAATCGATAACCCTGACCGTACACCGTGGCAATGAAGCCCTTGTTGTCCTTGAGCAGCTTGCGCAGTGCGTAAATACAACGAGTCAACGATTCCTCGGCGGCGTCGGTATCGGGCCAAACCGTGTCCAGCAGCTGGTCTTTGCTGATCACTGAGCCCGCCGAAGCGAGCAGCAGCCGCAGCACGTGCAACTCTTTGGGTGGAACGTGTATTCCTTTACCGTCTCGCATCAGCGTTCCATCGCTTTGCAGTAGCCATTGGTCAAAAACGAACGACCCGATTGGCGATTGATCAGTTGCACTGTCCATACTCGAAAACATCTCTATAGAAAGGTACTGAAACGCGATCAAGCCGTTTTTGAGACGGCTTGAAGATGACAAGCGTCGGGACTATAGAAAGTTGAGCGGGACTATTCCGTAGGGCATCAACATCCATATAACAATGATATTTCGCCACATCGCGTAGGATTTTTTACCTATCATCCCCCTACACCCTAAAAAAGGCCTCACGCTAACTAGGTTCTGTACGAAATCCCTTGAAATGCTTAGATGTGTAAAATCGTCGCCATCAACGGCAGGAGCCCCTGATGGCAAAGCGACACGAACTCAGCGACTCATCCTGGGAAATGATCAAGGACCGAATCGCCCAGGATCAGAAAACTGGATGTCCACGAAACGACGACCGACTGATGCTCAACGGCATCCTATGGGTGCTGTGTTCAGGCGCCGCCTGGCGCGATATGCCTGAACGATTCGGCCCCTGGTCAACTGTTTATCAGCGCTTTCGCGACCGGCGAAATCGAGGCACGTTTGACCAGATGCTCAAACGCTTGCATGTCAGGCTTAACAAGCAAGGGTTGATTGATCTGGACACCTGGATGATTGACTCCACAGCGGTACGCGCAACCCGAGCATCTTCTGGCGCCGGGAAAAAAGGGGGCCTGAAGAACCGCTAGATCATGCTCTGGGTCGCAGTCGCGGAGGGCAAGCCAGCGATATTTCGCATGCCAAAACCTTGCTTGATCAGGTCAAAACACCCGGCCAGCGGGGTCGCCCTCGCAATCGCTGCCGTTGGTTGCTGGCAGATAAGGGCTACGACGCCGAACACCTTCGGCACTATTGCAACCGCTATCGGATGCAACCGGTGATTCCTTTACCAACCATGAAGCGTAAGCCAAAACCTGGATTGCCCAGGTTGTTTGATCAGCCCAAGTACTAACAGCGCAACATCATCGAGCGAATGTTCGGTTGGCTGAAAGAGAATCGACGGATCGGTATACGCTACGACAAACTGGCGAAAAGCTTTGGCGCAATGGTCTCGCTGGCCTGCACCGCACGGTGTTCGCGACATTACTTCTCGTACAGAACCGTACAGGATGTAAACTAAGCCGGGCCCAAGTTTGGTTCACAAACCATGAGTAAGCTGTACCGGCTCCGATAGCGGTGGAGTTAAAGGATCAGCCACGCCAATCCACTATCTGCTGCGCGGATGCGTGGAACTCGACATCAGACGCGAGCGATTCCAGATCGGGGTGCTGCTGCCGTAACGTCTCCAGAACCTGCCCATGGCTCTGACGGAACTGCGCAAACTGCTCAGAACCCTGCGGACTGTAACGCTCAGCAGTCTTTTCCATCCGTTGATACAGGTCAAACTGATTCACCACAGCGAGATTGGTGGGGACATAGGGGCGGTTGTTAGCAGCAGCCTCAGCGATAGGGAAAGTTTCCGCAAAAGTGTGGTAGCCACCAAAGTTCATGAAGGCAGCAATACCCAAGCCAGCAGGCAGCGCCAGTTCCGCATTGCCGTAAATTCGCTCTTGGTTCAATGTATTGAGCGCCAACAGGATGTCGCAGGTGCCGCCTGATTGTGCACCCGCAGATGGTAGGCCTTGCAGATTACTCTCCATCGCAAACGTGCCAAAGGGCTGCCAGCGATTGATGCCGGTGCCATGTAGCATCGCATACTGGTTCAGCATTTCGGCTATACCTAGATTGCTATAGGCCTCAGGCACATTTTGCATATCCATCTCCGACATTGTGAATGGTCGGGTCAAGTCGGCAATCGGCGCCCCCTCTCGGGCAATTGCATTAATATTCTGATTGCAGTCACCTAGCGCTGCACGCAAGGCAGTCTGTTCGGCGCTATCAAGATCAGCAGTATTTTGCACTACCTGGCCAAAACCTAATCCAAATTTGGCCGCGTCCTCATATACCCCTTTAATCGGTCGTAGCGCTCCGTCTACTTCCAGCATCGGCATCCGTTCGCTGCGGGCACGACTGAGTGGGTTGTCAAATGCGGGTGTACGGGTCTTGCTTGAAAACTCTTTAAACCGATCAGCGAAGTCGTCCGCCTGAGCATCAAAACCTGCCTCGCGCAGCAAGGCCACACAGGCCGCAGTATTGGCTCCCTTATGCTGTGCATAGAGCTCAGGCTGCTTGTGATCTTCTACTGGGTTCATCAACTGCCAGACCGTAGTGCCGAAAGCACTCAGAGTACGGACTTTAGTCAAAAGCTCGGCATGGCTCTGCTTGCCGGAGCCATCGAGCCGGCCCTGTAGTGGCGTGTTCAAGGTATCTAGCAGCCATGGCTGAAGCGCTTGATCGGGGCTCATCTGCCGACCAATCTGATCGGACTGTGCCGACAAGGGCTTAATAGATGACTGCAATACATCGCGCAAATGCTGCTCCCGCCCCTGGAAATAGACGGGGGCTCCTCCAGCCTGGCTCTGCTCACTCAAGCCATACCGCAACAGGGTGGCTAGTCCCAGGGCATGCTGGTCAAACACATCGCCTACCTTACCCGGCTGATTCAGCAAGGACATGCTGGCACCAGCCTCAAAAAACTTGCTGTTACTAATCGCCTGCTTTTGCGCATCGGATAAGGCCACACCTTGCGGACTGCTCTTGGCCACATTTTCCGGTTTGCCCTGCGAATCCATGCCATAGATGGCATTCAAAGATGCGCCTGATCTGGAAATGAACATAAAATTTCTTCTCGTAGGAGGCATTTCACATATTGCTTCGGAGGATACAAACCGCGCATTCAAAAAAAGCTCATCGTTTTCGTGAAACACCGCTCTGCCACTACGCCACCTGCCAGTTTGCCATTGGGGGCAACTTGGCTGTGATGACGGCGCTTTACCCATTTCGGTGTTTCAAGGGTTTTCGTACAGAGCCTAATGGCAACCACTCAAACCAAATTTGTTGATGGCCAAGTTTCTTATACAAAGAGAAGCCAACTAGAATTTACGCCACGCCAAAAACAATTAAAAACCCCTGGGATAATTCACACAAGAGAAACATGCCAGAACCATACAGCTCTGACATGCAACCATCACTATTCCATTAGCCGCTCACTCCTTCATTAGCATAGGCAAACGCGGCACGCCCAATACGGGTCGTCTTCAAATCGTCGTAAGAATCTTTACTCCGATACTCCAACATCTCCTCTCCATTATAAATACCCACTGAAGCAAGCATTACCTCGTGATAAGAGTGATGATCTTTTGGCGCCATCAGATTAGCCAGCATCACCAACCTCGCCTCTTCCAACGACGGGAGATCCTCACCTTTATAATTGGACAATTGAAGCATCTCACTGCACATTGCGTAATGATTCAGGTATCTCAAAGTATGCCCACTAGGCCCGGAGGTGACAGGCTTACCATTTACAACGGCTTCAAAAACCCACTTATTAACATTTGGATCTTCTTTATCTGAAACCCTGACAACGTTGGATCTGGCACCTACAGTATGCTGACGAAACTCACCACCCAACGGATTGCTTTCTCTGGAGTTATTCTCGTCAGCGATAAACCTCGAAGTACTCCAATTAATTTTCATGGCTTCCTTCAATAGCTTTTTTCTGTCTGACTCACTGGCAATCTGAATAATATCAATAACTCCATTATTCAAATTAACCGGAGAAACACCCAACTTATCGTACAAATAATCTTCTATATCGGATTCTTTCTCCAGTAATTCGCTCCATCGCTCAACGATCAAACCACGCATTTGCTCGGTAAACTGAATGGGGTTGCCAACCTCAAAAATCTCCATATCGAAAGAATGATTATTCCAGGGATAGATAACGTTATCAGGAGAGCGCACATAATTAAACATACACTTCCTTCGCTCCATTTCGCTCATCTCATACTCTTTACCTTCCGCTTTTATCAGAGTGGCGAGAACATGAGCATCCAGGCAGTCTACGTCAGCAATCAGTTCTTTTGCGCCGCCAATGTATGCACTTTCACTCAATATTTTTTCCTGTTGTTCCTGGGAGAAATCAGCAAATCGCATAGGACTGCCGGTTGCCTCCCTTATCGATTTCGCGATCAACTCCAACTCTTTACTACAACTCAAACCTTCCCCCAGCTTCAGCTCAAATTGTTTATTTTTGCATGCAATCTCTTTATAGGGACTCTGATCAAATACGTTCAGCTTCTTTTCTTGCTCCGAAGCCTTAATTTCGGCAAAGCCTTTTGAAGGCAACAATGTAGAGTTCGAACGCGCCCTTAGCATGACAGCATCATTCAATGCTAAAAACTCTTGATGACCTTTCAAAAACTGAACAATTTTACTCGCTTTTGTGTAATCGGATACGTTCGCTGCAGCACCCCCACAAAAATATTTACTTCGACGCTCGAAGCCAGAGAATTCAAGCTACTTACCCGAGAAACTGTACCATTTGGAAATTCCAGCAAACCACGCCCCTTATATTAATTCATCACTAGCTCTATCAACTCATTGAGCTTATTGTAACCACTTAAGAACTCAACTACTGACGCATCCAAAAACTCAGCATCAACAACATCTCCCGCTTTCACGTTAAAAAAAACCAGGCCGTGATCTTCCGAAACCACAACACGACCTTTCGAATTAACCTCTACAAATCCCAGTGATTCATTTAGCTCAAAAAGCTCATGACTGGTTAGCAAGCAGGGTTTAGCCGAGCAAAAAAACATTATTATTTTTTGCGCGCAGGGTTCAATCTGAAAATAAAAAAATCATCATTTAACAACCGAAACCCAACATTACTAAAACCATCAAAAAAACCATTCTCTATATCATTATCTCTAATGAACTTTTCAACGAAACGACTTACCTGAAACTCCACAGCCAACCTCATAAAACGTTACCACCTGCAAGCATTCTTAGCACAGCAACGCAAAATCATTCAACGCAAGTTAGTTTTACTGCAAACCACCAAACTGCAAATATCATTTACGACCCTCCACTTTGCAACCTCCGCCTGAGGCAACTCCACATCGAACACATCATTAAGAATCATGACAACCTCCACAATATTTATGGAATCGACGTACAAATCCTCCACCAGTCGTGAACTGGCTTCGATTGCCCGACGCCCCACCGGAAAATAGTCCGACAGCACTTTGATCACCTGACGCTCAATTTCAAGCTCATCACCTTGCATACTCAGCCCTCTTTATCCAACGCACAGAAAAACAGGCGCAACTCCAAAACAAACTCAAGTTGCGCCTCGTTTTAAGCAGTAAAGAAACCGTCTTTTACCCTGTTAGTCCACAGCATTCGCCATTGCATAGGTGGCGCTAAGCTGCTGCTCTTCAGTTTCAAAGTTCACATAGTTTTGCGGAAAGTTAAAATGCGACTCCACGGCACTCCAGAAATCTTTATGCTGCGGTTCGTTCTGACCCCAGATGGTCTCTGCCAACGAAAAAGCATCGACGCGCCTCAACTCCGGTTGCCCCTGCGCCATACGTATCGAATTATTGACATGACCGCGTAACGCATTGGGGCCGGTGAGGTCAATGATACTTCTATTAGGTCGACTAAAATAACGACCGCCGCTAAATTTTCGAGATCAAATACAGAAAACCTCACTCATGCCGCATCAAAAATTCAACATAGCCTTAAGCATGTCCGCATACTGATTAAGATGAGAAGATAACGTCTTGTTAAAGTTATCGTGATACGAGTTGGCGTTCGAGTATTTCTGCGTGAAGGATTGCAACATGTTCTTCAAACGTTCTTCCTGCGCATTGAAACCGGTTTGCCAGGCCTGAAACTTCGAGGTGTCCCAGGTAATCCAGTAAACGTTTGATGGTAAGCTGTCCATCATGATTTTCAGCGGCCCGAGGTCCATGACCACGCTAAAAGTGCCATTACCGTTGTCTTTCAAGCAACTTTCAGGCAGGCCTAATGCCACGCGCCACTTTTCCGCCGCTTCCTTGCTTGCGCCCTCCATTCCAGGGGCGGGAAACAATACCCCTGCAGGCGCTTTTGAGTATTTTTCGATCAGAGCCTGTAACGCGAGTCTGATCATGCCGGCATTCAACTTGACCTCTTTCCCGTCATTCGCACCTTCAATCCATTCCTTCATCTTTGCCGTGATTTCTTTATTGAAATCGGCGAAGAAGTCCGAATAGGCCGCGATGATGTGTTCGTAGCCCGCCAGGTAACCGTTCTTGATCAGGTCAATCAGTTCGAGCAGTTTGTCGAAGAAGTCATTGGAGGATTTGACGATAACGTAGAACTCATCGGCAATTTCTGCTGGAGAGGCTTGATTGCTTTTCAGATCCCCCAGGATAAAGTCCTGCTTAGCCTCGAGTTTCTGAAGATCCCCCGGCAACAGCGTTTTTTGGCAATGCCTCATCACCGCTACACACTGCCGCGCTTGGTGAGCCCACATCTCAGATCGGATACGCTTGGCTACCATCTGTTCGACAAATTCCGCAACAAGGGACTCTACCGAGTTACCGGCTAACGGTTCACCAACTACTTTCGTGTTATTTGGCTGGCACCTGAGCATATTCTCCACATTACGACTCAGCGCTTTCGTCGAACGTTCGAGCAATTGCACCAGAGCGAAATCTGCCGGAACCTCGGGAAGCGTTTCTACAGGCAATGGTGCGTCCATCATCACTTTGAGATCTGCGCCCGGCATGGCAACAGGCCGCGTAAAACTCAATATTTCCATTTCACTCTCCTATCAGCCGCGCGTCAGCGCGCCAATGACTTCAATACGCGATTGAAAAAGCTGCATCACGATGTCCATGAGCTTCTGCAGCAACGCCGCGTCCGCCGAATCCTTCTGTCCGACTTCATCGCTCAAGCTCTTTTGGGTGTTCTGCGCACTTTGTTGCAGCACCTCTTTCTCCCGCGCAGCGTGCTCGGCGATTCTGACCATGCTGGACACGACCTGACTGAGGTTCATCGACATGGCGCTCAACGCCCGACCGATTTCGAGTTTCTTTTCAAAACCCTTGCTGCTCATCTCGCTCAGCCAACCCGACGTCTGGCCAACGTTCTGCGCCTTGAGGATTTGCGCATCGAACCATGCCTGTTCCTTGGGCGTCAGCGTAGCGCCCTGGGGTTTGAAATCCACGGACGTTGATCGGAGGGAACCTTCGACTTCGAACACCTTGATTTTGTAGGTTGTGTCCGGGTTCCAGTCGTCCCTCGCCCGATCACGTTTCAAGTCCCGTTCGATGTTGCTGGCGTCAAGTGCGTTGCGCTTATTCAGGTTGATATCGGCATGTTTCAACCCTTGCCCTTGAAGGGTCTTGACCATGGCAAAGCCCGCTATCGCCCCGGAAACCACCGCGGCGGTGATGGCGCTGTACATGGCGGCCTTGCCTGACTCCATGATGGCAGCGCCCTGGGACTTGGCAGCGTCGGCGGCCATGACGCTGAAATGCCCGCGCAGGATGGCGTTGGAAACCCGTGCGACATTCAACGCAATGATGGCGGCCACCAAGACGTTGGCATGTTTTTCCCAGGCGCCCGGATCGAACACCAGATCGTTACGCACTTCATCGCTGAGCATTGTCATGGCGGCCACGAAGTCCAGCCAGTCGGACTCGGTAGGCTGATACGCGTCGATCTCGCTTTCGAGTTCCGTAGCCGAAGGGGCTGTGATTTGAGTTTTTTCGAGAGTCTGCTGCTTGCCGATCATGTCGCCCAATGCAGAAGCATTGGGTGAATGGAACAGCTTTTCGGGCACGGCAGTCGCTTGCGCAGGGATCAACGGCCGAACAGCCAATACATTAATTGTGGCCATGAGAAATACCTTTCAGGAGTGAATTCAAACGTGCCGGACCATTTGCAGGCTGACCGAGTGGCTGCGTTGCATGTCGGCAAAGACCTGTTCGATCTGCCGGGTTCTGTCTTGCATCGCTTTGCCGTAATCCTCGACCAGTCGGGTGAGGTAGCCGGTGATTTCTTCGCTGATTGCCATGCGTACGCGCACGTCCGCCAGGTGTTCGGCAGCCTTTGCCTGATGAGCGCCGCTGGCGATCTGCAACCCGCCCTGCGTCGCGACATTGCCGAATTCGGTGACGGCCTGAGCGATTTCGAGATTGGCTGCGTAGCGAGCCAGCGATACCGGATCGGCACCATGGGTGATGAAACTGCGTAACTGCGCCAGCATTTGGGTGAGCGTGTGACTCACCGATGACGCCACTTGCTTGATTGCCTGCATGGCGGCGGGTGCGGCTTGAGCAACCATCGAAGCCAGCTTCGAAGCGACTGCGCTGACCATCGGCCCGATCACTTGAGCACCGACGATGACCGTCAGTGCAATCGCTGCCAGGGTGGCGGCGATCCCCTGGATCATGCCGGCGATCTGCGCGATGTCCTTCGCCGTTTCCGGATCGACGCCAAACGCGATCAGCAGCTTGGTGTAGAGTTCGGTAAACAACTTGATGGCTTCCTGCATCACCATCATCAGCGGTTTCATGGCCTCCGACATGAACGACACCCCCGTGACCTCCTTGACCACTTCGTCCGCGATCATCACCGCCGCGCCAATAACGCCCACCGCAATAAGCACCGGGTTAGCGGTCAGAACGCCTGCGGCAATGGTGGCGATACTCAACAGGGCGCCAACGATCTTGCCGATGCAACCCATGGTATTTTGCAACGCCTCGGCTTTTCGCACCTCTTCCAGATACTTGTCCGATTCAAGCTGCATCTTTTCCTGAAGCTTGGCCTGCAGCTCCAGAAACAGCTCCTGATTGAGCTCTTCCTTGTTTTGCGCCGACTCTCCCAGCAACTCGATGATCTTCAACCGGTGCAGCAGAGCCTGCGCGCTGCTGCTCAAGGCCTTTTCGTTCGACTCTTTGACCTGAGGCCCGCCGAGCCCTGCCGCCTGCACGTTCGCGGCGACGACGGCCAGGGTTTTAGCGGCGGCGTTAGCGACCTCGATCAATTTCAGATGAGCATCGGTGGCTTTTTCAAAGGCCTGGGTCTGGCCCGCCAGCTCGCCTTTGAGCCGATCTCGGATCGCCAGCTCGCTCGCATACTCCGGCGACTCAGGATCAAGTCCGGCCAGACGGGCTTCGCTTTCATCCAGCAGCCCCTGAAAATGCTGGACTCGCTCGCGCAATTTCTCGAGCTGTTCCTGACTGCCACCAACAGCGCCCTCGGCAGCCTCCAGTGCTTCAACGGCTGCGGTGTATTCAGCGGCCAGTTTTTCAAGACCTTGCTGCTTGGCGCCGGCCATGTTTTGCAGCATGGTCAACCGGTTTTTCAGTTTGTTAGCGTCGACCTCGCCAATCAGTTCGCAAATCATCGCCATCAATAGCGTGAACAGATCACCGTCCGACTCTTTTTTGCCGTCGGCACGTGCCAGTGGCGCATGCAGTAGCGGCCTTCCCGTGCCTGCCGTTGACTGATTGTGTTCACCCGACTCATAACTCACCGACATCAGACCGGCCAATGCTTCCTGGCCAGCCTTCTGATAATCCGCCGTTCTTGCCGCCTGGCTCGCGGCTTTACCATAGATTTCAAAGGCTTCGGTACGACTCAGTGCTCGCTGAAAAACCGCATTTGAAACGTTTCTGATTTCACTCATTTTCCATCCTCTGAACAGTGCTTTTCCATGTGATCCAAGGTGTCGAGATAGACCTGGGCTTGCTTGCGCAACTCGTCTTGCGAAGCGCGTTCGAGCACGTATTCGAAACACAGCCTGGCCTTGCCGACTTTGCCCAGGGCGAGCTGACACTGGCCGGTGTACAACATCGGGCGGTAGTCGTTGTTGCCTTGGGCGAAGGCGATGGCGTACAGATCAATCGCCTTTTGGTGGTTCTGTTTGAGCTGGTGCACTGCCGCCAGTCCCATCCAGTAATCGCTGTTGTGAAAGTCGTAGATGCACAGGAAGTGAAAAAACTTCTCGGCGTCGTCCAGCCGCCCCTGCTCGTAGAACTGGTAAGCGAACGCGTACAGACTGTTCATCTGCTCGTCGCTAATGCCCTGAATATCCTTTAACGCCGCCCCCGCGAGCACCGCGTCCACGACGTCCAAAGCGACCTGTTCTTCTTGTTTGTTGTTGCGACTCATCAGCCACACTCCTGAAAAAACGTCAGCGCCGCTGACGAACGCATTGAGCCAAAGCGCCGGCGACCACGCTGCCAAATTGCGCTCATGCCAACGTATTGGATGGATAAGGAAAGGGGGAGATCAGGCCTGTTCGACCTGCTCGAGCCAGATCAACAGCCGCAGGACTTCTTCGATTTCCTGCACCTGGAGGAAGCTGTAGCGCTGATGGGTCTTGAAGATCCGCCGCGCCAGGGCGATATCGTTGATCACCGGCACCCCGACCTCGGCGGCATACGCCCGGACGGCAAGGGCGCGCTGGTTGGTTTCCATCAGCGAGATAAATGGCAACAGGGTGATTTCCGGGCGGAAATACACACCGATCGCGATGTGGGTCGGGTTGGCAATAATCATGCGCGAGCTGCGCACATCGGACTTGACCTGCTCCGACAGCAGTTCCATATGCAAATCGCGCCGACGGCCCTTGATCTCCGGATTGCCGTCCTGCTCCTTGTGTTCACGCTTGACCGAATGCTTGTCCATCATCTGGTCTTTGATGAACAGCCAGTATTCGCAGAGCGCGTCGAGCACCACGATCAACAGCACGCACACCAGAAATGCCAACACCAGCACCAGCAGCAAATGACCCCAGATCGCGAACAGGTCCGGTGCCTGGGCAAACAGCTGCGCAAACAGCAAATGCCGTTGCGTCAGCCAGACAATCCACAACGCCATGGCAAAACTGCCCAGATAAAGCAACGCTTTGACCGTGTCCTTGACCGTGCGCAGGCTGAACAGTTTTTTGAAACCATTGATCGGGTTCAAGGCGCCCAGGTTCAGCTTCAAGGCTTCACTGGCCAACGCAAAACCGCTTTGCAGCAACGCGGGCAACGCGCTGGTCAATACACAGACCAACAACAGCGGCAGCAGCGCCTTGAGCCCGATCACCACCAACATCGCCGAGTACTTTTGCAGGTCGGCGTCAAAGTCGCTGGCGATGATGCGCCGGTAGACTTCCATGACGTCCAGCAGCGAACTGTTGAACACCATGTAGGTGATGCCGCACAGGGTCAGGCAGGTGATCACCAGATCCTTGGCCTTGAACGTCTGCCCTTTGCGAGACGCGTCCCGCAGACGCTTGGCGGTAGGCTTCTCAGTCTTCGATGAGCTGGAAGACATGGTCGACCTCCCTGTCCAGGTAACGCTCCAGCGTCTGGGATTGGGTCCCCATGCGCAGGATTTCGTCCGGCAGATGAGCGCCGAAATACACCATCAACACCACCAGCGCCACCAGGCTCTTGACCGTCAGCGACACCGAGAAGGCATTCATTTGCGGCGCATACCGCGAAAGCAAACCGAGCAGCGCCTCGCTGATCAACAGCGTGGCCACCACCGGTGCGCTGATCACCAGGGTCTTGCTGACCAGTGCATCCAGCAGGCTCAGGATTGGTTGCAGCTGCATCTCGCAGCTGCCCGGCGCGCAGATGCGGTAACTGTGACCGACGGTTTCCAGCATCAACAACATGCCACCACCTTCGAGGTAAACCGCCGCGGCAAACAACTGCAGAAAGTTCGCCAGCTCCGAGGTATCAACGCCGTTGGCCGGGTCCACGGTGCTGCTGAGCATCGCCCCGCGCTGGTTGTCGATGAGATTGCCCATGGCGTGCAGCACCCAGAATGGCCAGCACAGCAGTAACCCGAGCAATGCGCCGATACCCGCCTCACGCATCAACAGACCGAAAAACGCCAACCCGTCGAGGCGCGGCAACGGCTCACCCAACGAGGCCCAAAAACCCAGCGCCACCACTATGATCACGGCCTGACGTGGTGCCCCTGTCAGCACCCCGCTGTTCAAAAAAGGCAACATGAAAAATATCGGTGCCAGCCGCGCAAACCCCAGGGCGGCGCCAGCGAGCAAGGCATGCAGATCGAAGAACAACGAAACCGTCATCGGCCTAACTCAAGGCCAGGCGCATGACTTCACGACTGAAATCAAGCAGGGTTTCGCCGTACCAGCCCGAGAGCAAAAACAGGCACGCCGCCACCGACATCAATTTGAAACCGAACGGCAGCGTCTGCTCCTGCAATTGGGTCACGGTCTGAACCAGACCGACCACCAGACCGACCACGGTCGCGACAATAATTGGCCAGGCCACCATCAACAGAATCAGGTACAGGGTTTTGTTGCCGGCATACACCAGATCGTTCATCGAGCGCCTCTACACCAGTAAGGTCAGGTATTGCTTGACCAGACCGGTGGACAGCAGCGCCCACCCATCCAGCGCAACAAACAACACCAGTTTGATCGGCACCGAAATGATCACCGGGCTCATCATCATCATGCCCAGCGCCAGCAGGATGCTGGAGATCACCAGGTCGACGATCACGAAGGGCAGATACAGATAAAAGCCGATCTTGAATGCACTCTTGATTTCACTCAGCGCATAGGCCGGCAACAACGAAAACAGCGAGGGTTCGAGCGTTTCATCGTCGGGCAGGCCGGGCTCGGTTTCACTCTGCGCCGCTTGTGCCCGCTCAAAGAACTGCGCCAGTTCCGGATCGGTGTACTGGCGCAGGTAGTTCTTGTAGCTGCCCAAACCGTTCTCGGCAAAATTCACCACCGATTCAACGTCGGTAAACGCCACCTGTTCCTCCTTGTAGTAGCCGTATCCCTGCTTCATCACTGGCGTCATCACGAAAATCGCCAGCATCAACGCAATCGCGTTGAGGGCCATATTCGAGGGCACCTGCTGCAACCCCAACGCGTTACGCACGATGACAAACACGATGGAGAACTTGATGTAGCAGGTGCCGGCTGCCACCAGGAACGGCAGCAGTGAGGCGAACGCCAGCAACGCAATCAGTGAAACGTCATTCATCGCCGGCATTCCGATAAACCTCAAGCAACTCGACGCCCAATCCCTCGTCCAGTTGCACCAACTCCCCGCGTGCAACGCGTTTGCCATTGGCGCGGACTTCAATGCCTTGTGCAGCCTCTGCGGCCAGCGGGATGACTTGCCCCGCGATGATGGCCGCCAGCTCGCCCAGTGCAATCTCGTGAGTCGCCAGCACGAATTCCACACGCACCGGCAAACGGCTCAAATCGGTGCTGGCGGGCGGTTCGGTTGGCGCCTGTGTGGTTGAATCGGCATCGACCTTTTCCATACATATCCCTTCTTCGGTGAAAGTAAAAAAACCGATGCCGCGACCCGCCAGCACACACTGGCGGGTCGAGTCATTGATCAACAGAACGTCGCCTCGCCCAAGCCGCGCGTGGCTTGAGCGACTCAAGTAGCTGACGCCCAGAATCAGTTCCAGGCGCTGTGGTAAATCGGCCAGCCAAGGCACCGAATGCAAGGCCTCGGTCGCCGGGCGCGCCGATGGCAAAGCCGTCAGCCACACCCTTCCCTGAGGCGTTGCGAGCCAGGGCAGTTGTTGTGCAGGAACCTGTGCAGGATCGAGCAGTTCGACGTCCGTCAGGTTTCGGTAGTGCAACGCGTCCACCGTCAGCTCAAAAGGACACGGCACCGCCCGCAATAGCTCGGCGATACGGGGTGCCGGACATTCCACCGTCAGCAAGGCTTGCAACTGGGGTAACGCGTGATGCAACCAGTCCCGAGCGTTGATCAGCCCGTGCCAGTCGCCCCGTTCGCTGCAAGCGCAAAAACTCAAATATTCGTGCTGCGGATCAGGCCTGCCCATCCCTGTGTAATGCCCGGCCAGTTGCCAGCGCTGAACCGCCTGCGAGCGGGCATGCGTCAGGCTGTTGACCCGGCGCAACGCCAGCGCGCTCATGCCGGGCGCTCCTGATGTTCTGCCTGTTCATCGTCCGGTGATTGATGCCTGCCGTCAGGCTGTTGGTGTGGCTCATCCCCGTGATCGGTGAGTCGCCAGTAAGGATCTCGAACCTGTTCAAACGGCTCCTTGAGGTGGTCGAAGACCTGGGCCGAACTCGGGCTGAGCAACAGGTTCTGTGCCGACTCGCCGGGTATCCGGGTCACTGTCACTTGTCCACTGGCAGCGCCTTTGCTGAACGGAATCTGGAGAAAATCACGGCTCGACACCGCAACCTCTTCAAGCGCTACCTCGGGGGGTGGGAGGGACGGCGATGCCTGGGGTGGCGCGGCAACGGGCAGCACAACCGCCGGGATATTGCGCATGATCGCAGCGACTGGCAGCCCTGCGCGCAGCTCAGGATCGCTCATGGGTTTTGCCGTCTCGTCGGCGGACGATGGTCCATCGCTCACAAGCGGCTGCGCGTCAGGTCCTGTTGCCTGCACCGCCGCCTCGATCACTGCGATCTCAAGCGCCACACGCGGTTGCACCGGTTGTTGCAGCGGTGTACCGGACAACGCGGCCGGGCGTTGCTGCGGTGTATCGGACAACAGAGCCGGGCGTTGCTGCGGTGTACCGGACCACAGAGCCGGGCGTTGCTGCGGTGTATCGAACAACGACGCCGGGCGTTGGTACTGCGCAGTGGATTGATCTTTCGGCTGCGACACCGGGATCTCGGCACCGTCCCCCTTTGCAGAAGCCGTGGATGGAGGCGGCGCGCTACTGCCCGTTCTCGCCATGGGGCGATGGCGCCAGATCAGGGTTGCCAGCAGATCAAGCACACCTTGCGGCAACTCATCCTCTTCAACGGGCACCAGGCTGTCGTTGAGTTCATCCGTTGAAGCATCAAGGTCCGGCTCCACGGGCTGGACCGGTAGCCGTGAAATCGCAGAAACATCATTCATCGCCGCACTCCCGTCATGTCTTCTATCTCTCTTTCTTCTCTGCGCACCCCTTTGAGCCGATGCGCACGCGATAACCGCTCGAAAGACCGCTCGTATTTGCCGTGTTTGCGCTGCAACAAGCGCAACTGTTCGCGTTGCTCGTGCAACGATTGCCGGATCTCCACGCATTGCTGCGCCAGGCGATCACGCTCCAGGCGCACGAGATGAATCTGGCGGCGGATCACTGCCTGACGTCGCAGCAACGCCAGCAGCTGCGCGCGATCCAGCACACTCGATTGCGCACGATGGCTGACCAGCAGGTCTTGCAGCGAAGCCTCGTGTTGATCGAGGCTCGACTGTTGGTCAATCAGCGGTTGCAACTGCTGCTGTGTACGCCGCACGGTTTGCTCATGACGCTGCTGGCGAAACTCACTGAAACCCAGCAGGCGACGCATCTCAGGCAATGAGTTCATTCAGGCTCCGCAATGTTTCGGCGGGGGCGGAACACTCGCCCGGTGTTTGGCGCAGCCATTGGTTCAACCCGTCCTGACGTTGCATCGCGTGGTCATTGGCCGCATTGGAGCCCGGGGTGTATTCCCCCAGGTCGAGAAAAACCTGCAACTGTTCAAGTCGCGCCATTAATTCACGGGTCTGCGAAGCCACCTGTTGCACCTGCGGATCCGTCACTTGCGCCGCCACTCGGCTGGCGCTGCGCAACACATCAATCGCCGGAAAATGACCTTTGCCGGCCAGGGCTCGACTGAGATAAATATGCCCGTCAAGAATCGAGCGAATCTCTTCGGCGATCGGGTCCGGCTCATCGTCGCTTTCCAGCAGCACGGTGTACCAGGCCGTGATGCTGCCGTGCGCCGTTACACCGGGCCGTTCCAGCAAACGTGGCAAGGCATCGAAAACCGATGCCGGATATCCGCGTCGGGCCGGTGCTTCGCCGGCTGCCAGCGCCAGATCGCGACGAGCCCGGGCGTAGCGGGTCAGCGAGTCCAGCAACAGCACCACGCGTTGCCCCTGGTCGCGGAAATACTCGGCGATGGTCGTGGCCTGCAAGGCGGAGTTGCAGCGGTCTACCGACGAAAAATCCGAGGTGGCGAACACCACCACGCAGCGCGCGCGTTTGTCCGATTGCCGCAAGTGCTCGATGAACTCGGTCACTTCACGGCCCCGTTCACCGATCAGACCGATGACGAAGACGTCCGCCTCGGTATGGTTGATCAGCATGTTGATCAACGATGTCTTGCCAGACCCGGCAGCCGCAAAAATCCCGATGCGCTGGCCGATGCCACAGGTCAACAAGCCGTCGATGGCTCGAATACCCGTCGTCAACGGCTGTGCCACCGGTCGGCGCTGATGGTACGGCGGTGGGTTGGCGTCCACCGGATAATCCTGCGCCTCGAACGCCGTGGAAGGCACCAGTCGCTCGACGATCTTGCCATCCGGGTCGACCACGCTGCCGAGCAAGGCGTGACTGCAGGCCAGGCGCAATACCGAACCCGTCGGCACGATCATCGACTCACGGGAAAGCCCGCGGGCATCCCCCAACAGACTGAGCAGCACGACCCCGGGTTTGAACCCGATCACTTGTGCCCTGGCCGTCACCTGCGGTGAACGCCAGTGCTGACGAACGTCGCATACCTCACCGATGACCACATCGACCAGCGCCGCTTCGAGCAGCGGACCACTCAGGCGCAAGGGGTGGGCGGCGCTTCGCTCCAGCCGGCCGGTCATCGGCGCAGAATGCCGAGCAGCTCTTCCATCGCCGCCACAAAGGCGTCCAGGGCTTGCGCGAAATTCTGCGCATCACTCAAGGCTTGCTCGTTGCTCATCAGGCGCAGTTCGAGGTGCCCCTCAACCTGGCACAAATGCAGTTGCCCACTGCGCGACCACGGGCTGCCCTGCAGCAAAAACTGCAGCAGATCGACGGCACAATGATTCAAATGCAAGGGCCCCAGTTCCATGACGGCGGCCCAGACCCACACCTCCCCGTCCACGCTGCCGACGTTGATGTCGGGCAGGTCCTTCATCTGCATTTCAATGGTGCTGTGACTATCGAAGTGCCCTAGCTGCTTGTCGGTGCAGCCGCTGTACAACAGCGCTTCGCGCAGCAGTCCGGCAATGTCCAGGTGTCCCATTTACAGCCTCTCCTTACAGCGTCTTGATGACATTGACCGAGATGGTTTCGGAGATTTCGCCAAAGGACATCACGTCCAATTCGCGGAATCGCCCCTCGATCAGTTTCTTGATGTAGCGCCGCACATCGATCGAACACAGCACCACCATGTCCTTGTGCGGGATGTGCAGGCTGTCCAGGCCGACACTGAGCCGGTCGATCAGGTCTTCCGATTCGGCCGGTTCCAGGTTAAGAAAACTGCCGCCCGAGGTTTGCCGGATGCCCTTGCGCACAACGTCTTCGAACTCCGGCGACAAGAGCAGGACCCGCAAGTCATTACCGTGTGCGAACTTGTTGCTGATGTACCGGGCCATCGCACCGCGCACATGCTCGACCAGGGCCATCACGTCCTTTTCACGGGAGGCCCAATGGGCGAGCGACTCCAGGATCAGCTTCATGTTGCGCACCGAAATTCGCTCGCCGATCAACCGTTGCAGCACCTCGGCGATCTTCTGCACGGTGACGTGGCGGTACACCTCCTTGAGCAAATCGGGGTAGCGACTTTCCATTTCGTCGAGCAGCTGCTTGGTTTCCTGAACCCCGAAGAACTCCTGGATATTGCGCGCCAACAAGGTCACCAGGCAGCGATAGCACTCGTCATAGGCCGGACGCAGCTGGTAGCCCAATTGCTGCACCCGATCCTTGTCGGCGGCATTGACCCAGACACCCCCCAGCCGATTGCTGTCGGTGCCGCGCACCAGCGAAAAGCCCAACGGTTCGAGCTCTGGCGAATAATCGAGCAGCCGCCAGTGGTCGAAATGGATATCGAACTGATCGGCCCGCACCTCGTTGATCAGCACGGCCACTTGATGGGCCGGCAAGGTGTCACCGGCACACAACTGCGGCTCGGGAATCCGCAGCCCGTAATCAACGAAGAACTGGCTGCGAAAACGCGCCGCCAAACGCGCCGTGATCAGCTCGTCCAGACGCGCGGTTGGCACCAGCAACATCAGCGGGACGGTTTGCGTGGCGACGCTATCGACGTCCTCCAGCAGGCCCAATTCCGATTGCGCCTGACCTGACGCTGCCGGACGCGGCTCAGCAGGCTGGTCTGCAGCCCTGGAGGCCTTGCGATGCCGGGAAAAAACCACCAGGCCCAAGGCGCCGGCAATCACCAGGAACGTCATCAGCGGAAAGCCCGGCAACAGACCGACCCCAACTGCCAGCAGGGCGGTAACGCCCAATACGAAGGGGTTACCGAGCATCTGGGCGAGCATATTGCGGCCCAGGTTACTGTCGTCGCCATTGACCCGGGTGACGATAAAACCCGCACCGATGGCAATCAGCAATGCCGGAATCTGTGCCACCAGGCCATCGCCGATGGTCAGCAGCGTGTACGTCGACAACGCCGTGGACAGGTCCATGCCCAGTTGCCCGACACCGATGGCCATGCCGCCGATGAAGTTGACGAAGATGATGATGATGCCGGCAATCGCGTCACCCTTGATGAACTTCATCGCGCCGTCGAAAGAACCGTACAACTGGCTCTCGCGTTCCAGCACGCTGCGTTTTTCCTTGGCCTCTTCGGCGGTGATGGCACCGGCCTTGAGATCGCCGTCGATACTCATTTGCTTGCCGGGCATCCCGTCCAGGGAGAAACGCGCCGCGACTTCGGCAACCCGCTCCGAGCCCTTGGTGATCACGATGAACTGGACAATCGTGACGATGGAAAAAATCACGAAACCCACCACCAGACTTTCGCCGATCACGAATTCGCCGAAGGACGCAATGATGTCCCCGGCGTCGGCCTGGCTCAGGATCAGACGGCTGGTACTGATTGACAGGGCGAGCCGAAACAGCGTGGTCAACAGCAGCAGGGCCGGGAATGTCGAATAGCTGAGGATGCGTTCGATATAAAACGAGCCCATGAACACCAACAACGAAATCACGATGTTCAAGCCGATCAGAAAGTCGACCAGTGCCGTCGGCAACGGAATGATCAGCATCGCGATGATCATCACCATCAGCGACAGGATCAACAGCTCCGGGCGCGCGCCGACATTACGCAAAAATTGATTGAGCATGGAAAATCAGGGTCCTCGGATACTCAGGCGCCAGCGGCGACACGTCGCCGCTCGATGCATTCCTGAGCGAAGGCGATGTCCGCCAGGTGGGTGAACTGCTGCGCCAGGCGCAAGGGGGCGTCGTCATCGGGAAACAGCTCGAACGGCAACTTCACGCTGAACTGGCGCACCACCTGCAGCAACGAAGAACGCTCACGGTGCAGGCTCAGCAGCAGGCTTTCACCCAACACGCCAAGCAGTAACTGATCGAGGTCATCGGGGTAGCGCAACAGGCCGAACAGGAACACCAGCCAATCGATCTCATGAGGGTTGTGTCGGCAAATCAATTCATCGCCCAGCAGGCCGGCGATAAACAGCCCCTCCGCGGAGCGCAGCCGCTTCAGGTCGGTCAACTTGACCAGCAACCGGCCAAACTCGGCGCGTGAGCAACTGGGGTCCTGGGCGTCGATATCGGTCAACAACGCGGCTTCGATAAAGGCCAGCACCGTCATACGCTGGGCCGGACCGAACAACGCGACCCAGTCTTCGTAGCAACTGACGGGGCCTTCGTCGCTCTCCAGAAAATCGCGATAGGTTTCACGCAGTGCTCGCGCCTTAACGGCCATGGTCGCGCCGAACATCCTGGCTTTGAGCGCCCCGTTGATCCCCGCTTTCATGCGCTTGGGCGTGCCTTGTGCAATGACCGTCTGCAACAAGGTTTCAAGCCGTTGGCGGGTGGCCTGGTCGAGCTTTTTACGGCGCAACAATTCACGCAGCACCAGGACCAGGTCACTGTCATCGGGAAACAGGCTGCGCACCATCTGCAACAACCAGGCAAGCGGTTTGTCCGCCAGCCGCGCCAGAGCGAGCACCTGCATCGCCTTGGGTACCGTGTCGTCCTCCAGGACTCTTTCGAAGTTGTCAGCCAGGGATTCGGACTTGAGCTCGAACTGTCGCCGACCACGAAACTGCGTCATCGCCGCCGACATTTCGTCGCTGCTTTGCACCATTCGCTGCACCAGGGCCGCCGTCCCGGTCTCGTCGAGATCCACGGCTGCCTCAGCTTGCGGCTGCGGTTGCGCGGCGGCCTTTTCTGCATTCAGGCGTGCCTGGGCGGCCCGTCCGCCCATGGAACCAATCGGCAGCATCAGCGTTCAGCCGCGCGAAAGTAGGCACGCCGCACCCGCTCATGCTGCTCCGGGGTCATCAGGCGAGTGCCAGGATCCGGGGCTTCAGGCTCCAGGGCGCTGATAATTTCCTTGGGCTGGATCAAAAACACCCGCACGGTATTGGCCGAACGGCTCTGGCGATAGGTGAACAACCGACCAATCCAGGGGATCGAGCCCAACACCGGAATCCGCCCGATCTGTTCACTGTGGTCATCGCGGGTAAAACCGCCGACCAGCAGGCTCTTGCCCTGTGGCACCCGCGCCACGGTGCTGATCCGTGTGCGGCCGACGGTTGGCAGTGTGCTTGCGTGCCCGCCCTCGCCGGTTTTTTCGACTTCGTTACCGTCCTCGATAGTCAGCGACATTTCGATCTCGTCCGCCTTGGCGAAACGCGGCAGTACGCTCACCAACGTGCCGTAGGTCACGTGTTGCAAATCGACACTGCGCTCTCCCACCAACGGCGCGTAGAACGTACGGTTGTTGTCAAAAATCGCCTGAACATTTTCCTGCGTCAGGATCACTGGCCGGGCGACTACATTCGCCCGGTTCGTGCGTTCCAGCGCCATCACCTGGGTCACGAACGACACGCCATCCAGCGTGGTCGCGGAGCCCGCATTGAGCGAAGCCGCGAATTGTCCGCCGACCTTGATCGAGCCTTGCCAATTGATGCCCAGCTGATTGAGTTCGTCCTTGTGCAGATCGATGATCCACAGCGACAACTCGACGTGCCGCTTGGGTTGGTCGAGGACCGCCACCAGGTTTTCGATAAAACGTACCTGCTCCGGTAGGCCTTTGACCAATAACGTGTTGGTGTCCGGATAAGCCACGACCCGAATATTGCCGGCCGCCATCTCCCGCGCAAGGATTCGCGGCGCCGTCGGATCCTGATCCGACGGCAACGTGGCCAAGCCTTCCAGTGGAAACTCCGGCATCGCGCCAGGGCGGTTCGGTGCAAACGCTTTCGCCACCGTCGGCTCGAGCCCGCCCTGCTCGCCCCGCAGCAACCTCTCGATCACCGTAGCCAGGCCCGGAAGCGTGACCTTGTCATCGCGAATTTCGTATTTGCGGTCACCGACAAACGTGTTGACCACCTGGATAACGCCAATCTGCTGCTTGCCCAGCAAGAGCTCCGAACGCTGGTTATCCATCAGTCGTGCGGCTTGCAGAACCAGGTCGACATACAGGGGCGGCCCGGAAACATGGAACGTGCGCAGGCCATCACTGCGCAGTGGATAACGCACGTCCTGCAAACCGGAGCGTTGCAGGAAGGTCTGGAGCTTGTCCACCGTCAGGGTCTGCAGCGACACCACCGAGCTTTTCACTTCAGACGCGTCGTACAGGTATATCGCCTGTCCATCGCTGTACCAGATCAGGCCCATTTGTCCGGCAATTCGCTCGAACGTCTGTTGGGCCGAGCTCAAATCGAACTCGCCAGAAATCCGCTTGGCGGCGGCCGCCTTGCTGACAATCACTGCTTTTCCCAAGGGCCCGGACAACTCGGCGAAAAAAGTCCGCAGGCTCTGTTCTCGGGCCACAAAACCTTCGGCCTGAGCCAACATCGGGAGCGGAGCAAACACCAGGACACCGCACAGCACCGCTCGTGCAATGCGCGCCGGGAGAAAACGAAAAGTCATCGGCTCACTTGCCTGAGAGGTGCGTGATATCCGCCAGGCTGCTGGGCGCGAAACCCACCAGCTCGCGAATGTCTTTGGAGAAATGCGAAGAAGAGGCGTAGCCCAATTGCAGCGCCACATCGGTTAACGAACGATCTTCCAGGCTCATGCTCAGCAGCGCCTGAGCCGTACGCCAGGCGCGCAAGGCCGGTTTGGTCGCACCTCCCAGCGCTTGTCGGCACAATCGACGAAAGTGTGAAACCGACACCCCGTAGCGTTGCGCCAGCCAGACCAGCTTTTCGCTGCTGCCGCCCTGCTCAAGCAGAAACTGCACGAGCCAATAGTTTTCGTGATGACGCAACACGCTGGCAAAGGCCCGGTAGGACAAACCGCCGTGCAAGGCCTGCTCGATGTACCAACGCTCCCGGAGCGTGTCGGACTCAATGGTCTCGAACGTCACCGGCAGCGCGGCCCACGGTGCCAGTCGTGGGCCTTGGTCGATCATCCCGGCGCCCCGATCGATAAAGACCTGGAGTTTCACCAGGCACGCTTCGGGCATCGGCTGTATCTGCACGCCATCGGTCATGTCGAGTTCGCCGTGAACCGCCAACAACCCCTGCCAGCCCGCTGGCAGACAACAGCAAAGTGCACAGCCTGCCAACGTCAGACACACCGCCTGCTCGCCGACGCGCACGAACATCACTTGTTCGTCCGAACGAATGTCAGCCAATGGTGGAGTGGAAAGTCGATTGATCTGCACGCTTGCCTCCTGTGGCGACGAGTGTTGGAAGGTCCTCAGGATGAGCGGTGCAGGCCTTTCAATCTTGATGGAAAGCTGATGAAACCCGGGGCTGGCATATGCCTTGCACTAACAGAGTCATCAGCACTCATGTCACCGGCGGCGTGGGTGGAAGGACAATGGCGTCGTCACCCGGCTTTGCTCGCGCAGGGACCGGGACGACGTTTTTTTTTGCAAGGTGAAGACGCGATGAATGAGCACTCGATCGGCCCGCTGGCCTGGGTCAATGGCAGCGATGCCCCGGAGAAGACCGAAATCAATCTCGGCTTCATGGCGCTCAGCGACTGCGCCTCGATGGTGGTCGCAGCCACTCAAGGCTTCGCCCAGCCCTACGGCCTGACGCTGAACCTCAAGCGCCAATCGTCGTGGGCCAACCTGCGGGACAAACTGGTCAGTGGCGAACTGGATGCCGCCCACAGCCTCTATGGTTTGATCTATGCCGTGCATCTGGGCATCGGCGGCGTCGCCGCGACGGACATGGCCGTGCTGATGGGACTGAACCAGAACGGCCAGAGCATCAACCTTTCGCATGGACTGCAAGGGCTGGGCGTGACCGGTCCTGAAGCGCTGGAACGTCACGTGCACCAAAGTCGCCCAAAACTCACCTTCGCCCAGACCTTCCCCACCGGCACCCATGCCATGTGGTTGTATTACTGGCTGGCGAGCCAGGGCATCCATCCGTTGCAGGATGTCGACAGCGTCGTGGTGCCACCGCCACAAATGGTTGCGCACTTGCAGGCCGGACGGATCGACGGTTTCTGCGTCGGCGAACCCTGGAGCGCCAGTGCGGTAAAGCAGAACCTCGGCTTCACCCTGGCGACAAGCCAGACCATCTGGCCCGACCACCCGGAAAAAGTCCTCGGCTGCACCCGCGCCTTCGTCGAGCAATACCCTAACACCGCACGGGCGCTGGTCATGGCGATCCTGGAGGCCAGTCGCTTCATTGAACAAAGCCCGGAGAACCGCCGCAGCACCGCACAACTGTTGAGCGCCGCCGAATATCTGGACGCCCCTCTCGACTGCATCGAACCACGCTTGCTGGGTGATTATGCCGATGGCCTGGGCAATCGCTGGCAGGACCCTCACGCATTGCGCTTTCACGGTGGCGGCGACGTCAACGTGCCGTACCTTTCCGACGGCATGTGGTTCATGACCCAGTTCCGGCGCTGGGGCTTGCTGCGCGAAGACCCGGACTATCTGCATGTGGCGCGTCAGGTCCAGCAACTCGGTGTCTATAGCGATGCCGCCAGCGCGCTGGGCATCGCGGCCCGGGATCAGGAAATGCGCAGCAGTCAGTTGATCGACGGTAAAATATGGAATGGTTCGGACCCGGCGGCGTATGCCCGCAGTTTCAAGCTGCATGCCATGGCCGACACCCCCGCTCTTCTCGCCAGCCGCTGACAGGAGGCTTCAAACATGTTGCGTATCCTGCTGATCAACGACACGGCGAAAAAGGTCGGGCGCCTCAAAGCGGCACTGACTGAGGCCGGGTTCGAGGTAATCGATGAATCAGGCCTGACCATCGACCTGCCTGCGCGCGTCGAAACGGTGCGTCCGGACGTGATCCTGATCGATACCGAGTCACCGAGCCGTGATGTAATGGAACAAGTGGTGCTGGTCAGCCGCGACCAGCCTCGGCCGATCGTGATGTTCACCGACGAGCACGACCCGGATGTGATGCGCCAGGCGATCAAGTCCGGCGTCAGCGCCTACATCGTCGAAGGCATTCATGCCGCGCGCCTGCAACCGATCCTCGACGTGGCCATGGCACGCTTTGAAAGCGATCAGGCCTTGCGTGCCCAACTCCAGGCCCGCGACCAGCAACTGGCCGAGCGCAAGCGCATCGAGCTGGCCAAGGGCTTGCTGATGAAGATGAAGGACTGCAATGAAGAGCAGGCCTACACCCTGATGCGCCGCCAGGCCATGAGCCGTCAACAGAAGCTGATCCAGGTCGCCGAGCAGATCATTGCCATGAGTGAGTTGCTGGGCTGAGCCTTCTAGCGCCTGTTGGCACAGATCTCGCTACGTAAACCACACAGGTAACCAACGGCGGTTGCCCCACCTACGACAAAGACGTCGCACACCCCTTTCGCGCAAGTGCAGCGGGTTGCGGCGTTTTTTCGTTTTGGCCCCACAGCCCGGGGCCGGTGGTGCGGCCGTCGCGGCGCGCCACCGCAAAGCTCATGACTCCCTTCGAGACTCTTTACAGCTGAGGTGCGCGATGAATTCAAGCTTCTGGAAATCCGGCCATACCCCGACACTCTTCTCGGCCTTTCTGTATTTCGACCTGAGCTTCATGGTCTGGTACCTGCTCGGCCCGCTGGCGGTGCAGATCGCCGCCGACTTGCACCTGACTACCCAGCAACGCGGGCTCGTGGTGGCCACGCCGATTCTGGCCGGGGCGTTCTTGCGCTTCGTGATGGGACTGCTGGCGGATCGTCTGTCACCAAAAACCGCTGGGCTGATCGGTCAAGTGATCGTGATCTGCGCCCTGTTCGGCGCCTGGAAGCTGGGCATCCACAGCTACGAACAAGCGCTGCTGCTCGGGTTGTTCCTCGGCATGGCCGGCGCCTCGTTCGCGGTCGCCCTGCCCTTGGCCTCGCAGTGGTATCCACCACAGCATCAGGGCAAGGCGATGGGCATCGCCGGCGCGGGCAACTCGGGCACGGTATTCGCCGCGCTGATCGCCCCGATGCTGGCGGCCTCATTTGGCTGGAGCAACGTCTTTGGCTTCGCGCTGATCCCGCTGATCCTGACGCTGATCATCTTCGCCTGGCTGGCGAAAAACGCACCTGAACGGCCGAAAGCCAAATCCATGACCGACTACTTCAAGGCCCTCGGTGACCGCGACAGTTGGTGGTTCATGTTTTTCTACAGCGTGACCTTCGGTGGTTTCATCGGCCTGGCCAGCGCCCTGCCCGGCTACTTCAACGACCAATACGGCCTGAGCCCGGTCACCGCTGGCTACTACACCGCAGCCTGTGTGTTCGGCGGCAGTTTGATGCGGCCACTCGGTGGTGCACTGGCGGATCGATTCGGTGGTATTCGCACCTTGCTGGTGATGTACACGCTGGCCGCGACCTGCATTGCTGCCGTGGGTTTCAACCTGCCCAGCTCTTACGCTGCACTGGCGCTGTTCGTCTGCACCATGCTCGGCCTTGGCGCGGGTAATGGCGCGGTGTTCCAGTTGGTGCCGCAGCGCTTTCGCCGCGAAATCGGCGTGATGACCGGGTTGATCGGCATGGCGGGCGGCATCGGCGGTTTCGCCCTCGCGGCGGGCATGGGTGCGATCAAACAGAGCACCGGTAGTTATCAGATGGCCTTGTGGTTGTTCGCCAGCCTCGGTGTTCTGGCCTGGTTTGGCTTGCACGGAGTCAAACGCCGCTGGAGAACCACGTGGGGTTCGGCCGCTGTGACTGCAGCGCGGGTATGATGCACCGATGAGCCTGCAATTGAGCTTCGCCGAGGCCAGCGCCATCGGCCCACGGGATGAAAACCAGGACGCCCTGCGCCTGGTCACGCCCGCCGCTGAACTGGCGGCGAGCAAGGGGTTTCTGTTCGCCATCGCCGACGGCGTCAGTCAATGCGCCGACGGCGGGCTCGCCTCCAGGACAACCTTGCAGGCCCTGGCCCTCGACTACTACGCCACACCGCAAACCTGGGCTGTGGCGCAAGCGCTGGACCGCCTGCTGCTGGCACAAAATCGCTGGTTGCAGGCCAATGGCGGAGGCCAGCCATTGCTCACCACCGTCAGCGCACTGGTGCTGCGCGGTCGTCGCTTCACACTGGCGCATGTTGGCGATTGTCGGGTGTATCGCTGGCACGCCAACCAGTTGCAGCGCATCACTGAGGACCATGTCTGGGAACAACCGGGCATGCAGCATGTGCTCAAGCGCGCACTGGGGCTGGATCAGCATCTGGTACTGGACTTTCTCGACGGCGAATTGCGCGCGGGCGAGAGTTTCGTCCTGCTGAGCGACGGCGTTTGGGCGACGCTGGGCGACACCGCCATCGCCGCCATTCTGCGCGATCAGCCCGACCTCGACAGCGCGGCGCAAACCCTGGTCAACGCCGCTCACCTGGCCGGCAGTCAGGACAACGCCAGCGCGCTGCTGGTACGAGTCGACGCCCTTGGCGAAACGAGTATCGGTGATACGCTGATCCAACTGCAGCAATGGCCATTGCCGCCGCCGCTCAAACCCGGCCAGGCCTTCGAAGGCTGGCACGTCGAGAGACTGCTCGGGCAGAGCCAGCAGTCGCTGATTTACCGTGTCCGTGATGGGCAGCAACAGCCCTGGTTACTGAAAACACTCCCCTCACCGTTGAGCAACGACACAAAGGCCGCCCAGGCGCTGCTCTCTGAAGAGTGGTTTCTCAAGCGCGTTGCCGGTCGAAGCTTTCCGGAAGTTCACCCGGCGGCGCAACGTCAGCACCTGTATTACGTGATGCGCGAGTATCCAGGGGTGACCCTGGCCGAGCTGTTCGCGCAAAACGGCCCGTTGCCGCTGCCCCAATGGCAGCAACTGGCCGAACGTTTGCTAAGGGCGGTGGGCATGCTGCATCGGCGGCAGATCTTCCATCGCGACATCAAACCGGAAAACCTGCTGCTGGCTGAAGACGGTGAGTTACGGCTGCTGGATTTCGGACTGGCGTACTGCACTGGCTTGTCCGAAGACCAATCGAACGCGCTGCCGGGCACTCCGAGCTATATCGCCCCGGAAGCGTTCAATGGGAATCCACCGACGCCGCAACAGGATCTGTATGCGGTTGGCGTGACGCTTTATTACCTGGCCACCGGGCATTATCCCTACGGGGAAATCGAAGCCTTTCAACGTCCGCGCTTTGGCCTGCCCATCAACGCCAATCGTTATCGGCCGGATTTACCCGACTGGCTGGGACAAAGTCTGGAACGAGCGGTATGCGCCGACCCGGCGCAACGCTATGAAACGGCAGAGGAATGGTTGCTGCTGCTGGAACAAGGCGAACGACGCAGTTTGAGCGTGCGCCCCAGGCCGTTGCTGGAGCGTGAACCGTTGAAAGTGTGGCGGACGTTGGCGCTGGTGTCGTTGCTGATCAATCTGGTGCTGCTGTATCTGCTACTCCATTCCTGAGTCAAACATGACTCCCTGTGGCGAGGGGGCTTGCTCCCGTTGGGTTGCGAAGCGACCCTAAAACTATGATCGCATTTAGCTTGGCTCAATATACGTGGCCAATTGCGACCGCTGCGCGCTCGAGCGGGAGCAAGCTCCCTCGCCACAGGTCTTCTCCGCGCCATGACTGGGCGCCACGCTTTGATTTGGTGCAAAAAGTCCAATCCAGGCACTGAATAACGGACCAAAACCCAACAAAACCGCACCCTCCCCCGATTTGGCACGACCACTGCATTACCTTTTACACCATACATAAAGCCCGGCCTTCAACGACGAAGGGTGTGCTTCCCGAGAGAACGGGACCAGGACAAAGGCGTCCTCGCTAGGCAACTAGCGGGACGCCTTTTTTTGTTTGCGCAAAATTTGTCGAGCCAGCCTGACCGCCCTGATGAGGCAAGTCTGAGCTCCCCGGAGAACCTGATGAAAAAACTAAAACTGGTGATGATCGGCAATGGCATGGCCGGGGTTCGCACCCTGGAAGAATTGCTCAAGCTGAGCAACGAGCTGTATGACATCACGGTCTTCGGTGCCGAGCCCCATACCAACTACAACCGCATTCTTCTCTCGCCGGTGCTGGCGGGTGAGCAGACCTTTGAAGAGATCGTGCTCAACGATCTTGATTGGTATCTGGACAACAACATCAAACTGCTGCTCAACCGCAAGGTAGTGGAGATCGACCGAGTCAAACGCCGGGTCATCGCCGAAGACGGCAGCGAAGCCGAATACGACCGGCTGTTGATCGCCACCGGCTCGACGCCGTTCATCCTGCCGATTCCTGGCAATACCCTGGAAGGCGTCATCGGCTACCGCGACATCGCCGACACCCAGGCCATGATCGACACCGCCAAGACCCACAAGCACGCGGTGGTCATCGGCGGTGGCCTACTCGGCCTTGAAGCCGCCAATGGGCTGATGCTGCGCGGCATGCATGTGACCGTGGTGCACCTCGGCGAGTGGTTGCTGGAGCGGCAGCTGGACAAAACCAGCGGCCAGTTGCTGCAAACCGCCCTGGAAGGACGCGGCTTGCACTTTCGCCTGTGCGAACAGACCCAGGCCCTGCACGACGCCGGCAATGGCCGGGTCGGCTCGGTGCAGTTCAAGAACGGCGACATCATTCCCGCTGACCTGGTGGTGATGGCCGCCGGCATTCGCCCCAATACCGAACTCGCGGAAAAATCCGGGATCCCGTGCAACCGCGGGATTCTGGTCAACGACACCCTGCAAACCTATGACCCGCGCATCTACGCGATCGGCGAATGCGCCAGTCACCGTGGCATCGCCTACGGCCTGGTAGCGCCGCTGTTCGAGCAGGCCAAGGTCTGCGCCAACCACTTGGCGCAACTGGGGTTTGCCCGCTATTCGGGCTCGGTGACCTCGACCAAATTGAAAGTCACCGGCATCGACCTGTTCTCCGCTGGCGACTTCATGGGCGGCGAAGGCACCGAAACCATCACCCTCTCCGACCCGATCGGCGGGGTCTATAAAAAACTGGTGATCAAGGATGACGTGCTGGTCGGTGCCTGTCTGTACGGCGACACCGCGGATGGTGGCTGGTATTTCCGGCAGATTCGTGAGAGCCACGCCATCGGCGAAATCCGCGATCACCTGATGTTCGGCGAAAACGCTCTGGGCGATGTAGGCCATCAAGGCCAGGACAAAGCCATGAGCATGGCTGACAACGCCGAAGTCTGCGGTTGCAATGGCGTCTGCAAGGGCACCATCGTCAAGGCGATTCAGGAACACGGGCTGTTCAGCGTCGACGAAGTCAAGAAACACACCAAAGCGGCCAGCTCCTGCGGCTCCTGCGCAGGTTTGGTGGAGCAGATCCTGATCAACACCGTCGGCGGCGCGGCAGACGTCAAACCGAAAAGCGAAAAAGCCATCTGCGGTTGCAGCGACCTCAACCACGGACAGATTCGCCAGGCGATCCGCGAAGAGCATTTGCTGACTATCGCCGGGACCATGAGCTACCTGAACTGGCGCACCCAGAATGGCTGCGCCACCTGCCGTCCGGCGCTCAACTACTACCTGATTTCCACATGGCCAGGCGAGGCCAAGGACGATCCGCAATCACGGCTGATCAACGAACGGGCCCACGCCAACATTCAGAAAGACGGCACCTATTCGGTCGTCCCACGGATGTGGGGCGGTGTGACCAATCCTTCGGAGCTGCGGCGCATTGCCGATGTCGCCGACAAGTACAACGTGCCCATGGTCAAGGTCACGGGCGGCCAGCGCATCGACTTGCTGGGGATCAAGAAGCAGGATCTGCCCGGCGTCTGGAAGGACCTCGACATGCCGTCCGGCCATGCCTACGGCAAATCGATACGCACGGTCAAAACCTGCGTGGGCAGCGAGTTCTGCCGCTTCGGTACGCAAAACTCCACGCAACTGGGTATCGAACTGGAGCATGACCTGTTCAACATGTGGTCGCCGCACAAGGTCAAGCTGGCGGTCTCTGGTTGCCCGCGCAACTGCTCGGAAGCCGGGATCAAGGACGTCGGAATCATCGGCGTCGACTCTGGCTGGGAGATGTACATCGGCGGCAATGGCGGGATCAAAACCGAGGTCGCGGAATTCTTCGTCAAACTGAAAACCGCCGAAGAAGTTCGCGAGTACAACGGCGCCTTCCTGCAGTTGTATCGCGAAGAAGCCTTCTACCTCGAGCGCACCGTGCACTACCTGCAACGGGTCGGCATGGAACACATCAAGAAAGCCGTGCTGGAAGACCCGGAACGCCGCAAAGCGCTCAACGACCGGCTGCAATTCTCCCTGTCGTTCGAGCAGGACCCCTGGAAAGAACGCCTTGAACAGCCGTTGCTGAAGAAGGAGTTCGATGTCATCCCCGTGAAAAACCTGGAGGTGCCGGCATGAACTGGCTGGATATCTGCGCACTGGAAGAAATCAACGCCTTGGGCTCGCGCATCATCAGCGGCCCCAAAGGTGACATCGCGATTTTTCGCACCAGCGACGACGAGGTTTTCGCGCTCGACGACCGCTGCCCACACAAGGGCGGACCGCTGTCCCAAGGACTGATCTACGGCAAACGCGTCGCTTGCCCGTTGCACAATTGGCAGATCGACCTGGAGTCCGGTCAGGCCCTGGCGCCTGATGTCGGTTGCGCCCATCACCATCCGGCGCGGGTGGAGAACGGTCGGGTCATGCTGGCTCTGCGGGAAGCAGGCTGATGAGCCGCCAGACGACCGCCTCGACCTGCTGTTATTGCGGGGTGGGCTGCGGCGTACTGATCGAGCATGATGGCGAGCAGATCCTCGGCGTCAGCGGCGACCCGACGCACCCGGCCAACTTCGGCAAGCTGTGCAGCAAAGGCTCGACCCTGCACCTCACCGGCGACCTCGCGGCACGGGCGCTGTACCCGGAACTGCGACTTGGCAAAGGTATGGCCCGCAGCCGTACCGATTGGGACACCGCCCTCGATCACGCCGCCAGCGTGTTCGCCGACACCATCGCCGAACACGGCCCGGACAGCGTGGCGTTCTATATCTCCGGGCAACTGCTGACCGAAGATTATTACGCCTTCAACAAGTTGGCCCGGGCGCTGGTCGGCACCAACAACATCGACAGTAATTCGCGACTCTGCATGTCGTCGGCGGTGGTCGGCTACAAGCGCAGCCTCGGCGCTGACGCCCCGCCGTGCAGCTATGAAGACCTTGAGCTGAGCGATTGCGTGATGATTGTCGGCAGCAACATGGCCTACGCTCATCCGGTGCTGTTTCGCCGACTGGAAGAAGCCAAATCCCGCCGACCACAGATGAAAGTCATCGTCATCGACCCCAGGCGTACGGACACCTGTGACCTTGCCGACCTGCACCTGGCCATTCTGCCGGGTACCGATGTCGCGCTGTTCCACGGGATTTTGCACCTGCTGCTGTGGGAAGACTGGGTCGACCGTGAGTTCATCAAGGCACACACCGAAGGCTTGGCCGAGCTGAAAAACCTGGTGCGCGATTACACCCCGCAAATGGTCGCGCAACTCTGTGGGATCAGCGTTGAACAGTTGCAGCAATGCGCCGAGTGGGTCGGCACCTCGACGAGTTTTCTCTCGCTGTGGTGCATGGGGCTGAACCAGTCCACTGCCGGCAGCGCAAAAAACAGTGCGCTGATCAACCTGCACCTGGCCACCGGGCAAATCGGTCGGCCCGGCGCAGGCCCCTTCTCGCTTACCGGTCAGCCAAACGCGATGGGCGGGCGCGAAACCGGCAGTTTGTCGAACTTGCTGCCAGGCCATCGCGAAGCGGCCAATGCTCAACATCGCGCCGAAGTGGCGGCTTACTGGGGCGTCGAGAAACTACCTGACACGACCGGGTTAACCGCCATCGAACTGTTCGAACAGGTGCAGAGCGGCAAGATCAAAGCATTGTGGATCGCCTGCACCAACCCGGCGCAGTCGCTGCCGGATCAGCAAGCCGTGCGTGCGGCGTTGCAGGCTTGCCCGTTTGTGGTGCTGCAAGAAGCCTTTCGTACCACCGAAACCGCACCTTTCGCCGACCTGCTGCTGCCAGCTGCCAGTTGGGGTGAGAAGGAAGGCACGGTGACCAACTCCGAACGGCGGATTTCCCACGTTCGCCGCGCCATCAACGCACCGGGTGAAGCGCGCGCGGACTGGGCGATCACCGTGGATTTCGCACAACGCCTGGAGCGGCGCCTGCGTCCAGGACAGCCCAGCCTGTTTGCTTTCGAACAACCGGCGCAGGTCTTCGATGAATACAAACAACTGACGCGCGGACGCGATCTGGACCTCTGCGGGATCAGCCATGCGCTGCTCGACCGCCTCGGCCCGCAGCAATGGCCGTTCCCGGACGGCGCCTTGAGCGGAACGCCACGGCTTTATGCGGACGGGATTTTCCCTACCGAGAGTGGCCGTGCACAGTTTGTCGCCGACCCTTATCGCGCCGCCAAGGAGCAACGTGACGCCCGTTTTCCGCTGACCCTGATCACCGGGCGCCTGCGCGACCAATGGCACGGCATGAGCCGCACCGGCACGGCTGCGCAATTGTTCGGCCATGTCAGCGAAGCCCTGTTGAGCCTGCACCCTGATGAACTGCGTCGGTATCGGTTGCAGACCGGCGATCTGGTCAACCTCAAAAGCCGTCGAGGCAGCGTGATTGTTGCCGTCGGCAGTGACGACAGTGTGCGCCCGGGCCAAGCCTTTGTGCCGATGCACTGGGGAGACCGTTTCCTCAAGGGTGGCGTCAATACGCTCACACAGCCGGCGTTCGATCCTCTGTCGAAACAACCTGAACTCAAGCACAGCGGCGTGCGTATCGAGCCGGTAAAGCTGCCATGGCAGTTGTTCGCACTGGTTGAGGGCGATGTTCAGCAGCATTTCGAGACCTTACGACCGCTCTGTGAGGACTTTGCCTACGTCAGCCTCAGCCTGGCCGGCCGTGAACGCCCAGCGCTGCTGATACGCGCTGCCAGCGCCCAGGCACCCGACCCGCAGCGGCTGCATGACATCGATCAACAACTGGGACTCAACGATGGTCCAGTCCTGGCTTACGACGATCCACGGCGCGCCATTGGCAAACGCGTGCGCATCGAACAGGGCCGGATTACCGCCATTCGCCTGGCCGGTGAAACCCTTGCCCAACACTGGCTGCAAAACCTCTGGCTGGAAGGCCGTGCCGACGAACAACTGCGACGCTGGCTATTGGCACCGTTGAGCACACCACCCGGCAGCGCTGGCTCATCCGTCAGCGCCAGCAAAACCCTGTGCAACTGCAAGAACGTCAGTGAAAGCGCGGTGTGCGCCGGCATTCGCAGTGGCCTGGATTTGCAGGGTCTGAAACAACAACTCGGTTGCGGCACGCAATGCGGCTCCTGTGTCCCGGAAATCAAGCGTCTGTTGGCGGCCAGCGTGCAGCCCATCGCAATCACCTCGTGAGGAATAGAACATGAGCGCAAAAGTCTGGTTGGTGGGTGCAGGTCCCGGTGACCCTGAATTGCTGACCCTCAAAGCTGTACGGGCGCTGAACGAAGCCGATGTGGTACTGATCGATGACCTGGTCAACGACGCAGTGCTGGTGCATTGCCCACAGGCGCGAATCATTGCCGTCGGCAAACGTGGTGGCTGTCGCTCTACCCCACAGGCGTTCATTCATCGCTTGATGCTGCGTTATGCCCGCCAAGGAAAGTGTGTGGTACGGCTCAAGGGCGGCGATCCGTGCATTTTCGGACGCGGCGGTGAAGAAGCGCAGTGGCTGCGCGAGCGCGAGATTGAAGTGGAGTTGGTCAATGGCATCACCGCAGGCCTGGCCGGCGCAACGCAATGCGATATTTCCTTGACCCTGCGCGGCGTCGCCCGCGGCGTAACCCTGGTCACTGCGCACACGCAGGACGACAGCGAGCTTAACTGGCGAGCCTTGGCCCAAAGCGGTACGACGCTGGTGATTTACATGGGCGTGGCGAAATTGAGCTCAATTGGCGAGCAATTGCTCGCCGGTGGGATGGCGGCTGATACGCCGGTGGCGATGATTGAAAATGCTTCATTGCCACATCAGCGCGAATGCCGGAGCAACCTGACTGCAATGCAGGAAGACGCCCACAGCTTCCAACTGAAAAGCCCGGCGATCCTGGTGATCGGTGCGGTGGCCGCTTATGAAAATGCTAACAAATCGCAGCCTGCACCCGCTCCTGCAGAGAAACTTTGGAACGCCAACCTCGCATAGGCGCCGCCGAAGGCTTGGGCTGCGTTCGGACGGTTCTTCCAAAAAGCCAAATCGCAGGCAAAGAAAAGCCCGGCCTAAGCCGGGCTTTTCCGAACTACCAGGCTAATTACTTAGCGGTAGCTTCAACCTGCGCTTCTACGCGACGGTTTGCAGCGCGGCCAGCGTCAGTGCTGTTGTCAGCAATTGGGCGGGACTTGCCATAACCAACCGAGTGAACGCGGTTAGCCGAAACACCATCCTTGACCAGAACTTGTTTCACAGCGTCAGCACGACGCTGGGACAGCTTCTGGTTGTAAGCGTCAGGACCGACGTTGTCGGTGTGACCTTCAACTACGGTGGTGGTGTTCGGGTACTGCTTCATGAAGTCAGCCAGGTTCTTCACGTCGCCGTAGCTGTTTGGCTTGACAACAGCCTTGTTGAAGTCGAATTTCACGTCCAGTTGAACGCGAACAACTTCAGCAACTGGAGCTTCTGGGGCTGGCTCTGGAGCCGGAGCTGCAACCGGTGCTGGAGCTGGAGCAACTTTGCCGCCAGTGCCGCCGAAGTTAACGCCCAGGCCGATCAGAGCCTGGTAGTCCCAACGACCGTTGTCCAGCTTGTAGTCGGCTTCAACGCCGGCACGAGCGTACAGGTTGTCGGTCATGTACCACTTGGCGCCAGCACCAGTGGTCAGGTAGGTGGACTTGTCACGACCAGTGTGACCGTCAGCAGCGACGTTGGTCATGCTGCCGTGAGATACACCGCCTTCAACGTAAGGACGGATAGCGTCGCCAACGGTACCGAAGTGGTACTGGGATTTCAGGCCGAAGTGATCGCCTTTGATCCGCTGGTTGCCAGTGTCAGTGTCCGAACGGGTGTATTCGTCTTTGCGGTAGGTCGCGTTCACAGAGACGTCGTCGGTCAGGAAGTAGCCGATCGATACGCCAGGAGTGCGGCCGTTCTGGTAGGAATCGACGCTGTGGTTCCAGGTTTTGCCCCAGAAGGCCTCACCTTCGACCGCGCCTTGGCCTTGTGCCAGAGCGCCGAACGAAGTAGCGGCAATAAGAGAACCAATGGCCAAGCCCAAGGTGTTTTTCAGTTTCATCCGTTAAATCCCCATCTGGTGATTGTAAAGCAGTCCCGCAAACCGGGGGACAACTCGGCGGCAAGTCTATCAGAACTTGCCTACACGTAAGAGATATTTGCGCCGAACTAAGTTTCAGCGATGCTTGCAAATTTCTCACGCAATTTGTCAAGAGCGCGTTTGTACCGCATTTTCGTTGCACTCAAACCCATGTGCATGATGTCCGCGATCTCCTGAAACTCCAACTCTGCGACAAATCGTAGCACTAGAATTTCTCGGTCAATCGGGTTCACATACACTAACCAGCGATCAAGTCCACCCTTTTCCTCAGGTTTCGGCGCCTTCTCTTCAGACGCTTCCTCAAGGGGGTCCAGACTCAAAGCGTCCATCAAGCGACGCTTACGCCGTTCCTTTCGATACTGTGTGATGCATTCGTTGTACGTGATGCTGTAGAGCCAGGTTTTGAACTTCGATTTCCCCTCGAAGTTCTTCAAACCGTACAACACCTTCAACATCACTTCCTGACAGACATCATCTGCGTCACGATCGTTCCCAAGATACCGTGCACAAACGTTAAATAATGTTCTCTGATAACGCCGCATCAGCTCTTCGTAGGCGCGCGTCACGTGAAACAGCTCCGTGTGCGAGCGCGCGACCAACTCCTCATCAGAGAGTTCGCGGGGGTCGTAGCGCATGGATAGCGATTGGGCTTTATTCAAAACAAGTCGGGCCGACAGTCAGGTCAATGTCCGCCGCAGCCCATCGTATCGGGCATTTTTGCGGCGGCATACATTAGCAGGGTTTGCCGGGTTAGCGGCTACTAACATGCTGCTCCAGGAGGATCCGATTGGACAGTGAGACTAGCTCACCCTCATCGGTCAGCAATGTAGTTTTAACCGTGCCGATCTCTTCGATCTGACCTTCGACCTCACCAACACGCACTTGTTGCCCAACCTGATACAACTCGCGCACATAGATCCCAGCAAGAATCTGACCGGCGATTTCCCGGCTTCCCAACCCCATGGCCAAGGCAACTGCCAGACCAACGGTAATCAAGACAATCACGATCACATGGTTCAGCAGGTCTGTTTTGACCTCAAGCTGACTGATCGCGACCGAAATACTGATGATGATCACCAGGCCTTGAGCGATACGCCCAAGGCCCGCTGCGTAGTCCAGTCCTACGCCCTCTGCGGCGCCGCGCACCAGCCCATTGGCCAATTGTGCGAGCAACACGCCCACCAGCAACACCAGTGCGGCACCAAATACTTTCGGTAAATACAGTGCCAGCATGTCGAGCGTAGCCGAAACTCGCTCCAAGCCAAGGGATTCCGCAGCAGAAACCAGAAAAATCAGCAAAACGAACCAATAAACGATCTTGCCGATCAGCGTAGAAATCGGCACCTGCAGGCCCGCACGGGACAGCAGCTTGGTCAAGCCGGTACCGCCCATCAAGCGGTCCAGGCCCAGTTTTGCGAGCAATTTCGAGAGCAGGGTGTCGAGCAGCTTGGCTACGACAAAACCCAGCAGAAGCACTACCAGTGCGCCGAACAGGTTCGGAATGAAGTTCGCTACCTTGGTCCACAACGCAGTCATTGCCGTGACGAGGCTCTGAGTCCAGAGATCAAGTTCCATATTCAATCAGCCTTATCAGCAGTGCGGGCAGCAGGTTTATGACGGGAAACCGGCAAGACATGGGCCGATCCGTTATTCAGGGCGATCATCAGCGCGGGCAGCCAGCGGCCCAGCAGGCTGAACAGATCACCGGCGCCAACCTGGCGGTTGGCGGTTTTCAGCACACGCCCCAGACAGGCATCGTCGTCGCGGGTGGACGGTGATGCCTTGAGCATGTCGCGCAAGGACTGTTCAAACGGATCGTGCATACGCACCTCTCGGGATATCTGTGAAAGACGCGATCAAAATTCTTCGGGTCACATGGCTCTCCCTCATACCCAGCGCAAACGCCGGAACAACCACCACTGCCCCACCCCTACGGTCACCATCATCAGGCAGGCAATCACGAAGCCATAAGGGTTTCCGGAAAAAGGAACTCCGCCGACGTTTATACCGAGCAAACCGGTCAGAAAACTCATCGGCAAAAAAATCCCGGTGATGATCCCGAAGCGATACATGATGCGATTCATGTGCACATTCAAACGCCGATCTTCGGTCTCAAGCACCAGCCCTACGCGCTCCCGGGTCAATTCCAGCTCTTCCAGGTAACGCGTCAGGCTGTTGTTCAATTCGTTCCAGTAATCGCCGTCATCATCGACAAACCATGGCAGTTTTATCCGCGTCAGCTGACCGAAGATATCCCGCTGCGGAGCAAGGAAGCGCTTCAGTCCTGCCGCTCGCCGACGGATCTGCACAATGGCGCCATGCTCCGGAGTATACCGTTCGTCGGCATCCAGCTTTTCTTCTTCATCATCGACGATTTCGGAGAGATCGCTGACCAGATCCTGCACTTTATGGGTGAGGTACTGAGCCATATAAAGGACCAGTTCGGAGGTGGTTTTCGGCCCCTTGCCCTCATTCAGTTGCACCAGCAACTCATCGGTAGCGCGCAACGGGCGTAAACGCAGGGAAATGACCCGCTGAGCAGAAGCGAAGATGCGCACCGACACCATGTCTTCAGGCTCGGCACCCGGGTTGAGGTTGATTCCGCGCAAAAACAGCAACAACTCGGAGTCCGGCAGCGCCAACAGGCGCGGCCGGGTGTTCTCTTCGAGTAGCAGGTCACAGCTGAACTCACTCAGACCGCTGGATTTACGCAACCAGGTCTGAGTTTGCGGGTGACTACGGTCCCAGTGCAGCCAAAGGCTTTCATGGGGTTGCAGTTGCAGGTCATCCAGTTCAGTCCGGGCAAGCCAACGCGCACCACCTTTACCATCCAGCACCAGGGCATGCACCAGCCCCCACTGCGCGTTTTCTTCCTCGAACATCCTCACCCCTGGCTTGAATCAGCTGTTTATTCTGGCATTTTCAACGGACTTGGCGAGACGATCACGCCGTTATTGTCCGCGTAGATGTATTCACCCGGACGGAAAGTCACGCCGGCGAAGGTTACCGCAACGTTCAGCTCACCGACGCCACGCCTGTCGGTTTTCATCGGGTGGCTTGCCAGCGCCTGCACGCCCAGGTCGGTTTGCGCAATAACGTCGACATCACGGATGCAGCCGTAGATCACCAACCCTTCCCAACCGTTTTTCGCGGCTTTCTCGGCGATCATGTCGCCCAGCAAGGCGCGGCGCAGCGAACCACCGCCATCGACCACCAGCACCTTGCCATTCCCTTTGAGCTCGGCCTGCTCCTTGACCCGCGAGTTGTCTTCGAAGCACTTGATGGTAACGATTTCGCCGCCGAAGGAATCACGGCCACCAAAATTGCTGAACATCGGCTCCAGCACCTGCACCAGTTCCGGGTAGGCATCACACAGGTCGGGAGTAAGGTAATGGTTCATCGAGAAACTCCTGTAAGAGAAAGTACAGATCGTGGGCTGTCGAAAATCGCAGGGGTTACGGCACAGAAACGAGTATCCGCAAAGAATTTAAACATCTATTCCGATGCGATCACCCTCGTAAGTCACCTTCAGCATACTCAAGCCAGGGCACTGTGCCTGTACCGGCACGCCGCTGGGCAACTGAAACTCGATACCGTGGCGCTGACAACGCAGGATATTTCCCGACAATGTCGCGCTGCCGAGCGGCGAGCCTTGGTGCGGACAGCTGTCTATCAGCAACAACGGCTGATTATCCAGCACCAACAACAGCAGGCTACGCCCTTCAACCTGGAACGTCCGCCGATAACCTTCATTCAGATTGATCAGACGCTCAAGAGGTACGAACATAAGGCCGACTCAACAACCGTTTGTGACCAGAACAGCTCAATGCGTCATATCTTAGCCGTTCGCTGATCGGAGCGAAACGCCCTTGTCAGAGCATTCGTACTCAGACGGCTGTGGCCAAATCCGGTTTGCCAGCCAGCAACGGCGCCTGCGGATCTGCCAGCCAGCGCTGCACCAACGGCCAGACTTCAACCTGAGCAGCTTTGCTGACAAGCATTTCAACATGCCCGAAATTGTCCGAAAAACCCTGCTCGCGCCCCAGGCAAATGAACTGCTTGCGCTCGGAACCGATCTGATCGAACAGCTTGCGACACGCCCAATCCGGGTCCTGATGATCGCTGGTCGCGCTGACGCCCAAGACCGGCACCTGAACCTCCGCCAGCCCGGCCCACCAGTCTTTCTCGGCATCGCCAAAGCGCCCGAACAAGCCGTACCAGCGCATGCCCTCCAGGGCCAGGCCTATCGGCTCGTCCTCCGGACCGCGCTTGAGGCGAGAGCCCGAAATTTGCGCGAAACGCTTCAGGATGAACCGTCCGCTCCACTCCACCGGGGGAATTTTCAGCGGCCAATAGGTGCGACTGACCTGCGTACCAAAAAACGCCGCAGAGGCCACGGCAGGCTCACCCAGGTACTGACCACCCAGCGCTGCCGCCAGGGTGATGCCGCCCAGTGAATGACCAATCCAGTGCGGAACCTGAGCGCTTTGCTCACGAACGAACGCAGCAATCGCCGGTAGATCGTAACGGGCATAGTCGGCAACGCGGTTCTTTCGATAGTTCTGGTTACGCCGGGACAAGCCGTGACCGCGCATTTCCGGTATCCACACATCAAAACCGGCGCGCGCAAGATAGGCGCCCAGGCCAAGGCCTTTGGGAGAAAACCAGAAACGCCGATTGGAAAAACTGCCGTGTAACAAAATCACCGGAATGCCACGCACGGCGGGCTCATCGGCCATGCCCAGGCGGGTGACCGCCAGTTCGACGGTGCCGTCCGGGCTATTGCCGGGTTTCAAGCGGTAGACGTCCTCGCTCAGATCGCCGCGACGCTCGGCGCTGATCAAGGCGACAGGAAACAGGTTGCTGCTGCTTTGCATAATGCTCTTGCACAAAAAGGGGCGGCATCCAGATGGATGCCCCCCCTACTTGAACTTTAAAGGGCCGATCACCGATCGGCCCTTCACTCAACGACTTAGACCGCAGCCTGACCTTCAGCCAGGAAGAACCAGGTTTCCAGTACGGAATCGGGGTTCAACGAAACGCTTTCGATACCCTGTTCCATCAGCCACTTGGCCAGGTCTGGGTGGTCGGAAGGGCCCTGGCCGCAAATACCGATGTATTTGCCAGCCTTGTTGCAGGCCTGAATCGCGTTGGACAGCAGCTTCTTGACCGCTGGATTACGCTCGTCGAACAGATGCGCGATGATCCCGGAGTCACGGTCCAGACCCAGGGTCAGCTGGGTCAGGTCGTTGGAACCAATGGAGAAACCGTCGAAGAACTCGAGGAACTCTTCAGCCAGGATCGCGTTGGACGGCAGCTCGCACATCATGATGATGCGTAGACCGTTTTCGCCACGTGCCAGGCCATTCTCGGCCAACAGTTCCACAACCTGGCTGGCTTCGCCCAGGGTACGGACGAACGGCACCATGATTTCGACGTTGGTCAGGCCCATGTCGTTGCGCACGCGTTTCAGCGCGCGGCATTCGAGTTCGAAGCAGTCACGGAACGACTCGCTGATGTAACGCGAAGCGCCACGGAAGCCCAGCATCGGGTTTTCTTCTTCCGGCTCGTAGAGCTTGCCGCCGATCAGGTTGGCGTACTCGTTGGACTTGAAGTCCGACAGACGCACAATGACCTTTTTCGGCCAGAACGCGGCAGCCAGGGTGCTGATGCCTTCGACCAGTTTCTCGACGTAGAAGCCGACCGGATCGTGGTAACCGGCAATGCGCTTGTCGACGCTGTCCTTGATTTCCGGCGGCAGGCCGTCGTAGTTCAGCAGTGCTTTAGGGTGCACGCCGATCATGCGGTTGATGATGAACTCCAGACGGGCCAGGCCCACACCGGCGTTCGGCAACTGCGCGAAATCGAAAGCGCGATCCGGGTTACCGACGTTCATCATGATTTTGAACGGCAGTTCCGGCATGGCATCGACGGAGTTTTTCTTGATGTCGAAGCCCAACTCGCCTTCGAAGATGAACCCGGTGTCGCCTTCAGCGCAGGAAACCGTCACACCCTGGCCGTCTTTCAACAGCTGAGTGGCGTTACCGCAACCCACGACTGCCGGGATACCCAGTTCACGCGCAATGATCGCCGCGTGGCAGGTACGACCGCCACGGTTGGTAACGATGGCGCTGGCGCGCTTCATGACCGGTTCCCAGTCCGGGTCGGTCATGTCGGAAACCAGAACATCGCCCGGCTGGACTTTATCCATCTCGGAAACGTCTTTGATGATGCGCACTTTACCGGCGCCGATCCGCTGGCCGATGGCGCGACCTTCAACCAGCACAGTGCCGGTTTCTTTCAACAGGTAACGCTCCATGACGTTGGCCTGGGTGCGGCTCTTCACGGTTTCAGGACGAGCCTGAACGATGTACAGCTTGCCGTCGTCGCCGTCTTTGGCCCATTCGATGTCCATCGGGCACTTGTAGTGCTTCTCGATGATCATCGCCTGCTTGGCCAGCTCACTGACTTCAGCATCGGTCAGGCAGAAACGCGCGCGTTCGGCCTTGTCGACATCGACAGTCTTGACCGAACGACCGGCCTTGGCTTCGTCGCCGTAGATCATCTTGATGGCTTTGCTGCCCAGGTTGCGGCGCAGGATTGCCGGGCGACCCGCTGCCAGCGTGCCTTTGTGGACGTAGAACTCATCCGGGTTCACCGCGCCCTGTACGACAGTTTCGCCCAGGCCGTAGGCGCCGGTGATAAACACCACATCACGGAAGCCGGATTCGGTATCGAGGGTGAACATCACGCCGGCAGTGCCGGTTTCCGAACGGACCATGCGCTGCACGCCAGCCGACAGGGCAACCAGTTTATGGTCGAAGCCCTGGTGCACGCGGTAGGAAATGGCACGGTCGTTGAACAGGGAAGCAAAGACTTCCTTGGCAGCACGAATGACGTTTTCGACGCCGCGGATGTTCAGGAAGGTTTCCTGTTGGCCGGCGAAGGAAGCGTCCGGCAAATCTTCGGCCGTTGCCGAGGAGCGCACGGCCACGGCCATGTCCGGGTTACCGGCCGACAGCGTGGCGAACGCGGTGCGGATTTCGGCGTTGAGTTTCTCCGGAAACTCGGCCTCCATGATCCATTGACGAATTTGCGCACCGGTTTTCGCCAGGGCGTTCACGTCGTCGACGTCCAGCGCATCGAGCGCTGCGTGGATCTGGTCGTTCAAACCACTTAATTCGAGAAAATCACGATAAGCCTGAGCCGTCGTGGCAAAGCCACCCGGGACCGAAACACCGGCCCCCGCAAGATTACTGATCATCTCGCCGAGGGATGCGTTCTTGCCCCCCACATGCTCTACATCATGGACGCCGAGCTTATCGAGGGAAACTACGTACTCTACCAAGGTGATCTCTCCACTAACTGTGTTGGAAAAGCTCAGGGCGCTGGCGGCTCATAGGGAGCATTTGCCAGCAATATGGCCTGGACCTGGAAAATAAGTGAGAATGCGGGCCAATCCAGGCCGACAAACCGCGCCTATCATATCCAAGAATCGTCACCAGCTTAAGGCCCAAGGCGCAAATGAAACGATCTGCTTTCTTTATCTCCGATGGCACGGGCATTACAGCCGAAACCCTGGGTCAAAGTTTGTTGGCGCAGTTCGAAAATATTACCTTCAGCAAAGTCATACGACCGTACATCGACAACGTGGACAAAGCGCGGGCCATGGTACAACAAATCAATATGGCCGCCGAAAAGGACGGATTTCGTCCGATCATCTTCGACACGATCGTCAACCAGGATATTCGTGAGATCCTCGCGACCTCCAATGGTTTCATGATCGACATTTTCTCGACCTTCCTCGCGCCGCTCGAGCTGGAGCTGAGCGAACACTCGTCGTATTCGGTCGGCAAGTCCCATTCGATTGGCCACAACTCCAATTACATGGAGCGCATCGAGGCAGTGAACTTCGCCCTCGACAACGACGACGGCGCCCGCACCCACTATTACGACAAGGCTGACCTGATCCTGGTCGGCGTGTCGCGCTGCGGCAAAACCCCGACCTGCCTGTACATGGCCATGCAATTCGGTATTCGCGCGGCCAACTACCCGCTGACCGAAGACGACATGGAGCGCCTGCAACTGCCAACAGCATTGCGTGCCCACAAACACAAGCTGTTTGGCCTGACCATCGACCCGGACCGCCTCACCGCGATCCGCAACGAACGCAAGCCCAATAGCCGCTACTCGAGCTATGCCCAGTGCGAGTTCGAAGTGCGAGAAGTCGAAAACCTGTTCCGCCGCGAGAACATCGCGCACATCAACTCCACGCATTTTTCCGTGGAAGAGATTTCGGCGAAAATCCTGGTGGAAAAAGGTGTCGAGCGGCGGTTCAAGTAGCTCCATTGTTGCCAGGTCTACCGCCATCGCGAGCAGACGGAACGCCGCCCGGCTGCTCGCGATGAACGATTACGCGGTCTGGCTAGATCACCCACAAATCGACAAAACGGTTAACCGGCGTGGCCTCAAGGCTCGCCTGATCCTTGCACAAGGCAAAGATCTGCGCTGTGCGCTGCGCAGTGAATCGAGTGGCCAGATTGGCCTTGAACTTGTCCTCCAGCAAGGGAATGCCCTCCGCGCGGCGACGACGATGACCAACCGGGTATTCGACCACCACTTGTTCGGTGCTTGAGCCGTCCTTGAAGAACACTTGCAAGGCGTTGGCGATAGAGCGCTTGTCAGCCTCCAGGTATTCGCGGGTGTAGCGCGGCTCTTCAACAATGACCATCTTCTCGCGCAACGCGTCGATGATCGGGTGCGCGGCGTGGAACTCGTCTTCGTACTGTTCAGCCACCAGAGTGCCGAAGGCCAGCGGCACGGCGGTCATGTACTGGATGCAGTGGTCGCGGTCCGCGGCATTGGCCAATTGGCCGACCTTGGAAATGATACGAATCGCCGACTCGTGAGTGGTGATAACGATCTTGTCGATGTCATCCAGACGATTGCTCACCTGCGGGTGCAGGGTCACCGCCGCTTCGCAGGCGGTTTGCGCGTGAAACTCGGCCGGGAAACTGATCTTGAACAGCACGTTTTCCATCACGTAAGTGCCGTACTTCTGCGAGAGGCTGAACGTACGTTTATCTGCGGGCTTGAGCGCCAGGTCCTTGTTGGTGTGGCTGAACAGCACGTCGTAGAAACCCCACTGCGGCGCTGTCAATACACCCGGAATGCCCATCTCGCCACGCATAGCGATGTCCGCCAACCGTACGCCACGACTGGAGGCGTCGCCCGCAGCCCAGGACTTGCGCGAACCGGCGTTCGGCGCATGACGGTAAGTGCGCAGTGCCTGGCCGTCGACAAACGCGTGGGACAGCGCCGCCAGCAGTTGCTCGCGATTGGCGCCCATCAGTTTCGCGGTCACTGCCGTCGAGGCGACTTTGACCAGCAGCACATGGTCCAGGCCGACCCGGTTGAAGGAATTCTCCAGGGCAATCACACCCTGGATCTCGTGCGCCATGATCATCGCGTCCAGTACCGCTCGCATGGTCAGCGGCGCATCGCCATTGGCCACGTGTTTTTGCGACAGGTGATCGGCGACCGCGAGTATCCCGCCGAGGTTATCGGACGGATGGCCCCACTCGGCCGCCAGCCAGGTGTCGTTGTAGTCGAGCCAGCGGACGATACAGCCGATGTCCCACGCCGCTTTTACCGGGTCGAGACGAAAACGGGTACCGGGAACACGTGCGCCAAAGGGCACGACCGTGCCTTCAACGATAGGACCCAGGTGTTTGGTGCATTCGGGAAAGCGCAGGGCCAGCAGGCCGCAGCCAAGGGTGTCCATCAGGCAATTGCGGGCGGTGTCCAGCGCCTCTTTGGACTCGATCTTAAAGTTCAGGACGTAATCGGCAATGTCCTGCAGGACCTTGTCGTAGTCGGGGCGAATGTTCAGGTCAACGTTGGCGCTCATGTTCGATTCACTCTGGCAGTGGTTCGTTGATGGGACCTCGGCTCAGGGTTAATCTTAGTCAGCTACAACATTCTTATTATAGAAAAAACGGTCAATTGTGGGAGCGAGCCTGCTCGCGATGGCGGTGTGACAGCCAACAAAGATACTGAATGTTATGGCCTCATCGCGAGCAGGCTCGCTCCCACAGGGTTCGCTTCAGGATTGACCTCAGAACGAATCACCCGGCACGCGCACCCAGCCTTCCATCAGTACCCGCGCACTGCGGCTCATGATGGCTTTGGTCACGGTCCATTCGCCATCGACCCGTTGGGCTTCGGCGCCAACGCGTAAGGTGCCGGACGGATGCCCGAAGCGCACCGCGTTGCGTGGAATACCACCCGCGGCGAGGTTGACCAGCGTGCCGTCAATCGCCGCCGCGGTGCCGATGGCTACGGCAGCGGTGCCCATCATCGCGTGGTGCAACTTGCCCATGGACAGTGCGCGGACCAGCAGGTCGACATCACCTGCGACCACCGGCTTACCACTGGAAGCGAGGTAATCGGCGGGCCGTGCAACGAACGCCACCTTGGGGGTGTGCTGACGCTTGGCGGCGTCGTCAAGATTCTGGATCAGCCCCATGCGCAGTGCGCCATGCGCGCGAATGGTCTCGAACATCGCCAGCGCTTTCGGATCGGCGTTGATATCGCCCTGCAACTCGGTGCCGGTGTAGCCGATGGCTTCGGCGTTAACGAAAATGGTCGGAATGCCGGCGTTGATCATGGTCACCTTGAGCGTGCCGACACCGGGCACTTGCAGGTCATCGACCAGGTTGCCGGTCGGGAACATCGAGCCGCCTGCACCCTCTTCTTCAGCCGCCGGGTTCATGAATTCGAGCTGCACCTCAGCGGCCGGAAAGGTCACGCCATCAAGTTCGAAATCACCGGTTTCCTGCACCGCACCGTCAGTGATCGGCACGTGAGCGATGATGGTCTTGCCGATATTGGCCTGCCAGATGCGCACCACCGCCACGCCGTCATGCGGAATACGACCGGCCTCGACCAGACCGCTGCTGATGGCGAACGAACCGACCGCTGCCGAAAGGTTGCCGCAGTTACCGCTCCAGTCGACAAAAGGCTTGTCGATGGAGACCTGACCGAACAGGTAATCGACATCGTGATCGGCCTTGATGCTCTTGGACACGATCACCGTTTTGCTGGTGCTGGAAGTCGCCCCACCCATGCCGTCGATTTGCTTTTCATACGGATCAGGGCTGCCGATTACCCGCAACAACAACGCGTCGCGGGACGGGCCCGGAACCTGCGCCGACTCAGGCAGGTCTTGCAGGCTGAAGAACACGCCTTTGCTGGTGCCGCCCCGCATGTAGGTGGCGGGAATCTTGATCTGGGATACGTGGGCCATAATGTTCCTTATGCGCCGGAGCAGGACGTTACCGCCCTGCCCCGGCAAGTCGCGTTAGACAGCAACAGCCGATTCAAGGAAGTCCTGGGCGAAACGCTGCAACACGCCGCCGGCTTCATAGATCGAGACTTCTTCAGCAGTGTCGAGACGGCAGGTAACCGGCACCGACACCTGCTCACCGTTCTTGCGGGTGATGACCAGGGTCAGCGTGGCGCGCGGCGTGCGCTCGCCGATCACGTCGAAGGTCTCAGTGCCGTCGATGCCCAGCGTCTTGCGGTCGGTGCCCGGCTTGAACTCCAGCGGCAACACGCCCATGCCCACCAGGTTGGTGCGGTGGATGCGCTCGAAACCTTCGGCAGCGATGGCTTCGACACCGGCCAGACGCACCCCCTTGGCTGCCCAGTCACGGGACGAACCCTGACCGTAATCGGCACCTGCGATGATGATCAGCGGCTGCTTGCGCTCCATGTAGGTTTCGATAGCATCCCACATGCGCATGACCTGGCCTTCCGGCTCGACACGCGCCAGCGAACCCTGCTTGACCTTGCCATTTTCCTGCACCATTTCGTTGAACAGTTTCGGGTTGGCGAAGGTCGCGCGTTGCGCGGTCAAGTGGTCACCGCGGTGAGTCGCGTAGGAGTTGAAGTCCTCTTCCGGCAAGCCCATTTTCGCCAGGTATTCGCCAGCGGCGCTGTCGAGCATGATCGCGTTGGACGGCGACAGGTGATCGGTGGTGATGTTGTCCGGCAGCACCGCCAGCGGGCGCATGCCCTTGAGCGGACGTGCCCCGGCCAGGGCGCCTTCCCAGTACGGCGGACGACGAATGTAGGTGCTCATCTCGCGCCAGTCGTACAGCGGTTTGACTTTCGGGCCGGTGTCTTCGTGGATGGCGAACATCGGGATGTAGACCTGACGGAACTGCTCCGGTTTAACCGATGCCTTGACTACCGCATCAATCTCTTCGTCGCTCGGCCAGATGTCCTTGAGACGGATCTCCTTGCCATCCGCCGTCAGGCCCAACACGTCTTTTTCGATGTCGAAACGAATGGTCCCGGCAATGGCGTACGCCACCACCAGCGGCGGCGAGGCAAGGAACGCCTGCTTGGCGTAGGGGTGAATCCGACCGTCGAAGTTGCGGTTACCCGACAACACGGCGGTGGCATACAGGTCACGGTCGATGATCTCTTGCTGGATCACCGGGTCCAGCGCACCGGACATGCCGTTGCAGGTGGTGCAGGCGAATGCCACCACGCCGAAACCGAGTTGCTCCAGCTCAGAGGTCAGGCCGGCTTCATCCAGATACAGCGCCACGGTTTTCGAACCCGGCGCGAGGGATGATTTGACCCACGGCTTGCGGGTCAGCCCGAACTTGTTGGCATTACGCGCCAACAGGCCGGCAGCGATGACGTTGCGCGGGTTGCTGGTGTTGGTGCAACTGGTGATGGCGGCGATGATCACTGCGCCGTCCGGCATTTGGCCGGGCACATCGTCCCACTGGCCGGAGATGCCTTGAGCCGCAAGGTCGGAAGTAGCGACACGGGCGTGAGGATTGCTCGGCCCTGCCATGTTGCGCACCACCGAAGACAGGTCGAAGGTCAAGCCACGCTCGTATTGCGCACCCTTCAGGCTATCGGCCCACAGGCCCGTGGTCCTGGCGTAATTTTCAACCAACTGCACCTGCTCGTCTTCACGACCGGTAAGTTTCAGGTAGTCGATGGTCTGCTGGTCGATGTAGAACATCGCTGCGGTGGCGCCGTACTCCGGGGCCATGTTGGAAATGGTCGCACGGTCGCCGAGGGTCAGCGCGGAGGCGCCTTCGCCGAAGAATTCAAGCCAGGCTCCGACCACTTTTTGCTTGCGCAGGAACTCGGTCAACGCCAGCACCATGTCGGTGGCGGTAATGCCCGGTTGCAGCTTGCCGGTGAGTTCGACGCCGACGCTTTCCGGCAGACGCATCCAGGAGGCGCGACCAAGCATCACGCTTTCCGCTTCCAGACCGCCGACGCCGATGGCGATCACGCCCAGGGCATCGACGTGCGGGGTGTGACTGTCGGTGCCGACACAGGTATCCGGGAAAGCCACGCCGTCACGCACCTGGATCACTGGTGACATTTTCTCCAGGTTGATCTGGTGCATGATGCCGTTGCCTGGCGGAATCACGTCGACGTTCTTGAAGGCCTTCTTGGTCCAGTTGATGAAGTGGAAACGGTCTTCGTTACGACGGTCTTCGATGGCGCGGTTCTTTTCGAACGCTTCCGGATCGAAGCCACCGCGTTCGACGGCCAGGGAGTGATCGACGATCAATTGCGTCGGTACCACCGGGTTCACTTGCGCAGGATCGCCACCTTGCAGGGCGATGGCATCACGCAGGCCGGCGAGGTCGACCAGGGCGGTCTGGCCAAGAATATCGTGGCACACCACGCGGGCCGGGAACCACGGGAAGTCGAGGTCGCGTTTGCGCTCGATGAACTGCTTCAGGGATTCGGTAAGCGTGGCCGGGTCGCAGCGGCGCACCAGGTTTTCCGCCAGTACGCGCGAGGTGTACGGCAGGGTGTCATAGGCGCCGGGCTGGATGGCCTCGACTGCCGCACGGGTGTCAAAGTAATCCAGATGGCTGCCGGGCAGCGATTTGCGAAAATCTGTGTTCATCGTCAGGACTCGGTCACGGTGATTACAAAAGGTGGTGCCTGGCGCCGGATTTGAAACCCGACCTTTGTAGGAGCCGAGCTTGCTCGCGATAGCGGTGTAACGGTTGACATCAATGTTGAGTGTCAGTCCGTCTTCGCGAGCAAGCCCGCTCCCACAGGGTACTCTGTCGTTCCAAAAATCGGCGGTCAGGCCTCCACCATTCAGCGTTGTTCGATTGGCACGAACTTGCGCTGTTCGACGCCGACGTACTCGGCGCTCGGGCGGATGATGCGGTTGTTCGCGCGCTGTTCGAACACATGCGCCGCCCAACCGGTCAGGCGCGAGCAGACGAAAATCGGCGTGAACAGCTTGGTCGGGATGCCCATGAAGTGGTACGCCGAGGCATGGTAGAAGTCCGCGTTGGGGAACAGTTTCTTCTGTTCCCACATGGTCTTGTCGATGGCTTCGGACACCGGGAACAACACGGTGTCGCCGACTTCGTCAGCAAGTTTTTTCGACCAGCCCTTAATCACTTCATTACGCGGATCGTTGTCTTTGTAGATCGCGTGACCGAAGCCCATGATCTTGTCTTTGCGCGCGAGCATGTCGAGGGTGCCTTTGATCGCCTCTTGCGGCGACGCGAAGCGCTCGATCATTTCCATCGCCGCTTCGTTGGCGCCGCCATGCAGCGGACCGCGCAGGGAACCGATGGCTGCGGTAACGCAGGAGAACAGGTCGGACAAGGTCGATGCGCATACGCGGGCGGTGAAGGTCGACGCGTTGAACTCGTGTTCCGCGTAAAGGATCAGCGAAACGTTCATCACCTTGACGTGCAATTCGCTCGGCTTCTTGTCGTGCAGCAGGTGCAGGAAGTGCCCACCGATCGACTCTTCATCGGTCACGCAATTGATGCGCTTGCCTTCGTGACTGAAGCGATACCAGTAGCACATGATCGCCGGGAACGCGGCCAGCAGCCGGTCGGTTTTATCGTGTTGCTGGGAGAAGTCATGCTCCGGTTCAAGGTTGCCGAGGAACGAGCAGCCGGTGCGCATCACGTCCATTGGATGGGCGTCTGCCGGGATGCGTTCGAGCACCTCCTTCAGCGCTTGCGGCAGGTCACGCAGCTTGCTCAGTTTGCTGATGTAGGCCGCCAGCTGCGCCTTGTTCGGCAGTTCGCCGTAGAGCAGCATGTACGCCACTTCTTCGAAATGCGCTTGCGCCGCCAGTTCGCGAACGTCATAGCCGCGATAGGTCAGGCCGGCGCCTTCTTGTCCCACGGTGGACAATGCGGTTTGCCCGGCCACCTGGCCACGCAGCCCGGCGCCACTCAATACTTTTGCTTCGGCCATTGCTGTCTCCAATCTTGAATTTGTTAGGGAAACTTGTGGGAGCGAGCCTGCTCGCGACGGTGGATGGCTCACCTCGGTGCATCAGGAACACCGCGTTATCGTTAACGTCCATCGCGAGCAGGCTCGCTCCCACAGGGTTTGATTCAGTTCTTCTTCTGCGCAAACAACGCATCGAGCTTCTGCTCGAAGGTGTGGTAATCGATACGATCGTAAAGCTCCATGCGGGTCTGCATGGTGTCGATGACGTTCTGTTGCGTACCGTCGCGACGGATCGCGGTGTAGACGTTTTCCGCCGCTTTGTTCATCGCGCGAAAGGCCGACAGCGGGTACAGCACCAGCGACACATCGGCAGCCTTCAGTTGCTCGGTGGTGTACAGCGGCGTGGCGCCGAATTCGGTGATGTTGGCCAGGATCGGCGCTTTGACGCGGCTGGCGAACAGCTTGTACATGTCCAGTTCGGTGATGGCTTCCGGGAACACCATGTCGGCGCCGGCTTCGATGCACGCCGCGGCGCGATCCAGTGCCGATTCCAGACCTTCGACCGCCAGGGCGTCGGTGCGGGCCATGATCACGAAGCTGTCATCGGTACGCGCGTCGACTGCGGCCTTGATCCGGTCGACCATTTCCTGCTGGGAAACGATCTCTTTATTTGGGCGGTGACCGCAGCGCTTGGCGCCGACCTGGTCTTCGATGTGAATCGCTGCCGCGCCGAACTTGATCATCGACTTCACGGTGCGCGCGACGTTGAACGCCGAGGAGCCAAAACCGGTGTCCACGTCCACCAACAGCGGCAGGTCGCAGACGTCGGTGATCCGGCGTACGTCGGTCAACACGTCATCGAGCCCGGTAATCCCCAGGTCCGGCACACCGAGAGAACCGGCAGCGACCCCGCCACCGGACAGATAAATAGCCTTGAAACCGGCGCGCTTGGCCAGCAGCGCATGGTTGGCGTTGATTGTGCCGACCACTTGCAACGGATGCTCGCTGGCAACCGCATCGCGAAAACGCTGGCCTGGTGTGCTCTTGTTCGAACTCATGACTCACCTCGTGGAGTGGCTGTCTGATGGGCACCGTCCTGATAGTGACGGGCGATATTGCGTTTTGAAGCGCCGATGTGACGACGCATCAACAACTCGGCCAATTCACCGTCACGGTCGGCGATGGCATCGAGAATCCGGTGGTGCTCGGCGAACGCCTGGCGCGGCCGATTGGGCGTGGCGGAAAACTGAATGCGGTACATGCGCACCAGCTGGTACAGCTCGCCGCAGAGCATTTGCGTCAGCGTGCGGTTGCCGCTGCCTTGAATGATTCGGTAATGAAAGTCGAAATCACCTTCCTGCTGGTAATAGCCGACACCGGCCTGAAACGCCGCATCGCGCTCGTGGGTTTCCAGCACCTGACGCAACTCATCGATTTCTTCGGTGGTCATGCGCTCGGCAGCCAGACGACAGGCCATGCCTTCCAGGGACTCGCGAATTTCGTAGAGCTCAAGCAGTTCGGCGTGACTCAGCGACACCACCCTGGCCCCCACGTGCGGGACGCGAACCAGCAGGCGCTGACCTTCCAGACGATGGATCGCCTCGCGCAACGGCCCGCGGCTGATGCCGTAAGTGCGCGCCAATTCAGGCTCGGAGATCTTGCTGCCCGGGGCGATTTCACCTTTGACGATGGCCGCCTGAATACGTCGGAAGACGTTTTCGGAAAGGGTTTCCGAATCGTCTGACGCCATCACAGGGGGATCAAGTTGATCCAGCATATTGTCGACACCTCGTAAGCCAATGCGGCAAAAACTAACCAATATCGCGCAATCAGTCAAAGGAAATAGATCTATTGTCGACAATCGTCTAATAAACGCCTTAGGTAAAACCTAAGTAAAGGACAGACCCGCGGCTGGCGCCATAAAACCACCGTGCTAGAATGCCGCCCGCATTTGTCTGTCATCTTTTTATGGCAGGCACGAGAAGGAGCTTGTGCAGCAATGCCAGTCGCCTTGAACTGAAGAACGGACGGCACCGCGCCAGGATCTATGAGACTCAAGCCCTTCACCCTGTTGATCTGTCTACTCCTCTGCCTGCCAGGTCTCGCTATCGGGGGCGAAAAGACTGTGTACGGTCTCAACGAATACGCGCAGCTGGCAGGGATCGACCTGGAAGTCGCAGCCAAACTCGACACCGGGGCCAAAACCGCCTCCCTCAGCGCCCGTGATATCAAGCGCTTCAAACGCAATGGCGAATCGTGGGTGCGCTTTTATCTGGCCATCGACACCGCCCACTCGCACCCGATCGAGCGCCCTTTGGCACGCGTGAGCAAAATCAAACGCCGCGCTGGCGACTTCGATCCCGAGGAAGGCAAGCAGTACACCGCTCGCCCGGTGATTGAGCTGGACGTCTGCATGGGCACGGCGCTGCGCAGCATAGAAGTGAACCTGACCGACCGAAGTGCATTCCAATACCCGCTCCTGATCGGTTCCGAAGCCTTGAAACGCTTTGATGCGCTGGTCGACCCGAGTCTTAAATACGCTGCTGGCAAACCCGCCTGCGCCGTCGACGCTCATACCGCAGAGTAATGCCCATGCGCTCCCTTACCCTCCACCTGAAAATCCTGATCACCCTATTGGTGGTGCTGGGCCTTTCAGTGACGGCCTATCAGATTTTCGTGTTGGGCATTCCGGTGACCGAAGACGCCACCGACGATTTGTGGAACATCGACGCCAAGGTCGAGTTCGTCGCCAGTGCCAAGGACCCGGTCAAGATCCAGATGTTCGTGCCACCGCTGAGCCGCGACTATGTCAGCCTCAATGAAAGCTTTATCTCCAACAATTATGGCGTTGCGGTCAATCGCGTCGACGGCAACCGCAAGGTCACCTGGTCGGCACGTCGGGCCAAGGGCAACCAGACGCTTTACTACCGCCTGGTGCTGACCAAGCGCTACACCGGTGAAAAATCCAAAGTCAAAGGCCCGACCTTCCGCGACAGCATCGCCGTCGAAGGCCCGGAGAAAGTCGCCGCCGATGCCCTGCTCGCCCCGATTCGCCAGCACTCGGCCGACGTCGAGACCTTCATCGGCGAAGCGATCAAACGCGTCAACAACGCCAATGACGACAACGCAAAACTGCTGCTGGCCGGCGATCCGTCACCGGCGCACAAAGCGAAAATCGTCGAGTTGCTGCTGTCCATTGCCCACGTACCGATGGAAAAGGTCCACACCATCCACCTGGTCGCCGATCAACCGCAAACCCCGGAACTCTGGCTGCGCAGCTTCAATGGCACTGACTGGCTGTACTTCAACCCGGAAACCGGCGAGCAAGGCCTGCCCACCGATCGCCTGCTGTGGTGGACCGGCGATGACAACCTGATCACCGTCGAGGGCGGCAAGAAGGCCAACGTCACCTTCAGCCTGAACAACAGCGAAATGAACGCCATTCGCCTGGCCAAGCTGACCGACGAAAACACCGACGCCAGCTTTCTTGATTACTCGCTGTACGGCTTGCCGCTGCAAACCCAGCAAACCTTCATGATCATGGTGATGATCCCGATCGGCGTGCTGGTTATCCTGATCCTGCGCAACCTGATCGGCTTGCAGACCCTCGGCACCTTTACCCCGGTGCTGGTTGCCCTGGCCTTTCGCGAAACCGGGTTGGGTTTCGGCATTACGCTGTTTACAGTGATCACGGCGCTGGGGCTGTCGCTGCGCTCCTACCTTGAGCACCTGAAGCTGCAAATGCTCCCGAGGCTGTCGGTGGTGCTGACCTTCGTTGTGGTGCTGATTGCCGCCATCAGCCTGTTCAGCCATAAACTGGGGCTGGAACGCGGGCTGTCGGTGGCGCTGTTCCCGATGGTGATTCTGACCATGACCATCGAACGCCTGTCGATCACCTGGGAAGAACGCGGCGCCGGGCATGCGTTGAAAGTCGCGATAGGTACGCTGTTCGCCGCCTCTCTGGGACACCTGATCATGAGCATTCCGGAACTGATTTATTTTGTGTTCACCTTCCCGGCGATCCTGTTGATCCTGGTGGGCTTCATGCTGGCCATGGGGCGCTATCGCGGCTATCGCCTGACTGAGCTCATGCGCTTCAAAGCCTTCGTCAAGGCCGATTCGTAATGTTCGGTTTCTGGAAGACCTGGAAGGCCCTGCACGCCCGGGGCATCATGGGCATCAATCGGCGCAACGCTGACTACGTACTCAAGTACAACAAGCGCAGCCTGTACCCGATTGTCGATGACAAGATCATCACCAAGGAACGCGCGATCAAGGCCGGCATTCACGTGCCGGAGATGTACGGCGTGATCTCCACCGAGAAAGAAATCGAAAAGCTCGGCGAAATCATCGGCAACCACAACGACTTCGTGATCAAACCGGCGCAAGGTGCCGGCGGTGACGGCATCCTGGTGATCGCCGACCGTTTCGAGGGCCAGTACCGCACGGTTTCCGGAAGGATCATCAGCCATGAAGAAATCGAGCACCAGATATCCAGCATACTGACCGGCCTGTATTCCCTGGGCGGTCACCGCGACCGCGCACTGATCGAATACCGGGTGATTCCCGACCAGATCTTCAAAAGCATCAGCTATGAAGGCGTGCCGGACATCCGCATCATCGTGCTGATGGGCTACCCGGTGATGGCCATGCTGCGTTTGCCCACCCGGCAGTCCAGCGGCAAGGCCAACCTGCACCAGGGCGCTATCGGTGTCGGTGTCGACCTGGCCACCGGCCTGACGCTGCGTGGCACCTGGATGAACCGCATCATCGCCAAGCACCCGGATACCACTAACGCGGTGGATGACGTGCAACTGCCCTACTGGGACGGTTTCATGAAACTTGCCGCCAGCTGTTATGAGCTGTGCGGCCTGGGCTACATCGGTGTCGACATGGTGCTGGACCAGGAAAAAGGTCCGCTGATTCTCGAACTCAACGCGAGGCCCGGGCTGAACATTCAGATCGCCAATGATTGCGGGTTGACCACCCGTACTCATGCCGTCGAGGCACGCCTGGAAGAGCTGAAGGCCAGAGGGATTACCGAAACGCCGCAGGAGCGCGTGGAGTTTGTTCAGCACATGTTCGGGAATATCCCCTCGGCTGAAGACTAAGCCTTTGTGGCGAGGGAGCTTGCTCCCGCTGGGGCGCGAAGCGGCCCTAAAACCTGACAACGCAACCTTACAAGCAGAACACATGTGCCGGTTTTACGGCTGCTTCGCCCGAGCGCGGACCGGCCGGCGGGAGCTTGCTCCCTCGCCACAGGGTTTGCGCAGCCGTACATGATGTATCTCTTCCCCACATCCCCTCTAGGAGCAAATCCCGCAGAGGACTACAATCGCCACCCCGCCTCGATGGCTGATCTGCCCCGCCCATGTTGACCTGCTCCGTATACCCGCTTCCCTATCGCGCCAACCCCGCCGAGTATTTCGCGGCGATTCGTCATGCCCCGGGCAGCGTGCTGCTCGACAGCGGCCGGCCGAATGCCGAGCGCGGACGCTATGACGTACTCAGCGCCTGGCCACTGGCAACACTGGCGGTATCGCCTGACGAAACTGGCGGTGCTTTCCTGCAACGCCTGCGCGCCACGCTGGCCCGGCTCGGCGATGCAGCGATTCCTGCCCCCTACGAATTACCGTTCGCAGGTGGCTTGATCGGCTACCTCAGTTACGATTTCGGCCGTCACCTGGAGGCCCTGCCCTCCCAGGCTCACGATGACCTGCAACTGCCCGACGCGCGCTTCGGTCTGTATGACTGGGCACTGATCAGCGATCACCTGATCGGCAGCAGTCAGCTGGTGTTCCATCCCAACCTGATCGACACCGAGCGCCAGCGTCTGATCCAGCTGTTCAGCCAGCCCACGACTGCAGCGACTGCACCGTTCACCCTGAGCGGCGCCATGAGCCCCGACCTCAGCGCCAGCGACTATCAGCAGGCGTTTGTGCGTATCCAGCAGTACATCCAGGCCGGCGACTGCTATCAGGTCAATTTCGCACAGCGCTTTCGCGCACAATGCCAAGGCGATCCGTGGACCGCGTATTGCGCGCTGCGGGCAGCCTGCCCAACGCCGTTCTCTGGTTTCCAGAGTTTGCCCGACGGCGGCGCGGTGCTGAGCCTGTCGCCAGAGCGTTTCGTCAAAGTCAGCAAAGGCCACGTGGAAACCCGCCCGATCAAAGGCACTCGCCCGCGCGGTCAGAACGCCGACGAAGACGCGGCCAACGCCACCGAATTGCTGGCCAGCCCCAAGGATCGTGCGGAAAACCTGATGATCGTCGACCTGTTGCGCAACGATCTGGGCCGCACCTGCCGCATTGGCTCAGTGCGCGTGCCCGAGTTGTTCAGCCTGGAAAGCTACCCGAACGTGCATCACCTGGTGAGCAGCGTCACTGGCGAATTGGCTGACAACAAGGATGCCCTGGACCTGATCGCCGGCAGCTTCCCTGGTGGCTCGATCACTGGCGCGCCGAAAATCCGCGCCATGCAAATCATCGACGAGCTGGAACCCACCCGTCGTGGTTTGTACTGCGGCTCGTTACTGTATCTGGATGTACGCGGGGAAATGGACAGCTCGATCGCCATCCGCAGCTTGCTGGTCAAGGATGGTCAGGTCTGCTGCTGGGGCGGCGGCGGGATCGTCGCCGATTCGGACTGGCAGGCCGAGTATCAGGAGTCCATCACGAAGGTGAAGGTGTTGCTCGAAACCCTGCAAAACCTCTGATGCATGGCTGTTGTGGCGAGGGAGCTTGCTCCCGCTGGGGAGCGGAGCGCCCCCAAAACCTGACGCCGCGAATCTTCAGAAAGTTCGCGTGTACTGGTTTACGACTGCTACGCCCGAGCGCGGACCGGCCGGCGGGAGCAAGCTCCCTCGCCACAGTGTTCACTTACAAACTCAAATCACGGTTTGAAGCTTTGAGAAACTCCTGCTTCAGCTCGGCAAAGCTGTGCACCGCCGGAAACTGCGGGAACTCGCGAATCACGTTGTCTGGCGCGTGGAACAGGATCCCGGCGTCCGCCTCGCCCAGCATGCTGGTGTCGTTGTACGAATCACCGGCGGCAATCACCCGATAGTAGAGGCTCTTGAAGGACAATACCGACTGACGCTTGGGATCTTTCTGACGCAGTTGATAGCCCGTCACCCGCCCCGTGTCATCCGTAATCAGACGATGGCAAAGCAAGGTCGGGAAGCCCAGTTGACGCATCAGCGGCTGGGAAAACTCGTAGAACGTGTCAGAAAGAATCACCACCTGGAACCGCTCGCGCAGCCAGTTGACGAACTCGATGGCACCGTCGAGTGGCTTCAGGGTGGCGATCACTTCCTGAATGTCGGACAGCTTCAGGCCGTGTTCGTCGAGGATGCGCAAGCGCTGCTGCATCAGCACGTCGTAATCGGGAATATCCCGGGTAGTTGCCTTGAGGGATTCAATCCCGGTTTTTTCGGCAAAGGCGATCCAGATTTCCGGGACCAATACACCTTCCAGATCGAGACAGGCAATTTCCACAAGACACTCCCATTTGTACTGATTATTGAGTTGAGCGAGCAAAAGGACTGCCAAACTCTAGCGAGTCGTACCGACCGACGCAACGCAGACGAGCGCCCCTGTCGCCTCGGGTTTTTGCTACCATCGCCACTATATAGAGCGCTTAGCGCCACCGACCTGTAGGAAACCGCCCTGATGAGCCCATCGTTCGACGTCACTGAACTCGCCGCGACCTATGCCAACAAATCCGCCCAGGACATTCTCAAACTCGCCTTTGCCGAGTTCGGGGACGACCTGTGGATCTCCTTCAGCGGCGCCGAAGACGTGGTGCTGGTGGACATGGCCTGGAAGATCAACAAGAACGTCAAAGTCTTCAGCCTGGACACCGGACGCCTGCATCCGGAAACCTATCGCTTCATCGATCAGGTGCGCGAGCACTACAAGATCGAGATTGAACTGGTCTCCCCGGACCATACAAAGCTCGAACCGTTCGTCAAGGAAAAAGGCCTGTTCAGCTTCTACAAGGATGGTCATGGCGAATGCTGCGGCATCCGCAAGATCGAACCGCTGCGCCGCAAGCTGTCTACCGTCAGCGCCTGGGCCACCGGCCAGCGCCGCGACCAGAGCCCGGGCACCCGCAGTCAGGTTGCCGTACTGGAAATCGACAGCGCGTTCTCGACGCCAGAGCGCACCCTGTACAAATTCAACCCGCTGGCACAAATGACCAGCGAAGAGATCTGGGGCTATATCCGCATGCTGGAGCTGCCGTACAACAGCCTGCATGAGCGCGGCTTCATCAGCATTGGCTGTGAACCGTGCACCCGCCCGGTGCTGCCAAACCAGCACGAGCGCGAAGGTCGCTGGTGGTGGGAAGAAGCCACGCAGAAAGAATGCGGCTTGCACGCGGGCAACATCATCCAGAAAGCCTGATCCCCGCCCTGCAAAATCCCCCCTGTGGGAGCCACGCTCCCACATCAGCTCCGTGTCGTATGCAAAATGTGCAATCAATGGAGATCCCATGGGGGAGCGTGGCTTGCCCGCGATGGCAGCACCTCGGTCCTGCGCCAAGCTCAAACGGCGCTGAACCGCTGCGCCAATTGCTGCTCGGCAAACTGCTCGATGATGAAATCCACGAACGCCCGCGTCTTGCCGGGCAGCAGTTTGTGTTCGGCGTAGTAGATCGAGATATTGCGCTTCATGGTATCGGCGTAACGTTTGCACCGCCTGTTCCATCAACGGCTCGCCTGCCTCCATCTTTTCGCCCAAGCGCTGATCGCACCTGAAATCTCTATCCTTGGCCATCGTGTCTGCCGCTGCGTAATTGCATGGGTTTGACCACCCATTTGCATTGGACCTGACCAGTCAATTGCATCCGTGCTGACCAACCGTTTGCATTCGACTTGACCAGCACACGCCGTAGTGACGACCGGCAGAGAACGGCCGATTCTGTTGAAAAAGTCGCCCTAGCCTGACGACCAGTGCATTGAGCGTTGAAAACGCATTTTTGCACGCCGCTACGTGAAATCTGAGCCCTGAACCTTCTGCGCAGAACACAGATTTCAATCTCAGACGCGTACTTTTCTGCCGTGGAAACCGAAGCTGACTTTTTCAACAGAATCGGCCAGAAGCGGTCACTCCCATCCCTTTCAAAAGTCATAATGCACCTTCGGCTCACGCGTAGGTTGATATTCGAGTCGCCCCAATAATCCAGTAGGTACTCCGCCAAATTCGAGACAGCGGTTGCAAGCGAACTCTCCCGGACTACCCAATCTGATAAGTCCTCAACATCGCCCCTTCGCCTCTCCCCCCCTTTTTTGAATGCTTCAATGCAGGAGCCGTCCCAAACGCCCTCTCCACTCGTGCAACGGAATAGCTTCGGACTGCACGCACAAAAACAAAGACAATATATTGACATTAATAAATATCAAAGCGTATCGTCGAGCCCAACAACAAAGCACAAAAATAATGTCCGGCGTCTGTTCTGCCAAGAATCGAACCCTCGACATCAATGACAATATGATTACCTATACCCTTCCTTGTCTGCCTTCTGCGGCGCCGGATTGCACCCCACTTACCTGTACGCCAACCGATCAGGGTTGACCCAGGCACGCGCGGGGCTGTTCAGCCAGGCAAACCATCATCAGGCAGGAAGGAAAGCGATGAGCAATGTCATTCTCGAAACCCGGGGCTTGACCAAGAAGTTCAATGGCTTCACTGCTGTGGATTCGGTCAATCTTCAAGTGCGGGAGAGGCATATCCATGCCCTGATCGGCCCCAACGGTGCCGGCAAATCCACGGCCTTCAATCTGCTGACCCTCTTCCTGCCAGCCATCCGCGACGCGGATCTGTATCAAGGGCAAGCCATCGGCAAGCTGGCGCCCAGCAGGATCGCCCGCCTGGGGCTGGTGCGCTCCTTCCAGATATCGGCCGTGTTCGGCCAGATGAGCGTACTGGAAAACGTCCGCGTAGCCCAAGGCCGGGCACTCGGACGTGCTTGCTCAGTGCATGCTCGGAATGGGCTTGCTCGGCAGCCTGCTGCCCGGTTCGCGCCTGCGTCGCTTTGGCGTGCGCTTCCTGTCGCCCATTGCCCTGGGCGACCGTCCAACGCTTTACCAGAGCGACACCACTACCCGCCAACTGATACTCGCCAACGAGCACCATCGTATTCGAATCAGGGGCTACGCCGAACTCGACTGAACCGCGCAAAATCCGGAGACCCTTCATGCACGTAGATAACGCCATACGCTCACGCAAGTCGGTCCGCCGCTTCCTGCCCCTGGACATCTCGAAGCCGGTGATTGAACATATCCTCAAGGTAGCCTCCAGAGCGCCCAGCGGCAACAACGTGCAGCCGTGGCATGTCCATGTGCTATCCGGCGATGCCAAGCAGGCGCTGTGTGCCGATATCCTGACCCCCACCACCCAAGCCGGTCAGCATGATCCTGAATATCAGTACTACCCGAACAACTGGTTCGAACCCTATCAGGGCCGCCGTCGCGCGTCCGGTTATGGCCTGTATGAAGCGCTCGGCATCGACCGCAACGACCGGGAGGCGCGCGAGCATCAGCACCTGCGCAACTTTCACTTCTTCGAGGCCCCGGTCGGCCTGTTGATCAGCCTCGACCGCAGACTCAATACCGGCAGTTATATCGACCTGGGCATGTTCATCCAGAACATCATGCTCGCCGCTCGCGGCCAGGGCCTGCACACCTGCCCCCAGGCCGCGTTCGCCTGGTATCACCAGATCGTCCGCCGTCATGTGTCCCTGGCGGATGAGGACATCCTGGTGTGCGGCATCGCACTCGGGCATGAGGACCGCGACGCACCGGAAAACAGCCTGCACACTCAGCGCGAACCGGTCGCCGCTTTCACGTCCTTCCATGGTTTCCCTGAGCGCGTGCCAGGGTAGCCAGCTAGCCGAAATGAAAAAGGCGATGGTGTTATGACCATCGCCTTCTTTTTTTTTGGCTCGTCGTCACGTTCGGCCCGTCCGGCAAACAGACCGAAGCGGCTCCATTCAGGCAAACATCAGAAAAACGCCTGGATACCGGTTTGCGCACGCCCAAGGATCAACGCATGCACGTCGTGGGTGCCTTCGTACGTGTTGACCACTTCCAGATTGACCAGATGACGGGCCACACCGAACTCGTCGCTGATGCCATTGCCGCCCAACATGTCCCGCGCCAGGCGTGCGATATCAAGCGACTTGCCGCAGCTGTTGCGCTTCATGATCGAGGTGATTTCGACCGCGGCAGTACCTTCGTCCTTCATCCGCCCCAGGCGCAGGCAACCTTGCAGGGCCAGGGTGATTTCGGTTTGCATGTCCGCCAGCTTTTTCTGGATCAACTGGTTGGCAGCCAGCGGGCGACCGAACTGCTGGCGATCCAGCACGTATTGGCGCGCGGTGTGCCAGCAATCTTCGGCCGCACCCAGCGCACCCCAGGCGATGCCGTAACGCGCCGAATTCAGGCAGGTGAACGGGCCGCGCAGGCCACGCACTTCAGGGAAGGCGTTCTCCTCGGGGCAGAACACGTTGTCCATGACGATTTCGCCGGTAATCGACGCACGCAGGCCGACCTTGCCGTGGATAGCCGGCGCACTCAGGCCCTGCCAGCCCTTCTCCAGGACGAAGCCGCGAATCCGACCTTCATCGTCCTTGGCCCAGACCACGAAGACATCGGCGATCGGGCTGTTGGTGATCCACATCTTGCTTCCGGTCAGACGATAGCCGCCGTCGACTTTTCTTGCCCGGGTAATCATCGAGCCCGGATCGGAGCCATGGTTCGGTTCGGTCAGGCCGAAGCAACCTATGTAATGACCGCTGGCCAGCTTTGGCAGGTATTTCTGCCTGGTGGCTTCGTTGCCGAACTCATTGATCGGCACCATGACCAGGGATGACTGCACACTCATCATCGAGCGATAACCTGAGTCCACGCGCTCGACTTCCCGAGCGATCAGGCCGTAGCACACATAGTTCAGGCCACTACCGCCGTAGGCTTCGGGGATGGTTGCGCCGAGCAGGCCGGTCTCGCCCATCTCGCGGAAGATCGCCGGGTCGGTCTGCTCGTGACGAAAAGCCTCCAGAACCCGAGGCGCCAGTTTGTCGGCGGCGAACTGCTGGGCACTGTCTCGCACCATGCGCTCTTCTTCAGTGAGTTGCTGATCCAGCAGCAGCGGGTCGATCCAGTTGAAGCTTGCCTTGTTGGCCATGGGTATTTCTCCGGGTTCATTCTTGTGATGTTTTGTTAGTCGAGGCGTTCGATCACGCAGGCAATGCCCTGGCCCAGGCCAATGCACAGGCTGACCAGGGCGTAGCGCCCGTTGCTGCGCTCCAGTTGACGCACCGCGCTGTAGGCCAGACGGGCGCCGGAAGCGCCGAGCGGGTGACCGATGGCAATGGCGCCACCGTTGGGATTCAGGCGCGGATCATCGAAGGCCAGGCCCAGTTGCCTGGCACAGCCGAGTACTTGTGCGGCAAACGCCTCGTTGATTTCGATCAGGTCCATGTCGGCCAGGCTCAAACCTGCGCGCTGCAACGCCTTGGTGCAGGCAGGTACCGGACCGAGGCCCATCAGGCGCGGTTCGACACCGGCCACGGCGCCGGCCAGAATGCGCGCACGAGGCCTGAGACCCGCTTTCTCTCCAATGGCGCGCGAGCCAATCAGCAGCGCAGCCGCGCCATCGTTGATGCCCGAGGCATTACCCGCGGTGACAACGCCGCCTTCAAACAGTGGCCGCAGGCCCGACAGCACCTCGAAGTTACTTTGCGGACGCGGATGTTCGTCACGGTCGACGATCTTCGGTGGCTGCTTGCGCCCTTGCGGCACCTCGATCGGCAGGATTTCACCGGCCTGGAAGCCATCGCGCACGGACGCGTCGAACCGCGCCTGACTGCGAGCGGCATAGATGTCGGCTTCCTCGCGCGTGATGCCCAGTTCAAGGGCGACGTTGTCCGCTGTCTGCGGCATCGAATCGGCACCAAACCCGGACTCCACCTTCGGGTTGGGAAAGCGTGCACCGATTGTGCTGTCGTACACCTGAAAGTCACGGGACCAGGCGCTTTGCGCCTTGGCCACCACAAACGGCGCACGACTCATGCTTTCGACGCCGCCTGCAATGAACAATTCGCCCTCACCGGCGCGCACCGCGCGGGCAGTATCCAGCACGGCGGCCAGGCCAGAGCCGCACAGGCGATTGACGGTCAATCCGCCAACGGCCGTCGGCAGGCTGGACAACAGAGCGACATGACGCGCCAGGTTGCGCCCGTCCTCACCCGCCTGGCTGCTGCAGCCGGCAACCAAGTCTTCATAGTCGCGCACCTCGAACGGGTTACGCGCCACCAGGGCACACACCACACTGGCCAGCAGGTCATCGGGGCGCACATCGGCCAAAGCCCCGGCGTGGCGACCGAAAGGCGAACGCAGGCCATCGTAGATATAGGCACTCATGCTTGCTCCTCGGCGGTGGTCAGGGGTAGGCCGAGCTGGACCCGGCGTCGCAGCCAGGGGCTGACCCGATAGCGCGGCTCCTGATACAGCTCATGCAGTTGGTGCAGGATCTGCTGGATCTGCGACGCACCGTAATGGTCGCCAAAACCCAGCGGACCATAGGGGTAACCGAGGGCCAACTGCACCGCACGATCCAGGGTGGCGGGCTCGGCGATACGGCGCTGGGCGATCTCGCAGCCCAGGTTGACGATCCCGGCGAGCACGCGCTGGGCGATGAAGCCCGGCGAGTCATTGATGACCTCCACCGGCACGCCATCGGCGCCCAGGGCCTGGCGTGCCTGCGCCAGCACCTGCGCGTCGAGCGCCGGTTGGCGCATCAGTACGCGGCGCGTGTCGAAGCCGACAAAGGTCTCCAGCGCCAGGCTGCGTCGCGGCGGCAGTCGCTTGCGGGCGATCACGCTGCTGGCATCCTCGCCCAGCGGCGTCACCAGGCAGATGGCGTTCGCACTGGGCTGATCACCCTGTTCCAGCACCACGCCGGCGACAGACAGCACCGCCGCTATCCGCTCGCGCATTGCCGAGTCACCGCAGTCCAGCCAGAATGGCTGGGTGATGGCCACCTGCGGCGGCGCCTGCTGCGCTTTCTCGACCACACTGCCGTCCTGGTAGCGATAGAAGCCCTGCCCTGTTTTGCGCCCCAACAAGCCACTGGCCAGACGGGGTGGTACCAGCGCCGATGGGGTGTAGCGCGGATCCTGGTAAAACTGGGTGTGAATCGACTCCATCACCGCATGGGAGATGTCGAGGCCGACCAGGTCGAACAGCTCGAACGGCCCCATGCGAAAGCCGAGGCAGTCCTTGAGGATGCGATCGATTTGCGCCGGGGTGGCAATCCCCTCGCCCAGGATACGCAATGCCTCCGGACCGAAGGCCCGCCCGGCATGATTGACCAGGAAACCCGGAGAGTCAGGCGTCGTCGCGGCAAAATGTCCAGCGTGCCCGGCCAGCGTCGCCAGACGCTCGATCACCTGCGGGTCGGTCAGCTCACCGCGTACCACTTCGACGATCTTCATCAGTGGCACCGGGTTGAAAAAGTGAAACCCGGCCACCCGCTCGGGATGCCGGCAGGCACTGGCAATCAGGCTCACCGACAAGGATGAGGTATTGGTCGCCAGCACCGCATCGGCTCTGACCACTTGCTCCAGCGCGCGGAACAGCCCCTGCTTGGCGTCGAGGTTTTCAACGATCGCCTCGATCAACAAATCACAATCGGCCAGGGCCTCAAGGCTTACGGCCGGTCGCATGCAAGCCAGTGCGGTCGCCAGTGCTTCACTGCTCAACTTGCCCTTGGCTGCGGAGCGCTCAAGCAAAGCCCGGTTGGCTTGCAGCGCCTCTTCCGTCGCTTCGCTGCGGCTGTCATACAGCAGCACCGGAACGCCTGCGGTGGCGAACAACTGAGCGATCCCCCGGCCCATGGCGCCGCTTCCGATCACCCCGATTTGTTTGAAAGTATTCACAAGCACCTCCTCAGATCGCCCGTTCCAGTTCCGGCACGGCGTCGAATAGATCCGCCACCAGGCCGTAGTCGGCCACCTGGAAGATCGGCGCCTCTTCGTCCTTGTTGATCGCCACGATGACCTTGGAATCCTTCATGCCAGCCAGGTGCTGGATCGCGCCGGAGATGCCCACGGCGATGTACAACTGCGGCGCCACGATCTTGCCGGTCTGGCCGACCTGCATGTCGTTCGGCACAAAACCGGCATCGACGGCCGCGCGCGACGCCCCAACGCCCGCGCCGAGCTTGTCCGCCAGCGCATAGAGGTGTTTGAAGTTGTCGCCGTTCTGCATGCCACGGCCACCCGACACGACGATCTTCGCGGCGGTCAGCTCCGGGCGATCGGACTTGGCCAGCTCTTCACTGACGAAAGCCGACTGACCGCTATCGATGACCATGGCGAGCGTTTCGATGACGGCTTTGCCACCTTCGGCAGCAGCGGCATCGAAACCAGTACCGCGCACGGTGATCACCTTCACGACGGCAGATGATTGCACTGTCGCGATGGCGTTACCGGCGTAGATCGGGCGCTTGAAGGTATCGGCGCTTTCGACCGCGATGATCTCGGAGATCTGGTCGACATCCAGTTGCGCGGCAACCCGCGGCAGAATGTTCTTTCCGTTACTAGTGGCGGCGGCGAGGATGTGGCTGTAGCCCTTTCCAAGTTCGGCAACAAGAGGCGCGACGTTTTCCGGCAATTGGTGCGCATAAGCGGCGTTGTCGGCCAGCAGCACTTTCGTCACGCCAGCGACCTTGGCCGCCGCTTCAGCCACGACGCCCGCGCCGTGACCTGCGACCAGCACATGAATGTCACCACCGATCTGCTTTGCTGCGGTCACGGTATTGAGGGTGGCAGCCGCCAGCGCCGCGTTGGTGTGTTCAGCGATAACCAGGATAGCCATTAGATTACCTTCGCCTCGTTCTTGAGTTTCTCGACCAGTTCGGCCACCGACTTGACCTTGATCCCGGCGCTACGCGCGGCCGGTGCTTCGACTTTCAAGGTGTGCACGGTGCAAGCGCAGCTGACGCCCAGAGCGCTGGGCGTGAGCACCTCCAGCGGCTTCTTCTTGGCTTTCATGATGTTGGGCAGCGACGCGTAGCGCGGTACGTTCAAACGCAGGTCGGTGGTGACGATGGCCGGCAGTTTCAGGGCAACCGTCTGTGCGCCGCCGTCGATTTCGCGGGTCACCACAACGCTGTCGCCGCTGATGGCGACTTTCGAAGCAAAAGTGCCCTGACCGTAGCCGCTCAATGCAGCGAGCATCTGGCCGGTCTGGTTGTTATCACTGTCGATGGACTGCTTGCCGAGGATCACCAGTTGAGGCTGTTCCTTGTCGACAACAGCTTTCAATAGCTTGGCCACGGCCAGGGAAGTCAGATCTTCGGCAGATTCGACGAGGATGGCGCGGTCGGCACCCAGGGCCAGCGCCGTGCGCAGTTGCTCCTGTGCCGCGCTGCTGCCGATGCTCACAACCACAACCTCAGTGGCAATACCTTGTTCTTTCAGGCACACCGCTTCTTCCACGGCAATTTCACAGAAGGGATTCATCGCCATCTTGACGTTGGCCAGGTCGACGCCGGAGTTGTCCGCCTTGACGCGAACCTTGACGTTGAAATCCACCACACGCTTTACCGCTACCAGTACTTTCATAGTGTGTTCCCGTCTTGGCGCGGCGACCTGTGCCCGAGGCGGTCACCGCTTTTGCAGTGATTGATCAGGCGCTGCGCAGCAAGTCTGCGTAGGCCTGCAAATGGTGGTCGTCATCGCCCAATTGATGGCCCGACATCACCAGGCGCTTGGCGTGATGGGCCAGGCTGTATTCCCAGGTCATGCCAATACCGCCGTGCAACTGGATCGCTTGCTCGGCGATCAGGCGTGCGGCGCGGACCACCACGAATTTGGCGGCGGCCAGTTGCCGGCTGCGTTCGTCGCTGTCGGCCTGATCGGCCACGCAGGCGGCGAGGATGGCCATCGAGGTGGCCAGCTCCAGTTCGCCGCGCATGTCGGCCATGCGGTGTTGCAGCACCTGGAACTTGCCAATGGGTGCGCCGAATTGCTTGCGTGTCTTGAGGTAGTCGAGGGTCAGGCGAAAGGCTTCCTGCATGCCGCCAATGGCTTCGGCGCATTGCCCGGCGATGGCGCGACCCTGCTGATAACGCAAGGCCGGCAAGGCCTCGCCGACGTTGCCGAGCAAAGCCCCACGAGCCACGAAGACATCGTCGAGGATCAGGTCGCTGGCACGCGGGCCATCGATGCAGGGGTAATCGCGACGCTGCAAACCGTCCGCTTGCGCTTCGACCAGGAACAGGCTGATGCCGTGTTCGCTGCGCGCATCACCGCCAGTACGCGCCGACACCAGGATCAACCCCGCACTGGCAGCGCCGACCACGGCGATCTTGCGTCCGGACAGACGCCAGCCACCCTCGACCGGGTGCGCCTGGGTCTGCACATCGTGCAACTGGTAGTGGCTTTGCAGCTCTTCCAGCGCCACGGCCAGTTGCAGCGAGCCCTCGGCCACTTGCGGCAGCAGGTCTGCCTGCTGGCCCGTATCGCCCAGTTGTTGCAGCAGGCCCGCCGCATGAATCTGCGACTGCAAGAACGGCTCGAGGCACAGGTTGCGACCGAGCTCGGTCATGATCAGCAGGTTGTCCACGCCGCTGCCACCAAAGCCGCCATGTTCTTGGGCAATCGGCACCGAACACAAGCCCAGTTCGGCCATCTGATTCCAGAACGCCGGGCTCATGCCGGCTTCGCTGCGGTAGTAGCCTTCGCGGGCTTCGAAGCTGTAGTGATCGCGGGCCAGTCGGGCCACGGTGTCTTGCAGCATCTGCTGCTCGGAGCTAAGTGTGAAGTCCATTGCGTACCTCCTTAAAGCTCAAGAATCATCTTGGCGATGATGTTCTTTTGAATTTCATTCGAGCCGCCGTAGATGGACAGCTTGCGCAGGTTGAAATATTGACTGGCGGGGGCGGCGCTGTAGTCGCTGTGCAGCGGACTGCCAGTGAAGTCGTCATGCAGTTCCGCTTCGACGAAAGGCAATGCCTTGACGCCCAACGCCTTGCGCAGCAAGTGGCTGATGGCCTGGCGAATTTCCGAACCCTTGATCTTCAGGATCGAGCTTTCGGCACCGGGCACACCGCCAGCCTGGGCGGCAGCGAGGATGCGCAAGGTGCTCATCTCGATGGCCAGCAGCTGAATCTCCACCTCGGCGACCTGCAATCGAAACTGCAGGTCGTCCAGCAGTGGCCGACCGTTGCGCAACTCCTGCCCGGCCACCTGTTTGAGGTGCGCCAGTGCGGCCTTGGACTGGCCGATGCCGGCCTGCCCGGTGCGCTCATGGGTCAGCAGGTACTTGGCGCAGGTCCAGCCCTGGTTCTCTTCACCCACCAGGTTCTCCACCGGCACGCGCACGTTGTCGAAGAACACTTCGTTGACTTCATGCTCGCCTTCGAGCGTGATGATCGGGCGTACGCTGATGCCGGGGGTGGTCATGTCGATCAGGAGGAAAGAAATGCCCCTCTGCTGCTGCGCCTCGCTGTCAGTACGCACCAGGCAGAAAATCATGTTGGCGTGCTGGCCCAAGGTGGTCCAGGTCTTCTGGCCGTTGACCACATAGTGGTCTCCTTCGCGCACGGCGCGGGTCTTGAGGCTGGCCAGGTCCGAGCCTGCGCCCGGCTCGGAATACCCTTGGCACCACCAGTCTTCGCCCGACAGAATCCGCGGCAGGTAATGCGCCTGCTGCGCCGGGCTGCCGAACTTCATGATCACTGGCGCAACCATGTTGACGCCGAAGGATATCAGGCGCGGTGCACCGAAGGCGGCGCACTCCTCCTCGAAAATATGTTTTTGCACCACGCCCCAACCGGTGCCACCGAAGGTCACCGGCCAATTGGCCGCGTACCAGCCGCGCCGGGCCAGGATGCGCTGCCAGCGTTGGTGGTCGTCCTTACTCAGACGCTTGCCCAGGCGAACTTTGCTGGCGATGTCTGCCGGCAGCGCGTCATGAAGAAAGGCACGCACCTCGGTACGGAACTCAAGCTCGGCAGGTGTGTAGTGGATGTCCATGCAAAGTCCTCGATCGATAGTCAGGCCAACACCAGGCTGGCCATTGATTCAGCTTTAGCGGTTCTTGGCCGCCTGGCGCCGGGCAAAGAAGTCTTCGATCAGCGTCGCGCGCTGGGGTGATGCCATGCATTCGAGAAACAGCGCGCGCTCGCGCTGCAGGCCTTCGATCAATGGCATTTGGGTCGCCGCTTCGATCGCGGCAAGGCAACGCGGCGCCGAGAATGAATCAGGTTGGGTTCGGCAGATCTCACTGCGCCGCGCGGTAAACAAAGCCGTTGCTTGGGCACAGTCAGTGGGTACCTGAACCTGACCAACGCGGCGCACGGGGGCGTGCTCGGCCAACAACTGTCGTGCCTGCCGCAGGCCTGCGACCAGAGGCTCATCATCGAACAGGGCGTCTACAAGACCCAGACCCAACGCTTGGGCCGCCTCGATCGGTTCACCCGTGATGATCATGTCCAGCGCGTTCTCCACACCCACCAGGCGTGGCAGGCGTTGAGTACCACCACCACCGGGCAACAGGCCCAGGCGGGTTTCGGGCAAGCCGAGCCGCGTGGCCAAGTGGGCAATGCGGTAGTGACAGCCCAGTGCTATCTCCAGCCCGCCGCCCAGCACTGAACCGTGCATCACCGCCAGCGAGGGCTTGTTGCCGTTCTCGATGGCCAGGGTCAGCTCCTGCAGGATCGGTGCCTGTGCAGGCTGGCCGAACTCGCGAATATCGGCTCCAGCGATAAAGGTCTTGCCCGCGCAATAGAGCATGATCAATTCGACCTGCTTGTCCTGCTCGGCCGCGACAAAGGCTTCCAGCAGTCCGGCGCGCACGGCGTGACCAAGGGCATTGACCGGGGGATGGTCGACGCGGATCAAGGCCACTCCTCCCTCGCGGGTCATTTGTACGGTTGCGGTCATCGGACAGTTCCTCTTATTGTTTTTATGCGACTTGCCAATCAATTGCGCATATCAGCGGTGGGTCCATACCGGCTTGCGCTTCTGGGCAAAGGCCTGCATGCCTTCCTTCTGGTCCTGACTGGCAAAACTGGCGTGCATCAGTCGCCGCTCGAACTGCACACCCTCGGCCAGGGTGGTTTCGAAGGCCCGGTTGACCGCTTCTTTATTGAGTTTCACCGCGAGGGCCGGGTGACCGGCGATTAGTTCGGCCACGGCCAGGGCTTCATCCAGCAGGTCGGCCAGGGGCACCACGCGGCTGATCAACCCGAGTCGCTCGGCCTCATCGACCTCCATGAAGCGCCCGGTCAGGCACAAGTCCATGGCCTTGGCCTTGCCGATGGCGCGGGCCAGCCGTTGGGTGCCACCGGCACCGGGCAACGTGCCGACCTTGACTTCGGGCTGGCCAAAACGGGCGTTGTCGGCGGCGATGATCATGTCGCACATCATCGCCAGCTCGCAGCCACCGCCCAGTGCCAGGCCGGCAACCGCTGCAATCACCGGTTTGCGGCAGCGAGTGACGGTTTCCCAGTTGGCCGTGACGAAATTCTCCAGGTACACATCAGCAAAGCCCTTGAACTGCAATTCGCTGAGGTCGGCGCCGGCCGCGAAGGCTTTGTCGTTGCCGGTAATGACGATGGTCCGAATCTGCTCATCGGCCTCGAAGGCCAGCAGTGCCTGGCCCAACTCGGTCATCAAGGCGTCATTGAGCGCGTTATAGACAGTCGGGCGATTAAGGCGGATCAGGCCAACGGCCGCACGCTGCTCGACAAGGATGTTCAGGAAAGCCATGTCACCTACCTCTTGTTATTCGGGACTGGCTTCGAATATATCCACAGAAAAATACAAAGACAATATGTTGACATATTAATTTTGAAAGCCTTATCTTCAAGTCATCGAAAGGGCAATACCAGATCGTAAGATAACAACAACGCCAACCCTTAAGAGTCGATATAAATAAATGAACACCTGGACAGGCACACCACCAGATCGTCGTTCAAATGCGCCCAGCACTGATTCATTAAATGACAATATCATTACAGACTACTGGGACTCACAGCTTGCCAAAGGCGCAGACTGCCGCGCCCTGACCGGTTACCGCGCAGGAGAGGACACTCCCACCTCCTATACCTTCGGCGAACTGGATGCAGTGGTCACCCGCATGGCTGCCGGCCTGGCTTCCCTGGGCGTGGAAAAAGGCAGCGTGGTTTCCTGTCAGTTGCCTAACTGCTGGCAAATGAGCGCGCTGTTCCTGGCCTGTGCCCGCATCGGCGCCGTGTTCAACCCGTTGATGCCGATCTTTCGTGAACGCGAGCTGCGCTTCATGCTCGGCCACGCCCGTAGTCATCTACTGGTCGTGCCACAACATTTCCGCGGCTTTGACTACGCCAGCATGACCGAAGGCTTACGCACCGACCTGCCGGAACTGCGCCATGTGCTGGTGATAGGTGGCGACGGCGACAACAGCTTTGAACAGCAGCTGCTCAACCGGGAATGGGAAAAGAATTGCGATACCCAGGCTCTGTTCGCCCAGCGCCGCCCGCATGCCGACGACATCGTCCAACTGCTGTTCACCTCCGGCACCACCGGTGAACCCAAGGGCGTGCTGCACACGTCCAGAACACTGTTGAGCAACATCATTCCTTATGCCGAACGCCTAGCGCTTGTCCACGAAGACATTATCTTCATGGCCTCGCCCATGGCTCACCAGACCGGTTTTCTCTACGGATTGCTGATGCCCGTCTACCTGGGTGCGGCAGCGGTGCTGCAGGACGTCTGGGATGTGCGCACCGCGATCAGGATCGCCGCCGCCGAGCGCCCCACCTTTACGATGGCCTCGACGCCGTTTCTCGCCGATTTGATTGAGCTTGCGCCGGACAACGGTGATGCGCTGTCGAGCCTGCGTATTTTTGTCTCGGCCGGCGCACCCATTCCGGAAAGCCTGGTGGAAAAGGCTGGGAAAAGCATCAACGCGAAAATCATCTCGGCCTGGGGCATGACCGAAACCGGCGCTTCCACCATGACGCGCCCACAGGACGAGCCCGAGCGAGCCATTTACACCGACGGCGTCGCCTTGCCCCTGATGGAGGTGCAGGTGGTCGACGATACCGGGTTTGCGCTCCCCGCCGGCAGCGAAGGCCACCTTCAGGTTCGCGGCGCCAGTCTGTTCGTGGGCTACCTCAAGCGTCCCGATCTCTACTGCGTTGATGCCCTGGGCTGGTTCGACACCGGCGATCTGGCCCGCATGGATGCCCAGGGCTATATCCGCATCACCGGACGAACCAAGGATGTGGTCATCCGCGGCGGCGAAAACATCCCGGTGGTGGAGGTGGAAAACCTGCTCTACAAGCATCCGGCCATTTTAGCGGTGGCCCTGGTTGGCTGCCCCGACGAGCGTCTTGGCGAACGTGTCTGCGCCTACGTCACCTTGCATGACGATTATACAGAGCTGGGCCTCGATGACGCGGTGACCTTCCTGCTCGAACACAACCTGTCGCGAAACTACTTGCCCGAATACCTGGAAGTGCTGCCCGCCCTGCCCCGCACGCCCTCCGGAAAGATCCAGAAATTCAAGCTGCATGAGCGGGCCGCGAGCATTCGCATCGACCCGGCCAAGCGTCGCTGATCCACACACTCGATACACGCAACTCAACTGACCTGGAGAATGCCCCTATGAAAGGCCTAAGTGGAAAAACCGTGATCATCACCGGTGGCGGCGGCGGCATCGGTCGCGCCGTGTGCCAGCGCTTCGCTGCCGAAGGTAGCCTGGTGGCCGTGCTCGATCGCGATAGCGCCGCGGCGCAAACCACCGTCGACCTGATCCGCGAAGCCGGTGGCAAAGCAGTCGCTTACGCCGCCGACATCACCGACTACGCCGTGATCACCGACACCGTCGCCACCATCGAAAAAGATCTGGGCGTGCCGACGGTACTGGTCAACAACGCCGGTTTCGACCGTTTCATGCCCTTCCTCAAAACGGAACCCAAGCAGTGGGAACAGTTGATTTCGATCAACCTGACCGGTGCCCTGAACATGCACCACGTCGTGCTGCCGAAAATGCTCGAGGCCGGTGGCGGCAAAGTCATCAACATCGCCTCCGATGCCGCCCGCGTCGGCTCCTCGGGCGAGGCCGTGTACGCGGCCTGCAAGGCGGGCCTGGTGGGCTTGAGTAAAACCCTGGCGCGGGAACTGGCGACCAAGAACATCAACGTCAATGTGGTCTGCCCCGGCCCGACCGACACTGCGCTGCTCAAGAGCGTGGCCGAAACCTCCAGCAACCCGGAAAAGCTCCTGGAAGCGTTCAAGAATGCCGTGCCGATGCGTCGCCTCGGCCAGCCCGAAGACTACCCGGGCATCATCGCCCTACTCGCCAGCGACGACGCCAACTTCATCACCGGACAAGTGATCAGCGTGTCCGGTGGACTGACGATGGCCGGCTAAGCCCGACGACCAACTACCAGGAGATATTGCAATGAACTACGAAGACATCCTCTACCAGGAACTCAACGGCGTCGCCACCATCACCATCAACCGCCCGGAGCGCTACAACGCGTTCCGCGGCCAGACCTGCATGGAGTTGCTCGACGCCTTCAACCGCGCCGGCTGGAACAAGGAAATCGGCGTCATCGTCTTCACTGGCGCAGGCGACAAGGCCTTCTGCACCGGCGGCGACCAGGGCGCCCATGAAGGCCAGTACGACGGTCGCGGCTTGATCGGCCTGCCGGTCGAAGAGTTGCAGAACCTGATCCGCGAAGTGCCCAAGCCGGTGATCGCCCGGGTCAACGGCTTTGCCATCGGCGGCGGGCACGTGCTGCACGTGGTCTGCGACCTGAGCATCGCCTCCGACAAAGCCGTGTTCGGCCAGGTCGGCCCCAAGGTCGGCTCGGTCGATCCGGGTTACGGCACGGCGTACCTGTCGCGCCTGATTGGCGAAAAACGTGCCCGCGAGATCTGGTACCTGTGCCGCAAATACAGCGCTCAGCAGGCGCTGGACTGGGGGCTGGTCAACGCCGTGGTACCCCACGAACAGCTCGATGAAGAAGTACAGAAGTGGTGCGAGGAAATTCTCGAGAAGAGCCCGACCGCGCTGTCCATCGCCAAGCGCTCGTTCAATGCCGACAGCGCCAACATCGGCGGTATCGGTGGCCTCGGCATGCAGGCCCTGAGCCTGTACTACGACACCGAGGAGTCCAAGGAAGGCGTCGCCGCCTTCAAGGAAAAGCGCAAGCCCGAGTTCCGTAAATTCTACAAATGATCCCTGCGTCGGCAGCCATCGCGCTGCCGGCACAGCACTCGAATGGCCTGGAGAGCATCATGAATTTCGCCTTCACAGAACAACAAAATGCCATCCGCGAAAGCGTTGCCCGATTCAGTGCCGACGTCCTCGCCCCCGGTTACCGCCAACGGGATCGCGATGGCCGCATCGAGCGCGAAGTCATTGCCCAGATGGGCGAAATGGGTCTGCTCGGCGGTGAACTGCCGGAAGAGTTCGGCGGCAGCGGCCTGGACTGCGTCACCGCCGGCCTGATCATCGAAGAACTGGCCCGTGGTGACTTCAACGTGGCGTACATCCCGCTGCTGACGTCGCTCAACGGCCAGATCATCGCCCAATACGCCGAATCCTCATTGGCCCGGGAATGGCTGAGCGAAATGACTGCGGGGCGCAAAGTCGCCTGCATCGCCCTGACCGAACCCAGCGGCGGATCGGATGCCGCCAGCCTGCGCCTGAAGGCCGAACTCAAGGGCGACGTCTATGTACTCAACGGCGAGAAAACTTCTATTTCCATGGCCGACCAGGCCGACGTCGCCGTGGTCTTCGCCCGCACCGGCACCGTGGAGCAACGCGCCAGCGGTATCAGCGCGTTCCTGGTGCCGATGAACCTGCCTGGCATCAGCACTACCCGCTTCGAGGATGCCGGCGAACGCGCCATCGGTCGCGGCTCGATTTTTTTCGACAATGTCCAGGTGCCGGTCAACCATCGCCTCGGTGATGAGAACAAGGGTTTCAAGCAAGTCATGCAAGGCTTCGACTACAGCCGCGCCCTGATCGGCCTGCAGTGCCTGGCCCTGGCCCAGCAATCGCTGGATGAAACCTGGCAGTGGCTGACCGAGCGCAAGGCCTTCGGCCAGGCATTATCATCCTTCCAGGGTTTGACCCACCCACTGGCAGAATTGCAGACCTACGTGCATGCTGCCCGCCTGCAGTGCTATTACGCCTTGTGGCTCAAGGATAATAAGCTGCCACACAATGCCGAAGCGGCCATGAACAAGTGGTGGGGGCCGAAACTGGCGTTCGATGTGGTCAAGCAGTGTTTGCTGGCCCATGGGCACACCGGTTACGGCGAGGACCTGCCGTTCGCCCAGCGCTTGCGCGATGTACTTGGCCTGCAAATCGGTGACGGCACCGCGCAGATCATGAAAAATATCATCGCGCGCGAGTTTGTCCCTAACTGATGCCCTGTCGGCTCCGCCAGGCCGGATGCTCATACAATCGCGCTCGCCCTGACGGAGCCAACAAGGAACATTAATGAACAATAGCGATACCCGATCCGTACCCAATACGCTGTTTTTCCGGTTGTTCCAGACCGGCAACGTGTTGCAAAGGCAAGTCCAGAAAGAGATGGGCATCAGCACGGTGCAATGGGCCGTGCTTGGCGCACTGTCACGTGAACGTTATGAAGGCGGTATCTCGTTCTTTGAACTGACCGAGTACCTGTTCGTCAGCCGCCAGAGCCTGGACGGCGTGCTCAAGCGCATGGAACGCGACAACCATGTGCTACGCGTGCCGCACCCGGATGACGGACGTGCACGCCTGGTGCAATTGACCGATACCGGCAGGGCATTCTGGGACTCACTGCAGGAGCGGATCCAGACGTTTTACCAGCAGGCGTTGAAAGGCTTCAGTTTCGACGACAGCGTCAGCCTGCTGCATTACCTCAACAAGCTACAAGGCGACATGGCAGCTATATCGCTCGGCGACGAGCAACAAGACGACGAGGCACAATAGGCAATCCCGACCTGCCTGCCCTCGCCGAAGAGTCATTGTTCATAGAACCCTAAAACAGCCCCCACCCGGGGCTGGCTGAACAACAAAAACAACTTACAGCAGGCAGGAACATCTCATCATGCGTACAGCCAATCCCGTCACCGGGCATATGGCCGGGTCGACTCGTGCCCGGTATTCCCTGAAAGTCCCATGTATCTGTGCATTATTACTCACGACACCGGCCCACGCAGACCTGGTCGCCGATAGTCACTTGAGCCTGGAAACGCGAAATTTCTACATGAATCGTGACTACCGGGACGCCGGCTTGATTGACGGCCCGCGCCATGACGGCAAGCCCCAGAGCAAGGCGGAAGACTGGGCACAAGGTTTCATTTTGCGCGGTAACTCGGGATTTACCGAGGGTACGATAGGCGTTGGCCTGGATGTGCTGGGGTTGGTCGGCATCAAGCTCGACTCGGGTGGAGGCAGCAGCGGCACCGGCGTCTTGCAGCGCAGTCAGCGGACCGGCGAGCCCGTCGATGAATACAGCTTCCTGGCACCGACCGCCAAGCTCAAAGTCGCCAAGACTCAGGTCACGCTCGGTAACCACGAACCGGTGATGCCGGTGCTGTTTCGCAATGACACGCGCCTGCTGCCACAAACCTATCAGGGTGGTCAGATCGTATCCACCGACATCCAGAACCTGAGCCTCACTGCCGGACAGTTTCGCCAGGCCCACCAGCGCGACTCGTCCGACTACGAAGACATGCGCATGGCGGCCGACGGCTCCAACGGCGGCGTGCCCACCGACCGCTTCAACTATGCCGGCGTGACCTTCGCTTTCCAGCCTGATCTCAGTGCCACGTTCTACCGCGCTGAACTGAAGGATAACTACAGCCAGAATGCCGCCAGCCTTCTGTATAAATCGGCCCTGACCGAAAGCATCAACTTGAAGACTGATGTCCGCTACTTCGGCAGCGATGACGAGGGCCAGACCAACGTCGACAACCGCTATCTGGGTGGCATGCTGACGTTGAGCAGCGGTGGTCATTCACTAGGCCTCGGTTATCAGAATCAGAGTGGCGACACCGGGCTTCCCTATCTGTTGGTCGCCGACCCCTGGGCCTTGAACAACGGCACCTACCAACCCTTCGTACGGGCCAGGGAAGACTCCTGGCAATTGCGCTACGACTATGACTTTGCACCCATGGGCATACCCGGACTGACACTGATGACGCGCTACATTCGAGGCGATGACTTCGATATTCGAGGCGTTGCCGCCAAAGAGTGGGAGCGCAATACCGACATTGCCTACGTGGTCCAGAGCGGGCCTTTACGAAACCTGAGCCTGCGCTGGCGCAACGTCACTTATCGCGGCAGCGAAACGACGGATGTCGATGAAAATCGCCTGATCGTCGCCTACACGTTCAGGTTCTGGTAACCCGAAGTCTCTACCAATTGTCCCTGAAGTGGATTCAGACGCGTGGCATCACCACAACCCAGGTCGGGATATAGCCGCGAGCACCTCCCGGTAACCATTCCCCACATTACAGGCGCACCTCTCCTGCACTCGTCAGTCAATGTCTACGCGCCATCCACAAGTTCGACAGCGCAAACAGTGTCACCAGTTGCGCCGTGTTCTTCGTCAGGCCGCGCAAGCGCGTCTTCACATAACCGAACTGGCGCTTGATCACCCGGAACAATGGGATGGACTCCTCCTCACCTCGGCATCTTGAGTGCCAGACTGAAGGTGCGAACCACAGTCAAATGCGAGAAGGAGTCCACACATGAAGCTTATGCGCATTGGGGTCGACCTGGCCAAGAACGTATTTCAGATCCACGGCGTGGATTGCCATGACCAGCCAATCTGGCGGCAGCGTCTGCCTCGTGATCGCTGGCTTCAAACGGTGCTGGAGAAGATCGAGCCCGGCTGTGAGATTGGCATGGAAAGTTGCGGCGGTGCGCACCATTGGGCACGACAGCTCCAGGCATGCGGATTTCGCGTGAAGCTGATCGCGCCGCAGTTCGTCAAACCGTACGTCAAGAGCAACAAGAACGACGCCAACGATGCCGAGGCCATCTGTGAAGCGATGAGCCGCCCCAGCATGCGCTTCGTCGCCATCAAGACCGTCGAGCAACAGGATATCCAGGCGACGCATCGCATCCGGGCCGGCTTAATTGAACAGCGGACGGCCAAAGCCAATCAGATTCGTGGGCTGGTCGCCGAGTACGGCCTCATCGCCCCGAAAGAATTACTCATGCTACGTCGTGCGATACCGTGCTGGCTGGAAGATCCGGATAACGGTTTGACGGTACGCTTTCGCCGTTTGCTGGATGGCTTGTGGGGCGATCTTCGCGGGCTGGATGAGCGCGTGAACGAACTCGACAGCGAGATTACTGCCATTGCGACAAGCGAACCGGCCGCCCTCCGTCTACAACAGCTACGCGGCGTCGGCCCGATGATCGCCACCGCACTCGTCGTCGCCCTCGGTGATCCTCGACAGTTTGCCAACGGCCGACAGTTCGCCGCCTCACTGGGATTGACGCCGAGGCAACACAGCTCCGGCGGCAAGGATCGACTGCTTGGCATCAGCAAGCGCGGCGATGCGTATCTGCGAACACTGATAGTCCATGGTGCCCGCTCGGCGTTGCGTACGGCGAAACCCAAAGACGACCGACTCAGCCAGTGGGTCGTCCGTTTAGCCGAGCGCTCACATCCCAATGTGGCCGCTGTCGCGCTGGCCAATAAAACGGCACGCATGGCCTGGGCAATGCTGCGTCATGATTCTGATTACCAACCGGATCGGGCGGCAACCTGATCTATTCACCCGAGGTACCCTACGAGAGAACCATCCCTTAACCACGATTGCGACGCAACCCGAACGATGGCAAACCGGTCGAACCAGCGTTGGTAAAACCCTCAAGCATCCAGGTGCGAAAAGCACGGCGGAACGATTGGGAACCAACGCGCGAATAGCCCATCATGGCCCAGCATCGATCTGATGCCACAGTCAGAGGCCGAATATACGTGTGCAGTCGGCACGGGCGCCAGAGCGAAGGGGGGCTTGCAAAGAGGAGGAGTCCATATACGGGTGCTCGACCTTGGCGCGCACCTGCGCCTTGGCCTTTTCGATCTTGCGCTTGGCTTTGTACAGGGCGCTACGCTTACCCAGCTTCTTGTAAGTGCTGCGGCGTGCCGCGATCTGCCAGATCACCTCGCGCCCATCATGCTCAGTACGTTTCTCGATGCCGGTATAACCGGCATCGGCGCAGACCACGTTCTCCGCGCCGTGCAGCAGTTTGTCGACCTGAGTGACATCTGCCACGTTGGCCGCCGTGCCCACCACGCTGTGCACCAAACCCGACTCGTCATCCACGCCGATGTGGGCCTTCATGCCGAAGTGGTGAGTCGACCGCAGGAACTGCCCCCACAGCCGCTCGCAGAACCGTACGTGACACTCTCGCGTCATACGGCTCCCGTTATCCAACCTTGTTGCCCAGCCACTCGCCAGTGATGGAATAGCCGGGGTGCCACCATCCGCATCTTTTCCACCCATCGGCTACCACGCCGCTTCCGCCTGTGGAGGGCCTTGTACTTTCGTCGGGCCCAGCGTTCAAGTGCGCGGTCAATGTGTTGGAAGATGCCAAGCATGGACGTCCGATAAAACGAGCCATAGTAGTGCCACCACCCCTGTATCACCGGATTGTATAGCCGAGCCACATTGGCCAGCGTCACGTGGGTTTGACTATTGAGTCGCCACCTGCGCACCGTTTGCCGCATCCGCTTCAAGGCACCCTCGCTCGCTCCCGGAAGGAAGCTCGTGAAAAGTCTGCCGTCTTTGCTGAGTGCCTTCCTCGGCCTGAACATAAATCCCAGGAAGGTGAAGCTCACATGCAGATGCTGTTCGGTACGGTTGCTGTCCTTGCAATACACGATCTTCGATTTCTCAGGATGCATCGTCAGCCCGCAGTCCGCCAGCCGTGACGCGATGGTTCGCATCATATATTCCGCCTGCTTCCGACTACGGCAGTGAACCACCGCATCGTCTGCATACCGGGCGAACGGACAGTTCGCGCTGGTGCGTTGCATCCACATGTCGAAGGCGTAGTGCATGAACAGATTCATCAGGATTGGACTGACTACTCCTCCCTGCGGAGTGCCGCGGTCGCGTGGAACGCGAACGCCGTCCTTCGTTTCGAACGGTGCGACCAGCCACCGCTCAATGTACAGAAGAACCCAGTCTTCCTTGATGTGGGCGCGTACCGCTTTCATCAGCAGCCCATGATCAATCTGATCGAAAGCCGCCTTGATATCAAACTCCACGACCCAGTCATATCGCCAGCAGCGTTCACGAGTGATTGCCACGGCCTGCTTCGCCGACCGTCCAGGCCGATACCCATAAGAGTCCGGATGGAAGATCAAGTCCAGCTCTGGCTCAATGAGAAGTTTGACTACGGTTTGCGCAACACGGTCAGAGACCGTGGGCACCCCCAGCTTGCGCATGCCTCCCGACGCTTTGGGAATCTCCACCTGCTTCACCGGCGGCGGGAAGTATGATCCCGACGACATCCGGTTCCACAGCTTGTAAAGATTCTTCGACAGGCCCTGCTCGAAGTCGGCAATGGTTTCATCGTCGACGCCAGCAGCACCACGGTTAGCTTTAACCTGCTGGTATGCCTCCCATACCGTGCGCTTCGCTATGCCATAAGGTTTCGCCGATATCATGCTGCTCATCCCCGGAGGTTGACAGCATTCGTCGGCAGGATAACGCCGCCCCTTCGCTCCACCGCCATTACAGAGGCTTCATCACTACTACGGGAGGCTCCGCCCCTCGCTCCAGCATCGGTATTCTTCCTCATGGTGTTGGCCATTTGTCATTTTCCTTCGCATCTGGAACAAGGTTCTCACGTTCCATACCAAAGCCTATATGGAGATCATGCCGCCTATACACCGGCTGCCATCGGGTCCGTAAGCAGGTAACGCCCCGACTCGTCCTGAAGCCAATACTCAACCTCAGTTTCGACAGCACCTTGGGCATAACGATGCGTCATCGGACGGTTTGCTTTCGCTCATCTTCTCCATACTCACCTGCCACCCTCAGGGGTGACTTTTCCTCGGTCGCTCACCACCACGCCTTTTGGGCGCAGCAGCACCAGGTGGTTTGAAGTCCGCTCCTGCAAGCCGACTTCGGAAGGCCTACTTCCATCTTCGGTACAGCATCACAGGTCAACTGACCTGTGTTCGTGACACACAATACTGGTTGCCCTTCTTGGTTTGATGCATGTCCGGGTCGCGCTTACCGTCTTTGTTCTTGGTCGAGCTTGGCGCATTGATCAGCGTGGCATCCACGATGGTGCCTTGGCGCAGCGACAGACCTCGGTCGCCCAGATAGCCATTGATCACGGCCAGAATTCCGGCGGCTAGTTCGTGCTTCTCCAGCAAACGACGGAAGTTGAGGATGGTGGTTTCATCAGGGATGCGCTCCAGGCTCAGCCCAGCAAACTGTCGCAGAATAGTGGTCTCGTACAGCGCCTCCTCCATCGCTGGATCGCTGTAGCCGAACCAGTTTTGCATCAGATGGATACGCAGCATCGCCATCAGCGGATAGGCCGGACGACCACCATTCCCCTTCGGGTAATGCGGCTCGATCAGGGCAATCAAACCCTTCCACGGCACCACCTGATCCATCTCGATCAGGAACAACTCTTTGCGGGTCTGCTTGCGCTTACCGGCGTACTCGGCATCGGCGAAGGTCATTTGCTTCATCGGAAAACTCGGCGGGTGGAGTCCCGGCATTTTGCCAAAATCAGGAAGTCTTCTTCAGGATTTCCCTAGATATTCTGGTCAACAACGCAGGGGGGCTGGCTGTCGCTCCACTGGAAGACTTCAAACTCGAAGACTTCGACAAAACCCTGGCGATCAATGTACGCAGCGTGTTCATCGCGACTCAAGAAGCTCATCAACATCGGCAGCACCAACGCCGACCGCATGCCCTTCGCCGGTGGCGGCCCTTACGCCATGAGCAAGGCAGCGCTGGTCGGCCTGACCAAAGGCCTGTCCCGCGACCTGGGCCCCCGCGGTATCACCATCAATAACGTGCAGCCTGGCCCGGTCGATGCCGACATGAACCCGGCCCATGGCGACTTCGCCGAAAGCCTGATCCCGCTGATGGCCGTTGGTCGTTATGGCACCGCCTCCGAGATTGCCAGTTTCGTCGCCTACCTGGTCGGCCCGGCAGCCGGCTACATCACTGGGGCCAGCCTGAGCATCGACGGTGGCTTTGGCGCCTGATTCAGCGTTTTTGCGGCGTAATAACAAAACGCCGGGCAACCCTTGATCAGGTTGCCCGGCGTTTTGTCGTTCAGCGCTTGCGTTATGCGTGCTCGAGTGCCGGCAAGCCATACGCGTGCGGCTGGAAGGCTTTTAACGTACGAAGAATGCTGTCGGCATGCGCATACTTTTCGTCAGCCATGGCCGCATCCGGCACAGCAATCGCGGTCATCCCCGCAGCTTTTGCTGCTGTGACGCCAAACGGCGAGTCTTCAAACACCAGGCAATCCTGTGGCGCTACACCCAAACGTCGCGCAGCAGTGAGGAAGATATCCGGGGCTGGTTTCGCCGCACCTACCTCAGGGTCATCAGCAGTCACGATGGTGTCGAACAACGCAAACCAATCGCCATGCAATGTGGTTTTCTGCCCGAAGGACTGACTCGAAGAACTCGTGCCCACGGCAATCGGAATGTTGTTCGCTTTCAGATGCTGAACCAGCTCCTGCGCGCCCGGCATCGCGAGCGCACGCGGAAATCGTTCGCGCATCAACGGCTCGCGGATCAGCAGAAACTCTTCGGCGCTGATCGGCAGGTCCAGCGCCTCGACGACATAACGCGCCAAATCGCCAGCACCGCGGCCGATGATGTTCTGCTTGATGTGCCAGTCGAAGGTTCGGCCGTAGCGTTCGGCAATGATTTGCGTGACCTCGGTGTAGATACCCTCGGTATCGAGCAGCAAACCATCCATATCGAAAATCACGGCCTTGATCGGGCCGAAGTCGAGCGGTGCATTCATCGCATCTGATCCGTTATCAACACAACATTCCGGGAGGCGGCTCAGGTACGGCCAGTGCCTTGATCGATCGAAAAAGGATCGATCAAAGGGCTCAGCAGCATAACGAGCGCGGTTCACATGCGGCAACTGTTTGCCGCCCCTCCCCCTCAGATCACAGCCTAGGGTGTGTAGTGAGCGCAAGGAAAGCGCCGCACGGTTACTTATAGAAATATAAGAAAATAATTGCATAACTTATGGAAGACTTATTAAGATCTCATGAACGAAATCTACTGGACCCGCAAAGCCGTAAAGCAACTGCTCAGGGTACACACGGAGCACCGGGCGCAAATCCGCGATGCCGTAACGCAGCTGGAGCGCATGCCCGACGCAATCAATGTCAAGGCGCTAGCCCTGCACAATTGCGGGTATCGCCTGAGAGTCGGTAGCTACCGGGTTCTGTTTGACTGGGACGGCTCGGTCCAGGTAGTCAGCATTCAAGAGGTCAAAAAACGTGACGAACGCACCTACTGACATACAAATCATCAACGGCCCGGACGGTGAACCGGCCTTTGTGGTCATCCCCTACCAGCAATATGTCGCTCAACACGGCGGCACCGAGCTGATTCCTCATCAGGTGGTCAGCCGTATTGTCGACGGCGCCACCCCAATCCGCGCCTGGCGCGAACACTTGAACCTGACACAGGAAGAAGTGGCAAAGCGGATGGGGATTTCACAACCTGCGTTCGCCCAGCAGGAGGCGGTGAACAAGCCGCGCCGCGCCACTCGGGAAAAGATCGCCATGGCGTTCGGGATCAGGGCTGATCAGCTGGAGTTGTGAAGTCCGGGTCATTGCCGGTTCTGGATTCAGGTAACGCACTAGCATGGGGTGTCAGGGGTCAAGTAACCCAAATCGAAAAAGCCCGGCAATTAGCCGGGCTTTTTCAAATCGTATCGCTGGGATCAGTGCGCTTACTTGCCCATGAGCGCGCCGCCGGCTGCGCCACCAAGGCCAGCACCAATGGCGGAACCGGTCTTGCCGCCCAGCGAGTTGCCGATGACCGAACCACCCGCCGCGCCTACACCACCGCCGATTGCAGCTTTGGCTCGGTGACCTTTGCGCGCGCCGGCAGCACTGCCTGCCGCGCCTGCAACGCCTGCACCGATCGCCGCGCCGGTGCTGCCACCGAGCTTCTGACCGACCACATTACCCAGCGCACCACCCAGGCCGCCGCCGAGCGCTGCGCTGCCATCACCGGCCATTGCGCCTTGAGCGACCAGAAGACCCAGAACCAGAGCAGGCAAAGTTAAACGCATGACATAAACCTCAAAAAGGGTACTGATTAGTAAAAAACCGGATGCTTAAAAAGGCCGTCGATTCAGTCAAAGAACCGGCCCAACCCTCATGAGCTCGAGGGTTGGACAGTTTATACGCAAAGAGTTTTATTGCAGGCAAAAAAAAGCCCGCTGGGGAGACGGGCTAATGGAATTGCTTTTTAACGGATGAGTTGAGCCTACGGATATTCTTGTGAAAGAAGCGTGAAGGAAACGCCCGAAAAACGATTATGTTGATACCGCGCATGACACGTCGCAAGCCTCCACTCCCCCTGCGCCACGCTGCATGCTCATACACCACTCACAAAAATCTATGGTCAATGGCGGGGTCTGCCTACTTTTCGATTACTTGCGTACAGGCACGGAGACCTTGGGCATGAACGGCTTTGCGGTGGTTTTTGTCACCGCTGGCAGCCTGGCCTGGCCCGGTTTGGTCGGTGTTTCACCAAACCCCGCCACATAATCCGTCTGGCCACATTGCACACAATTGTTGACCGGGTACTCAGCACCATCATCTTCAATGTAAGGAATGCTCATCTATCAGTCCCTCCAGACAGATCGATACCGGCAAGCAACTGATTGCCTAAAAAAATACCGACCTTCAAGGCGTTTGAGACTAGCCGGTCATTCACTGACCCATGATTCAAATGCGCAACGCCCGACGAACGGCCAAGAAAAGCCCCTGACCTCATCGACCCGCTTCTGACAGATAAAACATCAATCGGCTTTACTTGCCAGGGAGGGTTGCGACCCAGGTTCATCCGATGGTTTTGGTGTTAAGCGCACAGGAGGTTGTATGACGGTATTTTTACTGCTGTACCTATGCACTGACGCCTCCCGCACTGACTGCCAAGTGATACCCGTCGAACACTGGGTACACGCTGACGCTTACAAACAATGCCTCGCAGCAGCCAAAAAGCTGACAGTAGATCTCACGGCCAAGAATCGTAAGAGCAATTACTTTGTCTGCGAAACTCAAGTCAGTCAGTGACCGTCAATGGAGACGCCTGTTAGCACTCACGCATCAGGAATAAGTCGCCAAGCCGTCTCGACGGATGCACCCCATGCCTACCAACGCCGCTTCGACGGCCTCATCCAGTGGCGTATGCGGTTCGCGCCCCAGCACCTCGATCAATCGCGCATTGTCCATCTGCACCGGAGTGCGCCACAAATAACGCATTTCCAGCGTTTCACGGAAGGTCACAACAAAGGGCGAAGCCACTGTCAGCAACCACCACGGGAACGCCGTCACACGCGGCTCCATGCCCGTGTGCCGATAAACAACACGCTGGATAGCACGGCCCATCCGGATACCGTCGGTGTCCAGATGACCGGCCATATGAAAGCTTTCGAAAGCGTGGAGTGTGGTGCGGCGCTCCAGCAACTCGACCATGGTTCGCGCAACGTCAGGCAGATAGGCCCACTGATGAGCAACACCCCGCTCACCTGGATAACTCACTGCTTTGACGGGCCTCCCCGGCTTGATCAAGCCCAGGGAAAACCAGTTGTTACCGGCTCGCGGCCCGAAAAAATCCCCAGCGCGAACGATCAGCGCACGAGCGCCGTTGTCAGCAGCCTTGCGCAAGCGCTGCTCCATCTCCACCCGAATAGCACCTTTTCGGGTACGCGGCTGCTGTGGTGAATCTTCATGCAATACCGGAAAAGCATCAGGGCCGAAGTTATAAACCGTGCCGGGCAGCACGATGGTTGCCCCCTCGACCACGGCCGCAGCGATGGTGTTGTCGAGCATCGGCAACACCAGCTCCGACCATCGACGATAGCCCGGCGGATTGACCGCATGCACAATCACCGAACACCCTTTCGCTGCCTCGATAACCTCCTGCCGATTCAATGCATCGCCGCGCAACCACGTGATATCCGCTTGTTGATTGACGGCCTTTTCGAGGTGACGTGTCAGCGCGCACACCTCCCAACCGGCGTCTTTCAATTGACGCGCCACCTCCCCGCCAATCCCGCCCGTCGCTCCCAGTACCAGCACTTTATTGCTGCTCATGCCCGACACCTCAAGGTTATAGAGGGCTTGATCCTGAGCGAATGGAGGCTATAGATAAATTGCAGAAGATCAGCGTGACGCTATACATTTATGCATGGCATCAAATATTGCTTGGGAGCTCTATCGATCCTTCCTGGGTGTACTCAACGAAGGATCGCTGTCGGGCGCGGCGCGCTTGCTCGGCATCACACAGCCAACGGTCGGCCGGCACATCGCTGCGCTCGAAAAAGCGCTGGGTGTTGTTTTGTTTACGCGATCACAAACAGGGCTGATGCCCACCGAAGTGGCACTGACCCTGCGCGCCCACGCACAAACCATGGAAAATACAGCGGCCTCGATTGAGCGAGCCGCCTCAAGTCAGGGCGCGGCTGTACACGGGATTGTCCGTATTTCAGCCAGCGACGTGATTGGCGTCGAAGTGTTGCCGCCCATCATCACCCGGCTTCGCCAGCAACACCCGGCGTTGAAAGTTGAACTCGTGCTGACTAATCGCGTGGTCGATCTCTTGCAGCTCGAAGCCGACATCGCCGTGCGAATGATGCGCCCCCGGCAAGAGCAACTCGTGGCGCGGCGGATCGGTCAGATCGAACTCGGGCTGCATGCGCACGCCGAGTATTTGAGCCAACATGGCATGCCGCGCGACCTCAACGAACTGGCCGGCCATTCGATCATCGGCTACGACCAGCCGAACGCCTTTATCCGCAGCATCAGCAAGTCCATCAAAGGCATTGACCGCCAGCTCTTCTCACTGAGCAGCGACAGCGATCTGGCGCAGTTAGCATTGATACGCGCGGGGGCCGGTATCGGGTTTTGCCAGGTTCCGCTGGCCAAGCACGATGCAGCATTGCAACGCGTGCTGTCGACGTCGTTTTCGCTGGGACTGGAAACCTGGGTCACCATGCACGAGGACTTGCGCAATAGCCCGCGATGCCGCGCGGCCTTCGACGCGTTGGTGGAAGGGTTGCAGCAATATGCAAATCCGGATGGCAGGATGATTGAAATAGCGCCTTCGGCATCCACTCCAGTTACAATTTGATACCCATTCCCTCCTGCAGACTCACAGCCATGACTGAAGACTTCGAAGTCCCCAGCCCGCACGAAAAGCATCTGGAACACACGACCGAACACGCCCATGCCCGCGGGGACAGTTTCGCCAGCAAGATAGCGGTGATGACGGCGATCATGGCAACCATCGGTGCCATGCTCAGCTACCAGGCGGGTTCCACGGAAAGCGAAGCGGCCATGGACAAGAACAACGCCGCCATCAAGAAAACCGAAGCCTCCAACGAGTGGAATTACTACCAGGCTAAATCCAGCCGACAAAACCTCTCTGAACTGGCGATTCACATTCCCGGCCTCGACGCCGCGCACTACACCGCCGAAGCGCAACGCTACAAGACCGAAAAAGAAGCAGTGCGCAAGAAAGCGGAAGAACTCGAAGCAGAAGCTCGCGCGTGGGATGCAAAATCAGAATTGGTATTGCACCAGCATCACCGCTGGGCGCAGGCAATGACGGCGATTCAGATTGCCATATCGCTGGCGGCAATCACCTTGTTGACGCGCAAGGAATGGCTGAAACGGGTTGCGTACAGTGCAGCGGGCATTAGTATCGTGTTGGGTTCGCTGGCGTGGTTGCATCTATAAGTGTTTTGAGGGGACGACATCAGGTCATCCCCTTCGACCCGACTTTTTGACAAGCGGGCGGGCAGGCAATCAATAAACAATCGTGACCAGAACAGCCAGCCAAAGCAGCGGTGCGCGCATCCCGCATCACTCCAACGTCAATTCATAAGGCATGAATTACAAACAGTCGTGCACCGACTTCATCAGAGCGCGGGATTTGGCCCACGGCGGGCCTTGATACAGCGATATGCGGCTCCCATTCTTGTACTTCACGATATCCAGCGTCTCATCGGCCGTCACTACGCTTGGCGCAGTAATCCTGTAGCCGTTTGAAATCGTAGTCTGGGTGGTTTTAGGGATCTCGCGCTGCCAGGCCGGCAGAACGCACTGGGCGTAATCCTTGGGAACCTTGGCAGTGATCTCGCTGACATTCGGTTCACCCGGCACCAAAGAGGCCGGCAAAGAGCACCCCGCCAACGCTGCAACTGCAAGCGCACCTATCAAAACTCGCATAATTGTTCCCTGCAATAAAATGTGGCAAATGTAACGCGAGGCCGGGTAGACATCCAGCGTAATTAAGAGAACGCACTGTTGCATAATTGAGAACAAATCTATCGAAAAGGAACGTTTTCGTACGTTTCTGAAAGTCGCTCTGCTCCTTTTCGCAAACCCCGCCACGCGTGGGCTTTCTGTTATCTGCTCTTCCCTCGCACACCAATGCCTCAGCCCTGAGGATATTTGGCGTGCACCGCCGAACTCGACTTTACTTTTATTGATGCACCCAAGAGTTTCTTCACGACACTCACTTTCGGGAGCCCTGTCATGAACACCCCTGTATTCGCACTGGTCGTCGTGCTGTCCGCGGTGGCTGGATGCAGCTCCGAGACATCGGTCTATCGAGAGCAACCGCTGGTCGCAAAGGTAGAAATGGGCATGAGCAAGGATCAAGTCCAGCAAATCGGCGGCAAGCCTTTATCAATCAGTGATCGCACCGTCGAGCCCGGCACCTGTTTTGACTATATGCTTGCGCAAGCTGACCAAAAGCACACGTTCAATGTCAGTTTTGATGGTCGAGGCAAAGTCGACCACAAGAGCTTTATGACGTGCGCGGAATGGAGTCATGTGCAGCAAAAGGCCAGAGAGCCATCCAGCGGCATGGGCGGCGGGATGGGCGGTGGCGGTTATTAGCGCATGACGCTCCCTTGTCCTCACGGGGTTCTGCCCTATAAAGCCCCAAAATGACGCCCCCAATCTTTTTTCAACCATCAAAATACCCCCCTTGACTGCATTGGGAGTCAGGGGAGGGATCGAACAAGACAGTGTGAGCGTGATTGACACATAGACATTCACAAGGCGTCATCCCGGTTTCAATTTCTGCCTCCTTCCCCCGACATCAGATCAACAGTATTTCGTCGCAGAGTCATTGACGCGCCCCTTTTTGGGGCGTGGAATATTCTGGATCTGTTGACGTTTGGTGGCGAGCCGGGTTGCGATGCCCTGCGTCAAATGGGCTGCCGTCGCGGTCATCACAAAACATCAATAATCCCTGATGCAACAGATGTCGGGAGGATTTCCACATGGCTAAAATTAATGTTCTAGCTGGTGATTTTCTTCATGGAGTGGGGGCGTACGAATCCGGTGTTGTCAGTATCGAGACAGCGCTCTATCCGTGGCCTGGTATCAATGTCCCGGTTACCGATATCAAACATATCAACGTCGTCAACCAAACCCCGATCGCGCTGACACAATGCCCTTCCGGAATGGGCTTGGCCGCTGCGATGGCTTTAGCACCCACTTGGTCCGTGACAGACACCGCCATGACCCGGGCTGATGCAGAAGTAACGTTCTGGATTGAGCTCAGCGATGGCAGGAAAATGCTCTGCCTGACAGATATTGCCACCTATCGGCGCCTGGAAGCGGGATGCTCGCGGCCCACTTCGGGACTCAACCAGGAGGAAAGCTGAAAATGACCAACTCCGTGAAGAAAATGCAAATCCATACCGAAGACAAAGCCAGTCAGGCGCCGGTAACGACTGACCTTTGGCGCCCTCTGTGTTGCCGCTGACCGAAAACTGACCCAGTAAAGGCTGTTCTGCCGACTGAAAACTGACCCAGGTGTTCAACTGCTTCTGCTCGCTTTCCGAGCAGGAGAACACAGGGTGATCAGCATGGAAATGTTGGGAAAAATCCGGCGGATGTACTTCCGCGACAAGCTCTCGCTGCACCAGATAGCCAAGCGTACCGGGCTGTCGAGAAACACCATCCGAAAATGGGTCAGAGCACCCGAAGCCACCCAGCCGGCGTACCAACGGTGCGCAACCTTCAACAAACTCAGTCCATTTCACGAGACGCTGGAGCAGGCGCTCAAGGCCGATTCGTTTCGGGCAAAGCACAATCGCAGAAGTGCCAAAGCACTCTTCGAACAGATCAAGGCCGAGGGGTACGACGGCGGCTACAGCCAGCTCACCGCCTTCATACGCTCGTGGCGCGGCGAGCAAGGCAAGTCTTTACGGGCCTTTGTGCCGCTGACCTTTGCACTCGGGGAGGCCTTTCAATTCGACTGGAGCGAAGAAGGTCTGCTGATCGGCGGCCTGTTCCGACGCATCCAGGTCTCCCATATGAAGCTGTGCGCCAGTCGCGCATTTTGGTTGGTTGCGTATCCCAGCCAAGGCCACGAGATGTTGTTCGATGCCCATACCCGCTCGTTTGGCGCGTTAGGTGGGGTGCCGCGTCGCGGCATCTACGACAACATGAAGACCGCTGTCGACAAGGTCAACAAGGGTAAGGGGCGCACGGTCAATGCCCGGTTTGCCGTGATGTGCGCGCACTACCTGTTCGACCCGGACTTCTGCAACGTGGCCTCCGGCTGGGAAAAAGGCATCGTTGAAAAGAACGTCCAAGACAGCCGACGGCGCATCTGGCTCGATGCTCAAAACTGCATGTTCCACACCTTCGAGGAATTGAATGCCTGGCTCGGCCAACGCTGCCGTGCGCTCTGGGACGAACTGGTGCACCCGCAGTACAACGGGCTGACCGTGGCGGACGTCCTGGAACTGGAACGGGTGGAAATGATGCCCATGCCGACTGCCTTTGATGGCTACGTCGAGCGCACCGTTCGGGTCTCCAGCACCTGTCTGATCAGCGTGGCGCGAAATCGCTATTCGGTGCCGTGTGAGCGGGTCGGCCAATGGGTCAGCAGCCGTCTGTATCCTTCTCGGGTGGTTGTCATCGCCGATGAAACGACGATTGCCAGTCACGAGCGCCTGTTTGATCGAGATCAGGTCAGTTTCGACTGGCAGCATTACATCCCGCTTATCGAGCGCAAGCCCGGAGCGCTGCGCAATGGCGCTCCGTTTGCTGATCTGCCGAAGCCTTTGCAACTGCTAAAACGCGGTCTGAGGCGTCACACCAATGGTGATCGAATCATGACGCAGGTACTGGCGGCTGTCCCCATCGCCGGGCTCGATGCCGTGTTGGTGGCTGTGGAGTTGGTACTTGAATCAGGCAGCTTGAGTGCTGACCACATCCTGAATGTCCTGGCTCGACTGACATCGACAGCAGCCCCTCCGTCCGCCGAAACCAGCCTGCAACTCAAGATAGCGCCTGTCGCCAATACGGCACGCTACGACCGGCTCCGTACCACCGATGAGGAGACTCGCAATGCGTGATCTTATGGCGGAACTCAAAGAACTGCGTCTGCATGGCATGGCCAGCGCCTGGGAAGAACTGGCCTCGCAAGGCGAAGCCTCAACGACCTCGTCGAAATGGCTACTTGAGCATCTTCTCCAACAAGAACATGCGGATCGAGCGGTGCGCTCAGTGAACCACCAGATGAACATGGCCAAACTCCCCATGCATCGTGATTTGGCCGGCTTCGACTTTAGCGCTTCCAGCGCAGACGCTCGCTTGGTCAGGGATCTGTCCAACCTGGAGTTCACCGATACCGCGCAGAATGTCGTATTCATCGGCGGGCCTGGAACAGGCAAAACACACCTCGCCACCGCCTTGGCCGTGTCCGGGATCACGACACATCACAAACGCGTGCGCTTCTACTCCACGGTGGATCTGGTCAATCTGCTGGAGCGCGAAAAGTACGACGGCAAGACGGGCCGCATCGCTCAAGGGCTGTTACGCACAGACCTGGTGATACTCGATGAACTGGGGTATTTGCCTTTCAGTCAGAGCGGTGGTGCCCTGTTATTTCACTTGCTGTCCAAGCTGTACGAGCACACCAGCGTGGTGATCACCACCAACCTCAGCTTCTCGGAATGGTCGAGTGTGTTTGGTGACGCCAAGATGACCACGGCGTTGCTGGATCGGCTGACACACCACTGCCACATCGTCGAAACGGGCAACGAGTCCTACCGCCTGCAACACAGCAGCTTGGTCGCCCAGACGAAGATCAAATCACGTGAACGAAAGCGCAAAGACGAGGATGGTGCCGAGGACGATGAGTTGTTTTGATCCGCACCGAAAATACCCTGCCGCATGCCCACATGCGGTGGGGCTTAATGCCTTTTCCACCGGGACACGACTGCTAAGCTTATCCACAATTGCTGATGCCAAATCAGCAATCCGCCCTGGGTCAATTTTCAATCGGCAGGGTGGGTCAGTTTTCAATCAGCGCCGACAAGACCACGGCCTCCAGGTCATCCAGGGTAATACCCTCGGCATCAGGGCAATACTGAATCGCCTGGGCCGGAAATGCCGCATCGTGCCGCACGCGGGTGAAACGTTCTTCCTGGGCAGCTGCAACCGGGACACCCTCTTTCACCAAGGCGGCAGCACTGTTGTGATAGAAGGCAGAGATCGCTAAAACGTAAATAGCCATTTAAACGAGCATCCTCTTGGCATCATGCCAATACATGGAATCCCTTTCGCCAACACATCTACTGGCGTCTCGGTAACTCTTGCTTTTATAAACACCTTCAAGACCACCACTCGCCGAACGGCAAGCTTTTCAATACCGGTATCAATGACACCACCAGCACCAGGCTCATGGTGATATTGAACGCCTTCAAACGCTGCGGGTGAGTCAAGAAGCGCCGCAGGTATTGCCCAAAAAACACCCAGACCATCGAGCACGGCGAGCCGAACAAAAAGAACAGCAGCGCGATCAGCAAAATCTGAAAACCGTAGGCATCGACCGGCGAGGTATACGTCAACACCGCACCCACCGCCATCACCCAAGCCTTGGGGTTGACCCACTGAAACAATGCCGCACGGGTGAAGCCCAAGGGCTTTCCAGACTTGTCGTTAAGGTCCACTGTCGGCGCGCTGGCGATCTGGTAGGCCAGGTACAACAGGTACAGCGCACCCACCACCTGCAACACATCGTGAAGCCTGGGGTACTGTCGAAAAATCGCCCCGGCCCCCGCCCCGACGGCAATCAGCATCAATGGAAAACCGATGTTGATCCCCGCCACATGGCGCATCGTGCGCCCGATGCCAAAGTTCGCTCCCGACGACATCAACATGACGTTGTTAGGCCCCGGCGTGACGCAGGTGGCGATGACAAACAAAATGATCGAGTAGTAATCGAGGGTTTGCATCGTCACGCCCTTATCAACGGTAATCTTCCAGCGTCCCGCGCCGACGGACGTCGACCGACACGTCCAGGCCCCCAAATGGCTCGTTCAAATCCAGCCGCCGGATGTCCAACGGCAGGCTTTTTCAGCCATCTGCGGAGTGAGTGTCATCCTTGCCGTCATGCCGCCTTCATCCTCATTGGTAATCGCTGACCATGTACCGGAAGCGTTCTAAGCTGCTGCCAGACGTCTGAATTTGTAGGATTTTTCCCAAGACATGGGGTGCCGCCTTGGAATTTTGCGACTAACGTCTTGACTGGACATTCGTGCACCCTAGGAGAACTATCATCCCAAGGTATCTGGGTGTATTGCAGATACAGCGCCGGCTATTTTTTTTAATACAGTTGGCTTTTTTTGGCGAAAAATACTTCAAAACAAGTCCAATCTGTAGCTTCTTAAGCTACAGATGACGCGCTACAGTCAGAGCCATGACTCTCATCTGAACCTCGCCGAATTCTTCAGCAGCCACATCGAGCAGGGCCTTTATGGGCCAGGCGAGCGCCTGCCCTCTGTGCGCACGCTAAGCCAGGAACACCGCGTCAGCCTGACCACCGTGCAACAGGCCTATCGCGTACTTGAATGTTCGGGGCTGGCAATGCCGCGCCCCAAGTCCGGTTACTTCGTGCCGACCGGCCGACGCATGCCGGAACTGTCGTAGATGGGCCGCCCGACCTTGCGGCCGGTGGACATTTCCCAGTGGGACATGGTGCAGGAGCTGATGCGCTTCGAACAAAGCGCCAGCGTCGTGCAGCTGGGTTGCGGCATGCCCGACGACCGCCTGCGATCGGTCCGGGGCGCGCTCGACCGAAGCGCTGGCAAAAATGGTGAATTCATCACCGTAAGAAGGTCCTGCGGCCCTTATTGCAGACAAGTCAGCTCGCCCTCCGGGCAGAAGCGGGACCGTGTTTGCTGCGCGACAGCGCGGCGTCGAAGACGGGGGCGCAATCTCCGACAAAACGGCTTTCGCCGCGGATTTTCCCGGGAAGGATTTGTTGGGAACAGCGCCGAAAAAAGCCCTGTCTCTCATTGAGAGACAGGGCTTTTTTAAATCGCAGACAGGGTGTGCACCTGGATCGTGGGGACGATCAAAAAATCACGCGGTACGATGCTGCTCGAGCATTAAACGTACCGCGAGCCCCGCCAGCACAAACCCCATAAAGTAGCGCTGCACCGCCAGCCACAATGGGTTGTGGACGAACCACGCGGCAATCCCGGAGGCGAACAGCGCAATCAGCAGGTTGACCGAAAAGCTTACGCTGATCTGGGTCAACCCGAGGACGATACTCTGGGTGAACACTGAACCGTGCTCGGGGTTGATGAACTGGGGAAACACCGACAGGTAGAACACCGCGATTTTCGGGTTCAGGGCGCTGGTGAGAAACCCCATCAGGATCAGTTTCTTCGACGAGTCCGGCGGCAGTTGCTGGGCCTCGAACGGCGAGCGGGCCCCAGGTTTGAGCGCTTGCCAGGCCAGCCACCCCAGGTACAGCGCACCGGCCCACTTCAGCACTTCATAAGCCATCGGTACGGCGAGGAACACTGCCGTCAAACCTGCGGCGGCGGCAAATAGATGCACGAAGAAACCCGCCACCACCCCCAGCAAAGAGGTGATGCCAGCCCTGCGGCCCTGGCAGATCGAGCGGGAAATCAGGTAGATCATGTTCGGCCCGGGCGTGAGTACCATGAGCAGCGCGGCAGCAACGAACACGACTAAGTCTTGAGTGGGAATCATGGGGCAGTCCTTTGTCCTCTGGAGATCCGCTCGATGGCGATAGCTCGAATGATGATGGCTAGGCTACCGATGCGCAACCCAGAAGTCACGAACGGTGAGCGCGGGTCGTTGGGCACCGAGTTTTTGTTAGCGGTGATGTAGGGGGTGACGATCATCGAAGAGATCGAACATCTGCTGCATGGAGTCGAGTTTTTTGGAGAGCCTGGTCCTTTGTGCCCGTTCGTATCCAGATTGGGTTTGGATGATCTCGAAAGCTGGCTTGTCAGTACGCTCAATAGACTGAACGAGAGGGTGGGGAACAGAAACTGCAGAATGCAAAAAGGCCCCATAAATGGGGCCTTTAAGTTTAAATGTGGCGGTGAAGGAGTCCGCTATTTTAGCGTATTTATAAGTCCAGCGACGCTCAAGAAGATCTATAAAACCTCCATAAAAACATACAGTTGACGTAGATATTTTCTTTTGTGGTCCAGGCGTGACTACGGGAAGCCAGGGTCCAAGGTATGGGCTGGAGTATGGGCTGGCATTCATTTAGATTGAGTCATCATCCTTTCAAAGAGGAAGTGAGTGATGGCATCTCTGACGACGAAAGCGGTAGAAAAAATAGTCAGATCGGGGCTCCCCGGAATGACCAACGATGGTGACGGCCTCTACTTGAAACTCGGCCGTACCGGTGGGGCAAGTTGGATCTTCCGCTACAAGCTTGCTGGCAAGAGCCGAGACATGGGACTGGGCAGGCACCCCGAAGTAAGTCTTGCGGCAGCTCGTGAGAAAGCAGCAGAAGCCAGAAAGCTGAGTAAGTCTGGCGTCGATCCGCTTACCAGTCGGGATGAGGAGATGGAACGGCAACGGCTGGAGAAAGAAGCTGAACGTTTAGCTCAGGATGCAGCCAGGGCCAAAGCAACCACTTTCAAAGAGGTTGCTCTCGACTACATTGCTGCCCACAGGGCGGGCTGGAAAAATGCCAAGCATGCCCAGCAGTGGGAGAACACTCTGGCGACTTATGCGTTCAAGGTCATAGGCGATCTTCCGACGCAGGAAATAGGCATTGAGCATGTGCTGAAAATCCTCAAACCGATTTGGACAGTAATACCCGAAACCGCCAGCCGTTTGCGAAACCGTATCGAACTGGTACTCGATGCAGCAAAGGCCAGAGGGCTGCGCGATGGAGAAAACCCCGCGCGATGGCGTGGACACCTGGACAAACTGCTACCACCTCGCGCAAAAGTGCGAGCTGTGAAACATCACGCAGCAATGTCGTGGACAGAGCTTCCCGCCTTCATGGCGCCCCTTGGGAAAGCAAATGATCTGAGCTCTAAAGCATTGCGCTTTACCATCCTGACTGCCTGCCGAACCAGTGAGGTGCTTGAATCGACGTGGGCAGAGATCGACGTGGCAGCAAGGGTACCCGGTCGAAGCACTCGGGGATCTGTTGGGCCCTGCGGTCGAACGACTGGCCGAGGTGATCGGCGTGCCCTGCGCCATGGCCGCGCAATCGGTGCTGGCCAGCGCTGCCCTGGTGAGCCAGGGTCATGCCAATGTCCAACTCGACGGTCGAACCTATCCGCTGTCCCTCTACCTACTGACGGTGGCGTCTTCGGGTGATCGCAAAAGCGCGGTGGATCACCTGGCACTGAAGGCGGCGCGCGAGTGGGAACGACAGCAGTGGACCCTGTATGAGGAAAAGCTCAAAGCCTATCGCGCCGCTACCAGCATCATGGCCAAACCCAAAACCTCAAAGACAATCTCCGGGGCGGAAGGCGGCGAGCTGTCCGAGCCGGTACCACCGAGACTGATCATTGCCGAGCCCACCATTGAGGCCCTTGTCAAAAGCCTGTGCCATGGCTTGCCCAGCATGGGCTTGTTCAATGATGAAGGTGGCCAATTTTTGGGTAGCAGCACCATGAGCAAAGAGAATCTGCTCAAGGCAATCACCACCTTGTCGATGCTGTGGGATGGCAGCCCGATCGACCGGGCCCGCTCCATGGCCGGAGAAAGCCTGCGCGCCTATGATCGCCGCCTCAGCCTGCACCTGATGCTGCAGCCCTACCTGGCCAACCAACTGTTCAAAGACCCGGTGATCAATGGCCAAGGCATCCTCGGCCGTTGCCTGATCAGTTGGCCCGAGCGCCTGGCCGGCCAGCGACTCTACAAGGCGATCGACCTGACCCGAGATGCCAACGTCCAGCGCTACCAACAGCGGATCACCGCCCTGCTGCAAAAGCCCTGGTCGCTTCACAAGGATGGCTCACTCAATCCCCCCACGCTGGAGCTGACTCCCCGCGCTCGTCGGGCCTGGATTGATATTCACGACACCATCGAGTGCCAGTCTGGCGAGTTCGGCGAGCTGGCCGGCGTCCAACCTGTCGCGGGCAAGGCCGCGGCGAATGTACTGCGTATCGCGGGCGTGCTGGCCATGGTTGAAGAGGCCAGTGCGTTGGACGAAGCACACATCCAGCGCGCCTCCACGTTGATGGATTACTACCTGGCCGAGATTCAGCGCCTGACCGAACAGGAGCCGGTCAATAGCCGACGCGAGGAAGCGGATCGACTGCTGCGCTGGGCGAACAGCAACACGACCGGGTGGCCGTGATTATCCTGTTGGCCCGAACAACCGGTATGCGCCTGCGCGAAGCGATCCTGATCGACAGGCGCGGCAACAGATCAGTCATGAGCTCGGGCATAACCGGATCGATGTGGTGTCGGCCTACATTGGAGGTCGAGCGTGAACAAACCCTTCGATATGGCGCTGTTCCTGAGCGGTGTACTGACCGGCTCGCAGGTCACGCAGCAACGCCATCTGCGGCAAGCCCGAATCATGCAAGCGGCCATTCAACAGCGATGGCAGCGAGACAATCCCTGGACCTGGCAGCTCAAGCATGTGCGCTGGTTTCTCACTCAGCACCTGAAAGACCACTCCGACGCCACCCGGTATTACTACCGACTTACCGCCCTATTGGTCTGGAAACGATTAGGGAACGGCCGAGAATTGCCGATCTGACGCTCGACTAGTCGTGGGTAGGTGGCCCTCCAGTCTCACTTGTCCGCCTTCAACTATCTCAGTGTGGATATTTTCTTGGTGAATGAATCCACTCGAAAACACCGCCACAAAGGCAAAAAACAACCCAAACCGGTTAGTCGTGACAGGCCGAAAACGACCGATTGTGTTGAAAAAGTCGACCCGGCTTGGCTAGCCATGTATTGAACGGTGAAAACGCCGTTTTTGCACGCTGCTACGTCAAATCTGAGCACTTGAACCTACTGCGCAAAACACAGATTTCAATCTCAGACGCGTACTTTTCTGTCGTGGAATATAAGCCGACTTTTTCAACAGAATCGACCAAAAGCAGTCATTGGCCGCGTGCGAGGTTCGCACTCTTTTCCGTATAGATAACCTATGCAAACTGCTTATATGTCGTATCTCAATCATAGATTTCACTGATTGCATTAGGGGGGCTATTGTTAATCCATCAGATAAACAAACAGCGCCTGGCCCCTTTGGCTCGGCTATTCCTTGAACAGGAGACTAAGCATGACTGTGCAACGTGTTCTTATTACAGCAGGTGCCGGCGGTATCGGCCGTGCCATTGTCCAAGCGTTCATGGCCAAAGGCGCCAAGGTTTTTGTTTGCGACATTGATGCCGATGGTTTAACAAGGCTCGAAGTGGACTTTCCAGGCGTGAAATCCACGCTGTGCGACATATCCAGTCTCGCTGACATTGAAAAAATGGTGGCCTTGGCAGCTCAAACCCTGGGCGGGTTGGACGTGCTCATCAACAACGCCGGTATCGCCGGACCTACCGCGCCGGTAGATCAGCTGGATCCGGCTGATTGGGCCAAGGTCGTGCAAATCAACCTCAATGGCACGTTCAACGTGACCCACTTCGCGATTCCTCACCTGAAGAAATCCGCTGCTGGTTCGATCATCAACATGTCCTCGGTCTCGGGCCGTTTCGGTTACCCGAACCGCAGCGCCTATTCCACGACCAAGTGGGGCCTGATCGGGTTCACCAAGACCCTGTCGATCGAACTGGGCGCCGACAATATTCGCGTCAACGCCATTCTGCCGGGCGCCGTAGATGGCCCACGCTTCCAGAACGTGCTCAAGGGCCGTGCGCAACTGAGCGGTCGGAGCATCGAAGAAGAGACTGTTGCGGCGTTGGGCACCCAATCGATCAAGCACCTGGTCAACCCGAACCATATCGCCGATCTGGCGTTCTTCCTCGCCTCGCCAAGCGGTGAGTCGATTTCCGGTCAGATGCTGCCGATCGACTGCGACATGCAACACACTTCCTGAGGATAAAGACCATGAGCATGAAACTGCGCGACCAATTGATCGGCGCCTGGAAACTGAACTCCTATGTCGAAACACCGGTAGACGGTTCCGAACCTTTTTATCCGATGGGCGAGAAGCCAATGGGCATCATCATGTACACGCCGGACGGCTACATGTCCGCGCAACTGATGAAGCCAGAAGGCCGCGATAACTTCGCCATCAATGACTTCTACGAAGGCACCCTGGAAGAATACAAAGCCGCTGGTTCTACCTATATCGCCTACACCGGCCCGTTCAAGGTCGATGAAGAAAAACGCACCCTGACCCACAGCATGTTCATCTCGCTGTTCCCCAACTGGATGGGCCAGACCCAGCCTCGCGTCGTGAGCCTGGAAGGTGACGTCCTGACCCTGGGCACTGCAAGCCCCATCAATTCCAAAGGCAAGACCGTCAATTCGAAACTGGTATGGCACCGCGCCAAACCTGAATAACGGTAGCGCCCCGCACGTTTTTTTTCATCGCCGGCTGCCCTCCCGAGGGCAGTCAGTGAATATTTAGAGTGGTTTTCGTAATGCACCGAATAGTGATTGTGGGTGGCGGTGCCGGCGGGCTGGAATTGGCCACCCGACTCGGTCGCACCCTGGGCAAGAAGCGCAAGGCACGCGTGACATTAGTCGACGCGCACCTGACGCACATCTGGAAACCGTTGCTGCACGAGGTGGCCACGGGGTCATTGAACAGCACTGACAACGAACTCAACTACGTGGCCCAGGCTAACTGGAATCACTTCGAGTTTCAGATTGGCCGGCTCAACGGGCTGGATCGCGAGACCCGGCGGATCAGCCTTTCGGCGACGCTCGATGAACAAGGCAATGAGCTGGTGCCTGCACGCACGATGAGCTACGACAGCCTGGTCATTGCCGTGGGCAGCGTGACCAATGACTTTGGTACAAAAGGCGCCGCCGAGCACTGCATTTTCCTCGATGACCCCAAACAGGCCCTGAACCTGCACCGCAAACTGCTGAGTCACTATCTCAGCGCCCATGCGCGCCAGGAAACGGGCGACCACCTCAATGTGGCCATTGTCGGCGCGGGCGCCACCGGTGTCGAACTGGCGGCGGAGCTGCACAATGCTGCACAGGAATTGGCCGCTTACGGACTCAACAGCATCGAGCCGCAGAACATGCGGATCAATCTGATCGAAGCCGGCCCCCGAGTGTTGCCCGCCCTGCCTGAGCGCATCGGTTCGGCCGTACTGCGTGAACTGGAAAAGCTCGGTGTCATGGTGCGCACCTCATCACCGGTCAAGGCAATCACGGATGATGGCATGGTCATCGCCGATGGCACCTTCGTTCCGGCGACCTTGAAAGTCTGGGCCGCGGGTATCCGCGCGCCGGCCTTCCTGAAGGACATCGATGGTCTTGAGACCAATCGAATCAATCAATTGGTGGTCAAGCAAAATCTGCAAACCAGCCGCGACGAAAACATCTTTGCCCTGGGTGATTGCGCAGCTTGCCCAATGGGCGATGGCAGCGATAAAAACGTACCACCACGGGCACAAACCGCGCACCAGCAGGCAACGCTGTTGGCCACTTCCCTCAAGAATCGGCTGGAAGGAAAACCCATCGCCGACTACCAGTACAAGGACTACGGTTCGCTGGTCTCGCTGGCGAAATTCAGTGCCGTGGGCAACCTGATGGGCAGTTTGATGGGCAGCGTGAAAGTAGAAGGCTGGTTGGCGCGAATGTTCTACATTTCGCTGTACCGCATGCACCAGATGGCGCTCTACGGTATGTTCCGCACCGGCTTGCTGATGCTCAGCGATCGCATCGGGCGCAAGACCAATCCAAGAATGAAGTTGCACTGAAGCATTGTTACTGGAGAGGCGCATGGAACTGAGCGATATCGATTTGAATCTCCTAGTCTCCCTCGAGGTCTTGCTCCAGGAGTGCAATGTCACGCATGCGGCCCAACGCTTGAACATTAGTCAACCGGCCCTGTCTGCCCAGTTGGCCCGGTTGCGCCTGGCGTTCAACGATCCCCTGCTGATGCCTGCCGAACGAGGCCGGGGCATGACGCCCACGGCCATGGGACATTCGCTGAAGGAGCCGCTGAGCACGGCGCTGAAAGGCCTCAAGCAATTGGTCAGATTTCAGCCCAGTTTTGACCCGAAGCTGGACTCGCGACTGTTCAATATAGCCGCCAGCGACAATGCCATGATCGCACTGGGCACCCCTTTGCTGACCAAACTGCAAACCTTTTCCCCGCAAACGCTGCGCTTCATTTTTGGCCAGCCACAGAAGGACCAGATTGCGACACAGTTTGAACGCGGCGAGATTGATTTGTTGATCGATGACGTGCGTTTGATTCCTCAAAACATGAAAAGCCGAACGCTCTTTCGCAGTGGCTTCGTCATGGCTCAACGCCAAGGCCATCCAAGAGGCTTGGCGCCGCTGGATCTCGAGACGTATTGCTCACTTCAGCACCTGCTGGTATCGAGCGACACCGGCAACCCGCAAGGCTACATGGACGAATACCTTTCGACTTTGCAACGCAGCCGCAACGTATTCGTCACCCTCCCCCAACTGTCGCTCGTACCGAGGACGCTGCAAAGCGGCAATCTAGTGTGCACCCTGCCCGCTTCGCTGCTTGTCCACTTCGCTGATGGCCTGGATCTTTTTGAGCTACCGTTCACCGTACCCGAGTACGTTTTGAGCGTAGCCTGGCACCCCCGAAACCACTATGACCCCGGCGTCACCTGGCTCAGGGAACTGATCCTCGAGATTGCATCGGTTTAATAGTGTTGCTCAGTACATCATGTGCGGCAGGCCAAAGAACTTGTCCAGGCTGATGTTCAGTTGCAGCCCGAGTACCAGCGTATTGGGAATATCCTGAGGCGACGTCGGGGTGTACCGAGTGTCAGGATTGAAGGTGTACTGGATGTTGGGTAGCACCACCACCCCCGGCGATACATGAATCCCATAGTTCAACTCGACAATTTCTTCATGGGAAGAAACGTTGGAGTGACCGCCCCCCACGCTTCGCATGCCCGAAAGATAATCGACCTCTTTGCCGCTGAAGCGGATTTGTGAAACGGCCAGCCCGATCGTGTCCTCGTCGCGACCTTCGAAGGTGCCGGTTTTCACCAGCCCGCCCTTGACCGTGTATTGAATCGCCTCGGAGTCGTCGAAGTTGTAATAGACACTGCCAAAGGCCGCGAGGTTACGCCGCGATGAGGCATCAGGACGTAGCAGGACTTGTCCTCCTGTCAGGTAAATGGCCGTTTCACCTCGCTGGGTCTTGGGACTGCCTCCATGCCTCCAGCGCTCCTGCCCTTCGGTGTTGAGCAACACATCGTTACGCCGGGCATCCAGATAGGACACCCCTAAACGGTAGTAACGAGGCTTTACTTCATCATTGAAGTGAGTCTCATAGCCCGTCTCGGCCAGGTAATTGGTGCCGTGGATATGTTGGGTACCGAGATCAAACAAACCGGTGCGATCGTCGAAGGTCGTGTCATCCGCCACAAACGCGCCTGCCTGCACATAGGTTCGGGGGGCAGGGCTGAACTTGACGCGCCCACCCCATGACGACACCGGCGCCACTGCGGTTCCCGTACTTTGCGGGAAGCCGTACAGCACGCCGCAGAAGGCATGACTCATGAACTGGCAGGTGAGTTCGGACTGAGCAAAATAAGGCAATGCACCCATGCGCCCGACGATCACATTCAGGTCATTGTCATGGAGCAGGGAAAATCGTTGTTCCAGTGTCAGGTTCAGGAACCGCACCAGATTGAAAGGCGCGAAGTTTTCCTGAGAGTCGACGCCACCGCCAATGTACTCGGTGTTCAAACCTTTGCTGTGCAAGGCAATGACCGTCCAGTGCAGCGCGGCCTGGTTCCATCCCAGCATTTTTTGCAGATCAAGATCCATACCGACGGTGGCGTACTCGGAGGCCGTTACGCCCTTGCGTAGACCACCGGTGACGTTGCCGGCGATTTCTTCATTGAATCCTGCACGAAAATACATCCCTTTTTCGGCCGCATCTTCAAAAAAAAGCTTCGTCGACGATCCCATCAGTTGCCCATTGTCGGCGAGCCCCTTGCGAACTGGGGCTGCCTGGGTTGACGGGTCGGCCAGGGTCATCGGCTCCGCCCATGCCTGGATACAACTGGATGCCGCTAACGAGATGAACAAATAAGAAAGAGGCTTGAACGCAGCCTGGGAACGCACACACAAACGCATGACGATTGATTCTCGAAATATCCGGAGGCAGCCGAAGCTGTGAGACGGAGAACGCTGAACTGGATTGAACCGTTCACCCGCGCCGGTCGGCACCGGGTGAATAATGGGCGCCTTCAAGCCTGAGCCTTGCTCCAGTTGGAAAGGTTGCGACTCAGCAGGATGGCCAATGCGGTTCCGACCAGGCAAATGACAATCGCGATGCTGAATGCGTCGCTGAAATCGCCGTTGTTCTGGGCCGCCATCGAGGCGCCAAGACGAGGACCTACCGTGGCGGCAATGGCATAGCCGGTAAACATGATGCCGTAGTTGACACCGAAGTAACGGGCACCGAAACGCTGCGAAACCAGAGAGGGGAAAACCCCCATTACGCCCCCGAACGATACGCCGATGCCACAGATGGCAATGACGAAGCCCAGGGTTGATGTCGCATTGATCAACAACAGCAACATCAGCGCGACCAGGATGAAAATGATCACCAGGGCATTCGGACAGCCGATCCGGTCAGACACCGAGCCCCAGATAAAGCGACCTGCCGCATTGCTCGCTGCATAGAAGCCCACGTAGAGCGCCGCTGCACTCGAGGTGATGGCGAACATGTTTTGCCCCACTTGAGAGGCGTTGGCGGCGATCATCAAGCCGGACACGGCACCCGCTGCCATCAGGCTCAGCATCAGATAGAACATCGGGCTGCCGAGCATCTGTTTCCAGTCGGAGATTGGCGTCTCTTTGCCGGTCTTGACCGGTGGCGTCCATCCGGCTGGACGGTAGTCGTTAGGTGCCGTGCGAGAAATCACGCCACAGATGACCGCGATTACGATAAAACCGATACCCAGTGTGCGCACGGTCGACAGCACACCCTGACTGTCAATCATGGTTTGAGCCAGCGGTGCAGAGATCAACGCCGCCGCGCCATTGCCGGCCGTGACCAGACCTGTCGCCATGCCACGCTTGTCCGGGAAGTAACGCGTCGCATTACCCAGCGCACCGGCATAAGCCACCGACATACCCACGCCGCCCACCACGCCATAGCCCAGGTACAAGCCTGTCAGCGAAGAGAAATAGCCCATGCCCACGTAAGCCAGACCAAAAAGGACACCACCGACCAGGATCGCTTCACGCGCGTAACCCTTGTCGACGATCTTGCCGGCGATGATCATCGGGATCGGGCATACAGCGGTGCTGATGGTGAAGGCCAGGGAGATATCTTGCGCCGTCCAGCCTCGTGCCAGGGCAAGGGGCCCTGCCAGTACGCTGAAGGCATAGATAGAACCCGTGCACAGTAAAATCAGTACTGCCGCGGCAATGTTTATCCAGCGGTTGGCTGTCATGTTGACGTCCTCTCCAATGTTGCCTTCAGGCACCTGAAACATCGAGCGGATTCATGCTCAAAGCATTCCCCTCCCCTGAACTTGTGCTCAGTGGCAGACGCGATTGTTTGACAGGTGTGACCATGTGTGCCTTGCAGGACGCTCAAGACTGTCTGCCAGGGCTTATCGTGAGCGGCACCTTATGCCTTATCAAAAGTTCCATAAAACAATCCGCGGCTATATGTCGCATACCGAATTTCGATAGGTCTTCGAATGGCAGGTGGCGCCTGGCATGGCGGGGGCAGTGATCGAGTAGGAGGCTGTTCGCAAAAGCCAGGCAAAGCGCTGTCGAGGCCGGCAGCGCCCGGTTTTGCTGGAGGTTGAATCAGATTCGCTTGAACAGTGCCGAGCGCTGGCTGGTATCACCACCGTCGGCGGCGCTGTAGAAACGCTCCATGAAGATATCGCGCTCGAACAGCCGTCCCTGCATCAGGCACGTGACGGCGGCGTCGATCATCGGCGGCGGCCCGCACAGATAAGCCTTGTTGGCACTGAAACGACCGTCGAAATGCTGCTTCGCGGCGTCATGCACAAAGCCCTTGTACCCCGTCCATTCAGGATCCTCCGCCGCCTGATTGAGGGCCGGTACATAGGTGAAGTTGGCGTGGTCCCGGGCCAGTGCCTCGAACAGTTCGCGGTTGTACAGTTCGGCACGGTTGCGCGCGCCCTGGAACAGCACGATCTGGCGGGTATCACCGGCCTGCAACAGGTCGAGAATCATCGACTGCGGGCTCGACAACCCGGAGCCACCGGCGATGAATATCAGGTCCCCAGGCTGAGACGTGCGCACGAAGAACTGGCCGTAGGGTCCGGACAGTTCCACCGCATCACCCACCTTCAAATCGTCGTGAATCTTGCTGGTGACCCGCCCGCCGTCGACCCGGCGTACGTGCAGTTCGACTTCATCGGCGCGGCTCGGTGGGTTGGCCAGCGAGAAGGCCCGTGTGCCTTCAACCCCGGGCAGTTGCAGGTTGATGTATTGTCCGGACTGGAACGCCATCGGCCGATCAAGCTTGAGGTGCACGCCCTTAATGGTCGGCGACAGGTCCACTAGGGCGCTGACCACCGCCCGATAGTCTTCGACGGGATGGCCGAGGAAATCCGGGTCCGCGTCGATATCGGCCTCGATCACCATGTCGCTCTGCGGGATCGCGCAGCACGCCAGTACCTTGCCTTCTTCGCGTTCGATATCCATCAGCGCAAAGGGCGAGGCCGCGCCAAGATCCACTTCGCCTTCCAGCACCTGGACCTTGCAGGTGGCGCAGGTGCCATGGCCGCAGGCAAATGGCAACCAGACGCCTTGGCGCAACGCGGCCTGAAGGATGGTCTGCCCCTCTTCCACTTCGATCTGCTCGCCAGTGGGTTCGATGGTTACTTGGTAGCTCATGGCTGTGTCCTCAGTTGAAGCTGCCGGCAATGCCGTTCAAGCCAGGGGTATTGAGGTGCAACAGACTCTTGTGGTCGATGCCGTTGGCGATCAGGCTCGCGCCGTTGTCCGGGGTGAACGGCCGATCGTTGAGGCGCCACAGCGCCTGGCCGAAGTCGATCCGTGCCGTATCCGGGTGCTGGGCAATCGCGGGCTTGACCACCTGCTCGATGAAATCGCCGAACAGCATCGCCGGTGGCAGCGGGAAGGTCAGCGGGGCGCAGAACATCAGGTGTTTTTCCCAGCACAGGTACACCAGTTGCAGGCCATGGAAATTTTCCTGGCGGTCCAGGGGTTGTGCGTCATAGGCTCCGATGGCAGTCACGGGCATGATCGTTTTCCTTATTGTTGTCTGTTTGGGGAAGCAAGCCCGCAGGCTTGCTTCGGCACGCAAAGTCAGTGCTCAACCGGTCTTGAGTAGGTCCGGGTCCACCGGGGTGGCCGGCGCGCTGTTGCGGTCGTTGGGGTGCCAGTCCTGCCAGCGTCGATGTTCGGCGGAGCCGAGGTATTCGAAGTTGTCCTGGCCAGGGTTGATGTTGTAGTAGTCGCGTACCACCGACTCGACATCGGCACCACCGCAGTTGCCCTGCAGGATCTGGTGCACCGGCAGCCAGGCCTGGATGTACTTGGTCGGCTCGTATTCGAAGATGTCGCAGCAACCCTGGGAGCAGAAGTGATAACGCTCGCCTTCGTGCTCGGTGCTGCGATGACTGAGCGTGGTCTGGTCATCCGGCTCGCCGAAGGACAGCGGGATCTGGCAGATCTGGCAGAGCATCGGCAGGGTCGGGTTGTAGAAGCGCTCGCCCTTCTCTTGCAGTGCGCGCCAGTGTTCGAAGCGCGGGCGATAGATCTTGTCGAAAGTGTCGGGATATTTGGATGACAGCCAGTCCAGCTCTTCGTCGGTGGGCATCCAGGTGTGGAAGTTGGTCGCCTGGCTGTACTGGTAAAAGATCGACCAGGCCTGGTGGCTGACGTGATCCTTGCCGATCTTGGCCTCCTCGACGTGCTTGGGCGGACGGATGCCGTAGCGCTCCAGATCCTTGAACAACGCGCCACCCGCATCTTCGAAATACACACCCCAGGCTTCGGACCACGACATGACCTTATTGGGCAGCATGTAGTCCATCATCATCCCCACCAGCGTCAGCAGGCGGTAGCCGCGCCAGAACCACTTGTCGATCCAGCGCTGGATGATCGGCACGTTGTCTTCGTGCTGTTCGAGCAGGAACTTGATCACTTCAAGACCCAGGGTCATGTGCCGGGCTTCGTCGGACTGCGCGGAGAAACCGAAGGTCACCGTGGCCATGTCGCCGTTGAACGCCGCGCCTGACATGAACGGCACGAACAGCAGGTTGGTCAGCACGTACTCGAACGAAAACGAAATCGCCGTGAGGAACTCAAACGGGCCGGCCGTGCGCGCGTCCTCGAAGAACGACTTGGGCACCGAGAGGAACCACAGGCGGTCATGCATATGGGAAAAATCATGCAGGCCGTTGAAGTGTTTGTTGTAGTGACTCATGGCGTGGATCTGGGTCTGCACGTGGCGCAGTTCATCGATGGCCTGCATCTGGCAGGCGATCCGCGCACCGGCACCGCTGAATTGCCGGCCAACCCGGGCGAAGCCTTGATAGGCCTGGTATTCCAGCGGCGTGATGCCCGACAGAAACAGCTTCAGCGCGTTGACATAACGGGCATCGGAGAGCGTGGTATGGCCGTTGTTCTGCGAGAACGCATCGAAGATCGCGTAGAGCTTTTTCTCTTTCTCGGCCTGGTATTTCCAGTAGCTGTCCATGGTCAGGCGGAACGGGTCTTCCCACTTGTCCCAGTCGGTGATCTTGATGCCCTCGAAGCGCTCATGCGGATAGATATCCTCGTGGGTCTGGTAGCTGGGCTCCCAGTCCAGGTCACGGGTCATGCAGCGGTATTTCTCTTTGGCATTAAGGCGTTTTTTCACGGCCATGATGGCACTCCCGAATTCTTGTTATGGATCAAACACGCAATGGCGACTGGCGATCAGTTGCTCCAGTGCAGGGAGAAGCTGTCGTCCTCTTCCACCACGTTGCCGCCCAGGGTGATCACGTACATCAGCATTTCCTGGATATCCCAGTGGCTGCCGGTGATCTGCTCCACCGTGTCGCGACGAATATCCAGGCGGCCCCGGGCTTCGATGCGGATCATGGAGGGCTGGTGCTGGATCTCGGCATGGGGGTTGTCCTGGACAATGGCACTGACGATCGAGCGCGCGTAATCGGTGTCTTGCAGGTTGATGTAAACGAGGGAAGTCATACGTTGGCTCCTGTCAGGCCGATTTTTTTCAAACGTGCGGCGAACTCAGTGCATACGGTATCCAGTGCCGACTCATCGAGACCCAAAGCAGTCAAGGGTTGCAGAGCCTCGACCGAGCGCTGGCTCCAGTGATCGATCCAGCCCTGCACGAGGTCCTTGTTGGCCGCGCTTTCATTGATCACCGTCTTGAGCATCGCATCGACCCAGCGCTGGCTTTCGGCAAACCACAGGCGCATGAACTCGGTCAGCATGCCGACCTGGCCCGCGCCGTTGGCCGACAGTTGCTCGTCGAGCTTGTGGAACAGCAGCGGGTACACCAAGCCGTCGCTGACCAGGTTCTGCGCCACTGTCAATTCGAACCAGTCACGCACCACCAGGGTGTCCTCGACGTAGCGGCGCATGCCCTGCCACACCGGATCACTCAGCCACTGCTGTTTGGCCTGGGCCAGCAATAGCACGTCGCCGTCATCGAGCATCAGGCCGATGCGCGACAGGTACTGGGCGATGCCCAGACGGTCTACGGCATGGAACATGTGCATCTGCGTGACGCTGGTGCCAAAGCCGTCGGCGGCAATGTTGCTGTTGTTCATGTTGGCGCCCATCTCGGCGTGGCGCAGCGGCAACAAGAGCTTGCTGATCAGCTGAATATTGGCGCTGGACAGGCCGGCGAGCATGTCGCGCTTTTCGCAAAAGGCGTAATCGTGCTCGGCGTTTTCCTGCATCCTGGCCCGGGCCTGGACATAGGCGCCGTAGTAGTACTGGCGTGGGTCGCTGACCGCGTACCAGTCGGCCATGACCACTGCGGTGCGGGTGGCATCGTTGAGCAGTTTGTCCGGCTGCCACAGCGGCCGGTAATGAAAGTTGGTCGCCGATTCCAGGTCGAAACTGGCTTCCTGGTAACGACTGGCGACCTTGTCGCCAAACCGGCGACGGGTGTGGCTGAAGGTGTTGCGTAGGGTCTGGGCGGTAGTCGTCTTGATTTCAACGCTCATGGGCGTGCGTCCTGTCATTGTTGTTGTAGGGGGCGACGTGCCAGGGCTCAATAGCTCGGGTCTGCCTCGCCGTAGCGCCACTTCTGCATGTCTGCATCGATGGCCGCGGACATCTGCGCGTTCATGTGCTGTACGCGGTTGTGGGTGCAGAACTGTTCGAAGGCCAATCGCGGCAGTACCAGCTCGACGTAGAGCTCGGGGTCGCCAATGGCGAAGTCGAATTCGACGAAAGGATCAAAGCTGGAGCTGCGCACGCGAACGTAGCGCGGCATATCGTTGAAAGCAGTGGGTGATGGGTTCATGCATCCGGCTCCTGGTTGGGGCTGATGCAGAACAGAGCAATGGCTGTGCCACAGTCCATTGTCGGGGTGGGATGTGCTTATAGGTGGTTGATTAACAACAATTTATTTTATTTATCTGACAGGATGAATGGAGACCGCGGCGGGTGTTCAGCAGACTGCGTGGCCAGCGCTTTTCAGCATTTGATGAAGCGTTTTTCAGCATTTGCGCTATCCGGCCCAGGACGCCCCCCGCCAACTCGCGATGCCGGGGGAATGCCTGTTCAACTGTCTTTTTTCTCCAGGCGATAAGCTAACTGGGCACGGGTCAACCCCAGTACCCGAGCTGCCTTGGAAACGTTGCCATCCACTTTTTTCATCGCCGTTCGCAGCAGACGCGCCTCGAACTCTTCGAGGTTGAAGGCATCGCTGAGCAACGCATCGCAAATCGGATCGACATCGGCTGATTCCGGGGCAGGGGTGGACTTCAGATGTCCCTTGGTATCGATTTGATTCAGCGCCCGGCCTGGCTCTTGCACCGTCGAGAACAGCCCGTGCATGTCTATCATTTGATGGTTATCGGTCAGGATAACGCCCCGTTCGATCATGTTTTCCAGCTCGCGGATATTACCTGGCCAACCATGATCCATCAGTGCCAGCATCGCCTTGTCGGACACTCCCGAAATTCGCTTGTTGTAAAGGGTCTGGTACTTGCCAAGGAAGTGATCCACCAACAGCGGGATATCTTCCTTGCGCTCACGCAAGGCGGGAATGTAGACCGGGTACACGTTGAGACGGTAGAACAGGTCCGCGCGGAAACGGCCCAGTTTGACCGCCTCGGCGAGATCGGTATGGCTGGCTGCCACAAGACGGACATCGACCCTGATCGTGTTCGTCCCCCCTACCCTCTCCAATTCACCTTCCTGCAGCACCCGCAACAACGCGGCCTGCGCGCGGGGCGTCAGTTCCGCCACCTCGTCGAGGAACAGCGTTCCGCCGTTGGCCCGCTCGAACTTGCCTTCACGACTGGTGTTTGCACCGGTGTAGGCGCCTTTCTCCACGCCAAACAGTTCAGCCTCTATCAGCTCGGGGGAGATACAGGCACAGTTCAAGGCAATGAATGGATTTGAAGCCCTGGGTGACTGCAGATGCAAGCCACGAGCAAAGATTTCCTTGCCGACCCCGGTTTCGCCCTGCAGCAACACGCTGACCGGGCCTGAGGCCGCACGCTGAAGCAATTTGCTGGCCTGGCGAAAACTTGCCGAGCGGCCCACTGAATTGGCAATCAGGTCGTCATGTTCCGCATTGTCACGGACGTTATCCTGCAAATGGCTCAATTGGCTTTGCAGCGCCAATAATTCATCGGCCATCGAGTCGGGTTGCAGAAGCCGTTCGATCTCTTCGCGGTCCTCCCATTCGTTGGCAGGCTTTCCAACGATCCGGCAGTGACTGGCCCCGCATCCCAGGCATTCCACCTCCTTGTAGAAGATGCTTTGCCCCATGTAATAGGTGGTAAAGCCGCTGGAGTACCCGGTGAGAAGCCAGCACACCGGATCGTTGACAGGCCCGTGTTCCTTGAGGTGCAGTTCCGCTTCATAAGCATCCTGCCACTGGAACTCGGCGTAGAAACTTCCTTTGGCTACATCGAACTCCAGCTTCAATGGTTTGACGTTCACCATGCCCTTGATCAACGCCAATTGCGGCCCTGCAAAAAAGGAATCCGACGTGGAAAGGTCGGGGCGCAACGTTCGCGCGAGATTGGCATCACGCCACCCGGAATGGTAGCCCAGGCGCATCATCAAACCTCGGGCACGGGGGATGCCCAACGTGTTGATCAACTCCTTGCGCAAGTTGGCGAACAGGCTGCTATGGACCAGGAGCATGCGCTGCTCCTGCATCCAGATTTTACCCTGGTCAGTATCGAAGCTGATTTGCGAGACCAGGTCACGACTGGTTGGAAACTTTGGATCGAGGGCAGTAGGCATCAAGAACCTGCATGTCTGGTTAGAGCTGATCACCGGCGCATCCGGGCTGGATTTGCTGATTTGCTGAACTGCATGTCGCAAATCATGAAATCTTGCTTCGATGGCTTCGCCCAAGGCGCGGATCAAGACCCGTTCTGTTATTTTTATTGTGCTTTTTCAATAGCTTATTCGTATTCCAGGATTCGTCATCAAGCCTGGCACAGCTGTTGCTCTGTGCACCTCAACAACAATAACAATCAGAGGTGACATATGGCGCTCGATGCTGCAAGCCAATCATTGCTTGGGCAACTGGCTGATCAAGGGATCGCTCCGTTTCATCAAATGGACATGGCACAGGCGAGAGATTTCATGTCTGGCTTGCGCCCAGCGATCGGGCCGGGCCCGGATCTGTATCTTGTCGGCGAGACGATCATAGGGTCGGCTGGACATGAAATTCGCCTGCGAATGCTGAGTCCGTCAGCCGTTCCCAATGGCATCATCGTCTACTGTCATGGCGGTGGCTGGTGTCTGATGGGCATTGAGGATTACGACAGTCTAGGTCGTTTTCTTGCCGAGGAAACCGGGTGCACGGTAATACTGGTCGATTATCGGCTAGCGCCTGAGCACCCCTACCCGGCCGCGATTGACGACGTCTGGACAGCACTGGTCTGGGCTGACGAAAATCGATTCGCCTTGGGCGGCTCCATCCACTGCCCTCTCCTTGTCATGGGCGACAGTGCCGGAGGCAACCTGGCCGCTGTAGTCGCGCAAAAAGCCGGGCTTGCAGGGAAGCCGCAACTTGCACAACAGGTACTTGTCTACCCGGTCGTGCAGCCTGACACAAACGGCCAGAGCTACCTGAACCCGCAAAATCAAGGGCTCTTGGGCAAGCTATCGATGGAGTGGTTCTGGGATCATTACCTCACGGACGTGCAAGCCCGTCATACCCCTCAAGCCTCTCCCCTGCTGGCGGCCGACCTGAGTGGACTTCCTCCCACACTGTTGATCACGGCTGAACATGACGTGTTGTGCGATGAAGGACTGGCGTACGCGTTAAAACTGCAGGCTGCCGGCATCGAGGTCCAATGGCGTCAGTTCACCGGGCAGATGCATGGGTTCTTCACGCTTTTGAATGTGCTGCCGGAAAGTGTTGGCGCTCGCCGATATATCACTGACGGCATAAAGGCACGCTTGAAAAGATTGAAATCCATCACGGCATGACCATCACGCTGACCGCAACCTGACACTCCACCCAGAATTTACCGAGAATAAGGAAAACAAAAAATGACTCGAATCATTACATTCTGCCGCGTTTTTTTTGCCCTACTGGTGTTATGCCAGACCAGTTTCAGTATTGCCTCTGAGAATGGTGGGACCAACTGGCCCTTGGGAGTGAACACGGTAGTTCCCGCGATACTCATACCTCCGGGAGCCACTGAACTGTACAGTTACACGGCTTATTATTCCGCCGATTCCTTTCGCGGCAACGACGGAAAGTCATCGTTACCCGACTTCAAACTGGATGTATTTGTCCAGGCGCTCCGGGTGGTGCATACCTGGGACGTGAAAACCGAATCGGGGGTAGGATTCAGCTCCGGAGCGATCCTCTCGGGAGGCCGCAATTCCCTGGAAGTAGCAGGTCTGAAGGATCATAAAAGCGGATTCAACCAAATCTACTTGACGCCCCTTTACCTGACGTGGTCGCCAACGCCGGAACTCCATCTACTCACGGGTTTCAGTGCGTTCATTCCGCTGGGGAATTACGATCGAAAAGACCTGGTCAATACCACCAGCAACTACGCGTCCTATGTACAGGAGTTCGGCTTGACCTGGCTGCCCACTCCGGCTTGGGAGTTCTCGGCTTCCCCCACCTTTTCCTTCAATCAGAAAAACGATGATACCAACTATAAGTCAGGCAACATTTTCAATGTCGACTTCAACGTCGGCTATCGCCTGCCGATGAATCCGAACTGGCAAGTGGGCCTGGCCGGTCACTACACCAAGCAATTCACTGATGATCAGTTCGATGGCCATGACGTCCCTGGCGGCAACCGTCTGAGCAAAGTTGGCATAGGCCCCCAAGCGATTTACTACTTCAATCCGGCGACGGCCGTCGTATTCAAATGGCTGACAGAAACGTCCGTCAAGAATGGCCCGAAGGGCAATTCGCTGTGGTTCGAGTTTGCTCTACCTCTGTAAGTCTCTGCTCCACTTTCAGGCGCCTTTGGCGCCTTTTTTTTTCGCCACTTTTCTGTGCTTTTCATGAAATGGTTAAAACAGCCTTTGCTCTTTACATCATTTCAGAAACCCTTTGCATAACCCACAGTTCTTCGCCCTGCAAAACCAATTTATCTATATGATTTTTAAGGGTTTTATCAACTTGGCACATGACTTGCTCTAATCACATCAGCCGGTGAAGAACGCCTCACCGCAAGCCCCGGCAAACCGCAAAACGGTAGGTCGCCGAGGTTGAGCAAACAGACATATTCATCCCCACAAAAATAAAAGGTGAGTCCCATGTCCATCAGCAATCCAACCCACCACACTTCCCAGTCTCGAACAGAAGTGGATGCCGTCGTCGTAGGCGCAGGTTTTGCCGGTCTCTATATGCTCCATCTGCTGCGCGACAAACTGGGACTCGATACCCAGGTTTATGAAGCCGCGGATGGCGTAGGTGGAACCTGGTACTGGAACCGCTACCCCGGGGCTCGATGCGACATCCCAAGTCACCACTATTCGTATTCGTTCTCGGAAGAACTGCAACAAGAATGGACCTGGACCGAGAAGTACGCTGCCCAACCTGAGATCCTCAGCTATCTCAATCACGTCGCCGAGCGTTTCGATCTGCTCAAGGATATACGCTTCCAGTCCCGGGTCGTCTCTGCTCATTATGACGAGGCTTCACAGCGCTGGCTGGTCGACACCGATACGGGCGAACACGTCAGCGCGAAGTACTTCATCCCGGCCGTCGGCACCCTGTCGTCGGCGAACATTCCGAAGTTCAAGGGACACGGCAGCTTCAAAGGTGATGTCTATTTCACTGGCCAATGGCCCAAGGACGGCGTGGACTTCACCGGCAAGCGAGTCGGCATCATCGGCACGGGTGCTACTGCCATGCAGGCGATTCCCTTGATTGCCGATCAGTCCGCGCATCTCACGGTATTCCAGCGCACGCCCAACTACGCCGCTCCGCTGGTTAACGCCCCGATGGACGCCGATAGCGACCGGCAGGCGAAAGACAATTATCGTGAACTTCGCGAGCAGGCCTGGGAAACCTTCGCGGGCGTTCCATTCAATAATCTGAAACCCTCGGCACTTGAGGAGACGGCTGAGCAACGCCAGGCGCATTATCAATCCTGCTGGGACGATGGCGGCTTCAGTCTGTGGATCGGCAGCTATCAAGACATTTTGTTCGACAAGGAAGCCAACGAGACGGCAGCACAGTTCGTCAGGGAGAAAATTCGCCAGCGTGTCACTGATCCAGCAATCGCCGACCTGCTATGCCCTCCCGCTGGACAGACCTACGGCACCAAGCGCCAACCTTGTGAAACCAACTACTACGAAACCTATAACCGCGATAACGTCACACTCGTCGATATCAAGGCAGCCCCTATCGAAGCGATCACAGAGACTGGAATAACCACCACCAACCAACAGTACGATTTCGATTGCCTTGTTTACGCCACCGGATTCGATGCCTTTACCGGCGCCCTGTTCAAGATGGACATCCGCGGCCGAAACGGCCAGACCTTGCAAGATTGTTGGTCTGCCGGCCCACGCACATTGGTTGGCCTCTCGGCCCATGGCTTCCCGAACATGTTCACCATCACCGGACCGCAAAGCCCTTCGGTGCTGTTCAATATGCCGCTTGGTATCGAGATGCATTGCGAATGGATTGCCGAGTGTATCGACTACATGAACTTGAACGGTTTCGGCAGTATTGAAGCCAATCTTCAGGACGAAGATAAATGGATTGCCCACGTCAAAGAGGTAGCCGACGCGACGCTTCTGCCACACGCGACCTCCTGGTATTCAGGGGCAAACATCCCCGGCAAACCGCAAGTGTTCATGGTTTATCTTGGAGGCGGCAAACATTACAAACAAGTCATTACCGATATTGCCAACTCGGGCTACAAAGGCTTTACCCTCGAGCGATCGGTAATCTCCGATTTAGCTACGGCACGCCAGGCGGACATGGCTGTTTGAACAACGTCTGAACGAGCGAACAAGGCGGGAGAGTCGAGTGACTCTCCCGCCTTGTTCATGAACAGCATGTTTCGCTTGTCTGATTCCGTTGAGCTCAGGACTTCGCCGGCACCTGCCTCAACCAGCCACCGCCCAGAGCCTTGAACAGCGCCACCTCACTGCTCATCTGATTGAATCGGTCAGTCAGCAAGCCCTGTTGCGCGGTGAACAACTCCCGTTGTGCATCGAGCACCACGAGGTAACTGTCGACGCCTTCATCGTAGCGCTGGCGAGCCAGCTCGAAGTACTCCTGGGAAGTTACCGTCAGATCCTGCTGGGCCTTTAACTGCTCGCCAAAGGTGCCGCGTGCGGCGAGCCCGTCGGCCACTTCGCGAAAAGCCGTCTGAATGGCTTTCTCGTACTGCGCGACGTTGATGTCCTTGAGCACCTCGGCGTAATCCAGGTTGGCCTGCAGTCGCCCGGCGGTGATATTGATTTGCGGCACGAAGCTCCAGCTACCGGAGCCACCCTCGAACAGTCCACTCATGTCTTTGCTCAGCGTGCCTGCGTGGCAGTCAGCCTGACGCTCGGGAAGAACGCGGCACGCGCGCCGCACCGATATTGGCGTTGGCCGCCAGCAAGTTGTGTTCGGCCGCACGGATGTCCGGACGACGCAGCAGCAAATCAGCCGGCATGCCCATCGGTAGCACGGCGAACTGCTGTTCGTCGAAGCGCTCAGGCATCGCTGGCAACTCACTGCCCAGCAACAGGCGCAGCAGGCTCTGGACTTGCGCGACCTGACGCGTGTGGCGTGCCAGGTGTCCCCTCGCCTGCTCGACCAGACTGCGCGCCTGACGCACATCCAGAGATGAAGCGATTCCGGCGTCGTGACTGCTCCGGACCAGCGCCAGGCTTTCGTCGTAACGCGCTATTACTATCTGCTGACGATTGCTGCCCAGCGTTCGCGCGTTGGTGTCGATCAGAGGATGATCCCGATTACAACGATGCAAGTCAGATCGATCGACGGATCGCTGCTGGACTACACCGCTTAGAAACTGTCGGAATAATTAGCCTTTGGTCGCAAAGCACTGAGCCATCCAGGGTATGGGGCAAAGTATGGGCTGGGATTTTTTTCAGAAACGCAGAAACGAAAAAGCCCTGAATAATCAGGGCTCTAACGTAGAAATGTGGCGGTGAAGGAGAGATTCGAACTCTCGATACAATTTCTTGTATACACACTTTCCAGGCGTGCTCCTTAAGCCACTCGGACACTTCACCGTATCTCTTCAAACATGTTCTGTCTGTCGAGGCGCGCTAATGTAGTCGAAAGCTTTTCCGATGGCAAATATTTTTTTCAGAATTTTCATGCGGTTAAGCGATTTGTGCGTTCGGATGGATTTCGAGGCAGGGCAAACCTGCCAATCTTCGGCCGGGTGAATGCTTCTATATAGAGGGCAATGCGCGGTATGTATGGCCGACAACGCTGGGCGGGCGCGAATTGGCTGACTGGCCGGTCAGTCATGGCGCTTTACCTGACCTACAGCGGTGGGTAACGTCTGCCCCACTTCAATACAAGGAATAGCGTCATGAGTGAGTTGATTTCCTACCACCTCGAAGACGGTATCGCGACCCTGACCTTGAGTAATGGCAAGGTCAATGCCATCTCCCCGGACGTGATTGCCGCGTTTAATGCTGCGCTGGATCAGGCGGTGACGGATCGTGCAGTGGTGATCATCACCGGTCAGCCGGGCATTCTGTCGGGCGGTTATGACTTGAAGGTAATGACAGCCGGCCCTAAAGAAGCAGTGAGCCTGGTGACCGCTGGTTCGACTCTGGCCCGCCGTCTGTTGTCGCACCCCTTCCCGGTGATCGTCGCGTGCCCTGGGCATGCGGTGGCCAAGGGCGCGTTCATTCTGTTGTCGGCCGATTACCGGATTGGTGTCGACGGCCCGTTCAGTATTGGCCTGAACGAAGTGCAGATCGGCATGACCATGCACCACGCCGGCATCGAGCTGGCCCGTGATCGTCTGCGCAAGTCGGCGTTCCACCGTTCGGTAATCAATGCCGAGATGTTCGATCCGCAGGGCGCTGTGGATGCTGGCTTCCTCGACAAGATCGTTTCTGCCGAAGAACTGCAAGGTGCAGCACTGGCTATGGCGCGTCAGTTGAAGAAGATCAACATGACCGCGCACAAGAATACCAAACTCAAAGTACGCAAGGCCCTGCTGGAGACGCTGGACAACGCGATCATCCTGGATCAGGAACATTTGGTTTAACCCGAAAGCGCACCAACGAAAAGCCCGACCGCCGAGTCGGGCTTTTTCTTGCCTGATCTGTTTACAGTCCTTCAGCCGCTCTACTCCGCATCTGACGCTATCAGTCTGAAACATGCGCTTAAACATCGCCTATCTCCTACCTCTATAGCGGCAATTGCCGAAAACAGTGCACATCCGTACACTGCGCCACCTTTTGTCCCGGTGGGCCTGTAGATGCTGTATCTGTTTCGCATGTTATTGATGGGCCTGCATTTTGCTGTAGCGGGTGTGCTCGGTGTAGTGCTTGGCCTGTGCCGGCCGTTCAACCCGGATAACAGCCGTTTGTGCGCACGCCTTTATGCCTGGCCGGCGATGTGCATTTTGCGATTGCGAGTGAAGGCCGAGGTCGGCGGGCTAACGAACAAGACGCAAAGCTGTGTGGTGATCGCCAACCATCAGTCCAACTACGATCTGTTTGTGCTGGGTAATGTGGTGCCGCACCGCACCGTGTGCATCGGTAAAAAGAGCCTGAAATGGGTGCCGCTGTTCGGGCAGCTGTTCTGGTTAGCCGGTAATGTGCTGATCGATCGTGGCAATGCGCACAAGGCTCGGCAGTCGATGCTCACCACCACCAACACCTTGCAGCACAAAGACACCTCGATCTGGGTGTTCCCGGAGGGCACACGCAACCTGGGTGAAGAGTTGCTGCCATTCAAGAAAGGTGCGTTCCAGATGGCCATTGCTGCCGGGGTGCCGATTGTGCCTGTGTGCGTCAGCAGCTACATCAAACAAATGCGCCTGAACCGCTGGCGCAGTGGCAAGATCCTGATCCGCTCGCTACCGGCGATTCCTACCGCCGGCCTGAGCCTGGACGACATGCCGATGCTGATTGCCCAATGCCGCGAACAGATGCGCGAGTGCATCGAATCGATGGATCGACAGCTGCAAGCTGCCTGAATGAAGCCCGCCTCGTGCGGGCTTCTTTTTGCCGGCGAACTTCGCTTATTTTGCTGACTCTCAAGCTTAAGAGCAGGATAAGCTGAACACTGCCTGTCATTGCCATTTGCCAAGAAGAAGTGAATAAGAATCATGGGTAGAGTCGTTGCGGCTGCGGTCTACAGTGCCGGTAAGAGAGTCACCAATATCTCCCTCGATGAGGGCGCCGCCTGGGCGGCAAAACCGGGCCACTTTGTATGGATCGGCCTCGAAGAGCCGAACGCCCAGGAGCTGGCCAACCTGCAACGTCAGTTCGGCCTGCATGAATTGGCGATTGAAGACGCCCTCGATAAACACAGCCGATCGAAGCTGGAAACCTTTGGCGATGCGCTGTTTATCGTCACGTACTCGCCGGTGCGCCATGAGGGCAAACTGGAGTTCATCGAAACCCATATCTTTGCCGGCAAGGGTTACATCATCACCTGCCGTAACGGTCACTCCGCGTCCTACGCGCATGTGCGCCAACGTTGTGAGGCGCGTCCGCTGCTGCTTGAGCATGGCGAAGATTTCGTGCTCTACGCCCTGCTCGATTTCGTCATCGCAAACTATCAACCAGTGGGCGAAGCGATCCATAACGAGATCGATGAGCTGGAGCGCAACGTGCTGTGTAGCACGCTCAACGAAAAGGACATTCAGAACCTTCATGGATTGCGTCGCGACGTATTGCGCCTGCGCCGTTATGCGGCGCCGATGGTGGAAATCAGCGAAGAGCTGCAGAGGCTGAGCTTCCCGTTTATCGACAAGAACATGCGCCCGTACTTTCGCGATGTGCAGATCCATGTCACGCGGCAGATGGAGGACCTGACAACGTTACGCGACATTGCCAGCCAGACCATCGAGATCGGCGTATTGCTGGAAGCGGCCCGACAAAGCGTGGTGCAACGCAAGTTTGCGGCCTGGGCGGCGATTCTGGCGTTCCCGACGGCGGTGGCCGGGATCTACGGGATGAACTTTCAGAACATGCCGGAGCTGAGCTGGCACTACGGCTATTTTGTGGTGTTGGGGTTTATGACCGTGGGGTGTTTTGGATTGTGGGCGAGCTTCAAACGGTCGGGGTGGTTATAACGCAGGACGTATATGGCGAGCGCTTCGCGCTCGATCGCGGGCAAGCCACGCTCCCACAGGTACTCCTAAACCCTGTGGGAGCGTGGCTTGCCCGCGATGCTTTCAGGGTTTAAACCGATTTGGTCTCGGGTTTGTGGGCCACAAACCGCATCATCCACTCGGCAACGGTGGTGCCGTGGTGCTCTTGTGCCAGACTTTCCATGCCTTTCTGATAGACCTGTTCGCCAAGGTGTTGCTGGCGGATTTCCAGCAACGCCCGCGAGTAATCGTGAATGAACTCCGGGTGGCCCTGGAAGCACAGCACCTGGTCGTTGATGTGATACGCGGCGTACGGGCAAAAATCGCTGGAAGCGATCACCGTAGCGTTTTCCGGTAGCGCGGTGACCTGATCCTGGTGGCTGATCAGCAGTGTCAGTTCTTCCCGCACCGGGCTCATCCACGGTGCTTTGGCGGCTAGCTTGTATTTGTGGATGCCGACACCCCAGCCCTGGGTCGCGCGCTCGCTTTTGCCACCCAGCAGCAGCGCCAGCAATTGATGGCCAAAGCACACACCCAGCAGCTTGTCGCCGCGCTCATAGCGCGACAACAGGTAAGTCTTGAGGGTTTGAATCCACGGGTCAGTGCCGAACGAGTCAGCCTTGCTGCCAGTCACCAGATAGGCATCGAAACTCAGCTCATCGCTCGGATATTCGCCCTGCATGACGTTGTAGACGGTGAACTCGGCAGCGATGGGTTGCTGCGAAAACAGACGCTGGAACATCTGCCCGTAACCCTGATATTGATCGACCAACTCTGGACGCAGGATGTCGGTTTCCAGAATGCAGATGCGTAACGACATAAAAAATACCTGACACGATAGAGGCGATAGTGCACACCCAGAGCCTGCCTTGAAACGCTGGGTCAGGCAAGCCCGGTGCGCACCGCCAATCCGTCAGAGCGACTCCCTCAGAACAACGCGCCCTTCGCGGCTTTTTCCAGCAACAACGCCGGCGGTGTGAAGCGCTCGCCGTACTGCTCGGCCAGGTATTGGGCACGGGCGACAAAATCCTTCACGCCGTATTGGTTGATGAACTGCAACGCCCCGCCCGTCCAGGAGGCGAAACCAATGCCGAAGATCGAACCGATGTTGGCGTCGGCCGTCGACAGCAGCACGCCCTCCTCCACACAGCGCACGGTTTCGATGGCTTGCACGAACAACAGGCGATCGCGTACATCCTGTGGCGATATCTGCCCGTCAGCTTTCTCAAAACGCGTTTTCAGCTCTGGCCACAAATATTTCTGTCCACCGGCCGGGTATTCATAGAAACCGCCACCCGCGGCTTTACCGGGACGCTGGCATTCGTTGAGCAGCAGATCGATCACGGCAAACGCCGGGTGCGCTGGCAGCGGATTGCCTTCGGCTTGCAGGTCCTTGGCAGTTTGCTGACGGATGTGGCTCATCAGGCTCAGGGACACTTCGTCGGAGATCGCCAGCGGACCCATCGGCATTCCGGCCTTGCGCGCCTCGGCTTCGATCATCGGCGCCGAGATACCTTCGCCGAGCATGGCGATACCTTCATTGGTAAAGGTGCCGAAGACTCGCGAGGTGAAGAAGCCACGGCTGTCGTTGACCACAATCGGGGTTTTCTTGATTTGCAGGACGAAATCGAAACCACGGGCCAGGGTTTCATCGCTGGTGTTTGCACCTTTGATGATCTCCACCAGCGGCATTTTGTCGACCGGGCTGAAAAAGTGCAGGCCGATGAATGTCGACTGATCCGGCACAGCCGTCGCCAGACCACTGATTGGCAAGGTCGAGGTGTTGGAAGCGATGACCGCGTCTGCACCGACGACTTTTTGTGCGGCGCACGAGACCCTGGCTTTCAGCTCGCGGTCTTCGAACACCGCTTCGATGATCAGGTCACAGCCCGTCAGATCGGCATCCTGCTCGGTGGTCTTGATCCGCGCCAGGGTGGCGTCACGCTGCTCCGGGCTTAGCTGACCACGGGCGACTTTTTTGTCCAGCAGTGCTGCCGAATGAGCCTTGCCCTTCTCGGCCGCCGCCAGGTTGATGTCCTTGAGCACTACGTCGATACCGGCCACGGCACTGACATAGGCAATCCCGGCGCCCATCATGCCCGCACCGAGCACTCCAAGTTTTTTCGTCACGTGCGGTGCAAAACCCGCAGGACGCGAGCCGCCAGCGTTGATCTCGTTGAGCTGGAACCAGAAGGTGCCGATCATGTTCTTCGCCACCTGGCCGGTGGTCAGCTCGGTGAAATAGCGGGTTTCGATCAACTGCGCCGTGTCGAAATCGACCTGAGCGCCCTCAACCGCGGCGCAGAGGATCTTCTCCGGCGCCGGCAGGCAACCCTGGGTTTTGCTGCGCAAAATCGACGGCGCGATGGCCAGCATCTGCGCGACTTTCGGGCTCGACGGTGTTCCGCCGGGAATCTGGTAACCGCTCCCGTCCCAAGGCTGTTTGACCGTCGGGTTGGCAATAATCCAGGCCCGCGCCTTGGCCAGCAGTTCATCACGATCCGCCGCCAGCTCATCGACCAAACCGGCTTGCAGTGCTTGCTGCGGCCGGATTTTCTTGCCTTCGAGCAGATACGGCAGCGCCTTCTCCAGACCCAGCAGGCGCACCATGCGCACCACTCCACCGCCGCCTGGCAGCAGGCCCAGCGTGACTTCCGGCAAACCGATCTGCACCGACGAATTGTCCAGCGCAACGCGGTGATGGCAGGCCAGACAGATTTCCCAACCGCCACCGAGCGCTGCGCCATTGATCGCGGCGACTACCGGCTTGCCGAGCGTTTCCAGTGTCCGAAGCTGGCCCTTGAGTGTCAGCACCCTGTCGTAGAAGGCTTTGGCTTGAGGCTTGCCGACCTTGATCAGCTCGTTGAGATCGCCGCCGGCAAAGAAGGTTTTTTTCGCGGAGGTGATGATCACTCCGGCAATCGAATCCTTGTCGGCCACCAGACGCGCAACGCAATCGGCCATGGCCTCACGGTACACCGCGTTCATGGTATTGGCGCTCTGGCCCGGCATGTCGATGGTCAGGATGACGATCTGGTCCTGAGCTTTTTCGTAACGAATGGCATCGGTCATGGCAATTTTCCTTGAAGTCGGGTTTCCCTGAAGTCGGAGGCTCAGAGGCGTTCGATGATGGTGGCAATGCCCATGCCGCCGCCGACACAGAGGGTCGCCAGGCCGTAGCGCAACTGCCGCACTTCCAGTTCATCGAGCAAGGTGCCGAGAATTGCGCAACCGGTGGCGCCGAGCGGGTGACCCATGGCGATGGAGCCGCCGTTGACGTTGACCTTGGCCGGATCAATGGCCATGTCGTTGATGAACTTGAGCACCACCGAGGCAAACGCTTCGTTGACCTCGAACAGATCAATGTCCTCGACCCGCAGTCCGGCCCTGGCCAGGGCCTTGCGGGTGGCCGGCGCCGGACCGGTGAGCATGATGGTTGGATCGGTGCTGGTGACCGCCGTGGCGACGATTCGCGCCCGTGGCTGCAAACCCAGTGCCCGGCCTTTGGCTTCGGAGCCGATCAACATCAGCGCCGCGCCGTCGACGATCCCCGAGCTATTGCCCGGCGTGTGAACGTGGTTGATTCGCTCCACGTGGCTGTAGACCCGCAACGCGGTAGCGTCGAAGCCCATTTGCCCGATCATCTCGAAGCTCGGCTTGAGCTTGCCCAAACCTTCCAGCGTCGATTCGGTGCGAATGAACTCATCGTGATCCAGCAGGACGATGCCGTTCTGGTCCTGCACCGGTACCAGGGACTTTTTGAACGAGCCGTCCGCCCGTGCCCGTGCAGCCTTCTGTTGAGAGTGCAGCGCATACGTATCAACGTCTTGACGGCTGAAGCCCTCAATCGTGGCGATCAGGTCGGCGCCCACGCCTTGCGGGGTGAAGTGGCTGTGCAGGTTGGTCTGCGGATCCAGCGCCCAGGCCCCGCCGTCGCTGCCCATCGGCACCCGCGACATGGATTCGACGCCGCCGACCACGACCAGGTCCTCAAAACCTGAACGCACTTTCATCGCCCCAAGATTCACCGCTTCCAGCCCGGACGCGCAGAAGCGGTTGATTTGCACACCCGCGACGCTAACGTCCCAGTCGGCCACCAGCGCTGCGGTTTTGGCGATATCGGCGCCCTGATCGCCAATCGGCGTGACACAGCCGATCACGATGTCATCGACCTCGCGGGTGTCGAGTTGCGTCCGCTGTTGCAGAGCACCGAGCAAGCCTGCCAGCAGGTTCACCGGTTTGACGCTGTGCAAGGCGCCGTCAGCCTTGCCACGGCCACGGGGCGTGCGCAATGCATCGAAAATCAAAGCTTGGGTCATGACGTCCTCGTACCGCTGGGCAGGTGAATAGTTGGCGAGTTCTCACCTTAGGCTCAGCAGCGGCGGATTCAATGACCGAAGCGCTCAACGGCCTTGACGGTCACGCTCAGACGGACGGTAGTGAGCTATCGGATTAACCGATTCGGGTCACCGAACTGTCTAGCAAAAGGCCGTCAAAGCAGCTGGCAATAAGCCTCATGCCTTTTTAGAAGCGGTTTTCTATTATTTGATACGAAATGGATCTAAAGCACAGCCTGCGGGGCCCCTAAGGTAAACCGTACGAGGTTGTCGTCGGGTTTTGCCGAGGCGCTCGTGAAAAAGGAACGACAGCGCTTTGCCGTCATGGAGAAATGCAGGCAAGCATTCGACGCTCAGGAAATAACAAAAAAAGGCAAACAGCCATGTTCAAACATTCGAAAGTGCGTCAAGCCGGGCTCATTTTATTCGCCACTACGCTGTTACTGATTTTGCCGAACCTTACTAAAGTGATCGGATAATCAAGCGTGGTTGTTGATGACGCCTCACTAAAAAACTGACTCGCTCGCTACCCGGGTCTGCGTGCGTGTGCCAACCTTTGCGGCATACCCTCGACAGGATGGCGATCACTTGAAAGCTCTACTTTTGCTTGGGGCCTTGCTGCTCAGCACGCCCTCGTATGCCGCGCAGCTGGTGCTCGACCTGGGCACCGGCAGTCGAACATGGAAAACCGAGGAGTTGCTCAAGCATCCTCAGGTTCAGACTATTCAGATCGCCGACGATGTTTCCTACAAAAGAAACATGAGTTATCGCGCGGTGCCGCTGGCGGCGTTGTTGACCGGCATCAAGGCTGACGACCACTTGCAAGCCGTGGCCCTGGACGGTTTCGCTGCCGAACTGGCTGCCGCACCGTTGCTCAACACGGTGGGCGCGCAGGCGTGGCTGGCCATTGAAGACCCGGCCAACCCTTGGCCTGCGCTGGCGGAAGGCAAACCCGGCGCCGGACCGTTTTATCTGGTGTGGACCAACCCTCAGGCCGGCCATATCAGCCCTGAGCAATGGCCATTCCAGGTTGCCAGTATCAAACGCCTGGCGGCGGTCGGCGTACGCTTCCCTGCCCTGCTTCCAGACCCGGCGCTCGCCGCCAATGACCCGGTGAATCTGGGCTATGCGTTGTTCCAGAAAAACTGCCTGGCGTGCCACCGCCTGAACGGTGCGGGCGATGCGCAGTTTGGTCCGGATTTGAACATCCCCTTCAGCCCTACCGAGTACTTTGGCGCTGAATTCCTCAAGCGCTATATCCGCGACCCGCAAAGCTTGCGCCAATGGCCACAGGCGAAGATGCCGGGGTTCTCGACACAGGTATTGTCGGATGAGGAACTGACGTTGTTGGTGGGGTATTTGAAGCATATGGCGGGGCGTAAACAGCAGCCCTGACAGTTGAGGTGTGGCGCCTGGGCTGGCCCCATCGCGAGCAGGCTCGCGATGCGGTATCCCCGATTACGGCTGTTGCACCGAAATCTTCGGGGTTGGCGCGACGAACACCTTGGCGTGCATCTGCTCCCCGCCACCGCCACGGCGCATGCCGCGTACCGGGCAGGCATCGAGATAGTCGAGGCCTACTGCCACTTTCAGGTGACGCTCGGGTTTGGCCAGTTCATTGGTGACATCAAAGCTGTACCACGCGTCGTCGAGCCAGGCTTCAGCCCAGGCGTGACTGGCCAGGTGTTCACTGTTTTCGCTGTACAGATAACCCGACACATACCGCGCTGGAATCCCCAGGCTACGCGTGCAGGCAAGAAACGCGTGGGCGTGATCCTGGCAGACCCCCGCGCGCCCGGCGAACGCTTGAGCGGCGCTGGTGTCGACTTCAGTGGAGCCCGGCGTGTAGGTCATGCGCTGGTTGAGGCCGTGCATCAAGTCGATCAACGCTGTGCGATCACGGCGTTGGCGACATTGCTTCTCGGCGAATGCACGTAGCGCCTCATCCGCCTCGGTCAGTCGAGTGCAACGCAAGAACGGCAGCGCCGACTGGCGCTCATGCTCGGCCTCACGCAACTCATCGATGTCCACCTGCCCCCTCGCGCCGATGATGATCGCCTCATGGGGCTCGTCCATCGTCAGCACGTGCAAAATATTGCCAAACGGATCGAGTTGCGCACGCACCGGCCGTGGCAGGTCGAGCTGCCAGCTCAGCACGTGCTGACGCTCGCTGTCGTGAGGCGTTAGTCGCAAATACTGGATGCTCGCCCGCACCTGATCTTCGTAGTGATAGGTGGTCTCGTGGCTAATGGAAAGTCTCATGCAGCCTCCAGATAGGAACTGTGTATGGCGTTGCCCAACTGGCGCACCAGCGGGATGAACTCGGTCAGCCAGGCGTGCAAACCTTCACCGAGGATTTCGTTGATGCCGGTGTAACGCAGCCGCGCATCCATTTCTGCCGCCAGACGTTGTGCGGGACGGCCATTGGCCCCCGACAGGCTGGCGAGGATCTGGTCGATTTCTTCAGTGCAGGCACGCAGCGAGCGCGGTACGTCGGCACGCAGCAGCAACAGCTCGGCGACGTGCCTCGCGCCAGGTGCGTCGCGGTAGATCTCGGTATACGCCTCGAACGACGACAAGGCCCGCAGCAGCGCACTCCACTGGTAATACGCGTGGGCCGTACCGTCGCTGACCGCCTCGGCCTGATCGCCGGCCATTTCGTAGCGGGCATCGAGCAGGCGCAGCGTGTTGTCGGCCCTTTCGATAAAGGTCCCCAGGCGAATGAAGCGGAAGGCATCGTTGCGCATAATGGTGCCGTAGCACGCGCCCCGGAACAGGTGGGAACGCTCTTTGATCCACTCGCAGAAACGGCTCATGCCATAGCGACTGAGGCCCTGTTCGGCGATACCGCGAATCTCCAGCCAGGTCGCGTTGATGTTTTCCCACATGTCGGCGGTGATTCGCCCACGCACTGCGTGTGCGCTGGCCCGTGCGGCGCCGAGACAGCTGTAGATACTGGCCGGGTTCGCCGCATCCAGGGCGAAGAAGTGCAGCAAACGCTCGGCATGCAACTCGCCATGGCGATCCAGGTAATCGTCCAGCGTGCCGGTGATCAGCAAGGGCATCGCCAATTCGTGCAGACCATCACCTCGGCCATCCTGCGGCATCAATGACAGCGAATAACTGATGTCGAGCATCCGTGCGAGGTTTTCCGCCCGTTCCAGATAACGCGACATCCAGTACAAATCCGAGGCAGTTCTACTTAACATGGCAGGCTTCCTTCAATCCTCGACCACCCAGGTGTCCTTGGTTCCGCCACCCTGTGACGAATTGACCACCAGGGATCCTTCGCGCAGGGCTACACGGGTAAGGCCACCGGGTACGACCCGGGTTTCGCGGCCAGACAGGACAAACGGGCGCAAGTCGATGTGCCGCGGCGCGATGCCGTTTTCGACAAACGTCGGGCAGGTCGACAGGGACAACGTCGGTTGGGCGATATACGCGTGGGGCTTGGCCTTGATGCGTGCGCGGAACGCTTCGATCTCAGCGGCGGTGGCTGCAGGCCCGACCAGCATTCCGTAACCACCGGAACCCTGGGTTTCCTTGACCACCAGCTCAGGCAGGTTCGCCAGCACGTGAGAAAGTTCTGACGGGTTGCGACACTGCCAGGTCGGCACGTTTTTCAGGATCGGTTCTTCGTCCAGGTAGAAACGAATCATGTCGGTCACGAACGGATAAACCGACTTGTCGTCCGCGACACCGGTGCCGATGGCATTCGCCAGCACCACATTGCCGGAACGATAGGACGACAGCAGCCCTGGAACGCCGAGCATCGAATCCGGGTTGAACGCCAACGGATCGAGGAAAGCATCGTCGAGGCGACGGTAGATCACGTCGACGGCTTTCGGCCCGTCGGTGGTGCGCATGAACACCTTGTCGTCACGTACGAACAGGTCCGCGCCTTCCACCAGCTCCACGCCCATCTCCCGCGCCAGAAACGCGTGCTCGAAGAACGCACTGTTGAAGCGCCCGGGAGTCAGTACCACGACACTCGGATTGTCCAGCGGGCTGGAGCTTTTCAGCGTGTCGAGCAACAGGTTCGGGTAATGATCGATGGGCGCGATGCGCTGGGCGGCGAACAACTCGGGGAAGAGCCGCATCATCATCTTGCGGTCTTCGAGCATGTAGCTGACGCCGCTGGGCGTGCGCAAATTGTCTTCGAGCACGTAGTACGTGCCGTCGCCATCGCGCACCAGATCGACGCCAGAGATGTGCGAATAGATATCGCGATGCAGATCCAGCCCTTGCATGGCCAGCTGGTATTGATCGTTGGCCAGCACTTGTTCGGCCGCAATGATGCCGGCCTTGATGATGCGCTGCTCGTGATACAGGTCGGCGAGGAACATGTTCAATGCCTTGACCCGCTGAATACAGCCGCGCTCGACGATCCGCCATTCGCTGGCGGGGATGCTGCGGGGAATGGTGTCGAAGGGAATCAGACGCTCTGTCCCCTGCTCATCACCATAGAGCGTGAAGGTTATTCCGGCACGATGAAATAACAGATCGGCCTCGCGTCGCCGTTGTGCCAAAAGCTCGTCAGGCGTTTCAGCCAACCAACGGGCGAACTCCCGATAATGCGGGCGGACCAATCCACCAGCGTCGTACATTTCATCAAAACAGGTGCGGATCATGCCGTACTCCTTGTCACCCGGACACCTGGACTCCGCAAGGCCCGTGCCAGCGGCATGAACGCTTTACTATCAATCGGTTGGATAATCTCCGCAGACATGCCGCACCAATCCTGTGCGGCAAATGCCCCAACCTGTTCGTTCCCCGCTTCATTGCGAAGCAATGCTCATGGTCATTACCCGCATAGCCAGAGTTGATTTCACGGCCTGTGTGCGGTTGCGATCCTTTGACTTCTCAATGTCCGAAAACGAAAACGGCCAACCCTGAGGTCAGCCGTTGCTGAGTGTTGTCGCTGTTCATAGTGTTATGCGAGTAGCCCTCGTACCTCCTGCTTGACGCCCCATCCTTCGATAATCCCACCCAAAGGCTCGACCACCGCCTCAAAGTCCTGTTCGAAGTCGCCGATGCCGCCATAAGTGGCGTACATTACTTTACTCAACTCCAGATGCCAGGCACCGTCATCACGCACGCTGACCTGCGCATTCAAGGATTCACCGCGAAAATGCCCTGCCGCCCTGCGTGCCCGCTCCTCATCCGGAAAAATGGCGTAGAACTCGATGGGATGGAACCGTGAAAAGTCAAAACCGCCTTCTTTCATGCGGCGCAGCACACTGCTGCTGATGTCTTCTTGATAGGCTGTGCTCATGAAACGTCCTCCTCAAACTGATGGATAGACTTTCCGTACTCCCTGCGCCTGCAACCGAATGGTGAGGGCGATACGGCAATCAAATTGCCGCCGGGAAACAAGCATGTAGCTGACAAGACCAGACCTTAGCGATCCATTCGCTGATCTCGATTGCAGAGTAGCCCCAAGTCTGAGCTGCTGCCAAGGCCTGTTTGCGAGTCGCATCAAGTGGTTATACAAGTGGAGTGATACTGAGAATTTCAATGCTGTTCTGATCTTTCAGGCTTTTGACCGTCGGCTCCTCGGTTCGCCCCTCCAGATCATTGAGATCGAGCTCGGCCGGAACAGGGAGGAGTTTTGCCCGAATCAATTGCGCAGCCCGCTCCATCGTGGGTTTTTGTTCGCAATCGAATTGCTCGACGGTCTGCACACCGTGATCATCAACGAAGGTGACTTCCCACTTTTGCATCGGTGCCTCCTCGATAAAACCCACAGATGGGCTTACAACATCTCGACCCCAAATACCGGAAAATCGTTCCTCCTGAATCCATCGGTTTGATATTAAAAAGGCCGCCGGTTGGCAGCCTCTTTGCAAAAAGCGCGAGATTACTTCTCGGCGCGTGCTTTCAGGGCTTTCAAGGTATTGAAGGGTGCATCGACCACAAACTTGTTGGCCAGCCACGACGGCACACTACCACCTGGCTCGGTGTGAACCTGATAGGTCACTTCAACCTGGTCCGCGCCTTTTGGAACAAATTTCCAGAAACCCTGGACCTGGGTGACACGAACAAAGCCTTTTTCTTCAGGAAGGTAGGTCGGTACACCTTCAAGCTTACGCGTCAGGCTGCCATCGGCGCCTTCGACAGTGGTCACGTGCAACACCGAGTCACGCGCAGTCACCGGCCACGGGGTGCTGAACTGAGTGTAGGTCCAGCTTTGATCGCCTTCGTGCTTGAGCAACTTCTGCACCTTGCACTCATGAATCCAGGCACACGCGCCGGGCACATCTTCCTGAAGTGCACGCAACTTGGCCACGGAGGTCTTCATTACGGTCACACCGCGGTAGGCTTTGTACTGGGACCCGGCGACTTCACTCAGGGAAACCTTGATACCGTCCTCATCCTTGGCAGTTTTCCAGTCTTCAGCCTGGGCTGTTGTGGCCAGCAGAACGGTCAAACCACACAACACAGCGATACGATGCAGCGAACCCATAGTCTTATTCCTTATTGTTGAAGTTCCGTTCGTTGAACACACTACGCCGCGGTCATTTGCTCCCACCAACCGATCAACTTGATGGCTTCTTCCCGGTTGTTACCGCACACCTCGATATCCGCCTGAAATGCGCTACATACCGCCGGCCGTTCAGGCTTGCCGAAAATACTGCACAGATTATCGACAGACAGTTGCACGCAACGTTCTCCCGCCGCTTTGCCGTTTGGCATGCCAGGGATCGGTGTGCTGATGGAAGGGGCAATGCAACAGGCGCCACAGCCTTCACGGCAGTTCATGACGACACGCTCCTCGCGACGGGTAATATGTTGAATAACGTGGACTAGAGTACCCGCTAAAACAGCCGTTTGAAATTGGCCGGATAGAGGTTTTTCGCTCAAACACGCGTGACTGAGCAGTCTCCGACAAAGCGTCAGGTACGCGGGTCACAGATCAATACGCGATTTTACTGTTTGAACTGGAATTCCAGTGCCGCACCTTCGACTTCCCGGTGCTCTTCTTTGCGCATTTGCAACTGCATTTCGTTGCTCAGCAGGCGACCGTTGAGCTGGAACGGGCTGTCATCCCTGGTTTTTTCACCAAACATGGGCGGCAGTAAAGGAGCATGTTTGACTAGCGGAACGGTGCCAACAGGTTGCAACTGCTTGACCATGTCCGACGGCAAGCTCAAATCCAGCGTGGCCGGAGGCAAGTACGTGGTTCTGACCACTTCGCTCGCGGATTTTGATTTTGAAGCAACCGGTGGGCGTTTTTTCGGTGGCGTCGGCTTCTTTGCCACTTTGGTCTTTTTGACGGGAGTTTGGTTCTTCGCCGGCGCAACAGACTTCACTTTTGCCTCAGACGTGCTGACGCCCCCCTTATCCAGAGCGGTCGCAGCCATCGCGCTGCCTGGCATGAAGACACTCAAGAGGCACGCCAACATCAAACCAGCAGGAAAAATCGCTTTCATGAACACTACAGCGCTAACGGCAGAGGGCCATATGCTCGCTTGTTGTAAGGTCCCTGACAAGCTCGCATAGCAATCCAGCCCCGGGGACGCGTTAAAAACCGCCTGCTGTCTCCTGACAAAGCTGAGTGGCCAGCATCCCGAGTGTCATCAGCGCCCGCTCGGCTTCACGATTCCACGGCGTGCCGCAGTTCAAGCGAATGCAGTGATTGAATTGCTCGGTGTTACTGAAAATAAGCCCCGGCGCGATACTGATGCCCTGCTGCAACGCACGTACGTGCAGCTCCTGCGTATTGACCCGCCCCGGCAGGCTGACCCACAGAATGAAACCACCCGTGGGCCGGGTTATCTGCGTTCCCTCTGGAAAATACTGCTGCACCGCCAACTGGAAGGCGCTGAGGTTCTTGCGGTATTCCTGGCGGATATAGCGCAAATGACGATCATAGCCGCCGTTCTCCAGATAGGCCGCGATCCCCATCTGCGTCACGCTGCACGCCGAATGGGTGCTGAAGGTCTGCAAGCGCTGGATTTCCTGCTGGTACTTGCCGGCAATCATCCAGCCGATGCGCACACCGGGTGACAGGGTCTTGGAGAAACTTGAGCAATAGATGACCCGATCCAGTCGGTCATAGGCTTTCAGCGATTTGGTGCGGCCTTGCTCGAACATCAACTCGCCGTAAATATCGTCTTCGACAATCTGAATATCGAAGTCGGAAGCCAGACGCAGCAGTTGTTTTTGCCGCTCTTCCGGCATGGTGCCACCCAGCGGGTTGCTCAGGCGCGTGGTCAGCACCAACGCCTTGATCGACCATTGGTTGGCAGCCAGCTGCAAGGCCTCCAGGCTCATGCCCGTTGCCGGGTCACTGGGGATCTCGATGACTTTCAAACCCAACAAATCGGCGAGCTGCAACAAGCCGTAGTAGGTCGGCGACTCAGCCGCGATCAGATCGCCGGGGCGCGTCAGGACGCGCAACGACATTTGCAGCGCATCGACGCAACCATGGGTGATGACCACTTCCGATGGGTCGACCACTACGCCGGCATCACGCATGCGGATCGCCACCTGGCGACGCAACGGTTCAAAACCCGGGCTGAACATGTAACTGAACGCCCGCGGGCTGTGGAACCGCGTGACCTTGGCCAATTGCTGGTGCAGTGCCCGTACCGGCAGATAGTCGACACTGGGCACCGCCGCGCCCAGCGGGAACACCCCTTCGCGACGCGACTCGACCAACACTTGCTGAATGATACTGCTGCGCGTGACCAGGCCTGGGCGTTCAACACGGGCGATATCCGGTGTCGGCGCGGTCAGTGCCGGGGTCTGGTGGACGTAGTAACCCGACTGCGGACGTGCGCGAATCAGCCCCTGATCTTCGAGGTTGGCATACGCTTGAAGCACCGTTGCGTGGCTGACATTGAGCTGCGAACTCATCTTGCGCACTGAAGGCACGCGTTCGCCGGGCTGATAGACACCACGCCGGATATCCTCAGCCAATTGCTGAGCGATACGTTGATAGAGCAAGAGATTGGTCATGACGCAGCACTCGATTTCACGGGCATTTTATTCTTGTGTGAAACATTACCGGAACAGTTTAGAAGTGTACTGGGACAGTTGCCACAATAGTCGACCGTACAGTGCAGTGACAGCAAAAACTGTACTGCTTTTATAGGTATGGCGCGATCCAACTCGCAGGCAAAAAAAACCCGGCACCGCTGAGGGGCCGGGTTTTCCAGTAACGCTGACCTTAGCGGGCAGCGCCGAGCTGGCCTTTTTCGTCGGAGAACACAATTTCGACCCGGCGGTTCTGCGCACGCCCCCGCTCGGAAGCGTTGGCCTCTACCGGGTATTCATCACCGTAGCCTTCGACCTGAATGCGCTTATCTTCGATCCCCAGATCGATCAGCATGTCTGCCACCGACTGGGCGCGATCGCGAGACAGTTTGAGGTTGTCCTGCTTGCCGCCGGTGCTGTCGGTATAGCCTTCGATACGCACCACACGCTTGGGGTTGAGCTGCAGGAACTGGACAATTTTCAATACGGTGCGATTTGCCGAGTTTTTCAGCTCGGCTTCACCGGTGTCGAACAGAACATCCCCCAGGGTCATGACCAGACCGCGATCGGTCTGGGTCGTCGCCAGGTTGATGATTTGCTCTTCCAGCCATTTACCCTGTTGTTGCACGCTGAGCAGTTTGTTCTCGCGCAACGCCAGCTGCAGGCGCTGACGCTCCAGTTCAAGCTTTGCCCCACGTTCGTCATTCAGCGCTTGCTCGGTGTGCTGACGGGCAATTTCGCTGTAACGCTGACTCAGGTAAGCGTAATGCTTAACATCCGGGCCGCTGCCCCAGTAGGTCGACAGGCGATCGGCCCGGGCGAGGGACTCACCTGCCCGAATCACGTCTTTGGGCGCGATGCGCAGCACATTCGAGTCTTCCTTGACCTTCTGAAAGTCAGCGCTGGCTTGTTGCAAAGCCGCCGCGCTGTGTTGACCTGCGCAGCCGGCAAGCCCTGCGCACCCCATCAGCAGCAAACTGCCCAGAATGGTGTTTTTCAGGCTCATTGGGCATCTCCCAGTTGCTTGCGCAGGCGAGTGATGCGGGTGTTGAGCACGTTCAGTTTTTCCTGGCTTTTCACTGTCAGAACCTTGGCCTCGGCCAGACGCGCGTCCAGTTCTGCCTGTTCGGCCTGCATACGCGCATCCTTGAACGCTTGAGTGGTCATGTCGGCCTGAGCCTGAGCGAACTTGCCTTCAGCGAGTTTCAGCTCTGGCACGTCTTCAGTCGTTGCCCCGACAGCGGCGGCCTGTTCCAGGGCCCGTTCGGTCAAACGCAATTGTTCATTCGGCGCCGGATCGGCAGCACAACCCGCCAGGGCCATAACGGCCAGGGCAGCGAAAAAAGGTCGAAGAGTCACTAAAAATCCCTACTGTTTTGGGGTGCTGACGGGTTGCTGCAAGGGTGCTTTCCAGCGCTCCAGATTGCGCTGCAGCAGGGCCTGCGTCAGGCCGGACGCGGGCAATTCTGTCATCTTTTTTGACAACTGTCCGCGTAACCATGGATCGTTGCAGGCAGAGTTGCGGGAAATGACGAGGAACAGTCCCGGCCGGTCGATCGGCTGCGGATACGCCTGCACATTGTTGGTCATGCCCAATGTCTGCTCCATGGCCATCCCGGTATAACGCCCGGCGAGCACATAGTCCGCCTCACCCAGTAGCAACTTCTGGAAAGCCTGTGTCAGGTTCGGCAGACTCATCAAGGTCAATTGTTCTTGTGCGTAGGCCTCGAAAGATTGTGTCAAACGAGCCTTTGCCGAGACTGCGCCGACGTGCCCGCGCAGGTCCTGCGCCTCGTTGTAGACCCATGCCGAGCCCTTGCGGGTCCAGACCAGATAGTCGTTTTCCAGCAACGGCGGCTGGATGTAGTCCAGCGATTCGAGTTGATTGTCCATCAGAGCCGCGTCAGCCAGCATGTCGATACGCCCGCTGCGCACTTCATCCAGCGCTTGGGATCGATTGCCGGCGTACAGCAATTCGACCTTGATCCCCAATTCCCCCGCCAGCTGCTGCAACAAGTCGGCGCTGGTACCGATCAAGTGCGTCGGGTCTTGCGGGTCTTGCCACAGATACGGTGGTGCATCCGGGCTGCCGGTCACCACCAGACGCTCGCATTTGCCCGCAGCGACTGACAGCAAGGGCAAAGCCGACAGACCCAGCAGCACCCACAAGCCGCTCCAGCGACGCAAATCCATGGCGTATTCCCCACACTCAAATCGCAGACAATAAAAAACCCGGCCAAAAGACCGGGCTCTTTATAAGTCAAGCCGCTGGATTAGACCAGCTTCTCAAACTCGGGGATGGCTTCGAACAAGTCCGCCACCAGGCCGTAATCGGCCACCTGGAAGATCGGCGCTTCTTCGTCCTTGTTGATCGCAACGATCACTTTGGAGTCTTTCATGCCGGCCAGGTGCTGGATCGCGCCGGAGATACCGACGGCGATGTACAGCTGTGGTGCAACGATCTTGCCGGTCTGACCGACCTGCATGTCGTTGGGTACGAAACCTGCGTCGACCGCGGCGCGGGAAGCGCCGACAGCAGCGCCCAGCTTATCGGCCAGGGCGTACAGGTGTTTGAAGTTGTCGCCGTTCTGCATGCCGCGGCCGCCGGAAACGACGATCTTGGCAGCGGTCAGTTCTGGACGATCAGACTTGGCCAGTTCTTCGCCAACGAAGCTGGAAGTGCCAGCGTCGTGAGCAGCAGCAACCGCTTCAACAGCCGCCGAACCACCAACAGCTGCAACCGGGTCGAAACCGGTAGCACGCACGGTGATGACTTTTACCGAGGCGCTGGACTGAACGGTAGCGATGGCGTTGCCGGCATAGATTGGGCGCTTGAAGGTGTCAGCGCTTTCAACCGAGATGATCTCGGAGATCTGGTCAACGTCCAGCTGAGCGGCAACGCGCGGCAGGATGTTTTTACCGTTGGAGGTGGCGGCAGCCAGGATATGGCTGTAGCCAGCGCCCAGCTCGGCAACCAGAGGCGCTACGTTTTCTGGCAGTTGGTGTGCGTAGGCAGCGTTGTCGGCTACCAGCACTTTGGCCACGCCAGCGATTTTCGCGGCAGCTTCAGCTACAGCGCCAACGCCCTGACCGGCAACCAGAACGTGGATGTCACCACCGATTTTGGCGGCAGCAGCCACGGTGTTCAGCGTGGCCGGGGCCACTACTTTGTTGTCGTGTTCGGCGATTACCAAGATAGTCATGATTAGATTACCTTCGCTTCGTTTTTCAGTTTCTCGACCAGTTCAGCCACCGACTTGACCTTGATGCCTGCGCTGCGTGCAGCCGGCGCTTCGACTTTCACGGTCTTGTTGGTGGAGGCGGTGGAAACGCCCAAAGCGTCAGGAGTCAGCACTTCAAGCGGCTTCTTCTTGGCTTTCATGATGTTTGGCAGGGACGCATAGCGCGGCTCGTTCAAACGCAGGTCGGTGGTGACGATGGCCGGCAGTTTCAGCGAAACTGTCTGCGCGCCGCCGTCGATTTCGCGGGTCACGGCCACGTTGTCGCCAGTGACTTCGACTTTCGAGGCGAACGTGCCCTGACCGTAACCGCTCAGTGCAGCGAGCATCTGGCCAGTCTGGTTGTTGTCGCTGTCGATGGCTTGTTTGCCAAGGATCACCAGCTGAGGCTGTTCCTTGTCGACAACAGCCTTGAGCAGCTTGGCAACGGCCAGGGAAGTCAGGTCTTCGGCGGATTCGACGAGGATGGCGCGGTCGGCACCCAGAGCCAGCGCGGTGCGCAGTTGCTCTTGAGCGGTGGACGGGCCGATGGAGACGACGACGATTTCAGTCGCAACACCTTTTTCTTTCAGGCGTACGGCTTCTTCCACTGCAATTTCGCAGAAAGGGTTCATCGACATCTTGACGTTAGCGAGATCGACGCCGGAGTTGTCCGCTTTGACGCGAACCTTGACGTTATAGTCGACCACTCGTTTGACAGCTACAAGAACCTTCATGGATTCCTCGTTACTCTCCGGTGAAAAGAAAGTCGCCTAGGCGAACCTGGCGATTGATGCTCATCGGGCACAAGGGCACCTCTAAAAACGCCGGCATTTGTAATGGGTGACCCAGCTCACGAAGCGCGATGACCGTTCGTCAGTCGTGACTAACGAGTCATTCTTTGTCGCGACGTGTAAACTTCGCGCCAAACCTGCGCAGCGCGTCACCTTGTACTGCCTTCGCCCTGTTTTTAGAGGTGCTCTTGAAACCAACAGTCAGCCTACGGCGAGCGCAAAACCGCCCGTATCTTGACCGGAACACCTATTCCGGTCAATACGCCAAAATGGCCAGTCGTAAGCCGTGCTTCTTTGATTTATCTGGGCTGGAGCAAATTCAAACAAACGTTTGTATTGGACGCTAAGAGTGGTGTAGATATAATGCGCCGCCCAGAGAGAAAGGTGGCTCATCGATTGTCCTCTCCCAGCGTTGTGCAGGGATTCATGGATGCGACACCAAACCTCCAATTAGAAAAAAAACTGTTGAGCCTTGAGTAGGAGATAACCTGTGGAACGCGAATACATGGAATTCGACGTGGTCATCGTCGGTGCCGGCCCCGCTGGTCTTTCCGCCGCCTGCCGATTGAAGCAGAAGGCCACCGAAGCCGGTAAGGAAATTAGCGTCTGCGTGGTCGAAAAAGGCTCCGAAGTCGGCGCTCACATTCTGTCTGGCGCGGTGTTCGAACCTCGAGCGCTGAACGAACTGTTCCCGGACTGGAAAGAACTCGGCGCGCCGCTGAACACCCCGGTCACTCGCGATGACATCTTTGTTCTGAAGAACGCCGATGGCGCGATCAAGATTCCAGACCTCTTTGTGCCCAAGACCATGCACAACGAAGGCAACTACATCATCTCCCTGGGCAACCTGTGCCGCTGGCTGGCCCAGCAAGCCGAGAACCTGGGCGTAGAGATCTACCCAGGCTTCGCCGCTCAGGAAGCACTGTTCGACGAAAACGGCGTGGTTCGCGGGATCATCACCGGTGACCTGGGCGTTGACCGTGAAGGCAATCCGAAAGAAGGCCTGTACACCCCAGGCATGGAACTGCGTGGCAAGTACACGCTGTTCGCCGAAGGCTGCCGCGGCCACATCGGTAAGCAACTGATCAAGCGCTTCAACCTCGACACCGACGCCGACGCCCAGCACTACGGCATTGGCCTGAAGGAAATCTGGGAAATCGACCCGGCCAAGCATCAGCCAGGCCTGGTGGTGCACACCGCCGGTTGGCCGCTGGACATCATGGGCACCGAAAACACCGGTGGCTCGTTCCTCTATCACCTGGAAAACAACCAGGTGGTGGTCGGCCTGATCGTTGATCTGTCCTACAGCAACACATTCCTGTCGCCGTTCGACGAGTTCCAGCGCCTCAAGCATCACCCGGTGCTCAAGCAGTACCTGGAAGGCGGCAAGCGCATCAGCTACGGCGCCCGCGCCATCTGCAAAGGTGGCCTGAACTCGCTGCCGAAGATGGTCTTCAAGGGTGGCGCGCTGATCGGTTGTGACCTCGGCACCTTGAACTTCGCCAAGATCAAAGGCAGTCACACCGCGATGAAGTCCGGCATGCTCGCCGCTGACGCCGTGGCCGACGCCCTGTTCGCAGGCTCCGAAGGCGCTGATGAACTGAACAGCTACGTTGAATCGTTCAAAGCCAGCTGGCTCTACGAAGAACTGTTCGCCAGCCGTAACTTCGGCCCGGCGATCCACAAGTACGGCGCTATCGTCGGCGGTGGCTTCAACTGGCTCGACCAGAATATCTTCGGCGGCAAACTGCCGTTCACCTTGCACGACACCAAGCCGGACTACGCGTGCCTCAAACTCGCGGCCGACAGCAAGAAAATCGACTACCCGAAACCGGACGGCAAACTCAGCTTCGACAAACTCAGCTCGGTGTTCATCTCCGGTACCAACCACGAAGAAGAACAGCCTTGCCACCTGAAGCTGGCCGACGCGAGCATCCCGATCAGCAAGAACCTGCCGCTGTACGATGAGCCTGCTCAGCGTTACTGCCCGGCTGGCGTGTATGAAGTGATCACCAAGGAAGACGGCGAGAAGCGCTTCCAGATCAATGCCCAGAACTGCGTGCACTGCAAGACCTGCGACATCAAGGACCCTGCGCAGAACATCACCTGGGTAACGCCGGAAGGTGCCGGCGGCCCGACTTACCCGAACATGTAAGTCGTCTAGCTAAACATCAAGGCTCCCGGAATGGGGGCCTTTTTGTTACCTGGAGAAAACGACACCACCCCCTGTAGCAGCGCCTGAAATCCAAGCCACCCTCTCCTCCCCGGATTACGCTCAAAGTAGCGTTGGTACTCGCGACTGAACTGCAACGTGCTCTGATACCCCACCCGTTGCGCAACCTGCACAACCTGCGCCACTCCCAACCCTTCCAACAGCAACAACTGCTGCGCCTTGAGCAATCGCAAGCGCTTCAAATACTGCACCGGCGACAAAGTCGGTCTTCTCGGCATGAGTGGCCTTGGCCACATGGGCATCAAATTCGCCAAGGCCGTGGGCGCTGAAGTGACACTGCTCACCCGCTTGGCGAGCAAGTCCGAAGAAGGTCGCCGCGAGGGTGCGGCTCATTGATGGTGGTATCGCAGAAACCCGGGAAGTGCTGGATTTCTGCGCCGAGCACAGCATCATTGGCGACATCCAAATGCTCGACATTCGCCAGATCAATGAAGCTTACAGCCACATGATCGCCGGCGAGGTGAAGTATCGCTTCGTCATCGACAAGGCGACCTTGAAAGTCTGAGCAGACTTTAGCGGCTTAGAACCTGCCCCCCAAGCTCCGCCGACAGCCGAGCCGTGACTCCTTTGATCAGGGGAATCAGCTCGGCCATTTTTTCCAGCGGCATGTACGGTACGGTGCTGGCGATGCTGATACCGGCGACGATCCGCCGACTGGCATCGCGAACCGGTGCTGCCACACAGCGGATCGATGGTTCATTGTCTTCCAGATCGAACGCGTAACCACCCGCCGCATATTCCAGCATGCGCTGCTGAAACTGCTCCCAGGATTGCTCGGGAAGCTGCGGCCAGAACTGACTCTTCCCACCCACCGGCAAGCTGGCCTGATACAGCCGCTGCCATTCCTGCTGCGAGTCATCAAGCATCAGCGCCTTGCCAATCCCGGTACGCGCCAGTGGCATGCGATGACCGACTCGCGAGCGCATTTCCGGGCCATTGCGCCCCGGAATCTTGTGCAAGTACAGCACCTCGTCGCCTTCACGGATCGCCAGATGGATAGTGTCGCCGGTCAACGCCGACAACTCGTCCAGATACGGCCCGGCGAGGGTCACCAGCGGCAGCTCTTCACGAGCCTGAAAACCCAACTCGATCAGCTTGGGTCCGAGCAGGTAACCCACTTGCGGCACCACGCGCAGGTATCGCTCGTCCACCAGGCAACTGGCCAAGCGGTGCGTGGTGCTGCGTGTGGTACCGATCAGCCGGGCGATTTCCTTGAGGTCACGAGCGCCGCCGGCCACGGCATGCACCACCGCCAAACCACGCAACAACGTTTGGGTGCCGGTTGGCGCGGCATTTTTCGAGAGCTCTTCCTGCATAGTCCAGCCTTACCGTTGAGCGAGTGAACGGGCGGCATTATGGTTGCCCGCGTGCCGCCACTACAACTCGAAGTGCAGCGCGTTCCAGGCCGCGACATACGCCCCGGCCCGAACGGCCACTTCCTCCGGCGTGAGGCCCGGCTTGAACAACCCGGAACCCAGGCCAAAGCCTTTGACGCCTGCCTCGACAAACGCCTGCAGGTTGTCTGGAGTAATCCCGCCCACCGGCACCAGCACGGTCCCGGCCGGCAATACTGCGAGCCAGGCCTTCACTACCGCCGGGCCCATCTGCTCGGCCGGGAACATCTTCAGCACATCCGCGCCTTCAGCCAGTGCGGCGAACGCTTCGGTCGGGGTTGCCACACCCGGCGCCAGGTACAAGCCGGCAGCCTTTGCCGCACGCAGGACCTTGGTATCGCTGTGGGGCATGACAATCACCTGACCACCGGCGACTTTCACCTGCGCGACCTGCTCCGGGGTCAGCACCGTACCCGCGCCGATCAGGCAATCGGCAGGCAACGTGCTGCGCAGGATGTGGATGCTTTCATAGGGTTCAGGGGAATTGAGCGGCACTTCGATAACCCGGAAACCGGCCAGGTACAGAACCTCGCCGATGGCTGCCGCCTCTTGTGGGCGCAGGCCGCGAAGGATCGCGATCAGTCCGTTTGTTGCCAGTGCTTGCTTGAGCATGTCAGACCTCTAGTCGGGTTGAACGGGAGCACTTTTGCCGAGCAAGCCAGCCGCGACCGCCAGTTGCCACAAACCGCGTTCGGTCGCTTGTTCAGCCAAGGTCACATGAGGAAAACCGCAGGTAGCGAGGGCACGCTGATAGCGGGTGCAGAGTTGGGTATTGCCGATCAGAACGATCGAAGGAAGCTTTTTGCTGTGGTGGCGATGGCGATGCACCGTTGCCAGCGCCGCCAGCTCATGGCCGATCAACAAACCGGACAGATAGTCCGGCTGCTCCTTGGCGCTGAGTTCACCGATCAAGCCGAGACTGCGAGAACTGAACAGCGTCGACAGCGGGCCGATCTCACCGTCCACCGACAGCGCCACCTGCACGCCGCGATCAAAGGCTCCGCAGTCGAAGGCGACGCCGCGCTGTTGCGTGCGCCCGAGAATGCTGTGTTCGCTCAGCACAGCGAACAGTTCGCCAGTCATGAACGTGTCGAAATGAGTGATGCAGCTGTCGGTCACTTCCACCCATTTCGAATGGCTGCCCGGCAGGCCGATCAACAGATTGTCCCCCGCCCCCGCAGGCAGGTTTTGCAGCACGCCAAGGACCTGGGTTTCCTCGCCGCGCATCACATTCGGCAGCCGCGAACGCTGGATGACACCGGGTACGATATGCACATCGACGCCGCGCAGGCTGCGCACGACTTGTAGGGAATTACCGAGATTGGCGACATTCGCCGGAGTATCGCAGTAAGACGCTTCACGCCAGCCCTGCGCACTGCCGACCATACCGCAGGCAATCACCGGAAGACCGGGACGCGCATCGAGCCAGTCACCGCAGGCATCATCGAACGCCAGTTCAAATCCGTCGGTGCACAACTGACCGGCGATCACCCGCGGCGCTTTCGGCAACTGCATGATCCCCGACGCCAGTGACCGCTGATCGATGACGCCACCATTCGGGCCGAGCTTGTACGCACGAAGGGACGTCGCCCCCCAATCGAGCGCGATCAATTGCGCCAGCATCGCTTCACCTGTTTTGTTTTTGGCAGTGAGTGAGCTGGACTATAAACTTGGACGCAGAACAATCTCAATATATAAATATTAATCCTACATATTGGGATTTACTTGTTTGAAGGATATCTCGAATTTTTCTTGCCCATAAAAAAGATCGCAGCCTCCGGCAGCTCCTTGAATCGATGGAGCTGCCGAAGGCTGCAATCTTTGACAGACGCCGCTTGCGATCAATTGCCCTCGGCAAACTCCCGCAACACCGCCCCATCCATGCGATAACGCACCCACTCTTCCTGCGGCTGGGCGCCGAGGGACTTGTAGAAGTCGATAGCTGACTTGTTCCATTCCAGCACGCTCCATTCGAAGCGGCCGCAGTCGTTGGCGCAGGCGACTTTTGCGAGGTGGCGCAGCAGTTGTTTGCCGGCGCCGCCACCGCGTTGTTCGGGGGTGATGTAGAGGTCTTCGAGGTACAGGCAGTTACTGCCCAACCAGGTCGAATAGCTGAAGAAAAACACCGCGAAGCCAATCGGCAAACCGTCGCGCAGACAGATCAGGCCATGGGCGGTAGCGCCTTCGCTGAACAGGCTGCGTTCGATGTCGGCGACACTGGCGATGACTTCATGCCGGGCGCGCTCGTAGTCGGCAAGCTCGGTGATGAACGCAAGAATTTGTGGCGCATCGCTGGGGGTGGCCGGACGGATTTCGATCGACATGGACGTGCCTTGTGAACAGTTGAAACCGCCATACTATGTCGGCGATCAGCGCTCGTCACATGTCACTTCAAAACTTAATCTACCGGCGGCGTCACAAAAGTGCTCCGCACAAAAGGAATGTTATGAGCCTCGCGGCCTTCGCCCCACTGCAAAACCTCGCCTCAACCTTGCTGCCCCACGCGCTGGATCCGTCCGAGGATGGCGCCCACGATCTGTCGCACTTGCAACGGGTGTGGCGCAACGTTCAGCGGATTCAAACCGAAGAAGGCGGTGACCTTGAAATGTTGCTGGCGGCCGTATTGCTGCACGACTGTGTGGCGGTGGAAAAAAACTCGCCGCTACGCGCTCAGGCCTCGCGGTTGGCGGCGGAAAAAGCCTCGTCGATCCTCAGCCAGCTGGATTGGCCCATGCATAAAAGCGCGGCAGTCGCTCACGCCATCGAAGCCCACAGTTTTTCAGCGAACATCGCACCGACCACACTTGAAGCAAAAATACTCCAGGATGCCGATCGCCTCGACTCCCTCGGCGTGCTCGGTGTTGCCCGCACGTTTTACATCGCCGGGCGAATGGGCAGCACGCTCTATGATCCGCAGGATCCCACGGCGACATCGCGTGAGTACGACGACAAACGCTTCTGCCTCGACCACTTCCAGACCAAGTTGTTGCACCTCGCCAATGGATTCCAGACGCCGACCGGCAAGCATTTGGCTCAGTTGCGTCATGAACGCCTGAAGCGTTTCATGGACGAATTCATCGAAGAAATCGGCTGACCGTCCAGCACGACACGGGGTCATTGCTCCGCCCGGAGCAATTTGTACCATTGCGCTTTGTAAACTACGGTTAGCCGCGACAGATCAAGCAGTCAATAGCATCTGTTCCACTTGAATCCGCTATCGACAGGTATAAGCATGAACATGGATGCGTCTACGCAATACCCGATTGTTTTGGTTCACGGCCTTTTCGGCTTCGATACGATTGCCGGTTATCCCTACTTCTTCGATATCAAGGAAGCCCTGGAATACGCGGGCGCCCGGGTGTTTGCCGTCAATATTCCAGCCGTCAACGGCAATGAGGAACGCGGTGAAAAACTGCTCGAACAGGTCAACCGCATTTTGCAGGAAACAGGCGCAGCCAGGGTCAACCTGATCGGCCATAGCCAAGGCCCCCTGGCGGCCCGCTACGTAGCAGCGCTGTACCCGGAAAAGGTCGCGTCGGTCACCTCTGTCAGTTGTCCCAATCACGGCTCCGAGATTGCCGACCAATTGCATAAGGCACTGACACCCGGAGAGTTGCCCGAAGCGTTCGCGCTGGCCTTGTTGAGCGCGGTCGGCACGTTCATTTCATTGATCAGCGGCCACCCGAAAAACCCGCAGGACCCTCAAGCAGCTTTCGAATCGCTGACCAGCGCAGGATTGGCTGAATTCAATCGCAAGTACCCGCAAGGGGTGCCGAAAGTCTGGGGCGGTGAAGGCAACGAAATTGAAAACGGCGTGTATTACTACTCCTGGAGCGGGATCCTGCAGAACTTCCAAACCCCGCAAATACTCGATCCAACCCATATCAACTGCATCGTGCTGTCGAAGTTATTTTATAAAGAGAAAGACGCCAACGACGGGCTGGTCGGCCGATACAGCTCGCACCTGGGGAAAGTGATTCGCTCGGATTACCCCATGGACCATTTTGACGCCGTCAATCAAATGGCCGGGATCACCAGCTGGAACGTGAGCCCGGTCAGTCTCTATGTGGAACATGCCGTTCGGCTCAAGAGCAAGGGCTTGTAAGCCCATCGGCCATGACCTGGTTTAAATACCGGGCCATTTTTCGCCGTACAGAAGCACTGCGCGTTACGGCTCAAGCCCGATAGGGAAAAACTCGCCACCGCTCCAGACACCCAACCAGAGCTGCCCATCGATTTCTCGGGTTACGGCCAGTTCGATCAGTTGATAAAACACGTTGCGATGGATCAGCGCTTCAAGGTTGGTGCGTACATGCACGTAAGGCGCGGGCTCCTGGGTCAGCGGATCAATCACCACCAGCAACGGATGCTCGGCACCCGCCTCGGCCTGCTCATCAACATTGGTGGTGAAGCGCAACAGCTGGGCTTCGCCCTCGCCTTCAACGTCCAGCGTCACGGCAATGAAGGGCGCGTCATCGACCTTGATCCCGACCTTCTCGACCGGAGTAATCAGGAAGTAATCATCGCCGTCGCGGCGAATGATGGTGGAGAACAGCTTGACCATCGGCTTGCGCCCGATCGGCGTGCCCAGGTAATACCAGGTACCGTCGCGGGCGATACGCATGTCGATATCGCCGCAGAAGTCAGGGTTCCACAAATGGACCGGTGGCAAGCCTTTGGACTTGGGGATTTGCCCCAACAGATCGTTAGCTTTTTGTGGACCATTCATGCTGCTCTCCTGGTGAATTACTGATCGCTCATGCCCAACAGGCTACGAGCGTATTGCGCAAGCGGCTGAGCGATCAAGTCCTCTGGCTTATTGTCGTGGAACGTCAGCAAACCGCCACGACTCTTGATTCGTGCAGTATCGATCAAATACTGGGTACTGGTCTCGATCAGCATGATCTGAATCACTCCACTGTCGATCCCCAGGCGATCCACGGCGCCCTGATCGATCAACTCATCCGAGTTGCCGATACGGTCGTCGGCCTTGGCAAAACGGGTGTAGAGCAGGTAATGCGCGCCAGCCGCACGCGCCTCCCCCATGGCGGTGTCGAGACCTTCCGGGGCGCGAGCACGGCGAACCATCGGGAAATATTCGATGAAGCCGTTGAAGGCCTCTTCAGCGACTACGTTCGGCCGCGGATAGGCACTGCCCGGCGGCGCAAAAGCGCCTTGAGCGATGTAGATAAACGAGTCCGGCTGAATGCGCAGATTATTCACACGACGGCTGTCGCTGTGATCGAGCAGACCAGAGTCGCTCATGTGGTAGCGAACCCCTTCGCCCATGTCGCTGACATTCATGCAGCCGCCAAGCGCCAAAATGGCCAGCAGCAAAACCAGGCTACGCATCCTATCCTCCAGAGGCCGGTGACGGAAAACCGTCGAATGTCCGCAGGATGCAGCTTCCGCGCCAGTCCTTGAGAACTTGAACATTTCCAGATTGAGAATGAGGACCTGTGGCGAGGGAGCTTGCTCCCGCTCGGCGGCGCAGCCGTCGTAATACAGGTAAATGCGGTATGCCCGACAGGTCGCGGGGGATATGTTTTCAGGGCCGCTTCGCGACCCAGCGGGAGCAAGCTCCCTCGCCACAGAGATTTATCAGCCGCCGATAATCTTCATGATTGTTGCGCCACCAGAGAACGCCACTTCCTGCTTGTCTCCCAGAGCTTTCACCAGTAGACGCTGGAGCGCCGGCAACGCTTGATGACGGGGCTTGTCCAGCAAGTCACCAACATAGTGGCGGTTACTCGACGACAGGCAGCCATGCAGCCAGCCAGTGGAGGACAATCGCAAGCGCGAGCATGTGCGGCAGAACGGCACGCTTTCATTGGCGATCACGCCGAAACAGCCGCGCCCCGGAATTTCGTAGCGCACTGCCGTGGCATCCACCGGCGCGTCGGCCTGCAGGTATTCATAACGCTCACCGATCAGGCTCAGCAACTGCTTGAGGCTGACAAACTGCTGCAGGAACGCGTTCGAATCGCTGGCCAGATGACCCATGCGCATCAACTCGATGAAGCGCAATTCATAACCGCGCTCCAGGCAATAATCGAGCAACGGCATCACTTGATCGAGGTTCTGCCCGCGCAGCGGCACCATGTTGACCTTGATCTTGATGCCCGCTGCGCGTGCCTGGTCCATGCCGTTGAGCACGGTCGCCAGATCGCCACCGCGCGCAATGCGGCGGAACGCATCGGCGTCCAGGGTATCGAGGGAAACGTTGATCCGCCGAATGCCGGCGTCCACCAGCAAGGGCAGTTTCTTCGCCAGCAGTTGACCATTGGTGGTCAGGCTGATGTCGGCAAGACCCATTTGCCCGACAGCCGTCATGAAGGTTTCCAGCTTCGGGCTCACCAGCGGCTCGCCACCGGTGATCCGCAAGCGCTCGATGCCCGCGGCTTCGATCAGGTAGGCAACGCCGCGCGCCATGGCCTCGGCCGACAGTTCATCCTGCGCAGCCACCAGACGCTTGCCATTGGGCACGCAATAGGTACAGGCGTAGTTGCAGGCGGAGGTCAGACTGACCCGCAAATTGCGGAACTGCCTGCCTTGTCGATCAACGATCATGGATCACTCCGGCGGAAGTAGATTCGGAAGCGCTAAAACTTGACTCACAAATCAAGTTTTAGCAATACCTAAGCCTGAGTATATTCCTGGGGCACTGCGCCATACAGAGAAAACATGGCGCAATAAGGCATCTGAATGGTTCAGCTGCTCGGCGTGTCGGTATCGCGCTTGCGCTTGTTGCCCATGCGCACGCCGATGTCCATCAGGAACTGGAAGAAACCTTCCTGATCTTCCAGCACGTTGCTCCAGAACGGCGAGTGATAGAGCGCGACAGCGCCATGCACCAGCGCCCAGGAAGCGCAGTAGTGGAAGTACGGCGGCACGTCTTCAAGCTTGCCTTCGCTGATGCGGCCCTTGATCAACAAGGTCAGGCGTTCGAAGTTGGAGGCGCGAATCTTGTGCAACTCCTCGACCATCTCCGGCACCTGATTGCCCTTGACCACCTTCTCTTCCAGGCGATCGAACAACCGGTAGCGTTGTGGATCGCGCATGCGGAATTCGAAGTAGGCCCGAGACAGGGCTTCCTTATCCTTATCGACATCGGCAGAGTGCAGCAGCTCGTTCAGGTCACGCTCGTAATCGAGCATCAGGCGCAGATAGATCTCTGCCTTGGACTTGAAATGCTTATAGATAGTGCCTTTGCCGATACCCACGGCATCAGCGATCATCTCGACGGTGACACTGTCTTCACCTTGTTCGAGGAACAGCTTGAGCGCGGTGTCGAGAATTTCTTGCTCGCGGCGACGAAACTCACGGACCTTACGAGGTTCTTTATGCATAAGAAAAGGTCTGTAGGGGTCAAAATACGAAGCCGCGTATTATGCCTAAATTGCGCCAAATTGCACGGATCATCCGACCATGACTATGTTTCTTGATGAATTTGTACAGGCTCCGGGCCTGCGTTATTTGAACCATGCGGCCGTTGCACCCTGGCCAAATCGCGCCGCCGCGGCGGTGACACGCTTCGCTCAAGAGAACGTTTTACTGGGCGCGCGGGACTATTCGGACTGGATGACACTTGAACAACGGCTGCGTGAACGGCTGATGCGCCTGCTTAACGCACCATCGACGGATGACGTAGCGCTGGTCAAAAATACTTCTGAAGCATTGTCTTTTGTCGCCTTCGGACTGCCATGGCAAAGCGGCGACCAGATCGTCATCAGCGACGAAGAATTCCCTTCCAATCGCATCGTCTGGGAAGCATTGGCGGCACAAGGCGTAGAAGTAGTGCAGGCCAGCCTCACAGGCGATGACCCGGAAGGCGCCCTGCTGGCCGCCTGCGGACCGCGCACCCGCTTGATGTCGGTGAGCGCGGTGCAATTTGCCAGCGGTCTGCGCCTCGACCTGCAACGTCTGGGTGCCGGCTGCAAACAACAGAACGTGTTGTTTTGCATCGATGCCATCCAGCAATTGGGGGCGCTGCCCTTCGACGTCCAGAGCTATCAATGCGACTTCGCCATGGCCGACGGTCACAAATGGCTGCTCGGACCAGAAGGCCTGGGGGTGTTCTATGTGCGCAGCGAACTGCGCGAACAACTGAAACTGCACGAATTCGGCTGGCACATGCTCGAGCACATGGGCGATTACACTCGCACCGAATGGGAACCGGCCAAGAGTGCGCGACGCTTTGAATGCGGCAGCCCGAACATGCTCGGAGCGATGGCGCTGGAAGCCAGCCTGTCGTTATTGGAAGAAGTCGGCATGGAGCAAGTCGCTGCACTGATCGCCGAGCGAGTGAAATGGCTGCAGGACGGCCTGAGCGCAATCCCCGGCGTCATACTGCATAGCCCGCTGAATCCGGCCCGACGCGGGGGGATCTTTTCGTTCAGTATCGATGGCATCGATAATCAGACCGTTTACGAGGCCCTGACAGCCCAGCAGGTGGTCTGCATCCCGCGCGGTCCAGGCGTTCGTTTTTCACCGCATTTCTACACCGAAAAGCGCGTGATCGACGAAACTGTCGCCATTGTCGCGTCGATCGCCAGGCAGTGAGAACTCAAGCGAAGCGCCTGTATTCCAAATATGTTTAAGAAACAGTCGGGACAAACTGGACTCAGCGCAATAGTGATCAATACTTGAACTGTCGGCGTGACATCTCCCCCAAGTGCTGCGCCGATGAAGGTACCAAAGGACCGCGTACCTTTGTTTTACTCCTAATGGTCTTAACCCGGATTCACCCCCCAGAACCCGGGTTTTTTTTGCCTGCGATTTGAGGTTCTAAACCTTTTATTGCGGCGAGTGGGCTTGCCCGCGCCGGACTGCGAAGCGGCCCAAGCTCTCCCCCGGGAACTGTCAGATAGAACGCAACGCCCTGACTACGGCTGCTTCGCAGCCGAACGGGGCGGTGCGGCGTTCCGACAAGCCCCTCGCCACAGATTGCCCTGCTCAGGAATGCCTGACGTGCGCCAACGGAAACAGCCGCTTGAAGTTCTCCGTGGTCTGCTCGGCAAAGCGCTCGTAGGATTCGCCGCGCAACATGGCCAGGAACTCCGCCACATCCCGCACGTACTGCGGAAGGTTCGGCTTGCCACGATGAGGAATCGGCGCCAGGTACGGCGAATCGGTCTCCACCAGCAGTCGGTCCGCCGGCACTTGCCTGGCCACATCGCGCAAGGCGTCGGCATTGCGGAACGTCACGATCCCCGACAACGAAATATAGAACCCCAGATCCAGCGCGGCCTTGGCCATGTCCCAGTCTTCAGTGAAGCAATGCAACACCCCGGCCTGTGGCAATGCCGCCTCACGCAATAACCTCAGCGTATCGGCGCGGGCGCCGCGGGTATGGACAATCACCGGCTTGCCGGTCTGCCGGGCTGCTTGCAGGTGCAAACGGAAGGACTCCTGCTGCAACTCGGCCGCTTCCGGCTCGTAGTGATAGTCCAGACCGGTTTCGCCGATTGCCACCACTCGCGGGTGATTGAGCTCCCGCAGCAGCCAGTCCAGCGCTGGTGCGGCACCCGGCTGAACATCCAGCGGGTGCACGCCCACCGAACAATCGACGTCGTCGTAACGCTCGGCAAGAGCCTTGACGTCCTTGGCGTTGTCGACACTGACGCCGATACAAAGAAAGTGCCCTACCCCGCGCTGACGAGCAGCGGCAAGCGCAGCATCCAGCGAGCCGTCGTGTGCGGCGAGGTCGAGACGATCAAGGTGACAATGGGAATCTACGAGCATAAAAGACTGCAACTACATCGTATGAGTGGGACGGTCGGACTTCAGGGCTCCGACCAGGTAGGTTTCGATTCGGCTTCGGGCGGTGTCGTCGCCCTCATTGAACTGCACGCCGACACCGGCGGCGCGATTACCCTGTGCACCTTTGGGGGTAATCCAGGTCACTGTACCGGCCACCGGAATTTTTTCCGGTTCATCCATCAAGTGCAGCAGCATGAATACCTCGTCGCCCAACTTGTAGCTTTTGTTGGTCGGGATAAACAGACCGCCGTTCTTGATGAACGGCATGTAGGCCGCATAAAGCACGGATTTGTCCTTGATGATCAGGGACAGGATGCCGTTACGCGGGCCCGGACTGACGAGTTCATTCATGCTGACCTCCATGGCTGATGATCAGAGTCTAGGCGCAGACGCTCACTTCTGGGCAGGCAAGGACACCCATTGCACCAACAGCGCTTCCAGCAACAATGCCGGATTGAGGTTGGCCTTGCTCATCACTTTCTGCCGCTGGGCGAGAATCCAGTCCTGAATATTCAAGACTTTTTCCTGGGCGGCTTTCTGCGCAAGGTACTGAATCACTTTGCGCATGTCCGCCAGGCCAAGCCCGGCTTCGTCCTGAGTCAGCTGATAACGCAGAATCAGGCTCGACCAGTCGCAGAACCAGTCGAACAGCTGCAACATCGGAATGGATTTCCACTCTTCGGCCAGCTGCGTTGGTGACTGTTGCTGCTTGAGCAACTTCTTCACGCCCTCGACGACCAGCGCACGCTGCTCACGTACGCCCTGCCCTTGCAGCTTGACCGCCGCCAGCGGCGAACCTGCGGCCAGGGTCAACAGTTCGACACGCTCTTCTTCCGTGCAATCGGGCAAGGCCTTGGCCAGCCATTGCAGGCTCATGGCTTCACTCGGCAACGGACAGGCCTGTTGCACGCAACGACTCTTGATGGTCGGCAGCAGACGGCTGGTCTGGTGGCTGACCAGCAGCAACACGGTATCGCCCGAGGGTTCTTCGAGGCTTTTCAGCAAGGCGTTGGCGGCATTGATGTTCATCGATTCGGTGGGCTCGATCAGCACGACTTTGCGCCCACCCATCTGCGCGGTCTGGACCACGAAGCTGACCAGATCACGCACCTGATCGACCTTGATCGCCTTGTCGGCCTCTTCAGGTTCCAGGATGTAGTTGTCGGGGTGGCTGCCAGCCTTGAGCAGCAGGCAGGATTTGCACTCGCCGCAGGCGCCCTCTGCGGTTGGACGCTGGCAGAGCAAACTGGCCATCAGCCGCTCGGCCAGCGCACGCTTGCCGATCCCGGCCGGGCCATGCAGCAAATAGGCGTGGGCGTGCTGGGCTCGACCGGCCAATTGCTGCCAAAGGCTGTCTTGCCACGGATAGGCTTCAGCCACGGGCCAACTCCAGCAGACGCGGCAGCAAGGCATCCAGCGACTGCTGAACCTGCGCCAACGGCTGCGAGGCGTCCACCAACAGGTAACGCGCCGGATCAGCCTCGGCACGCTTCAGGAACGCGCTGCGCACTGCCTCGAAAAACACTCGCCCCTCAAGCTCGAAACGGTCCAGCCGACCGCGAGCACTGGCACGCGCCATGCCGATTTCAATCGGCAAGTCGAACACCAGCGTCAGGTCCGGGCGCAGATCGCCTTGAACGAAACTTTCCAGGGTCGCGATGCGCTCAAGCGACAATCCGCGACCACCGCCCTGATAGGCGTAAGTCGAATCGGTAAAGCGGTCGCACAACACCACCGCGCCCCGCACCAGCGCCGGACGAATGACCTCGGACAGATGCTGCGCTCGCGCTGCAAACACCAGCAACAGCTCGGTATCCGGGTTCATGACCTCATCGACCGGAGCCAGCAGCACGTCGCGGATCCGCTCGGCCAGCGGCGTGCCGCCAGGCTCGCGAGTCAACACGACTTCGATCCCCTTGGCGCGCAGACGCTCGGCCAGGTATTCACGATTGGTGCTCTTGCCCGCACCTTCCGGGCCTTCCAGAGTAATAAACAAGCCAGTCACAGGCAGTCCTTAGTCAGAGTCATTGCGGGCTTTGCGGCTCATCGGCACTCGGTGCCGGAGCGGCAGCTGGAGACGGTTGCGATGACGGCAGTTGCGGTGTCGCCTCTGGAGCCGTGGCGGGCGACGCCGGAGGAGTCGCTGCCTGCACATCAGGCGCCGCAGCCCCGTTGGCCGGTGCCGGACTGGAACGGTAATCCGCGCGACGCTTGATCTGAAACTCGCGCACAGCGCTGTTGTGGGCATCCAAGTCATCGGAGAACACATGGCTGCCATCACCACGCGCCACGAAATACAAACTGCTGCCGGACACCGGATTCAGCGCCGCATGAATCGCCTCACGACCGACCATGGCAATCGGCGTTGGCGGCAACCCAGCGTTCATATAGGTATTGTAGGGCGTCGGCTCTTTCAGGTGGGCGCGGGTCAATTTACCGTTGTAGCGATCACCCAGGCCATAGATCACCGTCGGATCGGTTTGCAGCAACATGCCGATCTGCATGCGCCGCACGAACACTCCGGCAATCTGCCCTCGCTCTTGCGGCACACCGGTTTCCTTCTCGACCAGCGAGGCCATGATCAGCGCCTGATAGGGTTCGGTATAGGGGGCGTCGGGGGAGCGCTTGCTCCACTCTTTTGCGAGGACATCGTCGAGGCGCTCGTATGCTTTTTCCAGCAGCTCGGCGTCCGTCATGCCCCGCACAAAACGATAGGTGTCCGGGAAAAACCGGCCCTCCGGAAACACTCCGGCGTGACCGAGCTTGCCCATCACATCGCTGTCACTCAGCCCCGCAAGGGTTTGTTCGAGCTTGTCATTTTTTGCCAGCGCCGCACGGACCTGATGGAAGTTCCAGCCCTCGACCAGCGTCAGGCTGTACTGAACCACTTCACCGCGCTGCCAAAGACCGATCAAGCCCTGTGCGCTCATACCCGGCAGCATGCGGTATTCACCGCTGTGCAGCGGCTGCGCGGCAAGGTTCAAGCGCCAGTACAGGCGCAGCCAAAAGGCGTCCTGAAGCACACCGTCGGTTTCAAGGCGATTGAAGGTCCCGGACGGTGTCGCGCCGCTCGGTACATCCAGTAACTCTTCCTGAGTAATATTGAGTGGCTGCTCCAGCGCCGAGTTGATCTTCCAGGCCGAAGCGCCCAGCAGTAGCCCTGCCAGAACCAGTCCGGTTTCCAGCAGCAGCAAGAATTTACGTCTCACGAATCAAGCATCCAGTAGCGCGCGGGCAATGCCTTGCAGTTTACGGGTGAGCGACCCAACCGGCCAGCTCAGTGCAGAATAAGCGCGTACCGGCCAGATGCCGTACACGCTATTGCAGACGAAAACTTCATCAGCCTGTTGCAGCTGATCAAGGCTGATGTCAGTGACATGCGTGACAATCCCCAACCTCTCGGCCTGGGACAAGAGTTCGGCGCGCATCACTCCGGCAACGCCGCAACGACTCAGATCAGCCGTCTGCAACACGCCATCACGCACCAGGAACACATTGCTGAAAACACCCTCGATCACCCGCCCCTGAAGATCCAGCATCAAACCTTCGGCGTGTTCGGTATCCTGCCATTCGGAACGGGCAATAACTTGTTCGAGACGATTGAGGTGCTTGAGGCCGGCCAGTAGCGGCTGCTCGGAAAGTCGGGTGGTGCAGGGAAACAGCCGAATACCTTGCTGCGCGTGCACAGCTGGATAAGCGACAGGAGGATTGCCTTGCAGAATACGGCGCGGCGACACCGAAGGATCGGCCGCGTAACCACGCTGGCTGTCGCCACGGGTCAGCATCAGCTTGAGCACGCCTTCGCCAAGGGCGGCGGCGTACGTCACTAGCTCACTGCGAATCAATGCATGATCCGCGTTAATCGCCAAACGCGAGCAGCCATCGGCCAGACGACTCAAATGCCGATCCAGCAGCAATGGCCGCCCACCCTTGACCGCGATGGTCTCGAACAGACCATCGCCATACGCCAAGCCGCGGTCTTTTAGCGACAGTGCGTCAGCCGGCTGACCGTCGACCCAGCTTTCCATCAATCGGCGAACCGGCGGAACACCAGCGAGCCATTGGTACCGCCAAAACCGAACGAGTTGGACAGCACCACATCGATCTTGGTGTCGCGCGCCGTGTGTGGCACAAAGTCGAGGTCGCAACCTTCATCCGGCTCATCGAGGTTGATGGTCGGTGGGGCCACCTGGCCGTTGATTGCCAGCACACTGAAAATCGCTTCGACCGCGCCCGCCGCACCCAACAGGTGACCGGTCATGGACTTGGTCGAGCTGACCGCCAGCTTGTAGGCGTGATCGCCAAACACCGATTTGATGGCGCAGACTTCGGCGAGGTCGCCGGCCGAGGTCGACGTACCATGGGCGTTGATGTACTGGATCTGGTCGACGTTCAGTTTGGCGTCACGCAGCGCGTTGACGATGCAACGTGCGGCGCCTGCGCCATCGGCCGGCGGCGAGGTCATGTGGTACGCATCGCCACTCATGCCAAAGCCAATCAGCTCGGCGTAAATGGTCGCACCACGCGCCTTCGCGTGCTCCAGCTCTTCAAGCACCAACGCACCGGCACCGTCGGACAACACGAAGCCATCACGGCCCTTGTCCCATGGACGGCTGGCGCGGGTCGGCTCGTCATTGCGGGTCGACAACGCACGAGCAGCACCAAAGCCACCCATGCCAAGACCGCAAGCAGCCATCTCGGCACCACCGGCAATCATCACGTCGGCTTCGCCGTAGGCGATATTGCGCGCCGCCATACCGATGCAGTGCGTACCGGTGGTACACGCTGTCGAAATGGCATAGTTAGGCCCCTGCGCACCCAGATGGATGGACAGGAAACCGGAAATCATATTGATGATCGAGCCCGGCACGAAAAACGGAGAAATCCGCCGTGGCCCCGAATCATGCAGCGTGCGGCTGGTTTCTTCGATATTGGTCAGACCGCCAATACCCGAGCCCATGGCCACGCCGATGCGTTCACGATTGGCGTCGGTGACTTCCAGGCCAGCGTTACGCACCGCCTGAAAACCTGCTGCCAGACCGTATTGAATGAACAGGTCGAGTTTGCGAGCTTCCTTGACCGACAGGTATTCCTCGACATTGAAGCCCTTTACCGAGCCGCCAAAACGGGTGGAATAGGCAGAAAGGTCGGTGTGTTCGATCAGACCAATGCCACTGCGGCCAGCCAGAATGCCCTGCCAGCTGCTCGGCACATCCGTGCCCAGTGGCGATAACATACCCATACCGGTGACTACGACGCGTCTACGCGACACAGCACTCTCCTTTTTTCAAATGACGACGTTGCATCAGGCCTAAAGGAAAAAACCGCACGCCGTGATGGCAGTGCGGTTTTTCCATGACAGCTAACAACGGCTACAAACTATTACGCCTGATGGCTAGTAACGTAGTCGATGGCAGCTTGTACAGTAGTGATCTTCTCAGCTTCTTCGTCAGGAATTTCGGTCTCGAATTCCTCTTCCAGAGCCATCACCAGCTCAACGGTGTCAAGGGAGTCGGCACCCAGGTCTTCAACGAAGGAAGCAGTGTTCACAACTTCTTCTTCTTTAACGCCCAGTTGCTCAGCAACGATTTTCTTGACGCGCTCTTCGATGGTGCTCATACCTTGTTTTCACTCCTAATGGACAAATTCAGGCAGCTGGCCAGTGGGTAAGTGTATAGAAAGGCTTTTCAGTTTTTCAACTGAAAGCTTCACTCCTCAAACCCTGACGACCCTCTGCCTATAAATAGATTGCAGCTTTATAACGGATTTTAGACAGCTCGTATGACATTTTTTTGAAGCAATCCGTCACATTTGAATTACATGTACATCCCGCCGTTCACCGGGATTGTAGCCCCAGTAACGTAAGCCGCACCGTCCGACGCAAGAAAAGCGACCACGGACGCGATCTCTTGAGCTTGCCCCAGACGGCCCAGCGGAATTTGCGCCTGCAAGGCTTCACGCTGCGCCTCTGGCAGTTCGCGGGTCATATCGGTATCGATAAACCCAGGGGCCACCGAGTTGACCGTAATCGAGCGCGAACCCACTTCACGCGCCAGAGCGCGGCTGAAACCTTCCAGACCTGCCTTGGCGGCTGCATAGTTTACTTGGCCTGCGTTGCCCATGGCACCCACAACCGAACCAATACTGATAATTCGACCCCAACGCGCCTTGGTCATGCCACGCAAAACACCCTTGGACAAACGAAACAGGCTGTTCAGATTGGTATCGACGACATCATGCCACTCGTCATCTTTCATGCGCATCATCAGGTTATCGCGGGTGATGCCGGCATTATTCACCAGAATCGCCGGCGCACCGAACTGCTCCTGAATGCTCGCCAGCACAGCCGCTACGGACTCGTCGCTGGTGACATTGAGCTCAAGACCGGTGCCTTGAATGCCGTTTTCTTTCAGGGTTGCCGCAATGCGCTCAGCGCCCGAAGCGGAAGTCGCGGTACCCACCACGATAGCGCCCTGACGACCCAGTTCCAGTGCGATAGCCTGGCCAATACCACGGCTGGCGCCGGTAACCAGTGCAACTTTACCTTGCAGACTCATGCAGGCTTCTCCTAAGTTCAGGCCAACGCTGCACGAGCAGCAGCGAAAGCATCCGGGGTGTTCAGGTTAGAGGTCGACACGCCTTCGGCGCAGCGCTTGTTCAGGCCGGCCAGGACTTTGCCCGGACCGCACTCAACCAGTTGAGTAGCACCTTTGGCGGCCAGCGCCTGGACCGACTCAACCCAGCGAACCGGCTTGTAGAGCTGCTCAAGCAGATCACGCGTGAGGGTTTCCAGGTCCGGCGCCACATCAGCGCTGACATTCTGCACCAACGGGATTTGCGGAGCCTGCCAGTTGATCGCAGCGATCGACTCGGCAAAGCGCTCGGCAGCCGGGCGCATCAGTTCGCAGTGCGACGGCACGCTGACCGGCAATGGCATGGCGCGCTTGGCACCACGCACCTTGCAGCCTTCGATGGCGCGCTCGACAGCCGCCTTGGCACCGGCAATCACCACTTGGCCCGGCGAGTTGAAGTTGACCGCGCTGACGACTTCGCCTTGCGCCGCTTCGGCACAGGCAGCCAGCACATCAGCGTCGTCCAGGCCGAGAATGGCGGCCATACCGCCCTGCCCGGCCGGCACCGCTTCCTGCATCAGCTGACCGCGACGCTCTACCAGCTTCACCGCGTCACCCAGACTCAGGCTGCCGGCCGCGACCAGCGCGCTGTATTCACCCAGGCTATGACCGGCGACGTAAGCCGGACGCGCGCCACCCTCAGCCAGCCACAGACGCCACAGGGCAATCGAAGCGGTGAGAATCGCCGGTTGGGTTTTGTCGGTTTGATTGAGCTGCTCTTCCGGCCCTTGCTGGGTCAGTGCCCACAGGTCGTAACCCAGAGCATCGGAAGCTTCTTTGAAAGTGTCGAGGATCAACGGATGTTGCGCGCCCAACTCGGCCAGCATGCCGAGGGACTGCGAACCCTGTCCTGGAAAGACGAATGCGAGGGAAGCAGACATGTAACAAGCCCCTAATGATCTTGTCGTCGGAGAATTGACGTCCTGTACTGCTGGACGCAAGAAACTGACAGTTGGATGGCTAATTGAACTGAGCGGTCACATTTAAGCATTGTCGAGCGAAAATGCCTAAAGCAACAAATCTTCGAGACGACCGTGAAGGCGCTGCGGCAGGTTCTCCTGAATCTCGATCAAAGCGCGCTGAATGGCACTCTGAAAGCCCTGCACACCCGCCGAACCGTGACTTTTAACAACGATCCCCTGCAAACCGAGGAAGCTTGCGCCATTATGTCGCGCAGGCGCCAGATCAGCCTGCAAGCGCTTCATCAGCGGCAACGCCAGAGCCCCGACCATTCTCGAGGCCAGGTTTTGCTTGAACAACGCCTCGATCCGCCCGGCGATCATGGTCGCCAACCCTTCGCTGGATTTGAGCAGGATATTGCCGACAAAACCGTCGCAAACCACCACGTCAGCCTCGCCGCGGTACACGCCATCCCCCTCGACGAAGCCAATGTAATTGAGCCCGCGAGCGTTTTGCAGCAGCGTGGCCGCCAGCTTGACCTGTTGATTACCCTTGATGTCTTCGGTGCCGATGTTCAGCAATGCGACCTTCGGGCGAGCAATGCCCAAGGTTTCAGCCGCCACAGAGCCCATCACCGCGAACTGGAACAGGTGCTCGGCACTGCAATCGACATTCGCCCCCAGATCGAGCAACTGGCAATAACCACGTTGCGTCGGGATCGCCGCCACCATCGCCGGTCGATCGATACCCGGCAAGGTCTTGAGCACATAACGCGACAACGCCATCAGCGCACCGGTGTTGCCAGCACTGACGCAGGCCTGAACCTTGCCATCGCGCAACAACTCAAGCGCAACCCGCATCGAGGAGTCCGGTTTGCCACGCAGGGCCTGGGAAGGCTTTTCGTCCATGCCAATCACGTCGCTGGCCGGCACAATCGTCAGGCGCGCGCGATCCACAGCCGACTGGCTGGCGATCAATTCTTCTAAAAGGGAGGGTTGACCGACGAGGGTCAGGTGCAGCGAGGGCGTAGCAGACAGACAAGCAAGGCTGGCCTGAACAATGCTGCGGGGACCGAAGTCCCCGCCCATTGCGTCAATCGCGATGACTTGAGCGGACAAGGATTACTCGTCAGCGCCCTTGTCGATCACTTTACGGCCACGGTATACGCCTTCTGGCGATACGTGGTGACGCAGGTGAACTTCACCAGTGGTCTTTTCTACGGACAGGGTGCTTGCCTCGAGAGCATCGTGCGAACGACGCATGTCACGGGCGGAGCGGGATTTTTTGTTCTGCTGAACAGCCATAATTGATTAACTCCTAAACGTTTGGGTCACGCTTTAACTGCGCCAATACACTGAACGGGTTGGACCGCGTTACCTCGTCCTCGCTCGGTTCGGGCTCATCGAGACCCGCCGGCTGCTGGCATTCTTCCGGATGATGAGCAGGCACAATGGGCAAGGCGAGCAGAAGCTCCTCCTCGATCAGTGACTGCAGATCCAAAGGATCTTCGCCCAGTTCCAGCACGTCATAACCTTTCGGCAACGACTGGGTATTCGCACCCTCCTTCACCACAGCATAACTGCATTCGCTGTGAATCGGCAGGGTGACCAGCTCAAGACAACGCTGGCAAACCATTTTGACCTCAGTGTCGATAAAGCTGTGGATGACCACAGATTTACGTTCATCTCGCTCAAAAACGAATTTAGCCTGCACCGTACCGACAGTGTCGGAAAGCGGGTCGCAGAGTCTCTCCAAATCGGCCAGCAGCATTTCACCTTGAAGGGTGGTGCCACGATCAGCCAATTTGCGCGGGTCAACGTGAGGTGGAATCGGGTCATTCAACATAGGCGCAGCATTATAGGGATGCCCCCAGCCATGTCAAAGGAAATTCAGTCCTGTCCGTCACTTGGAAGCCCCGCTAGAATTTGCGACTGACTTTTGGAGAGCCGTATGCTGCCTTTATTACTTGCTTCAAGCTCGGTCTATCGCCGCGAATTACTGACCCGCTTGCAACTGCCATTTACCTGCAGCTCACCGGATATCGACGAAAGCCATCAACCGCAAGAGTCAGCCATCGAACTGGTCAAACGCCTGGCCCGCGAAAAAGCCCAGGCGCTGGCCGGCAGTTATCCCGCCCATTTGATTATCGGCTCGGACCAGGTCGCCGTGCTCGACGGACGGATTATTGGCAAACCTCACACGTTCGAGAAGGCTCGCGATCAATTATTGGCCGCCAGCGGCGCCAGCGTGACCTTCCTGACCGGCCTGGCAGTGCTCAACAGCCAGACCGGCCATTGCCAGCTCGACTGCATCCCCTTCACCGTCCACATGCGCACGCTGGATCAGGCGCGCATTGAACGCTACCTGCGCGCCGAACAGCCCTACGACTGCGCTGGCAGCTTCAAGGCCGAAGGATTGGGCGTGAGCCTGTTTCAAAGCACCGAAGGCCCGGACGCCACCAGCCTGGTCGGCCTGCCGCTGATTCGCCTGGTGGATATGCTGCTGGCTGAAGGTGTGCAGATTCCTTGAGACTGCGATCTTCTGGTCAAAAAAATACCGGCCACGCAGGCCGGTTTTTTTTACATTGCACGATAATCAGCGCAATGCCGGCCCATGAAAGCCCATCCACATGGCCAACTGCTCAGCCACGCTGGCGCCGAGTTTTTTCGAGAAGCGATCGAACGCCGACTCTTGAATCGTGAAGTCGACCAGCTCTTTCTCGCCAATCACGTCACGCGCCACCGAACTGGCACTGCCCAAGCCATCGATCAAGCCCAATGGCAGCGCCTGCTCGCCCGACCAGACCAGCCCGGAGAACAGCTCCGGATGCTCTTTGTCCTTCAGGCGATCGCCGCGGCCCTTTTTGACACTGTTGATAAACTGCTGGTGAGTGGTATCCAGAACACCCTGCCAGAACTTGATCTCATCCGGTTTTTCCGGCTGGAACGGATCGAGGAACGACTTATGCTCGCCCGACGTATAGGTCCGACGCTCGACTCCGAGTTTTTCCATAGTCCCGACAAACCCGTAACCGGCCGCCGTCACGCCAATCGAACCCACCAGGCTCGCCTTGTCGGCGTAGATCTGGTCCGCTGCACTGGCGATGTAGTACGCCCCCGAAGCCCCCAGATCGGAAATCACTGCATAAACCTTGATCGCCGGATGCAGGGCGCGCAGACGACCAATTTCATCGTAGACATAGCCCGATTGCACCGGACTGCCGCCCGGACTGTTGATCCGCAGCACGATGCCCTTGACCTTCGGATCCTCAAACGCGGCGCGCAAACCGCCGACAATGTTGTCGGCACTGGCCGGTTCCTTGTCGGCAATCATCCCGGTCACTTCGATCAACGCGGTGTAGCTCGACCCGCGAGTCGCGCTTTTTTCAATATCCATCAGCGGCGTGAAGAGGATCAACGCGATGAACAGATAAACAAAGGTCAGCAACTTGAAGAAAATCCCCCAACGCCGCGAACGACGCTGCTCTTGCACACCGGCCAGCAGGGTTTTCTCAAGCAGCTTCCAGCTCTTGTCTTCGCCCTCTTCGGCACTGGCCTTGGCTGGCGCCTTCCATTCGTCGGTCATTCCATCCACCCCAACAAAAACCTAATTGGCCCGCTGACCCAGCCAGGCGTGCAATTGCGAAAAATGATCGATGGCCAGGCGCGGCTCGAACACGCGCAAGGCTTCCATCGATTGAGCACCATAGCTGACGGCAACCGAATCCATCCCGGCGTTGCGCGCCATCTGCAGATCGAACGACGAATCCCCCACCATCAACGCCTGCTCCGGGCGGACGTCGCAATGAGCCAGAATCTGTTCGAGCATCAGCGGATGCGGCTTGCTGGCGGTTTCATCGGCGGCGCGAGTGATATCGAAATAATTCTCCCAGCCGTGGGACTTCAACACGCGATCCAGCCCGCGACGCGCTTTGCCAGTAGCCACCGCCAGGTGATAACCCTCGACACGAAACGCCTCAAGCGACTCGACAACACCGTCAAACAACGGCGAAGGCACGGCCTCCGACGCAATGTAATGATCCGCATAGTGCTGACGGAACGCCACCAGCTCATCATCGCCAATCTCCGGATACAGCGTGCGAATCGCTTCCGGCAGCCCCAGGCCAATGATGCCTTTGACGGCAAGATCATCGCGCAACTGAAAACCGGATCGCTGCGACGCCACATGCATCGCCTCGACAATCCGACCAATGGAGTCGGCCAACGTGCCGTCCCAATCGAAAATCAGCAACTTGTAATCAGGGTGCACTCAGGCGCTCCACGGTCTTGGCCCACATTTCATCCACCGGCGCCTGAAGCTTGAGCTCACCGCCATCAGGCAGCGGCACGGTCAGCATGTAGGCATGGAGAAACAGGCGCTTGCCGCCCAGATCGCGAATCTCTTTGCTGAAGTCGTCATCGCCGTACTTGCTGTCGCCGGCAATGCAATGCCCGACATGCAAGGTATGCACGCGAATCTGGTGAGTCCGGCCGGTGATCGGTTTGGCTTCGACCAGGGTGGCAAAGTCGCCAAAGCGACGCAGGACCTTGAACACGGTCACGGACTCCTTGCCCTCCTCCTCGTCGACCTCGACCATGCGCTCGCCGGAGCGCAGATTGCTCTTGCCCAGCGGCGCACGGACTTGCTTGATCGAGGCAGCCCAGTTACCGCGGACCAGCGCCATATAGCGCTTATCGACGCCATCACCGCGCAATGCCGTGTGCAAGTGACGCAGCATGCTGCGTTTTTTGGCGATCATCAGCAGGCCGGAGGTGTCACGATCGAGACGGTGAACCAGCTCAAGCTCCTTGCAATCCGGACGCAACTGACGAAAGGCTTCGATCACGCCGTAATTCAAGCCGCTGCCGCCGTGAACAGCGATGCCGCAAGGCTTGTTGATCACGATCAGCGCCTTGTCTTCAAAGACAATCGAGGCTTCAAGGCGCTGCAACAAACCTTGCGCCAATGGCACCGGCTCGTCGCGTTCCGGCACGCGCACCGGCGGCACGCGCACGATGTCGCCCGCCTGCAGCTTGTACTCGGGCTTGATCCGACCTTTGTTCACCCGCACTTCGCCTTTACGCAAAATGCGGTAAATCAAGGTCTTGGGCACGCCTTTGAGCCGAGCGAGAAGGAAGTTATCAATACGTTGGCCGGCATATTCCGGCGAGACCTCAAGCAGTTGTACGCTTGGGGTCGAGGGGGCAGTAGTCGTCATGTCGGGAATGATAACAATTTTTTATGGAATTGAAGCACTTAATCATTGCTGCTATAGTCGCGAACGCCGCCAAAAGCGGCCTGGACAGAGGACAAACGGCAAATTGCCGGCCCTGACCAACGCAATTCATCAGGACGCGAGGCCGTCCTACGGGGCTTTCGCAACGATTGGAAGGTTCGTGATTGTAACAAGCGCAGGTGACATGAGGCCTGAAGCGAGCGCAGCAACAGAGTAACCACTCGTCTGATGCGCCGATATTTACGGCCAGTTCACAAAGTGCAGTCAGTCCCGAACCAGCCCTTGAGCGAGTGCTTCGGAAACAACGCCTGTTACAAGCTGAGTGTTAGCCAAACAGCTCTCGCCCAGTCTTGTGTAGCCATGAGCGTGAACTCCCCATTGGAGAACACGGTAAATGCCAACCCGCTGCGGATTCTGCGCGCGGCAGCACCCGAATTATCAGGGATACGTGTAGGGTGGAGATGCACAACCGTCGGACCGTGTAGCACTAGGCTTATATTTAGACGCTTCATCTCGTCCACAGTCGCCGGTTGATTCCTCCTCCTGACTGAGTGCTTAAGTAGCCACAGCAAGCAGGACGCGTACGTCGCGACTCCGGCCCAATTGGTCGAACCTCGCTAGACACTGGAGTGGCCAACCACTCCTGACGCACCTGACACCGACCGTGAGAAGTCGTGTGTGCCGAACGCCGTTTCCGGCAGCCCGGAAACCGACGGTACTACATGAAAAGAATGCTGATTAACGCAACTCAACCCGAAGAGTTGCGTGTTGCACTGGTAGACGGCCAGCGCCTCTACGACCTGGACATCGAGTCCGGTGCACGCGAGCAGAAGAAGGCCAACATCTATAAAGGCCGGATTACTCGTATCGAACCAAGCCTTGAGGCTGCCTTTGTCGATTTCGGCTCTGAGCGCCACGGCTTCCTGCCCCTCAAAGAAATCTCCCGCGAATACTTCAAGAAAGCGCCTGAAGGCCGCGTCAACATCAAGGACGTCCTGAGCGAAGGCCAGGAAGTCATCGTTCAGGTCGAAAAAGAAGAACGTGGCAACAAGGGCGCCGCCCTGACCACCTTCATCAGCCTGGCCGGTCGTTACCTGGTATTGATGCCGAACAACCCGCGTGCCGGCGGTATCTCCCGTCGCATCGAAGGTGAAGAACGCAACGAACTGCGTGAAGCCCTGAACGGCTTGGTTGCCCCGGCCGACATGGGTCTGATCGTGCGCACTGCAGGCCTGGGCCGCAGCAGCGAAGAAATGCAGTGGGACCTCGACTACCTGCTGCAACTGTGGACCGCCATCAAAGAAGCCTCGCTGGATCGTTCCGCGCCATTCCTGATCTATCAGGAAAGCAACGTGATCATCCGCGCGATCCGCGACTACCTGCGCCAGGACATCGGCGAAGTGCTGATCGACAGCGTTGAAGCCCAGGACGAAGCCCTGACCTTCATCCGCCAGGTGATGCCGCAGTACGCCAGCAAGATCAAGCTGTACGAAGACAGCGTTCCGCTGTTCAACCGTTTCCAGATCGAAAGCCAGATCGAGACCGCTTTCCAGCGCGTCGTTGAACTGCCTTCCGGCGGCTCCATCGTTATCGATCCGACCGAAGCCCTGGTGTCCATCGACATCAACTCGGCGCGCGCCACCAAAGGCAGCGACATCGAAGAAACCGCCCTGCAGACCAACCTTGAAGCCGCCGAAGAAATCGCCCGTCAGTTGCGTCTGCGCGACATCGGCGGCCTGATCGTCATCGACTTCATCGACATGACCCCTGCCAAGAACCAGCGCGCCGTGGAAGAGAAAGTCCGCGAATGCCTGGAAGCCGACCGCGCTCGCGTGCAAGTCGGTCGCATCTCGCGCTTCGGCCTGCTGGAAATGTCCCGTCAGCGCCTGCGCCCATCGCTGGGCGAAAGCAGCGGCATCGTCTGCCCACGTTGCAACGGCACCGGCATCATCCGTGACGTTGAATCGTTGTCGCTGGCCATCCTGCGCCTGATCGAAGAAGAAGCCCTGAAAGACCGCACCGCCGAAGTTCGCGCACAAGTGCCGATCCCGGTTGCTGCGTTCCTGCTCAACGAAAAACGCAACTCGATCACCAAGATCGAACTGCGCACCCGTGCCCGCATCGTCATCCTGCCGAACGATCACCTCGAAACGCCACACTTCGAAGTTCAGCGTCTGCGCGATGACAGCCCGGAAGCCCACATCAACCAGTCCAGCTACGAAATCGCTGCTGCCGCTGCTGAAGTGGAAGAAGTTCAACCGGCCGCCGCCACCCGCACCCTGGTTCGCCAGGAAGCCGCCGTGAAAACCGCTCCAGCCCGTGCCAACGCTCCGGTTCCGACCGAAGTCGTTGCTGCCCCGGTTGTGGCTCCAGTCGCCGCCCCTGAGCCAAGCCTGTTCAAAGGCCTGGTGAAGTCGCTGGTCAGCCTGTTCGCCACCAAGGAAGAGCCTGCTGCTCCGGTTGTGGTTGAAAAACCAGCCGCCGAGCGTCCGGCACGCAACGAAGAGCGCCGCAGCGGTCGTCAACAGAGCCGCAACCGTAACGGTCGCCGCGATGAAGAACGCAAACCACGCGAAGAACGCGCCCCACGTGAAGAACGTGCACCGCGCGAACCTCGCGAAGAGCGTCAACCACGCGAAGCCCGCGAAGAGACTCCAGCAGTCGCTCGCGAAGAACGTGCACCGCGCCCACCGCGTGAAGAGCGCGCACCACGTGCTCCGCGTGAAGAGCGCAAGCCACGTGGCGAGCGTGAAGAGCGCCCGGTTCGTGAACTGCGTGAACCTCTGGATGCCGCGCCAGCCGCTGCCGCCGCTGTAACGGCTGTTGCCGAAGAGCGTCCGGCTCGTCAGCCACGTGAAGAACGCGCCCCACGCCCACCGCGTGAAGAACGTCAACCACGTGCCGAACAAGCCGCTGCCGCCGTTGCTGAAGAAGAGCTGCCAACCAGCGAAGAGCAACTGCAGGAAGATGGCCAGGAAAACGCCGAAGGCGATCGTCCACGCCGCCGCTCCCGTGGCCAGCGTCGTCGCAGCAACCGTCGCGAGCGTCAACGCGATGCCAACGGCAACGTGATCGAAGGCTCGGAAGAGTCCGACACCAGCGAAGAGCCAACAGGCGCTGAACTGGCTGCTGGCCTGGCCGTTACCGCCGCCGTTGCCGGCACTGTGATCAGCGCTCCTGCTGAAGCTCAGGCTCATCAGCAAGCTGAACGCGCTACTGCTGCCGTGACTGAAGAAGTTGCTCAGGTTGAAGCGCCAGTCGTGGAAGCCACCACCCCGGTCGAAGCGCCAGTCGCTCCAGCGGTAGAAGTGGCTCCCGTTCGTGAAGCACAGCCTGAAGTTCAAGCTGGCGCTGAACCTGTCGCTGTTGCAGAACAGCAACAGCCAGTAGTCGCTGCCGAGCCAGTGGTTGAAGCCCCGGTCGCTGAAAAGGCGCCTGAGGTTCGCGAAGAGCAAACTGCGTTCAACTGGGTTGCAGAAACTGCAGCTGTCGAAGCTCCAGCACCAGTCGCTGAAGCCCCGGCTGTTGTTGCCGAGCCTGCTCCGGTGGTTGAAGCTCCGGTTGTCGCCGAAGTGGCTGCACCGGTTGTCGAAGCCGCCCCTGTCAGCGCCCTGACGCCAAGTGGTCGCGCACCAAACGACCCACGTGAAGTGCGTCGCCGCAAGCGTGAAGCCGAGCGCCTGCAGAAGGAAGCCGAACTGGCTGGCGCAGCTGCACCGGCTGTTGCTGCAGAGCCTGCTCCGGTTGTCGCTGAAGTCGTCGAGGCAGCCCCTGCCCCGGCAGCCGAAGTGACTGTCGAGCCAGCTGCCCCAACCATCGACGAAAACCTGCGTTCCGTCGAAGAAGTGGTAGAGAAAAAACCTGAGGCCCTGGAAAAAGAACACGAGCCTAAACCCCTCGCCTGATTCCATCAGCCACTAAAAAGCCCCGCCTGGTAACCCAGGCGGGGCTTTTTTATGCCTTTAACATCACACCAATCCCCCGTGGGAGCGAGCCTGCTCGCGATAGCGGTGGATCAGCTTGCATCAATACTGAATGTTAAATCGCTATCGCGAGCAGGCTCGCTCCCACACGGGATCTGCGCCGGGACTACTTGAAGGTCAACGCCTCAGGCACATCCACATCCCACAACACCCCGGGATCATTCACTGCCACCTCAACCACTTTCGCCGACGCAAACAGCGGCTTGGCCCCGCGGTCGCCGGACAACGCCATCAGCGCTGCACCCAACGAACGCCCAAATCCCACCGGATGCCCAAACTCACCACCTTGCACGGGCACACTGATGGTATCGACCGCAATCCCCTCAACAATCCGCTCGATAGTCGACGGCAAGATAAACGGCATATCCCCCAACACCACCAACCAGCCATCCAGCGCCGGACACGCAGCGACTGCCGCCGCAATGCTGTCACCCATGCCCGCGGACGCCAACAACAGCACCTGGCAACCATAATCCCGAGCCAGCCGCGCAATCTCTGGACGATCCGGCGTCGTCAACAACAACCGCGCTTCAATACAGGCTGGCAGATTGCGCAGCACCTGTTCGATCACCGGCCGCACAATGCCGTCGCGCCCTTCGCACATTGCCAGCAACTTGTCCTGATCGGCACCCGCCACTTGTCGATAACGACTGCCCTGCCCCGCCGCGAGAATGATCGCGCCTACGTTCATGTGTCAGCCTTCGCCAGCGAAGGTTTCTTCTGACTCAGCTCGACATTGAGTTGATGATCTTTTCCATTGAGCTTCAGGGTAATCATGGGCACGCCCGCATATGGGTAGAGTTATGGAGCAAATGATTGCATCATTGGCAGGCTAAGTTAGCTCGGCATTAACAAAAAAGCCCTGCAACCAAGATAGGTGTGCAGGGCTCTGAAGTCAGCGATCAAGCGTCACTCAATACTGATTCGGCTCCATTTCCAGCTCGACATTGAAGCGCTCGGCGATGTCTCTCTGGATCCGCTGTGCCAGGTTCAGCAGCTCAAGCCCGGTGGCTGTGCCGTAGTTGACCAGCACCAGCGACTGCAAACGATGCACGCCGGCGTCGCCGTCACGAAAGCCTTTCCAGCCCGCCTGCTCAATCAACCAGCCGGCCGCCAATTTCACCCGGCCATCCGCTTGTGGATAACCAGCCAGGCCCGGATGCTCAAGGCGAATTTGTGCCGCCAGCGCTGCCGATACCAGCGGGTTCTTGAAAAAGCTGCCGGCATTACCGAGCACCGCCGGGTCAGGGAGCTTCTCATTGCGAATGCTGCAAATCGCCTGGCTGACATCGGTCGCGGTGGGATGATCGATGCCTTGCTCGGTCAGGCGCTGACGAACCGGGCCGTATTCCAGATGCAAATGCTCGACGCGGTTCAGGGCAAAACGTACTCGCAGGATCAACCAGCGACCGACCTGCTGCTTGAACAGGCTGTCGCGGTAGGCAAAGTTGCACTCGGCCAGCGTGAAATCCCGCAGCTCGCCGGTCTGGCGGTCCAGCGCGGTCAGACCGGCGAACACATCCTTGATCTCGACCCCATAGGCCCCGATATTCTGCATCGGCGCGGCACCGACGGTGCCCGGGATCAGGCTGAGGTTCTCAAGACCCGACAGACCCTGCGCCAGTGTCCATTGCACAAACGGATGCCAGCTTTCGCCGGCCTCGGCTTCGATCACCACCTGACTGCCGTTGTCGCTCAACACCCGAATACCACGGGTGGCCATGCGCAGCACCAGCGCGGCAATGTCTGCGGTCAACAACAGGTTGCTGCCACCGCCAATCACCAGCAGCGGTACAGCGTGCGCGGCCGAATACACCAGCGCCTCGCGCACATCGGCATCACTGTGGGCTTCGGCGAACCATTGCGCGCGCACGTCCACGCCAAAGCTGTTGTACGGCTTCAGCGAAACCTGCGATTGCAGGTGCAAAGTCATAAGCGTCCCTTCAATTCAATCACCAGCAAATCGCTGGCGCGCTCGATCAGGTCCAGCACCTGCTCGAAGCCTTGATCGCCGTCGTAATAAGGATCCGGCACTTCATCCACGCTCGACTCATAGCGACGCAGGAACAAATCCAGCTCCGCCCTGCCCTTGGCCGGTTGCAACGCCTTGAGGTTGCGCAGGTTGCTGTGGTCCATGGCGAGGATCAGGTCATAGCTGGAAAAGTCGGCGCGCGTGACCTGTTGGGCACGTTGCGCGGACAGGTCATAACCACGGCGCAACGCGGCGGCCTGGCTGCGCTTGTCCGGCGCCTTGCCGACGTGCCAGTCGCCGGTGCCCGCAGAAGCCACTTCGACCTGATCGGCCAAACCGGCATCACGCAGTTTGTGTCGCAGCACACCTTCAGCCGTGGGTGAACGGCAGATGTTGCCCAAGCAGACGAACAGAACCCGCATCAGGCCTCCAGCAGGCGACGAACGCGTTCGAGGTCTTCAGCCGTGTCGACACCCGGTGGCGGTGCAATCAGTGCATCGGCAACGTGAATCCGCACACCGTGCCAAAGCGCACGCAGTTGTTCCAGACACTCGGTGTTTTCCAGCCAGCACGGGCCCCAGCTGACAAAGTCATGCAGGAAACCGGCGCGATAGGCATAGATGCCAATGTGCCGACGGTAAGGAACGCCAGCCGGCAATTGCTCGCGGCTCTTGGCGAAGTCGTCCCGCGCCCACGGCAAGGTGGCGCGGCTGAACGTCAGCGCCAGGCCATTCAGATCGCTGACGACCTTGACCACGTTGGGGTTGAACAGGGTTTCAACGTCTTCGATCGGCTCGGCCAGAGTCGCCATGCGCGCTTCGGTATGGGCCGCCAGGTTGGCCGCAACCTGATCGATCACACTCGGTGGAATCAACGGCTCGTCGCCCTGCACATTGACCACGATAGCGTCCGGCGCCAGGCCCAGTTGGGCAGCGACTTCAGCCAGGCGATCGGTGCCGGAGTTGTGATCCTCGCGAGTCATCACCACTTCAGCGCCAAAGGCCTTGCAGGCCTCGACTATGCGCACATCGTCCGTGGCAACCACCACCCGCTGCGCACTGCTTTTGCTCGCTTGTTCCCAAACGTGCTGGATCATCGGCTTGCCGGCAATCATTTGCAGAGGCTTGCCCGGCAGACGGGTGGAAGCAAAACGCGACGGAATCACGACGGTGAAGGCAGTGCTCATTTATCCAGACGCTCTTCTGCCGTCAGGGTGCGCGCTTCGCTTTCGAGCATCACCGGAATGCCATCACGAATCGGATAGGCCAGACCGGCGCCTTTGCTGATCAGCTCGGTTTTATCGGCGCTGAGCTTGAGCGGACCTTTGCAGATCGGGCAAGCGAGGATGTCGAGCAATTTGGTGTCCATGAGCATTCCCTGGATAAAAGCGTTTTAAGGCAAAAGACGTGCGGGCAACAGCCGCATCAACTGCGTGTCGAACCAGGCCACGAAGGCCGGCGATGGCGCAGCATCGACCGTCAGATACCACCAGTCAGCGGCCGCGAAGGTTCGGCATTTCACCGCATCCTTCTCGGTCATCACCAACGGTAGCGACGGTGTGAAATTCAAGGCCGCCGCGCTGTATTCGGCGTGGTCGGCAAAAGCATGTGGAACAGGCTGCCAGTGTAGCGTTTCAAGGGTGTTGAAGAAACGTTGCGGATTACCGATTCCGGCCACCGCGTGCAAGGCCTGACCAGCGGGGAAATGCTCAAGCGAGCGCCGTTCGCCCGTCAGCAGGTTGACCAGCGCGGTCGGTCGCAGCTGGAACGCAAAGCCGTCGTCGCGATCTGCCGTGGCACCGTTGTAGAGCAGCGCATCGACGCTTTGCAGGCGTTCGACCGGCTCACGCAGAGGGCCCGCCGGCAGGCAGCGTTTATTGCCCAGTCCGCGCGCGGCATCGATCAACACCAACTCAAGATCGCGTGCCAGACGGTAATGCTGCATGCCATCGTCAGACAGGATCAGATCCAGCGGCTCAGCGGCCAGCAGTGCCTGCACGGCGCGACTGCGATCGGGATCAATCATCAATGGCACGCCGGTGCGCTGGACGATCAACAACGGTTCGTCGCCCGCGATGGCCGCGCTCTGCCCGGCGTCGACCCGCCAGGGCAATTGCGGCGGTTTGGCGCCATAACCGCGACTGACCACACCAACCCGCAAGCCGCTGCGCTGGCAGTGTTCGATCATCCACAGGATCAACGGCGTCTTGCCGGTACCGCCCACCGTAATGTTGCCAACCACGATCAGCGGCACCGGTGGCTGGTAGATCTCGCCCTGGCCGGCCAGAAACCGTTCGCGCTTGGCCGTGACCACGCGCCGGTACAGCCACTCCAGTGGCTGCAACAGTTTCAGCGCCGGATGACCGGCGTACCAGGCGGCGAGCAAACGATCGGACATGGCCATCAGGGTGCCGGCGCCGCCTCAACGGTGGTCATGCGCAAGTGGGTGAAACCCAGCTTGCCCGCGGCATCCATCGCCGTGACGACGGCCTGATGCTGGGTTTTGCCATCGGCGCTGATCGACAGCGGCGAATTGGTGTCGCCATTCGACTCCTTCTTCAAGGCGTCGATCAGGCTGGCCAGATCGTTCTTCGGCAACAATTGGTTGTTGACCGAAAACACGCCGTCGGCGCTGATGGCGATGTCCAGTTGCTTGGCCTGCTGGTCTTCGGCAGGTGACCCGCTGACAGCTTCCGGCAGGTCGACGCGCAGCTGGGTTTCCCGGGTAAAGGTGGTGGTCACGACGAAGAACAGCAGCAGGACAAACACCACGTCGATCAGCGACACGAGGTTGATGTCCACGTTCTCCCGTTGCTTGCGGCGGAATTTCACGCTTTGCCCTCAGCCAGATCGACGTCACGGTCGCCCTGCACCACTTCAACCAGCTTGATGGCTTCCTGCTCCATGCCCACGACGAGTTCATCGATGCGCCGTTGCAGGAACCGGTGGAAGAACACCGACGGGATACCGACGATCAGGCCCGAAGCCGTGGTGATCAAGGCTTTGGAAATACCGCCGGCCAGTACCGCAGCGTTGGTGGTCATGCCGGTGCTCATGAACGAACTGAAGATGTCGATCATGCCCAACACCGTGCCGAGCAGGCCGAGCAACGGCGCCATGGCGGCGATGGTGCCCAGCGCGTTGATGTAGCGTTCCAGCTCGTGGATCACCCGGGCAGCCGCCTCTTCGATGCACTCTTTCATGATCTCGCGACCATGCTTGGAGTTGGCCAGGCCCGCGGCGAGGATCTCGCCCAACGGCGAGTTGGCGCGCAGCTCCTTGAGTTTTTCCTTGTTGAGTTGCTTGTCCTTGATCCAGACCCAGACCTGCCCGAGCAAATGCTCCGGGGTCACACGGCTGGCCCGCAAGGTCCAGAGACGCTCGGCAACGATCGCCATTGCCGCGATGGAACTCAGAATGATCGGCAGCATCATCCAGCCGCCGGATTTGACCAATTCCCACACAGTGACAGTCCCCTCGAAAAAGTCCGCCACTTTAACATACAGACTCGACAGAGAGACCCGACACGCCACAGACCGTGTGTCGCATGGCGCGCCGCGCTGATGACCGGTGGTTATTGGCTGACCAACGGCGGTGCACGCCAGAAACGTGGTTGCTGGCGCAGTGACTCGGGCGCCTCGAACGCCCCCAGACGCAAACGCAAGGCACCCTGCTCGGCGCTGTCATAAACCTGCATACCCAGCTTGCGATAACGCGCCAGCACTTGCGGATGCGGATGACCGAACGAATTGTCGTGCCCACGAGAAATCAACACAGCCTTGGGTGCCAACGCGGTGAGAAAGGCCATCGACGATGAGCTGCGACTGCCGTGATGCGGCGCTTGTAGCCAGTCGGTCGCGACCGCCAGCGGACTTTCCAGCAACGCCTGCTCGGCCCAGGCGTCGATGTCGCCAGTCAACAACAGACGCTCGCCGTTGGCTTCGATCTGCAGGACGCAGGACTTCTGGTTGCTTTCGCTCGCCCCGGACCATTGCCAGAGCGTAAAACCCACACCGTCCCACTCCCAGCGCTGACCGCTCTCGCAGGCCTGCGCGTGCAACTCGGCCGGCAGGGCTTCGGGATCACCGCTGAGCACCTGCGCCACCGGCAATCCGCGTGCGACCGAGCGCGCGCCACCGGCGTGATCGGCATCGGCATGACTGATCAACATCACCTCCAGCTTGCGCACACCGAGCTTGCGCAACGACGGCAACACCACCCGCTCGCCCAGATCAAAATCACCGAAACGCGGACCGGCGTCATAGAGCAACGTGTGATGACGCGTGCGGACGACGATGGCCAGCCCCTGGCCGACGTCCAGTTGCCAGATTTCAGCCATGCCGTCAGGTACGGATCTGAGTGGCGGGAGCACCATCAACAGCAGCATCGGCCAGCCCAACAACCGCATGGGCAGGCCTTTGGGCAGCAACAGCAGAAAAGCGCCCGAAGCACTTATCCCCCAGACCCAAAGGGGAATCACCGGGGCAACCCATGCCGGTATCCGCCCGGCCACCAATGCCAGACCGTTGAACAGCACGTCAAGCAAGCCGCCGGCCAGCCACAACAGCCCCTCGCCGATATAAGGCAGCGGCAACAGCAACGTCCCGAGCAAAGCCGGGGGCAACACCACCAGGCTGATCCACGGCACGGCCAGCAGATTGGTCAACGGGCCACTGAGACTGATGGGCAAACCGAGTATCAGCAGCAACGGACACAAGCCAATCGCGATCAGCCATTGCGCCCGCGTCCAGGTTTGCCACCAGCGCCAGGCGCCCAGGCGGCCGCCGAAGGTAAAAATCAGCACCGCCACCGCTGCAAATGACAACCAGAACCCCGCCTGCAAACTGGCCAACGGCTCAAGCAACAACACCGTATTCAACGCCAGCAGCAAAGGCCACCAGGCACCCAGATGACGAAACCGCAGCCGCCATAACAGCACCAGACCAATCATCACGCAGGCTCGGCGCACCGGCACCTCGAAACCGGCCAACAGCCCATAACCGAGCGCCGCCGCGAATGCCATGCCGCAGGCCCACGGCAGCCAAGGCAATCTCTGCGGCCACAATCCATAACGCGCCAATCCGGCAATCAGCAGATAAACCATTCCGGCCAGCAAACCGATGTGCTGCCCGGAGATCACCAGCAAATGCACGGTGCCGGTGTCTTGCAACACGCGCCAGTCTTCGCTGCTTAGCCCGGATCCGTCGCCCAGCACCAGCGCCGCCAACGCCCCCTCTCGCCCTTGTGCATCGACCGCCAGCAAACGCTGGCGAACAGCATCACGCCAGGCCCCTTGTGCAGGCCGGAGCAACTGCCCGTCCTTGACGCTTCCCGTCGCGCCGATGCGTTGTGCCAGCAACCAGGCGTCGTAATCAAAGCCCTGCGGATTGAGCAGGCCTGTGGGGCGTTTCAATTTCACCGCCAGCCGCCAGCGCTCGCCGCTGTTGACGGTCGGGCCGTCGTACCAGGCCAACCGCATCAAACCCGGCAAGCGTGTGCGCCGCGACTCGCTATCGGCCAACTCGAAACGCACCACGCCTTGCGCGTTCTGCGGCAAGCCGACGACTCGTCCTTCGACCCAGCGGGTTTGCCCGTCGAGGTCCGGCGCCAAACGATCCGCCAAGGCCCAGTACGCACTGGCACACGCCCAGCTGAAACCGAACAGAAAAAACGCCAGTGGGTACGTGCGAAATGGCAACAGCATCAATGCCAGTACGGGCAGCAACAGCAGTAACCAGACCGGTGGCAACACCGGTAAAAAACGCAAGGCCAACAGACCCAACGCGAGCGCCAACATCCCTGTGCGCATTAGCCTGTCCTTGAGAGTCCCCTCTCTTGGATTAGCCGAGTTACCAAAGTCCGCATTTATTAATTGTCACAAAGTCTGAACGGGCGCTCCGTAGAATCCGGGCATACTTGCCGCTTGAACCGACCGAGAAGCCTTATGCCCCGGCGCTTATTCAAACGTTACATGCCAGACCCGACCCGCATCCGGGAACACAAATCCTTACGCTTTCTCGGCACGCTGCTGCACGACCCGAACCTCTGGCACCTCAATCGGCATTCGGTTGCGCGCGCCATGGCCATTGGCGTGTTCGCCGCATTTCTACCGATTCCGTTGCAAATGCTGGTGGCGGCACTGCTTGCCATTTGGCTGCGCGGCAATATTCCGATCGCGGTGAGCCTGGTCTGGCTGACCAACCCGATCACCATGCCCGTGGTGTTTTACTGCACCTATCAGACCGGCGCCTGGCTGATGGATGTCCCCGCCCGCAGCCTGCCGGATGAGCTGACCTGGGAATGGATCAGCGGTGAGTTGTCGACTCTTTGGCAACCGTTTCTGCTGGGCTCGGTGGTGACTGGCCTGGTGCTCGGCGCGTTGGCCTACTGCCTGACCATGATCTACTGGCGCTGGTGGGTGGGTCGACAATGGAAGCGGCGCAGGCGAAGCCGGATGTAGCAGCTGTCGAGCCCGTGACGCTCCGCGTCCCCAAGAACGATCAAACAGCCAATTACAGGACCGCACCCGTCGTAGCAACTGCCGAGCCCGCGAGGCTGCGTTCGGCCGCGCAGCGGTCGTAAAATCAGGCAACACCTTCGTTCAGGTAAACCGCGTACGCAGGATTTGCGAGGACTGCGTCCTCGAACGCAGCCTCGCGGGCTCGGCAGCTGCTACGACGGGTGTTTAAGCTTGCCTACGCTGTGCCCATCAGAGGCTACAACGCCTTGCGTCACGGCCTACACCTGCGCCAGAATCCGCCGGCTTGTGCGCTTTGGTCCTCGCTTCTATTGTTCTCCTGTCGCTGCCCATCAGCGATCGGGTTTAGCAGCTCGGAGGTTTCACGTAGGTGCACTGCACTTCAGAAATTCAGGTATTCCATCCCTGAACTCTATGGTGGCTGTGCGCAGGGCACCCTCGGGTGCGCCGGTTTTTCGTGATTCCTCCCGGTCTGCTAACCTGCGTACAGCCGCCACCCTTTCGTTTAGCAGCGAATCGGTGGTAGCTCCAAAGAGGAAATTACGACAATGTTCAAACCAACTCCAAATCCACCCGAAACCGATCCGGTTTCTCCCTACGCCTCCCTCGACTCAAAAGAACTCCACGCCGCCGCGCACCGTGCGCTCGATCATTACCTGGTGCTGCCGGAAACCAAGACGTTGTTAGCCGACCGACGCCCAGGCTGCATTTTCGTCATCGCCCCCGACGTCGACAGCGAAACCCTGCTGGCCCACGCCTGCGAGACCCTTGCGTCGGTCAATGTCATGGCCAGCGACCTGGCGTTTGAACTTGAAGGCCCCAAACGCAATACCGCGCTGGCGATTCAGCAGATGATTTCTCTGGCCGAGTTGGCGGTGAATCGGGCGCTGGATCACCTCGATCCACCGGATTCACCGCAGTAGCACGCCAACACGCTGATCGTTCCCGCGTGGGAACGATCATCAATAAACAAAGGCCTCCACTTGGGAGCAACGCTGTTCACTTAAGGAAGTCTGGAGGCCTGAGAAGTATCTGTGGCGAGGGAGCTTGCTCCCGCTGGACTGCGCAGCAGGCCCAATTCAGGGCCGCTTCGCGCCCCAGCGGGAGCAAGCTCCCTCGCCACAACTGCGGATGTGCCTGAAACATCGGCTTAAGTGAACAGCATTGTCCACTCGGGAGGCCGTTTTTTGTGTAGTACCCATCTTTTGCAGTGCTGGCAATCACGCCTTCGCGAGCAAGCTCGCTCCCACAAGGATCGAGTTTGCCGCGGGTTACGTGCGCATCCCGCGTCCGCTGACCAGCAACCGCGCGCAACCGATGTACAGCACCACGGTTGCCACCAGCATGAAGGTAATGGCAATGCTGATCTTGATGTCCGAAACGCCGAGGATGCCGTAACGGAAAGCGTTGACCATGTGCAGCACCGGGTTGGCCAGCGATACGGTCTGCCAGAACGGTGGCAGCAGGCTGATCGAGTAGAACACCCCGCCCAGGTAGGTCAACGGTGTCAGGACGAACGTCGGGATAATCGAAATGTCGTCGAAGTTGCGCGCAAAAACCGCGTTGATGAAGCCCAGCAGCGAAAAAATCGTTGCCGTCAGCAACACCACCAGCAGGGTAATCCCCAAATGGTGAACTTGCAGGTGAGTGAAGAACAGCGAAAGCAGCGTCACGATCACGCCCACTGCCAGACCGCGCAGCACCCCGCCCACGGTGTAGCCGATCAGAATGGTGTGCGGCGAAACCGGTGAAACCATCAGCTCCTCAATGGAGCGTTGGAATTTGCTGCCGAAGAAGCTCGAGACCACGTTGCCGTAGGCGTTGGTGATCACCGACATCATGATCAAGCCCGGCACGATGTATTCCATATAGGTGAAACCACCCATATCACCGATTTGCCGGCCAATCAGATTACCGAAGATCACGAAGTACAGAACCATGGTGATGGCCGGCGGCAGCAGGGTCTGCGGCCAGATCCGGGTAAAACGCCGGACCTCACGATAAACAATGGTATTGAGCGCAACGAGGTTGGGCTTCAGTTCGGAACTCATACGGCCACCTTCGCCAGATTTTTCTCCACCAGAGACACGAACAACTCCTCGAGGCGATTGGTTTTGTTGCGCAGGCTCAGCACTTCGATGTTCTGCATGGCCAACTGACCGAACAACGCTGTGATGCCGACGGACTTGTCGACCTGGACTTCCAGGGTGTGACTGTCGAGCAGGCGGGTTGGATAACCATTCAACTGCGGCGCAACCATCATGGCGCTCTTCAGGTCCAGCAGGAACGTCTCGACATGCAGTTGGCTGAGCAGGTTACGCATGCTGGTGTTTTCGACGATGGTGCCGTGGTCGATGATGCCGATGTTGCGGCACAGCTGCTCAGCCTCTTCCAGGTAATGCGTGGTGAGGATGATCGTGATGCCTTTCTGGTTCAGCTCGGTGAGGAAGGTCCACATTGAGCGACGCAGTTCGATGTCCACACCGGCAGTCGGTTCGTCGAGGATCAGCAGGCGCGGTTCATGCACCAACGCACGCGCGATCATCAGTCGCCGCTTCATGCCGCCCGACAGTGAGCGTGACGGCACATCGCGCTTGTCCCACAGGCCGAGCTGAGTCAGGTATCGCTCAGCGCGTTCCTTGGCGACTTTGTGCGGGATACCGTAGTAACCGGCCTGGGTCACGACAATGTCGAAGGTCTTTTCGAACTGATTGAAATTGAATTCCTGCGGCACCACGCCGATGCAACGCTTGAGCGCAGCCGGCTCGCGGTCCAGGTCGTGGCCAAAGATATTCACCGTTCCGCTGGTCTTGTTCACCAGGGTCGAGAGAATGCCGATGGTCGTGGATTTGCCGGCACCGTTGGGGCCGAGCAAGGCGAAAAAGTCACCTTCGGCGACATCCAGATCGATACCACTCAAGGCCTGGAAACCGTTGCCGTAGGTTTTGGTTAGCTGCCGGATGGACAGAGCAGAACTCATATCGGATTTACGCACCAAGAAGGGAAGTTCGGAATAAATAAGAGCGGGCGGCGACCCATGCAACCGCGGCGCATAGACGCAATGGTGCTTGGCGACGCCGCACAAGTACAGTCAAGTGTGTTGATAGTCAGTATTAAGTCAACGCGGTCATGACGGCTTTTTGATACGCCGGACGTTGCTTCAGTCGCGCATACCAGGCTTGCAGATGGGGCATTGGCGCTCGCTCGATGGGCATCTCGAACCAGGCATAGATAAAGCTGCCCAACGGAATATCGCCCACGCCGATCTCGTCACCGGACAAATAAGGCTTTTGCGCCAATGCCTGATCGACCATCGACAGCAATTGCTCGCAGGTTTTCTGCGCCGCGTTGATCGCAACCCAATCCTGCTGATCGGCCGGGGTGCGCAATACGCCCCAGAACACCTGGCGGAAAGGTTCGGCAAACGACGAAGTGGTCCAGTCCATCCACTTTTCCGCGCTCGCCCGGGCCTGCACATCGGCCGGGAACCAGTTCGAACCCGCCGCGTGACGGGCAGCCAGGTAACGCACGATGGTATTGGATTCCCACAGTACAAAACCGTCGTCTTCAATCACCGGAATGCGGCCATTGGGGTTCATCGCGCGATATTCCGGTGTGTCGACCACACCAAAAGCCCCGCCCGCATCCTGCGTTTCGTAGGTCAGCCCGAGCTCTTCGGCGCACCACAGTGCCTTTCTGACATTCGACGAATTTTTCCGACCCCAAATCTTCAGCATGACCGCTCCTCGATGGATGAATGCCGGGGCAGTCTACGCCGGATCAGCCGCGACTCAAATCAGTCTGCATGTCCCCGAGCAATGCCGGTAACTGGTCGTTGAACAAATGCGGGTAGCGTTTTTCCAGGTACTCGAAGAAGAACGGTTCGGGCACGTCGGCGAACTGGCCATGGTCGACCAGGTACTCCATCGACTGCAGCCCCTGGCGATTGAACGGATGGAAGATGCTGTCATTGATCCCGTCGAACTCCAGTGCCGGCACATCGAACAGCTCACAGAGTTTCTGGTTGAACGCCGGTGTGGCCTTGACCCAACGGCCCTGCAAATACAACTCGGTGTAACCGTGCATGGCGAACACGTCACTCTTGAGCAACTCGATCAAGCGCGGGGTCGACAGGTGATTGCGCACATCCGCGAGGCCAATCCGCGCCGCGATTCCACAGTGCCGCGCGCAACCTGCCAGCAAGGTGGCTTTGGGTACGCAGTAGCTTTCGCCGGTGGCCAGTGCATAACTGCCGCGCAAGGTCGCGGGATCACGGCTGAAGGTATAGGGGTTGTAGCGCACCGCTTCACGCACGACGTAATACAGACTCACCGCTTGCTTGACCGGGTCACGGCTGTTGCCGCGATGCCGTTCAGCGAACTCCACCACCGCGGGGTGGTCACTATCGATGAAGCGGCCGGGGCTCAGGTACTCGTGCATGAGAAAAATCTCCTGGGGAAGCCATGAGTCTATCGGCAGACCTAGCACAGAGATAACGACGTTTCGGCCAAACATCAGCGTTTGTCGCACGCTCAGCGAAGCTTTTTTACAGCGTCCGTCAGCGTTATCACTCACGAAATTCACCGCTGTTTCCCACGATTTCAAACACATTGCTCTGACCACCCCGTTTTGCAGATGCCGTCTAAGCTCTGAAGGTGGTTTTGACCCTGGCTTCACGGAGGATTGAATATGCTGCTGTTGTGGATACTGGTTCTGGTGGTCGGGATTGCCTGGCTGGCTCACCGCCGCATCGCGCCCCTGCCCGCCCTGGGTATCGTGGCGGTCTATCTGCTGGCGATGGGAGTCTTCAGCCACGCTCGAGGCTGGCTGCTGCTGATTTTCTGGATCGTGCTGGCCGTCGTGGCGGCGCCACTGCTGCTGCCCGACTTGCGACGCAAATACTTCAGTGCCCCGCTGTTCAACTGGTTCCAGAAAACCCTGCCGCCGATGTCGCAAACCGAACGCGACGCCATCGATGCCGGCACCGTCTGGTGGGATGGCGAGCTGTTCAGCGGGCGTCCGGACTGGAACAAACTGCTGTCTTATCCCAAAGCGCAGTTGAGCGAAGAAGAACAGGCGTTCATCGATGGCCCGACCGAAGAACTCTGCGCCATGGTCAGCGACTGGCAGATCGGCCAGACGATGGACCTGCCGGCCGAAGCCTGGGCACACATCAAGCAGAATGGTTTTTTTGCCCTGATCATTCCCAAGGAATTCGGTGGCAAGGGGTTTTCCGCCTACGCCCACTCGCAAGTGGCGATGAAGCTGGCCACCCGCAGCGGTGACCTGGCCTCCACCGTGATGGTGCCCAACTCCCTCGGCCCGGCCGAACTGTTGCTGCATTACGGCACCGATGAACAACGCAACCATTACCTGCCCCGCCTGGCGCGTGGCGACGACATCCCGTGTTTCGCGTTGACCGGCCCGCTGGCCGGCTCCGATGCGGGCGCCATGCCTGACACCGGGGTGATCTGCAAAGGCGAATGGGAAGGCCAGGAAACCCTGGGTCTTCGGCTGAACTGGGAAAAGCGCTACATCACCCTGGGCCCGGTCGCCACCCTGCTCGGCCTGGCGTTCAAGGCCTATGACCCGGACCATCTGCTGGGTGACGAGGAAGACCTTGGTATCAGCCTCGCATTGATCCCGACCGACACCGCCGGTGTCGAAATCGGTCGCCGCCACCTGCCTCTCGGCGCCGCGTTCATGAACGGCCCAAACTCTGGCAAGGACGTATTCGTGCCGCTGGACTTCCTCATCGGCGGCCAGGAGATGCTCGGCAAAGGCTGGATGATGCTGATGAATTGCCTGTCCGTCGGGCGTTCTATTTCGCTGCCGGCAGTCGGCACCGGCGCCGCCAAGTTCACCAGCCTGGTGACCGGTCAATACGCTCAGGTTCGTGAGCAGTTCAACGTGCCGCTGTCTGCCTTCGAAGGAATTCAGGAAGCGCTGGCGCGTATCGGCGGCAACGCCTGGATGATGGACGCCGCGCGGATGCTCACCGCCAACGCGGTGGATCTCGGCGAGAAACCTTCGGTGCTCTCGGCGATTCTCAAGTATCACCTCACCGAACGCGGTCGCGAGTGCATCAGCCACGCGATGGATGTGCACGGTGGCAAGGCGATCATCATGGGGCCCAATAATTACCTCGGGCGCAGCTGGCAAGGCGCGCCGATCTTCATCACGGTGGAAGGCGCGAACATCCTTTCGCGCAACCTGATGATCTTTGGACAAGGCGCGATCCGTTGCCATCCATTCGTGCTCAAGGAAATGGCCCTCGCCGGCCGTGAAGACAAAGACCAGGCACTGAAGGAATTCGACGGCCTGCTGCTCAAGCACATCGGTTTCGCCGTGAGCAACGCCGCCAGCACCCTGGTACTGAACCTCGGCGTCGGGCATTTCGAACATGTACCTGGGGACAAACTCAGCCAGGGCTACTTCCGTGCCCTCAACCGTCAGGCCGCGGCATTTGCCCTGCTCGCAGACCTGAGCATGATGTTGCTGGGCGGTGAACTGAAACGTCGCGAACGCCTGTCGGCCCGACTCGGCGATGTACTGAGCAACCTGTACCTGGCCTCAGCCGCCCTCAAGCGTTACCACGATCTTGATTCACCCGAACACATGGCGCCGCTGTTTACCTGGGCCATGGAGGAGAGTCTCGGCCAGTCGGAACGGGCGCTGGATGAACTGCTGAGCAACTTCCCGAACAAGGTGCTGGGTTGCCTGATGCGGGTGATCGTGTTCCCGTTTGGTCGCCGTCACAAAGGACCGTCGGACACACTCGGTGCCGAAGTGGCTGCGGTCATTGGCCGGGCCAAGGGCGATCCGACACTCGAAGAGTTGCTGGGAGGGTGTTACCGGCCGCAGTCGGTCGATGACCCGGTCGGTGCTCTGCAACATGCCTGCGACCTGCTGAGTACCGCACAACCGCTGCAGAAAAAAATGCACTTTGCACTCAAGAGCGGGCAGTTCAAACCGGGAGCCGGGGAGCATGTCATCGACGCCGCCCTGGAGGCCGGCGTGTTGCAAGCCGCAGAAGCACATACCTTGCATGAGGCCGAAGCCGCGCGGCGCAAAGTGATCGACGTCGATGACTTTTCCAAGGAGCAACTTGAACTGGCGAAGGGCAAGACCCGCTAACGCAGCGGCTCGTCCGGCGGGTCAATGATGAAAAGCGGGCGCTGGAGCTATATACTCCAGCGCCCGTTTTGCTTTAGTTCTAGAGGACTCCCGTTATGCTCGACCAAATTCTCGTCCAGCTCGACCTCCTGCGCAGTATCCTGGTCGCTGTCGGTGAAGCCGAGCAGGTTCCAGACGAAAGTCATGCCTTGTTCCTGGAGCGCTTCGACGAACTGCGTGCGTCGCTGCCAATCGATCCGATCGAAAGCCAATACCTGGGTCAGGACATTCTTTGTCAGGTCATCACCCGTTATCCGCAAATTGCCCACCTGGTCCCTCGCGACCTGTTGTGGTATTTCGCCGGCGACTGCCTGCACTACATGCCCGACGATGAAATCGGTCTGTATCAGGCACTGGAAGAACGTCGTTACGAAGCCGAACAGAACGACGAACCGTTCGACTGGAATCAGGAAAAACAACTGCTGGCCCTGTCGAACCAGGACAGCAAGCACTGATCCCGGATCAGAAATACAAAAGGCCCGCACGGTTAAACATGCGGGCCTTTTTTTGTCGCAAAGATCAAAAGATCGCAGGCTTCGCGAGCTCCTACAGGGTTTGGGGTGTTACTTCAGGTTGCCGCTGAGGAACTGCTTCAGCCGTTCGCTCTTCGGATTGCCCAGCACGTCTTCAGGCGCGCCCTCTTCCTCTACCCGCCCCTGATGCAGGAACAGCACCTGATTCGAGACTTTGCGGGCAAAGCTCATTTCGTGGGTCACCATGATCATGGTCCGGCCTTCTTCGGCCAGGCCCTGGATTACCTTGAGCACTTCGCCTACCAGCTCCGGGTCGAGCGCCGAGGTCGGCTCATCGAACAGCATGACTTCCGGCTCCATGGCCAGTGCGCGGGCAATCGCCACCCGTTGCTGCTGACCACCGGACAGGAACGCCGGGTACTGGTCCGCCACACGCGCTGGCAGCCCGACCTTATCCAGATAACGTCGGGCACGATCTTCAGCATCTTTCTTGCTGACACCCAGCACCCGGCGCGGGGCCATGGTGATGTTTTCCAGCACGGTCATGTGGCCCCACAGATTGAAATGCTGGAACACCATCGCCAGCCGGGTGCGCAGTCGTTGCAGTTCAGCATCGTCGGCCACATGCATGCCATGGTGGTCTTTGACCATCCGGATCTGCTTGCCGTCCAGGCTCATGGCGCCGTCGTTGGGTGTTTCGAGAAAGTTGATGCAGCGCAAAAAGGTGCTTTTGCCCGAGCCGCTGGCGCCGATCAGGCTGATCACGTCACCGGTTTTGGCTTTCAGGGAAACGCCCTTGAGCACTTCGTGGCTACCGTAACTCTTGTGTAGTTCTTCAACAGTCAATTTGTACATGTGCGCAAGCATCCTCTAAGGGAAAATGGGTCGCCGCTGCGTAGACGTCGCAGTCGGCGACAAAGCCCGTGGCCTGATGAGCGGCCGTACAGAGCGCTAAGTCCTAGTGAGCCGGGCCCAGAAAAGCCAGCCAGCGACGTTCGGCAATGCGGAACAGCCCGACCAGCGCAAAGGTGACCAACAGGTAGATCAGCGCGGTAATGCCGAACGACTGAAAGGTCAGAAAGGTCGCCGAGTTGGCATCCCGCGCCACTTTCAAAATGTCCGGGACGGTGGCGGTGAAGGCCACGGTGGTCGAGTGCAGCATCAGGATCACTTCGTTGCTGTAGTACGGCAACGAGCGACGCAGGGCCGACGGCATGATCACGTAGGCATACAACTTCCAGCCCGTCAGACCGTAGGCTTTGGCGGCTTCGACTTCACCGTGGTTCATGCTGCGAATCGCCCCGGCGAAAATCTCCGTGGTGTAGGCGCAGGTGTTCAGGGCAAAGGCGAGGATGGTGCAATTCATCGCATCGCGAAAGAACGCATCGAGCACCGGCTGCGCACGGACTGCGGCCAGGCTGTAGATCCCGGTGTAGCAAATCAGCAGCTGGATATACAGCGGTGTGCCACGGAACAGGTAGGTGTAGAACTGCACCGGCCAGCGCACGTAAAGCTTGTTGGAAACCCGGGCAATCGACAGTGGAACCGACACCAGGAAGCCGATGAAGATCGAGGCGCTGAGCAGCCACAGCGTCATGGCCAGGCCAGTGATGTGGTAACCGTCGCTATAGAGGAAAGGCTTCCAGTAGTCCTGCAGTAATTCGATCATCGTACCGCCTCCCGGGAACCTGCCGCGTAATGCCGTTCGAGCCAGCGCAGGACATAGTTCGACGCGCTGGTGATCACCAGATAGATCAGCGCTGCCAGCACCAGAAAAAAGAACAGTTGATAGGAGCTTTTACCGGCGTCCTGAGCGGCTTTGACCAGGTCCGCCAGGCCGATGATCGACACCAGCGCGGTGGCCTTGAGGATCACCATCCAGTTGTTGCCGATGCCCGGCAGGGCGAAGCGCATCATTTGCGGGAACACCACGAAGCGAAAGCGCTGAGCACGGCTCAAGCCGTAGGCCGTGGCGGCTTCCATCTGTCCGCGGGGCACCGCGAGGATCGCTCCGCGAAAGGTCTCGGTGAAGTACGCGCCGTAGATGAAGCCCAGGGTGATGATCCCGGCGGCGAACGGATTGATCTCGATATATTCCCAGCCCAGCACCTCGGTGAAACTGGTCAACCAGGTTTGCAGGCTGTAGAAAATCAGCAGCATCAGCACCAGGTCCGGCACGCCGCGAATCAGCGTGGTGTAGAGCTGGGCCGGAATCCGCAACAGTTTGACGCTGGACAGTTTGGCACTGGCGCCGATCAGGCCGAGCAAAACGCTCAACAGCAGCGACAGTATCGATAACTTGACGGTCATCCAGGAGCCTTCCAGCAACAGAGGGCCGAACCCCTTCAAGCTGAATGCGGAGAGCCCGAGTGTCTGCAAAAGTGCTTCGAACATAATTCAGGAACCTATCGCGATAAAAAAGCGCCCGTCCCGAGGACGGGCACCGGGGCCTTACTTGCCGCTGTAGAGACTCAGATCACCGAAGTGTTTCTTCTGGATCGAGTCGTAGGTGCCGTCATCGTGGATCGCCTTGATGCCTTTATCGAGAAGGGCCTTGAGCTCGGTGTTGCCTTTGGCGATACCCACCGCTGTTTTAGCGGGCAACAACTCGCTGTCGATCGGCTGGCTGACCTCGTAATCAGCCCCTTGCGGCGACTTCAAAAAGCTCAGCTTGGCTTGCAGCATGTCCTGGATCGTGGCGTCGAGGCGACCGGACATCAAGTCAGCGTAAACCTGGTCCTGGTTGGCGTAGGCCTTGGTTTCAACCCCGGCTTTGTCCAGTACGGCCTTGGCGTAGGCTTCCTGGATGGTGCCTTGCTCGTAGCCGACTTTTTTACCCTTGAGCGAGGCTACGTCAGAAACGCTGGAGCCTTTCTTGTAGACCAGAGCGGTCGGGCCGGAGAACAGCTCGCTGGAGAAGTCGATGACTTTCTCACGGGCCGGAGTCACGGTCATGGAAGAGATCACGCCGTCGAACTTGTTGGCCTTCAGGCCTGGAATCGTGCCGTCAAAATCGCTCTCGACCCATTTGCACTTGACCTTCAGCTCGGCGCAGATCGCGTTGCCCACATCGATATCGAAGCCCACCAGGCTGCCGTCGGCCGCTTTGGACTCGAACGGTGCGTAGGAAGGATCAACGCCAAAACGCAGCTCTTTGTACTCTTTGGCCGTGGCTACGCCTGCGGCCATGCACAAGGTCAAAGCAGAAAGGGTCAGCAATGTTCTTTTCATTATTATCAATTCCTAAAACCACTACGGGCGCTTGTGGCGCATGGGTGTTGTAACCGAGGACTTCTACGCACACACACTTACTTGTACATACAAGCATATGCAATCAACCAGCCAACTCGCTGAACGGCAGATGAAGAAAGCTTTTAGAAGCGACAGGAAAGCCTCTGGAACGGGGCTTTTGGAATGATTAGAAAATGCTCGAGGATTATCGAGCCGCGCTCATGAATGTTACCGGGGCCACATTTTGCGTCGTGTCGGTGCATCCGGTAACAATCTTAGAAGGCATATTTCGTGTGGAAACAACCCGCAGTGGGACAGCCTCGCGGGTTGAGTGCAGGCAATGCCGTCTTCAAACGTTACAGCGCATTGGGCGGGATCAGCCGCGGTTTCGTCAGCGCGTATGAGATGGTTTTGAAGGCTGTATTCAGGTTGACGCTCCCCCCGGCTGCGTTCGGGCAAGTGTCAGAGAAAAAATAGGAGGGGCCTGAGGCGATCTGCTGCATCGTGTTGCAAGGCGTCAAATCGCTACTACCGTCGCTGCACGGCGCCGAAGTGGAACCGCCACCGATATAGGCCACGCTATAGATCAGCGTACTGGTCTGCTTGACGGTATTGGCTGCCGTAACGGCCGCCTTGCATTCCGTTCCATATTGGCTTTTGTAGGTGTTGCCGAGTTGAGCTTGTGATGAAGATGCATCGCCGTCGCTCATCAGGACGATCACGTCTTGCCCGGGCGGCGACTGCCCTTGTGACATGTTCAGCAAGGCTGCCTGCGCGGAAGAAATCGCCTGGGTGAAATACGTGCCTAAACCGCCAATGGCCTGGATGCCGCCGCAGCCACCTACCCCTAGCGCCTGCGCGATGCTTGAAGTCGTGTTGACCTGGCCGTTTTTGAGAAAGCCGGAACTGAGCCCGGAGACTTGATAGGTGGCGCCGCTCGTAACAAATCCCGGCGCCACCGCCGAGTAACTGCTGGCTATAGATTGCTTCGAGCCGCATGAAAAGTTGGTACTTGCTGCGAGCGGCGGGTAGGTCATCAAGCCAACGTTGTCACCAGCGTTGGTCAAGTTGCTTATGAGTGTGAGTGCCGCCTGCTGGGCACATTGGAGTCGAGTCATTGCCTTTCCATTGGCCCCCAGGCAATTAGCGTCGGTGGTATTCATCGATCCTGTGGTGTCGAGCAAAATAATGACATTGTATTTGGTGGGCACGGCTCCGCCGCCGGCTGCAGCCTTCGAGGAAGCGGTAATTTGCATTGAAGCGATACCAAATACCTGGGAAAAGTAGAGCGGCACCGTCGCTTGCTGGACTACCTGGATACCATTGAATTTCGACACTGCTCCGGCTGCGGGCAACTGGGCATTTACCAATTGCAGACCTGTGATGGTGGCCGGCGACACCGTGACGCCGGAAGGAAACGGGTTGTTCCCCTGTGCGGCGAGGTGCGCGGAGTACGTTTTGGCATTCGTTTGCGCCGTTGCAAACGGAAAGTTCCAAAGGTCGGCGGCTCCGGCCAGCGCGGCGGCATCAGTAGCGGCCTGCAGGCGCTTCTGATTGTAGAGAACGTAGCCCGCATCAACGCTCAGGGCGACAAATCCCAGCAGGACGGCCATCGAGATAGCGACCAGGATAACAACGGAGCCACGTTGGTGGCCCATGGTCTGCTGCCGGTCAGACATTCTTGACATGATGGTGTACTCCTTGAGTTGAGGAATTTGATAAGGAGTGTTCACTGCGTTCGCTCTACGACTGTGAAGCTCAGCGATGAAGGGAGCAGGTTCGTAACACCGGGAAAAGACCCTACGAATAGGGGCTTATAAGGGGAGTACGTCACCGTGACCGTGGCATTAGTGACCGCCCCATTCAGCACTGCATTGTTCAGGCCGGTCGCGCAAGTAGCGTCAGCGCTGCATGAGGCGTTTCCCACGGAAGTCGAGTACGACAGATTCGCTACGGTCAAGTAGGCCGCCGATTTCTGGATCTGCGTTTTGGTGTCCGTGTAGGGGGTGGTTGTCCCGCGCTGGCTGGCGAAGAAGCGCGCGCCTGACGACGCGACATTCATGACCATCACGGTGTTAACGAGCAACCAGCCAAACTCCGCCAGACAGAAGAGCAATAGAACGAGCAATGGGGCCACGAGGGAGAACTCGACGGCCGCTACGCCTTTTTGCATTTTTCGCATCATGATCGTCCCCAACGTGGCATGGTGTTCGTCACCGATGCCTTCATGGCACAAACGTCACACCGTTTTTGCCAGGTGTGGCCCCGTGTGGCGACTCAAGGATTGCCGGCTATTGCACAAGCTCCGACATTGTCGCATTCAAGCTCGAGGGCACGACTAACGCGAGGCTGCCTAATGAGCCACCCAGTATCGGAGCGAACAGGTAAGTAAGAGTAATACTGGCTTGTGTGCCGGTAGCCGGGGCCTGACTGGCCGTGCCCAGAGCGGTGGCGCAGGTGGCGTCGCTCTGGCACGACGCTCCATTCACGGACACGTTGATCGTCAACGTCTTATTCAGGCTTGCTAAAGGCGCGATGATTCCCGCCGCCGCCAGTACCGCGTTTTTAGTGTCCGAGTACGGGGTGGCATAACCACGCTGGGTGGCCAATAGACGTGCCCCCGTCGACGCGGCACTTGTTAGCACGGCGTAGTTGAAGAACAGCCAGCCAAACTGGAAAATCCCAAAGAGGAGCATCAGCAGCAACGGGAGTACAAGTGTGAACTCCACAATCGTCGTACCGGTTTCGCGCTTGGCACTCATCATGTCCCCTCCCCGGCGTCACTGTCCGCCGTGAAAAACTTCACTCGCCCACGCTATTCGCCTGAACATCTGCACGGAATCATTGTTCATCAACGACTCCCTAATCAGGGCGTTTGCTTCATGAACTGCTTGTCTGAACCCTAGCCAACGGGCAACAGAGGGGGTTAGGACTTTTTTGCCGATCACTAAAACTTTTTTGCGGCAGCCCGCGTTCGCGGATTGCTGATGGGGTGTCAGTCGTTGAAGGTTTTTTCCTGAGTAATGGCATTTAGGGCTTTATGCGCTACCGTCAGATAACGAAACAGCGAAATAGAGAAATAGCTACTTGGGGCCGGTACGGGGTCATCCCACACCAGGAAAGATCGAGGGATGATACAGATGACAAACTCGGGCGAACGCGCTGACCAGAACGGTTGCCCAAGTGATCTGTGACAGCCAGGTCTGCGAGTGAACTTTCCCATTCAGCAAGGAAGTCGTGAATGAACAGTAATTCCGTGCAGGTGTTCAAGCGAGTGACGTGGGCTTTGATGATCGCAGGCTTGCCTTCGGGGGCGGCGCTGGCGGCGCCGAGCGGCTGTACGGGATTGGAGCAGATGCCGGCAGTGGTCGAAGTGGGCGAAGGCATGCAGCAAGCCATGCGCTCCCCCGTGGCAATCACGCGGCTGGCGGTGGGCGACCCCAAAGTCGCCGATGTGCATCTCAACGGCAATGATGCGTTCCTGCTGACCGGCATGGCGCCCGGTGCGACCAGCCTGATGATCTGGACGGGATGTTCCAGCGCGCCTCGCCAGAGCATGGTGTTCGTGCGCGGCAAAGCCGTTACGGCCGTGGCAGGCTCATCAGTGCTGCCTTCGGAAGATCCGCTGTTGCCGAGTCAGGTGCAGACCGATATTCGCTTCGTGGAAGTCAGCCGCACCAAATTGAAAGAGGCCAGTACCTCGATCTTCGGCAAAGGCGGCAGTTTTCTGTTCGGCTCTCCGGGCACGGTGCCCGGGGTGACGGTGGCACCCGGTCAACTGGGTAACACCATCACCAATATCCCGCTCAATAATGGCAGTTTCAATATCGGCTTTGGCGGCGGCAAGGTATTGGGGCTGATCAACGCCCTGGAAAACAGTGGTTTTGCCTACACCCTGGCGCGTCCAAGCCTGGTGGCGCTGAGCGGGCAAAGTGCGAGCTTCCTGGCCGGTGGCGAGGTGCCAGTCCCGGTGCCCAGCAGTGGCAGTAATAATTTTTCCATCGAGTACAAGGAGTTCGGCATCCGTCTGACCCTGACCCCGACTGTGATCGGTCGCCAGCGTATTACCTTGAAGGTGGCGCCGGAAGTCAGTGAACTCGACTTCACCAACGGCGTGTCCATCGCTGGCACGATCGTACCGGCACTGACAATACGGCGTACCGACACCAGTATTTCCCTGGCAGACGGTGAGAGTTTTGTGATCAGCGGCCTGATCAGTAGCAAGAACATTTCGTCGGTCAGCAAGTTGCCTGGCCTGGGAGATATTCCGATCCTCGGCGCATTTTTCCGCGACTCCACGATCAATCGCGAAGAACGCGAGTTGCTGATGGTCGTGACCCCGCACCTGGTGCAACCACTGGCGGCCAATGCCCAGTTGCCGTCATTGCCCGGCGAGCAACTGCGCAATTACGACCCGAACTGGTTCCGTATGTATTTCCTGGAAAACGGCGACTTCGACCGTCGCAGCGGGTTATCGCAATGAACCGGAACCAGAGCTTCTGTCAGGCTTTTGCGGGGAAATGCACAACCACACCGCTGAGTCGTGACCTTGTCGACCTGCGGGCCTTGAACGCTTTCCAGGGGTGGAACATGAAAGCATTGATTGCTGGTTTAGGGCTACTGATGCTCGGCGGCTGCGCCACCAACAATGGGGACTCCTGGTCTTCGCTGTCAAGCCAGGGAAGCTGCTCCAAGCCGGGTTCCGATCAGGAACTGTCGTTGAACCTGGCGGACGACATGATCAATGACGGCAAGCTGCACGCCAGCCTGGCCAATCTGCAAAGCCTGCCGGACAAACTGGAGGCCGTGCGTCTACGCAAGGCCAAGGTCTACCGCATGCTGGGCCGTAACGAGGCCGAGCCGCTGTACAAAAGCCTGCTCGGTACTTGCCTGGCCGCTGAAGGCGAACACGGCCTGGGGCAATTGGCGGCAGCGCGCAACAATAACGAACAGGCGCTGACTTATCTGGAGCGGGCGGCACGGATGTCACCCACAGACGAGAAAATCCGCAACGACCTGGGCGTGGTCTACCTCAAGCAGTTGCGACTCGAAGAGGCACGTTTCGAGTTCATCACGGCCATGGAGTTGAAACAGTCCAATCAACTGGCAGCGCTCAACCTGGTGACCTTGCTGATTTATCAGGACAACTGGAAGCAGGCGGCAGAGCTGGTCAACCGTGCCGGCTTGAGCCCTGAGCAAGTCAGCGATGCTCGGACACGCGCACAGAAGCTCAAGAGTACGGGCAAGGGGCCGGCGCCCGGTGAACGGGTAGCGGCCATACAAGATCAGGCACAACCCACTATCAACAAACCAACAACGCAGAGGTAGTGATGAAACCGAACCTACTCAGCTGCTTGGGAGTATTGCTTTTCCCGCTCGCAGCACACGCCATAGAACCCGGTCCGGCCTCCCCGCAACAGCAGGGAACCGAAATCTGGCTAGTGTTGCAGAGTGGTGGGCAGGCGGCTTCGCCCACCCTGCAATCGGCCAAGGCCGGCGAGCGGGAATTAGCGCTGCAGCGCTGGCTGGACAACTACAGGCATCCGATTCCCGAGTACTACAAAGACACCTCGGGCCAGCAACCGCAGCAGTAGCTCGCAACATAACGTGTAACAGAGCTGGCGACGACGCTTTTTCATCTCTTCCCCCGGAGCTGCCTGGTTATTAGGCCAGCAGCAGCCGGGTGCACTCATGCCTGTCGTTATGCAGGTCGTCAGCATGACCTGGCTGGGCATGCCTTGGTTCGACAGAGCGTCGACGACGAGAGGGTTTGGATGGCGCAGAGTACGACAACAGCTGCTGACTGGAAGGAACGTCCAACGCTTCAGCGTTGGTGTCGAAGAGCTCGACGGCGATCATCCATTGACTCGAGTTTGCCTGGCTTATTCCTCGCGCTGACATCCTGAAGCCTCTACCCAGGATGTCAGGATGTCCTTACTTAGCGCCCCTGCCTTGTCACAGCATGTTGAATGCTTTAAACACACCGATGAGTGCGGGCCCTATGGCGACCAGGAAGAAACTTGGCCACAGGCAGAAGATCAGCGGGAATACCAGCTTGGTGCCGACTTTGGCTGCTTTCTCTTCGGCAAACTGGGTACGCCGGTCGCGAAACTCCTCGGCATAGATACGCAGCGTGGCGCCAACACTGGTGCCGAAGCGGATGCTCTGCGCCAGCAAGCTGACCAATCCTCGAATATCTTCCAGGCCGGTGCGTTCGGCCAGGTGTTTGAGCGCTTCGGTACTGGGAATACCGGCGCGGATTTCAGAGTTGACCAGCGCCAGTTCCAGGGCAAGCTCTGCCTGGCTGACAGCCATCTCGTCAGCCACCCGCTCGATGGCCTGAGGCAAGGCCAGACCGGACTCCACACACACCACCATCAGATCAAGGGCATCCGGGAAGGCGACGAGCAGCCGACTCATCCGGGCCTGCTTGCGCTTGTCGACATAGAGGGCCGGTGCCAGCCAGCCAACACCGACTGCCAGGACCAGCAACAAAAGGCCCATGCTCAGAGACAGCTTGGGAATCAGCGACAGAGCCAGTAGCGTAACGCCCACCAGAATCAGCGGCATCAGCAAGCGAACTGCCCAGTACATCTGCACCGCCTTCGCCGAACGATAGCCCGCATGTATCAGCAGGGTTCTGACTGCAGAGCTCTGCCCTTGCGCGACTGAACCAAAGCGTTGGCCCACCTGTTCCAGCATCAACTGCAGATTACTGGGCGGCTCTTGCCCCTGGGCTGTCCCACCTTGGCTACGTTTGATCATCACAAGACGGCGCTTGAAGGGGTCCTGCAGCCCCTGCACCAGCAATAGCAGGGTAATGACAACCAGCACCGTGCTCAGGCCGATGCCACCCACGAACAGCAGGCGCGCCAGGCGCTCATTATTCACGACACTGTCGAGCAGGCTTAGCAGATAGTCCATCACAAGCACTCCTATACGGTGGCCTGGATTCAAACCTGAATCCGAATGATTTTACGTATCCAGAAAATTCCGATCAGCATGGCGACAAAAGCACCTACAACCAGCTTCTGGCCCACGGGCTCAAGGATGAGCAAAGGCAAATAGGTCGGGGTGGTGATCAGAATCGCCGCAGCCAGCACAAAGGGTATGGACACCAGTATCCAGCCCGACATACGCCCCTCGGCCGACAGTGTCTTGACCTTGCGCTGAAAACGGAAGCGCCCGCGAATCATGCTGCTTAACCGCTCCAGCACCTCGGTCAGATTGCCGCCAGTCTCGCGGTGGATCAGCACCGAGGTCACCAGCATCATCACGGTCATGCTCGGCACGCGCTCCAGCAGACCCAGCATGGCCCGACGAACATCGTTGCCGTAGTTGATATCGGCGAAGGTCAGGCCGAACTCGGCCGCCACCGGCCCCTTATGTTCCTCTGCCACCAGCTGCAAGGTCTCATTGAATGGATGCCCTGCCCGCAGAGCACGGCATATGGCATCCAGAGCGTCCGGCAGCCCCTCCTCGAATTGGGCGAAGCGCTTGCTGCGATCGCGGGATATCTTCAGTATCGGCAGCCAGAACAGCACGAAGGCAAACGGAGCCGCCATCCACCAATGTTGCGTGAATACCCAGAGCCCGATTCCTCCCATCGCCGCCAGGGACACACCGAGCAAAAGCACCCGATAGGCACGATAGTCATGCCCGGCCTGCTCGATCATCTGCGCCAGCGCTTCCATCGCCGGCAACTGTTCCAGGCGCGCTTCCAGGGGTGACAGGCGCCGCAGGTATTTTTGCCGCAACACGGTCTGCATATTGGGCAGATTGCTGGCCTGCTCCAGCACATTAAGGCGGCCGCGGATACGCTTGCGTACCTTGCCGGCTTCGCCGAACACCGGTACTACGACCCCTTGACTGAGCAAGAACATGGCGGTGAACACCATGCCCAGGAACACCAGGATAAATTCGCCGGGGATCTGACTCATGACTGCCCCTCCATCCATTCAGGCCGAAACAGGCTGAGCGGCAACTCGATGCCACGCTTGCCCAGTACATCACGGAAAGCCGGCACCATGCCGGTGGGACGGAACTCGCCCAGTACCTCGCCGTGCTCGCCCATGCCACGCCGGACGAAACCGAAGATCTCTGTCATGGTGATGATTTCACCCTCCATGCCATTGATCTCCTGCACGCTGACCACCCGCCGCTTGCCATCCTCCTGGCGCTCCAGTTGAACCACCACATCGATGGCCGAAGCAATCTGCTGGCGCATAGCTTTCATTGGAAAGGTGAAGCCGGTCATCGACACCATGTTCTCGATGCGCCCCAGGGCATCACGGGGGGTGTTGGCGTGGATGGTGGTCAACGAGCCATCGTGGCCGGTGTTCATCGCCGTCAACATATCCAGCGCCTCGGCGCCGCGCACCTCACCGATCACGATGCGGTCAGGGCGCATACGCAAACTGTTGCGCACCAGTTCGCGCTGGTTCACTTCCCCGCGCCCTTCGATATTCGACGGGCGGGTTTCCAGGCGCACCACATGGGGCTGTTGCAGTTGCAACTCGGCCGAGTCCTCGATGGTGACGATCCGCTCATTGTGCGGAATGAAGCTGGACAGCACATTGAGCATGGTGGTCTTGCCGCTGCCGGTACCACCGGAGATCAGCACATTCAGCCGCCCGCGAACGATGGCCTTGAGCATCAGCGCAATGACCGGGGTCAGGGTGCCCATCTGCACCAGGCTCTCGGTGTTGAGCAGATCCACCGCAAAGCGGCGGATCGACATGCTGGGGCCGTCGATGGCCAGCGGCGGAATAATGGCGTTGACCCGCGAGCCGTCTTTCAGGCGCGCGTCCACCAGTGGCGAGGATTCGTCGATGCGCCGCCCCAGGCTGGAAACGATGCGGTCGATGATATTCAACAGATGCTGGTCATCGCGAAAACGCACATCGGTTCTCTGTAGCTTGCCAAAGCGCTCGACATACACTGAGGCATGCCCGTTGACCAGGATGTCGGACACACTGTGGTCAGCCAGCAGCGGCTCCAATGGCCCGAGCCCCAGCACCTCGTCGGTGATCTGCTTGATGATCACCTGGCGGCTGCTGGCCGTCACCGGTGCCGAATGCTCGTCCAGCAAGCGCAAGCTGATCTCGCGAATCTGTCGGCCGGCCTCGGCCGGTTCCAGGGTGTCGAGCAAGGACAGATCCATCACCTTGAGCAACTGTTGGTAGATCTTCTCCCGCCATTCGATCTCAACCGAATTGAGCTTGGTCCGGGTCTCGTAGAGCACGTCCGGCACACTGGCTTCCCAGGCCATGGGCACACTGGCACCGTCCGCACTGCTAACGGGGACCTCCGACAGGTCTGCCGGAGCATTTTTATCGGACTGCTGACGCAGGCGATTACGAAAGTCGCTGAGCATGGTTTACCCCCCGAACAGACGGCTGAAGGTACGTTTGAGCAAGCCCTGCCCACTGGCCTCGGTCCCGATAAGATTCTGGCTCAGTTCGCGCACGGCGACGGTGATGGAAGCCCGTGGCGCATGGAGCTCCAGTGGCACTCCGGTATTCTCGCTTTCACTGACCACCGCATAGTCATTGGGCAGTTTCTGCAGATCCGTGCAACGCAGCGCCTCGGAAATATCCTTGAGGCTGATCGGCGAATTTTTGTTGTAGCGATTGACCACCACCTGCAGACGGCTGCCCTGCAAGCCCAGATCCTCGCGCAGGATCCGCGTCAGGCGCGTGGCGTCCTTCAGGTGGCTGATGCTCTGCTGCACCACGATGTAGACGCGGTCAGCCTGCTCCAACGTGACGCCGGTGAGGTGGTCGATCTGCCGTGGCAAATCCACCACCACCCAGTCATAGGTACTGCGCGCCAGATGCAGAAGGCTCTCGAGCTGCTCCAGGCGTACATCCTGCGGCAGGCACAACTCACCGGCGCGCCCGCCGAGCACATGCAGGGTCGGACTGAAATGGCTGCAAAAGCCGCGCAAGGCAACGTTGTCCAACGCCTCGATCTGCTGCAGCACGTCCACGTGGCTGTGGGGCGTCTGCACATCCAGGCAGTGCGCCACACTGCCGAACTGCAGATCCAGATCCAGCAGCAGGGTTCTGCCGCCACGAATGCTCAGCTGATGCGCCAGGTTACAGGCCAGCATGGTGGCGCCCGAACCGCCTTTGGCATTCATCACTGCAATCAGCTTGCCTGTCGTCCCTTCCCCGGCATGGGCCTCCATCAGCATACGGCCGAGCGCGGCCTGTAATTCTTCCGCCGCCACCGGCTCCGGCAGGAAGTCACGGGCCCCGGCCTGCATCGCCAGACGCATGCCCTCACGCTCATCCAGGGGCCCACACACCAGCAGTGGCGGGCGCTCCTTCGCGGGACACAGCAACAGGGCCGCCAGTTCCTCGCGCCACAAGTGGCTGACGCGCAGCAACAGGAAGTCGGGCATCTGCTCCAGCCCATACAAGGGGTCGGTATGGCCGTTGCTCACCAGACGCGTGCTCACCTGCAGGTTGGGCAAATCCTGGCTCAAGGTTTTCAGATGCTTCAAGACCTCGGCGTCACGGCTACTGATCAGCAGGCGCATGCCTTGCTGATGGGCCGTGGTCGCGTTGGTGGCTTCCCTCATGTTCAACATGGCTTGATCTCCGATGTCTCGGGTTGGCCGATGGGCCTGGAGCCCGGCAATAGCGACTAGAGGATCAATCGGTACTTCTTGAGTCTGCGGACAGTAACTTGCTGGCAAACCCTTTTTTAATGCCACTTACCTGCCTGGCTTCTGCCCCCCTCAACCTTATAGTTGAGCTTTCACCACGTTAACCTCGGTACCGCGAATAACGGTGATCCCTGAACTGCCACTACGGTGCTGCATGACTTTGACCACTTTCACAACTTTGACCGCTGCTGGCAGTTGTTTGACCTCGGCAACAGGCTCAGCGATCACCGGTTTTTTCTGGTTATCCAGCGGGTTGCGCAAGGCCAGCTGCAACTTGCCTTCGCTCATCCCCTTGACTAGGACGACCGTTTGCTCCGGGGTCATCTCCAGCGTCACCGCACGTACCACCACCGGCTGGGTCTTGTCGGTGCTGGCCGTCTGATCCACCGCCAGTACGCGCAGGTTTTCCAGAATGGTTTCAGCCAGGGTGTTGCTGTTACTGCCGGTCTGTTTGGTGGCCAGCACGTCGACCCGATTGCCTGGCAAGAGGAACCCGCCGACACCGACCACGTCGTCCACGCGCACCGAGATGGCGCGCATGTTGGGCTCGATCAGCGAGGCCAGGGTACTGCCCCCCAAGTGTTCGGCCAGGCGCGCGCCGCGCACGATGTCGCCGCGCAGGATGGAGACATTGGCAATCTTGCCCACCACTTTGTCGGTGGCATCGAAGGCATCGTCCGGCACCGTGTCCTTGGGCATGCGCACCACGGCGACCTGCTGGGCCTCGACCATCTGCCCGAAAGAGATTTCCACCGTGGCGACCACCACGGTCTTCAGGTTGTCGTCTGGATTGGCATTGAGCCGTGCGCTCAGCCAGCTGTTGGCCATCCAGGCGGCACCCAGGCCAAGAACCAGCGACAGAGCAATCAGGGTGAGCGTACGAGAACTCATGTCTGTATCTCCTTTTCAAAGAAAATCGAGCTGGACAAAGTAGTTGTGCCAGGCCCATTTCAGATCCGCTGGCGACAGCGGTCCGGAGCTGCCCAAGTAACGCTGACGGTCGATCGCCATGTTCAACAGATCGCGTGGGTGGCAAGGCACCAGCGGCATGTTTTCCGACTCGTAGAGCTGATGTAAGACATAACGCAATAACAGCGGGTCATAGGGAATGCCCAGCCGTTCGGTTTCCTGGCGCCAGATGCGTTCATAGTCATCGGGTTGCAGATAGCCGAACGGTAGCTTGTAGCCAATGCGCCGCAGAAATGCCTCATCGGCCAATTCCAGCGGATTGAGGTTGGTGGAGAACACCAGAATCACGTCGAACGGCAGCTCGCAGTGCCGCCCGCCTCCGAGGTTGAGGAAGTCACGCTTCTCCTCCATCGGCACGATCCAGCGGTTGAGCAACTCGGCCGGCGCTATGCGCTGGCGCCCCATGTCATCGATGATGAACAGGCCGTTGCTGGCTTTGAGCTGCAAAGGGGCCTGATACAGGCGAGTGAATGGGTCGTAGTGGACATCCAACTGTTCCATATTCAACTCGCCGCCGGTGATAACCACCGGACGTTTGCAACAGATCAGCCGGCGATCGATTCCTTCGCTGAGCAGCAGCTTGCTTTGCTGTTCGTCAACATCCAGCCGCTGGTGGACGTGGGGATCGAAGATCTCGATCACCGAATCGTTGATCGCGATGGCATAGGGCACCCAGATACATTCGGCAAACAGGCAAATCAGTCGGCTGCTGATATAAGTCTTGCCGGTACCCGCAGGCCCGTAAACCATGATCGCGCGCCCGGAGTTCAGCGCTATGCCCAGTTGATCGAGCATGCGCTCGGCCAGTACCACGGACTCGAAGGCGCGATGCATTGCGCTCGCGGTGATGCCGCCATGGTGAATGGTCTGTACCTGGATCAGCGCTCGGTAGGCGCTCACCGGGAAAGGAGCCGCGCCGATATAACCACTACGCGCCAAGGCGTCACGTGCCGCGCTGCGGCCACGCTCCGTCAGGCCATAACGCAGCGTCTGGCCATTCGTCTGGCCGAGTATCTCGACCCGGCCGTCCTTGCGCAGAAAAGCCAGTATTTCCTCCAGAACCGCGCCCGTCAGTGCCAGGCGCTCGACCAGTCGCGACAGATCCAGCACGCCGGCATCGTGCAGATGCTTGCAGACCAGATCACCGAGAAAATTGTCCGCCAGGCCGGTCTCACGGACAGTGCGAGGCTGAGGCGCCAGTCGCTGCACCGCTCCCCGTTCGAAGGTCCCGGCATTTTTTTCGCTGATGGCGTACATAAGGTTCTCCCAAGCTACTGGCCCAAAGGCAACCAGATAACGCTGGTCAAAGTGCCGAGCAGGATCGCGACCGAATAGGGGAACGGCTGACCTGCCACTTCATCCGCCGCCGGTGCAAAATAGGCCCGGGCCCTCAACATCAGCCAATAGCGCCCCAAGGTCTGCTGCACCTGGCCACGCACGAGTACAATCAGGCACCCGCACAAGCCACCGGCTATCAGGCAGAAAAACGTAGTCCAGAGTGCCGGGAACGGAGTGAGGAAAGCGCCCACCATGGCCATCAACTTGACGTCGCCGGCTGCCATCCCGCCCAGGGCGTACAGTGGCAGAAACACTCCAAAACCGACCAGGATGCCCAGCAGGCCATCCCCCAACCCGCTTACTCCACCTGAATAAGCCTGACCGGCCAGCCCCAGGGCCAGACCTACCAGGATCAGCAGATTAGGAATGCGGTGGCGACGCAGGTCGCTCACCACCGCCACGCCCAGCAGTCCTAGCAGCAGAACAGTAGCCATCAGCTGTTCCTTGGACATCACAGCATCTCCCTTGCGGAAATTATTGTTACGCGCAAGCAGCACCACCCACGGCATTGCACAGCGCTGTGATTTTGGTGTGTACATTCGTTCCGAGACTGGTAAACGCGGCAGCAACAACCGCCGTAATCAAGCCTCCTGCTACCGCATATTCCACAACGGTCAAACCATCTTCGTCTTTGACGAACTTCAGTACCGAAGCCTTGATTGTTTGCATAATCATTTTGCCCACCTCACTCGAGTGTTGTTCTTCCGGGAAGCAGCACCTTATGTACTGCGTGATGCAACATTAGTCAGGACACAACCGAAGGGGTTAGGAAGATTTTGCACATCGCTAGGACTTTTTTGCGGGCGCTGCCAAATACCGGGTGATCGGGTTTTGAAAAGGTTATGGAAGGGGCAAAACAAGAAATGGCTAGCAAATGCCATTTTCTTTGATTCGCAAGCGACGAACGGTTGATCCCAAGTACACCGGCAACGCGCCAATAAATAACCGCCCGGCACTGACTTACAGGCGGAACATAGAACGCATAGAACTAAATACGGTTTTTCTTATCAGGATTTAGTCTGCAAAGTGATAGCACATTGACAATACTACTCAGCGGATAGAGGCACGAAGAACCTCAGAAGCCAGAGCCAAACACATGACGTCAAACGTGATCAGGAAGCCATCACTACTCTGGTTCGATCGGACCCACGATCGGTCCACCCCGGAACTCATGGCGCAGTTCGAACACGCCTGCGACTGCAAGCTGGCGAAAGGCTCCGCATTTTCCAGCGGGATGCAGGCCGACATGATCTGCATCCATTTTGACCGCCCCGACACACCTGGCCTGAGGATGCTGCTGGAGATCAAACGCACCGCACCGGCCATTCCGATCACCATGTTCACCGTGCAGCACTCCGAAGAGCTGGCCGTATGGGCGATGCGCTCCTGTGTCTGGGAATACATGGTGCTGCCCCTTTCAGCCGCCGAAAAAAATCGCTACCTGACGGCTGTCATTCAGCTCTATGAGCTGCGCCGCAATGTTCGCGACCAACGCAAAACGATGCAGATCGACCACTCCCCGACCCTTCCGGGCAGTATCCGGATGACGCCGGAACACCAAAAACACCAGGCGTTGAGCAATGTGCTGCTGTACATCGATCAGCACTTTCGGGACAACATCGATCAGAGGGATGTGGCCAAACGCTGCGGCATGACGACCTTTCGCTTCAGCCGCCTGTTCAAGGAAGCCTACGGGCTGGGCTTCATGGATTACATCTTGAACAAGCGCATGAACTTCGCGAAGGAATTGCTCGGCAACAGCCAGATGCCTATCACCAGCATTGGCTATGAAGCCGGTTTCAAGGACCCTTCCTACTTCGCTCGTGCCTTCAAGCATTTCGCTAACTGCACACCCAGCGAATACCGCTTGGCGCACCAGCTCAGAGCGTCGGTAGTTGCGGAGCTGGATGAAACAACCGCCGAAGTGCTGGATAACCTGATCCATAGCCTGGGAGGCTGAGGGACTTTTATAGCGCGCACACAAAAACGCCGCTCAGTGAGCGGCGTTTTTGTTAAATATGGAGCGGGAAACGAGACTCGAACCTAGTCTCTAACCGTTTGATTAACAAAGGGTTTTTCGCTTTCCTATCTCAGGAATGGACGCAATCCTGGACTTGTTCGGTAGGTCTGTCAACAGCTACAGGAAAAATTATTCCATACTGCGCTACCGAGTGCCACCGATAGCCAGTCAATGCGCCCTCATCTCTTGAATTCCGACTGAGATAGGTGAACAGGTTGGCGTCACATACAGAGATTCAAGTTGGGTACTGTGCTTGATCAGCTCCTTGAGGTTGGGTATGTCGATGTCCCCACCGAACACACCCGGATCGGAAAGCCCAAGTCGTTGGCAACGATAAACAGCACGTCGGGCTTCTGCGTGGCCGCATACACGGGAGTGGTCAGGCACGCCGCTGCAGCTCTCCGAACTCAATGAGCGAAAATCTGATAATTGAAAAGTGGATTTCTTATCTGATGCGCATAACTCAAGATTTAGTTCACGGGTGCCAGTAGCCTGGATTTGCCCCTACCAAAGCGTCGATAGAGATTTTCGCCAACGCCTGGCAACGGCCCATCGGCGCTCTCCAGTGCACTACACTCAACCATTCTTCAGCCTTGGCGTAGATCAACCGATAAATATTGCGGCATAACTGCCGGACAGCGCGTCCTTCCCAGTCGCCTGGCAACAACTCGTCCGGCAATTGCGGGTCACGCAACGTAAGCGGCTGGCCAAGTCACCGACCTGAACAGCACGCTAAGAGCGATAAGGGTAATTGTGTCCACGAAATGTGAACCCAAATTAATCAACACCCACCGTATTCCAAGCTCCTGCAAGACAGAACGAATCCTCTCCTGTCTGCATTTTTCTAGATTCTAGGCCTTGGCATGTCCTGATTCGTTACTTAAAGCCCATTCCAGCGCCCTGAGACAATGCACTCGATGCGCATGTCCAGTGATGAAGCTACGCGCAAGTCCAGACCACCACGCAGCTAACGTGCTTGAGATTTTTCTCGCAGCAATGACGCTGGATAAGCGATCAGCAGAACCAGCGCGCCAATCACCATAATGACCCCGACCGCCCCCATCGCCATCCCCACGCTTCCTGTCAAACCTTTGATCCAGCCAATAAATACCGTGCTCGCAAATCCGCCGATACATCCCATGCTACTCACCAGTGCGATACCGCCAGCAGCAGATGTTTTAGAGAAGTAAGCAGTAGGAATAGACCAGAAAACAGAAACGGCTCCATATAATCCAGTGGCGGCCAATGCCAACAACGAAATCGTCAGTGGTGCATTACCGTTTGCACTTCCTAACAATGCAAAGCCAATAGCCGATGCGATCAGGCAACAGGCTACATGCCAGCGGCGTTCCCCTGTCCGATCTGAATGCCTTCCGATAATCCAAAGCCCCACAGTCGCCGTCAGATACGGTATTGCTGATAACCAGCCGATTATGCGGATATCTGAAATATCCAGGCCTTTTATTAACGTGGGCATCCAAAAGCTCATCGCACCTGTGCCACAGCAAATGGCAAAGTAAGCAAGAATGGCGGCGTACACTCTAAAATCTTTGAGCATAGGGATTTTTTGGGACTGCGTGAATGTTTCCTTCATCCGTTGTTCGGCGCGTAAATTGCCCAGCACAATCGCTTTTTCTCTATTACTCAGCCATTTAGCATCGCTGACCCTGTCATTTAAATAAAAGAATGCGAAGAAGCCTAAAAGAATGGGCGGCAAGCCTTCATAGAGGAATAGTAATTGCCAGCCCTTCATTCCATGGTTCCCAGCCAGATCATGCATGATCCAGCCGGCAAGCGGCCCACCGATCATTCCGGAAATCGGGATACCCATGATAAACAGGGACGTTATGCGGGCACGGTAGGCTGACGGAAACCAAAATGATAAATAAAGGATGACGCCGGGGAAAAACCCTGCCTCAGCAGCGCCAAGAACAAGCCGTGCTATATACAGCTGATTTGGCGTGGTAATGAGGCTCATGGCCATCGTTACCGTTCCCCAAATCAGCATTATCCTAACGAGCGTCGCTCTTGCCCCAACCCGTTGCATGTACAAGTTACTGGGGACTTCGAACAGCACATACGTGACGTAAAACAAAGCGGCGGCAATACCGTAAACAGCTTCGTTTAAGCCAAGATCGGGTAAAAAGTGAAGTTTTGCAAAACTCAGATTAACGCGATCAAAATAGCTAACAATGTAGCAAATCAATAGCAAGGGCACTATTCGCATAGCGATCTTTCGATAGACCCTTGCTGCTTCGTGCTCGGCATGTATTACGTCGTCAAATACTTCCGCATGACTGGAAAGTTTCATGATTGCCGCCAGGATTATTAGTGAGTATTGTTTTCGGCACACAGATCTGTTTGAGATTTTCGTCAGGAATGTCAGCTGAAGAGCCAAGACATATCTAAACAAAGATAAATGAGAAACCAACCATTTCGCGATGGCCACTGCTTGAAATATCCAAGCCGTTTAAATAGCCTGGACCAAAAAGGCAATAGACTCCGAGTCACGCTCGTACTATATCACTGGTTACAAATGGCTTAAGCCCACCTATAAAGGTTTTTCCATGCTCAAACCACGCCTTTCGTTTATCGGACTCCATATAAACCGCATAATCAGCCGAATCTATAAACCAGCACTCACCAATTGCGTGCACTGGCCCTACTTCCAAGTAGGGCACATGAGTATCGCTTGGATTGTCCGCTACAAGCCGGACCTCATATTTGTGCAACCCTGGGATGCCATCGCTCATCTCGAAGTGGCGCAAGCACTCTTGCTTAAAGACTACATCGCTCATGGTGTGTGGTTTAACCAGCAGGTAGACGATTCTAATCATTTAAAAACTCCTTCAAGTGCGCTGCAAAGGCAACGGTTGCGGTAATGGATTGGCTTCGCTCTCTGCTGTTTCAACTTCATCAAGACGAATGCCCTTGGTTTCAGGTAGTAGCAGCAAGGCCAGGACCGCGATAGCGTAAGCGACAAGGCAAAACGCACCAACCGACTGGGACAGACCGAATTTAGCCGCGAGTAGCCCAACCCCCGTGACAGCCATTGCACCCACCGATTTACCTACGTTGTACGAAAACCCCATGCAAGTGGTGCGAACCTGAGTCGGGAACAATTCGCTCAGGAAGGGACCCAACGCTGCAAACATACCGATCGCCAACGCACCGACTAAAAAGCCCATGACGTGCGCTACCAGAGGGTTGAGCGGTACGAACATATAGGCGACGGTGACAACCCAGGAAGCCAACGACAGGGTCATCAGCGTCGGGCGGCGGCCTAGGCGGTCAGCCATGTAGGCAGTGGTGGCGAACCCGCAGAGACTGCCTAGCGCCATGATCAGAATCGTTAGGATAAGCGATCCGTGCACAACCCCACGCTCGGCCATCATCGCAGGCGTCCAAACCAGGATCACGTAGCAGCCCGCCTGCAATCCGATGACTAGCATGCTCGCCAGCATGCTGACCTTGATGTACTTGGTGGAAAACACGGTTCCAATCGATGCTTTATCCGTGTCTAGCTTTTGCGATTTTTTGAACGCATCCGAATCTTTGACGTTACGCCGAATAAAAATCACGATCAGCGCTGGAATCACACCAACCCAGAAAGCCAAGCGCCATGCGTACTCAGCGGGAAAATACGCCAGAATCCCGGTGACGACCAGCACGGCACCGGCCCATCCCAAGGCAAAACCGGACTGCACGAAGCCCAATGCCCTGCCACGATTTTTCGGGTTGATGACCTCGGCCATCAGCGCTACACCAATAGCCCATTCGCCGCCGAACCCCAAGCCCTGGAAAGTACGGGCGACCAGCAATTGCTCAAAGTTTTGAGCAAACCCTGCGACTACGCCAAAGAAGGTAAACCAGCAAACAGTAAAGATCAGGATGCGTACCCGCCCGAAGCGGTCGCTCAGAATGCCTGCAATCCATCCGCCCAGGGCCGCCGACAGCAAAGCCGATGTCCCAACAATGCCCGCCTCGCCTTTGGTCAGCCCCCATATTCCGATCAGCGTGGGCAGCAGGAAGCTGAACATCTGCATGTCGTAGGAATCCAGGGCCCAGCCGGCGTAGCAGGCCCAGAAGGTTTTTTTCTCACGCGGAGTACCGCTTTTATACCAGGAGAACATTGGCCGATCCTTATTGTTATGGGGGTGCTTCTACGGCTCGAGCATGAACCAGCCTTGTTGATGTGCCCATTTACGTTATTGAAAGCCCATCTTTTGCTTTCGCTAAGAAGCCCTAGGTGGCTGTTTGACCCGCGCGCTGAGCTGTCGCATCGCTACGCGCCTGGGCAATCATCAGTTCGACCATGGAGTGGATCAGGTCCAGGCGGGCTCTCATCGTGAGCCTTAACGCTGGCAGCCAAGCGGGGACTTGATTGAGGAGAGTGACGATGCTTTTCGTGCAGGCTTGGCTGCACGCTGAAGGGCTAACGGCTGCGGCGATGATTTGTTCATACCGGGCACGATGGGCATCGGCATGACTAAGCCAAGGCTCACTTAAATGACGCCACTCACGTTCCAGCAGCTGAAAATGGCACGGCATGCGGTCCTGCAGACTCAAGTGCATTTCAATGATTTTACGAAGCCGTTTGGGCGCCTCGACGCGGCGCTGTATCTGCATGGCATTGCTTTGCAGTAACCCCAATAGCTCTTCAAACAACTCGTAGAGCAACGCTTCCTTGCTCTCGATGTGGTTGTAGATCGAACCGCAGTTGATCCCCAGGGCCGAGGCCAGTTCGCGCATCCCGACATTGGTGTAGCCCTTGCTGGCAAACAGCGAAAGCGCTTGTCGACGTGTAGCCAGAAATTTGTTTATAGCCGCCTGCTCCCACGAAGCCTGGTAACAGCATGATCGGCAGCGCCATTGGCCGCCATTTCAAAAATTGGAAGGCGGCGTTACACCCTGCCGGCCTTGCCTTAGGCAAAGCTTCACACCGACTTACGCAAAAGCAAATTCCCCGCCTGCGCACCACCCTTCATCCTGTTTGCAAGCGCAGCCGATAGGGGAAACACAGCATGCAAGATTTCGAACCGGGGAACTGGGTGGGCCGAACACAGGTGCGCAATGACCAGTTCAACCTCCCTTTGGTGCGGCGTATCGCAGCGATGTTCAATGCCCCTGCGCCCGCTGAGGGCCAAGAGTTACCTTGGCTGTGGCACTGGTGCTTTTTTGATGACTGTGCAGAACAACGCGAGCTCGGTCCTGACGGGCACCCTACGCTGGGTGAGTTCATGCCGCCTGCGCATGGACGTAACCGCATGTGGGCCGGCAGCCGGGTTGAATTCATCCATCCACTGCGTGTCGGTGCCAGCGCCCGCCGTCACACCACGATCAAACATATCGAGGAAAAAAAGGGCCGCACCGGATCGCTCTTGTTCGTCACGCTCGCCCATGACTATTGGCAAGACCAGCAGCTGTGCGTGAGCGAAGAGCAGGACATTGTTTATCGTGAACCGAACCCACCCAAGCTCAGCGCCGGAGAGCCACTTCCCGAATCGCAGTGGAGCGAAAATATCAGCCCCGACCCGCTGCTGCTGTTCCGGTACTCAGCCGTCACCTTCAATGCCCACCGTATCCATTTCGATTGGCCTTATGTCACCCAGACCGAGGGTTATCCCGGTCTGGTGGTCCATGGTCCGCTGACCGCTACCCTGAACTTGGCCGCTTTCGTGCGGGCAAACCCATTAGCACGCGTTCGGCAGTTTTCCTTTCGCGGCATCCGGCCGCTGATAGCGCCCTCGACTTTCAAAGTGGGTGGACACCATACCCAACACGGTTTCGCCGAGCTGTGGGCAGGCGGTGAGACCGGTATCAGCCAACTTGCAAAGGTCGAATTTGACTGAGTTTTTCCTCACTTCCAAGGACTTAAGATGAACCCCAATAACAACGAAGATCTCAATGCCATCCGCGAAGGGGTACGCGCCCTGTGCGCCGAATTCGACGCTGCCTACTGGCGCAAAATTGATGAAGAAAAAGGCTTCCCGGAAGCCTTCGTCAAGGCCCTGACCGACGCCGGCTGGCTATCGGCGATGATCCCCGCCGAGTACGGCGGCTCGGGCCTGGGCCTGGCCGAAGCCTCGGTGATCCTTGAGGAAGTGAACCGCTGCGGCGGTAACTCCGGCACGGTGCACGGGCAGATGTACAACATGTTCACTCTGCAGCGTCACGGCAGTGAGGCGCAGAAAAGCTATTACCTGCCGAAACTGGCCAGCGGGGAATTGCGCCTGCAATCGATGGCGGTGACCGAGCCCACCACTGGCACCGACACTACCAAAATCAAGACCACCGCCATCAAGCGCGGCGACAAGTACGTGATCAACGGCCAGAAGGTGTGGATCTCGCGGGTACAGCATTCCGACCTGATGATCCTGCTGGCGCGTACCACGCCGTTGGACGAGGTGAAGAAGAAGTCCGAAGGTATGTCGATCTTCCTGGTCGACCTGCGCGAAGCCATCGGCAACGGCCTGACCGTGCAACCGATCGCCAACATGGTCAATCATGAGACCAACGAGCTGTTCTTCGACAACCTGGAGCTGCCCCTGGACAGCCTGATCGGCGAAGAGGGCAAGGGCTTTCGCTACATCCTCGATGGGTTGAACGCCGAGCGTACGCTGATTGCCGCCGAATGCATCGGTGACGGTCGCTGGTTTATCGAAAAAGCCAGCGCCTATGCCCGCGACCGCGTGGTGTTTGGCCGCCCGATCGGACAAAATCAGGGCGTGCAGTTCCCGATTACCGAAGCCCATATCGAAATCGAAGCCGCCGACCTGATGCGCTGGCGTGCCTGCGAGGAATACGACAGTGGCATCAATGCCGGGGCCAGCGCCAACATGGCTAAGTACCTGGCGGCAAAAGCCTCTTGGGAAGCGGCCAACGCCTGCTTGCAGACTCACGGTGGTTTTGGTTTTGCCTGCGAATACGACGTCGAGCGCAAGTTCCGCGAAACCCGTCTGTACCAGGTAGCCCCCATCTCCACCAACCTGATCCTGTCCTACGTCGCCGAGCACCTGCTCGAACTGCCACGTAGCTTCTAAGGAGGGGTCATGAATGAAAAACTGATGCGCTCAGCACTGTTTGTACCCGGCAATCGGCCCGAACGGTTCGCCAAAGCACTGCTCAGTGGCGCAGACGCGGTCATCGTCGATTTCGAAGATGCAGTCCAGGAAGCAGACAAAGCCTTGGCGCGTGAAAATCTCGGTCGGTTTTTGCTTGCAGAGCCGACCGCCCGCGTCTGGGTACGAGTCAATATGGCGAGCCATACTCAGCACGAGGCCGATCTGGCATTCTGCTCAGGCCAACCCGGTGTATGCGGCGTCATGCTGCCGAAGGCTGAAAGCGCAGAACAGGTTGCCCGCGTTGTTGCCACTGGCCAGCCTGCCTGGCCTATTATTGAAAGCGCCTTGGGCTTGCAGGCCCTTGCAGCGATTTCGCAGGTTTCTGGAGTTGACCGGCTGACCTATGGCGGCCTGGACATGAGTCTGGACCTGGGGCTGATTGCCGGGACCGCTGGCGCTGAATGCATGCTCGATCAGGTTCGATTCGCTCTGCTGCAGCACAGTCGTCTCGCTGATTTGGCCCCGCCTCTGGAGACCGTCTATGCGCGCATCGACGACCTCATCGGTCTTGAGCACTTTGCCTTGAGCGCACAAAGCAAAGGGTTTGCAGGCATGCTGTGTATTCATCCGCGCCAGGTCGAGGTCGTGCATCTGGCATTGGCGCCGACCCTCACTCAGGTGGATTGGGCCAGTCGCGTGCTGGCAGGCGCAGATCAAGCAGGAGCCTTTCAACTCGACGGGCAAATGATCGACGCCCCAGTGATTCAACGTGCACGTAATATCCTGGCATCCGCCAATAACGCCTGACGCCAAGCGATACCCTTGACGGACCAACGGGATTCCCGCGGGTCCGTTTTACGTGGCGCTACCGTAAACGTATGGGGGCGCCTGGATAGCCCCCCATGCCTGACACCTCTTGAACCGCCAATACCGGGGCATGCAAAGTGCTCCTACTGGCACGTTCCTGTTACGCCTTCTGCGGGTCGTAGATTTTGTCGCGAATGAAGAGCGCAGGTAAGAACCGGCATTATTGATTATTCGCAGAGATCAGAGCGTCGCGGCGCTGCCCAGAATGGCTGTCACCTGGCTGGACAACGTCCCCCCATTGCCATGCAACAGGGCAATGTCGACATCAGGCAATTGCCGCTCACCTGCACCACCGCGGATCTGCTGGACCGCCTCGATGATTAAAAACATGCCGTACATGCCCGGATGCATGCAGGACAGCCCACCGCCATTGGTGTTGACGGCCAGCTCACCGCCGGGAGCGATACGGCCGTCTTGCACGAACCGACCGCCTTCACCCTTAGGGCAAAAGCCGAGGTCTTCGAGAAACAGGAGGGTATTGATGGTGAACGCGTCGTACAGCATCACCAGGTCGACATCCGCGTGGCTAATGCGGGCCATTTGCATTGCTCGGGGGCCGCTTTCAGACGCTGCGGTGACGGTCAGGTCGGGCATGGCGACAATGGAGCGATGCCATTGCGCACCGGCCGCACCCAGGAAATAAGCGGGGCTGTTCGGCGCATCCCCTGCCCGCTCAGCGCGAACCATAACGCAGGCCCCGCCACCGTCGGTGACCAGGCAGCAATCGGCGGTGCTCAAGGGGTCGCTGAGCATTCGGGCGCTCATCACCTGATCGATGCTCAATGGGCCACGGGCGCATGCCTGCGGATTAAGGTTGGCCCAATGACGCGCCGACACAGCGACCTGCGCGAGCATTTCGCGAGTCGTCCCGTATTGATGCATGTGCCGGCTTGCCGCCAAGGCATAAGCCGAGATGGGGTGACGCGGCCGATACGGTGTTTCGTGCCACTGCGCCTCGCTCATCGAGACCAATCGCTTGCCAGCGCTGCTCTGGTTGGAGCCGTAGCAAATCAGCGCGACATTGCAAAGACCCGCTTGCAAGGCCAGTGACGCTTGCAGCAGGTGCATCTGGAAACTCGAACCGCCCACATTGGTGCCGTCAAAAAACGTCGGGCGAATGCCCAGGTATTCCGCCACGGATAACGTCGGGAATGCATGGGAACTGCTGGCCGCAAATAACCCGTCGACGTCAGAAAGCTGTACCCCGGCGTCCTTCAACGCGTTGATCGTGGCCTGCCCGAGCAGCTCGAGGGCACTGTAGCCAGTGGCAATGCCGACGCCGGCCTGGCCGATACCGATTATGGCGGTTTGCCCCCGCAGCGAGCCGCTCATGGCTGCACCTGACCTATCCGCCGAAACACCACGGCCTTGACCCCATCGAGTTCGGCAATCTGCGCCTGCAAGCGACAGCCAATCGGTGCGGTTTCGCAGTCGACAATCCGCGACATCATGCGCGGGCCTTCATCAAGGTCAACCAAGGCGATGTTGTAGACGCCGTCACGGGAACGGTTGACGGTGATCGCATATAACGTGCCCAGGCCACTGGCCGGGACCCATTGCAGATCGGTTTCACCACTGCCCGGCACCAGGACGCGTGGGTAAAACACGTAACGGCCTGTACTCGGGCTCAACTGCAGCATGAATCGCCCCTCATCGAGGAACGCCTGATACTCTGCTTGCGGCCCCGTCGGGACGTTGACTGGTGCTTCGCTCATGAATCCTCCTGCTGTGTTTATTGATTCAGGTGCGCATTGCGGCCCTGGGCGAACGGTGGAAGCGGTTCACGCTTATTTTTGCCCGTTGACTGGCAGGGCCATTGATGAAGGCAACCTGAGTGGTAAACAGCATTCACCCTTAAGCCCTACCGTTAACGGTTTCAGTGCAGCGCACTCAATTCAGTCATTTGAACGTATAGGTGTACGACAGGATCAACCGATTTTCGTCCAGGCCTCCCAGCGCATCGGAACGCACCATGGCGTTGCGCCAGCGCACCCCGACGTTTTTCAACGGTCCACTCTGGACGATGTAGCTCACGTCCAGGTCGCGCTCCCACTCTTGGGCGCTGCTACCCGCCACCTCGAACCCGTCACCTCGCAAATAGCGCGCGAGAAAGGTCAGCCCAGGCACGCCAAAGGCAGCCATGTTCACATCGTAGCGAGCTTGCCATGAGCGCTCTTGGGCACGGGTGAAGTCGAGGATCTGCACCACGTTTGCGACGTTCGGGTCTGCATCCTGCAAGAAGGGAAGCGCTGAATGGCCACGGTTGTCCTGGTAGCCGACCCGCCAGGTATGCCCACCCAGATTGGCCGACAACAGCAGCGACGTCAGCCCACTGTCGATCTTTCCTGCCCGCTGGGCTCCCACCTCAGAGGAATCGAAGTAACCCAGGTTACCACCCAACGTCCAGCGCCCAAGGGTCTGAGTAGCCAGCAGGCCGTAGTAGTTCTGCTGGTAGACATTCTCCAGCTCCGCCCGCCAAAAGGAGGCAGTCAACTGCGGACCGAACGTATAGGCCGCACCGGCGTAATCGAAACGATCACTGCTGGCCGAATAGTTAGCCGTCCTCAGGTCATCGTGGTTACCACTGGAGTTACGATAGTTGACGCTGCGAAATTGCCCGACATCAATCATCAGGTTATCCACGTCGGTGGACGTCAGGGCGACACCATTGAAAAGCGGTGGCAACAGCCGCGCATCACTGGACAACACGACGGGAGACTTAGGCATCAAGCCACCGACTTTAAGCTCGGTTTTCGACACTTTGGCCTTGAACACTCCCGACAGATCGCTGTACTCACCCGGCCCAGCGTCACCAAATGTATTAGGCAGCAAACCGGTGCCTGCGCGGGCGTCGGATGAATCCAGTTTCACCCCTAGTGCGGCATATAGGTCTAAGCCGAAGCCAATCGGGCCTTCGGTGTAGCCAGATTTAGCGTTGAACATGAAACCTTGCGCCCACTCTTCGCGCTTGGACTGGGCCGCATTGTCCTGGCGAAAATCACGGTTGAAGTAAAAGTTGCGCAGACCGAGGGTGGCGCTGCTGTCACCTAGAAAGTCAGCTTGAGCGATGCAAGGAAAGGCCAGGATTGGCGCAAGGCCAGTAAGCACACACGCGTGCGCCAAGGGAAGCTTCTGCATGGGGGGTGGTTTCCGATAATTGTTTTTATTGGGTCGCCACGGCGTCGGACGCTCAGGGCGAAGCCAGCATGGGCAGCCCGTTACAGCTTGGGTATTGGCATTTGCTTAAGCGGCACTTGCGCAGAGGAAAACATCCATTCCCACAAAGAGCTGTGGTTAAGCAGTACGAAACGCAGCCTTTTGCTAAACGAAATTGTTTGTCAGGCCAACCACCGCCATGCTGGTTTGAACCTGTCGCACACGCCCAGAATAAAAGGTACCTGCGTGATGAAAGACGCTTTGATCGTGTCGCCCCTGAGAACGCCCATCGGCAAATTTGGTGGCGCACTCGCCTCGCTGACGGCTGACCAGCTCGCGGCTACCGTGATTCGTACCCTGGTGAGTCGCCTGAACATTGCCCCTGACACACTGGATGAAGTCATCGTTTCCCAGTCTTACGCCAACAGTGAGGCGCCCTGCATGGGCCGTTATGCCGCACTGCTGGCCGACTTGCCCATCGAGGTGCCGGGTTACACGCTAGACCGGCGCTGCGGTTCGGGCCTGCAGGCCATCGCCGATGCAGCGATGCGCATCCAGACAGGCCACGCCGAAGCGGTCATGGTCATCGGCGTCGAGAGCATGAGCAACATTGAGTACTACAGCAACGACATGCGCTGGGGCGCGCGCGCCGGCAGTGCGAAAATGCACGACCGCCTGGAACGAGGCCGTGAGCGTTCACAGCCCGAGACGCGTTTTGGTCGCATCTCGGGCATGCCAGAGACCGCTGAAAACCTGGCCCGCGATTACCATATTTCTCGTGAAGAAGCAGACCGCTTCGCCGTTCGCAGCCACTTGAATGCCGCAACGGCGTGGAAGGAAGGAAGGTTTGCTGACGAGGTCATTGCCCTTGACGTGCCGCGCAAACGTGGCGCAAGCGAACGCGTGAGCATGGACGAAGGCATCCGCGCGGATGCCAGCCTGGAAACCATGGCAAGCCTGCGTACACTATTGCCCGATGGGATTTGCACAGCGGGCAACTCCAGTCAGCAAAATGATGCCGCTGCCAGTTGCCTGGTGGTGTCCCGCGAATACGCAGCACGTCATAACCTGCAACCGATCGCTCGGCTGGTGGACTGGTCCTCAGCGGGTTGTGACCCGGCACGCATGGGTATCGGCCCGGTTCCCGCTGTCGCCAAACTGCTGCAACGCACAGGTCTGAGCCTGGCCGACATGGGCCTGATCGAGGTCAACGAAGCATTTGCCGCACAGGCGCTGGCGGTCTTGCGCGCCTGGGACATCCAGGATATCGAGCGAGTCAATGTCAACGGTTCAGGTATTTCTTTAGGGCATCCGATTGGCGCCACCGGCCTGCGCATCATGACCACCCTGCTCCATGAAATGCGCCGACGCGATGTGCGTTATGGTCTGGAAACCATGTGCATCGGCGGCGGCCAGGGTATGGCCGCGATCTTCGAGCGCGTCTGAGCGAGGCACAGACATGAACTGGGTGAAGGTAAACAACCAGGTACTGCGCTATGAACTGAGCCCGAAGACAGGGCCGGCACTGGTATTAATTCATGAAATGGGCGGCACCCTGGAAAGCTGGGACCCGGTGTGCACCCTCCTCCAAGGGAAGCTCCAGACACTGCGCTATGACGTGCGCGGCTCAGGACTTTCAGAAAAAATCGTCGGCGAAATCGATCTCGATGCACACATCCACGATCTCGCTGCATTGTTGGACACGCTGCAGATCGAGGGTCCGTTGGCATTGGCCGGTGTCGCGGTGGGCGCTGCCATTGCCATTCGTTTCGCGGCTCTTTATCCGCAGCGGGTCAGCCACCTGATTGGACTGGCGCCTGCCTGTGGAGTGGCGCCCACGGCCCGCGAGGCCACCCTGGAACGCGCCAACACGATTCGCCACGAAGGTTTGAAAACACTGATCCCGGCGCTGCTGGACAAGACCTGGCCCGCGCCTTTGCGAACAGACGCTGCTGCATTCGAACGCTTCAACCTTCGCTGGTTGAGCGCAGACCCACACAGCTTCGCCGCTATCTTCGCGATGCTTGCGCGCATGGAGCTTGAGGGCGACCTGCCGCGCTTACCACGCCATACACTGCTGGTCGCAGGCGAATATGACGGCTTGCGCCCGCCCGCAGAAATCAATCGGCTCGCGGGTTTCGCCAACCACATCGAAGCGCTACAGGTTGCCTCGGGGCATTTCATGCCGGTGCAGAGCCCGCGCTGGGTAAGCACCCTGCTTGAGCACTACATTCTTGAGGGCCGTACTGGCGTCGAGATTTACAACGCTTTCATGGCCAAACCTGAACATCGGGTCGCCGTCAGCGGGCACGCTGCCTAGCTGAGCCTTATAAGAGAAAAGAGGAAAACTCACCATGATGCAATCCCGCATGATCGGCGATATCAAAGTCACCCGGATCCTGGAATACGCAGGGCCGACCCACGATCCCGCCTTCCTGTTCCCCTCTATCGACCGCAGCGTGCTCGAAGAGCACCAACAATTGATGGCCCCTAATCACTGGGTGCCACACATGAACAAATTGATCGTGACCATCCAGTTCTGGGTGGTCCACGCCGGTAACAACATCATCGTCGTTGACACCGGTGTCGGAAACTTCAAGCCGCGTGCGGGCATCCCCCGGATGAACATGCTTAATACCCTGGTGCGCGAATGGATGACCGCTGCGGGTGCGGCTCCGGAAAAAGTAACCCATGTCGTATTGACGCACCTGCACGCCGATCACGTCGGCTGGAACACCACATGGCAAGACGGACGCTGGGTACCGACCTTCCCCAACGCCCGTTACTACATCCCCAAGGAAGACTTCGTGTTCTGCAAGGAAGGCAAGAATAAGGAGCCTGGCGTCATCGACGTGTTCGGCGATTCGTTCTTTGACAGCGTCATGCCAATCATCGACGAAGGGCTTGGGGTGATGATGGAGTCGCCACAGGAAATCGCCGATTGCCTGGTGGTCGAGCCTGCTCCCGGTCACAGTCCTGGGCAAGTGGCGTTCCGTGTGCGCTCTCGCGGTGAGGAAGGTCTGTTCTGTGGCGACATTTTGCACAGCCCTATACAGATAGTGCGTCCAGACGTGAATTCTGGTTATTGCATCTGGGAAGACACTGCCCGCAATACGCGAATGGAGTTCCTCAACCGCGCCGCTGATCGGGAAGCACTGATTATGCCGGTGCACTTTGGCGAGCCACATTGCGGCTATATCCGGCGCCAGGGCGATGGCTTTCTCTTTGAGCCGGCGCAGTGGTAAATCGGCGGACCAGGCGCTGCCGTTCATGTATGGACAGACGATGGCGGCTGCCACTACCTTGGGTCATCTATGACCAAGAAGTAGAAAAATAATGGCGACCCATTTTGATATCACTGACTTCCGCCTGTTCATCAACATTGCGGAAACCAGCAGCCTGACGCGAGGCGCCGAGCGTTCGTTTCTCTCGGTGCCCGCGACCAGCAATCGCATCAAAAACCTTGAAGACAACCTTGGCATGCGCCTGCTCGAACGCTCACCTCAGGGCGTGACGCTGACCAACGCGGGCAAGACCTATCTGCAACATGCGCGAGTGATCCTCGCGCAGTTGGCATTGCTCACAGGTGACCTGCAGGAATATGCCATTGGCCTTAAGGGCCAGTTGCGGTTGCTGGCCAATACCACGGCCATCACCGAATACTTGCCGCCTGTCGTGGGCGAGTATCTGAAGACCCATCCAGACGTGCACATCGACATGCGCGAGCGCCTCAGCGACGACATTGTGCGCAGCATTCGCGATGGCGGTGCCGACCTTGGAATCGTGTCTGGCAGCGTGGTCACCGACGGGCTGCAAAGCGTGCCGCTGGTGTCCAGCCGTCTGATGGTCATCGCCCCCCTCGGGCACCCAATACTGGCCAACAGCGAGGTGTTTTTTAAAGAGGCCCTGCAATACGCCTTCGTTTCATTGCTCGAAGGCAGCGCGATTCACGTATTCCTCAGTCGGGCCGCCGCTGCGCTGCACACGCCATTGACGATTCGCGTGCAGGTGGCGAGCTCCGATGCGATTTTCCGGATGGTCGAAGCCGGTGCCGGAATTGCCATCGTGCCCCAGGCCGGATTCACCCGACTCAAGGGCCAACAAAACATAGGGTCGTGCGCCCTGCTCGATCCGTGGGCGGTCCGTACCTTCCAGCTCTGCGCGCAGGATTTTGACGGGCTTTCGTCGTTCGCCCGAGATTTCGCCAACAGCCTGGTCGACTGGTGCCACGCCTCGGACAGTGCTGCCCCAGCAGAGTGAACAGCGCTTGATGCCACGCTACAGAACACCAGATTGCCCGTGCTACGCGAGCCTGAGAGAAGGAGGCTCAAAGCCCATGGGCGGCTGACGGCCGCCTGCGACTTACAATAAAAAGGAAGTCCCCATGACCCATCACCGTTGGAAACATCGTCCCGAAGGCTCAAATTGGGGGGATTTTGGCCCCGACGATCAGAAGGGCCGACTCAACCTGCTCACCGCTGACAAGGTTCTGCAAGGCATCGCCGAGGTCCGCGAAGGCCTGGCTTTCTGCATGAGCCTGCCACTGGACTACCCGGGCGGCAACGCCATGAACGTCAATCGCCGGCCACCGATTCTGCGTCCCTTGCTGCGTAAAGGCGGGGTCAACATGAATTATCAGTACGACCGCATCCAGGCGGGCCGCCCCGACGTGCTGAGCGACGATCTGGCCATTCTGCATTTGCAGTATTCCACCCAGTGGGACGCCCTCTCTCACGTTGGCGCCCTGTTCGACGCCAACGGCGACGGAGTGGCTGAGCCGCTTTATTACAATGGCTATGCAGCGGGCATTGATGTCGTCGGCCCCAGCGATATCGCCGATTGCGGCTTTGAGGGCGAAATTTCTGCGCACAGCACCTCGTGCGCCCACGCCCTGGGCATCGAACGCATGGCCGAAACCTGCGTGCAAGGCCGCGGCGTGATGATCGACCTGCACCATCACTACGGCGATGCCCGTACCCATATTGGCTATGACGAATTGATGTACGTGCTCGATGCCGACCAGGTGAAGGTCGAACCTGGCGATATTGTCTGCCTGCACACCGGTTACGCCGAAGCGGTGCTTGGGATGAACAAGCAACCGGACACCCAGGTCCTGGACTCGCTCGCAGCGGTACTCGACGGTAATGACCAGCGTCTGCTGCAATGGATCACTGACAGCGGATTGGTCGCTATCGCTGCCGACAATTACTCGGTGGAAATCTTTCCCAATGGGCATGGCGATGGCTGTTGCTCAGTCATGCCGTTGCATCACCACTGCCTGTTCAAGCTGGGTATTCACCTGGGCGAACTGTGGCACCTCACGCCTCTGGCCAAATGGCTACGCGCCCACCAGCGCAATCGTTTTCTGCTGACCGCCCCACCCTTGCGCCTGCCGGGAGCCGTGGGTGCACCGTTGAATCCTGTCGCAACAGTCTAGAGCTACTCAAGGAACACACCTATGTCCAGAGAACGAGTACTGATTACAGGCGGCGCCTCAGGTATTGGCGCAGCGATTGTTGAGCGCTGCATTAAAGACGGCTTCGAACCGGTGATTATCGACCGTATCGGAGATGGCCTTCTTGCTGACCTTGGCAATGTTAAAGCCACTGCGCAGGCATTAGAAAAAGCGCTTGCCGGCGGGCCTATCACCCGACTGGTCAACAACGTCGGCATGGTCTGCCCCAACAACGCGCAAGAGCAAAGCCTTGAGGAGCTGGAGCAAGTCTGGGCGCTCAACCTGCGCTGCTCGCTGCAATGCATGCAAGCCCTGTTGCCCGGCATGAAAGAGGCTGGCTTCGGGCGCATTCTCAACATGTCGTCACGCGCGGCCTTGGGCAAAGAGCTACGCAGCGCCTATGCCGCTACCAAGGCAGGATTGTTGGGTATGACGCGGGTCTGGTCGCTGGAGTTGGGCCGCTTTGGTATCACGGCCAACGCCATCGGTCCTGGCCCAATCCGTACTGAATTGTTTGAGCGGGCCAATCCACCGGACAGCCCTCGTACTCAGGCCATCATCGATTCGATTCCAGTCAAGCGCTTAGGCATCCCGGACGATATTGCCCAGGCTGCCGCATTTTTTCTAGACGCCCGAAGTGGCTTTGTCACCGGTCAAGTGCTGTACGTCTGCGGTGGAATGACGGTCGGCGTGGCAGGTGTTTAAAGCCCTCATCGAACGGCTGTTAATCACCGGTTAATCAAGCCTTCCGAAGACCGAAATTGTGACTACTGGCTACGTTGGGCAAGCTGATCAAATCAGGCAGTCGAAGCATCCGGGCCACGCACCCGACGCCTCGTCTGCCTGTATCCCGCCTTTATCCCGACGCTGGACGATAACGGTGGAAGATCTCAAAACAAGGACCACATCCATGATCGACAAACTTTCCACCAGCGTACAGGCGGCTCTGGCTGGTATTCCCGACGGGGCCACCATCGCCGTGGGCGGTTTCGGCGGTGCGGGCATGCCCGATGACTTGATTGAGGCGCTGATCGAGCAAGGCGCTCGCGACCTTACGCTCGTCAGCAATAACGCCGGCCAGGGCGATACCGGCCTGGCGGCACTGCTCAAGGCTGGCAGGGTCCGTCGGATTCTCTGTTCCTATCCCCGCATGACCGGCTCACACGTTTTCGAAACCCTGTATCGGGCGGGCAAGATCGAGCTGGAGATCGTGCCTCAAGGCAATTTGGCCGAACGCTTGCGCGCTGCTGGCGTCGGTGTCGGCGCGTTCTTTACACCCACAGGCTTCGGCACGTCGCTGGCCGAAGGTAAGGAAACCCGCACCATCAAAGGCCGCGATTATGTTCTTGAGTATCCGATCCACGTCGATTACGCCTTGATCAAGGCCGAGGCCGGTGATCGTTGGGGCAACCTGGTGTATCGCAAGACGGCGCGCAACTTCGGCCCGGTCATGGCCATGGCGGCAAAAAACACGATTGCCTCCATCGAGCGCTTCTGCGAGCTGGGCGAATTGGACCCCGAGACCATCGTGACGCCGGGGATCTTCGTCAAGCACCTGGTGTTGCGCCGCGACCCGGCCGGCGAACCAGCGACACGTCTAAATCGAGCGGGATGATTGGTATGGACAAGAATGTACGTATTGCCATGGCGCAACGAGTCGCCCGAGACATCACCGAAGGCTCTTATGTCAACCTCGGAATTGGCTTGCCGACCTTGGTAGCAAACCATCTGCCGCTGGATAAAGACTTCTTCCTGCACAGTGAAAATGGCGTGCTGGGCCGCTGGCAAGCCGCCGCGCCTGGCGAAGAAGACTGGGACATGATCAACGCGGGTAAAGAACCCATCGAACTCGCCCCGGGCGGCGCTTTTTTCCACCATGCCGACTCCTTCGGGATGATGCGCGGTGGGCACCTGGACGTCTGCGTACTGGGCGCATTCCAAGTGTCGGCCACAGGCGATCTGGCCAACTGGCACACCGGCGCTGCGGATGCGATTCCGGCTGTGGGTGGCGCGATGGACCTGGCCATCGGCGCCAAGCGGGTCTTCGTCATGATGGAGCATCTGGGCAAAGACGGTCGTAGTAAGTTACTGCCAGCGTGCACCTATCCTTTGACCGGGCTGGGTTGCGTGAGCCGTGTTTACACCGAACTGGCAACGATGGATATCACCGCCACCGGCGTAAAAGTGCTCGAGTTGATCGGTGACATCACACCGCAGGCCTTGCAGGACGTGACGCAAGTGCCGCTGGACTTCAGCGCGGTGACCCTGCGCGATGACTCCTCGACCCTGCAAAAGTCATCGACCCACAGCGCTCTAGCGCCCCTAAGCATATGAACAGCGAGCGCCGTTGGGACCAACGCGATCTCACCGAACTGCTGACCCTGGAACCGGCGGGCCAGCAAAACTGGCGCAGCTATGCCTATGACACCAATGCCAACGGCCGGGTCTATGGCGGTCAGTTGCTGGGGCAAGCGTTGTGGGCGGCGGCGCAGACGGTGAACGGACGCAGCCCCAGCATGCTGCAAATGACGTTTTTGCAGGGTGCGCGTCCAAAAGACACGATCGAATACAGCGTCGAGGCGCTGCAAGACGGGCGGCGTCTTTCCACCCGCCACGTCTATGGTGTCCAGGGCACAGGCCTGGTGCTCAGCGCCAACGCCAGCTTTCAAGTAGCACAGTCCGAACCCGGCGATCCACACCAACTGCAACAACAAATGCCTGCGCCGGAAAGCCTGCCGACCCTGGCTGAATTAGCCGAGCGTTACCCGCTGGACAGCGAGGCCGTGCAACTGCGTTTCAGTGCCCGGCCGGTACTCGATATCCGGCCGATTCATCAGGATCATTTCGAGCGCCCCGCTGACCGACGAGACATCGCTTACTGGGTGCGCTTGAACCAGCCGCTTGCGGCCGAAGGCTGCCTGCACCATGCGGCGCTGGCGTACCTGTCTGACGGCTGGCTGAACGCCAGCCTGGCACCCGGACAAGGGATGCTTGATCTCTGGCAAAACCATTACATCAGCAACCTCAACCACACGCTGTGGTTTCACAGCCTGGAGATCGACGTCAATGAGTGGTTACTGTTCGTCAACGATGCAGTGCGCAGCCTGTCCGGTCGAGGGCTGAGCATGACTCACATCTACCAGCGAGACGGTCGACTGGTCGCCAGCGTGGCTCAGGATTTATTGATTTCACCACGCGATGCCTGAGCTTTAGTCAGGCTGCAAGGCTGGGTTTTGCAAAGGCAAATGGGCGCCACCCGGTCACTGCGGCATTCTGGATCACGGCCTCGCAAGCCCAAGGACCCTCCAATAAAAAGTCCAATAACAAGAAGGACGGCGATATGTTCGAATGGTACAAAACCGGCTCCTCACAAGAACGCAAAACGTTCTGGGCATGTTTTTCCGGCTGGGCGCTCGATACCTACGACGCCCAGATGTTCAGCTTTCTGTTGCCGACCCTTATGGCGGTCTGGCAGATATCCAAGGGCGAGGCCGGTATTCTGGGCACCGCCGCGCTGCTCTCTGCCGCACTGGGCGGTTGGGCCGCGGGTATCCTCAGCGACCGCTACGGTCGGGTGCGGATTCTGATTTTCACCATCTGCTGGTTCACGCTCTTCGGCGTGCTGGCAGGTTTTACTCAATCCTTCGAACAAATGCTGGTGGTGCGTACCCTGCAAGGCCTGGGCTTCGGCGGTGAGTGGGCCGTGGGTGCCGCGCTGATGGCCGAGGTCATTCGTCCCGAGCATCGCGGCAAGGCTTTAGGCTTCGTACAGAGCGGGTTCTCGGTGGGCTGGGCACTGTCTGCGGTGGTGATGACCGCTCTACTCGCTTACCTGCCACCGGAGATGGCGTGGCGTGTCGCATTTTGGGTGGGGGTCATTCCGGCCACGTTCGTGCTGTTCATCCGCCGCAACGTCAAGGACGCCGAAATTTTCAAGGAAGCCAAGGCCGCAAATAACGAGAAGGCCTCGATCCTCTCCGCTTTCCGCCCTTCCGTGATCCGACTGACCCTGTTAGGCGCCCTGTTAGTGACGGGTCTACAGGCCGCCGCCTACACCATCATGGCGTGGCTGCCGACGCTGATGGTGCAGGTTCGCGGGCTGAAGCCAGGTCCAGTCGTCATTACGATGCTGATCATGTGCGCCGGTGCGTTCGCCGGCTTCGTACTCACAGCGTATCTCAGCGATCGCTTCGGTCGTCGACCTGCGCTGCTGCTCTTCTGCCTGGGCGCATGGATTTTCACCGTGGTTTATATGCTCGTGCCGATGAGCCCCACCGTGTTGATGCTGATGAGCTTTCCTGTCGGCGCCTTCGCCACGGGCATCTTCGCCGTCGTCGGCCCCTTCTTGAGCGAGCTGTTCCCTACCCACATACGCACCACCTGCATGGGCTTTTCCTACAACCTGGGTAAATCCCTGGGTGCGTTGTCCATCGCTGGAGTCGGGGTTCTGTCTGAGCGTTTTGGCTTGGCGCAAGCGATCGGTGGCTTTTGCCTGGTGGCCTACGCCTTGGCAATCATCGCCGTGTTGCTGCTGCCAGAGACCCGCGGTGTGCGCCTGGAAGATGTCGACGCCCATTTGGGTCACAACCCGGACGATCACGATGCCCCGGTTGCCGACCATCCATTGATCAACAGTAAAATCCAATCGGAGTAGAACCCATGCTTTATCACGTAAAGATGGACGTAAACATTCCTCGCGATATCCCTGCCGACACCGTGGAGGCGATCAAAATTGCCGAGAAGAAACGCGCGACCGAGCTTCAGGAGGCGGGCAAATGGCCGCACCTGTGGCGAATAGTCGGGCAATATTCGAACATCAGCATCCTCGACGTGGCCAGCAACGACGAACTGCATCAGCTGCTGTCCAGCCTGCCACTGTTCCCGTATATGACCATCCAGGTCACACCGCTGGCCAAGCACCCTTCCTCAATCGTCTAAAGACCACGGCGGCCTTCGCGCCGCCGTTTCCCCATCCCTTTTTTTGAAGCTTCGGCTGCCCAACCAGCAGCTGCGGCTGACTGTCGCCGAGAACGCCCTGATGCCACAGCTCTTGCACCTCGAATCGCTGGACCTGGCCGCACTGATTCAACCTGGCGACACGGTGATGTGGGGTCAGGCCAACGCCGAGCCCTTGCCTTTGACCCAGGCATTGATGGCCCAGCGGCAAAAGATCGGCAGGTTCCGGGTGATGTTAGGCATCGCCAACAGCCCGACCTGTACACCCGAGCACACCGATCACGTGGATTTCATTGCTTATTGCGGCGCGGGGGCCAACCGCGAGTTGGCTAATGCCGGGTTGCTGCAGATCATGCCCAGCCACTACTCCGAACTACCGGACCTGATCAGCAGTGGCGCTTTGCGTATCGATGTGTTGATGCTGCAACTGGCGCCCGCCAATGCCGAGGGTCGCTACAGCCTGAGCCTGGCCAGCGAGTATTTGCTGCCGGCACTCGACAGCGCTCGCCTGGTGATCGCAGAAGTCAATGCTCAAGCGCCATGGACCTACAGTGACCGGCCCCTGGGCGACGATGATTTGGACGCCATCCTGTTCACCGATCGGGCGCCCATGGAAAATCCGCTCAGCCAAGTCCGGGAAAGCGATCAGCGCATCGCCAAGCATATCGCCGGACTGATCGAAGATGGCGCCACCCTGCAAATGGGCATCGGCGCCATTCCCGACGCCGTCTTGAGTGCACTAGGCGACCATCGCCATTTGGGCGTGCATTCAGGCAGCCTTGGCGACGGTGTAGCACGTCTGATGCTCAGCGGTGCGATTACCAACCAGCGCAAGACGATCGACCGAGGCATCAGCATCGGTGGCATTCTCATGGGTACCAGCCTGCTGCATGACTATGCTCACCACAACCCGTCGATTCAATTACGCTCGACTCGCTACACCCATGATGCGCACATCCTGGAGAGCATCGACAAACTGGTAGCGATCAACTCAGCCGTCGAAGTCGACCTGACCGGTCAGGTCAATTCGGAGTCGGCCGCGGGCAGCTACGTCGGCGCCATCGGCGGAGCGGTCGACTTTATCCGCGGCTCACGGCGCTCAAAAGGCGGATTGCCCATCATCGCCCTGCCCTCTACCGCAGGCCGCCACAGCAGAATCGTGACGAGGTTAAACGGACCGGCAACCATTGCACGTAGCGACGCGGTCATTGTCGTCACCGAGTACGGCATAGCAGATCTGCGCGGTATGACTCTGAATCAGCGAACCACAAAATTGCTGGAAATCGCCCATCCCGAACATAGGGCTGCACTCCAGGCTCAACTCGATAAGGGCGCCGCTGGAAGCGCGACTGCTAAGAGGAAGTAGGCAAAATCCAGCTGCCTGTTAAAAATTTTCGCATATTCTCTGATCGAGAGAGGCCCATGCGGGAGTGGCTCGGGACATATCAGGGTAACGCAGTTGCAGATCATTGCTGACGCAATCGATGGAGCGCCACAGGCAAGCCATGCGCATCTACAGCCAAGTGGAGCTTGTGTGTGTATTGCCCGCAAGGCTTTTTCCTATGGTTTCAGAGTGATCACGGGCCGCGCCGGCACGTTCTTTAAAAACTAATGCGGCTTTCCTTTATTCCTAAATGACTCGCAGACCGTAACCTCTTGATTTGCAATGATGCGATTTTATTTTCTGACGACCACCAAAGTGAAGCCGGCAGTGCATGTAAGGGCGCCATGACAGTCCAGCCCTCATCCCTCATCCCTCATCCCAGCCCCGCTCGTAACGCAACGTCTCGGCGATTGCCAGCAGCGATCTGCGCTCGGCAAAGCACCAACGCGCACGGCGGCGGCCCGCCCCTCCGATCGAGCACCTGTCGCAACTGCAGGGTCACGCAGCGACGCCGGTAGGATCAACACTTCAGTTCAGGAAGCAGTCACACGATTGCGGCGTGTCAATTTCGGCTGCGTCACAACTTGTGGACTGCATCACACAGCAGCTCACCAAAACCACTACCAGTGCGCGAATAACAGCGCACTGCTCGCGGTCAAAGAGCATGTCAACAAGCAAAAAGGAAGATGCACCATGAGGATACGTCACCTGCGCTATTTCCTGATCGTCGCTGAAGAACAAAGCTTTGCTCGTGCGGCGGCCAGAGTTCACATTGAACCTTCCCCATTGTCCAGAGCCATAAGAGATCTTGAGTCCTATCTCGGTGTCCGACTGCTCCATCGCACCAAGGGGCGTATACAGCTGACTTGGCCAGGGGAGATTTTCCGTGAAGAGGCGCGCCGCGTCCTTGCCTTCATGGATAACGCCCTGACACGAGTGCAATCGGCCTCCCTGGGCTATCGCGGCAGGGTACGTATAGCCATCGCCGATAGCCTGGCTCAGCCTCGGCTAACCCAGCTACTGGCTCGATGCCGTGAGGAGGAACCTGCCACCGAGATTCGGATCGTTGAAATGACCGTCAACGAGATGCACAAAGCGCTCTTACACGACGAGATAGATGCGGGTTTCACTGTAGACAACACAGTAGCCACCAATGGCTTCAGAAAGTTAAGGGTGTGGGCCGAACGCCCTGCGATTGCTATTCCCACTCACCATCCGCTGCTTTCCCTGGATAAAGTGCCTCTTGGGGAAGCACTCCGCTACCCCTTGATTCTTTGCCATCCTGAACGTTGCGCCGGAGGACACAACGTCATTAATCATTGGTTTGAGGACGACTCGCTGCCCTCTCCCAACATTGCTGAACATGTTTCTGGTCATGAGCCAATGATGATGCTGGTCGCCGCGGGCTATGGCATTGGTATCGGGTTGGAATCGCAGCTTTCCATTTACAACCACCCTGATGTAATTGTTCGGCCGGTTATCGACGATATCCCCGACACGGCAACATTCATCGTTGTACCGGAGAGGCCAATTTCAGCAGAGCTGGAACGCGTCATTAAAAGAGCGCAACACATCGGGGGCAGCATGACCATGAGTGACGATGATCACTCCATGCTCAGCACTGGGCTCTCACATTAAGTTCCATATATTTTCGTCTGGCGCAAGTCTCAAATATCCCCTTCATCGTCGCGAGATAAAGGGGATAACCATTGAATTCAGTTGGGGGCGCCTGCTCATGCACAAGCGCTGGAGCTTGTAGCGCTTGTCAATCGCACCCCGCCATTAATGACCGACTTTTTTTGTCGCCTAGATGACAAAAAATGCCGTACTCGGTTGCTACTAAATTGAACAACGAGCCAACGCCCGACGGACTATTTATCAAGACGCTGAACCTTTTAATAGTGTCAGCTCCACGGATAGCGTTGGCCGCAATGCTTCGCCTCGCAGCCTTAGCTTCAATGACGAAGCATGAATACGATGGTCAGCACAATCCTATTGTTTGATGTGCGTCAGGGGTGACATCGATTCAATACGGGTCACGCCCAACACGTGCCACTGAGCATTAAGGAGTGACCATTATGTCTGAACAGAACTCGGCTCCGATTGCGGAGCGACGCATTCTCCGCCGGCCTGAAGTCGAGGCCAAGACAGGCTTCAAGCGTGCCTATCTTTACAGCCTCATGAAGGCGGGACAATTCCCCAAAGCCATAAAACTTGGCGTCCGTGCCGTTGGCTGGGACTCCGCTGAGATCGACCAGTGGATCACTGACCGTCTTAAAGAACGCGCCTGACTGAGCTCCCCATTCCTTGCCAAAGAGGAGCACGCCATGCAGGTGATTTCTGTTATTTCGACCAAAGGCGGCGTAGGAAAAACCACCGTAGCCGCGAACCTCGGCGGCTTTATCGCCGATGCCGGCCTAAGGGTTCTGCTGCTCGATCTTGATATGCAGCCGACGCTGTCATCCTACTACGAGCTTGCCCGTCGCGCTCCATGCGGGATCTATGAGCTGCTGGCATTCAACGAGCGCGACATTGCGCGGCTGGTATCGCGCACCGTCATAGACCGGCTGGACGTCATTCTGTCCAATGACGCGCATCGGCAGTTGAACACCCTCTTGCTGCAAGCCCCGGATGGGCGGCTTCGACTGCGGCACCTGCTACCGGTGTTTCAGCCGCACTACGACCTGGTGCTACTCGATACTCAAGGCGCTCGCAGTGTGCTGCTCGAGATGGCCGTGCTGGCGTCCGAACAGGCGGTCTCGCCCGTCACCCCCGAAATCCTCGCCGCTCGTGAAATGCGCCGAGGCACTCTGCAGCTCATCGAAGACATCGCCCCCTATAGGCATCTGGGCATTAACCCGCCACACCTTCATCTCCTGCTCAACCGCGTACCTGCTGTGTCAGCCAATGCAAAGCTGATCCAGCAGACACTGTGTTTGATCTACCGAGATCAGGAAGGGGTTCACGTCCTGCGTACCGAGATTCCTGCAATCGAGGCATTTCCCCGAGCGGCAACGCGTGGTTTGCCGGTCCACCGGGTTGAGCACCGACGGCCCACTGGCCGAGTCGCGGCAGCCGCACTGGACATTGTCCGCGGGCTGGCCAGCGAACTGTGCCCGCAATGGCAGGAACAGTTCGCCCTGGTCACCGGGAAGTTTGAGGGAAGACATTCTCATGTTGAACGCCCATGAACTGGCCCGTGGCCACAAGCGACTACTGCCACTGATTGAACATGCCCTGAGCGAGGGTTGGAATGTCTCCCGAACACCTGGCGGGCACCTGAAATTCGTCAAGCCGGGCTTACCGCCGATTTATACCAGCGCGACAGCCAGCGATCACCGGGCAGAACGCAATGCGCGCGCCATGCTGCGGCGCGCACAACGTCACGCCACAGTGGTCGAGCACCCCGATCAAGAGGGAGCCGACCATGACTGATGCCTCCCCAGAAGACATCGCCAGCAAGCTCCTGAGCGATGGTTTCACACGCAACGGCCCGGTAGCGAGTTCGATGAGCGATCCGATCGCCGACACGCCAATGGTGGTGACGCTGGACCAGTTGCGCTCCTATGAGCTCGATCCAAGGCTGACGCGCAATCCGCTGTACGAGGAGATCAAAGCGTCCATCCGCCAGCGTGGGCTGGATGCCCCGCCGCCCATCACCCGTCGCCCCAGTGCCGATCACTACATCATTCGTAACGGCGGCAACACGCGCCTGGCGATACTGCGCGATCTGTGGAGTGAGAGCAAAGACGAGCGATTCTTCCGTATCGGCTGCCTGTTCCGCCCATGGCCGGAGCGCGGTGAGATCGTTGCCCTGACGGGACATCTGGCAGAAAACGAACTTCATGGCGGCCTGTCGTTTATCGAACGTGCCCTTGGTGTTGAGAAAGTCCGTGAGCTCTATGAGCAGGAGGATGGTAAATCGCTGTCGCAGTCAGAGCTTGCCCGACGTCTCAAAACTGACGGCTACCCCGTGCCTCAGCCCCACATCAGCCGCATGCAGGAGGCCATCCAGTTCCTGCTGCCAGCGATACCGAACGTGCTCTATGCCGGCCTCGGACGCCCCCAAGTCGAGCAACTGACCAGCCTGCGTAGGGCCGGTTCCCGGATCTGGGATGCGCGCATGACCAGAAACAGTGCGAGCATTGATTTTGCGACGCTGTTCCAGGACGTCCTGATGGTATTTGACTCCCCAGGGAGCTTTGCGGCGCAGCGAGTACAGGATGAGCTGATCGGTCAAATGGCCGATTTGCTCGGGGTGGACTATGACACGCTGGCATTCGAGATCACCGATTCCGAGAAGCGCTGGCAACTGCTGAATAGTGACCCCAACAACACGTCCAGCACGGCGACTACCGGACAGGCACCCACGAGCCAGCCAACATTGCCATCGACGGTCGCACCGCCGCCGTCAGCATCCACACCGCGGACGACGGAGACATCCAGAACATCTGCAAGCGAGCCCCATACGCTCCAAGGTGAGTCGGCAGCACGCCCTCCGGCCGACGCGGTTGAGGATCAACAGGACAAGGACGATCGCTCGGTCTTGTTTCAGGAACATATCGTTTCGCCGGCCGAGACCACCGATCGCCTGCAGTCGATCCAGCGACTGGTGGCTGACCACACCGGCGAGACACCACCTGATTTCGGAACAAACGTCCTGCAGGCCATCCCTGTCCAGGCTGGAGGTCTCTATCCGATCTCGGATGTCTGGTACATCGATCCCAGCCTCGATACACCCGATCGGCTGCGCATCCACATCGCTCAATTCGCGCGTGAGATCGCCAACGAAGCGGGTCTGGATGATGGCATCGTCACCTGCGACGAGGGCATCGGCTTCACCTGCACACCAACGTTTGGCGAGTTGGACATGCCATCAAATCTCCCTGGCGCGTTACTGTCACTGCTGCATGCCTTGAGCGCCCCCTATCAGCCGGTCGGCACGTTGCCTGTACGCATCAACACAGCACAACTGGCCGAGGACCTGGGCGCTCTTTTACTGGGGCAGGTGCGTACGCCCTCATCACAGCAGGTCGTGCGTCTGAGCGACAGTGGGCTGGTGAAGCTTTTCCGCTTGTTGAGGCTTGCCAGGCGATTGCTGGACATCGAGGCCGGCATCACTGATGGCGACACCGCCATGCACGGATCATGAGGACGGCCGCCATGCCCGACCCCCATCCGCTCAATCAGGCAGTGATCGCGCAAGCGCTCCACGATTTGCGCAACGGCCAGCTACGCCGGGCAAAATCCATGGGGTTCGACGACACGGCGCTGGAGGCACTCAAGCACCCGGCCATGGCCAGTCTCCTGGCCAACGCAACCGTTAAATGGTGCTCAGTGAGCGTGAACCAGGAGGTGCTGCATCATCTCTTGAGCCAGGTGAATGATGTCACCCGGGAGATTGAAGAAATCGATCGGCTTCTGCGGCTGGGAGCGAGTACGGAGCTCATCAGCAAGTTCTACGGCTTGACCCACCAGGAAATCGCCCTTAGGCGCGACGTCATCGGGCTACCGAAACGCAAGGGCCGGCATCCGGTCCTGTCAGAAGAACAGGACGCTGATCTCTGGCATCGCTGGTCAGCGACCGTCAAAGAACGTGGCACCGCGTTGAACGACGACATGGCAATGCTTGCGATTACCGCCGATCTTGCCGAATGCACGGGCCTGCCCATCTCAGTGATCTGGAGCGCTATCCGAGGGTGGATTGATGAAGGGCTGGTCTGATGGGCAGTCCACGTCATTCACGCGGCCCCGTATCGCTGGGGGAGCTATTCGACCAGGCACTGCAGCACATGCAACCTCCCCCGGACACAACACCGGCGCCGACTCCGGCACCCCCTCCCTCTGATGGATTCATCTTCAGCGGCAACCGCCATGACAGCGTGCCCCGTGCATTGCTGCTGGATAACCGGCTGACCCCGCTTGAACGAAATGCCTGGCAGGTCTTTCGTCTGCTGCTCAACGATGACGGGGTCACCGCCTTCCCCACCTACGATCAGCTCTGCCCCTATCTGGCCTCAATGCCGTGCACGGCTCGTGCGTCCCATGAGACCGTCGCGCGGGCGCTAACGTTGCTGCGCCTGACGCGCTGGATCAGTCTGGTGAGGCGCCGTCGTGATCCGAAAACAGGACGAATACAGGGCAATCTCTATGTGCTGCACGACGAGCCCCTGACGCCCTATGAAGCCATTCAGCTCGACCCGGATTATTTGGGTCTGGTCAGCCAGGCATTGAATCACGCCAGCAAGTCCGTCCAGCGTGTCGGTGTGCACACGCTCAAAGAAATGGCCGACGACCCGCTGCTCAGCGGGCGGATACTGCCGAGCAGGCTCCAGGTGCTGTCGCAGCGATTGGCGGCGCAAGGCTGGACCGAAGAGCAAAGTTATCCACAACCTGGGGATGACCCCGAATCCGAAGAAGGTCCCAAAGACTTACTTCGGAATCCTACCCCCCCGACTTCGGAATCCGAAGCAGGCGTAAAACCCAGTAAAACCGACTCACTTCGGAATCCGAAGACCGATAGTACTGTACGTAAAGAAAAAGAATTAAAAGAAGTACGTACAGTACCGCGCGAGCGGGGAAAACTTCGCCTACCCGAACGCTTCCTGTCACTCAAAGCAGAGCAGCAATCAGGCGCGCTGACCGCACTGCAGCCTGTGGATGCCGAGTTGCACCAAGCCATCCTCGACGAATGGGATGCACGTTGTCGGGCAAGCTCAGTGCGTAACCCTGCGGGCTACCTGTTTGGCATCATTCAGAAGGCCATGAAGGGTGAGTTTCACGCCTGGGTCGGTCAGAAGACAGCCAGCCCCCCGGTAAGCCAGCCCCCACAGCCACCGCCAACGCAGGCTGTCGACCCTGAAGTCGCCCGAAAGAACATCGCACGGCTGCGCTCTCTGCTGGGCAGGTGAAAGCAGCACCCACGGGGCATCAATGGCGTTTTGCCAATGCTCAACATCAGGGTTTGCCCTATACCTCTGCCAGCAAGTCCAACGACGTCCATGATCGCCTATACCACTGGTATAGTTGAACACACTGCCTTCCCTTCAATGCATCACCTCCAGCCGCAGAGTCATTCGCCTGAAGAGTCCACCGAAGGCCACCGTCGCCTATACCACTGGTATAGTTGAACAGGCTGCCTTCCGGCAACGGTGGCGGGCAACGGACGCAGAATGCCTCACGCCACCCTCTCATCCGCAGGGAGGTGCAAGATTCCACTGCGGCAGTGCGAATTCACAAACAGGCGGTCATGCGGTGCGGTTTGATGACTGACACCCTTCCGGTCAATGCCGATGCTGGCGACTCGTTTCCTCACCGAGAGTCGTCACGATGGCCACCGAACCCGAATCTTCCCTGCAGTTGAACCTTGGGTCATTGCGCAGCGCGATGTCGCTGACGCTGCACACCCATCATGCGTCCCGTATCTGGCACGGACGTGCGCCCTCCGAAGGCAAGCCCGGCATTGTTGGCCTCAACGGCTTTGTCGCCATCATGACCAAGCTCAAGCGAGGTTCTGAGCAAGACGATCCCTACTCCGACTGGTGGATGCTGCGCATCGAAGACAAGCTCAGCGCCACCAAAGAACAGCTTCAGGCCTTACGCGAACAGGTTGATCAGGCGCTGGCCGATGTACCGGCGGCACTCAGCCTGGGTGAGAACCTCAACGTCCAACCGGTGAAGTTGCCCCTGTTCGTGGCCTCCCAGCTTGGCTTCATGGCAGTCTATCTGCTGGCCGACTACGACGACCTGGCCCGGCGCCTGATCCTGGCGCATCACACCGCCCTGATCGACCGCAGCACCCTGGAACGCTGGCTCAATGAAGGCGCACATGCGCTGCGCAGCCTTTTCAGCCTGGCGCAGCAGTACCGCTACTCCGGTACGAAGCGCGATGATTTCGCCGCAAACAACGCCGCGGCCCGTGCCGCCCTGGAGAAATACGGTGAACTGCCGCAGGACGTGCTCGACGGCACGCGCCGTTCACGCTTTGCACCGCCGCTTCTCCGTCGCCCTGCTCTGGCATCCGCTCCAGGCACGTCGACGGTTTCAGAGGTTGCGCCAGCCAACGACACTAGCACCGTTGATCCAGCTGCTTCAAACGAGGAGAACCTGGACGACACCCCTGCGCCCGCCGACGGTGAGGACGAACCAGCATGACCGCATCCAACCGCTTCTTGGCACTGGAACAGGCGGACTTCCAGAGGCTGGAACACGCAGGCTACCTAAAAGGCCTTTTAAAGCCTTTTAAAGGTAATGGGGAGCTTGCGACCTGGGCCAGCCAGAGCGAAACACTGCGGGACGATCTGATCGGACTGGCGCAGCGCAAGGTGCTGTCGCAGGCCCGCAGTCACCCCTTCAACCTCCTTCCTGTGCAACTGGCCCAGCAAACCACTGGCGCAGGCACGACCTTTCTGCGCTGGCGCAACCTAGATCGCTCACGCATGGGTACGGCGTTGTGGGAGGAGCTGCTTGCCAGCCCCGACACACCGACATCGCTGATCGACGACCTCTACACCATCGAGGTGCAGCGCATCGTGCTGAACCTGCAGATTAGCCTCACTCACAGCATCGCCCGCCAAACCTCGGAGTGCGCCAGCAAGTTGGTCCATGCCGAGGGGGCTTACCAACGGCGTGTCCGCGCCACCAACCCCAAGGAGTCACACTCATGAGCACGCATTTCTACGGCGAGGGCAACATCGGTTCTGCGCCAGAATTCCGCGAGTTTCCGAACGGCAACAATGAGCCGCGCAGGCTGCTGCGCCTGAATGTCTATTTCGACAACCCCGTGCCTACCAAGGAGGGCTTTGAAGATCGCGGCGGGTTCTGGGCGCCGGTCGAGATCTGGCATCGCGACGCCGAGCGCTGGGCCGCGCTGTACCAGAAGGGCATGCGCGTCTTGGTCGAAGGTCGGGCGGTGAAAGACGATTGGGAGGATGCGGACGAAAACGAGCGTGTGACCTTCAAGATCGAAGCGCGCCGCGCTGGCATCCTGCCTTATCGCATTGAGTCTGTCGTGCTCGGGGCCAAGCCCGCGGCAGCGGAGCCAGCCGAGAACGAGTGATCATTCCCGCCCTGCATGCACCTTTCCCGCTGAGCGATTGCGCCAACCACCAGTCGCTCACCGGGCAACAGCCAGCGTCCATGGCGTTCCACTGAGATCCACAGTTCGCGGCACATGGAGAAGCTCCCGGAGAACCAACCTACGGCCTCCATTCGCGGCCTCATGGCTTCCGGCTACTCTTGCAGACGCTTCTCGCTTGCCACATCAGTCCAGATTTTCCGCGATATGGAACACAAGCTTGAGCGGATCCTTGCTGTCGACTATCTGGTACATCACCTCCCGCCTGCTTCTCGGCAGCGTTTTGGCACAGCGCTTCGCCGTATCCCGCACGGCGGCATCCGTACCGTGGATGGTCGCCGCCAACAGCAGCACCAGGTATGCATCGGTAAGCGTCTTCGCCATCACCTCACTCTCGTTGCAAATCGTCACTAACGCTTGGCCCATTGCATAGTGTCTTTCTTCGGCTGATCAGGGGGCAGCTTAATGGCCATTACTCGCTGTCTCGCCACTTTGCACCCACCCGCTTGGGTCTGAATCATCTCAAGTTGCTCCACTGACGTCCACTGAGGTTGCTGTCCGCGGTACATGACGATGCCCCCGATGTTTCGACTCACGACCTGCTCGATCCTCTCCTGAGCACACCATTTCACACTGCAAACATCGCCTGATCACGCCCACTCACGCTGAATACGGACGAGCGATGGCTCGGTTAGGTTTTCGACAACCCCGGTAATCACCGGCATCAATGGTCGCGTGTCCATCCTCTCCCGGCGCACAGGTCGAATGCCGGGCTCTTCATTGCGCATCGGCAATGAAATGGACGGCGTATTCATCAATATCTTGACCTAACGCTACAAGGAGGGTCCATGCGTCTGCCATTCGAGCTCGATCCGCAGATCATCCATCACATCATTTGCAGCCAGGCGGGCTCCATCGGCAAAGCCCTCATCGAGTTGCTGATGAACTCGGTCGATGCCAGGGCCAGCTCTGTGCATCTATCACTGAGGCGTGGACCGACGGCAGCAGTTACATCGCCGTCGACGTCACCCTTGTGAAGCGGCTCAAGTCCTGTCCACTCAGGAGCGCTGCCTATATTTTTTCTCTCATCGAGCACGAAGTTGCCCACGAAGGCGACAGCCTCGATTGCGGCCATGATGAAGCGTTCTATCAGCGTTTCCATGACCTCGCCCTGCAGCACAGCGAGCAACGCCAGCGCTACATGCACATGTGGCTGATGAAGTACACCACGAGCCTGGAGGGTGATGGGAAACGCGTGCGTGGCGAGGCCTGGCGTGAACGTTATCTGGTCGACCGTGCCGACAGCGGTCGGGAGAAACGCGGCCTTCCGCCGACCATCGAAGATGTCAGCAACGATCCTGTCGTCGTCGACCCGGTTCCTGACGAAAACATGGCCTTCATCGACTACCAGAACACGCTTCTTGCTGTGGTTGGCACCGATTCCCCGGCACCCAACTGGCCGAATGTCCTGACGCGTGCCGAGGCTGACCAGAAGCTCATCGAGGCGCAGCACCGGGTTGACACGGCGCAATGTACCTCAGCGCAGATCCAGTACGACGAGGAAGAGGCCACGTATTGGGCCGAGATCGAAGCCTATGAGAAAGCCCAGGCCGGGGCCAAAGAGGCTGCACGGCGTCGATTCGCCACACTGTTCAATGTACAGGTCCAAGAGCTCCATCCTGACGCACTGTGCTACTTGCTGCGCGAGGATCTGAGCGATGAAGAGCTTCATGCCCTGTGGGCTGCAAAGCCCTGGGAGGCTGACGACCAGGAGTACTCTGGCGATGATGAGCTTGAGGACTGTGACCTCGAAGAGGTCGGCCCGCCCGACGGTCGTCAAGGAGCTTCCTGTGATGGCCCGACAGCGCATTTCTCCGAAGACCTGCAGGCACTGAATCGTCCCGGAGAGACAGCATAGACGCTTGAGCGCAATGCGGCCGCTGCTGGCTTCTTTCGTGTGGGTGACTACCTGAAGTGGCGTGAAGAACCGGATGCCTGATCCGAGGGCGGCTGTAGCAACCGATGGTCGCCTTCAATGCGCCAGCGCCTGTCAACCGGTGAAGCACATGCCTGCACCGGACACCACTATACCCAGGGTATAGCGCCATGGACGTCCACTGAGTTCCACGCGTGCGCCCAAAACGAAGCGTCTGTTCTGACGATCGCCTCAACTACTCTGAGCTCAACTGCCGCAATCCTGCCTCCCAGGGCCAACAAGCCGGTCATTGTCGAGTCCACCTTGTTTGCGGTCTCTCGTGGTCTCCCCGGACATGCTGGTGCTCATTCGATGGACACCACGCTATTTCCGAGGAGGCTGCATGCGCGTGTATCTGTGCGAGAAACCTTCGCAGGGCAAAGACATCGCGCGTGTGCTGGGTGCGAAACAGCGCGGAACTGGCTGCTACAACGGACCAGGAATTGTCGTGACCTGGTGCATCGGCCATCTGCTCGAGGCGGCACCACCGGAAGCGTACGACGAGCAGTACAAGCGCTGGTCCATTGAACAGCTTCCCATTCTTCCCGAGCGCTGGCGCAGCGAGGTCAAGGCCTCCACTGCCGCGCAATTCAAGGTCGTCAAACAATTGCTCGGCCAGGCCACCGAACTGGTGATTGCTACCGATGCTGATCGCGAAGGCGAAATGATCGCCCGCGAAATCATCGAGCTATGCGGCTACCGTGGTCCCATTCAACGGCTGTGGCTGTCGGCACTGAATGACGCCTCCATTCGCAAGGCACTGGACGCGCTCAAGCCTTCGAATGAGACCCTGCCGCTGTATTACTCGGCACTCGCCCGCTCTCGCGCCGATTGGTTGATCGGCATGAACCTCAGCCGGTTGTTCACGGTGCTCGGCCGCCAAGCCGGCTACCAGGGCGTGCTCTCAGTCGGTCGTGTGCAGACGCCCACGCTGCGTCTTGTGGTTGATCGCGACCGCGAGATCGCCCGGTTCGTGCCTGTTCCGTTTTGGTCCGTCGAAGTGCAGCTATCGCACGCCGGCAATTCTTTCACCGCGAACTGGATGCCGCCCGATGCCACCACCGATGCTGCAGGTCGGTGCCTGGACCAACGCACTGCCCAGCAGGCAGTAAGCCGAATCGGCGGCGCTCGTGAGGCGCAGGTGCTGTTGGTGGAAACCGAGCGGGTCCGCGAAGTCGCGCCTCTCCCGTTCGACCTCGGCACGCTGCAGGAAGTCTGCTCGCGTCAGTTTGCTCTCGACGTTCAGGAGACACTGGACATCGCGCAATCGCTGTACGAGACGTACAAGGCGACCACCTATCCCCGTTCGGACTCAGGCTACCTGCCGGAGAGCATGTTGGCCGAAGTGCCGACAGTGCTCAACGCCATGCTTACCACCGATTCCGGCCTGCGCCCCTTGATCGACCAACTCGACCGCACCCAACGCTCACGTGCCTGGAACGATGCGAAGGTCACTGCTCACCATGGCATCATTCCCACGCTGGAACCGACCAACCTTTCTGCCATGTCGGAGAAGGAGCAAGCCGTTTATCGGCTCATCCGTTCGCATTACCTGGCCCAGTTTCTACCTCACCATGAGTTCGACAGAACAGTCGCCACGGTGTCAGCCGGTGGCCAGACACTGCAGGCGACGGGTAAGCAGGTTGCCGTCCTGGGATGGCGCCTGGCGCTAATCAACAGCGGGCCAGGAATATCCGACGGTGCCGAAGATGAGCCCGCCCAACGCAGCCAGATCCTACCGCCGCTATCCGAGGGCTCACATTGCCAGGTCGGCTCGGTCGATCTGAAAGCGCTGAAAACACTGCCGCCCAAGCCGTTCACGCAGGGCGAGTTGATTAAAGCTATGAAGGGTGTCGCCAAACTGGTGACCGACCCACGCCTGAAACAGAAGCTGAAGGAAACCACGGGCATCGGCACAGAGGCCACCCGTGCAAACATCATCAACGGCCTGTTGAGCCGAAGCTACCTGGTCAAAAAAGGTCGATCCGTCCGCGCCTCCGAAGCGGCTTTCACCCTGATCGACGCAGTTCCTGCGGCCATCGCCGACCCGGGCACGACCGCCATTTGGGAACAGGCGTTGGACATGATCGAATCTGGGCAGTTGACCATGGACACCTTCATTGCGAAACAGTCGGCCTGGATCACGCGACTGATCCAGCAGTACAGCGGCACCAGCCTGGCTATCCGGATCCCGGAAGGCCCTAGCTGCCCTCTGTGCGGCGGAGCTACACGCCAGCGAACCGGCATAACCGGCCCCTTCTGGTCGTGCAACCGTTATCCCGACTGTAAAGGCACCGTAGCAATCGAATCGTCCGGTGGGAAGCGAGCCGCTTCGCGCAAGCGGCGGACCGCTCCCAGAGCTTCCTGACGCCTGCCAGACACGTCCTGCCCCAGCCGCGTTTTCCAGCGGTTGCCAGGCATGGCCCCGCTACCCGCGGGGCATCCCAAGCATGCCCCGCCTTCTGCAATGGCATGTACCTCTCCAGCGGCTCGTGTCGTCGGGAGGATTGAAGGTGCTTTCCTGCCCGGCCGGATGCACGGCCTGCTGATCGGCACTCTCTACGTCCGGCCCGAAGGGTCTCCTGGCGCCTTGCGCGCGAGATGCCAGGAGACCCTTCGGGGACGACGGTGTTCTCCCCCGGTGCCCGCCGGTGAAACAACGGGCTCCTTTTGTGCGCGGATGTGCGCCGAAAGATATCGACCCCAGCCACGAAACGGGTCGGGTGCGATCTGCTCCAGCGACAGGCGTTGACGACGGCCAGAGTCCCTGCGACAGCCACAGGTGGTATCCCTGTTCCCCGCTGGAGGCGTACTGCCTCCAGCGCCTTGTTCCTCTCCTTCCTCAGCTTGCACGTCACCGGCCCCGCGGGCCGGGCGGCATTAGGCGCCTTTGCGCTAACCAGGGCAGGAGATGACACATGAACCATCCACCCCTTCAGTACGGCAATGTGTGCAGCGGCATCGAAGCCGTGAGCTTGGCCTGGCGGCCCTTGGGCAACGCCAGCCTAGCTCTCGGAAATCGAACCCTTCACTGCGCCGTCCTCGCCCACCACCACCACCACCACCACCACCACCACCACCACCCGCAGGTCCCGAATCTAGGCGATATGACCATTGTTAGGGAAATTCTGAAGAAGACTTCCTGATTTTGGCAAAATACCAGGACTCCACCCGCCGAGTTTTCCGATGAAACAGATGACCTTCGCTGACGCCGAGTACGCAGGCAAGCGTAAGCAGACCCGCAAAGAGTTGTTCTTGATCGAGATGGATCAGGTGGTGCCGTGGAACGGCTTGATCAAACTGATCGAGCCGTTCTACCCGAAGGGTGAAGGCGGTCGTCCGGCTTATCCGTTGATGACGATGCTGCGTGTACATTTGATGCAGAACTGGTTCGGTTACAGCGATCCAGCGATGGAGGAAGCGCTGTACGAGACCACCATCCTGCGGCAGTTCGCCGGGCTGAATCTAGAGCGTATTCCCGACGAAACCACCATCCTCAACTTCCGCCGACTGCTGGAGAAACACGAACTAGCTGCCGGCATCCTGGCCGTGATCAATGGCTATCTGGGTGACCGAGGGTTGTCGTTGCGCCAAGGCACCATTGTCGATGCCACGCTGATCAATGCGCCCAGCTCGACCAAGAACAAGGACGGTAAACGCGATCCAGAAATGCACCAAACCAAGAAGGGCAACCAGTACTATTTCGGCATGAAAGCGCACATCGGTGTTGGATGACGGGTCAGGTCTGGTGCACAGCGTGGTGGGCACAGCCGCCAACGTGGCGGATGTCACTCAGGTCGACAAACTGCTGCACGGTGCGGAGAACGTGGTCTGCGCCGATGCTGGTTATACCGGCGTCGAGAAACGTACCGAGCATGATGGGCGCGAGGTGATCTGGCAGATCGCGGCACGCCAGTACTTACAAGAAGCTGGGTAAGCGTAGCGCTCTATACAAAGCCAAGCGCAAGATCGAGAAGGCCAAGGCCCAGGTACGCGCCAAAGTCGAGCACCCGTTTCGGGTGGTCAAGCGCCAGTTCGGTTTTGTGAAAACGCGCTTCCGTGGCCTGGCCAAAAACACCGCGCAACTGGTGACGCTATTCGCTCTGTCGAATCTGTGGATGGCACGCCGACATTTACTGACCAGTACAGGAGAGGTGCGCCTGTAATGTGGGAAATGACCGTTGCGAGGTGCTCGCGGCGGCTAAAAGCTCAGAAATAAGCGGATGATCTGATCGTTTTGGTCGATTCGCCGTTTTCAAAATCAGCGGAGGCTGAAGTCAGCCAGAAAAGCGTGACTACTTCAGACCATCCTTAGCTGTCATGCTTCACCTGTCGCATTTTTATCGCAAGTAACGCATCACTTGCGACAGATACATGCGACAGATATAAAGCCGCAAAACCGGGATAAGAATGCGTGTCGCATAACTTAGGAATTCTGCGACAAGCAAGAAAATTTTCCACCTCGACTGGTCGTGATCCTAGAGTTGGTGTGCTTTCAACTACCTGCTGAGGACAACAAACATGACTGCACATTTGACATTTGAGGATGGGCATCTGGTGGCCCGCAACGAGACCGGCGACCTGCTCCCCTTCATCAAAATGTACAAACAGGGTGAATAAAATGCCCGCCAGGGATTAGCTCAGGCAGTTTCACCGGTACTGGATCAGGCCGTTGCTGCGGCAATAGGTAGGGGTCATGGGGGGTTCCAAGAATGTGTAATATGGCAATGAGCTACCTACACTGACGTCAGGTAACCGAACGGAAGAAGTTGGGGCATGGAAAGAATTCTGATGGTGTTGGCAGTGGTGCTGGGACTGGCGGGGTGCGCGTCTGCACCGGCGCCGAAACCATGTGTAGCAGCTGATACGGGGGAGCTATGAACAAAGTGCTCTGCTTTATCAAAAACAAACCCGTGTGGATTCAGAACGAAGGAGCGTGGCGGATAGTACAAGTACTTCGTTTTGCTGCTGCTTTATATTGCTTTGCCGGTATATTTATCTTGTTTTATGAGGCGCTAAGTACGGCTATGTATGAGTCAGCTAGGGAAAGTGTAGGTACGTATGCAACAATTATACATTCGCCAGAAACTATTAAGCATGGTCAGGCTATGTATGGCTGGGCTGTAGCCTATTTTTTTGCCATACCCTTGGTCACTTTGCTGGGCGCGTCAATCATACACTCCTTAGCCTGGATTATGTTCTGGATAGCCGCCGGATTTAAAGAAAGTAAGGGTGCATAACATGGTAGTTGAATTGGTATTACTGATAGTGGTATGGGTACTTGCGGAGATATTCGGAGTGCTAGTCACGGCAGAGCCTCGTGCATACATTAAGTCGGCGGCAATATGCTCAACTGTAGTCGCTTCACTGATTGATTTGGGGCAAGTTAATCATCAGGGTTCGTTGTTGTGGTTAATTATTATTTTTGCGATCCATGGGGCTATTGCACTGCCTGTTTGCTATCTTCGTTTGAAGCTGCTCAGTGTCTGGTGCAAATGGCGGTCAGTTTGATATAACGCTTACTGACCGCCATATGCAGGCGGCCAGCATTACGCCATCATCACCTTAAATTGGATGTGCGTCATAAAATAGGGAATTGCAACGATGAAGAAATTATTGGGCCTGGTCATACTGTTGTGCGGACTCGGCGTATTTGTGGGCGCAGTAGCCGTTGAAATAGCTTGGTTGGGCTTTTGTTTTGGTACGGTAATCATCGGAATTTTGCTGCTTACTTTCGCGTCAGACTTGCTTCTATTCCCCATCAGTATCGGTTTTACTGCGGGCACTGTGATATGGGTGGCGGGGTTCGCACTTCTAACTGACGACACCGGCAAGTTAATCTAACGCTTATTGCTTCAGAGTTGCACTGTGGGTAGTGTCCCGAGCGGTTAATTCAATAACTTATTCGTTATCGCCCCCAGCTTTGCTTTGTTTACAGAGTTGATGATGGATTCAGCCGTTTTATTCCACCGGAAGGGCTTGGCCGAAAGGTCATTGTGGGCCTCAATAAATTGACGAATAGCCGCCTTCAGGTCGGCCACGCTGGTGAAGGCGCCCCGGTACAGCGCCCGTCTTTCCAGCTGCGCGAACCAGCCTTCCACGGCGTTCAGCCACGACGCACTGGTCGGTGTGAAGTGCAATTTGAAACGCGGGTGGTTCTCCAGCCATTGCTTGATGGCCGGGGTTTTGTGAGTCGAGCTGTTGTCCAGGATGACATGCAGGTCAAGCGCTGCGGGCGTAGCGCGGTCGATCTGTTGCAGAAAAGCCAGAAACTCTTTGGCCCGGTGGCGTAGGGTTATCCGCCCGATGACCTGGCCCGTCAGGATGTCAAAAGCGGCATACAGACTGGCGGTGCCATGACGCTTGTAATCATGCGTGCGTCGCTCGATCTGATCGGGGCGTAGCGGCAACATCGGTTGGGTGCGATCCAGGGCCTGGATCTGGGTTTTCTCGTCAACCGACAGCACCAGGGCGTTATCCGGCGGGTTCAGATAAAGCCCGACGACATCGACGACCTTATCGGCAAAATGCGGATCGTTGCTGATCTTGAGGGTCTTCAAACGATGGGGTTTGAGGTCGGAAGCGGCCCAGACCTGTCGCACCTGCCAAGCCGTAACGGCGGCATACTTGGCCATCAGGCGCACACTCCAATGCGTCGCCTCGCGAGGCACGCGCTGGGTTGTCAGGGTCAGAATTTCCTTCATTTTTTGAGTGCTGAGCTTGCGAGGCTGGCCACTTCGCGGCAGGTCATTCAAGCCCTCAAGACCCGCCTCCAGATAACGCTTTCGCCATTTGAACACCACCGGCGCCGAGATCTGTAGCTGAGCGCTGACGTCTTTGGGGGTTAATCCATCAGCCAACAACTGCAGAATTTTGGCCCGCTGCCCGAGAGGTTGGGCCAGCGAGCCCATCCGTGACCAGCCTTGTAGTGTGGCGTGGTCAGGTGGCGTTAAAACGAATGGGGCGGCGGGCTTGGCCATGTGCACGACTGCTCAGTGACGTCGAAGTCTGGTCAGCATATCGATATGTGTTTAGATAAACGAATTACACGCTCATGATACTAGCAGCCTGTCGGACTTAATCGCTGTATTCCAGGATAATCGCGGCCCCGCCCAGCCGATGCCTCCGTATGAACCGCTTTCGCCCGATCGACCGCAAGACTGACTACCTGCTCCCGCCATCGCTGGATGACTGGCTGCCAGAAGATCACCTGGCCCGCTTCATTCTCGAAGCCATCGAACGGCTCGACCTGAGCGCGCTCACCCGGGTTTATGGCGGACGCGGCAGCGCCGCCTATCACCCCGAGGTGCTGCTCAGTCTACGGGTCTATGGCTATGCCACCGGCACCTTTTCCAGCCGCAAGATTGAGCGCGCCACTTACGACTCGCTCGCCTTTCGCTACCTCGCAGCCGGCAGCCACCCCGATCACGACACCCTGGCCAGTTTCCGCCGGCGCTTCCTCGACGAGTTGGCCGACCTCTTCCTCCAGGTGCTGGAGCTGGCGGGGGAAATGAAGCTGCTCAAGCTCGGCACCATCAGCCTCGACGGCACCAAGTTGCATGCCAATGCCTCACGCCACAGCGCACTTTCCTATGGCCATATCCAGGCACTCGAACGCTAACTCAAGACCGAAGTGCAGGAGCTCCTGGCGCTGGCAGAAAGCGCCGACCAGACAGAACTCTCCGATGGCATTGACCTGCCGGACGAGATAAAACGCCGGCAAGATCGATTGGTCGCCATGGCTGCGGCGAAGGCCGGGATCGAGGCGCGCGCCCGCGTGCGCTTCGAGCAGGATCAGGCCATCGACCAGGAAAAACTCGCTCAGAGTGCGACGCGTACGGCAGAAACTGGTAAGAAGCCCGGCGGCACGCCGCCCAACGCACCGGTGGAAGGGCCTATGGCGCACGACCAAATCTACCTCACCGACGAAGACTCGCGCATCATGCGGGTGGCCGGCGGCTGCTTCGAACAGTGCTACAACGCCCAGGCTGCGGTGGATACCGACACGCTACTCATAGTGGCGCAGGGCCTCACTCAAGCAGGCAACGACAAGCAACAAGTTGTCCCCATGCTGGCCGAGCTCAAGGCGCTGCCGGCCTCGTTGGGCCAGGTGCAGGCGCTGCTCGGGGACTGTGGCTACAGCAGCGAAAGCAACATCGCCGCCTGCGAAGCGGCCGCAATCGAACCCTACCTGGCGGTGGCGCGCGAAGACCACCACCCCGGCTGGCGGGCGCGCTTCGCGGAACTGCCGCCGCTCGACGCCGATGCCACGGCCCAGCAACGCATGGCGCACAAGCTCAAGACTCAGCCGGGGCGCCGCCTCTATGCCCTGCGCAAACAGACGGTGGAGCCGGTGTTCGGCATCATCAAATCGGTCATGGGCTTCCGTCAGTTCCTGCTGCGGGGCAAGGACAAGGTGAACGGGGAATGGCGCCTGGTCTGTCTGGCCTGGAATTTGAAACGCATGGCCGTTATGCGCCACAAATCCGTCCAATGCGGGTAAGAATGGGCTAAATCTGCTCGCACCCAGGAAGCCCGGGGCAAAAATTCCTGGAAATACCTAAATAGTGAGGAAAATTGCTTCGCCTCACTATTGATGCCCTGCTCATGAATTCAAGTCCGACAGGCTGCTAGGCGCACACTGCCCGATAGACTGCCCTTGGCTGATGCCAGGGGGAGCATCGACACGGTGCCCCATCACTTATTTTTTGTCGTGATCCAGTGTTTGTACTTAGCTTTGGCTGCAGCCAAAGCAATGACTGCCATCCACAAAGGTCATGGTAGCCGACTTGCAGAGATAACTTGTTCGGTGGAAGAACACCGCCTGCCCAAACATCCGCGTTTCAAGCTGCACTTCACGCCGACCAGTGCTTCGTGGCTGAACGCCGTGGAGGGCTGGTTTGCACAACTGGAAAAACTAGCGCTGTACCGGGGTGCCTTCACCAGCGTCGCCGACCTGAAGGCGGCTATCCGCCAATTTATCGAGGCTCACAATGAGCACTCAGCCAAGCCGTTCAAGCGGAATAAAACGGCTGAGGTAATCATTCGCTCGGTACATAAGGCGAAGCTGAGCGTGATAAAAAATAAATTAATGAATTAACCGCTCAGGCCAATAGTCATCGCTGATGCACAGATAGGCGCTGTTGTGCGCTCACTTTGTCGGAGACACTTTGCGCTTTTAGTTCCCTAAGGGGCTCGCTGATAGTGGCATAATAGCTATTACTTATATTTTTTGTGGGTATTGGCCTTGCGAGCGACTCGAACAACTACCACTGTTGAGCAAACCTTTCCGGCTCGGCAGCGTTTGATCTCAGCGACGGATGCCAGCGGGAAAATCACCTACTGCAACGACGAATTCACAAAAATAAGCGGCTATTCACGTGAGGAGTTGGTCGGCAGCCCGCACAGTTTAGTTCGTCATCCCGACATGCCTCCTGCCGTTTTTGGACTGATGTGGAGCTACCTGAAGGCTGGAAAAAGCTGGATGGGCATCGTCAAAAATCGCTGTAAAAATGGTAACTATTACTGGGTCAGTGCCTATGTGACGCCCATTGTCGAAGATGGCCGTTTGACAGGCTACGAGTCCGTTAGAGTCAAACCGACTCGCGAGCAAATTGAGCGCGCACAAACACTGTATGAGCGGTTGCGTGCTGGAAAAAAAGCCGTTCCGAAAAAGCGTCACCTTACTGCCTTTATGGGAAGAATGGCCTTATCCGCAACTGCGGCTGCGCTGGCTATTGGTGCGGCTAGCGTGCTGCCGAGTCTGGCCGCCCAAGCGGTAATCGTCGCACTCTTCCTCGCTGTAGGGTGGGGGTCATATACGCGAGAGGGAAATCAGCTCAATGGAATCATGAAATGCGCTCCTGACGCTTTTAGTGATCCGATTAGCGCTCTGACTTACAGCGACATCTACGGCCCTTCGGCGCAGCTGGAAATGATACTGATTAGTGAGGATGCGCGCCTTAAAACCGCCCTGACTCGGCTGAGCGATCTAGCAAGCCAAGTGGCTGAGGCAGCAGCACATTCCTCTTTGCTCTCCAACCAAACCGAACAGACTTTGCTGGAGCAGCGGGCCGAAACGGATATGACGGCAGCCGCGATGACTGAAATGGCTGCCTCAATCAGCGAGGTGGCGGGGCATGTTCAACAAACCGCCACTGAGGCGCAAACAGCAAATGAACTGGCTGAACAAGGCGACAAAGTCGCCGGGACCTCCCGAGAGGCTATTCAACTGCTGGCTAGTACGGTCACCAATATCAGTATGGCTGTGGATCACCTCGCCAATGAAACCCAGCAAATCATGACCGCTGCGGGAGTGATTCAATCCATTGCGGATCAAACCAACCTGCTGGCCCTCAATGCTGCCATTGAAGCGGCCAGGGCGGGTGAGCAGGGTCGTGGTTTTGCGGTGGTGGCTGATGAGGTCCGCGCCTTGGCCGGTAAAACACGTGTGTCGACTCAACAAATTCAAAGTGTCATTGAAACCCTTAAAAAGGGGGCGGATGAAGCTGTAAGCATTGCCAGAATCGGTATCCGCGAGGCCGATCATGGCGTACAGCAAGTTATAGAAGCACAGGGCGCTCTTCAAGGTATTCGTGAGGCGGTTGAGCGGATCAGTGACATGAGTCAGCAAATGGCAGCCGCCTCAGAAGAGCAGGCTCATGTCGCGGAAGATATTGCTCGGCAGATCAATAACGTTGCAGGCACGGTCGATAAAACAGCTAAAAATGCTAACGCAGCAGTCATTCGTGGCAACGAGCTTGAAGCTACATCCCGTGGTTTACGCGCCTTGGTTGAACGGTTCAATAGGTAGCTGTCCTATGGAAGGGGTCTCGTCTTGATTATCGACTTTATGAATGGCGCCGCTCTGCTGTTGGCATTGTGCTGGTTACATGCGTTCATCCTGCGGTGCAGGGACGAGCACAGCACGGCCATACAGCTGGTGTCAGGCCTGCTATTTGGCGCTACCTGTGTGATTGGCATGCTAAGCCCGATCTCGCCAGAGCCCGGCATATTCTTCGATAGCCGCAGTGTGGTTCTAAGTATGGTCGCGCTGTTTAGCGGGCCGCTGGTAGCTGGCGTCGCAGGCGTGATTGCGAGCATTTACCGGCTATGGATGGGCGGCAGCGGTATGGCCTATGGCTTGGCTGAGATCGGCCTGTCCATACTGCTTGGCCTTTCCTACCGGCATTTTTTTCAGCGTGGCACGTTCCGCATCGATCCCTGGCAACTTTGGATTTTTGGTCTACTTATGTCAGTTCTGGACTGGCTGTTGTTGCCTGCAACACAAGCGGCATCCAGCCGCGAACAGATGGCTGTGCCCTTACTACTGGTCATGCCAATTGCGACGGTTGTGCTTGGCCTGATGTTCAAAGAGGTCGCGCAGCGCAAGCGAACAGAGCTTGCGCTGCAACTGAGGGAGTCGCGCCTACGCGCAATCACCGAGGCGATCCCTGACACCCTATTAGTGTTGGATGAAGACGGTCTCTATTTAGAGGTGACCCCTTCCAAGGAATGGGCGCACGCTGATGCCTGGATCGCACGTATCGGCCAACGCGTGCAGGAGGTATTGCCTCAACGCGAAGCCGAGCGTTTTATGGCCTTTATCAAGCAAACCCTCGCTAGTGATGAACCGCAGTTCATCGAATACACTCGGCAGAGTGCAGACGGCATAAAGGTGCTTGAGGGCCATGCCCAGCGCCTGGATATTCAACTCAATGGCAAGCAGGCAGTGGTGGTACTCGCCCGCGATATAACCCAGCGGGTCAATGCCGAACATGAATTGCGCATCGCAGCCGCCGCTTTCGAAACGCAGCAGGGCATGATTATCACCGACGAGTTCAACCGCATCCTGCGGGTCAATCAGGCCTTCAGCACTATCACAGGTTACAGTCGCGAGGAAGCTATTGGACAGCGAACCAGCCTGCTCAACTCTGGACGCCAGAGCCTGGCGTTTTATCAGAGCATGTGGCAACAGCTCAAGGCGGTAGATCGCTGGCAAGGTGAAATCTGGAATCGGCGTAAAAACGGAGAAATATTCCCCGAATGGCTGTCGATCAGTGCGGTGCGAAATTCCCTGGGGCAGGTCATCAATTATGTCGCATCAATTGACGATACTTCCGAGCGTAAGGCGGCCGAGGAGCGTATCCAGCGCCTTGCCTTTTTTGATGGACTAACCGACCTACCCAATCGGAGCCTTCTGCTCGATCGCTTGCAGCACGCGTTGGATGGCTGCGTGCGTAGTGGCGAGTGTGCCGCGCTGATGTTTCTCGACCTCGACGGGTTTAAGAACATCAACGATCTGCATGGGCATCATATGGGTGACAAGGTCTTGTGCCTGGCCGCTGCCCGGCTCAACGGTGCAGTACGGGTGAGTGACACCGTGGCACGCCTTGGCGGCGATGAGTTCGTGGTGCTGCTTGAGCATCTCAACAAGCAACCCGAACAGGCTGCCATGCAGGTCGAGCACGTCACCACATTACTGTTAGCTACACTGGCCGCGCCGTACCAGATTGACGGGCTAGAACTGCGCAGCAGTGCCAGTATTGGCGTGACACTGTTTAATGACAGGTCTTGTTCAATAGATGAACTCATGCAACGCGCTGACCTGTCGATGTACGAGGCCAAAGCTGCGGGCAAGCATACGGTGCGCTTCTTCGATCCGCGCATGCAGGAGGCGGTTATCCAGCGCCTGAACCTGGAACAGGATATCCGTCGGGGGCTGCAGTCTGATGAGTTCATACCCTATCTGCAGCCGCAGCTAGATGACACAGGTCGTCTGCTTGGCGCTGAAGTATTGGCACGCTGGCAACACCCTCAGCGTGGTCTGCTGAGTCCAGCTGCCTTTGTTGAGGTGGCTGAGCACGCCGGCTTGATTGAGACACTGGATTTACAAATGCTGCAGAAGGCTTGTCGTCAGCTGGCCTTGTGGCGCCGCCAGTCGGCCATGGCATCACTCAGTTTGTCCGTCAACTTAAGTGCACGGCTCCTCTATCAAACAAATTTTGTCGAGCGAGTGCTCCAGCTTTTGGAGCAAAGTGGCGCAGACCCGCACAGACTGAAACTGGAACTGACCGAGACGCTGCTGCTTGACGACTTGCCAGGTGCCATTGCTCGCATAAGTGAACTCAAAGCCCATGGCATTCGCTTCTCAATCGACGACTTTGGCACCGGTTACTCGTCGCTGGCCTACTTGCAGCAATTATCCCTAGATCAATTGAAGATCGACCAGTCCTTCGTTCGCGAGCTGCCGGCTGATACAAACAGTCTGGCAATCATTCGAGCCATCTGCGCCTTGGCCAGCAGCCTGCAACTTGAGGTGATTGCCGAAGGGGTGGAGAGTCAAGAGCAATACATCGCTCTGCTGGAGCTCGGTTGCCGGAGCTTCCAGGGCTACCTGTTTGGCCGGCCCATGCCGCTGATCGAGTTCGAGCGCCTAATACCGACGAATACTGTAGAAGTCGAGAGCATGAAGCCGATGTTGCTGACTGTATTGGCTCCAGGGAGGCAGAAATGCTGATATGCCGGTCTTCCTGGAAGCCTTACTAACGGTTTGAGCCGTATGCGGTGAAAATCGCACGTACGCTTCAAAGGGGGCCATGGGTCAGTAATGACCCGGGGCTACCCGACTATATCTAACTATAAGTTTCGTTTATGATCGCAATACGATAATGGCAAACCCGTCGAAAGGCGGGGACGCAAAACTTCCGGTCTAAAGGCTTCGGCCTATGACAGCGGGGTTACCGAAAGCAGTGTTCATTCCAGAGGCGTGGCATGCGGGGGCTTAGCTCATCTGTATAACTAGTCAGCAGCTAATGATCTGAGGGTTGCTCCAGCAGCACTGTCAGACGACCTACTCAATCTGATTTAGCTCAACTGCTTGGGCTGAACTTCATAGAGGGCGTTTTGAGCGAGGAAACTCTACAACTCGAACCAGACCACCCCAAAAAAGGTGCAAAAAAAGAAAGCAGTCAACCTGCACACCAGTTATCGAGCCTCAGCCCCCCAAGCCTCAGCGACGACTGTGCAGTCGATCGTGGCGCATGATCAAGCATCTCGCCCTCTCGCTCATGGCATATGCTCCTTCCATGTTGGCGCTAGCCCATGCCTCCACCAGACGATTGAACATGTTGCTCCTACCGAGCTCAGATTTACCCAGCGAGTTGAAGCCTTAAGCGCACGTAGCACCTGGCAGACCCGGTGAAAACTGAGCAACTGCCCTCTGATCGGTCGCGGTAGGGTTGGCAGTTACCTGCGAACCCCACGACCCTGCCCGAGCGACAACAACTGATAACCGAAGACCGCTGGGTGCTGCACCGCTCCGACTACTCCACCGCCATCGCCTGCGGCATTCGCCACCATCTCTTCGAAGGGGCCGCAGTGATCAACCTGTCCGGCCTGGAAGCGGTGATGGAAAACTCCCAAGCCTGCGAGCTGGGCGCACGGTAACCAACGTACTGTCGGGCTATCGAAGCCGCCTTGTCACTCGCAAGCACGGCAAGTGTTCAGTTGCCTTCATGGTGCGCCGACAGCCACTTTGAAAAGACCATGTCCCAGTTATGCGTTGAAACGTGCAGGTCAGCCAGGTGATGCCTGGGACGCGATAATGCGCAGGGTGGGTCGAACCGCTCAGGTTAGTGGTGCAGAGCAAGGTCTGAAAATCAACTGCGGAATTGCTGCGCCGCGTACCCCACCGCTACAAAAGCTGCGCGCAACACGACGTGGGTCTGATCCTTTGAAAACCGCCGAGAACCTATGGCATCACTCTTGCTATCTAACAAATCACATCAGCAGGATTCGCTCCTGCAAGGCAAAGGCGCCTGAACCCGCTGCGGATATTTCGCAGCGGCTTCAGGCGTTTTTTTTTGGCTACCGCATTGGAGATTCAGACACATGAAGTGGCTCACCTACCCTGCGCTCTTGCTGCTGCGCGAACTGGGCATCCTCGGCATGATCCGCACGCTGTTGGCGATTAGCCTGACGGGCGGCGGCCTGACCGCTTCGACGCTGCCAACAGGGCCGTTGTGGGCGGTACTGGCCTACCTGGCCATTGCCAGCCTGTGGCTGCTGTTGCAGGAGATCGGGCAGTTGCAACGCTACTGTGAAAACTCCGCCCTGCATGGCGCCCAGGAGTCAGTCAGCGCTGCCGAGGGGCTGCTGCAGCCGATCAGACGAAGCTTTCAGCAGTGGCTAAACCGCGAACAACGTCAACAACAACTGTTACAGCAGCGTCTGGATGAAATATCCCACTCCTCACACGAACTCGAACAAAGCGCGGCGCTGGTGACCAGCAATGCCGAAGGGCAAAGCGAATCGGCCGCTGTCGCCGCAGCGGCGGTAGAACAACTGAATGTGAGCATTTTGCAGGTGGCGGCGCTGGCCGATGAATCGCGTCAGACCAGCGTCGTGGCCAGCGAACAGTTGGCCGACGGGATCGACCAGCTCACCAATTTGGTGCGGCAGGTGTCCGAGATGGCGCAGCAAGCCATCACCACCAACGAACTGATCCTGCAGCTGAACACCAACTCGCGCACCATCAATGAAATGTCCGGCACCATCCGCGGGATTGCTTCGCAAACCAACCTGATCGCCCTGAATGCGGCCATCGAAGCTGCCCGCGCAGGTGAGAGCGGCCGTGGCTTCGCCGTAGTGGCCGATGAAGTTCGCCGCTTGGCCTTACACAGTCAAGAGTCGGCGGCAGAAATCAGTCGCAACATCGAATCGGTGCAACAGCACATCAAGGATGCCACGGTGCAGGTGTCCGACTTGAGCAATCTGGCGCATCGCAGCGCCGCCAGTTCCGAGGCGGTCTGCACGCTGCTCAATCAGGTGCAACAGCGCACCAAGCAATTGACCGGACAGGTCGACCTAGTGGCGGTCAGTACCGAACAACAGGGCAAGGCCGTGGCGGAAATTGCCGAACTGGCCGACCGCGTCCGCCAAGGCAATGCCGACAACCTGCAGGCCGCCGATCAGGCGCGATCCATCGCCCACCATCTGGCTCATCTGACGGGATAATCAGCATGAATGGATTGCACGAACTACCGCTCTTGCTCACCGCTGCCACCGCCCTGGCCACCCTGATCCTGCTGTTGTTCTATGGCTTGCACCGACGCCTGCAGCGGCAAAAGCGCCAACATATCCAGCTGAACATTCGCCAACTGGCCTTGTTGCGTGCACTGATAGCCGGGTTTCAGCGCCATCGCGGCCTGAGCAATGGCGTGCTCTGTGGCGATGCCAGCCTGAGTCAGGACCTTGCCACCGCACGCCAGGGGCTGGACCAGCATATCCGTGCGATCCAGGCGTTCGACGGCACGTACCGGGACGCCTGGAGCAGCTTGATCGATCACTGGTCGCGCATGCGCGAAGGGCGCAGTAGCGACCGGGCGAACAATCTGGCGCAGCATCACCTGATCATTCGCAACAGCATCTTTCTGATGGAGGATGTGGCGAGCGAAATCGATCTGACCGAGGGCCGTGCCGAGCTGGGCTACCTGCCCTGCATCTGGCGCGAGGTAGTCCAGGCGGCAGAATGGGCCGGCCAGGCGCGCGCCCTGGGCACCGGCATTGCGGCGGCCGGTCAGAGCAGCGCCGAGCAGCGCGTGAGGATGCGTTTTCTCTACCAGAAGATCGAGCTGCTGGCCGGCACGGCCTTCGCCACTCTGCAACGCCACGCCACCGATCACCCGCAGGCTAACGCGTTCCACCTACAGCATCGCGAACAGGTGGTGGAGGATTTTCTACGCTGCACAAAAGAGAAGCTGCTCGATCAGGAACAACCCGTGATTGCCGCCAAGACCTACTTCCAACGCGCCACCCAAGCCATTGATGAACTGCTGGCCCTGGTGGATGTGGCGCTGGCTCAGCTCCAACCCCGCTAAGGAACTGCAGATGCCCGATACCGTCCAGCCGCACCAGACGCCCGCCTGTCCGCCAGTCCACGGCCTGCCGAGCGATCCCATCGTCGCCACCCGCTATCGTGGCCTCTCACTGACCAGCCATTTCCAGCCGATTTTCAGTATCGCGCATGGCCGGGCGGTGGGCTACGAAGGACTGATTCGCGCACACCATGCCGATGGCACAGCAGAGCCGCCGGCAACCCTACTGGCCATGCCGAGTAATAGCAGGGAAAGCCTGGAGCTGGACCGCACCTGCCGGATCTTGCATGTGCATAACTTTGCGCGGCAGGCCACGGGTCAAGCCTGGCTGTTTCTCAATTTGAACTCGCAGCACCTGGTCAGCGAACAACCGGACATTGGTTTTACCCATAACCTGCTGCAGACCACTGGCATTGCGGCGCATCGACTGGTGATAGAGATCATTGAAAGCGAAGTCAGCGATCATGAGCAGTTGAAGCGCTTCATCAGCCATTTCCGCCAACTGGGCTGCCTGATCGCCATTGATGACTTCGGCGCGGGGCACTCCAACTTCGACCGCATCTGGGATCTGCAACCCGACATCGTCAAGATCGACCGCCGCCTGATCCAGGATGCCGGTCATTCGCGCCGGGTGGAACGGATTCTCACCGGCATCGTCAGCTTGCTGCACGAGGCTGGCAGCCTGGTAGTGGTGGAAGGCGTGGAAACCGAACACGAGGCACTGGTGGCCATTGCGGCGAACGCCGACATGGTTCAGGGCTTCTACTTTGCCAAACCACAGGCCCGCATCGACGCCGAGCAGGGCTTGGCCACTACCTTCGACAACCTGCTGCGCGGCCAGCAGTGGCAAAGCGTCAAACGCAACGCCGACTTGCAGCACTATGTGCGTGAAATAGAAGGCTTGTTTCAACAGGCCGTGGTTCACTTTGCCGCCAACCAGCAGTTTGACCTGAGCAGCGCTTTGCTCTTCAGCGACCCGCGCACGGTGCGCTGCTATCTGCTCAATGAAGCGGGGTATCAGGTGTCGCGCAATGTCTATGCCCCGCACTACCAACAGCAGCTGAATGCGCGCTTTGCGCCCCTGCTGTATGGCGACAACGCCAACTGGTCGCACAAGCACTACCACTACCGGGCACTGAAGCAACCAGGGGTCATCCAGATCAGTCGGCCCTATCTGTCGGTGGCGGATTCGCGCATGTGCATCACACTGTCGCAGACCGTCAAGGTTGGCGGCACGCTCTATGTCTTCTGCTGCGACCTGGATTGGCAGGAACAGTGATGCGCCCGTCCAGAGGGCGAAGCTGGCCGGATGATCTGCGCCTTAATTTCTGTGTAGCGCAACGCCGCAGCGGGCGTTTGGAGGCTGCCGCAGTAGGCGAGAGTTTTTTCACAACCGCTCAGTGATTCAGATCGTAATGGGCTGGGAGGGAAGGTATATGCATGAGTTTGAAATTGCCGGTGAGAATTACGGCATACCCGCCCCCGACGGGTGGGGCCCACCCGTGAACTCGGAGGCCCGCAAGACCCTGATCAAAACGTTGTACGGGAAAAAGACGTTTCGCTACCTCTATGACTTTGGCGATGGTTGGGATCCCCGGATCAAAGTCGAAAAGAAACTGCCTGTCGCGGCATGTCCCCAGGTGCCGTAGTGAAATCCTCAGTGCGCTGGCCCAGGAGGACTGAATGCGGCTGTATAGGTTCGCTCTTGTTGATTGAAAGCATCCCACCGTGTGGAACGTATCTCTATTGAGCAGCAGGACGCAGTGGTAATGCGGACGCACCTCCTGCCCGACCTCCCGGACCCAGCACCAGCGCACCTCTTCCTGATAAGCGGTACCATTCCGGAGCCTGGAGCGCTCCCGTGCTGATTGAATTCTGTGAGTCAAGGAATCGACGAATCTGGAGATGACGGTGTTATCTGATTCGAGTGGGTGGTCGCCATGTGGAAAACGTAGATCGAAACGTACCGCGAACACCCGACGGTGAGCGTTCAGCGCTAACTGAGTGGTCTCATGAACGCCTTCGAGGTATTCGGTAATGAAAGGGATGTGGGACGTCATCACGGGTAGACCGCGAAAGGTGTCCTCGTAGTACAGGTGGAGATTGCTGTTGCCGGTGTGACGCTTGGACTGGTGTGCCATGGAGGTGATCCGCTGAGTGAATTCATAGACTCAGTGGGTTGGGTATTTATTTACGGTTCGATCTGCCTGTGAGGGTAGACCTCGGATCAGCAACGGATGCTAGTATCATGAGCGTGTAATTCGTTTATCTAAACACATATCGATATGCTGACCAGACTTCGACGTCACTGAGCAGTCGTGCACATGGCCAAGCCCGCCGCCCCATTCGTTTTAACGCCACCTGACCACGCCACACTACAAGGCTGGTCACGGATGGGCTCGCTGGCCCAACCTCTCGGGCAGCGGGCCAAAATTCTGCAGTTGTTGGCTGATGGATTAACCCCCAAAGACGTCAGCGCTCAGCTACAGATCTCGGCGCCGGTGGTGTTCAAATGGCGAAAGCGTTATCTGGAGGCGGGTCTTGAGGGCTTGAATGACCTGCCGCGAAGTGGCCAGCCTCGCAAGCTCAGCACTCAAAAAATGAAGGAAATTCTGACCCTGACAACCCAGCGCGTGCCTCGCGAGGCGACGCATTGGAGTGTGCGCCTGATGGCCAAGTATGCCGCCGTTACGGCTTGGCAGGTGCGACAGGTCTGGGCCGCTTCCGACCTCAAACCCCATCGTTTGAAGACCCTCAAGATCAGCAACGATCCGCATTTTGCCGATAAGGTCGTCGATGTCGTCGGGCTTTATCTGAACCCGCCGGATAACGCCCTGGTGCTGTCGGTTGACGAGAAAACCCAGATCCAGGCCCTGGATCGCACCCAACCGATGTTGCCCGCTACGCCCCGATCAGATCGAGCGACGCACGCATGATTACAAGCGTCATGGCACCGCCAGTCTGTATGCCGCTTTTGACATCCTGACGGGCCAGGTCATCGGGCGGATAACCCTACGCCACCGGGCCAAAGAGTTTCTGGCTTTTCTGCAACAGATCGACCGCGCTACGCCCGCAGCGCTTGACCTGCATGTCATCCTGGACAACAGCTCGACTCACAAAACCCCGGCCATCAAGCAATGGCTGGAAAAGCACCCGCGTTTCAAATTGCACTTCACACCGACCAGTGCGTCGTGGCTGAACGCCGTGGAAGGCTGGTTCGCGCAGCTGGAAAGACGAGCCCTGTACCTGGGCGCCTTCACCAGCGTGGCCGACCTGAAGGCGGCTATTCGTCAATTTATTGAGGCCCACAATGACCTTTCGGCCAAGCCCTTCCGGTGGAATAAAACGGCTGAATCCATCATCAACTCTGTAAACAAAGCAAAGCTGGGGGCGATAAAAAATAAATTAATGAATTAACCGCTCAGACCAATAGGTCAATGGTGAAAATGCTATAGCAACAGTCTATCAATTCAGTCATAATTCAGGCGCCATTTATATGTCAACTGAGCGCTCCCCCCCTTGAGACAGATATCACATCCCATGCTCTTCGCTGCTCCTTGGAATCTGAAATGAAGGGTTGGTCCGCTGCATTAGTTGATCAGATCGAAATTGGGGTGATCATCCTTGATATGGGATTGCGCATCCGATACTGGAACCCATTTATCAGCCGTTCCACCGGCAAGCAGCTTGAGCAGGCTAACGGTCAACTGTTGACCCATATTTTCCCAGAAGCGGACACTCCTCTCTTCATCCAGATGGTGGCGCAAGCACGGGATCATGGCCAGCACGTATACACCCATTGGCGCGATAATCCCTACCTGATACCCCTACCCCACAAGGCATCGAATGAGTCAGGGAAGTTATTGTTGCAAAACACCCTTTTGCTTCCTTTCCATGATGTAGAAGGTGGGCATTGCCTGGCTCTGCTCCTGTATGACATCAGCGAGCTGGCGGACTCTAATGACCAGCTGAAAGTAGCCCTGAATGCCCTCAGCGGTAAGAAAGCTGAACAGGAGCTGCTGATCAAGAAGCTGGACAAAGCCAACGCACAGCTCCTGCAATCGGAGAAGCTCGCGGCCATTGGTCAACTTGCCGCCGGCGTCGCCCATGAGATCAACAACCCCATCGGTTACGTGTTCTCCAACCTCAAGACCCTCGCCAGCTATGTTAATGACCTGCTACGAATCAGCGACGCAGTCGACGGCGCAGCGAGTCTGAACGAACTACGCCAGCTCAAGAGCAGCTTGGAGTATGACTACATCCGCGGCGATGTCGAAGATCTGATCAGTGAATCAGAAGACGGCATCGAGCGGGTCAAGAAGATCATCACCGCCCTGAAGGACTTCTCCCACATGGACGAAGAGGAGTTCCGCGTCGCCGACCTGCACCGTGGCCTGGACACCACACTCAACGTGGTCAATAACGAGTTGAAGTACAAGGCAGAGATCATTAAGGAGTACGGTCAGCTGCCGGAAGTCGAGTGCATCCCCTCGCAGATCAATCAGGTGCTGATGAACCTGCTGGTCAATGCCGCTCATGCCATAGAACAGTTCGGTCGCGTCATTTTGCGCAGTGGCCACGAAGATAGCTGGGTCTGGCTTGAGGTCGAAGACACCGGGGGCGGCATACCGCCACATTTGCTCAATCGCATCTACGAGCCGTTCTTCACCACCAAGCCGATAGGCAAAGGTACAGGCCTGGGCTTGTCGCTATCGTACAATATCGTTCAGAAACACCATGGCCGTATCGAAGTGAGCAGTGAGCCGGGCCTGGGCACGCGCTTTCGTATCTGGTTGCCAGTACGCCAGCCTGCCGCGATCGGCACCGGTAGTGTCTTGTCATGAGTGAATTGCAAGTGCAGCCCCACGCCACCTTGCTGCTGGTCGATGATGAGGAAAACATCCTCAAGAGCCTACGTCGCCTACTCCGTGATGAGCCTTACCAAATCCTCACCGCCAGTGGCGGTGAGCATGCGCTGCAGCTACTCAGTCAGCAGTCGGTCGACCTGGTCATTTCCGATGCGCGCATGCCTGGCATAGATGGCGCCACGCTGCTTACCGAGGTACAACAGCGCTGGCCTGAATGCGTTCGCATTCTTCTTACCGGGTACGCGGATCTCAACACAACGATCAAGGCGATCAACCAGGGCCAAATTCATCGGTACATTAGCAAACCTTGGGATGACGATGAGTTACGCCTGATCATCCGCCAGACGCTAGCCTTCCAACACTCGGAGCGCGAACGCAAGCGCCTGGAGCAACTCACTCGGGAACAGAACCTGCGCTTGCAGGAGCTTAATTCGACCCTAGAACAACGAGTGATTTCCCGCACAGCAGAATTGCAGCAAACTGCCGACATGCTCGACCTTGCATATACCGAACTGCGGCGCAGCTACGTGACCGCCACTGAGGTGTTTTCTGGTCTTGTTGCTCAAAGAATTCCTCGCGACAAGCAAAGTAATGCCCAGGTCATCGCTTTAGTCCGCGCTTATTGCGAACAACATGCCTTCGATGAAAGCACCAGTAGAGACCTATCCATGGCCGCTGCGCTATACAACATCGGCAAGCTAACCTGGGGCGACAACCTACTCAACAGTTCTGCGGACCTTCTGTACAAACAAGAGCGCGAGCGTTATCGGCAGTACCCGGTAGTAGGCGAAAGCCTGCTGATGAGCCTAGAGCCGCTACAGGACGCAGCACGACTGATCCGCCATCATCAGGAGCGCTGGGATGGCAGCGGTTTTCCCGATCGACTCAAGGGCGACGCCATCCCATCCTCCGCCCGCCTGCTCAAGCTGGCGGTGGACTTCACCGAGTTGCAATGTGGCCTTGTAGTAGAGCGCCGCCTAAGTCGCGATGATGCGCTGCTGCTGATGCAGAAATATAGTGGCAAGCTCTATGATCCAGAGCTCTGCGAGAAATTTATTGCACTGTGCATTGAACACTCGCCTGATTTGACCATGACGGACCCCAGTGTCCTGGTGCTTGACACCCGAAGACTGGAGCCCGGTATGTTACTAGCACGAAATCTTAGGGCTGAAAATGGCACCCTACTGCTCAACGAAGGCAAGCAACTCAGTAGCTCGTTGATCGATAAACTAATTGCCTTCGAAGAGAGTGAAGGCGCTCGATACACTTTGTTCGTTCGCCCTGCGCCCTAAACTAGAATCACTTCACGTGTTGTTGGACGATCAAGATCCAGTTGGTTGACGGCAAGCTTCAGACTGTCGAAGCCCTTCAGCTGCTGCTTCGCCCTTAGAGCTGGGAGGTGTACCTCTTCAGTGATCATTGGATGCGACGATAGCGCATAGACGATTACAACACTCCCAAGGGATCGGTGCTGTTCGACGAGCTGTTCTGCTCTCAATCAGCGCTTCGCAGGTACTCATCGCTACTCCCCATACGCAAGGATCACAAGATGGGCATCAGTCTTCGCCATTTAATTTGTCTGGCCTACTTGAATGCCCTCGGATATGCCTCGCTATGCATCGCGGCCATAAACCTGGGCGGTTACTTTCTGGTCGAATCCCCCCGCCTATCTCAGAGCATGTTACTGCCGGATGGCAGCCTCTCAACCCTTTTGCTGGGAACGGCTGTCCTAGGTTACGCCAATAATTGCAAAGCCCTTTTACAAGCATCCGCTGGACTACTGCTGGTTATCGCCTTATACAGCCTATTGCACAGCTGGCTAGGCCTAGAGGGAGACCGAGGACTATTTCTGATCAGTGGTTTTCCACGCATGCGCAATGCGACGGCTTTAGTGTTCGGGCTATTGGCGACTGGCCTGCTCAGCAGCCAATGGGGCTGCAGGGCGCGGATACTGGCTAGGACTTTCGGCCTGGCGGTAGTCGGTCTTGGCATTGCTTCGCACCTCGCTAACACATTCCCAGAGTTGGACGGCTGGAGACTGGCATTTAACAATAATGTCAGCAGCGCAGCCAATCTGCTCGCCCTGTCCGCTGGGCTGGCCTTGCTCTGCATCAGTTGGCGCTCGGCCAAGAATGAGAGCGCGTTTGATCGAATCACTCTGATTACTGGACTATTCTGCGTTTTTCTGAGTTGCCTTGGCTGGTACCTGCTGAGCCAGCAGAGGTACGAGTCAGATGTGCATCGCAGTGAGCTATTGCTGGACAAACTGGACACGCTCCTAGTGCGCACAAACGCAGCGCAGCTGCATTCGATCCAGCGTATGGCCGCACGCTGGAACGCTTTCGGTTCTTTACCCAGCGACCCATTGTGGCGGGAGGAAACCCGAGATTACCTGAGTGAGTTTTCGGGTTTCGACACCATCGCCGTGCTCGACGAAAAACTTCAGCCGCAATGGCTAGCCAGCCGCAGTTTTTTTGAAACCGACGAACTGTATCGACTGCTTACTCAGCCGCGTCTGCGCAACTGGCTTCAGGCACTGCCTCAAGGCGACAAGCCCTATGCAACAGCGGCTAACAGCCAAGATATTCAGTCACATGGCATGATTGCGATACCCTTGAGCCTCCCCAGTCAACCCGGCTGGGTGCTTATCGCAAGCGTGGACTTATCTCGTGCTCTAGGTGAAATCGTGGGCAGCGAGCTTGACGGTTTCTATGTTCGCGTCATCGAAGGTGAGCATGTGCTGTTCGACTCGTCCGTCCCGTCGAAACACGTCTCCACTAGCCCTATCAGCGAAAAATCGGTGAAGGGCCTGGCTGACACCAACTGGCGCCTGGTTAGCTACTTGGATACCACCAAGAAACAACCAGAACGGTATTTTCCGAGTCTAATTTTACTGTTCGGCCTTACGCTGAGCTCTATGGTCATGCTCAGTCAGCGCCTGCGCATGCAAGCTGTCCTCCACTCACAAGATCTAGAGCGCACCAACAAGGTGCTGGAGCTTAGCTTGCAACGTCAGACTTCGTTGCAAACCTTTAACCAGCGAATCATGCAGTACTCCATGGATATGCTCTGTTCAGTCGATGCAGAGGGCCGCTTCACCGAGATTAATTCCGCCGGTATCGAGCTGCTCGGCTACTCGCGCGAGGAGCTGATCGGTCAGCGGTATATAGACTTTGTGTTGCCAGAAGACCGCCCACATACCTTGCTAACCGCAGAAAAGGCCATTGAGGGGAAACCGACAGATGGCTTCCACAATCGCTATTGCCACAAGGACGGTAGCATTGTCCATCTGTTCTGGAGCTTCGGTTGGTCGACTGCCGAACGCAGCTTCTTCTGCGTGGCCCACAACATCACCAACCTAATGCTCACCAAAGCCTATCTGAAAGACCAGCGCGATATTCTCGAGATGATCTCAACCGATCAGCCGCTGGCAGAAATTTTCAACGCCATCTGCCATATGACTGAGTCTCGTGCCCCAACAGGACTCTGTTCGGTTCTGCAGGTGGACAAGGAACAACAGCACTTGCGCCTGAGTGCAGCCCCCAGCCTTCCGCCGACTTTCCGTCTGGCCATTGACAGTTTTCCCATCAATCCTAGCAGCGTTTGCGGCATTTCAGTGTTTCGCCAGCAGGTGGTAATCGTTGACGACATTGCCCAGGATCCAATCTGTCAGGATTTTGGGGCATCGGCCCTGGCGCACGGGCTGCGTGCCTGTTGGTCAATTCCGCTGATATCCAACCAGAGACATGCCCTCGGCTGTCTGACCATCTACCACCGCCAAGTGATGACGCCCAGTGACGAGCAGCTGCAACTACTGGCCAATGCTGCCCAGCTCACATCCATAGCCATCGAAAGAGAGCAAGACCGCCAGCGTCTGCAGGCAAGCGAACAGCGCTTCCGCTCTCTGTTTAGTTTCACTCCCAGTGCAGTTGCCTCACTAGACCTCAACGGTCAGTTCGAGAGCTTAAACCACGCAGCTGGCGAGCTATTCGGATCGGATAAGGAACTGCCAGGGAAACAACTTTCCGATTGTATTCTTAACGAAGATGTCCCGAAGGTTAACCAACACTTTGTCGAGGCATGCTCCGGCAAAGCCCAGCGCTTCGAGACGCATTATGTTGGCCTGTATGATGAGACACGGGACCTGAGCCTCACTTTTCTGCCAATACGGGTGGACGATGTAATTGTCGGCGTCTTTGCGGTTGCCAAAGATATCAGCGAGCGAAAAAAAACGCAGAAGCAACTACAGGTCACCCTGCAAGAACTGCAGCGCAGCAACAACGAACTGCAAGAGTTCGCCTTCGTTGCCTCCCATGACCTGCAGGAGCCCCTGCGCAAGATCCAGACATTTTCCGAGCGCCTAAAAGCTCGTACGGAAAACCTCGACCCGCAGAGCCGTGATTACCTGGAGCGCATGAACTCGGCGGCCAACCGCATGCAGACGTTGACTCGAGATCTGCTTGCTTACTCTCGCATCAGTTCCCGCGGTAAACCCTTCCAAATGCTGGAAACCGAGCGGGTTCTCGATGGCGTACTGCGTGATTTGGAAGCCGATATTGAGAAGAGCGATGCGCAAATACATCGCGAGCCACTACCGCCGATTCAGGGTGACCCGACACAGATACGCCAGCTCCTGCAAAACTTGTTGAGTAATGCAATGAAATTCCACAAGGATAATCAATCACCGCACATCCGTATCTATTCTGAACAGGAAACGAGCGGTGAATGGACACTCTGCGTGGAGGATCAAGGCATTGGTTTCGACGAGAAGTATCTGGACCGGATCTTCAATCCCTTCCAGCGCTTGCATGGTCGGAATGCCTATCCGGGAACTGGGATCGGCTTGGCTATCGTCAAAAAAATCGTCGAACGCCACCGCGCACTTATCAACGTCTCCAGTAAACCAGGACAGGGCAGCCTGTTTCGCATTCGCTTCACCATGGATAAGCAGGATTGACCCATTATGGACAGTATTAGCGGCCTGGATATTCTCATCGTCGATGACGACCCAGATGACTGCCTGCTTTTACAGGAGGCCCTTGAGGAAAATATGGTCTTCAGCAAGGTGATCTTTAAACATGACGGCGAAGAGTTGCTGGACTACCTGCAGCACTGCTATCGCCTACCAGGGTTAATCCTGCTGGATCTGAACATGCCGCGCAAAGACGGTCGCGAGGCCCTTGCTGAAATCAAGGGCAACACTCGCCTGCACACAATCCCCGTCATAGTACTGACGACCTCAGATTCAACCGAGGATGCGCAGCAAAGTTACGAGAGGGGAGCCAACGCCTTTATCAGCAAACCCACCTCTTTTTCTGGCCTAGTCTCGATGGTTCATAGTATACGCAGCTTCTGGCTCGAAACCGCCGTACTGCCGTTGGAGGACAAACCCCTATGACCTACTCCCATAAGCTGCGCCTGCTGTTGATCGAGGATGACGAGGACGACTACCTGATCGTTCGCGATCTGCTCAACGAAGTTCGGCAATTGCAGTATCAGCTGGACTGGGTCAGCGACTACGACGAGGCATTGGCTATAATTGCGCAAAAGGAACATGACCTTTACTTGGTCGATTATCGTTTAGGTGCTGAAAACGGTCTGGACCTGATAGCTCACGCCCAGGCGCTGGGTGTAACGGCACCGCTGATCCTCCTCACCGGCCAAGACCGTAATGAGCTGGATGCCAGCGCCCTCGATAATGGCGCCGCCGACTATCTGGTCAAGGGCGAGTTCAACAGCCAACTGCTGGTGCGCAGCATCCGTTACGCTCTGAGTCGTGCGCACGCTCATAATACCTTGGTCAACAGCGAAGCACGCTATCGCCAGCTGTTCGACACCAGCCCGGAAGCGATTTTCGTCGTCGACCAACAAAGCCTGGCAATCCTCGCTGCTAACCAAACCACGATTGAGCTACACGGCTATACGCGCGAAGAACTGCTGCGCATGACAGTGGCGGACGTCCTCTCGCCAAAGGAACGGAAACGCCTTTCCGCGGCTATCAAACAAGTGCTTAGTACTGATGAACCATGCAACCAAGGGATATGGGTACATCGCGTCAAGGGTGGCCATGATGTGATGTTGGAAACACTAATCCAAAAAATTGAGTACGGCGGTGCACCAGCTTTCTTAGCGATAGCCAGGAATGTCACCGAGACGATGCAGGCTCGCCGCGAAGTTGAACTCAAGAACAAATCTTTCCACCAAATATTCACCAACAGCCTCGATGGTCAACTGCTCGTGAATCAGCACGGCAGTGTGCTTTACGCCAACCCAACTGCAACAAGACTCCTCGGCACACAGCGGACGCCACTAGTGGAATCGTACCTGGCTAGACCCTATCAACCGGGCAAGCTTTATGAATGGAGCATTCCTCGGAATGATGGGAGCATTCTGGAGGCGGAAGTGCAGTGCACCCAGACCCAATGGGACGGGGAACCGGTACGGCTGCTGTCGCTACGCGATATCTGCGAGCGCAAGACCGCCGAAAAAAAAATGCGTTTGCTGCAGCGCAGCCTCGAGGCCTGCTGCAATGGCATGGTGATCTGCGATGCCCTGGCCGAAGACCTGCCGATCATTTACGTCAATAGCGCATTTGAACGCATCACTGGCTACTGCGCCGAGGAAGCTCTTGGACGTAACTGCCGTTTTCTGCAAAAAGACGAGCATGATCAGGCCGGGATAAGCAAGATCCACATAGGCCTTGCGCTACAGGAAGAAGTACACGTCGTACTACGCAATTTTCGCAAGGACGGCACGCCGTTTTGGAACGAGCTGTATATCACACCGGTGCCCAACGAACAGGGCGAGATCACCCACTACATTGGTGTGCAGAACGATATTTCCCAACAGAAGCGCTACGAGTCAGAACTGGCCTACAACGCCACCCACGACACGCTCACGGGCCTACCTAACCGTACGCTACTGGAAGATCGACTTATCCAGGGCTGCCAGATAAGCTCGCGATACAAACGTAGCCTGGCAGTCTTGTACATCGACCTTGATGGCTTCAAACCCATTAACGAAAGTCTAGGTCATTCGGTTGGTGATCGGCTGCTCATCGAAGTGGCCCAGCGTATAAACCAGCAGGTACGTCCAGGTGACACCGTTGCGCGCCTGGACAGCGATAGGTTCGTGGTAGTACTACCTGATCTGGCACGAGAGGAAGATGTGTTGCTGGTAAGCAAGCGGCTGATCGACAACATCGGCCATGCCTACCTGATCGATAATGCTGAGCTACATATAACCGCCAGCATCGGCATTACGCTAAACGACGGCACTATCGAGCAGCCATCCCAGCTGATTCAGCAGGCCAACATGGCCATGAATAAGGCCAAGCAGCAAGGTCATAACAACTTTCAGTGGTATACCAACAACCTTGAACAAAGGATCAACGACCGCGTTAATCTGCGAAACGAAATGCAGAAAGCCCTCGAGGCCGAAGAGTTTCAACTCTATTACCAGCCACAGGTCGATGGCCGAAACGGGGCGGTTGCAGGATCTGAGTGCAACACGGTTATTGAATTGAAGCGGGAGCATCATGCCGCATCACCACGGCTTCTTGCATCACTTCGCCCATCACCTCGATCGGGCATTTGAAGTCGAAGCGTTTGCGCGGTCGCATATTCAGTTGCAAAGCGATGGCGTCCAGGGCTTCCTGACTATGCACCGACAAGTCCGTGCCCTTGGGCAGGTACTGGCGGATCAGTCCATTGATGTTCTCATTGCTGCCGCGTTGCCAGGGGCTGTGCGGGTCGCAGAAGTAGATCGCCACCCCGGTCCGCTGGGTGATCTCGGCGTGCCGCGCCATCTCCCGGCCCTGGTCGTAGGTCATGCTCTTGCGCACCGCCAGCGGCATGCCATTGAGCGCCGCACTGAAGCCCTCCAGCGCCGAGGTCGCCGTCGCGTCGGCCATCTTGATCAGCATCAGGTAGCCGCTGGTACGCTCCACCAAGGTGCCCACCGCCGAGGCATTGGCCTTGCCCTTGATCAGGTCGCCCTCCCAATGGCCTGGCATCAGCCGGTCTTCGACCTCCGGCGGGCGCACGTGGATGCTGAGCATTTCAGGGATCTGGCCGCGCCGATCGACGCCGCCAGAGCGCGGCCTGCGACTCGTCTTGCCCTGGCGCAGGCAGATGATCAGCTCCTTGCGCAGGCCACCGACCGGCAGGGCGTAGATCGCGTTATAGATCGTCTCGCGGCAGACGTAGGCCTCTCTGAGGCTGGGTATGTTCATGCTGCGCAGCTTGCCGGCAATCTGCTCGGGAGACAAACCCTCACGCAGCATATGGACGACCAGCTCGAAGCGCTCACTGCCCGGCAGCAGCTTGCACTGAGGCCTGCAGACCTGGCGGCGGACCTGCATCTGCTGCTGGGCAGCACAGGCCTGGTAGCGGGTGCCAGGGGCCCGGTTGCGGCGCAGCTCCCGGCTGATGGTCGAGGGGGAGCGGCCGAGCATCCGGGCAATTCGCCGCTGGCTGAAACCTTGGGCAAGGCCGAGTTGAAGGGTCGCACGTTCGGGGATACTGAGTTCGTGATAGGACATAGTGGCAGCACCGTACCGGAAAGGTCAGGTGTTGCACTCAGTTTTTGCGGCCGCCCGGCAAAATCATTGGCGTCGAGGCCCTGTTGCGCTGGGCGCACGTCGATCATGGTTTCATTTCACCGGCGCAGTTCATCCCAGTAGCCGAGCAAACCGGGCAGATTATTCCGCTGAGCGACTGGGTGTTGAAAACCGCTTGCCGTAATGCACGCTCACTAGTCGACAAGGGGTGGAGTGACTTGGTGATGGCAGTCAATGTTTCACCCGTCCAGTTTAGAAGGGCCAACTTCGTCGAGACCGTGCTTACAGCCCTTGAAGAGGCGAATTTACCGGCTAGATTGCTGGAGCTCGAAATCACTGAAACAGTATTATTGGATAACACCGAAAAAGCCGTCTACACGTTGCACGCATTAAAAGACATTGGTGTACAGATTTCGATCGACGATTTCGGTACAGGTTTCTCTAGCCTGAACTACCTCAAACGCCTTCCGGTCGATAAGATCAAGATCGATCATACCTTCATCCAAGAGGTGATCAGTGACCGTCATGATGCGGCAATCACTAGAGGCATCATTTCGATGGCCCACCACCTCGAGCTTAAGGTGATCGCGGAAGGTGTCGAAACGGAACCACAGGTCGCTTTCCTGAGAAAAAGCCGCTGCGACGAATTTCAAGGCTATTACTTCGCTAAACCTATGCCGTTAGCCCAGCTAGAAAGCTTCTTACATACTCAGAGCGCAAAACAAAGTCGACCATCACTCGAGCAAGGGCCGAATAACATAGGGCAAACCCTACTCTTGCTTGATGATGAGGAGAATATTCTACGCGCTCTGACCCGCGTCCTTCGACGTGACGGCTACAAGATTATCACCGCTACCTGCGCCCAAGATGCCTTCGTCCTTCTAGCCAAACACGATGTACAGGTCATCCTCTCGGATCAACGCATGCCGGAGATGAGCGGCACCGAGTTCTTCAGCCGAGTCAAGAACCTCTATCCCAAGACTATTCGTATCGTCTTGTCCGGATACACGGATCTTAAGTCAGTGACAGAATCGATAAACCAGGGAGCTATCTATAAATTTCTCACTAAACCCTGGGACGATGATCAAATAAGGAAGACGGTCGCACAGGCGTTCAAGCAGCACAGCCTCAACAGGCCTGTTGAGGCTGACAGCGCTCGTGACGACCACAAAAATGGTGGTTAACCGAACCAATTTTGATCAGATGCCCCAACATGGCCATTAGTAGATACCTAGGGAATCTCCGAACAAGTCTTCAAATGTGCTGAAATGCGCCTGACAACCTGATCCGAGCCGTCCATGAGCCAGATGAGTTTTTCCGACTTTGAGTACGCCGGTAAGCGCAAGCAAACTCGCCGCGAACGCTTTCTTGCCGAGATGGATCAGGTCGTGCCCTGGACAGGCCTGCTGGGGCTGATCGAGCCGTTCTACCCCAAGGCTGGTGGCGGTGGAAAACCCTACCCTCTGGAAACCATGCTGCGCATCCATCTGTTGCAGAACTGGTTCTCCCTGAGCGATCCGGCCATGGAAGAAGCGCTGTATGAAATCACGCCCATGCGCCAGTTCGCACACCTGACGCTCAGCGCACCGATCCCCGAAGACACCACGATCATGAACTTCCGGCACTTGCTGGAGAAGCATCAGCTCGCACCTGCGATCCTCGCGGTCATCAACGGTTATTTGCAAGAAAAAGGCCTGTCGCTACGCCAGGGCACCATCGTTGATGCAACCATTATTCATGCCCCCAGTTCCACGAAGAACGAAGAAGGCAAGCGCGATCCCGAGATGCATCAGACGAAGAAAGGTAACCAGTATTTCTTTGGGATGAAGGCCCATGTGCGACCTGAAAGTCGCTTGAATTTCTGTTTTGCTTAACGAATCTGTTTTGACAAAACCGGTTGTTCCATCAACCGTTCCCTACCCAGACATGCGGAGCCGGTAACAGCTCGGTGTGAAGCTCTGGGGACAATGTAACCGCCGATCTATTCGGTACGCCAACCCGTGAGGGTAAGCAGAATCTGCGAGCACAAACGCGGTGAGGGGCTAGGGATGAACGAATACGACCAACTTATGTGAACTTCTGATAAACGTCGTCATCATTTACAAGCCAAATGTGCTGATAGGCTTGAACCAAAACGGTACGCGGTAAGGTATGGCCTCTGTGAGCTGGGCCATCGTGGACAAAACACCGCCGGCGAATAGGAAGGGTCCGACTCGTTCTGAAATTCATTCGGAACAGGGTAAGCCCGTAGTGCTGCCGGCAACGGCAGGCGGACTGCAAGGAACGCTGTTGGTGCTGCGGGTATAGGAACGCGGAGAAAGCGAATGCTGTTCTGTAACGGAGTGGATACCGGCTGAAACATCGTCGGGCGTGAAAACGAGCAGACTTCCGCATGGTCATTTATGGCGAGAGAATTTGGCAAATCGTTAGATGAAGGAAAGCAGATGACGGCATTCGATGCTGGTGCGCCTTCGCACGCTGAAAGGATGTGGCTCCAGGCAGACTGGCCGCGCATCCAGGAAGAGGTGAAACGACTCCAAGTGCGTATCGCCAAGGCAACAATGGAAGGCAGATGGGGCAAGGTTAGCGCCTTGCAACGATTGCTGACCCGCTCGCATAGCGGCAAGATGTTGGTCGTGAAGCGAGTGACGGAAAATCGCGGCAAGAGAACGCCGGGCGTCGATGGGAAAATCTGGTCGGGCCCGGCGGCCAAATGGAATGGGTTGGAGTCGATGAGGCATCGCAGCTATCGCGCGCTGCCGCTTCGGCGTATCTACATCCCCAAGAGTAATGGCAAGAAGCGTCCGCTGGGAATCCCCCGAATGCTCTGCAGATCAATGCAGGCGCTATGGAAGCTCGCTCTGGAACCTATTTCAGAGAGCTTGGCTGACCCGAACTCCTATGGATTTCGGCCTAACCGCTCGACCGCTGATGCCATCGAATATTGCTTCACCACTCTGGCGAAACGCATGTCGCCAGCATGGGTTCTGGAAGGAGACATTCGGGGCTGTTTCGATAACTTCAGCCACGACTGGATACTCCAGAATATACCGATGGACAAGGCGATCCTGCGCTAATGGCTTCAAGCCGGATTTATCGACAAGGGAACTCTGTTTGCGACGGAAGCCGGAACTCCACAGGGCGGGATTATCTCGCCCGTAATCGCGAATATGACGCTGGACGGACTTGAAGCGGCAGTAGATGCAAGCGTGACCCCGATGGCGCGCACTCGCAGAAAGTGCAAGGTCAACGTCAACAGATATGCGGATGATTTCGTTGTGACAGGAGTATCGAGGGATATTCTCGAAAACAATGTTCTCCCGGCGATCAAGCAATTTATGGCCGTACGGGGGCTGGAACTCTCCAAAGAGAAAACCAGAATCACCCACATTGATGAGGGTTTCGATTTCCTCGGGCAAAACGTGCGCAAGCATGGCGGTAAGTTGCTCATCAAACCGGCTGCCAAGAGCGAAAAAGCACTCTTGGAAAAGGTCAGAGGAATTGTGAAGAAGAACTGGACAGCTACTCAAACCAACCTGATTTTACAGCTCAATCCTGTGATTCGGGGCTGGGGGATGTACCACCGGCACGTAGTGTCCAAATCCCGCTTTACATCGATAGATGCTCAAGTTTGGCGCCTCTTATGGAGATGGGCATTGCGTCGGCATCCCTCAAAAGGCACGGCCTGGGTAAGACAAAAGTATTTCCACACAGAGGGAAATCGGACATGGGTGTTTGCAGCGCAAACCAAGGTCAACGGGCTAACCCAACGACTGCGGCTCTTTCGTACCGCAACCATTCCAATCGTTCGTCATGTCAAAATACGCGGCAAGGCGAATCCGTTTGATCCTGCGTGGATGTCTTACTTCGCTCGCCGTCGCACCGCGACCGTTTCGGATTGATGCCCGGTGCCAAACATGGTGCTGACAAGTGGCTTGAGCCGGATGAGGGGCGACTCTCACGTCCGGTTCTTAGGGGGCGGCAGCGCAGCAATGCGCTGTTGCTACCCGACATTGGCGCCGATGCCGAGTCGGGGCTGGTTCATCACGTCCATGGCACCGCCGCTAATGTGGCTGATGTCACGCAGGTCGCCGAACTGCTGCATGGCGAAGAAAACGCCGTGTATGCAGACGCCGGATACACCGGTGTCGATAAGCGCGAAGAGCATGAAAATCGTGAGGTGATCTGGCAAATCGCAGCGCGCCGCAGCACCTATGCCAAGTTGAATAAACGCAGCTTGCTCTACAAGGCCAAGCGCAAGATCGAGTACTGCAAAGCTCAGACACGAGCCAAGGTCGAGCATCCGTATATGGACTCCTCCTCTTTGCAAGCCCCCCTTCGCTCTGGCGCCCGTGCCGACTGCACACGTATATTCGGCCTCTGACTGTGGCATCAGATCGATGCTGGGCCATGATGGGCTATTCGCGCGTTGGTTCCCAATCGTTCCGCCGTGCTTTTCGCACCTGGATGCTTGAGGGTTTTACCAACGCCGGTTCGACCGGTTTGCCATCGTTCGGGTTGCGTCGCAATCGTGGTTAAGGGATGGTTCTCTCGTAGGGTACCTCGGGTGAATAGATCAGGTTGCCGCCCGATCCGGTTGGTAATCAGAATCATGACGCAGCATTGCCCAGGCCATGCGTGCCGTTTTATTGGCCAGCGCGACAGCGGCCACATTGGGATGTGAGCGCTCGGCTAAACGGACGACCCACTGGCTGAGTCGGTCGTCTTTGGGTTTCGCCGTACGCAACGCCGAGCGGGCACCATGGACTATCAGTGTTCGCAGATACGCATCGCCGCGCTTGCTGATGCCAAGCAGTCGATCCTTGCCGCCGGAGCTGTGTTGCCTCGGCGTCAATCCCAGTGAGGCGGCGAACTGTCGGCCGTTGGCAAACTGTCGAGGATCACCGAGGGCGACGACGAGTGCGGTGGCGATCATCGGGCCGACGCCGCGTAGCTGTTGTAGACGGAGGGCGGCCGGTTCGCTTGTCGCAATGGCAGTAATCTCGCTGTCGAGTTCGTTCACGCGCTCATCCAGCCCGCGAAGATCGCCCCACAAGCCATCCAGCAAACGGCGAAAGCGTACCGTCAAACCGTTATCCGGATCTTCCAGCCAGCACGGTATCGCACGACGTAGCATGAGTAATTCTTTCGGGGCGATGAGGCCGTACTCGGCGACCAGCCCACGAATCTGATTGGCTTTGGCCGTCCGCTGTTCAATTAAGCCGGCCCGGATGCGATGCGTCGCCTGGATATCCTGTTGCTCGACGGTCTTGATGGCGACGAAGCGCATGCTGGGGCGGCTCATCGCTTCACAGATGGCCTCGGCATCGTTGGCGTCGTTCTTGTTGCTCTTGACGTACGGTTTGACGAACTGCGGCGCGATCAGCTTCACGCGAAATCCGCATGCCTGGAGCTGTCGTGCCCAATGGTGCGCACCGCCGCAACTTTCCATGCCAATCTCACAGCCGGGCTCGATCTTCTCCAGCACCGTTTGAAGCCAGCGATCACGAGGCAGACGCTGCCGCCAGATTGGCTGGTCATGGCAATCCACGCCGTGGATCTGAAATACGTTCTTGGCCAGGTCGACCCCAATGCGCATAAGCTTCATGTGTGGACTCCTTCTCGCATTTGACTGTGGTTCGCACCTTCAGTCTGGCACTCAAGATGCCGAGGTGAGGAGGAGTCCATCCCATTGTTCCGGGTGATCAAGCGCCAGTTCGGTTATGTGAAGACGCGCTTCCGTGGTCTGACGAAGAACACGGCGCAACTGGTGACACTGTTTGCGCTGTCGAACTTGTGGATGGCGCGTAGACATTGACTGACGAGTGCAGGAGAGGTGCGCCTGTAATGTGGGGAATGGTTACCGGGAGGTGCTCGCGGCGGCTAAAAACACAGAAATGAGCGGGTGAACTGATCGTCTTTGATCGATTCGCCGCTTTCAAAATCGGCGGGGGCTGAAGTCAGCCAGAAATACATGACTACTTCAGACCATCCCTAGCCCCCTACGCAGATCAGGGATTTCCCCGATCGTGCCCCCAGGAAGTGGGGCAACTTAAACCAGTCGGAGTGTAACCCTACATAGGCGAATTCCTGATGACCCTACGTGCCTTGGTCGCTCAGCTTGAGGAAATGTAGCGCCAAGGCAGGCCTATATGACGTCATCAAGCACCTCAAGGCCATCATCTGCAGCTCTTGTTGGTAACATCGGATGCAAACGACAAGGTGTCCTTGATCTCGTCCACCGATGCCGTTTCCATCCAGAACAGTACATCCAGGTAATCGTTCAGCTTTCGTTTTTGACGTACGTCCATGGTGATAATCCTCAAATATCCATTCGTCTGGCGTGTTGGCACCGGCGATGTAAGCAGTGCTGAGTTTTACGCAACAGCCGTTTCTGATCAAGCTGCTGCCTTCATTGGAAGTTATTCGCTTAAATTATGGCACGCAAAATCGCCTCACAAGTCAAAATTCCGCCGCTGGAAACACCGTCGCGCCTATAGAATGGATTATTTTGAGACCTGCATTGCTTTTCGTCGCCAGCCAAATATTGGTGCGTTTTTTGCATTTCACATGCTAGGCGTCAAATTTTTAAGGACTCCTAATAATTAAAGCTTCAGATGGTTAATATTTTTAGTGCGACTCAGGTTCGCCCAAGCAAAACATAAAATCGTGCCTTCACCACGATCAGATCAGAATAGCCGTCTTGTATTAAAAGGCGGCAACCACCGAAGTGACTAGGAGATAAGAGAAATGAGCCGCATGCATCCCGTGCAGGTCATTGCTGTAACAGGTGGAAAAGGTGGCGTCGGTAAGACGAATGTAGCAGTAAATCTGTCACTGGCATTAGCTGAGCGTGGCCGACAGGTCATGCTGCTTGATGCTGATCTCGGTCTGGCAAATGTAGATGTTTTACTCGGATTAGTCCCCCCCCAAAACCTTGCCAACGTGATCAAGGGACAGTGCGAACTGCGGGATGTGCTTCTGCGAGGGCCTCGCGGAATCAGCATCGTTCCTGCCTCTTCGGGCTGCCAAAGGATGAGTCATTTAATGCCTGCTCAGCACGCCGGAGTCATTCAAGCCTTTAGCGATGTCGACGAGAAGATCGACGTACTGGTCATCGACACGGCCTCTGGTATAGGGGACTCGGTTATCAGTTTTGTTCGTGCATCCCGCGAAGTGCTGATGGTCGTGTGTGACGAGCCAACGTCACTTATCAATACCTATGCGCTGATTAAAATGCTCAGCGATTCTTACCGAATAAATCGTTTCCGTATACTCGTCAACATGACACAAACCCCCCAAGAAGGGCCCGAACTTTTTGCTAGGCTGGTCCGTGTCACGAATCTTTTTCTTGACGTCAGCTTACAATATATTGGCGCCGTGCCTTATGATGAATGCATGCGCAAGGCTGTGAGAAAACAGCGTGCTGTATACGATGCTTTTCCTCGTTCTCAGTGTTCCCTAGCATTCAAGTCCATCGCGAAAAAAATAGATGCTTGGCCATTACCAGTGAGCCCGCGCGGGCACTTGGAATTTTTTAGTGAGCGATTGTTAACCTCGCCAATGCGGCGAGACACGGTGCGCTTTGTTATTTAAGTTGAAAATGCGTTAATTGATGAGCATAGCTAATGTTATTTAGAGGTTAAGTTGAATAAAAACATGAAAATCCTCATTGTTGATGACTTTGCAACGATGCGACGGATCATAAAAACCCTGTTGCGTGATCTTGGATTCACCAACACGCTTGAGGCAGATGACGGAACGTCTGCGCTACCGATGCTGCAAAATGGCAGCTTCGATTTTCTAATCACTGACTGGAATATGCCTGGGATGTCCGGTATCGATCTTTTGAGTTATGTACGTGCTGACGATCGTATCAAGCATCTTCCGGTTTTAATGGTGACCGCCGAAGCTAAACGTGAGCAAATCATCAACGCCGCCCAAGCTGGAGTGAACGGTTACGTAATCAAGCCCTTTACTGCGCAAGTATTAAAAGGAAAAATTGAAAAAATTCTCGAGCGCGTTAATAATTAAGGTGCCCCGCTTACAACCGCATCGTCGTCATAAACGGTGGCCGACAGTTTGCCGCCTCGCCGGGGCTGACACCGAAGCAATGCCGCTCCGTCGGTAAGGTTCGATGCTTGGCTCAGCAAGCGCGGCTATGCATGTTTACGAACACTGATGGTTCATGGCGCACGCTCTGTGTTGCGTACGGCCAAGTCAAAAGGCGATCGACTTAGCCAGTTGGTCGCCGGCTTAGCCCATCATGGCTCTGCATCGAAACGATGCCGTATCTAGTGTGCTGTTCGCGAAATAAATTTCTCCATGTTTGCACTACACTTCAGGTGCCATTCCTACCTTGGAGAGTTCCTGGTGAGCGCTCTGGACATTACGCTTAGCCCCGAAGAATTTGCCGAGCTGAGCCGTCGCGTACGTTCCGCTACCATCAGTCAGCGCGATGGCCGTCGAGCCCGTGTCATCTTGCTGGCAGCGCAAGGATCAACGCGAGAAGAAATCGTACGATTGACAGGTTTCTCTCGCCCTACGGTCACCGACTGGTGCCAGCGTTTTCAGGCGCTCAGATTGGAAGGCCTGCTCGACAAGCCTGGCCGTGGACGCAAATCCCCGCTGCCCGCCGACACGATCCGCCGCGTGCTCGAACAGGTCACTCAACCTCGTATCGGCGAGCCCCGCTGGAGCTGCCGAAAGCGACCACTGTGCATAAACTGTGGGCGGCCAATGACTTGAAGCCTCATCTGACGCGCACCTTCAAACTGTCCAACGACCCGCAGTTCGAGGAGAAATTTTGGGATGTCATCGGCCTGTACCTAGCTCCGCCAGACAAGGCGTTGGTACTCTGCTGCGACGAGAAAAGTCAGGTGCAAGCCTTGGAGCGCACACAGCCTGGGCTGCCTCTGGGGATCGGTCATATCCAAACCCAATCCCATGATTACACTCGCCACGGTACGGTCACGTTGTTTGCAGCGCTGGATTATCTCCAGGGCAAACTGATCAGTAGCATCGAGCGCCAGCACCGCCATCAGGAGTGGTTGGCTTTCCTCAAGAAAATCGACAAGGAAACGCCCAAGCACCTCCAGCTGCATCTGATCGTGGATAACTATGCGACACACAAGCACACAAAAGTGAAGGCTTGGCTGGCGAAACATCCGCGCTTCCACGTGCATTTCACACCGACCTCCAGCTCGTGGATGAACATGGTCGAGCGGTTTTTTAGGGATATTACCGTGTTCTTGCGTGACGGCAGCTTCGGCTCCGTACGTGAGTTGGAAAGCTCGATTACCGCCTTCCTGGCATTACGGAACGCACGACCGACCCGGTACGTTTGGAGCGCAAAGGGCGAGGAAATTTTGAGCAAAATATCGCGAGTACGCGAGGCGATGGAGACGCAGATGGAAGGGCAAGTTATTTCGAAAACAGTACACTAGATGGCCGAATATACGTATGCAGTCGGCACGGGGGCCAAAGCAAAGTGGCTTGCAATGAGAAGGATTCCATAGTCAGGTATTGGTTAATTCATTGAGGCCCTCGATGAGCTAGCTCTCAGCCAAGCCATTCAGGTGGAGCAAGACGGCCGAATCGGTTATCAGCTCTGTCACGGTAAAAATAAATTATTGAACTATTCTTCAGGCGGCAAGATACATTTTTCACCAATCCTTACCCATGGAGAGCCTGTATATGCTTGTTGTTCCTCTACTGTCTGAGCGTGTAAATGGCCGTACGCGAGTCAGTTGGCGGCAAATGGTTCAGGCCGTCTATGACAGCCCTACCTCAGAACAGGCGTATAGGTACATGTGTCTTGCCGATGGCTATCTCCAAGCTCTCAACGATGCTGGACTGATTGATGACGCTCAGTATCAGAGCTTGTACGACTTTTTGCAGAAAACTCAAATCAGGCTGATCCCAGAATTGATAGAGTAGCTCGCCAGTCTCGGCTTATAAGATTCAAAATTGCCATTGCCATCGCTGTGGCGAGAAAGCAGGAAGTTCAGTCATGCCCCAGTTGTCAGACGATCAAGCGAATACAACCCTTGAACAGATGGAGCTGCTCAGAGCCCTTTACCGCTCCATTGCCATCATCGAGTTCACCCCCGATGGCACTGTGCTGCGCGCCAATCGCAACTACCTGAAAATTTTCAGCTACAAGGAGCAGCAGATCCGTGGCCTTCACCACCGCGCGCTCTGCCAGGCCGACTACGCTAACTCGTCGGCCTTCAATAACTTTTGGAGCAGGCTGCAAGAGGGGCAGTCCATCAGCGGTCAGTATCTGTACGTCAGCGCTGAGGGTCGTCTGGTGTGGCTGGAAGCGAGTTACAACCCGGTGTTCGCAGCCGATGGCCAACTACTCAAGATCATCCAGTTCGCCTCGGATGTCAGCACTCTGGTCAAGACGGAACGTCTGCGATAATGAGCGTACGCAGCTGTTCACCCAGATCGCCGAGCGCACTCACAACTTCTGGGTGATAACCAACGCCAAAGGTGTGGTGGTCTATATCAACGAAGCCGTCACCCATCTGCTCAGCTACTACTGGAACAATTGAAGGGGTTCGATCATCAGGTTCATGAGATCGAGAATCAAATTGTCGCCTGGCATCGCGCGAACGAAAACAGCCGCAAGCTGGCCAAGATGCCCGGCATCGGGCCGATCACGGCCAGTGCGATGGTAGCCTCTCTTGGCGATGCCAAGAGTTTCAAGAATGGCCGACAGGTGAGTGCTTGGCTTGGGCTGGTGCCGAAGCAGAATTCCACTGGTGGTAAGACGGTGCTGTTGGGGACGAGTAAGCGGTGGGACTCCTATTTACGGACGCTACTTATCCAGGGGGCACGGTCGATGATCTGCGCAGCACAGCGAAAAGAGATCTCTGACAGCTGGCTTGGCCGGCTACTTAAGCGGCGTAACGCCAATGTGGCAGCCGTTGCACTGGCTAATAAAAACGCGCGAATTATATGGGCCTTGTTGGCCGGTGACCGCGAATTCCGCTCCGATTACACGACCGTCGTCGCGTAATCGAAGCGGTTTGAAGACGTCAACGTAACCCTGTAGCGGACTAACTCCAATGATTGCTCAGGTGATCATGAATTGATGGCAAAATTGGTAAGACCGTGGCCAAGAAAATCTGACCCGCACAGCGTGCCATGAGCACACGGATCTATTGAAAACTCGGCCAGCAGATTCCATCAGGGACAACGGCAACACCGCACCGATAGTCCGGATGTATGAGTGCAATCTCTACCATCGAGCTGTCACAGATTGAAAGCTTGGCAACCAGGGGGCGTCCATGTATGTGTGGGGGGTGGCAGATGACTGCCATTCCTACCGCGACCATCGCTTCCAAGGCCTTCTGCTGTAGAACCTTATGTATCTTGATGTCGGTGATCACGCTGAGGGTATGGCTCAGCGCGCCCTGTTCATCGAAGATCGGACTAACGCCCAAGGCGCACAGCAGGTTGCTGGAACTTGCTGTAGATCAACTCTTCGCTGCGGTAGGGGTGGCCGTTGCTTAGGCGCTGGCGGATATAAGTCAGCGGGTTGCGCTCGGGATAAACCATGTTGAGCATCAGCTCGACAGGCTGGCCGAGCACTTCCTCGGGCTGGTAGCTGCACAAGCAGACGAAACGAGCCCGGCAACTCGTTGCGCTCATCCTCAATAAACTCCGGTACGCGCTTAGCGATATGCGCGATGCCCTGTGGGATTACAAGACCAAATTCGGCTAGCAGCCCGCGGATCTGATTAGCTGGCTGGCGCTGTTCGTGCCTTCACGAATCCTTGACGAACTCGATGCAGCGACAGCACGGCCTGTTGCTCAATGTCCTTGATCGGCACAAAACGCATGTTTGGCCGACCCACCGCTTCGCAGATAGCCTCAGCATCAGCTACATCGTTTTTGTTCGTTTTCACGTATGGCTTTACGAATTGCGGGGCCATCAGCCTCACATCGTGACCCAAGCTGCGCAACTTGCGAGCCCAATGGTGGGCGCTTCCACAGGCCTCCATACCGATCAGACACTGCGGCATGATGGCAAAAAAGGTGGCGACCTGTGAATCGCGCTTGAGTTGCTTCCTCAGAACGGTCTTGCCATGTTCATTAACTCCGCGCACCTGAAATACATTTTTCGCCAAGTCGATACCAACGGTCATAATTTTCATTCCGGACGCTCCTCTTGGCTTGTGGTTTCTGAAGCCCTTCCACTATGGCATGTTGAGACCTCTGGTTTGTGGATGGGGGCGTCCATACCAATAGATCCGTACGTGCGGAATTACCGCATACGGCTCCTGCCTTGGGTTTTGACGCCGAAGCGGGTTATGGGATGAGGATGCATAGGTAGCTCGCGCGGATAGGGAATGAACAACCTGGCTAGCGCAGTCATGCGCTCCCAGTTCAGTCGGTGTCGCTGACTCCACCGTTTAAGGGCATGCCTCCACGCTCCGATAATTTCCCGGCGAAAAGCATCCAGCCGCCGTGTATTACTGGGTACGCGTGGTAGTAATTGCAATAGCCTCTAAACAACCGACTCAACCACTGTCCGATCACTGGGACAGGCCCTGCAAACAGGCCAGTGGCAGCAACGCCTGCATCCTTATATCCACACAGGGGCAAGTCGCACTGGAAGTCGCGCCCAATGCACCATCCGCCTTTTTTGAGGCATGGAAGCGCGGTACAGACATCGCCGGTTTCGAGTGGTTTGGCGATGGCACCCGCGAAGGCTTGAGGCATGCGAGTAGCAAATGGGATCTGCTTCCCAACATGCTGCTGCTCAATGATGCCCTGCGCGCACTCAGCCACAGTCAACGAGTGCTTCTGTTGGCAATGGTCAGCTTCTACAACGCCCATGAAGGTGCTGCGATGCTCAAGCGTGTTGGCGTTGAAGGTCTGGCCGATCTCGGCCGTCTCGATCTGGAGCGCCGCAAGGTCATTGCCAGTCTGGTATTGAATTACCACGGCTGGTGAATTCACTTCACACGGCCGCTTCCCACTTATCCAACCCCATGAGGGACATGCGTCCCAGTCAGGAGCCGTGTTCCTCTCTTTGTCAAAGGAGAGTCACTATGAAATGTTGCAAGAACTCGACATTAAGTCCTCTCGAACAGATCGCACGCCGCCTCAACGAGCAGCATGAGCGCTATGGCGCAGGCTTCTACGGCGACGGTAGGTTCGGCGGTCGCTGGTTCCGGGCGCGGATCGTCAACGGCGAGCACCTGGAAGTCCAGGACTGGAATCACTGGGCCGTCGTGCCAGACGGTACAGCTTTCCATGATCACAACGGTCGACCGATCCTGACGGTCGCCTATTTGAAGACAGCAGAACCGACCGAGCCAACAACCAAGTGATCAATTGATCTGAGCCGATTTCCCGGCATTCGTTTACCTCATAAGGCCAAGCCCCGATGGGGGTTGGCCCATTCCAACCCACTATTGGAGACTCTATCCATTTATCACAACCTGAGCATCGTCCGCACCCTCGGCATCACCCACGAGGACGACAGCCCGCCAGTTTGGCGGCCGCTCCATCCAAGCCAGGTACATCTTCCCGATGACCAGGTCGCACAGTTCCCCTGCATTCTCCGCAACGACTTTGCCCTGATCACGGAAGGTCAGCAGGTCGGCGCCGACCTTGAGGCCCAGTGCCAGACCGAAGGTATCGTCCGCTCCGTGGTCTACGCCGTCATCGGCGACGATGCCGGACAGACTGTCTACACTGGCGATACCTACGACGACGCGCACGCGCGGGAAGTCGTGCGACGTCCGACCTTCGAGACCGGATTTTACAGTCGTTGCTGGGAAATCAGTACTGCGCACATCACAGAGGAATCAGGTCGCTACCTCACAGAGCTTGCGGACATCGCCACTCCGACCGGCTTCCTGTAAGTCGCCTTCCGTATTCCGTACAGCCCGGCGATCGGCGTCAAGCTGATTGCCACTCCATGGACGGATGGGAACCTGCAGCAGATCGAAGCCATCACTGCTGAGTAACTACGGCAGGAGCATCGGGACAAAGGAATGCCAGAGTCTCTGCTTGAGGTATTGCATCTGGCGGCGTTGGCTGACGTACGCATACTGGTCTTTGATGCCAATGCTCCAGTACTCGACGGCTTGCCGCTGTTCGAACAATGATCCCAAAGAAGACCGCTCATGATCGACAACGACAATCCTGTGGACCTTGTTTCGCCGCCTACGATTCGCACGCTGAACAACACCGAATATGACTTCACCCTGCAGCTCGGTGCTTGCATCGATGCCATGTCGCAATCAGATGCGATGGGCGAAACACTGCTTTTCTACCGCAAGGGCGCGTGCTTGTGCACGCAGTATATTCACAGCCTAGATCTTGGCGCGTTAGACATAGACCGCTACGAAATGATTCTTTTCGATGGTGGCAACACACATGGCGACCGATGGAAGCATGTGTTTTTTCCACAGCAGAAGAGCCATTTCTTCAACTACAAAGAATAGCGCGCCTGACGCACACCCAGTGTTCTTATAGCTTCAATGCCCCTCTCGCGAGGGGCATTTCCATTATGGGTGAGGAAAAGCAAATACGGGGCGAGCCAGGTACCGATTGGCATGGGGCTATCCCGGTACAGCAATGCCACTCTCTACCCATGTTCGCTGGCGTAGCCGGCTACATGCCCAGGCAGTCGAGACCTTCGAGGCTGCGGTGCGATTTCCGCACTGGTTGTTCTGCTCCACCGACGCACACCGCGTTCATTCACCTAACCCACAAGGGATCTCCTCCCTCGCGGGCGGGAGTTCCTTGCTTTCCTCAAGGAGTTCCCATGGACCATTCCACCATTCGTGCTCAGATGCCTTCGCTGGTTGCCAGACACGTGCCGCGCAACATCCGCAGCTTCAAGTTCCGTATCTACGATGACAAGCCGCGAGAGTCGACACTTGGTTTCCACATCGACCCCCAGCCTTTCGAAGGCAAGGTCGTTGCAAAAACCGACGAGGCCATCGTCGTCAAGACCGGACGTGCCGAGTTCGCGGTGCTCGATCGCCATCTGGCGACCCAGCAACCCGATGAAGGCACCAAAGTGCAAGTCCAACTCTATGTTCGCCGCCGTTTCGACGGTCTGCGTGCCGATACCCCCGAAGAGCGAACTGAACTGACTTCGGACGGTATGCCCTACGTCGTGAAGATGCACATTCTCGGTTCGGCACCTGCCAAGCTACCGATCCCTGAAGCGCGTTGCCCGGAGCTGCACGAGCTGGTTCACCAGTTGGAGCAGTTGCCGGCACCCGACGGTTTCCGGCGCATCACCCATCTACTGGTGGATGCCGGTGCAAGGGACTTCACCTGGGTCGATCCGCTACCGGCCGATATCATCAAGACGCCCCCGGCGATCAGCTTCACGGTGAACACGGCAAAGTTCCAGGGCCAGGTCACCGTGCTCTACGAGCGTACCGACGACCTCTACGCGGTGGAACTGCACTGCGGCGAGGAACTAATCGAGCGGGTCGATTCGGTGTTCTTCGACAGCCTCGGAGAAACGCTGGAGAGACTGATTGATGATGGCTACTGGCGCCAGATCCAGGTTGAAGTCGTGTCGCGCAAACGCAAGCAGGCCCGGCGCTGATCATTTCGGCCAACGCTACTCCCTCCCAGTACAGCTTCCCGCCCTCCTGGCGGGAAGCGTCATTTTCTCAAGCATCGGAGAGGAACCATGTGGCGATTCAAAGGTACAGACTTGCGTCTCGTGCTGGCCGAAGCCGTCGCTCGCAAGGGCCGCGTCATTCTCGCCAAAGACCATGGGGTGTACTTATTGGCCGAGTTTGGCGAGCGCACACCCGAAGGGAGTCACAAACTGCTGGCCTACGCCGTCGGCTGCAACCCGAACATCGACCCGTTCGATGACTGGTGGGAACTCGCCCGCACCGAGCTCGGCGGGGACGATTTCGGGGAATTCTTTGATCCTCAGGATAGTGTGTTCACACACATCCTGAACAGCGAAGATGATCTTGAACTCTCCGCCACCCCGACCCACGTGTCCCTGCAGGCTGTTCCACCTAGCGCCGTCAGCGGTTGACAGTTCCTGATCCAAAAGCCTCCTCCGGAGGCTTTTTTCTTTTCAGGTGCATGGTCGCGTTCCTGATGGGAAGATCAATCCTGCAAGCCAGACGGTCTCAGTCGGCCCGGTCAACAGTCACAGTTACTGGTCGCCAAGAAACCATAGAACCAGCAACGAATTCCTCCATCGGGTCGGCATCAGCCCCCCCCATGACATTGCCGCGCAGAAATGGGGCTTCGACTGAATCCCTATTTACCGTCGCCTGTACCCCATCACCATGCCACGCTGCAGCCATGTTCCGCTGACGTTGTCAGCAACATGCCCAGGTGGTCACGATCTTCAAGACCACGGCGCGGTTCCGTCCACGTGATCGATCCAGTTCGCACCCGGCATCCCAGCGCGAACGCCCGTCGAGTCATCGATGGTGATGCCAACCTAGTTGTACCGGATCTCATGATCCATCAACCCGCGCGGGGGTTACACACCTCCCGTTTGGGGTCGGTGTGTCTCCGCATTCTTGTCCCTCAAGTCTGGAGATTCACCATGACCACTTCCACTGAAAAAACCTTTTTCGATCTTCATATTACCGGCCTTGGCTACCTCAATCGCATCCGCGAAGTGAAGCCGAAGAAAGGTGATCCGTTCCTAGCCTGCGATATCGCAGCACTCAATGGTCCGAGTGACGACGTTTCGTACGTGCGTTTTGACACGCGCGTATCGGGCGCGGAAGCACAACACCTGATTCGTCGCTGCATCGAGGCCGTCGAGGTCGAGAAGAAAGTGATGGTCGGGTTCCGCCTGGGCGACCTGTGGGCCGACACGTTCACCTATTCCAAGGGTAAGCGTGCCGGCGAACAGGGTGTGAGCTTTAAGGCACGCTTGCTGTTTATCAGCTGGATCAAGGTCGACGGCGCTTTGGTTTACAAGGCCGAACCCAAATCGACCATGGCCAATGAGAGCGAATCGCAAGCCCCCGAGGCTTCCGACGCACCTGTCGCACAGGAAGCACCAGCAGCGGAGCAATCCAAGCTGGTTGCAGAACCGGTCGACGAAGCCACCGATGCGCAAGCACCGGCACTGGCCGAGTCGTTCTGATCCGTAACGCCGAGGTAGTCCTTCGATTCAACCCTCATGCGGGTGACTTCGAGCCGGAGTAAGCCTCGGCCTTCCTTCATTGCTCCGTATTGCGCCAATGGCGTATCCATCCGCACCGGTAAAGCCGACATGCAGATGGGTTTCTCCCTGCCAATCCTCGTCCAGGCCCTGCATCGCAGGGCTTTTTGTCCTATGCAGTTGTGCTCGCCTGGCTCCACGCCAGTCGTTGCCGGCTGCTCAATTCTCAAGGAGTTTGTCATGCAACTTGCCTCTCGTTTCGCATCCCGCTCCCCAGTACTGCGTGCTGATCATCCGCTGTCGGATGACCAGATCCGGACAATCGCCCCGTCAATCTTTGCGGAAAACCCGCATGAAAGTCGTTCCGAGCGGTACAGCTACATACCGACCTCCGCCGTTCTGGCGGAACTGCGCAGTGAGGGGTTCGAGCCCTTCATGGTGTGCCAGACGCGCGTGCGTCATGACGACCGTCGTGAGTACACCAAGCACATGCTCCGCCTTCGCCATGCGAGCCAGATCAACGGCACGGAAGCGAATGAGATCATCCTTCTAAATTCACACGATGGCACCAGCAGCTATCAGATGCTGGCCGGCATGTTCCGATTCGTCTGCCAGAACGGCCTGGTATGCGGCAACATCGTCGGCGACGTTCGTGTACCTCACAAGGGCAATGTCACGGACCACGTGATCGAAGGCGCCTACGAGGTCCTGCATGGCTTCGAGCAGGTGCAAGACTCCCGCGAAGCCATGCGGGCCATCACACTCGACGATGGCGAGGCGGAGGTTTTCGCCCGTTCGGCTTTGACGCTTAAGTACGACAGCCAAGACAACGTGCTGCCGATCACTGAACGTCAAGTGCTGACGCCGCGCCGCTTCGATGACAAGCGCTCGGACCTGTGGTCGGTGTTCAACCGGGTGCAGGAAAACCTCGTCAAAGGAGGGCTGTCCGGTCGCACCGCTAATGGTCACCATCAACGCACGAGGCCTGTTCAAGGCATCGACCAGTCGGTTCGCCTCAACCGGGCGCTGTGGTTGTTGGCAGATGGTCTTCGGCAGCTAAAAGCCTGACCCGCCCGGCTCATACCCATCTTGGGCATGGGCCGCGGTTCTCACACCGCGCTCCGGTGGAGTGCTTTCCAATCCCCAAGGGACTGTACCAGCCTCGCCGGGCCGGTGCTGTCTCTGCACTTTTGAAAGGGCACCGCTATGCCCGCATCTTCATCAGTCAATGCGGCCACCGGCGCTGGCTCTGTCGCACTGTCCTCTCGCCCTGGCCTTGGCCGCCAACGCGATTTCGGGCGTGGTGAAGTCGAATATCGGCCGGATCCTTGTCGTCAAAGGTGATACCCACAAGGAGAAAATGCTCCAGGCGGAATCCAGCGAACGCGACGACGGCTCTGTGGCCGAGACGCGCATCCTCACCGACAAGTTCGTACCTGTCATCCGTGCCTGGGACATGACGCCCGGCTCCAGGACGTGGGGCGAGATGTTGACCATCCGCTGATCGTTGTTCACCGACGGCTCGCCGTCGTTATCCACCCATCGGGGTTCCGTCACCCCGTCAGGGTGCCGTGGCCCCATCCACTATGAAGGAGATACCCATGGCATCCCGTATCACTGATAGCCACCGTCGTGGATTGCTTTTCCCGATTGGAGCATTGATTTTCAGCGAGGGCATTGACGGGCTGATACGCCAGGGCCGACTCGACCCGATCCCGTTTTTCCAACGTCATACACGCGGCGACTGGGGCGATGTCTCGGATCACAAGTGGCAGGAAAACAATGCCGCTCTGAAGTCCAGTGCACGCCTCGATTCGTTCTACGTGGTCACCCGGGATCTGAAGATCTGCGTCTTCACCGAAGCGGACCGCAGCGCCACACATATCGTGCTGCCGTCCGAATACTGACTCTTACATCAAAAGTACCGGTCGCCAGCGCCTGCCTTCGATTTCTTCCACCCACCGGGGCTCAGTCACCCAGTGGGGTGCTATGGCCCGGCATTCTCCAAGGAGCTATCACCATGGCACACGAAGCACTCTTCATCAGCGTTTTCGCCCAATCTCGGTTTCCGATTGGGCTTCTGGTCATGACCGCCGGGGTCGAGGAACTGGTCCAGCAGGGTCGGTTAACCCCAGTTTGTACCTGCCGACTGGGGCGATCTGGACGGCAGTGATCGGCAGCAGAACGATGCCGCATTGAAGTCCGGCGAGTATCAGCTGTTCTCGTCCTACCAGGTCGCGCCAGACCTGAAGCTCTGGATCATCACTGAATGGGATCGCAGCGTCACCACACTGCTGCTTCCGTCGGAGTACTGACTCTTAACCTGACGGCTGCGCGCTGTCTTCTCTTCCCACCTCAGGGGCATGCCATCGCCCCGCGGGAGTTGGTGCATGCCCCATTTCTTTGAAGCATCACCATGTCACTCTACCCAAGGCGTTCGGAAACCGGAACAAGGTCTACAAGCGCTTCAATGCGTGGTCGGCTTCAGGTAAATGGCTCAAGGTCTTCAAGGTGCTTGTGGTTGAACCCGACCTGGAATGGATTTTCCTTGATGGCAGCTATGCCAAGGTTCACCAGCACAGTGCAGGTGCTGCCAGCGGCAGAGATGAGGCAATAGCATAGGTGACTTTTCAACAGAATCGGTCGATTGCAGCCGGTCGTCACTACGGCGTGTGCTGCTCAAGCCGCATGCAAGTGGTTGGTCAATATTGGTCAAGTGAGTCATCACGGCACTGGACTCGCGTCACTTTGATTCGTCCTATTGAAAGACTGCGTCGACCGAAAATGCGGTCGAAAGCCAGTTCGGTTTGTCGGCTGTCTTGCCCCACGTAGCAAGCCATGGTGTGGCTTCATGATTTCTCGGGGAATCGACAGATGCCACCCTCCTTGCTCATTCTTCACGTCGCGCTGCCCTTAGTGACCAGCCTTGCTCTGCTTTCTGGCTGCGCAACGACGTCTTCTCTTCAGACTTCTCAGCCCACGGCATCGGAATCGCCCTCAGCGGCCGCCATCAGCGCGGAAAACGAGTTCGTGCCCGTTGTTCGATATGGACGCTACACCCTCATCGAACTGGTACCGGAATTCTCTCAGCGCGATCTGCTCCAGCAAGTCATTGAGATCTCGATTCCGCCCATGCTCGATGCGAGCGTGGGCGATGCCATGCACCACGTACTCCTGCGATCGGGCTATCGACTCTGCGACGACGCGGCGGCTAATGCGCTCTATAGGCTTCCGCTGCCGGCGGCACATCTACACCTCGGCCCACTCATGCTGCGCGACGCCTTGCTCACGCTGGCTGGCCCGGCCTGGAATCTGTCCGTCGACGACGCCGCACGGCAAGTTTGCTTTACCCGGCATCCGACTCCCACCCCACCTCCTCTCGGCCCAACCAGCGCCGCGACCGCCATATCGCCCAATAATGCTGTGGCGTCCTTCGAACCTCCCAAGGAGGCACGGCCATGACAGGTCTCCAAGCATCGCCCGGGCATTCTGGTCGCATCCGCTGGCTGAAAATCGCTGCGGCATTCGGGTTACTGCTCATCAGCGCCGTGACGATCGTCAATAGCGTAGGTCTGTCGCGTCTCGCTGAACAGGCTCAAGTCAGCGCCCAGGATATCCAGGTCAAGTCACTGGCGGCGCGCATGGCCGACCTCGAACGGAAGGTCGACGCCGCCAATCGGCAGCCCAAGCCGATCAGTCAGGTGGATTTCGACATCACTCGCCAGGCGCTGGAGGAACGGCTGACACACGTCGAACACACACCGAACAACGCTGATCAGGCCAGCGAGCTGCAAGCGCTGCAGATGCGGTTGGGCGAGATCGAAGCCCGCCTGGAAAAGGCGAAGCCGCCTGTCTCGCCGGCGCCGGTCGTTCGTCGGCACGGAGCCGATACGGCACAGCCCATAGCGTCGGAGCCGCCATTCCGCGTCGTAGGGGTGGAACGGCGTGGCGGCGAACGGTTCCTGTCCATCGCTTCCACGTCTTCTGCCGCACTCGCAGACATTCGGCTGCTGCGCCAAGGCGATACAGAGAGCGGCTGGCAACTGGAGTCCATTGATGCACACGCCGCCGCATTCCGCGTGAACGGGCAGACACGGCGCGTAGCGGTGCCATAGGGGGCATCATGTCGTTTCGACCGTTCTTCGCCACAGTCCTGACGTTGGTAGCTTTCACTGCATCGGCGCAGTCAGCGTCAGTGACGAATTCCCGCGCCCTCCAGAGCCAGCAGGCACAGACCAGTGCCGACGCCGCCCTTGACGAGCGTCAGGCTCAAGATTGGGGTCTGCGCGCCGAGGAGTGGGCGCGTTATCGGCAATTGATGCAGGGTCCCCTTGGCGTCTATTCGCCTAACCTTGATCCGCTCACTGCACTCGGCGTCGAGGCCCCCAGCAACGAAGAGCGCGACCGCTATGCGGTACTCCAGGTGCAAACCGAAGCTCGGCGGGTAGACAAGACGCTCGCTTATCAGCGGGCCTACGATTCGGCCTGGCAGCGCCTGTTTCCGGGTCAACAACGCGTGAACCTCCCCGGCGCGAAGGTGCCCGGCGCTGGCAACGCCGGTTCTGGCCGTATTGCGGTATTTATCAAGGCAGATTGCCTGCCGTGCGATCAGCGCGTGCAGCAATTGCAGGCCACTGGAACAGCCTTCGATGTCTACATGGTGGGTAGCCGCCAGGACGACACGCGTATCCGGCAGTGGGCGACACAAGCAGGCATCGACGCAGCGAAGGTGCGCTCTCGCGCCATCACGCTCAACCACGATGCAGGTAGGTGGCTGTCGCTCGGACTGCCAGGCAACCTGCCCGCCGTGGTGCGCGAGGTGAACGGCCAATGGCAGCAGCAATAGACCGGTCCACACGCCCCTCCATCCGGTCCCAGCCGACGGCGGCTATCACCGTAAGCCACATGGCCGTGGCATTGTTTCTCGCGATCGGCTCATGGGCGAACGCCACCCTCGCGCAGGAAGTGCCGCCGCCGGCCTATCAGATTGCCGCGCACCAGGCCGGTGTTCCATCGGCGGTGCTGTACGCGGTGGCGCTACAGGAAAGCGGCGCATCGCTACAGGGTCGCCTGATCCCCTGGCCGTGGACGCTCAATGTCGTCGGCATGCCGGAGCGCTACGCCACGCGCGCTGAGGCATGCGCGCGCCTGAAGCAGGCACTCGGTCAGTCGCCGGCCAACCGTATCGACGCCGGCCTCGGCCAGGTCAATCTCGGCTACCAGGCGCACCGCTACACCCATCCCTGCGAGCTGCTCGATCCGTACCGGAACCTCGCCATCGCCGCCGACATTCTGCGCGAACAACACACCCCCGGCGAGGACTGGCTGCTCGCGATCGGACGCTATCACCGGCCCGCCGGTGGCGCGCCTGCCGCGCGCTATCGCCGCAGTGTGCATCAGCACCTCGCGCGCGTGCTCGGCCCCGATGTCTCCCTTTCATCCACTCGGGACACTACGCCATGAATCGCACCGCCCTTGCTGCCGTCATCGGGTTACTGTCCGCTGCGAGCGCTTGCGCCCAGACCACGACTGCACCGCTGATCGTGGTCGAGGACCGTGGCGGCGTTTCTGCGCTGCCGTACTACGAAGCTCTGAATCCGCAATCGGGCCAAACCGATACGCGGCCTCCTGCATCAGTCCCGCAACCGCGAGTGGGCAACGCAGTGGATGCGGAAGCCTCCATGTTACCCGTTCGGTCGACGATGCTGTCGCCGGGCGATGTGCAGCCCGGAGTCATCCATGCGCCCGGGCTCACGCCGTTCTTCCTGATCGGAGACGACGAGCAGTCCCGTACCTGGCTGCGACAGAAGTATCCGGCGCTACGAGAAGTCCATGCGGTGGGGCTGGTAGTCAACGTGGCATCGGTGGACGCGTTGCAGGCATTGCGGCGCCTGGCGCCGCAACTGCCTCTGTCGCCGGTATCGGGTGACGACTTGGCTCAGCGACTGGGTATCAAACACTATCCGGTGCTGATCACAGCCACTGGGATCGAGCAATAGGCGGCGAAGGTGGCACAGGCGCATGCGGTCGAGGTTTTGCTGCGTCCAGCGGTGGAGCTTTATAGCGTTGTAGTATGCGTTGGGTCCGCCTTGCTGTGCCTGGCCGCGCCGTGGTCGCTCGCGCTCAATCCGCTGCTCGGCCTGGGCTCAGCCCTGGCATTCTTCGCCTTTGGCGCGATCCGCCTGCGGGAAGCCTGGGCCATCCTGCGCTACCGCCGCAATATCCGTCGACTGCCCCGCTACGTCATGACCAGCCGCGATGTACCGGTGAGCCAACAGCGGCTTTTCGTCGGCAGGGGCTTTCGGTGGGATCAACGGCATACCCACCGCCTGATGCAGACCTACCGCCCGGAGTTTCGCCGGTATGTCGAGCCAACTCCGCTCTACCGAATCGCCAGGCAACTGGAGGAACGACTGGAGTTCGCACCGTTTCCCATCTCGAATCTGGCACGGGCGCTGGCGTGGGATAGCCCTTTGAATCCGGCGCGACCGCTCCCTCCAGTGGGTGGCCTACCGCGTCTACATGGCATTGAACCGCACGAAGTCGACGTCACGCTTCCGTTGGGAGAGCGTGTCGGCCATAGCCTGGTACTCGGCACCACGCGCGTCGGCAAGACGCGCCTGGCCGAGCTGTTCATCACCCAGGACATTCGCCGCAAGGTCAACGGCCAGTCCGAGGTGGTCATTGTTTTTGATCCCAAAGGCGATGCCGACCTATTGAAAAGAATGTACGTGGAAGCCAAACGTGCGGGTCGGGAAGGCGAATTCTACGTATTCCATCTCGGGTGGCCGGACATCAGCGCGCGTTACAACGCTGTCGGTCGATTCGGACGCATTTCTGAGGTTGCTACACGCATTGCCGGCCAGCTATCGGGTGAAGGAAACAGTGCGGCGTTCCGCGAATTCGCCTGGCGCTTCGTCAACATCATCGCCCGCGCGCTGGTCGAACTGGGGCAACGCCCGGACTACCTGCTGATCCAGCGCCACGTTATCAATATCGATGCGCTGTTCATCGAGTATGCGCAGCATTTTTTTGCGAAGAACGAGCCGAAGGCCTGGGAGATCATCGTCCAGCTCGAAGCCAAGCTGAACGACAAGAACATCCCAAGAAACATGGTCGGGCGCGAAAAACGCGTCATCGCACTTGAGCAGTACCTGTCGCAGGTTCGAACCTACGACCCCGTGCTGGACGGCTTGAGATCGGCAGTGCGCTACGACCGTACCTATTTCGACAAGATCGTGGCGAGCCTCCTGCCGCTGCTGGAGAAACTCACCACTGGCAAGATCGCGCAGTTGCTCGCGCCGAACTATTCGGATCTGGCTGACCCGCGACCGATCTTCGACTGGATGCAGATCATCCGTAAACGGGCCGTCGTTTATGTCGGTCTGGATGCGCTCTCAGATGCGGAGGTCGCCGCTGCCGTGGGCAATTCGATGTTCAGCGACCTGGTGTCCGTAGCCGGGCACCTCTACAAATTTGGCATCGATGACGGGTTACCGGGGGCTTCGGCGAACACCAAGCTGGCGATCAACGTCCACGCGGACGAGTTCAACGAACTCATGGGTGACGAGTTCATCCCGATGATCAACAAAGGGGGCGGCGCCGGCATCCAGGTTACGGCCTACACCCAGACCCTCTCAGACATCGAAGCCCGCATCGGCAACCGCGCCAAGGCGGGCCAGGTGGTGGGCAACTTCAACAACCTGTTCATGCTGCGCGTGCGTGAAACCGCCACCGCCGAGCTGCTGACGCGCCAACTGCCCAAGGTCGAGGTATACGCCACGGCGCTCATGAGCGGTGCGACCGACAGTTCCGATCCACGCGGCAATACCGCCTTCACGTCCAACACCCAGGACCGCATCAGCAGCAATAGCGTGCCCCTGATCGAGCCTGCGCACATTGTGTCGCTGCCCAAAGGTCAGGCGTTTGGCCTGATCGAAGGAGGCAATCTCTGGAAGATCCGTATGCCATTGCCCGCTCCCGATCCCGACGAAGTGATGCCCAAGGACCTGCAGGAGCTGGCCGGTTACATGCGCCAGCACTATGTCGAGGCAGGCGATTGGTGGGCGAATCAGGACGTGCCAGAGCTACAGGAAGATGCGCTGCCAGCCGACCTGCTGGACGACTTCAAGCATCTCACCGCCTTTGATGAGGAGATCGGCCCGTGAGCGATCCGGTCACCGCAGCGAAACATCAGCAAGATCGTCAACAAGGCCTGATAGCGAGCCTGGTCACGCTGCCGTTTCGTTTCTTCGGCGTGCTGTGCGGTTCGCTGTTGCTGTGCATCGTGATCGAATGCATCGGTATGCACTTCTTCTGGCCGGACCAAGGCTGGCGCCATGCCCAGGGAATGGTCAGCTACGAGTTGGACCAGCTATCGGCGAACTTCACGCGCAGCGTACTGGTGCAGGAGCCCGGACGCACGGCGAACAAGGTGATTGAATATGCCTACGACTGGATGTTCGTGAAGAGTGGCCTGGTGAACTGGATACGCGATACCTCCGCGCAGGCGAGCGCAGGTAGCCACAGTCAGGTCAAAGATTTCCGCTACTACATGGGCCTGGTGTATGTGCACCTGGAAGGCTATTTGATCGCCTCTGCGTACACCGTATTGGTGTTCCTCGTTCGCCTGCTGGTGCTCTGCCTGACCCTACCGCTCTTCGCGATGGCCGCCTTCGTGGGCTTCGTCGACGGACTCGTACGCCGTGACATTCGGCGATTCGGCGCGGGTCGCGAATCGGGATTCATCTACCATCGCGCCAGGGCCAGCCTGCTGCCGCTGGCTGTGCTGCCGTGGGTGAGCTATCTGGCGCTTCCGGTCAGCGTCCACCCATTGCTGATCTTACTGCCCAGCGCAGTGCTGCTCGGACTCGCGATGAATCTCACCGCTGGGAGCTTCAAGAAGTACTTGTAATGTAAAACGGGGTCAGTTTTCGGTCAGCGGCAACACTCGGATCTTTGAGATGGGTTGAACATCCGCGCGCGGTCAACCGTACTACATGGAAGGCAGCTGCCGGCCAGCCGCATTCGACCCAGAGCTGCGGGCAGTAACCCGCGAACATTCGGTTAATCACAGTCCAAAAATGACCAAAAAAAAAGCTCGCTAGTGTGATAGCGAGCAAGGACCAACGAGATCTTTTAGTGACCAGCTAGCATCCACGTTAGGTCAATAGCTGAAGGGTGAGATCAGCTGCAGGTAAACAAGGCCATGCCACTCAGTCTTGACCGACCATTCAATATTGATCAACGGCTTGAACCGAGGGATGGTTTGTCATGGGATTTGCGAAGCGTTTGATGGAAAAAGGGGCAAGACTGATCGGAGATGTTTCCCCAAGAATCTCTTGGGCCAAGCGTTTTCCGACGCCCAGACCCATTTGGAATCCCGCGCTACAGAAACCGAACGAATAACTAAGGTTGCTGGCTTTGCCACTACCACCAATGACCGGCAGATCATCGGCTACAAACGCTTCAATCCCGGCCCACGCACGATTGACTCCAAGGTGCCGCAGATGTGGAAATAAATCGGTCACGGTACGTGCACTGGTGCTCAACCGATTGATCTCGACTTCGCCATGTCGAGCAGCAAACTCGACTGAGCCTACCAGCTTGCCACCGATCACTACGGTTCCATTCGAAAACTGCTTAAACGACAGCGCTCTGCCGGTTGCACCCAGGACCGTTGGGCAAAATGGCGCAACGCGATGGGTGACCATGAGCATCAACCCTTCGGGTCTCACCGGAACCGGCTCTGCGATTTGCTCCGCTAGCTGTCCTGCCCACGCCCCGGCCGCCACCACAAGATGTTCTGCCTGATAGGTTCCAGATGCAGTTTTAACCTGCCAATGGGTGCCTACTTGATCTATATGGAGGGCCGGGGTGTTTTCCATAACCTTGACACCGAGTTTTTCCGCAGCGCGACGAAAGGCAGTGACGGTGCGAAATGGCAGGGCATAACCGTCGTCTTTTACCCAGATTCCACCTACTACATGCCGAGATATGCTGGGGATGATCTCAAAAACCTGCTCGCGATCGATAAGCAACTCATGATCAAATCCAAGAGCCTGAACCTGTTGGACGCGCTTCCTACATTCCTCCAACTCGTCGGCATTTTCCGCCAACTTGAGCTGACCGCAGGACACAAACCCGCCGTCGTCGTCGACCAAATCAGCCAAACCATGCCAAAGCTTACTTGAAGATAGAGATAGCGGAATCTCTTCGACCTTTCGACCTAGAGTGCGCACGCCCCCAGCATTCACACCAGAGGCATGGCGACCGCAGTATTCGGCTTCCAGCACTGTTACTCGTACACCGGCGCGAGCCAGGTGCAAGGCAGTACTTAGACCGTGGATTCCGCCCCCGATCACTAAAACATCGCCGCTAGGGCAGGTCGAGTTATCCACCGGCAAGCTCTCCCAATGTAATTGGTTTAATCGGTGGACGAATACGATAGTAGCCAACGTCGGCCACAGGCACTTGGCGCGCATCAGCGATAACTTCGGTCACCGTCAATCCACAGAGCCGACCCTGGCACGGCCCCATACCACAACGTCCAAACGATTTAGCCTGATTAGGGCCGGTACAACCGAGGGCTACAAAGCTGCGCAAATCCCCGGCTGTGACTTCTTCACAGCGACAAACGAGGACGTCGTCCGACGGCACTCGATGTTCGTCTCTTGGGCGGTAAAGCGCATCGAGGAAGGGTCTTATACGAAGATTGTCGTTCAGCTCCCCTCGAAGATCAGCGCCCTGCTTGTCACGTTGTGGTGCGCCGAGAACGTTCAGTCGTGCAGCGATACTCAACGCTGCAAGTTTGCCTTGGAGAGCGGCCACCTGCGCACCGCCGATACCGCCGCCATCACCAGCGACAAATACGCCAGGGACATCGAGCTCGCCCCAACTGTCTTTGAGTGGGCTGAAGCAAAGCTGCATTTCGTCCCATGTATGAGTGGCCCGCAGGGACTGGCTGAACTGGATATTAGGCACAACCCCTTGATGAAGAAGTACACAACGCGTTTCGATTCGCTCGTGCTTACCGCCTACTTGAAAAGTAAGAGCTTGAGCGGCATCAGTTCCTTCTACGGCCAGCGCTTCTGCCCCGGTGTAGTGCGGAATACACGCTTTCTTCAGGCTGCGCATCAGTTGCAAGCCTTTTCGTAGGTAAGGCCAAGCCCGTAACGCCGCCACTAAGTGCCGGCGTGCTCGCCAGTAGTCTTCGTGATGAGTGGTGTCGACCAATGCCTTGATCTCCACACCGGCACGGAGATATTGCCACCCCAAGAGATATAGCAGCGGACCGCAGCCAGCCAATACGACTGGTTCGCTCGGGGCTAGACCTGCGCTCTTCAGAAGGATCTGACCAGCACCAGCAGTCATAACACCTGGCAGTGTCCACCCTGGAATCGGGAAGGGTCTTTCCATCGCTCCAGTTGCAAGGAGAATGGCTTTGGCTTGCAGGGTTTGCATGCGGCCTTCGCGCAAATAGCTGACCCGATGGTCGCGTGTTACCTGCCAAACTGCCGCGCCTTTTTCATAACGTGCACTGGAGGCTACCAACGCCTGAGCCAATGGATTGCCTTGGGCGTAGTCCGGCCCGAGCAAGTCGCGGCGCGATAGCGGTGCGAGTGTGATGCCTCTGTATATCTGGCCACCTGGACTGCTTTGCTCGTCCAATACAACCACGTTCAAACCGTAACTCGCGAGCTTGGTTGCGCCGGCCATCCCTGCCGGGCCAGCACCTACAACAACCACATCTACAACTTCAGCGTTCATGGCTGCACCTCCAGTGCCTGATTTGTCACCGGTTGGAAAATTAGATCGCGGGCACCTTCCTGTGAACGAATCTTCATCCCCTCAGATACCTCGACCAAACAGCTCTGGCGGTTAGGCACACCATCGATATCTACCAAGCATTCGAAGCACACGCCCATCATGCAATACGGTGCTCTTGGTGCTTCGCTAACGGGAGTAGCGCGAAAACGGGTGACACCCACCATCAAAAGCGCCGCAGCAACGGAAATTCCTGCAGGTACCGTCAACGTCTTGCCATTGAAGGTGAGATTAAGTGTCCGAGTCGGGCGGCTTTCGCTCGTGACTGGCTGGAACAACGGCTCAGTGGGCATATGCTTGCACCTTGTCGGTAAGAAAACGTTCGCCTTTGAAAACGGCTAGCTCGTCGGGTTGAACGCCGCCTTTGAGCCAAGGGGCTATGCGCAGAGCGTTTGCGGCGGCCAGAGTCACACCACTGTGGCAGGTGATCACGAATGCACCTGGATGAGTGGTGGACTCCTGGTAGATAGGAAGGCCATCTGGGCTCAATACTCTCAGCGCCCCCCAGGCTCTAACCAGGCGCAGATCTCGCAACACCGGAAAGGTCGACACACCACGCTGTGCAATCGCTGAAAGAACCTCACGAGAAGTGCCGTCGTCGAAGCCAACGTCTTCCATCGAATCGCCCAACTGCACAGTGCCTTCGTCGGTCTGGCGAACATTCAACGTGGGGTAATTAAGGAATGGCTGTACACGCTCGCTGATTAGTACCTGCCCGCGATTTGGAACAACCGGCGCGTGTAAGCCAACCTGGCGGGCCAAGTCCGGAATACCCAGACCTGCCGCGATGACGACCCTGGGGGCGAAAAATTGCTGGTCACCGACAACCACTCGAAAATCTCCGGCCGCCCCCTGAATGTGCTCGACATTTACGCCTCGATAAAAACGCGCGCCATGCGACTGTGCAGAGGAGTGCAAGGCGCGCAAAAGTTTCAATGGGTTAACGTGGCCATCTAGTGGCGAATAGCTGGCGCCGACCACCGCCTTGCCAATTAATGGAAGGCGAGCCTTAAGTTCACCCGGATCAAGCATTTCGAACGGATAGTCGCCCACCATGTTTTGCAATGACTGCATTCGCGACTCGCGCTCAATCAGCTCTTCATCGCTAAAGCACATGTGGAAGCCGCCAGACTGCTTCAGTTGGACATCAATCCCACTGTCAGCCAACAAAGCGTCACACAACAGATGCCAGCTTTTCGCCGACGAGCAAGTCCACCGCGCATACTCGGCATGGCCGTGGCCCTTTCCTTGTACCCACACCAAACCAAAGTTGCCACGAGACGCCCGGAACGCATCATCACCTTGGTCCAGCACAACAGTTTGAACACCCTCTCGGGCTAGACCATATGCAACCGCCGTCCCCACCAGGCCACCACCGATGACGATGGCATCAGCGACGACGGAATTAGTCGCCGTGTTCATTTGCCTTCTCCAATCAACACACGGTCTAGTCCGACCAGCCGGTCCAGCACGAGCATCAATATCAGAGTGCCTACAATCAGCACTGTTGATATCGCAGTGATCAAAGGGTCGATCGTCTGAGAGATCTGGTTGTACATGGCGACCGGCAGAGTTGTGGTGCCGGGAGTAGCGACGAATACAGTCATCGTCAGTTCATCGAAACTCTGGATGAAAGCGAGCATCCATCCCCCAACCACGCCAGTCTGTATGCGAGGCAAGACCACTCGATAGAACGCCGTCCAGCGGCTGGCTCCGAGCGACAGAGCAGCATGTTCGATGTCTTTCTCGAGACCGATGGTGGACGCCAAAGTCAGTCGCAGTGCATAGGGCAGGATCACGATCACGTGGGTCATGCACAGTGCCCAGAACGAACCACCGACCTGCGCCAACGAGAAGAACCGCAGGAAGGCGATACCCAGTACTACTGATGGAATCATCAAAGGCGACAACAGGAGCCCGGTGAGGGTGCCACGTCCAGGGAATTGGTAGCGGCTGATCGCCAGTGCAGCAGGTACGGCTAGCACCGTAGCTACAGTCGCTGAGGTCAGTCCCAGCTTCAGCGACAGGATGAACGCTTCGAGCATTTCCCGGTTTTCGAGCAACGCCCTGAACCAGCGCAGTGATAACCCGTCTGTTGGCAAGGACAGATAACCTTTGTCGGTGAACGCCATCACCATCACCACCAGCAGAGGTGCAACAATGAAGATGATGAACAGGTAGTGGAATAGCAGCGAAAAAAATCCGTTCTTATGCATGGCGACTTACTCGAAAACTTGCTTGAAGCGGCGCTCGGCCAGCTTGCTGCAACCCAGGATGATGATGAGATTGGCCACTAGCAGGAGAACGGCGATCGCCGCGCCCAAGGGCCAGTTGAGTGTCCCGAGGAATTCGTCATATGCCGCCGTAGCGACCACCTTTAACCTACGTCCGCCGATAATCGCGGGCGTTGCAAAGGCCGATGCGGCCAGGGCAAAGACAATGATCGAACCAGAAAGAATGCCCGGCATGATCTGAGGGATGATGATGCGGCGGAAGACTGTCAGTCTGGATGCACCCAGAGACAAACCGGCCCATTCAACTTGAAGATCTAGCCGCTGCAATGTCGCCCATACGGCGATGACCATGAACGGCACCAGAACATGGGTAAGAGCGATAACCACGCCGAGCTCAGTGAAGAGAATCTTCACGGGGGCCTCGGTGATACCCATCGCTTGAAGCGCTTCGTTGATGAGCCCATTGTTGCCCAGCAGGATCGCCCAACCCAGGGTACGAACAACCACCGAGATCAGCAGTGGACCGAGCACCACTAACAGGAACAACGAGCGCCAGCGTTGCGCCATCCTTGCAATGATGATCGTTTCCGGCACACCTATTACTATGCACAAAACTGTAACGGCCAGCGCCATCGAGCCGGTGCGCAGAAAGATCTCGTGGAAGTAATCGTCCTTGAACACCTCGAAGTAATTAGCGAGGCTGTAAACCGGTAGCACGCCTTCCGTGCCGCTAAACAAGTTTAACGACAATATGGCGGTTAGCAGCAGCGGTGCAAGCAGCAAGGCAACGAATACGATCAGAGCCGGCCCGCTCAGGAGCCAAGGCGTAGCGCCTACGTACTCAGCGTCATACTTGGCCATGAGCGATCTCCCGGTCCAAGACACGAAGGTCATCGTCCGACCAAACCAGACCAACCTCGCTTCCTTCCACTGGGGGAGGATTACCCAAGTTCGGTTGCGTCATGTGGACCAGGCCCAGATGACTGTCTACGGCGATCAACCACAGGTTGCCCAGGAATACGCGAAGACGAATGTACCCATTGAGCCGACCCAGTCCTGGTCCGGTCAGTCGGATCTTCTCAGGCCGGATATAGACATTGACGTCGTTACCCAGAGAGCGATCTTCATGCGGGACATGCAGCATCGTGTCGCGCACCTGCACGTGGCAGCAGTGATCGTTTCGCTTCTGCACCGCACCGGCGAAGGAGTTGGTCTTGCCCAGGAAGGCAGATGCAAACGGCGAATGAGGACGTTCGTAGGCTTCGAAGGGAGTGTCAATCTGCACGATACGACCACGCTGCATCACCGCAATGCGGTCGCTCATGGTCATTGCTTCGACTTGGTCATGAGTAACCAGAATGGTGGTGATGCCCAAATCACGCTGGATTGCCCGAAGCTCAATGTGCATTTCTTCGCGCAGTTTGGCGTCTAGGTTCGACATCGGCTCATCGAGTAACAGCAAATTCGGCCGGATCGCCAACGCACGAGCAACTGCAACCCGCTGACGTTGTCCGCCCGACAAGGCCTTGGGATAGCGGTCACCAAGCCCTGCCAATCGCACCAGATCCAAAGCCTCAGTAATACGCTTAGCACGATCAGGCTTCGCTACACCGCGCATTTCCAGACCAAAACTGATGTTCTGAGCCACAGTCATGTGCGGAAAAAGAGCGTAACTCTGGAACACGATGCCAAGGCCACGCTGTTCTGGACGAACATGAGTGATATCACGACCATCCAGCAAAATGCGCCCCTCGGTGGGCTGCACAAAACCGGCAATCGATTGAAGGGTAGTCGTCTTACCGCAGCCTGAGGGGCCCAGTAAGGAGACAAATTCACCGTCCTTGACCTCCAGACTCAAGCCATCAATAGCCTTGAACGAGCCGTATCTTTTGACGAGTCCTTCAAGTTTCAGAATTGCCATAGCTTTTACTACGCGGGTATGCACCCGCGTCTCCATTATTGTTTTAAAAATTACTCGTTTCGCACGCAGATCTTTCAGCGCTCGACGGTTCGGTTCCAACGAGCAGTCCACTCGCTTCGCTGCTGATTGATGGTGTCCCAATCAACTTTGATCAGCGCACTTACCTTGTCTGGGCCGTAAGGCATCCGCGCAGCTACCTCAGGGCTCAGTTGAACGGTCTGGTTGACTGGGGCGAAACCGATTTCTTTGGCCAGAACGCCTTGGGCTTCCGGCGAGAGCACATACTGGATGAACTGCTGGGACAGCTCAGGCTGTGCGTTCGGAGTGATTCCGCAAGCGGCGAGTTGCAAGGCAATGCCGCCCTCTTTCGGATAGACGAATTTGAGAGGAAAACCGGTGTCTTGCAGAGCGAGTGCGCGACCGCTGCCGTAAACGGCCATCACGATATCGCCGTTCTGCATCATGCCGTCCATCTCACCGGGCGCCGCTACCCAGGCCAGCACGTTCGGAGCGACTTCGTCTTTGAGCGCATTGAAGCCAGGCTCAATATTCTTCTCACTGCCACCGTGCAGTCGCGCCATTTCCACCAGCGTGTGAAGACCGTAGGTGTTGGTCACTGGAGGCAAGCCAATCAGTTGCTTGAAGCGTGGGTCTTTCAGATCTTCCCAGGAGTTAGGTGCTGGCCAGCCACGCTTCTTGAAGGCTTCTTCGTTATAACCGATGCCGGTCGCCACCACGCCAATACCGGTGGCTTCAGCGCTCAGACGCGCAATGGGGTACAGATCTTTATAAACCGCAGACTCTTCCAGCTTTGCGCACAACCCTTGCTGCAGTGCCTGGTACATCGGACCATCATCCATGATTGCCACGTTGATCTGCTGGCGGCCTTTCTGGGCCTGTAGCTTGGCTAGAACCTCAGTGGAATTGCCGGCTACATACACCACTTTTACGTCGTGCAGTTTTTCGAAGCCAGGAATAACTTTGGTTTTGTACGCCTGCTCGATGGAGCCACCTGCGCCCGCTACGTACAGTGTGGAGGTAGCAGCGAAGGCGTGACCAGTGGTTAGTGCTGCACAGGTAACGGCGATACGCAGGGCGGATATGGCGAGGGACGGGTGCTGGCTTTTCACAGTCTTTTCTCCGAAGCGCTTAGGGCAGATCGAAATGCATCAATCGCGTCGACGGTGATCGGCGCCATGCATGCTGGGCATGCCACCGGTAAAACAGCTACCGGGTAACGCATCTGGTGTGCGTTGTTATTGCTGTGAAATTTATATTGCGATCACAAATGGATATGGTCAAATACGGATATGCCGGATAGTTATTCATATTTGATATGCAAGACCAAGGGGGCATCCCGCCATGAATCTCAAACAAATTGAAGCGTTTCGCAGCGTGATGCGCCTGGGCTCAATGACAGCAGCAGCGGAAGTGCTCTACACCTCGCAACCCAACGTCAGTCGCCTGATTTCACAGTTGGAGCTGAGTACGGGCTTTGCGCTATTCAAGCGCGCAGGCGTTCGGCTTATCCCTACCCACGAAGGACAGGCTTTTTTTCTGGAAGTGGAACGAGCTTTCGTCGGCATGGACAGCCTCAAGCACTCGGCCAAAAATATCCGCAATTTGGGAACTGGACGATTACGGGTTGCTTCCGTTCCGGCTACTGGGATGAGCGTCATACCTACCGTTCTCAAAACGTTCAGTCAGTCGCGCCCGGAGCTGACCGTCTCGTTGCACGTGAACACTTCATCCAATGTCGAGCAATGGGTGAAATCACAATTCTGTGACCTTGGGATCGTGATCCATCCTGGTGACTTGAATAATCAACAGGTCGAGCTTTTGGCGGAGATCTCAGCGGTGTGCGTTCTGCCCGCAACGCATCCTCTAGCTCAGCTTGAAGTTATTACAGTGGGCGATTTGGAAGGGCAGCCGTTCATTTCGCTGTGCCACGGCGATGGCACCAGGACCCTGGTGGATGAGGTTTTCGAAAAGGCCGGGGTCGAGCGTGTGATGGCTATGGAAGCTCAGTACAGCGCTATCACCTGTGAAATGGTGGCGCAGGGCATGGGCATCACATTGACGCACCCGCTCGTGGCTAAAGACTACCTACATCGAGATATTGTGGTCCGCCCGTTTCGTCCCGAAGTACTCTTTCGGACTTATGTAATTTGGCCTAACGCACAAAATCACACGCACTTGGCGGAAGAATTCATCGAGACGCTCAAAGGGTACTACCGCGACGTTGCAAACTGCGAAAGCTCCTGAGCTGTCGGCGCTGATTGAAAACTGACCCACCCTGCCGATTGAAAATTGACCCAGGGCGGATTGCTGATTTTTGCATCAGCAATTGTGGATAAGCTTAGCAGTCGTGTTCCAGTGACAGAGGCACTAGACCCCCACCACATGCAGGCATGCGGCAGGGTATTTCGGGGGCAGATCAAAATGGTTCATCGTCCGCCGTACCATCATCGTCCTTGCGCTTTCGTTCACGTGATTTGATCTTTGTCTGGGCGACCAAGCTGCTGTGTTGCAGGCGGTAGGACTCGTTGCCCGTTTCGACGATGTGGCAGTGGTGTGTCAGCCGATCCAGCAACGCAGTGGTCATCTTGGCGTCGCCGAACACACTCGACCATTCCGAGAAACTGAGGTTGGTCGTGATGACCACGCTGGTGTGCTCGTATAGCTTGGACAGCAGGTGAAATAACAGGGCACCACCATTCTGGCTGAAGGGCAAATACCCCAGTTCATCGAGTATCACCAGGTCTGTGCGACGCAGCCCTTGAGCGATTCGGCCTGCCTTACCATCGTATTTTTCGCGCTCCAGCAAATTGACCAGATCCACCGTGGAGTAGAAGCGCACGCGTTTGTTATGCGTCGTGATCCCGGACACGGCCAAGGCGGTGGCCAGGTGTGTTTTGCCTGTTCCGGGCCCGCCGATGAACACGACATTCTGCGCGGTATCTGTGAACTCCAGGTTGGCCAGATCCCTGACCAAGCGGGCGTCTGCGCTGGAAGCGCTGAAGTCGAAGCCTGCTAAATCACGATGCATGGGGAGTTTGGCCATGTTCATCTGGTGATTCACAGACCGTACGGCGCGATCTGCATGTTCCTGTTGAAGCAGATGTTCGAGCAGCCATTTCGACGACGCCGTCGAGGCTTCTCCTTGGGAAGCCAGTTCTTCCCAGGCGCTGGCCATGCCATGCAGACGCAGTTCTTTGAGTTCCGCCATCAGATCACGCATTGCGAGTCTCCTCATCGGTGGTACGGAGCCGGTCGTAGCGCGCCGTGTTGGCGACAGGCGCTACCTTGAGTTGAAGGCTGGTCTCGGCGGACGGAGGGGCTGCTGTCGATGTCAGTCGAGCCAGGACATTCAGGATGTGGTCAGCGCTCAAGCTGCCTGATTCAAGTACCAACTCCACAGCCACCAACACGGCATCGAGCCCGGCGATGGGAACAGCAGCCAGTACCTGCGTCATGACTCGATCACCATTGGTGTGCCGTCTCAGGCCGCGCTTGAGAAGCAGTAACGGCTTCGGCAGATCGGCAAACGGAGCGCCATTGCGTAGCGCTCCGGGCTTGCGTTCGATGAGCGGGATGTAGTGCTGCCAGTCGAAGCTGACTTGGTCTCGATCAAAGAGCCGCTCGTGACTGGCAATCATCGTTTCATCGGCGATGACCACCACCCGGGAAGGATACAGACGGCTGCTGACCCACTGGCCGACTCGCTCACAAGGCACCGAGTAGCGATTTCGCGCCACGCTGATCAGGCAGGTGCTGGAGACCCGCACGGTGCGTTCGACATAGCCGTCAAAGGCCGTGGGCATCGGCATCATTTCCACCCGTTCCAGTTCCAGGACGTCCGCCACCGTCAGCCCGTTGTACTGCGGGTGCAGCAGCTCGCTCCAGAGCGCGCGGCAGCGTTGGCCGAGCCAGGCATTCAGTTCTTCGAAGGTGTGGAACATGCAATCTTGAGCATCGAGCCAGATTCGTCGCCGACTGTCCTGCACATTCTTTTCGACGATGCCTTTTTCCCAGCCGGAGGCCACGTTGCAGAAATCCGGGTCGAACAAATAGTGCGCGCACATCACGGCAAACCGGGCATTGACCGTGCGGCCCTTACCCTTATTGACCTTGTCGACAGCGGTCTTCATGTTGTCGTAGATGCCGCGACGCGGCACCCCACCTAACGCGCCGAACGAGCGGGTATGGGCATCGAACAACATCTCGTGGCCTTGGCTGGGATACGCAACCAACCAAAATGCGCGACTGGCGCACAGCTTCATGTGGGAGACCTGGATGCGTCGGAATAGGCCGCCAATCAGCAGACCTTCTTCGCTCCAGTCGAATTGAAAGGCCTCACCGAGTGCGAACGTCAACGGTACAAAGGCACGTAGGGATTTGCCTTGCTCACCGCGCCACGAGCGAATGAAGGCGGTGAGCTGGCTGTAGCCGCCGTCGTAACCCTCGGCCTTGATCAGTTCAAAGAGTGCTTTGGCGCTCCTGCGGTTGTGCTGTGCCCGAAACGAGTCGGCCTTGAGCGCCTGCTCCAGCGTCTGGTGAAATGGACTGAGTTTGTTGAAGGCTGCGCACCGCTGGTACGCCGGCTGTGTTACTTCGGGCGCTCTGATCCATTTTCGGATGGTGTTTCTCGACAGCCCGGTACGCTTGGCTATCTGATGCAGCGACAGCTTGTCGCGAAAATACATGCGCCGAATTTTGCCCATCATTTCCATGCTGATCACCCTGTGTTCTCCTGCTCAAAAATTGAGCAGAAGCAGTTGAACACCTGGGTCAGTTTTCAGTCGGCAGAACAGCCTTTACTGGGTCAGTTTTCGGTCAGCGGCAACACCTGAGCGAAGTAGGCCTCGGGATGCGGCCTACCACTTTGATAACGAGCAACCTCCCCCGAAACGCAGCGCGAGACCACGCCTCCTCCAAAGAACTGAGCGCAGCAGCACGCACGAAAGACAAGTGCATGCCGCGGCATATCGAAGGGAAGCCAAAACCGCTAAACGGCCGTTTTAGAAGCCCTTACAACCGCTTTGTAACGACAGCGCCAGGCGTGTAGCAGTGGCTCAGTGTAGCCTGAAGGCTGCTCTTGACCGAGCATGACCAATTCGGTCGCTGCATTGAAAGCTGCCGATAAGCGGAAGTTCGGAGCCATCGGTTGGTAGAGGGGATCCGAACAATTCTGAGAATCCACGACCGCTGCCATTCTCTCCAGCGAAATACGAACCTGCTCATCTGTCACAACTTTCCATCGTAACCAGTTGGCAACATGCTGAGCCGAGATACGCAGAGTCGCTCGATCTTCCATCAGACCAATGTTTTGAATATCTGGGACCTTCGAACAACCGATGCCTTGCTCAACCCATCGCACTACGTAACCCAGAATACTCTGACAGTTGTTGTTCAACTCCTGTTGTATCTCGTCCGGCGACCACCAAGGCTCATTGACTACCGGTACTGTTAGCAGGTCATTGAGAAGATCATCTCTGATCATTGAAACATTGATCTTTTCCAAGGCTCGCTGCACTGCAGATACATCGATCTGATGGTAGTGCATGGCATGCAGTGTTGCCGCTATAGGCGATGGTACCCACGCTGTGCTCGCTCCGGCTTTGGGATGACCGACTTTTTGCTCAAGCATCGCTGCCATCAAATCGGGCATCGCCCACATGCCTTTGCCGATCTGTGCGCGGCCGCGCAATCCGCAGCTCAATCCGATCAATACATTGTTTTTTTCGTACGACTGAATCCAAGGTGTAAATTTCATGTCAGCCTTACGCTGCATTGGACCGGCCTCCATTGCGGTATGCATTTCATCACCCGTCCGATCAAGGAACCCCGTATTGATGAACGCTACCCGCGACCGGGCGGCATTAATACATGCCTTCAAGTTAACACTGGTGCGTCGCTCCTCATCCATGATTCCCATTTTCAGCGTATTGCGCGTCAGACCCAGAAGATCTTCGACTTGCTCAAACAATTCATTGGCGAACGCTACCTCTAAGGGACCATGCATCTTGGGTTTGACTATGTAGATGCTACCCGTCCTCGAGTTCATTTTTCTGCTCAGATCGTGAGTGGCGATCATGCTGGTGATCACTGCATCCATGATCCCTTCAGGAATCTCCTGACCACTGCTGTCGAGAATCGCCGGCGTAGTCATGAGGTGACCGACATTGCGCACAAGCAGCAGCGAGCGACCGTGCAAAACCAGCTCACCGCCGTTCGGGGCAATATATTGTCGATCGGGGTTCAATTTCCTGACGATGGTTTTGCCGTTTTTCTCGATGTGCTCAACGAGATCGCCCTTCATGAGACCCAGCCAGTTGCGATAAACGACGATTTTGTCTGCGGCATCAACAGCTGCAACGGAGTCTTCACAATCCATGATGGTAGAAAGAGCCGACTCCATGAGGATGTCTTTGACTCCAGCCAGGTCGGTTCTACCGATTTCGCTGGAAGTATCAATCTGGATCTCGAAGTGCAATCCGTTGTTTTTGAGCAGCACTGCCGTAGGGGCTTCAGTGTGACCCTGATAGCCGACAAACTTTTGGGGGTGCGCGAGCGCTATGTTCTCGCCTGACTTCAACCCTACCACCAAGCCATCACTAGTGATTTTGTAGGTAACAGCGTCAGCATGGGATCCCTTAAGCAGCGGCACAGCTGTATCCAGGAAGTTTCGTCCAAAAGCGATGACTTTCGAACCGCGCACTGGATTGAAGCGGTCACCTTTGGCAGCTCCATCGGCTTCGCTGATCGCATCTGTTCCGTACAGAGCATCATAGAGCGAACCCCAGCGTGCATTAGCAGCATTCAAAGCATACCGAGCATTCATTACTGGCACGACCAGCTGCGGACCTGCCTGAGTATTTATCTCAACATCGACATTAGCGGTATTGATCTCTACATGCTCTGGTTGCGCCGCCAGGTAGCCTATCGACTCAAGAAATCCGCGGTAGGCAGCGTGGTCAGTAATCTGGCCAGGGTTTGCACGATGCCATGCATCGAGCTCTGATTGGAGACGATCACGCCCGACCAAGAGAGCGGCATTTTTTGGGGCAAGCTCATGAATGAGGCGGTCGAACTTCACCCAAAAGGTACCGGCGTCAATTTTGGTGCCTGGAAGCACTTCGTCTTCAATGAAGCGCTTCAGTCTGCTATCAACGAGCAGACGTTCACAGGATACGTGTTCAGTCATGATGACCCTCCAAGCGAATTCTTGAAATTATCGAAAGTAAACTGGTGGCATCTCCCTGATTAGCGAAGCGTCATAGGGCAGCAATACCGGCCTTTGCAATATGGGCGTCCTGTTCGGCCTTGACCCCAGATACACCGACGGCCCCCACTACTGCACCGTCTAGTATTACCGGAACACCACCCTCCAACGAGGTCAGTAGCGGAGCGCTGACGAAGGCAGTACGGCCTCCATTGACCATCGCCTCGTAATCTTTGGTTTCGCGACGACCAATCGCCGCGCTGCGGGCTTTTTCGACGGCAATGTAGGCGCCGACAGGCGCACAGCCATCAAGGCGGACCATGCCGAGCAAATGACCTCCGTCATCGGCTACTGCAATTGTCACCGGCCATTCTTGGGTCTTCGCTTCTGCAACAGCTGCTTCGAGGATACGGGCCACGTCTTCCTGGCCGAGAACTGCTTTTTGATACATCGATTTATCCTGCGGTAGAGGCTCTCTGCACATGCAGAGAGCCTGGTAAAAACGCTGAGGTCTGGTGTCAGATCGCAGCAGTGACAATGACCTCGATAAGAACTTGCGCAGGCAGAGTTGTCTGGCAGGTTGCACGAGCAGGAGCACAGTTCTCAGGCAGCCAGGCGTCCCAGATTTCGTTCATCCCATCGAAGTCGGCTTCGAAATTCGCCAGCCAAATTTGGGTGGAGAGCAACTTGCTCTTATCGGTCTCAACAGACGCCAATAGCTCATCAATTCGGCCCAGTACCTCAGCGGTTTGCGCCTTGATATCGCCGGAGCGATCAGCAGCAATGACGCCGGCGAGGTGAGCGACATCGCCATGTACAACAACGCGACTCATGCGTGCATTAGTTTGGTAACGCTTGATTTCTTTGGTCATCTTCAGATCTCTTTTGGGAGGGTTAGAACCGGGTTGCTGAAAACGGCGCGAGAGCCGCTCTGGCGTGCAGCGAACCGGTCATGGCTTGGGCAATCAATGCCCCAGTACCTGCGGCGCCTGTGAGCCCGAGGTGTCCGTGGCCGAACGCGCACCACAGTCCCGGGTGTTGCGGCAATTCCCCGAGAACGGGGAGCGAATCAGGAAGACATGGGCGATGCCCCATCCATTCAATAGGGTCGTGGATATCGAGGCTTGGAAAGGCGGCTTTGGCATGCCCGGCCAGGAGCCGAGCACGCTCGATGCTTGGAGGCAGATCCAACCCACCGAACTCAACCGTACCGGCTGCGCGCAGTCCGTTCTGCATGGGGGTTATGAAGACCTTCCGGTCCGCGAGTACGACTACACGCTGTATAAGATTTTGCGCATAGGGATAACGGACGTGATAGCCACGTTGTGTTTCGAGAGGGATGCTTAGCCTGAGCTTTTTCAATAGCTGAGCAGACCAGGTTCCGGCTGCGATTACTACTTTCTCAGCCTGGTAAAAACCATTCTCGCCATCCAGGGTCCAGCCTGCGCAGTGCCTTGTTAGAGAATTCACTCGATCACGCACGAATTCAACGCCACTGGCCTTTAGAAAGTCAGTAATGCGTTTCGAATACTGGCGCGGGTCCTTTACCCAAGGCTGATCAGGCAGGTAATACCCTAGCTGGTAAGCCTTGCCGACAGCTGGCTCAAGGCGCTGGATATCACTACGACCTACCCGTTCAGCGTCCAGTCCATGAGAAATTTTAAGAGCCCATCCAGCCGTATCTTTTGCGAATGCTTTGTCGTTCGGATAGAGGTGCAACTGCCCTGTCTCGACGATGAGATCAAGACAATCGGCTTTCGCCGCCAGCTTTTTGTGCTGCTCAACTGCATCACCGATCAAGCTGTGGAGTGAATGTGCGATCTCGGCGACGCGAGCGGGTCGAGCTGATGCGACGAAGCGCGCTATCCACGGTGCGACGCGCAACAGGTAGTTTGTAGGAATGTATAGAGGGCCCGTAGGGTCAAACAACATACCAGAGGCCTGCTTGAGAACACCTGGCATAGCAAGCGGAGCAACCGAACCGGCAGACAGGGAGCCGGCATTTCCCGCGGAACACCCTGAACCGGGATCGGTCCGCTCGATGACGGTCACTTTCACGCCTGTTTTGAGTAGATGGAAGGCAACGCACAGCCCTACGATTCCGCCACCAATAACGGTGGCTTGTCGCAACGGATGAACTTCACTGCTCATGGCACGCCTCGCTTAATCGCTGTAACTGCATGCCAGAACGTATGCAGAGCACAGGCCTGAACAGATGACCTCGTATCGCAGAGCAATACTGGCAGATTTAGAGCTGATACACTTACGCCAAAATCACCTCTTAGGAGTGTGCTTTCTTTACTAGGCAAAAGTTGCCGGAAACCTAAGTAATACGGGCGCGATGAGGGAATTCGCGTTTCGAAAATCGGAGAGGGGTAACCGTGAAAAGCGCGGATTCAACGCTGTTCGTACAATCCTTGGCCTCTGGCTTATCGGTACTGGATGCTTTCAACTCTGAAAGACCCTCGATGAATCTTCGAGAGGTCGCTGAAGCAGCAGGTGTTACAAAAAGTGCCGCTCAGAGATTTACCCATACGCTTGTAGAGCTGGGGTTGATACGAAAAGACACAGTGTCGAAGCGTTTCTCGCTGTCGCCGCGCACCTTGGATTTTGGATGTCGTTATCTTCAATCTCATGTGCTTTTAGAGCGTGCGAACCCGTATCTATTGGACTTGAATCGCCAGACGGGTGAGACCGTGAACTTCGCAGAGCCTGAAGGAGAGCACATGGTCTATATCGGGCGCTTCCCTAGCCCGCACCGGGCGGTGGTCCATATGCCTGTAGGCCGAAGAATTCCCATTTTTTGTTCGTCCACTGGCCGCGCCTACCTTTCAGGTTTGCCCGACGCTGAAATTGAGCAGATCCTGCAGAGCCTCGACCGCCCTAAATTCACGTCGTATACGGTGACCGATGTAGGGGCAATCTTCGAAATGATCCTAAAGGTTCGCGAGACAGGATTCGCCTACAGCATTGAAGAGTTTTACCTCAATGATCTGACCTTCGCGGCGCCGATCCAAAATATTTGGGGGAGCCCAGTCGCTTCATTGAACATCTCGGTTTCGACTGCTTACTGGAGCTATGAACGGGCCGTGGAGGAGTTGGTGCCCAAACTGATTCATACGGCGACACTCATCTCGACGAGGCCGCCGACAATGCGAGCGCTTGAACCATTCCAGATTGGATATAAAAAAATCAAACCTGACCTGTAAGGCTCCAAAGATATGAATCTGTAACGGGGCCAGACCATGTACAGAAAGAATGCCGCCTTATTGCTGACAGTGGGACTGTTATGCGCGTTGGAATATTTGCAGGCAGGCATGATTGCATTCGCCTCGGCGCCAATCCGCGGAGAAATCGACGCCAGTCCCGAAGAGTTCACGCTTGTCGCCGCGCTGTATGCGTGCATCGCCGTTGTGGTGATTTCCAAGCAGCGCTGGCTGGTCGAACGGCTGGGCTGGCGTAACTTCATGCTCGGTTCAATCAGCATCTACGTCGTGGGCGCTTTCGTGTGTGGCGTGGGGACTGATCTGAGTACCTTTACAGTCGGCCGGGTCATCATGGCATTGGGTGGAGCGTCGTTCATGACATCCGCACGCTTGATGGTCAATCTGCTCCCGCCCGGCCCTGGACGTTTTGCCGGGGTCAAGGTATTTGCGACCGGTCTGGCGGGCGGTACGGCTTCGGCGCCATTTCTTTCGTCACTTGTGGTGGTTGAAGACACCTGGCACGCCATTTTCGCGATATTGGCCGCAGGCGCAGTGCTAGCCGCTTTTCTGTGCACGCGTTTTTTGCCCAACACCCTCGCTCCGGAAGATGAAAGAACGCCCTCCAGCCCGGCCAACATCCTCTTGTTATCGGTCAGCAGTTTTTTCCTGCTTTATGTTCTGCAACGCTCCTACTACGAATTTTACAACGAGTCATTCATTCTCATCGCCTTTGCGCTGCTGGCTGCGCTGGGCATCTACATCTTTTTTCACACCGAACACGGTAAACATGAACCTTTTCTCAAGGTTAAGGACCTGATGCAACACCGCTACATGTTAGGGGTGGCCCTCTTCTGCTTCACCTACATAGTACTGGGCGGCAACAACTACATCTTGCCGTACTTTCTGCAGACCGGACTCGGCTACTCGTGGGACACAATCGGTACCTTTCAGGCTTTCGGCCTGGCGGGAGCGTTGATCACCTGGGGCATCATGTCCGTCGTTATTCCCAAATTCCCTGCGCCAAAGAAGTTCTTCGTGGCCGGGTTCGCAGCGTTGATAGGCTTCGGCTGGTTGTCCTCATCCCTTACGCCGGACGCGAACATGTGGTCAAACATCTTGCCTGCACTGGTGCTTAACGGCTGTTTCGTGATGCTGGTGCTCGCCACGGCGGCCATGCAGACATTCCGCGATGTGACACACCACGACACGCTGTTCGCCCACGCTTATCAGATCAAAAGTATGCTGGCTCAGATCGCCATGGCACTGGGTACAACCGTCGCGACCTTGTTCCTGCAATGGCGTACCACGCTGCAATACAACAACCTCAATACTCACTTCAGCTCTGGCGACTCGCTCTATCTGGAACAGACTCATACGCTGACTCAGGCACTGACACCCTCTGTAGGCGCAGGGCCAGCCAGTCAGATTTCGGTAGCGACAATTGCCCAATCCTTGCACCAACAATCCACCCTGGTCGCGAGCATGGAGTACTTCTGGGCGGTCATCATTGTCGCCAGTGTTGCGCTGGTCATTTCTATCACTCAGAAAACCTTCAAGTGAGGCCTTTTCCGCTTATTGGACTGCATCACTGCCAATGCTCACAGAGCCTGACCAACTCATCGACCACATACCTGACCTTCGGCCGCAGGTGAGACACCTTCGGCCACACTGCATGGACATCGACAGCTTCGGGTTCATACCCTTGCAGAACCTCCACCAGCCTGCCCGTCTGGATATCCTCCTGGAACAGGCTGCGTGGCATCTGACACAAACCGGCGCCAGCGACCGCCGCGAGAATCATGGCTTCCCCATCGCCAATCTGATGGGTCGAAGGTGGCGCGTAACGTACGGTCTGCCCTGCCTGCATGACCCGCCACGACAGCGGCTGGCCGCGTCGATGCCCGACAATGCAACGGTGCTGGCTCAGGTCTTCCAAGGTCTGCGGGACGCCAAAGCGCATCAGATAGTCAGGTGAGGCACAAATGACCCAGCGTTGTCGGGTCAGGCGCCGCGCTACCAGACCGCTGGTGTCTTGCAGTTCTCCAAAGCGAACCAGTAAATCGATGCCTTCCTCGAAGGGGTCAACCAGGTGATCGGAGAACGTCAGGCTCAGTTGCAAAGCCGGGTACTTGTTGGCGATCTCAAACAGCAATGGGGCCACGACCCGACGCCCGAATGCCACAGGAATGTCGACTCGCAGGCGTCCGGAGGGCTCGCCACCACCGGGCCCCAATCCGCTCTCTGCGGCACCGATCTCTTCAAGGGCGGAAGAACACGCAACGAAATAGGCCTCACCATCCGCGGTCAGGGAAATGCGCCGCGTTGTGCGATGAAACAATTGTGTGCCCAAGCGTTTTTCCAGGCGCGCAATGGCTTTGCCGACAGCAGATTTTGACACCCCGAGGCGCTCGGCAGCCTGGGTGAAGCTGATTGAACGCGCCGCCACGACGAAGGTGATGACGCCTTGAAACGATTCGATCGGGACCATACCAACTCGCCAACTGTAGAGTTTTAATCTACCCAGATTATAGTTTTAGGCCATTTATCGCCAGCAGACGCAACAGTAAGATGAGCTCCAGCAATGCAACGGTGCAGTTCGTGATCGCACGTCGCGCACCTCCTCCCGATCATCAATGCCCAAAAAGGACATCATCATGCCCGTCGTACGTGTGAGCTGGTTCGAAGGTAAAGAGCACGCGCAAAAAGCCGCTGTTGCCGCCGACATCACCGAAAGCATCGTTAAACACACTGGCACGGACGCCAATTACATCTATGTCATTTTCGAGGACGTGGCGGCTTCGGATTGGGCTGGCGCCGGGAAGCTGTTCGGGGACGCCCCCGAAAAACCCTGACCCCACCGGCATCGAATGCATCGGCTTTGCCAGCGATGCATCCTCAACAGGCTTTTCAGGAAGCCTCTGAAGCAAGGGCTACTCATGCACCCACATATTTCCTGCCTGTTCTCCCTAGCTGTAAAACCCGAAGCGTTTGCAGAGTTCAAGACGCTGATCTCGAACATCGTCGCCGTCACCCGCACTGAGGCTGGCACGCTGGTTTACGAATACAGCGTCAACGAAGACAACAGCACCGTTCACATCCTCGAACGCTATAACGCCGACGCCATCGTCAGTCACGTAGACACCACCTTCGCCCCCTTCGGCAAAAGTTTCCTTGAGTTGTGCACCATCAAAAGTCTGGTGGTCTACGGCACGCCGGATGCTGAGGTGCGCAAACGCCTGGATCCGTTCGGCGCGGTCTACATGACCCCTTTCGACGGCTTCAGTCGCTAAGTCCATTGACTGCGCACGCCAACGGTAACCGCCGTGGCTACGCACACTCCCGCCCTGCACAGAGACCACCATGTCCGGTATTGCTGAAGTTATTAAGTCCCGAATTTCCGCCAACAGCTACGACACTGAACGTGAGTTGACCGACCAACAGGTCAGCGACCTGATTGATCTGGCTACGCACGCCCCTTCGGCCTTCAACCTCCAAAACTGGAAGTTTCTGGCCGTTCGCAGCAGCGAAGCCAAGGCGCGGTTGCTGCCGCTGGCCTACAACCAACAGAAAGTCATGGATGCAGCCGTGACCTTTATTGTCTGTGGCACCCTCAATCCCCATGAAACCCTGCCTTCAGCCCTGAAACCGACGTTAGACGCCGGCATTATTGACCAGTCGATCTACGACATGTGGCTGGGCGCCGCTCAAGGCATGTACCAGCAAAACCCGCAGTTGCAACGCGATGAGGCAATCCGCTCGGGCTCGCTGGCGGCCATGACCCTGATGCTCGCCGCCAAAGGTCAAGGCCTTGTTTCGACGCCCATGATCGGCTTCGACCAATCGGCAGTGGCACAAGCGTTCGGTCTTGGCGCGACGGAGATACCGGTGATGTTGATCACCGTTGGCTACCCTGGCTCGGCCAACTGGCCTCAAAAGCCTCGCAAAGCTGTTAACGAAGTTCTGCAATTCGTGTAAGCCATGCAGCCAGCGAGAGCCAGGCACTGCCTGGCTGCGCTGGCCTTTCATGATCAACACGCGCCTACAACATGCCTGGACTGTAAACCAGTGTCCGAAAAACCCATCTCATCCGCCTCGCTACGGGCGATCCTGATCGCCGCTTGTTTGGGATTCCTTGTCGTTCAGCTCGATGTGAGTGTCGTCAACGTCGGCCTGGGCGCCCTCAAGAGTGCTTTCGGTAGTGACCTCACCGGCCTGCAGTGGGTCATCAACAGCTACGCGTTGCCTTTTTCTGCCCTGCTCATCCTGGGGGGCGCCTGGGGCGACAAATGGGGAGCAAAATCCGTGTTTGCCGCGGGCTTCGCACTCTTTACGCTTGCCTCCATTGGCTGTGGTGCCGCCGCCAGCATGAGCATGCTGATCACCATGCGTATCGTGCAGGGCATCGGAGCGGCTTTTCTGATACCGACATCACTCACCCTGATTCGCGTGTCATTTCATGACCCCGACGCGCGTCGTGCCGCTGTTGCCCTTTGGGGCGCCTGTGGGGGTATCGCATTGGCTGCCGGTCCTGTGATTGGCGGTTTGATGATCGAGTACTTCGGCTGGCGAAGCGTATTTCTAATGAATATTCCGATCGGCCTGCTGGCTGTCGGGCTGATTCTGCGCTATGCCCCCGCCTCCCCTCGGGTTGATAAGCAGGTCGATTTGCCAGGGCAAATCAGTATCGCGATTTGCCTGGCGTCACTGACCTATGGCTTGACCGAATCCAGTGCCAAAGGCTGGGCAAGCGAAACACTGACGGCAATGGCCATTGCCGTGATCAGTGCGGTGGCATTCATCCTGATCGAGCGTCGGGTAAAACATCCCATGCTGCCCACCCAACTGGCGAAGAACAAAGTGCTTGGGAGCATGGCGCTTGCAGGCGCTGCGATCAATTTGACGTTTTATGGGACGGTCTTTGTTTTCAGCATCTACTTTCAAGCCTTCCTGCACTACGACGCATTCAAAACCGGCTTGTCGTTTATTCCGCTGACAGCGGTATTGACACTTTCCACGATGCTCTCATCAAGGTTTGCCCGGCGATTCAGTGCCACTCGCATTATCACGACGGGTTTCACGGTTCAGATCGTCGGGTTCATCGCGCTCTCGCAGACCACATCCAACAGCTCGCTCTGGCTGCTCAACGGTGCGTTGATGCTGGTGGGAATCGGTAGCGCCATGTCAGTTCCGTTCATCACCAACTCGATGCTGTCCTCGGTCACGCAGCATGACGCGGGCATCGCCTCCGGCCTGATGGCCTCCGCCCGGCAACTGGGCGGCGTGATAGGTGTTGCTGTGTTCGGCACGATGATCGCTCATACGGACATAGCCGATTTTTCTGCCGGGCTATCCAGCGCGATGCTGTTTTCGGCGCTGGTTCTGGCAATTTGCATCGTGGTCAACCTGTATGCAGCCTCCGGTCGGCGTCAAAAAATACCGGTATGAATGCCCCATTACGCCCTGACTCAATTACGCCATTTATTCAACTGGATGGGATAGCACTTTGAAATACCCACTGAACAATCAATCGTTGCTCTCATTTCTCGGCGAAGACTTTCTCTTTCCCCATGAAATACCTGGCCGACCGGTTCGGGTTTCTGACTTTCAAGACCTGAAACTCAACAGCTTTGTCACTAGCGACGGGGTTAACCTCGCCTATTGGGAAGCCGGTGCGGGCACGCCGCTGATCTTCATTCCAGGGTGGTCAGCCAACGGGGCGTTGTATTTCCATCTCATGCACCTCCTCAGCCAGCACTATCACGTGTACGTGCTGGATGTCAGAAACCAGGGACTCTCCGAAAAGGTCAGCTTCGGCAACCGAATTTCCCGATATGCCATGGACGTGAAACAGTTTGCCGATCACCTGGGCGTGTCCGTAGCCGATTACTGCGGCTGGTCAATGGGGGCGTCGATCCTGTGGGCCTATATCGACCTATTCGGCACACAAGGCATGCGCACGCTGAGCATCATTGACCAGGCACCCTCCGTTTATTGCCACGAAGACTGGACGGAACAGGAGCGGCAGCAAGCCGGGGCGTTTACCACCTCGCCCGAGCGCATGATTGCGTCCTACGCCAAAGGAGCACCCACCAATCAACTGATCAGCGCGACTCGGGTGCTGGAACGTGCCATGGCCCTGGACTCACCCTGGTTTCACAACGTAGTAAGCCTGACTCAGGCCGTTATGAAGGATGACATGGCGTTTATGGAGCGCGTGCTGTTCGATCACGTCACCAACGATTGGCGGGATGTCATCCAGGCAAAGATTGATATTCCTACCGCCATTTTCACTGGCGAATACAGCGACTGGCTGGACAGCCAGCGCTGGATGAATTCGGTCGTTGCGGGATCTGCGCTGCATGTGTACACCAAGGCCGAACAGGGCGATCACTTCCTGGCGCTGAAGAATCCGGAAAAGTTCGCGGCCGACCTGCGAGGCTTTCTGGATAAGTATTGAGTCTGCCGCTGTCCGGCGAGGTCCTCTACTACTGCTCCCATTGAGGATTGGCAAATCGCTCAGCGAGAAAGTTGATCAGCACCCGGACCTTGGTTGCCAAGTGCTTGCGCGTGGGATAGACCACGTAAATGCCCAACTCGACGGATTGGTACTCAGGCAGAATCTCGACCAGGTCCCCTTTGCGCAAATCATCGGCCACCATGAAGCTGGGCTGCAAGGCAATGCCGCCCCCCGCCAGGGCGATACTGCGACAGGTATCGCCATTGTTGCAGCGCACAATCGAGCGGGTGCGCACACTTTCGCTGCCATTAGGTCCAGTGAACTGCCATTCATTGCCACTGGCGAAGTTGGTATACGCAATCACCCCGTGCTGTGCCAGGTCTGCCAGCGTGCGCAGTTGTGAGTGTCTCGCCAGGTAGTCGGGTGACGCACACAGGCACATCCGCGTGCCCGCAAGTCGGCGCCCTATCAAGGAAGAGCTCTCCATGCGAGCAATACGAACGGCAGCATCGAAGCCCTCCTCCACCAGATCCACCAATCGGTCATTCAAACAGATGTCCAGCTCGACGTTGGGATAAGCCTGCATGAATTCGCCCCAGATGGGCGCCAAATGGAGCACGCCGAAACTGACCGGTGCATTGACCCTCAAAACGCCGCTGGGCTCCGGTGCAGTGGCCGATACGGCCTCTTCGGCCTGATCCATGAGCGCCAGGACTTCACGCGCCTGGTGATAAAACTGACGCCCCTCCTCCGTCAATGACAGCCGTCGGGTCGTGCGGTGCAGCAACCGCGCGCCGAGTCGCTCTTCGAGGCCGCTGACGTAGCGAGAGATGGCAGCTTTAGACATACCCAACGGTTCGGCCGCGCCGATAAAACTGCCTTTATCGACCACGGTGCAGAAGACCTGCATCTCCAACGCTCTGTCCATCATTGTCTCTGTAAGCGGAACTGTTAATCGCATTTGGCCTTATTTATCTCAATATCTCAACCTATAAACTGAGGCCATTGAAACGCACATCAAGGCAAATGAGGTCGCGATGAAAATCACAGTAATGGGTACCGGCAACATGGGTTCGGCGTTCGCCAAACAACTGTCCAGTGTCGGCCACATCGTCCGAATCACAGGTCGCGACCTCGACAAGGCCGAAACCCTGGCCGCTCAATTTGACAATGTTCGTGCTTATCCGGCTGCCGAGGCACTGGGTGACAGTGAAGTCGTTGTGGTTGCAACCGCTTACGAAGACGCAGTCCGAGCTTTGCAAAGTCTGGGCGACCTGACGGGCAAGGTGGTTATCGACATCACCAACCCCCTGAGCGCCGACTACATGTCGCTGACCATCGGTCACGTGACGAGCGCGGGCGAGGAAATGGCCAAAGCCGTGCCTCAAGCCCATGTCGTCAAAGCGTTCAATACACTGTTCGCCCAGGTGCTCGCCGACGGCCCGAATTTCGCCAATGACCAGCGTGGCAGCGTGTTCGTCGCCAGCGACAGTGAGCGCGCCAAGCAGACCGCGACAGCCCTGGCACACAGCCTGGGCTGGGAGACAGTGGACGCTGGTGGACTGATCAACGCTCGTTACCTGGAGCCATTGGCTGGACTGAATATCTACCTTGGCTATGGCGCGGGCATGGGCACTTCCATCGCCCCTGTGTGGCTTAACAAGTAATCAGTGAGGAGCGTTCACCATGAACACTTCGTTCCCCCTGTTGTTTGTGTCGCATGGTGCGCCGATGTTCGCCATCGAGCCTGGTCTGGCGGGTCAACGTCTGGCCGAGATCGGTCGCGAACTGCCGCGACCCGATGCCATCGTCATTCTCTCCCCGCACTGGATGACCCGCGGCGAAGTCTGCGTTACTGCGAGCACCGCGCCCGAAACCATTCACGATTTCGGTGGTTTTCCCGACGCGTTGTACCAGTTGCGCTACCCGGCACCGGGCGCTCCGGCCCTGGCCGCCCATATCGTGGGTCTGCTGCAGAATGCTGGATGGAGGTCGCGGCTTGACGCCCGTCGAGGTCTGGACCACGGCGCCTGGGTGCCTCTGCTGCATCTCGCCCCTGAGGCCGACATCCCCGTCGTTCAGGTATCGATGCCTGCCGGCCTCGACACCTGCCAGGCCTGGTCGTTGGGCGAAGCCCTTGCGCCACTGCGCGATATGAAGGTGCTGATCGTGGCGTCCGGGAGTCTGACCCATAACTTGTATGAGTTTCGGGGGGCGACCGGCCATGGGGCCGATTACGTGAAAGAGTTTGCTGCCTGGACAGCCCAAGCCCTGAAGGCGGGCAACACCGATTTACTGTTGAACTATAAGCAGCACGCCCCTTCTGCCGAACGCGCCCACCCGACTGACGAGCATTTTTTGCCGTTGCTCATCGCCCTTGGCGCGGCCGGCGAACACTATGAAACCCTTGTCCTGGACGGCGGCGTGAGCTACGGGGTGCTGGCGATGGACAGCTACCTGTTTTCCTCGAACCACAAGAATGGATCTGAATCCATTCAACTCAGCTAAGGCATGACAGACCATGGGTGACATGACATTTTCCGAAGCGGCCCGCGAACCACAAACGGGCCTGATTTTCCGCAAGGGGTGCAGCACTTCGGCGCCCAAGGGCCGCCTGCTGTTACTGCATGGTGTCGGTTCCAACGAAGCGAATCTCGCCTCATTGGCCACATCGCTGCCCGAAGAACTGGAAGTGATGCTGCTGCGCGGTCCGCTGCAAGTTGGCCCACAAGGCTTTGCCTGGTACCAGGTGACCTTCACCGGCAATGGCCCTTCGTTCAATCAAGAACAGGCAGAGTCCAGCCGCCAACTGCTGCAGCGTTTCATCGAAGCACAGCCCAAGCTGCCGACCGTGATCGCCGGCTTCAGCCAGGGCGGCATCATGAGCGCGAGCCTAGGGCTCACCGAGCCTGAGCTGGTTGCCGGCTTCGCCATTTTGAGCGGCCGGATGCTGCGTGAACTTGATCCTCAAGTCGCTTCCGCCGAACGGCTCAATTCCGTTCGCGCCTTCATCGCCCACGGTCATCAGGACAACGTCCTGCCAGTGGCCTGGGCGAAAGAAGCGGACGCCTGGCTGGATCGAATCGGCGTCGTCCATGAAATGCACTTCTACGACATGGCCCACGAGATAGTCGCTGAAGAACTGGTGGACTTCTCGCAATGGTTGGCCCACACGCTGTCACTCTCCAAGTAAAAAAAGGAACTGCACCATGATCGATTCACGCACCGCTCCGTATGCCGCACTCATTATGCGCCTGGCGCTTGGCATCATGTTCATTGCTCACGGCCTGACCAAAGTGCTGGTGTTCACCCCCGCTGGCACCGCAGGTTTTTTTGAGTCCATTGGTTTCCCGGGTTTCCTGGCGTACCCGGTCATGGCCTTTGAAGTCATCGGCGGCTTGATGCTGGTGCTGGGTGTCTACGCACGCTGGGTGGCCGCTCTGGCGGTGGTTCAACTATTCGTGGCCGCTACCGTCCACTTCGGTAATGGCTGGAGCTTCACCAACGCCAATGGCGGCTGGGAATATCCTGTCTACCTGGCGGCAACAGCACTGGTTGTCGCGTTGCTGGGCGATGGCGCCATGGCGACAAAAGCATCCAGCAACGCGTAAGTTACTGCTGGCTCAACATCCACCGACGCCCTGCCCCGGAGCGTCGGTGGTTTTCGTTTGAACTCAGCCGTAAGTCATCACGTCAGGCGCGATGTCATGAAGCTCACGAACGCCTTTATCTTGGGCAACGGATGGCGACTCGATGGCCAGAGAATGCTGAACGTGCGGTGGTCGCGAACGTAGCGATCCAGTACCGGCACCAATCGTCCTTCAGCAATCGCGCCCTCGACGAAAAAATCAGGGAGACAGGCGATTCCCAGCCCCGCCTCAGCCATTGCCATCAACGGTTCAATTGCGTTGGCGGTAGCTGACTGCCCCAGTTCAACACTGGTCTGCCCCTTTTTCGTCACCAGAGGCCAGGGGTCGAGTTTACCGCTGGTGGGAAATCGGTAACGCAGACATGAATGGCTGGACAGTTCCGAGGGTCGTGAAGGAACACCTCGCAGTGAAAGATATTCAGCAGATGCCACCAGGCGGTGACTGTAGCCGTTGAGCTTGCGCATCATCAGCCGCGAGTCTTCAACTTCACCGATCCGCATCACGGCATCGAAACCCTCCTCGATCACGTTGACCAACCGATCACTGAACTCCAGCTCCAGCTCCACGTCGGGATATGCCTGCTGAAACGCAATCAAGTGAGGCATCAGCCTCATCCCCAGCTGCGGCAAACCGAGGCGCAACTTTCCCTGGGGTTTACCGGCAGCCTGAGTGATCTCCCGTTTGGCGACTTCGTATTCGGCAAATATTCGATGGCAGCGCTCCAGAAACAGGCTGCCCTCGGACGTCAGGGTGATGGCCCGCGTGGACCGATGAAACAGCCTCACACCGAGTTCTTCCTCCAGTCGCGCAACCGCCTTGCCAACGGCAGATGAAGACACGCCGGTTCTACGCCCGGCTTCGGTAAAGCTTCGGGTTTGCGCGGCATGAACGAATGCGCCGAGCGCTCCAAAATGATCCATGGCCACCTCAGTCTATTTGAGCGTTTAATTCGTAAATGATCGGAATTTCATCTTATTTTTCTTTCGAATTATACAACTTATAGTCACCGCCATTGGGACTTCACCCGCTCTATCGCGCTGCGAAGTCAACGTCTTCTGACTGTATGAGAGACCTCGAATGACTTCGATGCCTTCCCCCTTTGAACTAGCGCCGGCGCTCAAACAACACCCCGGCTTCGCGCGCGTTTTTCAACCCGGCCATTTGACCTTCGGTTTTATTGCGCCGCTGGAAAGCTATCCCGATAACCCGGGCCCGACCCTGCAGGATCACGCGCAGTTAGCTCATAAGGTTGACGAAGCGGGGTTTTCCGCCATTTGGTTGCGGGACGTGCCCTTTTACGATCCGAACTTCGGTGACGTGGGTCAAATCCTTGATCCGTTGGTCTATGCCGGCTTCCTCGCTGCCGTAACCAAGCAAATAGCTATCGGTACTGCCGGCATTGTCCTGCCTCTGCGCGATCCATTGATTGTTGCCAAGCAGGCCGCGAGTATCGATCAGTTGCTGGAGGGACGATTTATTCTGGGCCTGGCCACAGGCGATCGGCCTGTGGAATACCCTGCCTTCGGACTCGACTTCGGCAATCGCGCAGAGCGTTTCCGTGATGCGCTGGCAATCATTCGCGCCGCTTCGGAAACACACTGGGCCGTGCACCCATCTCGGTTTTATGGCCAGCTGAATGGAGACATCGACCTCGTACCCAAACCAGTGGGCTCACGCATGCCAACCATTATCGTTGGTCAAGCCGGCCAGTCGTTTGAGTGGGTCGGGAAAAACAGTGACGGCATCCTTTCCTACATTTCCAACCCAGCGTTGATTCCCCAGATCATCGAGCGGTGGCGCGCAGCCTGTGGCGGCAACGTCTACAAACCCTATGGCTATGGAACTCTGTTCGATCTGGACCGAGATCCGAACCATCCCCTCCAGGCGGGGCGCGTGCTGCGCGCCGGACGAAACGCATTGATCGAACACTGGAAACGTCAACAGGACCAAGGGGTCGGTCACGTTGCCCTGCACTTCAAACCTCAGCGACGCCACGCCTCGGAAGTCATCGACGAGTTGGGCGAATATCTCTTGCCGCACTTTCCAAGTGCGTCCTTAACCGCCAACCCATTAACCGCGCGGTCCCACTCATGAATCGCCCTTTGCATCATATGGATTTCATTTTCCAGACAACCTTGGGAACCTATCCCCTGGCGGCGCAGTGCGAGATGCTCGCCGAACTCGGCTATCAGGGGCTGACGATATCTGCCTGGAGCAAAGACCTGAAGTCGATCGCTCAGGTCAAACCCACCTGGGATCTTGACGTGGGTGCGGTTTACCTGATCTATCGAAGGGGGTTGGAATCGTTTGTGATCAACATCTTCGAGACCATCGAAGGCTGCACCACAATCGAGCTGGCCCTGCACTCCGGTGACGAAGTCACAAACTTTGACCGCCGAATGCTCGAGCGCCTGCTGCCGATCTGCGAGCGGCGAGGTCTGGAGATCAGCTTGTACCCGCACGCCCGCTACGGCATGCAGACGACCACCGAAGCGGTGGCGCTATGCAAGGAGTTCAACCATCCGCGCCTCAACATCGTATTCAATGGGTATCACTGGTACGCCACTGAAGAGCAGGCCCTGGAGCAACGCCTTGATGCGATGTGGCCTTGGCTGAAGCAGGTGAACATCGCTGGCACTCGGCGCTCCCCGCTCGGATGGGGCGGCCTGGCAACCATCGAACCGCTTGATGAGGGTGAAATGGACAACTTCGTGTTATTGGGCGCGCTCGAGCGACGCGGCTTTGACGGGCGGTTTGGTGTGCTCGGCTGGGAAAGCATGGGTGGCGATGTATATGGCAACCTGCGCCGCTCGGTCACCGCCTTCCGGTCTATGGAACAACGGTTGGCTGCCCACCCTGAGTGGGCTGTCCTGACCGACTCGCCTCGCTGAGCCAGGAGATAAATCATGGCTCAGCGCATCCACGCACTCGATTCCTTCTTCTACTCGTCGATGGGCGTATACGCCTTTCAGACACAGTGCGAAATGTTGGCTGAGATCGGCTACGACGGCATCACTGTCGCCGCCTGGGGTGGCACACCACTGACCGACCTCAGCCTGTTACCCAGCGTCCGGGAAAACCATGGTCTGCACATCGAAGGCCTTTATCTGGTGCTACATGAGGGGCGCAACGATGCCCTGATACGGAGCATCGTCGAAACCGTCGAGGGTGTAGAGCTGATCGAGTTGGCGATTCAGACCACAGTCAATGGCGGCCAAGCCATTCTGCGGTTTATCGAGTCGCTGCTGCCCATTGTCGAGCGGCGCGGAATAAGGATCGCCTTGTATCCGCATCTTCATCATGTCACCCAGACCACCACGCAAGTCGTGCAGATTTGCGAACTCTTTGCTCACCCACGCCTGGGCGCCTCATTCAATGGCTATCACTGGTACGCCAGCCAGGAAGGCCAACTGGAACAGCGCCTTGGCGCGATGAAACCCTGGCTTATGCAAGTGGTGACCTCTGGCAGTGCACTTTCGCAACTGGGCTGGGGCGGCGTGGCGACCATGGAGCCGGTCGACCGCGGAGAGATGGACAACTTCGCCTTGATCGCCGCGCTGAACCGCGTTGGCTATACCGGCAGCATTGGCGTGCTCGGCTGGGATTATGGGGGTGACATTTACCTCAAGCTCCAGCGCTGCCTGGCAACGCTGCGTGAAATCGATCAACGCCTGGAACGTCAACCGTCCTGGTCGGACTTCCCACTTAAGTAGTGAATCCCACGTCACAGACTTCACCTCAAAAACGGAACATGCAATGACAGCCCTTTCTGTGCTTGACCTTATGATGATCGGCGAAGGCAAAACCTTTGCCCACACGATTGATGACGCCACCTCCCTGGCGCGACACGTGGAAGCCCACGGCTACAAACGCTACTGGATCGCCGAGCACCACGACCTGCCGGGGATTGCCTCTTCGGCGACCACCCTACTCATCCAGCATCTCGCTGCGGCAACCAGCACCCTGCGTATCGGTTCTGGTGGAATCATGTTACCCAACCACTCCCCTCTGATAGTGGCGGAGCAGTTCGGGACATTGAATACCTTGTTTCCAGGTCGTATCGATCTGGGCATTGGCAGAGCACCAGGGTCAGCAGGGCTGGCTATTCGCGCGATGCGCGGTGACGCCTCCGAGCGCGACTTCGAGCAAGACATCCAGCAATTGACGGACTACCTGGCGGACAACGGAAATCAGCCAGTTCGTGCAATCCCCGAAACCCATGACGTTCCGCTATGGCTACTGGGTTCGAGCCTCAATAGTGCGGATCTCGCTGCAAAATTGGGGCTTCCCTACGCATTCGCTTCACATTTCGCGCCTCGATTCCTGATACAAGCCATCGCGCACTATCGCGCCTCGTTCCGGCCCTCGGCATTGCTGGACCGCCCGTATGTCATCGCTGGCGCCAATGTCTTCGCGGCCCCAACACGCGCTGAAGCCGATTACCTGGCGAGCTCGCACCGACATTGGGTTAGCAAATTGTACGCGGGAAGAGCGGGTGCTCTGCCGCGCCCGCAAGAGGGTTTTATGGAAAGACTCACCGACGCTGATCGCCAGAATCTGGCTCAAGCCATGTCTTGCACTGCCATAGGCGACAAGGATGATGTTGGAAGTTGGCTGCGCCAGTTCATCGCGACCACTGAGGCAGACGAGGTCATAATCGATGCAAGAATTTACGACCCTGACGCGCGCCGCCGTTCCTATCAACTGGCCGCCGAATCCATTGCCGACCTGCTTGACTGAGGCGTGCATGTGCTGAAATTGCGCAGAGAAACGGTACTGGAGAATGCCCTGGAAATGTCGTAACCAAGACAAGGCGCCGTCAATCAGCTTGAGTGATTGACGGCGCTTGTTCGGGCCGATCTTCTCTTCAGCGGTGCATGGCCGCCAGTCAAGACTTAGTTGAAAACCATTCCGCCATCAATAATGACAGCCTGACCTGTCATATAGTCAGAATCGGGCCCGGACAAGAATGAAACACAGCCAGCAACATCCTCCGGCTGAGAAAGCCTCTTCAACGTAATATGCTGAGCAAACTGCTCCATTCCCCACTCAACGCTTTGATTGGCGTTGTCTGCCACATCCTGGGCAACCTTGCGCATCATGGGTGTATTCACAATGCCTGGGCAATATGCGTTCACCGTTATGCCGAGATGAGCCAATTCCCTGGCCGCCGTTTGGGTGATGCCACGCACTGCAAACTTAGTCCCACCATAAACAGCCAGGTCTGGATTACCGACATGACCTGCCTGCGAGGAAGCACTGATGATTTTGCCTCCATGCCCCAGCGTTTTGAACGCCTTTACAGCGGCCTGGATACCCCATAAAACACCACCCACATTGATATCAAATGTTCTCCTGTAAATTTCTGGCGTAATGGATTCAATAGGAGCAATAGGTGCAATACCCGCATTGTTGATCACAACGTGTAGATCGCCCAGACCATCCACTGCTTCCTGCACAGCTTTGAAGACATTATCGCGATCGGCCACATCGACTTGTATGGCCAAGGCTCTCCCGCCCTCTTTATTGATTCTGTCAGCAACGTGACTGGCGGTATCAATATTCATATCAGCACAGGCTACCGCAAAACCATCTGCTGCCAATCGCAAAGCAATGGCCTCACCGATGCCTTGACCTGCACCTGTAACAAACGCAACTTTTCCCTGGGATTTGCTCATTTCAGTTTTCCTTCTCAATGGTTATGGGAAAAAAGACAACGGTTTAGAAGCTCGCCTGAAGTTTCACGCCAGCGACCAGGGCGTTATCCACTTCGTAAACGCCACCGGGGTGACGCACGTACTGCACGTTCGGGCGCACGGTCAGCCAGTCGGTGACATGAACGCCATAGTTGAGCTCGATGTCGTATTCGCTGTGCTGAACAGGGACGAATTGCGGGTTGTCGTAGTCGTCAATGCCCGTGCTTTCATTGATCTGGCGCTGGCGCTTGGTCACGGCGTCGTTGACCAGCAGCCGGGCGACACCCAGTCCGATGTCATCCTTAGGCCGGGCATCGAACGGGCCTTTGTAGACCGCGCCGATGTTCTGGAAACTTTCGATGCCGCTGGTGGCCTTGTCGTGGACGGTCACGCTGGCAAAAACGCTCAAGCCACGTGACGCATCGCCGTGATGGGAGGTGAGTTGCTGCTGCCCCATGATCCACGCGCCATGTTTGCTGCTGCGCGATTTGGGTGCCTGACCGGTCAACCCTTGCGGCTCGCCATTAACATCGTCAAACACATCATTGGCACTGGCGCTGCTGTGGTAGTAACCCAGGCGGTATTCACCCGGTAGCGCTTCGCTACCCAGCGTCGGTTTCCAGATCACCTCTACTGGCACCAATGCGCCTTTGGTCCCGCTACCGCTGAGTTTGAAGCCGTTGTCAGTCTCCAGGTTCGAAGGGTTTTGCTCGTATACCCCGACCTGCACCGCCCACTGCTCATCGATGTTGTAACGAACCCGCCCTCCCCACTGACTGACAGGACCGCTGTACCAGACATCACCGGCGACGTTGCCGATGGGGGCACTGCAGAACGACAGGCTCTGGAAGTCACAAGGAAAGCTGTTGAAGTCTTCGTTGACTCCCAAGCGCCCCAGTTTGAGGTCCAGTGCGCCGTCGAAAAACTTTTGCCGATACCACATCTGTGTCAGGCGCCAGGTTTGTCCCCGCCCCCATACTTCCTGAACCGAACTGAGTTGACCTGTACGTGGGTCAGCAATTCGATCGTTTGAGAGGTTGTTGCCGTTACGCTCGGTCACCAGTAACTGGAATTCGGCGTCATTCCAGCCCAGCAGTTTTTGCAGATCCAGATGTGTACCCAGTGCCCACTGCGCCGTGTAGCGTGCAGTACGGTCATGGTTGTAGCCGCCGTGGACATTGGTGGCCGCCTCGCCGACGTACCCGACGATGACGTCCACGCCCTGTTCAAGAAGCTCGCTGCGTACCCCTCCCCAATCTCCCGATCCCCACTGCGATGAAGGATCCGCAGCGGCTACGGGTAACGCAATGCACGAAAGGAGCCCGAGCCCCAACGGCAGTTTCCAAGAGATGTACATGTCGATTTATCCTTGTTTTTATGTTTTACGACACAGCATTAGCTGGACCGCAAGGCGATGCCCTTGCGGTCACGAAGAAAGCGATCAATTGAAAAACGGACAGCGCAGGATCTGGCGCGGGTTAGATACCTGCCAGACACAAGTACTTGATTTCGAGGTAGTCCTCGAGACCGTACTTGGAACCTTCGCGCCCGACACCGGACGCTTTGATACCGCCAAAGGGTGCGGCTTCGGAGCTGATGATTCCGGTGTTAACCCCGACAATGCCGTACTCCAAGGCCTCACCGACCCGGAACACCCTTCCCAGGTTCGCGGTGTAGAAATACGCCGCGAGGCCGAACTCGGTGTCGTTGGCCTTGGCGATGACCTCAGCGTCATCAAAGAATCGGAAGACCGGTGCCAGCGGACCGAAGGTTTCTTCCTTTGAGACCCGAGCATGGTCAGGCACATCGATCAGGATGGTGGGTTCGAAGAAATTGCCGCCAAGGGCATGCACTGCGCCACCCTTGATTACCTTCGCGCCCTTGGCCAACGCGTCTTCGATATGCTCGCGCACCTTGGCAACCGCCTTGCCATCGATCAGCGGACCCAGGGTGACCCCGTCGGCAAAGCCGTCGCCAATCTTCAGCCCCCCCACCGCCGAGGCGAGTTTGTCGATGAAGGCGTCATACACCTTGTCATGGACATACAAGCGGTTAGCGCAGACGCACGTTTGCCCGGCGTTACGGAACTTAGAGGCCAGAGCACCCTCCACCGCGGCATCGAGATCGGCATCTTCAAAGACGATGAAAGGCGCATTCCCCCCCAACTCCAGAGAGACTTTCTTGATGTCGCGGGCACACTTTTCCATGATCTCGCGGCCGATTTCAGTGGAGCCGGTAAAAGAAATCTTGCGCACGACCGGGTTGCTTGTGAGCTCTTCGGCAATCTCCGCTGCCGCGCCGGTCACTACCGACAGTACACCTTTGGGAATGCCCGCCTGCTCAGCAAGGTAGACCAACGCCAATGCCGAAAATGGAGTTTGAGAGGCCGGCTTGATGACCATGGTGCAACCGGCCGCCAACGCGGGCCCGGCTTTGCGGGTGATCATCGCGCTGGGGAAGTTCCATGGCGTGATGGCTGCGCACACACCTACGGGTTGCTTGATGACCAGTAGACGCTTGTCCGCTGCACCCGGGATCAAATCGCCGTAAACACGCTTGGTCTCCTCCGCATACCACTCTATGTAGGAAGCGCCGAAAGTGATTTCTCCCAGCGCCTCGGGCAATGGCTTGCCCTGCTCCAGGGTCATGATGTGGGCCAGGTCGTGCTGGTTCTCGATGATCAGGTTGTACCAGCGGCGCAACGTGTTGGCGCGTTCCTTCGCCGATAACTCACGCCAGGCGGGCAGCGCGCGTTCGGCGGCCTCGATGGCACGACGGGTTTCAGCCTTACCCATACGTGGGACCTGGCCGACGGTGACATGGGTCGACGGGTTGACCACGGTGATGGTGGTGCCGTTGTCGGCAGCCAGCCATTCACCGTCGATATAGGCGTGTTGGCGCAAGAGTTGAGGGTTGTTCAATATCACTGCAAGATCTCCGTTGTGTGGCGCCATTGCGCCCGTTAAACACTCGCCTGGACGCTGGGTAACAGACGAGTGCAACCGTTTTGCCAATCGTGTGGTTGTCGATCAGTGCAGTGCTTTGTGCGCGTGCTTGTCCGTGACACTCAGGGCCTTGAACTTGAAGCCGCGGTATTCATTGTTTTTTACTGCCGTCAGGTGTTCGCTGAATGCCCCCAGGCCGCCCATGTAGAAGTAAACCTTGTTGCTCTTGCCGGGGATGTTGGCACCGAAGATCCACGAGTCGGTCTTGGCGAACAGCGTCTGATCAGCGATTTCCTGGCAGATCACGCCCCATTCATGTTCGCTTTGTGGATCGGGCTCCACGCAGGCCAACTCGTTTTCTTCCATGAAGGTAATCAGCTCGGACACCCACTCAACTTCAGTTTCAATGGTGGGAGGGAGGTTGGTGAAAGGACCATTCGGACCGAGGATCATGAACATATTGGGAAAGTTGGCGGTGGCGACTGACATATAGCTCGAAGGTCCGTCGGCCCAGTGATCGTTTATCGAGACATTGTCGCGCCCACGAATATCAATGCGCTTGTAGTTGCCATCTACGGCATCGAAGCCGGTGGCAAAGACCAGTACATCCAGCTCGTGCTCCACACCGTCCGCAGTGCGAATGCCCTTGGCGGTGATTTCCTCGATAGGGTTGGCTTTAACGTCGACCAGCGAAACGTTTTCCCGGTTGAATGTGGCGTAGTAGCCGCTGTCACACAGCGGCCGTTTTGCGTAAAGGTCGCGGGGCATCAACTTGCGGGCGGTTTCCGGGTCTTTGACGATTTCGGCGATTTTTTCCCGCACGAAGTCCTGGGCGGCGAGGTTCGCCTCTTCGCTGGTTGCGATGTCGTTGAAGGTCTGGAACATGTAGCGAAAACCGCCACCACCGTCCCAGGCACGTTGAAAGATGGCTTTCCGCTCAACGGCGTCGACACTCATGGTTGGGATGTCGCTTTCCTGGAAACCGAACGCCAACCGTGAGCTGCGCACTTCTTTCCAGATCGCATCGTAGTTGCGCTTGATGTCATCGACAAATTCGCGGCTAAGCGGACCATTGCCCACTGGTACGGTGTATTGCGCGGAACGCTGGAACACGGTCAAGTGGCCGACCGTCGGCGCGATCGCCGTGATGACCTGGCAGCCGGTGGAGCCGGTGCCAATAACGCCCACCCTCTTGCCCTCGAGCACCGCATCGGCAGGCCAGTTGGCCGTGTGGTACATATGCCCCTTGAATTGGTCGAGGCCTTTTATCTTCGGCACGTTAGTGGCCGATAGCAGACCGAGTGCCGTGACCAGATACTTGGCACTGTATTGGTGACCGTCGTCGGCAGTGACGAGCCAGCGGCTGCTTTGCTCGTCGAACACTGCAGAGGTGATCCCTGTTTCCAACTGGATATCACGACGCAGGTCATGTCGGTCAACCGCATGGTTGAGGTAGGAGAGAATCTGCGGTTGGGTCAGGTAGCGCGTGGTGATATCCCACTCCTGGCACAGCTCACGGTCCCATGAGAAGCAATAGACAAAAGATTCACTGTCGGATAACGCCCCCGGGTATCGGTTCCAAAACCAGGTGCCGCCGATACCGCCCGCCTTGTCAAAGGCGCGGACTTTCAAACCGAGTTCATCGCGTAACTTCTTCAGCATGTAAATGCCGCCAAAGCCCGCGCCAATCACAATAGCGTCATAGTGAATGATGTCGGTGCCAACGGAACGTTTGGCCAGAACTGTAGTTGTCATTATGTTCTCCTGTTTCAGTCATTGCGCCCGCAGACTTCTCTAACGCCAGTGCGTTTTTTGAAAGTTGCAAGCAAGCCGCATCCGTTTCCCTTGACTAAGCGCCAAGGGAAAGAGGTCATCAAAATCGGGGTTGAGCGGGTCAGTACATACCCGCTCGCTCAACTAGAGTGAGAAGCCGCCATCGACGGCGATCGCCTGTCCGGTGACATGGGGTGCACAGGCCAGGTAAACCGCCAGTTGGCCCATGTCTTCAACCGTTTGCGCTTCACCTTGAGGCAGGAGGCTGGACTGGTGCCGCTCCCAGGACTGCACTTCCGTTTCGCCAGGTTGGGCCCAGCGAGCAGATAGCCCTTCATCACCACGCCACATGCCAGTGCCGACTACACCAGGGCATAAGGCGTTGACTGTGATGCCTTCACGGGCGACTTCCTTGGCAAAGGCGTTGGTAAAGCCGATCACGGCAAATTTGGAAGCGCTGTAATGGGACAGGTCAGGGAAACCGACTTTGCCGGCGATCGAGGCCAGGTTAATGATTCGCCCAAATTTATTTTCGCGCATCAGCTTGAGCTCAGCCTGACAGCACAAGAACACACCGCGAGCGTTGATGTTCATGATCCGGTCCCATTCGCTGACCGGTAACTCATCGACCCTGCCGAGACTGACCACGCCGGCATTGTTGACTGCCACATCGAGACGGCCAAATGCCTGCTTGACCTGTTCAATCATGCTGGCGACGCTCTCGGCCTTGCTGACATCAACCTGCAGGGCGACAGCTCGACCACCCAGGGCACGAACGTTGGCAGCGGCCTCTTCGGCGATGCCAATGTCGTAATCCGCGAGCACCAGATCAGCCCCAGCCTGGGCCAGACTTAGCGCAATGCCTTGACCGATACCACGTCCAGCACCGGTCACCAGGGCAACTTTGCCTGTAAGGGAGAAATCGACAGCTTTGGATTCGCTCATGTGATGCCTCTGTTCATTATTGTTGTTGAGATGCGGCCGTCTTATGCGGCCCGCTGAGACAGTCAGAGCAAGGCGAATGCCAACACTGGAATATAAGGCTGAAAGACCCGTAACAGAGCGGTTGAATACTTAAGAAAGCGGACAGAACAGCGCGAGGCTTCAAGACATAATGGCTCTCTCTCCTCATGCCAGGCTGCGAATACTGAGATGTTATGTCTCACCGAAGCCAACTGACCGATTCAGCTTGTAGGGACTGCCCAACGCGACTTTAATGAGTCTCACAGAAAAATAAGATCCAACCCACGGAGGTGCCATGTCCTCTGGCTTTTCAAAGATTCACGTCGAACATGTGAATCGAGTGTTACGCACTGCCGAAAACGCCCCGACCTTGCCGGTGCCTAGTGTCATCCTCGATTCCTGGCGCCGCTCGGTACAGCATCACAAACTCGACCCCGGTTCATTGCAGGGCCCCAGGATCCTTGAGGCTCACCAACTCCTTGAACATCGCGAGCGCGTCGACGACTTTCTGCGCCTTGCCGGCGATGAAGTATCGCGCCTGCACAGCCGCGTACGTGACGCCGATTATTGCGTGATGCTCACGGATACGCTGGGCTGTACAGTTGACTATCGAATCGAGTCGACGATACGCGGCGAATACCGCCGCGCGGGCATGGATGTCGGAACCTGCTGGTCGGAAAGCGAAGAAGGTACGACCGGCGTCTGCGCTGTGCTGATCGACAAACTGCCAGTCACGGTGCATAAGCACGATCATTTTCGCGCAGCGTTCATCGGCATCACCTGCTCCGCGGCGCCCGTGTTCTCTCCGAACAGCGAGATCCTCGCGGTACTGGATGTGTCCTCGATCCGTTCACCGGATGATCGGCGCAGCCAGCACTTGATTCGGCAGATGGTCATTCAGAGCGCCACCGACATCGAGAATGCGTACTTCATGTACAGCACTCAGGATCTGTGGGTGATGCGTGCACATCCGCTGCCCGGATACGTCGACAGTCAGCCGCAGTACCTGTTCGCTTGGGATCGCGATGGCAGGATTCACGCACTCAATCCTGCCGCACGCCGACTTCTGTTGCAGCGTTGTGGAAGAATTCCCACCCATATTGAAGAGGCCTTCGCATCGGAACGACTGCCCGCTTCCGGTGATGACAGCATCCACTACCTGCAATCGGTAGGCTTGCATGTGCGTCTCAAGGTGCCGAGAAGACCCACCAGTGTGCCGATGGCCGGCAATGTGGCTTCAACACTCGATCCCAAGGTGGCTCAAGCGTTGGAGCTGGCGGTGCGCGTCAAGGACCGCGGTTTACCGGTGCTGATCCATGGCGAGACCGGTGCAGGTAAAGAGCACTTCGCGCTGCAACTGCATGCCGCCAGCAAACGACGTAACAAGCCATTCGTAGCGGTTAACTGTGCGGCGATACCAGAGAGTCTTATTGAGAGTGAGCTGTTTGGCTATGCAGCCGGCGCCTTCACTGGCGCCTCCAGCAAAGGCATGCGTGGGCTGCTGCAGCAAGCTGACGGCGGTACGCTGTTTCTGGATGAAATCGGGGACATGCCGCTTATGTTGCAAACGCGCTTGCTCAGGGTTTTGAGCGAGGGAGAAGTTGCGCCATTAGGCGGCGCGCGACCGCAGTCCATCGACATCCAGGTCATTTGTGCTAGCCACCGTGATATCTCCACGCTGGTCGATGACGGCAGCTTTCGTGAGGACCTGTTCTTCAGGTTGAGCGGCGCACGCTTCGATATCCCTCCACTTCGTGAACGCAAAGACAAGCTGGCGTTGATTAATAAACTTCTGGATGAAGAGTGTCAGCGCTCGGGAGAACACCTCGAACTGAGCGAGGGCGCACTGGAAATGCTCTTAAACTACAGTTGGCCAGGCAATATGCGTCAGTTGCACCACGTGTTGCGATACGCGTGCGCCGTCTGTAACAGCCAGGTGATTGGCGTTGAGGACCTACCGGCCACTCTCAGCGTGAGTGCTCCAGTGAAAGGCTTGGAAACGGTATCCGGTAGCCCGGAACGGCAGGCATTGATCGATACGCTGGTACGCAATCGCTGGAAACCTGTGCTGGCGGCACAGGAGCTGGGCATTTCACGGGCGACTTTGTATCGCAAAGTGAATCTGCACGGGATCAAAATGCCAGGCAAAGGCTCCTACAACTGAACAACACCAGGCGCTATGAACATAACGCCTGGTGCCATCGTTTCAAGTTTCAGATCAATTGCTGCAACTGGGGCACCGCCTCGAACAAGTCCGCCACCAGGCCGTAATCGGCCACCTGGAAGATCGGCGCTTCTTCGTCCTTGTTGATCGCTACGATTACTTTGGAGTCTTTCATGCCGGCCAGGTGCTGGATCGCACCGGAGATACCGACGGCGATGTACAGCTGTGGAGCAACAATTTTGCCGGTCTGACCGACCTGCATGTCGTTGGGTACGAAACCTGCGTCGACCGCGGCGCGCGAAGCACCGACGGCAGCGCCCAGCTTGTCGGCCAGGGCGTACAGGTGTTTGAAGTTGTCGCCGTTCTGCATGCCGCGACCGCCGGAAACGACGATCTTGGCAGCGGTCAGTTCAGGACGATCGGACTTGGCCAGTTCTTCGCCGACGAAGCTCGAAGTGCCAGCGTCGTGCGCAGCAACAACCGCTTCAACAGCAGCGGAGCCACCTTCGGCAGCCACCGGGTCGAAACCGGTGGCACGCACGGTGATGACTTTCACGGCAGCGTTCGATTGAACGGTGGCGATGGCGTTACCGGCGTAGATCGGACGCTTGAAGGTATCAGCGCTTTCGACCGAGATGATCTCGGAGATCTGGTCAACGTCCAGCTGTGCGGCAACGCGCGGCAGGATGTTTTTGCCGTTGGAAGTGGCGGCAGCCAGGATGTGGCTGTAGCCCGTGCCCCCGCCTTCATGGGCAAGAGCAGCAACCAGCGGTGCAACGTTTTCCGGCAACTGATGCGCGTAGGCGGCGTTGTCGGCCACCAGCACTTTAGCCACGCCAGCGATTTTCGCTGCGGCTTCAGCCACGGCGCCAGCGCCTTGGCCTGCAACCAGCACGTGGATATCACCACCGATTTCGGCAGCGGCAGCCACGGTGTTCAGTGTGGCCGGGGCCACTACTGTGTTGTCGTGTTCAGCAATAACCAAGATAGTCATATAAGGCTCCTCAACTCAAAGCACCTTCGCTTCGTTTTTCAGTTTCTCGACCAGTTCAGCCACCGACTTGACCTTGATACCCGCGCTGCGTGCAGCTGGCGCTTCGACTTTCACGGTCTTGTTGGTGGAGGCGGTGGAAACGCCCAAAGCGTCCGTAGTCAGCACTTCGAGAGGCTTCTTCTTGGCTTTCATGATGTTTGGCAGGGACGCGTAGCGCGGCTCGTTCAAACGCAGGTCGGTGGTGACGATGGCTGGCAGTTTCAGGGAAACTGTCTGCGCGCCGCCGTCGATTTCGCGGGTCACGGCAACCGTGTCGCCGGACACTTCGACTTTCGAAGCGAAGGTGCCCTGACCGTAGCCGCTCAATGCAGCGAGCATCTGACCAGTCTGGTTGTTGTCGCTGTCGATGGCTTGTTTGCCAAGGATCACCAGCTGAGGCTGTTCCTTGTCGACAACAGCCTTGAGCAGCTTGGCAACGGCCAGGGAAGTCAGATCTTCAGCGGATTCGACGAGGATGGCACGGTCAGCACCCAAAGCCAGCGCAGTGCGCAGTTGCTCTTGAGCGGTGGACGGGCCGACGGAGACGACGACGATTTCAGTCGCAACGCGCCCTTCTTTTATAGAGAGTTCTTTCAGGCGTACGGCTTCTTCCACTGCGATTTCGCAGAACGGGTTCATCGACATCTTGACGTTGGCGAGGTCGACGCCGGAATTGTCCGCCTTGACGCGAACTTTCACGTTGTAGTCGACCACCCGTTTGATGGCTACGAGGACTTTCATGACAGGCTCCAATGGTGAAAATTGACCCGACAGCTCAGGTGGCGTGCGAGGTCATGCATATCAGCGTTCGCCAAGTTGCTCGATGATGCCGCGTGCCTTCAACTCGGCCAGGCGTTCATCGTCCAGCCCCAACTGACGCTTGAGAACTTCATCGGTATGTTCACCCAGCATCGGGGCCGGGCGCAGATACTCCACCGGCGTGCCCGACAACTTGATGGGGCTGCCTACCGTCACGAAATCTGCCTTCAGCGGATGGGGGATATTCACCAGCATATTGCGCGCTTTCACCTGCGGCTCATCCAGTGCCTGGGCAATGCTGTTGATCACCCCTATCGGCACGCCCTGCGGGTGAATACGCCGCACCCATTCATCGGCGGCGGCGCCGAGAAAATGCTGCGCAAGAGTCTCGATGACTGCCTCCCGATTCGTCACTCTGTCCGCATTGCGCGCAAAGCGAGGGTCTGAAGGAAGGTCCGTTAGACCGATAGCCTCGCAGAGTGCAACGAACTGGGAGTCGTTACCGCAGGCGATAACGAAATCCTGATCACTGGCGCGGAATACCTGATACGGCACGATGTTGGCATGGGCATTACCGTAGCGGCCGGGTGATTTACCGGAAGCCAGGTAGTTCTGGCTCTGGTTGCACAGCGTGGCGACCTGAACGTCAAGCAGCGCCATATCGATGTGCTGACCCAGGCCGCTCTTCTCGCGACTGAGCAGCGCTGCCTGAATGGCTACCGTTGAGTAAAGCCCTGTCATCAGGTCGGAAAACGCAACGCCAACTTTCTGCGGGCCTCCACCGGGCAGGTCATCCCGTTCGCCAGTGATGCTCATCAGCCCGCCGATGCCCTGGATGATAAAGTCATAACCGGGCTCGGCAGCCCGCGGCCCGGTCTGCCCGAAGCCGGTCACTGAGCAATACACCAGCCGCGGATTGAGCTGAGACAAGGAGGCATAATCCAGCCCGTATTTCGCTAAAGACCCCGCCTTGTAGTTTTCGATCAGCACATCACAGTCGGTGGCCAACGCACGTACCAGCTCCTGGCCTTCGGGGCTCGCCAGGTTCAGCGCCACCGATAATTTGCCACGGTTGGTCGATTGGTAATAGGAGGCCTCATGTGTGGTCTCATCGTTTTGACCCTTCATCCATGGCGGCCCCCAACCACGGGTATCGTCACCCGCACCCGGTCGTTCAACCTTGATGACTTCTGCTCCCAGGTCGGCCAGGGTCTGGCCACACCAAGGACCGGCCAGCACACGGCTCAAGTCGAGCACGCGGTATCCTGTCAAAGCGCCCATTTCATACCACCTTTTTTTGCGCGCATTCAGACGCGCTGGATAACCATCGCCAGCCCTTGGCCGACACCGATACATAGACTGACCACGGCGTAGCGTTTGCCAGTTAACTGCAAAGCCCGTGCGGTACTCAGCGCCAATCGCGCGCCCGAAGCGCCCAGCGGATGCCCTACCGCAATGGCACCGCCATTTGGGTTTACGCGGGGATCGTCGAAAGCAAGGCCAAGGCCTTTAAGACAGCCCAGCACCTGACTGGCGAACGCTTCGTTTATTTCGATGATGTCCATTTCTGCCAGGCTCAATCCGGCTCGCGCCAAAGCCTTATGGATTGCCTCGACCGGGCCCACACCCATGATGCGAGGCGCCACACCAACGGCCGCTGCAGACAGGATTCGCACCATGGGCACCAGCCCATGGCGTTCACCTGCGGCAGAAGAGCCAATCAGAAGTGCCGCGGCTCCATCATTAACACCGGAAGCGTTGCCCGCTGTCACCACCCCGCCTTCGAGCAAAGGCTGCAAACGAGCCAAGGCAGCGAGATCCGATTGCGGGCGCGGGTGTTCGTCCTGCTCGACCACGTTGGGCGGTGTCTTTCGGCCATTGGGTACGCTCACCGCAAGCAGTTCGTCAGCGAAGAAGCCGGACTTGCGTGCGGCTTCGTAACGCGCCTGCGAGCCTGCTGCAAAAATGTCGGCCTGTGTTCGGTCAATACCGTACTCGTGAGCCACGTTATCTCCCGTCTGAGGCATGCTGTCATTGCCAAATTCGGAGACGATCTTCGGGTTGGGAAAACGCGCGCCGATGGTGCTGTCGAACACCGTCAACTCACGGCTGTAGGCGGCTTCAGCCTTGGCCATAACAAATGGCGCGCGTGACATGCTTTCCACCCCACCCGCAATGAACAGTTCGCCTTCCTTGCAGGTCACTGCGCGGGCCGCATCGATCACCGCGGCCAGACCACTGGCGCACAAACGATTGACCGTCTGCCCCGGTACCGTCACCGGCAAACCGGCGAGTAGCGCAGCATGGCGGGCGATGTTACGACTGTCCTCTCCTGCCTGGTTGGTATTGCCGAGAATCACGTCCTCGATGGCATCACCTGGGATGGCAAATCGCGCAAGCAATTCTCGAATCACATGAGCTGCAAGATCATCAGGTCGCACGGATGCAAGTGCACCACCGTGACGACCAAAGGGAGTCCGCAACCCTGCAAAGATGTAGGCGTCGAGCATGGAAGTATCCTAGGCGTTAAAAGGTCAGGTCAGTGTCAGTTCGGTGTGGCACAGCGACAGGCCAAGGGTGGCGCGTCGGCGCAGCCAAGGGCCAGGCCGGTAACGCGGATCCCCGGTCAATTCAGTCATGCGCTGCAGGATGGTCAGCAAGCGTTTGCTGCCGACATTGTCGCCCCAGGCCAACGGCCCCTGCGGATAACCCAGACCCCGGCGCACGCCCTCATCCAGGTCTTCGACACTGGCGATGCGCTGTTGGACGATATCGCCGGCCAAGTTGACGATCATCGCCAGCACCCGTTGGGCGATGAAGCCGACACTGTCATTGATCACGCTGACACCGACGCCGTCGCGAGCTAGCAACGCATGCGCGGCATTGCGCATGTCGAGTCGGGTTGCCGGGTTCACCATCAGCGTGCGGTAGCGAGCGCAGTCGAGCAGCGGGTCGATGCATACCGTGCGCTCCGGGTCGGTGGCAAAGCACTCTGCGGCACAGGTGGCATCCAGGCCATAGGGCGCCAATAAGCAGAGTGCTTCGCTGGACGGCGTGGCACCCCGCTCTACCTGCGCGCCCAACTGTTCCAGCAAAACCGTAAGGCTGGCACGATCGGCCTCGTTCTCGGTGCCCAGCCACACCGGCGGCAGAGTCTCTACTACCGGCACTGTCTGTGCCTGGGGCGGATCAACCATCTGGCCGTTGGCGTATCGGTAAAAGCCGCGCCCAACCTTGCGACCGACGTAACCAGCCTCAAGCATCTGCCGAGTCAATGCAGCCGGGCGATATCGAGGCTCTTGGTAAAACTGGTTGTAGATCGACTCGATCACCGGGTGCGAGACATCCAGGGCTGTCAGGTCGAACAACTCCAGCGGCCCCATGCGAAAACCCAAGCCTTCGCGCAGGATGCGATCAATCTCGGCGGGCTCAGTCACGCCTTCCTTGAGAATTTGCAGGGCTTCGGTGCTGTAGGCTCGTCCCGCATGGTTAATGATGAAACCTGGCGTGTCCTTTGCCCTAATACCACGATGGCCCATGCGCGCCGCCAACGCCTGCAAGCGATCACCCACTTTCGGATCACTGGCAAGGCCATCGATGACTTCAACGACTTTCATCAGTGGCACCGGGTTGAAGAAGTGGAAACCTGCGACACGTTCAGGACTCCGACATTCCCGGGCGATGCTGGTCACAGATAGCGACGAGGTATTGGTTGCCAGAATGCAATCATCACCGACGACGGCTTCAAGTTGTGCGAGCAAAGCCTGCTTGGCATCGAGGCGCTCAATAATCGCTTCGACGACCAGGTCGACGTCCTTGAGCTCGGTCAGAGCGGTCGCTACCCGCAGGCGATCGCGTGTGGCCTGTGCGTCTGCGGCGAGGACCTTGCCCTTGCTCACCAGCTTGTCCAGTGTCTGTTCAAGGTTATCGAGAGCGGCTTGGGCGGCGCCTTCGCGGTTATCAAACAGCAGAACCTGAATACCGGCCTGGGCTGCAATCTGGGCAATGCCGGTGCCCATGATGCCAGCCCCCACAACCGCCATATGGTTGATCTCGCGTGTCATGAATCACTCTCCCGAGAAGGTGGCTTTGCGTTTTTGAAGAAAGGCACTGGCGCCTTCTTTCTGATCCCTGGAATCGAACAGCAACTGAAACGCCTTGCGCTCCAACGCCAGTGCGCTGTCCAGGGGCAAGTCGGCACCGAGCAACATCACTTCCTTGATCTGCGCGACAGCCAGCGGCGGCAACGCGGCTATTTCAGCAGCCAGCTCAAGCGCTCGCGGCACTGTGCGTTCGTCACTCACCACCTCGCTGACCATGCCCATGGCAAGCGCTTCGGGTGCCGCGACCAGGCAGCCCGTTAGTGCTATACGCATCGCCTGAAATTTCCCGACGGCGCGAATCAGGCGTTGGGTGCCACCGGCGCCCGGCATCAGGCCAAGCTTTACCTCCGGCTGACCGAAGCGTGCCGATTGCCCTGCAACGATAATGTCGCAGTGCATCGCCAATTCGCAGCCGCCCCCCAAGGCGAAACCATTGACTGCAGCGATCACTGGTTTAGGGCAACGAGCAATGGCCTCCCACAAGTACTCCGTGTGGCGGCGGTACATCTCGATAGGACTGGCCTCGGCAAACTCGCGGATGTCGGCACCGGCGACAAAGCACTGTTCACCCCCGGTGAGGACGATCGCACGCACCTGATCATTGCCGGCCAGATCACGAAAGATTTCCGCCAACTGTTCGCGCACAGCGCTGTTAAGTGCGTTTTTGACTTCGGGCCGCTGGATCCGTACGACGGCAACGGCGTCATCGCGGATGTGCAGATCCACTACAGCTTTAAGCTGGGAGTCCATACCTACCTCTTATTTTTGTTTCGATATACGAAACTTAATACCGTAATAACGATCAATCATAGATACGCTTCTAAATTTCTGTAAACAGGCAAACCAATAAATTTGGTTTAACCTCTTATTTACAGTGCATTACAAGCTTTTCATAAATAGATTGGTTTTTTGTTTAGCACCAAATACAATTTCGACAGGCGAAATTGTATTTTATTTTCTTGCATTTCTCGAAAGCGAGGTTCTACCATGGGTCGCAACAAGACAGATCACCAAGCCGTGGACAAGACGAAAGGAGCGGATGAAATCGGCTTACTGAAGATGGGCATGCTGGATCCCGCCAGCGCGCTGAGCGAAGACGAGAACAGTGGTCAGTTCGTAACGGCGTTGGCACGCGGACTTGAGCTGATGAGGTGTTTCACCCCGCGCGACAACGTACTGGGCAATCAGGATCTGGCGCGAATGACCGGCCTGCCCAAACCGACGGTGACGCGTCTGACCAATACGTTGATGCGCCTGGGCTGCCTCAAGCGTGAAGTGCATTCAGGCAAGTATCAGCTGGACGTAGGTGTGTTGGGTTTCGGTTACGCCATGTTGTCGAATCTGGCGATTCGCACGGTGGCTCATCCCTTGATGGAGGAATTGGCCAATCACGCTCAGGCCGCCGTCGCCATGGCCGCCCGGGATCGTCTTCAGATGGTTTACCTGGATGTGGTTCAGGGTCAGGGCAACATGACCATGCGGCGGCAGATCGGCAGCTACCTGCCACTGGCACAGAGTTCGGTGGGCCGGGCATGCCTTGCGGCGATGTCGGAAACCGAGCGGGAGTTTCTGCTCGACCACATTCGCCAGCGTGAATCGGAGCAATGGCCAGCCATTCGCAAGGGGCTGGATAAAGCGTTCAGGGATTTCGCCGACTACGGCTTCTGCCTGTCGATCGGTGAGTGGCACCGCGACGTCAACTCCGTTGCAGTGCCATTGCTACACCCGCAGTACGGGTTACTCACCTTCAACTGCGGTGGACCGAGCTTTCAGCTACCCCGTGAACAGCTCGTGGACGATATCGGGCCTCGCCTGATCAACATGGTCAATAACATTGGCGCCGCTGCTCGCTGACGCAACGGAGTAACGGCGCCCTAAAAAACCGGCTCGCTTTTGCGAGCCGCAGGAGCGCACATGATCCGTGATACCGAAACCCTGCAGATGTTGTTGGATTCCCTTCGTCAGTTCGTTAGCGAGGTGCTGATTCCCCGTGAAAACGAAGTGGCTGACACCGACGCTATCCCCCAAGATATCGTCGAGCAGATGAGGGAAATGGGTTTGTTCGGCCTGACGCTCCCGGAAGAGTTTGGTGGTTTGGGCGTCACGATGGAGGAAGAAGTGAATATCGCCTTCGAGCTAGGCCGCACTTCACCAGCGTTTCGCTCTTACATCGGAACCAATAACGGGATCGGCTCAATCGGTATCCTCCTGGACGGTACTGAGGAACAGAAACATTACTACCTGCCCAAGTTGGCCAGTGGCGAGCTGCTCAGCTCCTTCTGCCTGACGGAGCCTGACGCAGGCTCAGACGCCGCCTCGCTCAAAACCAACGCCGTGCGCGACGGCGACAGCTACATTCTCAATGGCACCAAGCGCTTCATCACCAATGCCCCACATGCCGGAATCTATACTGTCATGGCGCGAACCAATCCCCAGATAAAAGGCGCCGCCGGCATCAGCGCGTTCATTGTCGAGCGCGGCACACCCGGTGTTTCGCTGGGCAAGCCCGACCACAAAATGGGCCACAAGGGTGCTCACACCTGCGACGTCATATTCGAGAATGCGCGAGTCCCGGCCAGCCAATTGATCGGCGGTGTCGAAGGCGTAGGCTTCAAGACTGCGATGAAAGTGCTCGACAAGGGTCGCCTGCATATTGCGGCCCTGAGTGTCGGCGCCGCCGAGCGGATGCTCGACGATGCCTTGCGTTACGCGCTGGAACGCAAACAGTTCGGTCAACCAATCGCCGAGTTCCAACTCATCCAGGCCATGCTTGCCGACAGCAAGGCTGAAATCTATGCGAGCCGTTGCATGGTGCTGGATGCCGCACGCAAGCGTGACGACGGACGTAACGTAAGCACCGAAGCCTCCTGCGCCAAGATGTTCTCCACTGAAATGTGCGGACGGGTCGCCGACCGTTGCGTGCAGATTCATGGTGGTGCCGGCTACGTGAGCGAGTACGCCATCGAACGCTTCTACCGGGATGTTCGCCTGTTCCGCATTTACGAAGGCACTACCCAGATTCAGCAGATAGTCATCGCCCGAAACATGATCCGCGACGCTCAACGCTGAGGCTCCTGGCTTTCAATTTCCGATTCAAGTGCCCTCCCCAAATAAATACAAAAAAGGTAACACCATGGACGCTGCAGCTCAGGCGAGTGTGACTACGCACGCCAAAACCAGTACCTGGGTGCTGGTCTTCATATTCTGCTTTCTTGGATTGTTGATCGACGGTGCCGATCTGATGCTGCTTTCCTACAGCCTCAGCAGCCTGAAGGCTGAATTCGGCCTGAGCAACGTAGAAGCTGGCAGTCTGGGTAGCTTCACCCTGGCTGGGATGGCCATTGGCGGCATCTACGGTGGCTGGGCCTGCGATCGCTTCGGCCGGGTGAAAACCGTAGTCTGGAGTATCGTACTGTTTTCCGTCGGCACCGCTGTTTTAGGCCTGACGCATAGCTATTGGCAGTTCGCGATCACCCGTTTTGTCGCCTCGCTAGGGATCGGCGCACTGTACGTGGCGTGCAATACGCTGATGTCCGAATATGTGCCCACCCGCTACCGCACAACGGTACTCGGCACCCTGCAGGCAGGCTGGTCAGTGGGGTATATCGTTGCGACGCTGCTAGCGGGTTGGATACTGCCGAGCCATGGCTGGCGCTGGCTGTTTTACATCGCGATTGTTCCGGTGATCCTGGCAATGGTGATGCAACGTTTCGTGCCGGAGCCACAAGCCTGGATTAACGCTCAGGCCGAGCGCACCAGGAAGAAAATCACGGGCGTCCAAAATCGGCTCTCCGAAAAGCGCGAAAGCATGTACAAACTGATCTTCAGTGATCCGAAAGCCAGCCGGATGTTTATCTTCTGGGCGCTGACTGCAGGCTTTCTACAGTTCGGTTACTACGGCGTGAACAACTGGATGCCGACGTACCTGGAAAGCGAACTGGGCATGAATCTCAAATCCATGACCGGATACATGGTCGGCACATACACCGCCATGATCCTGGGAAAAATTCTTGCTGGCCTGGCGGCTGATTGTATCGGGCGTCGTACCGTGTTCGCCTTTGGGGCCTTGGGGACCGCGGTTTTCCTGCCGGTCATCGTGCTGTTCCAAAGCCAGGAAAACATACTCTGGATGCTGGTGGTATTCGGCTTTTTGTATGGTATTCCATACGGTGTGAACGCCACATACATGACCGAAAGCTTCGAAGCCAAATTTCGCGGGTCTGCCGTAGGCGGTGCCTACAATATTGGGCGTCTGGGCGCTGCAATTGCTCCGGCTGCTATTGGGTTCCTCGCCTCTCATGGTTCGATCGGTGTGGGTTTCCTGGTCATGGGAGCGGCCTACTTCATCTGCGGTGTGATTCCCGCGCTGTTTATCAAGGACAAGCAGTTCGACCCGCAAAAGCAATAGTGCTTTGCAATACCTAGACGCCTGTCGGTGCGTCTTATTAGGCAAGGCTGTCCATGGCACTCAAGTAAAAAAACCGGCGCTTTATGCGCCGGTTTCAAACTTAAAAGGGATAAGGCTGGTTAGAGGGTTCAACCGTTACCCATTTGACCTCGGTAAACTCCTCAATGACTGCACTGCCATCGAAGCGTCCGTAGCCACTTTTCTTCATTCCACCGTATGGAGCCTGCGGCTCATTTTGGACAGTTGCTCCATTGATGTGTACGCAGCCCGCATCAAGTCGGCCAGCCAGATCCAATGCCCGAGTGACATCGCGACTGAATATTGAAGACGAAAGACCGTAGGCAGTGTCGTTGGCCACCTCCAGCGCTTGCTCGGCGCCCTTCACCCGAACGATAGTGGTCACCGGGCCAAAGGTCTCTTCGTCGTAGATCGACATCTCACGGGTAACCCGATCGACCAGCGTCGGGCCCATCAAGGCGTTTTCCGCCAGGCCGCCAGCGACGATGTCAGCGCCCTTTCCAATGGCATCGTCGAGTAAATAATTGATCCGTTGTACCGAGCCTTGGCCGATCATCGGACCAATCACGCAGTTGGGTGTCGTCGTTGGAACGCCCGTCTCCAGTGACCGTACGCGTTCGGCGAAACGGGAAACGAATTGATCGGCAACCGCTTCATCGACCACGAAACGCTCGGTCGACATGCAGATTTGCCCCTGGTAAAGGAACGCTCCGAAAACGGCAGCATTGACTGCCCCATCGATATCCGCGTCATCCAGAACAATGAAAGGGGCTTTGCCACCCAGTTCCAGGAGGCAGCGTTTGAGATGACTGGCGCAGGTCTGGGCAATCATACGGCCGACCTTGGTTGAGCCTGTGAAGTTCACTCGACGCACAACGTCATGCGCGACCAACGCTTCCGTCACAGCAGACGCGTCCTCTGGCGCGCTGATCAGAAAGTTCAAGACCCCCGCCGGCAAACCGGCATCGTAAAACGCTTCGGCCAACAACGCATGCGTTCGTGGGCTGCTTTCAGAACCCTTGAAGATCACCGTATTGCCACACGCCAGTGGGTAGGCGATAGCCCGTGCGCCAAGAATGACCGGCCCGTTCCAAGGCACGATGCTCAGTACCGCGCCCACCGGTTGGCGCAACGTCATCGACAATGCGCCGGGCTTGTCGGTAGGTATGGTTTCGCCTTTGATTTGTGTGGTCAGGGCTGCGGCTTCACGCAGCAGGTTGGCCGATGCGCCCACGTTAAATTGTGCCCAGAGTTGCGAAGCGCCAATCTCTTCGGCCATGACCGAGCAGAACTGCGCCATTTTCGATTCCAGGGCATCGGCGGCCGCGAGCAGTATGCGGCGGCGTTCGGTTGGGCCGGTTTTTGACCATGTTTGAAAAGCGCGCTGGGAAGACTCGGCTGCGCGGATGGCGTCTTCGACGCTGCAGGCTGCACCTACACTCACGGTCGCGTCACTGAGCGGATTGATGCGCTGGAAAGTCTTGCCATTGGAGGCGTCGAGCTTTTGATTGTCTATTACGATTTGAACGGTCATTGCTGGTTCCTTGGGAGATCGAAAAAGTTAGACCGAAGCAGGGACTGGCATGCGGAGAATCGGTTTGATGGTGACACCGCGCTCGCTATCGGCCATCGCCTGGTTCACCTCATCGAATTCGTAAAACTTGCATAGCTTGTCGAAGGGGAATCGGCCCTGCAGGAAGAGATCAACCAGCTTCGGAATAAAAGCATTGGCAACGACATCGCCTTGCACGATGCCCATGATGCGTTTGCCGGGAATCATCACGTCGTTGATATTGAATGCGACCTCGGTACCCACTTTGGTAGCGCCGACAATGCCACAGGTGCCAAGCGTGGTGACTGAGTCGATCGCCTGGCGCAACACCTCGGAGCGACCGGAGCATTCAAGGCTGTAATTGACACCGCCCTGAGTGATGGCCTGAATGCGTTGAACCGGATCCTCTTCGCGACTATTGATGACATGGGTCGCTCCCAGTTCGAGAGCCAGTTCCAGCCGACTCGGAGTGACGTCCACAGCAATGATGGTCGTAGCGCCAGCGACCTTCGCCGCCATTACCGCCGCCATCCCGACCGCGCCTGCACCAAAGGCGGCGAAGCTCGATCCTGCCTCAACCCTGAGTGCATTGAGAACTGATCCTGCGCCCGTCTGAATACCACAACCCAGCGGCCCCAAGAGTTCCAGTGGTGCCTGCTTTGGGACTTTGACGACGTTGCGCTCATTGGCGATCGTGTAAGTGGAAAACGAGGATTGGCCAAAGAAATGGTCGTGGATGGTGTGGTCGCTGCCACATGCGCAAGCGGAGGTGCTGCCGTCGAGCCGGCCACCACCAAAGTTCAACGGGTGCATGTGTGTGCAGTGCGCCGGGTGGCCCGTTTCGCAAGGCAGGCAAAGACCGCAGGACATGTACGTCATGACCACGTGATCGCCCGGTTGTACGGTCGTCACGGCAGAACCGACTGCATCGACGATACCGGCACCTTCATGACCGAGGATGATGGGCAGAGGAGTGGGAAACAGCTGATCACGCACCACCATGTCAGTGTGGCAAACACCTGTAGCGACCACACGCACGCGCACTTCGGTTGGCCGAGGAGCCTCGAGCAAGACATCCTCAATTTGCAAAGGGGCTCCCGAGGTGCGTAATACTGCGGCACGGATGTTCATCGATTGTGCATCAGTCCGGGACATCGTTGTCTCCTTGAAGTGGTTCGTCGACGTCGAGTGAACGTCGGTTGGTCAGGCAGACTGCAACGCACGCGGGCGTTGGCTGCGATGGGTTGCTTGTTCGCTGGCGGCCGGACGCAGGCTGAAATTGAAAGTCATCTCGGCGAAACGCCCTGCCACACCCATGGCGGCGGCTCGTTCCTCGTCTTCCACAAAGCGAACTTCGCCGATCAATCCGTCACGCGTCGCATAGGCGAAGTCGTCCCACAGGTACTTGTCATTGGACAGATTGATCTGGGTGGTCAGATGTTCATGCCCAGGGGCAGAAATGAAGAAGTGGATATGTGCGGGTCGCTGACCGTGGCGGCCCAAGTGATCAAGGCATTCCTGAGTCGGGCCGGCTGGATCGCAACCGTAGCCCGAGGGCACGATGCTGCGAGCCCGGTAACAACCATTGGCGTCCGTGAGAATCCGGCGACGCAAGTTGAATTCAGACTGGCTCTTGTCGAAGTAGGAGTAGTTGCCCTGGGTGTTGGCTTGCCACAAATCCACGGTGGCTCCAGCGATCGGCTGACCGTTCAAGTCGGTTACGCGCCCTTCCAGAAACATCACCGTTGCTGTGCCATCCTCGGTCCCATCATCCATTCGAGTTTGGTACTCACACAGTGGTGCACCGGCGACGTACAACGGGCCTTCAATTGTCCGTGGGGTGCCACCGGTTCGACCCGCTTCAGCGTCCCTGGCATCCGCCAGCAGATCAAGGAAGTGTTCGATGCCAAGCCCGGCGACCAGCAAACCTGCTTCGTTTCTGGCGCCCAGGCGGTTGACGTAGTCCACCGCACCCCAGAACTCATCGTCGCTGATCTGCAGATCTTCGATCACTCGGGCGACTTCCTGCAGCAACCGTAAGACGATCTGCTTGCGGCGCGGATCGCCTGCATTGTTGTCCAGTCCCGAGGCTTCTCGGAAGAATTGCTGCAATTGCGGCAGTTGAGAAATTTTCACTGTCATTTCGATTCACCTGATCTTATTGGTATGCACCCACGAAGAGAGCCGCTGGGTGCTCCCTCCGCGCGTGTCGGTTCAAATCATTACGCGACTGCTCGCCAGCCCAACTGGGCACGGGCCTCTTGAAGGTCGGACTGCATGTCGTGATTCCACAGCCAGTCGAAGCGCTCGGCGAGGGTTTTGCTCAGTAGTTGTTCGTCATCGGCCACAGCTGGATCACGCATTTCATAAAGCTCCCCGGCTTCCCAGGAGGTACGCTGCACACGGCAGGCACGGGGACGACGGATGGCGTCGTAGGCTTCGAGCACCGCCTGTGGCTGGCTGTCCAGGACCTGTGGATCGGCCAGCAATCGCGCCAGAAGCCAGGCGTCTTCCAGGCCCTGACCTGCTCCAGCGCCCTGGTGTGGCAACATCGCATGCGCAGCATCGCCGATCAGACCCACGCGGCCGTGCACGTAACCTGGTAATTCATCGAGTTCATGCAGCGCCCAAAGGGTGGGGGATGGAATGCATTCGAGCAGAACCCGAGCAGCATCTCCCCAATGGTTGAAGGCAGAGAGCATTTCTTCCTGGCTGGCATTGCGTACCCACGGAGCATCGCTTGGCCAGGTTGGATCAGGACGACTGCGATCGGAAATGAAGGCCACAACGTTGATAAGCCGGCCTTGTTTGACGGGGAACGTGAGGATATGAGCATCAAGCCCCAGGTACATCTGCGGGACGTCGATCAAGTGTTCATCGACACCCCGGGCCCGGTAGGCCGCGCGCAGTTGTTGGCTGTCGATCATCCCGCGATAGGCGCAGGTACCACTGAAACGCGGCGCCACCAGGGGTTGGCCAAGACCGTTGAGAACATGATCACGAATCGATGACTTGATACCGTCCGCGGCGATCAACAGGTCGCAGCGATGCTCAGTGCCATCGGTGAACACCACTCGAGCCTGTTCGGCATCTTGCTCCACACTGACGGCGCGCTTGCCGAATTGAGCGATTCCGTCCGGCAACTGGCTGGCCAGCGCATCGAGGAAGTCAGCACGGTGTACCGATGACTGCCCTACCCCTTCGGCCAGGCTTGCGCCCAGATAACCGGCATCTTCACCACGACGCCATTCGAACCAGATGTCCTGCCAGGGATCCTGCGTCTGGTCGGCAATCTTGCGGTAGGGTTCGGCAATACCCAGGCCCGCAATGGCACGAACGGCGTTGGCGCCGAACGAGACACCCGCTCCGACCTCGCCAAAGGCAGGCGCCGACTCGAATAATTGCACGTCGAGGTGGGAATGACGGCAAAGGTCCAAGGCCAGAGCCACGCCGGCGATACCGCCGCCAACAATGCCGATTTGCAGTTTGGATTGAGAAGTACGCATAGCAAGTTACCCATGAGGCTGATTGTTATTGGAGTAAGCAAATCATCGCCATCCGAGCGCTATTGATAAATACCGCAACTCCCATACATCCCATCATGGGTGTGAATATTACTCGTCAGGTCGACCAGTCATCGGCCGGACGAGCCCTCCCCGGGCTCGTCTTTTGCTGCAAAGGTTACTGCGCCGGTTGCCGGGATAAAGCAGCCTGACGGCCTGGAGCGTTCTGAATCAGAAACACCAGAATGGCGATGGCCCCTACCAATCCTGGTATGGCGAAGATGAGAAAGCTGGCCTGCAGCGGCAGTGATGAAGCGTGCAGTGCCCCACCCAGCAGCGGACCGATGATGGCTCCGGTGCGACCGATATCCATCGCCCAACCAAGCCCGGTAGAGCGTATATGCGCGGGGTAATACTGCACCGTGCAAGCGTTTGCCAGGATCTGCGTGCCAATGGTGCACGCCCCGGCAATGGCGATAAGTAAATAAAGAACCGGTAACGGCGCCTTGAGCGCCAACAGGCTCAGGGCTAACGCTCCGCAACTGAAAAACGCGAACAAGACCTTGGCGATTCCAATCCGGTCCCCCAGCCATCCTCCGGCCACCGCGCCAATGATCGCGCCGACATTCAACGCCAACAGAAACGCCAGGCTGGAATTCAATCCATAGCCCGCTGCAGTCATGAGTTTTGGCAGCCAGGAGCTCAATGCATAAACCATCAGCAAACAACAGAAAAACGCCAGCCACAGCATGAAGGTCTTTAACTTGCGCCCGTCCTGGAACAGCTGTGCAATTGACACAGTCGTGCCTTTGGCGACCCTCTGGTTCAACTGGTCATTGGCGGTGGATTGGTAAGACGGCTCGGCTTGTGCCAGCAGGTTTTGAGCCTTCACGGTCTGCCCGGTGCGCAGCAGGAAATCAATCGACTCCGGCAATTGGCGTATCAGAAATGGCAGAGCCAACAGCGGAACCAGCGCGACATAGAACACGGCTTGCCATCCCCACTGCGGGATCAGCACCATGCCCAGGCTCGCCGATAACATGCCGCCCAACGAGTAGCCACTGAACATGATCGCCACCAGGGTGCTACGGGATTTTTTCGGCGCGTACTCGTTCATCAACGCCACAACGTTGGGCATCACCCCGCCGATGCCCAGGCCAGCGATGAACCGGCACAACGCGAACGCCTCGGGGCTTTTCGCCAGGCCGTTGATCGCCGTGACCCCACTGAAGATCGCGACACACATCATGATGGTTTTACGTCGACCTATACGATCCGACAGTGAACCGAAAAACAACGCCCCCAGCATCATGCCCACCAGCGCGCAACTGCCTAGCGCACCAGCCTGCAACGAACTGAGGCCCCACTCGGTCATCAATGAGGGCAATACGACCCCATAGATGACCAGATCGTATCCGTCGAAAATGATGATCAACGCGCACCAGAACAGCACGCGTGCATGGAAGGCATTGAAACGTGCCCCGTCAATCAGGGCTGATACATCGATCGTACGCATGGCATCGCTCTTTTTGTCATTGTTATAGAGCCGGAAGATCTAGCGCCTCCGGAAAATTGCGAGCTGCCCAATGGACGCAGAGCGTTCAGAGTCGGGCATAGATTCGATCATGGGCAAACCAACAACCGGGATAAATGCAGCCAGGCGAATACTCATTATTTCGATCGTGAATAAAGCTCGAGGTTAAGCAAACGCCCCGTATATCTCTCAATGGACGCGATGTTAGGCGCTTGTTAGGCTTGGAGCCCTTGCAGCGGCGATTTCAGAGCGGTGCAGACCCAATAACGGGCAAAGATCTATCGCCCTCATGAACGCAATCTGCACGAGGCGTTATGGAATTACGTGAGCTTGACCTCAATCTTCTTCTGGTATTCAACCAACTGCTGGTTGACCGCCGGGTATCGACCGCGGCGGATAATCTCGATCTGACCCAGCCCGCTGTCAGCAACGCGTTGAAACGCCTGCGTGTCGCCTTGAACGACGAACTTTTCGTGCGCACTTATCAGGGAATGGAGCCCACGCCTTATGCCCGGCAGTTGGCCGAACCCGTCGCACAGGCCATTCAGACCTTACGCGATGCACTGAGCCGACAGGACACGTTCGACCCGCTCAACAGCAATCGCAGATTTACCATGGCAATGACCGATATTGGTGAAATCTACTTCATGCCACGGCTGATGGACGCGCTGGCTGAACGCGCGCCGGGCTGCTCGATCAGCACGCTGCGCAACACCTCCAATACCTTGGCCGAAGGGTTGCAAAACGGTGCGATCGACCTCGCCGTTGGATTACTGCCACACCTGCAAGCCGGTTTTTTTCAGCAGCGCCTGTTCCACCATCGCTACGTCTGCATGTGCCGCAAAGACCACCCCGCTACCCGGGAACCGTTAACGCTTGAGCGTTTTTGCAGTTATGAGCACGTTCGCGTCGTGGCGGCGAACACGGGACACGGCGAAGTCGATACGTTTCTGGCGCGGGCCGGTATCGAGCGAAACATACGCCTGGAGGTCCCCCACTTCGTCGCCGTTGGCCACATCCTTCAACGCACCGACTTGATGGCCACAGTGCCTGAGCGGTTCGCCAGCAGTTGCGAACAACCCTTCGGCCTTGCGGTGCTACCGACACCCGTGGAATTGCCCAACATCGAGATCAATCTGTTCTGGCACGCACGCTATAACAAAGACCCCGCCAATCGTTGGCTTCGCCAGCTGATGTTTGAGTTGTTTTCGGATTAAGGCACCTGAACGAGTAATGCTGCGACGCCAAAGCAGGATTCTTCAACGCCTCGACATGAATGTTCAATACTCATGCCGGCGCTCATTCCATGCTCGAACCTCAAACAAAAAAAATAATGAGGAGAGATGGCAATGGCACACCCAGACATCCGTAACCTTGTGATTTCAGACGGCCCTGCCGCGGCGCTCTACCAGCCCGGGCGGATCGGCACCTTGCAATTGCGCAACCGTTTCGTACAAGCACCGATCTTCACTCAGTTCGCCAGCACCTTCGGTGAGGTTGACGATAAGCTCATCGAATACCATCGGGCCCGCGCCCGAGGAGGCGTTGGTCTGATCATCACCGAGAATACCTCTATCGATTGGGAAGTCGGGCGCACCGCGGGTCACCCGATGCGAATCGACCACGACAGGTTCATTGGCGCACTCAGCAACCTGGTCGACGCAGTCCACGGCGAAGGCGCGAAAATAGCCGTGCAGCTGCACCACACCGGGCGCCAGAACTCCCAAAGCAATACAGAGCGTAATGAACCGCCACTGGCACCGACAGCCGGTATCACCAGCGCGTTCGGCACCCCGCCGCGCGCAATCGAAGAACATGAAATTCCAGGATTGATCGACAAATATGTTCAGGGTGCCCGGCGCGCGGTGGCCGCTGGCTTCGATGCCGTTGAGCTGCACGGTGCACACGGCTATTTGCTCGGCCAGTTTCTCTCCCCTTTCACAAATAAGCGAACCGACCGCTGGGGCGGATCCCTGGAGAACCGTGCCCGTTTCGCCCTTGAGGTCGTGCGCGGGATTCGCGGACAGGTCGGTGCAGAATTCCCGATCCTGTATCGCCTTAGTGTGATGGAGCCGTACGAGGGCGGTCTCTCATTGGAAGATGGCCTGGCCTTTTGCGAAATGCTCGAGCCTTACGTCGACGCCCTGGATGTCAGCGCCGGGAACTACGACACGGCGATGACGTTGCTGCCCATGGTCGCGCCAGGCTCATTAGTGAATTATGCCAAGCTCGTAAAACAGCGTGTCTCGATCCCGGTGATTGGCGTCGGTCGTCTCACCTGGCTGTTCGACGAGATGGCACAAGCGGTGTCTGACGGCGAACTCGACTTTGTGGCCTTGGGTCGATCGGGTCTGGCGGACCCCGAAACAGTCAACAAGACACGGCGCGGGCAACCGCAAAGTGTCCGCCGCTGCCTGGCGGTCAATGAATGCATCTCGCGGTGGATGTTCAACGGCAAAGGCACCCAGTGCGTGATCAATCCGACCCTCGGACAGGAGCGTCGCGCAAGTGATGCTCGCCGCCCTGCTTCCAGACAGGAGCGAGTATTGATTGTCGGTGGCGGACCGGCCGGTTGTGAGGCCGCGATACTGGCTGCCGAGCGTGGACATAGTGTGAGGTTGGTCGAGAGAGCGGATCGCATCGGCGGCCAGCTCCATGCGTGGGCAGCCGCGAGCCCGTTTCGCATGGAGGTCAAGAACATGATTGCGTTTTACGAGAGCGAACTCGAACGCGTAGGCGTCGACGTTCATCTCAATACCGATGCAGCTGACTTGGACCTGAGCCCATGGGACACCGTACTGCTTGCGACCGGTACCGTTGCGCAGGATCGCGGCCCGGATGTGGCCGATATGCTGGCAAGCGCCAATTTGCCTGTGACGGACGAGGTCACCGTATTTGGTGAAACCGAGGCAGCAATGTTCGCTGCCCTGTGGCTGGCGGAGCAAGGCAAAAAGGTCAGCCTTGTTTCACCCGCGGATAGCGTGGGTATCGACACCAATGATATGCAGCGCGAGCATCTCGCCGGCCTTCTCAAGCATCTGGACGTATCGATCAACACGGCAGCAAAGGTGCCTGATGATGGTTACGTAGTAATGGCGACCGCCCGTGCGCCTTCAACGGTTCTGGAGGAGTCGGTCGATGACATTCGCGTCTACAGCATCGGTACAAGGTCCCGTGGTGGGCGGATGTATGAGGCGACCCAATCCGGTTTCTGGGCGGCGGCGAAAATAGGAGAGTTGTCATGAATGTTCGTGCAATTGAACACGTAGGCATTACCGTTCCCGATATGGAAGCGGCAACCCGATTCTTCGTCGAGGCCTTTGGTGCCGAGAAGCTTTACGACATGCTCGACGCTCCCCTGGGAGGGCCTGAGGTAGAAGCGGGACTCGGCATTCCGCCCGGTGCAGTGATTGCCTCAATCCGGATGCTGCGTCTGGGCAACGGCCCCAACCTGGAGCTGTTTTCCTACACTGGCGTCCAGCAGTTGCAGCCGATTGTTCCGAGCGACTTTGGTATTCAGCACATCTGCATCTACGTTGACGATATCGATGCCGCTGCCAATCGCCTCGAGAAGGCCGGCGGCGTTCTGCTCAGCCGACCCGGCGACCTCCCGGGTGGTGACGCCGGACCAGGTAATCGCTACGTGTACACCCGCACCCCTTGGGGAAGCACGATTGAATTGGTGACTTACCCCTCATCGCAAGCCTATGAGCGTCACACTCACCTGCGCCGCTGGCGACCGGACTTGACCGAGCCGGGTGACCACGAAATCCAGGCGCAGTAAGAAAAGGCTTGCCAGACGAGCGGTGGAAATTCCCCCGATCGATGGCAAGCCTGTTTTGCGTACAAATTTGAAGAATGTGTTAATTTTTAAATCTGTGTTCTCGATGCCTTCAACGCTCAAAAGCCGCTAAGTACTGATAAAAACTCCACAGCCAATACAAATAAAAAGGGAGTTGTGATGAGTGCCATCCTGCTAACGCCAGAAAAAATGCTGGACGTTATCCCTGGTGAAGTAACGATCAAGGGAACCGTTGAGAGCGCGTCTGATAACGGCGTGTCGATCCGGGGTTACCGCTTTGACAAAACCGAAGTCAGTATTCCCTGCATGCGCGATTACGAGTTGGTGAGATGGAAATCAGGTACGTCAAATCTGGGCTTCCACGATGGCAAGCAATGGCAAAAATGGTCCGTTGGCGATAACGACGTCACCATTTTGACCCGAGGCGAATCATCCAGGTGGTACTGGATGAACGATATCGAAGTCAGTCATATCTACATTTCGCAAGCCATGATGGCCAAAGTCGCCAATGAAGTCTTTCAACAGGATGTTGACGGCGTTTTTGTCGACCACTGCCCGCTCGTCAACGACGCGAAGCTCTCCAGACTCATGGCGACCTATGAAATGGAGTGCCTGAGTGGCGAACCGGGGAGCAGCATCTTCGCCCAGACGCTGGAAATACAGATGTGCATCCATCTGCTGCGTCAGTACGTGCGGTGTGACCTCAGAGACAGCGATCAAGCGTCACGCCTGACAAACCTCAAACGCGACCAGCTTCAGCAATACATCGATTCACATCTGTCCTGCCCCATTTCTGTCAAGGAAATGGCCACCATCGTCGACCTGAGTCCGTCGTACTTTGTACGAGTATTTGGGGCTGTATACGGGGTCTCTCCCCATCAGTACGTTCAGTCGCGCCGTTTGAAAAAGGCCGAGCGCATCCTGTCGACGGTGCGCGATATTCCGTTGAAGGCGGTGGCCATGGATTGTGGATTCTCGGACCAAAGCCATATGACCCGACTGTTTCAGGAAAAACTGTTCATGACGCCCAAACAGTATCGCGAGAAAAACGCCTCCAGGCTTTTTTGCTCATCGGCCTTGCAGTAACGAAACAGCGCGTCGGCCAATCACCCAGACACCATCCGGGAATGTTGGCCTTTTCAGTTAGCCTGCTGCCCAATACCGAACATCATTGGCTGTGATCTCATGCCCGGAAAAAAGCCCGGGCAACTCTGCCTTGAGAAAGTCCACCCAAGTCCTCACCTTGGCATCCAGAAAACGCTTGGAAGGATAGAGTGCGTAGACGTTTCGCTCCCTGAGCCGGTGCTCGCCCAGCAGGCGCAGCAGCGTGCCCTCGCGCAGCGACCGGGTGGCGGTGTAGAACGGCAACAGGCTGATGCCCATCCCGGCCTCCGACGCATTGACCATCGCCTCGGGTACGTTGCTCTGGAAGGTCTTGCCAGGCACCACTGAATGCTCACCCTGCTCGTCACGCAAGACCCACTCATCGCCGTACAAAGGGTCAAGCATGCGCAGGCAGCTATGTTGATTCAGTTGTTCCGGGTGAGTGGGCAGGCCCCGACGCGCAATGTACGCAGGCGATGCGCAAAGCATGCTGAAAATGCGCCCTACCGTTTGGGCAACGAATTGTGAATCCTCCAACTCCTGGGCAATGGAGATGACCACGTCGTGTCCGTCTTCAAGGGGATCGGGGTTTCGCTGTGACAAGGTCAATTCAACCACCACGTCCGGGTAGAGCTCGCAGTAGCGGGCAATCAGTGGCGTCATCAAAACGCCCAACCCGTTCAAACAATGCAGTCGCAAGCGGCCACTGGGCTTGAGGTGAGCGCCACGCGCTTCCGCGGTGGCCTCGGCCATGTCGTCCAGAATTTGCCGCGCCCGCAGCAGAAAGCGTTCACCCGCTTCGGTCAGACTCAAGCGTCGGGTGGTGCGCTGCAGCAGGCGAGCCTGCACGTGCTGCTCAAGATCAGCCACCAGCCGAGACACTTGCGCCGTGGAAAAGTCCAGCGCCTGTGCGGCGGTGGTAAAGCTGCCTGCGTCGGCTACACGCACAAATACCCGCAGGCTGTTAAGCAAGTCCATGAACCCTCCGGCGGCAATGACTGTTGCGTCTGATGTAACGCTGCATCAAGTACAGCCCTCTTTATCCACATCGGTAGAAGAATAGAATTGACTCATCGAAACACCACGGAGAAAAACCATGAAGACCTTGTTGAGCGTACTGCTGGCCCTGACTACAACCGCCGTCATGGCTGCCGAGAGCAAGCCGGCCGCGACACCTCCATCCCTGGATATCGCCAAGGTCATCTCGGTAAGCGATACCTCGACTGCCTGCGAAGTCGTGCCGGCGACCATGGTCTACATCGACCACCAGGGTGAAACCCATAAAGTGACCTATCAGGTAATGGGCATGTGCTCGGGCGTTTGAGAGACCGGGACCATCACCGTGTTCAGACCGCTATCCGGGTTGCGTGCAGTGCCAACTCGTGCAGACTGGCCAAGCGCTGCATGATGCGCTCGACCACTTCCAGCCTGGCCACCGCACCACTGCGTAACTCCCCCATCGACTGCAATGCGACCTCGGCCTTGTCCAGGCCCAAACGCGTTGAATCGGCAAGCTGTTCAAGACCCTGACGGGCATCCTGTGCCGACTTTTCAAGGCCCGTGGCGATCTGCCGGATTTGCGCACTGGAGTCCGCAGCCTGACGCGACAGATTGCGCACCTCGTCCGCCACCACAGCAAAACCCCGACCATGATCACCGGCTCGCGCGGCTTCGATCGCGGCATTGAGCGCCAGCAGATTGGTCTGCCGGGCGATGTCCTGGATGCTGCCGACAATCGCACCGATGCGTACCGACTGGCTGCCCAGCTCATCGAACACCTGATCCAGGCGTTGCAGATACTGATCAAGATCCCCAAGCACGGCAGCCGAAGACTGCATGCTCACAGCACTGGCCTGTACCCGCTCACCCGCGCCACGCGCCAACTGGTTGGCAAAGCGCATGTCCTCCTCGGTTTGCTGCACCACTTGAGTCAAGTGTTCGAGTGCCACCTTTACCTGAGCGCCCGGCCAGGCAGGCTCGAGCACTTCAACTACCCGTACCGGCTGGCGCTGATAAAGCACTGCCGCCGCCAGCAGCAACAGGTCGATGAGGCCGGCATACATCAGGTGCATGCCGTTACCGGCAGCGAGCAGCACAACCGCCCCACCCGCTGCAACCAGGGCCAGTCGCGCCCAGCCTTTATTGCTCATACAAGCCTCCAGATCACTCACAACAACGTCCAGGTGTAACTCAGGATCAGCCGGTTCTCATCGATATCACTGCGGTAATTGGAGCGCGCCATTGCATTGCGCACCCGCACGCCAAGCCCTGCGAAGGTGCCGCTCTGCACGACATAACCGAGGTCCAGGTCGCGTTCGCGGTCCTTGCCTTCAAAGCCCTTGCCGGTCTCGACGTTGTTGCCGGTGATGTAGCGCACGGTGCTGGTCAAGCCCGGCACGCCGAGGGCGGCGAAGTCGTAGTCGTAGCGCGCCTGCCAGGAACGCTCGTCGGTGGAGGCGAATTCATAGGTCGGTACTTCGTTGCCGAGCGGCGAGATGTTGGCAAATACCCGGGGAAACGCGCTTTCACCAAACATGCCCTGGTAGCCGACGTAGAAGGTGTGGCCGCCGTACTTGGCCGACAACAGGGAGAAGAACGCCTGGTTGTCGATATTGCCCAACAGCTTCTTGCCATCCTCCTTCGCGTCGAAATAGCCCAGGTTCGCGCCCAGGGTCCAACTGCCCAGGGGCTGGCTGTGTTTCAGGCCCAGGAAGCCTTGCTGGTAGATGTCTTCCAGTTGCCCGTACCAGGCACTGACGCTGGTGTGTTTGTCGTTGAAGACGTAATCGCCGCCACCGTAGTTGAACGCATCACTGCTGGCCTGGCGCTGAGGCACGTAGCTGAGCATGGCCTGCATCTTCTCGTCGCCGGCCTCATTACGCAGGTGGGTAGAGCTCAGATGGCCGCCTTGCAGCGTCAGGCCATTGATCTCGCCGGAGGTGATGCTCGCCCCCTGGTAACTGGGTGGCAGCAGACGGATGTCACTGAACACCAGCACCGGCACGTTGGGTTGCAGCTCGCCAACGCGCAGTTCGGTTTTGGAGTAGCGCAGCTTCAGCGTGCCTTCCAGGCGGCTGTAGTCATCGGCCGCACGGCCATCGCTCTGCACCGGCAACAGGCCGGTGTTGACCCGGTCCGGGCTGCTGTCGAGCTTGAGCCCGAGCAGGCCGATGACATCGACGCCGACACCGATCGGCCCCTGGGTGTAACCGGACTTGGCATTGAGGATAAACCCCTGGGCCCACTCCTCGGCCTTCGACTGCTTGTTAGCGCCGACAATGTCCGAGTAATCCCGGCTGAAGTAGTAATTGCGTGCCTGCAAGGTAGCGGTGGCATCCTCGATAAAACCGCCCTCGGCGGCCATCAACTGGCTGGAACAACCCAAGGCGACAGCCGTGGACAAAAGCGTACGAGTTGCATGAATGGTTGGCTTCATCGATGTGCTCTTATTTTTGTTATGTACGAGGCAAGGCGTGGCGGCAGCACTGTTGCGCGCCATGTAAAACACTGTTACGCATAGTGCAAATCGAGGGTATTGAGACCGTAAGCGCAGCAATATCCGATTTGCGCATATCGCTATCCGATTTGTGCAAAGGGTGATATCGCCAGAGAAGCGATTCCTGTTTTTTGGCTCATGGGTCTTGCAGTAACGAGCGTCCGCCAGCGAATCTGGTTCCGGGGTTCTTCAGATGGCCACCGCATTGTTGCGGCAGTGACAGGCATGACACTATGCAAGCGATTGAATCTTCATCGCACCGCAAGGACCTGTCAGTACGTGAAACTCCATCAAATCAGGGCACTGGTCGCCATCCACCAAACCGGGAGCATCAGCGAGGCCTCGCAGATCCTGCACGTCACTCAACCCGCCATCAGCCGATCGATCAAGGATCTGGAGAGCGAGCTGGGCCTGGCTCTACTGCAGCGCTCCCACAGGGGGATGTCGCTCACTGACGAAGGCCGTCGCATCATTCGCCATGCACAGTTGACCGTCGAGAGCATGCGACGGCTGCAACTGGAGGCTGAAAACATCAAGGATATGCAGGTCGGTGAAGTTACCATCGGCGTCACGTCCCTGACTTCAGTGCTCAAAGGACTGGGGGAATGCATCGCCGGGTTCCAGGCCAAGAATCCGCGTGTACGCATCCGCCTGGTGAATCTGCGCCCCAACCAGATGCTGCATCGACTTAGGGACGGCACCCTGGATTTCGCCATTACTTCGCAGCAGCATACACAGAGGCTAAACCTGGATTGGGAAGCGCTGAGCCGCATGCGGGGTCTAGTGGTCTGTCGAAAAAACAATCCTCTTCGCCACTCCCACTCGCTGCGTCAGTTGCAGTTTGCAAACTGGATCAGCCTCGATGCCATCGACGATCACTCGTCGCAGTTCTATCAAATGTTTGAAGACAACGAGATACCTCCGCCGCAGCGTATAACCGAGTGTTCATCAGTCTTGTTGGCGCTGGATCTGTTACACCACGCCGATGCGTTCATGACGCTCAGTGAAGCCGGAATGGAAAACACGTTACCCAAAGGACTCAATGAAGACCTGATGCAGGTCATGATTGAAGAAAGCATCCCCGAGTACCCCATCTATCTGGTCTGCATTGATCGCCACGCGCTGACCACAACGGCACGAGACCTTTACTACGCGATCAGAAGCGTGCTCTCGAAGAACCAGCCAATGGATGCGTCACGCTAGAGCGCAGCGGCAAGCGAGAAACTTAAGAAAAACGCAACGATATGCCCAACGGTTAAGTCAGTCCCTGTTCCTTGGGACCGACCACCATAACTTCAAGAGCATCGAGCCAAACCCTGTGTTTGCCGCCTGAGTTGCTTGCCATCACGGCTGTGTCGCTGTCGTCAAACAGTGCGTGTGATCGATTATCGGGCGAAACCGCACCGATCTGGCGCCGAGTTTCACTGGGGCGGCTGGACGTCATAACCAACGGTTAATCATCGAAGAAAAGCGCAAGTGCGCAGTGACAGTGTTTGCCGGATATTCGGCCCACAACAAAACTGTCACAGGAAATATCGATGACTACTCTGCAAGCGCCCCCTCTCCCCCGCGCCACCGCGCCATCCGTAATCGGGTCCAGGAAAGCCACCGTCGCCTGCGCTCTAGGCAATGCCCTGGAAATGTATGACTTCACGATTTACAGCTTCTTCGCCGTGGTGATTGCAAAGAACTTTTTCCCCGCACAGTCGGCGATGGCATCACTACTGATGTCGCTGGCCACATTTGGCGTCGGCTTCCTCATGCGTCCGGTGGGCGCACTAGTGATTGGTCGCTTTGCCGACCGCCGTGGCCGCAAGGCCGCTTTGAGCCTCACGATCAGTTTGATGACTTTCGGTACAGCGATGATTGCCTTTGCGCCTTCCTACCAGGACATCGGCTTGTTCGGCACCTTCATGCTGGTTGCTGGCCGCCTCATGCAGGGCTTTTCGGCAGGAGGGGAAATAGGGACTGCGTCGGTGTATCTGATGGAGTCCAGCGCTACGGCAAATCGCTGTCGCAATGTGAGTTGGCAGGCCGCCAGCCAAGGCTACGCCGCCTTAGTGGGGGCCGGTCTGGGTTTACTGCTCAACAGCACGTTGAGCGCAGATGACCTTGAAAGCTGGGGTTGGCGTATCCCCTTTATGCTGGGGCTGCTCATCGGACCGCTTGGCTGGTACATCCGTCGCTGCCTGCCAGAAACCCACGAAACCGAACCGACCAAACGCGATGGTCGACTACGCGATCACATTGACCTGCGTCACACCCTATTGGCAATCGGCCTTATGGCCAGCGCCACCATCGGCATATACCTGTTCATTTTCTATTTGCCCGCCTACCTGACTGTCACCTTGGGTTACCCGCAACGTAGCGCCTTGGCAATCGCTTGTGTGGCAAGTGCTTGTCTGGCTGTCATCACGCCTCTGGCCGGACGCTTTGCCGATCGCCACGGCCTGCGCAAGAAACTGCTGGCCTGGACGATCACCCTGCCGGTGCTACTGGCGTGGCCAGCTTTCTACTTGCTCAGTTTGAGCACTGATTTGTTTGTAGCGATGTTGGTCATTGCGATTCTGGTATTGCCCGGCTGTATCGGGTCGGGTGCCTTCTTCGCCCTGATCATGGAAGCCTTTCCAAAAAATCGTCGCGCCCTGGGCACCGCCGTCAGCTACAGCTTCGGCGTCACCTTGTTCGGCGGTTTCTCCCCATTGATCGCCACATGGCTGACGGCGGCCCTGGATAACCCCCAGGCGCCAGCACTGTACCTGCTCGCCGGCGGCGCCATCAGTCTGGCGTGCCTGGCTGTATTCCCCGAAAACCCTGGTCGGGAGTGACCTGATGAATGCATTGACCCAAACCCAAACCCGGCCCCTTGCCGAACTGGACCTGGACGCTTTTATCCAGTTGCGCCGGGAAATCCACCAGAACCCTGAACTGGGCGCGCACACCCCGCTGACCGCCGAGTTGGTGGCCAGCAAGCTCGAACACTGGGGCTACGAAGTTCATCGCGGCATTGGCGGACATGGCGTGGTCGGCGTACTGCGTCGAGGCAGCGGCAGTCCTCGCCTGGGCCTGCGTGCCGACATGGATGCCCTGCCGATGCAGGAGAAAAACCGATTCGCCCATGCCAGCCGGATCGAGGGACGCATGCACGGCTGCGGCCACGACGGACATACCGCTATCCTGCTGGCTGCCGCGTGGCGAATCGCTCAGGCGCCTGATTTCAATGGCACGCTCAATCTGATTTTCCAGCCTGACGAGGAAGGCCTGGGCGGTGCCAAGGCCATGATGGATGACCATCTTTTCAAACGTTTTCCTTGCGATGCGATCTTTGCCTTGCACAATTTGCCGGGCATACCGGTGGGTACCGCTGTGGTTCAGGCCGGCCCCACCATGGCTTCCTCGGAACGTGTGAAAGTGTTGATCAAAGGTCGCGGCGGTCATGGCGCAATGCCCGAACGCGCCGTCGATCCGGTGCCGGTACTGGCCAGCCTGATCAATGCGATCCAGACAGTGAAATCGCGCAATCTCTGCGTTGATGAACACGCCGTGATCAGCATTGGCATGGTCGAGGCCGGCAGCGTCTACAACATCATTCCCGACACGGCATCGATGCTGATCAGCGTGCGTACCGATACAGCGCAGACCGAAGGCAAAATCAATCAACGCCTGGCAGAGATCGCTCGAGGCCATGAACAGATGTTCGGCGTTGAAATCGAATTGGAAATCACGCAACTGGCACCGGCGCTCGTCAACACGGTGGCGCAAACGCAGGTGCTGCGCCAAAGCCTGGAGCCGCTGTTCAATCCCGGCCAGTTGTTGCCGCACACAGCGAAGATCATGGCGACAGAAGACTTCGCTTGGATGCTGACTGAGGTCCCCGGTTGCTACTTCTTCCTGGGCAACGGTGAAGGCGAGTTTCATGGCTGCTCAGTGCATAACCCCCACTACGACTTCAATGACGAGCTGATTCGCATCGGCTCCGACTGCTGGTTGAAACTGGTGGGGGATTATCTCAACTGATGGCGCAGGCTTTAGCGGCGTCTTCATCGCTGTTTGATGACTTCGAAGTGCTCGAGCCACTGAACCAACAACCCAATACCTGTACGGCCACCAGCAAGCCGCTTGCGGCCTGCTGGACAAGTCGGGCCACGCCCTGCCCGCACAATATCTTCATAACGATTACTCGGCGACTTTCTTCTGATCTGCCCTAAAAACAACAACAGGCAAAGTCTATGTATCGCAAAGGTAATTTGGCGCTTTTCACCGCTGGCTCGCTGGCGGCCGCGGTTTCTACTTCTCAGGTCCATGCCCAGGAACAAGGGTTTCTGGAAGACAGTTCACTGACACTTAATACCCGACACTGGTATTCACACGAAGTCGGCCACAAGGCCACATATTTCAAACTGCAAACACCAGACGGTGTACGCAAGCTGCGTGACCGTACTGCCTGGCTGCAGGGCGTCAGACTCGACTTCGTCTCCGGTTTTACTGAAGGGCCGGTGAGGTTTGGGCTGGATCTTTCGACCTTCTCGGCAGTGGCGCTGGAGCGCAGCCGGACAGCGGCGGCAGGCGGCAGTAATCGAATGTTGGTGGACAAGGATGGCGATGTGGTCGATGACTGGAGCAAACTCGGTATTGCAGCGCTGAAGTTCAAGTTCGCCGACACGCTACTCAAGGTGGGCAGGCAGCAAGTCAGGACACCGATGATGTCCTACACCGACACCCGTACGTTGCCTTCAACGTTCAATGGCGTGTCTCTGGAAAGTCATGACGTCGAAGGGTTGACGATCAAGTCGGGCTACTTCGACAAGGGCTCGCCGCGTACCGGGGCCCGAAGCCAGGATTTGACTCCTACTTACGGTTCGCCCCTGGTCACCAGTGACTTTAACGCTTACGCCGGGGCCGACTATGTGTCGAACGCTGGCTGGCGCAGCAGCGCTTATGTCTCTCGATTCGACAATATCTGGGATCGTGAGTATCTGGGCCTGGGCATGAAAAACCACTGGGGACCGGTTAACGTCGATGTTCAATTGGATGCCTATAACACCCAGTCCAGTGGTCGCGAAATCGGTGGCAATATCGACCAGCAGGCCTACGGCCTCAGTATCACGCCCCAGTGGCGCAACCATTCGCTGAAGATCGGCCTGCAGCAAATCAAGGGCGACGAATATTTCGATTATCCCTTCGAATCCAATGCCATCAACCTGCCCAATACCATGATGTCGTTCTTCAACGGCCCCAATGAGCGCTCGATCGGGGTGTTCTACAACAACGATTGGGTCGCTTATGGTTTGCCTGGTCTCAAGACTACGCTCTGGTACATCAAGGGCATGGGCATCGACGGCAGTCATTACGACGGTGGCCCGAACGGCATCTACAACTCGGTACTCAAGCAACGGGGTGAAAGCCACTATGAAGTGGGCGCCAATGCCAGCTACACAGTGCAATCGGGCACCTTCAAGAACATCAGCCTGATCACGAGTTATTCCACCCACCGAGCCAGTGAATATCAACTGGAAGGTAATCTCGATGAGTTCAGGCTTATCGTCAACGTACCGATCAAGGTGTTCTAAGCCAACCCGTGGCATGTTGCCCGATGAATGGGTGAAACGACCGCAAGGCGCACAATCGGCCTTGCGGTCCATCCACCTGGCGGTTTATTCGACGTGTTCGAACTCAGCCTTTTCGCCTTTGTCGGGAATAGAGAGAGGGGTGCCCTCGACACCCGAGTAGGTAACTATCTGAGCGATCTCATTGAAAAACGGATCCGGGCCATTTTTCCAAAACCATTGTTTGAGGTCGGAATAGATCTGGAGGTGCCGACGATCAAACCCACCGATATGCTCGTTGATGTCAAACGGATACCGGCCGCTTTCATATTGGTAGAGAACGAAATCCTGCAACCTGCGCGCAGTTCCGTAGGTATCGTCGAGCAAAATGTTTTTGTGCAATTCGTAAGGAGACTGAATCATCGGCTGGATCTCGCTGGGCTCATCTCAATCAGTGTAGAGCGCGCGCCCAAAAGTATGCGCTGACAGCTCACATCCTTAAATGACTGCCCCCAAAACTATTGCGAGTACTACGGGTCGTCAGATGGACGATTCGGGGCACTTAAACTCTGATTGCACGACGGATCTTATCCTATCGACCTATTGAGTGCCTGGGGGCCTGAACAGCTCGATGGATGGCTCGCTGCACTCTAAGCAATACTGACAGGTGATGGCCAAGCCACTTCAGTCATCTCGAAAGCTGCTTCCAAGGACGTAGTTAGGGCATCCTTTTCATCACAGACAGTTGCCGTTAAGGGTTGGTAGGCTTACCAGGATTTTTAACCTGCATGCCCCGTAAATGCCAATCTGCAATGCAACAATATGAATGGCATATGGACTTCCCCAACCTGCCCGCCAGTGCACCTAACGAAAACTGAAGTGCCTGGCTTCCGAATAGGAGTAAAAAATTTGCTGACCCGTCCCGACAAAGACGCGCTCCGTGCAATGCTGGAATCGCAAGTCCAAGAAAAACTGCAGCACGATCCTGACGCGATAACGACCTATGCAGCCAAGCCTGAACCAGAGCGCAAACCGTACACAAGCAAACAAACGGTTCAAGACAAGGCATTTCACAAAGTACTCGAGCAGATGCGTGCGGACGCTGAAGCTGGAGTGATACATACGCCTAAGCACGAGCCGCACGATGCTGGGGCTCTTAGCCTTAGGCTTGATGATTATCCAGATCTGTAAACCTGCCGCCATGAAGCAACAAGTATTGAACAGCTTGCAGTATCAGAATTTATATAGAGCACACGTGAGAAAGCCACCTGTGAAAAATCATCATCGAAGAATGGGATGGTGACGGTGTAATCCGGATTCCTGATGAGGCGCTGCAGTAACTGGAGCTGGATGTCGGAGACGACGTGTACCTGTTCAAGGAGTTTGTCGGCAATACTCGCTGCCTAATCCTATCAAAAACGGCTCAAATCGCAGATCGAATAGATGAGCTCACGGAAGCCTGGGGACGGCTTGACGATACCAAGGGCACATGAAGAGTCGAGCATACCCGACTGCCGACAAGGTGGTGTTCAGCCCGAGCTGGCGCTTCTGATAATCAGAAAGACCAGCGCCATGGCGGTACGTGCTGCACACTGTCCATGCTCCAGGATGGCTTCCGCAATCGATGCGTGTGGCGCTTGGAGCGCTTATCCCAGCACCAAGATTTCATTATATTTTTGTATAAAAAACGTAGATCCAAGGTGCAGATTTATATATGGCAGCCCGATTTAACCATTCGAGATTCCCACCAAAATCAAAATTTAACGACAACTAACAAAAGTAAAAAGCCCCATTTAATAGCCCCCCCACTTAGCTAGACCACCCTGCGCATTTAGCTACAACGAAAAACCTTCTATAATTTATTATACCTGCGACAACCACCAAGAACGACAAAAACTCACGCACAGATGACATTCTGGCTTTCGAACACCCACTAAAAATGTATAATCACTTCTTGACTGCGGGTTAGCCCAATCGCTCCAGAGAGAAGCCCTAGGCGAACAAACAATGAAAGACGACAACGCGAACAAGAACTCAGAATCTGAAAGCAAAGCCTACGCAGCGCCCGCTCTCGAGAAGGGTCTGGATATCTTAGAGATGCTCTGCGAGACAGAGCAACCTCTATCCCAGCGAGAAATTGCTCAAAGATTAGGTAGAAGTGTTGGTGAGGTCTACCGAATGATCAACTGCTTAGTTGGCAGAAATTACGTCGCTCTGGTGGAAGACACCTACAGCATCACCAATAAGATTTTTGAATTAGCACACAAAAACCCGCCAACTCACCGGCTGCTAAACGAAGCCAGACCAATTATGCACAAGCTTTCCAGCGAACTTGACCAGTCCTGCCACCTAACCCTATATGGTCAAGGCAAGCAAATGGTTATAGCTAAAGTAGATGTGCCCAGCGGAATGGGATTCAGTGTACGTGTCGGTGCCGAACTCGACGTTATTATTTCTTCCTCAGGCCGAGTGCTTTTAGCATTCCAAGATAAAGGCGTTAGGGCGTTGCGGATTGAAGAGTCCCTATCCCGTAACCCAGATCATGCCGACCCTCAGCTAGACCATATCCTTGATCGCATTGCTGCGAATGGTTATGAATCTGCGCATAGTATCCAGGTTCGCGGGCTGTACGCAGTTAGCTTTCCAATCCTGGACTCGCAAAAACATGCTATTGCCGCCTTAACAGTTCCCTATGCAGAACGAATCGATCAGTCAAAACGAAAATCCATAGCCGAGGTTCAAAGTGCGCTGGAAGCTGCCGCGCTACTGCTATCGAATAGAGTGAGTGGAATTCACTAAGGTCAATTACGATTCCGCTGCGTCGGTCAACGAAACCGACGCAGCCTGCAACCCTGCTACTTAAAAGTGTAAGTATAGTTTACGTACAAACGGGTCTGATCATAATCGATGCCACCCTGAGAATTCGGCACTTCAGTTCGGAAGTTACCTCGACGCAGAGAAAACGCAAGATTTTTGAGCGGGCCGCTTTGCAAAACATAGTCTAAGCGCATGTCCCTTTCCCATTCGCTATACTCCTTGCCACTCCCCTTTGCGTCCTTGATGTCATCTCCCCTAAGGTAGACATAATATGCCTTTAGGCCCGGCACCCCGGCGCCAGCAAAGTCATATGAATACTGGCCAAAAGTAGTGTTTTCGCCTGCTCTGACAAACGCATTGATTAATGAATCAGTGAACAAGTAGACACTGGCGCCCCCTTGCCCTTCTAGGCTGCCGTTCCCACCACGGACATTTCCACTACTAACATAAACCATTGCACCATCATCACTTACTCTCTGATGACCTAACATCAAAGCGTGGGAGCCTAGAGAATATGTGAACATTGCCGACCACGTCTTATTGTCGACTTTACCTGGAGTATCGGCATATCCTCCAGCGTTATTAAACAAATACCCGCCCGAGCCATTTTTTCCATCCGAGTCGCTCTTAAAATATCTTAGATCTGACTTTACAGATTGATTCTCGGCAATATTGAAAACGTGCACCAAGCCAAAGAAATCTTGTGAGTAGTAGTTTTCCAAATTGGAGTGGTAATACTGCAGAAGCAGATCTGCTCTCGGCTTCCAATCGCCTCCAATGAAAGTAAAGTCACTCGAACCTTTACTGCCGCCACTGACAGCAAGCCCCGAATAGTTACTGGAAGCTCGACTTGCACCTTGCGTAAGCTTACCCCCAGTCAATGTCAATCCATCCCATTCCTTGGATGTTAACATTCCACCCTCGAAATTTTGGGGCATAACCCTGGAATCGTTGGCGACTAAGATCGGTAGATTTGGAGCGAGCACCGTCCCTACTGCAAGCTCAGATTTAGAGTATTTGGCTTTGAGGTTCCCGCCGGCGCGCGCCCAACTAGACACGGGCGAACCGTCTGAATCCACGGGAGTTACCGTATTGACGGTCGCCGAAGACTGGTGATCTATACCACCGCCGAGGCTTAACCCCAAGAGCCCTTGGACATCCAACCCAAAGCCTACTGTGCCTTGTGTAAAACCCGAAACGAAATCAACTCTCGCTCCTTGGGCAGTTTGCCGCTGATCGGCGCCTCCAGTTTCTCTATTATCATTTTCGAAATACAAAGTCCGCAACCCGACTGAAGATTTTGAATCCTCAAGAAACCCCGCCGCCAAACAATTCAAGCTCAGTAGAGAAATAGATACAGCTACAACGACCTGGTTACTTTTCATTCGTGAAGCCCCTTGACCATTATTTTTGTTTTCAGGCGACTCTAGCTTGACTATTACGCGCACATGTGTACGCCATCGCAATAGCCAAACTATTGAATTAACAAATAATAGAAAGCGTTATTAAACTATGGAAACAGCCTATTAATGAATGTGACTTCCACCATTGACATCTAATGTTGTCCCCGTGATATAGGAGGAAAAGTCAGAGGCCAGGAATAGGCAGGCGCCGGCGATATCCTCAGCATGCCCAGCACGCTGCAATGGAATGGCTGAGACTATCTCCTTATATTTTTCCGGACTCATGCCATCAATCATCCCTGTTTCGGTCATTGATGGGCACACGGTATTCGCCCTAATACCGTCAACACCAAACTCCCTTGCAATCGTCTTGGTGAGACTGATGACTCCCCCTTTAGAAGCCGCGTAGTGAGCGCCACCCACCAGGCCACCGCCGCGCTGAGCGGCAACGGAGGCAACATTCACTATTGAGCCGAAGCCTTGGGGTTTCATAACTCGCAATGTCTCTTTAGCAAGATTGAAAGCGCCCTTCAGATTCACACTGATCATCCGGTCAAAGTCGGCTTCGTTTATGGACAGCACTGAAAGCGATTGCACGATACCAGCACAGTTAACCAAAGCATCAACCTTACCGAATTGACTAGCTACACTATCCAAAAGAACAGCGCACTCGGCCGAACTGGAAATATCACACTTACGCCCAATCAAAACACTGTCAATCCCATACTTTTCATCAATTGAGTGCTTGATGGTAGATGCGACATCGTCATTCATCGCCAAATCAACTGCCACAACGATTGCGCCCTGGCTTGCGAAAAGGCTGGCAGCTGCGTAGCCAATTCCTCGTAAAGATGCGGCACCAACGACTACACATACCTTATCTTTAAGGATCATGATTAAAGCTCCACTAAGTAAATTATTGTTGAATAGGACTATCGAGACATTTCAAGATGGCGAGTTTCCGGGCTACAGATAATCGCAACGAGTGCTAGACAGATGATCACCCCGCAGAAGATAGTCACGGGTAACGTCGAGCCACCGCCGTTTTGTAGCAACCAGGCCACAACGAAGGGAGTTGGGCCGCCAGCTACCAAATTTGCGCCCGTATAGGCAGCTGCAGATCCAGAGTAACGAACCTTTGTAGGAAACGGTTCAGCGAAGAAAGCAGGTTGCACGCCCGACTGGATTTGCAAGAAGCCTACAAACATTGCCATAGCGGCAAAAATTACGTACCAGTTCTTTGTATCCAGCATTGAGAAATAGAACATAGAGACGATCAACATCATGACTGATGAGATCAACATGATGGGCTTACGGCCGAACTTATCGCTCAATGCTCCCCCAGAAACCACCATAATAACGGCTAACAGGTTTGCACCAGCCAAGCACAAAAATGCACTCTGGCTGTCCATACCTAAATTCTTAGTCAAGTAGCTGAGTGAAAAAACGGTAACAACATAGAAGCATGCAGTTGGCGCACACCAGATGATCAAAAGTCGCAGAATGGTTTTTGGATATTGTTTGAAAACATCGAATGCAGAAACCTTTTCAGTAACACCCTGATTCTGAGCTTTCTGAAAGGCTGGTGTTTCCGTAACACGCATACGAATGTAGACGCCGACGATAACCAAGAGGAAACTCATCCAAAACGGGATACGCCATCCCCAAGACTCAAATTCGACAATGCCCATTATTGCGATAAGAGCGAACATCATCCCGTTGGCGCAGGCAGAGCTGAATGATGACCCTATATTAATGAACGCCCCATAGAGGCCCCGCTTCGACTTCGGAGCATGTTCCATCGTCATCAACTGCGCGCCGGTAGCCTCACCTCCCAAAGCAAAGCCTTGGAAGAAACGTAATGCCACCAGAAAAATTGGAGCCGCTATCCCTATCGTTTTATAAGTAGGAAGACATCCTATCAAGAATGAAGCGCCCCCCATCAGGCACAATGTATAAAGCAAAATATTTTTGCGGCCAATTTTATCTCCGAGCATTCCGAAGAAAAGCCCACCCAAAGGTCGAGCAAAGAAGCCAATGCCAAATGTAATGAAGGCTGCCAATATCCCCATATTAGGATCCATTGCAGAGAAGAACAGCTTTGGAAAAATTGTCGCAGCAACAGCACCATATGCTGCAAAGTCAATCCACTCCAACGCGGCACCGACTGAGCTTGCTATCGTAGCCCTTACGGCCATAGAACTTTCTGGTTTGGTTTCAACCTGATCCATCGTTGCTTCTTTCATAAAAACCTCTTGTAATTATTTTTGTTTTTACTGTATTTCTTTTTTAACTTCTCACGAAAGCCGCTCAACAAAGCCCGTGGAATGCACACGCCTCCAGTTCCATTAGTTGCCTTGAAAACACCGTCACATTCGCAACGTTTCAAATAACTCTTTCAGCATGCCGGAGCGGAATGTTCAACATTGCTCGCCTAGCAAGCCAGGGAGATGGTCGATAACGGGGATCGCCAAGCCCTTGCTGGATATTGTTTAAAATCTCCAGAATGACCTTTGGCCCGAAATGATCTCCAAGCTCGAAGGGGCCCATCGGATAACCGAGCCCAAGCTCTACAGCGAGGTCAATGTCCGAGGGGGAGGCAATGTTCTGCTGAGCAATGTCACACCCGACATTCACAATCAGCGCTACGATGCGTTGAGCCACAAATCCCGTTGAATCATTGATCACAGTGACCGGAGACTCATCATGAGCAAAAAGCGCATGAGCCTCGTTCCTCGCTGACCGATGAGTTGCCGGTGTGGTCATCAGGGTTCGTCTTCTTCCTTGCATCAAAGGATACAAAGCATCCACGGCGATAACACGAGTCGCGTCCAATCCCTCCTCTACGGCGGAAGTGGTGGCATCAGAACCAAACGGCGTAACGACAATGAGTGAACCAGGCTCAGGACGCTGTCCGTCATCGACCTTTATTCCTGCCCCCTCAACAAGGCCGCGTACTTGAGCCGCAGCCTCCGGATACCGATCACTGACCCATACGGTACGTGGCAACATCGAGGGGGCCGGCTGATCCTCAGAAACTACCGGCCTACCCTCTTCATAGCTGTAGAAGCCTCTACCACTCTTACGTCCGAGCAGTCCTCCAGCGAGCCTGACCCGGGCAATGGGCGATGGACGGAAACGAGGCTCCTCGTAAAACTGATGGTATATCGATTCCATCACTGGCTGAGAGACATCGAGCGCTGTGAGGTCAAGTAACTCAAACGGCCCCAGCTTGAACCCAGCTTGCTGGCGCATGATCGCATCAACCTGCTCACATGTAGCCACGCCCTCTCCCAATATCTTGAGCCCTTCCGTATTCATCGCTCTCCCGGCATGGTTCACGATGAATCCAGGCATGTCCTTTGCTCGCACCGGCGTGTGGCCGAGACGTCGGGCAAAAGCGTTGAGAGCGTTGGATACAGCTGGATCGGTATGCACTCCATCGATGACTTCAACAACCTTCATCAACGGCACGGGGTTGAAAAAGTGGAACCCCACGACCCTAGCTGGACAGGCACAAGCACTGGCTATCTCAGTGATGGACAGTGATGAGGTGTTTGTAGCCAAAATACAGCCTTCAGACACGACCTTTTCCAGGTTCTGAAAAATCTCCTGCTTTACCTTGATGCGCTCCACCACTGCTTCGACGATAAGGTCACAGTCAACCAATTCAGCAATCGAATTCGATTGGCACAAGCAAGACTTGGCAATTGCCGCGTGTTCCGCATCCAACTTGCCCTTGTTGGTGAGCTTATCGAGCATCAAGCACACCTGGTCGTAGGCTGCCTGCACCGTGTCAGAATTGGTATCGAACATCAGTACCTTGACACCTGCCAGTACCGCAATCTGGGCAATGCCTCGCCCCATTGCGCCAGCACCGACAATCCCTATTGTTCTGATGTTTGCTACCCGTGATTCGTTCATTACTCCACCTTCACGTCTTGTTGTTTTCGGCACCCACTAAACCCTTTGAGCTACCAAGGCCGCCCGGGTAGAAACCAGATTGTCGATAGCCTCAGAATCGAAGCCCAACTCCTCAAGCAGCTTTCTGGTCTCCCAACCCTTCGGCTGGCTTGGGACACCGGCATCCAAGTAACTACCGTTGAAGCTGATCGTGGAACGTATGCAAGCAACCTTTCCTTCCGTGGGGTGGATCTCATAGTCGATAAGACCAACGGCCTGGAGATGAGGATCGTTAGGGAGCGTCTCGAGCGTGTGACAGGGTTTTGCTGCTAGGTCTGCAGTCCGAAAGTCGGCCAACCATTGCGCTGTCGTCTTCTCAAGCAGAGGCGCCCCTCGGATCTCAAACCACTCCCTCACGTTTTCCGCACGCCCAGCGACTGAGGAGAACCGAGGATCACCAATCAAATCTGCTTTCCCAACCGTCTCTAAAAAGGCGATGACCTGAGCGTCGGTATTGACCGTAAATGAAATCCATCCATCGGCAGTCTGTACTGGCTTGTTGTGGGGACTTAGAAGCCTCTGATCACCAGCAGGCCCAACAGGTGGATCAAAACTCTGTTGCGCCAAGTGCTCTTGCAGCACGAACGCGGACATGGTTTCGAACATAGGGATCTCCAGGCTAACGCCCAGACCGGTTTCGCGGCGGTGATAGAGTGCAGAGACAATCGAACCTGCCGCTATTTCGCCTACGACATGGTCGCAGATCAGCATCGGGACATACCGTGGCACCCCATCACGTGCGAGCGAGAGACCGGTCATGCCTGTAGCCGCCTGGATCACGCTGTCGTATGTCGGCTCACCTGCGTAGGGGCCGTCGGTGCCATACCCTGTTATCAGGCAATAAATCTTTTCAGGGTACTGCTGCAGAATACTCTCCGAATCGATTCCGAGTTTGACCAGCGCCTGAGGCCGCATATTGGCAATGATCACATCAGCTGATTCAACCAGCCTATCCATCACTTCACCCGCGCCGGCTTGTTTCAGGTTGAGGCAAATATTGCGCTTACCGCGATTCAAATGAAGGTAGGCGCCTGAGTGTTGGCCGGTAGGTGAAGTACCACCCAACCCTCTCATTAGGTCTCCTTCTGGGCTCTCCACTTTAATGATCTCTGCGCCGTACTGCGCAAGCCGAGCAGAGCACGCCGGGCCAACGACAACACTCGTGAGATCCAACACACGGATACCTTCAAGAGGCTTAATACTCATAAGCTTCCACCTCCATTTGCGCAGCCACTTCTCCGTAGTTATTGAACACCTTGATATTCAACACATCGCCTTGACTGTCATCCGCGATGGTCAAGGAGCGGCCACTGAACAACGGCGCCGTGTACTTAATTTTCAACTGCCTAGGCGTGACCTTAAGTTCGGTTCGCAAATACTCAGTCAGTAATAAGGTTGTCAGGCCCCCATTCACAACAAGATCGGGAAACCCTTCGACATCTCGCGCATAGGCCCTGTCGAGGTGAATTTTGTGCGAGTTGAACCCTAAGGCGGAGTATTGAAATAACAGCGTGTCATCTGGGGTGAAGGACTTCTGCCGGCTCAACGTAACGGGCTCTGGCTCAGCCTCATACGAGGGCCGCTCGGAGCTCGCAGGCAACAAAAAGAATGTTTGGGTTTCGTTGATAGCAGGCTCTGACTCACCAACAACGACCAATCGATGATCAACGACGACGATAGCGATTTCGCCCGACCGAGTTGATTTTCTTTCGAGGCTGGTTATCGAGCTAAGTCGGGTGATATTGGCGCCAATGGGGATATCGCCGCGAAAGGACACAGTCCGTCCAACCTGCAGTAAGCGGGGAAGCCCCAATTCTGGAAGCGGAATCCCTAACCCTGGAAAGCCATCTCCACGCAGCTGAGACCTCATAGTATCCGCTCCCAGCAACGTGAAATGCCAACCACGAGGCAGAGCCGTACCTTCTACAAGTCCCTCTGAAGGCAGATCCAGCATTGCAGCTACACGACGCGCGTTACTAATGGAGCAGGTTTCGAGTCGACTTGGTGCCGAGTTGATTTGTTCACGCATGGAGTTTTCCTCCTCTACCTAGCGATCGCAAATCACGATTCGCTGGTGAAATTGTTGTTGTGTGAGTGCATCCTATCACGCAAAAACCCGATGCTGTAAAGCACAATCGACAACAATATCTCACAGATGCATCTTTCAATTCACATTTGAATCTGTTTAATATGAGCCCGTCGGCAGCCACTGGCCCACCTCTCAAGGGGGTATCAAGGCTGTCAGCAGAGCCATAGCCGTCCCACAAATGCCCTACTGGCGCGGGATGTACCAAGGCATGAGCCCCTTACTTCCAAATACAATTCGAAGGATCAGCCATGAAATTTCATTTCCATCACATGAACCTCTGCTCGGAAAACGTCGGTCGCCTTTCGTCGTTTTACCGCTCTATCTTCGACCTCGATCGCATCGAGGATGAAGAGCACGTGCGTTGCAACACCGATACGGCCCATGGCTACAGTGCGGAAGTCGATTTCGTGACTGACGGGGCTGTTGAGTTCCACCTAGCGACCAAGGACATCGACCTCAGCTTCCGCATGAACCAGGCGATCAACCCTCTGCACAGCGGCCATTTCTGCTTCCGTACGGACGATATCGAAGGCTTCAAAAAGCGCCTGGAAGAGCTGAAGATTCCGTATGCGGACTACGGTGTTTGGGCCATGGCTAACTGGTACCAGATCTTCTTGCAAGACCCGGACGGAAACATCATCGAAGTACACCAGCCAATCACCAAATAAACATCACCAGCCGCACCCAATAAAGCCCGTCTTGCCCTTTCACTTATGAGTGTTTGAGGCATCACGGGCTTCTTTGTTGGTGCCACAAACTCGGTCGATGGCTTGACCTAGATAAGGAGACGGAAGAAGAGATGGTGTTGACGCCGACACCGAACTGCCCCCCTCGGCACTCTCAGTCCCGTTGAGTATCGTGAGAGCCTGGGCCTAGCGGCATAACCAATCTGAACTTTTCGGACACACTGAAGGAAGCTTCACAGGTGCCCGTAAGGGTGGCTCTATGGGGCTTCTTGAGGCAGCTAAGGACGGTATTCTGCTACTGGACGAAATTGGCGACATGCCATTAACCCTTCAAAGCAGGTTATTACGCGCTCTGCAAGAACGGCAAATAACGCGAGTCGGCAGCACAACAGCTATTCCGTTGAAGGCCCACATTCTCGCCGCCACTCATCGGTCGCTACCCGCATTAGTGGCTAATGGTGACTTCCGCGAAGACCTTTTTTACCGTCTAGATGGGCTACGTGTCGCGTTGCCATCACTGGATCAGCGGCTCGACAAGGAACAGCTGATTGATGCTTTTTTTCAGCGTTCTGGCTACCCAAGACTGAATGCCGAGGCGCGGGCGATGCTCCATGCATATGACTGGCCAGGGAATCTGCGGCAGTTGGAAAACGTAGCAGGCCTTGCTTCAGTTCTTGCCGAAGGCGCTCCCTTTATTACTGTAAATCACCTTCCAGAAGAGATATTAGGCAACACCAGTGCACCGGCCCGGAACCTCTCGGATGCTACGCGAGATATGATCGAGCACGTTCTGCTATCCCATCAGGGCAACGTTACAGCGGCTGCCAAAGAGCTTGGTATATCGCGAACGACCTTGTACAAAAGGTTAGCCCTACGGTAACGCCCGTTTGCAAATAATCCTATAGCTCGAAAGGATGAACCGGCTGAAAGGGTCTTATCCCTCCCCTCCGGCAATCCGAAGTACTGGGGATAGTGACGTCCATTCGTAAGCGCACGGGCAAACCGTCTTGCACGACTAAGCCGGACGCCACCTATGCGGCAGCAGCGCTGCAATCTCACTCGCCCGCTGCGTAGGCAGGCGCGTCAGCACATCCTTCAGGTAGGCATACGGATCGTGCCCATTGTTCCGGGCCGACTGGATCAAACTCATGATCGCAGCGGCGCGTTTGCCGCTGCGTAGCGACCCAGCAAGTCGAGTCAGCCGAAGGAAATTTCACCCCTCGGCTGCTCACAGAACCGTACGTGACAGTCTCCCGTCATACGGCTCTTGATCACACATTCGATGCACGTAGTAAATACCAATGCGCGAACAGCTCCGGATTCTCTCTTCGAACAAGACGCAGCCGATGCTCCGCTTGACGTATAGAGATTCGGTACTTGCTCTTCATCCATTTGAGCAGGCGCGATTGCAACGCGCTCCACAATCGATAGCTGAAGTTTCTGTACCAGAATTTACCGTAGTATTCGATCCATCCTCGAATCACAGCGTTGTACCTGCGAGAAAAATCCCTCAGGTCATCCGTCGTGGATCGATGGATGCGCCAGTGTTTGATCGTGTCTACCATCCTGCGCATCGCCTTCATCGACGCTCCCAGAATGCACTTACGAAAGAGTTCGCCCTTGGAGTTCCTCAGGGTTCGCACCTTGAAGTCATATCCAAGAAAGGTGAAGCTCGTCGCGACATTGTGCCGCTCGAATGTGTCGATGTAGACAATCTTCGACTTTTCTTCGTTGATGGTCAGACCCACTTCACTCATCCGTCGCGTCAGGCTCTCCCTGATTCGAACAGCCTCGCTCATCCTTGTGCAGTGAATAACAATATCGTCGGCATACCGCTCAAACGGTACGCCGCGATGCGTCCTGCCCATCCAACGATCAAAGGCGTAATGCAGGAATAAATTGGCTAACAAGGGCGAGAGAACGCCGGCAACAACAGAGCAAACTCTCGGATAAAATGGGGGCTGCGCATTGCCAGGGATAGTTTCGCCCCAAGGCATGCAGGATGCCCCCACGTCGAGATTGTTCTCGTCATTGAGGGCATTACCCCCACTGATGGGAGACTTCAGTCATGAGCCGAAAACCGCGTATCTGACATATTCGTCTGGCTTTTGAACCAAATCGGTTCTCTTGTGAACAGCTCGAGAGGGCTTATGAGCAGCTTAAGCCGACAGAATCGCGGGCTTCCTCAGAATTGTCGCCATCCCAGCCCTCTGTGACAAAGCATCGTGCTGCCAAGCGAGGTGAGCAATGAGCCAGACTGTGATGGTGGCGCTCTACGCCCGCGTGTCCTCTGACCAACAGGCTAAACGCGGCACGATTGAAAGCCAGATTGCCGCGTTGACAGAGCGGATCTTGGCTGATGGTGCCCACGTGGCTGAGGACATGCGCTTTGTCGACGCAGGCGTCAGCGGTGCGACGCTGATTCGCCCACAATTGGAACGGCTCAGAGACCGCGCTGCACTTGGTCTGATGGAACGTCTCTATGTCCTGTCCCCAGACCGGCTGTCGCGAAAATATGCTCATCAGGCATTGCTGATGGAAGAGCTATCGGCGTGTGGCGTGCAGGTTGTGTTTCTCAATCATGCCATTGGCGTCACTCCGGAGGAGTCGTTGCTGCTGCAAATGCAGGGCATGATCGCGGAATATGAACGTGCCAAAATCATGGAGCGCAATCGTCGCGGCAAGCTTCATGCGGCCAAACGCGGCAGCATCAATGTGCTTTCGACTGCGCCCTACGGTTATCGCTACATTCGTAAGCAACTTGATGGAGCACCTGCACAGTACGTCATCGAATTGCCACAAGCGGCGACGGTCAGAGCCATATTTCAGTGGATTGGGATGGAGCGACTGAGCATTGGCGAAGTGGTACGGCGCCTTGGGGCAGCAGGCACCTTAACCGCCTCAGGTAAACCGTACTGGGATCGCAGTACCGTGTGGGGGGTATTGCAAAATCCAGCCTACATGGGACGAGCTGCTTTCGGCAAAACACAGACGCGTGATCGTTTACCTCGGATACGCGCACAACGCCACAGTGCCAAGGTGCCCAGGAAGGGGTATTCAACCGTACGTACGGATCCAGGTCAGTGGGTCGAGATATCTGTACCGGCAATCGTCAGCGAAGGATTGTTTCAGTCTGTTCAAGAGCAGCTTGCCGAGAATCGCAGAGCACGTCAGCGCCGTCATGGTGCGGTCTACCTGCTTCAGGGCTTGACCGTTTGCGGCCATTGTCACTACGCCTATTACGGTAAAAAGGTCAGCAAGGCAGCGGCCAAAGGCCAACGCCGGGACTATGCCTATTATCGTTGCATTGGAACCGATGCCTACCGCTTTGGTGGCGAACGCGTCTGTGACAATCAGCAAATACGAACGGATCGTCTCGATGAACTGGTCTGGCAGCAGGTTGTTGAACTGCTCGCCCACCCTGGAAGGCTAAAGAATGAATATGAACGCAGGCTGGGTGTCCTCGAAGAAAAAGAACAAACAAATCCTGATACCGCAGCGCTGGAACGACAACGACTGCAGCTGGATAAAGGCAAGTCGCGGCTCATCGATAGTTATGCCGAGGGTATGATCGACAAAACGGACTTTGATCCGAAGATGCGGAACTTGAAGCGCCGCCTGGAACAGCTTGATCAGCAGATTCAGGACTCACGGCGTCATCAGGTGGGTCAGCGCGAGTTGTTTCTCGTCATTAATCGTCTCGAAGAGTTTGCCGCGGCTGTCCATGACCGATTGGGCACACTGGATTTCGTCACAAAACGCGAGATCATCCGCGGCCTGGTCAAACGTGTCGAAATTCATAAGGACGAAATTTTGGTGGTGTTTCGGATTGATCCGGATCCCGGGCTCAACGCCAGCGAGACGTCGACTGGCTCAGGCATCGGAGAGAAAAGTATGCAAGAACGTACGCGGCGTAATGATGCCTCCCTGCGGGGTTCCGGCGTGGCTAGGGAACAGCTCATTCTGGTAGACGTAGCCGGCCTTGAGCCATTTCTGCAAAATCGCTTTATCCATAGGGATGTAGGCGATCAACCAGTCATGGCTAATATTGTCGAAACAGCCTTGAATGTCGCCCTCTAAAACCCACTCTGCGTTTGCTTTTCGTGACAGCACACCAAAGCACTGTGCTGCGGCATCCGCAGTTGAGCGTTCCGGTCTGAACCCGTAAGAGTTCGGATCGGCGGTGGTCTCCGCTATCGGTTCCAGGGCCAGCAAATGCAACGCCTGCATGGCCCGGCATTTCATCGCGGGTATTCCGAGAGGTCTCGTCTTACCGTTTTTCTTCGGAATAAGGACTCTCCGAAGCGGAAGCGGCGAGTAGCCGCGCCGCTTCAACGACTCTATCGCGTGGATCTTGGCCCTCGGTGTATTCCAAGTGACCTTGTCCACGCCGGGGGTGTTTTTGCCTTTGTTTTCAGACACCCGTTTCACGGCTAATGCTTTGCCGCTGAACGAGTGAGTCAGCAACCATTGCAGGGCTTTCGCCTTGTTGTGCCTGCCGTCTTGTATAGCCTTCACAATACGCGCTTGCAGCCCTCTTACTCGACGTTGGACATCGGCCCAGTTGATGCCGTCCCACGTCGTGCCAGAAGGTGCACACTCCAGTGTTGCTGCGCTCATTTGCTCTCCTTCCGTTGAAAGGGTTCTACACACTCTCTTGTGAGGAGAGACCATGAGGACGTCTGCCCGCTTTCGCGTGAAGTGATGTTTCAACTTCTATCCAGCCCGTTACAGGATGGCGTTCGCTTTTTCCTCGTTCCTTCGCCCGCACCGCCATGGGCAGTTTTTGCAAACGGCTTTCCCCGGAGGGAGCGATACGGGATTTCCACGTTCCGCTTACGGAAGTACGTCGGGTTAGGTGCCTGCTATCGACCGGGAGGCGTGCGGGTCACGAAAGCGCAGTTGAAAAACGCTGTTCCCACCTCCGTTACCATTTTGGTTCGAGCGTATAAGCCATTTCCGCTCGTTCAATTTAACGATCTTTACGCAGGTTCACATGTGTTCACCGTACCGACTATCTAGCACTCATCCGGCTACGGCTGCCAGAAGGGTACGCCTCTCGCGATTGATACCCCGCACCTCGCGGTGCCTCGTTACATTGTCAAAGGCGCTCTTGATTCAGCCTTCTAGATTCACCCGGTGACACGGGTGGTTCCCTCCAAGTGGGAACAACTTCTGTAAGCGACTTCGTGTCGCACCTCACACCAATTATTATCGATGGGCACAGCCCCGTCATCGAGGTAGCACGACAGCGCCGTCCAGCGTTTCAAGCTGTAATCCAAGGCTCTGCCAATGGCCGAACCGTTGTGCACGATGTCGCGCTGGGCAACCATCCAGGTATGCAACGCATCCATCACGGGTACCGCCTTTTCTTGCCGTATTCGGCGGCGTATGTCCGGTTCCAGATCCTTAATTTCCCCCTCGATCTCGTACAGCACCTGCATGTAACGCAAGGCTTGTTCAGCCAGCGTGCTCTTGTGGGTCGCATGCAGTTCGAAGAACTTGCGCCGGGCATGGGCCATGCAGCCGATTTCAGTCACGCCGAGTTCGAAGCTGGCCTTGTAACCGCCGAAATCATCGCAGACCAGCTTGCCCTTCCAGTCTTGCAGGAAGTTACGCGCATGCTCGCCGGCCCGGCTGAGGCTGAAGTCGTAAACGACAGCCGAGGTTTCGAAAAACGGGCTGGTGGCGTAAGCCCAAACGTAGGAACGATGGGTTTTCTTGGTGCCCGGCATGAGCATTTGCACCGGCGTTTCATCAACGTGAACGACCGGCTGTTCAAGCACCACTTCGCGCAGCGCATCGACCAGTGGCTGCAACTGCACACCGCAGGCGCCAACCCATTGGGCGAGGGTCGAACGCGGGATAGCCAAGCCGGCGCGGCCGAACATGACTTCCTGACGATACAGCGGCAGATGGTCAGCAAACTTCGCAATCATGACGTGGGCCAACAAGCCCGCAGTCGGGATGCCCTTGTCGATCACCTGCGCCGGCACCGGTGCCTGGATCAGTGTTTCGCAACTGTCGCAGACCCACTTGCCACGGATATGGCGCTCCACGGTGAACACGCCAGGTGTGTAATCGAGCTTCTCGCTGACATCTTCACCGATGCGTTTGAGCGCGCAGCCACAGGCACACTCCGTGCTGTCCGGCTCGTGATGGATCAGCGTGCGGGGAAACTCAGGCGGCAAGGCGCGACGCTTGGGTTTCTGCTTTTCCTGGGTCGGTGCCGGAGTAACTTGCAGCGACTCCAGCTCTGCTTCAATGGCAGCGATATCAGTATCGATCAGATCGTCGAGCAAACTGGCCTGTTCCGGGCTCATTTGCTCGCTGCGTTTGGCGAACTTGAAACGCTTGAGCTGCGCGATCTCGTGGCTGAGTTTTTCGATCAGCGTTTTGTCGTGATGGATCTTCTTGTCCATGATCTGGACGGTCTTGCCCATCGTTTCGACTTGCTCGCCAAGCGCCGAGACGCGTTGCAGCAACTGCGCCGCGAGTGCACGCAGTTGTTCGGGGTTCAGTTGGTCGAGGTCGGGGATCGAAGTCATGCCGCCGATCTTGCCAGATCAGCGTAAACAGGACGACAGGCTGATCGGACAATTGCGCTGCCGGAAGGGGCATGGTTCGGCTCAGAGGATGGAAATGGCGTTTCCGGGGCCAACTCTCTGCCATGGCAAGCCCAGTATCAAGGCGTGTAGCTGTTCGGCGCTCAGCTCCATTTGAGAACCGTGGCGCGTGCCAGACCAAGCGAATTTGCCTTGGTGGAGCCGACGTGCCGCCAACCAGATGCCCAACCCGTCGTGCACCAGGACTTTCATGCGGGTGGCGCGGCGGTTGGCGAACAGATAAGCACAGTGCGGCTGCGCCGCACCGAACACTGAAATCACGCGGGCCATGGCGGTGTCGGTGCCGGCGCGCATGTCCATCGGCTCGGTGGCGAGCCAGATGGTATCGATGCGGATCATCGCAACAGCTCTCGAAGAAAGCTTGCGCAGGCGGCTGAGCTGTCCACTGGCCAAGTCATCTTGACGGGTGTGCGCGGGTGCTGGATTTCAAGGCTGATACTGGAGGGCTGAGCATGTGTTCCAGCGCCGAGCATCTGAGGATGCAGCGGGATGAACGCAGGCTGAAGAGCCACGGCTTTTTGATGATGCAGCCGAATCCATTTGTGGACGAGGTTGGCATTGAGGCTGTAGCCCAAGGCGACGTTTGCGATGGAGGCGCCGGGCTCGGAGCACTCCTGGATGACCTGGGCTTTGAAAGATTTACTGTAGGTACGGCGCTGAGGATGCATGGAAAATCCGCTTGATGGGCCAGAAATGGTGTCCACTTAGTGGACACTATCTTGGATATCGTTGCCCCAGCCCGCCGACCCGGTCGTCGCCCCAACTTCCCACCAGAATTCAAACGCAAAGTTGTCGAAGCCACGTTCCAGTCTGGCGCCTCCGTGTCGTTGATCGCTCGCGAACATGACGTCAATGCCAACCTGGTCTTTCGCTGGCGGCAGCAATATCAAGAGGGCTTGTTCGGCCCGGTCAGCCAGAGTGCAACACTTTTGCCTGTCCAGGTGATCGAGGCGCCAACGGTTTTACCGCAAGTCGTCCAGCCACCGCCAGAGTGTCATTCCGTGATCGTTGTTGAGGCGGGAAAAACCACGCTGCGCATCACTGGCACGCCTGACCCGCAGACCCTGCAACTCATCTTGCAGCAGTTACTGCGATGATTGCTCCTCCCGCTGGAACCCGCATCTGGATCGCTGCCGGCGTCACGGACATGCGCCGTGGCTTCGACGGTTTAGCCGCACTGGTGCAGACTCAGCTTGAAGCCGATCCGTTCTCCGGTCAGATTTTCGCCTTTCGCGGACGGCGCGGTGACCGGATCAAATTGCTATGGTGGGACGGCGACGGGTTGTGCCTGTTTTGCAAACGGCTGGAACAAGGGCGCTTCGTCTGGCCGCAAGCAACCAGCGGCAGCGTGTCGCTGACGGCTGCGCAGTTGTCGATGCTGTTGGAAGGCATTGATTGGCGCAGGCCAATTCGTACAGCACCCGTCCTCGCGGTCTGACTTGCCACGCTGAAAAAATCCCAAGTAACATTCGGTCATGACTCTCGCGACCGACTCCCTGCCTAACGATCTTCAAGCCTTGAAGGCTCTGGTCTCTGCCCAGCGGGCAGAGATTGAGCGGTTGAAAATGATGATCGCCAAGCTGCGTCGTATGCAGTTCGGTCGCAGCTCCGAGCAACTGGACGCGATGATCGATCAGCTCCAACTGAGTCTTGAAGAGTTGCAAGTCAGCCAGACTGAACTGACACCACCAATCGAACCGCCCACTCGCGTCGTCTCTCGGCGCAAGCCGTTGCCTGAACACCTGCCTCGCGAAATTCACGTCCATCAGCCCGAATCACAGTGTTCTGGTTGCGGTGGGAAACTTCGCCATTTGGGGGAGGATGTGTCTGAGGTGCTGGAGTACGTCCCAGCGCGTTTCAAAGTGATCCGTCATGTTCGCCCCAAGTGGGTTTGCCGCTGCTGCGAACACATCGCTCAGGTGCCGGCGCCGAGTCGCCCGATAGCCCGAGGCCTTGCAGGCCCTGGGCTACTGGCCCACGTGCTGGTCTCCAAGTTTGTTGACCATTTGCCACTGTATCGACAATCCGAGATCTACGCCCGTGAGGGCGTGGATCTGGAGCGTTCAACTCTGGCCGACTGGGTCGGCCAGAGCAGTCAATTGCTCAGGCCGCTGATCAACGCCCTTGAGCGTCATGTCATGAGCGGCCATAAAGTCCATGCCGACGACACGCGGATTGGTGTACTTGCGCCGGGCAACGGCAAAACCAAAACGGCTCGCCTATGGACATACGTGCGGGACGACCGACCTGCCGGTTACACGACGCCGGCGGCGGTCTGGTTTGCCTACTCGCCGGATCGCAAGGGGCAACATCCGCGTGCTCATCTCAAGAGCTTCAGCGGGATCTTACAGGCTGACGGCTACGCCGGTTTTGCTCAGCTGTATGCTACAGGCACCATTCAGGAAGCCGCCTGCTGGGCTCACGCCCGGCGCAAGTTTTACGATGTCTACAAAGACCAGGCTTCACCACTTGCTGGCGAGGCGCTGCAACGGATTGCGGCCCTGTATGCCATCGAAAGCGAGATCCGAGGACAACCGCCAGATCAGAGAAAAACGGTTCGGCAAAGTCGGGCAAGTCCGCTGCTGGAGCACCTGCACGCGTGGCTTAACCAGACGCTGACTCAACTGTCGAAAAAATCGACATTGGGCGGTGCAATCCTCTATGCCCTCAACCGGTGGCAGGCTTTAACGCGCTACTGCGATGACGGCCGAATCGAAATCGGAGAGTCGGGATGTGGCGCGGTGGCTTGCGCTCCGTTTCCACACCCCGCTCGTCAAACCGGACGTGCGCTACTAACGCATCCGGCTTTCGTCCGAGATCGATATGCCTTCGCACTCGACACATCGGCCATTCGCACAGGCAACTGATGCAGGCTTAGCTTTCCATATAGAAATGCATCCGGGTATAGACGGTACCCAGAGCGGCCTCGCCGCTTATGCTTCTTGACCAACCAGCGTCGGATACGGCGCTCAGTGTAACGTTGCAGGATTCGATAGTGCTTGAGCACAGGCCCTTGATCGAAGTAGCCAGCCCAGCCTCGAAGGATCGAGTTGAGTTCAGCTATCCGGTGCTCTACCGCATCCCACGTCATGCTGATCGCTGTTTCGTCATGGATTTTTCCAATAATCGACTTCATCGCTCCTTTCGAAGGTTGAGTGCCTATATAGGTTTTCCCATGACGATCGTATTGCCTGCCCAGGTTGTACCCCAGAAAGTCGAGTGACTGTTCCGGGAGTTTCACCAGCGCCGTTTTCTCTTCATTGACCGTCAGCCCCAGCCCGCGCCATCAAACCACTCATCAGCACCATTGCCTGCTCTCCACTGCCGGGGCGGCAGCAGATCACCATGTCGTCCGCGTAATTCACAATCCTTGCATGCAGACGTCTGGCGTAGCCAAACTTTTCCCAGGCCAGAATGAAGCGCCTGAAATACACATTGGCTAGCAGCGGCGAAATCACCGATCCCTGAGCGCTGCCACGGTGCGTGTGCTTGGCTTCGTTGGTGCGTCGAGGCTTTCCGTCAATGAGTTCGATAACGGCCACCTCAAGCCACTGCTTGATCAGCCGCAATACCCTACCATCCGAGATACGCCGGGCCAGACATTTCATCAAAGGCCCGTGTGGAATGGTATTGAAATAGTCACGAAGATCCGTATCGACAACGTCTCTCAACCCAACCCTTGCAGTGTAATAATGCACCTGCCTCACGGCTTCCTTGGCATCTCGACGAGGTCTGAAGCCATACTGCGATGGCTGCATGTCCGCTTCGAAAATCGCTTGGAGTGTGAGATTGACGGCCATTTGAACAACGCGGTCTCGAATGCAGGGAACTCCCAAGGAACGAAGTTTCCCGTTCGGGAATCCATACCCGCCGCAGGGGCTGAGGTCGATATCCACCCGACTTCAGCTCCTCGCGTAGCTGAGCCAGCCACTCCATAGACCCTATGCTTTCAATGTCTTCGAATCGCTGACCATCCACACCGTGGCTGCCTCGGTTTGCGCGGCAACGTTGGTAGGCAATGACCAAAACATCGATTCGGTAGACCTTGTCCCACAGGCTGTAGAAAGCGAAAGTCTGGCTCTGTCTTAGCTTTCACCATACAGGGCACGCTGTAGTTTCCCAAATGGGGTGGCTCTCAGTCTGGTTGGTTGCTGAGCCCAATCCCATCGTTTCTTACCACTTTGTCTCTCTCTCTTGAACCAGGGCTCCTTTCCTACTCCGGCATTACCCGGCTCAACGGTACTACGAGCCCCATCCGCCACCTGTCCGCGAGCGAAGCCATCCCGTCACGGGCTGCGCTGTGTTTGTATGGCCGTGTTTAACGGCTACTTCTCACCCTGGCAGGGTTCCCCTGTTTCGTATGAGTTCCTCTTCTGTACATGTCATCACCACTACCCCGGGCGGCAGTGCCAAGTTCGCGGTCTGACGCTCTCGATCCCTTTAGCACTATCAATCCTTCCCCGTTATTATGGGCGGTCGGCTACCGCAAGGCCATTTTCGGCCTGGGCTCGTGTTCCGCTGCGCGCTACGGCCTGCACAGTCCACTGACTTCCTAAAGAAGCCTTTTCTTCAGATACTTCAGCCCATTCGTTGCCTCCTGAACTGCCTCCGAAAGTGCTTCCGTTCGCGGAGCGACAAGTAGCCGGGTGGATTCGCACCCACTGAACTCATACGCCTTGTCAGGGCGTACACAACAACCAAGTGGAGAATCAGATTCGGCCGTGGGCACTTGGGCGCTCGAACTGGTTGTTTGCCGGATCGCTACGCAGCGGCAAACGGGCAGCGGCCATCATGAGTTTGATCCAGTCGGCACGCATGAATGGGCATGATCCGTATGCCTATCTCAAAGGTGTGCTGACGCGGTTGCCGACGCAGCGGGCGAGTGATATTGCACAATTGCTGCCGCATGAGTGGTAGCCGGTTTGGTGACGCAAGGTGCGACGCCAGGACACATACATTTAGAATGTCATATAAGCGCATCCGCACCGCTCAGTTTTCCTGGATTACAAGGATTGTTGAAATGATTAAGCGTGCTCTGGTTCTGACGTGCCTGATACCAACGATTGCATCTGCCGCGAGTTTCGATTGCGACAAAGCACATTCACCGATAGAAAAAGCAGTTTGCGCTGATTCTGTGGTATCAGCGTTGGATAGCTCTATCGCAACGTCGTATACAGCCGCGATGGAACGTCTGTCGCAGGACGGACAGACAATCCTGCGAGATGGGCAAAGACAATGGTTGCGCTTCGTGCGCGATCTCTGCTTCGCGCATCCGGATAACAGCGGAGTAGGATTCTGTCTGACTCAGCACTATACAGAACGTCTCAAAGACCTCTCTAATGCCGCTATTTCGACCGGGCCCTACCTGTTCAGCCGTAGCGACTACTTTTCCGCGAGTACGCAAGACGAAGCCGGCCAGCCGTACAAAATTCACGCCGGCGCGCCACGAATCGATGCCCCGGTCTCGCCGACGATTGCATTGTGGAATTCGACAGTGGCAAAACAGGCGATGTGGGTAGCTGATTCGGGTTGCGACTCACGACATGGCGATGAGTACTCAGGCTTTACAGTGACCTATGCTTCTGCGCGCGTGATCAGCGTCAGGATGACAGACTGGGAGGACTGCCACGGCACGCCGCATGGCCATGGCGGAAGTACCGGCCTCACGTATCTGATGGAGCCCAGCTTTCATTCTCTTGAAGCTTCAGATCTGTTCGTCGTGGACACCGCCTGGAAAGACTTCCTGACCCGCCGAAGCTACGACGTCATTGAAAAGAAAGCTGACACCACGCAAGTCGAGCTCAGGCAGGTCGAGAAGGCAGCAACCGACATCCGTAACTGGACGCTTACGCGGGACGGCCTGTTGATTACTATCGAGCCATACGCCGTGCTCGCTTACGCGTTTGGGACGACCGAGGTCATCATTCCGTGGCGCGACCTGAAGCCCTTTCTTGCGCCAAATGCGCCGATCCCACCCCAGACCTGATGTTTGTAAATGCCATCGGCCGCGCGCCTCAAGCTCCGGTATCAGGAAGGTGTGTTCGCCGGACGGTTACGGCTTTAGCCCGTATTTACAGGCTTAAAAACTTGTTCAATCAACAACTTACGGACACTCTTGGTCGGCATTGAAGCGTGGGTGAGAGCTGAGTTCGGCACGCCAGGAATGGCGAAAGTTACCAGCGAAGCTCCCAAGTCGGCTCCCAAATAGCTCCCAAGCCTGCGACCAAATTTAAGGTGTTGGATGCCAAATCGCAGACAGCAATAAACACCAGGGTCGGTTAGACGCTAGTGACAAGGAGGGAGCTGGGAAGATGCAGCGGATTTTGTAGTGGTGCCCCGAGCCGGAATCGAACCGGCACGCCCTGCGGCGGCAGATTTTAAGTCTGATGTGTCTACCAATTTCACCATCGGGGCATGGGAAATGCAAAAGCAGGCGCTGATTTAACCCTAAAACAAAACCAGAATCAATCACTTAGGAAATGAGGTACAACTTATGGCCATGAAAATCAATTTTACCAAGTCTGCGCTGGACGACCTGACGTGCCCGGACGGCAAAGCCGACATCCTTGTGTACGACACTGAAATCAATTTATCACAGAGCGCTGAGTGAGTCGGTTGAGCTTTACAGTTAGTGCTTACCTAACCGATTGGGGCATCAAAGCCTATTGCGGCCTAAAGCAGCCCCTGTTTTGCCCTAAAAATGCCCTAAAAGGTATTAGCTTGCACCTGGAACTGTAGTGGTCTCACTCAGGGACGGCCTTCCAGCAAGCTGAACAACTCCACGAATTGCCGGGTGAGCTTGTGTTGCGGTTCCAGATAGATCAGCGGCCTACTTGCTTGATGTGACTCACGCATTTTCACGGAGCTCATCAGGTATGCAGGCAGTACCGGCATGCGCTCAGCAATTAACTCGTCAAGCAGTCGTTGCGGCAGTGCGTTGCGAGCTTGGTACTGGTTAACGACGATGCCTTCAACCTCCAACCTGTCGTTATGATCGCTTTTGGCCTCCTCGATCTCTCGCAGCACACCGTAAATCGCTTGGCGAGAAAAGCTGTCGCAATCGAAAGGGATCAAACAGCGGTCAGCGGCAATCAGCGCCGAAACGCTGTAAAAATTCAGGCCCGGCGGAGTATCCATGTAGATCCGCTCATAATCTTCATCCAGCCTGTCGAGCAATTTACTGAGTTTCTGAATTTTGTAGCGTGTCTCGAGCTTGGACTGCAGATCACTCAACTCCGACGATGCAGCGATTAAATGCAGATTGTCGAAAGGGGTTTCATGGATATGGGCTTGAGCTTTCTTTGACGCGGGGCCTGGGAACAGTGTCTGTTTGAAGAAGTCAGCGATCCCAAGGGGAACGTCCTCGCCACCCAAACCTGTCAAATAATGAGTGGCATTTGCTTGAGCATCCAAATCTATCAGCAATGTGCGGTAGCCCTCGAAGGCGCTGATGGCCGCTAGGTTACACGCGATGCTGGATTTACCGACGCCACCTTTTTGATTGAACACAACGCGTCTCATGAAATGTCCCAAAAATTATCGTATGTGGACATATGTCTCTCCCTGAGTTTGAAAGGCCAACATCTTCGTGCCTTTGAATCCTCTCGCCAGCTTATCGTATCTGTAGCATTCGGATGGCCATGGCAATCGCGCAACAATATCTCCGGCCGCATTTAATAGCAGGCACAGGATGCTGGGGGCTATAGCTTTTGTTCAATGAGCAATCTAAGCCCTCTGTTTACCGGGCACTTGAAGCTGCACTGCAGAAGGCGAGCAAGTGATTTATCACTAAACAAGGAGAGGTAATAGCAGAGGCCCTAATGATCATGCTCGATATCAAGCAATCTCAGGCACCCGCTTCTGCAAGGTAGCTGTCGGGGATCAGTGTTTACACATCAGGCCATGAAGAACCCCGAACCTCAAACCAGGCTCGGAAGGAATCATATGCGAGATACCAAACACCTTGAACGCCGCCAGCATGACCACCAGACCTCCGGGTAAGGCGCTCAGGCGATGGGTTGGCAAGCCCGCTAATTTGAGTCGTTTCACATGCCCCACTTCCAGCAGACGCAACGACAAGCGCAACAGACCGCTGTAGGTGATACCGCTTTGGCCAGAGTCGTTCAATCCGTTGGCCTTGAGCACTTTGGCTAGCACCCTTGCGGTACCTGAAGAGCCGATAGTCTGCTGCCAACCTAGTGCACGATAACGACGTGCAACTTTTTCAAACTGTAGAGTGGCCACACGCTCAGCCTCGAGGAGCGCCTGAGCCGTGATACCACCTCCCTGAAAGTAACGTGCACCAAAGGTACCGCTGCCGATGGCAATGCTCTCGGTCAACAGGGGCTGAGCACCCTGCCCCAGAATCAATTCAGTGGAGCCACCTCCGATGTCCACGACCAGTCGCATGCTCTCTGTACCAGGTATCGTGTGGGCAACACCGGCGTACACCAGCTGGGCTTCTTCATGCCCAGAGATGACATCAATACGAAAACCTAAATGTCGCTCCGCACTGGACAGAAACAGTTGAGCATTATCGGCTTGCACACGGTCTGGCCCAGATTCACCCCGGACGCTACCGTCGCCGCAGTCGTCGTGGCGCTGTTCGGCACGACCATCAGCCCTTATCTGTTTTTCTGGCAGACCTCTCAAGAGGTCGAGGACATGCACAGAAACTCCCACAGTGCACCGCTCAATCAAGACCCGCGTAGCGCACCCAAGGAACTGCTACGCATCCGCTGGGATACCTGGAGCGGCATGCTCTACTCCAACATCACTGCCTACTTCATCATTCTTGCGACGGCAGTGACCCTTAATGTGGCGGGCGTGACCGACATCAACACTGCGGCGCAAGCAGCCAGCGCATTACGGCCGCTCGCTGGCGACTCCGCCTACCTGCTCTTCGCACTAGGCATTCTTGGCGTGGGCATGATCGGCGTACCGGTGCTGGCGGGTTCTGGTGCCTATGCCCTTTCCGAGGTGATGGGCTGGAACGAAGGCCTAGAATGCAGAGTGCACGACGCCCAAGGCTTTTACAGCATCATCGGCATCAGCGTGCTCGTCGCACTCGCCATCCAGTATTCGCCCATCAGCCCCATGAAAGCGTTGTTCTGGAGTGCTGTGATCAACGGGGTCGTTGCGGTACCGCTGATGGTCGTCATCATCATTCTGGTTTCAAAGAAGTCGGTGATGGGCGATTTCACGGTGAGTCGACCGTTGATTGTCCTGGGCTGGGTTGCGACGGCTGTGATGGGTGCGGCGGCGGTGGCGATGTTTATTCCGGGGTAGGCTTGGTCAGCTCATGGCGAGCCTGTTGAGACGGAGCTGATCCTATCGAACTATTAAGTGCCTGGGAGAGTGAATAGCTCGAACGTTTGCTCGCTTCAATCTAAGCCAGCACGTAAAAGCACGTTACCATTGCCGACTCAGAAGCAATGGAGACCGCACGTGAGAAAGCCGCCTATGAAAATCATGATCGAAGAATGGGATGGTGACGGTGCGATTCGAATTCCCGATGAGGCGTTGCAGGAGCTGGAGCTTGATGTTGGCGACTCGCTGTACTTGATAGAGGAATTTTTCGGCAACACGCGCTGCCTTGTCCTATCAAAAAAGCCTCAAATCGCGGATCGAATAGACGAGCTCACTGAAGCCTGGGATAGCGGACAGCTTGTCAACGCCGAGGTGAAATAAGGCAGTCGTAATGAGCTCCCCCAAAGCAGTCAAGGAAGGCCAAGGGGGATGACTCGTCAAGAGCACAGCACGTAAAGACGTGATGCCGAGACGGGCTTAAGCCCGAAGGAGCTTAACTGGACGCATTGCAGACCTGAGGAGGGACACCCTCCAAAAATTGCGGAACACATGACTTTATCGAAGGCAATAAAAAACCCCGTAGATCGTTGATCTACGGGGTTGTTTATAGTGGAGGCCGAGGTCGGAATCGAACCGGCGTAGGCGGATTTGCAATCCACCCACAAAGCTAAGTAGATCAATAGGTTAGCATGGCATGCGTTCCGCAAGCTACTGATTTTCAACGGCCTGTAGACCACGTCCTTCAAGGGCCTGTTTTGGGGTTGCGGAACGTTTTTTTGCTTCATTCTCGGCCCCTCTCCCCTCAGCCAGCCCCATTCCGCACAAGACATTGAGCTGCTTTCGGGCAGCGCTTGGAATGACGTTTGGTTTTTGCCATCCTGCATGATGGCAATTAGCCGTAAACCATCGACGCAGACTTCAAAAGGGCGCATGCGTTTTCACACAGCCTGGACCCATTGAAGCCATTCCCGAACGCCCAGGCACGCATTCCCAGCCAGCGGAGCGAATGGCTTGAGTCGCCTGTCAGGCGCGGAGCTGGTCGAATAGCTTTTGCAGAAAAACATCGTCCGCCACTGAGTCTGAAAGCAAGTAATGCCCAGACCAGTTGTCCCAGCCGGCTGCGAGGCTGAATTCAGCACATTGGAATTTTGGTGAATTTTTTCATCAACGCCTATGACAGGTGAACCCAATCGTTTGAACCCTCGGAGTTTGATCAGGTTTTCAGCTAGCGATAGCCAACAAGAGTCTGACAACTCGTTGAAACTGAGTGTCAGTTCTGTGAGCAGCCGAGGGGGGAAATTCCCTTCGACTGACTCGACTCGCCGGTTCACTGCGTAGCGGCAAACGCACGGCGATCATGAGTTTGATCCAGTCGGCACAGCTCAACGGGCATGACCCGTATGCCTACTTGAAGGACGTCCTTACACGCCTGCCGACGCAGCGGGCGAGTGAAATTACCGAGTTGCTACCGCATCGGTGGCAATCGGTTTTGTTGCGCAAGACGGGATGTCCGGACGCATACAAAGCTCTAACTTCGTGCCTGTAGCGACCTGGATACTTTCAAAAACATTACTTGATAGCACAATTATCTAGTGTGCGCAGTGCACCTACTTGGTGATCACATCGAACACGCGCTTCTCATGCTCCTGCTCACGTTCCGGTCCGGCTACGTAAACACAGCCGCCGCCCGCCTTACTGTCTTTAGACGAGACCTCGCCGTACAGCGAATTCTTGTTCTCGATGCGGTCCAGGCTAGTGGTACTCCAGCCATCTTCGGTCACGGTGATTGTGACTTTATCGGAGAATGTGAGAGAGAAATTTCCGTATGCCGGCGTGCCGAAGCCTTTGGCTGCGATAACGGGACTTTTGTCGGGCTCGACTGCGACTAGGTATTGCCCTTTTTTCGGGGTTCCCCAAATACTGAATCGTTCCTTAGTCCGGTAGTGGGCTAGTGCTTTGAACGCACAGCGATAAAGTAAGGTAGCCTGAACGCCTTTCTGCGCTGAAGTACCCGGAATGCTAGAAGCTACCGGGCCAGGCTCGTCTGGATAGCGAGTGGGGTTTTCTTGTGGATTACCGTTTATTTGTAGGCCAAGACTACGGAGCTCGTCAGGGATATTGCAGCTTTCGAACTGTGGAGCACCCGCTGTCACTGTACAGCGGTCACCACTGAGGTTGAAGACATTATCAGTGGGCCCTTCCAGATCATGCTTAAGTACTTTCCAGACCGAAGCGGTGACCCTGCCGTCATTGGAGTTGAGGCAGCTGCGTCCGTAACGATTCTGGCACTCATTGAGCGCGCCTTTAAGGGCGCTCATCTGGCTTCCGTGGTTACAGGTGACCCCAATTGCGCCTGCGCCTCGCACATTGAAGTTTTCAATTCCCCATAAGGCTGCCCAGCCCCGCTCACAGGAAATCATTCCGGAAACAGTACGGCCAGATTTACTCTCGATCCGTTGCTTTGCAGCCGTTTCGCTATCTGCAAAGACATTGTAGTAATGATTGTCAGGGGTGAAGGCCATATAAAGCTTAGCCGCACTGGCCTCACCAGAAAGTGTGAAAAAAAAGCAAAGAGCAAGACGATAACGCAACCTATTGGCGAGAGGAGTCATGGTTAACTGCTACCCGTTGGCGGAATTTTTAAACTATAGGGCACGGGAGTGAAGGCTTCCAGCTGCACAAAAAATATTCTGACGCTGTCGTGCCTGAAACTGTGACTTGAGGAAACTACAAATCTGAATCATCTGTAATTTTAGCCCGTGTTAATGGCGGATTTGCAGATGACATTTGTAAGCGAGCAGGCATTACAGGTTGCGTAACGGCATACAGTTATGCAGCAACAGCTCGGCGATCTCGCTCGCCCGTTGCGTCGGCAGCCGCGCCAGCACGTCCTTCAAATACTCGTACGGAGCATGCCCATTAAGCTTGGCTGATTGGATCAGACTCATCTGTGTCGCCGCGCGTTTGTCGGTGCGCAACGACCCAGCAAAGAGCCAGCTCTTGCGGCCCAAAGCCCACGGCCTTATCTGCTGCTCGGCGTGATTGTTGTCTATGGGTACTGCATCGTCATCTTGGCTTAGCAGAGCGGGCTAGATGACTTTGCCGGACGCATACGTCTATTAAACCAGGGGCGATTCAAACGTAATCGTCCAGGCACTCCGGCAGCAAAGTGACTTGCGTCCGAGCCTCCCCCTCAATGAATCGCTTCATGATCGTCCCGCGCCACGATCTAGACGATCAGAAGGTTAAACAACCGCTGGAGTTTTCACACAGTCTGGGTCGATTGTTGCCGTACTATCGCATCTATCAGGATAGGGATTCGAACCCCTTCTTGCATCCCTTTAGGCCGCCTCAGGCCAGAAAATACGGTGCTTTCGTCCTGTTCTCATGGCGTCCTGCGGTATATGGCGGCCCTGAATTTGCCCTAATTTTGCCCTAAACCTCTTCACCACTGTCGCTGCTATGCTTGGATTTTATCGAACGGAGTCGACCCCATGCCAGGCGATTACTCACTACCCGACGTACTGGAAAGGATCTACGACAATCAGCTCGCCTTGGAGGCGGCGGTAATGGAGCTGACGTTGTGGGTGGAACAGCGGGGTTCGCAAGAGGTAGGTGACAATGTCCGTGGTGCTCTGGAAGCTGTTGGAGAAAACGCTGGCCACATCAAGCAGGGCTTGGCCAAACTCAGGGGTACGAATCTCGGCTAGGCATCAACCTTCCCGAGAAAATTTCAGGATGGCCCCAGGCAAACCTAACGATTGCCAATGTAAATATTTTTGCTAGACAGCTTTTGGTCCAGGCTGTGTGAAAACGCATGCGCCGTTTTGAAGTCTGCGTTGCTACGTAAAATCTGCCAGCGTTTGGTTAATCAGCAGCCCGAAAATTTGCGTAGGAACGCGATTTTCGCTCCAGTCCTGGCTGTCAAACCTGCTCAAAAACGTTTTCACACAGCCTGGGCCAAAAATAGACATTGGAACTTCTAACAACTTTGGCGGTAACTCGACTCGTTTACCGAGCTAATCTTCCCGATGACTCGATGTCGGGAAATGGGCATAAAGTCGTTTCGTGGGCCAGAAGCGCGTGTTTATCGTTATAAACGGCCCATAAGCTGACCCTGATGACGGCTCCCTAAGGTGGTGAGACATGAATGATGATGAAATTCTCAAAGTGATGACTGCAAGCCGATCAGGCGCGACGGTCCATTGCGTCGATTTTGCGTTCCGCTCCTTGAGAGCCGCTGAAACTCAGGTGTGGAGAATCTGGAATCGGGAAATACCGCCTAGCCAGCAGGATGTTGAAGTTACGAACAAGTACTACCAGGACATCTTGATTGACATCCACTTCTACTTTATCTCGCTGAGGAACGTGTATAGGTACTTGGCCAAGTCAGTGGACGATCCTGCTTTTGATGCTTTTCGCCCAGAGCTGGCTGAGTTAAAAGATCGCTGGTTTTCGCACTATGCCAAAGGGCGTGAAGCATTTGAACACATTGATCAGCGCTTGCCCGGTCAAAAGCATGAATCTCAGATTGTGGAAATCGTAGATAACAATGGCGGCCGGAGAAAGATTCACTACGCCTTTTGGCCAAAAAAGGGGCTGTTCGCCCATTCCGATGGAGAGTGGGATATCACGTCAGCCACATTTGATCGGATCAGCGCGGATGTGAAATCGCTATTATCCCGGATCGTAGAAAGCTGCGTAGTTACAGATCTGCCTCATCCCTAGCGATCAATGTGATTGGGAGTTGAAAGAGCTCAATTTCGGCCATTGGCGCATTAGCTCATCCTCTCAAATGGCTTCTTCTTGGCACCAGGCATCGCTATTCTACGCGGACGCAGCAGATTTTTATTCCTACCCCCAGATTACTCTCGCAGGCTAAAAATGGATTATTTTCAAAGCCTCTTAACTACCATCGTCTCAATTGATTTCTCCCCTCTTAAGTCGCTTGTAGACTTAAACGACCTGCGCAACCTTGCCGCAATTCTCGGTGTCGCAATTGGACTAACGACAGCAAGCAAAAAATGGGGCAACAAAGCTGTATATTTTGCAACGATAGGCGCATCCTCAAATAGCCCATTAAGCATAACTTCTTTATCAATAGCAAATCTAAAGGACAAGCCATTAATCATATATGAAATCAATGTCATTTTTAAAAAAACCAATCGATATTTCCGCCTACAAAAATTTGACCCTCCTCTAGTCATTAAAGGCTTAGAAGCCACAACATTTGTACCAGAAAAATATTCCGAACTGGAAATAAAACCAAACCCATTTCTTGAATTTAATTCAAAGATAGATCTAATCCTTATCACAGAAAGCTCAGCCATAAAATGCAAACCAGCTGAATCACCTGAATCAATTGTCTATCGCCACATGAAGCGTCATAGGCCTATCACCGTATCCAGACGGATATTTAACAAGAAAATTTATAGCAAAGAAACTGCCTTGGCACTCGTATACATGTATGAGGGAACACAGCGAACCAGTTTCCTCTTGAATAACGGCTTATTTTGTGATGAATGGCCATTTCACACCAACATGCTGTCAAAAACTCTAATGCAAAACCGGGAATCGATCATAGCTGGAATTGACGAAATAGCAGAACAAAACAAAGTTCAAATAAATATTATCGAACTCCCTTAATGGAAAAAGTCATCTAGCTACAACTGATTTTCCATAACTGATCAAGCTTAGTGGTATAACTTTGGCTCATCATTTCCCGGCGCATGCCCCAGTCGGGATTCGTCGGCACGCTGGCGGGCCGAAGCGTACCTTTACCCCACCGCCCGTTGATCTGGTCCAACACCGCCATCACCCTTGTCGCCTCAGTCGGCTGGGAAGTGGCGAACAGATCGTCCGTGTACTCACCCGGCTGGCACAGATTCAGGAGCATCACCTCGGCTTTGCTGTAGTTGAATCCAGGCCGGAATACTCGATCAAGCGCATCGACAGCCGCCTTGGTCAGCAAACGAACATCGTCTGTCGGGTAAGGCAGGTCCACCACCACGCCGTTCGCGTATTTGGCCTCCTCGGGATTGAACATTCCAGTGCGGATACTCACCCTGATCTTTTTGCACAGCGAGTTCTGGGCTCTGAGCTTCTCCGATGCTCGCATCATGTACGTGGCCACCGCCTCCTTGATGGGGGGCAGCTCCTTCAGCCGCTTACCGAACATCCGGCTACAACAGATCTCCTGTTTTTGGGGGGGCGGCTCGTCCAACTCCAGGCACGGCGTACCCGCCAGTTCCCGCGCCGTCTTCTCGATCACCACGCTGAAATTCTTGCGCAGCGTCCACGCATCGGACTTGGCCAGGTCCATCGCCGTTTTGATACCCATGGCATTCAGGTGCATTTTCATGCGCCGCCCCACGCCCCACACCTCGGCCACGTCGGTATTACGCAGCACCCAATCGCGCTTTACCTGGTCGCAAATGTTCACGACGCCACCGGTCTGGGCCTGCAAGCGTTTTGCCGTGTGGTTGGCCAGTTTGGCCAAGGTCTTAGTAGCCGCGATGCCAACGCCGACCGGGATGCCAGTGCACCGCAGCACCTGGCTGCGAATCTGTCGGCCGAGCACGTCCAGCCCGTCGATACCGGTGAGGTCGGCAAAGGCCTCGTCGATGCTGTACACCTCCACCGCCGGGACCATGGACTCAATCAGGCTCATGACCCGCTCGCTCATGTCACCGTACAGGGCGTAATTCGACGAGAACGCGACGATGCCGTGTTGCTGCAGCTTGTGCTTGATCTGGAAATACGGCTCGCCCATTTTTACGAAGGGCTTGGCGTCATAGCTTCGCGCGATGACACAGCCGTCGTTGTTCGAAAGGACCACGATCGGGACCTTCGCCAAGTCCGGGCGAAATACGCGCTCGCAACTGGCGTAGAAACTATTGCAGTCGATCAGACCAAAAACTGGTGGCTTAGACATGGCTGCGCACGCTGCTGGTGATCACACCCCAAATTGATAGCTCGTCACCCTCAAGGATATATCGAGCCGGGTATCTCGGATTTTCCGACAGCAGGATCACCTCTTTGCCGCGCTTGCACAGACGCTTACAGACCGGATCGTTGTTCAGCAATGCGACGACAATATGTCCGTGCACCGCCTCGATTGAGCGATCCACTACCGCCAGATCACCCTCAAAGATGCCCACCCCTTGCATGCTGTCGCCAGTGATCGTAACCAGGTAGACGTGCGGCGCCCGGATATTCAAGACCTCATCCAGTGAGATGTGCTGCTCGATATGGTCAGCTGCTGGTGATGGAAATCCGGCAGGGACCCGAAAAGAGCAGAAAGGCAGCTTCGTGCCGCCCTCTAAAATGGGACCTAGAATAGAAAAGCTCATGACGCGGCCTTTTACATATACTGTATTAATATACAGTTAACTTTGATACCGGCTTGGGGTCAATTTTCTTGCAGAAGATTTCGACAGGCGGAGGGCTTATCCAATGTGCGGAAGGCTTTCACAGTACCGGGGCATCCACGACTTCGTTGCGGCGTTGAGCATGCCCAATGTCCTAGTCAACACCGTTGGCGATCAGCCGCTTGAACGGTACAACGTCGCACCGGTGACTCAGGTCGCCCTGCTCCATCTCGAAGGTGACACTCTGCACGCTAACCGAGTGCGCTGGGGATGGCGACCACACTGGGCGAAGGACCGCGCCGCCCCGATCAATGCCAGGGTCGAGAAGGTCGCACACGGGCCGTTCTTCCGGGCGATCTGGCCACATCGCGCCATCACCCCCATCGATAACTGGTTTGAATGGGTTGATGAAGGCGGACCGAAGAAGCAGCCCTACTTGATCAGGCACCGGGACGGCTCACCGATCTTGTGTGCCGCCATCGGCCAACTTCCCGACAGTGACGAAGGTCCAGGCGAGCACGATGGGTTCGTGCTCATCACCGCCGACAGTTCCGGTGGCATGGTGGATATACACGACCGGCGACCGGTGACGCTTTTGCCAGCGCTCGCTCGGGAATGGCTGGACCCGGCGACACCCAAGGAGCGCGCCGAGCAGATGGTGTTGCAACAGAGTGAACCGACCGAGGTCTTCGAGTGGTTTAAGGTAGACAACGCCGTAGGAAACGTTCGAAATAAAGGATCAGAGCTGATCAAAGCGATCCACGAATGAATGATCCCAATCACCATCAGACCAGGTATTTAGCCCTGAAGATCGGGTAACAAGCTGATTTCTTTATTTATCGAACTAGTTAGCATAGACATTCCAAAATCCAACAACTCAGTGTCAGCAAATGAAAGCTTTCTTTGGACTCCATGAACGACACTTGATCTAAGCTGATAGAGATCCCTGCACTTTCTCATAATATCTTTCCTTTCAGCCGCACTTGATGCGAGCGAATAACCACACCTATCAGAAAGCGATTTCGTCAAACCCCCTTCGGAATTATCCTCACCATAAACCGACTCAAGGCCGATACACGTCTTTACGACTTTCATTGCGGGTACATGCTCAGAATCGGCGTCAAAGCTCCATTCACATGCTGCAATAATCCGCGCCAGAGACAGATCATTTGAGCTCGTCAATTTCAAAAAATCCTTCATACCCTCAACGAAAATCTTCTCAATACCCCCCTCTCTATAAAGTGCAGTAGACAACTGAATGGAAGTTAGAGCCTCGGCAATATCTTTGGAAATCGGCAGACTAATAGAGTTAATTATTGATCCATCGTCAATTTCATGTATATAAACTACCGGCTTCGCGGTTTTTCGAGGCCACATTTTCGAAAAAATATCATCAACAAGAACCCCGAACGCCTTCCCTCGCTCGATAAAAACCTTGACCAACGTCAAACTTTCCTGTGGAGTTACTGCTGCTGAATCATAGTCACAATAGCCAGCAACTTTAGTTCTAAGATAGCATGACTCACCCTGTACGTTTACCCCTAGCTTACTCGCCAAGGATTCTCGCCTAACGAAATTATCACTTAGCATCTGCAGAGAAATCCCCGAACCAACATTAATTCCAGCGCCATTCGGAAGAGAGATGCTTGGAAGCTCATAGTATATGTCGTAGTGATAAGGCAGCCCGATAATACGATTGTAAATTCGTACGCACAGTTCCGCCGAATCGATGAAATCAGAAAGCTTCCCACTCAATCTGGAGCCATCATCAGGTTTCGGGATAGCTCGCGCAACAATGCTACTGATCATCATTTGCGCTTGGCGCTGACTGATCCACTGTGCCTTTAGCTTCGATACAGATAGCGCCAAGTTTTCTATTCTTTTCCAGTTTTCATCGTCCTCGATAGATGAGTTCATCAATACACAATTATTAACCAACCCCTCGATTTTAACCTTAAGGTTTTCCAACGCCCGCGCATCCATAATGGCCTCATCAAAGAAATACAGTCCCCTCCTAAACTATCACAACCGTACTAAAACAAGCCTCCAAAGTCCGCTGGTTTCCAATTCATGATCACCAGTTCACCGCTTACTTCGGCTTTCCCCTGCCGCTGATTGGTGTTGCTGTAGCGGATGTCCAACGTTTCAAAATGGAAGCCCTCGAACACGTAGCGAATGTCCGGATGGTCGTTGATGCTGACCATGACCTTGCCTTTGCAGCGGCGCATGAAGTCAGCCATTCGCTCGTAGTTCTCAAACGGAAAGTCCACCCCATAGCCGGCGGTCTGCCAGTAAGGCGGGTCCATGTAGTGGAAGGTATGGGCGCGGTCATAGCGTTCTGCGCATTCAAGCCAGGGGAGGTTTTCGACGTAGGTGCCGGACAGGCGCTGCCACGCGGCCGAGAGGTTTTCCTCGATGCGCAGCAGGTTGATGGCCGGTGCGGTGGTCGCCGTGCCGAATGTCTGACCAGAGACTTTGCCGGCGAAGGCATGGTGTTGCAGGTAGAAGAAACGGGCGGCGCGTTGGATGTCGGTGAGGGTTTCGGGGCGGGTCATTTTCTGCCATTCGAACACCTGCCGCGAGCTGAGCGCCCATTTGAATTGGCGCACGAATTCTTCGAGGTGGTTCTGCACGACGCGGTAAAGCGTGACCAGGTCGCCGTTGATGTCGTTTAGGACTTCGACCGGCGATGGCTGGGGCTTCATGAAGTAGAGCGCGGCACCGCCGGCAAAGACTTCGACGTAGCATTCGTGTGGCGGAAAAAGCGGGATGAGGCGGTCGGCCAGGCGGCGTTTGCCGCCCATCCAAGGGATGATGGGTGTAGACATTGAAAGCAAGACCTTTACTGTATGGATAAACAGGTGCTAGGCTCGCCGCGCTTTGTGCACGAAGCAGGAGCCTAGGCTGGACTTGCAGGGACATTCTGCAGGGACGGCGGCCGGATTGGATGTTGACGCATCCACACCGGCCGCTCTTTTTTACTTCGGTGTTGAGACTTCTTTGGTGTAGGCCTGACAGGCCGCCAGGGCGATCAATCCTTGGTCGCCGGCATCGGTGATACCGATAATTCGTTGAGCATGCGCTGGGTCAAGTTGGGCTCTTGTGGCTCCATGAACCACGCCGCTGGTTGAGGTGGCGGCTGACACTGTGGTGCCGCTGGCTGAATCGGTGGTCTCGAGTAGGACTGACAAGCGCAGATCAGCAGTGGCAAGGCGGTCGCGCAGGCGACCTTGATCACGTTGGGCATCGCTTAAGGCTCGGTAATGGGTTCGTTCACTGGCGGAAAGCCGGCGCTCGAGGGCGAGACGTTTATCCTGCTCGGCTTGTTGCTGCGCGGCCGCTGCCAGTGTCTGTTGACTGAGGCTTTCCGCCTGCAGGCGGGCTTGCTGCTCCAGCTGCTGGCCGTAACGCCAATCCTGAACCTGCCACGCTAACGCAGCCGATCCACCGGCCAATACCATCAGCAGCGCGCCGCTGGCCAGTAACCGATACGGCGCAGGGATCAGGTCGACAAAACGCATAGCACTGCCCTCGCCCGCCCCCACAACTCCAGCCGATCCGCCTGGCCGTTGAGCCCGCCGTTAATCTTGCGGGTGATCGCCTCGAACTCACCCCGATCTGCCAGGGCGTTCAGCTCACGTAGCCACCTCCAGCGTGTCCGGGAGTGCGTTCATGTCGGGAACATTGAGGATGGTTATTGGCTCATCCGGCCGCCGCTGCCCCCTCCCGTATCTTTGAGATTCGTCGTCTAGCCCGCGAATCCGGCTGCGCATTCATCCCCACAAAACCCATGCAAAAAAATCGCACCGCGCCTGCTCCATTCGATCCCAATGGCGGAGGGCACGCAGCATGAGCAAGTTCAAACTCGACAACCGCACCCTGCAACTACTCAACGCCCAGGTCAATCTGAGCGAGACCTTCAATCACACGCTGCGCTCGACGCCACTGCGCGAAGCACTGGCGTTTCGCCTGAAAGTTGAACGCAGCAAATCTGACACCCTCTTCACCGTCGAGCTGGGTATCCGCGCCTACAAGGCAGATGAAGAAATGCTGCGACCTCAAGACGAACCCAACGCCAATCCCTGCTTTGGTGTTCGACGTAATAAAGAAACGCCCCGCGACTATTACGCAGGGGAAACGGTGTGGGATGCGGTCTACGCCCAGGCCGTGCAGGAACTCAAGGACGCGATGGACCTGGCCTATCTGACTGGGCAGCGCCCAGCAGATGTACTGAAGATTGCCGCCACTGATTTGAACAGCGGCTTCCTGATGGTCGGGCAAGGCAAAACCGAGAAGCGCCTGCGTATTCGTCTGGAAGACGCCGGCGCCCAATCTGGACTCAGCACTTTTATTGATGACTTGCAGGAGCGCAGAGCGCTAAACGGTATCAAAACCTCAACCCTAATCACCAACACGTCCGGACTCAGGATGAGCCAGCAGATGTTGCGCAACCGTTGGGATGAAGCTCGGGAAAAAGCCGCAGTCAAGGCTAGTGCCGACGGTGACACAGCGTTGGCCATCAGCATTCGCCAGTTTCAGTTCAAGGACATTCGCTCGAAAGCCGCAAGTGAAATCGAACTGACACACGCCAGCCGACTACTGGGGCACTCCACAGAAGAGATGACCAAGAAGGTTTATCGACGAGTGGGCGAGATCGTAAAACCCACGAAGTAACCCCCCTTCAACTAGCGTCAACCTGGTGCAAGGTTGGCGCTCCCCCACGAAAAATGCGAAATTGCACCCCAGTTGACCACTTAATTACATGGGTACTGACCACTCGCTTGCATTGCACTTGACCAGACATTTGCATTCAATCTGACCACCGATTGCATCAGATTAGACCAGCGCGCTTAGTAACCATGGTCAGGAGAGGGCTGCCCACTGCTGCCGGTGGCGATAGTCAAAAACGACCCACTGCTGACAGTTATGATCTACGTGTTTTTGTTCCCGATAGCGGGCGTTCGCGGTTAGCCGGCAAAAACTGCATGGGATAATTGGAATAAAGCCGCGGAGAGTTGCTCATCCCCGTGCTGCTTCCAGGTCCATTTGAATGGACTTCGTCAGCCAACGCCCTGCATTGACACCAAGCAGCCTGCATTAATCGAAGCGTTGCGTTTAATGTTGAATGCAAACGCCTTAGTCGCGTGGCGGATTTGCAAAAGCTTTAGCCGCAAGCTTTGAATATTTAGGAGAAGTGCACAGTGGATGCAAGATTAAGATCTCACCATTTCACAATGGCCGTTAGTCCATATCTGATGAGACCGCTCTCACATCCGGCGGCTGGCTCATTACATTATGTTGCTCGCCAATAACGTTGTTTGGAGGCCCTAGTCTAATGGTTTTTAAAGCATAATATTTTGCCATTAGCGTGTTGGATAGTTCGCCCGCATCAGTAGAAAGTTCAGCGACTGAAATGGTGCGAGGAAGCCTGGTCACACTTGGAACCAAGGGATTGAGCTGCCCTTCACCTACAGCGCCCTTGATTATCTCAAAGCGCCCACGCATTTCCACCCAATAGCGGTGCCCTCGATAAAGGTCTTTGACCGCTTCATAAACACTCGCTGAACCCAGCAGACTGATGACTAGCAGAATTTGCACCACGTGCACGAAAGAGGCTGAAGCTCTCAGAGGGGCTCCTTTGAAAGCCCAATGAAACAATATGATTAATGTTGGATAGCACCCCAGCAAAAATACAAAATAAACAACACACTCGGCACGATCCGGAAGTGGGTAATGATTGATTAAGAAGCCAACCCCATTTAGCGCGAACAGCAACACCACCCAAGCCAAGGGAAAATACAGCCACTTATATTGAAATTGTCCGTCACGGAAAAATAGTTGGTGGAACTGATCGCGCGTGGCGAAATGTAGAAGTACTGCAGATGCCCATAGGGCTGGATTGGCCAACCAGTTGGTAGCCCTGAGAATAACCCACGGCACAAACATAATTGTCGCTAGCCAGGTTGGAGGTCGAATCAGTCCATTGCTTGTTAAGCTGGCTGCACGTACTGCATTACCCGGTGCCAAAACAGAGATAAAAGAGCAGACAACTCCAATTACTAATATCGCGAGCCAAAATCGAGCACTATCACGCCGCAGTCGCACCGCCAAAAAAAGTAAAGCTGACAATATCGTCAGCACTGAAATCATAGTGAGTTCATTCGACCCAACCGCAATGGCCGTAATCACCGCCGCCGTCAGAAAGCGCAGCGCGATTATCAAATAATTATTAGACGGATAAAATTCACGCCGCGCCGCAACAGCTAGAACAAAGAGAAGGGCCACGTTTGCAAGTTGATAGTCTGCAATACCCATATCCCAGTAGACCGATTGCGCAATGTTAGGCAAGCCTGAAATATATATAACCCAGAATGCAAGAGAGCATACGCAAGTAGTAAGCAGAGGTAACTTGCGACCGACGACTGATTGGAAAAAAGTAAACGTCGTCATCAATGAAAGTGCAATGGCTGACAGGGGGCCGAGGAAATAATAACGCTCGCCCCCTGGCAGCTCGGCAAAAATCGACATGACCGCAGTCGCCGTGTATCGACCTGACCAATGCATGTACCATTCACGCTGCGCTCCCCAAAACCCAAACTGGTTTACTTGATCAAAATACGCAAAATCATCTACCGCAGGGAATGAAAATAAGCTCAGCACCGAGAACAGAAAAACGATTGACAGCGCTACTGCACCGATTAGAGCTGGAGCCGTTTCGTAACGAGCAAATATGGGGCGCTTCATGGGTCGCGTTTCATCTCTGTCAGCGTTGTTATTTCAATTATTACGCTTGTATAGTAAAGGAGCTGGCCGATTCTTAAACGAACAGATAACATTTCGCTGGCGGAAAGCTAAAGCGCGAAATGGCAGTCTTACTTGTCCATGTACCTATTCAGCAAGGCTATTATTGGAAGGCTGCTGATTATCGTTCTCAAAGCAGTGATGATTTGTTCATACTGCTTTATGGCCGGCCATCCTTGCAACACGTAATTAGTTTGATTTGCGTCAGCCAGCATAACAAGTATCGGCTCGGTTGGGAAACTCAATGAACCGAACAGCCGTATACTTGCCCCGTATGTACGGTGGTAATGGGAGGGAGGCGACCTTAGGCGTCCCCCTGTCCCGATTGAGACTGTAAAAAACCTCATTTCGTTCGGCTGGCTTATCCCGTGCGACCGTCTGCTTCTCCATCAGGAGTAATTTTTGCAACGTCTGCTATTGGCCCAGAGTGTGTAAAAACACCTTCGCGAACCCTTGCTATGATTTCTGTGGATTTCATTGCAGGGATCGCCCATGAAGCGCTTTATCCAAGGTGAACATCGAGGCCAAGGCACCTTACTCCCCGAGAGCCTCGACGACTACGTATGCGATACCAATCCGGTGCGCATAGTCGACGTCTTTGTCGACGAACTCGACCTGGTCAATCTGGGTTTTTGAAAGTGCCATTCCAGCTGATACTGGCCGGCCTGCTTATCACCCTGCGATCCTGCTGAAGATCTACATCTACGGCTATCTCAACCGCATCCAGTCGAGCCGCCGTTTGGAGCGAGAAGCCCAGCGCAACGTCGAGCTGATGTGGTTGACGGGGCGTTTTGATGCCGGATTTCAAGACCATCGCCAGCTTCCGAAAAGACAACAGCAAGGCCATCCGAGGCGTCTGTCGCCAGTTCGTTGTGCTGTGTCAGCAGTTGGGACTGTTTGGAGAAAATCTGGTCGCCATCGACGGCAGTAAATTCAAAGCAGTCAACAACCGCGACCGCAATTTCACCAGCGCCAAACTGAAGCGGCGAATGGAAGAAATTGAATCGAGCATCAACCGTTATCTGACGGCACTCGATGCTGCCGATCGGCAAGAACCAACAGCCTCCGAGCCCAACGCCGTGCGGCTGGAAGAGAAAATCGCCAAGCTGAAGACGCAAATGAAAGAGCTTCAAGCGATAGAAATCCAGCTCAACGAATCGCCGGATAAACAGGTCTCACTGACCGATCCAGACGCCCGCTCCATGATGACGCGCGGCACGGGAATCGTCGGCTACAACGTGCAAACAGCGGTTGATACCCAGAACCATTTGATCGTTGCTCATGAGGTCACCAACTTCGGTTCCGACCGCGATCAACTCAGCTCGATGGCGAAGCAGGCTCGCGATGCCATGGCGTCAGAAACGCTGGCGGTGGTAGCTGACCGAGGTTACTTCAAGAGTGAAGAAATCCTTGCCTGTCACGACGCGGACATCACTGCCTACGTGCCAAAGCCGATGACTTCAAGCGCCAAGGCGGATGGTCGATTCAACAAGATGCTTTCGTTTATGACGCGACGAAAAACGAATACATCTGTCCGGCGGGAGAGGCGCTGCCCTGGCGCTTCTCCAGTATTGAGAAAGGCATGAATATGCACTGTTATTGGAGTTCGAAATGCCAGGGCTGCGCGCTGAAAACGCAGTGCACACCGAGCAAAAATCGTCGAGTAAGACGCTGGGAACATGAAGCGGTGCTGGAGGAAATGCAGCGTCGGTTGAACCATGCACCGGACATGATGCGAATCCGAAAAAGGACAGTTGAGCATCCCTTCGGGACGCTCAAACAATGGATGGGCTCAACGCATTTCCTGACGCGCAAACTGGTCGGGGTAAGCGCGGAGATGAGTCTGAATGTACTCGCCTACAACATGAAGCGGGTTATGAGCATTATCGGTACAGCAAGCTTGCTGAAGGCGATGAGGGCGTAAAGTCTCGGTTTTCTCAGCCCCAGAAGGCGCTAAACCGCTACATAACCGCTTTGGAACGTCAGTAAATGCTATCACGGAAAACGCTTGGGCAATCGCATCGCCCAGGAACGCCTGGTTGACGCACTCGATATACGAAAGCGTTTTTACACACTCTGGGCCGTTCTCTGCCGGTCATGGTTACGAAGCCTGCTGGTCAAGTCCGATGCAAATGACTGGTCAGATCGAATGCAAACGGGCGGTCAAGTCAGTGCAATTACCCACGAAAAAAGCCGGCAGGTTGCGGAACACATCCAAAAAGTTGCGGAACACTTACCAAATCGCAGGCAATAAAAAACCCCGTAGACCATTGATCTACGGGGTTTTAATAGTGGAGGCCGAGGTCGGAATCGAACCGGCGTAGGCGGATTTGCAATCCGATACGGAAACGCATATAGGCAGCGGCCTCCAGCCTTTTTTAGTTCCGAAACTAGGGCAAAACAGATGCTCTACAGACCGCGCAGAATACGGGCTCGCCTTTGAGTTTGGGAACTGATTTTACCCCCCCCCTCCTCGGCGTCCTGCCGACCGAACACAATCCCCTATTCCCGTTTCACCAAAGCATCATAGGCCGCTTCACAGGCCAATCCATTCACTCGGGCAGTATCAGCGATTTCTGCCAATTCCCGATTTCGCTGGACAGATTTGTCGAGCACGACGGCGAGCAGATTGCCGGGGTTGGTTGCTGGCGTGCCTGCGGTGGCAGTTCCGGAATTGCCGGAGCAGCTACTGGCAGCGGTGACCAGCTTTGCGGCTGATTCGCGCAGCCGGCCAGCAGCAGTGTTGGCAGTAGCAGCATCAGTGCGAGCCTGTTCAAGTGCTTGTGTGGCATGGATTGCTACCTCGTCAGTTGCATGTTGGCGGCGTTGCTCTTCTACCCGGGCGGCAGACTCGGCGGCGGCCTTGTCCTTTTGCTGCTGGGCGACAGCCTTGTCCCAGCGGTCCTGCCACTCGGCATTGGCCAGGGTCTCGCCGTGGTGATAGGCGCCGAACAGCGCGCCGCACGCCAGAGTAATCAGTAGCAGGATGGCGCCCGCTTTCAGGTAGACAGTCATTCTTCATCCTCCCAGTCAGGCAAGTCGACCGTCTGCCCAGCCAGTGCGTGCGTGCAGTCGCCAAGGAACTGGATGCGACCATCGGTCACGAACGAGTGGCAGACTTTCTTCACGTCCTTGGAGATATCGTCAAATTCGCCCGGGTTGTCGCTCGGTTCACTCCATGTGACCAGTACACTCGGCGTGAAGGTCGGCTTCTCGACATCGCCGCTCCATCCCCAGCGCGGCCCAGCGCCCGCCCCATGAGATATGCCGTGAACCATGTCGCAGCCTGGGCACCTGAAGAAAAGCCGATCTTCCTCAGATTTGGCCAGCGCTCGGGAAAGCTTCGTGAAAGCAGTCATGCCAGCACCTTCAGCGCAGTGTTGTAGAGGTTCAGCCGGTCCGCCGCGCCGTTCTGTCCGCCGTTGATCCGCTGCGTGATGCCGGTGAAGTTGCCGGCGTCGGCCAGGGTGTTCAGCCCATTGATCGACCAGAACCAGGCGGCCGATAGTGCGGCGTACTGAGGCTGTGTCAGCAGGTCCGGATTGCCGACCAGGTCCACACCCAGTGCATCGCCACACTCTTGATAATTGGCGCGACCCGTGATCTGGATCAGCCCCCTACCCCGATACATCCAGCCATCACCGCTAGTCGAGTTGCCGTTACCCATGCGCGAGGCATAGGCAATGTTCGCGATCTTCTCCGGCTGACGCGCGCAGGCAGCGGCGAGATCGGCCGGAAACCGGTTCGGCCACGTCGCCATCAGCCCCGGAGCGCCATAGTTCAGGTTCTCCACGACGCGAGCGAGCTGCCCCGACTCATGGCCGACTTGTGCGATGAACGCAGCAATCCGTCGTACCGTAATGATCTGGAACCGCCCCATCGCGGTGTTCAGCACAGGCACAAAAACGCCGGCAACTGGGCCGGCGTTCGGGAAGATTTGCAGCAACTGCTGCTGGGTGATGGGCATACTTTTCTCCGGGCGAAAATAAACCCGCTCGATGGCGGGTGTTTTTTCTTGCTGCGATCAGGCCGGTAACTGAGGCCAGACGACTTGCTCAGCGCCAGACTACGGCTTGTACGGCCTCAACCGTGGCCGCAGCTGCTATAGCCGCCTCCAGCGTGATCTTTTTCGAGATCATCACGGTGATCATCGTCTTGCGGCACACGCCGACTGCTTGAATCTGCGCGGCCGTATGCTCGCGATAACCCCAAGTCCCCGTTTCATCGGCGCACCAGAACGGGGTTGTCCAATTGGTAGCCAACCCCGGGACCAGCGAAGACAACACCGAGTCCGACAGATTAGCCTGATCGGTCAGCTTTGACGGATAGGTGTACGGCGTACCCGGCACCAACGCGTCACAGGTGAATCCGGAAACAATGGCGGCGGCACACGCAGCATCCACCAGAGCCGACTGAATCGGCTGAGCATTGGCCACCAGATCAGCTACCGCTGCCAAGGTGATCACACCATTGACCCGTCGATAACTTAGGTAGTTATTAAACTGGTCCTCTGTGCATTCAACTTCGGAGTCTTCGAGGATGTTGTTTTCTGCAACCCCGGAAAGCATCACACAGCCGAACGGCGTGCCATCAGCATTAAACTGAATTACATACATGGATTAATACCTAATTAGTTCGCAGGAATAAACATAAAGCCGGCGTTCCGGCCAAGTGAGACCCATGCCACGTTAGTTGCAGACCCTGAAGTTGCGCCAGTTACCGTAACTGTTTCACCCTGAACTACAGCCAGGCTTACGCAGTTGACTGTCGTGCTATATCCGATGTCTGTCGCAGCAGCCGATCCTGAAATAGAGCCCGAGATGGTTACCCCACTGGAGATAGAAGCGGGCTGGGCGGGGGAGTTCGTTGCGTGGGAGGCAAATACCACGCCGTTGCAAGGCGCAACAAATGAACCCGCTGTAACTGTGAGTGAGAATGCCGCGTTGGCTGCCGGGGTGGATGAGGTATATGCCGTTCCGGAAAGGCCCTTTCTGGCCAGGAATGAAGCTGAAGCCTGGCCGCCGGCCCCCTGCACCAGGGTCGGCGCCGTGGCCCAGGTCCCCGCCGCTGCTTCAGTGATCTGGATATAGCCGAGCACCCGATAGGGCGAACCGGCTGCCACCGCCGACGCCGAATAAATCGTACTGGCCAAGGTGGCGCCGGCGCTGATGGTGGTTGGAGTGATGACCCCTGCCTCGCTAAGGTCCAAGTCGCCCGCGATGTTCCCCACGCACAGGACAGGCGTGCCGGCGTTGTAGGCCACCAATAGCACCAACTGCGCGGCTTTCCCAGAGGTAGTGCCCAGCGTGGCGCCCGCTGGCACGACCAGCGACAGCGTGCCGGCGGGGGTCGCCGACACTGGCGCGCCGTTGGCCAACGTGGCATTACGAAACACCAGCGGCTGCGCGGCCCAGGTCAGCGTTAGGGCGCTGGAAGCAACCGATGCCGTAATAGATTGCAGCGAGGATGGGAGCGCCTGGACCTGGCCGAGTTGGGTGGCATGCTGGCTTTGGGTGGCTGGTGCTACTTGCTCAGCTGCTCCCGTGCAGAACAGCAGGATGTAGGAGCCACCGCCGATTGAGGTGTTCCACTGCACCCACGCGTCACCATTGGCAACCAGCTCGCCGCCTTGAAGGGCTGAATGCGCGCCACCGACCAGAGCTACAGCGCCCAAGCCATCGTTGAAAGTTGAGGCGCCGGTATTGGATGTCTTGACCTTGAAGCGCAGCGGCTGCTGCTCACTGCGAGCGGTAATAGCTGGCGTGAAGGCGCAGACGTAAGTGTTGGCGGTGCCGGTGTCGACGGCGGACGAGGTGTTGCCGTTCTGAATGGACTGCAAAATTCCGCTCGGCAGCAGTGGCGCTCCGCTGTACTGCGAAATGCTGGTCGAGGTGATCGTGGTCTGACCGAACGCCACAGTCACCACGTACAGACCGATGTAACCGGCATCAGGAGCGGGCGTTACCTGGCTGCCAGTGTTGGCCGATGCGCCGGCCTTGACCGCAACGATTGCTGCGCCCTTGCGCGACGTGTTCTGCGTCAGGCCGTTGTTCCCCATGCCACTATAAGGCAGCGCAGGGTTGGCGCTATTGTAATAAGGCAGCAGAACCGGCGCTGAATCGGAGTCCTGGTAGGTCGCCTGCACCAGGTAGTTAATGGATTTCCCGGATGTGCCCGGCGCCGGGCAGCTTAGCGTCACACCATCGAGCAGGATGCCCTGCTTCATGATCGAGTGCGCGGTATCGGCCGGCAGCGTCGAGAACGCCAGGGCGTCGATACTGGTCAGTCCGTAGATCTCGCCCGGCGCGCAAACCACTTGCAGCGATGCCGGTCCGGTCGGCGTCACGGCAAAGCCGTTCGCCATGGTGCTGGTACCGAGAACCGCAGCCGATAGCTTTGCCAGACCAATCATGGAATCTTTCGCCATCTGGAGCAGGCTGGTTTCCGGCAGAATCTGGCCGGGATAAACGATCTGTCTGTCCATGGAATCCCCAATAAAAAACCCGCTCAAGGCGGGCTATAGAGTTGAATGAGTGAAATCAGTTGGTGATTCGATACCAGACGGTCGTGCCATAGAGTTTGGTGGCTTCAATGGCCGCGACGATGTCGGCATCCGATACCGCGGGGGCGATTTGCGCTGCTGGGACTAGGCCGCTGGTCTGGGAGAGGCCAAACCAGTTCGTGGCAACGCCTGGCCAGTTGGCCGCACCACTTCCTGCGGGCCGATAGGCAGTGACGAACGCCTGATAGGGGCATGAGGTAGAGCCAAGCGGCCCGGCAACGCCAAGACCCAGCGTCAGGCCCAAGCAGCCCGCGTCTGTCGGGCAGGCTGGCTCAATGATCAGTGGGTGCCGGCCGGTCAGGTCAAACAGCACCCGATCCATGCCGTGGCGCGTGGCGCGCTCTCGGAAAATATTGATCAGGATTCGATTCCGGTAACTCGGGTCGAGCTGATTGGAATAGCGGATCAGGTTGTTGCCGAAGAAATCCAGCCCGATCAGGTCGAGCCAGCCGTCAGAAGCGGTTTTGATCCGCGTCTGGTTCTTCGCATAGAGATAGAGGGTGAAGCCCCATGACAGCGCCTGCGCATAACCCCACAGCAGTGCGTCCCTGACCGGGTTGTTGTCACCAAACCAGCCGACTGGAAGCAAGTTCTTCAGCCGGCCGAACATATCGTCTTGGTCGCCGACACTCATTTAAGCCACCGTCACTGTGCCGGGTCGAATGACCTGCTGTTTGGTTGCGCCAAGGTCGGCCGTGCTGCCGTTGAGTAGAACGCCAGAGACGTTCGTGATGGCCGGGCTCACGGCATAGGCGATGGCTGCAAGTTGGGTATAGGGAAGCATTTGCCCGAGCCTGAGCTTTGAGATGTAGGTCTGTATGGCGGTTGTGACTTGAGCAACCGCCACGCTATGCGTCACCGTCGCATCGGTCGTAATGGTCATGCCGACGTTGGCCGTCACCAATACCGGGGCGAATACGCCATACCATGTGGTAAACCCCCTGACTGACTCAATGGTCGCGCCAGCCGTTACCAAGAACGCACCTGATGGCGCACCACTGCCGTCATCGACCACCGCATAGAAGTAGCCGTAGAGCACATTTCCGCTGTAGTCCTGGTTCTCGGTCAGCGTATAGGTGACACCGGCCTGCATCGAGGACAGTACGTAACCGATGGCTGCTTTCGTACCCTTGGACAGCGACTGCACCCAGAGCACGAAGCGCGCGCGGAATGCTGGATCTAGCTCTGGATCAACACCGTTGGCGAAGACTGCGGCATTGGACACCGTATCGACGCCGCTGATGCTGCCGACGATCACCGTGACGGTGCCGATCAGCGCATTACCTGCAGCGCCGGCCGTACTGGCAATCACCGGAACCGTCGCAGATGCAGTCCCAGCCGGGATCAGGTAGCCGCCCAGCGTGGCGCTGTACATCGCATTTGTGGTGTCGATCGTCACCGCGAACTGCTGAGAGCCATCGGTCGAGCCGACCAGAGCGCCAATCGGGATCAGTGCAGAATTGGTCGGCGTGAAGCGCGAATAGGTGACGCTGCCGGTCGCGAAACTGGCCGACAGCCGATAGAAGCCGAAGTCAGCCATCCAGCTATCAAGATCAGGCCCGACACAGGTCGAGGCGCGAGTATTGATCAGCAGCGTCACGATCAGCTGCTGGAGCCATTGCAGCACGCTGGCATTGCTCTCGGCGCAGGCCCGCAACAGGGAACCAATGGTGAAGTCGACCAGTCCGGCCGCCCTACCCTGAACGGCAGTCACCTGGTCCCTTACGAGGGTGGTGAAGTCCTTGATATTGAGCGTTGCCATATCAGCGATTTACCTCAAACGAGAGCGTCACCGGCTCGCCAGAAGCAGAGTCGGTGTAGCTGATAGTGACGGACAGGGTGTCGTTCGATGACGAGACCGATATGACCGGCGCAGGCTTTTTCGCCACGCAGTCCTCGAGCAGAATCTGTCCGCGAATGAGGGCGATGATTTCCGGGATGTTCATCAGCGCGCCGACGTAGCGGCCGAGACCGGCGCCGTATTCCGGGTGGAACAGGTAGTCGCCGGGGTTAGTGATCAGCCGGCGTAGAATCCGCTGCTTACCGCGCTCGATGCCTTCGACAGTCGATAGACTGCCGGTCGGCGATAGCGAAAGATCGCCGCCGACGTAGTGGTTCAGGTCTTTCATGGGATAGGCGCCGAGGTCTTGCCGCTGATGGTCCCACCGTTATGCAGGTGGTTTTCCAGGCTGACTGTGCCGGCCACAACATCGCCGGCCGCCGTAATGGTGCTGTCAGTGGTTATTGGCCCATGGAATTGGTGCACGGTCGCCGTATAGGCCATTCCGGCTGCCGCCTTGATCTCGACCGATCCGTCGTTATGGAACTTGAGCAGCGAGCCAGACTTGTGAACCATCCAGATTTCGCCGGACGGCACCGGCATAGGCAGGTTATTGCTGTTTGCGTGGCGAGCCGTGACTTTGCCGAGGTTCGGGTCATTCGATTCAAACGAGACGGTTACCTCGTCGCCTATCTGGGGGCCGATCTGGACGCCCCAGCCATTCCCGACGCCAGGGCAGTCCAGCTGAATCCAGTTCGTTTCTCGGTCTTCTGGCTGAATCTTGACCTTTACACCGCTGCCAGGATCGTAGCTGGAGATTATCCCGGTGCGCGGCCCTGTATCGTCTGTGTTGCCATGCTGGCGCAAGGCATTCGCGAAACCTGCGATCATGGCGCCACCTGCAGTGAATTGGGGTTATGGTTCTTCGCCGTGAGGCTCATGGTGTAGCCCGACTCGAAGCTCAGCGAGCGCCGCACCGCGTCCACGTAATACAGCTGGTCGAAGCCCGATCCGGTCCCTTCCTGCCGGACGATCGTGTTCGGCATCAGCGAGTTGTCGCCGGGCATCGAGCAGGACAGGCGCATTTCGTGGTCGGTGATTTGCTTGTGGATCTTCTGGGCGAGTTGCTGTGCCTGGTTCAGGTCGAGGCCGTTGCGCTTGATCTCGTAGACCTGGCGCTTCGACGTCGATTGGCCGGGCGCAATGCCTTTGGCCGAGTTGTTCGGAAAGGTCGCGGTATAGGTCTTGCCGTCCTTGTAGGAGATGACCTGCACCGTCACGCCCTTGGCGATGGTCAGGTCACGCTCAAATTCCAAGTCATCCGAGGTGTTGGATTGCGGGTAGGCCAGCAATCCTGGCTCGACCCAGCGAATCAGGTACTGGTCGGTGGTCGCCGGGTCGAGCGCCGGCTCGTAGTGCAGTTCGTCACCGGTGACGTACACCTGAAAGCCGTCAAGGCCGGCCAAGTACGCCAGCAAGTCCCATTCTGTGCGCTCATCGGTGACGTGCGCGTGATCCCATTTGGTGATGTCGCCCACCTTGGTCTTGGTCGCCGTGACCACAGGTGTAAGGCCGCGACGCTTGGCCAGCAGCGTGGCCACTTCACTGGTGGTCTGTCCGGAAAACTTCTCGTTGGTCTTGGTATCGATGAAGCGGCTGGTGTAATCCCGTCCTTCGACGCTCACTTCGCGCTTCGCCAGGCGGATCTTCAGCCGGTCCACCCCACCAACAATCAGCGTGCGCCAGTCGGTGATGCCCTGACCGATCACGCCGATGGAAATTGACACCTCAATCGCCGTTTGATCACCCCACCATTTGACCGTGTTGTAGGGCGGCTGCATGTCCGACAGCACGAACACGACCGAGAAGGTATCGGCCGAGTAGAAGGCGTTGCTGTCGACGTCGCACGAATAAAACGGAACTTCCACCCCATTCAAAAGCAAACGTCCGACTATTTGTCGGACGTCTTGGGCTGTCGCATCGGTGTTCAGATCCAACTTATTCACCTATGGGGATTTTGATCGTCTGGATGCCGTTGAGTTGCGGGTCAACAATGCTGTTGGCCGCGGCAATCTCGGTCCAGCGCGACTGATCGCCATAGCTGTCGGCGGCGATCTTCTGAAGGCTGGAATTGCTGGTGGTGACGCTGGAGGTGCCATTGGCCAGCGGACCGGCGAGCACGTTCTTCTGCATCCGTTCCAGCACGCTCTGCATCTGGTACAGCGGCGCGAGCTGGGTCAGCGCCATACCCTGACGCAACACGTTGTTGGCCGCCGACGACACCGGATTACCCGGAATCAGGCCGCCGAGCGTGGTGATGTCGTTCACCGAGCCGGCGACCTGCGCAATCGTCGACTGCACGACCGCCTGCGCGGCCACCAGCGGACGAATCACCGTCTGCACCGTGTCGATGGTGGCATTGGCGAAGCCCTGCACCTGCGACACCGCATCCTTCACCGTGTTGATGCTGCTGGTCACGGCATCCGAATTGATGATGCTGGCCAGTCCCAAGGACTTGCCGACATCGCTATTGACCAGCGCATCCAGCGTGCCCGACAGTGAATTGGTTGTGACCGGCGCGTCCAAGCGCTCGATCACCGTCAGCTCCAGGCTGTAATGGCGCCGGTAGACGTGTTCGAAGCGCGGCACGAAGTCCGAAAGAATCACCCGGAAGTGGTAGCCGTCCAGACTGAACGCCAACGGCTCGCCGGCATCACGCAGGGTCTCCAGCTCGGTGACCCGTTGCCCCGCCGTCGCCCCCAGAATCCAGCCAGACCAACTGATCGGCTCATAATCGACGCCCATGACGTCGATGACGCGTTTGCCGCCGACCAGCTTATGCATGACCAGTTGCTGCTTGCCGGCGCCCGGTGTGGCCGACTCGGGAACCTCCAATCCCTGGAACTCGAAATCCCCCAAGATGACCCGCGTGGCAAAGGGATCCCCGCCCGGAGCGAAATTGTCCAGGAAGCTGGTGAAGCTCATGGGTTCTTACCTCGGGTAGACCACGCTCGGAGTGCCCGGCATGAATGGGTTGCGGGATGGGTCAAAGCCTTGGGTGCCAGTCTGTGGCTTGGAAGCTTCGCGGGTCATGTGAGTCGTGACCGACTCGGCAATCTTCTTCCCGTCCAAGTGAATGGGCTGAGTGAGCTGCAGTAGCACCGATTGTTTTGGGGGGACCGGAGCAACCAGAGGGCTGGGCACGGGCGGCTTTGCAAGTTCGGGAAGCAGTGACAGCACTGGCGGAGCGAAACTGTACTTCGGCAGTATTCCAGGGAGTTCCGAATTGGGCGTCTCCCCACCGTCGTAATTGCCCGCAAAGTGCACTTTCTTTATTTTCAAAGACTCTGGAAGTATCGTGTTCGCCCCGGCAATCAGCGTATTGAAGATCGTTTGCCAGCCCAGTAGAAACACATGAGTAAAGGACTTGAAGGCGCCCGATATATCGCCATGGAACAGCTGGATGAATCCAGTTTTGATATCGCCCCACATCACCGTCAGCGCCCTGCTGATCTCATTCCAGTTGTTCCAGAGCAGGAGGCCGACTACTACGATGGCAGCTAAGGCCAGCCCTACCGGCGCTACTGCCGCCATGAGCATCGGCCCAATCCCGAGGAGCTTGATAATGCCGGCCGCCATCATGACTTTGCCGAGGATACTGAATGCGACACCCATCGCAAGGAAACTGCCAACCAAGGCTTGCAGCTTGACCGGATGGTGCTGCATCCATTGCCCTATCCCGTCGAGCCAGTCCGCAAACTTAACCATGTAAGGGAGTATCACTGGCAGAATTGTGTAACCGATGCGAGCCAGAACATTATCCCACTGCTTATCCAGGGCTTTGTGCGCGAGCAATGGATCTGTCTTCAGCAATTTGTCGTAGGAATCCTTGCTGCTTCCAACCTGGTCGATGAGGATCTTGTCTCTGTCAAACTGAACCTTCTGGAAGTGGAGCTTCTTAAAAAAGTCAGTCGTCATCTGGTTGGTGCCCAAGGCGCTGATCGCCTGAATATCGGTCAACCCCTTCGTCTTCATCAGCTTGGAGATGGCCGCCTCGCCATAAAGCTCCCACCAGTCGCGTGGGTTGGCGCTCGCCAAATCCTGCCCCACCACGCCGCCCGGATTGATCTTTTTCAGGCCGGTATGATGCTTGTTCCAGACCACGCTTCCCGCCTTAACCAAGCCGGCATCCATCCAGGTCTGAAGCTTGTTCAGTGGAATGACTTGGCCAACAACTGCTCTGTCGAAGTTTCGCAGCAGCACGCCAGCACCTGAAGCGCCCGCATGACCGGTCTTCATTTCTTGAATCAGAGTCGGGAAATAGTGCGCGATGAAATCGTCGTTGTAGTTCAGCGAGGCGCCGCGAGTCATCTTTAGAGCGCCGTGAAAGTCATGCATGTTGATTTTGCCGCCAAAGGCGATCGACGCCTTGGTGAATTGCTCGGCGCGCTTGGCCAGCTGTGCCTCATTCATGCCGCCAACAGTGGTCAGTTCAGCGGCCTTTGAGATGTCGTAGCCAACGTCCTTAACCGATGCCATTTTTCCCGTCAGCGACGATATGATTGCACTGGCCCGCTGAGCAATCGGAAGTACCGCCAAGGCTTCGTGTTCATGACCTGCGCCGAACACGGCGCGCAGCTCACGGTATGCTTCAATATTGTCAGCGGCACTTGAAGTAATTACGTCGCGCGAGGTTTTCCAGGCTGTGGAGATGACATCGGCAATTTCGGCCTGCTTCATGCCCAGAATATTCATCTGTGCGACTTGGTGCGTGTATTCCTTGCTCGCCTCAACCGTCTTGCCAATCATCCCTAGCATGCCGTCGCCAGCCTTGGAAATACCCCAACCGACGCCTATCATTTTGAGGGCTTTGAGCTTCTCTTCTACCCGGCCGACGTTCTTTTCCAGGCCAAGCAAGTCCGCTGCAATGATCTTAAGCCCTGAGCTGACCATATTGGTCAGGCTCAACCTGACGGCAACACTATAGGATTCTGCTGACATGAAAGCTCCTTTGAAATTCAGGGTTCAAGAGTGGCTTGCGAGCCGCACCAAGCGTGCTCAGTACCCTAAGCAGAAATTCATTCCGAAAAATCAGGTTGCTCAGAAGGAGTTGGATTGGCTAGACAAAATTGGGAGGCTGATGATTTTTGCGGTTGCTATGTGGTGGATATTTGGGCCGGTGATAATCGTTGTCGGCTTTTTTGCAATTGCGGCACTTCAGCCAGAGTAAGGATGAATATGAAGACAATATCGTTTATAGCAGCGCTGTTATTATCCGCTACTTGTACGGCAGCTGACATGAGCAAGTCGTGCTCAATCGTCGACTGCAACCCCGGAGACAAGGCGGTAACATTTATAGAGTCCAAGAATGAATTTTATTTTGCCTGTCCAACCCTGGATATCGCAGAATACGTGACTACAACCATTGGAATGGTAGAGGCGACTTACCAGATAACAGGCAAGCTCCCAAACATCTCCACTAAAACAGGAGAGCCAGAGTTCGAGGGCCAGACGAAAGAAATGTTAGACATGTTGCGCTCTAAAGCGGAAGTTTCTACTTACGACGAAGCTCAGGCGCAGTGCCAAAAAGGCAAATCCAAAATCTCTGTAACAGTTATGAACAACCCAGAAGACACCATGTCTATCTGGGTTTCTGGCTCTGATAATAAGCCGTTCTGGATGCCCAAAGCATTTTTGAATAAACGGTAGTCAAAAATAAACCCCGCCGAAGCGGGGTTTCTTTTACCTCAAATCAAGCAGTAGCTGCATACCCACCCGGAGAGCAGCCGGTAGACAGATACGTGCTGTAAATTTCCGACCTCCGTGCATCGAGAAAAGAAAATGAAGATCGCCCCTCATTGATCTGGTCGAACACGCGAATGAGCGTTCTTGAGTCAAGGAGCCGACCAGCCGAAAGGATGGCTTCGCGATCCCGCATGAGCGAGGCGTGACGAGACATCAGCAAGTAGATGTGCTGGACCTCATGAACGTTGAAAAACACCCCATCCTTGTCGGACCGACCGATCCATTCACCATCCAGGGCATACGCAGCCACGAAATTGCATGCGTCCGCCAAATGCTCGGCTGGAATGAGTGCTGTCCGCTGAACATTGAAGCGCGAGCGCAGCCGGCTCTTCATGGTGTGCTTGAAACTGCGCTGAAGGGCATGCGGGACCGGCGATGCTTTCTGGTCGATCACACGGTCAAGGACGTTCTCGCCGCTGGTGCCGATGACGGCGCCAACGAGGTCGCCCATGGCGTTGTAGCGGTCGACGTAGTTACCATGCTTGCGGATGGCTGGCAGAACCTCTGATGTCACCCAGCGGCGAAAGGCGTGAGGCTTGCTGCCCTTCGTCACCGCGTCGCGGCAGCGCAGTGTGAGGGTGTAAAGGCCCGACTCACTGATGATGTTTACATCGCCCTGACGCCCTAACTTAAAGTTAGACCGTTCGTCATCGTCCAGCGCGTACAAGGCTTTGGTTGTATTGGTCTGGCCAAGTACCTTGCAAACATCGACAGCGACGAACCACGGCTCTCCATTGATGGAGACTGCGCGGACGCTATGTCCGCGAAAATCGAACGGGATGACATTGGATACAGCTGTGCTATTATTCGTCATGACGTTTTTCCTAGTAGATTGACGTTCTGCTTCATGAGCCTCAAGCGTTGGCGCGCTTGGGGCTTTTTTATGGCTGTTGCTTTTCATGTTCCGCCTCCTGCTCTAACGACTTCCTCAGTCGGTAGATAATCTCGCCGCTCAAGCTTCGCCCGTTTTGTTCGGCCTTTCTGGAGAGCGTCTCACGCATCTGATCTACCAGTCGGACACCTACTACCCTCTTCTGTTTTTCCGCGCTCATGACCGCTTCCTTTGTGTCGTTTCGTTTGTGTAGTTTTGTGTCTTTTGTTTCTTTTGTCAACAACAATGTTTCCTTTGTTGCACGGCGCAGCGTGCGCCCGTACCCTTTAGGTACGGGGATAATTCCTCCGCGTACAAAATGCTAAGGCGGTCATGAACGACACATTCGCTGACAAGCTCGCGTATTTGCGAGCACAAAAAGGGCTGACTCAGAGAGAGCTGGCGGCCTTGACCGGCATTGCCTGGTCGATGATTTCTAAATACGAGTCTGGACAATCCAAGCCAAGGCTCAAGGTACTGCTGCGCCTGGCTGAGGCCCTTGGCGTTTCTAGCGAGGATTTGCTGGGAATCCAAGAAAGCAAACCCCGCGATCTAAGCATTGGCTTGCCTCAAGATTCCCTGGACGAGCTCCAGAGAATTGCAGACGAGTCCGGAAAATCCTTTAAAGAGGTCGTATCCGAGACCCTCAGATGGGGTCTAAAAATGTTCAAGGAAGATCCCGAGTTCGCCGCCAGCATCAAGCGAGGGATTGAAGAGAGTCGAGAGCTTCGGGAAAAAGCCAAGTAATACCCCCCCCCTTTAAGTTTCGCCATCGTAGCCCAGCGAAGCATGGATCGGATTACCTCCAATTAGGCCGCTGGTTGCTGCATGGCCAATTCGGCGCCGGATGTACTCCTTGTTCCTGAGAAGCGCGGCCCCTACAACGTTGCGCGGCGGCATCTTTGGCGTACCAAATTCGTGATAGACCATCACTGGGTCTGTCGAGCCAACAACGGTTTCAAGTCCGTGAGTTGTATGCGTGAAGCTCTCTGCCAGATCGCCATTTGCACGCAACGGAGAATCAGCTGGATAGCCATTTGCCGCCTTGCTGGCCTCTGTCGAGTCAGCAAGATCCGCCCAAGCCTCAAATGGGCCGATACCGGCCTGGTAATGGCCAATCTCAGCCTTCATGGTCTGCTCGAGGCGAACAGCGCAATCCTCAAGACCAGCCTCAAGATGTTTCAGCATCCCCGCCTCTATGCCAACGAGGTGCGCGGCCAAATCTCCAAGACTTTTCAGCTCCACTACTTCTTCTCCTTGAACGTCATAGAGTCCCAGTCGAACTCACTCCCCTCGAACTCGGAGAAGATGATGGAAAACGCCATTCGCTCGTATTCATCCAAGTAATCGCACTCAAAAACTACACTGAAGGGAACCCCGTTCTTCACCAACCAGCAACGGCTGCGAAAATCAGGGTTCGTTCCTAGTTTTTTGCTGCGGCCTGCTCAGCGCTCAGCGCTGCTTGTTCCTGCTCTTTTTTCTGGGCTTCATACTTTTTCAGCAGATAAGCACCAATCGCCTCCATGCCCTCTTCGCCCAAAATGCTGATCATCGCTTCAATCTGCTTGATGTTGGCTGGCATGCCAAAGAAATCGTCGTCGACATGGGTGACCATGGCGGCCGGGATTGCAAATCCGGACATAAAAACGTTGTTGGCTGCAATTTCACCGCCGACCGACATTACCAGTCGGCCTTTCTGCAACGGGTCAAGCTCGCGCAGCTGGATCGTGCGCCCGGTACTGTCGGTGATAGTGGCATTCCTGGACTTTTTTGGTGTTTCAACAGGCGCCGCTGCATCGTGGTTAACAGTTACTTTGGTCATAGGTAAATCCTCTGGTCAGCGAGTCGTCAAAGGAGCATGGCGTGCGGGGTGACGAGTCCCGCGCCCTGCGTGCCGGGCTGCCATGCAAAACTGGATTAGGAGACTTTCAGGCGACGACGGGCAGTGAACGACATCGACTGCTTGATGGTCTTGTCGCCTTCCTTCTTGCCGGCGTCATCCAACTTCAGCTGGACTTGGGTGTAGCGGAAGGTACTGACGCTGCCGTCCGGCTCCGAGAAGGTCTCGGTGATGGTCGAGGCAGGCTGCGACACGCCGGCGTAGTAGTCGGCCTCCCACTGCGCCCAGTAGTTATCAATGGTCGCGTCTTTTCGCTCAATGCTGAACGTGCCAGTCCAGCCCTTGGGGACGTTCAGCTCATCGGTCTGACCGTTGAGCGGCGTAATTTCTGTACTGGTGATCTTCGGCTTGCTGTCGAAGTCCATCAGGGCCGGGATGCGGATCGGGCCGTAGGGGCCGTTGATGTCGATCGAGACATCCTTGCCCGTGTTGTATCCACCTTGCATGGCGTTCTCCAAATGAAAAACCCGGCGCTAGGCCGGGCTTGGAAGTGGGTGTTAGCGCTTATTGGCGCGGATTGGTGGATACGGTGATGGTGACGGACTGCCCCGCCTCCAGATTCACCAGGAAGTAGTAAACGACCGACAGGTACTTGACCTGCACGTCGGCCTGCATGTAGCCCAGAGCGACTCGCGAGTCAGGGTTGTTGGCGGCGTTGATCTGCACGGAGAACGCCGGGCCGCCATTCGGGTCGCCGATCATCCCCTGCCCAACCAGGTTCTGCAGGAAGCTTTCGATGGTCGACTTCGTGGTGCGACGAAGATCCTCCACCTGCAGTCGCCCGATCACGTACCCGAACGATGCGGCCAACGTCAGCGCAATGAAGTTGGTCATCCGCGTGTAGTTGTCGCCATTGATCGTCGGGTTGCTCGAGCTGTTCATGCCGATCCGATGCCCGAAATAGTTTCCTCCCGGGCACGGGTTGGTGATCACGTCCAGTCGAGCGAGGTTGATCGCGCCGATCTCGGCCAGGCTGTACGGCTGCTGGGAAAGATTGCGCTGAGTCGATACCGCGTTGCTCAGCGGCTTGTTCAGCGGCGACTGGTGCGGTGCCAGGGCGGCGATCTCGGCGGCTGAGAAGGTGGCCGGGGCCAGCATCCGGCGCTGGCCGTTGACCTGGTCCATCCAGTAGGTCCAGTCACCCACCAGTACTTTCAGCGCGTAGCTGTCGCAACCGGCGGTGACCAGGCTGGCGGAAACCGTGACGTAGGAAGCGCCAGCCGGTCCCTGGGTGATCATGTAACAGCCCTCGGACAAGCCGAAGGTAACCATGGTCGGCCATTGGGTCGAATCGGTGAGATCCACCAGATTGGCGACTTGGGCGCCGCTGCCGCGCAGGGCATACATGCCCTTGCGGGTCGAGCCGGTCACGCCATCGACACCGATCAGCACTGCATCGGTGATGGTGGTCGCACCATCCGTACCGGCTGTGAATGCGACAGTCTGCGTGACTGCTGGCGCAAGAATGGAGGCCCCGGTGGTAGCAATCACCAACTGCGACGCGCCGCGAATCCCGGACTGGCCGTTGTTGACGGCTGCGACGATGTTGGCCCAGAGCGCGCCGGCAGTGCCGGTAATATTGTCGAATACTTCAGGCGATACACCCGGCAGCGAAATGACCAGCTTCCAGCTCGCCAGCGCGGTGCCGGCGGTGAGCGTGGCGGTGAGCGAGTTGCCGAGGGTGCCGGTGTAAAAAGCGGTCAGGGTGGCACCGATGGCGGCCGCCGTATCCTTAAGGGTCGAGGTCGCGGCAGTGTCCGTGCCGTCGGTCACGCGCACCGCACGGATGTTCGAGGCGCCCAGTCCGATCGATACCGCGATGGCGGTGGCCAGGTCGTACTTGCGCACCTGTTGGGTGCCGATCTTCTGTGATGCATCGCCGGGCGAACCAATCAGCACTGGACTGTTCACTGCGCCCCAAGAAGCCACACCGACAATCCCCAGAATGTCGGTCGGCACCCCGTTGATGTATCGAGTCTTCGGCGGAACGATCTGAATGTACAAATCGGGTGCTGTGAGCGCCGCCGTGTTCAAGCTGCCTGCCGGATAAATTGGCATGGCTTCCTCCTAAATGAAAAAACCGCCTCAGTGGGCGGTTTCTTGTGTGTGGGTTTCGCTTGTCAGGCGGTGGCGACTTTCAGGACGTTGCCGGCGCATTCGCCAGCCAGGACGGCGGCGACTTCACTGGGGTCGGTAATGCTTTGGCCGACCTGGTAGTCGGCGAAGGCGAACTTAACGGTCAGCGAAAATGGCGAAGTCTTGGCCTTTGCGGCCGGTGCGGATGCTGGTGCAGCAACCACACTGCTATCTGGGGTATCGGAGTCCATGTCGGGCCTCAAGGGTTCAGCGTTGCGATTGGAAGCCCGGACTGGGCGTTGACGATATTCAGCACCGGAGCGATAACTTCGGCCGCTTGTTGTGTCTGGGTGGTGGCGTAGTCGATCAGGTAGAAGAGGTCCATCCGGTAGAGGTTGGCCTTTTGCAGCTTGTCGTCCATGAGTCGGCCGGAGTACTCAATGATCCCCACCGAGCCATCTGGGAACGCAATATTGTTGCTGTCGGACAGCGTGGAATCGATCGCGCTTTCGACGAGATCGCGGGCATTCGGCGTGCTGGCCCAAACAGTGACCTGCACCGATTGCGCCTGGCGCTTGGTTTCCTTGATTGCCGCACCGAAACCGCCGACTCGCGTGAAGACGCTGTGCGCGCCCGTGAGCGTAACGACTGGCCCAGCGCTGGAAGCGCCAGGCACTAGCGATGCAAGGCCGGCTGCGGCGGTCGTGAGCGTGTCGCTAGGCTGCATGGCGTAGACGTAGCTGATGCCATTCAGGCTGATCAGCAGGTTTTGCTTGCTGACCGTGCCGGAGAGCGTCACCACCGAGCCGGCGACGGTCATGGCGACCGTATGCACTGGGGCGGAGAGCGTGATCCACGACTTACCCAGGTAGCGGGTGGTCTTCTTATCCCTGCCGGCGGCGTAGACGCTGACGTGTACCTTCCCCGCCGCCAGATCCGCCTCAAGCGTTTTAGGAATAGGCCAGCCGGGGTAAACCTTGATGGGCATCCCGGCAATACTTGGCTGCCCGGTCCCGGCCGGGTAGACGATGGTGGCGATCTGCGCCGCGACCTGCTTCAGTACGTCGGTTAGGCTCGCCATATCACACCTGCGCCTGCATTGCCGTGCACCGCCAACCCATATCGGTCAGCTCGGCACTGGAAATCACGTATTTGCGGCCCAACTCGTCGCGGATGATGTCGCTGGTCCGCAGCGTGATACCGGGCCAAGCCGGCATCAGCACCAGCCACCACGGCGTGCGCACATCACCCGGCAGCTGGGTCGGGTTCTGCTCGCCTTTGGTGCCCTGCAAGACGCTGGCAGGCCAGCCTTGCATCAAAGCGACCTCGGTCGCCGCGGTATCGCCGGCATAGCCAAGCAATCCCGGCCCGGTATCCATCGCCACGCGCAGGACCGAGACAACCCGGTTGGTCTGCACGCAGTAGATCGGCAGCGTGGCTTGCATGGCGGCAATGAAGAACGTGCCGCCCTTACCCACCAGGTAATCGCCGGGCAGAAACGTGCGCCCATCAAATAGGCCCAGCCAAGTGGCCTGTCCGTACTTGTTCGGCGCGCTGTAGGTGAAGTTCGTAGTGAACGACGCAGGCAGTGTCTGCAAAGCGGTTGTCAGCAGCGGATTATTGGCGCTGGTGGCGCGAAATTGCTGGTAAGGGAAACCGATTCGCTTGGCTGCCTGCGCGTATCCTTTGTAAATCTTGGCTTGGAGCTTGGTGCCGTCCATGTCAGCCCCTTGCCAGGCTGATGCTGCCGTCGCCTAGGGATGGACCGGCCGGCACGCCGAGAAAGCCGCACAGTTCGCGCCGCCACATCCGGTAAAGGCCCATGCGGTCGCGCACTTCGTTCTTGTTGTGCACCCAGACGGCGGCCTGATCGGTGTCAAGGTTGTCGGTCGAGGACAGCACGTCCGCCTCGAGCCCGGCAATCTTGGTCAGGAACGAGATCATGGTGACCTCTTCCTCAGGGCGCAGATTGTTCAGCCGATGATTCATCGTCTGCCAGATCGCCGGAGCAACCCAGCCCCACGCCGTATCGCGCCGATCATCCAGCACCACGTCGCCTTGCATCGGGTAACCGGCATAGCGGCGGGCGTCAGACTTTTGTTGATCGGTAAGCATGGTGAGCCCCTTGGGTTTTACTGAGCAGCGTCAAGCAGGGCCTGAAGCTGTTCCTGCGTATCCGACTCGCCGAAGGCAACGCCCTTGGCGGTCAGTGCGGCCTGAGTGTCAACCAGCAACTTGGCAGCTTTCACTTCCTTGGCGGTCGGTTTCTTGGCTTCCAGCAACTCATGGAAGTCCTCGTTGAAGTCGTCTTCGTTGATGATCACGAAGTCGCCCTGCCCTTCACCCCACGGCTTGACCTGAATAGTCTTGTCGCTCATGCGTATCCCCTGAAAAGAGTGAGCCCGGAGCCGAAGCCCCGGGCTCAGTCATCACGCCAGCAGCAGCGCGGTGTGCTCTGGCTTGACCATGGCAACACCCCAGGCCAGCGCGATCTCGTACTGAATCTGGCGGTATTGCTTGTACAACGAGATCTCGAACGACAGGCCGCTGGTTGGGTCGGTGATGATCATCCGATCCGATGCACTGTCGCCGCCTTCTGGCAGGGCTGGTGCGCGGGTTGCCACGGCGAGGGCCGATCGAGCGAACGCCATGCTGCGAGTGGTCGCAGCGATGACGGTGATGGCCGTCGCAGAAGCAGGGATCGCCTTGCGCAGGCCGGGAGCCGCCAGGGTGAAGGTGCCACCGTTGGAGACATCGCCATCACCGGAGGCCAGCACGTACTTGTTGGTGTCACCGGCGATGGTGATGATGTCGCCCGCCAACAGGGTGCCAGTGCCGGCTACGGCCAGAGTGATGACTGTCGCACCAACGGCATAACCGGCGGTGTTGGTGGTCGCCGAAGCGCCAGTGCCAGCAATGACGGTCTTGACCTGCGCCGATTCACGGATTGCGAAACCGTGCACGTCGAGCAGAACGCCACGGCGCAGCATGGTGGTATCAGCCGCTTCGTTCGCCTTGGTCAGTTGACCGAGGGTGCGCATGCTGGCGCCGGCCGAGGTGTCCAGCACCATCTGCAGGTCGCTCATCGGCGCGCCGTTGTCGGCCAGGATTTTGCGCATCTGCGCGGCTTCGGCCAGGTTGGTGGCGAATGGCACGGTGCCTGGAGTGCCGTAAGCGCGGGAGGCACCGAGGCAGAGGTTGGAGATATCGCTTTCAACCTCGTTGACCAGCGCACGCATGCCCTGAGCGAGCTGGTCGCGCAGGATGACGTTGTACGAGGCGCCGTTGTTGTCCAGGCCGCGTTTCTCTTCACCGTTCCAGCGAACCGGTACACGGCGAGACTTGGTGATGGTCATCGACACACTGCCGATGGTCTGATCACCATCGTTTGGCGCTGTCACCGCAGGCGTGAAGTCGGACGCGGTAGCCGCAGGTGCGACTGGCGAGGTCACGGTTTGACCTTTCGCGGCACGCTCGAAGGTCATGTCTGCCGAAACGGCGGGGATAAACCCAACCAGTTCGCGGGACACGACGTCCAGTGCGTTGTAGATCGTGGTTGTCAGGCCGGTGAGAGTGTTGCTCATGGATTACTCCTAGGATCAGTCGGTCACTTCACCGCCCGCAGTGACGTGCGCATGCTTGCCCATGGGGTCAAGTGCGTCGAACTGCGTGCGGGAGATAGTTTTTTTGCCTTGGCCGCCATTCCCACCGTTGTTCGTGGCGCCAGAGCCGGTGGCTCCAGAACCCTTCAAGATGTGATCGCGGTGCGGGTATTGCTCAACAAGGGTTTCGATTGCTTCGTCGAAGTCAGCGATTTCGCCAGGGCGGGTACGGCTGTAGATCTTCTGGCCGTGCTGGTCATAGGCGATGGTTTTGCCATCCTCGACTTTGAAGGCGGCGCCGAATTTGGACTGGACCAGGTCTGCGGGGATTGCCAGCTTCTCGCCGATGTACTTGGAACGGCTGAATGCACCGCCGATCTTTTCTTCGTAGAGCTGCTTTTCGAAGGCCTGCGCCTTGGTGGACCATTCATCAACCTGGCCTTGGAAGGCCTTGCTGATTTCGGTGCGCACCACGTCGATTTCGCCGGCATCCACCAGCTTTTTCTGATCGAGCTTCGACACAAGCTCCAGGGCTTTCTTGGCGGCAGCGCCGTCCGTGATCCCCTCGAAAGCTTTCAGGGCTGTTTCAGCAGCCTCTTTGCCTTCGCGGTGGGTCTTGGCTTCAGCGTTCAGTCGAGTGATCGTGTTGACGGTGCCAGGCGCATCGAATGCGACCTCTTTACCATCGTCGTACACGTACACCGGCTTGCCGTCTTGCAGTACAACGTGGCCTTGGTCGTCCAGTTTCAGTTTCATTGATGCATCTCCGGGCATCCGCCCATTTGTTGAGCCATCCGGCCCGCAGCGGCGCTATCCATCCGGAATCGCGCCCATAAAAAAGCCCCGGCGAGTGCCAGGGCTGTTATTCGGTGTTCGGTTATTGCTGATCGAGCGGTCGAGCGGTCGGTTTCACCGGCTGAGCCTTGATTTTCTCCAGCTCTTCCTCCCAATCGAGGTCTTCGCTAAGCATGCCGCGGCGCTGGACCTCGGCAAACAGGCTTTGATCGGACAGCACGCCGTTGATGTTCATGTTGAGCAGGAACGGCATGGTCATTTCGGGCGAGAAGTCGATATCGAAGTTGCCATTGACCTGAACGTGACCGCCTTCCGGAAGCTTCATCCAGAGCGCGAAGTACTGCAGGATCTGGTCGAGCGCATCTTCAAACTGGCCGGCCATGGTTTGCAGCGGGCTCAGCTCTTGAGCCGCTTCGTCCTCGGCCTGCGTGGCAGTCTTGAGCGTCTGCTTTTCCTTCTGGAGCAGCTTGGCCCCAGCGAGGCGCATGTCGTCGACGAGATCCATCAGCGATTGCCGACCGGCCTCAATGGACTTGCCGGTGTGCTCAACCCACTTCATGTCGCAGTCTTTTGGCAGTCTGGTGGCCGCGCCGGCACCGACGGTGATCGAATCACCCTCATCGAGGCCAATCACCGCCAGCATCGGCACTCGGGCGACGTGCAGGATGTTGTCCTGGTCGCTCTGGGACTGCCAATGCTTGATGTTCATGTTCGCCAGTTCAAGGAGTGGCGGTGTTGCCGTCATGAAACCGGTGCGCTTGGTGTAGAAGGTGGTCAGCGGGATCACATCGAGGCTTGTCAGGCCCTCGGCGTTCTTCTGCCAGGTCTTCTTGCCGTTGCCATCATCAACCTCGACGTAAGTGGCCCAGGCGCCCGGAACGAGCACGCGAATCTGCGGCACGCTCTTGGTTCCAAACTCGCCGTCGTCGACTTCGACGCTCTCCATGTAGCGGAACTGGGTCAAAACCTGTTCACCGCCCTTGTTCGCAGAGCGCCAGCCGAGCACCTGGCCCGGCTTGATGATCACCGCGTAGGGGCGCACACCCGCCGATTTCTCGTCAGCCTTGGTCTTGAGCCCATCCGCCTGCGGATAGTCGACCAGTACGTGACAGATCGCATGCGACAGGCCAATGCTGAACAGCGACTGAGCCCAGACCTGCAGGTTATTGCCCTGGAGGTCGAAGTCCTCGGCCATCTCTTGGATTGGCTTGGGAACATCCTCGGTGAACTTGATCGGATCAGCAAAGACGCGTCCGGTCATGTTCTGCACGGTCTCGCTCAGCGCTGGTAGCAGCGTCGAGGCATTGAGCCGCGCTTGGTAGATATCACTCTCTTCCTTCGGCCATTGCGGCAAGAACTTCTTGCCAGCATCGCGCATGGCCCTCGTCCCACCCATGAGAGCGTCAACGATGGCCCAGTCCTTTCGCATTTCATCTACGACAGGGAGCGTTTTGCTCGGGTCATCACTCATATTCACATTCTCAGAGGTTCGCTGGTGGCGATGCGTTTGCGGCGGCCTTTGGCCACGGCGAAGTAACGGAAGGCGTCGGCGGCGTGGGATGACCAGTCGTGCAGCGGCTTGTCTTTCCAGCAGCCGCGCTTGTCGTCCCATTCCTTGCGGTAGTTTTCCAGGGCGGAAACCCCTTTCTCGCACTTGGAATCATCGAAGGCGCAGCGGGCCAGGATCTCCCGGGCCTGCTCAATGCCTTCGTCGATGCCGAGTTTTGGAACGACGCTGAATTTGATGCTGTATTTGCTGCCGTCGATCTCGTAGCCCTCACGGGCCAGTTCACGGCGGGTCTTGCCGTCGCTGCCAAACTCGCGGTTGTCGATGTCGTGCGGACCCCAGTGCTCGCCGTAGGTGTAGCCTCGATCCTTCAGCGTCTTCATGTAGTGCCGCAGGCCTTCGCCGCTGTTCTCGTAGAAGTCGACGATGTGGTATTCCTCACCAACCATCCGGACGAACCAGATCGCCGTAGAGTCGCCGACGCCGATGTCCCAGAACGTGTGCACTGGTAGGTGATCATTGTTCGGAATGACGCCGACGCGCTGGTTGGCGTAGAGCTTGGCGAACTGCTTGGCGTAGTAGGCGCCTTCGATCGACTGCTGGAACGCTTCGGCCGGCACTGACGGGTATTCCCGCTTCATGTCGTCGCCGAGTGTCTTCTCCTTGGCTGCATACCAGGCTGCCTGAGCGGCGCTGATGCTGATCCCATGCTTCGCCTTCAGCTCTGCAAAATAGTCAGCCAGTCGCTGCGGGAGCACGGCAAGCGGCTCAATTGCGTACTGCGCGTTCTTCCACCAGCTGAAAAAGAAGAACTTCCAGTCCAGCGGGCCGAGCGCAGCCCCTGAAGAGGCCTGCTTTTCTGCCATCTGGCTGTAATCGAAGAAGTAGCCGGCCCGGCCCTCCGCCGTCGACTCAATGGTGACGAAACAGTCAGTGGCCACGGCTTCGAAGGCGCCGGTGACAATCTCGCGGGCCTTGTGTGGAAACTTGGCACAGATCTTCCCGAACTCGGACACATGCAGGTAACGCAGCGTGCCGCCCCGGAAGGACGTGGAAACGTAGATCGATCCGCCCTTGCTGAACACCAGCTCGCCAGATGCATCGTTGCGCGCCGGGTTGGCCTTGCGGATCTCAAGCGGCAGGTTGTCGTAGGCGTACTTCACCTTCTCCCGGAACAGGCGCTTGGCGTCGTTCAGGGTATGAGCAATCAATGCGCACTTGGCCGACTCGAACAGAGCCGCGTCCAGTTGGATAATGCAGCATTCGGTGGTGAAGCCGAGCTGGCGAGCTTTCAGGATGATGTTGCGGGTATGCAAACCATCGAAGTACTCGACCTGCTCGTCCGTCATCCGGAAGCGGACCTTCTTGCCCTGCTTGTCCGTGATGAAGTAGAGATTATTAAGGCGCCATTTCTTGTCCCGGAGCAGCTTCAAGTGCTCGGGCTTCATGTCAGGCTTCCTTCGATAGATCGTCAATCATTCTGGACAATTCATCCGAGTCTCCGGGCTGCTCTTTGTCGTCCAGGCCGAATGCCTGGCGCTCAAGGACCTGCAGGTTCTTCATTGCCGACGACAACTGAAACAAAGTCTTGGCATTGCTCGGAAGGCCAACAGCCGAGAGCATCGAGCTTCGGCGCATACCATTGCTATCTTCCTTGGTCTCTTCGTCAATCGCATCTTCGATGGCTTCACGCTGCTGAATGGTCATCAGCAGATCATCCATCAGTAGGTTCGCAAGGTTCGTGGCCTTGCGGATGTCGCGGCGATGACTGCGAACTACCTGAGCGCCCTCTTCTGCGGCCTCTTCGATGATCTCTGCATCAGGTTCGCAGTTCGCGCCTTGGCTGTTGCGAACCTCTCCGCGAACCAGCTTGCTGCGAACCTCTTTACGCACCTGCTCAGAAAGGTCTCTTGTCCATCCGTGAGCCTTGGCTTTCTTTCTGATCGCCGTGTCGCTTACGTCGTGTCGTTCGGCGATGGTTCTGATGGAAAGCGCGCCAGCCCGGTAGGCTCGTTCAATCGCCTCCCAGTCGGGTTGCTTTACTGCCATGTTGAATTCCTTCTACTGCTCCACCTTCACGGTGAGCGTTCTGATCTTGCCGCCAGTGCAGCTGTCACGCTTCATGGCCATCTCGACGGCTTGGTAAGCGGATGCGCCCATGTCCATTGCGGTGAGTGCGTGGCTGGAGCCTGAACCGATGGCATAGGACTTGTCGGCGAGGATGATGCTCTTCCAGATTCCGGTGTCGTCATCGTGGCCGATATACCAGACTTGCCCGTCCTCTACAGCCATGGCGCTTGCACTGATATCAGTTGCCGGCTCACCGAAGTAGGCGCCTGTGAGCTTCGCGTAATCAGAGGTGTGCCCGGTAATCACGAATTGGACGCCGTCACGCTCCACGCATTTTTCGTAATCGTCATACGAGATCTGTGTGCCGCTGGTGATCCGAGAGTCATAGGCGATCACGCCGTCTTTGTAGGCAATGGTCGTCATTAAGTCTCACCTTTTGGCACTTACTGTTGATCTTCGCGGATCTCAAGCTTGCGAAACCGGATGGCCTTGCGGGCCTGCTCGGTCACCTTGCCGGTATCGACGTCCAGGTTAGTCATCCAAGCGAAGACGTAGACGGCTCTCAGGTAAAACACGAACCACCACGGGAGATAGGCCTGCAACTGGAAGGTCTTGGCCATATCGTCACCGTGGATGTGTAGAGTGGCGCCCGCACGAAGCCAGGCGCCCTTTGGTTTAACTGTTAAGCCTTCTTCGCCAGCGCTACAGCCTCAGCCCAGAACGCAGGGAGTTCGTGGCCCAGTGCACCTAGGATGGTTTCGAGCTTGGTGATGGTGCCGGCCGGGATCATGGCGTCCAAGGCAAGGACCGCATCAACTGCGGGCGCAGCTGCGGGATCGACCAGCTTCACGGCTACAGCAGCCAGACCGAGCAAATCGACAGGCTCTGAGGCTGGGGACGCTGAACCCGCATCGAGCAGTGCTGGGGCGGCAGCTGGAGCCAGCGTTGCTTGCAGATCGTTCACGGTCATTTCAGCTGCTGGCGCGCCATCATTGGTGTCAGTCATGGTCTTACTCTCGGTGAAGTGCTTCGCAATCCATGCGATGAGTGAATTCAGAAGGCTCATTTCTGAGCCATCCCGACAGAGTCGAAGATGTGCTCCCGGCGTACCCAGGCGTACAACACGAGGGCCGCATGCAGCAGGACTGCGTACGGGCTGACAATCTGGCCATGCAGCGCCTGAACGAAACTGCCGAATGCGGCAATCGCCACCATGTAAAATGATAGGCTCAGCAACGGCTGATCAGCCGGTCGGACCTTGCGCAGGTACTCGACAGCGGCCGTGACGACCAGCACGCACAGGAAAGCGTCAATAGAGACAAGAATGATGTTCATGTCAGGACGCTCCTGTAGAGCCGAACTTCCCTGCCAGCGCCTTCAGGCCCGGAATGATGTTCATTGCGAGGAGGCCAATCAGGAAGGCGACGCCGTATTGAATGGCCCCGTCAGCCGGCAGCGCGAAGTAATGCAAGGCAAGCGGCGTGGTGAACACTGAAGAGGCGAAGCCCGTCAAAAATGCGCTCGCAGCCTGCTTTCTGGTCAGCCCCTGCAAGAAGGTTAACGACAGCAGCGCTCCAGCGAAGCCAGCAATGAATGCGCCGTACTTCACGAGCAGCATGCCCGCGGCAGTTGTGCTCGCTGGTTCGGCCATGGTTTGACTCCAAGGAATAAAAAAGGCCGCAGTGTGAGCGGCCAAGACTGCTTGGGAGCAGTAGATGGGAAAATAAATACTTGCGGGTGCGACCTTGATGTGCAAGACGGCGTCCACTGTCCTAGGACGAAGGACATAAAAAAGCCCAGCTGGTTTAGGGCTGGGCTTTGCCGGACGATTTGTGCATCGTCGAGAGGCTGTCCGGACTTGAACAGGTGCGGGTGTTCGCGCGACCCGGTGTACCACGTATGTCTGGATATCGCTCCTGAGAGCCCCGGCACGACAGTCATGGCGCATCACCCGCATAGCAAAAAGCCCGACGCTTGGCCGGGCTTTCTTCCTGCGCTACCTACACACGTAAATTCAACAGGATGACGAGATAATGGCTCATTGGCTCAGCCATTGTCAAGCAGCTTCTGTGCCAATTAGGTCTTCTTGATCAAGAATTTCTTGGGCAGCCTGCAAGGCGTTGTCTACCGCCGACTCCAGGCTCTTGCGAATCTCTCTGCGCCACCGCTCTTGTGTCTTGATTGGATGCGGCTCATCACTCCAGTTATCGAGCTCGTACCATGCGGCCGGTAGCACATTCGTCGAGCGCTTTCCTTCCACGCCTGGCAGCTTCGGGAGCGCCCAGGTGACCACTGCGCAATGGCGAAACCGTTCTGGCGCAGGCGAGCGGATAGCGCGCGTCAGTTCAGCAATGGCCGCATGCTTACGATCGGTGTGCGTGGAGAACTTCGCAACCAGAGCGCGCCACTGTGAGGCTTCAAGCCCTTTATGCAAGCGGCCGAACACCCAGCAGTCAGTGAGGAAAGCAGCTTCCTTCCCGACGATCTCCCCCTTCTGCTTGGCACACTGGACCTTCGGTTCAAAATCACACCCACCTGCAGAGTTGATGGTCTCGGCGGCCAGAGCGCGCACCACTGCGGAAACGACGTTTCTGTAGGTCATGCTGCCACCCCCAACACATGCTCAGCGAAAAGAACCCATGCCACCGGTGGGATGACGGAACACAAGACTGTCATCCAGAAACCCTTCGCTAGTGCAATGCCGCAAACCCATGCAGTCACCATCGCAAGCCATGAAATAGACGATTGAGTTTTCATGCCGCCCCCACTTTCAACATGTCGGAATTGATCGTCAGGCGCCCTACCTCGCCGTACTGCTTGTGGTAGGTGATGACCTTGGCGTCACGCCCACTGATCCAGCCACCACGGCTGGCATACGCGTCAGGCGCGGCCAGGGTACGATGCTGCTCCACGATCATCAGGTTGTTTTCCTTGATGTCGACGTGATGCAGGTGGCCGAGGTGTGCGTAGCTGTGCTGGGTGCGGCCGAAGACGTCGCGGAACTTGGCCACGAACACGTCTGACACCGACGCTGGTTTCTTTTTGTGCCCGTGATGAAAGAACAGGCTGGTCTGGCCGTGCTCGACGCAGTAGTAAGGATCGGGGCTGCGGTCGACGGTAATACGCGGCTCGTTCTCGTAGATCGCGGAGAACCATTCGCGCAGCCAGATTGAGCTAGCGGTGTCGTGGTTGCCCTCAGCCATCAGGACGTGCACCTTCTGGTGCTTGGTTAGCAGCATGTCGACGACGCGACGAGTCACGCGGATTGCCACACGCACTAGCTTCTGGAACCGGGTGTCAGCGTCGAGCAGATGCTTGCTGGCCGGAGTCACGGCATCGAGGCCGTCCCAATGCAAATAATCCCCGAGTTGTGCGAACACCCCGATCTCGGCATCAGGCGCCATGGTGATTGCAGTGGCGAACCAGGCAACCAGCTGCTGTTCTGCAATGTTCAGGTCGTAGTCCGCGCCCGTTTCCTCGTGCCAGGAGAGAAGGCCGAGATGGTAATCGGTCACCACGTAGCAGTTCAGCAGATCGGTATTGCACGCGGCCGGCGCCGGAGCGAATGCCATGCGCGGCAGGTCTTCGCCCATTGCTGCGATAGCCGCTTCCATCAACTCGCGCTGCCGCTCATGGTCTATCGAACTTTTCACCCACTGTAAAACCGGCGCCTTGACGCCCTCCTTATACAAACTTGAGGTGCCCTTCAGGTGGAAACCGTCCGGTACCGCGTGCGTCATGTCGTGTTCGGGGCTGAACCCTTTACGGGCCAGTTGAGCCTTGCGCTTCAGCAGCGAACGCGGATGCATGCCCAGATGAGCCGCCGCCGTAGGGTTATCCATCGTCTTCAGCGCTTCGATGATCTGCTCGTCGGTGACGGTGCGGACTGGCATCAGACATGCTCCCCGGCGATGGTGTTGGCGGCACAGAAGCCAATCCAGCAGCCGTGCATATAGGCGTGTTTGCTGTAGTCGTCACTTTCCCCGCGCAAGTGCTGCATTTCCTCGATCGACAGATGGTTGCCTGTGACTCGCAAGTGCTGCAGCGCGAACCAACTCTCGAATCTTTGACGGACTGACTCGCTCATGCTGCTTTCCCCTGGGTCAATTCAAAATGGTCAACACATGCTGCTTTGGCCTTTGCCGCGTCGTCGCCAGCGTGGATGAGTTTCCCTTTCGGGCAGCGCACGGTGTAGCCATACCCGTGCTGCAGGGCGTACCGGCTGACCAGATAGCCCTCTTCGGAGGACATGCAGTTTTTGCTGATGGCTTTCCAGATCATGCGATCGCCCTCTTCAGTTCACGGGTCTTTGCTCGGTATTCAGCGGTGATGGCTTTCAGGTCTTCGATGGTGTATCGCTGGGGCTCATGAGGCCCTTCAATCCAAGCCAGCATTTCAGGCCCGATCTTTTCCAGTAGGCGCGGGCGATAGGCAACGATGTTCCCGGACTTCTCCATGTTGCAGTTCTTGTTGCATTGGAGATGCACGTTGTGGGGTTCGAAGCGGAGCTCTGGGCATGATCCAACTGTCCGATAGTGGCCGGCGCAATACTGGACATTCGCGGTTGTGCCGCATGAGATACATGGCTGCCCGGCGTCTCTGAGGCGAATCCAGGTGTTGAAGGATCGTTGCGCATCCTTCATGTGGTCGGCGCGCGTCTTGACCTTTTCCTTCGCCGCACGCAGCTCCTTGCGCCCCACATCGGCAAGAGCCTTGCCTGCCCTCTCGTGATTCTTCGGAGCATCAAGAATCGCGCAGGCCGGGCTGCAAACTGCCTGACCCAGACGCGAAGGGACAAATAAGGCCCTGCATGATTCGACGCGACATTTCTTGGGGCGTGGCTGCTTGGCTGGAAGACTCATGCTGCAGCCTCGAACAGATCCAATTGTCCATGCTGCACATCGAGATAGGTCTGTGCTCGGCGATGCGCCATGCACTTACGGAAAGCGGCGCGCTCAAGGCGACGATCAGCAGGACCCGCCCCGTTGTACCGGTAGCAAGCCAGATTGAAACGCGCACGATCAGTCCAAAACTGACGATTCGCTTCAGGACAGAGCCTGATTTCTTCGCCGGTTTTCATGCGACCACCTCCAGCACCCTCTGCTGCTCTGGGGCGAAGTCTTTGCGCAGCGGCATCAGCTCCCCGTCGCCGTAGGCCAATTGGAAGGCAAGACCTTCGCGAGATACCAGCCAGCCAGCGCCAGGCGAAGGGACTTCCTTCCAGTCACGCGTCTCGAGCAGATCGCCTTTCTGAATCCGCGACTCGATCTGCACCACGCTGTAGGCCGGCAGCTCGACGTCGTGAACGATGGTCAGGGCAAGATCGCCCGCGTTGAAGTTGTGGTTCATGCCGCCACCTCCCCGAGGATGTCGCTGAAGAAGACGCCCTTGGCTGTGAACTCATCCACGATGCGATCGGTGAAGGCGATGCCCTGCGCGCGGTTGAACAGGCGCGTCACCGGGAAACCATCGGGGCCGAACAGCGCGTTCGCGCCCATCAAGTCCAGCTTTTCCTCGTAAGACAGGTGCCGCATGGTTCGGTACCAACCAGTGCGAAAGTCTTCGTCCTCGTTCAGCAGGATCTGCACGCCAAAATGGAGCTTGCAGTAACGCCGCGCATCCTCGACAACACCGATCTGTGTCATTTCGGAGATACGCTGATACAGGGCGAACCACAGGGCGTTTTGATCGAGGGTGCGGTCCTTGCCCGGACGCAGCGACACCACCACGAACTTCTTCTCGCGGAACATGGCGGTCAGCTTGGTGATGGCCTCGGAGAGTCGGGCTGAGCTGTTGACTGATATCTTGTCAGTCATGATCCACCTCGTCGTATTCCTTGCGCCCGCTCCAGGCTGTGCACAGGATCGGAATCCATGGAAGCGCCGCGACTGCCGGGTACACGGTCAGCCAGAAAATCAGCGGTGGCATATCGTTACGGACCAGCATTGCGACAGCGAGTAGTGCCGGCCACATCCAGCCAATAGTCAGGCCGGGGTGATTGGCGAGGGATAGGCGGAACAGCTTCCAGTTGCTCATGCTCTGCGCACTCCCTGTTTCACCAGCGCTTCACGCTCAGCACAAGGCGTGCACAGCTTCACCCCCGGAATGGCCAGGCGACGTCCTTCAGGGATCTCCTCGCCACACTCGCATTCAGTGGCGCTGATGCCGGTGTAAACCGTGCGCTGGGCCAAAGTCCGATTGAGGGCTTCTTCGATTTCGTTGTCTGCCAGATCTGCGATGTCAGCCATTACTTGGCCCTCCGGTAAGCCAGAAATGCGGCCCATAGAGCGAGCAGCAGTGAATACGCACCAACGGCAATCAGTACTGACTCAACCACGCTGAAGCCGAGAGAGTTCACGTAGTTCAGGGAGGCTATGACTACAACCCCAATGCACGCCGTCACCGTCACGCACAGAGCAATAAAGCCCAGTGTCTTCAGGAACTCCCTGACGGCCTTCTTAAACGGGTTGCTGATCTTCATTGCGCACTCCTCTTGCCAAATTTCGCCATCAGCTGAGCACGAGCAGATGCGCCGTCGGACGGGATGCCTTGCTTCGCGATCCGCTCTTGGGTCTGCTGGTCAGCCAGTTCATCAGCCAGTTCAAGCTGGGATTTCTGACTGTCGTGACCGATGCCGGTGAGAATCTTGCCGTCGAGCGGCTGGCCGGACTGGGCGCGGCGTAGAACGATTTCGTAGTTGCGTTCGAAGCGTGCACGCATCGCCTTGTCATCCTGCTTGGCTGATCGCAGGTCGAAAATTCCGGTAGCGTTGGCGGCGATTCGCACTGCTTCGTGGCTGGCAGTACCCATGAGAGCCTCCATCCATGCGTCAGCGGCTGCTGGCATGCCGTAAGCCGCTGGTCCAGGCGTGCACCACTGGATGAACTGGCCGATGCTTGGCGCGAACGGCGAGCCGCTCTTGCGGCATTGCTTGATCCCGAACTCGACTTGGTTGATGTCGCAGATACCGGCGTCGATGAAGCCCTTGGTCCAACTGCGCTGCGCCGAACCGAGCGCCTTTTCGTCTGGCCAAGCGGTTTTCCATGCCGGGAAAATAGCCTTGAGCTGGCGGAAAATCTTCTCGACCACTTCAGCGGTCTGGCTGTCGACATTGCCCAGCTGGACAGGTGCCGGGGCAGATCCTTGTCCGGTGCGTATCGCCTTTGCAGCGGCGGGCGTGACCGACTTGACGATTCTCATAGCTCGTCGCTCAAGTCATTGCGCCATGCGGTGCTGTAGAAGTCTGGGCCGGCAGAAGCGGCAGACGGGGCACGGCCAGCTTGAGCGAGTCGATTAGCGATCCAGTCGGCCTTGAACCCCTGCCAGCCAGCGGACAGGGCCTCGGTCATCGCGTCCTTAGCGAGGATCCCCAGCTCGGCGCACTTGGTCAGTTCGGCGTTCAGGGCATCCCACACGGTCAGGCTGACGGCGGCGCGCTTGGTCTTGCGCAGGGCCAACCAATCGACAAGCAGTTGATCAGGGATCTGGTGCGGGTTGTCAGCGAGCATCTGAGCCTTTCCGAAAGCCGAGTCGGCAGCTGGCTTGGTTTTTCGGGGAGCGCGCTTGGATTTCTCAAGGGGGGCATTACTCTCTTTCGTAGAAAGAGGTAATAAGGTTTCTTTCTTAGAATAAAGAAGGGAGTCGTCTGTTTTGGTCTGTCTCGTGATGCTTACGACTCGGCCCATATGGCCCGAGTCAGACCGTTTGGTCCGACTCGGACATTCAACATAGGCCCATTCCTTCGGGTCGCACAGACCGATATCGCCGCGCGAACCACCCTCACGGAAGATCACGCGGCGCTTCAGTAGGTGGCTGATGGCCTTGGAGACGACGTCAGGGTGCAGGTTAGTGGATTTGGATACCTCAGCAGCCTTGATGCGAACAGGGCCAGCCTGGAAGTTGATAGTGGCCTTGGCGATGAACAGGGCAACCTTCAGCTCACGGCCTGGCAGATCAATGACCATTAAGGCATCCATCAGGCTGTTTTCCATTCGGGTGAACCCCCGAGGATTGATTGCGATGATGTTGTCGGTTGTCATTGGGTGACCTCCGGCAAATTAGTGCGCGACACGTTTTTATGAATCTGAAAGCGTGTCGCGGATTCGTGGGTATTGCCTGATTCGGTGTGATGGTTCATTATCGGCCTCACTAAATGTTGTCGAATCAGCCGGGCTCTTACCCCGGCTTTTTCATGTCTGCGATTTGTCATCGCGGTTAAGGTCGGAACCACCTGCTACGCTGGGAAGCTCTCACCCAACCCAGTGAATCAGGAGGTTCCGATGTCAGAAATTATTCCCGTGGGGAGCTTCAGCCCCACCTGCGAGCAATGCGGCAGCACAAAGCTCATCAAGCCCGGCGAAGCTGGTGGGGATGACGTAATGGTTGTCTGCGGTGAATGTGCGGCTCTCTGCACTGTCGATGAGCTCAACGCGCGCATCCGAAAGCAGGGCAAGGACATCGTTGAGAAACTGAAGGCGCGCCTCCGGGGCGAGCTTTAAAGCGGTCGACTCAACTTGGTCGGCAAATGGTTTTATGGTGATCGAAAACGTCACTTGCTGGTGTTCGGCCATTACCTTTCTCCTGCTGATTGGCGTGTCGCGGTATAGGTGTCCGGCGCATCCGTGATAGCTTTTTGCTTACACACAAAAAGGCCTAGGAGGCCGGACATATGAGCGAACCTGTGAACTACCCGAAGGTATGGAGGGAGCACACCGGGCTTTCGGATTCCGAGCAGAATCTCGGGGTTATCAAGTCGGCTGTCATCAAGGCTATTCCCGGATACCTGCTCTTCTGTTTTTGCGAAATGCAACGGGAGGCGCAGGCAACCTTTTGGGAGCCAATGGACGGCAACAAGCCGGTGAGCGCCTACCTGATCAAGAAGCATCACTGGCACCCTGATCAGGTTTCAGCTCTTTCGAACGAGCTGCTTCTTCTTGTGCTTCACGACGAGCTTCTTCACCTACAGGGATCTCCGATGTACGACCCTGTGCAGAAGGACATCGATTTTCTTGAAGGGAGGGGAGTTCACATTTGATACCTCTCTGGACCCAGTAAGCTTCACCCTCTGCAATCAACTTACGAAGCTCGGTCGCCTGGCTTTCATGCCAGGCCGCCATTTCTGCCAGAGTCATCGAAGGGTCTCGAATGCTTGAGCGTTCGGGCCAGAACACGACCGGCCTGCCAGGCATATCCAATGCAACAATCCCTTCCAGGATTTGCCTTGCCGCCTCGGCTGGAGAGCCGCCTGCCCTGGCCGCGATGGCCTGAATAGCGATTTCACGCTCTTTGGATGTCAGGTTCATGCCCTTCTCCGTTATCAAGTTCAGGTCTTTCGTTTGAGTTGCTGGCTTGTCCTGCGCTTACCCCTAATTAGGTGCCAGCCACGGCCCCTAATTAGGGCTCCGAAGCTCACTTCACAGGGCCGAACGGAAGGACGTTTCCGCCCAATGCCTCAGTGATTGTCTTGGCAGCACGGCGAGCGGCGCGACGTTGCGCAGCCTCCTCTGCTCCAGCCAGGAGCTGGTCGAAAAAATCTACCGCGCTGATACCCATCTCATCAGCCAAGCACTCCAACGCATCCTTCTCGTCCTGCTTGCACTGCCCTACTGCTGTTACTGCAGACATAGGTGCCTCCCTTCGGAATTAAGCGCTGTGTTTCTTGTCATCGAGCAACGACAGCTGCTCGTGCTCCAGCTTGATCGCCAGCGCTTTGCGGGCGAGATCAAGGATCAGTTCGCGAGGCTGAATGTTCAGTTCGCGGGCCAGCTCACGCAGGGCCGGAAAGTCGTCCAGTTCACGCCCCTCAACCCCCTGGTCGTCCAGCAGCGGGAAGTACCCGTGCTCACGCTTGAACTGCAACGCTGCCAAAGTCAGGTCGCGAACCAGTGCGCCCGGCTGAGTCTCCCGCTCCAGCGCTTCCGCTCTGAGATCGGCGTAGGCGTCGTCATTCAGGCGCGACTTCAACTGGTGGGTGTTGCAGTGCGCTTTGTTGTCGTAGGCCATCTGGAAGCCCCTGGTTGTGCTGCTTAACTAGCCCCTATCGAGGGCCCTTTTGTGTCCTACAAGCTCCAGTACCGGGGCTTTGCGGGAGTTCTGAACAACCCTTCCTGCGGCAGCTATCGAGCTGGCTGCCAACAAGTACTCTTCAGTCGCCAAATCAAGGCTCCATCCGAGCTGATGGGCTAGTTCTCGAATCTCCTGCTGCGCCCCCGCGGGGAGCGAACTAAATTCGCAGTCAAATTCGGGCACACGACCCTCCTGAGGGCCCTCAGGCCGTCTTATGATTGTCTTGGGCGCTTACCCCGTGGATTTCCCGGACTGCTTCAGCAGCACGGTGGGCGCGCCCAAGCTCTGCCAGTTCATGCAGGTAGGTGGCGAGCTGCATGCCGGCCATTTTTGCTTCCATCTGCAGCTGTCTCTTGGCGCGCTGGGTAAAGCGAACCTTGCAGATGGCGTCGCGCTTGTTGGCTGGGTCTGAGTGCATAGGGAGGCTTCCTTACGTGGTTGGAATTTTGGTTAGGCGGCTAAAACTGGAATGCTCGGGCGGAGATCGCGGGCCTTGATAGCGCCTGCCGTTGCGATCTCTGCGCGCATAGCAACTTCGGCGGTGCAGCCATGCAGGCCGCGAACCCACCCGCTCACAGTCCCCTGCTTAACGCCAAGGGCGGCAGCTGTAGCCATTTGCGAGCCGAAATGATCGACCAGCTTTTCAAAGGAATTATTCATGATTCTCCGCCCATTTAAAGGGATGCCTTTATGTTAGAGCAAAGGAACACCTTTTTGCAACTTCAAAGGCTGCCCTTTATCTTTCCGGTCATGGAACTCAAAGACAGACTGAAAAAAGCTCGCAAAGATGCAGGTCTAACGCAGGCCCAGCTCGCCGAACGCGCAGGAATAAAGCAGGCCTCCGTTTCCGAGATAGAGCGAGGCCTTACGCGCACCAGCGGTTATCTGGTAAAGCTTGCGCAGGTATGTGGCGTCGACCCTGTGTGGCTGTCTGACGGATCTGGAGCGGCAGAGTCAAACGTTGAGCCCGGACCACCAATAACCTCCCCTCCGCGAAGGATCGACATTGTGGGCACCGCTCAGCTTGGGCCGGACGGCTATTGGATCGGCGTCAATCAGGCCGATGGCTGGGTTGAAACCTACTCGCGGGATGAGGATGCTTATGCCTTGAGGCTCAAAGGCGATTCCATGGCCCCAGCCATCCGCAATGGCTGGGTAGCCATTTGCGAGCCGAACCACCGCTTGGTTCCCGGCGAGTACGTCATGGTGACCACCCTGGACGGCCAGAGCATGGTCAAGGAGCTGCTGTTCCAGAACGATGAAGAAGTCAGCCTGATGTCGGTCAATGCTGCCTATGGTGAGCGCCGGACGATCGAGCGCAGCGACATCGAGAAGATCCACTACGTCGGCAACATCCTCGCGCCCAGCAAGGTGCTCGGCCGCTACTGAGCATTCCAAGTCTGGCGATCCGGCGCAGCGATGCAAGCCAAACTCCCGATAGTAGAGAGGTCAATATGTCAGGCATCAAGAAAAAAAGGGACAAGGTCGAGGATCTGGAAAAGATAGTTGATCTTCCATCTTCGGCGGTAAGCGCCGCGCTCAAGGAAATTGGGCATATGAAGTCCTGCTGGATCTGCGACTCCTCGAAATGGATTCTCGAAAGCCTGAAGGGAAAGGCCACTCCTATACGATTCGAAGGCTTGGCAAGGGGTTACACGGCTGCCTTTCAGCTCACCTGCTCCAGCTGTGGGCACCTGAGGTTTGCAGATGCCCAGACGGTATATACCCATCTTCTGAGGCTGGCCGAAGAAGCCTGATGAGCCTCTTGGGCCGAGTCATCTGGTGCGGCGGGGATTTGTAGGAGATCTAGCGCGAGGATTGACCAAGATGGCGCACTCACTTCAATACCATATAGGCGAATCCGTCCACGCCATCGAGGTCGAGGTGGAGAAACTGCTCGATGTTGTGGACGCTCTTCAAGTAGCAGGGAGTGACGATCTGGCTTCGGTTGTCGTGACCCAGGTACAAAAGCTACTTGAGGCTGTGATAGTGCTGAGAATGGCTATGGCAGGCTGAATGCCAACTGGCGCGGCGGGGATTTGTAGGAGGTCATCATGGGTCTGACAAAACCTGAGCAGGACCTGAGGCGCGACCTGAAAGGGATCGCCTTCAACCTTGAACAGTCCTGCATTGACCTCGGCAGGCTGGCGCAACGGATCAGTGACGCTGATGCTCTGGAGCTGATGCAGCTGGTCGGCAGACTCTATGAGGATGCGGATCGGCTGACTTCGTATGCTGATGAGGTGAAAGCGGGAAGGATTGTGCGGGGGAAGGCCGAGTAGGTGGGGTGGCGGGGATTTGTATATTTATTAAACATAAGCATCCGAAAAACCGAATAGCACAAGAAATTACAGAGGCGCCAGCTTTGCAAGCATGGCGCCTTTTTTATGCTTGCACTTCCCCAGCCCATACCAATACTATGCAAGCATACAAAAGTGAGGATGCTTGCATGTCGGAACCATCTGGAAAAGCTAAAGGCGGTATAGCAAGAGCGGAAGCTCTAACGGAAGCAGAGCGAAAAGCGATAGCGAAGAAAGCCGCTGCAGCTCGCTGGGGAGATAAGCCAATGCGCGCCACGCACAAAGGAAATTTCAGCACCGATTTTGGATTCGACGTCGAATGTTACGTTCTTGATGACGATAGGAAGACAGCGGTAATAAGCCAGCGTGGTATGGGTGAAGCGCTAGGTCTTGGGGAGGGGGGGAGTCGTCTTCCACGCTTCGTAAGCGGGAAAACGATATCTGCTTACGTCGGGCCAGAACTCCGCGAAAAGTTAGATAATCCTCTTGTTTTTCAAGGGCCTCCCGTGGGCCACAATCAGCCGCCTAGGCAGCTTAATGGCTATGATGTAACAATCCTTATCGATATCTGCAAGGTAGTAATTGCGGTCGAAAATGACGGGAAATTGCTGCCGTCCCAGGTCAACGCCGCCAGGCAAGCTCACATCATCCTGAACGCCTCGGCAAAAGCTGGTATTACTGGACTGGTTTATGCTCTTTCCGGGTTCGACAGAACCAGAGAAGAAATCGTTGCAGCCTTCAAACATTTTGTGCAGGAAGAGGCTCGGAAGTACGAGCAGGAATTCCCTAATGAGCTCTATCTTGCTTGGCACCGACTCTACCAAATTCCAGTGCCCGCTAGAGGTAAACCATGGAAGTTGATGCACCTCACTCGCCGGCACATTTACTATCCCCTCGCTCAAAGCAGCGGAAAGATTCTTGAGCTACTCCGCGCTCTGAGGGATCGAGACCCAAAAAAGAAGAAACTCTTCCAGTTCCTCAATGAAATTGGCGCTCGAGCACTACGTATTCACATGGGCCGCATTTTGGAGATGGCCGAGTCATCAAGTTCAAGCGCTGACTACGAAAAGAAATTTTCCGCGAGATTTGGTACACAACAAGAGCTCGACCTGAAACTTGCTGAAGACTAGGAAGATCGCATTTCGCCTCAAGCCCGGCCCAGCGCCGGGCTTTTATATTATTGAATCGGTATTCACGCATAGGGGCGAGGCTCCTTGAATGGCCAAGCCCGCCGAGTACGGAGCTTTTCGTATCGACCTGGCGCCCTCTTCCTTTCGACCTACACTGACCTCAGCTGACGTATCAGTGACACTCCCTTCAAGGATTCCCTTAGGTCCGCCCTCATGCGGGCCATTTTTTTGGCCGCTGCTACCCTTTCCTTCTCTAATGGAGGAAATGCCATGCCGACCCTTCCCGACGATCCGACCCCCGCCCTGCTCTACCGCCTCAACCAGAACATCATGGCGCTCGGTTGCGCGATCGAAGAGATCAGCATCTGGATTGATCAGCGCGGCTCCACGGATACATATGGCCGAGTCAGCGAGCATCTAGAGGTACTGGCGGACAACAGTGACGCCATTGCCGAGCTGATGGCTAACCTGGTTGCCAGGTGGAAACCAGAGGAAGAGATCGATCCAGAAGACTGAACCAGTCCCGGATAGATGAGGCCGTCCAGCGCGGGCTTTTTGGTTCTCGCCTTGCAATACCGCATATACCGCTTACACTGAGTTCGCCGAGTCTTAAACTCCTTTCTCTCGGCATTGGCCCGCCATCGTGTGGGCTTTTTTACGCCCCTGACATCCCACCCGAATTTATGATCCCGCCACTGAGCGGGATTTTTTGTGCCCGAGCAAAAAAATAAAGGCAAGCCTGTTGACTCGAAATAAAGGCTATCCTATATTTCACCCATCGCCACCGAGCACCTAACAAGGGACCGGCAGCGAAGGGCCTGAAAAGGACCGACCGCTCTTTAGATGCACCAGCTTCAAGACTGCCGGATCAACACCGGCCAGCAAGAAGGCAGCGATGAACCGGCCTAACGGTTCAGAGGGTTGGCAACTGACCCGGGTGTGCAGCGTAAAGCACCGAAAACAGTTTTCTGATGGGCAGAGCCGCGATCAGACAAACAACAAGAGATTCAAGCCAGTGGCCGACGCCAGTAGCGGGTCACGGCGAACAGATTTCCTCGATGACCTTGGCGACAGGGTCATCTGGAAAATCACCCCGAAAAGGAGCAGCGCCATGAACTACCAAGAAGCCTGCGATGCCACCGTCAGCCGAGAAGAAGCTCGCCGAGAGATCGACAAGCACGGTTCATCGTTCGTCGAGTTCATGCAGGACATTGGCGACCGCGAAGAATACAGCGGTGAAGAAGTGCTGGGTTGGCTGGGTTACTGAGGAGAAAGGCAATACCCACAGATTTACTGATGCCGCTTCGATGAGGCGGCATTGGAAATCAACGGGAGTCACAAATGAGTGAATTCAATTACGACTTAGCTAAATCATCGTTCCCCAGCTTTGGCGATTACGCGCTGATCGAGATGAAACGCCACGGCGTGCCGAACGAGATCTACACCCACAAGGTGGTCGGCACCTATCAGTCGAACACTTGGGTGGATGTGCCGATCCAGTCCCCGCCAACTGCAACGATTCACAAGGGCAACATGGAAGCAGTAGCTCGTGTGATTGTCTGCGGGATAAGCGAGGACAAGGTTTACACCGTGCGCGTGGCAGATATGAAGCCACGGACAATTCCAATGCCCGACACGGAGGTTCAGCAGTTGATGCAGTTCTACGAAGTCAAAGACATTCGCGGTCTGATCGACCAGCAGGCCGACCACGTGAAAATGCTTCAGCTGAGGTTGTCGCCATTTCTGAATGAGCCGAACTCGATCAGCCGAGTTCGTGAAGGCTGAACAACCAGCGCCACGTCAGTCTGACGAAAACTGCCCGATCCTCTCTATGAGAGCGCATCGGGGTGTGATCTGGAGTTTCACTCGGCGGATCAGGGTGCCCGGTATAGCCGGTGCGGTCGACTAGGTAGCGCTGCCGAAATCGACGTAAGTCTTTTGGGTTCGAATCCCTGCCAGATCACACCCCGATGCGGAAGAGTCCACACCGCGCAATGCGGCCCCCTGCATCACACCACTGACGAAACACCCGGTCGCCGACTCCAGCAGAGTGCGACCGGCTCACAGATCGCGGCCAGCTGTTTCTGGCTTGCGGTCTGGTTGATTGGAAAGCCCGACTACCCCTCGGGCTTTCTTCATTCACTCCCATGGAGCACAAATCATGATCGCCCTTCTCTGGCTTTACGTCTTCATCACGCAAGACGCGCCAAGCCCGAAGCTGCCCGACACCCGCTCGGCTCAAGCTGCGTAAACCCACGATTTTCACCAGTGTCGATGGATCGTCGGCAGTGGGAAGGCAACGAACAATCCCGACAAGGAACCCAATCATGCAACTGATTACCGTAAACCACGGCGCAACCACACTAACCACTCCTTGCGCCGCGCTGGCTCTACAAGTGCTGACCGGCCTTGTCGGTGCCGCGCCAGCCAACACTCAGGCCACCGACTTCATTCCGGCGCTGGGCGATTACTGGCCCGGCCAAGGCGGTGTGAATGGCGGCCCAGTTCCAGCTCGCGAAGGTGCTCCTTTCCACTACCTCATCCTCGCCACCGAGGACGTCGGTGAGCACGCATGGGGCGGTCGCGGTATCGAATCTGGCGCCACAAGCAAGTGGGACGGCATGAGGAACACCGAGCAGCTTGTATCGGAAGGTGATCGCCCTGCCGCCAACGCCGCCGCCAAATACACCGCCGACGGTCACCATGACTTCTTCCTAGGCTCACCTGCAGATATGCACCAGGTGTGGGTGAATGGACTGATTACCAAAGGGGCGTACTGGACCAGCACGCAGCGCTCCGCCGACTTCGCGTTCACCATGGTCTTCGGTGGTGGCTACTCCTACTACGGCGGCGTCAAGGTCAACGAGCTCCGCGTCCGCCCCGTCCGCAGATTATTCATTCGTTAATTCATTTATTGCTCTTCTTTGCAGGTGAATCGAGGGGCTGCGCGAGTCGGCGTGGCCAGACCTGATACGTGCCGGGACGTGCCGGCCGCCTGCACCCACTTCCCTCCGAATCCACCCGCATGCACTCCCCTCCACGCCCAACGGCAACCAGTGGAATGGATGAGTGCAGCCGAGTGTTTTCAGCAACCAAACAGTTGGAGGAAATCATGAACACCAGCATCCCGCGCAACCGTGAAGCCGACGCGCTTCTCCTGCGTACATGCTTTTCGAATGCAGAGCTTTACGGCCTGGCGTGCGTGTTCGTGCCAGCGGTTAAACGTCGGAGGGTTCGGCCATGCAAGAAGCACTGAGAGATTGCCAGGCGCGGTACGACAACATGCTGCCTCCGGAAGACGAAGAGGCGCCGGTTGACGAGCAAGACGTCGCCGAGTGGAAGAAGGCGGCAATAGAGGACCTTATGGACCAAGGGTCCGCCTATGCCCCGAACCCTTGGGGGCGTGAGCGCGAACTGGTCCGGCACAAGGATCTGGTCCGCTCCGTGGTCACCCACATGGAAGCCCAGCTAGACCAGGAGTGCGGAATCGAAAAGATCCTGATCGAGATCGTCCGTCGCGGCCATACGGATGACCATCTGTACAAGTGGGCAGTCTCGGCGCTAGGGCCTCATCAGGGCGAAGGCACGGTCATTCATGCCCTGGCTGATGCGCTGGTCGAGAGCAAGGTCGACGAGTACATCGAGGCCAAGCGCGAAGCTGACCATGAAAAGCGACGGTGCGGATTTTGAGCCCGCACATCGCCATCGACCGGGCACTGGAAGCCCTTGAACTGCCAGAGGCGACCGATCTTGACGAAACCCTCACTGAGGGCCTGATCGTCCGCCACTTCACCGCCAGCGACATCACCGCCGAAGAATTCCACCACTACAGCGCCAAGCTGCTGAAGATCAGCCGGCAGCGCAAGGAGTTGTCTGCATGCTCAAGATAACTGTGAATCCCAACTGCAAGTACGGCGAAGGCTTCCTGGCCTACGGCAAGACCACTTGCAACCCGTATGAGTACGGCAGTAACGAGGCGTTCAGCTGGCAGCTCGGCTTCGACGACGCCCGACACGATCGGCATGGAGATCCGGAATGACAACTTCCCTGGTAAAAACCCTGATCGACGAAGAGTTGGAAGGGGTTCTCAAGCGTCCGCGCGAAACCCTCGTATGCGAGCTTGAATGCCCAGTGAAAGGCAGCTGGCGTCATCATTGCCGTGACAACGGCGCATTCATGGAGGGCGACTGGGATATAGACCCTAGAGGCCGGCTGGTTGAGGTGTCTCCATGAAACGCCTCGCCACTCGCATTTGCACCTTCGACGAACTCCTGAAGCGCATCGACTTGGACCTGTGGCGGGTCCATCGGCACGGACCAGGGCAATACACCTTTGTGCCGATTCAGTATTGGAGGGAGTAGCAATGAAGACCTTCTACTGGATCCTCGCCTGTGGCCTGACCATCTGGCTCATGCAATACAGCCTATTCAAAGAAACCGGCGCGCCTCGGCAGATCAGCCTGCCTGTGGCGGTGTCGCGATGAACATCTCGATCGTGCAAATCATCATCGAAGTCGACGGCCAACTCTGTAACGCTAAAGTGCCACAGGGCATGGAACACATGATCCTGAGCATCTTGCAAGCCAACGACGACGGCAAGATCGCAGCCGTAAAGCTGCCACCATCGTGGAAGAAGATCAGCTTGGCTGAGGCGGTGGCGGAATGATGCTCTCAGGATGCGAATACACTGAGCGCGAGCTGCTGGAAAGTGTCATGCGAAACATGCGCGGGAAACGGCGCGGCGGATACATGAATCAGCGCTGGATTCTCTTCATGGATATTTTTGGAGTCGGATCGGGCGTGGCATATGCGCTTTGTCGTGAGTTCGGCCTTGACCCAGACGAGGAGCTGAAGCCATGACCTCTCACCAACGCGCACGCCGACTTCTGATCTGGCGCGGCTCCTTCCCTGCTCTCGCCGTCTTCACCTTCCTGATGCTGCTCGGTGCTCTCGCTGATCGCGTCACTCAATAAACAATAACTTCAAGCGCTGCCTGCATGGCGGCAAGGAATCCCCATGTCCGCCAATCAGCTTGCCGTCACCATCGACGACATCAGCGAAGCCAATGCTCCGGCCATCTACGTGAAGGACGGCCTGAAGCCATTCCTACAAGCGGTGAAGGAGGAAGTAGGCTCCCAGGTACCGGACCTGTCCACCGCCAAGGGCCGCGACCGTATCGCCTCGCTGGCCGCCAAGGTCAGCAAGTCCAAGGTTGCCGCCGAGAAGCGCGAGAACGATCTGAAGCTCGCTGCCGCCGAATCTGAGCGCAAGGCTGAGCAGGCAAAGCGTGAACAGATAGAGGCCGAACAAAAGGCCGAGCGTGATCGGCTGGCAGCCATCGAGAACCAGAAGGCTGCAGTTGAAAAGGCCAAGCAAGACGAGATCGCCCGCCAGAAGGCCGCCGCCGACGAGATCCTGCGCCAAGAGAAGCTGCGCGAGGCTGACAAGGCCCACAAAGCCAAGATCAATCGCGCGGCACTCGACGCTTTTGTTGCTGGCGGTATGACCGAGGAATGCGCGAAGCAGGCGATCACCCTCATCGCTCAGCGCAAGATTCCAGCCATCGCTATCACCTACTGAGGTCGTCATGAACGAGATTATCCAAATGCCAGCGCGCGAGACCTCTGGCCTTACCGCCGCCGAGGCACACCGCTTCTCTGCCGTCGAGATTCGCCAGCGCGTTAACCTGGTGCAGGAAGTGATGCGAGACATCATGAAGCGTGAGACCCACTACGGCACCATCCCTGGCACCAATAAGCCGACCCTCTACAAGCCCGGCGCTGAGGTGCTGTGCGTGACCTTCCGGGTGGCGCAGGAATACAAGATCGAAGACCTGTCAGTGCAAGGCGAGGCCCGCTACCGCGTCACCTGTATGGGGCGTCACCAGACGACCGGCGTAGCCTTGGGCGAAGGCGTTGGAGAATGCTCGTCCAACGAAGAAAAGTACAAGTGGCGTGCCGTGATCTGCAAGGCGGAGCTGAACGCAACCCCGGAAAACCTGCGTCGGAAGAAGTACTACAAAAACGGCAACACCGCAGATCAGGTCCGCACCGAGGCCGCCGATCTTGCCAACACCATTCTAAAGATGGCCTGCAAGCGCGCCATGATCGCCATGACGCTGAACGTAACCGCCGCTTCGGACATCTTCACGCAGGACATTGAAGACCTGCCGGAAGAGCTTCGGCCGCAGGAAGGTACCCAGACCACCAATCAGAAGCCTGGCCCGGCGCCGCATGATCCAGAACTTGCCGCTCACTGGATCGCCCAAGCCAACGCAGCGGCAACCCCGGAAGCTCTCACCGAGGTATGGAAGGCCGGCGTTTCGGCCATCAATGAGGTCAAGGACATGACCTCTTACGATGCATTTAAGACGGCGGTCGGTGCTCGCGGCGTAGTGCTGAAAGCCTCCGCACCTAAAGCTGAGTCGGAGCCGGAACAGTCGGATGCCGATGACGAAGTCGAATTTGAGGAGATTCCCCAATGAAATCCACTATCTCAACTCATGCCCAGGGCACCCTTGAATGGAAGCAGGACCGTGCAGGACGCGCAACCGGCTCGCGCGCCAAGGACATCCTGGCGGCAATCAAATCAGGCGAAGCAGCGACGCGGCGCGATTACCGAATCCAGCTTGGCCTTGAGCGTCTAACCGGCCTACCCGCCGATGACTTCTTCGTCAGCAAGGAAATGATGTGGGGCACCGAGCAAGAGCCGTTCGCCCGCATGGCCTACGAACAGAAAACTGGCCTGATCGTTCAAGAGTGCGGATTCATCTGCCTGACCGACTTCATGGCCGGTTGCAGCGTGGATGGGTTCATCGAGGACCAGGGCCGCAAAGGCGTATGGGAAGCCAAGTGCCCGAAGAGTGCCACGCACCTTGGTTACCTTGAAGCTGATCGCCTACCACCAGAGCATGCCCCGCAGATCCTACACAACATGTGGGCATCGGATGCGGAGTTCGCTGATTTCGTCTCGTTCGATCCGCGCATGCCCGAGCATCTACAGCTATTCATTCACCGCGTCGAGCGCAATGAAAAGGCAATCGCAGACTACGAAGTCGAGATAGTCGACTTTCTTCGCGGTGTCGATGACATGGTCATTCGCCTTATGAAAAAGGCGGCGTGAGAGGTAAAGCAGCATGAACGCATACGTCAGCACTGAGCTTTCCATGATCCAGATGCTCGACCCTCAACGCCACGAACTGGCCCTACTTCAGGAAGCCTTCTTGAACAAAGGAGGGACTATTGAGGTATTGCAAGGGCCGAACTTCATCCCTCCGCCGATTCGCCATGAGCCGCCACCACGCAAGAAGGTCAAGCCAGTCCAGAAAGCAGTTGAGCCTAAATGGCTCGACAAGCTGGCTCAGCGCGACATCGAGCGCGAAGAGCGGGCGGCAATGCGCGAACAGGCTAAGGCTGAACAGGTGGAACATATCCGTTGCCTGGCTGAGACCATGACCTACGCACAAGCAGTTCTGTGCACAGGGATTCCGCTCCGCGAGCTGAACAGGATTGCCAAGAAGGGTGACTTCAAGTTCCAGCCAGCACATACCCGGGCCAACAAGGGCGGAAAGATTGTTGATGATGAGCGGGACGCCAAGAACGCCGAGATGATCAAGGAGTTCAAAGCACTCGGATTCAGCAGAAATAAGGCGCGAGAAAGCATCCAATCCACCGCCAAAAACTTCGAGCGGCTACTGGCAAAGTTCGATATTGACTATCCGAAGGCTAGCAGCGGCCCTCAGCCGGCCTTTTTCGCGAAAGAGCCAAAGCGATAGGAGTTGACGATGGCTGCCGAACCGAAAGACCGCTCAGCCAAGGCTGCGGCGAGACGAAAGACTCGCGGCGAGGAAGAGTTGCGAATGCATGCCATGGCCGGTCCCGGCAGGTGTTGGCCGACTTGATGGAGTGGCACCAGATCGATGAGCAAGGCGAGGCAATGACCTTGGCCCTACATCATCTGCATGCCCTCGGACCGCAGGGTTCAGCGCCATTCTTCGCACCTCCGCGACACAATTACGCAATACCCGAAAACGTGTCGCGCAAATTGGAGCTCGCCTACAACCGAGAGGCTCTGCGCATCTGCCACGACGAATAACTTCAACTTCACATAAAGAGGTATCACGATGAAACCTGAAATGATCACCCTCAAGCACGGCGACACCACGATCAAGATGCCCGCGTCACAACTGGCAAAACTGGCGCTGGCCAGTACGTTTGCCCTGGTGCTACCGCCAGCTGCGAATGTCCAGCCAATCGCACCAACCAACAGTCCAGCCAATCGCACCAACCAACATCCCGGCGCTCGGCGCTGAGTGGCCCGGCCAAGGTGGTTTCAACGGAGGTCTGGTAGCGACTCGTGGCGATGTGCCGGCGCACTACCTGATCATCGCAGCCAAGGATGTCGGCAGTCTTGAGTGGGGTGGCCGTGGAGTTGAGGTGGAAGGCCTCAGCAAGACCGACGGCTATAGCAACACGCAGGTACTGATTGGCAACGATGACGAGAGAAAGTATCCAGCAGCAGATGCATGCGCCGAACACCAGGCAGACGGTCATCACGACTTCTACCTGCCAGCCTGTGCCGAGCTGTACCACTGCTGGGTGAACGTGCCGGAACTGTTCGCGAAGGATTGCTACTGGTCGAGTTCGCAGCGCTCCGCCAGCTTCGCATTCGGCATGACCTTCGCTGATGGCACTCAGACCTACAACGACAAGGGCAACGAGCTCCGCGTCCGCCCCGTCCGCAGATTCTTTATTTAATCCTTCAATCATTCGTTCTTGATCGGCACCGGGCGCAGCAGCGCCTTTTTTGTTGCCTTCGAAAAGAGGAAAGACCATGTCAGCAGCACAGCAAGCAGCGCCAGCAATAACTATCCCGGAAATCGGCCAAGCCTACGGCGGCGGCTTCTTCTCTGGTATCACCCGTGACCCGGACACCGGCAAGCGCTACCTGAACATCACCGCCGGCGCCGCGCACGAACTGAGCGGTGCCTGGGGCGAGTACGGCGAAAAGATCGAGGGTGCTAACAGCTTCACCAGCAGCCGCGCCAACACCGAAGCGATGGCGGCCGCTGGCAGCGAACTAGCACAGCAAGTGCTAGCTCTGGATATCGGCGGCTTCACCGACTGGGCGATCCCGGCCCGAGACGTGCAAGAGCTGCAATACCGCCTCTTCAAGCCGACAACCGAAACGAACTGGCAGTACGGTCGCAGCGGTGACAACCCGAACAGCGAGCCTGTGGGGCTGCTTCACACTGAAGACTCGCCAGCCCAGACCACGATGGAAGCCTTCCAGGCTGGTGGCGCTGAAGCCTTTAAACCAACCTGGTACTGGTCATCTTCGCAGCGCTCCGCCGACTACGCATTCCTCATGCTCTTCGATGATGGCTACTCCGACACCAGCGGCAAGAGCTACGAGCTCCGCGTCCGCCCCGTCCGCAGTCAATTGATTGATTAATTCGCTTATTTAATCCGGCCGCTTGCGGCCGGTTGCTCTTGGAGAGCTGCCGAATGGCGATGCACACGGATTTGAGCATCTATAAGGCTTCGCTCGGCCTGCTTCAGATGGCCACGAACCTCACTCGCAACATACCCCGAGATCTCAAGCAGTCTCTCGGAAAGCGAGTCATCGATGAGTGCATCGACGTGCTGATGTTGATTGCCCGGGCTAACTCGACCCGGGACAAGCGCCCACACCTGACCTTGCTGGTTGAGAAGGTCCAGGTGATCGAGTTCCTGATGCGGCTTTTCAAAGAGAGCCGGTTCATCAGTGTCGGGCAGCACGCCACCGCGATCGAGGTCACCACCTCAATCGGCAAACAGGCCAATGCCTGGAAACGCTCCACCCCAACCGCGCCCGCCACCTGAGAGTCACGGCTTTCAGGTCTGTGCGAATTGAATCTGGTCGTGCCGCTGACCTCTGGGTCACCGCCATACGCATCAGAGATACCGACGGTCTAAAGCGTCCGTGCAGGTCTCGCGTAGTTTCCTCGCTGATCGGCCCTGCCTTCGGCTTGGCGACGTAGATAGCACGATAGGTCGCAGCGCTCCGCCAACAACGCATTCAACATGAACTTCGATGATGGCAACTCCAACAACAACGACAAGAACAACGAGCTCCGCGTCCGCCCCGTCCGCAGATTCGAATGTTGGTCCCTACCCGTTCAGCGAGCTTGTTCAGGCTTATTACGACTGCCGCCGCACGAAGCGCAACAGCGCCAGTGCACTGGCTTTCGAGATGGACCTGGAGAAGAACCTGATCGGTCTACACGACGACCTGATCGCCGGCACCTACCGGCCAGGCCGTTCGATATGCTTCGTGGTCACCCGCCCGAAAGCCCGCGAGGTTTGGGCGGCAGCGTTCAGGGACCGCGTCGTCCACCACCTGCTGTACAACCGTGTGGCACCGCGCTTCTACGCCAGCTTCATAGCGGACAGTTGCGCCTGCATCCCAGAGCGCGGCACGCTGTACGCTGCTAAACGGCTTGAGGCAAAAATCCGCAGCGCCAGTCAAAACTGGTCGAAGCCGATTTTCTACCTGAAGTGCGACCTGGCCAACTTCTTCGTTGCGATCGACAAAGAGGTCCTGCGCAAGCAGTTGGCCGCCAAGATCACCGAACCTTGGTGGTTGGCACTCGCCGAACAGATCCTGATGCACGACCCTCGCGAAGACTATGAAGTGCGCAGCCCGGCCCATCTGTTCAACCGGGTACCGCAGCACAAACGCCTCACCGCGCAGCCGGCACGCCTCGGTCTGCCGATCGGCAACCTGTCATCGCAATTCTTTGCCAACGTGTACCTCGACGCGCTGGACCAGTTCGCCAAGCACAAGCTCGGCGCCAAGCATTACGTTCGCTACGTCGACGACTTCGTGTTTCTGCATGAATCACCGCAACAGCTCAACGCCTGGCTGACAGAGGTTGAAGCGTTCCTGCCCTACCTTGGCGCAAAGCTGAACCCGACGAAGACCATCCTGCAACCGTTGCCCCTCTTGTCATGTCGTTCCTGGCTGGACGCAAAGAGCCGCACGGGGCCGCCGTGAATGATCTGGTATCGATGGAGATTGCAGGATGAGCGAAGTGAAGCGATTCAAGATATGTGACGACGGAATTGAGTGGGTCAAAGCATCTGATTATGACGCCGCCCTGGCCCGCGAGGCTGCGCTGCGGGAAGAGCTTGAGCGCCAAAAGCGTTACGTTGAGATCAACTCCAACTCAGTACACGGCAAGCATAAAGAAGGTCAGCGATTCAAGGAAGAGCGTGATGCGCTGCGGGAAGAGCTGGCAAGTGTTCGTGCCATAGCTGGAGAGGCGGCCAGCAATAGCAAACGTGCGCGAAACGAATTCAAAGCCAGCCGAGACAACCTGCAACATCGCCTGACAGCCGCCGAGCAGCGGAATGCAGCCTGTAATACCGAGATCGTCGCCATGGTTGAAAGCGCTCTTAGACGGTCATTCAGTCTCGGTCAGGTTTATTGGCAGCAAGCGGATTCTGATTCGACATGCCAACAAAACAAGTCTGATCAGACTATGGAAACTCAGGCCCAGCACATTCTGAATGTGGTCAAGTCGATAAACGCACTGACTAAGCCCACCGAATCAGGAGCAAGTGAAGACAAATGTTCAGCCTGCTTCGGAACTGGGCAGGCTTACAGTAATGGTATGCCCATAGGCGGAACATGTTATGCCTGCAAAGGGTCAGGCTATGAAGAATCGGGAGCAAGCGAATGAGAAACATAAAAACGCGTGAAGGCTTTGACCTTTGGGATAAGGTCCACGAATTGCCACGCTTCAACTTTTGGCGTGGTGGCGAAGATGAAAAAGGCAGCGTTATTCGTGTCCCAGAAAAACACGGCCACTGGGTTAACTTCAATGACCTGACAACCTTGGCTGACCAGTACCAAGACGAGATTAATAGCCTGCGTGAGCGTCTTGCGCGCCTTGAGCCGAAGTCAGTAGGAGCAAGCGAATGAGCAGTAAAATTGAAGTGTCGCGGGAGCTGGCAGAGAGGCTTGCTCACGTCCTGTACATGCATGACGCCGAGAAAACCGGAGCAGCAAAAGAGCTTGATGCATTGATAGCCGCCCCTGTCGTCGAGCGCCAGCCCAATGTCATTGACCTTGATGCAGTCGATTGGGAAACCATCCAAAAGGCTGCCGACGAATCCAATTGGATGCCGAACGAATACATGCGGAACGAGTGGGTATCTGATGTTTGCAACTTTCTGAAGTATGGTCGCGCAGAGCATCCCGCCCCGCCCGAACTCGCCGAACTGCAAGCCACCATCGCACAGCTGACGGCGGAGAACGAGCGATTGCATGACGAGGTAGATGTGATGCGCAGAGGGCGTGATGCTGCTTTGCGCCAATGCAGCACCCTGCGCGCCGAGATTGAGCGGCTGAAGGGTGAGCCGGTGGCTGTGCTATACGCAGACGGAACCGTACTAACCAAGGATGAATGCGGCAAGTCTTTCGACATCTGCTGCAAGGTTGAGACGCCGCTCTACACCTCGCAGCCCGCGCCGGTATCGGTGGTGCTGCCGTTCGCTGACAAAGTGATCCGCAAGTTGCAGCGGTTTCAAGAGTGTTGCGATGACGGTCAGGGCGCAGATATTGGCCGCCACTGGTTTGACCTGCTTACCCAGCTAGGCCTGCTGAATCGAGTTCAACGCAGCCCGGCATTGTGGGAAATCACTCAACAGGGCGAAGACAGCCTCGACAAGGTCAAGGAGCTGAATCCATCCATCGCGAACAGCTGACCGACCTGCTCTCAACTCCGCAGTAACTCCCTCCCCCTTCAAAGTCAGCCGCTATAGCGGCCTGGCGGAGCTTTGTCATGACCAAAGAACAGCTCGCAACACAGTTGAGCGGTATTCAATACCCAGCACATCGCAACATCACCAAGGACCATATCGAAGCAGCAAAGGCTGCCGGACTGGTAATCGTGTTCGGCGCCAGCGACGACCTGATGGAGTTCGAAGGTGCCATCCGTGATGAGTTCAGCTGCTACAACGGCGGCACCGCACTGGTCGATGCAGAAGGATTGCTGCCAGATCGGGAGAACATCGAGGAAGACGACGAGCTTGAATCGTTCTTCAAGCGCAAAGCTACCGCCATGAAGATCGAAGCGCTCTGGTGCAGAGAGGACGGCTACTCCTGGACCTACTCAACTGATATCCCGCACTCCACCTTTGATGTGATGGACGATGAGGATCACTACTGCCGCGGCATCGTGTTTGCGCTGGCTGACCTCGGCCAGCAGGTGACCCCATGATCGCCCTCGCCTACATGGCCTGGCTCATCTACACAGGGCCACGGCGATGAGTCCATCCAGACAACAGCGCCGGGCGCTGGAGAAAGTAAACGCCAAGCTGCCACCGTACCTTCAGCAGGTTCCAGCAGATCAATGGGAGAACTTCAGGCCGCCTGACCTGGTCGAGGTATGGCGATCGCGACACTTCCTAGTGCAGATCTACACCGAGCTGAACGATTACCAACGCATGAGCGTCTGCCGGTCGGCGCACAACGGTGATAGCTGGGTTGACCAAGTGACGTGGGACGAACTGATGCGGCTCAAGCGTGAATGCGGTCGAGGCGATCGGGATGCCGTGGAAGTCTTCCCGGCTGATCGCGACATCGTGAACGTCGCGAACATGCGCCACCTGTTCTTCCCGCCAGCGGATCTGCCATTTAAGTGGAGGAAGCCATGAACTTTGACATCCATGAAAGACGCCCAGGCGGTGGCGTCGGCAAGCTGCTCGACGTCATCGACCGCCAGCCAGAACACCGCAAGACCGGCCAGTTCGTCGAGTTCGACGGCGAGATGCACCCGGTGCTGACCGGGATTCGCAACTTCATCATCGTCACGACCGAGCGCTGGGCGCGGGTGTCGGCTGCGGCATGGAGGAAGGTATGAGCGATCAGATGCGCGAAGAGTTTTCCGCCTGGTATCTGGCCGAGGTTACTCAATCATACGGCGAGAGCGTCAGGCCTCAGGCACAGAAGAATCTGGATTGGGTGCGTCAGGATGGCAGCTTTGCAGACCCGATGCTCAGACTGGCCTGCTTGGCATGGCAAGCCTCCCGCGAATCAATGCCTTCAGGCTACACAGCTGCCGACATGACACCGCTGCGGCTCAGGGATGGGGTGGCGAGCGTGGTGATGTTCCGGCCTAGAAAGGATTTAGTGGTCAGGGTTTGGAATGCAGGCGATGACGATGACGCGTTCATCTGCGCTGTAAACGGCGAGGTAACGGTAGACGCCCTGGCCGAGATTGAAGAGGAATTGAAGGGCGAGCACGAATTCAGCAATGGCCCTGGCGAGTACGTCTATTACGCCTGCCACGATCAAGGTGAAAGTGATGAATGCGGCAATGTCCTTTTCCGGCCGGGATGGGAGCTGACAGAGATCAGTTTCGAGAAGCCGGACTGGATGAGCATGACGCATGAGCCCGAAAAACACGTCGCACCATCCGATGAGCCATGCGACGACTGCGGCGAGGCTGGCTGCATCTTCAAGCATCACTGCCAAATTCCATTCTGAGGAGAAGTCATGACCTACGTCAGAGAGCAATCATCCGACGAGCTTGCCGCGCACATGCGCAGCTTGCAAAGGATGGCCGGCTGGTTTGACCCGCTGGCGGATCGGCTTTGGCAGGAGGTGGAGAAGCTCAAGGCCGAAGTCGCCCGCTCAACCGAGCGAGAAATTCACCAGCTGGCAGAGATAGAGGCGCTGCGCAAGAATTCAGACCGATACCTGCACCTCAAGGCGACTTGGAGCGACGGCGGCCTGATTCGACACCTTGCGGACAACGTGCTCCCTGAAGACTGGGATGCGGAGATCGACAGAGATATGGGCAAGGAGGTAAAGCCATGATGGAAGCTGAAATCCTCTCCGACGAAGAGCTCGCGGAGATCACCGGTTACAAAGCCCGGGCCTATCAGCGCCGATGGCTGATCGATCGACAGTGGGTGTTTGTCGAGAGCCGCGGCAAGCGCCCACTCGTTGGCCGAATGTATGCCCGCATGAAGCTGGGCATGGTTTCTCCTGCCATCGCAGACCCAAACCCACCCCCGGCTCGTCCGGCCTGGACGCCTGACTTCTCCAGAGTGAACTGATATGCGCCCGCGCAAGACAGAAAATAGGGATTTGCCGCCAGGGATGGTGCGGCGTAAGCGACCCCGAAAGAACGGAACTGTTTGGGTGGGGTACTACTACCGGGATGCGAACGGCAAGGAGCTGTCGCTTGGCAGTGACTTCGACAAGGCAAGGCTGAAATGGGCCGAACTGGAAGCCAAGGCCAAGCCGGCCGACCTGAAGATCATGATGGGGATTTTTGACAGGTACGAGCGGGACATCATCCCGAAGAAGGCGCCGCGCACGCAGAAGGACAACAAGGCTGAGCTCAAGCACCTGCGCAAAGGGTTTGAAGACGCGCCAATCGACGCAATCACCCCATCCATGGTTGCGCAATATCGGGATGCGAGGATAGCCAAGACCAGGGCGAACAGAGAAATTGCCCTTCTCTCCCATGTGTTCAACATGGCACGGGAATGGGGCTTCACCGACCGGGAGAACCCATGCGCAGGCGTTCGGAAAAACAAGGAAAAGGTCCGGGACTACTACGCCAACGACATGGTCTGGGCAGCGGTTTATGGACAGGCTCCGCAGGAGCTGAAGGACGCGATGGACTTAGCCTATCTAACAGGGCAGCGCCCGGCAGACGTTATCGCAATGACGAGTGGAGACATCGAGGGGGATTACTTGACAGTGCAGCAAGGAAAAACCAGTAAGCGCCTTCGAATCCAGATGCAGGCCGGCGGTGTGAAAAACAGCCTAGGTCTTCTCATTGAGGAAATCATGGAACGGAACAAACAGCACAGCTCGCAGCACTTCATCCTCAGCAGGTCAGGGATGCGCGTTTCTCAGCAGATGCTGCGCAATCGATGGGATGGCGCCCGGGAAGCGGCTCGAACGCTGGCGGTCAAAGAGGGCTGGACTGATGACGCAGAGAAGATCCGCCAGTTCCAGTTCAAGGATATCCGACCAAAAGCAGCCTCGGAAATCACCGACATCGCGGATGCGAGTTTGCTTCTGGGCCACTCTGAGCAGGAGATTACCAAGCGCGTTTATCGTCGTATCGGTGCGATCGCCCAGCCGGCAAAATGAAATAGTTTCGGAACTCCACCCCCTAAAGTTTCGGAACTCCTGCACTTTCCTGCACGCAATAAAAAACCCCGCAGACGTTAATCTGCGGGGCTTTTAATAGTGGAGGCCGAGGTCGGAATCGAACCGGCGTAGGCGGATTTGCAATCCGCTGCATAACCATTTTGCTACTCGGCCTCAAACGTCCGATGCCTTAAAAACAACATCAAACGCATACAAACTGGAGAGGGAAACTGGATTGTTATCTGTTTCCAACCCTTTGATATCTAAAGGGTTTTTCTCTTTCCTGAATCAGGAATGGACGCAATTCTGGACGTGTTCGCCGGGCATGTCAAGGACAGGAAGAAAAAAATTCTATAGCACGCTACCAAGTGCATTCTGCAACCAGGCAGACGATGTCACGGGGTAATGCGTCCACGAGCATAACTACTGGATATTTCGCCATTCGTACCTACGCTGATTCGCAAGGGTTCCAGGTTTCTGGCGGGTTGTGGTTGAGCGCGGCACGAATAAAGCAGGCCTCACCAATACCGGCGCTGCCAACCGGGCGCAAAAATCATCAGTTATCCCCACTTGCCCGGCGGACTCGAGCCAAGTACAAGGCGACCCGAATAAAACGTCTCAACCCAGGGAGTAAAAAATATGAACCTGTCCAGAAACTTGCTTATCGGTGTTGCCTTGACCGGCCTGCTGCTCGGCGGCTGCACCTCAAAAGTTACAGAGAAGGAACAATACTCAGGGTTTCTTTCCAACTACAGCAACCTGCAAGAAGTCACCACACCCAGTGGCGAGAAAGCCATGCGTTGGGTGACGCCTTCCTGGAACCCGAACGCTTACAACACGGTGGCCTTCAAGCAACTGGAACTGTACCCGGCCCCCAAGCCCAATGAGCGAGTCAACCGACAGACGCTGGATCAGCTGCAAACCTACATGACGGACAGTGCCAAGAGCACACTGAGCCAGAAGTACCGTGTGGTACCAAACGTTCAGTCGGCCCCTGCCGGTTCGCGAGTTCTGATCGTACGCGCCGCGATCACCGGGGTCACGGCCTCTAACGAGGGCATGAAATGGTATGAAGTGGTTCCGGTCGCGGCCGCGATCGGTGCGACTCAGGCGGCCACCGGTCACCGCGACCAAGACACCGAGTTGTACATCGAAGCCGAGATGATCGATGCGAGCAACGGCCAAACCGTGGCTAAAGTTGCTCGCAAGGTCTTCGGTGAACAGTTGAAGAATACAAGCCAGCAGGTGACTGCCAACGATTTCAAGGCGGCAATCAAAAAACTGACCAGCGACATGCAGGCATTCCTTCGCTAACAACGGGGTAAAACGCCGACTCAGTTCACGGGGCTGAGTCGGCGGTCGTTACAGATACCAACGGTACTCGCGCGCACTGATCTCCTGCATGAAGGCCAGGTGGTCCTGGCGCTTGTTCTCGCAGTACACATCAACAAACTCGGCCCCCAAACCCTCACGCAAGTGTGGCTGATGCTGCATGGCGCGCACGGCTTCGAGCATTTCCAGAGGGAAATCGATCCCGCTGTTGCGGTCTTCATTGAGGGCTGCAATCGGCTCGCGACCGGCTTCCAGCCCCTGCTCCAGCCCCACCAGAATCGCTGCCAGCACCAGATAAGGGTTGGCATCCGCGCCCGCCAGGCGATGCTCTATACGCAGATTTTTCGAATCCGAATCGGGAATCCGCACACACGCATCGCGATCCTCGAAACCCCAGCTGGCACGTGTCGCCGCGTTCACCGTACCGCCCAAACGCCGGAAGGCGTTCTGGTTCGGCGCGAAGATCGGCATGCAATGCGGCAACAGTTCCAGGCAACCTGCCACCGCATGCCGCAGTGCTTGCAGCTGATTGGCTGCCAACAGGTTTTTACCCTCGGCATCATAGAGGCTGACATGCACATGCATGCCGCTGCCCGGATGCTGCAAGTAGGGCTTGGCCATGAAGCTGGCGCGGTATCCGTGCTTGAGCGCGACGCCACGGGTGCTACGGCAAAACAGCGCCGCCCAGTCGGCAGCGCGCAGGCCGTCATCAAGGTGGCCGAAGTTGATCTCGAACTGGCCCGGCCCAAGTTCGGCAGTGATCACCGTGGTATCGATACCTTGCGCCCTCGCCGCTTCGACCATTTCATCGAGCACCGGTGAAAAGCGCGACAGCCGCTCGATGTGCATGTTCGGCTGGTCATCGGCATCGTCCGACAGCTGATCGCGGGGGAACTGTGGCTGCCCCTCGCGCAGCTGTTTATCGAACAGATAGAACTCCAGCTCGAACGCCACCACCGGATGAATACCTTTACCACGCAACCGCTCCAGCACTTGCGCGAGGACCTCGCGGGGCTCGAAGACGATCGGCTTTTCAGTGCCGTCCGAGGTGATCAGCATCTGACCCAGTGGCTTTGATTCCCAGCTCACCGGCTTGAGTGTGCCTGGCACCAGGCGCCGCAGAGCATCCGGGTCGCCGTCGTTAAAACAGTAGTCGCCGATTTTGAACAGCCCACCCTGCACGCCCAGCAATACGCAGTTCTGCGGCAGCTTGAGGGCGCTGCCGGCAGCCACCTTTTCGAGCATCTCTATCGGATAACGCTTGCCGTAGAAATGCCCTGGAATGTCCAGGGAAATCAGGTCGACATAGCGCACCTCGGGGTAGCGTTGGCGAAAAGCACGAACTTCGGCCAGCAGATCAGAGCAGGCAGCATCCATCGTTGTTGTTCCTTTTTTTCGTTATCAGGTGTAAACCCAAAGCACTCGCGTGAGCTGGTCGGTGAGGTTGCCGTAGCGACAGCGCGTGTGACTGTCGAGCTGAAAACTGTCGCCGGCCTGCAAGGTGACCGGCTCGTCGTCATCGCCCAACCACAGTGTCAATGCGCCTTCCAGGACGTAGCCGCCCTGCTCGGAGCTGTCGCTCAAGTGCCGCTCGCCACTGCTGGCGCCCGCCTCCAGTTGGCTTTCAAGCATCGAGAACGAGGCCCTGATCTTCGGCGAGACCAGAATGTCGGTAATTCCGTTGGCGTAGTACAACGTGCGCCGCTCATCCGGCCGGGTCACCCAAGGCAACACCTTGGGTTTCGGCAGGCTGTAAAAATAGGTGGTTGGCACGCCGAGGGTTTCGCTGATCGCGGTCAGGTCCGCCACGGTCGGCCGTGACAACCCCCTTTCGACTTGCGAAAGAAAGCCCACGGAACGGTCGATTTTGTCGGCCAATTCCTTGAGGGTGTATTTCTTGTGCTTGCGCAGATCGTGGATCAGGATCGCCAGCGCGGCGATTTCTTCTTGCTTGTTCATGCCAGTAATTCCGGAAGATGACTCATCAAATGCTGTCGCGCAGTCGGTACCAGGCCTTGCCGATGGCTTCCAATGGCGCTGCCAGGTATTTACCGCCGGGGAAGCTGTCATTACTCAAACCCTGGTACAAGGCCAGCTCGTCCGACTGACCGAGAATCGCATCGGACACGGCACGAGCCCCTGCCAATGTTGGAAGCACGCCATGCCCGGAATAACCCTGCAGCCAGTAGAGGTCGCCGCGCCGGCCAATGTCAGGGGTGCGCTTGAGGGTCAGGTCGATATGCCCGCCCCAGGCAAACTCCAGCTCGACACCTTTGAGCTGCGGGAAGACCCGCTCCAGATAGGGCCGTGTCGCGGCGGCGATGTCCTTGGGCATCCCGCCCAGATAGGTGCAGCCGCCACCGAACAACAAGCGGTGATCCGGTGTGCGACGGAAATAATCGAGGACGAACTGGTTGTCGGTGACGCAGACATTACTTGGCAGCAGCGCGCTGGCTTGCTCGGCTGTCAGCGGCGCGGTGGCCACCTGATAAGTGCCCACCGGCAACACGCAACTGGCAAGTGCAGGATCGAGTTGATCGAGATAGGCGTTGCACGCCAGCACCAGGACATTGGCCCGAATGCTCCCGCGCTCGGTAGTCACCCGGTACTGATCGCCTTCTTCGCGATAGCTCAGCGCCTTGCTTTGCTCAAAGATGCAGCCGCCAGCACGTTCGATGGCTGCGGCCAGGCCAAGCGCCAGTTTCAATGGATTCAGATGGCCGCCTTCGGGGTCATAGAGCCCCGCTTGATAACGCTCGCTGGCGACCCACTGTGGTAACTGTTCACGCGCAATGAATTGCAGGCCATCGTGGCCCCACTTATGGCTGGCCTCGCGTTGCCACTCTGTCAGGAGACTGACCCGACGCGGCATGACCGACGTCCACAAGTGACCGGGGTGATAATCGCAGTCGAAACCATGGCGCGCAGGCAACTCGCGCAGCTCCTGCGCCGCCCAGCGCATGCCATCCCACAAGCGCCGCGCGCGTTCATGACCCAGCGCAGCCTCCAGGGGCGGCATGTCACACGACCAGCCGAGAATCGCCTGCCCACCATTGCGCCCCGAGGCCGCCCAGGCGACGCGACTGGCTTCCAGCAACGTCACGCGCTTGCCAGCCAAGGCCAGTCGCAAGGCGGTATGCAGACCACTGAAACCGGCGCCGATGATCAGCACCTCGGCAGTGTGTTCACCTTCCAAAGCGGCTCGATCCAACAGGCGATCAGCGCAACTGTGAGCGTAATAGCTGGCGACGTGCTGCGAGGACTGCTGAAACATTCAGGCACCCATGAAATTATGTTTTTATAATTTCATGAAAAACTACAGAATAAATTTCATGAGCGCAACACTCGTCTCATCCTTCGCAGCCGGATGAGTCGCCAGGCACCTGCAATTACAGGCACCGCCAGGCAATCGCTTTCGCTGCTTTACTGTAAGGGTCGAGCCTGCCAAACGGGGCACAGTTTCATTGACGTTCCCCGCCCGACTCCAACGGAAAATGCCTCTTGGAGAGTTGCCATGTCCCTGCACAACGTCGCCCGCTTTATCGACCTTCGTGAAGACCGCGGTACTCGCGTTGAAATCGGCTCACTGAAGATCGTGCTGTTGCGGGCCGGCGAACGGGTCTACGCCTATCAGGGCGAATGTCCGCACGCACAGGCTCCACTGGACGAAGGCGTTGTCTGCAATGGTCGGTTGATTTGCCCGTGGCACAAGGCGATGTTCACGGTCGAGGACGGTCAAGTGTGCGAGCCGCCAGCCCTGAGTGGACTGACCCGCTATCCGGTCCAGGTCGTCGATGGCGATGTCCATGTGGACGACCAACCCCTTACGCCCATCGTAGCGGCTCGTGCCCCCGACTCGCGTTGCTTTGTGATCGTCGGTGCAGGCGCTGCGGGCACGGCGGCAACAGCCGCCCTGCGTGAGCACGGCTTTGTCGGGCGCCTGGTGTTGATCGATCGCGAAACAGACCCTGGCTATGACCGCACCGTACTGAGCAAATACGTGCTTGCCGGGGAAATGTCTGCTGAAGAAACGCCGCCGCTGCTCGATGAACGCTTTTACAACGAACAGCGCATCGAGCGTGTTCAAGGTGAAGTCATCCGTCTCGATGTGGCCGCCAAAAGGGTTTCCCTGGGTGACGGGCGTACCTTCGACTACGACGCCGCGCTCCTGGCCAGTGGCGGCGAACCCAGGCCGCTTTCGGTAGACGGTGCGCATCTGCACAACATCCTGGCGCTGCGTTCGCGAGCAGACGCCGAGCGCATTTTGCACATCGCAAAACCCGGTGCCCGTGTGGTCATCATCGGTGCCAGCTTCATCGGTCTGGAGTCGGCATCGGCCTTGCGCCGCCATGGCCTGGAAGTCAGCGTGGTCGCGCACCATGAAACACCGTTCAGCACGCTGTTTGGTGAGCGCATCGGCATGGCGATTTTGTCCCTGCACGAAGACAACGGCGTGGTCTTTCATGCCAATACCCAGCCGAAGGCGTTCGAGGGCCAGGACAACGTCGAGGCCGTTCTGCTCGAGAATGGCCAACGACTGCCTGCCGACCTGGTGCTGATCGGCATCGGCGTCAACCCGGTCACCGATCTGCTCGAAGGTATTGAGCTGGACGATGACGGCGGGTTACCGGTAAACGAAGGCATGCGCGCGGCGCCTGGCTTGTGGGCCGCTGGCGACATCGCCTCCTTTGCATTGCAAGGTGTCCCCACACGCATTGAGCACTGGCGCCTGGCCCAACAGCAGGCACGGATCGCTGCGCAAAACATGTTGGGTGCTGAAACACGCTACGTGGATGTGCCGTTCTTCTGGACGTATCACTTCGACAAGACCTTCGAGATGCTCGGTCACGCCGACCAATGGGACCGAATCGTCTTCGAAGGCAACCCCGAGCAATACGCCTTCATCGCGTTGCTGTGCAAGGGCGAACAGGTCGAGGCGGTGGTCGCCTGCGAATATTCGCGGCAAATGGCATTGCTGGCCGAGCGGATGAAACAGCCCTTGCTCCGCGAGGAAGCCCTGCAGATCATTCGACGAATCGCCGCGCAAGAAGGCTGAACAGTCATCATTAAACAATGCACTTACTGGAACTATCGTACTGAATTACCCGAAAAATAAACAACGTAGCGCGTACGAGCAGTTGGCTAAGGAAATCGCACGCCTGGAACGGCACTAACTGCTGTTTCCGCTCCCCTATTGCAATGGAGGCAATTATTATGTCTGGTTCTTCTCAGCACTCTATCGGTTTATTCCCACTCTGCTATCAAATTGGTACTTCGGCACTGGACGCACAAAACCTGGCGCTCAATTTGCTGGTTTTTACACCCGAGCAAACTGTCAGTGGATGTGCATTCCGATGTCTGGGGCGAGTACACCTGCCCGCATTGCGCCGCCGATGTCGCCGCCGCAGAAGCCGAGCACCAGGTCAACCGCGCCCGGCAACAGACCATCCTCAATACGCTGACCGGCCTGCTGGGGTTGCCGCAAAACAACTTGATGTAGCTATGCCTCAATACCTGGGGGCGCTATGCCCCCTGCGATCGTTTGTCCTCCAGTCATAACGCTCGCCCGCAGCAAACAAAATCATCTAAAAAAACCACACATGTCAGCCATAATTAGCACCCTGCTACTCGATAGCTGAACGTCTTTCCCATGGTTTTAACCACACGGGCACGCTGGAACACATAGTGCCCTCTCCCTCTGCGTTCCTGGAGCTGACGATGAAAATCAATCCCTACCTGATCTTCAACGGTGATTGCAAAGCAGCCTTCACGTTCTACGCGCAATGCCTGCAAGGCACCCTTGAAATGATGATGACCTTCGGCGAGTCGCCGGCTCGCGATCAAATTCCGGCGAGTAGCCATGACCTGATCATGCATACCCGGTTGGTGGTCGGCGACCAGGTCCTTATGGGGTCCGACACCACACCTGAGCGGCCCTACCATGGCATCAGCGGTTGCTCTGTTTCGCTGAATGTCACCAGCATCGCTGAAGCCGAGCGGATTTTTACCGCGCTGGCGGACCGGGGCACCATTCAGATGCCGCTGGAGGCGACGTTCTGGGCCGCACGCTTCGGCATGCTGGTTGACCGTTTCGGGGTGCCATGGATGGTCAATTGCGAAGCAGACAAGTAAGCGTGCCGATACCGTTCTTTCAGTTTCTGTCGACCGACCGCAGTTGTGGCGAGGGAGCTTGCTCCCGCTGGGGCGCGAAGCGGCCCTGAATTGGGCCTGCTACGCAATCCAGCGGGAGCAAGCTCCCTCGCCACAGATACTTCTCAGGTATCGACGCGCTTGCCCTGAAACCTCGCCCGGTAACGACCCGGACTTTCTCCGGTCCATTTCTTGAACGCCCGATGGAACGCGCTGGGCTCCTGAAACCCGATCTGCTCGGCAATCGCAGTGATGCTCGATTGGCTCTGGCGCAGCTGTTCAAAGGCAACGCCACGACGCACTTCGTCCTTGATCTCCTGAAATGAACAACCTTCACGCTCCAGTTTTCGGCGAACGGTGCTGGGGCTCAAATGCTGTTCGAGCGCAAACGCCTCCAAGGTCGGCCATTGGCTGTAATGGCTGTTGCGCAAACGCTGATGAACCTGCGAGGCCAGACCATGCTGGTTACGGAAACGAATCACCAGCCACTGCGGCGCACTGCGCAAAAATGCCTTGAGCGAAACAAGGTCCTGAACCACCGGCAATTGCAGATAACGGCTGTCGAACTCGATCTCGGTGCGCTCGGCGCCAAAGGTCAGGTTGGCGCCCCAGAGCAACAAATCATCACTGAGTGACAAACGCTCATGACGAAAGTCTGCACGATCGATGGGAATGCGCCGCCCGCCCAGCCAGCACAGCAGACTGATCATCAACACCAGAAACGTCTCCTCACCGAAATGCGCGACGTCGCTGTTTTGCGCCTGAGTCTGCAAGCTGATGACTGCACGCTTGCCACGCACCGTTAACGTGCCGCGAAAATCCCGCAGGAACAAGCCGAAATTGGCCAGGCACTGACGCATGGCTTTTTCCAGCGTCGGTTCCTGAATCAACGCCCGACAGATCAAGGCAAAACTGCCCGGCAGCATGCCGTGGGAGTCCAACTGAAAGAACTCGTCATTCAGCTCACGAATCTGCACCAGCCATAACGCCGCAAAAGCCGTGGCCGGCACCCGTGCCGTAGGCTGATCCATCAGTGCCGGATCGATTCCCACCTGCTCGAGTACCGACCGCAGGCGCTGCGGATTTTCACGCAGGGCATGGATCATTGGATACATGAAATAGACCGCCACCGAATCCGTATCCCGCATGTGATCGTCTCTCTCCTCAGCATCTGAAAGTGGCAAAAAACGCCATCACCGTTGAACAGTTCCGGCATAGGCCAGCGGCGTTGCTGATTCTAGACTCGTGCCCAACAAAAAAGACCTCTTTCAGGAAACCCACATGAACCCTTCCGATATTTTTGTTGTGAGCGCGGTCCGTTCTGCCATCGGCAGTTTTGGCGGTTCACTCAAGGATGTACCACCTATCCAGTTGGCAACCGACGTGTGCCGCGCAGCCATTGAACGTTCAGGCCTGGCGCCCGAACTCATCGGTCATGCGGTGATGGGGCATGTGATTCCGACGGAGGCGCGCGACGCCTACATTTCACGGGCCGTGGCGATGAATGCCGGCCTGCCGAAAGAGACCCCTGCCTTCAACGTCAACCGTCTCTGCGGTTCGGGTTTGCAGGCGATTGTCAGTGCTGCACAAAGTCTGATGCTCGGGGATGCAGGTGCCGCGCTGGCCGGTGGTGTCGAATCCATGAGCCGCGGTGCCTACTTGTTGCCACAGGCGCGCTGGGGTGCACGAATGGGCGACATTCAAGGCATCGACTACATGCTCGGCGTACTGCAAGACCCGTTTGCCGGTTTCCACATGGGCATCACTGCAGAAAACATCGCCGAGCACTATGGCATCTCCCGTCAGACCCAGGATCAACTGGCGCTGCTCAGCCAGCAGCGTGCCGCGCGGGCGATTGCCGAAGGACGTTTTGCCGGGCAGATCGTGCCGATCGAAGTGGCGAGCCGCAAAGGGACAGTTTCGTTTTCGACGGATGAGCATGTACGGGCAGAGGTCAGCTTCGAGCAATTGAGCGGCATGAAACCTGCGTTCAAAAAAGACGGCAGCGTCACCGCCGGCAACGCGTCTGGCCTCAATGATGGCGCCGGCGCGCTGATCATGGCCACCGGGCAAGTCGTCCAGGAACAAGGTCTCAAGCCTATGGCCCGACTGGTGGGTTATGCCCACGCAGGCGTTGAGCCCTCGATGATGGGACTGGGACCGATTCCTGCCACCCGTCTGGTGCTCAAACGCGCCGGTCTGACCGTTGCCGACCTTGACGTGATCGAGTCCAACGAAGCCTTCGCCGCCCAGGCGTGTGCCGTGGCGCAAGAGCTGGGCTTCGACCCCGAGAAGGTCAACCCCAACGGTTCAGGCATCTCGCTGGGCCATCCAGTCGGCGCCACCGGCGCAATCATCGCGACCAAGGCCATTCACGAACTGCATCGGATTCAGGGACGTTATGCCCTGGCGACCATGTGCATTGGCGGCGGCCAAGGCATTGCCGTGTTGTTCGAACGGGTTTGACGGGAAGGACATGACGATGAATCTGCAGAACATTGGCGTCATCGGCGCCGGCACCATGGGCAACGGCATTGCGCAAATCTGCGCACTGGCCGGTTTTAACGTGACCTTGCTGGACATCTCCGACAGCGCCCTGCAAAAAGCGCTGGCGACCGTGGGCAAGAACCTCGACCGGCAGGTCGCCAAGGCGTCGCTGACCGAGGAGCAAAAGCTCGCAGCACTGGACAAGATCCGCACCAGCACCGACTACGGCACCCTGCACAATGTGCAGTTGGTGATCGAGGCCGCGACCGAAAACCTCGAACTGAAACGGCGGGTGTTGCAACAGATCGCCGCTCAGGTCAGCGCCGACTGCGTGATTGCCTCCAACACCTCATCGTTGTCGATCACCGAGCTCGCCGCCAGCGTCAGTTCGCCGGCGCGTTTCATCGGCCTGCACTTCTTCAACCCGGTGCCGGTCATGGGGCTGATCGAAGTGATCCGCGGCCTGCAAACCAGCGACGCTACTCACACCCTGGCCCTGGAACTGGCGCAACGCCTGGGCAAGACCGCGATCACCGCCGGTAACCGTCCGGGCTTTGTGGTGAACCGGATTCTGGTGCCGATGATCAACGAAGCGATCCTGGTATTCCAGGAAGGCCTGGCCAGCGCCGAAGACATCGATGCGGGCATGCGTCTGGGCTGCAACCAGCCGATAGGTCCGTTGGCACTGGCCGACCTGATTGGCCTGGATACCTTGCTGGCGATCATGCAGGCCTTCTACGACGGCTTCAACGACAGCAAGTACCGCCCCGCTCCGCTGCTCAAGGAAATGGTCGCGGCCGGTTATCTGGGGCGCAAGACCGGTCGCGGTTTCCATAGCTATGGCTGAGCGTTGCTCACGCTTCGCCGAGAGCCGGGACAAGGCCCTGGAGCTGTTCGCCAGCAAGGGTTTTGGCCAGGTCGGCATGCGTGAGCTGGCAGCGTTCCTGGGCCTCGCCCCAGGCTCGCTGTATCACCATTACCCGAGCAAGCAGCACTTGCTGCTCGACTTGATCGAAGAGTTTTACGAGGAGCTGCTGGCAACCCTAGGACGCCTCGAGCGACAGCCGCGAAACTTGCACAGCAGCCTGCACAACGTCATCCATGCGCACCTGAACCTGCATCGGGAAATGCCCTGGCATTTTCGCCTGGTGGAGCGCGACAGCGGTTGCCTGAACGAGGATCAGCAAGCGCATGTTCGGCAGTTGCAGGAACATTACGAACGGCAATTGCTGATGATCCTCTGCCCCACCCCCCGATTCAGTGAACAAGGCCTGCTCGCCACAGGGCACGCCATTGCCAGCATGCTCAACAGCGCACCCAGCTGGCTGGCGCTGCACCCGCTGGATGATCGGGAACGCAACGAACTGCTGGAGAACCTGCTGAGCGGAGCCATTGAGCGTTTGCTGGCCCATGCTTGCGGTGAACTGCCAGATATTCAGATAAAGGTTGCCTGAAAAAACACACCGCAGATTCAATTCGATCTCAGGCAGCGCTTGAGTTACTGACCCGTGCGGTTCGGATAAACAGTGCGCGTACCTTCTCCCAGAAATTCCCCCCCAACACGAAAAAGCTGCCGACCAACATCGCGTCGCCCAACAGTTGCAGCTGCCAGATATTCGGTCTGAGCCCAGGCCAGATGTTATCGATGTAGGGTTCAAGAAAGGATGAGATCAGCGGCAGGCAGAACATGACCAGACCGATTCTGTGACGAGCGGGACCTACTTCGAATTCTCGGCTGGGCGCAAGCGCGGCCACGTAACCGAACAGGCTGCGTTTCAACTGCTGAAAACCGGACTTTCCCATGACCGCGATGACCAGGATCAACAAGATTTTGTTGCTGATAAACAGGACGCCGGTCAGCGCCGCGATCTTTGAGCCAGGCACATCAGCGACTGCGGCGAGCGGCACCATCAGCCAGGATCCCAGCATCAAACAGATAATGACGATGCCTACTTTGAAGCGCCAGCCAGCTGAATGCTGTTGAACTACGCCTTCGGTGCTATCCATGGTTTTCGGACCTCTTCTTGTTCGGCCATTGATTTGATAGCGCCTAAAAAGCGTAGCAGTTGGACGGCGAGACTGGTCTTCGAGATTCGGACGCCTGCCCCCCGATATTCGCCAGTGGTGGCAGGTCTTCGCCACCTCGGCCCTCGAGCATCTGATGGCCGAGTCGGGTGCTCGCAACTCAAGCCTGAAGCTAGCCGGCCTGCGCGTCTTGGCGAGTTTATAGATCCACTCGCCTCACCCCCGGCGCGACTCGACTAAGCTGAAAGCTCCACCGGAGGATTTTCCAATGTGTGGAAGACTTTCGCAGTACCGAGGCATCCACGAATTCGTCGCGGCGCTGAGCATGCCCAATCCCTTGGTCAACGCTGTGGGCGACCAGCCTCTGGGCCTTTACAACGTCGCGCCATCGACCCAGGTTGCGCTCTTGCACCTCGAAGGCGAAACCCTGCACGCTGACCGGGTACGCTGGGGATGGCGACCGGCCTGGTCGAAAGACAACTCCGTGCCCATCAATACCCGAGTCGAGAAAGTTGCCCACGGCTCATACTTCCGGGCGATCTGGCCGCATCGCGCCATCGTCCCCATCGATAACTGGTTCGAATGGGTTTATGAAGGCGGCCCGAATAAACAGCCTTACCTTATCCGGCGCCGGGATCGGGCTCCCATACTCTGCGCGGCCATTGGTCAGTACCCCGCGGGTGGGCGGGAACCGAAGAAGGACGATGGATTTGTGATTTTCACTGCCGACAGTGGGGGTGGCCTGGTCGATCTGCATGATCGGCGACCGGTGGTGCTATCGCCGGAGTTGGCCCGCGAATGGCTCAACCTGGCAATGCCCAAGGAGAGCGCCGAGCAGATGGTGCTGCACCAGGGCGAACCTGCCGAAACCTTCGAGTGGTTCAAGGTAGATATGGCGATCGGCAACGTGAAGAACCAGAGACCTGATCTCATCACGCCGATCGGCAAGATCATCAGTGGTGCTCACAAAAGCAATGGCTGATCGGGTGGCGACACCGAGGTTTCTCGACTAGGATTTTCGCGATATGGAAACGCGTCGCGCTGTTAGCGCGCACTTGGTCTGGGAGACGAAAATGAACCCGATTCGAATGGCCGAGCGGACCTATCGTACTTGGTCCAGCCCGATCCTGCTTGAGCTCAAAGAGAGGGAACATCAGCTGCAACCTTCAGACCGCCAGGCACTTGAAAATGTACTGGTGGAGAGGAGGCTTCTGAACACCGGCAACCCTGCCGGCAAGGATCGACGCAAACCTCAGTCGACCGATAACACCTGACAAAAGAGCCCGCTGAAAGCGGGCTCTTTTTCGTTTGCGGCGGCTGGAAGAAAGGCCGACACATTCATCCAGATGATCGCCTCACTGTGTATTGGAAACGGGTTTCGTTCGGGATGCACGGGCGGGCAACGACGCGGCGTAGGCCAGCGCTTCTTCTCGGCTGCCAAAGGACCCGAGCCGGTCACTACGGGTACAGACCTTCCAGAGACCGCTGTTGACGCTGACCACTTGATAGCCGTTCATCTGCATTTTGCTAAGCATCGGAGCGCTCATAGTCACCTCCATTCAAGTACAGACAGGTCCGGACCTAACTTACACCCGGTCTGGCGTTCTGTGGGCTGAATAGGTCGAACGGTCGAATGGCCCGGCATTACATATGAAACATCTTTCACAGTGATTTCGACGCTTAGCGCTTATATTGTTCGCCGCTCATTCAAGAAACATTCGGCCCGCACCCTCCCGCGGGCTTTTTTTT
>NZ_AFOY02000003.1 GCF_000217955.3 Pseudomonas fluorescens HK44 | reverse complement strand
TGCGCATTCTACAGACACCACCGAGCGCGTCAAGCAATTAAATCAAAAATTTTCAATTTTCTTCTTGGCTTTCAAATACTTGATTGCCAGCCTTCTATTGACAATAAGCAGAGGAGCACGATACCGCCTCAGAGCCGTCACCTGAATTGCAGCATTTCTCCATATATGAAATTGAGAGCATTTCGGAGGCCGCAACGGACACGTCTACCACACCCGCCCTTTTGATCGGTTACGGCTAGGTCACAACCAGCAAACCAAGCAGATACTGCATTTTTTTGGATATCACGACGTACTCATGCTTCCGGCAGGCCGGTCCCGAGAAAAGCCCTAAGAAGCCGCCCGTCGACCTGAGAATAAAATGCAGATGACGCACTCCACTCAGCACCGACCCTAGCCTTTCCGAGGGGAACTGCATTCAGCAGACCTGCTTCGCAGAAAGATCCATGCCTCCCTCATTGCTCAAGCACTACTGGACCTGGAGCTGAGCGAGATCGATGAGCAAGTCTATTGCGCACGTAGCAGACCCTGGACGGAGGCTAAGCAATGACATCGCCATTTCGACCGAAACATTGAGCAATGCACGCGCCGCAGACATCTGCTCTTGAGGAAGAAAACCAAGGGAATTTGAGTACAACTAGAAGTAGTGACTGGAGTAGCGGCCAACCTTGAGAGCCGCCACTACCGGAGACAAGGGAATCCCAGAGAAATATGGTGTCCCAGGGCAGGTTCGAACTGCCAACCTTCCCCTTAGGAGGGGGATGCTCTATCCAATTGAGCTACTGAGACACATGCCGGCCGCAAGAACATGCGACGCGATGGACGGCATGCATGTTAACGGGCAGGTCCGGTTTTGTCATGTCGTCTGTAGGGCTTATTAAGTGTAGGCAAGCGACCGGTCTCGATCACGCATTCAAATTCAATCCGCTTTTGCGCTGATACCCTCTCGCATCAATAGAGCCAGCAAGTTGTCAACAGCAGTGGAAAGCTCACCAGAATTGTCCAGCTGAAAAATCCCTTCCGGGTCTTCTCGAGCAACATCCGCTGAAAACAGGGCATTGCGCTCAAGTCGGGCCTCGATCTCCTCAGCGCTCTCGCGCCCTCGCCGCTCAAGACGTTTGCGCAAGGCATCGGTTTTTACCGTCAGCAATATGGGCAACAACGTCGGATAACGCGCCATAGCTTCTGACAAATGACCTCTTGAGCCGTTGATCAGTACATGACGACCGTCACTTAACCAGCAATCGATCTCTGCTGGAATGCCATAATCAAGCCCATTGGCACGCCAGCACAGTGCAAAACCACCTTCATGCCTCATTTGAGCAAATTGCTCCGCAGTCACACCCATAGCGTCTTCGCCGACCGATTCAGCCGACCGGGTAATCACCCTGCGCACCACAATGCAATCAAGGCCAAGCAAGGAACCACGGGCCGCATCGATCAGGCTGTCTTTGCCAGAGCCGGACGGCCCCATCAAATAAATAAGTCTGCCGCGCCCCCCTATATCATCCCGCATTGCGTACCCGCCCTAGCAAATCGGCCATTTGCCACTATTCTGTATCTTGTAAGGAACGAAGATCATATCCGCATAGCATGCACGCTCAGGGGCGCCCAGGCACCCACCTGTCGGGCAAAGAGGACGCGGTCAGATATACGGGCCCGGTGACTGTTTTCAAACCAGTCCGCATTTCTGATAATTGGTGCTGGCATAACGCCTGCTTCCAGTTCAATATTTGTCACAGAATTGACGCCAATGTTCTGGCATTTTGAGGCATGATGCGGGCCTCTTATCAATTCAGGTTGAACATTTGGCAACGAAGCTTGTCCTACATGACATCCTGCGGCCAATTCCGAGAACCGCTCCCCTGAACTAACCGGTTAAATATATGCGCCCATTGAAACAGGCAATCTATTCCAGCCGTACGGCTGACAAGTTCGTCGTACGTCTGCCAGACGGGATGCGTGAACGCATTGCCGAGGTGGCTCGCAATCATCACCGCAGCATGAATTCCGAGATCATCGCCCGCCTCGAGCAGAGTCTTATTCAGGAAGGCGCGCTGGGCGAAGAATTGAGCATGCGCCTGGACAGCCCCGAGCTGTCACTGCACGAACGCGAACTGCTTCAACGTTTCCGTCAACTCTCCCACCGCCAGCAAAACGCACTGGTTTCGCTGATTGCCCATGACGCTGAAATGGCCGCAGACGCCTCCTGATTGCATCCCGTAAGTTCTAGCCAGCCATGTGCTGGCTTTTTTTTGCCTGAAATTCAGTCAATCGATTACTCAACGGCAAGCTCAGTCGCCATCGACATTACACTAATAGACAGAACAACAATAAAGATGCGCGGCCTGCTGGTTTGAGCAAGACCGCGAAATAGAAACTCAGAGCAGGAAGATTGTCGCCAGCCCGAGGAAGATGAAGAAACCACCGCTGTCGGTCATAGCCGTGATCATGACGCTCGCACCCATCGCCGGGTCGCGTCCGAAACGCGCCAGGGTCATCGGAATCAAAACCCCCATCAACGCCGCCAGCAGCAGGTTCAAGGTCATCGCGGCAGTCATCACTACACCCAGTGACCAACTGCCATACAGCAAGTAGGCCACCACGCCGATGACCCCACCCCAGACCAGACCATTGATCAAACCAACCGCCAGCTCCTTGCGCATGAGACGCGAAGTATTACCGGTGCTGACCTGATCGAGCGCCATCGCACGAACGATCATGGTAATCGTCTGGTTGCCGGAGTTACCGCCAATACCGGCAACGATCGGCATCAACGCCGCCAGGGCCACCAGCTTCTCGATAGAACCTTCGAACAAACCGATTACCCGCGATGCAACAAAGGCGGTAATCAGGTTGATCGCCAGCCAGGCCCAGCGGTTGCGCAAGGATTTCCAGACTGACGCGAAAATATCCTCTTCTTCACGCAGACCTGCCATGTTGAGAACTTCGTTTTCGCTCTCTTCACGAATCAGGTCGACCATCTCGTCGATGGTCAGACGACCGATGAGCTTGTCGTTCTTGTCGACCACCGGGGCCGAAATCAAGTCGTAACGCTCAAAAGCCTGTGCGGCATCGTAGGCATCTTCATCCGGGTGAAAACTCACCGGGTCGCTGGCCATGACTTCCGAGACTTGCTTGTCGGGATCGTTGACCAGCAGTCGCTTGATCGGCAGCACGCCTTTGAGCACGCCATCGTAGTCAACCACGAACAACTTGTCGGTATGACCTGGCAGTTCCTTGAGGCGACGCAAGTAACGCAGAACCACTTCCAGGCTGACATCCTCGCGGATCGTCACCATCTCGAAGTCCATCAATGCACCGACCTGCTCCTCGTCATAGGACAACGCGGAGCGAACGCGCTCTCGCTGCTGACCATCAAGGGTTTCCATCAGCTCGTGGACGACGTCTCGCGGCAGCTCGGGGGCCAGGTCAGCAAGTTCGTCGGCATCCATCTCCTTGGCCGCTGCCAGGAGCTCCTGATCGTCCATGTCGGCGATCAGGGTTTCGCGAACCGAGTCGGATACTTCAAGCAGGATGTCGCCGTCGCGCTCGGCCTTGACCAACTGCCAGACAGTCAGACGCTCGGCAAGCGGCAAGGCTTCAAGAATGTAGGCAACGTCGGCGGAGTGCAGGTCATCGAGCTTGCGTTGCAACTCGACGAGGTTTTGCCGGTGGACCAGGTTCTCGACCAGATCGTGATGATGACCTTCCTGGCGATGAGTCAGGTCTTCGACCACCCGCTGGCGATGCAGCAGCTCAACGACTTGAGCCAGGCGGTCTTGCAGGCTTTCTTGCGTTTTCTTTACTTCAACTTCAGTCATAGGCGAACTCCACTCCCAGCAGCGGGGCACGCCGGAAGGATCAATCAGTCAATTCATGATTGGTAAAACGGGGTACTGAGTAACTACTGGGTAAGTCCATGGAGGTATTCCACAAGCCCCGGCGGGGCTGACGGGCGCAATCATACACCGCCTGACGGTTTTAAACGTTAAAAAATCCAGCCTGAAACAAGCGCTTGCGAGACAAACCTGAGCGCCGCCCGCATCTGCGAAACTGCGACGACTCATCCCGAAAAGAAAACACACCTCCACTGAGAAATGCACTGACTACCCTTGATCGTGACCGTCATGGAGGACGCCCAATGCTCAGGAAAACACTCACAACCCTGTTGATCGCCCTGCTCTGCACGCCCCTACAGGCCACTGCAGCGACTGTGCACCGATGTGAAGACGCCAAGGGCCGCATCACTTACACGACGCTGAGCTGCCCTCCTGGAGAGACACTCTCGCGACAGAACATTTACAACCCAAGCGTTTTCACATTCGAGGCGATGCTCCCCAGCGCCAACCACCAGGAAACATCAGGCATCAAAAGCACACCGAGAGATCCGACCGTTGTCGGCCAAATGAATGACAAATGCGGAAACCTGCTCAGTGCCAAGGAGCGTCGCGAAGCGATCATCAATCAGCGGATCGTTCCAGGCATGAGCCAGCAGGACGTTGAAAGCGCACTGGGCAAACCCGACAAGATCAGCATTCGAAACGCGACGACGAATTATCGCTACGACAGCAAGAAAGGCCGTAGCGCGCAAATCGTGTTCGATGAGAAGGGATGCGTAAAAGGCAAATCCCAGACAGCAAAAAGCCCGCGTTAGACGCAGGCTTTTTGGTGTTTGGTGCACTCGACAGGATTCGAACCTGTGACCGCTCGGTTCGTAGCCGAGTACTCTATCCAGCTGAGCTACGAGTGCAATTTGTGTTTTTAGACCAGATCACAACTGGTTGAAGCCAGATTACCTGCATTACTGCAAACAACCCTTAAATGGTGCACTCGACAGGATTCGAACCTGTGACCGCTCGGTTCGTAGCCGAGTACTCTATCCAGCTGAGCTACGAGTGCATTTGTTGCCGCGCATTATAGGCCGTTAAATCTTTTTGTAAAGCACTTTTTCTAGTAATTTCAACAACTTACCGAAGAAGCCAGATTACAACGTACTAAACAAATAATGGCGGAGAACGGGGGATTCGAACCCCCGACACCCTTTTGAGGTGTACTCCCTTAGCAGGGGAGCGCCTTCGGCCACTCGGCCAGCTCTCCGCAACACGGGGCGTATCTTAACCAACCTTTTCCCCGTTTGCAAACATAAAAAACGATAAAAATTAATGGCTTGGTTCGTCGTCCTTCTCTTTCTTGATCCGCAGGTAGATTTCCTCACGGTGAACAGCCACCTCTTTCGGCGCATTAACGCCAATACGCACTTGATTTCCTTTGACGCCGAGCACGGTCACGGTGATTTCGCCATCACCAATAATCAGGCTTTCTGCGCACCGACGAGTCAGAATCAGCATACCTTTCTCCTCACGCATTTCATTTCAGGGACAACAGTCTGCAAAAAAAAGGCGCTCGACCTACAACCAGAACGATCGCAGCCCTACACGCCTAAGTATTGACTAGCACGAGCAAAAGAACAGGCTTCAGCCGTGCCACTCAAAAAAAACAAAGGGCGCGGTCAGACCGCGCCCTTAGAGGAGCATCACTCGCCCTGGCGGGCCGGTGCGTCCAGTTCGAAAGCTGTGTGCAGAGCGCGCACAGCCAATTCCAGGTACTTCTCTTCGATCACTACGGAAACCTTGATTTCCGAAGTCGAGATCATCTGGATGTTGATGGTTTCTTTAGCCAGGGCCTCGAACATGCGGCTGGCAACGCCTGCGTGAGAACGCATGCCGACACCGACGATCGATACCTTGGCGATCTTGGTGTCGCCAACGACTTCACGGGCACCGATCTCGCGAGCGGTGTTTTCCAGCACGGCCTGGGCCGCCTGGTAGTCGTTGCGGTGTACAGTGAAGGTGAAGTCGGTGGTGTTATCGTGCGCAACGTTCTGCACGATCATGTCGACTTCGATGTTCGCGGCGCTGATCGGGCCGAGAATCTTGAAGGCCACGCCCGGGGTGTCTGGCACGCCACGGATGGTCAGCTTGGCTTCATCGCGGTTGAAAGCGATGCCGGAAATGATCGGCTGTTCCATGGATTCCTCTTCATCAATAGTAATGAGGGTACCCGGACCCTCCTTGAAGCTGTGCAGTACGCGCAGCGGAACGTTGTACTTACCGGCGAACTCGACCGCGCGGATCTGCAACACCTTGGAACCAAGGCTGGCCATTTCCAGCATCTCTTCGAACGTGATCTTGTCCAGGCGCTGAGCCACGGACACCACGCGCGGGTCGGTGGTGTAGACGCCGTCGACATCGGTGTAGATCTGGCATTCATCAGCCTTCAGGGCCGCTGCCAGCGCCACGCCGGTGGTGTCGGAACCGCCACGACCAAGGGTGGTGATGTTGCCGTGCTCGTCGACGCCCTGGAAACCGGCAACGACAACGACACGACCGGCCTTCAGGTCACCGCGAATCTTCTGGTCATCAATCTGCAAGATACGCGCTTTATTGTGCGCGCTATCCGTCAGAATCCGTACCTGGTTGCCGGTGTACGACACTGCCGGTACGCCGCGCTTGATCAGCGCCATGGCCAGCAGTGCAATCGTCACCTGCTCACCGGTGGAGACAATGACATCCAGCTCACGGGGAACCGGTTGATCGCCGCCACTGATTTGCTTGGCCAGATCGATCAGACGGTTGGTCTCGCCGCTCATTGCAGACAGCACGACCACCAGGTCATCGCCGGCTTCGCGGAATTTCTTAACCTTGTCGGCGACCTGCTCGATTCTCTCGACAGTGCCGACTGAGGTGCCTCCAAATTTCTGTACGATCAAAGCCATTTCAAAGCCGCCTCTGCCCATGAAGGGCGCCCATTAATCACTCAAACAGCTGCGAAGCCCGCCACTAGACGACGGGCTCGGCACGCAGCCTTAAATACCCTGCTCTACAAACGGCACGGTGAGGGCCAATGCTGCATCCAGTGCGTCAGCGTCGGTACCGCCGCCTTGCGCCATGTCTGGACGACCACCGCCCTTCCCGCCCACTGCTGCAGCGGCTTGCTTCATCAAATCACCGGCTTTGAGTTGGCCAGTCAGGTCCTTGGTTACACCCGCAACCAGTACGACCTTTTCCTCATGGACACTGCCGAGCAGGATCACTGCGCGGCCGAGTTTGTTCTTCAGTTGATCGACCAGCGCCAGCAGCGCCTTGCCGTCCTGACCGTCGAGACGCACGGCCAGCACTTTCACGCCTCTGACGTCCTGGGCAGAAGCCGACAGGTCGTCACCCGCCGCACTGGCGGCCTTGGCTTGCAACTGCTCGAGTTGCTTTTCCAGCAGACGGTTGCGCTCAAGCACAGCCGACAGCTTGTCGATCAGGTTGTCGCGGCTGCCCTTGACCAGGTTGGCCGCTTCCTTGAGTTGCTCTTCCGCAGCGTTCAGGTAAGCCAGTGCCGCAGCGCCTGTCACCGCTTCGATACGACGCACGCCAGAAGCCACGCCGCCTTCGCTGATGATTTTCAGCAGACCGATGTCACCAGTGCGATTGGCATGGATACCACCGCACAGCTCGACGGAGAAGTCGCCCATGCTCAGTACGCGCACGCTGTCGCCGTATTTCTCGCCGAACAGCGCCATGGCGCCTTTTTGCTTGGCGGTGTCGATATCGGTTTCTTCGGTTTCAACTTCGGAGTTCTTGCGAATTTCGGCGTTGACGATTTCTTCCAGCGCTTTCAGCTGTTCAGGCTTGATCGCTTCAAAGTGGCTGAAGTCAAAGCGTAGACGCTGACTGTCGACCAGCGAGCCTTTCTGCTGAACGTGCTCGCCCAGCACCTGGCGCAATGCTGCGTGCAGCAAGTGAGTCGCGGAGTGGTTCAGCGAAGTGGCGTGACGCACCTCGGCATCCACCTGAGCCTGAACCGGCGAGCCAATGGTCAGGCTGCCCGAATCCAGCACGCCGTGGTGCAGGAACGCACCGCCGGTCTTGGTGGTGTCGCGCACGTCGAAACGCGCGGCGCCAGCCTGGAGGAAGCCGCAATCACCGATCTGACCGCCGGATTCCGCATAGAACGGCGTCTGATCGAGAACGACCACACCCTCTTCGCCTTCGCTCAATACGTCGACCGATTGCCCGTCTTTATACAGAGCAACGATCTTGGCCGAACCGCTCTGAGCGGTGTAACCGGTGAACTCGGTGGCCACATCAACCTTGACCAGGCTGTTGTAGTCCATGCCGAAGGAACTGGCCGAACGGGCACGGACGCGCTGGGCTTCCATTTCACGTTCGAAGCCCGCTTCGTCGATGGTCAGGTTGCGCTCACGCGCGATGTCGCCGGTCAGGTCCATCGGGAAACCGTAGGTGTCATACAACTTGAACACCACGTCGCCTGGCACCACATCGCCTTTGAGTTCGGCCAGATCCTGCTCGAGGATCTTCAGGCCCTGCTCCAGGGTTTTGGCGAACTGCTCTTCTTCGGCTTTCAGCACGCGCTCGATGTGCGCTTGCTGGGATTTCAGCTCAGGGAAGGCTTCGCCCATCTCGGCAACCAGCGCACCAACGATCTGATAGAAGAAGCTGCCCTTGGCGCCCAGCTTGTTGCCGTGACGGCACGCACGGCGAATGATCCGGCGCAGCACGTAGCCGCGACCTTCGTTGGACGGCAGCACGCCGTCGGCGATCAGGAAACCGCAGGAACGAATGTGGTCAGCCACGACTTTCAGCGAAGCCTGGTTGTCGTTGGTGCAACCAATGGCCTTGGCCGAAGCGCTCAGCAGGCTCTGGAACAGGTCGATTTCATAGTTCGAGTGAACGTGCTGCAGCACGGCACTGATCCGCTCAAGACCCATGCCGGTATCCACCGACGGCGCTGGCAACGGGTGCAACACGCCATCGGCGGTGCGGTTGAACTGCATGAAGACGTTGTTCCAGATTTCGATGTAACGGTCGCCGTCTTCTTCTGGTGAACCCGGTGGGCCGCCCCAGATGTCGGCGCCGTGATCGTAGAAAATCTCGGTGCAAGGACCGCACGGGCCGGTATCGCCCATGGTCCAGAAGTTGTCGGACGCGTACGGCGCGCCTTTGTTGTCGCCGATGCGAACCATGCGCTCGGCCGGAACCCCGACTTCCTTGGTCCAGATGTCGTACGCCTCGTCATCGCTGGCGTAGACCGTGACCCAGAGTTTTTCCTTCGGCAGGTTCAGCCACTTGTCGGAAGTCAGGAAGGTCCAGGCGTAGGTGATCGCATCACGCTTGAAGTAGTCACCGAAGCTGAAGTTACCCAGCATTTCGAAGAAGGTGTGGTGACGGGCGGTATAACCGACGTTTTCCAGGTCGTTGTGCTTGCCACCGGCGCGAACGCACTTCTGGCTGCTGACGGCGCGGGTATAGGCGCGCTTTTCCTGGCCCAGAAAGCAGTCCTTGAACTGGTTCATCCCCGCGTTAGTGAACAGCAGGGTTGGGTCGTTGCCCGGAATCAAAGAGCTGGAGGCTACACGGGTGTGGCCTTGCTCTTCGAAGAAGCGAAGGAAGGCTTCACGGATTTCTGCGCTTTTCATTAGGTTCTTCCACGGAGGCTGCGGCCAAAGGCCTGTGCGAATCGTCAACAGACGAAGCGACGGCAAAGGGCCGCATTATATCGGCGTTAGTGTGCAGGTACAGTGTGTTTGTACGATACAGACAGTCAATTGGACGGCTAACACCTTCAGTTTTGTGAAAACTCGACGAAAGTGGCGATCACCTGTTCAATCTGCGCCCGGTTGACGTCCATGTGAGTGACCATGCGCAAACGTGAGGCGGCGGTGAGCTTGATCCCGCGCTCACCGGCAAACGCCTTGAGCGCATCGCATTGATCGCCCATTTGCACATAGACCATATTGGTCTGTACCGGCTCGACTTCATAGCCCGCTGCGCGCAGGCCTTCAGCCAGAAACTGCGCGTTGGCGTGGTCGTCCGCCAGACGTTGCACGTTGTGATCCAGTGCATACAAGCCTGCCGCCGCAAGAATGCCGGCCTGACGCATGCCGCCACCGACCATCTTGCGCAGGCGCCGGGCCTTGCCGATCAACTCGGCCGAACCACAGAGCACCGAACCGATCGGCGCGCCCAGGCCTTTGGACAGGCACACCGACACCGAATCGAAGTGCTGAGTGATTTCCCGCGCATCGACGCCCAGCTTGACCGCTGCGTTGTACAACCGCGCGCCATCCAGATGCAGCGACAGACCGTGTTCACGGGTAAAGCGACGAGCCCGCGCCAGATATTCCAGCGGCAATACCTTGCCTTGCATGGTGTTCTCCAGCGCCAGCAGCCGGGTCCGGGCGAAGTGGAAATCGTCCGGCTTGATCGCCGCTGCCACCTGAGCCAGGTCCAGCGAACCGTCAGCCTGAACGTCCAGCGGCTGCGGCTGGATCGAGCCCAACACCGCGGCCCCGCCACCTTCGTACTTATACGTGTGCGCCTGCTGGCCGACGATGTACTCGTCACCGCGCTCGCAGTGAGCCATCAACCCCAGCAGATTGCTCATGGTGCCCGTCGGCACGAACAGCGCCGCTGCAAAGCCCAAACGCCCGGCCAGTTCGGCCTCAAGCTGATTGACCGTCGGATCTTCGCCGTAGACGTCATCCCCGGTGGCCGCCCTGGCCATCGCGTCGAGCATCCCTGCGGTCGGTTGGGTGACGGTGTCGCTACGAAGATCGATAACGCTCATGAATCAGGCCTCGGAATAGGACGCTAACGTCGCTGCTGATAAGGGAAATCTCTTTCGAAGGGGATTACTGCGGCCAACGCCGCGATTAATCAAGGCCCTGACCGGAAAGCCGGTTCAAGCCAACGGAAAAACCGATGTATATCATCAGAAAGCAGCCATGCGCAGCCCACAAATATGTGTTAAAAACTCTCCGCCGCCAGAAAACCTGGCAGCAAAACGTTCTCAGGGCGGGGTGCAACTCCCCACCGGCGGTAATTGCGCGCAATGCGCATAGCCCGCGAGCGCTTGGTGTCACTGATGCTTCGGCAGCAGGTGACGGCAAGGTCAGCAGACCCGGTGTGATCCCGGGGCCGACGGTCATAGTCCGGATGAAGAGAGAACGGGATTGGCACCAAAGGGCCGTCCGTGGGCTACGCGCATACACTGCACGTCTGACCTGCACGTACCCTTAAATCCCATTCGATTCATAACGCCCTGTTTTTCACACAAACAGGAGTCAGAACAGATGCAACCCACCGCAATCGATAGCAAAAGCAAAAACCATCAGGGCGAGCGCGTAGCGTTTATCCAGGCGTGCTGGCACAAGGAAATCGTTGATCAGAGCCGTAAGGGTTTCGTCAGCGAGATGGTCGCCCAGGGCTATCAAGAATCGGATATCGACTTTTTTGAAGTCGGCGGCGCCTTTGAAATTCCACTGCATGCCAAGCTGCTGGCCAAGTCCGGTCGCTATGCCGGTATCGTTGCCGCCGGTTTAGTGGTTGATGGCGGTATCTACCGTCACGAATTCGTCGCCCAGTCGGTGATCAGCGGCCTGATGCAGGTTCAACTGGAAACCGAAGTGCCGGTGTTCTCGGTCGTGCTGACCCCGCACCACTTCCATGCCGGCGAAGAGCACCAGAAATTCTTCTTCGAACACTTCGTGCACAAGGGCCAGGAAGCGGCGAAGACCTGCGCCGACACGCTGCACAAGATGCGTGCCTTGCGTCGCACTGAACACCGCGCAGTAGCCGTTTAAAACGCAGCATCGCCCTTGTAGGAGCAAGGCTTGCCCGCGATGCAGGCACTGCGGTCTATCGACCAGACCGCGTTATCGTTCATCGCGGGCAAGCCTTGCTCCTACAGGGGCATCAGTGGCTATCAGACCAAGTCTTCGCCGGTGGTCGGGACAATCAGAATGCCGGCGCGCAGGCCGTTCTTGACCTTCGGGTTCGGGAAGATGATTCGCGCCCCCTCCTCCTCGACGATCCAGCGGGTCTGGGCGATGTCCTCGGCCAGCAGATAACCCTTTTTCAGCTCCGAGAAGTTCTCGATGTCCGCCGGCAGGTTCAAGTGGAAGCTGTCGCTGTGCTTGATGATCTCCCGCGCCACGCTGAACAGCTGCAAGCCATCCAGGCTCTGGTCTGCTGACTCCGGCTCGGTGCCTTCGATGACCTGCTTCAAAAGGGTTTCGAGACGCGAGACGTTAACCCCGTCGTTCTGTCCGAACGGCCGGGCCTTGCCCAGTTCAAGGGTGAAAGACTCGGCATCGAGCTTGTCGTAGGTGTACGAACTGAAAACGATGGACGGCTTGTTCTGCAACAGCACTGCCTCCATGCCGGCAGCGCGCAGGCGAGCCAGTTCATGACGGGAATGCTGGCGACCTTCTTTCCAGGGATACAGCGCGAACTGCTCGATCTTCGAGCCACGAATCGCGGTATGCAGGTCGTAGTGCAAACGGGCGCGGTCGGGCAGATTGAAAAAACTCGCTGCCAGACGCTCCAGCTCACAGGCTCGCAGTGCTTCGGAGCCACTGCTGAGTTCGTGACGGCCGTTGAACAGCCGATTGACGTCCTGCTCGATAAACCGCTCGCCGCGACGCATGGCGTCTGGGTTACCGAACAGGAACAAAATACGTGCGCGCGGCTTCAACTCTCCGCGGGCGATGTCATGCAACAGGCGATCGAGCAACTCGATCGGCGCAGTCTCGTTACCGTGGATGCCGGCCGACAACAGCAAGTCCAGGCCATTGTCGCGAGCCTCGGGGGGCCGGACTTCCAGCGCTCCTTCGCTCAGCCAGCGCATCCGCACGCCTTCGACAGTCAGTTGAGTCTTCTCCGCCGGCTCACGGCCGGCGAGGGTCAGTTCAAGCAGTTTGCCGAGGGCGAGCATAGAGCGAATTCCTTAGTGATCGTGTTTGCAATCCGGGCCGTGCACATGGTCTTCGTCACCGATTTCAGCCGGTTCCATTTCCAGTTGCAGACTTACCAGATTAGTCGCCAATGGACGCAACAGCAGGTTGGCGTATTCGGCATCGCCTTCTTCGACGTCAACGCCGATCAGCAGCTGGCCGCGGCCGTCGTGCTGGATCCACAACTCTTTGCCCTGCCACATTACCGCAACGCGGGTGCAAGAGGTTTCCAGCTGAGTGCCGTCGGTGTCTTCAAGAATCAGCTGCAGGGTATCGCTCATTTTTACGTTCTCATCGGGAGATAAAGCGACGCGTCCGACTCTTCATGAGCAGGACGCGGGCTTTCAATTGATCTGGAATGGATAAACCGCGCCCAGTTTAAGGATTTGCGTCAGTTCATCCAGTGCCGTCCGGCACTCAAGCAACAATTGTGGGTCCGCCAGATCGCTTTCGGTCATGCGGTCACGGTAGTGCTTGTCGACCCATTGGGTCAGCGTGCCATACAACGGCGGGGTCATGATAACCCCTGGGTTGACCGCCGCCAGCTCAGTTTCATTCAGTGCGACACGTAACCGCAGGCAAGCCGGGCCACCGCCGTTCTGCATGCTTTGCTTGAGATCGAAGACTTTCACTTCGCGAATCAGGCCGCCAGAGCTGGTCAGCTCTTGCAGGTACTGCCAGACGCGCGGGTTGTTCTGGCACTCTTGCGGCACGATCAGCAGCATCGAACCGTCAGCGCGCGACAGCAACTGGCTGTTGAACAGGTAAGAACGCACGGCATCTTCGACCGACACCTGGGAACGCGGCACACAGATCGCCTTGAACTGGCCGCCACGCTTGGCAAGCTTGGCCGACAGTTCAGCCAGCATCTGCTCGGTATCGAGGAACGCGTCCTCGTGATAGAACAGCGCTTCGCCGTTACCGACCGCAATCACGTCGTTGTGGAACACGCCCTGGTCGATCACCGAAGGATTCTGCTGGGCGTACACCACGCCGTCATCGCTCAAGCCATGCAGACGGGCAACCGCTTGCGAGGCTTCAAGGGTCTGACGCGCCGGGTACTTCTGCGGTGCCGGGTAGCGGGTATCGAACGCGCTGCGACCAAACACGAAGAACTCGACACCGGCTTCGCCGTACTCACGGCAGAAGCGCGTGTGGTTGGCTGCGCCTTCGTCACCGAACTGCGCCACCGCAGGCAACGCGGCGTGGTGGGCGAAGTGTTTCTGGTCCGCGAACATCGCGCCCAGCACGCGGCTGGTAGTCGGGTGTTCGATGCTGCGGTGATATTTGCAGTTGAGGTTGGCGGCGGTGAAATGCACGCGACCGTCGGCGGTATCAGCGCTCGGGCTGACGGTGGCGGCGTTGGCCACCCACATGCTCGACGCCGAGCAGCTGGCAACCAGCAACGGCATCGCCTGTTTCGCGGCTTGCTCGATCACTTGAGCGTCGGTGCCGCTGAAACCCAGGCTGCGCAGCGCGCCGACATCCGGACGCTCTTGCGGCGCGAGTACGCCTTGCTGGAAGCCCATTTCCATCAGCGCTTTCATTTTTGCCAGGCCTTGCAGCGCCGCTTCCTTCGGATTGGAGGACTGCTGGCTGTTGCTCTGGGACGCGACGTTGCCGTAGGACAGACCGCCGTAGTTATGGGTCGGCCCCACTAGACCGTCAAAATTGACTTCATAGGATTTCATCAGCGAGGCTCCACGAGAATCTGTTGTTATAGGCTTCAGTAACTAACTGTTCAGTGCGACCGAGTCGCGGCCATCGCGAGCAGGCTCGCTCCCACATTGGATTGTGCAAACCCGTGGGAGCGAGCCTGCTCGCGATGCGGTCTTACGACATCCGCACGCCTGGGGTCAGGGCTGCCGGCAAGGTCAGGCTTGGGGTTTCCAGCGAGGCCACCGGGTACGCGCAGTAATCCGCGGCGTAATAGGCACTGGCGCGGTGGTTGCCCGAAGCACCCACACCGCCGAACGGTGCGCTGCTCGCGGCGCCGGTCAGCTGTTTGTTCCAGTTGACGATACCGGCGCGGCTTTCCAGCCAGAACTGCTGATAACGCGCTTGCGAATCCGACAGCAAACCTGCGGCCAGACCGTATTGGGTGTTGTTGGCTTCAGCAATCGCAGCCTCGAAATCGGCGTAGCGAATCACTTGCAGCAACGGGCCGAACAGCTCTTCGTCAGGACGATCGGCAACCGCGCTCACATCAAGAATGCCCGGGGTCAGCAATGCGGCGTTAGCCTGTGGCTGGGTCATTTCCAGCAGCGACACCGCGCCATTGGCCAGCAAGTGTTCTTGCGCATCCATCAGCGCTTTGGCAGCGGCCAGAGAAACCACCGAGCCCATGAACGGTGCCGGTTGTTGATCGAACGCACCGACGTCAATCGTCGCGCTGACCGCCACCAGACGCGCCAGCAGCGTGTCGCCCCAGGCGCCTTGAGGTACCAGCAAGCGACGGGCGCAGGTGCAACGCTGACCGGCAGAAATGAACGCCGACTGAATAATCGTGTACACCGCAGCGTCGAGGTCTGCGACCTGATCGACCACCAGCGGGTTGTTGCCGCCCATCTCCAGCGCGAGGATCTTGTCCGGACGTCCGGAGAACTGCGCATGCAGGTGATTGCCGGTACGGCTGGAACCGGTGAAGAACAGACCGTCTATCCCTGAATTGGCCGCCAAAGCGATCCCGGTTTCACGCGCGCCTTGCAGCAGGTTCAGCACGCCAGCAGGCAGGCCGGCTTCGATCCAGCACTTGACCGTCAGCTCGGCGACTTTCGGGGTCAGCTCGCTTGGCTTGAACAGCACGCTGTTACCGGCCAGCAGCGCCGGAACGATGTGACCGTTCGGCAAATGCCCAGGGAAGTTGTAAGGACCAAACACCGCCACCACGCCGTGAGGCTTGTGGCGCAGCACGGCGGTGGCGTCGCCCAGCGGGCCGCTCTTCTCGCCGGTACGCTCGCGGTAGCTCTGCACCGAAATGGCGATCTTGTTGACCATGCTGGTCACTTCAGTCGCGGCTTCCCACAGCGGCTTACCGGTTTCTTCACCGATGCAGTGAGCCAGTTCGTCAGCGTGTTTTTTCAGGCTGGCGGCAAACGCTTCCAGCACGCCGATGCGCTCTTCCAGGGAGCGTTTGGCCCAGGCCGGGAAGGCCTGACGTGCGGCTTGCACGGCGCTCTCGACCTGAGCAGCGCTGGCGCCCTGCCCCGACCACAACACCTGTTGGGTGACCGGGTTCAGCGATTCGAACGTGTCACCCTGGCCAGCCAGCCATTCACCTGCGATATAAAGCGAATTCATTATTTCGACTCCCGAGCAGCAGACAACGGCACGGCGCGTACTTGGTCGCCGGCATTGAGTTGAAGACGTTTGGCGGTCAACGGATCAACCACCAGGGTACCGGCAGCTAAGCGTGCGGGAGCGGCAGTGATCCGGCAGTCTTCGCGTTTGCGGTTGTGAATCAAAAATGGTGTGGCGTCGTCACCCGGGGTGCCGATGGCCAGTACCAGCGCCTGGCTGTCGCGGACCGCGCGGATCTTGCCGGTTTCGCATTCAACGGCAGGACCGGCGTCGAAGATGTCGACGTAACCCTGGTAGCTGAAGCCTTCGCTCTTGAGCATCGCCAGCGCCGGCTCGGTGTCAGGGTGAACCTTACCGATCACATTGCGCGCGTCTTCAGAGAGGAAGCAGGTGTACAACGGAAACTTCGGCATCAGCTCGGCGATGAACGCCTTGTTGCCCACGCCCGTCAGGTAATCGGCCTGGCTGAATTCCATTTTGAAGAAGTGCCGACCCAGGCTTTCCCAGAACGGCGAACGGCCGGCTTCATCGGACACACCGCGCATCTCGGCGATGATCTTGTTGCCGAATAGCTGCGGGAATTCGGCGATGAACAGCATCCGCGCCTTGGCCAGCATGCGGCCATTGAGGCCGGAACGGTAATCGGCGTGCAGGAACAACGAGCACAGCTCGGAATTGCCGGTCAGGTCGTTGGCCAGGAACAGCGTCGGGATTTCACGGTAGATGTTCAGCTCTTGCGAAGCGCTGACGGTCAGACCGACCCGGAAGTTGTACCAAGGCTCACGCAGGCCGACAGCGCCGGCAATCGCGGAAATCCCCACCACGCGACCGTCATCGTCTTCGAGCACGAACAGGTAGTCCGCGTCGCCGCGCCCCGCTTCGCCGCGAAAGGTCTTTTCAGCCCAGCCAACCCGATGAGACAGACGCTCTTCGTTGGCCGGCAAGGTGGTCAGGCCGGTGCCGGTGCTGCGGGCCAGGTCGATCAGCGCGGGTAAATCGCTGCTGCGTACGGGACGAACGATCATGCTTTCTCCTCAAACGGGTCGCTCAGGCCACCCGTAAAACTCTCTGCTCTTAAGCCTCGAATCAGGCCTTAAACTGCCACCAGGCGCACGCTGGCACCTTCACCGACGCCCAGGGCTTCGGCGGCTTCAAGATCCAGGGTTACCGGTTTGCCCGGCGCATAATCCAGCTCGAGCAATACCGCGCGGTAATCCTGCAACTGGGCATTGGCCACCAGGTACTGACGACCGGCGCCTTTGACCGGCTCACCGATTTTCACCGGCACCACACGGCTTTGGGCGATCGAACGGATGCCCGAGACACGAGCATGCAGGGTCGGGCCACCGTCGAAAATGTCGATGTAGTGATCGGTCTCGAAGCCTTCGCGCATCAGGATGTCGAAGGTGATCTGCGCCCGTGGGTGCACCTGGCCCATCGCCTCTTGGGCGGCGTCCGGCAGCAGCGGCACGTAGATCGGGTAATGCGGCATCAGTTCGGCGAGGAAGGTCCGGCTCTTGAGCCCGCACAGACGCTCGGCTTCGGCGTAGTTGAGGTCGAAGAAGTTGCGACCGATGGCATCCCAGAACGGCGAGTCGCCATTTTCGTCGCTGTAGCCGACGATCTCGGTGACCACCGAATCAGCGAAACGCTCCGGATGGCTGGCAACGAACAGCAAGCGACCGCGAGAGTTGAGTTCCGACCAAGGCGAGCCGACTAGTTCCGGCAGCACGTAGAAGCTGGTCAGCAGACTGTTGCCGGTCAGGTCGTGGCACTGGGAGAGCACATGAATCTTGTTATGAATTTTCAGCTCGCGAGAAGCGTGCACGAAGGTTTCATTACGGAAGCTGTAGAACGGCTCCGAATAACCGGCCGACGCAACGATGGCCGAGCAACCCACCAGCTTGCCGGTGGCGGTGTCTTCGAGGACAAAAAAATAGCTTTCTTCACCGTTGAAGCTGACTTCGGCAGCGAACGACGCTTCGCTTGCGGCGATCTTGTCGCTCAAGCGTTCGACATCATCCGGCAAGGAGGTGACACCAATCGGGCTGTCCGCAGCCAGACGCTGTACCTCGCCCAGATCAGCCATTTGCGCGGGGCGCATCACCAGCATGGTGTCACTCCTTTCTCGAAAAACTCTTTGAGGAAAATAAACCGGGCCGGCCTAGAGTCACTCCGACTCAAGTGTGGGAGCAAACTTGTGTGGCGAGGGGGCTTGCCCCCGTTCGATTGCGAAGCAATCGTAAACCGGTCTCCACTTTCTGATTCAAGAGTGTGGTGACTGGTTTTAGGGGAGCTTCGCCCCCCAACGGGGGCAAGCCCCCTCGCCACACAGGCTCGCTCCCACATAAGAACCGGCCCGGCATAAGAATTTGGTTCGACGCCTGAGTGATCAGGCGTCGAAGGGACTATCAGGCTTGAGTCAGTTTGGCCACGGCGCGTTCGAAGCGCTCCAGGCCCTCTTCGATGTCCGCGTCTTCAACCACCAGGCTTGGCGCGAAGCGAATCACGTCCGGGCCGGCTTGCAGAATCATCAAGCCTTCTTTTTCGGCGGCGTTGAAGATGTCCTTGGCCTTGCCTTTCCAGGCGTCGCTCAAGACGCAACCGAGCAACAGGCCCAAGCCACGCACTTGAGTGAACAGGCCGTACTTGGCGCCGATCTGCTCCAGGCGAGTCTTGAACAGGTCGTGCTTGGCTTTGACGCCATTGAGCACTTGCGGTGTGTTGACCACGTCGATCACCGCTTCCGCGACGGCGCACGCCAGCGGGTTGCCGCCGTAAGTGGTGCCGTGAGTGCCGACGACCAGGTGTTTGGCCAGGTCTTCGGTGGTCAGCATCGCCGCGATCGGGAAACCACCGCCCAGGCTCTTGGCGCTGGTCAGGATGTCCGGCGTCACGCCGTAATGCTGGTAGGCGAACAGCTCGCCGCTGCGGCCCATACCGGTTTGTACTTCGTCGAAAATCAGCAGTGCGTTGTGTTGGGTGCACAGCTCACGGGCGCCTTGCAGGTACGCAAGATCAGCCGGCAATACGCCGCCTTCGCCCTGGATCGGCTCCAGCACTACCGCGCAGGTCTTGTCGGAAATGGCCGCTTTGAGCGCATCCAGATCGTTGAACTTGACGTGAGTGATGCCGGTGATTTTCGGACCGAAACCGTCGGAGTACTTCGACTGGCCACCGACGTTCACGGTAAACAGGGTACGGCCGTGGAAGCTGTTGAGCGCGGCGATGATTTCGTATTTCTCTGAACCGAAACGATCGTGGGCAACACGACGGGCCAGCTTGAAGGCGGCCTCGTTGGCTTCGGCGCCGGAGTTGCAGAAGAACACGCGCTCGGCGAAGGTCGCGTCGATCAGCTTGTGGGCCAGGCGCAAGGCCGGCTCATTGGTGAACACGTTGGACACGTGCCACAGCTTGTTCGCTTGCTCGGTCAAGGCACCGACCAGCGCCGGGTGGGCGTGGCCCAATACGTTAACCGCAATCCCGCCGGCGAAGTCGATCAGCTCGCGGCCAGACTGGTCCCAAACGCGGGAACCGGCGCCACGTACCGGAATGAAAGCGGCAGGCGCGTAGTTGGGAACCATTACCTGGTCAAAATCGGCGCGTTGTACCGCAGCGTGCTCAACGGACATCGGAGTCTCCTGATGAGAAACACCCGCCTGAAACTGGCGAGCGATGAGGGGATTGTAAGGACAGTTTTCAGCCCGGCCTTGCCGCCAAGCGACAACTTCTTATAGCGCAAACACAGGTTTGACCCGGGTTTACGGCAATGCGACAAATAGGGTCGCAAAGGCGCAGTTTAAACTGCCGGAGCAGGTTATAGGCAGGCTTGTCGAACCGTACGGTAAATATGTACTGCACGGAGCACATCGCCGTTTGTTTTCCTTGTGTCTACTCCAAACGCCAAGGGACTTGCGCATGAATCAACACCACGACGAGCTTGCCGCTCATCCGGACAGCCACTACCAACACCTTTCCACAATCCTCCCGACCTGGGTCTTACAGGCGTCGCCCGAGACGCGCAACGCACTGAAAAACGCCAGGCTCGAAACGCCTCAGCGGTATCGCAACGCGACCCGCCTGCAACAGCAGACACTGAGCGCACTCAACACCGAACACTGGTCCCATCGAAACCAGCTGGAGCAGATGCTGGGCAATCTGCAAAACGCCCGCACCTTCGCCGAACCGCTGCTGAGCGAAGCGCTGAAAACCCGCTTCGGCCTGGAACTGGACGTCAAGAGCACCTTCCTGCGCCTGTACATCCCTCAGACCATCCCCTGGTTCCCGGTCAAATCCGGGGCCGCGCGCACCTGGACAGTGTCATTGCTCGACGCCGCCCTGCACAACTTTCAAGCATCGGAGACCGAGGCGGACGCCTATGAGCCGGCCTCGAGCTTCATCACCGAACCCTCCTCCACCGGACAGTTCGACACGCTGCCAACGATCAAGCAGCACCTCACCATCGCCGGGTTCACCCGGCTGTGCCGAGAACTGGATATCGGCGGCCAGTACAGCGCCTATCTCAACGACAACCTGGGAGTGACCAACCCGCTGGTCGACGCCGCGTTAAAGCCACGCGTCAGGAACGCGCAGCACGCCGCGCTCAAGTCGGCACTGCACCAGGGACTGCTTGGGCAGGATATTGAAAACGATACCTGCGACGCGATTCTCGGCTTCCTGGAGGGACGGCCGGGCATGAAGCTGGACGGTGAGCCGTTGCACGGCCATGACCTGACGATGATGTCTTCAGCGCTAACGGGCATTGTCATTTTCGCCCCCAACCTTGATCGCTCGCGCCAGGCAACGCGGATCGTGGTCTATATCCCGGAAGATCCCGAACATCCCGTCAAGCAGTATCCCGACACGCTGGCGTTCATGACGGAACTGACCCGCAAGCTGCGCTCACCCGCCTACCAGCGCTTTTTCAGTCAGTTCGTCGATCATTCAGAGCGGGGACATTTTTTCGCCGACCTCAACCGCCGCCTTAGCGCCGTGACCTGGCACCAGCATCAGCACGGCGACCCGCTGCCCAGCTGGCGAGAGACGCCCATCGACAAACCCGATTTGCGATTTGCGCTGAACCCGATCAGAACCGACCTGTGGTCCCACCTCTATCAACGACAATTGAACAAGATCCTCAATGATGCGCAAACCATTGCCATCTCCACCGCCAGCGCTGACCGAAACGCACGATGGGCGCTGTGGGACGCCTTCAGCAAAGTCGCCTCAACGATCCTTGAAGTGGCCGCGTTCGTCGCCCTGCCCTTTGTTCCGTTCCTCGGCGAACTGACACTGGCCTACATGGCCTACCAACTGCTCGACGAGGCTTTTGAAGGCATCGTCGACTGGGCCGAAGGCCTGCAAAAAGAGGCGTTCGGACACCTGATGGGCGTCGTCGAATCGGTCGTTCAACTGGGGACATTCGCGGTGGGTGGCGTCATTGCTGTTGGGGAGATCAAACCCCTGCTGCCCCGCGACACACTGGCGCTGTTCGACCGACTTATCCCCGCCAAGGCTGCCGACGGCAAAACACGCTACTGGAAGCCGGACCTGACACCTTACGAGCACTCCGTAAACTTGCCGACCGAGGCCAAACCCGATCACCTCGGCCTGTATCAACACCAGGGCCAGACCCTTCTGCCCCTTGAAGACAAGCTCTATGCCGTGCGCTTGAATAGCGAGACCGGGCAGTTTGCACTTCAGCATCCGAGTCGGGCCGACGCTTATCAGCCACCTCTGCGACATAACAACCACGGCGCCTGGCAAACCGGACTCGAACAACCGCTGAGCTGGGACCGGGAAACCGTCATGCGTCGCCTCGGCCATAGCGTCGAGTCGTTCAGCAGCGTCGAACGCGAACAGATCCTGCGGATCAGCGGCTTTCACGACAACGTATTGCGCGAAACGCACGTCGAAAACTATCGCCCACCTTCGCTACTGACTGACACGATCAAGCGCTTCAAGATCGATCGGGACATTCAGACCTTGATCGAGCAGACCAGTAGCGACCAACCCGAGCATTATCAGGCCCTGAACCAGCGCAAATCGCTGTTCGAATCTCGCTACCGTGAACTTGAAAAAACCGATGATCAGCACGTTCAGCTACTGCTCGGCGTAGTACAGAACTTACCGACAGACATCGCGCAAGAACTGGTGAGCAATGCAACGGGCACCGAGCTGATGAGCCTGCATAACGGTCAAGTGCCGCAGCGACTCAAGGACGTGGCGCTAAAAGCCATGGAGGCCGTGCGTGTCGCCAGAGCCTATGAGGGGTTTTACCTCGAAGACATGGAGTCGGCAGATACGCACCGACTGGCTTTGCACAGCTTCGAATCATTGCCCGGCTGGCCCGGCCGCCTGCGCATCGAGGTGAGGGATTATTCGCACGACGGTACCTTGCGCGACAGCATTGGCCAGGCCGACGCGCCGATCCTCAGAACGCTGGTGCTTGCTGATGACTTCACCTACCAGGTTCATGAGAACAAAAAGTCACCCGGCGACTTTTATCGCGCCATCCTTCTGGCGTTGCCGGATGCAGATCGCACGGCATTGGGCTTCACCCTCGAAGACGGCGCGGCCCTCAAGCAGCACATCGCCGAACACGCTTTGGACCAACCGACGTTACGCACACTGCTCGCAAAACACCCTCATCGAAAACCGTTCTACGACCCGACAACCATGCGCCTGCCGGGTGGCACACAGGGTTACGCTCGCAACAACCGCACGACGCCGACCCTCAACGACAGGGTTCGCGAGGTTTACCCAAGCCTTTCAGCCGAAGAACTCGACTCCACGGTCCTGGCGTTACAGCGTCATCCCGACGGCGCTCGCGTAGAACTCTCACGCCTGGCCAACGAGCTCACGCAGCTGCATCGGGACCTGGGGATCTGGGTAAACGATACGCCCACCGTCCACCCCGAAACCAGGGTTGCGCTAAGCGACCTGGAGCAACAGGTCGCACAACACAATCGCCGGTTACTGGCCCAGGAAATCCAGCGTAGCTGGCGCCGACAATCCGATCGGGACTTTGACGCCCCGGATGGCACCCGCCGGTATGCGCTCAGGTTCGCCGAACCGTTACTCGGTGATCTGCCAACACTGACTGCCGATTTCAGTCATGTCTCACTGCTGTCTCTGGAAGGTAGTCGTGCGGGACATGGCGTCCACGGTTTTCTGCAGAATTTCAAAGGTCTGCGCCGTCTCGATCTGCGCCTCGTATCGTTGACGACCCTCCCCGACACCATTGCCCTTATGCCGAACCTCGACACGCTGATTCTCAACGATTGCGGCATCCGGTTCGACCCAGCCACCTGGTCGAAGCTGTCTTCAATGAACAAACTGGTCATGCTCGATCTGCCCAACAACCCGTTTACGTTAGTGCCCAGCGTCGAATCGATGCCCGAACTCGTTTACCTTGACCTGAGCCATACCGGCCTGACCGAAATTCCTGCCAGCATCATCCACCACCCCAAGCTCGATAGCGCCAGACTTTCCGGCAACAGGATCAGCGAACTGCCTCGCGAATTATTCGACAGTCCGGCGTACAAAAAACACAGCTTGTTTCTTACGCATAACCCACTCTCCGAGAGCGCGCGACAACTGATCAAGCGCCACTACTTCGACTCCCTCTATGACCTGGGGGTCTATGCCCCCGAGGCGGATATCGAACGAGTCAGGGCGTTGTACCCGAATCTGGAGGTGGAGCAGGCGAGCGACTTTGTGTACGAGTTGCCCGGCACACTGGAAGACGGTCGACTCGAACTGGCAAGCCTGGAAGCAGAGTTCAGCCGACTCAGCACTGACTTGTCTGCCTGGACGGCCGATCTGCCGGCCCGACACCCGTTGACCGGTGAACCTTTCAATGCACAGCAACAACTCACCGAGCATTCGAGTCGCGACGAGTTCAAGCAATTGCTGGAACAGTGCTGGCGACATGAAACCGATCTGGATGATTTTAATGAGGCGCTTGAGCCCACGTTTGAACTGGTCATCACCCCCCTCATCAATGGAGATCTGCCAACCCTGAGCGCCGACTTCAGCCATGTGACGTCGCTGGAGATGCGCAGCGCCGATGGCGTAACCCGCACCGGACGTTTTCTGGAGTCCTTCCCCAACCTCAAAAGCCTCAGGCTGCGCGCCTGCAACCTGGGCAATATTCCCGACGCAGTGTTCAAGATGGGGCAACTGCGGTCGCTGTCGCTCCCTGAATGTCGCGTCAGTCTGTCAACGGAATCGGCAAGCGCGCTGGCGGGAATGGAACAGCTCGATTATCTCGATCTGGCCCGCAATCCTCTAGGGCGAACGCCTGACCTCAGCCAGATGACAGGGCTGGCGACCGTGCTGCTGAATGAAACCGGCATCACCGAAATTCCGCACGGCCTGCTGCAAATGACAGACCTGGACTGGGCCGACCTCAGTGGCAACGCCATCACCGAAGTTCCGAGCGATGTGCTGGAACTGCCGCTGGAGCTCGCTGAAAACATCACGTTAAGAGGCAATCGGTTTTCCGAGGAGAGCCTGTTACAGCTGATCGGTTTCTTCGAAAGGACGGGCACCGACTTCGGCGTGCAAGAGGTGATCGACCGAGGTGAAATGGAGGTTTCATCCACTGACGGCACCGAGGTCGACGAGTAACGCAGACTTCAGCTCAGAGCGTGGCGTGCCTGATCACCCACGCTCCGACGGCACCGAAGACAATTCGAACGGGCTGCTGCTGCGCCGCTGGTTGCGATCTTCCCGCGGCGTGGCACCGAAGAAGTTGCGGTAGGCGCTGGAGAAATGCGGCCCCGAAGAGAAGCCGCACGACAGGCCGATCTGGATGATCGACTTGCTGGTTTGCATCAACATCTGCCGGGCCTTGTTCAGGCGCAGTTCCAGGTAATACTGGCTCGGCACGCGGTTGAGGTACTGCTTGAAAATCCGCTCCAACTGCCGACGGGACACGCACACATGCTGGGCGATCTCGTCGGTGGTCAGCGGTTCTTCGATGTTGGCTTCCATTAGCAACACGGCTTGCGTGAGCTTCGGATGGCTGGAGCCAAGACGATTCTGCAACGGAATGCGCTGACGCTCGCCGCCCTCACGAATGCGCTCGACCACCAGTTCTTCGGACACCGCACCGGCCAGCTCAGCACCGTGATCACGGGCCAGCACCGCCAGCAACAGATCGAGCACCGACATCCCGCCACACGCGGTCAGGCGATCGCGATCCCAGTCGAACAGATGACTGGTAGCGATGACCTTGGGGAAACGCTCGGAAAAATCATCCTGCCAGCGCCAATGCACCGCCGCACGATAGCCATCGAGCAAACCGAGCTGGGCCAACGGATAGACACCGGCCGACAGACCGCCAATCACACAACCGGCACGCACCAGTTGCTTGAGCGCGCTGCTCAGCGCCGGCGCCAACGTCGTCGGCGGCTCATCGGCCAGCAGAAACAGCTTCTGGAAGTTTTCCAGCTTGCCGGTCCACGGCTCACCCGGCAATTGCCAGGCCCCTTCGGCAGGCGTTTCGGCCTGCAGAAACGACAGTTCGTAAACAACTTCCGGATGCACGCGCTGAGCAACACGCAAGGCCTCCTCGGCCAGCGCCAGCGTCAAGGCTTTAGTGCTGGGCCAAATCAGGAAACCAATTCGATGGGCAGTCATGGCGGGCAGTCCGAAACGAAAACAGTGTTAAAAGCCGGAGGCGGCAGCAACCAAATTAGACCATCTGGCGCGCGGTGCGCAGCATGACCTAATTTGGTGCGTAACGGGAGCGATTACTTCAGGCTGCCCGAGAGGAATTGTTGCAGGCGTTCGGACTGTGGATTGACCAGCACTTCACGCGGGTTGCCGCTTTCTTCAACCACGCCTTTGTGCAGGAACACCAACTGGTTCGACACTTCACGGGCAAAGCCCATTTCGTGCGTGACCACGACCATGGTCCGGCCTTCCTGGGCCAGCGCCTGCATCACTTTCAGCACGTCGCCCACCAGCTCCGGGTCGAGTGCCGACGTTGGTTCGTCGAACAGCATCACCTCGGGCTCCATCGCCAACGCACGGGCAATCGCCACACGCTGCTGCTCACCGCCGGACATATGGCCCGGGTAGGCATCTTTACGATGGGACACGCCGACCTTGGCCAGATACAGCTCGGCTTTTTCACGGGCTTCGGCCTTGGACATACCGAGGACGTGAACCGGTGCTTCCATGATGTTTTCCATCGCGGTCATGTGCGACCACAGATTGAAATGCTGGAACACCATCGACAGCCGCGAACGCATGCGTTGCAGTTGTTTCGGGTCGGCGGCTTTCAGCGCGCCGTCCTTGTTCGCCACCAGTTTCAGCTCTTCGTTGTTGAGCAGAATCTTGCCGGCGTGCGGTTGCTCAAGCAGGTTGATGCAACGCAGGAACGTACTTTTGCCGGAGCCACTGGAACCGATGATGCTGATCACATCGCCGGCTGCCGCTTTCAGGGACACGCCCTTGAGCACTTCGTGACTGCCATAGCGTTTATGCAGGTCTTGGACTTCAAGTTTGTACATGCTGTCGGTTCTCACAAAAACAGTCAGTCAGTGGTTTCAGTGCTTGCGCGGGGCGAGGTAGCCCAGCCAGCGGTGCTCGGCCATCTTGAACAGGCGCACCAGAATGAACGTCATGCACAGGTAGAACACGCCTGCGGTGATGTAGGCTTCGAACGGCAAGTAGTACTGAGCGTTCACGGTACGCGCGGCACCGGTGATGTCGATCAGGGTCACGATGGACGCCAGACTGGTGGTCTGCAGCATCATGATCACTTCGTTGCTGTACTGCGGCAGCGCCCGGCGCAGGGCCGACGGCAGCAGGATGCGCTTGTACATCTTGAAGCGCGACATGCCCATGGCCTTGGCCGCTTCGATCTCACCGTTCGGCGTAGCGCGCAGGCTGCCGGCGATGATTTCAGCGGTGTAGGCACTGGTGTTGATCGCAAACGCCAGGCACGCACAGAACGTCGCGCTGGACAGCCACGGCCAGAGGAAGCTTTCACGGACCGCTTCGAACTGCGCCAGACCGTAGTAGATCAAGAACAGCTGCACCAGCATCGGCGTGCCGCGGATCACGTAGGTGTAGAGCCAGGCCGACATGTTGACGATCGGCTGCTTGGAAACCCGCATCAAGCCCAGCGGCAAGGCGGCCAGCAAACCGAACAGCAGCGACAGCGCGAGCAGTTTGAGGGTGGTGACCAGGCCGCCGAAGTACAGCGGCAGGGCCTCCCAAATGACGTTGTAGTCGAAGATCATAGATCAGCCGCCCTTACGCCTACCGAGTAGCGCTTCTCAAGGTGACGCAATGCCAGCAACGAGACGCTGGTGATCACCAGGTACATCGCCGCCACTGCGAGGAAGAAGGTGAAAGGCTCGCGGGTGGCATCTGCCGCCTGCTTGGCCTTGAACATCATGTCTTGCAGACCGACCACCGAAATCAGCGCAGTCGCCTTGGTCAATACCAGCCAGTTGTTGGTGAAGCCCGGAATCGCCAGGCGAATCATCTGCGGCACCAATACCCGGAAAAACACCTGAAAACTGCTCATGCCGTATGCTGCACCGGCTTCTGCCTGGCCTTTGGGGATCGCCATGAAGGCCCCACGGAAGGTTTCCGACAGGTACGCACCGAAGATGAAACCCAGGGTGCCGATACCGGCGACCAACGGGTTCAGGTCGATGTAGTCGTCATAGCCGAGCAATGGCGCCACACGGTTGAGCAAGTCCTGACCGCCGTAGAAAATCAGCAGGATCAGTACCAGATCGGGAATCCCGCGGATCACCGTGGAATACAGATCGCCCAGCCTGGCCAGCCAGCGTATCGGCGACAGGCGCAATGCGACCCCGATCAGACCCAGAACAATGGCCAAGGCCATGGACGACAAGGCGAGCTGAAGCGTCAGCCATGCGCCATCGAGGATGACAGCCCCGTAGCCTTTCAACATGATTCAGGTCCTCGAAAGTTGGGATGAAAAAATGGCGCAAACCTCAGAGATCCTGTTGCTTGCGCCATTTCGGATGGACGTGCGAGCTATTTACTTACCGTAAATATCGAACGCGAAGTACTTGTCCTGGATTTGCTTGTACTTGCCATTCTCACGAATGGTCGCGATGGCCGCGTTGATCTTGTCCAGCTCAGCTTTGTCGCCCTTACGAACCGCGATGCCTACACCGTCGCCGAAGTATTTGACGTCGGTGAACGCCGGGCCAACGAAGGCAAAGCCTTTGCCAGCGTCGGTTTTCAGGAAGCCGTCATCCAGCAGGGTAGCGTCGGCCACGGTGCCATCGAGGCGACCGGCAGCCACGTCCAGGTAGATTTCGTTCTGCGAGCCGTACGGCTTGACTTCAGCACCCAGCGGCTTCAGGACTTCTTCGGCGAAACGGTTGTGGATCGAACCACGTTGCACGCCGATTTTCTTGCCCTTGAGTTCGGTCAGGTTGTCGCTGACCTGAGTACCGGCCTTCATGACCAGACGTGCCGGGGTGTTGTAGTACTTGTTGGTGAAGTCCACGGACTTCTTGCGGTCGTCAGTGATCGACATGGACGACAGGATCGCGTCGATCTTGCGCACTTTGAGTGCCGGGATCAGACCGTCGAACTCTTGCTCGACCCAAACGCACTTGACCTTCATCTCTTCGCACAGGGCGTTGCCGATGTCGTAGTCGAAACCAACGATGCTGCCATCCGGCGCCTTGGACGCGAACGGAGGGTAAGCCGCCTCGATACCAATTTTCAGAGGCTTTTCATCGGCGAACGTTGGCAGGGACAGCACGGACAGTGCCAGGGCGCCAAGAAGCACGAGTTTCTTCATCTTAGGACTCCATCGGTATAGGGCGAAAACGGCAGAGTGAGCGACAGCCCAATATGCGAATGAGTGGATCTGGAAAGCGGCGCTGCGTCGTAGGATTGTTGCGTTGAGATCAGCTTTGATTTCAACGCAGGCAACGGCGAGCGAGTGATCGGCATTCTAACGACAGGCCCGAAGCCGATATTTCTTCAATGCGACAACAATTTACAGAAGCACCGAAAAACCCGACCGAGCACATTGACAGTCCTGCAAATTCATGCAAGAGCAAAAGACAGTGAACCGATCTATGTTGCAAATTGCGGGCCCATTATTCGCAAACCCTTCTAATCCGGCAAGCGCAGCGTTGTGTCTTATTTTTCAGGTGGCCTGAACAGGCCCTGGAACGGGGCTTTGCGTTTCCCAATGCCTCGAAAGCGGGCGAGCGGTTACACATTTAGTTACTTGAAGGGTGGCGGGTAACAGTGGGAAGCGTCGTACAGGGGAAGCCGATAAATATTGGTTGGTGATGGGGTGTCTGACAGACCGCCATCGTCGGATCGCCGCCCGGAGCAGGCTCGCTCCCACAGGGGATTTGTGGGGGTGTACAAGGTTTGTGTTTCAACACGATTTAGTGTGGGAGCGAGCCTGCTCGCGATGAGGCCAACCCTAGCAATAGAGACTCCAAACCCAATCACCACAAAGCCCCACCAGGCTCAACACCGGGTGGGGCTTTCGATGACTCAAGAACCGCTGTTACGCGACGTTCATGGTCTTGTGCGTATCGATCAAATGCTGCACCACACCCGGATCGGCCAGGGTGGAGATATCCCCCAACCCGTCGTATTCACCCGTGGCGATCTTGCGCAGGATACGGCGCATGATTTTCCCCGAGCGGGTTTTCGGCAGGCCTGGCGCCCACTGGATGACATCCGGCGAGGCGATCGGACCGATCTCTTTGCGCACCCAGTTTTTCAGTTCCAGGCGCAGCGCTTCGCTTGGCTCTTCGCCACCGTTGAGGGTGACGTAGACATAAATGCCCTGCCCTTTGATGTCGTGCGGCACACCGACCACCGCCGCTTCGGCGACTTTCGGGTGAGCGACCATCGCGCTTTCAATCTCGGCCGTGCCCATGCGGTGACCGGAAACGTTGAGCACGTCATCCACCCGCCCGGTGATCCACCAGTAGCCATCGGCATCGCGACGTGCGCCGTCACCAGTGAAGTACATGCCACGGAAGGTCTTGAAGTAAGTGTCGACGAAGCGGTCGTGATCGCCATACAGCGTGCGCGCCTGACCCGGCCACGAATCGAGAATCACCAGGTTACCCTCGGCAACACCCTCGATGATGTTGCCCAGGTTGTCGACCAACGCCGGCACCACCCCGAAGAACGGCCGCGCCGCCGAGCCAGGCTTGAGCGCGTGAGCGCCCGGCAGCGGGCTCATCAGGGTCGCGCCGGTTTCGGTCTGCCACCAGGTATCGACGATCGGGCAACGGGATTGGCCGACGTTCTTGTAGTACCAGTCCCACGCTTCCGGGTTGATCGGCTCACCGACCGACCCCAGCAGGCGCAGGCTGCTGCCATCGGAACCTTCAACGGCTGCGGTGCCCGACGCCATCATGGCGCGGATCGCGGTTGGCGCGGTGTAAAGGATGTTGACCTTGTGCTTGTCGACGATCTTCGCCACCCGGGTGATGTCCGGGTAGTTCGGCACGCCTTCGAACAGCAAGGTGGTGGCGCCGTTGGCCAGCGGACCATAGACAATATAGGTGTGGCCGGTGACCCAGCCGACGTCGGCGGTGCACCAGTAGATTTCGCCCGGACGGTAGTCGAACACGCGCTCGTGGGTCAGCGCGGCGTACAACAGATAGCCGCCGGTGGTGTGCTGCACGCCCTTCGGCTTGCCGGTGGAGCCCGAGGTATACAGGATGAACAGCGCTTCTTCGGCGCCCATCTCTTTCGGTGCACACACAGTGCCCGCGACTTTCATCAGGTCTTCGTACCAGATGTCGCGGTGCTGGTTCCACTTGATGTTGCCACCGGTGCGCTTGCACACGATGACCTTCTGGATGCTGCTGGTTTCCGGGTTGGTCAGCGCGTCATCGACGTTGGCCTTGAGCGAGATCTTTTTGCCGGCACGCAGGCCTTCGTCAGCGGTGATCACCACTTTCGATTTGCAGTCGATGATCCGACCCGCCAGGGCTTCCGGCGAGAAGCCGCCGAACACCACCGAGTGAATCGCGCCGATCCGGGTACAGGCCAACATGGCGACCACGGCTTCGGGGATCATCGGCATATAGATAGTCACCACGTCGCCGCGGTGCACATCCTGGCCGCGCAAGGCGTTGGCGAACTTGCAGACTTGTTCGTGCAGCTCGCGATAGGTGATGTTGCGGCTCTCGGCCGGGTCATCGCCCTCCCAGATGATCGCGATCTGATCGCCACGCTCGGCGAGATGGCGGTCGAGGCAGTTGTAGGAAACGTTCAGCGTACCGTCGGCGAACCATTTGATGTCGACATGGTGATCGTCGAAGGACGTCTGCTTCACCGTGGTGAAAGGCTTGATCCAGTCGAGGCGCTTGGCTTGCTCGCGCCAGAAGCCGTCAGGGTTGACGACCGACTGCTGGTACATGGCCTTGTAGGTCGCCTCATCAGTCAGCGTGTTGGCCGCAACCTCGGGACGAACGGGATACAGAGAAGCCGCACTCATCTTTCTTACCTCGGTGGAATAGTTGTTTTTGTATGGCCCCGTTGTAGCCCGAGGCGGGCCTATAGAACCATTCGACGATGGTAGTAACAAGCCCCTACAAAACGTCGTGATTACCGGGCAAACCGCTCAGACACCGCGGTTTCAGTGGCTTTGAGCCGATTCGAGAAAGCCGACCCTGACGCATACGAGGTCGTTATTAAGGGATTGTTACAGGATATGCTAAAAGTCTTTATCAAATGCACACCTATATGCGTGCAACTCGGGTGCCTAAAATCAGCCTCGCCAACCAGGCAAACGTGATTAACCCAGTTGCAGCCCCCACGAAGGCAGTTAATCCAACACTTAGTCGTCAAGTTCCACACGCAACCCCAAAAAGGTTGCGTGACCCCATTCGACCTTAGAAAGGTAAAATCGAGATGAAAGCTTTATTGGTTCTGGCCCTCAGCAGTCTGTGCGTAACCGCCATGGCAGACGAGATCCTGACTGATGTCGCCAGCAATACCGTACCGGTTGAGGAATACACTTACTCGACTCACCTGGACATCGCCAAAGTTATCTCCATGAGCGAAGTTCCAAGCGTTTGCGAAGTTGTACCGGCCCGCATGGAATATGAAGACTCGAAAGGTCAACGGCATATTCTGCGCTACAGCGTGATGGGTAACGGCTGTTCTAACGGCTGATCATCAATGCTGAGGTTTGGCTTATTGCCAAACCCGACATCACCGCCCGACCCTCGTCGGGCGTCGTTGTGTCTGGAGCGACAGAAACGCAGATCAAAACACTACATGTAGTGTAAAAAGCCGACATTGGTTGTTTTTTGAACAGATCATCCAATCAACAATTGCCGCCCGAAACTGCACACAATCGCGCCCCGAAAAACACCCCATCTCCCCTGCAAGTCCCATCCCATCGGGCTTGCGGCGTTTTGACAGCCAACACCGGCGTCATCAGCGCTGCCGAGCCGCCAAAAAACGACAAAAAAAATCTTCATCGGCCAAAGCCCTGTAAACCCTTGCTCCGCCTTGATTACGCGCCCTGCCGAGGGTTCTCTGAGCCACTTCGTCGCACCACAACCGTGAAAAAACACCTATAATGCGCCCGTAAATCGGGCCTGCAACATCCCCTTACAGGAGGATGCAGGACGCTGAGGCCACCGCAGGAGCTGACGACGTTATCTCCGCCCTTAGCGACTTCAGGACACCCGTACACATTTCTGTTTTTTGCCTGCGTATTGCTGCAACAAACGATTCCTTTTAGAGACAACGCGGCCACCGAGCCGTGTGAAAAACCGACCATCAGTGTTTTCACACGGGCGACTGGCCCTCACGCAGGAGACGACACGTCATGCTGAGCTGGGACGAATTCGACAAAGAAGACGGCGAAGTTGTCGCCAAAGGCGCCAATGCTGGCCACGCTACTGAAGCCAACATGGACCGCCTCGACAGCGCCGGTGGTGCCGCAGCGCTTGAAGCGCGCGCCGTAACCGCCACCGACTCGGCTGCGATCATCCGCGCCAAGGCCGCCCTCGACAAACTCGACGTCGCCGAAGGCCTGGCCGAACTCGAAGGCGCTTCTGCCCGCGTTGCGGTCGACGAAAAGCGCATGATCAACTGCCGCGCCGACCTCAACCAACTCGTCCCGTTCAAATACGACTGGGCCTGGCAGAAGTACCTGGACGGCTGCGCAAACCACTGGATGCCGCAAGAAGTCAACATGACCGCCGACATCGCCCTCTGGAAAAACCCGGAAGGCCTGACCGACGACGAGCGCCGCATCGTGATGCGCAACCTCGGCTTCTTCTCCACCGCCGACTCCCTGGTTGCCAACAACCTGGTGCTGGCCGTGTACCGCCTGATCACCAACCCGGAATGCCGCCAGTACATCCTGCGCCAGGCGTTCGAAGAGGCGATCCACACCCACGCCTACCAGTACTGCATCGAATCGTTGGCCATGGATGAAGGCGAGATCTTCAACATGTACCACGAGATCCCATCGGTCGCGAAAAAAGCCACCTGGGGCCTGAAGTACACCCGTTCGATCTCCGATCCGAAGTTCGAAACCGGCACCGTCGAAACCGACAAAGAACTGCTGCGCAACCTGATCGCCTACTACTGCGTACTGGAAGGCATCTTCTTCTACTGCGGCTTCACCCAGATCCTCTCCATGGGCCGCCGCAACAAAATGACCGGCGTCGCCGAGCAGTTCCAGTACATCCTGCGCGACGAATCCATGCACCTGAACTTCGGCATCGACGTGATCAACCAGATCAAAATCGAAAACCCACACCTGTGGGATGCTGAAATGAAAGAAGAAGCGACCCAGATGATTCTGCAGGGTACTCAGCTGGAGATCGAATACGCTCGTGACACCATGCCTCGCGGCGTGCTGGGCATGAACGCGGCGATGATGGAGGACTACCTGAAGTTCATCGCTAACCGTCGCCTGTCGCAGATCGGTTTGAAAGAGGAATATCCAGGGACGACTAACCCGTTCCCTTGGATGAGCGAGATCATGGACTTGAAGAAAGAGAAGAATTTCTTTGAGACAAGAGTGATTGAGTATCAGACTGGTGGGGCGTTGAGCTGGGATTGATTCTTGAGCTAGCCGCGATTTGACGGCTTAAGAGCGACAAATCGAAAAACAAAAAGCCCTGACCTGATCGGGGCTTTTTTATTGGATAGGAATATTCATTCCCCCACGCTTGGACACCAAAAATCC
>NZ_AFOY02000002.1 GCF_000217955.3 Pseudomonas fluorescens HK44 | reverse complement strand
GATCGATCTGACTCCCCACGCTACCCGATTCCCTTCCTGTGGCGGCTGCCAAAAACCCTGTTCAACCACTCATGAGTATTGCGAGCGAGTCGTTCGTGATTTGCCCATTCTCGGTCGCGCGGTGCGCCTTAGCGTTTTGCTCAGGCGGGTTGGCTGTCGTGACTGTGGCAAACGCATGGAAGCCGTCAGTTGGCTGGATCGCTATGCCCGCATGACGCGCCGCTTGGCCGATGCGGTCATTCAAGCCTGTGAGCGCCTTCCCACGCTACACGTGGCTCAACTGTTTGGGCTGCATTGGGACACCGTCCGGTTGCTGGAGCGTCGAGCCTTGCAAACGGCGCTAAGTAATCTGCCGAAGGCGCAACCGCGACGCCTGGTAATGGACGAGTTCGCGCTGTTCAAAGGTCATCGCTACGCCAGCGTGGTCCTGGATGCCGATACACGACGAGTGCTGTGGATCGGCGAAGGCCGCAGCCGGGCGGCGGTCAGACCGTTCTTCGAAGAACTGGGACCAGAGGGTTGTGCTCGAATCGAAGCGGTAGCGATGGACATGAACACCGCTTTTGATCTGGAGGTTCGCCAGCACTGCCCCAAAGCCCGAGTGGTCTACGACCTCTTTCATGTGGTAGCCAAATATGGCCGAGAGGTGATTGATCGGGTCCGCGTCGACGAGGCTAACCGGCTGCGTCATGACAAGCCGGCTCGCAAGGTCATCAAGCAGGCGCGATGGCTGTTGCTGCGTAACCCGCAGAACCTGAAAACGCCGGAACAACAGGTCCATTTACAGGATTTACTGGCGGCCAACCAATCGTTGATGACGGTCTATCTGATGAAGGCTGAACTCAAAACGCTCTGGACGCCGAGTACCGCCTGGGGCTGGAGATCGGCCTGGAAGCAATGGTTGCGCCATGCTCATGAAAGCGCGATACCCGCCCTGATCCAGTTCGCCAGACGGCTAAAGGATTACTGGCGGGGCATCGTCAGTCGGGTTCGCTGGCCGATGCACACCGGTCAGTTGGAAGGAATAAACAATCGAATAAAGGTCATCAAGCGGATGGCGTACGGTTACCGGGATAGCGAGTTCTTTTTCATGAAGATCAAGAGCGTCTTTCCCGGTAATCCGTGATGAACCTTTTTTTTGCCCAGCAGAAACATCGGTCTAAACCGTCGCAAAAATATCCTTCATCGCCGCGTACTGCAGCAGCATGATGGTTTTCGCGTCGACGATCTGCCCACTGTAAAACGCCTCGAGTGCCTCATCGAACTTCAGCTCCAGCACCTCAAGGTCTTCAGTTTCCGCCTCCAGCCCACCCCCCGATCCGACGCGTGAAGCAGCGTCATATTCAGCCACAAAAAAATGCAGCTTCTCGGTCACCGACCCCGGGCTCATGTAAGCCTCGAATACTTTCTGCACATCGTGAACGCGATAGCCGGTTTCCTCCTCCGCTTCTGCACGGATGCGCTCCTGCGGCGAGGCGCCTTCCAGCAACCCTGCTGCCACTTCAACCAGCAAGCCGTCATGACCGTTGACAAAGACCGGCAACCTGAACTGGCGGGTCAGTACGATGGTTTTTTGCGCACGGTTGAACAGCAGAATGGCGGCACCATTGCCACGGTCGTAGACCTCGCGGGTTTGTCGCTGCCAAACGCCATTGTTACGCAGGTAATCGAAGGTGATTTTCTTGAGCAGGTACCAGTCGTGGGACAACACCTTGGACTCAATGATGTTGACGCGCTCGGCCGTATTCGACATGACAATCCATCCTGTTTGTTGTCAGAGGGCGCCATGGTATTCCATCAGCGTAACGGCCGCAGCAACGGCTGAAACCCAAAAACCCTGCATCGCTGCGGGGCTTTCGGTTCTAATCCTTTAGAACCTGTCAGGCATCACGCTACACACGTGGCCTGGTGGTGCAACAGCTGTCGCTGTCTGTTTCATACGGTTCGGGGGAAAGGCCCGGGCGGTCAGTGACGGGAAGTTCTTTGCGCCTTCCATTTCGTTGACCCGCCCCCCCTAAGAACTGGCCATCTACACAGTTAAATATATGAATTCCTACGTCTAGACTGGCAAAAGTACTACAACACAATCCCGCGATCAGAACGATTCACATCAGGACGGCTGCTCGCCACAGGCATTCACTTCGTTAACAACACACGGTAGTCTCGATATCGGTTGCCCCCAATACCGTTACAAGGACGTCGCGAATGAAACTGCGCATCGAGTTATCGCAAAACCCGCTACCTGAAGAACGCCAGGCGATTATCAACCCCCTGCGCGCCTACAACATTGCCCATGCCGGCGAAGGTCATTACCAGGAAATCGCCCTGCTGGTTCGTGATGAACAGACCGACGAAATCCTCGGCGGGCTCTACGCAAAACTGTTTTACCAATGGATGTTCATCGACTTGTTGTCAGTGCCCGAGCAGGCACGCGGACAGGGCACCGGCTCACGGCTGATGCACATGGCCGAAGAGCTGGCGCGGGAGAAAAACTGCATTGGGATCTACCTCGACACCTTCGAATTCCAGGCACCGGAGTTTTACAAGAAGCTGGGGTTTACCGAGATTGGGCAGATTGCCGATTACCCGCCTGGCAGCAAGCGTTTCTTTTTCCAGAAATGCCTGACGGCCGCTGAACCAAACACCTGACGCTCACTGACTCACAGACAGGTTGCCAGTGCTGCCAGTCGGCGCTTGGCAACCCAGTTGTCCTGAGTGGCGTAGTACTTCAATGCGCCGCCTTGCACGTCGATGAAGGACTCGGCCGAACGGGTGTAAACGGTGAAACCGCCGGTTTCGCCGGGTTGCAGATAACCACTGGCGTCGACACCGAACACTGCCTCGTCCTGCCAGGCAAACTGCACACATTGGGCGACGACCAGATCAGGCTTGTTCGAGGCGAGCGTCTTGTAGGGGCTCTGGGAGCGCGCTTCTTTCATCGTCGATCCCGCGCAACCCGCCAGCAACACGCCAGCCAGCGCCACCATCAAAATACGCATTGTGTTTCCTTATTCGCAAAACGCTGACTGTATCACCGCAAGCGGCCGTGCCGAAGCGCCAGACTCACCAGTTCCTCATGCCTTGTCCTCGGCGCCACTCTGCTTTACTTCATATAGAGGGCGACAGACCGTGCCGATTCGCGCACCCTGTCGCGCCATAATTATTGGCGCGTCGCGCCGAGCAACCTTTCTGGAAAGCCCATGACCCCCAATGCCGAATTCTACAAACCTTCCACCGACTACGCCGACAAGCTGATCAGCCAGATCGGCCAGACTCCGTCGTGGATCGCCAAACGCATCGGCGTGACCGACAAGCGCATTCGCTACATCCTCGATGGCGAAAGAACCGTCAAAGGTGAAACCACGCCGATCCAGATGACCTACACCGAGCAGTTTGCGCTTGAGTGCCTGGCCGCCGAGGCCAAAGCCAACAAGAAAAAGACCTCCTGACCCGCGTCAAGGCAAATGCCCTCAAGACGCGCATACTTTTCCTTTGACAAGGACGGTCCATGGCCCCAATCGACTCGCAGCACGAACTGGCGCTGCAACGATTTCTCAATGCACGACCGGCGTTACGCGAAGAACTCGATCACCTGAATCCTCTGGCTGCCCAGGCCAAAGGCGAAACCATGGCGCAATATCGCAACGAACGGCTGCATGAAGCCTACGAGGCGGAGGCCGAGCGTCTGGGCCTGTTTGCCTGGGAATTGACGTTGCAATTGACCGTGGCCACGGTTGAGGACTATGAAGCCCAACGGCTGGAGGTGCACAAGGAAGTGGCGCAAATGGCCGGCATGGACTGGAAGGAATATCGCAAACTGCAGGGTCTCGAGAGCTGATAAATGCTGCCGTCTTCACCTAATCGCGCCCATACACCGGGCCTGTTGCACGTGCAAAAATGGCGCGGCCGGATCGGTATGTTGCTAGTGGCGAGCCTGTCAGTGCTGGCTGGCATGACCGACGCTATTGGCTTCATGGCCACCGGCGACTTCGTCTCCTTCATGAGCGGCAACACCACCCGCCTGGCGGTAGCGATCAGCGGCGCAGATCTGGGCATGACCTTGCGGTTGCTGGTGCTGATCGCCATGTTTGTCGTCGGCAACGCCTTGGGCATTGTGGTCAGCCGATTCAGCGGCCGACGCGCCCTTCCCTTGATGCTGTGTGTCGCTACCCTGTTGTGCGGCGCCGCTGCATGGCCATTCGAGGCTAAAATTCCGGCGTTGCTGGCAGCGATCATCGCCATGGGGATGCTCAACGCCGCCGTCGAACAGGTCAACGGCTTTCCGGTCGGGTTGACCTATGTCACCGGTGCCCTGTCACGCTTTGGGCGCGGCCTGGGACGCTGGTTGCTCGGCGAACGCCGCAATGGCTGGCGGGTGCAACTGATCCCCTGGACCGGCATGTTTGCCGGCGCCGTCCTGGGTGCGGTGCTCGAACACCATCTCGGCCTGCAAGCCCTGTATGCCAGCGGTCTGCTGGCCGGCGTGCTCGGCGCTATTTCACTGAAGATTCCACGGCGCTGGCAGATGGGCTATATGCCGCGCTGAATCGCCCTTCGCCGCACCGGCGATAAAGCTTTATCATGGCCGCAGATTTGTTGTCAGAGTTCACCATGAAGTTCGCCATTGCGCTGTTTTCCGCCGCACATGCGCCCTCCTCGCGCCGCGCCCTGCTGTTTGCCCAGGCAGCGCTGGCCGGTGGGCACGAGATCGTGCGGCTGTTTTTCTACCAAGACGGCGTTTACAACGCGTCGAGCAACGTCGTTACGCCACAGGATGAGCAAGACCTGGCACTGCAATGGCGCAACTTCGTCAGCGAGCACCAACTCGACGGCGTAGTGTGTATTGCTGCAGCCTTGCGTCGTGGTGTGCTGGATGAAGCAGAAGCCAGGCGCTATCAGCGCACGGCAATCAATGTCAGCGCACCGTGGGAATTGTCCGGGCTCGGGCAGTTGCACGACGCGGTGCAAGACGCCGATCGCCTGATCTGTTTTGGAGGGCCATGAAACATGCCTAAATCCTTGCTGATTATCAGCCGGCAGGCGCCCTGGTCTGGCCCAAGCGCCCGTGAAGCGCTGGATATCGTACTCGCCGGCGGCGCCTTCGATTTGCCGATCGGCCTGCTGTTTCTCGATGACGGCGTGTTCCAGCTCACCACCGGGCAGGTCGCCAAAGCCGTGCAACAAAAAGACCTCAGCGCCAACCTGCAGGCGCTTGGGTTGTTTGGTATAGAAGACCTGTATGTGTGTGGCGACAGCGCCATTGCCCGAGGTCTGGAACCGACGGCCTTGAGCCTCGACCCGTTGCAGGTGCTGGCTGCTGAGCAAATCTCGGCTGTTATTGACCGTTATGACCAAGTGATTACCCTCTGATGTCGACTTTGCATGTGTTATCTCACTCGCCGTTTACCGATAACCGGCTGACCAGTTGCCTGCGCGTGCTGGGCGCAAGCGATGCCGTTCTGCTCAGTGGCGATGCGGTCTACGCCCTGCAACCCGGCACCGCGCCACTCAGCGCACTGCAAGCACAAAGCGATAGCTTGCGCCTGTTCGTCCTGGCCGAAGACGTTCAGGCTCGCGGACTGCAGGTACCCGACTGGGTCAAAAGCGTCGACTATCCAGCGTTCGTCGAACTGTCGATTCACTACGACAAGGTCAACAGCTGGCTATGAATTCGCTCACCGTAGGCGCTCGGCGCATCGATCTGGACAAGGACGGTTACCTGGTTGATCTCGGTGACTGGTCCACCGAAGTCGCCACGGCGCTGGCTGCCGCCGAAGAACTGGAGCTAAGCCCCGAACACTGGGAAATCCTTGAGCTGCTGCGCGGCTTCTATCAGGAGTTCCAGCTGTCGCCGGCCACTCGCCCGTTGATCAAATACACCGCGCTGAAACTGGGCCCGGACAAGGGCAACAGCCTGCACCTGAACCGATTGTTCAAAGGCACTCCCGCCAAACTTGCCGCCAAGCTGGCGGGCCTGCCCAAACCGACGAATTGTCTATGACCGATTTCGCCCCACTGATCACTGAAACACCTGCCGAACACCCTTTCGCGCAGTTCGTGCGGATTCTCGGCAAAGGCAAGCGCGGCGCCCGCAGCCTGACCCGCGAAGAGGCCCGTGAAGCCATGGGCATGCTGCTCGACGACAAGGTCGAGGACACTCAACTCGGTGCCTTCCTGATGCTGTTGCGGCACAAGGAAGAAAGCCCGGAAGAGCTGGCAGGCTTCACCGAGGCCTTGCGCGAGCGGCTGAACGCGCCAGCGCTGGCGGTCGATCTGGACTGGCCGACCTACGCTGGCAAAAAGCGTCACTTGCCGTGGTATCTGCTGGCGGCCAAGTGCCTGGCGCAAAACGGTGTGCGGATCCTGATGCACGGCGGTGGCGCGCATACCGCCGGGCGGCTGTACAGCGAGCAACTGCTCGAGCCATTGCAGATCCCGCTGTGCCGTAACTGGCAACAAGTGGGTGAAGCGCTGGAACACGGCAATCTGGCATTTATCCCGCTGGGCGACTGGGCGCCGCAACTGCAACGGATGATCGACCTGCGCAACACCCTCGGCCTGCGTTCGCCGATCCATTCGCTGGCGCGGATTCTCAACCCGCTGGGCGCGCGCTGTGGCTTGCAAAGCATCTTCCACCCCGGCTATCAGGGCGTGCACCGCGACGCCAGCGGCTTGCTGGGCGATAACGCGATCGTGATCAAGGGCGATGGCGGTGAGATCGAGATCAACCCGGATGCCGATAGTCACTTGTACGGCACCACTGGCGGTGAGAGCTGGGACGAGGAATGGCCGCAGCTGTCGGCGCAACGTCACGTCAAACCGGCGAGCCTTGAGCCTGAACACTTGAAAGCCGTATGGCGCGGCGACGTGGTCGACAGCTATCCGCACATGGCGCTGATTTCGACCATGGCCCTGGCCTTGCGCGGTCTCGGTACACCGCGTGATGAAGCCTTCGTCAAGGCTCAGCAGTTCTGGGATGCTCGCGACAAATCTATTTAATCGATCATAAACGCTCAACCTTTGCGCTTTTTGTTCGAAGGTATCGGAATAGACTCAACTCCAACGTTTAACGACTTTGGAGTTCAAGATGGGTTTGCTGATTGAAGGGCAATGGCGTGATCAGTGGTACGAAAGCAGCAAGGACGGCGCGTTCCAGCGCGAACAAGCGCAGCGCCGTAACTGGCTGACCGCCGACGGCAAACCCGGCCCCAGCGGTGAAGGCGGCTTCCCCGCACAAGCCGGCCGCTATCACCTCTATGTCTCGCTCGCCTGTCCCTGGGCGCACCGCACGCTGATTCTGCGCAAGCTCAAAGGCCTGGAAAGCCTGGTCGATGTGTCGGTGGTCAGCTGGCTGATGCTGGAAAACGGCTGGACCTTCGACAAGGCCTTCGGCTCCACGGGCGACAAGCTCGACCACCTCACGTTTATGCACCAGCGCTACACCGCCGATACCGCCGACTACACCGGCCGCGTAACGGTGCCCGTGCTGTGGGATAACCTGCAAAAACGCATCGTCAGCAACGAATCGGCGGAAATCATCCGCATGTTCAACAGCGCCTTCGACGGCCTGACCGGCAATGGCCTGGACTTCTACCCGCAACCCTTGCGCGCTGAAATCGATGAGCTGAATGCACGGATTTATCCGGCGGTGAACAACGGTGTGTATCGCGCCGGGTTTGCCACCTCACAAACGGCCTATGAAGAAGCTTTCGATGAGCTGTTCAGTGAACTCGACTGGCTGGAGAACCGCTTGGGCGAGAAGCGCTACCTGGCCGGCGAATACCTGACCGAGGCGGACATTCGCCTGTTCACGACGCTGATTCGCTTCGACGCGGTGTATTACAGCCACTTCAAGTGCAACCTGCGGCGGATCGCCGATTACCCGAACCTGTCGAACTGGCTACGCGAGCTGTATCAGTGGCCGGGGATCGGCGACACCGTGGACTTTGCCCACTTCAAGGGGCACTACTACGCAAGCCATCGCACGATCAATCCGACCGGCATTGTGCCGAAGGGACCGGCGCAGGACTTCACTGCCGCGCATGATCGGGAGCGGTTGAGCGGGAAAGGGGTTTGGCGCAAGGCCTAGGTGCTGAACTGAAACCCGGCCGTGACAACGATCAATTGTGGCGAGGGGGCTTGCCCCCGTTCGGTTGCGAAGCAGCCGCAAAACCGGAGAACGCGGTCTATCAGTAAGACCGCAGTCATTGGTTTTAGGGCCGCTACGCGCCCCAGCGGGGGCAAGCCCCCTCGCCACAGTGTTCAGACTTGAGACTGGGCGCCTTCAAACCACGCGAGCTTCTCGCGAAGTTGCACCACTTCTCCCACGATCACCAATGTCGGCGCATGCACTTCATGCTCTGCCACCAGCTGTGGAAGGTTGCCCAGCGTACCGGTGAAAACCCGCTGATTGGGCGTCGTGCCCTGCTGGATCAACGCCGCCGGCGTGTCCGCCGAACGACCATGCTTGATCAATTCTTCACAGATGATCGGCAGTCCCACCAACCCCATGTAAAACACCAGGGTTTGCGCTGGCGCGACCAGATCGCCCCACGGCAGATCCGAGGTGCCATCCTTCAGGTGACCGGTGATAAAGCGCACCGACTGCGCGTAATCACGGTGGGTCAGCGGAATCCCGGCGTAGGCTGCGCAACCGCTGGCAGCGGTAATACCCGGCACGACCTGGAACGGAATGCCGTGGGCCGCCAGTTCTTCGATCTCTTCACCACCACGGCCGAAAATGAACGGATCACCGCCCTTCAACCGCACCACACGCTTGCCCTGTTTGGCCAGGTCGACCAATTGCTGGTTGATCTGGTCCTGAGGCACCGCATGATCGGCACGTCGTTTACCGACATAGATTCGCTCGGCATCACGACGGCACAGCTCAACAATCGCCGGTGCCACCAGGCGGTCATACAGCACCACGTCGGCTTGCTGCATCAGCCGCAAGGCGCGGAATGTCAGCAGGTCCGGATCACCCGGCCCCGCGCCGACCAGATACACCTCACCTGGAGCGTTGGGGGATTGGCCGTTGATTTTCGCCAGCAGCAAACGCTCGGCTTCAGCACCCTGCCCGGCCAGTTGACGATCCGCGATCGGCCCCTGGAACACCTCTTCCCAGAACGCCCGACGCTGCTGCACATCCGGGAACAGACCTTTGACCTGATTGCGAAAACGCGCCGCCAACCCGGCCAGTTGGCCGTAAGTCGAGGGAATCCAGGTTTCCAGTTTGGCGCGGATCAACCGCGCCAGCACCGGCGCATCGCCGCCGCTGGAAACGGCAATCACCAACGGCGAACGGTCGACGATCGCCGGGAAGATCACGCTGCACAGGGCCGGCGCGTCCACCACGTTGACCGGCACGCAACGCCGATGAGCATCTTTGGAAACTTGCGCATTCAGCGGTTCGTCGTCGGTAGCGGCAATGATCAGCCCGCAACCGTCGAGGTCCGACTCACGATAGCCGCGCAACACCAGCTCGCCGCCACTGTTCTGCACCAGCTCACGCAGCTGGGCTTCGATCTCGGGTGCAACGACCCGCAGCAGCGCGCCGGCGTCGGCCAGCAGACGGGATTTGCGCAAGGCAATCTCCCCCCCACCGACGACCAACACACGACTGCCGCGCAGGTTGTGAAACAGCGGCAGAAATTCCATTTAGCCGATGACCTCAAGGCCGCCCATGTACGGCTTGAGCACGGCTGGCACGCGGATCGAACCGTCGGCCTGCTGATAATTCTCCAGCACCGCCACCAGGGTACGACCGACCGCCAGGCCGGAACCGTTCAGGGTATGGACCAGCTCGGGCTTGCCGGTTTCCGGGTTGCGGAAACGTGCTTGCATGCGACGGGCCTGGAAATCGCCGCAGTTGGAGCACGACGAAATTTCACGGTATTTGCCCTGGCTCGGGACCCACACTTCCAGGTCGTAGGTCTTGACCGCGCTGAAGCCCATGTCGCCGGTGCACAGCGCCAAGGTACGGTATGGCAGTTCCAGCAATTGCAGGACTTTCTCGGCGTTGGCGGTCAGGCCTTCCAGCGCTTCCATCGAAGTCGATGGTTCAACGATCTGGACCATTTCGACCTTGTCGAACTGGTGCTGACGAATCATTCCGCGGGTGTCACGGCCCGACGCACCGGCTTCGCTGCGGAAGCACGGCGTGTGAGCCACGAATTTGATCGGCAGTTGTTTGGCGTCGACGATTTCGCCAGCCACGATATTGGTCAGCGACACTTCCGCGGTCGGGATCAGGTACAGATCGGCTTCACCTTCGCGGCTGATCTTGAACAGGTCTTCTTCGAACTTCGGCAGTTGACCGGTGCCCTGCAAGGCCGGCGCCTGAACCAGATAAGGCGTGTAGGCCTCTTCATAGCCATGCTCGGTGGTGTGCAGGTTGATCATGAACTGCGCCAGGGCGCGGTGCAGGCGGGCAATCGGCCCACGCAGCAGGGAGAAACGGGCACCGGACAGCTTGGCCGCGGTTTCAAAGTCCAGCCAGCCGAACTTCTCGCCCAGCGCGACGTGATCCTTGACCTCGAAGTCGAAGGTGGTCGGCGTGCCCCAGCGGCGCACTTCGACGTTGCCGTCTTCGTCGGAACCAATCGGCACCGACTCGTGCGGCAGGTTAGGAATATTCAGCAGGATCGAGTCCAGCTCGGTCTGGATCTCGTCCAGTTCGACTTTGCCGATACCGAGCTCGTTCGCCATGCGCTCGACGTCGGCCATCAACGGCGCGATGTCTTCGCCGCGCTGCTTGGCCTGACCGATGGATTTGGAGCGCGCATTACGTTCAGCCTGCAGTGCTTCGGTGCGGGTCTGGACGGTCTTGCGCTGTTCTTCCAGCGCTTCGATGCGCGCAACATCCAGGCTGAAGCCGCGGGATGCCAGGCGATCCGCTACGTCCTGAAGGTTGCTACGTAACAGTTTGGAATCGAGCATGTCGGTCTCTCGTTTATCAAAGTTTGGTCAAGGATAGGCCAGCCCACGTTGCGAGCAGCCCGCCGAATACGCTGATTGCCGCATAGCCCAGGGCCAGCGGCACTTGCCCGCTTTCGAGCAAGCGCACCGTATCCAGTGAAAAGGATGAAAAAGTTGTCAGGCCGCCAAGGAAGCCCACCATCAACCCGGCACGCACCTCAATCGGCACTTCCGGGCGCAGCATAAACAGACCGTATAAAAAGCCGATCAACAGGCAGCCAATGATATTAACGGTCAGCGTAGCGGTATAGAAGTGCCGCGGCCAATTCGCGTTGATCCAGTTGCCGGTAGCGAAACGCAATAACGTGCCGGCAATACCGCCGACGGAGACCGCAACGATCAAGGGAATCAAGGTTTTCTCCGCTGTTTGGGGCTCAGGCGATCCAGCTGCGCAAGGTGATTGAGCTTCTCGCCGATCTTCAATTCGAGGCCACGCGGTACCGGACGATAGAATGACTGCGGTTCCAGCTCCTCCGGAAAATAGTCTTCGCCGGCAGCGTAAGCGTCCGGTTCGTCGTGGGCATAACGGTATTCGTCGCCGTAACCGAGTTGTTTCATCAACTTGGTCGGGGCATTGCGCAAATGCAGCGGGACTTCCAGCGAGCCGTGCTCGGCAGCGCTGCGCATGGCGGCTTTGAAGCCCATATAAACGGCATTGCTTTTCGGCGCACAGGCCAGATAGGTAATTGCCTGCGCGACCGCCAATTCGCCTTCGGGGCTGCCCAGCCGCTCCTGCACATCCCACGCCGCCAGGCACAGGCTCAAGGCGCGCGGATCGGCATTGCCGATGTCTTCGCTGGCCATGCGCACTACGCGCCGGGCCAGGTACAACGGATCGCAGCCACCGTCGAGCATGCGCGCGAACCAGTACAGCGCGCCGTCCGGGTTGGAACCACGCACCGATTTGTGCAGCGCAGAGATCTGGTCGTAAAACGCTTCGCCACCCTTGTCGAAACGTCGACGGGTGTCGCCGAGCAGGCTTTGCAGCAGCTCGACGCCGATTTCCGTGCCGTCTTCGGCGAGGTCGGAGGCGTTCTCCAGCAAGTTCAGCAGACGCCGGCCGTCACCGTCAGCAGCGCTGAGCAGCATCTTGAAACCGTCATCGCCAAGGCTCAGCTGACGCTTGCCCAGGCCGCGCTCTTCGGTCAACGCCCGCTGCACCAGTTTGTGCAGTGCGGTTTCGTCGAGGCTCTTGAGCACGTAGACGCGCGCACGGGACAGCAGTGCGTTGTTCAGTTCAAAGGATGGGTTTTCGGTGGTCGCGCCGATGAAAATCAGCGTGCCGTCTTCGACGTACGGCAGAAAGGCATCTTGTTGCGACTTGTTGAAGCGATGCACTTCGTCGACGAACAGAATGGTTCGGCGGCCATATTGCCCGGCCTGCTGCTTGGCGACTTCCACCGCCTGGCGGATCTCCTTGACCCCGGCCAGCACCGCTGAGACGGTTTCGAAGTGCGCATCCGAGACTTCCGCGAGCAGCCGCGCCAGGGTGGTTTTACCCACGCCCGGCGGCCCCCAGAAAATCATCGAGTGCAAGGCACCCTGCTCCAGCGCCTCGCGCAACGGCTTGCCGCGGGCCAACAGGTGTTCCTGACCGACGTACTCGTCCAGGTTGGCCGCACGTAAACGGGCGGCCAAGGGCTGAGCTATCGGGGCACTACGAAACAAGTCCATCACGTAGGGTTAAAACCTCGGATTATTACGTAATTCTCAAGTCTGGCGAATACCCTGTGGCGAGGGAGCTTGCTTCCGCTGGGGCGCGAAGCGGCCCTAAAAATGGGACTGCTACGCAGTCCAGCGGGAGCAAGCTCCCTCGCCACAGGTTCAGTATTCGGCTTAAGTGATCGGCATTAGGGCAAGCCCCCTCACCACAGGTTGTGTGTGTGTGCCGCACCTTCCCTTGACTGTCCAGCACTGGGTTACTGCTGCTCTTTATTCCTGGATCACGTCGGCACCCTTGGGGATGTCGAACTTGAACTTGGAGGCCGGAATCGGCTCGTTGGCCTTGACCCCGGTGAACAGGATATTGGTGCGTTGGCCGACGCTGTCGATCATCTGCATGTCATTGACCATGCCGTTGCGGAACGACAGGCGCAGGCTGTCGAACAGCGTGTCCTTGGTCTTGGGCTTGAGCGTGAAGTCGATCACGCCGCCGGCTTCCTTGGACGTGATGGCGAAGCTCTGGCTGATTTTCGACACATCACCGGACAGCAACAATGCTGGAGTCTGGGTCAGGCGCTGATCGAGGTTCTTGATGGTGACCTGTTGCAGATCAGGGTCCCACAAGGACACTTTCTTGCCATCCGACACCATCAGCTGCTCTTGCGGTGCATCGGTGTGCCAGTAGAACAGACCCGGACGCTGCAAGGACATCTCGCCAGCGGTTTCCTGCAACTGAGTGCCGCTGCCGTCGAGGGTCAGCTGAGAGAAACGTGCAGTCAGGGTCTGCGACTTTTCGAGCAACTGAGTCAGACGCGCCACGTCCTTGTCATCGGCGTGGGCCGAGAGCGTGGTTAAAGCCAGTACCGGCAACAGCAACATGCGGATAAGACGCATGGGAGTCCTCTTTGATGTTCGTTTGAATGGCGGGCCGCGTGATCTCACGCGGCACCGGTCAGTCGCGCATAGGCCCGGGAGCCAGCACTTCGCGCGAACCGTTGGTATTCATGGAGGTCACGACCCCGGCCATTTCCATGGCTTCGATCATGCGTGCAGCGCGGTTGTAGCCGATCTTCAGCTTGCGCTGAACCGCAGAGATCGAGGCGCGGCGGCTTTCCAGCACGAACTGCACCGCTTCGTCATAAAGCGCATCGGTTTCAGCATCATCGTCGCCACCGCCACTGCCGCCTTCAAAGCCACTGCCCGCCTCTTCGACACCGTTGAGGATGTCGTCGTTGTACTCCGGTGCACCGCGCAGTTTCCAGGCTTCAACCACCCGGTGAACTTCATCATCGGAAACAAACGCGCCGTGAACCCGAATCGGCAGGCTGGTGCCCGGCGGCATGTAGAGCATGTCACCGTGACCCAGCAACTGCTCGGCGCCACCCTGGTCGATGATGGTTCGCGAGTCGATCTTGCTCGATACCTGGAACGCCATACGGGTCGGAATGTTGGCCTTGATCAGACCGGTGATCACGTCCACCGACGGACGCTGGGTCGCGAGGATCAAGTGAATACCGGCCGCACGGGCTTTCTGGGCGATCCGCGCAATCAGTTCTTCAACCTTCTTGCCAACGATCATCATCATGTCGGCGAATTCGTCGACCACCACCACGATGGTTGGCAGCTTGGTCAGCAGCGGTGCTTCGTCGTGAATGCTTTCGCGGTTGTACAACGGATCCGTCAGCGGCGTACCGGCTTCCTGCGCCTCTCTGACCTTCTGGTTGAAGCCGGAAAGGTTACGCACGCCCATCTTCGCCATCAGCTTGTAGCGGCGCTCCATCTCGGCCACGCTCCAGCGCAACGCGTTGGCGGCGTCCTTCATGTCGGTGACCACCGGGCACAGCAGGTGCGGAATGCCTTCGTAGATCGACAACTCAAGCATTTTCGGGTCGATCATGATCAGCTTGGCGTCTTCCGGGCCCGACTTGAACAGAATCGACAGAATCATCGCGTTCACGCCCACCGACTTACCGGAACCGGTGGTACCGGCCACCAGCAGGTGAGGCATTTTTGCCAGGTCGACGATAATCGGCTTGCCGCCGATGTCATGGCCCAAGGCCAAGGTGACCGGGGACTTGGCGTCATCGTATTCCGGCGTCGACAGCACTTCGGAGAAGCGCACGATCTGCCGGTCTTCATTGGGAATCTCGATGCCGACGGTAGTCTTGCCGGGAATCACTTCCACCACCCGCACACTGGTCACTGCCAGCGAACGCGCAAGGTCTTTGGCCAGGTTGGAGATACGGCTGACTTTTACCCCGGCCGCCGGTTGAATTTCGTACCGGGTAATCACCGGGCCCGGGTGAATCGAATCCACCGAGACTTCGACGCCGAATTCCTTGAGCTTGATTTCCAGCAGATGGCCGACCGCAGCCAGCGACTCAGGCGAATAATTGAGCTGTTTCTTTTCTGCCGGGTCGAGAATAGAGATCGGCGGCAAGGTGCCTTCCACCGCACTGTCAACGAACAGCGGCGCCTGCTTCTCTTTTTCGACACGTTTGCTTGGCAGCGGCGCTTTCGGTGGCGCTGGAGCAATCACCGGCGGAACCTGCTTCTCACGCTCGGACATGTGCTTGCTCAGGGCCTGCTCACGCTCGATCAGGCGCTCCTTGACCTTGGCTTGCTCGCGTTTGTCGGGCACGGTCGGTGCCACGACGTCGTGCACCCGATCGTCGACTTCACGCAATTGCGCAACCAGTTGCTTGCGTTCGGTGCGCGCAGCCCACCAACGATTGGCGGCCCCCTGGAACAGTTCGAACAGGTCGAGGGTGATCTTGCCGGTGACGTCCATCACCTTGAACCACGAAAGGTCGGTGAACACGGTCAGGCCGAACAGGAACAGCGCGATGAACATCAAGGTGCTGCCCTGGATATTCAGCGCGTTCTTCGCCAGATCACCCAGGCTTTCACCCAATGCGCCGCCGGCGCCGGCCGGCAAACCGGTCGGGGCATGGAAATGGATATGCGCCAGGGCCGCGCCCGACAGCACCAGAAACACCAGGCCGATCAGGCGCCAGGAAAACAGCCAGCCACTCCACTCCCACGGCTCGTGACGATGGCGAAAGATCTGGTAAGTCTTGATTGCCAGCAACAGCGGGAAGACATAGGCGAAGTAACCCAGCACCATGAACAGAATATCGGCGCTGTAAGAGCCGGCCGGCCCGCCGAAGTTCTGTACATCGTCGATTTTGCTGTTATGACTCCAGCCTGGATCGTCCTTGCCATAGGTCAGCAAGGCCATCATCAGAAACAGGCACAAGGCACCGATGGCGATCAGTGCACCTTCCTTGAGCCGGTAGTGCAGATGCTGACGCCAAAGTGGAACTACTGTTTTAGGTGCTGCGGTGGATTTCTTCAAAACGCGTCTTTTCCTGCGCCTGTAGCGCGTCCAACTGTTGATTGACTACAAAAAACTGCCCAATCCGGGCAGGTAACAAAGTTAACGAGCGCAACAGAGACTACTTTTAACACTCTGACATTGAAATCTGAAACCGGTAGGCGTTGACGAAGACTGTCCTGTTTTCGCCCCTGGCCTTGGAACATCCCGATGAAGACCAGCATTGTACGGGTTTGCCCGCACGATGCCACGCCAGAGCAGCTAAGGTGTAGCATAGCCAAAAGTACGTTGCGCGCGCTTCAATTTGAGCATGCATTCTCTTTTGTGACAAAGGCTTATGAGGTGTTTTTATGAGCGAAGCTAAGCATTCACGCCTGATCATTCTGGGTTCCGGCCCTGCCGGTTACAGCGCCGCCGTTTATGCCGCTCGCGCCAACCTCAAGCCGACCGTTATCACGGGCCTGCAAGCCGGCGGTCAATTGACCACCACCATTGAAGTCGACAACTGGCCAGGCGATGTTGAAGGCCTGACCGGCCCGGTGCTGATGGAGCGCATGCAAAAACACGCCGAGCGTTTCGACACCGAGATCGTCTACGACCACATTCACACCGCAGAGTTGCAGCAGCGGCCGTTTCGCCTCACTGGCGACAGTGGCACCTACACCTGCGATGCACTGATTATCGCGACCGGTGCTTCAGCGCAATACCTGGGACTGCCCTCTGAAGAAACCTTCGCCGGCAAAGGCGTTTCCGCCTGTGCCACCTGCGATGGCTTTTTCTACCGCAATCAGGTGGTCGCGGTAATTGGCGGCGGCAACACGGCCGTTGAAGAAGCGCTGTACCTGGCCAACATTGCCAAGGAAGTGCACCTGATCCATCGTCGCGACAAACTGCGCTCTGAGAAGATTCTTCAGGACAAACTGTTCGAGCGCGCCAAAAATGGCAATATCCGCCTGCACTGGAACCAGAATCTTGAAGAGGTATTGGGCGATGCCAGCGGTGTTAACGGCGCACGCCTGCGCGACAGCCTGACCGGCAAGATGAAGGACCTGGAGCTGACCGGCGTATTCATCGCCATTGGCCACAAACCCAATACCGACCTGTTTCAGGGTCAGCTGGAGATGCATAACGGCTACCTGCGAGTCCGCGGCGGCAGCGAAGGCAATGCCACCGCCACCGAAATCGAAGGGGTGTTTGCCGCCGGCGATGTGGCCGACCATGTCTACCGTCAGGCGGTGACTTCTGCCGGTGCCGGCTGCATGGCGGCACTGGACGCCGAGAAGTACCTCGACGACAACTGATAAGACATTCATTGCGGTGAGCCCTGGCCTGCCGTCGCCCTCCCCTTCTGCAAGCCTGGATGCCATGCTGACCTGGTTACAACGCGACTCCCTGAAATTCCCGCCGCTGGAAAAAGCCATGCGCGACCCCAACGGCCTGCTTGCCGCTGGCGGCGACCTGAGCGCCGATCGGCTGATCCAGGCTTACCGCCACGGTTGTTTCCCGTGGTTTTCGGAGGGCCAGCCGATCCTCTGGTGGTCACCGGACCCACGCACTGTATTGTTTCCCGACGAACTGCATGTGTCTCGCAGCCTCGGCAAGCTGTTGCGCCAAAAGCGCTACAACGTGACGTTCGACCAGGACTTCCCTGCCGTCATACGCGCCTGCGCAGCTCCGCGAGAGTATGCCGATGGCACCTGGATCACCGAAGCGATGCAAACCGCCTACATGGAGCTGCATGCTCGCGGATACGCCCATTCGGTCGAGGTCTGGGACCAAGGGGTGCTGGTGGGCGGGCTCTATGGCCTGGCCATGGGTCGACTGTTTTTCGGTGAATCGATGTTCAGCCGCGCCGACAACGCCTCCAAGGTCGGCTTCGCCACGCTGGTCAATCACCTCAAGGACGCCGGATTCGTGCTCATCGACTGCCAGATGCCGACCGGCCATCTGCACAGCCTGGGTGCCCGGGCCATCCCGCGCCGAGAGTTTGCTGGCTATCTCCAGCAACACCTTGATCAACCCGGCCGCGCCCCATGGGTTTGCTGAGCGACTTTTACGCTCGTGGCTTACACTTAATTGAACAGCTTTTCCCGAGGGTTGATTCATGACCGAGTTGGCTCGCCTCAAGTTTTATGCCACTCAGCCCCACGCTTGCAGCTATCTGCCCGATGAACAGGCCACCACCCTGTTCCTCGACCCTAGCCAGCCCATGGATGTGCATGTCTATGCAGATCTGTCGGAAATGGGTTTTCGTCGCAGTGGCGATCACCTGTACCGGCCGCATTGCCAAAATTGCAATGCGTGTGTGCCTGCGCGCATTCCCGTTGCGCAATTTTCGCCTAACCGTCAGCAGAAACGTATTTTCAAACGCAATGCCGACCTCCAGGTTCGCCCGGCCAAACCGGGTTTCAGCGAAGAATATTTCAACCTTTACCAGCGCTATATCGAACAACGCCACGCCGATGGCGACATGTACCCGCCCAGCCGCGATCAGTTTTCGACCTTTCTGGTCCGCGACCTGCCGTTTTCGCGTTTCTACGAGTTCCGACTCGAAGGCCGTCTGCTGGCGATCGCCGTGACGGATCTGCTGCCCAACGGCTTGTCGGCGGTTTATACCTTCTATGAGCCCGAAGAAGATCGCCGCAGCCTGGGACGTTACGCGATTCTCTGGCAAATCAACGAAGCCCGGCGCCTGGGACTGGACGCCGTTTACCTCGGATACTGGATCAAAAACTGCAAGAAAATGAACTACAAGACCCAATATCGCCCCATAGAGCTGCTGATTAATCAGCGCTGGGTGGTACTGAACTAGGTTCAGCCCTAAAGCCCTTGGCTTAAACCCCACTTTTCGGGCACAATGCACGCCGCTTTTGCCTGGCGCAGTTGCACCGGGCCATTCATTGGATACCGAGGGCTTTACTGCATGTCGAAAGAAGACAGCTTCGAAATGGAAGGCACTGTCGTCGACACCCTGCCCAACACCATGTTTCGTGTGGAGTTGGAAAATGGGCACGTCGTAACCGCGCATATTTCCGGCAAGATGCGCAAGAACTACATCCGTATTCTTACCGGTGACAAAGTGCGCGTCGAGCTGACGCCCTATGACTTGAGCAAAGGGCGGATCACTTACCGCGCTCGTTAATCAAGTCAATACAAAACGCCCGGCTCTGCCGGGCGTTTTTGTTTGCCCGGGATTTGTTCAGGACTTTGGCTGACCCGTTGATTGGGGGCATATCCGTTGCTGCGGCTGGGGCTGCTGGCGGTTTCGCTTTTACAGCGACTCACTTTTCCAAACGCCGGGGTGCCGGCCCAGCGAAAAGTAAGCAAAAGGCTTCGCCCCGGCGTACGGCACCTCGCCAAGGCTCGGTGTTCCCTCGCTACGGTGCCCATCAGGGGGCATCGCCTACGGTCTGCTTCGCTACGACCTCCTCTCGATGTGTTCGACTTCGTCGAACGGCGCTACGCGCCTACCCCCTGATGGACACCTACGCTCGGCCTGCCGATGGGGCGAAAGATCAAAAGCAGATCAAAAGCCAAAGAGTTCCATATCGAGTACATCCACCAGAAACCGGCCAACAGTCACGCCGTCATCGCGGGCAAGCCTTGCTCCTACAGATATTCGATCACCCCCAACGCTCTGCGTAGCATCCAAAGCCGAACACGCCCCTAACCACTCAGGCCGACCGGCAGGTCGCCGTGCTTTGCTTTTGATCCACCCGCCCCTTCGGGAGGCCGAGTGGAGGTGTTCATCAGGAGGTTGGCGCGTAGCGCCGTACGGCGTAGCCGGACACATCGAGAGGAGGTCGTCGCGCAGCAGACCGTAGGCGATGCCTCCTGATGAATACCGTAGCGAGGGAACGCCGAGCCTAAGCGAGGTGCCGTACGCTTGGGGCGAGCGTTTTTTTGCTTACTTTTTTTAGGCGCTTGTAAAAAAAGTGAGTCGCCGTAAGGGCGAAACCGCCAGCAGCCGTTACCGCAGCAACGGATATACACCCCAAACCCAACCCGCAGACAGCAAAAAGGCGCCATCAGGCGCCTTTCGCTTTTGTTACAAGGCTGTCAGGCCATCTCTGCAGTGGTCTCGAACTCAAAGGTCAACTCGCCATCCTTGATGTCGATGTGCACCACACCGCCATGCTCGGCCAGTTCGCCAAAGAGAATCTCCTCCGCCAGCGGACGCTTGATCTTGTCCTGGATCAAGCGCGCCATTGGTCGCGCACCCATGGTCGCATCGTAACCACCGGCCGCCAGCCAACTGCGCGCAGCGTCGGTGACCTCGAGCAGTACACGCTTGTCTTCCAGCTGCGCCTGCAGTTCGGTAAGGAACTTGTCCACCACACTCTTGATGACCTCATGACTGAGGCGACCAAACTGGATAATGGTGTCCAGACGGTTACGGAATTCCGGCGTGAAGCTCTTCTTGATCACTTCCATCGCGTCGGAAGAGTGATCCTGATACGTGAAGCCGATAGAAGCCCGAGCCGCGGTTTCGGCACCGGCGTTGGTCGTCATGATGACGATCACGTTACGGAAATCCGCCTTGCGCCCGTTGTTATCGGTGAGCGTACCGTGGTCCATGACCTGCAACAGCAGGTTGAAGACTTCCGGATGCGCCTTCTCGATCTCATCGAGCAACAGCACGCAGTGAGGCTGCTTGGTGATCGCTTCAGTCAGCAGACCGCCCTGATCGAACCCGACATAGCCTGGAGGTGCACCGATCAAACGCGATACGGTGTGGCGCTCCATGTACTCGGACATGTCGAAACGAACCAGCTCGATCCCCAACGCCTTGGCCAGTTGCCGGGCCGCTTCGGTTTTACCGACACCGGTAGGGCCGGCAAACAGGAACGAACCGACAGGTTTGTCAGGCGACTTCAGACCCGCACGGGACAGCTTGATCGCGGTCGACAAGGAATCGATCGCCGCATCCTGGCCAAACACCGTCAACTTCAGATCGCGCTCAAGGTTACGCAGCAGCTCTTTGTCGGAGCTGGTGACGTGTTTTGGCGGAATCCGCGCGATCTTCGCCACGATGTCCTCGACTTGAGGCACTTCGATGCGTTTCACACGTTTCTCGATTGGCTGCAGACGCTGATAGGCGCCCGCCTCGTCGATGACGTCGATGGCCTTGTCCGGCATGTGCCGATCATTGATGTAGCGCGATGCCAGTTCGGCAGCAGCGCGCAGGGCTTCATCACTGTATTCGATGTTGTGATGGAGTTCGAAACGCCCCTTGAGACCGCGCAGGATACCAATGGTGTCTTCGACCGAAGGCTCCGACACATCGACCTTCTGGAAGCGCCGGGCCAAGGCACGGTCTTTTTCGAAGATCCCACGGAATTCCTGGAACGTGGTCGAGCCGATGCAACGGATATCACCCGACGACAGCAGCGGCTTGAGCAGGTTCGAAGCATCCATGACACCGCCAGAGGCGGCACCGGCACCAATAATGGTGTGGATTTCGTCGATGAACAGGATCGCCTGCGGACGTTTTTTCAGCTCATTGAGCAGCGCCTTGAAGCGCTTCTCGAAATCGCCGCGGTATTTGGTCCCGGCCAGCAACGCGCCCAGATCGAGCGAGTAAACCACGCTGTTGGCCAACAGATCAGGCACCTGATTGTCGACAATACGCTTGGCCAGACCTTCGGCGATTGCGGTTTTACCCACGCCCGCCTCGCCGACCAGCAACGGATTGTTTTTACGCCGACGCGCCAGAATCTGCGCGACACGCTCAACTTCCATTTCACGCCCGACCAATGGGTCGATGCGGCCCTGGCGCGCCAGTTCGTTGAGGTTGCTGGCATAAGCATCCAGAGGGTTGCCTGAAGAAGAAGACTCACCGCCCTCGTCGTCCTGCATATCTTGCTCACCTTCAGAGTGTTCGCCGTGCCCTGGCACTTTCGAAATGCCATGAGCGATGTAATTGACGACATCAATGCGTGCAACGCTCTGCTGTTTCAGCAGGAACACCGCCTGACTCTCTTGCTCACTGAAGATTGCAACCAGCACGTTGGCGCCAGTCACTTCGCGTTTGCCCGAGCTCTGTACATGAAAGACAGCACGTTGCAGTACACGCTGGAAGCCCAGGGTTGGCTGGGTTTCGCGATCCTCGTCATGAAGGGGGATCAAAGGCGTGGTGGAGTCGATGAACTCCTGCAGATCATGCTTGAGTTTGTCGAGGTTTGCGCCGCAGGCACGCAAAACGGTGGCGGCTGCCTCATTATCCAATAGAGCCAACAGGAGGTGTTCGACGGTCATGAATTCATGACGTTTCGAACGCGCCTCCTTGAAGGCGAGATTGAGGGTGACTTCGAGCTCGCGGTTTAACATAGCTTCACCTCATACCCAAGTGGTCGGCGTTAACCGTCCTTCTCGATTTCACAGAGTAGCGGATGCTGGCTTTCCCTGGCGTACTGGTTGACCTGCATGGCCTTGGTCTCGGCGATGTCGCGGGTAAACACTCCACATACTGCCCGTCCTTCTGTGTGAACGGCCAGCATGACCTTGGTCGCCAGCTCGCGATTCAGGTTAAAAAACACCTCGAGCACTTCGACGACGAAATCCATCGGTGTGTAGTCATCATTGAACAAAACCACCTTGTACATCGGCGGCGCCTGTAACGCAGGCTTAGCCTCCTGTACAGCAATGCCTGCTGAATCGTCGTCGTGTAAATCAGGGCGATCCTGATTGAATGTTAGTCGAATCTGGCTGATAGCATGCATGGAAAGAAAGGTTCGTTAGTTGAGCTGAATACAGTGGTGGGGGCGGCCCCAGAGCTTTTCAACTCCGACTGCGTGGTCACCTTGACTATCGGCAAATCAGTGTTACAACCAATAGAGCCCACAGTGGGTAAAAAAGGTCCGCGCAGTCAACCCCATTTCAGGGTTGAAGCGGATTAACTGGATGATACTCCAGTGATGGAGTCTGTTGCAGAGGGATATGAGCATGGCTAGCGGTAAGGTCAAGTGGTTCAACAATGCCAAGGGATATGGCTTCATCAACGAGGACGGCAAGGACGAAGATCTCTTTGCCCACTACTCGGCCATAAAAATGGACGGCTACAAGACCTTGAAAGCAGGCCAACCCGTGAGTTTCGAGATCATCCAGGGTCCCAAAGGCCTGCACGCGATCAACATCGACTCAGCTACGGTAAAGGCCAATGCGCCCGCACCTGCAACGACCGTCCAGCACGAGCGTGCGTTGAGCTGATACCACCAAACTTCCAGACATAAAAAAAACGGCCGACTCATCATTTGAGTCGGCCGGTTTTTTATTTAACGCCAATCAGCTTACATGTGCGAGATCAGCGCATCGCCGAACGCGGAAGAAGACAGCAGTTTGGCGCCTTCCATCAGACGTTCGAAGTCATAGGTCACGGTCTTGGCCGAGATTGCGCCGTTGGTGCCCTTGATGATCAGGTCGGCCGCTTCGGTCCAGCCCATATGACGCAGCATCATTTCAGCAGACAGGATCAGCGAACCCGGGTTTACCTGGTCCTTGCCGGCGTACTTCGGTGCGGTGCCGTGGGTGGCTTCGAACATCGCCACAGTGTCGGACAGGTTGGCGCCTGGCGCGATACCGATACCACCCACCTCAGCCGCCAGGGCGTCGGACAGGTAGTCGCCGTTCAGGTTCAGGGTCGCGATCACATCGTATTCAGCCGGGCGCAGCAGGATCTGCTGGAGCATGGCGTCGGCGATGGCATCCTTGACGATGACGTTCTTGCCGGTTTTCGGGTTCTTGAACTGCATCCACGGGCCACCGTCGAGCAGGGTTGCACCGAATTCTTCAGCGGCCACTTCGTAGGCCCACTCCTTGAAGGCACCTTCGGTGAACTTCATGATGTTGCCTTTGTGGACGATGGTCAGCGAATCACGATCATTGTCGACAACGTATTGCAGGGCCTTGCGTGCCAGACGCTTGGTGCCTTCCAGGGAAACCGGCTTGATGCCGATACCGCAATTCTGGTCGAAACGGATCTTGGTAACGCCCATTTCTTCTTTAAGGAACTTGATGACCTTGGTCGCCTCCGGCGAACCGGCCTTCCATTCGATACCGGCGTAGATGTCTTCCGAGTTCTCGCGGAAGATCGTCATGTCGACGTCGCCAGGCTTTTTGACCGGGCTAGGCACGCCTTCGAACCAGCGCACAGGGCGCAGGCACACATAAAGATCGAGTTGCTGACGCAGGGCAACGTTGAGGGAACGGATACCGCCACCGACCGGCGTGGTCAGCGGGCCCTTGATGGAAACCACGTAATCCTTGACTGCGTCCAGGGTTTCCTGAGGCAGCCAGGTGTCCTGATCGTAAACCTGAGTCGCTTTTTCCCCGGCGTAGACTTCCATCCAGGAAATTTTGCGTTCGCCGCCGTAAGCCTTCTTAACAGCAGCATCGACAACCTTGATCATGACCGGGCTGATATCAACGCCAATACCATCACCTTCAATGAAAGGGATGATCGGGTTGTTAGGAACATTGAGAGAATGGTCCGCATTGACGGTGATTTTCTCGCCGACTGCCGGAACCTGAATCTTCTTGTATCCCATGCTGAACTCCATTGTTTGGATTGAACATCTGGCTCGTCCGAGCGTACCCCAGTTGAATCGGCGCGCAAACCCTATGTTCCATCGATCTGCAGCAAAGCCGCACAGTTCGCGACGTACAAGCCTGAAAGCAAAGGGAAAAGCGCCAAACTCAAGCACGGCGAACGACTCTACGCCGTGCGGGCACCTGCGACCTTTAGACCAATGGACGACAATCGTTGCATATGAACCATCGGCAGATTGCCAGCTACCTATGTATAATGCCGCCGCTGACCGCAGGGTCACGCAGGCGAGCCTCTCTATGACGAGACTTTCCGCCCGATTAAAGCTGGACTGTTACCGCAGCCCACCCGCTTGACGCTCGACTGATGCACCCAACATCACCGCGAAGAAACCTCGACATTCGGCTCATGGATGACTTTGAACGAACGCGCTTACCCGGCGCCCCTCGAGTTTCTGCGCACGCTTTAGCAAAGAAGAGAGTTAATCCGAATATGCCCAACCGCTCGAAGATCATCTATACCTTCACCGACGAAGCCCCAGCCCTCGCCACCTATTCACTGTTGCCTATCGTAGAGGCCTTCACCGCCTCCGCTGATATCGCCGTGGAAACTCGCGATATCTCTCTTGCAGGGCGCATCCTGGCTAGCTTCCCCGAGCAATTGGGTAATAAAGCCGTAGCCGATCACCTCGCCGAACTGGGCGCGCTGGCCGTCACGCCTGAAGCCAACATCATCAAGCTGCCGAACATCAGTGCTTCGGTTCCGCAACTGCAGGCCGCGATCAAAGAACTGCAAGCCCAGGGCTATGCATTGCCGGACTACCCGGAAACCGTCACCAGCGATGCTGACAAGGACGCCAAGTCCCGTTACGACAAGATCAAGGGCAGCGCGGTAAACCCGGTTCTGCGTGAAGGCAACTCCGATCGTCGCGCACCACTGTCGGTCAAGAACTATGCTCGCAAGCACCCGCACAAAATGGGCGCCTGGGCAAAAGACTCCAAGTCTCACGTCGCTCACATGAGCACCGGCGATTTCTACGGCAGCGAAAAAGCTGCCCTGATCGACGCCGCTGACGCCGTGAAAATCGAACTGATCGCTCAAGACGGCACCACCACCGTCCTGAAAGAAAAAACCACCGTGCAAGCCGGTGAGATCCTCGATTGCGCCGTGCTGAGCAAAAACGCTCTGCGCAGCTTCATCGCCGCTGAAATCGAAGACGCCAAGCAAAAAGGCGTACTGCTGTCGGTTCACCTGAAAGCCACCATGATGAAGGTCTCCGACCCGATCATGTTCGGCCAGATCGTTGCCGAGTTCTATAAAGACGCCCTGGCCAAGCACGCTGACGTGCTGGCACAGATCGGCTTCAACCTGAACAACGGCATCGGCGACCTGTACGCCCGCATCAAGGCGTTGCCTGCCGAGCAGCAAGCGGCGATCGAAGCCGACATCCAGGCGGTCTACGCCGCTCGTCCGTCGCTGGCGATGGTCAACTCCGACAAAGGCATCACCAACCTGCACGTGCCGAGCGACGTCATCGTCGACGCCTCGATGCCAGCCATGATCCGTGACTCCGGCAAGATGTGGGGCACCGACGGTCAGCTGCACGACACCAAGGCCGTGATCCCGGATCGCTGCTACGCCACCATCTACCAGGCGGTGATCGAAGACTGCAAGCTGCACGGCGCTTTCGATCCAACCACCATGGGCAGCGTGCCAAACGTTGGCCTGATGGCGAAAAAAGCCGAAGAGTACGGCTCCCACGACAAGACCTTCCAGATCAAGGCAAACGGCGTTGTTCGCGTTTCCGACAGCGCTGGTCGCACCCTGCTGGAGCAACCGGTTGAAGCCGGCGACATCTTCCGCATGTGCCAGACCAAAGACGCGCCGATCCAGGACTGGGTCAAACTGGCCGTCAACCGTGCTCGCGCAAGCGCAACTCCGGCGATTTTCTGGCTGGACCCAATGCGTGCCCACGACGGCGTGGTGATCGAGAAAGTTCAGGCTTACCTGAAGGATCACGACACTTCGGGCCTGGACATCCGCATCATGTCGCCAGTCGACGCGATGACCTTCACCCTGGCCCGTACTCGCGAAGGCAAGGACACCATCTCGGTGACCGGCAACGTGTTGCGTGACTACCTGACCGACCTGTTCCCGATCATGGAACTGGGCACCAGCGCCAAGATGCTGTCGATCGTTCCGCTGATGAATGGCGGCGGTCTGTTCGAAACCGGCGCTGGCGGTTCAGCACCGAAGCACGTTCAACAGCTGCTGGAAGAAAACTTCCTGCGCTGGGATTCCCTGGGCGAGTTCCTGGCCCTGGCCGCCTCCCTTGAGCACCTGGGCGTGACATACAACAACCCTAAGGCGCTGGTGCTGGCCAAGACCCTGGATCAGGCCACCGGCCAGTTCCTGGACAACAACAAGTCGCCATCGCGCAAAGTCGGCAACATCGACAACCGCGGCAGCCACTTCTACCTGGCGCTGTACTGGGCCCAGGCCCTGGCCGCCCAGACTGAAGACGCAGCGCTGCAAGCGCAGTTCAGCCAACTGGCGAAAACCCTGACCGAGAACGAGGCGACCATCGTTGCCGAGCTCAACGCCGTTCAGGGCAAGCCAGTCGACATCGGCGGTTACTACCACGCCAACGCCGAGCTGATCAGCAAGGCCATGCGCCCAAGCAACACTTTCAACGCGGCGATTGCTGCGCTGGTTTAAGGTTGTAAGGGAACACCAGAAACCCCGGCCCCGCGCCGGGGTTTCTGTTTCCAACACACCACAAACCTGTAGGAGCAAAGCTTGCTCGCGATCCAGGCACCGCGGCCTTACAGACACACCGCAGTGATACCATCGCGAGCAAGCTTTGCTCCTACAATGATCCGAGGCACATTCATGGATTGGCTACCCCACATCACCGTCGCCACCATCGTCGAAGACAATGGCCGTTTCCTGATGGTCGAAGAACTCAAGGCCGGACGCGCGGTACTCAATCAACCGGCCGGGCATCTGGACCCGAACGAAACCCTGACCGAAGCCGCCATTCGTGAAACTCTCGAAGAAACCGGCTGGGACGTTGAAGCCACTGGTGTGGTAGGCATCTACCTCTACACCGCTCCAAGCAACGGCGTGACCTACCAGCGTGTCTGCTTTGCCGCCAAAGCCTTGAAACACCGTCCCGACTATCAACTTGACGACGGCATCGTCGGCGCAAAATGGCTGACCCGCGACGAACTCCTCGCGCAGCGCGATCACTGGCGCAGCGAGCTGATTATTCGCTGTATCGACGATTATCTGAGCGGTAAACTCTTCAGTCTCGAACTGATCCGCCCTTCTCTTTAGCCTTGCAGGCTCGGGCCTGATAGAATCGCGTCCTTTTTCAAGACACTCATTAAATCCCTATGCGTGATCCAGCCCCTTCTGACACACAAAAGAAGCGCGTCATTGTCGGCATGTCCGGCGGCGTGGACTCTTCCGTTTCCGCCCTACTGCTGATCGAGCAGGGTTATCAGGTGGAAGGCCTGTTCATGAAGAACTGGGAAGAGGACGACGGAACGGACTACTGCACCGCCATGGACGACCTGGCGGACGCGCAGGCCGTGTGCGACAAGATTGGCATCAAGCTGCACACCGCCAACTTCGCCGCCGAGTACTGGGACAACGTGTTCGAGCACTTCCTGGCCGAATACAAGGCCGGCCGCACGCCGAACCCGGACATCCTGTGCAACCGTGAAATCAAGTTCAAGGCGTTCCTCGACTACGCCATGATGCTCGGTGCCGACCTGATCGCCACCGGCCATTACGTGCGCCGCCGCGACATCGATGGCCGTACCGAACTGCTCAAAGGCCTGGACCCGAACAAGGACCAGAGCTACTTCCTGCATGCCGTGGGTGGCGAACAGATCGCCAAGACCCTGTTCCCGGTCGGCGAACTGGAAAAACCCGAAGTTCGCGCGATTGCCGAGAAACACGACCTGGCCACCGCGAAGAAGAAAGACTCCACCGGTATCTGCTTTATCGGTGAACGACGCTTCAGCGACTTTCTCAAGCAATACCTGCCGGCACAGCCTGGCGACATCAAAACCACCGAAGGTGAAGTGATCGGCCGCCACCATGGCCTGATGTACCACACCATCGGCCAGCGTCAGGGCCTGGGCATCGGCGGCTTGAAAGACGCCAGCGACGAGCCGTGGTACGTGCTGATCAAGGACCTGGAACACAACGAGCTGATCGTTGGCCAGGGCAATGACCATCCTTGGCTATTCTCCCGCGCCCTGCTCGCCTCGGACATCTACTGGGTCAACCCGGTCGACCTGAGCTCGCCGCGCAAACTCACGGCGAAAGTCCGCTATCGCCAGAGCGACCAGCCTTGCACCCTGGAAAAAACCGCCAACGGCTACCGCGCCACCTTCGATGACCCGCAGCGCGCGGTCACCCCAGGTCAATCGGTGGTGTTTTACGACGGTGAAATCTGCCTCGGTGGCGGTGTCATTGAAGTCGCTGAACCCTGGAGCAGCAAGGATTCGCGCGCATGAGCCCGACTCAGGAGCAACTGATAGCGCTCGGTGGCGTGTTTCTCGCCGCCGTCCTGGTCGACAAGATTGCCAAGACCGGGCAGGTCAGCGAAGCCGGCCTGACCTGCATGCTTGGCAGCTTGTTGATCATCGACCCCAAGGACACGCTGGAGGTCTACGGCGGCGACGATATCAATCTGCGCGAAGGTTATCGCGCCTTGATCGGCGCCCTCGAGCGCGACCCGAGCACCTTGCAGCGCGAACCCCTGCGCTATGCCCTGTCGATGCTCGGTCTTGAGCGGCAACTGGCCAAGCGCGGCGACATGCTTGAAGTGATCGGCAAGCGCTTGCCGCAGATTCAGTCCCAGGTCGAGCATTTCGGCCCGGCCCACGAAAACGTGATCGCCGCCTGCGGCGCGCTGTATCAGGACACCTTGAGCACTCTGCGCCAACGCATTCAAGTGCATGGCGACATGCGCAACCTGCAGCAGCCAAGCAACGCCTCGAAGATCCGCGCCCTGTTGCTGGCCGGTATCCGCTCGGCGCGCTTGTGGCGGCAGCTCGGCGGTCATCGATGGCAGTTGGTGATCAGTCGCCGCAAACTGCTCAAAGAGCTTTATCCGCTGATGCACAGCAGCTGAACTGCGCCTGCAATACTGATTTTTAACCTGTAACGCGTAAGACGCTGGTCAGTTGGCAACGGACCGGCGGAATTTTTTCATGTATGATACGCACCCCATTTCGTTGCCCGACTGTCCGAGAACACCCCATGCAGCTCTCTTCGCTCACTGCGGTTTCCCCTGTTGACGGCCGCTACGCCGGCAAAACCCAGGCCCTGCGCCCGATTTTCAGCGAATACGGTCTGATCCGTGCTCGCGTTCTGGTTGAAGTGCGCTGGCTCCAGCGCCTGGCCGCTCACCCCGCCATCAGCGAAGTGCCGGCGTTCTCCGCCGAAGCTAACGCCGTGCTGAACACCCTGGCGGAAAACTTCTCTCTGGAACACGCCGAGCGCGTCAAAGAGATCGAGCGCACCACCAACCACGACGTTAAAGCCATCGAGTACCTGCTCAAGGAACAGGCGGCCAAGCTGCCTGAACTGGCCAACGTCAGTGAGTTCATCCACTTTGCCTGCACCAGCGAGGACATCAACAACCTGTCCCACGCCCTGATGCTGCGCGAAGGCCGTGATGACGTGATGCTGCCGCTGATGCGCCAGACCAGCGACGCCATCCGCGAGCTGGCCATCCGCTTCGCCGACGTACCCATGCTGTCGCGCACCCACGGTCAGCCGGCTTCGCCGACCACCCTGGGCAAAGAACTGGCTAACGTGGTTTACCGTCTGGAGCGCCAGATCGCTCAAGTCGCGGCCGTACCGCTGCTGGGCAAGATCAACGGTGCCGTCGGCAACTACAACGCTCACCTGTCGGCCTACCCGGAAATCGACTGGGAAGCCAACGCCCGCGCCTTCATCGAAGACGAGCTGGGCCTGGGCTTCAACCCGTACACCACGCAGATCGAACCGCACGACTACATCGCCGAACTGTTCGATGCGATTGCGCGCTTCAACACCATCCTGATCGACTTCGATCGCGATATCTGGGGTTACATCTCCCTGGGCTACTTCAAGCAGCGCACCATCGCTGGCGAAATCGGGTCCTCGACCATGCCGCACAAGGTCAACCCGATCGACTTCGAAAACTCCGAAGGCAACCTGGGGATCGCCAACGCGCTGTTCCAGCACCTGGCGAGCAAACTGCCGATCTCCCGCTGGCAGCGCGACCTGACCGACTCCACCGTACTGCGCAACCTCGGTGTCGGCTTCGCCCACAGCGTGATCGCGTACGAAGCAAGCCTCAAGGGAATCAGCAAGTTAGAGCTCAATGCTCAGAAGATTGCTGCGGACCTGGACGCATGCTGGGAAGTTCTGGCCGAGCCGATTCAGACCGTGATGCGTCGCTACAACATTGAAAACCCGTACGAAAAGCTTAAAGAACTGACGCGCGGCAAGGGCATCAGCCCTGAAGCGTTGCAGACTTTCATCGATGCACTGGACATGCCTGCCGAAGCAAAGGCCGAGTTGAAAAAGCTCACCCCGGCCAACTACATCGGCAACGCCGTGGCACAAGCCAAACGCATCTGATCGACCGTTTGACCCTTTGAGACGCCCGGCAGCGCCGGGCGTTTTTATTCCCGTCTGAAAAGTGCTTTTTTTCAATAGGTTACACATGAATCCTGATATTCCTCTTCAACTTCTGGGCGGCATCACGGCACGGGAATTCCTGCGCGACTACTGGCAGAAAAAACCGTTGCTGATCCGCCAGGCGATCCCTGACTTCGAAAGCCCAATCGACGCCGACGAACTGGCCGGTCTGGCGCTGGAAGAAGAAGTCGAATCGCGCCTGGTCATCGAGCACGGCGAGCGTCCCTGGGAACTGCGTCGCGGCCCGTTCGCCGAAGACGAATTCAGCAAGCTGCCAGAGCGCGAGTGGACCCTGCTGGTGCAGGCCGTCGACCAGTTCGTGCCGGAAGTCGCGGAGCTGCTGGAAAACTTCCGCTTCCTGCCGAGCTGGCGCATCGACGACGTGATGATCAGCTTTGCCGCCCCAGGTGGCAGTGTCGGTCCGCACTTCGACAACTACGACGTGTTCCTGCTGCAAGGCTTTGGTAAGCGCAACTGGAAAATCGGCCAGATGTGCGATTCCGACAGCCCGCTGCTGCAACATGCCGACCTGCGCATCCTCGCCGACTTCGAAGCCGCCGACGAGTGGACCCTGGAACCGGGCGACATGCTGTACTTGCCGCCGCGCCTGGCCCACTGCGGCGTGGCCGTCGATGATTGCATGACCTACTCGGTCGGTTTCCGCGCACCAAGCGCCGCCGAAGTGCTGACCCACTTCACCGACTTCCTCAGCCAGTTCCTGCCTGACGAAGAGCGCTACACCGATGCCGACGCACAGCCAGCGATCGACCCGCACCAGATCCAGCATGACGCGCTCGACCGCTTGAAAAGCCTGCTGGCCGAGCACATGAGCGACGAGCGCCTGTTGCTGACCTGGTTCGGCCAGTTCATGACCGAGCCACGCTACCCGGAACTGGTGGTTGGCCCGGAACTGGAAGAAGACGATCTGCTGAGCAGCCTTGAACAAGGCGCTGTGTTGATTCGCAATCCAAGCGCGCGCCTGGCCTGGTCCGAAGTCGACGACGACCTCCTGCTGTTCGCCAGCGGCCAGAGCCGTTATCTGCCGGGCAAGTTGCGCGAACTGCTGAAGATGATTTGCGCCGCCGATGCGTTGCACATCGACAACCTTGGCCAATGGCTGAGCGATGAAGACGGCCGCAACCTGCTGTGCGAACTGGTCAAGCAAGGTAGCCTGGGATTTGCCGATGAATAAGATTCACGTACGTGTCGCAGACTGGCAAAAGGACAACGCCGAGATCCGGCGCATTCGTGAAACGGTGTTCATCGCCGAGCAATCCGTTCCAGCTGAGCTGGAATGGGATGCCGACGACGCGAGCGCCGTGCATTTCCTCGCCTTCGAAGGCGACTTTCCGATTGGCACCGCCCGCCTGCTGCCCGATGGTCACATCGGCCGGGTGTCGGTGCTCAAGGACTGGCGCGGCCTGAAGGTCGGCGACAAGCTGATGCAAGCGGTGATCGGTGAAGCCGAGAAGCGCGGGCTCAAGCAGCAGATGCTCAGTGCGCAGGTGCAGGCGACAGCATTCTACGAGCGCCTGGGCTTTACCGTGGTCAGTGAAGAGTTCCTGGAAGCAGGGATTCCCCACGTGGACATGGTGCGCAAGGGCTGATTACTTGTGGCGAGGGAGCTTGCTCCCGCTGGGTCGCGAAGCGGCCCCAAAATTATTAGGGCTGCTGTGCAGCCCAGCGGGAGCAAGCTCCCTCGCCACAAGTGCACACCAGTAACACCACAAAACGCCCCGCTTTCCTCAGGTAGCGGGGCGTTTTGCTGTCTACGATTCAACTTGCCCCACCGCAGGCCGACAAACTGGCAAACTCAAGCCTTTGATCGCGGAGATAACGGACATGTCCCTACGCACCCTGCTCACCACGCTGCTGCTGACCTGCAGTTTCTCGGTCGTCGCTGCTACCGAGGTGGTGCAGCTCAACAATCGCACCAGCGCCGACCTGCTGCCGGTGGCGCAGAATTTTATCGGCAGGGACGGCAAGGTCAGCGCCTACGGCAACCAACTGATCGTCAACGCCGAACCCGACAAGATCAACGAACTCAAAGCCCTGATCACACAGCTCGACACCGCCCCCAAGCGCCTACTGATCACGGTCGACACCAACGAAAACAACCAGCACAACAACGCCGATCGGCAAACGCAGATCATCACCTACAGCACCGACAGCCGTGAAGGCGGCATCCAGCAGGTCCAGACCAGCGAAGGCGCACCCGCCCTGATCCAGATTGGCCAGAGCGTACCGCTGACCACCACCCAGACCGACACCTACACCAGCCTGCCAAACCAGACAAACACCTCCCGCCAGCCCCAGACCAACACCTCCGGCCAACCGCAAAACCCGCTCAACAACTACGCTCACCTGCAAAGCCAGACCCAATACCGCAACGTCACCCAAGGCTTCTACGTCACCGCCAGCGTCACCGGCGACATCGTTCACCTGGCAATCAGTACCAACCGTGACCGAATGAGCCAGGAACGTCCCGATGTAGTGAACGTACAAAGCACCGACACAACCGTCAGCGGTCGCCTGGGCGAGTGGATCACCCTGGCCGGCGCCAACCGCCAGACGCAAGCCGACAAACAAGCCATGAGCCGCAGCTACTCTACTCAGGGCCGGGATGACATGACGCTGCGAGTCAAAGTCGATACCTTGGACTAACACACCAAAAACTGACTGATTAGTCGTATTAGACTAAAGATGTAGTGCTTTAAAAAAAGCACTACAAATCGTTTGACGAGCCAAAAAAGCAAAGGCATGATGGCCTCGCTCCCGCTAATCAGGGGCCCTGGCAAGGGCCTTCGGATCGCGCTCTAACCTTACCGACCTGAGCCGATTCGTGTCTGTACCGCCCACAAGGTGTGTTTGACGAGGTTGCGACTGGAACGAAGTTGTCCCGAGGGACGGAAGCGTAATAGGTAGCCCGGCAACACACTGATGATCGTACAAAGGCCCACGACGCCCGAATGCGCCCGCCAGTTCGCCCTTACCTGCTCAGCTTTCATCCTCGAGCCCATCGTTCATCCCGTCGCCTTCCCCGCCAGACCCGACTTGACCGCCTAAGCTTCTGGTCAGCGAGCAGCCATCTACGCCCCATTTGAATGTGCGTACTGGCAGCAGGAATTTCCCCCCAGGAACCACTTTCCACACAAGACGCGACGAGGTTTATCTCCATGGCACTGACACGCGAACAGCAAATTGCAGCCCTTGAAAAAGACTGGGCTGAAAACCCGCGCTGGAAAGGCGTGACACGCACTTACTCCGCTGCTGACGTCGTCCGTCTGCGTGGCTCGGTTCAACCTGAGCACACCTTTGCAAAAATGGGCGCCGAGAAGCTCTGGAACCTGGTGACCCAGGGTGCCAAGCCAGCCTTCCGCCCCGAGAAAGATTTCGTCAACTGCATGGGCGCCCTGACCGGCGGCCAGGCGGTACAACAAGTTAAAGCCGGTATCCAGGCGATCTACCTGTCGGGCTGGCAGGTTGCTGCAGACAACAACTCTGCAGAATCGATGTACCCGGACCAGTCGCTGTACCCGGTCGACTCCGTACCGACCGTGGTCAAGCGCATCAACAACTCGTTCCGTCGTGCTGACCAGATCCAGTGGAAAGCCGGCAAGAACCCGGGCGACGAAGGTTACATCGACTACTTCGCACCGATCGTTGCCGACGCTGAAGCCGGTTTCGGTGGCGTTCTGAACGCCTACGAACTGATGAAGAGCATGATCGAAGCAGGCGCTGCCGGCGTTCACTTCGAAGACCAACTGGCCTCCGTGAAAAAATGCGGCCACATGGGCGGCAAGGTACTGGTTCCAACCCAGGAAGCTGTACAGAAGCTGACCGCGGCTCGCCTGGCGGCTGACGTTGCCGGCACTCCGACCATCATCCTGGCCCGTACCGACGCTAATGCTGCCGACCTGTTGACGTCCGACTGCGACCCGTACGACCAGCCATTCGTGACTGGCGAACGCACCCAGGAAGGCTTCTACAAAGTACGTGCTGGCCTCGACCAGGCTATCGCTCGCGGCCTGGCCTACGCGCCGTACGCCGACCTGATCTGGTGCGAAACCGCCAAGCCGGACCTGGACGAAGCCCGTCGCTTCGCTGAAGCGATCAAAAAGGAATACCCGGACCAACTGCTGTCGTACAACTGCTCGCCTTCCTTCAACTGGAAGAAAAACCTGGACGACGCGACCATCGCCAAGTTCCAGCGCGAACTGTCCGCCATGGGCTACAAGCACCAGTTCATCACCCTGGCCGGCATTCACAACATGTGGCACAGCATGTTCAACCTGGCGCACGACTACGCCCGCAACGACATGACTGCCTACGTGAAGCTGCAAGAGCAGGAGTTCGCTGACGCGGCCAAGGGTTACACCTTCGTGGCGCACCAGCAGGAAGTGGGCACCGGCTACTTCGACGACATGACCACCGTGATTCAGGGCGGCTCGTCTTCGGTGACCGCGCTGACCGGCTCCACCGAAGAAGAACAGTTCCACTGATCTGATTCGAACGAGCAAACGGCCCTTCCGGACCGGGTAAAAAGCTAACCGGAATGCCGCACATCTGACGCCCCGACTGGATCGGGGCGTTTTTTTGCCCGGGATTTCACCAACACCACACGCCCTCACTCTCGTAGGAGCAAGGCTTGCCCGCGATGGGTGCGCCGCAGTTTTTCAGACAAACCGAGTCATCGTTCATCGCGGGCAAGCCTTGCTCCTACAGGAAGGGGGAGCGAGGACGAGCAAAAACATTGATCCAGAGCGGTATTCCGATCGGCAAAACAGAGTAAAACGGCCCCGCGCACTACTTGCAGTAACCGGTATGTAAGCGCAACTTTCCAGCCGCCACCCCGACTTACAGTTCAAAAACCACCTCAAACAGTATTGATTATCATTTGGCGCCAAGCATGTTCGTTACAACCTGCACAAAACATTATTGACAAAACCCCGGCTAATGCCCGCAACGCATGGGCTGCAGGCCTTTTGAGGTGCGCTATGTCCTTATTCTTATAAATAATTTCGCTACAGGAATTTTACTTGCTCGGTGTTTAGCCATAAAATCACCGCGATTGATTGCTGCGACATATCGTCACTGCTTTATTTCTTTTCAAGCTCAGAGACCTTTGCTCTCTGTTAAGGATTACCAGCATGCCCGAAGCGACAGGACTCATGGCCCACAACTGGGGCTTTGCCATTTTCCTTCTGGGTGTCGGCGGCCTGTGCGCCTTCATGCTCGGCGTCTCCAGCCTCCTCGGGTCAAAAGCCTGGGGTCGCAGCAAAAACGAACCGTTCGAGTCCGGCATGCTACCTACCGGTGGCGCCCGCTTGCGGCTCTCAGCCAAATTCTATCTGGTCGCGATGCTGTTCGTGATCTTCGATATCGAAGCCCTATTTCTCTTTGCCTGGTCTGTGTCCGTCCGCGAAAGCGGCTGGACCGGATTCGTCGAAGCTCTCGTTTTCATAGCAATTCTGTTGGCAGGTCTTGTCTACCTATTTCGAGTGGGCGCCCTTGATTGGGCGCCGGCAGCTCGTCATAAGCGGCAGGCGAAGCTGAAACAATGAGGCTTTGGCGATGCAATACAATCTCACCAGGATCGACCCCGATGCTCCTAACGAGCAGTACCCGATCGGCGCACGGGAAACCGTTTCCGATCCGTTAGAAGATCAAGTCCACAAAAACATTTTCATGGGCAAGCTCGAAGACGTGCTTAACGGCACGATCAACTGGGGGCGTAAGAACTCCCTGTGGCCGTATAACTTCGGTCTTTCGTGCTGCTACGTGGAAATGACCACCGCCTTCACGGCGCCCCACGACATCGCGCGCTTTGGCGCCGAGGTTATCCGGGCATCGCCGCGTCAGGCGGATTTCATGGTTATTGCCGGAACCTGCTTCATCAAGATGGCGCCGATCATTCAGCGTCTCTACGAGCAGATGCTCGAGCCGAAGTGGGTTATCTCCATGGGTTCGTGCGCCAACTCCGGTGGCATGTACGACATCTACTCCGTCGTTCAAGGGGTGGACAAGTTCCTGCCCGTGGACGTCTACGTGCCTGGCTGCCCGCCCCGCCCTGAAGCTTTTCTGCAAGGCTTGATGCTGTTGCAGGAGTCGATTGGCCAGGAGCGGCGCCCACTTTCCTGGGTCGTTGGCGATCAAGGCGTTTACCGCGCCGAGATGCCTTCGCAAAAGGAACAGCGCCGCGAACAGCGTATTCAGGTAACCAACCTGCGCAGCCCCGACGAAGTCTGATCCAGATCTGTTCTTACAAAGAAACGAGAAACTGGCTTCATTCTTTACGTTGACCGAAAGCGATAAAAAAACCATGACTACAGGCAGTGCTCTGTACATCCCGCCTTACAAGGCAGACGACCAGGATGTGGTCGTCGAATTGAACAACCGTTTTGGCCCTGAGGCGTTCAGCGCCCAGGCCACCCGCACCGGCATGCCGGTGCTTTGGGTTGCCCGTGCCAAACTCGTCGAAGTCCTGACCTTCCTGCGCAACCTGCCCAAGCCGTACGTCATGCTCTATGACCTGCACGGCGTGGACGAGCGTCTGCGCACCAAGCGCCAGGGTTTGCCGAGCGGTGCCGACTTCACTGTGTTCTATCACTTGATGTCGATCGAACGTAATAGTGACGTAATGATCAAAGTCGCCTTGTCCGAGAGCGACCTCAGCTTACCGACCGTGACCGGTATCTGGCCGAACGCCAACTGGTACGAGCGTGAAGTGTGGGACATGTACGGCATCCACTTTGCCGGCCACCCGCACCTGACCCGCATCATGATGCCGCCGACCTGGGAAGGTCACCCGCTGCGCAAGGACTTCCCGGCCCGTGCCACCGAGTTCGACCCGTTCAGCCTGACGCTGGCCAAGCATCAGCTTGAAGAAGAAGCTGCGCGCTTCAAGCCTGAAGACTGGGGCATGAAACGTTCCGGCGCCAACGAGGACTACATGTTCCTCAACCTGGGCCCCAACCACCCTTCGGCTCACGGTGCGTTCCGCATCATCCTGCAACTGGACGGCGAAGAGATCGTCGACTGCGTGCCAGACGTCGGCTACCACCACCGTGGTGCCGAGAAGATGGCCGAGCGTCAGTCCTGGCACAGCTTCATCCCGTACACCGACCGTATCGATTACCTCGGCGGCGTGATGAACAACCTGCCGTACGTGCTCTCGGTCGAGAAGCTCGCCGGCATCAAGGTGCCTGAAAAGGTCGACGTCATCCGCATCATGATGGCCGAGTTCTTCCGGATCACCAGCCACCTGCTGTTCCTGGGTACGTACATCCAGGACGTCGGCGCCATGACCCCGGTGTTCTTCACCTTCACCGACCGCCAGAAGGCGTACACGGTGATCGAAGCCATCACCGGATTCCGTCTGCACCCGGCCTGGTATCGCATCGGCGGCGTCGCCCACGACCTGCCGCGCGGCTGGCAAAAGCTGGTCAAAGACTTCGTCGAGTGGATGCCAAAGCGTCTGGACGAATACCAGAAAGCCGCACTGGACAACAGCATCCTGCGTGGCCGGACCATCGGCGTCGCCGCCTACAACACCAAAGAAGCCCTGGAATGGGGCGTCACCGGTGCAGGCTTGCGTTCGACCGGTTGCAATTTCGACCTGCGTAAAGCCCGCCCGTACTCGGGCTACGAGAACTTCGAATTCGAAGTGCCGCTGGCGGCCAATGGCGATGCCTATGATCGTTGCATCGTGCGCGTGGAAGAAATGCGCCAGAGCATCAAGATCATCGACCAGTGCCTGCGCAACATGCCGGAAGGCCCGTACAAGGCGGATCACCCGCTGACCACGCCGCCGCCCAAAGAGCGCACGCTGCAGCACATCGAGACCTTGATCACGCACTTCCTGCAAGTTTCGTGGGGCCCGGTCATGCCGGCCAACGAATCCTTCCAGATGATCGAAGCGACCAAGGGCATCAACAGTTATTACCTGACGAGCGATGGCGGCACCATGAGCTACCGCACCCGGATTCGCACCCCAAGCTTCCCGCATCTGCAGCAGATCCCTTCGGTGATCAAAGGCAGCATGGTCGCGGACTTGATCGCGTACCTGGGTAGTATCGACTTCGTTATGGCCGACGTGGACCGCTAAGCATGAACAGCACGCTTATCCAGACAGACCGTTTCGCCCTGAGCGAAACCGAGCGCTCGGCCATCGAGCACGAGCTGCATCACTACGAAGACCCGCGCGCGGCGTCGATCGAAGCCCTGAAGATCGTCCAGAAGGAACGTGGCTGGGTGCCTGACGGCGCGCTCTACGCCATCGGCGAAATCCTCGGCATCCCGGCCAGCGACGTTGAAGGCGTGGCGACGTTCTATAGCCAGATCTTCCGTCAGCCAGTCGGTCGTCACATCATTCGCGTCTGCGACAGCATGGTCTGCTACATCGGTGGCCATGAGTCGGTGGTCAGCGAAATCCAGAGCAAGCTGGGCATCGGCCTGGGTCAAACCACCGCCGACGGTCGTTTCACCCTGCTGCCGGTCTGCTGCCTCGGCAACTGCGACAAGGCGCCGGCGTTGATGATCGACGACGACACATTCGGTGATGTGCAGCCAGCTGGCGTTGCCAAATTGCTCGAGGGCTACGTATGACCCTGACTTCCTTCGGCCCTGCCAACCGCATCAAGCGCAGCGCAGAGACCCACCCGCTGACCTGGCGCCTGCGTGACGACGGCGAGGCAGTCTGGCTCGACGAGTACCAGGCCAAGAACGGCTACGCGGCAGCGCGTAAAGCCTTCGCCGACATGTCCCAGGACGATATCGTCCAGACCGTCAAGGACTCCGGCCTCAAGGGGCGCGGCGGCGCGGGCTTCCCCACTGGCGTGAAGTGGGGCCTGATGCCCAAAGACGAATCCATGAACATCCGCTACCTGCTGTGCAACGCGGATGAAATGGAACCCAACACCTGGAAAGACCGCATGCTGATGGAGCAACTGCCCCATCTGCTGATCGAAGGCATGCTGATCAGTGCCCGCGCACTGAAAACCTACCGTGGCTACATCTTCCTGCGTGGCGAATACACCACCGCCGCCAAGCACCTGAACCGTGCCGTGGAAGAAGCCAAGGCTGCGGGCCTGTTGGGCAAAAACATCCTGGGCAGCGGATTCGATTTCGAACTGTTCGTCCACACCGGCGCCGGGCGTTACATCTGCGGTGAAGAAACCGCACTGATCAACTCCCTCGAAGGCCGCCGCGCCAACCCGCGCTCCAAGCCGCCCTTCCCTGCCGCCGTTGGCGTATGGGGCAAGCCGACCTGCGTGAACAACGTCGAGACGCTGTGCAACGTGCCAGCGATCATCGGCGACGGCGTGGACTGGTACAAATCCCTCGCTCGCGAAGGCAGTGAAGACCACGGCACCAAGCTGATGGGCTTCTCCGGCAAAGTGAAGAACCCTGGCCTGTGGGAACTGCCGTTCGGCGTCCCTGCGCGCGAGCTGTTCGAAGACTACGCCGGCGGCATGCGCGACGGTTACAAGCTCAAGTGCTGGCAGCCAGGCGGCGCCGGTACCGGCTTCCTGTTGCCGGAACACCTGGACGCACAAATGTACGCCGGCGGCATCGCCAAAGTGGGCACCCGTATGGGTACCGGCCTGGCCATGGCGGTGGACGACAGCGTCAACATGGTGTCCCTGCTGCGCAACATGGAAGAGTTCTTTGCCCGTGAGTCGTGCGGTTTCTGCACCCCGTGCCGTGACGGTTTGCCGTGGAGCGTCAAGCTCCTGCGCGCCATCGAGAACGGTGAAGGGCAAGCCGGCGACATCGAGACCCTGCTGGGTCTGGTCGGCTTCCTCGGCCCAGGCAAGACCTTCTGTGCTCACGCACCGGGTGCCGTGGAGCCATTGGGCAGTGCCATCAAGTATTTCCGTCCAGAGTTCGAAGCCGGCATCGCGCCCACCCGCGCCGCCGTCCCGCCTCTGGCAAGGCCGATCGTAGTCGGCGCTTAACGCTTTAAAAAGGCGAACGGTCCGTGCCGTTCGCCTTTCGTCCGATGACGCCTTTTCAGGCTGTTTGGATTTGGACGGATAACAAGATTCCATTAGCCACGCCCGCTGACACCGGGCCAACGAAGAACTTTGAACCATGGCCACTATCCACGTAGACGGCAAAGAGCTCGAAGTCGATGGGGCAGACAACCTGTTACAGGCATGTCTGTCGCTAGGCCTCGATATCCCTTATTTCTGCTGGCACCCCGCCCTCGGCAGCGTTGGCGCTTGCCGCCAGTGCGCCGTCAAGCAGTACACCGACGAGAACGACAAGCGTGGTCGTATCGTCATGTCCTGCATGACCCCTGCGACCGACGGCAGCTGGATTTCCATCGATGACGAAGAAGCCAAAGTGTTCCGCGCAAGCGTCGTCGAATGGTTGATGACCAACCACCCGCACGACTGCCCCGTGTGCGAGGAAGGCGGTCACTGCCACCTGCAAGACATGACGGTCATGACCGGCCACAACGAGCGCCGTTACCGCTTCACCAAGCGTACCCACCAGAACCAGCAACTGGGTCCGTTCATTTCCCACGAAATGAACCGCTGCATCGCCTGCTATCGCTGCGTACGTTTCTATAAAGACTACGCCGGCGGTACTGACCTCGGGGTATTCGGCGCCCACGACAACGTGTACTTCGGTCGCGTTGAAGACGGCACCCTGGAAAGCGAGTTTTCCGGCAACCTCACCGAGGTCTGCCCGACCGGTGTGTTCACCGACAAGACTCACTCCGAGCGCTACAACCGTAAATGGGACATGCAGTTCTCGCCGAGCATCTGCCATGGCTGCTCCAGCGGTTGCAACATCAGCCCGGGTGAGCGTTACGGTGAACTGCGTCGCATCGAAAACCGTTTCAACGGCTCGGTGAACCAGTACTTCCTGTGCGACCGTGGCCGTTTCGGCTATGGCTACGTCAACCGCGAAGACCGCCCACGTCAGCCACTGCTGGCCAACGGCGCGAAGCTGAGCCTCGACGAAGCGCTGGATAAAGCCGCTGACCTGCTGCGCGGTCGCAACATCGTCGGTATCGGTTCGCCGCGTGCCAGCCTTGAAAGCAACTACGCCCTGCGCGAACTGGTCGGTGCCGAGCACTTCTACTCCGGTATCGAAGCTTCCGAGCTTGAGCGTATTCGCCTGGTCATGCAGGTGCTCAAAGACAGCCCGCTGCCGATCCCGAACATGCGCGACGTCGAAGACCACGACGCGATTTTCGTCCTCGGTGAAGACCTGACCCAGACCGCTGCGCGCATGGCCCTGGCCCTGCGTCAATCGGTCAAAGGCAAAGCCGAAGACATGGCCGACGCGATGCGCGTTCAGCCTTGGCTCGACGCCGCGGTGAAAAACATCGGTCAGCACGCGCTGAACCCGCTGTTTATCGCAAGCCTGGCTGAAACCAAGCTCGACGACATGGCTGAAGAATGTGTTCACGCCGCTCCAGACGACCTGGCACGTATCGGTTTCGCCGTGGCTCACGCCCTCGACGCCAGCGCCCCAGCCGTTGAAGGCCTGGACAGCGAAGCCCTCGAACTGGCTCAACGCATCGCCAACGCCCTGCTCGCGGCCAAGCGTCCGCTGATCATCGCCGGTACTTCGCTGGGCTCCAAAGCCTTGATCGAAGCGGCGGCGAACATCGCCAAAGCCCTGAAGCTGCGCGAGAAGAACGGTTCCATCAGCCTGATCGTGCCAGAGGCCAACAGCCTCGGCCTGGCCATGCTCGGTGGCGAATCGGTCGATGCAGCCCTGCAAGCGGTGATCGAGGGTAAAGCCGACGCCATCGTGGTGCTGGAAAACGATCTGTACACCCGTACCGACAAAGCCATGGTCGATGCTGCCCTGACCGCCGCCAAAGTGGTGATCGTCGCCGACCATCAGAAAACCGCTACCAGCGATCGCGCACACCTGGTTCTGCCAGCCGCCAGCTTCGCTGAAGGCGACGGTACGCTGGTCAGCCAGGAAGGCCGCGCCCAGCGCTTCTTCCAGGTCTTCGACCCGACTTACCTCGATGCAAGCATCCTGGTTCACGAAGGCTGGCGCTGGCTGCATGCCCTGCGCGCAACCCTGCTGAACCAGCCGATCGACTGGACCCAACTGGACCACGTCACCGCTGCCTGCGCTTCGAGCACTCCACAACTGGCCGCTATCGTCAACGCCGCACCGTCCGCTTCGTTCCGGATCAAAGGCCTGAAACTGGCTCGCGAACCGCTGCGTTACAGTGGCCGGACCGCGATGCGCGCCGACATCAGCGTGCACGAGCCGCGTACTTCCCAGGACAACGACACCGCGTTCTCGTTCTCCATGGAAGGTTACTCGGGCTCCGTCGAACCGCGTCAGCAAGTGCCATTCGCCTGGTCGCCGGGCTGGAACTCGCCGCAAGCCTGGAACAAGTTCCAGGACGAAGTCGGTGGTCACCTGCGTGCCGGTGATCCGGGTACTCGCCTGATCGAAAGCCAGGGTGATTCGCTGAACTGGTTCGCCAGTGTTCCGCGTGCATTCAACCCGGCCCAAGGCACCTGGCAGGTTGTGCCGTTCTATCACCTGTTCGGCAGCGAAGAGAACTCTTCGAAAGCCGCTCCGGTCCAGGAACGCATTCCAGCTGCTTATGTGTCGCTGGCCAAGTCCGAAGCCGATCGCCTGGGCGTCAATGACGGTGCCATGCTGAGCTTGAGCGTTGCCGGCCAGACCCTGCGTCTGCCGCTGCGCATCAACGAAGAACTGGGCGCCGGCCTGGTGGCGCTGCCTGCGGGTATCGCCGGCATTCCACCGGCAATCTTTGGCAAATCCGTTGACGGTCTGCAGGAGGCAGCGCAATGACCTTGTTCACTCCTGAAGTGATCGACATCATCATCGCGGTGCTCAAGGCCATCGTGATTCTGCTCGCCGTGGTGGTCTGCGGCGCGCTGTTGAGCTGGGTCGAGCGTCGTTTGCTCGCCCTCTGGCAGGACCGTTATGGTCCGAACCGCGTCGGCCCGTTCGGTGCGTTCCAGATCGCAGCCGACATGATCAAGATGTTCTTCAAGGAAGACTGGACGCCGCCGTTTGCCGATAAGGTGATCTTCACCCTGGCACCGGTCGTGGCCATGAGCGCCTTGCTGATTGCCTTCGCGATCATCCCGATCACCCCGACCTGGGGGGTCGCGGACCTGAACATCGGCATCCTGTTCTTCTTCGCCATGGCCGGTCTGTCGGTCTACGCGGTGTTGTTCGCCGGCTGGTCGAGTAACAACAAGTTCGCCCTGCTGGGCAGCTTGCGGGCCTCGGCACAAACCGTGTCGTACGAAGTGTTCATGGGCCTGTCGCTGATGGGCATCGTGATCCAGGTCGGCTCGTTCAACATGCGCGACATCGTTGATTACCAGGCCCAGCACCTGTGGTTCGTCATTCCGCAGATCTTCGGTTTCCTGACCTTCTTCATTGCCGGCGTCGCCGTGACTCACCGTCACCCGTTCGACCAGCCGGAAGCGGAGCAGGAACTGGCTGACGGTTACCACATTGAATATGCCGGCATGAAATGGGGCATGTTCTTCGTCGGCGAGTACATCGGCATCGTGTTGATTTCGGCGCTGCTGGTAACCTTGTTCTTCGGTGGCTGGCACGGTCCGTTCGGCATTCTGCCGCAGATCCCGTTCATCTGGTTCGCACTGAAAACCGCGTTCTTCATCATGTTCTTCATCCTGCTGCGCGCCTCGATTCCGCGCCCACGGTATGACCAAGTGATGGACTTCAGCTGGAAGTTCTGCCTGCCGCTGACCCTCGTCAACATGCTGGTGACCGCTGCGATCGTGTTGCTCAACACGCCCGCCATCGCGGCTCAGTGAGGATAGAGAATCATGAAGTATATTTTTGACATCGTGCATGGCTTCTTCACCCAGCTTCGCAGCCTGGTGATGATCTTCGGCCATGCCTTCCGCAAGCGTGACACGCTGCAATATCCGGAAGAGGCGGTGTACCTGCCGCCGCGCTTTCGGGGGCGTATCGTCCTGACCCGCGACCCCGACGGTGAAGAGCGTTGCGTTGCCTGCAACCTGTGCGCCGTGGCGTGCCCGGTCGGCTGCATCTCGTTGCAGAAAGCCGAAACCGAAGACGGTCGCTGGTACCCGGAGTTTTTCCGTATCAACTTCTCGCGCTGCATTTTCTGTGGCCTCTGCGAGGAAGCCTGCCCGACCACCGCGATCCAGCTGACACCGGATTTCGAAATGGCCGAGTTCAAGCGTCAGGACCTGGTTTACGAGAAAGAAGATCTTTTGATCGCAGGGCCCGGCAAAAACCCTGACTACAACTTCTATCGTGTTGCAGGTATGGCCATTGCCGGCAAGCCGAAAGGCGCCGCGCAGAATGAAGCCGAACCGATCAACGTGAAGAGCTTGCTGCCTTAAGGAAGAAAGATGGAATTCGCTTTCTATTTCGCGTCAGGAGTTGCCGTTGTGTCCACGCTTCGCGTGATCACCAACACCAATCCTGTACACGCCCTGCTCTACCTGATTATTTCGCTGCTCGCCGTGGCGATGACCTTTTTCAGCCTCGGTGCTCCATTTGCCGGTGTACTGGAAGTGATCGCCTACGCCGGCGCCATCATGGTGCTGTTCGTGTTCGTGGTGATGATGCTGAACCTCGGCCCGGCCTCGGTTCAGCAAGAGCGCGTCTGGCTCAAGCCCGGTATCTGGGCGGGGCCGGTGGTACTGGCTGCGCTGCTGCTGGCTGAACTGCTGTATGTGCTGTTCAGCCATTCCAGCGGCACCGGCGTCGGCCACACCACCGTAGACGCCAAGGCCGTGGGCATCAGCCTGTTCGGTCCTTATCTGCTGGTGGTCGAACTCGCCTCGATGCTGCTGCTCGCCGCAGCCGTCACGGCGTTCCACTTGGGCCGCAACGAGGCGAAGGAGTAACTTTATGCCTGCTATCCCTCTCGAACATGGTCTGGCGGTTGCCGGCATCCTGTTCTGCCTCGGTCTGGTTGGCCTGATGGTCCGCCGCAACATTCTCTTCGTGCTGATGAGCCTGGAGGTCATGATGAATGCCGCAGCCCTGGCTTTCATCGTTGCCGGTAGCCGTTGGGGCCAGCCGGATGGACAGATCATGTTCATCCTGGTGATCAGCCTGGCAGCCGCCGAGGCCAGTATTGGCCTGGCGATTCTGTTGCAGCTGCATCGCCGCTTCCACACTCTCGATATCGACGCTGCCAGCGAGATGCGCGGATGAACCTTCTCTATCTGACTTTCGTATTTCCCCTGATCGGTTTCCTGCTGCTGTCGTTCTCACGCGGGCGCCTCTCGGAAAACCTCTCGGCGCTGATCGGCGTCGGCTCCGTCGGCCTCTCGGCGATCGTCGCTGCCTACGTCATCTGGCAGTTCAACGTCGCGCCGCCTGAAGGCGGTCACGTCACCCAGGTGTTGTGGCAGTGGATGTCGGTAGGCGACTTCAAGCCGAACTTCGCCCTGTACCTGGATGGCCTGTCCGTGACCATGCTCGGTGTGGTCGTCGGCGTGGGCTTCCTGATCCACCTGTTCGCGTCCTGGTACATGCGCGGTGAAGACGGTTACTCGCGCTTCTTCGCGTACACCAACCTGTTTATCGCCAGCATGCTGTTCCTGGTGCTGGGCGATAACCTGTTGTTCCTGTACTTCGGTTGGGAAGGCGTGGGCCTGTGCAGCTACCTGTTGATCGGTTTCTACTACAGCAACCGCAACAACGGTAACGCCGCACTCAAAGCCTTCATCGTCACCCGTATCGGCGACGTGTTCATGGCCATCGGCCTGTTCATCCTGTTCCAGCAGTTGGGCACGCTGAACATTCAGGAGCTGCTGGTCAAAGCGCCTGAGCACTTCAAGACCGGTGACTTCTGGATCGTCATGGCGACCCTGATGCTGCTGGGCGGCGCTGTCGGTAAATCCGCGCAACTGCCGCTGCAAACCTGGCTGGCGGATGCGATGGCCGGTCCTACCCCGGTTTCGGCACTGATCCACGCCGCGACCATGGTGACCGCCGGTGTCTACCTGATCGCCCGTACCCACGGTCTGTTCGCCCTGGCGCCGGATATCCTGCACCTGGTCGGCATCGTCGGCGGTGTGACCCTGGTGCTCGCCGGTTTCGCAGCCCTGGTCCAAACCGACATCAAACGTATCCTCGCCTACTCGACCATGAGCCAGATCGGCTACATGTTCCTGGCGCTGGGCGTGGGTGCCTGGGAAGGCGCGATCTTCCACCTGATGACGCACGCGTTCTTCAAGGCGCTGCTGTTCCTTGCTTCCGGTTCGGTGATCGTTGCCTGCCACCACGAGCAGAACATCTTCAAGATGGGCGGCCTGTGGAAGAAACTGCCACTGGCCTACGCCAGCTTCATCGTCGGCGGCGCGGCCCTTGCCGCCCTGCCACTGGTGACCGCAGGTTTCTACTCGAAAGACGAAATCCTCTGGGAAGCCTTCGCCAGCGGTAACCACGGTCTGCTCTATGCCGGTCTGGTGGGTGCCTTCATGACGTCGCTGTACACCTTCCGCCTGATCTTCATCGCGTTCCACGGTGAAGTGAAGACCGAAGCCCACGCCGGTCACGGCATTGCTCACTGGCTGCCATTGTCGGTGCTGATCGTGCTGTCGACCGCCATTGGCGCGATGATCGTTCCGCCACTGCACGGCGTACTGCCAGAAAGCGTTGGCCATGCCGGCGGCGAAGCCAAGCACAGCCTGGAACTGGTCTCGGGCGCTATCGCCCTGTCCGGTATCCTGCTGGCCGCGCTGCTGTTCCTCGGCAAGCGTCGCTTCGTCACCGCCATCGCCAACAGCGGCATCGGCCGTCTGCTCTCGGCCTGGTGGTTCGCGGCCTGGGGCTTCGACTGGATCTACGACAAACTGTTCGTCAAGCCGTACCTTGCGATCAGCCACATGCTGCGCAAAGACCCGTTCGACCAAACCATCGGTTTGATCCCGCGGATGGCCAAAGGGGGTCACAACTCCCTGAGCCGTACCGAAACAGGTCAACTGCGTTGGTACGCCGCCTCGATGGCTGCTGGTGCCGTGCTGGTTATCGGCGCTGTCGTGCTGGTAGCGGTCTGATATGAACCTTGCGAACTTGCGAAAGGAAACGAGCCCGTCATGATTCTGCCATGGCTAATCCTGATCCCCTTCATCGGCGGCCTGCTGTGCTGGATGGGTGAGCGCTTCGGCGCTACCCTCCCCCGCTGGATTGCGCTGTTGACCATGACCCTGGAACTCGCTCTCGGCCTCTGGCTGTGGGCCCACGGTAACTATTCATTTGCCCCGGCACCTGGTGCCGATCCGACCTGGGCGCTTGAGTTCAAGCACGTCTGGATCGAGCGCTTCGGCATCAACGTGCACCTGGCCCTCGACGGCCTGTCGCTGTTGATGATCATGCTGACCGGTCTGCTGGGTGTCCTCTCGGTACTCTGCTCGTGGAAAGAGATCCAGCGTCACGTTGGCTTCTTCCACTTGAACCTGATGTGGATCCTGGGCGGTGTCGTCGGCGTGTTCCTGGCCCTCGACCTGTTCATGTTCTTCTTCTTCTGGGAAATGATGCTGGTGCCGATGTACTTCCTCATCGCGCTCTGGGGTCACAGTTCTTCGGACGGCAAGAAAACCCGGATCTACGCAGCAACCAAGTTCTTCATCTTCACTCAGGCCAGCGGCCTGATCATGTTGGTGGCGATCCTGGGTCTGGTACTGGTCAACTTCAACAGCACGGGCGTGATTACTTTCAATTACTCCGACCTGTTGAAAACCAAGATGTCGCTGACCACCGAGTACGTTCTGATGCTCGGCTTCTTCATCGCCTTCGCGGTGAAGCTGCCAGTAGTGCCGTTCCACTCCTGGTTGCCGGATGCTCACGCACAGGCACCGACTGCGGGTTCCGTTGACCTGGCCGGTATTCTGCTGAAGACCGCTGCGTACGGTCTGCTGCGTTTCGCCCTGCCGTTGTTCCCGAATGCGTCGGCCGAGTTCGCACCGTTCGCCATGGCCCTGGGCCTGGTCGGGATCTTCTACGGTGCGTTCCTGGCTTTCGCCCAGACCGACATCAAGCGTCTGGTCGCCTACTCCAGCGTTTCGCACATGGGCTTCGTGCTGATCGGCATCTACTCCGGCAGCCAGCTGGCCCTGCAAGGCGCAGTGATCCAGATGCTCGCGCACGGCCTGTCGGCAGCGGCACTCTTTATCCTCTGCGGCCAGCTCTACGAGCGCACCCACACTCGCGACATGCGTGAGATGGGCGGCCTGTGGTCGAAGATCGCCTACCTGCCCGCCATCAGCCTGTTCTTCGCTGCAGCTTCGCTGGGCTTGCCGGTGACCGGTAACTTCGTCGGTGAGTTCCTGATCCTGATCGGCACCTTCGCCAGCGCGCCGTGGGTCACCGTGATCGCGACTGCCGGCCTGGTGTTCGGTTCCGTCTACTCGCTGATCATGATTCACCGTGCCTACTTCGGTCCGTCCAAATCGGACGCCGTGCTGCATGGCATGGATACTCGCGAAATGATCATGGTGGTTGGACTGGCGGCACTGCTGATTTACATCGGCGTCTACCCGCAACCGTTCCTCGATACCTCTGCCGCTACGATGCATGGCGTGCAGCAATGGTTCGGTACCGCCTTCACTCAACTCGCTTCGGCCCGGTAAGAGCGCTATGGACTTTACGATTCAACACTTTATCGCGCTTGCGCCATTGTTGATCACCAGCGCCACGATCATCGTGGTGATGCTGGCGATCGCCTGGCGCCGCAACCACTCGCAGACCTTCCTGCTGTCGGTCGCGGGTCTGAACCTGGCCTTGCTGTCGATCCTGCCAGCCTTGAAAGTCGCGCCTCTGGCTGTGACTCCCTTGCTGCAGATCGACAGCTTTGCCTGCCTGTACATGGCGCTGATCCTGGTCGCCACCCTCGCTTGCGTCACCCTCGCCCATGCCTACCTCGGCGAAGGCGGTACGGGTTACCCGGGCAACCGTGAAGAACTGTACCTGCTGATCCTGATGGCTGCCGCCGGTGGCCTGGTTCTGGTCAGCGCGCAGCACCTGGCCGGGTTGTTCGTCGGTCTGGAACTGCTCTCGGTACCGGTCTACGGTCTGGTGGCCTATGCCTTCTTCAACAAGCGCTCACTGGAAGCCGGCATCAAGTACATGGTGCTGTCGGCAGCCGGTTCTGCGTTCCTGTTGTTCGGTATGGCCCTGCTCTACGCCGAAGCCGGCACCCTGAGCTTCAGCGGCATCGGTCACGCCCTTGCGGCCACCGGCCTGCCAAGCCCACTGGCACAGATGGGCCTGGGCATGATGCTGATCGGCCTGGCGTTCAAGCTGTCGCTGGTACCGTTCCACCTCTGGACGCCGGACGTCTACGAAGGTGCCCCGGCACCGGTTGCGGCGTTCCTGGCCACCGCCTCGAAAGTTGCCGTGTTCGCGGTCATGGTGCGTCTGTTCCAGATCTCGCCAGTGGCCAGCAGCGGTGTGTTGAGCACCGTGCTGACCGTGATCGCGATTGCCTCGATCCTGTTCGGTAACCTGTTGGCACTGACCCAGAGCAACCTCAAGCGTCTGCTGGGTTATTCGTCCATCGCGCACTTCGGTTACCTGCTGATCGCCCTGGTGGCGAGCAAGGGTCTGGCGATGGAAGCCATCGGCGTGTACCTGGTCACCTACGTGATCACCAGCCTCGGCGCTTTCGGCGTGATCACCCTGATGTCCTCGCCGTACAAAGGTCGTGACGCTGACGCACTGTACGAGTACCGCGGCCTGTTCTGGCGTCGTCCGTACCTGACCGCCGTTCTGACCGTGATGATGTTGTCGCTGGCCGGCATCCCGCTGACTGCAGGCTTCATCGGCAAGTTCTACATCATCGCCACCGGTGTCGAATCTCACCAATGGTGGCTGGTCGGCTCCCTGGTACTGGGCAGCGCCATCGGCGTCTTCTACTACCTGCGCGTCATGGTCACCTTGTACCTGATCGAGCCAAACCTGCGTCGCGTCGACGCTCAACTGCACTGGGAACAAAAGGCAGGCGGCGTGATGCTGCTGGCCATCGCAGTGCTGGCGTTCTTCCTCGGCCTGTACCCACAGCCGTTGCTGGCACTGGTTCAGCAAACTGGCCTGGCCGGTTGATCGCTTAAGCGATACGCAGCAAAAAACACAAACGGCACCTTCGGGTGCCGTTTTTGCGTTTGGGGGACTGCTCTCCCCTTTCTCGGAATATGCCTGCAAAGAGACCGGTGGCAGCTGACATCCGGCTGATGCAACCGAGCGCTAAGGTGAGTGACGGGCTATCAGGAGCATTCAATGAAACGGGATATTTTTTCAGACATGGTCGAAGGTTTTAAATGCCTGGCGACTGAGCAACAACGCAACATTCTGGTAAGGGGTACTCCCGAATCGCCAGCACCCTCAAAAACCTCTCGACCTTTCACCGCTAACTCGACACATGACAACGCGACCTATTGTCCACTCACCTTTGCCTACCCCAAAAATTCTGGCTATATTTGCCAGAATATTGGAGGGGCATCATGATCATCGTTCCGTTAGGTGAAGCAAAAAACAATTTGTCCAAACTGGTCGATGACGCTGCTTCCGGACAGATCATCACGATCGCTAAACATGGCCGAGCCCTTGCCCGCCTTGTTCCCGTGGGAAAACCCTCCGGACGGCGCATCGGAGCGATGAAAGGCAAACTGACCCTGCCTGAAGACTTTGATGCGCCGCTACCGGACGAGATGCTGGACGCATTTGAAGGGACTCATGGATGAGGGTCTTACTCGATACACATATTCTGCTTTGGACTCTCAGTGATGATCCAAAACTATCCGGCAGAGCCAGAAAACTCATTGAGAGCGCCGCTGAGATTTACATCAGCGCAGCTACTTTCTGGGAGATGGCGATCAAGGTTGGGCTGGGAAAGCTAAGCGTTGATTTGGAAGAGGTACGAGAATACTGCCTCGAAAGCGGTTTCATAGAGTTGCCTGTCACTTCAGAACACGCCATTGCAGTGAAAGACCTCGAACATCACCATCGCGATCCGTTCGATCGCCTTATTGTTGCAACTGCAATCACAGAACCAATGAAGCTACTCACCACCGACCCTTTAGTCGCCAAATACACATCACTCGCTATTTTGGTTTAACTGGTTCTATCTCAACAAAGATTACGTCCATCAAACAAAAACCCGCACAAGGCGGGTTTTGTTTTTAGCTCAAGCAGGCTTTAGTCAGCCAGGCGCCACGTTGTGCCGCCCTTGCCGTCTTCCAGTACCACGCCCATGGCGGTGAGCTGATCGCGGATGCGGTCCGACTCGGCCCAGTCCTTATTGGCACGGGCAGTCAGGCGCGCCTGAATCAGCGCCTCGACTTCTGCTGCATCGACCCGGCCTTCAGCACCGGCTTGCAGGAAGTCATCGGCTTCGAGCTGCAACACGCCGAGCACACTGGCCAGCTCTTTCAGACGTGCCGCCAGACCTGCCGCCGCATTCAGATCGCTCTCACGCAGACGGTTGATCTCGCGCACCATCTCGAACAGCACCGCACAGGCTTCCGGCGTGCCGAAGTCGTCGTTCATCACCTGGGTGAAACGTTCGACAAAGGCTTCGCCACCGGCGGCCGGAACCGTCGGCAGGCCTTTCAACGCGTGGTAGAAACGCTCTAGAGCGCCCTTGGCGTCCTTGAGGTTGTCTTCCGAGTAGTTGATCGCGCTGCGGTAGTGACTCGATACCAGCAGGTAACGCACGACTTCCGGGTGGTACTTGTCGAGCACGTCGCGAATGGTGAAGAAGTTGTTCAAGGACTTGGACATCTTCTCGCCATTGATGCGAATCATCCCGCAATGCATCCACGCGTTGGCGTAGGTCTTGCCGGTGGCCGCTTCGCTCTGGGCGATTTCGTTCTCGTGGTGCGGGAACTCAAGGTCGCTGCCGCCGCCATGAATATCGAAGGTCTCACCGAGGCAGCAGGTCGACATCACCGAGCACTCGATGTGCCAGCCCGGACGCCCGGCGCCCCATGGCGATTCCCAGCTCGGCTCACCTGGCTTGGCGGCTTTCCACAGCACGAAGTCCAGCGGGTCCTGTTTCGACTCGTCGACTTCGATCCGGGCGCCGATGCGCAGGTCTTCGATCTTCTTGCGCGACAGCTTGCCGTAGCCCATGAACTTCGCGACGCGGTAGTACACGTCGCCGTTACCCGGCGCGTAGGCGTAGCCCTTGTCGATCAGGGTCTGGATCATCGCGTGCATGCCGGCAATGTGGCCGGTGGCGCGCGGTTCCATGTCCGGCTTGAGGATGTTCAAGCGCGACTCGTCTTCGTGCATTGCCGCGATCATGCGCTCGGTCAACGCTTCGAACGACTCGCCGTTTTCACGGGCGCGATTGATGATCTTGTCGTCGATGTCGGTGATGTTGCGCACGTAGGTCAGGTCGTAACCGCTGAACCGCAACCAGCGGGTCACCAGGTCGAACGCGACCATGCTGCGGCCATGGCCCAGGTGGCAGTAGTCATAAACGGTCATCCCGCAGACGTACATGCGCACCTTGTTGCCATCCAGCGGCTTGAAGACTTCTTTGCTCTTGGTGAGCGTGTTGTAGATCGTAAGCACGATTGTTCCTATTTATCAGAACCGGTCAGGCCTGGCTCTAAATCACTGGCCCCACGAATCACGCAGGGTCACGGTACGGTTGAATACCGGAGCGCCCGGTTTCGAGTCCTTGATATCCGCGACGAAGTAACCTTCGCGCTCGAACTGGAAACGGTCTTCCGGCTGTGCGTTGCCCAACGAGGGTTCAGCACGACAACCGGTGAGGACTTGCAGTGAGTCAGGGTTGATGTTGTCCAGGAAACTGGCGCTGTCTTCGGCCTTCTCAGGATTCGGCGAACGGAACAGGCGATCGTACAGACGCACTTCGCACTCGATACTGGCCGCGGCCGGCACCCAGTGGATCACGCCTTTGACCTTACGGCCTTCAGGGTTCTTGCCCAGGGTTTGCGGGTCATACGAGCAACGCAGTTCGACGATGTTGCCATCGGCGTCCTTGATTGCTTCGTCGGCACGGATCACGTAGCTGCCGCGCAGACGCACTTCACCGGCCGGCTCCAGGCGCTTGTAGCCCTTCGGCGGCTCTTCCATGAAGTCTTCACGGTCGATGTAGATCTCACGGGCGAATGGCAGAACCCGCACGCCCATGTCTTCTTTCGGGTGGCAAGACAGTTCGAGGTTCTCGACCTGGCCTTGCGGGTAGTTGGTGATCACGACTTTCAGCGGACGCAGTACGCACATGGCGCGTGGGGCGCTGTGGTCGAGGTCGTCACGGATGCTGAATTCGAGCATGCCGAAATCCACCACGCCGTCGGAACGGTTGGTGCCGATCATTTCGCAGAAGTTGCGGATCGATTTCGGCGTGTAGCCACGGCGGCGGAAACCCGACAGCGTGGACATGCGCGGGTCGTCCCAGCCATTGACGTGCTTTTCATCGACCAGTTGCTTGAGCTTGCGCTTGCTGGTGATGGTGTAGTTCAGGTTCAGACGGCTGAACTCATACTGACGCGGGTGCGCCGGCACTGGCAGGTTGTCGAGGAACCAGTCGTACAGCGGACGATGGCTTTCGAACTCCAGGGTGCAGATCGAATGGGTGATGCCTTCGATGGCGTCCGACTGACCGTGGGTGAAGTCGTAGTTCGGATAGATGCACCACTTGTCACCGGTCTGGTGGTGATGGGCATGACGGATGCGGTACAGGATCGGGTCGCGCAGGTTCATGTTCGGCGAGGCCATGTCGATCTTGGCCCGCAGTACGCGTGCGCCGTCCTTGAACTCGCCGGCCTTCATGCGGGCGAACAGGTCGAGGTTTTCCTCAACCGAGCGGTCGCGGAACGGGCTGTTCTTGCCGGGCTCGGTCAGGCTGCCGCGGTATTCCTTGGCTTGTTCAGGAGACAGATCGTCGACGTAGGCCTTGCCCGCCTTGATCAGCTCGACCGCCCACTCGTGCAACTGGTCGAAATACTGCGAGGCATAGCGCACTTCACCGGACCACTCAAAGCCCAGCCACTTGACGTCGCTTTCGATGGCGTCGATGTATTCCTGGTCTTCCTTGGCCGGGTTGGTGTCGTCGAAACGCAGGTGCGTCACGCCACCGAACTCCTGGGCCAGGCCGAAGTTCACACAGATCGACTTGGCGTGACCGATGTGCAGGTAGCCGTTGGGCTCAGGCGGAAAACGGGTGACGATCTGCGTGTGCTTACCCGAGTCCAGGTCCGCCTGGATGATCGGCCGCAGGAAATTGACCGGCACGGCAGGGCCGGTCTTGGAATTCGAGGTAGGGTCGACAGTGGGCTTGCTCATAGGATCCTTGAACGTACAAGTGCGTGGCCTTCATGGAGGCCTGACAAAACAAAGGCGCTATCATAGCCGATGCGGTCAAGCGCCTGACAGAGCAGGCCCTAAAACAGGTGCGTTTAATGCGCCTGATTTGAAAAACAGCCTCGAAATTCGCGGCCATCACGCTAAACTGCGCACCTTGGCGATTTTTTGCCAAACAGGCAGGGGCTCGCACGCGTCACGCAGCGCCCCGAAAGCCACGAATTCCTTGAAAACGTTTCTCCTTAAAAGAGTATCGATCATGACTCAAGTCAAACTGACCACCAACCACGGCGACATCGTCCTGGAACTGAACGCCGAAAAAGCCCCGATCACCGTGGCCAACTTCATCGAATATGTTAAGGCCGGCCACTACGAAAACACCATTTTCCACCGTGTTATCGGCAACTTCATGATCCAGGGCGGCGGTTTCGAGCCAGGCATGAAGGAAAAGAAAGACAAGCGTCCAAGCATCCAGAACGAAGCTGACAACGGTCTTTCCAACGACAAATACACCGTCGCCATGGCTCGCACCATGGAGCCGCATTCGGCTTCCGCGCAGTTCTTCATCAACGTCGCCGACAACAGCTTCCTCAACCACAGCGGCAAGAACGTTCAGGGCTGGGGTTATGCCGTGTTCGGTAAAGTGACCGCCGGTACTGACGTTGTCGACAAGATCAAAGGTGTTTCGACCACCATGAAGTCCGGCCACCAGGACGTACCCGCAGACGACGTGATCATCGAGAAAGCCGAGATCATTGAGTGATATTGCTGATTTCAGATTTACATCTGGAAGAGGAACGCCCGGACATTACCCGGGCGTTTCTGGATTTGCTCGCCACCCGCGCCCGTTCGGCGCAAGCGTTGTACATTCTCGGCGACTTTTTCGAGGTGTGGATTGGCGATGACGCCATGAGCCCCTTCCAACGCTCCATCTGCCAGGCCCTGCGCGAACTTAGCGACAGCGGCACGGCGATCTTTCTGATGCACGGCAATCGCGACTTCCTGCTTGGCAAGGCCTTCTGCAAAGCAGCTGGCTGCACCTTGCTCAAGGATCCGAGTGTCGTGCAATTGCAGGGTGAGCCGGTGCTGTTGATGCACGGCGACAGCCTGTGTACCCGCGACGAAAGCTACATGAAGCTGCGCCGCTACCTGCGCAACCCCATCAGCTTGTTCATCCTGCGCCATCTGCCGCTGCGTACCCGCCGGACACTGGCGCGCAAGCTGCGCAGCGAGAGCCGCGCGCAAACCCGGATGAAAGCCAACGACATCGTCGATGTGACCCCCGAGGAAATCCCGCGGATCATGCAGCAGTACGGGGTGAAAACCCTGGTCCACGGCCATACCCACCGCCCCGCCATCCATAAATTGCAGATTGGCGAACAAGCGGCCAAGCGCATTGTGCTGGGCGATTGGGATCGCCAGGGGTGGGCGTTGCAGGTGGATGAGCAGGGGTTTCAGCTGGCGGCGTTTGATTTCGCGCCGCCGCCACAGCTGGCAGCTCCCGGCAGCTAACGGTCAAATACAAACCCAATGTGGGAGCCTGCTCGCGATGGCGGACTCAAACTCAACATCTTTGTTGACTGATCCACCGCTTTCGCGAGCAGGCTCGCTCCCACAGGGAATGTGTTTGACTCAATGTCCGCTTGCCTCCGGCCCCGCCTTCGCTGCGAACGGCGGCTTGGCCAGCCACACCAGCAGAATCAACCCCATAAAGCCCCAGCCCAACAGCGTGAAGTAATCCACGGTGGAGAGCATGTATGCCTGGCTGGTCAGCAGGTGATCGAGTTGCGCATACGCCGGATTGCCCGCCCCGCCCAAGGTATTCAATGTATCGCGGGTCGCCGGATCGAAGGTGCTGAGGCTTTCGCTCAGGTAGGCGTGATGCTGATCGGCGCGACGGATCCAGATCCAGGTGGTCAGCGATGCCGCAAAGCTGCCGCCCAGGGTCCGCAGGAAGGTCGCCAGCCCCGCGCCATCGGCGATCTGATGCGGTGGCAGGTCCGACATCAAAATGCTCAGAGTCGGCATGAAGAACAGCGCCACGCCAATCCCCATGAACAGTTGCACCAGCGCCACGTGCTGGACGTCCACCTCATTGGTGAAGCCGGCGCGCATGAAGCAGCTCAGGCCGATGGCCAGGAACGCCAGCCCGGCCAGCAGTCGCAAGTCGAACCTGTTCGCGTACTTGCCGACAAAGGGCGACATCAGCACCGGCAGAATCCCGATCGGCGCCACCGCCAGCCCGGCCCAGGTCGCGGTGTAGCCCATCTGGGTTTGCAGCCACTGCGGCAGAATCAGGTTGATGCCAAAGAACCCGGCGTAACCCAAGACCAACACGATGGTGCCGATGCGGAAGTTGCGATACGCGAACAGCCGCAGATTCACCACCGGGTGCTTGTCGGTCATCTCCCAGATCACGAACACGGCCAGCGCAATCGCCGAAATAGCTGCACCGATAATGATGAAGTTCGACTCGAACCAGTCCAGGTCATTACCTTTATCGAGGATGATCTGCAGCGCGCCGACACCAATGATCAAGGTCAGCAGACCGATGTAATCCATCGGCTGACGGCTGATCACCACCGGACGCTCCTTGAGTTGCTGCTTGACCACCATCACCGCGAATACGCCAATCGGCACGTTGATGAAGAAAATCCACGGCCAGCTATAACTGTCGGTAATCCAGCCACCGAGTATGGGACCGGCAATCGGCGCGACCACCGTGACCATCGCCAGCAACGCCAGGGCCATCCCCCGTTTCGCCGGCGGATAGACCGCGATCAGCAGCGTCTGGGTCATCGGGTACAACGGCCCTGCCACCAATCCTTGCACCACCCGGAACCCGACCAGCTCGGGCATCGAGGTCGAGATACCGCAGAGGAACGACGCCAGCACGAACAGGATGGTCGCCCACAGAAACAGTTTCACTTCGCCAAAACGCCGACTCAGCCAACCGGTCAACGGCAGCGCGATGGCGTTGCTCACGGCGAACGATGTGATGACCCAGGTGCCCTGCTCCGAACTCACGCCCAGGTTGCCGGAAATAGTCGGCAAGGCCACGTTGGCGATGGTGGTGTCGAGCACCTGCATGAAGGTCGCCAGCGACAGGCCAATGGTGCTGAGCACCAGGCTGGGCGGTTTGAAAGACGCGTTAGTACTCATCGCGAATCCTTTGAAACGAGGCAGTCGCTGCGACCGTTACGGCCGCAGCTGAGGGATTGGCGAATCAGCGTTGAGCGGTTTTGGCCGCCAGTGAGCTGTTGTCGTGGATCAAGCGGGTAATCATCGCGTCGGCCTCGGCCAACTGACGGTCGTAGACGTTGGTGCTGAACGAAGCCTTTTGTGGCGATTGCTGCGCCAGCACCGGACCGCTCTGGTCGTGCAGGTTGACGTTGACCATCGTCGACAGGCCCACCCGCAACGGATGTGCGTCCAGTTGCTCGGCGTTGATGTGAATCCGCACCGGCACCCGCTGAACGATCTTGATCCAGTTACCGGTGGCGTTTTGCGCCGGCAGCAAGGCAAACGCGCTACCGGTCCCGGCGCCCAGGCTGTCGATGGTGCCGCTGTATTTCACATCGCTGCCATAGAGGTCGGCTTCGATGTCCACCGGCTGACCGATACGCATGTCACGCAGCTGGGTTTCCTTGAAGTTGGCGTCGATCCACAGTTGATCCAACGGGATCACCGCCATCAGCGCAGTCCCCGGCTGGACCCGTTGGCCAAGCTGTACGGTGCGCTTGGCCACATAACCGGTGACCGGTGCGATCAGCGTGCTGCGGGCGTTGGTCAGGTAAGCCTGGCGCACTTGCGCAGCGGCGGCCTGGACGTCCGGGTGGGACGAAACCACGGTGTCATCGACCAGCGCGCTGGTGGTGGCGAGTTGCTGCTGCGCATTGGCCAGGGCGTTCTGCGCCGAGGTCAGGTCATCCCGTGCGTGGGACAGTTCTTCCTGGGAGATCGCCCCGCCCGCCGCCAGATTCTTCCGGCGATTGAAGTTGTCCTGAGCCTTCTGCACTTCAGCTTTCTGGGCGTTGACCTGGGCTTTCATACCGTCAACGTTGCTGTACAGGCCGCGCACCTGGCGCACGGTTCGGGCCAGATTGGCTTGTGCACTTTGCAGGCCGACTTGCGCGTCGTTCGGGTCGAAGTTGACCAGCACCTGGCCTTCGTGGACCAGATCGCCATCGTCTGCACCGATGCTGACAACCGTGCCGGTGACCAGCGGAGTGATTTCCACCACGTTGCCATTAACGTAGGCATCGTCGGTGCTTTCGCTCCAGCGTCCGTAGAGTTCGTGCCAGCCCCAGACACCGAGGCAGCCAACAATGACCAGGATCGTCAGCACCAGCAGCATGAATTTGCGTTTGCCTGGATTGCCCGCGTCTTGCGCGCTTTCAGGCGTTGGGTTGTTTTCGATAGTGGCCATGACAAGTACCTTGAATTATTGATTCAGCGTGGCAGGCGCTGGGGATGGAGTGGCCGCGGCCAGGGTGTCGGCTTGGAACCCGCCGCCCAGCGCCTGCATCAGTTGAATCGACAGATCGATCTGCTCGGCATTCAGGTTCGCCAACTGACGCTGGGCCTGGAGCAATTGCTGCTCGATGCTGAGCACGTCCAGGTAGTTACCGATGCCGGAACCGTAACGCTGGACCACCGTGTTGTAAGAGTCCTGGGCAATGTCGGTGGCGTGTTGCTGCGCACCGATCTGCCGGCCGATGTCACGCAACTGGGAAATCGTGTCGCTGACATCCCCCAAGGCTTTGACCAGCGTCTTGTTGTACTGCGCGACCGCGAGGTCGTAGTCGGCGTCGCGGGCATCGAGGTTGGCGCGCAAGCGGCCACCATCGAAGATCGGCAACGACACGGTTGGCATAATGTTGAAGAAGCGGCTTGCCGAGCCGAACAAGGCGTCCCCCAACAATGATTCGGTGCCGGCGGCTGCGCTCAGGTTGAGGTTCGGGTAGAACCTGGTTTTACCGGCATCGATGCTTTTGCTCGCCGCCTCGACCCGCCAGCGCGCGGCGATCAGGTCCGGGCGACGACCGAGCAATTCCGCCGGCAGTGTCGACGGCAACGCCACGGCGCTGGCCTGAAGGACTTTCGGCCGGGCAATCTCATTACCGCGATCCGGACCTTTACCGAGCAGCACAGCCAGGGCGATTTTTGCGCTCTGCAGGGTCTTTTCAGCGTCGATCAACGTCGCTTCGGAACTGGCTTCCAGGCTTTCGGTTTGCTGGTACTGGTATTGACTGTCGATGCCGGAGCTCAGCCGGCGCTTGCTCAGATCGAGCATTTGCCGGGTGCGCTTGAGGTCGTCGTTAGCCAGGTCATGAACGATGTGGGCCTGGCCCAGATTGCTGTAGGCACGGGCGACATCGGCGGACAAGGTCAGTTGCGCGGCTTGCTGATCGACTTCAGCCGCCCGGGCCTGGCCCAGCGCCGCTTCCCAGGTGGCACGCTGGCCGCCCCAGAGGTCGAAAGTGTAATTGAAGCTGGCGCCGATACTGCGCACAGTGGAATAAGTGCCACCCGCTCCGGTCGGGTCCTTGTCGCGAGCCAACCGCGAGCGGCTGACGCTGGCGCTGGCATCGAGAGTAGGCATCCGTGCAGCATCGGCAGCATAGGCGGCAGCGCTGGCCTGGTGGGCTCGGGCGTCGGCGATCTGCATGTCCGGGCTGTCGTGCAGGGCTTCGCGGATCAGACCGTCGAGCTGCGGGTCGCCAAGGCTTTTCCACCAGTCGCTCTTCGGCCAGGCCGCCGGCGACAGGGTGACACCGTTGAGGGACTGCCCGGCCTTGAGGGTTTTCGCATCGAGGCTCACGCCTTGGGTATTCAGGCCGCTGTAGCTGGCACACCCGGCCAGGCTCATGGCCACAAGCACCAGGCTGACGCGAGTACGCAAGGTTTTACTGCTCATTTGTCACCTACCCGCAGCAAGGTGATCGAGTCACCGGCCGCCAGCAAAATTTTCTTCAGGATCTGCTCCAGGGTTTTCAACTCTTCTGGCGTGATGGCGCCTGCCAGTTCGTTCATCGCCTCGGCACCGATATGCGGCAGACGGTCGGCCAGCGCCTGACCCTCCTCGGTCAGCACCAGTTGCACCTGACGTCGGTCGCCTTCGCAGCGTTGGCGGACGAGAAAGCCCTTCTGTACCAGACGATCGAGCATGCGAGTCATCGAACCGCTGTCCAGCGACAAGTGCCGGCACAGCTCGGCCGGCGTGTCGACGCCGAACTGGGCCATGATGATCAGCACCTTGAACTGCGCGGCGGTGATGCCATGGGGTTCCATGTGCGTATCGATGATCCGGTCCTTGAGCAGCGCGGCGCGCCCGAGCAAGAGACCGAGGTGGCAATTCTGGAATTCGTCTGGCGTGAAATGTTTCATCTGACCACCCATTAGCTGCCTAGGCAGGGAAAGTATGTCCAGATATTACTGCCTAGGCAGCGAATGTCAACGCAATAGTTAGGTGGCTTTGTAATTGGGTGATAAATGGCGAGGGGAAGTTGTTTCGGATCGACGACCGCGGCGCAGCCATCGTCGGATCGCCGCCCGGAGCAAGCTCGCTCCCACAGGGATCACGCTGAACCTGTGGGAGCGAGCTTGCTCGCGATTGGAGCGACTCGGTGTATTTGGAAGGACGGGGTTTAGAAATCCCGTTTGTAGAAGATATCCAGCGAACTGGCGATGCCGCTGGCGGCTTCCAGGTAGACCATTTTGCTCAGCTTGTAACGCAGTGCGATGGTGTTGGCCGGTTCGAAGACCCCGACGCCGTAACGCAAACTGAGTTTTTCGGAGAGGTTGCCGCTGGCCACCACGCTGGTGGTGGTGCCGCTGCCGTGGGTGTCGAGCTGGAAGTCCTGAATGCCCAGATCCTTGGCCAAACTGCCGGTCAGATCGGAACTGCCCATCAAGCCCAGTCCCAGCGCGGCTTGAGCGAGCATGTTGTTGTCTTCGCCGTTGCTGGTCAGCGGACGCCCGAGCACCAGATAGGACAGTGCCTGTTCCTGGCTCATCGCTGGCTCCGAGAAGATCTGCGTGGTCGGCTGTTCGGCGCTGCCACTCAGGCGAATACCGGCGATCACGTCGTCGGTCTGGCGCACCGCTTCGATGTCCAGATACGGCTGATCGATGGGCCCGGCGAACAGCAGCCGCGCACGCCGTACCGTCAGGCGCTGGCCGTACGCACGATAACGGCCATCGTTGAGCCAGAGCTCGCCGCGGGTGTCCATGTTGTCACCGATGTGCACATGACCTTGCAGGTTCGCCGTCAGGCCGAACCCGGCAAAGCTGAGCTTGTCCTCACCCACCACCACATCGATGTCCATCGCCATGGCCATCGGCGGTTTGCCCGCTTCGGTCTGGTGACCGACGATCACCGTGTCATCGGAGACCTTGACCGTTGACGGCGGCAATTCACGCACGGTGATTTCGCCTTTGGGCACCTGCACCTTGCCGACAATCGCCAGTTTGTCGTTGTTGATCGAGATTTTCAGGTCCGGTGCCACTTCCAGCACGGCGTACGGCTCGACCGTGACCGGCAGTTGTGTGCCTTTGAGGCTCAGGTCCACCACCAACGCTTGCCCCCAGGCAACATGCCCGTTCAAGCTGCCCTGCCCGGCCTTGCCGCTTTTCCAGCCGCCGTTGAGCTGCACGCTCTCGCCGGCAATCTGCGCCTGAAGCTGCAACGCCTCGAAACGCGTCGGCAGTTGCGGTCCAGAGATTTCACCGTCGCTGAGGGTCAGGTTGCCATTGACCTGCGGCGCCAGCAGCCCGCCCGACAAACTGCCGCTGCCATTCAAGCGCCCGGTGAGTTTCTCGACCATCGGCACAAACGGTCGCGCCACCGACAGGTCCAGACCGCTCAGACGGAACGAACCGCTCAGCGGTTTGCTCTTGGGCAGCGGATTGATCTGCGCCTGCACCATCAGCTCGCCCAACTTGCCACCGACAAAATCAAGCTGCGTGTCGATGCGTTTCGGGTTCAGGGTACTGGTCAGCTTCAGCGTCTGGTAAGGGAAATCCAGCCACTGATCCTTTTCCTTCATGCGCAGCGTACCGCCGCTGGCATCGACCATGATCTGGCCTTTCGGCCCACTGGCCGGCAGGTCGAGTTGCATGTCGGCATTGAGCTTGCCGTGCCAGGCGAAGTCTTTCGGCAGCCATTGCGCGAGGCTGTCGATCGGGAACTGCTTGAGGTGGTAACGCAGTTTCGGCTCGGGCATCAGCCGCTGGTCTTCGCCGCACAGGCTGGCCGGCCCGGACATCCAGCAATGGGCGCCGAAGGTCAGTTTGCCGTCGGCCAGACGTTCGATTTTCGCCGGATTCTGCAGCTTCCAGTCCTGGCCGCCGGCCTGTATGTCGCCACTGGCCAATCGGCCGCGCCAATTGCCTTTATCCAGATTGCCGTCGAGGCCCAGCGCCAGTTTCAGTTGCGGACCTAGCAGGTCCAGTTGCAGCTTCTGGTTTTTGATATCGCCCTGGCCGCTGGCGGTCAGCGTGCCCAGTTGAGTATCGCCAACCTGAATGCCGCTACCCTTGAGGTCGATCTTCGCCCGTTGCGCGCTGTCGAGACTGGCATCGAGGTTCAGGCTTTGCAGGCGATTATCGTCAAATGCCAACTGCACGCCTTGCAGGCTGAGTTTGCCTTGCGGTGCCTGGAGGTTGCCGGCAACGTCGACTCGACCATTGAGTTGACCGCGCAACTGCGGCCAGAGCTGACCAAGGCGCGCTGCCTTGATGTCAATCTGGCCGGCGAGTTTCTGTTGCAGGCTGCCGCTGCCATCGATGCGGTTGTCGCCCAGACGGATGTGCAGCGCGCTGAGGTTCCAGCGCTCGCCCACGCCATCGGCCTTGGCTTGCAAGACTGCCGGCTGACCGCGCAGCTTGCCCTTGAGGTCGAGGTCAGCGTCGAGGCTCAGGTGTTGATCTTTCATTTCACCCTTGCTGCGCAACGGACCGGCCAGGGTCCCCGGCAGCTCCGCCAGCCAGTACGCCGGGTTGATCGCCGACAGGTCCAGCGCAGTGTCCCAGGCAATGCCATCGGCGAATTGCAGGTTCAAATGCCCTTCGGCCTTGCCCTGCCCGGCCGCCAGTTTGAATTCCGGCAGGAAGATTTTCGTCAGATCGCCGCTGAACGGACTGCTCAGGCTGAACGCTCCGGCCGGACCATCCAGCGCCGCCTTGAAGTTGCCCAGGTAGTTGCCGTCGCGGTAGGACACTTGACCATTGAAGCTGCGCAGCGCCACCTGGGGTTCGGCGATCAGCGGGTACAACCGATGCCACGGGAAGTCCAGCCAATCGATTTTCGCCTCGGCACTCAGCCCCTCGGACCAATCGAGCTGGCCGCTCAGCTTGAGGTTTTGCGTGTCATTGGCGCTCAGATCGAGCCCGGCGATCTGCGCGCCCTTGGCGTCGACCTTGCCTTGCAGCAGCAACGCGACCGGGCCCTGCTCCGCTGGCAATGTCGCTTTGCCGAGCAACTGGTAACCGTTTTTCAGGTCACCGTTGCCGGTCAGTTCCAGCTGATTGAGCTGCAAGGTGTCCGGCAAATCCACGCTGGCCTTGAAGCCATCGGCGGTAATCCGCACCTTGGCCGGCAGGTTTTCCACCAGTGGTTGCAACTCGCCCGTCAGTTGACCTTGCAGGTAACCGCTGCTGTCGGCGTTGAGGTTCAGGGTTTTCAACAAATCGCCGTCGATTTTCAGCGCCAGCGTCCACGGTGCTTTACCCGGTGCCGGCAAGGTCAGCTTGCCTTCGGCGCTGAGCGGCCAGTTGCCGGTTGGTTGCAGCAGCCCGGACAGGTCCAGGCTGAGGTCGTCGCGTTGCAGATGCACAGAGTCGATCTGCAAGCCCTTGGCCGTCCAGTGCGCGGCCAGTTGCAGGTCTTTGAGCTGCTCGCTGCCGTTGAGCAACAGGCTGCCGATTTGCACCTCGCCCAACTGGATCGCCACCGGCAATTTCAACTCAGGCAGGCTGATCGGCCCGCTGCTGGCTTCGCTGCTCGGGGCAAATTGCAGAATGACTTGCTCAGCCTTCAATTGCTCGATGCACAGGGTCATGCGCAGCAGGCACAGTGGCGACCAGGCAAACACTGGCTTGTTCAGCTCGACCCGACTGCCCGTTTGCTGCCAGAGCAGATGATCGGCACTCCATTGGCCGCCCAGGCGCCCCTGGAAATTCTCTACGCTCAAACCCGGCACCTGGCCCAGCGTCCAACGGCTGCCCGCTTGTGTACCGAGCAAGGCGCCGATGCTCAGCAACAGCAACGCCACCAGCGAGAGCGTCGCCAGCAGCGCTATTTTCAAACCACGCTTCACAGCTCAGGCCCCATGGAAAAGTGCAAACGAATACCACCGGGATCATCCAGCGCATGGGCCAGGTCGAGGCGGATCGGCCCGACCGGCGAAACCCAGCGCACGCCAACGCCGACCCCGGTCTTGAGGCTCGGCAGGTCCAGCGTGTTAAACGAGTTGCCCTGATCGACAAAGGTTGCGATCCGCCATTTTTCGGCGATGGAGTATTGATACTCGACGCTGCCAGCCACCATGTAGCGCCCGCCCACGCGCTCGCCGTCGGAATTTACCGGGGACAGACTCTGGTAGTCATAACCGCGCACGCTCTGATCGCCACCAGCGAAGAAGCGCAATGACGGCGGAATGGTTCGATAGCCATTGGTGGCACTGCCACCTAACTGTGCCCGAGCGAGGAACCGATGGTTGTCCCACACCGTGGTGATGCCTTTGATCAATGCAGTGCCGTACACCACGTTGTTGTCCGAACCCACCCCTTGCTTGGCCACCTTGCTCTCGAACTGCAAGCGGTAACCGTTGTGCGGGTCGATGCGGTTATCACTGCGCAGATAGGAGTAACTGATGCCGGGCATCAGCAAGGTACTCAGGCCCGAATCGTCGCCCAGGCGATATTCCTCGTGCTGCCATTTCAACGAAATCACCCGCTGCCAGCCGCTGGGCAATTCGCTGTGCCATTCAGGACCCACAGTCAGCAATTTGCTCAAACTGTCGGTGTTGGCCAGTTCTTCATTTTGATAACCACCGGCAAAGCGCAGTTTGTCGGTGAGTGGCGGGTCCAGTGGCACGTCATACCACAGGCCGACGTTCTGCCGCGGCGCCGAGACTTCCGCTTCCCAGCCATAACTGTGGCCTTGCGCATTGACCCAGTGCCGGGTCCAGTTGGCCTTGGCCCGTGGCCCGACGTCAGTCGAAAAGCCCAGCCCCAGGCCCATGGTGCGCGGTTTGCGCGTGTCGAGTTTGACCGCCACCGGAATCACGTCATTGGCCGCAGCAGTCGGCGCCGCATCCACCCGCACCGCGTCGAAGTAGCCGCTCGATTGCAACGCCTGATTGAGTTCGGCGATCAGTTCGGAGTCATACGGTGCCCCGCTCTTGAACGGCACCATGCGTTGCAGCAGCTCTTCGTCGAACGGCGTATCGCCGGTAAAGTTGACCTTGCCCAAAGCATAACGCGGGCCACTGTCGTAAATCAGTTCGATGTCCGCGACACCGGCCCGAGGGTCAACCAACAGTTTCTGGCTGGTAAAGCGCCCACTGAAAAAACCGAAGCGCGAAGCCTGGTTCTGGATCAGCCGCTTGGCGTCTTCGTAATGCCCGTGATTGAGAACGGCACCGGGGGTGAGCAGGTCGCTCTTGGGTACACGAAAGGATTTGAGGGTCGCAGCCGGGCCGTTGACACGAATGGTCACGTTGCGCAAATGCACCGGTTCGCCGGGGTCGATGTTCAACACCAACGTTGGCGACTTGCCGTTTTTGACTTCGCTTTCTATATGGGGCTGGTAATAACCCAAGGCCTGGGCGGCCTTGCGGGCTTGCTCTTCGGCGCCACGACGAAAGCGCAACAAGGCTTCTTCATCACGATCGCCCAGACCACCGATATAGCCCTCTATATTGGCCCTCAGTTCATCGTTGGACGGTTTGATCCTGACGTTCAATTCACTTTGAGCCAGGGCTGCTACGCTGCTGAACAGTACGAGCAAACCGCTGGTAAATCTTCCTGGAAACTTCATAGGCGCAGATGCTATCACGAGCGTAGAGGCGCGATAGAGTGAACAATCTGAACAAAAGTTCGCCCTCAACCTGTTGCGCTATGTAACACCTGCGGATTGGCGTGGAAAAACACGTGCTCGAGAACAGGCCCTACCGCCACCTCGCCAATCTCCTCATAACCCTGACGTTTATAGAACTCCAGATAACGCGGATTTCCGGTGTCGAGTACCACACCCTGGGAATGCTCATCGACGGCGCACCAGTTATGCACGGCTCCGAGCAACTGTTCGCCGTAGTGCTGGCCTTGAAACTCCGGATGAACCCCCAGCAACGGCAAGACATGCACCGAGTCCGATGGCAGGCAGGCCGCCACCGCCGCGTGATACTCCAGATAACGTCGGGTGCAACGCAACCCGGCACTCAGCACCATCCGCAGGCGCCAGGCCCAGCTTTCGGTGATGCCCAGACGACGTTGCGGCGGCGCGATCAGCGCAATGCCGATCAGCCGGTCATTGACCAGCAGACCAATCGCCGGCAAATCCTGCGCAAAATGCTGTTCGACCAGTTCCCGTACCGTGGCCCGGACCCGGTGTTCATAGCCAGGGCGTTCGGCCTCGAACAGGTACTTGAAGACCGGCTCATGCCGATAGGCGTGGTACAGCAAGGAGCGAGCTTCGTGCGAATAGCCACTGTCGAGCCGATGAACGTCGGCCATTGCGTTAGAAGTTTCAGGCATGACGGTCTATCTCCCCTGAGCGGGGCTAAAATGGCCCCGTTCTTATAAGTACGAACCCGCTACAACGGTGATCGTTCCACATTAAAGGACATTAGCAGTGCATCTGCCCTACTGCCACGCTGGCTGACTTCGGACATGTCAGCTAGCATCGCACTTTTGCCAGGACTGCCGACCATGAAGATCGTCTCGTTCAACATCAATGGCCTGCGCGCCCGCCCCCATCAACTGGCGGCACTGATCGAGAAGCACCAGCCGGACGTCATCGGTTTGCAGGAAACCAAGGTGCACGACGACCAGTTCCCGCTCGCCGAGCTTGAGGCGCTGGGCTATCACGTGAGCTTCCACGGCCAAAAAGGTCATTACGGCGTCGCCCTTATGTCACGTCAGGCACCGCTCGCGTTGCACAAGGGCTTTGCCAGCGATGAAGAAGACGCCCAGCGCCGCTTCATCTGGGGCACGTTCGCCGATGCCAACGGCGTACCGGTGACGATCATGAACGGCTATTTCCCACAAGGTGAAAACCGCGACCACCCGACCAAATTCCCGGCCAAGGAGCGCTTCTACAACGACTTGCAGACGCTGCTCGAAACCCAGTTCAGCAATGACCAGGCGCTGGTGGTGATGGGCGATGTGAACATTTCCCCGGAAGACTGCGACATCGGCATCGGCCCGGACAACATGAAGCGCTGGCTGAAAACCGGTAAATGCAGCTTTTTGCCGGAAGAGCGCGAGTGGATGGCCCGTTTGAAGAACTGGGGCCTGGTGGACAGCTTCCGGCACCTGAACCCGGACGTAACAGACCGCTTCAGCTGGTTCGACTACCGCAGCCGCGGCTTTGAAGACGAGCCCAAACGCGGCCTGCGCATCGACTTGATCCTCGCCTCCCAAGGGCTGCTGCCACGGGTCAAGGCCGCCGGTGTCGACTACGAACTGCGCGGCATGGAAAAACCCTCGGACCATGCGCCGATCTGGCTTGAGCTGAGCTGATTTCCAAAGATCAACACAGACTAATGTGGGAGCGAGCCTGCTCGCGATAGCAATCTGTCAGTCACCTTTAATGTGACAGACATAGCCTCATCGCGAGCAAGCGAACGTCGCCCGGCTCTTCCCACACTGAACATCGTCATATTTCAGCAACCTCCCTGTCTTATTCTCCCGACACTTCCTGTGACCTTCAAAGGTGTCGGCCTGATGCTGCGCGCTCTGTTACCGCTGCTGCTCTGCGGTTTGCTTCCACTCTCTGCCACCGCCGCTGAGCTGCCGATACCCGAGCGTGGTCCTGCCCTGCGCATTCAAGGCTCCAACACCATCGGTGCGGCCCTGGGTCCGGCGCTGGTCAAAGGGTTGTTGCTGGAACAAGGGTTACGGAAGGTCCATAGCGAAATCTCGGACAAAGACAACGAGCAGCAGATTGTCGGCCAGACGGCCCAAGGTCGGCGGGTGGTCGTGGACATCGCCGCCCACGGCTCCAGCACCGGGTTCACCGCGCTGAAAAACGCCAGCGCCGATCTGGCGGCGTCTTCGCGCCCGATCAAGGACCGCGAACTGGTCGATCTCGACACCCTCGGCGACCTGAAAAGCCCGAACGCCGAGCAAGTCATCGCCATCGACGGCCTAGCGATCATCCTGCATCCGCAAAACCCGCTGACGCAACTGAACACCGAACAACTGGCGCGGATTTTCAGTGGCGAAGTGAAAACCTGGGAAGAACTCGGTGGCACCGGTGGCCCGGTGAACCTCTATGCCCGGGATGACCATTCAGGCACCTACGACACCTTCAAGGAACTGGTCCTGATCCATCGCGGGAAAGTACTGGCCGGTTCGGCAAAGCGCTTCGAATCCAGCGAGCAGTTGTCCGATGCGGTCAGCCAGGACCCGCAAGGCATCGGTTTTATCGGCTTGCCTTACGTGCGTCAGGCCAAGGCTGTGGCGATTGTCGATGGCGACTCGCAACCTATGCTGCCGCTCAATAGCCTGATCGCCACCGAGGACTATCCGCTGTCGCGTCGGTTGTATTTCTATTTGCCACCCAACGGCCAAAATCCCTGGGTCGACGCGCTGGTGAAATACGCTCAGAGCAGTAAGGGTCAGGCGATTGTTGCCGCCAATGGTTTTATCGCGCAGACCGTGCAAGCCATGAACGTCGCGCCGAGCCCGCAGATGCCTGACGGCTACCGGGCAATCATCGATCATGCACAACGACTCACGGTGAATTTTCGCTTCGAAGAAGGCAGCGCCAGCCTGGACAACAAGGCCCGGCAGGACCTGTCGCGGGTGCTCGACTATTTAAGGCAACACGACAAGCTGAACAAGCAGGTGACACTGGTTGGCTTCGGCGATGCCAAGACCGATTCGCAGCGGGCCGCCCTGCTATCGAAACTGCGCGCCATGGCGGTGCGCCGCGAGCTGGTGAAGGGTGGTGTGGTGTTTCGCGAGATTCGTGGCTTCGGAGCCGAAATGCCGGTGGCGGCCAACAGTGCCGATGAAGGACGAATCAAGAATCGCCGGGTAGAAGTCTGGGTGTATTGACAGCAGCGCTCACTCTGGCGATTCAGGCTTGCGCAATAAATAGGTGTCCATGATCCAGCCGTTGGCCAACCGTGCAGCTTTCCTGACCCGCGCAATCTCTTGCGCAACGTCTTTGAGCTTGCCGGAAATAAGAATTTCATCCGGCGTGCCAAGGTAGGCCCCCCAGTAAATCTGCTGCTCCTGATCGGCCACCTGCCGGTAGGAATCTTCTGCGTCGAGCATCACCACCAAGCTGTCGGCATCACTGACCTGGCCCGCAGCCAGCCTGCGACCGGTGGTGATTTCAACCGAGCGCCCAATGCGATTCAACGGCACCTTGTGCCGCGCCGCCAGGGCCTGGACGCTGCTGATGCCGGGAATCACCTCGAAGGTGAAGGTACAACGACCGGATTCGAGTATCGCCTGCAAGATCCGCAGGGTGCTGTCGTACAACGCCGGATCGCCCCACACCAGAAACGCCGCACACTCGTCGTCCATCATCTCTTCGTTGATCAAGCGCTCGAAGGTCTGTTGCTTGTCGCGGTTCAGATCGACAACGCTGGCGTTGTAGTCCACATCGCCGCGCACCCGCTCGGGGCTGTGGGCCTCGACGAAGCGATAAGCCGGATCGGTGATATAGCGCTCGCAGATTTCCCGCCGCAGGTCGATCAGCTTGTCCTTGCTCTGCCCCTTGTCCATCAAAAAGAACACATCGACCCGGTTCAACGCATTGACCGCCTGGATCGTGATGTATTCGGGATCGCCGGCACCGATGCCAATGACCAGTAGCTGCTTCATGGATGCTTCACCTCGCTGTGCGTCATTGTGTCCAACGGCTTATCCGTAGAAAAACGCGCCAACTTCCTACACGAACTAAAGCACTAGCGTACAACATCAAGCGAAACCCACGCAGGCCTTGTCGGACAAGACTTTCGCCCGACTTTAGTGCTTTTCAGGCACCTGAAAAAATTCACTAGACATGTAGCATAAATTACATAAATACTGATTTAACAGATTATGAAATAAAAGCAACACCCCCCTCTAGCAGGAGCTCGGATGCCCTCACTCAGAGACCGGATCACCGATCCCGGCCTGGACCTCACGCCGTCGGAACGCAAAGTCATACGCGCATTGCTGGACCAGTACCCGCGTAACGGGCTGGGCCCGATGTCGCGCCTGTCCGAACATGCCGGCGTCAGCGATCCGACCATCGTGCGTCTGGTGAAAAAGCTCGGCTTCGGTGGCTATGCCGATTTCCAGGACGCGCTCCTCAGCGACATGGATCACCGGCAGTGCTCGCCCAGCGCGCTGTTGCAACCGCGTTCGCACCTCAAGCAAGACGATGCCTGGACCCATTATCTGGCGGACAGTCACCGCGCCCTGCTCGAAACCCAGGCCCTGACCCAACCCGAAGATGTGCGCATTCTGGTGGAGTGGCTGCTGGATACACGGCATCAAGTGCATTGCTTCGGCGGACGCTTCAGCAGCTTCCTCGCCCACTACCTGCTCAATCATTTGCGCTTGTTGCGTGCGGGCTGCTTTGCCCTGGAAGACAACGCGCAACTGCCCGATCGGCTGTTCGATGTGCAACGCCAGGACGTGGTGCTGCTGTTCGACTATCGACGCTATCAATCCCAGGCACTGCGTGTCGCCAGCGCGGCCAGGAACCGGCATGCGCGCGTCGTGTTGTTCACCGACATCTACGCCTCGCCACTGCGCGAGATGGCGGATCTGGTAATCACCGCGCCCGTGGAGTCGGTATCGGCCTTCGACACCCTGGTGCCGGCGCTGGCCCAGGTCGAAGCCTTGATTGCCTGCCTGACGCTGCGTTGCCCCGATCTTGCCGAGCGGCTGGAAGGCATCGACGCGCTACGAAGCGATTTCACCACTCACCTGCTGGAGGAAAAATAAGGATGTTTATGCTCCCCCATCACTCACCCCGCGATCTGCCGTTTGCTATCAACCACACCGCGTTGCTGCTGGTGGACATGCAACGCGCCTGGCTTGAGCCGCAGTTCGACCCGCATCTGCAACGGCCCGACGCCAAGTACTTTCTCGAGCGCACCCGTCAACAGGTGATTCCCAACCAGCTCAGGCTGCTGGCCGCCGTGCGCACCGCTCGGCAGAACGTTCTGCACACGCTCATCGAAAGCCTCACCGCCGACGGTCGCGACCGCTCGCTGGACCACAAACTGTCGGACATGCACCTGCCAAAAGGCAGCCCGCACGCCGCCATCATTGAAGAACTGACACCGGTCGAAAACGAAATCGTCTTGCCCAAGACCTCCTCCGGGGTCTTCAACTCGACCAACATCGACTATGTGCTGCGCAACCTGCAAACCCGCCATCTGATCATCGCCGGCATCGTCACCACGGACCTGATCGGCGTGACCCGCGGCCGGTCGTTTCCCAGCGATGAACTCGAACACTACAAAACCGCCGGTTGCAGTTGGGTCCCGGCCAACAGCGCGCTGACCCCGCAAGACATCATCGCCTCCAGTAACCCGTGGGGGGCCTACGGCGACTTGCGGCTGATCCCCGACCTGGCCAGTCGCGTGACGGTCAGCAACGGTCCCGATGCCAGTGCGCCGGCTCTGGACTTTATCCATGGCGACATTTGCGAAACCGATGGCCGCCCATGGGCTGCCTGCCCGCGGACGCTGCTGCGCAGCGAAGTACAGCGTTACCACGATGAGCTGGGGCTGCAGATCACTTCGGCCTTCGAGCACGAATTCAACCTCACCACCGACAGCGCCCAGGCCGAGCATCTGGCGTTTTCGCTGGAAGCCCAGCGTCAGGGCGCAGCGTTCGGCGGCTGGCTGCTCAGCGCCTTGCGCGCAGGTGGGGTCGAGCCGGAAATGTTCCTGCCCGAATATGGCCAACACCAATACGAAATCACTTGCCGGCCGACCCAAGGCGTCGCGGCGGCCGACCGGGCGGTCAACGTGCGCGAGATCACCCGTGAGATTGCCCGGCAAATGGGCCTGAACCTGAGCTTTGCGCCCAAGACTTCCGAGCATGCGGTATGCAACGGCGTACACCTGCACCTGAGCCTGCACGACCTGTCCGGCCATCCGGTGCTGTATGACGCCGGAACCGCCAATGGCCTGTCAACCCTCGGCCAGCACTGGTCCGCAGGCGTGTTGCACTACTTGCCGGCCCTCTGCGCGTTGACCGCGCCGACACCGATTTCCTATGAGCGCCTGCAACCGCATCACTGGAGCGCGTCGTATGCGTGCCTGGGTCAACGCAACCGCGAGGCCTCGCTGCGGATCTGCCCGACCGTGAGCCTGGGCGGCAAATCCGAAGCCGCGCAATACAACCTTGAATTCCGCGCCATGGACGCCACGGCCTCCCCGCATCTGGCGCTGGCCGCCGTGCTGATTGCCGGCCGACTGGGCATCGAGCAACGCCTGGCGCTGAACGCGATCACCGATGAAGTCCCGGATTCGCTGAATGAAGAACAACGCCAGCGCCGCGGCATCGTCGCCCTGCCTGCGTCACTCGCGCAGGCCCTGAACCACTTGCGGGGCAGTGAGGCCTTGCTTGAAGCCTTGCCAAGCGCCCTGCTCGACACCTACTTCGCCGTCAAAACCGAGGAACTCGCCTTGACCCGACACCTGTCACCCGCCCAACTCTGTGAGCACTATGCACGCCTCTACTGAGTCCGCCGAGAATGGACTCTACACCGAGCCGGCTTACAGCCTGAGCCGGGAAGCGTCCGAGCACCCGCTGATTCTGGTGTGTGAACATGCCAGCCGCTACATCCCGACGGCCTTGAACGATCTGGGGTTGAGCGGCGAGGCCGCGCACCAGCACATTGCCTGGGACATAGGCGCGCTGGCGCTCGCCGAGAGCCTGTCCAAAGCCCTCGGCGCGACCCTGCTGGCGGCCAACTACTCGCGCCTGCTGATCGACCTCAACCGTCCGTTGCAGGCCCCGGACAGCATCCCGGCCAAGAGCGAAATTTATCAGGTGCCGGGGAATCAGCACCTCGACGCAGCGACCCGCGACTACCGCCGCCAGTGCCTGTTCACGCCGTTTCATACCCGCCTTGGCGAACTGATCGATGCCCGCGTGGCCGAGGGTCGCACGGTGCGGGTGGTGGGGATTCACAGCTTCACGCCGATCTACTTCGGCCAGCCACGAGCGCTGGAAGCCGGCGTGCTGTATGGGCAGGCCGAGGACTATGCGAACCGGCTGATCGAGGGGTTGGCCAAGCATCCACTGCGGGTCGCCGGCAATCAGCCCTACAAAATCAATCCGGCGAGCGACATGACGGTGCCGTTTCATGGCGACGCCCGTGGCATCGATGCGGTGCTGATCGAGGTGCGCAACGACCTGTTGCGCAATCGGCTGGCGGTCCAGACCTGGAGCGATTATCTGGCGCCACTGCTGTAAAGCCACGACCTCAAGCGAACAGTTTCAAGCTGAAAAAACACGGATGGTTATACCGGTAAAGCAACGATAACAAACGCGTCAGCGTGTTTATGACCTGCCAGGTTCAAACACATTGCCGTAGTGGCTTACAAGGAGAAGCGCTTCATGGAAATAGAAGAATTCGGCTACAAGCAAGAGTTGAAACGCAGCCTGTCGCTGACCGATCTGGTGGTTTACGGGATGATTTTCATGATCCCCATCGCCCCGTTCGGCGTATACGGCTATGTGAACCAGGAGGCGCCCGGCATCGTGCCGCTGGCCTACATCATCGGCACGGTGGCAATGCTGTTCACCGCGTTGAGTTACGGCAGCATGGCGCGGGCCTTCCCGATCGCCGGCTCGGTCTACTCCTATGCTCAACGCGGGCTGCACCCGCATATCGGCTTTATCGCCGGCTGCCTGATGCTGCTCGACTACCTGCTGATCCCGCCGCTGCTCTACGTGTATGCGGCGATGGCGTTGAATCACCTGTACCCGGACATTCCCAAGGTCGGTTTCATCATCGTCAGCGCCATCCTCTACAACATGGGTGTCGATGCGCAAAAGCTCGGCGGCATCTGGATTGCGGCGGGCCTGGTCTACCTGTTTTTCCTCAACAGAATCGGCGCCAGCGCTGTGTTGCCGGACCCTTCCAACAGTTAAAAAAGGCCAATATTTGAAACGTCGAGCGGTCGCTGACAGGGATCAGCCGACCGCCGTTGTAATGCGTGGAAACCGACAGTGATAGTCAAGCCTGATGCCTGGCACCAGGCCCTTTGATACGGGAGTACATCCATGCTGGCCTTACGTCCAGTTCAGTTATCCGACCTGCCTCAGTTGCAGCAACTTGCGCGCGACAGTCTGGTGGGTGTCACCTCGTTGCCGGACGACACCGAGCGCCTGCGCCAGAAGATTCACGCTTCCTGCGCTTCGTTTGCCAGTGACGTGAAGAGCCATGGCCCGGAGAACTATTTCTTCGTGCTGGAGGATCTGGCCAGTCAACGATTGCTAGGCTGTTCGGAAGTCCTCGCGACCGCCGGTTTCAACGAGCCCTTCTACAGCCTGCGCAACCGCCCATTCACCAGCGAGTCGCGCGAGCTGAACATTCATCACGGGGTGCCGGCGCTATCGTTATGCCAGGACCTCAGCGCCCATACCTTGCTGCGCGGTTTTCACGTCAACGCCGAGCTTGAGCGCACGCCCTCCTCGGAAATGCTTTCACGAGCCCGGCTGATGTTCATTGCCGCCCATCCGCAACGCTTTTCCGACGCAGTGATTACCGAAATCGTCGGCTACAGCAGCGATACGGGTGAGTCGCCATTCTGGGATGCACTGGGCAAGCACTTTTTCGACCTGCCCTACGCCGAGGCCGAACGCCTCTGCGGCTTGCAGAACCGAAGCTTTCTCGCCGAGTTGATGCCGCACTACCCGATCTACGTGCCGATGCTGCCGCACAGCGCTCAGGCCTGTATTGGCCGGATTCATCCAGATGGCCAGGAAGCCTTCGATATCCTTGAGCGTGAAGGTTTCGAGACCAACAGCTACATCGACCTCTTCGACGGTGGGCCAACGCTGTTTGCGCGCACCCCGAGTATTCGTTCGATCGCCCAGACCCGCACGGCCGTTGCGCACCTGAGTTCACACAGCGGCGGCAAGACGTCCTACCTGCTGAGCAATGACGCGCTAAAAAACTACCGGGCGATTATCGCCGACCTGGACTGGAGCGCAGACGAGCCCGTCATGCTCGACGCCACTCAGCTCGACGCCTTGCAACTGGACAACGGCGGCCCGGTTCGGCTGATTGCGCTATGAAGCAGATCTTCCGCACTCAAGGAGCTCCATCATGATCGTGCGCCCGGTTCAAATGACTGACCTGCCCGCGCTGCTGGCGCTGGCACGCCGCGCCGGCCCGGGGTTCACCTCGCTGCCGGCCAACGAAGAACGTCTGACCCTGCGCGTACGCTGGGCGCAGCGGACCTTTGCCGGGCAAGTTGAACGGGCCGACGCCGACTACCTGTTCGTGCTCGAAGACGATGATCAGCAAGTGATCGGCGTCAGCGCCCTGACAGGTGCCATCGGGCTGCGCGAACCCTGGTACAACTACCGCGTCGGGTTGACGGTCAACACCTCGGCAGACCTGGGAATACGTCGACAAATCCCGACCTTGTTCCTCAACAACGAGATGACCGGCCAATCGGAAATCTGCTCGCTGTTCCTGCGCCCCGATCAGCGTCAGGGCCATAACGGCCGGCTGCTGTCGGTCGCGCGATTGCTGTTTGTCGCCGAATTCCCACACTTGTTCGGTGAAAAACTGATCGCCGAACTGCGCGGCAGCGCCGACGAGCAAGGGTGCTCGCCGTTCTGGGACAGCCTGGGTCGACATTTTTTCAAAATGGATTTCAGCCACGCCGATCATCTGTCCGGGCTCGGCAACAAGTCGTTCATCGCCGAGCTGATGCCACGTCAGCCGCTGTACACCTGCCTGCTCACCGAGCAAGCTCGGGCGGTGATCGGCAAGGCCCATCAAAACGCCGAACCGGCGCGCAGAATCCTCTGCAACGAAGGCTTTTCCCATAAGGGTTACATCGACATCTTCGACGGCGGTCCGGTCATCGAAGCCCAGGTCTCGAAAATCCGTGCCGTGCGCAACAGCCAGTCGCTGGACCTGATGGTCGGCACACCTGACGACAATGCGCCGCTCTGGTTGATCCATAACCAGCGCCTGGAAAACTGCCGCATCACCGCCGCCCGCGCCGGACTGGTCGGCAACAGCTTGCTGGTCGATCGCCTGACCGCCAAGCGCCTGCAATTGCAAGCTGGCAGCTCCGTGCGTGCCGTGCCGTTGCTCAAGCAACAACAGCAGGCGGTTGCCGCATAACGTGCCAAACAAATAGCAAAAAACCCGCACATGGCGGGTTTTCTGCTTGATGGGGTCAAATCCTTTTGTCAGTTCAATCTGCGCTTCAGGATGTAAGTAATTCGTGAAAAGCCTGTCGCAGGATCGAGAAAAAGACAGACCGCACTGAACACTCTATTTAACTGACGCCAAAACGGGCTCTGGCAACCGCCGCCCGAGCACATCCAGCAGATCACAACCATCCCGCAACGGAATGGCGCACAGCAAGGCGAAATCGTTGAGGATCACCGAATCGCTGGCAATCTCCCCGCGCATCGCCAGGTTCTCCAGCACTTGAGTCACCGCACGAATGCGATAACGGGCAGCGTCGAGCAGGATATCGAGCGGCGCGTGGGTGTCGACGAACAGGGTCGGCATGTCAGAGCAGTTACTGGTGAGGGCCATGTAGCGGTTGGAGGGATGGGAAGTTGGCGGGACGTAGGGTGGATTGGGGGTGTAGGTGTTCATTTTCAAACCTCAAGTCGGTATGGAAGCGGCTACGCGTCTCTCTGGTTTTGAAGGGTTCCTACACCCTGTCACTGAATGTGCAGTGACACCTGAAGCCTATCGATGAAGCCCAACTCACGCCAGTTCATGGACACCGCTATAACGTGCGGGAAATCTCCGACGAGCTTGCCCAGAAACCTCACCGCCTGAACGGCCGCCATTGCGGGCAAGCCACGCTCCCACAGGTTTGCGCGCGTTCTGTTGATCCACAAACCACTCAACAGGCCGAGCGTTAGCTCGCCTGCCGCCCTTGATCTTGATCCACCCGCCCCATCGGGAGGCCGAGTGGAGGTGTTCATCAGGGGGTGGGCGCGCAGCGCCGTACGGCGCAGCCGGACACATCGAGAGGAGGTCGTCGCGAAGTAGACCGTAGGCGATGCCCCCTGATGGACACCGGAGCGAGGGGACGCCGAGCCTAGGCGAGGTGCCGTACGCTTGGGGCGAGACCTTTTGGGTACTTTTGGGGCGTTTGCCAAAAGTGCCTCGCCGTAAGGGCGAAACCGCCAGCAGCCGTTACCGCAGAAATGGATATGTACATCTACGGGAGATGGGTCGGCTGTCAGGCCGCCAAGGCCAACAGATCGCAGCCTGCGGCAACTACAGGCGAACTTCGTCCTTGAGAATGTCAAACAATGCCTGCGCCGCCGCCGACAGCTCATGCCCCGGCTTGGTCAACACCCCAATCGCCCGCTCAATCACCGGATCACTCAAGGTAATGCAACACGCCCCAAGCTCCCGCATCTGCTCGACACACAACGCCGGCACCGCACTCACCCCCAGCCCACTGGCAACCATCCGCCCAACGGTCGCCAACTGATGACTCTCAAACTCCACCGGCAACTTCATCTGCCGCGCCTGCAAGTGCTCCTCAAGCATCACCCGCACCGTCGACGGCCGCTGCAACGTGATAAACGGCTGCTCCAGCAGCGTTTTCCAGTCGATCTCGTCACGCTCGGCCAGAGGCGAATCACTCGGCACCACCGCGACAAAGCGATCCATGTACAACGGAGTGAATTCCAGCGACGAACTCTGCGTCGGCTCAAACGCCACCCCAAGCTCCACATGACGGTCACGGACCATTTCCAGCACCTGCTCGTTGATCACGTCGTTCACCGTGACGTTGACCTTGGGGTAGCGCGCACGAAAGATCTTGAGGATTGGCGGCAGCAAGTTGCCGGCAAACGACGGCATCGCCGCCAGCGTCACCCGGCCTCGCTGCAGGGTGAAACGCTGGCGCATTTCATCCTCGGCGTTGTCCCAGTCAGCGATCAACCGCCGGGCCAGCGGCAGCAGGGACTCGCCCTCCGGGGTCAGCGCAACGTTGCGGGTCGTGCGGCTGAACAGCCGCCCACCGAGTCCGTCTTCCAGCGCCTTGATGGTCAAACTCAACGCCGACTGCGACAGGTGCAGCCGCTCACAGGCCACCGCAAAGCTCAAACTCTGCGCCACCGCCAAAAACGCCCTGATCTGCTTGACTGTCATCACCGTTCCTCACCATGCTGACTACAATCGATTGCTGAGTTTTATCTATCAATCAACCTTAAAAATCAACTTATCAAATCAATCTGATAGAGCAACACTCCACTCCATACGGCTAGCCAGCCGCCCACAAAGAATAAAAGAGGTGCATATGGCAGGTTTCGACAAGCGCGTGAGTTCCTATGAAGAGGCTCTGGCAGGTCTCGAAGATGGTATGACCGTGATCTCTGGCGGCTTCGGACTGTGTGGTATTCCGGAAAATCTGATCGCCGAGATCAAGCGCAAAGGCACCCGCGATCTGACCGTGGTTTCCAACAACTGCGGCGTTGACGGTTTTGGCCTCGGCGTACTGCTGGAAGACCGCCAGATCCGCAAAGTGGTCGCCTCGTATGTCGGCGAAAACGCCCTGTTCGAAAAGCAACTGCTGAGCGGCGAGATTGAAGTCGTGCTGACCCCGCAAGGCACCCTGGCGGAAAAAATGCGCGCTGGTGGCGCTGGCATTCCGGCGTTCTTCACCGCCACCGGCGTCGGCACTCCGGTAGCCGAGGGCAAGGAAATCCGTGAATTCAAGGGCCGCCCGTACCTGATGGAAGAGTCCATCACCGGCGACTTCGCCATCGTCAAAGGCTGGAAAGCCGACCACTTCGGCAACGTGATCTACCGCCACACCGCGCAGAACTTCAACCCGCTGGCGGCCACCGCCGGCAAGATCACTGTGGTTGAAGTCGAAGAGATCGTTGAACCCGGCGAGTTGGACCCTTCGCAGATCCACACCCCAGGCATCTACGTCGACCGGGTCATCTGCGGCACGTTCGAAAAACGTATCGAACAACGCACCGTGCGTAAGTGATCCTCGCCCCCAGCCCGAACAGTGGAGAATAAAAAAATGGCTCTTACCCGCGAACAAATGGCTCAGCGCGTCGCCCGCGAAATGAAAGACGGCTACTACGTGAACCTCGGCATCGGCATTCCGACCCTGGTCGCCAACTACATCCCCGAAGGCATGGAAGTCATGCTGCAATCGGAAAACGGCCTGCTCGGCATGGGCGCCTTTCCGACCGACGATAAAGTCGACGCCGACATGATCAACGCCGGCAAGCAGACCGTCACCGCGCGCATTGGCGCCTCGATTTTTTCGTCCGCCGAATCCTTCGCGATGATCCGCGGCGGTCACATCGACCTCACCGTGCTCGGCGCTTTTGAAGTCGACGTACACGGCAACATCGCCTCCTGGATGATCCCCGGCAAACTGGTCAAGGGCATGGGCGGCGCGATGGACCTGGTGGCCGGTGCAGACAACATCATCGTGACCATGACCCACGCCTCCAAGGACGGTGAGTCGAAACTGCTGCCGTATTGCAGCCTGCCGCTGACGGGCGCCAATTGCATCAAACGCGTGTTGACCGATCTGGCCTACCTGGAAATCGAAAACGGCGCGTTCATCCTCAAGGAGCGCGCACCCGGTGTGAGCGTCGAGGAAATCGTCAGCAAGACTGCTGGTAAACTGATCGTTCCCGACCATGTTCCGGAAATGCAGTTCGCCTGAACCGCACCCTGAGGAGAAATTCGATGCAAGACGTTGTGATTGTTGCCGCCACCCGTACCGCCATTGGCAGTTTTCAGGGTTCGCTGGCCAGCATCCCGGCTCCGGAACTCGGTGCCGCGGTGATTCGTCAATTGCTCGCACAAACCGGTCTGGCAGCAGATCAGGTCGATGAAGTGATCCTCGGTCAGGTGCTGACCGCAGGCTCCGGCCAGAATCCGGCGCGTCAGGCGTCGATCCTCGCCGGCCTGCCGCACGCCGTTCCGGCACTGACCCTGAACAAGGTCTGCGGCTCGGGCCTCAAGGCCTTGCATCTGGGCGCGCAAGCGATTCGTTGCGGCGACGCCGAGGTGATCATCGCCGGCGGCATGGAAAACATGAGCCTGGCGCCGTATGTGTTGCCGGCCGCTCGCACCGGTCTGCGCATGGGCCACGCGAAAATGGTCGACAGCATGATCAGCGACGGCCTGTGGGATGCGTTCAACGACTACCACATGGGCATCACCGCCGAGAACCTGGTGGACAAGTACCACCTGACCCGTGAGGAGCAGGACGCCTTCGCCGCCGCTTCGCAGCAAAAAGCCACGGCGGCTATCGCAGCCGGGCGTTTTGCCGACGAGATCACGCCGATCCTGATCCCGCAGCGCAAAGGTGAGCCGTTGTCCTTCGCGATCGACGAACAACCGCGCGCCGAGACGACCGCCGAGTCTTTGGCCAAGCTCAAACCGGCCTTCAAGAAAGACGGCAGCGTCACCGCCGGCAATGCCTCTTCGCTGAATGACGGCGCCGCTGCGGTGTTGCTGATGAGCGCCGACAAGGCCAAGCAATTGGGCTTGCCGGTGCTGGCAAAGATTGCCGCCTACGCCAATGCCGGCGTCGACCCGGCGATCATGGGCATTGCTCCTGTTTCCGCGACCCGCCGCTGCCTCGACAAGGCCGGCTGGAACCTCGATCAGCTGGACCTGATCGAAGCCAACGAAGCCTTCGCCGCGCAATCGCTGGCGGTCGGCAAAGAGCTGGAATGGGATGCAAGCAAGGTCAACGTCAACGGTGGCGCCATTGCATTGGGTCACCCGATTGGTGCGTCCGGATGCCGGGTGCTGGTGTCGCTGTTGCACGAAATGATCAAGCGTGATGCCAAGAAAGGCCTCGCCACCTTGTGCATCGGCGGTGGTCAGGGCGTGGCCCTGGCAATCGAGCGGGCCTAAACCCGCACGGGTTCAACAGTCAGCGTGCGGACCCACGATATCCGCTCGCTGATTGGCAACACACCCGGCGCGACTTCGGTGGCGCCGGGTTTTTTTTGCCTAGCGAAAACTGCTTTTCCAGGAACCCGTCCATTAAGAGAAAAGCGCTTCGAACACAAAACCTGTGGCGAGGGAGCTTGCTCCCGCTCGACTGCGAAGCGGTCGTAATCCGGCAATCGCGTCCCATCTGAATGCTCGCGGTGACTGGCTTTAGGGTCGCTTCGCGACCCAGCGGGAGCAAGCTCCCTCGCCACAATTGATCAATCATCCAAAGGTTTGATCAATCATCCAAAGGTTGCGGTGGCGCTGCCGGTTTTGCTCCTTTGCCCTTTTTTCCGCCCTTGACCGGCGCAGCCTCTACCGGCGGTGGCGCAGGGGGTGTCGCTTCTTTCTCGGCGGCTGGAAGCTGGTCAATGGTAGCGAACAGATCCTTGGCTTCTATCGGGCCGAGGTGGTCGAGTTTTTTCTCGCCGTCCTTGCCCACCAGAATGACCTTGGTCTCGCCACTGACGCCCAGTTTCAACTCGCGAATCAGCGCCATGGTGGTTTGTGCATCGAGGTCCTTGCCGTCACGTTGGCCCATGAGGTTGACCACGGTGTACAGCACCATATTGCGTTCTTTGAAGGCCTGGCTGTTGGCCGGTTCCGCCAGGGACTTTTTCAGGCTGACCAGTGTCGGGTCGATGCTGCTGGGAGCGATGACGATCAGCGGCCGGTTCCTGCCGCGTTCCTGGGCCAGGGGCGTGTCGTTGTCTGCGGCGAATAGAGGGCCGGCGACAGCGAGCAGAGTAGCGAGGGTCAGTGACCGAATGAGCATGCGCATCTCCTTTTGATTTCCACACTTTATGATTGCGCATCAAAGCGAAAGATCCAGCTTAGTGCCTGAAATTTCTATCGCCATGCAGCGAAGCTTAGGCGAGCGGGCTTAATCCGCAACCGTATCCAGCGACACGGGCTTAGGTCATTCCGTTTGTCCAGGCTCGCACCGCCAGGTGCCGAAACACACGGTGCAGGGTTTTATCGCGTACTACACTTAGTTTGTCCCCCGTAGGGGGGACGTTGCCAAATCCGGGTCCGTAAGCAGCGAGTTTGTCGAAGAAACCCGCCCATGACGCTGGAGACAATGGCTACTCGTAATCGTCCTGTGGGGCTCGGCCCCACAGTGACGTCATGCAGGACGACGTTTTCGCGTCCAACTCGCCCGGACATGTTGCGTGTCCGGGCATTCGCGTGGCAGACGGTTTGGCTTCACAACGCGCCTGCCGTGTCGCCCTGATCATCCATCCGACTACCGCCTGAAAGGTTGCCGCCTCTGCACACGCCTTCCTTCACCGGTGGTCTTTTTTCAGGAGGAGCAGTTATGGACGAAGCCAAACTCAATGACTTCATGGGCAAGGTGGTTTCCGACATGGGCGGTGCAGCGATGCTCGCGAACATGATCCTGGGCGATGAACTCGGTTTGTACCGGGCCATGGCCGATAGCCAACCTGTTACCCCTGAAGCGCTGGCCAGCAAGACTGGCTGCAATGCGCGACTGCTGCGCGAATGGCTCAGCGCGCACGCAGCCTCTGGCTACATGGAACACGTCGACGGGAAGTTCCGCCTGCCGGAAGAACAAGCTCTGGCACTGGCGATCGAGGACTCACCGGTTTATGTCCCGGGCGGCGCCGCAGTGATTGCCTCGTTTTACCATGACAAAGACAAGCTGATCGCCGCCATGCGTGGTAATGGCGCCCTCGCCTGGGGCGATCACCACAGCTGCATGTTCAAAGGCACCGAGCGCTTCTTCAGACCCGGCTACCGTGCACACCTGGTCGGCGAGTGGTTACCTGCGCTTGAAGGCGTAGTGGACAAACTGCAGGCCGGCGCCAAGGTCGCGGATGTCGGTTGCGGCCACGGCGCTTCAACGGTAGTCATGGCCAAAGCTTTCCCGGCTTCCAGTTTTGTCGGCTTCGACTATCACGCGCCGTCCATCACTACTGCTACCCAACGTGCTGAAGAAGGTGGCGTGGCCGATCGCACTCGATTTGTTCAAAGTACCGCCAAGAACTTTCCAGGCAATGACTACGATTTGATCTGCTACTTCGATTGCCTCCACGACATGGGCGACCCGGTGGGCGCAGCCAAACACGCCTATGAGTCGCTCAAGCCCGACGGGACGGTGCTGCTGGTGGAGCCATTTGCCAATGACCATCTCGATGAAAACGCAACCCCGGTAGGACGGCTGTTCTACGCCGCGTCGACATTCATCTGCACGCCTAACTCGTTGTCTCAGGAAGTCGGCCTGGGGCTCGGGGCCCAAGCGGGTGAAGCACGGCTGCGGGATGTATTCACCCAGGCCGGATTCAAGCATTTCCGCCGGGCTGCAGAGACACCCTTCAACCTGATTCTGGAGGCGCGTAAATAATCGCGGGGGTATGCCTCAGGCATGGCGCTGAGAGGGGCAGCGCCATGCCGGGGATCAAAACACTAATTTGTAGCCGATGAACACCAGCATGACCGCCAGGCAAGGACGCAAGACACCATCAGAAATACGCCCGGACAAATGGCTGCCCACGTAGATCCCCGGCAACGACCCCATCAGCAGAAAACCCAACAGGTGCCAATCCATGTTGCCCATGCTCGCGTGCCCCAATCCTGCAACCAGGGTCAGCGGTACGGCGTGAGCGATTTCTGTGCCGACCAGACGTCTGGTCGGCAGGAACGGGTACAGGATAAACAGCGCGACAGTCCCCAGGGCGCCAGCACCGATGGACGTCAATGCGACCATCAAGCCGAGTAGCGCGCCGGTCACGACGGTCAGCAGGCTCAGGTTGCGGTTACTCAAATGGTAATGGTCGCCCGCATGTTTCTGGGCAAACGCCAGCAGCTGGCTTTTGAAGAAAATCGCCAGCGCCGTCAGCAACAGCACAATCCCCAAGGCCTGTTTGATGATTGCATTGGTCGCTTGGGGATCGGTATTGAAGTACTTCAGAAACACCAGGGTCAGAGCGACCGCAGGCACGCTGCCCAGCGTCAGCCACCCAGTAATTTTCCAGTCAATGTTCCTGTGCTTTTGATGAACCAGCACGCCACCGGACTTGGTGATCGCGGCGTACAGCAAATCCGTCCCGACGGCGGTGGCCGGATTGATGCCGAACCATAGAAGAATCGGCGTCATCAACGACCCTCCCCCCACACCGGTCATTCCGACAACGAACCCGACAACCAAGCCTGCGACTACAAAACCCAAATTACCGAAGTCCATTGCCATACCTTACAAAACCAGCGCGACGACTTAAAAATCTGGCAGTCAGCATAGCGATTTTTCTTATAACCACTTATACCAATATGATCTGAATTTATAACTTTCGGCATTTTCTCCTTGACCGTCCGGCTGACACAGCAACCAGTTTGATATTTTTATTTTCATACATTTGATTTATGAAATAAAACGTGTCATTTATACACTCCATGGACACGCAACCCGCTGCACCCCCCCGCCAGACCGGAAGGCATTCACCCCCAAACACCCTATCCACGGAGTCAACAATATGAACAAGACCGGACTTCTGGCTGCTCTGGCGTTTTGCGCCGTCAGCACCCTGGCCCACGCCGACGAAGACAGCCTGCGCATCGGTATCGAAGCCGCCTACCCGCCGTTCTCCTTCAAGACCCCGGAAGGCAACATCAGCGGGTTCGACTACGACATCGGCAACGCCCTGTGCGAAGAAATGAAGATCAAATGCCAGTGGGTCATTCAGGAATTCGACGGGATGATCCCCTCGTTGAAAGTGCGCAAGATCGATGCGGTACTGTCGTCGATGTCGATTACCGACGACCGCCTGAAGTCCGTCGACTTCAGCGAAAAGTACTACCACACCCCCGGCAAGTTCGCGGCGAAGGCCGGCCAGGCGATCAATGACCCGAAGGTCGATCTCAAGGGCAAGAAACTCGGTGTGCAACGCTCCTCCACTTACGACCGTTACGCCACCGAGCAACTCGCGCCCGCCGGCGTCGAGGTGGTGCGTTACTCGTCGCAAAATGAAGCCTTCCTGGACCTGGCCTCGGGCCGACTGGACGCCACCCTCGCCGACATCGTCAACACCAACGAGAGCTTCATCAAGACCCCCGCCGGTAACGGCTTCGCCTTGGTGGGACCGGACATCAATGACCCGAAATACTTTGGCCGGGGCGCCGGGATTGCGCTGCGCAAAGGCGATACCGCGAACGCGGCACGCCTGAACACGGCGATTGATGCGATCCGTGCCAATGGCAAGTACCAGCAGGTCATGGCCAAGTACTTCGCGTTCGATATCTACGGCGAATAAGCCTTCCTGTAACGCTGGCGTCGGCCTTGCGCCGACGCCGCTTTTCTTGCTGGTCCCGCGCGCCTGCCGGCGCTTCGGGTGAGGAACTTCATCATGCTTCACGGCTACGGATCGAGCATTCTCGATGGCGCCTGGCTGTCGATCAATCTGGCTCTGAGCTCCATGGCACTGGCCATTACCCTGGGCCTGATCGGCGCGGCGTTTCGCCTCTCGCCGCTCAAATGGTTGTCGACGCTGGGCGAAGGCTACACCACGGTGATTCGCGGAATTCCCGACCTGGTACTGATCCTGCTGATTTTCTACGGCGGCCAGGACCTGGTGAACCGCATGGCCCTCGGGCTCGGTTACACCCATTACATCGACATCAACCCGTTTGTGGCGGGTGTCTGCACCATGGGTTTCATCTTCGGCGCCTACCTCTCGGAAACCTTTCGCGGCGCCTTCATGGCAATCGCGCAAGGTCAGGCTGAAGCCGGCGCGGCCTACGGCATGAGCAGCGCCCAGGTGTTCTGGCGGATTCTGGTGCCGCAGATGATTCGCTTCGCGATCCCCGGCTTCACCAACAACTGGTTGGTGCTGACCAAATCCACGGCGTTGATATCGGTGATCGGCCTGCAGGACATGATGTTCAAGGCCAAGAACGCCGCCGACGCGACCCACGAACCCTTTACGTTTTTCCTCGCGGTGGCGGCGCTGTACCTGGTGCTGACCAGTGTCTCGTTGCTGGTGCTGCGCGCACTGGAAAAACACTACTCGGTCGGCATCAAAGCCGCCGTTCTGTGAGTGGGAGCGAACCGACCATGCTCGACTACACCCTGATCTGGGAAAACCTGCCGCTGTATTTCAGTGGCGCGTTATTGACCCTCAAAGTACTGCTGATTTCCCTGGCTTTTGGCCTGATGTTGGCCATTCCACTGGCATTGATACGCGTCTCCCGCTCGCCGCTGATCAACTTCCCGGCCTGGCTCTACACCTACGCCATTCGTGGCACGCCAATGCTGGTGCAGCTGTTTTTGATCTATTACGGCCTGGCGCAGTTCGAAGCCGTACGCCAAAGCGTGCTCTGGCCGTACCTGTCCAGCGCAACCTTTTGCGCCTGCCTGGCCTTTGCGATCAACACCAGTGCCTACAGCGCAGAGCTGCTGGCCGGCAGCCTGAAATCCACACCCAACGGCGAGATCGAAGCCGCCAAGGCGATGGGCATGTCACGCCTGACCCTGTACCGCCGCATTCTGTTGCCCTCGGCCTTGCGCCGGGCGTTGCCGCAATACAGCAATGAAGTGCTGATGATGCTACAGACCACCAGCCTGGCGTCGATCGTCACCCTGGTCGACATCACCGGTGCGGCGCGTACGGTCAGCTCGCGGTTCTACCTGCCGTTCGAAGCGTTCATCACCGCCGGCCTGATCTACCTGGCCCTGACCTTCATTCTCGTGCGCCTGTTCAAGCTCGCCGAACGTCACTGGCTGGCGTACCTGGCCCCACGCAAGCACTAAGGAAGTCCAATGGAACACATCCACTACGTTTTGCCCTGGAGCGCCTGCGGCACTGAACGCACGCTGTCGCTGTTTCGATTTGGCAGCGGCTCACGCAAGGCCTACATCCAGGCGTCCCTGCACGCCGACGAACTGCCTGGCATGCGCGTCGCCGTCGAACTCAAGCGCCGTCTGCGCGAGCTGGAATTACAAGGCTGCCTGACCGGCGTGATCGAGCTGGTGCCGATGGCCAATCCGATCGGTATCGGGCAAATGTTCCAGGCCACCCATCAGGGGCGCTTCGAATTCAACAGCGGCAAGAACTTCAACCGTGACTTCCCGGATCTGGCCGAAGCCGTGGCCGTGCACCTGAAAGGTCAGCTGGGCGAGGATGCCGAGGCCAACGTGGCACTGATCCGTCGTGCGATGACCGAGGTCATTGCCAACATGCCGCTGGCCGAATCAGAACTCGACGGCCTGCGCCGCCTGCTGTTGCAGCATGCCTGCGATGCCGATGTGGTGCTGGACCTGCACTGTGACTTCGAGTCGATCATGTTGCTGTATGCCCTGCCGCAAAACTGGCCGCGTCTGCGTTCACTGGCCGCACGCCTGGACGCCGGTGCCGTGCTGTTGGCCGAGGACGCCGGCGGCAATGCCTTCGATGAAGCCTGCGCGATCCCCTGGTTGCGCCTGGCCGAACTGTTCCCGCTGGCGAACATTCCGCTGGCCTGCGTGGCGACCACCATCGAACTGCGCGGCATGGCCGACACCGAACGGGAACCGTGCATGGCCAGTGCCGAACAGATCCTTGGCTACCTGGCCGAACAGGGCCTGATCCGCGGCGACTGGCCAGACGCGCCAGCCACCTGCTGCGACGCCACACCCTTCGCCGGTGCGCAATACGCCTATGCGCCACACCCCGGCGTAGTGAGTTTTTTGCAACCGCTGGGTGCCCGGGTCTCGGTCGGCGACCCGCTGTTCGAAGTGCTCGACCCGCTGACCGATCGCCACAGCGTGGTGAAGGCCAGCACCGACGGCATCCTTTATGCCCGCGAACGCCTGCGCTTTGCCCAACCGGGCTTGTGGCTGGCCAAGGTCGCAGGCAGTACCCCCATTCGCCAGGGTCGCTTGCTCAGCGACTGACACAAGAGAACCGACACCATGAACACACTTGAAATTCAGGACCTGCACAAACGCTACGGCACCCACGAAGTGCTCAAGGGCGTGTCCCTGGAAGCCAAAGCCGGCGACGTGATCAGCATCATCGGCTCCAGTGGCTCGGGCAAAAGCACCTTCCTGCGCTGCATCAACCTGCTGGAGCAACCCAACTCGGGCAACATCCTGCTCAATGGCGAGCAGTTGAAACTGGTCGCCAACAAAACCGGAGGGCTCAAGGCCGCCGAGCCGAAACAGCTGCAACGCATGCGCTCACGGCTGGCGATGGTGTTTCAGCACTTCAACCTCTGGTCACACATGAGCGCCCTTGAAAACGTCATGGAAGCGCCAGTGCATGTACTGGGCCTGGACAAAAAACTCGCCCGCGAAAAAGCCGAGCACTACCTGAACAAGGTCGGCGTGGCCCATCGCATGGGCGCTTATCCGGCGCACATGTCGGGTGGCGAACAGCAGCGCGTGGCGATTGCCCGTGCGCTGGCGATGGAGCCGGAAGTGATGTTGTTCGATGAACCGACTTCGGCCCTCGACCCGGAGCTGGTCGGCGAAGTGCTGAAAGTCATGCAGGACCTGGCCCTGGAAGGCCGGACCATGGTAGTGGTGACCCACGAAATGGGCTTTGCCAGGGAGGTGTCGAACCAACTGGTGTTCCTGCACAAAGGTCAGGTCGAAGAGCGTGGCAACCCGCGTGAAGTGCTGGTCAACCCACAGTCCGAACGCCTCCAGCAGTTTCTGGCCGGCAGCCTGAAGTAAGCCGCTCGCCGACCGCTCTGGGTGCTGCACGCCAACGGTCGGCTTCGGATACACTGGCGCGCACTCATGTCAGGGGCCAGATAGGGTCCCTTCCAACCTCCTGCGGATGTTGAGCCGGTTATGCCTACTCCTTCGAAAAACACCACAGTCTACGCCGCGCCGGTCATGCGCAAGCTGGCAGAAATTCTTGCCGACTTGCAGCCGTCGCTGCGCAAAGTGGCGGACTTTATCCTGCGTCACCCGCTGAAGGCCGCCACCCTGACCATTGAAGAGATGGCCCTGGAGACCGCTACCTCGCCGGCGGCAGTCAACCGTCTGGCCAAGGCGTTGGACCTGGGCGGTTACAGTGGCATGAAAGCCGAGCTGGTCGCGACCTTGCAGCAGATGGTCTCCCCCGTGGACAAACTGCGTAACGAACTGGCGCACCGCCCCGGTGGTGCGTTCGGTCTGCATGAGCAGATCCAGAGCGCCACCAGCAACCTCGGCACCGCCGGCACCAACAATCACCCTGACACCTTCGAAGCCGTGGTTACCTGCCTGATCGAGGCGCGCAAGATCTACATCCTCGGGTTTGGCAACAGCGTCTACATGGCCGGTCTCGCAGCCTCGACACTGATGCCGTTCTGCGCCGACGCCACGGCGATCAGCATGGAAGGCGGCAACGAAAACGCCGCCTATCGACTGGCTGCGATTACCGATCAGGACGTGCTGCTGGCGATCTCGCTGCCGCGCTATTCCCTCGACACCCTGCAACTGTCGCGCTTTGCCCATGAGCGTGGCGCGACGGTACTGGCGATCACCGACTCGCCCGCCTCGCCCTTGACCCACATTGCTCAGCACGTGTTGTTTGCGCCAGCCGACCACCCGGTGCTGACCAGTTCCAACATCGCGGTACTGGCGCTGATCGAAGGCCTGGTTGCCGGCGTGATGGCGCGTAACAAAGAGGCGGTGAAGCTGGCGACCGAACTTACCGAAAGCGTGATGAATTACCTGCACATTCCCGGCAGCAGCAAAACCCCGAAAAAGTAAGTCGGCGGGTCACAGCCACCAGCGCAGCAGGAAAAAGAAGCCCATGCTCAGCAGCATGCTAATCAGGGTACTGCGGGTGTAGAGCACCAGGCCAATGGCGACCAGAGAACTGATCAGGTACGGGTTGTCGTACTGCAGATTCAGTTGATGGTCGGGCATGAACACGATCGGCCCGCAGATCGCCGTGAGCATGCCCGGCACCGCGAAGCCGAGAAATTGCCGCGCGTTGCTGCTTAGGCGCACGGGCAACCGTGGTTCAAGGAACACATAGCGGTTGAGGAACACCAGCACGCCCATTCCGAAAATAACCGCCCAGACCATCATGTGCGCGCTCCATAAAACTTGTTGCAGACAAACCCCGCACTCATCCCCAGCAAGCCGGCCAGCACCAGCGCCGAGCCCCAGTGCCAGTAGTTGAACAGCACCGAGCAGAACAGCGAAACCGCCACACAGACAATCGTCGGAACGTTGCGCACCACGGGGGTGATCAACGCGATAAACGTGGCCGCGATGGAAAAATCCAGGCCCAGGTGTTCAAGGCCCGGAATGCTGCTGCCCAGCACAATCCCGGCCAGGGTGAAGAGATTCCATGCGACATAAAAGGTCAGGCCCACCCCGAGGGCGTACCAGCGATTGAACTGCCGTTGGTCAAATTGACTGGTCAGTGCGAACAGTTCATCGGTGAGCAAAAAGCCCAGCCCTACCCGCCAGCGACCCGGCAACGGCGAAACCACCGGCCGCATGCTCATGCCGTACAGCAGGTGTTGCGAGGTCAGCAGCAAGGTGGTCAGCAGAATCGAGAAAATCCCGGCGCCGCCCTTGAGCATCCCGATCGCGACCAACTGCGCAGCACCCGCAAAGACAATGCTCGACAGGCCCTGGCCTTGCAGTGGAGTGAGGTTGGCCTCAATGGCCATCGAACCTGCCAACAGCCCCCATGGCGCAGTCGCCAGGGACAAGGGCATGACGGCAGCGGCGCCGCGCAGGAAAGCACTGCGTGGCAATAGATTGTCAGACATAGCGCTCTACAACTAAGGAAAGGTTGCTAACTGTGTCAGCCGATCGGCCCCCTGTCTTGAACAATCTTGCGTAATCACACATCGAGGCGCAGGCAGGTGGTTGAGCACCGACCAGTAAAAAGTGCTGCTCGATAGACATGGCAGCGACAGGAGATGGTCTATTTTTAATGGGTGTCGACTTCGGGTCGTTTGAGCGCAGGTGAACCTTATCGCCGGATACCCGGTCGATAGGTGCAGCCCAGCCAGGTTTGCCGGTGACCCCGTCGGTGGTAGCAACTGGCCCGTTTCTTTCGCTGGAGAACGCCCCCTTGATAACGACCCGACGCATGGCCACGCTTAAAGCCTGGGGCGCCCACGGTTTTACCGCAACCGGCGTGGTGACCGCCTTCCTGGCGACCCTCGCCTTGTTCGATAACCAGCCCAGGGCCTGCCTGCTGTGGCTGGGCGTGGCGCTGATCGTCGACGGTGTGGACGGCGCACTGGCGCGCAAGGTGAATGTCCAAACGGTACTGCCGCATCTCGACGGGTCCATACTGGATCTGGTCATCGACTACCTGACCTACGTCTTCATCCCGGCCCTGTTCATCTACCGTTACATCGACTTGCCGGCCTACACCCCGCTGCTGACCACCTCGGTGATCCTGGTCTCGTCGCTCTATTGCTTCTGCAACGTCAACATGAAGAGCAAGGACAATTACTTCCAGGGTTTCCCGGCCGCGTGGAACGTCGTCACCCTGTGCCTCTACATCATTGCGCCGCCCCCCTGGCTGACGCTGCTGACCATTATCGGCCTGGCACTGTTGACGGTGACCCGGATGAAGTTCCTGCACCCGTTTCGCGTGCGGCGGTTCATGCCGATCAACATTGCCGTGACGTCCATCTGGTTGCTCTGCAGCCTGTCACTGGTCCTCAACCACCCGACCGTCAACCCTTGGGTCATGGGGCTGTGGCTTGCGATGTCGGCTTACTTCCTGGGGATCTGCATCTGCCGCTCGGCCGCTGACTGGCTTGAGCGCACTCACCATTAATGGAGGCATGAATGCCTATCCATATCGTGCAACTGGGCACACCCCGTACACCCCATGAAGGCCTGCGCCTGGGCACAGTCCGCCGCCCACCGCGCGGCGTTCCGAAAGCCGAATTCGCCAGCCGCGACTTCTATGACACCTGGGTCCCCGTCCTGTCCCCCAGTGCAGAACTGGTAGCAGAAGCGAAAGCCGCGGAAGACGAAAAAGACTGGGAAACCTTTCGACGTAAGTTCAAAGCCGAAATGAACCACCCTGCCCCCAGCCAACTGCTGGATCTATTGGCCGCCCTGTCCCATCAAACCTCGCTGGCCATCGGCTGCTACTGCAAGGAAGAACGCCACTGCCATCGCTCGGTGTTGCGCGAACTGTTGATTGCTCGTGGGGCACAGGTTGCAGCGCCTGAAGAGGTGTAGTTGGGTGTTTGCGTCGAGGGGCGTTTGCGGCGGGATGTGAGCGGCAGAGTTCGGCTAAAAGCTGACACGCTGGCCCGAACACGATTGAACCAGGCGATGGGAGATGTATCCAGGCAATACAGTTGAAGAGCATCTGTCGGCAACCCGGACGACGGCAAGCGATACGCTACACTTCCCTGGCTCCGCCGCGGCACCTGAGGTACCAAACCCCTGTCTCCTGATCTGGAGGTATCCAATGAGCGCTAGCACCGAACTCACTTCCTTCACCGGCTGGGCCGCAACGGCGGCCGGCGCTCCACTGGAGCGCTATAGCTACGATCCCGGTCCATTGGGGGAAGAGGAGGTAGAAGTGGCCGTGGAATATTGCGGCGTCTGCCACTCCGACCAGTCGCTGATCGATAACGAATGGGGCATCAGCCAGTATCCCTTTATCCCCGGCCACGAGGTCGTCGGCAGTATCGTGCGAGTCGGCGCACAGGTACGTGGTCTCGACGTGGGGCAACGGGTGGGCATTGGTTGGTACAAGGGCAGTTGCATGCATTGCTCCTCGTGTATCGGAGGCTCCCACCATCTGTGCGGCACCGTCCAACCCACCATAGTCGGCAGCAACGGAGGCTTCGCCGACCGCCTGCGTTCGCACTGGGCCTGGGCCCTTCCAATACCGGACGGACTCGACCCGGCCATGGCAGGCCCGCTGTTCTGCGCTGGTTCGACGGTGTTCAACCCGCTGGTGGAATTCGACGTCAAGCCCACTGACCGGGTCGGCGTGGTGGGCATCGGCGGCCTCGGTCATCTGGCACTACGCTTCCTCAACGCCTGGGGCTGCGAAGTCACGGCCTTTACATCGTCGTTGAGCAAGCAGGACGAAGCCAGGCGCCTGGGCGCGCACAACGTGGTCGCCTCGACCGACAGTAACGCGCTGAAGTCCATTGCCGGCACTTTGGATTTTCTGCTGGTCACCGCCAACGCCGACCTCGACTGGCCAGCCATGCTCGGAACCCTGCGCGGCAAGGGCCGCCTGCATTTTGTTGGCGCTGTGCCTGGCGCTATTCCAGTGCATGTGTTCAATCTGCTTCCCCAACAAAAAAGCGTGTCCGCCTCACCGGTCGGCTCGCCCGGTACCACGGCGACCATGCTGGAATTCTGCGTACGTCATCAGATCCTGCCGCAGGTCGAGCACTTTCCCATGAGCCGGGTCAACGAAGCCATCGATCACCTGCGCAGTGGCAAGGCACGCTATCGCATCGTACTGGACGCCAGCAAATAACCGACTGGCGCGTCGGGTAACGCCGCGCGCGCCTTTAACTGCGCTAAAACAGCCCCCTTTACTGGCTCGAACGGAGAAGGCGCCGACTTCTCCGTTTGCCTCGTACAGTTCATCAATGGATGGTTTGCGATCATCGAGAAACTTCGGGGGCGCAAAAAAACTAAAGGGGGGGGGAAGCTATGGTTTAAGACGCCTTTTGTCTCACGCGAGATGACCGCTTTGGGTCGGTTACGATCCCTCGCGACTGGCGGTAATCGGCCCAGAGTGTGTAAAAACGCTTTCGTATATCGAGTGCGTCAACCAGGCGTTCCTGGGCGATGCGATTGCCCAAGCGTTTTCCGTGATAAGCATTACTGACGTTCCAAAGCGGTTATGTAGCGGTTTAGCGCCTTCTGGGGCTGAGAAAACCGAGACTTTACGCCCTCATCGCCTTCAGCAAGCTTGCTGTACCGATAATGCTCATAACCCGCTTCATGTTGTAGGCGAGTACATTCAGACTCATCTCCGCGCTTACCCCGACCAGTTTGCGCGTCAGGAAATGCGTTGAGCCCATCCATTGTTTGAGCGTCCCGAAGGGATGCTCAACTGTCCTTTTTCGGATTCGCATCATGTCCGGTGCATGGTTCAACCGACGCTGCATTTCCTCCAGCACCGCTTCATGTTCCCAGCGTCTTACTCGACGATTTTTGCTCGGTGTGCACTGCGTTTTCAGCGCGCAGCCCTGGCATTTCGAACTCCAATAACAGTGCATATTCATGCCTTTCTCAATACTGGAGAAGCGCCAGGGCAGCGCCTCTCCCGCCGGACAGATGTATTCGTTTTTCGTCGCGTCATAAACGAAAGCATCTTTGTTGAATCGACCATCCGCCTTGGCGCTTGAAGTCATCGGCTTTGGCACGTAGGCAGTGATGTCCGCGTCGTGACAGGCAAGGATTTCTTCACTCTTGAAGTAACCTCGGTCAGCTACCACCGCCAGCGTTTCTGACGCCATGGCATCGCGAGCCTGCTTCGCCATCGAGCTGAGTTGATCGCGGTCGGAACCGAAGTTGGTGACCTCATGAGCAACGATCAAATGGTTCTGGGTATCAACCGCTGTTTGCACGTTGTAGCCGACGATTCCCGTGCCGCGCGTCATCATGGAGCGGGCGTCTGGATCGGTCAGTGAGACCTGTTTATCCGGCGATTCGTTGAGCTGGATTTCTATCGCTTGAAGCTCTTTCATTTGCGTCTTCAGCTTGGCGATTTTCTCTTCCAGCCGCACGGCGTTGGGCTCGGAGGCTGTTGGTTCTTGCCGATCGGCAGCATCGAGTGCCGTCAGATAACGGTTGATGCTCGATTCAATTTCTTCCATTCGCCGCTTCAGTTTGGCGCTGGTGAAATTGCGGTCGCGGTTGTTGACTGCTTTGAATTTACTGCCGTCGATGGCGACCAGATTTTCTCCAAACAGTCCCAACTGCTGACACAGCACAACGAACTGGCGACAGACGCCTCGGATGGCCTTGCTGTTGTCTTTTCGGAAGCTGGCGATGGTCTTGAAATCCGGCATCAAACGCCCCGTCAACCACATCAGCTCGACGTTGCGCTGGGCTTCTCGCTCCAAACGGCGGCTCGACTGGATGCGGTTGAGATAGCCGTAGATGTAGATCTTCAGCAGGATCGCAGGGTGATAAGCAGGCCGGCCAGTATCAGCTGGAATGGCACTTTCAAAACCCAGATTGACCAGGTCGAGTTCGTCGACAAAGACGTCGACTATGCGCACCGGATTGGTATCGCATACGTAGTCGTCGAGGCTCTCGGGGAGTAAGGTGCCTTGGCCTCGATGTTCACCTTGGATAAAGCGCTTCATGGGCGATCCCTGCAATGAAATCCACAGAAATCATAGCAAGGGTTCGCGAAGGTGTTTTTACACACTCTGGGCCACAAGCAGCCCTTGAGTCGGACGTTCAAAGACAGTGCAATCGAAACGTCGGACTAAAACTGGAGCTGGATCGGATTCTCGGAGCGGCGACGCTCGTGGGCTTCTCGTTTGGCGTCAATATTTTTAATCACATCTTTCATATGCTGATCTCGGTTCCACTCATCCGGAAGATGTTCTTCGAGCGGTATCCCGGCATGCATCCGAAGCCTTCGTGCCAAGTCAGACGCTTGGAGCCCTAGTTCCGCGTAGCCACGCCTCCTAACCCAGAAGTACTCGGTGTGCTCTGGGGGGTCGTAGCTGTATTCCTCAATCCCCGCAAGTCTGCTGTGGAGTTGCTCCTGCTTATCGGGAAGCCAAAGGATCGAATAGATTAGATCTTTCGGCAACAACTTCCAGTCGACGCTAATGTCTAGCGGCTGAAATTCAGGATGTATTGTAGTGGGCACATTTTCTTCACCGTTATTACCTGCCGGACGACCGTACTCGGTGCCGTCGTCACAGGCAACGTGCAAGCAGCCGTTTGCGAACCGCTCCAAGTGAGAAACGACGATAATCCCAAGGTATGCCGTGTCTTTCTTACGTTTAGTTCGACTCCCCAAGTACTCTTTGATGGCAACGAACGAGTTACCAAGTAGAACCCCACTGATGCCCGCCACAGCCGAGATAATGGCGGAAACATTTCCAGCATCCATGACTACCTCTTCGTCGCCTTAGCGTTTTGATTAATGGCACGCCTACCGCCAATTCCTACCGACTCACTAGTCAAAGTGTTTCGCATCTGGATGATTACACTTTGTTCCAACAGCTGCTATGGGTCCAGGCTGTGTGAAAACGCATGCGCCGTTTTGAAGTCTGCGTTGCTACGTAAAATCTGCCAGCGTTTGGTTAATCAGCAGCCCGAAAATTTGCGTAGGAACGCGATTTTCGCTCCAGTCCTGGCTGTCAAACCTGCTCAAAAACGTTTTCACACAGCCTGGGTCGAAAGCAGGCGCTGGAAAACGCTAGCTATGCGTCGAAGGCTGGCATTTACGGCAGATAGCAATCGACCTCATCGTTCAGAACCCGAACCAGAGAAGTGATCAATATGAAAGCTGAGATGAATGAATCGGAACTGCGGCCTCGGGTATTCGTCTCGGACCTCATCCAGCTCGGTGATATTGTACTGACAACCACGCCCGACCCAATGAGCCAAACGATTCGTAAGGTCATCGGCGCGGATATCTCTCACGCTATGATTTGTGTGGGAAAGTCGAGTGTGATCGATTCAACCGGCGACGGGGTTCACGCACGCAACCTCGAGCGGCTCATTCTTGAGCCGGGCTGCGCTGGTTATGTGCTTCGACCTGTGAAGCCCTTGACGACTGACCAACTGCACTCCGCCATCTCCTTCGCCAGAGCTGCGGTTGGTACTCGATACTCTAAAACCGGCGCCGCCAAGAGTGTGCTAGCTGGTTTCGTGGCCGGCCGGAGGCAGTTCTGCTCGCGATTGGTCGCGCAGGCTTATCGTCATGCCGGCGTGAACCTAGTGTCGGATGCGGACTTCTGCCATCCCGGGGAGTTCCTGAAGAGCGCGGCGCTTGTTGAGGTCCCTAATGTGCTTAGAAATCTCAGTGCAGAACAAGAGGCTGACTGGCGTGAGGATATTGACAACGTTCAGGCTATGCGCGACTCAACCAACGTCTTGCTTCAGGAGGCCCGCAAGCTGTCGTCTGAGATTGAGTCACTCAATGACATAGATGCCTACCTGGTGGAGCATCAGGAGGCAGACGCTCACCTAGTGCAAGCTCTGCGAACTTCGAGGTATCTGGAGCTGTGGAAAGATGAGTTCGAAAGGAATGCCTGGCAATACCACGTCGCCTTCATGGAGGGGCACAATGGCTCGTCGAAACGCAAGCAGAGGTACTGCGAGGAGCTGCTAGCGAACGAGAAGTTGGGCCAAAACCGTTTTATCCTGAACCGCGCGGGCTACGTGACCGTTAACGCGTTGCACCCTCGCCAATACTTCGCCCTAAAGATAGAGCTGTACGAGCTTCTGACGCAGTTTCATGCTCGGCGCATTAGGGCGGCAACTAGTTGGCTTGAGCGTAAGGGACTGCTCGAGCCCGCACCTCCCACGTTGCTCCGTCCGCACACGCCGGAATGGTTTGCTTCGCTGCGCGAATGGAATCCCAAGCAGGCTGCAATGACGGAAGCGGCCATTAGGGCAACGGGAAGTTTGGATGTATGCACTGTCTGTGCAGATGAACCAGTCCGCGATTTTGTCCTCTTGAGTATTCCAGCGGCTGGACCAGGGACGCTTCGGCTCTGTGACGACTGTTTTCGCATCCGCTCCATCGACGAACCAATGAAGACGTTCTAACCGCACAATCCTTCGCCGTCCATCGGCCAGTTCTGCTGACTGACGCTATATCCTGCTTCTGCGTAGTGTGATTGCGGTTGGGTACCGTGTCGCTGAAACTGCTCGCTTAAGCGAAGGTAGGTGTTCGCATGCTATTGACCGCTTCCGCCAGCAGAATCTGGTGCATCCAGCTCAATGATTCGGATGGCAGCTTCTGGCCCAGAGTGTGTAAAAACACCTTCGCGAACCCTTGCTATGATTTCTGTGGATTTCATTGCAGGGATCGCCCATGAAGCGCTTTATCCAAGGTGAACATCGAGGCCAAGGCACCTTACTCCCCGAGAGCCTCGACGACTACGTATGCGATACCAATCCGGTGCGCATAGTCGACGTCTTTGTCGACGAACTCGACCTGGTCAATCTGGGTTTTTGAAAGTGCCATTCCAGCTGATACTGGCCGGCCTGCTTATCACCCTGCGATCCTGCTGAAGATCTACATCTACGGCTATCTCAACCGCATCCAGTCGAGCCGCCGTTTGGAGCGAGAAGCCCAGCGCAACGTCGAGCTGATGTGGTTGACGGGGCGTTTTGATGCCGGATTTCAAGACCATCGCCAGCTTCCGAAAAGACAACAGCAAGGCCATCCGAGGCGTCTGTCGCCAGTTCGTTGTGCTGTGTCAGCAGTTGGGACTGTTTGGAGAAAATCTGGTCGCCATCGACGGCAGTAAATTCAAAGCAGTCAACAACCGCGACCGCAATTTCACCAGCGCCAAACTGAAGCGGCGAATGGAAGAAATTGAATCGAGCATCAACCGTTATCTGACGGCACTCGATGCTGCCGATCGGCAAGAACCAACAGCCTCCGAGCCCAACGCCGTGCGGCTGGAAGAGAAAATCGCCAAGCTGAAGACGCAAATGAAAGAGCTTCAAGCGATAGAAATCCAGCTCAACGAATCGCCGGATAAACAGGTCTCACTGACCGATCCAGACGCCCGCTCCATGATGACGCGCGGCACGGGAATCGTCGGCTACAACGTGCAAACAGCGGTTGATACCCAGAACCATTTGATCGTTGCTCATGAGGTCACCAACTTCGGTTCCGACCGCGATCAACTCAGCTCGATGGCGAAGCAGGCTCGCGATGCCATGGCGTCAGAAACGCTGGCGGTGGTAGCTGACCGAGGTTACTTCAAGAGTGAAGAAATCCTTGCCTGTCACGACGCGGACATCACTGCCTACGTGCCAAAGCCGATGACTTCAAGCGCCAAGGCGGATGGTCGATTCAACAAGATGCTTTCGTTTATGACGCGACGAAAAACGAATACATCTGTCCGGCGGGAGAGGCGCTGCCCTGGCGCTTCTCCAGTATTGAGAAAGGCATGAATATGCACTGTTATTGGAGTTCGAAATGCCAGGGCTGCGCGCTGAAAACGCAGTGCACACCGAGCAAAAATCGTCGAGTAAGACGCTGGGAACATGAAGCGGTGCTGGAGGAAATGCAGCGTCGGTTGAACCATGCACCGGACATGATGCGAATCCGAAAAAGGACAGTTGAGCATCCCTTCGGGACGCTCAAACAATGGATGGGCTCAACGCATTTCCTGACGCGCAAACTGGTCGGGGTAAGCGCGGAGATGAGTCTGAATGTACTCGCCTACAACATGAAGCGGGTTATGAGCATTATCGGTACAGCAAGCTTGCTGAAGGCGATGAGGGCGTAAAGTCTCGGTTTTCTCAGCCCCAGAAGGCGCTAAACCGCTACATAACCGCTTTGGAACGTCAGTTAATGCTTATCACGGAAAACGCTTGGGCAATCGCATCGCCCAGGAACGCCTGGTTGACGCACTCGATATACGAAAGCGTTTTTACACACTCTGGGCCGTATTTTGCCTGTCGCGAAGGACGGAAACCGATCCAACGCGGCCGGTCAAGTTGTCTACGAAATTAGGGGCGACTCAGTCTTGTTTTTGGCTGTATGCAGAGTGATTCCACTGTAGTCGACCCAAACGCGGAGAGAGGTGGAGTAAGCCAATCTCCGAGGTGTAAGTCCTGATAAAGGCTTGCAGTGATGGGGTGGTTGTCAGTACTGGAGCTAGAGCCATTGGACGACACCGCATATCCGGTTAGTCTTGCCAGCACCACAGCGCTGAAACTCTATGGGAACTTTCTCGGGTGATCAAACCGATAGTGATACTGCGTCGCCGTTTCGCCTCCATACGTTGGCGCACACGGGTGACGCTCTGGGCTGCCGCCACCTTGGCGGGGCTACTTGTCGTGATGTTTGCCCGGCTGGCCGACCTGGCGCTGACGCAATTTGCGCAACAGACCGCCGAGCGGCCTTGGTTGCCGTTTATTTACACGCCCTTGGTCGGCATGCTGGTGGTGTGGTTGACCACTCGTTTTTTTGTCGGCTCCCAAGGCAGTGGCATTCCCCAAGTGATCGCCGCTACGCGCTTGGCGCATCAAGGCAAACCCGTCGACAAACTGGTGTCGCTTCGGATTGCGTTCGCCAAGATAGGCCTTGGCACGCTAGCGCTGACTGGTGGTTTTTCCGCTGGGCGCGAAGGGCCGTCGGTGCAGGTCGCGGCCTCGATCATGCATTTTTTCCACCGTTACCTGCCCAACGCGCGAATCATCCGCAGCGAGGACCTCATTCTGGCCGGAGGGGCAGCAGGCATCGCGGCAGCATTCAATACGCCGTTGGCCGGTGTGGCCTTTGCTGTAGAGGAGCTGGGGCGCAAGCTGGAGACCCGCACCAGCGGTGTCTTGCTCAGCACGATTATCTTGTCGGGGATGGTTGCTATTGCTTTGCAAGGCAACTACAACTATTTCGGTCACTTCGATATTCATAAGATTGGTCTGGATATCATCGTCCCGGTGGTGGTGACCGGGATTGGCTGCGGGCTGCTGGGCGGATTGTTCAGCCGGATGTTGCTGTGGCCCCAGCGGCATCATCGATTTGTACTCTGGAAATGGCGTCGCGTGCATCCCGTCTGGTTTGCTGGTGCGTGTGGAATGATCGTGGCGGTATTGGGCTGGTTGAGTGGCGGCATGTCATTCGGCAGCGGTTACGGGATCACATCTCAGATCATCGTCTCCGATGTCGGTCTGCCATGGCATGCACCGATCACCCGTTTTCTCGCGACGGTGGTTACTTACTTCTCCGGTATCCCAGGCGGAATTTTTGCCCCCTCCCTAGCCGTCGGTGCCGCTGTAGGTGCTAACGTCGCGGATTTCTTTGGCCTGGCGGCACAGCCGATCATTGCGCTGTGCATGGTTGGTTTTCTGGCTGCTGTAACACAGTCCCCGATCACCTCCGCGATCATCGTAATGGAGATGATCGACAGCCACGGGATGGTCATCAGCCTCATGGCGGTCGCATTAATTGCCAAAGCGGTCAGCGCACGGATGGGGCCCGAGTTGTATCAGCAGTTGGCTCGCGGCTTTCTGCAATCGCCGGACACTGACGCCGCAACGCGAAAAACAAATCAATAGGTTGTTTTAGTACACCAGTGTTCGGGTTGAATCACCCTCAAACTCGTAGGCACATCTGAATGACAACTTTTGGCCGATTCTGTTGAAAAAGTCGGTCTGTCCAAACTGCCTGATCATTGACTGGTGAAAACGCCTTTTTTGCACGCTGCTACGTGAAATCCAAGTCCAGAAGCCTCTGCCAAAAGTAAAGATTTCAATGTCGAACGCGTACTTTTCTGATGCGCAAACCATGGCCGACTTTTTCAACAGAATCGGCCGTTGGCTACCTTTCGCAAAGGGCATCTTCGGGTCAGTTGTTGCCGTTGGTAATGGATCACCATCGAGTGGAGTTTTGGTGTCGATGTACAGAGAGGCTGGGATCAGGTCGATCCAGTGAGCGGGCATATATCGATCAATTTTGAAGATTTCTGTTTTGATTGGCTCAAGGCCGTCACACAGTCGTCGCCAAACGATTTGCAGGGTTAGCCCATCCCCTGCAATCCAGTTTTGATCAGCGGTAAAGCGGATTTCGGTCCAGGTTTTCGCCAAAGTCATGGATCACCTGCAGCAGCGACTTCACCCGCAGCGGCAGATTCCCGGCCGGGTACACCGCGTGCATCTGCGGGCTTTCGCCGCCGCTGGAGGTGAGCGTGTATTCGGGACAGACCCGGAGCAGGCGCCCCGCTTCCACTTCGGGCTCTGCGACCCAGTCCGCCAGGCGGGCGATTCCGACGCCCGCCAGGGCTGCCTGGAACACCGCCACACCGGAGGTGAATCGAAACTTCGGATGAACCCGAATGCTGATGGCCTGCTGCTCACTGCGAAAATTCCACTCCTTGAGAATCCGCGGCGCCGTATGCAGGATCAGCGAATGCGCCTCCAGCGCCTCGATGGAGTCGGGCATCCCGCGCCGCTCCAGATACCCGGGGCTGGCATACAGGTAACGTGAATAACTCCAGAGTGGAAATCCGATCAGGTCGCTGGATTGCGGAAACGAACCGCGAATCGAGAAGTCCAGTTTGCTCTTGGCCGGGTCGATGGTCTCATCGGTGAAAATCACATCAACGTTCACGTCTGGATAACGCTCGCAGTACTGCGCGATCAATCGGGGCAATACCCCATTTCCGAGCATCTCGGGGGCGGATAAACGGATCCAGCCGTAGGCCAGGCCGCTGAGACCGGCCAGATCTTCATCCGCCTCTCGTTGCAGATCCAGCATTTTGCAAGCGTGGGGCAACAAGCACTCACCTGCCTCGGTCAAGCTCACGGCATTGGACGAGCGATTGAACAATTTTACCCCGACACTTTCCTCCAGGGCTTGAACGGCGCGGGTCAGCGAACTCGGGGAGCGCCCCAGCGAACGTGCTGCCGCGACGAAGCTGCGCTTGCGAGCCACCGTTGCGAAGGCTTCAAATTCCCCCAACATATCCAATGCCATGCACCACCTCGTTGCACTTTTCACAACGTGGCATTGCAACACAAAAAAGGCCGTTCCGTTAACCTTCCCGCTCAATCCACACCGCTGGACCTTCACCACTCCTTCATCGTCAGGGCCTGATTTCATGATCGATATTGTCATCCTTTGCGTGTTCGCCTTTGCCGCCGGCCTGATTGATGCGGCGGTGGGCGGCGGCGGACTGATCCAGATACCTGCGCTGTTCAACGTGCTGCCCACGGCACAACCCGCGGCACTGCTGGGTACCAACAAGGTCGCGGCCGCCTGCGGCACCGCATTCGCGGCCCGGTCCTTCGTGCGCAAAGTAGTGATCGACTGGGGGCTGGTGATCCCCGCGGCCTGTGCGGCCTTTGTCATGTCCTTCTTCGGCGCGGCCACGGTGTCGTCCGTCCCGCAGTCGGTGATCCGGCCAGCGGTGCTGGTGTTGATCGTGCTGATGGCGATCTACACCTTCTGGAAAAAGGACTTCGGCGCCCTGCACAAACCCATGCACATCGGCACCCGGGAGAAACTGCTGGCGATCGTCATCGGCGGTGCGATTGGCTTCTACGACGGACTGTTTGGTCCCGGCACCGGCAGCTTCCTGATCTTCCTGTTTATCCGCTGCTTCGCCTTCGACTTCCTGCATGCCTCGGCGTCGGCCAAACTGGTGAACATTGCGACCAACGTCGCGGCGCTGATCTTCTTCATTCCCACGGGTAACGTGCTCTACCTGATCGCCCTCCCCATGGCCGCATTCAACATCCTCGGCGCGCTGACCGGCACCTGGCTGGCGGTGCGTAAAGGCGTGCCCTTTGTCCGGGGCCTGTTCCTGATGTTGCTGGTGATCCTGATCAGCAAACTGTCTTACGACCTGTTCGTGTGAACCTGAGCCGTGGTTCTGACTGTCCCCGTAGCATTTTATTCATGTGAAATCCGACAACAGTGTTTGTCCAATAGGCCGCTGTCTGGGAAAGGGATAACCATCTAGCATCGTTTCTACCCGGTGAGCAAATTGAATAAACATCAACTAGCTCACGAGGTAAAAACGACGCAGGTCAAACCCTTGAGCGATACGGTGAATATGATGAACATGATGAATATTTCAAAAGTTGCGATCTTCCTTGCGCTTGGCAGTTTAGGTGCACAAGCATTTGCAGACGAGAGCCATTCAACAGTCGCCACCCGTCAGACACCGGTAGAAAGTTACACTTACGCAACCAGGCTCGACATTAAAAAAGTCATTGCAATGACAGACACTGCTGATCAGTGCGGAACGGTTCCTGTTCAAATGATCTATGAAGACTCTCACGGTCAACAGCACGTCCTTCAGTATCAAGTCATGGGAACAGGCTGTTCAAACGGTTAAGTACTGTGCAGACGATGGAGGGTCGACACTCCATACCTGCCGCGCTAGCGAGCTCGAACGCTGTTATCTTTTCTGGCTGAGCCGACGATTTCTTCATCGGATGCCAACAAGCCAGGAATGTAATCTTTAAGAAACTCCACCCATGTCTTTATTTTTGCATCCACGAACTTTCGTGATGGATAAATGGCAAACAAGTTGAACTCTTCAAAATGATACTCCGGCAGTACGCGCACTAGCGTGCCGGCCCTGAGTCCGTCGACTGCCGACGCAATCGGCTGAATACCAATCCCCATCCCATTCGTTATGGCAACAGTCATGGCGTCAGCCGTGTTGACGTGAAACGGCGACAATGGAACGTTGACGGTCTCCACGCCTTCGGGCCCCTCAAATACCCAGTTTTCAACCGGCATTACCGTATTCACAATTCTCAAACAATCATGTTCGCCAAGCGATCTCGTGGAATCGGGAATCCCGCGTTTCTTCAGGTACGCGGGCGAGGCACAGAGAATGCTGTAAGTGATACCCAGCCGCTGAGCGACAAATCCTGAATCAGGTAGATCCCGCGCTAAAACAATCGATATGTCATAGCCTTCCTCGAGCAAGTCGGGTAGCCGATTATTCAGTGTCAAATCAAACATTACCAAGGGATAAATCTCTCTATACCTGGCAATGGCTTTGATCACGTAATGATTACCGACGGCTCCCATCGCGTGAATCTTGAGCCTGCCAACAGGCATGACCTGCGCGGTACCCGCTTCCTCTTCGGCCTCACGTACCTCCTCAAGAATTTTCTCGCAGCGCTGCAAATAGCGCGCACCCGCTTCGGTCAACGCCAGGCGTCGGGTGGTGCGGTTAATCAGACGTGTTTGAAGCCTGGCCTCCAGACTGGAGACCGCTTTGGAAACGTTAGTTGTGGTGGTGTCCAACAGCTCAGCCGCTGCCGTAAAGCTGCCGCTCTGAGCGACAGCCACGAAAAAACGCATGGTCTGGAAAACGTCCATCGTCACCACCTCCGCAGATAAGTAAAAAACCAGCATGCTCTACAGGCATGTCTCGCGTGAAGAACTATTCAAAGAGGCGGCCTTGCAGAAGACCGCCCCCTTGTCGTGTATTACTTCTTGCCCGGAATAAATCCAGGCACACCGGTTTCCACCACCGAGTTGAATCGTACCCGGGTCGTAATATCGTCCTTGATTTCAAACATGGCCCTGTGAGGCAGGGTAGAAATCGCAAAGTTTTCCTGGATATGGCTCAGCGTTGCAGACGTGGTCAGGAACGCGACGCCACGTTGTACAGACCAGGCCAATGCAACTTGAGCCGGGGTCTGTTGCAAGCGCCGGGCGACACCTGTGATCACCGCGTCTTCCAGTACGTTCGGCTGCATGCCATGCCCCAGTGGCGCAAACGCAAGGACGACAATTCTATGCGGCCGACAAAACTCGAGCAGTTCCCATTCAGGCAGATAAGGGTGAGATTCAACCTGCACGACGGCAGGTTTTATCCGGGCCGCTGCCACAATTTCTTTTAATGCCTGCAGTGTAATGTCGGATAACCCGATGGACTTGCACCGGCCTTCATCCACCAGACGCTCAAGTGCTCGCCAAGTCTCGATTAATGTCACGCCCGAGTCGTAAATGATTCGCCCCTGCTCGTCTCTTGGTTCCTGGTCTTCGCCCGGTTGAAAGGCAAAGGGTGTGTGAATGAGGTAGCAATCGATGTAATCCACTTGAAGCCGTCGGCAGCTGGCTTCAAAAGCCGGCAGAACCCGCTCGGGGCGATGGTTGGTGTTCCACAGCTTTGTGGTAATAAACAGGTCTTCCCGCCGGACCTTACCGGCCTCCAGGAATTCCTTTATGGCCACTCCGACCTTGTCTTCGTTTCGATAGCGCTCTGCACAATCGAAATGGCGAAAGCCTGTTTCCAGCGCGTGCTTGACGGCTTGTGTTGTAACAGTCAGATCGCGGAACAGCGTGCCAAATCCAACGGCCGGCATCGCACCCGATCCGTGGACAAGAGGGAACTTTGTATCGCGAAGTTCATCGTGAAACGCTTCGTATGACATGTCTTTACTCCGATGTCTGGGGCTACAGCCGCAATGGCGGTAGTGGTCTCTGGTAAAACGCAGCCGCTATTGATAAACAGTTTTCGGCTCTTCGCGGCTGGCAACACGTTGCTCAGACACACCCACCGAATTACCGCCGAGCGCCACATACAACCGCACCGTGTCGAGATACTGCGCCGTCTTCACTCTGATTCGACCCAGTAACGCCTGCTCATAGGCACGTTCCGCCTCCAGCACCTGGAGAATGCTGTTCTCGCCTTGCGCGTAGGCTTGCTGGTTCAAGCGAAAACTCGTTTCGGCCGCTCGTAACGCGTCCTCCTGCGCCAGGTTTTCCTCCGAGTCATGGTTTATGGCCTGCAGCGTGTCTGCGACCTGGCCAAATGACTGAATGACCGTTTGCTGGTAGCCGGCGAGTGTCGCCTTGTAGCCGTCGACGGCTGCCTGACGCTCAGCCTTGAGCGTGCCGCCATCGAAGATCGGTCCCGCCAGCCCCGCAGCAAGACTCCAGAGTGCGGCGCCGCCATTGCCTGAAGCGGCCTGTGCAAGAGACGCGGACAGCGTTACATGGGGATAGAGATTGGCTGTCGCGACCCCGACAGCGGCGCTGGCCATGTGCAATTCAGCTTCGGCTTGCAGAACATCCGGCCGATCGTGGGCCATTTCCGAGGGCAAGCTGACTGGCACGCTTGACGGTAAGACAAACTCGGCGAGGTTGAAGTCGGGAGCGGTCCAGTCTCCTGGGCCTTTTCCCGTCAGAACCGACAGTGCATGCCGTGCCGAATCACGCTGTTGAGCGAGGGGCGGCAACAGCGTGCGGTCCTGAGCGAGCCGCGTCTCGGCCAGCGAAACGTCGATCTGCGTGGTGGTGCCATTGGTGTGCGCCATGCGCACGAGTTCGAGGTTCTTCGCGTCATTGGCGAGCAGTTTCTCGACGGCTTCCATCTGCGCGTTTGCCGAAGCAACCAACAACGCCTGGCTCGCAACATCGCCCGTCAGGGTCAGGTACGCCGCTTCGTAGCGGTGTTTCTGCAGACTCTTAAGCGCTTCCTTCTGCTCGACCAACCGCTTGGTACCGCCAAAAGCGTCAAGGTCGAAGCCAACCCGTGGCCCGATCGAGTAAAAATTGGAGACAGATGGCTCAGACCCGTTGTGGGTCCGTTGGCGTCCAGCCTGAGCGCCAAAATCGACCTGCGGATACAGTGCCCCCTCCGCCGCGGCCACAGAGGACGCCGCTTGCCGGATCGTCGCATCCGCCGCCACGAGCTCAAGATTGCCGTCGATTGCCCGACGTACAACCTTGTCGAGCTTCGGCGAATGGAAGGCAGACCACCAGTCACCGCTGACCTTCTTACCAAGCTCAATGTGCTGTTCAGCCACCTTGTTGCCACCCTCGCCAAGACGCTGCTCGGCCTGTTGATCATAGTGCTGCGACAAGCTCGCCGGGGGCTCTTTATAGTCAGGGCCGACGGTACAGGCGGACAGGAACATCAACGCCGACACCGCACCGACCGTCGTTTGGAACTGCTGTCTGTTGAGTACGAACGTATTGGATTTCATTGGGCAGACTCCACGAAAACTAGTTGGTCGGAACGGGTTTGCGAAGAAAGACAACCAGCGGGCTCACCACCAGCATCGCCAGCATCAAAATCTTGAACTGGCCGATAACCGCGATAAAAGCCGCCTGGCCGGTGATCATTTCGTTGAGCCCCCCGAGTGCTTGCAAGGACGTCGCCGCCGTCATGGAATGTGCAGCGGCGCGATAAGGCGTCAGATGGCTTGCCAGTGCCACGTGCATCGTTTGTGTCTTGTTGAAGAAGAACACTTGCACGATGGCAACGCCGAGGGTGCTGCCGAAGACACGGGCCAGATTGAAAAAACCGGTACCTTCCGGGCGGAACTTGGGATCGAGCGTGCTGAAGGCCACCTTACTGATCGCCGGCATCAAGACACCGAGACCGATTCCCTGGAGTGCACCGGCCACCGCCACGGGCCACCAGTCCATCAACGGCGAATAGCCGAGCATCAGCCAGTTGGCATAAGCCACCAGCGCCACGCCCGCGGTAACAAAGAGTCGCGAGTCGATACGAGCAGGAACCCGGCCCATCAGCAGAAATGCACCTACAAGCCCGACACCTCGCGGTATCGTCAGGTAGCCGGTCGTGTCAGGTGGGTATCCGAGAATTTCATCCAGCATCGGCGATGTCAGGGCCATCGTCGGCAACAGCACAAAACCGAGTGCGAAAAAGATGATCGTCGACAGCACGAAATTGCGGTCTTTGAACAAATTCTTGTTGAGGAAATGCACCTTCGCGGTCAGCACATGGACAACGAACAGGTAGAGCCCCAGTGCACCTGCCAACGCCTCCAGCCAGATCTCGGGCGAAGCAAACCAGTCCAGACGCTCACCGCGGTCCAGCAGCATTTGCAACCCGATCATTCCCAGCGTGAAGGTGCCGACGCCGAAGAAGTCGAAAGGCGGACTTTTCTCAGCCTTTTTCTCGGCCAGCAACAACGTCACCACCACGAAGATAAACGCCGTTAGCGGAAGGCTGATGGAGAAAATCGAGCGCCAATCGTAATGTTCGCAGACCCAGCCACCGATACTCGGGCCGCTGACGATGCCCAAGAGCACAATGGCCGTGAACATCGAACCGAATTTCGCGCGCCGCGCAGGTGGCAGTGTTTCCGTTGCAATGGCCATCGAAAGCGGCGCCAGCAAGCCACTCGCAGCGCCTTGAATAATGCGCGCACCGACGAACTCCAACGGGGTCGTTGCCTGCATGGCGAGCAACAAGCCAAGGACGAACAAGGCTATCGCGGCTTGATACACAACCTTCAGGCCGTAGCGTCCGGCGAGCCACTGCGCAATCGGCAGGGTAATGGCGCTCGCCGCGAGGTATGAAGTGAATACCCAGCCAGCCTCGTCATCGGTCATCGACAAAGCGCCCTGAATAAACCTCAGTGCCGCATTCGGCAAAGGCAGGTTCGCCGACTGCATAAAGGTCGCGAGCAATGCGGCGAACCTGAGCGTGCGCGAACCCTCTCCCGCCGGGTTTCCAGCAAGAGAGGCGTTCATCGGTCGGTACCTGCGGTCAACAGAGCCTTGAGTGGGTGCCACCAGGGCGTGCGATAGCCGGTGTCGACTTTGACCGTGGCGCTGGTACCCGAGAAAAGCGGCAGAGCAGGATCCACTTCATCGAGTTCGAGTCGAACCGGTACCCGCTGGACAACCTTGACCCAGTTGCCGGTCGCATTTTCCGGTGGCAGCAGCGCGAAGTCCGATCCGGCACCCGGACTCATGCTGGTCACGTGGGCTTTGAATACGTGATCAGGGTACGTATCGACACTGATGGTTGCTTCCTGGCCTTGACGCATATGGGTCACTTCCGTTTCGCGAAAGTTGGCCTCAACCCAGATCTGGCGATCGGACAGCAAGGCAAAGGCTGGCGCACCGCTGTTGACGTAGTTGCCCACCTGCAAATCGTCGACCTTGGCCACGATGCCATCCTGCGGCGCATACACCGTCGCGTACGAGAGATAAAGCTGCGCTTCGTCGAGCTGAGCCTTGGCCTCGCGAACCATCGGGTGTTTATCGGCTTCGATGTCCGGATTGCCGTTCAAGGCAACGACCGTGCTGGCGATCTGCTGTTCGATCGACGCTATTCGTTGCCGGGCAACTTTAAGGTCGGTGTCTGAACGTTCGTAAATAGCGCGCGAGACGAACTCGGTGGCGACCAGCGCTTTCTTGCGGGCAAATTCCCGCTGGTCGAAATCCGCCGACTCTTTGGCCGATTGCAGTTCAGCCTGCTGCTGGCGGTAGCTTGCCTTGAGTCCATCGATGCGAAGCCGCGCAACGCTCAGCTGCGCTTCTGCACGGTTAATCGCGATCTGGAACGGCTCCGGGTTGATCCGAAACAGCACCTGGCCCTTGCGAACAGGCTGATTGTCCTCGACCGCGATTTCGACGACTTGTCCGGAAACGCGAGCGTTGATCGATGCCTTCGCTACTCGGGCATAAGCGTTATCGGTCGAAACGTAGGGCTCGCCTGTCACATAGTGTGAGTACCCAACCGCAGCGACGAGAGCAGGAACGCCCACCATAAGGAGTGGTCGCAACTTCTCTTTAAACGGTTTCTTGATGGGCCTGTCGGCCTGGTTCGACCCTGGGTGCTCGAAGGTTTGCGAAGCTGGAATGTCGAACTGTCTGGTCATGATCGAATACACCTTTAACCGGGAAATCGGGCTAACACGGGCAACGATCGCCTGCGACCCTGATGTCAATAATTGCTGTGAGGAATCAAGCTCGTGTGCGTCAGGAGGATCGCTCTGCCGCACCTGTTTCATCGCCGCAATACCCAGTTCGAGCTCCGCTGCAACAAACCTGAAATTCAGGAACTTCTGGTTCCTTAATTTTGTGCGATGGTGTAAGAATATGCCGTGACCTACCTTCATTCAAGGAATTTGTACAACATGGCACAAAATAAAACTGCAGAGGGCAAAGGCCGTGGCCGCCCTCGCGCGTATGACCCGCAGACAGCGCTGCAGCAGGCACTTGGGGTTTTCTGGAGCACCGGATATTCCGGCGCCTCTCTGGATAGCATCGCGACGGCGGCCGGCATGAATCGCCCAAGCCTCTATGCGGCATTCGGTGACAAGCACGCGCTCTATATCAAAGCGCTTGAGCAGTATTGGGAGTTTGCGGCGGCGGCCATGCATGAGGCGCTGACGGACAACACGCTGACACTCGAGCAGGCGTTGATGCGTTTCTATGAGGGGCAGTTGTCGATCTACTTCTCGGGCGAAGGCCAACCGCGCGGCTGTTTTGCGATTGGCACGGCGACGACCGAGGCCGTCGAGGATGCTGAAATACGCGACGTGCTTTCGGATCGGCTGAGCAGGCTCGATGCCGAACTCGAAACGCGTCTGCGGGCAGCAATCGATTCCGGCGAACTGAAAAGCGATGCCGACCCCGCAGCCCTCGCCGTGCTCGCATCATCCTTGCTGCACAGCATTTCGATACGTGCTCGGGCGGGCAAATCCCGCGCTGAATTGACAGAGCTTGCACGCAATGCGGTCAGCGTGATCTGCGGCTAATTGACCTCGGCACCTGTCGGGTTTGTGAGGTTTTATCGTGGGTGAAAGACTCGAAGATATTCTTGCCGAGCAGCTTGCCGTGATTTTCTGTGGCATCAATCCGGGCATGACGGCCGCCGCCCAGGGGCATCATTTTGCGGGTCGGGGCAATCGTTTCTGGCGCACACTCCATCTCGCCGGTTTTACGCCGCAGGAAGTACGCCCGGAACACGATCGGACACTCTTGCAGTATCAGTGTGGGTTAACCGCGGTGATCGAACGGCCAACCGCACGGGCGGATGAGTTGTCTTCACATGAATTCATCGCTGCCGCTGCTGATTTTGAACAAAAGATCGCACGTTATGCACCACGCTTTGTGGCGTTTCTCGGCAAAGCGGCGTACAGCGCATTATCCGGTCAACGAGAAATTGCATGGGGGCTTCAGTCAAAGACCTTTGGTAATGCCTCGGTCTGGGTCCTGCCCAATCCCAGTGGGCGAAATCGCGCGTTCACGCTGGATCAACTGGTCGGTGCATACCACCAACTCTGCCTGGCAGCAGGTGCGAGTCAGTTTCCCGGTTGATCAGGGGATCGCTTTACTTTTTCGTCAGACCGGGATAGATAGCGTGTTACGCCACTTACTTGATACCCGATGTAATTAATCGAGAGATACGATGCCCCGGCATTTTGACGATGTGCAACTGGGCAGCATTGAGCTGTTCTGTTTGGCAGTCGAGTTTGAAAGTTTCACTGCCGCTGCACAGGCCGCCGGCGTGACGCCTGCCGCCGTGAGCCGGTCGGTGTCACGCCTGGAAGAGCGTCTGGCGGTGCGCTTGTTTGTACGCACCACCCGGCAGATACGCCTGACCGAGGCAGGTCGGGTCTATTACGAGCAATGCCGGCAAGCGTTGACTCAACTGGTTGACGCGGAACGTGAAGTGACGGGCCAGCAGCAGGCGCCCTCAGGGGAATTGCGCATCAGCGCACCGACACCCTATGCGCATTTTCGACTGTTACCACGCCTTGCCGAGTTTCGTCGACGCTATCCACTGGTCAAGGTAGTCGTACACGTCAGTACCCGAAACATAGATTTCGCTGAGGAAGGTTACGATCTGGCCATCCGCGGTCGGGCGCCCGATGACTCGGCGCTGATTGCGCGCACACTCGAGAATGCGGAGCTGGTGGTTGTAGCCTCTCCTGAGTACCTTCGCCAGCGTGGCGCTCCGCAGGCACTGTCGGACCTGGAATTACACGATTGCATTCAGTTTGAACTGCCCAGCAGCGGAAGGAATCTGCCGTGGACCTTCATCGTCGATCAGCGGTCGGTGAGCGTGAACACCTCTGGAAATACCACCTGCCTTGAAGATTATCTGGCAACGATCACGATGGCCAGACACGGCGCCGGGATCGTGCAGGCGTACCGGTTTACCGTTCAGGCGCAAATCGAAAGCGGTGAATTGGTCGAGGTACTCGGGAAGTTTGGTGGCGCTACCCGCCCCTTCATGTTGCTGTACCCCCATGCCCGCTATCTACCGATGAAAGTAAGAGCGCTGATTGATTTCTTAACGGCCCCTGAGTCAGTTCATTGATTGCCAGGGCAGGTGCTCCTTCTCTGGGGGCTAAACACATGCCGATTCGGAAGGCTGCCGCTTACCCCTTCTAGTTCGGGTCCAGCAATCCTCCGCTCCAGTTGCGCGACACCCGGGTTCCGGTGAATTTCGCCACCACCATGCCCTGGGGCACCAGCCGATCCCGATAACGTGTCACCATCCGCCCCGCTTGCTCGGCAAACAGCACCACTTCGGAAGACGGATCACCCGGGCGCCCCAGAATCCGCGCAAACCGCTGCCCTTCTTCGACGAAATCGCCCAGCTCCTTTTCAAAGATCAGCACCCCGGGCTGCGGCGCGAGAATGGTCTCCATGTGGCTCATTTCTATCGCCTCGACAGGCCAATCGCCTGGCGACAGCGGCTCATCGATCACCCCGCACGCGCAAAGCCAGGCGTACAGCCCCGCAGCATCCTGCTCGGCAAGCCGATCGCTGACATCGCCCTGCCCGCGCAATTCCAGGGTCGCCGCCAGGTGCTGGTCCGTGACGCCATCGCGCAGCCAGGGCGCAATGATGGTTTCCTCGAAAGAGCCATCGCCACCGTCATCCCAGATGATCGCCACCTCCATCTTCATCGCTGCCGCCAGTTCACGGCCACGTGGCCAGAAACTGCGGTGAACATAGAGGTACGGTAACGCCTCGTCATCGGTGTGCAGATCGAGCACTACATCCGCCGTAGCCGCCAGTTGTACCAGGCTTTTTTGCCAGACCTGGACAGGGGTCGAAGGTCGGGCCATCGCTGTCGACTGGTCGAATGAACGGTTGAAATTATGGCCCGTGGCGTCGTGAAACCGACCGAGCATTCGCCCTTGGCGAAACTGCCCGATGCCCAGGGGATTGGCCTGTGGCACCACTGTCACACTGCCCTTGAGGCGGCCCTCGGCCTCGGCGACCTGGAGCCGCTGCATCAACAGATGCAGGACCAGCATCCCGGCGATTTCATCGGCATGCACCCCCGCCTGCAAGTGCACCTTCGGCCCGCCGCCATTGCCCTCGAATCGCCACACGCCGACCCGCACCGCGTCGCCGTTATTGTTCCGAACAGCAAACGAAATGTCCTGCGCCATACGCCTGTCCTCTCATCATGACTGTTGACCCCGATGCTCGACGGACTCTGGATCGAGGGATGCCTGAGCCCTGCAACGACCGGTCAACCCGTGGCGCGCTCATTACACCGCCCTGCGCAGCGGCGTCCCGCGCCGTTCGGCAAAGGCAAACAGTGCCTCGATCAGGAACGTCAGGCAGACATACACCCCGGCCACCAGCAACAACGGTTGATAGACTTGCAGGGTCTGGGCACGGACCACGTTGGCAGCGCCCAGCAGATCGATCACCGCGATGGTCGAGGCCAGCGCCGTGGACTTCAACAACATCACGGTCTCCCCAGCCAATGTCGGCAACAGCAACCGCATGGCCCGTGGCAAGCGCACCCGCAGCAGGGACTGGCGCGGGGTCATGCCAAACGCCGAGGCGGCTTCCATTTCACCTTTTGGCACCGCCAGCAGGCCGCCGCGAATCACTTCGCCCACATAGGCCCCCACCGACAGCACCAGGGCGAACACGATGTACCAGTAGCCGTCACGCAGATAAGGCCAGAGAAAACTGCCACGAATCAGCGGAAACTGCGCAAACAGGCTGCCAAGCCCGTAGTAGAAGATGTAGATCTGGATCAGCAACGGTGTCCCGCGAAACACGCTGGTGTAGAACAGGCTGGCCTTGGCGATGACTTTATTCTTCGAGATCCGGGCCAGCGCCACCAGCACCGCGAGCACAAAACCGAACGCACTGGCAAACAACAGAAGGGTGATGCTCGTTTGCAGCCCTCGGCCCAACAGCGCCGCATATTCAACTATCCACGCTGGAATCATTTCATTCACTCAGCCAAGGGCATCCAGCGACGAGTGCGTCGCTCAAGCCGTCCCGACAGGTAGTTGGACACCAACGTCACCACGTAGTACATCGCCGCGGCCGTGAGGTAGAACAACAGGTAGTGACGCGTCGAACCCGCCCCTTGCTTGGCGGTGTACAACAGTTCGTTGGTGCCGACCACGCTGATCAATGCACTGTCCTTGATCAGGTTGATCCACAGGTTGGCCATCCCGGCCATCGCATAAGGCGCCATGATCGGCAGCGTTACGCGCCGGAACAGTCCGAACCCGCTTTGGCCGAACGCCCTCGCCGCCTCGATCTGACCAAAGGGAATCGCCTGGATCGCTGCCCGAAAAATCTCCGAGGCATAGGCGCCTTGAACCAGGCCCAGCACCAGGATTGCCGCCAAAGGACCGCTGACATCCATCGCGCCGTAACCCATCCGGGCCATCAGCGAATTGAGGAGCATGGAACCGACGTAGTACAGCAACAGGATCAGCAACAACTCCGGAACTGCCCGGAATAATGTGGTGTAGCCACGCATCAGTGCCGCAATCGGTTTGGGCGCGCTCAACTTGAGACAGGCCACCACCAGCCCAATGAACAGCCCGACCACAAAGGCCCCGGCCGATATCTGCAGGGTCATCCAGAGCCCCTTCAACAGCGCACTGCCCCATCCTTGTTCGCTGAAATCGATCAACTCGAACATTGCTGGCATTTCAACTCTCCGGTTAGCAGGCGTGAGGACACCGCTGGACCTTGTGGGAGCGAGCCCGCTCGCGATGGCGGTGGTTCAGTCACCGTAGATGTTGACTGTTGTGCCCTCATCGCGAGCAGGCTCGCTCCCACAGGATCTGTGTTCAGATCAGAAAGCAGGCTTCACGCTGGTCCCGAAGTAGCTTTGGGAGAGGTCGTCATAGTCCTTGCTCGCCAGCAGGGTCTTGATCGCCTTGTCGAGATTGGCCTTGAGCTCGGTGTCATCCTTGCGCAGACCGGCGCCCACGCCTTTGCCGAAGATCGGGTCATAAGGCACCGTGCCCAGGTAGGCCAGGTCCTTGGCATCGGGCGTCTTGACGAATGCCGCCATGGCCGTGCCATCCGCCATCATCAGGTCGACACGACCGGCAATCAGGTCGGCGTTGGCCGAGTCCTGGGTATCGTAATACTTCACCTCGGCAATTTTCTCGTAGTAAGCCTTCAGGTAACTGGCGCTCACTGTCGAGTTCTGCACCGCGATGATCTTGCCCTTGAGGTCATCCGGGTACTTGTTCACCGCAGTGCCCTTGGGCCCGACAACCGCGATCGCCGAGTCGTAGTAGGCCTTGCTGAATGCGATCTGTTTTTCGCGCTCTTCGGTCACCGACATGGACGAGAAAATCACGTCGATCTTCTTCGCCAGCAGCGACGGGATGATCCCGTCCCACGCCACTTCCTTGATCTCGCACTCGGCTTTCATCTCGCTGCACAGCTTGTGGATCAGGTCGACTTCAAAGCCTTTCCATTCCCCGTTGGCCTGCTTCTCGGTGTACGGCGGATACGGTTCGGCGGCGACCGCGAACCTGATCGGCTGCGCCTGTGCCGCGCTCATGCCGGCCAGCATTACGCAGGCCACGCCGGTCAACCAGTTTGCCAAACGTCGATTTCCCATGATTGTTCCCCGTTTTTTTATGTTATTAGCGAGTCTGATAAGCGTTGACGAATTGTCGGCAACGTTCGCTGCGTGGGTGTACGAACACTTCGTCCGGCGAACCGGCTTCCTCGATCAACCCTTGATGCAAGTAGGCGACTTTGGAAGAGACATCGCGTGCAAAGGCCATCTCATGGGTCACCAGGATCATGGTCCGGCCTTCTTCGGCGAGAGAGCGGATCACCCGCAGCACTTCGCCGACCAGTTCCGGGTCGAGTGCCGAGGTGGGTTCATCGAACAGCATGACCTTGGGCCGCATGGCCAGGGCCCGGGCGATGGCCACCCGTTGTTGCTGTCCCCCGGAGAGAAACGCCGGGTACTCGTTGCGCTTGGCTGCAAGCCCGACGCGTTCAAGCAGGGCTTCAGCCCTTTCGGTGGCCTCCGCACGGCTTTCACGCAGGACCTGAGTCGGCGCTTCGATGAGGTTTTCCAGCACCGTGCGATGGGGCCAGAGGTTGAAGTTCTGGAACACCATGCCCAGGCTCGAACGGATCCGTACCAGCTGTTTGGCGTCGGACACCAGCGGCGCGCCGGGACGGTCGAAGTTCAGGTGAATGCTTTCGCCGTCCACCAGAATGCGACCCTGGTCTGGCACTTCGAGCATGTTGATGCAGCGCAGCAAGGTACTTTTGCCCGAGCCACTGGCGCCGATCAGGGAGATCACATCGCCTTCGCGGGCCGTCAGGGAGACGCCTTTGAGGACTTCGATATTGCCGAAGCGTTTGTGCAGGCCATCGACCTCGATCATGGTCTTGGCCGCGACCGGCTCAACGGTCGCTTCGCTGGTCACACGGGTGATCACCGGCCTCGGCGCTTCGCCCTTCAACACCCGGACAAAATCGCGAATACGCTGGCAGGCCTGGGCCAGCCGTTCTTCACTCAGCGTGAACGAGAGCCGCACAAAGCCTTGTGCCGGCTCGCCGAAAGCGGCCGCATCAAGGACCGCGACACCCGCCTCGCGCAACAGACGCCAGGCGAATTCCAGAGAGCTCAGGCCAGTGCCCCGCACGTCCACCAGCACGAACATGCCGGCATCGGGCGTGAGCACTGATATTCCCGGGCAATCGGATAAACCTTTCACCACCAGATCGCGACGACGGCGATAGATTTCGCGCATGCTCTGGGTTACGTCTTCATGGGCCTGCACTGCCTTGAGCGCGGCCTCCATGACAAACCCCGGCAGGCCATAGAGCATGCTCAGCATCAGGGTTTCGGCATGCGCCACCAGGGTTTCATCGGCGACGATCCAGCCGATCCGCCAGCCGGTCATGGCATGGGATTTCGACAGGCTGCCGACGACCACGCAACGCTCGGCCATGCCCGGCAAGGCCGCCAGACTGAGGTGCTCGCGTTCGAACGCCAGGCTCTCATAGACCTCGTCCACCACGACCCACAGGTCATGAGTGGTGGCGAGGTCGGCGATGGCTTGCAACTCTTCGCGGTTGAGCACCACGCCGGTGGGGTTGTTCGGATTGGAGAGGAAAATCGCCCGGGTGCGCGGCGTGATAGCCTTGGCCAGCACCGCGGCATCGAGCCGGAAACCCGAATCCGCCGCGCAGGGCACCCGTACCAGCGTCGCGCCGGAGGCCTTGAGCGTCGCCTCGTAGGTCACGTACATCGGGTCCAGGGCAAGTACTTCGTCACCGGCAGCGAGCAAGCACAGCGAGGTGATGAACAGTGCATTCTGCGCCCCCGCCACATTGATGACGTTTGACGCTTGCAGCTCACGGCCAAACAGTTGGCTGTATCGCGCGGCGATGGCTTCGCGCAAGGCCAGGCGACCGGCGATTTCGGTGTAGTGCGTGTCGCCCTCACGCAGCGCATCGATCGCGGCATCGGTAATGAAGTCTGGAGTGGGGAAATCCGGGTCCCCGACGCTGAGGATGATGACATCCTCACCACGACGCTGAGCGTCAAACGCCGCATTGTGAATATCCCAGGCAGCAACGCCCTGGCCTGAGATCCGCTCAACAAAGGGTGAAAACCGCATGCCAGTGCCTCGTTCGGGAAGAAGAAACGCAAGCCCGCAACCAGCCGGGGAAGAAGGTGGAACGAACATAGTCCAAGCTGAACAGTCGTTCAACAGAAAAGTCACGGGGGTTCGCGTTCAGCGTCAACAGGTCGTTTTTACGACAGTCGAGGCACTTTCCAGTACTCGAAGGACAGGCAGAAGTGAGGTGCGCGGTGACACCCATGACGGCGGGCAACCCGAGTGGGTTGCGCGAAGTTGTGCGTTTGGAAGCTGTTGGCGAAAACACGCAACTGCCTTGGGCACGCGCTGTTCCCGAGACGTTGGCATCGCAGGATTTGAATCTCCGAGCGATGCACGACGACTGAGTGGGTGCCAGCGGCTAGAGGCGGAAGCGCAGCACCAGGGCCTGCTGATTGTTGGCCACTTGCTGCAGGTGCTCGCCGCTGCTGCGGGTATGTGCCGCATTGCGCCGGTTATCACGGGTCATGTCGTGCAAGCGGTGCATATGCTGATTCACCTCCTGCGTGGTTCCGGCCTGTTCGTTCGCTGCGACAGCGATCTGCACAGCGAGGGCGTGCACGCCTTGCAGGGAGTTGTCCAACTGGCTGAGCGAGGTCAGCACGACCTGGGTTTCACGCTCCAGCGAATGTGCTTGTTCGGCCGATGCCTGCATCGCCTGCAAGGCTTCGGTGGAAGAACTTTGCAAGGTGCTGGTGATGGCAACAATTTCTTCGGTGGCGCTGCTGGTGCGTTGGGCAAGGTTGCGCACCTCGTCGGCGACCACAGCAAAGCCACGGCCTTGTTCCCCGGCGCGCGCGGCTTCGATAGCGGCGTTGAGCGCCAGCAGATTGGTTTGTTCGGCAATGCCTCGGATCACCGCGAGCACGCTGCCGATTTGCAGGGCGTCGCTGGTCAGGGTGTCAACCACTCTGCCCGCCCGACCGATGTCGTTCAGCAAGCGTCCCTGCTGGCCGATCATCTGTTGCAAGGTGCCTTGCATCTCGCCAAAGGCACCCCGTGCGGCGGTGCTGCCATGTGCACTGTCGGCGGCATTGCGGGCAATGTCCTGCACGGTACAGGACATTTGCTCGACGGCGCTGACGACCATTTCCAGCGACTCTTGCTGCAGGTCGAGGCGTTCGCTGGTTTGCCCGGCGGCGCTTAGAATCTCGCTGCTGGCCTGACCGACGTCCTGGCTGGATTGGCGCAGACGCTCAATCACATCGCGCCAGGCCTGAGCCATTTCATGCAGGGCCAGCATCAAACCCGCCTGCTGTCGTTGCTCGGTCGGCAGGTTCAGCTCGCCTGCGGCCAAGCGACGGGCCAGTACGGTCATATTGCTCGGTTCGCCGCCCAGCGGGCGCATCACACTGCGGCTGACCAGCCAGGTGGCGATGGCAACGGCAGCGACGGTCAGCAGGCCGAGCAGCAAGACTTGCCACATCAACTGACGTACCGGGGCAAACGCCTGGGTCTGATCCATTTCAGCAATCAGGGCCCAATGGTTGTCATCGAAGGCGATGGGGACAAACACTTTCAGCGCACCGTTGCCGTCCAGCCCCGGTTCGGCGATACGTCCCTGCTGGCCTGCCAGGGCATTGCTGACAGCACTGCCTGTGAGACCGGTTTGTGCATTGAGACTGCGGTTGACCTGGCGTTCAGGGAAACGTGCCGAGTCCGAGCGCAAGCCGGCATCACTGCCGACCAGGTAGGTTTCGCCTTTTTCCCCCAGGCCCTGGCGGGTTTGCATCACGTTATTGAGCGGGGCGATGGGTAACTCCAGAACCAGGATCATTTGTTGCTCACCGTTCGACATGACGGGGGTGGCCAGATACTGGGTCGGCTCTTTGCTCGATGGGTTGTACTGCAGGTCGCTGATCAACGGTTTTCCGCTATCGCGGCTTTGCTTCACCAGACGCGCCAGCGAGGTGTCGCGCAGGCTGTCTTCGCCGAGGTTGTGCTTTTCGTCACTGTCGCTCTGCACACTGAGCATGATGGTGCCATCGGGCATGACCAGTTTCAGCTCGCGGTAACCAAAGGTGCTGATGAAGTGTTGAAACATCGGGCGGTCGTAATGGGCGGTGCTGATCAGCGCGGTGTCGTCCAGTCCCTGGTAGCTGTTACTCAGGTTACTGGCCAGGGTGCTGATCTGGTTACGCCGCTCCTGCCAGTTATCCAGCAATTGCTGCTGTTTGATATGGGCAACCGCCTCGAGGGCGTTCAGCGTCTGTTCGCGCAGGGCCGTACTGGCTTGTTGATAGACCGTAAAGGCCATGCCCAGAACCGGGATCAAACCGATCAGCAGGTAGCTTAGGGCTAACTTCAAGCGTAACGGCATGTTCAACGACTCCACGGGTAGAAGGGTTACAGATCAAGGCATCTGTAAATTATTCTGCAAGAACCGTGCAAATTACCGAACACTCCGTTTTGTATCAGCCCATAGCGTCTACCTTGATCTTCAGTGACCTTGTGCAAATGCAGGCATTCGTGGCGCGTCAGATCCGAAGGATGACAGGCTCACCAGTGAGTTCGAGATAGCGGAGTGAGGTGTAAAGACAGCGTCGAAAACGACGACCAGGCATACAGAAGGAGGAACAGCCAAAGGGAGAAAGTGCAGTTGTCGGCATCGACGGGGAATGTCTGGGTGCCGCTTCAGCCGATCATGTCGAATCAGCTGCCTGCCTTTGAGCAACGCTTTGAATAACGTCGCCCGGCAAAGACGATCATCCTGAACTCACGCAAAACCTGGCGGTTGAGGGAATACCTGGATGAGCATAGGAAAATGGCAGGGGCGGCTGGATTTGAACCAACGCATGGCAGGATCAAAACCTGCTGCCTTACCGCTTGGCGACGCCCCTGTAGCTGTTACTGCAAGCCCCGTAAGGGCCTCTGCAAGAACGCGCGCAAATTTATCAACTTTCGCTTCGTCTGGGAAGCCCCTAAACCATATAAATTGTTTTTAAAACAGCCACTTGCTATTGATCGAGTTAAAGACCCCTCCCCTGCCCGAGCCTGAGGCAATCGTTGCAAGGGAGGGACGCTGGCTGAGTTACTTCGGTTGCGCCACGGTGCGCAAATAGGGTTTCAACGTCTTGAAGCCCTGCGGGTATTTCTTCCTGGCCTCTTCGTCGGACACCGACGTGGGAATGATGACGTCCTCGCCCGGGCGCCAGTTTACCGGGGTGGCGACCGTATGCTTGGCGTTTAATTGCAGCGAGTCGAGCAGGCGCAACACTTCATCGAAGTTGCGCCCGGCACTCATTGGGTAGATCAGCATCGCCTTGACTTTCTTGTCCGGGCCGACGATGAACACGGAGCGCACCGTGGCGTTGTCCGCGGCGGTGCGTGAGCCGCCGCTGGCATTCGGGTGAATCATGTCGTAGAGCTTCGCCACGACCAGGTTCTCGTCGCCGATCATCGGATAGTTGACCGCATGCCCCTGGGTTTCTTCGATGTCACCAAGCCAGGCCCGGTGGTCACTGACCGGGTCGACGCTGAGCCCGACTATCTTGGTGTTGCGCTTGTCGAACTCCGGCTTGAGTCTGGCCATATAACCGAGTTCCGTGGTGCAGACAGGCGTGAAGTCCTTCGGATGCGAGAACAGGATCGCCCACTTGTCGCCAATCCACTCGTGGAAGTGGAGCGGGCCTTCAGTACTTTCGGCGGTGAAGTCCGGTGCTTCATCGCCAATGCGAATTGCCATGTTCAATCTCCTTGCAGTGACTGATAGGGAAGCTGTCAGAACCCTGACGGCGGGCCCGACGGCGTTGGATGCCTGGGTTAAGCCTGGCAACGCGAATCAGTATAGGAGACGTATCAAGACAGCCGTGACAATCGCTTGGCCCGGTCTCGCGGTGGCGTCATTTTCATTTGACCAGTCGCGTTTCCTTGGAGGGTCTGTATCCAAAGTACGAGCTATAGCATTTACTGAAATGGCTGGGTGAAACAAAACCGCAGGCCACCAGCACGTCGACCTGGGACAGCTCGGTGTGTTGCAGGAGTCGCCGCGCCTCGGTGATCCGCAGCTCCATGTAATACCGCTGCGGCGTCGTGCCCAGTTGCTCCTTGAACAACCGTTCGAGCTGTCGACGAGAACGACCGGCATAAACCGCCAGTTGCTCCAGCTCCAGGGGCTCTTCGAGGTTGGCATCCATCAGCTTGACCACCTCGCGCAATGGCGCGCTCACGCAGATATTTTCCGCCGGTTTGATGCGCCGATAGCGAGACTCCTCGAAAGCCAGAATGTCCTCGATACCCTCGACCAGCGCTTTATCGTGCAGACCCTTGATCCAGTCCAGCGCCATATGGAATGCCCCCGCGGGACTGGAAGCGGTGAGCCGGTCTCGATCAATGACAAAAGCTTCGCTGGTGACATGCGTCGCCTTGGAGATTTCCGCGAGTGCGGGGCGATGTTCCGGGTGAATGGCGCAACGATACCCATCCAGCAAGCCGGCGCTGCCGAGGAACCAGGCGCCATTCCACAACCCGGCCAGACTCACGCCACGGTCTGCCGCTGCTCGCAACAGGCTGATCAGCTCATCAGTCGCCTTCAGTTCTGTCCGGTAGCCGCCGCAAATGACCAACAGGTCCAGGTCCTGGATGGCTGAAGAATCAAAACGCGCATCCGGACGAATGACCAGGCCGAGATCGCTGATGACCTCCCCGTCATTCAAGCCGAACGTTCGGGAAGCGAACAACCCGGGCCGTAGCAGATTCGCAGTGACAATCGTATCCAGCGCCTGGGTGAACGCGGGCAGCGAGAAATGCTCAAGCAGCAGAAATCCTGCCCGGGTCATTTGAGCAGGATCACTGGGATTTTCATTCAGATAGCGAAGGTTTTTCCCCTTCATGCCTCCGCTAAATTGGCGTCGTTCGATCAATGTTCGACCTACTCGGTTGCGTTAACCCACCTGTCATTTGGTGCGTCGGTAAAGCGCAATGCTAACCGCAGAAGATTCAACACCACCAGCATCATTATGCAACTGATCAGGCAGGCTGAAAGCCTTGGTGAAGCGGGTGACATGATCCAGACACATTCAGCGCGATGACCGCCCGTAACCCTGAACGGGCGTCAGCTCATGCTTCGCTATGCTTAACCAGACACCGCTGGAGCGGTTGAATACGGGCTTCGTGGCGTGAGCGCCAGGAGCAAAGGCAGGGAGATGAGGCAGCTATCTGAAAAGAGAATCGAATAATGAAAATGCTAATGATGGTGGAGTGCCCGAATGAACCCTTCAACGCGCTTGTCAGAGCCGGGAAAGTCGGCGAAGTCATCGGGCGAATCCTGGAAAGCATCAAACCGGAGGCTGCCTACTTTACCGAGCAGGATGGACAGCGCGGCGGGATTTTCCTGATCGACGTACAAGACTCCTCCCAGATCCCCAGCTTTGCAGAACCGTTCTTTCTCAACTTCGATGCCACCTGCAAGTTCCGTCTCGTCATGAGCCCACAAGACCTGCAAAGGGCCGGTCTGGAAGCGCTCGGAAACACATGGGGCTGAGGGCGATCAGTGCGGGGTGGTTTTGTCCGCCCCACACCCTCATCGAGTCGCGACAAACCCGCTGGGCAATAGCGGTTGCCGATAGCTATGATTGGAGACCATGACAGCCTCTCTCCAGATTCGACAACCCTGCCCGCCCGGTGCCTGCGATTGCAGGCGCGAACAGTTGCTGGACATACCCAGCGCGGATTTGCGCATCCTGCACCTGACCCGCCAAGAGGAAAAACGCCTGCTCGACCGGCTGGAGAATCTGCAGAGCCTGGCCGACCTCGAGCATTTGCAGCGGCGGATGTACGAGCAATTAGGCATTCGCGTGCACATCACCCCAAGCGTGCACGAAGTGCGAAGCATGCGCGGCATCGGCATTCAGCTTCTGGACCTGCCAGGGCTGTGCCGCAAAACCCGCCAGTCGATTCCGGCCGCCATTCGTCGCGGTCTGGAAAAACACCCCGAGATTGCCTACGAGCTGCTTAACGCTCACGACCTTTTGCGCGATACCTGAGGTGCCGCCCGGCGTGTGCCTCTTGCAAAGACGCGGCGGGCGACAAGCGCTTATCGAGAACGTCTCAATGGCGCAGCAATTTGCGCAGCGGCACGCCGTCCTTGAGCACGGGCGACTTGATGACGATGTAACTGAAGTACTTGGAGATGCCGATGTTCTTGTCCAGCAGGCTTTCGATCACTTCCTGATAGTGCTGGATGCTGCGGGTCATGAAGCGCACCAGATAATCGTAGCCACCGCTGATCAGATGGCATTCAAGCACCTCATCCACCAGGCGGATATTGGACTCGAACTTGGCGAAGTCTTCGCGCTTGTGATCGCTCAAGGTGATCTCGGTGAACACCGTCACCGAGTCAGTGATCTTGGCCAGGTTCAAATGCGCCTTGTAACTCGAGATGTACCCGGCCGACTCCAGTCGCTTGACCCGTTGCAGGCACGGACTGGCTGACAGCCCCACGGCATCGGCCAGGCTGACATTGGTCATGCGCCCGTCTTTTTGCAACTCAACCAAGATGCTGATGTCGATCCGGTCCAGTTTCACTAAACCTTCCATTGCGTACCTCTTGATTGCCGTTTGTAGGACAATCTTCTAGCAAAATCAGCGCCGTAAAGACAGCTGATGCTGAGCCACCAGGTCAGCCATGCTGTTAATGCAGTAATCCGCCGCACACGACGTTGCGGGTTTTGCCCGCCCGCGACAAATCAGGCACACATCGCTGGCCGCCTGTCGACTGGCAGAAGGTCGGGTCACCTGCAGGATCTCCCGGGCCTCAAGCCCATTGGCCTGTAACCAGTCCCGATCCAGCAAGGGATCGCTGGCCAGTGAAATGAAGTCGTCGGGCATGACCCCCAAACGCTCACAGAGCAGCCCTCGATCTTCGGCATCCCGATCGCCCTGCACCAGCAAGCGATAGAACTTGCGCAGGTACAACATCGCGCCGGGCGCGTCCTCGAACAGCGACCAATTGGCCACCGAACGGGCAAAACTCATGCCCTCCTCCCAACTGGCTCTCAGCCCCCAGCGCTCGGCCAACTGGCGATGGGCGAAACACAGCAAGCCACTAAAGCCCAGCTCACCGAAACGCGGGTAGAGCGCACGCACCACCTCGCTGTATTCGGCCAGTACCTGCTCCTTGTCCGGGCGACCGCCAAGGCTGTCGAGCAGCGGTTGCAGCGCCGTCCAGACTCCCGAATCGCGATCGACCAGGACTTCATCGCAATCGATGAGCAACGCTCGATAATCAGTCAGCCCCATGGTAAGCCAAGCCTCCAATAATGCACTCCGTCACCCCATGCTCCATAAATGCCCACGGGCGATACCTTGCAGTACCGCCCGAAGCGTGCATGAGCTCAGTTCAAGACGCGTGCCAATGCTGCTTCAAGAATCTGCAGCGCTTCGACGATCTGATCTTCTGTTGTCACCAGCGGCGCAAGGAAGCGCAGCACGTTGCGGTACACACCGCATTTGATCACCAGCAGACCACCGGCTCGGGCTTCGTCGATCAGCCGCTGATTCAGGTCCGCGTCCGGGGTACGCGCGTCGTCATCCTTGATCAGCTCGATCGCCAGCATGAACCCGCTGCCGCGCACATCGCCGATTTGCGGGTGACGGGCCTGCAAGCGCACCAACCCCTGACGCAAACGCTCACCCAGGGCGTCGCCACGCGCCAGCAGCTGTTCTTGCTCGTAGGCTTCGATCACCGCCAGCGCGGCGGCGCATGACAACGCGTTACCGCCGTAAGTGCCGCCCAGGCCACCAGGCAATGGCGCGTCCATGATCCCGGCCTTGCCGACCACGCCGGACAACGGTAGACCACCGGCAAGACTCTTGGCGACGGTCACCAGGTCCGGCTGGATGCCGGCGTGCTGGAAACCGAACCACTTGCCGGTACGGCCAAAACCGGTCTGGATTTCATCGAGAATCAGCACGATGCCGTGTTTTTCAGTGAGGGCGCGCAACGCCTGGAGGAACTCCACGGGCGCCGAGAGGAAACCGCCGTCGCCCTGGACCGGTTCAATGATGATTGCCGCGACCCGCTCAGGGGCGACCTGAGTGGCCAGCAACTCGTCCAGGGCCTTGAGGGCCATCTCGCTGCTGACGCCACGATAGGCATTCGGGTACGGCGTGTGGAACACTTCCGGCGCGAACGGCCCGAAGTTCTGCTTGTACGGCTGGCTCATGCCGGTCAGCGTGGTCCCAAGCAAGGTGCGACCGTGAAACCCGCCACGAAACGCGATCACTGCCGAGCGGTTGGTGTGGGCTCGGGCGATCTTGACGGCGTTTTCGACCGCTTCAGCACCGGAGGTAAAGAACGCCGCTTTATACGCTTCGTTGCCGCCGATCATTTCGCACAGGCGCTGGGCCAGATCGAGATAAGGCTTATAGGCCACCACCTGAAAACACGCGTGGGAGACTTTTTGCAGTTGGGCCTGCACCGCAGCAACTACTTTCGGATGGTTGTGGCCGATGTTCAGCACGCCAATGCCGCCGACAAAATCCAGGTAGCGCCTGCCGTCCACGTCCCACAATTCGGCACCTTGGGCGCGATCGATCACCAACGGGTGAGCGGTAACCAGGCCACGTGGCACGAATTGATCGCGCTGACGGAGCAAATGAGGGGTTTCGTCGACTTTGCTGTTCATGGCATTTCCCATCGTGAGTCCGGCAACCGGGAGGTGGTTGCGATGGTGTTCAGGTTAAGGCTTGTACGAAACGAACTACGCCGAACTTGCGCCCTGAGAAATTCGGATCGACTGTTTTCACCCTGCCAAACGGCAGATTCCTTCAGCCCGCCGAATCTGCCGGGGCATACCTGATAGAAACGGGTGCAACGCGTTTATCCCGGCCCTTTCGACAGATCCTGCGCTGGCGTTGCGCGATGATGGACAGCCTCTTCACCCTTCAGGAAATGCCCATGGCCCTGCTTTATAAAGCTGACCCGGTACGCGGCGAACAGTGGAAAGCGCTGTTCGCCGCCCACGCCCCGGACATCGAATGGCGCGCCTGGCCGGACATTGGCGACCCCAAGGACATTCAGTACCTGGCCGCCTGGCAGGCACCGGATGATCTTGCGGCTCTGCTGCCCAATCTGCGCGTGTTGTTTGCGTTGTCCGCCGGGGTCGATCAACTGGACTTGAACCGCTTGCCGACGAGCCTGCCAGTGGTGCGCCTGCTGGACCCTGGCATCACTCGCGGCATGTGCGAATACGCCAGTTTTGCGGTGCTCAGCCTGCACCGGGACATGCTGCGCTATCGCCAGCAACAAATGGCCCGGTGCTGGCAGGCTCACTTGCTGCAACCGGCGGCCAAGCGCCGGGTTGGCGTCATGGGCCTCGGGACCCAGGCCCGACAGATTCTGGCGACCTTGCAGCCCCTGGGTTTTGCGTTGTCCGGCTGGGCGCGCAGTGCCCATCAAGTCCCGGGCGTCGATTGCCATGCCGGAAGCGAGCAACTGCCAGCGTTCCTGAGCCAGTGCGACATTCTGCTATGCGTACTGCCGCTGACCGAACAGACCCAAGGCATTCTCGACCGCACGCTGTTCCGGCAACTTCCCCGTGGCGCGGCGCTGATCAACATGGGCCGTGGCGGGCATCTGGTGGAAAGCGATTTGCTGGAGGCGCTGGACAGCGGACAACTGAGCGGTGCCGTACTCGATGTGCTGCAGGAAGAACCGGCGCCGGTGGATCATCCGTTTTGGGACCATCCGCAGATTCTGCTGACCCCGCACATTGCAGCGATGACACAGCCAGAAAGTGCGTTCGGGGTGTTGCTGGAGAATATTCGGTGCCATCAAAGTGGCAAGCCGATGGTCGGCCAGATCGATCGCACCCAAGGCTACTGAACACACAAAAATCAAAATGTGGGAGCGAGCCTGCTCGCGATAGCGGACTGTCAGTCAACATCACTGCTGAATGTCAGGCCCTCATCGCGAGCAGGCTCGCACACAGTAGTTCGGTGGGTGACTTACAGTCTGTCGGCAATCGCCTTTCCGACATCCTGAGTCGAGCCCTTCCCGCCCAGATCCGGCGTGATCGGCCCTTCGGCAATCACCCGCTCGATCGCCTGCAAAATCCCGTCATGCGCCGCGCGATAGCGCTCATCACCGTTTCCGAGGAAATCGAGCATCAACGCCCCGGACCAGATCATCGCAATCGGGTTGGCGATGTTCTGCCCATAGATATCCGGTGCCGAGCCATGCACCGGTTCGAACAGCGACGGAAAACGCCGCTCCGGATCAAGATTCGCCGACGGCGCAATGCCGATGGTGCCAGCGCAGGCCGGACCGAGGTCGGAGAGAATATCGCCGAACAGGTTCGACGCCACCACCACGTCAAAGCGGTCCGGTTGCAGCACGAAACGCGCACACAGAATGTCGATGTGCTGCTTGTCCCAGGTGATCTCCGGGTACTGCGCGGCCATCAATGCGGTGCGCTCGTCCCAGTACGGCATGCTGATGGAAATGCCGTTGGACTTGGTCGCCGCCGTCAGGCGTTTGCGTGGCCGGGTCTGGGCCAGCTCGAAAGCGAACTTGAGAATCCGGTCGACGCCGCGCCGGGTGAACACCGACTCTTGCAGCACGAACTCATGCTCGGTGCCTTCGAACATCTTGCCGCCGACCGAGGAATATTCGCCTTCGGTGTTCTCGCGAATCACCACGAAATCGATGTCCCCCGGCTTGCGCCCAGCCAATGGGCACGGCACACCGGGGAACAGCCGCACCGGGCGGATGTTCACGTACTGGTCGAAATCCCGACGAAACTTCAGCAGCGAACCCCACAGGGAAATGTGATCCGGCACTTTGTCCGGCCAACCCACGGCGCCGAAGTAGATCGCGTCAAAGCCCTTGAGCTGTTCGAACCAGTCGTCGGGCATCATCTGCCCATGCTCCAGGTAGTAATCGCAATGGGCCCAGTCGAGCACCTCGATGCTCAACTCCAGCTGCCATTTCTTCGCGGCCTGCTCCAGTACCCGCAACCCTTCGGGCAGGACTTCCTTGCCGATGCCATCGCCGGCAATCGCAGCGATTCTGAATGTCTTGCTCATCAATCGTGGCTCCCCGTGTCTGTGAGTTACAGCCCGCCAATGTGGAAGGCTTTGACTTCAAGGTATTCATCCAGGCCGTACTTGCTGCCTTCACGACCCAGGCCCGACTGCTTGATGCCGCCGAACGGGGCGACTTCCATGGAAATGATCCCGGTGTTGAGGCCGACCATGCCGAACTCCAGCGCTTCACCGAAACGCCATGAGCGGCGCAGGTCCTGAGTGAAATAGTAGGCGCCCAGGCCATAAGGTGTGGCATTGGCCAGCGCGAGTGCTTCGGCTTCGTCGGTAAAACGCATCAGCGGCGCCACCGGGCCGAAGGTTTCTTCGTTGGCCAGCAGCATGCCGGCGTGGGTATCGCCGAGTACCGTTGGCTGGACAAATTGACTGTCGCCGTCGGGAACACTGCCGCAGAGCAACCGCGCCCCCTGGCTCAGGGCATCGTCGATATGCCGGGCGACTTTGCTCACCGCCGCCGGATTGATCAGCGGGCCGATAGTGACGTCGGCGTCCAGACCGTTGCCGACCTTGAGCTTGCCCACCTCCTCCACCAGCCGCTGGGCGAAGCGCTCATAAATGCCGTCCTGCACCAGGATGCGGTTGGCACAGACGCAGGTCTGCCCGGCGTTGCGAAACTTGCTGAGCATGATGCCTGCCACCGCCTGCTCCAGGTCAGCATCGTCGAACACAATGAACGGTGCATTGCCGCCCAGCTCCAGGCTCAAACGCTTGATGTGCTCGGCACTCTGGCGCATCAGTAACCGACCCACCGCCGTCGAACCGGTGAAGGAAATCTTGCGTACGGTCGGGTTGCCGGTCAGCTCTTCGCCGATGCCGGCGGGCATTCCGGTCAGCACGTTGAACACTCCGGCCGGAATGCCGACGCGCTCGGCCAGCACTGCCAGAGCCAGCGCCGACAATGGCGTCAGGTCCGAGGGTTTGACGATGATCGGGCAACCCGCTGCCAAGGCTGGCGCGCACTTGCGGGTGATCATCGCGTTGGGAAAGTTCCACGGGGTGATCGCCGCACAGACACCCACCGGTTGCTTGAGGGTCAGCAGTCGGCGGTCGCCGCTGGGAGCCGGCATGGTTTCGCCGTAAACCCGGCGGGCTTCCTCGGCGAACCATTTGACGAAACCGGCGCCGTAGCGAATTTCGCCTTTGGCTTCGTTCAGTGGTTTGCCCTGTTCGCAGGTCATGATCAACGCGAGGTCGTCGAGGTTGTCGATCATCGCCTGATACCAGCGCTCCAGCAGCGCCGCGCGCTCGGCGGCCGGGCGCGCACGCCAGGCTGGCCAGGCTTTTTCGGCGGCGTCGATGGCGCGGCGGGTTTCCGTGCCTTGCATCGCCGGTACGCGGGCGAGGAACTGGCCGTTGGCCGGGTCGATGACGTCGAGCGTCGCGGCGTTGTCGGCGCCGATCCACTGCCCGTCAATGTAGGCGAGTTCTGCCAAAAGGCTTGGGTCTTTCAAACGATTCTTGAGCATGGTCGAGTCCTGATCCGAGACACTTGCCAGTCTAGGGAGGTGTCTCGCAAGAGGATGCTGAAAGCGCCTTGAGGGCAGCGTCGGATGCTGAAATTTGCGGTGGGACGGCAGGCTCTACCGAAGGAGTTCGAGGAGCTGACAGACAACCCGCATCCCTATGGCGAGGGGGCTTGTCGGAACGCCGCACCGCCCTGCTCGGCTGCGAAGCAGTCGTAAATCCGGTGGATGCGGTGTGCCTGTCGAAATGGGGTTGCAGGTTTTAGGGCCGCTTCGCGACCCAGCGGGGGCAAGCCCCCTCGCCACAGGGAATCGTATCGCCTGGGAACGATCATCACTGCTTCAGGGAACCGAGCAACCCCTCAAGAAACCGCTCCCCGGCCTCCATCTGGCTGATCTCGATAAACTCGTCCGGCTTGTGCGCCTGTTCGATCGAGCCCGGTCCGCAGACCACCACCGGCACATCCAGGCGCTGCTTGAACAAACCGCCTTCGGTGCCGAACGAGACTTTGGCGGTGCCGGTACCCGGTGCGGCGAAGTTCTTCAGAAAGCGCACTGCTTCGACACTCGGATGGGTATCGAGACCTGGATAGACATTGAGGGTTTCAATCTCGATGTCCGCCACGCTGGAGAGCTTTTTGGCCTCGCGCACGATCACTTCCGCACGCTCTTGCATCTGCGCCAGGAACTGATCCAGATCGTCTGCCGGCAGGTTGCGCACTTCGAAGTCGAGGGTGCAGAGGTTCGGCACGATGTTCAGCGCCTTGCCGCCGACAATCTGCCCGACATGCACCGTGCTGTAAGGCACGTCGTAGTCCGTATCCTGAGCGCCCTGCTCTTGCAATTGCTGTTGGCTCTGACGCAGCGCCGCGATGAAATCGCAGGCCACGTGGATCGCATTGACCGAGCGCGGTGCCAGCGATGAGTGCGCCTCCAGGCCTCGACAGTACGTGCGGTAAGAACCCTTGCCCTTGTGCCCGAGCACAAACTGCATGTTGGTCGGCTCGCCAATCAGGCACAGGAATGGCCGCACCGGCGCCAGGTGCAACACATCGAGCAAACGCCGGACGCCAACGCAGCCGGTCTCTTCGTCATGGGACAGCGCCAGTTGCAGTGGACGGCTCAACGAATGGTCGGCGGCGTCGAGCATGGCGTCGATGGCCAACGCGATAAAGCCCTTCATGTCGCAGCTGCCGCGCCCGTAAATCCGCCCCTCCTGCACCGTCGCCTGGAACGCCGGAACGGTCCAGGCCTGGCCCGCTGCCGGGACCACGTCGGTGTGCCCGGACAGCAGAATCCCCGGCAACTCCTTAGGGCCAGTGCTGGCGAACAGGTTGGCCTTCTTGCAGGTTTCATCCTTGACGATCAGCGACTCGATGCCCTTGCTCAGCAGCAGGTCGCGCACGTACTCGATCAAGGCCATATTCGACTCCGAAGACACGGTATCGAAGGCCATCAGGCGTTTGAGAATATCCAGTACACGGGGTTTCATGAGGCCTTGCTCCGTTGCTCGGCTGAAAGGGCGAACCGGCGAATGGAGAACGGCTCAATCGAAGTGTTGGTGCTGCCGGTGCTGATCAGTTCGGCCATCACGTCGCCGACGCCCGGGCCAAGCTGAAAGCCGTGACCGCAGAAGCCGAACGCGTAGAACAACCCGTCGACCGTACCGCTGCGGCCCATCACCGGCAGGGAGTCCGGCAAGTACCCTTCGATGCCGCTCCAGACGCGGATGATGTTCAGGTTGCCGACACCCGGCAGCAAGCGACGCATCTGCTGCATCTGGTTGAGGATGCTGCGCGGCTCGACCTGAGCCCGACGGGTGAGCATGTCCGGCTTGCTGCGGTAGCCACCGCCGATGACGATGTTGCCGCGCGGGATCTGCCGGAAGTAAATCACTTCCTCGGGAATCTTGGTGTACACGCCGATCACCGTCGGCAAGGCGTAGGGCACCGGCTCGGTCACGGCCATTTGCGGGCCGTGAGTGTCCAGCGGCACCGGTTCGCCGAACTGCGCCGACAGCTTCTGACCCCAGGCACCGGCGGTAATCAGCAACTGTTCGGCGCTGAACTGGCGTCCATCGGTGGTGGTGATGGTGAACTCGCCGCCAACCTTTTGCACTTCGGCGACTTCGGTCTGCTCTTCGATCCGTGCACCGAGGCGCCGTGCGGCGCGGGCAAACGCCGGGGCTGCCAGACGCGGGTTGGCGTGGCCGTCGTGCGGTGCGTAGGAGCCGCCCTTCACATCCGGCCCAAGAAACGGAAAACGCTGGTGCAACTCGGCACCGCGAAAGATTTTCAGGTCCAGTTGCACCGCCTCGGGAGCGGCGGCGTAGGCCTCCAGTTCGGCGATTTCGTCTTCGCGGTAGCACACGCGCATGTGACCGCTGGCGATGAACTCGAGGTCGTCGTCGATCAGCTCCGGCAGGCGTTTCCACAACGCCCAGGAACGATTGGCCAATTCCAGCTGACCGAGGAACCGCCCCTGGCGCCGGACGTTGCCGAAGTTCACGCCGCTGGCGTACTGACCGATCTGGTCGCGCTCCAGCAAGATCACCGACTGCCCGCGCTGGCGCAGGAAAAACGCCACTGCCGAGCCCATCAGGCCGCCCCCGACAATCACCACATCGGCTTTCTGTAGCGTCATGGCGACACCTCCTCGGTGAGCATCGAAAGCGGTTTGACCGGCGCCTGACCACGCTGGCGGCCGACCAGTTGTACGTTGACACCTGCCGCCGCGGCAATCACCTCGGCTCCCGCCTGGGAGCAATAACGGCCCTGACAGCGGCCCATGCCGACCCGGCTGAACGCCTTGGCCCGATTGACTTCACAGGCGCCCTTTTCGCTGACGGTGCGACGCAATTCGCCAGCGCTGATCATCTCGCAGCGGCAGACAATGGCCGAGTCGGGCAAGGCCTTGGCTTGCGCCGACGGCCAGGGAAACGCCTGGGCCAGGCCGAGACGAAACTGGTCCATCACCGCCAGGGCGCGGCGTTGTTCGTCGCGCAACCCGGCGTCCACCGGCTGGTGCAGATCCTCCAGCAGTGCCATGGCCACCAGGCGCCCGGCATGTTCGGCGGCGTCCGCACCACGAATTTTCGAACCATCCCCGGCGGCATACACGCCATTTACCGAGGTTCGGCCTTCTTCATCGGTGGCCAGCCACCATTGACTGGACGCCTCATCAAAGCGCAAACGGCAACCGGCCAGATCCGCCAGTTGGGTTTCCGGGCGCAAGTGATAACCCAGGGCCACGGCATCGCACTCCACCGTCAACGTCTCGCCTTCGGCGGTCCGCACCCGCACACCACTGACACCGTTCTGGGCATCGCCCAGCACTTGCAGCGGAGAAATCCCCAGGTGCACCGGGATCTTCGCCCGGTACAGCTGCGCCAACAGTTTCATCCCGGTGAACAGCAATCCGGGGCGCGCCAGCAGCTTCGGCAAAGCGCCGATGCGCTTGCTCGGCGGCGAAGTGTCGAGCACCGCCGCCACGTTGGCACCGGCCTTGAGGTATTGACTGGCGACCAGGTACAGCAACGGCCCGCTGCCCATGAACACCACACGATGACCGATGGACACCGCCTGGGATTTGAGCGCGATCTGCGCGCCGCCGAGGCTGTAGGTGCCCGCCAGTTGCCAGCCTTCGATCGGCATCAAGCGGTCCGTGGCGCCGGTGCAGAGGATCAGCGCGTCGTAATCAACCGTCGAGTGTGTGCCCTGACTGACGCAGCACAGTTGCCCCGGCGTGAGGTTCCACACCAGCGTGTCCGGGCGGTAATCGATCAACCCGCGCAAGCGGTCGAAGCTTTGATGCAAGTCTTTGGCCTTGGCCGCTTCGGTGCCGTACAACGTGGTGTAATCGCGGGTAAAACCTTGCGGTTGGCGCCGGTAGATCTGCCCGCCATCCCGGCGATTTTCATCGATCAGGATCGGCGTGCAGCCCGCCGCCAGCAAGGTTTCGGCGCAGCGAATACCGGCCGGCCCAGCGCCGACGATCACCACTCGATGAGTGCTCAGCCGTGCAGTGGCCATATCGCCTCCGGTTGTGTGGTGACGATATCCAGCCCTTCACGGACTTCGTTGGAACAGGCGCGCAGACGTTCGCCGCTGCGGGTCCAGACCCAGCAATCCTGACAGGCGCCCATCAGGCAAAAACCGGCCCGCCGGCCCGAATCGAACTCCGACTGACGCAGCGCCGAACCCTGGGTCAGCAACGCAACCATCAGCGTGTCGCCCTGCAACGCCTCGATGGGTGTGCCGTCCACCTTCAATTTGACGGTTGGCCGGCCCTGCTCGGCCAGCCTCACAAAACGCCCCTTCATGCATAGGCTCCCTGAATCATGCTGTTCAAATCCTGCTGGGTTTTCAGCAGCTCGGCACTGTCGTGATGGCAGAGGATTTCACTGCCACCGACAATCGTCCGGCGATTCGGCGCAGTGCGATTGCACAGACCGTCGACCCGCACCGGGCAGCGATTGAGGAACGTGCACAACTCCGGCACGTTGGCCTTTGCACCGATCGGCGGCAGCGTGCCGCAGGTGGTGCCGCAGTTTTCCAGCCAGCCCTGACGCAGCTCCGGCACCGAATGAATCAACAGGTCGGTGTAAGGATGGAACGGCGCCCGGGCAAACGACTGCCGACTGCCCTCCTGAACCTTGTAGCCGCTGTACATCACCACGATGTCGTCACACAGCGCGCGCACGGTGGAGATGTCGTGGCTGATGAACAGATACGACACTCCCAGCTCCTGACGCAGGTCGCGCAGCAGTTCAAGAATCGCCGCGCCGACCACCGTATCCAGCGCCGAGGTCACTTCATCGCACAGAATCAGGTCCGGCTTGGCCGCCAGTGCGCGGGCCAGGTTGACCCGTTGTTTTTGCCCGCCAGAGAGTTCATTCGGCCGACGTTCGGCCAGGCTCCGTGGCAAGCGCACCAGGTCCAGCAGTTCGCCGATGCGCTCGCGCAATGCGGCGCCCTTGAGGCCGAAATACATCTTCAGCGGCCGGCTCAGAATGGTGCTGATGCTGTGCATCGGATTGAGCGCGGTGTCGGCGTTCTGGAAGACCATTTGAATGCGCCTGAATTGTTCGTCGGTACGGTCGCAAAGGCTGCCGCCCAGTGGCTGACCATCAAAGGTCAGGCCACCCAACGCCGGCGTCAGCAACCCGGCCACCACCCGCGCCAGGGTCGATTTACCAGAGCCCGACTCACCGATCACGCCGATGGCCTGACCCCTGCGCACCGTCAGGTCGATGTCTTCCAGCACGCGAATCGACGGCATGCCTTGGGTGTTTTTGTTGCCGTAGCCAGCGGTCAAACCTTTGATGGTCAGCAGTGGCTGATCTTCGGCCACACCGCAGGGCGGGCGGATCGTCGTATCCGGGCGCGCCGCCGCCAGCAGGCTGCGCGTGTATTCATGGGCCGGGCCTTTGAGCAACGGCGCGGTGGCGCTCTGTTCGAAGATCTGACCGCCATTGAGCACGACGATCTGATCGGCCATTTGCGCCACCACGGCCAGGTCGTGGGACACGTAGACCGCCGTCGCTCCCCGTTCGCGCACCACTCGCTTGAAAGCGCGCAGCACGTCGATTTGAGTGGTCACGTCGAGGGCGGTGGTCGGCTCGTCGAGCACCACCAGCAGCGGATCGCTGATCAGCGCCATGGCCGCCATCACCCGCTGCAATTGCCCGCCAGACACTTGATGCGGATAGCGCTGGCCGATGTGTTCAGGGTCCGGCAGGGCCAGGTCGCGAAACAGCTCGATGGCTTTGGCTTCGAGCACGGTCCGGTTGCCCAGACCATGAATCAACGCGCCCTCCACCACTTGGTCGATGAGCTTTTTCGCCGGGTTGAACGCCGCCGCTGCGCTTTGCGCGATATACGACACACGGTTCCCCCGCAGGCCTTGCAGTTCGCGCTCGCTCAGCGCCAGCATGTCGTGTTCGCCGACTTGCACCACGCCGCCGGCCAATCGGCAACCGCGCCGGGCGTAACCGAGCAGTGCCAGGGCGATGGTGGTCTTGCCGGAGCCCGACTCACCGATCAGCGCCAGCACTTCGCCTTTTTCCAGGGAGAAACTCACGCCCTTGACGATTTCTACTTCGCCGCGTTCGCCACAGGCGACCACGCGCAGGTCCTGGACCCGAATCAATTCGCTCATCTCAATGCCCCCCCGTACGTCGACTACGCCGGGACGACAGTCTGTCGATGAACAGATTCACGCCAATGGTCAGGGTGCCAATCGCCAGCGCCGGAATCACGATGGCCGGCGCGCCCTGATTGAGGCCGCCAATGTTTTCGCGCACCAGCGACCCGAGGTCGGCATCTGGCGGTTGCACACCCAGGCCGAGGAAACTCATGCCGCTGAGCAACAACACAATGAAACCGAAGCGCAGCCCGAGGTCGGTCAGGACCGGGTTGAGCATGTTCGGCAGGATTTCCACACAGGCGATATACAGCCGGCGTTCGCCACGGGTTCGGGCCACTTGCACGTACTCCAGCGCTTCGATGTTGACCGCCATACTGCGGGCAATGCGGAACGCGCCGGGGGTGAAACTCAGCACCGCGGTGCAGATCAGCAACGTCACCGAAGAACCGAAGGCCGAGACCATGATCAGCGCCAGCATCTTGCTCGGGATCGAAATAAACGCGTCCATCAAGCGGCTGATGATTTCATCCAGCCATTTCGGCGAGACCACCGACAACAGTGCACAACTGGTGCCCAGACCGCTGGCCAGCACGGCGGCAACCAGCGCCAGGCCGACCGTAAAACGGGCACCGACGAGGATTCGGCTGAGCATGTCGCGGCCCAGGTAATCGGTGCCTAAGGGGTACGCGGCACTCAGGCTGTCGAAGACATTGTCAGAGACCACTTCACCGACCGGGTGCGGCGCCAGCCACGGGCCGAAGACCGCCACCAGCAACCAGATAAAACACATCGCAGCCCCGACCAGACCCAGCCAGGATGGCCCGTTTGACACCTTGCCAACCGACAGGTCGGGGGTCACAGGCATCGATTTCACAATGAGCTTGTTCATTGGTTTCTCAGCCTTGGATTGGAAAGAATCGCGCACAGGTCGGCAATCAGCACCAACCCCAGGTACGCCGTACAAAACAGCATGGTGCAGGCCTGGACCAGCGCCATGTCACGGTTGGTCACCGCATCGACCATCAGGCTGGCGATGCCGGGATAGTTGAAGATCGTCTCGACGATCACCACCCCGCCCAGCAGGTAGGACAGACTCAAGGCGATGGCATTGGCAATCGGCCCGATGGCATTGGGCAAGGCATGGCGCAGGACAATCCGCACCGGGCTCACGCCTTTGAGCCGGGCCATTTCCACATAAGGGCTATCGAGTTGATCGATCACCGCCGCCCGGGTCATGCGCGCCATTTGCGCAACGATCACGCAGCAGAGCGTCATCACCGGCAAGGCGTAGGTGCGCAGAAATTGCAGCGGTGAGGTGATGTCGCTGGCATAGGACAGCGCCGATAGCCAACCCAGGTTCACCGCAAAAATCAGCACCGCCAGCGTTGCCACCAAAAACTCCGGTACAGCGACCATCGCCAGGGTGACAAAGCTGAGGAAGCTGTCGACGCGCCCGCCCCGGCCCATGGCCGAACCGATGCCCAGAATCAGCGCCACCGGCACTGACACCAGCGCCGTGGCGGCCGCCAGCATCAGCGTGTTGGGCACCCGACCGGCCATCAAGTCGCTGACCGGCATGGCGTTGGAGACCGACAGGCCCATGTCGCCGCTGAGCAAACTCATCAACCAGTGCAGGTAACGCAACACACCGGGCTGATCGAGCCCCAGTTTCAGCCGCAGTGCCGCCACCTGTTCCGGCGTGGCGAACTGCCCGAGGGCCTGTTGTGCCGCGTCCCCCGGCAATACCGCCGTGATGGCGAAAACCACCATGGACACGATCAACAAGGTCACGATCGCGGCGCCCATACGCCGGCCGATCAACCACAGTGTGTTGCTATTCATCGCCCTGTTCTCCTGCAATGTTGCTACGGCACAAACCTCATCGGCCCATCAAGCATCCAGCCAGACCTGCTCGGCGAACATGTAGCCCATGAAGCCGCCCAACGGGTTGCTGCCATAGCCTTTGACGCGCTGGTCGACGCCGTCGATGTTGCTGATGAACACCGGGATGCCGATACCGCAGTGGTCATGCGCCAGGGTCTGCATGTCCGCGTACATCTTGCTGCGCTTGGCGTCGTCGGTTTCCGCGCGGGCGAGCATCAGCAACTGGTCGAACTGGTCGTTCTTCCAGCCGGATTCGTTCCACGGTGCGCTCGACTGGAAGAACTGCGAAAACATCACGTCGGCGTTCGGCCGCGGGTTGATGTTGCCGAAGCTCAACGGGTGCTTCATCCAGTGGTTGGACCAGTAGCCGTCGCTGGGCAGGCGGTTGACGTCGAGCTTGAGCCCGGCCTGTTTCGCCGATTGCTGCAACAGCACCGCGATGTCCACCGAACCGGTCGCGGCAGGTGACGCGACCAGCGGCATGTTGATGCTGTCCATGCCGGCCTTCTTCAGCAGGAACCTGGCTTTCTCCGGGTCGTAGACGGTCTGCGGCAGGTCAGCGTTGTAGTAACGCGAGCCGGGGGCAATCGGATGGTCGTTACCGACCACCGCAAAACCACGGAACACCGCGGACTTGATCTGCTCGCGGTCCATCAGGTGTTTCATGGCCTGGGTGAATTCCGCGCTTTTGCCGGGCATCTGATCCTGACGGATGATCAAGTCGGTGTAGTTGCCCGAGGGTGCATCGACGACGCGGTGACCGGCGCTGGCCTTGATTCGCGTGGTGGAGCGCGGGTTGACCTCGTTGATCATGTGCACGTCGCCCGACAGCAGCGCGTTGACCCGCGATGGCTCGTCGGCAATGGCGATGAACTCGATCTCGTCCAGGTAAGGCAGGCCCGGTTTCCAGTAGCCGGTATTGCGCGCAGCAATCGAACGCACGCCCGGTTTGAACTCCTTGACCTTGAACGGTCCGGTACCGATGCCCTGATTGAAGTCGGTGGTGCCTTCGGGAACGATCAGCAGGTGCGACACGGCGAGGATCGACGGCAGTTCGGCGTTCGGCGCGCTCAGGCGGATCTGCACCTCATTGGGGCCAGTGGCCTTGATTTCGGCGAACTGCTCCATCAGCGGCATGACCTTGGAACCGGTCAGCGGGTCCTTGTGCCGCGACAGCGAGAACACCACGTCGGCGGCGCTCAGGGTTTTGCCGTTGTGGAAGGTCACGTCCTTGCGCAAGGTAATGGTCCACAGCGTCGCATCGGTGTTGTCGATGCGCTCGGCCAGCTCCAGTTGCGGCACCAGATGGCTGTCGAAACGGGTCAGGCCGTTGTAGAACATATAGTGGCGTGCGTAGTCGGTGGACAGCGCACCTTTGGCCGGGTCCAGGGTATCGGCGGTGGAGCTGGACATGCCGGCGACGCGAATCCGCCCGCCCGGCTTGCCTTTGCCGGGGCTTGCGGCTTCGTCGGCAAACAGTTTTCCGGCGGCGCCGAACAGGCTGCCGGCGCCCGCTGCAGCCACCCCGGCGACACCAAGCAATTGCAACGCGTTGCGGCGCGACATGCCGCGATTAAGGCCTTCGAAGACTCTCAGGCTTTCCTGGCCGGAGATCAGTTTGGAGTCGATCTTGTCATCATTCATTTAAGCTGTACCTGTCTATAAACAGAAGGTTCGAGTGCTCGCGGTTATCCGCGGCGTCCTGGAAACGCAAACGACGGTGAAGCCACAACATCAACTCAATGCAAATAGTCCTGGAACCGGTAATAAGCGCCCACCAGCGGCAGGAACCATGGTTTGCCGAAGTGCCCGGGAATCGCCGGCCAGTCGAGTTCGCGCCAGGGATTGGCCTCGACCTTGCCGGCCATCACTTCGGCCATCACCTGGCCCATGTGCACCGACATCTGCACCCCATGGCCGCTGTAGCCCATGGAGTGATAAACCCCGCCGTGCTGGCCGGCACGGGGCAACCGGTCGGAGGTCATGTCCACCAGCCCGCCCCAGCAGTAATCGATCTTCACCTTGGCCAATGCCGGAAACATCTGCACCATCGCCGCCCGCAGCACCTTGCCGCTCTTGGCGTCGGAGACACTGTCGGACATGGCAAACCGCGCACGGCCGCCAAACAGCAGGCGGTTGTCCGGGGTCAGGCGAAAGTAGTTACCAATCATGCGGCTGGTGACATAGGCTCGCCGACCGGGCAGCAATTGGTCGATCAGGCTCTGGGGAAGGACCTCGGTGGCGATCACGAAACTGCCCACCGGCACGATCCGCCGCCGATACCAGCCCAACCCGCCGTGCTGACAGGCGCCGGTCGCCAGCAGCACTTGCCCGGCGTGCAGCGAACCCTTGGCGGTGTTGACCCGATAGCCGCCGGCCTGGGCTTTCCAGTCCGTCACCGGCGTGTCTTGATAGATCAACGCACCGTGCCGTGCCGCCGCTTCGGCCAGACCGACGCCGAAGCGCCCGACATGCATCTGCACGCCGTTGCGCTGCAGCAAGCCACCGTGGAACTGGGCCGAGTCGACTTCAGCGCGGATCTGTTCGGCGGTCAGCAACTCGACATCGGCATCGACCTCCCGGTGAATCAACTCGCAAGTCCGCGCCAGGCCCTCGTAGTGCATCGGCTTGGCGGCCAGCTTGAGCTTGCCGTTACGCTTGAGGTCGCAGGCGATCTGCTCCTGCTCCACCAGCGAAACCACGCTGTGCACGGCACTCTCGTAAGCCTTGTAATAGGCCCGTGCCTTGTCCGCGCCGAGGCTGGCGCTCAGGCCGGCGTAATCCTGGGCCACGCCGGTATTGCACTGACCGCCGTTACGACCCGAGGCTTCGCCGATCACCCTGCCGGCCTCCAGCACCACCACACTGGAGCCCTTCAAGGCCAGCGCCCGAGCCGCCGCCAGGCCGGTGAAACCACCCCCGACGATGACCACGTCGACCTGCCCGGGCAATGCGCCGGGCTGAGCACCGGTGAACGCCGGTGCGGTGTCGAGCCAGTAGGATTCACTGCCCATGTCTAACCCGCCTCTACCAAAAAGACTGCCGTGAGAATGCCGTTGCCGTGACGACTCAGAGACCGACCAGCGCGGCCAGCCCGCCGATGTCGGTGATCTGCCGGTACTCGTAGAAAGCATTGGCCGGGACTTCGTGACCACGGGCGACGAAGGCCTTGTTCTTGATCTTCATGTCGTGAGCCGGCATCAGGTCGTAACGGAAGCTCGACGACACATGCAAGATGTCTTCCGGGCCGCAATTGAGGTTGTCGAGCATGTACTCGAACGCGGCCAGGCGTGGTTTGTAGGCTTGTGCCTGCTCGGCGGTAAAAACTTTGTGAAACGGTGCGCCGAGCTTATCGACGTTGGACATGATCTGGCTGTTGCTGGCGTTGGAGAAAATCACCAGCGGGATCTTGTCGGCGATTTTCGACAGGCCGGCCGGTACGTCCGGGTGCGGGCCCCAGGTCGGCACAGCGTCGTAATACAACTGACCTTCGTCACGGTATTCAATGCCCCAACGCTTGCAGGTCCGCGCCAGCGCGGTCTTGAGGATTTCGTCATACGGCCTCCAGTCACCCATGACCTGGTCCAGGCGATAGGCCGAGAAGTCCTTGACGAACTGCTCCATCTGCTCGGGCACCACGCGATCGGCGAACAGCTCGCGAGTCATCGTACCCATGTGGAAATTGGTCAGCGTACCGTAGCAGTCGAACGTAATGAATTTGGGGCGAAGAAAGCTCATTGAGTGCGGTCCTGAAGTTCGTTGAGGTCATGGCGTGACAAGCATTCGCTCCGTTCCGGGAGCCGTGATGCAACGCTGCAGCACACCGTCATTACACCACCGTGAAATCAGCAGATGGCGTTAAAAGCGACCTCTGCTCGATACAAACCACCGTTTTAGCGCCCCCCCTCAGCAGACTTTGCGGGTCGCTCCAGCCTTGGGCAAACCCCGTATTCATGCGCCCTTATGGGCCTTTATAACGCCGCAAGGCTTACGCGCAAACGGATTTACCGCAGAACCTGCGCCGGACAGAACGAAAACGGGCGCTTCCCTGAGGAAGCGCCCGTTTGAGCACGATTAGGATTTACGGTTTGTAGATCACCTGTGGCGAGGGAGCTTGCTCCCGCGGGTCGGTCCGCGCTCGGGCGAAGCGACCCTAAAATCAGCCACCGCGAGTATCCAGATGGAGGGCGATTGCCGGATTACGACCGCTTCGCGGCCGAGCGGGAGCAAGCTCCCTCGCCACAGGTTTTGTGCTCGGCGAATTGTTCCTTAACTGACTGGTATTAGGGCAAGCCCCCCTGACAACAGAGGGCTATGTGCCAGCCGCCTACTGGACGATATCGATCAGCACACTCTTGAAACGCAAATTGGCTTCGAACGCTTCGCGCCCCAGGTCCTTACCGATGCCGGAGCGCTTGTAGCCACCGGTCGGCAGAATGTAGTCGTTACTGCGTCCGTAACGATTGACCCACACGGTCCCCGCCTCGAGGCGCCGAACCAGACGCAAGGCGCGGTTGATGTCGGCCGTATGCACACCCGCCGCCAGACCGTAAGTCGCATGTGCCGCCAGGCTCAGCGCCTGTTCTTCATCATCGAACGCCTGCACCGTCAGCACCGGGCCGAAGATTTCTTCGCAGATCGCCGGGTTCTGGTGGTCCAGGCCGGTCAGCAAGGTCGGCTGGTAATAGGCGCCACCGAGACCCTCGAACAGCCCGCCACCGGTCAGCACTTCGGCACCGGCCTGACGCGAGCGCTGGACGATGCCATCGATGCGGCTGGCCTGCAGCCGGGAAATGATCGGCGATAGCGTGCTGTCGGACGACCAGGTCGGGCCGGGGCGCAGCGCCTCGAAATACGCCTGCAAGTGGGCGATAAACGGTTCCATGATCGAGCGCTGGATCAACAGCCGAGACCCGGACACGCACACCTGCCCGGCATTACCGGTAATGGCCATGGCCACCGTGCGAGCGGTTTTGGCGATATCCGGTACATCGGCGAAGACCAGCTGCGGGCTCTTGCCGCCGAGTTCCAGGGTGACCGGTTTCGGACCGACCAGCGCGCAGGTGGCCATGATGCTCGAGCCGGTCGCGGTGGAACCGGTAAAGGTCACCTTGCCCACCCGCGGATGACGGCACAAGGCATCGCCCGTAACGCGGCCATCGCCCTGAATCACGTTGAAAATCCCCGCCGGCATCCCCGCCTGCAACGCCAACTCGGCAAAGCGCAGACTGGAAAACGGCGTCAGCTCTGAAGGCTTGAGCACCACGGCATTGCCTGCGGCCAGCGCCGGCGCGACTTTCCAGGAGGCCATGCTCAACGGGAAATTCCACGGCGCGATGGCGGCAATCACGCCGTAGGGTTCGGCGATCTGCATGCCCAGTCGATCGGTCTGGGTGGCAGCCACATGACCGCCATGCTTGTCCGCCAGTTCGGCAAAGAAACGAATGCCCTCGGCGACATAGGGAATATCCCAGGCGATCACATCTTTATGGGGACGGGTCGAACCCACCGCTTCCAGCGGCGCCAGGACAGCGGCGTCAGCTTCGATCAGATCGGCCCAACGGCGCATGACCCGCGCCCGCTCCCGAGGTGGGCGGCTGGCCCAATTGCTGCGATTGAACGCCTGCCAGGCATCGTTGACCGCTTCATCCACCAGGGCGGCATCGGCAATCGGCAACTGGGCATAGACCTGGCCATCCGACGGCCGCACCACCTCAAGCCCCGGTTGAGCATCGCGGTATTGGCCGGCGATGAAATGAGCGCTGCGCACAGCGATAAGGCGAGGATCGAAGCTATCCATGGAGCACTCCAAGAAAGGGACGGCGAGTCGTGAACTCAGGCCTCCATCGTAGAAAAAAAGCCCAAGCATTTGCTGCCGACCTTGCCGGGCAATTAAGTAGTAAGTGTGGTCTTGCGGCTTCGGGCGTGCGGAATCTGCCGAATGTTCCAACCCCTCTTGTCAGGCCTTCACGCAGATGGGATACAGGCACCATCGCGCCGCACAGCCGGTTGATTGCGCACACTGTCCAACGGAGACTCGCCATGTCCGCCCCGCACCCTTTTGCTTATGTCTTTCGCCCGATGACGCCCGCCGACCTGCCCTCGGCCCATGCCTTGTCCGTGCAATTGAAGTGGCCCCATCGCCTGGACGACTGGGCCATGGTGTTGCGCATCAGCGACGGCGTTGTGGCACTCGATGGCGAGCGTCTGATCGGCACGGCGTTCACCTGCCCCCAAGGCAACTTCGCCACCATCGGTCTGGTGATCGTCAGCGACGACTATCAAGGCAAGGGCATCGGCCGCAAGTTGATGGAGCAGGCACTTGATGCGTGCCAGTCACGCACCCCGGTACTCAACGCGACCCTGGCCGGTGCGCCGCTTTACGCGAGTCAGGGCTTTGTCGAGTTCGGGCGGATTCAGCAACACCAGGGCCCGGCGCAAGCCGTTGCACCTGTGCCGCTGACCGACGGTGGAACCTGTCGCCCGCTGCGTGACGCCGATAAGGCCCGCGTGCTGGAACTGGCCAACGCGGGCACCGGGTTGGACCGGCAAGCGGTGCTCAACGATCTGTTCGATGTGGTCGAGCATTCAGTTGTCATCGAGCGCGATGGCCTGGTGCGCGCCTTCGCCCTGCTGCGTCCGTATGGCCGTGGTCGCGGCATTGGCCCGGTGGTTGCCGAGAACATCGAACAGGCCAAACACCTGATCGCCGTGTTGCTGGCCCACGTACCGGAGGCCTTTGTGCGCATCGACATTCCGGCGGACAGTGGCTTGAGCGATTGGCTCGCAACGGTCGGCCTCAAGCAGGTCGACACCGTGGCGCAAATGGCAAGGGGCACACCGCCGCAAGCGGTCAATGGCGTCCGACAGTTCGCACTCGTCACCCAGGCCATTGGCTGACAGCCGCGCGCAAAGCCGCCGCTACCCAACATCCTCCACACCCCATTTGCATGGAGCGTCACCCGCATGTCTCAACCTACCGTTCTGCTGTTGGCTCGCGCCGACGGCAGCCGTGTCGCCACGTCTTTCAACTCGATGTCCTTGAGCGCTGCCGACCCCTTCAGGGAACACCGTCAGGTCGCCTACACCGGGCCCGATGGCATCTGCGCCGGGCTCGTGAACGCAAGCGAATCACTCGATATCGATGACTTCCCGCACACCGAAGTGATCGTGATTCACGCCGGCCACGTCGTGCTGCAATCCCAAGGCCAGACGCTGGAACTGGGGATCGGCGCCAGCGCGGTGATCGGTCGTGGGACCACGCTGCGAATCGAGGCGCAAGCCGATACGTGCTGGGCATTCTGTGCCGTGATCAGCCCCAGCGCTGAACCGACACCTGGGCTGGCAGCGCTGGACCCGCTAGCGATGCTCTCCCCTTCGGCCGCGCCGGAACCGCAAATACTGATCGGGCCCACCCCGCAGTGCCGCTCACGCAATGCCTTCGAAGACAGCGCCACCGACCTGCGCGTCGGCGTCTGGGATTCGACCCCCTACGAACGCCATGGTCGACCGCATAAACTCAACGAGCTGATGCACCTGATCGAAGGCAGCGTCACCCTGCGAGCAGCCGATGGTACGAGCCTGACGGTCAACACCGGCGACACCGTGTTCGTACCGCAAGGCGCACCGTGCGCCTGGCAAAGCACCCGGTATGTCCGCAAGTTTTACGCCGTAAAATAAGCACCGCGGCGCAACGCTGGCAGCTGCGCCAGCATCAACCCACCGACCGACCGGTCGCGAGCCAACGCCGACCGGCCGACGGGCAATCGCCTCGCTACAACGCGGTACTACGGCGCCTCCGGCTGATCGTAGTTATCCAGCGCCCGCTCGGCAGCGTCGTGGAGTTTTTTAGGAGTCGGTGCAGGCGTAAGGGGCAGTGCTTGGGGTTTCTACGAGATCAGAAGTGATCTTGTGCATGATGAAGCTCCTTGAAGTCAGTGGGAGCCTTGATTGGTCCAGGCCGCGACGCCCAATCGCTGAATTGGCAGCGACACCCGGAGGTTATCCATACACCTTCCCACCCGACAACCTTGAAAAGCTGTCGGCAAATTCTCTTGAGCGCCTGATGTTTGTAGTCGACTCCCAGGACTGAACACCTACACGTTGGCGCCGAGTTCCTCTTTCTTCTTTTCAGACCATTGATGACCGCAGTCTTTGCAGCGATAGTCATATTCGTTAATGGTAAGCATGGCGCTAACCACGCGGGTATTCGTGCCTCTGGAGTGTTTCTCCCGAACCTTCACATGCCCCCTGAAACGCTCTAGTTCAGTGACGTCGTCAACGACAAAATTCAGCGACTTGCAGCGCGAACAGCGCTTACGGATAAACGTATTCCAGATGAATATCGCAAGGACGGCGACGATAGCCGCGACAACAAAAAATACGATTCGAGCCGTGCTGTCTTGTTCTTGACGAACGGTCACCTGCCGTTGAGCTTCTAACCGGGCAGCCACTTGAGCTTTGTCTCGCTCGACCTGGGCTTGGCGCTCATTGAGCAACTGCTGCTGTTGCTGTGCTTGCTGAGCCGCCAGCTTGATGTTGGCCTGCTGAATCCAGTATTTGAACCGGGGAATGCCTGCAATGATTTTGCGCATTTCTCCGGTTCGTATCCGATAAGTTGAATCATCTTCTGGATTGGCTTTTAGTTTGTGCTGGGCGTTCCAGGCAGCAGCTTCGTCGCGTTCTGCACTGATCTGTTTATTGAGTTGAAATTCCAAGTAAGCAAAATCATTGTCCGTCCACTGCGTGACAGGTTTGCCAAATAGTTTGCTTTGAGGATCACTCCAAGCGTACTCATTTAGATAGGATTGAGAGGTATAGAGTACTTTTGCATCAAACAGAATCGGGATGGGATTATCGGCTGCAAGCTTTGGCTCAGACGCCACAGCTTCACGGTGCGAAGCGTCTGCTGGCGCAGAGGTGGAGACCGGCGAGGCTACCGGATTTTCGACCGGTGTCGCTGCCTGAGCCTGCACTGCTGGCTTGCCATTGATATTGCGCAACATCTCCAATTGTTGTTGGTAGGCGCTGACGAGGCACGCTACTTGTGCGCCACAGCTATCACGTGGGCCGGTAAGCCAGTCGAGCTGAAATTTTTTTATATTCGGATTGCGCGACAACGCCTGTCGATACTCTAGCGACAGACTGTCATCCAGAGACGAGAGCTGTCCATTGCCACAGATTGCAAACTCGACAGCATTGCTGGCCTTGTTGCAGTCAAAGCTGGCCGACTCAGCGGTGGTCAAAAAAGAAGAAGCAATGACCGCCGTTAGCGCCAACGTCGCTTTAGGTAAAACAGTAAACATTATTCAACGTCCATTTAATGAGTCAGGCATTGATATCTTCAACCGCCAGAAAAGGTTTGGGCTTGAATCCGAAGGGCCTGAGAACAATGTTGGCTGGAAATAGCGTGACCACGGTGTTGTAGGCACGCACACTGGTATTGAAGTCTTCGCGCCGGCTGGCGATATCTGTTTCGACCTCCGCCAGCTCAGACAGTAATTGGTTATACAGACTGTCAGCCTTTAGCTCTGGGAACGCCATGCGCAAGTAGGCAAGCCGATCAACCGTGGGTTGCCCCCTTGAGGACTCTCCACGCCCAAAATCAAGACTGACTTTTTCTGTAATGCCTTTTTCGTGCAACCCATAAGAGTCAATGATCGCGACCATTCGGGTGATCAGGTACTCTTTTTTCTTACGAAGTACTTCGATATTCGAACGGTTTTCCGGAATGATGTTACTCAATCGGATGACTCGGTTGTAGAGTGAAACCAGATAAAATGCCCCCATCACCAACACGATGACTAAGCCGATCAAATAATTACCAATGCCCATACTGACTCCTTGGTTGGCACACCACAAACCCCCGGTACGACCTCCACACGAGGCAACCCCGAAGGCGCCAGGGCAGAATAAAGGCAACTTGCCATCAGGCAAGCATCCTAACGAGTTCAGATCAGGCAAACCAGATGTTGCCGTGCTTTTTGGAGGGGTTGCCGTTGAAAAAGGTCGCTCTGAATGAGGCTCTATACTGTTCAGCATGACCAGCGCAACCTTTCGCTTCTACGAGGAGCTCAACGATTTCCTGCCGGCCGAACGGCGGCGGCAGTCCTTTACCTGCGAGTGCGCGCGTGGGGCGACGGTCAAGCACATGATCGAGGCGCTCGGGATACCGCACACCGAGGTCGAGCTGGTGTTGCTAAACGGCGAGTCGGTGGGTTTCGAGCGGGTGATCTTCGACGGTGACCGGTTGGCGGTGTATCCCAAGTTCGAAGCGCTGGACATCAGCCCGCTGCTAAAGGTACGTGCGCAACCTTTACGGGTGCTGCGCTTCGTCGCCGATGCGCACCTTGGCGGGCTGGCCAACCTGCTGCGCATGAGCGGTTTCGACACCCTCTACGACAATCGCTTCGAAGATGGCGAGATCGCCGCGATCGCTGCGCAGCAAGGACGCATCGTGCTAACCCGCGACCGCGAACTGCTCAAGCGGCGGATCATCAGCCACGGCTGTTACGTGCATGCCCTGAAACCGTCGCTGCAGCTGCGCGAAGTGTACGAGCGCCTCGACCTGGCGCGTAGCGCGCGCCCCTTCAGCCTGTGCCTGCATTGCAACCTGCCGCTGCACGAGATCAGCCCGGAACTCGCCCGGCCGCAGGTACCGCCACGCGTTGGCGCGCTCTATTCACACTTTCTGCGCTGCGACGCCTGCCAACGGATTTACTGGGAGGGTTCGCACTGGCGTGGCATGTGTGCACTGCTGGCACCTCTGCTGGACCGATATCCGAACGCATCGGGCAGATAACGGCCAAAAGCGCTCAAGTGCACACCACAAGGGTCTGGCCCGATATTTAAGCTGATATCATTCGAAAACGTATAAACCGAGTAGAAAAGATGAATCGTCGTAAAAAAATAAATCAGTTATTAAAGGCTAACGCCAAAAAGGCCAGTGCCAAATTGGCACCGAAAAGCAAGTCTAAATACATTTGCAAAGCTGACCGATTGAAGCTGGCGGCTGAATCCAGTCAAGATGCAATCACTTCTTCCGAGAGCTGATCCGTGTAGCTAAGCACCACCTGAATTTACAAATCAGCAGGCGGTGCTGTCGGCGGATTTATCTCGCGGCTATGCACTAGCGACGATAGTAGCGGTGATCGTCATCGTAGCGGTGCTCATGATGGCGCTCCCAATCACGACGGCGTTCGGCTTCCCGGCGCTCTTGTTCTCTACGCCACTCGTTTCTACGCCATTCATCTCGGCGCCAATCTTCTCTACGATCGTGCCAACGGCCGTCATGCCAGTATCGGTCGTCATGGGCAAGCAACGGCCCTGGCTGCTTGCCGGCCATACTGGCCAAGCTCGGCCAAGGGTTGCCGGCAGCCTGGACCGGAGCCTGAACGGCTGCGACTTCAGTTGCGAAAACAGGGTTTGAGGTCTTCATCTGTGTGGCTGATGCCGAGCCCACTGCCGCAAACGCGAACAGGCCGAGGAGCACCATCCGTGGGACATAAAATTTCATGGGCAAAGACAACCTCTGATTGACAATTGGACATGTCGCCATTTGGCTGCGGAAAACCTTCGGGTCGCGCTTACCGAGCTTTATGTGCGTATCCACATAGACCGGTAAATAGGGAAAAGTTCTAGGAAGCCGCTGCATAAATAGCTGACGAGCCCCTCAAACAATAGAGGGGTGCGACACACTTCCCGAGCCGAAGGCTTGCCGGGGTAGGCGCAGAAATGAGCTTGAACGTGCCTGCTATGGCGAGATAAATCCGCCGACAGCACTGGCTGCTAACTCGCCGGAAAAGCTGAATCCACAGCCAAAAGCGGCCATTGCGCGACGTCTCTCCCGACAATGCAAGAGCCTCGAACTTCTATCAGAAGCAGGGGTTTGCTTTCCTGGATGAATGGGAACCGTTAGAAAGTCATCCGCGCACCAGGTAGGCCCCTAACGGAACCCGATATCGCAGTTTCTCGCAGCTGCCGGGTGCGGGCTGATGCCCCGGCGGGCGATCAGGAAACCAGATTCGGCATTTACCCGGAGGCGGCAAATGGCCGCGGGGAATCTCGACCTCGTCGTACTCGTACTCGGGCTCTGGCTCTGGCTCTGGCTCGACGGAAGTCATTTGCATTTGTCCTTCGGGCCGAGGTCTGCCAGCCATCGGTGAATCCGATACCCCATCTGCCTTTGCGTAAGCGAAGTTACCAGCGTCGCGCCCAGCATCCAGAGTGGATTGTTCAGCAACGGCCATTTCTGCTTCGCGGCGCCTTTGGGTCTCCTCTTCCAGCCCCTTCTGTACAGCGACCTGGTCCTCTTTGGCGTTGGGTGAGGTATTCGAAGCCTGGGCCTGCTGCGCCGCCTGGATCAATTGGAAGTTGCGGTTGCGTAACGCGACGTTGCCACCAACCCGCATGTTCGAGCGCACCGCCAACGTTTCAGCCTGCTGGTACTGCCCCTGCTGAAGACGCAATACGCCGAGGTAATGCAGGGTCGCGGGATTGTTCGGCTGGATATGCAGGGCACGCTCCAGCGTGGCAGCGGCTTGATCCAACTGGCCATCTCCATACTGCTGCGAGGCCGTTTCGATCAGGGTGGTTGATGCGCTGTTACTTTGCGAGGGCGCTCTTCGCTCGGCAGCAACCGAACAAAGCGACGCGACGGCGCAGAACACCAGGATGAGACCCGGCAGAAAACTCTTGGTTGGCATCAGGGGGCGGACTCGACTGATCTCGGACGGCACTGCCGTAAAACAACTCCCAACTGACCTGGCGAGTACTCTGAAGTTCCCGCAGCATCAGCCTTGGAACAAGGGATTTGGCCCTCTTCAACCTGGCAATCTTCAGTGAGTCCCTGCCCGCACCGACCGTCTGACCTCAGCCTGTATGGCATAAGCCGGCGCCTCCACAGCATTGAAATCTTGTGTATAGCGCTGGGCAAATCCTTCTACGCCCCATTCCTGATACTGCTGCACATGCTTCAGTTCGTGAGCCCAGAGCGCGACGTCCTGCTCTGCGGTTTGAGCGTCCCGGAAGAGGATGATGTCGATCAGCGTCACGGCACCGACATCGGGGTTTTGCAGCATGGCAGTGGCGGCGCTGAGTTGACCGTTGTCGCTAACTTTATAGCGCGCGGCATCGAGGACGCTGGGGTCGTACCAGCGCAGCAACTGCTCCCGGATGTGCGGCGGAATGGGCTGGATGTCGGCGTTGGCTGCTTCAGCACGGGCTTGGGTCAGCCACAGCGCCAGGGCAGGTGCCGCGATCTGGTAGATGCCATCAGGCATCTGCCCCAGATCCGGCAGGCAGATGCAGCCGTCCAGGCAGACTTGTTTCTCGCCAGCTGGGCAGGCGTTGGTCTGCGCCGGCACTTCAAGAGTCAGGCAAAGAACCAACAGCGCCACCAGGCGCGTGGTGATGGGCGGCATTGGACGCTCCAGGGACGGACACAGCGCGAACAGTGGATCGCAACTGATCGACGACCCGCATAACTTTAGCGTATCCCTATCGGTCTCTTTTCGATGACTGCTTCGGGTCCAGTTCGAATAACGTCCAATCACAGACTCCCCGGTTTTTCATTTCACACTGCGCGCTGCATCCCAGATGTCTCGCGCCCCCAGGCTGGCATGCCATGCTTCGAATTGGGACCGCCATTGTTCAAAGGGGCCCGCCAAAGCATAGACCGGTTGAATCCACAACCCAAAGTTGACTTTCGGGTACGAGCATCAAAGTCGAAGTGCTACCGAAAACCATGCTTTGAATGAGTCGCCCCTCTACACCGCTTCCACTTCATCGACCGGCAACGAAGCAAACATTTCAGCGCGGCACACCTCAAGGATCTCATCCGCCAGCGCGGAATCATCCGGGCAGGCACGCGACAAAATAATCGCACCGACAGCACGAGACAGCAGGTCGATCATTTTCTTTCTCCCCTCACCCGGCGCGGCATCCGGCCTGGTCGGATATTTGTCCCCCAGTGTTTGCAGGGTGTGCTCGATCCCTTCGGCAAATGTCGCTTTCAAATCATCCGATTGACGCGCCGCGTCGCCACACAACGCGGCCATGGTGCAACCGCTGCCACGTCTGTCCCGATGCTCCCTCGTCACATAGACGTCAATGAAGCCCGGAACATCGAGCGATTCAGCACCTGCCAGCGATTTAGAAAGGCTGCTGGCCGAGGCTTCGGCCATCAGGTCGGCCTTCGAACCGAAATGCTTGTAGAAACCTCCATGGGTGAAACCGGCAGCCGCCATGAGATCCGACACACCGACGCCGTCGAAGCCGCGCTCACGGAACAGCTCAGAGGCCGTTTCAACGATGTGCTCCCGATTGGCCTGCGCCTGGGCCTTGGTCACTCTCACGTGCAATACCTCATGTCCACTGGGAAATCATGCGCCCAATGATACATAGATGTTGGTCATAATCAAAATCATTGACAGTTTAGATTTCGATCATCATCCTAATTGCACGCACAACCGATCTCCATCAACGGGCACGGAAGAAATACCAAATGACCGACCAGAATCTGTTCACTCCTTACACGCTTGGCGCCCTCACGCTGTCGAACCGTGTCGTCCTTGCGCCACTGACACGCAACCGCGCAGGCGAAGGCTTTGTGCCAAGCGAGTTCGCGGCCACCTATTACAGCCAACGCGCAAGCGCAGGCTTGCTGATCAGCGAAGCTACGCAGATTTCCCAACAGGGTCAGGGCTATCAGGACACCCCGGGGATCTACACGCAGGCGCAGATAGATGGCTGGCGCAAAGTGACCAATGCCGTCCACGCCAAGGGCGGAAAAATCTTCCTGCAACTGTGGCATGTCGGCCGTGTGTCGCACGTTGATCTGCAAGAAAACCGCGCCGCACCCGTGGCCCCTTCTGCGCTGCGAGCCGCCACAAAAGTATTCGTCAACAACCGCTTTGAAGACGTCTCCGAGCCGCGCGAACTGGACATCAGCGAACTACCGGGGATCGTCTCCGATTTCCGTCAGGCCGCGGCAAACGCTGTCGCCGCCGGGTTCGATGGCGTGGAGATTCACGGCGCAAACGGCTATTTGCTGGATCAGTTCCTCAAGGACAGCGCCAACTTGCGCACCGATGTTTACGGCGGTTCGATTGAAAATCGTGCGCGTCTGTTGCTCGAAGTGACGGCAGCCGTCGTCAGTGAAATCGGCGCGGATCGCACCGGTGTGCGCCTGTCGCCGGTGTCGCCGGCCAATGGCGTTTCCAGCAGCGATCCGCAGGCGCAATTCGATTACGTCGTCGATCAACTCGACGCCCTCGGCGTCGTTTACCTGCACATGGTCGAAGGCGCGACCGGTGGCCCGCGTGACGTGGCGCCATTCGATTTCGGCGCCCTGCGCCAGCGTTTCAAAAACACCTACATCGCCAACAACGGCTATGACCTGGACCTGGCGACATCGCGGCTCGCCGAAGACCAGGCTGATCTGATCGCGTTCGGTCGCCCGTTCATTGGCAACCCGGATCTGGTGGAACGCCTCAAGAGTGGCGCGCCGTTGTCCGCTTTCAATCCCTCCACCCTCTATGGCGGCGGAGCAGCAGGCTACATCGACTACCCGACGCTGGCTGAATCGAGCGCCACCGCAAGCTGAGCAATCAGTGACCGCGCTTTCTGTTTTCACACACCCTGAAAGAGAGATGACCCCATGAGCACTCGCCCTACTGTTCTCATCACTGGCGCTTCCACCGGCATTGGCGCCGCCTACGCCGAACGCTTCGCCCAACGCGGTCACGACTTGGTAATGGTCGCCCGAGACCAGGCACGTCTGGATGCACTTGCAGCCCGGTTGCGCAGCGAACACGACGTCTCCATCGACGTGATTTCGGCGGATCTGACCCAACTCAGCGATCTGACAACCGTTGAGTCCCGCCTGCGCGACGACGCCCGTATCGGCATCCTCGTCAATAACGCCGGCGCCGCTCTGTCCGGCAACTTCATCGACCAAAGCACCGACAGCGTTGCGCAACTGGTCGCCCTCAACACCACGGCGCTGGTGCGGCTCGCCAGTGCCATCGCCCCACGCCTGGCCAAAGCAGGCGACGGTGCGATCATCAACATCGGTTCGGTGGTGGGTCTTGCGCCGGAGTTCGGCATGTCGGTCTACGGTGCGACCAAGGCGTTTGTGCTATTTCTTTCCCAAGGCCTGAGCCTGGAACTTTCGCCTCAGGGCGTGTACGTGCAGGCCGTGCTGCCAGCCGCCACTCGCACGGAGATCTGGGATCGCTCCGGCATCGACATCAACACCTTGAACGAAATCATGGAAGTGAGCGATCTGGTGGATGCCGCACTGGTCGGTTTCGATCGTCGCGAACCGGTGACGATCCCGCCGCTGCAAGAAGCTGAACGCTGGGATGACCTGCAAATCGCCCGTCAGGGCCTGCTGGAGCAGATCCGCCAGTCTGCGGTTGCCCAGCGCTACCAAACTCAACAGTGATCTTTTGGTAGCGAGCATTCGCGCCGGATTCGATGCAGGCGCGCCAGACGCTGCATCGAATCCGGCCCGCTGTTCGGAGTAGAAATGAATCCAACGAAGACAAATACCCCCTCGGGTTCGCAGACGTCGTTCATCAACGCGGCGAACCAGTCGATCACGGTCAACGGCATTCCCTTTGCCTATCGCGACACCGGCCCCACAACCGGTGTGCCACTCGTACTGTTCAACCATTGGGGCGCGGTGCTGGACAACTTCGACCCCGCGATAATCGATGGCCTGGCACAAACACGGCGCGTCATTGCCACCGACTATCGCGGCATCGGCGGCTCTGGTGGAACCGCGCCACTGACGGTCGGCGAAATGGCTGACGATGCCATCCAGCTGATACGTGCATTGGGTTTCGAGACAGTCGACGTGCTCGGTTTTTCACTCGGCGGCTTCGTCGCTCAGGATATCGCCCTGAAGGCGCCCGAATTGGTACGCCGATTGATTCTCACCGGAACCGGGCCGGCCGGCGGCACCGGCATCGACAAGGTCGGTTCGGTGACGTGGCCATTGATGATCAAGGGCTTGCTGACCTTGCGAGATCCCAAGTTTTACCTGTTCTTTACTTCGACGCCCAATGGCCGTCGAACCGCATCGCAGTATTTGCAGCGCTTGAAAGAGCGCAAAAAAAATCGTGACAAAGGCCCGACGCCCAGCGCTTTCCTACGGCAGTTGAAAGCCATCACCGCGTGGGGCAAACAGGCGCCCCAAAACCTCGGGCGCTTGTGGATGCCGACGCTGATCGTCAACGGCGACAACGACATCATGGTGCCCAGCGTTAACTCGATTCAGCTTGCCAACCGCATTCCCAACGCACAACTGGTTATTTATGAAGATGCCGGGCACGGTGGCATTTTCCAGCACTACGCTGACTTTGTGACCAAGGTACTGGCGTTCCTTGATGCCTGATAACGCGGCGCAGCAACGCCGCAAACACTCCGCCCACCCTCATTCCAACCGACAAGAGCCGCACAACGATGAAGGCATTTTTAATTGATCGCTATGGCAAGAACACCGGGCGCATTGGCGAAGCGCCCGCCCCCGCGGTGGGCGCCCACGACGTCTTGATTGAAGTACACGCCAGTAGCGTCAACCAGCTGGATTCGAAGATCCGCAAAGGCGAATTCAAACTGATCCTGCCCTATTCATTTCCACTGGTACTGGGCAATGACCTGGCGGGCGTCGTGGTTGAGGTTGGCTCGCACGTGAAACGCTTCAAACCAGGAGATGAAGTCTACGCTCGCCCGCCCGAAGCGCGGATCGGGACGTTCGCTCAATTGATCGCCGTTAACGAAAACGCGATCGCCCTGAAACCTGCCAATACCAACATGGCACAAGCCGCGTCCATCCCCTTGGTCGCGCTGACCGCCTGGCAAGTACTGGTCGAAACCGCCCAACTGAAAAAGGGCCAGAAAGTGCTGATCCACGCCGGCTCCGGCGGTGTCGGCACCCTCGCCATCCAACTTGCCAAACACCTCGGCGCCTTTGTCGCGACCACCACCAGCACCGCGAATGTCGAATGGGTGAAGGCGCTGGGGGCCGACCTGGTGATCGACTACACACAGCAGAACTTCGAAAGTGTCTTGCACGACTACGACGTGGTGTTGAACAGCCTCGGCGCGGACGTACTGGAGAAGTCACTCAAGGCCCTCAAGCCCGGTGGCCAACTCATTTCCATCTCAGGGCCGCCCACTGCGCAGTTCGCACAGGAGCAAGGGTTGTCCTGGCCATTGAAGCAAGTCATGCGCCTGCTGAGCCTCGGTATTCGGCGTAAGGCACGCAAGCAGGACGTCAGCTACGCGTTCGTGTTCATGCGCGCAAATGGCGCCCAACTGCAACAAATCACCACGCTCATTGAGGCCGGAATCATCAAACCTGTGGTTGACCGCTCCTTCCCCTTTGAATCTACGGCAGAGGCATTGAAGTACGTCGAGCAGGGACGAGCCAAGGGCAAGGTCGTTGTTACGATCAAATGACTCCGCCGCCTATCGATGAGTCGACCGCAGAGGCAAAGACGCTCAAACCCTCCGCGTGGAGCAATACTCCACTATGAGCTGAGTGATCGCAGCCGCAATCGCCTGATCCGCTTCAGGCGAGGTGAACAACCGAAATTGTACATCCGGCAAATCCGGTAACCCTTGTTCACCCCCGAGAACCGCCAGTCCTTGCCCCAACTGACTGAGTGGCATGGGCGCGACCGCGAAGCCTGCAAGCGCCGCCGCTCGCAACCCGGCAGCGCTGCTGCATAACATCGCCGTGCGTTGGGCGATCCCCGCCTGGGCCAGCCGTGTCAGCGCTGTCTCTCGATAAGGGCACGGCTCGGGGAACAGGGCCAACGGCAATGGCGTCGGTAACCGGGTGACGGGTTGCGCCGACCAAGCCCACACCAGCGGTTCTCGCCACAGCAGTAGCCCCGCTTCGCTGGTTTCGCATAGAGAACCGATGACCAGTTCCAGATGGCCTTGCTTCATCAGGTTCAGCAACGCGCCAGGAATGCCCACCTGCACGTCGATCTCCATCCCCGGGTACTGCGCCGCGAAATCCTGAAAAGCGCGCAATAGCCGCGACTCGACAAAATCCTCGGACACCCCGATCCGCAGCCGTCCGTGAAACGGCGTGCGCGTCAGTTCTGCCCAGGCATCACGGTTCAGCACAAGGATCGTGCGCGCATAAGAGACCAGGCGTTCGCCATCGGGAGTCAATTGCTGGGAACGGGTGGTACGCGTCAACAGCAGTTTACCAATCTGCTCTTCCAATCGCCGCACGTGACCACTGACCGCAGACTGAGTGAGGTGCAGCTTCTGGGCTGCACGGCTGAAGCCTTGTTCATCGACGACAGTGACAAATGTCTTCAGCAGCAGTGTATCGAACATAGTTTTATTAGTGATCAATGGCGTATTTATTTACGATTTATATTTCAAATACAACTATGTTGCAATGCGCCCTCTGCCCTACCCATCACCACTCGAGGCGCACCATGACGACTCTTCTGCACATTGAATGTTCTCCGCGCAAGCAGCGCTCGGCCTCCCTTGAAGTCGCCCGCAGCTTCATTGCGCGTTACCAAGAGCACGCCCCAGATACCGAAATCATCACGCTCGACCTTTGGAACATGGCGTTACCGGAATTCGATGATCTGGCCATGGAGGCCAAATACGCCGGGCTCAATGGCACGCCCTTGAACCCGGCACAACAAGACGCCTGGAACACGCTGAAAGAGTTGGCAGATCACCTGCACCGCTCGGATGTGCTGGTGATGTCCGTACCGCTGTGGAACTTCAGCATCCCATACAAACTCAAGCACTTCATCGACCTGGTGTCGCAGAAAGACATCCTGTTCAGCGTTGATGCGGAGCGCGGCCTGGAAGGCATGCTGTTCAACAAAACCGCTGTGGTGATGTACGCCCGCGGCCTGGATTTTTCGGTGCAGTCGAGCACACCGGCAACGCGCTTCGACTTTCAGAAGCCCTATGTTGAAGCCTGGCTGAAATTTGTCGGCGTGACCGATGTGCATTCGGTGATCGTGGAGAAAACCATTCTGGGCGAAGACGTTGATCGCAGCGCACGTGAGGCCGCGACTCAGCAGGCCAGGAGATTGGCAGACAGTATTTGTCGCTGACGTTTCGGGGGGGCGCTGGCTGGTGGATGGCATCAGGAAAATGAGCAGTTGCTACCGTGCGGTGATACCCAACTGGCGATAGCATTTTTCCATCTTGGCGCTCTCGTCCTTGAACACAATCGGTCTAAAAAAGCCCGGTCAGCGCTTTAGACTATTTGCTATCCTGAAACTGTAGGTGAAGACGCAGACTGATGCGCAAGAGGATAGCAAGGAAACGTGGGGCGCGTTCCGAAGGGTACACGGTTAGAAAGATCTCCGCGCTGAGATCCAGCCCTTATGCCGTGTGAAGCAGAAGAGCCTATTTTTGTTCCCGGGCGATTCTGTGAGAGGCCTGATAAACCTTGTAAGCCGGGGACCAGCGCCGGCCACCTACTCGATTTTCAAAGCCCGCCTTGTGCGGGCTTTTTCGTATCTGCTGGCGCAAGACGGCTCCCCTCCTCAACCGTGCTCGTGTCCAACCCCCCCTCATTGCTCGGCTGCGCGCACACCTCCCGAAGGCACCCGCGCAACCAGCGATGCGCCAGGTCGGCATCCAGCCGTGGATGCCAGAGCATTGAGACGGTGAACGTCGGCAGGCTGAATGGAAGCGCAAAGCTGTGCATGCCAACGCGCAGGTTTTCGGTGTGCCGTTGCGGAACACTGGCGATCAGGTCGCTGGCCCGGGCGAGCGCCAGCGCGGTCGAAAAGCCGGCGACGATGGTCACCACTTCCCGCGCAAGCTCCAGCGACTTCAGGGCGTCATCGATAGGTCCTCTGTCGAGCCCCCGCCGGGAAACGTAAATGTGTCTGCCCGCCGCGTAACGGGCGGGCGTGATCTCGCACTGACTCAGCGGATGCCCCTTTCGCACAACACCAATGAAACGGTCCCTGAACAGTGCCTGCGTACGCACCTCGGGGCCTTCACTCTTCCCCACCACACCCGTTTCCAGATCGACGCTCCCGTCGCGAAGTGGCGTGCTGTCTTTATCAGGCTTCTGCACGAACCGCAGCCGCACGCCGGGGGCTTGCTCGCCGACGCGTGCAATCAGCTGCGCGCCGAAACTCTCGACAAAACCTTCACTGGTGCGCAGCGTGAACGTACGGACCAGCTGTTTGAGGTCGAGTGTTTCAGCCGGGCGCAGAACCGCCTCGGCATCCTGCACCAGCTGACTGACCTGCTCGCGCAGTTCGAGTGCTCTCGGGGTGGGCACAAGACCGCGTCCGGCCCTGACCAACAGCGGATCGCCGGTCGTTTCACGCAGTCGCGCCAGTGCCCGGCTCATCGCCGAGGGGCTCAGCCGCAAGCGCTTCGCGGCGCGTGCCACGCTGCCTTCAGCGAGCAACACATCAAGGGTGACCAGCAAGTTGAGATCGGGTGTCGACATGGATCGCCCCTGGATTGGCGTGAGGGTGATAAGGCGTCAAACGCACGAATAAAGTGCAAACGGTGCGTCTTCCGCCATGTTATGCGTCGGCGTAGATTTCTGACAGCTCCGTATCGGACGTCGCCAAACACAGGGAACATGATGAAGCCAATCAGTGCAGCACGAGATGAGGCCGTCGCCGGCAGTACACCGCGAGTACCCTCGGTTCGCTGGGCACTCGCCAGCCTTTCGTTATCCATGTTGCTGTCCTCGCTCGGCACCAGCATCGCCAATGTCGGCTTGCCGACGTTGGCGCAGGCGTTCAACGCCTTCTTCCAGGAGGTCCAGTGGATCGTCCTCGCTTACCTCCTCGCCATCACCACCCTGATCGTCAGCGTCGGACGCCTCGGTGACATCACCGGTCGTCGACGGCTGCTACTGGCCGGTATTTTCTTGTTCACGCTGGCCTCGACCCTGTGCAGCGTCGCGCCCACGCTCTGGCTGCTGATTGCCGCCCGGGCGCTGCAAGGCCTCGGCGCGGCCATCATGATGGCTCTGACCATAGCCTTTGTCGGCGAGACGGTTTCGAAGGAAAAAACCGGTAGCGCGATGGGCTTGCTCGGGACGATGTCCGCGATTGGCACCGCGCTGGGGCCGTCGCTCGGCGGCGTGCTGATCGCCGGCCTCGGCTGGCAGGCGATCTTTCTGATTAGCGTACCGTTGGGAATCCTGACGTTTCTGCTCGCGCATCGTTACCTGCCCGCCGATCGCCAAGCGCCGAAACCCGAGCGCGCCGGCTTCGACCCGTTGGGTACGTTGCTGCTGGCGCTGACGCTCGCGGCTTATGCACTGGCCATGACGATGGGGCGCGGCAGTTTCGGCCCACTCAATATGGCCCTGCTGGTGGCGGCTGCCTTCGGCGTCGGCCTCTTTGTGCTTGCCGAAGCGCGAGCGGCCTCACCGTTGATTCGATTGGCGATGTTCCGCGATCCGGTGCTGAGCGGGAGTCTCGCCATGAGCGCGCTGGTCTCGACGGTGATGATGGCGACGCTGGTAGTCGGGCCGTTTTATCTCTCGCATGCCCTCGGGCTTGACGCCGCGTTTGTCGGGCTGGCCTTGTCGGTCGGGCCGATTTTCGCGGCGCTGACCGGGGTGCCCGCAGGTCGCCTGACAGACCGTTTTGGCGCACAACGCATGACCGTCTTCGGGCTCAGCGCAGTGGCAAGCGGATGCCTCATGCTTTCGCTGATACCGGAGACGCTCGGTATCCGCGGCTACATCGCCCCGATGGTCCTCATCACCATTGGCTACGCGCTGTTCCAGACGGCCAACAACACCGCAGTCATGAGCGATATTCGCCCGGACCAGCGCGGCGTTATCTCCGGCATGCTCAACCTGTCGCGAAACCTGGGGCTGATTACCGGTGCATCCGCGTTGGGTGCGGTGTTCGTGCTCGCATCGGCAACAAACGACATCACCACGGCGCATCCCGAGGCCGTTGCCAGCGGTATGCGGATCACGTTCGCCGTCGCCCTGGCGCTGATCGCCGCTGCGCTCGTCATCGCGCAGGGAAGCCGCGCGCTGGCAACGCGCTCTACACTGCCTGGAGACGTCTCATGACGCGGAAAACAAAATCGGCTTCAGCCTAAAAAGGCATTGCGCTGGGTGGGGCTAATTCGCGCATCATGAGCGCAGTCAGCTCAAGGAGAGTTTCATGCGCGTCCTGTCATCCGTTATGCGTCTTGCCACGTTGTCGCTGGGGCTGGTGTTCGCCGCCACTGCCGTGGCAACCGAAGAGTCGCAGCTGGTCGAGTCGATCAACACCTACCGCAGCCAGGTGCAGCGCTGCGCCAGCCTGGTGTCTCAGGAGCTGCCGCCGCTGGCGGCCGATCCGCGCCTGATCCTGCCCGGCAGCAATATTGGCGACTTGCAGCAGGCGCTGGCGCGTACGGCTTATCCGATGGTCAGCGTACAGGCGATCACCTTGTCCGGCCCGCGAGATGCGCCATCGGCCATGAAGGCCGTACGGGAGAGCTTTTGCCAGGTCGTGCTGGACCCGCAATTCGTCGATATCGGTGTGAGCCATGAAGGAACTACGTGGCGCATCGTGCTCGCGCGCCCATTGTTGGCCGGCCGCCTGGGCGAATGGCAGGCCGAGGGACAGAAGCTGCTCGAGATGATCAACAGCGCCCGCAAGCAAACGCGCCAGTGCGGCGCTCAATCCTTTGCCGCCACCCAACCGCTGGCCTGGAACGCCACGCTGGCGACGGCCGCCCAAGCGCACACCCAGTCCATGGCCAATCACAACTTCTTCGACCACAAGGACCGCGATGGCCGCACGCCCGGTGATCGGGCTGAACTGGCAGGCTACGCCGGCCAGCAGATCGGCGAGAACATCGCCGCCGGGCAAGACACCGTGCGCAAGGTGATCGACGGCTGGCTGGCCAGCCCCGGTCACTGCGCCAACCTGATGAACCCGCAGTTCCGCGAGTTGGGTGCGGCGTATGCGGTTGATCCGAAGAGTGATGCGGGGATTTACTGGACGGCGATGTTCGGTACGCCGTAAGGGCCTTTGGCTATCCTGCGATGGACCTATACTGTGTGGATTACCACACTCGATGCGACGCGCATTCGTGTTCGATGGGCTGCGTGACGTGTCGAGCGGTCCGTTCACGCAGGCGCAGGCCTGCCTTCGTATGAAGGAGAACATCATGTCGCGTAAATACATCGATTGCCGTGAATTCCCAAGCGGAATCAAGTGTTCTGTCGCACTGTCCGCCGATTCCGAAAAAGAATTACTGGAGGCCGCCGCGCAGCATGCGGTCAGTGTTCACAAGCACGTCGATTCGCCAGAGCTGCGCGCACAACTGAAGACCATGTTTCACGATGGCACACCGCCGCTAGAAGCCCGGCGCGCTTGAGGCAAAAGACCTGGTGGGGGATTCAGAATCGTCTGCGGGGCTCATATTGATGAGCCCCGCAGTTCTAACGCCTCTATCGAAGCCAGTCGCCCGCCTCGCTCAACCCACTCAACTACCGGTTTTGACCTTGCTCCACACGCGGGTGCGCACGCGCTCCATCTTCAGCGGCAACGGCTCAAGCGGGAACAAAGTAGCCATGGTTTCCTTGGAGGGGTACACCCCGGGATTGTCGCGAACTTTCTGCTCGACCAGTGTGGTGGCGTCCTTGTTGGCATTAGGGTAGCCCAAGTAGTTGGAGGTTTCTGCAATGACATCAGGGCGCAGCATGTAGTTGATGAAGCTCAGGCCCTGTTGCGGGTGTGGCGCGTCGTTGAGCAGCACCATGTTTTCCACCCACACCGGCGCGCCCTCACGCGGGATGCTGTAAACCAGATTGCGCACGTTACCGGCCTTCGCCGATGCCAACTGGGCGTCGTACACGCCTCCCGACCAGCCGAGTACGACGCAGACATTGCCGTTGGCCAGGTCGGAAATGAATTTGGAGGAGTCGAAGTAACGGATATACGGACGGACCTTCAGCAACAGTGCTTCAGCCTTGCGGTAGTCCTCGGGGTTCTGGCTGTTGTAGGGCAGCCCGAGGTAGTGCAGCGCAATCGGAATGATTTCGTTGGGCGCATCCAGCATCGCCACACCACATTGACTCAACTTGGCGACGTTTTCTTCCTTGAAGATCAGGTCCCAGGAATTGACGGGGGCATCCGTTCCCAATAGCGACTTGACCTTGTCCACGTCATACCCCACGCCTGTGGTGCCCCACAAATAAGGCGCTGCGTAGCGGTTGCCGGGATCATTGTGTTGCACCTTGGCAAGGATCTCCGGGTCCAGGTGCGGCAGGTTCGGCAACTGGCTGCGGTCCAGTTCCTTGAGCACACCCGACTTGATCAGGTTGGGCAGCAGATCGCTGCTGGCGACCACAACGTCATAGCCACTGCGCCCGGCCATGAGTTTGCTCTGCATCACATCGCTGTTATCGAACACGTCATAAACCGTTGCGACGCCGGTTTCCTGCTGGAAATGCTTGGTCGCATCCGGCGCAATATAGTCATACCAGTTATAGATCGAGACGTTCGGTTCAGCGGCTTCAGCGCAGGTCATACCCAGGCTGAGCAAAGAGGCTACAACCAGTTGCAAGCTACACAGAGGTTTCATGGGGAGACTCCAAAGCGATCGCGCGGTCATCGACGAATGAGCGCGGCGTCTGCTGTTATTTGATTGTTATGGCAGCACCAAAATCGACTTAAGGTTCAAGCAATACCGTTGTCAGGGAATCAGTAGTTCACGCCGGTCATCGGCATCCGCATTTTGCTCGCCAACGAGTCGCAAACGACGGTCCTTGAGGTAGTCATACTCCTTGCGAGCCGCTTGCAGCAGTTCGAGATCCAGCTCGATCACTTGACGACATTCTTCGCGTCCGGCTTCGAACAACAGGCGTCCAGTCGGGTCGACCACCGCACTTGCACCGGCAAACGTCAACCCTTCATCCCCTGCACCACACCGGTTGACCATGACCGCAAAGGCCTGGTTTTCCTGGGCCCGGGCCATGATCGCAGTGCGATGCACGGGACCGTAGGGGTCCATGTTGCCGTTGGTGACCAGGATCAGTTCCACGCCCAACTGACCCAAGGCTCGCGCCGTTTCCGGCAGCTCAATGTCGTAGCAGATCAACAGCCCCACCCGCACGCCTTTCCACAGTGCCGTGGCAAAGCGATCCCCAGGCTGGAAGAGGCCACGCTCCGATGGCCACAAGTGCGTCTTGCGATAACTCAATGCCACGCCTAGCGGTGTCAGCAGCAGCGCGGTGTTAAAGAAGTGCTCGCCGTCGCGCTCGGCCAACCCCACCACCGCCGCTACATCGCGCTCGCGCAGCGCACGCAGAACCGCCTGCACGGTAGGCCCGTCAACGGGCTCGGCCACGCGGTGCAGTTGCTCGGCACTGGCAAACCCCATCAGCTGCGTTTCAGGGAACACCAGTAAATCGGTATCGGCCGCGCACGTCTCAATGGCCTCCAGGGTTCGCTTGAGGTTATATGCCGTGTCGCCATCGCGACCGGCCAGCTGTACCAGTTCAATCTTCATGGGTTTTCCTTCGAGGTAATAGCGGACGCTACGCCGCCAGACTCAACAGCCCACACTCAGGCTGGAGCGGAGTATGGAGGGCGCATGACAGCAACGTAATGACGTCGATGGGGTAACCCGAGAGGGGTAGAAAGGGGTATCGGAGGCCATCTGTCGTGGCGGGCGGTGATCCCCTTCGAGCCGTCATTCCAGCGACTATGATGAGGGGGCAACACCACTGAGGAGTTGAACGATGTCGCTGACTCTTTACTACCATCCGCTGTCGTCGTACTGCCACAAAGTGCTGATCGCGCTTTACGAAAACGCTACCGAATTCGAAAAACGGATCATCGACCTGACCGACGATGCAGACCGCGTGGAGCTTCAATCCCTCTGGCCACTGATCAAGTTCCCGGTCATCAGTGACCACCTGCGCCAGCGCGCTCTGCCGGAGGCCACGATCATCATCGAGTACCTGGATCACTACTATCCGGGTGAGCAACGGTTGATTCCGAACGATTGGGAGGCCGCGTTGGAGGTGCGTCTGTGGGACCGTTTTTTCGACAACTATGTGCATGAGCCGATGCAACAGATCGTCGGTGACCGCCTGCACAACGCCAACAATGATTTGAGCAAACAACGGTCCACGCTGGAGACGGCCTATGCCATGCTCGACCATCGGATGGCGTCGCGAATCTGGGTGGCTGGCCAAGACTTCAGCCTGGCCGATTGCGCCGCAACCCCGGCGCTTTTCTATGCCAGCACGCTCGTGCCGTTCCCGGACGAATTCAAGCATCTGCGTGCCTATTTCGACCGGTTGACGCGCAGACCGTCCATCCAGCGAGTCATCGACGAAGCCCGGCCGTACTTTTCGCTCTACCCGTTTGCGGACGCCATTCCCAAGCGGTTTCTCCAGGCACCGCACATCACTTGACGACCCGGTACAAGCCCTGGCAACACTCGACTAACGGTACTTGAGCGCACGTTCCCACCTTCCTAGGATAGTTCTGCGCAACTGTTAAATGCTCCAACAGTTGCGTAGGTGGTGAGTGATCTGAACCCCTACCAAGCTCACTACTTGCTTCATGTGCATCTTGAGCCTCTGGGCTCTACTTCCTCCCCATCAAAGAGCTTTGAGGCTCTTTTTTGCCTGAAAAAACTCCAGAAACCATAAAGCCCGGCACACGTCCGGGCTTTATGGTTTCTGATCGGTCCAGCGCGCAAGTCCCGCCAAACTGTGTTTGGCGGGGCTTCGTCTTACAGGGCCATATCAGTCGCAGGATTGCTTTCTTTCTGTGGTTTCGCTTGAGCTGGAGCGGCTGTTTGCACGGCCCCTGCCTTGTCAATCACAGGCGGTGTGGCAAGTTGCAGGACTTGACTGGTGTACGTCCATTCCTGGTAAACACGCTCAGGACTGTCGTTCAGCTTGGTCCCGTAACTCGGGATGATCTGGTGCAGCTTTTCCTGCCAGGCCGGGGTCGCGACCTTGTCCTTGAAGATCTTCTCAAGCACGCCCAGCATGATCGGAGCCGCGGTGGACGCGCCTGGCGATGCGCCCAGCAGACCGGCAATGCTGCCGTCCTGGGAGCTGACGATCTCGGTGCCCAGTTTCAGGATGCCGCCCTTCTCTTCATCACGCTTGATGATCTGAACGCGCTGACCGGCTTGCCACAGGCGCCAGTCTTCCTTCTTGGCATTCGGGAAGTATTCCTTCAGGGCATTCATGCGGTCTTCGTCCGACAGCATCAGCTGGCCGGCCAGGTATTCAACCAGTGGGTACTGCTCGATGCCCACCTTGGTCATTGGCCAGAAGTTGTGCGTGGTCGTGCTGGTCAGCAGGTCGAAGTAAGAGCCTTCTTTCAGGAACTTCGTGGAGAAGGTCGCGAACGGGCCAAACAGGATCACGCGTTTGCCATCCAGCACGCGGGTGTCCAGGTGCGGAACCGACATCGGCGGTGCGCCAACCGACGCCTTGCCGTAGGCCTTCGCCATATGCTGTTCAGCGATTGCCGGGTTATCGGTCACCAGGAACGAGCCGCCGACAGGGAAACCTGCATATTCCTGTGCTTCAGGGATGCCCGACTTCTGCAGCAGATGCAAAGCACCGCCGCCCGCGCCGATGAACACGAATTTGGCGTCAGTCTGGGTTTCGGAACCGTCTTTCAGGTTCTTGTAGGAAACGCGCCAGCTGCCATCTTCATTGCGCTTGATGTCTTCCACTTCGCTCGAAAGCTTCAGCGAGAAATTCGACTTGGTTTGCAAATAGCCGACGAACTGGCGGGTAATCTCGCCAAAATTCACGTCCGTACCAATCGGAGTCCAGGTCGCCGCAACCTTTTGATTCGGGTCACGGCCTTCCATCATCAGCGGAACCCATTTCTTGATCTGCGCTGGGTCTTCCGAGTACTGCATGCCGGCGAACAGCGGGCTCGCCTGCAGGGCTTCGTAGCGTTTCTTCAAGAACTGGATGTTGTCATCACCCCACACGAAGCTCATGTGCGGAGTGGAGTTGATGAACGAATGGGGATTCTTCAAGACGCCATTCTTGACCTGCCAGGCCCAGAATTGACGCGTGATCTGGAAGCCTTCATTGATTTCAACGGCCTTGGGGATCTCGACCTTGCCATTCTTGTCTTCTGGCGTGTAGTTCAACTCAGCCAAGGCAGAGTGACCGGTCCCGGCGTTGTTCCAGCCGTTCGAACTTTCCTCGGCGACGCCGTCGAGACGTTCAACCATCTCCATGGACATGTCAGGCTCAAGTTCATTTAGATAAACACCCAAGGTCGAACTCATGATGCCCCCGCCAATGAGGAGCACATCGACTTTCTTTGTCTCAGCTGCGTGCAAGGGCATAAGGACCATCGACATGGCCAAGCCGAGTAGCCCCGTGTTCACTTTTTTTAACATTCAGTAATACCTAGGATAGAACGCCATCCGCCCCACCACTCTTGATCATGAGCTGCCCGGGCTCACCGCCTGCAATGCAGCATGCCGTCGAACCCCGTACTCAGCAAGACTGATGGGTGGATATATAAGACCGACAGACACTATCGGTCTCACGTTTAGGCCCCTCCCGCGCTGACTTTTTATTAGTCATTGGCTTCAGCTACTTGGGTGACACTAATTCTGTTTTTAAATGATCGGACGCAAGAATGAGCAGAAGAGCGTCCAGAGCGCGGCTATTCTACCTCAGGTCTGCCAAAATCGACGAAGACGCAAAAATTTCTCATTCTTCGACCGGTACTGCACAAAGGGTCTCGCGCAGCACCTGTTCCAAAATGGCAAAAAAGCATTTGATGTGGGCCTGTTTCAACGCCTGAGGCCGGGTCACCAGATAGACCTCCATATCCGGCAACTGGATATCCGGAAACACGGCGATCAGGTCCTTTGCCAAAATACGCGGCAGCACTGCAACCCCCATCCCACGCCTTACCGCTTCGATCTGTGCTGCAAACGAATTCACTCGGATCTGCGCACGCTCCAGACCCGCGGCCCTTGCCGCACGCATTTGCGGCAACATGTCCAGCGGAGGGAGCAAGGCAATATTCACCGCAGTGGACGGAGCCGCCGCTGGAAAGCGCTTCAGATAGGCCGCATCGGCGAAGACACCATACGCGAGCTTGCCCATGGGTCGATAAACCAGCGACGGCTCGCCCAGGTGCGCTGTGCGGATAGCGATATCCGCCACGCCGCGGACGATTTTGTGAAAGTCGGCGCTGACCAGCAATTCCACCGAGCACCGCGGATACACCGAGGTAAAGCGATGCGAGGCCTCCAGCACACAAGACGAAAATCCTTCGCCGACGCTGACCAGGACACTGCCGCAAAGCTCCGTGGGTAATACGGATGCGCCGGCAGCGGCCTGACGCCTCAAGCCCTCCTCTGCGGCCAGGGCAACTTCAACCAGGGATTGGCCCCGCGAAGTCAGCCAGCAGCCTTCAACTCCGCGCTCGACGAGTGGCTCGCCGAGTGAACGCTCAAGCTGAGTGATCCGTCGGGACACCGTAGACGCCGCGATGCCCAGCAATTGACCGGCCTGAAGAAAGCTGCCACGTCGCGAGACGGCCAACAACAGACGCAGGTCGTCCCAATTCGCTTCTGAACTCATGTACATGCCCGCTGCTTTGCAAATGTGCAAAACCATTATGCAGCAGTCGCTGTTTTTCGGTGGTGACGGTAACGGTATATCTACCGGCCTTAGTCAACGAAGGGATGAAACATGCGCAGTACATTCGTCACCGGCGCAACCGGTTTGCTCGGCAACAATCTCGTGCGTGAACTGGTCGCCGGTGGCTTTGAGGTGAAAGCCCTGGTCCGTTCAAGAGCCAAAGGTGAACAACAATTCAAAAATCTTCAGGGCGTGAGACTGGTCGTGGGTGACATGGCCAATGTCGATGCCTTCGCCGCGTCGATGCAAGGCTGCGATACGGTGTTTCACACGGCGGCGTACTTTCGCGACAACTACAAGGGCGGCAGCCACTGGGAGGCGCTTGAAAGGATCAACGTGACCGGCACGCGGCGCCTGCTTGAGCACGCCTACGCTGCCGGTGTCCGCCGCTTCATCCACACCTCGTCCATTGCCGTGCTCGACGGCGCTCCCGGCACATCGATCGATGAGACGTGCCTGCGCAACGAAGCCGATGCGGATGATTACTACCGCAGCAAGATCCTCGCTGACCGTGTCGTGTTGTCGTTCCTGGAAGACCATCCGGACCTGCATGCCTGCATGGTCCTGCCTGGCTGGATGTGGGGCCCTGCCGATTGTGGGCCGACCTCTTCGGGGCAGTTACTCAACGACGTCGTGCGCAATAAGCTGCCCGGCCTGGTTCCTGGCAGTTTTTCTGTCGTCGATGCCCGCGATGTGGCATTGGCGCAAATCGCCGCAGCGCAGCACGGGCGACGTGGCGAACGTTACCTGGCGGCGGGACGCCACATGACGATGGCTGAGTTGGTGCCCCTATTGGGCAAGATCGCGGGCGTCAAGACGCCGCTTCGGCAATTGCCGCTGTCGCTGCTGTACGCCTTGGCGTTTACGCAAGAGCTCTACGCGCGCCTGACCGGCAAGCCGATTCTGCTGAGCATGGCGACCGTACGCTTGATGGTGCGCGAAGCCGGGCGCACGCATTTCAACCCTCACAAGAGCGAACACGAGCTTGGCCTGCGGTTTCGCCCTCTCGAACAGACCCTTACCGATACGCTGGACTGGTACCGCGATCATGGCTGGTTTCAAAAGCGCTAGCACTGCACCAGCGCCATCGCGGATTACGCAGACTCACCGTGTTGGCCATCTTTCTTCCACGCCCGTGCTCCACAACCGCTATTGCAACGGAATATAAATATCAGTCGGCCATTGATCCTGCGGTATCTCGGGATAAACGCTCAGGTAATCGAGACGGGAGGTTCTTGCACCGTAGCCAGTAAAACCGCATCCCTTTACGATCAGACGAACACACGCAAGGAGTTGTCCAAATGGATTGCCTGATTCGAAATGCAACAAGCGAGGACACCGCAGCCATAAGCCACGTCGTTATTCGTACCCTGCAAAGTACTGATGCTGAGGCGTTGCTGACATTTGAACGGGACAATCGCGAATGGTTTGAGCGCCACATTGACGCGCGCGATTCGGCTTTTTACTCGGCGCAGGGCGTCACCGACCACATTACGGCTTATTTATCCGATTTTGCCACCGGAACCTGGCACCCTTTTGTCATCGAAGATCCTGACGGAAATATAGTCGGTCGAGCTAACCTGAAAGGCATCGACATAGCCGAGCGGTCGGCAGAAGTCGGCTATCGGATTGCTCAAAGTGCTTGCGGACAGGGACTGGCAACGCTGGCGGTGAGGCATCTGATCCAGAAGGCGCAGTTGCATTGGAACCTTAAACAACTGGTTGCCAACGTATACGCTGACAATATCGGCTCGGCAAAAGTACTCGAACGGTGTGGCTTCTCGATCGAACATACCTCTGGGCAAGAAGGGGCACGGCAAGAAGGGACAGAGCACCATTATCGGTTTCACCTTTCGATTTAGATGAGTGAATGATCGGCCATTACCTGTAACAAGTCGTGCGTGACTATTTTGCGTGGGTCGCGTGATCTTCGAACGCACCGACGATGCACTCGATCATTGCGACGATGCGTGCGGTATGCCGAAGGTCTTGGTGCGTGACGAGCCAGACTTCGTAGACCGCCCCACGTGCCGGTTCCGGCCATATCTGCACAAGGCCGTCGTGTTCAGCCAGATGTATCGGAAGTTCACCAATGCCGATGCCGGCCTTTACCGCCGTACGCAGCATGAGGCTGGAATTGAAGGTCGAGACGATGCGCCCCGCGTGTATCGGTTCGCCAGCAAGCGTCGGTGATCGATTGCCGGTCCCGTGTCCCCGGTGCCCGGCGTGTAGGGCAATGGCAACGGGATGAAGGCTTTCATGGCGCCCGAAAGAAGCTTCCAATCAATCGGGTTGACCGCTGCACCCTCCACGTCGATCAGCACCTCGCCCTCGCCCGCAAGCGGGTCGGCGAGGTCTTCCAGGCGCAGCACATCCGGGTTGCCGTATTCATGCACACGTATAGCTTTCATGGTGAATCCTCGGATTATTTCGGAAGATGAACCTGAGAGGCGCCGCACGCGTTCATCCACTGCGGCGCTATTGGCTCAGCGACGACGGGCGTCGAGGCTGAAGCGACCGGCGCCGAACGCGACGACCTGCAACAGGCCGCCCGCCATGGCGATGTTCTTGAAGAAGTGGATGAACTGATTCTGGTCGCCCAGGCTGTTATGGAATGCCAGCGCGGTGATCACGCTGAACAGCGCAAGCACCAGCGCCACGGTACGGGTGCGGTAGCCGGCGATCAGCGCAAGGCCGCCACCGATTTCGATGATGATGGCCAACGCCAGAGCGAGTTGCGGGAACGGCAAACCAACCGAACCGATGTAGCCGATCATCATCGCCGGGGCGCTCAGTTTGGAGATGCCCGAGAGGATGAAAATGGCGCTGAGGAACACACGGCCGACCAGGGCCGCCGTGGCGGTGGTGGTAGCGCTGGACAGTTCATGAGTATCACGGGAGGTAGTCGCTGCAGATTGGGACATGGTCGTTCTTCCAACAAGTTGGGCGCATCCACTATGGAGCGCCGCGTTGAGGAAAGTCTGCCAGCCACTCTACAATCGTAATAGCCGACTAATTTCGACGATTACGTTCGAGGAAATAGAAATGATCTCAGACCCAGGCACTCCTACTCTCGATCAACTGCGTGTGTTCCTGACGGTTGTCGAGGTCGGCAGTTTTGCGGCCGCCGCACGAAAACTGCACCGCGCCACTTCAGTCATCAGCTACTCGATCGCCAATCTTGAGATGCAACTCGGCGTGTCGCTGTTTGACCGCCATACGACCCGTAAACCCCAACTCACCGATGCCGGCCGCACCGTGCTGGCCGAAGCCAGAACCATCGCCAATGGCATTCATGGATTACGCGCCAAAGTAAAAGGCCTGCTTCAGGGCCTCGAAGCTGAAGTTCATGTGGTACTGGATGTGATGCTTCCCGCTGAGCGCGTGGTGGACGCACTCAAATCATTTCGAGAGGAATTTCCTACGGTTGCACTCCACTTGCATATGGAGGCGCTCGGCGCCGTCACTCAACTGGTGATCAACGGCGGCGCGTCCGTCGGCGTCAGTGGCCCGATGAATGAGGGGATTGATGGTATCGAAAGAATTGCGGTCGGCAGTGTTGAGCTGATTCCGGTGGCAGCCCCCAATCATCCACTGGCTTCAAGCGAGTCGAATGTTCCAGGTGCTGGACGTGAGTTCATCCAACTTGTGCTGTCCGACCGTTCGCTTCTGACAAAAGACAAGGATTTCGCAGTCCTCAGTACCCGCACGTGGAGGCTGGCCGACCTGGGGGCTAAACACATGTTGCTGCGTGAAGGCGTTGGCTGGGGGAACATGCCGATCACGATGGTCCGGGAAGATCTGGATACTGGCCGACTCGTCCACCTGGAAATGCCAGAATACAAAAGCGGGATGTATGCCTTCGACGCCATCTATCGCACGGATCTGCCGCCAGGACCCGCCGCCAGGTGGTTGATTGATCGGTTCGTTCAACAAAGCTCAGCGGGCGATGCGCCCGCTCTTCGATAGCACCAGGATAATCTGCATCACTGGCGTTTCAGGCCATCGCGCCAGGCGATTGCTTCGAGTTCGACCCGGACCGCGTCCTCGACGGCAACCACAGGGCGCGCCTGGAACTCGAACGCAGGAAACGTCGAGCAAACCTTGTGAACCGCCAGCGGATCGTCGCAGTCCACCAACATGTGTCCACCCCACTCGCCCACGCGCACGACAAACACCTCGATCTTGAAATTGTCCGGGGCTTTCCATTGACCGAACACCTCCAGGATCCGTTTCTGCGCACTCTCGTACTCTGCAGGCGATCCTTGTGGCCGTTCGAACCAACTGATCATGTACTTCATCGCCATCCTCCTCTGGAGAGGTAAGGATAGTTCTCGGTGCAACTTCTCGCTTCAATCGCCTCAATTAGCCCGCCCATCCTGCAGACACTCTGCGATTTCACGCCTACCGGTGCTGCAAAACCGACCCGCCCCCCTCGGCGACAGGCCGCTTCAACACATCGGCCTTGGCCTTGGCTTCGGTCAAGATTGCATTACAACTTTGTCATTGTGCTGTTGGTCGGCTGTTGGTGTTGCCTTGTTACCGTGAACTCACTGCCAAACAACAGGCAGCCCACTTCAGACAGGGAGATACTGCCATGAAACTGTTAACGCTCGGACTCGCCACCCTCCTCGCCACCGGTTCAGCCTTCGCCGGTACCAGCGACACCTCGGCGGTGATCCACGACAGGACCGGTTTCTTCGTCCACCTGGACGTTGCGAAAGTCCTGTCCATGACTGACATTTCGGACCAATGTGACGTCACTCCGGCCCGTCTCGATTACCTGGATCATCAGGGTCGGGAACATGTGCTGGACTATTCGGTTCAAGGACGTTGCACCAACGGAAACTGATGGGATGCTGTACGCACATGACTGTCCGGGAGCAGGCAATACGCAACAAAACCTGATGATTGGGCTAAAATTGCGCCACCTGCTCTCGGCTTTCAGGTCCGTTCTTTTGGGTTGAATGCCGACACCGAACCAAGGTCATTCTCATGAACATCCTTGTCGTGGAAGACGAGCCCAAGGCGGGCAATTACTTACTCAATGGTCTGCAGGAGCAGGGATACTCCGTCAGCCTGGCCCGCGATGGCGTCGAGGGTTTATACCTGGCCCTGGAAACGCCTTTCGACGTCATCGTGCTGGATGTGATGATGCCGAAAATGGACGGCTGGGAAGTGCTGCGCCGCCTGCGCAAGGAAGCCGATACGCCGGTACTGTTCCTGACCGCGCGCGATGACATCGCCGACCGAATCAAAGGCCTGGAACTGGGGGCCGACGACTACCTGATCAAACCCTTTTCTTTCGCCGAGCTGGTCGCACGCCTGCGCACCCTGACCCGCCGGGGTCCGACCCGGGAAGAAGAGCAACTGCAGATTGCCGACCTGCAGATTGACGTCATCAAACGCCGCGTCACCCGCGCCGGCGTGCGAGTGACGCTGACAAACAAAGAGTTTGCCTTGTTACACCTGTTCGCCACGCATCAGGATCAGGTGCTGTCGCGTTCACTGATCGCCTCCCGGGTCTGGGACATGAACTTTGACAGCGACACCAACGTGGTCGACGTGGCGGTGCGACGCCTGCGCCTGAAAATCGACGACCCTTTCCAGCTGAAGCTGATCCACAGTGTGCGTGGCATTGGCTACCGCTTCGATACGCAACCATGAACCGTCGCCATTATTCCCTCACCCTGCGCCTGGCCGTGGTGTTCGCCTTGCTGGCCTTCGCCCTGATGGCCACCACCGGCGTCGCACTGTACCGCGATCTTGAGCGCGAACTGATCCGACGCGACGAGTCCACTTTGGTCTACCGCATCGATCAGCTACGTACTTTCCTCAATGGCAGCAATACGCTGGAACTGATCAAGACCAAACCTATGCTGTTTCAGAACATGCTGGGCAATCGCGAATACATACTCACCATTGGCGTTCCAGGGGAAGCCCCGTTACTGCTGGTCAATCCCCGTCATATCGATATTCCCGACCTCACTCCCGTGGCCATGGACCATTCCCTGTCACTGATCGATGTACAGCATCTACCCTCTGTGAACGGAACGCCCTTCGCGGCCATCTCTGCGAGTATCGACTCGGGCAATCTGAAACTGACCGTTGGCTGCCTGATGACCGAACGAACTGCCGTACTCGCCAGCTATCGTCTCAGCGTCTACATCCTCGCCAGTCTCGCGGCGATTGTCCTGGCACTGGCGGGATATGCCCTGGTTCATCGCGGTTTGTTGCCCGTCAGGCGCCTGGCGCAGCAAGCCCACGGTATCGGCATCGGTAACCTGACAGAGCGACTCGACAGCCAAGGCGCTCCGAAGGAGTTGCTGCCAATGATCGACTCGTTCAACACCATGCTTGAGCGACTCGCCAAGGGTTTTGCGCAACTGAGTCAGGTCTCGACCGACATGGCCCACGAACTGCGCACGCCCATCAACAACTTGCTGGGTGAAACTCAGGTCGCCATGCAGCAAAACCGCAGCGTGGAGCATTACCAGCAGTTGCTCGCCTCCAACGTCGAAGAACTCGAACGCCTGGCACGCATGCTCGACAACATCCTGTTCCTCGCGCGTACTGACCCCGGTAGCGCTCGTGATCAGCGCCAGGAACTGGGCGCGGCCGACGAGCTGGAACGCGTAGCCGATTACTTTGAAGGCCTGGCCGCAGACGTCGACATGACCATCCGCGCGGAGGGCGACGGCCTTATCTGGGCCGAACCCATGCTGCTACGCCGCGCCTTGGCCAACCTGTGCGCCAATGCGATCAAATATGGTGCCCCTCATTCCGAACTGTTGATCCAGGCCACACCGTCCCAGGACGGCATCAATCTGCGCGTGCGCAACTACGGAACCACCATCCCGGCGGAACACCTTCCGAGATTATTCGAGCGTTTCTACCGTGTTGATCCATCACGCGAGCGCTCGGCCCAGTCCAATGGTCTGGGGCTTTCGATCGTCGCCACGATCATGCAGCTGCACAGTGGCCGCTACAGCGTCACCAGCGAAAATGGCGTGACCTGTTTCGATCTGTTTTTCCCGATACGGGAACAGTAATTGTTGTGCCTGCTGGCCAGCGTTGGGTTGTGGACCCAACCGGTCATTCGTGACAGGCAGACATCAGCCCACTGCAGACTCTGGACAACCCGCTCTACAAGGCGATAGCGTCAGTGGATCAGACCAACCACACTGAATGACAAGGACATGGAATGTTGCGCATATTGGGTAAAGCATCGTCGATCAATGTACGAAAGGTTCTCTGGACCTGCGCCGAGATTGGCATCCCCTTCGAGCGGGAAGATTGGGGTTCTGGTTTCAGGGCGACGCACACACCTGAATTCCTGGCGCTGAATCCCAATGCAATGGTGCCGGTCATTCAGGACGATGACTTCACTCTTTGGGAGTCAAACTCGATCATTCGCTATTTGGCGTCTCGCTACAACGGCGCTCACCTTTACCCGACTGAAGCGAGAGCCAAAGCGCGGGTGGATCAATGGATCGATTGGCAAGCGTCAGATCTCAACAAATCGTGGAGTTATGCCTTCATGTCGCTGGTCAGGCATTCGCCTGAACATCAGGACAGCCACGCGTTGGCGGCCGCATGCAACAACTGGTCGAGGCACATGGAGATTCTCAATCGATAGCTCGAATCAACCGGGGCCTATGTCAGCGGCGACGAGTTTTCTCTCGCAGACATACCGATCGGCCTGTCGGTTAATCGGTGGTTTCAAACACCGCTTGCTCATCCCGACCTTCCTGCCGTGAGCGACTATTACGAACGCTTGAGTCGTCGACCAGGCTACCGCCTGCACGGAAGAAACGGGACGCCATGACCGGTGTTGCGGGGGAGTTTTGTATCCTGTATTGGGTCGATTACTGCCCATGGCGACAGGTAGAAATCGGCCAGAAGCTGTCGTTGAAATAGCACCGCAGTTCTGTGGGAGCGGACTCTCGCTTTTCCTCACCGCCGCCAGTGCGCCCTATGACTTTCGCTGGAGACGGTTAAGCCCCGAACCTTTCGAAGTGGTCATGGTGCTGCTGGGCCTGTCGCTATTCGACGAGGCACTTGCAGGACGTCTTCGGGGGCAAACGCCGCACACGCCACGCTTCGGGATGTGTCCGGCTTCGAGGATCCGCAGCTGGTCGCATTGCTGCAATGCCTGCGCGAAGAAGCCGAACGGCCCGTGGCCAGCCGCCTGTTCGTTCAAGGTGTTGCGGCGCTTATTGCGCGAAACACAACTGAGCGTGGTCACTGTCGCCAATCAAGTCGGCTACTCCAACCCCAGTCACTTCGCCCAGGTATTTCGCAAGCACACCGGTCTTTCCCCAAGCGACTACCGGCGCCAGCGCTAGGGCTCTGCTGGCCGCAGATAGGGCTCGATAAAGCCGCAGCCAAGGATCTCGTTCAGGCGTTGCGCATCGTTCATTCGGCGAAACAGTCCAATAGTCTTCCACGGCGCGTGACCATCGACATTGGGCGCTCCCAATCCGGCCAACAGGTCGGCGATCAGTATTGATCGGGTCTCGAAAGAGATGCGTGTCAGCCCGCTGCTATTGCCGACGCCGGCATGGGCATGAGCCCCGGAAAAGGCAATCAGGCTCCCCGGAGCGATATCGACGGCAATCCCCTCCTGCGGGTCGATCACTTCCAGCAGATGCGGAATGGCTTCGTCGGCATCCACGGCATTGCGGCCGTCTTGATGGGATCGCTGCAAAATGGCGCGCATATCGAAATCTGCGCTCGAATTACCCAGCGGTCGCTGCCAGAGGCCTGGATACAAGGCAACGGTACGCCCTGCCGCGATGGGATAGATGGGCGCCCACCAGTTGGTTTGTGCATAGATATTCGACCCCCAGGTATCGCGGTGAAACGCGATGGTGGCCGTCGTGCGGGCACGCGGCGTCGACTGCCCTGGCTCGCAATGCGGCTGAAAACGCAAATGCAGGCGATCGCACGCCAGGGTATCGGGGGCGATGCCAAGGCTTTGCACGACGTCCTGCCAGCGCTGCTGGACCTCAGCCGAACCTGCGAAGTCATTCTGAATTTTCGCAAAGCACTCAGTCTGCTCAGGGTGGTTCAAATGGCGATGGATCTGTTGCGGCGACCAGGGATGCAGCGCGTCTTCGAGGAACGCACGCGTATATTCCACCAGCGCCGTCATGGGCTGCAGGTCAGTGAAGCGAATGATCTCGCCCGCATAGATCCGGTCATGCAATTGGCGAGCGGTGCTCGGTATGGCAAGCGAGCTGTACATGACTGGAAGTCCCCTGAAGGTGCGCCCCTGACTTTAGATCCACGCCGATTGTGGCGAAAGTGGCAGGTGGGGCGAAAAAGTGCGGATCAGGCCCTGGGAACGTGAGCAACAGGCGACCTTCAAGCCATGAATGGGGCGTTTATGGCAGTTCTTAGCAGGCAGTGAACGGCCCAGAGTGTGTAAAAACGCTTTCGTATATCGAGTGCGTCAACCAGGCGTTCCTGGGCGATGCGATTGCCCAAGCGTTTTCCGTGATAAGCATTACTGACGTTCCAAAGCGGTTATGTAGCGGTTTAGCGCCTTCTGGGGCTGAGAAAACCGAGACTTTACGCCCTCATCGCCTTCAGCAAGCTTGCTGTACCGATAATGCTCATAACCCGCTTCATGTTGTAGGCGAGTACATTCAGACTCATCTCCGCGCTTACCCCGACCAGTTTGCGCGTCAGGAAATGCGTTGAGCCCATCCATTGTTTGAGCGTCCCGAAGGGATGCTCAACTGTCCTTTTTCGGATTCGCATCATGTCCGGTGCATGGTTCAACCGACGCTGCATTTCCTCCAGCACCGCTTCATGTTCCCAGCGTCTTACTCGACGATTTTTGCTCGGTGTGCACTGCGTTTTCAGCGCGCAGCCCTGGCATTTCGAACTCCAATAACAGTGCATATTCATGCCTTTCTCAATACTGGAGAAGCGCCAGGGCAGCGCCTCTCCCGCCGGACAGATGTATTCGTTTTTCGTCGCGTCATAAACGAAAGCATCTTTGTTGAATCGACCATCCGCCTTGGCGCTTGAAGTCATCGGCTTTGGCACGTAGGCAGTGATGTCCGCGTCGTGACAGGCAAGGATTTCTTCACTCTTGAAGTAACCTCGGTCAGCTACCACCGCCAGCGTTTCTGACGCCATGGCATCGCGAGCCTGCTTCGCCATCGAGCTGAGTTGATCGCGGTCGGAACCGAAGTTGGTGACCTCATGAGCAACGATCAAATGGTTCTGGGTATCAACCGCTGTTTGCACGTTGTAGCCGACGATTCCCGTGCCGCGCGTCATCATGGAGCGGGCGTCTGGATCGGTCAGTGAGACCTGTTTATCCGGCGATTCGTTGAGCTGGATTTCTATCGCTTGAAGCTCTTTCATTTGCGTCTTCAGCTTGGCGATTTTCTCTTCCAGCCGCACGGCGTTGGGCTCGGAGGCTGTTGGTTCTTGCCGATCGGCAGCATCGAGTGCCGTCAGATAACGGTTGATGCTCGATTCAATTTCTTCCATTCGCCGCTTCAGTTTGGCGCTGGTGAAATTGCGGTCGCGGTTGTTGACTGCTTTGAATTTACTGCCGTCGATGGCGACCAGATTTTCTCCAAACAGTCCCAACTGCTGACACAGCACAACGAACTGGCGACAGACGCCTCGGATGGCCTTGCTGTTGTCTTTTCGGAAGCTGGCGATGGTCTTGAAATCCGGCATCAAACGCCCCGTCAACCACATCAGCTCGACGTTGCGCTGGGCTTCTCGCTCCAAACGGCGGCTCGACTGGATGCGGTTGAGATAGCCGTAGATGTAGATCTTCAGCAGGATCGCAGGGTGATAAGCAGGCCGGCCAGTATCAGCTGGAATGGCACTTTCAAAACCCAGATTGACCAGGTCGAGTTCGTCGACAAAGACGTCGACTATGCGCACCGGATTGGTATCGCATACGTAGTCGTCGAGGCTCTCGGGGAGTAAGGTGCCTTGGCCTCGATGTTCACCTTGGATAAAGCGCTTCATGGGCGATCCCTGCAATGAAATCCACAGAAATCATAGCAAGGGTTCGCGAAGGTGTTTTTACACACTCTGGGCCAGAAGCAGACCTGAAAACCCTTGGGCGTGTGTGAATTCCATCTGAATTCGGCACACTCGCCCGTGCGCTGGCCCTAGCCGCGCTCGAGGCGTCATCGCAGACTATTCTTGATCTGGGTAACCGACCGGTCACACCGAAGGAGGTCACTCGTTTATGCACTGTGTCCTTTTCGAAATCCGCCGCGGTTCGATCTGATGCATGAAGGCAAATCGATCCGCGCCGTCATCGAGTTCCGATGAACTACCGGTCTGGGGCACGGCCCCAGGCACTTTTGTCTGACACCCTGAAACGGAGACGCCAGCATGAGCACCTTGCAACTTCACCCTGCACTGGACAATGGTATCCAACCCGCCGCCGCGAATTTCACAGGTGGCACCCTGCAATGCCTGTGTGTGACCGACAAGGTCGAGGTCAAGATCGACGCACAAACTCTGCATAACCACGCGTGCGGCTGCAGCAAATGCTGGAAACCACAAAACGCGACATTCGCCGTTATCGCCGTGGTGCCTAGAGATAAGGTCAGCGTCATTGCCCACGGCGAAAAACTGGCGATTGTCGACGAATCCGCCACCATCCAACGCCACGCCTGCAAGCAGTGTCACGCCCATCTCTTTGGGCGCATCGAAAACAAGGACCATGCGTTTTATGGCCTGGACTTCGTCCACACCGAGCTTTCGCCACAGAGCGGATGGGCTGCGCCGGGATTCGCGGCGTTCGTGTCCTCCATCATCGAAACCGGCACACCGCCAGCGCAAATGAAGGCTATCCGCGAGCGCTTGCGCTCGATCGGCCTGGAACCCTATGACTGCCTGTCCCCGGATTTGATGGACGCACTGGCGACTCATGTCGCCAAACAGAAAGGCCTGCTCCCCGCCGCCTGATTGATCGGTCGCCGCGGTTTCTTTTCCGGACCGCGGTCCGATTCACCTTTGATGTTAACTGGGGGGCTGTTGGCATTAAGACAACGGCTTACGCCAGTTTTCAATTCCGCTCGTACCCATTTTGTACCACCAGGCTCTCTCAACCCACCTTTTCGCTATGGCTAACTGCATCTACATCAAGCAGATAACGGCACATAGCGGGATCATCATGATGAAGAAAACGATACCGCCTAGAATTTTGCATTAGAACATCCCTGCTTTAATGTCTGTTGGCTTAATCTGAGGTAGTCGAGTTGGGCAGGCGAATGGCCAAACCCCATTTATAGTCCTGCCGGCTGACCAGCACCTCGCGCACCGCACCGCCCTCGAGCATGACGCGCAGAGCGTCCTCATGAATTCCCTGACGCATGGGCGAGCTCCGAATCAACCAGCTTAACTTCAACGGCATTGTGGCTCGGCACCCAGTGCCAGAATGCAGGCCAGGTCGTGCCAGGGGTAATCCCGGACACTGGTACACGCACAGCCGCTGTCGTGCACAAACGGCCGGTTACTTTCACTGGCGGCTTGCCCGGCACCGCAGATGGTACAGCGCAAGTAGATCCCGCTCAGCACCCAGCGGCGTGAATGCTCCAGGACCTGACGATCCAGCGCCGGTAAAGCCCTGCTCTGTGCCGCTGATTGTGGCTCCATGATCACTGCCTGCCTGTCTGAAAAATCCCTCGCTACGCGTCAAACCACGCACAGGGAAAAGGGTAGGCCACTCTTCGGGGTTCTGGTGTCCAACCGGCAAAAAAAGCCCACCGAAGTGGGCTGAGATGACGGGGCAATTAACGAATGTCCCGTTATGCGCAGTCTCCTTCGCTTACCTTGACTCGGCTTCGCAGTCGGACAGCATCGGCTGCGGGATCGAATCAATGGGACATAAACCCCTTACCTGTTCGCTGGGTGTCTGTCGGCTAAGAGCGGCCGGTATGGGTCCACTGCCTGATCATTGACTGGTGAAAACGCCTTTTTTGCACGCTGCTACGTGAAATCCGAGTCCAGAAGCCTCTGCCAAAAGTAAAGATTTCAATGGCGAACGCGTACTTTTCTGATGCGCAAACTATGGCCGACTTTTTCAACAGAATCGGCCAAACGCGGTCGTTCGTGAGTGAGACCCAAAGCGGCCACTGCAGAAAAATAAATTTGCCCCCATTTCCGGACCTGCGCTGGCGCCGCCGGCCACTCTGCACTAACGTTCAATCACTCGGCCTGAACCACTCAACGGGCTGCTGGACGCTCCATATTTTTGCCACCGCTACCGATAAATTCAGCGTCATCTCACTCAGGATTTTCGGGGCACGACGTTAATCTCGTATAGGTCAGGTGGAGTATAAAAATAACATGCAGGATGCCCGCCCAAACCCAACGCTTCGTCTGGATTATTGTGTCGAACGTCCGATATTCATGGACTTCTTACAGTATGCGAGACGCTCGCCTGATGCAATTGCTGTAATCTCTCAAGACGCGACTTGCAGCTATCGTCAGCTTGAAGAGGTAAGCCAGGGCATTGCGTCCTTCTTGATTGGAAATGGCGCTACCGAATCCGACCGGATTGTTATTGTTTCGAGTCGCTGTGCGGGGTTGGTCTATGCAATGCTCGGCGCCTCCCGTGCCGGATTGACGTTCACAGTTGCCGACAATGCATATCCACCTGCGCGCGTAGGTCAAATCATTCGAGCGCTTCAGCCTACCTTTGTTCTGCTATGCGGTGAGGCTACAGTCAATCTCAATCTCGAGCACTTTGAGCCAAGGGCAGAAAGTTCCTATCCGCGGGTCGTCAGAATTCCGGAAATTCCCACCGAATCACTGCATGAGTTCGCCTTTGATCAAAGGGTTTTGCCAGAAGTCGACCCTTGTCATCCGGCGTATGTCACATTTACATCGGGCAGCACTGGCGAACCGAAGGGAATTGCGACACATCATGCGCCTTTGGTTCATTTTATTGAGTGGCATACCAAGCGTCATTCGTTATCAAAAGATGATTGCTTTTCCTTGCTTTCCGGGCTGGGTCATGACCCTGTATACAGGGACGTATTTACGCCTCTCTCCATTGGCGCGAAAATTATCTGTCCGGCACAGTCAACCGTCATAGATCCTTCGGCTTTGGCCGCGTGGATACATAAGAATGGAATATCCGTTATTCACCTTACGCCCCCCCTGGGAAAGCTTATTGAAACTGGAGCAAAAATCAATGAACTAAAATTCAACGCTCTGCGATACCTGTTTTGGGGTGGAGATGCATTAAGCAGTACGTTATATGAACAAATGCGCGTCGTTGCACCGAATGCCGTTAGTGTGAATTTTTACGGCACGACGGAAACTCCGCAGGCAATGGCGTACCATCAGGTCGACCCTGAAGCCAATAATGCCACGATTCCGCTTGGTAAAGGAATTGAAGGCGCACAACTGCTGGTCGTGGATGACTCAAATAAGTTGGTCTGCGAAGGAGAGGTCGGAGAAATTCTTATACGCAGCCCCTATTTGTCGCTGGGTTATTGGGGTGACATTGCGCAAACCAGAGAAAGATTTGTTGTGAATCCATTTGCGAATGTCGAGGGCGACATTTGCTATAGAACCGGCGACCTTGGCACTTATCTTTCAGATGGCAGTGTCATCTTTCTGGGGCGAGGCGACAATCAGATCAAAATTCGGGGTCATCGAATTGAGCTTACTGAAATTGAAGGCGCAATATCACGGCATCCCCGGATCAAACAGTGCACTGCTCTGGCCGTCAATGACAGTTCGATCGTAAAGCTGGTTGCATATTGCATTTCAATAGAGCCTGTTTCATCTGTTGAATTGCGTGAACATGTCAGTAATCGACTCCCGGAATACATGGTGCCGGCGTTGTTCGTTTTTCTGGACGCTATTCCACTTACGCCGAATGGAAAAATTGATAAGCGGGCGTTGCCTCTGATTGTCAGTAACACGGATGCGGCTGCCGTACACTCGCGCCAGGATCTATCGCCGCTCGCGCTAAAACTGGCGGATGCGTGGTCTGAAATACTCGAAGTCCCGCGCGCCGATGCAAACTTATCGTTCGTGGAGCTGGGTGGGGATTCACTCTCGTTTGTTCAGGCTTCAATGGTTCTTGAAGAACTTATTGGCCATCTGCCAGATCAATGGGAAATGACGTCAATATGTGATCTTTGTGAGCTGGCCAACAAAACCAAGGTTTCGAAGCTGTCAGTTCGGGCAATGGAGGTTCCCGTTTTTTTACGCGTAATATCTATAATATTTATTGTTGTCGAGCATTTTCATATTTTTTCAAAATGGCCGGTTTCAGGCGAAACAACGGTATTGTTTATAATATCCGGCCTCAGCCTGTCAAGATTTCAATTTAAAACCATAAGTGACCGTGGCAACGTGCGCACGCTTGTCAAGTCCGTTGTCAGTATCGCCGCACCGACAATACTTTACACTATTTTGATTCAGATGCTGTTCGGTAGGATTCACTGGCAAACAGTGTTGCTGATTTCGAATTGGTTCTCACCGAATCTCACAGGTGGCTTTGCGTATTGGTATATTGAAGTTCTCGTGCAAATGATAATAATCATTGGGTTCGCTCTGTCGTTCGAGCGCGTTAGAAAAACAGTAACTTCCGACCCATTTCGTTGTCTTGTCATTGCGTCATGCGTATTGGCAGTGGCTGGCGTTATGATTAACGCGTATTTGTTTGATGCTGCAGCGCTTTATAACAGAGTACCACAGCACTACCTTGCGATCATGGTGCTCGGAATGGCAATTAACTATGCTATTTCAAGAGTTCAGAAGTTGATCGTCAGCGCGGTTGCTGTCATTGTGCTGGGCGGGCAAGATATTCTGGCAATCTTCAGCCATGGATTGCACGAGTTTGCAATGAGGGAATATATTGATATGGCCGTGCCTGCCGTTCTCGCGTTGATTTGGATCCGGTCTATTCCCGTACCAAGCATCATCGCGCGGGGACTCGCATTAATAGCGTCGTCAACGTTGTTTATTTATTTGACGCATTTTCAGTTTCAGTCCCTGGCCCGTCACATCGTTGACCAGCCGGCGCTCGCGGTAGTCTTTGCCATAGCCGGAGGAATCGGGGTTGGTTATGCCTGGAACAAGGGAGTTCGAATTGTTTTAATGCGTTTGAATGGAGGAGGAAAGAAGAGCAGTTCGGATACGATTGAGCGAGTTTCGTGACTGTGTTTATTCCTGCGTTTCATGCCGACTGGCACTGCTTCGGACGTACTGGCTACTATCACTTGCGGTACGACCTGCATCGTCTTTGCAGCCATCGCATACATACTTGTCGAACGCCCCTCAAGCGCATGGACCAGGTGCATCAAGTTTAAACGCACCGACGCCGCGGTGCTCAATCAGACGTAAATTCAAGCCAATTCTCGTTATGTCGCATTCATGCTCTTGATTGCGTGGTGAGTGTCCACTCTCGGCAAATACGAAAGTCTGCAACCCGTCTGAATCTGCCGCTGGTGGAAAATTGCTGACCGACCGCAATGGGTCGTTTTCTGCCCCTCATGACAGGCAGGAATTTCACCACTAACGTCTAAAGCATGAGAAATGGTTAGGTGCGCCAAGTAAGCCTAATCATCCAAAGCACAATCATCGATGATGAACGCGGAGGACGCGAGTTGTAAGTAAGACTCGGTGGTTTGAGCGTCCAGCTCTTTGCCAAAATACATGTACCCTAAAGCACAGTCAAATGAAAATCCTGTCACTTCGCTTTCTTCTTTAGCGTCTTTTTATATGCAGGTCAATGCAACGAAAATCTAAAGATCGCGTAACCGAACTGTCATATTCGAAGCCCCTAATGCGCTTCAAAATATTGCGGCGACTCGAATGCTTGGCATCTGCGCTGCAAAACTGCCGATGCATGGGTAACGGATTACCTTGGATAAACAAGTCCGTCGGCAGGGTGAATTACCCTGTGAACGAGATCCATGATGATCAAGAAACTAGCCGCATCCCTCGTTGGTGCTTTGCTGGGGGGCGCGATGTTGCCTGCCCATGCGGACTTCATCGACGACAGCCATGCCGACTTGACCCTGCTCAACCGCTACCTTAATCAACAAGGCCGTGACGTGGTGGGCAGCACCGCCAAGGCCAAGAGTTACCGCGACTGGGGACAGGGTTTCCAGTTCAATTTCCGCTCCGGTTATACCGAAGGTGCTGTGGGTTTCGGCCTCGATCTTGAGGCGTTTTACGGCCTCAAGCTCGACTCTGGTGGTGACCTGAATAACAAGGATCACCAGAGTCGTTATCCCGGCAGCATGTTCCCGCTGGATGATGGGAAATCCGCCAATGACTTTAGTGTCTTGAGCCCGACCTTCAAGATGCGCTTCCTCAAGGATGAGTTGCGCGTGGGTATGCTCAGCCAAAATAACCCGATGCTGGCCAACACCGATGGGCGTCTGTACCACCAGACCAACACCGGCGTGCAACTGGTGTCGAAAGACCTGTCCGACTTCACCTTCACGGGTGGCGAAATCGTCCGGACGAAAATTCGCAATGAAAGCAACGACAGTGACATGACCACTGGCGGCGGTGCGAAACTCAGCGACCGCTTCCTCTATGGCGGTGCTGACTATACAGGCCTGGCCGACACCACCTTAAGCCTGTGGTACTCCAATCTTCAGGACTACTACCAACAAGCCTTCATCGGCGCCAAGCACACCACCGCGCTGCCGGTCGGCAGCCTCCTCAGTGATTTCCGTGCCTACCGCAGCCTGGGCGTAGGCGGCAACGCGGATGGCGACAGCGACTTTGCCACCGCTGGTTCTTATGGTGACGGCTTGACCAAGGGGCGTATTAACCAGTCCACTGTCAGTCTGATGGAAAGCTACAGCCTGGCGGGCCACACCATTGGCTTGGGGGCCCAGAAAAACACCGGTGACAGTGACTTCCCTTTCCTGGACTCCGGGCTTAACAGTGGCGATGCCCGACAAGGTCCTGGCGCCGGCGCTGATACACCGGCACTGACCAACCTGCAACTGAACAAATTCCAGCATGCTGGCGAAGAAACCTGGATGGCTCAATACAAATACGACTTCGGTCAGTTGGGCATCAAAGGCCTTGGCTTTCTGGCCACCTACGCTCACGGCGATAAGATCAAAGTGACTAAAGGCGGCGACAGCGAATGGGAGCGCGACTTGGCGCTGAGCTACCAGGTGCCTGATGGCAAGTTGAAGGGACTGGGCGTGACCTGGAAAAACGCCCAGGCCAACCCGAGCCTGACGGGCCAGACCAAGCAGGATGAAAACCGGCTCTACGTGAGTTATGTCGTACCGCTTTGGTAAGCACTGATCGTGAAAAAAAGCCCGCAAATGCGGGTTTTTTTATGGTTCTTCACGCAATCACTCTCGCATACACCGACCGGTCCACATTCCCACCGGACAGAATCACCCCCACCCTTCTTCCAGCCATTGCTTCACGCTCCTGAATGAGCGCCGCAAGGGCCGCCGCACCCGCCCCCTCAGCAAGATTGTGGGTATCGGTGTAATACACGCACATGGCCTCGGCAATCTGCGCCTCACTGACCGATACGATTCGCTGCGCACCTTGCGCGTAGATGGCAAAGGCTTGTGGAATTGGCTTACGCACGGCAAGGCCGTCGGCAAAGGTATTCGCCGAGTCGGTTTCGCATAGTGCTCCTGCGTCAAACGACAACTTTGCGGCCTCAGCCTCAGTGGACACCACACCCACCACCCGGGTGTTCAGGCCAAGTGCGTCGCGGGCGGCGATCACCCCACAAATCCCCGACCCACAGCCAATCGGCACGTAGACCGTATCCAGATCCGGCGCAGCCGTGAACAGCTCCAGCGCATAAGTGGCCACGCCTTTGACCAACTCGGCATGGAACGGCGGCACCAGATAGAGGCCATGCGCTTGCGCCAGGCGCGCGGCCTCTTCACGGGCTTCATCGAAATCGCGGCCACACTCGACCACTTCACCGCCAAAGGCACGCATGGCATTATTCTTTTCTACCGAGTTACCCTCCGGCACGACAATCAGCGCCCTCAAACCCAGCGCGCCGGCTGCCAGCGCCAGGCTCTGGCCATGATTGCCGCGAGTGGCGGTGACAATACCCTTGATGCCCGGGTGCTCGCGCTTTAGCCAGTGCATGAAGGTAATGCCACCACGCACCTTGAAAGCACCAGTCGGTGTGTGGTTTTCGTGCTTGACCCAAACAGTGCAACCCAACCGCTCGGCCAACAAGGGCCAAGGGTATTGAGCGGTAGCGGGCATGACCTGGTACACGTGGTGAGCAGCGTGTTCGATATCGTCGCGAGTCAGTCTGAGCATGAGTCGTCTCCCTGAGGTTTTGCCCAGTCTAGACACGGGCGCATCACGCAGGCTTTCAAAAAACTGACCTGACTTTTGTGCCCCCGCTTCACTACTATGGCGTTCATGAGCCATCGAAGCCGCCTTCAGCCAACGCCCCGCCCCGAACCGGTCCGTCGAGTCGAGGCAGGGCCATGGGCGATTGAATTGCTGCCCGGCGCCGCCTACGCGACCCGGTATGTAGCGCCCCAGGCAGCGATTGGCTTTGCCTTCGACAGCCAGCGAGGCCTTCACGCCATTGGCAGCGACCGAGTACTGCCCTTCGATGCCATGCCCAACGGTCTGGCGTTCGTCCCTGCCGGCTGTGACGTGCTGTCCGAGTCGCCCATGGGCGGTGAATACCTGCGGGTAATGCGCACCGACGGTCATGTGTTGGTCGGGGAAAGTGCATTCAACAATCGCATCGATCAGCAGGCCATTACCCTCGCCCTGCGAATGCGCGGCGCGTTGTTGCAAGCCCCGGTGGAGGACGATTGGGAGGCCTGGGCACTCGCATTGGCTGAACGCGCGACGGGCGATCAAACATTTTCGGCTCCACCCCAAGGCTCTATCACCGGCAGCCGGATGCGTCTGCTCGATGAGTTCATCGACGCTGGCCTCGACGGGCCGCTGGGCATACCGGCAATGGCGGGCTTACTTGGATTGTCCGAAGGATATTTCATGCGGGCATTCAAGAACGCGACGGGCAAGAGCCCGCACAGTTACCTGATCGACCGACGCCTTGCCAAGGCCCGCGCACTGATACGCGATTCGACAGCAAGCCTGGCAGAGATCGCCCACACCTGCGGTTTTAACTCCCAGGCGCACATGGCAACCACGTTCAGGCAGCGCCTTGGATTAAGTCCGGTACAGCTGCGTGGATGTTAGTGCAGGTGTCGGCAGATATCGGCCAAGAGCCGCCTTTCCTGAGCGTTTGCTCCGGGGCGATCCAGCGGGGATGGTGCCTTGATCTACTACGTCCCAGTGTATAGAACCTACTGGACTCAATGGGCGTTCGGCGAAAAAAGGCCCCAGAATTGTGCCAAAAGATGAGGATGGCAATGACTACCGACAAGATCGCTATCGCCCTGCGAGCAACGGCTATGTTGGCCGTAGTCGGCGGTTTCGTGAACTGGTCAAGTAATTCTGGACACTAGGTGACAAGGGGTTCACCACGCCTGAACTGAACGGTGGCGAAGGCATCTCCATCAGCCGCACCTGTGAAATCGGCCCGAGCCAGCATGGCGAGATCGAATATCACGGACTAGCCTACCTTGAGGACCACATGACTCAGGCCAAGGAATTCTGAAACCGTTGTAAATCAACAAGGGCCTTCCCCAAATGAACCCGTCCAGATGGCCTGCTGTGTCTGGATTCTCAATTCAAGGAGATACTCATGAAATATTCCGTACTGCTAGGTCTGTTGGTCGCTAGCTCAATGCTCGCTTCGCCAACGTTTGCCGCCGAGAAAGATCTTTGTCAGACCAACCTACAGACCCTCCACAATTTCGAGGCAGCGATCGAAAGCCCTGACATGAAATCCCAGATCAAAGCCACCGCCCAGCATGCCAAAGCCGAAGAGGCGAAACACACCAAGGAGGGCACAGATAATTGTATTGCTCTGACCAACCAAGCCATCCAGACAATCAAGAACAGTGACAAGGGTGGTAAATAAAGCCACCTTCGGGTTGCACCCTGCCTGCCTGCTGGTTACACACGGCAGGTTCGGGCCTGTTTAGGATTCAACGCCGGTTTCGAAACTTTAGGTGCATGCCAAGTTGGCAATAGAACTCGTAAATTCACTGTTGCAATTTCTTATAATTGCCAATGACGAAACCTACGGGCAATACGTTCTCGCTGCGTAAACAGCCTTAGCCCTTCCCTTCTGATACCTTTTGCCTTCTCCAAAAACGAATTTTTTATATTCCACTCAGGTAAACCGGGTAAAAGTCTGGGCAAGTTGAGTTATAAAGAGGCTCAATAGCGCTATCGCATTCAGGGTAAACGACCGTACTGAACTGGTTCCCCGCAGGCGGGCCTATCACAAAACGACAGACAGCCATCATCGCTTTCGCCGGCATCCAAACCTGCTCAAAGATGGGCCGATTCAGGTAGTCGCCAAGGCGCCAGAGCAAGTAAGGGTTGCGGACATCACCTACTTACCGACGCAAACGGGTGTGGCTTATCTGAGTTTGATCACCGATGCGTACTCCCGAAAAATCCTGGGGCACCATGTCCATGAAAGCTTGCACACCGAATCGGTGATCCAGGCGTTTAGCAAAGCCCTCAAGCAGCGGACAATGGAGCAACGCCTGGTGCATCACTCGGATAGGGTTTGAAGGGTGCCGCCTTCTTGGTTTATAGGGTGCACTTTGATTTGCAGATGCATGGAAGGCTGCTTTGGGGCGTGGATTTCGGTCAGTTGGGACGGGCAAGAATCGGCCAGGAGTTACCGTGCCCAGAACTACTTGACTATGGCAAAGCAGCTTCGGATAAACTAAAGCCAGCTCAGCAGAGACGCTCTCTAGCATTCACGGACGAGACAAAACCCACATGTTAACGAAAATATTATTCATCGCTTCGCTAGGAATTTTATCGCTAATTCAAACATCACTATCCTTCGCGGATAATGCCAATGGGAAAAATCTCTATTTACAGAGATGCGTCATGTGCCACGGAATAGATATCAAAGGAACAGGACCATTGGCTAATAAAAGCAATCCTCCTACACCTGACCTTACAACACCCGCTTTCAAAAAACGACTAAATGATTATCCGGGCGTTATTGTGTCATCGATAATACTTCGTCCAAATGGAGACTTGATTCCAAAAACGTTGCGAGAGAATGGTGTAAAGATTCCTCCACACGCTTGGAGCATTAAGGATCTGCGCGATTTAAATCAATACATGAGTGGTGTGATTTCAAAATATCGATGATTTTGAGATGAGCGTTGGGCACAGAAATCCAAGAGTCATTTCAGGGTTGGTTACAAACAAATTATTCAGCGAAAAGCTGATGAGATATTAGACATGATGTGAAAATGGGAAACCCATTTTCCTTCTTTTCCCTTTTTTTTAAGGAAAGCGGACTACCCCCTCCAACTCCGGCATCTGCCAGCGCTGTTCGATCACCTGCTGCTCCGTGCCGGAAACGTCTGACCCCTAGCGCCAGACAAATCCCACAAGCCGATTTTCAGCCCGCGCTCCATGCCTCATCGCCAGCAAATTCAGCCTGAGGTTTTGTCTGTCAGGTACAGACTCCAAAAAAACAGCCTTGGTCCCACATTTACTTAAGCCGCGACTGGCAGCGTCACCCTTCCCGCAACGCGCACTTTTCCAGCCTGAAGGCCCACATGGAAAAGGAACACAGGGATGGGACAAAAGTTCGATGGCTGCAATTGCGCGGCCTGCCGCGACAGAGCCGTGAAAAAGCTCGCCAGACAAACGGCCGAACGCAACCGGAAAACGGCTGAACGCAACCGAGAACAAGCACCTGACTCGGAACGGGCACAGGAAGAACAGTACAACGACGCTTGGGAAGCGAAACAGGCCCGAGAAGAAGCGGCACGCATCAAGATCACCCTGCGCATCGGGGTGTTTTTCGATGGCACCGGCAACAACCCGTTCAATGTCGAGATGGGGCAACGCTGCGGCGCCCATTATCCGGTGTCATCGGAGGATATGGACAGCAACTGCAAGCCGTACATGAAGGACCCAAACAGCAGTTATGGGAGTGATGTGACGAACATCAAGAGGTTGCATGACCTGTACAGTGAGACTAGAAGCGTCAGTGACATCCAGAAGCAAAAACTGGCTTTCGAAAAAGTCTACGTCGAAGGCATCGGCACAACGGCGGGCGAGAAAGATAGCCTGCTGGGCTCGGCATTTGGCCGGGGTGAAACCGGTATCGAAGCCCGAGTGTTTCAAGCATTCAGCGAAATCAAACGACGATTAGGTGACTTCCATAAGGTCAATCCTGACATCCAGATCCAATCACTGATATTCGATGTCTTCGGCTTTAGTCGCGGCGCCGCCGCAGCCCGGCATTTCGCCTACCTGTGCATGGCCAGAACCGGCAGTCCGCTACGCGAAACCCTATCCCTGCCCGAACGGTTGTTCGCCCGGGGTTTCAGCAAGGTATTTGGTGAAGGGGTGAAAACCGGATTTATCGGCCTGTTCGACACCGTCGCCTCCGTCGGTGGCCTGAGCAATCTGGGTTATGTGCGCAGCCCTGCAGCCCCCGGGGTCAAATTACACCTGCTGCCCAGGTTCTTCCCTAATGTCTTGCAACTGGTGGCACGGGACGAGTACCGCGCTAACTTCGCACTGAATCGTGTCGGCCCGGATCACCCTGAAATCAGCCTGCCAGGGGCCCACGCGGATATCGGCGGCGGCTATCTCGATGAAGCCGAGGAACGCTTGATGCTCAGCCCCCTGCAGGCCCTGGATGTGCTTCTGACCACCGACGTCAAAAGCACCTCGATCTACCGCAACGCCGAGCAGGAGCGGGCTAAATGGCACGCCAAGGGCTGGCCGCTGGACATGCTGGTGCTGCTCACCCCAGAACCGAAGAGGCTGCCACCTGACCCGCAGGACCGTATGGCGCCGAAACACAAACGGGTCTTTGTCGGCTTGCAGCTCCAGCGTAAGGTCAGTGCCGGGCTGGCGCGTGTGTATTTGCGGGTGATGTATGAGGCGGCGAAGAAGCATGGTGTTGAGTTTGAAGATATTCATCAACGTCCCAAACTGGCACCGCCTCCCGAGCTTCAATCTTTGTGCGACCGATTTATTGCCGGCGACTACAGCCTCACACCAGCCGAGGAGCAGTTGCTGAAACTGCGCTACATCCACCTGTCAGCGCACTGGACCCCAACTTTCCTCTCTGGAGCGCGCACCAGCAAAGTCGAGTTGGTCTATGTCAATGTCCCGACGGCTGAAGCCGTACGGGTGCAACACCCTCATGTACCGGAATGGATGCTGTAGCCATGAAAATCCAGATTGCACTTTTAGTGTTGTTGTCGATAAGCGCCTGCCAAGCCATCGACCCACTCTCGGCCAAAAACGATTACAAGGCAGCTTGGTGGTACATCGGTTTCACCGAGCCCAACTTCATGACGGTTTGGGTGGAAACATCAGCCGTAGTGGACATTCATGGCCGGCTGTTTGGCAATGTCGCGTCCGGCACTGCCGCACGAATGCTCGGGGATCAATTTGACTCCGAAATCGCTCGCGGCTGGGATGGGGTCGGAAGTTCCAGCATGCCCGTAATCGGTGCCGACCTGCCCGTTCGGGTTTATGTTCGCTGGCAATCGATTGTCGAGCGCAAGACCTATGCCGGCTGGATCGAGATTTCCGAAGCAACTCGCAACATCATGCGCAACGCCACTGCCCGACGCTGTCATGAAACACCGGAGTACTCCGCCAACTCCGCCGCCTCGCTGAACCTGGGCCTGGCACCCGGCGGGGTAATCCAGGTATGGGCCCGTGACAACTGCTTCCATCCCAACAAGGTTGACCGGACGCAAGTCGGCATCGAACCGCTAGGACCCGATCAAGGGCAGTACAACGGGTACTACGTCGATATCAAAGACTCCTCCAAACGCTACATCGAACGCTTCGGCATTCCCTACGGAAGTTGGTGATTCCAGTGGATGCCCGATTCCGTCTACTCGAAGCGATAATGCGATTCCATGTACAACGCCAGTTGCAACGCCACGGGTTCATCCAGCGGCAACGGTGCCTGCTGCATGCCCGGCGGAGCTGCCGCAGGCTACGATCTTTTAAACGCTTAACAGACAGGCATCACGCCTTCAAAGCGCCCGCCTTCATTCACTTCCCCGCCTCCTCCCGCAAGCGTCTACCAATCACATCCATCAAATCGCACCCATCGCGCAACGGAATGGCCAGCAGTTTGGCGAAGTCGGCCAGCACCACCGTGTCGCTCTCGATATCAGCACGAAAGGCGATATTTTCCAGCACCTGAGTAACCGTGCGGATGCGGTAGTCGGCGGTGGCTTGCAGTACGTCGAGTGGGGCTTGGGTGTCGATGAGCAGGGAGGCCGGGATCAGGTCGATTCCGGTGAGCGGCATGTATCGATTCATTTTGAAGATCTCTGTTTGATTGGCTCGAGGCCGTCACACAGTCGTCGCCAAACGAATGGGTGGCAGCTGTGCGCAGGTTGGCGAACCGGTACAGAGAACACCGGCAGACCCGAAGGTCTCCCGCGCACAGCCGCCATGAAAAGCGGCTTTGCGGGTGCGTTGGCTCCTGCAATAAAGCGGATAGCCTTCGCATTCTCTGTGGTCAGGTCGCCAAACCTGAATCGCCATGTGGGCGACGGGGCGAACTATAAGCCTCACCCCATCAAGGGGCAAGGTGACGGGTTCTTGGGTTTATGTAAGACCTGTATTGATACGCCCCTGATCCTTTGAACGGCCTGTTGAACTTGAGCAGCATCTTTATCAGATCTTTATTTCCCTGCCCCTAATCCTGTCAACAACTTTCCAAGCGTCCATTTAGGCTTTCCTCATTCCCGGAGGAAACGCCATGGACTTCTTCTATCTGCTACTCGGTGCACTGTTTCTCATCATTCTGGTCGGTCTGACGTACGGCTGCGCGGCGCTCAACAGGAGGCGGTCATGACCGGTTTCTATCTTTTCGGCGGCCTCATTGCGGCCGGTTTGCTGGTTTATCTGGTCGCCGCGCTGCTGTTTCCGGAGGACTTCCTGTGACTATTCAAGCCTGGGTTTTACTCGCAGCCTTTCTCGTGGCGCTGGGCCTTCTGGCCTGGCCCCTTGGGCGTTGGCTGACCACGGTGATGGAGGGCCGATTTGCCTTCGGTTCACGCATCGAGTCGCCGCTGTATCGTCTGGCGGGCGTCAACCCTGAAACGCAGATGGGTTGGCTCCAGTACGCGCTGGCATTGATTCTGTTCAACGCGTTGGGGGTGCTGGCGGTTTATGCCTTGCAACGCTTGCAAGGCGTGCTGCCGTTCAACCCGCAGGGGTTTGCGGCCGTCACTCCCGACTCCTCGTTCAATACCGCTTTCAGCTTCGTGACCAACACCAACTGGCAAGCCTACAGCGGCGAGTCGACGATGAGTTACCTGACGCAGATGCTCGCGCTGACGGTGCAGAACTTCCTGTCCGCCGCCACCGGCATTGTGGTGGCGGTGGCGCTGATCCGCGGGTTCGCCCGCCACAGCGCGGACAGCATCGGCAACGCCTGGACTGACCTCACCCGCGTCACCTTGTGGGTGCTGTTGCCACTGTCGCTGATACTCGCGTTGTTCTTCGTCAGTCAGGGTGTGATTCAAAACCTTGACCCGTATAAAGACGTCTCGACACTGGAGGTCATGCAGTACCAGAACCCGGTGCTGAATGACGCCGGCCAGCCGACCCTCGATGCCCAGGGCAACCCGGTGACCAAGGCCGCCAGCACCGACAAGCAGACGATTGCCATGGGGCCGGTGGCCTCGCAAGAAGCGATCAAGATGCTCGGCACCAACGGCGGCGGTTTCTTCAACGCCAACTCGTCGCACCCCTACGAGAACCCGACCGCCATCACCAACTTCTTCCAGTTGCTCGCGATCTTCCTGATCCCGACCGCGCTGTGTTTCGTGTTCGGTCATGTGGTCGGTGACATACGCCAGGGCTGGGCGCTGCTGGCGACGATGACGATCATCTTCGTGATCGCGGTGGTGGCCGTCACCCATTACGAACAACTGGGCAATCCGCAGTTTTCAGCGCTGGGCATTGATACGGCGGCGGGCAACATGGAGGGCAAGGAACTGCGCTTCGGCATCAGTGCCTCCAGCCTGTTTGCAGCGGTGACGACGGCGGCTTCATGCGGTGCGGTCAACGCGATGCACGACTCGTTCACCCCACTGGGTGGCGCGGTGCCGCTGGTGCTGATGCAACTCGGTGAAGTGGTGTTCGGCGGCACCGGTTCCGGTCTGTACGGCATGCTGATATTCGCCATTCTCGCGGTGTTTATCGCTGGCCTGATGATCGGCCGTACACCTGAATACCTGGGCAAGAAGATCGAAGCCTTCGAGATGAAAATGGTCGCCATTGCGATTCTGGTGACGCCGCTGCTGGTGCTGTTCGGGACCGCCATTGCGGTGATGGCCGAGGCCGGCAAGCTGGGAATCGCCAACCCTGGCGCCCATGGTTTCTCGGAGATCCTCTATGCCTTCACCTCGGCAGCCAACAACAATGGCAGCGCCTTCGCCGGGCTGTCGGCCAACACCCCGTTCTACAACATCATGTTGGCGATCGCCTGTTGGTTTGGGCGCTTTGGCGTGATCGTACCGGTGCTCGCCGTCGCTGGCAGCCTGGCGGCGAAGAAACGCCTGGCCGTCACCGGCGGCACGATGCCGACCCACGGGATGCTGTTTGTTGTACTGCTGATTGGCACGGTATTGCTGGTCGGCTTGCTGAACTACGTACCGGCGCTCGCGCTGGGTCCCGTTGTCGAACACCTCATCATGATCAAGTGAGACCACGAACATGACACGTAAAGCGTTCTCCTTGTTCGACCCGAAACTGATAAGGCCTGCGATGGTCGAGTCGGTGCGCAAACTCAGCCCACGAATCCAGTGGCGCAACCCGGTGATGTTTGTCGTCTACATCGGCGCGATCATCACCACCGCCCTCTGGGGGCAGGCCCTCAGCGGCAAGGGTGAAGCCAGCAGCGGGTTCATCCTCGCGATTGCCTTGTGGCTGTGGTTTACCCTGCTGTTCGCCAACTTTGCCGAAGCGCTGGCCGAAGGTCGCAGCAAGGCCCAGGCGGCCTCCCTGCGCGACCTGAAAAAGCAAACCTGGGCCAAGAAACTGCGCGAACCGCACTACGGCGCCGAGTGGCAGTTGGCTCAGTCGAGTGACCTGTGCAAAGGCGACGTGGTGGTGGTTGAGGCCGGTGACCTTGCGAACTCGGTGATCCCCGCCGACGGCGAGGTGATCGAAGGCGCCGCCTCGGTGGATGAGTCGGCGATTACCGGCGAATCGGCTCCGGTGATTCGCGAGTCTGGCGGCGACTTCTCGTCGGTGACCGGCGGTACGCGGGTGCTGTCGGACTGGATCGTCGTCCGCGTGACCGCCAACCCCGGCGAGACCTTCGTCGACCGCATGATTGCCATGGTCGAAAATGCCAAGCGGCAAAAGACTCCGAATGAAATCGCCCTGTCGATCCTGCTGGTCGCACTGACCATCGTGTTCCTCGGCGTGACGGTGACACTCCTGCCCTACTCCCTGTTTGGGGTCGCTGCTGCCAAATCCGGCTCGCCGGTCTCGATCACCGTGCTCATCTCGTTGTTGGTGTGTCTGATCCCGACGACCATCGCCGGGCTGCTGTCGGCGGTCGGTGTGGCGGGCATGAGCCGCATGATGGAAGCCAACGTGATTGCCACCTCCGGGCGGGCCGTGGAGGCTGCCGGTGATGTTGACGTGTTGCTGCTCGACAAGACCGGGACCATCACCCTGGGCAACCGCCACGCCTCGGCGTTCTTGCCGGCGCCGGGCATCAAGGAAGCGGAGCTGGCGGATATCGCACAGCTGGCGTCACTGGCCGACGAAACGCCTGAAGGGCGCAGCATCGTGGTCCTGGCCAAACAACGGTTCAACCTGCGCGAACGCGACATCACCGCGCTGCACGCACACTTCGTGCACTTTTCGGCGCAGACCCGCATGAGCGGCGTCAACATGGATGAGCGGCAACTGCGCAAGGGCGCCGGCGAGGCGATCCTCAAGCATGTCCAAAGCCTGGGCGGACACTTTCCGGAAGCGGTGCAAACCATCGTCGAACAAGTGGCTCAGCGCGGCAGTACGCCGCTGGTGGTCGCCGATGGGCCCAGGGTGCTGGGCGTGATCGAACTCAAGGACATCGTCAAGGGCGGCATCAAGGAGCGCTTCTCCGAGCTGCGGCGCATGGGGATCAAGACCGTGATGGTGACGGGGGACAACCGGATCACCGCTGCTGCCATCGCCGCCGAGGCCGGTGTCGATGACTTTTTGGCGGAAGCCACACCCGAACAAAAGCTCGAACTGATCCGTAGCTACCAGGCCGAAGGCCGGCTGGTGGCCATGACCGGCGACGGCACCAACGATGCCCCGGCGCTGGCGCAGGCGGATGTCGCGGTGGCGATGAACTCGGGGACTCAGGCGGCCAAGGAAGCCGGCAACATGGTCGACCTCGACAGCAACCCGACCAAGTTGATCGAGGTGGTGGAAACCGGCAAACAGATGCTGATGACCCGGGGTTCGCTGACCACGTTCTCGATTGCCAACGACATCGCCAAGTACTTCGCGATCGTGCCGGCAGCCTTTGTCAGCACTTACCCGCAGCTCGCCGCACTGAACATCATGGGCCTGACAAGCCCGAATTCGGCGGTGCTGTCGGCGGTGATTTTCAACGCGCTGATTATCATTTTCCTGATTCCCCTGGCGCTTCGAGGCGTGAAGTACCGCCCGGTCGGTGCCGCGCTGCTGTTGCGGCGCAACCTGTTGATCTATGGGTTGGGTGGGGTGATCGTTCCATTCATTGGCATCAAAGTGATCGACATGGCGCTGTCCGCTGTCGGTCTGACTTAAGGGAGTATGGCTATGTTATCTCTGCTGCGTCCGGCGTTGACCCTGCTGATTGCACTGTCACTGCTCACCGGCCTGGCCTATCCACTGGTCACGACCGGCATTGCCAGGCTGGTCTTTCCCCATCAGGCGGCGGGTAGCCTGATCGAGAGAGACGGCAAAACCGTGGGCTCGCTGTTGATCGGTCAGGGCTTCAGTGATCCGAAGTATTTCTGGAGCCGCCCTTCCGCCACCAGCCCCATGCCCTACAACCCGCTGGCCTCGGGCGGCTCGAACCTCGGTCCGCTGAACCCGGCGCTGGCGGATGCGATCAAGGGCCGCATCGACGCCTTGCACGCTGCCGATCCCGGCAACACCGCCACGGTGCCCGCCGACCTGGTCTACAGTTCCGCCAGTGGGCTTGATCCGCATATCAGCATTGCCGCGGCGCTGTACCAGGCGGGCCGGGTTTCGCGGGTGCGCAACCTGCCCGTCGACAAGGTTCGCGAGTTGATCAACCAACACTCCGAAAGCACGCTGCTCGGGTTTCTCGGCGAGCCTCGGGTCAACGTTCTGGAATTGAACCTGGCACTCGACGCCGCACATTGAGCGTTAACACACGGTGAGCTTGATGGCCGAAGAACGTCCTGATCCGGACCAGCTACTGGCCCGGATTCGTGAAGAAGAAGCGCAGGCCAAACGTGGTCGGCTGAAGATTTTTTTCGGCGCCAGCGCCGGTGTCGGCAAGACCTACGCGATGCTCGCAGCCGCCCAGACTGCAAAACAGCAAAACATCGACGTGCTGGTCGGCGTGATCGAAACCCACGGTCGCGCCGAGACTCAGGCCCTGACAGAGGGCCTTGAACTATTGCCTCGCAAGCAGGTGGTCGACAAGAACCGCACGTTGACCGAGTTCGATCTGGACGCCGCGCTCGCGCGCAAACCGGGACTGATCCTGATCGACGAACTGGCTCACTCCAATATCGCAGGTTCCCGCCATCCAAAGCGCTGGCAGGACGTTGAAGAACTGCTCAGCGCCGGTATCGATGTCTGGTCGACGATGAACGTTCAGCACCTCGAAAGCCTGAACGACATTGTCGGCGGCATTACCGGGATTCGTGTCTGGGAGACCGTGCCCGACCATGTCTTCGACACTGCCGATGAAGTGGTCATCGTCGACTTGCCGCCCGACGATCTGTTGCAGCGCTTGAAGGAAGGCAAGGTCTATATGGCGCAACAGGCCGAGCGCGCGGTGCAGAACTTCTTCCGCAAGGGCAACCTGATCGCCCTGCGCGAACTGGCGCTGCGCCGAACCGCCGACCGGGTCGACAGCGAGATGTTGCAGTATCGCCAAAGCGGCGCGGTAAAACCGGTGTGGGGCACCCGCGAGTCGTTGCTTGCCTGCGTCGGCCCCAATGATCAGGCCGAAAAAACCGTACGCTCGACGGCGCGCCTGGCCGCTCAGCTCAACGTGCCGTGGCACGCCGTGTATGTCGAAACCCCGGCCTTGCAGCGCCTGCCCGACGTCAAGCGGCGTCGCGTGCTGGCAACCTTGAAGCTGGCTCAGGACATGGGCGCGCACATCTCGACCCTGGCGGGCCAGGACATTGCCGAAACGCTGGTCAAGTACGCCCGGCAGCACAACCTTTCAAAAGTCGTGCTGGGCCGTGATGAACGTCCGCGAAAACGACTCTGGCGGCGAGTGCTTGCCGATCGGATTGGTGTGCTGGGCGCCGATCTCGACGTGATTCAAATCTCGCTGCCGGAGAGTCGCCGTCCACCAGCCGAGACGACCTCCACCGCCAGCGACAGCCCGATCACCTGGCGCCCCTATCTCTGGAGCGTCGCGATCTGTGCGGTGACGACCCTGCTGGCCATGCCGCTGTTCCAGGTGCTGGAACAGGCCAACATCGTCATGCTGTTCCTGCTGGCGGTCGTCGCCGTGGCGGTGCGCTTTGGTCGTGGCCCGGCCATCATGGCGGCCTTCGTCTCGGTCGGCGCCTTCGACTTTTTCTTTGTGGCGCCGCGTTTTTCATTCGCCATCGCCGATATCCAGTATCTGGTGACCTTTAGCGTCATGCTCGTGGTCGCCCTGGTGATCGGGCAAATGACCGCCAGCCTGACCTACCAGGCGCGGGTGGCGCAACGGCGCGAAGACCGCATGCGCGGGCTGTACGACATGTCGCGTCTGTTGTCCGCCGCACTGCTGACCGAACAGGTTGCGGAAATCGGCGCGCAGTTCCTCGCGGCCGAGTTTGGCGCCCGGTCGGCACTGCTGGTGGCCGACGACAACAATAAGCTGCAGGCGCCGATGGTCACGGGGGACGCACCGCAAGTCGACGTTGCGATTGCCCAGTGGTCGTATGACAAAACCGAACCGGCCGGATACGGCACCGACACCCTGCCCTCCAGTTCCACGCTTTACCTGCCCTTGTCGGCCCCTATGCGGGTGCGCGGGGTCCTGGCCGTGCAACCGCGCGACACAACCCGGCTGGCGGTGCCGGAACAGCGCCGCCTGCTCGACACCTGCGCGTCATTGCTGGCCATCTCGCTCGAACGGATTCACTACATCAACGTCGCCCAGGACACCACGGTTCAGATGGAGTCCGAGCGGTTGCGCAACTCGCTGCTTTCGGCCATTTCCCACGATTTGCGCACCCCGCTGTCAGTCATGGTCGGGCTCGCCGAAGCGCTCAAGCTGACCAAGCCGCCCCTGACCGGCGAAGCCGCTGAGATCGCCACCGCGGTGGGCGAATCCGCGCTGCGCATGAATACGCTGGTCAATAACCTGCTGGACATGGCTCGCCTCGAATCCGGCAAGGTGGTGTTGAATCGTCAGTGGCAGCCCATCGAAGACGTGGTCGGTAGCGCCCTGAGAGCTATCCAGCCGATTCTGGGAGGGCGTTCGGTGCAGGTTGCACTCGAGGAGGACTTGCCACTGGTTCGCATCGATGCGGTGCTGATCGAGCGCATCCTCATCAACCTGATCGAAAACGCCGTCAAATACACCCCGCCCGGCACGCCGATCCGTCTGGGGGCCAGCGCCACGCCCGAGAGCATTGAGTTGTGGGTCGTCGATGAAGGGCCAGGATTGCCCCACGGTCACGAAGAGGCGATCTTCAACAAATTCATGCGCGGCAAAAAGGAAAGTTCGATTCCCGGCGTCGGTCTGGGCCTGGCCATCTGCCGGGCGATTGCCCAGGCGCATGGCGGAACCATGCTCGGTGTGACCCGCCCGGAAGGCGGTGCGCGCTTCACCTTGCGTCTGCCCCGTGAAGAGCCGCCGAACATCGAAGCGCTTTCGCAGCAAACTGACGAGGACCCATCATGAGCGAACCGGTGCTGCGCGTCCTGCTGATTGAAGACGAAAAGGACATTCGCCGTTTTGTACGGATGGCCCTGCAAGCCGATGGCCTGGAAGTGCATGAAGCCGAGAACTTTCAGCGCGGTCTGATCGACGCGGGAACGCGCCGGCCGGACCTGATCGTGCTGGATCTCGGACTTCCCGACGGTGACGGCGTTGACCTCATCCGGGATCTGCGCACCTGGTCGGAGGTGCCGATCATTGTCTTGTCGGCCCGTGGCGCCGAATCCGACAAGATCCTGGCCCTCGACACCGGGGCCGACGACTACCTGGTAAAACCCTTTGGCACCGGAGAACTGCTCGCGCGCGTCCGCGCCCTGTTACGCAGGCGTGTGAAAGATGCCGAGAACCGTGCGGTACTGAGCTTCTCCGACATTCAAATTGATCTGGACCGACGCGTCGTGGAACGCGCCGGTGTGCCTTTGCACCTGACGCCGCTGGAATACCGTTTGCTGGTTCATCTGTGCTCGCACCCGGACCGGGTCCTGACGCACCTGCAACTGCTCAAAGCCGTATGGGGCCCTTCGCACACCACCGACACGCCGTACCTTCGGGTATTCATGGGCGGTCTGCGCAAGAAAATCGAAGCAGACCCATCGCAGCCGCGCCATCTCGTGACCGAAACCGGTGTCGGTTACCGTTTCATTCCTTGAACACTGAGCACCGCGCGTTGAATTCAAACCCGAGCTTCATGCCCTGAGCCCCCATGGCTACCGTTCGTCCATGCTGAAGAGGGAGCGCCCTTTCCTCGTCTACACCTTTAGACAGGAGACCTTTCACGGTCGATTGGACACCGGGCATTTCATTCGATGGCATACGAAGCGCCATACGGAACGGCAGTACTTCAAGCTTCGGGTTTCATTTCTCAAGGAATAGAAAGATGACCACTAGCAGCAACAACTGGCATGCATGGCTGAACGCGATGCCACCGAAACCGGATGACTTCCACGTTGTTGGTGATGTTGAAGTTGCCAATCCGGGGATCGAGGCCTATCTGACCATGCGAGCCCCGCAAGGCTTTAATCCGTCGATCCTCATGCTGGATCTGCACTTGATCCAACGGCCTGGAAACTGGGCACAAATGCTGTCCTGTACGCAGGCCAGGTACGACCGGGTAATGCCCCCCAGCGCGCCCCATTACACCGCCGTTGACATTTACCAAAATGGTGAGCGATTGGCGTATATCGACTACATCCCCACCGTCACCTGACAGGCCCGTAACCGGGCACTAGAAGTCGCAACAAAGGCTGTGCCGGCAACGTTCGAAAAGCGCCACGTACACAAGGTCGGGAGGATCCGGAAAAACGCGGCGCTCTCTTCTTTTGGTTACATCGGAGAGATGGTGGCAAGCGCACCGATCACGATGGTCAATGCCAGAAATCCACCCAGAAAAATCGCCATCTTCAGCATTAGGCCTCCAAAATTACCCGTCTGTGGTTGCAGCGTCATTGTGAGGCTGGGGCCCAGTTCATTACAGATGCAGATAGCAAAGGAAAATACGGATCAGCTCAACCCGCCGACACTCAGTCTCTACCCCCTTGCGAGTACCCCACCAGGGTAATAGGCACCTGCGGCCTGCGTCACTAACCTGTCCACCGTCCCATGCGAACAAGCGTGTCTGCACGCGGCGCTGGAGCAACATCAAGAACGGCAACCGAGCCGACGTCCCCCCGGCGTATGCCCTGAGCAATGTGCGCCTTTACTGTCTAACTTGACTGAGAGTTTCAGATGAAACCACGTGCCCGCGACCTGAACATTCAATTCGGCCAGCTGCAACCCGGCCCCCTCAACGCCATCACCGATGTGCCCGGCGTACGGGTCGGCCACAGCAATGTGCGTGGACGAACAGCTGATGGCCGCGACATTCATACCGGCGTCACCGTGATCGAACCGAGGGCCGGTTCCACTAATCAACAGCCGTGCTTTGCCGGTGTCCATGTGCTCAACGGCAATGGTGACGCAACGGGGCTTGAGTGGATTCGCGAGGCCGGTCTGCTGACCAGCCCGATCGCCTTCACCAACACCCACAGCCTGGGCGTGGTCCGTGATGCGCTGATTGAACTGGATCGCCAGAGTCAACCCGATGACGGGCGACTGTACTGGAACATGCCGGTGGTGCTGGAGACCTTCGACGGCTTGCTCAGCGATATCAATGGTTTCCATGTGAAGACCGAACACGTGGCCCAGGCCCTGCGCGCAGCCGTTGGCGGCCCCGTCACCGAAGGCGCCATCGGCGGCGGCAGCGGCATGATCTGTCATGAATTCAAGGGCGGCATTGGCACCGCTTCGCGTCGTCTGAGCAGCGCGCAGGGTGGCTGGACCGTCGGCGCCATCGTCCAGGCCAACCACGGCATCCGCAATGAATTGCGCGTCGACGGTTACCCGGTCGGGCGTTATATGGAACAGGCTGACTCGCCCTTCCTCAAAGCGTCCCTGCCCTATCCGGGCATGGGCTCGATCGTTGTTTGTCTGGCCACCGATGCGCCGTTGCTGCCGCACCAGTGCACACGCCTCGCCCAGCGTGCCAGCCTCGGCCTTGCCCGCACTGGCGGCGGCAACGAGGACCACAGCGGTGACATTTTCGTGGCCTTCGCCACCGGCAATCCACACGTGCCGCCAGCCGCCTACCAGGGCAAAGGGGCGCCGACCTGCGACCACCTGCGCATGGTCAACAACGATCACATCAGTGAGTTGTTCCTGGCCGCCACCGAAGCGGTAGAAGAAGCCATCATCAATGCCTTGCTGGCCTCCGAGACTACCGAGGGCAATGGGCATGCGGTGCCGGGGCTGGATGCCGCCACGTTGCTGCATGCCTTGCGCCAGGCCGGTTGGCCAGGGGCTGAGCAAAACACTGCGCTCTAGCACACACGCGACACGTCACCGGCGGAGCGCACATTCCGCCGGTTGGGTGCGGGCGCCTTAATATTTTTTCATCGTGTCAGTGCCCATTTCATCCTTTTTCTCCATGCCCTCGCTCTTCATCGCGCCACCTTTCTCCATGCTGTCTTTCTTCATGGTGGCACTCTTGGTCTTCTCGCCCTTGGTCTTGTAGTGGTGCTTGGTGGTCTTCGTGGCATTACTTTTCATTTCGTCGTTTTTCATCGTGCCCTTGTCCATCTGATCCTTGGACATGTCATTCGTATTCGCTTCAGCCGCAAACAACGGGGCGGCCACCACCAGAACTACGGCAGCAATCGCCGCAGCAATCAGCTTCTTCATGTCACTACTCCTGTGCAGTTCGCGTTAAGGACAGCGGCAATGCGCCGCGTTTCAGAACAGCCGATTGCTCAACTGCCACTGAACCAGTTGTAACCCTGATCTTCCCAATAACCACCGGGGTAATCGTTGGTCACGAAAATCTCCACCACATGTTTCGGGTTCTTGAAGCCCAGCTTTGTCGGCATGCGCAGTCGCAGGGGGTAACCGTATTCCGGCGGCAATACCTGATCGTCATAGCTCAGGGTCAGCAGCGTTTGCGCATGCAAAGCCGTAGGCATGTCGATGCTGGTGTAATAGTCATCAGCGCATTTGAGCCCGACATATTTGGCACCGGTATCGGCGCCCACCCGTTGCAGAAAAGTCGAAAAGGTCACCCCACCCCATTTGCCGATGGCGCTCCAGCCCTCCACGCAAATCAGCCGTGTGACCTGAGTGGTGCGCGGCAACTGGTTCAATTCGGCCAGGGTCCAGCTGTGTTTGTCCTGGACCAGGCCGCCAACCGTGAGGGTGAACTCATCTTCCTCGATGTCCGGAATGCCGTTGCGGTCGTAATAGGCATTGAACGGAAACGGGCGCGTCATCATCGACTCGGGGTAGGTCGGTGCCAGTCTGCCCGGATCAAACAGCGCCGCCTGAACCTTGTCATTGAAGCGCGAGACCCTTTTCAGCATGGACTCCACTGAGTGGCTGTCGTCCAGCCGACAACCTGTCAGCAAGGCAATCCCACCCAGCGTCCAGGCATGCCGAAGAAATTGCCTGCGTGCGGGTAAATCAAGTTCCTGCGCCACCGATTTGATGATGGCGGGGTCATCCATCCGGTCTTTACCAGTCGTTCTGTTCATGAGTTAGCGCCCACGCAGCATGGCAATCAGGGTGCGTGGCACAAGGGCCACCATCACCAGATGCACCACGGTAAAAGCGACCAGCAACGCCATGCAGACAAAATGCACGATGCGCGCCGAGTCATAACCGCCCATCAGCTCCCTCAGTAACGGAAACTGCACTGACTTCCAGATCACCAGGCCCGACAGCACCAGCACAATGAGATCGAGCACGGCAAACAGGTAGGCGAGCTTTTGCAGGGTGTTGTAGTGCCGCAAGTCCGCATGGGCGAGCTTGCCTCTGAGAGCGGCGAAAAAATCATGCAGGACTTCGCGGGGAGGTATGGGGAAGAACTTGTGGACGATGCGCCCGGAAAAAATATTCAGCAGCAGGTAGACAATGCCGTTGATGAACAGTACCCACATCGCCGCAAAGTGCCACAGCAGCGCACCTGCCAACCAACCGCCGAGGGTGATACTGGCGGGAATCTGAAAGGAAAAAATCGGCGCGGCGTTATAGATGCGCCAGCCGCTCATCACCAGGATGACCACGGCGATGACGTTGATCCAGTGGGTCAACCGTAGCCAGATCGGGTGAATAGTTTGCGAACTACTCATGGTTCCTGTCCTGCCGGCAACGCGCCGGTAAAATCCCCCCGACCACCACGACGTGTGTTGGCTCAATCCCCCATGGTTAACCGGCAACTCCAATGGAGTCGCAAACAACGCCGCCCTGGCGACGCATCTATCAAGACTAGCAGCGACTTACAGACGCCGTTTTAGATTATTCGTCCTGGCACTGTGTGCCCTTCGCAAAAACGCCCCGCTCTACACCAAGTCCAGACACCCACAGGAAAAAACGCAATTGCCCGCCCGCCAGGAATCCTGTTTCATGGTCGTCCGGTTCATCATCAAACGAACCATCCGGCGCGCATCGGCCATGATGTTTGCATTCATGCCCGGTCGCCGGAGAAGATGAAAGCAGCACGATCGCTCTGGCACTGACTATCCTGATGCTACTGAGCCTGTCGGGCTCGATAACATCGTTCTCAGGGAATATCGAATGACCGCAAGACAAGTTATCAATGCTTCGGTGAGCCCAAAAGGCAGCCTGGAGACGCTGTCCCAACGCGAAGTTCAGCAACTGAGCGCCGCAGGATCAGGCAGCATCTACTCTCTCTTCCGCCAGTGCGCCCTGGCCATCCTCAATACCGGCGCCCATGTCGACAACGCCAAGACCATTCTGGAAGCCTATCGGGACTTCGAGATTCGCATTCATCAGCAAGATCGCGGTGTCCGCCTTGAATTGCTCAACGCGCCCGCAGACGCCTTCGTCGATGGCGAAATGATCGCCAGCACCCGCGAGATGCTGTTCAGCGCCCTGCGCGACATCGTTTATACCGAGAACGAGCTGGACAGCCAGCGCATCGACCTGAGCTCGTCCCAAGGCATCAGCGACTACGTCTTCCACCTGCTGCGCAACGCCCGTACCCTGCGTGCCGGCGTGGAGCCGAAAATCGTCGTGTGCTGGGGCGGTCACTCGATCAGCTCTGAGGAATATCAATACACCAAAAAAGTCGGCCACGAACTCGGCCTGCGCAGTCTGGATGTGTGCACCGGCTGCGGGCCTGGGGTGATGAAAGGCCCAATGAAGGGCGCGACCATTTCCCACGCCAAGCAACGGATCACCCACGGGCGCTACCTGGGGCTGACGGAGCCCGGGATTATTGCAGCCGAAGCGCCGAACCCGATCGTCAATGAACTGGTGATCCTGCCGGACATCGAGAAGCGCCTGGAAGCCTTCGTCCGCGTCGGCCACGGCATCATCATTTTCCCGGGTGGCGCCGGTACTGCCGAAGAATTCCTCTACCTGCTGGGTATCCTGATGCACCCGGACAACCGCGACCTGCCCTTCCCGGTGATCCTGACAGGACCTAAGAGCGCGGAGCCGTACTTGCAGCAACTGCACGCGTTCGTCGGCGCCACACTGGGCGAAGAAGCGCAGAGTCACTACGAGATCATCATCGACGACCCGGCCCAGGTGGCCCGGCAAATGACTAAAGGGCTCAAGGACGTCAAGCAGTTCCGCCGCGAGCGCAACGATGCGTTCCATTTCAACTGGCTGCTGAAGATCGACGAAGGCTTCCAGCGCCCGTTCGACCCAACCCACGAAAACATGGCCAGCTTGCAACTGCGCCACGACCTGCCGCCGCACGAACTGGCGGCAAACCTGCGCCGTGCGTTTTCCGGCATCGTTGCCGGTAACGTCAAGGACAAGGGCATCCGCCTGATCGAGAAACACGGTCCTTACAAGATCCACGGCGACGCAGCGGTCATGCAGCCACTGGACAAACTGCTGAAAGCGTTTGTCGCGCAACACCGTATGAAACTGCCCGGTGGCGCAGAGTATGTGCCCTGCTATCAGGTCATCAGCTAAAAACACCCTCGCGTGGACCGGCTCGGAACCGTGCGGTTCCGGGCCGGTCTTCTCTCTTTGCGATACGCTCCCCCCAACACAGCCTGAGTGATTCCCGTGCAGACCACCCGTTTGACCCTGATCTGTCACGCCCGGACAGCGGCCCAGAAACTGGCGCGCTTTGCCGAGGATGAATCAGTGGAAATGGACTGGCAGAACGAAAAAGGTTCATTGGCCAAGCGTTTCAAACGAGCGCCACGCCTGCTCAGCGCACCGGAAGCCCGGGCCCGAGAGACCGCCGCGCTGTTTGGCGCGGACATGGAAATTGTCCCGGCCCTGCGCGATTGCGATATGGGTCGCTGGAAGGGGCTGCGGATCAATGACCTGCAACAAAACGAGCCCGAGTTGCTGCACGCCTGGTTGAGCGACAGCACCCGTGCTGCGCATGGCGGTGAATCAGTGGCCCAACTCTGCGAGCGGATCGCAGCGTGGCTGGAGACCCTGGGCAGCCAGCCCGGGCACCTCCTTGCCGTCACTCACCCGTTCGTGATTCGTGCCGCGCTGATGCACGTGATGCAATGCCCACTCGCGCTGTTCAACACGATTGACGTCGAGCCTCTGGCCGCCGTCGAATTACGCTACAACGGCCGCTGGCGACTGCGCCTGACGCCAGCCTGACCTCACGACGTCAAAGGTTCTGCCAGCCGGCAACCTTCTGCGCACTGATGCTGATCCCGCCACACACGACGATCACCACATCATGGGCTCCGGCAATCGCCGGGTGATCCAGATACGCGACGGCCAGCGAGACACCGCACGCCGGCTCCACCAGTTGACGCATGTCATCGGCATAGCGGACGACGCCCATGATGGCCTCGGCATCCGTCAGGACGACACACGTGTGCTGGAAATGCTGGATGTGCTCAACCGGCCATTGCGCAACTTGCAGCGCCCCGAGTGAGCTGGCGACGGTGTTGATTTCGGAGAGTTTGACCGGATGCCCGGCCTTGACCGCGGCGGCGAATGACGCTGCGCCCTCGGTTTCGCAGGCAATGATCCGACAATCCAGCCGGGCGTGGCGTTCCAGGCCGGTCAGGATCCCGGCCAGCAAACCACCCCCGCCCACCGACGCCACTATCGCGTCGACCTGAGGGCAGTCCTGCAGAATTTCATCGATCATCGTGCTGTGTCCTTCCCACAGCGTCGGGTGGTCGAACGCCGGCACGTATTCGGTATCAGGCGCCTTGGCGAGTTCCAGCGCCAACTGGTTGGCCTCGTCCCACACCTGACCGTGCACGATCACATGTGCCCCGGTTTTGGCGATTCGCGCCCGGGTGCTTTGCGGGGTGGTGTGCGGCACGATGATGCTCGCTTGCAACCCCAATGCTGCGGCGGCCACTGCCGTCGCATAGCCGGCATTGCCGCCGGACGGACAGACCACTTTCTTCATCCCCTGCTCGGCCGCGCGGGTACAGAGCAGGCCCATGCCGCGCAGCTTGAATGAACCGCTGGGTTGCAGGTTTTCCAGCTTGAGCCAGATGCGCCTGTCTGGCGTCGAGAGCCCCGGATGGAGTACCAAGGGTGTTCTGATATGCAGCATCGCGGGCATCCTGATCAAAAAAACGGATAAATGGGCAGCCGGTAGGGTGCTGACTCGAACGGGCAAAGGCAGATTCGACGAATGCCCCCAGGACCGGGCTATACCGCTGAGTTTAGACGTCGCCGCCTTCCTGGCTCGGCCAGCACTGTCACACCTGGTGACCGAACGGCTCGGCCCTTTTACCCACGGTGCCGAATTCGACCGGCGCCTTGATGTAAAACAAGGCGATGTCTTCGGCCTCGAGTCGCGCAAACAGCCGAGTGCACTCTTCTTCGGTAATCGCCAGACGGATCTCGGCCGGCTGATCGGCCATCTCGAAAAAGTGCGCGGAATGCAGTTTCCCGGAATGCCCGAAGCCTTCGATACCGGTTGCCAGAGTGGCCCCGTGCAGGCCCATTTCTTTCGCCAGATCAATAAGCCAGTCACCGAGCATTTTTCCGTGATGACGCCGGTTTTGCTGAGTAAAGAAAATCACCAGAAAACCTTGCATGACGATCTCCTCTTCAATGACCTCAATGACTCAACATAAACCTGCCTTGCCGAATATTGAAGTGCCCGGGATGTGTTGCAGAGGCGGTAAAGAAGATCAGCGGTCATACGCCTCATTCAGCAGGCTGCTATGCCTTCTCATGGGAGCTGTCGATCAAGTCAGCCGAGGGAGGCGCTGAAAACAGATGCGTGGCCAGGGTCGCGGCACCTACCTTGTGCGCGCAAAGAAAAACCGGTGCCAGCCCCTGACAGGAGGTGGCAGATGCTCTACATCGTCAGTTGGTCAATCACTCCGGAACGCCGTAATAGCGCGATCGAACGTTTTCTCAAAACAGGCGGAGCCCCACCCGCAGGCGTCACCATGCTGGGACGCTGGCATGCCGTAGGACGCATGACCGGTTTTGGTGTTGCAGAGGCCAGTGATGTCACACTGATACAGAAATGGGTGCTCGAATGGAGCGACCTGCTGGCCATGGAGATTCACCCTGCATTGACGGATGAACAGGCCGCGCCGTTGCTGGCGGCGGCGCTTGGCAAGTAACAACCGGCGCCTGCAAAGACGCAGATCCATTGATCGTTCCCACGCATGGGAACGATCAATAAGCTGTTGGTCTGCCCCCGAACAAACTGACAACTTGTGGCGAGGGGGGGTTACTTCGCGCCGTAGATATCGAAGTCGAAGTACTTTTTGTTGATCTTCGCGTACGTGCCATTAGCAAGAATCGTCGCCAGGGCCTTGTTCAAATCTTCGCGCAGTTCAACATCACTCTTGCGCACACCAATACCGTCACCGACGCCGAAGAATTCCGGGTTGTCCAGGGTGCCGCCGGCAAACTCGTAGTCCTTGCCCACCGGTTTATTCAGAAACCCGTAGCTGGCCTGAATCGAGCCCTGCAACGATGCATCGAGGCGCCCGACCACAAGGTCGGCGTAGACCTGGTCCTGATTCTGATAGGAAAGAATCTCTACCCCCTGCTTGCCCCAGACCGCTTTTGCAAAAGCCTCCTGGGTCGAGCCCTGCTCCACACCGATGCGTTTGCCTTTGAGCGACTCGACGGTCGGCTGCAGGTCCGATCCGCGCTTGATCACCAAGCGTGCCGGCGCGTTCGATACCTTGTCGCTAAACGCAATCTGCTCCTGACGCTTGGGGGTGACGGTCATCGACGACGCGATAGCGTCGAACTTGCGCGCCAGCAGCCCTGGAATCATCCCGTCCCAGCTGCTTTCAACCCAGACGCATTTAGCGTGCAACTCTGCACACAGCGCGTCGGCGATGTCGACGCCAAAACCGGTCAGCGTGCCATCCTGGTTTTTGTATTCCAGCGGTGGGTACGTCGGGTCAATCCCCAGCCTCAACACTTTGCCGGACCAGTCGGCCGCGCCGGCCAGGCCGGATGCCGTCATGAAAACCAGTGAAACCGCCGCGATCATCTTATTCATTGTTATTGTCCTCCAGGGGTTCGCCGAGTCGGGTTACCGACCGTTTTTTGTATAACCGTGATGCTCAAAAACATTGATGTTCAAAAACCGTGCGCCTCAACGCAGAAAACCCTCGGCCAACTTCACCCAATAGCTCGCGCCGATTGGCAGGCAGGCATCATTGAAGTCGTAACCGGGATTGTGCAGCAAACAGCTGCCATCGCCCTGGCCATTGCCGATCACCAGGTAGCTGCCGGGGCATTGTTCCAGGATGAACGCGAAATCCTCGCTGGCGGTGAAAGGCCGCAGGTCTTCGATCAGTTGCCCTTCTCCCAACCATTCCCGTGCGACCTGACGGGCGAACGCGGTTTGCTCCGGATCGTTGATCAGCACCGGATGGCAGCGGTAATAATCGATCTCGGCCTGCGCGCCGAAACTCGCCGCCTGGCCGTTGACCAGATCGGTAATTCTGCGTTCGAGCAATTGGCGGACCTCAGGCGTCAACGCTCGCACGCTCAGGATCATTTCGGCGGACGCGGGAATCACATTCGAAACGTTCCCGGCATGAATCGAACCGACCGTGATGATCGCCGTTTCCTGCGGATTGACGTTACGCGAGACAATGCTTTGCAGGGCGATCACGATCGATGCGCAGACCACCACCGGGTCGACCGCCTTGTGCGGCACCGCACCATGGCCACCGGTGCCGATGATTTTGATTGTGACGGTATCGGCAGAGGCCATGAACGGCCCGCTGTAAAACCCCAACTGCCCGGTGGGATAGCCCGGGATGTTGTGCATGGCAAAAATCGCATCACACGGGAAACGTTCGAACAGCCCGTCCTCAAGCATCTTCTTCGCACCGCCCAGCCCTTCTTCGGCCGGCTGGAACACCAGGTTCAGCGTGCCGTTGAAATCCCGCGTTTGCGCCAGGTATTTGGCCGCCGCCAGCAAGGTTGCCGTATGACCGTCGTGGCCGCAGGCATGCATCACGCCGTCGATCCGGCTGGCATAAGACAACCCGGTGGCTTCCTGAATCGGCAGCGCATCCATGTCTGCGCGCAGCCCGAGGGAGCGGCCCTCGCCATTTTTCAGGGTCCCGACCACGCCGGTCTTGCCCACGCCGGTGCTGACCTCATACCCCCACTGCGTCAAACATTCAGCCACCAGTTCGCTGGTGGTGAACTCTTCAAACCCAAGCTCGGGGTGGGCGTGAATACGCTGACGCAGGGCGATCATTTCATCCTGCAGCGCCGCGATTCCCGGCAGGACGTGGTCAGCATTCATGGGTGTGCTCCTCGATAAGAATATTCAGCTACCCGCGATTCAACCCAGGCGCTGTTGGGTCGATCTTAGGGAATGGGCCGTAGGCTGGGGAGGCTCAGTTTGGTTATGATGACAACCATTAGTTGTCGCCCAGGTGAGCAGATGAAACTGCATCAATTACAAGCCCTGATTGCCAGCGCCGAGACCGGCAGCATCCGCGCCGCCGCGCGCTCGCTGGACATCTCCCAGGCCGCGGTGACCAAAGCCCTGCGCGAGCTGGAAACCGAACAACGGTTACCGCTGTTCGTCAGAACCCCCAGCGGCCTGAACTTTACTGAATTCGGCAAGGTGCTGCTGACGCACGCCCGGCTGGTGCTCAAGCAACTGGAACATGCGCAGACCGAACTCGATCACCTGCGCGGCAAGGCCCAAGGGCGGCTCTGCGTCGGGGTCACGCCCTGGGTCGCGTTAACCTTCCTGCCCGAAGTGGTCTTGGCTTTTCGGGCACGCATGCCGGACATTCATCTGGAGCTGTTCGAAAGCCTGATGGCAGTTGCCCAACCACTGCTGCGCGACGGCAGCATGGATTTCGCCATCGGTCAGCTTCACCCGGCACAAGCGACTGCGGAATTTGCCTGTGAAACCCTGCTCGAATACCAGACGTCGGTGCTGGTTCGCCAAGGTCATCCGCGACAGAATGCACGGTCGATTCACGAACTGCTGGATCAGGACTGGACCCTGAACTACGCGCCAGATGGCCATGATGCGCTGATGCAGGAGCTGTTCTGGAGGCACAACGCACAGATCGATGAACAACGCATCGTGCGCGCCCATTCACTGGCGATTCTGCAAATGATGCTGGAACGGGCCGACATGTGTACCTGGGGTCCGACCATCCTCAGCACCGCATCGCCCTTCCTCGGCCGATTGGTGTCCGTGAACCTGATCGAGCAGTTCGAACCGAGACAGCTGAGCATCGTCACCCGCCGCAACGGCTCGCTGAGCAATCCGGCGCTGTGTTTTACCGATTGCCTGCTACAGGTGATTCGGCGCCATGCGCGTTCGGCGAAGAAGGAAGACCGGCAGCTGTTTGATACGCTGCGGTTGTTAGTGTGAGGTGACGCAGCGCCGCGTCACTCAACCGCCATACGCTCCAGGCTGTTGCTCAAATGCAGCAGCATGGCCGCTCTGGCCGCGTCGGGGTCCTGCCGGCGAATCGCATTGAAGATTGCTTCGTGCTCCAGACTGGCCTGTTGGCCCAGCTTCATCAAATCGGTGGCGCCACGCTCCTGCGCGTTGATCCGGGTGCGCGGTATGACCGAGTTACCGAGGTGATAGATGATGTCAGTGAAGTACGTATTCCCGGTGGCTTCGGCAATCAGCCGATGAAAACGCATGTCGGGCTCAACGCTGCTGTCGTTATTGGCCAGTGAATTCTGATAGTCGTCCAGCGCCTGGCGCATCCGGGCAAGCTGCTCTTGCGTTCGACGCTTCGCCGCCAGGGCCGCGGCTTGCGTCTCCAGCCCCATGCGAAGTTCAAGAATCCCCCGTACGCTGATGGCGGTGTCGCTGCTCAGGCGAAAACCCTGATGCGAGTCACGCTCCAGGGCGAACGTTCCCACGCCATGCCGGGTTTCAACCAGACCGGACGCCTGCAACTTGGAGATGGCCTCGCGAACCACCGTACGACTGACGCCGTGCTCGCGAACAATCGTGGATTCGGAGGGCAGTTTTTCACCGGGCGCGATCTGTCCAAGCAGAATGCGTTGAGTCAGCTCGGCAACAATATCGTGCGCCAGGCCAGGCGTACGCTTGCGGCCTGAACCGCTGGATTCGTTTTGCATGTGGTCCGACCCGTTCAAATGAGGCTCCAGAATACTACTACCGGCGTTAACCATTGTGCTGATTTAGCGCCCCAACACGTCAGACAACATAGCTGCTTCAGCAGTTTTATTCGACTACCCCATCTGTATGACGACCGAAGTACTCACCTTAAAAACTGAAACCTCGAGTCAAAATCGAGCTAAAACCGCTGAAAGCGCATCAAAAATGCACATTTAAATCTTAAATAACCGTTTCTTATAGCCATTTGGTTGCAAAGCTCGTATTGCGACTCAAAAATCTCACTTGTATGATGACTGGCAACTTAAGTCGCAAAACAACACTGCAACACCACACCCGCATAACAATAATCAGTGGGAGTCATGAACCGTGAGCAACTCAAGCACCGCACCTGCCGTCTCGCCGGACAATCCTGTCCTGGCGCGCGCCATTTCGAAAGTGAAGAGCCATGTGCTCCCGCTCTTCGTCATCATGTTCATCGTCAATTACATCGACCGCGTCAACATCGGTTTCGTCCGCACTCACATGGAACACGATCTGGGCATCGGCGCTGCCGCGTACGGGTTCGGGGCAGGTTTGTTCTTCATTGGTTATGCGCTGTTCGAAGTGCCCTCCAACATACTGCTGCAAAAAGTCGGCGCGCGTTTCTGGCTGACCCGGATCATGTTCACCTGGGGCATTACCGCCACGCTGATGGCCTTCATCCAGAACGAAACCCACTTCTACATTTTGCGATTTCTGCTGGGCGTGGCTGAAGCCGGTTTCTTCCCCGGCGTCATCTACTACTTCACTCGCTGGTTGCCCGGCGTCGAGCGCGGTAAAGCCATCGCGATCTTCCTCAGCGGCTCGGCATTCGCCTCGCTGCTCTCGGGCCCGCTGTCCGGCATGCTGCTGCAAATCAACGGTTGGGGCATGCATGGCTGGCAGTGGATGTACATCATCGAAGGTATGGCGTCGGTGTTCCTGTGCTTCTTTGTCTGGTTCTGGCTGGACTCCAAACCGCATGACGCCAAGTGGCTGAGCCGTGAAGAGCAGGATGCTCTGGTGGGCGAAATCGATCGCGAACAACGTGAGCGCGACGCCGCCCACACGATCAAGCCGACCTTGGGCAAGTTGCTCAAGGACCGTCAGATCATGCTGTTCTGCGCCCTGTACTTCTGCATTCAGCTGACGATCTACGCCGCCACTTTCTGGCTGCCCAGCATCATCAAAAAGATGGGCGACCTGAGCGACATTCAGGTGGGTTTCTACAACTCGATTCCCTGGCTGATTTCGATTGTCGCCATGTATGCCTTCGCCGCACTGTCGGGCAAGTTCAAGTTCCAGCAGGCCTGGGTTGCTGCTGCGCTATTGATCGCTGCCACGGGCATGTTCCTGTCCACCACGGGCGGACCGATCTTCGCATTTATCGCCATCTGCTTTGCGGCAATCGGCTTCAAGTCAGCCTCTTCGCTGTTCTGGCCGATTCCCCAGGGCTACCTCGATGCCCGAATCGCTGCTGCGGTTATCGCCCTGATCAACTCCATCGGCAATCTCGGCGGGTTCGTCGCCCCCACCACCTTCGGCTTTCTGGAACAAACCACCGGCTCCATTCAGGGCGGGCTGTATGGCCTGGCGGGCACCTCGATCATTGCCGCGCTGCTGGTGTTTTTCGCCAAGACCAAACCCACGGTAACGGACACCGCCAACACGGACATTCACCAACCCGTGCTCGGTAAATCGCTCTGACCGGCGATTGGCTCGAACTGACAAGACAGGAACTGAACATGAACACTGAACACCAGCACCACACCGGCAAAGCCCCGCTGATCACCAGCCTTCAGGTCATCCCGGTTGCCGGCCATGACAGCATGCTGATGAACCTCAGCGGCGCCCACGGCCCGTTTTTCACCCGCAATATCGTCATTCTCAAGGACAGCGCCGGCAACGTCGGCGTCGGCGAAGTCCCTGGCGGCGAGCGCATTCGTGAAACGCTGGAAGACGCCCGCAGCCTGGTGGTCGGGCAACCGATCGGCAACTACCAAAGCATCCTCAACGCCATGCGCAGCGCTTTCGCGGCCCGCGATGCTGCCGGCCGTGGCCTGCAAACCTTTGACTTGCGCATCACCATTCATGCCGTGACCGCCATGGAGGCGGCCCTGCTGGATTTGCTCGGTCAGTTCCTCGAAGTCCCGGTAGCGGCCTTGCTCGGTGAAGGCCAGCAACGCGATGCGGTGAAGATGCTCGGCTATCTGTTCTACATTGGCGACCGTCACCAGACCGATCTGGCGTACCGCAGCGAACCCGACGCGGATGACTGGTTCCGCTTGCGTCACGAACAGGCGATGACGCCTGAAGCCATCGTGCGCCTGGCCGAGGCCGCCAAGGCCAAATACGGTTTCAACGACTTCAAGCTCAAAGGCGGCGTGCTGCGCGGCGAGGAAGAAATTGAAGCCGTTACTGCTTTGGCCGAGCGCTTCCCGGATGCGCGCATCACCCTAGACCCGAACGGCGCCTGGTCGTTGAAGGAAGCCATTGCACTGTGCCGCGACCAGCATCATGTGCTGGCCTATGCCGAAGATCCGTGTGGCGCTGAAAACGGTTATTCCGGCCGCGAGGTGATGGCCGAATTTCGTCGAGCCACCGGCCTGCCGACGGCGACCAACATGATCGCCACCGACTGGCGCGAACTGGGCCACGCCATCCAGCTGCAATCGGTGGACATCCCACTGGCCGATCCGCACTTCTGGACCATGCAAGGCTCGGTACGCGTGGCGCAAATGTGCCATGAGTGGGGGCTGACCTGGGGTTCTCATTCCAACAACCACTTCGACATTTCACTGGCGATGTTCACCCAGGTCGCGGCGGCTGCACCCGGCGATATCACTGCAATCGACACCCACTGGATCTGGCAGGACGGGCAACGCCTGACCAAGGAACCGCTGCAAATCGTCGACGGTCACATCAAGGTTCCAGCCAGGCCCGGCCTGGGCGTCGACGTCGATATGGACGCGGTCGCCAAGGCCCACGAACTCTACAAAGGTATGGGCCTCGGTGCGCGCGACGACAGCGTGGCGATGCAGTTTATGATTCCCGGCTGGATGTTCGATAACAAAAAGCCCTGCCTGGTGCGCTGAGTTTCGGCGGCTACGCAACGTGATGCCTTGAAGCAAACGAGGACAGGTTCATTACCCTGTCAGCACCTGTCCTCGTCCTCTCTCCAATAGATCTATCCCCTCGCTCCCCCGCTCATCGGGATCAGAAACAACCCTGTCAAAAAATTTATCCAGCCGAGAACAGGCCGAAAGATTGACCTCTCTAGGATGAGCGCACGCCTGAAGTTCAGGCAGCATTCGAGGCTGAATAACCTATGACACGCCCACATTCGACCAAGGCCAACTACAGCATTGTGTTGGTCAACTACAAATCGCTTGAACTGACCAGAACCTGCCTGGAACTGCTGCGCGAGCATGTGCAGCAGGCGGGCGTGCCGGTGTTTGTGGTGGACAACTATTCGAACGATGCGAGCAGCGAATACCTGCGCACGCTGGACTGGATCAACCTGATCGAGCGTAAAAGCAACGGCCCTGAAGCCGGGAATATGGCTCACGGCCGGGCCCTGGATGTTGCCCTGGAGCAGGTTGAAACCGAGTACCTGTTCTTGTTGCACACCGACACGTTCATTTACGACCCGGCCGTGTTCAGCCTGATGCTCAGCCAGTGCGCTGGCCCGCAGGAAGTGGCGGCGGTCGGCTGCCTGGAACAGCTGAACCGAGGTGTGGCCCGAACGGCCTGGCGCCTGACATCACGGTTTTTCAAGCACTACACCCGGCGCAGCTTGCTGGCCCTGGGATTGAATGCCAAGGCACCGAAACCGTTCAGGGAAGTTCACTTGAAAAGCTTCTGCACCCTGTGGAACGTGCGCCTGGTTAAACAACACGGCCTGCGCTTTCAAATGGATGGGCGCAATCCCGGTTACGAACTGCAAGATCGAATGGCTGCGCTGAACTACAAGATCGGCTTCATTTCGCCACGCACGATATTCCGCTACCTGGACCATATTCAAAGCGGGACGGTGTCAGCGATGGGCGGTTATGCGAATAGCCACCGCAGGGTCAAGGTGTACAACCAATTGACCGGACAGCGAGCATTCAAGGCTGATGCATTGCAGACAAATGGCTACGTGGGATCGTTTAAGCAAGCGCGGTCTCCCGCTGTTGTTTGATGCCTGCTTCCAAAAGATCGTCCGAACGCGACCCGAGCCTTCGGCAGCTCCTACGGATATCACCCACCACAACGAAGTGATACGCCCGCCCCACCACTCAATAGGCCGAGCGTTAGCTCGCCTGCCGCCCTTGATCTTGATCCACCCGCCCCTATCGGGAGGCCGAGTGGAGGTGTTCATCAGGGGGTGGGCGCGCAGCGCCGTACGGCGCAGCCGGACACATCGAGAGGAGGTCGTCGCGAAGCAGACCGTAGGCGATGCCCCCTGATGGACACCGGAGCGAGGGTACGCCGAGCCTAAGCGAGGTGCCGTACGCTTGGGGCGAAGCCTTTTGGTTCCTTTTTGGCGTTTGAAAAGGGACTCGCCGTCAGGGCGAAACCCTAAGCGGCCGTTACCGCAGGAATGGATCTGTACACCTGCAAGAGATGGGTCGGCTATCAGGCCGCCAAGGTCAAAAGATCCTGCACCTACGGGACCAAAGGCCATTCGGCCAGCGCCCGATAGCGGCCTTTATGCGATTCGAACAGCGCAAAATGCCCGGCACTCAGATGAAAATCGGGGGGCGTATCAGATTCCGGGACAGGCTCTCGAAAGTCGCGCATCAAGGTCAAATGAGGACGATATTCCCGAGGCGCGTCGGCAAACCCAAGCCCCAGCATCGCCTGTTGCAAGGCATACACCAACTGACGCAACGGCAGCGATGTCTGCGTTGGCGTGAGTAACAAAACACCGGCGCGGCGCCATGCATCCAGGTGGTCGAGAGCGACCGTCAAGCGCTCGCCTGGCGTTCGGACGTGCGCGGCAGCCGCGCAGATATCCGGAATCTGCGTCACGGCCACAGCCCCCAGAAACATCAGCGTCAGATGAAAGTTTTCCGCTGGCACCGGGCGTCCGCTAGTAAGCCGCAAAGCGTTCCGCCATTGGGCGATCGCTCGGCGTTGTGCGGTGGCGCAGGGCAGCGCGAAAAACAACCGCTTGAACGGCTCGCCCTGCTCACGCGGTCCAGTGTTCATGCCTTGTACCTCCGAAGTGGAGTGCGAGTAACGCTCAGGACTTGCCGCCCAGCGCGGCCGACAATGCGGCATCACGCCCATAAATATCCGGGGCATACAGCAACTGGCCTTGCCTGTCGGCTTGTACGGTCCAGTAACTGAGCAGGATCGGCACCGGCGTAGCGAGCCTGAATTCGTGGGTCAGGCCTGTCGCCAGCAACTCATTGGTCCGCAGACGCTCAGCCGGACTCAACAACAAATCGCGCAACTGCATCGCTTGCTCGACCCGCACACAGCCTGAACTGAACGCCCGCGGTGCCTTTTGGAAAAGCGCCTGGCTGGGAGTGTCGTGCAGGTACACGGCGAACGGGTTGGGGAAGCGGATCGCCATTTGTCCCAGCGGATTTTTCGGTCCCGCGTCCTGGCGCAGGAGGATGTTGCCGGGGTTATCCCAGTCGATCTCGTCCACCGCCAACGGATGGCCGTCGCTGTCCAGCACCTGCAGGTTTTGTTTACCGAGGAACGCCTGATCCCGGCGAATTTCCGGCAACTTGTCTTCACGCATGATGGTCGGTGGCACTGTCCAGGTCGGGTTCAGGGTCAGGCGCGTGACCGACGACTTCAGCAGCGGAGTTGGCCGCTCGGCACGCCCTACCTGAGTGCGCGTCTGCCAGACCGGCCTACCGTCCTGATAGACGGTCAACGTTGCTGCAGCCACATTGACCAGCAGACCATTGGGTTCCAGATCCTGCGCCAGCCAGCGAAAACGTTCGAGGTTGATCCGCAACTGCTCGCGCCGCACTGCCGGGCTGACGTTCAACTCGGTCAAGGTGCCCTCCCCCAGCACGCCATCCGCTTGCAGCGAATGGCTCAGCTGGAAGTTTTTCAGCGCGCTCACCAGCTCCTTGTTGTAGACCGTGCCGACACCCGCGGAAACGCTGGCCAGATAACCCTCGCTGAACAGTCGCTTCGCAAGCTCGGGAACTCGCGCATCCTGTGCGCCGGGTTGTAACAAAGGCCCACTGGCGAGCGTCTGCCAATGGGGCAACGGCTGCCGACGCTGCCGGGCATAGACACGGCGCAAGCTCTGGTATTGCTCAAGGCTTGGACGGGCCAGCTGAAAAGCCGTTGCCATGTCTTGCAGACCCGGCCCGGCAATGGCCAGGACCTCGGCGGGTCGATCGTGCGGCAACGCCTGCGCATGCCACAACGGTTCGAAACGAGATTGCAGCAAACGGCCGTAACGCAGGTCCTGCAAGGCTTGCAGGTAACGCTGACTGATGCCGATGTCGGCACACAACGCATCCCCCTCAGTCCCGCCCGTGGGCAGGCGGTAACGGTTGGGGTCCAGGCCGTCATCGGCCAACTGCTGCAACTGTGCCTGCAAGGCCGACAAGCGTCCGTTGGCCGTCCAGATCAGGACGTAGTTCTGTTGCTGATAAAAAGCCTGCAACAGCGTTTGCGCTGGCGCACTCAGGTGCGCGGCCAGACGCGGACAATCGACCGGCAATTGAGTGAGCGCCAGTTTCAATGGGCTGTCGTGATCAGCCAGTTCGTTCTGGGCAGTCGCGACCAATGGCGCAGCGAGCAGGAAAAGGCTCAAGTAACATGCGTACTTTTTGATCAACTGCTTCACTCCACTCCATGGCCGTCAGATAGACGGTCAACCTCTGCTGCAGGTGCGACAAGCACCAAGGCCAGCGTGTGAACAGGTCTGCCGAGGGAACGACAGGACGTCGGGAGCCAACAATAACAACAGGACTCTCTACGCATGCTGACCTTTGTGCACCGACTCTGTCTGGCAGCTATGACGCTGGGCGCGATGTGCAGTCCGGCCTACGCCGCCGACACCCACAATCAAACGTTATATAACAGCCTCGCGCACGCCGCTCCGGAACTCAATCCCCAAGCACTGCACAGTGCCCTGAACGCCATTCAATGCGCCGTCAACAATGGCGCGAAGCAGGCCGAGCGGCTGGCCGTGATCGACTATTCGCAACCGTCCACGGCTCGTCGTCTTTGGATCTTCGATCTGCGCAAAAAGTCCCTGGTGCTACGCGATCTGGTCGCCCATGGGCAACAGTCCGGAGAAAATTTCGCCACGCAGTTCTCCAATCGCGTCGGCAGCTATCAGTCCAGCCTGGGGCTGTTTCGCACCCAGGAAAGCTATCAGGGCAGCCACGGCTACTCGCTGCGCATGGACGGCCTGGAACCGGGCTTCAATGACCGCGCACGTGATCGCGACATCGTGATTCACGCGGCCGACTACGTGAATCCCTTATGGAGCGAGCGCCAGGGCCGCATCGGCCGCAGCCAGGGTTGCCCGGCAGTCCGTCCGCAAGTGGCGCGCCAGGTGATCGATAAACTCAAGGACGGCCAGTTCATGTTTTCCTGGTATCCCGACCAGCATTGGCTGAAAGCCTCGGCCTACCTTAACTGTCGGCCACACCAGGGGACCGACATCCTCACTGCGCACAATGACTGACTCGCGGACTCAGCCCTTGGCCGCCATCGCGGTGACTTCCACGCGCATGCCTTCGACCGCCAGGGCAGCTACGCCAACGGCGGCGCGCACCGGCCAGGGCTTGGCGAAAAAGCGCTGATATACCTCGTTGAAGGCGGCGCGGTCGGCCATGTCGGTGAGGTAGATGGTCAGGTGCATGACCCGGTCCATGGAGCTGCCGGCCCGTTCCAGGGCTACCTTGAGCGCCTGCAGCGTGCATTCGCTCTGCTCGGTGATGCCCCCCAACTCCAGGCTGCCGTCAGCGCGAGTGGGGATCTGAGTCGAGACCAGCAGGCCGCCAAAACCGGCGACGTCGGAGGAGATGGATTCCGGGTCCGGGTCGGGGATAAAGGTCAGGTCGTGGTTTGCCATGGGGGATCTCTTGCTTGAGGTGATAAAGGGGTAATCGTGTAAGCCGCGGCCAGTTTACAGCCCCATCGTCCGGGAGCAATCAATGGACGCCCCCCTGGCTTCTCGGCGACGGCTTCGACGGCCAGGTGGGCTATCGGGCACTGCTGCCTACAGCTTGTAGGTCACATACCGGCCGCGCCCGGTTTTCTTGGCTTGATACATGACGCGATCGGCGGCCAGCAGGAGCATATCCGCAGAGCTTTCCCCATTTCCCAGTGCAATACCAATCGAAACTCCCACGATGCAGACCGTACCGGAAATAAAGAACGGCGCTCCCAGTGCATCAATACATTTAGTCGCGACGGTGCTCACGATCTCTTCGGCATCGTCCCCAAGATCACTCAGCAGAACGACAAACTCATCACCACCGATGCGCGCCAGGGTATCGGTCTCCCGGACAACCCGGCGAAAGCGCCTCGCCACCTGCCGCAACACCTCGTCACCCGCCTCGTGGCCAAGGGTGTCATTGATATGCTTGAAGCCGTCGAGGTCCATGAACAACAAGCCCACACTCGTCTCTTTGCGTTGTGCCAGTGCCAACACGTGGCGAAGCTGGCCAGAGAGATAATGTCTATTGGGTAAACCCGTCAACATATCGTGATGAGCAATTTTTTTAAGCTGGGCCTGTTTTTCATCCAGCTTGATCAACAAACGATTGAAGGCCGAGATCAAGTGACCGACTTCATCATTGCGAGTGACTGGCAAGGGAGCCAGTGGCCGCTCATCGCGCGTCATGCGGTCAGCCTGCGCGGCGGCATGAAACAGATGACGAAAGACAAAGTACAGGCCAACGGACGAGAACACGGCGAAAATCAAAATGGATATAAACGCCCCCCTGATCAAAAAATGCTGTGTTCGATCTACGGTTGCAAAAGCCTCTCTGCTCGGCAAACGGGCAACGACGAACCAGCCAGTACTTGGAACCGACACCATTGCAGAGACTTCCTCAACCCCATCGGCGTTGAGCGCGACCCCCGCACCGCGAAATCCGGCCATGGCCCGATCATGAAGCGCATTGGCGCCGGGAGGCGGCGTTGGCTTGAGCGTCATATCAAGCGTCGAGGATTCGACAAACAATCGACTTTCCGGAAAAACCAGCTGGAATCCACCCGCTGTCTCCCCCATGCGGCTCTGGAGCAAGGAATCCAGAAATCCTGGCGCTGCGAGTGCCGTGACGCCCACAAGAACGGCTTGCACCCTGCCGTGTTCATCCCTGATGGGCACGGACATCGGCAGCAGCGGTTTTTGGGTTGCTTGATCCACCGCAGGGCGCCCGACAAATGAATGTCCTGCCCATCCGGCTTGAATGTCATCACGCTCCGCGTAACGGGTATTGGGCGGCGGCGTCAGGTCGGGATAGTTCGCGAGTAAATCCCCATTGGCATTCACAATGAACACGTCTGTCGAGAACAACGTCTGGTAGGCGTAATGTTCTTTCAGCCAGGCACGCAGCCGCTCGGGTTGCTTGAGGAAATCAACAGGAACGGAGGCGGCAAGGAACTCAAGCAAACGCTGGCGTTGAATGATTTTGTCGTCGACATCGTGAGCGACATAAGTCGCCAACGCTAATTGCTGGCCTTCCACGACCGCGCTCAAATCCTCACGCAGAAAGTTGGTTAGCACGTAATAGCGCACGACCGCCCCAAACACGACAATGCACAGCGCCAATACCAACAGCCGGGTGACAACGCTGTTGAAGATTCGGGTGAAATTCAAGGGCATATGATAGTTATTTGGCATGGTCGGAGTGTAGCCGAGGGCGTAGCGCTTTTGGGTGTTTTCCCTTCACGGCGTGGCAAACCCATCGGCGGTCATCCAGACTCTGCAGATGCTTCGACCACAGGCTACTGCTCGGGAGCGACCACCCGAAACTTGATATTGATCTCGTTGGAGATAACCCCGTAATCGGCCCATTCGCCCTCACCGATCTTGAAGTCGCCACGTTTGAGAATGAACTCGCCATCGAATACGCCGATGGCGCTTTGCGGTTTCAAGGTGATTTGTGCACCGACCTCACGGGTAATGCCCTTGAGCGTGAGTTTGCCAGTGACCTCGTAGCGATTGTCGCCGAGCGCGGTCACGCTGCTCGATACAAACTTCGCCTCCGGATAGGCCGCCGTATTGAACCAGGCGGGCTTTTTCAACTCGCTGTTGGCATCGCTGTTCCCGGCATCGATGCTGTCGAGCTGGATGATCAGTGTGGCGTGGGCCGCCGAGGGGTTCGCCGAGTTGAAATCGAGGGTAGCCTCGAATTTGCCGAACGTGCCATACACCCTCGCCCCCATCTGGTTATAGGTGAAGCTGATCCGGCTGGCGCTCGCGTTCACGCGCTTGTACTCGACGGCCTGGGCGCCCGTCGTGGTACCGAATACAAGGGCTGCAGCCAGGATGACGGAGCGTGGAAATCGATGGGTCATGGGATTATCCGGTCAGTGGCCTGCTTCATGGCTTGAGATGCCGTGGGTCAGGCTGGCGCTTTGACGGCAGTATGCGCGTCAGCACGTCGTCGCGATCAATGAAGTGGTGCTTGAGCGCCGCGCATGTATGGACGATCACCAGCACCAGCAATGTGTAGTTGAGCACCTTGTGAACATCACTGAGGCGGTCGCCGAGCGCGGCGTCCTTGGGCAGCAGATCCGGCAGCGGCAAGACACCAAACCACGACGTCTGGAAGCCTTTTGCCGAACTCATCAGCCAGCCGCTGAGCGGAATCGCGAGCATCAGCGCGTACATCACCCCATGCGAAACATGGGACGCAAATCTCATCACGGCCGACACGGTCGTCGGCAACGGCGGGACAGGATGGCCCAGGCGCCAGCCGAGCCGTAGCAGCACCAGAAAAACAAGGTTACCCCGGCCCACTTGTGCCATGAGTACAGCTTCAGTTTGGTCGGCGAAAGCACAAGCTCAGGCATATAGTAGCCGAGCGCGAAGGTGCCGATCAGCCCGAGGGCTATCAGCCAGTGCAGGTAAACCGCCGTGCGGGTGTAACGATCGTTCATGAGCACTCCGTGTCGACTGACGACATGACCGGGTGAAACCTCGCTGCCTGACGGCCGGTACATTGTTGATCTGGACCGGTGCTTGTGCAAATGCTTTGACGGCGGCTCGCCTGCGCAATCGCCTTTTGCCTCGCAGAACCCCTGGCGCCACAATTGTGGTTAAAATGCCGCCCCTTCACATTGCCGGCCCTGCCCGATGAACCCTGACGCCCTCGCCACCCTCCGCCACCATTTGCTGACGGCTCTGACCGCTTTCCCCGAAGAAACCCGCCGTGTGTTCCATGGCCGGGGCCGATGCTGGCCGGGGCTGGAACAACTGACCGTCGACTGGATGCAGGGCGTGGTGCTGGTCTCGCTGTTCAAGGAGCCTGACCCGGCGCAACTGGAGGCATTAAAGCAGCTGCTGATGGAGATCGCGCACTCGCCTGCATGGGAAAAATCCGGCGCGCATACGCTGGCGCTGCAACACCGCTACCTGCCGCAAAGCACCACCGAATGGTTGCTGGGGGAAATGGTCGAGGAATGGACGATCACCGAGGGCGGCCTGCGTTATCGCATCGACCTGGGCAAAAAACAGAACAGCGGCCTGTTTCTCGACATGCGCTACGGCCGCAATTGGGTGCGCGCCAATGCCCATGGCAAACGCGTCTTGAACCTGTTCGCCTACACCTGCGGGTTTTCGGTGGCCGCCATCGAGGGCGGCGCGGAGCATGTGGTCAACCTGGACATGTCCCGCGGGGCCCTGAGCCGCGGACGCGACAATCATCGACTGAATGGACACGACTTGAGCAAGGTCAGCTTTCTCGGCCATGACCTGTTCAAGTCCTGGGGCAAGGTCATCAACAGCGGCCCCTACGACCTGGTCATCATCGACCCGCCGTCGTTCCAGAAAGGCAGCTTCCTGCTGACCAAGGACTACCATCGCGTGTTACGTCGCCTGCCGGAATTGCTCAGCAGCGAGGGCGTGGTACTGGCCTGCATGAATGACCCGGCCTTCGGCCCGGACTTTCTCATCGATGGCGTCACCCGCGAAGCCCCTAGCCTGCACTTTGAACAACGCCTGGAAAACCCACCGGAATTTCCCGATATCGATGCTGAAAGCGGCTTGAAGGCGCTGGTGTTCAGGCAACACGCCGAGGCGCTTGCCTGAACTTGAGCAACCCGACTCAGAGCCCGCTGATGACTTTTGTCCATAAGCGGGTGGCCTGGCGCATGACCTTGGGCGGCATGGCCTTCAAGGGGAACAAAGTACTCATGGTTTGCGCTGTCGGATAGATCGCCGGATCGTTACGCAAGCCGGGCTCAATCAACGGCGTTGCGGCACTGTTGCCGTTCGGGTAGTGAATCGCATTGCTGATGTCGGCGATGACGTTGGGCTCCATCAGGTAATTCATGTAGGCATAGCCGTTATCCGGATTGGGCGCGTTCCTCGGCATGACCACCATGTCGACAGCCAGGGTCGAGCCTTCCTTCGGAATCGTGTACCCCAGCTCGATGCCGTTCTTCGCTTCATGCGCCGTGGAGGTCGCTTGCGCGATGTCGCCACTGAAACCAATGGCCACGCAAATGTTGCCGTTGGCCAGGTCACTGACGTACTTGGACTGATGGAAGTACTGAATGTACGGCTTGATGTTCAGCAGGGCTGCTTCAGCTTTGAGGTAATCCGCCGGGTCTTCGCTGTCGTGCTTCAACCCCAGGTAGTTGAGGGTAATCGGCAACATCTGCGTCGAGTTATCGAGGAACGCTACACCGCATTGGCTGAGCTTCTCGATGTTTTTCGGATCGAACAGCAGGCTCCAGCTTTTGGTGACATCGGTGTTGCCGAAGATCGCCTTGATTTTCTCGACGTTGTAGCCGATCCCGACCGTGACCCACATGTAGGGGAACGCGTATTGATTGCCGGGGTCGTTGACCTCCAGGGTTTTCATCAATTGTGGGTCGAGGTTCTTCTAGTTCGGTAACTTGCTTTTGTCCAGTTTCTGCAGCGCGCCCGCCTTGATCAACTGAGCCAGGAAGTGGTTTGACGGGCTGACCACGTCGTAACCGCTGCTGCCGGTGATCAACTTGGCCTCCAGCATCTCGTTGCTGTCGATCAGGTCGTAAGTCGTCTTGATCCCCGTCTGCTGGGTGAAGTTACTCAAGGTGTCATTGGCGATGTAGCTGCTCCAGTTGGAGATACGCACGGTATCTGACGCCGCAGCCATCCCGCTCGACGCTGCGCAGAGTGCAAGTACGAAGTTTTTCAGTGTGTTCATTATTGTTATTCCTGATGAGAAAACGACGTTAACAAAACCTTACAGGTCAGGATTCCGATTGAGCGCGACAGGCCTCGTACCGCAGGCGCACCGAGGCACCGATATCGAAAAAGGGTGTCGGCGGCAGCCAGCCCGGATTGGCCTGACTGAGCACGCTGCTGAGCAATGGCGACTCACTACCCGAGGCCATCTCTGCCAGCAGACGCCCCCACAATGTGCCGCGTGCAACGCCAGAGCCGTTGCAGCCGGCCACGGTATAAATGCCCCGCTCGACTCTGGCAAAGCGCGGTTCACCAGAGCGGGTTGCGCTCAAATGCCCGGTCCAGGTGAACTCAAGGTGTTGCTCGGTGATCCACGGAAATCGACGTTGCAAGCCACGCAAATGGGTTAACCGACGCGCACTGAGCGCTGAACCGGCAAGGTCGCGAAAGCGGTACTCCACGGTATTGCGAATGAGCAACCGGCGATCGGCGGTCAGGCGCAACGTCGCACCGGCCGGCCGGGTCGACAGCACACCCCACTGGTCCGGGCGGCCCATCTGACGGTACTCGTCGTCGGTCAGCGGGCGGCTTAACGACGCACTGAGTTCAAGGGGGAACACGGCCCGATCAGGCAAACCGACACGCGGCAGAAACGGCCCGACGCAGATCAGTACCTGCGGGGCTTCAACACTGCCTTGGATTGATGAGGCGCGGACATTGCCATTGGCCAAACGCTCCAGCCCGGTGATGTCGGTGTGCTCGTACACAGCGACATTACCCGCCAGGGTGTCACGCAAGCCCTTGGCGTATTTCGCCGGTTGCAGCAGGGCGTTACCACCCCGACACCAAATCCCCGCACGATAAAAGTCCGTTCCCAGGTTCCGGCTCAAGTCTTGCCCCTGCAGAAACTGCGCATCGGCCCCCACTTCACGCAAGGTCTGCACTTTCAGCGCTGCGTCTTCGAGTTTGTCCGGGTCGTGTACCGCGAAGAAATAACCCTGCTCATGCCAGTCACACTCAATACCCAGGCGGCTCACGCGCTGCCGCACTTCTGCGTTGGCGGCGCGGCTGATCTCGGTACTGCGCTGGTAATAGGCGTTGCCCGGCCGACCGAGCAGTTCGTCACCGACAGGGTTTTCATGGGCGACCACGAAGCCGGAGTTTCTCGCCGATGCGCCCTGTGCGGTACGTTGACGATCAACGATGACGATCCGCGCTTCAGGATGCAGTTCGGCCAAAGTATGCGCGGCCGACAGCCCAGTGAATCCGCCACCAATGATCAGCCAGTCGGCTTTCTGCGAACCCTGCAAGCAGGGTTGTAGCGCAGACTCTCCCGCCTGGACGATCCAGCCACAGCTATTTTCAGTCATCTACTCACCTCACCCAGCACGGATCTGTTGAACGCTGTCGTCATGAACAATTAGCATGGTTAAATGCGTTCAGTCCGACGGCCATGAACAGAATCTATGGGGATATCGATGCGCAATCCAACGCTATTAACGCATTCATCCATTCGGTTTTTGCATGGATAAAATCTTTCGCGTGCCCTCCTTGCAGGCCCTTCAAGCCTTTGCCGAAGTGGCAGCCTCAAGCAACTTCACCGAAGCGGCAGCAACGCTGTGCCTGACCCAGAGCGCGGTCAGCCGGAAGATTCAGCAACTGGAGAGTCACTACGGCGTAGCGCTGCTGATTCGCAACAGCCGAAGCGTCACACTGACCGCCGAGGGCAAGGCAGTCCTGGAAACCGCGCTCAAGGTGATCGGCGAATTACAGACCCTGGAAAAACGCCTGGCACCCAGGGACACGCCCTTTCGCATTCGCATTCACGTATCGCTTGCCGTGCGCTGGTTGCTGCCTCGACTGACCGACTTCTATGCCCGCAACCCCGACTTGGCCCTGTCGATCGAAACCGTGGCGACCGAACGGGTCGACCCCTCAGGCGAGTGCGATGCCTGCATCCTCTACCTGCAAACGCCGCCGGCCGATCAGGCGTACCACGTTCTGTTCGAAGAGTTTCTGGTGCCGGTCTGCGCGCCTGTGTCAGTCAACGGAAAAACACCACTCGCTTCAGTGAACGAGCTCTCCAACTACCCGCTGATCCATGGTTCAACGGGTCAACAGGAGTGGGCAGCCTGGTTGAAAGCTTATGACGGGGGGCAGTCCAGAGACTGCAAACACACCACCTTCAATCTGGACGAACTGGCCCTCGATGCCGCCGCCCGCGGCCTGGGCATTGCCATGACTGACCGAACGCTCGCGCAAGAGTTGATAAACCGCGGGGAGTTGATCATTCCATTCGGCCCCGCACTGAAAACCTCGGGCGCCTATACCTTGTGGCTACAACCCACCAGCGCCTTGCACCCGGCCCGACAAGCCGTATTGGAATGGTTTGCCCAGCAGTCGGCTTCCTGACGGCACACAGCACCATCAGCAACTTCCTGCATTGGGCTCGGACGGTTCTCAAACGCAAAGCGGACCCGGCTGATATTCATCGTGTGCTTAAACGAGTGAAATGCCGGGCAAGAACTCCTGTCGATGTTCGGGCAACGCCATAGACCTTGAAACCGCTCATCAAGGCGACGTTGACCGAAAGGACTACGCTCAACCACAATGCTGGAGGTAGCGCCAATGTAGCTACAAACTAACGATGAGGTCATTCCCATGGGTGCATTGCTGAAAACCACCGACGTGCGTTGCCGCATTGATGAGGATCTGAAGATACGTGCCACTGAAGTCTTGAACGCTTGCGGGCTGAGCATCAGTGATGCCATGCGTCTTTTTCTCCGTCAGGTCGTTGCGACTCAGGGGCTCCCGTTTGAGGTACGCGTCCCTTCGGAAAAAACTGCCCGCGCCATGATGGAAGCACGAGGCATTCGCCAACAGTTCGACTCGATAGACGACATGCTGAGGGACACTGATGGCGAAACCGGAGAAAAAGCAAAAACGCGCTGAACTGCCAAAGCAGTGTGCTCAAACGTCGGAATTCAAGAAGTCCTGGGAACGTTACAAGCGGGCCGGACGTCGTGATATGAATGAAATTCGTCAGATCATGGTCATGTTATTTCTGGGGGAGCAACTGCCGGCCGAGTACTTGGATCATGCTTTAACGGGTGATTGGAGTGGTTTTCGGGAGTGTCATATCGGTGGTGACTTCTTGATGATCTACGAGCACTCACGTTCCGACTTGATTACATTTGTTGATCTCGGAAGTCATTCTGAACTATTCAAGTAGTGTTGCACGGCCTCCTACCCAAGACGCTCGCGCACAAAAGCCCTGGCTTTGGCCGTCATCTGGTCGAGATGCCGGTCGCGCTGTTTTTCAGCATCGAGCATCGCCCGCTTCCCGTGTCGTTGCAGCAGATACGTATGGATCTGCCGCACTTCTGTCGAGCTGTAGATCGGTGCGGTATCCAGCACCCCCATCAAGCCGCCCGTGCTGTGATCGCGAGTATTCATCAGCACCTGCGGCCCGCGCGCGCCCAGCACCTGAAAGCCCATCGATTCGAACAAGGCAACCTTGCCGACCGCACACGTCAGCTCGGCATGCGGGTAGCGATTGACCATTTCCTGGACCATTGCCCGCGCGACGCCCTGGCGCCGATGACTGGCTTGCACCGCCATATAGGCCACGCCGCACGCCTCGGGATCGTCCTTGACCGGCAGATACAGCAAAAAGCCGATGACCTTCGAAGGGGCCTCTTCGTCCATCGCGACGATCAATTCGACGGCAATCCCTTTCGACCCGCCGAGCGCTTGCAGATAGAGATGAACCTCGTAGCCGATCGCATATTGATACACGTTGAACAGGAGGTTGCTCGGCGCAATCGCCACCGTGCTGATATCGGTCAGATAGTCGACGACCATCTGCAGAATCTGGTCATTGATGGGCTCGGAGCACGGGGTTTCAAAATGAGTGATCGTGAACATCGAACTCATGCCTCCTTCGCCTTCACTGCCGCCAGCCATTCAGGATTCAAGCGGTTCTGCTCAGTCTCGATCCCCAGCGCTTCCATGCTCGCCTTGTGCTGATCGATCTCGCGAGTCATTTGGCTGAGGCTGCTGGTGTTGCCGTCCAGTTGGTGCATTTGCGTGAGCCCCAGGTGATAAAAGCGCAACAGCTTCATCGCGCTCGGGTTACCGGCCTGCACCGCATCGGTGACCTTATGCATGACGTTGGTGACGCTCATCAGGCTGCGCTTGAGTTGCCAGCCGTACACCGCCGCCGCCATCCACGGCTGCGACCAGCCTTTGGCTTTCATCAGCGCGGCGCTAACGATGACGGCGGCAATGACGCCGCCCAGGTTGAAGCGGAAGTTGTCGCCGCCAGGTTCGCCGAATAGCATGACGGCCAGGCCGGACAGCGTCATCGCCAGCAGAATGAAGGTCACGGCGATGATCACGGTGCTGCGGCGCGTCTGCTGTCGATAGGTTTCGGGGTTCCACGGCTTGATCTCGAACATCACGGCAGGGCTCTTTTGCTAAGTTGAATACAGGATGCGCGGCATTATCGCCCGTAGAGCCCGCTACAGACACGCTTAATCAACAGGACGCCTCACCATGCGCGCGCTACTGACGACGTTCGGCCGTTTACTGGATCAGGGTTTCAGCAAGGAAGTCTTCGACAACCTCAGAAACCTGCTGATGTGCGCCCTGCTGCTGGCAGCGGGTAGCGACGCCCTTCACTCAGTGTCGCCGCTGTTTCTCGGCCTGTTTGGCTACTGGATCGCGGGCTGGGGCCTGATCGGACTGGCAGCGCTGCTGATGCTGCTGAACATGTGCGATGGCCTGCGCAAACTTGCCAAAACCCGCTACCACCTGAGCCTGCAAATAGTGCTTTGCCTGGTCTATGTAGTGATGGCGTTCAGGGTTGTCGAGATTGTCTGGAACTTCAGGGTGACCTGAATTAACAGAAACACACCCTAAGCCGTAACACGGTCCATAGCAGCTGGCGAAGGCTGCTACGGATTGCGTACTGGCTTAACTGACTGGCATTACACGGTGTTGCGGGTTTTTTTCTGCTCTTTTTTGCTGGGTGTTTAATAGAATGTTCAGGTTGAAAGCCCAGACACTGTCGCGTACTACAGTGCCACGCCCCCCTATGAACACCCATTTTGAGAGAGCAGCATGATCGAGGTCACCGAGGTTCCCATTGCCCAACTACGGGCTGCGCTCGAATCGGGCCAGACCACCGCGGTTGAACTGGTGCAGGCCTACCTCGCCCGAATCGATGCCTACGACGGCCCCGACACGCCCACCGCCCTTAACGCGCTGGTGGTGCGCAACCCCGAGGCGCTGAACGAGGCGCAGGCCTCCGATGCCCGCCGCGCCAAAGGCGAAACACTGGGCCCGCTCGATGGCATTCCCTACACCGCCAAGGACAGTTATCTGGTGAAGGGGCTGACCGCCGCTTCCGGAAGCCCCGCCTTCGCCAACCTGATTGCCTATCGCGATGCGTTCACCATCGAACGGCTGCGCGCTGCCGGCGCCATCTGCCTGGGCAAGACCAACATGCCGCCCATGGCCAACGGCGGCATGCAGCGCGGAGTCTACGGCCGTGCAGAAAGCCCGTACAACGCTGACTACCTCACCGCCCCTTTCGCCTCCGGCTCATCGAACGGCGCCGGTACTGCCACCGCCGCCAGCTTCGCAGCCTTCGGCCTCGCGGAAGAAACCTGGTCGAGCGGACGCGGCCCGGCCTCGAACAATGGCCTGTGCGCCTACACGCCATCGCGCGGGGTGATCTCGGTTCGCGGCAACTGGCCGTTAACGCCGACGATGGACGTGGTCGTGCCGTTTGCCAGAACCATGGCCGACCTGCTCGAAGTGCTCGACGTGGTCGTGGCAGAAGACCCCGACACACGCGGCGACCTGTGGCGGATGCAACCCTGGGTGCCGATCCCGAGCGTCGCTTCGGTGCGCCCCATCTCCTATGTGGCGCTTGCCGCCAATCCCGATGCACTCGCCGGAAAACGCTTCGGCATTCCGCGGATGTACATCAACGCCGATCCCGAAGCCGGCACCTCTGAAGCACCCGGCATCGGTGGCCCGACCGGGCAGCGAATCAACACCCGCGCCTCGGTCGTCGGGCTCTGGGAACAGGCTCGCCAGGCACTTGAAGCGGCTGGCGCCGAAGTGATCGACGTCGACTTCCCGCTGGTCTCCAACTGCGAAGGCGATCGCCCCGGTGCCCCGACCGTGTTCAATCGCGGCATCGTCTCCAAAGAGTTCCTCCACCATGAACTGTGGGACCTGACCGCGTGGGCGTTCGATGACTTCCTGCAAGCCAACGGCGATCCAAAATTGAATCGCCTGGTCGACGTCAACGGACCGCTGATCTTCCCCCACGACCCCGGCACCCTGCCCAACCGCGAAGGCGACCTTGCCGCCGGCATGGACGAATACGTGCGGATGGCCGAGCGCGGCCTGACGCCATGGGACCAGATCGCCACCGTGCCCGACGGACTGCAGGGGCTTGAACAGACCCGCAAAATCGACCTTGAAGACTGGATGGACCAACTCGGCCTCGATGCCGTGCTGTTCCCGACCGTCGCCGACGTCGGCCCGGCGAATGCCGATGTCGACCCGACGTCGGCCGATATCGCCTGGAGCAACGGCATCTGGGTCGCCAACGGCAACCTCGCCATCCGGCATTTGGGTGTGCCGACGGTCACCGTGCCGATGGGCGTGATGCCGGACATCGGCATGCCGGTTGGGCTGACTTTTGCGGGGCGTGCGTATGATGATTCAACGTTGCTGCGGTTGGCTTCGGCGTTTGAGGCGACGGGGACGAAGCGGATGATTCCGCCAAGGACTCCGGCGTTGCGCACGTAAAGTGGCTATGTAGTGGGATGACAGGCGGATGCGATGTCGCGTCCGCCTTCTGCTAGATTTGCCACCCCAACAGCACGACAAGGAATGTACGCGCATGAAATTCGGCTACATGATCATCTACGTCCCGGACGTTGCAGCCTCACTCCAGTTCTTCTCATCCGCCTTCGGGATTGCCACCCGCTTCCTCCACGAACCCGCCACCTACGGCGAACTCGAAACCGGCGAAACCACCCTGGCATTCGCCGCCGACGAACTTGCGGCGATGAACTTCAGCACCGGCCACATCTCGGCCCACGCCTCTCCCAAACCACTGGGCATCGAAGTGGGCCTGGTGACCGACGACGTACCCGCCGCCCATGCCAAAGCGCTACACGCAGGCGCCACTGAAATAGCCGCCCCCCTCATCAAACCCTGGGGGCAAACGGTTTCCTACGTTCGTTGCCCGGACGGGACATTGGTGGAGCTTTGCACGCCAGTGCAGGTGTGAGCGATAGCTGAGGCCTAACTACCGAGTTGGCTCGCTACGAACGCAGTCTGCCAATCGCCCGCCGATACTTTTCAATTCGCTCCAGATCTTCCCAGGACGGCTGTGCGATTCGGGACACGTCGCTGTTCTCTTCAAGGTCAGCCAGCTTGACCACACGGCCTATCGGGTTCTGCGCCGCTCGTTCGACGAACAGTTCGTAGGACTCTCCCGGCAGCTTGGTGACAGACTCAATGGCCGCCAGTACCGTTTCGCTGAAGCCTTCTTGACGCAGATCATCAAGGCTGATGCCAGAGTCCTCGACCACGTCATGCAGAACCGCCACGATCCGCTCTTCCAGGGTGCTGACCCTCAGCATCACTTTCAGCGGGTGCAGGATGTACGGCGCACCGCCCTTGTCGACCTGCCCTTCGTGAGCGGCAGCAGCAATGGCGATGGCACGTTCCAGTGTTTGAGTCATCTCGGTTTTCCTTGGCTACAAAGCCGTAGCGGTTGCTCACATAGATGCCGAGCTTGAGCCAACCCACGACGGACTTCCACTCCCCCACGCTCGGAGCTGCCGAAGGCTCGGGCCGCGTTCGGACGATCTTTTGATTTTCAGCTCCGAAACTCTCGTAGGAATCCACCCACCGTGGCGAGGGAGCTTGCTCCCGCTGGGTTGCGAAGCAGCCCCAAATCCTGCAACCAATCTCCTCAGACACTCCGCAGAGCCCGGTTTACGGCAAATACACCGCCGAACATGGACAAACCACATCGCCACAATGGCCGCGCAGCGTCCTACACCCCGGTTGCAGTCCCCAAAATCGACACCTAAAGTTGGTCTGTCGCTGACATTCGTTGGCGATAGGGTTTCGCAGCCCTTAAGATTGACACCTTGTTCCGTCAGGCTCGGCCGGTTCCCGGCTGCGTATCGTTTTATGGCGGTTGTGCGTGGGAGACCTTCGGGTCTGCCGGGTCATGGTGTTAATCCTCCGGTCTGCGAACCCACGTACAGCTGCCACCCAATTTGTTTCGCAGCAGACAAGGTGGCAATTCTTCTTTTGTGAGGATTAACACCATGACGACTCAACACCCGCCCCACCGCTTCACCCCCATGTCCCAATTCGCCACCGACTGCCCAGTCCTGCACATCGACAGAGACGTCCCGCTACGCGAACTCCACAACTGCGTCAGCGAACACCTCAACGCCGTCCTCAAATACCTGAACCTGATGGCCTGCACCAGCCTCCCCGACTACGCCGAGAACGACATCAACACCGTCACCAACATCGCTCGGATCATGGTCCAGGATGTTGCGGATGTGTTTGGGGTGATTGAGCAGCGGGGGTTTGATACACCTGAGGGTTAGTGACCCGCATTTAGTCGCAAAAAACCGCATTGCTGCGGTTTTTGTTACCTGCTTACATTCCGTTTTTATTTTGCGAGCAGCGGTTAGTCGATTACGACTGACCGATTCCGGCCGATTCTGCCTTTGGCCCACGGCAGCTTTGGTGGCATCGGCGACGCCGCCACACCGGGTCTGGATGACGAACAGCATCCACAACCAAACAGTCTAAGCTCATCCGAACGAGACCTTATCGCGCTTCAGAAAACTCGCCATTCTGGTCGTATCGGCTTGCTGCTGAATGGCACATGTCGATTCTGTGCATCACGTTACGCGGTCAACTCCGCCGCCCAAGCGACACGCACATTCGCTCGGGACACCTTCCACGCGCACGTCCGGAGACACCACCATGATTCGCGCCCTGTTGACCGCTTTCATGCTGCTTGCTCTAAGCCTCCCGGCACATGCTCAGGTGACGCCATTTCCTGCCTCCTTTCGTATTCAGGACATCCCTGTAGAAGGCGTCACACTCCATGTGCGCGTCGGCGGCAAGGGGCCGGCCGTGGTGCTGTTGCATGGCTTTGGCGATACCGGCGATATGTGGGCGCCACTGGCTGCCGATCTGGCCCGGGATCACACAGTCGTGGTGCCGGACCTTTGCGGCATGGGCTTGTCGTCGATCCCGGACAGCGGCTACGACAAGAAGACCCAGGCGGGCGGCATCCGCGCGGTGCTGGCGTCGCTGGGTATCGAACACTCGGCGGTCATCGGCCACGACATCGGCACCATGGTCGCGTACGCCTACGCCGCGCGGTATCCGCAGCGTACCGATCGCTTGGTGGTGATGGATGCGCCCGTGCCGGGTATTCCGCCCTGGAACGACATTGTCCGCTCACCGATGCTTTGGCACTTCGACTTCGGCGGCCCGGATGCTGAACGCCTGGTGGCCGGTCGTGAGCGCATCTACCTGGACCGGTTCTGGAACGAGTTCGCGGGCAACCCCACCAAGGTCGATGAAGCGACCCGTCAGCATTACGCCAAACTCTATGCCCGCCCCGGCGCTATGCACGCAGCCTTCGCCCAGTTCCGCAGCATTCGTCAGGATGAGGTGGACAACAAAGCGTCGATGGCGACGCGACTGACCATGCCGGTGCTGGCCATCGGGGGTGAAAAGTCTTTCGGAGGTAATGAAGCAATCGTGATGCGTAACGTAACGGACAAGGTCACGGAAGTGGTGGTGCCGGGGGCAGGACATTGGCTGATGGAAGAGGCGCCGACGCAGACTATTCGGGCGGTTCGCGACTTTATCGCGCAGTGATGGGTCGAGGTCTCGGAGGAGATTTTTGAAGGGCCCTGCCTTGAGGTTATTTAAGGGGCTAGATGTTTCTAAAATTTATTTTCTGATTCCAGACGTCAGTCTAGCAATGCGACTTTATTCAGCAGTTCGTAAAGCCCATTCGGAACCAAGGGCGATTCATCAGTGAAGCTTGCGCAAGAATGCCACTTCGCTATGAAGGCAGCGCCATCGCTCTCTTGAGCGTTCAAGTGCGGCAATTCGTAGACAGCTGAATCCACAAACTTCGCATCGTACACCTGCACGATTTCGTGCCCTGGAGTGCCGTTGTACGTGAAGATGCTTTCAAGAGTGCCGAGCAAGTGAATATCCGTGATAGGTAGACCGAGCTCTTCTTGTACTTCTCGCACAACGGCGTGGGCACTGGTTTCGCCGAACTCGATGCCACCGCCGATCGGGCGGAAGAACGCCTGTTTTTTAATGGGGTCGTAAGCTTCGTTGACCAGAATATTTCCATCGTGATGGAAAACGCAGAGTGCGAGGGGGCGGATACGTAGTGCGGTCATGCAGTAAAGTCCATTTACATTGAAGAATGTCTGTAGCAACTGCCAAAGGCTGCTACAGGTCAGCGTCCATTTTAGAGATCAGAAGTTTGCCGGGGTGTTGGCGCTGATGATTTCAGCCTCATCCGCCCCAATATTCCGAAACCTGTGCGGCAACGTCGTCGGAAAGTAATACCCATCCCCGGCATTCAACACACTAATCTGCCCATCCACGGTCAGCTCAACGGTGCCACGGGTTACGAGCCCACACTCCTCCCCTTCCGCATGCACAATCGGCTCTTCGCCCGAACTGGCCCCAGGCGCATATTGCTCGCGCAACAGCCGCATCTGCCGACTCGGCACCGACGCGCCGATCAGCAAAAGACGCAGGCCATCACGGCCCAGGTCGGGCTGCTCGTTGGCGCGGAAGACGTATTTGTGCTCTTGGGGCGGCTGATCGAAGGTGAAGAAGTCCGCCAAAGACATGGGAATGCTTTCGAGGAGCTTTTTCAGGGAACTGACAGAAGGACTGACTCGATTCTGTTCGATCAGGGAGATGGTGGCATTGGTGACGCCGCTACGCCGGGCCAGCTCGCGCTGGGACAGTTTGTAGCTTTCGCGTACTAATTTGAGTCGAGAACCCGTGTCCATGACAGCCTTATGTGAGAACGACTTAAGGGGTAATGGGGGTGGATGGCGGGCGACTTTTGGCCGCGAAGAACACCGCTTCCCTGTCCCTGAACCGTGAAAGTCGGGTATTAAATCACGTTTGTTGGTGTTGCTCAGCAGGTTCGATAAACGGCTGGATAAAAAGGCTGTTGAGCCTGATGCCACTCAGTTTAGATGCGCAAATTGTGGAAGCGAGCCTGCTCGCGATAGTGGTGTATCAGGCGGCATCAATGCTGTCTGACACACCACCATCGCGAGCAAGCCCGCAGGGATTGTGGCGTTTAGATACCGAAACGGTCACGCAGTGCGTAATACGCGGCGCCCATGGCGGTGAGCGGGGCCTGGAAGGTGCGGCCGCCGAACATGGGCATGTGCGGCAGGGAGGCGAACGCGTCGAAGCGTTCGGCGTCGCCGCGGATCATTTCCGAGATCAGTTTGCCGGCCAGGTGCGAGCAGGTGACGCCGTGGCCGCTGTAGCCCTGCATGTAGTAGGCGTTTTTCTCGATGCGGCCGAATTGCGGCATGCGTGACATGGTCAGCAGGAAGTTGCCGGTCCAGCGGTAGTCGATCTTCACGTCCTTCAGTTGCGGGAAGGTCTTGAGGATTTTCGGGCGGATCAGTTGCTCGATGTCGTCCGGTTCGCGCGCGCCGTAGACCACACCGCCGCCGTACAGCAAGCGGTTGTCAGCGGTCAGGCGGTAGTAGTCGAGCAGGTAGTTGCAGTCTTCGACGCAGTAGTTGTGGGTGATCAGGCTTTTCGCGACTTTGGCCGACAAGGGCTCGGTGACGACGATCTGCGAACCGCAGGGCATGCTCTTGCGAGTGACGCGGTTGTCGAGGTCCTGAGGCAGATAGGCGTTACCGGCGATCAGCAGGTATTTGGCCCGCACCACGCCTTTGGCGGTGCGCACGGTGATCGGTTCGCCGTAGGTGATTTCCACCGCTGCCGATTGCTCGTAGATCTTGCCGCCCAGGCCGATGATCGCCGAGGCTTCACCGAGCGCCAGGTTCAGCGGGTGGATGTGGCCGCCCTGCATGTCCAGCAGGCCGCCGACGTAGTTGTCGCAACCGACTTCGCGCTTGATCTCGGCCGCGTCGAGCATTCTCAGGTTCTTGTTGCCGTAGCGCTCCCAGCTGCGTTTCTGCTCGGCGAGGCCTTTGAGCTGCTTCTTGTTCAGCGCCGCGAAAATACCGCCGGGCTTGTAGTCGCACTTGATGTCGTACTGCTTGATGCGCGAACGGATGATGTCCGCGCCCTCAAAGATCATGCTGCCCAGTACTTCGGCAGTCTTGTCGCCGTAACGCTCTTCGATGACATCGACGTCGCGGCTGTAGGAATTGACCAGTTGACCGCCGTTGCGACCGCTGGCGCCGTAGCCGACCTTGGCGGCTTCGAGCACGGTGACGCTGTAGCCCGCCTCACTGAGGAACAGGGCGGACGACAAACCGGTGTAGCCCGCGCCAATGACGCAGACATCGCACTCGACCAGTCCTTCGAGCACCGGAAAATCGATGGTCTCGTTGCGGGTTGCGGCGTAGTAGCTGTTTACATGTTTTTGCATGATTGAGTTCCCGAACGGTCGCACGCACATGCCTGCGACCGCCGCTGTAGAAGTGTTAGAGCTTGATCCAGGTCGCTTTGAGTTCGGTGTATTTATCGAACGCATGCAGCGATTTGTCCCGACCGTTACCCGACTGCTTGAACCCGCCGAACGGCGCGGTCATGTCGCCGCCGTCGTACTGGTTGACCCAGACGCTGCCGGCGCGCAAACCGCGAGCGAAGGTGTGGGCCTTGCTCAGGTTGCTGGTCCAGACCCCGGCCGCCAGACCGAAGATGCTGTCGTTGGCAATCGCCAATGCTTCTTCAGCCGTGTCGAAGGTGATCAGCGACAGCACCGGGCCGAAGATTTCTTCCCGGGCGATGGTCATGGCATTGGTCACACCGTCGAAAATCGCCGGTTCCACGTACAGGCCGCCGGTGTCTTCAAGGGTGCGATTGCCGCCCGCAATCAGTTGGGCGCCCTGCTCTTTGCCGATGCTGATGTAGCGCAGCACGTTGTCCAGTTGGCGTTGGTCGACGACTGCGCCGACGGTGGTCGCCGGGTCCAGGGCATGCCCCGGTTTCCAGGCTTGCAGCGCTTCCACCAGCAGCGGAATGAACTGCTCGCGAATCGAGCGCTCCACCAGCAACCGCGAACCGGCGGTGCAGACTTCGCCCTGGTTGAAGGCGATCGCACTGGCCGCAGCTTGAGCTGCCGCGCGCAAATCCGGGGCGTCGGCAAATACTACGTTCGGGCTTTTGCCACCGGCTTCCAGCCAGACGCGTTTCATGTTGCTTTGCCCGGCGTAGATCAGCAGTTGCTTGGCAATTGCCGTCGAGCCGGTGAAGGCCAGAACGTCGACGTCCATGTGCAGCGCCAGCGCCTTGCCGACGGTGTGGCCGAACCCCGGCAGCACGTTGAACACGCCTTTCGGGATGCCGGCGTCGAGTGCCAGTTGGGCGATGCGAATCGCCGTCAGTGGTGACTTTTCCGAAGGCTTGAGGATGAACGAGTTACCCGCCGCCAGGGCCGGTGCGAACTTCCAGCTGGCCATGATCAACGGGAAGTTCCACGGCACGATGGCCGCGACCACGCCCGACGGCTCACGGGTGACCAAGCCCAACTGGTCGTGCGGCGTCGCCGCGACTTCGTCGTAGATCTTGTCGATCGCCTCGGCGCTCCAGCGGATCGCGTTGGCGGTCGCAGGAATGTCGATGCTCATGGCGTCGCCGATCGGCTTGCCCATGTCGAGGGTTTCGAGCAGCGCCAGTTCTTCCTGGTTCGCCAGAATCAGATCGGCGAAACGAATCAGGATGCGCTTGCGCTCTGCCGGAGCCAGCTTGGCCCAGACGCCGGACTCGAACGCCCGGCGCGCAACCTGCACCGCCACATTCGCGTCGGCTTCGTCGGTACTGGCGACATTCGCCAGAAAGCGGCCGTCCACCGGGCTCACGCATTCAAACGTGTCGCGGCTGAGTGCCGAGCAGTAGTGGCCGTCAATGAATGCCCGACCTTCGATTGTCAAGGACTGGAAGCGTTGCTCCCAGTCGCTGCGAGTAATTGCCATTGAAGTGACTCAACGCAGAGGAATAGGTGATCGTCGGACCGATTGCCTTGTAGGAGCAAAGCTTGCTCGCGATGAGGCCATCACATTCAATATTGATGGCGACTGATCCACCGCTATCGCGAGCAAGCTCAGCTCCTACAGGGGATTCGCGGTGCACACATGTTTTGTGTACACCCCCTCATCCTTAGCCGACGGGTGTTTGGCCGTCAGACCGTGTGCAGATACCAGTTGTACTCAAGGTCCGAGATGGAGTTCTCGAACTCGGCCAGCTCGCTTTCCTTGCACGCCACGAACACGTCGATGTACAGCGGGTCGATGTACCTGGCCATGACTTCGCTGTCGTCCAGTTCGCGCAGTGCATCGCGCAGGTTGTTCGGCAGGCTCTGTTCGTTTTGCTCGTAGCTGTTGCCTTCGACCGGTGGGCCGGGTTCGATTTCGTTGGTCAGGCCGTGGTGAATACCGGCCAGCACCGAGGCCATCAGCAGGTACGGGTTGGCATCGGCGCCAGCGACGCGGTGCTCGATACGCACGGCGTCTGCAGAACCGGTCGGCACGCGGACTGCAACGGTGCGGTTGTCGATGCCCCAGCTTGGCGAGTTCGGCACGTAGAACTGTGCGCCGAAACGACGGTACGAGTTGACGTTCGGGCAGAGGAAGGCCATCTGCGCCGGCAGGGTCTCGAGCACACCGCCGATCGCGTGACGCAGTGCGGCGTTCTGCTCGGGATCCTCGCTGGCAAAGATGTTGTTGCCTTCCTTGTCGAGAATCGAAATGTGCACGTGCAGACCGTTGCCCGCCTGGCCCGGATACGGCTTGGCCATGAAGGTGGTGTCCATTTCATGGTCGTAGGCGATGTTCTTCACCAGACGCTTGAGCAGCACCGCGTAGTCGCAGGCCTTGATCGGGTCGGAGACGTGGTGCAGGTTCACTTCGAACTGCGCCGGGGCGCTTTCCTTGACGATGGCGTCGGCTGGGATGCCCTGCTCTTTCGCGCCTTCGAGGATGTCTTGCAGGCAGTCGACGTATTCGTCGAGGTCGTCGATCAGGTACACCTGGGTCGACATCGGACGCTTACCGGAGACCGGCGAACGTGGCGATTGCGGACGACCGTTCACGTTGTCCTGGTCGATCAGATAAAACTCGAGTTCGAACGCGGCGCAGATGGTCAGGCCCATGTCGTCGAACTTGCGCACCACATTGGCCAGCACTTCACGCGGGTCGGCAAAGAACGGCTCGCCTTCGAGTTCGTGCATGGTCATCAACAGTTGCGCGGTGGGGCGCTTCTGCCAAGGCTCGATGCTCAGGGTGCCGGGAATCGGGTAGCAGATTCGGTCGGAGTCGCCGATGTCCAGACCCAGGCCGGTGCTTTCCACCGTGGAACCGTTGATGTCCAGAGCGAACAGGGACGCCGGCAGGTTAATGCCTTTTTCGTAAACCTTATGAAGACTGGTGCGCTCGATGCGCTTGCCGCGCACCACACCGTTCATATCCGCAATCAGAAGGTCGACGTACAAAACCTCAGGATATTTCTTAAGGAATGCGTTTGCTTCGTTGAGTTGAACGGCACGCAGAGGGACCGACATGATGCACCTATTAGCTGTTAATTATTATGTTCACCGCCCTTTCACGAGCCCAGTCAATCCGAAAGGCAAAGTGAAGTCAATAGCGAACAAAGCGCCTTTCACGTTGAATTTATTGGCCGCTTCAGCCACTCATCGCCCCATTTACTGCCTCAAACCCACGCCAGCCCGGATTCCCGGCCGCTTTTTCGTTTAGAATTTTTTACATGAGAGTTGTTAATTAAAATCAACGAGGCTAAGCTCCGGAAAAGCTCGTTCAAGTGTGAAACTTCGAGGTGATAAAAATGGCACTCAAGCCATTGATCGGCGTTACTGCGTGCGTCAAACAGATTGGCCTGCACCCCTACCACGTCAGCGGCGACAAGTACTTGCGTGCTGTCAGCGTCGCGGCTCTGGGGCTGCCGGTGGTCATTCCTTCCTTAGGCGAACTAACCGAGATTGATGAGCTGCTCGCGCATCTCGATGGTTTGTTGCTGACCGGTTCGCCGTCGAATGTGGAGCCCTTCCACTATCAAGGCCCCGCCAGCGCACCCGGCACGGATCACGATCCTGCCCGGGACAGCACCACCCTTCCCTTATTGCGTGCAGCGATTGCCGCCGGTGTTCCGGTACTCGGTATTTGTCGCGGCTTTCAGGAAATGAACGTGGCGTTCGGTGGCAGCTTGCATCAGAAGGTCCACGAATTGCCCGGCATGCTTGATCACCGGGAAGCGGATCATCCGGACCTGGCGGTGCAGTACGCACCGGCTCATGCGGTCAACGTGCAACCGGGCGGTGTGTTCCAAGCGCTGGAATTGCCGCAGGTGTTCCAGGTCAATTCGATTCACAGCCAAGGCATCGACCGACTGGCCCCCGGCCTGCGCGCCGAAGCCATCGCTCCCGACGGCTTGATCGAAGCGATCTCCGTTGAGCACAGCAAGGCCTTCGCCCTCGGCGTGCAATGGCACCCGGAATGGCAGGTCCTGGCCAACCCTCCCTACTTGAGTATTTTCCAGGCGTTTGGCGAGGCGTGCCGACAACGGGCCGCGCTGCGTAATACCCGCTGACTTGACACTCGATTAATCCATTTACTGCCCACGTGAGTCGGGCGGGCGCGCCCTTGCGCACCCGTGACTCACGAAAACGACACACCGCAATAACAACAAGTACGACCAGGCAGCCAGGACGGCGGCGCCGAATTAGCCCAGGCCGGTACGGGTAACCCTGTAGGAGCCGAGCTTGCTCGCGATGGCAGCCTGACAGTCAGCATTGATGTCGACTGTCAGGGCCTCATCGCGAGCAAGCTCAGCTCCTACAGGTGGGACCGTATCCGGTACGGGTTCGCAATCAACTATTAAGTCAGGCCGTATTGGCCCGACGACTGACACCTGTTGGGAGTTTCACATGGCAAACGCCTCCAGCATTTACAGGAAGGCTCTAGAAGGTAATCAGCAACCGAAAAAGGTTCTGGTGAGAGTCGACCGCGTAACCAAGAAATTTGACGAAACCATTGCCGTAGACGATGTGTCCCTGGACATCCACCAAGGCGAAATCTTCGCCATGCTGGGCGGTTCGGGTTCCGGCAAATCGACACTCCTGCGCATGCTGGCAGGCTTTGAGCGACCGACCGAAGGGCGGATCTACCTCGATGGCGTGGACATCACCGATATGCCGCCGTACGAGCGGCCGATCAACATGATGTTCCAGTCCTACGCGCTGTTTCCGCACATGACCGTGGCACAGAACATTGCCTTCGGCCTGAAGCAGGACCGTCTGCCCGCCAGTGAAATCGAAGCCCGCGTCGAAGAAATGCTCAGGCTGGTGCACATGACCCAGTACGCCAAGCGCAAGCCGCACCAGCTCTCCGGCGGTCAGCGCCAGCGTGTGGCGCTGGCCCGCTCGCTGGCCAAACGGCCAAAACTGCTGTTGCTCGATGAGCCGATGGGCGCACTGGATAAAAAGCTGCGCTCGCAGATGCAACTCGAACTGGTGGAAATCATCGAGCGCGTCGGCGTGACCTGCGTGATGGTGACCCACGACCAGGAAGAGGCCATGACCATGGCCCAACGCATCGCGATCATGCACCTGGGCTGGATCGCCCAGATCGGTAGCCCGGTCGACATCTATGAAGCGCCGGTCAGCCGCATGGTCTGCGAATTCATCGGCAACGTGAACGCTTTCGACGGCACCGTTGTAGAAGACCTGGAAGGTCACGCGATCATTCACAGCCCGGACCTGGAACAGAAGATCTATGTCGGTCACGGCGTGAGCACGTCGGTGCAGGACAAGTCGATCACCTACGCCATCCGCCCGGAAAAAATGCTGGTCAGCACCGTCAAACCCGAGACCCGTTACAACTGGTCCCAGGGGAAGGTGCATGACATCGCTTACCTCGGCGGGCACTCGGTGTTTTACGTGGAGCTGCCTGGCGGCAAGATCGTGCAGTCGTTCATGGCCAACGCCGAACGCCGTGGCACACGCCCGACGTGGGACGATCAGGTCTACGTCTGGTGGGAAGACGACAGCGGCGTGGTACTGCGCGCATGAACACTCTCACTCAGCAGTTTCAGCGGTTTTTGCCGAGCGGCCGTAAAGTCGTGATCGGTATTCCATTCCTGTGGCTGTGCCTGTTCTTCATGCTGCCGTTTTTCCTGGTGATGAAGATCAGTTTTTCCGAAGCAGCCCTGGCCATCCCACCCTACTCCGAGATCTACAGCTTCGCTGAACAGAAATTCCAGCTGCTGTTGAACCTCGGCAACTACGCCATGCTGGGCGACGATGAGCTGTACATCTCGGCTTATCTGGGCTCCCTGAAAATGGCCGCCCTCAGCACGGCGATGTGCCTGGTGATCGGTTTCCCGATGGCCTACGCGATTTCCAAGGCCAGCAAGGAAGCGCAGAACGTCTTGCTGCTGCTGATCATGATGCCGACCTGGACGGCGATCCTGATCCGCGTGTATGCGTGGATGGGCATCCTCAGCAACAACGGTTTGCTCAATGCATTCCTGCTCTGGACCGGGCTGATTTCAGAGCCGATCGAAATCCTCAACACCAACACTGCGGTCTACATCGGCGTGGTGTATGCGTACCTGCCGTTCATGGTGCTGCCGCTGTACGCCAACCTCGTCAAGCATGACGGAAGTCTGCTGGAGGCCGCATCGGACCTGGGTTCAAGCAACTTCAACAACTTCTGGAAAATCACTGTCCCGCTGGCCAGGAACGGCATCATCGCAGGCTGCATGCTGGTGTTCATTCCGGTGGTGGGTGAGTTCGTGATTCCGGAACTGCTCGGTGGCCCGGAAACCCTGATGATCGGTCGCGTGCTGTGGCAGGAGTTCTTCAACAACCGTGACTGGCCGGTGGCGTCCGCGTTGGCGGTGGTGATGCTGGCGATCCTGATTGTGCCGATCATCCTGTTCAACCGCAGCCAAGCCAAAGAGATGGAGGGACGGGCATGAACCGTTTCGGATTTTCAAGAATGATGCTGGTGCTCGGCCTGTTGTTCATCTACATGCCGATGCTGATTCTGGTGATCTACTCGTTCAACGCCTCGAAACTGGTGACGGTCTGGGGCGGCTGGTCGGTGAAGTGGTACGTCGGCCTGCTGGACAACACCCAACTGATGGGCTCGGTGGTGCGCTCGCTGGAAATCGCCTGCTACACCGCGATTGCCGCCGTAGCGCTGGGCACGCTGGCCGCTTTCGTGCTGACCCGCGTGACCCGCTTCAAGGGCCGCACGCTGTTCGGCGGCCTGGTCACCGCGCCGTTGGTGATGCCGGAAGTGATCACCGGTCTGTCGCTGTTGCTGCTGTTCGTGGCGATGGCGCAGATGATTGGCTGGCCGCAGGAACGTGGCATCGTCACCATCTGGATCGCCCACACCACGTTCTGCGCCGCCTATGTGGCGGTGGTGGTATCGGCGCGCTTGCGTGAGCTGGACCTGTCCATCGAAGAGGCGGCCATGGACCTCGGTGCACGGCCCTTGAAGGTGTTCTTCCTGATCACCATTCCGATGATCGCGCCCTCGCTGGCCGCCGGCGGCATGATGTCGTTCGCCCTGTCGCTGGACGATCTGGTGCTGGCGAGCTTCGTCTCCGGACCGGGCTCCACGACCTTGCCGATGGAAGTGTTCTCGGCCGTGCGTCTGGGTGTGAAACCGGAGATCAACGCCGTGGCCAGCCTGATTCTGCTGGCGGTATCGATCGTGACCTTCATGGTCTGGTACTTCAGTCGCAAGGCCGAAGCCACTCGCAAGCGCGCGATCCAGGAAGCCATGGATCAGACCGCGAGCGAATCCTGGAAGCAACCGGCTTCACAACGACCAGTTACCCAACAGATCGGTGCGACGACTTAACACCGTCGCGTTTCATCGCGACAGCACTGAACAGATAACGGTGCGCCTTTGGGTGTGCCACGCAATACCGTTCATGCAGCGCCTTACCACCGCCGCAGTTACACGAACGGCCTCACCTGGCTCCTCGGTTAAGGTGATTTTGGGCGCCCTCGGGCGCCCTTTTTGCTTTTCGCAGTTATCCCACTATCGTCAGAGCTTGGCGATCGATACCTCGGTGGATTTGACGAACGCGATGACCTCGCTCCCCACCACCAACTCGAGATCGCGAATCGAGCGCGTGGTAATCACCGAAGTGACAACACCAGAGGCGGTTTGCACATCGACTTCAGAGACCACCGGCCCTTCCAGGATTTCCTTGACGATGCCTTTGAACTGATTGCGGACGTTGATTGCTTTGATGGTCATGACTAGGCTTCCTGTCGAAATGGCTACATGAGCACGGCTGTGCATGGCCTTAAAATGCACCTGATTGAATACGGAACAAAGGAATAAATAACTAGATATTTATTCCTTTTAAATATATGCAATGGATGGCGTCGAGTGTGCGATAGAACCTCCTGGCTTCGCTGCGGCCCAATTTCTATTCAACAAGTCTCGTCTGGAGGTTGTGATGCGAACGCTCGAACTGGCTGGCGTGCCTGTCCCTGTCATTGGTCAGGGCACCTGGCGCATGGGTGAAGACCCACGACAACGAACCCGTGAAATCGCCGCATTGCGCACCGGCATCGATCTGGGAATGACCCTGATCGACACCGCAGAAATGTATGCCGAAGGTGGTGCAGAGGAAGTGGTTGGCGAAGCCATTGCCGGTGTTCGCGATCGGGTGTTTCTGGTCAGCAAGGTCTACCCGCACAACGCCAGCCAACGCGGTATTCCCCTGGCCTGCGAACGCAGCTTGCGCCGTTTGGGAACCGACTACATCGATCTGTATCTGCTGCACTGGCGCGGCCAGTTTCCGCTCGCAGAGACCGTCGATGCTTTCGAACGCCTGCGCGACGACGGCAAGATTGGCCGTTGGGGCGTGTCCAATTTCGATGTGGCGGACTTGCACGAATTGGGCTCGGACGCCTGCGCCACCAATCAGGTGCTCTACAACCTTGAGGAGCGCGGTATCGAATTCGACCTGCTGCCCTGGTGCCAGCAACAGCGCATGCCGTTGATGGCTTATTGTCCGATTGCCCAGGCCGGGAGCCTCTTGTTCGAACCGACACTGAAGCAGATCGCCGCACGCCTTAACGTCACTGCGGCCCAAGTGTCACTGGCCTGGATTCTGCGTCAGGACGGCGTGATTGCCATCCCCAAAGCCGTACATCCCGAACACGTGCAGTTGAACGCTGCCGCCGGCGAATTGAAGCTCGATGCGGAAGATCTTCAGGCGCTTGATCGAGCATTTCGTGCCCCCAGCCGCAAGCATCGGCTGGCGATGGTCTGAGGCTTAGAACAAGCCCAATTGCCCGCCAATCAGTGTGCCGAAATCGTCGTCAACAAATGGCAGAATCGCGTCGGCCACCGGTTGCAACTGGCGACTGACGTAATGGTCGTAGTCAATCGGCGCACTGCGGGTTTCCAGCGGTTCAGGTCCCGCCACCGTGATTACGTAACTGATCCAGCCGCCGCGTTGATACTGCAGTGGCCGGCCCTGCCGATCATTGTATTCGTCGGCCAGGCGGGCGGCCCGCACATGAGGCGGTACGTTGCGCTGATAGTCGTCCAATGGCCGGCGCAGGCGCTTGCGGTAGATCAGCAGGTCATCGTGCTCACCGGCCAACGTCGCACGGACAAACTCGCGAACGTAATCCTGATAAGGCCGACGGTGAAAGATTCGCAGGTAGAGCTCCTGCTGAAATTGCCGGGCCAGAGGCGACCAGTCGGTGCGCACGGCTTCCAGGCCTTTGTAGACCATTTCGTCAGTGCCGTCGGCGCGTGTCACCAGCCCGGCATAGCGCTTCTTGCTGCCCTCTTCTGCGCCTCGAATGGTCGGCATCAGAAATCGTCGAAAGTGCGTTTCGAATTGCAGTTCGAGCACGCTGTGCAACCCGAACTCCTTCAGCAAGTGATCGCGCCACCACTGGTTGACGTGTTCGACCAGAGATCGGCCAATCTGCGCCGCTTCTTCCTGACCATGCGCACGCCGCAGCCAGACGAAGGTCGAGTCGGTGTCGCCATAGATCACCGCGTGCCCTTGCGCCTCGATCAACTGGCGAGTCTTGAGCATGATCTCGTGCCCGCGCAAGGTGATCGATGACGCCAGGCGCGTATCGAAAAACCGGCAGCCACTGGACCCGAGCACGCCATAGAACGCATTCATTATGATTTTCAGGGCCTGGGAAAGCGGCGCATTGTGCTCGCGCTTGGCGACTTCCCGGCCTTCCGATACACGGGCGACAATCGCTGGCAGGCAGTGCCGCGTTCGCGAGAAACGCGCACCACGAAAACCCGGCACCGACTCGCTGTCGTCGGGGTGGCGCAAGCCCTCCACCAGCCCCACCGGGTCAATCAAAAAGGTCCGGATGATCGACGGGTACAGGCTCTTGTAGTCGAGCACCAGCACCGACTCATACAACCCCGGCTGCGAATCCATGACAAACCCGCCGGGACTGGCCTGCGGCGGACGTTCGCCAAGGTTCGGTGCGACAAAGCCCTGACGGTGCATCAACGGCATGTAGAGGTGAGTGAAGGCCGCAACCGAACCGCCGCTGCGATCAGCCGGTAAACCGGTGACGCTGGCGCGCTCGAGCAAAAAGGTCAGCAGTTCGGTCTTGTGGAAGATCCGCGTGACCAGTTCGCAGTCTTTGAGGTTATAGCGCGCCAGTGCGGGCTTGTCCTCGGCAAACATGCGGTTGATTTCGTCCATGCGCTGGTACGGATTGTCGATCGACTTGCCTTCACCCAGCAGCGTCTGCGCGACGTTTTCCAGGCTGAACGAAGGGAAGCTCCAGGTCGCCGAGCGCAGCGACTCGATGCCGTCAATGATTAGCCGGCCAGCCGCGGCGGCAAAGAAGTGATTGTTGCCCGAGCCGTGTTCGCGCCACTGCATCTCCTCGCCGCCACGCCCCAAACGCAACGGCACAGCCAGGCGTCGGGCATGCTCGTGCAGCACGCGCAGGTCGAATTGCACAAGGTTCCAGCCGATGATTGCGTCGGGGTCATGGAGCGCAAACCACTCGTTGAGTTTTTTCAGCAACAGGGTTCGGGAGTCGCAGTACTCAAGCGCAAAGTCCACCAACGCGTCATCGCCATTTGGTGCCCCGAGCATGTAGACCTGGCGCTGCCCACAGCCTTGCAGTGCAATCGAATACAGCTCGCCCTGCTCGGTGGTTTCGATATCCAGCGAAACCAGCTTCAGGCGCGGGCGATAGTCCGGCGCAGGCTTGAGATGAGCGTCGAGCAGTGTGCCGGAGTCGTCCGCCGTTCCCGTGAACGACACGGGTGCGGTGATGAAACGCTCCATCAGGTAGCGTTCCGGCGGACGAATGTCCGCCTCGAAGACATCGACACCGGCCCTGCGCAACAGCGTGTCGAGGTGCATCAACTGGCGGTGCTGCTGGCAATACAGCCCGAACACCGGCCGATGCTGAAAATCCTGCAACCCCAGCGGGCGAAGCTCGACACCCTGTTCGCCACGCAACAGCAACTCGGCCTGCTCGCGCTGTTGCTCGGGAATGAACGCCACCGACGGCTGAACCGGCAGCCGGACAAGCCTTGGGCCTTGATCGGTCGCCAACCAGAACTCGACTTGCGTGCCGGCCGGGGTATCGCGCCAATGCCGGGTCAAGACGAAGCCCTGCTGTAAATCCACCACTGCAACCTCGAAGACTATTTCACTGGGTGATTCTACGCGTCATCGATGCTCAAGGCTGCCTTTGCGTTTGTCCCGCAAGTGATTGTAGGACAAGGCTCTAGGCCGACCCTGCAGGCGCCAACGCGTTTTATGTAGTGATTTAAAATATTCACTACAAAACCGTTGACGAGTTGTTTTTCCCCTTGCATGATGCGGACGTCTCCCCGATCGGGAGCATTGGCAAAAGTGTTGTGAAAAAGCTCGACTGACCGCCGAGCTGCTACCGGATGTGTACTGCCCACAAGGCAGATTGATGAAGCTGACCCAGCATGAGCGTCCAGTACAAGGACGAGAAACGCTGGCGATCAATCCTCAAGATGCTTGTGCCCGAGCTGAATAATGTCGGTAGCAACATCCAGGTAATCGCTGTTTCTCCCCGCTGTGCCGCACGTGCGTAGCAGTTTCTCGGCAAGACTACATGCATCCTGCTCAAGGCCCTGCCGATATTCGGCAGACACCCACTGTCGCCCTGGTTTCGGTACCAGATATCAACTTACCGATGCAGAGAAGTGAATTAGCGAACCAACTAGACAGATCAAACACTGGTCAAGGGGCTTACAAATGAATCTGAACAATCAACCGACTATTGATGAACTGGCTCGGATGTTCGCAGCACAAAAAGACAGCCATGACAGCCATATCCTGTGGATTGCCGAGTCTGGCCAGGTGCATATCGACTGCCTGTCGCCCCACGCCCATGAAGATGAGTTCGAAAAGAACAAACGTGACTTGCGTGCCCGCCTGAAGATGTACCGTCGCGGCCAGGGTTATGTTGGCAAGAAAGCCGCCGCCGACAAAGACTATGTCGGGCGCGTTCTTGAGACGCTGAATCAGGCGTGGAAGAGTGCGCAGGGTCAGTCTGACGTGTACGTGATCGACCGCTACTGCTAAGCGAGTCTGCCAGGAAGCTGATAGCCCGCCCGGGTTATCAGCGACTGCCAGGAGCGAAACGACACTGCGGATAAAGTAAACACCCTTCGATGACGCTTTTAGAACCCCTGAACGCCGCTTTGCCCTCTTGCTCTGTTGGCCTGCGTCTATGATTCTGTATAAGCGTCAACGCGCTTGGCGACGCCTGATAAATACAACACCGGAGAGGCCCTCATGAAGACCGTCGCGCAGCTGCTCAAGTTAAAGGCCGAACAGAACCAGCAGGTTCATACCATCAACTCGCATCAGATGGTGCTCGAAGCCCTGATGGTCATGGCCGCAAAAAACGTCGGTGCATTGCCGGTACTCGAAAACGGTCGAATCGTTGGCGTGATCAGTGAACGCGACTATGCGCGCAAACTGGTGCTCAAAGGTCGCTCCTCGGTCGGTACGCCCGTCAGCGACATCATGAACTCGCCAGTGATCACGGTGGACTCCCATCAATCCGTGCAAACCTGCATGAATATCATGACCGACAAGCACCTGCGTCATTTGCCGGTGGTGGAAAATGGCCAACTGTTGGGCTTGTTGTCCATCGGCGACCTCGTCAAGGAAGCCATTGCCGAGCAGGCCGAACTGATCCAGCAGCTGGAACAGTACATTCGCGGCGAATAACTCCCCTCGCCCATCACCCCGGACCACTGACTGCGCGCTCTCGATCCTCAAGAACTCGCAGTTGTTGGTGATGAAGGCCGCAAGCTACCACCGCTTGCCCTCCCGTTTTGTCTCAAGCCTCGCACTTTGGATTTGCTCTATCGCGAGGGACTTCTATATTCATTTAACGGCCTGTAGCTTCCGACTTCCCCTGAGCGCGAACCATGACCAGGACTGATCATTTGATCATCTGTGAACATTGCGATTGCGTGTATGAAAAAGTTGCGCTCGCCAAACATCAAACCGCCCTGTGCACGCGTTGTGGCGGGGTACTTCAGCGCTACAACGGATTGTCAGTGGAGCAACGCCTGGCCTTGAGCCTGACGGCTGCCGTCCTGTGGATTTTCGCCAACTTCTATCCGGTGATGAGCATCAGCCTAAAAGGCCTGAAAAATAGCGCCACCTTATGGGACTCGGTGCTGGCGCTCAGCCAGGGACCGATCACCTTCATGGCCATGGTTGCAGCCATCGCCATGATCATCGCGCCCATCATTCAACTGCTGTTGCTGGTCTGGGTGTTGAGTTTCGCCCTCATGGCCAGGCGCTCACCGGCATTCAGGCTGTGCATGCGCTGGCTGGAAACGCTAAGGCCCTGGAGCATGCTTGAGGTTTGCCTGCTGGGGGCAATGGTCTCGGTGTTCAAACTTGCAGGCCTGCTTGATGTGCTGCCCGGCGTCGGCCTGTTTGCCCTCTCGGTGCTGAGCTTGCTGCTGATCCGGATTGCCGGCCGCGATGTTCGCGACCTGTGGGACACCCTATGAACACGGCACCTGAAGCCCGCGATCTCAACCTTTGCCTGTGCCACAGCTGCGGCAATGCCTGCGACTTGACCGACCACCCACACGAGTGCGAGCGCTGTGGCGCACCCTTGCATGCCCGCAAAGCCAACTCATTGACCCGGACCTGGGCCTACCTATTGGCCTCAATGGTATTTTATATCCCGGCCAATCTGTTGCCGGTCATGAACACCAGCATGTTTGGCAGTGACTCTGAAAGCACCATCATCGGCGGCGTGATGGAGTTCTGGGAGCATGGTGCCTGGGACATTGCGCTGATCATTTTCATCGCCAGTATCGCGGTGCCGGGCATCAAGTTCGTGGCCCTCTCGCTGCTGCTGATCACGGTACAACGCGGTAGCCTCTGGGCTCGCAAAGAGCGTTCAAAACTCTATCGTTTCGTCGAGTTGATCGGCTACTGGTCGATGCTCGATGTGATTGTCGTCGCATTGGTGGCGGCGCTGGTGAAATTCCAGGCGCTGGGCGATATCGAGCCCCGCCTGGGGATACTGTTCTTTGGTCTGGTGGTGGTGTTCACCATGCTCTCGGCGATGAGTTTCGACCCGCGCCTGATTTGGGAAAAACGAAAATCGGAGGAGGTCATGGATGGAGTCGCAAGCCACTGAGAAACAGCCAGTCCCCGGCCACGCCAACATCAAGACTCGTCGCTGGAGTATTTCGCTGGTATGGATCGTGCCGATCGTCGCGGTGCTGGTCGGGGTGTCCCTGGTGGTGCATAACATACTGCAACAAGGGCCAACCATCATTCTCAACTTCAAGACCGGCGAAGGTCTCATCGCCAACAAGACCGAGGTCAAATACCGCAACGTGGTGATCGGCCATGTCTCAGACGTCGAATTGAGCGATGATCAGAAGAGCGTCAACGCCACGGTGAAACTCGTCAAGCAGGCTGAATCCTTCACCCGCGAAGATTCTAAGTTCTGGGTCGTGCGGCCACGTATTGGCGCAGGCGGCGTGTCTGGAATCGACACCTTGCTCTCGGGTGCCTTTGTCGGCGCCGACGCCGGCCGCGCCGATGCACGCGCCAAAACCTTCACCGGCCTTGAGGCCCCGCCGCCCCTCACCTTTGGTGAACCGGGCAAGCATTTCATGTTGCACACCCAGGATCTCGGCTCACTGGAAATTGGCTCTCCTGTTTATTTCCGCAAAATTCCGGTGGGCCAAGTGGTCGCCTATACCCTGGATGCGGAGGGCAAGGGTGTGGATATCCAGGTCTTCGTCAAGGCGCCGAACGATGTCCATGTCACCGAAAACACTCGTTTCTGGAACGTCAGTGGTATCGCCATCGATGTGGGCGCGAATGGCTTTGCGTTCAAAACCGAGTCACTGTCAGCCATGCTGGTGGGCGGAATCACCTTTCGCACTCCAGACTACAGCCCCAACGACCAACCGGCGGCCGAAGACAAGAACTTCGAGCTGTTCGACGATCAGCAGACCGCCCTTGCCCCGCCCAACGGCAAGGCGCAATTCCTTTCGTTGCGTTTCAATCAGGAATTGCGTGGGCTTAAGGTGGATGCCCCTGTGGAATTCCAGGGACTGGAAATCGGCAAGGTGGTCGCGATCAATCTGGACTTTGACGAGAAGACCCGCAGTTTCCCCATCAACGTGGGCATCGTGATCTACCCTCAACGCTTGGGGCAGGCCCATACCAAGATGCTCAAGGTCTTGAGCCACAACCCCGACGACGAACAGGCCGGCATCCGGCTTATGGGCACGTTTGTCGAAAACGGCCTGCGCGCTCAGGCCCGCAGTGGCAGCTTATTGACCGGGCAGTTGTACATTGCGCTGGACTTCTTCCCCAAAGCCGAAAAAGTTGTCTTCGATCCCAACGCCCGGCCGGTCAGGATACCTACCGTTCCCGCCAGTCTCGAACAGCTGCAAGAGCAGCTCCAGGCGATGGTCGACAAGATCAACAAGCTGCCAATCGAGCACATCGCCAACAACCTCGATGACAACCTGACAGAACTGCGTAAAAGCCTCAAACAGGTCAACAGCAAGACACTGCCTGGTGTACAGAACACCTTGCAGGACATGAGCAAAACCCTGCAATCGGCCGGCTCGACCCTCGCCGAAGGCTCGCCACAGCGTGAGCAATTGAGTGAAACCCTGGATGAACTCGGGCGCGCATCACGCTCGCTGCGTGAATTGTCAGACTACCTGACCCGCCATCCGGAATCCCTGGTACGCGGGCGCCCTAAAGGTGCCCAGGCACAAGACCTGCAACCGTCTTCGAGCAACTGAGCCAGGAGCAAACCGATGTCTTTATCACTGAAAGTTTCGTTGCTCAGTCTGGTCGTTTTGCTCGCTGCATGCCGCAGTGATCCGATTCATTACCACACCCTGACCCCGCCGGCCCAGCCGGCCACAGGCTCGCGTGGCAGTACCGATATCCAGATTGAGCGGGTCACCGTGCCACCCCAGGTCGACCGACCGCAAATCGTCATTCGCCAAGGCAACAGTGGCCTGGCAATTCTGGAAACCGAATGGTGGGGGGCCAGCCTGTCCGATGAGTTCAAAAGTGCCTTGGTCGATCAGTTGTCCGGCATGGTGGCTCAGCGCAATGTATCGCTGCGGGTGGATGTGCAGCGCTTTGATTCTATTCCCGGCCAATACGCGCTCGTCGATGTGAAATGGCGCCTGAAAACTGCAGGATCCGATGCAAGCAACGCACCGCTGACCTGCCGCACAACGTTGCAAACGTCGGCAGGCCCAACCATTGATGATCTAGTGGCGGCCCATCAGAAAAACGTCAAACGACTGGCCAGCCTCATCAGCAAAATGGCCAGCGCACCCTTTAACGGATGTCCTCCTGCTGAGTAGCGGACAGGTGTTCATGCCCGTGGCGAGCGTCTAACAGGCTGCTGTAGTCACCTCTTTCTTACTGAATAGCCTGACCGCCTTGCATGGGAATCTGATCGCCTTGCAGAGGAGACACTAACGGCGCAGGTTCAGGCGCGACCGGCAAGTTTTTGGAGAGACTGCCTTCTATCTGCCCCGAAATGTAGTAGACCCCCGCCATTACCCCATTGGCCTCGTTCTCTATCAACCCAAGCCACGCTTTGTCGAACGCGTCGCCCAGGCTTTTGCGTAGCTGTACTTCGGTCTCCGCTCGATCATTCTCGTTCGAGACGGCACCAATACTCTCTGTCACCACAGAAATTACGGCCCCCGCCACTCGGCCCACTGCCGCGGCAACAGCGCCGGCGACACTACGGGTGGCGATCTCGCCCTCAAGCTTTTCACCGGCTCGCTTGGCCACCGACGATATACCGGCGTCTGATAACCCGGCACCCGCACCGCTGTTAGCGCTGCGGACTCGTTGGATCAAGGCCTGATAGGAAGGTAGATTGGTAACCGGTTCGGCGTGAGCAATTTGATAGAGCGAAGCGTTGCGTGCGGGGGGAGGTGCCAGCGCGATTGCCGGAATATCGTTGAGTCGACGGTCGAATTGATCTTGAGGTGCACTGTAGTGCTGCTGGATCTCCACAAGATGCGCGTCCAGAGTCTGTAAATAGAGGGTAATTGCGTCGGCCATGATCACGTTGGGATCGGTGACCTTGGCGATAGGGTCCAGCACGCGTTCATGGTATTGCTCCTGTAGGTAGACCGTTAATCGGTTTACCACAGGATCGACCTCTCCCCCGCTGCTCATCTTGTACCAACCCACCTTCGCAGACAGCCATTGCTGGGTCCAATAGCTGGTAAACCACGGGATGAAATCTGTTTCGGTGCGCTGGTAGACCATCTCTCTCCAGCGCTCCATGGCGCTGCGCGTGTAACGTTTGACTATCTCTTTGGAGGACAATGAAGCGGCGTCTATGTCTTGATCAATCTGCTGCCAGGTTGCTTCCGGGATCACAACCGGCGCAGTCGGCTCGGAGGCGCGATGTACCGTGGCACAACCTGCCAACACTACTAGCAAGACAACAAGCAGGAAACGCAGATTCAAGATCGCAGTCCCCTAGAAATGACACGGCAGCACTAACCTTTACGCTGTCCGAACGGAACGAGCAGCATTTCCAACCATGGTATTTTGAGTATAGGTGGCGAGAGACAGGACAAAAAATCACCGCGTGAACGTGTGGTTTTGGTGAAGGCGAGCAGCCCTACTTCAACAAAACCGCATATTCGCGGCTGTGGAAAACACTCGGAGGACGGAGTCGCCATGCTTTACCGAATAGCCGCCGACGGACTGGCACTGTTTCATCTATTGTTCATTCTGTTCGTGCTTTTCGGCGGCTTGTTGACGCTCAAATGGCGGCACTTGATCTGGTTGCACCTGCCTGCCGTTGTGTGGGGTGTGGTCGTCGAAGTCTTCCAGTTGACCTGCCCCCTGACCCACTGGGAAAACCTCTGGCGCCAATCTGCCGGGCAGGGCGGTTACGGTGACAGTTTCATCGAGCACTATGTGTGGCCGTTGATATACCCGGTCGGCCTGACTCCGGCGATACAGCTAGGGCTGGGCTGCCTGGTGCTTCTCATCAACGTGATTGTCTATGTGCATCTGGCCAGGCAGCGGAAGCTGTCGCGGGCAACCTA
>NZ_AFOY02000001.1 GCF_000217955.3 Pseudomonas fluorescens HK44 | reverse complement strand
GATGGTCCAGAGGGCCTCGCTGAAATTAATCTCACTCCAGGTCGCGTTGGTCAGCTCACTTTTGCGCACCATGGTGAGCAACAGCAGCTTAGCCGCAGCTCTCACAGATGACGCGGTGCCAATACGATCCATGTATTGATACATCAAAGCGATTTCATCAGGGGTCAAAGCACGGTCACGAGGCTCGAATTTAGCAATGCTCGTAGGACGTACCATATCAGCTGGGTTCTCAACCTTCTGACCACGCTCGATTGCCCAACGGAAGACCTGCATCACGATCTCACGAGAGTGCACCGCCGTTGCCGGGGCGCCTCGCTCTACGATTGCATCGGTTAGCGTTCGCAGGTCCTCATGGTTGATTTCTACCAGTTTCTGATTGCCAAATTTCGGCTTGAGCTCGCGCTCGTAAACTGAGCGGCGCATGTCACGCGTAGAGTCGGCCATCTGATACCCGCGTAGCCATTTCTCGGCCCACGCATCAAACGTCTCTGCACCCTTGATACGAGCCTTGTCACGGGCTTTCTCTTTGGCAGGTGATCTACCAGCCGAAACCATTTTTTTAGCTTCACCCAAGCGCTCTCGGGCTTCCGCAAGTGTGATGCCACCCACGCCATAGCGGCCGAACGTCATGGTCTCCTGACGGCCGCTGATGGAGTAGTTGTATCGAAACGAGATTGACCCCGCAGCGGTGACGGCCACGTAAAGTCCGTCGCGGTCGTTCACCTTGTAGAGTTTTTCTTTCGGTTTGAGGTTGCGCAGCTTGGTATCGGTCAGCATGGAGGTCACGGATTCCACGTAAAAAATACCATGCTCAGAAAAGCACCCACGCACCACGAGAAAGCCCAATGAAACCGGGCAGATGATGAGGTTTGATACCATGCACATTCCTACCGAGGCGACATGGTATCGAGCACCGAGCATGGCATTGGGCTCAGTCAATGCCCCGTACCATGCCACATAAACACGGTGCTTGGCGATGCAAAAAGCTGCCAGAACTTGCCAGACCCAAAAAGCCAAAAGCCCACAGTTACGCGGGCTTCAGGGCATTTCTTGCTAGTTGGTGCCGGACAATGCCGGACTTCCAATCATTCCCACTCGATCGTCGCTGGCGGCTTGCTCGACACGTCGTAAGTCACGCGGGAGATGCCTTCGATTTCATTGATGATCCGGCCGCTGACGGTTTCCAGCAGCTCGTAAGGCAGGTGAGCCCAACGTGCGGTCATGAAGTCGATGGTTTCTACCGCACGCAGGGCGACAACCCAGGCGTAACGACGGCCGTCACCCACCACGCCTACCGATTTCACCGGCTGGAACACCACGAACGCCTGGCTGACCTTGTGGTACCAGTCGGCTTTACGCAGCTCTTCGATGAAGATGTGGTCGGCGCGACGCAGCAGGTCGGCGTATTCCTTCTTCACTTCACCGAGGATCCGCACGCCCAGGCCCGGGCCCGGGAATGGGTGACGGTAGACCATGTCGTACGGCAGGCCGAGTTCCAGGCCCAGACGACGGACTTCATCCTTGAACAGCTCGCGCAGCGGTTCAACCAGCTTGAGGTTCATTTCTTCCGGCAAGCCACCCACGTTGTGGTGCGACTTGATCACGTGCGCCTTGCCGCTTTTCGCGCCAGCCGACTCGATCACGTCCGGGTAGATGGTGCCCTGGGCCAGGTACTTGATGTTGTCCAGTTTGTTGGACTGGGCATCGAACACGTCGATGAAGGTACGGCCGATGATCTTGCGTTTCTTCTCAGGGTCGCTTTCGCCTGCCAGGTTGTTCAGGAACTGCTCTTCGGCGTTGGCGCGGATCACCTTGACGCCCATGTTCTCGGCGAACATGGCCATCACCTGCTCGCCTTCGTGCAGACGCAGCAGGCCGTTGTCGACGAAGACGCAGGTCAGTTGGTCGCCGATGGCTTTGTGCAGCAACGCGGCAACCACCGAGGAGTCAACGCCGCCGGACAGGCCGAGCAGTACGTTGTCGGTGCCGACCTGGGCGCGGACCTGAGCGATGGCGTCTTCAGCAATCTTCGAAGGCGTCCACAGGGCTTCGCAGCCGCAGATGTCGAGGATGAAGCGCGAGAGGATGCGCCCCCCCTGCTTGGTGTGGGTCACTTCCGGGTGGAACTGCACGCCGTAGTAGCCGCGAGCATCGTCGAACATGCCGGCAATCGGGCAGCTCGGGGTACTGGCCAGGATGTGGAAATCCTCTGGCATCTTGGTGACCTTGTCACCGTGGCTCATCCACACGTCGAGACCGAACAGGCCATCGGCGTCGATGTGGTCTTCGATGCCGTCCAGCAGACGGCTCTTGCCGACGACGTCGACACGGGCGTAACCGAACTCACGCAGTTCGGAGCCTTCAACCTTGCCACCCATCTGCTCGGCCATGGTCTGCATGCCGTAGCAGATACCGAAAACCGGTACGCCCAGGTCAAACACGGCTTGTGGTGCGCGAGGGCTGTCGGCGACGTGTACGGACTCGGGGCCGCCGGCGAGGATGATCCCTTTCGGCGCGAATTCGCGAATCGCTTCGTCGTCCATGTCGAACGGGTGCAGTTCGCAGTAAACACCGATTTCACGCACGCGACGGGCGATCAGTTGGGTGTACTGGGAACCGAAGTCGAGGATCAGGATGCGGTGAGCGTGAATGTCGAGGGCCATGATTCAGTCTCGTCTAAGTAATTCAAAAACAGTCGTGATTCAGAAACAACTCGGGGCTGAATAGAACAGCCCCGGTTGCTTAACGATTTGCTTGAAGGTTCAACCTACGCGGTAGTTTGGCGCTTCTTTGGTGATCTGCACGTCGTGGACATGAGATTCCGCCATGCCGGCGCCGGTGATGCGCACGAACTCTGGCTTGGTACGCATTTCTTCGATGTTGGCGCTACCGGTGTAGCCCATGGAAGAACGCAGGCCGCCCATCAATTGATGGATGATGGCGCTCAGGGTGCCCTTGTACGGAACACGCCCTTCGATACCTTCCGGAACCAGTTTCTCGGCGCCTGCCGAGGAGTCCTGGAAGTAACGGTCGGAAGAGCCTTGAGCCTGGGACATGGCGCCCAGCGAACCCATGCCACGGTAAGCCTTGTACGAACGGCCCTGGAACAGTTCGATCTCGCCCGGCGCTTCTTCGGTACCGGCGAACATCGAGCCCATCATCACGCAGGAAGCACCGGCAACGATGGCCTTGGACAGGTCACCGGAGAAACGGATACCGCCGTCGGCGATCAACGGAACGCCAGTGCCTTCAAGGGCAGCGGCGACGTTGGCGATGGCGCTGATTTGCGGCACGCCGACACCGGCAACGATACGGGTGGTGCAGATCGAGCCAGGGCCGATGCCGACCTTGACGGCGTCCGCGCCCGCTTCGGCCAAGGCCTTGGCAGCAGCGCCGGTGGCAATGTTGCCGCCGATCACCTGGACTTCAGGGAAATTCTGTTTGACCCAGCGAACACGGTCGATCACGCCTTTGGAGTGACCGTGGGCAGTGTCGACCACCACCACGTCAACGCCGGCAGCAACCAGTGCCGCCACGCGATCGCCGGTGTCTTTACCGGTACCGACCGCTGCGCCGACACGCAGACGACCCTGGTCGTCCTTGCTGGCCAGTGGGTAGGCCTTGGCTTTTTCGATGTCGTTGACGGTCATCATGCCTTTGAGGGCAAATTTATCGTCGACGATCAGCACGCGCTCGATACGGTGCTTGTGCAACAACTCGCGCACATCGTTCTTGTTGGCGCCTTCCTTGACCGTGACCAGACGCTCTTTAGGCGTCATCACTTCACGGACAGTGGCGTCCAGACGGTTCTCGAAACGCACGTCACGGGACGTGACGATGCCGACCAGGTCGCCATCGTGCAGGACCGGAACGCCGGAGATGTTGTGCATGCGGGTCAGTTCGAACAGCTCACGAACCGTGGCGTCAGCCTCGATAGTGATCGGGTCCTTGACCACGCCGGCCTCGTACCGCTTGACCTTGCGCACTTCGGCAGCTTGCTGCTCGATGGTCATGTTCTTGTGGATGATGCCGATGCCACCTTCCTGAGCCATGGCAATGGCCAGACGGGCTTCAGTGACGGTGTCCATGGCAGCGGAAACCAGTGGAATATTCAGCTCGATGCCACGGGTAAGGCGGGTTTTGAGACTGACTTCGTTAGGAAGCACCTCGGAATAACCGGGCACTAAAAGAATGTCGTCGAAGGTCAGAGCTTCTTGGCTGATACGCAGCATCGCGGGGGCTCCCGAGCGGGAAAATGGAAGCGCGCCATTATACTCAGACACCCCCGCCGGCTCAATGTAAAAGTCTGTCTATTATTGGCATTACTGATATACGGGTAACACGGCCCCCTACAACTCTACCTTGACCCAACTCACCGGCAGGTCGAGCCATTCGGCGAACTCGTCGATGAAGCTCTGCTTGAACCCGGCCTCGGCCCAGTTATTGAAGATAAAGCCCAGGTTCGAGAAGCCGCATTCCTGCAGGAACAGAAAACCGTTGATGTCGTCTTCATGCCCACATTCCGGGCAGATGAAGTTGTCAGTGCGCCCCGGCATCCAGTCTTCCAGGCTTTCGAACAGCGCTTCGCCGATCTCCTTACGGCATTCGGCACAGCCGGCTTCTTCGAGAAAGCCCTTGGCCGGTGTATAGATGCAGCGCTTGGTGATGATTTCCAGCCCATTGATCGGCTCGCCAAACGGCAGCGCTTCGGGATGCAACACCACCGCCCGTGCGCCCGGTGCGATGGCGTGGGCCATGCGATTGCCGGTACGACCGCAGGTGGTGAGTTGTTCTTCAATGATGTTCTTGCGCACCAGCCACCGCACAATCGCCCGCGCCCGAGGTTCGTGCACCGGCAGTGTGGAGATTTTCGGGACGATAATGCTTTGCGAGTTCATGGGTGCAGCCCTGTTGCAAACACTGAAGATTATCCCTGTGGGAGCGAGCCTGCTCGCGATGGCGGTAGATCAGGCAACCTCGATTTTACCTGTGATGGCCTATTCGCGAGCAGGCTCGCTCCCACAGGATTTGCGGCCGGCAGCTTAATCCCTGACAGGCTCAGGTCAAGTGTTCAGATACCTGACGATCAAGGCAATGCCACTGGCCAGCACCAGCCAGGTCACCAGCCGCACAAAGGCTTCCCGAGACAACCTCATCGTCAACCGTCGACCGGTCCATAGCCCCAGCGCCATTGCCGGCAACAAACACACCGCCAGCACCAACAAGGGTAGCTCGGCATAGACCCCGGCAATCGTGAACAGGCTCAAACGCACCACCGTGCTGCAGCTGATCAACGCACTTTGCGTGGCGCGGGCCTCATCCTTGGGCAAGCGGCTGTTCAGATAGATGGCATATAAAAAGCCGCCACTGCCAAACAACGCCCCAAACATTCCGCCCACCGTGCCCATCGGGATCGCCCACGCGGCAGCCAACTGCGTCGGTCGGGCTTTCACCCACAAGCTGTAAATCGCATACGCGCTGATAAACAGCCCCATCAATAGCAGCAACAGATTCGATTTGAGGTTCAGCAGGAAGATCACTCCCAACGTGCACCCCACCGCCATGCACGGCAGCAATCGCAACAACTCGGGCCTGGCGACATCGCGCCGCGACGGCAGCAGATTGCCGAATGCCGCGATAAAATCCAGCAGCACCAACAACGGCACGATCTTCGACAGCGGCATGAACAGAATCAGGATCGGGCCAGCCACCAGCGCCGTACCAAACCCTGCGATGCCGAAGACGATGTACGCCAGGCTGATACCCAGCCCGATCACCAGCCAGTCCATGGCGCCGAAGGCCCATTGATTCAATAACTCAAGCACGTTCATTCCCCCGTCTTCCTTGAATACCACTGACGACTTTACCCCCTGTGCGAGCCTGCTCGCGAATACGGTGTGTCAGCCACATTAATGTTGAAAGTTCATCCGCCTCGCGAGCAGGCTCGCTCCCACAAGGGTTTTTCGCGGACACATGGAGATTGATCGCCGAATGCCTTTAAACTGCGCCCCATGATTAAAGATCCCTTTGCAAGACTCGGCCTGGACCGAGAAGTCCTGACGGTCAGCCAGCTCAACGGCCGCGCGCGGGTGTTGCTCGAAGACGTGTTCAGCAACATCTGGGTCGAAGGCGAAATCTCCAACCTCGCCCGCCCGGCGTCCGGCCACATCTATTTCACCCTCAAGGACAGCGGCGCCCAGGTGCGTTGCGCGCTGTTCCGGCAGAACGCTGCGCGGGTTCGTCAGGCGCTGAAGGATGGCCTGGCCGTGAAGGTCCGGGGCAAGGTATCGCTGTTTGAAGGGCGTGGCGACTATCAGCTGATTCTCGACACCGTGGAGCCTGCCGGTGACGGTGCGCTGCGCCTGGCGTTCGATGCGCTGAAGGAAAAACTCAGCGCCGAAGGCCTGTTCAGTGCAGAACGCAAAGTGCCGCTGCCGGCACACCCGCAACGCATCGGCATCATCAGTTCGCCGACCGGCGCGGTGATTCGCGACATCATCAGCGTATTCCGCCGCCGTGCGCCGCAAGTGGTGCTGACCCTGATCCCCACTGCCGTGCAAGGCCGCGAAGCCACCGCGCAGATTGTCCGCGCACTGAAACTGGCCGACGCCCGCGGTTTCGATGCGCTGATCCTCGCCCGTGGCGGCGGCTCGCTGGAAGACCTCTGGTGCTTCAACGAAGAAGCCGTGGCCCGCGCGGTGGATGCTTGCGTCACCCCGATTGTCAGCGCCGTCGGCCATGAAACCGATGTGTCGATCAGCGACTTCGTGGCCGACGTCCGTGCGCCGACACCGTCAGCCGCCGCTGAGCTGCTGGCACCGGATTCCAGCGATCTGGTGCGCCGGGTCGAAAGCCTGCATCGGCGTCTGGTGATGCGCATCCGCGACCGTTTGATGCGTGATCGCCTGCGCCTGGAAGGCATGTCGCGTCGCTTGCGCCATCCGGGCGAACGCCTGCGCCAGCAAGCGCAACGTCTGGACGACCTGGACATGCGCCTGCGTCGGGCTTTCGAACGCAGCCTCAATACCCGTCGCGAACGACTGATTCGCCTGGAGACCCGCCTCGCCGGGCAACATCCGGGACGGCAATTGGCGCTGCTGCGCCAGCGCCTCAACAGCCTCGCCGAACGCCTGCCGCGTTCGATGCGCGAAGGTTTGAAGGCCCGTCGCCTGCAACTGCAAACCCAAATGCAAACCCTACATGTGGTCAGCCCGTTGGCGACACTGGGCCGAGGCTACAGCATTTTGCTCGATGAACGCGGCAACGCGATCCGCAGCGCCGCGCAGACTCAAAACGGCCAACGCCTGAAAGCCAGACTCGGCGAAGGCCAATTGCAGGTCCGGGTCGAAGACAACCACCTGACGCCCGTCACCCTTTCTTTACTGGATTGATCCATGCCGCGTTTTCTTGCACCGCTGCTGTTGCTTTGCCTGACCTTCAACGCCCACGCCGACAGCTACATCACCCGCCTGCTGAACAAACCGGTGCCCGGCGGTGTGGCGGTGGTCGACCTGGGCGCTTCGGCTCAGGCGCCCAAGGCCAGCTACCAAGGCAAACCGGTGCTGGTGGTCAAGGAACAGAACAACTGGCTGGCGGTTGTCGGCGTCCCCCTGACCGCCAAACCCGGCAACCAGCAGCTCAGTAGCGGAGGCCGAAACCTGAGCTTCGTGGTCGGCAACAAGCAGTACCCGGAACAGCACATCACCTTGAAGAACCAGCGTCAGGTCAATCCGAACCCGGACGACCTGAAACGCATCGACTTTGAGCTGGACGAGCAGGTTCGCGCCTATCGCAGTTTCAGCCCGGTGACGCCGAGCAACCTGCTGCTGGACAAACCGGTCAACGGTCCGCTGTCGAGCAAGTTCGGTGTGCGCCGGTTCTTCAACGGCGAAGAGCGCAATCCTCATGCTGGCCTGGACTTCGCAGTGCCGGCCGGTACGCCGATCAAGACCCCGGCGGCCGGCAAGGTGATCCTGATCGGCAACTACTTCTTTAACGGCAACACGGTATTCGTCGACCACGGCCAGGGCTTTATCAGCATGTTCTGCCATATGTCGAAAATCGACGTAAAAGTCGGCCAGCAACTGGCGCGCGGGGGCGTAGTCGGCAAAGTCGGCTCCACCGGTCGTGCGACCGGGCCGCACATGCACTGGAACGTCAGCCTGAACGATGCCCGCGTGGACCCGGCGATTTTCATCGGCGCATTCCAGCCATAAGTCACCGTAATCCCGTAGGAGCAAGGCTTGCCCGCGAATGCCGTGATGCGGTGTCACAGATACACCGCGTCATCGCTCATCGCGGGCAAGCCTTGCTCCTACAGGTATTGCGCACGACGAACGGTCCGCGCAATACCTATCAAACAATACTGTCATTCCCAGAATAAAATCTCGCAAAAACACATTTTTCGAGTATTCCTCTCAAAGTTTTTCGACTGCTTGCCATCTTTCACCCTCGCGGTTAGGGTTGAAGACATGAAAACCTCTCACACCCTCATTCAGCTTCGCCAGCACCGCAGCCTGTGCCTCGTCAGCGCACGACTGCCGGGCTGAATCGCGGTGCCTCGTCCCACGCTTTATCCAACGTTTTTTTGATCCACCGGCAGGCCGCCTTTTTTCGGCCCACACAATAAGGATTTCCCGATGAGCATGCTCAAAGACCCGTCTTCGAAATACCGCGCTTTCCCGACTATCGACATCCCGGATCGCACCTGGCCATCGAAGACCATCACTGCCGCGCCGATCTGGTGCAGCTCCGACTTGCGCGACGGTAACCAGTCGCTGATCGAGCCAATGGACGCCGTGAAAAAGCTGCGCTTCTGGAAAACCCTGGTGGCAGTGGGCGTGAAAGAAATCGAAGCCTCGTTCCCGGCCGCTTCGCAAACCGACTTCGACTTCGTGCGGACCCTGATCGAAGGCGGCCACATCCCGGACGACACCACTATCCAGGTGCTGACCCAGGGCCGTGAAGACCTGATCGAACGGACGTTCGAATCCCTTCGTGGTGCGAAAAAAGCCATCGTTCACCTCTACAACGCGACCTCCCCTTCCTTCCGCCGGATTGTCTTCAATCAGGACAAGGACGGGATCAAGGCCATCGCCGTGAACGCCGCCAAGCTGTTCGTCAAATATGCCGCCCAGCAGCCGGAAACCGAGTGGACCTTCGAATACTCGCCAGAGACGTTCAGCGCCACTGAGCTGGAATTCGCCAAGGAAGTCTGCGACGCGGTGATCGAGGTCTGGAACCCGACGCCTGCGCACAAGGTCATCCTCAACCTGCCGGCCACCGTCGAATGCGCTACACCGAACATCTACGCCGACCAGATCGAATGGTTCGGCCGTCACATCAACCGTCGTGACAGCGTGATCATCAGCTTGCACACCCACAACGACCGTGGCACTGGCGTTGCCGCCACCGAGCTGGGTCTGATGGCGGGTGCCGACCGCGTCGAAGGCTGCCTGTTCGGCAACGGCGAGCGTACCGGTAACGTTGACCTGGTGACCGTGGCCTTGAACCTCTACACCCAGGGCGTTGACCCTGAGCTGGATTTCTCCGACATCGACGGCGTGCGCAAAGTCGTTGAAGAGTGCAACCAGATTCCGGTGCATCCGCGTCACCCCTACGTCGGCGACCTGGTTCACACCGCGTTCTCCGGCTCCCACCAGGACGCCATCCGCAAGGGCTTCGCCCAGCAGAAGCCGGACGAGCTGTGGGAAGTGCCGTACTTGCCGATTGACCCGGCCGACATCGGTCGCAGCTACGAGGCGGTGATTCGCGTCAACAGCCAGTCCGGCAAGGGTGGTATCGCTTACCTGCTGGAACAGGAATACGGCATCAACTTGCCGCGCCGCATGCAGATCGAATTCAGCCAGGTGGTACAACGCGAAACCGATCGCCTGGGCCTCGAGATGACTGCCCAACAGATCCACGCGCTGCTTCACAGCGAGTACTTGCAGGCCAACACGCCGTACGCGCTGGTCAGCCATCGCCTGCAGGAAGAAAACGGTCACAGCGCCGTCGAAGTCGAAGTCTCGAGCAAAGGCCAGGGCGAAACCAACCTGCACTGGCGTGGCAAGGGCAACGGCGCCCTGGAAGCACTGGTGGCCGGCCTGCCGATCCCGGTGGAGATCATGGACTACAACGAACACGCCATTGGCGCAGGCACCAATGCCAAGGCTGCGGCCTACATTGAACTGCGCGTGAACGGCGAGCGTGCGGTGCATGGCGTGGGCATCGATGAAAACATCACCACTGCCAGCTTCAAGGCCCTGTTCAGCGCGCTGAACCGCTCCCTGAGCCAGCCGGAAGCGAAAGCGGCGTAACCCCGCCCGCTGAAACGCAAAAGGCCCCGAGGTGAAAACCCCGGGGCCTTTTTTGTGCCTGCAAGCTTTGTGTTGTCGGTGATGGGGGTCTATCAGGCAACGAAAATCTCAGGTGAGTTCGAAGGTATCGGCATCCAGATTCGCCGGGAACCGCGTGCGATACGCCGCCAGCTCCGCAGCGCTCAGCACGACCTGAAACACCCCATCGGCCTCGCCGGCACCGAGCAGCGTCTCGCCCTGGAAATCCAGCACCTGGCTATCACCGGTATAAGCAAAGCCCTTGCCGTCGGTGCCAATCCGGTTCACCGCCGCGACATAGCAGAGGTTCTCGATGGCCCGCGCCGGCAGCAAACGGTTCCAGTGCTGTCGCCGTGCACCCGGCCAGTTGGCGGTGTACAGCAGCAGATCGGTGTCTTGCGCATCGCGGCTCCACACCGGGAAACGCAAGTCATAGCAAATCAGCGGACGCACCCGCCAGCCCTTGAGCTCGAACTGCACCTGATGCTCACCGGCGGTGTAATGCTTGTGCTCGCCGGCCATGCGAAACAGGTGACGCTTGTCGTAATGCAGGACCTCACCGTCTGGTTGCGCCCACAACAATCGATTGCGATGACTGCCATCGGCGGCCTGGACGATGACGCTGCCAGTGATCACCGCATCGAGTTTTGCAGCCTGAACCCGCAACCATTTGCTAGTCGGCCCGTTTTCCGGCTCGGCGAAGGTCTCGGACTCCATGGAGAAGCCAGTGGTGAACATCTCCGGCAGGATGATCAGGTCGGCGCCCCGGGCCTGCTCCAGCAACTGTCCGAAGTGCTCAAGATTGGCCTTGCGGTCATGCCAGGCCAATGTGGTCTGGATCAACGCAACGTTCAGATTGGGCAAAGCGGTCAGATCGCGCATAGTTTCTCCGCTGCCTGACGCAGCGTCTCCTCACGCTTGGCAAAACACAGGCGCACCAGACGCTGCTCCGGCAGAGGGTTCTGGTAGAACACCGAAATCGGGATCGCCGCCACGCCATGCTCGCGCGTCATCCACTTGGCCATCTCGACATCGTTCAGGTCCGGGCGGATCTGCGAATAGTCGACCAACTGGAAATAGGTCCCGGTGGCCTTGGTAAAGCTGAACCGCGAAGGCGCCAGCAAATCACAGAACAGATCACGCTTGGCCTGATAGAAACCCGGCAACTCTTCGACATGCTCCGGATGCTCGGCCATGAAGTCGGCCAGCGCGTACTGCAACGGGGTCACACCGCAGAAACTGACGTATTGATGCACCTTGCGCAGTTCTTCCGTGAGCGCCGGTGGCGCGACCACGTAGCCGGTCTTCCAGCCAGTGACGTGGTACGTCTTGCCGAACGAGCTGACCACGAAGGCGCGCCGGTACAGCTCTTCATGGGCCAAAACGCTGGCATGCGCTACGCCGTCAAACACCAGGTGTTCATACACCTCGTCGCTGATCACATAGATATCGCGGTCGCGGATCAATGCCGCCAACTGATCCAGCTCGGCACGCGAAATCAGCGCACCACTCGGGTTATGCGGCGAGTTGAGGATGATCATGCGCGTGCGCGGGCTCAGCGCTTCGCCGAGTTTCTGGAAGTCGATGGTGAAATCCTTCCCCCCCAACGGCACATGCACGCAACGACCGCCAGCCAGCGCCACCGAAGGCTCATAACTGTCGTAGGCCGGATCGAAGACGATCACTTCGTCTCCGCTGTGGATAACTGCCGCTATGGCACAGAAGATTGCCTGAGTCGCGCCGGGAGTGATGGTCACCTCGGTGTCGGCATTGACGCTCACGCCATAGCTGCGAGCAATCTTCGCCGCCACTTGCTGGCGCAGCGCCGGCAGGCCGGTCATGGGTGAGTACTGGTTATGGCCATTGGCGATGTGCCGGCCGACCGCATCGCACAAGGCTTGCGGAGCATCGAAATCGGGGAAGCCCTGGGACAGGTTGAGCGCGCCGGTCTGTGCCGCGAGCTGAGACATTTGGGTGAAGATTGTGATGCCGACATTCGGCAGCTTGCTGGTGATCATCGGTGATTCCCTACTGAACACCCGGCGCTAACGGCGGCGCGGGAGAGCCCGAGGATAGCTCAAACGCCAGACACGAAAAAGGGCGCCATAGGCGCCCTTCTTCTAATACAGCTACCACATCACCTGTGGCGAGGGAGCTTGCTCCCGCTGGGCCGCGAAGCGGCCCCAAAACCTGAAACCGAGGTTATTCAGATAGAACGCCTCAGGTGATTTTACGACTGCTTCGCAGCCGAGCGGGAGCAAGCTCCCTCGCCACAAGAGCCCATCTGGATGAGCCGGCGCATCAATCAGCGCTTGTCGCGGCGCTTCTTGTCGGCTTTCTTGTGGTGCGTCATCAAGCGGCGCTTCTTGTTGACCTGACGGTCGGTGAGCGTGTTCTTGTTGCCTTCGTACGGGTTCTCGCCACCTTTGAACTCGATGCGGATCGGCGTACCGACCAGCTTCAAGACGCGACGGTAAGTGTTTTCCAGGTAACGGACGTAAGAGTTCGGAACCTTCTCGACCTGGTTACCGTGGATCACGATCAGCGGCGGGTTGGCACCACCCAAGTGGGCATAACGCAGCTTGATCCGGCGGTTGTTGACCATCGGTGGCGCGTGCTCGCCAACCGCGTCTTCGAGGATCTGGGTCAGGCGGTTGGTCGGCCAGCGAGTGATCGCCGACTTGAACGAGTTCTGTACCGACTGGTACAGGTTGCCCACGCCAGTGCCGTGCAGCGCCGAGATGAAGTGGATATCGGCGAAGTCGACGAAGAACAACCGACGCTCCAGCTCGATCTTCACGAAATCACGCTCGGACGGCGTCATGCCGTCCCACTTGTTCAGCGCGATAACGATGGCACGACCGGCTTCCAGGGCAAACCCCAGCAGGTTCAGGTCGTGGTCAACCACGCCTTCACGGGCGTCCATCACGAAGATCACGACGTTGGCGTCTTTGATCGCTTGCAGGGTTTTGACCACCGAGAACTTTTCAACTTCCTCGTGGATCTTGCCGCGCTTGCGCACACCCGCGGTGTCGATCAGCGTGTACTTCTCTTCGTTACGCTCGAACGGGATGTAGATACTGTCGCGGGTGGTGCCGGGTTGGTCATAGACGATTACCCGGTCTTCACCAAGCATGCGGTTGACCAGGGTCGACTTGCCGACGTTCGGGCGACCGATGATGGCGATCTTGATGCCATCTTTTTCGCTCGGACCCGGAATCCGTACCGCTTCCTCGCCTTCGGCGACGTTAGCGTTCAGATCCTCTTCTTCGGTGTCACGCGGGAATTCGCTCAGGGCGGCTTCCAGCAGTGTGTTGACACCGCGACCTTGCGCACCAGCCACACCAATGGCGTGGCCCATGCCCAGCGGAGCGAATTCGGCGCGGGCCATTTCAGGATCGATGTTGTCGATCTTGTTGGCCACCAGCAGGGAGCGTTTGTTGCGCTTGCGCAAGTGCTCGGCAATCATCTGGTCGGCGGCGGTGAAGCCAACCTTGGCATCTACCAGGAACAGAACGACATCGGCTTCTTCGATAGCCAGCAGCGACTGCTCGGCCATCTTTTCATCCATGCCGTGCTCATCACCGGAAATACCACCGGTGTCGACCAGGATGTAGGAGCGCCCTTGCCACTTTGCCTCACCGTATTGGCGATCACGGGTCAGACCGGAAAGGTCGCCGACAATAGCGTCGCGGCTTTTGGTCAGGCGGTTGAACATGGTGGATTTGCCGACGTTCGGTCGGCCCACCAGGGCGATTACGGGAACCATGCGGCTCTCCACTTCGTTATTTCAGAAAATACAAAAGCCGCTGCGAGGCAGCGGCTGGTGCTCGGGGCAGCACTTGATGTACTGCGAACCTTGTAAAACAAGGCCGCCTGGGAACATTGCTATCCCCAAGCATAGTCAAACCATTACTTGATGGTCAGGGCTTCCAGTTTGCCGCTGTTGCCATACACGTAAATCATGTCACCCACCACCAGCGGACGGGCACGCAGGCCGTCGCTGTCGATGCGTTCACGGCCGACGAAACGACCATCCACCTGACTCAGCAGGTGCAGGTAACCTTCCAGGTCACCGACTGCAACGTAGCTGGAGAACACTTCCGGTGCCGACAGTTGACGGCGGGCCAGCGAGTCGTTGCTCCACAAGGAGGTGGTCGAACGCTCGTCGACGCCTTCAACAGTGCCCGAAGACAGGCTGATGTAGACGCTGCCGAAACCTTGGGCGACACCGGCGTAGCTGGAAGCATCACGCTGCCAGAGCTGACGACCGCTTTGCAGGTCCAGGGCCGTTACGCGCCCCTGATAGCTGGCGACATAAATCTTGTCGCCGGACAGCAGCAGGCCACCGTCGATATCGACCACGCGCTCCAGCTCCGAGCGACCCTGTGGAATCGCAATGCGCTGTTCCCAGACCGGCACGCCATTGGAGATATCCAGCGCCACGACTTTACCGGTCGACAGACCGGCAATCGCCAGGTGGTTGGTCACGATCGGCGCACTGGTGCCGCGCAGAGTCAGGACCGCAGGCGTGCTGTCATACAACCAGCGCTGGTTACCGGTGGAAGCATCCAGACCGATCAGCCGATCGTCCTGGGTTTGCACGACCACCACGTCACCGTTGTTGGCAGGCGGCGCGAGCACTTCACTGGTCACGCGAGCGCGCCATTTCTCTTCACCGGAGCTTGCATCCAGGGCAACCACTTCGCCCTTGAGCGTACCGATCATGACCAGACCGTAACCCACGCCAACGGCGCCGGACACCGGCAGTTCGAGATCTTTCTTCCATTTGACGTCGCCGTTCATGCGATCGAGCGCCATCACCACGCCTTTGACGTCGGCAGCATAGATGGTGTTGCCATCGATGGCCGGCACCAGCATGTTGTAGGTTTCGCCCTGACCGTTACCGACCGAACGGCTCCACTGCTTTTGCAGGACCACTTCTTCTTTGAACTTGACCAGCTCGGCCGGCGGCAATTCTTTTTTGCTGTTGCTGCTGCAACCCGCGGCCAGAATGGCCAGAGCCAGCAATGCTGCATGTTTCCAACGGATCACGTCACGCATCCCCTTTGGCCAGGTCATCCAGCTTGATTTGTAAGCCACCGACCGCTGCTTCATCCGACAGCGCAGCCTTGGCTTTTTGATAAGCAGCATGGGCTTCATCGGTACGACCCAACTGGACCAGCAGGTCACCCTTGAGCTCTTCGCGAGTGGCCAGGAATGCCTGATCGGCATCACCTTCGAGCAATTTCAGTGCTTCGTCAGCCTTGTTCTGTGCAGCCAGAACCTGAGCCAGACGCTGACGCGCCACTTCGCCCAGCGCCGGGTTGACGGGTTTGTCAGCCACAGCCTTGAGCTGGCTTGCAGCGTCATCCAGCTTGCCGCTGTCGACCGCGACTTTCGCCACGAACAGGCTGCCGTATTGTGCGTAAGCCGTGCCGCCGAACTCGCTGTTGAGCTTGTTTGCGAGGTCGGCTACACGGGCCGCGTCAGGCTTGCCGTCCGGGGTCAGCGTGGTTTCCAGCAGTTGCTGGTAAAGCATCGAGGCGCCTTGCGACTGATTGCTCTGATACTTGTGAAACGCCTGCCAGCCGAACACGATGACCAGCGCCAACAGGCCGCCGGTCACGAGAGGTTTGCCGTTACGCTGCCACCAGTCTTTGAATTCCGCCAGATGTTCCTCTTCGGTACTCGACACCCCAATACTCCTTATTCGCCAAATCGGCTGTTTGACAGCTTCAACCCTGCACGACGCAGGTGGCCAGGTGAGCGGCAAGCGCATCCCAGGCAATGCTTTGTTGTTCGCCCTGGCCACGCAGGGGTTTGAAACCTACCACTTGCTGGGCCATTTCGTCGTCACCGAGGATCAATGCGTACAGCGCACCGCTCTTGTCGGCCTTCTTGAACTGACTTTTGAAGCTGCCTGCACCGGCATTGATCTGCAGACGCAGGTTTGGCAACTGATCACGAACCCGCTCGCTCAGTGTCAGAGCGGCCAGTTCGGCAGCCTCACCGAAGGCGCACAGGTAGACGTCAACCTGCCGGGAGATTTCTTCCGGGATCTGCTCCAGGGTTTCGAGCAGCAGCACCAGGCGCTCGATGCCCATGGCAAAACCAACGCCCGGCGTCGGCTTGCCGCCCATCTGCTCGACCAGACCGTCGTAACGGCCACCCGCGCAGACAGTGCCTTGGGCGCCGAGTTTGTCGGTGACCCATTCGAATACGGTTTTGCTGTAGTAATCCAGCCCGCGCACCAGCTTCGGGTTGATCACGTAAGGAATGCCGGCAGCGTCCAGACGCGCCTTCAGGCCCTCGAAGTGAACGCGAGACTCTTCGTCGAGGTAGTCAGCCATCTTCGGTGCATCGACCAGCGCCGCCTGGGTATCGGCGTTCTTGGTATCGAGCACCCGCAGCGGGTTGGTTTTCAGACGGCGCTGGCTGTCTTCGTCCAGTTGGTCCAGGCGTGCCGTCAGGTACTCCACCAGCGCATCGCGATAACGAGCGCGAGAGTCGCTGGTGCCCAGGCTGTTGAGCTCGAGCTTGACTGCATCACGGATGCCCAGCTCGCCCCACAGGCGCCAGGTCAGCACGATCAGTTCGGCGTCGATGTCCGGACCATCAAGGTTGAAGACTTCGCAACCGATCTGGTGGAACTGGCGATAGCGGCCTTTCTGCGGACGCTCGTGGCGGAACATCGGGCCGATGTACCAGAGTTTCTGCACCTGGCCACCGCCAGTGATGCCGTGCTCAAGCACTGCACGCACGCAGGCCGCCGTGCCTTCAGGGCGCAGGGTCAGCGAGTCGCCGTTACGGTCGTCGAAGGTGTACATCTCTTTTTCGACGATGTCGGTCACTTCACCGATGGAGCGCTTGAACAGCTCGGTGAACTCGACGATCGGCATGCGAATCTGCTTGTAACCGTAGTTATCCAGCAGACGCGAAACGGTGCCCTCGAAATGACGCCACAGCGGGGTCTGTTCGGGCAGGATGTCGTTCATGCCACGTATGGCTTGCAGAGACTTGCTCACTATAAATCCTTAAATTCGTTCGATCAGCCGCGAGCGATGACTGCTGCGTCGGCTTCGACCTTTTCGGCCGCTTTCTGACGGATCAGCCTTTCCAGCTCATCCACCAGATTGTCATTCGTCAATTTCTGCGACGGCTTGCCGTCGATGTAAATCAGGTTCGGCGTACCGCCAGTCAGGCCGATATGGGCCTCTTTGGCTTCACCGGGACCGTTGACCACGCAACCGATGACCGCAACATCCAGCGGCACCAGCAGATCTTCGAGGCGCCCTTCCAGTTCGTTCATGGTTTTCACCACATCGAAGTTCTGCCGCGAGCAGCTCGGGCAGGCGATGAAGTTGATGCCACGGGAACGCAGATGCAGGGACTTGAGAATGTCGTAGCCGACTTTCACTTCCTCGACCGGGTCAGCCGCCAACGAGATGCGAATAGTATCGCCAATCCCTTCGGCGAGCAGCATACCGAGGCCCACGGCGGATTTCACTGTGCCTGAACGCAAACCGCCGGCTTCAGTGATGCCCAGGTGCAGTGGCTGGACGATTTCCTTGGCCAGCAGACGATAGGCTTCGACGGCCATGAACACGTCGGAGGCCTTTACGCTGACCTTGAAGTCCTGGAAGTTCAGGCGCTCAAGGTGCTCGACGTGGCGCAGGGCCGACTCGACCAGCGCGGCCGGTGTCGGCTCGCCGTATTTCTTTTGCAGGTCTTTTTCCAGCGAACCGGCGTTGACGCCGATTCGGATCGGAATCCCGCGGTCACGGGCGGCATCGACCACCGCGCGCACACGGTCTTCACGACCGATGTTGCCCGGGTTGATCCGCAGGCAATCGACGCCCAGTTCGGCTACGCGCAAAGCGATCTTGTAGTCGAAGTGAATGTCGGCAACCAACGGCACCTTGACCAGTTGCTTGATTCGACCGAAGGCTTCGGCCGCGTCCATGTCCGGAACGGAAATCCGCACGATATCGACACCGGCTGCTTCCAGACGATTGATCTGGGCCACGGTGGCGGCCACGTCATTGGTGTCGCTGTTGGTCATGCTCTGTACAGCAATAGGCGCATCGCCGCCCACCGGTACCGAACCAACCCAGATCTTGCGGGATTCGCGACGTTTGATTGGAGATTCGCCGTGCATGACTTATTGACCCAACTTCAGGCGAGCAGTCTCGCCACTGGTGAACGGAGCTACATCGATCACTTGCCCGTTGTAGCTGACCTGCGCGCCATGGGCGTAGCCCAGGCGTACTGTAAATGGTGGTTTGCCGCTGACGTCGGCGGTTTCGCCCTTACGCTTGAGACCGCTCAACAACACCTTGCCGTTGCCATCGGTGACTTGCGTCCAGCAGTTGGCAGAGAACTGAATCCGCACCTGGCCCGCACCGGCAACCGGAGCGACCGGTGCGGCTGCCGAAGCGGTGGGTGCTGGCGCGGCGGCCACGACGGGCGCAGGCGCAACTGCCGCAACCGGTGCCGCTGGCGTCGCAACAACCGGAGTAGACGCGGCGTGGACCGGAGCGACAACCGGGGCTGGTGCGGTGCGGGCTGGAGCGACAACCGGAGCCGTCGGTGCAACCACCGGGACGACCGGAGCGGCCGGCTTCGGCGCTTCGACCGTTGCCTGAGCTTCGGCAGGCGCCTGGCCTTCCGGCAATGCCAGAGGCGTTCCGGCTTCGGTCTGGCCTTCTATAACGGCCTGATCTTCCGGCTCGTCGAGCGGATGGATCTGCGTGGTGCCATCGGCGCCTTCGACTTCGACGTGCTCAGGGCTCAGACCAATCAGGTCCTTGGTGCGCAACGAGGTTTGATCCTGCCACCAGACAAAACCGCCACCCACCACGGCCATCAGCAACAACAGGCTGACGATGCGCAAAATGGTGTGGGACACCCGCGATGGCTCCTCGATACGCCCAAGGCTGTGCACGTTGCTCCCCTGGGAGTCGGTGCCGGTGTGCTGGTCGAACTGCTGAACCAGAACGGCCTGGTCCATGCCGAGCAATTTGGCGTATGCGCGGATATAGCCGCGAGCAAAGGTATGCCCTGGCAGTTTGTCGAAAGCGCCGTTTTCCAGATTGCTCAGGGAATTCACGGTGAGATTGAGCTTGAGCGCTACTTCCGCCAGCGACCAACCATTGCCTTCGCGGGCCTGACGCAGGGTCTCTCCGGGGTTTACGCGAGTCGCTGCTACAACTTCTGGATGCGCCGCTTTCATCATTGCTCCGACAGGTATTGCTGATATTCCGGCGTACCGGGATAGAGTCGTTTTAATTGCAGGCCCAAGCTGGCGGCCTTGTCGCGATCTTCGAACACGCCTGCCAGCCGAACGCCGAGCAATAGACTACGTGCATTTTGCTCGGCGAGCAGGCTAAAACGGTCGTAATAGTCGCGCGCGGGCACATAATGCCTGTCTTCGTACGACAACTCAGCCATTTCCAGCAACGCACGTGGCTGTTGGCGGTTCAGGCGCAGGGCTTTTTCCAGTTGTTGCCGGGCCAAGTCACGCTGGCCAAGCATCGAAGCCGTCATGCCGAGGTTCTCGAAAACCCGTGATCGCTCAGGATAAAGGCTATCGGCAGCCGCTTGTTCAAAGCGCTCGTACGCTTCTTTGTAACGTTTCTCTTCAAAGAGAAAGCTGCCGTAGTTGTTCAGGATGCGCGCATCCCCAGGACGACCGGACAGTGCCTTGCGAAAATGCTGATCCGCGAGCTCGGGTTCCATCTCGGCCTGGAACACCAGGCCCAACGCTGCGTTGGCATCCGGGTCGGCGCTATCCAGTTCAAGGGCCTTCTTCAGCGGGACTTTCGCCCGCTCGGTCATGCCCTGCTGCAGATACCCCACGCCCAGCTGCACATACGCAGCACGCGCCTCATCGCGCCCCTTGCTGGTTTTCATCGGATTGAAATCACCCGACAGAACACAACCAGCCGACAGGCTGGCGAACAGCAGAAGCAGCGCTAGGCGCAGTGACATAGAGATCCTCTCTTAAGTACGATTCGCAGCGTCTTGCGGCATATCGTTGTCGGCGCTCAACTCGCGCACGGCGATATAACGTTCGCTACGACGGGTGCGATCCAGCACCTGTCCTACCAATTGGCCACACGCGGCGTCGATGTCTTCGCCACGGGTGGTGCGCACGGTGACATTGAAGCCAGCGTGATGAAGTTGATCCTGGAAACGACGGATGGCGTTGTTGCTCGGCCGCTCGTAACCGGAATGGGGGAACGGGTTGAACGGGATCAGGTTGATCTTGCAAGGCGTGTCCTTGAGCAACTCGATCATTTCAACCGCATGCTCGACCTTGTCATTGATGTCCTTGAGCAAGGTGTACTCGATGGTCAGCACGCGTTTTTCGCCCAGGGACGACATGTAGCGGCGGCAGGACTCGAGGAGCATTTTCAGCGGGTACTTCTTGTTGATCGGTACCAACTGGTTACGCAGCGCATCGTTCGGTGCGTGCAGGGACAACGCCAGGGAAACGTCGATGTGCTTGGACAGCTCATCGATCATCGGCACCACGCCGGAGGTCGACAGGGTCACACGGCGCTTGGAAATGCCGTAGCCCAGGTCGTCCATCATCAGGTGCATGGCGGCAACGACGTTGTCAAAGTTCAGCAGCGGCTCACCCATGCCCATCATCACCACGTTGGTGATGGCACGGTCGGCGGTTGCCGGGATGCTGCCGAACGATTTATTGGCAATCCACACCTGGCCGATGACTTCGGCGGCGGTGAGGTTGCTGTTGAAACCTTGCTTGCCGGTGGAGCAGAAACTGCAATCCAGGGCACAGCCTGCCTGGGACGAAACGCACAGAGTGCCGCGCTTGCCCTGGGGAATGTAGACGGTCTCGACGCAGCTGCCGGACGCCACGCGCACCACCCACTTACGGGTGCCGTCGCTGGAGATGTCCTCGCTGACCACTTCGGGGCCGCGAACTTCGGCAATAGCCTTGAGCTTGTCGCGCAAGGCCTTGCTGACGTTCGTCATGGCGTCGAAATCATCGACGCCAAGGTGGTGAATCCACTTCATTACCTGACTGGCACGGAAACGCTTCTCCCCGATTGAGTCGAAGAATTTTTCCATTTCCGGCTGAGTCAGACCCAGCAGGTTAGTTTTTGCAGTCGATGTAGTCATGGATTCACCTTCACTCATAAGCCAATGCTTAGCGAGTGGTTACTTCAGTAGCTGCGAAGAAGTACGAGATTTCGCGAGCAGCAGCGGCTTCGGAGTCCGAACCGTGTACAGCGTTGGCGTCGATGGAGTCAGCGAAGTCAGCACGGATGGTGCCGGCAGCAGCTTCTTTAGGGTTGGTAGCGCCCATCAGCTCACGGTTCAGAGCGATAGCGTTTTCGCCTTCCAGAACCTGAACGACAACCGGACCGGAGATCATGAAAGCAACCAGGTCGTTGAAGAAACCACGAGCGCTGTGCTCAGCGTAGAAGCCTTCAGCTTCGGCTTTGGACAGTTGCTTCAGTTTCGAAGCTACAACGCGCAGGCCAGCTTTTTCGAAACGAGTGGTGATCTCGCCGATGACGTTTTTAGCAACAGCGTCAGGCTTGATGATGGAGAAAGTACGTTGAACAGCCATGGTGTAACTCCAGAAACGGTAATTTGCGAAAAATTAAACCCGCGAATTATACGCGGGTTCTTGGGTATTGCCTAACGGCGTACGGTGCGTTCAGTCGGCTTCTTCGATCCAGGCTGCTTGAATCGCTTCAAGCACCTTCTCGCCGCCGCGGGTCGGATCATCACTGAAGTCCGGCAGGGCCATGACCCAGGTGTGCAGATCGACGAAGTTCACGTAACGCGGATCCACATCCGGCTTGCTGTCAGCCAACTGGATCGCGATTTCCAGCACATCAACCCATTTAAGACTCATGCCAGTTCCTTGAATCAGTGCGGCGCTTCGGCGGCGTGGTTGAGCGAGTATTTAGGAATTTCAACGGTCAGGTCTTCAGTCCCGACGATTGCCTGGCAGGTCAGGCGCGACTGCGCTTCCAGACCCCAGGCCCGATCAAGATAGTCCTCTTCCAGCTCATCGGCCTCATTCAGCGACTCGAAGCCTTCGCGAATGATGCAGTGACAGGTGGTGCAGGCACAGACGCCGCCGCAGGCGCTCTCGATCTCGATATGGTTGTCATGGGCCACTTCGAGAATGGACTTGCCGGTCTCAGCCTCTACGACCATACCGTCCGGGCAATGCTCGGCGTGTGGCAGAAAAATGATCTGCGGCATCAGTTATTCCTCGATTTCATTCAGGTTGCGCCCCGCCAGAGCGGCTTTCACCGTCGAGTCCAGGCGGCGGGCAGCAAAGGCATCGGTCACTTGCGACAGACGCTTGGTCTGCTGCTCGATGGCGTAACCATCGGTGCCTTTCATCAATTCGGTCAGTTCCTGCATTTGCAACTCGATAACCATGCGCTCTTCGGCGTCGAGCAGGCGCTCGCCATCGACATCGAGGGCGCCTTGCACCGCCTCGATCAAACGCTGGGCATCGACTTGCTGCTCACGCAGTACGCGGGCGACCTTGTCGTCGTTGGCGTGCTGGAACGATTCCTTGAGCATGCGGGCGATTTCGCCGTCGGTCAGGCCGTAGGACGGCTTGACCTGAATGCTCGCCTCGACGCCCGAACCCAATTCGCGGGCAGCCACGCTGAGCAAGCCATCGGCATCGACCTGGAAGGTCACGCGAATCTTCGCCGCACCCGCGACCATGGCCGGAATGCCGCGCAATTCGAAGCGCGCCAGGGAACGGCAATCGCTGATCAGCTCGCGCTCGCCCTGCAGCACATGAATCATCATGGCCGACTGGCCGTCTTTATAGGTCGTGAAGTCCTGAGCGCGGGCAACCGGGATGGTGGTGTTACGCGCAATCACCTTCTCCATCAGACCGCCCATGGTTTCGAGCCCCAGGGACAACGGAATCACGTCAAGCAGCAACAGTTCGTCGCCATCACGCTTGTTGCCAGCCAAGGTATCGGCCTGGATCGCAGCACCAATGGCCACGACTTGATCCGGATCGATCTCGGTCAGCGGCTGACGACCAAAAGCCTCAGCCACAGCATCACGAACACGCGGCACACGGGTCGAACCGCCAACCATCACCACCGCCTTCACGTCTTCCAGTTCGATACCGGAATCACGTACGGCGCGACGGCAGGCTTTCAGGCTGCGAGCAACCATCGGCTCGATCAGCGCATCGAAAACTTCACGGGTCAGCTCGGCTTTCCAGTCGCCATAGGCGACTTCAACCGCTGCGACATTGGTCAAGGCTTCCTTGGCCGCGCAGGCGGTTTGCAGCAGATGACGTTGCGCACCTGGATCGAGATCGGCGGACAGGCCCGCGCTCTCGATGATCCAGCCAGCAATCGCGTGATCGAAGTCATCGCCGCCCAGGGCGCTGTCGCCACCGGTTGCCAGCACTTCAAACACACCGCCAGTCAGACGCAGAATCGAAATATCGAAGGTGCCGCCGCCCAGGTCGTAAATGGCAACCAGGCCTTCAGCATGCTGATCCAGACCATAAGCCACCGCCGCCGCAGTCGGCTCATTGAGCAAACGCAGCACGTTCAGACCGGCCAGCTTGGCCGCATCCTTGGTTGCCTGGCGCTGGGCGTCATCGAAATAAGCCGGAACGGTGATCACCGCGCCAACCAGCTCGCCGCCCAGCGTCAACTCGGCGCGCTGACGCAACACCTTGAGGATATCGGCGGAAACTTCGACCGGACTTTTCGGCCCTTGCACGGTGTCGATGAACGGCATGTGCGACTCGCCATCGACAAAGCGGTACGGCAGCTGCTCGCCCAATTGCTTGACGTCGGACAGACCACGACCCATCAAGCGCTTGATCGACAACACCGTGTTCAGCGGATCGGTAGCGGCTGCCAGCTTGGCGGACTCACCGACCTCGACACGGTCAGCGTGATAGCGCACCGCAGACGGCAGGATGACCTGCCCGTCTGCGTCGGCCAGTGGCTCGGAAAGTCCACTGCGCAACGCAGCGACCAGCGAATTGGTAGTGCCCAAGTCGATCCCCACAGCCAGACGACGCTGGTGCGGTTGAGGACTTTGGCCGGGTTCGGCGATCTGCAGTAGGGCCATCGTTATCAGGACTTATCTGTATATCAGGCGTGCGACCGAGGCGGCACTGGGTTAATCGTCGAGGCGCTCTTCTAACTGGCGCACTTCGTAGGTGAGCTTGTCGAGGAACTGCATGCGCCGCATCAGGCGTTCGGCCTGTTCACGTTGCACTGCATCATTCCAGCAAGCTGCGAAGCTTTCGTTCAGTACATCCTGAGCGACTTTCAGACGGCGCTTGAATACCACAATCCCGGCCAGATCGGCACTGTCTTGCAGGTCTTCGAGCTCTTCGCGCCATTGCATCTGCTGCAGAAGAAACTCCGGATCATGCACCGTGACCTCCAGCGGCAGCTCGCGACCACCCATGGCGAGCAGGTAACGCGCGCGCTTGGGGGGACTTTTGAGCGTCTGGTAGGCCTCGTTGAGGCTCGCGGATTGCTCCAGCGCCAGCCGTTGCTCACGCTCGGAAGCGTCAGTAAAGCGGTCTGGATGAACGCCGCGCGCCAACTCACGGTAGCGCGTAGCCAGCTGATCGAGATCCAGATTGAAGCTCGGTTGCAGCTCAAATAAAGCGAAATGACAAAGAGTACCCACGAGCAGCCTCAGATATTGAAGCTTTCGCCGCAGCCACATTCACCGCGCACGTTGGGATTGTTGAACTTGAAGCCTTCGTTCAACCCTTCCTTGACGAAATCGAGCTCGGTGCCGTCCAGGTACGCCAGGCTTTTCGGATCGATGATCACTTTCTCGCCGTGACTGACGAAGACCTGATCGTCTGCCCCTACCTCATCGACAAACTCCAGCACGTAGGCAAGGCCGGAACAGCCCGTGGTGCGAACACCCAGACGAATCCCATCACCCTTGCCGCGCCCGTCGAGGGAGCGTCGCACGTGTTGAGCAGCCGCTTCTGTCATGCTGATAGCCATCGGTGACTCCTTACTCGTCGCCAAATCTTGAAAGTCAGATCAAGCCTTTCTTCTGCTTGTAATCGCGAACGGCAGCCTTGATGGCGTCTTCAGCGAGTACCGAGCAGTGGATTTTCACTGGCGGCAAGGCCAGTTCTTCAGCCAGCTGGGTGTTCTTGATGGTTTCTGCTTCGTCCAGAGTCTTGCCCTTCATCCACTCGGTAGCGAGGGAGCTGGAAGCAATCGCAGAGCCGCAGCCGTAGGTCTTGAACTTGGCGTCTTCGATGATGCCTTGCTCGTTGACCTTGATTTGCAGGCGCATAACGTCGCCGCACGCCGGAGCGCCGACCATGCCGGTGCCGACATCAGGATCTTCCGCGTCCATCTTGCCGACGTTGCGCGGGTTCTCGTAGTGGTCGATGACCTTTTCGCTGTAAGCCATGGTTCTTAATCCTCACTCATCAGAGAGTCGCTCTTGGGGCCCTGCAAGCCAACTTTTCAGCCGGCTTGCAAAGCCCCTGTGCGGCGACTTAATTCGTTAGTGTGCCGCCCACTCGATCTTCGAAATGTCGACGCCGTCTTTGTACATGTCCCACAGCGGCGACAGAGCGCGCAGCTTGGTGACGGCCTCGCAGACTTTCTGCGCGGCATAATCGATTTCTTCTTCGGTGGTGAAGCGGCCGAAGGTGAAGCGAATCGAGCTGTGTGCCAGTTCGTCGTTGCGGCCCAGGGCGCGCAGTACGTACGAAGGCTCAAGCGACGCCGAGGTGCAGGCCGAACCGGACGATACCGCCAGGTCCTTGAGCGCCATGATCAGCGACTCGCCTTCAACGTAGTTGAAGCTCAGGTTCAGGTTGTGCGGAACGCGGGCAGTCAGGCTGCCGTTGACGTACAGCTCTTCGAGGCCTTCGACCTGCTTGAAGAAACGGTCGCTCAGGGCTTTGATCCGAACGTTTTCGGCAGCCATGTCTTCCTTGGCTACACGGAACGCTTCGCCCATGCCAACGATCTGGTGAGTGGCCAGGGTGCCGGAACGCATGCCGCGCTCGTGACCGCCGCCGTGCATGGTCGCTTCAAGGCGAACACGCGGCTTGCGGCTGACGTACAGCGCGCCGATGCCTTTAGGACCGTAGGTTTTGTGAGCCGAGAAGGACATCAGGTCGACTTTCAGCTTTTGCAGGTCGATCTCGACTTTGCCGGTGGACTGCGCAGCGTCGACGTGGAACAGGATGCCCTTGGAACGGGTCAGTTCGCCGATGGCTGCGATATCGTTGATGGTGCCGATTTCGTTGTTCACGTGCATGACCGACACCAGGATGGTGTCATCGCGCAGCGCGGCTTCGATCATCTCAGGCGTCACCAGACCGTCTTCACGAGGATCGAGGTAGGTGACTTCGAAACCTTCGCGCTCCAGTTGGCGCATGGTGTCGAGGACCGCCTTGTGTTCGATCTTGGTGGTGATCAGGTGCTTGCCTTTGGTGCTGTAGAAATGCGCGACACCCTTGATTGCCAGGTTGTCGGACTCGGTGGCACCGGAGGTCCAGACGATTTCACGCGGGTCGGCGTTGACCAGGTCGGCGACCTGGCGGCGAGCGTTTTCGACCGATTCTTCGGCTTTCCAACCGAACACGTGGGAGCGGGACGCCGGGTTACCGAAGTTTCCGTCGACCAGCAGGCATTCACTCATCTTTTGCGCGACACGCGGATCAACCGGGGTGGTCGCAGAGTAATCAAGGTAAATCGGCAATTTCATGGACTCTCTCCTAAATCAGGCTGGCTGGCGTGCCGCTAGCTCTTTGGCTGTCATTCGACGGCGGACGCTTCAATCTTGTCCAGACGCGGTGTCTTGCTGTTGCAACGACGCTGGTCCTGACGCTGGGCTACTTCTTGCACCTCACGGCGAGTGACAAGGTCAGCCAAGCTGATACCGCTCAGAAATTCGTGGATTTGCAGGCTCAGATCACACCACAAGTGGTGGGTCAGGCAGGTATCACCGCCATGACAGTCACCCAAGCCCTGGCATTTGGTTGCATCGACCGATTCGTTTACTGCATCGATCACCTGAGCGACCTGGATGCCCTGCATGTCACGCGACAGCTGGTAGCCACCGCCTGGTCCACGGACACTGGAAACCAGATTGCTGCGGCGCAATTTGGCGAAGAGCTGTTCGAGGTAGGACAGGGAAATGCCTTGGCGCTCAGAGATATCGGCCAGGGACACCGGGCCATGCTGCGCATGCAACGCCAGGTCAAGCATGGCGGTGACAGCGTATCGGCCTTTTGTAGTCAGTCGCATGGACAATTACCACGGAGTTACGGGATGGGGGCGAGTATGCAATTCCCGAGTATTCAAGTCAACTATAAGACCTAGTACTTTAGTCAGGTTTACCCACAAAATAGCGCGCGAACTATAGCAAAGGCTGGTGGCGAACGACCAGCAGTACTGCGTTATCGTTCATCGCGAGCAGGCTCGCTCCCACAAGGGATCTCCGGTGTTGCACAGATCCAGTGTGGGAGCGAGCCTGCTCGCGATGGGGCCAACCCGATTCAGCTGGCCTGGCTTTCATCCTTGCCTTTTACGCAGGCGAAGTCTTCTTCGCGCAGTTCAGGCAAGTCCTTGGCACAGTAAGGGCTGCCCAGGTCCTTGAGCGCACCGCACATGTCTTCCAGTCGACCATCGACCGCTTGCAGGTGATCCAGCAACTGACCGATGGCACGCGCCACCGGGTCCGGCATGTCTTCGCTGACGCCGTAGGCATCAAAACCAATCTTCTCGGCCATGGCCTTGCGCTTGGCTTCCAGCTCATCATCGGACTTGACGATGATCCGCCCAGGAATCCCGACCACCGTCGCCCCCGCCGGCACCGCTTTGGTCACCACCGCATTGGAACCCACCTTGGCACCCGCCCCCACGGTGAACGGACCCAACACCTTGGCGCCCGCCCCAACTACTACGCCATCTTCCAGCGTCGGGTGGCGCTTGCCTTTGTTCCAGCTGGTACCGCCGAGGGTCACGCCCTGATACAGCGTCACGTCATTGCCGATTTCAGCGGTTTCGCCGATGACAATGCCCATGCCATGGTCAATAAAGAACCGACGACCCACCTTCGCACCCGGATGAATCTCGATCCCGGTCAACCAGCGGCCAAAGTTCGATACCAACCGCGCCAGCCATTTCCAGCCCATGCCCCACAGAGCAGCAGACAGTCGATGAATCCAGATGGCGTGCATGCCCGGGTAGCAAGTCAGCACTTCGAAAGCATTACGGGCCGCCGGGTCACGGTGGAAAACGCTCTGGATATCTTCACGCAAACGCTCGAACATCATTAATCCTTCCGTTTAAGAAGCTCACCACGGGCCGCTTTCTGGGTTTCCGTGAGGATGCCACGCAAAATATTCATTTCCGCCCGGCTGACCGAGCTTCGTCCGTACAACCGACGCAGGCGCGCCATCAAGTGCCGCGGTTTTTCCGGATCGAGAAACTCGATGGCCACCAGCGTCTGCTCCAGGTGCTCATAGAATCGCTCCAGCTCATCCATGGTCGCCAGCTCACCGCTTTTGGTCGACGCGACTTCTTCCTTCTCGATCTTGCTTGGCTGACCTTCGGCCGCCAGCCAGGACATGCGCACTTCATAGCTCAACACCTGCACCGCTGCCCCTAGGTTCAGCGAACTGAACTCAGGGTCTGAGGGGATGTGCACGTGATAATGACATCGCTGCAGCTCTTCATTGGTCAGGCCGGAATCTTCACGACCAAAGACCAACGCAATTTCGGCACCTTGCGCTGCTTCCTCAACCACCTTCGTCCCGCACTCACGGGGGTCGAGCAGCGGCCAAGGGATACGACGGTCACGCGCGCTGGTGCCCAGCACCAGATTGCAGCCGACCAGCGCATCTTCCAGCGTGGCAACGACTTGGGCGTTTTCCAGGATGTCACCGGCACCGGAAGCTCGCGCATCGGCTTCGTGGTGCGGGAACAACCGTGGCTCGACCAGTACCAGTCGCGACAGGCCCATGTTCTTCATGGCACGCGCAGCTCCACCGATATTTCCCGGATGGCTGGTATTGACCAGGACGACACGAATGTTCTGCAGCAAGGGAGGCGCTCTCTGACAGGGAAACAGGGAGCAAATCTTACAGTTCCTCCTACCGTTAAGCTATGAAAGCGAACGTCGACCTTCACCTGTAGAAACTTTCTGATAGAATGCTCGGCTTTCTTTAACAACCTTAGGTGACACATCCATGCAGCCCATGCTGAATATCGCGCTGCGCGCCGCCCGCAGCGCCAGTGAATTGATTTTCCGCTCCATCGAGCGCCTGGATACCATCAAGGTCGACGAAAAAGACGCCAAGGACTACGTGTCCGAAGTGGATCGCGCTGCCGAACAGAAAATCATCGACGCACTGCGCAAGGCCTACCCGAATCATTCGATCATGGGTGAAGAGACCGGCATGCACGCCGGTACCGGGATCGAAGGCGAAGAATACCTGTGGATCATCGACCCACTGGACGGCACCACCAACTTCCTGCGCGGCATTCCTCACTTCGCTGTCAGCATCGCCTGCAAATACCGTGGTCGCCTGGAGCACGCTGTTGTTCTGGACCCGGTTCGCCAGGAAGAATTCACCGCCAGCCGTGGTCGCGGCGCTCAACTGAACGGTCGTCGCCTGCGCGTCAGCGGTCGCACCAGCCTGGACGGCGCCCTGCTGGGTACCGGCTTCCCGTTCCGTGACGACCAGATGGACAACCTCGACAACTACCTGGGCATGTTCCGCGCCCTGGTTGGCCAGACCGCCGGCATCCGCCGCGCTGGTGCAGCGAGCCTGGACCTGGCTTATGTAGCTGCCGGCCGTTTCGACGCATTCTGGGAGTCGGGTCTGTCCGAGTGGGACATGGCGGCAGGCGCCCTGCTGATCCAGGAAGCTGGCGGCCTGGTGAGCGACTTCACCGGCGGTCACGACTTCCTTGAAAAAGGCCACGTCGTTGCCGGCAACACCAAATGCTTCAAAGCAGTACTGACGGCCATCCAGCCGCACCTGCCAGCCTCGCTGAAACGCTAAGCGCCAGGCACAAAAAAAGCACCCTTCGGGGTGCTTTTTTTATGCCTGAATTTCAAACTACCAGCCGCCCTTCGTAGGAGCACAGCTTGCTGGCGATGAAGGCAACGCGGCGCATCTGTCAGACCACTGTGACGCCATCGCGGGCAAGCCTTGCTCCTACAAATCAACTTATTTCTGAGCGGGCTGGTTCTGCCCCAGAATCAGATGACCATCCTTGTCGACCGGAATCTGGTTGCCCGGATCACGATCCATCCGCACCTTGCCTTCCTTGCCGCCCAGCGAATACCGAACGTCATAACCTACGAGCTTGTCGCTGACGTCATGGACCGTCTCGCAACGTCTTTGCATCGTGGTGGTGGTATCACGTTCCTGCATGCCTTCCTGCACCCTGTTACCGGCGTAACCGCCGCCAACTGCACCGGCGACCGTGGCGAGCTTCTTGCCATTACCGCCACCAATCATGTTACCCAATAGACCGCCACCGACTGCGCCGACCACTGTACCGAGGATCTGATGCTGGTCTTTCACCGGCGCCTGCCGGGTCACAGGCACATCCCTGCACACTTCACGTGGAGTCTTGATCTGTGTTTTGACCGGCTCGACTGCCAGTACTTGCGCATACTCAGGTCCGCCGCTTTTTACCAGGCTGTAGGTGGCAACAGCGCCTCCGGCAGTCACACCGACAGCACCCAATACCGCACCAACCAGTAACGACTTGTTCACTTGAACCTCCTGACCATCACATGCGGGACATGCCCGCGCTTCTCCCAATCTTGGAGCATAAAAAAAGGCGCGAGTTCAATACTCGCGCCTTCTGGTTATAACGAGAGGAAATAAAGCCTCAAGGACGGTCGTCCACTTCCTTCTCGGTATTGGCAGCAGGAATCAGGTCCTCGCTGCTCAGGTTCAGCCAGATCAGCACCACGTTGGCGATGTAGATCGACGAGTAAGTACCCGCCAGAACACCGATAAACAGCGCAATGGAGAAGTCGAACAGGTTGTCACCACCAAAGAACAGCAGCGCGGAGATCGCCAGCAAGGTGGAGATCGACGTCGCCATGGTCCGCAGCAGGGTTTGCGTGGTCGAGATGTTGATGTTCTCGATCAGCGTCGCCTTGCGCAGCACCCGGAAGTTCTCACGAACCCGGTCGAATACCACGATGGTGTCGTTTAGCGAGTAACCGATGATCGCCAGCACCGCCGCCAACACCGTCAGGTCGAAGGTGACCTGGAAGAACGACAGGATACCGACAGTCACGATCACGTCGTGGATCAGCGAGACAATCGCACCGATCGCGAACTTCCACTGAAAGCGGAACGCCAGGTAGATCAGAATGCCGCCCAGCGCCATCAGCATGCCGAGACCACCCTGGTCGCGCAGCTCTTCACCGACCTGCGGGCCCACGAACTCGACGCGCTTGACCACCGCCGGGTTATCGCCGCCGACTTTCTGCAGCGCTTCAGCCACCTGGTGACCCAGTTGCGGGTCTTCGCCAGGCATGCGCACCAGCAAATCGGTGGTGGCGCCGAAGCTCTGAACGATCGCTTCGTGATAACCCGCCTCAGTCAGCTGGGAACGAACCTTCAAGACGTCGGCCGGATGCTCGTAGGTCAGCTCGATGAGCGTACCGCCGGTGAAGTCCAGCCCCCAGTTCATGCCCTTGTGGAAGCAGCTGAACAACGCCAGAGCGGTAAGGAACAATGTGAAGCCGAACGCAACGTTGCGAACGCCCATGAAGTTGATAGTACGTAACATGGCAGCCCCTTAAATCCACAACTTCTTGAAGTCACGACCGCCGAAGATCAGGTTGACCATCGCGCGGGTCACCATGATGGCCGTGAACATCGAGGTAAAGATCCCGAGGGACATGGTCACTGCGAAGCCCTTCACCGGGCCGGTGCCCATGGCGAAGAGGATGCCACCGACCAACAGAGTGGTCAGGTTGGCGTCGAGAATCGCGGTGAATGCCCGGCCGAAGCCTTCGTTGATTGCTCGCTGCACGGTCATGCCGGCCGCGATCTCTTCACGTATCCGCGAGAAGATCAGTACGTTGGCGTCGACCGCCATACCCATGGTCAATACGATACCGGCGATACCCGGCAGGGTCAGTGTTGCCCCCAGCAGCGACATCAAGGCCAGCAGCAGCACCATGTTCACCGCCAGCGCAACCGTGGCAACCAGGCCGAAGAAGCGGTAGATGGCCATGATGAACAGCGAAACGAACAGCATGCCCCACAGCGACGCATTGATACCCTTGGTGATGTTGTCAGCACCCAGGCTTGGACCGATGGTGCGTTCTTCAGCAAAGTACATCGGTGCCGCCAGGCCACCGGCGCGCAGCAGCAAGGCCAGCTCCGAGGATTCGCCCTGACCGTTCAGGCCAGTGATGCGGAACTGAGCACCCAGCGGCGACTGAATGGTCGCCAGACTGATGATCTTTTTCTCTTCCTTGAAGCTCTGGACCGGCACGTCTTTCTCGACGCCGTTGACCATTTGCTTGACGTAAGTCGTCACCGGGCGCTGCTCGATGAAGATCACCGCCATGCTGCGACCAACGTTGGAACGCGTCGCACGGTTCATCAGCTCACCGCCGTGACCGTCCAGACGAATGTTCACTTCCGGCGTACCGTGCTCGCCGAAACCGGCCTTGGCGTCAGTCACCTGATCGCCCGTGATGATCAGGCCACGCTCGATTTGCGCAGGAGGACGCTTGCCTTCACGGAACTCGAAGGTCTCGGAAGTGGCTTTGGACGCACCCGGCTCAGCCGCCAGACGGAACTCAAGGTTCGCCGTCTTGCCGAGGATACGCTTGGCTTCGGCAGTGTCTTGCACGCCTGGCAGCTCAACCACGATGCGGTTGGCGCCCTGACGCTGAACGATAGGCTCGGCAACACCCAGCTCGTTGACGCGGTTACGCACCGTGGTCAAGTTCTGCTTGATGGAGTATTCGCGGATTTCCGCCAGCTTGGCCGGGGTCATCGCCAGACGCAGTACCGGTTGGCCATTGAGGTCGGCCGGAACAATGTCGAAATCGTTGAAGTTCTTGCGGATCAGCGCACGAGCCTCTTCGCGGGAAGCGTCATCACTGAAACCCAGCTGAATGGCGCCATTGATCTGCGGCAGGCTGCGATAGCGCAGCTTCTCTTTACGCAGCAGGCTCTTGACGTCGCCTTCGTAGACTTTCAGGCGGGCGTCGAGGGCTTTTTCCATGTCCACTTCGAGCAGGAAGTGCACACCACCGGACAAGTCCAGACCCAGCTTCATCGGATGCGCGGCGAGGCTGCGCAGCCACTGCGGAGTCGTTTGTGCCAGGTTCAGTGCGACGACGTAGTCATCACCCAGCGCCTTGCGCACGACGTCTTTGGCTGGCAGTTGGTCTTCCGCCTTGGTCAGGCGCAACAAACCGCCCTTGCCATTAGCCGACAAAGTGGCCGCCTTGACGTTGATCCCGGCATCGTTGAGCGCTTTACTCACGCGATCCAGATCAGCCTGATTGACCTGCAGCGCAGTGCTTGCACCGCTGACCTGAATGGCCGGATCGTCAGGATAAAGATTGGGAGCGGAATAAATCAGACCGACCGCCAGCACCGCCAGGATCAGAATGTATTTCCACAGAGGGTATTTGTTCAGCATCACGCCGCCCGCTTATGACGCGGGGCGCCTTGCGCGCCCCGTCGATTGAGTAGAAGTTGGAACTTAGATCGCTTTTAGCGTGCCTTTTGGCAGCGTGGCGGCGATGGCGCCTTTCTGGAATTTCATTTCGACAGTGTCGGAAACTTCCAGAACTACGAAATCATCTGCCACTTTAGTGATCTTGCCGGCGATACCACCGGTGGTCACAACTTCGTCGCCTTTCTGCAGGCTGCTCAGCAGGTTCTTCTGCTCTTTGGCGCGCTTGGCCTGTGGACGCCAGATCATCAGGTAGAAGATGACCAGGAAGCCGACCAGGAAAATCCACTCAAAGCCGCCGCCCATCGGGCCTGCCGCAGGGGCACCAGCATCAGCCATGGCATTAGAGATAAAAAAGCTCATTTAGCACTCCAGTTGCAAATGTTGAATCTTGGGGTCAGAAAACTCAGTCCAAAGGCGGTACAGGTAACCCGCGTTTGGCGTAGAAGGCATCGACAAAGGCGGCCAATGTACCCTGTTGAATAGCCTCGCGCAAACCAGCCATAAGTACCTGGTAATGGCGCAAATTGTGGATTGTATTCAACATGCTACCCAGCATTTCTCCACACTTGTCCAGATGGTGCAGATAAGCACGGGAGAAGTTCTGGCAGGTATAGCAATCGCAGGTCGGATCGAGCGGCGAATCATCATGGCGATGAAACGCGTTACGGATTTTCAGCACGCCCGTATCAATGAACAAGTGCCCGTTGCGGGCATTACGGGTTGGCATCACGCAATCGAACATGTCCACACCGCGGCGCACACCCTCAACCAAGTCTTCCGGTTTGCCAACGCCCATAAGGTAACGAGGTTTGTCAGCCGGCATCTGGCCTGGCAGATAATCCAGCACCTTGATCATCTCGTGCTTGGGCTCGCCCACCGACAGACCGCCGATCGCCAGGCCATCAAAACCGATCTTGTCGAGGCCTTCCAGGGAGCGCATGCGCAGGTCCTGGTGCATGCCGCCCTGAACGATACCGAACAGCGCCGCGGTGTTGTCGCCATGAGCGTTTTTCGAGCGCTGAGCCCAGCGCAACGACAGCTCCATGGACACCCGCGCCACATCTTCGTCGGCCGGGTACGGGGTGCATTCGTCGAAAATCATCACGATGTCGGAGCCCAGGTCGCGCTGAACCTGCATCGACTCTTCCGGGCCCATGAACACTTTCGCGCCATCCACTGGAGAAGCGAAGGTCACGCCCTCCTCCTTGATCTTGCGCATGGCGCCCAGACTGAACACCTGGAAACCGCCGGAGTCGGTCAGGATCGGGCCTTTCCACTGCATGAAATCGTGCAGGTCGCCGTGCTTCTTGATCACTTCGGTGCCAGGACGCAGCCACAGGTGAAAGGTGTTGCCCAGAATGATCTCGGCGCCTGTCGCCTCGATATCCCGCGGCAACATGCCCTTGACCGTGCCGTACGTGCCGACCGGCATGAAGGCTGGGGTTTCGACAGTGCCACGCGGGAACGTCAGGCGACCACGGCGAGCCTTGCCGTCGGTGGCCAGCAATTCGAAAGACATACGACTTGTACGACTCATTCTTGATCCTCAGGGGCCGAATCCTTGGGGGCGGTCGGCGCCGGATTACGGGTGATGAACATCGCATCACCGTAGCTGAAAAAGCGGTATCCATGCTCGACGGCGGCCTTGTAGGCGGCCATGGTCTCGGGATAACCGGCGAACGCCGAAACCAGCATCAACAGCGTGGATTCGGGCAAATGAAAGTTGGTGACCAGGGCATCGACCACATGGAACGGCCGGCCTGGGTAGATAAAGATATCGGTGTCACCGCTGAACGGTTTGAGCACGCCATCGCGGGCCGCGCTTTCCAGCGAACGCACGCTGGTAGTCCCCACCGCCACCACGCGCCCACCCCGCGCACGGCACGCAGCGACCGCATCCACCACGTCCTGGCCGACTTCCAGCCATTCGCTGTGCATGTGGTGATCTTCGAGCTTCTCGACGCGCACCGGCTGAAAGGTGCCCGCGCCGACGTGCAAGGTCACGAACGCCGTCTCGATACCCTTGGCGGCAATCGCTTCCAGCAACGGCTGATCGAAATGCAGCCCCGCCGTCGGCGCCGCCACCGCGCCCAAGCGCTCGGCGTAGACCGTCTGATAACGCTCGCGGTCCGAGCCTTCGTCCGGGCGGTCTATATAAGGAGGCAACGGCATGTGCCCGACGCGGTCGAGCAGCGGCAGCACTTCTTCGGCGAACCCCAGTTCGAACAACGCATCATGACGCGCGAGCATTTGCGCTTCGCCACCACCGTCGATGAGGATCGTCGAACCCGGCTTCGGCGACTTGCTGGAGCGCACATGGGCCAGCACGCGATGACTGTCGAGCACCCGCTCGACCAGAATTTCCAGCTTGCCGCCGGAAGCTTTCTGGCCAAACAGCCGCGCCGGAATCACCCGGGTATTGTTGAACACCATCAAATCGCCCGGGCGCAAATGCTCAAGCAAATCAGTGAATTGACGGTGCGCCAGAGCGCCGCTGACCCCATCCAGGGTCAACAGGCGACTGCCGCGCCGCTCAGCCAAAGGGTGGCGAGCGATCAGCGAATCAGGGAGTTCGAAAGTAAAGTCAGCAACGCGCATGATGGGGTTCGTCTAGCAGGGCCGGGAAGTCTAGCGGAAATAGTGAAAATTCTCCATGTACCTGATTGACCGACGGTTATCTCATCTCTATACTTCGCCGCCATTGAGCCCTGATGGCGGAATTGGTAGACGCGGCGGATTCAAAATCCGTTTTCGAAAGGAGTGGGAGTTCGAGTCTCCCTCGGGGCACCAAAATTAAGAAAGGTCTTGCTTAGCAAGGCCTTTTTTTTTGTTCTTCACGGAATCCGGGAAACACAGAAACAAGAACGCCGATTTGATTGATGATGATGTTCGTGCGAGCAAACACATCTAACAAACCGGGCGTTCTTATGCGCGATATTAATACTTTCCTTCCTTTTTGGGAGGGTTTTTCTGTCGTCAACATCAAGCCTGATGGTGGACGCCCTACAGATCGATCTGACTCCCCACGCTACCCGATTCCCTTCCTGTGGCGGCTGCCAAAAACCCTGTTCAACCACTCATGAGTATTGCGAGCGAGTCGTTCGTGATTTGCCCATTCTCGGTCGCGCGGTGCGCCTTAGCGTTTTGCTCAGGCGGGTTGGCTGTCGTGACTGTGGCAAACGCATGGAAGCCGTCAGTTGGCTGGATCGCTATGCCCGCATGACGCGCCGCTTGGCCGATGCGGTCATTCAAGCCTGTGAGCGCCTTCCCACGCTACACGTGGCTCAACTGTTTGGGCTGCATTGGGACACCGTCCGGTTGCTGGAGCGTCGAGCCTTGCAAACGGCGCTAAGTAATCTGCCGAAGGCGCAACCGCGACGCCTGGTAATGGACGAGTTCGCGCTGTTCAAAGGTCATCGCTACGCCAGCGTGGTCCTGGATGCCGATACACGACGAGTGCTGTGGATCGGCGAAGGCCGCAGCCGGGCGGCGGTCAGACCGTTCTTCGAAGAACTGGGACCAGAGGGTTGTGCTCGAATCGAAGCGGTAGCGATGGACATGAACACCGCTTTTGATCTGGAGGTTCGCCAGCACTGCCCCAAAGCCCGAGTGGTCTACGACCTCTTTCATGTGGTAGCCAAATATGGCCGAGAGGTGATTGATCGGGTCCGCGTCGACGAGGCTAACCGGCTGCGTCATGACAAGCCGGCTCGCAAGGTCATCAAGCAGGCGCGATGGCTGTTGCTGCGTAACCCGCAGAACCTGAAAACGCCGGAACAACAGGTCCATTTACAGGATTTACTGGCGGCCAACCAATCGTTGATGACGGTCTATCTGATGAAGGCTGAACTCAAAACGCTCTGGACGCCGAGTACCGCCTGGGGCTGGAGATCGGCCTGGAAGCAATGGTTGCGCCATGCTCATGAAAGCGCGATACCCGCCCTGATCCAGTTCGCCAGACGGCTAAAGGATTACTGGCGGGGCATCGTCAGTCGGGTTCGCTGGCCGATGCACACCGGTCAGTTGGAAGGAATAAACAATCGAATAAAGGTCATCAAGCGGATGGCGTACGGTTACCGGGATAGCGAGTTCTTTTTCATGAAGATCAAGAGCGTCTTTCCCGGTAATCCGTGATGAACCTTTTTTTTCGCCTATAGAAAAGCCACCCCGCCCCCGTAGGAACTGCCGAAGGTTCGGGCCGCGTTCGGACGATCTTTTAATCCTGCTCTTCTTCCACGTCCCTTGACCGGCGGACCATTTCAAAAGGATCCCCCCATGGAATTACCACTGGAAACAGTCGCCCTCTTCTCCCTAAAACTCGCCTACGAAACGGAAGACCAAAGCCCGATCCTGCGCGACGATCTGATGATGGGTGACTACCAGCGGGACGTATTCGGCTTGCTGGTACGCAGAGGTGATGTCGAGACGATCAAGGTCAAAGTGGCCGAATGCGTGGGGCTGGCGCTTGAGGCGATAGGTGGGGTTGGTACGCCGCTGGGGCGAGAGCTGGATAGATTGTCGGGAGATTTCAGTGCGGCGCAGACGCTGGAACAGCTTGATAGTCCGCTGATTGCGCTTAAGGATTATTTGAAAGATATTCAGTGAATGACCAGGTCGACATCGTCCCCGCCGTCGATTCCTATCAAACCGCAGGTGGCAATTTTGCTTTTTTGACATCTGCACACTATCAGTTCAGCTAGTACCCATATTTTGCGAGACATTCAATACTGAACGCCTGCACACAGGATTTTCGAGGCGCTCATCCCATGACAATCCAACCTGAACCGATATGCCATTATCGCTATGACGCTCTCGACCGGCTTATTAGTAGCGTGATCCGAGGACGACTGGAGCGTCAGCGTTACTACTGCAAAAACCTCCTGACTACCGAGGTAGAGGGCGAGATACGTTGCTCTATCGTCCAGCATGGTGATCAGTTGTTGGCGCAACAACAAAGCGGGGGTGATGCTCTTGCGATTACATTGCTGGCCACCGATCAAAATCGCACAGTGCTACAAACGCTCCAAGTCAATAATCAAACGCTATCCATCGCCTATACGCCCTATGGTATTGGTGTCCGGTTTGATAGGGGCCAGTCCATTACCCGCATTTATCCCCCGTCCCCTGACCCCAAATACCTATCAGATCTGCTAGCTATACAGGCCTGATAAACAAGCAGAAGCTGACGTGAAGATTACTATTTTCCGGAGCTTGTCACATGAGTGGACCGCATAAGACCTCCACCACCCACTATCAATACGATCCGCTAGATCGTTTGATTAGCGCTCACTCGATGCAACGCTTTTACAACAGTACCCGCATTGCGACCGAGATTCAGGGCGATAGAAAAACTTGTTTTTTCGAACACAAGACCATGCCGCTAGCCGAGTTACAACCCGGCGATGCAGTCACCTTACTGGCCACTGATCTACAAAAATCGGTGCTGCATAGCATCAAACATGCCCTCATTCATCCACAGAACTACAGCCCTTACGGCCATCGCCCAGCGGAGAACGGGTTACTTAGCTTACTGGGGTTTAACGGCGAACGACCTGACTCTGTAACCGGTCATTATTTATTAGGGCAGGGTCATCGGGCTTACAACCCAGTGCTGATGCGATTTAACAGTCCGGATAGATTAAGCCCCTTCGGGGAGGGTGGCATTAATGCTTATGCCTACTGCGAAAATGATCCGATCAATTACGCGGATCCGACGGGTAAAGCAAAGCTTTTCCTTTTCGCGCGCAGAATTTTCAACCAACCAGATGTATCCGGCGCTCTATCCAGGGTTAAAAAAAGCCTGGGTAGTGTAGAAAAAGTCAAAGCAAAAGCAAAAGCAACGCCAACACCAACACCAACACCAACACCAAAGAAAACAGCACAGCCCACCCCTCCAAACACGCAGCAAACTAACGCCCCTGCGACAAACAGAAACTCCATTGGAGGGCCCAACACCCGTACGCTTGCACATAGTAAGGCTTCTATAGCTCAAAATAGAACCGCCCTAGCCCCGATTCATAACTACGCTGCTCCTAGCGAGTGGAGCGTGCAACTCATCCCTGGCCAATTGCAACCTGCCGTTAGCAACTCCGCTTTACGTCCCATTCATAACTATGCTGCTCCGGGCGGATGGAAAGTGCTTCTAGTCCCTGACCCTATGCAACCTGTCGTTCGCTTAATC
>NZ_AFOY02000029.1 GCF_000217955.3 Pseudomonas fluorescens HK44 | reverse complement strand
TAGTTGACGCCAGAGTAGTCGCGGCGTTGATTGATCACGCCGCCTTGCAACTGGATGGCGGCCAGGTTCTCGACCGTGACGGCAGCATCACCGCCGGTCTGCCAGTCGGTGTAGACCACCGTTAATTCGTTGGGCAGCTCGCCCCACTGGGCGCACTCGAAGCGTTCCAGCCGCACGATTTCGTCAGGCCCCAACTGCGGCAGGCTGTCGATCCAATAGTCGTCGCGCAGCAGCTTGAGCTCGAATGTGCCTGGCTCCGGGCCGGTGTAGAGGATGCCGCCAATGTGGTCGATGAAGCTCTCGATGGGCTGCTGGCGCGTCCAGATCAGATTGAGGCCGAAGCCCTCGCTCGACAAAGCCCACGCCTCGTTCCAGAAACTCCAACCGATGGTGCTCTGCGGATAGCCCATGCCCAATGCGGGTCGGTGAGGCACTGCACCAGAATGTGGGCTGGATTCATGCCGACGCTAATCTCGCGCCCTTCGTCCTCATCCCAGGTACGCACCTCGGTATTCCACTCCATCCACGGCGCATCCAACCACCCCGCCGTGAAGCGCCGGACGCGCACTGCCCACGGTTTGATGTTCGGGTTGTTGGCCGCGAACTTGCTCGTTACCAAGGACAGCACGCCCCGGAATGCCGGAATGGAACTGCCGAGACGACTCATCAGGTTGTCGTTGCGCCCCTGACCGGCATGACCAGACAGCACATCAATGGTGCCGACCACGCCGCTCTCGCGCTCGTCGCCGCCAAACAGGGTGGGCTTGTTGATGGAGAGGCTGGTCAGCGGCGCGCGGTCGGCATCACCCCACGCGGTACGGTCGCCCATCTGGATTTCCTGCACAGCATCGACGGGCCCCTTGCACAAGGCCAGATGCAGTCCCATACGGTAGCGATATCCGACGGTTTGCTTTTTAACCCACTAACTGAGCAGCAACGTTCAACGAAGGGCCGAGAAACCACTCAATGTGGTGAGTCGGTTCTTAGGCGATGGCCGTTTCTGAATTCAGGTCAGCTGAAAAACCGACTTTTTCAACAGAATCGGCCATAAGCAGTCAGTCCGTATCTAGGTTTCCGCCGCCTCAGCCAGCAGCCAATCTCGGAAGGTTGTCAGCCTTGGCAAGCTGACGCATTCCGGGCGGTAGACAACGTAATAAGCCAAATCTGATGCAACGCTGATCTCTGGAAACAGCCGAATCAGGCGGCCACTCGCCAAGTCATCACGCGCCATAACGCCTCGTGCTAGGGCGACTCCGTGCCCTTCGGCAGCAGCCTGCAATACAGCAGCAGAGTTGTTGATTTTCATGCCGCGAAGGGTGGTCGTCTCCGTCACACCAGCTTGTTGCATCCAGCTCTCCCAGGTCGGGAAGCCTGAGTGGTTATCCATCGAGAGATCGTGGATCAATATCTCCCGGACCAAGTCATTGGGCTTCTGCAGGCAAAAGCGCTCTCGCCGCAATTGTGGTGAGCATACCGGGTAAATCTCTTCATCCATCATCTTCTCGGCGGCCAGTCCAGGCCACTTGCCCGTGCCATAGCGCACGCCAATGTCGACTTGCTGAGCAACGAAATCTACCGGCTTGAGGTTGGTGTCTAGCCGCACGTCCGTATCAGGGCAGATGGCCTGGAAGCGGTCGATCCGAGGCAGCAGCCACTTGACGGCGAAGGCCGGGCTAACGGCCACGGTAAGCACGCAACTGACCGAGCACTCCTGAAGCCGCTCCATCCCTAGGGTCAGTCTGTCGAAACCTGCTCGAATATCCGGCAGAGCACGTTCGGCCGCATCCGTGGGGATCAACCGTGCTTTGCCGCTGGTACTGCGGACAAAAAGATGAGTGCCTAGCCAATCCTCGAGTGTGCGCACGAGCTGACCAACCGCTGCCGGCGTGACGTGCAGCTCGGCTGCAGCCGCAGAAAAGCTCTGGTGGCGGGCACTGGCTTCAAAAGCGCGCAGCGCGTTGAGATGAACTGGAGCCTTCATATCGATAAAGAATTTCTTTAGTGGTGAGAAATTTTATCTCGTTTGTTGGCGGAATTGAAAGCGAGGAATATTCGCTCCAAGGCAAAGTGTGCTGCGGCTAAACTACTCGAAGTCGGCGGAAAGTTTCTGGAGTTTAGCTAAGGTGGAAAATTTTTCTTCCTGCCCTTTAGTTTCCAGATAGCCACGTTGCACTGGCCCATAGAGGGCACGAACTGCCTGCCGGTGTCGGCGTCTTAGGCAAGTGACTCGCCCCAATCCCCGTTAACCAGGTACCTGCCGTGGGCAGGTGCAAAGAGGTCTCCCAATGAGCAACCAATTCAACGGTAAGAAACTGCTGGTCGTCGGTGGCACCAGTGGCATGGGTCTGGAAACTGCACGCCAGTTTCTCTCTGAAGGCGGCAGCGTAGTCATCATCGGTAACCGTCCTGAAAAAACCGAAGAGGCTCGTAAAGACCTCTCCGCTCAGGGAAACGTGACTGCTCTTACTGCAGATCTGACCAGCGACGAAGGCCTGGCCAAACTGATCAAGACCATCAGCCAGCAGCACTCGGATATCGACATGCTAGTGAACGCTGCCGGTGTGTTCTTCCCGAAACCTTTCCTGGAACACCAGGATGCGGACTACGACCAGTACATGAAGCTGAACAAGGCGTTCTTCTTTATCACCCAAAAGGTTACCGCCAACCTGGTTGAGCAAAACCGTCCAGGCGCCATCGTGAACATCGGCTCGATGTGGGCCAAGCAAGCGATCGCCGCCACCCCGTCATCTGCCTACTCCATGGCTAAGGCCGGCCTGCATTCCCTGACTCAGCACCTAGCGATGGAACTAGCTTCGAAGAACATCCGCGTGAATGCCGTTTCCCCGGCAGTTGTGCAAACCCCGATCTACGAAGGCTTCATCCCGAAAGCGGAAGTGCATAGCGCGCTGCAGGGCTTCAACAGTTTCCACCCGATAGGCCGTGTTGGCACTCCGCAGGACGTGGCTGGTATAGTTGTCTTCCTCCTCTCCGAGCAAGCCAGCTGGGTTACCGGCGCAATCTGGGACGTCGATGGTGGTGTTATGGCTGGTCGCAACTAAGACCTGGGCCCAGTTGCCAAGGATCGGGACAGGAAATGCGGAACCACTCACTTCGTAAATCTGGAGATCCAACATGGTCTATCTACAGATCACGCTGATGATCGAGCGCACTAATCGTGCTGCTGCCTGCATTTACCAACAGTACAAGGAGACGTTCCTGGAGAAGATCCAAGGCGCAAAGTCCAAGACACAGCTGGTACGCGACGAAGAAGTGTAGGTGCTGCATTGCTTCGACACGCTGGAGAACGCCAACGCCTACCTGCAAAGCGAGTTGTTCGCCGCTGACGTAGTCGGCGGCCTCAAGCCCCTGCTGGCTGCCGAACCCGACGTACATACCTACACCGCCATCTGAGGAGCTCGTGATTACAACTGCTTTGCTCAACGGCATTTATCTGAACGCTCTGGTGGAGGCAGGCAACGCCAGTCGAGCAAATCGGGAAACTACCAAGTTCACTCTGTCTTTGAACGGGACGTGGGACGGCGGCAGCAAAATGACTGCAAGCACTGGAGCTGCATTCATGGGTGGGCAGCGTGATGAGGCGCGAGCCGGCCGCTTCACACTCGTCAGCGATGAGCCTGTACCATTGGGTACGGACACTGGTGCCAGCCTTCTCGAGTACGAGCTGCAAGCACTCGCCTCCTGCTACACAGTCACCATTGCTATGGCTGCTGCACGGCGCGGGATCGAGCTGGAGAGCGTTCAGCTAGAGCTCTCGGCCATGCCGTTGCTCTGCGGGCTACGCACCGGCGTGGTCAGCGGTTGCAAGCCGATCTGTCGGGCAAACTGGCGTGTCTGTTCAGCGATGTAGGCCGAGCCATTGTCGCTCAGCCATTGCACCGGGGTGGCAGGCGCCTCTTCACCGAAGCGTTTTTCCACCGCCTCCAGCATCAGATCACGGATATCGTCGCCGCTGTACCCGGTCGGGCTGGCCACCCAACCGATGGCTTCGCGGTCGCAGCAGTCCAGGGCAAAGGTCACGCTCAGCTTGGCGTTATCATCACAGCGAAACTCAAACCCGTCCGAGCACCACCGGGTATCGCTGGTGGCCACGGCAATTCGGCCTTCGTGACGGCGTGCCACACCCGGTTGTTTAATCCGTCGCTCCAGCAGCAACTGATGATCGCGCATGACGCGATAAACCCGCTTGACGTTGATCGGCGCCTGACTCTGCTTTTCACGCCGACGACGCAGCAACCCCCACACACGGCGGTACCCGTAGCTGGGCAGTTCACTCACTTCAGCCTGAATTTCTTCGACCAGTGCGGCATCGTCCAGTGCAGGGCGACGCCGCTCGACCTGAGCATTTGGGTTGAGTCGAACCGTCAATTGCGAGCGCGCTACACCGAGACTTTCACTGATCAGCTTCACTGGTCGTCCCCCGGCAACAAGGGTGAGTGCGCAATCCATTTTCGCGACCGAGCAATCTCCACAGCTTCCTGAAGGATCTCGACCTGCATGGTTTTCTTGCCAAGCATGCGCTGTAGCTCGCGGATCTGCTTGAGCGCATCGGCCAGCTCGGAAGCGGGCACCACGCTCTCCCCAGCACTGACAGCCGAGAGACTGCCGCTCTGATAGAGCTTGCGCCACTGAAACAACTGGTTGGCATTCACGCCATTCTGTCGAGCCACCACCGAGACGCTTTGCCCCGGTTGCAGGCTCTCGCGAACCATGGCCAGTTTTTGCTCCGGGCTCCAGCGGCGACGCCGCTCCTGACCCAAAAGCTCCCCACCCTTATCGTTTCTATTAGTCATATACACAGTCGTTTGCCTATCCCTTATGTTAAGGGGGAAACGGTGTCCTGTCTTTCAGGGGGCTCGTCCATGCCCCGTCATCAGCCGGTCTTCGATCTCCGGCGGGCGCACATGAATACTGACCATCTCGGGGATCTGCCCGCGGCGATCGACGCCGCCAGAACGCGGTCGGTGCGTCGTCTTGCTTTGGCGCAGGCAGATGATCTGCTCCTTGTGCAGCTCACCGACCGGCAAGGCATAGATGGCGTTGTAGATCGTCTCGCGACAGACGTAGGCATCTCTTAGGTGGGGTATGTTCATGCTGCGCAGCTTGTCGGCAATCTGTTCGGGAGACAAACGCTCACTCAGTATATGAGCCACCAACTCGAAGCGCTCACTCCCCGGAAACAGCTTTCGCATCGGTCTACAAACCTGGCGGCGGGCCTGCGTCTGCTACTGGGCCACACGGGCCGATTAACCGCCACAGGCATCTCGATTGCGGCGCAGTTCCCGGCTGATGGTCGAAGGGGATCGGGGGATCAAGCAGGCAATCCGACGCAGACTGCCTTGGGCATGACCGATTTGAATGGTGGCGCGCTCTTCAACGCTGAGTTCGGAATAAGACATAGGGACAGCACCGTACCGGAAATGTCATGTGTTGCACTCAGTTTTTGCCGCCGCCCTGCCTCCCAGTGCACCGATCAACGGTGTGCAACTGGAAAACCTTCTTGGCACTCTCCACTTTGGCACCTTGATACCGGGTCAGCGAGGATCCTCCATTCATGCAGAGGTACTGCGTCCGACCCGCTGCCCGGGGGAGGAGTCCATATAAGCGCCCCCCTAGGGGCTACATATTAAAGCGATTGACCAGATTATTAAGATTTGCGGCCAAGCGCGCCAGCTCTTCACTGGCCTTGGCGGTCTGCCGAACGCTGGCGGTACTCTGTTCAGAAATGTCACTGATAGTAACCAGGTTCCGATCTACTTCTCGCGCCACCTGGGCTTGTTCTTCTGCTGCGCTGGCAATCACTAAATTCATACCATTTATTTCCGTGATCCGCTCGGCGATCAGGGTCAGTGTCTGATCAGCTTCACTAGCCATTTTCTGACTGCCTGCAGCAAACTCGCAGCTCTGCTGCACGTCACGAACCCCCTCTTGCGTCACACTCTGAATGGAAAAAATCATTCGTTCTATTTCTTGAGTAGAGGTCTGGGTGCGTTGTGCCAAATTGCGAACTTCGTCAGCGACTACCGCAAAACCACGGCCTGCCTCACCAGCATGGGCGGCCTCAATCGCAGCATTGAGTGCAAGCAATTTGGTTTGCTCGGCAATGGCACGGATCACGTCCAATACACGACCGATGTTCGATGCTTCCTCAGCCAGGCGGAAGACGGTTCCGGTGGTTTCATTAAGCTTGCCGCTGAGCCGATCGATAGTCTCGCAGGTTAGCATAACCTGTTTGCGCCCCCCGTCTGCCAGGTCCATCGCTTCGTGTGATGCATTGGATGTGCGGTTGGCATTGTCTGAGACTTCATCCACTGCAGCGGACATTTCGGTTACTGCCGTGGCCGCCATTTGCATCTCATCATTTTGCCGGTGGATACCCTGGGCTGTGCTCTCAGTTACCGTCTGAAGTTCTTCAGCAGCAGCTGCCAATTGAGTCGCCGAGCCCTGGATATCCTGCAAGGTATTGCGAAGATTAGCCTGCATCGCCTGCACAGACAGCTGCACGTCGGTAACCTCATTGCGACCGCTCACCTGAATTGACTGGCTAAGATCGCCAAGTGCTACACGAGCCGCTGCATCCTTAAGTGTCGTTAAAGGATGGATGATGCTACGTATAAGCCGCGTGGCGAAGACACCACCGCAAATCAGTATTCCCAAGAGCAGCAGCGCTAACATGGTGCGTGAAGAGTCATACAGGACAACAGCGGCGTCATAGGTACGCTTTGATTCCTCCACTTGGATTTGGGTCAGATGGCTGAGCCCTTCCGAAAGCGGATCAATCAACGGGTACATTTCATTTTCGACAAAGGTGTCGAGTGCCACCTTGTCGCCACGTTCCAAAATTCCTTTCAAGCGTTCAATGGGGTCTTGAGCTTCCTCAATAAGCTTGGCTAGTGCGTCCACTGAACGTTGCTCTTCATCGATCTTTTTAGTCTTTTGGTAGGAGTGCCATAGCATATCGATCTGCCGACCGGCGTCTTTCACCTCTTGCTCGGCTTGGGCGTAGGTCATGCGGCCACTGCGAGCCTTGTGGCTGCTATCGACGATTTTCACTGCATACAGGTCGGCGATGGTTTTCAGGTCACGTAGCGAAACGACTCGATCTAGATAAACTGTATTAAGGCTTGCCACGCCTCTCTCAAGAGCACTGAATCCCATCAACTCGATAGTTATGAAGCCGGTAAACATAGCGCCGACCAGCATTAAAAGTCGGGTTCGGATAGTGAATTTTTGCATTAGTGTGATTCAATTCCGTACGGCTGTTAGGGCAGATGTGTGATCCGGCAAGCACTTATTGGTCCTGATTGCGGGCTCGGGCGGACTCAGCCGAGCATCGCCCGCAGACACGCCTCTGCTCAGGTTTCGTCCTGCTCTCCAGAGCCGCCGGAAACGCCAATTCCGCCGATGCACAGGCCCGCAGGGCTGCTTGCCAGACGAGGTTAGTTTCGAGGGGCGAGATGATCAGAGCAGCCTCAGCGATTGAGCTTACTCGCCGGTTCGCCGCCGATGCCGAAGTGGTTCTTCGGCATCTCGGTGATGATCACCCGGACTCGTTCGATCGGCGCGTCCAGCGAGCGCGACATGGCCTCACTGACTTCGCGGATCAGGGTTTCCTTCTGCTCGTTGCTGCGACCGTCGAGAATGTACAACTGGGCGATGGGCATGGCCTCGTCCTCCAACAATAGGGGCGGCCGACCGTGCAGGCCGACCGCGGGGGTTCAGATGAAGCGCGCGGACACCGAGCCGAGGCCCTGGTAGCGCACGCTGATGTTGTCGCCCGGCGCCACCGGCACGGCGGCGGTGATCCCGCCGGTCATGATAAAGGTGCCGGCCGGGATGTGTTCGCCGCGCTCGGCCAGCAGGTTGGCCAGCATCGCCACGCTGGACAGCGGATGGCCGAGCACCGCCGCGCCGGCGCCGAGTTCGACCACTTCGCCGTTCTTCTCCATGACCACGCCGAGGGTGCGCAAATCGACCTCCTCCAGGCTGGCCATGCGCCCACCAGTGATGAAGCGGGTCGAGGAGGCGTTGTCGGCGACCACGCTGATCAGGTCGAACTTGAAATTCTCATAACGCGAGTCGATCACCTCTACGGTTGGGATCACGTAGTCGATCGCCGCGATCACGTCACCCAGGTGGCAACCCGGACCGTGCAGCGGCGCCTTGGTCACCACCGAGATTTCCGCCTCGATCTTTGGATGGATCAGCTGGGAGCAATCCACCACGCCTCCGTCCGGCACGCTGAAGTAGTCGGCGAGGAAGCCGTAGATCGGCGTTTCCACGCCCATCTGCGCCATCTTCGCCCAGGAGGTCAGGCCCATCTTCAGGCCGACGATCTTGTTGCCGCGGGCCTCCTTGCGCCGGCGGATTTCCCACTGCACGTCGTAGGCGTCGGCGAAGGTCATCTCGGGAAAATCGTTGGTCACCTTGCCGATGTCGTGGACATTCAGCTCGGCGTTTTCGATGTGCTCGGCCAGGGCCAGCACCTGTTCGCGGGTCAGGGTACGGTTCATGCGCTCACCTTCTGCTGCTGACGGGCCCGGGCCATGTCCAGGGCGAGGTCTTCGATCATGTCTTCCTGGCCACCGACGGTGCCGCGCCGGCCCAGTTCGACCAGGATGTCGCGGGCCGACACGCCATATTTCTTCTCGGCGCGCTGGGCGAACAGCAGGAACGAGCTGTACACCCCGGCGTAGCCCAGGGTCAGGGCGTCGCGGTCGACGCGGATCGGCTGATCCATCATCGGCACCACCAGGTCCTCGGCCACGTCCATGATCTTGTACAGGTCGATGCCGGTCTCCACGCCCATGCGTTTGCACACTGCGACGAACACTTCCAGCGGGGTGTTGCCGGCACCGGCGCCGAGGCCGGCGACCGAGCCGTCGATGCGCGCGGCACCGGCTTCGATGGCGGCCAGCGAGTTGGCGATAGCCATGCCCATGTTGTGGTGGCCGTGGAAGCCGACTTCGGTGGCCGGGTTCAGCTCGGCGCGCAGGAGGCCGATTTTCTCGCTGACTTCATCAGGCAGCATGTAGCCGGCCGAGTCGGTGCAGTAGATGCAGTTGGCACCATAGCTTTCCATCAGCTTGGCCTGCTCCAGGACTTTCTCGGCGCTGATCATGTGCGCCATCATCAGGAAGCCGACGGTGTCGACCCCCAGCTTGCGCGCCATGCCGATGTGCTGCTCGGAGACATCCGCCTCGGTACAGTGGGTGGCCACGCGAATAGTCGAGACGCCGCAGTCCAGGGCCATCTTCAGGTGGTCGACGGTGCCGATGCCGGGCAGCAGCAGCGCCGAGACTTTGGCCTGCTTGAGCTGCGGGATCACCGCGCGCAGGTACTCCTCGTCACTGTGGGCCGGGAAGCCGTAGTTGATCGAACGACCGCCGAGGCCGTCGCCGTGGGTGATCTCGATCAGCGGCATACCGGCTTGATCGAGGCCGGTGGCGACCGCGACCATCTGCTCCAGGCTGATCTGGTGGCGCTTGGCGTGCATGCCGTCGCGCAGGCTCATGTCGTGCAGGATGACGCTCTTGCCGTGCAAATTCATGGTGCTACTCCTCAAGCCAGCGCGATGTCGCGACGCGGCAGTTGAATGGTGCCGGCGGCGATTTCCTCGGCGAACATCTCGCCGGTACGCAGCGCGGCGGCGGTCATGATGTCGAGGTTGCCGGCGTACTTGGGCAGGTAGTCGCCCAGGCCTTCGACTTCCATGAAGATCGACACGCGGTTGCCGTCGAACACCGGGCCGTTCTTCAGGCGGTAGCCGGGCACGTATTTCTGCACCTCGGCGATCATCGCGTGAACCGAAGCGGTGATCGCAGCCTGGTCCGGCTCGCTGTCGGTCAGGCAGTGGATGGTGTCGCGCATCATCAGCGGCGGCTCGGCCGGGTTGATGACGATGATCGCCTTGCCTTCCCTGGCGCCGCCGACCTGCTCGATGGCGCCGGCGGTGGTGCGGGTGAACTCGTCGATGTTCTTGCGCGTGCCCGGGCCGACCGAGCGCGAGGAGACGGTGGCGACGATCTCGGCGTAGGCCACCGGCTGCACGCGGGACACCGCGGCGACCATGGGGATGGTGGCCTGGCCGCCGCAGGTGACCATGTTGACGTTCATTTCCAGGCGGCCGACATGCTGCTTGAGGTTGACCGGCGGCACGCAGTAGGGGCCGATGGCCGCCGGGGTCAGGTCGACCATCAGCACGCCAAGCGCGTTGAGCTTGCGGCTATTCTCGGCATGCACATAGGCCGAGGTGGCGTCGAAGGCGATGCGGATGTCGTCGTCCAGCACGTGCGGGAGCAGGCCGTCGACGCCTTCGGCTGTGGTCTTCATGCCGAAATCGCGGGCGCGTTTGAGGCCGTCGGAGTTGGGGTCGATGCCGACCATCCACACCGGCTCAATCCACTCGGAACGGAGCATCTTCATCACCAGATCGGTACCGATATTGCCGGGGCCTATGATGGCCGCCTTGAGTTTCTTGCTCATGGGTTTGTCCTCTGTTCGATCAGGTGAAGCGCACGGAGGCGCTGCCGATGCCGCCGATCTCGACGCGCATGAAGTCGCCGGCCTTGACCGGCTCCAGGGGTACCAGCGAGCCGGAGAGGATCACTTCGCCAGCCTTCAGCGGGATACCGAAGCGGCCCAAGGTGTTGGCCAGCCAGGCCACGCAGTTGACCGGCGAACCCAGGGCCGCGGCACCGGCGCCGGTGCTGAGCAACTGGCCGTTCTTCTCCACCAGCATGCCGCAGGTAACCAGGTCGACCTGGCGTGGCGACACTGCCGTGTCGCCGAGCACGAACAGGCCGCAGGATGCATTGTCCGCTACTGTGTCTTCGATCTTGATTTTCCAGTCGCGGATGCGCGAATCGACGATCTCGAAACAGGGCATCACGCACTCGGTGGCGGCCAGCACGTCGGCGTTGGTCACGCCGGGGCCGATCAGGTCCTTCTTGAGGATGAAGGCGATTTCGCCCTCGGCCTTGGGCTGCATCAGCCGCTGGCTGATCGGCACGGCCTCGCCGCTGTTGAACACCATGGCATCGGTCAGGTAGCCGAAGTCTGGCTGATACACGCCGAGCATGTTCTGCACCGCCTTGCTGGTGACGCCGATCTTCTTGCCGATGATCTTCTCGCCGGCGGCCAGCCGGCGTTCGAGCATGCGCAGGGAAATGTGGTAGGCGTCGTCGATGCCGATGGCGAAACCGCGCTCGGTCAGCGGGCTGACCGCTTCACGGTTGAGCATCGCCTGATACAGCTCGTCGCCGAGCTCGTTGATCAATATCTGGTCCATGCTTGTCTCTCTCAGGAAAGGGGGGCGGCCTCGGCGAGGAAATCCTCGACCAGGCGGGCGAAACGCTCGGCGTGTTCGATCTGGGTCCAGTGGCCACACTGGTCGAAGACGTGTAGCTGGGCGTTGGGAATCCACTGCGCTAGGGTCAGCGAAGCCTGCAGCGGGATGATCTGGTCTTCGCGGCCATGCACCACCAGGGTCGGGTGGGGCAACGCGCGGATCGCCCGCTCGTCGCTGCACAGCTCCTCGATCCATCGCTGGCGCGGGGCCGGGAACATGGCGGCGAAGGATTCCTGGAAGCCCGGGCGTATGCTGGCCTGGTAACGCAGTTCGGCCAGGTCTTCGCTGACCAGGCCGCGATCGAAGGCGAACAGGTCGAGCAGCGCGCGCATATTAGCTAGCGATGGCCTGTAGCCCCAGGCTGCGTCCAGCCCCGACGTGAGCTCGAAGGGCACGCCGACGCTGCCCATCAGCACCAGCCGGCGCACCCGCTCGGGGTGACGCACGGCCAGGGCCAAGGCGATGGCGCCGCCGAAGGAATTGCCGACCAGGTCGGCCTGGGCGATGCCCTGGGCATCCAGCACGCCGAGGGCATGCAGCACCCAGGTGTCGAGGCTGTAGTGAGCATCTGCCGGGCGCTCGCTGTAACCGAAGCCGAGCATGTCCGGGGCGAGCACCCGGTGATTCTGGGCCAGCTGCGGCATGACCAGGCGCCAGTTGGCCCAGGCGGTGACGCCAGGGCCGGAGCCGTGGATCAGCAGCAGCGGAAAGCCGCTGCCCTGCTCCAGCAAGTTGGTGCGCCAGCCTGCGGCGAGGATCTCGCGACCCAGCTCGGGGCTAGGTTCCGGAGCCTGCTCCGCTGCTTGCGGGGGTGCCTTCAGGGATGCAGTCATGGCCGCCTCAGAGTTTCACGCAGATGTTTTTCAGCTCGGTGTAGAACTCCAGCGAGTGCACACCCCCTTCGCGGCCGATGCCCGACTGCTTGCTGCCGCCGAAGGCGGTGCGTAGATCGCGGAGGAACCAGCTGTTGACCCAGACGATGCCGGCCTCGATCTGCCCGGCGACGCGGTGGGCGCGCGAGCTGCTCTCGGTCCAGATCGCCGACGCCAGGCCATAGGGCAGGCTGTTGGCCAGTTCGATGGCCTCCTCTTCCGTATCGAACGGGCGGATATGGCAGCAGGGGCCGAAGATTTCCTCGGTGACCACCGCCGAATTGTCGGAGAGGCCAGTCCAGATAGTCGGCTGCACCCAGGCGCCGCCGGCCAGGTGCGCCGGCATCTCCGGCACGCCGCCGCCGGTGACAACGGTGGCGCCGTCATCGACTGCCTGCTGGTAATAGCTGAGGACTTTTTCGCGGTGCTTGAGGCTGACCAGCGGGCCGAAGTTGCTGCTGGCGTCGTCCGGCGGCCCGATCACCAGGCTTTCGGCACCGGCCTTGAGTCGGGCGACGAACGCGTCGAAGATCGGCCGCTCGATATACAGTCGCTCGGTACCGAGGCAGACCTGGCCGCAGTTGGCGAAGGCCGAGCGCAGGGTGCCCTCGATGGCCTTGTCCATATCGCAGTCGGCGAACACGATGCCGGCGTTCTTCCCGCCCAGTTCCAGCGACACCTGGCGCACGCCCTTGGCCGCAGCGCGCATGATGGTTTCGCCGGTGCCGGTCTCACCGGTGAAGGTGTAGGCGTCGACGTCCGAGTGCTCGGTGAGGAAGGCCCCGGCCGAATCGCCGCCGAAGCCATGCACCACGTTGTACACGCCCGCCGGTACGCCGGCGGCCTGCATCACCTCGCCGAGCAGGGTGGCGGTCAGCGGAGTTTCCTCGGATGGCTTGACCACCACGCAGTTGCCGCAGGCCAGGGCCGGTCCGACTTTCCAGGTCATCAGCAGCAGCGGCAGGTTCCACGGGCTGATGACCCCGATCACCCCCTTGGGCCGGCGCACGCCGTAGTTGAGCGCACCGGCGCCATCCGGGGTGGCCATCTCGAAGGCTTCGTTGGCGACATTCTTCAGCAGGTCGGCGAACACCTTGAAATTGGCCGCCCCACGCGGGATGTCGATATGGCTGGCCAGGGATTTTGGCTTTCCGGTGTCGAGGCATTCGGCCTCGAGAAACTCGTCGAAACGGGCCGTGATGCCATCGGCCACGCGATGCAGAATGTCAGCGCGCTCGGCCACCGTCATCTTCCCCCAGGGCCCCTTGAGCGCGGCACGGGCAGCTTTGACCGCAGCGTCGACCTCGGCGCGGCCGGCCTCGTGGACGCGGCCGATCACCTGGCCATTGACCGGGTTGATGTCCTCGAAGGTGCGGCCGCTGGCCGAGCCGACAAAGGCACCGTTAATGAAATGCTTGATCTCTTTCATCTGCGTAATCTCTGCAATAAGTCGAGCTGGGCCTTTAGGTCATAACGGTCATGAATCGTTCGTTGAGCACCCGGTCGTGATAGAAGATCGCCTTGCCCACATCCTTGGCCAACCAAGTCACCGGCTTGTGATCCGGATAGTTGTAGTTCCCGCCGCAGAACACCTCGCAGCGGTTGCCGGACGGGTCGAAGAAATAAATGGTCTTGCCGTGGGTCAGGCCGTGCCTGGTCGGGCCGATATCGATCGAGGTGTCGGTCATGCTGATCAGGTCGGCAGCGCGCAACACGTCCTCCCAGGTATCGAGGAGGAATGAGGCATGATGGAACTTACCCTTCTCCGCATGCTGGATAAAAGCCACATCGTGGGCCTTGGTCGACAAGCTTAGAAACTGTGCTAGGCGTATACCCTCGGCATCGACCACTTGCTCGGCCAGGTAAAAGCCGAGTACCTCGGTAAACAACTCATAAGTGGCTTGTAGTTCATCACCATACAGCAGGCAATGATCGAAACGCACCGCCGACATACCTTTCAGATCGCGTGGCCAGGCTTCGGGATTGACCTCATTCACACCCCATTTGCCAGTGTATTCCTTGTCAGCATACAACTCGAAGTGATGCCCTGAGGGGGCTTGGAAGCGCACACGCCGACCGCAACTATTGAGCTCCCCCGCCGGTACCTGTTCGACGGAACAGCCATGTGCCTGCAGATCCTGCTCAAGTTGCTGGAGAGACACCTCATCTACCACCTTGAAACCCATGAAATCCATACCTGGCTCATCAGCTTCGCGTAGCACTACAGAAAATTTGTCAACCTCACTCCAGGCCTTCAGATAGACACGGCCCTGGTCGTCACGATCCATCTCGATCAGGCCCAACAATTCGATGTAGTGTTCCAACGCCTTACCCATGTCCAGTACACGCAGTTGCACGTGCCCTGGGCGCATTACACCTTTCTTCATGACATCACCTATTCTCTTTATTATTGTGGATCGACCGTGTTTTCACTGCCAGGCTTTGAATAACGCTCGATACATAGATCGCTCCGGGCAAACAGTCGGCAGGCCAAGGCGTAGCCTTGTTCGCGGGCTTCTACCGGCAGGTGCTTGCAGCTCACACGCCCGCACTCGTAGTCACCGGCAAGAACCCTCACCTTGCACAAGCCACAACCGCCACCACGACAGCCCACTGGTAAGCATTGCTTACCCTGCGTCTCCATTGCACTTAACACTGATTGCAGCGGCTGACAGGCAAATCGCTCTCCGCCAGGCTGCACAGTGATTTCAAAGGCCTCTGACATATCTTCCTCCGTTCAACCAAGGCAGAGCCGGAGTAGCTTCACTTTGGGCCGCGACGGTGCCGATGTAGGACATCAAAAGACAAATCTTGATCGGTTCGGCCGCCTTGACCGCCCTCGCCAGTGAAATGCTGAGGGCCAATGCCAGAGCACTGACGGTGAAGGTGGAACGGAACGAGCAAGGCATCTTGTTACTGTTGTGCATTGTCACGTCCAGCGGCGCTCAGCGGCGCAGCATGCAAGGAAACTATATTAGGTTTAGGATGCGGTTGTGGTATCGGCCCACTGACGCTAGGGCCGGTAGGCCGCCCATGCTTAGAAGCTTCCACGTGTAGTTAAAGATCAAGCGGTTCTCATCGACGTCAGCCTGGTGGTTGGAACCCGTAGTGACATTCCACTCCTGACGCTCAGCCCCTTAAGCGAGCCCCTCTCCACCACATAGCCGACGTCCAGGACGCAATCGAATTGTTTGCCCTCGAATCCGCGACCGTTATCAACGTTGTCACCCTTGACGTAGCACACCCCGGCTACCATTTTCCCAACCCAGGCGCGCACGTGCCTCGGCCAGGTCGGCGTCGAGGTCGTGGCTCCACAGCCAGTCGAAGCGGGTCGCCAGGTTTTCCCCCAGCAGATGCTCGTTCGCACCTACGACGGGGTCGCGAAACTCGTATAACTCGCCGGTCTCCCGGGAGGTTCGCTGCACGCGACAGGCACGAGGGCGGCGCAGGTCGTCGTAGGCTTCAAGCAGCTCGGCGAGGTTGTCTGCATCGACTTGGGTATCGCCCAACAGGCGGGCGAGGAAGTAGGCGTCCTCAAGTCCTTGGGCGGCACCGGCGCCTTGGTGCGGCAGCATGGCGTGAGCTGCGTCGCCGATCAGGACGACCCGCCCGTGCACGTAGCCCGGCAGCTCCGCCAGGTCGTGCAGTGCCCAGAGAGTTGGTGCCGGGATGCACTCCAGCAGGGTGCGCGCGGCATCACCCCAACCCGCGAAGGCATCGAGCATCTCTCGCTGGCTCACATCGCGCACCCAAGGGGCATCCGCGGGCCAGTTCGGCTTCGGCTCACTACGGTCGGAAATGAAGGCCACAACGTTGATGAGGCGGCCATTCCTCACCGGAAAAGTGAGGATATGGCCGTCAAGCCCTAGGTACATCTGCGGTACGTCCACCAAGTGCTCGTCGATGCCCTGGGCTCGATAGGCTTCGCGCAGGTGTAGGCTGTCGACCATCCCCCGATAGGCACAGGTGCCGCTGAAGCGCGGTACCTGTGGGGCCAGCCCCTGACCTTCCAGCACATGACTACGCAGCGCTGACTTGATTCCGTCGGCACCGATTAGAAGGTCACAGCGGTGCTCTGTGCCGTCGGCGAATAGCACTTGCACTTCGCCCCCCTTTTGCTCGACCTGTGTGGCGCGCTTCCTGAATTGGGCGATACCTTTTGGGAGGTGATTTACTAGGGGAGCCCGCAGAATTCGGAAAAAATCGTACGCTAAGGTTTTCCGGGCATCCGTAAGGGCCGAAACTTCCCGTCTTCCAGTCTGCGGCTCTGCCGCCAGACGTAATCGCCGGTTAGGTTGATGTGCTCCCAGCCCAGCGGCGACAGGAATTGCAGCAGCTCGCCGTCCACCGGCTTGCCGGCCTCGACCAACCCCTGGGTGGCGCGTTCCAGGTACACCGTGTTCCACAGCACGATAGCCGCCGTCACCAGGTTGAGGCCGCTGGCCCGGTAGCGCTGCTGCTCGAAGCTCCGATCCCTGATTTCCCCAAGGCGGTTGAAGAACACCGCCCTGGCCAGCGAGTTGCGCGCCTCACCTTTGTTCAGGCCGGCATGCACGCGGCGGCGCAGTTCAACACTTTGCAGCCAGTCCAGGATGAACAGCGTGCGCTCGATCCGGCCCAGCTCGCGCAGGGCCACGGCCAGTCCGTTCTGGCGCGGGTAGCTGCCGAGCTTGCGCAGCATCAGCGAGGCGGTGACGGTGCCCTGCTTGATCGAGCTGGCCAGGCGCAGGATGTCGTCCCAGTGGGCACGCACGTGCTTGATGTTCAGGGTGCCGCCGATCAGCGGGCGCAACGTCGGGTAGGCTTGCACGCCCTGCGGCACGTACAGCTTGGTTTCGCCGAGGTCGCGGATGCGCGGCGCGAAGCGGAAGCCTAGCAGGTGCATCAGGGCAAAGACGTGATCGGTGAAGCCGGCCGTGTCGGTGTAGTGCTCCTCGATCCGCAGGTCGGACTCGTGGTACAGCAGGCCGTCGAGCACATAGGTGGAATCGCGGACGCCGACATTCACCACGCGGGTGCTGAACGGCGCGTACTGGTCGGAGATATGGGTATAGAACAGCCGTCCCGGCTCGCTACCGTACTTCGGGTTGACGTGCCCGGTGCTCTCGCCCCGGCCACCCGCGCGGAAGCGCTGGCCATCGGAGGATGAGGTCGTGCCGTCGCCCCAGTGGGCGGCAAAGGCGTGGCGATACTGGTGGTTGACCAGCTCGGCCAAGGCCGCCGAATAGGTTTCGTCGCGGATGTGCCAGGCTTGCAGCCAGGACAGCTTGGCGTAGGTCAGGCCGGGGCTCGACTCGGCCATCTTGGTCAGCCCGAGGTTGATCGCATCACCGAGGATTGCGGACAGCAGCAACGTCCTGTCTTTGGCCTCGGCCCCGTCCTTCAAGTGGGTGAAGTGGCGGCTGAAGCCCGTCCAGTCGTCCACGTCCATCAGCAGTTCGGTGATCTTGATGCGCGGCAGTAACTGGCTGGTTTGGTCGATCAGCGCCTGCGCCCGATCCGGCACCGCCGCATCCAGCGGGGTGATTTTCAGCCCTGACTCGGTGAGGATGGCATCGGGCAGCTCGTTGTCCTTGGCCAGGCGGGTGACGGTGGCCAACTGCTCGTCCAGCAGCTGCAAACGCTCTTCCAGGTACTGGTCGCTGTTCGGGTTGATCGCCAGGGGCAGGGCCTGCTCGCGCTTGAGTGCGGCGAACTTCTCGGCCGGCAGCAGGTAGTCGTCGAAGTCGCGGAACTGCCGCGAGCCCTTGACCCAGATGTCGCCGGAGCGCAGGGCGTTCTTCAGCTCGGACAGGGCGCAGATTTCGTAGAATTTCCGGTCGAGGCCTTCCGGGGTGATCACCAGCGGCTTCCAGCGCGGCTTGATGAAGGCCGTGGGTGCATCGGCCGGCACCTTGCGCAGGTTGTCGGCGTTCATCTCACGCAGGGTCTGCACGGCTGCCAGCACGCCTTGCGCGGCCGGCGCGGCGCGCAGTTCCAGCACCTCCAGCAAGGCCGGCGTGTAACGGCGCAGGGTGGCGAAGTTCTCGCCGACCAGGTGCAGGTGGTCGAAGCCTTCCGGCCGGGCCAGCAGCTCGGCCTCGCTGACGCTCTCGGTGAACTCGTCCCAGGGAATCACCGCCTCGATGGCGGCATAGGGGTCGCTGCCGCTTTCCTTCGCTTCCAGCAGCGCCTGGCCGATCCTGGAGTACAGGCGCACCTTGTCGTTGATCGCCTTGCCCTGCTTCTGGAACTGCTGCTGATGCTTGTGCTTCGCGCCGCTGAACAGCTTGACCAGGATGCGGTCATGCAGATCGACCAGCTCATCGATCACGGTCGCGGTGCTCTCCAGCACCACGGCGGCCAGGGTCGCGTAGCGGCGCTGCGGCTCGAACTTACCGAGGTCTTTGGGCGTCATCTGCCCACCCTCGCGGGCCAGCTTGAGCAGGCGGTTCTGGTGGATGTGCCGGCCCAGGCCTTCGGGCAAGTCCACCAACTGAAATGTCTTCAGCCGCTCGATGTGTTCCAGCATGTGCCGAGAGTTGGGTTTCAGCGGTGCCTGGCGCAGCCAGGTCAACCAGGTGATGCTGCTGCCGGCCTTGAGCTTCAACAGCTCGTCCAGCTTGGCCCGATGCGAGTCCGTGAGTGGTTCGACCAGGGCGCGGTAGACCCGCCGATTGGCTCGCGCAATGGCTTCCGAGCAGGCCCGGTCAATCACGCTCAGCGCCGGCAGGATGCGTCGTTTCTGCCGTAGGCTCTCCAGGGCCTGACCGGCCAGCAGCAAGCCTTTGTCGGTCTGCTGGGCCAGCTCGGTTAGCTCGCGCACCAGGGCGCGGAAGTCGGACAGGCCGAACGGGGCCAGTTGCAGGTAGGTGCGCAGTTCCTGGGCATGCTCGCGACGGGTCACGTCGCGCTCGCCGTACTTTGCCCAGCTCGCCGGCTCGGCCTGGACTTGCTTCGCCACCCACAGGATGACCGGCTCGGGCAGCTCGCTGTCGGTTCCCAGCGCGTAACCGGGGTAGCGCAGCAGGCAGAGCTGCACGGCGAAGCCGAGGCGGTTGGCGTCGCCGCGTCGCTGGCGGATCAGCGACAGGTCGGAGTCGTTGAAGGTGTAGTAGCGGATCAGGTCATCCTGGCTTTCCGGCAGCGCAAGCAGGGTGTCCCGCTCCGTGGCCGAGAGGATCAAGCGACGCGGCATGTGTCAGTCGTCCGTGCGGAGGTACTGGTAGAGGGTTTCCCGGCTGATGTTGAACTCGCGGGCAAGCTGCGCCTTGGGCTCGCCGGCCGTCGCTCGCTGCCGCAGGGTAGCAGCCTGCTCATCGGACAGGGCTTTCTTGCGGCCCCGGTACGCGCCACGCTGCTTGGCCAAGGCGATGCCCTCACGCTGCCGCTCGCGGATCAGGGCGCGCTCGAACTCAGCGAAGGCCCCCATCACCGACAGCATCAGGTTGGCCATCGGCGAGTCCTCGCCAGTGAACACCAGGCCCTCCTTCAGGAACTCGATGCGCACGCCGCGCTGAGTCAGCTTCTGTACCAAGCGACGCAGGTCATCGAGGTTGCGGGCCAGCCGATCCATGCTGTGCACCACCACTGTATCGCCTTCGCGGACGAAGCTCAGCAGCGCTTCGAGCTGGGGGCGCTGGGTGTCCTTGCCCGATGCCTTGTCGGTGAACACCTTGCTCACCTGGGTTTGTTCCAGCTGGCGTTCCGGGTTCTGGTCAAAGCTGCTGACCCGGACGTAGCCGATGCGGTGCCCCTGCACGATGTCTCCTTGGTTGAAGGCGGCTTAAGTGCACTTTCTGTTCCGTTGTGCCTCAAAGCCCATTTCTGTCAGGCTGAAATCTATAACCTTCGCGGGCATGTGTCAAAAAATGGGAAAGCAGACTCTATTCTGACGAAGCGGCGCGGCCCTGCCTGACATCAAGTTAGGGTATAGCCTAGATTGACATGCGCGATGCAACCCTTAACTTGCTTGCACCTATCGTTTCCATGCTAGCTTTATCGTAACGCTCAAGAAATTGGGCTTAATGCCGAAAACAATAAAATAAAACAGCCAACCCTTGAGGTTCTTATGCGCCAGAATTTACCAGTGACGGGTCGAAACTTAGAACTCCCAAAAGATGCCAATATTCTTTCGACTACCTCCCCTCAAAGCCATATCACGTACGTTAATCCTGACTTCATTAAAATCAGTGGTTTCACTGAGGAAGAACTATTAGGCCAGCCTCACAACATCGTAAGACACCCAGATATGCCGCCTGCTGCATTTGAGCATATGTGGAGTACATTAAAATCTGGCCGCTCATGGATGGGGCTAGTAAAAAATCGCTGTAAAAATGGCGACCACTATTGGGTAAGTGCTTATGTAACGCCAATAGCTAAGAATGGTTCGATTGTTGAATACCAGTCTGTAAGGACCAAGCCTGAACCTGAGCAGGTTTTGGCTGCGGAAAAATTATATGCTCAATTGAGAAGCGGGAAGGCCGCGAGGCCGAAATTGGCTGCTAGCTTTTCCGTGAAAATACTCTTGCTCATATGGGGTAGTATTATATCAAGCGCAATGGCTGCCGGCATGCTTACTGATACATCAATAAGCAGCTTATTGTTAGCCACTTTAATGTCAGGAAGCTTAAGCTCTGTTAGTGTTTTGGCTATTCTCTCTCCTCTTGGAAGACTGGTTGAAAGAGCCAGGAATATTTCCAATAACCCATTAAGTCAATCCCTCTACACTGGGCGCACCGATGAGTTTGGCCAAATAGAGTTTGCTTTACGAATGATGCAAGCTGAAACAGGCGCCATAGTAGGTCGCATAGGTGATGCATCAAATCGGCTTAGCGAACACACCCGAGGCCTACTAAAGGATATTGAGTCAAGCAATGTACTTACAGTTGAGCAGCAGGCAGAGACAGATCAAATAGCAACGGCAGTAAACCAAATGGTGGCAAGCATTCAAGAGGTTGCGAGCAATGCACAGCATGCTGCAGATGCGGCCGGAAGAGCAGACACTGAGACGGCATCTGGCCAGCGTCTGGTAGCCCACACAAGCCAGTCAATCACTGCCCTTGAAGGTGAAATTAGGCAAGCCACTCAGGTTATTCATGAGCTTGAAGGTCAAAGTAACGAGATATCAAAAGTTCTTGACGTTATACGAGGGATCGCCGAGCAAACGAATTTGTTGGCACTCAACGCAGCAATTGAGGCCGCGCGTGCTGGTGAGCAGGGGCGTGGTTTTGCTGTTGTCGCCGATGAGGTTCGCAGTCTTGCTGCTCGCACACAGCAATCGACAACGGATATTCAAAGCATGATCAGCGCTCTACAAGAGCGAGCGCAATCCGCTGTTACAGTCATGGAGCAAAGTAGTCGGCAAGCGCACACGAGTGTAGCTCACGCAGAGGAAGCAGCTACAGCTCTTGATGGAATTGGCCAACGCGTTAATTCTGCGGGCTCCCCTATCTCATCTGCGCAAGGCAGAACGTGAAGACGGCCGCCCTGGACCTCGCCCGCGAGCGCCAGGCGCACGAGGCCGGCGCGCGGACCCGCGCCACGGCCCACGAGCGGACGCCGCAGCAGGAGCGCCAGAAGGCCGCCAGAGAGGCCGAGCGCGGCCGTGAGGCTTGGACGCTAGGGCAGGGCATGAAAAAGCCCGTAGCGGGCTGCTACGGGCGTCTGACGCGGTGGAAAGGGGGAGGGGATGTTGTCTACATGGCTCTGCTGTAGTGAGTGGGTTGCGCTCCGGCAGCGGTCCTGATCAATCGTCACCCTTTCTCGGTCCTTCAACGTTCCTGACAACGAGCCTCCTTTTCGCCAATCCATCGACAATCACCGCGAGTCCCTGCTCGAACGCTGCGTCCGGACCGGCTTCGTCGAAGGCGTCTATCGCGGCCCGCAACAGCGGCGAGAGCGGAGCCTGTTCAACGGTGCCGCCGCGCTCGCCGGCATCGCTGTCGCCGGCCTGCTCCTCAAGCACGGCCCCAACAGTGAAGTAGCTGATTGTCATCAGCGCATTGACGGCGTCCCCGGCCGAAAAACCCGCCTCGCAGAGGAAGCGAAGCTGCGCGTCGGCCGTTTCCATCTGCGGTGCGCCCGGTCGCGTGCCGGCATGGATGCGCGCGCCATCGCGGTAGGCGAGCAGCGCCTGCCTGAAGCTGCGGGCATTCCCGATCAGAAATGAGCGCCAGTCGTCGTCGGCTCTCGGCACCGAATGCGTATGATTCTCCGCCAGCATGGCTTCGGCCAGTGCGTCGAGCAGCGCCCGCTTGTTCCTGAAGTGCCAGTAAAGCGCCGGCTGCTGAACCCCCAACCGTTCCGCCAGTTTGCGTGTCGTCAGACCGTCTACGCCGACCTCGTTCAACAGGTCCAGGGCGGCACGGATCACTGTATTCGGCTGCAACTTTGTCATGCTTGACACTTTATCACTGATAAACATAATATGTCCACCAACTTATCAGTGATAAAGAATCCGCGCGTTCAATCGGACCAGCGGAGGCTGGTCCGGAGGCCAGACGTGAAACCCAACAGACCCCTGATCGTAATTCTGAGCACTGTCGCGCTCGACGCTGTCGGCATCGGCCTGATTATGCCGGTGCTGCCGGGCCTCCTGCGCGATCTGGTTCACTCGAACGACGTCACCGCCCACTATGGCATTCTGCTGGCGCTGTATGCGTTGATGCAATTTGCCTGCGCACCTGTGCTGGGCGCGCTGTCGGATCGTTTCGGGCGGCGGCCGGTCTTGCTCGTCTCGCTGGCCGGCGCTGCTGTCGACTACGCCATCATGGCGACGGCGCCTTTCCTTTGGGTTCTCTATATCGGGCGGATCGTGGCCGGCATCACCGGGGCGACTGGGGCGGTAGCCGGCGCTTATATTGCCGATATCACTGATGGCGATGAGCGCGCGCGGCACTTCGGCTTCATGAGCGCCTGTTTCGGGTTCGGGATGGTCGCGGGACCTGTGCTCGGTGGGCTGATGGGCGGTTTCTCCCCCCACGCTCCGTTCTTCGCCGCGGCAGCCTTGAACGGCCTCAATTTCCTGACGGGCTGTTTCCTTTTGCCGGAGTCGCACAAAGGCGAACGCCGGCCGTTACGCCGGGAGGCTCTCAACCCGCTCGCTTCGTTCCGGTGGGCCCGGGGCATGACCGTCGTCGCCGCCCTGATGGCGGTCTTCTTCATCATGCAACTTGTCGGACAGGTGCCGGCCGCGCTTTGGGTCATTTTCGGCGAGGATCGCTTTCACTGGGACGCGACCACGATCGGCATTTCGCTTGCCGCATTTGGCATTCTGCATTCACTCGCCCAGGCAATGATCACCGGCCCTGTAGCCGCCCGGCTCGGCGAAAGGCGGGCACTCATGCTCGGAATGATTGCCGACGGCACAGGCTACATCCTGCTTGCCTTCGCGACACGGGGATGGATGGCGTTCCCGATCATGGTCCTGCTTGCTTCGGGTGGCATCGGAATGCCGGCGCTGCAAGCAATGTTGTCCAGGCAGGTGGATGAGGAACGTCAGGGGCAGCTGCAAGGCTCACTGGCGGCGCTCACCAGCCTGACCTCGATCGTCGGACCCCTCCTCTTCACGGCGATCTATGCGGCTTCTATAACAACGTGGAACGGGTGGGCATGGATTGCAGGCGCTGCCCTCTACTTGCTCTGCCTGCCGGCGCTGCGTCGCGGGCTTTGGAGCGGCGCAGGGCAACGAGCCGATCGCTGATCGTGGAAACGATAGGCCTATGCCATGCGGGTCAAGGCGACTTCCGGCAAGCTATACGGGGGCGGGATCCGTCGACTCAAGTTGGTGCAGTAATCACCAAGCATAACCGTATTGTTTCTGTTGGATTTAATGGCTACCCACATGGTGTATCAGACAGTGCAGATACAGATGAACGTGAAATTAAATATTTAAAAACACTTCATGCTGAAGAAAATGCCATTTTATTTGCCAAGCGTGATTTAGAAGGTTGCGATATTTGGGTTACTCACTTCCCTTGTCCAAACTGCGCAGCAAAAATCATCCAAACAGGAATATCAAAAGTATATTGCCCTGAACAAACTGAAGACTTCTTATCTCGTTGGGGTGAAAAAATTCAAGTGAGCCAAGATATGTTCTCTCAGGCGGGAGTTGAAGTAACTTGGTTACCCTTGGACACATTGAAATAATAAAAAAGCCGGATTAATAATCTGGCTTTTTATATTCTCTTTATACGTATGCAAAAGCATCGGCAAACATCTGTTCTGACTTTGCTTTTTTCTCTTCAATTAATTTTTCTTTTGCTGTTTTAGCCATCATGAAGGGTCCACAAACATAAATATCAAAATAAGTAAGATCAGTAAAATCTTCCATGACAGCATCAAGAACAGTGCCTTTTCTCCCTATCCATTCTTCACTTTTATCTTCAATAACAGGAATATAATGAAAGTTTTTGTTGTTTAGTGATAAGTTTAGTAACTCTTCATCTTCATACAAAAGAGAACTGTCTTTTACTCCCCAGTAAAGATAAATATCTTGAGGTATATTCCTATTTAAGCAATTTGTTAGAATGCTATTTATATATGATAAACCTGTACCTCCCGCAATTAATAGCAATGGGTTATTACTTTCAGACCGTAACCAAGCGTTTCCATGGGGAGCATCTAACTCAATTGCGACTTCCTCAACAAGAGCATCGACAAAATATTCGATAATATCCAATGAGCAGTCTCTATTCGAACTACCAATATGCAATTCTATTTCGTAATTTTTTGTCGGGCAATTCGCAATTGAAAAAGGGCATTTTTTCCCATTAATCGTGACCATTACAAATTGTCCAGCGATGAACTTTATTGGTGAATTTACAGTAATAAATACCTTATATATATTATTTCTTATTGACGCTAATACTATTTTTGAAACTCTACCATCAACAATCATAACTTAATCCTTGATATTCTTTTGTATGACATTAGCCATAGAGAGCGCGCATCCTTTTTGCGCACGTGTATTTAAGCGCCGAACAATCTCAACAGTTACCCCTGGGTAAGGATCTGGTTCTCTAATTTCTTTTACAATACCGATATCATCAGTAACAATAAAAGCAGGGTAAGCAGTTGATGAGGCGTCCATATAACTTAACAACCCGATCTCACCATCTGCTACGGGTTTCAAGGTTTCAGGATCAAGAGCCCGAGCATATACCCACGGTGGAACATGTTTTCTTTGAAATTCATCTTCAAAAAAACAAGTATTAAGCTCAACTTGATTAAAGGTATCTCTAATTTGATTAATCTTGTCGAGTTGGAAAGTATCCATTAATAATTGATTAAAATCAGCACGATCTAAAGAGTCATTCTGATTAGATTTCCATCCTCCACCAGTAATAATATGTACTCTATCTCCTCCTTTAAATTCAATATTGTTTTCTTTCATATATTGGCACAAAAGATACACAAAAAATGGTGGCCCAATTAAGCAAATGTCTTTTTTACTATTCTTAATTCTAAATAGATGTTTTACTGTTTTTTCAAAATCTATTTTGTCATTATCAACTGTAAATTCAGTCGGATAAAGTAACTCGACCAAACTCATGACATATTTAAACCAAATATTATTTGTATTGAATCTATCTGGTCCTAAATTTATCAATTCCATTTGATGCTCAAACCAATCTCCAACGTATTTCATTCCGAAGTTGACAGAACCAAGCAAGCGTTCAATGCTAAGACGATCACGTGCAATATGACTTTTTACTCCACGAGTTCCACTACTTGTATACCAATTTTCAATGTCCTCGGCTGTGACAGTATGTAATTTCTTATATTTAAAAACAGATGTTGGAAACACGGGTATTTCATCAATAGTGTGTAAATTATCACTCACATGCTGATTGATACAATAATTTCTATATTCTTCATTTCTATTGTAGTGAAAATAAAAAGCCTCACGAACTAATTTATCCCGTATTTCTTTTTGCTCTTCAAATGACCACTCTTGTGGTTTCGTCATAAAGATAAGATCATCAATTTCTGAACTAGCAATGATTTGATTTCTTTTATATTCAGTATGGACAGTCATACCCTCTCCAGTAATACCTAATATCAACAGAAATTTAAAAAGGCAATCTAATATAGAAATTGCCTTTAATTTTATTATGGTAAATTCATTTCGATTTTTTGGTTCAACATATCAATAATATCTTTTACATCTTTAATATCGGACATTGATTCAAAGGATAATAAAATATTTTTAGACCCTGTTTTTTCCACTGCTAATTTTGTCGATTCATAATAGTCATCATGAGACCCAACTGCATTCTCTTCAATAATGCAGTTAATTTTTTCATCTCTGTCCATTTGAGGGTAAGTTTCAGTGATATAGTCTTTTAAGTATTCTCTCACTTCTTCTTGAGCCGTACTTCTATCAGCATTTAAGTTCGCAATTACAGTTAATTGATGATCAACATCCGAAATATCAATACCATATTGTTGTGCTGTTTTATTATATAGAATTGCATAGCGTTCTTTGGTTTCTAAATTATCCTCCCACTTAAATGTTAAAGGCAGTGCCTTTTTCGCTGCCCACATGACGACTTCTTTTGATGTAGCGGATACATATTGCTTAGGTCCATTCTCACTGTAACAGTGTGGATTAATTGAAACCTTTGGAAAATCATAAAAGTCGTTTTGGGGATGACAATAACCTGTAGTTAATGCGTCATTAATTATTTCATAGCATGCTTCAAATTGTTGTTGCCTTGATGAGATATGACGTCTAAAAAATTCCATTTCGAAATCACTTTCGCAGTCACTAAAACCAAGAATGAAGCGTCCCTCTGACATTTGATCTAATAAACTGGCTTCTTCTGCTACACGTACAGGGTGATGGGTGGTAATTACTTGATTTAATGAACCAATATGTAATTTATTTGTTAACCCTAATAAAAAACCAGCTGCGGTAATAGGTGCTCCAACAATACCATTTTTTGAAAAGTGATGTTCATTAACAAAGGCAGTATTAAAATGATATTTAGTTGAATCAATTAACGTGACAGTCTTTACCATATTATCCAACGTTTCTTCAGATGTTATTCCATCTTTCTGAAAGTTTAGAAAAAATAATCCAAATTTCATAACTTGTTCCTTATTATCTCTAGTATCAAATAAGTAATTTATTTAGGTTCTTTTAAGAAAGGAGCGACTTGTGTCATAAAGCGTCGCATGGAAGCAATTATTTCATCTTCAGTTCCATTAGCTTCAAATCCGCATGTAATGTTTGTAATACCCGTTGCATCAATATCACGTTGAATGATTTCAATACACTGCTCAGGAGTGCCTACAGGGTTAATACCATTGCTATAATCAACACGTCGATTGGTGTTTGTATGTCCTTGTAAAACAAAATCACGCCATTGACCTTTATGATAATCATAACCACGAGTTTGATTGCTATCATTAAAGATATTGGTCGCATTTACATATGAGTCATACCAATTTTTCAGAAACTCCCGACAAACATCTTGCGCCTTTTGTGCATCATCATCAACAGAACAAATATAAGTCATACAATGATCTATTTTAGATATATCATGACCATATTCTGTCGCAATTTCATTATAGAGTTCCATCTGTGCTTTTTTTTCATTAGTACCAATAATCCAACTAAGAACCATTGGTAGCCCTTGTATTGCTAGCCATTCTGTCGTACTTGCGGACTCAGCAGTCATACAGGTTGGTACATTTTTTGAGTACACTTTGGGATATACATCAACCTTAGGAAATTGAATGTAATCACTATCAGAGCTAATGGTTCCTGTCTGTAAGCTTTCCATTATCATCTGGTAGAAATTTTGAGTAATTGCTCGAGACTCTTCCATATCAACACCAAATACTCGAAAATCTTTATGGTATAGCCCTCGAACGGTTCCAAAATTAAAACGACCTTTCGACATTTGATCTAATAATAAAACGTCTTCTAACTGTCGAACTGGGTGTGCTGTCGGAATAACAACCCCCATAGTGCCAACATTTAATGTTTTAGTTCTTCCTAAGGAAACTCTGAAAAAGACTTCCAACTCTGGTGAAATACCCCCTCACACGAATCGACCGGTTGAGCCCCGATGAAACAGATGTCCTTCGCCGATGCCGAGTATGCCGGCAAACGTAAGCAAACCCGCCGTGAGCGCTTCCTGATCGAGATGGATCAAGTCGTGCCCTGGAAGGGGTTGATTGCCTTGATCGAACCGCATTATCCAAAGGGTGAAGGCGGTCGTCCGGCGTATCCGTTGCTGGCCATGTTGCGGGTTCATCTGATGCAGAACTGGTTCGGCTACAGCGATCCGGCGATGGAGGAATCGCTGTATGAAACGATGATCCTGCGTCAGTTTGCAGGGCTGCATCTGGATCGAATTCCTGACGAAACCACGATCCTCAACTTCCGCCGCTTGCTGGAGAAGCATGACCTGGCGGGCGGGATTTTGCAGGTTATCAACGGTTATCTGGGTGAGCGTGGATTGATGTTGCGCCACGGAACGATAGTGGATGCGACGATCATTCATGCCCCCAGCTCAACCAAGAATAAAGACAAGAAACGCGATCCCGAGATGCATCAGACCAAGAAAGGAAATCAGTACTATTTTGGAATGAAATCCCACATTGGCGTCGATGCGGATTCGGGCTTGGTTCATAGCGTGGTCGGTACTCCTGCCAACGTGGCGGACGTGACACAAGTGGATCAACTGCTTCATGGGGAAGAGGTTCACGTCTGTGGCGATGCCGGTTACACCGGGGTGCAGAAGCGCCCGGAACATCAGGATCGCAAGATGATCTGGTCGATTTCTGCACGGCCCAGTTCGTACAAAGAGCATGGCAAAGACACGGTGATCGGCAGTGCGCTACGCGGAATTGAGTATGCGAAAGCGCAAGTCAGAGCCAAGGTTGAGCACCCATTTCGAGTGATCAAGCGCCAGTTTGGCTATACGAAAGTGCGCTTTCGTGGTCTGACGAAAAACATCGCTCAACAGACGACGTTGTTCGCCTTGTCGAACTTGTGGATGGTGCGAAAACGATTGTTGAATGCAGGAGAGGTGCGCCTGTAATGCGGGCTAATCGCCCTGAAACAGCGCGATTAGAGGAAAAATCATGAATTAAAGAGTGGAAAGGTCTGCTTTTCGACCAAATCAGCGTTTTTTGAACCTCACGCAGAGAAGGCATCAAAAATCGGTGGGTACTTCAGAACTTCCTAACAGGTTAGCCGCAGCAACAAATAAATTTCCCGTAAGACCAAACTCTGTAAAATGATGTTCTAAGGTCCAATATGTATCAAACCCTACCTCTTCTGAGGCGATACCAAGCCGAACAAAGCGATCCATTACTTGCTTATGAGTTTCACCTGGTGGTTGATACGAAAAACAAATATTTCCAAACTTCATACTCTATTCCTTTTTGGTGATTCTGTTTATTTAAGCCAATTCTAATAATTCATTTTCAATTTCATTTTTTAATCTACGCTCCTTAACAGTAATACTTGTAACGTCCTCAAATCGAGGTTCAATAATGTCTATCTCTAAATCCAATAAACCATCATCTAATGCTAAGGCTGCCTTCGTCACTGATTGATAAAAATTTCTTAATACAACCAAATTTTCCCCAAGATCATGTGAACTTCCAATTAGCGAATAGAGCTTACAATTACTAGATTCAATGCTATCAATGAGCTCTATAACTTCACTTTGCTTTACCCAACTATCATCGTTTGCAGTAAAAGCAATAAATGGAATCGCTAATCCTTTAACACTATTAAGTGTCGAGTCTAACGTGTCCCAATTATGTTTAAAGCAATCTGTAACAAAGACCTCCGATCCTAAATTATGACCTTCAAAGTCAAGATCTTCTGGTAACTCTGAAATAGGTAATTGCAAATAGTCATACTCCAATGCTTTTTCTAATGTATCTCTAAGATTAACGACACCTACGGCCGTAATTAAAAATGATAATTTAATTTTATTTACTACCTCATAGGCGATTCTCGCTGACAAACTAGCAGCAATCAGCCCTATTCGTTCGACACCATGATCTGTAAGCCAATCTACGACTGTAAGCAGGCTATTTTTTCCAATCGACATCGTAAATTCATTTATACATCCACTGCTTAATCCAACATGATGCAAAGAATCGTAGCGAATGACATGAAAACCGTTAGTAGATAAATACTCAGCAAGACCTGCAAAATGATCCATTCTTCTAGCAAAACCCGAAGCAATAAGTATTGTATGTTTTTTCTCTGGTACGTTCTTTTTAGGGAGTGTTTCCCAAACTCGGATAGACTGACCATTATCAAGCTTGATGATGTGATCAATCGTAAAAAAAGCACTTTCATCTTTCATATAATTTCCTTTAACTATGGGACAAAAACTAAAAACTTATCTTCCTCTAAGTAACGTGTTTGTTCGATTTCAACCGCAACATCTTTTGTCGTATAATTAAATGGTCTCTCATGCGATACAAACCTAACTAGGTACTGGAGAGGAGATAATGAATCATGAGCCCCTCCAACTCTGAAAATATTATTCATGCCTGATTCAACAATTCTTTCAACTCCACTTCTTGCTAATTTATCTCGATATTTTAATGACGCTTCCCAAGGATAAATAGAAACAGTTTGTGTTCTATTTTTATTAACAAAAGGAATTATCTCTTTAATATCAGATACTTGATGAACATACACACTTCGTGATAGCGGTTGATTTCCAAAGCTATTTGTAGGTGATACGACTATTAACCAAGCTTGCTTATCTCCCTTTCTCACTTCATATCCAGCAAATAGACTTTCTTTTTCAGTAAGAGTAAACGCCGCTTTTTCATCAAAACTATTTGAACCTTTTGGTAAAATTTTCGCGTATCGATCTAGCTGTTTTTCAAGTTCATTTAAAAATAAAGGTAAATTATCTCCTATATAATAAACGTCTTGAGTAGAGAAGCAGGCTTGCTGGTCATAGAAACAAATATCATGAGCAACCCCCATTGCTGCGGCTTCTATATCTTTAGGAGCTTCAATAATACTTAAGCTTTTCTTTGGTCCAAATTTCAGAATATCGACATGCGGTGGTGAATATTTTACCGCCCATTTAATCGCCTCGTCTCCACCCCAAGCAATAACCACGTCGGCATGATTCATTATTCTTTGAGATAGAGTCATATCTTCATCATGCGGCCAATACATAACAGACATTGATTTGGTTATTGGATGGTCTGCATTAACATCAATAAAACTGGAAACTAAAGCGTTTGCAGTAAAAGGATCTGAAGACGAAGTTTTAATAATGCACTCATTTTTTGTTAAAATAGCACGCAAAATAGATGTCACTCCTGATAATGGAACATTACCAGCTAACAAGTGAACAGAAACACCTTTCGGTTGTGCTTTAACATAGCAATCACCACGTGGAAGCCATTCATCTAATACGTGTATAGAGCCCAAATCATAATTAACAATGTCATACAAAGCACTTTTAGAGCACAATAACATTGCAATCCAATTCGCTTCTAATCTTGCCATTTCATCAGAATAACCAAGATATGTTTTTAACTCACGGATATAGGTTCGTCGCCGATTATATTCTTCACTTTTCCATCGTTGACCAACGGTATATAAAAAATTCACAATCTGATTTAAATTTAGATTAATTCTATCTTTGATATTTAATGTTTTTGAAACTGAACTTTCAGTAATGACAGATAATTTTACTCTATTATCATTATTTAGTTTAACTTCTTTATATGCATAATTATCAAAATCTTGAATCATTCCATTAATTATCATTGGAATACATTTATTCATTATTTTCCCTATAATATACTTAGTATTTAAAATAAATTAATGATTTAACAACATTAATTTAAGACTGCTTTTTTAAACTGTTCATTAATAGGCATAGACAATACAACCGATTTAGTATCACCTAATACATGAATTTCTTTGTCTCCAATACGATGACAAGGAACTTTAATACGCTTTAAAAATCGCTCTATTGCTGTTGATGTTACTGTTACATATTCTGTAATACCTTGACTAACAGCGTGTTTATATATAGCTTCAAATAGTTTCATTGTAATTTCACTAGCAGAGTTATTTATCTTTGAGCTATTTTTACCTACAGCAAAACGACTTAATTCGACTATATTAGGATCTTTGGGAGCACTCTGTTGACCAAGCAATTCAGGAAAAACACTTTTCAGCATATAATCACCTGTTGTAGGTAATAAACGCCAGCATCCACTTACATTTTCAGTATCATCACAAGCATAAATATATTCTGCATTTGAGTTATCATACTCATCTGATTCAAGGTTATTTTCTACAACTAAGTCCCACTCAAGTCTTTGCTTAAACACTTGATAACGAAGACTTAGAATACCTTTATACCTGACTCTTATACACAAGTAGCGTCCTGAACGGAACCTTTCCCGTTTTCCAGGATCTGATCTTCCATGTGACCTCCTAACATGGTAACGTTCATGATAACTTCTGCTCTTCATCGTGCGGCCGACTGGGCTAAATCTGTGTTCTCTTCGGCGGCGCTGGGTGATCCTCGCCGTACTGCCCGCTTGGTTCGGGATCCCGCACGAGAACACCGTTAGCTTAGCGTACGATTTTTTCCGAATTCTGCGGTTCCCCCTACTAGGGCATCGAGGAAATCCGCCCGGTGTACCGAGGACTGGCCCACGCCCGGAGCGATGGTCGCTCCCAGATAGCTGGCATCCCTGCCGCGCCGCCACTCGAACCACACGTCCTCCCAGGGCTCCGAGGTACGGTCGGCGACCTGCAAGTAGGCCTCGCCCAAGCCTAGGCCGACAATGGCGCGCACCGCGTTGGGGCCAAAGGAAACTCCTGCACCGACCTCACCAAAAGCCGGCGCGCACTCGAACAGCTGTACTTGGAGATGGGAGTAGCGACAGAGCTCCAGAGCCAAGGCAACGCCGGAAATCCCGCCGCCGATGATACCGATGCGCAAGCCAGGTTTATTGTTTTTCATGCTGGTACTCATGATGGTTTTACAGTTGACTGTTAATAACCATAACGGAGTAAAGAATATTGATAAAGACACCGACCACTATACAATATATTATAAGCGTGAATATTGCTGCCTGCCAGGCGGGACGCCGGCATAACCCGAGCGAGGCTCCATGGAACTGCGTGATCTGGATTTAAACCTGCTGGTGGTGTTCAACGAGCTGCTGGTCTGCAGACGCGTCTCTATCGTTGCCGAGAACCTGGGCCTGACCCAGCCTGCTGTCAGCAATGCGCTGAAACGCCTGCGCACAGCGCTACAGGACCAACTTTTCGTGCGCACCTACCAGGGTATGGAACCCACACCCTACGCCGCGAACTTGGCCGAGCCCGTCGCCTTGGCCATGCACGCCCTGCGCGAAGCCCTGCAGCACCATGAGCGCTTCGATCCGCTGACCAGCGAGCGTACTTTCACCCTGGCCATGACCGACATCGGCGAGATCTACTTCATGCCGCGGCTGATGGATGCGATTACTCTTCAAGCCCCCAATTGCGCGATCAGCACCGTGCGCGACAGTTCGATGAGCCTGATGCAAGCCTTGCAGAACGGCACAGTGGACCTAGCCGTGGGCCTGCTGCCCAACCTGCAGACTGGCTTCTTCCAGCGCCGGCTGCTCCACAATCACTACGTGTGCCTGTGTCGCAAGGACCATCCGGCCACCCGCGAACCCCTGACTCTTGAGCGCTTCTGTTCCTATGGCCACGTGCGTGTCATCGCCGCTGGCACAGGCCACGGCGAGGTGGACACATACTTGACGAAGGCCGGCATCCGGCGCGACATCCGCCTGGAGGTGCCGCACTTCGTCGCCGTTGGCCACATACTCCAGCGCACCGAGCTGCTCGCCACTGTGCCGATACGTTTCGCCGACTGCTGCGTAGAGCCCTTCGGTCTGAGCGTCTTGCCGCACCCAGTCGCCTTGCCGGAAATCGCCATCAACATGTTCTGGCATGCGAAATACCACCAGGACCTCGCCAATATCTGGTTGCGGCAACTGATGTTCGACCTGTTTTCTGATTGAGAAGAAATCCGAGCTGATCAATACGGTCGACAGTGATCTTACGCAGCCCGCTTGCACCTGGCTACGGGGCTGTTAGCATGTCCAGCGCACTGAAGAAAACAGTGACCTTCCTGTCGAACTGTGGCGATCTTTGACATGGGATCGAGGTAAAGAGCTATCAGATAACGCTCGATTTACAATCGAATCCGGAGTAAAGGTTTTCTTTGCCGACCCCCATAGTCCATAGCAGCGCGGTACGAACGAAAATACGAATGGTCTTCTACGGCAATACTTCCCGAAAGGTACCGATCTGTCTCGATGGGGAGCCCAGGAGATCCAATCCGTAGCTCGTGTGCTGAACACGAGACCCCGGAAAACACTCGGTTGGAAAACACCTGCCGAAGCACTGAATGAGTATCTAAAATCTATCCAACAATCCAGTGTTGCGACGACCGGTTGAATTCGCCCTGGCTGCCACGGTCGCTGCGCCGGAACGCTCCGATGAGCTCGAGATCCTCCAACAGTAAGGCTTTGGCTTTTTGCCGTGGCCGCCCGTGCACCCGCTCAATACCCCGCAATGTCTTGCGTACCGTGGCGCTGGCAGTAGGGTCAGGAAAACCCTGATAGCGCCTGGGGACATTCCCTGCTTTGAGCCTCAGAGACGCACGGCTGGAGGCTGACAAGTACCGGCTCGATATCGCCCGTGGCGTCGATCCAGCCGCTGAGCGTGCGAAGGCCAAAGCCGCCAAAGCCTCACGAACGACAACGAGCCACACGTTTCGGTCTTCGGCGGAAAGGTACATACGCACGCATTCGTCGAGTTGGTCTAAGAAGCATCACCAGCAATGGCAGAATTCACTCACGAAGCATGTCTACCCTGTCATAGGCGGATTTCGGATAGCCGAGGTCGACACGGACGATATCCTGGATGTGCTGACGCCGATCTGGAGCAAGACCCCCGTCACGGCTGACCGCGTCCGGAATCGCATAGAGCTCGTGCTCGATGCAGCGAAGGCACTGAAGCTTCGGCAAGGTGAAAACCCCGCACGGTGGCGTGGTCATCTCGACAAGCTCTTGCCCAAGCAATCGCATACGGTAGTCCCCTTCCCGTCTCCGACACCTTTACGCACTGCCGAGCTGTTGGCTAGGCTCGATTCCCTGGATGGGGCAGCAGCTCGTGCTGTTGAATTCGCAATTCTGACTGCGACCCGTAACCAAGAGGTGAGCGGGGCCCAGTGGCCGGAAATAGATTGGGAAGAGAAAATCTGGTACATCCCAGCAGAACGCATGAAAGCGGGCAAGGCTCACCGGGTACCCCTTACCGAGCAAATGCTCGAGGTGCTACGGCAGCAGGTCGGAAAGCATGACAAGTGGATATTTCTCAACTCCTGGCGAACAGGCCCCATTCCCGGCAATGCCATGGCCAGGGTGCTCGCTCAGCTCCAGGTCGATGGCGTCGTACCGCATGGGTTCAGATCTACTTTTCGGACGTGGGCTGCGGAAGAAACCGATCACCAGCGAGAGGTTTGCGAAATGGCTCTCGCGCATACCCTCAACAGTAAGGTTGAAGCAGCATATACTTCGGACTTCCCTGCCTTGGTTTGAGTGGCGCCTGTTGAGTGTTCACGCCAGGTGCAACATCGCTGCTCGAGGGAGCGCTGTTACCACCAGCCTGGACGCTGCCGGCCTCGGCTGTCTTCTCTTCGATACAACCTTCAGTCATCTGATGAGAAACACTCGCCGCACCCTCCAGGGCCTCGTTCGTAGCATCTGCATCATCAGCGGAAGGGATGGACGCGGAGCCACCCTCGCCACCGAAGAGGTTCGGGCCAAAATCCATTACGGTGTCGTCCTGAGGTGTTTGCATGTTGGGTACTCCTTTTCTGTTCGGGCTTTAACCTATGAAATCACCCTTCCAGAAAATCCCAACCCTCACGTCTCCTCAGCATCACGGGCCTGCATTTTTGCCTTCACCCGATTCTCCAGCCTCTTTGCTACATCCACAACAAAGGCACAGCTCCTGCCCGGCGGCCTTCTCCAGGTCAACAGTGATAGTGCTACTCCCGCGCAGTGAGGACAGCTCGGCAGCGATCAAAGCCCGTTGTGCCACGGTGAGCTGCCGTCGATAGAGGTTCAGAGAGAGGACATAACCCAGGGCATCATCAATTGAATACTGTTCCACGGCACTGACCAGGGACGCTGTAGCCATTGCCATCCTGTGCGATAACTCGCCGTAGAGCGTGTAATTGCTGCTGAACGCTGCAACACCGTTGCGCTCCAGAAATGCCCGGATCTTGAAATAAGGATCTCCCATCTTCAAACCAAGCTCCTTGGCCTCATTGGTGCAAGCAACGATGCAGCCATCCGAGTTCGAAAGAACCACCACTGGTTTACCCCTCAGCTCGGGCCGGAAAATGCGCTCGCAGCTGCAGTAAAACTTGTTCGCGTCGACCAGGCTGAACACAGGTCGCCGGGGTTCAAAGTTCATGAGGCGACAGACTCCAAGTCACGACGCCAAACACTTCGTACTGTATTCGTCGGGAGTGACGGCCTTGTATGTCGGGGTTGCTGATTCGAGTGTCCACCCTGCAGCTGACTTGGCCAGCCGCTTTACCACGGGTTGGTTGTCGACGTACGCCATCACAATGTGTCCGGAACACGCCGTCACTGTCCGGTCGATGATCAAACGGGTTCCGGTGAAAATTCCGGCATCGCGCATGCTCTCGCCTTCGACTTTCACGATCCAGATATGTGGTGCGCGAATGTTCAACAGTTCGTCGAGCGAAATGGGCGGTTCGTAATAATCAGCCGCTGGGCTGGGAAATCCACCGGCAGCGGTGCAGGACAACAGTTGAAGCGGGACGCCAGATCCCAAGAGAGGCTGGATTGCTACGACTTTCATAAATCACCGGAATACTGTTTGCATGTACAGTAATCCAGCCTTTACGCGACAGCCAGCGGGAAGTGATGGAAGGAACGACAACCTGCAGGCGTGCCCCCTTCGGGGGGCGGCTCTCGTGAACCAAGCCTTGGCCAAAAGCGCGCCAGGTCTTGGCCCTTCGGGCTTCGATCCTCACGTCTCCGGCCTGCGCGCTCCGCTTGCCGGTCCTTCCGCATCACCAGGTAGGCTCATCATCATCGGAAGGTAGCGGATCGCCCCAATGGCCTATCCGCCGCCCGGCCTTGCCTACAAGGGGCTTTCGCGGCATATCCTTGTCGCTTCGCGCCTGCGGTATTCCACGACCCCTTGCACGCGGCCAGGCTCTGGATAGTCCGGGCTTACCGCGACCTTCCGAAGCTGACGAGCAGACCCACCACCGGCAGCGCGCTCCAGTCCCAAGAGTTTTGATGCAGCCTGCGGCTGCTGCTTTGAAAAGCGTTTATTTCCCGCGCCCAACACTCGGCCTCTGAGCAGCCCGGCAGAGCGGCGTCGGCAAGACATTTTGAAAAAAACCGCACAACGGCGGGTTTGAGTCAGCGCAACGTTTACCCGTTGGCTAGGTCGACGTGCTGTTTTGCTGTCATGTCCAGGCCTACCGCACGCATCACGCCGATCATGGTTTTCAATGTCGGATTGCCGTTTTTCAGATTGTAGAGGTGTGCGCGGGTGACGCCTGCCTCTTCTGCAATTGAGGTCATGCCTTTGGCGCGAGCTACCACGCTCAGCGCTTGCGCGATAAAGGAGGCATCCCCCGATTCGAAAGCATCAGCCATAAAGATGGCGATAGATTCCGCGTCAGTGAGTAATTCCGCTGGATCGTATTCGTAAATTGGTTCTTTCATTCGTCTGCACTCCACTGGCTTGCCAGAGTTTTAGCGGTTTCTATATCCCGCGCCTGACTGCTTTTATCCCCACCGCAGAGCAATAGGACCAGCTGATCGCCGCGCTGCTGGAAATACACCCGGTAACCGGGGCCATGATGAATTCGCAACTCACTGACGCCTTGACCTACTGGCTGCACGTCACCGACCAACCCGTGGGCTACCCGCAGCACCCGCGCCGCGATAATCAGTTTGGCCTTCTTGTCACGCAGTTTGCGTTCCCAAGTCATGTAAGTGGCGGTTTGGATAATCGTTTTCATGGGTATAAGTGTATTATATATATGACACATAGTCGAGCGGAATGGCCTATTCTCGCATGCGAAAAAGTAAATAAATAGTCATATTGGATGATACTTATAGTTTACTATGTTTGTGTTTGTTGAGATAATTTCTCCGTCGAAGCAATCCTGCTTCGGCAGCTTGGAACCAGCGGCGGCAACCGCCCAGGCAAATCGCGAAGGAGCTTTCAATGAACACTCATACCCAGTTTCAAACCACCGCCCCGATCTTTCACAACTGGCTGACCACTGATGACTTCCTGGCTTTTGCCAAAGGTATTTCTAAGCCGATGACTTCCAATATCGACGACATGAAAGCCAAGTTCGACGCGATCTTCTCTGACGCTTGCAAGCGTGGTTCGACGTACGAAACTGTCGTGCATAACTTCTTTTGCGCGGGTGTCGAGGCCGAGTTCGGCACAGACGAAACAGCCCCCGAGTTCGCGGAAGTTTTCGTGTATGCCCGCGAATATGGCTACATGAATGCAAGCGAAAATGCCGCACGCGAACAGGAGGACGCCGAGAACGGCTATTGCCAACACGGCCTTGATGAACAGACGTGCCCGTGCGGTTGCTTCGAAGGCGACGCATACTAAAACCACCCCGCCGCCCCTGTACGCCGGGGCATCTAAAAGGAGTTTCCATCATGGCCCGTGGCGTAAACAAAGTGATTCTAATAGGGACTTGCGGTCAGGATCCCGAGGTTCGTTACCTTCCCAACGGTAACGCCGTGACCAATTTGAGCTTGGCCACCAGTGAGCAATGGACAGATAAGCAAACCGGGCAGAAGGTCGAAAAAACCGAGCGGCACCGGGTATCCCTGTTCGGCAAGGTGGCCGAGATTGCCGGCGAGTATCTGCGCAAAGGTTCACAGGTCTACATCGAAGGCAAGCTGCAAACCCGCGAATGGGAGAAGGACGGTATCAAGCGTTACACGACAGAAATTGTCGTAGACATGCAAGGCACCATGCAGCTGCTGGGGGGTAGACCGCAGAACCAGGACGGCACCAACCAGGCGCAGCAACAGCGGCGACCACAACAACCGGCCCCGCAACCGCAGCCCGCATATGACCCCATGGATGACGACATTCCCTTCATGGACCCCTATCGTTTTTCTTGCCTGCTGCAGTAGACGTGACGGTCTGTGCAACTAGAGCCCGGCCCAGCGCCGGGCTTTTTTACAGACAAAATAGTACAATTAGATTATACCTTTAGTTGACTTGGTAACGATCTTTTGCGATAATTTCTATGTCGAAGCAATACCGCTAAGACAGCCTGGAACCAGCGGCGGCAACCGCCCAGGCACATCGCGAAGGAGATTCAAAAATGCGTCTATCCAGCAGCTTCCGCAACCCTTGCATGGTTCGCAGCAACACCCCTTTGACTAACGACGAAATCGCGCGTGTCGCGCCGTCCATCTTTGCCGTCGAAGCGCACGACAGCCGCTCCGATCGCTACCGCTACATCCCAACCGTCGACGTGCTTACCGCGCTGCGCGCAGAAGGGTTCGAACCCTTCATGGCTTGCCAAACCCGCGTGCGTAACTCCGACAAGATCCAGCACACCAAACACATGATCCGCCTGCGCCATGCGTCCAACATCATGGACAAGGAAGCCAACGAAATCATCCTGCTCAACAGCCACGATGGCACCAGCAGTTATCAAATGATGGGCGGGTGCTTCCGCTTTGTGTGCGCCAACGGCCTTGTCCTGGGCGAAGCCGCGATGGATCAGAAAGTCCGTCACAGCGGTCGACAAGACGTAATCGGCGAAGTCATCGAGGGGGCATATGAGGTGCTGGACCAATTCGCACTGATCGAGGATCAGCGCGAAACCATGAAGCAAATCCAGATTCGCCCCGAGCTGCAACACGCTTTCGCCGAAGCTGCATTAGCGTACCGCTACGACCCAGCCGAAGGCCCGGCGCCTGTGACAGCTTCACAGCTGCTCATGCCTCGCCGCCGTGAAGATCGCACCGATGATCTCTGGACCACATTCAACCGCGTACAGGAAAACTCCATCAAGGGAGGGCTTACAGGTCGCAACAAGCAAGGTCGCCGCACCAGTACCCGCGCCGTCACCGGCATTGACCAGGACGTGAAGCTAAATCGCGCCCTTTGGGTTCTGGCTCAGCACATTCGCGAAGCCGCCTAACAAGTTCAGGCCGGGCGCTACACGCCCGGCCTACCTCGCAAGGAGATAGCCGCCATGCCGAAAGTTTTCTTTGTACCAGGTCAAACCACAATCATTGATTACGCCCGCGAGATTGGCCCCAACATGTGGGCCGCTCGCTGCAGCTGGCTAATGTTGCCGGAGATTCGCGTGCGTCACCCCGGCGCAGTGCTGGACGATCAAACCGCTTTCCTGCAGGCGCAGGAATCGGCCAACGGCACCAAGCCTGCGCGCATCACTGAGGCGCGCTTTGATTTTGCGGTCAGTCATGGCCAGGTGTTGGACTACTTCGCCGATGACACCGGCGATTCATTCATACTGCAGGCCCCCGAGGTCGGCGATTTGGTGCGCGTGTATGCCCGTTGTTTCGGTCATTGCTGGTCGTTCCTGTGTCTGTCGATCATCACCCATAGCGAGATCCGTTCCCGGATCTGCACAGCGGTGGCCACGAATCATTGACCACTGAAAAACGGAGTTACTACATGCAGTCGATTTACACCGCCGAGGACTGGAAAAGAATATCGCCGGTATTCGCCTCGCGTCGCTTGGCGGTCTCTACGGTAGAGATCGCCAAGGCCATCTTGGTAGATGGCCAGCGACCGCAAGACGTGGCCAACGCTAGGGACATGTCTAAACAGACCGTTCACGCAGCAGTAAAGCGAGTTCGGGCAATCCTAGACGAGCACGGGGCCAGTGAGCTGGTGCCCGTTATGGTCTGGTTACCGCCCGAGCTGGCCGCGCAAGTCATGGAGATGGCCAAGCCCTACATGGATGCCAAACCGGCAACGAAAAAGGGAGGCAAGGATGCGTAAGACCGATTTTAAATCATGGCTCAAAAACAACGGCATGGCCCTGCCGGTGCTGTTTGAAGATGACCCGGTGGCGTACACGTTCGCGCCTCAAACTGTGACCCTCACGCCTGAGTTGCTGCACCAGCTCGACCGCGTGCGCCTGTTGCAAGACGCCGCCGATGATCACAACTGCCCGGATCGGCAAGCGTTGGAAAGCGAGATTGAACAGGCTCACCGCTTTGTAAGCTGGACGCTGCAAGGCATCGTTTATCCCGAATCAAAATGAATGGAACTCACCAATGAAAACCGCCACATCACGACGCCATAAAATCCTATTCGTTGGGTTGGCCATCTTTTTGGTAGCCGGATGGATTCAACAAAAATACGCCAAGGACCGCGCCCAAGCTGACTATGAAAGTCACTGCGCGGAGATTGCGAAAAACCCGGCCCGGATGCCATGCGTTACCCCAACGTCGCCTAATATTCCATTGCCAGCCCAGGGTTAGAATGCTCGTTGCGTAACATCAACTGATTCCAAAAATGAGGTGCCGCATGCAACACCAAATTGCTGACCTTCGACAGATCGCCCAGGTATGGCGTAAAAATAACCAAGAACAGTCTGGTGGGATCGTGTGTATTTGGGAGCAGTCTGCCTACTGCTGGAAAAATGAACTGCGCGACCCTGACCATGAAAGACCAGGTGTGTACGCGGTTTTAGAAGATGGCCAAGTGTTCATTGCCGAAGGTGGTGATTATTCAAACGGTGCCAAACAGTGGGCGGCGATTGCCCCCGCTGCAAACAAGAATCCAGCCTAGATCTACCCCCTAATTTCCCTGTGCGTGCCCCCTTCGGGGGGCGGCTGTCGTGAACCAAGCCCTGGCCAAAAGCGCGCCAGGTCTTGGCCCTTCGGGCTTCCATCCTCACGCCTCCGGCCTTCGGCCTGCGCGCTCCGCTTGCTTTGTAACGGCACAGGGTTTTACCTTGGCCGACCTCCCGGTCGGATTTAAAACCTTCCGGCCTGGCGGCCGGACGCTGCAGCAACTCACGTTCAAGATCTTTGCACGGCTCAGGAAATCGTCCTGCAGTTGCCCACCGCCCGGGCAAACAGCACGTCCAGCCCGTGGACAACTGCTCCGCTCGCTCTGGCCTTTGTTGGGCCTCGCTCGCTGGACGATTTTTCGTGCGTGAGCTCCTGCAGCGAAAAAGCAGCCTTCGGCGACCAAGAGCTGCGCCCTTGGATCCGCAGCTCATACGTCGCCTGACCGGCAGCGGCCAGCCGCAATCAACTGACGTTCATCCTGAAACGTCAGACATTTGCGACCGGCTCAACTGGGTGATGGATCTGCTGGGACTTCCACCAGTTCTTTTGAATCCACGAACGGCACATTGCAGTCGACGCATTGCACGCGACCGCTCAAACCTGGCTTACCCCACAAATTCAAATGGCAGCTCGGGCATGTGTATTTGCGCTTGTTCTTCGGATCCTCGGGGTTTGTGGCAGGAGTCAGCAACCCCGCCGAAGTTAGCGCCAGTATGTCTATCGTCGGATCAGCCACAGGCTGTTCGACGGGTTTTCCATCAGGCCCGTAAAGCTGGGTCGCTGACATGGCCACCCGTTGGGTAACCACGTCAATCCAAGAAAGCATGCCGCCCTGTTCAATCAGTTCCTGGCATGCAACAGCGAATGGCCCACCATCAATGATGTAGTGCGTCATCTGCTGGCCGCATTGCTTACCACCTGGCTCACCTGTATCGGACGGCATCAGTCCGATGGACTTCATTTTGTTGGCCCACTCGCGGTTGTGGTAGCCGCTTCGTGATCGCGTGCCGAAGTGGTCTTGCCACTGATGAACCTGTTCATGTGCAAGCGTGGAAAGCGTCTGATCGATCCGACGATGCGCGAAGTACGCACAGTTGAGCGCAATCTCATCGCTTTTTCCCGCGCCGTTCCGGCGCAGGAAACGCGACGGCGAGAAATACCCAAACGTATTGGCTTTTCGCTGCAGGGTGAAAATGCAGCCGGGCAGCTGCCCGCCAAACAACTTTTCATTGAACCAGTCATAGGCCCCTTCAATTTCTTCGTAAAGCTGCTGACTTGGTGTAGCGGACATAAGGACTCCTTTCTCGCATGCGAGAAAAACCCCAAAGCCTGATTACCAGCGGCGGGGCGGGTGTAATTCGTAGGAAAGCATATCCTGTATCGTACGATACAGGATACACCCCAAAAAAAGGGGGCGTGCCCCCTCGATCAACCGAACAGCCTGAGCTGCTGGCCTACAACCATGAGAAGTGCGCCGATAACCACACCGGCGCCGATGAGCATTGCGCAAAATCCTACGGCGCGGCGCTGCGCTTGCGCCGTGATCAGATTGGCCGAACTCCGGTTAATCTCGTTACCAATCCTTGCGACCGCTTCGCGTCCGGCAAGGATCAGGGCATTGCGCTCCTTTTCCATCATGGATTCGAAGTTCATCTGCGACTGGAGCAGAGCCTTACCCGAGCCATCGCGCACCGCCTCGGAGATCTTCGCCGCCAACTCGCCGTCTACCTGTTCCAGGCGACGGACGAGCGCGTCGAAATCTTCCATCATCTGCCCGACCATCGCTTCACGCGCTGTCGTAGCGTCCTTGGCCATCGCTTACTTCCCCTTTCCAAACAGCGTGGCGTACACCTGATCGAGGTTCTGCCAGGCCGACTTTGCCAGGCGCTGCACAGAGATCATCCGTTTGGCCTGTTCCTTTGCGGCATCGTCTTGCGCGGCTCGCAGTTGCTCGCGGTAATCCGTGGTGTCCTGCACCACAGCGGCGATGCTGGTTTTCAAAGCCCGGAGGCGTTCGAACACTTCGTTCGAGTAAATCACCGCATCACGCTTGAGCATGAATTTCTTCTCCAGCTCGTGGAAACCCATCAACGCTGCGAAGGTGTGCGGCAAGTCGTCCGCGTCGTCGATCTCGACCTTGTTGAAGACCACCAGAATCCGGCTGCGCGGAACGCCCAGCGTGGCCAGCGTCTTGATCGTGTTGATGGTGTCCGCTTGCTGTTTTTTCTCGGATACCGTGGGCACCAGGAAGAAATCGAATTCTTCGTGCGAGCCTGCAAACTGGCCCATGTACTTGAAAAAATCCTCGACGTTGGATGCTCCAACGTCGACCACGGCGTTGTCTTCCGTCATGAGAATTTCCGACAACTCACCGAACCGGCGACCCTTGAGCAGCTCGATCTCGGCGGCATCATCCGATGCGCCGGCATTGATCGTTTCTACCGCGAAACGTACGCCGCCCATGCGTGGCGACAGCAGCGAATCGGACAAGGTTGTCTTGCCGGTGTTACCGCTGAAATTGACTACTGCGATTTTCATTTTGGCGTCCTTTTTCGACGGCCTGCATTCTCATACATGGCCAGATCTGAGGCGTTCTGATCATCCCCAGGATTCATAATCTTGCTCAGCTCAAGCGGCCCCAACGGGGCCGCTTGACTGACCTTCGTTTCTCCATCTGTATCGTACGATACACCTCCTTCTATTTCTGGCTCCCCTCGCTCAACCACTGGCTGCATGCTTGGCGCTGGGTTCGTAGTTTGGTTCGATTGCGTGGGCTTCTGTCGTTGCGTTTTTCGATACCGATACAGGTAACTTTTCAGCGTCTCCATGCTCAGCTCGATCCCCTGTTGTTTCAACACATCCAGGATCACTTGGCGACGTACACCCGCGCTCAGTTGTTGCTCAATCAATGGCATCACCTGGCGTATTTTCGCTGCCTTTGACTCAGGCCCTACCGCCATCAGTGCATTCGTTAGATCTTTGTCGCCCATTTTGCACCCTATCTGCACCCCTATTGCACTCTAGGTGCATCTTAATCGCCCCCTACCTGTAGTCAAGTTGCACCCCTCTTGCACTCTCTTAGCACCCTTCCTGCACCCTTTCTGCATACCATCTGTGCTACCCCCCTACGGCCTGCGGCCTGACTAGTGGATACGCCCTTAACAAGAGCTTCAACTTTTCCCCTTAACAGGGTCAAAGTCTCAATACACAACACGCACCCCCCTAGCGGTAGGTTAAAGCCGCGCTGGGAGCGGCTTACAGAGCAAATTCATGAATTTCATGCGCTATACATATGTATTACAAAATTATCATTTAGACCAATAAAATCAAGCATTTTATGTATTGCATTTGCTATACGCTATTTCGGAAGTTATCGTTATCCTGAATTAGTCCCATATTTGGCTCAGAGAGGACCACCGTGGCGAAGACACTTCCAATACGTTTAAACGACGACCAAGAGGCTCGCCTTGAGCAAGCGGCAGCGTTGGCAGGCTACAAACACCTGTCCACCTACGTGCGTGACAAGGCTCTGGCCAACGAAAAATCGGGGAGCCGACAGACCGATTTGGACAGCTGGGCAGATCAGCAACGCATGCTTGGTTTGCTCGAAAACGTCAGCCAGGCTCAGGCGCAAAATCGCACCCTTTTGACCATTGCTGTCTACTTGCTGCGCCAAGGTTTACAGCAAGGAAAGGTCAACCAATTGCGTGCCGAACTCAGCCATCTGGTCGATACCGATCAGTTGATCAGTACGCTGTTGCCAGAGCTGGCCAGCGATATCGAACGTCTATCAGGAGAGGACAATGCATAAAAGAGAAGTCGATTCTGCAGTGATGACAGCGGGTTTCGGTTTGCCGATCGCTGGATGGGCAGCAGGCGTTTATTTGGCACAGATGCCGTTGACGCCATTCCCTGCAGCGTTCAAGGAAACGCTTCACAACGGCTGGCAGAACCCGATTGTACTGGGGGCCACAATTGCCACGTCAGCGGTCGCCGCTTCGCTGGTTTATTACCTGTACGAGTATTGTGACGATGGGTTCCGGGGCGAGCAGTACCAGGAATTTTTGCGGGGCTCGGAGATAAAAAACTGGCATACCGTCAAGGCAAAGGTGCGCCGCCGTAACGAGAAGACGAATCGCGAGCGGAAAAAGCGAGGGTTGGCCAAGTCTGAGCCGGTCATGATTGGCAAGCTGCCTATGCCTCTGCACCTTGAAGATCGAAACACGATGATCTGCGCGTCTATCGGTGCCGGTAAGTCGGTGACCATGGAAGGCATGATCGCCTCGGCATTGAAGCGTGGTGATCGCATGGCCGTTGTCGACCCAAACGGCACGTTCTATTCGAAATTCAGTTTCAAAGGCGATTACATTCTCAACCCATTCGACGCCCGCTCCGCTGGCTGGACCATCTTCAACGAGATCCGTGGCATCCATGACTTCAACCGGATGGCCAAGTCGATAATCCCGCCCCAGGTCGACCCGAGTGACGAGCAATGGTGCGCGTACGCTCGCGACGTATTGTCCGACACCATGCGCAAGCTGAAAGAAACCAACAACCCGAACCAAGACACGCTGGTGAATTTGCTGGTGCGGGAGGATGGCGACACCATCCGCGCTTTCCTGGCCAACACGGACTCCGAGGGCTACTTCCGCGACAACGCAGAGAAGGCAATCGCCAGCATCCAGTTCATGATGAACAAATACATTCGTCCGCTGCGCTACATGAGCAAGGGCGATTTTTCCATCTACCAATGGGTGAACGATCCTAATGCCGGCAATCTGTTCATCACTTGGCGGGAGGACATGCGGGACACCATGAAACCACTGGTGGCCACGTGGATTGACACCATCTGTGCAACGATCCTCAGCTCAGAGCCGATGACAGGCAAACGGCTATGGCTGTTCCTCGACGAGCTGCAGTCCCTCGGCAAACTGGAAAGCTTCGTTCCTGCGGCGACCAAAGGGCGGAAACATGGTCTGCGTATGGTCGGCAGCCTGCAGGATTGGTCGCAACTCAACGCCAGTTATGGCCGTGACGATGCGGAAACGCTGCTTTCGTGCTTCCGAAATTACGTCATTCTTGCTGCAGCGAACGCCAAGAACGCAGGCATGGCCAGCGAAATCCTCGGCTCTCACGATGTTAAGCGTTGGCGGAAATCCTACACCGCGGGCAAGTTGACCAGGACCGAGGAAGTCACGCGGGATGAGCCGGTGGTTCAGGCTTCTGAAATCTCCAACCTTCCAGATCTGGTCGCCTACGTGAAATTCGGTGAAGACTTCCCGATCACCAAGGTAAAGACGCCGTACATTGATTACAAAGAGCGCGCCCAGGCAATCATGATAACCGGTCAAGCCGCGTAACGAGGTAGCCATGTTCAATGTTACCTCTATCAAGGGGAGCAACCAGTACGCTGCAGCTGGCTACTACACAGCTGCAGACGACTACTACGCAAAAGAGTCCCCCGGCGAGTGGCAGGGAATCGGCGCCGAGCTTTTAGGCCTGGATGGGCCAATCGACCAGAAGGAGCTGGCCAAGCTTTTTGACGGCAAGCTTCCGAACGGCGAGCTGATGCCCAAGCCCGTCAACAAGGAAACAGGTCAAATAGTTAATCGTCGGATGGGTTTGGATCTGACGTTCTCAGCTCCGAAATCTGTGTCTATGCAAGCCCTGATCGCCGGTGACAAGGACGTGGTAGCTGCGCACGACCGCGCAGTAACCAAAGCGATGGAGCATGTCGAGAAACTGGCGCAGACCCGCCGAAAGGAACATGGCAAGTCCATGCTCGAACGAACGGGCAACCTGATCATCGGTAAGTTTCGCCATGAACTCAGCCGCGCCAAAGATCCTCAGTTGCACACCCACGCCGTAGTTGTAACGGCCTGCATTTGAAAACTCCCCGGCCTGCAATCAAGGCGTTTTCCGACCAGGATTAACTGCGATTGTCCGGTCCTGCAAACCAGCATTAACTGCGAATGAACCTGCATTGATCCGCGTTGACCTGCATTCCATCGTCGCCAACCAGCATTAACTGCAAATGACGGGGCTCAGATCGGCAAGCCCGCTGCCAGCATCTTGTCGCGTAATTCGACGGCCCGAGTCGGGTCGAGCGTGTTGCTGAACAACGCCTTGATCTCGGTGGGCCTGGCATCGAACTGTTCCACCAGGTCCTTGATGCGGTAACCGTGACGCGTGAGGGTCGGCTCCAGGTCATCCAGTTGGCGCGACAGCACCGAGAGCACGAGATCTGCCGACACGGGTTTCTCGCCGGTCAGGTAGCCCGCTTCCAAGGCTAAACTGAGATGCAGTTGGATTTGCAGTGGCGTGCGCAGCTTAGTGGCGAGCAGGTCAACGGCGTCTTCGGTCAGGATCGACTCGGGTTCGACCTTTCCCTCGGTGCAGGTTTCCAGCAGCCAATGAATGTATTCCCTCTGACTGCCGGTGATGCCGTCGAGCGAGAAGATGTCGGTGCGGTAGCCGATTTCCTCCATCGTTGGTCGGCGCAGGTCGTTACGTAGCTTGGGGTGCCCGGCCAACACAATCGACAGCCGCCCGTTGCCATCCTCGACCAGCTCCATCAAGCGTTTCAAGCCGGTCAGGGTATGACCGTTGAGGTCATGGGCCTCATCGACGAACAGAGCGACTGGACGCTTGTTCTTCCTTACCAACTCGCGCAGGTCACGCTCACGCTTTTCGCCTAGGGTGGGGATGCGTACCTGCTTCTCGGTGGAGAGGTCATAGAATAGCGCTGCGATGAAAGTAGCCAGCTTGATGCTGTGCTTTTCAATGGCGAGAGACTTGGAGACAGTGATCTTCTTTTCCTCTTCCATCGCTTGTTGCAGTCGGCGCAGCATCACGGTCTTGCCGCTGCCGATGACGCCACACAGTGCAATCAGCCGTCCTTCGAAGATCGCTCCCTTGATATCCTTGATCAACTGCTGATGGTGGGCGGTTTCAAAGTAGCCGGCCTGGTTCAGTGGCAACGACAGTCCGTAGTGCTGCATCACTTCAGCCCGCATGTTCTTCTCCTGCTTTCTTGTGGCGGAAGTAGTCCCGCACGCGCTCCAACACAATACGGCGTGTCAGGGTTTCGCTCAGCACCTGGTGGATGAAGGCCTGATCGTCGGGTGAAAGCTTAGCCAACGGCTGCGCCAAATCATCGGCAATGGCGAGCTTGGCGGCGATGGTGCTGGGAAACCGATATTCGTGCGCCTCGGCATTGAAGGGTTGGCGCAGCAGTGCCATAGGCGTGGCGGGAGGTGTCAGCCGTACATCGTTACCGGCCAATGCGGCGATGGGCAGGCCAAGCTGGTCGGCCAGCGAGCGGATGCGATCAGAACGCTCGTCCGCCTTACCGCGTTTGAAAGCGCGGTAACGATGCAATGGAATTGGTCCGGAGACAGGGTAGTAAGGTCCGAAGCGCTGCCCCTCGAACTCGGCATAGAGTTCATCATCGAACAAGCCCCAGAGCAACATCACAGTTTCGCCCGCCATGTCGGGCTCCACCTCGTAGGCTGTGCCCTCGATGGTGACGCGCGCATCGACGCCGACCTTGCGCCGTTCTGGCTCACGGGCGAAGCGGCAAAATTGCTCCCAGGTGCACATCTCGCGCAGACCTTCGGTCGACAAGTTAGCCAGCCAGTCCTCGATCCGCGAATGCGGTTCGGATCGGTGATCCTGGGTGTTGTAGGTGCGCACCAAATAGCGCAGCAACCACTCATTGGCCTGAGCTTCGGTTTCCGGTTTATGGAAGTGATACAGCGTCTCGTGGGCTTCCTTCACGGTGCGGAAGGGCCGCTCCACCTTGCCTTTCGAGCGAGCCGTGGTACGGGTGCCATCCTTGCCGGCCGGGATGTGTGTCTGCCATTCGATACCCAGTGCCTGCATGACGTTCTGGAAGACGCGGCGCTTGGCCACCGGGCCGTTGTCCAGGTAGAGCATCTTGGGGCGGCCCTGAAACGGAAAGGTCGGGTCCGCCTTCGGTGACATGGCTTTGAACAGGAAGCGCAGCGCCGACTCGGCGTCTTCGCCATACACGCAGTGGTATTCCTGATAGGCCACGCCACTGCGGTCGTCCACCACGCTGAACAGCATCAGCGTTGGCTCACCCCTGGCCGGGTCGATCCAGTCCGGTTTGTCGAGGTGTTTGAGGTCGGAGGGCGACAGGTCGAACTGCCAGCAGTCGTTGCTATGCTCCGCCTGAAAGCGCGTGGCTGGCGGTTGCCGCAACAACCGTGACTGATCCAGATGCCAGCGGCTGAGGTATTCGTTCACCGTGCTGCGGGTCAGCACCCCTTGGGGAGCCTTGACCAAGCCTTGCTCGGTCTCCACCCCGTAGTCTTCCAGCAGCTCGATGGCGCGGCGGGTGGACAGGTGCCGCCCTTGCTTGTTGGTGGTGCGCAGTTTCAGCGCGGCGATCAGTTCGCAGTAGCGTTCCAACTCGGCATGCTGCAACACGCGCGGCTTGCCGTGGTCGGCGCGATGGGCCGCGTGGGGTTTATGGATAAAGTTCAACGCCCTATACACGGTGCTTGGGGACACGCCGTACAACTCGGCTATCGCGGCCACCTGGGTAGTTCGTTCCGGGCTTTTCTTCGGCAGGCGGTCGAGCCGCTGCCGCAATTGAATCAGCGAATCGGTCGGAATGATTTTACGCCGCCCGCTGGGCATCACGCTCGGCCTCGGTCAGGTAGTTGTAGAGCGTCGAGCGGCCGATGCCCATCATCCGACAGATTTCCGCCACCGTGTGTTGCCGCTCGTGATAGAGGCGTAGGGCCATCTTCTGTTTGGCCGGATCAAGCCGCTTCTTACGGCCGCCCTTGCGGCCGCGAGCCCGCGCGGCGGACAAACCGGCTTGGGTACGTTCGCGGATCAGGTTGCGCTCGAATTCGGCCAAGGCGCCGAAAAGGTTAAACACCAGGCGGCCACCAATCGAGGCGGTGTCGATATTCTCCTGCAAGCTGCGTAAGCCGACGCCGGCGGCGTCCAGTTGCTCGACCAGCCGGATCAAATCCTTCAGCGAGCGGCCGAGACGATCCAGGCGCCAAATCACCACGGTGTCGCCACGGCGAAGCGTGGCCAGCAAGGCTGTCAGCCCGACCCGCTCGGCCTTGGCGCCGCTGGCGGTATCCTCGAACAGGCGCTCGCAACCGACTTTCGCCAGCGCATCGCGTTGCAGATCGAGGAGTTGGTCGTCGGTCGAGACGCGGGCGTATCCAATCAACATGACGATGTCCAACTATTCAGCGATAACTCAGTGTAGTCGGATGCTGAAAGATGGAGACTGTAGTTGGATATCAGCAACGCGGGGTTGGGTGAGAATTGTGTCGTTTTCAGAAGCGAAATGCACCGTAAGCGATCCATCGCCTACACATTCAAAGCCGCCAGTTGAAGCCTGATGCTGTGTTGCGCACAAGCGCAACCAGCTTGGCTGTGGTGGCCTCGCTGGTGACTTGGAGGTGAAAGTCCTCTACACACCCGGCAAGGGGTAGCCAGAGGCAAGGGCTACTGTGGATGTCTTCAACCAGTCCGCCAATAGGTCTGGTGGTAGCGGTTGGGAGAATAGGTAGCCTTGCCCCACCTTGCAACCTTGAGCATCAAGCAAAAAGCGTTGCGCCTCGGTCTCCACGCCCTCAGCGATCACTGTCAGGTTCAGGCTGTCTCCGATGCGGATCACCGCATGTGTGAGAGCCTGCGCGGCGACGTCGTGCTCCATGCCATTCACGAAACTTTTGTCCAGTTTCAGCGCGCTGAGCGGAATACGCCTCAGGTAACCGAGACTCGAATAGCCGGTGCCAAAGTCGTCCATGGCTAGGCCGATGCCCAGAGCATGCACCTCGTGTAAGTTGCGCATCGTGCTGAGGTTGGTGTCCATCATCACGCTTTCAGTGATTTCCAAGATCAGGTCACCCGGCAGCAGGGCGTGTTGCTCGAGCGTCTCGATGAGGTATCGCGCCAGATCGAGGTTGTGAAAGTTGGTCGACGACACGTTTACCGAGACGGTTGGTATATTCAGTCCCTGACGCCGCCATTCTGCGAGCTGGCGACAGCTTTCGTTGAGCGCCCAATGGCTGATCTCGTCGATTAGGCCGCACTCTTCAGCCAGAGGGATAAAGCGCGTCGGCGAGATGTGGCCGAGCACCGGGTCGTGCCAGCGAGCCAACGCTTCGATGCCATGGATCTGCCCGCTCTTCAGGTCAACCTGAGGCTGATAGTGCAGGTACAGGCATTGCGCGCGTACCGCCTCGCGTAGCGCCGCCTCGAGGGCCAAGCGTTCCTGGGCGAGCACGTTCATTTCACTGCTAAAGAAACTGAAACGCTCGCGTCCATTGGTCTTGGCGTGGTACATGGCGAGGTCGGCGTGATGTAGCAGGGTCTCCAAATCTTGACCGTTATCCGGGTACAGGCTGATGCCGATGCAGGCTGACGGCGTCAAGGTGATTCCGGCGATCTGGCAGGGTATGGACAGCAGTTCCTGCAGGCACTTCACGGTGTCGGCTGCCTGGACGTGAGTACAGGAGTTGAGTACGACGATGAATTCGTCTCCGGACAGGCGCCCGAGGAGATCGGTATCACTAATTTGCTCGCGCAAGCGTTCGGTGACCACGCACAACAACTCGTCTCCGGCCGTGCGACCGAGTGAATCGTTAACCTGCTTGAAACGGTCGAGATCGATGTAGAGCACTGCGAGCGACTGGTTGTGGTGCTTGGCGCTAGCGATCGCCTGATCGGCTTGTGCCAGCAGCAGGTTGCGGTTGGGCAGGCTGGTGAGGCTGTCGTAAAAGGCCAACTGGCGAATCTGCAGGCGCGCGCTCTCGCGCCCCAGGGCCAGGGCGCACAGGTGCGTGCACATCTGCACCAGGCGCAGGTGGAAGTTGTTCGGACTGCGGTTCTCGCGGTAGTAGAAAGCGAATGTGCCGATTACCTGGTCGTTGCTGGCTTTAATCGGGGTTGACCAGCAGGAGCGTAAGCCTAGGGGCAGGGCTAGGTTCTTGTAGTCAGCCCACAGCGGGTCGCTGCCAATATCACTAACCATTACCGACGTGCCGCGAAAGGCGGCAGTGCCGCAGGATCCAACATTCGGGCCAATTGCGATGCCATCGAGTGCCTGAGAGTAACTTTGCGGTAAGCTCGGACTAGCGAGAGGCCTGAGGCGACCTTGCTCATCGACGCGCAATATCGAGGCAATTACGTCGGGTGCGATGCGCTCGACCTCTTGGCAGATCAGTGTCATCACTTCCGTCAGGGGCGCATCTCGGGCCATGGCTTCCAAGGCTTTCTGCTGTAGAACCTCATGTATCTTGTTGTCGGTGATGTCGGTGATAACACTGAGGGTATGGCTCAGCGCGCCCTGTGCATCGAAGATCGGACTGACGCCCAAGGCGCACAGCAGCGGTTGCTGGAACTTGCTGTAGATCAACTCTTCGCCGCGGTAGGGGTGGCCGCTGCTTAAGTGCTGGCGGATGTAAGTCAGCAGGTTGCGCTCGGGATATACCATATTGAGCATCAGCGCGACAGGCTGGCCGAGCACTTCCTCGGGCTGGTAGCCGAGCAGATGGGTGACTGCTTCGTTGATATAGACCACTACACCTTTGGCGTTGGTTATCACCAAGGAGTTGTGAGTGCGCTCGGCGATCTGGGTGAACAGCCGCGTACGCTCGTTATCGCAGCGTTCCGCCTTGACCCGAGTGCTGACATCCGAGGCGAACTGGATGATCTTGAGTAGTTGACCATCGGCTGCGAACACCGGGTTGTAACTCGCTTCCAGCCACACCAGACAACCCTCAGCGCTGACGTACAGATACTGCCCGCTGATGGACTGGCCCTCTTGCAGCCTGCACCAAAAGTTATTGAAGGCCGACGAGTTAGCGTAGTCGGCCTGGCAGAGCGCGCGGTGGTGAAGGCCACGGATCTGCTGCTCCTGGTAGCCGAAAATTTTCAGGTAGTTGCGGTTGGCGCGCAACACAGTGCCATCGGGGGTGAACTCGATGATAGCCATGGAGCGGTCGAGGGCACTGAGCAGCTCCATCTGTTCAGAGGTTGTATTCGATCGATCGTCTGAGGGCAGGGGCATGATTGAACTTCCTGTTCTCTCGCCACAGCGATGGCAATGAGATTTTTGAATCTTATAAGCTGAGACTGGCGAGCTACTCTATCAATTCTGGGAGCAGCCTGAATCGAATTTTCTGCAAAAAGTCGTACAAGCTCTGATACTGAGCGTCATCAATCAGTTCAGCATCATTGAGGGCTTGGAGATAGCCATCGGCAAGACACATATACCTATGCGCCTGTTCTGAGGTGGGGCTGTCATAGACGGCTTGAACCATTTGCCGCCAGCTGACTCGCGTACGGCCATTTACACGCTCAGGCAGTAGAGGAACAACAAGCATATACAGGCTCTCCATGCGTAAGGATTGGTGAAATATGTATCTTCTGCGGATTCCACGCCATCCAGATACTCAGTCCACTAACATCCGGACAGCTGTTCCACGATCATCCGGACAGGCAGTCGTCGCGAAGAACGCAGGTTTGCATTGTTAGTCTGAAGTCCCCGCCGACGTCAATTTCGGCGATCGCCTGCACATCGACTTACCCTTCAATTCGATGTGGTCAGTGTAGTGCACCAGCCGAACCAGGATTGCGTAGGCCAGGGTCGGCCCGCCGATCAGGTCGTGCCATTTGTCCACCGGCATCTGGCCGGTCACCAGCGTTGAGCGCTGGCCATAGCGGTCGTCCAACAGCTCAAGCATGTCGCGCCGTTGTTCGGCGGTAAGGTGCGTTTTCGAGGGCTAATGAAGAACGCCGCGCAACTGGTGACGCTATTCGCCCCGTTGAACCTGTGGATGGCGCGCCGGCATTTGCTGGCTACCACAAGTATAGGTGCGCCTGGAATGCGGGAAATGGTCGCCGCGAGGTGCCCGCTGCGGCTAAAAACATAGGGAAAAGCGGATGATCTGAGCGTTCTGGATCGATTTTCCGCATTCAAAAATTGGCAGAGCTGAAGTCAGCCAAAAGGGGGTCATGCCGAGATAAGGGAAAATTCACTCATTTGGTCTGCAACTACTTGTTGGGATTGAAAATTCCTGAGACAACGCGACAGGCGTGCGAGGAAAAGTCGAGTCCTGCGCCCATCCATCAGTGAAACGTAGAGTACGTTTACTATAAAATTTTTATAGATCATCCACTTGCGACGAAAATATCCTGATTTTTGCCTTATCTCGGCATGCCCCCTAAAACACTTGCCAAAGTCTGCGAGATTTCTGAAAGTGGATCACATCATCGAGCAGACGCTGGAAGTTTTGTCAGGTTGGCAAAGGCTATGTCGTGATCTTGAAATCAACCCACAGCAGGCTGGTGAGGTGCGGGGGGCGCTTGATCTGATCAGAAAGCTACACCTTGCTGCGTAGCAGATAATTTCCCCTCCACGCTGCGAAAGTGTAGTTCTCGCAGCGGGTCATCTCCGAAGGCTGCGGGCGAAAAGCCCCGCCAGCACTCTTGCTGACGTTCCCAGTGGCACGCCTCGCAAGCTCAGGATTCCGAGTGACATAGGTGGCGGCAGGGGAGTGACGGAGAGCTGCTGCAGTCCGGCACCAAATAAGGAATCGCCGAGCAAGGCTGTTGGTCCGAAGCCTATGTGGTCAGTGCGGCGCATCAGTTCAAGCATCAAGGTCAGCGAGGCGCAGCACACCATGTTCGCTGGAGCGTCGATGCCGTTGGCTGCGAGCCACCGCACTAGGTGATTGCCCAAGCTCCCGTCAGAGAGGTTCAGCACCCAACTCGCATTCTTCAATTCTGCCCATGTCTGCGCATTCGCTAGCGGGTGACCGTGGCGGCCGGTGGGCGCTGCATGAACCTCGATCAACAGCTCAAAATTCACCTCATAGGGTAGATCCCGCGGGTTAGCCAGCGCGACCGCGAAATCGAGCCTGCCTTCTAGGAGGCCCGGTATGGCGTGCGTTAACAGTCCTTCCTCGAGACTTAGCGCTGCGTCGGGATAAATACTGCGGAATTCAGTCAGGACCGGCGGGAGGATCGTTGCCGCTACCAGCGGCGTCAAGGCGATGGCTACTCGAGCGCCAGCACCGCCGCGCAACAGCCGAATCTCCTCGCGCGCCTTGTCAAGCGTCGAATGAGCAAGGCGCGCGCGAACCAACAGCGCGTTGCCCGCTGGAGTGAACTCGATGCCCTTGTAGCTACGCATGAGTAGTTCCGCGCTGACGTCATCCTCGAGCTCGCGCAGGGCTTTCGTTAGCGCACTCTGGCTGAGGTTCATTGCCCGCGCGGCAGCGCGGATTGAGCCGGATTCGGCGACCTGAATCAGAGCTTTGAGCTGATGGTCCTTCATGGCAATTAGTGATTCCTTTTAGTTGTCATCTCGGAAAAAGTAATGCCTTCCAATAAGCACTGCAAGTTTTATGATCAGCGCATGAATACATTCGATTTGTTTCCCCCTAACGAAGCCGCGATGAAGTCATGGCGGCATACGATCCATCAGCATCCTGAACTCGGCTTCAGCGAGTTCGCGACAAGCCGGCTGGTGTCTGACTGCCTGGCGCAGTGGGGCTACGAGGTGCATTCCGGAATCGCGACTACCGGTGTAGTAGGCACCTTGCGCTGGGGCGAGGGCGGGCCGAGGCTTGGTCTCCGCGCTGATATGGACGCGCTGCCGATTCAGGAACTGACCGGCCTGCCCTGGGCGAGCCGCACGCAGGGTCAAATGCATGCATGTGGTCACGACGGACACACCGCGATGCTACTAGGAGCCGCGGAAGTGTTCGGGCGCATGCACCGAGAGGGACGCCTGACGGGCAGAGGTACGTTGAATCTGATTTTTCAGCCGGCCGAAGAGCTGGGCGGTGGTGGCGGGGCGCGGCGTATGCTCGACGAGGGGCTGCTAGAACGCTTTCCTTGCGATGCGGTCTTCGCAATGCACAATTACCCAGGAGTCCCGACAGGCCATTTCTGCTTTCGCTCGGGGTCCTTCATGGCCTCGTCCGATAGGGTGCTGATCCGCTTCAACGGTAAGGGTGGGCACGGTGCACTGCCGCACTTGGCCGTTGATCCGATGCTGCCCGCCGCAACGACAGTACTCGCTTTGCAGACCATCGTTGGTCGCAACGTCGATCCGATCGACGCTGCGGTCATCAGCGTGGGGCGTATCGTCGCGGGTAATACCTACAACGTGATCCCGGAAATGGCCGAGATCGAACTGAGCGTGCGTGCCCTGCGGCCCGAAGTACGTGATCTTCTCGAAGCGCGCATCCGGGGGCTGGTCGAAGGGCAGGCTGCAGCCTTCGGCGTTGCTAGCGAAGTGCATTACGAGCGCGGTTATCCGGTCCTGGTGAACAGCGTGCATGAAACTCGCCTCGCGGTCGAGGTCGCGCGCGAACTGGTAGGCGAGGCGCGGGTAGTGGATGACTCCCCGCCTTTGAGCGGTAGCGAAGATTTTGCCTTCATCTTGCAGCAGGTCCCGGGTTGTTACCTGCTCATTGGCAACGGCGACAACGGTTTCGGCGCTGGCGAGCACCTCGGCCCTTGCAGTGTGCACAACCCTCATTACGACTTCAATGATGCCTGTTTGGCACCTGGCGCGGCCTTCTGGGTGGCGCTTGGTGAGCGGTTCTTCAGCGAATAAATCGTTTTCATCACTCACATTTATAACAACAAACAATGTCTATTGTGGAGATGGCAGCATGAGCAAACAAAACGCAGCGCCCCCCAAGCGCCAGATTGTTGCGGCCGTTATCGGTAACGCGCTGGAATGGTACGACTTCATCGTCTTTGGCTTTCTCGCAGTGGTTATTTCGCGGCTGTTCTTTCCCGCCGAAAGCGAATACAGCTCGTTACTCATGACAACGGCGACATTCGGTGTCGGCTTTTTCATGCGTCCAGTCGGCGGCGTTCTACTCGGTATCTACGCCGACCGCAGGGGGCGCAAGGCCGCACTGCAGCTGATCATCGGCATGATGACAGTGGCCATCGCGCTGATCGCATTTGCCCCGCCGTACGCTGCGATCGGTGTCGCCGCGCCACTTCTCATCGTGTTCGCGCGGTTGCTGCAGGGGTTCGCTACCGGTGGAGAGTTCGCAAGTGCCACTTCCTTCCTGATCGAGAGTGCACCGCCCAATCGCCGCGGACTCTATGGTTCTTGGCAGATGTTCGGCCAGGGCTTAGCGGTGTTCTGTGGTGCCGCGATTACCGCACTGGTTACGCGTGGATTATCGCCGGAGGCGCTTGACGCCTGGGGCTGGCGCATTCCCTTCATTATCGGTCTCATCATCGGCCCGGTCGGTTTGTGGATACGCCGTCATCTGTCGGAAACCAATGCCTTCCTAGAAGCTCGTCAAGCGCCGAAGGAAAAACAGTCGCTCGTTCGTATGCTGCGTAATCATATGCGCGAGGTGATTACCGTTATGGCGCTCACCGTGTGCGGCACCGTTAGCTTCTACGTGATTCTTGTCTACATGCCGACCTTTGCAAATCAGCAATTAAATTTGCCGCTGACCGAAGCCTTTACCGCTCAGGTTATTGCCGTCGCGCTACTGACGCTCCTGATGCCGGTATTCGGGGCTCTGTCCGACCGCGTTGGTCGGAGGATGTTGATCATTGCCGCGACGGCCGGACTCCTCGTCGTCTTGTATCCATTGTTCAGTTGGGTACATGCAGCACCGTCGTTCGGTCGACTCATGACTATGCAGGTGGTGTTGTGCACGCTGCTCGCCGTGTTTTTCGGACCGTTCTCCGCTGCGGTGGCGGAGCAATTCCCCGCCGGCGTGCGCTCCACTGGTCTCGCGCTCGCATACAACCTTGCGGTGATGGTTTTCGGTGGTTTTGCCCAGTTCATCGTGACCTGGCTGATTCACACGACTGGCCTTCCCATTGCACCGGTGTTCTACGTGATGTTTGCCGTGGTCCTTGGCTTGGTAGCGGCCTTTTTCCTGACCGATCGTACGCACAAGGTACATCTTGAGGTCGTCGATGATGGAGGCTCAGTGGAACCAGCGGTGCAACCGGCGAATGCCGCCGTGCCCCGCAGCCGTGCGGCCACTCAAGGCCTGTAGGCGAAGGCCATCGACTATACCGGTGGTGGAAGCTGATCTTGTGCGCACCTCGAAGGGGCTGAAGACAGTGAGTCGCCATCGTTAGTCTGCATTAATCGTAAGGCCCTTCGATGCCGAACTGTCGCGTGTCCACTACTCGCGCAGTTCATAAGCTCAATGACTGTAATCGGTGCAGCCGGGGCCGCCCGCACTAAGCATTGCCCCTTCTTAAAAAATCATGTCGAGAATAAAAACAATGAACCACATCCAATTGATTGGATCGCGCCCACTCGCGTGCTTGTTCGCCGCCCCCTATCTGTTTATGGCTTCTGCGGCCATGGCGGCCGGCTTCATCGATGATAGCAAGGCCCGGATTGAAATGCGCAACTTCTACCTCAACCGCGATTTCCGTCAGGACAATGCACGGCAGGCCATGGCCGCTGAATGGGCCCAGGGCTTCACGGCGCGGGTCGAGTCTGGCTACACTGATGGCGCGCTCGGATTTGGCCTCGATGCCCTCGGGAAATTGGGGGTCAAGCTCGACTCCAGCCCTGACCGGCGGGGAACCGGTCTGCTGCCATATGGCCCCGACAGCCACGAACCGGCCGACGAGTTCAGCACGCTGGGCTTGACTGCTAAGCTACGCGTCTCCAAGAGCGTGCTGCGTCTGGGCACCTTGCAGCCATTGCTGCCGATTGCCATCTACAACGACACCCGCTTGCTCCCCTCGACTTTCCAGGGCGGCATGTTTACTTCCCTGGACGTGGAGGGTCTGACTGTCGACGGCGGCCGCTTGACCCGCACCAATCTGCGCGACTCGTCGAGCAATGACGACATCGGTTACGGCGCTGCCAGCAGCGATCACTTCGACTTTGCCGGGGGCAGCTACGCAATCAGTCCGCAGCTCGCCATCAGCTACTATTATGGTCAACTCGATCAGATTTACCGTCAGCATTACATCGGTCTGGTGCATAGCCAATCGCTGCCCGGTGGTTTCAGCCTGCGCAGCGATATCCGTTACTTCGACAGCAGCGGCGATGGAAGACAGCGCGCGGGTGAGATCGACAACCAAAATCTCAACGGCATATTCAGTCTCAGCCACGGCGCCCATAAGGTCAGCGCGGCCTGGCAATCCTTATCCGGCGATAGTGCCTTCCCCTTCCTCAACGGCGGAGCGGCCTACGTGGTCAACCTGGTGACCCTAAACGACTTCACTCGAGCCGAGGAGGACTCCTGGCAACTACGGTATGACTACGACTTCGTCGCCCAAGGTATTCCCGGACTAACTTTCATGACCCGCTACGTCGACGGCCGTAATGTCAGGACAGCGACGACTCGCAGCGGCGAGGAGTGGGAACGCGATACTGACCTCGCCTACGTCGTGCAGAGTGGTAGCCTAAAGGGGCTGAACCTACGCTGGCGTAACGTGACTTTTAGATCTGGTAATGGCCTCACAACGGATATTGACGAGAATCGCCTGATTCTGGGCTACACCTTAGCGCTCTGGTAAGGCCCACCGCTCGCCAGAGCCAATAGCGAGCTAGCTGCATTCTCTGGACAACGGTGCTCCATCTGTTGCGACTGCTGAGCACTTTGCTGCTGGGCCACACCGGCGTTATCTCGCAGATACGCTGCCGCCAGCCCCAGTGATTGGGCAGAGCCGAGCATCTCCCCGATCAAGTGGCGCACTTTTCCGGTAAACGTATTGAAGTCCTGAGCTAAAAGACTTAGCTCGTCACGACCAGACACCTTTAACTGACAGGTCAAATCCCCTTCGCTACTGGCGATAGGTACCGTCGATGAATGCCCACTCAAAGTCGGGCTCCTCGACCAAGGCGTTGAAGGGGGCGTGCCGAGTTAAGGCAAAAATTAGGACATTTGCTTCGCAAACGGTTGTTCCGTGCAATCCTCCTCAAGTCCTCCTGAATGGAGGGCCACCTCGGACAAGCCGCGCACGCAAATCGCGTTGTCTCAGGAATTTTCAATCCCAACAAGTAGTTGCAGACCAAATGAGTGAATTTTCCCTTATCTCGGCATGACCCCAAAAGCACACATGGCTATTTCAGACCATCCCTAGAGAGGCGCCGCTGGATAGCGATAGAAGCCCTCGATGATGTCGGTCTTTCATCAGAAACTTGTCTTTATATTGACGCCAATATTACGCCCCCCCCCAGTTTGATGCTAAAATGCCACTTCTTGGGGGGGCCTGAAAAGCCCGCTGTACCTGGTGATATAGCATGTCCTCCGAATCGAACTGTGGAACCTATGAAGCAGATGTCCTTTCCGACGTCGAGTACGCTGGCAAGCGTAAGCAGACCCGCCGCGAACGTTTCCTGATTGAAATGGATCGGGTTGGGCCATGGCTTGATTGCGTTGATCGAGTCGCATTATCCGAGGGCAAAGGAACTTTGCAGAGGGTTGGTTAGAGCACCACGAAACTGACCACGATGTTTGCTCTATCAAGCCCTATGGATGGCTCAAAATCAGTTTTTGATCGCAGGAGAGGTGCGCCTGTGAGACGGAAAACTTCTCTTAAAGGCGCTGGTCGTTGAAAAAAATTGATGTGAATCTTGAAAAAATGCCGTTTTCCGTGGGGCCATCGTTCGATGAAGAGGCCCTGCTATGGACCTGGATAGACTGCTCTACTTCAGAGTTCTATAGGGGGTTTTTATGTGGAATCTAAACTCAAAAATTATTATTCTTGGATTGATCATACAAGCATTAGTACTCGTAGCGGTATTTTTTACAAAAAATACTATTGTGTGGTGCTCTGAGAAAAATCATGGACATTCAAGCAGTACATTAGAAATTAACCATGCTGAAGATGCCTCTTTAAGAACACTGCTAAGCCAGAAATTTGGCGATCTACAAAGCAATCTAGGAACTCTCACCTCATCTAAATTTACGGATTTAGAAAATACATCAGATAACGCTGACTTTCGAGATATAAATTCCATGACTGTTTGGTTACGGTACCTGCTGGTAGCAGGAGGATTTATAGGGTTGGCGGGATTGCTAGTGATGTTTTTTCGCAGAAAAAAATCGGCTAGCAATGTATCGGAAAAACCGTTTCATCTCTGCTCTCTCAGACCGGTTTTAACGCCGCTATCGTATCAGTTATGCTTTCAATGCAGCGCATTAATAAAGCATTCAAAGAATAAAAATCGCTTAACCGAAATCGCCGCCATTTGGGTGATAGAAATTACGCTATCTAGCGCGTTAACCCGTAAAAAATCTGCTGCAGCGATTAAGATAATGCACTTACCAACAATTCGATTGGAAAACGATTTTATTGTCGTTGGACCTTACAAAAGCAAATCAGAAGCCGCAAAAATAGTTAGTAAGCTGCACGAAGATTACAATGTGAGAGGCTGGATAACACCAGGAAATTGACAATTAAAACGATACTTAAAAAATAAACGATTATCATTAATGCGTCAGTTTTGTTATCCGGGATAGCTTGAAGAAAATACAGGGACTAAGGCGCAAATCGACGGGATTTTACAATCAGTTTGATCAGCTTAAATTAGCAAAACATAAAATCGTGCTTCACCACAATCAGGGCAGAAAAACCGCCTTATATTAAATGTCGAAGACAGAAGAAGGTCACAACCCTAAGTGACTAAGAGGTAAGAGAAATGAACCGCATGCATCCAGTGCAGGTCATTGCTGTGACAGGTGGCAAAGGTGGTGTCGGTAAGACCAATGTAGCAATAAACCTGTCCCTGGCATTGGCTGAGCGTGGCCGAAAAGTCATGCTGCTTGATGCTGATCTCGGTCTGGCAAATGTAGATGTTTTACTCGGATTAGCCCCCAAAAAAAACCTTGCCAACGTAATCAAGGGCCAGTGCGAACTGCAGGATGTGCTTCTGCGAGGGCCTCGCGGAATCAGCATCGCTCCTGCAGCTTCGGGCTGCCAAAGCATGAGTCATCTAACGTCTGCTCAGCACGCCGGAATAATTCAAGCCTTTGGTGATGTCGACGAGAAGCTCGAGGTGCTGGTCATCGACACGGCCTCCGGTATAGGTGGTTCAGTTATCAGTTGTATTCGTGCATCCCGCGAAGTGTTGATGGTCGTATGTGACGAGCCAACGTCACTTACCAACACCTATGCGCTGATTAAAATACTCAGTCATTCTTACGGCATCAATCGTTTCCGCATACTCGTCAACATGACACAAAGCCCCCAAGAAGGGGTCAACCTTTTTGCTAGGTTGATCCGTGCTACGAATCTTTTTCTTGATGTAATCTTACAATATGTTGGTGCCGTGCCTTATGATGAATGCATGCGCAAGGCTGTGAGAAAACAACGTGCTGTATACGATGCTTTTCCTCGTTCTCAGTGCTCCCTGGCATTCAAATATATAGCGCATAAAATAGATGCTTGGCCATTACCGGTGAGTCCGTGCGGGCACTTGAAGTTTTTTGATGAGCGATTGTTAACATCGCCAATGCGGCGAGACAGCCGTGCGTTTTGTGATTTAAGTTGAAAAGTGCGTTCAATTGATGTAAATAGTGAAAATTATTTAGAGGTTACATTGAATAAAAACATGAAAATCCTCATCGTTGATGACTTTTCAACGATGCGACGGATCATAAAAAACCTGTTGCGTGATCTTGGATTCACTAACACGTATGAAGCAGATGACGGAACGACTGCGCTACCGATGCTGAAAAACGGCAGTTTCGATTTTCTAATCACTGACTGGAATATGCCTGGTATGTCCGGTATCGATCTTTTGAGTTATGTGCGTGCTGACGATCGTATAAAACACCTTCCGGTTTTAATAGTGACCGCCGAAGCTAAACGTGAACAGATCATCAAAGCCGCCCAAGCTGGAGTGAACGGTTACGTAATCAAGCCCTTTACTGCGCAAGTATTAAAAGAAAAAATTGAAAAAATTTTTGAACGCATTAATAATTAGGTGGTTTCGCTTAGTGAATTTAAATAATAGATTTTTTAATCTATTGGTCAAAAAGAATTTAGGCTAAATAATTAAACTACAGGACATTCTCAATTTAGGTAAATTGAGTCTTCCGGAAATGGTATTCAGCCGCGAACTCTACGTAGCTGCTGCCTCGATCATACCGACCGGTTCCGGGTTGTTGTGCAAAGCGGAACAGTGCCGCTCGTTAGACGATGTAAACACGCCAGACGAAATGGACATTTGAGGATTATCAGCATGGACGAACGCAAAGAACGAGAGCTGAAAAATTACCTCGACCTGCTGTTCTGGATGGAAACGGCATCGTCGGCTGAGATCCAAGGGACATTGGCGGTCGCGTCTGGTGTGACTAAGGAAGACCTTCATTTGGCCGTAAAGTGCATGATGGAATCATACCGGCCTGGCCTGGCGCGTTACTTTCCCCATTTGAAGCCGAACAGATCATTTCTAGCAGAATTGCGCTACCAACACGCAGCGCTGGCCGAAGCGATGCAGCTACTAGAGGACTCGTTGACGCAGCGCAAGCACGACCCGTCTTTATCACATGAAGGGATGACCCCGCCTTGCTCTGAGGTGTGACTCGGCGGGCGCGACCGTTGCCCGTGGTAGGGCGGAGCCCTACGACTTTGATTTAGGGGACAGACAATATGCTTCCGTGTCTGCGGCTTGCAGCTCCTGTGCGCTTGCCATATAAACGCGCTTTTTCACCGATGGAGTGCTGACCATGAGCAGCGGATTGACCGAGGATGACATGCGTCAAGCGCTGGGCCTGGATGTCGCGCCTCTTTCCCCTTCACCCTCGCCTCAGCCAACGGCGGTGGCCGCCACGCCAAAACCGCGCCCCCCGGCCAAGGCGAAAGCGCGCACGCCCAAGCTGCGGGTCACGTTGTGTGTCAGCCAAGAGTTTGAAGGCGAAACCACGCTGTTGACCCATGAGGCCGATACCTTGAGCCGCTTCGACGCCGAGCAGCAAGCCAGGACACTGGCCAAGCAAGCCAAGTACCGGTACGTCGAGCTGGTGGCGATCACGCCCATCGAGTAGGGCTGTAGCATTTTCCGTGACCTTTGCTCTGGATATTTGGCAAAAAGCCACCATATCGAATGAGCAGCCAATCGCGGCTGTTCATTTGGAGAAACACCATGGCACTGCCAGCAGGAACCACAGCAAACACCGGTGAAAGCTGTCCACAAGGTGGTATTTGGCACCCAATCGGCAAGCAAGGTGCTTTGACCACGGTGTTCACCTTGAATAAAGCGCTTCATGGGCGATCCCTGCGATGAAATCCTCAGAAATCATAGCAAGGGTTCGCGGAGGCGTTTTTATACACTCTGGGCCGTAGTGAGCCATTCGCCTCCAGGTCAAGATCAGCCCCGTGAAAGCAACTTCAGGCCATCTGGACGCAACTCGCCCTGTGGCGAGACGTGCCGGTACAATGTCTGTCGAGTGACGCCGAGTTCCTCACACAGACCGCCAACCACGGTTTCCGGCTGCCCCATCGACGCCATGGCCAATCGCAGTTTCGCTGCGGTCATCTTGAACGGCCGCCCGCCGTTCCTGCCGCGTGCTCGTGCCGATGCCAATCCTGCCATCGTGCGCTCGGAAATCAACTCCCGCTCGAACTCGGCCAGCGCAGCAAAAATACCGAATACAAGCTTGCCCGCGGCAGTCGTCGTGTCGACCGCCGCACCGTGACCGGTCAGGACTTTCAATCCCACGCTACGCGCAGTCAGGGCGTGCACGGTGTTGATCAGATGGCGTAGATCGCGGCCGAGCCGATCGAGCTTCCACACGAGCAGCGTGTCGCCTTCACGGAGGGCCTTCAGGCAAGCAGCCAACCCCGGTCGATCATCGCGTCGGCCTGAAGCCAGATCCTCGTAGAGATGTGAAGGACTCACCCCGGCGCCGATCAGTGCATCGCGCTGCAGATCGGTGGATTGGGATCCGTCCGCTTTTGACACTCGCATATAGCCGATCAACATCTCTTCACCTGTCACATATACGTTCGATTAAGTGACAGTTTGAGTCGGAAAGCTCTGACCGTCAAAAATTGTCACTTAACCCGTCACCTAGTCTAAGACATGTAAAGGGTTAGTAAGGATCATAATGTGACAAAAATTCCGGGGGAATCCGCTCGTTGGCAAACATGGCATTAAGTCTGTGCGGAAACCTGTGATCCCTACCCACAAGATCCTCTCACTTGCAGTTAATGCTGGTTGGCGACGATGGAATGCAGGTTGGTGCGGAACAATGCAGGTTCATTCGCAGCTAACGCTGGTTTGCCGGGCCGGACAGTCGCAGTTAATCCTGGTCGAAAACGGCGCTGATTGCAGGTCGGAACGTTTTCGTTTGCAGGTCGTTACACGTAGTCATGAACGCGACACGGCGTGCAGACGGTAAATGGCGAGCAATACACAACGACGATATTTTCAAGATCCAACCGCAGATCGACGCCATGTACAAGGGCGAGCTGGCCAAGGAGCTGCGCGAGCTGGGCTATGAAATTCGGGTGTTGGACAAAGACGGGAATTTCGAGCTGGCCCATATTTCGAGGGACCAGATCGAGGCGTTTTCGAGCCGGTCCAAGGTGATCGAGGAAGCGTTGGCCAAGGACGGGAAAACACGAAGCAACGCCACGGCCTTGGAGAAACAAATTATTGCGATGGCCACCAGGCCACGCAAAGACGAGCGCGACCGTCATTTGGTCAAAGAATACTGGGTCATCAAGGCGCGAGATCTAGGTATCGAGTTCGGCGGCCGCAGTCAGCTTGATAACCGCGAGTACGGTAGGCGCTCAGAGAGCATCCATGCAGAACACAACCTGCCGGAAGGCATCACCGCTGGCCAAGCAGTGGTGCAATACGCCATAAACCACTTGACCGAACGTGAGCAGGTTGTCGGCGAGTCTGATCTGCGCACAGCTGCGCTACGGCGCGCTGTTGGCTTGGCATCGCCATCCGAAGTCGACGATGAAATCAAGCGTCTGGTGAAACAGGGAACGCTTATCGAATCTCCACCAACCTACACGATGGCCACAGGTAAGGATGGGACGGCGCTGTCACCTGCTGGGTGGCGCGCATTGCTGAAAGAACAAAAGGGCTGGACTGACAAGGAAGCCCAGCAGTACGTCAAGATGGCGATCACCCGTGGCTCTTTGGTTGAAGCTGAAAAACGGTACACCACTCAACGGGCGTTGAAACGAGAAAAGGCGATCCTCGCTATCGAGCGCAGCGGACGTGGCCTAGTCGCGCCGCTGTTGAGCAAGGAGCAGGTAGCAAAAGCACTTGAGGGCTCAACACTATCTGCAGGCCAGTACCAGGCCGTGGAAGTGATCGTCAGTACGAGCAACCGATTTGTTGGCATCCAGGGCGACGCAGGAACCGGCAAAACTTACTCAGTTGATCGCGCTGTTAAGCTGATCGAGTCAGTCAACAACGCCATGACCGAGCGGACTACAACGACCGATGCGGTTTTCCGTGTCGTTGCTTTGGCACCCTACGGCAACCAAGTAACCGCACTGAAAAACGAAGGGTTGGACGCTCACACACTCGCCAGCTTTTTCCATACCAAAGACAAGAAGCTGGACGAGCGGACAATCGTCGTACTCGATGAGGCAGGTGTAGTCGGCGCACGCCAGATGGAGCATCTGATGCGAATCATCGAGCAGTCCGGCGCCCGACTGGTCCAGCTGGGCGACACCAAACAAACGGAAGCTATCGAGGCTGGCAAACCATTCGCCCAGTTGCAGCAGAACGGTATGCAAACTGCGCGGATCAAGGAAATTCAGCGACAGAAGAACCAGGAACTAAAAATTGCTGTTCAGCATGCGGCTGATGGCAACCCGGGAAAGTCACTTGAGCATGTCAATCATGTTGAAGAATTCCGGGAGCCTGGCCAACGGCACCAAGCCATCGTTCGTGACTACATGTCGTTGACGCCGGAAGAACGCAAAGAAGTATTGATCGTCGCCGGTACGAACAAGGACCGCAAACAGATCAACGCAATGACAAGGGAGTCGCTTGGCCTCGTAGGCAACGGGAAAGAGCTGCCGACGCTCAACCGCGTCGACACCACACAAGCCGAACGACGGTACGCTCCAAGCTACAAAAAGGGAATGATCGTACAGCCCGAGAAGGATTACATAAGAACTGGCTTGTCCCGAGGGGAGCTGTATACCGTTGACCAGGCCCTGCCCGGAAACGTGCTGGTGGTAAAAGACAAGAACGGGAACCGCGTCGAGTTTAATCCTCGGAAGCTGACCAAGCTCAGCGTGTACAACCTTGAGAAACCTGAATTTTCCGTTGGCGATCTGGTGCGGATCACCCGTAATGATCAGAAACTGGATCTCACCAACGGCGACCGAATGCGGGTTGTTGGGAACGCCAATGGCGTCATCGAGCTGGCATCCCTCAAAGAGAAAGACGGCACGCCAGAACGAGTAGTGGCCCTTCCAACTAACCGACCATTGCATCTAGAGCACGCCTATTCCGCTACCGTCCACAGCGCCCAAGGTCTTACAAATGATCGAGTGATGATCTCCATCAACACGAAAAGCCGGACAACCTCACAAAACCTTTGGTACGTGGCCATCAGCCGGGCAAGACACGAAGCGCGCATCTATACCGACTCAATAGCCGGATTGCCTGCCGCCATTGCAAACCGATACGACAAAACTACAGCCCTGTCATTGCAGCAGGCGCGAGAGCGTCAGCGTAACGAGTCCATCAAGCCGCGCACGGTGTTGGACGGTAAGGCGCTGGAACGCAAACAGCGTTCCGCTCTGGACGGACCGAGCGCAGGTAAATCAGGCGTGTAGATGATTTTTTGAATTGTGATGAGAATATGGGGTTCCGGTATTGCCGGAACCTTTCGCATTTAGATGACAGGATTTTATGGCTGATTGGAAGAATATAGGCCAGGCCAGGTGGTATGACTGCAAGCTGGGGACCATGAGAGACGAGGACTTGGCTCAGCTTGTCGGTACGACAAAAAACGTAATTCGTTACCGGCGTCAGCTATTCGATATCGAAGCTTGGAATGTAAGAATGGCCATCGAGCCCTACCGGCATTTGTTGGGCATAGAATCAACTCGAACTGTAGCGCGCCTTTGCGGGGTTTCTGCCTACAGCGTTGATCAATACCGCAAATCTTTAGGGGTCAAGGCCAAGCCGGGACCGCCCCCACTCCCAAAGCCGAAGCGTTTCCCGGTCAACCATCCGTTACGTCGCTACAAGCCGCTCTTGGGCATAGTGCATGACCAGGACGTGGCAGATCTTGCAGGCGTTTCAAGAACAACGGTTCGTAACTGGCGCGAAGCGTTGGGGCGTGCGCCTGCTGATCCATTACCGAAGCAGCCAACCACGGCACAGCTAAAAAACTATGTCGGTCCGTGGCTGGGTTACGAATCATTGTCCGGCGTTTCCATCAGTCGCGCTATCGAATTCCGAAACAAGGTGATTGCCGAGCAGAGCTAGGATCGCCGCTGGCAGCCAGGGGTGCCCCCTGGACGGCAGAACAAAGCAACACCAAGGGCGCTGCCCTTGTCAACTCGCTGGGGTCGCCCAGGCCTCAGGTGCGCGGGGTGGTGAAGCTACCCCACACACCCCGGCGCAGACTGGGGGTCACTGCGCACCGTCAAGCAGAATACGCCTGCGGCGGTCCTGCGGAGGCGGGACCCACCTTCGGCGGGGCCCCCGCCATTCCACTTGACCGCGCTACGTTCTGACAGCATGGCGCGGAATCGCATTTATCGAAGGCAGCAAAAAGGGGGCAAAGCCCCCTTTTCTTAAAATCTACCTAGGTTCAATCTCGGCCCATTCCGCCAAGTCCCTTGGGCTGGTGCGAAGGCACCTTTTGTTCATGCTGCAGCTGACGATCTTTGACGATGCCCACACCGGCGAAAGGGTAACGAATGGACAAGTCTTTGCCAGGGTGGACAAGGCCGGACTTTGCACTGCTCAGCGCGGAGCGATCATGCGCAATGTGCGTGACGCGATCACCGTTCACGATCTGCTGTATGACTTGGTTCTCCTTGAACCCAACCACCTTGCCTTCGTAGGTTTTGCCAGCGACAGCGCGCTCGTACGCAGGCATATCCTTCGGTTTTGAATTGGCAAGTTCTGGTTCTGCAGGCTTACCAGCTGCAGCACCGGCATGCTCCTTTTTGCTCAGCTCAAGAGCGCCTTTGAACGACGCCTTGAAATCAGCTGCACCAGGTGCATTATCAAACGGCAAATCCTTGTATGGCTTACCTTCATGCACACCGGTGCCAGCGTACATTTTCGCACGATCACCGGGCTCCTGTACCAGGATCATCGGTTTATTGCTCAAGTCAGCCTTGAACCACGCTTCTCCAGCGGCCTTTGCGTCAGTGAATACCTGACGCTCTTTGCCTTCCTGATTGATGGTGTAGGTGGTCTGAGTAACGTCTTCTTTGGCCATGTCCTAATCCTCTTATCTGTCTTAGATCTGCAGCTATTGAACGCGGTTTAAACCCGCCCTATTCCAGCGGCGCCTTTCGGCAGGTGTTCCGGTGATCTTTGCCCATCCAGCTCCATGGCAGGCTTCGCTATGCCGACGCTTTCAGACACATAACGAATGCTCACTGACCTGTCACTGGTGAACACGTTGGCTTGCACGCTGTTGAGCGACGTGCGCTTGTGTTCAATCAAAACATCGTAACCATTGACCCGCGATGCTTGATAAAACGACTGGGAGTCGCGGTGAACGATTGGGCCCTCGTAGGCCCTGCCAATGTCAGGCTGAATAGCTGGACCGTACTTTTGAAACAGTTCGAAGGAGGGCTCACTACTGCGCTTGTGATCGGTTGCCCAGTCTTCGGCATTCCGTGGCGAAGCGTTCACATGCTCCGCCACGTTCTCACCAGGTCGCTTGCCTCCAGTCAGCTGATAAGCACCACGTTCACCCTGTTGCGTTCGATCCTTGTCCATTGGGTTTTCGTCTTTGTCCATTGGTAGACCCTCGCTCAATACTGTGGTTTGAAAGCTTTGCCCTGATCCCACCGGCTTTGCCAGTGGTTCAGGTATTGCTCGGCGAGATCGGCATCATTCCAAACCACCAATGCGTTCTCGCTGTTGCTTTTGGCGGCGGCAGCGGAGTAGTTGAAGCTTCCGGTTTCTACCGCTTTGCCATCCACAACGATGAACTTGTCATGGTGAATTGCGTAAGTGCTGATCGTGCGCGTCGGTATGCCAGCACGTACCAGGAGTGACAGCGCGTGTTTCCCCGCCCGCGAGCCGTTGCCCTGCAGGTTGCCCTGGTAATCAGCAACCACCGCCACATCGACCCCGCGCTGTTTCGCTGTGATCAATGCTTTCGCTACATCAGGACTGGTAAACACGTAGGCCGAGAGCCTGATCGAGCTGGAGGCTGAATCGATGGTTCGCAGTACCAGGTCGCGGGCAGATCCTTCCGGAGAAAACCCCACCTCGATGCGACGTGCACCGTCAACATCGACCGCCGCCGCTGAAGGCTGGGCGTCCGTTGACTGGTCCGCCCAGGCAATTGGAGACACCAAGCCTAAGAACGAGGAGAAGGCAAAAATGCGGACGGCGTGCAACTTAGAAACCATAGCGCGAGCCTCCCCACTTATCGTTTGCTTGTTTGGCCCCAGCCTGATCATCAACACATTGCGCCACGAAATCACCGCGAGCAGCGGCAGTGCGTGAAGGACTGAAGTTGCCGTGTTTGAATTTCACGATGCTGAAATAGCGCTTGAGATATTTGTCGCAATCACCGTCGCGGGACATGCCAAGCAGACAGAGAGTTGCCCCGCAAGCATCCTCATCACTGTTTTGCCCATACGAAAAGTCAGTAGGGGGTTGCGCGCCTGCTTGGGCAACACCGGCAAATGCCAAAGTCGCCAAGAGAGCTAAGAATTTTTTGCGCATTAGGATCTCCTTTTCTCGCATGCGAGAAATCAGTTGATTATCTGTACGAATGAAGGGGCCGTTTGTTCCTGCTGCACGGGCACTGCCGCTGGCTCAGCATTAGCTGTCGGAGCGTCGAAGGCTGTGAACTTCCGTTTCTCATCGGGCGCATCACCGGTATCCAACTGGACCTGAATCTGCGACTTCTGCTGCGCTTGAGGCTGTGCCTGTGCTATCGCCTGACCGTTTCCATCCGTGAAGGTCAACCACGGCCCTGCAGGCTGCTCAGAGGCTCCCTGAGCGCGCTTGCGCGCTTTAGAGGGTGACTTGGTGCTAGCGATTACAGGAATGGCTTGCGTGGCTTCCTGTACGTCGAACGCGGGCACAATCGGATCATCAGCCGTTGGTTTACTTGCACGGTCGACCACCCTTTCGACGTAGGACATTCCACCAGGGCTATCAGCATCGAAGCCAAGCCGCTCGTTACCGCTGTAATACATGGAAGTCGCTTTCAAAAGAGCTTCTTGTTCAGTAGCACTTGTTTTGAGCGCTTGGGTGTAATACTCAGTGAACAACTTGCTGATGGCCTGCAGGTTACGGCACGGTTCGAACACATCCTGATAGCTCAGGCCCCGGGCTCGCATGTTGGTCATCAACAATTGGCCCAGGCCCATCGCGTAGCGATGGCCGTCACGTTCCAATTTCTCCGCTGTGGCAATTGCTTCACTCAGGGACTTGGGCTGACGCTCAAGGCGAGTACCAACCACACCAATGGCATATGGGTTGAATGACGACTCATTACCGATCAAGGCTTTTAGCGTCGACGCATGGACGTTTGGCGCGCACTTAGCGGCCAAATCTGAAAAGCGTTGTTGCTGGGTTTCTTCTGCGGCAACGTGGCCGACAAGGCAGGCCGATGCAAGGATGGCCAGCGCGAATTTAGGCAGCTTTTGCATATTGCACCTCCGTGATGAAACGACGGCCATCAAAGCCGTATTCCCACTGGATCACTACGTCGATCAGGTGACGTGAGAATTCCACAAGTTGGTTTTTGGTCATGTCAGAGCCGCCACGCGATGCCATCGACGCAAGCCGGTCAAACATCAGGTCGGGGCTGTCCGAGTGGATAGTGCTGAATGAACCGCTATGGCCGGTGTTCAGCAATTCAAGATAGGGGTAAGCCTCAGCACCGCGAAGCTCGCCCATGATTGCGCGGTCAGGCGTAAGACGAAGAATCGACTCAAGGTGATCAAACGGCGTGACCCGCGCTTTGCCTTGGCCACCACGGGAATAGATCAAATGAACCACGTTCTCGCTTTTGAGACGGATCTCGCGGGTATCTTCGATTGTGACGATCCGCTCATTAGGGTCTACATGCTGCAACAGCATGTTGAGGAAGGTGCTTTTGCCCGCGTTTGTCCCTGCCGAAATCATGATGTTTTTGTGGGCCTTGACGCACCCAATGAAAAATTCCGACCAGCGCTTGGCGCGGTACAACTCGACCAGGTGATCATCGCTGTACTGATCTGGCGTGCGTGCCTCGTTGATCTGGTCAAACGCTCCCGAAGCGATGTATTGGTCCATCGTCAGCTGAACGCGGCCAGGTTTACGAATACAGACGATGCCGCCGATATGTTGCTCAACGGCAGGCGCAAGCACGCACTGGACCCGATAGTCGCCACGTTCCGAGTCCGCTACGTGGTCGCTCATGTCCATAGGGATGCGACCGGACAGGATCGGCGCATAAGCGTTGACCTCTTGCTCTGTATGCGCCGCAATCAACTCGGCCAGCGACTTGATCAGCGGAAGGGTGACGCCATCCACAACGACTGGGCGCATGAACCGGCTACCGCGATACGCGGCCCATACGTTGCCTGGACCATTAATAGCGATCTCGGATACCGCTGGGTCATCGAGCAGGAAATCAAAACTGCGCAGCTTTTGGCGGAACGAAGCAATCTCAGACATGGAAAAACCTCAGTTAATGAATTTCACGCCGCCGTTGTCAGCCTCTTTGGCTTCCTCGGCGAACTGTTCGGTGAAGTCCAAATCACGCTGCAGGTAGATCACCACGCGTGAGCCATGAGGAACGGTGACTGTTGGTTGAATGTTTGCGTACCGGCTAAGAATGGTTTGCGAGGACTCAGCAGCAGCCTGTTGCACTTCAGTACGGTACTGAGAGGCCGAGTTTTCTTGATCACCAGAGGAAACGCCGGAGTTGGAGGCACCCGCGCCGATGATCGAGACAGCAGCAGCAACACCGAAGATCTGCGCCCAGTGGTTATCAACGACACCACCCTGGCCAGCGGAGCCCAGCTGATCAGAGCCAGCGCTATCCAAAGCAATTTCCATTGCACGACGCCCCGGCAACTTGGGCATACGCAACCAGTTCCAAACGGTGAACAGGCGCTCTTGACCAGGTGAAAGACTGGCGTTGTAGCTTCCGCATACCGAAGACCCCCAAGGGATCATTACGCGGCGACCCTCCGCTGCATAAACGTCCTGTGCAGTGGTTACGCAAATCTGACCTGGCAATTGACTCTGCGCACGGGGCTGCAAAGTCGCCTCGATTGCAGCGCCCTGCAGAACCTTGTACTGCAAATTCTCCAGAGCCCGAGCTTTCGCCACCGGCACGCCGGTGGAGTAAGTCGACGATGCGAAATTCTCGTTTGCATTGCGGGAGACGCGCCCGGAATTACCCGAGTTACCGCCCAGCAACGACCCACCGGCTGGTGGTTGAGCTGGATCTTGATCGTCACGACCTTGCGCAAAACCATCGTCCTTTGCAGTTGCAAAGATCGCCGAGCGTTGACGCGCAGCGAGCATCTTTTTGCGCGCAACTTCTTCTTGAAATTCCAACGCTTGCCGCTGCTTTTCAGCTTCGCTCAAACCCTCTTGGTTGGTCTGACGCTCAGCTGTTGAACGGGGTGTGTCAGCTGGGGCGCCCGGCTCCCCATCGTTGCTAACTGGCTTTACCTTCGCCGCTTCGCGCTTGGGAGTAGGGTCTTGGACCTTCCGGCGCTCAGCAGCGACAATCTCATCGTTTTTTGCTGGGGCAGCTGGTTCACCACTGTCATGCTTGAGCCAGTAAACGAAACCACACGCCACAACTGCTGCGCCAATCATAAGAACGCCGCTGCGCTTTCCACCAGAACCAGCCTTTAGCATCGAGTTCGATTGCGACTCGTTCCACTCGGCCATTTCTTCTTCGCGGGTTTTGTCCGCTTGCTGATCAGTTGGTTTGATAGGTTCCTTCGCCATGGTTATGCCCCTCCCCCATCACGCGCACCCCGAGTAACAGTGCGTTTATACGGATTCGAAAGGTTTTCAACGCAGATGTAGGAATTGCCGCTGCGCACCACGAACATGCTGGCCAGGCGCTGAACCACCCAATACTCACCCTCGCGGCGAGCATTGACCATCGCCTCGGTGCCATCAGGCAGCACGCGGTAAAACTGCGGGAGATCCGCACCCTTCTTCATCAAAAACTTGGTGAACTGACCATCATCCATAACGCCCTGCAGGCCGATGGCTTCTTTGTCACCCGAATAGCCGTAGTTGATGTTCGGGGAAGAAGGAGTACCGGTGCTGGTGACTGGCCCAGTAGCCGCAGGCGCTGGGGTTTCCGCTGCATCGTTAAACGATGTGACACGGCTGGTCGGATAAACGAATCGGATCAAGTACGACTGACTTGTTTTCGCCTTCGTACTGTTGAGCTGAAAGTAATACGTCCGCTTGGATGTAATCACCGTCATGTTTGTGTCTGCATTGTCTTCCACGGGCTTCAAGAAAACCCGGTTACGGAATGGCATGCTCTGCCAGGAAATCGTGTCACCAAGTGCTACGACCTTGACCATTTCATCCGCTTCGAACTCAATGGATGTTTGGTATCCGTAAGTGCCGACCAGTTCGTAAATTTGGTTTGGGTCATAGGGCACTTGTTTGACACGGTTGTCAGAGGACAGAGCCCTCGGCAACTTTGCAGCTAGTGCATTAAATGCACACAAAGCCAAACTCAGGGTAATAGCTGTCGGTAGAACGAACTGTTTTTTCATGATTAGTTTCCTTGTGGGAATGAATTACTGGCGGCTCAGTTCTTCACTCTTACGGTATAAAGTTGCCAAGGTGCCAAACGGGTTTTCCCAACGATCACCCAAGGCTCTAGGGATCATCGTGTGTGCAACCTTTATAGTTGCCAGGTAGGAAGTAACCCTTGGCTCTTTGTCACCCCACTTGTGATTGGTTGAAATGAATATCACCTGATACTCATCGCCAATCTTGTTCATGCGCTTGGGTTGGGCTTCGATCCAGTCGTTTTCCCCGAGCGATGCGTATGGATTGCGCGCGTTATCGGGGCTGATCTCCTTCTCATATTCGACAGCGACATTGCGGGTCATGTACGTGTGGCAGGTATCGGACAGCTGTTGCTTGCGCCGAGGGTCAAAGGTGTTACAAGCACGAATGAAATCAAACAGAACGCCTTCGATGACAGCCTGCTCTTTGTCGACGTTTTCCGCCGTAACCGTGCGCTGCTTGAGCACTTCATTATCGGCGCCGATCACCGTCACCACATTGACGAACGTCTTTGTTTCAGCCAGGAACGCGATGGCTATGGTCGACCCCACCAGGGCTAGTGCGAAGGCACCGTTCAGAAAGTAACTACGGTTACGTTCTTGTTTTACCTTCTTGTGTTCGAGTTGACGCTGACGGCGCGCAATCTCATCTTTCTTTAATGTCTTGTCCATTGCTTATTTCCCCAATCCTACGGTTCGCAATGCCATCATCGCCAGTGAAGAACCACCGACTGTTGCGCTGGTAGCAATCGCAGCTGCCCACCCACGAACTTGCAACAAGCAGATGATCAACACGCCTTCAACGATGATAAGAGTTCCCCATTGTTGAGCGGTGATCAATGCAGCATCCGAAATGGTGGCTGTATTGGCGATCTCATCAATTGCTTGGCCGAAAATCGCATAACCAAAACGAACAATCGCGATGGACAATATGTAGATCAGCGATAAGTTCAGCATTTTGCTAAACCAGCTCATTGTCCATTGCCGCGTTTGTTCGAAAAATATGAAACCGAGCAGTATTGGCAATATGCACATAATTATTGCTGCGCCAAACTTGGCAATCAGCATATTCAGGATTGCAGCGATAAACAGAATGCAGTTCACCATAAACAAACCGGAACCCATGATGATCATGCCAAACTGACGCCAGCTAACGTTCATCAGCGTGCTTGCAACCTGTCCGACATTCACATAAAGCGCGTCAAGCATTGAAGTGCTATCAACACCTCGGCTCATGATTTGTGCCGCAATGGTTTCAGTCCAAGTACCCCAAATCTGATAGAGCGCCGACCCACCCGTTGACCAATTAAGCGTCAGGAAGACCATAAACGTGAGCATTGCCCGTTTAACAATGTCCCACGGCGCAACAGAGATTTTGCCGTTATAGGTCTGAATACCCAGGACTGCCCAATATGCGACGGCGATTGTCCAGACCAGAGGCTCTACCAAGCCAGCGAGATTTGGGAAGACCTCGGCGACAAAGCTAGTTGTCACCTCATCGGTCGCCCCAATCAGGCCCTTGAGGGTTAGGTCCGCCATGGATTCGATGCCCCGTACACAGACTTGAAGTGCGTGATGACCTCGGAAGAACGGAAGTCATCAGCGCCAAGTGCCACACCCGTTTCGGCTTTGATCTCTTTCGACGTTTTGTCGATGCAGCCAGCGACCAGGCCCCCTTTATACGATGGGCTCTTCATGTAGATCTCGGCGAAGCATGTCCCCGGAAACCACCTGGCCACATCAGCTTTAGTGGCTTTCAACAACGGGTTGCCAGAGGACGCTTCGATCCGTACTGGAGCATCGCCATTGGAAGCCGCAGGAGCCTCACTACCGAACTGAAAGGTGGTGGTGTTGACGTAGATGATGGTCCCCACAACAAAACCGGCGACGATCACGCACACGGTGTTGGTGACGGTGAAGAACTTAGACATTGCGGGCCTCCTTGGCCTGAATAACGAAAGGCTTGAACTCACACGCGCATGGCGACTTTTCGATCTTGCCGGTGTTGGTTACACAGCCCGACGCGGCCGATACGATGACTAGCAGCAGCATGAACTTGCCAAACCGGTAGAACAGCCACAGAGGCCCCCAGGCCGGTACGGTGAGGATCTTGAGAATCAGCCAAAGAGTTTTCATGTGATCTCCTTTTCTCGCACGCGAGAATTAGTCTTTTTTCCAACGGAAGAACTGTTCGTTCTGCGACGTTGCTTGGTTTTCCTGATTAGCCAGGTTCGTCTGCAGGTTCATGTTCAACGCCTGCAGCTTTGACTGGGCCGAAGTGAGCATCCCGTTTTCAGTGGCGATCCGGTTTTGCAGATCGGCGGCATCCTTCGCGTTGGTGGTGTTATCCACTTGCATTGAAAGGGTGGTCAGGTTGTTCAAGTGAACCTGTACCTCGCTGTACAGCGCCTCACCGGCAGACATGGCGGCAACGACAGAGTTAGAGCTGAGCTGGTAGCCCCGTGCCCGGTTGCTGTCAGGATTGGCGAACAGCTCTTGCGGCAAGGTGTTGACCAGTTCCTCGTAATACGACTGCTTGCTGCCGTAGGCACCAGAGTTCTGACGCGAAACCACTTCTTGCCAGGAACCGGGAACCACCGATGCAGAGTTGATCGAATCGCTCAGGCCGATAGCGCCACGGCCATAGGAACCGCGCATGTTGTTCATAATGTCGGTTTGCGTTTCGTACTGCTGTTTCAGCACCTTGTATTGCTCACGCAGCTCCGCAAGGTTTTGAGCCAGTCCAGCCCAGGTGCCCGCGTCGCCAGTTGGCACGCCTGTTGCGCCTGCCTGACCGGTAATTGCCATGGATACGGCAATGGCCAAACTCAGTTTCTTTATCGTCTTCATCATCGAATTGCCTTCAAGTTGTGGGTGTTATTGGCCTTGGCTTCTGCCATGAAAACTGGCACCCAGACCTCGGGGTCATTGGTGCCCAGGCGCTCAATGATTGAGTACATCAAGGCCACACCAACATCGTTTGAAGACAGGACCGGAATGAAATCGGACAGGTCTTCGTCAGGGTTATCGGAGGACAGGTCGAAGCACGCACGAATCGATTCCTGGCCGCGACGAATCAAGAACTTGCGATCCTTTGGGTTCAGCTCGCGCAACCACTTCTTTTCTTCCTCCGTCAGGTTCTTATGGTCTTCGTCTTTCACCGAGTCGCTGGCCAGGTAGATCTTGGTTACGGTCTGCTTGTCGATGGAGTCGGTTTCACTGTGGAAGTACTTCGCGTCCGGGGTGATGAAGATCAAAATCCCGTTTTTACGGCGGATCTGCATGATGAAATTGTCAATTCGATTGCGCCAAAAATCGTTTTTGACCAGGTTCTGACCTTCATCCAAAACCAGAATGAAAGGTCTGCCATCCATAGCCTGCTCAATGCAGTGCAATGGGTAGCTCATCACTACTGGCAATTCCGGGCGTGCATCGCCGCCCTTCATCAGCTCCGACATTTCAAAGCAGTAATGCCGCGACTTACTGAGATCGAAAGTGTCATTTTCGTTATCAAAAACGCCGGCGTTTGCACCTTCGATTCCTTTGGCACCATGCCAAATAGCCATAACGTCAGCTAAGGCGCCGTGCCCGTAGGTCCATACGACATTGCGCAACCGGCGATTTTCGAATGGCAGCTCGTAGTTCTCGTTCACTGCATCCTTGAACCGCTTGATATCGTCGGCCTCAGTTGCGGTGCTTGCGTAGCACTCCCGCATCTGGATCTGCAGATCAATGAGGTAGGCACGGTTCTCAGCCGTGTCAGGCAATTTGAAGGGGTTCCAACCCATGCTGTTGTGTGGGGAAAGGATCGAATGGACGCCGCCCATGGCCATCATGAAAACGGTGGCCCCGTAGCGCATGTCAAACCAGTACACAACCGGCAAGGCTTTGTCCGCTTCACTGACGGTTTCAGCGATCAATGCGGTTTTACCCGAGCCGGTGCCTGCAGCCACGCCAGTGTGGCCAGCGACCATCCCTTCCAATTCACGGTGGTAGTTGAAGTTGTATTGAGTGCCACTTTCGGTTTCGAAAGCAGTGATTGCAGGGCCCCACAGGTTGCCGTCACGACGTCCGCGAGCAAAGTTGTGCAACGATGCGAAGCCCGCAAAGTTGGTTGACTTGATCTTTCCCCGGCGACCGATAAGAGCTTCTTGTTGACCAGGTAGCTGCGACCAGAAGAACGTCTCAAGAGCCAACCACTCACGAACCGACTTGACGTTCAGGTCGACAAAGCACCCTTCGATCAAACCAACTGCATCATCCAGTCGCTTCACATTCGCTTTGCGGCTCTCGGCGGTAGTGTTTGCGTCTGATGGAACGTGAATGAAAATGGTCAGGTGATGTTTTCCATTGACCGTATCGCCACGGCGCAAAGCACGAATACCCTCTGCCAGTTCCTTTGCATCGTCCTCCGAGATTTTGTGTGGATCTGCAACCTTGAGACGCCGGGTTTCATCCATCATCGCGGATTCAGCTTCAATACGGTTTTCGAAGAAAAACGACTGAGTGATGATGAATTCAACTGGCTGCTGAAGGAATTTGTTCATCATGCGCGACGGTGTACGACGCGGCCATTCGGCCATGCTCAACATGGAACCGATGCGTGCTGACGTACTGCCTCGAATCTCACACATGTTTGCAAGGATGCGGAAATTCAACCGGGCGTAGGGCAAAGCCTCCTTGATTTTCAGTTCAGTGACGGGGATCTTCCGGAACTCAAGGTTGATCAAGTAGTTGAAGAAGCTGCTCAGCTCGCAGTATTCCTCGCCCAGGTAATCGTAAACAGCTTCTGCGTCGTACTCAGCGTGATCACCAAGCTGCACCTTGAAGTCGTCCCATTTCCACTGGAAGCGGGACACTGCTTGATATGCAGCTTCGCGATCAACTACACCATTGGTTGCGGTCGGATGACGCTGGATGCACAGACGAGTAGCGCCGTAGTCGGACAAGCCTCGCAGTACAAGGTTTGCGGCCTTGTAGAGCGAGTCCGCCATGGCTTCATGTGTCTCGCCTGCTTCATCTGCAGCTGAGTTACCAGTGACCAGCGCAATTGCCCGATCCATGAGCCCTGGAACGCCAGAGCGAAAGCGATTCCGAACCAGCGAGATATAGATCTCGTTGACGTAGAAACCTCTGTTCACATAGCGCTTGCGCAACCGGGCATTGAAATACTTGGAGAACCAAGTACCGCCCTGCCCTTCGGGAAAGTCGATCACCTTACGGCGGATGACATGAACGTAAATGGCAAAATCACTGCTTGCCACTGTGCGTAGCACGGTATTGCGGCGTTCTTCGAACAGCTTGATTTGCGTGCTAGTGAGCGAGTCGAACATCAGGCCATCAATCTTGATGACCTGCACCAGTGAATCCTCGCCGGTGATGACTGTTTGATCGTCATAATGCACGTCATACGGCACCATCTCGCTGACCACCAACTCATCGAGATCCTGATCGGACCCTTCTGGATGTTGGACACCAAGCGAAAGATCCATATTTCGCACTAGCTTATTAAAAGCTTTATCAACGAGGCGCATAACTTCTATATCCCCACAGTTTACGTAGCCGTGATGCTCTCAACTTGAATGCCGCTCTAAGCACACCAAACAAGTACACGTCTTTGCTACAGATCCAGTACGCAGCGGCAAACAGTATTGGCATCGTAACGAGCACATAAAGTGATCGAAGTAACAGTGCTGCCAACACTGGGGTTATGAGGCTGATCAAAATACTCGATAAGGTAAACGGCCCCACCATTGATGGCCGGGCCATCGCCACTACGAGCACTTCACCTTCATCAGGATCTTGCTCGGCCATGGTTTACCTCAAGCTTGATTGAGCGCCTTCTTTGATCGTGTCGACAAAGTTCGGGGCAAAAAACACCAGGAAGATACCGAATACCGCCCAGCCGAACTGGCCCCACGACATACGACCGGACTTCGCCTGGAATCCGCAGAACGCAATGGCTGCGATACCCAGGTAGTAACCAACGTCAAAGATGAGGAAGGATACGAAGTCCTTGGCCATGCTCTTCAAACCACTGAAGTCCAGTGCCGCATTTGCGAATTCAGGGATCAGGGCCAGCGAGAGAATCGACCCCAGCGTCGCTAACTTGGTGGCCTTGGCCATACGGTCATTACGCATCAGCGCTTTGTGCGACGGGGTCTTTTGCGAGATTACGCTTTGCAGGGTTTGTGATGCCTTGGCCTTGAGCCAAGTACGCCAACTTTCTTTGTGCAGTCCTTCTACGGTGCGTCCAACTTTGGAAGTTTGAGATTGCATACCATTGCCTCTTTCATCATGACGGGGAACCCCCGTACGTTACTGTTATTACTCTAAAAGGATTGTTAGGGCAGGTTTCCTTTATGAAGTCGATAGCAGTATCGGCATTCTTGAATAACCTGGTTTTCCCTAACGCGGTTACAACGTTGTAAACCTGTCCCGTCGATGGACTTTCAATAATTAATGCCCACTTTCGTCCGTCGCTGTCGATTCGTTCCTCAAGAACGACCCGGTAGTCAGGCTGTGCGACGGCGAAAACCGCCAACTCTCTTTTGTCTAGGCTCTGCATCATTTCCCCAGGGCAACCGTTCACTAGATACAGGGGCGATACTGGAGTCCTACACGTCTTTGATCTAGATCCCACCTCTCATTTCTTCCCTCTATCGGGTTTTATTACATGAAATCGACATTTCGTTACACATAATAAGTATTTAATTAAACAAAATCAATTTTTCATTTTAATAAAATTGGATCAGTGCAGAAAAAAACGTAAGGCCTAGCCCCAGGCATTAGCCCGGCTACGGTTATGGTTCTATAAGTGTTTAAAAGGTCTGCGAATTTCCATATTCACGTCATCGAGTGGTGCAAGGCTGCGCCTTGCCTAAGAGCGGATGTGGCACCGTGACAGTGCTTCACGCCCTAATGACAACGGAAATGAGATTTTGTTACGAATAGAGGACGGACGGTCAGAATGCCCGATCTAGAGAGGTCGGGCGGCGGACAGGAGCCGCCCTGATCCGCCACCCTTGATCGGTGCCCATAGATGCGCAAGGAAACACCCCGCTCTATAGAACCCCGACCCGGCGCCGATTTTAGCAGTCTGCCTTTTTCTCGCATGCGAGAAATAGCGAAAAGTAAACCCTATATATGTATTGACCAATGGGTTTACCCATGCAAGGATGTGCCTACACAAATCAGCGCTCACCGGAGAATACCCATGGCGATGAAAGTCACAACCGTGGCGAACCAGAAAGGCGGCGTCGGCAAAACGACTATTGAAGTCCATCTTGTCAGTCTCGCAGCCGAGCAAGGTAAACGCGTTCTTGTCGTCGACCTCGATGAAGGCGATCTGTCGCAGTTCTACCCGCCTCTCGAAGACGGTGACGACACAACCTATGTCCAATCAAGCATGCTATTCAGCGACGAATATAAGGGCTTGTACCCTCGCCAGGTCGCGGCAAACATCTGGCTAATCGAGGCCGATGTTCCATTGCTGGATGTTGACGACATGGATCTCAGCATCGTGACCAGGTTGAAAGAAGCGCTCGATCACTTCTCCGCTGATTTTGACCTCTGCATGATTGACACACCGCCCAACCTGCAACGCCGGATGATCGCCGCGCTCGCAGCATCTGACGCGGTAGTGTCACCCTTCAATATCAGCGGCTTCACACTCGCTCGCATGCCCAAGCTTCTGTCCACTATCGAAGCTGTGCGTGAGCAGTACAACCCGAACTTGCAGTTCCTCGGTTTTCTTCCAAACCAGATCAACAGCCGATCAACCAATGAAATTGACCTGTTGCCAAGCCTTCAGGAGAGCTATGGCGATGCCATGTTTCCGGTCCATATCGTTCACCGGCCATGCATCAACTCGGCACTCGCTAGCGGCAATCCGGTTTGGTGGAAGGCGAAATCCGGTAGTCAGCGTGCTGCAGGACGGGAAATGAAATCTGCCTGTACCGCTGTTCTTGAGAAGGTCTGGTCAATCTGAGGTAGATCACAACATGACGAAGACACCAAATCCTTTTGGCAGGGCAGTTTCTGCGACTGCCAAAAAACTTTCGGATTTTCAGAAGAAACCGGCGCTCAATGATGGTGAAACCATCATCGGCGTCAGCACCGGTGAAATCCAATGCATCAAGCAGATTCGAAACCGTAATAACCCCGGCTTTTCCAAGGAGTCGCTTGAGGAGCTGGGCGACGACATAGAACAGAACGGACAGATCGAGCCTGCAATTCTCCGTCCCCACCCCAAACCCGAGTCAGGTTTCAAATACCTGATGGTTGCAGGTGAACGCCGTTACCTGGCTTGCGAACTGAAAGGCATGTTGCTGAAAGCGGTTGTGCGTGAACTAACAGACGCACAGGCCAAGCGCATCCAGCGTTCAGAGAACGTACACAGCGAAAACCTCAGTCAGCTGGACATTGCACTCGCTCTTAAAGCCGACAAGGACGAGCTGGGAACCCTGCAGGCGGTTGCTGACGAATGGAATAAAAGCCTCAATTGGGTAGCGGAACGCATCGCTTATCTGGAAAACGTAACCAGTGACGGGGCCAGCCGTGAGGCTGTTACCAAGGGCATCACGGCGGATATATCGACCGTCAATGATCTTGGTCGCCTTGATCGCTTGGACAGCGCTGCAGCTGCTGACCTGCTACAGCGTGCAGACGCAAATCCAGATATGAACCTGCGGACAGAGGTAAGAACTGCGCTGCGCAGCACTAAAGCGCTGCGCGTTCACGGCGGGTCTAAAACTAAAGCAAAACCCGCTGGCCCTGCCCTTCTGGATGATGAACTCGACAAGCTACGCGAGGCTAATACCGTCCTGTCAGCACAGGTTGAAACCCTGGAATCCGAAATCGAATATCTCAAAGCCGAGCTGGACAAAGCCCGAGCCGCCCAGGCCGAGAACTGGAAAGCACCGGAATGAGTAGCCGAGTTGCTGACCAGGACCTACGGATCCCGCCCGATGAATTCGAGCGGATCCGTTCAACGTCAAAGATGCATGCGCGCAACCTCGATGTGGCTTATGAGCTGCTGGTCGAAGGCAAGGGCCTTGTAGCCGTTGCAAATGCTCATGGGCTCACCAAGCAACGGGCACTTGCCATTCGCGACAAGATTTATTCGGCTTACTTGATGAAGACACCTGAAGGTTGGAAGTGCGCGCAGATCTGCGCACCCACGGACATGATCGATCGCTTCGTCAAGGAAGCCGATGCGGCACGCGTGCGCTATTGGCAGAAGAATTCAATGAATCACAGGGAGTAGACCCATGAAGCGAATCCTTTTAGGCGTGTTGGTAATAGGCTGCGTTCTGGGAGCCCTGTCAGCTCTGACAGTTGCGTTTATTGGCCATAAGCAGGATCCAGCACAGTACAAAGCGTTCGATTTCAGAACATTTGATCAGCCCGTTATTGACGACGCACCAGGTTGCGAAATTCGATCACCGAAAGGCGAACTAATGAACCGGATTTTCAAGGGTTCGCAACCTAACCAGCTCAACCTTGAGAAAGGAACCACATTCACCATTGATTGTTTCCCGATTAAGGAATCAGAAAAGTCGACAACAAGGAATTGAAACCATGAGCAATGACAAACCAGTCACCATGAAAGAGCTGTCCGAAATCCTACGCCCTCTATCCGAAGCTGTGAGCAGAATCGACCAATCGTTGTAGCTGATGGCTCAGCTTCAACTTGCCGCTGAGTTCGAGCCAGAGCAAATCGAACGGCAGAAGCACTATCAAAAATTAGCCACCGCCGAACTGAATTATAAGAGCGCACGCGAAGCTCGGACCGAAGCGCTGAACAACAAACCATTGCCTTTACCTGATGTTGGCCACACCGAGCTGGTGAAACTGGCCGGGAAGGAGAAGGCTGACAAACAGTACAAACCCGTGATTGATGCTATCGCGCAGATATCAGCGGCATCTGATCACCGCACGGCAGTTGAAAATGCTGCGCCGGTACTGACAAGGCTTCGTGAAGCTTGGAAGCGCTGAAACAGCAACATGGTGCCCCTGTATCGAACGGCACAGGGGCATAACGTCCGAGCCTAGCGACATCCACACCCACCGCAGCGCCTGCACGAAAAAGCGAGTAATCAATATGACGGGGGGCCCCTGCGAGGTGTGATCACCTTGTCATATTTGGGTATATCTCAAGTAAGACACGGCGGCGCTCTCGATCTGCCCGAACGATTCATATTAAGTGATAGCCTTTCTGATACACTTTGATAAACACACCCAAAATGATACAGAGAGGCTTCCATGTTCGTGCGTGCTTATCTCCGAGCCTCCACCGAGGATCAGGACGCCAGTCGCGCCCGTGATCAACTGGAAGAATTCGTTGCGAGCCACGGAAAGGTTATCGCTGCCAGTTACATGGAGAACATCAGCGGCACGCTAGCTGATCGGCCAGAGCTTCAACGCCTTCTGAACGATGCGCGCCGGGGTGACATAATTCTGGTTGAAGCTATTGACCGGCTGTCTCGTATGAATGACCAGGACTGGCGGGCACTGATAACCGCGATAGACAGCAGAGGTCTGCGAATCGTAGCCGTCGACCTTCCGACTAGTTACCAGGGTCTCACATTGCCGTCTGGTGACGAGTTCACTGATCGAATGTTGGCCTCAATCAATTCAATGATGACGGATATGATGGCGGCAATCGCCCGGAAGGATTATCTGCAGCGTCGGCACCGGCAGTCGCAAGGCATCACCAAAGCAAAAGCTGCAGGTGTTTACAAAGGCAGACCGGCAGATCTGGCGCTGCGTAAGCGTGTTAGTGAGCTTCTGGCCGCTGGCTTGGGTATCCGAGCAATCGCCCGTCATGCCGTTTGTTCAACCACGACTGTAATGCGTATCCGAGACGAACTGGTTGAAAGCTTATCCAGTTGAGCCGGTCGGGAATGAGTGACTAGCGAAGGCGTAGCCGTAGTCTGTCATTCATTCCCGACTGGCCGCCGCCGGCAGGCGACTTTGAGTGCCTAACAGCCACTGCATGAGTTGGAGTGGTTAGAGATCATTAGAACCAGGAGATAGAGGCCCTTGAATTACGGGGCTTCCAGGGCATTACCTAGCTCAGAACATGAGCGAACCTCAGTTCACCTACTTTGCACCACCATAGCTCACTAGGTGTGAGCTACGTTAGCTCACTGCATGAGCTACCCCCCCCATGAGCTACCCCTCGTTCATCCTTGAACGATATCCTTCATTTTGTGAGAGATAACGTGCATGGATGCACTACCTATCGCTCACAGCATGAGCTAAGATAAGCCTGCCTTGTTCGATATCTTCCAAATTTGCAGGATATCAAACACGCTAACACAGCTTGTCGGAGGCACGATGATTGATGATGAAGGGGAAGTCCGCGCACTGGTCCAACCGACACAACGCGGCACATGGGTTCAGACGGAACGAGCTGGGCACGAAGCATGGGCGGCTCTGATCGCTCAGGCACCGAGGGCCGGGCAACTAATGCACATCATTGTCCAGCATATGGACAAGTCCGGTGCATTGATCGTCAGCCAGTCGACCTTGGCCAAGATGATGGACACTTCCATTGCGACCACGAAGCGCGCTATCAGCGTCCTGTCCAAGCACAACTGGATTCAAACCATCAGTGTTGGTGGCCAACGTGGTGGAACGCTTGCGTATGTGGTGAATAGCCGAATCGCATGGGCAGACAAGCGCGAAAACCTGCAGTACGCCCGCTTCAACGCAAGGGTGCTTATTTCGTCTGAAGACCAAGCAGATCTCGGCAGTAACAAGCTAAAGCAACTGCCGACCATGAGCGACGGGGAAATCCAATTGCCAGCTGGTCCAGGTATGGAACCACCGGCCCAAGATTCATTAGATGGCGTAGATCTTCCTGATATGCCCTCTATTCCGCATCACGACAAAAACGATCTTTAAGCATCTGACCCACTAACGGCAATTCGGCGGAAACTTATCATGGCAGACACACGCGATGAGATTACGAAGGCAAAAGGCATTACAGCCGATCTTGTCATGGAGATAGGCACCTATTACAGCGCCAAAGACATGCGTGGCGTGCAGACTGGGCTTAGCAGCGCAGCCCGCGAGCTACGTGCTTTTACACAGAACAATTCACTGCGTGGACGGCTGGGCGCCAAGCTTTCCCTAGAGCAGCATGAACTGCTGAACAATGCTGCTGCACTTCTGGATTCCATTAAATACAACGTGGAGCACGCTAAAGAGCGCAAGGACCGCACTGAGAAAGCGACGGCCAAAAAACGTCAGTTATGGGAACGAGAAGCCGAGCAATTGGTAAAAACCCATTTCACGCTGCCAATGAACACAGTAACCGAGCAATTACGGGTACTTGAACTATCCCTGATCGCTCAGGAGGTTTTGGGGCAATCAATCTATATCAAGGATCATTTGCAACTTCGCAAATTGATGCAAGACGAACCCCCGAAGTGGGGCAATCATTCTGTAGCGCAATGGCGTCGTAGTGAGGTGTCAAGCCTCTTGGCAGATATGCAATATGCCCTTCGTTCTTACCTAAGCTGGGATCTGAACATGACTCCCGGCGAGCGGTTGAAAGAGCTGGAGCGTAGCCTAGATGCAGCCCGCGCTGAAATTCTGGCCAGACCTATGTGCGTAGAAACTCTGCGCATTTGGAACGATGAGCTAAAGAGCGCAGCATTCATGACCAGCGCTATGCCTACTACCGATGGATCTAGGCACTGAAATGACGAAACCCGCAGCACGGCAATGCTTGCGGGTTTCTAGGTTTTTTGCGAAGGAGCAAAAATCCACGGCCTGAGTATACACCGGGTACGTGAGGTTTTACAGCGAACGGATATGCGTTCACAACCGGAACGGTACTTACTATGACCATCATCAGATTCCACGAAAACCCCGCAGAATATGCGCCGACTATCTCGTTTAATCATTGCGGCAGAATGCCTTGGAGCGCAAGGTATGACTCAGAATTCAGCGGGTTTGAGCTGATCGAGCTATTCCAATTTTGCGAAGAAGAAGGCCACCGTCAGGGCATTAATGACGCCAATCAGAACCGTATTGGCAGTCGGGAACAAGCCCCGTTCCACCGGGACTTCATGGGTGGCTACCCGAAAAGTCTTTGGGAAAACGCCTATTGGATCGGTGTTCAAGCGCATGGCGACACTACACCGGCAGCGATAGAGCTTGAAATCCAGAAGGTCTTGAGCGCACCGGATACCAGTCGCTGGCTTTGCGATGCGCTGAACAGCGCATTGGATCGTGATTCGACCGACGCAACGAATGACGCCGAGTACCTGTGTGACTTGCTGACGCGGCGGACCAACGCACTCTCACTGGCCAGCGAAGCAAATTGGGGTGAAGAATGATGCCAATTGATCCGATTGATTTGTTAGCCAGGTTGCAATCTTTATACGCAGCGTATCCGGGATTTTTTCAAGGCGCAGCATCCGTTATCGTGGTCGTGCTTGCGTATTTCGCGGTACTGGAGCTTGCAAGCCGCTCTGATAAGACGGAGTAAATCACTATGTCTGATCAGAGATATACCGTGTGCATTGCGCACGGGCCATCAATCAAAACCTACAGCGAACAGTTTCAAACTCAGGCCAGCTATGCACCTCAGTGGAAAGCTGTACTGAAGAAAGCGCACAAGCAGGCGACCGTCAGTTGCCAATGCCCTGGCACCGGTTGCCGTCTTCTTGCTGTACGGCATATGTCGGATAGCGACTCATTCCACCTTTCGCGGTATCCACGCACCGGCGCCGAACACGCCTTGGATTGCGTTTACTACTCGCCAGATCCCGATAAATCGGGCCTTGGCTCGTACAGCAAAGGCGTGGTTGAAGAAACGTCCGAGGGTGATCTAAAGATCAAGCTCACCCTCTCGTTACGCAAGAAAGAGCCCGCAGACACTGGACAGGCACCCGAAGCCACCGGCAGCAGCTCGGGCAGCGGCAAAGCCACCAAACCGGCCTTGACCCTGTTGGGCTTGTTGCACCTGCTTTGGAATGAAGCCGGGCTCAATACATGGTCGCGGGGCATGGCAGGTAAACGCGGGTTGGGCCTCGTTCATAGCAGGCTACAGGACGCAGCAGATCGAATGCTTGCGTCGAGAATGCGGATCGGCGATGCGCTTGTCATTGCGGCGGGCTCGAAGGGGTTTCAATCCGAGGCCAACGAGCGGAAGGTCAAGAGCGCGATCAAGAACAACCGTCGCTTACTGGTGATCGCTCCACTTGCAGGCCATACCGAAGACCGAGAAAAGACCGCAGCTCGCTACCTGACCATCACGGGTTTCAATGGCGTACCTCGCATGTTCCTCGATGACTAGATCTGGTCGACCGTTGCTCGCCGATTCAAGCGTGAGCTGTCGGCCTGGAGGCAAGGACGGCGGGTTATAGCGATTGTTCAGACCGATCAACCCACAGAACCGGGTAAAGCACAGGCGCTCAATGTCGCGTTGATGGTGGTCAGTGACGAGTGGATCCCGGTGGAATCGTCCTATGAAGCGGTGATCGAGGCGAGGTTGCGTGAGGAATCACGCAGGTTCGTCAAACCCTTGCGGTTCGACTCAAGCGAAGACCAGGTATTCCCCGATTTCTGGTTGATGGACGCCAGTGCCGGCACTGAGTATCCGATGGAGGTATATGGCCGTGCTGATCCCAAGTATCTGGCACGAAAAGAGGTAAAGGCTGATTACTACCGGACCCACTACGGGACCAGGTGGTGGGCATGGGACGCAAGCACCGACCCCAAGGGAGAGGCGATCCCCGCATTTCCCCCAGCCAGAAACTAAGACAATTCTCGCACGCGAGAATGCCCTGATTAGGAGGCTGCGCATGAGCGAAGTCCTTGTTAGCACCGTCCATCCAACGCTTGGCGCGTTGTATTGGGTGTATACGTCAAACGCCGGTTGCAACTACCCCGACCACTACACCATCACCGACTGGAGCGAGGTGGCCACACGGTTTCCGCACTACTGGCGGGAACACGAACACCTCCGCTGGGTTCACGGCAAGCACATTGGCCAGGTCTTCAATTCTGATGACCCCTACGGTAGTTACGCAGAGGTTGAAGACGAGGAAACCTTTGAAACGTCTTATGGGAAGCTGTCGGGAATGCTTGCGGATCTTCACGCCAAAAGCGGGCAGTCCGTTGATGAATTCGTGCAATGGATGAAAAAGGCTGACTGGGTTGATGTTCCAGCCCCGGCCAAAGAATTCTTAGACGACTAGCATTGCACCGTCCACATCTGATCCCAACTGGTCATGTAACTAGGGCTCAGCAGAGCCCTACGCATGCCCCAGTCCGGCGACAGGGGAACAGCTGCAGTGCGTAAGCAATCATGTCCCCACCGTCTGTTGATCTTGTCCATAACGCTCATGAGCGCGTCAGTGCGCGCCGGTTGACTCGGCGTGAACAGATCTTGCGTGTACTCACCACGCTTTCGCAGATCCATTAACATGACCTCAGCTTTGCTGTACGCAAAGCCCGGCCTGTAGATGCCTTCCAACGCACGCAGCGCGTGCTTTGTCAGCACGCGCACGTCATCTGTTGGGTAGTCGGGAATGACCGTGGCTGCATTGGCGTACTTCGGACCGTCGCCATGGAACGAGGTCTGTATGCCGATCCGCAGGCCACCGCACAAAGATCGCTGCTTGCGCAGCTTCTCAGCGGCCTTGTGGATATAGGTGGCCAACGCCTGGCCAAGCCCCTCGATTGTGTGGACGCGCTGACCAAACATCTTGCTTGAGCAAATGGTCTGTGTGTCCGGTGGGCTTTGTTCCATGTCGATGCAGGACTCGCCGCGAAGCTCCCTGATCGTTCGTTCCAAGACCACTGAGTATTTGCGGCCCATTGTTCGCGGCTCAGCGTGGGATAGCTCCCACGCTGTTTTAATGCCTTCACCGGCCAGGTTATCGCGCATACGCCTGCCAATGCCCCACACTTCTTCGACAGGCATCCGGCGCAACAACCACTCAACAGCCTCCGGCTTGCGCAGGTCTACAACACCACCGGTTTTCTCACGCCAGATCTTCGAGGCATGTTGTGCTGCCTTGGCGAGGGTTTTGGTGTGGCCGATGCCCACACCGACCGGCAACGCAACCCACTGCAGCACGCGCGCCTGAATAGCTCGGCCCACGTCCACCAATGGTTCGCGCTGGTCCTCTAAGCGTACGAAGGATTCGTCGAAAACAGCTCTGTCGACGGTAGCTGAAATAATGGCGTCCTTGGCTATCACGCGGAATCGGGTGTACTCCTCATAGATTTTGCAGTTCCCGCTCCAGTAGTTGTCCCCTACCATGCCGACCCAGATGTACAAGCAACCTGGTCCGCACGACTGAAAGTTTGGCTGCCCGGAAACGTATTCGATTACACCTACCTTGTAGTCATGCAGGAACTCAACGTTTCCGCCTTGATCCACGACGCGCTCACATGTTTTGTAATTGGCAACATGGGCGTTTTTCGTCACGTTCTCAAAAACTTCGGTAGAGGTGCAGTCCGCGAAGTTCTGCTTAAACCCATCCATGAAGTCAGGGGAACGAACTTGATCAGCCTGATTGAGCATAGGGTCGTTGGAGAGATCTACCGACATGCGGTTGCCGCTGTCGATCAGGGTTCGGTATGCCTCTCCCTCAGAGGACGATTCCGATTGAAGACGGGTGTTTGCTCGCAACCCGAGATCGATCGTCTTCACATCGTCGCCGTAGACGTTCTCGAGCGAGGCAGTGTCTCCAGTTTCAGGGAACAGGTCCTGAAGCGTGACCGAGGCGTCCCCGCCATCGAACACCTGAAGTACCTGCTGGCCTACAGATTGCCCGGCCGAAGATCCAGCGGTCACAGCGTCGGCCTAGGCGTTGAAGGTCATGCTGTTGAGATACAGGCCGATCACGGTCACGTTGACCAGCCGTCTCAGGGTTGTTTTGAGTGGTTGTCGCATCGATCGCATGTCCAAAAATGGGGATGCTTCGATGCTATGGGAAGGGTGAGAAATGATGGCGCGGTTTCAGGCAACAAAATCGCCTGAAAAAGCAAAGCCCCGGCTGGTGGGGTCACCGGCCGGGGCTCGCTGTGTTTTTGATCATGCCTCAGGCACTACTAAGACCTGGCCTGTTGGCGCTGATTGAAAACTGACCAATGGGTCATTTTTAGGTCAGCGGCAGCACCCTTTGGTTACCCAAGCCTTCAGACCTGCTGCCGGGTGGGCGATTCCCCCCTCTCCTCTCCCTACCTCACCTGGTCCAGATACTCATGCTCTCGCCGGTCTGCCTCCTCTGCTTCCTGGAAGGGTCATTCTGCTCGATAGCAACTGTGGGCTATGGTGTGGGACGTAATATTTCGGTTTTCTGGAATTCCTTATAGATTTTGGCCTATAGCCGTTTTGTATGGGGATATCTTATCCTCCTACATTGCGGCGAGATCTGGCGCGATTTCAGTATCAGCGCCTGCGAACAAACGAGCCGCGAGGAATCCGTAGTGAAAAACCATGATTCGAATGAGCACGCTCAAAACGAGCCTATTTCAGGTGAGATTTACCACGTCACGCCAACCCATAATCTTGACTCCATCTTCCGTGACGGTTTACGGCCGCAGATTGGACCTCGCTCCGCTCTACTCGGTGAGGCCAAGGAAATGGTCTATTTCTTTGGGTCGATGCTGGCAGTTGAAGACGCACTCAGTAACTGGCTGGGTGAAGCGCTCGATGACGAGCCTGGAGCGATTTCCGTTCTCGCCGTCGATCGCTCCGGTTTACACCTCGTTTCAGATGGTGGGTACGAGCTTGCGTGCCCTCACCTCATTCGGCCGGAGAACATTTCTCTCGCTTTTCAGGATGACGTGCCGGCAGATGAAAAGAGCGGCCCGGAGACCGGGGGTACCTCATGAGCAAACTAACCCCTAAGTTCGTCAAGGATGTCGACCAGCCCGGCTCCTACCAGGACGGCCGAGGGTTGATTCTTCGTGTATCAGCTACCCTGCGGAAAAGCTGGGTCTTTCGCTATATGCTGGCGAAACAACGGCACGACCTTGCCCTGGGGACATTCCCTGCTTTGAGCCTCAGAGACGCAAGACTGGAGGCTGACAAGTACCGACTCGATATCGCCCGTGGCGTCGATCCAGTCGCTGAGCGCGTGAAGGCCAAAGCTGCCAAAGCCTCGCGAGCCACAACGAGCCACACATTTCGGGCGTCGGCAGAAAGGTACATACGCACGCATTCGTCGAGCTGGTCCAAGAGACACCACCAGCAATGGCAGAATTCCCTCACGAAGCATGTCTACCCTGTCATAGGCGGATTTCGGATAGCCGAGGTCGACACGGACGATATCCTGGATGTGCTAACGCCGATCTGGAGCAAGATCCCCGTCACGGCGAACCGCGTCCGGAATCGCATAGAGCTCGTGCTCGATGCAGCCAAGGCACTGAAGCTTCGGCAAGGTGAAAACCCCGCACGGTGGCGTGGTCATCTCGACAAGCTCTTGCCCAAGCAATCGCATACGGTAGTCCCCTTCCCGTCTCCGACACCTTCACGCACTGCCGAGCTGTTGGCCAGGCTCGATTCCCTGGATGGGGCAGCAGCTCGTGCTGTTGAATTCGCAATTCTGACTGCGACCCGTAACCAAGAGGTAAGCGGGGCCCAGTGGCCGGAAATAGATTGGGAGGAGAAAGTCTGGTACATCCCAGCAGAACGCATGAAAGCGGGCAAGGCTCACCGGGTACCCCTTACGGAGCAAATGCTCGAGGTGCTACGGCAGCAGATCGGAAAGCATGACAAATGGATATTTCTCAACTCCTGGCGAACAGGCCCTATTCCCGGCAATGCCATGGCAAGGGTACTCGATCAGCTCCAGGTCGATGGCGTCGTACCGCATGGGTTCAGATCTACTTTTCGGACGTGGGCCGCGGAAGAAACCGATCACCAGCGAGAGGTTTGCGAAATGGCTCTCGCGCATACCCTCAACAGTAAGGTTGAAGCAGCTTATAACCGCGGCGACTTGCTGGATAAGCGTCGCGCCCTGATGAAGGATTGGGGAGACTTTCTTGTCGTTAACGCTCCCCAGGTGAACGGTGAAGTATCGGATCTGGTTTCGGAGCTTGCCCCTGATGCTGGGTCAGATCTGGCCAAGGTTCAGCCGGCCGCTTGACCACCGAGATGAGGGCGCTCTGCCAGAAGCGCCCTAACAACAACCAATTTTGCCTGAACTTTGCCCCCTCCCTCGCAGTTCCTATATTTCGCAGGTGCGATCAGAATGGAAGTTTCTGCTCCACCACCATAGCTGTGGCGTTGAACTTCCGGCCAAGCCGCATCGTGTCCCCCATGGTCGTAATGGGACGACCACGGAGATCCGTTGCCTTCTTGTCATCAGCCAGGAAGCGCATGGCATCGGCAATCCGGTGCGCGAGCTTGCCGATCGCCTGGTTGTACCCGTCTGCACTTCGCCCGGTCTCCAGGGCAGCATCCAAGGTTGCGCCATGCAACAGGGCGTCGGCCACCCACTCACCGACCTCTTTGGCCGTTTCGTGGTCGTTCTTGCTGTCTGCTACCTTGCCGAGCAGGTAGAACAGGAAGTCATCGTCTCGGTTTGCCGACCAACCGTTAACGAAGCGGCACTCCATCTGGAACACATCGAACAACGAGTAGAGAGAGCCGTCCGAAACCATGGACAGCTCAGGGTAATACGATCGCAGCTCCGCGAACTCTTCCTGCCCGTACTCAGGCACTGGTTCCAGGGTTGCTGAGTACCGCCTGAATTTCTTCGTTGATGGCCACCGTTCGATTCCTCTGTCCGGAAGGCGTTGTGTTGCTCAGCGATTCGCTGCCGTAGCACTGGAAAGGTTGCGGTGTTCCTGGGGAGGCATCGGTTGCCTCATCAGCTCAAACGCCGGTGAAATGAACTCGGCCGTAATGGCAGCGGACAGCGCCTTCAGCTCGAAGTCGGTCACCTGAAAGCTCCCCGGCCAGATCCTGATGAGTGCCGATTTTCGTGCGACAAGGAATTTCTCCTGTTTGAGCATGGCCTCGTTGACGGCGATACCAACAGCCTCGGCAAGCGCATCGCGGCTCCTGAAAAATGAGTCATGGAGGAAAATGGGCAGTCGATCGGCACTCCGCCGACGATCACTTGATTCGGCTTCAGGTCGATGACGACGCGATTGCCACCACTTTCCGCTCCGTCCACTCAATAAACCAGGCCCCGAGAGCGCCAGCAGCAGCGACGGTGCCGGCGACTATCCAGTTTCCCTGGCTGGGCGCATTGAAAACCGGAAACACAGCAAATGAGCCCAGCAGCGTGAGGGGCATAGCTCCCAACCCGAGTAGGCCTTTCGACAGAGCATTCATTGAAAGGGGAACCTTGATCGCTGATTTCGACCAATTATTCCACGCCGTCTGCGCCAGCAAGGCCGTAATCAGTTCGTAAAGGGGAGCCCGCAGTAACAGCGAACCGACGCCGGTAGCTGCGCGCGTGAATCCTGAGATCACAAATTCTTGGCGATTATCGCATTTCAATTTCACCCAAGCGCCGTTCCTTGCGCTGCTGTAGCGGCGGCCATCACGCTTCTCCACGATTCCCTCCAGCTGCATCCGGCAAGCGTTGGCCAGCAGCTGCACTGGGTAAGCTTCCAGGGTATCGCTGAAGCGTACGCGCTCCAATGGGCAGTGCTCGAGGAGCGCCTCAAGTACCTGGCGGCTCAGTTCAACGCCCTCTCCCCGCAGATCTGCACCGTCGAGGTAGAGCAGGTCGAACGCCACGTACACAAATTTGTCGGTACACCGTGCGGCGAACGCTGACTGCAGGGCTTGAAATGCTGGTCGACCGTCGTCTTCCTGGAATACGACCTCACCGTCGAGCCAGGCTGAATGGACGGCTAGGCGTCCCAGCTATTTGGCCAGGAGTGGCATATGATCGATCTAGTCAAACCCGTTTTTGGTGAAAAGCTGCACCTGGTCACCATCGATCCGTGCTAACAGACGATACCAGTCGTACTTGATCTCGTATCGCCATGCTCCTGCCGACGACAGTGTCAGTAGAGTAACCAGTTGTGGCGCGATCCAACACGGGTTTGGTGCCTTGGGCGGTTTCACTATCGCCACCTCGCTATCAGGAACATTCCTTCAGGGTGGAGTGCGTAATTTTCTGAAAGGGGAGCCAGGTTATGAGTATTCACATTGGTGATAAACAACCTCACTTATGCGTTATTGACATATAACGTCGTATTCACGATTATTTACCATATAAGTCTTATAATAACGAAGCCATATTATGGAACTCCTCATACAACCGAACAATCGCATAATTCCCTTCAGTGCCGGTGCCAACCTTCTGGAAGTGCTTCGCGAGAACGGTGTAGCTATTTCCTACAGTTGCTTGTCTGGGCGTTGCGGAACCTGTCGCTGCCGGGTTATAGATGGCAGTGTCATTGATTCTGGGGCGGAAAATGGGCAATCAAACCTCACCGACAAGCAGTATGTGCTCGCCTGTCAGTCAGTACTCACTGGCAATTGCGCTATCGAAGTCCCAGAAGCCGACGAAATTGTCACTCACCCGGCGCGAATCATCAAGGGCACAGTGGTCGCAGTCGAGTCGCCCACTCACGATATCCGTCGCTTACGCGTACGCCTCTCCAAGCCCTTCGAGTTCTCACCCGGACAGTACGCGACACTGCAGTTCAGCCCTGAGCATGCGCGTCCGTATTCAATGGCAGGTTTGCCAGATGACCAAGAAATGGAGTTCCACATACGCAAGGTGCCGGGTGGGCGCGTCACGGAGTATGTTTTCGAACACGTCCGCGAAGGTACAAGCATCAAGTTGAGCGGGCCTCTTGGTACGGCTTATCTACGTCAGAAGCACACCGGACCGATGCTGTGTGTAGGTGGCGGGACCGGACTCGCACCGGTGCTGTCGATTGTTCGCGGCGCGCTGAAGTCGGGTATGACGAACCCCATCCTCCTTTATTTCGGGGTGCGCAGTCAGCAAGACCTCTACGACGCAGAGCGATTGCACAAACTCGCCGCTGACCACCCTCAACTGACCGTACACACGGTGATTGCAACGGGCCCGATTAATGAGGGTCAGCGAGCCGGCCTAATTACCGATGTGATCGAAAAAGACATCCTTTCGCTGGCTGGGTGGAGGGCCTACCTGTGCGGCGCACCAGCGATGGTTGAAGCGTTGTGCACCGTCACCAAGCATCTTGGAATATCACCCGAACATATTTATGCCGATGCCTTCTATCCCGGTGGGATCTGAATAGTTCCCGGCCATGCACCTCTGTCCATCGAGAATTCATCAGGAAGACATTCAAATGAACGTAAACAATAAGGGCAGCGTCTGTATTTGCGGCAGCGAAATGCTCCCTAAATTCCTCATTTACCCCATCTGAGGATTGCTTTATGACAGTAAAGTGGATTGAAGCAGTCGCTCTTTCTGACATCCTTGAAGGTGACGTCCTCGGCGTGACTGTCGAGGGCAAGGAGCTGGCGCTGTATGAAGTTGAAGGCGAAATCTACGCTACCGACAACCTGTGCACGCATGGTTCCGCCCGCATGAGTGATGGTTATCTCGAGGGTAGAGAAATCGAATGCCCCTTGCATCAAGGTCGGTTTGACGTTTGCACAGGCAAAGCCCTGTGCGCACCCGTGACACAGAACATCAAAACATATCCAGTCAAGATTGAGAACCTGCGCGTAATGATTGATTTGAGCTAAGAATTTTAACAGGAGGCACCCCGGGCCCTAGAGCGTAATCACCCCCATTCCATCTTTTTTAGGTGAAAACATGAATTACAATAATAAAATCTTGGTAAGTGAATCTGGTCTGAGCCAAAAGCACCTGATTCATGGCGATGAAGAACTTTTCCAACATGAACTGAAAACCATTTTTGCGCGGAACTGGCTTTTTCTCACTCATGATAGCCTGATTCCTGCCCCCGGCGACTATGTTACCGCAAAAATGGGGATTGACGAGGTCATCGTCTCCCGGCAGAACGACGGTTCGATTCGTGCTTTTCTGAACGTTTGCCGGCATCGTGGCAAGACGCTGGTGAGCGTGGAAGCCGGCAATGCCAAAGGTTTTGTTTGCAGCTATCACGGCTGGGGCTTCGGCTCCAACGGTGAACTGCAGAGCGTTCCATTTGAAAAAGATCTGTACGGCGAGTCGCTCAATAAAAAATGTCTGGGGTTGAAAGAAGTCGCTCGCGTGGAGAGCTTCCATGGCTTCATCTACGGTTGCTTCGACCAGGAGGCCCCTCCTCTTATGGACTATCTGGGTGACGCTGCTTGGTACCTGGAACCTATGTTCAAGCATTCCGGCGGTTTAGAACTGGTCGGTCCTCCAGGCAAGGTTGTGATCAAGGCCAACTGGAAGGCACCCGCGGAAAACTTTGTGGGAGATGCATACCACGTGGGTTGGACGCACGCGTCTTCGCTTCGCTCGGGGGAGTCTATCTTCTCGTCGCTCGCTGGCAATGCGGCGCTACCACCTGAAGGCGCAGGCTTGCAAATGACCTCCAAATACGGCAGCGGCATGGGTGTGTTGTGGGACGGATATTCAGGTGTGCATAGCGCAGACTTGGTTCCGGAATTGATGGCATTCGGAGGCGCAAAGCAGGAAAGGCTGAACAAAGAAATTGGCGATGTTCGCGCTCGGATTTATCGCAGCCACCTCAACTGCACCGTTTTCCCGAACAACAGCATGCTGACCTGCTCGGGTGTTTTCAAAGTATGGAACCCGATCGACGCAAACACCACCGAGGTCTGGACCTACGCCATTGTCGAAAAAGACATGCCTGAGGATCTCAAGCGCCGCTTGGCCGACTCTGTTCAGCGAACGTTCGGGCCTGCTGGCTTCTGGGAAAGCGACGACAATGACAATATGGAAACAGCTTCGCAAAACGGCAAGAAATATCAATCAAGAGATAGTGATCTGCTTTCAAACCTTGGTTTCGGTGAGGACGTATACGGCGACGCGGTCTATCCAGGCGTCGTCGGCAAATCGGCGATCGGCGAGACCAGTTATCGTGGTTTCTACCGGGCTTACCAGGCACACGTCAGCAGCTCCAACTGGGCTGAGTTCGAGCATGCCTCTAGTACTTGGCATACTGAACTTACGAAGACTACTGATCGCTAACAGACGAGTCGACCATGATGATCAATATTCAAGAAGACAAGCTGGTTTCCGCCCACGACGCCGAAGAGATTCTTCGTTTCTTCAATTGCCACGACTCTGCTTTGCAACAAGAAGCCACTACGCTGCTGACCCAGGAAGCGCATTTGTTGGACATTCAGGCTTACCGTGCTTGGTTAGAGCACTGCGTGGGGTCAGAGGTGCAATATCAGGTCATTTCACGCGAACTGCGCGCAGCTTCAGAGCGTCGTTATAAGCTCAATGAAGCCATGAACGTTTACAACGAAAATTTTCAGCAACTGAAAGTTCGAGTTGAGCATCAACTGGATCCGCAAAACTGGGGCAACAGCCCGAAGCTGCGCTTTACTCGCTTTATCACCAACGTCCAGGCCGCAATGGACGTAAATGACAAAGAGCTACTTCACATCCGCTCCAACGTCATTCTGCACCGGGCACGACGTGGCAATCAGGTCGATGTCTTCTACGCCGCCCGGGAAGATAAATGGAAACGTGGCGAAGGTGGAGTACGAAAATTGGTCCAGCGATTCGTCGATTACCCAGAGCGCATACTTCAGACGCACAATCTGATGGTCTTTCTGTGATTCAGTGACCATTTTTACAAATGGTCACTGCAACCGCGGTCACCATTAATCAAAGGGAATGTACGTGTATGGGCAATCAACAAGTCGTTTCGATAACCGGTGCAGGCTCAGGAATCGGTCTCGAACTGGTTCGGTCCTTTAAGTCGGCCGGTTATTACGTATCCGCTCTCGTACGAAACGAGGAGCAAGAGGCGCTTCTTTGCAAAGAGTTCAAGGACGCACTCGAGATTGTAGTGGGCGATGTCCGGGACCACGCAACAAATGAGAAGCTGATAAAGCAAACAATCGATAGATTCGGTCATCTTGATTGTTTTATTGCAAATGCCGGTATCTGGGATTACATGCTGAGCATCGAAGAGCCTTGGGAGAAAATATCGAGCAGTTTTGACGAAATATTCGACATTAATGTCAAGAGCTATTTCAGTGGCATCAGTGCCGCCCTGCCGGAACTGAAAAAGACTAACGGATCAGTGGTGATGACCGCTTCGGTGTCGTCCCATGCGGTCGGTGGTGGTGGTTCTTGCTACATCGCCAGCAAGCATGCGGTGCTCGGTATGGTTAAGGCTTTGGCCTACGAATTGGCCCCCGAAGTTCGCGTGAACGCTGTTTCGCCGGGGGGCACCGTGACGTCTCTGTGCGGTCCCGCGAGCGCCGGTTTCGACAAAATGCACATGAAAGACATGCCCGGCATCGACGATATGATCAAAGGTCTCACGCCTCTTGGGTTTGCAGCCAAGCCCGAAGACGTGGTGGCACCCTATTTGTTGCTGGCTTCGCGAAAGCAAGGAAAATTCATCACCGGCACCGTGATTAGCATTGATGGCGGTATGGCGCTCGGTCGCAAGTGAGCTTGTAGCCGATCAGAAGTTATAGACACATTTCAGGTGACGCCCCATGAAGACAAAACTGTTTATCAATAACGCCTGGATCGATTCTAGTGACCAGCAGACCTTCGAGCGCATACACCCCGTCAGCAGCGATGTGGTGACTGAGAGCGCAAACGCCACAGTGACGGACGCGATAAAGGCGGCGCAAGCGGCCGAGGAGGCGTTCAAGACCTGGAAGGCCGTTGGACCTTCAGAGCGTCGCCGCCTTCTCCTAAAGGTCGCCGATGTCATGGAAAGTAAAACACCCAAGTTCATCGAAGTGATGGCCATGGAGGTGGGAGCTTCCGCCCTTTGGGCCGGATTCAACGTCCATGCGTCTGCCAATGTGTTCCGAGAGGCTGCCTCGCTGGCTACCCAAATTCAGGGTGAAACCATCCCAACGGACAAAGCCGAAACGCTCTCAATGACACTACGTCAGCCGGTCGGCCCGATCCTAAGCATCGTTCCATGGAACGGCACCGCAGTGCTTGCGGCACGAGCCATCGCTTATCCGCTGGTCTGTGGCAACACTGTGGTGTTCAAAGGCTCTGAATTTAGTCCCGCGACGCATGCCCTGATCACCCAGTGCGTGCAGGAAGCCGGGCTGCCCGCTGGCGTGCTCAATTACCTCAACTCTTCGCCTGACCGTTCGCCCGAGATCGCTGACGCACTGATCTCTGCCAAGGAGATCCGCCGCATCAACTTCACGGGTTCCACCCGCGTGGGCAGCATTATCGCGCAGAAAGCCGCGCAACACCTCAAGCGCTGCCTGCTGGAGCTCGGCGGCAAGTCCCCGCTTATTGTTCTGGATGATGCAGACATCGATGCGGCGGTCAAGGCAGCGGTGTTCGGTAGCTTCCTGTTCCAAGGTCAGATCTGCATGTCCACTGAGCGCTTGATCGTTGATGAGAAGATAGCCGACGAATTTGTCGCAAAATTTGTCGAAAAAACTAAGCGCTTGAGCGCAGGCGACCCGTGCGTAACTGGCGACTGCATCATCGGCCCGATGGTCTCGCCAAATTCGGGTGAGCGGATCAATGGTTTGTTCAAAGACGCGATCGACAAAGGGGCAAAAGTTGTTTGCGGCGGCTTGGCCCAAGGTGCGCTCATGCCGGCCACGATCCTGGATCACGTCAAATCTGACATGCGGATTTACGATGAGGAGACCTTTGGTCCCATCACCGTGGTAATCCGTTGTAAAGGCGAAGCAGAGGCCGTCCGCATTGCCAACGACAGCGTCTATGGCCTGTCGTCGGGCGTATTTGGCCGCGACATCAACCGCGCTCTACGCGTGGGTATGTCCATCGAATATGGTTCTGTACACATCAACGGTTCGACCGTCCAGAACGAGGCGCAGGCTCCTTACGGAGGCACCAAGAACACCGGCTACGGGCGCTTCGACGGCCGTGCTGTAATCGACGAGTTCACAGAGATCAAGTGGCTGACCATCGAACCTTTCGAGCAGCAATATCCCTTCTGATAAGCACTAACTCCCAGGAATCAAACTATGAGTAAGCAAGCTGCAGTTATCGAGCTCGGATACATGGGTATCTCGGTCAAGGACCCTGATGCGTGGAAATCATTTGCCACGGATATGCTAGGTCTGCAAGTTCTTGATGAGGGTGAGAAGGACCGTTTCTATCTGCGGATGGATTACTGGCATCATCGGATCGTAGTCCATCACAACGGACAGGACGACTTGGAGTACCTAGGCTGGCGTGTAGCCGGCAAGCCGGAGTTCGAAGCTCTGGGTCAAAAGCTTATTGATGCCGGTTACAAGATCCGCATCTGCGACAAAGTTGAGGCTCAGGAGCGTATGGTGTTGGGTCTGATGAAGACAGAAGATCCGGGCGGCAACCCGACCGAGATATTCTGGGGCCCCCGGATCGACATGAGCAACCCGTTCCATCCCGGTCGCCCCCTGCACGGAAAGTTTGTGACCGGTGACCAAGGCTTGGGCCATTGCATCGTTCGCCAAACCGACGTCGCAGAAGCTCATAAGTTTTATAGCCTGCTGGGCTTCCGTGGGGACGTCGAATACCGGATTCCGTTGCCCAACGGCATGACTGCCGAACTGTCGTTCATGCATTGCAACGCCCGTGATCACTCCATTGCTTTTGGTGCCATGCCCGCTGCCAAACGACTCAATCACTTGATGCTTGAGTACACCCATATGGAAGACTTGGGATACACGCACCAACAGTTTGTAAAGAACGAAATTGACATTGCCTTGCAGCTTGGCATTCACGCCAACGACAAGGCGTTGACGTTCTATGGTGCAACGCCTTCGGGCTGGCTCATTGAGCCCGGCTGGCGAGGTGCCACGGCCATAGATGAAGCGGAGTATTACGTCGGCGACATCTTCGGCCATGGCGTGGAGGCCACTGGATATGGCCTGGATGTAAAACTGAGCTAAAGATGCGCGCTCGTTGGGCGAGGCTCTAGTCCAGCATCTTCATACGCAACCAACCTTGCAGGGCGATGAGATCAAAGGACGTTAAAGCGAAGGGGAAGTGGTTCGGGCCATGCGCATACCGATCCATGACATTTGTTTCATAGTATATAGGTAGATAGGTGAATCAAGCGCTTAGTCAACTAGTGGACACATCTGTTCCATGAGGCTATCTACTATCTATTCAAAACAAGAATAATAAATAGGATGAAAATAATAATGATAAAAAGAACGATTTGTCTTGTGTATCCTCTATTCTGTTTGGCAAGCCCCACATGGGCCGAAGAGTCGCCTTGGACGTACCGTATTGGTATGACTAATATAGCTTTCGATGCTAGCGCAAAAGTATACTTAAATGGTCAGCGGGTGCCAGGAGGAAGCGCTGATGCGAGCGATAACAACGCGCTTACATTCGACTTCGGCTACGCCATCAACGACCAGTGGAATGTACGTGCGATTGTCGGTATTCCGCCTACAACTAAAGTGACGGGCGCAGGCACACTTCCTGGTATCCAGCTGGGGAAAATAACTTACGCTCCAACAGTATTAACGTTGAACTATAACCTCCCCGCTTTGGGTCCCGTTCGCCCTCACATAGGTGCGGGAGTCAATTACACGCGGATTTTGGAAAGTCGGGACGCTAATCTAAAATCGTTCGATGCCGACCACGCTTGGTCCCCCGCGCTACATGTTGGTGCCGATATTGACGTTAACCGTGGTTGGTTCGTTAGCATTGATATCCGGAAGTTATACCTGAAAACCGACGCATCAGGGTACTTGGGGCCACAGGAGGCTAAAGCACGGGTAACTCTTGACCCATTACTAACTTCGATCGCGATCGGACGCCAATTCTGATGATTCTGTTTAAAGTTCTTTATCTATCTAACCGCAAAGGGTGTTTCCATGTCGAATAAAATTATGAAAACGTCGCGTCTTACCGCCGAAGATATCAACGGCGCCTGGACTATAATGCCCACACCCTCGACGCCTGATGCTTCTGATTGGCGCAGCACTGCCACCGTGGACTTAGAAGAGACTGCCCGCATAGTTGAAGAGCTGATTGCAGCTGGTGTCAACGGTATTCTAAGTATGGGTACTTTTGGTGAGTGCGCCACGTTGACCTGGGATGAAAAACGTGATTATGTCTCGACGATTGTCGAGACCATTCGTGGTCGCGTGCCTTATTTCTGTGGCACGACAGCCTTAAATACCCGAGAAGTCATCCGCCAGACCCGAGAGCTTATCGATATTGGCGCCAACGGCACTATGCTCGGGGTGCCGATGTGGGTGAAGATGGACCTGCCTACAGCGGTTCAGTTCTATCGTGATGTTGCAGATGCGGTACCAGAGGCTGCCATTGCGATTTACGCCAACCCCGAAGCATTCAAGTTCGACTTCCCTCGCCCATTCTGGGCAGAGATGTCCAAAATTCCGCAGGTAGTGACTGCGAAGTATCTAGGCATCGGAATGCTTGACTTGGACCTGAGACTGGCACCCAACATCCGCTTCCTTCCCCACGAAGATGACTATTACGCGGCCGCACGCATCAATCCCGAGCGCATAACCGCGTTCTGGTCAAGCGGGGCCATGTGCGGCCCGGCTACCGCCATCATGTTGCGTGACGAAGTGGTGCGGGCCAAGAGCACCGGTGACTGGGCCAAGGCCAAAGCCATCTCCGATGATATGCGTGCAGCCGACTCGACATTGTTTCCGCGTGGCGACTTTTCGGAGTTCTCGAAGTATAATATCGGGCTTGAAAAGGCACGGATGGATGCGGCTGGTTGGCTCAAGGCTGGGCCCTGCCGTCCGCCCTACAACCTTGTTCCAGAAGACTACCTCGCTGGTGCACAGAAATCAGGCAAGGCTTGGGCCGCGCTGCACGCTAAATACAGTAATGAATTGAAGTAGTTCACCTCCGCAGACCTGAGTGACAGGGTGGCGCAGACGCTGAGGGTGCAGGAATTAAGTGAGCTAAAGCACATTTCTTGCGCCAGGCATTGCCAGATCAGCAAAGTTTGCTGATCTGGCAGTTTCAAAAATTTGGGCGAAAGCTGATATCAGGAATACGGGATAAAGGCAGTGCACCATAACGACGGGGGCGTGCCATTCGTGATGAACGATTTTGCTATTGTGCCGACTTCTGTTCTTGGAGTGTTTGATTGTGATTGTCGATTTTTATTTCGATTTTTTGAGTCCGTTCTCTTACTTGGCCAACCATCGTTTGTCAAAGCTTGCGCAAGACTATGGCTTTTCCATTCGTTATTACGCAATCGATTTGGCGCGAGTTAAAATAGCCATCGGAAACGTTGGTCCATCTAATCGCGACCTGATAGTCAAGCTGGACTATTTGAAAGTAGATTTGCAACGGTGGGCCGAGCTTTACGAAATACCGTTGGTATTCCCAGCTAACTACAACAGCCGACGGATGAATACTGGGCTTTATTACTCGGGAGCCATGGCACAGACTGGTGCCTATGTGAATGTAGTATTTAATGCGGTTTGGGGAGATGGCATAGCTCCAGATTTGGAAAGCTTGCCTGCTCTGGTATCTGAAAAACTAGGCTGGGATCGTAGCGCCTTCGAGGACTTTATCAGCAGCGATGCCGCAACAGAGAGGTATGACGAGCAGACACATGCCGCGATCGAACGCAAAGTGTTCGGTGTGCCAACGATGTTTTTGGGCGATGAAATGTGGTGGGGAAACGACCGTCTATTTATGCTCGAGAACGCAGTGGGAGGTGCGCCTGTAAATGGAGAATAGTCGCTACGGAGCGCTTGTGCCGGCTAAATGCCGATATAAGTGGTTGACCTGATCGTTATTTGCTCGATACAGCGCTTTCAAAATCAGCGGCTACTGAAGTCAGATAAAAATGCGGGACTACTTCAGGCATCCTGTGCGACACAAAGTTTTACCTGTAATTGTCCACCTATTCCGAGTTTGGAATGGTAGCTGACTCGCTATGCGACCAGCGATAGCCTAACAAGACATGCATCACTGGTAACGGTGGGGTGTGAAGCTCCTGCAACAATGTAGCCCCTTGATGTGTGTATTTGCTGCGAGGTGAAGCACAGATGCTCGGAGCCGTACCGGCTTGTGGCGCTAGGCTGGCAAGTATGAGCAACGTAAGTGGGGGTTGGGGCGCAATGGGAACCAAAAACCAACGCAAGCCTTACCAGCGTCGTTCGGTGCCTTCCTCCCATGCCTCCGCCTCGATAAAGCAGCTGCGCATATCGGCTTCCTGGCTGATCTCGGTTAGTAGGTCATGCAAGGTCTTGTCCAGCGCCTCGTCGCTCCGATACGGAATGGTCAGCTCGTAATGGCCGGTCTCCGACCGCTTCATGCCGTAGGGCTCCAGGCAGTAGCGCTCGATGTTCTCCGTGGCCCGCTTCCGACCGCGCATGAACTTGCTGTTGTTCACCACCGCCAGGCGCAGGGTGACGGTGGCCACCCGCTCGACGGTTGACTCTGCCGGTGACGCGATATTGCGCTTTTGACCTCGCGCCAGGGCGCTCTTCTGGTACGTCCCGATCTCGACGCCACGGTGGCGTAGGTAGCTGTACAGGGTGCTCTTGGAGATGTGCAACTTCTCGCCGATGGCGCTGACGCTCAGGCGGCCCTCGCGGTACAGGGTCTCCGCCGCCATGGCGGTGGCCTCGGCCTTGGCTGGCAGGCCCTTGGGACGGCGACCGATCCGGCCTCGAGTCCGTGCCGCCGACAGGCCCGCCTGAGTCCGCTCGCGGATCAGCTCGCGCTCGAACTGAACAGGTTGAACACCAGGCGATCTTGGGCGTGGGTGCTGTCAATGGGGTCGTTCAGGCTCTGCAAGCCGACTTTGCGTGCAGCCAGCTAGCCGACCAACTCAACCAGGTGCTTGAGCGAGCGACCGAGGCGATCCAGCTTCCAGATCACCACGGCATCGCCCGCTCGAACATGGGCTAGCAACTTGTCCAACTCCGGCCGCGCGCTTTTTGCGCCGCTGGCGATGTCTTGATAGATGCGTTCGCACCCGGCCTGTTTCAGGGCATCGACCTGGAGGTCGGCGTTCTAATCCCGAGTGCTCACCCGCGTATAACCGATCTTCATAAAAAGTACCGTTTACTTGACTGCATTAGTAATAGTTGAACTTTGATTAAGCTTACCAGTTATTTGAACCCTAGCGCAGGTGTAAGCGTCCAGCCGCCCCACCTCTACTCAGCTTGAGGAACCGAGGGGCAGTAGTTCATCAATCCGGCTGTTAGGGAAACTCTGAAGAAGACTTCCTGATTTTGGCAAAATGCCCGGATTTCACCCGCCGAGTTTTCCAATGAAGCAGATGACCTTCCTCGACGCCGAGTATGCCGGTAAGCGCAAACAGACCCGCAAAGAGCTGTTCCTGATCGAGATGGATCGGGTGGTGCCGTGGAAGGGTTTGATTGCCTTGATCGATCCGCATTACCCCAAGGGTGAGGGTGGCCCGCCAGCCTATCCACTGACGGCAATGCTGCGGGTTCATCTGATGCATAAGTGGTTCGGCTACAGCGACCCGGCGATGGAGGAAGCGCTGTACGAGACGACCATCCTGCGCCAGTTTGCCGGGTTGAGCCTGGAGCGCATTCCGGACTAAACCACCATCCCCAACTTCCGCCGGCTGCTGGAGAAACACGAACTACCTACCGGCATCATGTTTGCTGAATTTTCGCCTTTGGCTTTGAGTGCGGCATTCAACCGATACAGGTGTGGCATGACACGCCAAAGAAATCAACCTTGGCGGCTAGAACACTTGTCGATGAAGCGAACAATCCGCAAACGTTAAGGCTACCAGGAAAAACCCAGGATGCGGTAGCCGATAGGCCGCGCGCGCATTGGTCTCCTTCCGTCCAAGAGTGTCAAAGGATATTGGACTAATGCAGCATGCCTCGACCACATGGCCGTGGTCCGTTCATCTGTTGGCCATACGTCTATCGAATCGGACGCGGGCGGCGACGACCTCGGGTTGTTGGCGTTCGGCCCAGTCGATGAGCTCAGTCAGGGACGGCATCAGCGAAGTCCCGAGCGGGGTGAGCCCGTAGCGCACAGATGGGGGTGTCGAGGGCGTTACCTCGCGCCAGATGAGTCCGTCGCGTTCGAGGTGACGCAGCGTCTCGGTCAGCATCCGGCGCGAAATGTCGGGCACGGCGCGGGCCAGCGCATTGAATCGTTGCGGACCCTGCGACAAGGTGACCAGGATCAGCGTCGACCACTTGTCGCCCAAGCGGTTAAGCACATCACGCACGGGACAGCTTCGGTGGCCGGGCGACGGCGGCGCCTCATCAAGGGGTTCAGCGGCATCGGTAAACAAGTCGTCAGGGGGCATGTCGGTTTCCTAAAAGTAACCATGGGCGGTGTGCGTGCCTTCTTGTCTCAAAGTTAATGGTTACTTTACTATACTAGGACCCGAAAATAAACCGAGAGGAACATCATGAAGCTTTATTACAGCCCCGGCGCCTGCTCGCTTTCGCCCCACATCGTGCTTCGCGAGGGCAGTTTCGACTTTAAGCTGGAGCGCGTGGATCTGCAGAGCAAGCAGACCGAAACCGGCTCCGATTACAAAACCATCAATCCCTTGGGTTGCGTCCCGGCCTTGCAGCTCGACGATGGGCAGGTGCTCACCGAAGGACCGGCCATCGTGCAATACCTCGCCGACCGCGTGCCGGAAAAACGCCTGGCGCCGTCGGCGGGCACGCTGGAACATTACCGCCTGATGGAATGGCTCAACTTCATTTCCACGGAGTTGCACAAGGGCTTCGGCGCGCTGTTTAACTCGGCGCTTTCCGATGACGCGAAAGCGGTCATCAATTCGTCGCTCGAACAACGTATCGCTCATGCCGAGAAGCGGCTCGGGGTGGGTCCCTATGTGATGGGCAACGACTTTTCCGTGGCGGACGCCTACCTCTTCACCGTGCTGGGGTGGGCTAAGTACGTGAATGTGGACCTCGCGCCCTGGCCGGGACTGCTCGATTATCTCAGCCGCGTGGCGCCCCGTCCCGCCGTCCAGGCCGCGCTCGCGGCGGAAGGCCTGATTCCTGCATCGAAATAAGGGGAATAAGCATGACCAAGCTGTTTAGCCCTGTCCAACTCGGCCCCTTGAACTTGCCCAACCGTGTCGTGATGGCGCCCATGACCCGCTCGCGGGCGCTGGGCAATGTACCGAACGACTTGATGGCCCAGTACTACAGCCTGCGCGCCGAGGCCGGGCTCCTTATCACCGAAGGCACTTCGCCCTCGCCCAACGGCCTGGGTTATGCGCACATCCCCGGCATCTATTCGGATGCGCAGGTGGCGGGCTGGCGCCAGGTGGCGGAGGCCGTGAATGCTGCTGGCGGTCGCGTCTTCGTGCAGCTCATGCACACTGGGCGGGTGGGTCATCCCGCCAACCTGCCGCTGGGCGCTCACCTGCTCGCGCCATCGGCCGTCGCCGCGCCAGGTGAGATGTGGACGGACACCGAAGGAATGCAGCCGCATCCCGTGCCTGGGACCATGACGGAGCAAGACATTGCGGCGGCGATCGAGGAATATGCCGCTGCGTGTAAAAACACCGTGGCTGCAGGCTTCGACGGCGTCGAGCTGCACGGCGCCAACGGCTATCTCATCGACCAGTTCCTCAACACCGCGTCCAACCACCGCAGCGATCGCTGGGGCGGGAGCATTGACAACCGCATCCGCTTCGCGGTGGAGGTGGCCCGCGCTGCTGCGGCAGCGATCGGCGCCGAGCGGGTCGGCATACGCATCTCGCCTTATGGCGTGTTCAATGGCATGGCGTCGGACGCTGACATGGATGCGTTGTATCTGCGCTTGATCGAGGCGCTCAACGACGTCGGCCTGGTCTATCTCCATGTGGTCGACCACAGTTCCATGGGTGCGCCACCGGTGAGCGAGACTCTCAAGGTGCAACTGCGCACGGCCTTCAGGGGTAAATACATCCTCTCCGGCGGCTATGACGCGGCGCGCACCAATGCCGATCTCGCCGCGAACAAAGGCGATCTCGTCGCCTTCGGCCGCCCCTTCATCGCCAACCCGGACCTGGCGCAAAAACTGAAAAGCGGCGGGGAACTCAAGCCGGCCGATCCCGCCACCTTCTACACGCCTGACGCAAAAGGCTACACGGAGTTCTGATGCGCAAGCCAGCGCCGTTCATCAACCACGGCGGCGAGCCATGCGTCTTCATGGAGTGGCGCCCGCCGACACTTGGGCGCGGCATCGGGCATTTCTGGAAGGATTGCCCGTCACCTTGCCCGAACGACCGCAGGATGAAGTGCTTCGAGGATATCGTAACGGGTGCAGTCGAACGTACACCAGTACCTTCAAATGACGGATGTGATTTTTCCCGGAGGGACCCAAGCGGACGATGCACTGCGGTTGAACCAGCAGGTTTTTCCCTCTGCACGCTGCGTAACGCCTGCTAACGTCGCAACACATTGATGGCTGCTGGGGTCGAAAGACGTATGAATATCCTTTTTGCTCATTATCTCAACCTATTTCAACAGGAGTGACACATCATGCATTACCGCTCACTTGGCAAATCCGGTCTGCTCGTTTCCGAGCTGTGTTTTGGCACTATGAGCTTTGGCCAGCAGGGCTACTGGGAGAAAATCGGCGGGCTTGACCAGTCTGCCGCCCAGCGCCTGGTCGATATCGCGCTGGATGCCGGCATCAATTTTTTCGACAGCGCCGATGTCTATTCCTACGGCCAGTCTGAGGAGATCCTCGGCAAGACGCTCAAGGGCAAGCGCGACAAGGTGGTGTTGGCCACCAAAGTGCGCGGACGTATGAGCCAAGAGATCAACGACGTGGGCTTGAGTCGGCGCCACATCATTCAGAGCTGCGAGAACAGCCTCAGGCGTCTGGGCACCGATTATCTTGATCTCTACATAGTGCACAGCTTTGACTTCATGACGCCGTTAGAGGAAACGCTCTCGACGCTGAACGACCTGGTGCATTCTGGCAAGGTGCGCTACTTGGGTTGTTCGAATTACTTTGCGTGGCAACTGATGAAAGCGTTGTCCATCTCCGAGAGACACCATTGGGAGAAGTTCATTTCGTTGCAGGCTTATTACTCGCTGCTGTCGCGTGACGTGGAGATCGAACTCGCCCCGCTGTGCCGGGACCAGGGGCTGGGTATCACGCCTTGGTCGCCGTTGGGCGCGGGGTTTCTCACCGGCAAATACCCCCGTGGCGGCAAGGGCCCGCGGGGGGCCCGGCGCAGTAAGGAAGAACATAATTTCATTCAGATCGAAGAGGAAAAGGCCTACGCGATCCTGGACGAGGTGCAGCGCATCGCCAAGTTGCGCGGGGTGAGTTCGGCGCAGGTCTCGCTCAATTATCTGCTGCGCAAGTCGCCCGTCAGTTCGGTGATTATCGGCGCCACCAAACCCGAGCAGTTGCAGGACAACCTGAAGACTGTCGATTGGCAGCTTTCGGCTGAGGAGGTCGCCGCACTTGATGAGATCAGCACACCGCCGCGACTGTATCCACACTGGATGCTCGAGTTCACCCGCCTCGACCGCGACAACCCGGCAATGATCATGTAATTGATCGGCGCGCACTGTGGTGCAGATTGATGCACCCATCAAATCGGATGCGGGCGGATTCGACTTTCAGCTTGAACGTGTCAATCTGCAAGGTGCCGAGATTGAAACCGGCGCCGATTACAACTCCATCAACCCCGGCGGCTATGTCTCTGCTTTGCAACTCGATCGGCACAATAAGGAAAACGCTGCGCCAGCCCGCGCCTTTAATTTCTCACGGTGGCGGGCCCTGCTTCTTCATGGACTGGGACCCGCCCGACACCTGGGCGCGGCATCGCGCCTTTCTGGGACGGTTGCCGGCCACTCTGCCCGAACGGTCGCGCACCCTGCTGCACCTTCCTTGTTCGAGACGTGGTTCTTCAGCCGGTCACCGACGGGGTCGGCCTCCCCGATGTAGATCGTTTCTTCGGCGGCATTGCCGACAAGGATGTAGATGCCGACTTGCGAGAAGCCCGGCTCCTGCTTCAACAGGTGTAAAAGCTCTTTGTTGAGACAACGCCGTACCCTGACCAGTTCGATTTGTCGAGGTGATGAATGCCCTCGGGGTCTCCGGATGTTGCGAAAAGAGTAATAGAAAATGGCTGCATTGATTAGCCCCAGGCTGCGCTAATCAGGGTGGCGAGATCGCGCCGCGACAAGACTTCTGTGAATTCACGCCAATCCCTGTCCGATGGCATCATCGTGCCGGTGTAGCGCAGGTCGAAGCCTGTCGCTGTCTTCTGGGCATTGATGTACTCGTCCAACTGTTCACCGAGTGTTTCGATGTCATCGATCCACTCGTCCTTGATGGTGTCAGCCAGCGACCCGAAGAGGTCGTAGCGGTTCTTCATGCGCTCGGACAGGCGCTCGTAGATCTTTTCGTCCACGGTCTGCTCGAACACAAGGTTCAGCATATCCACGGTTTCACGCCGCTGTCCGAAGCGTTTGATCCGGCCAATCCGCTGTCCGAGGCGCGTTGGGTTCCACGGCAGATCGACGTTGATCAGCGTGCCCAAGGTTTGCAGGTTCAAGCCTTTCGCAGGCGGCATCGGTAGCTATCATGACGCGAATCTGGTGCTCGGCGACCATCGGCTTCAAGGTTTCACGCTCGACACTCACGCTGTCGCCGCGCTGGTACAGACGGCTCCGATCCACACCCGCATAAAGGCCGACAGCTTCTTCCGGGTGGCGCGCCGCCAGCGAGTCCGCCAGCCACTTCGCTGTGTCGTAGTACTGCTGAAGATGATGACGCCCAATCCCAGCCATTTCTCCTTGTCGAGAAAATGGACGACGGTCTCCATCTTCGTATCGGCTTCTAACCGCTCGAGTCGGGTGATCAGCCTCTGCAATCGCTCCATTGGCAGCCACCAGATAGGCGTAGTCGCCCTCGGCCAGTCTCTCCGGCTGGCTGATGGCCGTCACCGGCACACCGATGGCATCGACCTCGCTGGCAGGCAAGGCTGCATCGAGCGTGAGCAGTGGCGCATAGTCCTCGCTCACCACGGCAGTGATGTCGGCGCTGGATGCGGTGGCCAGTTGCCAATTCAACTGCCCGGTTCCACCAGCGGCGGCTAGCGCACCGAGATAGGTGTCCGTGTCGGTCAGGTAGGGGAGCCCGCAGAATTCGGAAAAAATCGTACGCTAACAGTTCAAGTGTCCCGGCCACGCCTGACTGTAGCTTGTTGACTGGTCAATCGGTCTCGCGGGTAAAGCGATAGAACAAGTTCGGCTCGCTGACCACTTACAAATACCCTTTATCGTCGATGGTTGCGCCTTCGGCTTGGGGTATACCTTTCAGCAAACCAGCAAACCCCCTCTCCAAGGAGCGGAAACTCACCACCTTGCCCTCATCGGTCATTTCAATCAGCAGTTTCGACTCGTCGCTTAGCAATATCAGATGACCGCTCTGTTGATCGAAGACGACCGAAGACAAGTCAGTGGCAAATACCTTGTCTTTTACTAAGCTGGACAGGTCGCGGACGTGCAGGGAAAAACCTCCTGCCAGACTGGTACGAAGGCCGCTCACCTCAAGCAATTGGCGAGGGTCACGCTCCTTGGTCACAAACAGGCGGTCACCTTCCAGGTCGTAGGCGAGCCCTTCAAGGCCTTTGTTGTCCTCTTTGCCAAGCGCCAAGGTCAGGATTGGATACTGGTTTCGGCTCAATGAGCGGTCAGAAGAAAGCTTGCCGTCTTCGTCGATGAGGACATCCACGATAACCAGGCTCTGCCGACGCTCCTCGGCAATTACCAATTGACCGTTGCCGGCATAAGACACCGCTTCCACATCGTGGAAGCCATCCAGGCTGTAACGTCGCTCCACGTCACCGTCACGGCTGAGGGCCAGCAGTTCGTTCGGGCCATTGGTAACCGCCCACAGCAGTTTTAGATCAGGGTCGAAGGTCAGGCCCGAAAGGTTATTGTCCACACCGGGAACCGGCTTAACATCCAGCTCAACCCGATAGCCAGGCAGCCACACAGAGCGTTCCTGCCAATCGTCGGTGTGCCAGTAGGTCGTGATCCAGAAGTACAAGCGATCATCAAGGTGATGGGTGCGGACTTGGAATACGGTGAGCAACACCAGGCACAGCAGCGTCCACATCCAGATGCTTGCTTTCCGTGTTCGGCCCAGCCAGTTTTTTGCCAACAAATACATTCGGAACCTCGTTAATCGGGGCTGACGCCACGAGCTGTCATGGGGTTCAACCCGACTCGACGCGACTGGCACAGGTGATACACAGTGGCGTGGCCGGATCAAACACCAGGCGACCCAGGGCGATCAACGCGCCGCATTGGTTACACCAGCCATACTCACCCTTATGCCAGCGCTTGAGGGCCTGTTGGAGGCGGACGCGTTCATGCTGCGCCCGACCTCGGATGGCATCGTTCATTGCTTGCTGCTGGAGTGCGTCCATCCTCGACAGACGCCCTACCTTGCTTTGATCCAGCTCTACCGATTGCGAGCGAGATTCAGCGTCTTCCAGCAATCGATCCAGCTCGGCAGCGCGCTGTTCCAGCAGGGTCTTGAAATGGGCAAGATTGAGGGCGTCGTCCATGGCCATTAGCGGAGCAGCAACAGCGGACTGGTGGTTGTGCGAAGCATGCTGGTCGTGGTGCTGCCGACCAGGAATTGCCGGATACGTGAATGTCCATAGGCCCCCATCACCAGCAGATCGATGCCATGCTCTTTCTGATAGGCGTGCAAGGTAGGCTCTATCTCACCGCTCCGGGTATCGGCACGAACAGTGAAGCCGACGTTGATCAGCACTTTCTGCGCCCAGTCCAGCTGTGCGGACGCTTCATCGCTTACGGTGCCAACCATGACCAGGTGGATCGGCAACCCCTTCAGCAGCGGGCTGGCTGCCCGCATCTCCACCCCCTTGCGGGTAGTAGCTCCGCCATCGAATGCCAGCATCGCGCTCTTGGGCTTTTGGAAGCTGGCCGGGGTGACGAGGATCGGCCGGTGCATGATACGAATCACGCTTTCCAGCTGGCTCCCGACATGCTGACTCAGACCACCGCTAGATTCGCCCTGGCGACCGATGACCAGCAGGCGCGTTTCGCTTTGCAGCTCTTGCAGGCTTTCCAGCAAATCGCCATGACGTTGCTTGGACTCCGGCGCGGTCACACCATACGTCATGGCTCGCTCTTTCGCGGCCGCTAACATGATCCGCCCCTGCTCCAGGGCCAACTTGCCGCGCTGTTCATCCAGGGAAGCAAGCTCATCGAGCAGATGCTCGCGGCTGCAAAGGCCGATATTACCACTCAAGTCGGCCGCAACTGGGTACTGGCGCTGATCCAGCATGGCGCAGGCCATGTGCAGCTGGTCGATACGAGGTCAAATTGTCGGATGTAGGGGAGCTGTGGCGGGTGTTAAAACCGAAAGCACAGCAGAGCGCGACCGCTGGCAGAGCAAGCAGTCACAGATGATGCGGGGGGCGAAGCGCTATGGCGGCGTAGGCAGCCAGATCATGTTTTGCAGGGTAAGCATGAGGTCTTATCGAGTGTCTTTGGTAACTCAATGGCCGCGACAGCCTACAGGAAGAGAGCAATTTCTGCGAGTCAACCCCCGACTAGGGCGTCCTGCTTGGATGTCAGCCTGAGCTATACCCTAACTGGATGTCAGGCAGCCGGGCAGCCAGCGGCCCGTAGTT
>NZ_AFOY02000031.1 GCF_000217955.3 Pseudomonas fluorescens HK44 | reverse complement strand
GGGGTTTGGGGAGCAATGGAACCAAAAACCAACGTAAGCCCTACCAACGCTTTTCGGTGTCTTCTTCCCAGGCGCCCATCTCGACAAAACAGTTGCGCATGTCGGCCTCCTGGCTGATCTCGGTCAGCAGGTCATGCACGCTCTTGTCCAGCTCATCGTCGCTCCGATACGGAATGGTCAACTCATAGTGGCCGGCATCCAGCCGCTTCATGCCATAGGGCTCCAGGCAGTAGCGCTCAATGTTCTCCGTGGCCCGCTTCCGGCCGCGCACGAACTTGCTGTTATTCACCACCGCGAGGCGCAGGGTGACGGTGGCCACCCGCTCGGCGGCGGGCGGCTCTGCCGGCGACGCGGCCGAAGGCTGCTGGTCGCGTGACCTGGCGCTCTTCTGGTACGCGCCGATCTCGACACCACGGTGGCGCAGGTAGCTGTACAGCGTGCTCTTGGAGATGTGCAGCTTCTCGCCGATCGCGCTGACGCTCAGGCGACCTTCGCGGTAGAGGGTTTCGGCCGCCATGGCGGTGGCCTCAGCCTTGGCTGGCAGGCCCTTGGGACGGCCACCGATCCGGCCACGCGCCCGTGCGGCCGACAGACCCGCCTGAGTCCGCTCGCGGATCAGCTCGCGCTCGAACTCCGCCAGCGAGGCGAACAGGTTGAACACCAGGCGGCCTTGGGCGTGGGTGGTGTCGATGGGGTCATTCAGGCTCTGTAAGCCGACCTTGCGCTCTGCCAGCTCGCCGACCAACTCGACCAGGTGCTTGAGGGAACGCCCAAGGCGATCCAGCTTCCAGATCACCACGGCATCACCCGGCCGCACGTTGGCCAGCAGTTTGTCCAACTCCGGCCGGGCGCTTTTCGCGCCGCTGGCGATGTCTTGGTAGATGCGTTCGCACCCGGCCTGTTTCAGGGCATCGACTTGTAGGTCGGCTTTCTGATCCCGAGTGCTCACTCGCGCATAACCGATCTTCATCAAAAGTACTGTTTACTCGACTACGTTAGTAATAGTTGAACTTTGATTAAGCGTACCAGTTATTTGAACCGTAGCGCGGGGAGCTTAACGAACCGAGCCATTCCTCGATAGAGTTCGGCAAAACCTTCGTTTTGTCGAACCATTGCATCGCCCTTTGTGATTGGCGTATAAACACACAAACACCTATTAGCGGAGAACGCTATGAATACCATTCGCTGGAATGTCGCCGTCTCGGCCGACACCGACCAGTCGCTTCGGATGTTTCTGGCCAGCCAGGGCGGCGGCCGTAAGGGCGACCTGTCGCGCTTCATCGAAGAAGCGGTACGGGCACACATCCTGGAGCTGAGCGCTGAGCAGGCCAAGGCCGCTAACGCCCATCTGAGTGAGGCAGAATTGACCAACGCGGTTGACGAAGCGCTCGACTGGGCACGTAAGCGCTGATGCGGGTCGTGTTGGATACCAACATCCTGTTCAGCGCCCTGATCTCGCCACATGGCGCGCCCGATGCGATCTACCGTGCCTGGCGGGCGGCGCGTTTCGAGGTGGTGACCTCGCGGATGCAACTCGATGAAATTCGTCGAGCCAGCCGCTATCCCAAGCTTCAGGCCATCCTACAGCCCGCCAAGGTGGGCGCCATGATCAATAACCTGCAACGGGCTGTGGTACTGGAGCGCCTGACCATCGAGGTCGAAGCCGATGATCCGGATGACTCGTTTTTGCTGGCCATGGCCTTGGCGGGCGATGCGGACTACCTGGTAACCGGTGATCGCCGCGCCGGCCTGCTGCAACGCGGGCACATCGAACGCACGCGGATCGTCACGCCCGCCGTGTTCTGCGTCGAGGTGCTGTGATCAATGCCGGTCGGTTTTCTGACTCAAGAGCAACGCGACGGTTTTGGCCGCTATGTTGATTCGCCCAGCCGTGAAGAGCTGGAACGTTACTTCCACCTGAGCGATGAAGACCGTGAAGCCATCCAGGTGCTGCGGGGTAACCATAACCGTCTGGGTTATGCCGTTCTGCTGACCACCGTCCGCTTCGTTGGCGTTCTGCCGGACAAGCCCGCCGCCGTGCCGGTGGAAGTCCTGCAGGTGCTTTGCCGACAACTGGCGATTCCAGACCCCGACTGCCTCCAGCGCTATAGCGATCATCGCCGCTGGATACATGCCACCGATATTCAGAACCGCTTTGGCTATCGTCATTTCACCGATCCGGGCATCGGCTTTCGCTTGAGCCGCTGGCTGTATGCCCTCTGCTGGACGGGCACCGACCGGCCGGGAGTGCTGTTTGAGCGAGCCACCTCGTGGCTGTTCACACAGAAAGTCCTCCTGCCTGGTGTGTCTCAACTAGAGCGCTTTATCGCCCAGTTGCGCAGTCGGGTCGAAGAACGCCTCTGGTTTACGCTGGGCCGCAGCGTGACTGAGGAACAGCGATTGCAACTGCAAGACTTGCTGACGGTGGCCGAAGGCAACCGCAGCTCCCGGCTGGATCAATTGCGCTCCGGCCCGGTCATGGTCAGTGGCCCCGCGTTGATTCGGGCACTGCGCCGGCTCGATGACGTGCGCGGCATCGGCATCACCTTGCCGGCGGCGGCGCACATCCCTCCCAGCCGTATCGCCGCCCTGGCCCGCTTCGCCAACACGGCCAAGGTCACCGCGATTAATCGGCTGCCGGCGTCGCGGCGGATGGCGACACTGGTGGCCTTCGCACTCTGCCTGGAGGCGACTGCGCACGACGACGCACTGGAAGTCCTGGAGGCCTTGCTGCGCGACCTGTTCAGCAACGCGGAGAAGGCCGACAAGAAAGCCCGCATGCGCAGCCTGAAAGACCTGGATCGGTCGGCCGCGACGCTCGCCGCCGCGTGCAAGGTCGTGCTGGACAGCTCGATCAGCGATGACAACGTGCGCGCCCGGCTGTTCAACGACCTGCCGAGGACCACCCTGGAAAAGGCCCTGGAAGAGGTCAACGCGCTGATCCGCCCGGTAGATGACGTCTATTTTCTTGCATTGGAAGCGCGCTACCGCAGCGTGCGCCGCTTCCTGCCCGACCTGCTCAAGCACATCCGCTTCGGCTTCAGCCCGGCCGGCAAGGGCGTGGCGGCTAGTCTGGAGTGGCTGCAACTGAACCTGCCGCGCCGGAAGCCAGAGGATGACGCGCCGCAGGAGATCGTGGCCAAGGCTTGGCAGAAGCACATCACCCGCGAAGATGGCTCCCTCGACATGGGTGCCTATGTGTTCTGCACGCTCGATGCGCTGCGCACGGCCCTGCGCCGCCGCGATGTCTTCGTCTCGCCCAGTTGGCGCTATGCCGACCCGCGCCTTGGCCTGCTCGACGGTGCCGAATGGCTGGCGGCGCGACCGATCATCTGCCGGTCACTGGGCCTGACCATCGACGCCAAAACCACCCTGGACGCCTTGTCCGTCGAGCTGGATGCAACCTGGCTGGCAGTAGCCGCGCGCCTGCCCGACAACCCGGCGATTCAACTGAGCGAGAACACCGAGGGCAAGACCGAACTGTCGCTCGGGGCGCTGGACAAGCTGGACGAGCCCTGCTCGTTGCTGCAACTGCGGGCGGCCGTGTCTGACCTGATGCCGCGTGTCGATCTGCCGGAAATCCTCTTGGAAATCGCCGCCCGCACTGGCTTTTCCGAGGCCTTCACCCATGTCTCCGAACGCAATGCACGCGCCGACAACCTGGTCACCAGCCTCTGCGCGGTGCTGTTGGGCGGGGCCTGCAACACCGGCCTGGAGCCCTTGATCCGCACCGACAACCCGGCGCTGCGCCGTGACCGGCTGTCCTGGGTCAGCCAGAATTATATCCGCGACGACACCCTGTCAGCGGCTAACGCCATCCTGGTCGGAGCGCAAAGCCAACTGGAACTGGCCCAAGTCTGGGGTGGCGGCGAGGTCGCCTCCGCCGATGGCATGCGCTTCGTCGTACCGGTGCGCACCGTGCATGCCGGCCCCAATCCGAAGTATTTCGGCACCGGCCGGGGTGTCACCTGGTACAACCTGATTTCCGACCAATTCTCCGGCCTCAACGCCATCACCGTGCCCGGCACGCTGCGCGACAGCCTGGTGTTGCTGGCGGTCGTGCTGGAACAGCAGACCGAGTTGCAGCCGACGCAAATCATGACCGACACCGGGGCCTACAGCGATGTGGTGTTCGGGCTCTTCCGCCTACTTGGCTACCACTTCAGTCCGCGGCTGGCCGATGTCGGCGGTACCCGCTTCTGGCGCACGCGCCCGGACGCGGACTACGGCAAGCTCAACGGGCTGGCCCGCCAGTCGGTCAAACTCGACCTGATCGCCGAGCACTGGGACGACCTGCTGCGCCTGGCCGGCTCGCTCAAACTCGGCCGGGTGCCGGCGACTGGCATCATGCGCACGCTGCAAACGGGAGATAGACCCACCCGGCTGGCCCAGGCGCTGGCCGAATTCGGGCGGATCGAAAAGACTCTGCACACGTTGACCTATATCGACGACGAGTCCAAGCGCCGCGCCACCCTGACCCAGTTGAACCGAGGCGAAGGCCGGCACAGCCTGGCCCGCGCCGTGTTCCACGGCAAACGCGGCGAGCTCCGCCAGCGCTACCGCGAAGGCCAGGAAGACCAGCTCGGTGCTCTGGGCCTGGTGGTGAACATCATCGTGCTGTGGAACACCCTCTACATGACGGCGGCCGTGGAACGGCTCAAGCAGCACGGCTATCCAGTGCTGGAAGAGGATTTGGCCCGGCTATCGCCGCTGATCTACGAGCACATCAACATGCTCGGGCGGTATTCCTTTGCGGTACCGGAAGAAGTTGCGCGCGGCGAGCTGCGGCCACTGCGTAATCCAGACGACGACCTGTGATCCCCCTAAACGCTATGAGCAACACCCAAGCTGCTGCTGGATCGGCGGGCACTTCACCGAGCCGAACGAACAGAAAACGCAGCAATCCCCTGGGTTGGGGCGCAGCAGCGCCTTGCAGTTGCTGCACTCGTAATAGAACTGGCAGGCGTCCGTGGGCATGGTTTCCGGCTTGGCGAAGCCGCAGCGCGGGCAAGTCAGCACGGACTCAAGGACAATGGCGCTCATCGTGACCTCACTTCTGCACTGTGGAGGGGTATCCCGCGTTCGCGGTCGCCTCAGTCAGTGCCTCGGGCTGGGCCTTATCGGGATCGTAGGTGACGGTCGCCGTCTTCTGGTCGAAATTGACCTGGACGTCACTCACGCCGGACACCTTCTCCAGCGACTTCTTGACCGTGATCGGACAGAGTCCGCACGTCATGTTCTGCACGTCGAGCGTGACGGTTTTCGGGGGAGCCGCCAGCGCCACGAAGGGCAAGGCGAAAAGCACGGCGATCAGCAGTTTGCGCATGGTTAATCTCCTTCAGTAGAACAGCGGGGCGAGCCACGGCACGGCCAATAGGCCGAGCAGCAGCACGCTGACGATCCAGAACACGAGTCGCTGTCGCACGAGCGTGCGCGGATCGGCGCAGGGTGTACCTGGCGTACAAACCTGTGGCACCAGGTAGAGCTTGCGGAATGCCAATCCCAGGAACAGTAGAGTCAACCCGATGAAGAGGGGGCGTAGTGGCTCCATCATGGTCAGAGCGCCCACCCACGTACCGCCGACACCGAGTGCCAACAGCACCAGTGGCCCGACACAGCACACCGACGCACCGATGGCGGTCAGCGAACTCGCGACCAGCGAGCCTTTCCCGGTGAGTTGCATCCCCATTCCCATCTCCTGAGCCTGATTGCCTAGGTGCTATTCTAAACTCCGTACCAAAGTACGGAATCAAGGAGAAAGTGATGGCCACAGAGCTGACCATTGGCAAGCTGGCAGACGCCGCCGGGGTGAACGTCGAGACGATCCGCTACTACCAGCGACGCGGGCTGCTGGATGAACCAGCCAAACCCTTGGGTGGCCATCGGCGCTATCCGGTGGACATGGTGAAGCGACTGCGTTTCATCAAGCGGGCTCAGGCGCTGGGTTTCACGCTCTCGGAAGTCGGTGGACTGCTGACGCTGGATGAGTCGTGCGCCTGTGCCGAAACGCGAGCACGGGCTGCACGCAAGCTCGCGTTGATCGAGCAGAAGATGGCCGACTTGGTCGTCATGCAGCAACTGTTAGGCGAACTGGTGCAGCAATGTGATGCGGGAGACGGCGGAACGATCTGCCCGATCATCGAGGCACTGATCAGAGAGTAATGCCTGGCGGGTGAGCTGGAGATCGGAAAGCCCCTTTACGGTGGGATTCAGAGCTTACGTTGGTTTTTGGTTCCATTGCTCCCCAAACCCC
>NZ_AFOY02000030.1 GCF_000217955.3 Pseudomonas fluorescens HK44 | reverse complement strand
ATCTTCGCCGGGATTGCTGACTTCGAGCGCTCCCTAATTGGCGAGCGCACCAGCGTAGGCCGAGCTGCCGCCAAAGCCAAAGGTGTTCGATTTGGGCCAAAGCCTGTTTTGACTACTGACCAGATTACCCATGCACGTAGGTTGATTGAGGAGGGCCAATCAGTGTCCGAGGTTGCACGTCTCCTAGGGGTTCATCGAGCCACCCTATACCGTGCGCTGCCTCAATAGATAGAACGGGACATTCGTTAAATGTCCCCCTCAGAAAAGCCCACCCCGGTGGGCTTTTCTGCGTCCGCTGGGCGCCAGTCCCCTAGGGACTGGACTACCCTGACCCCGGTGCGTGGTTTTACGCGCACTCCGCCTCCTTCGCTCCTCACCACAGACCTGCTTTTTAATGTCCGTGCCCTACTTACCGCTGCAAGCTTGGAATAAACGCTGGGCCCTTCGATGGCCAAGTGGTGCGCTGTCGAGGCTGTGGGCGTTCCCAGCGCCGTGTGCGAGGTGCTGGTCAGCCGACACGGCGATAAATGGGGCTTGGCGATTCGCCTGGGCGGTGCCGGCAGTCGTTGGCTGCCGGTGCGCTCACGGCGTGAGGCACTGCGCACCTGGGCCAGTCTGACCGCGGTGGGACGCTTTGCCAAAGGGCAGGGCATCAAAGTTTTTGCCGTCGAGCTGTAGCGCTCAGATGAACGCTAGCGGTGCATTCGGGAAGGACAAGACATTCCGGCGTGCTCAGGGCGGCGGCGTATTACATTGGTGATACAAAACTGATCAGGTTTTGTTGGCTGAAACCGTTGTTTTGTATAACAAATGTATAGCATCCATGAATCAAAAATATTCATAACCTATTGAAAATAATGGTTTTTTGTACCTTGATAGAGGTGCGTATTGTGTATTGAGATTTTGACCCTGTTAAGGGGCAACATCTGGCTCTTCAAAGGGCGTCAAAATCATTCAGGTCGAAGACCGTGGCAAGTGGGGGGCAACTAGGGTGCAAAACGGGTACTGGAGGGGTACAAAATGGGTACTGAAAGGGTAAAAAATGGTACAGAAATGGTGCAAAAAGGAGGTGATAAGGGGGCAAAGAAAGCCATCGATCTACGATCCAGGAGCGGCGTTAACCAGTCCTGAAGCCCGAAGCGTGTTCATTGCTGATGCGTTGGCGACCGGCGATGCCGCGCATATTGCGGCCGCCATCGGTGTGGCTGTCCGAGCATTTGGTCTGAACGACGTGGCGAGTCTGACCGGGATCACCGTGGCAGATCTGGAGCAGCTCTTCAGCACCCATGGCAATCCGGACCTTGATCGCCTGATGAAGGTGCTACGGGTGTTGGGGGGCAGCCTCTCAGTAGCTCCGGTGTTAGCCTCAACTTAAGTAGAGCCGCTTGGCTCAGTTTCGCGGGCGCGAAACTAGTGGTGTGTTCAGCCGTCCAGGGCGCTGAACAGACTTGACCAGGTGGCGGGCTCTTGAGGCTTTTCAGCCCCAGATGGTTTGGTTTCTGGTTGGGGGGCTGGTTTGTGCTCGATGAGCAGAACGGTGGCACGCAGCTCCTGGACTTCCTTGCGAAGTGCTTGGAGTTCAGCCAGTACCAAGTCCCATGGCTGGGCTGTGCCAACGTGTGCCACATCAGGTGTGCCAGGCTGTGCCACGGATACCAAGGCGCCGTAAGCGCGTATCAATTCAGATGTTTCAAATTGACGATTGCCAGCAGGGTCTAGTCCATATGACACAAGCCCTCTATCCATATCTCGATAGATTGATCGTCGACTTCTGCCGATTAGTTTCACGGCTTCGTTGAGGGTGTGCCATGCCATGGATTAGGACTGTGCCAGAGTGTGCCAAAGAGCTGGAAGCTTAATCCAGGGAAGAAACTCAGGACGCAAAAAACGCACGTCAGACCAAAGATAATTGGCTCAAGCGAGCGCGTGCAGTTTCCCAAGTTTCACCAGGACGGGCCTGTTTGGCGATATCGTCATCTGACAGCTTGCCGCGCTTGGTTTTGGTTTTCCCATCCAAGTTTTCCGTAGACTTAGGCCCAAAACAGAACGCTAAGTGCGTGACCTTTCGACCTGTTTTTCGCTGGGTCCAGACCACCTGAAGAGGGCTATGCTCTGTGATCTGCGCAACCGCTGGTTCTAATACCCATTTCTTAAAATCCTTTATCGATGGATACCGGTCTTCGAGTTGAAACCATTCACGCAGCTGGTCAATTGCTATCTCCCGCTGACCAATGCTGTCCCACTGCATGAGCAACTCGTAAAGCCTGATAGCGTGGGTGCTATCCATCTTGGCTACATCGGCCAAGGCGTATTTGGTGAACTGCTTTGTGAGTTCGGTAAGATACGGCAGCATGTCTTTGGTGAACCTTAGCTCTACGCGACCCTCTCCTTCTCGATAGACAATCGTTTGTACCCAGCCCGTAATCATAACTCCGGGTCGTTTTCCCTTTCCATTAGGCTCTTGGGTTAACCGAACCTCTCGCCGTTTCAGGCGCAGAGCCGCTTCTTTGAGCTGGCTGTACGAGGACTCAATGGGAACGCCTGCCATTGTAGAAATCTCTTCAGCAGTCACCGAATACATCACTTCATCGGTGATGGGTTCATTCCTTTTCACCTGGCTAATGCAGGCCAGAACGATCCGTTGCTCTTGGACACTGAGGCGATATGCTGCCTCTACAAGGGCATTACTTTTGTAAACCATTGGTGACGAGCCCATTCGTTCCCACTCTATAAATAGGAGTTTATATCTGGCTCCCACAATACAACAAATCCCTCCCTTTACAACAACAAATCCCTCCCTTTATGGCAACAAATCCCTCCCTTTATGGCAACAAATCCCTCCCTTTATAAACGCTACAGGCCACGTTATATAAGGCATGCAGGCGACCTAAAAGGTTTAAAAAGGGAAAAGTAAAAAAAGCGCGGCTCTGCCGGGGAACCCCGTAGGGGTTCCCCCACTTTGTGGCACCCCCTCCCGAAATAATGCCCAGCCTTACGGCTGGAGACTTTATTTATGCGCTCCAAGGAGCGCAGTGGCGCCCTTAGCTATGTGGATCATCCAAGCACCTCCAGTGAACTCTCTGGCGGTTAAAGCGAGTGATCAGGGGATAGCAGTGCGCCAAATTTCGTCTTCGTCCTGGTAGAGCTGTTTGACTCTTGTCTTCCCCATGCAAAGCATTCGCTCTGGATCTCCTCCAGCGAGTGGGGTCCCCCTTTAGGGGGTCGAGGTGGTGAGCGCGTAGCGCGAATGGGCCATTGCCACGCCTGGAGATGCGGCCCGTGCCTTGGCTGCTGACCTCGCAGCGGCCTACCAGGGCAAGCACCAGTTTTTGATGGAGGATCTGGAGCATTGGGATGCGGCCCGAAATTTTAGCGGCTAAATTTCGGGTTCGAAAACGCGACAACCAAAAACGTGCTTGTACGTGTCGCTGGTGGATAAATTACTTTCATTTTTAGGTACTAATACACCTTTACAAGTCGTATTAGTTGTGTAGAATCGACCTCGAAAACGCCTTCTATCTACCTTATACGGTGAAAAACATGGATTTTAAAAGCATTTACGACCTTCGCCCTGACTCTGAAGTGTTTCACCAGGAACTGCGCCGTGCGCGTGCCGATAAGGGGTTGACCCAGTCGGAGCTGGCACAAGAGCTGGGTATTTCGAGTGTGATGACACAGCGCTACGAGATGGACCTGAGCAAAAAAAATAGCGCTCGGCCCAATCCGATTACCGCCAAGAAGATCCACGATTTTTTCCGAACCCAGCCCACTCAGGCAGCACCTAAGGCCCCTGCAAATCCACCGTTGAGCCAGATTCCGCTGGATGACTTACTCAAGGAAATCGGTGCGCGGGGCTATAAGGTCAGCTTGGAGTCCAAAGATTAAACCGCACTGTGATAACGCCGTTTTCGGTCAATCGCCTCACAGATCCAAGCGGCCGTGCATGGGTTCGCGCAATTTTGCTATACTTGTATAGCAAACCTCATTATGGAGTCTGGCCATGCTTGCTATTCGACTGCCTTCGGACTTGGAAGACCGCCTGGAAAACCTCGCCAAAGCCACCGGCCGCACCAAAACCTTCTATGCCCGGGAAGCCATTGTGGCGCACCTGGACGACTTGGAAGACCTGTACCTGGCGGAACAGCGCCTGCTGGATAACCGCGCCGGTCGCTCGGAATCCGTACCCCTTGAGGATGTGATGAAGCGCTATGGCTTGGCGGATTGAATTTGACCGCGCTGCAGAGCGCGAGCTGGGCAAGCTCGATCCACAAATCGCCAAGCGCATCCTGCTGTTTCTGCAGGAGCGGGTATCGAATCTGGAGGATCCGCGCAGTATTGGCGAAGCTTTAAAGGGCTCACGCTTAGGGGATTTTTGGAAGTATCGGGTAGGTGACTACCGCCTCATCAGCAGCATCGAGGACGGCGCGTTGCGCATCCTGGTGGTCAAGATTGGGAACCGCCGTGAGGTCTATCGCTAGTTAATCTTTGGCGTGAGGGGCTCCGTCATTGGAACTCAGCGATTACGGCCGCTCAATGAGTAAAGACCCCATAAAAAACGCCCCACGGAGAGGGGCGTTTTAACTCAACCTGCCAATGGCAAGTTTCGTTGGGACTCAGTGTTAATTATTTAAGCAACCATTACCCATCACACTGTATTGCATGACGTGTTGCTGACCATGGTGGTCCAGGTAGGTCATCTGGAGGGGCACCACACCGCAGACATCAGGGACTGGGTCCTGGTGAATCACTTTGGCGATGTCGAGGTGAGAGCTGTAGCTGTATTGCTCAACCGCAGGTTGATTGGCAAAGGCCATTTGGCTGCCAAGCATTACAAAAGAAGCAGCAATCAACGTTTTAAAAAGTTTCATTTTTAGTGTCCCAACGATGCAAACGGTTAACGTCTTCAGTCGGAATGGATAAGGCCGAAGGCTCTACGAAACGTGGGAGGGTGGTTTGCTTGGACCCTGCTGAGTTGGCGTTTCGTGGCTTTGTTTGGAAGCTGAGTCCAGTTTATGCCGATGGAGTTTTGGATAAATCCCAAAGACTGGAAAGCATTGTTGGTGAAACAGTAACAATCCGTGGCAGCGATGCGGCTGCATGGCTCGCGTGGCTGACTGCGCAGAACGGGACATATGGTAAATCCTGCGTAGATGCAGACCAAATGAGTGAATTTTCCCCTTATCTCGGTATAACCCCTTTACCGCGTCGGCGACTTTCGAGTGATTTGCAAGACCTAGGAAACTCTGAAAAAGACTTCCAACTCTGGTGAAATACCCCCTCACACGAATCGACCGGTTGAGCCCCGATGAAACAGATGTCCTTCGCCGATGCCGAGTATGCCGGCAAACGTAAGCAAACCCGCCGTGAGCGCTTCCTGATCGAGATGGATCAAGTCGTGCCCTGGAAGGGGTTGATTGCCTTGATCGAACCGCATTATCCAAAGGGTGAAGGCGGTCGTCCGGCGTATCCGTTGCTGGCCATGTTGCGGGTTCATCTGATGCAGAACTGGTTCGGCTACAGCGATCCGGCGATGGAGGAATCGCTGTATGAAACGATGATCCTGCGTCAGTTTGCAGGGCTGCATCTGGATCGAATTCCTGACGAAACCACGATCCTCAACTTCCGCCGCTTGCTGGAGAAGCATGACCTGGCGGGCGGGATTTTGCAGGTTATCAACGGTTATCTGGGTGAGCGTGGATTGATGTTGCGCCACGGAACGATAGTGGATGCGACGATCATTCATGCCCCCAGCTCAACCAAGAATAAAGACAAGAAACGCGATCCCGAGATGCATCAGACCAAGAAAGGAAATCAGTACTATTTTGGAATGAAATCCCACATTGGCGTCGATGCGGATTCGGGCTTGGTTCATAGCGTGGTCGGTACTCCTGCCAACGTGGCGGACGTGACACAAGTGGATCAACTGCTTCATGGGGAAGAGGTTCACGTCTGTGGCGATGCCGGTTACACCGGGGTGCAGAAGCGCCCGGAACATCAGGATCGCAAGATGATCTGGTCGATTTCTGCACGGCCCAGTTCGTACAAAGAGCATGGCAAAGACACGGTGATCGGCAGTGCGCTACGCGGAATTGAGTATGCGAAAGCGCAAGTCAGAGCCAAGGTTGAGCACCCATTTCGAGTGATCAAGCGCCAGTTTGGCTATACGAAAGTGCGCTTTCGTGGTCTGACGAAAAACATCGCTCAACAGACGACGTTGTTCGCCTTGTCGAACTTGTGGATGGTGCGAAAACGATTGTTGAATGCAGGAGAGGTGCGCCTGTAATGCGGGCTAATCGCCCTGAAACAGCGCGATTAGAGGAAAAATCATGAATTAAAGAGTGGAAAGGTCTGCTTTTCGACCAAATCAGCGTTTTTTGAACCTCACGCAGAGAAGGCATCAAAAATCGGTGGGTACTTCAGAACTTCCCTAGGACGGTGAGCTGGCCGTTCTGGTGGTTGAGCTTGGAAAAAAGGGGGGGGAATCTGAGCAGCAGGCCTCGGAATTTATTGAGCGGAAATAACCGCTCCGGAGCGGACAGTGCGACGTGTAGAATAGTTCAATTATTCATGAAATAAATTGTGCAATGGAGTTTTTGTGAGTCACGCAGAATCGCTACCGCCCCCCGCCCCCCGCCCCATCCCGGTTTCGTTCAATACCCAAGAAATTGACTTAGGTGAATTACTCACCACCCTGTGGCGTCAAAAGTATCTAATCGCAGGCATAGCCTTGGCAGCCACTGCGATGGCAGCGGTCTACGCTTATACAGCGACACCTCAATACCAGACGAAGACATTTCTTCGTCCTCCGTCTATTAAAGATCTTGACGCACTCAATCAGACTGGGGTTTACACACTCAACCCAGAGGAATCACTCAGACGCGTCGGTGCTGCACTTAACTCCTATGAAGTGCGTAAATCCTACTTCAATAAGCACCAAGAACAATTCTCCGGTATTGGCTCAGGTGACTTGACACAGGCCTTCGAACGCTTCAACAGCGAAGCGTTCAAGCTTATTCAGCCAAATCCTAAGGATGGCAACAACCTTACAACCTTCGTTGGACTAGAAATCACTTATCCGGAAACCGTCGAAGGTCATCTCATTCTTAATGGGATCGTGCAAGAAGCTATCAAAAACGAGCGCAAGCAGATCCAAGACGACTTGGATAGTGTGATTGAAAACAGTCTCAACACCCTAGAACGTAAGATGGGCATTGCCCGCGCTAGTTATGAGGCCGATAAGGACTCAACGATTGCTAAAATCAGCGAAAGTGACGCTCTCAAGCGCGCACAACTGCAGGATGAGTTGCGTGCAGTTCGTACAGAACTGCGCGACCGTCGGGAAAGTCGTATCACCCAGCTGAACGAGTCGATTCAGATAGCACGTGAGCTGGGTATCGTGAAGCCGACTACCCCCACGGCGATGGGGCAAGGTGGCGGCGTAAGTCAGGGCAATGTTTTTCGTGCGGAAGTCTTCAACGAGCAGTTCCCGCTGCACTTCATGGGCACTGAAGCTCTTGGGGCCGAGCGACATGCCCTACTGGCACGAAAGTCTGATGACCATACCAGCCCTCGGATCTCCGAGATCAAAAAAGAGCTTCAGCTTCTGGATCAAAATCGACAGATTGAACAACTTAAATCGCGTAAAAACGACGATCTATTCCTCACCACGCTGGTTGATATGAGGGCAGAAAAAACACGGCTGGAACATATCAACCGCGACCTAAATGAACTGGCTTTGGTAAAGGTTGACCAACAGGCTATCAAGCCAAACAAACCGATTAAGCCTAATAAGTTGCTGATTCTGACTCTGGGGATATTCGTTGGCGGTATGCTCGGCATATTCGTCGCACTGATACGCGGCGCCCGCGGTATGGTACTTAGCCGCTCTGCCAGCCAGTACGAGGTGAGCACCCAAAAAGTATTTACAGGGCAATCAACCATATAAAAAGCATCAAGGAGTCATGTCGCATAACGCCTAAGTTATGCGACACACGCGCATCGTCAGGTTCTGAGGGCTTTCGTCTGTCGCATAAGTCAGTCGCAGGTGCTAGATTACCTGCAACGACTAATGCGACAGGTGTCCCCATGGAAAATGCAGGACAGCAGATTGGCTACGCTCGGGTTTCGACGCAAGGTCAGGAGCTGGAGCAGCAACGGATCGCTTTAGGGCAAAACGGTTGTCAGCGGATTTTTGAAGAGAAGGTCAGTGGGGCCAAGCAAGACCGCCCCGAACTTAGTCGGCTGCTCGATCACCTTCGCCCTGGTGATGTACTGACTGTGACGCGGTTGGATCGCTTGGCCAGGTCAACCACCGACCTGCTCCACATTGCAGAACGACTCAAAACCTTAGGTGCAGGTCTGCGTTCGCTTGCTGAGCCTTGGGCCGATACGACGTCTCCAGCTGGGCGTATGGTGTTAACGATCTTCGCCGGCATTGCTGACTTTGAGCGATCCCTCATTGGTGAGCGCACCAGTGCTGGCCGTGCTGCTGCCAAAGCTAAAGGCGTTCGATTCGGCCCAAAACCTGTTTTAACCCCAGAACAGATCGCCCATGCACGACAGCTGATCGACGGGGGGCAATCGGTTTCCGAAGTTGCACGGCTCCTAGGCGTTCATCGAGCCACGCTATACCGCGCACTGCCTCAATAGGTAGAACGGGAGAGACAGGATGAACAGCACGGATTCGGTACCGCGATTTATTGAGCCGGGCGACGACCAGGACGAGTGCCTGGCGCTGCCGCTCTACGTCACCCGCCAAGTCGATGACGAGACCCGGCGCGCTCAGGAGGCGCGCAAGCGGCTGTTGGCGGCTGCTGTACTGCAGTAGCAGAGGACCGACGCCTTAAACAACGGCTGAGCGTATGCAAAACAACCCCAAAAGAACGGTAGAAAAAGGCACGAGAACGGAAAAAGAACAGCAGGCGCAACGGATTAAGTCGGCTGAATAGGCGGGCAAGATAGGTGAAGTAGGCCTACCGGCCCACTTCACAGCTTGTCCATTCGCCTGCGGCTCAATGGAAAGTTTCGCGGGCGCGAAATGGTTACTTGGCCATTTGGGCACCAGTTGTATAACAAGTGCTATACAAAATTCTCCAGGTTTTGTGGGCTAAATCATTTGTTTTGTATCACAACTGTATAGCGTCAAAGAATTATTAGTTTTTAATAAATTTTTGAAAAATAAAGGTTTTTTCCATCGCCTGAGGTGCGTGATGTGTATTGAGATTTTGACCCTGTTAAGGGGGAAAATCTGGCTCTTCAAAGGGCGTAAAAATCATTCAGGTCGAAGACCGTGGCCAGTCGATGGCAGGTAAGGTGCAAAAGAGGTGCAGGGTGGGTGCAGACCAGGTGCAAAACGGGTATAGAGCTGGTGTAAAGAGAGGCGGAAAGGGTGCAAAAAAAGCCATCGATCTACGATCCAGGGGCGGCGTTAACCAATCCAGAAACCAGGGCCGTGTTTATTGCGGATGCTTTAGCGACCGGCCATGCCGCTCATATTGTGGCCTCCATAGGTGTGGCTATCAGCGCATTTGGGGCGGCCAAAATGGCGAGTCTGACCGGGATCACCGTGGCAGATCTGGAGCAGCTCTTTGGTACCCATGGCGATCCGGACCTTTATCGCTTGATGAAAGTGCTACACGTGCTGGGGGTCAGTTTATCCGTGACTGCAAGAACGCAGTGACGCGTCACGTGACGGCACAAAACCATGCGCGACCCTTATATTGAGCTACACTGTGGCCCAATATAGGAGGACTACCCATGTCCACAAATGCTGTCGTTCGTGCTCGTATCGATGAGCACATCAAAGAAGAAGCCGCTGCAGTACTTGCGACAATGGGCTTAACGGTTAGCGATGCTTTCCGCATGATGATGACCCGTATAGCGCAGGAAAAGGCGCTGCCATTCGAGCCGTTGGTGCCCAACGCCAAAACCGTTGCCGCGATGAAAGAAGCCCGGCGCGGAAAGCTGCAAAAGTTCGCCACCATTGATGATCTGATGGCGGATTTGCATGCGGACGATTGAGAGAACCAGTCAGTTCAAGCGAGATTTTAAGCGAGAGGCCAAGGGGCCGCATCGAGCTGACTTGGAGCCGGGCGGCCTGTTCATCAAGATTGTCACTGCCCTGATGAATGACAAACCGCTGCCGGAAAAACATCGGGATCATGCTCTGACTGGTAACTGGAAAGACCATCGGGATTGCCATATCAAACCGGATTGGCTGCTGATCTACTGCAAGCCCGACGATGAGCGCTTGCAGCTTGTGCGACTCGGATCACACAGCGAGCTGAGCCTATGACCAGCCAGGCTAAAGAGTGTGACGCGTCATATGACGGTAGAGCACCATGCGTCACACCATAGATGAAGCCGCGTCACTGATCGGCAGAACGCGCCGGTCCATATACCGGGCAATGACCGAAGGCCGTATATCATATGGCTTAGAGTCCGATGGACGTCGCTATATCGACACCGCGGAGTTACTGCGTGTGTACGGTGCTTTCGAGCCAGCGTCACAGAGCGTCACAGTGGAAATGTCACACGGCGTCACAGTGACTGGCGACCTCGGGGAGATCATCGCCAGGGCGGTGGCAAAGGCCGTCGCTGAAGCGGTGGAGCCATTGCGGCAAGAGATCGAGAAGCTACGCCTTGATAATGCTGAGCAACGCCTTATTGAGCACAACCCTGAGCCTCAACCTGAAAAAGCGCCAACCCCGGGAAAGCCAAAATTACCCGGGCCTGCCAAGTCTTTTTCCGATCTACTGGCCGGACTGGCCGATTAGTCTCGACGGTGACGATCTAAACCCAGTCCGACCCACGTACATCAATCCAGTCATTCAGCCAGTGCCAAGGTGATCTGGTTGAGTCTGGCATGTGCTGCTTCCCAGCTCTCACCAGGACGAGCGCGTTTGGCAACCTCAGCGTCTGTCAGCTTGCCAAGCTTTTGCTTCACCGGCACGGATGTTGGTTCTGGTTTGATGGCAAAGATCAGATGGGTGACGGTGCGTCCGGTCTTGCGCTGTGTGTAGCTCACACGAATATCGCTGTATTCGTTGATTTGTGCCACGGCTGTATCTAGGACTCGCTTTTTAAAGTCCTTAATTGCCTTGTATTCGTTGGTAAGGCCGAGACTTTCGCGCAGATTAGCGAGTGCCAACTCGCGTTTTCCGATTGTGAGGTACTGCACCAGTAGCTCGTAGAGCCGTACAGCGTGAACGCTCGACATGCCACTGATTTTCTCCAAACGGTATGACGTGAACTCGGACTCGAGACGTGTGATGTAGGGGATCACCCGAGGGGCGAACGTCAACTGAATTCGGCCTGTTCCGTCGATGTAAGCCTTGTCGCTGATCCATCGGGTTGTGACAGTACGGTCCTTACCGGTGTCCGGATCGGTGTCATAGATCGTCACCGAGCGGTCGAACAGGTCGCCCATCGCTTCTTTAAGTTGTCCGTAAACCTTGGTTTCGTTGGTCCCGAATGCCTGAGCGAAATCGCTCGCTGCAATCGTGACTGGCTTATCTGGCGAAAGGCCCAGCTGTTCGTCGCGACTACGACTGATGGCAAACAGGATGATTTGTTGTTCGACCAGGTTGAGCCGGTAGCTAGCTTCGACAAGCCGGTTAGATTTGACAACAACTTCGCTTTTCTCAGCCATCAGTAGTCCTCGTGGGGAGATCCACCATAGCATAAAAAGGACTATTTAATACAAGTCCCTTAATACCGCAAATCTGTCCCTTTATGACCGCAAATCTGTCCCTTTATGACCGCAAATCTGTCCCTTTATGACCGCAAATCTGTCCCTTTATGGAGGCTGTATGCCACGTAATACGTGGCATACAGCCCGACTAAAAGCTTTTAAAAGCATTAAAAGCATTAAAAGCATTAGTCCGAGTTACCCACAGCCATTTTTCCCTCACATAACGAACAAGGAATGAATAAGCGCCGAGCTTGCGGATTTCATGACTATTCGGACACTTTAAGGCAGGCAGCGACGCAGGATTTATCACTATCACTGACCTCTTTTCTCGAAGCAAAGAGATCTTCGTGGCGCGTATATGACAACAAATCCCTCCCTTTATGAACACTACAGGCCACATAACATAAGGCGTCTAGACGACCTCAAAGGTTTAAAAAGGGAAAAGTAAAAAGCGCGGCTCTGCCGGGGCACCCCTACGGGGTTCCCCCACTTCGTGGCTCCCCCTCCGGTAATAATGCCCAGCCT
>NZ_AFOY02000032.1 GCF_000217955.3 Pseudomonas fluorescens HK44 | reverse complement strand
TTTTCAATCATGGCCTGAATTTCGTTGGCTGACTGTTTCGTGCGCGAAGCAAGCGAGCGCACCTCATCCGCGACAACAGCAAAGCCTCGTCCGTGCTCACCAGCATGTGCAGCTTCAATAGCCGCGTTAAGGGCAAGCAGGTTGGTTTGTTCGGTAATGCTTCGAATGACATCCACTACAGAGCTAATACCAGCACTGTCTGCCTCAAGCTCATGAATCACAGTGGCAGCGTGTTCAACTTCACTGGCGAGGCTGTCAATAGAAGCGATTGTTTGATGAACCACGCGCATGCCGCTTTCAGACTGCTGATCGGCCTCCTGTGCCGCCCGTGCCGCACTGGCAGCGTTCCCCGCTACGTCCTGAACAGTAGCGGACATTTCGTTCATCGCAGTAGCTATCAGGTCTGTCTCCAGCTGCTGGCGGCGGATACCGTCACTGGTTTGACTACTTGCCTGGGCCGTCTGCTCAGCTGCAGCTGCCAGTTGCTCCACGGCACCTGCCAACTCTTGAAAGGTGTGGTGAAAACGCGAAGCCATTTCATTGAATGCGCTAGATATTTCGCCCAGCTCATCACGCCCCTGATAGGTAACTCGATAGCCCAAATTGCCATCAGCGAGCTGCTGACCGCCGACTTGAAGCTCCCGAACGCCTTTGGTGATACTTGGCACAGTGGCCAGAGCCGTGACTGTGACCAGAGACAGAGCCACTACCAGCGCCAGTCCTATCATCGCCACAAGACGCTCGAATTGCTTATCCGCGTTTTGAAAGCTTAATTCAGCTGCCGACGCCTCCGACTCAATAAGAGTGCGCAAGCTGGCATAGGTAGTCATAAAAGCAGGATCAAGGCGGGTTAGCAGGATTTGGTTCCCTCCCGCATAGTCGCCTTGGCGCATCGCATTGAGCGTCGGCAGAACACCATTATCCAAGTAATCAGACAATTTGTTCTGCAGCTCAGTGCTAAGGCGCTGCTGTTCTTTGCTCATTGGTATACGCTGGTAGTCAGAAAGGCGCTCACGGATGATGCTTACGCTTTTATCCACTCTATCGAAATGCATACTCGATGGATGATCATGCGCCTTCTCGAAGGCACTTCCGGGCTCATGCTGAAGGGCAAGCAAAAGCTGAGCACGCGCGTTGTGCATGTGGTTATTGATGTCGCCAAGCTTGTCGATCGGTAGCAACATGTTGTTGTACAGCCGATCAATCACTGCATTGCTGGTGCGCATTCCATTAAGACCAGCCATTGGCAAGCCGACAGCCATAGATGCTAGAAGCACGAGCAAGCCGATGAGACGGGTTTTTATTGAGAAACGGGCTAGCCAACCACTCATCGTGTCACCTCATTATTAGATATTTCAATGTGCCTTCATTGTATCGGCTGGTTCATTTGAAATCTTGAGTCAGGCTCCCCCTCAAGGCTTCTCGCCATATGGCCGGGGGAAATATTAGTACTCAAATCAAATACAAGACCTAAAGGCCGTCAGGTTGGGCTATACCCTAACCGGATGTCAGGCAGCCCAGCGCTACGCCGTCAGATAGAGTCCATCATTAATTTTTTGACCTCTGCTTGCCAAAGTCATAGATTTCAGCCTGACAAATTCAGCAGTTACGACCAGAACCCGGAACGCCAACTGGAACAGACCCAGGTGAGCAAGCTGTTCACCGACAAGGCCTCGGGCAAGGATAATCAGCGCCCGCAACTGGAGGCGTTGCTGAGCTTCGTCCGTGAGGGCGACACCGTGGTGGTGCATAGCATGGATCGTCTGGCGCGCAACCTCGATGACCTGCGCCGCCTGGTGCAGAAGCTGACCCAGCGCGGCGTGCGCATCGAGTTCCTGAAGGAGGGCTTGGTGTTCACGGGCGAGGACTCCCCGATGGCCAACCTGATGCTATCTGTGATGGGGGCCTTCGCTGAGTTCGAGCGCGCCTTGATCCGTGAGCGGCAGCGCGAGGGCATCGCCTTGGCCAAGCAGCGCGGCGCGTACCGAGGCCGCAAGAAAGCCCTGTCCGATGAGCAGGCTGCTACCCTGCGGCAGCGAGCGACGGCCGGCGAGCCCAAGGCGCAGCTCGCCCGTGAATTCAACATCAGCCGGGAAACCCTCTACCAGTACCTCCGCACGGACGACTGATACATGCCGCGTCGCTTGATCCTCTCGGCCACGGAGCGGGACACCCTGCTCGCGCTGCCGGAAAGCCAGGATGACCTGATCCGCTACTACACCTTCAACGATTCCGACCTGTCGCTGATCCGCCAGCGGCGCTGGCGACGCCAACCGTCTGGGCTTTGCGGTGCAACTCTGCCTGCTGCGCTTCCCCGGCTATGCGTTGGGCACCGACAGCGAGCGGCCCGAGCCGGTGATCCTGTGGGTGGCCAAGCAAGTCCAGACCGATCCGGCGAGTTGGGAGAAGTACGGCGAGCGCGACGTGACCCGTCGCGAGCACGCCCAGGAACTGCGCACCTACCTGCAACTGGCCCCGTTCGGCCTGTCCGACTTCCGCGCCCTGGTGCGCGAGCTGACCGAACTGGCCCAGCAGACCGACAAGGGCTTGCTGCTGGCCGGTCAGGCGCTGGAGAGCCTGCGGCAGAGGCGACGCATCCTGCCGGCGTTGAGCGTGATCGACCGGGCTTGCTCGGAGGCCATTGCGCGGGCCAATCGGCGGGTCTACCGCGCCCTGGTCGATCCACTTACGGACTCGCATCGGGCCAAGCTGGACGAGCTGTTGACGCTCAAGGCCGGCAGCAGCATCACCTGGTTGACCTGGCTGCGACAGGCACCGCTGAAACCCAACTCCCGGCACATGCTTGAACACATCGAGCGGCTGAAGACATTTCAGCTGGTGGACTTGCCCGAAGGCCTGGGCCGGCACATCCATCAGAACCGCCTGCTCAAGCTGGCCCGCGAGGGTGGGCAGATGACACCCAAGGACCTCGGCAAGTTCGAGCCTCAGCGACGCTACGCGACCCTGGCCGCGGTGGTGCTGGAGAGCACCGCGACTGTGATTGATGAGTTGGTCGATCTGCACGACCGTATCCTGGTCAAGCTGTTCAGCAGCGCGAAGCACAAGCATCAGCAGCAGTTCCAGAAACAGGGCAAGGCGATCAACGACAAGGTGCGCCTGTATTCGAAGATCGGCCAGGCGCTGCTGGAGGCCAAGGAAAGCGGCAGCGACCCCTATGCAGCCATCGAAGCGGTGATACCTTGGGACGAGTTCACCGAGAGCGTCAGCGAGGCCGAGCTGCTTGCCCGGCCGGAAGGCTTTGACCATCTGCACCTGGTCGGCGAGAACTTCGCCACTCTGCGCCGTTACACGCCGGCCTTGCTGGAGGTGCTGGAACTGCGCGCTGCGCCGGCCGCGCAAGGCGTGCTGGCAGCCGTGCAGACCCTGCGCGAGATGAACGCCGACAGCCTGCGCAAGGTGGCGGCCGATGCACCAACGGCCTTCATCAAGCCCCGCTGGAAGCCGCTGGTGATCACCCTGGAAGGCAACGACCGGCGCTTCTATGAAATCTGCGCGCTTTCCGAGCTGAAGAACGCCCTGCGCTCCGGCGACATCTGGGTCAAGGGCTCGCGGCAGTTCCGTGACTTCGACGACTTCCTGCTGCCGGCAGAGAAGTTCGCCACGCTCAAGCGGGAACAGGCCCTGCCCCTGACGATCAATCCCAACAGCGACCAGTATCTGGAAGAGCGATTGCCGCTGCTGGACGAGCAGTTGGCCACCGTCATCCGCCTGGCCAAGGACAACGAGATGCCCGAGGCCATCCTCACCGAGTCCGGGCTGAAGATCACCCCGCTGGATTCAGCGGTGCCAGATCGTGCGCAGGCGCTGATCGACCAGACCAGCCAGTTACTGCCGCGCATCAAGATCACCGAACTGCTGATGGACGTTGACGACTGGACGGGCTTCAGCCGCCACTTTACCCACTTGAAGGACGGGGCCGAGGCCAAAGACCGGACGTTGCTGCTGTCCGCGATCCTCGGTGATGCAATCAACCTCGGGCTGACCAAGATGGCCGAGTCGAGCCCCGGCCTGACCTACGCCAAGCTGTCCTGGCTGCAAGCCTGGCACATCCGAGACGAAACCTACTGGGCGGCCCTGGCCGAGCTGGTCAACCACCAGTTCCGTCATACCTTCGCCGCTCACTGGGGCGACGGCACGACCTCTTCGTCCGATGGCCAGCGCTTCCGGGCGGGCGGCCGGGGCGAAAGCACCCGGCACGTCAACCCGAAGTACGGCAGCGAGCCGGGCCGGCTGTTCTACACCCACATCTCCGACCAGTACGCGCCATTCAGCACCCGCGTGGTGAATGTCGGCGTGCGCGATTCCACCTACGTGCTCGATGGCCTGCTGTACCACGAGTCCGACTTGCGGATCGAGGAGCACTACACCGACACGGCCGGCTTCACCCATCACGTCTTCGCCCTAATGCACCTGCTGGGCTTCCGCTTCGCACCACGCATCCGCGACCTCGGCGAAACCAAACTGTATGTGCCGCAGGGCGTGCATGCCTACCCGGCGCTGCGCCCGCTGATAGGAGGCACCCTGAACATCAAGCACGTCCGTGCCCATTGGGATGACATCCTGCGCCTGGCCAGCTCGATCAAGCAGGGCACCGTCACCGCCTCGCTGATGCTGCGCAAGCTCGGCAGCTATCCGCGCCAGAATGGCCTGGCCGTCGCCCTGCGCGAACTGGGCCGGATCGAACGCACGCTGTTCACCCTGGACTGGTTGCAAAGTGTTGAGCTGCGCCGCCGCGTGCATGCCGGCCTGAACAAAGGTGAGGCTCGCAACTTGCTGGCTAGGGCGGTGTTCTTCAACCGCCTTGGGGAAATCAGGGATCGGAGCTTCGAGCAGCAGCGCTACCGGGCCAGCGGCCTCAACCTGGTGACGGCCGCCATCGTGCTGTGGAACACGGTGTACCTGGAGCGCGCCACCCAGGGACTGGTCGAAGCCGGCAAGCCGGTGGACGGCGAGCTGCTGCAATACCTGTCGCCGCTGGGCTGGGAGCACATCAACCTGACCTGCGATTACGGCTGGCGGCAGAGCCGCAGGCTGGAAGACGGGAAGTTCAGGCCGCTACGGTTGCCTGGAAAACCTTAGCGTACGATTTTTTCCGAATTCTGCGGGCTCCCCCAGCACGTTATTCGGGACCAGGCCGAACAAGTGCGCGTACCGCTCCGCACGCGACACCCGGCGATAGGGTGCAATGCCCAGGTACTGCTGGCGAGCTTCCACAACCCCAATGGGCACGCCCACTTCGCGGCTGATCTTGGCGGCAGACATGGTGCCCAGGAGCGATTCGTAACCGAGTCCGGGGCCGTGGTAGTCCTCGACAGGCGCCGGCTTGGCCAGGTCAGGGGAGGGCGCCACAGCATCCAGGCCGAACGCCTCGCGCAGCGCCTGCACGACTTCTACGGCCACGCCCGAGGCCTGGGCAATGTCCTCATCGGGAACCAGGCCCAGCGCGCTCTTGTACGGCCTGACGGGATGATCGAGCGGAAGGCGCTGAATGCGCCGTGTGGCCTTGGACCTGGGCTTGATGCCCTGGGACTCGCGGTAAGCTTTGACACTCTTCACCGATACACCACATTTGGCCGAGACAGACCTGTCCGACTCCACGCCCAGCAGGTGCTGGTAAGGGGCGATGGCCACCGCGACCGAGTAAACCTCGATTCCGAACTGAACACGTCGGCGGCGTATGCTGCCCTCGCTGGTGCCGACCAGTTTGGCCAGGTCCCGGTCGGAAAACTTGCCCAGCTTCTAGTCGTACCATCGAGCCACACCAATAACCGTCCAGTTTGTTTGCTTCAAAATTTCCCCTCGTAACACAACATCTTGTGCCGCTGGCCAGCTGATCGAGCACAAGATATAGCGGTAAACAAAAGCCCCGCAAATGCGGGGCTGGTTTGGTGCGAGTGTGCTACTTGCTGCGCACTATCACAGCTGCATCCGGCGCCGCTGTTCTTCACTCACAGCGGCGCTAACCAACGTCAACAGACGGTCTACCGGCTTCTCTACCGATGCGCCGAGGAACAGGCGCTGTGTCGCGTGGTACACCTGGCCATTGGCAACAACGTTGACCATGAGCTGCCATTTAGACGTATCTTCGCCAATGGCGATTGCGCGGCGGGGCTGAACCTCTTGGATCGAGGACAGGCGAATCCATCGCCAGTCATCGACACTGAAGGCCGGGAGCTTTCCTTCCACGCTGGGGTAAACACGGAGCCAGATAGGCAGCTCACCGTGCACGGCAATGCCATCACCGCCCAGCAGGTCCACGACCACGGCCATGACGCTTTCAAACTCGCGGGCGCCAAACTTGCTCACGGAGGGCACCAGCTCTTCCACGCCACTACGACCAAGCAGCAGCAGTTGGTCGTATACATCGCCTGTTTGTGGCTCGCCACAACCCATGGCGATAAGGCTCTCACGCACCGCGTTGGTGATCTCGGAAGCGGTGGCGGTCCAGATATTGGTTGCTTCGGTCATGCATACTTCTCCTTGGTTGTTGCCCTGCAGGGCGCTCAGCGGCTTGAACTCCTACACCGCAGCCATTGCTTGTTTCTTGAACATCGGGTCGTACAGGATTTCCAGCACTTCACGTTTTTCCATGTACACGACCACATCCAACGTGGTGTTGATGGTCTTCATGATTACGTCGTAGTCGAGCGCCCGACCGATTTCCGAGGCCTTTACCAATGTGGCGATACGCGCTGGGGTGCTGGCCGCGCTGTCAGCGTGCGTCGAGAAAATGCCCCCAGGGTGCCCCGTGTTCGCGCCGGCCAGGTAGTCCCAGGCTGCATCGTCGCGCAGCTCGGTCAGGAAGATCCGGTCCGGGGACAGGCGCATGCACAGCTTGAGGCATTCACGCGCCGACATTCGCCCGTCGCCTTCGCCGTACATCAGATAGCCCACCTCATCGAGCCGGTTATCGTCGATTTCGTGCGTATCTTCCATCAGCAGCACACGCTCAACCGTAGGCACCGCCCCCATCAACGAGCGGGTAAGCGTAGTTTTGCCGGAGCCGGTAGGACCGGCTACGGCAATGTTCCGCTTAGTCTTGACGGCCAGCGTCAAGAAGCCTTCCACGTCACCCTTTTCCAACAGCGCAAGCAACTCTTCCTCGAACGGCTCAAGAGAGAATTGCTCAGACTGCTTACGGTGTCGCACCTTGGCAAAGCGGCCTTCCTGGGCAAGCTGGGCCAGGCTCTTCGATACGGGCAAATGCTTACGAATCGACATGAGCATGGTCCCCTCGACAGTCGCAGGAGGCCAGCAGAACGTCCCCCGAGATCCGTCCGGCAACTTCACGTAGCTGATAGGCGTGCGGCCGAGTCCGTTCAGGCTCAGTAGATGGTCATTCAAGGCCCACAGGTAGTCGTAGGTGATCCGTGGGTCGGCGTGCAAGACACGCCCTTTGGGCGTGTCACATACCACCTGGCCGAACTTGTTCACCCGGATCTCGAACACTTCTGGATCGTCGAGGTACTGCCGCAGCGGGGCGAAGTTCGCCGCCGCCAGGGCCATGTCCATGTCTGCTAAAGCCAGGTCGCGCTCGGTCGCAATATCCATATGTGCCTCCCTCACTCCACCATTTCCAGGCCATACACATCGCTGAAATCAACGTCACGCGGCACGAAGATCGAAACGGCTTCGCCGTGATTGACGGTCAGGGTTGGCGGGATGTTGATCGTGGCGCGCAACACTTCGCGGGCCAGCGAATCGGAGGTGTTCGAGGTGTTGTCGAGGTTCACGGTCGTGTCGCTGTCCGACTTGTCGGTGGAGTTCACCAGGGCCTGCATCAGACCACGGCTCAGGTCACTGAACACGGAAATGAACATGGCGCCACCGAAGCGATCCCAAAAGTGGGTATCGACCTGGCCAGGAATGCCGGCGCTACCGAGGCGGTTGGTACCAGGCGCATCGAGGTAGGCCACGGCGCCGTCGCGGTTGCGAACCCGCGACCACAGCACAAAGGCCCTGGCCTGGCCCATCAGGATGCCGCCACTGACTTCGCCTGTGATCTTCGCGCCCTTGTCGATCAGCACCACCGAACCGTCAGCCGAACGAACCTCCTTCGACACTTGGCAGGAAACGAAGCCGGGAACAGTGGTATCCAGCTCGGTGATCGTGCCGCAATTAATCATCGTGCCAGCGGCTATCGACATGCTCATGTTTTTCATGAGTGTCGCCCTGGATGCAGTGTACCGGGCGCTATTCATGCGCGTGGCCAGCTCCGAACTGCCACTGCTGGTTTGTACCGGCTCGGCCTTCTCACCACGACTAGGCGTAGCGACTGCACCCTGGGAGCGCATTTCCTCTGTCCCGCTCGACGCACTGAGCCGGCGCTGCATGGCCTTTTGCTCAGGCGTTAGCTCGACCTTGCCCTGCTGTCCGGGCTGGGTCTGTTGCACCGGCTGCTGGTAGGTACTGGCGGCTTGCTCCTGCTCGGCTGACTGTTCGACAGGTTCGTCCTCGGCGTTCGCAGGTGTGGTTGCGAAGCTCACACCCGGCAAGTTCCTGGCCTTGTTGGGCGAGGCTTTTTCGGCCTGTTCCTGCTGCTGGAGTTTAGGCGCAATCACATTTTTGTAGACGATCCAGCTAATGAGACACAAGGCAATCAGGAACAACACGCCGATGAATGCTCGCAGGCCTGGCACTTTCTTTTTCGGCCCACCATCGAACCCGCCCCGGTCGTCCTCGAACGTGTCCAGTTCGTCGATATTTACGTCGCGGCTCATTCCTCACCCCCTTTCAACACGCGCTTAACCACGGGCGAGTTGGTGCCGGTCTTGCTAGCGCCCAACGCCGGGTTGTAACCGCCATTGACTACACCCACCACGCGATCACCCAGGCGAACCCGCCATTCACGCGCCGTTGTCTCGGCCACGATGATGTTGGAATACTCGCCCTCGATGTGCGTCTGTGGGATGGTTTCCTTGCCATCCGGGCCAATCATGTAGACGTTTGGCAACGCTGCATTGGCCGGAAACTCGAAGTAGGTAAAGCGGAAATCATCCCAGGTGTGGGTCGGCCTGATTTCCTGGCTGCTCTCTTCATCGGAGCGGGTATAGGCGATGTTCACTGGCCCGTTATTACCCTTGGCCAGCGCCTCGCGGACGCGGCGTTCTTCGAGCTTTTTGTTAGCAACCTTCATGTCTTCAAACGGGTATTTGAAGATGACGCCTACCGTGGCTTTGCGCATGCTCCAAGGCGTCTTGATGAACTCTTCTTTCACTTGTCCATCAGGGCCTTTGACGGCATTGCTGCCGATGTAGTGCAGCAGGAAGTAGTACGTCCGTTTGCTGGTCACTACGGTCAGGTTGGTGTCGCTCAGCTCGGCAATCGGCCTGATAAATACGTTGTTGTCCTTGTTGACCAACTCCCAGGCGCTTTTCGCACCGAAGTTATGCGTCACGTAGACCTCATCCGGGGCAAACTGGATGAGGGTTTGCAGGCCCACCACCCCATCGATTTGAACAACGTCCATCGGGTTGTAGATCACCGTCTTGATCCGATAGTCGTAGGGGCTGTCTGTCTTCTCGTTGAGGGCCAGGGCCGGCGCCGATACCAGCGCCGCTGCCAAGGCAGTTGCAATAGCGAATTTGAGATTCATTATCGGCCCCCCACACTGGCAACAGATTCGGCGTTGACTCGGTACGAGTAGACGCGGAATCCAGCCGGGTTGATGTAGCGCTGCGCCGCCGTCAGCTCCATGTTGTCGTAGCGATAGGACAGGGTAGCGATCCAGAATTGCGGAGCCTCATCGGCACCACGGGTACGGTACTTTTCAGTGGTTGAGAAGCGAACCGTAGCGATACCTGTTTCACGGTCGAGGATGACCGAGGAAACCTTGACCTTGACCGACTTGCGGTCGCCAACGGTCTTATCCATGGCTTCCTTGGTGCCCCACTTGTAGCGCTTCTGGTAATCCTCAGCCACATCAGGGCCGGCCATCAGGCCGATAGCGTCATAGTCTGCCTGCGCCGTGTTGAACTCGTAGCTTTCGTAATGACGGATGAACGTAGAAACCCAGTAGGTATCTGCTACATCGCCGTAGCTGGATTGCGGGGTCAGCAACGACACCTGCTGGATAGTGCCGTCACTATTCATAACCAGCATGTGCGCTGGGACCGGCTGGCTGTAGCGGTACATGGTGAAGCCGGTCACGGCCAACGCCACGCCGGCCAGAGCACCCAGGCCAGTCGCTACCCACCAGGCAACTCGACGGGATTTCAGCACCTCATCGAGCAGATCCGTTTCCAGGTTCTGGCGTTCTTCTTGGAACACGGCCATGTCGGCCTTGGTAATTGCCTCGTTCTTATCAGCCCGACTCATTCTTTACGTTCTCCATTCGTGGCCTGGGGAATTACCCCGGGGCGTCCTACAAGGGCGCTGGGCAACGTCTTGTTGACCGGCACCAAATTGGTCATGTCAGGCTCAGGTGCGGGCTTGGGCTTGCTTGCGCATCCAGCCAGAGCCGCAACCAGTAAGATCCCGACCAATCCCGTCGAAAACCGCACCATGTGAATTACCTCAGATGAGAAAAAGACAGGGCCATAATAAATCCCTGAAATTATAATTTCAAGGACTTATTACGGCCCGAATGTGATTCCTTTTAGCCTGCTCGGCGTGAACCTCTGGCCATGCCCTGCATGGCAGTACCAACAGCGCTTGCCGCTGCGCCGGCTGGACCGGCTGCCGCACCTGCCGCTGCTCCAGCAGCTGCACCACCGGCACCTGCACCGGAGCCAGCGCCGGCGCCGCCGCCTTTTCCGCCGTTACCACCACCACCCTTGCCTGGGCGTTGACGGCCCGGTACGAACTGCACCGAAACACCACTACCCCAGGACGCGGCCAGGTCCGGGATCTTCTTGAGGACAAACCATGTCACCACGGTCAGAAGGCCGCAGGTGATGATTGGTACCAAGATCGGGGAGTTGGCAGCCGGATCAGCCGACGCCGCCACCGCCTTGCCGTAAAACTTCATCAGCAGGCCGAAGGTGGCGGACAACAGGATGGTTATCAGCCCGAAGTTGATGACCGAACCGATCCACTTCGAGAACAGCTCGCGCAGGGAATCGAACATCAGGCACATGATAAAGATCGGCCCGAAACAGACCGCGATGGCCAGCATAAACTTGGCCATCAGGATCAAGGCCGCACCAATACCGCAGACCAGCACCGTAGAGAGAAGCACCGCAGCAGCCAGCAAGAAGCTAGCAAGGCCCGGACCACTGGTCACGCCTGCGTTGTCGAAGGCCTTCTGCGCTGTTTTCAAGCCATTTTCCAGCGCCTTGTCGATGGTACTGGCGACTTCGTTCTGCACGCTGGAACCCGACTTGCCATCGACAATCAGGATCGAGGCGAACTCATCGGGGGTTTTCAACGCGACATCTGCGAGTTGTTTCTGATACCACCCGCCAGCCGACGATATGCTCAGAATGAGGCCCCAAAATGCGAACTTCTTGAGCATGTCCGTCAGCGGCTCGCCGTCGCCGCCGTAGAGTTTGAAGGTGCCTTCGACCATGAGAACAATGGTTAAACCCAGGGCAACCAACGGTGTTACAGCAGCAATGATGGTCGCCACGTTCGACGCCACCAACTCCTTGGACACTTCGTCCATGTAGCTGAAAATCTGAGTCGTTGCGTTATAGGCCATTGTTCACCCCCGTCACTTCTTGTCGAGCTTGAGGTCGATGCTGTAATCCGACTGCCCCTTGCCCATGGTCACTACTTGAGCCTCAGCGGCAAGTGCATTCTGGCAATCAGCGCTCACCTGCTCCTTGGCATCGTTACGGCATTCGGCAACGCGAACCGCTCGTTCCTTGTCATGCTGCATGTACCACTCTTTGGTGTTGGCCTCACCACAAGCGGCCAGGGCAGCGAAGAGTGGCAGCAGGCATACGATCTTTTTCATAACGGTCATTCCGTGAGGTTAGGGGCTTCGAGACTGTCGTTTTTATCGCCAATGACATAGCGGCGAACGGCGGTCTGTTGTTGTTGTTGCAGTACCTTGTCTTGCGACTGCTGGAGGATGGCCATCAGTTGCAGCTTGGCCTGCTCGCCCTGGATCGCGCCCTGGGCGGTCGAAATCCTGGCTTGCAGGTCTGCGATCTCTTTCTGCGACGTGGTTGTGTCGATCTGGTTGGTCAGCGTCTGGATATCTTCCAGTTCGCGCATCTGGTTGTTGTAGGCCTGCTGCGCCATTACGCGGTCATACGCCCCTTTCTCCTTGAGACGCTGGTTCACCAGGTCCAGGGCCTCGCTGCGGCCCATGTTCTCCACCTCGCTATCGAACTGCCCGAGCATGTCGCGCACAGAACCTGTGATGCTCGAATTGCTGTTCATCGCGTCGGAGTAAACCTTGCCCCAGTCAGCCGGCAGGTTCTTTTGCAGTTCCCCAGCACTGCCTGGCAGCATCCCACCGAATCCGCGTGCGCCGGTCATAGAGGCGTACATGCCTTCTTGGGTTTCCAACTGCGACTTGAGATTGGCCAACTGCTGGACCATGTTCTCGACTTGCAGCACCGTGTTGGCCAGCACGCCAGGGTCTTCGACAATGACCTGTGCATGCGAGACGCTCGCGACACCCAGGAAGATGGCCATCGTGCAACTACGCACAATGGCTTTTGCCTTGAACGCCGGCAGACGCTTTACGTCCTGGGTCGCCGCAGCGGCGAATACGTACTTTTCCATGTCAGTTGCTCCTGTTCTGTTGCTTGGGTAAAACCGCTTCCCAGTACTTCGGCAGCCACACCTCTGGCTTGGCGTTTGGATTGGCGGCAAGGATGCTTTCCAGGCGATCCGCATTGTCCGGGGTGCCCGAGAGGATGCTGATTGCCTTCTCCATCCCGCGCAGATCCATGGTGGCAATGGCCGATTGACTGCCCTGCTTGACCAAGAACTGACGGCTGAATTCAGGGATGTTAAGCAGCGCCTGATATTCCGCCTCGGTCAGTTTCAGCCCCTTCATGTAGTCCACTGGGTCGGCTTCCGGGTTTTCCAGCAGGATCTTGGTCACGCACTGCTGCATGATCGTTTTGCCGATCCGGCTTTCCAGGGCGTCGTTTGGTTCCTGCGTGGAGAAGACGTAGATCGCGTCCTTTTTCCGGTCGGTCTTCAAGCCGCGCTTCACTTCAACATCCATGTAGGGATCGTCCAGATACTGGGCGAACTCATCGAATACCTGAATCACGCGGCAGCTACCATCGATGGCCAGGCGCACGCGATAAAACAGATACATCAGCAACGGCGTGCGCGCTTGTGGGGCCGGCTGATCCGGGGCCACGATAAAGTCGGTCAGGTCGAAGCCAAACACCTTGTGCGTGTCGAAGGTCAGGGCGTCGGACGGGTTATCGAACAACCAGCCATGTTCGCCACCTCGGCACCAGGGCTTGAGCATTTCAGCCAGGGACAATTTCTGCTGGTTGTTAACTCGTGCCGCTGCCGGGATCTGCCGCCAGATCGCATAGAACGAACGCAACTCCTTGGCGACCAGGCCACTGACCATCACATGGTCGACAGCTTTGCCGATGAGTTCCACGTCGGTCTGTTCAATCGGGCCGCCGTTCGTGGTTTCCGCGCAAATCCTGATCAGACGCTTGACCATGGCCACGTTGGCGGTAGTCGGCTCGATTTGCGCCGGCTGCCAGCCCGTCGATTCGCCCTCGCGCAGCACGGTATAGCGCCCTTCCAGGGACGTCACCAGGGGCATCATGCCCCGGTCTTTGTCGTAGCAGATCACCCGAGGCTCGAACTTGCTGGACTGGGTAATCAACGCATTGAGCAAGGTCGTCTTACCGGCACCGGTCTGGCCGAGGATCAGGGTGTGGCCTGGCGGGCGCTTGCCGAACGACTGTTCTTCCATCGGCGACACGTGCCAGTTGAAGAACAGCGGCGTACCTGCCGTGGTCTTGAACAACGTGACTGCTGGTCCCCAGGGGTTGTTGTTCGCCTTGCCAGTCATGAAGCCGTGAAACGGCGAAAAACACAGGAAGTTCCAGCTATTCACGGGGACCGGGCGAGGAACGAACGCATGGTTGGCCGGCAGCATGGCGTAAAAAGCAGCCTCGGAAGCGAGGCCAACTGAGTCAGCCTTGATACCGCAGTCGGTCATCATGCCCTTGGCCTTGCGAGCTAGTTTCTGTACGCCTTTCGCAGTGTTTGCCCACACGTGGATAGTCGCGTGATGGAAACCCATGACAAACCGCCGCGAGGTCACATCGTCCTCGGCGTCTTCCAACTGCCGAATCTGCGACTTGCCCTTGTCCTTGGTTTCCAGCATCGATTTCTGCTGGTTAGACAGGAACGTCTGAGCAGCCCCCAGTGACATGCAGCAATAGGATTGGGTCAGCACGTACTCAAAATCTGCTTCCATCAGCAGGTTCAGCTGGCCAGGCTCCGTCTCATCGTCGTAATCGACGATCTCAACACCAGCCAAGTAATCAATACCATCGAAGCGGCGGCGCTGGATAATGTCGCCCCAAATAGAGGATACGGGCCGGGTTTCCACCAAATACGAACGAATCTTCGAGCGGCAAACGGGTACTGGCTGCCAGTAACCGTTGATGAGGAACGACAGCCATTCCAGGGCAGTAGAAAATGCCCGAAGGCTCCCGGCGCTTTCTGACGCAGTAACTGCCGGCGCCGGCGCGGTCTTCACCGTATCGGCCAGAAGGTCGTCAGGATCGATATCGAAGGCATCAGCCTCAAGCCCGGTTTCATCAGCCAGCCAGGTGTCATCTTCCTGATTCTCGGCAGTGGCGATTTCGCCGCGGCTGTTGCGATAGTAGACGCCCAACCGCTCAATACCGTAAGGCTTGAGCGTGTGCATGACACGACTGCTGATCTCTTCCAGGGCGCTCAACGCCTCGTTGCGCATGTCTACCAACTCTTCGCGGGTTGGTCGCTCCATCTTGGAAAAGACCTTCTGCGCCAGGTCGCCTACGGGGTTGTAAACCACCGTGAGGTAGAGATCATTCACCATCAGCGGCTTAGACTGGAAGCTCTTGCGGTAGCTGTCGTCAAAGTGCTGGGCGAACGCCAGGTTCCACTCCGTTTCAGGGTAGTCGTTGACCTCGCGGTGATGCTGATGGGTCCAATACTTGACGTGCTCGGTGCTGATCTGCCTGAACATGGTGTTCAGGTCGCGGTGCCAGCGGATCAGGTCGAGATCCGAGGCGCAATCGTGCGTGCGCCCACGAAGCTTGAAGATCGTCAGCAGCTCGCCGTTTTCCGTGCTGATTACGTGATCGGTGATGTGGTGTTGATACGGTACGAATTTTTTGAAGGAAGGTTCCTTCGTGAATTTTTTGACGCTCTTTACATCGCGGGTTGTTACGGCCATTAGTCTTGATCTCCGTAGTCCCTGGGCGAGTAACTAGACCCACCCCACAAGTTCGTAAATGAGGATTCAGACCTGTTCACAATCTTGGTTTTCCAAGCCAGGTAGAGAATCCGAAAAGCTCGGTCATCGTGTTTGGTGATGCACCATTCGATGACAAACAGGAACACGAACACCCCGATGGCCCACAGGTGGATGAACTGGAACAACGCGCCGCAGAACATGAAGGTGACGAGCAACACAGTTCGAGGCACACCAGCTAAGGTCGGCAACCGAGTTACCCCTTTGAACAAGGGGAACCGTCCTTGTGAGAAATTCAATTCGATAACCTCCCAAGGGCGGGACCAGTAGGTCCCGCCCTACTGGTATCAGCTGAAGAAGAAACTGACGATGTAACTGGCAGAACCAGCACCGATCATTGCGAGGGCGCCACGGGTAGCGAAGTCAGCGCGAACCACGTGCGCCCACCAGAGGATGCACAGCACCGCCAGTACCACGGCGCAGGCCAGCGGAATCCACGTATCGAGCCAGGTTTTCATCGAGGTCAGCGAAGAGTTTGCCGTATCAACCCCCGCTGCTTGGGCCAGGGTAGACCCAAAGATGCACAGCAGAACCATGCAGACCATGCCCAGTTTCTTGCCGTTTACACCAACATTCAGTTTGTCCATATTTCACTCCGTTACTGGTAAATCAAAGTCCGTTAATAGAAGCTCACACCTTTCGATGCTTAGCTTTTCCCTCAGCCACTCGGCTAACAGTCGAAGATCAGCCCACGTTCTAACCTCCCCTGTATCCTTTACGCGCAACGAACAACACACCGTTTGCCCGTCGTCGCTAATGACTTCAAAGAGTGGAAGCCATTTCTTTTCTTCCAACCTCTGAATCCATGTCCGTATTAATTTCTTCTTGCTGCACATTTCCTCTAATTGTTTTTGCTGGATGAGAAAGACCTTCATTGGGCGCTCCGTCATGTTGCCGCGCCATCACCTCGAAACCGTCTTGAGTGCTATTGGCAAACCCGTCCGGGGTTGAATCATCGAACCCATCAGACCTACCTAACCTTGCGTTTTCAGCCGGTAGCGCGTTCTCCTGCCCAACGCTACTTCCCACCTGGCCGCCTTCACTCTCGACTCCATCGACGCGCAGCGCAGGCACTTTCATAGTGTTATTGGCTTGAGCCACGGCAAGAACCTTTCCCACATATCCATTTGTGTAACCGTCCCGCTGGTTGCCGGTGTTGTAGCAACTAAGGGCATTTCGCAAAGCAGCCTGCCCGTCCTGATTAGTCACAACAGCGGCCCGGTAGCAGTCCGACAAGATTCGGTCCAGGGCGGCCAGATTCTTACACGGCTCAAGCATGTCCACAGCAGAAACCCCTAACGCTGCCAAGTTCCCCGACCAGATTTGCCCGTAGCCGGTATCGAAACTGGCGCCTTCGCGAGCAAGCTTTTCGACTACCCCCTTCGCGTCCTCGAAGGTTTCAGTCTTCGGCTGCTTACTCCAGGGCACGCCGTTTACATGGACTGCAAATGGGTTGTTTCTCGACTCATGGCTAACCAAATAACCGACCGTCTCAGGCGCCACGTTCGGCGCACATTGCTTTGCCAAAGCCATGACACTCATCGACAATTTACCGTTCGCATTAGCCAGCAATGGATTTCCGGCGGCGACGAGCGCAAGAGCAATGACTGCGGTGAAGGTTTGATGGTTGGCCATTCCGTTTGTCCTTGAAATTGCAATTTCAGTGAGTAACCGCTATTATGAGGGCAGTTGAGAACATGTCAAGCGAATGCGATGACAAAGATGCCGACAAGAGCAAACCAGCGGGGAAACCGAAATCCGTGCCCACAACACGCGAACTGGAATTCGTACCTTTGGGAGAGAGACCGCCGCGAGGCCAGGCCAGGTATAGAGATCCAACCAATCCGTTTCATACGTGGAGCGGCAGGGGTAAACGCCCCGCTTGGTTGAAGGAGTATCTGGACGCCGGCAGACAGCTCGCGGAATTCGAGATACAGGAAAAGGAGGACTGAGATATGGGTGAAGTCGTTGAGCTGCCCGCAGGCAGAAAGCGGAACCGCCAGGTGCAGAAGATCCGCACTGTGGCTACGAAGGATCGAGCAGCGAACGGTAAGCAACCGTCGTTCTTGGCAAGGGCTGCCTCGGGCGCTAAACGCTTCGCCATCGATGCTTTGCGTATCACCACCGGCAACCTGTTCGGCCTCGCAGGCCGACTGCTTTGGCTTGTGCGCCGCCCCATTAGCCTAGTGCTGACGTTCGGCGCCGTGTCGATGCTGGTGGTATTCGTCATCCAGGCCGCCAATGGCTGGCCCGATCCGAAACTGGTTGTGCTGTCCATAGTCGGTTTGATCGCCTTCCTTGCCGCCTCGGGCGGCTACGACCGCCTAGCCCGCGCATTTTTCCACATCGAGCACAGACTAAAAGGAGAGTAGTCCCATGAAACGATCAACGGTCGTCGTCGCCCTCTTGGCCAGCCTGGTACTGGTAGGCACCGCAGAAGCCCGTGACCCGTGCAAGACCATGATGTGCATGGCAGGCAAAGCAGGTCTCAAGGGCGGTTCGCTGGCAGACAGCGATTGCAGCGGAGCGGTATCCGACTTCTTCTCAATCGTCGTCAAGAAGAAGGGCAAATTCAAACCCGAGGCAACAGCCCGGGCCAGGGAAGAATTCTTGAATTCCTGCCCTGGCTCGGACAAAAACCAAGGCACCATCAGCCCGATCATTTCAATGTTCGGCATGACACGTTAAGGAAATCTCTATGGAAAACAGGACTCGCACTATCACCAAACTCCTGCCGGCATTGTTGCTGGCCACCGTTGGCCTAACTGGCTGCGCCACGTCGAAACAGGCGGATCAGACCAACGAGCAGCTACACCAAGTCAATCAAGGTCTGGTCAACATTTCGGCCCAGCTCGCCGCCCTGGAAGCGAAGGCAAACCGCCCTGCCCCAGCTCCTGCCCGTGGCTGCCTGCTGGGCGGTCAGATCTACTCACCAGGCGCAGTAGTCGCGGGTCGGATTTGCGAAGACACACGCGGTATTCGCATCAGCGATCAACCACCAGTGTACGGCTGGGGCCTGCACACCAACCCACGGCGATAAGCCTCCACAGAAGCCCGCGCAAGCGGGCTTTTTCTTGCCCATGCGAAACCTTGGCCACGGCTTTCCTACTGCGCACCTGGCCCGCCAGGCGCTGCGCGCTCCGCTTGCCCTCCGGCCTGTCGGCCTGCGCGGCGGCCTGCTGGCCACCTTGCCGCCCCTGCGCGTCCTGGGTGTGCTCATCACCCTCCGGCTGGCCGCTATCAGCCCTATTCGCCTACCCTCCGCTGGGCCTATGCCGTCAAGGGGCTTTCGCGGCATATGCTCACTCCCTCCGGTCGCTCCGCTATTCCACGGTCCCCATGACGGCGGCCCAGCTCCGGGTAGTCGGGGCTTACCGCGACCAACCGAAGGCTGACGAGCAGATCCACCGGGGGAGACTTACGCTCCAGGGCAAAAGCGGGGCTGCACCCGCTTCGCGGGCGCGCTTTATGTTTACCTCCCGCTCCCACCTCGGCATCTAAGCAGCTCCGAAAAGCGCGCCGCGTCAAGTCAATTATTCGTCAAAGATTGTTTGACCAACAGTTGACGACAGGGCCGCGATTTGAGATACTAACCACGTCGAAGCAATACCGCTTCAACACCCCGGAAACCAGCGGCGGCAACCGCTCCGGGGAATCTGCGAAGGAGTTTCCATGAGCGCTTATATCCTGAATCGTTTTCACATCTCCGCCATTCTCATGTTCACCTGCACCGGCAAGCCGGATGCGACCACCTACCAGATCCTTGCGGATCAAGGCCAGCAACTGCTTGACGAAAACATTCGCTCCGTGCGCACCCGCTACCCTGGCGAAACCTTCAAGGGCGAGCTGTTCGGCCTGGATGAAACTGTGCGCAAACCTACCCCGCTCGAAGCCCTCAAACTCATCCAGTGCTTGGAGTATCAGTCCAACCAAAACCCCGACTATTACGCTACCCAGGCATTCCGCACCCTGCATGAAATTCGCCGCATAGCTCAGTCCAAGCTGCCGGGCTGGGACCAGACAAGTTGGGATTTTGTCTGATGGCTGCGAATGCCCATCACGTAGCGCCGCCCATGTGGCGCTACTCCCTTCGATGGTGCCTGCCGCACCAGCCCTGCCCTGGCGACTTTGAGTTGCTGGTGATCGAGGCCCCAGCGGGGACGCGGATGCCGGAAGAAATGCACCAGGCATGGCAGCGCCGCCCCGTGGGTTACGGTGTTTGCCTGGACTTCCCCCAGTCCCGCGCCGTCAAGCGCTGGAGTGCCGAGGCCAAAGACCGGGTACGCAAGCAGAAGATGGCCAAGCGCATCGAGAAGGCCGCGCCGCTGTTCGCTGACGAGTTGATCGCCCGCGAGCTGGAGCAGCGCCCCGACTACTTCAAGGGGGAGTGAACCATGCTCAGTACGCAGATCCGCCCAGCACAGCCTGGGCTATTCACCGCCCAGGCCCTGGGCGTTGACGACTTCGAGCTAAGCCAGATCACCGCCGAGTTCAGCGCCATTAGCTCGGGCGAGCTGGAGCACCACTTGTTCGACGCGCCTAGGCCGTCCGAGATCGTGCGCCTGGCCGACAAGGTGGCCCGCCACACCCGGTCACACGGCTGGCTTGACCAGGCCGCCGCCCAAGCCCGCATTGCCGAATGGAAGCGCCACGCCTTCGCCCAGGGCGAAGGGCGGGCCAATGCCTACAAGGTAGTGCTGTCGCTGTTCGACCATACCGGGCAGTGGTCGCAGCCGTGGGAGGATGCCGGCTACCAGGTCCTGCGCTTCGACATACAGGACAACCCCGTTACCGGCGACGTAAACGAGTTCGGCGCCGGCTTCTTCGGTGACTGGTTTGGCGATTTCGACGGCCTGGATATCTACGCCATCCTCGCCGCGTGCCCGTGCACAGAATTCGCCACCAGTGGCGCCCGACACTTCGCAGCCAAAGATGCAGACGGGCGCACGGTTGCCGCCGTGCAGCTCGTTCACCAGACATTGCGCACCATTGAATATTTCCGGCCTGCCGTATGGGCCATCGAGAACCCGGTAGGTCGGATCGAAAAGCTGGGCGGCCTGCCGCCGTGGCGCCTAGCCTTCGACCCGCACCACCTGGGCGACCCGTACACGAAGAAAACCCTGCTTTGGGGCCGCTTCAATGCAAACCTGCCCATTGCCCCGGTCGAGGCCTCGGACGGCTCGAAGATGCACCGCAAGTTCGGCGGCAACCGCCTCGCCACCAAGAACGCCCGCAGCGCAACCCCGGAAGGGTTTTCCTACGGGTTCTTCATGGCCAACAACGCCCAGGACAACCCGGCGCTGGCCATAGCCTACAAATACGACCGACTCGACGCCGGCCTGCTACGCGCCGCGCTCGATGCTAATGTGAGCGCCCGCGAGATCGACGAGCTGGTGGCGGATGCTTACTACATGGACATGGACGATAGCGCTGCCGAGTCAGCGCTACGCCAAGCGATCTCTACACAGAACCCACCTACATAGGACTGCCGTTATGCCGAAACCGAAGCGCCCAAATATGACCCTGCGCGAGCAGGAGGATGCAGCCAAGATCCAGTGTTACGACTGGAACGCCCAGTACAAAGAAGGCGTGACAGTGACCTATGAAGAGTTGCTTGGCTCGGGCGAGTCGATCCAGACCAAAACCTGCGGTCGAGCATTCGTCATGTGCTGCGAACCGGTCATCATGGTGGAGGATGTTTCGGGCGCAGTGTCCCTGGACCACTGCACCGTTGTCGCAGAGGAAGCCGCGTAGATCCCGGCAAATGCCTGTGCAGTAAACGGTCGTTTTCTGCACACTTTCAAAAAGCGCCCAGGGGCGTTTTTTTGGGCATAAACTGTTAACTTTCTCGTAACTTTTCAGTGTCTACATTAGGTGTACGGAAATTGCCATGATGAGCAAACCCATCCCGACCACGCTGTACGTGTACCGTTGCACCGCATGCGGCCATGCTGGCCAGCTACACCTGGCCGAAACCGCTGCCGAGTTGACGACCGCTTGTACATGTTGCGGGGCCGAGGTCGTGGCCGAGTGGGATGGCGGCGTGGTGCTATCGACCGACAAACCAGGCCAACCACATGGAGGTGACCATGCGTAACGGCAAAGACTCTTCAACCCTGGACATATTGACCGGAGGCCTGCGCATTGGGTACGCCCGAACCAGCAAGCAGGACCAGAACCTGGACCTACAGCGAGACGCGCTTGTCGCCGCTGGTTGTACGCGGATCTATGAGGAACAGATCAGCGGGGCCAGGGCCAACCGGCCCGAGCTGGAGCAGATGCTAAAAGCACTCCGCCCAGGGGATACCGTTGTCGTGTGGCAGCTTTCCCGCTTCGGTCGCAGCCTCTCCCACCTGCTCCAGCTCATGGCGCAACTGGAAGCCATGCAGGTTCGCTTTGAATCGCTCACCGAGCACATCGACACCAGCACGGCGGGCGGACGGATGCAGTTGAACGTCTTCGCCACCCTGGCGGAGTACGAACGCGAGCTAAACCGCGAACGGACCATGGCCGGCCTGGAGGCCGCCCGCGCACGTGGGCGCAAAGGGGGTCGCAAGCCGACGCTTGGAGCGAAGGAGATCCGCGATATCAAGATCCTGCTGGCCGATCCCTTGACGACCGTCAGCGACGTGGCCGCCAGGTTCAAAGTCAGCAGAACCACCATCTACAAGTATCTGAGCAAGGAGGCCCAGCATGTCGTCCAATGAGTTGTTTGATATCGATCCCGACCTGGCCACCTCGCCACTGCCGAAACGTCGCTCTGCGGCCAAAGCCCCCTTGGTCGGGCAGGACGCAATCAACATCGACAAGTGGCGCAAGCGCATTGAGGCCGAAGCCCGGCCAGGCGAAACCTACCAGCAGGCGGCGGAGCGGCTGAAACGCGAAGAGGCGAAGCAGCCGAAGGACAAGACACCAGGGCGCGAGGCGGTGAAGGCCTCAGCGGGCCGCAAGCAAGTTGTGGTGCTCGAAACGCAGCTCGATTTCTGGATTGCGACCGGCCTGCCGGCGATCCCCAAGGACGAGCGGCCTACAATGGAGCACCCGATCTACGCCGTGGAAGACGGAGACACCAGGCAGATCACCTACGAGCACAACGGGAACAAGATCGAGATCATTCCCAGCGTTGCCGGTCGGGCGACCCAGCATGACAAGGATATCGTGCTGTTTTGCGTGTCGAAGCTGGTGGCCGCGATCAACGCCGGCATAGCCGTATCACCGACTATCGAGACGACCGCTCACGAACTGTTGAGCTTCACGCGCAGCAGTACCAGCGAGCGCGGCTATGAGCTGCTTAGCAAGGCGTTCGACAGGCTCACCGGTACTCGCATGCGGGCCACCTTTGAATCGACGAAAGACCGTGACGGTAGCCGGCGCTGGGTGGGCCTGCTCGATGACGTGGAGATCATCACCAGGGGCGCCAAGAACCGCATGTGCGCCATTCGGATCAAGGTATCCGACACCACATTTAACGCTGCGAAAGCCATGGATGTGTTGACCATTCCGGGCGACTATTTCGGGCTACGCAGCGCCATCGCCAAACGCATCTATGAGCTTTGCCGAAAGCATTGCGGCGGCCAGGGCCAATGGAAGATCGGCCTGACTCTGCTGCAAAAGAAGGTCGGAAGCGCCCAGGCGGAAAAGAAGTTTCGCGCCAAGGTCAAGGAGCTGGCCGAGGCCGGCAGCTTGCTCGACTACTACATGACCTACCTGCCCGACGAAGACGCGGTGTTGTTCTTCAACAAGTCCGACGCCGGCAAAGCGGCCTTGCTCAAAGCCACGCGCAACGGTATCAAGACGCCACGCAAAGCAAAGGCCGCACCCGCTGCATGAGTCATGGCAATTCGTCACTCCAGGGACCGGAAGGGGTCAATCCACTGATGTGTAAGGGTTTTTCTCTATTGATTCATGCGTTCTTGAGCTGTACCGCAGCCCCTTCGGGGGCTTTATCTGCGCATTCGTCACTCCAGGGACCGCGCCCAATTTCGCGGCCTAGCCGGTTCGTCACTCCAGGGACCGCGATTCGTCACTCTAGGGACCGCCGATTCGTCACTTCGGGGACTGGGGTTCGTCACTCCAGGGACCGCCTATTTCGTCACTCCGGGGACCAGAACCACCCGCCAGCCCAGGTAAATCAAGGCCTCGCAAAACGCTAACAACGCGCGCGCGTATTAACCTTTTAACTTAAACCTTTAACGGCTCTGATTTGACTGAGCTTGTGGATAACTCACGGATAGCGTTCGACACCGGCACCGTGCACGCGCCACGGGATCACTCCGGGTTGTCCTGATTGCCCCACTGGTACTCCCACACCAGTCCAGCGCGGCGTTGCTCATAGTCAAACGGCTTGATGATCCCCGAAACGAACAGGGCCGACAGCAAGCCCTGCGCCATGCCGTAGTAGACCGTGCGGTCGTGGCTCATGCCGTCCGGGCAGTCATTCTTAGGAGGCAACGGTGCGAAGGGTGGCTGGTCGTCATACATGGCAGCAACTCCTATGGAGGCGGGGCATTGAAGTATAGGAGGGTGGAATCGAACGGCTGCTGCGCTCTGGTGCGGTGGCTCGCCCGCCGCGCTGGAGCGGAGCCAACAAGGCCAACTGGCCGCGTTAGGCTGTATTGTATTTTGTAGTATGTTGTATAATACTACACGCTACAACATACAAAGGAGCACGCCCCATGGCACTCACCAAGGAAATGATCTGGAAGGCCGCCGACGAACTGGACGCTGACGGCACTAAGCCCACCCTGGCCAACGTGCGCAAGCGCCTGGGTGGCGTCGGCAGCTTTACGACCATTCAGGAGGCCATGAGCGAGTGGAAGAACCGCAAGCAGCAAGAGGCCCAGCCACTCATCGACCCACCACCACCTGCCCTGGCCCAGTTGCTGGAGAACTTCGGCGCCGATATCTGGAACCTGGCCCGTGTTGCTGCCGACCAGGCCCTGGACGGAAAGCGCCGAGTGATCGAAGAGAATGCCGCGCAGATCCGCGAGCAGGCCGAGGAAGCGATTGCCCTAGCTGATAGCATGGATGCAGAGCTGCACGACCTGCGCGCCAAGATCGCGGGCCTGGAGGAAACCGCAGCGCTGTACCGCGAGCTACAGGCCAACTATCACGCCCTGGAAGAACGTGCCGAGCTGGAGTTGAAGCACCAGAAGGACCACAGCGCCCAGGAGATCCACCGGGCTGTCACCAGGGCCAACGAAAAGGACTCCGAAGCTATCGAGGCACGCAAGAGCGAACGCCAGGCCCTGGACCGCGCAGCACGCGCCGAAGGTCAGGTAGAGGCTCTGGAAAAACAGCTTGGCCTGGCTAAGAAGGGCAAGTAACCCACAAACGAAAGGGAGATCAATCACATGGATAGCACTAATCTGGATTGGCTTTGCCGCGTGGCTGGCTTATCACGGCCCCATGCAAGAGACGGGCTTCGATTGGCTACTGTTCGCCTTTGTCGTAGTCATTCCCAAAGGCTTTCGGGGCGCTCTGTACGCCTCGACGGCGCCTCAAAACAGATTCAGCGAGGGTTACAGCGCCAAGGATAAGCGCCTGCCATTGTACTGGGTTTTAACCCTGCTCTTGTTCGCTATCAACCTGGGCCGAACCATCACCGACTTAATGAGTTGATCGGTATCAGCACTTCCCCAAGCCCGCGATGCGGGCTTTTTCTTGCCTGCCGGCAGCCGCCCGCCACTCGCACCGGACAGACTCGGGCAAGCCTCGCTAGTCAGCCACACGCACCAGGCTCTACGAAGATTCAGGGATTCTTGGGGAGGGATTACAGGAGGGCCAGAAATGGCGAAGCCCGCTGCACAGCAATGCAAAACGGGCTTCTAGTGCTCTGCGAAGGAGCGCATGCCCGCAGTATAACGACGCACCCCAGCGCGCTCAATTGCTCAATTGACATATGCTTGCCATATGCTAGGATTCTCTTGGAGATTGAAGGAGGTTCCGATGCTCAACCGCTGCTTACCTGCGTTGCTTTTGGGGGCCGTGCTCACCACACCGGCTTATAGCGATGATTGCCGGTTGTCGTTCCAGAATGGCGCGACACTCGACCTACCCGTGGCCACCACCGAAGCCGCACAGGCGCAGGGCCTCGCCGGGCGGCCAGATCCAGGGCGAGGCATGCTGTTTCTCTGGACTACGCCGGCAGTGCGATTTGTGTGGATGAAGAACACCCCTGCCCCATTAGACGCGGCTTGGATCGGAGCAGATGGGGTTATCCAGAGCGTACAAGAGCTGGAGCCACACACAACCGCCAAGCATTCATCATTGCGGCCCGCCCTCGGCATTATCGAGGTGCCACGCGGCCAGCTTGCAAACCTGGGCATCGAGCGCGGCAGCACCATCACCGCCTCAACGTGTTTCAACTTGTAGGAGGTTCCCATGCGTACCGTTTCCATTTTCATGAACAGCCGAAACCAGGCGATCCGCATCCCTCGGGATATGGAGTACCAGGGCGTTTCCGAGCTGGAGATTATCCGCGACGGCGAAACGCTGATCCTGCGCCCTGTGCGCCCCTCCTGGGCATCGTTGCGCGACGTGGCGGCCGCAGATCCTGACTTTCTGACCGAGCGAAAGGATGTGATCGAGGAAGACCGTTTCCTGGGTGACTTCACATGAGCAAAAAGACGTACATGCTCGATACGAACATCTGTTCGTTCATCATGCGCGAGCGCCCCGACGCGGTGCTGGCCAAGCTGGAACAGGCAGTCACTAATCAGCACCGGATTGTCGTTTCGGCCATCACCTACTCCGAAATGCGTTTCGGGGCCGCCAACCCCAAGGCATCGCCCAAGGTTGCAGCGATGGTCGATGCCTTCATCCAGCGCCTGGACGCCATCCTGTCCTGGGACGCCGCCGCCGTAGATCAAACAACGCAGATCCGCACCGCCCTCGCCCGCCTGGGTACGCCCATTGGCAACAACGATGCAGCGATAGCCGGCCATGCCCTGGCCGCTGGGTGTGTTCTGGTCACGAACAACACTCGCGAATTTGCTCGCGTTCCTGGCCTAGTCCTTGAGGACTGGACCCAACCCGCCATTACCAAGAGTTGATACGCCATGACCGAACTGGAACAAGCCATCATTGATTGCGCCCAACTGCACCTCACTCAGTTGAAAGGTGCGCTTACCCTGCCCAATGGCCCCGAACGTAGCGACGGCTTTACCTCAGCCTGGTGGCAGCTCACCGGCCTGGCCCAGCTTGCCGACCCGAGCACATGAACCGCACTTACACCAAGCAACAGCACGCCTTGGCAGCGGTCGGCGCGATGTTTGATGCGGTGGACGAGTGGAACAAGGTTATGGCCGAAGTGCGCCAGGTCGTCGGCGAAAACTGAGGGAGGCCGGTATGCGAAACGAACAGGAGTTGATGCCTGGCCTGATCCTGCCGCCGAGCTATCAGGTTGTATTGCGCAGGCGCCTGGCCGAAGTGAACACCGCCACCAGCGCGGCGAATTGCTTGATTTCCCAGGCCCGCGCCGAGGGCATGGTGGAGGCCCTGGAATTGTTGAAAGCGCTGGAACAACAGCAGGTTGAGCGCCTGTATTTGTTGATCGAGCAGGCTGCCACAGCGCGCTTGCTGGAGCTGGAGCAGGGTGCCGGCGAGTGATCGCCCTGCCGTCATCCGAGGCATAGCGCGAGGCCTGCGGCCCGGGCTTTCGTGCTACGCATCGAGCCACAGCTACGCCGCGTCTCGCCCCTTCGGGCTTCAATCCCTCTCGCCTGCGCACCTGGCCCGCCAGGCGCTGCGCGCTCCGCTTGCCCTCCGGCCTGCCGGCCTGCGCGGCGGCCTGCTGGCCACCTTGCCGCCCCTGCGCGTCCTGGGTGTGCTCATCACCCTCCGGCTGGCCGCTATCAGCCCTAATCGCCTACCCTCCGCTGGGCCTATGCCGTCAAGGGGCTTTCGCGGCATATGCTCACTCCCTTCGGTCGCTCCGCTATTCCACGGTCCCCATGACGGCGGCCCAGCTCCGGGTAGTCGGGGCTTACCGCGACCAACCGAAGGCTGACGAGCAGATCCACCGGGGGAGATTCACGCTCCAGGGCAAAAGCGGGGCTGCACCCGCTTCGCGGGCGCGCTTTATGTTTACCTCCCGCTCCCACCTCGGCATCTAAGCAGCTCCGAAAAGCGCGCCGCGTCAAGTCAATTATTAGTCAAAGATTGTTTGACCAACAGTTGACGACAGCGCCCCGATTTGAGATACTAACCACGTCGAAGCAATACCGCCTCGACACCCCGGACACCAGCGGCAGCAACCGCTCCGGGGAATCTGCGAAGGAGATACAAAAATGCGTCTTTCCAGCAACTTCCGTAATCCGTGCATGATCCGCAGCGATGCCCCTCTGACCAATGACGAGATTGCCCGCGTGGCGCCCTCGATCTTTGCCGAGGAAGCGCACGACAGCCGTTCGGAACGTTACCTGTACATTCCAACCGTCAAGGTGCTCGATGCGCTGCGCACAGAAGGTTTTCAGCCGTTCATGGCGTGCCAGACCCGCGTCCGCAACACCGACAAACGCGAGCACACCAAGCACATGATTCGCCTGCGCCATGCCAGCAACATCATGAGCAAGGAAGCGAACGAAATCATTCTGCTGAACAGCCACGACGGCAGCAGCAGCTACCAGATGATGGCCGGCAAGTTCCGTTTCGTGTGCGCTAACGGGCTGGTCCTGGGCGACATGGCGATGGATCAGAAAGTGCGCCACAGCGGCCGCATTGACGTTGTTAACGACGTTATCGAAGGTGCCTATGAGGTGCTGGGCCAGTTCGAGCAGATCGACGCCAACCTTGACGACATGCAGCACTACCACTTGCGCCAGGAAGAGCAAGAAGCGTTCGCCATGGCGGCCCTGGCCTACCGCTACGACCCATCCGAAGGCCCTGCCCCGGTCACGCCGTCGCAACTGCTGATGCCGCGCCGTGCCGAAGACCGCGCAAGCGATCTCTGGACCACGTTCAACCGCGTGCAGGAAAACACCATCAAGGGCGGCTTGCGTGGCCGCAACAAGCAAGGACGCCGGACAACTACCCGCGCCGTTAACGGCATTGACCAAGACGTGAAACTCAATCGCGCCTTGTGGGTACTGGCCCAGGCCCTGCGCAGCGGTCAAGCCGCCGCGTAACTGGCGAGCCGGGCGTTAAACGCCCGGCTTTCCCCCGCCCTTGGAGGATCGAACCATGTGCAAAGTCTTCTATGTCCCTGGCCATACCGCGATCATCGACTATGCCCGCCAGATCGGGCCAAACATGTGGATGGCCCAGCATTCCGGGCTGATGCTGCCCGAGCTGCGCGTGCGTTACCCCGGCGCCATCCTGGGCGACGAAGAGGCGTTTTTGATCGATCAAGAACGCGCCTATGGCACGCCACCGGCACGCACGACCGCCGCCCGTTTCGAGTTCAACCTTTCGCAGCGCCCCGTCATCGACTACCACGCCGACGAGCTGGGCGCGTCGTTCAAGCTGGCCGACCTGGACCACGGCAACATGACGACCATTTTTGCCCAGTGGGGCGGGCGCTACTGGACCTTGACGGGCCTGGCCACCCTGCCCCACCTGCTCATCATGCGCCGCATCGCTACCCACTCCCTGGCCGTGGCCAAGGCCTAAGATCGAGGAACCGACCATGACTTACGAACGCACGTTGGAAGCCTACCGATCGTTACTCAAGGCCAACCCTGGGCATGGCCTGCTCATCCCTGGGGATTGCGTGGCGTTTCTGCTCGACTCTGACCAGCTTTACGCCTGCCAGGTGCAGGACGGTCGGCCACTTCTGGCGTGGATGTTTCCGATCACCGCCGAAGCCTGGGACGATGACGACGAAGCGTGGTTGTGCGATGCGGGCGGCCTGGAGACAGCCGACGCGATCAACGACCCGCAGTTTGTGCCCCTGCTGATATGGGACCGCCAGACACTGGAAAGCGAAACCGTGGCGGCAGTCGCCGCCAAGGTTGGTACCAGTGACCAGGGCGTTGCCATTAGTATCGAGCGCAACAACGAGGGGACGTTTTACGTCATCTGGAAAGCCACCGCCCAGGGCGTCAAACGGCACCGGCTCCATGCCGGTTCCACAGATGCCCGCCGCCTGGAAGCGCATGCGCGGGGCTTCATCGAGCAAATGAACCAGTAGCACGCTTGACCCGTAGCCCTGCCGGTAGCAGGGCATTCAGCCAACAGTAAGGAACCGCGAATGCAGCCCACCCAGCCGAAATACACCGCCGAACAATGGACCGCTTCCCTGCCTGCGCTCCGGGGCATGTCCACCAAGACCCTGGACATTGCCAGGGCGGTGCTGGTGGAGGGCAAGGAACCTATCGAGGTGGCCAACAACATCGGCCAGTCGCGGCAGCTTGTACACGCTGCAATCAAGCGCGTAACCGCCGTGCTGGAACGCCAGACCGTCGGCCTTGTGCCCGTCATGGTCTGGCTCACCCCCGAGGAAGCCGAGCAGGTCAAGCAGATGGCCGCCAAACATGAGCAGCCAAAGGAGGCCCAACCAGGGACCACAAAGAAGACACCTAACCGACAGAAAAAGGCCTAGATGGCGCCTTTCTGTCACGGACAGTTTGACTGCTGAGGGATTTGCAGATGCTTACACCAACAGAGGAAAAGGGCGTGCTCGATTACCTGGCCTGCCTTGAATGGGTCGCCAGCGCCGAGGTTGCAGAGATCCGCCAGCGCCTGGAAACAGCGACCGGCCAAGTCCGCGAGGATCTGGTGACTGCGATCAAGCAACAAATGGGCGGGGGCCGTCCCGAATTGGCCTGGTACTTCCACCACCTGGCCAGCGAGAAAATCTAGTGCGAGGCCTGCGGCCCGGGCTTTCGTGCTACGCATCGAGCCACAGCTGCGCCGTGTCTCGCCCCTTCGGGCTTCAATCCCTCTCGCCTGCGCACCTGGCCCGCCAGGCGCTGCGCGCTCCGCTTGCCCTCCGGCCTGTCGGCCTGCGCGGCGGCCTGCTGGCCACCTTGCCGCCCCTGCGCGTCCTGGGTGTGCTCATCACCCTCCGGCTGGCCGCTATCAGCCCTATTCGCCTACCCTCCGCTGGGCCTATGCCGTCAAGGGGCTTTCGCGGCATATGCTCACTCCCTCCGGTCGCTCCGCTATTCCACGGTCCCCATGACGGCGGCCCAGCTCCGGGTAGTCGGGGCTTACCGCGACCAACCGAAGGCTGACGAGCAGATCCACCGGGGGAGACTCACGCTCCAGGGCAAAAGCGGGGCAGCACCCGCTTCGCGGGCGCGCTTTATGTTTACCTCCCGCTCCCACCTCGGCATCTAAGCAGCTCCGAAAAGCGTGCCGCGTCAAGTCAATTATTCGTCAAAGATTGTTTGACCAACAGTTGACGACAGCGCCACGATTTGAGATACTAACCACGTCGAAGCAATACCGCCTCGACACCCCGGACACCAGCGGCGGCAACCGCTCCGGGGCAATCTGCGAAAGGAGATTCAACCCATGACTATCGAAACCCACATCCTGTATTTCAGCGAAGCCGAGGCCCTGCGCGAGTTCAGCGGCTTCACCGTTGAAGTGTCCCATCAGGCTCGCCCGAACCAGACCCCATCCAACGTCACCATGTACATGATCGTTGCCCAGCGTGGCGGCATCGGTCGCCGCGAGGTGATCGCGGAGTTCCCGCTGGAAATGCACGCCACGATCTTCCGTGACATGTGCGAAGGCTTTGTGCGCAGCGAGCGCCTGACCAAGTAAACCAACCCCGGCCCGGATACCAGCGGCGGCAACCGCTCCGGGCCTTCCTCTGCGAAAAAAGGAGTTACCTATGGCTACTCAAGCCCTTCCCTCGTTCCGTGTCTTCCTGGCCCGCCTGGCCGCTTCTGCGCGCCGCGCAGCGGCCCCAGCTCGCCCGGTGCCGTCCATGCAGCAACTGGCCGAGCGCGGCCAGTTAATGGAGGCCGCCGACCTTCTGACCCTCGCACGGGCTGTTAAACGGGCCTAACCCCACTACCCAACCGAGCGCCGCGGCTTCGCCCCGGCGCTCCCCGCTGGAGAACAGGATATGTACGGACACCAGACCACGCCGACCAAGGCCGCCAGGACGTGCCAGGCGCTTGCCGCCGCTGCGCGCAAGGCCGAGCTGCAACACGATTGGGAAGTGGCCGCAGAGTTCTACGAGGCCGCCGCAACGTTCATCACCAAACCGGGCGAACTGGCGCACCGCGATAGCGCCGGCTTGCTGCGCAAGGCCGCCGCCTGCTGGGAAGCTGGGGATCGAGGCCAAGGCGCAGGACCTGGCCACCGTTGAAAATGTGGATTGCGCAATCCAAAAGGCCCGCTTACGCGGGCCTTTGTCATCGTGCGACCGGCTGGAATGGCGACCCGCCGCAGTGTTCACCACCGCAGAGAATCGCCAGCTCAGGCTTGCCCCATACCTGCGTTGCGCACTTCGGGCACCGGTACTTGACCCGGTTTGACCGGTTCGGCGGCACCTCGGGCGGCAGCTCGACCAACTCACCCAGCGGCCCCAGGTCATCGCCGCCCTGATCCACGCTTTGCCCCTGGCCTTCGTCCTCACCGTCTACGTCATCGACAAACCCGCGCCCATTCGAGCCGGTCGGCGGGTCAATTTGCGGTCGTTCCGGGGGAAATCGGTCGTACCACGACAGGGAGAAGTCCCGCGTCAGCAGCTCCGCACAGCTCACGTCAAAGCGCCCGCCTGGGATGATGTAGTGATCCATCTGTTCGCCCAGGCGCTTGCCACCAGGTGCGCCGGTATTGCTGGGCATCAGGCCCAGGGCTTCCATGCGTGCGGCCCATTCCTTGTTGTGGTAGCCACGCCGGCCAGGCGCGCCAAAGTGGAACTGCCACAGGTGCACCATTTCATGGGCCAGCACCGACAGCGTTTTGCGCAATGAGCGAATCGCGAAGTAGCCGGGGTTCATGGCGATTTCATCGGTCATTTCACCGCTACGACGGGCGAAACGCTTGCGCGAGAAGTAGCCGTAGGTTCGGCGTTCACGCTGGAGGGTGATAAGGCAGTCCGGTAGCTGGCCGTCGAACAGCTGGACGTTGAAGTGTTCATACGCCAGTTGCAGCTCGGCATAGACCTCATGAGTCGGCAGTAGCGACATGGTGACGATCCTGTCTTGTGGATTGTGCAATCCAGTTTAATAGAAGTGGATTGCGCAATCCAGGGCGAGGCCTTCGGCGCGGGCTGTCGTGCTGCGCATCGAGCCACGGCTGCGCCGCGTCTCGCCCCTTCGGGCTTCCATCCCTCTCGCCTCCGCGCCCGGTTCCCAGGCGCTGCGCGCTCCGCTTGCCGCACGGGAGCGCCTGCGGCGACTCCCACAAACGGCGAGGCCGCCTTGCGGCGGCCTCAGTGTGTGTCACAACCCGGCGCTAGCCGGCAACCAGACGGTAGAAGAGCAGGGCACCGCCCAGGCCTCCGGCCAGGCCGGCAATGCCGGCGCAGACCGCCGCCACCCACACCGTCCGGCGCTGGGTCGCTGCCAACAGGCTTTTGGCCTGGCGGTCCAGCTTCTCCAGGGCCTTGTCCTGCCGCGCCTCGGTTTCTCGAATCGCGGCGGTCAGCTCCCGGTGAGCCGTCACCAGCTCGGCACGCGCATCCTCGACCGTGGAGGCCAGGCTTGCGCCGGCCTCCTGCATCGACTGGTGGACCTCGCGGGCCGCCGCAACCGCGCTTTGGAGATCGACCACAATCTCTCTAGAGTCGCCCAGGAACCACTCAATTAATACTTCTTCTCTCGGTTTCCTAGAATCCATTACTGGTACTCCGGTCGCTTATGCCGTCAGAGCGGCGTAGCATTCGTCCAAGTTTTGACGAATAGGCTTTGCATAACTTGTCCAGCGATAGAGGCTTACATACTTGCTGCGCTGGACCTCATCCGCTTCGGCCCGTGCCAGCGCCTTGTAGTCGGTGTCATCGCCAATCAACTGATCGAATGACATTTTATTAGCAGCGAGATAGCCATATACATCACTATCGAACAGGAACGCGCCTGGCTTGATAGTGGCCTTTTTGGTTTTCTTCACATAGTTGTAGATCGACGGGATCTCAGTTTCGGGATTATCTTGAATGCGGTTCGGCAGCAGAATAATGCGATCAGCCGTAACGCCCATCGTCGCCAGCGCTTCTACAGTTTTCAAACTCTCTTGCCACGCTTTTTGCTCTGGCGTTACCGGAACAATGAATTGTTCGATTTCATCTATGAAACCATGGTAGCGCGAACCGGCTTCAAAGAAGGACTCGATATTCGACGCGCCAATGTCAATAATCGCCACGTCCTCAAGTACCAGCTCTTCGATCAGGTCGCCAACTTCGCGACCACGCATGGTCTTGACCTCAGCAATGCCCAGGTCCAAAGCAGACTGGTTAATCGACTCGATGGCAAAGAATACCGAACTTGGCATGCGAGGGTAGAGCAGGTGCGCTGCGATAGTGGTTTTGCCGATGCTACCGCTGTAGTTCAAGATCGCTCGTTTCATACGCTATTTCCTTTTGCCCGTATATTTATCATCAAGATCCGAGAAGTCCATGGTATGGACTTTCTCAAAATCGCTACTGGTGACGATGCGGCCCTTTAAGGGTGCGCCCGCCTCGGGTGGCGTGGATTCTGCTTTCTGGATTGCGCAATCCACGTCATTCCCCTGGCCACCGCTTTCCAGACGGGGGAGTGGTGGAGTGGTCGCCGCTGGTGGTCCAGCTCGCTCCTGCCTGGCGGCCCTCGCTCGCATCAGCGCCTTGCAAAACCCGTTAAACCCGATGGTCATCCCGTGCTCATTTTTGAGCGTTTCCCATACATCCTCCCGTGAGGCTCCGGCTGTTAGTGCGGCCTCGATCTCGCCGAGCATGTTCCGCACCAGGGCCGAATCGCTCCGTGGTTTTAGTCGCGACAGTGGCATCGCTTACCCCTCGTTATCGACCTCGGGCACTTTTGTCCCCTCTTTGTCTCTGATCCGTACTCTAGCCGTCCCTTTTTGGTCTGGCAAGTACCTTTTTTGTCTCTTCGTTGTCTTCACGTCGTCTCTCGGTTGTCTTCAAAGCGTACTCAGTGGCACCCCTGGGCGGCGAAAGCCCCTCACGCTGCGCGTGAGGGATCAGGAGGACGCTTTTTTGCGGCCTCCGAGGGGTGCAGACGACTATTTTTTCCCTTAAAAGCAGAGCGGTATTTTCCCTTAACGAGCTATACACCATACGCAATGCTTCGCATCGCTAAGTCGTTGAAAAATAAAGCATTTTCAACGACTTGCGAAAAAGCGTAATACCTGCGTAAGACAAAAGTAGGCGCAGGCCCTGATTTTGCTGTATTTTGTGTCTTACACACGTCAGACAAGGAGGCCATCCGTGCCCACAGTGAGCTTTCGATGCACCGAAACACAGAAAATCGAGCTGGAAGAGCGGTCCCAAGGCGACATTTCGGAGTATGTACGCCGGCAGCTTTTCCGGCAGATGGAGCAGGAGGACACGCTAGAAATGATCCTCCAGCGCCTCGATCAACGGCCTGGCAGTGACGGCCAACCGACCGCTGGGATCGACCGTCAGTCGATGGCCATCTTGATCGAGCTGCTGTTGCTCCTGCGCACCGCGTCCAAACCGGATGCTAAGAGGGAAGCCCAGGCCGAGGTCGAGCGCCTGGGCTTCGACGTATGGGATTCATCAAAGAGGGATAGCTGATGAACGAACGCCAACGATCTCAAATCTGCCTCGCCGTACTGGTGCTGGTGCCACTGTTCGCATGGTTCTTTACCGCAAAGCTGCTGTATGGGATTGAAAAGCAAGGTGCCCGCGACAGGGTGTTTTACCTGGCGAAAAACACGTTCGCCTTGTGGCCGCTTGCGGTTGCTTTAGTTGGTGGACTGATACTCGCGATTGCGTTGTGCGTGCTTATCGTGAAGTTGAGCAAGACGACTTTTGCCGGCGCTCACTTTGATAAGTATTTCCGTGGTAGCCAACTTGTTTCCCAGCGTGAGCTTAAACGACTGACAAAGGAGAAAGAGGAACAAATAACTATTGCCGGGGTGCCTGTTCCTATTGCCGCCGAGGCGACGCACTTTTCAGTGGGCGGTGCTACAGGTACGGGTAAGAGTACGATTTTCCGCGAAATGATGTACGGCTGCATGCAGCGGAAAGATCGAATGGTAATCCTTGATCCCGATGGGGAATTCCTATCCACCTTCTATCGCAAGGGGGATAAAATCTTGAATCCCTATGACGCCAGAACCGAAGGTTGGAACTTCTATAACGAGATCCGTAGTCACTACGACTTCGAGCGCTACGCAAAATCCATTATTCAAGTATCAGACAGTAACGACTCGGAAGAGTGGAACCAGTATGGTCGCCTGCTGTTCGCAGAAGTGGCCAAAAAGCTGTACAACACCACGCGCAATCCTGGCATGAGGAATGTATTCAGATGGACTAACGAGTGCAGTTCGGAAGCGCTCCAGGGATTCGTAAAAGGCACCCGTGCCGTATCGTTGTTCACTGAAAACGAACGCGCTACAGGCAGCGTTCGTTTTGTCCTCAGTAATAAACTACCTGCGCATTTTGATATGCCACCAGGCAACTTCTCGCTGCGTCAGTGGTGCGAAGATCCTAACGGCGGCAACTTGTTTATCACCTGGGACGAGAACATGCGCGAAGCGCTGCGCCCATTGATTAGTTGCTGGGTTGATACCATTTTCACCAGCATCCTTGGGATGAAATCCAACCCCAAACGCCGCATCTGGACCTACCTCGACGAGCTGGAGTCGCTGCAACGGCTGCCCACCTTGGGCGACATGTTGACTCGGGGCCGGAAGAAGGGCGGTTGCGTGGTATCGGGCTACCAGTCCTACACCCAGCTCGAATCCGTGTATGGCGAGAAACTGGCCGAAACCATGCTGGCCAACCACCGGACGATGGTCGCCCTGGCCGTTGGCCGCATGGGTACGGCCACCGCCGAACGCATGTCCAAAGCCTTGAGCGAGCATGAAGTGCTGCGCACAAAGGAAGGCCGCAGCTCGCGCTGGGGTGACTGGGGCACTCGCAGTGAGAACGAGGATGTGAAACCCGAGCGCATCGTAATGTCGTCGGAAATCATGGCCTTGAACAACCTCGAAGGCTTCCTTTCGTTCCCCGGTAGCATCCCGATTGCACGGGTGGCCATCGAGCCGATCAACTTCACTCGCACGAACCCGGTACCGGGCATCGTCCCAAACCTTGAGATCATCTAAATGCTGGATATCACGACCATTTCTCGGCAGTCACTGGGCAAAGTCGTGTCGTACTACGCGGACGGTGCGGATGACTACTACGCAAAGGACGGCGGCGCCATGCAATGGCAAGGTGCCGGCGCAGAGGCATTGGGCCTGTCCGGGGAGGTAGAGCAGGCCCGGTTCCGTGAGCTATTGGATGGCCGCATTAGCGACAGCACGAAGCTCATGCGGACCGTCAAAGAAGCGGACGGCAAAGTGGTCAGCAAGGAAAGGCTGGGGTACGACCTCACCTTTTCGGCGCCCAAAGGCGTGTCGCTCCAGGCCTTGGTCCACGGGGACGCCAGTATTATCGAAGCTCACGACAAGGCCGTGGCAGCGGCCATTCGCGAAGCCGAACGGCTGTCCCAGGCCCGGATAACGGTCAACAAGAAGACCGGCACCGAGAACACCAACAATTTGGTGGTGGCCAAGTTCCGACACGAAACGTCACGTGCCCTGGACCCCGACCTGCATACCCATGCGTTCGTGCTGAATATGACCCAGCGTAGCGACGGCGAATGGCGGGCGCTGAAAAACGACGGCGTGTTCAATTCGTCCATGTTCCTGGGCAACGTCTACAAGGCGGAGCTGGCCCGCGAACTGGAAAAGGCCGGTTTCCAGTTGCGCTATGAGCGCAACGGTACATTTGACCTGGCGCATTTCTCTGACGAGCAGATCCGCGAGTTCAGTTCGCGCAGCCAGCAGATCGAGGCCGCGTTAGCGGCGAAAGGCTTGGACCGCAGCACGGCTTCGTATGCCGAAAAGAACCAGGCCGCGCTGGCCACCCGCGACAAAAAGCAGGGTGGAATCGACCGCGAAGAGCTGCGCCAGGTGTGGCTTGAGCGGTCGAGGGCCTTGGGTATCGACTACCACAGCCGCGAGTGGGCCGGCGTCGGCGCCGATGCCCAGGGCGGCAGGGAGCGAAACAGCGCAGCCACTCCACAGATCGAGAAGCCCCTGGAATACCGTGCCGACCAGGTGATCGAATTCGCGATCAAGAGTCTGACCGAACGCCAAGCGGTGATCGGTCAGAAGGAGCTGATGGATACCGCGCTGCGCCACGGGTACGGCGCCCTCACCATTGACGACGTGCGCGCCGGCATCGAGCGGCGAGCCGCATCTGGCCATCTGATCCGCGAGGAACCGCTGTACGCCTCACAGAACCCAGCCGATGGAAAGAAGGGGAAGGCCGCCGAGAAGGCCCGCCAGGAGGCGCCACAGCTCAGCCGCAAGGAATGGGTGGCAAACCTTGTCCGCGCCGGCAAATCGCGCTCAGAGGCCGCCAGGCTCGTTGATGAGGGTATCCGCACGGGACGGCTGCGCCAGGGTGAAAACCGTTTCACCACGCACATCGCGCAGAAGCGCGAGCGCGAGGTGCTGCAAATCGAGCGAATGGGGCGCGGTACGGTTGAGCCGCGGATCTCCAAGGAAGCCGCCGAAGCCTTCCTTGCCGATCGGGGCTTGAAGGCAGAACAGCAGGCCTCGGTGATGCGGATCGCTCGCACACAAAACCAGTTCATCGGCGTCCAGGGCTTTGCCGGCGTCGGCAAAAGCTACATGACTGTTGCGGCCAAGGATCTGCTGGAAGCGAACGGATACCGTGTCACCAGCCTGGCGCCCTATGGTAGCCAGGTGAAAGCGCTCCAGGCCGAGGGCCTGGAAGCACGCACGCTGCAATCGTTCCTCAAGGCCCGCGACAAGAAGATCGACAGCAACACCGTCGTGTTCATCGACGAGGCCGGCGTGATTCCTGCGCGGCAGATGCACGAAGCCATGAAAACCATCGAGGCTGCCGGCGCCCGCGTTGTCTTCCTGGGCGACGTGTCACAAACCAAAGCCATCGAGGCCGGCAAGCCATTCGAGCAGTTGATGAAAGCCGGTATGGAAACGTCAAGGCTCACCGACATTCAGCGGCAGAAAGACCCGCAATTGCTGGAGGCGGTGAAGCTAGCCGCCGAGGGCAAGGCCAAGCAATCGCTGCCGCTGGTGAACGAGATACACGAGATCAAGGAGGACGGGGCACGCTACCAGGCGATTGTCGACGCATACGCCTCGATGCCAAAGGCCGAGCGTGACCAGGCTCTGATTATCACCGGTACCAACGCCAGTCGGATCGAGATCAACGAAGGCGTGCGGGAGGCGCTGGGCCTGAAAGGGCAGGGCGCGGAGTATCCATTGCTCAATCGCCTGGACACGACCCAGGCCGAGCGCCGACACAGCAAATACTACGGCAAGGGCAGCATTGTCGTGCCCGAGGTCGATTACAAGAACGGGCTGCAACGGGGCGTGCAATACGTGGTACTCGACACCGGCCCCGGCAACAAACTCACGGTGCGCGGGCCGGAAGGCGAGACGCTGCAATTCACCCCAGCTCGTTGCACCAAGCTTTCGGTTTACAGCGTCGAAAGAACAGAGCTGGCCCCTGGCGATCAGGTGAAAATCACCCGAAACGACGCCGAAAAGGACTTGGCCAACGGCGACCGATTCGTGGTGAAGGAGATCCACAGCGACCGCGTGGTGCTCGAAGGTGACAAGGGCCGCCAGGTCGAGCTGGACACCGCGTCGGCTATGTTCGTCGGCCTGGCCTATGCCTCGACCGTTCACAGCGCCCAGGGCCTCACCTGCGACAAGGTGCTCATCAACCTAGAAACCCAGTCGCGCACGACCGCCAAGGACGTGTACTACGTGGCGATCAGCCGCGCACGGCATGCGGCGGAAATCTTCACCGATAACCGGCAGAAGCTGGGGGCCGCGATCAGCCGCTTGAACGCCAAGGCCGGCGCCCTGGATATCAAGCAGCTCCAGCGGCACGCGCTCGAGCGCAAAGGCCACGACCAGGCCGGCAAACAGAAGGATGCCGCGCAGAAGCAGCAGCAAGGCCAGCAGTTGCCGACCAAACAGCCCAAAGAAAAGGGCAGGGCATTCGGTCTGTAATCAGCAAAGGGGCTTCGGCCCCTTTTTGCTGCCCGCTAGACGCCTCTCGACCGGCGCATGTCTGCGATGCGCTCATGCGACACGCCTGCGAGTTTGGCCAGCAGGGGAGCCCGCAGAATCCGGAAAATAACGTACGCTAAGGATGAGGGTGTCCCGGATTATGTGTAAACGGGATTTCTATTAATCCTGCATCAATCGATCTTCGAACTGGATACTGAAGCGATTCAGAGCCGCTTTCCAGTCCCGTATCGGCATCGTCCACTTCTTGCTGATGTTGTTCAGCGCCAGATAAAACAGCTTGCTCACGGCCTCGTCAGTTGGGAACGAGGCCCGGGTCTTGATCACCTTGCGCAAACTCATGTTGATCGATTCGATGGCGTTGGTGGTGTAGATCACCTTGCGGATCTCGGCCGGATGGTCGAAGAACGGGATAACCCGTGCCCAGTTACGCCGCCAGGACAGGCCGATTGACTGGTACTGACCACCCCACTTTTCTTCAAACTCCGTCAGCCGTTGCTCGGCCAGTTCGACCGTCGCCGAGGTGTAGACCAGCTTCAGATCGGCGGCCACTTCCTTGCGCGCTTTCCAGGACACGAAGTTCAGGCTGTTGCGCACCATGTGCACGATACACAACTGCACGCAGGCTTTCGGATAGACCGTTTCGATCGCCTCGGGGAAGCCCTTGAGGCCGTCCACGCAGGCGATAAAAATGTCCTGCACGCCACGGTTCTTCAGCTCGGTGACTACCTGCAACCAGAACTTGGCACCCTCGGTTTGGGCGATCCACAGCCCCAGCACTTCCTTGTGCCCGTCCATATTGACCCCGATAGCCAGGTACACCGCCTTGGTCCGCACCGCGCCGGCATCGCGCACTTTGACGTGGATGCAGTCCAGATAAAGGATCGGGTACAGCGGATCGAGTGGACGGCCCTGCCAGAGCTTCACCTCGTCGCTTACCGCGTCCGTGACGGTCGAGATGAGGGTTGGGGAGACCTCGGTGCCGTACATCTCCTCCAGGTGCCCCTGGATCTCTCGTACGCTCAGGCCGCGGGCGTACAGCGAGATGATCTTGTCGTCGAAGCCCGTCCAGCGGGTTTGCTGCTTGGCCACCAGCTGCGGCTCGAACAGCGCCTGGCGGTCACGAGGGATGGCCAGCGGCAGTTCGCCGAAATCGCCCTTGAGGGTTTTGTCGCTGTGACCGTTACGGGCATTACCGCCGGCGTTGAAGATCGATCCACTCTTGCCATGCCCAGGTGCTCGGTCATCTCGGCTTCCAGCGCACGCTCGACCAGCATCTTGGTGAGCTGGCTTGAGCAGGCCGTTTTCGCCAATCAAATCTTCCGGTTTCTTGTAATTGACCAGCAGGCTGTCGGCGAGCTTAACGAGTTCAGGGTCGGGCTTCGCTCGCTTGGTGCGTTTTACTACGGTCATGGGTACTCCTTGAGGCTGGCAGTCTCCTGCCAAATGACCGTTTACACAAAGTTAAAAACACCCTCCTCAGGATGGCCTGAGGAAGTCCTTTCTCGGGAAAAAGAGCCCAGCAGCCGAGCGGGTTACAGCGCATCAATTCCGCGAAGCTGGGGCTTTTCAGATGGTATGGACGCCTCCCCCCGGCAGCGGGCCGACCGCAGCACCTCTACATCAATAGAGGATCCTCGCTGCCCCGGCATCTAGGTGCCAAAGTGGAGAGTGGATAACAAACACCACTTGAGCAGGAGGATCCACCATGAAACATAGCGTAATTGGCATGGACATCGCCAAGAAGGTTTTCCAGCTGCACACCGTTGATCAGTGCACTGGGAGGATCGAGCGTATCAAGCTGCGCCGTGATGAAGTGCTGGCGTTCTTTGCAAATTATCCGACCAGCCTGGTGGCAATCGAGGCCTGTGGCAGTGCCCACTGGTGGGCACGTCAGCTTCAACAGCAGGGGCATGAGGTACGACTACTCGCCCCTCGTTCAGTACGCCCCTTTGTGCTGCGAAACAAAACCGATGCGGCTGACGCTCAAGCCATCTGGACAGCGGTGCAGCAGCCCGGCGCTTGCCTGGTGGCAATCAAGCAGGCGGATCAGCAGGCGATCCTCTCGCTACACCGTATCCGCTCCCAGTTGCTGAAATTTCGCATCATGCAGAGCAATGGCTTACGTGGGCTGCTTTACGAATTCGGAATCGTGCTGCCAGAAGGTTATACCCAGCTGAGCAAGGCCGTTCCGGAGGCCTTCGCCGATGCTGAGCATCGAGTGCCTTCCATGTTGTTGGACAGCCTACGCGATCAGTGGACTCGGATTATCCAGTTGGATGAGGAAATTCGAAAAATCGAACTGCGTTTGAAACAGTGCCTGCGTGAGAGCTCCGACTGCCAGAAAATTGCAGAGATTCCCGGAATTGGTTTGTTGACCGCTACAGCCGCTGTTGCCTCACTGGGAGATGCGACAACCTTCCATTCTGGTCGCCAGTTCGCGGCTTGGCTGGGACTGGTTCCTCGACAAACGGGCACCGGTGGCAGAGTTCGGCAACTGGGGCTGAGCAAGCGCGGAGACACCTATCTGCGAACGCTGTTGATGCATGGTGCTCGCTCGATCCTCAATAGAGGACACCGGTCAGAGTGGGTTGAACGCTTGTTGACCAGGCGGCCTTATAACGTGGCGGTCGCCGCAGTGGCTAACAAGCTCGCCAGAACCCTTTGGGCCGTGTTGGCCAAGGGCTCTACGTATCGGGCCGAACTCTTTACGGCATGCCCTACGGGGCATTGAAAACAGTAACCAACAGACTTCACAAGGAGCACAGGCGGTAAGCACGTGATGGCGAAATAGGTCAGACCGTGACGGGGTAAACCTGGTAGGGAATATGAGCCACGGGCACAGCCTTCAGCTCGATTTTCAGATGAGGGCCTCGTCAGCGGATTCCATCAGGGCCAGCAGGTTTTTCGGCCTGCACAACAGGCCGGATATAAGACTGCTCCTACCTACGCGCCAGCATGGCTACCTATTGAGCTCCGGGAGGCGTCCATATAAGAGTTTCCCTAAAGACGGAACATGTGCATCAGACGCTGAAGTTGGCTTGCCAGAGAAGCCAATTGCGTACTGGTGGCAACATTCTGACGTGAGGCTTCGCTAGTTTTTTCGGCAATCTGGCTTACGTTGGTAACGTTACGGCTGATCTCCTCCGCGACAGAGCTTTGCTCCTCAGCTGCAGAAGCAATCATGGCATTCATGTCATTAATGGTCGCCACAGCATTACTGATTTGCTCCAGCATATGGCCTGCACTGGCAGCCTGCTGCTTACCAGCTTGTGCTTTGCTGCAACTGCTTTCCATGACAGCAACAGCACGATTTGCGCCGCTCTGCAGCTTTT